>NC_016584.1 GCF_000235605.1 Desulfosporosinus orientis DSM 765
AAAAAGGCCACATAATTGCGGCCTTAAACTGATAGCTTCTTCCGACCCTTTAAACGACGGCGCTTTATTACATTTCGCCCCGTTGGCGTACTCATCCGACTCAAAAAACCGTGAACACGTTTATGACGCCGATTTTTCGGTTGATATGTTCGTTTCAATTCAACGACACCTCCTTTATATAAACGAAAAAACTTCGCACTCAATCTTACTGTACTTTAGAGATTATACTCTAATGAATTTTATTCTGTCAAGCAAAGGACTTTGACACTGTGTGGATAACTTGTAATTTTAAAAAGTTATCCACTGTGAATAATTTTTCGAAACTGATTATATTCCTGTTGATAACCCACAGGAAAATTGTTATTATAATTTTACAATACCTGACGACAACAACAAATCGTGTTTATACCTATTCACAACACGTAATTTGTTTAAGTTATCCACAAATGTGTATAAGTTTGTGTATAACTTTTTTATTGTCATTATTTTTTCATTTTTAGACAAGGGAGGTCCGTCATGTCACCAAAGTCGAACTCACTCCAATTATTGTGGCAGGAAACGCTAGAAAAACTAAAAAATGAACTTTCTAAGCCGAGCTTTGAAACTTGGTTGAGTTCTACACGACTACTGAATATTGATGGAGATACGCTTGTCATTAGTGTCCCCAATGAATTTGCAAAAGATTGGTTGGAAAGTCGTTATGCACCTATGATTCGTTCCTCTGTTCAATCCGTATTAGGGCATTCTGTTAGTCTGCGCTTTATTTTATCAACATCAGAGAATACTTATATGGACGATGTGGCCTTAGATGAAACTATTCCAACTACAGTCACTAAACCATCAGAACCAATTATCAATTCCTTAAATATGAAATATACTTTTGACACGTTTGTAATTGGAAACAGTAATCGTTTTGCCCATGCTGCTTCATTAGCTGTCGCTGAATCACCGGCTAAATCCTATAATCCTCTCTTTATTTACGGAGGCGTAGGATTAGGTAAAACCCACCTTATGCATGCTATTGGGCATCATGTTCTGCAAAGGTCCCCTAATACTAAAGTAATCTATGTTTCCAGCGAGAAATTTACAAATGAGTTGATAGATTCAATCAGAGATGAAAATCCAGAAGAATTTCGAAATCATTATAGAAACGTCGATATTCTTTTAATTGATGATATTCAATTTTTAGCAGGTAAAGAACGAACTCAAGAAGAGTTTTTCCATACATTTAACGCTCTCCATGAAGCAAATAAACAAATTATTATTTCGTCTGACCGTCCTCCCAAAGAAATTCCAACGCTAGAAGATCGGCTCCGATCCCGCTTTGAATGGGGTTTAATAACAGACATTCAAGCACCTGATTTAGAAACGAGAATTGCAATTCTTCGTAAAAAAGCAAAAATGGAAAATTTGCAGGTTCCAAACGAAGTCATGGTTTATATTGCCGATAAAATCCGTTCGAACATACGTGAACTTGAGGGAGCACTTATTCGAGTAATGGCCTTTGCCTCTCTTAGTTCTATTCCCATAACAGCGGACGTAGCTGTAGAAGCATTAAAAGACATTATACCTGCGAATAATACCAAGGAAATAACCATTGATATTATACAAGAATCTGTTGCCCGTTTCTTTAACTTATCTCCCAATGATTTTAAAGCAAAAAAGAGAACACGTGCCGTAGCATTTCCCAGACAAATCGCAATGTATCTATCTCGCCAACTTACTGACTTTTCTTTGCCTAAAATAGGAGACGAATTTGGCGGAAGAGATCATACCACTGTAATGCATGCTCACGAAAAAATATCTCAAGCCTTAATCAATGACCCAGTTTTAGAGAAAAAAATCAATGAAATAATTCAGCGAATCCAATCAGATTAAAAATTAACAAACGCCTGTTAATAACTTGTTGATAAAAATCTAATAACGTATTGCATGTGGACACGTGGATAATCTAATCCGTTTGTCCACAACTTTTTCAACATAGATTTTGTGAGTTGATTTGGGTATTCCATGAACTTATTCACATGTTGACAAGCTATACTACTACAACTACTAACTAATATCTTATTAATGATAAACTTCATTTAGTACTTAATTAGCCTATCAAGAGGGAAATATTTATAGGGGGATTCGATTTATATGAAAATCTTCTGCTCTAAAGATGCACTGCTATCTGGAGTAAATGCTGTTCAACGGGCTGTATCACATAAAAATCCATTGCCGGTTCTTCAAGGAATTTTAATTCAGACCGAAAATCAGTCTTTACAATTTGCAGCTACTGATCTTGAAATGGGGATTCGTTGTGATGTTCCTGCCCAAGTAGATGAGCCAGGAACAACAATTGTTCCTGCTAAGCTTTTTGCTGAGGTTGTTCGTAAACTGCCTGATACAACAATTTCATTGGAAGAACGAGGTCGATCTATAAAAATTTGTTACTATCAATCAGAACTGGTATTGAACGGTTATGATCCAGAAGAATTCCCTTTACTTCCTGATTTAATTGAACCTCTATCATTTTCAATACCAACTATGGTTTTTAAAAATATGATTCGCCAAACCATCTTCTCTTGTGCAACAGAAGAGAGCCGACCGGTTTTTAACGGTATTCTTTTGCAAATTGATGGTTCAATGATTCGTTTAGTAGCTACCGATACCCATCGTTTGGCTTACATGATTTCAGAGATTGCCAATCCGGAAGAAGTCCGCTTTAGCGGCATTGTTCCCTCAAAAACTTTGTCTGAAATATACCGATTGTTAAAAGATGAAGATGAAGTAATAACGATTAGTTACAGTAATAATCAAGTAGTCTTTCAATTTGGTTCTATATATCTTGTCTCAAGGTTGATTGAAGGACAATTTCCAAATTATAAGCAAGTTATTCCTCAAACCTGTGAAACGAAAGTAAATTTGTCTGTTAGGGAATTTTTAGATGCTGTAGAAAGAGCATCCTTATTATCTCGTGATAAGAGCGGAGCTAATATCATTAGGATAAATGTAGAAGGAAATGAACTGAGAATTGATCAAACCTCAGAGCTTGGAAAAATATCAGAACAAATTGGCATAGAAATGGAAGGCAACGATGTCAGGATTGCTTTTAATGCTAAATTCTTAATTGATGCCTTAAAAGTAATAGACAGCGAACATGTCCTATTTGAATTATCCGGACCATTTAGCCCAGGAGTAATGCGTCCTCTGGATAATCCAAATTATATTTATCTAGTTCTGCCGGTAAGAACATCATAAAACCATGATGTTCTCGAAAATTCATCTCCAAAATTTCCGTAATTATGAAAACGAAATGATTCAATTTTTTCCTGGAACAAATATCTTGATTGGAGATAATGGTCAAGGTAAAACAAACATTATTGAAGGTATTTATTATCTTTTAACTGGAAAATCTTATAGAGTTCACAGGGAGCAAGAATTATTACGTTGGAATCAAAGTGAGTTTCATCTTTATGGAGAATTTTTAATAAATCAACATAAAGTTTCTTTGGAAAGTCATTATAAAGATAAGAAAAAAATGGTCAAGATTAACCAAGTATCTTGTCAGCGTTTATCTGATTTTGTAGGTACAATTAATGTCATTTTCTTTTCTCCCGATGATCTCGTCATGATTAAAGGTGGACCGGCAGAAAGAAGACGATTTTTAGACTTACATATTGCTCAAATGCGTCCAGGACATGTGGCTATTCTTAACGCTTATAACAAGGCTATTCACCAAAAAAACGCTTTGCTTAAGTCATTTTCTGAGAGAAATTATAAATATTCACAAATTCAGATCTGGAATAATCAAATAGTTGAACTGGGAAGAAAAATTATTCTTAATCGATTTGATTTAACCAAACGTTTACAGGATGCAGCTGAACCTATTTATGCAAATTTATCCTCAAACAAAGAGAAGTTACAAATTGTTTATAATTCTTTAGGAAAAAGATCCGTAGAAGAGGCAATCAATGAATTTCCTGAATTAATGAATGATAAATTAGAACAAGAAATTGAACGTCAAATGATTTTAATTGGTCCTCATCGCGACGACCTGCAAATTCTCTTAAATAATAGACCGGGAAGGCTTTATGCGTCTCAGGGACAACAACGGTCATTAGTTTTAAGTTTGAAACTTGCTGAATTAGAGCTAATACGCCAAGAAAAAGGGGAATATCCCCTTCTTTTACTTGATGATGTATTGTCTGAATTGGATCGTTTTAGGAGAGACTATTTAACAAGGTTTATTGAGTCTTCAAGTATTCAAACTCTAATTACTATGACAAATGCTGATAAACATCTTGAATTAGGTACACTTTACATTGTTGAACAAGGGCATATAAGGAGGGATAGGTAATTGTATTTACATCTTGGCGGAGATGTTTTAATTAAAAAAGAAGATATAGTTGCAATAATCGATTTAGAAATGACGAAAATTAGCCAAATTAACCGTATATTTTTGAGTAAAATGAAAAATTATCATAAAAATATTTGTTATATTTCTGAACCGGGCAGAGAGAAGACATTAATCATTGCCATTAATGATCTGTATTTTTCTCCAATATCATCCCTTACGTTATTTAAACGATCAGCCTTTAATTTTGTTAAAGAATAATAAGGTTAGTTACTAAAAAGCTAAAAATTGATACATAGTTGATTTTAGTGTACAATAAAAAGGTTGAAGGCATATTTTGGTACGACTTCTTGTCATTATTATCCAGCCTTAAGAATACCTTACCAGCCAAAAAGCGAAGTTCTAATTCAATTGAGTAGAGTTAGAACTTCGCATAAAGTGCAACTATGGCCACCGCCAATGACTAAGTCTTGGCGCTAGCCGAGTTTCTATAGGAGGAAACGGCTTTGCAAGAAAACAAAGAGCAGCTAGCTAAAAATGCAATTGATAATTATAATGCAGGGCAGATCGAAGTGCTTGAAGGTTTAGAGGCTGTACGAAAACGTCCTGGTATGTACATCGGTTCCACAGGGCCTCGAGGTCTTCATCATCTTGTCTACGAGATTGTCGATAATAGTATTGATGAAGCATTGGCGGGTTTTTGTAATAAAATTGATGTTACCATTCATTTAGATAATAGTATTACTGTTTTGGATAATGGACGCGGAATTCCAGTTGATATACATCCGAAAATAGGAAAACCTGCAGTTGAAGTTGCCTTGACGGTGCTTCATGCAGGAGGAAAATTTGGTGGAAGTGAGAGTGCCTACAAAGTATCCGGTGGTCTTCATGGCGTAGGTTTAAGCGTTGTTAATGCTTTATCGGAATGGCTGATTGTTGAAGTTTCAAAAGGAGGGCATATTTATCGTCAGGAATATGCCAAAGGGAAACCAACCACAGAATTAATGAACATTGGAACAACGAAAACTAATGGAACCAAAATAACCTTTTTGCCAGATTCCGAAATATTTGAAATAAAAGTTTATGATTTTGATATTTTGGCTCATCGACTAAGGGAATTATCTTTTTTAAATAAAAATATAACAATTATTTTAAAAGATGAAAGAACAAGTGTAGAAGAAACCTTTGTGCACGCTGGTGGTATTCAAGATTTTGTTCTATATCTTAATAACAGTAAAGATTGTTTACATTCTCAACCAATATATATTGAAACAACAAAAGATAATGTTCAAGTTGAAGTTTGTATTCAATATAACGATAGTTATACTGAAAATTTGTTTTCTTATGCCAATAATATAAATACTCAAGAAGGCGGAACTCATGAAGCGGGTTTTAAATCAGCATTAACCAGAGTAATCAATGATTATGCTCGAAAGAATAACATGTTAAAACCTACAGATTCTAATCTTTCTGGAGATGATATAAGAGAAGGGTTAACTGCAGTAATTTCAGTTAAAGTACCTGATCCCCAGTTTGAAGGGCAGACAAAAACTAAGCTGGGTAATAGTGAAATAAGAGGTATTGTGGATTCAGCAACTGGAGAAGGTCTTAGTATTTTCCTTGAAGAAAATCCAGCAATTGCACGCAAATTTATAGAAAAATCGGTACAAGCAGCCCGAGCCAGGGATGCAGCCCGCAAAGCGAGGGAATTAACTCGCCGTAAAAGTGCTTTGGAAGGAACTTCTCTTCCAGGCAAACTTGCAGATTGCTCTTGGAAAGAACCGGATTTGTGTGAAATGTATATTGTTGAAGGAGATAGTGCAGGCGGCTCAGCAAAACAAGGGCGAGATCGCCGCTTTCAAGCTATATTACCTTTACGTGGAAAAATTCTGAATGTAGAAAAGGCTCGGCTAGATAAAATATTAGGAAATGCTGAAATTCGAGCAATGATAACCGCAATGGGAACGGGAATATCCGATGATTTTGATATTAGTAAAGCAAGATATCATAAATTAATCATCATGACAGATGCTGATGTGGATGGTGCTCATATTAGAACATTATTATTAACTTTCTTTTATCGATATATGAAGCCATTAATTGAAAATAATTTTATTTATATTGCTCAACCTCCTCTTTTTAAGGTTAAAAAGGGAAGAGAAATTCAATACGCTTACAGTGATAATGAACTAACTAAAGTTCTTGAATCAATAGGCAGAGATAAAGTGGAGATTCAACGCTACAAAGGTTTAGGAGAAATGAATCCTGAGCAATTGTGGGAAACTACTATGGACCCTGCCAAACGAACGATCCTAAGAGTGACTATGGAAGACGCTATGAGGACTGAAAGTATGTTCTCAGTTTTAATGGGTGACAAAGTTGAACCGCGTCGTGACTTTATTAATCGCTATGCCAAAGATGTTCGTAATTTAGATGCTTAAAGGAGTGCTCATTCATGGCGGATGAAATTATAGGGGGGAAAGTTCTTCCCGTTGAAATCGCGGATGAAATGCGAAGATCATTTATCGACTATTCGATGAGTGTTATCGTTAGTCGTGCTTTGCCTGACGTTCGAGATGGGCTAAAACCGGTTCATCGCAGAATATTGTATACCCTTCATGAGTTGGGTTTAACTCCTAACAAGCCTTATAGTAAATCGGCACGTCTTGTTGGAGATTGCATGGGTAAATTTCATCCCCATGGAGATTCCTCAATTTATGATGCGGTGGTTCGTTTAGAACAAGATTTTGCTAGTCGATATCCCCTTGTTGATGGGCATGGCAATTTTGGTTCTATCGATGGGGACTCTGCTGCAGCAATGCGTTATACTGAGCTGCGCATGGAAAAAATAACAACGTATATGTTAGAGGATATCGATAAAGATACCATTGATTTCACACCAAATTATGATGAAAAACAAGAAGAACCTACTGTATTGCCATCTAAATTTCCGAATCTGCTGGTAAACGGTTCTTCAGGAATTGCCGTCGGAATGGCAACCAATATTCCACCCCATAATTTGACAGAAGTTATTGATGCGACGGTTGCCTTATTGGATGACCCTAACTTATCAGTTGATAATCTAATGGACTATATCAAAGGTCCGGATTTTCCTACTGGTGCTACAATTATGGGTCATGAAGGTATAAGGTCTGCTTATCTGACTGGGAGAGGCTCAATTAAATTAAGGGCTAAAGCCGAAATTGAGCAAATGGAAAAATCAGGAAAAACTCGTATTATTGTTACGGAAATTCCTTTTTTAGTTAATAAAGCTCGTATGATTGAGAAGATCGCTGATCTTGTTCGTGAAAAGAAAATAGATGGAATTACAGATCTAAGGGACGAATCTGATCGTTCAGGAATGCGGATTGTTATTGAATTAAGGCGTGATGTCAATCCTAAAGTGATATTGAATCAGCTCTATAAGCATACTCAGCTGGAGGACACCTTTGGTGTAAATATGTTGGCATTAGTGGATGGACAGCCAAGAACTTTGAATCTTAAGGATATGATTCATTACTTTATTGAACACCAAAAAGATGTTATTGTTCGAAGAACTCGATTTGAACTTAATAAAGCTGAAGCTGAAGCTCACATTATTGAAGGATTGAGGATTGCCCTTGATCATATTGATGAAGTTATTGAAACAATTCGCTCTTCCCCAGATGAATCAAAGGCAAGAGAGAATTTAACTATACGCTTTGGTTTAAGTGAAAAACAAGCTCAGGCCATTGTTGACATGAGATTAAAACGGTTAACTGGGTTAGAACGAGAGAAATTAGAAAATCAATATCAAGATTTAATGAATACCATCGCCTATCTCAAGGCTGTACTTGCCTCAGAGGCTATGGTCATAGGTATAATAAAGAATAAACTTGAAGAAATAAAGAGCAAGTTTGGAGATTCACGACGAACGCTTATAACTATTGATGTAAGTAAAATGGACGTCGAGGATTTAATTGCTGTCGAAGATGTTGTGGTAACAGTAACTCACTACGGTTATATTAAACGGTTACCGTTAAGTACTTATAAGAGTCAAAATCGTGGAGGCAAAGGTGTTCATGGGATGGCTACTAAAGAAGAAGATTTTGTAGAACATCTCTTCACCACGACGACACATCATTATATTCTTTTCTTTACATCACAAGGGAAAGTTTATCGATTGAAAGCTCATGAAATTCCAGAATCAAGTCGTACTGCTAAAGGTACTGCTGTTATAAATCTATTGAATTTAGGTCAGGATGAAATGATTACCGCAGTAATGGCTATCAAGGAGTATAGTCCGGATTATTTTCTGATAACAGCAACAAAGAATGGTATCATGAAAAAAACGGCATTGCAGGAATATGACTCGGCCAGGAAAGATGGGTTAATTGCTTTGACTTTGGATGAAGGAGATGAACTTATTGGCGTTAAATTAACCCAAGGTTTGGATGATATTCTTTTAGCAACCAAAAAAGGAATAGCTATTCGTTTCCCAGAATCTGAAGTTCGTTATATGGGACGCACTGCCCGTGGAGTTAAAGGCATAAAGTTAGAAGAAAATGATATGGTTGTCGGTATGGATGTTATAGGCGATGAAGGCGAGCTTCTAACCATGAGTGAAAATGGGTTTGCCAAACGTACTGATCTAAAAGAATTCCGTGTTCAAGGACGTGGCGGCAGAGGGGTTATCGGCATGAAATTGAATGCAAAAACCGGCAATTTGGTTGGCATTAAAGTTGTTCATGTCGAAGATGAGCTGATGGTGATCACTAATAATGGGATTATGCTAAGAATTCCTGTATCAAGTATCTCAAACCAAGGACGTTCTGCACAGGGTGTTTTAGCTATGCGTACAGGTGACAGCAATGTTGTTGCCATCGCTAAAGTTGTCATGAAAGATGATGAAGATACTGGGGAAAACGCTGATTCAGAGGCTGAAGACTAAAAATTGACAAAGTTCGCGCTAGGTGTTACCATGTCTGAGATTCATATTCAATCTTGAGGAGGAACTACCAATGACTGAAATAGGCTCACTTAAAGTTAAGACCGGACTTGCAGAAATGCTAAAAGGCGGCGTTATCATGGATGTAACAACCCCTGAGCAGGCAATCATTGCAGAAGAGGCTGGAGCTTGTGCTGTAATGGCTTTAGAACGTGTTCCTTCGGATATACGGGCTGAAGGCGGAGTTGCCCGAATGGCTGATCCATCTATAGTACAGACTATAATGTCGGCAGTCACAATTCCTGTCATGGCTAAAGCACGTATTGGACATTTTGTAGAAGCTCAAATTTTGGAAGCCTTAGGTGTCGATTATATTGATGAATCAGAAGTATTGACACCCGCAGATGATGCCTATCATATCAATAAACATGACTTTAAAGTGCCTTTCGTATGTGGTTGCCGTAATCTAGGAGAAGCTTTGCGCAGAATCGGAGAAGGAGCTGCTATGATTCGTACTAAAGGTGAGCCTGGGACAGGAAATGTTATTGAAGCAGTTAGACATATGCGCACCGTCATGAGCGAAATACGTGCTTTGACGTTAATGCCTAAAGAAGAGTTAATGTCTGCTGCAAAAAATATGGGTGCACCTTATGATTTAGTGTTATATGTTGCCGAACATGGAAAATTACCGGTTGTAAATTTTGCTGCAGGGGGGATCGCAACCCCGGCGGATGCAGCTTTAATGATGCAATTAGGTGTCGATGGTATTTTTGTTGGGTCGGGAATTTTTAAATCCGGCGATCCAAAAGCACGGGCAAAGGCCATTGTTTTGGCTACGACTCACTATAAAGATGCAAAATTGCTTGCAGAAATCTCCAAGGATTTGGGAGAACCTATGTCGGGTATTGAAATATCAACCTTAACCGAATCTCAGCGTATGCAAGAACGGGGCTGGTAAAAAATGAAAAAGCGGGTTGGCGTATTGGCACTGCAGGGTGCTTTTCGCGAGCACCGACAGGTTTTGGAACAATTGGGATGTGATGTTGTCGAAGTTCGAAAAACCTGTGATCTTGACGGAATACAAGGTCTTATCATTCCTGGAGGAGAAAGTACAACAATAGGTAAACTCCTGATAGTTGATGAGATGGGTGAAAAGATTAAAGAACTTGGCGCTAAAGATATGCCGATTTTCGGAACTTGTGCAGGTATGATTCTCTTAAGTAAAACCATTGTTGATAGTGAACAGTATAGTTTAGGTTTAATGGATACGATTGTAGAGAGAAATGCCTTTGGCAGGCAAGTCGAAAGCTTTGAAACCGATCTCCAGGTACCTGCCTTGGGAGTTAACCCTTTGAGAGCAGTGTTTATTAGGGCTCCTTATTTGAGGGAAGTTGCTCCTAATGTGGGTATATTAGCGGAGTATAATGGTAAAATTGTCTTTGCGAGACAAGGAAATTTGTTGGCTAGTGCGTTTCATCCTGAGCTTACCTCTGATCATAGAGTTCATCAATATTTTATCAATATGATTGATGAACATTAATTATTGGACATAAGTTTAACTAAGGCTGCTGCCAGCCAAGTTTCTAAATAGGCATGGGAGGGTGTTTGGTTTGTTGGATCTCAAATTTGTACGTAATAATCCAGAAGTGGTGAAAGAAGCATTACATAAGCGGCATGTTTCAATTAGTCTTGATCGTTTTTTAAGTCAAGAAGCTGAGAGAAGGAAACTACTTTTTGAAGTTGAGACATTAAAAGCTCGTCGCAATACAGTCTCTGAAGAAGTTGGGCGTCTCAAAAAAAGTGGTCAGAATGCTGAGAGTCTTGTCTTAGAGATGAGAGAAGTTGGTCAAAAAATCAAAGACTTAGAAGAAACAACGGCTAATATAGTGCGAGAAATGGAAAAAGTACTCTATGAGATACCAAACATCCCCCATGAATCTGTACCAATAGGTACTGATGAAAATGACAATATAGAGGTTCGTACATGGGGAATTCCTCGTGTCTTTGATTTTGAGCCTAAAGCTCACTTTGAGTTGGGGGAAAAATTGGACATTTTTGATTTCGTCAGAGCTGCTAAAGTGACCGGTGCTCGTTTTACGTTCTATAAAGGCTTAGGAGCGAAGTTAGAACGGTCGTTGATATCTTTTATGCTTGATCGTCATACTTCTAAGGGGTATACCGAAATACTTCCTCCATACTTAGTTAATCGTGGCTCTATGACGGGAACAGGACAATTGCCAAAATTTGAAGATGATGCCTTTAAAGTTGTCGGAACAGATTACTTTCTAATTCCAACGGCAGAAGTACCAGTAACTAATTTATATCGTGACGAAATATTGGATGGGAATCAGTTACCCATGTATCATTGTGCCTATAGCTCATGTTTCCGATCGGAAGCCGGTTCTGCAGGCAGAGATACGAGGGGGCTTATTCGCCAACACCAATTCAATAAAGTTGAACTCGTTAAGTTCTCACTTCCTGAAAACTCCTATGACGAACTGGAAAAGCTGACTAATGACGCTGAGAGTATTCTTCAAGAATTAGAGCTTCCCTATCGTGTTGTGGCTTTGTCAACTGGAGATCTTGGATTTTCTTCAGCAAAAACTTATGATTTAGAAGTTTGGCTCCCTAGCTTTAATACTTATAGAGAGATTTCTTCTTGCAGCAATTTTGAAGATTTTCAGGCACGTAGAGCAAATATTCGTTTTCGCAGAAGTTTAAAGGAAAAGCCGGAATTTGTTCACACTTTAAACGGCAGTGGTTTAGCTATTGGACGCACTGTTGCAGCCATTATGGAAAATTATCAGGATAAAGATGGCAGGGTTCATATTCCAAAAGCATTACAGCCATATATGGGTGTTGAATATATTGGGTAATAAAATTTTACAAAAGATAACAGTAAAAAATTAATAATAACAGTTGAATTATTTATGCAAATATGTTATTCTTTTATTCGGTTGTTTTACTTGGAGGGGTGTCCGAGTGGTTTAAGGAGCCGGTCTTGAAAACCGGTGACTTCGCAAGGAGCCGTGGGTTCGAATCCCACCCCCTCCGCCATGTACAATGCGCTTGTAGTTCAGCTGGATAGAGCGTCAGACTTCGAATCTGAATGTCGGGGGTTCGAATCCCTCCGAGCGCACCATTATTGTTATTTGTGGTTCGATATTCGAAGTTCGTATATCGAACTTTTTTCTCAGGATAGTTATAATTATTTTATATGGCCTCGTAGCTCAGTGGATAGAGCGGGGGTTTCCTAAACCCTGTCTTGCGGAGGTTCGACTCCTCCCGGGGTCACCATTATCGAGGTAGCTATGCTTCATCAAGATTGGATGCGTTTAGCTTTAAAACAAGCACAGATGGCTTTTGAACAGGGTGAAGTACCGATTGGAGCAGTGCTTGTTCATGACGGTCAACTGGTTGCCGAAGCACATAACGAAAAGGAACAAAGAAATGATCCGACGGCACATGCAGAAATTTTAGTTATTCAACGTGCTGCCGAAGTCATGGATACTTGGCGATTAACGGATACTAATCTTTATGTTACTTTAGAACCCTGCCCAATGTGTGCAGGTGCTATTGTTCAATCTCGTATAAAAAAACTGATTTACGGTGCCTCGGATTTAAAAGGTGGCGCCATAGGTTCGGTAATGAATGTCTTAGACTACAAATTATGGAACCACCAAGTTGATATTTTGGCTGGTATTATGGAAGATGAATGTGCTCTTATCTTAAAGAATTTTTTTAAAAAACTACGCTGATTTATATTTAGCTAATATATATTTAATGGAGGAGTATCGAAGTGGTCATAACGAGAGCGACTCGAAATCGTTTGACGGTGTAAGCCGTCCGTGGGTTCGAATCCCACCTCCTCCGCCATTACATATGGGATCAAGGTCTTTGCGTTATACGCGGAGACCTTTTTACGTGTTCTATTTCTAAAAAGTAATGTGTTTTAGGATGTTGGTTTGTAATGTTTAATTACCTAAAATATACCAATACTATTAGAGTCTTAATAAATATGAAGTCTTATTAAAACCGCAGTATCAGAAGACTTAAATCTTGATAAAAATTGCATAGAACTTGATTAAAATCTAAACAACTCTTTGATAAAATCAAATGAGCTAAAATGGAATATGGGGGTATTCTCGTTGCTATTCAATTCATTACAATTTCTTGTTTTTTTTATGATAGTAACTTTTATCTACTTTACAATAAGCCATAAAATTCGTTGGGTTTGGCTTCTCATAACAAGTTATTATTTTTATATGAGTTGGAATGCCAGCTACGCTGTTTTAATTGCCTTTTCTACAGTAATTACCTATATTAGCGGCATTTTAATTGATAAGGCTAATGGAATAGGTAATGAAAAAAGGTCAATGCAGTTAAAAAAGTTATGGGTGTTTTTAAGTGTATTAATTAATTTTAGCATTTTGTTTATGTTTAAGTATTATAACTATTTCAGTCATAGTATAGAAAGAATCTTTACGTATTTACATAATCCAATTTATATTCCGTCCTTTGACTATTTACTTCCGGTAGGAATATCGTTTTATACCTTTCAAGCATTGAGCTATACCATTGATGTTTATAGAAATGATGTTAAAGCTGAAAAAAACTTAGGTAAGTATGCACTTTTTGTTTCATTTTTTCCTCAGCTGGTCGCCGGACCTATAGAGAAGTCCAAACATCTATTGCATCAATTTGACGAAAAGCATACCTTTGATTACACAAGAGTGAAGAATGGTTTACTTTTAATGCTTTGGGGACTCATTCAAAAGATGGTAGTTGCGGATAGACTAGCCGTATTAGTCAACACTGTCTACAATAATCCTAGTGACTATAGAGGTTTTGAAATAGTGATCGGTACCGTGTTTTTTGCCTTCCAAATCTATTGTGATTTTTCGGCCTATTCGGATATTGCACGTGGAGCCGCAGAGGTAATGGGATTTAGATTATCGTATAATTTTAAGAGTCCGTATTTTTCAAAATCAATCAAAGAGTTCTGGAGACGCTGGCACATAACTCTAGGTGCCTGGTTTAAGGACTATATGTATATTCCTTTAGGAGGAAATAGGAGGGGTAAGGTAAGGACTTATTATAATATTATGGCTGTCTTTATTGTATCGGGTATGTGGCATGGAGCCACCATTAATTTTATTATTTGGGGTGCCCTGCATGGTGCCTATCAAGTAATAGGAGATTTGCTGAAGCCTATTCGTAAAGCTGCCCTTAAAACCTTTAAAATCAGAACAAGTGGTTTCGGCTACAAGTTATATCAAGTTATTGTGACCTTTCTGTTAGTAGATTTTGCCTGGATATTTTTTCGAGCAGGTTCCTTTACGAGTGCCTTATTAATTATTCGTAATATGCTTTATTTTAACCCGGAAGTATTTACAGATGGTTCTATTTATAATCTTGGATTGGCCCAGAAAGATTTCATTTTAGCGGTTCTAAGTATAGCCGGTATTTTAAGCGTAAATCTGCTGCAGCGTAATACGAGTCTGAGAAGTGAATTATCTAAAAAGCAATTAGGATTAAGATGGACTGTCTATTTAAGCTGTATAGTCATCATTATGATTTTTGGAATTTATGGCCCTGGATATAGTCCCGAACAATTCGTATACTTCCAGTTTTAGGAGGATTGTTTATGCTTAAAAAGGCTGTCATTAAGAGTGCTGTTTTTATTGTTCTCTTACTATTGATTATGTCAGTTCTTAATTCAATATTTATCCTAAAGACAGGACATCGCAGTAAACTAATTGAAGGTCTATATAAGCATACTGGTAACGCTTACGATGTTGTCTTAATGGGCTCCAGCCACATGAATGGAGGGTTAGACCCAAATGTTTTATGGCATGAGGAGGGTATTACAAGCTTTAACTATGCCACTGGCGGACAACCTATTGATGTGACCTATTATATGCTAAAAGAGGTTCTTAAGAATCATAAGCCATCTATTGTAGTTGTTGACCTATATTATTTGGGTTTAACTGATGAATATGGAGATGAAGGGTATGTTAGAAATGCTCTTGATAATATGAGATTTTCAATGAATAAATTGGATGCCATAATTCATTGTACACCTCAAAAAGATTGGCTTAATTATATATTTCCGATTATTAAGTATCATTATCGATGGAAAGAACTTACTAAACAAGATTTTTTTAATGATACTTCTTCAAGTTATTATGGTAAAGGTTTTGATTCTGGAACCAATAAATATGGAAAAGACAATACTATTAACGAAGTTACGACAGAAAGTGCTGATTTGCCGCCAAAGACCGAAGAGTATCTTAACAAATTTATTAATTTAGCAAAGGAAGAGGGATTTCAATTAATATTTACCAATACTCCTTATGATTATAGCAGTACAGCAGGCTCAGAAAATTGGGTAAAAGAACCAGAAAAAATGTTTAATAGAGTATCTGAGATTTCTGCAGAAAATAAAATTCCTTTCATTAACTTTAACGATAAAGTAGCAGAGATAGGTTTTAACTTTAAAACAGACATGAATAATTCCAGTCACGTCAATATCTGGGGAGCTAATAAAATCACCACGTATTTAGCAAAATTCCTTAAAGAAAACTATAATTTAGAGGATCATCGTAATGATCAGCAATACGCTCAATGGAACATAGATTATCTTCATTCCCAAGCGGCATCAATTTCCAAATAGGAGGGCAGTTCATCAATGTAAACGTCGTTTTTATTGGGGTTATCTCGTTTTAAGTAAAAGAATCAAAGAATTTTTAAGAAATACATAAATTTACAGGTTTTTACCATTGACGTTATTGCTTCTTTGCGATATAATCTTCCTTGTTCACTAAATTTCTCAAATATCATATTGTTTGTTTTCGGGGACATTGGAGAGGTGGCTGAGTGGTCGAAGGCGCCCGCCTGGAAAGCGGGTACATTGGGTAACCGGTGTCGAGGGTTCAAATCCCTCTCTCTCCGCCATATTTAAGTTTTTGAGCCAAAGTATTCGACTTCGGCTTTTTTACTAATTAAAATTAATTTGGGTTTGATTACAGTGTCTGCAAGAAGGCTAATACGTCGAAGACAGTGTCTTCGTGTGTGGTTGCTAGCCAAGGTTTCTTTATTTTGCTATAATTGATTTAGCCGTACTAGATGGGGAGGTAGCGGTTCCCTGTAACTTGCAGCCCGCTCTAGCAAGATGGAATTCCCACGAAAGGGCCATGCCTGTGAAGCAGTCTTTGGTGGGCAGCGATGAGATTTTGGTCTTACGCAACAGAACACTCCGAACCGTGTCAGGTCTTGACGGAAGCAGCACTAAGGAGAACGTTTTGTGTGCCGTAAGGTTGCCTGAATTGAGTTTGCCAGCCAAGGTAACGTTCGGAGGTAATGGTTCAATCAAGGGTGTACGGCTATTACTTTAAGATAAAGGTGGTCATGTACCATCTTTTTTGGTACTACCCTAAAAAACTTGGCGGAACACTCTATTACTGAGGGTGAAAACATGGCGTATCTCGCATTATATCGTGAATGGCGTCCAAAATTATTTCGAGACATAGTAGGACAAGAACATATAAAAAAGACGTTCCTGAATGCCTTAAGACAAGGGAAGGTCGCCCATGCTTATCTATTTAGTGGTCCAAGAGGTACTGGTAAAACCTCTACCGCTAAAATTTTAGCAAAGGCTTTAAATTGTGAGCATAGGGATGATGAAGAGCCTTGTAATTTTTGTCCTTCTTGTATGAGTATTGATCAAGGTTCAGCTATGGAGGTTTTCGAGATTGATGCAGCATCAAACCGGGGCATCAATGAAATTAGGGACCTAAGAGATAATATAAAGTTGAGCTCAATAGAAGGAAAGCATAAAGTTTATATTATTGATGAAGTACATATGTTGACGACAGAAGCTTTTAATGCCTTGCTCAAAACCTTGGAAGAGCCACCGCCTCAGGTTGTTTTCATACTTGCGACAACAGAAGTTCAGAAAATACCTTTAACAATTCTTTCCCGTGTACAGCGGTTTGAATTTCATAGAATATCTGCGGAAGATATTCAACAGAGACTTGCGGAAGTGTGTAACTCTTTACAAAGGGAAGTTCATTCAGATGCTCTGATGGTTATTGCTCAGAAATCAGAGGGAGGGCTAAGAGATGCTTTAAGTATTCTAGACCAATGTCTCTTGCAGAGTGATCCAGTCGGGGTTGAAGAGGTATATCAAGTATTGGGAATGGTTGGAGAGACCTATAGTGCTCAACTGGTTGATAAAATTATTTCCAAGGATTATGCAAAATCCTTAGGCTTTTTGGCTGAGGGGATACAACAAGGGCGAGATCCTCGACAGATCATTAGAGAACTCTTAGAATATTTACGTCAGATGCTATTAGCTTCAACGGCAGGAACAACTCCTATGGTTTTACCTCACATTCAAGATCAATTGCTCAAACAGTGCAAACAGGTTGGAATCTCAGAGATTTTACGCTGGATTTCTATCCTCCTGCAGGGAGAAGGCCAGCTTAAATATGCGTCGAATGCTCGGTTAGCTGCTGAACTCTTATTAGTGCAAACTATACATGAAAGTCAGCCTGCCAGTATTCATGGACAGGAGGAGATTCTCACTCGTTTATCTGTTATCGAACAGACTATCAAATCGAATACTGTACTAAGTAAGAATGTTCATGAAAAGAAGATTCCTGGGAACTCTAAATTAAATGGAGAGACAAATCAAACTGTTGTACTAAAAAGAGTAAATTCCGGAGATCCTATAATTTCAGATAATACAGCGTCAGAAAAGAAAACGGATAAGATCTTAAGCCTAGACATTATCCAAGCACGCTGGAATGAAGTTATGGATGAAGTTAAAAAACGAAAAAAATCAACTCAAGCTTTCTTAATGGAAGGAAAACCAGTTGAGCTAGGGGGTAATACCTTAGTTATAGTTTTTAGGGAAGGTTGTTCTTTTCATAGGGATAAAGTTAATCAGACTGAGAATCGAGAGACTATCGAAGAAGTACTAAAGCAGATATTTGGGTCCTCTTTGATCCTTCAAAACTATATGGAGAACGAATTTAAGACGGGAAAAGATCCTCAAAAGGAAGATCCCGATAATCAAGAGCAAGGCCTGATTAAGAAAGCTAAAGAAATGTTTGGCTCCGATCTTGTAGTGGTAAGAGAATAACATTTATTGACAAGAGCATTAAGCTTTAGAAATAACAAAGATAGGAAGTGTATGAAAATGGCAGGTTTTAAAGGAATGGGCGGCGGTATGGGCGGCAATATGAATCAGATGTTAAAACAAGCTCAAAAAATGCAGGAAGATATGGTGAAAATGCAGGAAGAGCTTCAGAAAAAAACAGTTGATGCTTCCTCGGGGGGCGGTATGGTCCAAGTTGTTGTCAGTGGAAAAATGGAACTTGTTGATTTGAAAATTAAGCCTGAAGCTGTCGATCCGGAAGATGTAGAAATGCTGGAAGATTTAATTAAAGCTGCGTTAAATGAAGGGATAAGAAAAGCCCAAGAAATGACCAGCAGCGAAATGAGTAAACTAACCGGCGGATTAAAAATTCCGGGGTTATTCTAGGTGATTTATGGACTTTTTAAAATACCCACAACCTCTGGCAGATCTCATAAGCAACTTAGCACGCTTGCCTGGGATTGGACCTAAAACAGCAGGACGGTTAGCATTTTATCTTCTTCAACAGCCCCAAGTTTCTGAGGAGTTGGCAAAGGCTATGCTTGTTGCCAATAGAGATATTCGGAAGTGTTCAATTTGTTCAAACTTTACCGATCAAGACCCCTGTGCAATTTGCTGTAATACGCAAAGAGATCAAACATCTCTTTGCGTTGTTGAGCATCCCAGAGATGTCGTGTCTTTGGAGAAAACAAGGGAATTCCATGGAGTATATCATGTACTCCATGGTGTACTCTCACCAATGGACGGAATTGGTCCTGAACAGCTAACGATAAGTCAGCTTCTAAAACGATTAGAGGGTGTAAAAGAAGTCGTAATGGCAATGAATCCCACAGTTGAGGGAGAAGCCACAGCTTTATATTTAGCACGTCTGCTTAAACCGATGGGAATCAAGGTTTCACGAATAGCACATGGGCTGCCTGTTGGCGGTGATTTAGAATATGCTGATGAAATAACCATTGCACGGGCTTTAGAAGGCAGAAGGGACTTATAAAAGAAGTTGGGG
Source organism: Desulfosporosinus orientis DSM 765 (assembly GCF_000235605.1). GTDB lineage: Bacteria > Bacillota > Desulfitobacteriia > Desulfitobacteriales > Desulfitobacteriaceae > Desulfosporosinus > Desulfosporosinus orientis. Next base: position 19,433 of record NC_016584.1, read on the forward strand.
TTCGAAGATAAAAACTGTCTTAAGAAAATGTTTTGGACTCGGGATTATAGTTGTGTTGAAAGAGCATAGAGATTAACCCGGATTGAAAAAATATGATCGCTGCAGAATTTGAAGTTGTGAAAAAGAAAACATAATCCCTATAGATTTTATTATTGACCGGTATAATAATTAAAGATATACTGTGTCAAAGGGGAACTATTCAGGCCAAGCCTGAATATGTTCCCCGAGCACGTTTTTATACCTGTTTCGTAAAAATTCAATCATTTCAAGGTTTTCTACTTTCATCTGTACTTTCTCCTTGGAATAGAAACAGGGTCGCCAGGTAGGTGTGGAGTACTTAACTAGGAGTCCAAAAAATTAAATTAATCACATGATTAGGGGGAAACAAAAATGGCTAAAATGAAAACTATGGACGGGAATGAGGCGGCTGCTCACGCGTCGTATGCGTTTACGGAAGTCGCAACAATTTTTCCTATCACTCCATCCTCGACGATGGCCGAATTAGTTGACGAATGGGCTGCTCATGGAAGAAAAAACATTTTTGGCCAGCCAGTCAAAGTTGTTGAAATGCAATCAGAGGCTGGAGCTGCCGGTGCGGTACATGGTTCTTTGCAGGCTGGAGCTTTAACCACAACTTATACTGCTTCACAGGGCTTGCTATTAATGATTCCCAACATGTATAAAATTGCCGGAGAGCTACTGCCTAGTGTGTTCCATGTAAGCGCCCGTGCACTTGCAACTCACGCCCTTTCAATTTTTGGCGATCATCAGGATGTCATGTCCGTACGTGCTACAGGATTTGCTGAACTCTCTTCACATAATGTACAAGAAGCATTAGATTTAGGCTTTATTGCTCATTTGGCCTCTGTTAAAGGAAGAGTTCCTTTCCTCCATTTCTTTGATGGATTCCGGACATCTCATGAAATTCAAAAAATTGAGGTTCCTGAGTATGAAGAAGTTGGAGCACTCTTAGATATGGAGGCTGTTCAAGCTTTTCGTGACAGAGCTTTGAATCCTGAACATCCTGTTCTACGTGGTACAGCTCAAAATCCAGATATATATTTCCAAGGTCGGGAAGCTTCTAACCGTTTCTATAATGTCATCCCTGATATTGTTGAACATTATATGCAAGAGTATAAAAAATTAACCGGCCGAGAGTACCATCCTTTCCAATATTATGGTGCAGAGGATGCAGAGTACGTAATTGTAGCCATGGGTTCTATCTGTGACACTATTGAGGAAACTATTGACTATCTCGTGGCAAAAGGAGAAAAAGTTGGGGTTGTTAAAGTACACTTGTTCCGCCCATTCTCCAGTGAATATTTCTTCAAAGTATTACCACAAACCGTTAAGAAAATTGCCGTACTTGAACGTACTAAAGAACCGGGTTCATTAGGTGAACCTTTATATCTCGATGTTAATGAGCTTTTCTATGACAATGATCTGAAACCTGTCATTGTCGGAGGTCGTTATGGATTAGGGTCTAAAGATACAACACCATCTCAAATCCTGGCAGTTTACAAAAACCTCAAATCTGAAAATCCTAAAAATGGCTTTACAATCGGCATCATTGATGATGTTACCAATAAATCCTTGCCTGAAGATGAAATTATCGATACAGCTCCAGAGGGAACTATTTCCTGTAAATTCTGGGGTCTGGGAGCTGATGGTACTGTCGGAGCCAACAAGCAGGCGATTAAAATTATTGGAGATCACACCAGCCTTTATGCTCAAGCCTATTTCCAATATGACAGTAAGAAATCCGGAGGAATTACGGTTTCTCATCTTCGCTTTGGTAAACAACAAATCAAATCTCCTTATTATGTGACAAATACCAATTACATTGCTTGTCATAACCAAACTTATGTATATCAATATGACCTCTTAAAAGGGCTTAAACCGGGCGGCAACTTTGTTTTGAATTGCCAGTGGACACCGGAAGAACTGGATGAGAAGCTCCCGGCTTCTATGAAACAAGCTCTGGCCAAAAACAAAGCCAACTTCTATACCATTGATGCTGTATCTATTGCCCGTAAGATCGGTTTAGGATCCCGCATTAATATGATCATGCAGGCTGCTTTCTTTAAATTGGCCAATGTGATTCCTGTTGATGAAGCGATAGATTATCTAAAAGCTTCTGTGGTTAAGACCTATGGCAAAAAAGGCCAAAACATTGTTGACATGAATACAGCAGCCATCGACCAAGGTGTATCTGCTCTTGTGAAAATAGAAATTCCGGCTGCTTGGGAAAATGCTGAGACTGCACAGGCTGAAGCTGCAGCTGCTGTCGAAGAACCTGATTTCATCAAAAATGTTCTTCGTCCTATGAATGCCTTAGAGGGGGATAATCTGCCTGTCAGTACCTTCGTTGGCCGTGAAGACGGAACCTTCCCAGTGGGTACCGCCAGCTTCGAAAAACGCGGTATTGGTGTTGTGGTGCCTGAATGGCAAATTGACAATTGCATTCAATGTAATCAATGCTCCTATGTTTGCCCTCATGCAGCAATACGTCCCTTCTTAATGGATGAAGAAGAAGTTGAAAATGCTCCTGAAACCTTTATTGGCAAGAAAGCCCTTGGCAAAGATGTAGGAAATATTCAATTCCGTGTTCAAGTAAGCACCTTAGACTGCACAGGTTGCGGAAACTGTGCTGAAGTTTGCCCTGCTAAGGTAAAGGCTTTGGTTATGAAACCTGCTGCAGAGCAAATTGAACAACAAGCCGCCAATTGGGAATATGCAGTTACCCTGAAAAATAAGAGTAAGCTTTTCGATGTTACAACAGTTAAAGGCAGCCAGTTTGCTCAGCCTTTGTTAGAGTTCAATGGTGCTTGCCCAGGATGTGGTGAAACTGCTTATGTTAAGCTTATCACTCAATTATTCGGTGATCGTATGATGATCTCCAATGCCACGGGCTGTAGTTCCATCTGGGGTGGAAGTGCTCCTTCCGTTCCATATACCACGAATCAGGAAGGGAAAGGACCTAGCTGGGCTAATTCCTTATTTGAAGACAATGCTGAGTTTGGTTATGGTATGTACTTGGGAGTACGTCAGATCCGTGAAAAACTGCATGACTTAATGACAGAAGCCTTAGAGATGGATATCAATGGTGATCTTAAGGAAGCATTCCAAGAATGGCTGAACGGCTGGGACGATGCTGATGCAAGCAAATCAGCAACAGCTAAGATTCTTGCAGGTTTAGAAGGAAACATTGGAGATAACAAGGTACTTGCTGAGATATTCACTAAGAAAGATCATTTAATCAAAAAGTCTCAGTGGATTCTTGGTGGAGATGGTTGGGCTTATGATATCGGATTTGGTGGTTTAGACCATGTTCTGGCATCCGGAGACGATGTTAATATCTTTGTTATGGATACTGAGGTTTACTCAAATACCGGAGGACAATCCTCAAAATCAACTCCTAGGGCAGCTGTTGCTAAATTTGCTGCCGCCGGTAAGAAGATTCGTAAGAAAGATCTCGGCATGATTGCTATGAGCTATGGTTATGTTTATGTGGCACAGATTGCCTTAGGATCTAACATGGCACAAACCATTAAGGTTATCAAAGAAGCCGAAGCTTATAAAGGACCTTCCTTAATCATTGCTTATGCTCCTTGTATCAATCATGGTCTTAAGTCTGGAATGGCTAAGAGTGTTCAAGAACAAAAGAAAGCTGTTGACGCAGGTTACTGGCATCTTTATCACTTCAACCCAGAACTTATTGATGAAGGAAAGAACCCTTTCAGCCTAGATTCTAAGGAACCTACTGCTTCCTTCCGTGACTTTATTATGGGTGAGGTTCGTTATTCATCCTTATTGAATACCTTCCCAGAAAGTGCAGAGGAACTCTTTGCAGGTGCCGAAAAATACGCTAAGGTACGTTATGAGTCCTACAAACGTTTAGCTGAGCAAAAGTGGGACTAAGTAGTTTAAATCAAATAATGACTTAAAGAAACGGGGAGCTTCCGTAAGTACGGTGCTCCCCGTTTTTATATTAGTTCTTCATAATTCCGGGATATTAAGGGAGAATTTCAAATAAGGACGGTTCTACTTTGTCCTATTGTGCATATTATTTACTACACTTTTAGGCAAAGGAGGATTTCCATGACCTTTGTTTTTTTAGGATTATTTGTGGTTCTATTAGCCTTAATTCTACGTTCGTCCTTAGGACAACCCCGAATTTTTCTTAAAGTATCAATACATATTCTTGGCGGAATTGTTGGACTGTGGCTTTTTAACTTGCTGCTGACAGTTATAGGATTGGATATACCCATAAACCTCTTTACTATTTTATTAGTAGGGTTATTGGGTTTTCCAGGTGTTTTAGCTTTATCGGTCTTGCAGCTTTTTGGTATCTAAAACGTCAGACCCGGACTGGCTTGTCCAGGAATCTTACGCGCGTAAGATTCCTGGACAAGCCGAGGGGAAGGATCTCACCTTTGTCGGGATTGCCCAGCTCTAATTAATATTGATTTACTGTGCGTTTTCTTGAACATCCTTACAAAGGTGAGAATAAAATGTTTAAAAGTTGAAAGGGGTGTTGGATACGGCTAATGTACCGATGATCGGGGATTTTGTGCGGGAGTCGCTGGATTTGCATTTATTTTTTGCACGCATTATGAAAGAACACGCCATATTTATGCAAACCGGATTTTTGCCCAAGGATCTTACTTATGCTCAGCAAGCGGAACAATTCAGGTGTCAGTATGACGAAATTATTAAGGAAGCCATTATGCTGGGCGATTGTACTGCATCAATGGATGTCTTAAAATCCGGGGAATTGGTTACGGATAAAACTCTGCGCGCTGAACAAAAGACCGAAATGTTGACAGGGATACCCATAGACGTGACCATAACAATGGAAGAAGCGAATCTAAAGCCGGATTTAGGAACTATTCCGCCGGGTATAGAACCACAGGTTAACCTCTTAAATCAAAAAGCAATGGCCCTTACAACGGATTTTGCAGGATTTAAGGAACATGTACTGGAACAAGTCAATCAATGCTGCATCACGACTAATTTATTTCCTATGCAGTATCAACATCTTTATAAAGAAGCAGAATTTTATCTCAAAGTATTAACGTGGATTCAGAACCATCAGTTTGTCGACGCAAGAGTCAATTTATTAGAACAGAAATTATTCTGGGATGAGATTATGAGAGAACATGCCGGAATTATAAGGCATTTATTAGATCCATCTGAGAAAGAACTATGTTTTAAAGCCAAAGAATTAGCACTTCGCTTTGAAAAGTTGGAAAAGAAACTAAAAGGAGAAGGACTGCCGGCTTCGAGTTTCGAAAAACTAGTGCGTGAAAATATTGCTGCAAGTATATCCATAGCTGATTATAAGTCGTCCAGTACAGAACTGCTCTTAGAATGTCAGATAAAAGCATTGTCCATGTTGTCTCCTTTGTTGACGGATCATACGTTAAGAGAAGCTTATTACTATTTGAGAATCCTGCAGACGTGGAAAATTGGTTATCTCGGGAATGGTTAAATAAAAATACAATTTAGTAGAAACAAAAGCCGGAATGCATGCATTCCGGCTTTTGTTTTGGGAGTATAGAACGTTGTTTTGGAAATACTATGTGAGAAATTTATATAGTACAGCCGCCAAAGAAGCCGGAGGGAACTTTGTTTATGATTTTAGTCTTAGTCGGTGTTTTTATTACTATTTGCTTTAAATGGGGAGAATGGAGAAATTGGAGATTATATTATCCGACAATTTTGTTTTTAATAGCAGGCGATTTCATTGCAGGTTTTGTTGCTTCTTCAAAACCCCTATGGAAATATGAAGCAACCATATTTTCCGGCAATGTTACTCAACTATTAGTAGCCTTAATAATTTACCCTTGTACAATCTTAATTTTTTTTCACTTTATAAAGAAACTAAAAAGTGTATCCTTATATATTTTAATTTGGGTAAGCATTTATGCTTTTTTAGAATATTTTGGTGTAAAGTATCAATATTTTTCTCATTCTAATGGCTGGAATTTTGGATGCTCTGTGATGTTGGATTTTATTTTATTCTCATTATTGGTAATACATCAGAAAAATCCCGTTTATGCCTGGATAGTTTCATTTATAACAGGCCTGACCATTACTCTCATTTTTAAACTGCCTATTTAATAATTTTGTCTTTAAAATAAAAACTTACTTAATGGAGACTCTTATGAATTCTGCATTTTGGACAAATACCATATGGTATATTCTTTTAGGTATACTGACGGTTACCGAGATTATACTTTTCATGATTAAAACGGATAAAAAGTGTATAACTCTGGCTTTTTATTTAACGGTCTTAGGAATTGCTCTTAATTTTGAAACTATAATTCTAATTTTTCTTAATGCCTATGCTTATTATCCAAAGATAATTCTACATGCTCCTCTTCCGTTTCATGATGTATTAGCTGGTAACCTTTTTTCCCAGTTTTCAGTATCCGCCACGGTTGTATTTGTTGTAGTTTTTAATTTAAAGTTTTATTGGTATTTAATCTTTGCGGGTATCTATGGTCTTATAGAAGAGTTATTTCTTGCTTTGGGGATATATAGCCATCATTGGTATCAAACCTGGATGACTGTGGTTATCCTGCTGCTGGCTTTCTGGTTAGGCAAAAGGATGTATTCAGGAATCATGAATGGTACAAAGCCCCTTGTATATTACCTTTATATTTATTTAGGATTATTTCCGCTAAGCAATATAACCTTGGCTTGGGGGTTAATGTTATCAGGACATCTCGATTTTTGTTCAACCCTGATCAGGGACCCTATTATTAGCCGGTTTTTTATTGAAATAGTTTTATTTAATATTTCTGCTCTTGCAAGTATGGTGATTTACTATTCCAGGTTCAGAAAAAAATTGAGCATATTGGTTTTCGGTATGCTTTATTACCTTTACTATATAGGGTGTAAGCAACATATCATTTGGATTAAAGATGGTTGGTTTTTGTTAGTTACTACCTTGTTAATTTTATGGATGTACGGATCTGTAGTTATAATGGATTTCCTATATCAAAAAAGTAAGTACAGGCGCTAACCTGGGTTCAATACTGTCTACAGCATTTTTAAGCGTTTGCTTTGATAATTATCGAAGCAAACGCTTTTCTACTTCTTACTACAGGAAATTCATCAGCTTATCCATTGGTTAGCACATTAAGGGAGAGGGGGTTGGCGCATAATCAGCTCTTTGTCGGACACAATAAGTTTTGATGGAGGGGATTTTATGCGCAGTTGGCTGAAGATGATTAGAGAACTTACCATTCGTCCAAAAGGAAATCGAAAAATAAGGAAGTCTCCTGAATATGCCTTTGACGATGATTTAAAAAAACCCTTATCTGGGAAAACCGTAAAGGAAATCTTATCAAAGAGCAGCGATATTGTCTTCCGGGAGTTTGTGCTTCAAGGCAAAGAACGGATAGACTGCATGTTGGTTGTGGTCGATGGGTTGGTTGATAAAAACTTACTGGATCAGTTTATTTTAAAACCGCTGATGGTCGATTTATTGGGACATTCTGAATTAGCAGAAGTGGTATTATCCAATGTCATCCAAAAAACCCAGGATAGTTTGCTTCCGGGTATAGAGGTTCGAAAGATATCGAAAATGGAGGACGCTGTAAATGCAGTCTTATCCGGGGATGCGGTTATTTTTTTCGGGGATTTGACTGAAGCGATTGTTATTGGCGCCAGGGGATGGGCGAACCGTGGGGTTAATGAGCCTGAAGCGGAGTCAGTGGTAAAAGGACCCCATGAAGGTTTTTCAGAAACCTTACGAATGAATACCTCTCTATTACGTCGTAAGATTAAACACCCTTCACTAAGGCTGATCTCCCTAAAACTAGGGAATATTTCCAATACGGATGTTGTGGTTACCTATATTGAGAAAATAGCCAGTCCGGATGTTGTTTCGGAAGTGCTTTTAAGATTAAGTAAAATTGAAATGGATGCCGTTTTAGATGCAGGATATATCGAAGAAATGATTGAGGATAATCCTTACTCACCCTTTCCTCAAATTGCCTATACAGAGCGTCCGGATGTATTGGCAGGAAAGCTCTTAGAAGGAAAGGTCGGAATTATGATTGACGGAACCCCCATCGTCCTTGTGGTTCCGGCTATATTAACTCAGTTCTTAAATATTAATGAAGATTACTATGAACGGGCCATGACAGCTATTCTTTCTCGTTTTGTGCGTTATGTAGGGGCGTTTATTGCTGTTGTAGCCCCAAGTGTTTATATTGCAGTAACCACATTTCACCAAGAAATTATACCAACCGACCTTCTGATGAGTATCGCTGCCGGTCGACAGGGAGTACCTTTTCCGGCATTGTTAGAGGCTTTAACCATGACGGTGGTATTAGAAATATTGCAGGAAGCGGGACTCCGTTTGCCCAAACCCATCGGCCAGACAATCGGAATTGTAGGGGCTCTTATTATCGGAGATGCGGCTGTCAACGCAGGATTAGTCAGCCCATTGATGGTTATTATCATTGGAATAACTGCCGTAGCAAGTTATGCTATTCCCTATTATGATCTGAGCCTTGCTGTTCGGCTGCTTCGTTTTCCACTTATGATTATGGCAGGCATTTTAGGTTTTTTTGGGGTAGCGGTAGGTCTTTATGCTCTTTTGATTCATGTGTTAAGCCTTCGTTCTTTTGGAGTTCCATACACTAGTCCGATGGCTCCGTTGCGTATCAGGGCTATGCTGCAGGATACGTTTGTTCGGGCTCCATGGTGGGCGTTAAAACGCCGTCCTCAACTAATAGATATTGAGGATCCCCGATCAAATGGGAAAGGGTAATATGGAAAGAATATCAGTACACCAATTCATAACGTTAGGCGCGGGAGTTTTGTTAGGAACAACCTTTCTGCCTATTGCAACCGTTGTTACAGAAATCGGAGGACGAGGGGGATGGGTAAGTATTTTGCCGGGATTTGCGGCAGGGGTTCCCTATGCTCTAATGGTGTTTTCCTTAATGGAAAAATATCCTGGCAAGAATTTAATAGAGATTTCTGAAATTCTTTTTGGAAAATGGCTAGGGAAACTGATAGGCATAATTTTTGTCGTTATTACTACCTATCTAGGTGGCTTGTTGGTGGCCCAGATTGGAGATATCTATGAGGTTGCGGTTATGCCTTTAACGCCGATTGGGGTGTTCCACCTAGGAGGAATTGTTCTTGTATACTTTTTGATTAGATCAGGAATCGAAGTATTTGCCCGTTTCGCAGAAATTATATTTCCGTTCATTGTAATTGCCTTAGCCTTGAATATAGGGCTTTCCATACCCCGTATCGAGCACGGAGAGCTTCTGCCGCTTTTGGGCAATGGATTATTTTCAATTATCTTGGGAGTACCTAAAGTCATACCCTTTGTGATGACCTATATTCTTTTCTTAGCAGTAATCATCCCTTTTCTTCCCACAGGGAAACGTGAGCTCCCTAAGTTAAAAAGAGGAGTTTGGCGTGTTATTTTCTTGGTGGGTATCCTAGATACTTTGATTGTCTTGATCCAGATACTTGTATTTGGGCCGACAGAAACCATTCGTTTAGTCTATGGCTTTCTGACCTTAGGAAAGATGGTAGAAATAAGCCGGACGGTTGCCGGTGTTGAATCCTTATTTTTGGGTGTTTGGCTGGGGGCAGCCGTTATAAAAATTACGGCTCTTTTTTTCTCAACGATCTGGGGACTTGATACTATTTTTCGGCTTAACGGGATAAAATGGAGGGTTCTAACTGCTGTTGTTCTATTAACGATTGCCTGTAAGTTTGTAAGAGGTCCTGCCATGATCATAGAACTGGGAATTGTCGACCAGTATTTAACCATGCCTTTTGTAATGTTGTGGATACCTATTCTTTGGGGGATCTCACATTGGAAGAAAAGCGCCGGTACTTAACTATTAGCCTTAAACAGGAGGGAAGATCCAACAATGGAGAGAATCTCCTCACATCAATTTATGATTCTAGGGGCATCCGTACTGCTGGGTACAACCTTCCTTCCCATCGCCTCCATGGTATCAGAAGTTAGCAGCAGGGATGGCTGGATGAGTGTTCTGCCGGGTTTTGCCCTGGGAATTCCTTATGGATTGATGATTATCTCACTTTTACAGCAGTATCCAGGGAAAAATTTATTGCAAATCTCAGAACTATTGCTAGGAAAATGGATCGGGAAAGCCATTGGGATCCTTTATATACTGATCACGGGTTATTTTGGAGGGTTGCTTCTTAGCCAAGCCGGAGATATCTATGGGTCGTCCATTATGCCCATAACCCCCATTGGAATGTTCTATTTGGGTACAGCTCTATTAGTTTTTTACCTTATCAACTCAGGAATCGAAGTCTTTGCACGTTTTACAGAAATCATTTTTCCTTTTGTTGTCATTGCCTTAATACTCAATATCGCCCTCTCCATACCCCGGATTGAACAAGGAGAGCTGCTGCCAATTTTAAGTGAAGGAATAAAACCTCTTTTAGCTGGGGGTCTTAAAGTAGCACCCTTTCCAATGGAATATTGTCTATTCTTAGCGGGACTCCTTACATTTCTGCCCACGGATAAACAAGAGTTTAACAAACTAAAGTCTGGGGTATGGAGAGCGGTTTTTGTTGTGGGATTTTTGAATATGCTGGTTGTAATCATCCAAATTACGGTTTTTGGACCTGAAGAAACCGTTGGCTTGGTCTATGGAATCCTTGTCTTAGGAAAAATGGTAGAGGTAAGCCGAACATTAGCGGGTATTGAATCCCTGTTTTTGGGAGCTTGGTTAGGAGCTCTGGTCATAAAATCAGGTGCCTTTTTTTTAACCACAATCTGGGGATTAAAAACCGTATTCAATTTAAAAGGATCTAAATGGAACATTGGGGTAATAGTGGTCTTTATGGGGATAGCCTCTAGCTTTCGAAGAGGGCCCTCGTTAATTGCTGAAATAGGAATGGTTGATGATTATCTCATTCTTCCATTTACGTCCATATGGTTGCTGGCTCTTTGGGGAATGTCTCATTGGAAGAAGGGAGCTAATCAATAATGGAAAAGGATACGGGTAAAAAAGTAAAGATAGCCTTGATGCTGAGCTTAATCATCAGTCTCTTATTTTTCACAGGGTGCTGGGGAAAGAGAGAAGTTGAGGATTTAGCGCCTCTATTAGGGGTAGGGTTTGACTTAGGGGAAAAGCCGGGAACGTTTCTTATAACAAATCAATATGCACAGCCCAAAAAAGAAAAAGGCGGCGTACAAATTAACGACAGGACGTTAAGTGTAGAGGCTTCAAGTGCAAGACAAGCCTTTGAAAAAATGTCCAAAATTCTTAACCAGACACCTTTTATGGGATCGCTGAAGGTCATCGTCATCGGTGAGGATGCTGCAAAAGCAGGTGGTTTTAATGACATATTGGATTTTGATCAGCGTTTTGCAGAATTCCGTAGATCAATGTACTTAGTTTTAGCTAAAGGTAAAGCTCAAGACTTGCTTAACTTAAAGCTTGGTTCTGAAGTATTGCCCGCTTTATATATTAAAGATCTGATAGAAGGCGGAGATGAACTGTCTGCCTTCCCAACAGTACGGTTAGGGCATTACCTGACAATTTTAGGTACAAAAAGTACGGCACCGATTTTACCGGTCGTCGAAAGTGTTAAGCCGGGAGAAGGAGCTGAGTATGAAGCAAAAGAGAAGGGTAAAGCCGAAGAAATAAGGATTCAGGGAGCAGGAGTCTTAAAGGAGGATCGTCTGGTTGATTTTTTGACGGACGAAGAAACAAAGGGGTATATGTGGCTGGAAAATGATGTGGTCAATCGTTCAATTGATACGATGAGTCTTGCAGAAGACAGTGTGAAATTTGGCGGGCAAGTGCTTAAATCCAAAACAAAGTACAAAGTGGAGATGAATTCGGGAAAAGCAGAGCTTCACTACCAAATCAAGACAAGTATTGCTATCGATGAAGTACTGGGATTAACAAAACAATTATCCGGGCCTGAGTGGATAGAATTGGTGAAAGAGGCTGAGAAGAGTTTTGCCAAGGTTATAAAAAAAGAATGTGAGACTTCCATAAAAAAAGAAAGAGAATTAGGTTTGGATTATCTTGGAATTGGAAGGCACATTGAACAGAAGAATCCCCGCTATTGGAAGACCATTAAGGATCAGTGGAATGCTGAAATTGCAGATTTTCCAGTTTCCATAGAAGTAGAAACCATCGTTCATCATTCCGGAATGTCAAGCAGCAGTGCGATTAATTCCTGATGAGAGGGGCAAGACTAGTATTAGAAGTAATTAGGGGGAATAAAAAGTGATTAAGATACCACAAGGTCCAGACCAAAAGGTTTCAGAGATGGAAAATAGAGTGAGTCTGGGATCTTCAAACAGAGGGAAGGTCTTGCCCGTTTGTTACCGCTGTACGCAGGTACCCCAAAAGGGTCTATATGATGGGTTTAGGGTTCAGGGGATGTTTTTCTGCTCAGATTGTCAGCGGGAACTATTCTCTGCGGAGCAGGGATCTCCTGAATACCAGGAATTTCTATTTCTGATCAAAGGGATTTTTTATTAAAGTCTAATCCTTTAATTTCAACATCTTATCTTTGCTTCATTAAGATGAAAAATTTCCTAATTCATGTTAAACTATAAGGAATATCATGTGTAAACTTATAATTTCGATTATATGAGTTGCTTAAATGGAGGTTTATTGTTCAGTGGGTGATCTTGGAGAGGGATTGAGCCATTACCATAAACAAGGATTTTGCTCTTTCCATACTCCTGGCCATAAGGGTCGACAGGAGTTTTTTAATGGCTTAGACTTTCCGGGTTTTGACTTAACAGAGCTTCCTGGGCTTGATGTACTGCATGCTCCAAGCGGTATTATTGCAAGGGCACTTCGTAAGGCCGCCGAGGTCTTTGGGGCAGAAGAAACCTTTTTCCTCGTTAATGGGGGCACTGCTGGGAATCAAGCGATGTTTCTGGCTTTAGAAAATGACGCAGATAAGCGAGTGCTTTTAGAAAGAAGTTCTCATCGTTCTGTGATGTCCGGTTTGGTTTTGAGTGGATTAAAGCCTGATTATGTGATGCCTGTGGTTCATCCGGATTTCAATCTATCGCTGGGTATAAATCTTGAAGAGCAAACAATCTCCTGGCAAGAGATAAGTGCTTGTCATTTTACCTATCCCGGTTATTATGGGTCAGCCTTTGATTTGAAGGGATTATTGGCTCAAAGAACCAATTTAGGCTTTGAGGTGCCAATTCTTATCGATCAGGCTCATGGCTCACATTATCTTAGTGATCTATTTCCTCCGAGTGCCTTAATGCTCGGAGCAGATCTTGTCTTAAATAGCTGCCATAAAACTTTAAGCGCCCTAACTCAGTCAGCTATGTTACATGTTCAAGGGTCTAGAATCAATCGTACTCGATTGAGACAAAGTCTGGAATTTTTACAGTCCTCAAGTCCCAGTTACTTGCTTCTTTCGTCATTAGAGCGGGCAGGAGAATACGCTCAGGATGTATGGCGTTGGCAGCTTCTTAAAGAAGCAGTTGACGAATTGCATCAGAGAGTAGGACCATCCTTCCGTATTCTTTGTGCAAAGGATGTTGGAACCTTTGGCATCCAGGCAGTTGATTGGTCAAAGATTCTAATCAATACCTCTCCTCTAGGGATTTCAGCACCTAAATGTGTGGAATATCTTAGAGAAGGATTTGGTATTGAACCGGAATTATGGGATAAGGAAAATATTTTATGTTTGTTGGGCATTGGCAATACGCCGGAGGATGTCCGCAGGCTTACGAAAGGATTAGAAAGTCTGAGAGATTTTGCAACTGCTCAAGGTTTAACAAAATCTATCAATGGATTGGGATGTCAAAAAGGATTCATCCCGCCATTACCACGCGCAGTACTTTCTCCGCGGGAAGCTTTCTTTGCTTCTAAACGGAAAATCCCTCTTAAGGAGAGTTTAGGTCATATTGTTGGGGAAACGATCTCTATCTATCCGCCTGGAATTCCTGCTGTTGTAATGGGTGAAGTAATGACCGAGGAGGTTTTGTCTGCCCTACTCGCTTCAAAAGGAGAACATTATCAAGGGTGGGAAGGGTTCAAAAACCAGACAATTTGGATAATAGAGGGGGATTAAATATGGTGTTTATTTATCGGGATATCAATCGGTTTGTAAGAGTGTAACCTCATGAACTTACAGTTAGATTTATTAGAGAAGGCTGCTCGTGAATACCGGTTGGCTCATCTGTTGTTATTTCACGGCGGAAGTGCACTTTATCAACGCGAGGTAGCTCTCCGCCTAGCTCAAGTTTTAAATTGTATCAGCAGCACGATAGATAGACCGTGCCAAGAGTGCTCCCCTTGCCGAAAAATTCTTAGCGGAAATCATCCGGATATCTCATGGCTGAAACCCTTAAAAACGACAATTGGGATTGATCAGGTACTTGCATGGCAAGAAAAGGTTTACCTTAAGCATTATGAAGGAATATTTAAAGTTTCCATCGTCGAACAAGCCGATTTATTAACATTACCTGCTGCAAATTCTCTCTTAAAAGTTATTGAAGAACCGCCGGAGCGGACAGTCATCATTTTGTGCTCAGAGAATGCAGAAGGAATCTTGCCCACCATACAAAGCCGAGCTCAGTTGGTCTATTTCCCTGATCTTACGGAGGAAACCTGGCTAACAAGTTTAGAGACTGAGGATGAGAAGACAGCATCGGTGGCCTTTAATTTAAGCGGCAAAAACCAAAATTTAGCGACGGAGATACTCCAGCATGGTGTAGAACTCTTGCAAGATTGGCTGAACAAATTTCGTAAAGCTGTCATCGAAAAAGATTTTTTAGCACTTTTTGCTCTTTTTCCCCTAGAAAAAAATCAAGCCCTTTTATATTTACAGGTGTTAGCGGTACAAGCTCAGGAAGGGATTATAAACGGTATGATTCATCCGTTTGAGTTTTTGGCGATCGGGAAAGCGATTGATTTGCTACGACAACAGGCTAATCCGAGATTAGTTATTGAAGTGTTAGCATTAGAATTATTTCAACAAGGAGGGGCTTACAGTGATTGAGGTCGTAGGCGTTCGCTTTAAACATGCTGGAAAAATATATTATTTTTCTCCAGGAGACCTTACACTGGCTGTATCCGATAAAGTTATCGTTGAAACAGCAAGGGGTATTGAATTTGGAGAATTAGTTATCCCCTCGCGTCAAGTGCCTGACGAAGAGGTGGTTCAGCCTTTAAAACAAGTTATGCGCAAAGCTACATTAGCGGATGAAATATTTGTTGAGCAGAATCGAGGGAAGGAAAAAGATGCTTTCCAAATTTGCTTAAAAAAGATTGCTGAACATGATTTGCCTATGAAATTAGTAGATGTTGAATACACCTTTGATGGCAATAAAATAATATTCTCCTTTACCGCCGAAGGTAGAGTAGATTTCAGAGAATTGGTCAAGGACCTTGCAGCTATCTTTAGAACTCGTATAGAATTGCGCCAAATAGGGGTACGGGATGAAGCAAAAATGCTTGGTGGAGTTGGCTCTTGCGGGCGAATCTTATGTTGTACGTCTTTTTTAGGTGATTTTGAGCCGGTTTCCATCCGCATGGCTAAAGATCAGAAACTTTCATTAAATCCTACTAAAATTTCTGGGATTTGTGGACGTCTAATGTGCTGCCTTAAGTATGAAAATGGTTGCTACAAATCTGAGGACAAAGAGAATTGTATGCGGCACAATCCTCAAACGGCCAATAAAATTGTCGAAATTTCGGATGAAGAACCTATTGGAATAGAAAGTGTTTTTGTTTCTAAACCTGAGGGTAAACCGCAACGTAATAGGAAAGGGGAAAAGCCCAAAGAAAAGAGTGAGAAAGTATGAGCCAGTTGACCCAGGCACTTACAGAAGTGGAAGAGAAGTTGCGTTCTTTGTTGGAAGAAGTGAGCCGTTTAAAGCCCTATGTTCAAGCTTTGGAGGATGAGAATACTAAGTTGAGGCGGGAGTGCACTCTTCCCGAAAAAGAAACTGAACGTGTTATTGCCAATGCGGAACATATTCAAGGTGTTGCCCACGATAATCTTGTTCGTTTGTATCAAGAAGGGTTTCATGTGTGTCACCTTCATTTCGGACAACCTTTAGAAGGGGATTGTTTATTCTGTATGGGGTTCTTAAGGAAGGACTAGCAAACCATAGGGAATATATGAAAAACAAGGAGTCAGAGGCATGTTGGCTAAAGGAACTTTGTATGTGTGCGCGACTCCGATTGGAAATTTAGGAGATATTACCCTGCGGGTCTTAGATACATTGCGGGAAGCGGACTTAATTGCAGCGGAGGATACGCGTCATTCACGGAAATTATTACAACATTATCAGATTAATACTCGGATGATTAGCTATCACGAACACAATGAAAAGAGAAAATCTTTAGAACTGGTGGAAAAACTAAAGGCCGGTCAAACAATAGCCCTTATTTCCGATGCCGGTTTGCCAGGTATTTCTGATCCGGGAACAGAAATCATCAATCTTTGCCGCGCGGAAAACATTCCAGTTGATGTTTTGCCGGGAGCTAATGCTGCCCTTACAGCCTTAGTCTTGTCTGGAATGCCCGCAGATCATTTTTCCTTCCATGGTTTTCTGCCTTCTTCGGCGGGAGCAAGGACTCGAAGCCTTGAATCCTTAGCGAATCTTCCTCAAACTCAGATATTTTATGAGGCTCCTCACCGACTTATAGCAACCCTTAAGGCAATGTCAGAATATTTTGGTGATCGAAAAGCCGCTGTAGTGCGTGAATTGACAAAAGTGCATCAACAAGTACACAGAGGGTCGGCTTTAGAACTAAAGGAATTTTTTGAGGAGTCCGAACCGCGCGGAGAGTGCTGTATTATTGTTGCGCCTTATGTTTCGGTTAAACCTGCAGGAGGTCCTGAAGAATGGTGCAGGGAAGTTAGGGAAAGAGTAAATCTAGGATTAAGTAAGAAAGATGCGATGAAAGAAGTAGCAAAACTTTATGGTGTAAAAAAGTCTGAAGTTTATCAGGCCTTACTCGATTAGGTCTTTAAAAGGTTTCTGATAGTACAAAAAAAGAAGGCCATTTAGGCCTTCAAAATCTGAGTGTGTTTCTTTAAGTAATCTATGTATCTTAATAAAGCATAATTTATACTGCTTTTGAGCTTGATTCTGTGTTAGCGACATTTTCACCCATGGCAACAGCACATTCCCGGCAGACGTTTTTGCCGTGGAAAAGTTGGATATCGCTGGCATTACCACAAAATACACAAGCAGGTTCATACTTTTTAAGGATGATTTTTTCTTGATCTACGTAGATTTCCAGAGCATCTTTTTCGTCAATACCTAATGTACGGCGAAGCTCTATTGGTAAAACAATACGACCAAGTTCATCGACTTTTCTTACGATTCCAGTTGATTTCATCATTTTCCCCCCACTCCTTGCAACAACATTCGACATAAAACTACAGACTTATGATACCAATGGTTCCATATAAAGTCAACCCATTTTTTTAAAGATTTTCTTGGTATTATTAACCTATAGAGGAATTCTCCATATTTTACATATTAATTCTAAATGATGGGAAGACTTGACAAATATAACTTTAAGACTACTAATCTAAAAAATTGAGAGGGAGCATTAAAAGTGAAATACTATATTACAACTCCAATTTTCTATCCTAATTCAAGTCCGCATATTGGAACCGCTTATACTACAGTAGCAGCAGATAC
This sequence comes from Desulfosporosinus orientis DSM 765, assembly GCF_000235605.1. Lineage (GTDB taxonomy): Bacteria > Bacillota > Desulfitobacteriia > Desulfitobacteriales > Desulfitobacteriaceae > Desulfosporosinus > Desulfosporosinus orientis. Next base: position 37,113 of record NC_016584.1, read on the forward strand.
ATTAGCTCGCTATCATAGAATGTTGGGTGATCAAGTATATTTTCTAACTGGAACGGATGAAAACGCTCAAAAGATTGTTCGTACAGCGGAAGCAAATAATATGGATCCGAAGGTCTATGTTGATGGAGTTGTAGAACGATTTAAAGATCTATGGAGGGCTTTAGATATTTCGAATGACGATTTTATTCGAACAACGGAAGAACGTCATCAAAGAGTAGTACAAAGGATCTTTACAAAATTGTACGAACAAGGTGATATCTATAAGTCAGAGTATTCCGGTTGGTATTGTACACCTTGTGAAACTTTTTGGATGGAAAATAAATTAGTTGATGGCAAGTGTCCTAATCCGGATTGTGGTCGTGAAGTAGAATTGCTTAAAGAAGAAAGTTATTTTTTCAAATTGTCTAAGTACCAAGGGCAATTGCTCAAATATATTGAAGATCATCCGGATTTTATTCAACCAGTTTCCCGCCGCAATGAAATGATCCGTTTTATTGAAGGTGGCTTAGAAGATCTTTGTGTTTCACGAACAACATTTCAATGGGGGATTAAAGTACCTTTTGATCCTAAACATGTTGTGTATGTATGGCTCGATGCCTTAATCAACTATATTTCAGCTTTAGGTTATCCTGACGGTGAAAATTATCATAGTTTTTGGCCGGCAGATGTGCATATTATGGGGAAAGATATTGTACGCTTCCATGCTATCATTTGGCCAATTATTCTTATGGCGATTGGTCTTCCTTTGCCCAAGGTTGTATATGGACATGGTTGGTATTTGAGCAAGGATGGGGGAAAAATCTCTAAATCCCGGGGAAATGTCCAGGACTCTTTTGCCTTAATTCAAAGATATGGCTCAGATGCTATTCGATATTTTCTACTCCGTGAGATGCAGGTGGGTTCTGACGGTACTTACTCTGAAGATAACGTGGTTGAGCGCTTAAACAGTGATTTGGCTAATGATTTTGGGAATTTTGTTTCCCGGAGTTTAGCAATGATTGTTAAATATCGAGAGGGAATTATTCCACGTCCGGCTCAAGATGGGGCGTTGGAAATGGAATTAAAAGTTTTGAGCCAAGAAGTTAAAAAAGCCGTTGATAAAAGTTTAGGTGAGTGTGATCCTGCTACGGCTTTGGAAGAGATCTGGCGTTTTATTGCACGCTGCAATAAATATGTTGATGAAACTGCCCCGTGGGCATTAGCAAAGCAAGAGGATCAGAAAGATCGATTAGATACAGTTTTGTATACCTTTGTCGAATGTATTCGAATCATGGCGATCATGACAGCGCCCTTTATGCCAGGCGTACCAGGAAAAATTTGTGTGCTCCTGGGCAAAGACGATAAGCTGATACGTTGGGAAGAAGCTGACCGCTGGGGTATTATGGATTTTGGCATTCAAGTAAAAAAAGGCGAACCACTCTTTCCCAGGATTGATATCAGCCGATATTTTACAGAAGAGGGAGCAAAGAACGTGGACGAAAATCAAAAGGAATCTCAAGCAGCTCCACAAGAGCGGGGTCATGAATTTGAACCGATTAAAGAAGAAATCAGTATTGATGATTTTGCCAAAATTGATTTGAGAATAGGCAAAATACTAAGTGCAGAAAAAGTAGAAAAAACAGATAAATTGATGAAACTAGAAGTTGAAGTGGCAGGGGAAGTGCGAACGATTGTTTCCGGGATTGCTAAACACTACTCCGGAGATGGCCTTGTCGGTAAATCGGTGGTACTGGTGGCTAATTTAAAACCCACAAAACTCAGAGGAATTACCTCACAAGGCATGATATTGGCTGCTTCACACGGGGATGTTCTGGAAGTTATTACAGTTGATAAAGAACTTCCCGGAGGGGCACGAGTCAAATGATTTGGGATACGCATGCACATATGGATGACCCGGTTTATGCGGATGATTTTCCGGAACTCCTATCCCGTCTAAAGTCCGCGGGGATTTCTCGAGTAACAAACGTGGGATACGATCTTTCTTCCTCGGAACGATCTGTGAATTTGGCTCAAGACTATGATTTTATCTATGCGGCTATAGGAGTTCATCCCCATAATGCTGAGGAAGTGACATCAGAAACCTGGGAAAATCTTTTACGGCTATCCAAACAACCTAAAGTTTTAGCTTGGGGTGAAATCGGGTTGGATTATTTTCGTGATCTCTCTCCGCGCTCAGTTCAGAAGGAAGTATTTATTCAGCAAATAAAGCTGGCAAATGAAGCAGGATTACCAATCGTGATTCATAATCGGGATGCCCATCAGGATGTTCTGGAGATTGTCAAAGCCCACCCTCCGCGCTATGGGGGAGTGTTTCATTGTTACTCAGGATCTTGGGAAATGGCTCAAATTCTTCTGAATTTTGGATTCTATCTATCCTTTGCTGGACCGGTGACTTATAAAAACGCTCGTCATACTGTTGAAGTAGCCAAAAAGCTTCCACTAGACCGAATTCTTGTGGAAACTGATTCGCCCTATTTAACTCCTGAGCCCAGACGTGGAAAACGCAACGAACCTGCTTATGTTTGCGAAGTAGTTAAAAAAATTGCGGAAATAAAAGATTTAAATTACGAAGACGTTGCCCAGCAAACGATGAAAAACGCTGAACATGTTTTTAGGCTGGTTTAGGACCTTCTCTCTGAAGGTTCTTTTTTTTAGGCCTGTGTCATAGTGTTTCGTAAGGGGGGATTCAATGTACTCGTTGCCAATTACTACTTATTCCGACTATTGGCGCAAAACTAAATCATGGAGTGCTTACTTTGGAAGTGTAGCGGTTTTAGTAGCAAGCACCAGATATTCTTCATTGGAGGATCTTGATATCAATAAAACAATCCATCCAACCCTTCAGTTAGTGACTGCAACAAAAAATGCAGGCAGCCAACATTTGCTTCAGCAGGGATTAAGTAAACAGGGGCAGATTAGTCGTGGAATGAGCAGAAATGAAGGTGAAATAAAGCAAAATGGTAATGATGCGGAGACAGTAGGGAAAACGCTTGGAACTAGGATGATAAGCAAAATAGAAATTTTTAATAAAGAGATTCCTTATGACACAAAGTATATAGAGTCCGATGAACTGCCGCCTGGTGCGAGCAAAATACAGGAAAAGGGAGAAAATGGGGTTAGGCGAGAAGTTGTCAAGACCTTTGAGGTTGGTGGACAACCCGTCGGTCAGCAGGTACAATCCTTTTTTGAATTAAAAAGTCCAAAACAGGAAGTTATCATTCGGAACACTAAACCACTTCCTAAGAAAAAAGTGATTATTCAAAAACCACAGACAAGGATTGTTGAGGTTGATTTATCCAAGCTCAACATTGTTAGAACGTTGGACGTCGAGGCTACTGCCTATACCTATACGGGAAATAATACAGCCTCAGGGGTTAAGCCTAGAGAAGGTTTAATCGCAGTCGACCCAAAGGTGATCGCTATGGGAACAAGGGTCTACGTCGAAGGTTATGGATATGCTGTGGCGGCAGACACAGGCGGTGCTATTCGCGGGAACAGAATTGATGTATTTTTTTCTACTCTTCGTCAGTGTATGGATTGGGGTAGAAGACCCGTTAGAATCCATATACTAAATCCCACATAATGGAAAAAAATTTTGACAAACTGACTACACATGCCTTAAAATGAAGTTGCTATCAGATGTTTTGGAGGGATTCAATGTTTCAGCAGGAACGAACGAAGGTATTTGCCTTAGTTCGGACATCTCGTCTTGTTCAAGTAGGGGCTGGGCTTGTTACATTTTTCTTAATGGCAACGATAGTTATCTTATTCAATGTTAAAACTATCAATGCCAATATTGATGGTAAGCAGGTGCGGATTACCACAGTTTTTGGTACTGTCGGGCAAGCACTTGAGCATTCTTCAAAAATTAAGTTTTATCCGGAAGATATCGTAAGTCCTTCCAGAGAAACCAAAGTTACGGATGAGTTAGCAGTTACAGTAACAAGTAGTGTTCCGGTGCATCTCTCAGTTGATGGTAAAGTATATGAGGCAAGAACACCTGCAAAAACTGTGGGGGAAGCACTGCAGGAATTATCAAAACGTTATGGACTTGGAATTAAAGATGTTGATGAAGTAAATGTTGCCCGTGCGGAGGCAGTCACTAATGAAATGGATATCAAGGTTCTTAGGTCAATTCCGATACATGTGAGTGCGGACGGCAAGAAGTATGACACTTATCTCGCGCCGCGCACGGTAGCTGACGCACTTGACAAGTTAAAGATTAGCTTAGGGAGCAAAGATAAGGTTTCATTGGCACTTGACCATATCTTAAAACCGGATGATCAATTGAGCGTGGTGCGTGTTACTAACCGAATAGAAACGGTAGAAACCGAGATGCCTTACCAGACCGTCGCCAAACCTGCAGATTATCCCGTGGGCTTACCTGATAGACTTGTCAGCCGCGGCTCTAATGGCCTTCAAGAGCAGACGGTTAGATTAACCTTTGAAGATGGGAAAGAAGTTGACCGAGAGATATTGGGGCAAAGAGTCGTAAGGGCCCCTATCAATCAAGTAGTATCAAGGGGTACCCAAACCTCAATTTCAAGAGGTGGCAGTACGATCAGTTTTAAAAGAGCTTATGTTATGAGAGCTTCTGCCTACTCTATGCCGGGATCGACAACTGCCACAGGGGTTCCGGTTGGCAAAGGAATTATTGCTGTGGATCCGAGAGTCATTCCGTTAGGAAAGAAAGTATATGTTGAGGGTTATGGCTCTGCCCGAGCTTTAGATACAGGGGGCTCAATCAAAGGCAATCGTATTGATTTATATATGGACAGTAAACAGGAAGCATTGTCCTGGGGAGTGCGGACTGTTACAGTCTATGTACAATAAGACTACCAACAAGGTCTTCGCTTCGGCGGAGGCCTTTTATGTATATCTTTATTTGTCAGCACATACTCTTTAATAGATTCTCGGAACGGAGGAGTGCTGAATGCGATGGCCCAGATTAATGCTTGGTACGAAAGCTGCAATTCTGCTTGTTATTGGAGTTATGTGTGCGTTGGTACTCTCTGTATTCTGGCAGGGTTCTACCGCAGTTGTAAGCCAATTCCAGAATCGCGTTGTGGTAATGCTCGACCCTGGACATGGAGGATATGATCCGGGAGCCATTTCAGCTCAAGGGATTTATGAAAAGGAAATTAATCTTAAAATAGCTCAGAAAGTCAAGGAAATGCTGATCCCCAGCGGTATTGAAGTGTTTATGACACGAGAAGAAGATTTAGATTATGTTCCAAGTGGAGTTAAAGGAAAGACGACAAAGAAGCAAATTGATTTAAACCATCGTATAGAAATGGCTAAAGAGGAAAATGCTGATATTTTTGTAAGTTTACATGTTAATGCAACTAAGTCAGGAAATAATTCTGGTGCTGAAACTTTTTATCACTATAAATCTGAGCCTGGTAAAAGGTTAGCTGAATTAATTCAGCAAGAAATGATTAAAATAACAGGAATGAATCGCAGGATTGCAAAACCAGGAGATTTTTACGTTATCAAAAATACAAGCATGCCTGCGGTTATTGTAGAAGTAGGTTACTTGTCAAGTAGTAAAGAACAGAAAAAGCTTCAACAAAGCTGGTACCAAGAGCAGTTAGCGAGAGCTATTGCTAAAGGGATTGCTAATTATTTTTTACTTCCATAATTAAGTTAAATAGGATATTAACGCTTAGAGCATTAATACATAACCTCTTTTTGAAGCGGGGAAGATAACGTCAGATACCGAATCTAGATGAAGGAGTTGAAGTACAGCATGAAACGGTTTCTGACTTTTTTGTCGACCAGTGCCTTGATATTAGGCCTTACCTTGACTGGATGTACCAATGTTCAATCTCCAGCTGCTCCAAATCCCCCAAGTCAACCTAATCAATCGGCGCAGTTGCCGGAGGCGGAGGCAGGAGCAACCCGGGATTCCGTATTAGGGCCGGAAAAACGAGTTGTTATGGGATTCTATACCGATGCTGAGGGACCTGTACCTAGTTCAAAAGAAACCACCTTGAAAAACGCAAAATTATTAGATGAAGTAGCATTTTTTTGGTATGGTTTTGATACCAGTGGTAAAGTCATTCCGGCAGGAAAAATCGATTTAAAGATTAAAGATCAGGTTCAAAAAAATGGAGCTAAAGCTTATGCTCTGGTCCATAATATGAAGTTAAAGGGATCTGTTGGATTTGATGCCAATCTTGCCCATAGTGTCTTATCAAATCCAACAAAAAGGTCAAATTTTGTAACAAACTTAGTAAACTTAACGACTAAGGATAATTGGGACGGGATTTCCATTGACATCGAGAAAACTCCGCCTGGAGATAGAAACAACTTTTCTGCCTTTGTTGCAGAGCTTAAAAAAGCTTTAAAGGCAAAAGATAAAGTCTTAAATATTTCTATTCCTGCAAAATTTGCCGACTATCCCTCTGACTTATGGTCGGGTGCTTATGATTATGCTGCTATCGGAAAATCCGCTGACCAAATTATCTTAATGACCTATGATGAGCATGGACTTGGTACGACGCAGGGGCCAATAGCTTCCGAGGGTTGGGTTGACCGGGTCATTAAGTTCGCAGTGGGAAAAATACCTAAAGAAAAAATAGTGATGGGTCTACCAGTTTATTCTTTTGACTGGGGTACAGACAATCCCACGATGCCCGATTATCTGTCCTATGCTCAAACCGTTGAAAGGGCTAAAAAACACGGGGTAGAAATTCACACCGATCCCAGTGCTAAAGTACCCCAGTTTACCTATACAGCCAATGGAATAAGACATGAAGTGTACTTTGAGAACATTCCCAGCTTAAGAGCAAAAATGGATAATGCTTTACAATACAAATTACACGGTGTAGCTGTTTGGCGTCTAGGTATGGAAGATCCGCGAATATGGGATCAGCTTTTAAAAACTTATGGAACCAACAAAGAAACCCGAGAAAAAAAATAATTTATTAAAGGCAAGGCTGTAACGGACTTCAAAGTTTGTTACAGCCTTGCCAATTTGAGTATTGGGACATTCTCGGGTAAGATATAAGAGTTGAAAATGGAGGAATCAGGATGATAAAAGAGCTCATTGTTGTGGAAGGAAAAAATGATGCCCATATTATACGTCAAGCTCTTGGGGACGTTGATGTGATTTGGACTGAAGGGTATGGGTTAACAAAAAAAAAGCTAGACTATATTGCAGAAATGGCTAATCGTCAAGGCGTGATCGTATTTACTGACCCCGATACCGTAGGTGAACAAATTCGTAACCGTATTCGTGCCCATGTTCCCCAAACAAAGCATGTTTACATAACCAAAAAAGCTGCGACAAAAAACGGAGATATCGGGGTAGAAAATGCGGAGTTAAACGAAATCCGCCGTGCTTTTGCAGATATTAAGCAAGATCAAATTATCCCTCAAGAAATATTTGTCATACAGGACTTAATGGCAGTAGGTCTCATGGGTTCACCAAAAGCCAGCAAATACCGAATAGCAGTTAGCCGAAAGCTGGGAATCGGAGATTCTAATGCCAAGCAATTTTTACATCGTTTAAATCGATTTGGAATCTCTCGGGAGGAATTCTTTCGAGCGATAGAGGAGGTTCAGTGTGGAGAAGGCAGCTGACTATACTCAACGTCTTTTGAAAATTGGGGCACGAGCATATAAATCCATGGGGCAAAATTTTTTAATTAGCGACGAAGTTATTGAAAGTATCGTCTCTGCAAGTAAACTTCAGCCGGGTGTCCCATTGGTAGAAATCGGGCCCGGGCTGGGTGTTTTAACTCGAATGCTTGCTCTCAATGTACCAAAGATGTGGGCGGTAGAACTTGATAATCATAAGATCAGTTTATTAAAAAGAGAGTTGGAGGGGCTACCTGTTGAGATTGTACATCAAGATGCGTTGAAACTGGATTTAAAAGATCTTTGGGGAGAAAAAAAGGGATATTTAGTAGGTAATCTGCCCTACTATATTACCAGCCCTTTGATAATGCATTTCCTTGAGCAAGAAGACTGTTTAAGTGGGATGACAATTATGGTTCAAAAAGAAGTGGCGGATCGAATTGCCGCTCTCCCCGGATCGAAGGCTTATGGAATTTTATCTATTGCCGTACAGATTTCAGCAATGGTTACAAAGATACGAGATGTGTCCCCTAAGGAATTTTGGCCGGCTCCTAAAGTTACATCGGCAGTGATACGATTAGATCTTCGCCCTTATCCTGAATTTGAGGTCGATAAAAGGGACTTCTTCCGGGTGGTAAAGGCGGCCTTCAGCCAACGACGCAAGACTTTAGGCAATTCACTGGCAGGCGGTTTAGGCTTAAAAAAGGAAGAGGTTATTAAACGCATGGAAGAGTCAGGAATCTCTTATACCCGGCGGGCAGAATCTTTAAGTATTGAAGAATTCCAAGTTTTGACGAAAGCTTTTAAACAACTTTTTCTAGAGAAGTGAGCATAAAAGAGTCTAAATTTCCAAACCATAAGGGAACCTGAACGTATTTATAACTAGTGGAAGGTGAGCTTAGGTTGGGATTTAGAATCAAACCCCGTTTAATAAAGTGGTCAAATATTATAGCAACGGGAGCAACGTCAGTACTTGCAGTCACAGCATTAATTACAGTCTATTTAACCATTACAGCATGGAAGGTTCAACAAGAAACAACTCGTCCCTACTTTGTGTTGAAAGAATCGCCTAAGGTTGAAATTAGTGATGAACTGAGCTTAGAATTAAGGTTTAACAATGTGGGGGTACATCCGGCCGTTGATCTTTCAAGTGAAACCGTTGTTTTCAATGAACAATTATCGGCAAAGCCAATTTATTATGATGAATCATCAATTGTCAATGAAATTCCTAAAGACGGTGCCTCAAGTTTGATTGTCACTATACCTAGTGAGGAGATTTATCCCAAACAAGATAACATTGATCCTCAATACGTTGTTGTGGATCTCCAATATCGTGATCCGATTTTAAAAAAATTTTATAATCAAACCATTTATATGAAATGGAGAGGAGAACGAGATGGGAAAATGCAGCCAATTGTGCATGTTCAAGTAGAAGAAAAAGATAATATTATCAAGTATTTTAATAACTATGGAATTGATCCAAAAGTCAGAAGTCACTAGCTGTAGCTTATCAAAAGTTTAGAGTTAGGAAAACGAAGAAAATGGAATGATGATATGCTGCTCATAGAAGGTCCCTTGTGATTTGAGGGATTGCTCCCAGTATTCAAGGAGATCGAAACGGCGTCCTGGGTGATAGCCTAATAAATTGTGTTTGCCCAGTATGCGGGAAGGAGGTTGATCATGAATGAGAGATAGCCCCATCAAGCAATCGCCTATAATAGTTTCGGCAATAAGACGAGCGTGTTGCCTATGTTTTCTGGGAGAGTGAAGAGCTTCGTGGGGGATGGATGTAGCTACTTTAATTATCAGATTATTTTTTTGGGCCCAATATAAAGTCAGCGGTGGAACGGCAATAGCTTCAACGGGAAGAATTTTCAGGGCTTGTTCAGAAAGCGCATGAGGTCCATGGGTAGGCGTTGCCAGGCCTAGACTTTTAAAGAGATCTAGTTCACGGTTGAGTTTAGCTCTAAATTTAAGAACAAGTTTAGCAAGCTTTTGACGATGTGAAATGTAAGGATAACAATTCGTAAGAGCGACATCAATCCCTGATTCTATGGAAGCAAGGAGCTCAACCAGATTGTCGTAAATATCTCCAGACATATCCCCATCCACAAAGAGTGCTCCTCGTACGCCTAACTGACGAGCATAGAGTGCTCCAATTGCTCTGGGTATGTCAATTCCCAGTGGTTCTGAAAAAAAGAGAATATGAATTCGATTATCTGGAATTGAGCGGGCCAGTTCAAAGGTTTGATCTGTACATCCGTTTAGAACAAGGATAATATGGCTGATTGGAAGGCGCAGAATGGTGGTCAAAGCTGCCAAGATGCTCTTTTCTTCATTCATAGCGGGAACAATGGCTGCGAACATCGTTGGGGACCCCCTTTAACTTAACTTGTTATACTATATGCCGTTTATTTTTCTTCGACATAGTATATAGCAATAAAAAGGAGAAGGAGGTCAGCCTATGTTTCAGGTTGGGGATATTGTTGCACGGATATCCCATCAACAGGATATCTACTTTCATATTGATCGGATAGTAGGCAGTTCAAGAGGCAAAAGGTCAAATTCGGTGATACTCAAAGGTATTAATTTAAGGCTGTTAGCAGATGCACCTATCTCCGACCTAGTCTTAAAGAGTCCTTCAGAAGTAGCTAATTATGAGCGTGAAGATCAGAAGATGATTTATCAGAAACTACACAAAGTTACAAGTCAGCGAAAGATTGATCAAGACGATAAAAAAGAATTTTTTGAAATACCCGGTCGAGTGCTGCAGCTTGATGGGGACCAAGACTATTTACATCAATGCATTAAGACTTATAGCCAAATGGGTATTGATGCTAAGGGTATTTGTAAATCTGAGGTTGAACAGCCCAGAGTCATAAGGAAAATCTTACAAGAGAATCCAACGGATATTCTTGTTCTGACAGGTCATGACGGCCTCATCTCCGGAAAAAAGGATTTTCATGATATGGACAGTTATCGGAGTTCCCGATACTTTGTAGAATCTGTTATGGAAGCCAGACGTTTTCAGCATAATCGGGATGCTTTGGTGATTTTTGCCGGAGCATGTCAATCCAATTATGAAGCCATTCTAGCTGCAGGAGCTAATTTTGCTTCCTCACCGAAACGTATGCTTATTCACGCATTTGATCCCGTTTTTATTGTTGAAAGGATTGCTTTTACGCCAACGGACCAAATTGTTTCCGTGAAGGATATCTTGACCCATACAATCACGGGAACAGATGGAGTTGGGGGAATTGAAACAAGGGGGCAGATGCGGCGAGGTTATCCCAGGAGTCCTTATTAATAATAAAATATGACACAGGGACGGTTCTCTTGTCTTAAGACAAGAAACCGTCCCTGTGTCGTATGTGTCCTATTGATGTTGGAAGGGGATGCATCTCTAAAGATTATAAGATGGTTACGGATATACCTATTTCGACAAGAAGGAATAACTCTTCGACGTGGTGATTGTGCATACGGATACAGCCTTTGGATACTGCTTGCCCAATGCTTGAGGGGTTGTTAGTACCATGAATTCCATAATGAGGGATAGAGAGCCCCATCCAGCGACTGCCAAAGACTCCGCCCGGATACATTGTTTTCGTGGCGATGCTGTAGCTGCCTGGGGGAGTGGGGGTTAAGCTTTTACCAACGGCTATAGGATAATGACGAATTCGCTGGTTCCCTTCGTAAAGCTCAAGCAATCTGCGAGAGGGATGAATGACAATTCTGCGCTGGGGCATAGATCAGAACTCCTTTCATAACGAATTTAGTTCTATCTCATGCTATGTTCATTATTTCTGAATGTTCGTTGCATAATTCGGCCTTGATTAGGCGGAAAATAACTTAGATTGGAGGGATCAGTTTGGCAGATCATGTAGAAGGGAAACTGCTTATTATTGGAGGCGCAGAGGATAAGAAAAATGAATGCAAAATTCTCAAGCGATTCGTTGATGAATCTGGGGGCAGAGAAAGTTGTATAACAGTACTAACCGCTGCCACCGAATATCCCCTTCAGGTAGGCACTGAGTATCATGCTTTGTTTCTTGAACTAGGAGCAAAAGAAGTTCAAGTTCTTGATGTTTCAGACCGTACTCAGGCCAATCGGAAAGGTATTGAAAAGGAGTTGGACAAAGCAACGGGACTTTTTTTTACAGGGGGCGATCAACTTCGCATTACCGGTTTATTAGGGGGTACCATATTAGGGAGAACGCTGCAAACCTTATATGAACGGGGGATTATTATTGCGGGGACAAGTGCTGGAGCTTCTGTAATGTCGGACACAATGATTGTGGGAGGAGAAGCAGGAACGGCCAAAAAGAACACCTTAACTATGGCACCCGGTTTGGGCTTGCTTCGTTCTGTGGTGGTTGATCAGCATTTTGCACAGCGCGGAAGAATTGGCAGACTATTATCGGCTGTTTCTCAAAATCCCTATGTTCTTGGGGTGGGAATCGATGAGGATACGGCTATTTTAGTACAGTCCGATGGAAAGTTTTCGGTTATTGGCAGCAATACAGTAACAGTTATTGATGCATCTGCTTCTACAACGACGAATGTTTCGGAAACTACTCCAGGGCAATCCCTTGTCTTAAGCCCAATTTTAATGCATGTTCTATCTGAAGGGTATGGTTTTGATCTTAAGCAGCGAGTTTCTTTGCTCTAAACAGAAGTAATACTCTGAACAAGGAATACCAAAAGGAAAAAAGGTTTAAACTAGTGGAGGATATTTGAACCAGTGCTGCTTAAGGAGGAACAAATATAAAATGGAGATTATAGATATCCAAGCAATCGAAGGGGCTAATGTTTATAGCCATCGCCCAATTATTCGAGCGATTGTGGATCTCCAAGAATGGAATGACCGATTTACGAATGAACTGGAAGATTTTCGTCTTCAACTTGTAGAGCAATTACCCTCGTTAGTAGAGCACTATTGCTCACGGGGCAAAAGAGGCGGATTTCTGGAACGGTTACAAGAAGGAACCCTTATAGGGCATGTCATTGAACATGTAACTATAGAGCTTTTAACCCAAGCAGGTCAGACAATAAAATACGGAAAAACGATGTCCATTTTGGACCAGCCTGGGCGTTATGAAATTATTTTCAATTACGAAGTTAAAGAAGGGGCTATTGAGGGCTTTAAACAAGGGTTTTTACTTGTAAGTACTCTTCTTAAAGATCAAAGCTTTGATGTATCCCTAGCAGTTGATAGGATCAAGACCATCATGGAACGCTGCAAATTAGGGGTATCCACTCAAGCGATTGTGGATGCCTGTCAAGCTCGGGGAATCCCAGTTTGTCGAATGAATGAGGGGAGCCTGTTGCAATTGGGGTATGGCCGGAACCAACGACGCATCCAAGCAACCATTACAGATTCAACATCTAGTATAGGGGTTGATATTGCTTGTGATAAAGAGATCACTAAAAAGATCTTAAGCGAAGGAGGGGTTCCGGTTCCTTATGGATATATCGTCGGAACGGAAGAAGAGGCTGTTGAGGCCTTTTTGGATATGAACGCCACTGCAGTGATCAAGCCTTTACATGGTAACCAGGGAAAAGGGGTAACACTTCAGCTTACAAATGAAGCAGAAGTTAGAGCGGCGTTTAAGGTAGCTCAAAACTATGGACATTGGGTCATCATTGAAGAATATATTGAGGGACAGCACTATCGTTTGGTTGTTGTCGGAGATCGTCTGATTGCTGCCGCCAAGAGGGTGCCGGCTCATGTTGTTGGAGATGGTATTTCCACCATTGAGGAACTGGTCGCTCAAACCAATAAGGATCCATTACGTGGGGAAGACCATGAAAACGTCTTAACAAAAATTACAATTGATTCTGTTGTTCTACTAAACTTGAGACTTAAAAACCTAACCTTATCCTCTGTTCCTAAACAAGGAGAAATAGTTTATTTGAGAGACAGTGCTAATCTAAGCACTGGGGGAATTGCTGAAGATGTGACGGATCTTGTTCATCCAGATAATGCTGATTTAGCTGTTTATGCAGCGAAGTTAATAGGACTGGATGTTGCAGGGATCGATTTAGTGATTAAGAATATAGAGGCCTCATATCGAGAGGGAAGCGGGCACGTTATTGAAGTTAATGCTGCACCAGGAATTCGCATGCATCATTTTCCCAGCAAAGGAGCTGCCAGGGATGTAGGCAAGGCTATTGTCGAGGAAATAATTCCTGCAGGAAATGGGCGAATACCTATCGTTGCCATAAGCGGCACTAATGGAAAAACCACTACTACCCGTATGATCAGCAAAATACTTTCGGATCAGAAACTCATTGTTGGAATGACGTCAACGGATGGAATATACATCAATAAAAAGTTATTGGTTAAAGGGGATATGACAGGGCCGGAGAGCGCCAAGACTGTCTTAAGGCACCCTCAAGTTCAAGTTGCTGTTTTAGAAACTGCAAGAGGGGGAATTCTTCGCTCAGGTTTGGGTTATGATTATGCGGATGTAGCAGTAGTCACCAATGTTTCCAATGATCATCTTGGGCAGTATGGAATAGAGAGTCTTGAAGACATTGCTCACGTTAAAAGTCTGGTGGCAGAGGTTATCAAGCCCCATAGTTATGTCGTCCTAAATGCTGATGATCCCTATGTTGTTCAAATGGCTAAACGCACCCAAGGGAGAGTTATCTTTTTTAGTACTGAAAAAGACAATATCTATATTCGCAAACATCTGGGCAAAGGCGGAATAGCTGTTTTCGTACGCAGAGGGATGATCTTACTTTGTCAAGGATCCCAAGTCTTCAAAATTTGTTCCGTAAAACAGATTCCGGTTACTTGGGAGGGCAAAGCTAAACACAATATCCAAAATGCTTTGGCAGCAATAGCATCAGGATGGGCATTGGGGATGAGTACGACAGCGATTCGGGATTCACTTCAGGAGTTTTCTTCGGATGTGGAGCATAATCGCGGTAGGCTTAATTTGTATAAAATTAACGGAGTTGATGTGTTTATTGATTATGGACACAACTCTGCCGGGATTCAAGAGATTGTTAACACCTTGAAGTACTTTAAAAAGAAGAATTTAGTTGGTTGTGTAACGGTTCCCGGTGATCGATCAGACGAGACAGTGCGGGAGGTTGGCCGAATAGCTGCCAAGGGCTTTCAGCGTTTGGTGATTCGAGAGGACCGTGACTTACGCGGGCGAAAACCGGGAGAAATAGCCCAAATGATCTATGACGAGGCTATTCTATCTGGTATGGATGCGCAAAAAATTAAGATTATATTACCTGAAACAGAAGCCTTTTCTAAGGGGCTGGACAGCTGTGTTCCCGGTGATACATTTGTCATGTTCTATGAGCATCTGGAACCTATCGAAGAGGAAATTCGCAGGAGAATGGAATTACAAAAAGCCTTGTCCTATATACCAGCAAAGAATGAATGGGTTGTTGGCGGAGAATATTAACATTTTTATGATGCTTTATGTTAGGAGAGGCGAAGAAAATTCTTCGCCTCTTAACTTTAGTCCGAAAAATACCCCGAAAAATTCTTTTTACTCCCAGGACTCACAGGAATTTTTCCATTTGGAAAGCTGGAACTCCACCTTGAAAATATGTATAATAAAAGGAAATGTTCTCTCAATGTTCGGAAGAGGTAATGCAAATGGAACAGTCTTTCCTTACAACGTTCGCAAACGCTAAGATAAATTTGGCTTTAGCCATTCAAGGAATTCAAGAAGATGGTTATCATGAACTTCAAAGTGTTATGCAATCTATTGAGTTGCATGACATTGTTCGAGTTCGACGTCATGGGGAAAAAGTAGTGTGTCGCTGTGGAGCATTAAGCGGACCTGGAAACCTAGCTTATAAAGCAGCTATAGAATTTTTGAGCCAAAGTGGAAAATCTGGAGGACTTGAAATTGAAATTAAAAAGCAGATTCCCATTCAAGCAGGACTAGCTGGAGGAAGTACTGATGCAGCTGCAACCCTGCGGTTATTAAATCAACTCTATGGAAATCCTTTCAATAATGAGGAGTTGCTTAAACTGGCAGCTCAATGTGGCGCAGATGTAGCTTTTTGTCTTCAAGGCGGGACAATGTGGGCTACAGGAAGAGGTGAGCAGCTTGAATTATTACCGGCGGCGCCTAGGGTAGATCTTGTTATAATGAAACCTTATGCTGGCGTAAACACAAGGGAAGCGTATCGGCGGTTTGATTTAGTTGGACATTCAGGGCAGCTAACAAGAAAGGATTGGGAAGAGGCTTTAGCGGGAGGGTCAATTAAACAGATTGCTGGCCTGCTCTATAACGATCTTGAGGCAGCTTCAATCCCGTTGGTGCCGCAAATTGATAAATTCAAGCAAAGCCTGCTAGAGTCAGGATGTTATGGATCCTTAATGTCCGGCAGTGGTTCAAGTGTCTTTGGAATTGCCCAAGGAGAGCAACATGCAAGGCAGGTTGCTGAACAGTTGAGAAAAAAAGGCTTTAGAAATGTTTGGGTAACAAAAACGATAGGTGCAGTAACTAATTGTATGAAAGGGGATAGTTAGATGGGCAAACGATTATTACCGGTAATTCTTGACGGTTATAAACCGTTGAGGGAGATTGTTTTTGAATCTATGAGAGATGCTATTTTGAGTGGTGTTCTTCAACCTGGTGAGCGTTTAATGGAGATTCAGCTGGCAGAAGAAATGGGAGTTAGCAGAACCCCTGTACGTGAAGCCATTCGAAAACTGGAACTGGAAAATTTCGTAGTTATGATTCCTCGAAAAGGAGCTTACGTCGCTGGTGTTTCATCCAAAGATGTTGCTGATGTTTTTGAGATTCGATCCGCACTTGAAGGATTAGCAGCAGGACTGGCAGCTGAACGTATTACTGAAGATGAATTGGAACAAATGGAACGGGTGTTGTTCTGCCGGTCGAACGAGGGAGATATGGATCTGGAAGAAGTTGTAAAGTCTGATACGGATTTTCATGCCTTAGTTTATAGTGCCAGCCGCAATGAACGGTTAATTCAAATTCTGGCCAATTTACGAGAACAAATCCAGCGTTTTAGGGCCACATCACTTGCTGTTCCAGGTCGGAACAAACTTGCGCTTGAGGAACACAGAGCCATTGTTGAAGCATTAAGAAATCATAATAGTGAGGAAGCGCAAGCTTTAGCTATGGCACATATCGTCACAGCTGAGAATGTTATGTTCGATGCTCTTAGTATTAAGAATGAGCCAGACAAGGTGGATTAACAATTGTGGAGAAGATGAAGAGAGCGGAGCGGATGGTCGCGATCACTCAACTGTTGATGCAAAAACCGAATGTCCTTACACCTTTGACATTTTTTGCAGAACAATTTCAAACAGCTAAGTCTACCATTAGTGAAGACTTGATGGCCGTGAAAGGGAGTCTTTTGTTATCCGGGCACGGTCATTTGGAGACAATTTCCGGAGCGGCGGGGGGAGTGCGCTATATTCCGGAAATTTCAAATCAAGAGGCAACCCAAGTTCTAGATAGGCTTGCTGAACGTCTGAACGAAAAAGAGCGGATCCTTGCCGGGGGTTTTCTCTATATGACCGATTTATTATTTGATCCCTCAGTCCTGCGTCCTCTTGGCCTAATTTTTGCGGGAGCATTTCGAGACAAGAAACCGGATGTTGTCGTTACCATTGAAACTAAAGGAATTCCTTTAGCCCTTGTTACGGCAGAGGCTTTAGGGCTGCCTATGGTGGTTATACGAAGCGGTAATAAAGTCACGGAAGGTTCCTCTGTAAGCATCAATTATGTTTCCGGATCATCCCGGCGTATTCAAACAATGTCACTCTCCCGTAGGGCTTTAGAGCCCCAAAAGAGAGTTCTGATCATTGATGATTTCATGAAAGCGGGTGGCACCGCCTTAGGAATCAAAAATCTGATGAAAGAATTTGAAGCAGATGTTGTTGGAATTGGGATTTTAGTTGAAGCTCAATTAAACAATGAGCCTAAACTTGTCGAAGGATATTTGTCCCTTTTACAGCTGAAGGAACTTGATCCTTATTCCGGTAAGGCCTCGGTCGTTCCAATAGCTTGCTTCTTCTAGAAATTTTGATTTTATAAAATTTAATAAAAATTTCATGGAATAAAGGCAGGATTTTTTTACCATACAGAGAATATTATTATGAACAGGCCCGGAAAGTGGAAGGGTGGTGATTCATAATGAATATTACCGATGTGCGGGTTCGGAAGATTAATACTGAAGGAAAGATGAAAGCGGTGGTCTCTGTCACATTTGATAATGCTTTTGTCGTTCACGATGTCAAAGTTGTTGAAGGAATGAATGGAATTTTTGTTGCTATGCCCAGCCGTAAAACTCCTGAAGGGGAATTCCGGGATATAGCTCATCCTATTTCGGCAGATGCACGAGAAGTCATTCAAACTGCAGTACTAAAAGCTTACCAAGAAGCCATTTGAAACGCTTATTTTAGATATTTTAGACATGTTGAAGGGGACCTGGCAGTTAGGTCTCCTTCAACATGTCTAAAAAACTTAAGGAGATTAGAAAAAATTGGATGGTTTTTAGCAAAAGGAAAAAAGGATTCTTGCATATTTTGGCGAATAAACAACTTTTGAGGTGAAAATATGGTAAAAAACTCTTGGTTGCACTAATGCCTTCCGAAAGTTATACTTTTACGGGTATATAAAATAAGTAGAGGTTAAACTAGAGCTGGAGGCGAATTAGATTATGTCTAATTTGGTAGCAGTGATCATGGCAGCAGGAAAAGGAACAAGAATGAAATCCAAGCTGCCAAAAGTCATGCATACGTTATCTGGAAAAACTCTCATAGAACATGTCTTAGATATGGTAGGTCAAGTTGGAGTTTCGCGTCCTCTTGTTATTGTTGGACATGGACGGGAGAGTATAGAAGCCCGTATCCGTAATCGGGCAGAGATTATCATTCAGAAAGAACAGCTGGGTACAGGGCATGCGGTTATGCAAGCATTGCCGTATATAGATGATGACCAAACTATACTTGTTTTAAGCGGGGATCAACCGCTGCTTAAAGCAAAGACATTAAACACTCTTGTCCAACTGCACCAAGCTCAGGAGGCCAGCGCAACTGTATTGACGGCTTATATGGAGGAACCTTTTGGTTATGGCCGAGTTCTCAAAAATGGCGAGAATCTTGTTAAGATTGTTGAGGAAAAGGATGCCTCGAATGAGGAGCGGAAAATTAAGGAAATCAATACAGGGACTTATTGCTTTAAAGGTTCTGCCCTGAAAGAATCTTTAAGCATGATTACGACTAAAAATGCCCAAGGGGAATACTATCTGACGGAAGTGTTTGATGTTTTACTTAGACAAGGACAAAAAATATTGACTTATTGTACGTCTAACTCTTTGGAAGCTTTAGGAATCAATAGTCGTGGTCAGTTAGCAGAAGCTGAGGGAATTGTTCGGAGGAATATTTTAGAGTATTGGATGTCTGAAGGTGTTACTATTGTAGATCCGGGGTCAACATTTATTGATGCAGAGGTAAAATTGGGACAGGACGTGACGATTCTTCCCTTTACAAGATTATTAGGAAACACAGTAATAGAAGAAGATGCTGTTATAGGCCCTCAGACTAGTCTGGAGAATTGCAGTGTTGGACGCAGTTCAGAGGTGATTAACACGGTTGCCCGAGATGCCCAGATCGGAGAAGCGTGTATGATTGGACCTTTTTGCTATTTGCGGCCAGGCACTAAACTTGAAGCAGGAGTAAAAGTAGGGGATTTTGTAGAAATCAAGAATAGTTGGATTGAAACAGGTGCAAAAGTGCCCCATTTGAGCTATATTGGAGATACACATGTTGGAAAGTCGGCAAATATCGGAGCAGGTACAATTACCTGTAACTATGATGGGATTAACAAGCATCCCACGAAAATCGGCGATCATGCCTTTATTGGCAGTAATACAAATTTAGTTGCTCCACTGGAAATTGGGGAGTACGCAGTGACGGGTGCGGGGTCTACTATTACTAAAAATGTTCCTGCCAAAGCCTTGGCAGTTGAACGGAGCCAACAGGTCATTAAGGAACATTGGTATCGAGAAAAGATTAAATAGGGGGCAATAATAGGCATGGCAGCAAAAGAATTTAAAATTTTTTGTGGGAATGCGAATCGTCCATTAGCACAAGAAATTGTGGACTATTTAGGAGTACCGTTAGGTGAAGCCAAAATCAAGCGTTTCCAAGATGGAGAGACCTGTCTGGCCATCGATGAAAGTGTTCGGGGGGCGGATATCTATGTTGTTCAGCCTACCTGTTATCCTACTAACGATAACATTATGGAATTGCTGATTATGATTGATGCTATTCGCAGGGCCTCTGCACGGCGGATTACGGCCGTAATGCCCTATTATGGCTATGCTCGTCAAGAGAGAAAGACCAGGGCGCGGGATCCCATTACGGCAAAGTTAATGGCAAATCTCATAACGACCGCAGGAGCAGACCGTGTGGTTACTATGGATTTACACGCTCCGGCAATACAAGGATTTTTTGATATCCCGCTGGATCATTTGCCTGGGGTGCCTATCCTGGCAGAGTATTTCAGGGAGAAGGGATTAGAAAACATTTGTGTTGTTTCTCCGGATTTAGGTGGAGTAACACGTGCCAGAGACCTAGCCGAACGGATTGGAGCTACTCTGGCCATTATCGACAAACGCCGGCCGGAAGCCAATGTTTCAGAAATTATGCATGTCATCGGCGAACTCAAAGGAAAGACCGTCATTATGATTGATGACATTATTGATACTGCCGGGACGATTACTCAAGGGGCTCAGGCCCTTATTGACAGAGGAGCTAAAGAAGTCTATGCATGCTGTACCCATCCGGTATTGTCCGGCCCGGCAATTGATCGCTTAGCCAATTCTGTGATTCGGGAGGTTGTTGTCACGAATACCATTCCCTTAACTCGTGAGAAAGTAATTCCTCAAATTAAAGTATTGTCTGTTGCACCGCTCTTAGGGGAGGCTATTGTCCGTATTCATGAGGATCTTTCGGTCAGCAAGCTGTTTAGTTAAGAAAGGCCCCCGGGGTATTACCCCTGGGGGTCTTTGGTTGTAGGTATTTCTGAGATGACTTCTTCTTCAGTTGGGATAGTTTCGCTTTCCGGAATGATGATGGGCTCTTTATCCGCAGCTGCGTGGGAGACGGGTTTACCTCGATCCTTTTTAAAATAGCTGCTTAGAGTATGAGTAGTTTCAGAAGCTAGATTCGAAGTTGAGTGAAGGAAATTTTTTAGTGTATCGCTAAGTCCTTTGTCAGAAACAGTTAAAGCATTTTCGCTGCCTTTTTGGATAACAATAACATCATGTCCTATCGTAGTAATGTAATCTGCAGAAATACAAGCTTTACCGTTAAAAATTCCTTCAAATCGACCTCCCGAAATTTCGATTTGTGTTATTTTGCCGGTACTTGGATCTACGTAATATTCTTCGGCTGTCCCAAGGGTCTTGCCTGATTCTGTGACCATTTTTGTGCCAATAATGGTCAGCTTTTCTTTGACTAAATCTAATAGCTCAGGTATGCTTGAACTTTTTTCGACATGAGATTCTTTGTCTATGGTGATTGCGTCATCACCAACACTCACAACCTTTGAATAGGGGATAATGCGCTGGTCTTTAAAAAAGCCCTTAGGGTCCACTACGATGGCTGCAAGGGATTTTTTGCCGGCGTCTAATATTAAACTTTTGACATAACCGAGTTGTTGACCTTCTTGGAGTGAAATAATAGGTAAGGATAAGAATTTTCGGCTGGGTTTCATAGTTCACCCCCTTTGCTGGTGATGATTCGTTTCCCTATTCTTAAAGAATGTATTCATGATATCCGATGATTATGCTTTGGAGGTGACTAGTCATGAAGGTTATTATAGGTCTTGGAAATCCTGGCGCTCAATATGCGGAGACACGCCACAATATCGGTTTTTTACTTGTGGATCTATTGGCAGAGGTTCACAAGCTGCAATTTCGTTCTAAGTTTCAAGGGTTATTAGCAGAAGGGAATATAGAAGGAGAGCGATTGTTTCTCTTAAAGCCACAAACATTTATGAATTTAAGCGGACGTTCAGTTAGTGAACTTAGCCGTTTTTATAAACTCTCTCAAGAGGACTTGTTGGTAGTTCAAGATGATATGGATTTGCCCCTGGGCAAAATCCGTCTGCGGGATCACGGAAGTTCAGGAGGGCATAATGGTATTAAATCCATTCAGTTTGAATTAGGCTCAGAAAGGTTATGGCGGTTGAAGCTTGGAGTAGGTCGTCCGCCTAAAGAGTGGGATCCTGCACGTTATGTGCTCTCGCCCTTTGCAGAAGATGAAACAAAATTATTGGATGATGTATTAGGCCGGGCTGAAAAGGCAGTCTATCTATGGATCAAAGGGGAATATGAACGAGCTATGAATTTATACCATCGTTAAAAAGAGTATAACCTTCCTGGCTAGGGGCAATTCTACTAGCAGGGAGGTTGATTGGGTTGAAAATACTTAAAGTATGTCATACGTGTGATCGAATTATTGGAGAGATTGAATTAGATGACTTGACCAGTCAGAATTCGGACCCTATAATGGATATCGTTGGAAATGTAGCCTATGCACTTTGCACCGATTGTTTACGAGACATGGAAACAGAACCTAATAATACATATCATTAATAAGAAAATCAGATTGATGAACGCCTTTATAACCCTTATTAGAAGTCTTTAGGGGGAGGCAAATGGGGGTCCGTAATTGGGCGTTCATCTTTTTTGCATGGTCGCTTGACCTGAAGTGTGGGTTGTGCTAGGGCAGTGTCTTGGGCGCCAGCTAAGTTTTCTAAATACTACTCAGAAAGTATGACTTTGCAGTACATACTTTCTGAAGCATAAGTGCAACTAAGGCAGTTGCCTGCGCCAGATGGCTTGGCACCCAGCCTAGTTTTCTATATACCCGAAAGGATGAACATTTTGAAAACCATTTATAGTTATATTCAAAGGGGGCTCGACATCCCGGAGATTAATCAATCCTTACGCCGTAAAGAATGGCCCCAGATGATTTATGATTTAACAGGAAGCCAAAAAGCGGCTTTTGTAGCTCAGCTTTTCCGCAAGTCTAAACCTGGACTTATTTTAACCTATTCTGAGGAGCAGGCTCAGAAGTGGGCCAATGATTTGAGAACTTGGTGCTCACATCAAACCATCCTACATCTTCCGGCAACGGAATGGCTTCCTTTTGAAATATTGGGCAGGAGCAGGGAAACTACGGCAGAGAGAATTAGGGTATTGAATAGGCTGGCCCTTGGCCAGAATTGTATTGTAGTCGCATCCATTCTTGCTGTAGAACGACGATTATTTTCTCCACAACGCTGGAAGGATTTTTCACTGACCATTGAAGTAGGGCAAAAGTATAATTTACTGGATGTCCTTTCTCTGCTAGTTACGGGAGGATATGAAAGGATTGAAACGGTTGAGGGTCGAGGTCAATTTGCGTTAAGAGGAGGAATTTTGGATATCGCCTCTTTTGATGGGGAGGCAGTACGTATTGAATTCTTTGATGATGAAGTAGATTCAATCCGTACCTTTGACCTAGAAACACAGAAATCCATCCGTTCACAGAATAAGGTCTTAGTTTCTCCTGCTATGGAGTATATTGTGACCAAAGGGGAAATGGAAGAGCTTCGTTTTGCCATCAGGGCGGAGGCTAGAAAAACCATAGGGCGTCTCCAGCGTGCCGGGAAAAATGACGCTGCCGATCGTTTGGAAAAAAAGGTAACGTTTGTTGTAGAACGATTGGCACAAGGAATTTTAGATGAAAATATCTATCCGTTCTTAAGCTTACTAAATACCCCTCTCGTTCCCTTTTTCACTTACTTAGCTGAAGATCATTTTGTTGTTTTAGATGAACCTATGCGCTTAAAAGAGCAGTTAGAATTTCAAGCTAACGAAAGACTATTAGACTTTACTCAACAGTTGGAACATGGTGAAGGGATTATTCATCCAGAGTCACAATTTATCACCTATGACGAGATAATAAAGCATGGAGAGTGTCATCCCTTAATTGGGCTTTCTTCTCTTTTAAAGCAGGCGCCAGGGCTCTCTCCGAAGAGAATTTTTAATTTAAATGCACGTCCCCTAACAGGGTTCATGGGAAAAACCAGTAAATTAGTGGATGAAATCATTCATCGTAAGAATACCGGGCATGTTGTAGCTTTGTTTGTTGGAGATGATGAGCATGTTGATCGGTTGATTCAAGGCTTAAAGGATCGGGGAGTAACAGCATCTCGAAAGGAACTTGATGAGCCTGTTGAAGAAGGTCAGGTTTATATCTATCCTTTTTCCCTTGATCAAGGATTTGAGCTGCCCCTTGGAAAAGTGGTCGTACTTACAGAAACAGAGATCTATAAACGAGAGAGCAAGGCCATCGGGAAAAAACCCAGTGTACCTTCTCAAAAGAAAGTATTTATTTCCGATCTTAAACAAGGAGATTTTGTTGTTCACGTCCATCATGGCATAGGTCAATTTACGGGTATAGAACGGCTGGAAGTAGGGGGTATTGCCAAGGACTATTTTGGGATACGATATGCAGGTGAAGATCGGCTGTATGTTCCTTTGGATCAACTGCATCTCTTACAGAAATATCTAGGTAGTGCAGGAGAAACCCTCCCCAAGCTTTACAAACTTGGAGGATCTGAGTGGCATAAGGTAAAAAAGAAAACTCGCAGTGCTGTTAAGGAAATGGCCATCGATCTAGTCAAACTGTATGCTAAGCGGGAGACAATTCAGGGATATGCCTTTTCTCCTGACAATGTATGGCAAAATGAATTTGAGGATAAATTTCCTTATGTAGAAACTCCGGACCAGCTTCAAAGTATTCAAGATGTAAAAGCGGATATGATGCGGGCTCGACCCATGGATCGCTTGCTTTGCGGAGATGTTGGGTACGGGAAAACGGAAGTTGTCCTTCGGGCTGCTTTCAAAGCGGTAATGGATAGCAAGCAAGTAGCGGTTCTTGTACCAACTACGATTTTAGCTCAGCAGCATTTTAATACCTTCAAGGAACGGTTCACAGGTTACCCTATTACCATTGAAATGTTGAGCCGTTTTCGGTCCCTAAAGGAGCAAAAGGAAATAATTCAAAGGCTTAAAGAAGGGAAAATTGATGTAATTGTAGGCACCCATCGAATTCTGTCTGAAGCGGTAAAATTTTATGATCTGGGCTTATTAGTGATTGATGAGGAGCAGCGTTTTGGAGTCGCTCATAAAGAAAAGCTTAAAACCTTGAAAGGTAATGTGGATGTTTTAACGTTGTCTGCCACTCCAATCCCAAGAACTCTGCACATGTCCCTTGTCGGGGTTAGGGATATGAGTGTCATTGAGACACCACCTGAGGGGCGCTATCCAGTACAAACCTATGTCACAGAATTTAGGCCTGATGTGGTTAGAGAAGCAATACGTCGTGAAATTCAACGCGGAGGTCAGGTGTTCTATGTTCACAATCGAGTTGAGGATATGGATCAGGTGACTCGTTTTCTGAGTGAATTGGTACCAGAAGCTAAATTTGGGGTTGCTCATGGTCAAATGCGCGAAAGAGAATTGGAACAAGTCATGCTGGACTTTTTGGAACACGAAATGGATGTTTTAGTTTCTACGACAATTATTGAAACGGGACTCGATATGCCCAACGCCAATACCTT
Source organism: Desulfosporosinus orientis DSM 765 (assembly GCF_000235605.1). Classification (GTDB taxonomy): domain Bacteria; phylum Bacillota; class Desulfitobacteriia; order Desulfitobacteriales; family Desulfitobacteriaceae; genus Desulfosporosinus; species Desulfosporosinus orientis. The sequence goes on from NC_016584.1 coordinate 62,330, forward strand.
AATTATTGACGAAGCTGACCGCTATGGATTGTCACAGCTCTATCAATTACGTGGTCGGGTTGGACGATCCAATCGTAAAGCCTATACCTATCTTTTATATAAGCCTCAAAAAGTTCTCACTGAGATCGCAGAGAAACGACTGGCTGCTATTCGTGAATTCACGGAATTTGGAGCAGGGTTTAAAATTGCTATGAGAGACTTGGAAATTCGAGGCGCCGGCAATCTTATAGGAGCTCAGCAACATGGGCATTTAGCAGCTGTGGGCTTTGAAATGTACAGCCAAATGCTTAAGGAAGCCGTTCAGGAGATTCGGGGAGAAAAGGTAGAAGAGGTCACTGAACCAAGTATAGAACTCCAAATTGATGCGTTTTTGCCCGACACTTATGTTACAGACAGTCAAACGAAGGCTTCCCTTTATCAAAGGCTGGGTAATGTGAAAAATGAGAATCAGCTCAGTGAGATGGTCGATGAATTAGTAGACCGTTTTGGGACTCCCCCTCGCGAAGTTGAACACCTCATTGAAATTATCCGACTTAAGATATTGGCAAGTGCTCTAAAAATAGAGCAAGTTCAACAAGTAAAACAAAATGTGAGCCTCAGGTTCTTGGCGGATATAGATTTCTTGTCGGGAGAGAAGCTAATGTCCGTAGCCTCAGCATCCGCGTTTCCCTTGTCATTTAAGACGATGCCAAATGGTAATCTAGAATGTAATATCCGTATTCGGACTCTTGATCAAGAGGCGGTCATTGAGGCAGTTCGCCGAGTGCTTTCGACATTTTACGACATTGCTTCGACGACAACTCCTTGATATACTATTCTCATGTCAAACTGAAAGGGTGTGTCTTTATGAAAAAGTCGCGCATGGGGTTTATTGTAGGTGCCCTGGCGTTGTTGCTTGTGACCACGGGATGTTCTTCGTTAGTTGACGGTAAATGGGCAGTAAAAGTAAACGATAAATCCATATTGGTTAAAGATTATGATGCTCGTGTTGCTGAAGCTCAAAAGGTATATGAAAAACAGGGAATGAAATTTGACACTGACCAAGGAAAACAAGCTTTGTCTCAGATCAAAAGCCAATTATTAGATCGGATGATTGAAGGGGAATTGATTGCCCAAGAAGTGAAAAATTTAGGGCTTGATCCTAAGGACAAAAAGGTTACAGAGCAAGAAGATACGATCAAAAAAAATATGGGTGATGAAGCAACTTTTCAAGACACACTGAAACAGCAGGGAATGACCGAGCCCGAATTGAGAAATTTTTTAGCAGTCTATGAAAAAATTACTGGTGACATAAAAGTTTCCGATGCAGATATCAAATCATTTTATGATAAGAATGTGTCCTATTACAGTCAACCTGAAAGTGTGAAAGCTCGACATATTTTAGTTAAAACCGAAGATGAGGCCAAGGCGATTATAGCACAGCTGGATGCAGGAGCGGACTTTGAACAGCTGGCTAAAGAAAAATCTATTGAGCCTGGGGCGAAGGACACCGGTGGTGATTTGGGAACATTTACAAGAGGGAAAATGGTTCCTGAATTTGAAGAAGCTGCCTTTGCCCAAGCAGTTGGGACTTATTCTAAAACACCCGTTAAAACAGAATTTGGTTATCATGTTATAAAAGTTGAAGCCCATACTCCCGCTTCGACTCCAGACTATGATAAGGTGAAGGACCAAGTGGCTCAGGACGCCTTAAATCAAGCTAAAGATACTAAATTTCAAACCTATTTTGATGATCTACGAAAAAAAGCAAAAATCGAGTATTCACAAGGATATAAGCCAGCAACTTAATAAATTCAGGGATAAGAAGGCATTTAAAAAATGCCTTCTTATGTTTTCCTTGGAAAATAATGAATAATTGGCAATCCCTAGATATATACTATCATTGAATTTAAGCTGCAAAATAACAAAGTCAACCATTTAACCGGAAACGACAAAAGGAGGAATGCGTCAATGAAAGCAACAGGTATAGTAAGAAGAATCGATGACCTCGGTCGTGTCGTTATACCAAAAGAAATCCGTCGGACTCTACGTATTCGGGAGGGAGATCCGTTAGAAATCTTTGTAGATCGGGAAGGAGAAGTGATCTTAAAGAAGTATTCCCCTATCAGGGAGTTGGGAGAATTTGCTAAAGAGTATGCGGATTCTTTATTCGAGGCTACGGGGCATATTACCTGTATAGCTGATCGTGACTCAATTATTGCGGTGGCTGGTGCGTCAAAGAAAGAATATCTAAATAAATCCATAGGACCGGCTGTTGAGCAAGCGATGGAGGAAAGAAAAACCATTCAAATTGGTACGGCAGGAGAACATACTTCTTGTAAAAGCTGTCCTGATAATGAAGACGAAGATTGCAAAGTCACAAGTGAAATTGTCGCTCCGATTATTTCACAAGGCGATCCGATAGGTGCTGTGATTCTAATATCCAAAGATACCAACATGAAGATGGGCGACTTGGAAATTAAGTTGATTGAAACCGCCGCGGGTTTCTTGGCTAAACAGATGGAACAATAACACCATTGAGCATACATAAAAAATAAAGCGGTTTAGCCGCTTTATTTTTTTCTTCTTAGAATTTGGCAATCCCGAACAAGGGTGAGAACATCTTCTCGGCTTGTCCCATAATCGAACGCGCGTAAGATTATGAGACAAGCCCGGTCGGGTGTGGAGAAACTTTACTATTCTCATTTCGATTAATTATGGTAAAATACCCTAGGAGGTGAAACTTGAAAATGTCTTCGTGTCTTCATGTCATTGGCTTAGGACCTGGAGGACTTGACCAGTTGACACTTGGAAACTATCGTCGTATATCCGCTGTCAAAAAGATTTTTGCGCGTACGAAACATCACCCTTGCGTTCAGGAGTTGATTGATGAAGGTATTTGCGTAGAAAGTTTTGATAAAATCTATGCGGAAGGGGCATCTTTTGAAGAAGTGTATGAAGGGATTACTCAAGAGTTACGGAAGGAATTGCAGAAAAATTCCGAAGTGATCTATGCAGTTCCAGGTCACCCTATGGTAGCAGAAAAGACTCTTCAACTTATTGATGAAAAGCTTGCCCAGGAATATGAGATTGTCGTTCATTCTGCCATGAGCTTCGTCGACGAAATTTTTCGAGTTTTAAAGTTGGATCCAATCAATGGGGTCGTGATTCGAAATTATGATGCTCTTAAAAATGCTGCATTTACGGGTCAAGAATGGCTTATTATTCCTCAAATATATGATAAATTAATAGCCTCGGAGGTCAAATTGGATTTGATGAACGCATATCCGGATGATGCATGGGTATACGTTGTCCAAGCTTTGGGAACAGACCATGAACATGTGGACAAGCTTCCCCTCTACGAAATGGATCATGAAAACTATGATCATTTGACAACTATTGTCTTACCGCCAAATTCGGAAGTTATTTCGTTTTACAAGCTGTCCAAAGTGATGGAAAGTTTGCGTTCAGAAGGAGGTTGTGCATGGGATAGGGATCAAACCCATGAAACTCTCAAGCAGTATTTGATTGAAGAAAGCTATGAAGTAATTGAGGCAATTGAAAAACAAGATATGTATAATTTATGTGAAGAGTTGGGAGACTTATTATTACAAGTGGTTTTCCATACTCAAATTGCCACGGAGGAAAAGGTATTTGAACTTCAAGATGTCCTTCGTGGAGTTATTCAGAAGATGATTCGGCGGCACCCCCATGTTTTTGGTGAAGAGAAAGCTGAAACACCTGATGATGTTATCCTCACTTGGGATAGAATCAAGCTGCAAGAGAAGGAGAATGATAAGGTACCAGATTTCTTTAATGATCCAAAAGGTCTGCCGGCTCTCATGTGGGCAGCTTCAACTCAACGTAAAGCGGCGAAAGTAGGGTTTGATTGGTCGGATTATAAGGGGCCTTGGGATAAGGTTCAAGAGGAGTTGCAAGAGTTAGAATGTGCTATAGCGGATGGCATTGGAATCCGTGAAGAGTTAGGCGATTTGTTATTTGCAGTTGTAAACTTATCGCGTTTTTTAAAGTTGGATGCTGAAGAAGTTCTGAGGGATACAGTACATAAGTTTCAGAGGCGGTTTTTGAAAATGGTTGAGTTAAGTGGAAAAAGCGAATTGAAATTCGACCGGCTTTCCCTTAATGAAATGGATATTTTTTGGGAAAAAGCAAAATCCCAAGAAAAAAGTGGCAATAAGGCGTAATATAATCTAAACTAAGCAGGAGATTGGTTTTTTATCGCGAAATATAATTTACGTAGTAGAACAGTTATTTAGGAGGGACTCATTTTGAATAAGGCTGAATTAGTTAGCGCAGTTGCGGAGAAGGCTGACATGTCTAAGAAAGATGCGGAAAAAGCAGTTAAAGCTGTTTTTGAAGTTATCGAGGAATCGTTGGCACAGAGTGAAAAAGTCCAATTAGTAGGTTTTGGAACATTTGAAGTTAAAGAACGTGCAGCACGTACTGGAAGAAATCCACAAACGAAGGAAGAAATCCAAATTCCTGCAGCGAAGGTGCCCGGTTTTAAGGCAGGCAAAGCCCTAAAAGATGCGGTACAAAAATAAGTCTTCGGACTAGATTATAAGATCAGGTTCCAGGCCTTTCTGGAACCTGATTTTGTATATTTATTAAAGGTGGGGTTGTATGCGAATTGATAAATATTTAAAAGTTTCTCGGCTTGTCAAACGGCGAACCGTTGCTAAGGATGTTTGTGTTGGCGAAAAAATATCAATTAATAACAAGGTCGTTAAACCCTCAGCAGAAGTCAAGATAGGAGACCATATTATTCTTGAGTTTGCGAATCGTGTGATTGAGGTTAAGGTGCTGGCGACACCTAATAGTGTAAAGGCTAATGAGGCCCAGACACTTTATGAACTGATCAGAGATGAACGTAAGGCAGAGTCGATTTAGAAGACTCTGTCTTTTTCTGTACTACTCAGAAAGTATAACCTAAAGGTATATACTCTCTGAAGCTCAAGTGCAACTATGGCGGCTGCCTTTGCCTGAAGGCTTCTCCGCTAAGTTACCACGTGCCCTGAGAGTGTCTTCGGAAACCAGCCAAGTTTTTTAATAGTTAATTAATAAGCAATAAACTAAGCCAAAACTATGTCTAAAGTAAGGGCAAGCTGAATAGGGTTATAAGAAGAAAAACAGTTAGGGGGATGGGGCATGGTCGACAAAGTTGCCAAAGGACATCGCCTTGTCATGGTCAATCGAGAGCTCATTGAATTGTCAGGTGTTCGAAAAGTTCAGTCCTTTGACCCCAAGGAAATTGTTCTCGAAACAGAACTGGGAATATTAAGTGTCAAAGGGAATCAGTTAGGCATTAAGTTACTCAACCTTGAAGAGGGTTTGGTAGACCTTGAGGGGTCTGTTGATGCACTAATTTATCACCGAAATTCCAGCTCTAATTCACGAAGAGGATTTTTAAACCGTGTATTCCGTTAAAAATCGTGAGAGGAGGAAGAGCAATCTCAGAATTCGAGACGTTTTTCTGGATAGTCCTGGCCGGAGTGTCTGTAGGTTTGGTTTTTGACGTTTACCGATCGTTTCGGCGTTGGCGGGAATGGGGACAATTATTAACATTTATTGGGGATGTACTCTTTTCGTTATTCGCTATGGTTATCCTGTTCTACTATTTTCAAAAAGCGAATGCTTTAGACTTTCGGTTTTACATTATTTGGGGAAGTTTGTTAGGGTTAGGACTATATTTGAGAATTTTTAGCAAACATTCATTGCGCTTCTTTTTTGGTTTCTATAGATTTTTATCCTTTCTTGCTCAGCTTATCCACAGAGGCATCAAAATTCCTATCAGAGTCTTGAAGTTTCTAATGAGACCTCCCTATGCAATGCTGCAGTGGTTTAGTCTGCTTTTTTATCGAATTGGGGAGTTTATTCTTGTTGAACCTATGAAACGTGTCAGAAAAAGGATTAGTGAGTGGTGGAAGGGGTTGTTGCCGCCAAGAATAAATGGTTAAAATTTTCCAGAGGGCTTGATTCCATAATAATCTGTGACTATAATGGAGTTACCTAATAACTATGTAAAACATTTGTACACAGTTTGTAAGGGATTTGTCCACAAACTATCCACACATTGTGTATAACGTAAGCAAGGGCGTGCCACAGTGCAACTAGAAATACGAGGCTTGGAAAAACTTAGTTTTCGTGAACGCCAAGCAGTGATTCTCAAAGAAAGTGGAAAGTCTATGGAAGAAATAGCCAAAAGGCTGCATCTCAGTCAAAGTTCTGTTGCAACTTTACTTACTCGCGCGAGAAGTAAAGGGTATGAAATTGTGTGTATTATTCCAGGCAGTGAACTTGGTTTAGGAGGAGAGGAATTGGATGAAGAGGGCTCGTCAGAAGATTAACCCTAAAAAACGTCAAAGGGTCCGCATTCGTCGCAGTTTTGTCCTCGTGCTGTGTTTGGTTTTTGCCGTTGTTGGAAGCTCAGCATGGCAAATATGGAAATTACGATCTCAAGTTGAAGAACAAATAGCCCAATTAAATCAAGAAAAAGCTAAATTGCTTCAGCAGGAAAAAGATCTTAATTCAGAGATAACGAAGTTGAATACACCTAGTTATATCGAGCAGTTGGCAAGAGAACAGCTGGGTCTTGTAAAACAAGGCGAAATTCTCATTTCTCCCAAGAATTAGTATGCAGCATTAGCCTTCTTGAGCTTGACAGGCGCGAAATTTGCTGCATATAATATGATTAAGTATAGATAGATCATCACAAGGAGGAGTTTGCTTCGTATGGCCATTGATGTTGGCAGTATTGTTGAAGGTGTCGTTACAGGGATCACGAACTTTGGAGCATTTATTGAATTACCGGATAGAGTAACCGGACTAGTACATATCTCGGAAGTTGCTGATGCTTATGTCAAGGACGTTCGAGATTACCTTAAGGAACAAGATCACGTTAAAGTAAAGGTTATTCATGTCGATGAAAAAGGAAAAATTGGACTCTCAATTAAACAAGCAAACCCCACTGTTCGTAACGTGGGTCGTGAACGCCGTCTTCCGCCAACCGTTTCTTTTGAGGATAAATTGGCTAAGTTCATAAAAGACAGTGATGAACGTCAAACTGAATTTCGTCGTGCCACAGACTCTAAACGTGGAGGTAGAGGATCAAGCAGATATTAGAATACAACCGCCGAAAGGCGGTTTTTTATTTGCGGGTCATTTTCTCAGGGAAATAAATTAAAAAATACTGACATATTTTATTGACACGCAAGGTTATTAGGGTGGTTAAGTACGATTTCCTATGAACAAGCTCGAAAGTTGTTGCGCATTAATGACGTTAGTAGACAAGCTTTGCTAATTATTTAAGCTATAATGTTACCAATAAATGGTTGAGAGGTGACATTATGGCTGAATGGGCTACATTAAAACTTGATCAAGGTCTGCGAAGCAGAATTTCTTTTGAGAGCGCCTTTCTTCCCCTGGTGTTAGGGGGGTTTTTGGCAAGGGGGAGCATTTTTGGGCTTTATCCCTTTGGAGTGGCGTTTGGGGCGGCGTTAGTTTTACGAGGAGAAAGAGGCTTTTTCTTTGGTTTACTGGGAATTCTGATGGGTTTGATTTCATTGAACGACGTGACCTTTGCTCTACAGGGTGTGGCTATGCTAGCGGCATTGATGGTTATCGCGCCTTATCTTCGTAAAAGGAAGCATCAGGGAATTTGTTTGGTTATCGCTACGACTTTGCTGATGGCCATAGTTTCTTCTCTGGCCATCAGCTTTTCTGACCCTAATTTGTTTGCTTTTTTGATTGTAGCCTTGCAGGGGGTACTTACAGGAGGGTGTGCGATTATTTTTTGGTTTGCTTTGTGTCATCAGGAAGCTATCTGGAGAGGAGAATTCCAGCGGGAACAAGGAATTGCCTGGCTTTTTATTCTCATTGGTGTGATTAGCGGTCTCCAGGGGGTTCAGATTAAAGGTGTCAATTTTTCCATTGTCCTGTTAAGCTTTTTTACATTATTCATTTCAGAACGTTATGGAGCCGGAACTGCAGCTGGAGTGGGTGCTTTACTTGGGTTTATGCCTCAGTTATCGGTAAATGCACAGAATCTGATGGATGCTGGGATCTATGGTTTAGCCGGATTTTGTACAGGGGCTTTCCGGCGCTTCGGAAAACTTGGAATTGGGACAGCTTTCCTTTCTGTTATGCTTATGCTAACTGTTTTTTTGCGGGAGGAGGCTATCTATTCTCAGCTTATTTCTTCGGCAATAGGGCTATTTCTCTTTTTGCTTTGGCCTGGTGCAACTCCCAAAAAAGATTTTTTAAAGCCAAAGGTTATTCCTGAGGTGGAAACCACAGTTTCTAAAGTAAAGGCTTTGTCAGAGATTTTTGACCAGATCGCATTAAGCTATCAAGCGGCAGAAGCAGAATCTTTTGAAATACGGCCTGAAGTTCCGGAGTTAATGAATGTTCTAGTTGAGCGTGTGTGTCATGCCTGCCCAACTATGGATGTTTGCTGGAAACGGGAATTTTACAAAACATACCATATTTTATTTGAACTTTTTGGGTTGGTGGAAGAGCAAACAGATATAAAGCTGCAATCCTTGCCCATCGAATGGAAGCGACATTGCGGCAGATTAAAAGAGATGCTGCTGGGAGCCCAGTTTATCATGGAGCAAGAGAAGAATCAGGAAACATGGCGTCGTCGTCTTCTTCTCAATCAAGAGGCTCTGTCCCGCCAGTTTCTTAATGTTTCACAGGTTATTGGAAATCTTGCCAAGGAACTCCATACTCAACATAACTGGGAAGTTGTTAAACCGTCAAACTTAGCTCGGCGTCGACGTTATTTTCTTGATGTAGGCTTAACGGCATTCACAAAAACCGGAAATGGCATGAGCGGAGATAATTATGCCTCAATAGCCTACTCTAATAAAGAGCATGCCTTTATTTTAAGCGACGGAATGGGCGTCGGAGAAAATGCTGCCAAAATGAGTGCAACGGCCTTAACGCTTCTTGAACAACTTTTGACAACTGGTTTTCAGCCGGAAGGAGCAATTCAAGCCCTCAATTCGATTTTAGTGCTGCGCTCCCCGGAAGAGAGTTTCGTTACCATTGATATGGCGATTCTGGATTTAGAATCTACATGTGTTAAGCTTATTAAAGCAGGAGCGTCTCCCTCGTATTTAATGAGTACAGAAGGAGTTAAAAAAATTGAATCGTCCAGTCTCCCTGTGGGCATATTAAACCAGATTGATATTCCAGTAGTAGAAATCGAGATGGAAAGCGGAGAAGCGCTGATTCTATTAACGGACGGCGTTCAAGATGTTTTAAAAGATAGTGTTGATTGGATTAAAGAGTTTTTGGAGAAAACCTCTATTGACAAATCCCAGGAAGTTGCCGATCTAATTGGGCAGGAAGTTCGCCGATTAAGCGGAGGAACATTAGAAGATGACGGAATAGTCATGGTTATTCGAAAAAACTATTGGAGTGATTAAAGGATAGTTGTCTGAAAATATTAATTAGAAAGGAGGATAACAGAACTGCGTGTCGAATCAAACTATTTAGACAACCTGGCACCCATAGATTGTTAAACCGTAAAAATCAAAAGTTAAGTCTAAGAAATAACGACCCTAAGGAAGTATTTTTCAGGATAAAAGTAAATTGTAAATATACTAATCTCTTTGGTTAGTTATATGACTGAGGAATAGACCTAAGCTTTATATATTAGGGTTAACTGGTGGTGCGGGTGAACTTTCCGTTGGGAAAGTAGAATATTTTAATTAAGGGAGCGGATTAAAAAATGGCTTGGGATGCAACCAAACTAAAGGACTGGCAAATTGCCGAAGAGGCAGAAAAAAGCATGCCTACAGTGGAAGAATTAATTGAAAAGTTATCACTCAGAAAAGAGGAAATAATCCCATATGGAAAAACACCAAAAGTAGACTTCTTGAAAATGATGGAGCGCCTTGGAGATAAACCTGATGGCAAATATATTGAAGTAACCGCTATTACTCCAACGCCACTCGGTGAAGGAAAAACGACGACGACTCTGGGTCTCATCGAAGGACTCGCTAAGAGAGGCAAGAACGTTGGCGGCGCAGTTAGGCAACCGTCCGGCGGCCCGACAATGAATATTAAGGGTACAGCTGCTGGGGGCGGAAATGCTCTGTTGATTCCTATGACTGAGTTTTCCTTAGGACTCACAGGGGACATTAATGATATTATGAATGCCCATAATCTTTGCATGGTTGCATTGAATGCTCGGATGCAGCATGAAGCAAACTATACGGATGAAGAGTTAGCGAAAAGGGGTTTGAAGCGCCTAGACATAGACCCTAAAAATGTAGAAATGGGTTGGGTTATTGATTACGCTGCTCAAGGTCTGAGAAATATTATCATTGGTATCGGCGGTAAAAAAGATGGCTTCCAAATGCAATCTAAATTCGGGATTGCTGTTGGATCAGAGTTAATGGCTATTTTGGCTGTCGCTAAGGATCTTCCAGATCTTAGAGAGCGAATTGGCAATATCATCGTTGCTTATAGTAAAACGGGTCAACCTGTTACTGCTAAGGATTTAGAAGTTGACGGCGCTATGACTGCATGGATGCGTAACACTATTAATCCAACAATTTGTTACACCGCCGAAGGCCAACCAGTCATGGTTCATGCTGGGCCGTTTGCTAATATTGCTATCGGACAATCTTCCATTATTGCGGACAGGGTTGGTCTCAAAATGTTTGATTATCATGTTACGGAAAGTGGATTCGCGGCAGACATCGGATTTGAGAAGTTCTGGAACGTTAAAGCTCGTTTGGGCGGCTTAAAACCGAATGTTTCCGTTCTCGTAGCAACTATCCGTGCTCTTAAAATGCATGGCGGCGGACCTGCAGTTGTACCAGGACGTCCATTGCCTGAAGAGTATACGAAGGAAAATCTTGAACTCGTGGAAAAAGGCTGTGCTAACCTGCTTCATCATCTTGAAATCATTAAGAAATCTGGAATTGTTCCAGTTGTCTGCATTAATGGTTTCTATACGGATACTCAAGCAGAAATCGACTTGATTAAGAAAATCGTTGGAGCTGCAGGAGCCCGTTGTGCTCATTCAGATCACTGGCTCAACGGTGGAGATGGTGCTTTAGAATTAGCAGATGTTGTTATGGACGCTTGCGAAGAAGAGTCACAATTCAAATGCCTCTATCCATTAGAAATGCCGCTTCGTCAACGTGTTGAGCTTATCGCTAAAGAAGTTTATGGGGCAGACGGTGTCGATTGGTCGCCTGAAGCAGAAGCTAAGGCCAAGAGATTTGAATCAGATCCACATTATGCAGACTTCTCCACCATGATGGTTAAAACCCATTTAAGCCTATCCCACGATCCCACTCTGAAAGGTGTACCTAAAGGCTGGAGATTGCCAATCCGTGACGTCTTAGTCTATGGTGGAGCGAAATTCCTTTGCCCAATGGCTGGTGCAATTAGCTTAATGCCTGGAACAAGCTCAGACCCAGCTTACAGAAGAATTGACGTTGACACCAAGACGGGTAAGGTTAGCGGTTTGTTCTAAAATTTTCATTTAAATTATTAATACAGAAAGCCTTGAGAAATCAGGGCTTTCTGTTTTTCTGCCAACTAAAACCAACAAAAATACTGTTTGTTTTTGGGCAAAAGTGTTAAACTAATTTAAGTTAGAAGGTTTGAAACGGGATGTTTCAGTTGAAGATATAGTTAGACCAGTACATCAGCGCATTAGATAATATAAGAGGGGACACATAATGTACGACCAGTTGTGTAAAACAATACTACCGAGGTTAATTCCCAATGGAACGAAAGTGCTGGTAGCCGTATCTGGAGGACCTGACTCTATGGCATTGAGTCATATATTATGGCGGTATGCCCGAGAGGAAGGCCACAGGGGAATTTCCATAATTCTGACTCATGTGCATCATGGAGTTCGTAAAGAGTCGGATGATGAAGTAACATTAGTTCAGAACATGGCCAAGCTGTGGGACCTCCCATGTCGGGTTCATCGTTTTGATGCAAAAGGATACGCTAAAACCGTGGGAAGATCTTTTCAAGAGGCAGCTCGAGCATGGCGTTATGATCGTTGGAAAGAAGATATGGTTGAGGAAGGCTGCTCTCTTTTGGCTACCGCACATCACCTTGGTGATCAAGCGGAAACGATTCTTTTTCGTTTATTGAGAGGGAGTGGTACAGCGGGATTAGGCGGAATGTATCCCTGTAAAGGATCAATTATTCGTCCTTTATTGGGCTTTACAAAAGCGGATATTTTGCAATATTGTAAGAGAGAAGGAATACCCTTTGCACTGGACCATTCCAATGAAGAACCTATCTATGCACGTAACCGGATCCGTTTGGAGTTGTTGCCTGAACTAGAGAAAAACTACAACTCGCGTATTCAGGAGGTCTTAGGCCGTACGGGAGAACTACTGCGTTGGGATGAAGAATATTTCATTGGACAAGTTAATGCTGCCTGGAAACGTTACTTTTTTTTAGATTCTCAAGGAGATGTTTGTTTACGGATAGAGGTCTTTGACGAGCCTGCTGCCATACTCTCTCGTTTGTTACGTAAAGCGGCGATGCAGGTCACAGGGGAACCTCGTGGAATGGGGTTTGCTTATATTACGAAAATAATGAACTCTCAAGGAAAGCTCGGCTGGGTTCAGGATTTACCTGGCCTGAGGGTGAAAATTATTACTGAGGGTTTACAGTTCAGAAGTGATAAAACAACGACAATGACGGAGCAAGCCTGGATTGAGGCAGAAATACCATTAAAATTAGGTTGTTGGGAGGAAATACCAAACCTAAAGGAAAAGATTGGTTTGTGGAAAGACGAAGATCTTGACTCCTTTTGTATAGGAAATGAAAGTAAGATTGCAGTTTTTGGGCCTAAGCTTGCAGAGCAGTCCCTGCTCTGCCGCACGAGACGAAAAGGCGACAAAATGTGGTTCAGAGGGGTAGGGCACAAATCCCTAAAAAAAGTTTTTCAAGAAGCAAAAATTGAAGACAACGCAAGGCATAAGATCCCTTTAATCGCTTGTGGATCAGAGGTACTGTGGATTCCCGGCGTTCGCCAAAGTGGACAATATCCTGCTGAAGATAATGAAGAAAAGCTATATTGTATTCTTACGCAGCAGACAGTTCGATCTAATTTGGATTCATTGTAAAAAATGATACTGCATGGTATAATATGAAGAATTGCTTCTTAATGAGGCAGCTTCCTAACTAGAGAGGAGGACCGATATTTGAAGGTCTTAAAGAATGCGGCAATTTATATACTTATAATTCTCATGGCGATAATGTTAATAAAGTGGTCGACCCCTCCCGTTAGCAAAGATACAGCTCTGGATTACAACGCCTTTAAAAGGGCAGTGGCTGAGGATCAAGTTAAAAGTGTTGTAGCTGTTGTGGACAGCAATTCGACTAAGTATACCGTCACGATGAAGAACGACGAGAAAAATGAAGTTATTGGGCTTGCTTCTGACCCTCAACTAACGGCGGATTTATATGCCCACAATGTACCAATGGTTGTTGAACCTCCGGCCAAGTCACCTTGGTGGATTGGATTACTGTCGACTATGCTGCCAATTATAGTTATTGTTGGACTGTTCTTTTTCATGATGCAGCAGAGTCAAGGCGGGGGAAATCGGGTAATGCAGTTTGGCAAAAGCAAAGCCCGGTTAGTAGGAGAGGATAAGAAAAAGGTGACATTTGCAGATGTTGCCGGCGCAGATGAAGTTAAAGAGGAACTTCAGGAAGTTGTTGAATTCTTGAAGATGCCGAAAAAGTTTCACGAACTTGGTGCCAAAATTCCTACAGGGGTCCTGTTATTTGGCCCTCCGGGAACCGGTAAGACTTTACTTGCCCGTGCTGTTTCCGGTGAAGCTGGAGTGCCGTTTTTCAGCATCAGTGGATCAGATTTTGTAGAAATGTTCGTGGGGGTTGGAGCTTCTAGGGTCCGTGACTTATTTGAACAAGCTAAAAAGAATTCTCCCTGTATAGTTTTTATTGATGAGATTGATGCGGTAGGAAGACAAAGGGGAGCAGGCTTAGGCGGAGGACATGACGAACGGGAACAAACACTCAACCAGCTCTTAGTTGAGATGGATGGTTTTAATGGTAATGATGGGGTTATTATCATTGCAGCTACAAACAGGGCGGATGTTCTTGATCCTGCACTTTTACGTCCGGGACGTTTTGACCGGCAAGTCATTGTTGATGTTCCTGATGTCAAAGGGCGGGCAGAAATTTTAAAAGTGCATTCCAAAGATAAGCCGCTGAAAGATGTAGACTTGGAAGTTATTGCCCGTCAAACATCCGGTTTTACAGGCGCCGATCTCTCAAATTTATTAAATGAAGCAGCTCTTCTGTCGGCACGACGAAATGAGAGTCAGATACAACAGCGAACAGTTGAAGAGTCTATTGAACGAGTAATAGCTGGACCTGAGAAAAAGAGCCGTGTAATAAGTCCCTTTGAGAGAAAACTTGTTTCCTATCATGAAGCGGGACATGCTTTACTGGGAGAACTTCTTACTCATACAGATCCCTTACACAAGGTTTCGATTATTCCCCGGGGAAGGGCAGGAGGATATACTCTTCTTCTTCCCAAAGAAGACCGTAATTATATGACTAAGTCCCAATTACTGGACCAAGTCGTTATGCTCTTAGGTGGGCGGGTAGCAGAGGCTGTAGTCCTTAATGAGATCAGTACAGGCGCATCCAATGATTTAGAACGAGCGACTGGGATAGTGCGCAAAATGATTACCGAGTTGGGTATGTCTGAAGAATTAGGACCCCTTACCTTTGGACACAAAGAAGAGCAGGTTTTCTTAGGCAGAGATATTTCCCGTGATCGCAGCTATAGTGATGCTGTAGCCCATGCTATTGATAAAGAAGCCCGTCGCATTATGGACGAATGCTATCAGAGGGCCCAGGATCTCATTCAACAGAACATTGGGAAATTGCATGCCATAGCTGGGGCATTAATGGAGAAAGAAACTCTTGATGTGAAAGACTTTGCGGCTTTAATGGATAAGGCTGATCAAGAAGCAGGACAAAGTGCGGAGGCAGGTGTTTCCGTTTCATTAGAAAAACCAGCGGATAGTTCTGCTGATAATACCGACAGTATTCCTGATCTAGGGTTATCGGGCAAAACCTTAGTTGATGAACTTAATAAAATTCAGTAAAACCAAATAACTTTTTGATATTGTTGTAGAGGAGAGAACGAAGGATGGAACGTACATTTATTATGCTCAAACCGGATGCAGTACAAAGAGGATTAGTGGGAGAGGTGATTAACCGGTTTGAAAAAAAAGGTCTTAAACTTGTGGGCATGAAGTTGATTCAAGTTGATCGTGCTCTGGCAGAAGAACATTACGCAGAACACAGAGGCAAAGGTTTCTTTGAACCAACAGTCAGCTATATCATGTCTTCTCCGGTTGTTGCCATGGTCTGGGAAGGAAAAAATGGAGTAGCTTTAGCTCGTGAATTGATGGGAGCAACCAATCCAGCTAATGCCAACCCGGGGTCTATTCGGGGAATGTATGGTATGGACATCAGCAGGAATGTAATACATGGCTCAGATTCCGTTGCCAGTGCAGAGAGGGAGATTGCCCTTTATTTTAGACCCGAAGAGCTTGCAGACTATGTAAAAGCGGGCGAAGAATGGCTGAGCGAATAAAGAAATCATTGGATACCATCCAGGGCATAGCGCCACTTGTCGACTGCTTGAGAAGCGGTAGTCCTAGTGAGACTATGCTGGCGAAAGCATAAGGACGCCCGCAGGGGTGTCCTTTTTCGAAGTTGTTATTATGGAGGTGTCAATAGTGCATCTAAATATCAAAGAACGCTCACTATTAGGGGTTGCCTCTATTTTAGTCGGATTCCTCTTTATTGTCTTAATCAAGGCCCAGGGAGTGGCCGGAAGCCAGGCAACGACTCAGGAAACGGCTATTCCCAGTTTAATTAAAATTGAGCAAGAGAACCAACAACTTTCAATCGACAATGATAAAATAGAGCAGGAGTTAGTTAAATATGCTCAGGGACAAAGCGCTTCAGCTTTGCTGAATCAGCAAGTTAATGAGGCTAGGATGAATTCAGGTTTAGTTGAACTTGTTGGACCGGGGATTCAAATTACCTTGGATGATTCTACACGTGTTGCTCTAGAGGGAGAAGATCCGAATAATTATTTTATTCATGAGCAGTACATCCGTGAGATTTTAAATGCTCTGTGGAATGGTGGGGCAGAAGCCATTGCCGTTAATGGGCAGCGCATTACCTCCTATACAGAGGTGTTTTGCGGAGGATCTTATATCCAGATCAATGGAACCCGTCAAATGCCTCCTTATTTCATTAGAGCGATCGGAGACTCGAGTAACCTTTCTGCCGCTTTAAAGTTCTATGGATGGGATATGCTGGGTGAGTTTCAGGAGCAGTACGGAATTACCCGTAAGCTTGAAATATTGGACAGTGTTACGGTCCCGGCGGGTAAACTGAGAAGTTACCGCTATGCAGAGCCGGTTAAGGAGGGAATGTGATGCATCGCTGGAAAAGAACGTTAGCGTTGCCGGTTACCATGGTGGCCATTGCTTTAGGTTTTCTGATAGCACTTCAGGCTCAAACACAAAAAAATCTATCGGCCGCGGAACAAATCAATGATCAGCGTGCGGCACAGATGAAGGCGGTCCTTGCAAACTCTCAGGAACAAAATGCTCAGTTGTTAAAAAAGCATCAGGAGTTATCTGAAAAGCTGGATCAGGCGCGCAAGCAGGTAGGGACGGATCCTCAGCTTCTGGTCCATTTAAAACAGCTGCAAATGCTTGACGGAACTCAAGCGGTGGAGGGGCCGGGAATTCTGATTAGTATTGATGACAGAAATAAAAAAGTTGCATTTCCACTGGCTCCCAGCGACATTTCAAAGATGATTAACACCTTAAAGTTGGCCGGTGCAGAGGCGATCAGCATTAATGGTCAAAGGATTGTAGCTTCAACGGCCATAGTCTTAAGCGGAAATTCTACAATTTTAGTGAATACGGTTCCGATAAATCGTACAGAAGGAGTTCCTTACGAAATAAGTGCGATTGGGGAGCAGGATACTCTTCTGGATTATTTTTCTAATCTTGAAGCTGTCACTCTCAAACAAAGCGGCATGACAATCAGCATTATGAGAAAGAACTTACAAATCCCGTCTTATAAGGGGTCTTATACATTCAAAGAGGCCAAACCGGTGGTTGATCAGGGTGCTCAATCTTAAAGAGGCGGCATCCCTTTGAAACTGAATTATCTGTGGATAAATGCAATAGTGCTTGGGAGTGGAGAGTATGTTACATGCGATGACTCGTGTCAACAAGCTACTAGACCATAAAGACTACAGTCTATACATGGAAAGAATTAATCACTTAGAAAAAGAACGCATTTTTTGCAAGCACGGGTTTGAACATGGTTTAGGTGTTGCGCGGATTGCCTATTCTTATCTTTTAGAAAAGGGAGAGGTAAGTCTGGGAAAAGAGGTGATTTATGCGGCTGCATTGCTCCATGATATTGGGAGATGGGTAGAATATCAAACAGGTGAAGATCATGCAGAGGTGAGTGCCCGCTTAGCCCTTCCCTTGCTTAAAGAATGTGGGTTTAGCCCAGAGGATACTCAAGCGATTGTAGTAGGCATTAAAGAACATCGGCGGCATCACGACGATGATTTGAGTTTATTAGGAGAAGCTTTAGCTATTGCAGACGATTGGGCCAGAGATTGCCGATATTGTTCTGCTCAAAATCAGTGTTACAAGTTTAGTCCGGCAATGAAGCAGATTGTGTATTAACGGGGGGGACAAAAATGCAGGTATATGGTATGCGTTGGATAGGCATTGATAGTGTAATAGAAGCAAAAATGGCGTTAACGCAGATTGGGTCAGACCCGGGAGGCATAGCGCACATGGCTGGGAAAGGGCTAGGTCGTGCTATAAAGCTTGAGCAAGTCCCACTGCGCGTAGCTCATATTCTAAAACAGGAGATGTTATCTGTTGGCGGAGATGCTGCAGTCCATCGAGATGTCATTACAAATAATGTTGAGGCTACCGATGTTATGTTACTCGGAACAGTAAGGCAACTGGAACGACTTGCCTCAAAAGTATTAGCTCAGCCGTTTGGACTCAAAAAAGTCGGACATGCTCTAAAGCAGCTCCTCAGTGCCATAGAACCGGCCAAAACCCGAATCTTAGATTGTCGAGGCAAGCAATTGGAACTTGGCAAACGTACTTTAGTCATGGGGATATTAAACGTGACCCCTGATTCGTTTTCTGACGGCGGCAAGTATATTGGGGTAGAAGATGCTGTATCCCAAGCAGAGCGTTTGGTGGAAGAAGGGGCAGACATTCTGGATATTGGAGGAGAGTCAACTCGGCCTAATCATTCTGAAGTAAGTGCTGAAGAAGAGTGGGGACGTTTAGAACCTGTTTTAAAGATGCTTCTTTACAAAATTTCAGTGCCTATCTCAATTGATACTTATAAAGCAAGCGTAGCGGCAAAAGCCCTTGAGGCAGGTGCTCATTTGATTAATGATGTTTGGGGATTGCAAAAAGACAGAGATATGGCTAGAGTTGTTGGCGAATACAAAGCACCAGTTATAGTTATGCATAATCAAAAGGGAACAGACTATCACCATCTCATGGGGGATATTTTAGGATTTCTGCAGAGAAGCATAGAATTGGCGGAAGCTCAAGGGCTTACAGGGGATCAGATTATCATTGATCCGGGAATCGGGTTTGGTAAAACAACGGAACAGAATCTGGAGGTTATGGCCCGGTTAGCTGAATTTAAGTCCCTGGGTCATCCTGTATTATTAGGGACTTCCCGCAAATCTATGATAGGAAACACCTTAAACCTTCCTGTTGATGAACGACTTGAGGGAACTCTGGCTACAAGTGTGCTGGGGGTTGCTGCTCAGGTGGATATCATCCGGGTTCACGATGTTAAGGCGAATTACAGAGCGATTAAAATGGCCGATGCCATAGTGAGAGAAAAGCGGGGAATTCATTATGACGGGGCATGATGTCATTCATCTTCGCGGCTTGGAATTTTATGCATACCATGGGGTAATGCCGGAAGAGCAAGTTTTAGGACAACGATTTATCATCGATATGGATCTTTATTACGATCTAAGCAAAGCGGGCTCTTCAGATAGTGTGGAGGATACAATTCACTATGGAGAGGTTTACCAAGTTATTAAAGCCTGTGTTACAGAAGAAAAGCATCAGTTGATTGAACGGTTGGCCGAAGTAATTGCGCAGCGGGTCTTGGAACAATTTGTCTGTAAAACTGTACGCGTTGAAGTTCATAAGCCGCAAGCTCCTGTACCCGGGATCTTCAGAGATGTTTCAATTGAGATTTGGCGAGGCAGGTGAGTGAGAGTGAAGGTATTCATCGGATTAGGCACCAATCTGGGGGATCGTGGCTTTTATCTTAGTGAGGCTGTCTCTTCTCTAAACCGTCCAGCCATTAAGGTTGAAGCAATGTCTCGAACTTATGAATCAGAACCTTGGGGAGTTGCTGATCAGCCATTATTTTGGAATCAAGTCATACAAGTTGAGACAACCCTGGAACCGCTGGATCTTCTTCATGCTTGTCAAGAAATTGAGCAGCAGTTGGGAAGAGAGCGCAAAGTGCATTGGGGGCCAAGGACGATTGACATAGACTTACTTATTTATGATAATAGAGTTAGTGATTCTGAGGAACTGAAATTACCTCATCCCTACTTGGAAGAACGAGCTTTTGTGATTGTACCTTTACGAGAGATTGCTCCCGACCTCATCCTGCCTTCAGGAAGACCCATTTGTGAAGTTCAGGGTGAAGGAAAAGTTTATCCTCTTACTTAATAGAAAACCTCATATCAGACGATATCAATTCGAGTCGTACTGATTTCAGGAAAAGGAATTATCATATTATTTATTAAATAAAGCCGCTTGGATCTAAAGGACCGAGACGGAGGAAGAATCCTTCACGCTCGTGAAGGTATTTTTTTTGTACTACTCTGAAAAATACCCAAAATTCACGGCGCGGGTTAGCGGTATGGGAGTCTAATCAGAATACGGTACATACTTTCTTAATCATTAGTGCCACTATGGTGGAAATTCAAAGATGAGGAGAAGGCGTCGAATGAAATTTGGAATTATTGGAGCAGGGATAGTAGGAACTGCCTTAGCAGTACAATTGACAAAAGCTGGGCATGATTGTATAGGGGTTCATACTCGAAGTCGTCAATCCTATGAGCGGTTTCGTCGTTACCTCAATAGAGATCATCTACTTCTAGAAGACCTTGTACCTGCAGTTGACGTATTGTTTGTGACGACACAAGATGTGATGATCCAATCGGTTGCTGAGAATTTGTTTAGCAAGGACTTAATTATTCCTGGGCAAGTCTGGATTCATTGTTCGGGTTCACTGCCTTCATATGTTTTGCGTGTTAAGGAGGATTTACCGGTCCATTGCCTGTCGGTGCACCCCTTGCAAGCCTTTGCAAGTGTGGATAACGCCTTATCCCTTTTTTCTGGTACCCATTTTGGAATTGAAGGGGATGAGGAAAAATTGGGAGAGGACATAGTAAAGGATCTTGGCGGTATCCCCCATAAAATTTTAGCGGATCAGAAGACGCTATATCATGCCGGAGCTGTTGTGGCTTCAAATTATTTAGCAGTACTTGCATCGTTGGCTGTGGAACTTTTCGAAGAAGCAGGAATGAAAGGTAGCGAGGCCTTAATCTCATTGCTGCCTCTGATGAAAGGAACACTTTCTAACTTAGAAAAAGTTGGTTTGCCCCAAGCTTTAACGGGACCGATTGCCCGCGCAGATGTTCAGGTTGTTCAAGGGCACCTGAACCAGCTGCCGGCGAGGCTCGTAGGTATTTATAAAGAATTAGGAGTCAGAGCTTTAGAACTGGGGGAAAGTAAAATGTTGATGAATGGTTCGAAGTATCCTTCTGAGGAATTAAGCTTTTTAAAAAAGTTGCTCGATATTCGTCAAATACCTAATGTTGAGGAAAGAGGGGAGTAAAACTTGAAGCGTACATCACATATTCAGGAACTTTGTGAGATCATTGCCTCGGAAAAAGGACGGGGTAGGAAGATTGCCTTTGTCCCTACGATGGGCTATTTGCATAAGGGGCATCTATCCTTAATTGAGCATGCTAGAAAAACGGATGCTTTCTTAGTGGTGAGTATTTTTGTCAACCCATTGCAGTTCGGACCTAATGAGGATTTGGGGCGTTATCCCAGAGATATAGAAAGGGATGCTCGATTGGTAGAAGAGGCAGGTGTAGATGTGCTCTTCCACCCATCCGTAGAAGAAATGTACCCCAGACCAATGGTAACCTTCGTAGAAGTGAGGGAATTAGATGCCATGCTTTGTGGTGCCGCTCGGCCCGGACATTTCCGCGGGGTAGCTACTGTAGTCAATAAACTATTCAATATCGTTCAGCCGGATATGGCCTTTTTTGGACAAAAAGATTATCAGCAGTATTTAATTATTAAGCGAATGGTTGCGGATCTTAGTCTCCCAATTGAAATTTTCTCTGTGCCTATTGTGCGTGAAGATGATGGACTGGCTATGAGTTCACGTAATGTTTACTTAACTCCAGAACAGAGGCAGGAAGCTCTGGTTTTATTTAAAAGCCTTAACTTAGCCCAAAAAAATATACAGGCCGGAGAACGATCGGCCCGGAACCTTGAAAGGCAGGTTAGAGAAAAGATCAACACGGAAAGCCACGGTGTGATTGATTACGTGGAAGTGAGGGATGCCTGTGATCTTTCTGAAGTGACGGAAATTACGGGGCCGGTGATTTTGGCTTTAGCGGTTAAATTTGGGAAAACTCGATTAATTGATAACAAAGTCGTGGAGGGGGATCATTATGTTTAGAACGATGATGAAATCAAAAATCCATAAAGCCGTTGTCACAGAGGCAAATCTTCAATATGTCGGCAGTATTACTATTGATGTTGCCTTAATGGAAGCAGCAGACATATTGATGAATGAGAAGGTTCAGGTTGTAAACAATAACAACGGTGCAAGACTTGAAACCTATGTTATACCCGGAGAGAGAAATTCCGGGGTGATTTGCTTAAACGGAGCAGCTGCTCGTCAAGTACAAGTAGGAGACCAAATAATTATTATTTCTTATGTGGTTTTAACGGATGAAAAGGCGCGGGAATATGTACCTAAAGTCGTCTTTGTCGATGAAAATAATCGCGAGACCAAAATCGCTGCAGAAGAAACCCATGGGCAAAAATCTTGACAAATTGCATTCATATAGGGAGGGCATAATTGTATATGAATTATTCCATTAGCGAGGAATTATTTAATAACTTAGCCAGAGAGATTGAAGCACTAAAAAAAGAACGCAAAGCGATTATCTTAGCACATTATTATCAAAGGCCCGAGGTTCAAGATGTTGCTGACTTTGTGGGGGATTCTTTGCAGCTAAGTCAACAAGCTGCCAATACCGATGCGGAGGTTATTGTTTTCTGCGGCGTTCATTTTATGGCAGAGAGCGCGGCTATTTTGTCACCGGACAAAATGGTCCTTTTACCTGAGCCAAAGGCTGGGTGCCCTATGGCAGACATGGTTGATGCGGATGGTTTGCGTGCTTATAAAAAGCGAGTTCCTGGGGTACAAGTGGTTTGCTATGTTAATTCTTCTGCAGAAGTTAAAGCGGAGAGTGATATTTGCTGTACATCCTCCAACGCTGTGAAAGTAGTACAGTCGTTACAGGGTGACAATATCTTATTTATCCCCGATGAAAACCTAGGTCGTTATGCGGCCAATCTTCTGGGACGCTCTTTACAGTTATGGCCAGGTTATTGTAAAACCCATGACCGATTGACAAAGGAAGACATACAGGCTGTCAAAAAAGAACATCCCTCGGCAAAGGTTATTGTTCATCCCGAATGCCGTGAAGATGTTTGTCAGGAAGCAGATTATGTGGGTTCTACCGCAGGTTTGATTGCCTTCGCTCAAAAATCAGAGAATCAAGAATTCATTGTTGGGACAGAGTCAGGGATCTTACATC
Source organism: Desulfosporosinus orientis DSM 765 (assembly GCF_000235605.1). Classification (GTDB taxonomy): domain Bacteria; phylum Bacillota; class Desulfitobacteriia; order Desulfitobacteriales; family Desulfitobacteriaceae; genus Desulfosporosinus; species Desulfosporosinus orientis. Next base: position 85,332 of record NC_016584.1, read on the forward strand.
GCCTTCATCAGGTTTGTCCTGAAAAAAAATTCTATCTTGCATCGGAGAGATTGGTTTGTCCTAATATGAAACTCACAACCTTAGAGAAGGTAAGAGATAGCCTTAAGACTCTTTCTCCGGTTGTTTCGGTGAAAGAGGATGTTCGAATTAAAGCAAAAGCGGCATTAGAGCGAATGCTGGCCTTGTAGCCGGCAAAAGAGCAGGGGATGGCATGTTGAGACGATATATATACCCGTGGAAAAAATCCGGGGTAAAAGTGTTTGATTCAGATATACTTGTTTTGGGAAGCGGCATTGCCGGTTTGTATACAGCAATTAAAGCCAGCGATCAATATCAAGTTACTGTCCTAACTAAGAAGACCATTGCCGAAAGTAATACAGAGCATGCTCAGGGAGGGATCGCAGTAGCGATCGATGAATCAGACTCTCCGACCCTGCATTTAGAGGATACTCTTAGAGCAGGTGCCGGACTCTGTGAACCTATAACTGTAAAAGTTCTCGTCGAAGAGGGGCCAGGTTGTGTCGAGGAACTGATGGGTATGGGGACTCAGTTTGATTATTTTAACGGAGAGCTTGCCCTCACAAGGGAAGGGGCCCATAGTCAGAAAAGAATACTGCATGCATTGGGAGACGCTACCGGTTGGGAGATAGAACGGGCTTTAGTTGCCAAAGTTAAGGAAAGTTCTAATGTCACGACCTATGAGGAACGATTTGTTATTGACTTATTGGAAAATAAGTATGGGGAAATTGTGGGAGTTCTAGTCTTAAATGTGGTTACCGGAGAACTAGAGGGACACTTAGCCAATGCTGTTGTTTTAGCAACGGGAGGGTTGGGACAAGTTTATTGTTTTACAACGAATCCTATGGTGGCTACGGGAGACGGAATGGCCGCAGCCTTACGCGCCGGTGCTGATTTAATGGATATGGAATTTGTACAATTTCATCCTACTGCTTTGTTATTGCCCAATGCTCCCCGGTTTCTTATATCTGAGGCTGTGCGTGGAGAAGGTGCGCATTTGCTTAATGCAGCCGGAATGCGTTTTATGGATAATATCGTTGGCAAGGAGTTGGCTCCGCGAGACATTGTTGCCCGAGCTATTTGGAAAGAAATGACCCATGGCCCGGTTTACTTAGATTTTCGTCCCATTGGGTCTCAACGTATTTTGGAGAGATTTCCAACTATATACCAGACCTGCTTAAACTTTGGAGTGGACGTATTGACGGCACCGTTGCCGGTTGCTCCTGCAGCCCATTATATGATGGGTGGTATAGCTACAAACTCCTATGGAGAAACTAGGCTGCCCAATCTGTATGCTGCAGGCGAATGTGCTTGTAATGGGGTTCATGGAGCCAATCGCTTAGCCAGCAACTCACTGCTTGATGGCTTAGTTTTCGGTGCACGGATCGTAAAAAAAATCAATCAAAAAATGCCGGAAAAACATCCTACCTGGGATAACGTTCTTGATCCCTACAAGAAGGAAAATGATGCGGCATTTAGAAGGGTTGGATCAGAACTACTGGAAAGGCATGATCTTAGACGTGGAATCCAAGATTTGATGTGGGAAAAAGTGGGTATTTTGAGAGATGAGACTAGCCTTAAGGAAGCAAGAGAACGCTTAAAAGATTTGGAGAGATATGTCTTGCCCACTTATTCCGTTGAGGAACTTGAAACGGCTAATATTTTGATGGTGGGGTCAGCAATCGCTAAAGCGGCTCTGAATCGTAAAGAGAGTCGAGGAGGACATTATCGATCGGACTATCCCGATGCTATTGATGAATTTTGGCAAAAACACTCTCTTCAAAATAAGGAGGAAAACAATGTACGCTATGTCCCAGTTTCAGGAACTTATTAATCAGGCTTTAAAGGAGGATATCGGGACAGGGGATCTGAGCACAAGAATTTTTTCGGAAGACTTGACTAGTTCAGCAAAGCTTTATGCAAAACAAGAAGGTGTAATTGCTGGATTGGCGTTGGTTGAACAAGTTTTTTATTCTGTTGATCCGCGGATTCATATTCGGCCCTTAGTAAAAGATGGGGACAGAGTAAAGGTTGGAGACATTGTAATAGAGTTAGATGGCCCTCTAAGCAGCATATTGCAGGGTGAGCGGACAGCCCTCAATTTCCTGCAGCATCTTTCGGGCATCGCAACAGCAACAAAACGTGCTGTTGATCAGGTTGCAGGACTCTCCACGGCCATTGTGGATACGCGCAAAACTCTTCCAGGCTGGCGTGCCTTACAAAAATATGCCGTTCGGGTTGGAGGCGGTCAGAATCACCGCTTTGGTCTCTATGATGCAGTAATGCTAAAAGATAATCATCTCGCAGCCGTGGGAGGATTGACAGAAGCTGTTCAACGGACAAGAGATCAAATCGGACACATGGTTAAGATCGAAGTAGAGTGTGAAACTTTCGAACAAGTTAAGGAAGCAGTAGCTTGCGGTGTCGATGTTATCATGCTGGATAATATGGGAATAGAAGATATGCGCAGAGCGGTTTCATATATTGATCGCAGGGCAGTTGTTGAAGCTTCTGGAGGAATACAAGAAGAAACTCTTCGCCAAGTTGCCGAAACAGGGGTTGATTTAATTTCAATTGGCGCTTTGACTCATTCAGTCAAAGCTGTGGACTTTAGCCTTGATCTGGGCGAAATTAAAGCTACTACCAGAGCAAGCTGGGAAAGAGGAATTTAACGATGCTTCGTCATGACATTCTTAATCTTCTCACAGAACGCCCTTCTGAAAATGTGTCTGGCGAAAAGATTAGCCAGCAATTAAACGTGACAAGGGCTGCAATTTGGAAACAGATCAAGATATTGAAGGAAGAAGGCTTTGATATAGAGGCCCAGCCTAAAAATGGCTATCGTCTAATAAAATCCCCTTTATCTTTGAATGAGTGGGTTTTAGGGCAGGTCTTGAACACCCAATCCTTGGGACGTGTAATTGAATTGAATGAAGATTTGCCATCTACCAATGAACGGGCAAAAGAACTTGCTCGTCAAGGTACTGTTCATGGGCAAATTGTTTTAGCGAAGAAACAAAGTTTGGGAAAAGGAAGGCTTCAGCGTCAGTGGGAATCTCCAGAAGGAGGCCTCTGGATGTCCATCGTACTGCGCCCTAATCTTTCCTTGGCAGACGCAACAAAAATCACTCTTGCAGCGAGTGTCGCAGTAGTAGACGCCCTTAAAGAGCTTGTTAACTTACCTGTTGGCATCAAATGGCCGAACGATATTGTTTTTAATGGGCAAAAAATTGCGGGGATTCTCGGAGAAGTTGTTGGAGAATGGAATGTTGTTCAAACCCTGATATTAGGAATTGGAGTGAATGTAAATTTCCCCAGGCAGAGATTAGGAGATTCTTTTTCTGCGGTTACTCTCTATGAGCTATTGGGTTATGAGCTTGACCTTAACATTTTGGCGGCTGAAATCTTGAAGTACTTGGAAGGTGAATTGATCTCTCTTGAACACAAAGAGTTTCAAGAGTTAAGGCAAAAGTGGTCTGAAAGGGCAATTGGCTTAGGTGAAGAGGTAAGAATCTTGCGAGGAGATCAGGTATTGGAGGGTATTTTTAAAGGAATTTCTATTGATGGTTCACTGCTGTTAGAGACCGTCGATGGAGAAAAAAGTTTTTCGGCAGGAGAGGTTAGACTTCGTTCTAAACAGGGTGTCTATTTTTAGTAATTTCTCTCTAACTTTGTCGAAGTGGATAATTCGTGAAGTAGAAAATAATATTAGTGATTACAAGACCCCTTGCTCTATTGTAAACTCTTGTTAATCAAAAAGTTTACAATAGAGGAGGCAATTATGTGAATACGAGAAAATTGGCAATGACTTCGGTAATGGCTGCCCTGATGTGTCTGGCGGGTATGTTGCTGCACTGGTTCCCTGGGTTAATTCCTTTTAGTGTCTTACCAGTATTAGTGTTTATGGCTGGAATTATACTTGGCGCAGAGTATGGGGCTATGGCTATATTCTCAAGCCATATCTTTATATAATTTTCCGCTGGGTCTTACATAACCCAACAAGTCTTTCAGGGGTCTTTGCAATGGGGTTTTTACCCTTTATTTGGGGAGATCTAATTAAAGCCGGAGTTGCCGTTAGGGTTGGGCATGAAGTGGTTCGCCGGCAGAAACCAGGCCGAAGTTAGCTCGCTTAATTAAAAGGAGCGTTAGCATGATACTATTATTTGATGTTGGGAATACAAACATAGTTCTTGGGGTATATGATGAAAGAACCTTAACCCATCACTGGCGGGTTTCGACGGAGAAATCACGCACGGTGGATGAGTATGCCGTTGTTGTGAAAAATTTGTTTGATTTAAGTGGGCTAACTTTTCAAGAAATTAGTGCAGTGGTTATTTCTTCAGTGGTTCCCCCGGCGATGCCAACCTTGGAATCCCTTGCTCGAAAATATTTTGGAGTAGAACCCCTTGTAGTTGGGCCCGGTGTAAAAACTGGTATGCCGATTATCTATGATAATCCACGGGAGGTAGGAGCTGATCGGATTGTGAATGCGGTAGCTGCCTATAATAAATACGGCGGCCCGTTGATTATTGTGGACTTTGGTACAGCTACTACATTTTGTGTAATATCAAAACGAGGGGAATACTTAGGCGGGGCTATCGCTCCCGGTATTGGGATTTCTACAGAGGCCCTGTTTCAAAGGGCATCGAAGCTGCCAAGGATTGAGGTGGTTAAGCCTGCTTCTGTTATCGCTAAAAACACTGTAGCCGGGATGCAGGCAGGGATATATTACGGATTTACGGGTCAAGTTGATGGTATCGTCAAACGTATGAAAGAGGAATTAGGGCCGGAAACCAAAGTGATAGCTACGGGTGGTTTAGCCAGGCTGATTTCTCAAGAGTCGGAAATGATTGATAAGGTGGATCCTTTCTTAACCCTCGAAGGACTTTTATTAATCTATGAACGCAACAGGAAATAGTTAACCAGAGGAAAATGCTTATGAAATTAGGAGATTATGAACTGGGAGTCCCCGTTTTTCTGGCACCGTTAGCGGGGGTGACAGATAAGGCGTTTCGTGAAACAGTGCGTGCAGTTGGCGGTAAGTATGTTTGGACTGAAATGATCAGTGACAAAGCGCTGGCTTATAAAAACTCAAGGACTTTACAAATGCTGGATTTAAGCGGAGAAGCTGAGCCAAGGATTGTTCAATTGTTTGGCTCAGACCCGGAGACCATGGCGCAGGCGGCTCAGATGGCTGTAGAGTTAAGTGCAAATATTATTGATATAAACATGGGCTGTCCTGCACCAAAAGTCGTCAAAAATGCTGAAGGGGCAGCTCTGTTGAGGGATCTTCCCAGGGCTCAGGAAATTGCTGCGGCTGTTGTCAAGGCGGTAAAAGTGCCTGTGACGGTGAAGGTTCGCCTTGGCTGGAATGACCAGGAGGTTGTGGTGCTGGAATTGGCCAAAAGGCTGGAATCTGTTGGAGTTCAAATGTTGACGGTTCATGCAAGGACACGTGAACAGTTCTACTCGGGGTATGCTAACTGGGAATGGATTAGGCGAGTAAAGAAGGCTGTGAAAATTTCGGTCATAGGAAATGGGGATATTCTTAAACCTGAAGATGCAGGCAGACTAATTGAACAGACGGGTTGTGACGGGGTTATGATTGGTCGGGGTGCCCTTGGGAATCCATGGCTTATTCCCAGTGCCCAATTGTATTTGAATAACGGGAATAGTTTGCCCAAGCCATCCATGGAAGAACGAATTAAGGTAGCTTTGCAGCATTTTGAACGAATATTGCGTTATAAAGGTGAGAAAATTGGTCTTAATGAAATGAGAAAACACGCTGTTTGGTATATTAAAGGATTTAGAAATGCTGCCCAAGTTCGTGATGAAATTATGCAAACAAAGTCGCCGGAGGAAATGCGGGCGATTCTTACAAAGGTCTCAACAGATGAAAATTGAAATTTTTGTCGAAGAAACAGGAAAATCGGCAAAGCTCATCCTCAAGGGTAAGAGTTGAATCCTTGACAATATTTTGCAAGGTCCTTATAATAACGAGTAATGCAAATGAGGAATTTTTTTAGAGTTCCTAGTTTAAAGAATTACGCATATAAGGCTTTTAATAATCAGCAGTATTTTTAGAAGTACATGCGTAGGACGAGAAAAGGGAGCGAGGAAAATATGGCTGAAAAAGAAGTTATTCTGACATTAGAAGGCCTCAAAAAGCTTGAGGAAGAGTTAGAACTATCTAAAACCGTGAAGCGGCGAGAAGTTGCCACGCGCATAAAACAGGCCATAGACTTTGGAGATATTAGTGAAAACTCAGAGTATGATGATGCAAAAAACGATCAAGCTTTTATTGAAGGCAGAATCATTACTCTCGAGAAAATGCTTAGGAATGCGCGCATAATTGATGAACTTGAAGGAACAGACGTGGTAGCTATAGGTACAAAAGTTCGTCTTAAAGACCTGGATTATGGTGAAGAAGAAGAATATTTTATTGTCGGCTCTGCTGAGGCAGATCCAGGTACTAATAAAATCTCCAATGAATCTCCCGTAGGCAAAGCCGTCTTAGGTCAGACTAAAGGGTCTGTTGTTGAGGTAAATGTCCCTGCGGGGATTTTACATTATCAAATCCTAGACATTAAGTAATTTGTTAATGGAACTGAATTAGGACAATAAAGTTTGAGTGCAGTTTTCTGTTGATAGATTAATACAGATGCTGCACTTTGTTTATTGACACGAGGCGGCCCAGAATTTGGTTTGATATATTTGGAAATAACTGATATAATACCTTGTTTAAAGGGTATAATTGATTTTTTTGTTTAGTAAAGTTTTAGTTTGGTAAAATTGTTAAGAGAACACTGCATAATGGAGGAATAATGATGGAGAACACCAACGACCTCTGGCGAATTCGTTTAGATAAGCTTGAGATGTTTCGCCAAGCTGATATTAATCCCTTTGCGGATCGCTATGTTCGTACACATAAAACGTCTGAAATTTTAGATCGGTTTGAAGAATTAGAGGGTCAGGAAGTTAGCCTTGCCGGACGAATAATGAGTAAGCGGGATCAGGGGAAAGTAATCTTTACCCACATTCAAGATATAGATGGCCGCCTTCAGATTTATATCAGAATGGATGATTTGGGCCAGGCAATGTTTGAACTAATATCGAAATTTGATGTGGGAGATATTATTGGCGTACAAGGAAAGGTGTTTCGCACAAAACGTGGGGAAATTTCCATTCATGCTAAGGAAGTGACATTGCTTTCCAAAGCCATGCGGCCGCTTCCTGAAAAGTTCCATGGGTTAACGAATGTTGAAACACGTTATCGTCGGCGCTATCTAGATTTAGTGATGAATCCTGATGTACGCAAAGTGTTTGTGACAAGAAGCAAAATTATCCGCTTTATGAGGGAGTTCTTAGAGGAACGGGATTTCCTGGAGGTAGAGACTCCGACACTGCATACTATTCCTGGAGGAGCGGCTGCACGTCCTTTTATCACACATCATAACGCCTTAGATATTGATCTATACCTGCGGATTGCCCTTGAACTTCCATTAAAACGTTTAATTGTCGGCGGACTTGAAAAGGTATTTGAAATTGGTCGGACTTTCAGAAATGAAGGAATCTCCATCAAGCATAATCCGGAGTTTACCATGATGGAATTGTATCAGGCCTATGCAAATTACGAAGATATTATGGAATTAACGGAAGAGATGATTGCCCATATTGTCCAGAGAATACATGGGACACTGGAAATAACCTATCAGGGACAAGCTCTGCAGTTTAAAACGCCATGGCGCCGCCTTCCCATGCTGGATGGAATTTTAGAATACTCAGGCGTTGATTTTAAAGATATTGCTACGGACGAACAAGCACTTCTTGTGGCTAAAGAAAAAGGACTGCATGTGGCCGCTGATGCCTCTCGCGGGAAGATTATCAATGAGTTTTTCGAAGCTTTTGTCGAACCCAATTTGATACAACCTACATTCATCATAGGCCATCCTGTAGAAATATCTCCTTTGGCTAAGCGTAATGCAAAGCAGCCTGAATATACAGATCGGTTTGAAGCTTTTATCTTTGGCCGGGAGCTGGCCAATGCTTTTTCTGAATTAAACGATCCTATTGATCAACGTCAGCGTTTTGAAGCTCAAGTAGCTGAGCGTGCTAAAGGGGACGATGAAGCTCACAGCATGGATGAAGATTTCGTCCAGGCATTAGAATATGGGCTTCCTCCTACAGGCGGACTAGGAATAGGGATAGACCGCTTAGTAATGTTATTAACGGATTCTGCCTCAATTCGGGATGTCATTCTTTTCCCTACAATGAGGCCGAGAGACGAAAGTGCTCAGGATGAAGATATGTAATTTAGAGATCCTAACAACTTTAATGATTATTAACCAAGGCTGCTCACCGACTATAGGCCAGCCTTGGTTTTCTTATTGGGCCAGCAGCAAAAAATTCCTGAATAACTCTATTATTCAGTGTAATAAAGACAATATTAAAGATAATCGTGGTTATTAGTAGAAAAACTGCAACTTATGGGAATAATAATCCTAGTATAGTACAAAATAGCCCTTGAATGAGTGATTGTTGTTATGGTATAGTTGTAAATGTTCGTCCGGCAAATATTTCTTCGGTTGGAATAACTTATTAAGTATTTGTTACGAAATTTAATGTTGACAACATAACAGTAAAATGTTATGATGTATCTCGGTCTTCGGTCACTGCTCTAAACACAGACGTCGTGTCCGAATCATGGTCTTTGAAAACTAAACAACAAGGACAGCCAATGAGAGAGACTCGCAAGAGTTTCGAAATAAATCATGAGTCAGCCTTCTTTAAAGAAGTTTGAGATAACTTTTTTTGGAGAGTTTGATCCTGGCTCAGGACGAACGCTGGCGGCGTGCCTAACACATGCAAGTCGAACGGAGATTTTCTCTGAGTTTACTTAGAGAAAATCTTAGTGGCGGACGGGTGAGTAACGCGTGGGTAACCTGCCCATAAAGCCGGGACAACCCTTGGAAACGAGGGCTAATACCGGATAATCTTAGATCTTGGCATCAGGACTTAAGGAAAGATGGCCTCTGAACATGCTATCGATTATGGATGGACCCGCGTCTGATTAGCTAGTTGGTGGGGTAAAGGCCTACCAAGGCGACGATCAGTAGCCGGCCTGAGAGGGTGAACGGCCACACTGGGACTGAGACACGGCCCAGACTCCTACGGGAGGCAGCAGTGGGGAATCTTCCGCAATGGACGAAAGTCTGACGGAGCAACGCCGCGTGTATGATGAAGGTCTTCGGATTGTAAAGTACTGTCATTGGGGAAGAACGGTCTTTTTGAAAATATTGAGGAGACATGACGGTACCCAAGGAGGAAGCCCCGGCTAACTACGTGCCAGCAGCCGCGGTAATACGTAGGGGGCGAGCGTTGTCCGGAATTATTGGGCGTAAAGGGCGCGTAGGCGGATGCTTAAGTCCGGTGTGAAAGATCAGGGCTCAACCCTGAGAGTGCATCGGAAACTGGGTATCTTGAGGACAGGAGAGGAAAGTGGAATTCCACGTGTAGCGGTGAAATGCGTAGATATGTGGAGGAACACCAGTGGCGAAGGCGACTTTCTGGACTGTAACTGACGCTGAGGCGCGAAAGCGTGGGGAGCAAACAGGATTAGATACCCTGGTAGTCCACGCCGTAAACGATGAGTGCTAGGTGTAGAGGGTATCGACCCCTTCTGTGCCGCAGTTAACACAATAAGCACTCCGCCTGGGGAGTACGGCCGCAAGGTTGAAACTCAAAGGAATTGACGGGGGCCCGCACAAGCGGTGGAGCATGTGGTTTAATTCGACGCAACGCGAAGAACCTTACCAGGGCTTGACATCCACAGAACTCCGTGGAAACATGGAGGTGCCCTTCGGGGAGCTGTGAGACAGGTGGTGCATGGTTGTCGTCAGCTCGTGTCGTGAGATGTTGGGTTAAGTCCCGCAACGAGCGCAACCCCTGTATTTAGTTGCTAACAAGTAAGGTTGAGCACTCTAGATAGACTGCCGGTGACAAACCGGAGGAAGGTGGGGATGACGTCAAATCATCATGCCCCTTATGTCCTGGGCTACACACGTGCTACAATGGCCGGTACAGACGGAAGCGAAGCCGCGAGGTGAAGCCAATCCGAGAAAGCCGGTCTCAGTTCGGATTGCAGGCTGCAACTCGCCTGCATGAAGTCGGAATCGCTAGTAATCGCAGGTCAGCATACTGCGGTGAATACGTTCCCGGGCCTTGTACACACCGCCCGTCACACCACGAAAGTCTGCAACACCCGAAGCCGGTGGGGTAACCCGCAAGGGAGCTAGCCGTCGAAGGTGGGGCCGATGATTGGGGTGAAGTCGTAACAAGGTAGCCGTATCGGAAGGTGCGGCTGGATCACCTCCTTTCTAAGGAGAACGGTTTAAGGTCTAGGCTTTAAACGAACATCCTATTGGTCGGTGCTTTCGAAGAACGAAGCTGAGAAGCTTGGTTTGGAGAAAGATCAATAAGAGTCGTAAGACTCAAGCCGAGGGATCGGCAACTCATTGGATTGAAGCTGTTGTTTAGTTTTGAGAGACCAGGAATGGTTTCTTTACAATGTGGGGGTATAGCTCAGCTGGGAGAGCGCTTGAATGGCATTCAAGAGGTCAGCGGTTCGATCCCGCTTACCTCCACCAATTTATATGTTCTTTGGTCTTGTTCTTTGAAAACTGCATAGAGAAAAGCAAATGCGAGTAAAGTCGAGAATTCACAATGAACAGTCCGCGACAGCGGACAATTCAAATAAACCTAAAGTAGCAAATATAGGTCAAGCTACTAAGGGCGTACGGTGGATGCCTAGGCGCTAAGAGTCGAAGAAGGGCGCGGTTAACAGCGAAATGCCACGGGGAATCGTAAGCAGGTATTGATCCGTGGATACCCGAATGGGGCGACCCAACCGGAGTCATGTCCGGTTATCATTAGCTGAATCCATAGGTTAATGAAGACAACCCGGGGAACTGAAACATCTAAGTACCCGGAGGAAAAGAAAGAATCATCGATTCCCTAAGTAGCGGCGAGCGAACGGGGAAGAGCCCAAACCAGTCCCCTTGGGGGCTGGGGTTGTAGGACCCTCTTTTAAGAATGGATTTCTAGTCGAACAGATCTGGAAAGGTCGAGCAAAGAAGGTAACACTCCTGTAGACGAAAGGAAAACATTCTGTGAGGGAATCCTGAGTACCGCGGGACACGTGAAACCCCGTGGGAAGCAGGGAGGACCACCTCCCAAGGCTAAATACTACTTAGCGACCGATAGCGAACCAGTACCGTGAGGGAAAGGTGAAAAGCACCTCGGAAGAGGAGTGAAAAAGAACCTGAAACCGTGCGCTTACAAGCAGTCACAGCACGTAAGGTGTAGTGGCGTGCCTTTTGTAGAATGAACCGGCGAGTTACGGTATGTAGCGAGGTTAAGACGGGAAGTCGGAGCCGAAGCGAAAGCGAGTCTGAAAAGGGCGAAGAGTTACATGCTGTAGACCCGAAACCGTGTGATCTACCCATGGCCAGGGTGAAGGTGGGGTAAAACCCACTGGAGGCCCGAACTCACTGTCGTTGAAAAGGCAGGGGATGAGCTGTGGGTAGGGGTGAAATGCCAATCGAACACGGAGATAGCTGGTTCTCCCCGAAATAGCTTTAGGGCTAGCCTCAATTGATGAATGACGGCGGTAGAGCACTGAATAGGCTAGGGGCCTTACCAGGTTACCGAACCTTATCAAACTCCGAATGCCGTTATGTTTAGATTGGGAGTCAGACTGTGGGTGATAAGATTCATAGTCAAAAGGGAAACAGCCCAGACCATCAGCTAAGGTCCCCAAGTATACACTAAGTGGGAAAGGATGTGGAATTGCTCAGACAACCAGGATGTTGGCTCAGAAGCAGCCACCATTTAAAGAGTGCGTAATAGCTCACTGGTCGAGTGGTTCTGCGCCGAAAATGTAACGGGGCTCAAGTGTATCACCGAAGCTATGGCTTGCGCTTCATGCGCAGGGGTAGGGGAGCGTTCTATCAGCAGAGAAGTCAAACTGGAAGGTTTGGTGGAGTGGATAGAAGTGAGAATGCCGGTATGAGTATGCGAAAAGGAAGGTGAGAATCCTTCCCGCCGAAAATCTAAGGATTCCTGGGGAAGGCTCGTCCGCCCAGGGTAAGTCGGGACCTAAGCCGAGGCCGAAAGGCGTAGGTGATGGACAACTGGTTGAAATTCCAGTACCACCTAGAAATGTTTGAGCAATGGGGTGACACAGAAGGATAGGTTAAGCCAGCCGTTGGTCGAGCTGGCCCAAGCGAGTAGGATGTAGGGCAGGCAAATCCGCCCTGCGAGAATCTGAGACGTGATGGGGAGCGAACATAAGTAGCGAAGTAACCAACTCCAAGCTGTCAAGAAAAGCCTCTAGTGAGTGACTAGGTGCCCGTACCGTAAACCGACACAGGTAGATGGGGTGAGAAACCTAAGGCGCGCGAGAAAACCCTCGTTAAGGAACTCGGCAAAATGGCCCCGTAACTTCGGGAGAAGGGGCGCTCTTAGCAATAAGAGCCGCAGAGAAAAGGTCCAGGCGACTGTTTAACAAAAACACAGGTCCCTGCTAATCCGAAAGGAGATGTATAGGGGCTGACACCTGCCCGGTGCTGGAAGGTTAAGAGGAGAGGTTAGGGGTAACCCGAAGCTTTGAATTGAAGCCCCAGTAAACGGCGGCCGTAACTATAACGGTCCTAAGGTAGCGAAATTCCTTGTCAGGTAAGTTCTGACCCGCACGAAAGGTGTAACGATCTGGACACTGTCTCAACGAGGGACTCGGCGAAATTGTAATACCCGTGAAGATGCGGGTTACCTGCGACAGGACAGAAAGACCCCATGGAGCTTTACTGCAGCTTGACATTGGATTTTGGTATAAAATGTACAGGATAGGTGGGAGACTAAGAAGCTAGGGCGCCAGCCTTGGTGGAGTCGACGGTGGGATACCACTCTTTTTGTACTGAAATTCTAACCTGGGCCCCTGAATCGGGGTTAGGGACAGTATCAGGTGGGCAGTTTGACTGGGGCGGTCGCCTCCTAAAGAGTAACGGAGGCGCCCAAAGGTTCCCTCAGCGCGGTTGGAAATCGCGCGCAGAGTGTAAAGGCAAAAGGGAGCTTGACTGCGAGACCAACAAGTCGAGCAGGGACGAAAGTCGGGCTTAGTGATCCGGTGGTACCGAGTGGAAGGGCCATCGCTCAACGGATAAAAGCTACCCTGGGGATAACAGGCTTATCTCCCCCAAGAGTCCATATCGACGGGGAGGTTTGGCACCTCGATGTCGGCTCATCGCATCCTGGGGCTGTAGTAGGTCCCAAGGGTTGGGCTGTTCGCCCATTAAAGCGGTACGTGAGCTGGGTTCAGAACGTCGTGAGACAGTTCGGTCCCTATCCGTCGCAGGCGCAGGAAATTTGAGAGGATCTGTCCCTAGTACGAGAGGACCGGGATGGACGAATCCCTGGTGTACCAGTTGTTTCGCCAGAGGCACAGCTGGGTAGCTATATTCGGATCGGATAAGCGCTGAAAGCATCTAAGCGCGAAACCGGCCTCAAGATGAGATTTCCCACGAGCGTAAGCTCGGTAAGACCCCTGAAGGAAGATCAGGTAGATAGGCCAGGTGTGGAAGCGCGGTGACGTGTGGAGCTGACTGGTACTAATCGGTCGAGGGCTTGACCTAAGAGTTGCTGGAAGGTTAAAGTGGCTCAGGTTCGAAGATGATACTTGCAAAAGCGACGATCTATGCAGTTTTGAGAGAACAGCGATCCATCCAAAGGAAAGCGAAGATCTCAGACATCTGGTGATAATGCCGGAGGGGTTCCACCCGTTCCCATACCGAACACGGTAGTTAAGACCTCCAGGGCCGATGATACTTGGGGCATAGCCCCTGGGAAAGCAGGACATTGCCAGGTAACAAGCGAAAGGCCATCTCTTAATGAGATGGCCTCTCTGTGTTTGTGCGCCCGGCATGGGCGTTGTCTACAGGGTGTAAGTCCCGAACAATGAAGGTTCAGGCTGGAATCATGGTGAATGGTATTTTATTGTAATTCATACATACAAGTTAAAGCTCACAATAATGGTACCTAAAACTACTAATTTTTAATTGATTCTAATACAAATATATAAGATTAAATAGGGATTAATGTTATACAATTCTATAAATTATAGTAGTATTATTGTAGAAATTTGTTATAATATAAAAATATATGGAGGGCAAATCTATAATGGAAAGCATAAATCATGAAGCATTAGCCTTAGATGACCATGAAAAAGACCTTATCAGAGAATATGGAATAGTAGTTCATTATCCTAAGGGGCAAATACTCTTTGCTGAAGGGGATACAGCTGACCGTATATACTTAATTGAAGAAGGTTTTGTAAAAATATATAGGATAACACCTGATGGACGAAAAGTAACTGTTGGAAGTATGAGGACTTCAGGCCAATTAATGGGTCTAGCTGAAACTTTGTACCATGGGGAACGAACATGCTTTGCTGGGGCTATCAACGATGTGACTGTCGTAGTTGTTCGAAAGGCCCGTTTTGAGGAATTGCTTGTGAACCACCCGTCTATTGCCATTAAAGTTGCGACCACTTTGGGTGTTAGAATGCGAGAAGCTGAAGCTATTATTCAGGAAATGGTTTGCTTTCAAGTGCCGGGAAGACTTGCAATGCTGCTTCTTAAAATGACTGAACGAGCAGGAGTAGAAACTAAAACAGGAACAAAAATTGGCTTTCGCTTAACCCATGAGGAGATAGCTTGTATGATAGGAACGTCAAGACAGACGGTTACTTCATTGCTTAACATATTTAGGCAAGAAAATAGTATAGCCATTGAAGAGAAGGAAGTATATATTCTCGATCCAGATAAGCTAAGTAAATGGATTGTTTAAGAGAGGCTTGCAGATAATGCTAGCCTCTCTTTATTCGTCTAAACGAAAACCCACATATTATGGGGAGGCTAGCTTTAATACGACATTGTATTCGCACCAAAATATCGAAGGCAAATAAAATATGAAGATTTTTTGCAATAGTTATGTCGTATAGGGGACATAACTATTGCAATGCTGTTGACATAAATAGCGTCACAAGGTAGACAAAAAAATAGTCGTGATAAGGACATTAAAATTTTCTTGAGTTTGATAAATTAAGTACATAGTAAAGAGAGAAAAATGAAAGGAGGAAGAACTTAGGCATAGGCCTAGAGGGACTGTTTTAGTGAAAATCTTTGCAAGAAGGGCGTTTAGCTATGAAGAAAGTTTCTGAACTAGTGAAATTCCTTAAAGACCCCCACGCTAAAAAAGTCCAGAACTATAAAGAGCGGTATCAGGAATTGGACGATCTTTCACATGTAGCTGCAGAAATTGGGGATGCGGCGGCCTACAAATCCCTTGAGGCAGAAATGAGAGAAGTGTTTTTTGATTACCTAACAGCTGTAGTAGTAGACTCAATTTATAGATTAGTTCCTCACGTTCTTATAATATGGATAATTAGCTTAAAATGGCCATATATCACAGTTCCTTTTGTAGACTGGCAAGTAAGTATACTTGGAGTATATTTATCAGCTTATCTTCTATTTCATGCAGGAAAATGGCTCGAAAAACCGATTAAGTCTAAATTGCTAAAACTTGGTTTAGTCAATTTTGCAAGGGCATCAGAAGTAACTAAATAAAATTTACTAAATTGGAGGAAAATGATATGCATTTCGCGGCAGCCGGGGTAGATGCAAACCCAATTAGTTTGATCCTTTGGGGCATCTTTGTAGGATATGTTTTTACATCTGTAGGAGCAGCTGGAGGCATTTTAGCAGGGGTAGGACATATGAGTCTCTTCGGACTAAAAAAGGCAAATATGATAAAGCCGATGAATCAGATTTTGACACTAGTCAGCCCTATTGTTGGTACCCCTTTATACCTTAGAGAAAAACGAATTGTTGTACCTACCGCAGTCGCTCTAGGCTTAGGGGGCATCGCAGGTGCGCTATTAGGTTCTTATCTTTCGCACTCTTATTTAAAAGACTTGAGCACTTTCAAACCTTATTTTGGTATAGTTACGTTGGGTATTTCGATTCGTATTGCCTACGAGTGTACCGCTAAATTCATTGACGGCCAAAAAGATGTAAAAGCAGCTAATAATCTCTTCGCTGCAAAAGTCAAAGAACTTAAGGCCGCAGGCAAATTGAATGAGATTAAGGAAATAGGTGTTAACTTTAAAAAGATTGGTATTCAAAATACCTTTACCTTTGCGGGTCAAGAATTTAATTATAACGCGATTACAGTGTTCATTACAGGGCTTTTAGTAGCGGTTCTCTCAGCATCCCTGGGAGTAGGCGGTGGATTCTTGCTGGTTCCTTTTATGACCAGTGTGATGGGATTTCCTATGTACATTGTAGCAGGGACATCCGTTCTTTCCATATTGGTTTCTTCTTCAACAAGTATTCTAAATTATATTTCTATGGGCAGTGTCCTAGATCTTAAGTTTCTGGCCTTTGAATTAATTGGTGTTGCAATTGGTACGGTTGTAGCGGCTCGAATTTCTAAGTATATCAATGCTCGTTATATGAAAATTTTCCTTGCGGTTATCTTGTTCTATATCGGGCTGAAGTATGTGTTACCTGTAGTTGGCATTAAAATCTGATAAAAAATTTTGAGGGTATCTAAAATAAAGGGTGGGATCTTAATTGAAGTGTGCATCTTGTAAAATGAAAACTAAAAACATGTGTGATAAGGAAGCATTTGATTGTACTGGAGGAAAATATACCCTTGATGAATGTTTCGAAGAAGAAAATAAACCATTTCATCGTCTAAGTGGCTGTTTTCAAGCAGAACATGGTAATAACCTTAGTCGTCTTGATGAATTGATTATGTTTTCAAAAAAAATGGGTTATAAGAAAATTGGCATGGCTTTCTGTATCGGGTTAGCTGAAGAAGCTGCCGTCTTGGAAAAGATTTTATCCCAACATTTTGAGGTATATTCTGCGTGCTGTAAAATTGGCGGACTTAAAAAAGAAGATTACGAGATACCCAAAGTCAAAGAAGATAAAATTGAAGTTATTTGTGACCCAATACTTCAAGCTAAAGTATTGGAAAATGACCAAACTGAACTTAATATAGCCGTAGGCTTATGCGTTGGTCATGATATGTTATTCAATAAGTACTCGAAGGTACCTGTCACCACCTACGCCGTTAAGGATCGTGTGTTAGGTCATAATCCTTTGGCGGTCTGCTATTCAAGTTATTTGCGTAAAAAGTATCTTAATAAAAAATATGAATAAGATCTTATATTGAACGCAGTTTGAGGATTGCCAAATCTAGATAGTTTTGGCAATCCTTTTCTGAGTTTGACGAAAAACATAGTCACGATTGGGGTCTAGCGAATTAAGGTTCGTTAGGCCTTTACTTTTGTCGTTTGTAAGGGAAAAGACAAAATTATAGTCGAAAACAGGACACCAATATTAAATGGCATTTGATAAATTAAGTACATAGTAAGATAAATGCCTCAAAGGAGAAAGGACTTTGTCTAGATAATGCAGGACTTCATAAACATCAAATATACCGTGATACAAGGCGAACTAAAAATGAAGCTATTGAATTTCCGTTTAATTAGATGAGTTTTTCAGAAGCTAATATCGTGTGTTCTTCAAATAATGTATTTATAGAAAAAACTGAATCTTATATCAGTTGGGAGAGAGAGGTAAGATGAGTGTGCAAAAAATATTTTTTTTATCTAAACATTGCGATGGGTGTCGAGCTTGTGAACTAGCATGTCTGGAAAAACATTCTCATTCCCAGGGCATCTTCATGACGAAAATGGAAAAACCAACTCTACAACCTCGGATCAGAGTTAAAAAGTCGGGTAATCAATATTGGGCTACCGTTTGCCAGCACTGTTCCGAGTCAATGTGCGTAAGGGCATGTATGACAGGAGCAATGCAGCATTCTCCGACGGGTGAGGTTTTTCATGATGCAAAGAAATGTGTCGGCTGTTGGATGTGTATAATGGTTTGTCCGTTCGGCGCGATTGTATCACTTAGCGAGGTGAAAAAAGCAGGTAAATGTGACCTGTGCAAGGATGAAAAGATTCCACCTTGTGTAGCGAGATGTCCCCAGCAGGCCTTGATTTATGGTACCTCTGAGGAATATGAAATGAAAGTTGCGGGTGATTGATGTGCGTTATCTCATTATAGGAAATAGTGCGGCAGGCGTTTTTGCAGCTGAAACCATTCGGGGTTTGGACCCAGATGGACAAATTAGAATGATTTCAAATGAAAATTGTTTGCCTTATTCGCGTTGTCTAACCTCCTATTACTTAGGAAACGAAATTTCTGAAGAAATGATGTACATTCGAGATAAAGCCTTTTACAGCGAAACGGGGATTGACTTTCAAGTTGGGCATGTTGAACGGGTGGAGCCGAAGTCTAACAGCGTCCTGTTAGACTCGGGTGAAATTGTTACTTATGACAAGTTGCTGATTGCCACGGGTTCTTCTCCTTTTAACCCTCCTCTTGAAGGAAGTGACGTGGAGGGGATCTTTGAATTACGCACCTTAGAGGATGCAAAAGCTGTTGCTAAGTTTGCACCAAATGTAAAATCTGCTGTTGTTATGGGTGCTGGTCTGGTAGGGCTTAAAGGAGCCCATGGGCTTCATGAACTGGGGATCAATGTAACTATTGTTGGATCTGCACCTCAAGTTCTGCGGCACTCTATCGATGTAGAATCGGCTGGGATTTTGACAAGGTTGTTAGAAGAAGACGGATATCGTGTCCTCCTGAATACCAAAGTAGCCAAAGTGCTCAGTGAAGAGGATGCAGATGGCCGGATGTCCGTATCGGGTGTACTTCTGAATACTGGAGAACAGATTCCTTGTCAGATGATTATCAGAGCGGTTGGAGTTCGCCCTAATGTGAAGCTGGTTAGGGATAGCGGGATATCAGTGAATTACGGTATCGTTGTCGATGAGGAGATGCAAACCTCGGTAAAAGATATTTACGCTGCGGGTGATGTCGCTGAGGCATTCAATCTCTTAAGTGACGAAAAGGGCGTGAATGCTATATGGCCTTCTGCAACAGAACAAGGAATCGTTGCTGGCTGTAACATGGCAGGTGTTAAGCGCAAATATCCAGGTTCACTGGCTGTAAACTCTGCTGTAATCTCCGGTGTAGGAATTATTTCTGCCGGAGTGGTTAATTTGCAGCCAGGAGGAGGTAGTGTACTTAGGGCATCGGAGCCGGAAAAGAACTTCTATCGTAAGTTTGTGATTAAAGACGGGCATTTAGTAGGCATGATCATGGTTGGTGACATTGAAGGGGCTGGTATTTTGAGCGGCTTAATTCGAAAAAAGGCAAAAGTTGATATTAATTATCTTAATCAAATGTTAATCCATACGATTGAGTATCCAAGGTACTTGCCGGTTGAGAGAGGGGGTCAGTAGAATGGGCTCATATGTAAGAACACGAGCATTAATTTCAAACAGTAAACCTATTGAAGATGGCGAGGAAATGCGCACCTCTATTTGCTGTCTTTGTAACGGTGGGTGTGGGATAAAAGTTAGTTTAGATCTGAATTGGAAAATTAAGGCGGTTTTTGGTGATCTTGAGAACCCTTACAATAAAGGGAAAATATGTTCAAAGCCCATGGAAATAGCCCAAACTTTATATGGTCCCTATAGGGTCAGATATCCAATGAAAAAGGTTAATGGTACCTTTGAAAGGATTAGCTGGGATGAAGCCTTAGATGTGATTGCACAAAAGTATAACCAATACAGCAAAGAGTATGGCACAGGGTCAGTTGTGGGTATTACCTCCAAAATTGGTGGTTCCTACAGTAAATTAGCTCATGGCATATTTTCATCATTAACCGGTCTAGTTAATTACGGGACTGGACCGATTTGTACCGATTCAGAAGCTAATGTGCGCAAGAAACTTTTCGGCGACAGCTCCGGTACAAGCCCTCTCTCTGATGTCGTCCATTCTAAGATTCTGCTAATAGTGGGTAACAATGCTGCCCAAACGAAGGCGGGACAATTCCAATGGATTATGGAGGCCAAGCGAAGAGGGACCCGAATAGTGGTCGTAGACACACGTTTTACAGAGACAGCACAGGCTGCAGACCTATTTATTCAGATCAGACCAGGAACGGACACTGCTTTAGGTATGGCGTTACTTAACTATATTATTAAAAACAACCTTTACGATGATGCGTTTGTGTCCCAACATACCAATGGCTTCGAAAAACTGGCACAGGATGTAAGTGCGTTTACAACGGAGCAGGCAGCGGAGATTACAGGAGTTCCTCAAAATGTTATTGAAAAGTTAGCTCAAGATTTAGCAACGCTAAAACCTGGAATGCTGTTTGAAGGTAGGGGTGTTGTTTGTGTTAATAATGCAGGTGCTTCAGTTTGGGCTTTTGAAGGCCTGATGGCTATACTGGGTAATATCGGTAAACGAGGATCGGGGATTATTTCACATATCAACAACACTGGCGGCATTAGCAATTTGATTGAACCTGTTGATGTCATGAAGCCTGATCGTAAAAGATCATCAAGTGCCCTCTACAAAGATATGGAAGAGGGAGATGTGAAAATGGTCATAATTTCTGGGAATCCTTGCGCGACTTGGCCTGATAGTTCGCGAATGAGTAAAGCGCTTAAGGGGTTAGACTTTGTAGTGAGTCATACCTTGGTAATGGATGATTCCGCTATACTAGCGGATATTGTTATCCCAGCAACCCACTGGTTGGAAGAAGCCGGAGTGCAGCCGAGTGTGCATAGAGTCTTACAGTGGAAAAATAAAGTTGTCGAGACACTTGGTGAGGAAAAATCTGGCGGGGATTTTTACCGTTTATTGGCGGAGCGTATGGGTTTGAATTCTTCCTATTTCCCCGATTCTCCTGAAGCAGCATGGGAGTTGGAAAGAAAATATAATAAGAACGTTTCAGGAATTAGTAGGGAACGGATGCTTACAACACCTGGTGGTGTACATTTTCCCAGTTCTGAAATAGGTAAGGAGACCGTGCGTCTATTCCAAAATGGTGTGTTCAAAACATCCTCTGGCAAGGTGGAACTGACAGGAGTTAGTAATGGACCCCTTGAGTATGTCGATACTTTTGAAGCCCCTGGTAATGATGGAGTGAGTCGAGAGGAGTTTCCTTATCTGTTTAGCACCAATAAGGTAGCAAGGCACTATCATACTGAATGCCAATATAGTGTTTGGGCTAAAGAAATGGAAGAACCTTACGTTGAGATCCATCCTCTAACCGCATTAGAGATAGGAGTTGCGGAGGGAGATAAGGTTAGGGTGGAGACTTTATCGGGATCGATCGTTTTGGCAGCAAAGATAACACAGTCCGTACAGCGGGGCTTTCTATCTACCCAACCCTACTTCGGGTTACAATCCCCCTATGGTCAAGCACCAGCCAATACACTTTTTCCAGTTGCTGCCGATCCTGTTGGGGGTAACCTAATCAGCAAAAACATCCAGTGTAAGGCTAAAGCCGAAGGGGGGCAAGGATTGTGAATCAACACGCTATGTTAGTCGATGTGTCACGATGCATTGAATGTAAGAGCTGTATTGTTGCCTGTAAACAAGAAAATGGTCTCCAAACAGGGGATTGGTGGTTAAGAGTATGGCGGAAAGAACAGTTAAAGGATCATTTAGTCAGATACTACAATACTCAGTCATGCAGGCACTGTGTCGACCCAGTTTGTCAGGCAGTATGTCCAGTGGGTTCTATTCAGCGTGGAGAAGATGGGCGTGTCATTCAGGATGACGCAAAATGTCTTGGTTGCCATGTTTGTGTAACCTCATGCCCACATCATGGAATGAAGATTATGACAAACGGTAAGGTGGGGAAATGCACTCTTTGTAGTCATCGCTTGGCAAGAGGTAAAGAGCCTGCATGTGCAGGAGTATGTCCAACAAATTCCCGGATTTATGGTGGACGTGAAGAACTTCTTCGTGAAGCAAGCAAACGTATGGAGGAGTTAAGAATGAAGGGAATGCATGTCCATCTAGAAGGAGGGGACAAGGATCAGACAATGGTAATGTATTTGTTTGTTGACACAGAAAGTTAGATTGTTTTAGTATAAAGATGTACAATAAAAATAAGTGATTATATGTTGTTAATAAAATGTGCTAATTTAAGGAAAGTGGATTATTATTATCTTCGAAGTTAATACTAAGAGTCTACATTAATATAAACACTTTTTAGTCTTTAAATTTTTTTCTTAATAACTCGACAAAAACAGTTGACATTTTAGCAGCCTTCAGCTATACTAAAAAAGTTCTCAAAAGCAGTGGCCCGTTGGTCAAGCGGTCTAAGACACCGCCCTTTCACGGCGGTTACACGGGTTCGAATCCCGTACGGGTCACCAAAATAGAGTTCATGGGTGATTAGCTCAGTTGGTAGAGCGCCTGCCTTACAAGCAGGATGTCGGCAGTTCGACCCTGTCATCGCCCACCAATATGGCCCCGTGGTGTAGTGGTTAACATGCCTGCCTGTCACGCAGGAGATCGTCGGTTCAAGTCCGATCGGGGTCGCCATATAAGTTATATTTTGGGTAGGTGGCCGAGTGGTTAAAGGCGGCAGACTGTAAATCTGTTCCGTAAGGTACGGTGGTTCGAATCCATCCCTGCCCACCATATTCAACTTAATATTATCGCGGGGTGGAGCAGCGGTAGCTCGTCGGGCTCATAACCCGAAGGTCGTCGGTTCAAATCCGGCCCCCGCAACCAATCCGCTAAGTCGTTGGGCAATCGCTCAGACTTAATATAAAAATTGGGGTGTCGCCAAGGGGTAAGGCACCAGACTTTGACTCTGGCATTCGTAGGTTCGAATCCTCCCACCCCAGCCATTTTAAGGGCCATTAGCTCAGTCGGCTAGAGCACCTGACTTTTAATCAGGGTGTCCCGCGTTCGAGTCGCGGATGGCCCACCAACACTCGCGGGTGTAACTCAGTGGTAGAGTGTCACCTTGCCAAGGTGAAAGTCGCGAGTTCGAATCTCGTCACCCGCTCCAAAATTGCGCTCGTAGCTCAGCTGGATAGAGCGTCTGACTACGAATCAGAAGGCCGGGAGTTCGAATCTCTCCGAGCGCACCACAAATTTCACATCAAGTGCCGTTGTAGCTCAGTTGGTAGAGCGTATCCTTGGTAAGGATAAGGTCACCGGTTCAATCCCGGTCAATGGCTCCATTTAACGCGGGAGTGGCGTAATTGGCAGACGCGCACGTTTGAGGGGCGTGTGGGTAACTCCGTACGGGTTCAAGTCCCGTCTTCCGCACCATTTTATAAATTATGTGGAGAAGTACTCAAGTGGCTGAAGAGGACGGTTTGCTAAACCGTTAGGGTGGGTAACTGCCGCGAGGGTTCAAATCCCTCCTTCTCCGCCATAAATATTCCTCGATAGCTCAATGGTGGAGCAACCGGCTGTTAACCGGTAGGTTGTAGGTTCGAGTCCTACTCGGGGAGCCATGGCAGGGTAGCCAAGTGGTCTAAGGCAAGCGGTTCATACCCGCTCATCCGAGGGTTCAAATCCCCCCCCTGCTACCAGTTATGCGGGTGTAGCTCAATGGTAGAGCACTAGCCTTCCAAGCTAGCTACGTGAGTTCGATTCTCATCACCCGCTCCATAAGAAACATCACCGCACAATAGTGCGGTTTTTTGTATCTATGAAAGAATTAGACATTTCTATGTTCCGGATGGGCCTACATGAATGCCTAGAAGCCTAATACTTTTATAAAACAGGCAACTTTGGCTGTAGTCATAGTTGCCTGTTTTGTGTATAAACTTAAATTTCCGCCATTTGTATTTATTAATAGTATAAATAGCTTTGGCCCTTTCGCTGCTTGCTGATGCACGTGTTTGTTTCAAAAGTTTGTTGATTTCGTCAGAGATCAATGGTTCCCTTTCTAAATTTTATCACTGTATATACACTAAGTTTTTTATATTAGGCTAAGGTTTACTGCTTTCTATTGATTGATTGAAATTTGCTAAGTAATTTTATAAATTTTAATAAGTACAGTTGACAATGCACTATGAAAGATGCTATTATAACTGAGCGCTTACAAGAATGTATATAAACGGACTGGTAAGCCTGTTTTTACCAATCGAATTAACATCAGAATAGTGTTGACAACGGATGTTGAAGATGCTAAGATGTAGTTCCGGCCCAAACGGGCGATGGTCTTTGAAAACTAAACAACAAGGACAGCCAATGAGAGAGACTCGCAAGAGTTTCGAAATAAATCATGAGTCAGCCTTCTTTAAAGAAGTTTGAGATAACTTTTTTTGGAGAGTTTGATCCTGGCTCAGGACGAACGCTGGCGGCGTGCCTAACACATGCAAGTCGAACGGAGAATTGAATAAGCTTGCTTAGACAATTCTTAGTGGCGGACGGGTGAGTAACGCGTGGGTAACCTGCCCATAAAGCCGGGACAACCCTTGGAAACGAGGGCTAATACCGGATAATCTTAGATTCTGGCATCAGGATTTAAGGAAAGATGGCCTCTGAACATGCTATCGATTATGGATGGACCCGCGTCTGATTAGCTAGTTGGTGGGGTAAAGGCCTACCAAGGCGACGATCAGTAGCCGGCCTGAGAGGGTGAACGGCCACACTGGGACTGAGACACGGCCCAGACTCCTACGGGAGGCAGCAGTGGGGAATCTTCCGCAATGGACGAAAGTCTGACGGAGCAACGCCGCGTGTATGATGAAGGTCTTCGGATTGTAAAGTACTGTCATTGGGGAAGAACGGTCTTTTTGAAAATATTGAGGAGACATGACGGTACCCAAGGAGGAAGCCCCGGCTAACTACGTGCCAGCAGCCGCGGTAATACGTAGGGGGCGAGCGTTGTCCGGAATTATTGGGCGTAAAGGGCGCGTAGGCGGATGCTTAAGTCCGGTGTGAAAGATCAGGGCTCAACCCTGAGAGTGCATCGGAAACTGGGTATCTTGAGGACAGGAGAGGAAAGTGGAATTCCACGTGTAGCGGTGAAATGCGTAGATATGTGGAGGAACACCAGTGGCGAAGGCGACTTTCTGGACTGTAACTGACGCTGAGGCGCGAAAGCGTGGGGAGCAAACAGGATTAGATACCCTGGTAGTCCACGCCGTAAACGATGAGTGCTAGGTGTAGAGGGTATCGACCCCTTCTGTGCCGCAGTTAACACAATAAGCACTCCGCCTGGGGAGTACGGCCGCAAGGTTGAAACTCAAAGGAATTGACGGGGGCCCGCACAAGCGGTGGAGCATGTGGTTTAATTCGACGCAACGCGAAGAACCTTACCAGGGCTTGACATCCACAGAACTCCGTGGAAACATGGAGGTGCCCTTCGGGGAGCTGTGAGACAGGTGGTGCATGGTTGTCGTCAGCTCGTGTCGTGAGATGTTGGGTTAAGTCCCGCAACGAGCGCAACCCCTGTATTTAGTTGCTAACAAGTAAGGTTGAGCACTCTAGATAGACTGCCGGTGACAAACCGGAGGAAGGTGGGGATGACGTCAAATCATCATGCCCCTTATGTCCTGGGCTACACACGTGCTACAATGGCCGGTACAGACGGAAGCGAAGCCGCGAGGTGAAGCCAATCCGAGAAAGCCGGTCTCAGTTCGGATTGCAGGCTGCAACTCGCCTGCATGAAGTCGGAATCGCTAGTAATCGCAGGTCAGCATACTGCGGTGAATACGTTCCCGGGCCTTGTACACACCGCCCGTCACACCACGAAAGTCTGCAACACCCGAAGCCGGTGGGGTAACCCGCAAGGGAGCTAGCCGTCGAAGGTGGGGCCGATGATTGGGGTGAAGTCGTAACAAGGTAGCCGTATCGGAAGGTGCGGCTGGATCACCTCCTTTCTAAGGAGAACGGTTTAAGGTCTAGGCTTTAAACGAACATCCTATTGGTCGGTGCTTTCGAAGAACGAAGCTGAGAAGCTTGGTTTGGAGAAAGATCAATAAGAGTCGTAAGACTCAAGCCGAGGGATCGGCAACTCATTGGATTGAAGCTGTTGTTTAGTTTTGAGAGACCAGGAATGGTTTCTTTACAATGTGGGGGTATAGCTCAGCTGGGAGAGCGCTTGAATGGCATTCAAGAGGTCAGCGGTTCGATCCCGCTTACCTCCACCAATTTATATGTTCTTTGGTCTTGTTCTTTGAAAACTGCATAGAGAAAAGCAAATGCGAGTAAAGTCGAGAATTCACAATGAACAGTCCGCGACAGCGGACAATTCAAATAAACCTAAAAGTAGCAAATATAGGTCAAGCTACTAAGGGCGTACGGTGGATGCCTAGGCGCTAAGAGTCGAAGAAGGGCGCGGTTAACAGCGAAATGCCACGGGGAATCGTAAGCAGGTATTGATCCGTGGATACCCGAATGGGGCGACCCAACCGGAGTCATGTCCGGTTATCATTAGCTGAATCCATAGGTTAATGAAGACAACCCGGGGAACTGAAACATCTAAGTACCCGGAGGAAGAGAAAGAATCATCGATTCCCTAAGTAGCGGCGAGCGAACGGGGAAGAGCCCAAACCAGTCCCCTTGGGGGCTGGGGTTGTAGGACCCTCTTTTAAGAATGGATTTCTAGTCGAACAGATCTGGAAAGGTCGAGCAAAGAAGGTAACACTCCTGTAGACGAAAGGAAAACATTCTGTGAGGGAATCCTGAGTACCGCGGGACACGTGAAACCCCGTGGGAAGCAGGGAGGACCACCTCCCAAGGCTAAATACTACTTAGCGACCGATAGCGAACCAGTACCGTGAGGGAAAGGTGAAAAGCACCTCGGAAGAGGAGTGAAAAAGAACCTGAAACCGTGCGCTTACAAGCAGTCACAGCACGTAAGGTGTAGTGGCGTGCCTTTTGTAGAATGAACCGGCGAGTTACGGTATGTAGCGAGGTTAAGACGGGAAGTCGGAGCCGAAGCGAAAGCGAGTCTGAAAAGGGCGAAGAGTTACATGCTGTAGACCCGAAACCGTGTGATCTACCCATGGCCAGGGTGAAGGTGGGGTAAAACCCACTGGAGGCCCGAACTCACTGTCGTTGAAAAGGCAGGGGATGAGCTGTGGGTAGGGGTGAAATGCCAATCGAACACGGAGATAGCTGGTTCTCCCCGAAATAGCTTTAGGGCTAGCCTCAATTGATGAATGACGGCGGTAGAGCACTGAATAGGCTAGGGGCCTTACCAGGTTACCGAACCTTATCAAACTCCGAATGCCGTTATGTTTAGATTGGGAGTCAGACTGTGGGTGATAAGATTCATAGTCAAAAGGGAAACAGCCCAGACCATCAGCTAAGGTCCCCAAGTATACACTAAGTGGGAAAGGATGTGGAATTGCTCAGACAACCAGGATGTTGGCTCAGAAGCAGCCACCATTTAAAGAGTGCGTAATAGCTCACTGGTCGAGTGGTTCTGCGCCGAAAATGTAACGGGGCTCAAGTGTATCACCGAAGCTATGGCTTGCGCTTCATGCGCAGGGGTAGGGGAGCGTTCTATCAGCAGAGAAGTCAAACTGGAAGGTTTGGTGGAGTGGATAGAAGTGAGAATGCCGGTATGAGTATGCGAAAAGGAAGGTGAGAATCCTTCCCGCCGAAAATCTAAGGATTCCTGGGGAAGGCTCGTCCGCCCAGGGTAAGTCGGGACCTAAGCCGAGGCCGAAAGGCGTAGGTGATGGACAACTGGTTGAAATTCCAGTACCACCTAGAAATGTTTGAGCAATGGGGTGACACAGAAGGATAGGTTAAGCCAGCCGTTGGTCGAGCTGGCCCAAGCGAGTAGGATGTAGGGCAGGCAAATCCGCCCTGCGAGAATCTGAGACGTGATGGGGAGCGAACATAAGTAGCGAAGTAACCAACTCCAAGCTGTCAAGAAAAGCCTCTAGTGAGTGACTAGGTGCCCGTACCGTAAACCGACACAGGTAGATGGGGTGAGAAACCTAAGGCGCGCGAGAAAACCCTCGTTAAGGAACTCGGCAAAATGGCCCCGTAACTTCGGGAGAAGGGGCGCTCTTAGCAATAAGAGCCGCAGAGAAAAGGTCCAGGCGACTGTTTAACAAAAACACAGGTCCCTGCTAATCCGAAAGGAGATGTATAGGGGCTGACACCTGCCCGGTGCTGGAAGGTTAAGAGGAGAGGTTAGGGGTAACCCGAAGCTTTGAATTGAAGCCCCAGTAAACGGCGGCCGTAACTATAACGGTCCTAAGGTAGCGAAATTCCTTGTCAGGTAAGTTCTGACCCGCACGAAAGGTGTAACGATCTGGACACTGTCTCAACGAGGGACTCGGCGAAATTGTAATACCCGTGAAGATGCGGGTTACCTGCGACAGGACAGAAAGACCCCATGGAGCTTTACTGCAGCTTGACATTGGATTTTGGTATAAAATGTACAGGATAGGTGGGAGACTAAGAAGCTAGGGCGCCAGCCTTGGTGGAGTCGACGGTGGGATACCACTCTTTTTGTACTGAAATTCTAACCTGGGCCCCTGAATCGGGGTTAGGGACAGTATCAGGTGGGCAGTTTGACTGGGGCGGTCGCCTCCTAAAGAGTAACGGAGGCGCCCAAAGGTTCCCTCAGCGCGGTTGGAAATCGCGCGCAGAGTGTAAAGGCAAAAGGGAGCTTGACTGCGAGACCAACAAGTCGAGCAGGGACGAAAGTCGGGCTTAGTGATCCGGTGGTACCGAGTGGAAGGGCCATCGCTCAACGGATAAAAGCTACCCTGGGGATAACAGGCTTATCTCCCCCAAGAGTCCATATCGACGGGGAGGTTTGGCACCTCGATGTCGGCTCATCGCATCCTGGGGCTGTAGTAGGTCCCAAGGGTTGGGCTGTTCGCCCATTAAAGCGGTACGTGAGCTGGGTTCAGAACGTCGTGAGACAGTTCGGTCCCTATCCGTCGCAGGCGCAGGAAATTTGAGAGGATCTGTCCCTAGTACGAGAGGACCGGGATGGACGAATCCCTGGTGTACCAGTTGTTTCGCCAGAGGCACAGCTGGGTAGCTATATTCGGATCGGATAAGCGCTGAAAGCATCTAAGCGCGAAACCGGCCTCAAGATGAGATTTCCCACGAGCGTAAGCTCGGTAAGACCCCTGAAGGAAGATCAGGTAGATAGGCCAGGTGTGGAAGCGCGGTGACGTGTGGAGCTGACTGGTACTAATCGGTCGAGGGCTTGACCTAAGAGTTGCTGGAAGGTTAAAGTGGCTCAGGTTCGAAGATGATACTTGCAAAAGCGACGATCTATGCAGTTTTGAGAGAACAGCGATCCATCCAAAGGAAAGCGAAGATCTCAGACATCTGGTGATAATGCCGGAGGGGTTCCACCCGTTCCCATACCGAACACGGTAGTTAAGACCTCCAGGGCCGATGATACTTGGGGCATAGCCCCTGGGAAAGCAGGACATTGCCAGGTAACAGGCGAAAGACCATCTCTTAATGAGATGGTCTTTCTATGTTTTGTAATACTGCAAGTGCATGAATTTGGGGAGCGTTCGATCCACACTGCAGGAGAGTGCGTTTGGGGACGCAGTGTGGCGAAAAGCTCGTCCGCTTTTCGTATACCGAACACGGAAGTTAAGACCTCCAGGGCCGATGATACTTGGGGCATAGCCCCGGGGAAAGCAGGACGTTGCCAGGTAACAGGCGAGAGCCCATCTCTTAATGAGATGGCCTTTTTGTGTTTTGTAATACTGCAAGTGCATGAATCTCTGGGGAGTTCGGGGTTCCACCCGTTCGATCCACGCTGCAGGGAGAATGCGTCTGGGGACGCAGGGTGGCGAAAAGCTCGTTCGCTTTTCGTATACCGAACACGGAAGTTAAGACCTCCAGGGCCGATGATACTTGGGGCATAGCCTCTGGGAAAGCAGGACGTTGCCAGGTAACAGGCGAGAGACCATCTCTTAATGAGATGGTCTCTCTGTGTTTTATGATACTGCCAGTGCATGAATTTGGGGAGGCGGGGTTCCATCCGTTCGATCCACACTGCAGGAGAGTACGTCTGAGGATGCAGTGTGGCGAAAAGCTCGTCCGCTTTTCGTATACCGAACACGGAAGTTAAGACCTCCAGGGCCGATGATACTTGGGGCATAGCCCCTGGGAAAGTAGGACGTCGCCTTGTTTTTGTTTTAGATGATAGCATAATTACAATATTTAGGGGGTTGCTGATTTTAATTCATCGGAGTGCTTCTCTTTTTCATGTAGATTAGCGTCATATCCAAAACGGAACCTCTGGTTGCAATAGGAACAGAGAATAAACTTGCCATCTTGTGACGATACTGGCATGATAATCCACCTCCTTGCCCTCGATTTTGCCCAAGTTAATGAATTTTTATACTTTTTAACATTAGGATGTGCGTTCTTTGGCCACTTGTTCATAAAATAATTGTGAGGTGAGAAAGATGTGGCAAAGATGGATTAGAATGATAAGCATAGAATTGCGCTGGATGAAACGAGATGTAATTCGCCGATGGCGTTTGGATACTCCAACAGGTGTGCTGGGTATACTATTGTTGGTTTCAGCAGTGTTGCTATTAATTGTAATTGGGGCAGGATTTGCATTTATTTTTCGTTCATTTGCACCGTGGGTGTCAGGCTCCCGAGTTGGAGAGATGTACTGGTACTCAATTGGTTTTGGTCTTAAAGCAAGTTTTCTGTTCATCGTATTTATCGGCTCGCTTATTATGTACTGTATATTTAAACTGAGTGAAAGACGATGATACATACCGATTAATTTACAATATAAGGTTAGTCCTGCCTATAAATAGGATGAAATGATAATAATCTTATTGAGATAACGGCAAAATATTAAATGTAGGAAATCAATTATTTTTTGCTTTTTAGTTCTAAGTATGAAAAAAGCTTAATACAAGTAATTAAATTATGGTGGACAATCTGTCTATTATTGTCGTATCTATCGTCTTGCATAGGGATTAATCCTATGTTAAAATTTGATGGGTTTTATGAAAGGGGTTGAATGTGTGGATTTCTTATCTGGAATTACAGGTGCGCAGATATTTAATGTCATCATGGTTCCGGTTCAAAGTATCATCATCTTTTTAACGTTTTACTATTTCATTCTTTCAATGTTTGGACTCTATCGAAAGCAAGAGGTTAAAATACATACACCCGAGAAAACCTTTGCAGTAGTTGTGGCTGCTCATAATGAAGAAGCTGTGATTGGCCCTCTGGTAGAAAATTTACTTCAGTTGGATTATCCTAAGAAACTATACGACATCTTCGTTGTTGCCGACAATTGCACGGATAAAACAGCGCTGATTGCCAAAAAGGCCGGAGCAATTGTACATCGAAGGTTCAATGCTGAAAAGCGAGGTAAAGGATATGCATTAGAATGGATGTTCTATCGTTTATTTAAGATGGAACGACAGTATGATGCAATTATTATTTTCGATGCAGATAACCTAGTAAAAGATAATTTCTTAATTGAAATGAACAGCAAACTTTGTCAAGGGCATCAAATTGTTCAGTGCTACCTTGATTCCAAAAATCCGTTTGATACGTGGGTAACTAATACATTTTCAATTGCATTCTGGGTCACGAATCGAATGCTGCAGCTTGCAAGGTTTAATACCGGTTGCCTTTCAAATGTTTTGGGCGGAACAGGAATGTGTATTTCTACTGATGTGCTAAAAGAGTTTGGCTGGGGAGCCACATCGTTAACTGAAGATCTGGAGTTTAGTATGAAGGCGTTATCTCATGGCATTAAAACGACATGGGCTCATGATGCAGTAGTATATGACGAGAAACCGTTAACCTTTATGCAGGCTTGGCATCAACGAAAGCGTTGGGCACAAGGGCAAGTTGATGTGGCAGGAAGGTATTTCTTCCCCCTTATTCTCAAAGGTATAAAAGAACGGAAGCTTATGTACATTGATGGGGCAATTCATTTGTTTCAGCCTGCCCTGGTAATGATTGCCACTTTTTTTATGCTGACAAATATTATCGATGCTTTCCAACCCCAATACAATGTATTCACATTAGTAATGCCCTGGACAGGGTGGCAGATACTATCCGCTTTCCAATATCTCTATCCAGTAGCTGCCTTGGCCCTTGATCGCTTGCCTTGGCGAGCCTATGTAGGTCTGGTTCTGTATCCGGTTTTCATATATAGCTGGATTCCTATTGTATTTTTAGGTTTTATAAATCGTAAAGACAAGCAATGGTCCCATACTAAGCATACACGTTCTATTAGTATAGAAGAGGTCAATATTAAACAAAAAAAGGCTTCGTCAAATTGACAAAGAGGGGAGGTTTAAGCCTCCCTCTTCGTTTTATTGTGATTATTATTTTTTAGAAAAGAAATTTTTTATATCCCGTAAAAATATGAAAAAAGGCTTTGACACATCGCGTATTTTTGTGTATACTGATAATCGTCAGTTCTCGGGTGATTAGCTCAGTTGGTAGAGCGCCTGCCTTACAAGCAGGATGTCGGCGGTTCGAGCCCGTCATCGCCCACCATACTTTTGGCCCCGTGGTGTAGTGGTTAACATGCCTGCCTGTCACGCAGGAGATCGTCGGTTCAAGTCCGATCGGGGTCGCCATTATCTAAGCCTCGGTAGCTCAGTCGGTAGAGCAGAGGACTGAAAATCCTCGTGTCGGCGGTTCGATTCCGTCCTGAGGCACCACGCGGGTGTAACTCAGTGGTAGAGTGTCACCTTGCCAAGGTGAAAGTCGCGAGTTCGAATCTCGTCACCCGCTCCATAATTATGGCGGCATAGCCAAGTGGTAAGGCAGAGGTCTGCAAAACCTCTATTCCTCAGTTCAAATCTGAGTGCCGCCTCCAAAGTTAACTGCCGATGTGGCGTAACTGGCAGACGCACGGGACTTAAAATCCCGCGGACTAAACATCCGTACCGGTTCGATTCCGGTCATCGGCACCATATGGGTTTGTAGCTCAGCTGGTTAGAGTACCGCGTTGACATCGCGGGGGTCGGAGGTTCGAGTCCTCTCAAACCCACCATATGAAATCTTGGTATTGTTAGTATAAACCTGTCTGTCAACAAAAAAGGCTGCTTGATACCCATTGATGTAGATCAATGGGTATTTAATTGTATAAAACTCTATCGCTGAGAGGTATGTTAATCATCGCGCAGGTCTGGAGTTTTGTAGTTAAAATGATATATTTAAAAGAGCTTTATTAATGATCATGGTAGCGAAGGCGGTGGTTTTATGCATTTAGAAAAGCAAGGCAAGGCGCCGATTTATGAAGCCCTGTTGAAATACAAATCAATGCGGGTGGTACCATTTGATGTGCCGGGACATAAGCAAGGCAAAGGAAACCCTGAACTCACCGAGTTTTTGGGTGAGAAGTGCCTGTCAGTGGATGTTAATTCCATGAAGCCGCTGGATAATCTTGTCCACCCAGTCTCAGTGATTAAAGAGGCTGAAGAACTGGCAGCAGATGCTTTCGGTGCACATCACGCCTTTTTCATGGTTAATGGAACAACATCGGCAGTTCAGGCCATGATCATGAGTGTCTGCAAACGCGGTGAAAAAGTGATCATGCCCCGAAACGTTCACAGAAGTGCTATTAACGCTTTAATCATTAGCGGAGCAATTCCCGTCTATGTGAATCCCGGTGTCAATAAAAAGTTAGGTATACCCTTAGGTATGTCCATTAATGATGTAAAGAAGGCTATTGAAGAGAATCCAGATGCTAAAGCTATCTTTATTAATAATCCTACCTATTATGGTATTTGCTCTGATTTGAAATCAATAACTGAGCTGGCCCATCGCCATGATATGTATGTGCTTGTAGATGAGGCACATGGATCGCACTTTTACTTTGGACCGAATATGCCTGTTAATGCTATGGCTGCAGGGGCGGATATGGCGGCGGTCAGTATGCATAAAACAGGGGGGTCATTAACTCAAAGTTCCTTTCTCTTAAAAGGGGAACGCTTAAGTACTGGCCACGTTCGACAAACAATCAATCTAACCCAGACTACCAGCGGCTCTTATCTCCTGCTGGCGTCGCTGGATATTTCTCGCCGGAATCTGGCTCTTGGCGGTAAAAGCATCTTCGAGAAGGCCACAGCGTTAGCTAATTATGCCCGGGAGGAAATTAATAAAATCGGCGGCTATTACGCGTTTTCTACAGAACTAATTAATGGTGATTCGGTCTATGATTTTGATCAAACGAAGCTCTCTATTCATACTAGAGATATAGGATTGGCTGGTATTGAAGTCTATGATATTTTGAGAGATGACTATGGAATCCAGATCGAGCTGGGTGATATCGGCAATATTCTGGCCATTATTTCCGTTGGCGACCGTGCCTTAGCCCTGGAACGTCTTGTATCTTCCCTCTCTGAAATTAAAAGACTATATATAAGAGATAAATCGGGAATGCTTGATCATGAATACATTAACCCCGAGGTTGTATTGGCACCACAGCAAGCCTTTTATTCCGACCAACGTTCCGTAGCCATTAAAGACAGCATAGGACGTATAAGCGGAGAATTTGTGATGTGTTATCCCCCAGGTATTCCAATTCTGGCTCCGGGAGAACGTATTACGGGGGAAATTATTGACTATATAGCCTATGCAAAAGCTAAAGGCAGTTCCCTGACAGGTACTGAAGATATGTCTATCGAAAACATCAGAGTACTGGAGGAATAACTGATGGAATTATGGTATACGGAAGAACAAACAGACAGTGTTCGCTTTTCCATTAAAGTTGATAAGCCTCTTTATACCGGTAAGAGTGAGTTTCAGAGAATTGATGTCTTTCATTCCAAAGAATTCGGCAATTTTTTCACTCTTGATGGTTTGATAATGGTTACGGAAAAGGATGAATTTATTTATCACGACATGATTGTTCATGTACCTATGGCCACGAACCTGAAGATCAAAAATGTTCTGGTCATTGGTGCCGGGGATGGCGGAACAGTGAGAGAGCTCACTAGGTATGATAGTATTGAAAACATTGATATGGTAGAGATCGACAAAATGGTTGTGGATGTCTGCAGAGAGTATTTTCCTCAAACTACCTGCAAGCTGGATGACCCGAGAGTTCATCTCTATTTTGAGGATGGGTTAAGGTTTATCCGCTCTAAAGAAAACATCTATGATTTAATCATTGTCGATTCTACGGATCCTTTCGGGCCGGGAGAAGGGCTTTTTACTAAAGAATTCTATGGCAACTGTTATAAAGCCTTGAAAGAAGACGGGATTTTAGTTAACCAGCATGAAAGTCCTTATTATGAGGAGTATGCAAAGTCTATGCAAAAAGCCCATAAGCGTATTAAGGAACTCTTTCCCGTCTGCAGAGTTTACCAGGCGCATATACCGAGCTATCCTTCCGGACACTGGTTATTTGGGTTTGCTTCAAAAACCTATGATCCACTGACCGACATTGATGAGCAAGCATGGAATAGCCTTGGTATCAAGACAAAGTACTATAACACTGATATTCATAAAGGATCCTTTGCCCTGCCTAACTATGTTATAGACATTCTGGCCAATGAAGGAGATTAATAAAATTAAATAATCTATTGATATAAACGTGCTGAAAGCTTCCTTATGGGGAGCTTTTTTTCTTTTCCCTATCTAGTGGAAAGAATTAAATACTGCGTTTTTGGAAATATTAAAGAATGTTCTAAAAATAAATAATGATTAGAGATTGGCCCAACCGAAATATGGCTTGAATTTAGTCATATATATTACTATGGAGGGGTGCCAGTGGAACATTCCGTGCAATTAGGAACGCAATATTACCGGGAGAGTATCTGTGCACGTTTACGGGAACTGCGCGACCAAGAAGAGCTTCCTGTTCAAATCATAGAGTTTCAGCAGGGAAAACGCTGGATTATTGACTGTCAGTTTAATGATTCCACGTTAGAAGCAGCAGAAAATAAGGATATGGTCCAAAAAATTCATCGTTATTATTTAGCCAATGCTTTGGCTGATACTATTTTACATCATTGGGAAAAGGATCATGTTGTCAAAATCCTAAAAAAGAGGCACTATTTAAAGCAAGAGAATTGGCAGCTTTTACTTAACAAGGCTTTAGATTATTTAAATAGGGGGCTTGGTCAAGTAAGAGGATATCGAGTTAACCGCAAAACTAATTTGGTTACCCAGATACTGAGTTGCCTTGATGACAGTGCTGTTTTTGATATAGAGGGATTCTTACGTTTCCGAGCTCAGGATTATAAGAATGAAGTCCATAAAGCTGTGGATTTCGCCGTTGATGAGTATATTATTGAAAAAGAATATGAAGAATTCATCCAACTGCTGAAACATTTTGTGGACAGCCAGAAACCAAAGTTGGACTGGCTTCATGTTGGAATGACAGCCCAAGGTAAGTTTCATTTGTATAACAATGACGGGGTAAAAGTGACCCACGAATTCCTTGAGGATTACCAACTGGATAATGTTCATGAGTTAGGATATGAAGACCTGCTGGTTAGTGCATTAATTGCAGTTGCTCCTCGCCAGATTACGTTACATATCCGTTATGACGGCTATAAAGATACACTGCAGACCATTCGCAATGTTTTTGGAGACCGAGTGCAAGACTGTCAAGGATGTTCCCTTTGTGAAAAGTTTTGACAGATATGAGCGTTCTTTGTTATAATACATCTATTCTTTAGTACTATTTGAATAACTTGCATCACATTTAAATTAAAAAACGTTGAAAGGGAGAGTATCTTGAACTTCCTATCGTGTTAGAGAGGAAATGCCTCGGCTGTAAGCATTTCCCACGACTGTTCTGGAGAAAACCACCCTTGAGTGTTGGGCCGAAATAAGTAAGTTCAGCCGTTTCCCGCGTTAAGGGTAATCAAGTGAAAGGAATTAATCGCCTTTCAATTGGGTGGAACCACGGGAGTAAGCTCTCGTCCCTATTTGGGACGGGAGTTTTTTGTTTTATACTAATCAATCAGAAAGTATTAGGAATTTGATTTAGTAAGGAGTGAATACGATGATTCAGATTACTTTAAAAGATGGTTCAATTCGCGAGGTGGAACCAGGGACAACCATTGCAGAATTAGCAGCCTCTATCTCCAGAGGATTAGCCAAGGCCGCCGTTGCCGGAAAAGTAAATGATGAGATGAAAGACCTTTCTTATCAGCTTAATGAAAATGCGGCGGTAGAGATTGTAACTAATGACAGCGATGAGGGATTAGAGGTATTAAGGCATTCTACAGCCCACCTAATGGCGGAAGCCGTAAGGAATTTATTTCCGGGAACAAAATTTGGAATTGGGCCGGCGATTGCCAAAGGATATTACTATGACTTTGATTCTGAACATGTCTTTACTCCCGATGATTTGGCGAAAATTGAAAAAGAGATGAATCGCCTTATTAAAGAGAAGCATGAGTTCAAACGTAAAGAAGTTTCTCGAGAGGAAGCATTGGCTCACTTTAAAGAGTTGGGTGAGATATATAAGGTGGAACTCATTGAGGGGCTTCCTGACGATGCTACCATCTCAATGTACAGTCAAGGCAACTTTACGGATCTTTGTGCAGGACCCCATCTGCCCTCTACTGGGAATATTAAGGCTTTTAAACTCATGAACCTGGCCGGTGCATACTGGCGGGGCAATGAAAAAAATAAAATGCTTCAGCGTATCTATGGAACAGCCTTTACCAAACAGGCTGACCTGGATGATTATCTTTATAAATTGGAAGAAGCAAAGCGGAGAGATCATCGCAAACTGGGTCTGGAGCTGGATCTCTTTAGCTTACACGATGAAGGTCCAGGATTCCCATTCTTTCATCCCAAAGGCATGATCTTACGCAATGAGCTGGAGGATTTTTGGAGGAAGGAACACCGCAGGCGCGGCTATCAAGAGATAAAGACCCCGATTATTTTGAACCGCTCCATGTGGGAGCAATCAGGGCATTGGGATCATTACAAAGAGAATATGTATTTCACGGAAATTGATGATCAGGATTATGCAGTAAAACCCATGAACTGCCCCGGCGGCATGATTATGTATAAGACCAAGATGCGAAGCTACCGTGATCTGCCCATAAGGATGGGAGAACTTGGCTTAGTACACCGGCACGAGTTGTCAGGAGCTCTCCATGGATTGCTGCGAGTTCGTAACTTTACTCAGGATGATGCGCATATTTTCATGCTCCCAAGTCAGATCAAGGAAGAACTTCTGGGTGTTATTGAACTTGTAGACTACTTCTACAAAGTCTTTGGTTTTGAATATCACGTTGAGCTGTCCACCCGCCCTGAAGATTCCATGGGATCGGATGAGGACTGGGAACTTGCAACCAAGTCACTTCAAGAAGCTTTAGAAGAGAAGGGTATCGATTATAAGATTAACCCTGGCGACGGAGCCTTCTACGGGCCAAAGATTGATTTTCACGTCCAGGATTCCTTAGATAGAACTTGGCAGTGCGGCACAATCCAACTGGATTTCCAAATGCCGGAGAAATTTGATCTGTCCTATATCGGGGAAGATGGTCAAAAGCACCGTCCGGTTATGATTCATCGCGTTGTTTATGGAAGTATCGAGCGCTTTATTGCCCTTCTCACTGAGCATTACGCAGGGGCTTTCCCAGTGTGGCTGGCACCGGTACAGGTACGCATTCTGCCAATTAGTGAGCGGCACCATGATTATGCCAAATCTCTTGCCTCCCGTCTCAATGACCTGGATATACGAGTAGAAACGGATGAACGCAAAGAAAAGATTAATTACAAAATCAGAGAAGCCCAGACTGAAAAAATCCCCTTTACTTTGGTTGTTGGAGACCAAGAAGCAGAATCGAACACAGTGGCCGTTCGACGCTATGGTCAAGGAAATGCCGGCGTAAAAATGTCGATGGATGAGTTTATTCCCCTTATTCAAGATGAGATTAAGAGTAAGAAAATGTTGAAAGACAATCTTAAAGAAGAATAAGAAACTTTATCGAGGGATTGAGAAGATAAGGAATTGACAAGAGAGAGTTTTTCATGTATGATGTTTGATGTCAAGTAGAAGCCATCCGCTTCTCACCTTACGACAGGCGTTAGTAAGGTATCTTCTGGTCCTGAGCTTAGTGTTTGCTTTGTGATTGTTTAGAAGACGGGTGGTGATAGACCCGTCTTTTTTGTTGGCTGAATTAAAATTTTATGGAGGTGGTTTGTTATTAGCAAGGACTTAAGAATCAATGACGAAATCCGAATCAGGGATGTTCGTCTCGTCGGTGAAGAAGGGGAACAACTGGGGATCATGCCCACCAGAGATGCGATGAACCTTGCAATCGAAAAATCACTGGATCTTGTTGAGATTGCGCCAACGGCCAAGCCCCCGGTATGTAAATTGATGGATTATGGCAAGTACAAGTATGAGCAAGCTAAGCGAGACAAAGAGGCTCGTAAAAAGCAAAAAAGCATGGAAATCAAAGAAGTCAAATTACGTCCCAACATTGAGGATCATGACTTCGAGACTAAAGCCCGCAACGCCCAGCGCTTTCTCCAAGATGGGGATAAAGTAAAGGTGACGATAATGTTCCGCGGCCGTGAAGTGACCCACCCTGAGCTAGGTAGAACATTATGTGTCAGACTTGCAGAGTTTTGTAAAGCAGAGTCTACAATAGAGCGTGAACCAAAACTAGAGGGTCGAAATATGATTATGATTTTAGCTTCAGCAAAACACGATTAATAGCAAAAGGGGGATAACGCAATGCCTAAAATGAAAACACACCGCGGCGCAGCAAAGCGCTTTAAGAAAACCGGAACGGGCAAAATTGTCCGTAATCATGCCTTCACAAGCCACATTCTGGAGAAAAAATCTCCTAAAAGAAAAAGAAATTTACGTAAATCAACAGTTATGCACAAAAGCGATGCCAAACGGATTGCTAGTATCGTAGCTTATTTATAATACTTGAGGTATAAAGGAGGTCTTCGGAATGGCCCGTGTAAAAAAAGGCGTAACCAAACATCAACGCCACAAAAAGATATTAAAGTTAGCAAAAGGATATCGTGGAGGAAAGAGCAAACTTTACCGTCCAGCCAATGAACAAGTCTTAAAATCCTTAGCCTATTCTTACGCTCACAGAAAAGACAAAAAAGGTAATTTCCGCAAGCTTTGGATTGCCAGAATCAATGCCGCTGCCCGTATGAATGGATTATCCTATAGCCGCATGATGAATGGTTTGAAAAAAGCCGGAGTTTCTGTTAACCGTAAAATGTTGGCTGAACTTGCAATAAGCGATGCAGCTGCATTTGCAGAAATTGTTAATGTCGCTAAAAGTGCAAACCAAAAGATTAGCTAAGGAGGGTGCTATGCATCCTCTTTTTCCATACTATTAGAAAGTAAGAGCAGCTGTGGCGGAGGTGGCAAAATGATTGAGTCTTTACAAAACGAGCAGGTAAAGTATGTAGCCTCTTTGCAAAGGCGTAAAGCCCGTGAGGAAGCTCAATTGTTTGTGATTGAAGGCTGGCGGTTTGTTGAAGAGGGAGTACACAGAAATGCGGCCATAAAAAAGGTTTTTGTTTGCTTAGAACGTAACCCCATAGAATGGCAAACTCTGCGTGTAATGCTTAAAGAACGCGATATTCCCTTTGAGGAAGTCGACGCCCGGGTTTTTCGTAAAATGAGTGCTACTGAAGAACCCCAAGGCGTTTTGGCTGTTGTACGGCAAACGACTTTTTCATGGTCAGATATACATATCAAGCAGGGAACCGTTGTACTTATTTTGGATGGCCTTCAGGATCCTGGGAACCTGGGTACAATTCTGCGCACGGCATTGGCTGCAGGGGTTCGTCAAGTTTTCTTGACCCCAGGGACCGTGGATTTGTATAATCCAAAAGTATTGCGAAGTACAATGGGGGCGGTTTTTTCCTTAGTTGTTTTAACGGGACAACCCCCGAAGGAGATCCTGACCTTTTGCCAAGAACGTGGATTGAGGGTTCTGATGGGGGATGTTCAGGGAGCATCGATTTACGAGACTAAGCTTGCCAATGAGCCGCTGGCTCTTGTCGTTGGCAACGAAGGGCAGGGGCCGTCACAGTCATTTCGGGAAGCGAATATTCAGCGTGTAACTATTCCCATGGCCCACGAAGTAGAGTCTCTTAACGCTGCAATGGCTACAGGAATCCTGCTTTATGAAATTGTAAGACAAAGAGGTTTCTTGTAAAATATTGAACAGATATGCTATAATTTCTTGAGAACAATCAAGGATGATTTTTCTAAAGCGATGATCAGGTTAAAAGGAGTATTTTCTTTCCAGGAAGGCGTGGCCCATGATTGTAAGGCAGCTAAGAAGATACCCTCCTCTTTAGGTTAAAGGGGTTAAAGTTCGCCTGGGAGTGGTCTATTGATTTGTAGGTAGACCCGGTTTCCGCCGTTAACCGGAACTGAAGTGTAGCTCTAAACAGCTAAACTAGGGTGGTACCGCGAGAATGACGCTCGTCCCTTTTGGGGGACAGGCGTTTTTTTTAATACTAATTAGACCCATGCCGCTGTGAATGGTCGAGTATTTAGGATAGATGTGGAAAGGGTGATTTACTTGAAAAGCAAAATATTGCAGATTAAAGAAGAGGCTTTAAGAGAACTCAGAGAGTTGGATAAGCCTGAAGCACTTCAAGAGCTCAAAGTGAAATTTCTGGGGAAGAAAGGGTCTTTAACGGCTTTACTGCGTCAGATGGGAAGCCTAAGCCCTGAAGAGCGGCCGAT
Source organism: Desulfosporosinus orientis DSM 765 (assembly GCF_000235605.1). GTDB lineage: Bacteria > Bacillota > Desulfitobacteriia > Desulfitobacteriales > Desulfitobacteriaceae > Desulfosporosinus > Desulfosporosinus orientis. Next base: position 126,975 of record NC_016584.1, read on the forward strand.
CATGGGACAAATCGTCAATGAAGTTCGTACTCGTTTAGAAGAGGCTTGGGAAGAACGCAGTACTGAGTTGGAAGAACTGGCTCTGAAAAAAAGGCTTGCCACAGAACGAATTGATATCACTCTGCCTGGTACTCGTGTTCCCCGAGGGCATTTTCATCCCTTAACCCAAGTAATCGAAGAAATCGAAGACATTTTTTTAGGCATGGGATTTCAAATCGCTGAAGGTCCCGAGATTGAGTCGGATTATTATAATTTTGAGGCACTTAACCTCCCTAAAGAGCATCCGGCCCGGGAAATGCAAGACTCTTTTTATATCACGGAGGAGATCCTGCTGCGGACGCAAACGTCGCCTGTTCAGATTCGAACCATGGAGAAACTTCACCCTAACCTGCCGGTGAAAATTATTGCTCCGGGGAAAGTTTACCGTAACGATGATGATGCCACCCATTCACCAATGTTTCATCAGGTTGAAGGACTAGTAGTAGATCATGGAATCCGCATGTCCGATCTCAAAGGAATTTTGTTGAATTTCTCCCGTCAAATGTTTGGCGAATCAAGAGAAATTCGTTTGAGACCCAGCTTTTTCCCCTTTACGGAACCCAGTGCAGAGGTGGATGTTTCTTGTATGCTATGTGGGGGGGCAGGCTGCCGTCTTTGTAAAGGGACGGGATGGATTGAAATCTTGGGATCAGGGATGGTTCATCCTAAAGTATTGGAAATGGGCGGATACAACCCTAAGGAAGTCACAGGATTTGCTTTTGGAATAGGCATAGAGCGTATCGCCATGCTCAAGTTTGGAATTGAAGATATGCGTCTTTTATTTGACAATGATTTACGCTTTTTGCAGCAGTTTTAGGGGGGATAGGTTATGAAAGTAAGTTTGGAATGGTTGCGGGAGTTAGTTGATATAGAGCAAAGCGCCGAAGAGCTAGCCGAAACTTTAACTCGAGGCGGAATCGAAGTTGAAGATGTCGAGAATCTTAACAAGGGCTTTGAAAAAGTCGTCATCGGGGAAATCATTAGTCTGACCAAACATCCGGATGCGGATCGACTGTTGGTCTGTGCAGTTAATGTCGGGCAGGAAGAACTGACAATAGTTACGGGAGCGCAGAATTTGCAGACGGGAGATAGAATCCCCGTTGCCTTAATAGGGGCAACCTTGCCCAATGAATTGTCTATTCGCAAGTCAAAGCTCAGAGGGGTTGCCTCCCACGGAATGCTGTGTTCTCGGGAAGAGCTTCTCCTTGATGACACGGTAGGATTAGAGCGAAGCGCCGACGGAATTCTGATTTTGCCTCAAGATGTGGTGATCGGGGAGAATGTGGGCAGCTATTTAGGGCGCAATGATAGTGTTTTGGATTTGGAGCTTTATCCAAACAGGCCGGATTGTTTGGCAATGGTCAATGTAGCGCGGGAAGTTGCATCCCTAACAGGTAAGAAGCCTCATTTGCCAAAGTGGGCGGAACCTAATCAAGTTCTCTCTCTTTCTCAAGATACAGATTTTAAAATTATTATTGAAGATGAAGAACTATGCTGGCGTTATGCCGGATTAGTGGTGGAGGATGTAAAAATCGAGCCTTCTCCGGAGTGGATGCAGAGAAGACTTAAAGCGGCTGGAGTCCGTCCGATCAGCAATATTGTCGATATAACCAATTACGTGATGCTGGAAATGGGCCAGCCTTTACATGCCTTTGACAAAGATAAGATCAAGGGGGATATTCACGTTCGTTCGGCCCATCCCGAGGAAAAAATCGTTACTTTGGATAATGTAGAACGGACCGTTCAACCCAATACCTTGCTGATTGCCGATGATCAGCAGGCTTTAGCTGTAGCCGGGGTAATGGGTGGGTTAGACAGCGAAGTAACTGAAGATACGAAAAGGTTAGTGATTGAATCCGCTCATTTTTCTCCCGTGAGTGTTCGGCGGACCAGCCGTCGTTTAGGCCTTAGGTCAGAAGCTTCGAACCGCTTTGAAAAGGGGATTGATGTTTCGGGAATTGTGGCAACACTGGGCCGGGTTTGTGATTTGCTTATAGTGTTGGGAGCGGGCCGTCTGGTAGGTTTGGTCGATGAAGTTAAACACATTCCTTCAAAACGTCAAGTGACACTATCCACTGAGCATACCTCAACGGTTTTGGGAATTGAGCTTACGGTGGGGGAAATACGTCAAGTCTTAGAAGATTTGAATTTTGAGTATAATGAAAGGGACGAATTATTTAAGGTCGAGATACCCAGCTACCGTTCTGACTTGGAAATTGAAGAAGATCTTATGGAAGAAGTCGCCCGCTTAATTGGCTATGACCGGATTCCTACCACCTTGCCTCAAGGGAATCAAACTCAGGGCCGGAGAACTCCTGAACAAGAGTTTCGGCGTCGGCTGCGCAATACCTTAGCACAATCCGGGATGGATGAGGTCTTGACTTATACCTTTACCCGGGCGGAATCTGATGCTCAGTGGGGCAGTGCCAAACATTCCATTCCCTTGCTCAATCCTTTGCGGGAAGAGCTGGGTGTGATGCGTACTTCGCTTATACCGGGACTTCTCGATGTAGCTGCACGGAATATTGCCCGGCGCAATATGGATGTAAGTATTTTTGAAATAGGCAACACCTATTGGGGTGAGGAACGGCCGCTGCAGAAACTTCCCCGGGAAGAATTGAGAGTTGCCGGAGTGGCTGTAGGCAAGAGTGAACGACATTGGTTAAGTAAGCCTGCCAATTATGATTTTTATTATCTAAAGGGAATTATCGAAGGATTGGCCCAGGAGTTTGGACTTAAACTGGAGTATCGGCTCGCTGAAAATCAATCCTTGCTTCACCCGGGGCGTTCAACAGATATTTATCTCCACAATCAATGCGTAGGCTTCCTAGGTGAGATTCACCCTGTGTTAGGAAAGGAATGGGGGTTTGAGCGAGGGGTTGTTTTTGAATTGGAAGTAATGGCTTTATTCGCCCGGGCAAGACAAACCGTTCGTGCTCATTCAATTCCTCGTTTCCCTGCCATCCAAAGAGATTTGGCGATTGTTGTAGCTGCTGAAACGTCGGCAGATGCGGTCATGGCTAAAATACGAAAACTTGGCGGGGACCTTTTGCAGCAGGTCGAAATATTTGATGTTTATACAGGCAGTCCGGTACCGTCTGACCACAAGAGTTTAGCCTTTACCTTACGTTACCAATCCCTTGAGCGGACCTTAACGGATGATGAAGTAAATCTACTAAATTCGCGGATTTTAGAGGGAATTCAGCAGGATTTTGGGGCGGAACGGCGAAAATAAGAAGCAGTGTAGTACAAGAGAGCGAGGGAAAAGTGTGGCACATGAACCGGTCAAAATCACTGTGGAGATTTTTGGAGAAAAGCATGTGGTTCGCGGTGAGGGTACAGCAGCATATATCCAAGGGCTGGCGCATGAAGTTGATAAAAAAATGCGTATGATTGCTCAACGGTTACCTCGCTTGAGTGTTCATCAAACTGCAGTCTTAACCGCCCTGAACTTTGCAGATGAACTTGCTAAGCTGCGAGAAGAACAAGAAACCTTAATGCAGCTGCTCGGCGAAAAGAATGACTAATTCTATGGCATTAAAAAACCAGGTACCTTTTACGGTGCCTGGTTTTTAGCTCTAGGCTAATATCATGCGGTCGGTATTCATGTGGGACCCGCTGGCTTTCTCAAACATTTCGAGCAGATGACTGATCGTCATATCATTACGTTCTGTTCCTTTAATATCAAGAATCACACGGCCTTCATGCATCATAATGGTTCGATTTCCGAAAGTAAGAGCGTGATCAAGATTGTGAGTAATCATCAGAGTGGTTAATTGCTGCTGCTTGGTAACGTTATTCGTCAGCTCTAAAACCTTTTCAGCGGTCTTAGGATCAAGAGCGGCCGTATGCTCGTCAAGGAGCAATAACTTGGGTTTTTGTAAAGTGGCCATTAATAGGGTTAAAGCTTGACGCTGCCCTCCCGATAAGAGACTTACCCGGTGGGTTAATCTGTTTTCAAGACCTAAGCCTAGCTTTTCAAGCTCTATGCGAAATAGATCCCTTTCCTTAGAACCGATGGCCGGACGTAAGCGGCGGGGTTTGCCCCGGCGGTAGGCCATAATAAGATTCTCTTCAATGGTCATTGAGGCAGCAGTACCAGATAGTGGGTCCTGGAAGACCCGGCTAATCATTTCTGCTCGTTTATGAGCGGGAAGGGGAGTAATATCACTGTTTTCTATGGTAATCCTGCCTGAGTCCACGGGAAAATTGCCGGCAATGGCATTCATTAACGTGGATTTCCCGGCTCCATTACTGCCGATAACCGTGACGAAATCATTAGAAAGAAGTTCCAGATTTACGTTATCTAAGGCTGTTTTCTGATTGATGGTGCCTTTATTAAAAACCTTCAAGACTTGACGGACGTTCAGCATTATTGCCCCTCCTTTCCACGGACACCCTGGCTCCATGAGGCAATCGTCTTACGAATATTGGGTGAAACTAAAGCAGTGATGACAATGAAAGCAGTAATTAATTTCAAATCAGTGGCTTCTAAGCCTAACTGCAGTACAACCGCGATAATAACTCGATAAATGATGCCTCCGCAGATAACAGCTACAATGGTGCGGCCAATGGAAGAGGTTCCAATCAATACTTCTCCGATAATCACAGATGCCAATCCGGCAATGATCATGCCAATTCCCATACTGGCATCGGCAAATTGAAGTTTCTGAGCTACGTAGCTGCCGGCAAAGGCAACTAAACCGTTTGATATGGAGAGGCCAAGAATTTTCATGAGATCGGTATTAACGCCAAGGCTTCGAATCATAAGTTCGTTGTCCCCGGTGGCCCTTAGCGCCAGTCCTAATTCCGTTTGCAGGAAAAAATAAATAATCCCACCCAGGCAGACAACGGTAATTAAACTGAGCACCAGAGCTCCGTATTGATTCATGAAAGGGAGTCTGGAAAATTTCGAAAAAATTGTTTCCGAGCCCAGGAGGGAGATATTAGCTCTGCCCATGACGCGAAGGTTAACGGAATAAAGGGCAGTCATAGTTAAAATACCGGAGAGCAACGGCGTGATTTTAAACTTAGTATGCAGTATTCCTGTAAATAACCCGGCTAAAGTTCCGGCTATAAACGCCAGTCCAGTAGCTAACCATGGGTCAGTTCCGCCAACGATTAACGAGGTTGTAGTAGCTGCACCCAGCGTGAAACTCCCGTCTACAGACAAGTCTGCGTAATCAAGAATACGGAAGGTCAGATAGACTCCTAAAACCATGATTGCATACATTAAACCCTGTTCAAGGGTACCTCGCGCTATTTGTGCGAACATCTTTAACACCCCAATTAATTTTGCTTGAGAACATTAGTATTCATTGTTGCCAAAAGAAAAGAACGATACTCCCACTTACAAGAAGTGGGAGTCGCTGCAAAGTTCGGTAAAATGTCTTATGATCCATTGAGAAAAAGACATTTTAATTTAGTTGTTATTTCACGATAACTGCTTTTTTCATAATATCGTCTGGTACTGTGATACCAAATAAATCAATGGCGGATTGGTTGAGTACTGTGTCAAAGTCTTTTTGGGATTCAATAGGCATATCTTGTGGCTTTTCGCCTTTAATAACGCGAAGAGCCATTTCACCGGTTTGTTTACCTAAGTTTTTATAGTTAATGCCGATGGTTGCCAAGGCTCCTTTATCAACAACACTGCTCTCTCCGGAAATGATAGGGATTTTGTTTTCCTGGGAGACCTGTACAACAGATTGGGCAGCGGAAACCACTACGTTATCCGTGGGGACGTAGATGGCATTAACTTTTCCAATTAAAGATTGGCTGGCCTGTAAAACGTCGGCACTGGTAGTAACAGTAGCTTCAACGATTTCTAAGCCCAGTTCTGCGGCTACGTTTTTAGCAATTCCAACTTGAACTTGGGAATTAACTTCACCGGCATTATAGATAATTCCTACTTTTTTAACATTAGGTATTAAAGCTTTCATCAGTTCGAATTGTTCTTTAATAGGGTTCATATCCGTTGTTCCGGTTACGTTTTTGCCGGGCTTATCCATGCTGTTGACGAGCTTGGCTTCTACAGGGTCAGTAACAGCTGTGATTAAGATAGGAATATCGGTGCTGGCACTTGCCATAGCCTGTGCGGAAGGAGTTGCAATAGCTAAGACCATATCAAGTCCCGCTGATGCGAACTTTTGAGTGATCGATTGGAGTATGGACTGATCTCCTTGGGCGTTTTGGTAATCGACGGTCAGGTTTTTACCTTCTTCGTACCCATTTTCTTTAAGTGTCTCTAAGAAACCTTCACGTGCAGCATCCAAAGCTGGATGCTCAACAATTTGAACAATCCCGATTTTTACTTGCTTTTGCGCATCGTTTCCGTTCGAGTTTGTTTCAGACTTTGCTGCGCCACATCCTACTAAACTCAGCAGCAACATTAAGCTCAACCCGAATGCCAGTAATTTTCTCACGATTCTTTCCCCCTTCTTATATTTAGACATAAAAAAATACACTCCCGCAGGGAAGTGCTTCCGCCCAACTCCTACCGTACAACCATGCTACAAGTTTTTAAATTAATTTTATCTTAAAGTATATACCTGAGGGTGTCAATAAGAAATTATTTCATTCTCAAAGAGTATTAAATAATCTATCTTTATTTTAGATAATTGGCTGAACAAGCGTGAAACCCCTCGAAATGGCAAAAAGTTTTGTAGAACATCGCAGTTTTCAAAGAACGATTTAAGGTTCAACGAAATACAAAAAGAGGAAATCGCAACATGATGTGGAAATAAAGTGGAAGAAAATGAAGAAAGGAGATTTGGAGTTTTAGGGCAAAAAAAACGAGTTTTTAACAACTAATACAAGGAAGGGTGTATGAAATGAACTACGATAGTATTGCGGAAATGGTAAATAAGTTGGTTAAAAATCCAAGCAGTCTTTCGTCCTCAGATCAAGATCAGTCTTCATCAGAATTAACGAAAAGCGAGTTTGCGATTATTCAGAATGTATTTTCAAAATATGGGGTTTCGGGGAACGCCGTGACAATTGGAGCATTGCCTTTAGCAGAGTGGGCTTAATTAGAAATGGGTCACCTGCTTAATCAAGTTATCATAAAAGAAATAAATGAACTCCTAGTTAAGAAGCAAATAAATCAAGAAATGATAAATATGATTGGATCAGCTTATAGAGCAGAAAGCATAACGGAGGAATTATTCCCTTGGGCAAACTTAACCTTTTTGAGTTGTGAGTGTGTAGGTGGAATCCCAGAAGTCGCGTTGCCAGGAGCAATAGGGATGGAGCTATTTGCCCTGGCAGCGGATATCTTTGATGATATTCAAGATCAAGATAATGATAATTTGCCCTGGCGCAAACTAGAGAACGCTGAAGCACTAAACCTAGCTCTTTGCCTGCTTATGCTTAGCTATGAAGCTATTTCACAAATACCGGAAAGTGAACTTTATAGAAATATTCACAAAATCATAAATGAAACTGGGCTTTGTGCTATTGATGGACAATTTCGAGAGCTTCGGCACAGTGATAATGATCTGGTTTCATTAGATCAATATTTTAAATTAGTAAGACAAAAATCAGGAAGTTTAACAGCCTGTTCGTGTTCAATTGGGGCAATGTTAGGTAGAGGATCTGAAGCTTTAGTCTCAAACTTAAGGTGTTTTGGAATTAACCTTGGGATAATGTGTCAAATAAGAAATGATCTTAGTGATTTTTTCGATTATGAAAAGAAAAATAATTTTATAAATAATACCAAAACTCTGCCTTATGTTTATCTATTAAACATTCTCCGAAGTCAGCCTGAACACTACAAGGAACTACTTACGCTCCAGAATAAGGGATTACGTAGTTTTGAGAGCAAAGAACGAGAGCAATTGGCTAAAATAGCTGCCGATGAAGGTGTTGCCCAATATTGTAAGGTAATGTATGAAATTTATCGCCAAAAAGCCTTGAATATATTGAGGGAGATACCTGTCCCGAAAAAAGACAAGGAGAAGTTGATAAAACTTGTTGAAGAAAGTGTGTAAACGGCAGGCATATTATTTCGTGAGTTTTGTTTTGATAGCAGCGGGGGTCTTTTATTATCTTGTTACTCTTAATCATCCTTACATTGGTGTTAATATGAAAAGCGTTAATGGGCATTGGATTATTAGCGGTATTGACCCTCGTGGAGATGGCTATGAAGCAGGAGTGAGAACGGGAGATATTGTCTTAAAGATAAATGAAAAGGAACCAGAGGAGTTCCCAAATTTGTTAAAGTGGCAACAAATAGAGGGTGCATCTTTAATAGAAGTGACAAAACAGAATCGACGGGTTAGTATTACGTTACCTATTAAAACAAATATAGTAAGAAACTTAACTGAAATTCCTTTACAGATCTTAGGTTTTGTTTTCTGGTTATTAGGGTTCATGGCTTGGGTTAAAAGACCATTTTTAGTACAAGCTCGTGCCTTGTTTTGGTTAAATTGGATTATTGGCATGGCCATCGTTTTGGTACCCGCTTCGGCTCGATGTATTTTTTTTGCTCGTGAGTTAGAATTAATATGCTTATCAATAGTACCTATTTTTTTAATAAATCTAGTCTGGGTGTATCCAAAAGATAGTAGGACGCGAACATATAACTTAATTCGTAACATCTTTATCATAATTTCGCTAATAATAATATCTTATATTATTTTACAATCTTGTGGTATTTTTAATAATGTAAGATTATTGCGGAGTATATTTACTTCAAATTTAATTATAGCTTTAATATTAGCATTAGGAAATTTGGGTCTATCTTTAAAGTTGCCTATAGAAAATAAGGTAAGAAATCAGGCAGGGATCCTCTTTATTGGAATGGTCTTAGGTTTCTTTCCATTTGTTTTTTTAACGGTATTACCTCAACTTTTCAACGTTCAACCGATTAAGTACTCTGATTTTAGTTCACTGTTTCTAGCCTTTGTACCAACAGCTTGGTATTATGTCATTGTCAATAAATATTTGCCAGATAGCCGACGAATTTTTGAAGCAATTGTTGTTTCTTTTATTCAAAGTATTATTTTAAGTATGGTTACTTCATATCTGCTCTATTCTCAAAAAATAATAAAAGCTATAAATATTGAAGTATTTCTGTTAACACTATCTTTCTCTATATTGGTTATTGTTATTATTAACTTTACGAGAATGATCACAAGTAAGTTATTAAGTAGATTGGCATTTTCTGAAGGAAAACAGACATTTAAACAAAGGATGCTTAAGTTAAATGAGAACCTGGTTTCAATTAATGAAGAAAAAGGAATATTTGAAGAAATCCTAAAGAGTCTAGGGATTCAAGGGGCTTATATCATCATCGAAAATCCTAAAAGGGGATATTTAACGAAAGCGGTCGGAACATTTTTAGAAAACCCAGATCAGCTAGCCGAACTAGAGATGTATTTTCAATCTTGTAATAAAACTAATTTAAAGGCAACTATACTTTCCGAAAACTTACCTGCAGAAATTTTTATCCCCGTTAATTCGGGAGATTTTTCATGTGGAATTTTTTTGGGGCACCGGCACTCTCATATCAAATTTAAAGCGGACGAATTGCCTCTAATTACCTTGATCTCCAGCCAGTTAACCCAACGTTTGATTACAACCTTTGTCATTAAAGAACTGTCCGTTGAAATAAAATCCTTGGCTCAACGATCTCAGGATTCATTACGGAGAAATCAAGGGCTTCAGGGAATCACAATTGCTTTATTTAGAAACCTTGAAAGAGAGAGAGCACATGTCGCCTCCGAGATCTATGACGGACCATTGCAATTGGGGCTGGATTTGAATCGATGGCTTAAGCACCTTGGAGAAGAATGTCCCATGGATGACAAGACTGAAAACGCTGTTTCCCATATGCGGGAACTAGTAGAAAATTTAAATTTCGAACTTCGTCAAATATCCAACGATTTACGCCCCACGGCTTTAAAGGATTTAGGTTTGCTGACTGCTGTTGAGTTATTGTGTAAAGACATAATGCTGAAAGAGCTATCCTTGATTACCTTAGAAACTATAGGTCTTAATAGAGAGGATCGCTTTCCGGAAGAAATTGAGTCAGCTGCTTACAGGTTTATCCAGGAAGGGATTACAAATGCAGTGAAACATTCGGGGGCAAATAAGTTGACAATCGGTATTGAAAAGACCGAGGCTAACCTTGAATTGACCGTTAAAGACAGAGGCAAAGGGTTTGAAACGAATAAGATAGAGGAATGGGCTTTGATAGGCAGCCATTTTGGAATTGTCAGTATGAAAGAAAGAGTAGAGAGTTTAGGCGGAAGCCTTCAGATTACTTCGCAAATTCATCGGGGAACAATACTTAAAGCGACTGTCCCGATTATATAAGTTGATAAGAATCCAAGAAAATTGAATAGAATTATTGGATGGGGAGTGGTAATAGTGTCCACTAATTCTGAGGAATTTGAAAAGGCGAAAGTAAAAGTCTTAGTGGTCGATGACCATACACTTTTTGCAGAAGGTACAGTCTCACTATTGTCCTTTGATCCTCGCATCGCCGTTGTTGGAATTGCTAAGAACGGAATGGAATGTCAAAGTATAATGAGTGAGACTGAACTTGATGTGGTGTTATTAGATATCAATCTTCCAGATATCTCTGGGATGGAATTAATCGAAAGAATTAAAGAAATCCAGCCGGCTGTAAAGATTCTCATGCTGACAGAATACAATCCCCAAGGGTACGTAACAAAATCCATAAGTAAGGGAGCTAATGGATTTCTGCTTAAAGACTGTTCTGTAAAAGAGATGGCCCAAGGAATAATAAGGGTATATCAAGGCGGAGTTTATTTTTGCCCAGAGTTAGAAACATTCCTTCAGCCGGTCGCTAAGAATGAAAAGCTGCATTTCCCCAATAAGCCGGTAGAAACCTTGCGTAAATTGCTCAATCAAAGGGAAGTGGAAATAATAGAATTGGCATCGAGGGGATTACATAACAAGGAAATTGCCCTGGCCTTAGGTATTAATGAACGAGATGTTGATCAACACGTTAGTAACATTCTGAGTAAATTGGAGGTAAATACACGCTTGGAAGCGGTCTTAAATTGGGCATATGTTGTTTAGATTAGACTACATTAGCATAAAAACGATAAGGTTCCTTTTATCTATAAAAGGTCCCTTATCGTTTTTGCTATTCTGAAAAAAGGAATCAGAAAAACATTCTAAAGAACCCATGGACCCGAAAGACAGGGCAGCTTCGTCCACAGAAACGAACCCATGGCATGGAGAGTATGGGGCTAATTGTACAAATCAAAGCTAAACAATTATAATAAAAGTTGGTGAGCAGCCTTTGTCAAAGGCTGCTATAAATGAGGGTACATTCCAGAAACAGGGGAATCAAATTATATGGAAGAACAATTAATTGATCAAGTTAATCTGGCCCGGCCGCTGGAACTATTAGCTCCCGCGGGAAGTTATGAGGCTTTTAAAGCTGCCGTTGAAAACGGTGCGGATGCCGTTTATCTGGGCGGAAAAAGTTTTAGTGCAAGAGCGAGTGCTGCCAATTTTGATTTGGAAGAGTTAAAAAAGGCAGTTAACTATGCCCATGAACGACAAGTTAAAGTATATGTCACCGTTAATATTCTTATTGCGGACCGTGAGTTCAATGAACTAATGGATTATCTTTATGCCCTTTATGAAATAGGTGTTGATGCCGTGATTTTGCAAGATATTGGAGTTGCGGATTTAATTCATACAATTCTCCCGGAAATGGAGATCCATGCCAGCACACAGATGACCGTGAATACGAGTTGGGGTGTAAATCACCTGGAATCCCTGGGTTTTAGCCGGGTCGTATTAGCACGGGAGACTTCGGCTGCTGAAACGAAGGCCATCGCAGAAGCTACACCTTTAGATCTTGAAGTTTTTGTACATGGTGCCCTTTGTATAAGCTACTCAGGTCAATGTCTTATGTCCAGCTTTATTGGCGGGCGGAGCGGAAACCGGGGTACCTGTGCTCAGCCTTGCCGGATGACTTATCAACTGATAAATGAAAGGAAAGAAAACCTTTTACTGCAAAAGAACCCGGGCGAACATTTATTAAGCCCGCGGGATCTGAATTTGGCAGAGGAATTACAGGAGTTAAAACGCATTGGAGTGCACTCGCTTAAAGTAGAAGGACGAATGAAAAGGCCGGAATATGTAGCTACTGTGATTAGGCTTTACCGGCAGGCCATTAATCGGGCAGAGGATTTGCAAGAAGGTAATCGCCGCTCTTCCTTATTAAGGCCAGAAGAGCATCAGGAATTATTGCAGGTGTTTAACCGGGATTTTACAAGGGGATTTTTTAGGGAAAATCCCGGAGCAGAGCTTATGAGCTATAACCGTCCGAACAATCGGGGAACTCGACTCGGGCGCGTGGTTCGCTTAGACCATGGCAAACTTTCCATTAAACTGGAGGCTGCCTTACACTCCGGTGATGGCATTGAATTCTGGACAGGACGCGGTAGAGAAGGGGTGACCGTCGGGCAGATCTGGAGAAAGGGAAGCCCAGGCAATGAGGGAGCGCCGAGTGAAACTGTTCAGATTGACTTTGTTGGGATGGCACATCCTGGCGATCGAGTCTTTAAGACAAATGATGCCCTGCTCATGGAAAAGGCCCGGCTAAGCTTTCAAGAGGGACGGGAGCAGCGAAAGAGTCCCCTGACCATGCGTCTGTCCGGACATATTGGCCAACCATTGTGTTTAGAGGTCAGCAGCCCTCAGCGTAAGGTCTCCGTGTATTCAACGGGTGAAGCCCAAAAAGCCTTGAAAAGGCCACTGACCTTCGATTATGCCTTACAGCAGCTGGGGAGATTAGGGACGACTCCCTTTTGGCTGGACAAATTAGAGCTGGAGATAGATGACGATCTCATGCTTCCAGTAAGCGATCTTAACGAAATGCGCCGCTTGGCAGTTGAACAGTTATTGCATACAGAAACACAACCCATAGTTGAGCGGCGAATATATGGACAACGATGCCAGCAGTGGAAAGAGAATCAAACCCAAAAACGTACGGCCTTAATCAATTCAAAAAGCACGAGCCCTCGGGTTTCTGTGGCTGTCAGTGATCCATTAACCCTGCAGGCTGCCCTTAAAGCCGGAGCAAAGCGGGTATTAATCGGCGGAGAGCATTGGCGGTCCCGGCGAGGATTCTCTCTTGCAGAGATTCAGGAAAGTTTTAAGGATTGCCGAAAACAGGGTATCGATTGCGTTTGGCGTTTGCCTCGGGTCCTGAACCAAGCTCAGAGTGAGAGTCTGCTCGAGGAGCTTAAAAAGGCAGCCAACTGGGAAGTGAAACCAAAGTTAATGGCAGCGAATCTGGGCGAGCTGGAAATGATGCAGAGCCTCAATCCCGCCTTGCCCTTTGAAGTGGATTATTCCTTAAATGTCTTTAACGAAGCCAGTCTGTCCTACTTCTGGGGTTTAGGTGCCAAAGGAGTTACTCTTTCTCCCGAATTACATCACGAACAGCTGGCTGGTTTAGGGAAATGGCCCGGTGTGGAGGTCCTGGTATTTGGAGATCTCGAAATGATGATTAGTGAATATTGCTTGGTTGGGTCAGCTTTAGGAGGGAAAAAAGGAGAACACTGTGCCAGACCCTGTGTGCAGGAACCTCATTTCTTGCGAGACCGCATGCGCTATGATTTCCCAATTGAGACGGACCGGGAGTGCCGGATGCATTTATTCAATGTTAAGATTCTGAACCTCTATGAAGAGCTTGCGCAAATACGAGGTATGGGGATTTCTAACATTCGTTTGCAATTGACGAGACAAAACCCGGGGCAGGTACGACAGATTGTTCAGTTGTTTACTGCAGCTTGGGATTCATTAGATAAAAAGGGCAATTGGTCATCCGATAGGGGAATGGGAGAGTTAACCTCTCTTTTCCCTGAAGGATTTACGAAAGGACATTTTTTTCGCGGCGTATTGTAGAGCTTCTTAGGATTAAGGAGGAATTATGAAAATTGATGATAAAGTCCTTAATAAGTTGGACTTTCCCAAAGTTTTAGCACGTTTGGCAGAGTTCTGCATTCTTCCTCGTGCAAAAGAATTAGCCCTTGCCTTGAAACCGGATGTTGACATAGAATTTGTCCGCATGGCTTTGCAAAAAACAGAAGAGGCTAAAAATCTTATGCGGGGAAATCCGCTCTTCTCAGTTCGAGGAGCAAAGGAAATCAGGGCTTATTTAGAACGTTGTTTACGGGGAGGAGTTGTTCATGGTGAGGAACTCCTTGAGATTCGGGATACTTTAAGAGTGGGGCGAAAGACGAAACAATACCTTCAGGAATTTCGAGAATCTTATTCTGGATTATGGGATATCGTATTGCCTATCGAATCTCAAAAAAGTTTAGAGGACGAGATATCCCGCTGTATTTCCGAAGATGGAAATGTAGCAGATAATGCATCCCCGGAGTTAGCGGAATTAAGGAGGAGCATTAACCGCCTGCAGAACCGTATTCGGGAAAGCCTGGAGGGAACCTTACGTAACCCGGTGTATCAGAAGATGCTGCAAGATCCCATTATCACCCAGCGTTCCGACCGCTATGTTATTCCTATTAAACAAGAGTATCGCGGCTCATTTCCAGGTATTGTTCACGATCAATCTGCCAGTGGGGCAACCTTATTCATTGAACCCATGCCAGTAGTCCAGCTGGGCAATGAATTGCGGGAAGTCATTCTCAAGGAGCACCGTGAAGTTCAGCGAATTCTGCAAATGCTTTCTGCTCAAATCGAAGGACGTGCCGATGAAATAGCCGATCTTCATGAAGCCTTGGCCCAGTTGGATCTGGTCATAGCTAAAGCTCATTTAAGTTTAGACATGAACGCCGGTTCCCCGGAATTAGTAACCGGGCAGCAATTAAAGCTTGTTCAAGCCAGACACCCGTTAATTAGCGGCAGAGTGGTTCCCCTATCTGTAGAATTAGGGATAGATTTTGACACGCTGGTGATTACCGGGCCAAACACTGGGGGCAAAACCGTGGCCCTAAAAGCTGTTGGCCTCATGGCTGCTATGAATCAGTGCGGTCTGCAAATTCCAGCGGAAAGTGAATCCAAAATGGGGGTTTTTACCCAACTATTTGCCGACATTGGGGACGAACAAAGTGTAGAGCAATCTCTAAGTACCTTCTCAGGGCATATGAAAAACATCGTCGATATTATTAACCGGGCGGATGAGCGTTCTCTGGTATTACTGGACGAGGTAGGAGCCGGCACGGATCCCACGGAAGGCGCAGCCTTAGCTATGGGGATACTGGCAGAACTCCACGAACGGGGCTGCCGGACTATTTCTACAACTCACTATGGAGCTTTGAAAACCTTTGCTTATGAAACGCCGCGGGTTAAGAATGCTTCTGTGGAGTTTGACACCGAGACTTTGCGGCCAACTTACCGGTTATTGATCGGAATTCCAGGCAAAAGTAATGCCTTTACCATTGCAGGACGCTTAGGATTAAGCGAGGGGGTCTTGGCCAAGGCTAATACCTTTGTCACAGAACGGGAAATGCAGGTGGCCGATCTTATTGAAAATCTGGGTGAGACCCGCCGTGAGATTGAAATAGAGAAGCTCAAGGCTGAAACCGGGCGGCAAGCGGTAGAAAAGCAAAGTAAAGCTTTGGAGGAAAAGTCAAATCGCCTGGATGAGGAAGTTGAAATATTATTGGCCTTGGCCAGGGATGAAGCCAGTGAGCTTGTTCGTGAAGCCAAACGAGAAGCCGAGGCCCTTATTGAAGAATTGAAATCTGCCTTGAAAAAGGAAAACAAGCAGCAGCAAGATATTGAAAAAGCTCGCCAAGGATTCCGGAAAATTTCGGCGAAATTGGATCAAGGCCGTCAAATTAAACGCACAGGCGGTGAATTGACAGCTGATCAGATAATGCTGGGACAAACAGTTTATATGACAAAAGTTAAACAGAAAGGCCAAGTTGTCAAGCTGCCCAATGCTAACGGGGAAGTTCAGGTTCAGGCAGGTATTATGAAAGTCATGGTACCTCTGACAGAGTTGAAGTTAGCTCAAGAAGAAAAAAAAGCGGCACCTAAACGAGCAAGGGAAATGGGCATGGGCTTTCGGAAGGCTGAAGAGATCCGCAGCGAAATCGACCTGAGAGGCATGCTGGTTACGGAAGGAACGGAAGCCTTAGATAAGTATATGGATGATGCCGTCCTGGGCGGAATCGGTATGATTTATGTGATTCATGGCAAGGGCACGGGCGCTATGCGGGCAGGAATCCATGATTTCCTTAAAGGACATCCTCATGTCAGAAGTTTCCGATTAGGGGAGTACGGAGAGGGAGATTCAGGGGTAACGGTTGTTGATTTGAAGTAAAGACAAGAGTATTAAAAAAACAGCATCGGGACTTTTTTAAGTCCGACGCTGTTTTTTTTCTTATAACCTTCGATTGGAAGTCTCCGGTTAATCTGTTAGTACCAATTTAACAGTATTAGATGAAGGGCCGATCTTTGATTCGCTTGGATCTTTAAAACAAGCACTGAAATAGTAAGGGCCGGGAGTAGGCGCTTTGTCATTTAGGGCTAAGGAAAAGGAGAGGAATCCTTTTGTATAATTCACAAGAAAGTTGCCAAGAGGCTGACCTGAACGCTGTACATAGACAACAGCGGTGTATTTATCAGTTCCGGAAGGGGCTGTGACAGGAATCTTGACCGTAGAGGTTTTGGGATCATAAATGACCTGACCAAGCAAAGGTGTCGGTATTTTAGAGTCTTGTGGGAGGTTGGCGTTGTCCAGAGGGTCCAAGATACTGGAATCTAATGTTGGTTGTTCAACAGGATCAGGTGCTATCTCTGTAGGAGGTTTATAGGGAGCTTCGTCAGATGGCCAGGTCCAAGAAGGATCGCGGTTAGGCAGATTTAAGAAAGTTTTTGTGATTGTATTGGTAGAATTGGGAGATGCCAGCATAGTTGGATTATCGGCGTCTACTTCTTTTTGCACCCAAACATCACTTGTCCGAGTTGGCAAATCACCTTGGGCAGCTATTTCCGTGCCGATGAAGTTCGAGGGTGTCAAGCTGCTGGGAAGAAGTCCTGATTTTTTATCATAGGAGCCGCTGACAATCCCCGATGGCTGTTCAAATTTTGTTTGGACTGGGAGATCTTCATGGGCTGCTTGCATGACCTGTTTCCAAATCAAGGCGGGGTAGCTGCCTCCATAGACGCTGTGCAGGTAATAGGGTCCGGGGGCGCCATTGATGTCTGGGTTAGAATCAAACCCCAGCCAGACGACCGCCGCATATTTTGGGGTATATCCAGCAAACCAAGCGTCTGTATTACCCGTCCTGTTTTTGAGATTATCAGGCAAGGAAGAAGTACCGGTTTTGCCGGCTACAGCCCAATTTCCAAACTGGGCATTATAACCGGTTCCGTTGGTAACCACACTGCGCAGCATATTGTTAACAATGTAGGCTGTTGTTTCCTTCATAACCCGGTTTTTGGTGATTTTAGGGGTTATTACTGTATTTCCTTTAGCATCGTCGACTTTCACGATGGCATGATCAGAGACCTTAACTCCGTTGTTGGCGTAGACGCCATAAGCCGCAGCCATATCTTGGGTACTGGCATGAGCGGTACCTAAGGCCAGGCTTAATACTTGATCCTGAGGCTCAAGAGGCAGGCCAAGATTATTTTTACCAAAGGCCCAGCCATAATCCACGCCAATTAAATCAAGCAATTTGACGGCATAGATGTTGACGGACTCTTCTACAGCGTAACGCATGGTAATTAGGCCTTTCCAGCCTTGGGTAATAGTATCATAGTCTGTTGGCTGCCAAGCGCTGCCGCTTCCATCATTGTAGCTGACGGGCATGTCATCCAGAACTGTCCCCGGGAAATATCCGCCCTTTTCAATGGCCGGGCCGTAAACGACCAAAGGTTTGATAGTTGATCCGGGCTGCCTTTTTGACTGCCAGGCTCTGTTGAGACCTCGGGGAGTGTAGTCACGCCCCCCAACCATGGCCTGAATTTCTCCAGTGGTTGGGTCAATGACGGTCATGGCGCCTTCAACTTCCTTGCCATTAATTCCTTGAGGGAAATTTTTGTCATTAGCAAAGGCATCTTCTGCGGCGCTTTGTATTTTTGGGTTGACTGTTGTATAAATATGCAATCCTCCGCTGAAGATTTGATCAGGGGTTAAGTTATAGGTTGTTTCAAGTTCCTCGATCACATAATCGACGAAGTAGGGGAATTTGTAGCTGGCATTGCTGACTTCGGTTTTTTCTGATCCCCCGTTGTTAGCTTTCATAGACTCTACATAGGTAAAGGGTTCATCCTTTGCTTCATCGTACTCTTGAGAGGTGATGATCCCGGAATCGCGCATGACTCCCAGAACTACAGTACGGCGAGCTTTGGCGTCATCAGGGTGAACGAATGGGTTATATTGACTGGGTGCCTGAGGCAAACCGGCCAATAAAGCAACTTCTGCGGGGGTTAAATCCTTAAGTTCCTTGCCGAAGTAAGTTTTGGCAGCGGCTTGAATGCCAAACGATGATTCACCGAGGAAAATTCTGTTTAAGTAAAAGGTAAGAATTTCGTCCTTAGTATATTCCCGTTCCAGTTGAATCGCCAGAATTGCTTCCTGAACCTTACGGGTTAATTTTTTTTCAGTAGGGTTTGCGATAAAGGCATTACGGGCAAGCTGAATGGTGATCGTACTGGCCCCTTCTCGAGCGCTCCTGGTCCGAATGTCGTTTAAAGCAGAGCCAATAATCCGAATTGGATCCACTCCAAAGTGCTGTTCAAAGCGTTTGTCCTCAACGGCGATAAATGTCTTCTTGACAATATCCGGGATCTGGGAGAACTCCACCGTTTGGCGATTTTCATAGCCATGTAAGACTGCGAATTCATTGCCGTCCTTGTCATAAACGTATGAGGATTGTTTGGTATCATTGAGTACGGCGGGGTCCCATTTAGGAGTGCCGGCGGCAGCTATCACTATGAAAATTGCTAAGCCAGCTATCATAAGTGAAATAATGGACGTAATTCCCAAGAGAATAATACGCCGTTTTGAGTGGCGTTTTTTGCGTTTAGAACCTCTTGGTCTTTTGGATGATGGCATTAAAACAACCTCCTGTAAAAAATGAATGAGGCTAGCGACACTATTAAATTCTCTAGAATTATACCACACTTTCCTAGTTACAAGGAAATTCAAATAATTTTAGGCCATTTTAGCTCAATTTGGACCGTTAAGCTGTGAGTTGCGAGCGGGCAGGAGACACTGTATAATATATTCAAAATGCAGGTAATATCTTAATAATAAGGTCAATGGTATGATTGAGAAGGAACTTGGCGGAAGGTTATAGAGAGTCGGTGGCTGGTGCAAATCGACCCGGAAACCAAGAGGTACACCTCAGGACTGGAGCTAATAACTCCCGGATCAGCTCGTTATCGCTGATGAAGCTGGATATCCGTCAATCTGACGGATTCAATGTGGGTGGTACCGCGGAAGTGTTTTCGTCCCTCAACCTTGGGTTGGGGGATTTCCTTATTTTAAGCCGAATTATGGAGCAGGTCGGTTGTAATAGGGATTAAAGATTCTATTCGCGCCAAATAAAAAGTTTAAGGGGGATTAAGTGTGGATATTTTTAGTGATTTAAAGGAACGAGGTTTAATCTATCAACACACTGATGAAGATGCATTGCGCAAACGATTAACCGCCGGCCCCATGGCCCTGTATTGTGGATTTGATCCTACGGCAGATAGTCTGCATATAGGACACTTACTGCCGCTTTTAGTTTTAAGAAGATTTCAGCTGGCAGGGCATAAAGCTATCGCTTTAGTCGGGGGAGGAACCGGATTGATTGGTGATCCCAGCGGCAAAGCATCTGAGCGGACCTTAAACCCTAAAGAGATCGTCGCCCAATGGGCTCAAAAAATCAAAGACCAATTCGGTCGTTTCTTGGACTTTGATACTCAGAACAATCCGGCCATATTGGCAAACAATTACGACTGGTTAGGATCTCTGCAAGTTATTGAATTTCTCAGAGATATCGGCAAATATTTCCCGTTGGGGGCTATGCTTGCTAAAGATTCTGTGGAAAGCAGGTTGAGTAAAGGGATTTCCTTTACGGAATTCAGTTATATGATCCTGCAATCCTATGACTATTTAAAGCTTAACGAGATGTACGGTTGTGAGATGCAAATCGGTGGAAGTGATCAGTGGGGAAATATTACGGCGGGCATCGAACTGATTCGCAGGACTTCCACTGAAGAAAAGGAAATGCATGGACTTACCCTGCCCTTGGTTACCAAGAGTGATGGGACGAAGTTTGGTAAGACGGAAGGAGGGGCCGTCTGGCTGGATCCTGAAAAAATGTCGCCGTATAAGTTCTATCAATTCTGGATGAATACGGATGACAAAGATGTGGTTAAGTTTTTGAAATACTTTACCTTCTTATCTATAGAAGAAATCAATGAGCTGGCAGAAGAGGTTGAAAAACAGCCGGAGAAGAGAAGAGCTCAGCGAGCCTTAGCGGAAGACGTTACCAAGCTGGTTCACGGCCAAGAGGCATTAGTACGGGCAGAAAATATCACAAAAGCCTTCTTTGGAGGCGGACTTGGAAATCTGACAGCTGTTGAAATCGAAGAGGGTTTCAGTGATGTACCTTCTACGGTAGTCGGAAATCCGGAAATCAGTCTTGTTGAAGCATTAGTACAGGTAGGGGCGGTTTCTTCAAAGCGCCAGGCTCGCGAGTCTCTTGAGCAGGGAGCTATTTATATTAACGATATCCGCCATACTGAACTGGAAACAACCGTTTCGCAGCTGGAACGATTGGATGGTAAGTATGTTGTCCTGCGACGAGGGAAGAGAAACTATTATTTAATCAAATTTAAGGCATAATAACTTTAGTTAAAGGCTTTACCGTACCGAATTGCCGAATATTCGACAATTCGGTACGGACTTATTGGGTGAAGTACCAGCTATAGTTTATTAATGAAAAATAACCGCAAGTTTAACCGAAATACAGGTTGACAATTTAAAAAACAGGTGTTAATATATCCAAGTGCCACAAATTTAACAGGAGAAACAAAATATTGGTTCTAAGTTAAATTATGGTTAGTGTTGACAACGGAAGTTGAAGATGCTAAGATGTAGTTCCGGCCCAAACGAGGGCGAAAACAAAATGGTCTTTGGTCTTTGAAAACTAAACAACAAGGACAGCCAATGAGAGAGACTCGCAAGGGTTTCGAAATAAATCATGAGTCAATCATCTTCTTTAAAGAAGTTTGAGATAACTTTTTTTGGAGAGTTTGATCCTGGCTCAGGACGAACGCTGGCGGCGTGCCTAACACATGCAAGTCGAACGGAGAATTGAATAAGCTTGCTTAGACAATTCTTAGTGGCGGACGGGTGAGTAACGCGTGGGTAACCTGCCCATAAAGCCGGGACAACCCTTGGAAACGAGGGCTAATACCGGATAATCTTAGATCTTGGCATCAGGACTTAAGGAAAGATGGCCTCTGAAGATGCTATCGATTATGGATGGACCCGCGTCTGATTAGCTAGTTGGTGGGGTAAAGGCCTACCAAGGCGACGATCAGTAGCCGGCCTGAGAGGGTGAACGGCCACACTGGGACTGAGACACGGCCCAGACTCCTACGGGAGGCAGCAGTGGGGAATCTTCCGCAATGGACGAAAGTCTGACGGAGCAACGCCGCGTGTATGATGAAGGTCTTCGGATTGTAAAGTACTGTCATTGGGGAAGAACGGTCTTTTTGAAAATATTGAGGAGACATGACGGTACCCAAGGAGGAAGCCCCGGCTAACTACGTGCCAGCAGCCGCGGTAATACGTAGGGGGCGAGCGTTGTCCGGAATTATTGGGCGTAAAGGGCGCGTAGGCGGATGCTTAAGTCCGGTGTGAAAGATCAGGGCTCAACCCTGAGAGTGCATCGGAAACTGGGTATCTTGAGGACAGGAGAGGAAAGTGGAATTCCACGTGTAGCGGTGAAATGCGTAGATATGTGGAGGAACACCAGTGGCGAAGGCGACTTTCTGGACTGTAACTGACGCTGAGGCGCGAAAGCGTGGGGAGCAAACAGGATTAGATACCCTGGTAGTCCACGCCGTAAACGATGAGTGCTAGGTGTAGAGGGTATCGACCCCTTCTGTGCCGCAGTTAACACAATAAGCACTCCGCCTGGGGAGTACGGCCGCAAGGTTGAAACTCAAAGGAATTGACGGGGGCCCGCACAAGCGGTGGAGCATGTGGTTTAATTCGACGCAACGCGAAGAACCTTACCAGGGCTTGACATCCTACGAATCCTTTGGAAACAAGGGAGTGCCCTTCGGGGAGCGTAGAGACAGGTGGTGCATGGTTGTCGTCAGCTCGTGTCGTGAGATGTTGGGTTAAGTCCCGCAACGAGCGCAACCCCTGTATTTAGTTGCTAACAAGTAAGGTTGAGCACTCTAGATAGACTGCCGGTGACAAACCGGAGGAAGGTGGGGATGACGTCAAATCATCATGCCCCTTATGTCCTGGGCTACACACGTGCTACAATGGCCGGTACAGACGGAAGCGAAGCCGCGAGGTGAAGCCAATCCGAGAAAGCCGGTCTCAGTTCGGATTGCAGGCTGCAACTCGCCTGCATGAAGTCGGAATCGCTAGTAATCGCAGGTCAGCATACTGCGGTGAATACGTTCCCGGGCCTTGTACACACCGCCCGTCACACCACGAAAGTCTGCAACACCCGAAGCCGGTGGGGTAACCCGCAAGGGAGCTAGCCGTCGAAGGTGGGGCCGATGATTGGGGTGAAGTCGTAACAAGGTAGCCGTATCGGAAGGTGCGGCTGGATCACCTCCTTTCTAAGGAGAACGGTTTAAGGTCTAGGCTTTAAACGAACATCCTATTGGTCGGTGCTTTCGAAGAACGAAGCTGAGAAGCTTGGTTTGGAGAAAGATCAATAAGAGTCGTAAGACTCAAGCCGAGGGATCGGCAACTCATTGGATTGAAGCTGTTGTTTAGTTTTGAGAGACCAGGAATGGTTTCTTTACAATGTGGGGGTATAGCTCAGCTGGGAGAGCGCTTGAATGGCATTCAAGAGGTCAGCGGTTCGATCCCGCTTACCTCCACCAATTTATATGTTCTTTGGTCTTGTTCTTTGAAAACTGCATAGAGAAAAGCAAATGCGAGTAAAGTCGAGAATTCACAATGAACAGTCCGCGACAGCGGACAATTCAAATAAACCTAAAAGTAGCAAATATAGGTCAAGCTACTAAGGGCGTACGGTGGATGCCTAGGCGCTAAGAGTCGAAGAAGGGCGCGGTTAACAGCGAAATGCCACGGGGAATCGTAAGCAGGTATTGATCCGTGGATACCCGAATGGGGCAACCCAACCGGAGTCATGTCCGGTTATCTGTAGCTGAATACATAGGCTTCAGAAGACAACCCGGGGAACTGAAACATCTAAGTACCCGGAGGAAAAGAAAGAATCATCGATTCCCTAAGTAGCGGCGAGCGAACGGGGAAGAGCCCAAACCAGTCCCCTTGGGGGCTGGGGTTGTAGGACCCTCTTTTAAGAATGGATTTCTAGTCGAACAGATCTGGAAAGGTCGAGCAAAGAAGGTAACACTCCTGTAGACGAAAGGAAAACATTCTGTGAGGGAATCCTGAGTACCGCGGGACACGTGAAACCCCGTGGGAAGCAGGGAGGACCACCTCCCAAGGCTAAATACTACTTAGCGACCGATAGCGAACCAGTACCGTGAGGGAAAGGTGAAAAGCACCTCGGAAGAGGAGTGAAAAAGAACCTGAAACCGTGCGCTTACAAGCAGTCACAGCACGTAAGGTGTAGTGGCGTGCCTTTTGTAGAATGAACCGGCGAGTTACGGTATGTAGCGAGGTTAAGACGGGAAGTCGGAGCCGAAGCGAAAGCGAGTCTGAAAAGGGCGAAGAGTTACATGCTGTAGACCCGAAACCGTGTGATCTACCCATGGCCAGGGTGAAGGTGGGGTAAAACCCACTGGAGGCCCGAACTCACTGTCGTTGAAAAGGCAGGGGATGAGCTGTGGGTAGGGGTGAAATGCCAATCGAACACGGAGATAGCTGGTTCTCCCCGAAATAGCTTTAGGGCTAGCCTCAATTGATGAATGACGGCGGTAGAGCACTGAATAGGCTAGGGGCCTTACCAGGTTACCGAACCTTATCAAACTCCGAATGCCGTTATGTTTAGATTGGGAGTCAGACTGTGGGTGATAAGATTCATAGTCAAAAGGGAAACAGCCCAGACCATCAGCTAAGGTCCCCAAGTATACACTAAGTGGGAAAGGATGTGGAATTGCTCAGACAACCAGGATGTTGGCTCAGAAGCAGCCACCATTTAAAGAGTGCGTAATAGCTCACTGGTCGAGTGGTTCTGCGCCGAAAATGTAACGGGGCTCAAGTGTATCACCGAAGCTATGGCTTGCGCTTCATGCGCAGGGGTAGGGGAGCGTTCTATCAGCAGAGAAGTCAAACTGGAAGGTTTGGTGGAGTGGATAGAAGTGAGAATGCCGGTATGAGTATGCGAAAAGGAAGGTGAGAATCCTTCCCGCCGAAAATCTAAGGATTCCTGGGGAAGGCTCGTCCGCCCAGGGTAAGTCGGGACCTAAGCCGAGGCCGAAAGGCGTAGGTGATGGACAACTGGTTGAAATTCCAGTACCACCTAGAAATGTTTGAGCAATGGGGTGACACAGAAGGATAGGTTAAGCCAGCCGTTGGTCGAGCTGGCCCAAGCGAGTAGGATGTAGGGCAGGCAAATCCGCCCTGCGAGAATCTGAGACGTGATGGGGAGCGAACATAAGTAGCGAAGTAACCAACTCCAAGCTGTCAAGAAAAGCCTCTAGTGAGTGACTAGGTGCCCGTACCGTAAACCGACACAGGTAGATGGGGTGAGAAACCTAAGGCGCGCGAGAAAACCCTCGTTAAGGAACTCGGCAAAATGGCCCCGTAACTTCGGGAGAAGGGGCGCTCTTAGCAATAAGAGCCGCAGAGAAAAGGTCCAGGCGACTGTTTAACAAAAACACAGGTCCCTGCTAATCCGAAAGGAGATGTATAGGGGCTGACACCTGCCCGGTGCTGGAAGGTTAAGAGGAGAGGTTAGGGGTAACCCGAAGCTTTGAATTGAAGCCCCAGTAAACGGCGGCCGTAACTATAACGGTCCTAAGGTAGCGAAATTCCTTGTCAGGTAAGTTCTGACCCGCACGAAAGGTGTAACGATCTGGACACTGTCTCAACGAGGGACTCGGCGAAATTGTAATACCCGTGAAGATGCGGGTTACCTGCGACAGGACAGAAAGACCCCATGGAGCTTTACTGCAGCTTGACATTGGATTTTGGTATAAAATGTACAGGATAGGTGGGAGACTAAGAAGCTAGGGCGCCAGCCTTGGTGGAGTCGACGGTGGGATACCACTCTTTTTGTACTGAAATTCTAACCTGGGCCCCTGAATCGGGGTTAGGGACAGTATCAGGTGGGCAGTTTGACTGGGGCGGTCGCCTCCTAAAGAGTAACGGAGGCGCCCAAAGGTTCCCTCAGCGCGGTTGGAAATCGCGCGCAGAGTGTAAAGGCAAAAGGGAGCTTGACTGCGAGACCAACAAGTCGAGCAGGGACGAAAGTCGGGCTTAGTGATCCGGTGGTACCGAGTGGAAGGGCCATCGCTCAACGGATAAAAGCTACCCTGGGGATAACAGGCTTATCTCCCCCAAGAGTCCATATCGACGGGGAGGTTTGGCACCTCGATGTCGGCTCATCGCATCCTGGGGCTGTAGTAGGTCCCAAGGGTTGGGCTGTTCGCCCATTAAAGCGGTACGTGAGCTGGGTTCAGAACGTCGTGAGACAGTTCGGTCCCTATCCGTCGCAGGCGCAGGAAATTTGAGAGGATCTGTCCCTAGTACGAGAGGACCGGGATGGACGAATCCCTGGTGTACCAGTTGTTTCGCCAGAGGCACAGCTGGGTAGCTATATTCGGATCGGATAAGCGCTGAAAGCATCTAAGCGCGAAACCGGCCTCAAGATGAGATTTCCCACGAGCAATAAGCTCGGTAAGACCCCTGAAGGAAGATCAGGTAGATAGGCCAGGTGTGGAAGCGCGGTGACGTGTGGAGCTGACTGGTACTAATCGGTCGAGGGCTTGACCTAAGAGTTGCGAAAAAGGTTTGAGTGGTTCAGGTTCAAAGATAATACTTGCAAAAGCGAAGATCTATGCAGTTTTGAGAGAATAGCGATCCATCCAAAGGAAAGCGAAGATCTCAGACATCTGGTGATAATGCCGGAGGGGTTCCACCCGTTCCCATACCGAACACGGTAGTTAAGACCTCCAGGGCCGATGATACTTGGGGCATAGCCCCTGGGAAAGCAGGACATTGCCAGGTAACAGACGAAAGACCATCTCTTAATGAGATGGTCTTTCTATGTTTGTGCGCCCGGCATGGGCGTTGTCTATAGGGTGTAAGTCCTGAACAATGAAGGTAGCAGTAATTGTAGCTCAAGGCAAGGGTGTCTGTTGCGAAGCAGAATCTAGAGGAAGCCAGCGGCAAATCTCTGGCCCGAGGACCACGAATCCTAGGCGAGGCTAGTAACAGTTGGATGAGCTTGCAAACCAAAGCAAAGTCCTTGCTATCGAAGGCTGTTGTTAGTAAATGGGGCGGGTAGATGGAGAGAAAGACAACGTTCTTACCCGGGGAGGCCTGTCGGGAACGCTAAGTATCTTGGCAACCGCACTGCAAGGTGCGGTTGAACCGGCAGGAGTCAGCAGAGGCCATATTACTCAGACGAAGATATCTCGCATGAGGAAGGGCCGAACATAAGGAAAGGGATGTAAGTAATGCGTTCGAGAAAAGAGCAAAGACAGCCGAAAATCCCGCAAGGGAGCTATCCACGGAAGGAAGCGGTGAATCCGCAGGGGTACGTGGAAGCGCCTAGCTCTTTACCGGCACAAATTACTGAACAACCCTGCGAAACAAGATACGACCTGATGGAAAAGGCGCTGGAACGAACAAACATGTTCACAGCCTTGCGCCATGTTGAGCGAAACAAGGGTGCTGCCGGAGTAGATGGAATGCCAATAAACTCCCTTCGAGCATTCCTCAAAGAGTCTTGGACCAGCATCCGAGAGCAATTGCTCGCGGGAACTTACAGACCAATGCCCATACGTCGAATCGAAATCCCGAAACCTGACGGCGGCGTAAGAATGTTAGGAATCCCTACGGTGCTAGACCGCCTAATCCAACAGGCTCTTCTACAAATTCTTACCCCTATCTTTGATCCGAGCTTCTCAGAGTATAGTTTTGGATTCCGACCAGGACGTAGCGCTCACCAGGCGGTCAAACAAGCCCGGCGATATATCCACTATGGAAGAAGATTTGTGGTGGACCTTGACCTGGCCCAATTTTTTGACCGCGTCAATCACGACATACTAATGGCTCGTGTAGCTCGAAAAATCCAGGATAAGCGCGTTCTAAAACTTATCCGAAATTATCTTCAGGCTGGAATAATGGTGCATGGTATCTGTTACCGCAGTGAGGAAGGAACCGCCCAGGGTGGTCCAATAAGCCCGCTGCTCGCCAACATTATGCTTGATGACTTAGATAAAGAACTGGAAAAACGAAAACACTGGTTCGTTAGGTATGCTGATGATTGTAATGTGTACGTTCGGAGCAAGCGGGCTGGAGAAAGAGTCATGCGAAGCATCTGCGAATTTGTAGAAGGACGTCTTAAGCTAAAAGTCAATGAGAACAAAAGTGCCGTTGACCGGCCCTGGAATAGAAAGTTCTTAGGATTTTCGTTTACAAGGGAAAAAGAGACCCGCATAAGACTTGCGCCAAAAACAGTTCAACGTTTTAAGGCAAAAGTTAGGGAACTAACGAGCCGTAGTCGCAGCATGGCTATGAATATGCGGTTTAGAATATCTTAACGTTTACCTACGTGGCTGGATGGGTTATTTCAGGATGGTTGATACACTAAGTGTTCTGCAAGCCCTCGATGAGTGGATTCGTAGAAGGCTGAGGATGTGTCTGCTAAAGCAATGGAAAGGCCGAAAACCAAGCGACGCAACCTGACTAAATTAGGTATCCAGGAAGACTGGGCAAGTTTAGTTAGTCGCTCACGTAAAGGAAACTGGCGCTTAGCGAATACCCCTCAAGTAAACAAAGCCCTTGGCCTCACCTACTGGCGAAACCAAGGGTTGATATGCTTAACGGAAACGTATCGTAACTTTTGTTAATCTTTATGAACCGCCGTATACCGAACGGTACGTGAGTCTGTCTAACAATTAGTTTTGGATTACACTAAAAAATTATAAATAAACGTGCTTTTTGTAGATTTTATAACGCTTTGATGGTTTCGAAAATAAATAGATAATTTCAAACATATTGCCTCTTTAAAACGCCATACTAATTCCTTAACTCCCATGATGTTAATCAGTCTTTTAAAATTATAAGCAAGGCAAATAAAGCATCCCTCAGTGTTGACTGAATCAAGCCCTCTCGTTAAAAAATATGTATAACCAAAATGTCTTTTAATTGTTCCAAAGGGATGCTCAACAATCGTTCCTCTTTTTCTGTAAATGTCATTTTTGTTGATGGTGTTCTTATCGATCATCTCTAAGATTTCTTCTTCTTTTATTCTTGTTACAGATCTTCCACCTTGAGATGAAGTGCAAGAAGCTTTTTTCCCACAATCCATATAATTCTTACATGTATAGCGCTTGTAATCTTTATCATTTTGTTTGCCGTTCCACTTAAATTCTAACCGGTAGCCCATTGGACATATATAAACATCATTTGCTTCATCGTATTGAAAGTTTATTTTATCAAAACCATTTTGAATTTTTTCCTGTTTCCCTTTTTGTTTTTTTATCAATATTTCTGTTCTGTCATCTGCTGCCGCTAGTATTTCAGCATATTGAAATACCCTGTATCTGCTACCACTGAGATTTCTTCTTCTTTGAATACTTGTTTAGCTTTGTCCACCATATTTGATAACTGACTCTGATCATTGACGTCATTTACTACCTCAAAGCCTACAAATAATTTATGTTTACTATCTACTACGGTTTGCATGTTAAAACAAACTTCAAATTTACCGTTATTCTTCATCGATTTTGCATCTGGGTCAGTTAAACAGACTTGTTTTTTCCCTTGCTCTTTAAGGTCTTTTTTGAGAGTGTTCAATTGCTCTATTCTAGCATTATAACTTTGGATCTTCTCAGTCATGGTTTGTTTCAGAGTTTTATCTTCTGTGGTGTTTAAAAAGTCGCTGATATATTCTTCAATCTTAGACTCATAATATTCTATCTTCTTTTTTATTATGTTTTCATTATAATGCTTACCTTTTGCATTGTTTGCCTTTATCTTTGTGCCGTCAATAGCTATGAGATTACCATCAATAAGCCCGAAGCCTTTTAACATGAGTGTAAATTCTTTAAATAGTTGCTTAATCGCCTTCTTGTTATTTTTCATAAATGCAGAAAGGGTTCCGTGATCTGGTGTAATTCTACCTATAAGCCACATTACTTCAGTATTTCTAGTTGCCTCAGCTTCCATCGCACGTGATGACCTGATTCTGTTCAAATAGCAGTATATATATAATTTAAGCAAATCTTCTCTTCTATATGGTTTTTGTCCGGCATCTTG
Source organism: Desulfosporosinus orientis DSM 765 (assembly GCF_000235605.1). Taxonomy (GTDB): domain Bacteria; phylum Bacillota; class Desulfitobacteriia; order Desulfitobacteriales; family Desulfitobacteriaceae; genus Desulfosporosinus; species Desulfosporosinus orientis. The sequence continues at coordinate 156,601 of NC_016584.1, forward strand.
AGCAGAGAAAACTTCAAAACCTAATTCCTCCAAATTTAAACTATCCACATAAGCATCAATCACTCTTACTGGATTATCTTCACTAACATAATCATCTAAGGTATAGGGGAAGAAGTTAATTTGCTTTCTATTTGCACCTTCAATATATGGCATGCTATCACTCCCTTGTAGTATATTTCGACAGTGACAGCCATTCTCTTCCTATTGTCGGTAACTTTTACATAATTGTTAGACAGACTCACGTACGGTGGTGTGAGAAGACGGCGGAGAAACTCCGCCTCTTACTCGATTATAATACTGCAAGTGCGTGAAAGAATCTGGGGGGGCGGGGTTCCACCCGTTCGGATCCACATTGGAGGAGTTTTCGTCACGAAGCATTCCTTAGGTGGGTGGCTCGAAGTGAATAAATTGGCTTGACACCTGCTGTTTACAGTTGTAGTATAATATCAATTACATATGTAAACGTAGACGCGAGAGGGGATTTTGAACTTGAAAAATATACCCAATATAACCGCTGCAGAATGGGAAATAATGAAAATCTGCTGGATGAAGCCGGCTCCCTGTACTGCAAATGAAATCGTAAAGGCTTTAGAGGAATTAACTGACTGGAAGCCAAATACGATTAAAACTTTAATTGGACGACTTGTGAAAAAAGGGGCACTCGGCTTCCAAGAAGAAGGCCGGGTCTATATCTACAGTCCATTAGTGACAGAGGAAGAGTGTATCCAAGCAGAGAGCAAATCCTTTCTTGCTCGTGTTTTTGGCGGGGCACTAAAACCTATGCTGGTTACCTTTCTTCAAGAAGAAAAACTCTCTCGGGACGACATTGAAGAACTGAAACAGCTCCTTGAAGAGAGGAAGGAGTAATGATGCTAACGCTTTTACAGGCAAATTGTCTTAGCTTTTTTCACTGGGTTATGATTACATCTGCCAAAGCAAGCATTTTCATTATTTTTCTCCTGGGGGTAAAATTGGTACTTAGACATAAAGTGGGGGCACGCTTTCAGTATGGACTGTGGTCTGTGTTGTTCATTGGTTTAGTGTTGCCTTGGACACCTAATAGTCCGGCAAGTGTCTATAATTATCTCAACTCTTCTCGCCTGCAGGAGATAGTGTCGATGATTGCCCAAACCACGCAGGCATCTTCAGTTAACCTTGCAAACCAACAGCCAGGTTTCGCCCGGATGACAGTTGCGGAGAGTCAGTCTGACCAGGGGGTTATCAGCTCGGAAGCCCGGCGGGCAAAGGATGAAAATGCGAACTCATGGCTGGCTGCCCTGTTCGCATACAGGCTAATTTATTATATTTGGCTATTAGGGGCCTTGACGTTGACAGTCCTCATCATCGGCGTTAACCTACGGTTTTCAAAAAACATTGGACAGGCTTTGGTGACCGACCCAAGTTTACTTGCGGAGTACAATAAACTCAAAGCAGAGTTGAAGATAAAAAGGGAGATTCCCCTGCATAAATCGAGGCGGATCAACAGTCCATCCTTATTAGGATTAATCCGTCCAAAGTTACTGCTGCCCATGGGGATTGAACAAACATTTAGTATAGAACAGGTAAACCATATATTTTTACATGAGCTGATCCATTTCAAACGTAAGGATATCTGGATAAATTGCTTAAGCCAGGTCTTGTTGACCTGTCACTGGTTTAACCCACTGATTTGGTATGCTTTTTACAAGATGAAGGAAGACCAGGAGATAGCCTGTGATGCTTTAGTGACTTCTCGAATTAATCTGGAGCAAGCTCAGGACTATGCCTACACACTCCTTAAGTTGGCCGAGACCTATAGGACGGCTCCGCGTATGGCAAGCTTAGCAAATTTGTCCGGTTCCAATTCACAAATCAAGAAGAGGCTAATCATCCTTAGCAAGAGAAGGCATAAACAGACTTCACCTAAATGGTCATTGTTTGCAGGTTTGATGATAGGATTGATAGCCTTGGCGGTTTTCAGCAGTACTCAAGGGGAAGCAAACCCGGCTTTGGGGCAAAACGCTGCAATATCTCAGGGAAACAGTCAAGGAGAAGCCCCCGGAGCTGTTAAAGGGACTGCAGATACCAGTCCGGGTATCACAATCGAGGATATTGCCGGACCAAATTACAAAGGTAAAGTGATGCTGATCAAAGATCCTACCCGAGTAGAATTAGCGGTAACTAAAGAAATCGGTGTTAGGGGAGAGAAGGTCAGTGACCTGGTCAAGGATATGGGGGGGATTGCCGGAATTAATGCCGGAGGGTTTTATGACACGGACGGCAAGGGGACCGGAGCTTTCCCAGACGGCTTAACTGTTAAGGACGGGGAACTGGTTCACAATAATGTGGGAGAAAAGGAAGTCAATATGGTTGGATTTGATGATCAGGGGAAGATGGTTCTAGGCAGCATGGCGGCCAATCAATTGGAAGGGCGGCACCTACATGAAGGGGTTTCCTTTGCGCCTAATCTAATCGTAGAAGGCAAATCGGTCATTTCAGGGGACGGTGGGTGGGGGATCGCCCCCCGGACTGGGATCGGCCAAAGGGCGGATGGGACCGTTATTTTCGTGGTTATTGACGGACGCCAATCTTCTTGGAGCATGGGGGCGACCCTAAGAGACCTTACGCAGGTTTTTGAGGATTATGAGGCTGTGAATGCAGTCAACCTGGATGGTGGTTCTTCCTCAGAAATGGTTTATCAGGGCAGTGTCCTGAATAAGGTTTCGAACATCTTTGGCGAACGTTATGTTCCTACAGCCTTTGTAGTTAAGCCCTAGAATGTAAATGAGTTGTTTTTTATGTGAAAGAAATGGAGGTAGTATGGGGAAAATCAGAAAAATAAGTATTAAGAGGATTATGGTGTTTTTTATCTTCAACTTAGGTTTCTCCGTAATTCTAACTCCATTGTTCGTTTTCTGGGGGCCATTTGAAGGAACAAAGACATTGGCGGTGGGGTCTATTCTCTCGTCGAGACATCCACAGGTTGTTAAAGCCTTCCTCTCTGATGAAAAAATCAGCGAAATTGTCAACAAGTATGACAACGCGGCGCCTTCTGATGGTCCAATTCGGCATACTGTATCCGATGCATCCGCTGGCATTACGATTGAAGATATTAAAGGTAAGGCCTTTAAAGGCAAAGTAATGCTCATAAAGGACCCCAAACGGATAAAAGTCGCTGTGACCAAGGAATTGGGAGTCACAGGTGAACGGGTAAGTGACTTCGTCAAAGATACAGGCGCTATTGCCGGCATAAACGGGGGAGGATTTTATGATCCCAACGGTGCAGGAAACGGAGCTTACCCTGATGGCTTGACTGTACATAATGGAGAAATTGTCCATAATAATATTGGCAGCAAGAGTACAGAGGTTGTGGCCCTTGATAAGGACGGCAAACTGATCGTTGGACCAATCACGGCGGATGACGTTAAAAAGAAAAACATTCAGGAAGCGGTTTCGTTCTGGCCGGCCTTAATCCAGGACGGGAAAAAGGGTGTATTTCAAGACTCATTTTGGGGAGTTGCCCCGCGAACGGCCATTGGGCAGAAAGCTGATGACACGATCATTCTGGTAATCATCGATGGCCGGCAGCCAACCTGGAGTTGGGGGGCAAAAATGAGCGACCTCTATAATCTTTTCCTGGATTATGGTGCAGTTAATGCGGCCAATCTAGATGGCGGTTCTTCGACAGAACTCTTTTATAAAGGAAAAGTCATTAATAAACTTTGGAATTGGGCAGGTGAACGCTACCTGCCGACGGCCTTTGTGGTCATGCCGGAATAACAGCAATTAACGAATGGTTTTGCAGCAGGCTCTGAAAGGTACTCAGTAATCGCCGTTGTAAAAGGAGAAGGTACTCATGAAGAAGAAACTGCGTATCCTATTAGTTTGGATCTTAGTTTCCCTCATTTTCCAATTCGGAGGACACTGGCTTTTAAACCTCCAGATTCAAAAAGTTATGGGACTGGGGGTTGTAAATAGTGAACTGCCGGTTACGGCCCGGCTCAAAGCATCGATTCCAGGTTCTGAGCTTAGGAATATACAGGTTTCTTACGCTAAGGATTATTTGGCTTATATGGAGAAGGATACCCTTAAAGTATTCAACTTAAAAAAGGAAAAGATAATCTTTGAAAAAATATCGCCGTCGGCCACAGATCATACATTGGGAGTTTTAACGTATCAATGGCTGCCGGATCGGAATATCTTGCTCTATTTTTATGCCAGGAAAAACCCTAATGAGGTGACAACTGTCAAAGTATACCCCTCTCAGACTGTACCACCAGCCCCTGCAATGGATCTGAAAACAGAAGACCCAAATCAGGCAAAAAACCTGACCCAGGAGGCTTCTTTAGAACCCAGGTATGAAAAACGGTATGGAAGTCCGCAGCTTACAGAACTATATTCCCTGGAACTCCCGAATAGTGACGAAGATGAGGAGCCTAATGACCGGCTGAATTCTTTTGATCCGCCCAGTGGCAGTGAAGAGATTTCCGCAGGCGGAAAACTGGAGAAATTTGTTGTTGCAGCCTCTACTAATTTGATGTACTTAACTGTCTCGAATGGCTCAGCACAACAACTCATGAAAATAGACGTTAACAAAAAGGTGAGTAGCCGAAGCAAAGCAAGAGAAGTTATCGAGAATATGGCGGTCTCTGACCGCTGCGCAACACTTTACATGGACAGCAAAGTGGGGTCTGTCCGGCAAGTTGTTGCTATTCAGAATCTTGAAGCTTCAAAAAAAGATCAGCGTCTGGTCATCTCTAAAAATGCCAAGGATAGGATCTTGGGAGTCAGAAAAGGAAAAGTGTATCTTGGAGAAGTAGAAAATAATCAACTAGTTAAGATAAAAACGACGGAAGACCTTGAAGGAATGAAAGAGAATCCTGTCCTGAAAACTGAATGGCAAGGCTCGATCCCCTATCCTGACAATATTCGTACCCTCATTGGAGTTCAGGGTGAGGTCATCGTCTATGATAATCAGACTGCTTATATTGTTAGAGACGGTCAGCTGTCAGAGGTCAAGCTGCAGGGCGATGAAAATTATGTCTCAGCTGACGGCGCTGAGCTGATTCAGCTGAGTAAAGCTGGAACATCTACCCGGGTAGAATTGCAACCCCTTGAACCATAAGCTCCTGGTAACGAAGGTTATCTTAGGCAGGAAATGATTTTTCGAGGTCTTTCAGGTCCCAATAGGATAGAAGAATAATTTAGGCATTCAGAGAAGAAACGCTTACCCGGAAGGACGAGCGTTTCTTCTCTTTGATGGCTGGTGATACATTTTTTTTAATTGCCTTAAACAAAAGATAATTAACTGAATAATAATAATAAATAGAAAATTAAGAAAAGTATATTTAAATTCGGGTTTGAGTGTGCTAAAATATGTAAAATGAATGAGACGATATTCAGTTTTGCGGAAGGGGATATGACGATGAGTTCTATTGCCTCAGAAAGACCCTGGTTTCAATTTTATGAATCTTATGTACGGAAACAACTTGAAATACCTGAGCTAACCTTAATAGGGATGTTCAAACAAACAAAGCTGAGGTTTCCGAATAATCCGGCTTTGATTTTTGCCGGAAAGTCGATCTCCTATAGTGAGATGGATATACTTATTGAACGGATGTCCAAAGCCTTAGTCCAAAAAGGTGTAAAAAGAGGAGATCGAATCTCCATATTCATGCCCAACAGTGCCAACTGGGTGATTTCCTTTTTTGCTATTCAAAGGGTGGGAGCGGTAGTTGTTCAGACCAACCCACTTTACGTTGAGAGTGAATTAAAAGCTTTGCTGCAGGATTCTGAAGCTGTAGGAATTATTTCTATTCCTCAGCTCTTACCTAGGATATCAGCAATTCAAAAAGAAGTAGGACTTAAGGTTATTGCTTTAGACTTTCTGAGCCATTATTCTGGATTAGCAGGTTTAAATTTAGCCGATAGCCGGTTATATATGGACATTGAAGAACAACTCAAGAACGCCGATTTAGACAAGTTGGGCTCCCTGCCCTGGGAGACAAAACCGGAGGATATTGCCGTACTGCAATATACCGGGGGCACAACAGGAGTTGCCAAAGGGGTTATTTTGACACACCGCAACTTAGTGGCCAATGCAATTCAAGCCGGAGAGTGGATTGGCGCAAGTGAAGGGGAAAGAGTTCTTACGGTATTGCCTCTATTTCATATATACGCTTTGACGGCCTGCATGAATCTTTCAATTCTATGTGGTGGGGTTATGATTATCTTACCCAAGTTTGATATTGATGCCGTACTCCAACATATTAACGATTATGCGCCCACGTTTTTCCCAGGGGCTCCAACTATGTATGTAGCGGTCATTAATCACCCCAAGATTAACGAATACAAAGTGTCCTCCATACGCTGCTGTTTAAGCGGGTCTGCCCCCCTGCCCAAGGAAGTTGCCCTGCGCTTTGGGGAGCTGACGGGAGGAAGGCTGGTTGAGGCCTATGGGTTATCTGAAGCAGCGCCGGCTACTCACTTAAACCCCATCTTCAATTCCCGTGTCGGCTCAATTGGAGTTCCCGCTCCTAATACGGATGCTAAGATTATGGATTTGGAGAAAGGAACAGAGGAGCTGCCGCCAGGTGAGATTGGAGAGTTAGTCGTTAAAGGGGATCAAGTCATGGCAGGCTATTGGCAAAAACCTGAGGAAACGGCAGCAGTCTTGCGGGATGGTTGGCTGTATACCGGGGATATTGCCTATAGAGATGAGGATGGATTCTTCTATATTGTTGATCGGAAGAAAGACATGATTATTTCCGGAGGCTATAATGTCTATCCCCGTGATGTCGAAGAAGTCTTATTTACGCATCCGGCAGTGAGAGAAGCAGTGTGTGCAGGAATACCTAATCCCTATTGGGGAGAAATGGTGAAGGCCTATTTAGTTATTAAAGAAGGGGCAAGTTTAACAGAACAGGAGATCATGAACTATTGTCAAGGCAAACTTGCAGCCTATAAAATTCCCAAGAAATTTGAGCTTCGTGAAAGCCTGCCGAAGACGGCTGTGGGGAAAGTTTTACGCCGCTTCTTAGTTGAAGAAGAGCGGGAGAAAATGCTAGAGCAAACAAATGCCCAAGTAGCCGCAGCAAAAGAGACGGCCCTGAGTATGTAAAGCTGCATGGGAATATGATATGATTTTTAAGTAATTTAAAATGAGAAAAGGGAGACACCCGTGAGATGACTCCCTTTTCTCATTTATTTCTTAGATCGTAAGGCTTCCTCTTTGGAAAGGCCGTGTCCATCTCTGGAATCCATACTTGGCTGGTCTTCCGGACGGGATGGAATCGGTTTAGTACTGGGGTTTGCGCTTTTGTCAGGGAACTTTTTGATCATGGTTCGTAACTCCTTTCTAAAACTTCCTATCGTCGCCGGAATTATTCTGCCCCTTTTATGAGGGGAATACTACTTGAGACTTCATTAATGAATCAATTATATAAAATTTATAGGAAATAAACGATTAGCGAGCAGAAACGTGTCTTGGGAGAGAAGAACTAGGCGATTAGGACTAAAGTAGTGTTGACATACAACATATAGTATGGTTAAATGCTAAATGACACTATATGTTGGGGGTGAGGATGTGCGTTGTCCATTCTGCGGAAACGAGGACACAAAAGTTCAGGATTCAAGACAAGTTGAAGAGGGAACGGCAGTCCGTCGACGCAGGGAATGTGAACGTTGTTTGCGTCGATTTACTACCTTTGAGAAGTTCGAGGATTCTCCGCTCATTGTTGTAAAGAAAGAGGGGCGACGTGAAAGTTTTTCCCGCTCCAAGATGATGGCTGGAATGCTTAGAGCTTGTGAAAAACGACCGATTTCTATTGAAGAAATAGAGAATGCTGCTTTTGCCATTGAGAAGGTATTGCGCAATCGCCAGGAGCGAGAGGTCACGAGTTCAGAAGTTGGAGAAGCTGTGTTGGAACAACTATTTAAAATGGACGAAGTTGCTTACATACGTTTTGCTTCCGTCTATCGCCAGTTTCAGGACATACAGCGCTTTATGGAAGAGTTAAATGAACTTGTAGTAAAGCGGAGAACACTAACAAAATAAACTTATTAAATTGGAAAGTTGGGGGATACGAGTTGAGTTTCGAGGGACAAGTACCGGAAACCTGGCCAAAGGTTAATATTACACCGAATGCAAGAGTGGTGTTGGAAAAAAGATATTTAAAACAAGAAAATGGCAAGGTCATTGAGACTCCTGAAGATATGATCTATCGGGTAGCCAGCGTTGTTGCTGAAATCGAGAAGGATAAATACGGTAAAGGTACAGAAGAAATTCAAACCTTAACCAGCGAGTTTTATACTATGATGGCAAACCTCGAGTTTATGCCGAACTCCCCTACGCTGATGAATGCCGGCCGCGATCTTGGCCAATTAAGCGCTTGCTTTGTGCTGCCTGTTGAAGACAGCATGGAGGAGATTTTTGATGCCATTAAAAATGCGGCTATTATCCATAAATCCGGTGGAGGGACAGGCTTTAGCTTTTCTCGTTTGCGCCCTAAAAACAGCATGGTTCGTTCAACGGGCGGAGTAGCTTCAGGCCCGGTTTCCTTCATGAAGGTCTTTAATTCCGCCACGGAAGCGGTAAAACAAGGCGGCACCAGAAGAGGTGCCAATATGGGAATTCTGCGCGTTGACCATCCGGATATTCTGGAATTTATTCAATGCAAAGAAGACAACAAAGAAATTACCAACTTCAATATCTCTGTTGGGATAACCGAAGAGTTTATGCTTGCGGTAAGAGAAGACCGTCCCTATGATCTTGTCGATCCCCACACGGGTAAAGCCGTGGGCCAACTATCGGCAACGGAGATTTTTAATAAAATTGTTGATCATGCCTGGCAAAACGGGGAGCCTGGGATTGTCTTTTTGGATCGTTTAAATCAAGGGAATCCTACCCCTCTCTTAGGGGAAATCGAAGCTACCAATCCTTGTGGGGAACAGCCTCTGCTTCCCAACGAAGCCTGCAACTTAGGTTCGATCAATTTAAAACTCATGGTTACCGAGAAAAAGGGGAAAATGGTGATTGACTGGGAGCGACTGAGCCGGGTTACCCGATCAGCTGTCCATTTCTTAGATAATGTCATTGATGCTAATCTGTATCCCCTGCCCATTATCGATGAAGTGGTTAAAGGAAACCGCAAAATCGGGCTGGGTGTTATGGGATTTGCCGATATGCTTATTTTACTCCAAACTTCCTATGCCACGGAAGAAGCCGTAGAGTACGCAGAAAAGGTTATGAAGTTCATACAAACGGAAGCTCGCATTGAGTCCCAGCGTTTGGCTGAAGAACGGGGAACTTTCCCTAACTATGAGGGCTCTGTTTATGATGGAGTTATGAAGCTGAGGAATGCTACATTAACGACCATAGCTCCCACAGGGACCATCTCCATGATTTGTTCAGCGTCAAGTGGAGTAGAGCCGTTATTTGCCGTTGCCTACACGAAAACGGTGATGGATGGAACGGCATTGGTAGAAGTTAATCCCCTATTTGAAGCTTTTGCTAAAGAGTATGGTTTTTATTCGCCGGAACTTATGCAGAAAATTGCTGATCAAGGGACTGTCCTGGGGCTGTCTGAAGTCCCCAATTGGGTACAGGAGGTCTTTGTTACCGCCCAGGAGATTGCGCCGGAATGGCATATTCGCATACAAGCGGCCTTTCAAAAATACACGGACAATGCCGTTTCCAAAACCATTAATTTTGCCAACTCGGCAACACATGAAGAAATAGCTGAGGCTTATCGACTGGCAGACGAACTGCAATGCAAAGGATTGACCGTTTATCGTGATGGCAGCAGAGAGGAACAAGTACTTTCCACAGGTACTCAAGGGGCTCAATCCCAAGAGGTTAAGCCGGAAGAAGAGTCGTCCATGTCGGTTCCGAGCAAGCCCTTTGTGCCTGAGGTAAACACCATTATTCCCAGACCGAGGCCGACGACAACCATAGGGGTTACGGAGAAGATAAAAATCGGGTGTGGAAACTTGTATGTCAGTGTCAATGCCGACGAAAAAGGAATTTGCGAAGTCTTCACTAATACCGGCCGTGCAGGCGGCTGCTCATCTCAATCTGAGGCAACAGCACGCTTGATTTCTATCAGTCTCCGTTCCGGTTTGTCAGTGGATGCCATCACTGAGCAGATAAAAGGAATTCGTTGTCCGGCGTGTATGCGTCGTGAAGGCGTGAATGTCACATCCTGTCCGGATGCTATTGCTCGGGTAATCAAGAAATATAATGATGTTGGAATTAATTTTACAGATATTAAGGTGAGCTCAGAAGGGCCGGCTCTTAAGGCGGAAAAGGCTAAAGAAATCTCGGGACAACGTAATGCTGCTATAGAAAAGCCGCCGGTTAAGAAAACCCACGCTAATGTTGCGCCGGATAATGCCTGCCCAGAGTGCGGCATGTCAATCAATCATGAAAGTGGTTGTGTTGTGTGTACACATTGTGGATATTCTAAGTGTGGGTAAAAGGGGTTGTTCAATGATAATAAAGATCTGCCACTAGGTTAAAAAAAGTCGGACAGATTGATTCTAAAAAATTAATAAATAATAAGACAAACCAAACGCATCTTAGCCAATAACTGAAATATCACGGTTATTGGCTTCTTTTTTACTATCAATGTCTTCATCACCATTTTGGGATTATTCAAATTCAGGTTTCACAAATATATGATTTAAGCGATTCTTTTCAGAGAAACATAATAAAAATAAAAAACGAGCTCCTTAATTTTTGATCAGGAACTCGTTTTTACTCACTTAAGGTTTGGCTATATGAAATTAGCATCATTTTTCATCACGCCCCTTTTTAGGAGATTTTTTTGAGGACATTCTTTGGCTCAGAAGCTTTTAACGATTCAAGCCCAACTGAAGCGAGAATTTCTTCAATCATATTAATTTGTTTCTTGCTCAAATGCACACCTCCTTTTATAAAAAATAATAATAACATAGAATATATAATTTGACAAGATAAATTTGTTTTACCAGACAAATATATTCTTGATAAGGACTAGTAGGCTCATACCTTAGAGTGTTCGACTTTAGCGTTACTGTCTTATTTAATAGCAACGTACATTACAAAACTTCTGTTAATTCTTAATTTATTTCAGTATATTCCTACCAACCAAAGGTTCCGCATTATCCATATACCATTAGGCTAATAACAAAATTACATCTGCCGATAAAGTTCCAACTATTACGATTACCGCAAACAAAGGAGGAACGGTCGAAGTAATGGGCGGCTGTATCTAATGGGGTTGCTGTAGCTCCTGGAGATAGATACGGAACTGTTGATACGAGTAATATATCATTGTTAACAATTTGGATTTTCAATTACTATACTAGGATTCGTTTCTTTCGGGATTAATAGCGTAGTTCATTCCAGTATGTACTAAAGGAATTCTTTCTATCGGCTTTATCGTTTTAGGTGGAAAAAGACTTTCGTCCCCCAGCTTTGTTATTAAGGTTGAACATAATGCCCCTGCAAAAAGATGCTCTAGTAAACGAATGGTTGGAGCGAATGGTTTGCTGCTCTTAATCTTAAGCTTTTGACTTCCCACAAGCCCGTCGACCATGATCCATGAGAATGCACCTACTCCCATGCCTTTAAAAGCCTTGTAGTCTTTTCCTGTTGAGGACAAAAAATAGGTTATTCCAATACCGGCAACAGCTTCACCAATGTTATTAACAGTTGCTCCAAGTAGAGTACCCTGTAGACTTTTAATCTTTTTCTTAGGTAGAAACAATACGGCTGCCATTGGATTGTATCTTATATCTGTTAGCCCAATCTCATAGTTTATTTTGTTTAATATTCTTGCAGTAGTCCCGGATATAACCCCACTGATAGCTCCTAACATAATACGATCTTTAATTTTGAACATTGAAATTCACCTCATGCATTAGGATTTCCCTATATTTCGTTAATATACAATGTGTTATTAACAAATGCGCAATAGAACATCTTAAAGCTTCCAGTTATTATTGATTTATCTTAGTAAATCCTATAATGAACTTCACAGAATTCATATACTGGTTAGGCTAATAATGCGAACCTTGAAGAATTTTATTATTTATATCAGGTGAAAACGGGGATTTTGACAATGTAACACTCGTATATAAAAATAATACTGTTACTCCTGAACAGGTTTATCCAGGCGCAAACAGTTCCAAAAGTGAGAGTTTCAACGAGGAAAACTTAAGCGATTTTTCTTATGGCGGTATTTATCAGGCGGCATTTTTCCCCGAAATCGCGACCTATCCGGATAAATTTCCGGCGAATTAGAAAATGTTTCAAATGACTGGCGTTTGACAGTTAGATACTTCTCAGGAAGGATTGGTTTCAGTTCAAATTCGGAATCGATTCCGAATTTCAAACTCCATGGGTTTAGTTTTTATTCATAAGAGCGGCCCTTGGGCCGCAAAATCAACTGTCATCGGCAGGCCGTGCATTTCCCCCTCTGGCGGGATTTAATACAGGGGCGGATCATACAAACCAGTTGTTGTTGAATCCAGCTTCCGCGGCAGTCAGATATTCCCGTGGTGCCGGCAGCGTAAAGGTAAATGTGCAGACCAGCGTTGTAGCAAAGTTTAGCTGAAGGTCTTCTGCCGCGTATATGCCATCCTAATATCCTCTCTCCGGTATGATCGATTGTCAAAGATCTATTCCTCACTCAGGTCAAAGCGGTTATTCCTGGTTACGGACACCAACGGGTATTCCAGCAAATTAAATAATGTGGATGCAAAAGCTTTGCCGGATAACCGGGGAACTGTTAGCTATACCGATCTGATAAAGGACAAGCATCGCGGTTTCCACTGGTGCCCCGATAATAACCATTAATAAATTTCCTTGTTCTGGATTTTGACGGACCAAGCCTGGGTCTGTCTTTGTATCTTATTCACCTTGTCCGGCAGGGGTTACCCTTGTTCAGGGGTATTTATAATAAAAAATGGCAAAACCGCAAAGTGCCTATGACCTTTACGATTTTGCCATTTTTTGTCACAAGTGAGGGCTTGAACACATAGGCTATGAGTAAGGTTGTTCAAATCCGTTTGTCTTTTGAGAGCTTTTCTTCCATAAATAGCTTATGAATAAGAAGAGGAGCTCAAAAATCATGGCGAACGGAAGAATTGAGCGGACGCCGCAGATTATCGCGGCTGAAATTAACAGCATTAAGATCAGACCGCCAGAATGCTAATTTAAAGCTCCGAGATCAGACGTCGCCTGACAGAGGCCAAATCCGTGGTCAATCATGGATGGGAAAAGCAAAACAATTCAAATTCGGAATCGATTCCGAATTTGAGCACCCCCAAACAATGATCCTCCAGGGCCTTCCCGAGGAGGAACGGGAATCCTTTATAGCCGGCGAATTAGGAAATGACCCGAACGACCAACCAGAAAATCATCAATCGATCTGCCAGTCGATGGGGTCTCGTTTATTAGCAATCAAAAATTGATTGGTTCGGGAGAAGGGCTTACTGCCGAAAAACCCGCGGCTGGCCGATAAGGGACTGGGATGAGGGGATTCAATGATGAAATGCTGTTGGTTAGTAATGAGTTTCTTTTTCGAACGGGCATTATTTCCCCATAATATGAAAACCACCGGCTCGGGTTTATCATTGACTAATGAAATGATTTTGTCGGTAAAGATTTCCCAGCCTTTATTTTGATGAGAATTTGGTTTCCTTGCTTCTACGGTAAGTGAAGTATTGAGGAGAAGTACTCCTTGTTCCGCCCACTTTTTTAAGGAACCGTGCTTAGGAATCTGACAGCCCAGGTCGGATTGAAGCTCTTGAAAGATATTTTGCAGAGATTTTGGAAAGGGGACTCCTATATTCACGGAAAAACTAAGACCCATTCCCTGGCCCACATTCGGGTAGGGATCTTGCCCTAAAATTACGACTTTCGTATTTTCGTAGGAGGTAAATACTAAAGCGTTAAATACATCTTCTTTCTTGGGAAAGATCTGTTTGTGCCGGTACTCATTTTTTACCCATTCCAGGAGTTGGACATAGTAGTCTTTTTTGATTTCATCGTCCAGTAAGCGTTTCCAGTCAGCTTGTACTGCCATTCAGTTATTACTCCTTCCTTCATGCTAACTTAAATAAGCAGTTTATAACATGTTCTATTGTGCAATAATGTCACCTTGTTGGCAATAATTAATTTAGCCCGGAGATCAGTTAGGTTTCCGAGGCTGTTTAATATAGACAGTCAACGCTAATTACGGTATATTGGAAAAGACAGTCAAATCCTTACAATAAAGGATGATTCACCAGCTGCAGAAATCCTTTAAAAAGCGGTAGTTATCCATGACTTTGATTTAGAGAAAAATAAACCGCACTATGATCCACTTGTGATCGCAGTGCGGTTTGCTTTTTTTATAATTCCGGAGATCTTTTTACCCTAGGCCACGCCATGGCGGTGTTCTGACTTCGAACATCTGTAACAACTCCATGGCCCATTGAGGGTTGAAGCACAGTGAGCAATGATTACTGGGATTTCCTGCAGGATAGCTGCCAGATTATACCGAACTTATCAGTGAACTTACCGAATAAGGGACTAAAAAAGGTCTCTTGGAGATCCATTTCAATGGTACCGCCTTCCGATAATCCCTGGAAAACAGCTTTTGTTTCTTCTTTGGTATCAAACTCCAGAGAAAAAGAGACATTGTTCCCAACGCTGTAAGGCAGCTTGGGAAAGGTATCCGAGAAGCGGATGATATGACCGTTTTTTCTTAGTTCAGCATGCATAACGAGATGCTTTGCCTGCTCCGGAACCGGATGGGCGGGATAAGGAAGGGCATCGCCAAAGTGCAGAATCTGGCTTTCTCCCCCTAAAACCTTTTGATAAAAGTTGACAGCTTCTTCGCAATTGCCATTAAAAACAAGGTACGGTACCAACCAATCACTCATCTTGAAAGCCTTCTTTCTTTCTGTGGTTAGTTCATTATAACTCAGCCGGGCATTCCGTATACGATAAAAAAATTTATCCAGAAATGACCACAGCTTTTTGTCGGGGACATGCTTTATAATAAAGTCATATGGTTTTGAAAGGGGTTAATACCATGCGGATTTTACATACATCGGATTGGCACTTGGGGCGTACTCTCGAGGGTCGGAGCCGGCTTGAGGAACAGGTTATGTTTATTAATGAGCTGTGCGGGATTGTGGAAGATGAAGCCGTGGATCTGGTCTTGATTGCCGGGGATGTCTTTGATACAGTCAATCCTCCTGCCATGGCTGAAGAACTTTTTTATGATGCACTCAATCGATTGTCCGATGGGGGAAAGCGGGCAATTGTAGCAATTGCCGGGAATCACGATAACCCTGAGCGGCTTTGTGCTGCCAGTCCCCTTGCGGAACGGAATGGAATTACATTGTATGGCTTGCCCAAAGAGGTTTTGAGGCCAAGTTCAAGTCTCTTAATCCATCCAAATCAAGGAAAGGTGAGCAGAGTTGCAGCAGGCCAAGGGTGGGCCGAGTTACATATTCCTAGTTGCCCGGACCCGGCCATTGTGGCCATGTTGCCTTACCCTTCAGAATCACGGCTTAATGAGGTATTAAGTCAAAGCTTAGATGAGGAAATCCTTCGAGAAGAATACTCCAAACGAGTTCAGCAATTATTTTCATCGTTTGGTCAGCATTTTCGTTCTGATGCGGTTAACATTGGCCTTAGTCATCTCTTTGTACGGGGAGGGATGGAGTCCGAGTCAGAGCGTCCGATTCAACTTGGAAGCGCGCCAACCGTCGAAGTAAATGCAATGCCAACAGGTGCGCAATACATTGCTCTTGGGCACTTGCACCGTGCTCAGACTGTCAAGGGGGCGGCGGTCCCGACTCGTTACTCTGGTTCGCCTCTCGCATATAGCTTCTCTGAAACTGGGTATGCCAAATCTGTGGTTCTTGTTGAAGCTTTTCCCGGACAAGCAATAACGACCCGGGAAATTTTCCTCAGGGCTGGTTATCCTCTCGTTAAATGGAAAGCTACTGAGGGATTGACTCAGGTGCAGAGGTGGATCAATGAAGGCAAGGATCTTAATGCTTGGATTGATCTAGAGATTTTTGTGACGAGTGCAATTCAGTCCCAAGATATCCATAATCTACGCCGTCAGAGGGAACACCTCATTAATATTCGTCCCATTTTTCCGGAAACCGAGAAAATCGTTGCAGAGGCTCGCTCGAAATTACCTATTGATGAGCTTTTTCGTAAGTTTTACCAGGATAGAACCGGCGGCGCAGATCCGGATCAAGAATTGGTCTCTATGTTTTTATCCTTGATTGACCCAGACAAAGATGAGACCGTCTCGATTTCTCAAAGACAAATTATAGGGGACGAGGAGGCTGAGACAGCGTGAGACCCATTCGATTAAAATAGCTTACTCAACGACATCGTATCCTAAAATACTGTAAACACCATTCATCAGTACTACGACAGCTTTGATGGGGTCGATGAGGGGCCAGTGCATGGTGTAAGTCAGGGAATAGTAGAGAGCAAGAATGAAAATGATTCCATAGAGTGCTAAATCCCGCCACCATTTGTTGTTTATCATTTTAGGGACTTGGATCCAGGCCAAAAGTATAAACCCACTTAGGATTAAAATGGCATTAAACATATAGCTAGCCAAAGTGGCTCTCACCTCCTTTGTAAGTTGGACTCATTTGTTATTGCCTTTTTTTGTTGGAATATTTTAACCAAACAAGGAAAAGTCCAATAGGAATTATTCCTTCAAATGTGGCTAAGGCTAGGTAAGGCCAAAAACTGTCTAGATAGTGGAACAATTCAGTTATGCTGTAAAGCGTGCTGAGTCCAAGAAAGTTTTGTAAGATTATCATCGGAGGAAGAAGGGCCTTAGAATTTTGGAGTTTAAAGATGTAGCCGATTTCTTGGACAGAATAATGCAGCCAGAGGGCTAGTTTCTGGAAAACACCAACGACCCAAATGGACATGATCAGGGCATCGATACCCCGCATGTTTTCGCCGAATGTGCGGCCGATTTGTAACACCGGGAATGCGTAAAGGCTTCCTAGGTTTGGCCCAAAAGTAATTAGGGCAATTACTGAGTTGAGGGTGAAAAAACCGCCGGAGATTAAGGTGGCGTAAAGCGGTATCCGCCAACGTTGAATATTAAGGTCACTAATGTCGGGGGACATGAACAAGAGTAAGCTTATTTCACCCAGCCAAGCAAGAGGAATGACAGCAGCTGAGATAAGGCCGGACAACCCTTTATCCCAGGGCGGCCAGAGGAAATACCAATGAGGTTCACTAAAAGCACCGACGGAAAGTACAAACATAGTCATAAAAAAAAGGGGCAGATAAAGTGTGTTCATACGGGCTAGGGCTTGTGGACCCAGCCAGGCTCCATAGAGTATAAGAAGGCAAAGTCCGGCTGTGATGACGACAGCAGGAGTTTCCGGTAAGAATATGACGCGGACCAGCAAACCACCTTCGTGGATTACGGTGGACATCGTGAAAAGAAGAAAAAGAGAAAAAACGAGGGATAGTGTGCGGCCCAGTCTAGGTCCTACAAGGAGGGTAAGCCGATCAGTGAGGCGTAGGTTTGGGGCAAAGGTGGAAAGACATGAATAAACTAGAAGGAGGGGGATAGCAGCTAGGGTAGATATAAGTGTGGAGAGCCAAGCCCCAAGACCTGCTCTGGCCATACTAATTGCAGGGATCAAGATAACCCCTGTACTTAGGATTAAGGTGGTGAGTAAAGCAGTAGCCTGCCGTGCTGAGATTTTAGAGGGTTGTCCCATGTTCTTACTCCTTGTACCCGGGACCGGTGGACATTGCTCGACTGTTACGGTAGCGGGCATCGACTTCAATCTTCAAGGGTAATTCGGAGTACACTTCTGGCCAATTGTCCTTCACTTCGTCCCATAGTTCAGGATTCATAGCATGTAAACGGTCAGCAATATTGAAGACATCTATTTGCTCCTGCTGGGTATGCTTGATCATTTCCATTAGGCGATCGCTTAACTCCTCGTTGACACTTTCTTCTAAGGCGATAATATCTTGTTTGCCGGCTAGCTTAACGTTACAGGTATCTTCGGTAAGTGCAAAATCCAATTTGACTTTAACCGATAATTCAAGACCTTCGTCCCCGAGGGTTGTTTCAATTACCGGAGGTTTACCGTTGAGTGCCACTACTAGGTTCTCTTCGGGACAAAAGGGTGAAGTCTTAAGAGAAAACGATGTCTCCTGGAAACCTTGATTAAAATAGTTATAGCACTCTGCCTCTTGAGGAGAAAGATAACCGACTAGCTTGTCTTGGCGAAATAAGGCGGTATTGGAAACCATCCATTCCTCCATTTCATACCCTTTAGGCATCGCAGGGCTATCAATTTTGGCAGTTGTAAGAACCTGCATGCCACTGTCAGTATGATATTGGACCAGAAAATTGCTCAGAGTCGAGATCTTAAGGGCTTGTTTTTTTACCCTTTGCTGTAAGCCCATGGTTTGATACTTCATCAGTGGATTTTGAACTGTGAGCATGTCCCGTGCCGGCCCGCGGGTAATGACCAGCCAAGAGGAGTCTAGGCTCCAGTAGTGGCGGGCATAAAGATCAAGATAGGGCATAATCCCTTCTTTGGCGACATCTTCAGAGATAAATACCACTTCTAAATGTCCGGCGTATACGAAGCGCGGAAGCTTGGTGTGGTAGTCCTTAATTGCTTCGGCGATGCTTTTACCTTCGCCGGTGACAAGAAAAAAGGGAGTGCCGGATTGGGAGGAACTTTGACCTGCTGAACTTTTACCATCAGCATCCCGTTCAGGGGTAATTAGCTGAAAGGTTATTTGTATATGATCCCCCACTTTGTCAATAGATTCCCCAAGGAGGATATATTCATCGTTAAGTTCGTGGGCGCTCCAACAACCGGAAAGGGTGATTATGCAAAGAAGAGTCATAATTAAGAGGAAGGTTGTTGGCTTTCTAAGGGGCGGCATGTTATTTTCTCCTCTCGCTGGGGACTCGTTTGTTTTGTAGTCTTTGTGGTTTCTTCCTTAGGTTACTCCAGGGTGCGCGTACAAAAATGTCACTCCATTCTTTCCAATGAAAGTTAGCCACAGGGGATAAGTAGGGTACGCCCACACTCTCCAGAGATGAAACATGCAGGAGGATGGCACTTAATCCAAGTAAAAATCCATAGAGTCCAAGGATGGAGGAGAGAAGCAGAAGAAAATAGGAGGACATACGTGCTGTTCCACGTAAATCTTCTGATGGGACAGCAAAAGTAACGACTGCCGTTAAGGCGACAATAATTACCATGATGGGGGAAATGACTCCTGCAATAACAGCAGCGTCCCCCATAACCAAAGCCCCAACAATGCCAATCGCCGGGCCTACTGTTCTTGGTAAACGCAGGGTTGCCTCGCGAAAGAGGTCTAGAACTAAGAGCATACCTGCGACTTCCCCGATGGTGGGGATTGGAACTCTTTCTCGGGCTGTAGTGAGGGAAAGAAGGAATCGTAATGGAAGTAACTGGGGATGAAAGACTGTGACAATTAAGTATAAGGAGGGTAAAGCAACGGCAATCAGGTAGGCAAGATAACGAAGAAGACGAGTAAGACTTGCAATGAGGTAATGTTGATAATAATCGTCGGATGTATGGAAATGATGCCAAAATACGGTGGGGAGTAATAAACTAAAAGGACTCCCATCGACTAGAATTGCCGACCGGCCTTCAGTTAAAGCGGCAACCGTTTTGTCCGGTCGTTCGGTTGATTGGATGAGTGGGAAAGGGGACCAGGTATCCTCTGAAAGAAATTCGGCTAAGAATCCCGATCCTTGCACACTGCGCAGATTTGTAGAGGTTAGACGCCTGCGTACCTCATTTAAGACTTCAGGCTGAATGACACCGTCGAGGTAGAGTAGGGCGACTGTTGTGCGCGATTCCTGACCGAATATTAATTGATTGATTTTAAGTTTAGGATCTTTAAAGCGACTACGGATAATCGCTAGGTTCGGGCCAAGCTCTTCGGCAAAGGCTTCTAAAGGCCCGCGAATCACCGGTTCTGTTTCGGCTTTTCCAATAGGACGGGTTTCGATTTTGGCAGTATCTACGATATACGCTTCACTCATTCCCTCAAGCAAAATAAGCGTATTTCCGGCAAGAATATGTAGGGTAATATCTTCCCATTGGGTATAAGATGATTCAGGTAAAAAAGGAAGTTGAGTAATAATGGCTTTGGACCAAAGTCCCGGTTTGGAGGGAAGCTGAAGATTAAATAAATTCGGTAAAATCGTCTGACTAATAAATTGGCTATCAACGAGTATTTTGGAATAAATAAGGTACCCTTCTTTATCGTCAGCTGTCGTAAATGGTCGATATTTAAAATCATCACACCCTTGTAAAAGGGTTTTGAGTTCACTTATATTCTCTGCTAGGGAACTTGAGACTGCTTGTGAAGACATCAGGGCACCTCCAGCCGGGGGGTAAACTTGTTACTCTAAAATGACCATAGATTTGAAGTTATCTTATAGGTTATTCTAGAGTTATTGCTTAGTTTGTATGTATGGTGGAGAGATTATGCATAATTTTACCTTCTCATACTCCTTGTAGGGAAGCATGCTGTAGAGTAGCATCAGGACTACCAAGGTTAATAAGCCTTTGAGAGGGTTTGACTCAAGTGCAAAGGTGGATCGAAAATTGGTCTCTATGTTTTATCTTTAATTGCTCCAGATAAAGATGAGGCCACCTCGATTTCTCAAAGACAAATTATAGGGGATAAGGAGGCTGAGACAGCGTGAGACCCATTCTCTTAAAAATAGCTGGCTTGAACAGCTTCAGAGAAGTCCAGGAAATCGAATTCTTAAAGTTATGCGAAACTGGTGTTTTTGGGATTTTTGGCTCTACAGGGAGCGGGAAATCGACCATCTTAGATGCCATTACTTTGGCACTATATGGAACAGTCGAAAGAGCCTATAATAATACGCAAGGAATTTTAAATCATGCCGAAGATCAACTCTTTGTGGACTTCCGTTTTTCCTTAGCTGCGGGAGAGCAAAGGGTAACCTATCGTGCCGAACGGTCATACCGGCGTTCAGGTGACCGCACCGTCAAAGCTTCCACTTGCCGTTTAGTGGAAATAGTTGATGGTGCTGAAACGGTCTTGGCTTCCAAGGCCGATGAGATGACGAAGAAGATTGAAATTATCTTAGGTCTTAATGTCCAGGACTTTACCCGGGCTGTGGTTCTTCCCCAAGGAAAGTTTGCGGAATTTCTGACCATTAAACCTAAAGACAGGCGGTCAATGCTGGAACGACTCTTTTCTCTTGAGGCTTATGGCCGGGAACTGTCCGCTCGTCTTTCTGAACAACTGGAAGAGGTCAAATTTACGTTGAATGGAGTAGAACAGCGGCAGCAGGGCTTGGGAGATGCTTCTGCTGAGCGAGTTGAGGAAGCCAAGGCAGACCTGCAAAGGGTGAGCCAGAAGTCCGAGACCATTGAAAAAGAGCTGCTGAATTTAAAAACTCAATATGAGGAGGTCAAAGAAGTATGGGGATTTCAAGAACAGCTGCGGCAGCTTAAAGATGAAGAGACACAATTGGCGGCTGAGCAGCCCCATATAGACAAAATCGCCGAAGGTTTAAGTCTGGCTGAACGTGCCGAAGCTCTGCGTTCGCTCCTTGAAGAAATCTTAGTAGCTGAAAAGCAATTAAAGGAAGCTCAAGAGCAGATTAGGGCAGCTGAGAAAAGACTCAGAGAGGCCATGCTGGCCAAGGAAACGGCGGAAAGTCAATGGCTTGATGTCAACCGCAAAAGACTGGATGAAGAACCCCGCTTTTTGCGCCGGTTGGAACAGCTGGAACAGGCCAAGAGTTTGGAAGGGGATATCCAAACCCGTCAGGAACGCCTTAACCAAGCCCGCTCTGACTATAGTGCCCTGGATAAAACCCGCAAGGATTATGAAAAAACACTCTTAGGAGTCAGCAATCAAAAAACCAATCTGCAAAAAAAGATGCTTGAGGTCAAAAGCAAGATCGCCAATATCTCTGTGGACCCAAGTTTAAGGAAACGGGTAAATGCTGCTGTCCAAGGTTTGGAAGGGTATGAGATGGTTTCTAAACAGGTGGAAAATTTGCAGGCAGACCTGAGCAGGAACCGGGGAGAAATGTCGGCGCGCCAAATGGAGTTTCAGACCTATCAGGCCAATGTCCTGGCCGCCCAGAAAACCGTAGGGGAACTTAAAGAAGCTTTAAGCAAGTTAAGTAATCCCTCCCTAAGCGAGGAAATGCTCGGTGCACGGTTTCAGGAACTTGAACGCAGGCGGCATAAGGTGGCTAATATTGAGCGGGCCGACTCGGAAGTAAAGGCTGAACTGGAGCGCCTGCAAGCTGCTGCGCTGGAGCGTAAAAAAGCGGAAGCGGAAGTAGAAATCAGAGAGACGGAACAGGCCAAACTAGTACTGGAAATAAAAGCAGCCACAGAACTTGTTGAACAGAAAAAAGCAGAGGTTAAGGCTTTAGAAAAGGAAAATCTGGCTGGTTTGCTGGCAGAGAAACTGGGAGAAGGAGAACCTTGCCCTGTTTGCGGGTCAAAGGGGCATCCCCAGCTGGCCCAGAGTTTAGGGCATGAGCTGCTGGAGCAGGCCGGGCGTGATTTGGAGGAAGCATTAGAGAAGCTCCAGGGTTTGGAGGGTGCACACCAGAAGGTCATCACTAAGCTGGCGGTAGCCAAGGCCCAGCTGCTCTCCAAAAAGGAACTGGAAGAAAAGCAAACTGTTCTTTGTGAAACTAAGCATGGAGCTGCATTGGCTTACCGAAAGGAATTAGCTGAGGCAGACAGGAAAAAAGATGTCCAAACTCTTCAATTAATCTTAGCCGAAGAGGATGCCAGGCTGGCCAAGGATCACCAGGCCCTGAATCAGTGGAAGGAAGATCATGAAGGGAAGAAGCGCCGCCTGGAGGAAGCTCAGGAAATGTTGGCAGAAGCCGAGAAAAAGCAGTATGAGATTAGTTCTCTCATGGCTTCTTTGGAGGCGGTGGAAAAAAATGTAGGGCATCGCTTATCCTCCCTTATGGAAGAGCAGGTTCAACGGAAAGCAGCGCTGGATAATGCCCGGGGAGATATTGCCATAGAGGATATCCGCTCCTTGCAGAAACAATATTCCAGCTGGGATGAAACCAGTTCAGTGTTGAATCAGAATTTGTCCGGTTTTGAGGAAGAGTACGGAAAGACCGGCGAGGTTGAAGAAAAGCTGCTGCGGGAAAAGTCTAATTGCGATCTGGAGCTGCAAAACCTAAAAACCGTAGGTATTGAAGCTGCACGGGATTTAGGGGAGCTGCAAAGAAAATGGGAGGCCTATACAGAAGGGAAACCGGCTCAACAGCTGATAGAGCAGGTGAAAAAGGAATTAACCCAGATAACAGCAAGGGAGGAATCCCTAAAAAAGGCCTATGAGCTAGCCAAGAATACTTGGATGCAAGCTGAACAAAGCCAAGCTGTCTGTCTTAAAACCTTGGAATTATCACAAAGGGGATTTAAAATTGCCCGGCAAAAACTGGACTTAGGGCTGCAAAAGTCAGAGTTTGGGAACGAAGAAGAGGCCAAAAGGGCCTTATGTGAAGCTTCAGAACGGCGGGAAATGGAACAGGTCCTTGCCAATTACCGGCAAAAGGTATTGGTTAATAAGGAAAAACAAGAGGACGTTACAGAACGGCTTAAAGGCCGGTATCTCCGGCCTGAGGAATGGCTGGCCTGGCCCATTCGCCTGAAAGAAGGGGAAAAGGTCTATACAGAGACCATTGAACAAAAGGGTGCGGCTCAACAAAGGTTAGAGAAATTGCAGGCAGCCCATAAAGAATGGACTAAATTAGAAGATCAGCGCAAAAATCTTAGCCACCGTATGAATCTGCTTAAAAATTTGCAAACGGTTTTTAAGGGCAATGCCTTTGTGGAATTTGTGGCTCAAGAACAGCTGATCAATGTATCCTTAGATGCCTCCGAACGTCTCAAACAATTGACCAATCAGCGTTATGCCCTTGAGGTGGATGCTGAAGGCGGCTTTATCATGCGGGATGATGCTAATGGCGGAGTCCGCAGGCCGGTCAATAGTTTATCAGGCGGTGAAACCTTTCTTACCTCATTAGCACTGGCCTTGGCTTTATCCACTCAGATTCAGCTGCGCGGGCGATCCCCGCTGGAGTTTTTCTTCTTGGATGAAGGGTTTGGAACCCTTGATGCCAATCTTCTGGAGACGGTCATGAATACTCTTGAGAAACTGCACCTGCAGAACCTGACCATTGGTATTATAAGCCATGTGCCTGAACTCAAGAATCGTCTCTCCCGCCGCTTAGTTCTTACTCCTGCAGAAGCTGGGGGAGCGGGAAGCCGGGTTAAGTTGGAAATGGCCTAGACTAGATTCTCACATAAAGCAGGGGAGATTTGCAAAAAATCCCCTGCTTTAATTTACCAGTTTCAATTGGTTAAATTATTTGATATTTTGGGACAAACAAGTTTTTTATTAACTTTGAAAATTTAGGTATTGACTAAAGTATGTAAAAGGGTCATACTATGAAAAAGACTAAAACAAAGTTTTATATAATGAAACTTTGTTTGGGAATTAAATCCAAATAGATGTAGTCTTTATTTTACGACTTCTAATTTGATGGTGAGAATGGAGGATTATCCGTGGCGGAGAAATATGTGCAAACTTTGGAGCGATCACTAGATGTTCTGGAGGTACTGGCGCATGCTGAAGAACCCCTAGGGGTTACGGAAATTGGGAATCGCATTAGTTTGCATAAGAGCACAGTACATCGAATTTTGCAAACATTATGTCATCGGGGTTATGTTGAGCGAAAAAAGGACAGTGAGCGCTATCAATTAGGTATTAAAATTATTGAACTAGGTATTCGTTTTTTCAATGATTTAGAGATTCGTAAAGTGGCAGCACCGATTCTCAGTGATTTGGTAAAGGTACTGGATGAGGTTGTTCACTTGGTGCTCCCTGATGATGGAGAAATCGTGTATATCGACAGGGCAGAGAGCTCCCAAGTTGTCAGCATGCATTCCAAAGTGGGACGGAGAGCACCAATGCACTGCACAGCGGTAGGAAAAGCGCTGCTTTCCACTTTGCCGGAAGAAGAAGTGCGCCATATCCTGGAAGTCAAAGGAATGACAAAATACACACCCAATACGATTACAGACCCAGAGGTTTTATTGGAAGGTTTAAGGAAGATCCGGACCAGCAAGATATCTGTTGAGACAGAAGAAAATGAAATCGGAATCATATGTTTAGGGACTCCAATTTTTGACTATTCCGGTCGGGCCATTGGTGCTATCAGCGTTTCCGGACCTGCATCCAGGATTACGGAAAAAGGGATTGACTGGATTGGCGGAGAGTTAAAAACCGCCGGAGAATTGGTTTCTGCTAAATTAGGTTTTGATTTTTTCAAAAAAGCTAACTAACCGTAATTTGCAATTCGTCTAAATCCACAAAATAAGTTAAATTTTTGGAAAGTTTCCTATTGACGATTTACTCAGATAGCGTAATAATATAATCATAAGTTATGAAACTGTGTTTTGCTAAATGAAACGATTGGGCACTAACTTTGAAAGAAAGGGGAGCTTACAGTCGGAGTATGTCAATGGGGGAACTTTTCAATCGGGATAACAACGCTGAAACTTTATCCGTCTGGTAGTCTGAAATCTGGCAGTGAAGGGGGAACTATAAGTGGGGGTTTTGACAGAAGTATATGAGATGTTAAACACGTGTAACAAGTGTGGTGGCTGCCATACAGCTTGTAAGACCTATAAGTTGACTGGGGCAGAGGAAATGTCTACACGCGGAAGAATTCAGCTCATTAAAGCAGTCGCCGATGGGAAATTAGAACCTAATCAAGAGTATGAAGATGCTATCATGAGCTGTCTGTTGTGCGGAGAATGTGCAGTCACATGTCCAAACGGCGTACATGGCAATGAACTCGTCATGGCCGCACGGCGGGATCTGAAACTAAGAAAAGGAATCAAGCCATTTGCCAAGTCATTTGCTTTAAAGACCCTGGCAAGTCCGAAGAAGTTGGGCAGAGGATTCAGTCTTTTTGGGGGAATGGGCAAAAGTATCCTCAACAAAATTGATGGCTTAGACTATTTTCGCGGCATTGATATTCGGAATTTTCCTACAGCAAAAAAACCATTTCTGGAGCAGGTCCCAGAGAGAATTATGGTGCAGCAGCCGAAGCATAAAGTTGGATTTTATGTAGGTTGCTTTCTCAATTACTCCTTAGACCAAACGGCTCATTCTGTTGTTAAAGTATTAACCAAAAATGACTGTGAAGTTATTATTCCCAAAGACCAGGTATGCTGCGGTCTGCCGCAATATTGCTATGGTGACTTTGAAACAGCGAAAAGAAACGCCCGCAAAACCATTGATACCTTTTTAGATAAGTATAAGGAAGCTGAAGTTGTGCTTTCTGCATGCGCATCTTGTGCCTCCATGCTTAAACATGACTATCTGAAGCTCTTTGCAGATGAGCCTTCCTATCTCCCCAAAGTGCAATCATTCTGTGAAAAAGTAGTGGAATTTTCAGAATATATGGCGAAAATCGGTGTTGATGAGAGCCAGCTTCATAATTCAAGTCCTGTAACAGTCACTTATCATGATCCTTGCCACATGGTTCGGGGTCTTAAAGTAACGAAACAGCCCCGGCAATTGCTGCAAATGATTCCTCGGGTTGAATATAAGGAAATGTTTGAAGCTAATCGCTGCTGTGGGGCAGCAGGTTTAATCCAAGCCTTCTATCATGAGGTATCAACGGATATCACCGTTCAGAAGACACAAAACATCAAGGATACCAATGCAGATTTGGTGGCTACAAGTTGCCCGGCTTGCATGTTGAGACTTCAAGGCGGCATCAACAAAGCCGGTCAAAAACAAAAGGTTATGCATGTTGCCGATCTAATGGCCAACGCTTACGAAGACTAATTGACTAAATGCAGGTAAGAATTATTTTAATTTTGTATATGGTCTGACCTTTACAACTCATTATGGTCTGACCGAAATCGAAAATTTCCCTTTGCGGAACATGCTGACCGCAAGTTCTAGTAAATGAATGGAAGGGCGGGTAGTCATGAGTAACGTCAATATCAGCAAGTTAAAGGGGATTGTCGGGGATGCCTATGTCATCGATTCCCCTTCTGAAATGGCTAAATATCTAAAAGGTCAAGGTAAGCCTGGAGTTGTCGTCTTGCCGGGCAATACCTCAGAAGTTTCAAACATCGTGAAAGCGGCAAATGAGCAGAATGTGAAATTAGCCGTAGGCGGGGCAGTGGTAGATACCCAGGGGCTTTCTGGCGGGATCGCTATGGTTATGTCCCGGATGGACCGGATCTTAGAAATGGACAAGCAAAACCTGGTTGCTATCGTCGAACCAGGACTTCTTCATAAGGAATTTCTTCTTAAAGTTATGGAAGCCGGCTTAAACTTTCCTCCGGAGCCCTTTGAAGTCGAAACCAGCTCCATTGGCGGCTGCTTTGCCATTGGCGACTGCGATTCGAAATCCTTTGAATATGGGCCGACCCGGGCGTTCCTTTTGGGATTTGAGATGGTTCTCCCCACCGGAGAAATTCTGGATATCGGCAATAAATGTATTAAGAATGTTTCCGGCTTGGATTTCATTCACTTCGCTGTGGGCAGCCAAGGAACATTTGGAATCTTCACCAAACTGCTGGTGAAGCTTTTACCGCCGCCGGAGGCCAGAAGAGCCGTGGTTGGAACCTTCACCTCCATGCATAAGGCCAACGCAGCCTTCAATACCTTAATCAAACGGAATGTCCACCCCACTCGTATGAATCTCATCAATGCGGCTTATGCAAAAGATGCGCTGCCCGGAACAGAAGGACAACTGGTGATCATTGATTTGCAGGGATTTAAAGAATCCGGCAAAAACATTGCTAATGAGATTGCTGCAGTGCTTACCTTAGGTGGGGGCACGGATGTAAAGATCATTGAGGATGGGGCTGAGTATGATCAAGTGATCAATGGTTGGCTTAAAGTCCGCGCCGGCTTCAATGCAAAGCCTGCCAGAACAGTGGAGTTTACGGTTGGCCCGATGAAAATGCCTCAAGCTCTGACCCAGCTGGAAGCACTCACTGGTGATTTAGGAGCTTATCCCGGCGTGATTGTCGAAGGACTTCTCGGCTATGTTGGTTTGGCACTGCCTGAGGGAACGGATAAACTGGATTTAGCCACGAAAGTGAATAAACTAGCCATGTCCTTGGGCGGGGGCATGAAGGGCCTCTTGGGTCATAAGCTCAAAGCTGAAGTATACAATGATGCGGAAATGTGGCAGCAAACCACAGGTTTGCTCCGTGAACTGCGTCAGCAATTTGACCCCAAAGGGATTCTCAATCCTGGGGTAAGTCTAGAGGCTTAAGAAGGAGGAGGTCTGAATATGTTAAGCCAAGCGGTTGTTAAGCGGTTGAAGGAAATTGTTGGGGAGAAAAACGTGGTCACAGACAAAGTTGGCCTGTTGACCTACGGTTATGACGGCACTCTATTATCAGGTGAAGCCTTAGGCGTCGTTTCTCCGCAAACAACGGAACAGGTCGTTGAAATTGTCAAATTGATGAACGAGCACAATATTAAACTTGTTCCCCGGGGCGCTGGTACCAATGAAAGTGGTGGAACAATTCCTTCTCAAGAATCTGTGGTAATTAGCTTTACGAAAATGACTAAAATACATGAAATAGACACGGAAAACTTTGTAGCAGTGGTTGAGCCCGGAGTCATTAATTTTGACCTGCAAGTCGAATTGGAAAAGAAAAAATTCTATTTCCCTCCCGACCCCTCCTCCTTTAAGGCCTCAACAATCGGCGGGAATGTCGGCGAATGCTCCGGCGGGCCGAAATGTTTTAAATACGGGGTTACCCGGGATTATATCTTGGGTCTGGAAGTCGTTCTCCCCAATGGCAAAGTCATTCAAACAGGGGGGCGTAACTTCCAAAGTGAGCCGGGCTATGATTTGACTCGAATCATGACCGGGGCAGAAGGGATTCTGGGCTTAATCACTAAAATTTTCGTTCGGATCATACCGATGCCCAGAGCTAAGAAAACAATGCTGGCTATTTATGACAAAGTTGAGGATGCTTCGAAAACCGTGGCAGACATTGTCGCCGCTGGTATTATTCCCACAACCCTGGAATTGATGGATAATTTGCTGATCAATACCACAGAGGACTTTACCCATGCCGGGCTTCCCCGTGACGCTGGTGCGGTTCTCATTATTGAGGTTGACGGTTATCCTGAAGATATGGACGGGCAAGTTAAGACTATTGGCGAAATTGCCCGGAAATTTGCCAAAGATTTTAAAATTGCCCAATCAGCTATTGAAGTGGATCAAGTTTGGACTTCCCGGCGCAGTGCTTTCGGATCCGTTGCCCGGGTAAGACCATCCTATGGTGTCAACGATATTACAGTTCCGAGAAGTAATTTCCCTAAAGCCATTGAGGGAGTTCTTAAAGTAGCCAAAGATTTTGGGGTGACCATCGGTGTTGTGGCCCATGCCGGCGACGGAAATCTCCATCCGCTGATTCTTTTCGATCAACGGAACAAAGAGGAAGTTGAAACCGTCCATGCCGCTGAACAGGCCCTATGTATGATGGCTCTCGATCTCGAGGGTACAATAAGTGGTGAGCACGGAATCGGACTCGTCAAGAAGAAGTATCTGGATTCGGAGTTCACTCCGGCTGCTATGGAAGCCTTCAGAAAGATTAAGAGAAGCTTTGATCCGGACAATCGGTTTAATCCAGGAAAGATCATCGATCTATAAGAGTATTTAGTATGTGAACACTGCTCTGGTGTTTACTCTACTGGAGCAGTTTCTCTAAGAAGAATCATTGTCACTTCGGCAAAGAAGTGCATTTCTTTGCCGAAGCAGGACATACTATACCGGAGCTTCTAGACTGGTATGCTATACTAACTATCTCGTTGACGTTGCTGGATGAGAACTGATCTGTCATAATCTAATATTCAAGATTTAAAAGTGAGAATACAGAATTAAAGTAACCCTATTGTTCAAAATATTTCGATAATTTAGCGTTGTTTAGGGAGGGGAACTATGCAAGACAGAGTTTTCAAGCTTCAAGAATTAGCCAAGTTTGATGCAAAGGTTCCTCAAAAAGTTATGGTATATCAGTCGGACAAAACCCTGGGAGCAATGTGGTGTTTGGAGCCCGGTCAAGAGGTCTTCCTTCATCAGCATCCTAATGCTGACGATGTCTGGATTTGCCTGGAAGGAGAGTCTGGTCTCTATTTTGCGGGTGAGGGCAAAGAAGTTGAGATTAGCAAAGGTGTCGCTATTCTTGCTAAGGCTGGTCAAACTCATGGTATGCGCAATACAGGCAGTGATCGCTTCGTGTTCATTGGCATTGCCGCACCGGTGCCCGTCGAGACAGAAAAGCTGGAATAAATAAATCAAAACGATAATCTCCTAAAAAACCACAAATAATACTGTTGACTAATGAGCTAATAAGATGGATAATGGTCTTAAGGAAAAATGAAACTTGGTTTTACAATGTGAAACGAAGTGATTTCCAACTTAGCGAGTAATTATTACTACGAAGCGCTAGGAAGCAGTGTTTTATAACCCTTCAGAATATTTGTCGCGAATACTAAGTGGAAGGGAGGGACCATTCTCTTTTAACTAGTGGGTATCAAAGATTGCTAGAGGGTATGAGTCTAGTAGAACATCTGATCTTAAGGCGACCTGAATAATTGCAGAAAATTTCATTATGGAAGTGAGAACGTATGGCAAAATTTCTAGAATTCCAGGGAAAAGAGTGGCTTAGAAAATCAGGACTGCCGGTACCTCAAGGCCGGGTAGCCTCCACTCCGGAAGAAGCTAAGCAGATTGCCGAGGAAATAGGCAAAGCCGTTGCCGTAAAAGGCCAGGTTCAGGCAGGCGGACGTGGTAAAGCAGGAATCGTTAAATTAGTCAATACTCCAGATGAAGCAGCAGCCGCTGCAGCTGAAATTCTTGCTAAAACTATTGGAAAAAATCCTATCAAACAAGTTCTCGTTGAAGAAAAGCTGGACATTAAAAAAGAGTATTACTGTTCCTTTGTTATTAACGGAGCCAGGGAAGCACGTTCTCCTATGCTGATGTTCAGTGCTGAAGGCGGAATGGATATTGAAAGTGTTCCGGAAGAGCTGATTTTCAAAGTTAACGTTGATCCTATCAATGGCCTTCAAATTTATGACGCAGTGGATGTTTGCGCTCGTGCCGGCATTCCTCCTCAAGATCTGAATAAGTTTGCAGGTTTTCTCTCGAAGCTGTCCCAAGCTTACAAAAAACTGGACTGCCAAACTCTTGAAATCAATCCTTTTGTTATGACGGGTAGCGGAAACTTGGTATGTGCAGACTGCAAAATGGAAATTGACAACAGTTCCGTTGGACGTCATCCGGAGTTTGGAATTTCCATCGCCAGGGATCTGCCGGGTGCTCCCACAGAGCTAGACTTAATCGGCTGGAGCATCGAAGAAACAGATGCCCGCGGAACAGGGTTCCTGATGAATATGGGCTATGACGAAGTAAGCCCTGGCTATATCGGCTACCATCCAATCGGCGGCGGATCAGCCATGATGGGCTTGGATGCCTTGAACCAAGTTGGCCTTAAACCGGCTAACTATGCAGATACCAGCGGTAACCCTGTTGGCTCAAAAATTTACCGGGTTGCTAAATGCGTACTGTCTCAGCCCAATATTGACGGCTACCTCTTGGGCGGATTCATGATGGCCAATCAAGAGCAGTGGCATCATGCTCACGCTATCGTCAAAGTACTCAGAGAGATTCTGCCCACCCAAAAGCCGGGACTGCCTTGTGTACTGCTCCTCTGCGGCAACCGGGAAGATGAATCTTTGGAAATTCTCAGAACAGGTCTGGCTGACTTAATGACTCCCGATGGTCCTGGTAAGAGAATTGAAATTTACGGTAAAGAGTATGTAACAGATACGAAATTCATCGGACAACGACTTCTGGCTCTGAGCAAAGAATATAGAGCTGAAAAAGAATCTCAAGGAAAGTAGGGGAAACCTGTGCTGGAATTCGCAGAAAAAAGTTTGACAGTTAGAATCGATACCAGCAAGTGTGATGCATGCGAGACAAAAGCATGTGCCGAGGCGTGCAAAAAGTACGCTCGGGGATTGCTTGGGATTGATGACAAAGGCAGAGCTTCCGTTGCGCATCATGATGCTGACGAAGTTTTGCGTCTTGGAACTGAGTGTTTAGCATGTGAGCTCGCTTGTAAGACCAAAGGGAACAATGCCATAACCATTGAGGTTCCTGTCAAAGGTTTGGATGAGTACCTTCAGAAACGCCAATAGCAATAAAAGTAAGCAGATAGGTCGTTTATTGAAACGAAGCAAAATGTTAAATGAGGGATAAAAATGGGCATTTTGATCAATAAGAGTACCAAGGTTATCGTCCAGGGGATAACGGGTCGGGAAGGATCTGTTCGGACAAAATATATGAAAGAATACGGTACCCAAGTCATCGGCGGCACCAGTCCGGGAAAAGCCGGGGAGCAGGTACACGGTATACCGGTTTTTAACACCGTTAAGGAAATCGTCCGGGAACAAGGGGAAATCGACTTCAGTGTTATCTTTGTACCGGGAAAAATCTTGAAAACAGCTGTTTTCGAAGCAGTGGATGCAGGGGTTAAGAATATTATTCCTTGCGTTGAAGGCACTCCTATCCACGATATCATGGAGATGATTGCCTATGCCAATTCCAAAGGCTCAAGACTTTTGGGGCCTGGTTCCATCGGTATTATTACCCCAGGCGAAGCAGTTGTAGGCTGGCTGGGCGGCAACAAAGAATGGGCCAATAAGTTCTTCAAAAGAGGAAATATTGGGGTCTTCTCCCGCAGCGGCGGTCAATCGGGAACCATTCCCTGGCTTTTGAGAGAAGGGGGATTTGGTGTAAGTACGGTTATTCATACCGGGACTGAGCCTGTTCTGGGAACCTCTATGGCAGATCTGCTGCCTATGTTTGAGGCTGATCCGGAGACCAAGGGTGTCGCTGTTTATGCTGAAATCGGAGGCACACAAGAAGAAGAGTGTGCTGAAGTTATCGCAGCCGGTCAATTCACAAAGCCTTTTGTAGTCTATGTGGCAGGGGCTTGGGCACCGGCAGGCATGCGCTTCTCCCATGCCTCCAACATTGTTGAGCGCGGCAGGGGTTCAGCAAAAAGCAAGATGGAAGCGATTACAAAAGCCGGGGGATATGTGGCTGAAACTCCGACGGATATCCCCATTATCTTAAAAGAGAAAATCAAAGACTAAGGTTAAAGGTTCCAAGTAACGGTATCCCAAGGGCTAAGCCCTAAAAATAAAATAAAAATATTGGGAGGTAATACTAATGGCAATTATGAGATCCGTAATGTATATTCCTGGAAACAACCCTAAGATGGTAGCAAAAGCACCTGAGTTCACTGCTGACATCATTACCTTAGACCTTGAAGACTCTGTACCACCAGCGGAGAAAGAAGCTGCCCGGGAAATTGTTCGTGAAAACCTTAAATATGCAGGTTCTTCAGGCGCTCAAGTTTATGTACGTATCAATAACTGGGAAACTGAATTGACCAACGACGATTTAGAAGCTATTGTTCATGAAGGCCTTCATGGTGTAACTCTGGCTAAAACCGGTTGTGCTGCAGACGTACAGCGCCTTGACTGGAAACTGGAAGAACTGGAGCGTCGTCGTGGTTTGGAAGTTGGATCCATTAAAATCTCCATGCTTCTTGAAACCGCTAAAGGAATTATCAACGCTGCTGAGTGCTGCTTAGCCAGCCCGCGTAACGTTAACGCTATCTTCGGAGCTGTTGACTATTGCCGTGATATGCGCGTGAAGCTGACCAATGAAGGTGTTGAGCAGCAATATGGCCGCGCTCATGTAGCCGTTGCTTGCCGTGCTGCCCGAATTGTTGCTATTGATGCTCCTTTCGTTGACTTCAAGAACATTGAAGCTTTTGAGAAAAACGTTGCTGAAGGACGCCAAATGGGTTATGAAGGCCGTATGATTATCCACCCAGGACAAATCGAGCCTTCAAACCGTATGTACTCCCCAGATCCTGCTGATGTTGAATGGGCTACCGGCGTAGTTAAAGTCTTCGAAGAAGAAGGTATTGCTAAAGGCAAAGCTTCCGTTTCTTACAACGGCAAAATGGTAGACACTCCTGTTTACTTAAATGCTAAAGACATCTTAGCAGCTCAAGCCGAAATTGATGCTAAAACTAAGTAAGATTATTTTCTTATGGAGTGTTTGGTTGCCTCTTGAGGGAGGCAGCCAAACAAATCCGCTCCCCATGGTTTTTTGATTTAAAAGGTTATGCTATTCCACTAAAACGAAAAGGTATTGAAAGGGAGATGCACAGATGACGCGCATTAAAAATCTTCGTGAAGAGGCTCTGGCATTCCATGCAGAGAGACCGGGTAAACTGGAAGTCAGAGTGACATGCCCTGCAAGTGACAGAGATGACTTGACCCTGGCATATTCTCCTGGAGTCGCTGAACCCGTTAAAGAAATTGGTAAAGACATTGAAAATCTGGATATTTATACGAACCATGCTAACTTTGTCAGTATTGTATCTAACGGAACAGCTATTCTGGGCCTTGGTGATCTGGGTGCTGCTGCCTCCATGCCGGTTATGGAAGGGAAGGCTCTTCTCTTTAAAACCTTTGGAGATGTGGATGCATTCCCAATCTGTGTTAATACTAAAGACGTTAACAAGATAATTGAGCTTGTTGAATTAACCTCCCCTACCTTTGGGGGTGTTAATCTGGAGGATATTAAGGCTCCTGAGTGTTTCCAAATTGAGGAAGGACTTAAAGCCCGCGGGATCTTTAAAGGACCTATTTTTCATGATGATCAGCATGGAACGGCTGTCGTCACCCTGGCTGGACTCTATAATGCTCTGAAAGTTGTCGGCAAAAATATTGAAGATATTAAAGTCGTCGCCAATGGGGCAGGAGCAGCCGGAATTGCAATTATTAAGTTATTAATGAGTGTTGGCCTCAAAAACGTGATTATGTGTGATACCAAAGGCGCAATTTATCAAGGCCGTACTGTGGGTATGAACCCTTGGAAAGAACAAATTGCTGCCGCTACTAACCCTGAAAAATATAGCGGTGACCTTGCGGGAGCCCTTGTCGGTGCCGATGTCTTTATCGGCGTATCGGCTGCTGAGGTTCTCAACGAAGAAATGATCCGCTCCATGGCTAAAGATCCTATTGTCTTCTGTCAGGCAAATCCTATCCCTGAGATTTGGCCAATCGAGAGAGCCTTTGAAGCCGGTGCAGCTGTCATTTCCACAGGCCGCTCTGATGTAATAAATCAAATTAACAACGTCTTAGCCTTCCCCGGCATGTTCCGCGGTGCTATTGATGTTAGAGCTACGGATATCAATGATGCCATGAAGATCGCAGCGGCTAAAGCCATTGCTGATTGTGTCTCTCCGGAAGAGCTCAATGCCAAATTTATAATGCCCAGTACCTTGAATCCTGAAGTAGCGCCTGCTGTTGCAGCTGCTACGGCAAAAGCTGCTATCGAAAGCGGAATTGCCCGAAATCCGATTGATCCTGCCAGTATTGCAGAAAATCTTAAGAAGAGACTGGCAAATCAATATAAGTAACTTCTCTACTCACCGAAACAGAGCCGGCCTTTGTTGTCTGAAGACAAGCAAAGCCGGCTCCTTTTTGTTCTGCAGAAAGTATAACTTTTCGCTGCATACTTTCTGAAGGCCCCTTCTCGCCGTCCTGCAAGTCGGCTAATCCTTGCGAAGACAGTGTCTTCTTCGGGCGCCGCCAAGTTTTCTAATAAACTTGTTTGCTCCCATTTATCTCAACTGGTAAAATGAGGTGATTCAAATAGATAAGGAGGAATCCCCTTTGGAGAAACAAGAGATGGAAAAGTGCCCGCTGGGGATCTTTTCGTGGTTTGGTTATGTATTGCCTTTTCAGGAAAGAATCCGCTTGATTAAAGAGGCGGGATTTAGGGCTACATCAATCTGGTGGGAAGATGAAGACCAGCCCTGGCCGATGAAAAAAGAGGCTATGCCTCAGTTCGTTCGGGACATGGGATTGATGGTGGAAAATATTCATGTCCCTTTCAACGCATCCGGATTATTATGGTCAGAGCAGGAGTCTGAGAGAAATAAGATTATCGCAGCTCACCTGGATTGGTTGAAGGATTGTGGGGATCACCAGATCCCTGTTATGGTCATGCATTTGACAGAAGAGGGGCATCACCCGGCGCCTAATGATTATGGACTGGAAAGTATGTCGCGTCTTGTTAGGACTGCCGAGGAACTGAAAGTAACCATTGCTATAGAAAACACGCAAAGGAGCGATAATGTTCCTTATATTCTTGATAGAATGGATTCCAAGTATTTAGGGTTTTGCTTTGACAGCTCCCATTATAACTTAACGGATAAGCAGGATTTTCATTTGTTAAATAATTACGGAGAGCGGCTGGTGACCACCCATCTGTCGGATAATGACGGTGAAAAAGATCGGCATTGGCTGCCCGGCCAAGGAAAGATAGACTGGCTTAAAGTGAGTGAGAACTTCCCTTTAGATTACCGGGGGTGTTTAACCTTGGAAGCGTACCCAACTGTGCAGGAACGGGAAGATTCAGCTCTAAGCTTTTTGGAAAAGGCTTATTCCCGGGCAGCAAAAGTACGGGATTTAATCTTAGCTAAGCCTTGAATTAAGAGGATAAATTACTATTATAAATGATAACCTATGCTAATAAACCGGTGGGTTTTGGCCCACCGGTTTATTAGCATAGGTTCATACCCGTTCTTTGGAGACATCTTTCCCGATTTTATCAGAATCGTAAGGAAGGGGTATTTTCTCAGTATTGTCGGGTTTACGGGATTTGTCGTTTGTTTTTTTCGCCATGAATGCAGTTTCCCTCCTTTAGAAGATTCAAATCTAGAATCCCCTGAATGGGAAATTAAAATGCATTGAAAAATCGACTTAAACTTAGATGGAGATGAGTGAAATGTCTGCTAGATTGGAGCAGGAGAAAGCTACCCTGCAAATGATGCTCAACTTATATTGCCGGGGTCATCACCAGACTGAAGGTGAATTATGCCCTCAATGTCAGGAATTGTTAAAGTATGCTCTGGCCCGCCTGGATCATTGCAAATTCGGAGAGAATAAGACAACTTGCGCAAAATGTCCCGTTCATTGTTATAAACCGGAAATGCGCCAAAAAATCAAAGAGGTTATGGGTTATTCCGGTCCTAAGATGATTTATACCCACCCTGTGGCAGCTATACGGCATTTATTTGATGGATTAAAAAGTATTGGAAGGTGAGCAAGGACGATGGGAATCAAAGAATATTCTTTAGAGATGAGAGGAATGCCACACCGCGCCTTGGAGGAGTATTTTCTCTCCATCGGGGGAAAGAGGGACGGGGACGGGATGTATTTTGGTCCAAACTGGCAAGTAGATTTGAGTGACACATGGGCCTGTCCCTTAGGGTCAATTCAAATCCCTGCAACTCGAGTTACATTCCGGGTAGAGGAAAAAGACTGGCCAGAAATAGTGCGGGCCTTTCGTTTACGCTTTCTTTCAGCAGGAGGGTAAAGCAACTTATTTTATTTGATAAAGTGTTGATGAAGTACCTATTAAATTGACAGTTGTATTCAAAACCAGGCCCTGGGAAAAAGTACGGGATGCCTCGATAACACTTAATGTTAACGAGGCGATCTGGAGGTTTTTGCATTCGGCTAACGAGAAAAACCCCAAATTGCTGACTTCCTCTGGTTGAGCGTGGAGTATTCCTCCTAGAAGGCTCATCTGAAAAATAATATAGGTGTCGTGTTTTTGAGAGGGGCTGTCGGAGGGACGGTCCCGTACAGCAATAATGGAGAGGGGTTTTGTGTGGATGCCTGTCTCTTCGAGAATTTCCCTGACAATAGCTGTCCCAATGGATTCTCCTTGATTGACATATCCGCCGGGAATGGTCCATACTCCTTTGCCGGGATTATAAGCACGCTGAACAAGGAGGATTTTCTCCCCGTTCCAAACAACTCCTCCTACACCGAGAGAATAGCTGCCCCAGTCTACATAAGAGCATTGTGGGCACTTGCTGCGGGGCTGATGATCAATGATAGACTCTTGCAAGGGGTGAGCACACATGGGGCAATAAACAAAGGGAGCTGTGTATAAAGACATGTTCAATAGTTCCTTTCAATTGTAATAGATTCAGGTATTGACACTTGTAGGATTTTGCTGGAGCAGAAAATATTGGGATGCTTTTCCATACCTTGAGAAGGATATAAGCGAGATGCCTAAAAAGGCAATAGACAGAATCCATACGCTTAAGCCCCCGCCAAAATCAAAGATGATTCCTCCCAGCAAGGGCCCCATCATACGGCCGCCGGAGGTGGCACCACTGACGATACCCTGATAAGTGCCGGATTTTCCCTGAGGAGAGATTTGAGCAGCGGCAGCAGGCACGGCCGGCAAAACTAACATTTCCCCCAAGGTTATCACCAGCATAGCCAGCATGTATGAGGGATAAGGAAGCTTACATAATAGGATGCCAAAACCCAGAGACATTAACAAGCTGCCCAGGTAAAACTGGCGTTTAAAAGAGTGGGCCCAAATTTGGATAAGCCAGGTTAAAAAAGGCTGCAGGGTGACGATAAAAATGCCGTTAAGGGACCATAGTATGCTGTAAGAAAAAAGAGAAAAACCTAATTGGTCCATGACAACGGGCAGGATGGTTACCAGCTGAACGTAAGCAACCCAGACAAGAAAGATTCCGCAGGCTAAGGGCATCAGAACTTTAAAGCTGGGGTCTTTAGCAATCCCCTTGGTTCGTTGTTTGGGGGCAGCGTTTGCCAGGCCCGTCCGGGGCACTGAAATACCTGTAAAAACAAGTATTAAAAAGATAAAAAAGGTCAAGGTATTGAGCGAGAAGATGAGCTGAAAAGAAATTTGGGCAACCATTCCTCCGATAGCTGTGCCGATGGCGACACCTGCGTTATTGGAGACATAGAGAAGATTAAAGCTTCTGCGCCCCCCTTCCGGCCAGACAACATTCAGCAGGGAATAAAGGGGCACGAAGATAAATGCCTGAGCAAGCCCGAAGAAGATAAATGCCGGGGCATAAACCTTCCAGACAGGATTAACAGCGATTGCTCCAATGGAAAGTACGGCACTGATCAGTCCCAGTAAAAGTATTTTTCTTGCCCCATAGCGGTCCGCCAAATGGCCGCTGAGGACTTGGCCGAGGAGAGTGACGGCGGATTGGAGAGCGAGAAGAGTACCGGCTTCGGTCAAGGTGCGGTTTAAAATATTATGCATAAAAAGGCTATTTAAAGGCCACATCAGGGAATGGCCCGTTGACTGTATAAATGCGCCGACTGTCAAAATAATGACAGGACGGGGAATACCTAAAGGTTTCAATTTCAAAATGGAAGACCACCTTACCTTAGTATAAGCATAGTAATGTTCGACATTCAATGAAAGAAACCTGCAATATTTATTTGCGTGACTAAAGTAATCTATGGATGGGGGATACTGGAATTAGGCATTAAGATAGGGCAGAAGAGAAACTAGAAACTAAGGAGTGTCAAAGCATGAAGTTTTCTGAAACCGAAACCTTTAAGAATTTAAGTGATGCCTTTGCAGGAGAGTCTCAAGCGCGCAACCGCTATGCTTTTTTTGCAGGGGTTGCCAAGCAGGAAGGCTATCAACATATTCAGACCGTCTTTGAAGAAACGGCTGCCAACGAAAAGGAGCACGCAGAAGTATTCTACAAACTTTTGATTAAGCATACTCAGGAAGAAACGAATATTATTCATGTGGATGCTGACTATCCCTTAGTCTACAAAGACACCCTGACAAATCTAAGGGCTGCGGTAGAGGGAGAACGGGAGGAATGGGCCGAAATCTATGCAAAGTTTGGCACTATTGCCGACCAGGAGGGGTTTGCAGATATAGCGGTTGTTCTTCGAAAGATTGCTGAAGTGGAAAAGCACCATATGGATCGTTTTGAGTATTACGCAAATGGGATTGAAAAGGGCAGCCTATTTCACAAAGAAAAGCCTACGGTATGGAAATGTACGAACTGCGGCTATGTTCATGAAGGTCCTGATGCGCCAAATCAATGTCCTGCCTGTGCTCATTCCCAGGGTTACTTTGAAGAACTGCCTGAAAAATACTAACTAAGAGTGCAAATCAAAAGCCGAGGAGGATTTTTTCATCTCCTCGGCTTTTAGATTTGCAATACAAACTTACCCAGAATTATATCTTGAAATCTTAAGGAAATACGAAGATAATAGATAATAACATTCAGAATATTCATCGACTTAGCATAAAAAAGGAGGAGACGGATGAAAGTACCAAGCTATGAATTAGATAAAAGAGTTGCTGATTTTCAGCTGAGTTTGAAGAGTAAAGGGATTGATGGAGCCCTTTTAGTTCAGCGGGCAGATACCCTCTATTATACAGGAACAGCCCAAAATGTTCATGTGTATATTCCGGCAGAAGGAAAGCCCATTGTCCTGACCTACAGAGATTTTATCAGAGCACAAGCTGAAAGCTCGTGGGCAGTAA
Source organism: Desulfosporosinus orientis DSM 765 (assembly GCF_000235605.1). Classification (GTDB taxonomy): domain Bacteria; phylum Bacillota; class Desulfitobacteriia; order Desulfitobacteriales; family Desulfitobacteriaceae; genus Desulfosporosinus; species Desulfosporosinus orientis. Next base: position 197,163 of record NC_016584.1, read on the forward strand.
TTCCTCTCAAAGGAATGTCAAAAATCCCTGCATATATCCAAGAAGCAGGACATCTTTTACCTAAAACCCTTGGCTTGGAGCTGGATGTACTTCCTGTTAATCAGTTTGAACGCTATCGAAAAATTTTCCCAGAGGTATCCTTTGTGGATGTTTCCCCTGAGATACGTTATCAGCGGGCAGTAAAGTCAAACTGGGAACGAAATCGACTGGAAGAAAGCGCCAAAATCTTGCCCGAGGTTTTAGAGTACGCTAAGAACATACTGCGGCCGGGTATGACTGAAATTGAGCTTGAGGGGTTATTAGAAGGCAAAGCCAGAGCCCTCGGTCATGGTGGGCATGTGCGGATGCGCGGATTTGGTTCCGAGTTTCATGTCGGTGCGATTACGTCTGGAGCTAGAGCGGCTATGAACAGCTCTTTTGATGGGCCGGTGACCGGAAAAGGGACCTCTGTGGCTCATCCTAATGGTGCATCGATGGATCCGATTAAGGAAGGCGAACCTATTCTGGTGGATATGGTAACTGTTTATAATGGCTATCAAATTGATCAAACCAGAATCTTAAGCCTAGGGCCATTATCAGAAGAGCTTACGAAAGCCTATGAGATTACCCTCCAAGTTGAAGAGCTAATACGTCGGGCTTTAATTCCGGGCAGGGTTGCCGGTGAAGTATTTGAAGAGATATTGACCTGGGTCCAGGAGAATACCTCTTATGAAGAAAATTTCATGGGTTATGGAGCAGGGAGAGTTCGTTTTGTCGGACATGGAGTGGGGCTTGAACTAGACGAGCTGCCGACCATCAGTAAAGGCTCCAAAGAAGTCTTAAAAGCGGGAATGGTAATTGCTATTGAGCCGAAATTTGTTTTCCCGGATTTGGGAGCAGTGGGCATTGAAGATACCGTTATTGTTGAAGGAGAGTTGGGAGCTGCGTTTTTATCGGTAACGTCAAGAAATTTGATCATTGTTTAGGACGGGAAATGTTGATTTGTCAATAAGACCTGCGAATCTTTGCCTTAGATGGCATAAATCCATTGATTATGTTGAGATTTCAGGACAAACGTCCCTGCACAAGCGGCAGGGTTTTTTTTCGTGCGCAGCGAATAACATAAGTGAGAATGCCGGTTTCTAAATCGGGCAAGGGAAGATGGATATCGGATTCCAAACTACTGGAGGAAATCATGAACGAGAAATATGTTTGGCTAAGTCCTAAGGAAGTTCAACTAATGCTGCAAGGCTCATTGCAATGGATTGACATATATCCCCGAGTAACTTCATCGAAAGCAGGAATGCGCAAGTTAGGAGAACCCCTGGCGAGAGCTCCCATGACAGAAGAAAAAGCGCAAATAAACCTGGAACCAATAAACTTGGAACCGGAAATAAAGTACACTTCCAATGGCCTTGAAGGGCAAGTGGTTATTTGGCTCTTGGGGGGAGTAGGCCTTCTCACCTTATCGTCATGGTTTTATTTTGTTCTATTTTCAGATTAGTGCATAGGTATAAGAAATGCTATGGAAGGTGCAGTCTTTAAAGACGGCTCCTTCCAATTATTTTTTACTAAAAATCTTTGCAAAATCAGAGAATTTTGGGTATCATATAAATAGAAGGTCAGGAAAGGTCAATAATTTCCCTCAAAAATTTCGTTGACAAGGAGATATTAACAATGGGAAACCTAGCGGATCGCATTGAAGAATACTTGAAACAAATATTAGAGAAGACCTCTGAAGGGTATATTGTGTTGCAGCGGAGCGAGTTAGCAGGTGAATTTGAATGTGTCCCATCCCAGATTAACTACGTACTGGATACTCGTTTCACAGTTGAGCGGGGCTACCTGGTGGAAAGCCGCCGGGGAGGCGGAGGTTACCTTAGGATTATCCGGCTGGGTATGGGAAGTGAAGGGCAGTATCAAAAGGTTATGAGACAACTAATTGGAGATCAACTTTCCCGAGACCGAACCAATGCTCTGGTAGAACGGCTCTTTGAGGAAGAGCTGGTTACTTTGAGGGAGGCGGCTCTGATTAAGAGCGTGCTTTCTGGCAACAATTTAGGCGGAGAGTTTAGAAGTTGGGACGAGTTACGAGCCCGCTTAATGAAAGATATTTTGACAACCTTAAGCAGGGATGATTTGGTATAGAGGAGGTTTTTGCCAATGCTTTGTCAACATTGTCAACAACAAGAAGCGATTATGAAATTATTCATAACCGAGAACGGACAGACTCGGGAGGTCTACCTTTGTGAGAACTGTGCCAAGAAAACACAAGAAGTGAGTTTTGTTTTTAACCCTGCTATTGTTCCAGAGTTTCTGCAAGCACTCTTTGGCTTTAATTCTCCGGCGAAAGATCAACCGGTTGAAACAACCTGTCCAAAATGTGGAATTAGTTTTTCCCGTATTACCCAAGCGGGGAAATTGGGATGCAGTACCTGTTATGAAACCTTTGAAACACAGCTTGAACCGTTGCTGCGGCGTGTTCATGGCGGAGGTCAAAATGTGGGTAAGATCCCGGCAAGACGAGGGGCTGCCCTCAGAAATCGTGTAGAGCAGAGAAAGCTAAAAGAAAAACTTCAAGGGCTGATACAGCAAGAAGCTTTTGAAGAGGCTGCTATCGTAAGGGATCAAATACGCCAGCTTGAGTAATCGACGGGAGGGGAAAAAAGTGATTCGTAAGGAGCTTCTTTTACAGCATAGTGCCTGGATGAGTGAAACGGATTCTCCTGTGGTTATCAGCAGTCGAGTCAGATTGGCGCGTAACCTTGAAGATTTTCCTTTCCCTCATGGATTAAGTGGGGAAGGTGCCGCACAGGTTGAGGAAACTGTTTCCCAAGTATTGACGGATGTAGGAAGCGGTAACTACCTGCAGTATATTTCTTTGACAGAATTAAGCAGTATTGAGCAACAAGTTCTTATCGAAAAGCATCTGATCAGCCCGAATTTGGGAGCCTCAAGCGGAGCCAGGGGTGTTGCCCTGGCGCCAGACCATCGTTATGCAGTGATGGTTAATGAAGAAGATCATTTGCGAATTCAAGTACTTTTGCCCGGGAATCAGCTCTTGGAGACACACCGCTTGGCCACAGAGCTGGATGACCAATTAGAAGAAAAACTTGATTTTGCTTATCGAGAAACTCAAGGATATCTCACAGCTTGCCCTACGAATGTGGGAACAGGGCTGCGCGCTTCCGTCATGATTCACGTGCCGGGCTTGGTGATTATGAAACAGGTTCAGCAGGTTTTAGGAGCAGCAGCGCGTTTGGGTTTAGCAGTACGAGGATTATATGGGGAAGGTTCTCAGGCTTTTGGACACATATACCAAGTCTCAAACCAGATTACTCTCGGTAAAAGCGAAGAAGATATTTTAACTCATTTAGAAGCTGTTACAAGGCAAATTGTTGAGCATGAACTTCAGGCTCGGGAACTTCTTCGCCGACAAACCCCTATGCTTTTGGAGGATAAAGTCTGGAGGGCACGGGGAACCTTGCAAAATGCCCGGCTGCTCTCATCAGAAGACGCGATGCATCTCTTGTCCCATGATCGCTTAGGGACGGATATGGGCTTGCTGCCCAAAGCCAAGGATGGCTTTGCCACGTTAATCGTTGACACGCGTCCGGGATGTCTGCAATATATTCTGGATCGTGAACTTAACCCCAGTCAGCGGGATGAGGAACGGGCCCGCTTTATAAGGGAAAAAACCGCTTAATTATTCAAGAGTTCAAGCTTAGAGCTAGTATGAACAGGAAAGGATGAAAACCATGAAAGGACGTTATACCGAACGCGCAGAGAAGGTGTTATCAATAGCCCAGGAGGAAGCTAAACGAATGGGTCACCAAGTCGTAGGAACTGAGCATATTTTACTGGGTCTTATTCAAGAGGGTGAAGGGATTGCAGCTCAGGCACTATTAGGCATGAATGTGGATCTTGCTAAAATCCGTACTCAGGTGGAACAATTGACCGGCGTGGGCCAGCCCCATAATGCAGAGGTTGGCTTTACTCCTCGAGTTAAAAAAGTATTGGAATTGGCCAATGAGGAGGCTTACCGGCAAGAGGTCAATTATATTGGCACGGAACATTTGCTGCTAGGGCTAATTATGGAAGGGGAAGGTATTGCGGCCCGGATTTTAGCTAACCTCAACGTGAGCCCTGAAAGGGTATGGAAGCAAATTGTTAAATTATTGGGCGGAGAATTAGAAGAGGCTGCTATACCTGTCCCCAATTCTGTGACTGCATCAAAAAATTCCGGTTCCGTTAACACACCGGCTCTCAATGAGTTCGGCAGAGATCTAACCTTACAAGCCAGGGAAGGCCGCTTAGATCCTGTTATCGGAAGAGAAAAGGAAATCGAGAGGGTTATTCAGGTACTAAGCCGCCGCACCAAAAATAATCCGGCTCTGATAGGAGAGCCGGGCGTTGGGAAAACAGCCATTGCTGAAGGGTTGGCACAAGGTATTGTCGGCAACAGAGTGCCGGAAATTCTCAGCAACAAACGGGTGATTACCCTGGATCTTTCTGCCATGGTAGCAGGAAGCAAATACCGCGGTGAATTTGAAGAACGGTTAAAGAAAGTGATGGAGGAGATTCGAGCAGACGGAAATATCATCCTCTTCATTGACGAATTGCATACTTTAATTGGGGCAGGAGCGGCGGAAGGGGCCATTGATGCCGCTAATATTCTTAAACCGGCTTTGGCCAGAGGGGAACTCCAGTGCATTGGAGCGACAACCTTGGAAGAATACAGGAAATATATTGAGAAGGATTCTGCCTTAGAACGTCGTTTCCAGCCGATTTCAGTGGGTGAGCCAACCGTTGAGGAAGCAATTGTGATCCTCAGAGGTTTACGGGACCGGTATGAAGCTCATCATCGGATTAAAATCACAGATGAGGCCATTGAAGCCGCGGCCCGTTTATCGGATCGTTATATTTCCGACCGTTTCTTGCCGGATAAAGCGATTGACTTGATGGATGAAGCAGCTTCCCGAGTACGTTTAGCAAGTTTCACTGCCCCTCCGGATTTGAAACAGCTTGAGGAAGAAGCCGATCGACTAAAGAAAGAGAAAGAGGCAGCCGTATCCAGCCAAGAATTTGAAAAGGCGGCTGAATTTCGGGATAAAGAACAAAAGATTAGGGCCGAGCTGGCTGAGCAGCGAGGAGCTTGGCAAAATCAAAGGAATAAAGAGAATGCTATGGTTACCGCGGATGATATCGCGCAAATTGTAGCGAGCTGGACAGGGATACCGGTTAAAAAACTGGCAGAAGAAGAGAGTGAGCGTCTCTTGCACTTGGAGGATCTTCTTCATCAGCGCCTTGTCGGTCAAGATGATGCCGTTGCCGCCGTTGCTCGGGCTGTGCGCCGGGCCAGGGCAGGATTAAAGGACCCCAAGCGCCCCATTGGTTCCTTCATTTTCCTGGGTCCCACAGGAGTTGGAAAAACCGAGCTGGGCCGGGCTTTGGCAGAAGGAATGTTTGGAGACGAAAAGGCCCTGATTCGCATAGACATGTCCGAATATATGGAGAAACATGCCGTTTCCCGGCTGGTGGGAGCACCTCCTGGGTATGTAGGCCATGACGAAGGCGGTCAGCTTACGGAAGCGGTAAGGAGAAAACCTTACAGTGTGGTTTTGCTGGATGAAATTGAAAAGGCCCATCCTGAAGCCTTCAATATTTTACTTCAAGTTCTGGAGGATGGACGTCTGACGGACACCAAGGGCAGGACTGTCGATTTCCGGAATACGGTAATCATTATGACATCTAATGTTGGCTCCTCCTTCCTTAAAAAAGAGGCTATGGGCTTTGCACCTAAAAAGGATGAAAAAACCGATTATAAAAACATGCGCGGACATGTGATGGAAGAGTTGAAACGTTCCTTCCGCCCAGAGTTTCTAAACCGAATTGATGAGATCGTAGTTTTCCATGCTCTTCAAGAGGAACACTTGGTGAAGATTGCCGGAATATTAGTTCATCAAGTCAATAAGCGCTTAAGTGAGAATGGTCTGGAGCTGGAGATTGAAAAGAGCGCTGTTGAACTGATTGCTAAGGAAGGAAATGATCCTATTTTTGGAGCGCGTCCTCTGCGCCGGGCGATTCAGCGCCTAATTGAGGATGCTCTTTCCGAAAAGATACTTGAGGGACAATTTAAGCCAGGGGATCGAATTCGCGTCGAGGCAGAAGATGGAACGATGAAGTTCTCCAAGGTGTGATTCAAGCAGAGGGATTAACAGGATTGTAAGGGTAGTAGGGGCAATGGCTTATGCTCCTACTACTTAATTATCCTGGGTATTCAACAGTGGTTGGTGGAAATGAGGAGTTAGATGAAGACTAAGGTGATCTATCGATGTTCTAACTGCGGGTCTGAAAGCCCAAAGTGGTTAGGGAAGTGTCCTAAATGTGAAGAGTGGAACACCTTGATTGAGTTCGAGAACCCAGGGAAGGCAGCAGTTTCTGCAAACAAGAGAAAGACCGCTCCCAAAAAGCTTTCCGAAGTATTACCCGGAAATAGCGATCGCATTGTGACAAGCATTCATGAATTCAATCGAGTGCTGGGGGGAGGTATTGTCAAGGACTCCATCATCATTCTTACCGCTCGTCCTGGGGCAGGAAAATCCACCTTGCTTTTACAAGTTGCAGATGATGTTGCCAATAAAGGATTTAAAGTTTTATATGCTTCTGCCGAAGAAAGTGACAGTCAGATTAAAAATAGGTTTGACAGGATTTTGCAGGGCAGCAAAAGTAACATCTGGGTGTATTCCGATACCAGTATGAACCATGTCTTAACATCCATCGAAGAGCTTGATCCCGATTTAATAATTATCGACAGTATTCAAACCTTTGTTCTTGAAGAATATAATTCTCGTCCCGGCTCTCCTATCCAAACCATGGAGTGTGCCAATGAACTCCTTAAAATAGCTAAAAACAGCAGTCGTCCCAGAGCGGTAATAATGGTTGGGCAAATGACAAAAGATGATGAGATCGCAGGACTTCGCGCTTTGGAGCATTTGGTTGATGCGGTGCTGATTCTTAATGGTGAAAATGGAGAGGAATTAAGAGGTGCATGGTGTTCTAAGAACCGCTTCGGCAGTACAGGCGAGATAGGCTTTTTTTCAATGACAGAGCAAGGTATGATATCTATTGACAATCCCTCAGAATTTTTTATGACGCAAAGAGGTGCCGGCCAGACGGTTTCGGGAAGTGCTCTGACCGTCATCAAAGAGGGGACCCGCCCTATTATTGTAGAAATAGAAAGTCTCGTATCCAAATCATTCACGCCCTATCCATCCCGCATTGCAGAGTGTTTAAGAAGAGATCAGCTAAATACTTTAATTTCAATTTTAGAGCAACGAGGAAAAGTTAATCTCTATGATAAGAATGTTGTCATCAAAACCACCGGCGGGCTTCAGATCAAAGAACAATCAGCCAGCCTGGCAATCATCATGTGTATTGTTTCATCCGTAATAGATCGAGCTATTCCTAGTGACACTGTCTTTGTTGCCGATGTCGGTTTGACAGGAGAACTTAAAAAAGTGCCTTCGATTGAGGCGCGCATTCGAGAAATTGACAGAATGGGATTCAAGCGGGTCTATATTGCTAAGAATTCTATCCGTGATGCTTCGAAATTTAAAAATGTAGAAATTGTAGAGCTGAATACTTTATATGAAGTGATTTTAAATTTGAATATGAAAGCTGCAGCAAAAACAGAGACTGAACAGGTCGTCAATGATTTTGAACTACAGCACTTTGAGAGAATGGATTGATAAAGTAAGTCTGAAGCCAGATCCTATGATTGATAGGTTTGGCTTTTTTTTATACCTATGGCATGGAGAGGCGGTAAGGTCTACAAAGCCAGCGCGGGATAGCGGAGCCTTTTTATTAAGGTTTCGCCAATGGATTAAATTCCCAGAATTTTTCTCAGGGGGAGGTTATTGTAAAAGGGATAATCACTGATATATAATCAATAAATAATAAATATTTATAATTAATAAATTATGATACCTGTCCTAGTGACGGAGGAGTTAATCTTTGGGGGGATCAACTTGAATTACCAACTATTGAAGAACGCTTCACAGGAAATTAGGGATCATTATTTAAGACAGGAACTTTCCGAGGAAAAGTGTGAAATCTTAGATAAATATAGACTTAAAAGCAATTCCCGTCTTTATTGGGAACGACAGTATGAGCATCAGCCGGTACAGGAATATTTCAGTCAGAAATTTGCCAGAAAAGCAACTCCTTTGGGAATGGTTTTTTATATATATAAACTTTGCTATGCAAAAGTCAAATATTTTGAACGAAATTGGGGTCAATATGTTCCGTGCATTTACAACTGGCAAAGCGGTTTATTCGAAGAGACATCTTTGCCGGATATGGAGTTTATCAAACACTCTGGTACGGGGATAATCTTAGACTTAAGAAATCTAGCGAGAATCAGCAAATATGAAGATTTTTTAGCATTATGCTCCTACCTGGAAGAACAAGAGAAAAAATTATGCTTTTAGGTTACAGAAGTTACATAGTTTAAATTGACATAAAATTAAATAATTCGGGATAATGACTAGCCTTACATTGAAAAAAAGTCTATAATGAGTAATATAATATAAAAATTATGCATAGTCATATTATTATGGTTATGTGACTAAAGGAGTAAATTATTCATCCACCGGAAGGGCTGGAAATAAACGTTAAAAACATGGATTTTTTACTCCAAGGCATGAAAATCGCAAGAATAGCTTAATTTAAAGGAGTGCTAATAATGGTAACTATAACAGAACAAGCTGCCTTAAAGATCAAAGAGGTCCTTGTAGCTCAAAATAAGGAGGACGCTCTGCTGCGACTCTATCTTGCTGGAATGGGCTGCAGCGGTCCGAATTTTGGTATGACTTTGGATGAATCAAAAGGAGAAAATGATGTCCTAGATGAAGCATTTGGTGTTTCCGTAATAACAGACAAGAGTTTAGAGGTTTATTTGGAGGGAGCCGTTATTGACTATATCAAGTCAAGTCAAGGTGAAGGCTTTGAAATCAGGACTGCCAAGAGCAATAACGGCGGCTGTGATAGCGGATGCTGTGGCGGCTGCGGGGGAAGCTGTTAAATAAAATCTTCTATTGATGCTTCATAAACGACCTTATATAAGAGCATATAATTTAGTAATCAAAAGGCCAGAACGTCGTTTTTAGGTGACGTTCTGGCTTTTGGCATTTGTTACTCATAATGGAATAATTATGCGCATACATAAATTAATGTTATAATAATAGACATATATAGGAAGGGGGGTGAATCTTTGCCAGATAGGATTGTTCTCTTGGCTCATTGTTTTCTGAACTCACAAGCAAAGATTAAAGGGTCACCAGATATTGCAGATTTAAGTGAAAAGATTCTTAATATCTTAATAAAGTACAAGTGCGGAATTATTCAATTGCCGTGTCCAGAACTCCTTCATGGAGGATTGGCCCGCTGGGGGCAAACAAAATACCAGTATGATTCGGTCTTTTTTCGACGGCATTGTGAAAAAATTGCTGAGGTTATCGTTAACCAAGCAGAGGAGTATCAGCGGCATCACATTCCTTTAGGACCAATTATAGGAGTAGAAGGAAGTCCTTCTTGCGGCGTAACATTAACTTGTGATGGCCTTTGGGGGGGTGAACTTTCTGAGAGCCACAGTTTGTTCACTAAAATAAAAGAAGTTGACATTATTAATAAACAGGGAGTATTCATGGAAGTGCTGCAATCAAGCTTGAGCCGTAGATCTATTTATTTGGATCAAATTGGGATATTAGAATCAGAGCCTGCTGATAGCTTAGGACAGTTAATGAATTATTTGAGTAGGAATGAATTGTTGGGAGGAAAAATGGATGAATAAAAAACTGGCTTTAACAATGGTAGCAACTGGAATCGTGATTAATATCATTGGCGGACTGGTAGCGACGACTTTAAAGCTGCCTATTTTCTTAGACAGTATTGGTACGATGCTGGCAGCGGTTACATTGGGTCCGTGGTTAGGAGCGCTTACAGGACTACTAAGTAATGTTTTTCAAGGACTGGCGACAGATCCTATCTCCATTCCATTTGCTTTAGTGAATGCGGTTATCGGTTTAGTGGTAGGATTTTTAGCTAAGAAACGAGGGTTTACCGATTATATTACACCGCTGTTAGCAGGGATTATTTTAGCCTTTGTAGCTCCAATCATCGGTACGCCCATTGCAGTATACCTATTTGGAGGGGTAACAGGAGGGGGAGTGGATATTCTTTATTCAATATTACTGAAGTCTGGTAATGAAATTTTTGCCAGTGCCTTTCTTGCAAGAATTCCGGCCAATCTTGCCGATAAGCTTTTAAGTGCCTATTTAATTATGGCAATTATTCGCAGATTACCACAAAACATGAAGGGAATCAGTAAGGGACCTAATGTGGCAGGGTGAACAAAAAATTCACATAGGAGCGCAAGCCATATTAGTTATGTCTGGAGTTCTATCGTTCATATTGTTACATTCATGGCTTGCTTTACTTATTCTAACCCTTCTCTTGCTGGTTTTGGCAGCCTTCCTTGGCCTGTTCGGCAGTTTATTGAAACGGTTAACCCCTATTGTATATTTAAGTGTCGTTATCATTGTTCTGCACTCGTTAGTAAACCCTCATAATCTGCACTATATATATGTCTTTGGATTGGAAGGGTTTAACTATGGGTTAACTACTTCATTGCGATTGTTGGGCATTGTAACCTTGACTCAGATCTTTATGCTTAGTAACCCGTTGAGTAAAATAATTTCCTCTTTATGTTGGATACATCCTGATTTAGGCACGATTCTTGGGCTTGTTCTGTCTATTTTGCCGGTCATTCGTGAACAAATGGAGGTCACATTAAACGTTCAAAAAGCCCGCGGAATGAGGATAGGAAAATACCCTTGGCAGCGAATTCAGACATACTTGGCTGTGATGATACCAATTATTATTAAATCGATGATTAGAGCTCAAACGATGGCACAACTACTCCACGTGAGGGGATATAATTCGAAACGGATACATAAACGAGTTAACTGGAATAGCTTTGACAAATTAGTCGTGGTAAGTGGTCTTGGTATTTTCTTGATTTGTTTATGGATTCAGTATGGAGATTGAAGGAGTTAAAAGTTGGGAGATATTGAAGTAAAAAATCTCACGTTTACTTATAGTCAAGGGGTTAATCCCACACTGAGAAGTGTCAATTTTAGCGCAGATCTAGGGCAAATCCTTTTAATAACGGGGAGTAATGGAAGCGGCAAATCTACATTACTAGCTTGTTTATCTGGAATTATTCCCATGCTAACTCCCGGTAAGCTGGAAGGCGAAATTTTATGGGATGTGAATAGAGGCATTCATAATGATATTCCAAACATAGGAGTCTTATTGCAGGATTCTGATGTTTATCTTTTCGAAGAAGTATATGAAGAGTTCGCTTTCATCTTGCAGAATGCAGGAATCAGCGGGGCAGACTTAGATTTACGAATTCGAGAGATTGCCGCTGAGTTGGGATTAAGCGATTTACTTGGACGTAAACTAAGATCCCTTTCTGGAGGAGAAAGACAAAAGGTAGCTATTGGGGCGGCGTTGATATGCGATGCTCCAATTCTGCTCCTAGATGAACCTGTTGAACAGCTAGATCCCACGTCTGCCTTGAATTTATTCCGTATGTTAAAGATACTTGCAGAAAAAGGAAAATTAATCATAGTCTGTATGCATAATCCCAGTGTTGCTGTACCCTGGGTGGATAGACTGTTCTGCTTGCGTAACGGTCAGATGTTTGAGGAATCACTAAAAGAGAGACCACTGCCATTTCAGTACAATCAAGGGATTTCAGAAGGTTTGAAATTCTTCCTGGATAACGATGATCAGAAGAAAGTATTAAGTGTTAATAGAGGGCCGGTCCTTGAAGTTGAAAACCTTACCTATTGTTACGACAATCAGAAGGGGATCGCTGATTTAACACTGCAGGTTAACCAACAAGAAGTGTTAGCTGTTATTGGGCCAAACGGTTCAGGAAAATCTACTTTAGTTAAACATTTCATTGGATTATTGCGTCCCCAAGCAGGTAAGGTTTTTGTTAATGGTCTTGATATTGAGAAGGTCCCGACTTGGGAATTGGCTGAACAAGTTGGTGTTTTATTTCAAAATCCAGATGACCAGATCTTCAATGCTACCGTTTTTGAAGAAATTGCTTGGAGTCTAGTGGCTCGAGGTGTGCCAAAACGAGAAGCTCTTGCAGAATCCAGGGAGTTGGCAAAAGAATTTGACTTGCATCAACTAGGGGAAAAACATCCTCACGATCTGAGCCGCTCTCTGCGGCAGTTAGTTGCCTTAGTGTCAGTATTAATCACCAAGCCCAAAATCCTTATTCTTGATGAACCTACGAAAATGATGGATTATGACCATTTGACGAAGGTAATGAGATGGATATTAAATTATCGAGACCAAGGAGGTACCATCGTACTGGTAACACATGATATGGATTTAACACGAAACTATTCTCAGCGAGCGGTTGTTTTAGTTAATGGACATTTAGAAAGAATCGGAAGGACAGATGAGATATTAATACTATAGCAGCAGGAGCTTCTTAGTGATAAAATTGGGACAGGAGGTGCTGGAAGATGAATGAGGAAAGCAAAATGTGGCAGTGCCAAGTGTCGACCTGCGGTTATATCTATAATCCTGAAAAAGGCTGTAAAAAAAGTAAAATACCTAGGGATGTTCCTTTTGAAGAGTTGCCGGAAGATTGGCGATGCCCGTTATGCGGTGCAGGCAAAAAAATGTTTAAGCCTTTATAAGGTTTTAATTAAAAATTCATTAGTCGTGTATAAAAGGTGCTCATTTTTACGGGTGCCTTTTATAATTTATTTATAAATGTATAAAAGAAAACTTTTTAACAGAAAATGGTTATGAAGTGCTGTCAATACCATTCAAAAAATCTTGGATCAGGCAAGGCCCAAGGCTTCAGTCCGGGAGCTGATTCGGGCATACGCCCGGATATGAATACACCTGTGAGCTTCGAACGAAGCCTTCCGCTGGATAGAGCCTTGCTGGCTGAGTGCATTTTAGCTTTAAAAATGAACGACCAGCCATTACCACAGCCTATAGCAGATCAGTGGAATGCTAAAGGGACGGGAATAGCTCTATGCATGAAATTTAAGTTATGGGGCCTCAAATTATCCATTAAAAAATTAAAGCTCCTGCAAAGCAGGAGCTAATAAACTTTAAAACTTTAAGGGCTAAAATAGTTAGGTCAAATTGAAAATTGTCAGAGTCTGTAATTTTTTGAGTTCTTGGTTCATGACGTCGCTGAGTGAGATGTCGAGGGCATTGGCTAAAGCAGCTATGTAAAACAGTTGTTTACCCAATTCAGCAGCAATGATGTCTTGGCAATTGTCACAAATCAATCCTTCAAGTTGGCTGTCCAAGAGATCCTTTAAATCGGCGAGGCTTGCATCTGGGGGTATGACTTTCTTGCGTGCATTCACGGCGTGGCAACCACAACTGGTTACAGATTTGACAACGGCTCGGTTAACACGCGCTGATGTTTCCTGCCCTTTGGATATAATATCCAAAATGCTTTGGTGTCTGATTAAGAGAGATTTCACCGTGTCTTGGAATTGGTCAGTGAGTTGCTCCATGTGTGCTATCCTCACTCCTTTCTGCCATCTCTATTATAACGAGGAGGTTAGGTAGTTGTCAATTTTCAACAGACGTGTGGTTCAAAAAGGGAAATTGACAGGTTAAAGACTTGTATGATATAATTTTAAAATTTTAAAATTTTGACCCCGGCAATGTTCCTTGTTATAATAATAGATAAGGGGGTGGCCGAATGTTTAAGGTTGGTGACAAAGTTGTCTATCCGATGCACGGTGCAGGAATTATTGAATCCATCGAAGAACGGGAAGTTCTTGGAGAAAAGAGCCAATATTATGTCATGCATTTACCGGTTGGGAATATGAAATTGTTTATTCCTTTGAACAATGTAGAGAACCTTGGCTTAAGGCAAGTCATTTCTCCGACTATGGTTAAAGATGTTATAGAGGTGCTGAAAACTAAGGATACGGCAACCACGTTGGCTTGGAATCGCCGCTATCGTGCGAACTTAGAGAAAATCAAGAGTGGAAACATTTTTGAAGTCGCTAATGTTGTTAGAAGTCTTGCCCAGAGAGAAAATGAAAAAGGTCTCTCTACAGGTGAAAAGAAAATGTACGAAAATGCTTGTCAGATTCTGATTAGTGAACTTGTGTTGACTGAAGGATCGGAAGAAGAAGCAGTAAGACAGCGGCTTTCATCAGCTCTTATTCTGGCTTAGATAGTTTACTAATCCTTTCTACGTCTTATTGATGTCATGGCGACGAGTATATCGCAGCAAATTTTTTATTTATGTACATTTTCGAAGACTGAGCTTAAGCACGAACTAACCATTAACAATGCCATGACTCAAACAGGACGTTTTGAATCGAGCATCGCCTTAAACCCGCCTTAGCCCAACATTTTGAGCTTTGTTAATTAAGGACATCCCTTTAAAAAATTTTGCTGAAAAGGATTAAATTACCTTTGGTTGAAAAATAATGAAAATCACAGTATAATTGGGAAGACTTTTAGTCAAAATAGGTTAAAAGGAGGTGAAACGATGATTCGCAATTTAATACGCGTGATCATCACTCTATTATTAGGGGCGGTAGGATTTTATCTTAACTATGTACTTATTAGCCTCGATTTTATGAAAACCCTTGGTTGGAATGGATCCCTAGTCTGGACATACGCCATTATGAGTGTTTTATTTGGCATTATTGGATTCTTAGTTGCACCTGTTAGTATTCGCTCTTTTATTGCTTTAATGCGTTGGATGGATTCGCGCTTAACTAGGGTGCCCACTAATGATATTATGGGTGGAGCCATTGGAGGAATCATTGGACTTATTATTGCAAGTTTATTTAGTAATTCCTTTATTAGCATTAAATTCTTCGGCCCGCTTTTAGCAGTCTTACTGAGTCTTTTTTTAGGTTATTTAGGTCTAACGATTGGAATGAAACGGAAAGAAGATGTATTGGGCTTTCTTAACTTTTTTCCTAGATTTCGGGATCGGGGAGATAAAATAGATAAGCCGGATAAACCGGAAAAACTCAAGGAAAATAAAACCGGCCGGGCTCGGGAAGCGGCAAGTTATAAAATTCTTGATACTAGTGTGATTATTGACGGCAGGATTGCTGATATTGTTAAAACGGGATTTATAGAAGGAGTTTTGCTCATTCCCAGTTTTGTTCTGGAAGAACTTCGGCACATTGCAGACTCTTCGGATTTGCTTAAGCGTAATCGAGGACGCAGAGGTCTTGATATTCTTAATCAAATTTCCAAAGAAACGGTCATTAAAGTGCAAATTCATGAACAGGATTTTGAGGATATCAATGAAGTCGATAGTAAATTGGTGCGGTTAGGGCAGGTTTTAGGCTCGCCCTTATTGACAAATGATTATAACCTCAATAAGGTGGCTGAATTGCAAGGGGTTAAAGTTTTAAATATTAATGAATTGGCCAATGCTCTTAAGCCAATTGTATTGCCCGGAGAAGAAATGCTGGTTCAAGTTATGAAAGAAGGGAAAGAGCCGGGACAGGGTGTGGCCTATCTTGATGACGGAACCATGATTGTTGTGGATATGGGCCGCAAGTATATGGGGCAAAATGTCGTTGTTTTAGTGACAAGCGTTCTGCAAACGGCAGCTGGGAGAATGATTTTTGCCAAGCCAAAAACTTCCCTGGAAAAAAAGCCGATGGGCCTTCGTCCGACGGATGAGGTGAATGCGATTGGCTAATCTCGGGATTGTTATTCCGGCAGCCGGTCAAGGTAAACGGATGGGGGCCGGATATAATAAACAATTCCTGTCTTTGTTAGGGCAGCCAATTCTGGCTCATACGGTTCGGATTTTTGAAGAATCCGACTTTGTTTCAGAAATCGTGATTGTAGGCGCAGAAGGAGACATCGCTGTTATAGAGGAAATAGTTACACAGCAGAGATTTAAAAAAGTCGTGGCAATCTGCATCGGAGGAGCGTCACGCCAGGATTCCGTTCGTGCAGGGGTTCGAGCTCTAAGTTCCGCTATTCAACGAATAGTGGTGCATGATGGGGCGAGACCCCTTTTAACATTAGAGGTGTTTCATAGATTTATTGAAGAAACAAAGGAATACCCTGCGGCAGTCATGGGCATTCCCGTCAAGGATACAATTAAGGAAATTGATAGTATAGGAAATATCCTGGCGACGTTGCCTCGTGATTCTTTACGTGCTGTCCAAACTCCTCAAATATTTGACCGTGAAAAATTGGAAGAAGCACATAACAGAGCTGCTTCTTCAGGATACTGTGGCACAGACGACGCATCTTTGTTAGAATGGATGGGGTATCCTGTCCAGATGGCCGAGGGGATGCAGGGAAATCTAAAAATAACAACTCCGGAGGATTTGTTGTTAGCGGAGATGATTCTTGAAAACAGACAGAGAGCAGACAGTAGGGACGGTTCTTCTGTCTGACTTTTAGGAGTTAAAACAAATGAGGTGTTGGGTATTAAAGTAGGATTGGGTTATGACGTACATGCTTTGGTTGAAGGGCGGCAATTGATACTCGGAGGAGTAGAAGTTCCTTATGAACGAGGACTGCTGGGCCACTCAGATGCGGATGTACTGGTTCATGCCATCATGGACGCCCTTTTAGGCGCCTTGGCTTTAGGGGATATAGGAGGTCACTTTCCTGATAATGATCCCAGCTATAGAGGGATTTCCAGTTTGACACTGCTGGAACATGTGATGGGGCTTATCAAGTCAAAGGGGTACATAGTTGGAAACATGGACAGTGTTATTATGGCAGAGCGTCCGAAACTTGCCCCATTTATAGAAAAGATGCGCTATAACCTTTCCCGGGCTATGGATATCCAAGAGTCTTGTGTGTCTGTTAAAGCGACTACAACGGAACGATTGGGATTTGTTGGCAGAGAAGAAGGAATTGCAGCTCAAGCAATTGTTAGCTTAATAAAGGTGGAGGAAGTAAAATGACAATTCGAGTTCGATTTGCACCTAGCCCGACGGGCCCGCTTCATATCGGAGGGGCGAGATCGGCTTTATTTAATTATCTGTGGGCTCGTAAGAACAATGGGACATTTATTGTACGCAGTGAAGACACAGATCTGGAGCGTTCAAGCAGAAAATCTGAACAAAATATTTTAGAAGCCCTGCGCTGGTTAAATATTCAATGGAATGAAGGAATCGAAGTTGGCGGTGACCATGGTCCTTATCGCCAGACGGATCGTTTAGGGCTTTACGCAGAGTATACCGAAAAATTAATAGCCGGTGGTCACGCTTATTATTGCTATTGTTCGGAAGAGGAAATAGAGCAGGAACGTCAAGAGTTACTTGCTAAAGGAGAAACTCCCCGCTATCTGGGAAAATGCCGCCATTTGACCGCAGAGCAGCGGGCTGCCCTGGAGATTGAAGGGCGAAAGCCGGTGGTCCGCTTCCGCGTGCCGAAAGGACAAGCCATTCATATTTCTGATCAAGTTCGCGGGGACGTGGTATTTGAGAGCGATGGGATTGGGGATTATGTCATTGTTAAATCCGATGGAATTCCCACCTATAATTTCGCAGTGGTTGTGGATGATATTACCATGGGAATCACTCACGTAATTCGAGGTGAGGAGCATCTGTCCAATACTCCGAGGCAAGTTCTGATTTATCAAGCCCTGGGAGTTCCTGCGCCTGAATTTGCTCATATTTCCCTGATCCATAATTCCGAAGGGCGTAAGATGAGCAAACGGGATGGGGACACTGCGGTAATAGATTATCAAAGGAAGGGATATCTCTCCGAGGCTATTGTGAATTTTATAGCCCTCCTTGGCTGGGCGCCTTCGGGGGAAAAAGAATTTTACACCCTGGATGAGTTGGCAGAGGCCTTTACCCTGGACCGGGTTTCTAAAAGCCCTGCTGTGTTTGATCGGCATAAACTGGATTATATTAACACACATTATCTTAAAGAAACTTCCCTCGAACAACTGGCTGAGCTCGCATTGCCGCATCTGGAGGAATTAAATATACCTTCTCGGGAGAAACGGTCAACAGAGCAGCAGGAGTGGCTGGAAACCTTTGTTAAAGCTATTTTGGATAAAATTTCTTACCTGGCTGAAGCAAAGAACTATATCCACTATTTTCATGGGAGTATTCCCCTTGAGCCGGATGGCGAAGCAATTGACGTGTTGAAGGGAGAGCAGGTTCCGGGTGTCTTGGCATTATTTAAAAGGAAGGTGCAGGAGACAGAAACACTCACGGGAGAAACTGTGAAGACCCTTTTAAAACAAATGACGAAAGAGTTGAAACTCGGCGGCAAATTAGTATATATGCCGGTCCGGGTGGCTTTGACCGGGCAAATGCATGGTCCGGAGCTTTATGATATTATCCCCTTATTAGGGCGTGAGAATGTTTTAGGACGGATCGCTATGACAGAGGAGCGTTATTTTGCATAGACTTACCAAGCAAGTGATTGACAGAGGTTAGGGACTTCTCTATAATTAGAGAAACTATAAATACACTTTACATCTAAAATAAATAATGACCCAAGGCATTGAAGAGAAAGAGTACAAAATTGAGTTGTCACCAGCGAAATGGGACAGTGAAAGCCATTGACAAGGATATTTTGGAAGTGCGTCTCGGAGCTGATTGGATGAAATTAAGTATTCCAATCCGTTTTGCTGCGTTAAAGCATTAAGCTGGAGCGACATAGTCGTTCAAACAGAGTGGAACCGCGGAACTATTCGTCTCTGGACGAGTAGTTCCGCTTTTTGTGTTATCCTGAAAAATCAGTGATGCTAAAATAAGCGTGTATTCGTTCGTGCCGGGTAACTTAAATATTTAGGAAAAGGGTGAGGCTAAAAATGTTCGGACAGCTTAAGCGCGATATTCAAGTTATCTTTGAACGAGATCCTGCTGCAAAAAGTATCTGGGAGGTCGTTTTATGCTACCCGGGGTTTCATGCCGTAATTTTTCACCGGCTGGCCCATTGGTTGTATCGCCGTAAATTGGTTTTATTGCCGCGCATGATCTCTCAATTTTCTCGTTTTTTAACAGGGATAGAAATTCATCCGGGGGCGACGATTGGCCAAGGCCTATTTATTGACCATGGAACGGGTGTTGTCATTGGGGAAACCACGGAAATTGGGAACAATGTCACCCTTTATCAAGGAGTTACTCTTGGCGGGACAGGTAAAGAAAAAGGCAAAAGGCATCCGACCATTGGAAATAATGTGGTGATTGGGGCTGGGGCCAGGGTACTAGGTTCATTTAAAGTTGGAGATAATGTCAAAATAGGTGCCGGTTCAGTTGTCAACAAGCCGGTTCCAAGTGACACAACGGTAGTAGGTGTTCCGGGGCGAATCGTTCTCCATCACGGAGTTCCCATTAAAGATCCTGATTTAAGACACGATGATTTGCCCGATCCGGTGAACGAAATGTTGAAATGTCTGATGCAGCGTGTGGAATATCTAGAAGAAATTCTAAAAAAAGAGGAGAGTGGATACAATGTCTTTGAGATTATACAACACCATGACCCGTCAAAAAGAGGAGTTTCAGCCAAGGGAGAACGGGAAAGTAGCGATGTACGTATGCGGCCCGACGACCTATAACTATTTTCACGCAGGAAATGCCCGAATGTTTGTTGTCTTTGACATGATTAGACGATACTTTATCTACAAAGGTTATGATGTTCGCTATGTCCAGAATTTTACGGACGTCGATGATAAGATTATTCAGCGAGGAAATGTAGAAGGAATGGACCCTCTGGCTTTAGGTCAAAAATATATTGAGGAATATTTTAAAGATGCTAAAGCTTTAAACCTTATGCCGGCAACAGTTCATCCTAAAGCTACGGAACATATCCCTGAAATGATTGAGATTATTCAGGGGCTTATTGATACTGGATTAGCCTATGAAGTAGATGGGGATGTTTATTTTGCAGTGGAACGGTTCCCCGATTATGGGAAGTTATCCGGCAGAACCATTGAAGATATGAAGGCTGGTGCCCGGGTAGAAGTAGATGAACGCAAAAAGCATCCCATGGATTTTGCACTTTGGAAAAAGGCTAAACCTGGTGAACCATTTTGGCAAAGTCCTTGGGGAGAGGGGCGTCCGGGCTGGCATATTGAGTGTTCGGCCATGTCTTTAAAATATCTGGGAGCGGGATTTGATATTCATGGCGGAGGGGAGGATCTCTCATTTCCACATCATGAAAATGAGATTGCTCAAACAGAAGGTTACCTTAAGGGAGAAACCTTTGCCCGCTATTGGATGCACAATGCGTTTCTAACTATCAATCAAGAAAAAATGTCTAAGTCTCTGGGAAATTTCTTTACGATCCGTGAATTGTTGGAAAATAATCCTGGAGAAGTGATTAGATTTTATTTGTTGGGAACTCATTATCGAAGTCCTTTGGATTTTAACGACCAGAATTTAAGTATGGCTCAAAAAGGTTTGGAACGCCTGCAAACCAGTGTTCGTTTGGCGCAGGAAGCCTTGAACAGAAGTGGAACACAAAAAAACGATCCAATCCACGGAGGATTGGTGGAGGCTGCTCAGGAAGCACGTAAAGCCTTTGAAAAAGCCATGGATGATGATTTTAATTCAGCACTTGCCTATGCAGCTCTCTTCGAGCTGGCGAAAACCATGAATGGGCATGTAAAAGAAAATTCCCAGTCTTCAGAAGGATTGGCTGTCGCTCAAAAGACATTAATAGAGCTTGGCGGGGTTTTAGGTTTTGATTTGCTTCATCCTGCTCAAGTTAGTGTGGAAAATGAAGAATTGTTAAGTCAAGTCATGAATGTGGTCTTACAGATTCGCTCAAAATCCCGCCAGAAAAAAGATTGGGAAATGGCAGATTTTATCCGGGATTCCTTGAAAGAAAAAGGCATCGTAATTGAAGATACGCCACAAGGTGCAAGGTGGCAGCTTAAGAAGTAGATACTGCTGCACTTGCAGGATAACCAGTGGTATGATTGGATGAAAGGTGACTATATGCGAAATTGGCAAGAAATGAATGCGTTAACCTTGGCATATTTAGGGGATGCTGTTTATGAACTTTGGGTTCGTACACACTTACTGGAACTTGGGCACGAAAAGGTCAAAGAACTGCACAAGCAGGCGATTAGTTATGTACGCGCCAGCACTCAAGCTAAGGTGTTACACGCCCTTTTGCCGGACCTTAACGAAATTGAACAGCAAATTGTTATGCGGGGGAGGAACTCCAAAGGCGGGCATCCCAAAAATGTTGATGTATTGACGTATCGTCATGCAACGGCGTTTGAAAGCTTAATCGGTTACTGGCATCTAAGCGGACAGAATTCCCGCATGGGTTGGGCCTTCGACCAAGTAGACAGAATGCTTCTCCAAGAAAGACAGGCAGAATGAGCTCTATTGGGAGTCTCAAGGATTGGTTATTGATATAAAGAGATAGTGGAGTGAGGGGAATTCTGATGAGAGTAGAACTTATTCAATACACACCAGAACCGGAAAAAGTCGTTGCTGCCGCTGCGCGTTTATGTTATTCAGCGGATTCAGTATCTGAATTATGTGAGCGCCTGGACGATGAGAAGGTAGCTGGTTTTGTGCGAAGGCTTCGAGAAATGGGTCACCTTTCTACTTTTGAACATGTTAGCTTTCAATTTTCTATAGATGGTGTATCCAGAGCTTTATCCCATCAATTAGTACGTCATCGTATTGCCAGCTATTCACAGCGTTCCCAGCGTTATGTCGAAGAGAAAGGGTTTGATTTTGTAATTCCCCCGAGTGTTAAAGGAAATCCTGCAGCGCTTAAGCAATTTGAGCAAGTGATGACTCGTCTGCAGGAGAATTATCGAGAACTTTTAAATTGTGTGCCTGCAGAAGATGCCCGATATGTTTTGCCTAATGCCTGCACAACTTCGGTTATGGCAACCTTTAACGCCCGATCCTTATTGAATTTCTTTGAGCATCGGACCTGTCAGCGAGCACAATGGGAAATCCGTTTTTTGGCTAATAGAATGCTGGAGTTGGTACGCAATGTGGCTCCTAATTTATTTAGTGAAGCCGGTCCAACCTGTATAACTCAAGGAGTCTGCCGGCAAGGAACTTATAGCTGCGGCAGATTGAAAACCCTGGAAGGAAAGAAGTGAACTTCTTGAACGACGAAATAGTTTATGGTAAAAATCCGGTTGTTGAACTTCTAAAGAGCGGAAAACCGGTTAATAAAGTTCTTCTAATCAAGGAAAGTTCGGGTGGGCGAAATCAAGAAATTATTTCCCTTTTACAGGAGAGAAATATTTTATACCAATTCGTCGATCGCCAGACCCTTGATCGGTTGGCAAATCGTGAGCGGCATCAAGGAATACTTGCCTATTTGGCGGCAAGAGATTACGCTGACGTTGAGGATATCCTTGCTTTCGCCGAATCGAGGCAGGAAGACCCGTTTATCCTAATGCTGGATGAAATAGAAGACCCGCACAACCTGGGTGCCTTGCTGCGGACGGTAGACGCTGTGAGCGCTCATGGGGTTATTATTCCCAAGCGGCGAAGTGTAGCACTAACTGGGACTGTGGCCAAAACTTCAGCAGGGGCAGTGGAGCATGTAAAAGTTGCCCGAGTGAGCAATCTTGTTCAAACACTCAAGGATTTGAAAAAAATCGGTTGTTGGGTGTCGGGAGCTGAAGCAAGCGGAAAAAATGTGTTTGAAGCAGATCTTACCGGTCCAAGGGTCATTGTCATTGGCAGTGAAGGGAAAGGGATAAGTCGTTTGCTCCGAGAAAATTGTGATGAACTGGTCAGTTTGCCTATGAAAGGGAAAGTGAGCTCTTTAAATGCCAGTGTGGCCGGATCGATAATGCTTTATGAAGTTCTCAGACAGAGGGTCAGCGCCCGTTAAAACTAACCTGTGTTGTTAAATTATTGCAGAATCCTGCATTTTTTCGAACTACAAGCGGGTCTTAAGGGCTCGAAACCCGCGGATAGCGACAGAACAACCAAAACTTCGCCTTGACGCTTTTCTTTTGAGTCGAGTATAATGAGGATGTTCTCGTGGACGAGGGCTAGCCGAGATTGCGTCTTCTTCGTGACGACATTTAGGGGGGATCAACTTGACTCTTCAAGCCCAACCAGAACTACCGGAGTGCGAAATCATCGACGTTATCGTGGATGAAGAGGTGGTTGAGCTTGCCAAGGAAGGCGACGCTGCAGCACTAGAGTTTCTTATTAATAAATACAAAAATTTTGTTAGAGCAAAAGCACGTTCATACTTTCTAATTGGTGCAGACCGTGAAGATATTATCCAGGAAGGAATGATTGGTCTCTATAAGGCAATTCGGGATTTTCGCGGGGACAAACTCTCCTCCTTCAGAGCGTTCGCTGAATTGTGCATAACCCGACAGATCATTACTGCGATAAAAACTGCGACTAGGCAGAAGCACATTCCGTTAAACTCCTATGTTTCTTTGAATAAGCCTATTTATGATGAGGACTCGGATAGGACTCTTCTTGATGTTATATCAGGAACTCGAATTACGGATCCCGAGGAGCTGATTATCAGCCGGGAGGAATTTGACGATATCGAGGAAAAGATGGGTGAAATCCTAAGTTCTCTGGAATGGAAAGTACTCATGTCGTATTTGGAGGGTAAATCTTATCAAGAAATTGCTGTTGACTTGAGAAGGCATGTGAAGTCAATCGATAACGCGTTACAGAGGGTTAAACGAAAACTTGAGCGATATCTCGAACGACGTGATGGGTAATTTTACATAAGCTTTTAAAAACAAAAGGCTTGCATTTCTAAAAAAGAAGTGATAAACTACGTAAGTGCCTCGAGGTTATTGTGATGCACAAGAGGTTCAAGCCGACGTAGCTCAATTGGCAGAGCAGCTGATTTGTAATCAGCAGGTTGCGGGTTCGAGTCCCATCGTCGGCTCCATAACACAATATGGTGACAAGACGGTATTGCAATACACGATCGAGCTGCATATGTGCTTCGCATGACAGGTGGACGAGTGTCGGACAATCACTTAGGACAACTGAACAAGAATATCGCGGGGTGGAGCAGTGGTAGCTCGTCGGGCTCATAACCCGAAGGTCGTTGGTTCAAATCCAGCCCCCGCAACCAAGTTAGTGAGACAGCGAAGCTGTCTTTTTTGTTGCAGGAGGTTTTCCTTGACAGCGAAATTTTCTTGTGATAAAGTACTTTGAGTAATGGAAAAAAATACAGCGTCCTACTGTTGTCCGGGAGGTGTACTGAATGCGTGTTGGCATTATTTTAGCATGTACGGAGTGCAAGCATCGTAACTATGCTACAATGAAAAACAAGAAAAACAACCCAGATCGCTTGGAAGCTCAAAAGTTTTGCAAGTTCTGCAAGAGCCACACTCTGCATAAAGAAACTAAGTAATTTTTTTTTTGCAAAGTTTAGATGTACGCCAGGAGGCGTTGTCACGGAGTCAATGACGTGGATGTCTGTAAGGATGTGAAGTGATGGGCGAGTTGAAGAAACCGGCCAATACTCAGCGACAGAAAGATAAGGCGATGGAGTATTTCCGCGGGGTTTTGAGCGAACTCAAAAAAGTTCATTGGCCAAGCCGCAGGCAGTTGCTTAGCTACACTGTAGTTGTGTTTTTTGCGGTGGCGATTGTATCCATTCTGATGTGGATTGTTGATAGCGGTTTAAACGCGGCCTTGACCAAGCTGCTGCCCTAAAACATATGAGGTTCAATGGCAGTGTCTGAGGAGGTCCCTGAGAAATGGCAAAAGATTGGTTTGTGATTCATACCTATTCTGGCTATGAGAACAAAGTGAAGATGAACCTCGAAAAACGCGTTGAATCAATGAATATGGAAGAAAAGATTTTTCGAGTGCTTGTTCCCATGGAAGATGAAGTTGAGTTCAAAAATGGAAAACAAAAGATTACCAAACGCAAAGTATATCCGGGTTATGTGCTTGTCGAGATGGAAATGACGGACGACTCGTGGTATGTTGTTCGCAATACTCCAGGTGTAACCGGATTCGTTGGGTCTGGAACGAAGCCTATTCCTTTGCTTGAAAGTGAAGTAGTGACAATTCTGCAACAAATGGGAATGGATGAGATTCAAACGCGGGTTGACTTTGAGATTAATCAAAGTGTCCAGGTGATTGCTGGTCCATTTAAAGATTTTGTTGGCGTGGTTCGAGAAATTCTTGCCGATAAAGGCAAATTGCGGGTTGAAGTATCCATGTTTGGGAGAGAGACACCCGTTGAACTTGAGTTCACACAGGTTCAAAAATTAGACTAAAATCAGGTTATCCTAACAAGGAGGTGTAATGACAAATGGCAAAGAAAGTAATTGGGTTGGTAAAACTAGCAATTAATGCAGGAAAGGCAACACCGGCACCTCCGGTTGGTCCAGCTCTGGGTCAGCACGGGGTCAATATTATGGGTTTTTGCAAAGAGTATAATGAACGCACAAAAGATCAAGCAGGTTTAATTATCCCTGTTGAGATTACCGTCTATGAAGACCGTTCCTTTACCTTTATTACCAAGACCCCGCCAGCAGCAGTGTTGCTCAAAAAAGCAGCCAACATCAATTCCGGCTCTTCTGAACCAAATCGCAAGAAGGTTGCTTCAGTTCCTAAATCAAAAATTCGTGAAATTGCCGATACTAAGATGAAGGACTTAAATGCTGCAAGCATTGAAGCAGCAATGCGGATGATTGAAGGAACAGCTCGGAGCATGGGAATCGACGTCGTTGAAGGCTAATATTTTTTGTGGGAGGGTAAAGCCCGCATAACCACAAGGAGGTTAATAGAATGGCTAAAGTAGGTAAAAAGTATCAAGAGGCTGTAAAATCTTTTGATCGTGCAGCTCTTCATGAGCCAACAGAAGCATTATCCATTGTTAAAGCGAATGCGAAAGCAAAGTTCGACGAGACTGTCGAAGTTGCTTTTAAATTAGGCATTGACACTCGGCATGCTGATCAACAAATTCGTGGAGCGGTAGTCCTTCCTAATGGGACTGGTAAAACACGGACTGTGTTGGTATTTGCCCGAGGAGAAAAGGCTAAAGAAGCTGAGCTGGCAGGAGCAGACTTTGTTGGAGCTGAAGATATGATCGCTAAAATCGAGCAGGGTTGGTTCGGTTTTGAAGTTGTTGTCGCAACTCCAGATATGATGGGGATGGTTGGTAAACTTGGTCGTGTACTTGGACCAAAAGGTCTTATGCCAAACCCTAAAACCGGAACAGTAACCCTTGATGTAACTCGTGCGATCAAGGAAATTAAGGCTGGTAAGATTGAGTACCGTGCAGACAAGGCCGGTATTATCCATGCACCTATAGGCAAAGCCTCATTCAGTGTGGAACAGTTGCTGGAAAACTATCGTGTGTTAGGGGAAGTTTTAGTTAAGGCGAAGCCTGCTGCTGCCAAAGGTCAATACATGAGGAGTGTTACAGTATCCTCCACCATGGGACCGGGCGTGCGCATCAACCCTGTTAAAGCACTCTAATATCGACAGCTTGACAGTGTTCTATAAATGGGATAAACTTATCAGGAATTTAATATTTCCGCTGTAGAAAGCAGGAGCCGTAAGGCTTAATAGCCTGCCGAGGTTGGAAGATTACGCCGAAAGATATTTATTTGGCATTCTTAACCTCTGCAAATGCGGAGGTTTTTTGCTGAGTTTATCTAAATGGGAAGGAGGTACACAGAATGCCTAACATCGAAGAAAAAAGTCTTGTAGTATCAGAAATCAAAGAGAAGTTTCAACAGTCTTCGGGAATAGTCTTAGCTGACTACCGTGGTTTAACTGTGGCCCAAGTAACGCAACTGCGTTCTCAATTACGCAAAGCCGGAGTTGAGTACCGGGTTTTAAAAAATACTCTCGTACGTCGTGCTGCCGATGAGTTAGGGGTTGAAGGACTTGATCCCTATCTTAAGGGTCCCACCGCTCTTGCTTTTAGCGCCGATCCTGTTGCACCGGCCAAAATCTTAACGAATTTTGCCAAGGAAAACAAACTTAAAACATTCCAAATTAAAGCAGGGGTACTGGAAGGCAAGGTGATTGGTGCAGACAATGTCAAAGCTCTCGCTGATCTGCCTTCTCGTGAAGTCTTGCTCACGATGGTTCTGCGCGGTATGCAAGCTCCTCTTGCCGGTATGGTTAATGTTCTTCAAGGACCGATCCGTAAGATGGGGTATGCCTTGGAAGAAGTACGTAAGCTTAAAGCTGCTCAATAAGAATGTGCTCTATCATTTAAATCTTTTTTAAATTTAAGGAGGAAACGAAAAATGTCTAAAGTTAATGAAATTCTCGAAGCCGTAAAAGGCTTAACTGTCCTTGAGTTATCTGAACTTGTAAAAGCTTTCGAAGAAGAGTTTGGCGTAAGTGCCGCTGCTCCTGTAGCAGTTGCAGGCGGTGCGGTTGCCGCTGCTCCTGCTGGCGATGCAGCTGAAGAAAAAACAGAGTTTGACGTTATTCTTACAAACTGTGGAGCTTCTAAAATCGGAGTTATTAAAGTAGTTCGTGAAGCAACCGGATTAGGTCTTAAAGAAGCAAAAGACCTCGTAGACAATGCTCCAAAACCGGTTAAAGAGAAAGTTTCCAAAGATGAAGCTGAAGCCTTAAAAGCTAAATTAACTGAAGCCGGAGCTACCGTCGAAGTAAAGTAAGAGTTTCTTAGTGAAAGGTACTCTCTTGTAGAGAGTACCTTTTTTCATCCTCAGCTAGCGCTTTACAGTATGGAATTATCGAGAGAATACCTCACATTTATCCTGGATCAGAATAGAATAGCAAGGTGAGTATGAGCAGACCATAGCCAGAAAATCTTATTTAAAAAAGTTACTTGACAGAGAGCTGCGGTTTTGTTATACTTTATAAATGTTACTATACGTAAATGGTATTTATTACTTAATCCATCCATGCTATGGTAATATTCGTAAATGCTTTTGATAATAAGGAGATATTATCTTTGAAATTGTCGGAATGATAGCGGAACATCATAAACAGTTAAGCGAGGTTCTTTTTAAAAGGCCTTGCTTTTGGCTGTATATGTCAATATATTATTTACCTCAATGAGAGAAAACCACACTGAGGGGTGAAACGTTAATGTTCTATCCTGTTAAGGTTGGGACACGGGAACGCTGGAGCTACTCCAGGATCCGTGAAGTTCTCGACATGCCAAATTTAATCGAAATCCAGCAAAACTCCTATCGTTGGTTTCTTGATGAAGGGTTGCGCGATATGTTTCGCGATATTTCGCCGATTCAAGATTTCACAGGCAATCTCGTTTTAGAATTTGTTGATTATAGCTTAGGAGATGCTAAGTATCAGGTGGAGGAGTGTAAGGAACGCGATGTTACATACGCGGCGCCGCTTCGAGTTAAGGTACGCCTGATAAACAAGGAAACCGGAGAAGTTAAAGAACAGGAAGTTTTTATGGGAGACTTCCCGTTGATGACCGACAAAGGTACCTTTATTATTAATGGTGCCGAACGTGTTATTGTCAGCCAACTTGTACGTTCGCCGGGAGTTTACTACGCTGAGCAAATTGATCCCAGCGGTAAAAAACTCTATGGGGCTACAGTAATCCCAAATCGCGGAGCTTGGTTGGAGTTTGAAACAGATATTAACGATAATATCTTTGTCAGGGTTGACCGAACCAGAAAACTGCCTGGCACTGTTCTTATCCGTGCTTTAGGCTATGCAAGCAACGGTCAGATTTTAGAACTGTTTAATGATAATGAATATATTCGTGCAACCCTGGAAAGGGATAACTCAGAATCGACTGAAGAAGCTTTGGTTGAGATTTATAAACGCTTAAGACCAGGTGAACCGCCGACGGTAGACAGTGCCCGCTCGCTTTTAGAAGCGTTGTTCTTTGATGCCAAGCGGTATGACTTAGCTAAGGTTGGACGTTACAAGCTTAATAAGAAGCTGGGCTTAGATATCCCTATGGATGTTCGTCATTTAACCCGTGGAGATATCGTAGCCAGTGTGCAGAAGATGTTGGCCTTGATGGATGGAGATGGGCATAAGGATGACATTGACCATCTAGGCAACCGCAGATTGCGCTCCGTGGGAGAACTGCTGCAAAATCAATTCCGAATTGGTTTGTCCCGTATGGAACGTGTCGTTCGTGAACGGATGACCATTCAGGATGTAGAAGTGATTACGCCTCAGGTATTAATCAATATTCGACCCGTCGTTGCGGCAATCAAAGAGTTTTTTGGCAGCAGTCAGCTGTCCCAATTTATGGATCAAACCAATCCGCTGGCAGAGCTGACCCATAAACGCCGTTTAAGTGCCTTAGGCCCTGGAGGACTAAGCAGAGAGCGTGCAGGATTTGAAGTGCGGGACGTTCACCATTCCCACTACGGGAGAATGTGCCCGGTAGAAACACCGGAAGGTCCGAACATCGGCTTGATCGGCTCCTTAAGTACCTTTGGCCGCATTAATCCATATGGGTTTATTGAGGCCCCTTATCGTAAGGTTGACAAGGAAGCGCGCAGTGTTACGGATGAAATCCATTATTTAACTGCTGATGAGGAAGAAAAGTATGTTGTGGCCCAAGCAAATGCACCACTGGGTGAGAACGGTGAGTTTTTAGGGGAGAAAATCGATGGTCGTCACGGTCCGGATTTTGTGCATGTTTCGCCTAATCAAGTCGACTACATGGACGTCTCTCCAAAACAAATGGTATCCATTGCTACGGCTCTCATTCCTTTCCTCGAGCATGACGATGCAAACCGGGCTTTGATGGGATCAAACATGCAGCGGCAAGCTGTTCCTCTTTTGCGTACAGATTCTCCCTATGTAGGAACTGGGATGGAATATAAGACGGCTAAGGATTCCGGTGTTTGCGCAGTTGTTAAACGAGCAGGTACTGTACAGCGGGCGACAGCGGATGAAATTATCGTTCAAGGCGATGATGGGATGACCGAAAAGCACAAGCTTTTGAAGTATTCCCGTTCTAATCAAGGAACCTGTATTAACCAGCGGCCGATTGTTATGAAAGGCGAACGGGTAGAGGCAGGGCAGATTGTTGCCGATGGTCCTTCGACAGACCATGGAGAGCTCGCCTTAGGCCGGAATGTTTTGGTAGCCTTCATGACTTGGGAAGGTTATAACTACGAGGACGCGATCTTGATTAGTGAGAAGCTCGTCCGTGAGGATTATTATACATCCATTCATATTGAAGAATATGAATCGGATGCTCGTGATACGAAACTTGGACCGGAAGAAATAACGCGGGATATTCCCAATGTTGGTGAAGATGTTCTGAGAGATCTTGATGAACGGGGAATTATTCGCATTGGTGCTGAGGTTAGACCTGGAGATATTTTGGTCGGAAAAGTCACTCCCAAGGGAGAAACCGAGCTTACAGCTGAGGAGCGTTTGCTAAGAGCTATTTTCGGTGAAAAGGCTCGCGAGGTTCGTGATACCTCTCTGCGTGTTCCTCATGGAGAAGCAGGGAAAATTGTTGATGTCAAGGTATTTACGCGCGAAAATGGAGATGAGTTATCTCCTGGAGTTAATCAACTCGTTCGTGTCTATATCGCTCAAAAACGCAAGATTTCAGTTGGTGACAAGGTGGCGGGCCGCCATGGAAATAAGGGGGTTATTTCCCGGGTTATGCGTCAAGAGGATATGCCCTTTATGCCTGATGGTACGCCCATTGAGGTAGTGCTGAACCCCCTAGGGGTTCCATCTCGTATGAATATCGGTCAGGTTTTGGAGACGCACTTGGGAAGAGCGGCTAAAGCTTTGGGAATTCGGATTGCGACTCCGGTTTTTGACGGTGCAACGGAAGAAGATATTTTTGAGACTTTAGAAAAAGCCGGTCTCTCAAGTGATGGAAAGACCATACTGTACGATGGACGGACGGGGGAACCTTTTGACAGTAAAATTACAGTGGGGTATATGTATGTTCTAAAACTTCACCATTTAGTTGACGATAAAATCCACGCTCGCTCGACGGGGCCATATTCTCTTGTAACTCAGCAGCCTTTAGGGGGAAAAGCTCAGTTCGGAGGACAGCGTTTCGGAGAAATGGAAGTTTGGGCTTTGGAAGCTTATGGTGCTTCATATACACTCCAGGAAATTTTGACTGTTAAATCCGATGATGTTGTTGGCCGGGTGAAAACCTACGAAGCTATCGTTAAAGGAGAGAATATTCCTGAACCGGGAATTCCTGAATCCTTTAAAGTTTTAATTAAAGAAATGCAGAGCTTAGGACTTGACGTTAGAGTCTTAGCAGAAGATGATCGGGAAATTGAGATTCATGATACCGATGAAGATATAACGGAAACGGCAAAGGAACTAGGCATTGATCTACATGAGGAACTCCCGCATCCTTCAAATCGTTCCGACGAGGAGAAAGATGATGAGGATGAGGACAACATGATCGACGAGGAAGACTCCTTGGATGATTTAAATGTTGAGGTCCTAGAGGAAGAAGATATAGATCTTGGCGATCTCAACTAGTCCCCGGACGAAAGGAGCGATAAGGATTGCTAGACGTCAATAACTTCGACCGTATGCGTATCGGTTTAGCGTCTCCGGATATGATTCGCGAGTGGTCATTTGGAGAAGTAAAGAAGCCGGAAACCATTAACTATCGGACTCTTAAGCCGGAACGTGAAGGTTTGTTTTGTGAAAAGATTTTTGGTCCAACTCGAGACTGGGAGTGTCACTGCGGAAAATACAAACGAGTTCGTTATAAAGGGATTGTTTGTGATCGCTGCGGGGTCGAAGTAACCCGTTCTAAAGTTCGTCGGGAGCGAATGGGACATATCGTGCTTGCTGCTCCGGTTTCGCACATTTGGTATTTCAAAGGAATTCCCAGCCGGATGGGTTTGCTTTTAGACATGTCTCCTCGTGCCTTAGAAAAAGTTTTATATTTTGTGTCTTATATTGTTACGGATGCCGGCGATACCGCCTTAATGAAGAAACAGCTGCTCACAGAAACTGAGTATAGGGAATACCGTGACAAATATGGAGATCGATTCCAAGCCAGCATGGGAGCAGAAGCTGTCAAAGAGCTGCTTGCCGAGATGGATTTAGAAAAACTCAACGAAGAACTAAGATCGGAGTTGAAAGAAGTATCCGGTCAGCGAAAAATACGGGCAATTCGCCGTCTCGAAGTAGTAGAAGCTTTT
The DNA here is from genome assembly GCF_000235605.1 of Desulfosporosinus orientis DSM 765. Lineage (GTDB taxonomy): Bacteria > Bacillota > Desulfitobacteriia > Desulfitobacteriales > Desulfitobacteriaceae > Desulfosporosinus > Desulfosporosinus orientis. The sequence goes on from NC_016584.1 coordinate 229,306, forward strand.
AAGTCTTCAGGAAATCGCCCGGAGTGGATGATTATGGATGTAGTCCCTGTAATCCCTCCTGAGCTGAGACCCATGGTTCAACTGGATGGCGGGCGTTTTGCAACTTCCGATCTTAATGATCTCTATCGTAGAGTAATAAATAGAAATAACCGTTTGAAACGTCTTTTAGATTTAGGAGCACCGGACATCATTGTGAGAAATGAAAAAAGGATGCTTCAGGAAGCAGTGGACGCCTTGATTGACAACGGGCGTCGCGGAAGGCCTGTAACTGGGCCGGGTAACCGACCGCTTAAGTCTCTCAGCGATATGCTAAAAGGGAAACAGGGACGCTTTCGTCAGAATCTCTTGGGCAAGCGGGTTGACTATTCAGGACGTTCCGTTATCGTCGTAGGTCCTAATCTGAAACTTCATCAATGTGGTCTTCCTAAAGAAATGGCCTTAGAGCTCTTTAAACCCTTTGTTATGAAAAAACTTGTTAATGAAGGGCATGCTCATAATATCAAAAGTGCAAAACGAATGGTTGAGAGAGTACGACCTGAAGTGTGGGATGTTCTTGAAGAAGTAATTACGGATCATCCTGTTCTGCTTAACCGTGCTCCAACCCTTCACCGCCTGGGAATTCAAGCTTTTGAGCCAATCCTCGTTGAAGGTAGGGCTTTGCAGATCCACCCGTTAGTCTGTACAGCTTATAATGCTGACTTCGATGGCGACCAAATGGCAGTACACGTTCCTTTGTCCGCTGAAGCGCAATCGGAAGCCAGACTGTTAATGCTTTCGGCTCATAATATCCTCAATCCAAAGGATGGTCGGCCGGTAGCTACACCTACTCAGGACATGGTTTTAGGATCTTACTATTTGACCATGGAACGGCCGGGTGCTTTAGGTGAAGGGAAAATATTCAAGGATTATGACGAAGCTGTTTTAGCATATGATGCAAAAGAAGTACACTTACAGGCTAGTATTAAAGTACGACGTAACGGAGGACTATTGGAGACGACCGTTGGTCGCTTGATCTTCAATTCAGTTATTCCTCCTCAAATTGGCTACTTTAATGAGGTTGTAGGTAAAAAAGGACTTGCAGAAATTGTTGCTAAAACCTATCGTAAGGCTGGCTATGAAGCTACTGCCAACCTATTAGATGGTTTGAAAAGTCAAGGGTTTAAGTTCTCCACACGGGCTGGGATGACGGTCGGTCTGACTGACATTACTGTTCCGGAAGCAAAAACAGAAATTTTGTCTAATGCGGATGCCTCAGTCGCTAAAACCGAGCTCCAATATCGTCGGGGCCTGATCACAGACGAAGAACGCTATAATCTTGTCATTGATACATGGGCTAAGGCGACTAGAACTGTAACTGATGCTTTGATGGATGCTTTAGATGTCTTTAATCCGGTGTACATGATGGCAACATCAGGTGCGCGGGGTAATATTCAACAGCTAAGACAATTGGCTGGAATGCGGGGACTTATGGCTGACCCATCAGGACGGACTATCGAGTTGCCTATTAAAGCAAACTTCCGTGAGGGTCTCACAGTTTTAGAGTACTTTATTTCTTCTCACGGTGCTCGTAAAGGTTTGGCTGATACTGCTTTGAGAACAGCTGACTCAGGCTATCTGACTCGCCGCCTTGTTGATGTCTCGCAAGATGTAATCGTACGTGAGGAAGATTGCGGAACTCAAAACGGCATTGTCGTTGAAGACATCAAAGATGGTCCGGAAATCATTGAACCACTCGTTGAACGCTTAGTTGGACGTTTTGTGCTTGAAGAAATCTATCACCCGGAGACCGGCGAAGTCCTTGCTTCACCTGATACTGAAATAACGGAAGAGCAAGCAGCGGAAATCGTTAAACACTATGATTCAGCGGTTATCCGATCTGTCCTGACCTGCAGGTCTCGCTACGGTGTATGTAAGCGCTGCTACGGTCGGAACTTGGCTACAGGACGGCCTGTTGAAATGGGTGAAGCCGTGGGGATTATTGCGGCGCAATCTATCGGTGAACCTGGAACTCAGCTGACCATGCGTACTTTCCATACCGGCGGTGTTGCCGGAGATGACATCACTCAAGGTCTTCCGCGGGTAGAAGAACTCTTTGAGGCACGGAAACCGAAAGGCCAGGCGATTATCGCTGAAGCAGCCGGTAAAGTGGCCATCAGTGAAATTAAAGGACGCAGGGAAGTTGATCTCCTTACTGAAGGGGATGAACACATTGTTTACACCATTCCTTACGGCTCCCGCCTCTGTGTTAGAGATGGACAGATGGTGGAAGCGGGGGATGAATTAACGGAAGGAAGTATTAACCCCCATGACATGCTGAAAGTCAAAGGACAGCGCGGAGTTCAAGTTTACCTAGTGGGAGAGGTTCAACGGGTATACAGACTTCAAGGGGTTGATATTAACGATAAGCATATTGAAGTCATGGTTCGCCAGATGCTGCGCAAAGTGAAAATTGACGATGCGGGAGATACCAGTCTTCTGCCGGGCGGTTTGATCGATGTGTTTGACTTCCAGGATGAAAATGCTCGAGCAATCGCTGAAGGCGGTGAGCCGGCTGTCGCTCACCCGGTTCTTCTGGGGATAACCAAAGCGTCCTTAGCAACAGATTCATTCCTATCAGCTGCTTCTTTCCAAGAAACAACCAGAGTTCTGACAGAAGCGGCAATCAAAGGGAAAGTGGATCCTTTACTGGGACTGAAAGAAAATGTCATCATCGGAAAACTAATCCCTGCAGGAACTGGAATGTTAAGATATCAAAATGTAAAATATTCGGAAGCAAATCAAACCGAATTATTGACACGCTAGAACTCAAATGCTAAACTACAATAGTGTGATTAAGGGGGGAAAGCATTTTGATGCTTGATGAGACCTTTAAACACGCCAAACAAAAAACAGTTGGGTTGAAGCAGACTCAGCGAGCCCTTGAAAAAGGGCGTGTTCGGCGCGTTTTTATAGCAAAAGATGCTGAGATACATGTTCGCCGGCCTGTTGTTGAATGGTGCGAAGATCATGGTATTGAATGCATTGACGTTCCTACTATGAGCGAACTGGGAAAAGCGTGCGGGATAGAAGTTGGCACAGCAGTAGCGGCCATACTTCATGATTGAACCTCAATTTTTATAAAGCGGATTTTGGAATTGCTTGTTAGATGCTGGAGCAAGCAATTCCTTGTATATTGATTTCATCAGAAAGGAGGCGGAGACATGCCGACAATTAACCAACTTATCCGTAAAGGACGGGCTACAGTAGAATATAAATCTACAGCTCCTGCTTTGCAGTGGGGCTATAATTCACTTAAACGTAAGCAATATCCCTCAGGAGGATCTCCACAAAAACGGGGAGTATGTACTAGGGTTTATACTACAACTCCGAAAAAACCGAACTCGGCGCTTCGGAAGGTTGCTCGTGTGCGTTTGACAAATGGGTTTGAGGTGACCACCTACATTCCCGGAATTGGACACAACTTACAGGAACACTCTGTGGTTCTAATTCGGGGCGGTCGTGTTAAGGACATCCCTGGTGTGCGTTATCACGTTATTCGTGGTGCATTAGACACAACAGCTGTTCAAAAACGCGCGCAAGGACGTTCAAAATATGGGGCTAAACGTCCTAAGAAAGCCTAAGCTGGGCTCTCTTGGCTTGTTTAAAATACGACACAAAGGAGGTTTGCTAAATGCCACGTAAAGGATATGTTGCAAAACGCGAAGTACTGCCTGACCCGATTTATAAAAACCAAACTCTGACAAAATTTATTAATCAAATCATGTTGGATGGTAAAAAAGGAACGGCAGAAGCTATTTGCTATAATGCATTTAATATCATTCAGGAAAAGTCTGGTAAGGATCCGCTAGAAGTTTTTAGTGCAGCCTTAAAGAATGTTATGCCTGTATTGGAAGTTAAGGCTCGTCGTGTTGGTGGAGCTAACTATCAAGTTCCTGTCGAAGTACGTGCGGAACGTCGCACAACACTGGCTCTTCGCTGGCTTGTTGCAATGGCTCGCAAACGCGGAGAAAAAACCATGCAGGAAAGAATTGCCGGAGAATTGCTTGATGCCTCTAATAACACCGGAGGTTCTGTCAAGAAGAAAGACGACATGCACAAAATGGCAGAAGCTAATAAGGCTTTTGCGCATTATAAATGGTAATTTGAGACACACTGATTTTGACAGAAAGGGGGATTCTCAATGGCAAGGCAATTTTCACTAGAGAATACACGCAATATTGGAATCATGGCTCACATTGATGCGGGTAAAACGACGACCACGGAACGAATTTTGTTTTATACCGGACGTGTGCATAAAATTGGAGAAGTTCATGACGGTGCTGCGACAATGGACTGGATGGTTCAGGAGCAAGAGCGCGGGATAACCATTACTTCCGCAGCTACAACCTGTCAGTGGAGAGATCATCGCATCAATATTATTGATACACCAGGGCACGTGGACTTTACTGTAGAAGTTGAACGTTCGCTGCGGGTACTTGATGGTGCAGTAGCGGTGTTCTGCTCTGTCGGAGGCGTTGAGCCACAGTCCGAAACTGTCTGGCGTCAAGCGGATAAATACAAAGTTCCGCGGATTGCTTTTATTAACAAAATGGACAGGATGGGAGCAGACTTCTTCCGCGGTGTTTCAATGATCTCCGAGCGCTTAGGTGCTAATCCGGTTCCCATTCAGTTACCTATTGGTGTCGAGGAGAACTTCAAAGGTATTGTTGACTTGGTCACCATGACGTCCATTATCTATACAGATGACTTAGGAACAACTGCTGAACACACAGCGATCCCTGAAGACTTGGCTGATTTAGCTGCGGAGTACCGCGAGAAATTGGTTGAAGCTGTCGCTGAAACCAGCGAAGAGCTGATGATGAAGTATCTCGAAGGGACAGAACTTACTGAGCAAGAAATTCGCGAGGGACTTCGACGGGGAGTTGTCGGCAATAGATTTATTCCTGTTCTTTGCGGTTCCGCATTTAAGAACAAAGGGGTACAGCCGCTTTTGGACTGTGTCGTTGAATATATGCCGTCTCCTTTGGATGTACCGCCCATTAGAGGCGTTCATCCGGATACCGGTGAAGAGGACCATAGAACCGCTTCTGACGAAGAACCGTTTTCAGCGCTGGCCTTTAAGATCATGTCCGACCCCTTTGTGGGTAAACTGGCATTCTTCAGAACCTATTCTGGCGTTTTAAGTTCTGGTTCCTATGTTTATAACTCAACTAAAGGCAAAAGAGAACGGGTTGGACGAATACTTCAAATGCACGCCAATCACCGTGAAGATATTCAAGAGGTTCGTTCGGGAGACATTGCAGCAGCAATTGGTCTGAAGGACACAACAACGGGAGACACTCTTTGCGATGAGAAGTCACCGATCATTCTTGAAAAAATGGTTTTCCCTGAGCCGGTTATTCATGTGGCTATCGAGCCAAAAACAAAAGCTGACCAGGAAAAGATGGGAGGCGCACTTTCGCGTCTTGCTGAAGAAGATCCGACCTTCACTATGCACACTGATCAAGAAACAGGGCAAACAATTATCGGTGGTATGGGTGAGCTCATGCTTGAGATTATGGTTGACCGTTTACAGCGTGAATTTAAAGTGCAATGCGATGTTGGACGACCGCAGGTTGCCTATAAAGAGACCATTCGTCGTTCCGTTAAGGCTGAAGGTAAGTTTGTTCGTCAATCCGGCGGACGCGGACAATACGGACACTGCTGGGTTGAACTTGAACCCCTTGAGCCGGGCAGTGGTTTTGAATTCGTCAATAAAATTGTCGGCGGTGTAATCCCGCGGGAATACATCAATCCGATTGGATCAGGTATCGAAGAAGCCATGCAAAATGGTATTCTGGCTGGCTATCCGGTGCTTGACGTGCGGGCTACCGTTTACGATGGATCATACCATGATGTGGACTCTTCGGAAATGGCCTTTAAGATTGCCGGATCCATGGCCTTCAAGGCAGGTGCGCTTAAAGCGGATCCAGCCATTATTGAGCCGGTTATGAAGGTTGAAGTAACAGTTCCCGAGGAATACATGGGAGATGTTATCGGAGACATCAGTTCACGACGGGGCCGCATAGAAGGAATGGAAGCCCGGGGCAATTCACAGGTTGTGCGTGGATTTGTACCCCTCGCCGAAATGTTTGGATATTCAACCGACTTGCGCTCAGCAACTCAGGGACGTGGTGTTTACGTTATGCAGTTTGATCACTACGAAGAAGTTCCTAAAAACATTGCGGATGGTATTATTGACAAGCGTCAGGGGTCATAAGCGAGGTTCGAGGCACGGGGCATCTGCACATAAGACTCTTGCTTCGTAACCTCCCTGAATTATAAAACTTTTAGAGTATATTAAAGGAGTGAAAAAAATGGGAAAAGCTAAATACGAACGTACAAAACCTCATGTTAACGTAGGAACCATTGGTCACGTTGACCATGGCAAAACTACTACTACAGCGGCAATCACCGTTGTTCTTTCCAAAGTCGGTGGTGCTGTGGCTACAGCATTTGACCAAATTGACAAGGCTCCTGAGGAGCGCGAGCGTGGAATTACCATTTCCACTGCACACGTTGAATACGAAACAGAAAACCGTCACTATGCACACGTTGACTGCCCAGGCCACGCTGACTATGTTAAAAACATGATCACCGGAGCTGCTCAAATGGACGGCGCTATCCTTTGTGTTTCCGCAGCTGACGGCCCGATGCCTCAAACCCGTGAACACATTCTCTTGGCTCGCCAAGTTGGTGTTCCCAGCATTGTTGTTTGGCTTAATAAAGTCGACATGGTTGATGACCCAGAACTTATCGAACTCGTTGAAATGGAACTCCGTGAACTATTAAATGACCAAGAATATGATGGTGACAATGTACCTATCATTCCCGGTTCCGGCTTAAAAGCCCTTCAATGTGGCTGTGGCAGCCGTGATTGTGAGTGGTGCGGTAAGATTTGGAACCTTATGGATGCTGTTGACTCCTATGTTCCAACTCCAGAGCGTGACACCGACAAGCCTTTCTTAATGCCAGTCGAGGATGTTTTCACGATTACTGGTCGTGGTACTGTTGCTACCGGCCGTGTTGAGCGTGGTATGGTTAAAGTCGGCGATGAAGTTGAAATCGTAGGTTTACAAGACGCTGCCCGCAAAACCGTTGTAACCGGTGTAGAAATGTTCCGTAAGCTCCTTGATCAAGCTCAAGCCGGTGACAACATTGGTGCGCTTCTGCGTGGTGTTGAGCGTAAAGACATCGAGCGCGGACAAGTTTTGGCGAAATCCGGATCCATTAAACCATACACGAAGTTTACTGGTGAGGTTTATGTCTTAACAAAAGAAGAGGGTGGACGTCATACTCCTTTCTTCCATAACTACCGTCCTCAGTTCTACTTCCGTACAACCGACGTTACCGGAGTAATCACCCTTCCAGAGGGAACCGAAATGGTTATGCCTGGTGACCGCGTAACAATTGAAGTTGAACTTATCACTCCGATTGCTATGGAAGAAGGACTCCGTTTCGCTATTCGTGAAGGCGGACGTACCGTTGGATCAGGCATCGTTGCAAAAATTGCAAAGTAATATAGTTAATAGTATTTAGATGACGAGAGGAAATGCTTCCTCTCGTCATTAAAGGCCTGGGACAGCAATCGTCTGGCTTCCGGCCTCTGACTTCTGTTTTCTGAATTGACGTAAAAGGTTGCCAGGCAAGTCACTCCGCTTGAACTGGGGAATTTTTACGTTTAGGACCCGTATAACGGGAATTATAAGGGGGTAAGCATTATTATGAGCCAAAAAATCAGAATCCGTCTTAAAGCGTTTGACCACAAAACTCTGGATCAGTCAGCAGAACGTATTGTTGAGACTGCAAAACGGACGGGCGCACAGGTCAGCGGACCAATTCCTTTGCCGACAGAGAAGAGCATCTATACCATCTTGCGTTCTCCCCATGTTAATAAAGATTCTCGGGAGCAGTTTGAGATGCGCACTCATAAACGCCTTATTGACATTTTAGAGCCAACGTCAAAAACAGTGGATGCACTTATGCGTTTGGATTTACCGGCAGGCGTTGATATTGAAATTAAGTTGTAATTGGCTATTTTTTATGTAGCAATTCTTTTGACTTTGTGGTAAAATATCGTTATGTGTTTGTTGCGAGAAACACCCGGTAGCGTGGAGTTGTTGCCGAGTGTTCCCGACAAGATAAAATAATATAACGCTCTCGTGCTCTAGAATATTTCTAGTGCACTTCAAAGCGTTTAGGAGGTGGCATTCGTGTCAAAAGGAATTTTAGGTAAAAAAATTGGTATGACTCAGGTTTTTACAGATGAAGGACGTGTGGTTCCGGTTACTGTCGTCGAAGCTGGTCCTTGCCCGGTGGTTCAAAAGAAGACAGTTGCAACTGATGGCTACAATGCTATTCAGGTGGGCTTCTCAACTCTGCGTGAAGGCTTGAGCAACAAGCCTCAAAAAGGACATTTTCAAAAGGCCTCATTGAAACCGATGCGTTACATTAGAGAGTTCCGAGTAGAAGATGTTGAGAGCTATGAGATTGGTCAGGAAATAAAAGTGGACCTATTCTCGGTTGGCGACAAAGTCGATGTTGTCGGCAAGTCAAAGGGTAAAGGCTTTGAAGGCATGATTAAGCGCAATGGTGCCAGCCGTGGACCTATGGCGCACGGATCTAAATATCACCGCCGTTCAGGTTCCCTTGGCGCGAAAGGCCCGGCACGAGTATTTAAAGGTCGTGTTCTGCCAGGACGTATGGGCGGTAATCGTGTAACAGTACAAAACCTGGAGGTTGTCCGGGTTGATGCAGATAAAAACCTGATCTTGATTAAAGGGGCTGTCCCTGGAGCGAATAAGTCATTGCTCATTCTGAAGCCTTCTGTCAAGGCGAAGTAACACGGAGAAAGGAGGAATAAGCAATGCCGAAAGTTCAAGTATTAAATATGGAAGGCGCAGCTGTTGGGGAAATTGAACTCAATGAAGACGTATTTGGTATTACTCCAAATGTCCATGTTCTGCACTCAGCTGTTGTTTCACAATTAGCGGGAGAAAGACGCGGAACCCAGTCTGCCTTGTTGCGCGGCGAAGTGCGCGGGGGTGGACGTAAACCTTGGCGTCAAAAAGGAACAGGCCGTGCCCGTTCTGGGAGCTCGCGTTCTCCGTTATGGAAGGGCGGCGGAGTGATTTTTGCTCCAAAACCACGTAAATATGGTTTCAAATTGCCTAAAAAAGTTCGTCGTTTGGCTTTATATTCAGCACTCTCTTCAAAAGTGATTGATCAACAGCTGATTGTTCTTGATGCATTGAGTCTCAGTGAGGCAAAAACACGAGAAATGGTGAAAGTTCTCAAGGCTCTTCATGTTGAAAAGAAGGCTATGATCGTAATGGATGAAGTAGACGAGGCAGTGCTTCGTTCTGCACGTAATATTGAGGGCGTTAAAGCGATGGATGTCGCAGGAATGAATGTTTTCGACTTGCTGAATCACGATACCCTGGTGATGACAAAAGCAGCTGTAACTAAAGCAGAGGAGGTGTTAGCGTAATGCGCGACGCACGAGATGTCCTCAAAAGCCCGGTAATATCTGAGAAGTCCGTAGGACTTGTCGAAGAAAATAAGTACACCTTCTGGGTAGACCCTGCTGCGAATAAAATCGAAATCAGGGCTGCGGTAGAAAAAATGTTTAAAGTAACTGTTGTTGACGTCCGTACATTGACTGTTAAAGGAAAGATGAAACGGGTCGGAAGATATCAAGGTAAAACACCTGACCGCAAAAAAGCGATTGCTACGCTTAAAGCTGGAGATAAGATTGATAATTTCGCGGGTCTATAAACAGCTTGAAGCAAAGGAGGATAATGAAGACCTATGGCAATAAAGACGTTTAAACCAACCTCTCCAAGCCGCCGGAACATGACTGTTTCGTCGTTTGAAGAGATTACCAGAACTGAACCCGAACGCAGCCTGGTCAAGAGCCTGACTAAAAAGGCTGGCCGCAACAACGATGGTCGGTTGAGTGTGCGTCACAAAGGCGGCGGACACAAACGCAAATACCGCATCATTGATTTTAAGCGCAATAAAGATGGAGTGCCAGCTCGGGTTGCAAGCATTGAATATGATCCCAACCGTTCTGCAAATATTGCTTTGCTCTATTATAAAGACGGTTATAAATCCTATATATTAGCACCTAATGGTTTACAAGTTGATCAGATGGTTGTATCAGGTCCGGATGTGGATATCAAGGTAGGAAACGCACTTCCTCTTCAAAATATTCCTGTCGGTACACTGCTTCACAACATCGAGATGAAGCCAGGCAAAGGCGGCCAGCTGGTTCGTGCTGCTGGTCAATCAGCTCAGCTTATGGCTAAAGAAGGATCCTACGCAACACTAAGACTTCCATCTGGTGAAATGCGGATGATTCGCATTGAGTGCCGAGCGACTATTGGAGAAGTAGGCAATCTTGATCATGAAAACATTAGCATCGGAAAGGCCGGAAGATCACGTTGGCTGGGCATCCGTCCCACAGTACGCGGTTCAGTTATGAACCCAGTGGATCACCCTCACGGTGGTGGAGAAGGCCGTAACTCTATTGGTCGCAACCCGTGTACTCCATGGGGCAAACCTGCACTTGGAGCAAAAACTCGGAAGAAGAAAAATCCGTCGAATCGCTTTATTGTGAAGCGGCGCAGTAAGTAGTCGAAAGGAGGCCCATAAATGAGCAGATCTCTGAAAAAAGGACCTTTCGTCGAAGCTCGTTTACTCGTACGTGTAGAAGCCATGAATGCATCCGGTGATAAACGTGTTATTAAGACGTGGTCCAGACGCTCAACAATTTTCCCGCAAATGGTTGGACTCACCATTGCGGTTCATGATGGACGAAAACATGTTCCGGTCTATGTAACTGAAGACATGGTCGGGCATAAACTCGGAGAGTTTTCGCCTACCCGCACCTATAAAGGCCATGCTGGCAGTGAAAAATCCAGCGGCTTACGATAATTCGAGAGGAGGTTGAAGCACATGCAAGCAAAAGCAGTGGCAAAATATGTACGTATCTCTCCTCGTAAGGTGCGCCAGGTCGTTAATTTGATCCGCGGCAAAAAGGTCAGTGATGCGTTCGCAATCCTTCAGTTTACCCCCAACGGATCCACTGTCGATGTAACTAAGGTACTGAAGTCTGCAGTCGCAAATGCAGGACATAACTATGATATGAATGTTGATGATCTGTATGTAACTGAAATATGTGTCGATCAAGGACCGACTTTAAAACGCATCAAGCCTCGAGCTATGGGACGTGCTGACCAAATCCGGAAACGGACGAGTCACATTACTGTGGTTGTAGGCGAGAAGAAGGAGGGCTAAACTGTGGGTCAAAAGGTTAATCCCAAAGGTCTCCGCGTCGGAATTATCCGGGACTGGGAAAGCCGATGGTATGCAGACAAAAACTACATGGAACTTCTTCATGAAGATCTGAAGATCCGTGAGTTTGTAAAAAATAAGCTTAAACAAGCAGGTTGTCCGAAGGTTGAAATTGAACGGGCAGCGAGCCGTATTAAAGTATCAGTCTATGCAGCAAAACCGGGAATTGTCATTGGACGTGGCGGCGCTGAAGTTGAAAACCTGCGTAAACAGCTTGAAGCCATAACCGGCAAGCAAGTCGCTGTCAATATCGTAGAAATTAAGAAGCCTGAGCTTGACGCCCAATTGGTTTCAGAAAACATTGCACTACAGCTTGAAAAGCGCGTATCCTTCCGCAGGGCCATGAAACAGACTGTTGGCCGTACAATGAGGCAGGGTGCACAAGGTATTAAGATTCAATGCAGCGGTCGTCTGGCTGGAGCCGAAATTGCCCGAACCGAATGGTATCATGAAGGAAAAGTACCCCTTCACACCCTGCGTGCGGATATTGAGTACGGATTTGCTGAAGCAAATACCACGTATGGAAAAATTGGTATCAAGGTTTGGATTTATAAAGGTGAGGTTCTTCCCGCCAAGAAAGTCGTCGCTCAGGTGGAAGGAGGAAACTAAATGTTAGTCCCAACCAGAGTGAAACATCGGAAACAACATCGTGGCCGTTTAACCGGTAAGGCTACGAGAGGCAATAAAGTAACTTTTGGTGAATTCGGCCTTATGGCATTAGAAGCCGGCTGGATTACAAATCGTCAAATCGAGGCAGCTCGTATTGCTATGACCCGTTACATTAAGCGTGGTGGTCAAGTTTGGATTAAGATTTTCCCTGATAAGCCTATTACTGCAAAGCCTGCTGAGACCCGTATGGGTAGTGGTAAAGGTTCGCCGGAGTATTGGGTAGCTGTTGTTAAGCCTGGTCGTGTAATGTTTGAACTAAACGGCGTAACAGAGGAACAAGCTCGCGAGGCCCTGCGTCTGGCAATGCATAAGCTCCCTGTTAAATGTAAGTTCGTTACCCGTGCAGAGCAAGAAGGAGGTGACGCAAATGAAAACTAAGGATTTCCGTGATTTGACTGATGAAGAAGTGCTGAAGGAAATCGACGAGTTCAAAACAGAACTGTTTAATTTGCGTTTCCAGTTGGCAACAGGGCAATTAGACAATCCTATGAGAATTCGTGAGGTTCGCAAAGGAATTGCCCGCGGTAAAACAATTCTACGAGAGCGCGAGTTAAAGATTGAACGTGCCTAAGATGAGAAAGGAGGCATTTTAACGTGGAAAGAGCCCAACGTAAGGTTCGTCAAGGCAAAGTTGTCAGCGACAAAATGGATAAAACTGTCGTTGTTTCAGTAGAAATCACCGAGAGTCATCCTATTTACAAAAAATCCATTACTCATACCAAAAAATATAAGGCTCATGACGAAAACAATGATGCCCACATCGGGGACACTGTTGTAATCATGGAAACTCGCCACTTAAGTAAAGATAAGTGTTGGCGCGTTGTTGAAGTTACGGAGAGAGCCATTGCTCTCTAAGTCTTGATATTTAGTTCGGAAGGGGGTCAATGAAATGATCCAGGTACAAACTAGGCTAAGGGTTGGTGACAACTCAGGCGCTAAAGAGTTAATGTGTATTCGTGTGCTCGGCGGATCAATGCGTCGCTATGCAACGATTGGCGATATTATAGTTGCTTCTGTTAAACAAGCAACGCCAGGGGGCGTTGTCAAAAAGGGAGACGTAGTTAAGGCTGTCGTCGTCAGAACCAAGAAAGAAATTAGGCGCAGCGACGGATCTTATATACGGTTTAGTGAAAACGCAGCAGTTCTCATTAAAGACGATAAGAGTCCTCGCGGAACACGTATTTTCGGACCAGTTGCCCGCGAGCTGCGTGATAACTACATGAAAATTATTTCCTTAGCACCGGAAGTTATCTAAGACCCATGATGGGTGGAGGTGAAGAAAGTGGCTGCTACTAAGCACAAGGTACAACCTAAAAAGATGCACGTTAGAAAAGGTGACTTTGTCATGATCATCAGTGGCAAAGATGCTGGTAAAAAGGGCAAGATTATTGAGGTGATTCCTAAGAAAGGCCGTGTTGTTGTAGAGAAGGCTAATATGGTTAAACGTCATACCAAACCTTCGCAAAGCATGCCTCAAGGCGGTATCGTTCAAAAGGAAGCTCCCCTGGCTAGTTCTAACGTTATGTTATACTGCCAAGAGTGTAAATCTGTTACCCGCGTAAGCTATAAGGTGACAGAAGACGGCAAATACCGAGTTTGCAAGCATTGCGGCGTGAATCTGCCGGATAAACACTAATCGCGAAAGGAGGAACCTGAGTGGCTCGTCTGTATGATAGATACCAAAATGAAATAGCTCCTGCTTTGCAGCAGAAGTTTGCTTATAAAAATGTAATGCAAATTCCCAAAGTTGAAAAAGTTGTGATCAATATGGGTGTCGGCGAAGCGGTTCAAAACTCCAAAGCGATTGATTCCGCTGTTGGAGACCTTATGAAGATCGCCGGACAAAAGCCGATTGTTACACGAGCAAAAAAATCCATTGCAGCCTTTAAACTTCGTGCAGGAATGCCCATCGGCTGTAAAGTAACACTGCGCGGAGAGCGTATGTACGAATTTATGGATCGTCTCTTAAATGTGGCTTTACCTCGTGTTCGCGATTTTCGCGGTATTTCAGGTAAGGCGTTTGATGGACGCGGAAATTATACCTTAGGAATCAAGGAGCAGCTGATCTTCCCTGAAATCGATTACGATAAGATCGATAAGCTCCGCGGAATGGATGTAGTTTTTGTAACGACGGCAAAAACCGATGAAGAAGCGCGAGAGCTGCTTCGTGGCTTCGGAATGCCATATCGTGATTAGAGAAAAGGAGGTTCAAGAACGTGGCTAAGACATCAATGGTTGTCCGCCAAAATCGTGGACAAAAATTCGCAGTGCGTTCGCATAACCGTTGCAAGCTTTGTGGACGTCCCCATGCTTACATGCGGAAATTCGGAATTTGCCGGATCTGTTTCCGGGAGTTAGCTCACAAAGGGGAACTTCCTGGAGTCACGAAGGCCAGTTGGTAAAACATTGTAAGGAAGGGGGACGACTGAAGTGTCTATGTCAGATCCGATAGCAGATTTTTTAACTCGTATCCGTAATGCTGGTATGGTATATCATGATAAAGTTGAAGTGCCGGCTTCTCGTACAAAAAGAGAGATTGCTGAGCTGCTTAAAGCAGAAGGATACATTAAAGATGTAGAATATATTGCTGATGACAAACAAGGTGTCATTCGGATGTATTTGAAATACGGTCCAAACCGTGAGCGTGTTATTACCGGTCTAAAACGGATAAGCCGTCCGGGTCTTCGTGTTTATGCGAAGAAAGATGAGCTGCCAAAAGTCCTTGGCGGACTAGGAATCGCAGTGATTTCAACATCTAAGGGGATAATGACAGATAAAAGAGCTCGAAAAGAAGGGCTTGGAGGAGAAGTAATCTCCTATATTTGGTAATTTTAGCAACGGAGGTGCAGTGAATGTCCAGAATTGGCAAGCGCCCCATTGGTATCCCCAGTGGCGTGGACTTCAAAATAGAGAATAACGTTGTTACCGTTAAGGGCCCTAAGGGGACCTTAACAAGAGAAATTCATTCGTTAATGAACATTTCAGTAGAAAACTCACAAATTCTTGTTACTCGGCCGGATGATCAACCCTTAAGCCGTTCCCTGCATGGACTGACCCGCACGCTGATCGCTAATATGGTCGAGGGCGTGACCAATGGATTCACCAAAGGGCTGGATATGGTTGGGGTTGGATATCGTGCGGCCAAACAAGGCAATAAGCTGGTTTTAACCGTAGGGAAATCACACCCAGTTGAACTTACTCCTTTTGAAGGGGTTGACTTTGAAGTCCCGGCTCCCAATAAGATCTTAATTAAAGGGATGGATAAGGAACTCGTTGGTGCTTTTGCTGCTGTTGTTCGCTCAGAACGACTCCCTGAACCTTACAAAGGCAAAGGTATTAAATACGAAGGCGAAGTTATCCGCCGCAAGGTCGGTAAAACTGGCGGTAAAAAAGGCGGTAAGAAGTAAATAGGCAAGGGCCAAATCTCTTGCCAATCGTGAAAGGAGTGTGTTCTCTTTGATTAAGCGTATTGATCGCAAGGCTGTTCGCTTGAAAAAGCATAAAAGCATACGCAAGAATGTTGTCGGAGTTGCCGAGCGCCCACGTTTGGCTGTGTTTCGGAGCTTGAACCATATCTATGCTCAAGTAATTGATGACCAGCATGGCGTTACACTTGCTGCTGCTTCATCCCTTGATCCAGAATTCAAAGCCGCAGAATTGTCCGGTGGAAATATTGCCGGAGCTCAGAAGGTTGGAGAACTGGTTGCAAAAAAGGCCTTAGATAAAGGAATTAAGCAAGTAGTATTCGATCGTGGAGGAAATCTCTATCACGGCCGAATCTCAGCATTAGCGGAATCAGCGCGGGAAGCTGGACTCAGCTTCTAAGCTTGGGTAAAGGAGGTATTTTCAAATTGGCGAAGTTCGAAGCTAATAAATCAGATATGATTGAAAAGGTTGTTCATATCGCCCGTGTGGCCAAGGTTGTAAAAGGCGGACGCCGCTTCAGCTTTAGCGCTCTGGTCGTAGTCGGAGACGGCAACGGTCGTGTTGGCGCTGGATTAGGAAAAGCTGGAGAAGTGCCCGAGGCAATTCGCAAAGGAATTGAAGATGCGAAGAAGAACCTTATTAGTGTTCCTATGCACGGAGCTACAATTACTCATCCCATTATTGGAATCTTCGGTGCAGGACAAGTTCTTTTAAAGCCTGCTGCCAAAGGAACCGGAGTTATTGCAGGAGGAGCTGTTCGTGCAGTACTTGAAGTTGCCGGAGTCCATGACATCTTAGCAAAGTCATTAGGTTCGGCTAACGCGCATAATATGGTAAATGCAACGATGGAAGCCTTAAAATCTCTCAAACGTCCTGAAGAGATTGCTAAACTCCGAGGTAAGACCGTAGCGGAAGTTCTAGGTTAAGGAGGGGCGATCATGAAAATTAAAGTGACTCTGACAAAGAGCCCGATCGGTTATTCAAAAGCACAGCATAAAGTGTTACAGGCACTTGGCTTAGGAAAAGTCGGTTCAAGTGCAGTTCATGAAGACAGTCCTGGTATTCTGGGAATGGTTCATAAATGCATGCATTTGGTTACGGTAGAAAAACTAGCTCAATAGAAGGAGGTGTATGGCAAGCATGAAACTGCATGAATTAAAGCCTGCAAAAGGATCAACGCATGCACCTAAACGCTTGGGTCGAGGCATTGGTTCCGGACATGGTAAAACTGCCGGAAAAGGACACAAAGGTCAAAACTCACGGGCAGGCGGAGGAGTTCGTCCCGGTTTTGAAGGCGGTCAAAATCCACTGTTCCGAAGAACCCCTAAACGTGGTTTTAATAATATCTCCAGGAAAGAGATTGTCCCCATTAATGTGCGTGACTTAGAACGTTTTGAGGATGGCGCAGTAGTAACCATTGAAAGCCTCTTTGAAATCGGTTTAATTAAAGCTGTTAAAGATGGCGTCAAGATTCTCGCAACAGGGGACTTGACAAAAGCACTGACAGTCAAAATTGACAAAGTCAGCCCAGCAGCGGCACAGAAGATAGTTGCGGCGGGTGGAAAAGTAGAGGTGGAATAGGATGGCTGTCGACTCCCTGAAGAATGCATGGAATGTAGGGGAGCTCAGGAAAAAGATCGGCTATACACTGCTGATGTTCCTGATTTTCCGAATTGGAGCACATATTCCAACTCCTTATATTGATCGTGACACATTGAATCAAATGCTTGGCTCGGGAGCCATCATGAATTTCATGAATACAATCTCCGGAGGGTCTTTCAAAAGTCTATCAGTTTTTGCGTTGAGTATTACTCCCTATATTACCGCTTCAATCATTCTTCAGCTTTTGACGATTGTCATTCCTTCACTCGAACGTCTGTCTAAAGAAGGCGACTTCGGGCGCAAAAAAATCACGCAGTACACTAGGTACAGCACTGTGGGTCTCGGATTTTTTCAAGCGTTTGGATTAACCTATGGGATTAGGGCTGCTGTATTGGTACCTACTCCAGCTATGAAATGGCCCACATATCTACTGATAGCAATTGTTTTGACTGCTGGGACGTCTTTTCTAATGTGGCTTGGTGAGGCAATCACAGAAAAGGGGATTGGAAATGGTATTTCCCTGATCATCTTTGCAGGAATCGTTTCAAGAATCCCCACAGCTATGACCTCTTTATGGGATATGTTAAGAGTTGGGGAGATTAACTCTCTTACGATTATTGGACTGGTTCTCATTGTTATCTTTGTCACCGCGGGCGTTATCTATGTCCAAGAAGGACAGCGCCGGGTTACGGTTCAATATGCCAAGAGAGTTGTGGGACGACGGGTATATGGCGGCCAAAGCAGTCATATACCATTAAAGGTGAATCAAGCAGGTGTCATACCTGTCATTTTTGCCATCTCTTTGCTTGCTTTCCCACAGACTATCGCTTCGTGGATGCCGACATCGGCCTTTGCGCAATTTGTAAGCAAATGGTTCAGCATGAATGGCAGTATAACCTCAATACCTTATATGCTGGTCTATGGTGCGCTCATTATCTTCTTTACGTACTTCTACACTGCAATCACCTTCAATCCTGTTGATGTTGCAGATAATTTGAAGAAGTACGGGGGGTTCATCCCCGGCCTTCGACCTGGGCGACCAACGGCAGAATATTTAACAAAAGTATTAAACCGTATTACTCTCGCAGGTGGTATATTTCTCGCTTTGATCGCAGTCCTACCGACACTAGTTATTGGAGTTACCGGACTCAAGAACATCTATTTTGGAGGTACATCCCTTCTGATTGTGGTTGGGGTTGCGCTGGATACGATGAAACAAATTGAATCCCAACTTATGTCGAGGCATTATCAAGGATTTATGAGATAAAGAGGAGGAAGAACAATGAAGATAATATTGATGGGTGGCCCAGGTGCAGGTAAAGGAACACAAGCAAGTCCACTGGTGGAACGTTTTAAATTTCCGCATATTTCTACAGGTGACATGTTCAGAGCAGCTATCAAAGAGGGTACAGCTTTAGGTCTTAAGGCAAAATCCTATATGGATGCCGGCGGGCTGGTTCCGGATGAAGTAACCATTGGGATTGTTGAGGAACGTTTAGCACAACCTGATTGCAAAGATGGATTTCTTCTTGACGGATTTCCTCGGACACTAGCTCAGGGGAGAGCCTTGGCGGATATATTAGATCGCTTAGGCATGAAACTTGATGGTGTTATCAATATTGAAGTTGCTGAAGACGTGTTGATTCCTAGATTAACTGGACGACGAATTTGCAGGCAATGCGGAGCATCTTATCACATGGTCTTCAATCCTCCAAAAGTAGAGGGAGTTTGTGAGTGTGGAGGCGAGCTGTACCAGCGCTCTGATGACACTGTTGAAACTGCCAAAAACCGCTTAAATGTTTACAATACGCAAACCGAGCCGTTGATTGCTTTCTATGAAGAAAAAGGTCTCCTCAAGCGTATTAATGGAGATCAGCCAATTGATAAGGTGTTTCAGGATATTCTGAAAGCACTGGGCTAAAAAGCATGATAGAGCTGAAAAATGCGAGTCAAATAGCTCGGATGCGTAATGCGGGGCGGATCGTAGCTGAAACACTTGCCCTGATTCGTGAGCACGCAAAGCCCGGTGTTACGACGCTCGAACTAGATCGCATAGCAGAAAAATATATTCGTTCACAGGGAGCCATACCGGCGTTTAAAGGTTATAACGGATTTCCGGCAACGCTGTGTACCTCTGTCAATGAACAGGTAGTTCACGGAATACCCGGTTTAAGGATTCTAGAATCTGGGGATATTATTAGTATTGATTGTGGTGCACTTAAAGATGGATACTTTGGAGATGCTGCAGTTACTTTGCCAATTGGAGACGTTAACGCAGACATCCAAAGACTGTTAAAGGTGACCGAAGAATCTCTGATGTTAGGTATTGCAAAAGCAAACGTAGGCAACCGCCTATATGATGTTTCTAATGCGGTCCAAACACACGTAGAAGGCAATGGCTTTTCTGTTGTACGTGATTATGTTGGTCACGGAATTGGGAAAGCCATGCACGAGGATCCCCAGATCCCTAATTTTGGCAAACCGGGCCGAGGGCCACGACTCGAGGTAGGTATGGCCTTGGCTATTGAACCCATGGTGAACATGGGTACGTATGAAGTGCAGACGCTAAAAGATCGCTGGACCGTGGTTACGAAAGATAAACGGCCATCGGCCCATTTTGAACACACGGTTGCAATTACGGAAAATGGCCTGGAAATTCTAACTCGATGTTAGGTTGGAGGCAGGGAATGCCAAGGGAGGGGTGAAAACATGTCAAAAGAAGACGTAATTGAAGTAGAAGGCAAAGTCTTGGAGCCATTGCCAAATGCTATGTTTCAAGTAGAATTAGCCAATGGGCATAAAGTTTTGGCACATGTCTCCGGGAAAATTCGCATGAATTTTATTAGGATTCTTCCAGGAGATCGGGTTACAGTGGAGCTTTCCCCTTATGATCTGTCCAGAGGGAGAATCACATACAGGTTTAAGTAAACCAAAGGAGGGATTACAGTGAAAGTAAAGCCTTCTGTTAAAAAGATCTGTGAAAAATGTAAAATTATTCGTCGCCATGGTAAAGTCATGGTTATATGTGAGAATCCGAAACACAAGCAAAGACAAGGCTAAAATAGTTTCGGTTGCGCGGCTGATTGGAGCAAGCCTCCAATGCACCGATTTTATATTATTCCAGAACTGAAATAGTTGGAGGTGTAAATTTTAGATGGCACGTATCGCTGGAGTTGACTTACCGCGCGAGAAACGCTTAGAGATTGCCTTAACCTATATTTATGGTATTGGGCTACCGACTTCACACAAGATTCTCGCAAAAACCGGCGTAAGCCCAGATATCCGAGTTCGCGACTTGTCAGAAGATGAAGTCAGCAAGCTTCGGGAAGTTATTGATAAAGAGTATAAAATTGAAGGCGACTTGCGTCGCGAAGTTTCCCTCAATATTAAACGTCTTATGGAAATTGGTTCCTATCGCGGACTGCGCCATCGTCGTGGGCTTCCGGTTCGAGGCCAACGTACGAAAACCAATGCTCGAACCCGCAAAGGACCTGCTAAGACTGTTGGAGCAAAACGTAAGAAGTAATAAGGAGGGATAACCGAGATGGCACGTAAAGTTGTCCGGACAAAACGCCGGGAACGCAAAAATATTGAAAGTGGAGTAGCCCACATTAAATCCACTTTCAACAATACTATGGTGACCATTACGGATACCAGCGGGAACGCACTCTCCTGGTCAAGTGCTGGTTCACTTGGATTTAAGGGATCCCGTAAGAGCACACCGTTCGCAGCACAAATGGCTGCCGAGACCTGTGCCAAAGCCGCAATGGAACATGGCTTAAAAGAAGTAGAGTGCTATGTTAAAGGACCTGGAGCCGGTCGTGAAGCTGCTATTCGCGCCCTGCAAGCTGCAGGCTTAGAAGTGAATTTGATTAAAGACGTGACACCGATTCCACACAATGGCTGTCGGCCACCGAAACGCAGAAGGGTATAGGAGGTGTGTAATCATGGCTAGATATTCTGGACCAGTCTGTCGCTTATGTCGTCGGGAAGGAATGAAGTTGTTCCTTAAAGGCGAACGTTGTTATACAGGAAAATGCGCAATAGACCGTCGTGCTTACGCTCCTGGACAACACGGTCAAGCCCGAGCTAAGAAGCCAACAGATTTTGGTCTTCAATTGCGAGAAAAACAAAAAGCACGCCGCTTATATGGCGTTTTGGAAAAACAATTCCGGAGTTACTTTGACGAAGCTGCACGCCGCAAAGGGGTTACTGGTGAAACCCTGCTTAGCCTTTTGGAACGCAGACTGGATAATGTCGTATTCCAATTAGGTTTTGCTGCATCCCGTGCAGAAGGGCGTCAACTTGTAAGTCATGGTCATTTTACCGTTAATGGTCGAAAAGTTAATATCGCTTCCTATTCAGTACGTGCTGGTGAAGTCATTGCTGTTAAAGAAGGCAGTAAGAGCTCTCCACGTATGAAACAACTCCTCGAAAACCTGGGTTCTCGTGCAGTTCCCGGTTGGTTGAGCTTGGATGCCAATTCTGCTTCTGGAACTGTAGTCGCACTGCCTACTCGTGAAGATATTCAACTGCCCATCCAGGAACACCTCATCGTGGAGAAATACTCCCGTTAATGTTGACGTTCAACCCATTTGGGTCGGATGGTTTGTATATCAAGTTCTCGAGAAAGAAGGTGCATTTCGATGTTAGAAATCGAGAAGCCCAGAATCGAGTGTATCGAGCGTTCTGAAGATAACTCCTATGCAAAATTCGTTGTTGAACCTCTAGAGCGAGGATATGGGATTACGTTAGGGAATTCCCTTAGGCGGATTCTACTATCCTCTCTCGAGGGATCGGCGGTAACATCAGTCAAAATCGAGGGAGTACTCCACGAGTTCTCAACGATTCCGGGTGTTTTGGAAGACGTTACGGACATTATACTCAATCTGAAGTCTCTTGCTCTAAAAGGCTATACGGATGAGCCTCGGGTTATTCGTATAGAGGCACAGGGTGAAGGGGTTGTCACAGCTGGGGATATCATAACTGACCCAGATATTGAGATTTTGAACAAAGACTTAAAAATAGCTACCTTAGACAAAGATGGTCGTTTGTATATGGAAATGACGGTAGAACGTGGTCGCGGTTATGTTTCTGCAGATAAGAACAAGAAGCCGGATCATGTTATAGGAGTTATCCCTATTGATTCTATCTTTGCTCCGATTTATAAGGTTAACTACACGGTCGAAGATACGCGGGTTGGTCAAATCACAGACTATGATAAACTAACCCTTGAGGCATGGTCAAATGGCAGTATATCACCAGAAGAGGCTACCAGTTCGGCAGCTAAAATTCTAAGTGATCATCTGCGCTTATTTATGGGACTCACTGATAAACTCAATAATGTTGAGGTTTTAGTGGAAAAAGAAGAGGAAGCCAAAGATAAAATCCTTGAGATGACGATTGAGGAATTAGATCTGTCTGTTCGTTCCTACAATTGCCTGAAACGGGCAGGGATTAACTCCGTTGAAGAGTTAACTCAGAAAACGGAAGAGGACATGATTAAAGTACGTAACCTTGGTCGCAAGTCTTTGGAAGAAGTGGAACTTAAACTTAAGGACTTGGGTTTATCTTTCCGGCCTGCTGAAGACTAATTCGGTGCAAAGGAGGGGAATGTAATTGGCTTACCGCAAGTTAGGAAAAAACTCAGGTCATCGCGGGGCAATGTTGCGTAACATTGTCACTTCCCTGTTACGACATGAGCGTATTGAAACAACTGAAGCACGCGCCAAGGAACTAAGCGCAATTGCTGAAAAAATGATAACACTCGGCAAACAAGGAGATTTAGTAGCTCGTCGCTCGACGATGGCTTATCTCATGGATGAAGATGTTGTTAAAAAATTGTTTGATACTATCGCGCCGAAATATGCTGACCGTCAAGGCGGCTATACTCGAATCATGAGACTCGGCTTACGTCGGGGAGATGCTGCCACAATGGTTATCATCGAACTCGTGTAAATGCGGTATTAAAAGGCCGGGTTGCTTACAAATGTAATGCATACCCGGCTTTTGCAATACTAAACCTCATTCCATTGAGCAGAGCAGGAGGATATCTCAGATTATTGTGGAGTTGGGGCTATCGTATTATGGAGGCTAAGTGTATATGCGTAATATTTGTTTAAAACTGGCCTATGATGGAACCAATTATCATGGATTCCAGCGACAAGCTGAAGCCTATGGCCCAACAATCCAGGGAACTTTGGAAAAGGTATGGGAGAAACTCGTTAAGGAAAAGGTAGCTATAACAATGGCAGGTCGTACCGATGCAGGTGTACACGCGTTAGGTCAGATTGTAAACTTTATGACAGCCTCCAGAATTCCAGAAGAAAAAATACCGAAGGCCTTTAATAGTCTGCTCCCTAAGGACATTCGCATCCTTCAGGCTGAATGTGTGCCGGATGAGTTTAGCTCACGGTGGTCTGCAAAATGGAAGCGCTATGATTACCGGATTGACAACAAACTGATTCCGGACATCTTTAACCGCCTCTATGCTGCTCATGAACCGATTCCATTAAAAATAGATCTGATGCAGCAAGCGGCATTATTAATGGAGGGAAGGCACAATTTTAAAACATTTGCAGCTTCCGGTGGAGACAGCAAGAGCTTTGAGCGAACGATCTACCGATGTCAAGTTTACGAAGAAGATAACAAAATGATTAGAGTATCTTGTGTTGGGGACGGTTTTTTATACCATATGGTTCGTATAATTGTTGGGACATTGCTTGAGGTAGGTAAGGGAAAAACTCTTCCACAAAAAATTCCGGAAATTATCGCCAGCCAAGACCGGGATCGGGCTCGAATGATTGCCCCAGCACGTGGATTAACTCTTATACATGTCAATTATTCAAATGAAAGTCCCTTTGAAATATTTCAAGACTTAGGTAGTGGTTAAGATAAAAATGAAACTTGACATGGAGTTGATTTTAAAATAAAATACCAATATGAGTTTTTATGCCTTGGATATGATTGAGCCCCATGCCCCTGGCATACGCAAGCATGATTGAGCCCCATGCTAGTGAGAAAAAAACAGCAAACTTCTATATTGGAGGGAAAGTCATGTCCACGTTTTTTGCGAAAGCACAAGAACAGGAGCGTAAATGGTATATTATTGACGCTGAGGGAGTCCCCTTGGGTCGTATTGCTACTGAAGCAGCACGTCTCCTGAGAGGTAAACATAAACCGACATTCACACCAAATGTTGACACTGGAGATCATGTAATTATTATTAATGCTGCAAAAACTGTATTAACTGGAAACAAACTGAACGATAAGATGTATCGTCGCCATTCAGGATTTCCTGGTGGTTTAAAAGAGGTCACTTATAAAAAGTTAATGCAAACAATGCCTGAACGTGCTATGGAACATGCCGTGAAGGGAATGCTTCCTCATAACAAGTTGGGTGCCCAGATGTATACGAAATTAAAAGTGTACAAGGGAAATACACATCCACATCAAGCTCAACAACCTGAAATCTGGACAATTCAGTAGGAAGGAGGAAGTAAAACATGGCAACTCAATTACAATATATGGGGACAGGACGACGAAAAAATGCAATCGCCCGTGTCCGTCTTATTCCAGGCGAAGGAAAATTCACCATTAATCAACGTGAAGTAGCAGAGTATTTCGGTAAGAAAACGCTGGAAATGATTGTTCAGCAACCTTTCAATATTACAGATACCGTTGCAAAATATGATGTTATTGCACTCGCTCATGGGGGTGGTACAACCGGTCAGGCTGGTGCAATCCGTTTAGGTATTGCTCGTGCTTTGCTGAAGGCTGATGCCAGTCTTCGTCCAAGTCTCAAAAGAGCTGGTTTCCTGACACGTGACCCACGCATGAAAGAACGCCGCAAATACGGCTTAAAGAAAGCTCGTAAGGCTCCACAGTTCTCAAAACGTTAAGCCAAGAAAGTTTGTGCTGCAAAGCCGAGCCTCTGCAAATCAAAGGAAGGGATTTATCCCTTCCTTTTCGTCGTACTAATCAGAAAGTATAACCTTTTATTCATACTGCAAGAAGGTTTAACCCTTGCGAAGACAGTGTCTTCGTCGTCTGTAGCATAAGTGTAAGCAACGGTTTCGCCTTCGCTAAGGCTCGGCAAAGCCGGGTTTTCTATATTTTTCAGACAAGCAAAACGCATATTCTGAATATCTCCCCCATAAGGTAAGACGGAATAGACTAGGGGAGGGTGAAGAATGAAAAGAATTTTAGTTATAAGTATGAAATGGCGCAAGATTTATTTTGGAATGATGTTTATCCTTTTTTTAGTAATTCTTTCGGTTGTTGGCTTTAACAGGCAAGATAAAGAAATATGGAGTTGGACCTTGGGTGACCGAGTTGTGGTAATCGATGCAGGTCATGGAGGAGTAGACCCAGGGGCAGTTGGTATAAACAAAGTATTAGAAAAAGACATTACTTTAGGTGTGTCGAAACGTTTACAGTCTCTGCTTCAGCAAGGTGGATCAAAAGTTATTATGGTACGTGATGATGATAGCGATTTAGGAACCTCAGAGGGTCTTTTACGTCGTAAAAGAGAGGATCTGGCTAAAAGAATTCAACTGGCTATGGATTCTCAAGCAGAAGTGTACCTAAGTATCCATGCCAATAGTTTTCCTGACGCAAAACTTTTTGGAGCACAGACCTTCTACCATTCAGATTCTCCTGAAGGAAAGTTATTGGCTCAGTCCATCCAGCAAGCCTTAAACACCATGACAAATGGCAAGAGAATCGCGAAAGGAAACCAAGATATCTACGTATTAAAAAAGGCAAATCAAGCGGCTGTTACAGTAGAGCTTGGTTTTCTCTCAAATCCTCAAGAAGAACAGTTGCTAACAACCCTTGACTATCAACAGAAACTGGCAATTGCTATTTATCAAGGTCTAGGAAATTATTTCGCAAAGCAGGCAGAACATCAAAGTGCAGATTAATAATAAATTTTGTAGAACAATGTTAGCTTTTGCAGGGAAACCATTTTCTTTCGCGAATGTCTAAATTGGAGTTAAGATATCTATGAAAGTAGGGAGCATATGTGGATTTCCTGCCTATAATATTATTTCTGTTAGGAGTTGTCTTTTTATTTTTGGGTTGGCGTTGGAATAATACACCCGATGAAGAAACCTTAACAGCCTTAAAAGGTTTGGCCTACTTGAAAAAAGAGCTAGTTCGGGTTCAAGATCAGGTTATTGATCTTGAAGGGAAACTATTGGAAGCTAAGGAAGATAATCTTCCAGAGGTCATGCAGAAAGAGATCCTGATAAAGGAAAATGAAACAGAGGTATTGGAGCCTAAGACCAATGAATTTGAATCCCAACAATTCGCTCTTCTAAAAAATGCTGCCTTTGAAGGTTTTAATTCTACAGAAACGCGTAGGCCCAATAACGGGGCTGAAGTAAACTCTCAGCTATCACCAAAGTATCAAGAGGTATTGGAGCTTGCTGCCGGAGGGGAATGCATACCCGATATTGCCCAGCGGTTATTTCTAAGTCAAGATGCAGTAGCTATGGTATTGCGCATGCAGCCAGACGGGGGTAATGATAATTGAAATTTACACGTTCCTTTTGGCTTGGACTAGGTTCAGGACTTATTTTAAGCGCAATGCTTGCGCTGGTTCTTTCTCCTCAGCATCAACAAGTTGATCAACAACCTGCTGTGAATTCACAAACATCTCTTCCCATTGATCAAGAGACAAACCAAGCTGAAGGAACACAGATTCCTCAATCTTCTGAATCAGCAGAATCAAAGAAGTCATCGATGCAGGTGCTTCCTTCAGAACCTGATTCTTCAGAAATTGAGAAGGACTTTGTCATTCCAAAAGGGGTTGGTGCTGAAAGAATTGCGGAATTGTTGTTAGCCCAAGGTTTTATTAAGGATAAAGAAGTCTTTTTGGATAATGTTCATCAACTGAGGGTACAACGTCGGTTTCAGGCAGGAACCTTTAAACTCACCCTGGGTCTTACCGAAGAAGAATTAATTAAAAGATTATTAAAGAAGTAGAAGAATTTAAGCCTCTTTCGGGATCTTTGATTTCTTAAAAAGCTTGCAAAATATATTTGCAAGCTTTTTTATTTTTGGGGAACATTAATTTGTGTGGTGAAATTAGAATCTGTGAGGGCAGCCGTCATTCTAAGGGTTTGGCGAGTGTAAATGCTCAAATTTGAATAAAAGCAGGGAGAAGAAAGCAATGCAAAAGAACGTGATTAGAATTATTGGGGTACCTATTGACTTAGGAGCAGATCGACGAGGTGTCGATATGGGTCCGAGTGCTATTCGTTATGCAGGCTTGAATGTACGTTTAAAGCGCCTAGGTTGGAAAGTTGAGGATTCAGGTAATCTAGAGGTTCCTGTTCCAGAGTCACGAGAGATAAGAGATAAACGTCTTAAATATTTAGATGAAATTGTTACGATTAATGAGCGTCTTCATATTGTTGTTTCAGAAGCAATCAAGGAAGGGGTTATCCCATTAATTCTTGGAGGGGATCATAGCTTGGCAATAGGTACTCTATCAGGGTTGGCCTTGAGTGGAAAAACTTTAGGAGTAATTTGGTTTGATACTCATGGAGATTACAATTCTTTGGATACCACTGAAAGCGGCAATATTCATGGTATGCCTTTGGCTGTAGCTAACGGGATTGGGGCCTCGGAATTAACGTCCATTGGGGGAATGAAGAAAAAGCTGCAGGAAGAAAACACGGTGATCATAGGAGCACGAGAGATGGATCCTCAAGAGAAAGAAATGCTGCGCCAATCTAAAATTACGGTTTTTACAATGCGTGATATCGATCAAAAAGGAATGATGGAAGTTGTAAAAGAAGGCATTGAGATTGCCTCAAGAGGAACGGATGGAATCCATGTGAGTTTTGATTTAGATGTCATTGATCCTGAGGAGGCCCCCGGGGTGGGAACTCCTGTACCAGGGGGAATAACCTATCGTGAGGCTCATCTGGCCATGGAACTCTTAGCAGATTCGGGAAGGATTGCAAGTATGGATGTGGTTGAAGTGAATCCAATTTTAGATAACCACAATAAGACGGCAAAATTAGCAGTTGGGCTCATTTCATCAGCATTTGGAGAACGAATTTTTTAATCATCTCCTTGCGTTTTTTAATTTTTAAAATATTTTTTCTATTTCAAAGGCGGTATTGATTGCAGGAAAAAGAGGTTATAGGTTACAATTAATAGGATATGGGCCAGCTAATTCTGAAACTTTTTTTGAACTCAAACGTATTAAAACTCAGAGGATAATGGGAGTTAAGAACTGAGAATAGGAGCCAAAGTTAATGGAAGATGCCGAGATCATTCGGCTAGTTTTAGCGGGACATCACGAACAATATGCTGGCCTTGTCCAACGTTATCAGGAGCCTTTGATTCTTTTTTTAAGGCGAATTCTCAACTCAGAAGAGGATAGTTTTGACTGCGCACAAGAAGCTTTTTTAGCGGCATACCGCAATTTAAATCGATACTCAAAGGAATATCCTTTTCGAGCTTGGTTATATGCCATTGCTCGAAACAAGGCTCTTGATCTTATGCGTAAACGACATAGAGAAGTTTTATCGATACCTGATGAGACTATGGTTGACCAACGACCTAATCCCGAAGAAGTTGTACTGGCAAAAGAAGAGACTGCCTTGCTTTCAGAGGTCTTGCATGAACTGCCGGAACAATACGGGCAAGCTTTGTATTTACGATATCGCCAAGAACTTTCTTACAAGGAGATTGCAATGGTTCTGCAGGTTCCCGTCAGCAGTGTTAAAACTTACATTCATCGGGGAAAGGAAAAACTTCGTCAGATTTTAGAAAGGAGGGAGATCCGTGGAGGAAAAGGACAGCCTATTATGGAAGAAATTATTTCAAGATGATGCGATTCCTAAGAAGGTTCTTGACAATTTTCAAACCCAGCTTATGGCGCAAATTTTTGAACAGCCTGTTGATTTTGCGGCAGAGAGACGTTTAGCTGAGCGCAGAAAGTGGGGACTGGGTTTAGCCCTTAGCCTTATAGTGTCGGGTATAATGGTTGGGATACTCTTGTGGTTTGGAAATGATATGCTTTCGAGAGGTTTGAATACGCTCCTCGCGGGATTTCCAAACAGTTCTAAGTTCCAGCAAATTGGACAGACCTTACTGCAAAGTCTCAAAGTTCTTAAAGATATTAAGATTGGAATTGATCTTCTCTGGGGAGTAGTCTCCTGGCCGTTGCTTGGAATAATGGCCCTAATAGTGGTAGTTAGAAGCCCGGAATATAAGGATTCTATAATCGAAAAAATCTAACGAATAAGTTATTCTTATAATAAGCAAATATAAAGAATGAGAAAGAGATGGATGCCCATGAATGCTATCAAGGCTTTTTTAAGGGATCAGGCCTTCCATTTACGCAAAGAGGTATGGGAAATTGCTCACCTGATTGGTGAGCATCCTGAACTGGGGTATAAGGAGTACTTTGCGGTTGATTGCTTAAGCCGTTTTCTAAAAAAACATGGGTTTAAAGTGGATTGTGGCGTTGCTGAAGTAGAAACGGCCTTCTTAGCTAGATTTACGGGAATGCGCCCCGGACCCACGATTGCTTTTTTGGCAGAATATGATGCCTTGCCGGTCATAGGGCATGGGTGTGGACATAACTTGATCGGAGCGGCCAGTGCAGGTGCGGCTGTAGTTCTAAGTAAAAGTTTAAATTTAGCGGGTGAGGTCTTAGTCATAGGTGCTCCGGCAGAAGAGACCAGCGGAGCGAAAGTAACTTTAGTAGAGAAAGGAGTATTTAGGGACGTTGATGCAGCCATGATGTTCCATCCAGGCAGTCAAAACGTCCCTGTCATTTCTAGTCTTGCCTTAGATGCTTTAGAATTTACCTTTTATGGACGATCTGCTCATGCTGTCGCTGCGTCTAATTTTGGTATTAATGCTTTAGATGCTGTCATCAATTTTTTTGTTGGGATTAATGCCCTCAAAAAACAAGTTTCCCCTGATGTAAAGATTAACGGTATTATTACAGAGGGAGGTACAGCTCCCAACATAATTCCAGAGCGTGCGGTAGCAAGATTTTATCTGCGTGCTCGGAAGCGTGAAGACTTGGATGAATTGAGAGCGCAGGTAATCCGTTGTGCTCAAGGAGCTGCTGAGATGGTTTCTGCAGACATGTCTTGGCACAAGTTCGAATTTTCTTATGATGAAATGCATACCAATTTCGCCTTGGCTGAATGTTTTACTAAAAATTTAGAGGAGTTAGGCATTCATCAGATTGCCGCTCCACAAACCGCCATGGGATCAGTCGATATGGGGAATGTCAGCCGAATAGTGCCTTCAATTCATCCGTACCTAACCTTAGGAACAGGTACGGAGATTCCTCATACACGGGAATTTGCCCAAGTTTCACTATCTAATCATGGAGAGAGTCTACTTGTATTAGCTATGCAGGTACTAGCCTTTACAGGCTGGGATGTTTTAAGTGATAATAAACTCCTACAGCAAATTAAACGAGAATTTCGTTCGCTTAGGTGATCAATGTGAGATAGAGTATAATATTAATAGCCAGTGGGAAGCTAAAATGAATTGGACTGCATAAGGAAGGGGAAACCCTTTCTTTTTTTGTATGTGCGCCACGAAGTGGCGCGAGTCGGTGGGTTAAAATCCTACCAGTGCCGTTTATGGGTACTTTAGTTTAGTCGCCCGAAAGTTTTCTTCACGATAATGGTTGAATGTTTATGCAGATAAATGTATAATTATTAAAATTGAACATAATGAATTGAGAGAGAAGGTTTAAGATATGAAGGTCGGTATTCTTGGGGCAACAGGCTATGCAGGACAGGAAATAGTTCGCTTATTGCACCGCCATGGTGAGGTTGAGAAGCTATATCTGGGATCATCCAGTGCAGCCGGGGAAGATTATGAATCCATCTATCCCCATTGGCAGGACCAAAAGGTGGGTATATTGCAGGATGAAACCATACCTGAGCTGGATGTTCTCTTTTGCGCTCTTCCTCATGGACTGACAGCTCAAAGGACGAGTGCTTTCTTAAAGCAGAATATTAAAGTTATTGATTTGGGAGCCGATTTTCGATTGAATTCAGCAGATCTATATGAAGAATGGTATAAAATTAAACACCCGGCAGCTGAACTGCTCAAGGATGCAGTCTACGGTCTGCCTGAGATTTATAGAGATCAAATTAAAGGGAAGTCTTTAATCGCCAATCCCGGCTGTTATCCAACAGCAACCTTATTAGCTCTTGTTCCTTTGCTTCGTAAGCAATTACTTCAAACGAGTTTCTTAGTAATTGACGCAAAGTCAGGTGTATCGGGAGCGGGACGTGGGGTTTCATTGGGGATGCACTATAGTGAAGTCAATGAAAACTTTAAAGCTTATGGAGTTGCAAGCCATCGGCATACGCCGGAAATAGAACAAGAACTCTCTCGTGCCTCAGGGCAAAATTTAACTGTAAACTTCACACCTCATTTAGTACCTATGACACGCGGAATGCTGGTGACGATCTATGGAAAAGTTTCAGAAGGAGTTCAAGAAGATGATTTGCGGGAATGCTGGCAGGCACAGTATGAGGAAGAAGAGTTTGTTCACCTATTACCGCCGGGAACTTGGCCCCAGACGAAATTTTCCAGCGGCAGCAATCATGCTTTCTTACAATTAACCCTTGATAAGCGAACAGGAAATGTAGTTATTGTCTCTGTGATTGACAATCTGATGAAAGGTGCTGCCGGTCAGGCAGTTCAGAATATGAATATCATCATGGGTTGGCAGGAATCACTAGGTTTAAAAGGAACCGCTATGTGGCCTTAATAGATAGCAAGTGACACAGTGAAATGTTACACAGGAATAGTTGCTGCTTATACCTCTAATGATGTTGATGCCAGCCAGGACAAGGGATACAATTAGAAATTAGAGTGATCATGAGCAAAGAACTATTCAAAGGAGAGTGCAGTATAGTGAATAACATGGAAACGGCTTGGAAGTTAACGAACGGTGGTATTGCAGCCCCCAGAGGGTTTTATGCGGCGGGTGTCCAAGCAGGTATTAAATATAAGGATAAGTATGATGTTGCCTTGATTTTTTCAGACATTCAGGCTCAGGCAGCAGCCGTTTACACTAAAAATGTGGTTAAAGCCCACCCTTTATATTTAACCCAGCGGCATCTGGAAAATGGCTTGGCACGAGCCATTGTTGTGAACAGCGGTAATGCCAACGCTTGTGTAGGTGAGTTTGGCGACCAGGCAGCGTACTCGATGGCTGAAGTGGCAGGCATGTTTTTAGCAGTACAGCCTGAGGATGTATTGGTGGCTTCGACAGGAGTCATTGGTGTTGAGATGCCTCTTGACCGGGTCTTGAACGGGATTCGAGTAGCCAGTTCACAACTTTTAAACGATGTTGTAAAAGGAATCCGAGGGCGAAAGGAAGAGGCTGACGAAGGTGCCCATCGAGCTGCTCTGGCGATTATGACAACAGATACCATGGTCAAGGAATATGCCTATGAACTGCCCTGTTCCCAGGGAGGGTCAATTCATCTTGGCGCAATCGCTAAAGGGTCGGGGATGATCCATCCCAATATGGGGACAATGTTGGGATTTTTAACAACTGACGCTTTCCTGCCTGCGGAAGAATTACAGAACATCCTCCGTGAGGCTGTAGATGAAAGCTTTAATATGGTAACTGTCGATGGAGATACAAGTACCAATGACATGGTTGTGATGATGGCCAATGGTGCTTCAGGTATCACATTGAGTGAAGAAGATCATTCAAATTTTGTGAAAATGGTCAAATCAATGTGTATTCGCTTGGCAAAAGATATTGCCAGAGATGGAGAAGGCGCCAGCAAGTTAATGGAGGTTTATGTATCCGGAGCTAATACTAAAGACGATGCCCGCAAAATTGCCCGCAGTGTTTGCGGCTCCAGCTTGGTTAAAGCTGCTCTCTTTGGAGCGGATGCTAATTGGGGACGGATATTGACGGCAGCAGGATACTCCGGGGCAGAGTTTGATCCAAATAAAGTGGATGTCTATCTGGGTAGTTTAAGTGTGGCTCAGGGAGGGAAAGGGGTCTCCTTTTCAGAAGAGAAGGCAAAAGAAATTTTGGAATTAAAAGAGGTTCAAATCAGCTTAAATCTGCATAGCGGAGAAGATCGGGCAACTGCTTGGGGCTGTGATCTAACCCATGAGTACGTAACCATCAATGGAAGTTATCGAACCTAAGACGTTGGAGGTGACAGAGATGACCCCTATGGAACAAGGATTAGGGAAAGCTCGGGTTTTAGTGGAAGCTCTTCCTTATATCCAAAAATTCGCCGGAAAAACCGTAGTTATTAAATATGGCGGCCACGCCATGGTTGATCCAGTATTAAAAGAGTCAGTTATGTTGGATATCCTTCTCTTGCATTCAGTGGGTATTCGACCTGTGCTGGTTCATGGCGGCGGACCGGAAATCAACTCGATGCTAAAGAAGGTAGGAATTGAAAGTCAGTTTGTTCAAGGCCTGAGGGTAACCGATGCCCAGACAATGGAGATTGCTCAAATGGTTTTATTAGGAAAGCTGAATGCAGAAATGGTATCTCTTCTTAATCGCTTTGGAGGTAAAAGTGTCGGATTATCCGGTAAAGATGCCAAGCTCTTGATGGCGGTAAAAAAGCCGCTGAAGCTGCCTAATAGTTCAGGAAAATTAGAAGATGTCGACTTAGGGCTTGTAGGGCAAATTCATAGTGTTACTCCTGATATCTTGATAACGTTGTTAGGCCAGGGCTACATTCCCGTAATTTCCCCTGTGGCAAGCGGAGAAGCAGGAGAAACCTTCAATGTTAATGCCGATACCGCCGCAGGTAAGATTGCCGAGGCACTTAAAGCAGATAAAATGCTTTTATTAACAGATGTTCGCGGAATACTGAGAGATGTTTCCAATCCTGAATCGTTGATCTCGACAATTTCCAGAGGAGAAGTGGATTCTCTGAAAGAACAAGGGATCTTGAACGGCGGCATGCTGCCTAAAGCGGAGTGTGCGGTCTCTGCCTTAGATAACGGAGTCGGCAGCGTGCATATCATAGACGGACGATTAAGTCATGCTATTTTGTTGGAATTATTTACAGACGGCGGGATTGGCACTATGTTCAAAGGGGATGATTAAATGACAGATAACGATAATACTCAAGCGATGATTAAGCGTGGACAACATGTGGTAATGAATACTTATGGCCGTTTGCCGATGACCATAGTCAAAGGGGCAGGGCCGCTGGTTTGGGATGCAGATGGAAAGCAGTATTTAGATTTTGTGACGGGTTTGGCTGTCAATTCTTTGGGGCATAGTCACCCAGCCATTGTTCATGCTATTCAAGAACAGGCTAAAGAAATTTTACACACCTCAAATATTTATTGGATTCCCAATCAAGTGGCTTTAGCAGAGCGTTTAGTTGAGCATTCCTTTGCCGATAAAGTGTTCTTTTGCAACAGCGGCGCAGAAGCTAATGAAGCAGCTTTCAAACTTGCCCGCAAATATGCTAAGAAGCATTTTGGATCCCATAAATATGAGGTTGTTTCCCTGGAAAACTCATTTCACGGTCGAACACTGGTCACGCTTACCTTGACAGGGCAAACAAAATATCAGGATGGATTTGACCCCCTTCCCAATGGTTTCACATACGCTGCTATCAATGATATTGAGGGACTAAGGGCAAAGGTGGGCAATAACACGGCGGCTGTCTTTATTGAGCCCATTCAAGGAGAAGGCGGGGTAATACCTGCTTCTGATGAGTTTCTTCGGGAAGCCCGGGCGTTGTGTGATCAATACGGAGCCTTGTTGATTTTCGATGAGGTTCAGTGCGGAGTCGGACGAACAGGGAAGCTTTTTGCTTATGAGTGGAGCGGTGTGGTTCCGGACATTATGACCCTGGCCAAAGCTTTAGGCGGGGGTGTGCCGATTGGAGCAATGCTGGCAACGGATAAAGTTGCTCAAGCCTTTCAGCCGGGAGATCACGCGTCAACCTTTGGGGGTAATCCCTTGGCCACTGGGGCAGGGTGCGCCGTCTTAGATGTAATGTTAACAGAGGGCTTTTTCGAAGACGTCAGGGAGCGAGCCGCTTATTTCCAAGCAGGACTAGAACAATTGGCTCAAAGATATCAGACAGGCGGAACTGTCCGAGGAAAAGGATTTATAGTGGGCTTGCCCGTTTCTAAGTTGGGGCCGGAGATCGTTCAGGCGTGTTTGGAAAAGGGACTCTTAATCAACTGTGTTGGAGGAAAAATTTTACGTTTCCTTCCCCCGCTTATTGTCCAAAAACCAGAGATCGATCATGCCTTGCAAATATTAGATGAAGTTTTCGCCATGATTTGGTAAAAACATGAGGTCAGGTAGAAAGACGTATCTTTAATACTGGTTAAAGGAGGGATGGAAATGAAAGCAGCACTTATACTTGAGACAGGAAAAATATTAATAGGGGAATCTTTTGGAGCAGCCGGAGAGTCTTTTGGAGAAGTGGTCTTCAATACAGGAATGACCGGCTATCAAGAAGTGTTAACCGATCCATCCTATGCTGGTCAAATAGTTTGCATGACCTATCCCCTGATAGGTAATTACGGGATCAACCGAGCTGATAACCAATCGGATAAACCTCAAGTCCAAGGATTTATTGTCAAGGAAGCCGCACGTAACCCCAGTCACTGGCAAATGGAAAAAAATATTTCCAGAACATTGGCTCAGTCCGGTGTTGTGGGTATCAAGGGAATTGATACCCGCGCCTTAACAAGAATTATTCGGGAACATGGGGTTTTGAGGGGCTTGATCACAACCGACGTCAATAGCCTGGATGAAGGGTCTGCCCGCTTGAAAGTGTGGTCTGTTCCTGCTGATGTTGTGGCTAAGGTTAGTACGTCCAAACCTTATTCCCTGCCTGCAATCCACTCAGATAAAGAGTCATTTCATGTTGTTGTCATGGATTTTGGCATAAAACGAAATATCTTAACAGCAATGCAAGAAAGCGGCTTTCATTTGACGGTTGTTCCCTATAACACTCCTACAGAACAAATCCTTAAACTCCAGCCAGATGGTATCTTTCTTTCAAATGGACCGGGAGACCCTAAGGAAGTGGGCGTTGGAATTGAAACAATTCAAGGGCTGATAGGTAAACGACCGATTTTCGGTATTTGCCTTGGGCATCAGCTTTTATCTCTTGCCTTAGGGGGAGACACTTATAAGATGAAATTTGGGCATCGGGGCGGCAATCAACCAGTGCAGGAGCTGGAATCCAAACGAGTAACCATTACGTCACAAAATCACGGTTATGCTATTTCGGAAGAGAGCTTAGATAAAACCCCCTTGTACGTAACCCACCGGAACCTTAATGATCAGAGCGTGGAAGGAGTCAAGCACCTAGATCTGCCCGTTTTTTCCGTTCAGTATCATCCGGAGGCCGGACCTGGACCGAGTGAATCTCTTTATCTTTTTAGTGAGTTTGCACAATTAATGAAGGAATGGAGGGCTAATTATGCCTCTTAATCCGGCCTGGAAAAAGGTCCTTGTCATTGGGTCGGGGCCGATTGTAATTGGGCAAGCTGCAGAATTTGACTATGCGGGGACTCAAGCCTGCAGAGCGCTGCGTGAAGTAGGATTTGAAGTAGTACTTGTTAACAGTAATCCCGCAACGATTATGACGGATGTTAAAACGGCTGATATTACTTATATTGAGCCCTTGCTGCCTGAGGTGTTAGAACGGATTATCAGCAAGGAGCACCCGGATGCTCTGCTGCCCACATTAGGGGGTCAGACGGGTCTTAATTTGGCCATGGAATTGGAACGCAGCGGACTTTTAAAACAATACGATGTCGATCTCATTGGCTGTGATTCTGAAACCATTTACAAAGCAGAAGACAGGGACGCTTTTAAAGAAACCATGCTTGCTTTGGGAGAACCTGTGGCAGAGAGCGTTATCGTAACTACCTTGCAAGAGGGGGAAACATTTGCAGAACTGCAAGGGTTTCCGCTGATTGTTCGTCCCGCATATACCCTTGGAGGAACGGGTGGAGGGATTGTAAAAAACTCTAAACAATTAGAAGAAGTTTTACAAAAAGGCCTTCAGGCAAGTCCTATCGGACAATGCCTTTTAGAAAGAAGTGTTTCCGGCTGGAAGGAAATCGAATATGAAGTGATGCGAGATGCGGCGGATAATTGCATAACCATATGCAACATGGAAAACATCGATCCCGTAGGTATTCATACTGGGGATAGTATTGTTGTTGCACCTTCGCAGACCTTAAGTGATGTAGAATATCAGATGCTGCGAGCCTCATCATTGAAAATTATTCGTGCCTTGGGAGTAAACGGCGGCTGCAATGTTCAATTTGCTTTGAATCCTGCCAGCCGGGAGTATGTCGTTATTGAAGTTAATCCCAGGGTCAGCCGCTCGAGTGCTCTGGCCTCCAAAGCGACAGGATACCCCATAGCCAAAATGGCAGCTCTTTTGTCTGTAGGCTTTACCCTTCCCGAATTGACAAACCCGGTAACCGGACACACCAGTGCCTGTTTTGAACCTGCCCTGGACTATGTGGTGGTTAAATTCCCCAGATGGCCCTTTGATAAATTCCCCGCGGCAGACCATCGCTTGGGTACACAAATGAAAGCAACGGGAGAAGTCATGGCCATGGAGCGTACCTTAGAAGCGGCACTCCTGAAAGCTACCCGTTCCTTGGAAGTCGGTACAGTAGGTCTTCGGATTAAAGCTTCCGGGGGCTGGACGGAGATGGAGATTGAGGATAAGCTTTCTTCCGCTGATCATGAGCGTTTCTTTGCCATTCCTGAAGCCTTCCGCAGGGATTGGACTATTCTCGAGGTTCAGCGGCTTACTCAAATTGATCCCTTTTATTTGTATAAAATCAAAGAGTTGGTTTCTCTGGAACAGCGGTTGCAAAATGAGCCCCTAACCACCGAATTGTTGCGCTTAGCAAAAGTCTTGGGATTTTCTGATTTAGCAATTGCCAAGCTGACAGGATGTTCGGAAGAAACCGTTCGCGACATGCGCATGGACCATGAAATTGTTCCCGTTTATAAAACTGTTGACACCTGTGCCGCTGAGTTTGCTTCAGCAACCCCTTATTATTACTCCAGTTATGAGGAAGAGGATGAGGGAAAGGTCAGCAGTAACTCGAAAGTAGTCGTCCTAGGTTCAGGGCCTATTCGGATTGGCCAGGGAATTGAATTTGATTATTGCTCTGTACACGCACTTTCGGCCTTGCAGGATGCAGGGGTAGAAGCCATTATGATTAATAATAATCCGGAAACAGTCTCAACCGATTTTGATATTGCTGATAAGTTGTACTTTGAACCGCTGACGGTTGAAGATGTTCTGCATGTCCTGAATAAGGAAAGAGCAGATGGAGTCTTAGTACAATTTGGAGGACAAACGGCCATTAATTTAGCGGGACGTTTAAAACAAGCCGGAGTTGAAGTATTAGGGACTCCTGTGGATGCCATTGATATGGCAGAGGATCGAGAACGTTTTGCCGAGTTGTTAAGCAATCTAGGAATCCCCCAATCGGAAGGACGAAGTGTTACCTCTATAAATCAGGCCAAACAAATTGCCGAAGAACTTGAATTTCCGGTGATTGTCCGCCCATCTTACGTCATTGGAGGGCGGGCTATGCAAGTGGTAGAGAACTTGGCACAACTGGAAGATTATTTGAATAGGGCAATTTATTTATCTCCGGAACATCCGATTCTTGTGGATCGTTATTTAGATGGCAAAGAAGTGGAAATCGATGCTGTCTCCGATGGTGAGACAACAGTAATAGCGGGTATCATGGAACATATAGAGCGGGCGGGAGTCCATTCGGGGGATAGCCTGGCAGTTTATCCGCCCCAGAGTTTAACACGGGTTGAAATTGAACAAATCCAGGATTTCACCTGTCGGCTGGCTGAAGGAGTAGGAATTAAGGGACTCATTAATATTCAATTTGTTGTCGTACGCGGTAAAGTCTATGTTTTGGAGGTTAACCCTCGAGCAAGCCGGACCGTGCCGATTTTATCCAAAGTTACGGGTATTCCTTTAGTTAACTTGGCAGTCCAAGTTTCCCTAGGCAAAACCTTGAAAGAAATGGGTTATACTCATGGACTTGCTCCTGAAGTGCCTTTTGTTGTGGTTAAAGCCCCTGTCTTTTCCTTTGAAAAGTTGACTAAAGTCGAAACATCCTTGGGACCAGAAATGAAGTCCACAGGAGAGGTTATGGGCATGGACACCCAATTTGGCCATGCTTTAGCCAAGGCCTTTGCCGCTTCCAGGATTCCCTTGCCTAAGGACGGGAATATTTTAGTCTCTGTAGCGGAAAATGACCGCCCTGAAGCCATTACTTTGGCGCGGCAACTAGCTCAGTTAGGCTTTGGAGTCAAGGGAACCGGAGATACGGCTAAGGCTTTAGCTTTGTGTGGTGTTAATGCGGAAGTGGTCAATGAATCCAGCGACGCTCTTCAAGAAGCCATTCGGAAACGGGAGTTTTCTTTCATTCTCAGCACTTCCAGCAAAGGGTCCCCGGAGAGAACCGGGTATCTCTTGAGAAGATTGGCTGCTGAACATGGAGTGCCCTGCTTCTCATCTATGGATACTACGAAAGCGGTTGTCCGAGCACTGCAGGAGATTCGAAGCAACACATCCCCACAGGTTCTTTCACTGCAGGAGTATCTCATGATGTAGGGACAAGAAATTATGAGCGTTTGAAAGGGGTCGTAACGAAGGTTGTTTTGTTACGACCTTTTCATTATAAAAATTCAGGATGTATCCAATAGTTAGTATAACTTTAATTAGATTCGTTATTAGGTTATAATTATAAATAAAGTTTATATTATGCGAATGTGGGCATTTGTGGAATTTGTTAAAAGGAAGTGCATGATTATTGAAAAACAAGAAACAAAGTATTAAATTCATTCTTAAAAAATTTCTTTTTCTATTTTTAGGATCTGCTTTGGCAGGAATAGGCTTAGAAATCTTTTTGATTCCAAACAATGTTATTGACGGAGGCATTGTTGGTATATCAATCATGGCAGCATATCTTACTCAATGGCCCGTAGGATTATTTATATTTGTATTAAACATTCCCTTTTTTATTTTTGGCTACTTGCAAATTGGAAAGTCCTTTGCCATTTCTACAGTATTTTCAGTAGCCATGTTGTCAATGTGGGTCAGTGTCTTACATCCGGTACCAGGAATAACTCAGGATGTATTCTTAGCATCTATTTTTGGTGGTGTCATACTTGGAAGTGGAGTAGGACTGATTATTCGATATGGCGGTTCTTTAGATGGGACAGAAATTATTGCTATTGTCTTAGATAAGAAAACCGT
Source organism: Desulfosporosinus orientis DSM 765 (assembly GCF_000235605.1). Classification (GTDB taxonomy): domain Bacteria; phylum Bacillota; class Desulfitobacteriia; order Desulfitobacteriales; family Desulfitobacteriaceae; genus Desulfosporosinus; species Desulfosporosinus orientis. The sequence goes on from NC_016584.1 coordinate 269,697, forward strand.
GTTTTCTGTTGGAGAAATTGTTATGTTTTTTAACCTTTTTATACTAAGCAGTGCAGGGCTGATATTTGGCTGGGATAGAGCTATGTATTCTCTTGTCGCTTACTTTATAGCATTTAAAGTAATTGACATTACTATCGAAGGGCTAGACGAATCTAAGGAAGTTATGATTATTTCGGATAAAGACGAGGAAATAAGCAAAGTACTCATGGCCAGATTAGGAAGAGGGGTCACTCTCTTACAAGGTAAAGGCGGGTATAGCGGGGACTCCAAGAGTGTATTATATTGCGTTGTAACACGCTTAGAAATCGCAAAGTTAAAATCTATGATTACTGAGATTGATGAAAACGCTTTTATCACAATTAGCAGTGTCCATGAAGTAATGGGTGGGCGATTTAAAAAGAAGGCAATTCACTAGCAATTGCGGATGCAATAATTGTGTAAAAGCTGAAAATAATATAAAATTAAATTGTAAAGCATCAATAAAAAGCTCCTACTGGAGTTGATCTCAGTAGGAGCTTTTTGCTTGAAGAGGTAAAAAAATAGAACTAGTTATTAATGGAGTTTTGTTCCGCACTGTGGACAGTATGCTGTGCCAGTATTAGGTGATCCGCAGGAGGGACAAAATGGAGTATTATCATCAGGATCAGAAGGTAAGGGATTTTTCTTTTGTAAATCTATTTTGGGCGGGTCAGGCTTGTTATCATCCGTGAATTGGGTTCCGGAGGGGGCAGTATTGGCCGTCAACGATTCGAAGTCTGTCGCAGTATATATTATGTAAGTATCTTCGAGAGATAGGACCCATACGATAGCTAAGATAGCTATAAAGGGGCTAACGGCAAAGGTAGCAATTCCCGCTAATCCTTGGGAAATCCTTGTCAGAATGTCCAGGGCTATTTCTATCAAAATAAACGTGCCTATGTATCCCCAAAGGGCTCCCATATGATTTTTAAAAAACGTCCAGCTTCCATGGAGGGCTTCACTAAAGGGTTGCTCTTGGTGAATCAAAAGATAAATTCCGGATGAGATAATCCATGGCAAAGTATACAAAGCGATAGCTATAATCAAGAGAGCGTAGATAACTGAGTAAATCATGACGAGGGGACCTGCATGAAGTCTTAACGTGACAGCTCCGCTTATCCCGATAGCAAAGATAATTAGCTGAATTATGATGAGTAATGCTTGCCAGCTCATGGTACGAAGCAAACCTTTAAAGCTGAAATCTCTAAAGCCTACACTGTCATGATAAGCCTTTGCCGTTAAATTGAAGATGCCAGTATAAAAAGCTGCTCCTGCCAGCCAGCAGACAATCAAGATTAAGAGCAGAGTTCCGGCTGTATGCTTTAGGAAGGGTAAGAACTGAGAGAGACTTTGTATGCTTCCATAGAAGTGAAAGGGGGCTAGACCCACTGAGGGAGGTATACCTGGGACAGGCATATCTGAAGAAAAAGTTCCTAAGAAACTATGGATATTTGGAAAGATCCAGCGCAGCTGTTCAAGTACTCCTAAAGCCATGGCAATGAGGGCAACCATACCAGCGCCAAAGAAGATGAGTATCCAGCCATACAAGGGCAGGGCTTCACGTTTAAATGTTGTCCATGCCAATTTCATGCGATCAGACCAGGTCATGTACTATTACCTCCTAAAAGTGATGATGGTTAACATTAATTTTCGCCATAAGTGCATTTTTGTCCTGCGTTTGAACTAGCTTGATAAGTCGTAATTTTGGATAAAGGAATTGCAGATTTTTCTATTGAATTATTATGCATTAATGTGTATAATAATTCATATCAAAGGAGTGGGTGTAATGAAAACAATAGATAAGTCATTATTTAAAGGACGAGATTTTATTTCCCTTCACGATTTCAGTCAAGAAGAATTAAGTTTCATTTTAGAGGTTGCTAAAGACCTTAAAGCAGAGCAAAAAGCTGGACGCCCGCATCCGATTCTTCAAGGAAAAACTTTGGGCATGGTATTCACTAAATCATCGACACGGACACGCGTATCCTTTGAAGTCGGTATGTACCAACTTGGGGGGCATGCCCTTTTTCTCAGCGGACGAGATATACAATTAGGCCGAGGAGAGCCTATTTCTGATACAGCACGTGTTCTTTCAAGAATGGTGGACGGCATTATGATTCGAACCTTTAGCCATCAGGAAGTCTTAGAACTGGCTGAATATGCTTCGATTCCAATTATTAATGGTCTTACAGATCTACTGCATCCTTGCCAGGTCTTAGCTGACCTCATGACCATTCAGGAGCATAAAGGCCGCCTAGAGGGACTAAAAATGGCCTACGTTGGAGATGGAAACAACATGGCACATTCTCTGATGTTTGGCGGGGCAAAAATGGGACTGCATGTTGTGATCGCTTCCCCTCAAGGCTACAAACCGGATTCCTCAATCATTGCTTTGGCCCAGGCCGATGCTAAAGCAAATGGAGGCTTAATTGAAGTAGTAGATGACCCCTCAGAGGCTGTAAAAGGCGCCGATGTGCTTTACACGGATGTTTGGGCAAGTATGGGTCAAGAAGCAGAGACCAGCGTGCGAATGGAGGCGTTTAAAGGCTATCAGATCAATTCGGATTCGCTAAAGCTAGCTAATGACGCAGCCATTGTTTTGCACTGTTTACCTGCTCACCGCGGAGAGGAAATCACCGAGGATGTAATTGAAGGGGCTCAGTCCGTTGTTTTTGATGAAGCAGAAAATCGTCTTCACGCCCAAAAAGCTGTTATGGCTTTAGTAATGTAGCCAAACCATTTTATTATTTGATATTTGTCCTTGATCTGCGTGTAATCTTAAAAATATAGTAGTATACTATACACAAAACTTGGACACTTAATTTAATAAGAGGGAGATTAGAAATGAAAAAAGTTGTTTTAGCATACTCTGGTGGTTTAGATACCTCCATTATTATTCCCTGGCTTAAAGAAACTTATGGGTATGAAGTTATCGCCATGTCCGCGGACTTGGGACAAGGAGAAGAGCTAGCTCCTCTCCAAGAGAAAGCCATTAAAAGTGGTGCGAGTAAACTTTATATAGAAGACCTTAGAGAGGAATTTCTCACGGATTTTGTGTTTCCAACTCTGAAAGCCGGTGCAGTCTATGAAGGGAGCTACCTTTTAGGAACTTCCTTTGCTCGTCCGTTAATAGCTCGCCGTCTAGTGGAGATTGCCGAAAAGGAAGGCGCAGTTGCCATTGCTCACGGCGCAACGGGTAAAGGAAACGATCAAGTGAGATTTGAACTTAGTGTCAAAGCCCTTAATCCGGATTTGGAAATTATTGCTCCCTGGCGGCTTTGGAATCTAAAGTCTCGAGAAGATTGCATCGATTATGCTCAAGCGAGGGGAATTCCTGTTCCGGTCACTAAGGACCGTCCCTACAGTATGGACCGCAACCTTTGGCATTTAAGCCATGAAGGAGGAGATCTGGAAAATCCATGGAATGAACCCAAACGTGATTTATATTTACTAGGGGTTTCTCCTGAGGATGCACCAGATGAACCCACCTACCTTGAACTTGGTTTTGAACAAGGGGCTCCTACTTCTTTAAATGGGGAAAAAATTGCTCCTGTAGCCTTGTTAGAGACTCTAAATCAACTAGGCGGTAAAAATGGGATTGGAATCGTAGATATGGTTGAAAACCGACTTGTAGGTATGAAATCACGGGGTGTTTACGAAACACCTGGCGGAACCATTCTCTATATGGCTCATCAGGCATTGGAGCGTCTGACCCTTGATCGATTAACCCTTCATTACAAAGAACAAATTGCTTTAAAGTATGCTGAGCTTGTGTATGATGGTGTATGGTACTCTCCTCTTCGTGAAGCATTAGATGCCTTTGTTAATGTCACTCAGAAAAACGCAACAGGTACTGTTCGAGTGAAATTATACAAAGGAAATTGCACTTTAGCAGGTGTAAAATCCCCTTACTCCCTCTATAATGAAGCCTTTGCAACCTTTGGAGAAGACGGCGTGTATGATCAGAAAGATGCCGGAGGATTTATCAACCTCTTTGGGTTGCCACTTAAGGTAAGAGCATTAATGGAGAAAGAGTCAGGGTTGCGAAAATAAGGTTGAAAGATTAGCGCCGGCACCCGGCGCTTTCTTATAGTCAGAAGAAAGGGAGATGCAACGTGAAGCTTTGGGGCGGACGATTTGAAAAAAGTACCGAAGGGTTGGTAGAGGATTTCCATTCTTCAATTCGTTTTGATCAGCGTCTTTATAAACAAGATATTCAAGGAAGTATTGCCCATGCAAAAATGCTGGGATATGTCGGAGTTATTTCTGAATCAGAAGTCAATCAATTGGTACAAGGATTAGACGAGATTCTTGGAGATATTGAAGCAGGAAAAGTTGAGTTTGAAATTGGTGCCGAAGACATTCATATGAATGTTGAGAAGCTTTTAACGGAGCGGATAGGATCCGTTGGCAAGAAACTACATACCGGACGCAGCCGCAATGATCAGGTAGCATTGGATTTAAGATTATTTTTAAAAACAGAGATCGACCAAACCAAATCCTTATTACAGAACTTAATTCAAACTCTTCTTCAGCTGTCAGAAGAACATCTGGAAACCTGGATGCCTGGATATACCCATTTACAAAAGGCACAGCCAATTACACTAGCTCACCACCTTATGGCTTATGTGCAAATGTTTCTGCGTGATGTTGGTCGACTTAAAGATACGAGAAAACGCTTAAATATATCACCACTAGGGTCGGGAGCTATGGCGGGGACGACTTTTCCCTTGGATCGAGGGCAAGTAGCAAGGGAACTGGAACTTGATGGAGTTACTTTGAATAGTTTGGATGGAGTCAGTGATCGGGATTTTGCTTTAGAATTTTTAGCGGCGGCCTCTATCCTGATGATGCATTTAAGCAGACTATGCGAGGAACTTGTGATTTGGTCAAGTGGGGAATTTCAGTTTATCTCCATGGATGATGGCTATTCCACTGGGTCAAGTATTATGCCTCAAAAGAAAAACCCGGATGTGGCAGAATTAGTACGCGGAAAAACCGGACGTGTTTATGGAGATCTGATGGCTCTTTTAACGGTCATGAAAGGATTGCCTTTAGCCTATAACAAAGACATGCAAGAAGATAAAGAACAAGTCTTTGATGCAGTAGATACCATTAAAAAGTGTTTGTTAGTTGTTGAACCAATGCTTTGGACCATGCAAGTACATCGAGATACCATGGCCTCAGGAGCTAAAGGCGGGTTTACCAATGCCACTGACTTGGCAGATTATCTGGCGAAGAAAGGGGTACCCTTTCGAGAAGCTCATGAGTTGGTGGGACGAATTGTATTACAATGCAGCAAAAAGGGAATTGGACTTGAAGATATGAGCTTACAGGAATATCAGGGGCTCTCTCCTATCTTTCAAGAGGATCTGTTCAGTTCGATAGGGATTGAACACTGCGTGAGAGCTCGTAAGATTACAGGGGGCCCTTCTCCGGAAACTGTTGCAGAGGGAATTCGAGAGAGCCGAAAGGTTTTAGAAAAGCTGCTTTGGTAAACTTATAGGGTGTGTATATAGTCCCACTCTGCGGCTAATGCCGAAAAATAAGAGAAGTTCTTGTCTTCAGAGGATATTCCTAGAAAAATAATGATTAATTTGGAACTATGTAAAACAAAGGAGAGACGATACGGGTATAGGGTTACCAGAAACTTTGTACTATTTACCGATAAAGGCCTTTTTTACTTTAGTATTCAACAAAATGAGAAAATAGCTGTGTATAATGTGGATAAATCTGTGGATAAAGTAACTTAAGAATCTTTTTTAAGGTGGATAAGTTTGGATAGATAGTAGATAACCTAGTTAGTTTTGTGGATAAATACGATTGGGTTTCTTGATAATTCGACATAAGAGTATATAAAAACCTAAAGCAAGGGCCTTTAGGTTTTTATTTTAGTGAAAAGCAGGAGAAACTTGTCTAAGGGTCGAAATTCTCAGGCATAATTTTTTATGTATGATTTTATTAACATATTGCATCCTATAACTATAAACCTTTACTTACAGGATGTGTGATACTAAGAAATGAGGCTCAATTAATGGAAAATCGAACTATGTTGACGGATCTCTATCAATTGACGATGATGCAGGGACATTTAATGAACGGGTCCCAAAATAAAGAAGCAGTATTTGATGTTTATTTTCGCTCCCTACCCTTTAAAGGAGGATATGCTCTGGCAGCCGGGTTGGAACAAGTTGTTGAGTATATCGAAAACCTTTCCTTTAAAGAAGAGGATCTGGCGTATTTAAGAAGCTTAAATTTGTTTAATGAGGAATTTATCGAGGAATTAGGAAGCTTTCGTTTCACTGGGGATATTGACGCAATTCCTGAAGGAACTCCTGTTTTTCCGTACGAGCCCCTTTTGAGAGTAAAAGGCCGGATTTTTGAAACTCAGCTTCTGGAGACCGCTATACTTAACTTAGTAAATTTTGAAACTCTTATTGCTACAAAAGCTTCGCGTGTTGTTTCGGCGGCCGATGGAGGAGCAGTTATGGAGTTCGGTTTGCGGAGAGCCCAAGGGCCAGACGCCGGGGTCCTAGGAGCACGGGCAGCTTTTATCGGAGGATGCAAATCCACTTCCAATGTTCAGGCAGGTATGAGGTACGGAATTCCGGTTTCAGGAACCCAGGCTCATAGCTGGATTCAATGTTTTCCGTCAGAATTGGAAGCATTCCGCGCCTATGCTCGCACGTTTCCGGATCTTTGTTTGCTGCTTGTAGATACGTATAATGTGCTTAAATCGGGAGTGCCAAACGCCATCAAAGTGGGATTAGAACTGGAGGCAGAAGGACATCATTTTTTGGGGATTCGATTAGACAGTGGCGACTTAACCTATTTATCTAAAGAAGCTCGTCGAATGCTGGATGAAGCAGGACTTAAAGAGGCTATTATTGTTGCTTCAAATGATTTAGATGAGGAAACAATTTTTGCTATTCGTACCCAAGGGGCGGCGATTAATGCCTGGGGTGTGGGAACGAATTTAATCACTTCCAAGAGCAATCCTACATTAGGGGGAGTTTACAAGCTAGCAGCAGAGGGTGAGCAGGGAGATTTTCAACCGCGCTTAAAGGTTTCGGAAAACGTTAATAAAATTACCAATCCTGGAATTAAGAAAGTTGTGCGATTTTACGACAGAGCTGGAAAGGCAATGGCAGATCTCATTGCTCTGGAGGATGAAGTGTTTGATGAGGGCAAATTACTGACAATTTTTGATCCTATTCAAACCTGGAAAAGAAAAACATTAAGGAATTTTAAAACTAGAGAACTCTTGATACCTGTGTTCAGAGATGGGAATCGAGTGTATAAATTGCCAGATCTCCAGGAAATTCAAGGTTATGCTCAAAAGGAACTAGGTACATTATGGGATGAAGTGAAACGATTGACGAATCCACATCGCTATATCGTCGATTTATCTGCCAATCTTTTTGAGTTAAAGCAACAATTACTTTTGACGATTCACAATGATATTAAAGAAAAATAGACAAGGGGTGGAGTAAACATGTGGACAGATGAAGAATTAGCAGCTCGCATTGAGCAAGCAGTTGATTGGATTCGACAAAAGGTAACTGAGGCAAATGCAAAGGGCGTCGTTGTGGGGATTTCCGGAGGAGTTGACTCGGCAGTCGTTGCCGGACTTTGTGCGCGAGCATTTCCGGATAACTGTGTTGGTGTAATTATGCCTAGTCATTCTAATCCTGAAGACGCTGAAGATGCTTTATGGATTGCCGAAGGATTTGAAATTAGAACTTTGGAAGTTAATTTGAGCGGTGCTCATACCCAAGTAATGGGACAAGTTAAAAAAGGGTTGGAAAGTATGGGCTATGAATTAGTAGCAGAAAAAATGAGCCAGGGAAATTTGAAAGCTCGTTTGCGCATGTCTACGCTCTATGCCGCTGCAAATGCTCTAAACTATTTAGTGGTTGGAACAGATAATGCACCAGAAAGCTATACCGGCTATTTCACGAAATATGGGGACGGCGGAGTTGATATCTTACCCATCAGCTCACTTACCAAAACTGAAGTACGTGCTTGGGCAAGGATATTGGGCCTTCCAATGAGAATTGCAGGTCGTGTTCCCACGGCAGGTCTGTGGCCCGGACAGACCGATGAATCTGAAATGGGGATTACCTATGAGCAAATAGATCGTTATCTGCTTGGGGAAGAAGTTCCAGCAGTAGTCAAAGAACGCATAGAGTCACTTCATCGTCAAAGCGAACACAAACGTCATTTACCGCCAAGTCTTGAGCTCCCTAAAATGGAGAGGCTGGATTAACGTGCGTATTGGAGTCGATATTGATGGTGTCATATCTGATAGCTACCCTCTATGGTTGGATGAATTAAATCGGCATTACGGTAAGAATATACCTTTTGTCGACGATTACAATATGCATTTATCATTTGATGTTAGCCCTGAAGACATGAATGAATTTTTTGAGACAAATGTTGAACGACTGTTGATGAGGCCTGAAGCTATTTCCGGGGCAAGAGAAGGAATAGAGTCTTTGCGTCAGGAAGGCCATGAAATTATTTATGTTACAGCAAGGACCCTTGATCAAGAAGAGCTTACTGCTCATTGGTTTGAACTAAAAGGAATCTATTATAATCAGGTGCTCTTCACTGGTTTTGGCAGCAAGCTGGATGCTGTAAAACAATGGGGAATTGAGGTTTTTATTGAAGATTATCTGGAAAATGCTAAGTTAATTGCCGAATATGGTGTGCCGGTATTTCTTATTGATACGACTTATAACCAAGAGGAGCTTCCTCCGGGCATTACTCGCTGTCATAGCTGGGAAGATATCATTGCCGGTATACGAAAGATTAGCCCCAAAAGTTCTTAACTAAAAGGGCATTTCACCACTTCTGACAGAAGTGGCGAAATGCCCTTTGTTTATTCATTATGTTAGCTGACAATCTCTAACCCGACTTTATAGATATCACCAGCCCCTAAGGTTAAGACCAGATCTTCGGGTCTGAGAGTTTGGTTTAAATAGACTTTGATGTCGTCTAAAGGACCAATATAACGAGCTTGGATTCCTTGCTGCAAAATCATCTCAGCTAAACTTGGTGCAGAAACTGTGTAATGATCAAGCTCTCGGGCTGAAGCAAAAATATCCGCAATGACAACTTCATCAGCCCCTTGAAAAGCTTGAGAGAATTCATGCAAGAGTTTTTCTGTTCTGCTAAAGGTGTGAGGTTGAAAAATTGCACGGATACGACGGTCAGGGAATGAAAGGCGGGCTCCTTCCAATGTCGTACGAATCTCTGTTGGATGATGGGCATAGTCATCAACGATTAAGGCCCCATTAGTATTGCTGCCAATGTGCTCAAACCGCCTTTTTGTACCACTGAACTGACTTAAGCTGGTTAAGATATCTGTTACAGGTATGCCTATTTGATAGCATAAAGCAATGGTAGCCAGAGCATTGAGAATATTATGCCTTCCTGCAACATGAAGATCTAAATTGCCGACATACTGACCTTTGATCATAATCTTCATGGAACTTCTTTCGTCTTTAAAAAGGATGTCAGTTGCTCGTATATCGGCGCTTTCTGAAAGTCCAAACGTTGTAATGGTTGCAGCCGATTTTAGGGACTGTCTGTTTGGATCTTCATCCCAAACGTAAATATGACCGTTCGCAGGTACTTTTTGAGCTAATTCTGCAAATGCTGAGATAACATCATTAAGGTCTTTAAAATAATCTGGGTGATCAAATTCAATATTTGTGATGATCAGATGTTCTGGAGTGTAATTAAGAAAATGTCGGCGATACTCACAGGATTCCGCTAAAAAGTATTCGCCTTTTCCGGCATGTGCATTTCCGCCAATACTTGGGACATCACTGCCAACAACAATGGTGGGATCTAATCCGGTTTGGAGTAAGACAAGGCCCATCATAGCGGTGGTTGTAGTTTTGCCATGAGTTCCGGTTACGCAAATCCCCCGTTTTCTGGCAAGCAAACGTCCCAGGTATTGAGGATAACTTAAGACAGGGATATTTAGTTCAAGAGCTCGGGCTATTTCAGGATGTTTATTAGTATAAGCGGCAGAGGCAACCACTAGGTCTGTATTCTCTACGTTAAGGGGAGAAAAACTTAAAACGGGGATATTGGCGCGTTTCAAGACACTGTCGGTATAGAAACTTTCTTCTACATCGGAGCCGGTTATGGTTGCTCCATCAATCTGAGTGCTTATTTGAGCCAGTGCACTCATTCCTGTACCTTTAATACCTACAAAATGAATATGTAATGACAAGGTGAATCGTCCTTTCATCTATAAAACTCTACCCCCCATTATACCCAAACTTGAGGCAAAAAGTATCATATTATTCAAGGAAATTTTTTACTAGGGTAATTAGAGAGTTATTTTCGTTCGTAACCAGTGAACATAGCCTGAAGACGGCTTATATTTTCGGTTAAACTTAGATATATATGAAGAGGGATTGTTGCCAGAAAATAGATGGAAATCGTAAACTTTGTCCAGCGAATAACTTGGAATCCTCCCACCAATCTCCAGACCCAAACCAGATGCTCTCCTTGCCAGTAAGAAACTAAGCCAAGGAAGCTTGTTGCGAGGAAAAGGAGAATCCAGGAAAAATAAACAAAGACTTGTCCGCTGTTATATTTTCGGCTTGGCGGAGGAGATGGGCGCAAAAAGAGATAATAGGCAATAAGTTTCGGGAATTGTTTAAGATCTTGAACTTTCGGTACTAATGAATCGTCCTTTCGAATAATGGCATCTGAAAGGCGTATTCCGACAAATCCCATTGCCAACCATACAAAAGCTATATGAAATGTAAAAACTTTACTGAATTTCAGGGCCAAGAAGCTGGCCGGCTTGTGTAACTGGAGGCCGGTCAAAATTGTACCGGTTAAACACAGGGTGAACCCCCAATGAAAGATTCTAACCCAGATAGGCTGAGACTGTACAAACGTCCCCTTGATATTAGTCACTTCAAGTTGTCTCTTAAGCTGCTTTCTTAATTTAATATTATGTTTCATGTTGTTAATTTGCCCTTTTAACGTACATTAATTTTTAGAAAAACTTATCTTATTGGTCAGACGGGAATTCTTAATGTTCGGACTTTAGTTCCGTCAAAAATATGAACACTACAAGAAAAACAGGGGTCGAAGGAACGAATAACACGACCTGCTTCGTAAAGATCTTTAGATTGTATTTTCAATCCCAGCAACGATGATTCGCCAACACTTCGTGTTCCTGTTTCATCACGCGCTCCAAAGTTTAAGGCAGAAGGTGTCACTATTTGATAGTGTTTAACTCTCCCATTTTCCACAGACACCCAATGCCCTAAGGACCCTCGCATGGCCTCATGAAGGCCAATTCCGACACCGGAACTTTGCTCCATTTTTAGATTGAGTGTTTCTGCCCGTGGTTCGAGACGGTTAAGCCATTCCAAAGTGGTTTTTGTCAGTTTATTAAGCTCAATCATACGCGCCCATATCCTGCCAATAGTACCGGTGCCGATAATTTCTTCTTTATTTATAATTGCTCGGGCTAAAGGGCCCACTTCTACAGGCTGTCCGCGATAACGAGGGGATTTCACCCAGGTGTATCCTTTAGCTTGACTGCGGTCGGGAACCGTGTCTTCTTCCATAGGATGCAGAGGACCATGTGGCTTATACCAAGCAAATGTAACATCTTCGGTAACATTTTTTTCGTCATAGTTCTCCCTCTTTCCTTGCAGAAGAACCCCTTGCGTAAAAAGGGTACTTCCCTCGGGACTGGGGAAACCACCAACCGACATATAGTTGCCAATTCCTTTGCCAAGCTGGATATATTCAGGATAACGCTCCTTTATCAGAGTCATATCTGGAATAAGTATATCCTCAATAAAGCTAAGGATCTCCATCATATAGCCTCGATAACGGTTTATATTGTCTGCATTAACTTCCATACTTGCTCCACCGGGCACGATTCCATGACCATGAGGGGCTTTGCCCCCAAAAACTGCAAAAGCTGAATGGGCTAATCGGGATATTTCGAAAGATTTAAAATAATGCTCTGTGAGTAAAGTATTTTCCTTTGAAGAAAAGCGTAAATCATATTCAGAATGAGGAATAAAGGGAGCAAGATCCGGGCCACGGAAATAATCCGGCATGATATAGAGGTAGATGTGACGAAGATGGTTTTGGATAATATCGCTGGCGAAAATAAGATTACGCAGCAAAACCCCATTGGGCGGAACTTGCATCCCTAAGGATTGTTCCACAGCTAGAGCAGCAGTAATAGCGTGGGCTGAGGAACAAATGCCGCAGATGCGCTGGGTATAGTAAGGCATATCCAGTGCAGAACGGCCAATGAGAATTTGTTCAAATCCTCGATAAAGAGGATCCGAGATATAGGCATCTTTAATTTCGCCATCTTCCAGCCATGCTTCCACTACCATTGGATTGTGAATTCGGGTCATTGGGAAAATTATTTTCTTTTCCAGAATGGTCACCCCTAATTTGTTTAAGGTTTTTTTAGTCGATATTTGTGAATAGTTTTGACTTTTTTCAAGGCAGGCCGTCGCTTGGTCTTAACGGTGGTCTTCAGTAAATTTTTTTGGATGCGTCCTTTGTAAAGGGATGTGGCCAAATGACCAGTAATAGCAACCGAGGTTAATCCCAGGACTCCAAGCCCAATAGCGTCTGTGTTTGCTTTAGTTCCTCCAGGGAAAGGAATGTCGGGTAAATGAGCGGAGAATGGTGACATTAGATCAGGATACCCAGGTTCGGTACAGCCAATACAAGGTGTGTTACAGCCAATAGGCCAATTAAAACGATCATTCCAACGTCGAATCGGGCAATCCGAGTATGTAACCGGCCCTTTACAGCCTACACGAAATAGACATCCTTTCTGACCTATTTCTGTGGCGAAAACTCCTTGATCATAGTCTTTTCTGCGAGGACAGCGATTATGGACAGTTTCACCATAAAACATTTTTGGACGACCGAATTTCTCTAGTTCAGGTTCACCATATAAGGCCAGATGGAGTAATGTGCCCATGATCCAATCGGGATGAGCAGGACAACCGGAAACGTTGATGACTCTTCGTTCCGGCAGTATGTTTTGAACGCCAGTTGCCTGAGTCGGATTAGGGTAACCGGAAACTGGGCCGCCAAAGGTCGCGCAACTTCCTATAGCCAAAACATATTTGGCTTTGAGGCCTATGCGTCGTACAAGATCAATACCGGTGATTAACTTGCCGTTTTCATATGCGACGTGGTTATAATGACCGTTATCACGCTGGATCATAGAACCTTGAACAATAAGAACGTATTCGTTGGGCATTTTCTCATAGGTCTCCTGAAGAATTCCATACGCAGCATCTCCTTGGACCTGATTCATCACCCAATCACAGCGCCAATCTGTAATGTTTGTGAGAATATCTGAAAAGGTGGGTGTCCATATATTATCTAAGGAAATACTGTCTCCTGTGCAGGATCCAGTTTCAATCATAACGACAGGGAGTTTATTAACCTCTCCTGCAGTAACGGCTTCAGCTAGAGGAGGAGAAATAAGTTGACAGAAATTCCCCAGCACAGCACCTTTAATAACTAATTTAAAAAAGTCTCGTCTGCTAAGCATGTTTAATCCTCCCTAAATGGGTATTATTTCCCAAAGAAAGAGATTAAACTCAAAAAAGCAAAAATAACAAAAAAGTAGGACTTCAGAGTCTGCTATCCACACCTTGGTCATGGAACTCGTTACATATGTAATCAGTTAGAATTAATTTAATAGCACTGTATACCATACATAAAATTAGGTAGTTAGAGTTTTTTACCCGACACAAAAAACTTGAATTTTACTATCTTTTTCTTAACAAACTAATAGACTTGTGTTATACTATTAAAGTTAAATAAACACCCTATTTTTCGTGTAACGATTTTCATGCCGATGTGGCTCAGAGGTAGAGCAGCTCACTCGTAATGAGCAGGTCGTCGGTTCGATTCCGACCATCGGCTCCACAGGAAACGTAGACCCCGCAAGCGATTGCGGGGTTTTGTATTTTCTGGAGGTAGGCTGATCCCTTATTATCAGTTATGTACTCCGCATCAATACCCCGTCCATCGATATTAATTTTAACATCATTTAATGGTGCTGGCTGTTCATGTTTTGCAAATACTTCCGCAGTAATTAAAGAATTGTATGTGACCTTATATTGTAGGGATTTCCCTAGTGTAGGGTTTCGAATTAATCCATCATCAGCAGGCTGCAGACACAGAGGATTAACTATGAAATCGCCATAATCACTGCGATGAGGCAGCTCTGTACAATCCTCGGTAACTTGAAAGTCTATGTGCCTCTCCATTAATTTGGCCATAGGCACACGGTTTAGCATTACTGAGTCAGTCCAATTTAATACTAGTTCGAAATTTAGTTCAACAGACAGACAATTGTTTTTGTCTATGCAAAGTTATTCTCGATTGATATTATTAAGGGCCGTGAGAAACTAAAGTTTCAACACGGCCCCTTTTTGGCGCGGATGAGCTATCATTTTGCGTTTGAAAATTTGAGTCTAACAGTTTATTGTCATTTTTGGATATCGAGAATTTGATAACGTACAGTACCCGCTGGAACATTCACTTCTACGATAGTTCCTTTGGGATGGCCCAGGACGGCCTTTCCAACGGGAGACTCATTTGAAATCTTATTAGTACTTGGATCTGCCTCAGCTGAACCAACGATGAAATAATCTTCCTCGTCGTCATAATCCACATCTTTCAGACGTACTTTAGCGCCTAAAGCTACGGTTTCTGTGCCTTCAACTTCATCAATGACTCTGGCATTTCTGAGCATTTTCTCAAGCGTTATAATTCTGCCCTCGATAAAAGCCTGTTCATTTTTGGCATCATCATACTCGGAATTTTCGCTTATATCACCAAAGTCAAGGGCTTGTTTAATGCGTGCAGCAACTTCCCGACGCCTCACAGTTTTCAGTAATTCCAGCTCTTCCTCAAGCTTTTTTAGACCTTCAATTGTAAGAACAACTTCTTTATTAGTCATATTTTCCTCCTATGCATCTTATGGTCCTATATGGAATATTATGTATTTTTAAGCAATGCTGATATAATTTTTCGGATTTTAAATAAATAAATTTGATACTGCTAAATTCGAGTAATATAGTCTTGATTTTTTCCAAAATACTTCTATGATATTCGAGGTAACGTGTCCTATTTTTTCCAAGTGTCCTGATCATATGTGAAACGACACAGTTTGAAAAGCCTACAATATCATCATATATCCTGTCTCAAGGTCAGTCAACGTACTTTTAAGGCTTCTTACGATAGAAAAAAGTTCCCGGGTAGTCAACATCCAGACACGTTTTTAAATGCCTATGGGACCTTAACTCGTAAGATTGCGGGTTTTTTGATTTTATGCAGATTTGGGTTTAATATTACTCAGTTTCAAGCTTATTAAATTAATGAATAAAAAAGGCCACATAGGAAGGTAAAGAAATAATCGAACAATACCATTTTATAGACTTGGGTAAAGTTTTTATATCTAATGATATACTTAATAAACGGGGAAAGTTAATTCCTGCAGAGTTCGCAATTATGAAAAAGCACACTTTTAGGATATCAATTGTGTTAAAGGGGATGACCTTTACATAAAAATAGAAGAGGCTATTCTCTTACATCATGAGAGGATGGAGAGTTGTACCCCCCTCCCCCCGCAAGAAACATGGAGGTTTTTGTTTTAATGTATAAAGACTTTTTGAAATTAGGTTTTAGAGGCTAATTGAAAAATATAAAGGGTGCTTTTAGTAATAATTAGACTATAGTGATGAATATAAATTAAAGGATATTATTATTTTGTGTAGAAGCTAATGGTATCAATATTAGATTATGAGTAAAATAATTAAAGAAAAATCAATTGTCGTGTCAAAAGAGTATTGATTATGACAGGTGGAGTTATATGAGTGTTGCAAAATTTTATTGTGAAGCGGACTGGGAATACTTTGTTAATATGAAAAGAGAGTTAATAGAGTTAAGGGAGTATAAAACTAAGCTCCAAGAGATGGTTGATAAAAAAAGTCAAGAACTTAAAAAAGAGATCGAGAAACGGATGGAAATTGAACGCAAACTATCTACGCTGGAGTGTGAAGTGACAAAGTTAGAACGTTTAAATTTAATAGGTCAATTGGCTGCCGGTCTCGGGCATGAAGTTCGAAACCCGATGACAACAATAAAAGGGTTTCTTCAAATGCTGCAAGACAAAGAGGACTTGCATACATACAAAAACTATTTTGACTTAATGATCGATGAACTAGATAGAACGAATGCTATCATCACAGATTTTCTGTCTCTTGCTAAGAATAAGCCAAAAGAAATACAACGACAGTCTCTAAACAATTTATTAGAAAACTTATATACTTTATTGCAAGCCGATGCCTACAGTCAAGGTAAGAAATGTATTTTTGAGCCAGGTGAAATACCTGACATTGACATTGACGTAAACGAAATCACTCAGTTAGTATTAAACTTAGCTCGAAACGGCCTTGAAGCAATGTCACAAGATGGGTGCCTGATTATTAGGACGTTTATGGAAGGCTCTAATATCATTTTAAGTGTTCAAGATGAAGGGAAAGGTATTGATACCGAACATTTAACCAAACTAGGGACTCCATTTTTTACTACGAAGGAAAATGGAACCGGCTTGGGTCTGCCGTTATGTTATAGTATTGCTGATCGGCATAACGCACAAATTGAGGTTGAAAGTGGCCCGAACGGAACTACTTTCTATGTTCTATTTCCTAAAACTGTAGGTTCTTATATCGTTTAAAGTGGTTTTTTGAAAGGAGCACTATAATAAGTGCTTTTTTATTATTTATGGATTGACATCTCTAAGTTGCCCAAGGTTTTCAAATATTCCGTAACCTTGTACCTCCTCTAAGAATAAGATGAAAAGAGGAGGTTTTGGTGTGAAAGTATGTATTGATCCGGGTCATGGGGGGTATGATCCTGGAGCTGTTGGCTTTGGTCTAAAAGAGAAAGATCTGACGTTGGATATTTGCCTCAGACTTCAGCCATTGCTAGAGTTTAACGGTATAAGTACAGTTTTAACACGAAACGGGGATTACGCTCCGGGGAACTTTGAGAATTATCCCAGAGGAGAGCTAGGGGCTAGGGTTAATATTGCAGAATCTGAAAATGTAGATCTATTTGTATCTGTCCATATAAATGCAGGTGGAGGAACAGGAGCAGAGGTGCTTATTATCGGCACCGGAGGAAAGGCAGAAAGTGCTGCATACCAAGTTTTACCTCATCTTGTGGAAGGGGGCAATTGGGCAAATCGCGGAGTGAAGGTTCAAAATATCCTGGTACTCCGAGATACGACTATGCCTGCTATCCTTACAGAAAATGGGTTTATTGATAATATAATTGATGCTGGAAAGTTAAAGGAGACTGATTTCCGTCAGACTCTTGCGGTAGTACATGCTAAAGGGATTTGTGATTATTTTGGGATACAATATCAGGAGCCGCTTCAGCCAACTCCTAGTGTGATGTACCGTGTTATTTTAGATGGGAAACAGACAATTGCATTAAGTTTTCAAGAGAAGGCTATTTTTGAAGTTAAAAATGCAGTGGATGGAGGTCTAGCCTCTGAGGGAGTTGTTCAGCGAACAACAGATAATGTTATTGTTTATGAGTACAAGTCATCTGGTAATATTTCAAAAACTCCGATTATGGGTGAAGAGACCATCATAGTTGAGCAGTGTAGGCAGTTTTTGCTTAACTACAACCCCGATGCCCCGGATATCATTTCCTACTACAAGATCCATGGGGAAAGACTAGGAATTAAATGGGGTTATGCAGTGGCTCAAATGATAAGAGAAACTGGATATCTCAAATTTACGGGAGTTGTAAAAGCTGAGCAAAATAATTATGCTGGGATTGGAGCCGTTGGTGAGGGTGCTCAAGGTGCAACTTTTTCTTCAGAGAGTGAAGGGGTGTTGGCTCACTTAGAGCATCTTTATGCCTATGCTGTAAAAGATCCGTTACCTATGGGCGTTCCAAAAGTAGATCCGCGGTTTGATTTGATCGAGAGAGGAAGCTGTCCGAACTGGGAGGATTTGAATGGACGCTGGGCGGTACCTGGGGACGGTTATGGTGAGAACGTGGTTAGAATCTATCATGAAATGGCTCAGGAAATAATCTCAGATAACGAGGAAATATCAATATTGAAGATGATTTATGAAATCGTCTCTAAGTACTTTGATGGAAAATAGCTTCAGTTTCATTTATAAACTCTGAGTTTTATAGTAACTTGTTATAAAATTTATTTGATTTAGATAAAATGGTATAGACACAATTATTTCTGGAAGCTATAATAAACTTGCAACAAAAGATTATGAGAGCAAAGAGGCTCAAAAAAGGCGTTTTGTGAACGCTTTTTTGTAGCCTCTTTTTTCTGTACCATTTATACTTACTTACTCAATAAAATTGACCTAAATAGATACGACACTGGGAAGTGCTTTCGTCAATAATTATTAAATGATTAGGGAGGATCATAAATGTCTGCTTTAAATCCTGGGGATATTTCTTTTGTGGTAATTTGTACTCTTATTGTATTTTTAATGACACCAGGTTTGGCTTTATTCTATGGAGGAATGGTTAGAAAACGTAATGTGCTTTCCATAATGATGCAAAGCTTTGTTGCCATCGCGGTAGTAACCGTAATTTGGGTATTATTTGGATACTCCTTAGCCTTCGGCCCTGATCACGGACATTTAATAGGGGGCTTTGATTGGCTGGGTTTAAAAGGAGTGAGTCTTTCTCCTAATCCTGACTATGCGCCGACGATCCCACATTTATTGTTCTTTATGTTTCAACTGATGTTTGCTATCATTACTCCGGCCGTAATCAGCGGAGCAACTGCTGAAAGACTTCGTTTCAAAGCCTTTGTATTATTCGTGATATTTTGGAGCGTTTTTGTCTATATTCCGCTGGCCCACTGGGTTTGGGGAGTTGGAGGATGGATGCGTAATTTAGGTGTTTTGGATTTTGCAGGAGGTACTGTGGTTGAGGTAGCTTCTGGGGTGTCAGGATTAGTTGCAGCTTATGTGGTAGGAAAACGCCTACAAGTAGGATATGAATGGAATATCCCTCATCATATGCCTAACGTTCTTTTTGGAGGCGGGTTGTTGTGGTTTGGTTGGTTTGGATTTAATTCGGGAGGAGCAATGGGCGCTAATACGGTGGCAGTTCTCGCGCTCACTACAACCCAAATAGCCGGAGCGACAGGCATGATTGGATGGGCGTTGCTTGAGTGGTTCCATCGTCGGCAAATTACGGTTTTTGGGGCAGTCAGTGGAATTATTTCTGCTTTGGTGGCTATTACGCCGGCAGCAGGATATGTCTCAACTATTAGTGCCTTATTAATTGGTTTTGTTGCTGGAGGAGTTTGTTATTTAGCCGTCAGTGTCCTCAAAGCCAAATTAGGATATGACGATGCGTTAGATGTTTTTGGTATACATGGAATAGGAGGAACTTGGGGTACTATTGCAACAGGGATTTTTGCTGACTTGAGTCTTAATCCTCAAGGGAAAAACGGCTGGATCAATGGAGGGGGATTTGAACCTGTTTTGATTCAACTGCTTGCTGTAGCAGCAACTTATTTATTTGTTGGTATTATGACTTTTCTTATTCTAAAAGTTATTGAGCAAATTACTCCTCTAAGGGCAAGCGATGAAGAGCAAGTTAATGGATTAGATTTGACACAACATAGGGAAAAAGCTTATCCGGACTTTGAACTCAGCGAAAATGTCTATATTTAAAGTGCAGCATCGCCATGTTCACCTGTGCGAATGCGAATTGTATCCACTACATCAAAGATAAAAATTTTGCCGTCTCCGAATTCCCCAGTTTTTGAAGTTTTAATAATAGCGTCAATAACTTCATCGATCTTTCCAGAGGGAATCACGACTTCAAGTTTGATTTTAGGTAAAAGCTTGCTGACGATTTCTTGGCCACGATAAATTTGCGTATACCCCTTTTGTTTTCCAAAACCGGAGGCATTGGAGACAGTCATTCCATCCACTCCTAGATCAGATAAAGCAAGCTTTACTTCATTTAGTTTTTCCGGTCTAATTATTGCCTCAATTTTTTTCATGGGTACCACCTTTAAATAATTTATTTTATAGTCTTTCTATAGCATTATATCAAAATGTTCTGGGGTATAAAATATAAATACTATCATTGTAAAAGCCAGGCTTAGGCCTGGCTTTGCGGAGTCTTTTTCTTAAAGGGTGAGTTTTTGCCTCGATCCGGCTTACCCGTTTTTGCTTTATCAGTTGTTTTATTTGACATGGTTTCCTCCTTAATATTAGGTAGTTTTAGCTTTTAATTTGAAGAAATTCAACCCTTATGAGTTGTTTCCTGATCTTTACCATAATCTGTTCGCCCATCTTGATCCGGTTGGTGATCACACGGAATTTCTTCGCGATGAGGAAATCTTCGTTTGTTTTTTTGTTCTTTATCCATTGTATTGCCTCCTCAAAGGTTGTAGGTATAGATTTCCCTATGAGCGAATAAATATGTTAGGATCAGAATTTCCCAGTGAATTTAAAATCTTTTAATATGCCTGCTATTCCGGGCTTCCAATAAGCAGGCACCCCTAAGCCGGTTGCTTCTTCATAAATAAGTCCTTGAATAACCCTAACTATTTCAGAAATGTCGCGCCCAACTTCCGGAGGATAAAGGCTGGCATATTTCACCTTGTGATCTGGACCAATAATAAAGGTTGCACGAAAGGCAATTCCTAGTTCTTCACGGAGGACTCCATATTGATGAGTTATTATATGAGAGCGATCAGATAATAATGGATACTGGATTTTTCGTGCAGAGGGAGAAGTCTCTGCGAAAATTTTGTGTGAATAGATGCTGTCCGTACTGATGGCTAAAATTTGAACGCCAAGGTTTTGAAACGTCTCCTGCTGGGCAGCCACGGCTGCCAATTCAGTCGGTCAGACAAATGTGAAGTCGCTGGCATAGAAAAATAAGAGTACCCATTGGTTCTTATAATCACTTAGCTTGATGGTTACTTTCTCTCCTCTATGGCAGGCTTCAGTTTCAAAATCTGGAGCTGGTTGGTTTGGACAAATCACTGTGAGCCACCCCCTGGAATATTCTCTATTATAATATGTAATGGCTGGGGATTTGCCACCCCTGGATCAGCTTGTTTCGTTCGGTTCTGCTTTCAATAACAAAAAAGAGATCTCCTTGAAATTTTAAGGAGATCAAGAGAAGAGGACTAACTACATGAAGAAAATGAAAATTAACTTACAATTATTATATGTAGGAAAATGTCGATTATATTAGGACTTTGAATGGAAATATTTTATAATGAATATCTTAGGAATTAATTAATAAATCAATAAAATAACAATTGACAGGACATAAGCTTGGTGTTAGACTCAGCATAATGAATTTAATGAATAGGCTCTTATCCGGAGTGGTGGAGGGACTAGCCCTATGAAGCCCGGCAACCAGCTTGACGCGTAAATCTAATGACGAAGTCAGAGCATGGTGCTAATTCTTGCAGGAGAAGATTTTCCTGGTAGATAAGAGGAGTGTCGAATTATTGAGATTTAGGCCTCTTCTACCAAAGAAGAGGCCTTTTCTTTTGATAAATTCATTTAGCGAAGAATTCTGAAGGTGGGGATTGTCATGAGTGTAGAAAAAACTTACGCAGAGATTAATGCGAAAATCAAAGCTGGCAAAGCTGTTGTAGTGACTGCCGAGGAGCTTATCGCTCTAGTCGGGGAAAAAGGCCTCTCTAAAGCAGCACAAGAAGTAGATGTGGTAACTACAGGTACCTTCGCACCTATGTGTTCATCCGGGGCTTTTTTAAGTTTTGGGCATACAACACCTCGCATGAAAATGCAAAAAGTTTGGTTAAACGGTGTGCCTGCTTATACAGGTATAGCTGCAGTGGATGCTTATATTGGTGCTACGGAAATGCATGAAGATGATCCGTTGAACACTAATTATCCAGGAGAATTTAGATACGGGGGCGGACATGTTATTTCTGACCTTGTAGCCCGTAAACCAGTGAAACTAAAGGCACTGGCCTATGGGACGGACTGTTACCCACGTCGGAATCTTGAAACTTCCATAACACTGGATGACATCAATGAAGCCACACTTTTTAATCCACGTAATGCCTATCAGAATTATAACTGCGCGGTGAATTTAACAGATCGTACGATTTATACGTATATGGGAATGATTAAACCTCATTTAGGCAATGCCAATTATTCTACGGCTGGAGAATTGAGTCCCTTATTAAAAGATCCATATTTTAAA
Organism: Desulfosporosinus orientis DSM 765; assembly: GCF_000235605.1. Classification (GTDB taxonomy): domain Bacteria; phylum Bacillota; class Desulfitobacteriia; order Desulfitobacteriales; family Desulfitobacteriaceae; genus Desulfosporosinus; species Desulfosporosinus orientis. The sequence goes on from NC_016584.1 coordinate 292,023, forward strand.
ACTATTGGAGTAGGTACTAAAATTTTCCTTGGTGGTGGAATCGGTTATGTTGCTTGGAATGGTACGCAGCATTTTCCTTCAATGATTGATGTCGATGGTAAAGAGTTGGGCAGTGCAGGAGGTACCTTAGCAGTTATAGGGAACTTAAAACAAATGAGTCCGAGATGGCTGGTCGGTACCAGTTATCTTGGTTATGGAGCGACACTGAGTGTTGGGATTGGTATCCCTATTCCAATTTTAAATGAAGAGATTGCTTTCTATGCGGCTAAGAAGGATGAAGAACTGTTTGCTCCTATTGTGGATTATGGGGAAGCTTACCCTTCGTTTACACCGGGTAACTTAGGATACGTTAGTTATAAAGATCTCAAAAGCGGGAAGATCACAGTCAATGGCAAAGAAGTACCCACTGCTCCTTTATCAAGTATGCCAAGGGCACGTGAAATTGCCGCTGAATTAAAAGGCTGGATTCAAAAAGGAGAATTCCAGTTAACAGAGCCGGTCAAGGCTTTGCCCTCACCAGCAGATGGTTTTATAGCTCATAGTATAAAGGAGGATTGATTATGTCGCCGAAGAAAATCGTGTTGCGTTTTGGGACAGACATATCTGTTAAGCCTATTGTTTATCGTTTGGTTAAGGATTATGATTTAGTGGTTAATATAGTTAAAGCGGACGTCAATCCTCAAAAAGAAGGTACAATGATCTTAGAGGTTACGGGAGATCAAAGTGAAAATGGGCTCAACTATTTACGAGATCTGGGGGTTTCCGTTCAGGCCCTTAATCAGGAAATTGTCCGGAATGAGGATAAATGTGTTATGTGCGGCGCTTGCACGGGAGTTTGTCCCACTGGTGCATTATATATGGAACGTCCGTCTATGGAAGTCCGCTTTGATGGAGATCAATGTGTTTTTTGCCAACTTTGCGTGAAAGTGTGCCCCATGTGGGCCATGGAGGTTCGGCTTTAATTGGATTATACGGAACGTAGTTATAGACAACATCACCGCCAGGAAGATTTAGTCCATTTCCAGGTTGCGGTAGAAGAGACAGACTTAGATATTGGAGTTCGAAAAGAACGGTTTTCCCCGGAACTGGTTGAGTGGGTAGCAGAAACCATTCGAGTTTGCCGTAAACCACTTGAAGATTATGTCACAAAAAATCCTGATTTTGTAAGTGCCTTGAAGCCCTATCCTGTTTTGCCTGAAGCTCCAGAAATCGTTCGCAGGATGTCGGAAGCCGGGCGATTAGCCGGGGTAGGGCCAATGGCGGCAGTGGCAGGAGCAGTGGCAGAGTGGGTCGGCAAATCTATTGCTAAGCGTTCCCGTGATGTAATTGTGGAAAACGGCGGAGATATCTTCATGCGTTCGAGTCGCATTCGTAAAGTTGGAATTTTTGCTGGGAGTTCTCCGTTATCGAGTCGTATTGCTATTGAAGTCAGGCCGAACCAAACTCCGCTGGGAATCTGTACTTCTTCGGGTAAAGTAGGTCATTCCTTGAGTTTTGGAAAAGCGGATGCTGTCGTTGTGCTTTCTCCCTCCGTACCTTTAGCGGATGCAGTAGCAACGGCTACCGGGAATCTTGTTCAGACTCCTAATGATTTAGAACATGCTATTGAGTTTGCTTCTCAAATCCAAGGAGTTACAGGAGTCTTAGTTATTAAGAATGATCGTTTGGCACTCTGGGGAAATGTAAAATTATTGCCCATTAGCTTTTAAAAATGTATCTTGATTATTGTTATAAAGAAAGAAACCTCCCCGTCGGGAGGTTTAAGTTTTTGCGCTAATGTCTTTAATTTCTTTGTATAACTTGTACAATACAAATTTAGCATGAAATGAAGGATCAATCAATGCCCAGATTTTAGGAGGCTGAAATGAGGATTTAATGGATACTTAGGTGGAAGTTTGAATCGAAAATAAACCTATGTGTGGTTCATTACATAAATTAAGAAGGAGACACTCCATTTTTATCGAAAACTATTACAAAGGAGTGATTAATTCTGAACCATTTCAGACTAATATTATTAAGTTTATTATGCTTAGTATTATTGGGATGTGGTGTTCAATCAACGATAGCACCTATACCCAATCAATCGGCTAACCAAACTCTTGATCAGGTTGAAGAGCCATTGAATGCAGAGAAGCCAATTGTTCCTGAAACTAAAAGAATAACACTAGTGGCCACTGGAGATATTCTCATGCACAATACTCAAATCTGGTCTGGGCAACAAGCAGATGGATCTTACGATTTCGGATCGTTTTTTCGTGACGTTAAATCCTTAATAGACTATGGCGATTATACCTCAGCAAACTTTGAAGCGGCGATGGCAGGGGCCCAATCCGGGTATACAGGATACCCTAAGTTTAATAGTCCGGATGAAGTTGCATCAACACTTAAAGATGCAGGGTATGATCTTATTGTTACGGCTAATAATCATATATTAGATAGAGGTTACCCCGGAGCCATTCGCACCATGAATGTCTTAAGAAATGCCGGGCTGGATATTGTGGGAACGTATGAAAGTCAGGAGGAAAGGGACAATTATTTAATTAAAGAACTGAATGGGGTGCGAGTGGGATATTTAGCCTATTGTTACGGGACAAATGGAATCCCAGTACCCAAAGAGCATCCCTACTTTTTTAATTTTATTAACGAAGACACTATAATCAAGGATATTCATAAATTAAAGCCCAAAGTAGATGTTCTCGTGCTCGTTTTGCATTGGGGTATTGAATATACAACTCAACCGACTGAAGAGCAGCGACAATTGGCCGAAACCTTGCTTGAGGCCGGGGCAGATGTTATTCTTGGCAGCCATCCTCATGTAATTCAGCCGATGGAAGTTAAGAAGATAAACAATCAAGATAAGTTTATAATTTATTCTTTGGGTAATTTTATTGGTGACCAGCGCGGGGTTGAACGAAATAGCGGAGTGATTTTAAATTTAACCTTTGAAAAAGATCGTTTAAAGGAAAAAACTGTCTTGAAGAGAGTATCTTACACTCCCACTTATTCCCACAGATACTACGAAAATGGGCGCCTTTGTTTTCGCGTTATTGATGTTCAAGCAACCATTCGCAAGATTCAGGAGGGCACAGATCCCTATTTGAATAGTTCGGATTTAGCAGTCCTGAAACAGGTTCTGGCCCAGACCCAGAGTCAATTAGGCAAACCATTTAACAGAGAAGAATCGAGGGATTAGCGGAAAGGCTGATCCCTCGATTCTTCTCTGTTAGATTTAAGCTTAGGGTTGAAATCCCAGTGTAAAGTGATATTTATAGCGTTTAACCGATAATTATAATGGTGAAAACATTTTAATAGTCCATTCAGGGGGGGGTTAACCATGAGAAAATTTATGGCGAGTTTTAATAAAGTATCTAACGGCAATTTTTTGGTAAAAAGCGGAGCCCAAGCTGCTTTCCCCGAGGGTTGGCTGCAAATTGCCGGCAATCAAGAGTCTAGTTGGATATTTAAGAGCGAACTGCCGGGGGTCCCTCCCTGCTTGGAGATCAGTAATGTAACCGCCATCCGTTCAGGAATCATTCAGAGTGTTGAAGCATCTCTTGATGTCAGTAAGAGTAAAGAATGGATGATAGTAATTATCCTAAAAGCAGATAGCCCTGATAGAAAGGCATATCTCCGCATTTTCCCTAAGTCTTTAAAAGGAGCTGTATGCCAACCGTGGGAGTATTGTTTTGATTCGGGCGTGGCTAAAGAACAAATAAAGCAAGTTCTCGGAGTTGGTCCGGATATTCAATCCCTCCGCTTAGAAACTGGGATTTTGGGACCGGGAGTTCTCAATATTTATCAAATTATAGCCTATAAGCTTTCTCCGCAGCTTACGAAAAGGCGAGTTAAAAAACCTAAGCCTAAGGTTTGCCATATCAATTCTATACAATCAATCGGAGAGATCATTAAACCTATTCAGCTTGCAGCACCGATTCCGCTGAAACTTCCTTTAGGTTTTCAAGGAAATGTTAATGCAGATGTAAGAAATCTTAGCCCAAATCGAGATAAAGTACAAATCTACGGCAGTCACCAAGTGCCTATTGCGACGTCCGCGAGCGGTCGAGTTCAAGTGGAAATAAACGGACGAGGTTTTTATGAAAGTCTTGAAGATGTTACAGCGGGAAAAACCATGGCTAGTACGATTACTAGAGATATTTCGGCTTTGCCCCGTTGCTCTTTTGCAGTGTGGAATTACGGGGAACATCTGGCCTATGTGCAAGCCGAGCTTAGTCCTGATGGGATTCACTGGACTGAAGAAGGGGAGCCTAAAGAGATTCGCCTTGGAAAGTTAGTAATTGTTACACCAAAACATTATCTGCGTTACACCAGACTAACCTACCAAGCAGAAGAGTTAACGGGGTTAAGAATTTGGGTTCAAGCTCAAAATTAATAGTTGTTACATAAAGTATTAATAGTTTCGATTCAATTTGAGACTTAATTTGGTGGTAAAAGGTGGGAAGGAAATGACTGATACGAATCAAGTTTATAATAGTCATTTCCGATTGTGGCAAGAAAATAATCAGAATTTTCCAGATGGTTGGGCCAAAATTGGCGGAGATCCTTCTACTGAGTGGATATGGTCAGGTGTAACCGGTGGTCCGAAGAGCATTAAGATTATCCATCCATCAGGTCCAAGAGCAGGTATCATCCTAGAAAATAATGTTGTCATACCAGCCGGAGAGAATCAGCGATGGGAATTCCGAGCGATTTTAGAAGCAGAGCCGGCAGGTGTAACTTGCTATATTAAAGTTTATCTTGGTGTGGTGAGTCAATATTTATCGCTAGTTCGGCCAGGTTCTCAACCTGAAGAAATAAGCCGAATTATATCTACACCTATTGGTGTAACGGGACTTAGGGTTGAGGTTGGAATTCTTGGTGAGGGTATCGTAACGATTTATGAGATTGAAGGCAGAAGACTCTATCCTAAGCAAGAGTTGAGGCTTGACGAGAAAGGACAGTTATATGTTCGGCACGTTGATTCTATAGGAAAGATTCAAACACCTGTTTCAGTCAGGGTAGAAAGCCCTTTGCCTATACCCGTTGATGTAAAAACCCCTGTAAAAGCTGAATTGCGGGATTTGACGCCTGCCCGTGACGGAATAAAAATTTATAGCAGTAATGGAAACTCCATAGAATCAACTCTTGATGGTTTACTTCAAGTTAAGATGTCTGGAAGAACTTTTCGGCAAAGTGTTGAAACAGTGACCTCCTCACATGACTCACGAGCAACAAAACTAAACGATGTTTCACAGCTAAGTGTTTTTTCCTATGCAATTTTTAATATGGGAATGGAAGTTGTCAGAGTTCAGTTACAAATAAGCCCGGACGGAGCAGTCTGGACATCGGATGATTCAGAATGTGACGTTTTGCCGGGAGCTCTTGCGGTTATTACTCCGAACCGCTTTCTTCGTTTTGTTCGTCTTATCTATTATTCTCAATCCAATAACCCACTGACTATCTGGTTTCAAGCACAGACATAGGGGCTTCTCCATCATTCTCTATTGCAAGATGAACGGCACCAATTATCTAGGAATATATTGCAATATAGGAAGGTGATGGATGGAAGGAGAGATGGAGATAGAGATGGATGGACTGGCATTGGTCTTTTTCTTATCGGTTTTAGTGGAGAAAGTCGTCGAAATATTTAAAGACACGGTATATGCTATACCTTTTTTGCCCGATAAGTTTAAGCCTTTAACTTTAGAACTATTAAGTCTGGCTTGTGGTCTAGTCTTTGCATTTCAGACAGAGGTTAATGCTCTAGATCTTTTAAATGTCAATATTCTTAACCCAACTGTTGGTAAAGTAATAACAGGACTGGTCGTAGGAAAGGGAGCCAATTTTGCCCATGATTTTTTCCATTCTTTTGGTAAGGGTAAGAAGTCTGCAGAGCGTTAGAAGCGGAAATCCTTGTACTTCTCAGAAAGTATAACTATTGGTTGCATACTGCAAGAAGGCTAATACGTGCAAAGACAGTGTCTTCGGGCGCCAGCCAAGTTTTCTAAATTATTCCCAACGGATTAAATTGGGACTGGGATCTAGAATTGAATGATACTGTTCTAAGTTGCCATACTTTCCGTTAGGATCAAGCTGTTTATAACGGTAGTACTTGGCTATGCGGTCTTGGGCACGGATCCAACCGAGGTGTTTGATGCGCAGGAGGCTGGTCCCCCCGCGCAGCTCTGTGATATTATGGGGAAACCTCCCACAATGCTGGGGGGTTTCCCGCCATTTTCCTTGAAAACCCGGAATATTGCGAACCACAAAAGGACGATACCATTTGTGGGCCTGCCAATAAGGATCTTCACGGTAATGATTCTCTGTCCAGAGATCATAGAGACGGAAGCTTATGAAATCAATGTCTGGAGATCGGATTAATAAATCACGCAATTGCTTTGGGCCGTTTTCTTCGAACATTTCATCAGCATCAAAAATAATAATCCATTCTGATTGAGTACTAACAGCCATTTCCCATAACTGCTTTCGAAGGAGGATCTCATCATGGAACGTAGGCTTTCTATTAGAACGAAGTGTTAAGGGAATTCCCTGCAGGATTTCCCGGCACATTTCTATGGTATTGTCGGTACTGGCATCATCTAATATTACAGCCTGGTCAATGTATTCAGTAGCTTGTTTTAATACTCGTTCTAAGTGGCGGTGGGCTTCATTGCGGACAAGCATCCCTAAAGTAATGCTTCCTGGATTAAGAATTGATTCGGAGAGAGATTGAGGTGAATTACTAAGAACTTTGGCGGACTTGTTTTTATACACCTGTAGTTTATCCAGTTGAGATGTTCGATAAATATGAAATGGAGGATAGTGGGTATCGGCATAGAGTTCCAACCCTAGGGCAGCTGCTCGTATGCAGAAGTGACGGTCTTCTCCAGAAAACCCTAAGTTGTATAATTTGCTGAAAGACACACCTCGCATAAGGGCTTTTCGGCTGATCAAAGTGCAAGCTCCTAAACCTCCTACCTTGTAGGTGCCGGGACGGGAAAGCATTTTAAGAAATTCTTGGGTTCTATTAGTTATTTGATTCTCAGTGAGAGAGTCACCATTTTCTGATTCATAGAGAGTGTATTGATCCTTCACCCATACTTGTGGGAGGGGAATCAAATCAGGTTTCCATTTGGTCCAAAAAACTTCGGAGACTATATCCTTTTCTAGGGAAAGCAAATGGATCAGGGTTTTAGGTGCCAGATAGAGATCGGAATCAACGAGAAAAAGGTAATCATAGCCTTCTTCGAGGGCAATATTGATGAATCTATTTTTATAATCAGCTACCTTCCAAATCAGTTCATCCCTCCAATGGTGAGTTGATTCGTCACATTTGTAGGTTCCCTTGACATCACCGGGGAGAATTCGTACATTAGGCTGCTCAAGAGCGAAGTGAGAAAGCAAGGTGTGATCGTTATGATCATCAATAAATATAAAATCAAGAGCAACTTGGTTTTTTTCTAAGTTAAGGATTGACTCTAGAAATTCCGTAAGAATTCGTTCTTGCTGTTTCACAGGACTCGCCAAGAGAACACGATAGTTCATTAATACAAACTCCTTCCGGTTTATGGAATTATCGAATCCAATGATGTATCTGATAGATATGAAAGTACATGAATTCCTATTTGGGTAAGGCTGGATAGGCTTTCTATACCTTTGAAATAATCATTATCTAAGTCATTTACTAAAAGTATCATTCTAAATTGAATTTCTTTAAGCGCAAGCATCAAGTATATACCGCCAAGCTTTACCTCGCTGTCTGAATGGAATTGATGCAAAGTTTTTTTGGAAGAATCAGGAAGCTGGAGAAGGATGTTCAATAGCTCTTTGCGACAGAGAGTAGTGGCATTGATAGTTCGGTAGAGAGTTAAGAGAAGGAAAAGGAGGCAGAATTTTAAATCTGAGTTTCGATGCTTTGTGAGCAGCTCACGCCATAATGCTTCGGATGGCCAGCTTTCAAGCATTAATATTTGTTTCAAAAAGGTTTCAATAGGGTAGCCCTTTTGAATTAAGCTAACAAACTGACGTAAAGGATAGATAGAAGCAGGAGCGGAAGCTAAAGCCCGCTGATAAAAATCATGGGCTCTTGGGAAATCCCCAGAGGACTGATGAGTATCACCAAGAAGGCAATTTATTTGGCCATGAGTGGCAAGAGTCATTGATCCTACACTTAGGGACTTTTCTAGGTTCATAACCCCCTGAGAGTAATGAGATTCTTGAAGATGAGCCAGTCCCAGGAGGTAATAAAAATCCCCTTGATTTGGATACATGCTCAAAGCCTTTGTTATAAAGCTGATTATGGTTCTGTTTTCTCCCAGATGAAGATAACCAAGAGCAGTATTAAGAAGTACATCTTCGAAGTACCCTTCTTGCCCAGTCATACGTTTTAAGGCATTATTTAGATGATTGAGGCCTTCATAAACAAAACTTTGCTGATAGTACTCCAAGCCGAGGCAATAGTGCCAAAAGGGATTGTCAGGGTTTTGCCGGAGTTCCTGTTTAAGAATAGCGGTGTTTCTCAGAAATTTATCTTTAGAGTCAAGGTGTTCTTTTAGGTAACCATAATGAGAAATTGTGATAGGTGAAGACGCTAGTCCTCTGCCTTGATTGGTTCTAAGAATTGAAGGAGCTATTTGTTCATGAATGGCTCCTTCAAATCGATAATCTTGCTTATTTCGAAAGAGCCGGACAACCTCATCGTTAGACACACGCATTGTTGAGTCGAGGATACTTTTGATTCGGATAAAATAGCCTTCAACTTCACGGTTGCTCAATAAGGAGCAGAAGGTTTTAGAGTTGATTGTGTCGAGAACCTCATCGGCATCCAGGATAAGAATCCAATCGGAAGAAGCTTGTTTTAGGGCAAAGTTTCGGGCTAGTGAGAAGTCTTCTGCCCACCGAAAAGGAAATAGCTTGGCACCTGCTTCAAGAGCTAATTGAGGAGTACAATCCGAACTTCCTGTATCAATGACAATAAGTTCGTCGATTAGATCTAAGGCACTGTTGATAGCTGACAGTATACACTCTTCTTCATCCTTAACAATCATGCATAGGCATACAGTCTCTTTAGTATCCATGAGGCAGCCACCCAGTTCCGAATCGAGCAGTTAAGTGGTTTTTGAGTTCGTTAAGCCTTTGGTCGTAATCTCTAAGAAGCTGCAGAAATCCTTTTTCTGAGGATTTCATGAGCTCTTCCAGGCCAAGGCGATAGATATCCACGATTGGTTGGGGAGTGAATATCGGAGATTGATAATGCCGGCAATCAGTGTACAGCTTTAGCACTTTATCGTAAATTTCTTGTTCTCGGATTTTAGATACAGGTGGAGGAGGTGTGAGTTTTTGTATAAATCGGATCAGCCATAATAGGAGATAAGCATCTCCTCGGGAAGAGGGATTCTGCCAAAGCTTAATTCCTAATAAGCGAGCTTTTTGAAAATCTCCAAGCAGAATGATCGCCACAACTGATAGCACTTGGGCCTTTTCGTAATAGGGATTTTGGATGCCTATCTCACCTATGCTCTTGAGTCCAGCATCCATTCTTCCTGAAAAGATACTGTATTTACTGTAGTAAAAAAGAAACGATTCCTCATTCAAAAGACGATCTTTATAGTCATCCAAACATAAGAAGGCCAGTTCAGCTTGATTTGAGAGAAAGAAAAGTTCGGCCGTAGTGAAGCAAAGGAGAGGAGTTGCCAAAAATTTTAAATCATCAAGATGCTTATAAATCATTGGCGGGGTCTTTTCACTAAGCAAGTTTAAAAAGAGAGAATACAGGGGAAAGGGGTACTTAGGGTTAAGCTTAAGGGCCGTTTCAAAAGCCTGTCTGGCTTTAAGGGATTTTCCCAGTTTTTCATAGCAAAAACCTAAATGATAGAAAGCCAAGAAACTTTCCGTACCAGTGAAATGGCTGAACAAAGCAGGGGGAGGACCGCAGGAAATAGCCTGATTAAACCACTTTATGGCAATGGGGTATTCTTTCTTTTCTTCGAAGAGGAGGCCGCCCAAATAAAAGATGTCAGTATAATTGGGGTATTCAAGACTTGTCTGGATACAAAGAGTAAGAGCATCATTATGCTGTCCCAGCTCTTTATAAGCCAGAGTAAGATACTTTAGAGCAGGAGAGCGAAACAGCAAATAATTATCACCGAGACCGCAGTAGGCACTCTGTAGTAACGGCAGGGCGTAGCTTGCTTTGCCCAGCATTAACCACTCTACGCCAAGGTAATAGTGTAAAAAAAGGTTTTTAGGGTCCTTTTGAAAAGCTTTTTTTAACAAACGTAGGTTTCGATCCCTTTTCTGGTGACGTTGCTTGCGGGGCAGAAATTGATGTTTCAGAATGGGTTCTGTGGCTAGGCCTATCATTTCCTGATTGGGTATGAAGACCTGTTCATGAATCTTACCGACATATCTGTATCTTCCATTATTTCTGAACAAGCGAAGTACATAAAAAGTATTATATTCTTCCCCAGAATCCGAGATGGGGTTGAGAAGAGGAAGCAAGAAAGCCTCCTTATCGTTTTCCAGCCCCAATAAAGTGTGAAGACAGTCCGTTTTTTGGTATTTAACTTCTTCGTCGGCATCTATGGAAAGGATCCAATCCCCCGAGGCATATTCAATGGCAAAGTTGCGGGCGGCGCTAAAATCGTTGTTCCAAGGATAAAAGTAAACTTTTGAGGTGTATTTTTTTGCAATGCATACGGTGTCATCATCAGAGCCGGTATCAACTATCACTATTTCATCAACGGCATTCTTAATACTCTCCAAGCATTTAGCTAGATGAGGAGATTCATTTTTGACAATCATAGTGAGGCTAATCCGCTGGTTCATTGCTGGATGAGACCTCCTTAGCGAGGATTTTAAATAAATCATTTTGAGGAAATTTTGCTAATGCTTCATTGAGTATCACTTGTCGCCACTCAGTATAGAGATTAATTAGGCGAATATAATGACGGGGACTGTCCGGATCGAATTGCAGAGCATGTCTGTAATGTTGTTCTGCTTCAAAATGCCGATTAAGCTGAGAGCATATTTCGGCTAGTTGAAAGTGAGCAGCAGCTGAGGGAGCCATTTCAATAGCTGTTTGTAAAAAGGGTATAGCTTGGATTTCTTCGTTATAATTCATAAAAATCTGAGCAATATTCAAATAATAGTCTGTCAGCGAATTTAAGTTGAGTGCGTGTAAAAAAAACAGTGCGCGTTTGATTTCCTTCATTGCCACTAAACGCTGGACGATGTCAAGCAAAAGCTGCATTCCTTCTGCCCCCAACACAAACTGGGGAGAAGGAGAGGTTTTCTCTGAAAATGCCAGAAAAAGGGAAATAACATTTTCTGTATCCTGAGCTAAACCAAGGGCGTGAAGTTCTTTCCAGAGACTTCGGACCTTTTGAGGTCTGTCTTGAATCCAGAAGCATAATAGTCTATTGACAGTGGCTAAAGGATATTCAGGACTCTCCGGAGAGAAATCTTCGAGGATCCTTAAGGCTTCAAAGAATCGGCGTTCCTGAATCATACAGATTGCTTTTCTGAGTTTAATATCAGATGAAACCGGAAATCCTTCCTCTACTTGATCAAAATACTGGAGTGCCAGACCATAAGCTCCATGTCTAAAATAGATGTCCCCCATGAGACGGTTGGCTGCAGGCGTACAGAAATCACAGACTTTTTCTAAGCATTCTTTAGTGTAAAGGGGTTCTTTTGTTGGTTTTAGAATCCTAACCAATTGTTCTAAAGCATGAGTAAAATGGGGGTTGTCACGGAGGCTGTAGAGGTAGAATTTGAGGGCTTCTTCTTCATCTAGATAGGATTCTGCAATTTGTCCCAGGTAATAATAGGCCCTAAAACCTCTTACCCCACCAAAGGAGGCGTACTGGGGCGGCTGCTCAGGCATAGAGGCCGCTTGCAAAAAAGCATCACGGGCTTGAGTGTACTTCTTTAAGTCAAATAAGATCAGACCAGAATAGAAATAAAGATCGGCATAGTTAGGAAATAGCTTAAGACCCACTGCTGCAGAATTAAGAGCCTCTTGAAGATGGCCAGAGGAGTGCTGGGAAAGGACGATGTAGCGGATGAGCTTGGGAAAATAAATGGTATTTGGGTCAATGTCAGAAGCAGACTTGATCAAGACAGCTTCTGCTTCTGCATATCTTTCTGCTCGATAGAGTTCGACGCCATAATGATATTGCAGCAAGTGATTGGTGGGATTTAACTCTAATTCTTTTTCAATCAACATCAAGTTACGATACTTTTTATCTTTTTCTTGAATAACTTGATCTAAATAGCCATGATGAATGATGACAAGATTCTCTGCGACTTGATAACGAGCGCTTATATTGTTTTCCAAAATAACATCGGCGATTTGTTCATGAATTGCGCCCCGGAACCGATACTCTTTTTTATTTCTAAAGAGCCTGAAGACAAGGTCAGGAACCGTTTCAACCCATCCCTCTTTTCCGAGATAATTGATGATCTTAACAAAGTACCCTTCCACAGTTTCATTTTCAATTAAGCGTAATAAAATATCCCGACTATTTGGGGATAGCTCTTCATCTGCATCTAGAAATAAAATCCAATCTCCCTGAGCAAGTTCTAAGGAAGCGTTCCGAGCCTCACTGAAGTTGCCATTCCAGGGAAAATGATGTAAAACTGCACCGTATTGGCGAGCAATATCGCATGTAGAATCCGTGGATCCGGTATCAACAATAATGATTTCATCGATAATTCCAGACACACTTCTTAAACAACGAGCTAAGCTAAGCTCTTCATTTTTGACAATCATGCACAAGCTGATTTTTTCCGCCATAGTTTGTTTGCCTCTCATCTCTTTCTCTTTTGTTTAATTAATATATGCATAGCAAAAGTGAAACTTTACGTCGAGAAAGAGAATAACATGTATTATGTAATCTTGGATAAATTTGGATTTCATTTTGGGAAAGGAAGGATAAGAAAGAGGCATGGCAAACTTTAAAATTTTTCAAGACAATCCGGATCAGGCAAAGGTCAAAATATTCGGGGGTAATAATCAGGCCTTAAACACAGATTCGTCAGGTAATCTCACGATCACATCCACAGGTTTAGCGATAACCCCGCCGGCGGATGGGTTAGCTATCACTTCGACAGGCTTGGCAATTACGGCCCCGACAAACGGTTTGACGGTAACAGCATCGGCGGATGGTCTTTCCATCACCCCGCCAACAGGAGGTTTAGCGATAACCCCGCCGGCAGATGGGTTAGCTATCACTTCGACAGGCTTGGCAATTACGGCCCCGACAAACGGTTTGACGGTAACAGCATCGGCGGATGGTCTTTCCATCACCCCGCCAACAGGAGGTTTAGCAATTACTCCACCCACTGATGGTTTACTCATCACATCCGCAGGATTGTCTATTATTAGTGGCACAACTGATGTATCGGCAACTCTGGCGAATATTACGGATACTGCAGGCAGTGGGGATGAAGCCTATAATGTTTTAGGAGTTGCAACTTGGACCTTTGGGGTGGTTAATGCTTCTCTGGATGCAAATGCTCAGGCCTTAGTAACCATGCAGATCAGCCCTGATGGAGAAAACTGGCTGGATGAAGCGGGACCTGTTACAATTGACCAAAATTCTTTAACAACATTAGTTTCTTCAATATTTTTGAAGTACGCGAGAATCTATTATAGTGCGGTGAATGCAGCAAGTGCAGTTACTCTGAATGTGTTCTTTCAGGGAGAATTATGAGATCAAAATAAAGAAGACCATGAGTTTATGGTCTTCTTTATTTGTACATAAAGAAAAATAAGCCCTTAGTCAAGAACCTTCCTATAAGCTTCTAAGGTTATTTCTGCAACTCGTGACCAAGGGTAATGATTCCGTATATGTTCCATCAGTGGTATGGGTGAGGCATTGTAAGATTGTTCTAAAGCAGAACGCAAACTTTGGTCATCCATAGGATGTACATACAGGGCCATGTCTTGGAAGTACTCACGGGGACTTCCTTGATCGGTTGAGATTACGACCGTCCCACAAGCACTTGCCTCTAAGCTGGAAAGTCCCGGAGTTTCAAACCAGCTAGGCAAAGCATGGGCCTTGGCCACCGAGTAAGCTGAGGCAAGAAGTTCTCCCTGGAGAGTACCAATATGGGCAACGTTGGAAAACTCTAAGACACGCTTATAGTATGTCTGGTCATTGACTGGTCCAAGCAGGACAAGTTGGAGACCAAGCTCATGACAGAGCTTGGCCAGCCAGTACTGATTCTTACGGGGAGATATTCTCGCTGCACAGAGCACAAACTCTTTAGGCAGATCCGGGAATTGCTCTTGGAAGAGTTGAGGGGTTGCATTGACGAAGGAATCTGGAAAACCGTTAGGGGTTACCTGATAGGGAGCCAGCTTAAAGAAGTCCTGTTGAAGAACTTCCATTTCTATCTGACTATTTGGGAGCAGGAGGTCACATTGACTTAAGAGGCGTGCCCGCATGGGCTGCAGGTGCTTCCAAACTGCAAGAGCATTAGGACTTGCACCTTCTCGTTGAAGGTACGAATTGGGCGGCCAGTAGATTGGAGATATCACGGTTTTTTTTCCTTGCTTTTGGGCATTGAGAAAGTACATATAACTCTCTTTAATGCGAGTAATATTAAAAATATGAACAAGGTCATAGGGAGAAAGATCGATATTTGGATCTGCCGATAAATGTATTTCCATGTCAAGAGCTTTTAGGGATTGCCAAGTGGAAACAATTTGCACACTGTCTCCGGCAGGGTTTTGCAAAAAGTCCGGGCGGGCTTGGAAAAGTACTTTCATGAGAATCCTCCCAACAAAGATTCTTTCTAATAGAATTAAAGCTTTTCTAAATCCTTACGAATAGATTGAATCCGGTGCTGATAAGTATGATTACGGTATACTTCTTCTTGCCCTTGATGAGCAATTTTAGCCCGCAAGTCGTCTCGGCTACGGTAAAATCGAACAAGCTCCAAGGTTTCATCAGGATGACGACTCCAGACTAGGTGGACATGGTTTTTGAAAAGGTTTTCAAGGGCGGGTGTCCAATGGGTGAGAAAAAAGGCTCGACAGCCTAAAGCCTCGAAAGTGCGCACGCTCATCATAGTGGGGGAATCCACCACTGAGTTTAACCCTAAAACAATTTTGGCGGAAGAATAAGCACAGGGTAATTGATCATATGGCAAGTATCCATGATAAATTCCCTGTTCAAGTGTGTAATGATCTGTATTTACCAGCCAATGCTCATTTCCGAAAACCTTTAAATCAAATCCTCCGGAACGTAAAGGATTAAGGAGTGTCTCCAGCCCAATTTTCCGCTGAGGGTAGGAAGTATAGTAATTAGCAGCCAGAAGTAAGTCGCAAGAATACTTGGGTGATGGCTCCGAAGGCCGATGAAAAGCTGGATTACATGCAAAATGAAAGTATAGAGATCTGATGTTATTCCTCTGGTAAAGGGATAAACATTCCTGGGCCGGAGTGAGAACGAGTCTGGCTTCTCGCCCTAATGGGCGTGACATCAAGCGCCAATCGGGTGGGTCGTCAATAGCCCAATAAATAAGGGGCAGTGAATGATGCCGCAAAATCGGGAAAAGTTTACGGGCCACAGTAGAGATTGAAACCCCCTCAGCTAAAGCGAATTTGGGTTTCCAGGTTTTGAGCATCGTTGTCAAGCGGTCTTCCCATCCTGATTCATGCACAGGAATATAACGGATTTCATCAGAGGGAGAAAAGCCCGAGGCCAGCCCGTGACATAGTAAGGATGAATTATTTAAAAAGAGAATTTTCATTGATTAGTTGCCCCATTGATGTTTTGATTGTTGGATTACCATATCTAAGGTCTTGATTAAGGTTGCTGAGTTAATTCGATATCTTTGAGCAGCCTGCTCAATACTCATAGTGAGTAAACTCTTGGCCCCTCAGCCTGAGGTTTGTATGCCAAACTTGCGGAATATTTTAGCTGTCTGGGGATACTTGCAAAGAATATCTGCGATGTTGGTCGATAAATCTAAGTGATCCATTTGTTCCAGAATCCTCCTTTTGTTTTAAGATCATTCTTTTCCGTTTGTAGCTGACAAATTTGTGATTCGAGTTTTTCTAGGGAAGAGTCACTTTCTTCTTGTTTGGACATCATGACCCTAAGAACCTGGGATAGGCTTTGGGTTTCTTTTTCCAGATTGGACATAGCCTCTTTGACAGGTTCAAGCTCATCAAATGGAGTTGGCTCTGGTTCTTGATCTTGTTTGAGTTGAAGAGCATTTTCTGAGATTATCTCCATCACTTGATCAAATTTGGACAACATGTTTTGCATCGCTTGATTGATAAGATAGTTTTCGTGTTCAAGATGAGCAACGGTCTTAATTAAAGATTGGAGTTGATTGGTTTCTTCAAAAACAACAGCAGTTTCTGACTCAGCAGTGGTCTCAGAGGCGGCAATTACTTCTGGGTCAGCTACTATTTCAGACGCAGCATTTGTTTCTGGGCCAGCACTTATTTCAGATGCTGCAGTCATATCAGCTTCAGCAATTGTATCAAAAGAAAAAGAATTAGTTTCGGTAGTAAGGGGTATTTCAGGTACTTTAATTGCATCAGGCAAAGGAGTATTTTTCTGAGGACTTAGCGAATTTAGTTCTCGTAAGTTTATCGTTGGGGAGATAGTTTGAAGTGGATCGCCATGGGATGAAAATTGTTCAGGATAGAAGGCCGGGACGGGAGGAGGAGATGGTGCATACTCCATGGTATTAGGTTGACAGTTGGAAGTCTGAGTAGAAACATTTACCGTTAGCCCCAATTCACCATGAAATGCCGGTGTATGACGCTGCATAGGATCTTCTAACCAGTACGTTTGATGATAATAATTTCTGCCTTTGTGGACCCAGTGTAAGTGTTGGCGGAGGTGCGAATTTGACGATATGATTCTCCATCCTTTCCCATCATTTTGCATTAGAAGGATTTCTCCGGAATGGACAAGCAGCCATAAAACTCCCCCTAACTCCAGAGCACCTAAACCTTTACAAGGAGAATTAAAGGTTTTGATAGGGGCAATTGATGGATTCCAGGAACTGACCAGCTCGTGTGCATCAACTTGTTGTGCAGAGCGTAGTTCGAATTGCCCTGCTATTGTTTTAACAATCCAAAAGAGATGCTGGACATTGTCAGTTGTCATTAGCGCAGCCATATTTGTGATTTCGCCCGGAATTTTTAGAGACTCGGTTGGAGATCCCCATAAATGAAAAGTTCCATTAAAGCGGTTGGTAAATAACAGCGAATAACGGCCTTGGAAGGTAATGGAACAGAGATGAAGGTTGCCTTGACTGTCTAAGTTAACATTGTAAAGAGGTTCTTTTGGGTGAACGACCTCTCCCATATGAGTACTTTGCCAAGTGCTTCCGTTCCAAAAACGATGTTCGATTCGCCAGAGCTCAGGGATGGATTGGTGAGTCGAAGCATAAAAGATATGGATTACCTTCCCCTGAGGAAAGAGGAAAAGCCTTCGATATCTTGTACTGCGAACGTCCAGTTTTGCAATTAAAGTTGTCTGGGGGGTACCTGTCCCTGTGATAAGGGTGTAGCATAGATCCCCGCTTGATTTTAGGATAACTAGATGAACTGTCTGGGGATCTGTCATGATGCCATGGGCTAAAAGCACCGGCTCTTGGAGCCGAAAAGTTGGTTTCCCACTATTTTTTTTAAACAGTGCACATCCTTGAGCACCAATATGTAAGTACAAAGCTTCATTTTCAAAAGTTAGTAATTGAGGATTTAAAGTGTTTCGAGATATTATAGCCAAAATGACCACTTCCTTTAGTTTTTGATATCTAAATGATTCATTCCGTGGAAAAAGGGCCGCTTTTGGACGGCCCTTTCTCTGGAAGGGCAGTGATTTATAAAAATAAGAGGGTGAATAACACAATCGTGAGTTTTTACTGACAAGTATCAAGTTGTGGCGGGAAGAAGTCACTTGGGAATGGTGTGAGATCAGGATTAAAGAAATTGAGGCACGGGTTTTCTGGAATGTTCGGGAACTCTTCGCAGAGCGGCGGTTCTGGGCAGAATCCGAAGGCTGGAACCAGAAGCTGTACTAGTCCAGTAACCTTGGTAATAACAAAGCTGCCGATAGCAAGTTGAATGGTCGTTGTGGTGAATACTGGGCTTGTTAATACTTCAGTTCTTGTTTCAACACGCAGGTTGAAGTCAAATTCCGGTCTGGTTGGTGGGAAGTACATGACAATATCTTTGTTGATATCGGGCAAGGTACCGGTGATTGTAAACAGGGCCCCGGTTGAATCCCTCAGTGTCAACGTATAAGGGATTTGGATGGTAAATTGAACTCTGGAGAAGTTTGGTCGTGAAGGAATGGGAGTAATGACAACACTGCCCGGGACGATTACACCGGTGGAAAAGGTCATGCTTACGAAAGTGAACGGAGGAACTCCACCGGTTGGTAAGGTTATGATAAATGCCGGGAAGCATTCTCGCTGCAGACAGCTTGCATAAACCTTTTCGACAATGATGCAAACGGATTCAGTGATTTCCTCTAGCTGATAAGGATCCGTTAAATCAATGGGATCACTAGGTGATAATGCAGATCCGACTCTGCCTACGGTTACTCCTCGTGGTGGGAATGACGTTGGTAATGCAGAAGCAATGGTATTCGTCAATGTGTTGATAATACTAATTGAACTGTCTCCTTCGTTGGTAACCCATAATTGAGTTCCATCTCCGGTTACATCCAGGCCAAGAGGATTTACTCCAACAGGGATTGATGTGATGACGTTAAGTCCGGTAGTAGATATGACGCTTACACTGTTTGATCCGAAGTTGCTGACATACATGAAGACGGGATTAACAGGGTTAGCAGCAATTTTTTGCGGGTCTGAACCCACAGGGATAAGGCTTAAGAGAGCATTTGTTGAAGTGTTGATGACACTGACATTGTTGCTGCCGCTATTGACCACAAATAGTTTTGTATTGTCTAAGCTGACAGCCAGACCATTAGGAGAAGTGCCAACTGGGATTGTTGAAATAACGGTGTTCGTTACTGGGTTAATAACAGAGACTGAATTGCTGTCGCCATTACTTACGTAGACACGGCTTCCATCGCGGGCAATTGTGACATCGACTGGTCCTGAACCTACCGTGATAGTGCTTACTACAGTATTTGTTGGAATGCTTATCACAGAAACAGTTCCACTTCCAGAGTTTGTCACATATGCTGTAGTACTAGTAGGGTCAATGGCAACTGAGGTTGGTGCAAGACCCACTGGGATTGTTGCTAAGACAAGATTTCCAGCGGTACAGATGACTGAGACTGAGTTACTGCCGAAATTAGGAACTAACACTTTCGTACCATCCGGTGTACGTTTTGGGAAAGCTGGAGCAGTCCCCACCGGAACGGTTGCGACTAGCACATCGCTGTAAACGTTATATATAGCGACGGCATTGTCGAGTGTTACCCAAGCGTGGGTTTCAAATAGCATGTGTATATTCCCCCCTTTTTTGATTCGAAAACGAGTTAGACTTAGTAGCTTTCAACGTATACTATTCGCTCGTCGATTAGGGTGTTACACGCTATGCTTGATTTGTATTAGCTCTAATAAAAATATACTGGAGAATTTGGCCGATTCGCTCACTCCAATCGTTTGCTTGAGCGTAGGCCATTCTTTCGGCTTGGCAGACATCCTTTTCTTCTAATAAATTTTGCAGACGCATGGAAAAAAGCAGAGGGTTACTTTCCAGATTAATCTTGGGAACACAGAGCAATTCAGGAAGCGGTGTTCCCAGGACTCGTATTCCGGATGCATAATATTCATAAAGTTTGATAGGATTACAACCTTTAGTCATCTCTGTTTGAAGAAAGGGGATCAGTCCCAGATCAAAGTGATGCAGATAAGTTGGAAGCTCTTGATAATTTTTAAGACCAAGATAAAAGACATTCTGATACTTTTTTAGTGGAAACCGATAAAGTTGGAAAAGAGCGCCAAGAAATACGAAGTTAACCTTTGGATTTTGTTGGATAACTATTTTTAACAGCTCCCAGTCGAGCCACGGGGCGATTGCTCCACTATATCCGACAATAGGTTTGCCTGAGGGCAGATCCATTGGTCGGTTAGACAGAGAGTGAGAAAAATGCACATAATCCACACCGTTGGGGACTAAATAAACGTGAGGATGCCTCTTGACAAAATACTCATAAATACTTTGACTACTGCAAAAAATCAAATCTGATTTTTCAATAATACTTGGATAATAGGTAGCCCAACTGGCAAATTCTTCTTTGGGTTCATCCACAGCATCATAGATAACCAGATCAGGTTCATAGTTTTTTATTGAATTGATATGAGAGGGAACAGTCAACCAAAGGATGCGCGGCTTGGGATGAGGAATATCCATAGCAGAATATCCTTGGCATAGGAAAAGAGAAGGAGATAAGGAACTGACTTTTGGAGTTGAAAAGTTGCCGAGATCCTCATAAAGAACAGTATGGCCTACAGAAGAAAAGCGGCCGAGCAGCTGTTGTGGGCGCTGAAACATCCAATTCCAGGGTATAGAGGGAGGATAGATAATAGTAGACATTTGTAACCTCCTCATTAGCTGTCTGCGGATAAAACCGTTAATAGTATTAGGATATGTCAAAAAAGAATAAGGGGCACTGAAGAGTTAGTACCATTTATGGATCGAAATCATAGTATAAAGAAAAGGATGTCCGAAATTTAGGAGGGTGCTTATGGAAGAGGAGGTCCAGATAATTAAGAAGGATATTGCCGAAATAAAGGAATCTGTGAAAGAGGTGTCAACCGTAGTAAATGATATGCGAGTGCTGTTAGCAGGCAATTATGTTACTAAACGAGACTTTGAGGAATTTAAAAAGAGTATGGAAGCTGGTCGGCGGTGGTGGTCTGGATTTATCGTAGCCTTAGCTGGGGCATTTGCGACAGTTGTAAGTATCCTCTGGAAGCAATAGCAATTAAGAAATAAGTAGCAAGAAATAAGTAGGGACGGTTCTCCTGTCGAAATTTTTTCGACAAGAGAACTGTCCCTGTGTCTTTAATTATAATGATGATTGTTAGGTTTAGTTCTGCAGATTAATCGAAAAAGTATTTATAATAGGTTACATCTCCTAACCTGTTTGTGATCGGTATCTGGGCATTGAATTTCTGAGGAGAAAATTAGTTGAAACTGGATCAGAATAATCATTTATTCTTGAAGGGTTCTAAAAGTACCCTCTCTAAAAGGCCCATTTATCAACGGGTGATGCTCAAAAGCGTCATCCATTTCGTTAATTTGACTGTAGAGAAGCTGGAAAGTCTGCAATTGATTATAGAACTGCTGGCTTAAAGTATTGAACTCGTTTTAGTCGCTGGATATCAATTGGTCTTTGGAAGAAAATCCGGAAGGGAGAGGAGTGGATCTGATTAATCCGTATTCAGCTTGCCCATTATGATGGATTTGAGGAAATATGAAGTTGTTATAAATTGCTGTTATTAAATAAGATATGTCCCAGGAATGGATATGTTTCAAGCCTATTAATAAAGCTATTAGTTAATCATTAGAATTTCGGTGAAGTTTGAACTTGAATGCTCAAAATTTACTTATATATTAGATAACTGTTTACTTTTACCGATACCTATGTCAATCAATTGGGCTTGTGCATAGATTATTACATGTCAACCTAGGAAGGAAGTGTGGATTTTCCTAAGGGGGTGATTTTCTGAAGCTCTTAGTCCTAACGAATGAATTCGAAGAGGAAAGTTATGGTGGAGCTGGTACGGCTGCGACGGGGATGATTAATTTACTCGACCGAATGGGTGTACAGCAGACAGTTGTTGTACCAAGAAGTGGCTTGAAAGATCCGAGTTGGGATCTTAGAGGGAATCAGATTAAAGTATTGGAAATACCTCGAAATGATTATTGCTTTGGTTATTTAGGATTGATTAGACAGGATGTTTTTTTTCATGAGGTTCCTGAATTGGATCAAACATGGGATTTAATTCATATTCAGGCAATTAATTTTGCACCATTAGCTTATGTCTCTTCGAATGGCACTATCCCAATTTTATACTCTGTCTATTCATTTCTCCGTCAAGAACTAGGAGATTCTAATGAACCTGAATTACAAGCTCAGTTCAAAATTCAGGAAGAACTTTTAATGAGAAGCCAATGCATTCATCTAGTTAGCAAGAGTGAAATGAGTTATCTAGCCAAGCGTTTCCCGGAGTATCTCTTCAAAACTGAAGTATTGTCTCTAGGGATTTCTATGCCTTCAGAACGCTGGCATCCAGGGAATACAATTGAGCTGCTCTATGTTGGTAGGTTATTGAATTATAAAGGAATCGAAGATCTGATTAAGGCAGTTTCATTTGTACGTAAGAGGGGACGGAATGTACGTTTAAATATTGTTGGTAAAGGTGCAGAGTCTTATGAGGATAATCTGAAGAGGCTTGTCCGTACTGCTAAACTTGATAATTCTGTCAAGTTTCATGGGTGGAAGTCGCCCTCAGAGGTAAGGAAATGGATGGCCGGAGCATCATGTCTTGTAGTTCCCAGTCATCGTGAAGCCTTTGGTTTAGTTGCTCTTGAAGGAATGATAATGGGTACACCGGTTATAGCTTCAAATGCAGGCGGACTTCTGGAAATTGCGTCAAATAATTGTGCTTTAACGTTTGAAGCCGGAAATTTTTTGAAGCTGTCCCATGCTATAGTGACCTTACACGATAATCCATATCTACAAATGGCCCTTTCGCAGAATGGGCGACAGAAAGCATTAAAGCATGATTGGAATCATCTTGGATCGAGCTATATGATGCTTTTGGAGCGTACCAAGAGTGTTAGAGAATACAGTGTCAGATAGACAAATACAGTCATAGGATATATCAATTACTGGAATAGAGGGGATGGAGGAGTGTGTGGGATCAGAAAAAGGTCTTAGTTACTGGAGCCGGCGGTTTCATTGGAAGCCACTTGACAGAGGCCTTAGTCAAAGCAAGAGCAAATGTTCGAGTTTTTCTTCGATATAATTCTAGAGATGGTCGTGGTAATTTAGAGGACTTAGATCCGGGATTATTAGACGGGGTAGAAATCATTACAGGAGATTTACGCGATGCTGATGCAATCGAACGAGCAGTAAAAGGGTGTGACACAGTTTTTCACTTAGGGGCATTGGTGGGGATTCCGTATTCTTATCAGAATCCTCGTGAGGTAGTGGAAACCAATATTATGGGAACCCTTAATATACTCACAGCAGCTCGTGATTATGGAGTAGAGAGGATTGTGAACACTTCA
Organism: Desulfosporosinus orientis DSM 765; assembly: GCF_000235605.1. Lineage (GTDB taxonomy): Bacteria > Bacillota > Desulfitobacteriia > Desulfitobacteriales > Desulfitobacteriaceae > Desulfosporosinus > Desulfosporosinus orientis. The sequence continues at coordinate 315,277 of NC_016584.1, forward strand.
ACGAGTGAAGTATATGGATCAGCGCTGTATGTTCCGATTGATGAGGCGCATCCTTTCCAAGGTCAGTCCCCATATTCAGCCAGTAAAATAGGTGCAGACAAGTTAGCAGAAAGTTTTTATGCCTCCTATGATTTGCCGGTTGTGACCGTGAGGCCATTTAACTGTTATGGCCCTAGACAATCTGCACGTGCTATCATCCCAACGCTGATAACCCAGGCCTTGGCATGTAAAGAAATACGTCTCGGCAACACCGATACTTTGCGGGATTTTACCTATATCGCGGATACGGTAGAAGGCTTTATTAAAGCGGCTCAGAGTCAATCAGGATTGGGTAAAGCAATCAATATTGGCTCTGGAAGAGAGATTTCTATCGGGCAATTAGCTCAGATTGTTCAAAATACTGTTCAAAGTAATGCAAAAATAGTTTTTGAAAGGGGGAGAGTCCGACCCAGACGAAGCGAGGTAAGCCGCCTATTAGCAGACAATAGTCTAGCAAAAAAAACGATCGGTTGGGAACCTCGTGTGTCACTTGAAGAAGGAATTAATTTAACTGTAGTTTGGATCGCTGCCCATATGAATCGATTTCATATAGGAAAATATCAGATATAAGTTTAGGTAAGGGATCAAATTTTGCTGACACTCATTAGTCAATAATTAGGACAGTCACATCAACTGGAATTATATATCTGTTGCAAATGGCTGCTACGATTTTGTGGCAGTTTTTTTAATTCAAAGCGAATTATAGTTAAAATTGTAGTCACTGCGAAAAACAAGGACACAGTGTAAACAAAGTATTAGCAACATAAATTTCCAAATAATGGGTAACAAAACTAGGACATCTTCAATAAAATAAATAAACCTATAATTAGGAGGTAATTGGATGAATGCCATATTTAACAACGGGTTGGTTAGATAATCTATCAGTTGAAGCACATAAAAACAACGCAAAGTTCTCGATAAGTATTGCAAATGAAGATATTTCCACGGCAGCTATTCAAATTCAGGGATTTTATAAAAGCGGAGCATCCAGAGTGAAGTATGTTGAAGAGTTCTTTACTCTTGGAGCTGGAACTATGATTTTAAAAAATTATTTTGTTTTATTTAAAGCCCTAAAATTTAAAATTTTTATAAGCTCGCCTTTAGTAGAAGTTACTGGATATTGTAAAGACTCTTCTGGAACTCTCGTTTTAAAACAGTTTGAAGTGATGGAAGTTAGTGCCCCGTAAAACAGAATTTATATTGAAAGAATTGTAAATCTAAAGTAACGAAAACGAGACAAGCACAATACAATAAATGAACCTATAATTTGGGAGGTTTTAAGTATATGCCTAATTTAACAACGGGTTTGTTGGAAAACACCCCTGTAGCAGGCATCAGACCAAGTTCAACACTCGCGGTTAATATTTCGAATGATGATACTGCTCCAGCCATGGTTCAGATTCAAGGGTTTCATCAAAGTGGTATGACAAAAGTGTTGTATGTAAATGAACTATTCAATATTCCAGCGGGGGGCGTTGCCTTAAGAAGCTATTACGCTCAATTTAATGAGTTTGAGTTTCAATTCACAGTTAATTCAGATGCAGTTAATATTACTGCTTGGGGAAAATCTTCAACTGGGAGTTTGGCAACAGCTCATCGATTAGTAGCCCAAGAAGTTAATCCGTTCTGAATCAAAAAAATATTAGGTAAGGAGACAAGAGAATGCCTGATTTAACAACAGGATTAATAGAAAATACACCGGTGGCCGGTGTAAGACCTACTTCGACATTTACGATAAAAGCAACTAATGATGATACTGTTGCAGCTACCATTATAATTAGAGGGTTTTACGTGACAGGGTCTACAAAAACAATGTATGTGTTAGAGCATTTAAATCTGACTCCAGATGCAGTATTAACAAAAGTCTATTACGCACAGTTTGACGAATTTGAGTTTCAGTTCACTACAAGCTCAGATGCTGTTGAGATTTCGGCTTGGGGCAAAAATGGATCAGGGAGTTTAACGATAGCTCATCGCTTGGTAGCTGCAGAACTTGACGTATTAGGACCAAGTGTAATTATCGGGGCAACGGGGGCCACAGGAGCCACAGGAGCCACAGGTGCAACAGGAGCAACGGGAGCAACCGGGGCAACGGGGGCCACAGGAGCCACAGGTGCAACAGGAGCAACGGGAGCAACCGGGGCAACGGGGGCCATAGGAGCCACAGGTGCAACAGGAGCAACGGGAGCAACAGGAGCCACCGGAGCGACAGGAGCGACAGGCGCGACAGGCGCAACGGGAGCAACCGGGGCAACGGGGGCAACAGGGGCCACAGGAGCAACAGGAGCAACAGGAGCCACTGGAACCACAGGAGCCACTGGTGCAACAGGAGCAACCGGGGCAACGGGGGCCACAGGAGCGACAGGAGCAACAGGAGCCACGGGAGCAACAGGAGCCACGGGAGCCACAGGAACCACAGGAGCAACAGGAGCAACAGGAGCCACAGGAGCAACAGGGGCCACAGGAGCAACAGGGGCAACGGGAGCAACGGGAGCGACAGGAGCAGCAGGAGCAACAGGAGCCACAGGGGCCACAGGAGCAACAGGGGCAACGGGAGCGACGGGAGCGACGGGAGCAACGGGAGCGACAGGAGCGACAGGAGCAACAGGAGCCACAGGAGCAACCGGGGCGACGGGAGCAACGGGAGCGACGGGAGCAACGGGAGCGACAGGAGCAACAGGAGCAACGGGAGCAACAGGAGCCACAGGAGCAACAGGAGCCACAGGAGCAACAGGAGCCACAGGAGCCACAGGGGCGACGGGAGCAACGGGAGCGACAGGAGCCACAGGTGCAACCGGAGCCAAAGGAGCCACAGGAGCAACTGGATCACCAACCCTAGCTTTCAATAATGCAACTGGCCCAATCGATGTTTACAACCCGCCAGGAGTACCATTAAACACCGAAGTTACAGTTGTCAGTGTCACTCAAAGCGTTGTGGTAAACCAGGAACTCAAAATTGATTACGCTTTAGATCTTGATTTCACTGTTACTGCGAACTGGTCGTATACTTTTGAAATTCGATTATATCGGGATGCAACGCTGATTCAAACTAGAACAGATCAACAAAGCGGATCACCTGCAGGCACTGAAACACTTCTAATTTCAGACACATTTGTGGATACAGCCCCAGCAACTACTGCAAGTACAACGTATAGTGTTAGAGCCATTTTAACGGCACAATCTAACGTTACTTCAGTAGCTACAGGAAATAATATTAATTTAAACATCATCACATTTTAAAATATAAAATCTTTACAATTTTGATAATAAAAACGCGGCCTAACGGTCGCGTTTTTATTTTATTGTGCGCCCGGTATGGGCATTATCTTGTGAGGTGAAAGTCCTCATCGGTGAAGGTAGCAGTAACCGTAGCTTAACGCAAGGGTGCTCGCCGCGAGGCGAGATCTAAAGAAAGCGGGCGGCAAACCTCCGGACCGAGGACCACGAACCCCAGGTGAGGCTGGCGGTAGTTGGACGAGCTTGCATTACAAAGCAAAGTCCTTGCTATCGAAGACTATCGCTAGTAAATGGGGCGGGTAGATGGAGGGAAAGACAATGTTCTTACCCGGGGAGATCTGCCATCGACGAAGTTACTTCGTAACCTGTATCGAGAGATGCGATTGGGGCGGCAGAAGTCAACAGAGGACATAGTTGCTTTTGGGTAGCTAACGAAAGTGAGGGTCCGAACATCAAGTGAGGGATGAAATTCGGCAAGCTCGAATTCAAAGCATAGACTGCAGAATACTGCGCAAGAAGCCTTCCGGTGGCAGGAAGTGGTGAATACACAAGGGGCCATCGGCCAAGGGCCGAGTTTTGAGACGGCGCAAACCAGAGGAACAACCCCGAACGAAGGTACCGGACTGCTAGAGAAGATGCTGGAGCGAGAAAACATGCTCTGGGCTCTACAGCTAGTTCAGAATAACCAGGGTGCTTTGGAAATTGATGGTATGACGGTAAAAGACCTCCGGCAACATATCATCGATAACTGGATTAACATCAAGGAAAATTTGCTCAAAGGAACCTATAGATCAAGTCCTGTCAGGAGGGTTGCAATCCGCAAACCAGATGACCGAACTAGGAATTTAGGAATTGCCACTGCCTTAGACCGTCTACTCCAGCAGGCACTCACCCAAGTATTAACCCCAATTTTTAACCCGGACTTTTCCCCATATAGCTATGGATTTAGACCGGGAAAAAGGGGACACGGCGTGGTACGCTGCTGGAGAGGGTCCTCCTCCCCGTGCACCTAGCGCCGCAGGAGGCCCGTTTGCAAGGGGATGCAAACGGGCCTAAAAGACGCCGACTTGGCCTGGTTCTTTGATCGTGTAAACCACGACATACTAATGGTCAGAATAGCTTGGAAAGTAAAGGTCAAGCGAGTTCTAAAACTCATTCGCTCCTATCTGGAAGCAGGCGTACTCCTTAATGGAGTTACGGTCAAGTCAGAAGAAGGCGCGTTCAAGCGACAGAAACTGTCGCTTGAATAGCAGCTATGCTGCACAGAAGATGAGGGCAGGTCCCTCGGAATCGCTATGCAGGTAGAGGTTCCAAACCACCTTAAGCTGCTTTGGTCAAAAGCCATGGTGGTGAGCGTTAAGGAAAAGGCGAGGCATGACTTCGTTAGGTAGGTGCTATGGAGAAGAATACAGATGAACCGCTGTATACCGAACGGTACGTCAGACTGTCTAACGATTCATTTCTTATCAGTTTGATACACGGTGTTTTTAATTTGTTTGTGCTAAACAAAACAAGCGTTCCATTCGGGCATATAAAAGCCAACATTTTATACTGCAAGATTCTTGAACTTTTCCGCTAATTCTTGGGCAGAATACATGCATAATAATCGCTTAAGATTATAAGCGATAAACATTGATGCTGATTCAGCAGTTACATTTTCAAGTTCCCTACGTAAAAAATAAGAACACCCAAAGGTTCGTTTTACTGTTCCAAACGGATCTCTTGAGACGCTGGACATGTATAGATATCTTAGTTTTTCTTTATAACCATCGGTACTTTCGGTTATGCAATTATGTTTACTGTTTTGCGCTCAGATTTTGGTTCCATCAATAGCAACTATTCTTCCATCTATTAAGCCCCAACCTTTTAAAATTAGGGTCAATTCCCTTAAGACAGTACGAAAAGCTTTCTTACTTTCCGTCACAAAACTAGCAATAGTACCATGATCAGGTTGAATAGAATTTATTAACCACATCAATTCTAGAGTTCTTTTAGCTTCAACTTCAAGTTTTCTTAAAGACCTAATTTTATTTAAATAACCATAGATATGAATTTTCAATAAATCCGTTCTCCTATATGGAGACTACCCTCGGTTATTTCCGCAGTACTCTTTGAATCCGAGTGCAAACAAATCTAGGGAGTCTACATAGGCATCAATAACTCGTACAGGATTTTCTGAATCAATCATTTCATCCAAAGATGTCATTATTACTTTTATCTGATTCCTGTCATCGCCAGTTATATATGCCATTGCATATTGCCCTCCGATAAATATCTATTAGTAATTCAATTTTATCATTTACGCTGTTGTTAGACAGTCTGACGTACGGTGATGAGAGAAGACGGCGGAGAAACTCTGCCTCTTACTCGATTTCTTTGTGATTTGTCCCCTTTGAATCAGTCTTGAATATTATGTAATAGATTATTTTTAAAGGGGATTTGAAAATGGTTAGTAAGAAAATCACAGTTAGTCTGTGTATTATCGTTAAGAATGAAGAAAAAACAATCAGCCGTTGTCTCGATTCTGTCAAAGATATTTGCGATGAGATAATTATTGTTGATACCGGTTCGTCAGATCAAACCAAAGAGATTGTTAAGAAGTATCCAGTCAAAATATTAGATTTTGCCTGGATCGACGACTTTGCTGCTGCCCGCAATTTTGCTTTCAGTCAGGCAACCATGGATTATATCCTCTGGCTGGATGCAGATGATGTTTTGAGGATTGAAGATCAAGAAAAAATTTTAAAACTTATGAAAAATTTAGATCCGTATGTAGACGCTGTGAGTATGCTTTACCATTATGCCTTTGATCAGCATGGAAACGTCTCGTTTAGTTTCCGGAGAAATCGCTTGGTTAAAAGGGATAAAAACTTTCGTTGGGTTGGGGCAGTACACGAGTATTTGGAAGTGTCAGGTAATATCTTGAACTCGGACATTTGTGTGACCCATAAGCGGATGCAAGGTCATAGTTCGGATCGCAACCTAAAGATATTTGAGAGGCGAAGAGAGAAGGGTGAGTCGTTTTCTCCGCGGGATTTATATTATTATGGCAATGAATTGTTCGATCATAGACTCTATAGTAGAGCAGTTGAAGTTTATCAAGAGTTTTTACAGACCGGACAGGGCTGGGTTGAGGACGAAATCTCTGCATGTGGGAAACTAGCGGATTGTTTTAAGGAGTTAGGAGAAACAGAAAAACAACTTGAATATTGCTACAAATCCTTCAATTATGCCTCTCCTAGAGCCGAATTTTGCTGCCGGTTAGGTTTTTATTTTCTAAATGCTAAGCAGTATGAACAAGGGGCTTTCTGGTATAAACTGGCTGCTCGATTAGAAAAACCCATTGGTAATTCGGGATTCATGATTGAAGCTTGTTGGACATGGTTACCCCATTTACAGTTGTGCGTTTGCTATGATCGTTTAGGTAAACATGAATTAGCCTATGAGCATAACGAGATTGCTAGGGAGTATAGTCCAGAAAATGCTCAGGTTCTCTATAACAAGAAGTATTTTGAAGAGGTTTTAGGTATAGGAACTAAAAAACAAGAAATCGGGCAAGTGTAGAGAAGGGTATAATACCCAGTATAGTTGATATAGGTGACAAGAGAACCCGCAGGACGGGTTCTTGTTTTGGGTACAATACTCTTTTTTAACTTTTAATCCCTATTACAAAAGGAAAACGATTTCTAATGACAGCAATTATAGGAATTGAAATAGCTAAAACTGCTGTAGTATATATCAATCCTTTCATAGGGTCTGAATTTATCATCAACGACCCTAATGTGGGGATTCTGCTGATACACACGCGTAATAAAAGAAGGAGAGTAAAATGCGTGCAAAGTATGATTAATGAGTTTCTGCCTAAATATTGAAATATATTTGATACAAAATTAATATATTGAAGCCTTTGAGATAATTTTAAATATAAGTAAATGTTTACTAGTGCCGAGATATAAAAATAAATTGGGTTTCCATATCTCATAAAATACATAGAAACCGTTGTATTGAAGTAAATAGGAATTATGAAACTAATAAGAATACAGGATACTATTACCATTTTGCTAATTCTTGGCGACCTACTGCTTGAGACAAAATCACCTAATCCATAAAAGGAAGTTCCGATAAAAGCAATACTAAGCCCAAAGGGTAAAGTAATATTTTTATAACTTAACCAAAATCCTAGAAGTGTGATGATTAGAAGTCCTAAAAAAGAATACTTTCTGTCGGGTAATTGGGAAACTCCATAGAAGATAATCTCCACAATAAATAAGCAAATTAAGAACCATAATGGATCATTCCAAAGTACTCTTTTTCCTATATAGAAAAATTTGAATAGTTCTGACCTTATCGGAAGATTACTCTTAAATCTTATAATGTCAATTAAAACTGTAATAATCGAAAAAGAAAGATAGGGTATAATTAGTGTATTTGTTTTTCTGGTAATTAACTGTCTAAAACTCTTATTTTTAACTAAAGCATTTAAATAGCCAGAGATAAAGAAAAACAAAGGCATATGAAAAGAATAAATATATTTAGTGATATATGAGAAATCATTAAAACTAGTTAATAATAAGTTGGAATGCCCCCACACGACTAAAAAGATTCCAATGCCTTTAAGGATATCGATCCATGCTACCCTTCTCATAGAATTGACCTCTCTCTCGAACCGTTCAATAACTAAGCGTATTAATATTAATTGAATTATATTCCATTCAATACACATGCGAGGATTAATCAATAAAATTGTATAGCCGCACATACGAGGAGATAAAAACATAACGTATAATAGTCCCGGTCATTTTTGGATGCATGCAATGTTATCATGTTTTTTAACCTAAATTAATAAATAGGTGAGTGAATCTATGAATTGGTATTCAATCTACGGACTTTATGCAATTATCAGGGAATATGCTAAATGTCCATCGAATCTGCCTCTATACTGCCGCTATGAGCACGGCTGGAATCCTTTACCGGAGCCTAATCCATACGATCTTCGAACGGATAAACCCCTAATGTTAGTATGGAGCAGAAGACGACTGCAAGAATGGAAAGCGGTCAGCACTATTCCTGCAGCTATCAGTGGCGCACCTTTTATACACTACCGAAAAATGATGAAAATTGAGAAGGATGCAGCCGCCAAAGGCACAATAGCCTTCCCTGCACATTCCACTCAACTCGTTGACGCAGTATTCGATATTGATGAGTATTGCAAGCAGCTAAAAAGTCTTCCCGATGAATATCAGCCGATAACGATCTGTTTGCATCTTCATGATATTGAAAGGAAGAAGGACGAAGTTTACAAAAAACATGGGTTCAATGTTGTTACGGCAGGTCCGATCTGGGTGCTTGGATTTGAATTTGTACAAAAGTTTTATGACATTCTTAGAAGTCACAAGTATGCAACATCGAATCAAGTAGGCTCATATGCATTTTATGCTGTAGAAATGGGTCTTCCCTTTTTCATTTTCGGGGGGGCGGCTGTACTTCTGAATAGCGGAGAACCTCTTATGCCTTCTAAATATAGTTATTCAGATTACCCAACGGGTGTTATGTCAACAACAATCTTCCAGGGACCCACGCAAGTTATCAGTGAAGAGCAAAGGGAGTTTGTGGAAGCCGAACTTGGCGTTCATGATTGTCTTTCCGGAATAGAACTAAAGGAATTGTTAATAGAAAGTAATCACCGGGTTATTGAATCCTATGAAGAATTTTTGAAAGCAGGACAAGGTGGGGTTGAGGAGAAAATTACTGCTTGTGGAAAACTCGTTGAGTATTTTCAGGATTCAGGAGAAAAGGAAAAACAACTGGAATATATCCTAAAATCCTTTGAGTATGCCGTCCCCAGGGTTGAATTTTGTTGTCACTTAGGTCTCTATTTCCAGAATATTAAACAATATGAACAGGGGATTTTCTGGTATAAAATGGCGACACAATTGGAAAAACCGGTTAGCAGCAGGTTAATGTGGTTACCGCATATACAGTTGTGCGTTTGTTATGATCGCTTAGGTAAACATCAGTTGGCCTATGAGCATAATGAGATTGCCAGGAAGTATTCTCCACAAAATGAGCAGATTCTGCACAATAAAAGATATCTTGAACGTGTCTTGGGTATTAATCCCCAGTAATAAGAAAAGTCCAAAATAAAACAGAACTAATGTACTGACTTAAGCTGTTCAGGCATTAGTTCTGTTCTAATTCCTAGTGAGACATTTTTAGGGCAGAATCCGTTGTAAGAAGATATTCCGCAAGTGAAAAATCAAATAATGTATCGATGTCTATCGATCTTTCTATTGGCATTATGAAGGCAAAAGAGTTTCCAGCATAGATATTTTGTGTTTTGGAAAAAAAAGATGTGCTTACAGCAAATATTGCCCCATTAATTCTATAGTAAGTAGGCAATTCCTGTCTGGTTTTAACGAGAAATTCTGGTCGGATAAACCCCTTGAGAGATTTGTTTTTCGGCAAAATATTATAACACATGGGATAATGATCGGCCTCACAGACAGACACCACTGAATCGGCATTAGTTAGTATCATTTCATTAATTGCATTGGTAATATCGTTCGGTGTTCTCGATGGTGATGTTGGCTGCAATACAACAAATATATCAAATTCCTGTCCTATCCTAGAGTATTGCTCAAGTGCCTCCCTTACACAATCCCATGTCGAAGCAGAATCTGAAGCCAGTTCTTCCGATCTTAGAAAGGGAACATTTGCCCCATATTGTATTGCAATATTGGCATACTCCTGTGAATCTGTTGAAAGGAATATTTCATCAAAGAGTCCGGCCTCTTGGGCCTGAAGTATACTATAAGCAATTAAAGGCTTCCCGTTAAGAAGGCGAATATTTTTGTCAGGCAAACCCTTTGAGCCGCTGCGGGCAGGAATGATGGCAATTATTCGGCGATCATTTAACACAGATTATCCCCTCACATCATAGAAGCTCTTTTTAAGGTTTATCTTGTCATTATCCAATATATCCTGGATAACCGCTGTGATTCTTTCTGACGTTTTCCCATCGCCATAGGGGTTAATTTGATCAGCAATTTCCATGAAGAACTGCTGTGACCTTGCCTTATTAATACTCCTTAATATTGCGTGCTTTTCTGGTTCACATGATATGATGGATTTGGCAAAAAATCTTCCTTTCTGCCTGTCTCCAATATTAATGGTAGCTTTTTTGAAGCTTGGGGTTTCCACGATTCCGCTGGAAGAATTGCCTATCACCATTTCACAATATTTCATCGTTGAAAGGTACCTCAAAACACCCAGCGAGGTAAAAACAATGGCATTTTTATTTTCCTGGCAATAAGCATCAATTTTTTGATTGATTGCTCGACCATTTGCATCGGCATTTGCTTTGGTAAAAATATAATTTAATCCCTTGGTCTCGTTAAGAGCCGAAAGAAGCTCTTCAAGCTGCTTGATTGCAGCATTTTTTTCTAATGTCACGGGGTGAAAGGTTACCAGGGCATAGGGACTTTTCAAATCAATGTTCAGGCTTCGTGCCAACTCTTCTTTGCTTAAGAGAGGCATATTTAAAATATTCTCGACACTTGTTGACCCAACATTGAAAACTCGGTGCGGGGATTCCCCCATATTAATTATTCGCTGCCTGTATTGTTCAGTAGAAGTAAAATGCAAATAACTCATTTTGCTAATCGAATGGCGAAAGAACTCATCAACCGCTCCTTCGGTTGTTTCACCGCCATAGAGATGAGCAATGGGTATACACGCAACTGCTGCAGCGATTGCGGCAGAAAATATTTCAAATCGATCCCCTAACACGATGACCATGTTGGGTTTGGTTTGATCAAAGTACTCAGCAAACTCTGTAACCCCAATCCCAATAGCCTTGGACATAGCCTTCTGTGAGTCATCATTATTTTGCAATATATCAATCTTGGCATCGATTGAAAATCCATCTGCCTCTACTTCATTATAGGTAAGACCAAAATCCTCTGACAAATGCATACCCGTTGCCACGATTTTCAACTCAAAATGATCAGCAGCTTTAAGTTGTTTTATAATTGGGCTTAGCAGACCATACTCAGCCCGTGTGCCCGTCACTATACAGATCGTTTTTTTCATAGCTCGATCAACTCATCTTCGTAAAAATCATGTTTTGCCTTCTTTCCAAGTACATCGAACCACTTCATAGGAGATATTCCACATCCGGGACGTTTGACTGTTATATTTTCTTCCGTAAAGATTTCATCTTTAACGATCGTTCGTTTGGCAACAATGCTTTTTCGAGCTGCAATTTTATTTGGCTCTTCTGATTTTGATACTCGTTTAAGACCATCCCCTAATGCGAGTTCAATATTCCGTATAGCAGTTACCATAGCCTTAAGTTCCTGAGGATTAAGGCATGCCTGATGATCTGGCCCCTCCATACATTTATCAAGGGTAAAGTGCTTTTCTATGACGGCAGCTCCCAGGGCCACAGCAGCAATGGGAGCTTCAATACCTAAAGTATGATCTGAGTAACCAACTTTAATATCAAAGCTGTCCTTTAACATAAGCATTGCCCTGAGGTTGGAATCTTCAAAAGGAGTAGGGTACTGAGTATTACAGTGCAGGAGAGTTATTGTTCCTGCACCATTATCCTGTAGGGCCTCTAATGCCAGAGCTATTTCATCCAATTCACTCATTCCTGTAGACATGATCACTGGTTTGCCGATACGAGCAATTTTTATCAAGTACGGTAAGTTGGTTATCTCTCCTGATGGTACTTTATAGATAGGCATGTCAAGGGTTTCTAAAAAATCGATGCTCTCTAAATCAAAGGGTGTGGAAAGAAATGATATCGCTTTTTTATCACAATAGTTCTTCAGTTCCCTAAAATCATCAAAAGATAGTTCTAATTTCTTAACCATTTCCAGTTGACTTTCATTTTCCCCAGTTGTTTGTTTCTGATAGGCTGCCTTTTGGGCATTTTTGGATACCACGTTTTTAGCAATAAAGGTTTGAAACTTTACGGCATCAGCACCCGATGTTTTGGCAGTGTCTATGAGCTTTTTGGCTAGCAAAATGTCTCCGTTATGGTTTACTCCAGCTTCTGCGATGATATAGGTGTGAATTGTCGCATTCACGTTATCACCCTTTTATACCGTTTTTATTATCTTGGCAGGAACACCAACAGCAGTGCAATTGTTTGGAATATGATCAATTACGACAGCACCTGCTCCGATTACGGAGCACTTTCCAATTATTTTCCCTTGAATAATCGTGGCATTGGTGCCAATAAAAGCCCTATTTCCTAAGGTAACATTTCCGGAGATGCTGGAATTAGGAGATAAGTTAACATAATCACTTATTTTACAATCATGGCCTATTGTAGAATTAAGATTGTAAATTCCAAAATTACCGACCTCGATGTTATTCGTAAATCTAACCCCCGCAGTAATTACATTACCTATACATTGATTGAATGTTACTAATTGGCCCTTGCCAAAACTAGCTGAAGGATGAATGATATTGACATATTTTAAATAATCAAATTCTTGAGAGATTTTAGCTCGTATACTATTGTCGCCTATTCCTATAACAAAATCGTAATTCTTTTCGTAGAGGTTTTTTACACAACTCTCATGGATTACGTCGTATCCTAAAAGCACTTTTTGGTTGGGATCAATTCCAATAAAAACAATATTGGAGTAACCGATTGCCCAACATATATCAGCTACCTCTCGGGCAAATCCTGATGTTCCAAATATTGCTATATTCATAGTTTTATCCACTCTCCTAAAATATCCTCACGAACTCAGATTTCTAATTCCTTTCTCATTCGCTCTAACTCTTCAAGCTGTCCCATATCAAGCCAGCAACGTTCACTAACCGGAAAAACTCCGATCTTTTCACCAAGGCTTTTTTGCTGCTCAATGATATCAGTAAAACCTATTGGGGTATTTTCTTCTAAGCGATTGATTACTTCGGATTCTACAACATAAAAGCCGGTATTGGTCAGAAATGAGTACTCGGGTTTTTCAATCATTGAAGCGATTTCACCGTTGCCAATCATATTGATGATTCCATAAGGAATCGTGAGATGTTTGTAGGCAGCTACCATGGTAATCATATTCCCATTTTGTTTATGAAAATCATAAATTTCCTTATAATTGGCTCGGATGAGGATATCACAATTTGTCAGGAAAAATGTGGATGTCAGTTTATCCTTCAGCAGGCAAAGTCCGCCGCCGGTACCCAATTGTATCTCCTCATTGTGAAACTCCAGTGTATAATCCTTCTCAACCTCGCTGTAATAAGCCTTGATCATATTTTTCTTATGGTTGACGATAAAATGAAACTCGTTGCATTGATACTTCTTGAAATGGTTTATTATATGCTCAGTTATGGGTATTTCGCCAATGGGAATAAGTGGTTTCGGCAGTATTCTGGTATACGGATATAACCTGGTCCCTAAGCCGCCGGCCATGATGACGACCGGCACATTTAGCGAGAGGTTACGTCCAATTTCGTAATCTTTTAGAAAAGCAATGGATTGGATTTCTAAGCTTTCATTGACAATGGGCAATGACAAAATTGACCACTTTTTCATTAATTCCTGAGCCTTATCTTTATCTTGTTCATAGATAAATCTTGGCTGATAATTAGCGATTGCGCTTACTCTGTCTTCCAGTTTGCCTTCGCGCAGCAAATGTCGTCTAATGTCGCCATCCGTTATAATTGCTTTCAATTTATTATTTTCGACCACCAGCAGCATTTGATTTGCTGTTGCATCGATCTGTTTCATAGCATCAAGAACACTTTTATCTTCGCTGATAAACAATGCCCCTATCTTCAATATTCTCACCCCTTTTAGTATATGAATAATCATAGTAAAAGGGATCCATAATAGGAAATTATTTCAAATAATGACTTTCAAAAGAGTGTACAACTCTATATTGTAGATTAAGAAATAGACTTTATGGTGTTAATTACTTTATATACACTGCTTGCAGACAAATTACTGCTGCAAGGCAGATTGACAATGCGACGATGATACTCAGGCGCTTTCTCAATCTTGTATGCTTGATCTAGTAAATAGGGCTTTTGTTCATGAATAAGCCCCCATACCGGACGAGTCTGAATATTTCCCTCAGCTAATTTGTCGATGATTTTCCGGCGAGTGTATTTATCTAAGTTCATGATATATAAGGAATAAAACCAATAGTTCGGTCTGATATCTTCTCTGAAATCTAATATCTCTATACCGTTAATTTTCCCATTGATATTACGTTTGTAACGCTCATAATTCTCTTTTTTGACCGAGATGAAGTGCTCAAGCTGTTCCAACTGGGCAACCCCCAAGGCTGCTTGCAGGTTGGTCAAGCGATAATTGTAACCGACTTCGTTATGGAAGAAATTAACTGCATCGTCTTTGGCTTGTGTAGAGAGATATTTCGCTCTCTTTAAAATCTCTCGGCTACTGGAGACAATCATACCCCCGCCGCCCGTGGTAATAATTTTATTGCCATTAAATGAATACACGCCTATGTCGCCAATGGTTCCGGCGTATTTTCCTTGATAAGGACCCTCGAGGTAGTAAGTCCCTAAAGCCTCAGTGGCGTCTTCAATGACGATCAGGTTATATTTCTTAGCGATATCCATAACTGCCGGCATATCGGCCATATTGCCAAAAACGTGAACAACCACTACGGCTTTTATTTGCTTTCCGGTAGTTTTATTGATCAATTTATTGTCTAAAAAATTACATTCTCTTTGGCAGAACATCTTTAACTTTGCCATATCCATGCAGAGAGAATTATCGCAATCCATAAAAATAGGAGAGGCATGACAATATTTAACAGGATTTGCCGAAGCGATAAAAGTCAGAGTGGGTACGATCACTTCGTGATCCTTCTCCACGCCGGCTAAAATCAAGGCTAAATGTAAACCGGCAGTTCCGCTTTGACAGGCGACAGCTGAATACACCTTTAAATAATGGGCTAATTCTGTTTCAAACCGGGCTATATATGTCCCGCCGGTAGACACCCATTCTTTGTTTATGGCATCAGTTAAATAATTCAGCTCATTACCTCTCAGGTTAGGAACTGATAATGGTATGAAATGTTTCATTATATCACTTCCTAAAAAGATGTTAAAGGTTGTAAATGTCAGCTTTGTACTTGCTTAAATTTTCTCTAAGGAAGGTTATAGTCTCTGCCAAACCTTCTTTGAGACTGTATCTTGGTTCCCAAGAGGTTAGCTCTTTGATCTTTTTATTCGAACCCAACAGCCGGTTGACCTCGCTTTTTTCAGGACGAAGTCTTTGTTCGTCACAAATGATTCGAGCGTTCGGATTAATCTGATCAATCAATTGTTGTGCCAGCTGACCGATAGATATCTCTTGCTGGGACGCAATGTTAATCTCTTGCCCTATGGCCTTGTTGGATTTGGCAATGTCAATAAAACCTTGGGCGGTATCCTTTACAAAATTTAAGTCTCGAGTTGGGGTAAGAGAGCCTAACTTTATTTCTGTCATCCCGGATAAAAGCTGAATGATAATGGTTGGAATAACTGCCCGAGCTGATTGACGAGGTCCATAGGTGTTAAATGGTCGAACTATGGTAATGGGCATTTCAAAACTGCGATAGAAGCTCTCCGCCAGTCGGTCTGTACCGATTTTTGTAGCCGAGTAAGGGGACTGTCCTTGATAGGGGTGTTTTTCATCGATGGGTACATATTGTGCAGTACCGTAAACCTCTGATGTAGAGGTTACCAAAATCCTTTTCGTTCCCAAATCTTTCGCTGCCTGGAGCACGTTCAGTGTACCTTTAATATTCGTATCAACATAGGAATCAGGTGAATGATAGCTGAAGGGAATTGCTATTAAAGCAGCCAGATGGAAAACCTCATCCACCTGATTTAGAGCAGTTCTAACACCATTGGGATCACGGATATCACCTGCAAAAACTTCAAGCTCATCTAACAGTTCTTTGGGGAAGGTATCAAGCCATCCCCAATTGCCAAAGGAGTTATAATAAACAAACGCTTTGACTTTGTTACCATTCTTTATAAGTCGTTCGACAAGATGGCTGCCGATAAATCCATCAGCGCCGGTAACCAGAATTGTTTTCATTGCCTTTCCCCCGCATATCAAATATTTATTTAACATATGTCTCAATATATAATAGGTTCATAGACGTTAGTGCTGGGTATAAAATGCGTTCCGGATGCATGGTCATGATTTCGTTTAGATGGCGGAGATAGTTTATTAGTTCACCTGCTACATCATCATGTCGTAAGCCATATTCAATCGTTGCTTGAATAAAACCAAATTTGTCTCCAACATCATACCTGCGTCCATCAAAATTGTAGGCGATAATTTTCTCAGCTTGGCTGAGTTCACGCAAGCCGTCCGTCAGTTGGATTTCTCCCCCCTTACCGGGTGTGAGATTTTCTAGAATGCGAAAAATCTTAGGGTTTAGTATATATCTCCCCATGATGGCTAAACGTGTTGCAGGAGCATCTTCCGGACGGGGCTTTTCAACAAGATTCCGGGCACGATAAACACGGTCGCAAAGTTTCGCGCCATCGACAATGCCGTATCGAGAAACTTTATCCAAAGGAACCTCTTGTACTCCTACAATACTTGCGTCATGGTGTTCGTAAATAGCTATCATTTGCTTCAAACAAGGTGTCTGGGCATGTATGACATCATCCCCCAATAAAACTGCAAAAGGCTCATTGCCTATAAAGTTGCTTGCACAATAAATAGCATGACCTAAGCCTAAAGCTTCTTTTTGACGGACATAAAAAATATTGGCTATCTGAGAAATATCTTGAACCACCTTCAGGAGCTCTGTCTTATGGGCCTTGTCCAGGAAGACCTCCAGTTCAATTGAACGGTCAAAATGGTCTTGATAGCCCGCTTATTGCGACCGATGACGATAACAATGTCCTCAATTCTTTAGGGTGAGCTTTCGTTGCCGGTAAAATGCGTGTGCCTAGTCCAGCTGCTGGAATCACCGCTTTGCGAATTTTGTGCATAGCAATACTCCTCATAAACAATAATTAATTCTAAAATGGTTTGTCCTCCTTTTTACTTAGGTACTGCATACTATGCCTTTAGTAATAATGTTGTGAAGGAAGAGCAGGCACTGAAAGGATTAAATGAACTAACAAAATAATTTATTCAAAAAAGGTTTTGGGAACCCTGGCATACGATGTTAAGGATAACGGGCAGGAGATTATTGGATATACTGCGGGTTCAGAGTTCAAAGTGGAAATGGTGTTCACTCAGCCAACATCGGCTAATCCTAACCCTGTGATGGATCATTATAATATTCTTTATCCGCGAGGAACGGTTAATAGCATGGCAGATGATCCGGGGAGACAATGGTAATATAAACGATAACAAAAGCAGCTTTCCCAAATATTGAAAGCTGCTTTTGCTCTTTTTAAACAGAATTATTTGAGGCTTAATAAGAAAGCTTCTACTTGATTTGCGGTACGCTCCCAAGTCCAAGCTTGGGCGAAACTATGCCCTGAAGCTGCTATACGCTGACGTTCGGTATCCTCAGTCAATAGATAATAAATAGCTGAACTCAGTTGATCAATATCACTTGGGGGAACTGACAAACAGTTTTCACCATTTTGGACATAATCACGATTACCGCCGCAATCGGTGGTCACTACAGCCGTACCACTGGCCATAGCTTCAAGGGGAGGGAGACCAAAGGCTTCAAAGTAAGAGGTGTAAACAAAAAGGTCTGCCTCTGCATAAAGATGCGCCAATTCTTGGTCGGTGTTGGAGGTTTTAACGTTGCAAGGCACGGGACTTTTAAATTGAGCGTTTTCTGGAATGGATACTGTTAAATCAAAATTAACCTGATCTTTCAATCGAGTAACAGCTTTCAAAAATTCTGCTCCCCCTTTCCAGGTATACCCTGAAATAGGATCACGCATGATGTAAAAAATATTCTTATAGCCTGTTTGCTTTGATGTTTTGGGATAAGGATGGAAGGTTGAAAAGTCCACTCCCCCAGAAATAACCGTACTTTGCAGACCGGTTTCCTGGAGGATAAGCTGGCGATGCCATTGTGAGATTGACATGATTGGGGCACCAATGAGGTAAGTTTGTTTTGCTATTTCTGATTCAGGAACCCAAAGAGGTTCATATCCTAAACTTAGACGTACGACTCTTCCCTTTTGGGATTCAAATGCGGGTTTCACTGTTAAATAGAAATTTGGGAGTATGAAGTCGGCAGAAGGAATGGAAGCGGGGGTTAGTTCTTTTACCCGTTTTAATTTGGCTCGCAGCGGCCATACTTGGAGGCCTTTATCAGGCATGACTACTTCAACATCATGTCCTTTATCAACAAGGGCATTTGCTAAATGATAAATAAAACGGGCTCCTCCACCCATTTCTAAACTTAGAACAGGAAAAACGATCTTCATAGTTTGTCCTCCCTTATACATAACGGTACTACATCTTATGCTTTTAGATGACTGATTTGTGTTATATCACTGGCACTTTTAAGAAAAAATTTGAATACCATACTAAAAGAAGGAAATAAAGATGGAAGGATGTTCAGCCTGTGACAGTTAAGGTCGTAAATCATAAAGATATTCTAAACAAAATTAATGAGCTTCTGTCAGGTTTCAATACAGTCTTAGACATCGGCTGCGGGGTTGGCGAAACTCTCGGTCAATTTTGTTGTCCCATAAAAATTGGGGTAGATACTCACAGACCCTATTTAGAAAACACTAAACCAGGTGAGCAGTTTGTAAAAATAAATTACAGGGCAGAACGTCTAAGTGAACTGTTTTTGCCTAGGTCATTAGACTGTGTGACTTTAATTGATGTCATTGAGCACTTTGAGAAAAACGTTGCTTGGGATGTTTTGCGGCAAGCCGAAGAGATTGCCGCAAAAAGGGTTATTGTTTTTACTCCAAGGGGGTTCTTTCAGCAGCTTGATATTGATCACTATGGTTTAGGAGGAGAAAGTTTTCAACGTCACCGATCAGGCTGGGAAATTAATGATTTTAGAACTCGTGGTTACAATATCTTGATCTTTGATAAGTTCCATGACCAAAGTAATAGAGCGTTTTTAGAGGCCTATGGGGTTGAAGCTGAACCGATAGATGCTCTGCTGGCATGGAAGGATTGTAATCAAGACTAAAAGGTTACCTGCCTGTAAGCTGAAGCAGGAAAGCCTCAAGTTTATCCGCTGAATTCCGCCATGTCCATGTTTGGGCAAATTGACGGCCGACTTGAGCAAGTTGATTACGAATATTTCCTTGAGTTAATAAGTGAACTAAGATAAGGGTTAGTTGTTGAACATCACTGGGGGGAACTAATAAACAGTTCTCTCTGTTTTTTGTATAATCGCGGTTACCGCCATTATCGGTGGTCACAACTGCGGTTCCGCAAGCCATTGCCTCTAAAGGAGGCATTGAAAAAGCTTCAAAATAGGAAGTTGATACAAAAATATCTCCCTGAGCATAGAAATGAGCCATTTCCTGGTCCGTATTGGCGATAACAGTCTCATAGGGAATAGGTGCCGGATAAGTTGCCCCTTCCGGTGCAACGACTTGAATATCAAAGCCTGGAACTAACTGAGTTAAGCGCTGTATTGCTTCCCAAAAATCTTCAGTGCCTTTCCAAGTATAGCCATGTTCTCTGGAACGAAGGATATAAGCGATTGTCGGTCGCCCTGTGGTTAAGGATTTTTTTGGGCCGGGACAAAATACAGAGGAGTTAACTCCCCCGGGAATAACGGTACTGTCCCTGCCTGTTGCCTGAAGGATTATTTGACGATGCCATTGGGAAATGGAAAGGATCGGAGCATTGATCAGGTAGGAGGATAAAGCCTTTTCCTTTTCTTCGACCCATAAAGGCTCATAGCCAAGGCTTAAGCGAACGACTTGGCCCTTTTTTGATTCCCAGGCTGGAAAAACAGTGGGATAGAAATTGGGTAGTATGAAATCAGCAGGGGGTATCTTATCGGGAGTAAGTTCCTTGACGCGAGTGATTTGTGCTCGCAAAGGCCAAGCGACAGCCGCCTTTTCAGGAAGGACAATTTCTACAGCATGCCCTTTATCGACCATTTCGTTTGCCAGATGGTAGATAAAGCGTGTTCCTCCTGTCTCTAAACTTACAACTGGAATAACAATCTTCATAATTGGTTTCCTCCATGAAATGTAAAAAATATTGTCTTTTCAGTTTATGTTCAAAGAGACAATAAGGTTGCAAAAAAAATTTACTTAAAGGCCTTCACAGGTTTTTTGAGGATATCCCCAGCTTTACTGTGTCAACAAGGAGTGGACTGCCATAACTTATAGTGATGACATTGCGGGAGGATAGACCAATAATGAAAATTTGTGTTGTTGGATTAGGTAATATCGGATTCAATCTGTTCACTTATCTGGAACAGAAATTCCCAGGAACGGTCATCGGGGTAGATGTGGATAAGAATAAGGTTAATGAATTACGTCATCAAGGTCATAGAGTGACCACAGATTATAGGGCCTTAACTGGGATAGATGTGTGGCTAATGGCTCCATCCACCGGAAATCAGGGTCAAAATCTTTTTTCGGCATTAGAGCAGATGATCATCATGCCAGGTTCTTTGATCTCCATCGAATCGACTCTGCCGCCTGGAACAATGGTTCGTATTCGAAAATTACTGGAAAAAAAGGGGTTTGAGTTAGGAGAAGACCTTTTCTTAATTCACGTCCCTCATAGAGTTATGTTTGGGGTGGACAAAACGGTCTGCGATACACCACGTGTGATAGGTGCCTTTACAAAAGCCTGCCTTGAAAAAGGACGTCACTTTTATGCTCCTTTAGTTCCTCTTTTGATTGAAGTTTCAGATGTTAGAGTAGCGGAATTGGCTAAAGTCGTTGAAAACGTCAAACGGTATGTAGATGTTGCTTTTGCTCAAGAAATTTATAGATACTGCGTTGCTGAAGGGATGAACTTTAATGATTTAAGAAGGGCTGTTAACAGTAAAACAAATGTTGAACTATTAGGGACCGACTGGGGTATCGGCGGTGAATGTCTGCCCAAGGATATGAATTTCTTACGAAAAGTCTGTTCATCCGCCCTTTTGGAAGGGGCAGAACAAGCAGATCAGGATTATCGTGATCGTATTGTCAAGCAAGTAGGCACCGGTAAAAATGTACTGATCAGAGGTCTAAGCTATAAAACAGGTGTCAAAGATCTAAAGCACAGCAAGGCCGTGGATATGGTTAGGGCTCTGGAGACAGCTGGCAATACGGTTTGGGTAGAAGATCCTCTATTTTCTTCTGAGGAGTTAAAAGATGCAGGGTTTAACTGCATTGACCAATATGTAAGCAAAGAACAATCCAAAGAGTGGGTGATCTTGGAACGACAAACGGCTTTAGAAATTAAATAGAGGGTACGTTAAAATTATCTAAAAGGAGCAAAGTAATGGCTAAAATTTTAGTAACAGGCAGTAAGGGAACGTTAGGAACAAGACTAGTTGAAGTGCTTCAATATCGGGGACATGAGGTTTGGGAAGTTGATTTGCAGCATCATTTGGGGGAACGATATATACGTGCTGATATTTCGGAATATCGTCAGTTAGAACGTGTATTTGAGCAGGATTATGACTTTGTTTTTCATTTAGCAGCAGAATTTGGGCGCATAAATGGGGAACATTATTACGACACTCTATGGAAAACAAATGTAATCGGGACCCGTAATATTCTAGAATGGCAATTAAAAAATGGTTTTAAATTGATCTTTACCAGTTCTTCTGAAATCTATGGTGAAGCACCGGAACCTCTGTTAACAGAGGATTTGCCTTTGAAAAAAACGATTATACAGCATAACGATTATGCCTTGACGAAATGGGTTAATGAAGTTCAAGTCCTAAATTTTGAAAAGAGGTTTGAATCTCCCATAGTCCGATTGCGTTTATTTAATGCCTATGGTCCTGGGGAATACTACCACTCCTATAGGAGTGTGGTATGTCTCTTTATTTATCGAGCACTAATGGGTATTCCGTATGAAGTCTTCGAAGGGTATTATCGTGTCTTTATGTATGTTGATGATTTAATTCCGACCATAGCCAATGTAGCCAAAAATTTCATACCTGGTGTGGTTTATAACATTGGCGGTACGGAATACCGCAGTGTCAAAGATTTAAGTGAATTAGTTCTTAAATATACCAATGGCAATCCAAAGCTTGTTCAGTATCTGCCTGAAGATAAGCATAATACAGTCAGTAAACGGCCGGATATATCCAAAGCTAAAGCTGATTTGGCCCACGATCCCAAAGTACTTCTCGAAGAAGGCTTACCAAAAACCGTAGAATGGATGAAGAAAGTATACTCAATATCTGACTAATTTTATCGTCTCAAAAACTTAGGGTTTGATTTATTAAGGTTTCCAAGATTAAGGAGAGAAACAAAATGCTGCCACCCAAAGTTAGTGTCGTCATCCCAACGTACAATCATATTCGCTATCTCCCCTATGCTATCGAAAGCGTTATCCATCAAGATTATGCAAATCTTGAAGTGATCGTAATTGATGATGGTTCTAGGGATGGAACATCAGAGGCAATTAGGCCTTATCGGCCAAAAATTAACTATGTCTATAAAGAAAACGGTGGAACACCCAGCGCTTTAAATCGGGGTCTTTCGGTGGCGACGGGGAAGTATATTTGCTGGTTGAGTGCTGATGATGCAATGATGCCGGACAAAGTAGCTAAACAAGTTGAGCTAATGGAAAGTAATCCGAGCCTAGGCTTTAGCTATACTAGTTTTATTGTTATTGATGCTAATGGAGTTAAACAGTACGATGTAAATTCACCCTATTACCCGGATAAACGAGAAATGGTAACAAGGCTTATGGAGGGCTGTTTTATCAATGGTTCATCCGTGATGATGAGCAGAGAAGCTTTAAATGTTGTAGGAAATTTTGATTTAGGTCTTCCCCAAGCGCATGATTATGATATATGGTTTCGATTCCTTAGACAATACAATTGTGGATTTCTGCCAGAAGCCTTGTTGGCTTATCGCTGGCACGGTGAAAATATGAGCAAACACTCTAACGATGCGTGTATTATGATCGTCCAAGAAAGAGCTAAACAGCTATTCCCTGAGTGGTTAAGTTAATAGAAATTGAAAAGCGAATTGAGACTCTCAGCTTCTATCTATTGGGAGTCTCTAATTTTTTATTGTGAAAGTGAACTCTCTTAGATACGTTCACTAAACCTGTACCCCTAACATATAATAAATAACTTAGAGCCATTAACTTTATCTTGTTTCTGAGGAGTTTACTACTTCTTTAATCATTCTCACAATCTAATATGAGGAGGCAAACCATGGCGTCGTTGACAACCGGCTTAATTGAGAATACAGGGGTTTCTGGGTCAAGGTTTTGTTCAAAATTATCGGTAAGAATAACCAATAAGGATTTGATTAATGGAGTGGTCCGTATTTGTGGATACTATTGGACGGATACTCTCAAAAAAGAATATGTTTTGGATTTATTAACGTTGGCTCCTGGTGAAGTGAGGATCAGCAGCTTTTATGCAAAGTTTGATTTATTGGAATTTCAATTTATAACCAGTACTGATGCAGTAGAAATTTCAGTATGGGGTGAGGATGACACCGGTAGTATAAAGGCAGTTTATAATTTACTTCCGCCGGATATATTGCCAATGGATTGGGAACGAAATGCAGCAGAAGTCAAGAAACAGACCATTCCTTCCTTTAATAGCAGAATTTACGTTCTAGATTCCAACAGCAACCATGTCTCGGTTATTGACGAAAAAACCAATACCCCCATAGGATCTATTTCTATGGGTTCCGGCCCATATGGTATAGGAATTAATCCCACAACAAGTAAAATCTATGTGGCCAATTTTGGCAGCAACAATATCTCAGTAATTGATGCTGATTCTAATGTAGTTCTTACCACAATTACAGTAGGTGCTAATCCAGTCGGAGTAGCTGTAAATCCTGTTACTAATAAAATATATGTTACAAACTGGAGAAGCCACAGTGTTTCAGTTATTGATGGATTTACCCATGTGGTTCGAGCAACCATCATGGTTGAAGAGTTTCCTGAAGGAATTATTGTGAATTCAGAAACCAATCTAATCTACATTGCGAATCATGGAAATAATTCGGTTACAGTTATTAATGGAAACACAAACACAGTTATTAACAGTATAGCTTTAAGTTAACAGAACAAAGAAACAATATGCTAAAAATCAAAGGGGAATAATGTATGAAGATCATGACAATCTTAGGTACACGTCCAGAAATTATTCGCTTGAGCCGGATTATTCCTCGCCTTGACGAACTTTGTGAGCATATCCTCGTGCATACCGGTCAGAACTTTGATCGGAGTCTTAATGAAATCTTTTTTCGAATATTGCAGAGTGCCGGAGGAAATCAACCGCCGAGTAATCGATCATTGCAATGATATTTTATTGCCATATACCGAGCGAAGCCGTGCCAATTTATTGAAGGAAGGGATTGATGGAAACGCATCTATGTAACAGGCATCCCGATAAAAGAAGTTCTCAGTTGGAGAAACATAGTAAGACATGGCTGGGAAGGGCAGGTTCAAAATGTCAGCAGGAAAGTCATAAAAATCCTCTTAAGTGTTTAATAATTTGTTGCCTTGTCATTACTGGTATAATGTCAAGGCAACAAATTATACAACCGAAAGATGGTTCCTAATTATGTTGAAATAAGTGGTACTAGAAATTGTTTGGTATTTTAAGGAAGAAGATGGCATAAAGGCCAATTAGTTCAGGTTTTATGAAAATTTGAATTAGAGGTGACAGTTTCTTCAAAATGAAAGAACCTCCACGTCGGAGGTTCTTTCAATTAATTACTGTTGTAGAAATTCTTGAACATAAAGGTTACCATAAGCAGTTCCGTAAGCTATTCCAACTCCTACATGTGTGAAGCGTGGGTCTAAAATGTTAGCTCTATGGCCTGGGCTTTGCATTAGTGCAGCCATTGAAGCAGCTACGGATTTATTACCGGAAATATTTTCTCCAGCCCAGCGTACTGTAATTCCTGCCATCTGCATCATGGCCCAGGGACTGCCATAAGTCGGCGAGGTATGACTGAAATAGTTGTTTTCTTTCATATCATTGGCTTTGGTACGTCCTACTGCCGTTAGGCGCAGATCGGCAACTACCGGATTTAAGCCGGCTGCAAGTCGCTCCTGATTAATCATGTCCACCATCAGCTGTTCGTCTGCTGTCAAAGCAGCCACTGGAGGAATTGAGGTTACCGCAGGGGCAGGTGTGGTTGTTGTAGTTGTCGATGTTGTGGTAGTAGGCGAAGTTGTATTAGTTGTGTTAGTTGGTGTTGAAGGAGCTGCTGAAACTATGTTTGCTTGGGTATAATTCTTTAAAGAAATAACGTTATTATAGTTGCTGGAGGGTGAGGTTCCAATACTTACATAAGAAGGAGCAGTTGAAGATGAAACATTTGTTTGTGTTGGAGTTTGGGGAGTTGTGACCGTTGTTTGAGTGACTGGGGTTGTATTTGAAGCTGGTGTAGTCACGGACCCGGATGACGATATTGTTACAACGGAGCCTGACAATTGCCGAGGAGCTTCAATAATAAGGGCAGCTTGGACCGGCAAAGCAACTGTAGTCATTAAGACGCCAAGTTGTATACCAATTAATAATTTTGTTTTTAAAGCCATGTCTAAGTTCCTCCTTGTGAGTGTTAGGACTTATTTCAGACAACTGCAGTATAACACCTAAAGTTGTCTCTGGAAATAGAACATTATTCCATTAATGCCATTGTTCATAATTTCTGCAGTTATTAATTTCCCTCTAGAATTAAAAAGAGCTATAATAAAGCATGCTAAGCATAATGATCATTCTTTTCAGATAGCTTAAATTCATAGATAATCTCTTTTCTAGCTTATACATAATTAAATTATCTTAAATTTGGTTAGAGATCCTTAATTTATAAGTAATAAATAACCAATGGAAAGGGAGAAGTAATAAGCATGGCAAATGAGAAGCTGTTCATATTTGCTCATCCTGACGACGTATCCTTTGCTTTAGGTGGAATCATTTCTAAATACACAGAACGAAAATTTGAAGACATGGACGATTGAAGCAGGACTTTTTCATAGAAGAAAGTATTTTAGATGTAACTATGAACTGAGTATAAGTCCAGGACGAGGCCAGGATATCTGGCAGATTTAGAAAGGGTGGGTTCGTAAGTGCCGGCAAAGGTTGTGCTTAAATTCTGCCCGGATTATACGGCTGATGTGGAGAAAAGCTTGCGGGAAGGCTTAGAGGAATGGGACGGCATGTCAAGGTTTGTAAAGCCGGGACAAAAGGTGCTGCTTAAAGTAAATCTCCTTATGAAAAAAAGACCCGAAGAAGCGGTAACGACGCACCCAATGGTTGTCGAAGCAGTGGTGCGTTTAGTTCAGGAAGCTGGTGGAATAGCCATCATTGGGGACAGTCCAGGCGGACCTTATACTGTAAATGCCCTTCAAACAATCTACACTAAATCCGGACTGCGTGAGGTTGCTGAGCGAACGGGCGCCATATTAAATGAAGATGTCGGTCAAACAACCCTTCGGTATTCAGAAGGAAAAATTGTTAAAAGCTTGACAGTTACCAACTGTGTCTTGAAAGCTGATGTGGTGATCCCTATTTCTAAACTAAAAACTCATGGGATGATGACCTTTACAGGTGCTGTTAAGATTTTGTTTGGAGTCATACCCGGACTCTTGAAAGCAGAGTATCACTTGAAGATGTTTAAAATTTCGGATTTTGCCGATCTTCTGGTAGATATCGCTAATTGGGTTAACCCGGCCTTTAGTATCATGGATGGCATTATAGGGATGGAGGGAGATGGACCTTCAGCAGGCAAGCCCCGTAACGTGGGAGCCCTTATCATGAGCACAGATCCCTTTGCTGTTGATGTGGCAGCAACAGATCTCATCGGCTTAAATCCGGAAAAAGTGCCAACTTTAATGGCGGCTCGTGCTCGGGGTTTGACAAGTCGGCTTAATGAATTAGAATTGAAGGGGGATTCTCGTTCTTTGTGGAGAATTGAGAATTTTATCATACCCAAAGCCGTTTCGGCAAACTTTTTAGATATGGTTCCTCTGCCTGAAAACGTTAAAAAATTTGTACTAAACCGTGTTCGTCCGCTACCATTGTTTGAGCACGAATTATGTAAAGGATGCAGAGATTGTGTTAACAACTGTCCGCCGAAAGCATTGACTATGAATAAAAATCAACGTCCTATTGTTGACTTGCAATCTTGTATTCGCTGCTTTTGTTGTCAGGAACTTTGCCACCATCAAGCAGTCAAGCTGTATAAACCTTGGTTGGGACGAAAACTATTAAAGTAAGATCAATTGCGGATAATGTCCTTAGCTGGAGGGTTAATATTTAATGCAAGAAAGTATATTAGTAGTTGATGTGGGCTCAGGCACTCAGGACATGTTGCTGTATCAGCCTGGTAAAAACTTAGAAAACTGTCCGAAGTTTATCGTGCCCAGTCAGACTCAGATTGCCGCTGCAAAAATTCGAAAAGCTACCGCCCAGAGAAAGCATGTCTTTCTGCATGGTTTTCTGATGGGCGGAGGGGCTAATGGGGCAGCAATAAAAGCCCATTTAGCTTCCGGCCTCAACGCTTATGCTACTCCTCAGGCTGCACTTACCTTTAATGATAACTTGGCTGTCGTAGAGGAAATGGGGATTATCCTTTGTGATAAGGCACCGGACCCAGCAGTCCCCATTTGGCTGGGAGATATTGATAGGCCTGCTTTAAAACAAGCCTTTGCAGCCTTTGGCCTAGAGTATCCGGTAAAGACAGCGGTTGCGGTTCAAGATCACGGTTATAGTATTAAGGAAAGCAATCGAACCCTTCGTTTTCAACTTTGGAAAGACTTTGTTATGCAGGGGGGAAACTTAAAAAAGCTTGTGTTTAAAGAAGATATTCCGGAAGTCTTCACACGCATGCGTTCAGTTCGGGAGATTGTCCCGGGGGCAATCTTGACAGATACCGGTACGGCAGCGCTCCTAGGTATTATGGCGGACGATTATGTTAAGCCTCATTTGAATCAAGGAATTCTTGCAGTTAATGTAGGGAATTCACATACATTGGTTGCGGCTATTCGAGGTGAAAGGGTCTTTGGCATATTTGAGCAACACACCAGTATGCTCAATACAGAGTCATTATCTCAACTTATCCGACGGTTTCAGGCTGCTGAATTAACCAATGCCGAGATATACGAACAAGGCGGCCATGGAAGTGCCCTTCATCCGGAGATGAGTCCGGGCTGGAATTATATTGCTGTAACCGGTCCGAGAAGAAGTATGGTTAAATCACTTAACTGGTATGAAGCTGCACCCTATGGAGATATGATGTTAACGGGAAGTTTTGGGATTCTAGCAGGTCTAGAAATTACTTAGAAAAATATTTTTTATGGCAAGGACTTTTTACATATATGGAGAATTTAAACAGAGATGATTTTTGCTCTGTTGAATAGATATTTGCTTGAGAAATGGGGGGGGGACCATGGCCGAATTTTTATCACAATTTCGTAACTTTGAACCGCGGAGCGCTATCGATGTTATCGTGGTGGCAGTGGTCTTCTACCAGTTCTATATGCTCATAAAGCGTACTCGTGCCGTGCAGCTGGTTAAAGGGGTTATGGTCCTATTAGTTGTTTTCTTGTTGGCTAAATATTTTGAACTAACCAGTATCAGTTGGCTGTTGGATAAACTCTTACAGATGTTTGTCATAGCAATTCCAGTCGTTTTTCAGCCTGAATTGAGAAAGGCACTGGAACAGCTGGGGCGCGGGCGTTTTTTCACCCGGCATCCA
Organism: Desulfosporosinus orientis DSM 765; assembly: GCF_000235605.1. Taxonomy (GTDB): domain Bacteria; phylum Bacillota; class Desulfitobacteriia; order Desulfitobacteriales; family Desulfitobacteriaceae; genus Desulfosporosinus; species Desulfosporosinus orientis. The sequence continues at coordinate 344,371 of NC_016584.1, forward strand.
TCATCACCAGGCTTAGACAGCCTCGAGCAAGTGGCAGAGGAATTAGTTCGCTGTACTCAGGTCCTTTCTAAGAATCGGATTGGAGCTTTAATTGTCATTGAACGTCAAACAGGGGTTCAAGATTTTGTTGAGACAGGCATTAAAATTGATGGTATGGTTTCCTCGGAATTTTTGGTCAATATCTTTATTCCCAATACACCCTTGCATGATGGCGCTGTGATCATTCGTCAAGACCGGGTTGCTGCTGCCGGATGCTTCCTTCCCTTATCTGAGAATCCCAATATCAATAAGGAGTTAGGAACCCGCCATAGAGCTGCTTTAGGGCTTACAGAGATTACAGATGCCTTAGCACTTGTTGTTTCGGAAGAAACCGGGGCCATATCCATTGGCATTGATGGGGCATTAACACGCTTCACCGATGAAAAAACACTGCGTGAATTACTGTTGAGAGAACTTGAGATTAAGAGTATCTCCTCATCAGTCATTCCGTTTTGGAGGTGGTAGCTATGCTTGAGATGCTGCGGCGAAACCTCGTCGTCAAGGTGGTTTCATTTTTATTTGCCATCTTGTTTTGGTTGTTTGTTCAGAATCAAGGTACAACCGATAAGCTTATACCTGAGCAGACTCTGACAATTCCGCTGGTGGTGAGTGGATTAGATCAAAATATGATAGTTATGACCCAGCTTCCTTTAGTCAGGGTTCGTTTGCAGGGGATTAATCCTAGTGCCAACATCAAAGATATTTACGCTCAAGTCGATCTCTCTGCCGGAGTGCCGGGAAAAAGTAACTATAGCATTAAAGTTAATACCCCTCCGGGAACGAATGTGGTAGACTGGCAACCAGCAAGTATTGAATTAGAGCTGGATACTGTCCAAGAAAAAATGGTCCCCGTTCAGGCTGTAATTTCGGGGACACCGGCGGATGATTATCAAGTGGGCACTTCAATCATTAAGCCTTCAGCAGTCAATGTACGCGGGCCCAGTTCCTTGCTGGGAACGCTTGACAAAGTGATCGTCGAAATTAGTGTAACAGGAGCTAATGAGACAATTCAGGTTTCACGTCCGGTTAGCTTTCGGGATAAGGAAGGAAAGCCAATTTTTGGACCAAACCCAACTTTAGATATTTTAAGTTCATATCCAAGCAGTGTTGACGTTATCACACCCATTGTAGCTAAAGACCTCTCGACAAAAATGATTCCTGTAAAAGTAACCAGTAAAGGGACGCCTGCCCAAGGTATGGAGCTTCGATCCCTGGTCCCTTCGCCGGCCAGTGTTCAGGTCAGCGGGACACCTGAAGCTTTAAAGGGATTCGATTCCGTGTATATTGGTCCGGTGGATATCACCGGCCTTGGGGAAAACAAGACGTTCCAGATTCCTCTTGGAGAAGTTAAACTGCCCAATGGAGTATCCCTACTCAATGGGACAACCCTAAATGTGACGGCTCAGATTGAAGCAGGGCCGGTTCAAAAGAGTATTTCGGGGGTTCCTGTCCGCATTCACAATATTGGCGAAGGGTTAGAGTTAGAACAGGCAATTCCTCCAGTTGATATTGCAATTCAAGGTCTTGCGGAGAATTTGAAAGATGTCAAAGCAGAACAGATTCAGCTTTGGGTTGACGCCTCCGGTCAGGCTGCAGGCAGCTATACGGATGTTAAAGTCTTCTGGCAGCTCCCACCTGGAGTAACCTTAACAAATACTCCGCAAGTGAACTATACCCTTAAGACACACGTGGACACAGAACCAGAGTAACGTCACTGATGAAGCAGACGATGGCTTAAAGCGAATTAGAACACCCTGGGAAGTAGATGAAATATACGTGGATTTAATATGGTCAGATTTTAAAATTCCTGTCGAAGAGGACCCTTTCCTAACGACAAAAATGGCGCGTAAACTGAAAGTAGCGGAACAAAGTATAAGCGGTTTAAGTTTTCTCAGGCGTTCCTTGGATGCCCGCAAGAAACCCCACTTAGTTTACGTCTATACAATTAAGTTCTCCCTTGAGGTACCCAGAAGCGAAGGAAACCGAATTTTGGCTCGTGTTCCCGGATTAAAAGAGTCAACGGTTGAAGCTCCTATCTTTTGGCCGAAGCCGAGTAAGACTCTTTCCCATCGTCCTGTTGTCATTGGAGCAGGTCCGGCAGGATATTTTGCAGCTTTAACCCTCGCCCGCAGGGGGTATGCTCCTCTTGTTCTGGAACGGGGAGACTCTCTTGAGGAGCGAACTCGTAAAGTTAAGAGGTTCTGGGAGATGGGAGCCTTAGATTCTGAAAGCAATGTGCAATTTGGTGAAGGCGGGGCCGGGACATTTTCTGATGGTAAACTAACGACTCGAATTCAAGATCGACGAATTTCAGAAGTCTTAGAAACCTTTGTTAAGCATGGAGCTCCTGCTGAGATCCTTTTTTTGGCTAAGCCTCATATTGGAACAGACATTCTAAAAGGTGTAGTTAAAGGTCTGAGGCAAGAAATTATTGCCCTAGGCGGTGAAGTTCGGTTCCGAGCGAAAGTAACGGGATTTAAGACTTCGTTAGGTCGTCTGCAGAAAATTATTGTCAATGGGGAAGAAGAAATCCCTGCTGAAGCAGCTATACTGGCAATCGGGCACAGCGCTCGTGATGTTTATCAGTACTTATATGATCAAAACATTGCTTTAGAAAAAAAATCCTTTGCTATTGGCGTGCGTGTTGAGCACCCACAGGCACTCATTAATTTGTCACAGTATGGCGTTGAGCAGCATCCTCATGTGGGAGCGGCAGATTATCAACTTTCTTATAAAGATATAAAGACCGGCCGGGGAGCGTATGCTTTTTGCATGTGCCCCGGAGGGCTGGTTGTGGCGGCCGCTTCGGAAGAAGGTGGGGTTGTTACCAATGGTATGAGCGGATATGCTCGGGATACGGGAATTGCTAACAGCGCCATAGTGGTCACTGTTGGGCCGGAGGATTTTCCCACGGCGCATCCCCTGGCCGGTCTTGAATTTCAAAGGACTTGTGAACATAAAGCATTTATAGCCGGCGGATCGGATTATAAGGCACCGGCGCAAAGAGTTGTTGACTTTTTAGAAGGACGTGTCACGGACTTTTTTGATCTCTCACCCACATATAATCCAGGAGTTAAACCGTATAACCTACGTGAGGTATTGCCTGCCACTGTAGGAGATGTCTTAGAACGGGCGCTTCGAGTTTTCCATGGCAAAATAAAAGGGTTTGCCGGGGAAAGGGCGACATTGACAGGGGTTGAGACAAGAACAAGCGCCCCTATTCGCATTGTACGCAACAGTCAAGGGGAATCCTTAAACTTGGCTGGGCTCTATCCGACAGGAGAAGGGGCAGGGTATGCCGGGGGAATTACAAGTTCGGCCGTTGATGGAATAAGAATTGCCGAATTTCTTATGGCGCAATTTGCTCCAATAGAGTAAACTAAGGTAGTTGATCCGTATTTATAAAGAGAATATTGAAACTAAGAACATTTTTATTAAGACGTAATATACTAGATAGGAAGGGAGGGAATACGATTTGGATCGACTCTTTGGAACGGATGGGGTTCGTGGAGTGGCTAACAGCCAGTTAACCCCTGGCCTTGCTTTTCAGCTCGGGCAAGCAGGCGCCTATGTACTTAGCAAGGAGCATCCGCACCCCCGTATCGTGATTGGCAAGGATACTCGGATATCCGGAGATATGTTGGAAGCGGCACTTATCGCTGGGATTTGCTCAGTTGGAGCAGATGTTCTGAAAGTAGGGGTAATGCCAACCCCAGGAATCGCCTTCTTAACCAGGACACTAGATGTTAGTGCCGGTGTTGTGATTTCGGCATCTCATAATCCAGTCCAGGATAACGGAATTAAGTTTTTTGACTCTACAGGGTATAAATTGCCGGATGCTATCGAAGATGAGATTGAAAGAATCGTAATCAGCGCAGAAAAGCCTTGGGACCCACCGACGGGCGGAGAGGTCGGAAGGGTTATTGAGGTAACTGATGCTGAGTCCCGTTATAAAGATTTCTTAAAGTTTACGGTTGGACGCTTGGATGGAATTAAAGTTGTTTTAGATTGCGCTAACGGAGCGGCATCCTTTGTTGGACCAAAAGTGTTGGAAGAAGTTGGCGCAGAGGTAATCCCTATCTGTAATACTCCGGATGGAGTGAATATCAATGCAGACTGTGGGTCTACTCATCCGGAAGGCTTACAAAAAGCAGTTCTTGAGCACAAAGCGGATCTGGGGCTGGCCATGGATGGAGATGCAGATCGCCTCATCGTTGTTGATGAAAAAGGAATCATCCTTGACGGAGACTTTATCATACTTATCTGTGCTCTGGCTCAAAAGGCCAAGGAGAAATTAACTCAAAATGCCGTAGTGGTAACAGTCATGAGTAACTTAGGTCTGCATCTTGCTCTCAAAAAGGCAGGAATCGAGATTTATGAGACCCAGGTTGGGGATCGTTATGTCATGGAGGAACTAATCCGAACCGGAGCACAGCTTGGGGGAGAGCAGTCAGGACATATCATTTTCCTTGACAAGAATACAACAGGTGATGGATTATTAACTGCTCTGCAGTTATTAGCGGTAATCAAAGAACGGCAGCTTCCTCTTTCTGAGCTGGCCGCTCAAATGCAGCGTTTGCCTCAGGTTCTCCTTAATGCCAGAGTTGAACATAAGGAACGATTAATGAAGGATACTCAAGTGCTTGCTAAAGTGTATGAAGCAGAAAAAGTACTTAACGGCAATGGCAGGGTATTAGTGCGTCCGTCCGGAACAGAATCTTTGATTCGAGTCATGGTTGAAGGACCGGACCAAGAAAAATTAAAAAATATAGCACAAGAAATTATTGACACGATTATTCAATGTGATGCATAAAATACCAATAGATATTTTTTAGATTTTGTCTATAATGGTTCATGTGCCTTTTGTAATGAGCTACTTATGAAAAAAGGCACATGAACATAACAAAATCTAAAGATCATAATCGTAGAGAAAAAGAGTTTTGGAGGAAGGGATGGTGAAAGATTGGTTTAATTAAGATAAAGATAATCAATTGCTAGGTGGACGGTTGGATCAGCAAAGGCAATAATCGAAGCGCCAGGACCTTATTATCATAAGTATGATTGAGGTCGACGAGGAAGAGGGTTATCGAAACATTCGGCGGATCCCTCTCGGTGGCTTGTCGCCGTAAAGCTTGCTTAAAACCAGAGAGTAATTTTTGGGACAAAGGTAAAGCTGACAAGACAAGGGGAAAAGTGTGTTTAATTTGATCCCCCTTGCTTGTGTTGCCTAGAATCTGAATCCTGAAAGTCGTCCATCATTGGACGGCTTTATTATTTTTAGGTAAAAATTTGTTTGGAAGTAGTGGCTAGCTTTAGATTGAGAGGAGACAATTATTTATGTGTGGTATCGTTGGATATATTGGAAAACGGGTTGCAATTCCAGTTTTAGTTGATGGATTAAAAAAATTGGAGTATCGAGGATATGATTCAGCGGGGGTTGCTGTTTTGGATTCTGAGCAAATTGTTGTTTCTAAAAGTGTTGGCAAGTTAGCTGCCTTAGAAGGAGAACTTGGCCAGAATTATTCCCAAGCGTGTATCGGAATCGGACACACCCGCTGGGCAACCCATGGCCGACCTTCACAGCTTAATGCTCATCCTCATTGTGATTGTAAGCAAGATTTTGTGGTAGTGCACAATGGAATTATCGAGAATTATTTGGAATTAAAGGATATGCTCATAGAAAAAGGGCATAGCTTTACATCGGAAACGGATACAGAAGTTTTGGCCCACTTGCTAGAGGAGTACTTTGATGGAAACCTTGAAGGAACTATGCGGAAAGTTCTCAAAACAATTCGGGGGTCCTATGCAGTAGTTGCCCTCAGAAGGCAGGAACCCGATAAGTTAATAGCAGCCCGTAAAGACAGCCCGATGGTAATTGGTCTGGGCGAGGGAGAATTTTTTGTAGCTAGCGATATCACGGCAATTCTAAACTATACTCGTCAAGTTTATATTTTAGAGGACGGCGAAATGGTGACGATTACTGAAGATGGAGTTCAAGTCTCTGATTTCGAAGGCAGTCTGCGGGAAAAAGAGGTCTATGAGGTCAAGTGGGATGCAGTAGCTGCTGAAAAAGGTGGCTATGAACACTTCATGATCAAGGAAATTCATGAGCAGCCTAAAGCCTTGAAGGACACCATGTTAGGTCGCCTGGAAGAGGATAGAGTTGTCCTTCAAGAAGTGGATTTAACCGTAGAAGAACTTGCCCAAATTAACAAAGTTTATATCGTTGCCTGTGGTACTGCATGGCATGCCGGGTTGGTTGGCAAGACTTTGATAGAACGATGGGCATATCTGCCTGTTGAAGTAGATATTGCCTCTGAATTCCGCTATCGTTCGCCTTTGGTGGATGAGCATACGTTAGTTGTTGTGGTAAGTCAGTCCGGGGAAACCGCAGATACTTTGGCGGCTTTGCGTGAAGCTAAAAATCGTGGGGCACGGGTGGTTGCTGTTACCAATGTTGTAGGGAGCAGTGTTTCCCGGGAAGCTCATGATGTGATTTTTACTTGGGCAGGACCGGAGATTGCGGTAGCTTCTACGAAGGCTTATACCACACAGTTAGAGGGAATGGTGTTGCTGGGGCTTTACCTCGCTCAAGTCAAAGGAACTCTGTCCTCCGAAAAGATCCGAGATATTATCTCGGCATTAAAGGATATCCCTGCGAAGGTTCAGGAATTATTGAATCATGAGGGGCTTATTAAGGAACTTGCCAAGTCCTTTACTAAGGTGGAAAATACCTTCTTTATTGGCCGCTCATTAGATTGGGCAGTTGCTATGGAAGGCTCCTTAAAACTTAAGGAAATTTCCTATATCCATGCTGAAGCCTATGCTGCCGGAGAGTTAAAACACGGCACATTAGCTTTAATCACAGAGGCAACGCCGGTGGTTGCATTAGCCACTCAGCGGGATGTGTATGAGAAAACTATTTCTAATATTAAAGAGGTTAAAGCGCGGGATGCTAAAGTTGTGGGTCTAACCTATGCCGGAAACATTGACATGGAGAAATCCGTCGATAGTGTTATATATATACCTGAAACTATTGATGAACTTTCACCAATTCTCACTGTAATACCTCTGCAGCTTCTGTCCTACTATGTATCTGTAGCCAGAGGGTGTGACGTTGATAAACCAAGGAATTTAGCCAAGAGTGTTACTGTGGAGTAGGGGCAATGATTGACGCGGAGAATAATATATATATATATATATATATATAATTGTTAGTGTATTTGTAAGCTAGAACTTGCCATTAATGCGTATGAGTAGTAAAGCCTGTGGGATATCCAAAGTGATTTGGATATCCTACAGGCATTTTAAGTTCCGCTCTCATATATCTATTGGGCTTACGGTTCTGTAAGATTTGTATCGTAATCGCATCGGCCGACTAAGAGTCAGTTTCTGATAGCGAAGATGAGGATATGGAGAGATTCCGGCGGGAATTACAAGAGCCTATAGATTAGGTACCTCAAAGAAAATTTAAGAGAAATATTAGAGACATTCCAATACCTAAGGTAGCCAAAATATTATGGCTTTTATAGGCTACAAATGCGGCTGCTATACCCGCAATCAGGTAATGATTGTTTAGACTAATATCCAAGTAGCCTTTAGAAAGAAGTAATGTGGGTACGATTAAAGTCGTCAATATGGCTAGAGGAACATATTTTAACCATTTATGCAGCCCTGCCGGTATCCCTGTCAATCGGAACAGTGCTAGAGCTCTGAATCTGGTGAAGTATGTAACAATGACCATGTTTACCATCCTCCTCCAATAGGCCGCCCATCAAACTAGCGGCCAGGCAGGCGATAATAATGTACCATTTTCCGGGCAGAAATGCACAGCCTGCTTCACTGTGGCCGATTATCTAACTGTTTATAATTTCAGAGAATGTATTTAGGCAAGAATTTTTTAAAGGTACCTTAAAAATTATTGACAAAATACAAAGGCACTTTTATACTTAAAACAAGTAAGGTACCTTTGCATTTTGGGAAGGAGATCTGATCTATGTATCAAGAAAATAATAATAAGTACGATTTGATTGAGCAATTTACACGCATTGAGTGGCTGCTTCACCGCTATCATCAGCAAAACCATACCCAGCATGGACCCATGGGAGATCCACGCAGAGGGCAAGGAAGAGTCCTGGCAATTCTTAAGATGAAGCCTGAAATCAGCCAAAAAGACTTATCCTATTTACTGGATATCCGTCAACAATCCCTGGGAGAGCTTCTTTATAAGTTGGAGAAAAACGGATACATTACCCGCACACCTTCGGAAACTGACCGTCGAGTTATGAATATTCAGCTCACGAAAGAGGGAGCTGAAGCAACTGGGCAGGAGTTTAGCTTTGAACTGCTGTTTGAATGTTTGAGTGACGATGAACAACAAACTTTGGGCAGTTACCTCAGCCGCATCATTAAAACGATTGAAGCTCAGCTTAGTGACGAACAGCCGGAAAGAGACTTCGACCCCCGCTTTCAGGGAGGACACCACTTTGGCCGTTTTGGTCACGAGTTTCGGGGCAGAGGATTTGGGCCGCGTCATGAAGAGGGGCATCACGGCGATCGAGATCATGGTCCTCGTTTTGAAACGGGATGGGGGCATTCAAGGCCCTTTGGGCGCTATCCTTATGAAGAATAAAATCTCATAAAACAATAAAGAGATCATATACCTTATTAGGAGAGGGCTTCTTAAGGTATGGTGATGATATTGTATGTTCTATTTAGCAGTATGATAAACCATTTTTTAATCTCTTTCGGTGTTGTTGTTGGTGCGAGCATCTTTGGTGGGATTGGAGCTGTGCTAACGAATGATCCACCCTTGAAAGCAATGCTTGATATCGCCAGTTCTATAAAGATTTGGGCGATAGCGGTAGCCTTAGACGGAACGTTTTCATCCTTTGCTGCCATCGAGAAAGGCTTATTTGAAGGTGAGGTTAAATCTATTGTAAAGCAAGCGATTTATGTTCTTACGGCTTTGTTGGGAGCAAATACAGGTTATAGTGTTATTAAGCTAATCCAAAGGTGCACCGAATGAAACCACTAACAAAAAATGGCTTGAAACTAAAGTCTTGTTTTTTTGCGGGAATAATCGTCGGAGTAATAATTGGTGCTGCTGCACTGAATATCGTCATAAGTAATAGGATGGATTCTTTTTATAAACAAATTGCCTATCTTGAACAGATAATTCAGGATAAAAACGCGATACTTGAGAAGTTCGAAAAAAACTTCAATACGAGGAGTCTCAGAATTAAACGTATTGACGTCGTCTTAGATTTTAGGGGAGATGAGATTGATAGGATAAATATTGAAAAAAGTATCAAGGATAAGTACAGTTCACTACTTGGCAAAGAGGTCAATAGTATTGACCCGGAATTAATCATTGAAGTAGCAGACAAAAGAATTTTGAAGATTCAAGGCAAGGAGTATAAATTAAAAGCCAATAAATTGATCATAACTGAGGTTATGAAGATTTGGATCGGTATTGAACCGGTAACTGGGCCTTGACGGATAGCTTAAACAAAAAGGCTTGGACCTTCATTTAAAAATTATAAGGATCCAGGCCATTTGTAATTACTTTTCTTTTGTGAGGCGGATAAAGTATTATAATGTTAAAAAACTAAGGCGAGAAGGGTAACCTATGCAAGGCATAAAAATAAACCGTACTCTATATACATCAAAGCCCAGCGAGGCAAATCGTACTAAGAAAGAAATGGAGACTTATGATCTCCTGGAGAAACTGGGGATTCACTATTTTAGGATAGATCATGAAGAAACGCCGTCTATAGAAGTTTGTAACGAAGTTGAAAAACTTTTAGACATCGAGATTTGCAAAAACCTTTTCCTATGCAATTCTCCCAAAACCAGCTTTTATCTCCTGATGATGCCAGGCCGAAAAAAGTTCAGAACCAAGGATTTATCCCGACAAATTAATTCATCCCGATTATCCTTTGCCGAGGCTGAAGATATGGAGAAGTATTTGAACATCATTCCCGGGTCAGTTAGTGTTTTGGGTCTGATGAATGATGTAAACCGATGTGTCAAACTGTTGATGGATAAGGAAGTTTTGAAAGCTGAATTCATCGGCTGCCATCCTTGTGTTAACACTTCTAGTTTAAAGATCAAGACATCAGACCTTTTGACGAAGTTTTTGCCCTATACCGGACATGAACTTACAATTGTGGAATTATGATCAAACCTCTTTAAGCAGGATTTGATTTATATCGATGCGCGGCCGGGGATTTGGGCTTTGGTCAGGATAGCCAAGAGGCAGTAAGGCTACGACATTATAGTTCTCGCCTAACCCTAAAATTTGTTTTACTTTCTCTTGATCAAACATCATAACCCAGCATGTGCCAAGGCCTAAATCCACTGCGCGCAAGGTAATATGATCGATGGCAATAGCAGCATTTAAACGTAAGTAGGCTTCGGCAGTGGCTTTGTCCATGGGACTGCGTTTGACATAGCTTTCTGTATCTATAGTTTCCAGAGGAGTGTCTTTGAAGGCTCCGGCCTCCATAAGTTCCCGCGTACGATTTCCCAGACCACTAAGAGACTCTGTGTCCACACAGCAGGCGAGAATGACGGGTGCTTGGCTGACAAAGGGTAAAGGAGTAGCTTCGCTCAATTGGGTGCGGGCGTTTTCACTTTTAATCACGACGAAACGAGTAGGCTGTAGATTGCTGCCGGATGGAGCGAGCCTGGCAGATTCTATAAGTTGGGTAATGTGTGATTCTGGGATAGGTTCTGGTTTGAATTTTCGGATGCTCCGCCGAGCTTTCATTGCTTCTAATAATTCCATTTCGACTACCTCTTTTTCGTTTGATATTAATAGCTCTATGAGTATTGTATAGGGGAATAGTGTATGGCTGTTCTTCCGGGTTAACGATAGTATTAGAAATGCAATAGCTGCTTATGCAATAATAGTTATTAATGAATGGATCAAGACTATCAGACGAATCTTGACAGCGAGGGGCATAGAGTTATATATTTCTAATGCTCACCGAATTAGGCAAGGCGACATTAGCGAGTGCGGAGGGATTATGGAGGGAAGCGCAAGCCTCCTTGGAAAATTATTTGGGGGTCGATGAATTAGATAACCTAAAAAAATTACTAGCCAAGCTGGAAGGGATAACTAAATGAAAGGGTGGGCGTGAGATGGAAACAAATTACCGAATTGCCTATGATAAATACTGGCAGGATATTAAAAAGATGGTGCCGGAAGATATCGCAGCGCACCTTGACGTAACCTACTTAAAGGATACCCGACAATTTATAGTGACGTTTTTTGACAAAGAGTATTTTGTTGATTACGATACGGAAAGAATCTATGGAAAAGTAGATGGGCGTGTTCCAGACATTAACGCAGCAATTATTATACTTAATTACCTTGCTTATGCTAAACCTCCTCGGGAAGGTGATAATAAGTGGGTTAGTCTGAAAGAATTGCCCAACGGCGGAATGCTCTTTTATCCTGCCTTTCATAAAGATTCCATCTTAGGTCTTGTTAAAGCTTTTGGGCATCAGTCTGAAAAATTATTAGAGTGTTCAGCTCCTTTAGGGGGAGTTTCTGTGGAGTTTGGAGATGCGTCGGCTGTGTTTAAAGCCTTTCCCGAAATTCCTTTGTGTGTGATTGTTTGGGAAGGGGATGAAGAAGTCCCTGCCAACGCCACGATTTTATTCCAAACCTCCATAGAATACCGGCTGCATATTGAAAGTTCTATTGGCCTTGGCACGTATCTGGCAAGTCAGTTAAGGCGGAGGGCAAAATTATCGTAGCTAATAAAAAAGAAGTTCCATTATGTAAGACTAGACTCCTGTCGCAGAGAAACACTGATCATTCTGCATCAGGAGTCTAGTTGTTTTTAGCTGGCTGCCCTCGTCTAAAGGACTTGTCGGAAAGTTTTTAATAACTTAAGAAGTTCTTAAGAATTATATTAAGATTTTCGTAAGATTTAGTTGATATCATTTCCTTGAAGTTAATAATAAGGGTGTGATATTAATTGTATCAAAGAAGCTGTGGGAGTGATACATCATGAATATCTTAGTTTGCGATGACGATAAAGAAATATGCGATGCCATAAAAATTTATTTAGAAAACGAAGGGTATAAAATCCTTAAGGCTTTTAATGGAGCGGAAGCTTTGGAAGTGATTGATGAACATGAAATACATCTTGTCATTATGGATATAATGATGCCTCAAATGGATGGGTTAAGGGCGACAATGAAGATTCGAGAAGATAATAATATTCCCGTTATTATGCTTTCGGCGAAAACAGAAGATACCGACAAAATACTTGGCCTGAACATGGGGGCGGACGATTATATAACGAAACCCTTTAACCCGTTAGAGTTGATTGCCCGAGTGAAGTCCCAGCTGAGACGATATACAACCCTAGGGAGTCTGGATACCAAGAGTAATGTTTATAAAACTGGCGGGCTTGTTATTGATGACGAGCTGAAAACTATTACTGTGGACGGTGATGAAGTAAAATTGACCCCCGTTCAATATAAAATACTGAGACTTTTGACGGCGAATGCCGGAAGAGTCTTTTCCATTGATGAAATCTATGAGAAAGTATGGAAGGAAACAGCTTTTTGCCCGGAAAACACAGTAGCCGTTCATATCCGAAAAATCAGAGAAAAGATTGAGATAAATCCTAAAGAGCCTAAATATTTAAAGGTGGTATGGGGAATTGGATATAAGGTGGAGAAAATATAGCCGGTCCATGGTAATGAAGATAGCAGTTTTCTTAATTGCAGTACTTAGTTTTAGCAGTGCTGCGACAATGTTTTTAAATGTAGTTGTCCTTCATAGGGGAGATTTTGATATTGTTTTTGAAGACAGTTATTATCAAAGCCGGGATTACGGGCTTGCCGGTACAAATATCATTAGAGACCTCAAAACAATTCAGAGATTAAAGAATAAAGAAACTATCTTATCCGGTCAAACTCTTGACCAGGAGAGAATTAAAAATGCGGAAAACCAACTCTTTAATGAGTTTCAATATAACTCAAACAGCTATAACCCAAATGGAAAATATCAAGATAATTACAAGACCTTCTTAGAAGTCTATGCCGACAAAATTACCCAAGCAAAAAATGAGCTGATAAAACAAGATCTCAATGACTATAACCTGGCGCTGCAAGATTTAGCAAACTATCAGGGAATCATCTATTTTGCTAAGAAGGGTGAAACTGAATATACGAATAGCCCGAATAAAGCCAGAGACTATTTTAAGGCCCAGCCGTCATATATACTGTGGGATGGTTATGAAAGTGAAGTTTTTCCGCAAGAAGTTAAAGACAATAACCGGTATTATTGGCTTATTTCTAACAGTAATGATATTGAACAGCAGGATATCATTTATGTTGCCTATACAGATGAATATATCAATCCTAAACTTGTTGAATGGCAAGATAATAAGCAGTTTGCCACCCATAGTCTTTTTCAGTTAGGAGGACTACTACTGGTTCTGGCTGCGGCTTTGCTCTATCTAATGGCAGTCATAGGAAGGAATCCTCAGGAAGAAGATGAAGAAATTCATTTAAATGTTTTAAACCGGATTTATAATGACGTTAATATAGGCCTATGTATTTTGTTAATTGCTTTGTGGGCTGCAGCTGTTAGTCAACTGGAACAGTATAAAAGCTATGAACTTTTCTTTTTTATAACTTTGTTAATCAGTAGCCTGGGCTTATTACTGTTTCTATCCTTAGTAAAACATCTTAAGAACAAGACCTTTATAAAGAACACCTTGGTTTATAAAGTGGTTTATAAATTCATATATAAATTCGTTTTTAGAGTGGCTTATAAAGTAGTGACCTTTTTCAGAGATGTATATAATAGCGGAAGCACAGGGGTAAAGGTCATCTTAATTGTTGTGGGTTATCCTGTGCTCGCAGCAATAACTTTTTTTATCTTCCCAATAACTCTTGGGGCAGCAGCGTGGCTTGCTCTAAGGAAAGTCAAGGAATTCAATACGATCAAAGAAGGCGTGAAAAGAGTCAAAGAAGGGGATATCCACCACAGCATTAATATAGTGGGTGAAGGAGAGTTTGCCAGTCTTGCTGCAGATATAAACAGCATCACTGACGGTCTGTATAAAGCTGTTGATAATGAAATCAAGAGTGAGCGGTTAAAAACTGAATTAATTACCAATGTATCTCATGATATCCGAACTCCTTTGACCTCTATTATTACTTACGTTGATTTATTAAAAAAGGAGAAGGAACCGGCAAAAATCGAAGGGTATTTGGAAATCATTGATCAGAAGTCCCAGCGCTTAAAAGTTTTGACGGATGATTTGTTTGAAGCGGCTAAAGCTTCCAGCGGAAATATCCAGGTCAATTTTGAAACTATTAATCTTATATCTCTCATAACCCAAGGTTTAGGCGAACTGGATGACAAAATTCAAGAGCGGCAGTTAGATTTTAAACTTAGTTATCCCAATGATAAATTAATGATTAGTGCTGATGGCAAGTTGTTATGGAGAGCTATCGAAAATTTGTTATCCAATATTTTTAAGTACGCTCTGCAAGGGTCTAGAGTCTATATTAATATTGCCAATTTAGAGAGTGAGGTAGCGTTAACGATTAAAAATATCTCGGCTTATGAGCTGAATATCTCTTCTGATGAGCTTATGGAACGGTTTAAAAGAGGAGATGAATCCAGAAGCAGCCAAGGCAGCGGCTTAGGGCTATCCATTGCCAAAAGTCTAATCGAACTGCAAAAAGGAAGTTTTAATATAGAAATTGATGGTGATTTATTTAAGGTAAACATTCAATTACCCCAGGCAGATTAGGAAGGCGTTGACCTGCTTGTGATGGCATGCCGTGGGCAGACCTTTTGGCAGGCTAAGCAGCCTTTGCAGTTTTCCGGATGGTTAAGGCGGACGTTACGATGGGCAAAGAAATGGATTTTCCCCAGCACGTCCTTAGGGCAAGCTGAGAGACATTGCCAACAGCCAATACATTGTCTGACGTTGATGCTGATTCAGCCATGATACCGTTGATTTACTTCGAGAAAAAGAAAAGGAGTTGGTTGCAAATACAACTAACTCCTTTTATAATTATCATAAATGTTGCATCTGCAACTAATTGGTTTTATTTTTGACATATGAGGAGATGCAAACTTGAAAAATCACGAGGGTTCAATTGTAAAGTGTAATTCTGTTCTTTACCGGTATGGACAATCTTATATCTCTAAAAGGTTAGAGTTTTTAAATATAGGCAGTGGTCAATATGTGTTTCTAATGACCTTATTTCGTACGGGAGGGATTAGTCAAGAGGAACTATCCAAGTATTTAAGAATCGACAAAGGAACGACAGCGAAAGCGATAAAAAAGCTGGAAGAGGCAGGTTATGTAATACGAGAAATTGACTTAAGAGATAAACGGGCTTATAAGGTCTATTTGACACCTAAAGCTGTAGAGGTAATCTCCACCATACAAGCGGCTGCTAAAGAGTGGGAGAATATTATAACCTCCGGTTTATCAGAAGAAGAAAAACAGTGGGTGGAGAAAATTTTATTAAAAATGTCGGAAAACGGATATAACTTTAAGTTTGAAGATGAGGAGATAAACGAATGAAAAGGATGGACTATAAATGGAAAGCCCTTTCCTGCACTTCCTTAGGGGCTTTGCTGTCAGTATTAAGCAGCAGCACTTTAATCATTGCTCTGCCCGATATCATGAAAGAATTGAATGCGAGTATGAATACTATCATATGGACGGTCATGATCTATATGTTAGCAATAACCATCCTTGTTCCTTCAATCGGCAGGATTGCGGATATGATCGGACGTAAGAAGCTTTTTGTAAGTGGGTTTGTGGTATTTACCATCGGCTCGGTTCTATGTGGATTTTCAGAGACGGCCTGGGAGCTTATTCTTTTTCGGTTCGTTCAATCCATCGGTGGGGCACTGCTACTAGCAATAAGCACCCCTATTGTTACGGATGCCTTTCCTAAAGGGGAGCTGGGTAAGGCCTTGGGAATTAATGGTATGATTATAAGCGTTGGCTCGGTCATCGGACCTATCCTTGGGGGAGCATTTGTTTCGATTGGCTGGAGATGGATATTCTATATTAATCTGCCTATTGGACTATTTGGTACTTTATGGGCATGGATACAAATTGAAGAATTGGAGAAACTTCCTTTAAAGCAGAAATTTGATTGGCTGGGAACCTTCTCCTTTACCATTGGAATGCTTAGCTTGTTGGTTGCTTTAACCTTAGGGGGCTTTAAAGGATGGATGAACTTATCAACCCTTGGGCTATTTGCCTTATCTCTCGTATTTATGATTCTATTTATTAATATTGAAAGCAAACTAGAGCAGCCGATGCTTGACTTAAGCCTTTTTAAGAGCCGGATGCTGGCCTTTGCTTTCTCCAGTAATCTATTAAACGGGATAGCTCGTGGGGCTGTAACCTTTTTATTGGTCTTTTATTTTCAGGGTATTAAAAGCATTGACCCTATCAAGGCAGGAATACTCCTGACTCCCTTTGCCCTATCCATGATGATCATGGCCCCTATTAGCGGCAGGTTGTCGGATCGCTACGGCTCGAGAGGGCTTAGCTCTTTAGGACTTCTAATATCCGCGTTGGGACTAATAGGCATGATGGAAATTAAAGCGACGACTTCCATAACGGAATTGGCCATCTGGATGTTTATTTCCGGGTTAGGGTCTGGTATGTTTTTCTCCCCTAACACAAGTGCTATTATGGGGGCTGTCTCACCCCAGAGACGAGGGATAGCGGGCGGTGTGAGAACCATGATGAATAACGCGGGTAGTGTTATAAGTTTAGCAATATCAATGGCAATCATATCCTCAAGCATAACGCCGGAAGCCCTGCAAGGGTTGTTTTCAGGAACCCAGGTTGGCTCCCAGGGTATAGCTGTAGCCGAATTTATTTCTGGGTTAAGGGCTGCCTTTACAATTTCCTTTATAGTTAGTCTGATCGGTGCGGTTATTTCCTATATGCGGGGCGGCGAGAAATCTCATTTGGCAGCGGAACATTAAGAATGTCACCCACCGATGGCAATTCTTCATCTGCAGGAGGTATACTATGAATATTGAGAAAGCCTTTTACCAAAAACTCATGGAAGATCTTTTTGCTGATCCTTGTGAAGTGAAGTTTTGGGACGGAGAGGTGGTGAACTATGGAGCCGGAGAGGCCCGGTTCCAGATAAATTTTAACGAACCCATTGACAAAAAAGATATACTCAGTGACTTTTCTACTGCTTTTGGGGAAGGCTATATGCATAAGAAAATTGATATTGAAGGCAGTGTTCAAAAGGTTATTGAATCTATCTATAACAGACAAGACAGCGTTTTTCACCAGAAAAGCACTTACCTCAGATTGGCGAAAATCATTTCCAACAACATTCATAAAAGCAAAGAGAATATTCAGTTTCACTATGATATAGGCAATGATTTTTATAATTTATGGCTGGATGAGACTATGACTTATTCTTGTGCATATTTTAAATCACCGGACGATAGTTTGGCTCAGGCCCAGTGCAATAAAGTGGATCACATTCTCCGCAAACTTAATCTGCAGCCTGGGCAAAGCTTACTGGATATTGGCTGCGGATGGGGAGAATTGATTCTTTCTGCAGCAAAAAACTATCAGGTTAAAGCATTGGGTATCACCCTCAGTTCAGAGCAACATACGCATGTTTTTAATAGGATTCAAGAAGAGGGCTTGCAGGATCTTGTTGACGTTAAGCTGGTTGACTACCGTGAATTAAGAGACAGGACCTTTGATCGAGTCGTAAGTGTAGGAATGATTGAACATGTCGGCAAGGAGTATTTGAAAGAGTACTTTACCACCGTGAAGTCTCTTTTAAATGAGGGCGGAGTATCCCTATTACACTGTATTACCGGTTATAATGAGGGAGGAACAAACAGCTGGATTAACAAGTACATTTTCCCAGGCGGATATATTCCGGCGATTCAGGAATTGGTTAAGCTGATGGCTGTTAACTCCTTTTATATTATTGACGTGGAAAGCCTCCGCGAACATTATACTCGAACTTTAGAACACTGGTCTCATAACTTCGAAGAGGCTCTCCCATTGATCAGAAAGATGAAAAATGAGACTTTTATTCGAATGTGGCGTCTTTATCTCAACGCCTGTGCTGCTTCTTTCCATTGCGGCAACATTGACATTCATCAGTTCATGTTTACTAAAGGGACAAATAATAATTGGCCAATGACCCGTGAGTTTATGTATTGTGATCTTGAAAACACTTGTCACTAATCAAAAAACATCCTTGTTCACATTAGTGAGTGAGGATGCTTTTCTTTAATTGGGTTGTCAGCTGACGGGGATTACAAACCGTATAAATCTTTATTTGTTCAATCATTAAATCTTGAATTTCAAAGAGTTTAGTAATAAAGTTAAAGAAATAAAAAAGTAAAGTTTTTTTAAATTGAAGGGGCTTTGAGTTTTGAGTCGTTTTTTAGTTTTAGTAATGGCCGTGGCCAGTGGCATCACAGTGGCAAATTTGTATTATATTCAGCCCCTTCTAGTGGAAATTGCGGAAAGCTTCCATGTAACTCAGGTTAGTGTTGGCTTTGTGGCAATGCTCACTCAGGTTGGATATGCTCTTGGTATGTTGAGTATCTTACCTCTGGCAGATATTAAGGAGAAAAGGTCTCTCATTGTAACGATGCTTTTGTTTTCGGCGTGTGCTTTACTTTTCATGTCCTTTTCCTTCAACATAACAGTGATCTCAATTGCATCTTTTGCCGTGGGTTTTACATCGGTTGTACCTCAACTGATTGTGCCCTTTGCAGCTCAGCTGGCGAATCCCAAAGAACGGGGAAGGATCATTGGCAGTGTGATGAGCGGCTTATTTGTTGGTATATTAGTATCACGTACTTTCAGCGGGATAGTAGGCGAATATTGGGGATGGAGAACCGTATACCTGATTGCGGCGGGTTTGATGATTATACTAGCTCTTTTTCTGCGAAGACTTCTGCCCTTATGTCCTCCTATTTCGAGAATGAACTATAGAGATTTGTTTAAATCCATGGTGAGTTTGAGTAAAAATCTTCATGTCTTGCGGGAAGCCTCTCTTAATGGAGCGCTTATGTTTGCAGCTTTTAGTGCTTTTTGGACATCGCTGGTTTTTTTGCTTGAGAGTTCACACTATCATTTGGGTGCTGATATCGCAGGTATGTTTGGACTAGTAGGTGTTACCGGAGCTCTGGCTGCTCCCATCGTAGGCAGGACAGCCGACAAACGCAGCCCTAGATTTACTGTGGGAATTGGCATGATTTCTGTAATTCTTGCCTATGTTTGCTTTTGGATATTAGGTTTTAAGCTCTGGGGTTTGATTATTGGGGTTATTTTACTTGATTTAGGTGTTCAGTCTTGTCAGATTTCCAATCAGGCTAGAGTACATGCCTTAAATGATGAAGCCCGCAACCGATTAAATACGGTTTATATGGTATCCTATTTTTTTGGAGGAGCTGTAGGCTCTTATCTGGGGTCCTATTGCTATGCAAATTTTAATTGGTATGGAGTTTGCGTCTTAGGACTTTTAACACAACTCCTGGCTGTCATTTTGCATATGAACTATAGACAGAAACCAAATATCATGACAACATAGGCTCAGCGATTGATCTCGCTGAGCCTATGTTTTGAAATAATCATCAAGGCCTTTTCTTACAAAATTTAGAGGGATTCCCCCATAAATATAGAATTAATCAATATTAAATATAATACATAGAAAGATATGAAGCATAACATAAACCATCGCCCAAAATGAGTACAATTTTACATGAGACAACTTGAATGATAGAATAAAGTTGTTGCATTATAAAAAGAAAACTATTTAATTGAAGGTGCTATTAATGAACAAAAATCTGCCCGTATATTTTTCTAAACAAGATGGGGATTTGTGGTTGACAGAAGAAGAACGTGAAGATTTGAAGATCAGCTATAGGATTAAAGAAATTCTCTTTGAAGGACAATCGGAATTTCAGCATGTTATGGTCTTAGATTCCTATAGCTTTGGTAGGATGTTGGTTCTCGATGGTATTGTTCAGACAACCTCCATTGATGGATATATCTATAACGAGATGATTTCCCATGTACCCTTATGCATTCATCCTGAACCTAAAAAAATATTGATCATTGGCGGGGGGGATTGCGGAGCAGCAAAAGAAGTTTGCAAATATGCAGTGGTAGATCAGGTGGATATGGTAGAAATTGACAAGTTAGTGGTTGAAGTATGCCAACACCATTTGCCAGAAGTTTCGGGACCCTTAGCTGACTCGAGAGTACAATTTATTTATGATGATGGAGTTAATTTTGCCGAAAACAAAGAAAATGAATATGATGTCGTCATTGTAGATTCTTCAGACCCTATTGGCCCGGCCAAAAGCCTATTTGAAAAAAGTTTCTATCAAAGTATCCATAAATCCTTAAAAGCGGATGGTTTAATGGTTTGTCAAAGTCAGTCTCCAATTTTTCACCAAGAAGTTATGCAGCAAACTTATCAAAGAATTGGTGAACTTTTTCATTTTGTAAAACTATATACGGCCGTTGTCCCTACCTATCCTGGCGGTTTATGGAGCTTTACCGTAGGGTCAAAGAATTATATTAACCCCGATCCTGCAAGGTTGAAAGATAAGGAAACCCATTACGTCAATAAAGATATAATTGAACGATGTTTTTCTTTGCCGCAATTTATGATAGAGCAATACCCTCCTTTTGAGAATAACTGAGGGAAAACTTGGTCACATATTGACAGCCATAATCTGGGTAGTTATCATTACTCATGAAGTCCTTAATTTGGAGGAAACAGTAGGTATGAATTTTATCATTAAGTTGATGGCTGTTATGATAATTGCTTTGTCAATTAATATTTTTCTTGGAAGATGGCGTGTAAAGACTAGAAAATTCAGTTTGCATTGGTTTTTAGCGATTCATATAGCTGTACCTCTTATCTATCTTTTAAGGGTCTACGAAGGTCTAGCCTATTGGACCATACCTTTTTTAGTCGTTTTTTCCGTGTTAGGACAAATTGTTGGAGGCAGATTATAAGTTAAAATACTATGTATTATAGTCGTGATGCACTAAGCAGTAAAATGTTTGGTGCATTTTTTATATAATCAGAAGTATTTTTGAATTAGTCGATTGAATCTAGAAATATATGACAGGTAACGACAGAATCGCCAAAGGAGATCTTTTAGTAAATGTTGAATTAGTTTCTTTAAAATGTAAATAAAGCAAATTATATCAAATGAACGATGGGTTCGGTAAGGATGTGATGTATGAGGCTTAAGCCGAAGCTACTCCTGGGATTTGTATCTATTTTAGTTATAATGGCTGTCTTCTTTGGAATGTCGATCTACTCTCTGGATCGAGCCAATCGGAGTTTGGAGAAGAACTGGCAAGAACGAAGCCGAAAAATCAATTATTCGAAAACATTGGAAAGCGAACTCAACAATATCAGCAGGTATTTAAGGGATCTGGCTTTTTTAAAGGTAAACAGTTCTGAGTATGTTTCTACAATGGACCATATTCTCGCTTCCAGAGAGAGAATTGACTGGGCTCTGGAATCTCTTGAAACGACGGCAGTACGGGATGAAATTAAAAGCATGCTCCGCAAAATAAGAACAGAAAATCTTATCTATATAGACCTTCAAGAAAAAATTTTTTCATTAGCTTCTAGAAATCAAAACGAAGAGTTTGAACGATTAATCAATATGGGAGCAGCTGAGAGAGGTCAGATCTTCAAACTTGTTGTGGAATTACAGGGTTTAGAGGACCAAGCTTTAAATGACTTAATTACATCCTCTTCCGATACCTATCAACAATCGGTGGTATTCTTTTTTATTTCCCTGGGTTTGACGCTGTTGGCAGGCACTCTAATTACGATATGGATTACACGAAGAGTTACAGGAGAAATCCATATAGTCACAGATGTTATGAGCCGCTTTTCATCTATCCAAGATCATACGATACTGCCTCGTATCGAGATGAGTTCTACGGATGAGATTGGAGATATTGCGCTGGCATTTAACGAAATGGCTCGCTCTATGGAAGAACATGCTCTTCATGAAAAGGAAGTATTAGCTAATATAGGGGGGAAAAATTGGCTTAAATCTGAAGTTGTCGATATTACCGCCTTGTGTCAGGGAATTCAGGATCTTGATACCTTAGCCAGTCTTTTAATTACTAAAGTAGTCCCCATGATTGAGGCTATCTACGGAGTTTTTTACATTATGGAAGGGGACGAGGAAAAACGGTATCTTAAAAAGTATGCTGTTTATGCAGCAAGTCCGTGGGCAAATGCCCAAGAGGCCTTTCTCTTAGGAGAAGGTTTGGTGGGTCAAAGCGCCTTAGAAAATCGAACGATTATCCTGGAGGGAAATTCGGGAAATTCTATTAAAATTATCTCTGGGTTAGGAGAAATTTCCTCTCAGAGCATTATACTATTACCGGTCTCATTCAAAGGCCAGGTTGTTGCTGTGTTAGAGATGGCATCTCTTCAATCCTTTACATCGTTACATCTTGAACTCTTGGATTTAGTAGCAAAAAATATAGGTACAACCATTAACCGTGTACAGGCGCACATGAAAATTAAAAGCCTGCTGACGGAATCACAGGTTTTAACTGAAGAGCTTCAGTCTCAATCTGAAGAGCTTCAGTTACAACAAGAAGAGCTTAAAACCTTTAATGAGAATTTAGAAAAGCAAATCAGAGATTCTGAAAAAAGAGCAACAGAACTTGAGGGCTTAAAAGCAGCCTTAGAAGAAAAAGCACGGGAGTTGGAAGAAAGTTCGAACTATAAAACAGAGTTTTTATCAAATATGTCCCATGAATTGCGGACTCCATTGAATAGTTTGTTGATCCTTTCTCAAACTCTAATGGAAAACAAGGAAGGTAATTTAACCTCAAGCCAGTTAGATTATGTAAAAACTATCTTTTCCTCTGGTAATGAACTTTTGGCATTAATTAATGACATTCTGGACCTGTCAAAAGTTGAGGCAGGAAAAATAATCCTGCATCCGGAGGTTTTGAAATTATCGGATTTGCTGGGTTATCTCAGACAATATTTTCTCCCTGTGGCCAATCACAAGAATATAGACTGTATCGTAGAAATTAATCAGGATATCCCTGATACTACTTGTATAGATAAACAACGGCTTTTGCAAATATTAAAGAATTTACTGTCTAATGCCTTCAAATTTACTGATAAAGGGATGGTCTCTTTAAAAGTCAGCAAAGCGGAAGATGCGATAGTCAAGAATAATCCTTTATTCAAAGAAGCAGAGTGGGTTCTGGCCTTTGCTGTATCTGATACAGGAATCGGAATTCACCAAAACAAACAAAGCATTATTTTTGAAGCTTTTCAGCAGGCTAACGGAACAACTGCCAGGAAATATGGCGGGACAGGTTTAGGGCTGACAATCAGTCAGAAGCTTGCCGGGCTGTTAGGAGGGTACATTGATCTTCATAGCATTGAGGAACGAGGAAGTACATTTACCCTGTATTTGCCGGGCAATAATGCCGAAATGGTAGAATTGGACAAATCCTATAAAGAAGCGGCGGCTGCAAGCAGCAGTCATTCCTCATTGCGCAGAGCCGAACTTGTCAAACTGGTAACCCACTCGGACGGAAAACAAGATGACCTCTCTATAACAGACAATAAAAATGCGCGTTTGGAGGGAAAAAAGGTCTTAGTCGTCGATGATGACATGCGTAATGTTTTTGCGCTTACAACTGCTCTGGAAAACCAAAAAATTAAAACCATATTTGCTGAGAATGGCAGGGAGAGCATAGAGACTCTCCGCAGCAATCCGGATGTCGATTTGGTTCTAATGGACATCATGATGCCGGAAATGGATGGATATGAAGCTTTGCGCCGCATCCGGCAGATACCGGCCTATAGGAATCTGCCCATCATAGCCCTTACATCGAAGGCTATGAAAAACGATCGGGAAAAGTGTATTGAAGCCGGTGCTTCAGATTACATCAGCAAGCCGGTGAATCTGGATCAGCTGTTTTCGTTAATTAAGATTTGGCTGTATAGATAGGAAGGATGCCAGTGAATTATAAAGAAACAGAATCAGCTATGAATATGGAGAGCCCAAGCGAATTAGAAAAAATTGAAATACAGCTTCTCTTAGAGGGGATTTATCAGTACTATGGTTTTGATTTCAGAAATTACGTACCTGCTTCCATCAGGCGGAGAATCTGGTATCGTATCCAAGCTGAGAGACTGGATAGTGTTTCCGGCCTACAAGAAAAAGTTCTTCATGATCCCTCTGCCATGGCACGTCTATTTTCGGATTTCTCAATTCGAGTCTCGGAGATGTTTCGTGACCCGGAGTTTTTTGGGTTTTTCAGGAAAACGATTGTTCCATTCTTAAAAGAACTTCCATTTATAAGAATATGGCATGCAGGCTGTTCCACTGGTGAAGAAGTGTATTCTATGGCAATCATACTATATGAAGAAGGTTTGCATCATAAGACAAAGATTTATGCTACAGATATGAACGAAGAATTGTTAATAAAGGCGAAGGAAGGTGTCTATTCATTAGATAAAATGCAGGCATACCGAGACAATTACTTAACTGCCGGAGGAAGCGAAGGGCTGGCTATGTTCTATGATGTACGGAAAGACAAGGCAGTGTTTCATTCCTTTCTGACCCGCAATGTTATATTTGCCCAACATAACTTGGCAACGGATCATTCCTTCAATGAATTTCACGTAATTATTTGCCGAAATGTCCTGATTTATTTTGATAAAGTATTACAAAATCGTGTGCACAAGTTGTTTTATGAAAGCTTATGTATGTCTGGAATTTTAGGGTTGGGCAGCAAAGAGGATATAGCTTTTAACGATTATTCTCATTGCTATGAACCTTTTATTCCCGAGCAAAAAATTTATCGGAAAGTAAGGTAGTCTTACTTACAAATCAGTTTGGAACATAAAAAGAGACAAGAATTTGAGGGCACCGAGGATGAGAAGTAGATGAAAATATTAATTGTTGATGACCGCAAGGAAAATTTATTGGCTTTAGAAGCTGTCCTTAAATCGCCGGATTATCATCTGGTTTTTGCCAGCTCTGGAGAAGAGGCCTTAAGGTGTTTATTAAAAGACGATTTTGCCGTAATTCTCCTAGATGTTCAGATGCCCGGAATGGATGGCTTTGAAACGGCTAAACTGATTAGAGCTCGGAAAAAGAATGAAGATACCCCCATAATTTTTATTACTGCCATCTACCATTCTTCCGAAAATATTACTCAAGGGTATTCCTTGGGTGCTATTGATTATTTGTTCAAGCCCTTTAACCCTGAAATGCTCAAATTTAAAATTGAAGCTTTTGTCAAAATTCACTTACATAAGAACAAAGTTCGTAAACAAAATGAATTGCTTAAGCAGCATGCTCTTAAACTCGAGAGCATGAATAAGAGTCTAGAACGCACGACATCTGATTTGCGTAAAGCCGAGGCACTGGCTGGGGTGATTGGAGAAACCTCTATTAATTCTGTGATCACCTTGGATGCTTGGGGCAATGTTATTAATTCTAATCCTGCCGTTTTAGAAATGTTTGGCTATGAGCATGGTGAATTATTAGGAAAGCATGTCTCAGTGCTCTTCGCTGAAGAATGTTCCTATCTTCCAAACCTCAAAAATAGCCCTATTATTTGTGAAAGAAGTAAAATCCCTGAAGCTGCTGCTAAGCATAAGAATGGAAGAATATTTCCAGCCGAGATTCAGATTGGTTTAGCGAGTCTTGAGGATCAGCAAATTTTCGTTTGGTCTGTGAGAGATATTACTGAGCGGAAGCAATTAGAGAAAGAACGAATCGACCGTTACAAAACTCTTGAAACCTTAGTTTTTGAGCGCACAAGTGAGCTGTTTCAAACTAATGAAAAACTCAAAAAAGAAATCTTTGAACGGAAAAAGATTGCCAAGCAGCTAAGGGAGACCAGCCTTAAGCTGACAAATATCCTGGAAAGTATAACAGATGTCTTCTTCACGCTGGATCATCAGTGGAGATTCATCTTTGTCAATGAAGAGGCAGAAAAGTATTGGTTAAAAGGAAGAGATGAGCTAATAGGAAACAATATCTGGGATCTTTTTCCGGAAGCTCGTTCAGAGTATTACCTTTTTAATAAAGCTCTGAAAAATACGGAAGCGGCACATTTTGAGATTAGAGGATACCATACCGATGTGCCTTATGAAGTTCATGCCTACCCATCGGAAGAAGGTTTGTCTGTTTATTACCATAATATCTTTGAGCGCAGGATGTTTGAAAAAGAGATGGCTCGTTTGGATCGTCTAAATCTTGTAGGACAGATGGCGGCAGGGATTGGTCATGAAATACGAAATCCGCTGACGACAGTAAAGGGATTCCTTCAGTTACTGGGAGGAAAAGAGGAGTTCAGGCAGTCAAAAGGCTATTTTGAACTGATGATAGAAGAGCTTGATCGAGCAAATTCTATTATTACAGAATTTTTAAGCCTTGCTAAGAATAAAACCGTGGATTTGAAGCCCTTAATATTAAACGAGCTTATTGAAAACCTCTTTCCGTTAATTCAAGCTGATGCCATGGTTAGCGATAAAGAAATTAAACTACAGCTGCAAGACGTTGAAACTTTGCCCCTCAACGAGAAAGAAATCCGTCAACTTATCTTAAACCTTGTACGAAACGGAGTGGAAGCGATGTCAAAGGGCGGGGCGCTAACCATCAGGACCTTTATGGAAGGTGAAGAAATAGTAATGGCTGTACAGGATGAAGGGTGTGGAATCAAGGACGAGGACCTGGAAAAGGTTGGAACACCTTTTTTTACTACGAAGGAAAACGGTACCGGGTTAGGATTAGCGACCTGCTTTAGCATTGCCGCCAGGCACAATGCCAAAATCGACATTGATACGGGATCAACAGGGACGACCTTTTTTGTACGATTTAAGACGCCAACAGAGAAATCAGTACAACGGGTTGAAGAAGGAGTCATGAAGACTGGATAATCCATTGTACTTTGTTTAAGGATTATTTTGGATGATGTATAAATTAGCCGTAAATCAAGAAGAGGGAGTATTCAAGGTTGCCGTCGGCATCTTTGAATACTCCCTCTTTGAATTAATTTTTGAATTAATTGAAAAAAAGACTAAAACAATGACGCGGATCTCTAAGCTAATGATATAATAATACAAAAACCGACAAGGATTTTCATAAGGTGGGTTTATGTTCATGCGTCAACCAATTCTCAAGCGCCAAGAGATAAACTTAGAGTTTAAAAAACTATTTGATTATCCATTGACAGTTGCCGTTGCAGCTATGGGCTATGGGAAAACGACTTCCGCGAGAGATTGCCTTAATGATCTTAAGGCAAATTACATATGGATGTCTTGTGAAAGTGATGAGTCATCTCCTGAGTATATCTGGGACTCTCTTACAAGGCAGCTCTCCAAGACTAATCCGGAGTTTGGCAATCAGCTTCGTAGGTTAGGGTTTCCCGATGATGCTATGCAAAGAGATAAGGTCTTGAAAATAATCGAAGATCACACTTATATGACAAACACCGTATTAGTAATTGACGATTATCATTTTGTGCACTCGTCCGAACTGAACAGTTTAGTGGAAAGAATCGTTCGGGCAAAGATTGAGGGTTTGCATATTCTCATTCTTTCCAGAACTAAGCCGGATATCAGTATGGATGAATTAATGCTCAAAGGGTATTGTTATCAGATAAAGAGTAATCTTTTTGAGGTCAGCAATGACGAAATCAAAGAATACTTTCAATTGTATGGTGTTGAAATATCAGAGGATATGGCAGAGGATGTTTATAATATATCTGAAGGTTGGGTTTCAGCTGTATATTTGATCAGGCAACGTTATGCCGAAATTGGGAGACTTGAACCTGGAAAAAGTATAGAAGGACTCATTGAAACAGCAGTTATGTCAAGATATTCCGAACGTGAAGTTATGGTTTTGAAATCATTATGTGTACTTGACAGTTTTACGCCAATGCAGGCTCTCTATGTTACGGAGGACATGGCAACGGAAAGGATTATTCGGAAATTAAGCTACGAGAATTCCTTTATACGCTATGATGAACGTAATGATGTTTATCGAATTCATAATATCTTTAAGAGTTATTTACAAACGCTAGTAAATCAACATTCTCCGGACATGAAGCTTAAAGATATGCTTACGCGTTCAGGTGAATGGTGCTTAGAAAATGGGGATATTCTCTCAGGCTTAAAGTATCTTTTGCAAGCCAAAGAGTACAATCTTATTCTTGCTGAATTTGAGAAAACTCGAATTACCCAAGTTATCGATAGCAATCCCAAATATATTTTAGAGTTATTTCGGCGTATTCCTCTAGAGGTGAACTATCGACATCCTATAGGTTATATAACCTATGTTGGTTTTTATGTTACGAATGTGGATCGTGAAAAAGGTGCCGGGCTTTTGTCTGAGATTGAGGAATACTACAAGAAGGATGATCGCTTATCTCCCGAAATGAAAGGACGTATTACAGGGGAGATCGAACTGATACGTGCCTATATACATTTTAATAATATCTTTTTAATGAAAGGTAAATTAACTAGTTCCTATCAATTATTGAAAGGCCGTTCTTCTATAGCGAATAAGGACAAAATCGTCACCTTTGGCTCTCCTCATATCCTTTATATGTACTATCATGATATAGGTAAAATGTTATGGACGGTGGAGTATCTCGAAGATATATTTCCGTATTATCTGGAATTGTCTGGGGGATGTGGGAGGGGCTTTGAATATCAGTTAAGATCAGAATTCTGTCTAGAAACAGGAGATCTGCATTCTGCCAAAATCTACGCTAAAAAGGCTATTTATAAAGCAAGATCTTTGGAGCAGCTTTCAATTGTCATTTGTTCAAACCTAACCCTTGCACGAGTGTATGCAGCAGAGGGTAAGTTTAATGAGGCGTTGGAAATCATGGATGAATTAAGTGCTGAGGTAGAGGTTTGCAGTTGTTCCATACTTAAGAGTGCCTTTGATTTATCAACGAGCTATATAGCGGGAATTACTAGGAAAAAAACGGCTTTTACTAGATGGTTGAGGTCTGGAGATATAGAACAAAGCCATATTTTGTATCAAGGCGTGGGCTTCAATTATATCGTTTATGGTAAGTTTCTTTTATTGGAGAAGAATTATATTAAATTAGAAATACTTTGTGAGGAAATGCTGCGTGTTTTTTCAAAGTTTAACAACCTGTTAGGCTATCTGCATACATATATCTTATATACTGTTGCTAACCAAACATTGTATGGTGCCTCAAAAGCAAAAACGACTCTCTTATTAGCCTTAGATATTGGAAGGCAAGACCGTATTGTATTGCCTTTTGCGGAATATGGGATGGAGATTTTGGAGATACTTCAAACCATGCAAAATGATATAAGAAATGATGAGTATCTTGACAGAATTGTTGCTTATACTTCTCAATATTGTATCAAGTTAAACAGCTTAAATCATTCTCTGGGTCCTTTGTTAACGAATCGGGAAAAAGAGATACTCGAACTGATGATAAAAGGAAAAACTAATCGAGAGATTGCCTCAGAGCTGTTTATCGCAGAAGTAACCGTGAGAAAAAATATTACGGCCGTCTATCGAAAATTAGAAGTGACTGGGCGTGCTTCAGCGGTTCGAAAAGCAATTGAGTTAAAAATAATTTAGATTAATTAGGAAAAGTATCGTATGAGATAATTTATTGTCTATGGAAAACTCTGCTATGATGATAGCAGAGTTTTCCATTAGGAGGGATAACGTTGGAACTTTTTAAGAAGTATAAGGGTCTTATCCTATTGCTTTTAATGTCGCATGTTTTTTTAAGTCTTTATGGATGCAGTTTAAACAAGCAATATAGCCAAAAGGAGCAAAAGGTTCAGGAGGAGACAGCAATAAGTTGTATAGAAGCTATTAATTATGATCTGAATGATATGGTAGATTATTTTGCACCTAATGTTGTTTTTGTGAACATTCTGCCGGATGGTACAAAGGAAACAATAGAAAACCGGGAAGGACTCATGACCATAATCAGTAACATGATAAAGGATGACGTTAAGTTTTCGGTTGAGACCATAAAGCATGAGAATGGGTTAGTTGTCATTGAAGGAAGGGAAACGGATTATTTAACAGAGCTAAAGGAGCTAAAGAAAGGAATAAGATATTCCTGTAGATTTAGCTTTGATAATGGGAAAATAGGTTACATTGTATATGAAGAAAACAAGGATGATAAAAAATTGCTTGATTCCAGCATTAAAGGAGTAACCGGGATGTATTTAGAATCAGACGGTGAAAAGATCAAGATTACGGAATGCCCTGTGGGACAATCTGCAGAAAAATCTGGCTTAAAGCAAGGTGATGTTGTAGAGAGTGTCGAGGGTATGAAAGTAATAGAGATGAGACACGGAACGGAAGAAGCTGTAAATAGAATAAGGGGACCGGTAGGGACTAAGGTGAATTTATCAATCAGGCGAAATAGGAAGCTTTTTGATGTTGAATTATTAAGAAACTAAGTATACCATTGAGTCATTGGATTGAATTATTGTCGGAAACCAAGAGAAAGGTAAAATATAGTAAAGTGAGGGCTTAACCTAATGGTCAAGCCCTCACTTGTTTTAGAGCATGTATGGTTTTCTGAATTAAATAAAAAATTGGCCTTATAAGGAATTAATAGTTGGAAAATGAGAACTCTATAGTTCAATACAAGATTATTGAAGGTAAATTAAAATGAGATCTTATAAAAAAGGGATACTGTTATATGGATTAATATTTCTAGGGATCTATATCTGTTTTAGATTTACATATGCTTGGTATATGAACCCTTCATCCTGCAAAAGATGTCACGAAGTTGCTAGGTATCGGATATCTTGGGAAGAATCTTCTCACAAGGATTTGGACTGCAAGTTTTGTCATGAAAACAGAGGTCCCTTTCATCGGCTGGATTCAACTTTTCGCGGGCTAAGGGATGTGGCCATTCATATTAAGGGTGATTACTTTTCCCTAAAGGCTATTTATTATGATTCAAATTGCATCAACTGCCATACAGGGAATTTTAAGCCGGAAACGAATGGGACAATTCTTCCGAAAAACCATGCTAAGTATCTTAAGAACGGTGTAGGGTGTAATAATTGCCACAGAGACACCGGTCATAAAAATGGTCTTAATGTTGACGAGAGGTTTGAGGAGCTGGAAGACTAGATTTCTACGATGACTTCTCCCATTTGAGAGATATCATACCCTCCAATACCCATTACTTCGTTGCGAAACGCAGGAGACTTTAAGATGCTTATCAAAGCCTGAAAATGAGGGCGTTCCAGATCTTCTAAACGAATGACTAGATCATACCGCTCTTTGTGAAGCGGGATAAAATCAAGATTAACAAATTGCATAGCAACTTTTTCAATACCCAGTCCTACGTCTGCCTCTCCCCGGGCAACTTTGCTTGCTACAGCAAGATGGGTCATTTCTTCTTCTTCATAGCCGAGTACATCATTACGATTAATTCCATTAATTCTCAGTTGTTCGTCCAATAATACCCTTGCCCCGGAGCCTCTTTCTCGATTTACGAAGCGAACGTCAGATTTAACCAAGTCTTTCCACGTGGCTATATTTTTGGGATTTCCTTTTGCGATATAAAATCCTTCCATTCGGTAAACCAAATTTATGACGCAAGCTTGATGACCAGGCAATAGTCTGCGTACATAAGGAGTATTATATTCGTTGGAATCACTGTCCCATAAGTGAGCTGTTACCACATTGGCGAGTCCGCGGTATAAAGCCATGAGTCCGTCAATGCTGCCAATGTAACGGCGCAAGAAATGAATCTGCGGAAATTGTTTTTCTAAATGACGGGTCAAAATGTCAAGCACAATATCTTGACCGCAGATAACTAAACTTTCATCCCGGTCGAAATGATGACTGTGAGAAAGCTGCTCGTTAATTATGGAGGGTTCTTGAGGAAGAGCAAGGGAATTGAGGCTTTTGGATTTTTGTTTATAAAGTTCAAGGTCAGCCCCTTCTACGCGAACTTTACGGCCAATCCGATAAGCAGCAAGTTCTCCTCGCTTGATCAGCTCATAGACTGTGAACTTGGAAATTTTAAGGATTTTGGCGACTTCTTCGGGTGTATAGGAAATATCAGTGGACATAGCCAACGCTCCTGTCTTCTAAATTCCTTTAATTCAGTATACTTTGCTTAATGTACTTGCTAATGTATTATAACACATAGTATAATGGCAATGTAATTCAGTTATGTTAGTTGTTGTTAGTTTGTGTTTGTTTGAAGAGAGTATTTTGACTAACTTGACGAAACATTAACTAATATAAACTAATGTAAAAAGGAACAAACGTACACTAGATGAGGAGGATTTAAAGTGAAAAGATTATCGTGGTTATTTGTATTAAGTCTAAGTTTATTGCTTATATTATCGACAGTTGGTTGTAACTCCCAAAATTCTGAGCAGTCACCGGAACAAAACACACCGGTTGCCCAGACGGAAATCATGGTATCCGCTGCAGCCAGCCTGCAAAACGCTATGACGGAACTCCAACAAGACTATGCTCAGAAAAAGCCGGATGTTAAGCTGACTCTTAACTTTGGAAGTTCTGGCAAACTTCAACAGCAAATTGAACAAGGTGCTCCTGCTGATCTTTTTCTTTCTGCAGGACAATCTCAGATGGATGCCTTGGAAGAAAAGAATTTGCTGGTTAAAGACAGCCGAATCAACTTATTAAGTAATGACTTAGTAATAGTCGCAGGGAAGGACAGTACTAAAGTAAACTCTCTGGAAGATCTTTCCGAAGATGATGTTGAAAAAATTGGATTAGGTACGCCGGAATCTGTACCTGCTGGAAAATACGCCAAAGAGGCTTTAACAAGTCTCAACCTTTGGGATTCATTAAATTCTAAATTTGTTATGGCCAAGGACGTAACTCAGGTTTTAAATTATGTTGAGACAGGCAACGTCGAGGCTGGATTCGTATATTCCTCGGATGCTCAAGGGTCCGATAAAGTTAAAGTTGTTATGGCTCTTCCGGAAAGCAGTCACAAACCCATTGTTTATCCTGCAGCTATTATCTCTTCTACAAAAAATCTACAGGCTTCCCAAGATTTTCTTAATTACTTACAGGGTTCGAATGCAAAGCAAGTCTTTGCTAAATACGGTTTCAAAACACCAGCTAAATAAACTTGCCGGGGGAGTCCTATGGATTTTAGCTATACACCCATAATTCTATCATTAAAAGTTGCCTTTGCGGCAGTTATTATTGTGACTTGTGTTTCCATACCTTTGGCAGGTCTCATGGCCAAAAAGGATTTTTTGGGTAAAGACGTTGTAGAGTCAATTATAACCTTGCCCTTGGTTTTACCTCCATCAGTTATTGGGTTTATGCTCTTGGTGGTTTTTGGAAAGAATGGTCCTATAGGAAAGCTGCTTGAACACTGGTTTCACACCAGAATTGTTTTCACCTTAGCGGGAGCTGTAGTAGCGGCTTCGGTGGTCTCTCTGCCGTTGATGTATCAATCTGTGAAAGTCGCCATGGAGAACGTCGATCAAAATCTTGAGAAAGCTGCCCGCACCTTAGGTGCTAAAGAGTTGAAAATATTTTTTACGATTACTCTGCCTTTAGCATGGAACGGAATTCTGGCAGGTTTAGTGTTAGCCTTTGCCCGTTCGCTTGGGGAGTTTGGCGCCACATTGATGATTGCAGGAAATATTCCCGGTAGGACTCAAACCATGCCATTGGCAATATACTTTGCCAATGAAGCGGGGGATATGAGGCAAGCCAGTATCTTGGTCATTATTATGACAATATTTAGCTTTATGGTGATTTATGGTCTAAATCGCTGGGGAAAAGGGTCGCACCGAGTTTCCCAAAAAGGAGGTCGGGATCATGCTTAGAGCAGTATTTAGAAAGAATTTGCCCACCTTCGAACTTGAAGCGGATATCTCTTTGCGTAATGGAATCCTTGCCTTAGTTGGTCCCTCCGGAGCCGGCAAAACGACAATTCTGCAATGTATCGCCGGTCTCCAGGTTCCTTCCTGGGGTGAGATTAAGATTCGTGATAAGGCAGTGTTTTCATCGGATGAAGGTATTAATGTTCCTATCCGAAATCGGCGTATAGGCTATGTTTTTCAAGATTATGCACTTTTTCCCCACATGACCGTAGAAAAAAATGTAATGTATGGAAAACCAAAAAAGGAAAGTATTCCTAACAAGGTTCTGACAGTAACGTATGTCTTAGAAATGCTTAAGATTGAACATCTTCGCCATAGATATCCTAACCAAATTTCCGGTGGTGAAAAACAAAGGGTTGCTCTGGCTCGTGCCTTAATGACCGAGCCGGAAGTTTTATTGCTGGATGAGCCACTGTCAGCTCTTGATCAGGATACGCGCAGTAATCTTCAACAAGAACTGCTGAAGCTTCAAGCCCAATGGCAGATCCCCTTTATCCTTGTGACTCACGATCCTCAGGAAGCAGCAATGCTGGGGGATCAGATTATCAAACTGGATCGAGGTAAGCAGGAAGTTATTAAACAGTCTGATAAGAGCAATATTCGAAAAATTAAATAGTATCTCCGAGCCAGAGTGACCTAAGGATTATGTCTATGGTCCCTGGACAGGACTCTAAGTCCTCAGGGTGTTCTTGGAAACGAGTGTGCCTTCACATTTTGAAAAGGAGTAAGGTGTAGACTAGGATTCTAGTTTGTCGAAGGACTCCCTTTTTAGGGAGTCCTATTTGTACTAATGCAGACAATTAGGTAAGGGGGTAAGTGTGTATAAGGAATTAATGGAGCTGGATCTTGCTCCGCTGTTTATCTCTTTAAGAGCATCAATAATGGCCACTGTTTTGACGTTCTTCTTGGGGATTGCCGCTGCCTGCCTTGTTTCAGGATATCGGGGAAAGTTGAAGGGTTTAATTGATGGAGTTCTCACTCTTCCTATGGTATTGCCGCCGACAGTGTTAGGTTTCTTGCTGCTTGTTATCTTTGGCAAAAACGGCCCCATTGGAAAATTTCTGATAGCTATGGGCAAGACCATTCTATTTTCCTGGCCGGCGACGGTTATTGCAGCTTCAGTGGTGGCATTTCCGTTAATGTATCGAACGGTTAGAAGTGCTTTTGAGCAAATCGATCAGAACATTATTAATGCTGCTCGTACCCTGGGTGTTTCGGAGTGGAAAATATTTTGGAAAATTACTATTCCTTTATCCTGGCCGGGAGTAGCGGCAGGGACTGTCCTGGCTTTTGCGAGAGCACTTGGAGATTTTGGGGCTACATTGATGATAGGCGGCAACATACCTGGCAAAACCTTGACCATTCCTGCAGCTATATTTTTTGCGGCGGAAAGCGGAGAAATGAGAAAGGCAGCGCTATGGGTGATACTTATCTTTGTTATCTCTTTAATCGTCATGACCTTAATGAATTACTGGATAGATTTCCAACGGAAAAATACGGTTGAAGCAGGCAGGAAGTAGTATGGAACTATATGTTAACATTCAAAAAAAGCTTCAGGGATTTGAGCTTGATCTGAGTTTCACGGCGTCAGGGGATATTCTTGGCTTGTTGGGGGCTTCAGGTTCGGGTAAAAGCATGACTTTGCGTTGTATTGCGGGAATCGAAACGCCTGATCAAGGGAGAATTGTGCTCAATGGCAGGACGTTATTCGACTCGGAGAAAGGGATCAATCTTTCTTGCCGCAAAAGGAAGCTCGGCTATTTATTTCAAAACTATGCCCTTTTTCCCAATATGACGGTTGAAGAAAACATTGGCTTTGGAATAGGGAATAAGAAGAGAGACGAACGAAAGGCAATTATTAGGGAAAAGGTGAAGATGATCAAGTTGGAAGGCTTAGAGAAACGCTATCCCAGCCAGCTTTCAGGAGGACAGCAGCAGAGAGTTGCTTTAGCCCGAGCTTTAGCCGTTGACCCGGAGGTACTACTCTTAGATGAGCCTTTTTCAGCTTTGGATGATTATCTTAGGAGTCAGATGGTCAAACAATTGACGGAAACATTAGCTGATTATTCAGGGGTTACCTTGTTTGTGACTCATAATATGGATGAGGTCTATAGAGTTTGCGAAAAGCTGGCAGTGTTGTCAATGGGTAAGATGGAAGCGATGGGAAGAAAGGAGGAGGTCTTTAAATATCCACCTTCACTTGTTGCAGCTCAATTGACAGGCTGTAAGAATTTTTCTGCCGCAAGATACATCGCCCCCTTTGAATTAGAAGCTTTGGAATGGGGGATGCGCCTGAAGACGAAGCGCAGAATTTCAAATCTAATCAATAATGTAGGAGTACATGCGCATACACTGGAAATTGCTCTGGACGAAAACGAAGAGAATGTGTTTAGGTGTTGGCCGAAATATGCCAGCGAAACTCCGTCTCGAATAATTATTTATCTTGAGCTAGACAACGCTCAACCGAAACAGGATTACTATCACCTGCAATGGGAGATTAGCAAACAGACATGGACAACTTTACAGGATAAGCCTCAGCCTTGGAGGCTTAAAATAAACCCTGATGACTTAATGATTATCTAATGAAAAAGGAGAGGGATTGAATTGCAGCCAAAAAGAAAAGTATTTACGATGCTGACAGCAATTTTTATAGGATTTATAGTAGTGTTTTTGTCGGGTTGTTCAACAAGAGTTAATGAAACTGATACTCCAAAGGCTGAGGGCAATCAAGCTGAGCAGGTAAAACCTGTGGAACTTTTAGTTTCTACTGCGCCAAGCTTAAAAGGTTCTCTTGAAGAAATTAAAGGTATGTATGAAGCAAAAAATCCTCAAATTAAACTGGTTTACAATTACGGACCATCAGGGTCACTGCAAAATCAAATTGAGCAAGGCGCCGCTGCCGATATTTTTATTTCTCAAGGAAAACCGCAAATGGATGCTTTAGAGGAAAAAGGACTTATTAAGCAAGGTTCTAGGATTAATCTCTTGGGAGATGAGCTAGTGCTGGTTGTTAATAAGAACAATACGTCGATTAAGAGTTTTGAAGATCTGGCAAAGCCTGAAGTTAAAAAAATCGGTATTGGTGAGGCTAAATCCGTTCCTGCGGCCAAAACAGCCAAAGAAACATTAGAATACTTAAAACTATGGAATCAATTAGAACCGAAGTTCGTTATAGGAAAAGATCTGATGCAATTAATGACTTATGTCGAAACGGATAACGCAGAAGCAGGTCTGGTTTGGGATACCATAGCTATTACCTCAGACAAAGTTAGAATTGCGGCTTCTGCACCTGCCGGCTCCCATAATCCGGTGTTTTTGCCGGCTGCCATTGTAGCTTCCTCCAAAAACAGCGAGCAAGCTGCCGAATTTTTGGAGTATTTACAGAGTGATGAGGCAATGAAAATCTTTGCAAAGAATGGATTTATCAAAGGAAAATAATCAAGTGAATGGAACCTCTTATGAGAGGGTGTTAGGTCCTGATGAATTATGAATTGAGGTGGAGAGGATGCTTTATATCAGCGATGAGAGCATTGAACGCTGGATCAAAGAGGATGTTCCATATATCGATTTGACAACTCTGACATTAGATATTGGTGATATTAAGGGAAAGATCAGCTTTAAAGCCAGAGAGTTTACGGTATTATCGGGAGTGGAGGAAGTCTTAAGAATCTTTAATAAGCTGGGTATAACAGAGTTTCAGTCTTTGCCTTCAGGCTCTGTTGTCGATAAGGGCGATACTTTTATTGAAGCCGTCGGGTCAGCAGGAAACCTGCACTTGGCCTGGAAGGTTTCTCTGAACGTCCTTGAATATTGTTCGGGTATTGCAACACGCACCAAAAAGATGGTAGAGAAGGCAAAGGGGATCAATCCTAAAACCAGTGTCGTCGCCACGCGAAAATCCTTTCCTGGCACTAAAGAGCTTTCCATAAAATCGATTATAGCTGGAGGCGCTTACCCTCACCGTTTAGGGTTATCAGAAACTATCTTAATCTTTAAACAGCATATTAATTTTCTCGGAGATGTTTCTGATTTGGTCCAAATGATAGGGAAAATTAAAGAAAAAGTCTGTGAAAAGAAAGTTATCGTTGAGGTGGAAGGAATTGAAGATGCCCGTCTCTTAATCCAATCCGGGGTTGATGGATTACAATTTGATAAAGTACCGGCCGAGGATCTTAAAAATATCGTTGAGGAAATCAGACGTATAAATCCCCGGATCACCCTTTTAGGAGCAGGAGGTATCAATGAAGGAAATATTGAAGAGTATGCTCGAACAGGAATTGATGCAATCGTGACTACGTCCATGTATTTTGGCAAGCCTTCCGACATTGGAGTGACTATTGGAAAATTTTAATCCACCTTATGGGATTTGCGAAAAGAGACATTGATAAAAGAATACCGGAGGAGGAAATGATAATTGGAGGTTGAAAATGACAGCTTGCTCAGGGTTTATTGAGACTACATGACCTCTATGATGAGCTTGTTGAAGAGGCTATAGCTAAGAATAAGCCAAAACTCAAAATCTATCCAAGTAAGCAGGAATTACTATGATTGTAGAGAATATATAATCTTTAAATAATGTATTTATATTAGTAAAAAATGATGAGGCTAAGGAGTGAAATACTTGGAGACCATTACGTTGACAATTGACGGACAAAAAGTCAGTGCTCCAAAGGGGGCAACAGTACTAGAAGTTTGCCGAATGAATAATATTCCAATTCCAACCTTGTGCCATGATCCGGCTATTACTCCCAGCGGGGCCTGTCGTCTTTGTGTTGTACAGATTGAAGGAATGCGCAATCTTCCCCCGTCTTGTGCTACTCAAGCAGTTGAGGGCATGAAGGTAGAAACTCAGAGTTCAAGGGTTAGGAGCGCTCGTAAAACAATCCTTAATTTGTTGGTTGCCAATCACCCGTTGGACTGCATGACCTGTCAAAAGTTAGGGAATTGTTCTTTGGCAGAGTATGCTTATGAATATGGTGTTGATGGAAAGATTTATAAAGGTGAAAAACGCCGGCTTCCTATTGATGACACAAATCCCTATATCTTAAGGGATCTTAATAAGTGCATATTATGCGGAAAATGTATTGCTACCTGTGAGGAAGTAGCGGAACGTAATGTGATTGGTTTTGCTAATCGTGGCTTTGAGACTAAGGTTTCAACGTTTATGGATACTGACTTGAAAGATTCTTCTTGCGTTTATTGCAATAGATGTGTAGCTATTTGTCCGGTGGGAGCTCTTGTCGATAAATCCATGCTAGGCAAAGGAAGGGAATGGGAGTTTAAGAAAGAAGATGTAACTTGTACATTTTGTGATTACGGCTGCAGCTTTACTATCAACTCTAAAAAAGGCCAGGTTGTGGGAGTAACCGCTAAATCAGCGGCTAAGGGCCGACCGCTCTGTCTTAAAGGACGTATGGGTGCCGATTTCCGGTACAATCCTGATCGGAAGGATTTGCCTTTTATTAATCAAGATGGTGAGTTTGTCCAAGTTACATGGTCAGAATTTCTGGGGTTGGGCGGCATCGTAGATAAAATTAGCTCATTAGAAAGTAAGCCGGCAGGAATAGATTGACGTCATTACTATTTTGTGCTAAGTTAATGCTAGTTAAATAATAAAATATATTGCAAAAGGTTGTCTTTAAGTAAGATAGCCATAACAGGGAAGTCGGTTTAAATCCGACGCGGTCCCGCCACTGTAATGGGGAGTTTCTGCCGCATCCACTGAGGAAACTTGGGAAGGAGGCAGTATACGAGGAACCTAAGCCAGGAGACCTGATTGCAGATGCTTTGCTCACGGTGAATGGGTGAAGGGACTTTTGCTATTCAGCCCTTCACTTTTGAAGGGCTTTACTTATTCTAAACACATCCATGAATTGAATTTACAGATTTAGGTACCGAAGTTGAGAGCTTTGGTTTAAAAGGGAAGCAGGTGAAATTCCTGCATGGTCCCGCCGCTGTGATGGGGAAATGGTTCAGTTGTGCCACTGGTTATCTGGGAAGGCATGAACGATTGATGATCCAGAGTCAGAAGACCTGCCTAAAGCTATCCACCAAAAATCCACGAGCGATGGAGGAGGTGAGGCGAATATTTGTGCTGAGCAAAAAGGCTTATCAGCATCTGCCTCTCGACTAAATCGGTTGAGAGGCTTCTTTAATTTTTTATTAACTGATGTTGTCGTGTCAGCGGCATACCTAAGTCGGTTGCCTGATTCGAAAGAGTCATTGGAAAGGAGGAAACGAAAATTATACAAATCAATATTATTGGTTATTCGGCCCTTAGTTTAAGTCAGGAAAACCATTTAATAGAATTCACTGATGAGCTGGGAAAGTTCGGTTTGGAAATTATCTCTCCCTCATTAGAGAGCATCAATATGGAAATCTTCAAGAAAATGACATCGGCGGCTTTGAATCTTGTGATATCTCATGAGGGTTTAGGTCTGGCTCAATATATGAAAAAGAATTATGCAATACCTTTTATGATGCACGTACCGGTAGGCTTGTGGGGTATGAGACAGTTAATTAAGGTTTTGGCTGAGATAGCCGGCGACCCTTTAATCTTAGTAAGCCAGAGAAAATATCTACCCAATAGCATACCCCAATCAGAACAAAAAGCAGTTGTAATAGGAGAACCTCTTTTAGCATCCTGCATAGGTGCTTGTCTGAGTCATGACTTTGGGATAAAGAAGGTTAAAACCGCCAGTCTTTTAGGAAATATAAAGGGTAACAAGGTATATCAGGAAAAGGCGTTTTCCAATATTCTTTTCCTTGATAATGAGAGCGTCTTGGCTCAATGGATTGATAGAGTTCAGCCAGATATCATGATCGGAGATCCATCCTATCAGAGGCTGTTGGGATTCGGCAGTGACGGAGTACATTGCGAGCTTATCGGGAAACGAGGACATAATTATTTGGCAAGTCTTATAACATCAATTTCTGTTAAGACGAACTGTATAGCTATGTAACAGGAAAAATCGACTTGTGATACTTGGACAGGTTAAGAGAGGAGATGCTCGTATGGAGCAAGGACTTACTCATATTTATACCGGAACTGGAAAAGGGAAAACCACAGCGGCAGTGGGGTTGGGAGTTAGAGCCTACGGCCAGGGATTGAAGGTCCTGATGGTTCAGTTTTTAAAAGGTTGGGATACGGGAGAGACGAAGGTCATCGAGAGTTTTGAACCATCTTTTAAACTTTTTCGATATAAAGAAAATGACAAATTTGTTTGGGAGATGACAGAACAAGAAATTGGACGATTAGAAAAAGAAATGAGAATTGGGTTGAATTATGCTACTGAAGCCGTAACCAGTGGGAATTGGGATATGATCATTCTGGATGAGATAATGGCAGCAGTGAATTATCGGTATCTGCCCTTGGCAGAAGTTGTCGAACTTGTCAAGAGTAAGCCTCTAAAGCTTGAGCTGGTGTTGACAGGCAGAGATGCCCCGGCAAAACTGGTTGAATTAGCGGACTATGTTTCAGAAATAAATGCCCGCAAACATCCTATGGCAAAGGGCGTGACAGCACGAGCAGGAATCGAGTATTAAATTAATTTTGAGCATCCTTTTTCACTTGTATAAGTAGAATGAGGATGCTTTTTTGCCATTATAGTCTGCTGCTCCTGTTTTTTCTAACTCCTGAAGCAAGGTAAAAGTGATATAATCTTTATAATTTCTTTATGGTCTTTACGGCAATCTTTATGCCTTTTATATGGATAATGGATCTATAATAAGGGCATTCAGTATGAAAAGCAGTATTTGTTAGAAAATAACAATGATGATGTACTGGAAAATGACGAAGGTGATGTTTTTTTGGCTAAGGGAAAACTTACAATTTTCTTAGGAGCAGCTTCAGGTGTGGGGAAAACTTATGCAATGCTGGAAGCAGCCTTAGGAAGAGTTTCGGAAGGTATGGATGTGATAGTAGGTCTTGTTGAAACTCATGGCAGAGCGGATACGGAGGCTATGCTTCAAGAATTGACTGTCGTTCCTCCGAAAGCTCGTGACGTTAGCGGCAGGATTGCCCACGAACTAGATTTAGATGCTATCTTGGCCCGGCATCCCCAACTCGTCTTGATCGACGAATTAGCCCATAGCAACATTGAGGGTTCTCGGCATCAGAAACGTTATATGGATGTCAAGGAACTTTTGGCTGCTGGAATTAATGTCTATACTACGTTGAATATTCAGGATTTGGAGACTCTCAATGATATTGTCACTCAGATTACTGGGGTGAAAGTTCGAGAGACGGTTCCGGACCAAATTTTGGAAACAGCAGCTCAAATTCAATTGATAGATATTCCACCTGAAGAGTTGATTCAAAGAATAAAAGATGGGAAAGTTCATGTTCCTGAGGAAGAAACAGATAGTTTAAAAAATTTTTTTCGGCCGGGCAATATCA
This sequence comes from Desulfosporosinus orientis DSM 765, assembly GCF_000235605.1. Lineage (GTDB taxonomy): Bacteria > Bacillota > Desulfitobacteriia > Desulfitobacteriales > Desulfitobacteriaceae > Desulfosporosinus > Desulfosporosinus orientis. Next base: position 386,780 of record NC_016584.1, read on the forward strand.
ACGCCTTAAGGGAGTTAGCTCTTCGCTATACAGCACAACGAGTGGATCGTCAGCTTGAGTCTTATCGCCGAGATCACGGCATTAATGGTCCCTGGCGGACAGGTGAAAAAATTTTAGTTTGCATCAGTGCCAGCCCTTTCTCAGCTCAATTAATTAGAATTGCCAAACGAATGACAGAGAAGGTACAAGGAGAATTATTGGCTGTTCATGTTGAAACTTTGCGTCGTTTTCCCAGTAATGAGGCGGAAAAAGATTCAATGGCCAAAAATCTAAGACTTGCTGAGGAAATGGGAGCAGAGGTTATCGGCTTGACCGGAAATAGTGTTGCGGAAGCTATTGTGGAGTTAGCAAGAAAACGTAATGTTTCTGAGATTATTATTGGAAAGCCGGAGCATACCCGTTTTTGGGAACTGATTCATGGATCTGTTGTGGATAAAGTGATACGGCAAAGCCAGGGAATCAGCATTCATGTTATTCCTGGGAGTCAACAAGATGCAGGAACGACTAGAATTCATGCAGGGTGGTCGTGGAATGACGACAAGGATGAGGTGCCTTGGTGGAAATCTCCCCAGGTAATTCCTTATTTGGCCTCAAGTTTGCTTGTGATTTTATTGACCTTTTCGATATCATTGGTGAGTTCTTTCTTGGGATTAGTCAATATTTCTTTGATATATATACTTCCTATTTTAATGATTGCGGCACGTTGGGGGATCCTTCCGGCCATTGTAACAGCTTTAATGGGGACCCTTGCCTTTGACCTTTTTTTTGTTCCTCCCCTCTTTAAATTTACTGTTGCTGATTTGCGTTATCTTATCAGTTTTGCCATTTTTATGTTGGTTGGACTAATTACCGGAACTTTATCGGATCGTTTAAAAAAACAAGTTAGCTACTCAAGACAGAGAGAAAATAGTATTTCAGCTCTGTATTCTTTAAGTCGGGACATCGCTGCCGTTGATAACCTTGAGGCAGTCTTGGAATGTATTGTAAGTAATGTTTCCAAAACTTTAGAGGGGCAAGTGATGTTGCTTCTGCCTAATGAAAACGCCCAATTAGTGTTAAAAAAGGACTCGGGTATCAATAATCTCTTTGATGATCGCGAGTTCCAAGTTGCTTCTTGGGTTTATGAAAGAGGCCTAAAAGCCGGAAGAGGGACGGAGAGCTGGGGCAAGGCAAAAGCTCTGTTTCTGCCCTTGAGTACAGAACAAGGGACTCAGGGAGTTCTTGGGATTTACAGTAATGCACGTAATTATCAATTAGCCTCAGAACAAATTGGCTTATTAGAGGCTTTTGCGGGATTAGCTGCCATGGCTATTAATCGAATTAAATTAGCTGAACAGGCTAGAGTATCTCTTTCTTTGGTAGAGTCTGAACGTTTACGGACAGCACTTTTTAATTCTCTTTCTCATGATTTAAGGACACCTCTGGCTTCCATCATTGGAGCAAGCACCGGACTGCTGGAAGATCAAAATGTTTATAGTCCTGAGGTTCGCAAGGAATTGCTGAAAACCATTCTTCATGGTGCCGAAAGGATGAATAGGTTTATAAGCAACTTACTGGACATGGCTAGGCTTGAGAGCGGCATGTTGCGTCTGAATAAGGAATGGTGTGATCTTCAAGATATTATTGGAGTAGCCATTAATCGCTTGGGGGAACTTTTAACTCGTAGGCCATTGGAGATCAACATTCCAGAAGGGTTGCCCTTGGTTCAGGCCGATGGTATTTTAATTGAGCAGGTACTGATCAATTTGTTGGATAATGCCCTAAAGTATTCTGAAGTAGGCAGCAAAATTATAATCTCTATTCGGCAAAATGAAAAAAGCTTGGAAATTGTGGTGGCCAACCGAGGGCATAGTATTCCTGAGGCCGATTTAAGCAAAGTTTTTGATAAATTTTACAGGCTTAGTTCTCCCCTTCAAGTTAGTGGATCCGGACTTGGCCTCGCAATATGCAAAGGGCTTATCGAAGCTCATGGCGGGGAGATTTGGGCCGACAACAATAAACTTGGCGGAGTAACCATAACCTTTACCTTGCCTTTAAACGACCAATTTTTTGGTATGGTACCTGAAATGTTGAAGGAGAGCCTTGAGTTCCGTGAAAGGAATGACAGTTGAAATGGAAAAAACAGGTCAGAGGATTCTGATTATTGATGATGAAGCACAGATTCGGAAATTTTTACGGGTAGCTTTGACAAGCCATGGCTATGTGGTTAAAGATGTTAAGACCGGCCGGGAGGGGCTTGAATCCGTGGCCTTATTTGGACCGGATTTGGTGGTTCTTGACCTGGGACTGCCTGATATTGACGGATTAAAGGTTGTGCGTCAGCTGCGGGAATGGACGAAGGTTCCCATTATCATTCTTTCCGTTAAAGAGCAGGAGAGCGATAAGATTGCAGCTTTGGACTTTGGTGCGGATGATTATGTAACAAAGCCTTTTGGCATGGGGGAATTGTTAGCACGTATCCGAGCAGCTATTCGTCACACTGCCGGAACGGATGAACAGCCAATTTTGCACTTTGACGACTTGACCGTTGACCTCTTGCATAGGCGGGTGTTTAGAGATAATCAGGAAATTAAGCTTACCTTAACAGAGTATGAGATCGTGAAAAATCTAGCCATCAATGCAGGAAGAGTCGCTACTCATAATCATTTGTTACGCACGGTTTGGGGACCGTCCTATGAAAAGGAAGTCCAATATCTGCGGGTTTATATTGGGCAGATTAGACGGAAATTAGAATGCGATCCATCTCGCCCCAGGCATATCATTACTGAACCAGGGGTTGGATACCGCTTATTATAAGGAGACCTACTTGGAGGGAAAAGGGTTTGAACGCATTGGGAAAGATTATGTCACCATCTCGAGTTTTGGTTTCCGGATTTGCTTCACTTATTTTGTTAGGGGGAATTTTACTAACCTTACCGCAAGCAACTCAGGATGGACTGGGCTTACCTTTTATGAATGCCATTTTTACAGCAACCTCCGCAGTTTGTGTTACAGGATTAGTAGTAGTGGATACGGGGACGACTTTTACACCTTTTGGGCAAGGGGTTATTTTAGTTCTAATTCAAGTAGGCGGATTGGGCTTCATGACCTTTGCTACATTATTTGCCATGATTTTAGGGAAAAGAATTACTCTTAAAGAACGCTTACTTCTTCAAGAGGCCTTAAATCAAGTTTCAATTGAGGGAGTGGTTCGCTTAGCCAAATCGGTTTTGCAGATCTCATTTGCTATTGAAGGTGTGGGGGCACTCATTTTGGCTTTACGCTGGCATTCAGATTTTGGTTGGAGCAAGGCACTTTATTATGGTGTTTTCCATTCTGTTTCGGCGTTTAATAATGCTGGGTTTGATCTTTTTGGCAATTTTTCAAGTCTTACGGCCTTTGTTGGAGACCCCATCATCAATATCACGATCATGGTTTTAATTGTTCTGGGAGGATTGGGCTTTATAGTTTTGGCTGAGCTGCTTGAACATAAGAAAAAGTTTAGGCTTCATACTAAAATTGTCTTAAAGGTTTCAGGTTTTTTGATTTTGTTCGGGGCAGGCTTAATTCTGATAATGGAGTATTCAAACCCAAAGACTTTAGGACCCCTTCCATTCGGGACAAAGGTTATGGCTGCCCTTTTCCAATCTGTCTCCCCTAGGACGGCAGGCTTTAATACAATTGATTTGTCGGGGATGTATAACACGACCTTGCTTTCCATGATTGTGCTCATGTTTATTGGTGCTTCGCCCGGATCCACTGGTGGAGGTATTAAAACAACAACTTTTATAGCGATTGTTTTATCTGTTTTGCGAACCTATCGGAGTGATCCACATGTTGTTATTGAGGGGCGGACTCTCCCTAAGGATGTTATCCAAAAAGCTTGGGCTATTACAACTTCTGCGTCCTGCTTAATCTTTATTATTATCTCAGTCCTTTCCCTTACGGAAAATACAGATTTATTAACGGTACTATTTGAAGTGACGTCAGCTTTTGGTACAGTTGGTCTTTCTCTTGGACTTACCCCTTATCTCTCGGGTCTTGGCAAAATTGCCATAATTATAACGATGTTTATTGGGCGAGTGGGACCGCTGACTCTGGCCTTTGTACTCTCTAGGAAAAAAAGTAAACAGTCATTGCACGTTAAATATCCGGATGAACGAATTATGATTGGCTAGGAGGAAAATTTGTGCGCAAACAATTTGTGGTTATCGGCTTAGGACGGTTTGGCTCAAGTGTTGCCAGAACTCTTATGAAATTAGGCCACGAAGTTCTTGCTTTAGATAAGAATGAGCAGGCGGTTCAAGGGTTGATGCATGATGTTACTCAAGCGGTTCAGGCTGATGCCCGGGAAGAGGAGACCCTTCGGGCATTAGGGGTAAGAAACTTAGACGTAGGAATTGTAGGCATCGGGGATGATCTTGAAGCTAACATTCTCATTACCTTGATGCTTAAAGAAATGGGCGTTCCCTATGTTGTTGCTAAGGCCCAATCCATTCAACACGGAAAAGTATTAGAAAAAATCGGTGCCGATAAAATCGTTTATCCGGAGCAGGATATGGGTATTCGTCTTGCCAACAATCTCAGCAGAACCAATGTGATGGACTTTATTGAGTTGTCTCTGGATTACAGCATTTTTGAGATTATAGCACCATCTCAGTTTGTCAATAAAACTTTGGGAAAATTAAATTTGAGAGCTGTTTATAATGTGAACGTTGTAGCTATCAAAAAAAACGCCGATCAGATTGTCATTGCACCGGGTGCCAATTCAGTTGTTGAAGAAAAGGACATCCTGGTCATTGTCTGCAATAAAAAAGCACTTTCCCGCCTGCCGGATTAATATATTCATAAGTATACGCTTATAAAACCGTTGTTTTGCGCTAGCCATTGCAACGGTTTTATTTTCTTAATTTGATGAGAGAGTGTAATATACTTTTTAACATGCAATTAAAAGGAAATTATTGTGGAACAAGTTTGCGAATAATAGTGAGAATTTTCAAAAATGGTACAAATGCTGCAAAAGAAGCATCATTGCGGCAAATTTGAAAAATGCAAAAGATGATAAGATAATAGTGATGATGCACAATCATGGGGGGAGGAAGTATGAGCAACAAAAAAGGTTTTCTTGGCAACATTGATCGACACATTTTCTTTATTTCAGCAATGATCATGGTTGTATTTGTCTGTTGGACACTAATTCAGCCTAAAGAGGCAAGCTTAACCTTCGACTCAGTACAAACCTTTATAACCAAGAATTTCGGCTGGAGTTATTTATTAGGCGTATCATTTTTTCTACTATTTGCCTTGTTTATTGCTGCCAGTAAATTTGGAACGATTATCTTAGGCAAGGATGGGGAAAAGCCTGAGTATAGCACTTTAAGTTGGTTTGCCATGCTCTTTGCAGCAGGAATGGGAATCGGATTGGTCTTTTGGGGAGTAGCCGAACCAATGACTCACTATGCTAAGCCCCCTTATGGACAACCGTCAAGTATTGAATCGGCCCAAATAGCCATGCGCTATACCTTTTTCCATTGGGGTCTCCATCCTTGGAGTGTTTTTGCAGTGGTAGGCTTGGCTATGGCCTATTTTCAGTTTCGTAAAGGACTGCCGGCTTTAGTGAGTTCCACTCTTTATCCGCTACTGGGTGAAAAGGGGATTAAGGGGTGGATTGGCAAGTTGGTAGATATTTTATCCGTGTTTGCAACTATATTTGGGGTGGCAACATCATTAGGCTTAGGGGCTATGCAGATCGGTACAGGTTTAAGTTATGCTTATGGAATACCCACCAATACTACAACAACAGTGGTCATTATCCTCATAATTACTGTGTTATTTATAACGTCGGCAGTAACCGGGATTGAGAGGGGAATTAAATTTCTCAGCAATACTAATATATTGCTTCTTTTTCTTATTTTAACTTTTATGTTATTTGTTGGTCCGAGTAGGTTTATTCTAAATGGATTTACTGAAACAATCGGATCCTATGCACAAAATATCATTCAGATGAGTTTCTGGGCTGATGCTTATGAGACGAATCCAGGCTGGGTTGGGGGATGGACAATCTTTTACTGGGCTTGGTGGGTCGCTTGGGGTCCATTTGTTGGTGCCTTTATTGCTCGGATTTCCCGAGGGAGATCTGTAAGAGAGTTTATCTTAGGTGTTGTCATTGCACCGACGCTAATGAGTTTTATATGGGTCGGTGTCATGGGAAACAGCTCTCTGTATGTGGATGTTATTGAGCACGGGGGTATTGCAGCTCAAGTAGCTAAGGATATTAGCACAGCTATTTTTGTGATGTTTCAGTACTACCCGTTGTCAGGTGTTTTGACAACCCTGACTACCCTGATTATAGCCGTCTTTTTTATTACTTCTGCGGATTCGGCGACATTTGTCATGGCTATGTTCACTTCCGGAGGGGAGTTAAATCCTACGGCCGGCCTAAAAATTACTTGGGGTCTGATAGAAAGTGCAGCAGCCATTGCGTTGATGATCGCCGGAGGACTCAGTGCATTGCAGACAGCCTCTATTACTGCAGCCTTTCCCTTCATGTTTGTCATGTTTGCTATGACGGCGGCTCTTGTCAAGGCTTTTAGAGAAGAGTTGAAATAGAAAAATTTAATTAAGAATTTATAGGCATTTTTTATAGAGACTTTATACTTAACCGTAAGTATAAAGTCTCTTTTTTGAAAAAAACACTCAATTTATTGTTAATATCAAAAATGTGAAAATAGTATTAAAAAAAATAAATAATCCGAATTTTCATTTTTAGCCTCAAATGTAGTAAAACGAGCATAAATGTAGTGTTAATGTACGAGAAATATGGTGTTATGATGAATGCATAGTTAGTCCGAAAGATTGCTTTGAGTCATGGCAGGCAGGGGGTGACCTTTTCAAGGTTTAAAGAACACACTGATAAATTCATGTGAGTTCGTATCTCGATGTATCAGAAGATTAATGGTTTTAAAACAAAAAAATGGGGGAATTTTGAATGCTTAAGTATGATACAGAACAACATGTTTATGATATCAATGGGGTGAAAGTAGGCGGACAGCCGGGACAATATCCTACGGTTTTGATTGGCAGCATTTTTTACCGAGGCCATAAAATTGTCAAGGATGGAATGAAGGGTATATTCGATGAAGATGAAGCTAAAGCTCTGCTGGATCGAGAAGCTGAGTTGAGCGCTGAGACCGGCAATCCTTTTATTCTTGACGTCTTAGGGGAATCTGTTGAAGCTTTAGTAAAGTATGTGGAATTTGTTATGAAACACTCTCAGGCTCCGTTTTTATTAGACAGCATCAGTCCTGCAGTTCGGATGGGCGCTCTGAAAGAACTTGGTAAGGATCCGGAAATTCAGAAAAGATTAATTTATAACTCCATTGAAGAACATTTCTCTGAAGAAGAGTTAGCGGCTATCAAAGATAGTGGCATCAAAACAGCTGTTATCTTGGCGTTTAGTAAAAAGGCTCTAAAACCAAAAGCTAGAATCAAGCTTTTAAAGGGTGATGGGGAAAAAGAAGGTTTAATTGATGTTGCCAAGCGAGCAGGGATTGAACAGTTCCTTATTGACCCAGGTGTCTTGGATGTAGCTAGTGCCAGCTGGACCAGTGAAGCCATCCATATAGTGAATCAAGAATTTGGTTATCCAGGAGGATGTGCTCCTTCCAATGCTGTTTATTTGTGGAAAAAGATGCGCTCCAAAGGAACTCCATTTTTCGAAGTAGCTGGGGCATCCGTCTTTACCTATCCGGTAACTCAAGGCGCCAGCTTTATCCTCTACGGACCTATGGTCAATGCACCTTGGGTATATAGGTCCATGGCAACTACAGATGCTATGATGGGTTATAATTTTAAACTCACCGGTGCTAAGTTTGGAACGTCTGAGCATCCTTTGCTAAAGATTTTTTAGTCAGTGCTTAGGTTTTTCATTGGAAAATACATGCAAACTTTAAAGGGGTGTTTGTTTTGAGAAACTTGCCAAAGTATAATGTTTTAACTGAAGAACAGGTACAGATAATCCATGATGAATCGATGAAAATTCTTGAAGAAATCGGTATGGATTTTGAATATGAACCTGCTTTGGAAGTCTTTAAAGCCCAAGGGTTAAAGGTAGAAGGAGACCGAGTTTATTTTACAAGGGAATTCATTGAGGGAAAAGTAAAACTGGCACCAGCTGAATTTACGCTCTATGCACGTAATCCTGAACACAATGTAGTCTGCGGCGGCAATAACATAATCTATATGCCCGGTTATGGAGCACCCTTTATCCAATTAGCTGACGGTACTCGCCGCAAGAGTATAATGCAAGATTATGATAATATCGTTAAATTAGCCGGGGCCAGCAAAAACTTGCATATGACCGGAGGAACAGTGGCTGAACCTCAAGATATCCCCGATGAAATACGACATCTAAAAATGATCTACAGTTCTATTAAAAATTCAGATAAGTGTTTTATGGGCAGCGCCGAAGGACGGGAACGTGCTGAGGATTCCATCGAAATGGCAGCTTTGCTGTTTGGAGGCAAAGATGTCATTAAAGAGAAACCCGTACTCATTTCATTAATTAACTCACTGACTCCTTTGAAGTATGATGAGAGAATGCTGGGAGCCTTAATGGCCTATGCTGAAGCTGGACAGGCGGTTGTTATTGCTTCTCTGGTTATGGCCGGATCAACGGGACCTGCGGCTTTAGTGGGTACCTTAGCACTGCAAAATGCCGAGGTATTAGCAGGTATTGCTCTGGCTCAAAGTATTAATCCCGGAACACCGGTGGTATATGGTTCAACTTCATCTCTTAGTGATATGCGTTCAGGCAGCCTTTCTATCGGAAGTCCGGAAACAGCATTGTTTATATCTGCTAGTGCTCAAATTGCCCGTTTCTATGGTGTTCCCAGCCGTTCCGGCGGAGGACTGAATGACTCTAAGATTGTAGATGCTCAAGCCGGTTATGAATCCATGATGACCTTGATGGCAGCCAGCCTAACAGGTATCAACTTTGTTCTTCATACTGCTGGAATTTTACAATATTTCATGGCTATATCCTATGAGAAGTTTATGATGGATGATGAGATGGCTGGGATGCTCTTGCACTATTTAAAAGGATTTAACTTTGATGAGGACGGTCAAGCTTATGATGTTATTAAAAATGTCGGACCGGGGGGGCATTTCCTTACTCAAAAACATACCCGCAAAAACCATAAAAAAGAGTTTCGTAATCCTCAATTAAGTGATCGTTCTGCCTTTGATGCATGGTCTAAGGAAAAATTGGATACCAATCAAAGAGCTCATAAACAATGGCAAGAGGTTTTGGCCAACTACGTTCCACCTGCACTAGATGCAGAAATCGATAAAAAACTCCTTGATTATATCGCAAAACGATCTTAATTATCCTGATACTGGTTTAAAAAACCAAAATTAATGAAAAAGTGGGAGGACAAATTACAATGAGTGAAATATTTGAAGGATTAAAGCAAGCCATTATCGATGGAGATGAAGATATTGTAGAGGAACTTTCCAACAAAGCTATTGAGGAATCCGTTAATCCCGTTGACGCCGTACAGCAAGGATTGATCAAAGGTATTGAAGTTGTAGGTGAGCTATGGAAAGCAGGGGAAGTCTTTTTACCGGATGTAATGATGTCTGCTGAAGCTATGAAAGTCGGTTTAGGGATACTTGAGCCTGCAATAGCTAAAGCTGGCTTGAGCGAAGGGGATAGCAAAGGCAAGATTGTTTTAGGAACCGTCGAAGGGGATATTCACGATATCGGTAAGAATATTACGGGAGCTATGTTTACTGCGGCAGGTTACAAGGTATTTGATATCGGAACGGATATTAAAGCCGAAGATTTTGCGGCAAAGGCTCAAGAGGTTGGAGCAGATATTATCGGAGCAAGTGCTCTCTTGACGACAACCATGAGTGCGCAAAAGGACATTATTGAGTATTTGAAAGAGCATAACCTTAGAGATAAGTTCAAAGTATTTATTGGCGGAGGTCCTACCAGTCAAGCTTATGCCGATGAAATTGGGGCAGACGGATGGGCAGAATCTGCAGATGAAGCAGTCGTTCTTGCTGATAAAATGCTGGCAAAATAAATTTAGCATTCAATTTAACTAAAGAGTTTTGTTGCATGTCATTCGAATCCCAGGGCCTTAACAATAACCATCTTTTAAAGTCCCTGGGATTCTTTTCGGTATAAACGGTTATATTTTCATATTTTGGAGTTAGTTGTAAAAGATATTTCGCTGCAAGGAAACTTTCGAGTCGAGGTTAAAGGTTTTAATGGCTCCACACGTTACAACTGGATTTAACATTAAATTTGGTTAGGGAGGAGTAATACAAATTATGACAAATGGTAATGAGAAGATAAAGACAAGCCGTTCAGTTATGTATATTTCTTCTATCATAGTTATGTTGTTCGTTTTATTCGGTATGTTCTTTCCCGAACAGATGGGCAAGGCTGCCGACGCTTCATTTGCATTTTTAACGACTGACTTTGGCTGGCTATACTTGTTAGCAGTGGGCTTTTTTACGGTTTTTGTTTATGTAGTGGCGTTTAGTCGTTTTGGGTTGATCAAGCTTGGTAAAGACGATGACAAACCCGAATTTAGTAATTTTCAGTGGTTTTCAATGTTGTTCGGAGGAGGAATGGGTATCGGACTTGTGTTCTGGTCAGTTGCTGAGCCAATGATGCATTACCTGTCTCCTCCGGTGGGTGAAGGTGCTACCGCTGAGTCTATGCGGACAGCAATGCGGATTGTATTCTTTCATTGGGGCATTCATCCTTGGGTAATTTTTGCTATCGGCGGGTTGGCCTTGGCCTACTTCCAATTCCGGAAAGGGTTGCCCTTCCTCATCAGCTCTGCGTTTTATCCGCTGATTGGTGATCGTATTTACGGACCTATTGGTAAAGCGATAGATATTTTATCCGCCTTTGCTACAGTGTTTGGTGTAGCCACTAGCTTAGGTCTGGGCTCCAATCAGATTGCTACAGGTTTGCAATACATCTGGGGAATTCAAGCGACTCCAACCACGGTGTCTATAATTATTGCAGTGATGACGATGCTCTTTACTCTGGCGACAATCTCCGGTTTGCATAAGGCTATGCAGCTTGCTGCAGATATTAAAGTTTGGCTCTCCATCGGATTCATGGTATTTATCTTCTTGTTTGGAGGAACGGTCTTAATCCTTAATAATTTCACAGATAGTCTTGGATATTACTTGCAGAACTTTATTGGACAGACCTTGTGGATGGGGAACGTTGATTGGCTCAAAGGCTGGACCGTGTTCTACTGGGCATGGTGGATTGCTTGGGCTCCCTTCGTTGGACAATTTGTAGCCCGTGTCTCCAAAGGTCGTACCATTCGAGAATTTGTCTTAGCTGTAACACTCTTGCCTTCCGGATTTTCGATGGTTTGGCTGTCCATTTATGCTGGAGCGGCATTTAACCTGGATAAGCTCTCCAATGGGGCTATTCAAGCAGCTGTTAATAACGATTATACAACGGCCTTGTTTGCAACCCTCCAACAGCTTCCTATGTACTCAATCACAGCTCCTTTGGCTATCCTCCTCATCGTTGCTTCCTTTGTTGGGTCGGCTAACTCTGCAACCTATGTATTGGCCATGCTGACTTCCAATGGGGATATGAACCCTGGCAAGCAAATCCGTAGTTTTTGGGGAATTATCCAAGGTGCATTTACGATCATTCTGATCCTTGTAGGCGGCGGTACAGCAGCTTTGGCAGTATTGCGAACAGTGTCTATTGTCGCGGCATTTCCCTTTATGCTTATAATGATAATCATGTGCTTCAGCATCTATAAAGCCCTTGCCCAAGAGAAGTTGTAGTCAGGAATTCTGATATTTAATATAAAACACCCAGGTTGTGGAGGCCTGGGTGTTCTTTGACGACAACGGATTTTTTAATGGAAGGGAGGAGAATAAACTGTGGATGAAGCAATAAAGCTTATCATTACTTGTGAAGCCTTTAAAGGCGAATTGGAGATGTTTAAAGTTGACAATGGCCTCCGTACTGGATAACTATAGAGAACATGTTCAGGAAGCTTGCAAGAAATTTGGGGAAATATTCTGAAGAAAAAGGGGATCTTAAATTCATTGAGGTGATTCTGATCCGACAATGCAATATGGTCATCATACCGCCCAACTCCAAAAATAATGAGTTGGATAACAGTTTAGGGGGAGGATTCAGTTGAGAATTAAGCTGATCGGTTGTAAATCAATGATGAATGAGATTCAAGCCTTAGGTCTTAACCAAGGGATGGACTGTGAATTTATGGACTACAGTTTTCACGCTCGGCCGGATTATTTAAACGCCAGGCTGCAGGAATTGATTAATGAGAGCCAGGATTATGATATAATCATTCTAACCTATAGCAGATGTTCCAACTCAATGTTGGGTTTGCTTTCGCCGCAGGTGCCTCTTTTATTTCCGGCAACTCATGATTGTATTGGACTTATGCTAGGCTCTACAGCTCGGCACATGGAATTATTTAAAGAGAATTCCTTAACCTATTATTTTAGCCAGGGATGGTTGGACTATGGGCGTACGCCTTTAGCAGAATACTATGAGTATGAAGAGAGATATGGCGAGAAAAAGGCGCGCAAGCTAATTAAGACTTTATATGGAAACTATAAGAGAGCAGTTTTTATTATTACGCCTGGGATCAACAATCTCGAACTCTATCGGCAGAAGGTTCGTGAAATCGCTGATTTTTTTGGGTGGGAAGTGGGAGAAATTGAAGGGGATTTAAAACTGCTGACCTCGGTTGTCAAAGGAATCAAGGCTCCTGAGTCCATTTATGTTGATCCTGGACAAATCATTACTTTGGACATATTATCAGGCAGTCAGAAGGAAAAAGTATTACTCAAATAGTCGTTGAATAAAAAAAAGAGGTTATTTCGAGGGAAGCATATACCTAAACAGAACGAACAGGATTATAGTATCGTTTAAGGAGTGGGAAATATGCCAACAACCAGAATAATCATGTTATCTTTAGTCTGTATAACACTTAATGTAATTTCTTTTGGTTTAATCAGAGCTTATTCGGAGTATAGTGTTCAAGTCTTTCTTGGGTCACAGTGTTTAATTATTCTCATGATATTTCTGGCTGGAATGCTTTTCAAATCCGATAAAGCAAGTCTTGAAGCTGAGATTCTTGATAATTTGATCAATGGAAATCTCACTAATGACAAAAAGCCTATGAATGCGAGTGAGATGGAACGTAAACTGCTTAACTATCAAAGCAACATAAGAAAGGTTATAGCGGAAGTCTATGGAGTAGCGCGAATTGCCGGCAGTACAGGAATATATCTTTCTAGAGATCTAAGTAACATTGCCCAGGCTGCAGATAATATTACAAGTTCCATTAATTATGTGGCATCGGGAAATTCTGAAGTTGCAAATTCTGTTGTCAAAGCATCTGAGAATATGACAAAGATTTATGAGTTTACGTTAGGGATAAAAAAGCAGATTGAACAAATTGAAGAAAGTTCTAAAACGACAATCCATATGGTTGATGAAGGGAGTAATGCTCTGGAGATCCAAAACAAATCCTTATCAGAGACCATTGAATCCTTTCAGAAAGTCAAGAGTGTTATTAGTGACTTAAAGAATAGAGCTTCGGAGATTAATTCAATAGTGGATAGCATTTCCAATATTTCAAAACAAATTAACCTGCTTGCCTTAAATGCTGCTATTGAAGCAGCCCGTGCAGGTGAAGCGGGCAGAGGGTTTACAGTTGTAGCCAGTGAAGTTAAAAAATTGGCTGCGGAGTCGGATAGTGCGGCCACCCAGGTAAGAAAGCTGATTGAAAAGGTCAACGCCGGAGTCGATCGATCCGTAGAGGTTATTCACTTAAATAGCGATAGCATCAATGAGCAAGAAGCCAATTTAAAAAATACGGAAAAATCCTTTGTGAATATTAATCATGCCATGAATATTGTTGTATCAGAAATAGACGAAATATTCAATAAAGTAAGAGAGCTTACAGATTTTGCGGAAAATGTTAACTCGGATATTGGAAGTATTTCTGCTGTATGCCAAGAAACAGCCGCCAGTTCAGAAGAAATAAGTGCTGCAATACAAGAAAACGCTAATTCTATGGGGAACCTTACGGAACGATTCAATGAATTGACTAAAAAAATTGAGGATATTTCTGATGAACTGGAGAATTACCAATATATTAAGATTGCTTACAATGAGTATCTTGAATCAAACTTTCAGCTAGAAGTTCTAAAGGAACTCATTAAACGCAAACTCGGTTTTGCTGCGGAGGGAATCTTAGTAAATAACCAGGAAATATTCAGAATGGTAGCTGAAGGCAAGGCGGATTTTTCAGTTTCGGCCATGCTGCCTTCTTGTCAAGCTCTGGAAATGGAATATCAAGGACAATTAGAAAATTTGGGTTTAAACTTGGAGGGATGCATGCTGGGTTTAGTTGTTCCGTCCTATGTCAAGATTAATAGCATTGCTGAGCTGAGTGGCAAAGGCTCTAAGTTTAAAAACAAAATCTATTCACTGCAGCGGCGCACCAATCTGGGCCGCATGGCTGGAGAGGTATTAGAGTCTTATGAATTAACTGGATTTACTATAGAATACAACGAAGAAAAAGCAATGCTGGAAGCCTTGCATAGAGCTATAAAAAGTAAAGAATGGATTGTGATCACCGGCTGGCAGCCTCATTCTATGTTTGGCATTTATGACTTGAAATATTTGCAGGACCCCAGGAAAGTTTTTGGTGAAGAAGATCATTGCGCTACCTTAGTGAGGCATGGTCTGAAACAAGAGAATAGGGAACTGTATGAGATCGTAAAAGACTTTAAACTGAATATGCCGGTTGTTAATCATGCCTTGCGTGAAATAACAGTGAATGGAATAAGCCTAGAGGAGGCAGCAGTGAGGTATTTGGATGCTAATACCCCTTATTTGTAAATAATAGGTTGAATTTAAGATAATTACTAAGGGGCTGTGTCATAATGAATGTCTGAGAACACTTATTATGACACAGCCCCTTATGCTCTTTTTTTCATCGGGCACTAGGTTTGGGTTTGGTAACTAATAATTTGTTTAGATTTTCGTTTAAAAAGTTGCGGAATTCTATGGCATCTTCAAAGGTATAGTCCGCTCCGATTTCTTTAGCAAAGGCATCGGTTATGGGTGCTCCTCCGACGATAATTTTCAGTCCTTGACGTAATCCTTGAACTTCCAGTTCATCAATCACGTCTTTCATTACAGACATGGTTGTGGTCAGCAAGGCTGAGATCATTAAAATATTGGGCTTTTCCTTGCGTACTGCACTGGCAAATTTCTTTGGAGAGACATTAACCCCTAAATCAATAACTTTTGCACCCGTCGCCATAGCCATAGTTTTGACTATGCTCAAGCCAATATCGTGCAAATCTCCGGCAACCGTTCCCAAAATAATTTTACCCAGTCCTTTTTTGGTTGGAACTGATAGGATAGGCTCGATAACCGATAACCCAGCATGCATTGATTGAGTAGCCATCAAAACTTCGGGAACATTAACTTTTTCTGTTCGGTATTTTTCGGCAATAATATTCATACCTCTAATGAGTCCTTTTTCAAGGATACTAGCAGCAGAATATCCTTGCGCTAAAGCTTGCTTTGTTAATTCTATGGTATCTTCAGATTCTCCTTCTGAAATTGAATGAATAATATCGTCAAAGATCAATTGAATCGCCCCTAAAATAAGCTGTTTTTATAGACTAAAGGAGTTACACCAATATATTTCCTAAATACTTCAGCAAAATAACTTTGGCTTTTGAAGCCTATTGCTTTTGATACTTGTTCAACGCTGAACTCAGGTTTTTTCATAAGTTCAACAGCCTTTTCAACACGAACTCTAGTTAAGTAATCATTAAAGGTACAGTCTAATTCTAAGCGGAATAAACGGGATAAATGGGACGGGCTTATAAACAGATGATCCGCAGTTGCTTTAAGAGTAAGGGGTTTATGATAGTTTTCCATAATAAACTTACGGGCATTATTAACTAAGCTAAGATGCTTCTTGTCAGCCAGTTTAAAAATCCCGTTAAGGAACTCTTCGATGATTTTATGCACTTTGAAAAAAAACTCTTCTATTCGTTCAATGCTGTTAATTTCATTATTAAAATCCTGAAGTTTAAGCATCACTTGTTCAGCATCAGCCCCGCCTTCCACAGCTGCTCTTGAAGATAAGGAAGCTAATTCAAGAATGCGTATTTTAATTGTTGCTTTATCACCTGCTGTTTTCGTTAATAGATCTGTTAACAAATTCTTTAAGGTACTCTCTGCCCGTGTTTTGTCGCCTAGTCGTATATAACTGAGAAAACGTCTTTCGTTTTTTAGATAAGTTCCGTAGTCTGTGAATTCGGTTATATTTTTCTTTTTCCGGTTTTCGAGATCTGCTTTAATTTGCAGACGCTGCAAATGGTAGGCATGTTCTTCTTCCAGAGTATGAAGATTTCGTTTAACTAAATGGTTTACCACTACAAAAAGCATATCTGCTGCAGCTTGGGATTGTTCAGGAGAAGACATAGAAACACTGGAAACTTTTTCTTTTAAGGTTTGGAAATCCAAATTGGAGTTGATCTTTTTTAGTTGCTTCAGAAAGAATTCATCAGGTTTCCATAATAAAACTTGTCCACAAATAATACTTCCCAAAAATACATTGTCCACAATAATTGGAACGGCCCAAATGACGATTCCTGCATGGCAGCGGAAAAAGTAAGGCTCGTTCCATTTTGCCGCCTCTATAGTTGCCTCTCTATAAGAATTCAAACACCTCTTTTCCCCCTTGCTGTTACTGCGGATATACTGGCAAAAGTCGCTTCGGTACTTATTGCCCAATATAGCAAGGGTTTCTCCCTTTCGATTAACGGCTTCAATGTGTAACCCGGTTGCTTTGGAAAAGCTACCGAGTATTTCTTCTAAATATTTGGGATCAAGAAAGTTTTCAATATTTTTTTTAGTCATGGCAATCTCCCGAATTCTTTGTTTAATACTCAAGGAAAGGGAAACTACTTATCTATAAAGCTGTTAGTTAAGATATTTATATATTTCGACGTTTACAAGCGAATTCCTTTAGATTTTGTGCTAATCTTGAGTGCTTAAGGTGCTTTAGTAGTTTGTTTAGGCCTGCTGATTTCGATTAATTTTACAATTCCCCAAGCTAAAATGGCATAAACAATCATCGCTATGATTGTCGTTGGCTCTAATATAGACTGAGCCTCTATGCCTTTTGTAACGGCAGATCTAAAGATACCTGTGAAAGGGGACAAAAATGCTTGGGATACTGAATAAATAAATGAGACAAAGGGACTTTGAGGATTAGCACCGAGTAGTTTAAAGACTAAACGAAAGGCTAATAAAACCTCAAGAACCCCTAAGATATAGTAAACAATACTTCTGGCGTTGACCGTTTGCTCATTGCTTTTGGCTTTTATCTCATTGATTTCGCTCATTAATGCATCCTCCTTATGTTTATTGCCGTTAGCTTTCCATATTTCATAATGATCTATTACATATTTACCTGTTTTGGTGAGCAAACTTTCGGTAGTAATCAATAAAGGAGGGTAGCTAATGTCCGAAACCATACTAGAAAAGACTGAAGGCAGAGTAAGTTACCATGATTCTGTTGAAGAAATGTTAGGCAGAATCCGAGAAGATGGTATGTCCAATTCTTTTGATCGTTGGGCGGAACAGGAGAAGATTCGCTGCAAATTCTGTTTGCAAGGCTTGACTTGCCAGCAATGTGCTCAAGGCCCATGCCGAATAAGTGAGAAGGGTGGTCAGGACAAAGGAGTTTGTGGAATAGGCCCTGATGCTATGGCTATGAGAAAATTGCTTTTGCAAAACATAATGGGGGCCGGGACTTACAGCCACCACGCTTATGAAGCCTTCAGGACACTAAAGGCGACGGGAGAAGGCAAGACACCCTTTGCAATTACAGATGTTAATAAACTTAAGTGGATGTGCGAAAAGCTTGGACTCAATACGAATCAGGATACTAACCAGATGGCCATACAATTAGCAGATTTGCTCAATGCCCAAATGAATATCGGAGTCGAAGAACCAAACCTCATGGTTGAGGCCTTTGCGCCGAAGAAACGCAAACAGGTTTGGAAAGACCTACATATTTATCCTGCAGGTACGGTTCATGAAGAGCAAAATGCTGTGGCCAGTTGTCTGACCAATGTGGATGGGGATTATGTTTCCTTAGCACTTAAAGCCTTGCGTTTAGGGTTAGCGACTATCTATAATGCTCAAATTGGACTGGAAATGACTCAAGATATTTTGTACGGTACGCCGAAACCCCACGAAGTCAATGTGGATTTAGGAATAATGGACCCAAATTACGTTAATATTGTGTTTAATGGACACCAGCCCTGGCCCGGTGTCGCAACCATCCAGAAAGCTAAGATGGCAGAAGTTCAAGAACGTGCCAAAGCGGCGGGAGCTAAGGGACTAAGAATTGTCGGTTCTATAGAAACCGGTCAAGAATTAATTCAGAGGTTTCCTATGGATGATGTGTTTATTGGGATGATGGGAAATTGGCTGACCATCGAGCCCTTATTAGCCACTGGGGCCGTGGATGTCCTGGCTATGGATGAAAACTGTTCCCCACCTGCTATAGATATGTATGCCGAGCAATACCAAATTACCCTTGTGGCTGTTAGCACCATTATCGGACTACCGGGTCTTCAGCATAAGATTGCCTATCATCCGGCAGAAGTCGATGCCATGGCAGATCGACTTATTGAGTTAGGTATTGAAAATTTTAAGAAGCGCAAAGGTAAAATTACGCCAAAGGTTCCGCAAATAAGGCAGAAGGCCATAGCCGGATTCTCCACGGAAGCGGTTTTAGAAGCACTTGGCAACAAACTTGATCCATTGGTTGAGGTTATCTCTGCTGGGAAAATCAAAGGAGTCGTCGCTTTAGTTAGCTGCTCGACCATTAGGAATGGGCCCCAAGATTGGAACACCATAAATCTTGCTAAAGAACTGATTAAAAGAGATATCTTGGTTGTGGCCGGCGGGTGTGGCAATCATGCCCTGGAGGTTGCAGGTCTCTGCAACAAAGAAGCTGTAAACATGGCAGGCAGCGGTCTCAAAGAAATCTGCGGAGCTTTGAATATTCCGCCCGTTTTGAGTTTTGGGACATGTACGGATACCGGAAGGATTTCCATGCTTGTCACGGCCTTGGCAGATCATCTGGATGTTGATGTGCCGCAATTGCCCATTGCAGTGACGGCTCCCGAATGGATGGAACAAAAAGCAACCATAGATGGGGTCTTTGCTTTAGCCTATGGGGCATATACTCACCTTTCCCCCACGCCCTTCGTTACCGGCGGTCCTCAGCTAGTCAAGTTATTAACTCAAGACTTGGAAGGCTTAACTGGGGGCAAGGTTGCTCTCGGCGATGATCCTGTTGAGGTGGCAAATAATATTGAGGCTCACATTATGGCTAAGAGACAGGGGTTAGGATTGAGTACTAACCAAGCAGCAAAGTAAATTTTGATTTTACAGTATTAAGAAGGCTATAAGCGTAATCGACATGAAGGGGCTGTGCGAACACTTAATTCTTAAAATTTAAAGTGGGTACAGGAAACAAGAAGCGTTCTTCTCTCACTATAAAAGTGGGATAAGAACGCCTTTCTTCAAAAATTATTTAGACGAAAGTGGAGCCGTGATAAAACTATCAAAAAGTTTTTACACAGCCCCTTCCATGATACATGAAAGCAAAGTAGAGAGGAATGATTCCAGCGTTTTTAATTAACTCCTTAGTATTTTTCTGTATAAGGCGTTTGTTTGCTCAGTTGGGGTCGATTCAAAATCTTGAGCTAGGATCGAAGCAAGTTCATGGTAGAGGGATAAAGCCTGCTGTTTGTGTCCTCTTTGCCATAACAGATCCATAGTTGTCCTTGCGGTTGCTTCATCGGTGGGTTCCAGAGCAAGGTATTGACGGCAGGCCTGGATGGCGGGGGTGAATTTACCTTGCCGACGGTAGGTTTCAACCTGTTTTGCCAGAACTTGAAGATAGAGATTACGAAGTTGGGTACGCATATCAACCGCCCAATCATCATAAATGTTATCGGGCAGTAAATCTCCTTGATATAGTTCAGCAGTATGCTCCAGATTGGCTAATATAATCGGGTTATCTATGTCTCTGTCTTCAAGGGCGTTTTGAGCCATTGCGGTAAAGCGTTCATAATCAGTATAAATTGTTATCTCTGGGTTTAGATAGACCATCCCTCGTTTAAGGATCACACTTTCGTTAGCCGCTGTTATTAATTCCAGGGCTTTGCGTACATGGGTTAAAGCCATTCTAAGACTGGCATCTCCAGACTTTGGATCAGACTCTGGCCATAATGCTTCAATAATGGTTTCTTTCAGTTGTTGCGGCTGATTAAGGATCAGAAATTTGAATAAATTCTCCGATTTTTTAGTTTTCCATTGGATTGAGGGAATTTCAACTCCGTTTACGAAAAGGGAAAATTTGCCCAGAAAGTTTACATGAATAATGGGTAGGCCTGTTTCGCGTACGGAATCTTGGATGAGCTGAGTGATATGGGTGCGAACAGTATTGTCTGAGGATCCTAACAAAGTGTTTGCTTCTCTAATGAGGCGTTCAGGAAACCAGCGCAGGAGGAGATGCGCAGCCCATTCAGAGTGAATTTTTTTAAATAGTGCTCGTTGGCACAAGCTATACATGGTTTCCCCATCCCAATCCCAAAAAAATTCCCATTTTTCAATTTCGGCTGTTCTCAGGGCTTTACGGAGAATTCTGTCAGCCGTACTATCATCTCCTTGCAAGACAGCAATCCGAGCTAGGAAGAATCGGGTGCCAGCCAAAACTTGACGAGTGCCCTTATATTTACATCTTAAGCTAACCTCAGTAAATTGCCGTTTAGCCAGCTCCAGTTGACCTGCTTCCATAGCGATGATGCCCGCCACAGACAGGGCGTAATCGTCTAAGCCCTGTCCACCAGGAAGAACTTTGAGTTTTTCTAATAAATTCTGGGTCTCAAGAATTAAATCTTTAGCACTTTCTCCCGCTTTGATGCGCAGTAAAATTAGGTCAAGGTCTGTGAGATAGGCATAAAATAAGTTATTTGCCCTCATAAAGGCGCTATGGGAAAGCTCGATTTCTAGCAGTGCTTCATCTAAGCGAGCTTCCCACATATGCAAAAGGGCCAGACGACGGTAGGCTATTCCCAATTGATGAGGTACATTGTATTTTTGCCCCAGGCGTAGTAATTCTGTGCATATTTGCACTAATTTTTGAAGCTCACCGGTAAGCACACAGAGTACTGCATAAATAGTATAAGTGGTACCGGTCCAACGTTCGTTCTCTTGTACATAGGGATCGGTGAGAAGTTTCTCTACCAATTCGCTGGCCGAATTTAGATTGCCAAGTCTGTAATGGATCATAGTAGTAAACATCATGTGAGCCATACGTGATTCTGAATCAAGTTCGGCTTTGCTGGCCAGCCAGCTTAACCAGACGCCTTGACTTAAATTATCCTCAAAGGCTGCTTTGCTCAAGGCTGCAACCAGTACTGTTCCTCGGGACCAAGAGCTTTTTAAAAGAGAGCCGGCTATCGGAAGGCGTTTAGCGGTTTCCCGAATCTTTGTGACATTGTTGGCGAAGGTATAAACGGCGACCATAGCCAATAGGGATCGAAGCTGACATTTAATATCTCCGTTTATTCCTGCGGTATCTGCCGCCTGAGACAGAGTTTCCAGCGCCTTCAGTGAGTTGATATGGAGAATACTCATTCCCTGAAAATAAAGCAGCCAACTGTCTTGGAGCACAAGTTCATACGGTAAATGAGCAATCCATGAGCCTAAGGCATCGAGATGACCGTTCTGCAGGAAATAATGGTCACCATGAACATGAATGAGACGTATGGCAGAAGTCCAGTCTGCGCAGGCAGTTATTTGTTCGAGAGCCCTGTCGATATCTCCATTGTTTTCAAGAAAGGTCGCCGCTCGTTGTCTAACTCCTATGACATAATCAGCTGAACGTAAATGAAGCACTTTTTTCTCTAGAAATTCCGCCATAAGATGGTGTAATCGCCAAGCTTTTCTGGTCTTAGTCTCGCTCATCATGCTCAAGATTCCCAGGGAATGAAGCTGTTTGATTTTTGAGTGACTGTCTTTGCATTTTATTGAAGCATCGCACAAATTAGGTTCCAGATAAGGCAACAGTGAAGAACTAATGAGGAAGCTCTGTAATTCTGGCGGAAGGGTATCGAGCAACTCGTTACTTAAGTAATTGTACAGTTCAGAGTGAGTTTGATTAAGTGCAAATAATGTTGTGTTTAAGTTAATCTCAGTTCGTTTAAGGTGGATTCCCATTAAACGAAGGCCAACTGCCCATCCTTCAGTTAAGGTATGAACCTCATCAAGATCCTCTTGTTTCAAATTTAAACCTAAGAGTGATAAAAGTCCTCGTGTTTCGTCCAACGAAAATAATAGATTATTACTTGTGATTTCTAACAACTCACCACTGAGTTGTTCCCGGTATAAATTCAAAGGTAAACCGTTTCGGCTGATGAAAACCAGATGTGCCTCGCTAGGAAGCCACCGGACAAGGTATTCCAAAATGTTTTGGATTGTGGGGTTTTTGTCGATAAGGTGAAGATCGTCCAAGACAAGAACCATTGGATGACCCTGTGGAATTTCGGTGAGAAAGGCGGACAAAGCTATCAACCAGTCTTGCCCTACATCTTCCAAACTGTGTAACGTACGTAGAGTATCGTGTACAAATTCAGGAAATATATGTTTAACAGCATTAACCAGGTGAAAAAGAAAGGCTGAGGGTTCACTATCGTGATGGTCAAGATTAAGCCAGGCTGTTGGAGGCCAACCAGGCTCTGATAGCAGGGAGGAAATCCAAACGCTTTTACCATAGCCTGCTGGAGCAACAACGGTCGTGACACGGTAGGAGAGAATGGAAAATCCGAGGTTTAGCAGTCGCAGCCGCTTAAAGTGATTCTTGATTCGTGGGGGAACAATTTGGGTAGGGATTAGGGAAATACGAGTCATGGGATACATCAACCCTCCTCAATCAGCTTTCCGGAAAATATCCCATTTCATTATTATATGGTGGTACTTATGTCGGCAATTTATATTCATTTAATAGATTTCCATATTGTTGTTCAATTTCCTTTTACATCAAAAAATTTTGCGGAAATTTTGCAATATTAATTGTACAATTAATATGTTGGCCTAAATAGCATTACTCTTACATGAAATGAGATTAAAAATGACTTGGGGTTTTCTTTGCAGTAGGAGGTAAAGATGGAAGAGATATTTAAAAACTTTCTTGATCAAATTCCTTCAGAAATTATTGCTAAAACTGAGACTCATTCTTACATGAATATGATCATTTGTAGACCAACATCCTATATAATCGGCTTAGAGGCATGTTTTGAGGACTATCATTTTATCTTGCCTACTTCAGATCCGCCGCCGCTTAAAATAGAACATCGGTTACATCACTTCTCAAAAGGAAAATTGATTCCCATTGTACCCGAAACCCGGATATTGTGTGCAAAGCCTGCACCAACGCGTCAATATATCGCAATGATGGTAAAGAAAGAATTTTTAACAGATATTTCCCGAGAGTGCTTTGGGAAAGCTGAACTGACGTTTTCGCGAACCCCTAACCCTTATAGTCCTCAATTAGTACACTTTATTGGCAGATTTGAAGAGGAACTCAAAGAATTTCAGGACTCAAGCCCCTTAATGCTCCAGAGTATTAGTGTTCAAATTGCTATCCAATTAATAAGGGAGAGCGGAAATCAAAATACAACTAGGCCCAAAAAACAGCTTGATCGCAACTATATCGAACGAGCTATAGAATATATAACGGATTATTACAATGCTAAAATTACGATTGAAGATATATGCCAGGAAATTCACTTAAGTCCTTACTATTTTATGAGGATGTTTAAAGATGCGACGGGGCAAAGTCCCCATGAATTTCTTTTGACTGTCAGGGTGGGCAAAGCGGAGGAAATGTTAAAGAAGGGAATTTCAATTCAAGAGGCGGCAAAACTGTGTGGGTTTGTCAATAGCGCGCATTTTTCAAAGCTTTTTAAGAAGGTGATGGGAATTCCACCGTCAGAATATAAAAGAAGCTATTTCATCATAGGAAAGTAATCAAAATACAGAAGTCTGCTTAGACTTCCACCTTTTACGGCTTAGAGTTAAGCCGTTTTTTATTTTACTACTCAGTTTTTTACTGGGCTGAAAAGAGCAGTTTTATATAACTTTGGGGGGCATTTTTTGAATAATATTACTTTCAAGCTACGGATACAATTAAAAAGAAACTGGTGTTCAAATGCACTGGATGCTTATTTTTGCAGCACTTTTGCAAATGATCTCTACAATTATGTAAAGCCCCTATAATTTTTGAACCGAATGCCTTTACAGGTTTTCGAATTTTAAAAGGAGGGAAAAAGTCTAAGTAGTGAATGGGTTGCCCTGAACAAAGGAGTACCGAAAAATTTAGATGAGAGGAGCATGAACTTATGCCTGAAAACACCATTTTAGAAGTGGACCCTGCAGATGTTGAGAACAACAAAGTTATGGCTGTTCTAGCATATATCCTGTTTTTTATTCCCTTACTAGCGGCGAGAGAATCTCGATTTGCCATGTTTCACGCCAACCAGGGTTTGATTCTATTTCTGGCGGCTCTCATCGTCAACGTAGTGGGGACGATCATTCCTATTATCGGTTGGCTGATCATTATCCCGATTGGGAATCTCGCGGTCTTAATCGGGGCTATTCTAGGAATTATTAAGGCTGCAGGCGGAAAGATGGAACGGCTGCCGCTGTTTGGAAAGTACGATTTAATTAAGGTCAAATAGTAGTTTAAAAGCAAGAGTAGTCAAAGGCATTTGGATGAGGCGTGTTTTTTGCAGGGGACATTTGGATATTGGAAGTGGACTTTGATGGAGGTATTAAAATTATGAAAAAGAAGATTGTTTCTTTATTCTTATGCCTATTTATGGTAGTAAGTTTCTTTCCAGCGTCGGCTCTGGCGGCTTCAATTGAGGAGGTGCCTAAAAGTATTGGGGCACCGGTAAATGTAGGTATTGCACCCTATGTGGAGGATGGAGTCATTAGGTGGTTTGAGATAGGGTTCTCAGGTGACAGTAGTGTGCGAAAATTTGGCGAGTTAGAAGAGAACGGGGATTTTGAGGAGCTTGGACTTAACAGCTTGAACCTCGCCGTCCAACTTGACTACAAATATAATGAGGCTGGCTCATGGCATTACGAATCTTCCTGGGATGAACCTGGAGAAGCTCCTTTTGAAGCGGGATGTAGTGGAGCCTTGAATTCAGACTCGGACAGTATGAATATACAGGGCAATGAAATGGATCCTGTAATAGAAAGCAAGACAGATTTAGATAATAATACGCTATTTTTCCGAGCAAGGTTTGTTTTGGATTATTATAATTCGGACTCAGGGGAAGATACTGAGCTTTTCTCCCCATGGTCAGATGTGGTTATGATTGGCAAGAATGATGCTCAAAGCAAGGTTACAAGCATTGAGGCTCCGACATTGGTCAAGGCGGAGCTCAAGAAGGCAAATGATGGCAGACCTTATTTTGAAATTACCACAAAAATTCCAGAAAGCGTAAAAACTCTAAATAATGGTCAGGGATCGATCTGTCAGTATACCAGTGTAAGAAAAAATGGAGGTAGCTGGCTCAACGAAACAGGGACGAGCGCCGGTCTCCTCCAAGAGATTTTTGAGGTGGAGCCGGAAGATATAGGTGGAGCCGGCGAGGTTAATATTGAAGAGGGAAGCTATGATATTAGGGTACGCTTTGGATACAGCAGCGTATATGCTGGAGACATCGAGCTTTATTCTCCTTATTCTAATGTGGTAACGATCGGAACCTCTGCTTACACCAGACTGAGCGGGCAAACTCGAATCGATACAGCTATAGCTGTTTCCCAGGAGGGCTGGCCCAACAGTGCAGAGACAGTCATCCTGACCAGGGACGATCTTTACCCCGATGCCCTGGCAGGTACTCCTCTATCTAAAAAATTAGATGCCCCGATTCTTTTTACGAACAGACTAACCCTAACGCCGGCAACAGGCGTGGAAATTGCCCGCTTAAATCCTAAAAAAGTTGTGATTTTAGGAGGAACTGTTGCAGTTTCCCAGGAGATAGAAAACGGGTTAAAAGAAAAATATTTCACCCAGAGAATCGGGGGGTATGACATGTATGAAACGGCTGAGAAAATAGCGCTCGAACTTGGCTATAAGGGTAAAGCAGTGATTGCAACCGGTGAAGATTTCCATGATGCTTTGATAGCAGCACCTCTGGCGGCGTATCAAGGAATACCGATGTTATTGACAGCAAGGAATGCACTGCCTTCCTATACAAAAGATGCCCTCGACTTTATCGCTCCCACCGAAACGATTATTGTTGGTACTCGTGACATGGTAAGTGATGAGGTTATGAGCAAACTTACCAATGCTAAACGATATAGCGGAAGCGACTACTATCAGACAGCAGTAATAGCTGCAGAAAACTTTGGAGCTGATGTGAGCAAGATCTTTTTTGCCACTGGCAGAGATTTTCCGGATGCTTTAACTGGTTCTGCACTGGCAGCCAAATTTAATAATCCTATTCTTTTTGTCAATGAACCTATTGCAGATTCAGTCAAACAGTTTCTGATAAAAAATAAATCAATAACAAAGGAGATCCGCCTATTAGGCGGGGAAGCGGTCATTCCATCAAGTGTAGTTAATGAGATTATGCAAAGTTATCAGTAATAACGGATTCTAATTTCTCATGATAGAGACAAAGGCTGACAGCTTTTGACCGTAAGAAAAATTACTCGGAACCCGCTGGTTCATATTAGGCTCAGCGGGTTCAATACAATAACTGTAAAGATAGGAAATGAGCGATATTGGTGTATCTAGTGACAAATAGTACAAGGAGGAGATCATTTCATGAAAAGAGCAAACATTGGAGTACTTATTTTAACCACTGTCATTGTATTATCTCTAAATGGTTGTGGGAGTGTTCAGGATAAGATAGCTGAAAAGGCTACGGAAGGGATTGCTGAGAAAGCAGTTGGGGGCAATGTAGATATTACGGATGATGGAATAAAGATCCAAAAGGATGGAGTCAACTATGAGACTGGCAAGGAATTAGAGTGGCCTAAGGATTCGATGGGAGATCTTCCAGAGCCAAAGGGCAATATTAGCGTTATTTTAAATGCGGATACTGGTAAAGGGGGCACCGTGGCCTACAACGAAATGAGTTTAGAGGATGCCAAGGCCTATGTCGAAAAGCTAAAAGAGCTGGGATACAAGGATGGGATGAGTATTTCGGATACTGATATGATTAGCTATTCCGGGAAGAACAGCAGGGGGGACTCTGTCATGTTTACCTATAGCATTAGCCCCAAGGAGGGCTCCATTATGTTTAAATCTGCTGGTGACGATGCTAATGTGCTTGGCCAGTAAGATGAAGTAGTTAATCTCTTGAAGAATGAAGGGTGATCATATGAATAAGAAAATAGCCATAGGGATCTGTGTAATAGTATTGCTGTTTGTAACAGCTTGTGGAAAAAGTACGGGCACCTCAAGCGGTACTCAGCCTCAAAAGTCTTCAGCAGAAACCCTAAAAAGTAATGCTGACCAAGTTGAAGAGACGTTTAATGATTTTAAAGGGAATCAACCCGCTAAGATGTCTGGTAGCAGCGATAATGAATTTAAGCTTGCGATGCCTGAAGGCGGTTATAAGATCGTCATGAAAACTAAGGATCTGAGCAAAGGGCTGAAAGGTTTAGATCTTGTCAGTGCTTCATCCAATATCGGAGTACCCCTTTTTATCTCAGCCAGTGCCGGAAAGTCAGAGGAAGATTGGTATGTCTGCGAGAGGGTCGAGCACATGAATAGTTCAGATGATACCCTTTTTAAGGTTCAGGCATCCGGGCCTTATGTCATTGAAGTTTACAAGTTGCCGCTGGCCTCCGGTAATGTGGCTTTACCTCTAAGCATGAACGGCAAAGGCACAAGAGCTCTAGGCCCTTTTACAGCCAGCACACCGTTGAAAATCAAACTAAAGACTTCTGACTCAAAAAATGCTGGATTTATGGTTAATTTGATGGATGCTTCGTCCGGTAAACAGTCAGCTAGTGTCTATACAAATATTGATATGGACACCCAAAAGCTTATAAATCAAACGGATGTTAGTAAAGAGTTAACACTAACAGGCTCGGGCAGTTACTTTTTGATGATAGAGGCCAATGGCGGTTGTGAGTGGGAGACGGTAATATCTAACTAAAAGATTATCTAAAAAAACTTTAGGTAGTACCTGGAAAATACTCTAATTAACAAAATGTAAACACGTTATGACTCGGGTAGCTGGACTACTATATTTCTACGCTTTGGGCTAACAGCTTTTGATTTTTAAAAAAGAGAGGTTATTTTTTAATGAAAAATAGATTTCTTTGCTGTCTACTGGCGGTAATGATGGTATTACCTGTAGTCGCCGCTATGTATCCTAGAAAGGTGATGGCCGAAGAATTTCCAGCTGGTGTTTCAAAGAATTATCCGGATATTGCCTATGATCAGAATCATAACACTTACTTAACAGTATATGGCAAGCAAGTGAATGGAACAGGAAATATCTCCGGACAATTTGTTGATGCACAGGGCCGCTCATTTGGGGCGGAAATGTTGATTAGCGCTGTGGATTCCAGTGAAGTGCAGCCGTCGGTAGTTAACGCAGTTTATAATGGAGTATCAGCCTACTTGGCGGTATGGTTAGACGACAAGATTTATGGGCAATTCATTGATGCTGGTAATGGGACATTTTTGGGTCAACAAATTCAAATATCAGATGATGATGCCATTCCTAGAGGCGGTTTATCAGTTGCTTATGATTCTGTAAACCAAAGGAGCCTAGTTGTTTGGGAGGATTATCGTTACCCTGCTGACGATTCGGAATACAGGAGCAGAGATATTTATGGTCAATTAGTTTCGAGTAACGCCGCTCTTCAAGGGGCCAACTTTGCAATTTGTGATAACGGAGCTGAAGGCAGTCAGGCTGATCAGTATGATCCGGCTGTCGCTTTTGACAGTCAAAGTCAGAAATATTTGGTGGTTTGGGAAGATTTCCGCAGCTTTAACACTAATGATATTTACGGACAGTTTATCAGCGCTAATGGCGAGATCATGGGTCATAACAGCAAGACAAATTTTGTCATTTCCGATGCTTCCGGAAATCAGGATCAAGCAGTGGTGACATATGACAGTGTCAACCAACGCTTTTTGGTTGCATTTAGGGATTTTCGAAACGGCGGAAGCAACACAGATATTTATGGGCAAATAGTCAGCGGAGAATCGGTTATGGGAGATCTTCTCAAATCAACAAGCTCCGAGAACTTTGTTATTTCAAGTAACGGCAGTCATCAATACTCACCGGCTCTCTCGTTTAATCCGACTACGCAACGTTACCTAGTGGCCTGGGAGGATGAACGTAATGCACCAAATTCTATTGATATTTATGGTCAGATGGTTAATGCTGACGGTAATCTCTATCCCGTTCCAAGTAATTCCATCAGTAATATGACTCTACTCAGCCGGGATGGCCTCGGTCAGACACTATCCCTAGCTTTAAACAGTCAGGAGAAATCTAATCTTATTGTTGACAGTTATAGCTCGGGGGATGGTTCAAATGTCATAGATTATGCTCTTGTTCCAGCTGAGGTTAACTTTCAAGCGAAGGTTGATTATTGTGTTGGAGCTCAACCCTACGGCATCGTAGACGGAGATTTTAATCATGACGGACGTACCGATCTGGCTGTGACCAATGGAAATTCAAATAACTATTCGATTCTTACCAGTACGACTGAAGGGGCTTTTACTGTTCAAACCAGCGCAGCTGATCTTGATAAGACTTATGCCCCCATCTGGGCAGCGACGGGGGATTTTAACGCGGATAACCACCAAGATCTGGCTATGACGACCGGCAATGCAAAGGGGCTATCTATTCTTAGCGGGGATGGCAGCGGCTCTTTCCCGATGATCTCTGGCCTCCTTACCGGAACTAGTCCTAATACAGTGGTGACGTCGGATTTTGATGGCGATGGTGACCTTGATTTGGCTGTATCCAATGGTAACAGCAATAATGTCTCAGTCTATTTGAACGATAATGGAAATTTTGGTATGGACAGCAATGGTGATGGTATAAACGAACCTAACCAGAACTATAATGTTGATTCCCGCCCTGCCCGAATGGTAGCTACCGATCTTAACCAGGACAGCTATCCTGATTTGGCTGTAGTATGCAATTCATCAGAAAATGTTCACATATTATTAAACGAAGGGGCTGGCACTTTTAATGATGGAGCATCCTTCTGGTGTGGGGATGATCCAATCGGGATTGTAGCTGCGGACTTTAATAATAATGGTACGGTGGATTTGGCGGTGGCCAACTTTGATACGATGTTTGATTTTGCCGGCAACATTTCAATTTTTCAAGGCTCAGGAGATGGGGACTTTAACCAGACGGGCAACCTAACCGTTAACGATGGTCCGGTAGGGATTGTTGCTGCCGACTTCAACTCTGACGGAACCTCGGATCTGGCGGTAGCGAACCGCTATCGGAATAATGTTTCGCTGCTTTTGGGTAATGGTCGGGGTGGATTTGTTCGTCAAGACTTTGCGGTTGGCGCAGCTCCGGTAAATCTTATTGCTGATGATCTGAACGGGGATGGCAATCCTGATTTAGCGGTCGTCAATTTGGATGGGGATTCTGTTTCATTATTGCTTAATGCTGCGATGCCTGACGAGGAGCCAGCAGATTCGCAGCCACCTGTCTGGCCTGCGGAAGCTACTCTTACA
Source organism: Desulfosporosinus orientis DSM 765 (assembly GCF_000235605.1). GTDB lineage: Bacteria > Bacillota > Desulfitobacteriia > Desulfitobacteriales > Desulfitobacteriaceae > Desulfosporosinus > Desulfosporosinus orientis. The sequence goes on from NC_016584.1 coordinate 417,664, forward strand.
CCTTCTGATATTACGAACAACAGCCTTAAATTGACTTGGACAATGGCGACTGACAACATTGAGGTGACAGGGTACAAGATATATATAGACAATAACGTGATTGCTACTGTTGCCGGGGATGTATCAACCTATGATGTGACGGATCTGAATCCGGATACAATGTATACCTTTAAAATTGAGGCTCGGGATGCAGCTGGTAATTGGAGTACAGACGGGCCAGGGGCAAATGCCAACACCTTGGCTGAAACTCAGGTAGTTGCTAGTGGGATGGAGTTGCTTAGCATTTCAAGCACCTATGTTCCTGGAAATGGGACCAGTAATCATCCCAGTGTCAGTGCTGATGGCAATTATGTTGCTTTTTCTTCAACGGCAGACAATTTAGCCGGCTATGACAACAACCAGGTAACCGATATTTTCGTACGCAATCGACTGACTGGAGAAACCGAGTGTGTCAGCGTTTCTTCAGGTGGTACTCGTGGTGATGGGAACAGCTTTTTCCCTAGTATTAGCGGGGATGGACGATATGTGGTGTTTGAATCGTACGGAAGCGGTCTTGTAGCCGGAGATTCGAACAATGTCTGTGATATTTTTCTTCATGATCGTCAGCAAGATACAACGATCTTAGTCAGTAAGGCTTTTGATGGTTCTTGGGCAAATAATGCAAGTTATAAACCATTCATCAGTACTGATGGCCGGTACATAGTCTTTTCCTCCCGGGCCAGCAATCTTGTTGAGGAGGATACGAATAATAATTTAATAAAAATATTCTTATTCAATACCCAAACTCAAGAGATTTCCCGTATTAGTGCTAATTCCGATGGAGATTGCGATTATCCCATGATAAGTGCAGATAATCGCTACATTGTTTATAGTTCTACCGCTACGAACCTGGTGAGCGGGGACGAAAATGGAGTAGAAGATGTGTTTTGCTATGATCGAGAGAAAGGCTTAACGACTTTAGTAAGCGTTGCTTACGATGGCTCACAAAGCAAAGGGGCAAGTCAGAATCCTTCAATCAGCGCAAATGGCCGATATATTGCGTTCTGGTCGGATGCCACGAATATAGTGAACGGGGATATAAATAATTCATCCGACGTCTTTGTAAGAGATAGGGAGGCTGGAACGGTCACCTTAGTAAGTGTTAATTCAGATGGCTTACAGGGTAATGGTTATAGTTTTAACTCAATCATCAGCTCGGATGGACGATATGTAGCGTTTACATCGGACGCTGATAATTTGATAGACTGCGACAGCAATGATGTTACAGATGTGTTTGTCCACGACATTCAATCAGGTCAGACTATTTGTGTTAGTGAAGAACCAGAGGGGGCCCCGGGAAATGGATTCAGTGATGAACCATGCTTAAGCTTGGATGGCAGCTATATTACGTTTTCTTCCGGTGCTAATAATCTGGTTAGCCAAGATGTTAATGAGTTGACAGACGTTTTTATCTGCAAAGTAGATAAAAATTCTTTTCCGGGGGATGAACAATCTCCTAGCTGGACTGGAGGCTGCCGCTTAGATCCTTCAGAGATTACTCAGACTGATCTCAGATTGACTTGGTCAGCCGCCACTGACAATGTAGAAGTAACGGGGTATAGAATATATTGTAATGACAGTATTATCGCCACCGTTTCAGGGGATGTATTAGCCTATGTCGTAACAAGCTTGAATCGAAATACAGCCTATTTTTTCAAGGTGGAAGCCGGAGACGCAGCAGGAAACTGGAGTTCGGATGGACCAACAACTACTGCCATGACAGCTGATGAAGAGATACCTACTAGCCATGGTGGAGGCGGCTCATATACTTCGCCCTCAGAAGCGGCCACAATAATTGGAAGTATTCTAAATGGATCTATGGGAAATAAGGCCGGCGAGATAGCGGCTGCTGTAACAACCGACAAGAATGGTAGAGTGTCCATTTCTATGAAGGGAGCACAAGTTGTCGTACTTAGCCAACCTGATGGAACCCTAACCCCCTTAGGGGATCTAGCTAACGTTGAAATTGCCAGTACAACAGGTACGCCAGTCACAGTTTCTGCTGATGGAACCATCCTAGTTACGAACCTGGATAAAGGAACGGATTATAATTTTAACATCATGTATGATTTGGGCAATGGCCAAAAGATCACATTTGAAACGATGAAGATTAAGATTGATGATGATGGAACGATAACCTTATCGATTACCTTAATAGATCCTTATGGGAATATCACCGATGCAGCAACTGGAAATTTTCTTGAGGGAGTTCAAGTTTCCTTGTATTATGCGGCAACCGACAGAAATATTGCTGCTGGAAAAACGCCAGATATGGTAGTACCCCTTCCCGGTATAGCAGGATTTAATCCAAATGACAATCAAAATCCTCAAACCAGTGATACTAATGGAGCTTATGGCTTTATGGTCTTTCCTGTTACAGATTACTATATTGTGGCTAGTAAAGAGGGTTATGACAGATATATTAGCCCGACAATTGCTGTGGAACAAGAAATTGTTAAATGGGACTTTAGGATGAGTCCATTAACCTCGGGAGTGACAAGGCTTGCTGGCTTGACCAAAATTGATACGGCACTAGCAATCGCCAAAGGCAGTTACCCAGGCAAAATTACAAATGTCCTCTTAGCTACTGCCGACAACTATCCTGATGCCTTAGCTGGCAGTATCTTAGCCTATAAGCTGAATGCACCTATCCTATTGGTCGGAAGCTCCGAGGCTGATCAGGAGAAAGTTTTGAACTTCATGACCACGAAACTAGACCCTGCGGGGACAGTCTATATCTTAGGCGGAACCGCAGCCGTCAGCAGCGCAATGGAAAACAAAGTGAAAGCGAGTGGTTTTCAAACTGTTACCCGCTTAAGTGGAGAAAGCCAATATGATACCTCTGCCAAAATAGCTAGTCAACTAAAGGTTAAAACCGGCACTCCGATAGTGTTGGTGAGTGGTGAAAGCTATTCAGATGCTCTATCTATCAGCAGCGTTGCTGCACAAATGCAGCTTCCCATCCTTTTAGTTCAAAAGGATGGAGTCAGCGATACGGTATTGCAAGAAATTGCCACTATCAAGCCTAGTAAGGTTTATGTCATTGGAGGTCAAGGAATTATCAGCACAGTCGTAGAAAAGCAGGTTGTGCAAAATGCGGGGTTAGCTCAAACCAATATTACTAGAATCGGGGGAGTCGATCGTTATGAAACCTCCCTAGCTGTGGCTCAGTTCTTCTTTAATATGAACGGAAAAGTCTGCATAGCGACCGGTAACGATTTCTCAGATGCGTTAGCAGGAAGCGCTTATGCTGCCAATCATAACGCTACGATTATTCTAGTGGATGTTAAATTATCAGACAAAATTATGAATTATCTCCAGAACGGGAATCTTACCGGAGCAACTATATTCGGAGGAGAAGCGGTTATTAGTAAAGGCATTGAACAGCAGCTTAGAGAGTTAATTGGACAGTAGAGATAATCAGGAAATTTGTCCTGTAAATCAGTATCAATACGATATTAGAACTTTGTTTAGTGCCTTTATTACGTCATACAGATAAAAGGTGTTGCATTGAAAAGACCTTCAAGAACCAGATTCTTGAAGGTCTTTTTTATCGCTCTTGTCTCAGGGTTAATCTTCTTTGCTCTACAAGCAGTTGCTCATGGTGTTTTAGTGGGAATTAGCTGCATTATGATCATGGGAGTGAGTAATAAACGAACAAGAGTCAAGAATATTTAGCGTGCACCTAAATCATAGGGAGTCTCCTGATAGACAAAGTAATTTAACCAGTTTTGAAAGAGCAAGCTTGTATGAGATCGCCAATTATGGACAGGAGTCTTAGTAGGATCATCATCTGGAAAATAGCTTTTTGGTATAGCAATCGACAGGCCTTTGGCAATGTCTCGGTCGTATTCCTCTTTTAAGGTTAGCGTATCGTACTCCGAATGTCCTGTTACGAACACTTGCCGTCCGTCTTTAGAAATGATAATGTAAAGGCCGGCTTCATCAGATTCCGATAAAATCTCTAATTCAGGGTGCCTTTCAACATCACTGCGCTTGATTTCCGTATGGCGCGAATGGGGTACGAAGAATAGATCATCAAAACCGCGCAGCAGCTGCATGCCGTTGACGCTATGCTTGCTAACATTGTGCTTGAAGACTCCAAACATTTTCTCCGGGAGGGGGTATTTTGGAATACCATAGTGGTGATACAATCCAGCCTGAGCCCCCCAGCAGATGTGGAAGGTTGAAGTCACATGAGTTTTTGTCCAGTCCATGATGGCTTTAAACTCCTCCCAGTAGGTTACTTCCGCAAATTCAAGATGTTCAATTGGTGCGCCTGTAATGATCATTCCATCAAATTTTTGCCTTTTGATATCACTGAAACTCTTGTAAAAGGAGTCTAAATGTTCTTGGGCAGTATTTTTTGAAATATGAGAATCAATATGCAAAAGTACTATTTCAACTTGCAAAGGAGAATTTCCGAGTAATCTCAAAAGTTGGATTTCAGTAGTTTCCTTATGGGGCATGAGATTAAGTATCATAATCTTTAAGGGACGGATATCCTGGTGAAAGGCCCGTTCTTCTCCCATGACAAAGATGTTTTCTTGATGCAATATATCTAGAGCAGGCAGATTTTCTGGTATTTTAATTGGCATGATTATAACTCCTTTCGAGGTATGGTTCGATGCGAGATTTTCAATTTTTTAGGGCACTATTACATCGAGTGATGTACAGATTATGGTTTGGTTGTAAAGTTTTTGAATTAAACTTGTTGACTTGCTGAGAGGGCTTGATCCAAATCATCCAATAGATCGTCGCTTGTCTCTATCCCAATGGAAAGCCGAATCATATCGGGAGAGACTCCTGCGCTGCGTTGGGATTTTTCATCGAGCTGTTGATGAGTTGTACTTGCCGGGTGAATAACTAAGGACTTGGCATCTCCGATATTTGCTAAGTGAGAGAAAAGCTGGAGGCTGTTAATAAATTTTTTCCCTTCGTTTAGGCCGCCCTTGAGGCCGAAGGTGAAGATTGCTCCAGCCCCTTTAGGCAAGTATTTCTGAGCAAGTGCATGATAGGGGCTATCCTTTAAGCCTGGATAGTTCACCCAGGTTACTAATTCATGTTGATCAAGAAACCCTGCCACCTTTCGAGCATTTTCAACATGACGTTCCATGCGTAAGGGGAGAGTTTCTAACCCTTGCAGGAATAGGAAGGCGTTGAAAGGAGATAGGCATGCTCCGGTGTCTCTGAGAAGAGAGACTCTTGCCTTCGTGATGTAAGCCGCATTGTCGCAGGTTTCGGTAAAGACGGTGTCGTGGTAGCTGGGATCAGGTTGGCTAAGACCTGGGAACTTGCCGTTATTCCAGTTAAATTTTCCGGAGTCAACAATTACTCCGCCGATAGAAGTCCCATGTCCGCCGATAAATTTAGTAGCGGAATGAAGTACGATATCCGCTCCATGTTCGATGGGACGGCATAAATAGGGTGAGGCAAAGGTATTATCAACAATTAGGGGCAGACCGTTTTCATGAGCAATCTCAGCAATCCTTTCTAAGTCAGCTACATTAATAAGAGGATTGCCAATGGTTTCTGTATAGAGAGCTTTTGTATTTTCCGTTATTTTTGAGCGGAATTCTTCCGGGTTGTCAACATCTACGAAGTGGACTTTGATGCCCAGTTTGGCAAAGGTATAGTTAAACAGGGTAAAAGTGCCTCCATAAAGAGAACTGGAAGCCACAATCTCATCCCCGGCTTCCACGATGTTTAGCAGGGCATAGGTTATGGCCGCTTGACCGGATGCGGTAGCCAGTGCGCCGATTCCCCCTTCCAGTAAGGCTATGCGCTGTTCGAAGACGTCTTGAGTAGGGTTGGTAATTCGAGTATAAATATTGCCCGACTCCTTGAGAGCAAATAAATTGGCTGCATGATCCGTGTTATTGAAGACGAAGGAGGACGTCTGGTAAATTGGAACAGCTCTTGAGTTTGTCGCAGAATCAGGGCTTTGCCCTCCATGTAAGGAAATAGTTTCGATACCAAGTTGTCTTTTTTCAGTCATGATAAATCATCCTCCTAGTTTTGTACTAGCGCTGCAATGGCAGCTGCCTGTGTCAAAGGGCTTGTGCAGGCCAAGTTCAAATTTAAGACCTTTGTCGAGTAACGATAAAAAACGACCGCTTCAAGAGAAGCGGCCGTTATGTTATTTAACACGCTACTCTCATCTCTCAGAACCCAAAGGTTCTGCTGGAATTAGCACCTCATAGCTTATGCTATCGGTTGCCGGGCATCATAGGGCCAGTCCCTCAGCCACTCTTGATAAGAGAAAAATACATATTGAATTGATTAAGGGTTTAAAGGGAATATGTTTTAATATAAAGCATATTGAGCTCAGTGTCAATCTATTGCGATATCCATTATTTTCATAATCAGGATCCATGATAGTTCCCCTCAGACATGGAGACACGGAGATATCCTGAAGCTGGTTATGTCTGGAAGAAGACAAAAGGATACTCTATTGTTTGGTATAATTAATTTGAAGTTTCTGTATCGGGGGGGTGCCTGTGAACGGTGACATTAACAGTGTATACTAATCCTTTTGTTACAATGTTTGCGATTTTCGGCAGTATGGAATTGATTTTCTCCTCCGTATCGACGATTTCTAAGATCATGGGTAAATCAGAGGATAACTCTAATAAACGGGCACTGCGCAATAGTTTATCATGACCATATCCTTCAATTCCTCTGAAAACCGTAACTCCCCTAATTCCTTGTTCTTTGCACCAATGAACCAGATATTGATAAAGGGGTTTGTTTCTATAGCGTTCATTTTCGCTGACATAAATTTTAAGTAATTTGGCAGTCATAGTCGTTTCCCCTCATACAATTTTTAGATTAAGCGGGCTAACCCTATTCCCAAAGCTACGCCGGTAAATCCAACAAGAATACTTAGCAGGGTGTATAATCCGGCCGTTAAATAACTTCCACTTTCAAGTAAGGAAATCGCTTCAACACCAAAGGTGGAGAAGGTGGTAAAAGCACCCAAAAAACCAACGCCGATTCCCAAACGCCAGAGGGGGCTGACATTTAAACGTTCAATAAATAGTATATGTAAAAAACCCAAGAGGAAGGCACCGGTAATATTAATTATAAAAGTGTGAAGTGGAAATTCTTGGTTCCATTTGTTCGAAATCCATAGTCCGAGACCATAGCGGGAAAGAGCTCCAAGAGCACCTCCCACAGTAATGACAAGAATCGTTTGCATTAATTTAACCTCTTATCTTATACTAAAAGAGCTTTATGATAAATGCTCTTCTCTATCATAATACATAGAAAGAGTGTTAACAACCGACAACATACCTGATTTAAAAAAGACTTGATGGAAGATTGTAATAATGAGGAGTTCTGAAAAATTAGAGGTGTAATCTGTGATTAACGATCCCTTGAAAACTTTTGTTACAGTAGTCGAACATAAGAATTTATCTCGCGCTGCAGAAGAGTTATATCTGACCCATCCTAATGTCATCTCACAAATTCAAAGCTTGGAAGAAGAATTGGGAACGAAACTGGTGGATAGTACCTCTAACCATTTAGAGCTTACAGAGTCCGGTGAGATATATTATCAATACGCCAAGCAAATATTGATTTTACAGGATAAAGCTAAGCAAGAAATCAAGCAGTTATCCAATGTGGTTACAGGGACTCTGAAAGTAGGGGCAAGTTATACAATTGGAGAATACATTCTGCCCTTTGTGGTGGCCGATGTTGCTGCCCATTACCCTAAGGTAGAGATTGAAACCTCTATTGCCAATACGGAAGAAATTATTAAGGCGGTACATGACCATCACTTAAATATCGCCCTTGTCGAAGGAGAAGTGAACTGTTCGGATTTATCTGTTCATCCCATGATGGAGGATGAAATTATCTTGGTTGTACCTAACCAACATCCTTTAGCGAGGCTACCTATCGTCACTTCTGAGCATCTCCAAGACCAAGTATGGATTCTTAGAGAATGTGGTTCGGGAACTCGCGCCTTCAGTGATAAACTTATCAAAGAGTGGGGAATCAAAGTCAGAAAAACCTATATTTTTGGAAGTGGTCAAGCTGTTAAACAAGCCGTTACAGCGGGGTTGGGAATAGCCCTTGTTTCACGTTGGATTGTAAGAAAAGAGCTCAATGCCAAAGAGTTAAAATCAATTCGAATAAAGGGAAAGAGACTTACTCGTTCTTTTTATTTAATAGGACCGAAGGACCAGGAAATGACTGAGGCTACAGAAGTCTTTACAGAGCAGCTCCTTGCTCTTGAATCATCATCAGGGAAAAAAAGGGACAGATATTTAACATCTAAAGATTGATGCAATTCATATAATAGTCAGGTGTAAAAAGATAATTTATTAAGCAGAGCTCCTTGTCATGATTCGTAAGACAAGGGGCTTCTTATAATTATCCGCATTAATTTAGAGCTATTCATTTAGTAGTTAAGTAATGAGATTATTCTAAGTGAGCGGCAATTTTACTTCTACTTCAGTTCCTTTTTCCAGCTCGCTGTTTATGGAAACCTCTCCACCATGAATATCAATCAGATGCTTGGCTATGGCAAGTCCCAAGCCGGTGCCATGGCTTTGGCGGGATTTATCAGCCTTGTAGAAACGATCCCAAATATGGGGAAGTTCCTCAGCTCTAATACCGTAGCCTTGGTCTCGAATGAGGATGGATAACGTATTGCCCTCAATAATTCTTGATTCAACATAGATTAAGGTATTATTCGGAGAATATTTTACAGCGTTGTCTAAAAAAATAACGAACAATTGGCGCAGACGATCATAATCCCCCAACGAAGGGGGCAAAGCTGTTTCGGAGTGATAGTGTATCTTAATGTTTTTTGTATCGGCAATGGTTTGCAGGCTTTTTATAGTATCTTCCAGGAGATCTGAGATATTAATCTCACTTTTATTGATAAGAATTTTGCCGGCTTGAAGGCGAGACAACTCTAAAAGATCTCCGACCAGACGTTCTAATCCGCGTGTTTCGGAGAGGATTCTGTGTTGGTAACGCTTGATATCGTCGCTATTTTCAACAGTCCCATCTACCAATGCTTCTACAGAACCACGTATGACGGTCAACGGGGTGCGAAATTCGTGTGATACATTAGCAACAAAGTCTCGTCTTAGCTGTTCAAGGCGTTCACTTTGGCTGATATCTTGGACGAGAGCAACACTTCCCGTCACCTGCTCGTGGCTGTCGATAATGGGAGATACTGTGAATTTGAGTTTTTTGCTCATCCAGTCTTTTAATACCTGTACCGGTTTTTTGTCGTCGAGTACCTTTTTAAGATGATGCTCAATCTTCAGTTCCTTGAAATCCCTTTCTACAGAATCTAATAGATAGGGCTGGGGACGATTCATGATTTCTCCGAGAGCAAAATTAGCACTGATTGGCTTTAGTGTCTCATCGAAAGCAACCAGTCCTTCAGAAATGCTTGAGATGATATCATCAAGCTTTCCTTTTTCCTGAAACAGTTGATTGATAGTACAGCCGAGTTTCATGGCCAGGTGATCCAGAGAGTTGCTGAGCTGCCCTATCTCATCCTGGCGATTAACTCCGGTTCTGGCTGAATAATTACCCTGAGTTATTTCCAGAGCAGTCAAATTCATAGCTTTTAAAGGACGAGTAAAGAGTATAGAGTAAAAAATTCCCAAACCTATGGCCAGCAGGAGTGCAACTGACAAACTTACAGCTAAGATACTGACCGCTTTATTCAAAGTTGCAGTAACACCTGTTACCGGAGTATGAAGAAGTACAGAACCTATAACTTGCTGAGCGGAGTCAATGATGGGAACCCCCACTGTGAGAGTAGCTTCGTTATAGACACTGCTGAAACTTTCGCTGACGGATTCATTTCCTTTTAATACCTCTTGAATGACTTTTTCGGCTTCTGGTGGCAGAGGTTTTGAGTTATACATAGGGCCTTGCCCCATACCTGCTCCTAAGCCAAAGCCTTGTCCCTTGCCTTGTTGTCCTCTGCCTTTCCCCATTCCCGTTGTTGGCGACAGGTTGCCTTGAGCGTCAGTTATCCAAACATTAGCTTCAGCCATGGTGCTGAGGAAGTGCATGGTTCCGGCAAAGCCTCGAATCTGGCCAAGATTTTGAGAGTTCTCGCTTAAAACTTCAGCTATGCTTCGAGCGCGTGTCAGCATGGTTTCTTCCCGACTGTCGAAAGCGTATTGCCGGAACATCTGAATAAATAGAATACCAATGGCAAGCATAGCAATGAGCATAATAAGGACAAAGCTAGCCGTTAATTTGAAAGCAATCTTTTTTTTAAACATAATTCACCTCAAATTTATAGCCGACTCCCCATATGGTTTTTATGTCCCAGTTTGACATTTCGGCAACGGAAAGCTTTGATCTGAGACGCTTTATATGCGTATCTACTGTGCGGGCATCGCCGAAGTAATCCTCTCCCCAGACGCTTGTTAAAAGATTGTCTCGGGAGAAAACTTTTCCGGGGTTGGCTGCCAAAAGCCAAAAAATTTCGGTTTCTTTTTTTGTGAGACTGAGGGGGTGTCCATTGACTAGGACTTTATAATCGGAAAGGTTGATTTCAAGACCTGGGTAGCGAACAAGGTCTTTTCTTTGTTCTTCCGAAATGTCAAGTCGTCTTAAAACGGCACGGATGCGAGCCATTACCTCTCCGGGACTAAAGGGTTTTACGATATAATCATCGGCACCAATGTCCAATCCCATGATACGGTCGCCATCATCCCCCTTGGCTGTAACCAGAATGATAGGCACATTGGATTTACGGCGAATTTCTTTGCAAACTTCGAAACCGTCTTTTTTGGGCATCATCACATCTAGAAGCAAGAGAATAGGAGAGAATGCAAAGAATTTCTGCAAGGCCTCTTCACCACTACGAGCCAGAATGGGAGAAAAACCTTCTTTGGCAACATATCTATGTAATATTTCCAGAATATCATCATTGTCATCGGCAATTAAAATATACTTGTTCAAAATCTAATCCCTCCCTTATTTTTATTGTAGCACTAAATGAAAGACTGTTTGTGACATAATTGTGGCAATTCCGGCAATGAATAAATGAAATCAAGTTGAAGCATTTTAGATCAGATAACATTAAATGAATTGACAAAATTATATGTTATAACATATAATTATAATATGAGATATAACGTTAGATGGAGGGCTTGTATGAAGGTTATTTTGCGGAAGAATGATAGTGCTACCAGTTTGTTGCTTTTTGTTTATAACATTTATTTGACCTACTATAACAAGGACAAAATCAAGTTATCCAGTCTGCTTGAAATTATGAAAGCTTTTGGAAAAAGCGAGAGTGCTACCAGAATGTCACTATCCAGAACGGCAAAATCAGGTATCCTTATTAATAAAAATGAAGGCAGCGAAGTGATTTATACTTTGGATTTAAGTGGTAAGGAGGCTATCAAAATCTGGAATGAAGGAATAGAGCAATTTTGGAAAAGATATGCCTTAAGAAACGGATTATGGGATGAAAAGTGGTATTTAGTCAATTTAGAGTTTAGAGAAGAACAGAAGGAAAACAGGGCAATAGTTGTTGAACGATTGCTGCAAATGGGCTTTGGTTTAGTAAGTCCAAATACGTGGATTTGTCCGTACTACCAAACAGATGATATTCGAAAGGCTCTGGCTGAATTTAAGATCACTTCCGGTGTTATAGAAATGCATGGGGAAATAAAAATTTATGATAATATACTTTCTTTTATCAACAATGTTTTTCATGCTGAGAAACTAGCAAAGTCCTATAAGATGTTTATAACTCAATTTAGCGAAAAGTATGAGAACACTAAAAATCTGTATCAAGAAGAATGGTTTATAAAGGAAGGCCGCGCGTTACCTTTGTTGCATGCACTTGGTTGGGAGTTCCTGTCAATAGCATCTGAAGATGCGGCATTGCCTAAAACATTATGCCCTGCTTGGGCGGGCGATGAGGCAGCGCAGCTAATGATTGAATTTAGGAAGATTCTTTTAGAGCCCACCTTGAAGTATCTGGGGAAATTCGATTAAATTGTTGCGCATCATAGAACTGCTAAATTAATTTTTTGATTTAATTGAGTTTATTAATATGGGGAGGTTAATCATGAACATGAATCCAAGAGAAATGTTAAATTACCTTGAAATGTTGGCAAACAATAGTCTGTGGATAAATTTTACTATGCACATGATAGTTTTAATAGCATTTACAGTAGTAATTGCAGTAAACAAACAGACTTTAAAACGATGGACATTTCAAGGGACTATAGGCATAATATTTTTTTCGGTAACTGTCCATGCGCTGATTTTCGGCAACCCTTTTCATGCGGCAACCTTCGGACTATTAGCAATTATTTCACTGGTACAATTAATAGGAAGGAAGGAAACAATTCAAATATCTCAAAGTAAATGGATATCTACCATAGCTCTTAGCGCTATATTCTTAGGGTTGTGGTACCCGGAATTTGTGGATAAAAGTGCTCTAATGCTTTTAATGGTTTCGCCTGTAGGGGTTATTCCCTGTCCCACACTTCTTATAACCATTGGGTTATTAATCCTTATTATGCCTAGCGTGAGTAGTCTACAATATTTAATCACAATTATAATGGGTCTTGTGTATGGGATAATAGGGGTGTTCGTTTTTCAAGTATACTTGGATATTACATTGTTGATTTTGGTTTTGGCTGCAAGCTGGATATTCTATAAAGAGAGACCTCAAGCAAATACCGGAATTGTACTATACACACAAGGAACAGAATAATGATATAGAAAGAAATCTGGTTGTCAGATATTGGGGCTCAAAGTCTTTAGGATTTTGGACCTTTTTATTTATTAGATCCCAGAAAAAGGTTTGGATAAATTAGCTTCATACGATGACAAGGCAATCTTAAACAGGTAGAATATAGCATAGGAATAAACTTATGCTGCAAAAGTTGGAGGAAGCTATGGAACTTATTTTCATAATCGTAGGAATCAATGTGGTCTATGTGTCGTTATATACTTTGCGTACAATTTTTGTTATAAAAGGGCAAAGCGCTTTAGCAGCTGCCCTTTCAGTCGTAGAAGTTTTTGTTTACATGACAGGGCTGGGGATTGTTCTGCAAAATCTTAACAATCGCTGGAATCTGGCAGCTTATTGTATCGGTTATGGTTTAGGGATTTTTATCGGCAGCCGAATCGAAGAGTATTTAGCCTTAGGTTATGTTACAGTTCAAGTGACAGTGGATTGTGTACAGGTAGAAATACCACCAAAGCTGAGGGAATATGGGTATGGTGTTACTTCTTGGTTAGCAGATGGCAAGGATGGTCCGAGGCTGATGATGTCGGTTTTGGCCAAAAGAAGCAATGAACGCAAATTAATCGATATTCTCGATAAACTTTGTCCAAATGCTTTTGTGGTTTCTTATGAGCCTAAGAATTTTAAGGGAGGGTTCTGGGTTAAACGAATGCCTAAATCGTTCTAGAATTTTAGTTTAATTGAGAAAAATGAAAGTCTTTCCTAATAGTTAGGAGGGACTTTTTTAATAATTGCAGCGCATAGCCTGGTTATAAGGCAAATGGCTAATGCTTAATATAAATACCACTTACATGTGTTTAGCTCGTATTTAAGTTCATATAGTTTTAATAGTCCGTTCCAATTCGCTTTGGCAGCGAAAAATGAAGTATATATGTTTCTGATATTAATATTCATAAAAAGACATTATTTTTGAAAACATAATTATTAAAAATAGAATGGTAGATTAAAATAAAATATTTATTAAATTGGGAGGATTCTAATCTTAAATATAGAATATAGGAAACATAGTAACAAAAGTAAGGAGCTGAGTTTATGTTTAAAAAAATATTAGTAGCTACGGATGCCTCGGAGTATTCCAAACGAGCGCTAAAAACTGCTTTAGAAATTGCCAGGACCTTTAACGCAGAAATCGAGCTTCTGTTTGTTACGTATCTCAAGGAAGTTTATTGGGGATATAATGTCGCTTATAATATTTTAGTTCCCCAGGAACAGCTTGATGAGGCTGGTGAGCTTGCTTTAAATGCAACCCTTGAAGGAATCGATTTGGGAGAGGTTCCTTTAAAAAAGAAGCAGGAACAAGGATACCCGGCAAGCGTTATTTTAGAAGAGATTGAGAAAGAGAATATTGATTTAGTTGTGATGGGCAGTCATGGTTATGGGCCGATTGCAGGTTCAGTGCTAGGCAGTGTCAGTCAGCGTGTTGTTCAGAGAGCAGAGTGCCCGGTTATGATCGTCAAGTAATTGAATTGACAATAATAAAAATTGATTGAGACCATATGGTACGACTATTGACTGCAATCAGTGAAAATGCTACCCTTCATTTATAGTGAATTATCTCCTGTTTTTACAGATTTTTAAAGTTCTCAAATTCCTATTTCAAAAAATCCTTAGAGAACAAAAGCTGGAAATCAGAAGGAGGGTGTAGCATGTTTAAAAAGATACTGGTGGCTACTGATGCGTCAGAGTACTCACGTCGAGCTTTACAAACTGCTTTAAATCTTGCCCAGAAATTCCAGGCTGAAATTGTACTTTTATTTGTTGCCTATACTCCGGAGGCTTACTGGGGCTATAACTCAGCTTATTCTATCCAAATCACTCGAGAGGAAATCGAGGAAAGAGGCTGGCTGACCTTGGGAGCCGCCCTTGAAGGAATCGACATTAAGAATATACCGTTAAAGAAAAAAATGATCCAGGGGCATCCATCAAGTGTTATCTTAGAAGAAATTGCTAATGAGAATATTGATCTGGTGGTTATGGGAAGTCATGGTTATGGACCAATAGCCGGAGCAGTATTGGGCAGTGTAAGTCAACGTGTCCTTCGCAAAGCAACTTGCCCGGTTCTCATCGTAAAATAGAAGAAGTGGACCTAAAAAAAGAGAAGGCTGTTGACATCTTACGTCAACAGTCTTCTCTTTTTTGGATTAATACTATAATGGCAGACCTATTCGCCTCACTATGGCAAACCCGGCACGTTTTGCTAAAGGGAGAAACACTTTGCGGACAAGAGGTAAGCCAACTCGCCTGGCCAGCGGAATTCCAACTTTGCGAGCTAATGGAGGACCATAGCGGCGAGCGATAGGAATCCCTACTTTACGTGCCAAGGGGGGGCCAAATTGTTTCATAAGAGATGGCCCATATTGTTTTAACAAAAGACCTGCGTGTTGCTGCCAAAGTTCAGGGGCTTCTGGTGTTGGGGAAGAGGAGTTAAGGTTAGGTGGAGTAGGTTCCTTCTTAATAGGTGTGTTTTTTTGAGATTTAGGCTGAGATATAGGTTGAATTACCGGCTTGGGTATCGGCTGAGCAGCCGATCCGGCGTTTCGTATTTGATCAGGTAAGGGTTCCGGCCCAGGTTGCCGATCAGGTTTAATTTCCTGCCGCTGCATTGGGAAGAACCTTTTGTATTGGTTCGGGGAATAATCCCGTTGCCCTATCATCGATTTCATGGGCAAGCCCCCTTATATCAATGTGCGAATCAGTTATTTCGTAATACACGTTATGCACATAATAGAATAATGTTACACAAAAGTTAATATATGGTATATATCTTGAGAGGAAATAGAAAATGGGGCAAACATTCCCTCGAAAGTTCATGTATTATGAATTATTGCTAATACCTTTCGACATTTTTCTGTTTATAAGGTTATTATAGACTTAGAAAGTAACGGCACTGTTGGGCTAAAGAATATGGTTATTGGGATAAGAGCAGATTTTTGGAGGTTAGGATGAGGGATCATTATAATTTGGAAAAACTTATTAAGATTTTGCCAGTTTTAGCGAGAACAGCGGGCGGATATGCTACAATCACTGATTCTGAAGGAAGGAGATTATGTACTTTCGATTGGAATGGAACGGAAATAAAAGATCTGGACAATCAGATATATGATCTGGCCAGAAATGCAGGTCAACAGGCATGCCCATTAATAGGAGTTTCCCAAATTGTAGATCAAGCTGATGCTTGGGCTTTGCCAATCGGTGAATATGTTTTGGCTTGCAGTAATGTCGAACGCCTTATTAAAGAACAGAAATTCCAAGACGCACTAATAAAGGCGCTGCCAATGATTGCGCAAGTCGCAGGCGGAGAGGCTGTAATTTTTAATGATCTTGGCGAACGGCTGTTAAGTTATTATTCTAATGGAAGCGAGCGACATCAGCTGAAAGGACAAGTAAGTAAGCAGGCCAGACAAGCTATGGTTTCTCAGGAGCCTGTAGTGGGAAAGTCTTTTTCTATTAATGGAGCAATGGCTGTACGTATTCCTATTACGGAAAAAATCGGTTTTGGATTTAACAATGAAAATGCCGTTCGGCAACATCAAAAATTATACGATGAAGTTAAAAAATTTCAGAATGCAAAGTATTGTTTTGAAGATATCATTGGAGAGAGTGAAGTATTAACAAAAACCAAAAGTATGGCCAAGTTCGTGGCAGATGGTGTCTCTTCAATACTTATTTATGGGGAAACAGGAACGGGAAAGGAATTGTTTGCTCAATCGATTCATAATGCCAGTGATCGTCGATATCGATCCTTTGTGGCTTTAAATTGTGGGGCTTTACCGGCTTCGCTTATTGAGAGCAATCTTTTTGGTTACGAGGAAGGGGCCTTTACCGGGGCGAAGAAAGGGGGAAGCCCTGGTGCCTTTGAACAAGCGAATGGCGGTACGATCTTTCTTGATGAAATTAGTGAAATGGACATTAGCTTGCAAACTAAATTACTCAGAGTTCTTCAAGAAAGAGAGGTAGTTAGGGTTGGCGGGTTCAAGGCCCAAAAGATTGACGTCAGAGTCATCGCTTCTACTAATAAAGAGCTGAACGATCTCATTGCGGATGGCGGGTTTCGTCAGGATCTCTTTTATCGCTTAAATGTAGTTCAGTTAAAAATTCCGCCCTTACGAGAGCGAGTCGGGGATATTGGCTTATTAGCTAAGCATTTTATGCATAAATTTTCTTTTTCCTTTGGCAGATTAGTTGAAGATATTGACCCAAGAACATTAAAGCTATTGCAAAATCATGCTTGGCCGGGGAATGTCCGTGAACTCCAGAACTGTATTGAGTCTGCTATGAATATGGTGCGGGAGGAGTCGACATTATTGCCGGAACATTTGCCTCTTTATTTGCGGCAAGGACAAAAAACTCTGAAAGAATCTGTGATCGTTGAGATTGGGAATGAAGAGCTTAATTTAAAAGAAGCGTTGTCAGGAGCCGAAAAATTAATTATTCAGAAGGCGTTGGAAATGGCAAAATTTAAAAAAGTAAAAGCAGCTCGCATTTTGGGAATAAGTACAGCAACCTTATGGCGAAAGCTAACGGAATATGGGATGGAAGGAGATAATCAGTGATTGTTTCATTAATGAAATGAAATAGTTCATTATTGCAATAAATCCGGAATAACGTACCGTATCCGATCAAAAAACGTTTCAAAAATGAGTTGTTATTCCATGTTCCTCGAGAAATAGTTGCTTTGAAATATCGAATAAGCCGTCAGAATGCACATAAAGAGACTCGGAAAAGTCATTATAGGGATAGAATAGTTGGCATAAAATTTGCAACATAATTCTTGCAAGTATTATAGGTTATTTGATAGCCGGATAATACGTTTAAGGCAATGGTGCCTTAGGTTCAGTTGCAAACTGACCTAAGGCACCATTTTTAATTCTAATAAAAAAAGAGCTTAAATTCGGACTAGACTAAAAAGAATATTTCACATTTGCAATAATGCATTGCAAATATGAAATATAAACCTTTAAACGAACAAAATAAATATTAAACAGAAACGCAAAACATTTCAAGTGTGAAATGTTTTGCCGTGGTCAGTAACTTTTAGGAATCTAATAATTTCCCGAAACTGGCTTAAATATGGGCTGTTAACAATAATTTTAACGCTTGTAAATGATTTATGGGTGGCATACAAATTGCTTATATAAAGGTAAATAAAAATTGTAAAAAGGGCTGTATATTTTGAATGGCAGGAGGCGCCGGTTAATGAGTAGATTTAAGTATTATAGGCCGAAATGTTTAGACGAGGCGTTTAAGCTGATGGCAGAAAACCCTGGTTACAGCTTATTGGCTGGCGGAACGGATTTAATGGTCAAGCTTAAAGAGAGTCTGATTAAACCAACAGCCGTCATTGATCTTGATGAGCTTGAAGAGCTGAAGGGGATTAACCTTGAAGCAGGAGAGATCGTGCTGGGAGCATCGACTACCCACACTCGACTTAATCAATCGGAACTTATTAATCAATATGCTCCAGCTTTAGCTAAAGCTGCAGGTATCGTTGGTTCGCCTCAAATCCGTAATAAGGGAACCGTCGGCGGAAATATGGTCAATGCTTCACCTGCGGCAGACACTGTCCCCGCTCTTATTGCTTTGGGAGCAGAAGTTACTTTGTCGAGTAAGGAAGCAGTCAAGACAATACCATTAGATGAACTGTTCCTTGGTCCGGGTCGCACTGTTCTGAAACCTGGTGAGCTCATTACGACCATATCTTTTCAAGTTTCCAATCATCAAGGGTGTAGTTTCCAAAAACTTGGCAAACGCAAAGCCTTGGCTATTTCAGTGATTAATGCGAGTGCTTCCCTGGAAATAGATCCCGAGACCAGGGTTATAAAAAAGGCAAGAATTGCGCTGGGGTCCGTTGCCGCCACTGCGATCAGGGGGATGGCGGGAGAAAAAATACTGATCGGGAACCATTATTCACCGGAGCTGATTAAAGAAGCTGCTGAGGCAGTCGCCGAAGCTATTAAGCCCATTGACGATGTCCGTTCTACTGCAGTATATCGTACACGGGCAGCCAGGGTATTAGTTAGACGTGCTCTGGAAGAAGCAGGGAGTCGAATTACCTGTTACTAGGGGGGAAAGATTATGTCAAAACTAACGATAAACTTCGTACTGAACGGCGAAAAAGTCAGTGTTCAGGTTGAATCAGACCAGCGGCTCGTTGATTTTTTGCGTGACGATATGGGTTTGATCGGTACGAAGATAGGATGTGGGGAAGGGGATTGCGGCGCATGCACTGTGATTATTAACGGTCAGACGGCCAATTCTTGTTTAGTCTTAGCTCCTCAAATTGATGGAAAAGAAGTAACGACGATTGAGGGACTTGGCAGCTATGAGCATTTACATCCTTTGCAGGAAGCCTTTATTGAAGAGGGAGCAGTACAATGCGGCTTCTGTACTCCGGGGATGCTGTTGTCGGCTAAGGCTTTGCTTGACGAGAACTCAAACCCCAAACGGGAGGAAATTATTCGCTCCATATCCGGCAATCTCTGTCGATGTACAGGATATAACAAGATCGCTAATGCCATAGAAAAAGTTGTTAGGAGTAATAGTCATCAGAGCTGAGAGGAGCTGAAACAGAGTGCAGGAATTGAAGGTCGTCGGAAAATCGGTACTACGTAAGGATGCCCTGGATAAGGTGCTGGGGAAATGCCAATATAGCGGAGACATAAAGCTGCCGGGTATGCTTCAGGTTAAGGTTTTGCGCAGTCAGGTGGCTCATGCTCTCTTAAAAAATATTAACTGTCAAGCAGCCGAATCTCTGCCAGGTGTTTTTGCCGTCTTAACGTCAAAAGATGTCCCGGAGAGTAATGCTCATGGCATTATCATCAAAGATGAGCCCGTATTGGTGATGGATAAGATTCGTAAGCGGGGGGACCCGCTGGCAATTGTCGCAGCTGAAACTGAGGAAATTGCTCTCCAGGCTCTTTCACTCATTAAAGTAGAATTTGAAGAACTGCCGGCAGTCTTTAATCCGGAAGAAGCCATGAAACCAGATGCTCCTCAGGTGCATAAGGAGGGTAATATCCAATCCATTCGCAAAATACGCAAAGGGGATGTGGAGGGGGCTTTTGCCCAAGCAGATATCGTTGTTGAAACTTGCTATCGTACGCAAATGCAGGAACATGCTTATATAGAGCCGGAGGCCGGAGTAGCTTATCTGGACGGTGATGTGGTAGTTTTGCATGTCTCTACCCAAAATCCCCATTTTGACTGTAAAGAGGTTGCAAGAAACCTTGCTTTACCGCTTAATAAGGTGCGAATTGTTCAGGCTCCAACTGGCGGAGGATTCGGTGGCAAGCTGGACATTTCTGTTCAAATTTATCTAGCTCTTCTGGCAATTCGTACGAAGAGACCGGTACGTTTAGTGTATACCCGGGAGGAATCGATGGTCGCTTCGACAAAGCGCCATCCCTACGTTATCAGATATAAAACCGCAGCCGATAAGACCGGCAAATTAATGGCTGTTGATGTAACCGTGATTGGCGATACGGGGGCCTATGCTTCCTACGGTCCTGGTACATTGACCCGGTCGGCTGTTCACGCGACGGGTCCCTATGAAGTACCTAATGTTAAGGTCGATGCCTACACTGTTTATACCAATAACCCAACAGCGGGAGCATGCCGCGGGTTTGGAGTTCCTCAACTGGCTTTTGCTCACGAACAGCAAATGGATATGATCGCTCAAAAAGCAGGGATTAGTCCAATTCAAGTGCGTTTGTTAAATGCTTTGCAGCCGAACAGTAAAACGGGAACAGGCCAAGTCTTAGATAACAGCGTTGGTTTTATGGAGACTATTAAAGTAGCCCAGGCCAAGGCGCTGGAGGTATTGGGCCAATTTTGCTAGGAATGGAGGCTAATGCGATGAAAAAAAGAGGTGTTGGCATAGGTTGTATGTGGTATGGGATCGGGAATACCGGTTTGCCTAATCCGGCCGGTGCCTTTGTAGATTGGAAGGATGATGGTTCTGTTAACCTGATGGTGGGGGCTGCTGATATTGGGCAAGGTTCTAACACAACCTTAGCTCAGATTGTTGCAGAAGAACTTGGCATACGCTACGAGGATGTTTTGGTTACCTCAGCAGATACAGGAGTTACACCGGATGGAGGGGCAACATCCGCCAGCCGTCAGACGTTTATATCCGGCAATGCCGCTCATTTGGCGGCAAAAGAAGCTAAGAAAGTGGTCTTAGGTGAAGCGTCAGAACTATTTGGAGCAGAGCAAGAACAAG
Source organism: Desulfosporosinus orientis DSM 765 (assembly GCF_000235605.1). Lineage (GTDB taxonomy): Bacteria > Bacillota > Desulfitobacteriia > Desulfitobacteriales > Desulfitobacteriaceae > Desulfosporosinus > Desulfosporosinus orientis. The sequence goes on from NC_016584.1 coordinate 438,684, forward strand.
TTATCCTCAAAGATCGCCGTATATTTATAAAAGGTCAGGAAGAAAATTACAAGAGTATTGAAGAAGTGATTGGAAGTTGTCGAAGAAAGGGAAAAATGACCATCGGTCATGGGTGGTTTAACCCAGAGACAACAGGTCTGGATGGAGAAACCGGAGAAGGCAGTCCTTATGCAACATATGCATTCGCTACTCAGATTGTTGAAGTTGAAGTAGATATAGAAACTGGTTATGTTGATGTGCTCCAGATTGTGGCGGCCCATGATGTGGGTCAAGCTGTCAACCCTCTGCAAGTTGAAGGTCAGATTGAGGGGGGAAGTACAATGGGACTAGGGCTGGGGCTCTATGAAGAAGTAAAGGTGTTGGCTGGGAAAATTGGGACTCCTTCTTTCGCTACCTATTTAATTCCCACCTCTATGGATGTACCTACTATACACCCATTAATCATTGAAGAGCCGACAAAATGCGGACCCTTTGGAGCCAAGGGAGTTGGAGAACCTGCCCTTATTCCGACCTCAGCGGCCATAGCCAATGCAGTTTTCGATGCCGTAGGCATCCGGATTACGGATTTACCGATCACACCGGAAAAGGTCCTGGCCCAACTGGCCGAAGCCCAATAAAGTAGAATTCCAACAAGGAGGATAAAGCGATGGCAACTATAGCTCTAACAAACATTGGAACACTTGTAACCGGGGATATTCAGCAGCCGTTGAGTGAAGGGACTGCGATTGTTGTCCAAGACGGCATCATTGCCAAGATTGGGCAAGCGGATATCCTCAATGATTATAACCTTGACAAGATCATCGATGCAGCTGGGATGACAGTTACCCCTGGTTTGATCGATTCTCATGTTCATCCTGTAATAGGAGATTATACCCCACGCCAAAAAACCCAGGATTATCTGGATGGTGCTCTTCACGGAGGAGTCACAACCTTTATCTCAGCAGGGGAACCCCATTTTCCCGGACGTCCCAAAGATCCCGCAGGAACAAAGGCTTTGGCGATCCTTGTGCATAAATCCTTTAAAAACTTGCGTTCATCCGGCTTAAAAGTTCATGGCGGGGCGGTAATCCTGGAAAAAGGGCTGGTAGAAGCTGATTTCGCGGAAATGGCTAAGGAAGGTGTCTGGCTGGTTGGGGAGGTCGGTCTGGGAAGCGTTAAGAAACCAGAAGATGCTGCCCCCATGGTTCAATGGGCCAAAAAATACGGTATGAAAGTAGCGATGCATACCGGCGGGACTTCAATCCCAGGCAGTTCAACTGTTACAGCGGAGGATGTGATTGCTGTTCAGCCCACCGTCGTTTCTCATGTTAACGGTGGTCCTACGGCCATTGCCCCAGCCGAAATTGAAACCTTGATTGACACCACAGAGCTGCCCTTGGAGATTGTACAGTGCGGTAATCCCAAGATCGCTGCTTTAACCATTCGTAAACTGACTGAAAAAGATGCTTTGAAGAGAGTAATTTTCGGAAATGATGCTCCCTCCGGCACGGGGATTATTCCTTTAGGAATCTTGAGAACGATCAGTTTTATCGCTTCCATGACAGATGTCCCTGCCGAAAAGGTTATTGCCATGGCTACAGGCAATACAGCTCGGGTTTTCGGCTTGGAGACAGGCTTGATTGCTGAAGGGAAAGAAGCAGATTTTGTCATCATGGATGCTCCTATGGGTTCCGTAGGCAGTAATGCCCTGGAAGCACTGACAGCTGGTGATTTGCCTGCTGTGGTTATGGTTATGGTTGATGGAACCATTAAAGTAACCAAGAGTCGCAACACTCCCCCTTCCGGACGCAACTATTCTGTGAAGTAAGGTTTGGTAGTTAAGGGTTGAAGGAGGATTATTCTAAATGTCAGTTGTAATCGACATTGAGTTATGTAAAGGATGCGGCATCTGCAGTAAGGAATGCCCTAATCAAGCTATCATTATTAAGGATAAAAAAGCTTATATTCAAGAAAGCTGTACAAGCTGTGGAATTTGTACAAGAGTCTGCTCTTTTAAGGCAGCTGTCAAGGTCAGTGACCTTAAAGAAGGAGCCGTCAAATGTACCTCTTGCCCGGTACAATGTGAGGTCTTAGAAGGATACACGGGAGCTTGCCAGCGTTATCGAAATGATGGTGGGCAGCTCATCCGTAATCGTAAGTTGGTTACGGATGTCACTCCGGGAGGACCCTTGGTGACTGCTGTTGGTGCAGGAACGGCCTATCCCTGCTGCCGGCCGGCACCGTATATCGTGCAGGATACCATTGACGGAGTAGAGATGGTTACTGTCGTGACCGAAGCGCCTTTAAGCTACAGCGGAATTAAGGTTAAGATTGACACGAATTTGTTTGTAGGTGAAGAAGGCGCCAAGGTTAAGCGCAATGGCAAAGTCGTAGGCATGGTTGATACTGAAGAGTATGGTTCAAAAATGTTGTCTATTGGCGGAGCAAACCTGCTTACCGGCAAAGATGGCTTTATCGTTGCCCGAACAATTGTGGAAATTGCTAATGGAGAACGAGTAACCTTGAAAGTAGAAAACAGGACTCTGGAACTTCAAGTGGGTTGCCCGCCCATCATTGACGGGGTAACAGATACAAAAATGCGGGTTGGCTGCGGAAGTGCGACAATCGGTATGTTTGCTGCCAAGCTGAAAGAAGCCGTCGATGAAGCTATTATTCTTGATCACCATGTGGTTGGATTGCTCTCGGAACATATGGCCGGCGAATCGGTAGGCATGAGTTGGAGCGGAGTAATTCCCAATGCCCGGCGAAGTACACGGGGACGTTACTTTGGGGAACATGGCTCAGGATGGGGCGGCACTAATATCGAAAATCCCCAGGATGCGATTAAGTCTGTCGACATGTCTCGTGCAAAGCCAGGTATGAAAGTACTGGTTACTGAGACCACAGGAAGAATGGCAGCCCTCTTTGAAGTTCAACCAGGGGGTTCCGTTTTGGAAATACCCATGACCAAGGAGGTTAAGGCTGCGGTTGAGGCTATCCGTGATACCTGTGAAAATGCCAGAGTTTCAGCTCTCTATGTTGGGGGAACCGGCGGAAGTGCCCGGGCCGGAGTGGCGGTAAATCCACTTAAAGTAACCCAAGCAGTTCACAGCGGAAAGGCCTGCTTAACCATCGGCGGGGCTCAGGTCTATGTGCTCCCCGGCGGCGGGATTAACTTTATGGTGGATGTAGAAAAGGTAGTTTCCAAAGCCTTTACTTGGGTTCCCACACCCGCCACCGTTGCACCTGTGGAATATACAATGCCTTTAACAACCTATGAAGAGATGGGCGGTCATACCCAGGCAATCAGGAAGCTGAATCAGATTATTTCCCAAGAGGATTCTTCCAGCTAGAGTATTTACTCCGAGAGATCTTAACTTCATGACGAAGGGAGGCGTCTTACCCAGTGATCAATGTTTTAGCTGAAGATCGAGTATTTCTGAATTACGGCCCTGTTCAAATGATGTTAATGGCCAGAGCCCATGGGCTTGCCATGACAGAGCAGCTGCAGGAGGCTGCCAAGTATGTGATGAGAATTCTCGAAGATTTAGCAGCAGTCCAAAAGGAAGCCAAGGATTATTTGACTTTAGATGAAAGAGATCTGAGTGTTTATCCTTTGCCTTTACAGCTAATGGTTGGGGCTGTGCTGGAAACGGGAGATAGGACCTTAACCCCTATGGCGGCAGTAGCAGGTACCTTTGCCGATTTAGCCGGAGATTGGTTAGTAGAAAAAGGCGCCTCAAAGGTCATGATTAATAACGGCGGCGATATTGCCCTGCGGCTGCTGGAGGAGGAAAAGACCAAACTGGGTTTAACACCCAGTATTGGAGCTTCAGGGTTTAGCCATACCTTGGATATTACCGCTGCCGATGGAATTGGTGGAGTAGCCACCAGCGGTTTGGGGGGACGGAGCTTTACCAAGGGTATTGCCAGTGCCGTGACAGTGATAGCAAGGACCGCTCGAGTCGCCGATGCCTGTGCAACCCTGATTGCTAACCATTGTTATGCCGAAGATCCCGGCATTTCAAGCCTCCCTGCAGAATTATTGGACCCCAATACCGATATACCAGGTCAGCTAGTGACCGTTGAAGTTAGTACCCTAAATCTCCTAACTAAGGTGAAAGCACTGGAAAATGGTTTGCAAAAAGCCAGAGAACTTAAATTGCAAGGTTGTATTCAGGGCGCGATACTTTTTCTTGATGACTTAGTGGTTATGATACCGGAGAACTTGTGTCAATCAGCAAATTTCGAAGGAGGAAACAAGGATGGAAATTCGTAAAATCGTAACGGTTGTCGAAGAAACTTATAAAGATGGGGAAAAGATGGTGGCAAAACCCACACGCAAAGCTGCGGCAATGGCTGTAATTAAGAATCCCTTCGCCGGACAGTATGTGGATGATTTAACGGAACTGATGGAAATTGGTGAGCAATTGGGTTCAACTCTTGCTGAACGGGCAGTAAAAGCCCTGGGTATCACTAAAGAAGAAGCAGAGAGTTACGGCAAGGGAGCTATTGTCGGCGAGAAAGGTGAACTTGAACACGCCGCAGCTATTTTACATCCCCGTTTAGGCAAACCTTTTCGGGAAGAGGTCGGCGGTGGTAAGGCAATTATCCCTTCAGCCAAGAAACTGGGCGGTATGGGCACGGGTCTAGATGTACCCGTTCATTACAAAGATGCTGCTTTTGTGCGTACTCACTATGATGCCATGGAAGTGAGGATTGCCGATGCGCCAAGAGGGGATGAATTGGTAGTGGCCCTGGTAGTTACGGATTCGGGACGCCCCCATCCTCGAATCGGCGGCTTACAAAAAAGTGAAATTAAAGGGGAAGACGGCCTTAGATAAGGCGAACCCTGCATTAAGGAGCTTAGTAGGAGGCTTTACATTGAAAGTAGGCTTTATTGGAATTGGAGCTATGGGAAAACCTATGGCCCAAAATATACTGCGAGCAGGGTATTCCCTGTATGTTAATGATGTTAATGAGGCAGCCCTTCAAGAGCTTGTTGCCGAGGGGGCAAAGAAGGCAGAGAACCCACGTGAATTGGCTCGAGAAGTTGATGTAGTCATCACAATGCTGCCAAATGGGGCTGTTGTTGAACAGGTCCTGCTTGGAGAGCAGGGGATTTTCGCCGGGGCAAAGCCGGGATTCACGGTCATCGATATGTCCAGTGTTGGACCGACCTTCACACAGAAAATGGCAAAACTGGCCTCTGACCGCCAAGTAGGCTATATGGATGCACCGGTGAGCGGAGGGGTAAAGGGTGCAGAGGCAGGAACCTTAACCATCATGGTGGGCGGAGAGAAGGAACTTGTCCAGCGTTATCATTCCTTATTGGAGGTTATGGGCAAAAAGATTTACCACGTAGGCAAGACTGGGGCCGGAGATGCAGTGAAAATCGTCAATAACTTGTTATTGGGTATCAATATGGCAGCGGCAGCCGAAGCTTTTGTTTTAGGAACGAAGCTGGGGCTGGATCCCCAGGTCTTACTGGAAATTATCAGTGTCAGTTCCGGCAGTAGCTATGCCCTCACGGCAAAGATGCCTAACTTTATTTTTAAAGGTCAGTTTGAGGCAGGATTTGCCATCGACCTTCAATATAAAGATCTTGAACTTGCTGTCCAAACAGCCAAAGAAGCTAAAATACCAATGCTTCTGACGAATGTTGCCCAACAGGTTTTTGAGCAAGCCCGAGCGGCAGGGTTAGGAAGGGACGATATTTCGGCAGTGATCAAACCTTTGGAAGATTTGATGAAGATTAAAGTCAGAGCTTAAAACTAGAGGAAACTGAAGGTGACTAAGTGGAAACGATTATCAAACAAATTCAGGCTAAGGGATATCAAGTTGGGAATTTGACCATAGGCGAAATTACTGAAATTGCCCAAGATTTAAGCCTGCGTACCAGTGATGTGATTATCGCCGAGGCAATGGCTCACAATGCTATGACCCGTGAAGAGGTTATTGATGCAGTAATTGATGCCTTTGCCCATAATGTTTATGCCGCAGAGGTGGGCATTACCTCCGGTTCGAGTTTTTTGCTTGGCAAAGCTCCTCAAGAACTAGCTTATAATAATTTTACTCATCGCTTGTTTGAGGATGATCTCATTAATAAGATTCTTGTTTATACCCTTGCTGCTCAAGTCGGCAATCATTCCTGCGGACTCCAGCCTTGTGCCGGAACAGGGGATGCTTGTACCTATACCGGTATTTTCCGCACTTTGAAAGAGGTCATCGCTGACAAAGAAGAATTGGCAAGAGTTGTAGCTGTGATGCTGAAAGTAGGAACGATCTTTCGGGCAGGTAAGACATCGACAGGGTGTAATATGGAAGGTTTCGGCGCCGGTGCTGCCGCAACAGCAGCCACATTGGTGGAATACCACAAGGGGGAGCCGCAGGTTTTGGCTAAAGCTGTGGTGCTTGCCTTATCTCCGACAATTGCTGTCCCCTGCACCCCCAGGGTCATGGTTTCCGGGCTTTGTGCCACTCATATTGGCGGCGGCGTGGTTATCGGCAATTTGGCCGCCAAGCTGGCAATGCATACCAATATTCCGGTGGATGTACCCGTTGACGTCATGGTTGCTATGGCTGCAGCTGTACACCCAGTTTCAGCTGAGGAGATTGTACCTTTGGTTAACGATTATATGCGGCCTTTCTTTAAAGCGAACCCAGAGGTTGAGTACTTTGTTGATAATTCAATCAAGGAACAAGAAAGGACAAACATAGATCTGACCATGAACCGGGCATTAAAAGAAGCCCGTGGGCTTGCCGAAAAAGCCAACTCCATTGTAAAGCCTTTTGGCGAAGCCGTGGTTGGGGGAAGCAGTCAAGCCGTAGGATCACCCACGAATACCGGACGTATCGCCCATGCATTGGCGAAAGGTGAGATTACAGGGGTCAAAATAGAATTGTATCCAGAACTTTTTGCACGACGGGGAATTAACGTTCCGGGAATTCTTATGGCCGCAGTCCTGGGGGCGAGTACGGACAACGGTAAAGCCTATCGTGAGATCATGGAAAGAGTCCGGGAAAAAAAGCTGAAGATTGAAATTGTCAAAGTACCTGAGTCTCAGATGCAAAGGATTTCTGTCTTCGCTACTGAGCAAAATTCCATGGTCGAGGCCCTGAACAGAGGGGGCGCCCGCTTAGTTCTTAAGAATGCCGAACCATCCTTAGAAGAAGCCTGCCTGGCAGCAAAACGCTTAGGAATTGTTCTGGTTGATTGAGCGAATGGAGGAGACGTAGAGTGAACCAAATAGAACGCTATTTGGCAGCTGCAGCAGGAAAAGACGAGGTTCACGCCGGTGATGATATCACGGTCAAGGTTGATCTGGCGATAGCCCATGATATTACCGGACCGATGGCTGTTGAACAATTCAAGAAGATTGGGATTAGCCAGGTTTTTGATAATCAAAAGGTGGTTTTTGTCTTAGATCATATCATTCCGGCAGCTACCGTAGAGGCCAAAGTATTGCACAATGTTCTCCGAGAGTTCTCTCGGGAATACGGAGTAAAACTTTATGACAAAGGAGAAGGAGTTATTCACCAAGTTATTGCTGAAAAACATCCTTTGAAACGAGGTTCAATCTTGATTGGGGCAGACTCCCATACCTGTACTGCCGGTGCTTACAGAGTTTTGGCAATCCCGGTGGGGGCCACTGAATTAGCAGCCACTATGGCTACAGGTACCCTGGACTTAGAGGTGCCGGAAGTCTGTGAGATATGTATTGAAGGGCAGCTGCAACCGGGAGTCTACGCCAAGGATGTTATTTTACACTTGATTGGATATTTTGGGACAGCGGGATTTACCGATCAAGGAGTTATTTATACGGGCAGCTTAATGGAACATCTGACTATGGATGATAAAATGACGATATCGAACATGGGTATCGAGATGGGGAGCATGATTAGTTATTTTTCAGATCCGGCTCAACCCGTTGGAACTGTCAAAGAAGTTTATACCTTCCAGGCGGAGGATATTCCGGCCAGTGTTGCCTGCCCTCCTAATCCCGGTATTGTGGTTAAAGCGGAAGACCTCTCAGCTACTAAGATTTCTCAGGTTGTGATTGGGAGCTGTACGAATGGACGATTAAGTGACATGCTGGCGGCAGCCGAAGTGCTTAAAGGCCGTAAAGTAGCAGAGGGTGTGACATTGTTAATAATTCCTGCATCTGTTGATATTGCTCAGCAAATGGAGGATCAGGGCCTAAACCGAATCTTCCGGGAAGCAGGAGGGATGATAACCAGCCCTGGCTGTGGCCCTTGTTTCGGAGCTCATATGGGACTCTTAGCTGCCGGTGATGTGGCTGTTTCGACAACGAATCGAAACTTCCCGGGCAGAATGGGTCACCGTGAGGGAAAGGTATATCTGGCATCCCCTCGTCTTGCGGCAGAGAGTGCGGTTGCCGGGACTATTGTACCACCGGGCAGTGTGGTGCCTTTAGGAGGGTTGGCTAATGAGTTGGAATTCTAAAATTCACGGGCGTGTTTGGAATTTAGGCGGAAATGTTGATACAGACCAGATTTTTCCGGGTTATGCCATGGCTGCTCCCGCGGACAAATTTAAGGATTATGCTCTGGCCGGCAGTGAAATCCCGGATTTTGCCGGCAAGGTACAAGCAGGGGATATCATTGTTGCCGGTGAGAATTTTGGCTGCGGTTCAAGTCGGGAGCAAGCGCCGGTTGCTCTAAAAGAAGCAGGAGTTGGCTTAGTAATCGCTAAATCCTTTGCCCGGATATTTAGACGCAATGCTATAAACATCGGCTTACCGGTCTTAGTCTGCGACATGGAACAGAAAGTAGAAAATGGGCAAGAGCTTGAAATAGACTTGACGGCGGCGGAAATTATGATTTGTGCCAGTGGAGAAAAAGTCAGGGCAGCCAGGTTAGCAGACAATGTCTTGCAGACCTTAGAGGCAGGCGGGCTGATTGCAAAAGTTCGAAAACAATTGAAAATCTCATGATATCTTCCCGTAAAGGGTAGGAGGAAGAACTCAATGCAGGAAAAAACAAAGAAGATCATTAAAGAAGATTATGAACGGGTTCAGGCTTACGAAAAGGTTTTTGGCGTGGAAATGCCCAAAATGGGTTCGGATGGTTCAGTCACTGGCTTACCGGCTCCTTTTCCCCGCTTGGTGAATGGAGTTGAACGCAGTGGTTACCGGATTACAGAATTGGGACGACGTGCTGCTCAGACGGGAATTCCCGTTCAAAACCCCATATTGGGCCGCAATTCCGCTGAAGAAACTTTTCAGGAATCCAATGCTATGTATAAAGTGGCTGAGGAACTGAAGATAGACATTTTTCAATTTGTTCATTCTGAAGCCACACGGCATATCGATCCTTTAGATGGGGCGGACCTGATTGAACAGTCCCGGGGCAAGGGAGGCATAACCCCGGCCGGGGAGCGGCAATTTGTAGAACTGGGCGGTGGAGAAAAGCATCCTCTGCGAATTAATGCTACTGGAGATACCCCCCATTTATCGATTATTAACTCCCTAATTGCCGGTTTTGATGGTACGGATATCGGGCCGGTCATTCACGTTCATTTCGGTGGGCGGGGTATTCATGATTATAAAACGAAGGTTTTTAACGGCTATAAAGCACTGCAAATATGTGCGGAAAATAATATTTTTGTGCAGACAGATTCTCATAAACATCTTAATAATATTGGCGGAACTGATGGGATGGCTTTGGCGATGTGTCTATTAGCTGAAGGATTAGCGGTTCAGGCCGGATTACCCAGGACACTCAGCGGGATTCAAATGAATGTTTCCGGAATTAATTTACTGGCCGACTTGGCTGTGATGCGGGCCTTTAGGCAGCTTATGTGGAGTGAGTTCCTGATCGCTGTCCCGGAGACCTTCCAAAATCCTCCCGCTGATCTGATTGCCGAGCAGGCACATTTTGCCCGGATGGCCATTAGTGCTAAATTAGGCGGAGCAAACTTCTACAGGCCAAAGGCTGCTGAAAACGTGGGGATCCCTACAGGAGCATCCATGGCTAAAGCAATTTGGGCTACTCAAAATGTTTTTGAAAATACTGCTACCTTTAATATTGAGGACCCAGCTATTGAGCGCCGGCAAACTGAGATTGTTACAGAGGCTTTGGCTGTTTTGGCAAGTACTTTTGGATTATCCCGAGAGTTAAGCCCGGAAGAAATCGGACCGGATTTCTGGCTGAACTATGGGGACGAAGAACTTATCGATATCATCGTTGCTGCTGGTAAGAAAGGTATCCTTGATGCTCCCAGAGCGGCTGCCTGGGATCTGAAACGGGGGGTAAAAACCCATCGCGGCAAAGACGGGATTCGCCGCTATATTCCGGGTTATGGTCCCGCTGATGTCCCGGCGGATAAAATGTCCTTTACCACTGAAAAGGTTACTGTGGAAGCTGAGAAACCTATTACTAAAAAGGAAAAGGTACTTTTAGCAACGGTTGGCGCGGACGCCCATGTAGTAGGAATTAATGTTATTCGCGAGGCTTTTGAGCAAGCCGGTTATGAAGTGATTTATCTGCGGGGAATGAATTTGCCTGAAACCGTGGCTGAAGTTGCTGCGGAAACTAAAGCTGATGTGGTTGGAGTCAGCAATCTTTTAGGTTTAGGCCTAACCTTATTCCCCCGTGTAGAGAGGCGTCTTAAAGAACTGGGCATCCGAGAGAATGTTGTGCTGATGGCCGGAGGACGGATTGCTGAGAAGGAAGAGGAACACGCACAGATCGAAGAAAAAATCAAAACTGAAGGAACTGATTTCTTAGGTGTTGAGGGTTTCTTTGGGCCTGGCACTGATCCTCAAGACGTCCTTAAATGGGTAGAAGAAAAAATGAAGGAGAGAGGGCAATAGTATGGCAGAGCAACGCAGAATACGCTGTGCGATTTTACGGGCCGGTACGAGTAAAGGAATTTTCCTTATGGAAAACGATTTATCTTTAGATATAAAGAGAAGAGATCAAGAAATTCTAGCCATCTTCGGCAGCCCGGACGTAAGGCAAATTGACGGGTTGGGCGGAGCAGATCCTCTCACAAGTAAAGTGGCTGTTATTGGCCCCTCTACACGACCGGATGCTGATGTTGATTATACCTTTGGTCAAGTGAGTATAGGCACAGGATTTGTTGACTATTCGGGAAACTGCGGAAATATATCCTCAGGTGTGGGCCCCTTCGCCATAGACGAAGGATTAGTAAGAGCGGTCGAGCCCGTCACTAAGGTTCGTATCCACAATACCAATACAGGTAAAATTTTGGTCGCTGAGGTTCCGGTGCAAGATGGTAAAGCTAAAGTGAAGGGTGATTACAAAATTGCAGGAGTTCCAGGCACTGGCGCAAAAATAATGATGGACTTTGCCGGCACAGCTGGTGCAGTCACGGATAAAATGCTGCCCACCGGGCAGGCGGTGGATGTTCTGAACATTGAAGGTTTTGGAACCTTGCAAGCCTCCATTATTGATGTTGCCAATCCGATGGTTTTTGTAAGAGCCAAGGATTTAGGTCTTTCTGGGATCGAAACTCCGGCTCAAATTAATGCCAATCAGGAAATGCTTGATCTATTAGAAAAAATCCGGGGCAAAGCGGCAACGATGATCGGTATGGCTAGACACGAAGCTGATGCCTTAAAGAACAGTCCGGCTTTTCCAATGATTGCTTTTGTCAGTGAACCTCAAGATTATGTTGACTTTACCACGGGTAACACCATAAGAGCTGATCAGGTGGACGTTGTATCCAGACTCATGTTTATGCAAGTGATGCACAAAACTTATGCCGGTACAGGGACAACTTGTACAGGAGCAGCAGCAAAAATTCCTGGTTCCATCGTAAACCTTGTGACCCGTTCTCAATCTTCATTGGTTAGAATCGGTCATCCGGCGGGCGTTATAGAAATCGAGGTAGAAGCTAAAGAAGACGGAAATGAAATTAAGCTGGAAAGAGCGGCCTTTGGCCGTACTTCACGCCGCATTATGGACGGCTATGTTTATATTGCATTATAGCTTAGAGAAAGCGTTGCAAAGGAAGTGAGGGAGAATGTCCCAGGTTGATCTTTTAGTCTACGATGTGGGAAGCACTTATACCAAGGTTTCAGCCTTCAATCGTCAGGGGAGCAGCTTAATGTTTGTCGGACGTTCCCAAGCTCCCACCACTGTGGAAAACATTGAAGTAGGACTTATCCATGCTTGTCATAATTTAGCGAGGGATCTTCAATGGGATGCGGTGGTTTCCTCGCACACCTTGGCAACCAGTTCTGCCGCAGGAGGTCTGCGGATGGTTGGGATGGGGTATATGCCCAGAGTTACTGCTAAAGCTGCCAAAGAAGTGGCAATGAGCGCGGGTGCTAGGGTATTGGAAATTATTTCTCATGAGACTCCTGTTGATTTTCGAATCGAGGTTTTGCAGGAAATTAAGCCCGATATTATTCTTTTGGCAGGTGGGACCGATGGAGGGGATCAGGATTCTTTGCTGGAGAACGCTGAAGTAATCGTGAGGAGTAAAGTGCCTAGCGTGGTCATCATTGCCGGTAATACCGAAGCTCAGCCAAAAGCAGAAGAGATTTTGAAAACAGGCGAAATACTCACGATTCGAGTGCCTAATGTTATGCCAACGATCCATGAGTTAAAGGTTAAGCCTGCTCGGGAAGCGATTCATCAGGAATTTATTAGGCAAATTACCAGGGCGAAAGGTTTAGGACGTTTACTGGAAATAGTTTCTACCGGACGAGTTATTCCGACTCCAGGTGCAGTACTGATGGGAGCAGAGCTTTTAGCACTGGGTACCCATGAAAAAGAAGGTCATGGAAATATTCTGGTCATTGATATTGGCGGAGCAACTACGGATGTCCATTCTGTTTTAGCTGATTTAGTCAATCTGAGCAAAGAGGAAACGGGTTTAGTTGTTTCCAATGAGAAGCAGTTATCTTACAGAACGGTGGAAGGTAATCTGGGATTAAGAGTAAGTGCAACGGGCATTATCGAAACCGTTGGAGCAAGGGGAGTTTTGGCCAAAATTGGTTTGGAAGGGGAGGACTTAGTCAAGGAAATCCAAGCTTATACACAGTATCTGGAGAAAAACCCAGGACACATCAGCCGCCATGAAAAAGAGCTAAACTTTGATAAGGCCTTATCTATTAGTGCTATTGAAGTTGCTCTTAAGAGACATGCAGGGTATTTTGCTCAAAGTTTTGACCCTATTCTCGGTATTGTGCCAGGGACACCTGTGGGTCGGGATTTACGTAAAATTCAGAGGGTCATAGCCGTGGGGGGTATTTTCGCACATTCGACATATAAGGAGTCCATGGAAATACTAAGAAAATCCTTCGCTGATCGAGGAATTTCCTTATTGCCGGAAAACCCTATGTTTGAGGTGGACCATAATTATCAGCTCTATACCATAGGAGCGATGGCGGAAGAATATCCTAATGAAGCATTGGCATTAGCGGAAAATAACATTTTAAACAATGAAGTTTAAATTAAGGAGCAAATCATCATGAATAAAGGTAAAGTGTTGAGAAGATTATTGGCGGATAAGGAAATCCTAATTGCCCCCGGAGCCCACGATGTTTTAACGGCTAAGATCATTGAAAAGGCGGGTTTTCAGGCTGTTTATATGACAGGATATGGGCAGGCGGCCAGTCATTTGGGTACAGCAGATGTGGGCTTAATGACCATGAGTGAGATGCTGGAGCGAGCCAATAATTTTGCCGGTGCCGTGGATGTTCCGGTAATTGCAGATGGTGACACGGGATTTGGAAATGCTATTAATGTTATGAGAACCGTTCGCCAATATGAAATGGTTGGGGTAGCCGCTATACAATTAGAAGATCAACTGGCCCCTAAGAAGTGCGGCCATATGACAGGGCGTCAGGTCATTCCCACTGAAGAAATGGTGGGTAAGATTAAGGCAGCCGTTGAAGCAAGAAAAGATCCTGATTTTGTGATTATCGCCCGAACAGATGCACGAACCATTCATGGAATTGACGAGGCTGTTCAGCGTGCCAAAGCTTATGAGGAAGCAGGGGCGGATGTCATTTTTGTTGAATCGCCAGAATCTGTTGAGGAGATGAAGATTATCACATCCAGCTTTAAGGTTCCGGTTTTGGCAAATATGGTCGAAGGCGGGCGGACTCCTCTATTAGCAGCACCGGAACTGGAAGAATTAGGGTATGATATGGTCATCTTCCCAACGGCTTCTACCTACATGGTCGCTCAGGCTATGAAAAATTTGATGGCAGAACTCATGAAGTCCGGCACCACTAAAAACTTATTACCGGAAATGATTTCATTTACAGATTTCAATGATTTAATTGGTTTGCCGGAAATTCGTATGTTAGAAAATAAATTTGTCATTGGTTAACGGGAAGTCCGGATCTTATCTCCCACTTTACTGGCTTAGCAAGCCATTAATATAGTAAAAAGCACTTGCGAGTAAATGAATTAGGAGGTAGAAACATGACGGAAAAACAGGTGGATCAACAAGAACAGCTTAGTTTTTTAAAACGCAAAAACATCATTTTTTCGGTGAAAAGGTATGGAGTGGATGCCTTAGGGGCCATGGCCTTAGGTCTGTTCTCAAGTCTTATTGTAGGACTTATTCTTAAGGTGATTGGAGAGCAGCTGGGAATACCATTACTCGTTGAATTTGGCAAACAGGCTATGGCGATGATGGGGCCGGCCATTGGTGTGGCTGTTGCCTTTGGTTTAGGAGCTCCTCCCCTTGTCTTATTCTCGTCTACGATAACCGGTATGGCAGGTGCTGCAGTTGGAGGACCGGTCGGTTCCTTTGTGGCAGCCGTTATCGGGGCTGAATTCGGGAAATTGGTTTCCAAAGAGACAAAGGTGGATATTATTGTAACTCCGGCTGTTACCATTTTGTTGGGTGTGGCTGCGGGGACCTTTATTGGACCGCCTTTAGCAGAATTTATGAAGTGGCTGGGAGCTGTCATTATGATGGCGACAGAACTCGCTCCCATTCCCATGGGAATTTTGGTTTCAGTACTTATGGGTATGATTTTGACCTTGCCGATTAGCAGTGCTGCTTTAGCGATGATGCTTGTCCTCGGAGGTCCGGCTGCAGGGGCCGCAACGGTAGGCTGTGCTACCCAAATGGTCGGCTTTGCTGTAGCCAGCTACCGGGAAAACGGCTGGGGTGGTTTAGTCTCCCAAGGACTGGGAACATCCATGCTTCAAGTGCCTAACATTGTCAGAAATCCGTTAATCTGGATACCTGCCACTTTAGCCAGTGCCATCTTAGGTCCTTTAGCAACGACAATATTGCCGATGTCCAACATTCCTGCCGGTGCCGGCATGGGTACTGCCGGATTAGTAGGACAGTTTGGGACGATTTCAGCGATGGGTATGAGTTCTGGTGTTTTAATTAAAATTGGTTTGCTGCACTTCATTCTTCCGGCAATTCTTACTTTGGCTATTTCGGAGTTTATGCGCAAAAAAGGTTGGATTAAGTTTGGCGATATGAAATTAGACGTTTAGTTTAATGCTGGCTGAGGTATTATTTATACCTATTTCGGGAAGTGTTCTAATGCTGATTAAATTGTTTTTGAGGGTGTTTACCCTCAAAAACAATTTATGTAACGTTACATATTAGATCCTAATTAGTAGAAAATGAGGAGGTGAATTAGGTGAAACTCGAGGCTTTTTTGGAAGTTGCCAAAGACTTGCAGGAACTCTATGATGAGGAAGTAGCGGTATGTATTCTAGATACAGAAAAAGTATTGGCCTGGTATCCCAGCCCAAATCTGAACATGAAAATTGAAGCGGGTGATCCCTTGCCTAAAGGGGGCATATCTGAAGAAGCTGTTCGCACTGGAAAGCGTGTTATAAGGCGTGTGCCTAAAGAGGTGTTGGGAATCCCCTATGTGGGGATAGGTTATCCCATCAAAGAAAACGGTATTGTCGTGGGCTGCGCCATGATTGATATTTCGGTTGCTAAGTATGATACCTTGGCAGATGTCGGTCAGGATATCTTAGCTTCAGTAGAACAAATATCCGCTTCTGCTGAAAACTTGTCCGCTTCTTCGGAGGAACTGGCAGCTACCGTTAAAAACATGGAAAGTGAGACGAGCCGGGTTTTTAACGAGATTGAGCATACGGGCAATGTTAAAGATGAGATCCATAAGATTTCTATGCGAACTAATATTCTTGGCCTAAATGCTTCTATAGAAGCTGCCAGAGCCGGTGAATATGGGCGGGGTTTTTCGGTTGTAGCAGATGAGGTTCGAAAACTCTCTGAATTTACCAGAAATTCGACAGCGGAAATTGAGACAGACCTAAACAATGTTCATAGTTCTGTCCTTAAACTGATCGAAGGAATTGAACAATTGGGTATGGTAACAGAGTCTCAAGCGGCAGCGGCAGCGGAGCTGTCATCCGCTCTTGGACAGATAGCTGTTTTGGCTGAAAAACTGGTAAACATAGGGACACGCAGGTAACCGGAGGGTTGAAAGAAACTGACAGCAATATGAAAGGCTCCCCTATGGCAGAAAGGTTAAGGTAATTAACCTTTCTGCCATAGGGGAGCCTATTATTTTTTACTACTCATCGCCTGGAGAGGCGGTATGGCTTACAGTTGACCAATTATTCGGCGAGAGCGATGGCTTCAATTTCTACGATGGCATCTTTAGGCAGCCGGGCGACTTGAACAGCCGAACGGGCGGGTGGATTATTGGGGAAATAAGTAGCATAGACAGCATTCATAGCTGCGAAGTCATTCATATCTCTCAGGAAAACGACAGTTTTTACGACTTTGTCCATGGAAGAACCGGAAGCTTCTAATATAGCTTTAACATTATCTAAAGATTGTTTAGTTGCTCCTTCAATGTCAGCTACTAACTCTCCGCTTTGAGTATTAATGGGAAGCTGGCCTGATGTAAAAATAAGATTACCTACCTTGACTCCTTGAGAATAAGGGCCGATGGCTGCAGGAGCATTTTGGGTATTAAGGGTTTGTTTATTCATGATGAAATCTACCTCCTTGAATTAGTCAGGCAATGATGGCTATTTGAAGCATTATTTTATATGCCATGACTTATTAAGTATAGCTGAGTTTAAACCAATAAACCAAGTAAGAAATTGGAATTTAAGCAACGAACATAGTTTTCCCTAATAATATGTTTTTATCAATAATTATGGAGTAAAATGAGAACTCTAATGTAAGAACACAAGAGAAGGAGAAGGACATTGAGTAACCAGCAAATGCCGGATGATTTAAAAAGGTCATTGAAAAATCGACATATACAAATGATTGCCTTAGGAGGAGCTATTGGTACAGGATTATTCTATGGCTCAGGAACCTCAATACAATTAGTTGGACCAGGAATCACCTTATCCTATCTTATTGGGGGGGTTGCTGTTTTCTTTATCATGAGGGCTCTTGGCGAGATGTCTGTTGATGAACCGGTCTCCGGTGCTTTTAGCCACTATGCTTATCGTTATTGGGGAGACTTTGCAGGCTTTTTCTCCGGCTGGAACTATTGGTTCTGTTATGTTGTTGTCAGTATGGCAGAGCTTTCTGTGGTTGGAGTCTATATCAATTATTGGTTTCCAAAGGTACCCACTTGGATCTCAGCTTTGATATGCTTAATTTTGATTACAGTAGTCAACCTCATTAATGTTAAAGCTTTCGGTGAGTTTGAATTTTGGTTTTCCTTAATAAAAGTAGCTGCCATTGTGGCCATGATCCTATTTGGACTTCTAATCATCTTTTTCGGCTTTGGCAATAGCGGAGAAGCCATTGGCTTAAGCAATTTATGGGCTCATGGAGGTTTTTTGCCCCACGGGTTATGGGGATTATTGTTATCCTTAGTCATTGTGATGTTTTCCTTTGGCGGGGTTGAGCTTATTGGAATTACAGCGGGAGAGGCAGACCAGCCTAAGGAATCCATTCCTAAGGCTATTAACCAAGTTGTCTGGCGGATTCTGTTGTTTTATGTCGGAGCCCTATTAATATTAACTATTATTTATCCATGGAATCTCGTTGGAACGACAGGCAGCCCTTTTGTCGAAATTTTTTCAGCTATTGGAATACCTGCGGCTGCAGGAATTCTAAACGTGGTGGTTTTAACGGCCGCTCTTTCGACTTATAATAGTGGATTGTACAGTAATGGCCGCATGATCCACAACTTAGCCCTTCATGGCAGTGCTCCTAAACTATTTGCCACCCTGAGCAAAGCAGGGGCGCCGGTTTATGGTGTGGCATTTTCTTCAGGACTCACCTTAATTGCAGTGATCCTCAATTTTCTTGTTCCAGGGAAGGTTTTTATGTATCTGATGTCGGTAGCCACGATGGCCGCCATTTTGAATTGGATTATGATTTTAATAACTCAGTTAAAGTTTAGGCAGAGTAAGGTCGCTGCCAAAGAAGGGGAGAAACTTTCCTTTAAGCTGCCATTCTGCCCTATTTCCAATTATGTCACCTTAGCATTTTTAGGGGTTGTTATTATACTAATGGCGTATATCCCAGATATGGTTTACTCACTTTATATCGGTCCGGTTTGGATTCTTATTTTATATATTGGTTATAAATTACGAGGACCTTCCAAGGTTGTTAAAGGGAAATAGGGCAGGAAATTTGTAATTTAAACAAGAACAAACTATGAGGTGAATTAATCAAAAGAAGGTGTTAATATGGGTTTAATTTACTCTGTTTTCGTTCCCCATCCGCCTCTTTTTATTTCAAAAATTGGCCGAGGAGAGGAGTATAAATGCCAAGCCAGTTTAGACGCTTATCAAGAGATCTCCCGGCGGCTGGTTCAGGCAAAGGTTGAAACAGTGATTGTAGTTTCCCCCCATGCCCCTCTTTCCAAGACGGGAATAACATTGGTAAGCGGAGGTACCATGCGGGGAGATTTCTCTCAGTTCGGTGCTCCTCAAGTCAGTTTTGCCTTCTCCAGTGATACGGAGATTATTGCACAATTAAAAGAACGGCTTACCGGGGCAATTCCTATACAGGCTCCTATCGATCATGGCGCTATGATACCTCTTTATTTTTTGCAAAAGGAAGGTTGGCAGGGAAAACTTGTTCTTTTGGGGATGCCGTTAGAACAACCGGAGAAGTATGGGAAAAGGTTAGGCCAGATTCTGGACAGTTTGCCAGGACGTTATGGACTGGTTGCAAGCGGTGATCTTTCTCATCGCTTGAAAGAAGATGGACCTTACGGCTTCAATTCTGCAGGGCCAAAATTTGATGAATTCATTGTCAAAACTCTCCAAAGAGATACAAGAAAAATAGCGGATTTACCCTATGAACTTATTGAAAAAGCAGGAGAATGCGGATACCGCAGTCTTCGCTTGGCCCTGGCTGCCAAGGAGGGGGCACCTGAAGTTCTTTCCTACGAAGGGCCATTTGGCGTAGGGTATATGGTAGCTGATCTTTATCATAGTTCTCCCTTGCCGCAATGGGCGCGCCGGTGTTTGAAAGCTTATTTGGAGAAGAAAGAGCCGGATCGTTCTCAGGCAGAAGATGGAGAGTTCGCTCAGCACAGGGGATGCTTTGTAACCTTAAAAAAGGAAGGGCAATTACGGGGATGCATTGGGACGACGGAAGCTTGGCAGGAAAATCTGGCCTTAGAAATTCAGCACAATGCCATTGCTGCCGGGACCCAGGATCCCAGGTTTCCGCCCGTTCAATTAGAAGAAGCGGATAACTTAACTATTACAGTGGATGTCCTGGGTGAACTTGAAAAAATAGCCGGTCCCGAAGAACTGGATCCATGGAGGTATGGCGTTGTCGTTCGCCGGCAGGGCAGAAGCGGACTGCTTTTGCCCCATCTGGAAGGGGTCGATACCGTCGCGGAGCAAATCAGTATTGCCAAGCAAAAAGCAGGAATTTATTCCGACGACCCCGTGGAACTCTGGAGATTTGAGGTAACGCGCCATTATGAGTAACGAAAAAACTTATACAGCAAGTTGCTTGCTCTGTCCCCAGCACTGTCAATTACGGCCTGGGCAGTCAGGGCGGTGTCATGCTCGAGAAAACCGTGAGGGGGAAATTATTTCCCGAACCTATGGGGAAGTCGCGGCTTGGAATGTAGATCCCATTGAAAAGAAACCCTTATATCATTTTTACCCCGGTTCTTGGATTTTTTCTGTCGGGGGGTTTGGCTGCAATTTAAGCTGCTCCTTTTGTCAAAATTATGAGGTCTCTCAGCAGCACCAAGCAGGACGAAAGGTCACTCCGGCAGAATTAGCAGAGCTTTCAGTACGGGAACAGAGATCCATCGGCTTATGCTTTACCTATTCAGAGCCCAGCGTGTGGTTTGAAATGATTCGGGATACAGCTCCTTTTGTGAAGGCTCAGGGCGGGAAAGTTGTCCTGGTCAGTAATGGAACGATATCTCCACACTTTCTTGAAGAGCTGATTCCGTGGCTGGATGCCGCAAATATTGACATTAAGGCATTCTCGGAAGATTTCTATCAGCATTATTGCGGCAGTAAATTAGCTTGGGTCTTGGATAATGTGGAGCGCTTAGCTGGACGAGTTCATCTGGAGGTTACGACGCTGCTTATTCAAGGGGCCAATGATCATCCTCGTGAGCTGAGAGAATTAGCGCAATGGCTGGCAAAGCTTAATGTTCCATTGGCCTGGCATCTAAGTGCTTACCATCCTGCTTATCGGCTCAAAGTTCCTGCTACGGACCGTGAGACATTAGATCGAGCCTGGGATATTGCTAAAGAGTACCTGCCTTATGTCTATTTGGGAAATGTAAGAGGCGGGAGTACAACTTTTTGTCCTCGCTGTGGTGAAACAGTGATCAAACGGGAACCTTTTCTTGTTAATCGTTTGGATGGAGGGTGCTGTCCAAAATGCGGGAAGGGAATCTTTGGGGTTGGCATGATATGATGTTTTTGTAAAGGAGTCTCCTGCTGTGCAACTCTTATTCTTAATGATCGAACATATTGGTCTGATCGTAGCATTAGCCTTCATCTTGACGAGGTTGACGGCCTTTCGCAACCTCATTGATCATAAACTTGACCGGTGGACGATGATCAAGCTTTCTGTCGTATTTGGGCTCTTTGGAATTATTGGAACCTATACCGGGATTTCAATTAGACCCAGCACTAATTCCTTTCTCTGGATTCCCCGTGTGGATACCATTGGCTTTGAGGAAGCTATTGCTAACTCAAGGGTGGTGGGGGTTGTCATCGGTGGTCTTTTAGGCGGACCGTGGGTTGGTCTTTGCGCAGGGCTTATAGCCGGCATTCACCGAGCACTCCTTGGCGGCTTTACAGGCCTGGCCTGTGGGATTTCCACGGTAACAGAGGGATTAATTGCCGGCTTAGTCTACCTTAAAATTGGAAATCGCAGAATCGTTTCGACTTCAAAAGCGTTATTGACGGGAGTTATTGCGGAGTCGGCACAAATGCTCATTATTCTTCTTATCGCTAAACCATGGGAAAGCGCTGTTGTCTTAGTCCAAGTCATTGCTCTTCCGATGATCCTGGCTAACAGCTTTGGAATAGCCCTATTTGTTACGATTATTCGATCGGTTATCCATGAAGAGGATCGTATCGAAGCTGATCAAGCTCAAAAAGTCCTTCATATGGCGGATCAAATGCTGGTCTATCTCCGAGGAGGGCTTAGCGAAGAATCCGCAACCCAGGTTTCCAAGCTGCTCTTGAAAACAACGGGTGTTTCGGCGCTTTCTATTACTGACCATGAAAAAATCCTATCTCATGTAGGGATAGGGGATGATCATCATTTACCCGGTCACACCATTTTAACCGAAGCGACTAAAAAAGTTCTTAGAACCGGAGAACTTTATATTCCTAAATCATTGGCGGAAATTCACTGTCCGCAAAAAGGATGTCCTTTAGCAGTGGCAATCATTGTTCCTTTAAAAAAGGCTGATGAAGTGGTTGGGGTATTAAAATTTTATTATCTCAATGTCAAACAGATAAAACCCGTCGATGAAGAAGTAGCACAGGGATTGGGCAAACTCCTTTCCCATCAGCTGGAGGTTGTGGATGCCCAGAATCATGCTCAACTCATTCGTGAAGCCGAGATTAAGGCTCTTCAAGCTCAGATTAATCCCCACTTTCTGTTTAATTCCTTAAATACTATTGTCGCCCTTGTTCGGACACAGCCGAATATGGCTCGAAAGCTGCTTATTCAACTGGGAAATTTCTTTAGGCAAAATCTTAATGCCTCACTTCATGAGTTTGTTACCTTAAAACGGGAGCTCGATCATACCCGTGCTTATCTGGATATTGAACAAGCACGATTTAATGAACGTTTAACTGTCAAATTTGATATTGACTCCAAACTGGAAGATGTTCTTTTGCCTCCGCTGACTCTACAGCCACTTGTGGAGAACGGAATACGTCATGGTCTGCAAGGGCTTGAAAAAATAGGAGAGATTCTTATTCAAGCCAAAGAAGATAACGGGCATGTTCTCATTTCCGTAAAAGACAATGGAGTAGGAATTTCCCCGGAGCGAATTGCTGAATTACTTCACAGCCGAATTGAATCTCGGGAAGGGACAGGCCTGGCCTTGTATAATGTCAATCAGCGTCTTGTCTTTCACTTTGGAGAAGAAGCTCAACTACAGATTGATAGTCAATTGGAGCAAGGAACAAGTGTATGGTTTAAAGTTCCTCTAAAGCAGGGAGGGAGTGTAACTTGATTACTGCCGTTATTGCCGACGATGAAACCTTGGCTAGAGATGAGTTAACCTACCTTTTAGAACAATGTTCCGATATAGAAATTATTGGGGAAGCGACTCAGGGGAATGAAGCTCTGGAAAAGATTTTAGAGCTCAAACCAGATGTGGCTTTTTTAGATATTCATATGCCTGCTCTCGATGGTTTAGCTGTAGCTAGAAAATTACTTGAAGAAGAACAGAATTTGATGATTGTCTTTGCAACCGCCTATGATAAGCATGCCATTCAAGCCTTTGAAGTTAACGCGGTAGATTATCTTTTGAAACCCTTTGATGAGGAACGTGTCTTAAAAACAGTAGAGCGGATTCGTCAGCGAGTTAAACAAGCCAATAACGATCCGCTGAATGAAACCCTCAATGATTCTCTTAAGGAGCTTCTGACAAAAATGGCGGCAGAGAGTTCATCTCTGACAAAAGGGCCGCTGCAAACAGCAAAAATCTCAAAATTAGCGGTCCAGGCTGAAGAAAGTGTTGTCTTAATCGATCCCAAGGATATTCTCTATATTTACCGTGAAAACCGGGATATTTTTATCAAAACAACAGAAAAAGAGTATTTAACAAAGTGCACCTTACAATCATTAGAGGACAAACTTGCCAGCTATCCTTTTTTTAGACCACACCGAAGCTATCTGGTAAATTTGAATTTTGCCCAAGAATTAGTACCCTGGTTTAACGGAGCCTATACCTTAATTTTAAATGATGAAAAGCGTTCCAAAGTTCCTGTGAGCCGAGCTTATGTTAAAGTTTTGAAAGATATGCTGGAAATCTAGTTGGATACTACATTACAAAACGAACTTAAAAAACTCCCGTTTGGGTTACGATATTGACATTTTAGACATGAATTCCACATCCTCTTTTAAGCATGATTTAAAATAAGAAAGCAGTCCAATGGACGTGATATAATCTTAATTTTTAAATCTGAGAGGAGGATTCTTGTGATAACATTTATACTTTCTTTTGTCGCACTTATTATTGGCTACATGGTCTATGGCAAGTTTGTCGAAAAAGTATTCGGGATCAATGAGAATAAAGAAACTCCTGCTTACAGCAAAGCTGATGGAGTGGATTATGTTCCAATGGGTTCCGGCAGAGGGAGTCTTGTTCAGCTCCTAAACATTGCGGGATTGGGCCCAATCTTTGGACCTATCGCCGGTGCTTTATGGGGTCCGGCTGCTTTCCTGTGGATTGTTCTCGGAGGAATATTTGCAGGTGCAGTTCACGATTATTTTAGCGGCATGCTTTCCGTAAGAAATGGCGGGGCTCAGCTTCCGGATATTGTCGGCAAGTATCTGGGTCAGGGAATGCGTCAATTTGTCAATGTTTTTTCTGTGGTATTGCTGATCCTCGTAGGAACGGTTTTTGTCGCCGGTCCTGCCAACCTGATTGTTACACTTACACCTTCCTGGATTAGTTTAGGAGTTGTGACGGCTGTAATCTTTATTTACTATATTTTGGCGACGCTTTTGCCCATTGATAAAATCATTGGCAAGATTTACCCAATCTTTGGTCTGCTGCTGATCATCATGGCTGTAGGAGTTGGAGCAGGATTAATCATTAAAGGCTATCATATCCCGGAACTCACGTTGAGTAATCTTCACCCTAAGAATCTGCCCATGTGGCCTTTACTCTTCATTACCATCGCCTGCGGCGCCATCAGTGGCTTCCATGCTACCCAGTCTCCCCTAATCGCCCGTACTATTGAGAATGAAAAATATGGCCGTAAAGTCTTTTACGGTATGATGATTGGAGAATCAGCTATTGCTCTAGTTTGGGCTGCAGCCGGAATGGCCGTCTTCGGCGGAACGGGCGGATTGCAAGAAGCCTTAGCCGCAGGAGGACCTGCTGGAGTTGTCCGTACAGTGTCAATTACTATGTTAGGGGCTTTCGGTGGAACGCTTGCTATTATTGGAGTTATTATTCTGCCTATCACTTCCGGGGATACAGCATTCCGAGGAGCTCGAATGGTTATCGCTGACTTTATGAAAATGAGCCAAAAGCCGATGTCTAAACGCCTGGCAATCTCTATTCCTATCTTTGCAGTTGCTTATGGCTTAAGCAGAATCGACTTTAACTTCCTTTGGAGATATTTCTCCTGGGCGAACCAAACAACGGCTATGATTCTTCTCTGGGCAGCCGCTGTTTATCTGGTTAAAGAAAAAAGGCTGCACTGGATTGCAACTCTTCCTGCTATCTTCATGACCGCAGTTACCTTCACCTATCTCTTGCAAGCTCCTGAAGGTTTTAGTCTCCCCACCAGTATTTCCTATCCAGTCGGACTATTAATTACCCTCGGAATCACTATACTCTTTGCCAACAAGGTTCTTAAAGAGCGTAAACTGAAGACGGATGAAACCGTTTCTGTTTCCGCGAAGTAAGTATTAAAGCCAATTTTGTAGCGTGTTTCTGAAGATTTTTTAGGTGAAAGGGGCGAGATTGTATAAGGTGGTTGTACCCCAAGTAGACCTGCAGGTGAATTTATCAGAACAGGCCCTTGAGTATATTAAAGAACATGGTGGTATCCTCACCCTTGATGAAGCTCCCCAAACCGGATGTTGCACAAACATCGTCTTCATCGGAGCGCATTCCGGAAAACCTGAAGAAGAAGGGTACTTCGGAGTGAAGGAACAAGACGAGATCCTGATCTATTATGATCCGTATGTTATCAAAAAAGATAAACACTATGAAGTTGTTTTAGAAGGTATCTTGAAGTGGCAGACTCTGAGGGTATATTAACGCTAAAAAGGTGACTCAATGCGAATGCTTTGAGTCACCTTTTAGACGTAAACTAGGTACTTTTAGAATTACAAAAGGTACATTGTTGCCAGCACACCGGTAACAGACATAACGATGGTGTAGGGCAGGGCCAGTTTTACCATTTCCATGTACGACAGGCGAATCAGCGGAGCAAGTGCCGAAGTCAATAGGAACAGGAACGCCGCCTGGCCGTTTGGAGTAGCAACGGAAGGGATGTTTGTCCCCATGTTGATGGCAACTGCCAGCCTGTTGTATTGCTCCAGGGCAATACCTCCGGCTTCAAAGGCTTTCTGTGTTTCAGTCATATAGACGGTAGCGACAAATACGTTGTCACTGATTGCCGAAAGGATACCGTTGGCCCCAAAGAAAGCAACGAGCTGATTTTGTCCTTCCAGGTTTAGTACCCAGTGAATGATCGGCGTAAACAGATGCTGGTCATGAATAACCGCAACGATGGAGAAAAAGACCACTAACAGCGCAGTAAAGGGCAGTGCTTCTTCAAAAGCATGACCGATGCGTCCTTCTTCAATAACTCCGTTGAAAGAAGTAAGCAGGATGATAATCATCAGACCAATAATACCGACTTCTGCCAGGTGCAGCGCCAGGGAGAAAATCAGCAGAACTCCGCATACAGCCATAATAATCAGCCGCACACGTCCGCGAGTATCCAGCGCAGCATCTTTGGCTTTGGCGTCATCTTCCATCACCTGTCGAACTGAGTCAGGAAGCTTGTAGCCGTATCCAAAAATCTTGGTGACTTCAAGGGTAACGGCGGTCAAAAGACCAACGATTAAGACCGGAATAGACACAGGTGAGCTGTTCAAAAAGAAATCAACGAAGTTCCACTTCATAATGGAGCCGATCAGCAGGTTCTGGGGTTCACCCACCAGTGTTGTTGCTCCGCCCAGAGCTGTACCTACGGCACCATGCATCATAAGATTGCGCAGAAAACCACGGAATTGGTTCAGGTCCTCCTGATAGATCTCATCAACAATATGGTCGTGATTGATGTCGTACTTTTCGTATACTTTTTCGCTGGACGCAAACTTGTGGAAGATGTTATAGAACCCATATGCCACGGCGATAATCACTGCAGTTACGGTTAGGGCATCCAGAAAAGCGGAAAGAGCTGCACCCAGTATTGAAAACAGAAATGCCAGGGCGACTTTAGATCGTACCTTGGTAAGGATCTTAGTAAACAGGTAGACAAGACCCTCTTTCATAAAATAAATCCCGGCAACCATGAACATAAGAAGCAGAATAACCGGCAGGTTCAGTTCAACTTCGTGATAAACGGAATGGGGGTGTGTAAGCCCGATCACAACGGCTTCGATGGCAAGAAGTCCGCCGGCAGGGAGGGGATAACATTTTAGCGCCATGGCCAGGGTAAAGATAAATTCAACAATCAATGCCCAACCGGTAACATATTTGCCGAGGGTCAGCATTAAAATAGGGTTTAAGACCAGAAATGCCAGAATGGTTCCTTTGTACCAGTTCGGAGCGTGACCCAGAAAATTTGCTCTGAATGCCTCGCCCATGCTCATCTGTTTCACTTGTCCGATACTTGTTTGTTTCATAAACACTCCTCCAAAATGAAAAATTCTATATTGCTTAAATCTGCTCCGCAAGAGCAACTACTGCACGGTGTAAGAATAAGTCCGTAGGGCAGAAGAAAAATACTGCCACAATTAAGTCAATGTTCAATTACCTCCTTACCCCTTATTCCATCTTAGTTTAACCTTTATTTATATAATTAAATAATGGGGGATGATTTGGTTCAGAGAAGAACCGTTCAAAAAGAGTGGCTGTTCACTAAGATATCCTCTCTAAAACAAAAGGAGAGTAGCCTAAAAAGACTGCTCTCCCCTGAGAAGTTCTGTGCTTGTAGTCTGGCGATCATAACCTGTCTGAAGAGTATAGTAATATTCTCTCAGGCGGGCCTTAGACCCATGACTTTAGCGTCCTACGCTTTCGCGAAGTTTGCTCCAACCGAACCGGATCTATTAAGTTATTAGCTTGTTCACAATTATATATATTGTATCAAATGAACCTGTAATCGTCAAGGTCAAAAATTTGTGATCACCCCTTTAAAGAAGCTACCGATGGTGCTTGAGCGAGTAAGGGATAAAATACGTATAAATAAAAAGTTGTATAGATAAAGGGATGATGTACATAATAATCTCAAACAGTTAGGAGGGGTTAATTTGACTATTCAAGCAGACTTAGAAAAAGCAGTCGCCAGTGCTCAATCGGCTCTTGGAACTTACGAAACTTTTGCAGCCTCAACTCAAGACGATACAGCCAAAGCAATGTACAAGGATTTATCCGGTGATATGGAACGTCATGTTGCCGTACTTAAAGGTCGATTGAACTATGTGACTGAAAATAACCCTATGAATAAACCTATAAGCTAGAAAACATATTATCCATTGATCAAAGACTTCGGTTAGAAAAGGAGAGCCTAAAGCTCTCCTTATGATGTGAGAAATTGACTGGAGTTACAGTATATCTTATGCTACATTGTCCGGAAAGGTTAAACTTATATCATGGGAGCTATAATTTCACGACAGATTTTGGGGTTATTTAAATATTGGAGGAGAGCTTAGTTGCTCTCCTTTTTTGTTACCGATCATATTTACCTCTACCATTACATTTCTCGCAAGCGCCATAGGGTTCATTCGGAGTTTCTTTAATTAAATTCTTTTTAGTTTCCAAAACTTGAAAGATATCCTTAAGTTCACTGTGTGAAGCCCAGAGTTGGTACCCTGATTGGTTCTCTGTTCTACCGAGGCCAGAACATTTAGGGCACTGTTTAACAAGAGTATCAAGGTCAAGGGGCATATAGTATAATAGATCAGGTAATTCAGGGTTTTTTGTTTGAGCAGAACCTCGGTGTGGTTGAGCCGGGGTTCTGCTTTTTTTGAGGCCTTATTTATTTTGGAACTGAAGCAGACTGCATTAATCATAATCGTAATATCAAAACTTTGGGGTAACGTAATATTTTAAAGGCTCGTATATTATCGTTAAATATGTTACATCATAGTTAATGGCTTAAAGCCATGAAATGCGCTCCACAAGCCATTACAAGCCTTATCGTTAAACATATTACAAGGAGGTTATCTGAGTGTTTAAACATGTCAAGGATATGGAGTATACCGTACATGTAGATCAACCTGATCCTCGGTTTGCTGTTTTACTTCTTGAACAATTTGGTGGCGGAAACGGTGAGCTTAAAGCGGCCATGCAATATTTCGCTCAGAGTTTAGGGTGCAATGACCCAAAAATTCGTGATTTACTGCAGGATATTGCTGCAGAGGAGTTAAGCCATTTGGAAATGGTGGGCGAGTGTTTGGCAATGTTGATTGGCAATGTGGATAACATACCTAAAGATTTTGCAGCTAATCATATGGCTCTGCTGGGAGGCGGACCGCTGTTGGTTAACTCTGCGGGAGTACCATGGTCATCCGCCTTTGTCAATTCAACAGGGGATCTTTATACGGATCTTTCATCAAATGCCGGAGCGGAATTGCGCGCTAAACTGATTTACGAACGACTTCTCCAGCAAACAGATGATGCCGGCGTTAAAGATATGATTCGTTTCCTCTTAAGCCGTGAGGAATCCCATAACTTCTCCTTTATGCAAGCTATTAACACTCTGCAAGGAACCGGAGTCAATAAAGACTTCAGAGACTCAGATTTTTCCAAGAAATATATGAACATGTCCACCTGTCAGGGGGACAGCCGAGGACCATGGAACCAGGGCAATGAGTTTTCTTATGAAGAAAATCCTGAACAGAAGTATGGCGGACCTGCCCAATATGGCAAAGATCCTCAGGCAGTTGGAGGCAAAGAAGTTCAGCCTGGGTATAATGATCATACTCGTAATAATCCACAGTATTCTCAACCACAACCAACGCCGGCGCCAAACCAACATTAAGACTAGGATTCACATATTTATAGAAATAGAGGCTAAGACAGCTTTAGCCTCTATTTCTTTATAGTCATTTTAATCATATTGTGAATAAGTCATTCTGTTAATCTTATAGCAGGTTATCGGTCTTTTCCAAGACGATTCGGTGGTTTAGAAGGGTCATGTCTTTAATTCTGGCTTGGATAAATTTTTGCATTCCAAAGATGTCGATGAGCTTCAAGCCATTTTCGTAGGGCTCAATGATATCCACGGATTCCATAAACAGGACTTCGTTTTCTCCTTCTTTAAGATAGGCGTTAGCTTCACACATGATTATTAGCTCCTTTTATTCTCACAAATTTTCATGGCCTTTCGTCATTCTTAGAATCATAATTGAGATTTTTACAGTCATGACAATAGCCATAGATTTCCAACTTATGACCGGTTATGTCAAAATCAATTTTGTTTTTGAGAGTTTCCTTTAATTCACCGATAGGGCAGTCTTCAATGGAAATTAACTTATGACATTTCACACATAAGAGATGGTGTTTATGTTCATTGTGGTTAAGTTCATATAGAGCTTTGCCATCATCATTTCTGGTTGTTTTTATAACTAAGTTTTTAGAGGCGAAGGTATCCAGGGTTCTATAAACCGTTGACAAATCTATGGAGGAAGTTTTATCTTTTAAAGCTATAAATAGTTGTTCAGCAGTCATAGGGAGTTTAGATTCTTCCAGGAGTTCAAGAATAGAATTCCTGTGTCGGGTGCTTTTAATGCCTTCCCGATTAAGTAATTCTTTATATTTTGAGTTTTGGTCCAATAAGATCATTCCTTATTCTTCAATTGCTTTATTATGTTCATTTTAACCCTTTTTAATATTTTAGCAATATTTTCTCAATTAAAGAGAGGAAAAATGACGGTGATAAGGTGTTTTTTTAGCAAGCAGCAATGATTAAGAAGTAAAATAATGGTTTACAATTAGAGATATTAGAGTATAATTACTTAATGAAATGCAAATGCATTGCAGTTGCAAGTAGTGGAAGGGGAAGTTATATGTCCGTTAAGAAAGTAAAGACTCTATGGGTGGTAGTGTTAAGTGTTTTGTTAGTGTTCTTAAGCGGTTGCGGGGGAAAGAATGACTCGAAGCCAGCGGTAAGTCAGACCGGTGATTCAAAAACCGAAAGATCCTTAACCATAGCAGCTTCTTTTTATCCGATGTATATTTTCACCTTAAATATTGCTAAGGATGTTCCCAATGTCAAGGTTGTAAGTTTAACGAAGCCTACCACCGGGTGCCTGCATGACTATGCATTAACACCAGATGATATGAAGAACTTAGAGGGGGCTCAAATTCTGGTTATCAACGGAGCAGGCATGGAAGGGTTTATGGATAAAGTTAAAGGGCAAATGCCTGACCTGAAAATCATCGAATCCAGTCAAGGGATCCCGTTAATCCAAGGGGACGGTGATGAAGGAGATAATCCCCATGTATGGTTAAGCATTTCAAATGCTATCACTCAGGTAAATACCATTGGCAATCAATTAGCTTCTTTAGATCCGGCAAATGCTTCGCAATATCAAGAAAATACGAAAGTTTATGTTGCCAAGCTTGAAGATTTGAAAACGAAAATGCATAAGGCCTTGGATGGAGTTCAACAACGCAATATTGTCACTTTTCATGAGGCTTTTCCTTATTTTTCCAAAGAATTCAACCTGAATATCGCGGGGGTTATTGAACGGGAACCGGGTTCGGCGCCAAGCGCTAAAGAATTGAGTGAGACCATAGAACAGATCAAAAGCATAGGCATAAAAGCATTGTTTGCTGAACCGCAGTATCCGTCAAAAGCTGCTGACACTATTGCCAAAGAAACAGGAGCGAAAGTTTATACCCTTGACCCAGTGGTAACAGGGCCAATGGATGCCGATGCCTATGTTAATATAATGGAAAGTAATTTAACAACATTACAAGAGGCGTTAAAATGAAACATTCTAAATGTGTCAATTCCGAATATAAGACGTGTGAATCCAGTTTGTGTTGTACAAAAATTAATAACTTTGGGGTCAAACGCAGTGGTACAGAAATCTTAAAGAATGTTAATCTGCACATTCATTGCGGAGATCTAACGGCGATTATTGGTCCTAACGGTGCCGGGAAAAGTACACTTTTGAAGGCTATTTTAGGGGAGATTACCCATAGCGGGGAGCTTCAATTTCTCGATGCCAATAATGGAACCACAAGACCTTCTATGGGCTATGTTCCGCAAAAGCTCGATTTAGATTCCAGTTCCCCCACGAGTGTTCTGGATTTGTTTGCTGCGGCTCATACGAATCTCCCAATTTGGTTTAGGTATCCCAAAAAGATTCGTGAACGTGTCCAAAAAAGTTTGAGCAGAACTCACGGTGAGCACCTGATTAATAAACGGCTCGGTGATTTATCCGGCGGTGAACTGCAAAGAGTTCTGTTAGCCCTGGCTCTTGATCCGATCCCTAATCTCTTACTGTTGGACGAACCGGTATCAGGGATTGATCAAAATGGACTGGAACTGTTTTATCAAACGGTTTCCATGCTAAGAAAAAACTACGATTTATCCATTATTCTTGTGTCCCATGACCTTAATTTAATAGCGGAGTATGCTGATCGGGTCGCTTTTGTCAATAATCATACCATTGAATGCTGCGGGACCCCTCAAGAAGTTTTTAGCAATGAAAAAGTAATTCAGACTTTTGGATTGGATTGGTCCAGTCGATTCCAAAAGGTTGAGAAGGATAGGGTGGCCAATGCATTTATGGTATAGTTTAGTAGACTTCTTGCTTCCTTTTCAATGGATGCAGTATGCTTTTATGAAGAATGCTCTCTTAGGGGTTCTGTTGGTAACGCCCATCTTTGGCTTATTAGGCACAATGATTGTCAATAATAAGATGGCTTTTTTTTCCGATTCCTTAGGGCACTCTGCCCTAACCGGAATTGCCATCGGAGTGATACTGGGGAATGCCTTTCCGCTTTTGGAAATTAAGCCTATCTGGTCAATGCTCTTATTTTCCGTACTGATTACCATAGCAATTCTGGTGGTGAAAGAAGCCAACACAGCATCGACGGACACCATTATTGGTGTGTTTTCTTCCACTGCCGTTGCCCTGGGACTGGTTATTCTAACTCGCAACGGAGGTTTTAATAAATATTCCAGTTATCTTATCGGAGATTTTTTGAGTATCAGCCCTTCGGACTTACTGATCCTGGGGATTGTTTTTGTGTTGGTTATCGTGTTATGGGTGGGCATTTTTAATAAACTTTTGTTAGCAAGTTTGAATCAATCCCTGGCCCGTAGCCGAGGGATTCAAGTTAAACGGTATGAATACTTATTCGCCGTTATTATGGCGCTTATCGTGACAATTTCCATACAATGGGTAGGAATCTTGATTATTAGTTCCCTACTGGTCATTCCGGCTGCCTCATCTCGAAATATCGCTAAAAACATGAGGCAATATCATATCTACTCTGTTCTAATTGCTATTATTTCGGGGCTATCTGGTTTGATTCTATCCTATTTTTGGGGAACTGCTACCGGAGCAACCATTGTTTTGATCACTTCAGGATTCTTTGCAATGACGTTTGCCATGAAATTGAGGCTTGGCTAACCATAGAGATTACAAAAAAGAGGCGTCTTCCCGCTCACTGTATCAGAGTGGTGATCCTGAGCACCTTCCTGATAGAATTTCTCTTCATCAGGAGCCAGCTCTTTTAATAGTCTCAGAAACTCTCCGGCATGGACTCTTTCTTCGTCGGCAATATCCTTTAATACTTCAATGGCAAGTATGATATTTCTAAAAGAGCAGCTTGTGTAATTTGTCTTCAATATAAAGGTGGCGTTTATGCGACTTGGTGTTGACATATTACGCTAATGTAGGATAATATTATGGCAATCAAATAGTTGGTAAATAAAGGTGCTAGTACAAACGAGTACAGCTTAAAAGGGAAGCAGGTAAAAGTCCTGCACGGTCCCGCCACTGTGATGGGGAGATGTTTCACACGAGCCACTGGGTCCATACTGGGAAGGCGTGAAGCATTGATGATCCTAAGTCAGAAGACCTGCCTTTGTTAACGAACCAATGACTCTACGAGCGATAGGGGGGTTCTGTTTACGTGTCTATTCATGGATACACATTGCTTCTTGTCGCTCAGCGTCAAGAGGCTTTTTTATTACCCGTGATCTGCACATAAGTTGAACTAGGAAAGTTTCCTGGGCCTGGAAATCTATCAAGTGCGAGGCAGTGTATTCGGGCACCAGCCAAGCATTCTAAAAGAAATGAGGAGGTCACTGAAGTGACGATAACACAAATCATTAAAAGAGATGGGAGACTTGAGGTTTTCAACGAAGAGAAAATAATTCATGCCATTTTCAAGGCTGCCACAGCTTGTGGAGGCTCAGATTATGAGCGGGCCGAGGAGATTGGCAGGCAAGTTACAGAACTTTTGGCTGGAAATTTTAAGGACAAGCAACCGGACGTAGAATCCATTCAAGATATGGTGGAAAAAGTGCTGATTGAAAATGGCCATGCCAAGACTGCCAAAGCCTATATCCTTTATCGTCAGAAAAGGAAAGACAGTCGTGAGATGGATGCGTTAGTTGGAGCGACCATAAGCATGTTTTCGGACTACCTGGGGGATAAAGACTGGCAAATTAACGAGAATGCCAACACCCAGAAAAGTATTAACGGGCTAAATAACTATGTCCGAGAGGTGTTCACAAAAAAGTATTGGCTTTATGAGGTTTATCCCCAGGAGGTCCGAGAGGCCCATGAAAGCGGAGATTGTCATATCCATGACTTAGGGTTCTTTGGTCCTTATTGTGCCGGCTGGGATTTGAGGCAGCTTCTTATGGATGGCTTTGGCGGTGTAGCCGGTAAGGTCGAAAGCGGTCCGGCTAAGCATTTACGATCCTTCTTAGGGCAAATTGTCAACTCTACCTTTACTACTCAAGGAGAAACAGCTGGAGCTCAGGCTTGGTCGAGTTTTGATACGTTTTGTGCCCCCTTTATAAGAAAGGATCAAATGACGTTTTCTCAGGTTAAACAGTGTTTGCAAGAATTTGTGTTCAATATTAACGTACCGACAAGGGTTGGCTTTCAATGCCCCTTCTCCAACCTCACCTTTGATATTAGAGTGCCTTCAACTCTAAAAGACGAACATGTCATTATCGATGGAAAATACACGGAGGACAGCTATGGGGATTTTCAAAAAGAGATGGATATGTTCAACTTGGCGTTTTGCGAAGTGATGTTGGAAGGAGATGCTAAAGGAAGAGTGTTTACTTTTCCAATTCCAACCCTGAACATCAGCAAAGAATTTGCCTGGCAGAGTCCTGTGACTGATGCTTTCATGCAGATTACCTGTAAGTATGGTATTCCCTACTTTGCAAATTATGTAAATTCTGATTTGTCACCGGATGATGCCGTATCGATGTGCTGCCGGTTAAGGCTAAATACGGGAGAACTTCGCAAAAGAGGCGGGGGCCTGTTTGGGAGCAATCCTCTCACAGGTTCAATTGGAGTATTTACCATAAATTTGCCTAGATTGGCGTATCTTTCGAAGACGGAGGAGGAATTTTTGGAACGACTGAAACAAATGGCAGAAATAGGACGTACAGCTTTAGAAATCAAGCGAAAAATCGTTGAACAACAGTCTGATAAAGGGCTGTATCCCTATTCATGTCATTATCTAAGACATTCCAAGGAGCGAACTGGGCAATATTGGCACAATCATTTCAGTACTATAGGTATTGTCGGCATGAATGAGGCCTTACTTAATTTTATGGGAAAGGGAATTGAAACCAGTGAAGGACGGGAGTTCTCAGTTAGTGTTATGAATTACCTGAGAGACCTGTTAGTCAAATTTCAGCAGGAGACAGGCAATGTTTATAATTTGGAGGCTACCCCTGCGGAGGGAACCTCTTATCGCTTGGCCATGTTGGATGCCCAGAAATATAGTTCAATTATTACTGCGGGTAAAGAAGTTCCTTATTATTCAAACTCTACCCAGCTGCCGGTAGGCTATACAGAGGATATCTTCGAAGTTTTAGAGCTTCAGGACGAACTCCAGTCTCTTTACACTGGGGGAACGGTTCAGCATTTATATTTAGGAGATGCCGTTGAAGATACTGAAGTGTGTAAACGGCTTATTCAAAAAATATTCAATAAGTATAAGATCCCCTATATTTCCATTACTCCCACGTTTAGTATTTGTGACACCCATGGATATATCGGTGGAGAGCAATTTAACTGTCCAGAATGTGGCGCTGAAACAGAGGTTTGGTCGAGAGTGACAGGATATCTCCGGCCGGTTAAGAATTACAATCTTGGCAAGAAGGAAGAGTATCAGCAACGGAAAAAATTTGTCATTGCGGAGGTGGTTTAATTGAAGATTGGGGGATTCTTAAAGGCATCATTTGTTGATTACCCTGGCAAGATAGCGTCTGTGGTTTTTACCCAGGGCTGCAACTTAAGATGCAGTTTTTGTCACAATGCCATTCTCATTGATACGGATAATACTGCTCATGGTATTTTGCCTGAAGAAATTTTCGAATGGCTTGCTAAACGAAAAGGTATGATTGATTCAGTAGTAGTTACTGGAGGAGAGCCAACTCTGCAACCTGACCTTAAAGTGTTTATTGAAGAATTAAAAGCTATGAGTTTCCTTGTCAAGCTTGACACAAACGGGACAAACCCAGACATTATAAGAGCACTGCTGGATGATGAACTCCTGGATTTTATAGCAATGGACATTAAGGCTCCTCTCAGCAAATACGATAGTATTGCCGGAACAAGTCAATTAAACCTATCTTCAATCAGAGAGAGTGCAGAGATTATTAAGAACTGCGACATAGACTATGAGTTCAGGACAACTTTTTGTCCTGAACTTGCAACGGATGATATCCCTTGTATAATCCTAGATTTTGATCTGGTTTCCAATTATGTGGTGCAAAATTGCAGGAACAGTCAATTTGAAAAGAGACTCGATAATAAACAAAGTTTGCGAAGCTTAGTTAATGAAGCTTCAGCGCTATCCTTACGGGGCTTTGAGTTAGGCTAAGGGTCAAAAAAATCAGCCTCTAATGAGATGCTGACGGTCAGATCAACATATCTTGAGGCTGAAAATGATAATATTCCAAAAGGGTCCAAACTTTCCCCGGCGAATCTGAATTATTATTTCGCACGTAAGATGCAGGAAGATTTTGAATTCCTCTGGAAATGTTTACAAAATAATAAAGCAACCTCCCAGCACCCTGATCTGGGAGGTTGCAAATATATCAAAACATTAATATTCTAACCTTCCCATCCTTCGTGGGGGCTAAAGGAAAAACAAGCAGGTTCCTGGCTTTAGATCACGGTGATCTATTACAGTGGCGGGACCGCGTCAGAATAAGACTGAACTTCCCTTTTAAACACTTTTTGAGACAAAAGTGTACTTGTTTTTAGTATTAAACTAGCTAAAAGAGTAGCACAGGTTCAAATTACTGTCAATGTAAAATCCAATAATTTTTAAAAATATTGTATCTGATTTTAACATTGAATTTGGTTATTAATGTATTACAGTTTTGAACAAGATATAATAGATTTATTAATATAATCAGGAATTGACAAATCATTGAATAAGGTATAAGATTTTAAGAAAAAATTCACAAACCTTCAATAAAAGTATGCTAATTCTTTAATTCCTCAATATTGTTAAGGATTGACAAAGGTAATTGCGCTATGCTTGGCTAAAAAACAACTTAATAGTATCCAACGAGTCATACTTTTCTCAGAAAGTACTGAACAGGGAAGTCAGTTAATCTGACGCGGTCCCGCCACTGTGATAGTGAGCAGTCTTACACGATGTCACTGGATTACCAGGAAGGTGTAAGGTGGCGATGAACTTAAGCCAGGAGACCTTGCTCGTTAGGGATTAAACAGAACCTACGGTAGATAGGGGAGGAATAGTTATGTCGGGAAGTCAAGGAAGAATTATCCGGCTAGAAATGTCAGTCAAAACCCTTTACAGATGTTCTGTAAAGGGTTTTTCTTTCTCTTGTAAGGAGGAATGACTGATGAAGTATTCAGGAAGCATTCCGGAGATGGAACGATACAAGCAAAGATTGTATGAAGAGCGTGAAGAAATCTTGAAAAAGATCTCTGGAAAGAAAGACAAGGAAAAACATGTTCAATGGATAGTGAGACTTATGGATATCGAAGACGAACTGGAGGAATTGGCTTATCAGCAAAAAAAATAATATAGATAGAATAGTAATTGAGGAGAGAAAGAAAATGTTAGAAAGCAGTAATGAAAATTTATGGTCAACTCAAGATGAAGGTTATCAAGATACTAAACAAAAGGAAATGACTTTGCCCTATACGAGAAAAGGGGCATGGGAGTCACTGTTGACTAAATACGTTGGTTGTGGAGAGAATCTTCAGATCTTAGATGTTGAAAGCGACGAGGCTCTTTTAGCTATTATACTTGCAGGACTAAATCATTCGGTTACCGCGGTAAACAGGAGTCAAGCTATGTTGGATCAAACTCGACTCAAAATCCAGGCAGCTGGAAAAAGCATAGACTATCTTAAAGCAGAAGCTCATGCACTAGCTTTGCCCGATGAGAGTGTTGACGTGATTGTATCCAAAAATGCTGTAGGGCTCTTTCCCAATCCAACGGAAGTGTATAAGGAATGGTTTAGAGTTTTGAAGCCATCTGGGAAGGCATTGGTTTTCGATGCTAATTGGTATCTGCGTTTTAATAACCCCAAATTTCAGCTGCAATGTGATAAATATCGCCTGCTTGCAGTCAAAAAGGGCTATCAAGATACCCTTATGTCTGTTGAGCAAGTCAATGATCCAGTTGCTGCTACAATCCCATTGTCTTTTAAAAGACGGCCGCTCTGGGATCACCGTGCTTTTCGACATTGTGGCTTTCAGCAGATTGAGGTAGAGGAAAATATCTATAAATTAGTTTTGGATGACCCGGAACAAACATTGTATTATTCAACCCCTATG
Organism: Desulfosporosinus orientis DSM 765; assembly: GCF_000235605.1. GTDB lineage: Bacteria > Bacillota > Desulfitobacteriia > Desulfitobacteriales > Desulfitobacteriaceae > Desulfosporosinus > Desulfosporosinus orientis. The sequence goes on from NC_016584.1 coordinate 477,010, forward strand.
TTTGCCATTTGTGCTACCAAATGACATCAGGAACAGCAGCGTTCAAGCAAAAGCCCTGAAACAGCTTAATAGTTTCAGGGCTTTCCTTTTCGTATTTTGAGTTTGGCGGCTGCCTGCGCTTTAGACCTTCCAATAGAGCCAGGCCGTCTTTGTTTGAACTCTTTCTGTTATAAGTCCTTTAATGGCAATTTGTTGGAGATAGTTCTTTATTAAAGTGCTTTTTTCAAGTTCCTTTTCTGTTTCCAAGAGGGTTTCATAATAAGAACAAGCTTCGTCAAGGGTTCGGGTGTGCTCTCGGTCGGTATCAATGTAAGTAATACTAGGGTAATATCCTTTGAGCCATAAGATATTAAAAATACTATAAATGGTATTTCTGTAAAATCGTTTTTCCTTAATATTAAGTACTATTCGAAGAACATCCTGGACAGAATCATGGCGATCAACAAAGTTAGACAAAAAGCAGTAACCTTTGCTGGCAGCGATCATTTTTTCCAGTGTTAGAGGATCATGAATTCCAGGACTGTTAATAGCGGTAACCAGATCAAACTTCTTTTTCCAGTCATACTCTTCCAAATCAACCTCATCCCAATTTGCGTTTTTAAAGGAAACATTGGTGAGGCTAGCAGTTTCAGCATTACTAACAGCATAGCCTAACATATTTTCCGAGATGTCGATACCTATGGCTTCTTTGGACCGTTTGGCAAATTCAACCGCAAACTTGCCGGGACCGCAGCCAATATCCAAAACACTGCTGTTTTTTGTAAGCAGATTGTTGAATGATAGATATTCGACAATTTTACGGATACGTTCGTCGGTATGACCTTGAGAAGCTGACTTATTAAACTCATCCGCCCTGTTATCCCAGAAGGATTGAGCGGATGCTTTGGGAGATTTACCATCACTCCAAAGACGAGCGAAATCGTTTACCTCCATGCTCACCACCCTCTTGAGTAGTCTTTAAAGCAATCCAGGCAAACTTTTTTTCCGTCGTTGATTCGAATCTTATGTTCCGGAGCCCCTTCTCCACAATGTTCACAGATGATGGTAGTAAAGATTTTGGCCTTTTCCGGCAAGTCAAAGGTGGGTTCTGAAAAATTAAAGAGCTCATCAATGGGAGAACTGAGAATGTAGTCTTGACGCTGCTGACGATCCATTGTATCGTTTAAGGGTTTTATGACCATTCTTAATTTTTCTCCGTTAGACCTGTTGAAAAAACTGTAAGCAATTTTCCCGGTACCTTTATAGAGAAGGTTTCCTTTGCCAAAGGTGCAGCCCGTAAGTACCTGTATGGCATCCACTCCGCAGGCATCATTTTCAGTGACACAGACTATTTCTTCATCGGCAGAAAAGCGGATGCCCATTTTTCTGATGGCTGCTTCGCAAGCTTTAAAACCGATAGCCAGTCCGGGACACTCATGACCATGAAATTCTGCAACTCTTTCCCAGGGGGTTTTTTCTCTGCACATAGATTAAATCCTCCTTATTGTTAGTAAAAATCAAAAAAAGACCAAAGAAAAACTGACCTTTTAAAAGTCAAACCTCCATGGTCTTTGCAAACCTTCATGGCCTGCTGCTTATATTATCTCAATTCTACAACTATTTATGAATTCCTGCCAAAGAGATTATGTAGTTATCAATAAAATTATGGCAGTTCGTTGGGAATAAAAATTACTTAAGGAATAAACTTGAAAACCACTATAGATAAAGAAGGAGTTTTTGGGTTTTTGTAGAAACTAGAGATAATTATCTAATGAAAGATTAATACGAGAGCAATGAGTATACTTTCTCAAGGGAAAGTATTGAAAAGGAAAGTCAGTTAAGCTGACGCGGTCCCGCCACTGTGATAGTGAGCGGTCTTACAAAGATGTCACTGGGTAACCGGGAAGACGTAAGGCTGCGATGAACTTAAGCCAGGAGATCTGCTCATTGCAACTACACGGGAACCTACGGTAGATAGGGAAGGTGGCGTTAATGTCCGGAAATCATTGATCATTATCCGGTTAACGGAATGAGACAACCCCTCTACAGATCCCTGTAGAGGGGTTTCTGCATGAAAGTAATCATTTTAAACTTTATAACAATTTATAATTTATAGATTCAGGTATCGAGCATGAGTGCTCGATTTAAAAGGAAGCAGGTGTGATTCCTGCACGGTCCCGCCGCTGTAATGGAGAGATGGTTCGTGGATGCCACTGGTTTGATCTGGGAAGGCGCGAAACATTGATGACACAGAGTCAGAAGACCTACCTGTTTTTATACACCCAACTGCCTACGAGTGATAGGGGAGGTGTGAAAATGCCCACTGGATAATTATATTGTTAACAGTGCTTTTTGCCTCTCGCCAATTTGGTTGAGAGGCTTTTTAAGTTCTGAGTTTGAAGATTTAAGAAGTAACTAGGATCAGTGAGGAAGAGGAGAATGAAAATTAGATGAAAAGAGAATTGCGCAAACTACAGACTTGGTTTTTAACACTGGTAATGCTGGTGGTCGTGTTGATACCATTGCCTTTTACTAAAGCCGTTTACGGGGATGCAAGTGAGGGCTCCTATGCAGAGGCCCTGACGAGAGTTGTGGATTATTATGGAAGCAATAGTTATACTGCCGCAGGGACCTGGTGGGATAGAGTAGGTCTTTGGGGGGCAGGAGATACCCATAAGACCTCTTGGGATGAAAGTACTACCAGTTTATATGGAAATATTTTGGGGATGCTAGCCAAAGGGGCAGATCCCCGTGATGCTTTGGGCGGGCTGAATCTTGTTGAAGAGCTGGAAGTCGGCCAGGACAGCAATTCAGGTGCTTTTCCGGGTGCTTATGGAGATTCGTCAAGCGACCAGACCTGGGCTATGGTAGCCTTGGATGCTGCAAAAGGAGAATATGACGAAGGAAAGGCAGTCACCAATTTGCTGAGCTATCAGAATGCCGATGGAGGGTTTGGTTATTCTGTGGACTACAATGACAGCGATCCCGATCAATCGGGGATGGCTTTGCTGGCCTTGGCCAATCACCGGACGGTCGCGGGGGTGGAAGAAGCCATTGAGAATGTGAAGAATTATCTGAAGGGAATTCAAGAAGATTCAGGAGGATTTGCTTCCTGGGGAACAGTAAATGCCAACAGTATAGCCACGGTCATATCCGGTTTAGTTGCAGTGGGAGAAGACCCTCTGGGAGCAGACTGGCAAAAGAACGGGCATACCATGCTGGAGGATTTGCTGACTTTTCAGCTGGAAAACGGGTCCTTTAAATCGCCCTATAGTTCGGGCGGCTCGGATGCCATGGCTACCTACCAAGCTTTGATTGCCTTAGGAGATTTAAAAGCTCACGAATCCGTCTGGCAGAGGTTAGAGACAAATGCTCCTCTGGAAAATAAGGATAGTGTCATAAACCCGGTGACGGTTGTTTTTGACAAAAACCCTGATCATCAAGCTGATGTAGAAATAGCTATGTCACTAAATGGAAATAATCTTACGAGTATCACAACCGACGGTGCGATTGCCCTGACCAATGGGAGCGACTATTCAGTATCCCTCGACAGCAGCGGCGTAACCATTGCCAAAGAATATTTGGCTGAACAAGAGACAGGTAGATTAACTCTGAACTTTGTCTTTAGCTCCGGCAGTCCCCAGAGTTTACAGATAACTATTGAAGATACCTCAGAGGAAGGCGGAGGTTCCATCCAGCCAGACGAAGGGCAAATCACGTTCAAAGTCGTGGGAAGGAACAAAAAAACCATTTTCCCATCCACAAAAGTTACTCTGGAAGAGGGGGATACTCCCTACTCCGTTTTAGTCAGAATGATCGGGCGCAATCAAGTTGCTGTGAGCGGTTCGGGCTCATCCATTTATGTTACTGGGATTAAGGGGACAGAGGCAGGCGATGACGGGCCAACCAGCGGCTGGATGTTTTCCATCAATGGAGAGTACCCTAGAGTTGGTTCCGGGTCAATAACCCTTTCCGATGGAGATATTGTAGCTTGGCGATATACTACGAATTTAGGAGAAGATATCGGAGACTCCAACAGCGGAACAGAACAAGTAACTAAACCCATCCTTGATCCCGAATTGCCGACAGAAACAAAGCCTGCCAACGGATCGTACAGGCAAAGAAATCAGAACCTATTAGACCAGTTAATGAATGCCACTGCCGCTCAATTAGCTCAGGCCAGCTTTGGTGAAAATATATCGGCCATTAGCCCGACCAGCGGGGAAGCGTCCGTTCTGCGGGCAGAGGACGGGGTTCAGCTGACGGTACCGGCTGGAGCACTCGGCAGCCAGAGCGGACCTCTTAGGTTCAGTATTGAAATGGGTGGAGTCACGACTCCCCCTGCGGCAGACACGGGAGCTTTAATCTTAAATCCCCTTAAGTATCAGCGCCAGTTTAGAGTTGCAGATGCTGAAGGAAATGCACAAGAAGGCTCTATAGAGTTTGATGTCCCTGTTTTGATCAGCTTCCCTGTGGAGGCAGAAGATCTGCCCGAGGGAATTACCACGCAGCAACTGGCTGTGTATTGGTGGAATCAGGACAGAGAAGACTGGATCAAACTTGGCGGAGTCTATGACTCAGGGACCAATACCCTTACGGTGCCTACCTATCATTTCTCCACCTATGCTGTCATGGCCGATGTTTCCGGGATGCCTAAGCGTTTGGCCGGCTCCGACTGCTTTCAAACCGCTAATGCAGTGGCTGAGCAAGGCTGGAAAGCCGGAGCAGACAATGTCGTAGTGGTTAATGCCTATGCCTTTTCCGATGCCTTAGCGGCCGTGCCCCTGGCATTTAAGCTCAATGCCCCCATTTTGTTAACGGAAAGGAACACCCTTACGACTGTAACTAGAGAGGAACTGGAGAAACTTGTACCTAAAAAGATTACCCTTATTGGCGGAACTGCTGTCATTTCCTCAGAGATCCAAGCAGACCTGGAAGATACCTGGGGAGCCGGCAATGTCCTGCGCATTGGCGGGGCAGATAGTTTCAGCACGGCTGCTCTCATTGCCTCGAAGTTGGGCACCACAGGCAAAGCAATCCTTGCCAACAATGGCCCTGACTGCTATGCGGATACTTTGGCAATATCCGGTTACGCTGCTTACCAGGGTATTCCTATTCTCTTTACAAGAGAAACGGCGCTGCCTGATGTGACGGCCCAAGCCTTGGCAGCTCAAAAAGTCAGTTCCACTATTGTAGTGGGCGGCAGTTATGTCATCCCTCCGGCAATCATGGACAAATTGCCGGGAGCTGAGCGTTATGCAGGAAAAGACCGTTATGCCACGGCGACAGCCATAGCTCGGGATCTTAACTTTAACAGATCCAGGGTCTATGTTGTGACAGGTCTTAATTTTGCCGATGCCTTAACTGCAGGGAACTTGGCGGGCCACTCTTTGTCCCCCCTGATTATGGTAGATACGACCGTGCCGGATACGACTTCGGCTTTCCTGAAGGACTACCGTGAAACCATAGGGGAGCTGGTAGTTGTAGGAGGAGAGGGAATAATCAGAGCTGATCAGGAGAATGACATCAGAGCCATGCTTCCCAACTTAGACCCATCCCAGAGCACGGTTTCCCGGCAGCAAGCAGCGGAGATCATTGACGATGTGACGGCTTGGGAAAAAGCCTATATCGAAGCAGCCTTTGCAGAGAAGCGTCCCGGTGAAATCGTCGATCCCACTGTTTATAACTGGCCGACTGTCGCTTTGGGGCAGCTGGAACGTTATGAAGGCCTGTCTCAGTATCTCGAGGAAAACGAAAAGTATATTGACCAGAACTGGAACTTACTAACCAGGAAAGTGACTGATTTGGCCAGGATAAGCCTGGCAGTCGCCGCAGCCCAAGGAGATCCCCGCAATTTTGCCGGGAAAGATCTAATTGCTGAGCTGGCCAATTATCCCAATATTGAAGTACAGGGAACCAACGGCCCTATATATTCGCTGATTGCTCTGAACAGCTCCGCTTATGAGCTGCCGGCTGACGCTCAATGGACGAGGGAGAAATTATTGCAGCTTATTGTAAGCAAGCAGTTGACCGACGGCGGGTTTTCCCTGGACGGAACAGGCCAGAGTGATCCGGACCTAACCGCCATGGCCCTCCAGGCTTTAGAACCTTATTACACAGAGGAATACCCGGAGGTGCAGGCCGTTGTGGATAAGGCCTTAACTTGCTTGGCAGGATTGCAGAACTCTGAAGGGAAATTTACATCCGCGGGTGCTGTAGGCAGCGAAAGCATAAGTCAAACTATCATTGCCTTATCCGCCTTGGGAATCGACAGTGATACCGATCCCAGGTTCGTTAAAAATAACCGTACCTTGCTCAGCTCTCTTCTGGAATTCAGGTCCGGGGACGGAGGCTTCAAACATCTTCTCAGCGGAGAATCGGATAAAACGGCTTCCGAGCAGGCCTTGCTCGCTCTAACCGCTTATGAACGATATAAAGACGGCAAAGGTTCGTTATATAACTTTAAGCCTTGAGAAAGACTAAGGGTATCTCTCAAAGCTGAGACTGAAGGCTGAAGGAGGATCATTTAAATAAGATCGGGCTTGGATAATGAGGGTCTGTGTCAGGTTGATGACAGGCTTGGCAGGACTCTCATTGGCAAGCAGGTCTGGGTTAAGGAAGGGATATTGAATTGAAGAAGTGGGTATGGTTTATAAGTATAGTTTTAGCCTTGACGGTTTTACTCTTGACAGGCTGTGGGGTCAATAAGGATGATACCCCTCAGTCCGGTCCGAGACAAGAGGAAGAAGGCAAACAGGGCACACCCTCTCTGAGGAATTCGGAGAATCAAAACAACGCTGCAAACACCAAAATATCAGAAACCGGCACCGGTCATGAAACGGAGCCGGTCGTGGCGGCTGCGGTACCACCGGTACCGGTTTCCGGTAAGCCGGAAACAAGCAGCCAGCAGGAAGTGACCATTGCCATTTATTGTTCCACAGCCGTAGCCAAGGGGATGAACAAAGAGGATACCTTTAAAGAAGTGGTGCCTTCCAGCGGAATTATCCTGTCTCCCACAAAGGTTTCGTTTAAAGATGGTGAAACGGTTTTTGATGTCTTGAAGCAGGTTGTTGAGGAAAAGAAGATTCAGATGCTGTATGAGGGATCGAAAGGAAATCCTTATATTAAAGGAATCAACAACCTCTATGAGTTTGACGGAGGCCCCTTAAGCGGTTGGATGTTCAGCGTCAATAAAGCTTATACAAATTACGGCTGCAGTCAAGTTAAACTGCATAAGGGAGACTTGATTGAATGGAAATATACCTGTGATATGGGCAGAGATTTACAGTAGCGGCGGTTTATCCCGGCTGCAGGAGCGGGCAGAAAAGCCTGAATCAGTATACCGGAAACGCCTGGCAAAGAGGGGAGGAGACCAGCCTTGAATAGAGCATTCTCATCATTGCATCCATCAGTGAGTTTTCTGTTTTTTGCCGTTATGCTGACCTTTACCATGCTTTTTGTTCATCCTGTTTTTCTGGGGTTAACCTTAATCCCGGCTCTGATCTTTTCCATCATCCTGAACGGACGGAAAGGCTTGAAGTTTAGTTTATTATTTTATCTGCCGATGTTTCTTTTGGTTGCTTTGGCTAATCCTTTGCTGAATCACCGTGGACGAACGGTTCTGTTTTATTTTATGGATAATCCCATTACCTTGGAGGCCGTACTCTACGGGATATGTTCGGCTCTGTCTCTTATCGCAGTTTTTGCCTGGTTTTCCTGCTACAACAAAGTGATAACAGCGGATAAGTTTTTATATTTATTTGCCAAGCTTTCTCCGGCTGTGGCTCTGCTCATAACCATGACTATAAGGATGACGTCTAAATTAAAATACCAGTTAAAAACCATAACCAACGTCCAACATACCATTGGCTTGGACCACAGCACAGGGAATCTCAGGGAAAGAATCAAAAAAGGGATGCGGGTCATTTCGATTTTGCTGAGCTGGTCCATGGAGGAGGCTATTGAAACAGCGGATTCCATGAAAGCCAGAGGGTATGGAATGAAAAACAGGACGACCTTTGCCCTCTTTAAATTTGATAAACGGGATGGCTTGCTGTTAGCCTTGATCAGCCTGTTGGCTGTCCTATGTCTGGCGGGGTATATTTTAGGCTATGGAACCATGCAATTTTATCCTTCGATAAAGCCTTTAAACTTATCCCCCCAGGCGGCTACCCTATACCTTGTTTTTGCAGTTTTGGGGTTATTGCCCATTATCCTAGAAGTAAGGGAGAGCTGGAAATGGCGTTCTTACAAATAAAGGACTTGAGTTTTGCTTATCCGAAGAGTCAGGAAAAAGCCCTGTACAATGTGAACTTAACCATTAAGCAAGGAGAATTTGTCTTAGTCTGCGGTGTATCCGGCTGCGGAAAGAGTACTCTTTTGCGGCATATCAAGCGGGAAATTCAGCCTCATGGGCGGCGGGAGGGTGTGGTCTATTACCAGGGCATGGACATTGAAGCCTTGGACCAGAAGATCTCAGCAGCGGAAATCGGTTTTGTCATGCAAAATCCCGAGACGCAGCTGGTCACGGATACAGTTTGGCATGAATTGGCCTTTGGGCTGGAGAATTTGGGGCTCAGCACCCCGGAAATCCGGCGCAAGGTTGCGGAGATGGCCAGCTTTTTTGGCATTGACGGCTGGTTCAGAAAACCGGTGGACGAATTGTCCGGCGGCCAGAAACAGCTTCTCAACCTGGCAGCGGTCATGGTTATGCAGCCTAAAATTTTAATACTGGACGAACCTACGGCGCAGTTAGATCCCATCGCTGCCCAGGATTTCCTGGCTACCATTGCCAAAATCAACCGGGAACTGGAGGTTACCGTTATTCTCACAGAGCACCGGCTGGAAGAGGTATTCCTCATGGCTGATAAAGTCGCGGTTATGGACCAGGGGAAAATTCTCTATTTTGATACTCCTGAACAGGCGGCTAAGCTTTTAGCTGAGGGGGATACCCCATCTGCGATTTTTAAGGGGCTGCCCTCGGCAATCCGAATTTTCAGGGAGATAAAAATGGGGGATACTTGTCCTCTAAGTGTGCGTGACGGCAGGAAGTGGCTGGCAGACCATATGATTCCCCAGGGGAAAGCTGTCTTTGCGCTGAAGAAGCAGGACCTTCCGGGTCTAAGGCCCGTGATCAAAGCGGATGAAATTTGGTTTAAATATTCCCGGGAGGGGCAGGAGATTTTGCGGGGCTTTTCTCTGAAAGCCTATGCCGGGGAAATACTCAGTGTCTTAGGGGGAAACGGGACGGGCAAAACCACCATGCTGGGCGTGATTTCCGGATTACTGAAACCAAACCGAGGCAAGGTTTTTATCAAAGGCAAAAAAATTGAAACGTTCAATAGCAAGGAGCTTTATCAAAATAATTTAGCCTTCTTGCCCCAAAACCCAAAAGCCTTATTTGTCTGTGATACGGTTTTGGAGGATCTGCAGGAGGCAGCGGCAGCCTTAAATTTGGATAAACCTACCTTTAAGGCAAAAATTGATGAAATCAGCCAGGAACTGAGAATCACTGCTTTGCATGAACGGCATCCTTATGATCTTAGCGGCGGTGAACAGCAAAAAGTGGCCCTGGCCAAACTTCTGCTCCTGAACCCTCAAATCGTTTTATTAGATGAACCAACCAAAGGGCTGGACCCGGAGTCTAAAGAAGAATTGGGGGAAATCCTAAAAGAGCTTTGCCGCAAGGACGTAGCCATAGTATTAGTAACTCACGATATTGAGTTTGCCGCTGAGTACACTGACCGATGTGCCATGATGTTTGATGGGGATATTGTATCGGAAGGATATGCCAAGGAATTCTTTGCCGGCAATAATTTTTATACAACGGCTGCCAACCGAATGGCCAGGGAAATATTCCCTTCGGCAGTGACTTGTGAGGATGTGATCGAATTATGCAAGGCCTGTGTCTAAACCGTTATAAAAAAGCAGCCACCCTGGGGACCTTGATCTTGATTCCTTCCCTGCTTGTACTGTCGGCTTTAAAAGGAGACAGGAACTATGCATTGCTCAGTGTAGTTGTGATTATGGCGGCCATGGTGCCTTTTTTTCTCAGGTTTGAAAAGCGAAATCCCCAAGCCCGGGAATTAGTGGCGATTGCGGTTATGGCCGGTCTGGCGGCATTAGGGCGGGTGGCCTTTGCGCCTATTCCCAATTTTAAACCCATTACAGCTATCATTATTATTGCCGGTGTGGCCTTCGGGCCGGAGGCTGGTTTTTTGACCGGTGCTGTGGCCGCTGCAACCTCGAATTTATTTTTTGGCCAAGGTCCCTGGACCCCCTGGCAGATGTTCTGCTGGGGCATGATTGGTTTTGGGGCCGGCTTATTAAGAAACAGCGGCCTTCTTAAGGGGAAATATAGTCTGGCCGCTTACGGATTATTGTCAGGTTTTGTCTTTGGCTGGATCATGAACCTTTGGTATATTATTGGCTTTATTAACCCCATTACCTGGCAGGCGATTACCGCAGCCTATATCTCAAGCTTTTGGTTTGACTTGACCCATGCTCTGTCGACACTGGTCTTTGTTTTGGTGTTGGCAGGGCCCTGGTTGAAAAAATTAAATAGGCTAAAGGTCAAATTCGGTTTGCTGGAATAAGCGGGAGTGTTTAAATACAGAAACCGGATTTACATATAGAGCCGGGCAATCCCTTTGGCAATGGGGATGAGAAGTACCTGTCCCATGAGGGTTCCTATAAGTTTAGAACTCATTAAGATAACCACCAGGGCTTTAACATCGGCATGGGGCCGGCTTCCTCTTAAAGCTTGATCAGTAATAATGGATGATTTGGGATCAATAAACAGCATAAAGATAATATTGGCAGCTGTGTTGAGCACCCCTGCCGAAGCGGACGCAGCCAGACGGTGCTGGGGATCGACAAGCAAGGTGGCGTAATAAGCTGACATCACCCCAATGGTGTAGATCCCTGTGACCAATACGTTGAGAAGCAGCAAGTTAAGGGGAATTTTACGATAAGGTAAATGGTGAACCATGGCTTTAGTGGGTAGGGTGATAATGCCCATAAAACTGCGGATGCTGTGCCATCTTAAAGCATCGATAACGATAGAGGGGACTGAAGCCTTCACTTCAAGCTCCTTTACAGCATTAGAGAAGATTTTTAAAAAAGTCGGCGTCAAAAAAATGCCGCAGAGAGTACCCAGGGTGGCTACTAAAAGGACTTGACGGATGACGGGCAGGGGATCAAGACTTTGACTGAGGGAATGATCCATAAGGCCTCCGATTAAAGGAGCCTGGAGAGTATGAGCTATAAGAGAGATCAAATAAAATAAGTTAAAGAGAGTCGTCGATAAGGCAAATTGTCTGCTTTTGATGAAACTAAGGCGTACTGAGTAAGCAAATGTGTCAATGATATGAATAATAAAGGTTAGTAAAAATAATTCCCCAGGATTAGACAGCACTTGCTCACCCCCACCCTAATATGATTATGTGGGCGAGGAGGCAGAAATACTTTGTCAACCTCAAGCTCTAATTCGATAAGTAGTTTTAATTATTGAATTAAAAAAATTCTAAAAAGAAGGTATTTAATCAATTATGTAGAAGTATACTAATAACAAAATCTTAAAAAATTGAGACCATGGAGGTCTGGCTTAAATTAAAGCCGTCTGTTCCATGGTCTTTTTTAGTCCGTATTAAAGTTCGTTTTTAAATAAGGAGGCAGAGATAATGAAAAAAGGGACTAAAATGAATGAGAGGGAAGAACGAAGGAAAATTTTAGAAGATACTCGAGGAGAACTTTTGGGAAAATTAATTTCGGAAAGAGAACAGCGGTCATTATGGCTTGTAAAGCTTATGGACATTGATGACGAACTTGAAGAATTATCTCGTTGGGAAAGGTCGCTAGAACTTTCAACTTAATTTTTCTACAACAATTCGGTGATTAAGTAACGTCATATCCTTGATTCGAGCAGGAACAAACAATTGACGGCCCAGTATATCCATGAGCTTCAAGCCGTTCTCACAGGGTTCGATGCTATCCACGGATTCCATGATTAAGGTTTCATTTTCGCCCTCTTTAAGATAGACATTAGACTCACACATTACAATCATCCTTTCACAAAAATAATAATGGCCATAAGAAATCTGACCTGACTTAGTGTCAAGCTCAGACCTCCATGGCCTTTTGCACATATAAACATTTATCAATCGATTATTATTATTCTACATCAATCAGATAATTCCTTCTAAGGACAGAATCAGCTATCAAGGGTTTTTAGGGATTTATCATCAGTTTTTTTCATAAAAAGAGGTGTTGAAGGATTCATGTAGAATAAAGTATTATCCTAAATTTAGGCATTTAAATAATTCATGATAAAGCTTACTATGTAAGTAAGTAATGGAAAGACCATGGAGGTCATAAGGCGGCAAGTTGGCGCCAATGATTTCTATGGTTTTTTTGTGCATATATAAAGTGCAGCTAGGGCAGTCGCCTGCGCCTGAAAGGTTAACAAGTGCACAGACAGTTTCTTTGGGCATCAGTTAAGTATTCTAATATATGCACCCCCACAGCAGGGACTATATTAATAACCTCCATATCTCACTGGGAGGTGCAGTTCGGAATTGTCTGCTGCCGGAAGAAGAAGAAATCAAAGCGATTTTCTCGGAAGCAGGTTTTAAGGATATCTTTTTTGAAGATGTGCTTAATTGTTATCGCTTAATTGGGAGAAAAGGCTAGAGGCAGTCGCAAAAATATCAGCTCAATTTTATAGCATTAGATTCTGTGGCAGAACGTACTTTTTTCAGGATCACTGAGAAGAGTACTTTTTTTTATTAAGCGACAGTGAGCGAGTATTATACCAAGATTAGAATTTAGAATAATATTGATAATAATTATCACTTACATCTGGGTGCCTATAGTGTAGAATAAAAGAAAACATAAGGCGATCAACACAAGAAAGATCATGTTTATCTAGAGAATTCCAGCAAAAACGAGGTTAGGAACAACTGGTATATAATTGAGAACCAGATTGAATCTTTGAAAGAAGGGACGGTCGGCAATGAAAGAAAAAGTATACTACTGGAGCGACACTTGCGACAGAAAAGCGATGGCTAAGGCGGCAGTCCAGGAAGTGAAGAGGGTATATACTCATGCACCGGTGAAAAAATCGAGGCGAGAGCAAAAGCAGGATTTCTGGAGGGATGGTCAGTGGCTGAAAAACTGGGAGGAAAGAGTGTAAATTTTGATTAATGCGCTGGTGAGAGGAATAGAGGGCCTCGTACCGGCGCATTTTTGTTTTGGTCTTTACCATTAATTGAAAAATTTAACAGTAACCTTACAAAGACGTAATTGGTGCTTAATACTCCTGTTATACAATAAACAGGAAAAATTTTTGGAGGTGCACAGGTATGTTCAAAAAGAACCACTTCAAGGGAATCGCGTCTATTTGTGTAATTGGTACAATACTTATATCCCTGGTGGCCGCCCAGCCAAATCTGGGGATAGCAAAGTCAGCGAACGAGGAGATTTATAAAGGAAAAACCCCAAAATATGTGTTTATGTTTATCGGAGACGGTATGAGCTATGCCCAAATCAGCAGCGCTGAAATGTATCTCGGTGAAAAATCCATGCCCGGAAAGCTCACTCCCGAGCAACTGAGCTTCACTAAGTTCCCCGTTCACGGATCACTTATGACGCAAGATTCGTCTTCATTTATTCCTGATTCTGCTTCAACAGCTACTTCCCTTGCATCAGGCCATAAAACTCTCTCCGGCGTAATCAACATGGACGAGACGAAGACTCATGAGTACAAGCCAATTACGGAAGATTTAAAGGCAAAAGGCTATAAAATCGGAATTATAACCAGCGTTCCTATTACCCACGCTACGCCGGCGGCCTACTATGCCAAGGTGGCCAACAGAAATGATGCCTACGAAATAGGCAAACAACTGGCAGCCAGCGGTTTTGATTATTTTGGCGGCGGTGATTTTGATCAAAAGACCGGGCCGGAGGGAACCGACCAGCCTATCTATGATATTGTTGAGGAAGCAGGCTATACCATAGCCAATACCAAAGAAGAAATCCAGGCCTTAAATAACCGTTCAGGCAAAGTGGTTGCCATTGATCCCGACGATTATGAAACAGCCTTAGACTATGAAATCGACCGGGAACCAGGCGAACTGGCTCTGGCCGATTATGTCAAAAAGGGAATTGATGTCTTAAACAACAACAAAGGCTTCTTTATGATGGTGGAAGGCGGAAAAATTGACTGGGCAAACCATGCCAATGATGCCGCGGCTTCCATCTATGATACCGTTGCCTTTGATGATTCTGTTAAAGTGGCTTTAGATTTCTATAATGCACACCCTAAAGATACCTTGATTCTGGTCACAGCTGACCATGAGTGCGGAGGCATGACTATTGGTTATTCTCTGACAGGTTACAGCACCCATTTCGAGAAGCTGCAGCCGGTAACCATGTCTTATCAGGAATTTGACAAAATCAGTAAACTGTACAAAGGAACCAATCCTGCCAATCCCAAGCTGGAGGATTTAAGCGCTAATATTAAAGAAGCCTATGGACTGGACCTTGCAACATTGACTCCATACGAAGCCTCCTTGCTGAATAATGCCTTTGCCAAGTTCATGTCAGCGGATACAAAGCCTGCAAACGACCAGGAAAGTGTTCTTTACGGGACCTATAACCCCTTGTCGGTGACTCTCTCTCATATCATGAATAACCGAGCCGGACTGAGCTTTACCACCTATTCCCATACAGGCGTACCTGTACCCATTTATGCCGTAGGTACCGGTTCTGAGCTGTTTGACGGGTACTATGATAATACGAAGGTTTACTATAAGCTTGCTTCTATAACCCAAAGCTCACAGGCAAAGTAAAAGGAGTAAAAAACGCCTGAATTTAGTTTCTTTCCATCATGTTATCAGTCCTGAGCGGGACAGAACCGCTCAGGACTTAATCTTTCTGACCACTGGGAGGGGATATTTTGCAGAACATACTTCTTGACACTTTGAAGAAGAAAGCTGACGGGTTAAAAAGAATCCCATTAAGAGAACTTATTTTTAACCTGAATGTCATAATCTTTATCGCAATTTTGGCTCTCATGCCAACGGGGTTTCAAGTGAATACCTATCCTGAAAGCATGCGGGCCGTGGCTAAAGTATTAGAGGTCAATAATGATAACCTGTTGAAGACCGCCAGCTTTGCTTTCGAAGGGGAACAAGTTTGTCTTGTCGAAATTCTGGACGGTCCCTTTAAAGGGCAGCAAGCTCCTGCTCACAACCGCTTCATGGGCAGACTGGAAGTGGATAAATCCTTCGCGATAGGAGATAAAGCTCTGGTAGTCATTGACTACACAGACAAAACTATTCGCAATATCATAATGATTGATCATTACAGGATAAATTTAGAGAGCATTCTTATCGGCATTTTTGCCGTCTTCTTAATTCTCTTTGCCCGCTGGACGGGGGCAAAGGCTCTGCTATCCTTTTTACTGACGGTCTTAATGATTTGGAAATTGCTGGTGCCTTTCCTGCTCAAAGGGTGGAATCCGATTATTATTTCCTTGTATTTTGTAGTAACAGCCACTTCCATCATTGTTTTCCTGGTAGGGGGGCTTAACCGCCAATCCATGGCGGCTGTACTGGGGTCTCTTTCAGGAACGTTGCTTACCGCAGTTTTGGCCATGATTTTTGGCCATAGCTTTAAAATTCATGGTGCAGTCCTGCCTTATTCGGAAAGCCTGCTTTATGCGGGGTACGCCCATTTAGATTTGACCGAGATCTTAATTGCCGTGGTTTTTATTGCTTCGGCGGGTGCGGTAATGGACCTGGCCATGGACATTGCTGCGGCTGTCCATGAAGTTGTAGAAAATAAGCCCGATATCACCACGGCTCAGGCCATACTCTCAGGTCTGAATGTAGGCAGGACGGTAGTGGGAACCATGACAACTACCTTATTATTCGCCTACACCGGGGGCTATATTTCCCTGCTCATGTATTTCATGGCTCAGGGAACGCCGGTTGTAGACATCTTTAATTTGAAGTATGTCTCCATGGAGATTATGCACACGATTGTGGGAAGTTTCGGACTTGTGGCCGTTGCTCCCTTTACGGCCCTTACCTCGGGAATCCTTTTGACAAAGAGAGGGAGCATAGCCGCGGGGGACTTTTCTTCGGGAGAATTCTCACTGGGAAACTGGAATAAATCCGGGGGCCAACTTTTTAAAAAATAAACATTTTTTAAAAAATATTTATTGGCAGGAATTTACGCCAGTACGTAGAAGTATGTTTATGGAAAAATAAAGGTAAATTAGTCAAAGAAAAAATGACACAAGCAACGCCAAGAAGGTATTGCAAGGACCATGGAGGTTCGACCCGTTAGGGTCAGCTTCATGGTCTTTTTTGTGCTAATCAAAAAGGATGACAAGATTTTGTATCATTCCACCCCCATGTTTTTGGTCGGGGGAGGAAAATAAAATAACAGCAGGTTGGAAAGCGCGTGAAAATAATGAAACGTTCTATAAGAGGTGTTCGGAAATGAGCTTGATAGATTATGAGAAATGAAGATAGGATGAGGATAGCAGTTATTGACGGGCAAGGCGGAGGGATTGGCAAACATATCGTTGAGCAGCTGCGCAAACGGTTCCCTGAAATGTACGTCCTGGCGTTGGGAACAAATGCCCTTGCTACCGGTGCGATGGTGCGTGCTGGAGCTACAGAAGGAGCCTCCGGAGAATCAGCGATTTGTTTCAATGCTAATCAGGTTGACATGATTGTTGGGTCCTTTGCCATTATGATGGTTTATGAATTGTTGGGGGAAATAACCCCCGCAATGGCTGCGGCTATTTCTGCCAGCAAAGCTGAAAAATTACTGCTTCCTATTCAGCGGGGAAGCATTCAGCTTGTGGGAATTCCCCGCAGTCCTCTCCCTCATCAGATTGAAGTGCTGGTTAATGAGGTTGAAGAACGAATGAAGGCCCTAAAATAGTCGTACCGAATTAAGCAAAAGCGACCAATTTGTTATAGTTGGTCGCTTTTTAATAAAGGGTTTTGTATAAAAAATATAGAGAATAGTAAAATCATGGAAGAGGGTATACGGTGTCGATTTTTGTATCTATGCAAAGTGATGACAGGTTAATTATCAGATTCGATTATACTGAAGACCGGGTGAAAAAGATTAGAAGTATCCTTGGACGGTCTTGGAATCAAAAAGAAAGACATTGGACGATACCCTTTCAGCATGAATCAGTAAAGATAATTTTGGTAATCCCATAGTTATGTGTAATGCCCATTTCGGGTCAGAATTACCGGATAAGAATAATAGCTTGAAGAGGAGGTCACGTAAATGGACGATTTGAAATATCCCATTGGTCAATATAATTTTTCTAAAGAGGTCATTGACGAGCAAATTCCAGGCTTAGTTTCACAAATAGAGGTACTGCCAGATTTACTTTCAAGGTCCATTGGAGGTTTATCTGAAGAACAATTGAACTGTTCGTATAGACCAGAGGGATGGACAATTAGACAAGTAGTTCATCATATTGCTGACAGCCATATGAACGGGTACGTTAGGTTCAGATTGGCGCTTACGGAAGATCGTCCCACAATCAAACCATACGACGAGGTCCAATGGGCTGAACTAGAAGATGCTGTAAATATGCCGGTCGATGTTTCTCTAAGACTTATCGAATCGTTACACAAAAGATGGGTTCGATTAATAAGATCATTGTCCAGTACGCAACTAGACTCTGAATTTCGTCACCCTGATATCGGAAACGTCAGTATCAAAAAGGCTATAAGTCTTTACGCTTGGCACGGTAATCATCATCTAGGACACATAAACACCTTCAAAAAGAAGATCGGGCTAGAAATATAGAGTGGGCACAACACATAAACCAGCTAATTGTTGTCAAGAAAAAGTTTCTTTAAAAAGTTTATCCAGAAAGAAGCGTATAGCAAAGCTAACCTACCAAATAGTAAGCACAAAAACGGTCTGTAGATAAAAGGTATCCATAAGTTCACATAGAATAGTTATTTTGGATCAGAAAATGGCTGCTGAGAAGCTAAAATACCGAAAATTATCCTAAGTAATTTGTTAGAAGTAGCAATGATTGCGACTTTAGAAGGCTTGCCTTCGTTTATTTTTCGAAGGTAAAAACTTCTAAGGATCATATTTAGAGGGCCACTGGCTCTATTACTAATTCCAGCTACAGTGGCTTGATAGATTGCCTTTCTAAGATAAGGTGACCCTCTCTTGGAAATCTTGTTATGACTCGATTTGAACTTTCCCGATTCGAAGACAGAGGGGTCAATGCCTGCAAAAGCGACCAACTGTTTAGAACTCGGGAATCTCTTAATATCACCAATCTCAGCGAGAATGGTGGTGGCTGTAGCCTCTCCTACGCCAGGAATTGAACAAAGGAGAGGGTAATCAAGGGAAAAGTTTGCCCAGTAGACCATTTGAGCCCGTATATCTGTCAGAATACTTTGTTGGGATCTGAGGAGATCCATGTACATCCTTAAAACCCGTAAGTTTGACTGTTGGGCGCGGTTAAAAGGCAGACTTTCCTTGGCAGCCGATATCAGTGCATCCGTTTTCAACTCGTACCAGCTCTTCGCCATCTTTGCTGGCTTAAGACAATTAATAATCTGGTCCCTACTAGCCGATAGAATAGCATTGGGAGAAGGAAAAGAAGAAAGGACTCTCAAAGCAGTAGGACTACATAAATGAGCAAATACTGACTCAAACTTAGGAAACAGAAGGTCTAAAACGGAACGAAACCGGAGTTGAGTCTCAATATATAGAGTGTTGAACCCATCATACTGGCGGCAAAGATTCTGCAACTCCGAGATGTAATCCATATGAGGTTTGGCCTCGGTAAATTGATTCAGGTAGTAAACCTGAGCAATACGATTCGCATCAATCGGGTCAGTCTTAACTTTACGAACGGATTTCTTTTTCTCAGCGTGAGTCTGAAGAGGATTTAAAACGACCACCTTGAACCCAGCATCTTGAAAGAAAGCGGCAATAGGCTTGGAGTAGTTGCCAGTAGCCTCCATAACCACATGAGGACGTTGACCCATCTCCAATTCTAACTTGCTGAGTCGATCGACTAATAGAGATAAATCGTTGGGTGAATGAGAGAACGAAAAGGGTTTGGAATCTAAAACTTGATAACGTTTAAAGACAGCAGCCACACTTTTGGACTTGGAAACATCAATACTCAAGACTGGAACATCAAACATGAAAAACCTCCTCTTTATCTGGGTCCATCTTTAAACATCAATCCTTAGGTTCGCGTTGTGATACGGGCTCGAAGCCCAACCAGCTCAATCAAGGTAAAGGTGTCAAAGAGGGCCTGAACAGTTTATGCGACGGGATCTAGGTCCCAACAGAGTGTACCGTTCTAACCCAGTTTTCTTAAGTATAAAGGAATACAAAAGAAAAAAGATCCATACCCAGATTGAACTGGTTATGAACCTATAATACGAACAGAGGGTTTAGCGACATCGGAGAGAATATGAATGTAGTAACCCGACGTCGCAAACCCTCGGGAGGTTATACGAAACCAAACGCAATGGCGCGCCGTCCTGGCGCGGTTAATGGAATAATATCATAGCTATTTTCTAATAGTAAGATTGATTATATCGAATCATATACTGGAAGGGAAATAGCTATGAATGAGAAAGAAAAAATGATAAAGGGTGATCTATATAAGGCGTATGATGAAGAGCTTTTCAGGGAACGCCAAAATGCAAAGATAGCTCTATACCAATTTAACTCCTTACATCCAGATGAGATCGAAAAACGAGATAATATTATCAGGAGTTTGTTTGGTAAGACAAGGGATAAGTTTTTTATAGAGCCGCCGTTCCGATGTGACTATGGCTATAACATTTATATAGGGGAGAATTTTTACTCGAACTATAATTGTACTATCTTAGATTGTGCCAAGGTTTTAATTGGCGATAATGTTATGTTCGGACCAAATGTTAACCTTTTTACAGCAGGTCATCCTATTAATTTTGAGGTGCGTAACGAAGGTCTTGAATATGCTTTACCGATAGTTATAGGCAATAATGTTTGGATCGGCGGAGGAGCAATCGTTAATCCGAGAATTACTATTGGTGATAATGTAGTAATAGGTTCTGGAAGCGTAGTAACAAAGGATATTCCATCTAACTCGATTGCCGTGGGTAATCCATGTAAGGTAATACGAAAAATTTCAGACACAGATAGATTACATAAAGACAACAGTTATTGAGGGGACGCCGTCCTGGCGTCCTCTGAATATGGGGGCGTTCGGCTTCGTATAAACCAGCGTGTTCCAAAAATCTGAGAGAATATGCAAGTAATAACCAGGCTTCGGGAATTCACAGGACGTTATACGCCATGTTGGGTCAAATAGTATTTTTCAGTTGATAATTTGGGGTCCAATACGGTGGTGGAAATGTTCAGGATATTGGGAAGTGCTGGGATGAGTTGGCCCTATTTAAGCTCTCTGCCCATAAGTCAGTAGTTTCCATTAATTTGGTTAGGGTGGAACTGACAGGATTATTTTATAAACGATATGTGTTTGAACTATTGTAAGTTTTCAGGAAAGAAAGTTAGTGGCACAGTGTGTTGGCGATTTGTAAACATTAGGAATATGAGGTGAGAAATATTTTGTTTATATTGGCAGTGGTATCATCCATGCTTTTGTTTATTAATTGTGTCTTCCTTTAGCGCCACTTGGCCAATATGAAAGAGGTATGGCGCGGCGCAAATTCTTAAACGTTATATGCTATACCTGGGTCTTTATATTTTTGTTTATTAAGTATAATCGTTTGGCTGAGAAGCGTTTATAGTTAGCTATCTGGAATCTTGACATTGACATTGATGTCATACATTATAATAATTTCGTCGAAAGAAGGGAGGTACTTAGAAATTGCTAATTAGCGAGTTATCCTGTAAGACTGGGGTGAGTGTTCGCTCGTTGCGCTATTATGAGTCAAAAAAACTTCTGCATTCCAAACGGTTAGAAAATGGTTATCGTGATTTTGACGAATCTGCGGAACAACGAGTGAAAATTATCCAGCTTTACTTTATGCTTGGGCTAAGCACAAATGATATTGCTCAAGTTATTGATTGTCCAGTTTCTATATCTAATCAACAACCATTATGTGAAAAAGCGATTGAGGTTTACCGAGCGAAATTGACAGAAATAGATACTCAGATTGAAATATTGCAAAAATTACGATTGCAGTTACAGGAACGCATAGCTGATTTCGAAAGACCAAACTTACTATTGTTTGAAAGGACGGAATAAGGTTATGATTGTTGACAGCCACCAACATGTGATTTTACCAACTAAAAATCAATTAACTCAAATGGATGAAGCAGGAATAGACAGAACTATATTATTTGCTACAACTGTTCATCCGGAAATGACCAATGATGTAGAAGCTTTCAAAAAAGAGATGAGAATTCTTAATAAGATTATTTCAGGAAAAAGAAATGCCTTAGATGCAAGAATCAAATCAGTTAACGAACAAGTACGAGTAATAGAAGAAAATCCTGGAAAGTTTATTGGATTTGGTACGGTTCCAATAGGATTGTCTCAAGAGGAAACTTCAATGTGGATCAAAGAAAGAGTTGTTGCTTATAATTTTATTGGCCTCGGAGAAATAACACTAATACCAGGGCAAGCATCAAAGTTAAAATCAATTTTTGCAGCAACTTCGGAATTTGGGAATCTTCCTTTATGGATACACACCTTTGCACCATTAACCTTGGATGATATCAAAGCTATTGTGGATCTTGCAAAACAATTTATCAATGTACCAGTTATATTAGGCCATTTGGGTGGTATTAACTATTTAGAGACTATTGAAATAGCTAAAGAAAATAAAAATCTCTATTTGGATTTGTCCGCAATGTTCTCGATTATACCAGTTTCACTTGCGATAAAAGAATTACCAGAACGTACGCTTTTTAGTTCAGACGCTCCTTATGGCGATCCATTTTTAGTTAGAAAATCAATTGAAAGAGTAACTAATGATAATCATGTGAGGGAACAAATCCTTGGAGGAAACATTGCTCAATTATTAAGCATTTGATTGCTGTATGGGAGAAAATAAAAAGGATGACTTGGGAAATATTTTGCCGGTACGGCGTATAACAGTGAATTCCCAAAATCTGAGAGGATATGCAGGTAATAACCAGACTTCGGGAATTCACGGGACGTTAAAAAAAATAGGTCCCAAGGGCCGTACCGTCCTGGCGCGGATTTGTGCAAGTAGGTTTGAAGGATTTTTTGATTTGAAGTTTATATAATTTGCAGATTAAGGAAATTGGTTTGACTATGAAAAAGATAAAATATTTTTGTTCTAAATCATGTCAGGTAGAATTAGTTTATTGTAAGGATACAAAAATTGCATATCCCGAACACAATCATGTCTCACATTATATTATTGGCTTAGTTATAAATGGGAAAATTCAATTAAAGAACGCTAATCAATTAAAGATTATATCTAAAAATGATTTTTTTATTATTTCGCCGTATGCAACGCATAGGATTGAATCGATATTTGGAATGTACACAATGATTACTGTTTGCATTGGTACCGATTTTGTAAAAGAATATGATGTTAAAAGTGCTTTGACAATACTACAAAAAATAGCTGGCCCGCTTCATGCAAATGGGCTTATTACCTATGAGCAGCTTGCAATTATTTCGAGCGCGATTGATATGTTGTTTTTAGGTGTTGTGAATCCGGAAGAGAATCTATCAGAAGAGATTAGTGCAGCAAGGAATTATTTGGAACAAGCCCCGGAAAATATTGTGAGTATTGAACAGTTGTCACAGAGCGTTTTTATTAGTAAATATCATTTTATTCGAGAATTCAAAAAAAGTGTAGGATTAACACCACATCATTTTCAGATACAAAATCGTATCAGAAAAGCACAATATTTATTACTTCAAAATAAAAATATAGCAGAAGTGGCTTTAAACACAGGATTCTATGATCAAAGTCATTTTAATAAATGGTTTAAAAAATTTTTAGGTATTACACCAACTGAATACATATTATCGGTTTCAGAATTATAAAACAAAATGCCTTAGCAAAGCGCCGGAAAAAACTTTGCAAATAGAAACAGTCCATCTTCATTAGCATTGACTTCGTGAGGAATTTTTGCCGGATAAATTGAAATAGTTCCCGGTATATACTCCAGATGCACACCATCATTGACACAGGTGCCTGTACCAGCGATTACTTCATGTGTTTCTAATTGAGTTTCATGGATGTGATTTTTTATACTGCAGTTTGGAGCAATACGTACAAGATGATAGCTAAATTGCCCATTAGTATCTTTTGCGGTAAGAATATGTTTTAATTCTACCCCATCAAAAACGGGATGTCTTGACCATTCAATTTCCATAAAAGATTTTTTTGATGTTGGTAAGCATAATTGGCCGTTATTAAAGCTTTCAAAAACGCTATTATTACTCACAGGAACACCTCTTTCTAAAATTTTATGCAATTATTGTATGATAATATAGAACTAATACGATTGTATAAAATTGCTATGATTCAGATTATGAACATAATGTGATGTTTATAGATTTCAGACGTAATATCCCTAATCATTTTGCATGGTTATCTGGGATTTGAGGAGTCGCCTTGCATGGCGACTTCTGAGTATTGGGACGACCAACTTCATTTTACATGGGATTACCGTAACTTCGCAAAGATGCATGTGATTGGGACGCTACGGTAATCCCGGAGACGTTATATGACATGTCCAATGCGAAAGGAGTTCAAGATGAGAGCTGTTGGATTTGACTTGGGAGAAACGTTAATTGGTTACAAAGGCATACCTTTAAGTTGGAAACCTCTATATAGGCAAGCTTTACTCGGAGTAGCGGAGGTCTGTGAATGCAAAGTAACTGAGGATATGATATCTAGAGCCGATTTTTTGCTATCAAAATATAACACCAGATTAAACCCTAGGATCGAAGAAGTATCGGCTGATGTAATTTTGGGGGAAATATTACTAGATTGGGGATTACCCAAGTTGCATTATTGTGAAGTCGCTCAAGAAGCCTTCTTTTCATATTTCCAAAGAGAATCCTTTGTGCATGAAGACGCTGTACCTATCTTAAAGTATCTAAAAGGAAAAGGCGTTAAAATAGGAGTTTTTACAGATGTACCTTATGGTATGAGCAAAGATTTTGCTTCTCGAGATATTTACTCCTTTACCCAATTCGTAGATGTACTATTAACCTCCGTAGAAGTAGGTTATAGAAAGCCTGACGCCAGAGGATTCATAGAATTGGCAAACAAGTTGGAGGTTAATCCGTTCGAAATGGTTTTTGTGGGAAATGAACCAAAGGATATAATAGGGGCTAATGAGGCAGGAGCAATTGCAGTATTAATTGATAGAGAGGGTCATAATCAATATTTTGGTGAAAAGGTCAAAATAACAAGTCTACTTGATTTAAGATCATTTGTTTAGGATTTGCTTTGGAGCCGACACGTCATACAACAAAGGGTTTGCAACATCGGAGAGAATTGAATGTAGTAACCTTACGTCGCAAACCCTCGGGTCGTTATACGACAGGCCGCTTTTGGGGCTGAAATTAGGGGAGGAAATTATATGCCGAGATTATTTGGAGAAAGAATTATGCTGCGTGAATACAAGCGAGAAGACTTAGAACACATTAGGAAATGGGTTAACGACCCTGAAGTAGTCGATAACCTATCAGACATTTTCCTCGCACCCCATACTTTGAATAATACTGAGGACTTTCTGGATTCGATACTAAAAGGCACACGTCAGAATAGCTATTGTTTTGTCATTGCCGATAAAGAGACAGAAGCATATATTGGTCAAATCGACTTATTCAATATCAACTGGAAAAATAGGAATGCTGAAATAGGTATTGTGATCGGAGAAGGTCAGAATAGGGGAAAAGGAATTGGCGCTGAAGCATTAAAGGTGTTGCAGGACTTTGTTTTTAATAGGCTTAATATAAACCGTCTCGAGATAAAGGTCCATTCGTACAACACAAGGGCACATCGATGCTATTTAAAAAGTGGTTTTATAGAGGAAGGAAGACTTAGAGAAATTTTTTATATACATGGTAAGTACTTTGATACGATCATTCTATCCATGCTCAAGTCCGAATTTGAAAGCGGGATGCAAGCGCGGCCCATCGTAACTAATTAGAGATTTATGATATTCCTAAGCACAGAAAAGCCATTGATCAATTCAGTGTCTTTAAAAGAATTCCTTACGTTGGCAACAAATAGAGCATCATGAATCTCTTGTTGTACTGAACCGTCTGCCGAGCAGCGGTTAGTCTATGGAAATTCAATCTTTCCTCCAGTCTCAAATGGACGAGAGAGTTTGAGAAATTTGAGGCATGACAATCATCCTTTCCAAGTTAATTGGGGTTAGCAAAAGAATGATATCATGCCTCAATTATTATTTGGGCTCAAAATAGCCACCGTGCAGCAGTTTAGCACAACACGCCTTTCCCGCAACTTTATGAATATGAATGTGGTTAGGACGCTGCGTAAACCCCTGAACGTTCTACGATATATGGTGTAAAAGCCGCACCGTCCTGGCGCGGACGAAAAGGAATTTTTAGCAGGTATAGCATTGTTCGTTGTAAACATGTTTCAGAGTGAGCCCAGTAGTACAACTACTGGGTTTGCCTCGGGAATTACGGCTGTTTCTATTGCTAAGCTGATTCAATTTTATCGTATTTCTAAAAATCCACAGCTACTAAAAAATATCAGATTGAGCAAAAAGAAGAAAGATTTATTGCAATATCAGAAAAGAGCGGTCGCTTTACGCTTATGCTTACATTGGTTTTCGAGTTCGTCGTTATATTTGTGCTAATTTTACTCAGTCAAATTAAGGTTGCGAATATTGTAACTTTTGTTGTAGGAATTCAAACGCTTACATATTTGATAACGTATTACTATCTCTGTAATAAATATTAAATATGTGATTTTAATAAGTTATAAATCTATAGACAACCTACTGAACAATATTCAAGATGGACAAAGGATTTAGTTGGAGAGTTAGAGGATGAATTATCGTCTATAACAATTCAATCCGACCTACATGAATTTACAGATATTCTTGCAATGAGGATTTTTTATAAAAACGGTTTCGGTATAGGATATATGCTTAATTCAAAAATGAGTGGCTTGAAAGAATACATTGAGAGGCTCAAGGAGCTAGAGGAGTTAGTTTAATATTCCATTATTATTAAGTTGACAGTTCCTCCCTACAAGTGTAATCTTTAGTTAGATTACACTTGTAGGGAGGAGCTTTTATGACTAATTCAAGCTTTAGAATCTCAGATGCCGAATGGCAAGTGATGAAAGTGCTTTGGGAAAAGTCACCATTGACTGCTTCGATAATTGTTGAATATTTAAAACTTGAAACCAGCTGGAGTCCTAAAACAATTCAAACTTTGATAGCACGATTAGTAAAAAAAGGGGCATTAGGGGTAAACAAAGGAGTTAGTCTGAATCAATACTATCCCTTAGTCTCACAAGAAGAATGTATGCGCGAAGAAACGGATTCTTTTCTGAAAAAGGTGTATGGTGGTTCACTCCATCTCTTAATTGCCAATTTCGTTAAGAATGAAAACTTATCGTCAAAAGAGATTCAAGAACTGAAAAATCTTCTTGATGAAAAAATGAAGTAGTGAAAGGAGAGTATAGATAAGTGGATTTGACAAGACTCTTCTACTACGTTGTTTCTTTATCCTTAATGGGAAACATATTGGCTATAGGACTCTTGATTATCAAAAAATTATTTCGACAAAAGCTTAGTGCTAATTGGCATTACTATATCTGGTTTATACTCATATTAAGGTTAATAATCCCATTTACTCCACCGATCTCGTTTAATGTTTTAAATCTTATCCCTCAATATCAGCAAGCAATTGATTTACCACAAATATCAATGCCGAGTGCTTGGCAACAGGACAAACCAACTGCGGTAATGCAGATGAATACTAATAATGCAAATATGGCTCAAGAAACAATGACCGAGAAGGAAAACACTCAGCCGTCTTCATCCGGGGTGGTAAATGAATGGCTTAACTGGCAGACTACGTCCTTAATCTGGATCATAGGAGTCATTGTAATTTTAACCTATATTCTCTTAATCAATGGGATACTTCTATTTAAAACCAAAAAACTACCTGTATGCGAATCGGAGTTTATTTTAGAAATACTACAGGAATGTAAAGCTAAACTGAAGGTTCGTAATCATGTTTCCATTGTCTATGATGCTGCAATAAAATCACCGGCAATTATAGGATTATGGCATCCCAAAATCATGATTTCTCCAGAGATAGTTAATAGATTACCGTCTGAAGAACTGAGTTATATTATTTTACATGAGCTTAGCCATATGAAACGACGCGACCTACTGACAAACGGTTTAGTGCTGGCATTACAGGTGATTTATTGGTTTAACCCAGTCATTTGGTTAGCACTGCACCAAATGAAGCAGGATTGTGAAATAGCCTGTGATGCGACAGCTTTAGCTGTTCTGAAGACGGAAGAGTATAAGAAATATGGACAGACTGTTATCAGTATGTTGCAATTGCTTTCTGAATCAAGATGGGCTCCGGGTACACTTGGTTTTGTCAGCAAATTTAATACTAGGAGGATCATTATGATTGCTAACTATCGAAGAACGACATTAAAATGGGCTGTTGCAGCCTTAGCCTTAACTTTGGCGGTTGGATGTTCCAGTTTGAATAACCCTATTAACAACCAATCGAAAAATACCTCTTCAGCAGGGCAACAAAAGGCAACCACTACGGCTACACCTCCCCCAACAACTTCCTTAGCAGACAATACAAACTCAATCGTATATCAAAATACTCAGTATGGGTTCAGTTTTTCCTTGCCGGGAGATTGGAAAGGCTATTCGATTGTAAGCAGCCAATGGCAGGGGACATCCTTAAGTGGTGGTGCTAATGTGGAAAGCGGACCTATGATATCGATTCGAAATCCACAGTGGACATCTGATACACCGACGCAAGATATTCCAATTATGATATTCACCATAGATCAATGGAACTCACTTCAACAAGACGTATTCCACATCGGTGCAGCACCAATCAATCCAAGTGAGCTCGGGAGAAATAACACTTACGTCTTTGCTTTACCGGCTCGTTATAATTATGCTTTCCCCAAGGGATATCAAGAGGTGGAAACTATCCTGAAAGGTAGTCCGCTTCAAACGACATCGGTAACCCAACAACACCCTGATTCAACAGAATCTATGCTCTCTAATATGATGATATCTGCCAAACAAGGCAAAGTGGTTTTTAATGATGACTTTGCAGCCAAAACCAATACCATTGAGGATATTAAAAAGGTTTGGGGAAAACCTGATAAGACCGATTGGGTATCTTCACTCAATGAAGCCTATGACACTTATTCAAGCCATAGTTTGGTTTTTGGCGTTAACAAAGGGGATCAAATCACTGAAATTCGTTCTTATGACAGCCGTTTAAAAGGTATAACTCTTAATGAAGCTGAGAAAGTGTTAGGGACTCCGGCTTATGATGTAACAAGCAACGGTCAAGAAATCATCGGTTATGAGGCAGGCTCTGAATTTAAACTCGAAATGGTCTTTACGCAACCGACCAGTTCAGCCCCAAACCCTGTGATCGACCACTATAATGTCCTTTATCCTCAAGGAACTGTTAATAATATGGCAAATTATCCTGGTAGACAATGGTAAAAGCATAATAGCGACAGAGCAGCTTATTCAAAAGGAGTAAGCTGCCCTTGTATTATTGATGTCTAAAGTTAGTAAATTTTTCTAGATATTCTTATACCCATCAGTATTAATCCCTTTCTACCTCTAAATTACTGTGATGCTTTTTAGGACGGATAATAACGTCGTCTGACCAGTTGTAGTCAAGCACCTTGTTAAATCGCAGCGGTCTTCCACTCAGGCTCAGAAACAGACAGTAACGGATTTGGTGGGTTTCTCAAGCTTATGGGGTTCCTGTCGGCGTAGAAAGGATAAAAAACCAGATGGTTGTTATACCGGTTTAGAAATTGCGCATGCGGTTATACACGGTATGGTGCCGGAACAAGTGCCCCTGCAGTCCTGTGACTGGAGGGGCACTTAGTTTAGCGCGCCATAGGGATGACCAGGGGCTGAAATAACATAAAAAAAGGTTGACTCCAAGGTGAGAGGAGTCAACTTTTATAATTAAAGAGAAGGGCCTTAATTCAGTCAGACCTATGAATAGCTGACGGTCAGATCAATCTATTTAAGTCTGAAATCTTCCCTAAAAGTTTTAGGGAATGGGTTTGATATTTTCGCACGTAAGATGCAGGCAGAAAAAATAGAATTCAATTGAAGACGTTTAGAACGTCATCCATTCGTCACTGTCCATAAAACACCCCCTTATAAATGAAAAAGACCCTGGAAGAAATAACTAGACTTAACGTCTAGTCAAGACCTCCATGGTCATGACATTTAGCACTTATGTTATGTTTATTCTATTCTACATAAATATAATGATTCCTTCTTGTGAAAGGTAGTTTTCCTAAATTTTTGTCAGAGAGGGAGTATTGCAAAGACGATTTGTGACAGGTGAGGATAAAATTCAGCCCGTAAATAATTTACAGGCAACGGGTGACGGAACACCCTGCTTTGTGGTAACAAGCTGGAAAAGAGTACCGGTTCTTCGTCAAAATATTTTTAATTTGGAAGCAGGAATATTATAAGCCCATGTAGAATATTGTAAAAAATGATATCGCTTGAAGAGCACCATGAAGGTGTCTGCAAAAACCATGGAGGTTTGGCCCGCTGGGGTCAGCTTTGTGGTTTTTTTGTTTATGTCATAAGGAAAGGAGAGAGGATAAAATCAGGTTTAAAAAAATTTGAAAATCGTTAAGCTCGGAGGATGATATTAAGGAGGGATATTTAATGCATATGGCAGATGCCTTGATTTCCCCAGTTGTCGGTGGCACCATGTGGGCAGCAACTGCAGGGGTTGCAGCTTATTCCATTAAAAAAGTTCAAGCTGAAATGGATGAAAAGAAAATACCTCTAATGGGGGTTATGGGAGCGTTTATTTTTGCATCCCAGATGATTAATTTTACTATACCGGGGACTGGTTCCAGCGGTCATATTGGCGGAGGACTTATTCTGGCTATTTTATTAGGCCCCTATGCGGGTTTTCTGACCATAGCATCGGTACTTGCCATACAAGCCTTATTTTTTGCCGATGGAGGCTTGCTGGCCTACGGCTGCAATGTGTTTAATTTGGGCTTTTTCTCATGCTTTATTGCTTACCCTCTGATTTATAAAGGATGGATGAGAAAGGGGTATACAACGAAACGGATCGTTTCAGCTTCCGTCCTGACAGCCGTGGTCGGCTTGCAGATGGGTGCTTTCGGGGTCGTCTTGGAAACTCTCTTTTCCGGCAAAACCGAGCTGCCCTTTGGAACCTTTGTGTTATTGATGCAGCCCATTCATTTGGCAATTGGTGTGGTTGAAGGTCTGGTCACAGCAGCCATTGTCGTATATATTTGGAACTCCCGGCCGGAAATTATTGAAAGGGCTGCTGCGGGAGAAGCTATGGGCAATATCTCCATAAAGAAGGTCATGGCAGGGCTGATTGCCGCTGCAGTAGTTATTGGAGCAGGTTTATCCTGGTTTGCTTCAGCGAATCCGGATGGTTTGGAATGGGCCATGATTAAGACTGCCGGGACAGCGGAACTGGAGGCGACGGACAGTATTCATGAGCAATTGTCCAATTTCCAGACTAAAACAGCCTTTTTGCCCGATTATGCTTTTAAAGCCAATGGCAATGAAGCTGAACAAGGTGCCGGTACTGAAGAAGAAACCTGGCCGGCAGTGAGCGGAGGAACAAGTACTTCCGGTTTAGTAGGCGGAGGTTTGACGCTGGTTTTGGCGGCTCTGATAGGTGGGGGAATCAGCTTAATGAAGCGCAAAAAATACAAGGCACATTCTTAATTTCTATTAACTTATTAAAGTTTAGGATGGATTGTACTATGGCAAACATCATGAATTCATTGTATAATATGCGGCTGCTTGACGACCTGGCTCAGCAGGGAACAGGTATACACAAGCTTCATCCTTTGATGAAATTATTAACCACAGTTATTTATTTAACTGTGGTTGTCTCCTTTGGCCGCTATGAAATCGGCGGGCTGCTGCCTCTCTTGTTATTTCCTATCATGATTTTTACCTTAGCAGAACTACCTGTAAAACCTATTTTGTTGAGGATTTTAATTGTTTCCCCTTTCATTCTCGGCATAGGAATACTCAATCCCTTGTTTGATCAGCAAAGCATAATCATAGGCGGCAGAGAAATTTCCAGAGGCTGGATCACTTTCATTTCAATTTTGCTTAAAAGTGGGTTAACCGTAACCGCTGCTCTGCTGCTGATTGCTACTACGGGCATGGATAGACTGGCGGGGGCATTAAGAATGCTGAAAGTACCCCGCCTGTTTGTGCTTCAGCTGCTTTTGACCTATCGCTATATTTCTGTGCTTATGGAGGAAGTGGCCCGCACTTTAAGAGCCTATTCCCTGCGGGCTCCGGAACAAAAAGGGGTACATAAAAGTGCTTGGGGATCACTGGCAGGACAGCTGATTCTGCGCACCTTTGACAGAGCCCAGCGCATTTACGAAGCTATGTGTTTGCGAGGGTTTGACGGGGAGTATCATACCGGAGAGGTCAAAGGAATTCGAGGCTGGGATTGGCTTTATTTTATAAGCTGGGTATCTTTTTTTCTGCTGGCCAGGATGTATAATATTCCTATGCTGCTAGGATCACTGATAACAGGAGTGAGATAGATGAGTCATCATAAACTAGAGGTTAAGAACCTGCATTTTAGTTATCCGGATGGTCATAATGCAGTCAGAGGAATGTCCTTTAGCATTCACCATGGCGAGTCGGTAGGAATTATCGGGGCAAATGGGGCGGGAAAATCCACATTGCTCATGCTGCTGATGGGGGTTCTTTTTCCAAGCCAGGGCGAGGTTTGTGTGGGGGACGTGCAGGTCACGAAAAAAACCCTGCCTATGATTCGCCAGCGCTTAGGGATGGTCTTTCAGGACCCGGATGATCAGCTGTTTATGAATACTGTTTACGATGATGTTGCCTTCGGACCGCGTAATTATAAGCTCGATGAAAAGGAAGTAGAGAGACGTGTTTTAAGTGCTTTGGAGCTAGTAGGCATACCTCATTTGAAGGACCGGGCGCCCTTTAAGTTATCGGGGGGAGAGAAGCGAGCGGCTGCTATTGCCGCAGTACTTTCCATGCAGCCGGATATACTGGTGATGGATGAGCCTACCGCAGCTCTGGACCCAAAATCCAGACGAAGAGTTATGAACCTGCTGGCGAGTTTTGAGCATACCAAGATCGTTACCAGTCATGATTTAGATATGATTTTTGAGATGTGCGACAGGACCATCGTCATTAAAAAAGGGGAGATTGTTGCTGATGGGGTTACTTCAGAAATATTGGTCAATGCTGAACTGATGGATGCCAGTGGTCTGGAAGTACCATTAGCTTTACAAAACTGCCCCGTCTGCGGGTCAAAAAAGTTGATATAAGCAGGGATTAAGGGACATTTCTTTTGGCATTAGTTATGTAAAGAGAAATGTTCCTTTTATACTACCTAAAAAAGTCCGAAAACATTACTCTAACAAGCCCAAAACCACAGCACAAACGAATCCCCTGACCCGGGAGCACTCTCTTTTCAATTGATTCAATTAAAGGAAATATAAACCACTAAAGGATAATGAGAGGTTTACATTTTTTTAGCCCAAAACGGGAATTTTAGATAAGAGTTTAATCATGAATTTAGCGGAGGTGCTTTGTAAATGCCAATGATTAATTTTGATGGGCCTGTTCTCACCATGGATCAAAAGAGGAGTCTAATTCATGGAATGAGTCAAGCAGCTTCTCAAGCTTTAGGGATTCCTATGGCTGCTTTCACCGTTACATTAGATGAACACGAGTACAGCAACATGGGTATCGGTGGAGAAGTGCTGACAGAAATCGCCTATTGGGAAAAATACAAAGAGATTAAGGATTGATCTGAGTACTTATATAGCGCTGCCCTAACATCCAAATATTCTTCATTTCAGCTTAAGGAGCCTGGCCTTCTTTCCCATGTGTGGTTGAAGGGCAGGCTCCTTTAATCGTTTTACGCGTTCACAGATCATTGAATTTGTGATAAGATTATTCTTAATAAAGAACAAATAAAAATAAGCTGATTTTAAAGGAATCATTAAACAAATATAAAGAGAGTAGGGGTGTCTATGCCTACGAAAAGAGATGTAGAACAAGTTTTAGAAAACAGGGATTGGAATCAACTTAAGATTTGGGCTAAAGAACATAAAAATGTCTATCGCCAGCTGATGACTCGAATTTATGTAAAAGATGGATTGATCTTTTGGAGGGCAGTGGAAGGTCTTGGCTTTTTACTTCGAGAAATCGAAAAAGAACAGCCTGCATTTGCTGTAAATTTGGTAAGACGATATTTTTGGATGCTTAACGACGAATCGGGCGGAACAGCTTGGAATGCTTCAGAAGCTATAGGGAGTTTGCTGGCCCATTGTCCGGAAACATGCGGACATTTCAATTGGATGCTGTCAGGATTGCTGGTTGATGAAAGCTTGAGTGACGGGGCACTGTGGGGATTAGTCCAATTGGCTCAGACAGCACCGCACTTAGTGGAGCCTTTAGAAGAACGTATAAGACCTGTGCTGGAATGGGAAGCTCCCATGGCACGGGGGTTAGCTGCCCTGATTTATGCCCTGATGAGAAAGTCTGCTTCGGACTTTGTATTTTATCGTGAACAAGGACCAAAGTGGAGTGTTCCTAAAGAATTAGAGGAAAAATTAAAAAAGGATCAAGAGATAATGGAAATCTATCAAGATGGGGATTTCGTCCAATATTCTGTTCAGGAGCTCTGGCAGATGCAGGCTATAGTCTTTTGCTCGGAGGAGTTAACCATCAAGGATCAAAAGGTAGAATTAACCGTTGCTTCTACTGAGGTGGGACTATGCTGGCTGGGAGTTGGCCCAAAAGATGACGAGGAAGAGGAGCTGCGCCAATGGTCCAGACGGTGGTTCCCGGGCCGCTTCCTCATTAGAAAACGTGAAGCAAACAGTGAGGTTCTCCAGCAGCTTAAAGAGTATCTGGCTGGAAAACGAAGAGAATTTACCATCCCTCTCCATCAGGTGGGAACGCCCTTTCAACGTCAAGTGTGGCAAGAGCTCCTGCGTATACCTTATGGAGAGACACGCAGTTATGAAGATATAGCTGTCAGAGTAGGCAACCCCAAAGGGCAAAGAGCGGTGGGAATGGCTAACAATCGTAACCCTATAGGAATTGTGGTACCCTGTCATAGGGTGATCGGCAAGAATGGAAATTTAACCGGGTATGCCGGAGGTCTGGACATTAAGCAGCGACTTTTAGAAATTGAAGGATCGAAGCCTTCTTTGTAAAATACGATGATGGGTGTATGGGTTTATCTGATATTGTTCAGAAGCCCCGTATAATAATGAGGATCAAAAATGGCAGGTCCGCCGCCTGTGTGCCAGAAAACGATGTTCTCAGGGAATGGGCGATCTTTATGTTCCATGAGATTTTTGACTGCGGCTACTCCTTTGGCGGTATAGACGGGATCAAAAAGAATCCCATCCCTTTGGAAGCACTCAATAAGAACGCTGGAAGAGGCTGGAGAGGGCTGGCCATAGCCCGGCCCCACGAAATCTGTACTAAGAGTAAATGGCGGCAAAGAGCGAGGAGTGTGCAGCAGATTTAATAGTTCATCAGCGAGTCTGGTTGTTTGAAGCTGAAGCCGATCCGTTGCTTCCGCTACATTAACTCCCAACAGGCGAAGGGGTTGTGGAAGCAGGGCATTGGCGGCAACTAATCCTGCAAAAGTTCCGGCACTTCCAACGGAGCAGACGAGGGTGCTGGGAACCCATCCTTGCTCTTCTGCCTGTTTAAGGAGTTCAAAAAAGGCTAAGAAGTAACCTAAAGATCCGAGGACATTGGATCCCCCAAGAGGGATTATATAAGGTTTTCGGCCTTGAGATTTTATTTCAGAGGCAACTCGCTGCATTTCTTGCTCAAGGGATTCATCCCCGCAAGGAATGATGTCTGCTCCTGCTAAACGATCTAAGAGAAGGTTGCCGCTCCATTGGCTTGGTGTCTCTCCGGGGATAACAATTGAACAGGAAAGGCTGAACATTGCCGACACGACAGCAGTCAGGCGGGCATGATTAGACTGGGGAGCTCCGCAAGTAATAATATGGTCGGCCTTTTCCTTTAAAGCATCAGCAACCAAGAATTCCAGCTTGCGCAGTTTATTTCCGCCCAGGCCCAAGGGAGTCAAATCATCCCGCTTCCAATATAATGTATCATCTCCCCAAGCCAGGCGGCTTCTCTGCAGGGGAGTAGGGCCATCCAGCAAAGGAATCCGCGAGGGCAGGGATAAACTGTTAAGTATTAAATTATACACATTGACACCTCCTAAGAATTAATCTTTTCTACCGGCAGAGAGAAAATCCCTTCTTCAAACTTGTTAGAAGGGGATGATTTTGCAATACTACCTCTATGTGGTAATATTAGCGCATAAAATTCTGTAAGCGAAGAATGGGAGAACTATGCAAAAGAAGAGATATCATACATTTAATGAGCATTTGCGCCGGCGTTTCAGGGAGAAAATCTTTAAGGTTTCTCTGGATGCCGGATTCACATGTCCCAATCGGGACGGAACCCTGGGCTGGGAAGGATGCATTTATTGCAGTGAGCGGGGATCCGGAGATTTTGCGGGAGATCAGACCTTATCTATCCACGAGCAATTTATTGAAGTCAAGGAACGGATGAAGAAAAAATGGCCGGCTGCTAAGTACATAGCTTATTTTCAAGCCTATACCAATACTTACGCTCCTGTCCGGCGCTTGAGGGAAGTCTATGAAGCAGCTTTGGCAGAGGATGACGTCGTAGGGCTATCCATTTCAACCAGGCCGGACTGCTTGCCGGAAGATGTCTTGGCTTATCTTGAGGAGCTGAACCGGCGTACCTATTTGTGGCTGGAACTGGGCTTGCAAAGTATCCATGAACGGACCATGGAATGGATCGGGAGAGGCCATGATTACTCTCAATTCCTTAGGGCCGTCCATGAATTGAGGCGCAGGGAACTACAGGTTTGTGCTCACATTATTTTGGGGCTTCCCGGAGAATCCCGTGACGACATGCTGGAAACCGCTCAAGCTATTGCCGAACTGCCAATTCAAGGGGTGAAAATCCATCTGCTCCATGTTTTAAAGGGAACTCCCTTAGCTGGGATGTTTGAGCGGGAACCTTTTGAGCTGATGACTAAGGAAGGCTATGTTAACCTTGTTGTGGATATCCTAGAGATTTTGCCTGCTGAGATGGTTATTCATAGACTTACAGGTGATGGCCCTCCCGATGATCTGGTAGGACCTCTTTGGAGTCGAAAAAAGTGGGAAGTTCTTAATGCCATTGACGCCGAGCTGATGAGACGAGATACCTGGCAAGGGAAGAGAGCAAAGAAAAAAGCGACCTTGTAAGATCGCTAAATAGAAAGAGAAGGAGAAGAAGGTTATGGCCTAAGATTAGGCCTTGGAAACACAGTATAAGGCATGGGTAAATTATTATTAGTGTTGGCAGGTTTAGGCTGGGGCGGCGTGAGCTTAAAACCAGGTGCTAAATTCAAGTAACGCTTGATATCCGAATTGTTGTCAATAATACGTTGAGCTATCTGCTCGTTGTTAAGTCGTTCCGTCATATTGCACTCACCCCTCTCGAATAAATTATTTATGGTGTTTCGTACTGGACAAGTTTTCCTTCCCAGGTACGTAAGAGAGCTTTATTCTCGTCAAGAGATACCAGGTATTGAGGCAAAATCGGTGTCTTGCCTCCGCCCTTAGGGGCATTTATAATATAGGTTGGCACTGCGAGCCCGGAAGTATACCCCCGCAGCTTATCCATAACGGCGAGGCCGTCTTGGATGCGAGGAACAAAGTGGCGAGTACCTTTGACATTTTTGGCATGGAAAATATAGTAAGGGCGAACTCTGATCTTGAGCAGTTCCTGATTAAGCTTTTTCATAATTTCTGGTTGGTGATTTATGCCTTTGAGCAGTACCGCTTGATTGCCCAGTACCACTCCGGCTGCAATCAGTTTGTCAGCCGCTTTTTTAGCATCTTCGGTAACTTCTTTGGGATGGTTGAACTGCGTGTTAATGTAGATAGGCGGGTATTTCGCCAGTATTGCACATAACTCATCTGTAATTCTCATAGGAAGGGTTACCGGAGCTCTTGTGCCAATGCGCTTGATTTCTACATGAGGAATAGAATGCAGTTCGCCCAAAAGCCAGTCTAGAGTAAGATCGCTAAGAAGCAAGGCGTCCCCGCCGGTTACTAAAACGTCACGAATTTCGGGGTTGGCCCGAATATAATCCAGGGCTGCTTTAAGTTGATTGTGCGGCGAATGAGTATCCGTTTCGCCGATATTGCGCCTGCGCTGGCAGTGTCGGCAATACATGCCGCACATATTTGTGACATTAATAATTAAACGGTCAGGGTAGCGGCGAGTTATGCTAGGTGCGGGAGATGTAATCCCTTCTCCCATAGGATCTTCCTCACCGAAATCTTCATCAAGTTCGGCTAGGGTAGGTAAACCCTGGAGCCTAATGGGACCAAGGGAATCCGTGTCACTCATTAAACTTAGATAATATGGTGATACGGCCCAACGATAGCTTTTTCCCACGTGCTCAATTTCCCGGCATTGGTCGGGGGTTAGTCCGGGAAGCAGAGCTGCCAAGTCGCGAGAATCTGTGATCCTGTGGGTCATTTGCCAGTGCCAGTTTTCCCAGTCTTCCAGGGTAGCTCCAAAATAATTAAGGATATCCGCCCGTCGTGCTTGAAAGGTTTCCGAAAGGGAAAATCCTGTGGGTATGGCTTGAGAATTGTTTATATATGGAATAATCATTTGTTTAAGCTCAGCTGCGCGTTTCAGTGCATATTCTCTAAATGTACCGGAACGTTCTTGGAGTTCGACAGCCATAAAAATCCCTCCTCTATTGTTTCCAAAGTTTAAAGTGTTGCCCTATTAGTGTGTGATCGTCTCGTTTGCTGCGGGAGTATTTCGAGTAGCTTTTGAAAACAAAAGAGAACCAGCAAAATTGTCGGTTCCCAAAGAAATACGCAAAATATCGCGCCAACGTGTGTTTCAACGCTTACGAGGTTAGCTGTCGGGTTCGAGCTGAAAACTGCTCTACGCTGTCTGGCGATTCACCCCAAAAGTTGGTTCCCCCGTTTTCCTTTTGGAAATTCAGCAAAGCATAAATACCTATTCTACTGACAACCTTATATTATCATAAGAGTTGTTACCTGTCAAGAGCATGATGTCACTTAGATTTGGCTATGTTATAATAGAACAAATGGTTAAGGGGTTGAAAATGTTGGAAAAGGCTCGGTATCAAGAAATTGCCCTTGATATAGCCCACGCAATTATGATGGGAGAATATCATGAGGGGGTAAAAATTCATGGCCGTTCGACGTTAGCAGGACGGTATAATGTTTCTCCAGAAACGATTCGCCGGGCCATCGCAGTTTTGCAAACAGTCGGTGTGGTTGTAGTCAGCCAAGGAGTTGGGATTACCGTAACATCTAAAGCGATGGCAGAAAAGTTCGTTAAATCCTTTGATCAAAAAGGAGAAATTCAGGTTTTTGTTGAAGATCTTAAAAAGCTGATGGATCAAAGACGGGAAATTGACTTGAAAATTGAAAGTCATCTCAACAAATTCCTAGGTTATACAGATCGTTTAGTATCTCGCTGGATGGACGTGGGCGAGATCGAAATTGGCAAGTCATCCCCTGCTATCGGCAAGACATTGCGGGATTTAAAAGTACGGGAGTGTACGGGAACTACTATTGTAGCAGTGGTCAGAAATGGTCTTGAACAGTTTTCGCCGGATGCTTCTCTTGTTCTGCAGGCAGAAGATGTTTTGCTGGTTGCCGGTTCCGCAGAGGGACAACAGAAACTTAGGGCAATGCTAAAATAGGATGGAGCAGGGATATGTATCCGGGAGTTGACGTTATTGAAATTGAACGGGTAGAGCAGGCTTTTAAACGACAGCCAAAGCTTGTTGAGCGTTTGTTCACAGAACGCGAGTGTAAGGCTTTGAAGGGAAAAGCTGTTCAGAGTTATGCCGCTCGTTTTGCGGGGAAAGAGGCAATTTTAAAGACCTTGGGTTCAGAACTGCCAGGGTTATCCTGGCATGATATAGAGATATTGACAAATCCCAGCGGGGAGCCAATAGTTTATCTAAGCTCAAGAGCTATGGCTAAAGTAAGTGTTAGAGGCGGATCTCAAGTTCGTGTAAGTCTATCACATAATCGAACCCAAGCGATGGCTTTTGCAATATTAACGTAACTATAGAGAAACCGAGGTGGGGAAAAGTGCGTGTGGTTAACGCCGAACAGATGCGGCAGATTGAAGAAAAGGCCATTCATCATTATGGTATTCCAAGTTTGCTTCTCATGGAAAATGCAGCTTGGGCAGTGGTCGAAGAGATTCGGCGCTGTCTCCCCAAAAACGGAAATGAACGTGTAAACGGCCGCAAAGCAGTGATTTTGGTTGGGAAAGGAAATAATGGCGGCGACGGGTTGGCCGTTGCCAGGCATTTAGTATTTCAAGGTATGGATGTTACCGTTTTACTATTTGCTGCACCCGAGGACTATAAAGGAGATGCAGCCATTAATTTGCGCCTTTATCAGGGAACTGAGGGCAAACTGTTTGTGATTAAAGGGGAAAAGCAGCGGCGTTTAACCCGTCTGGCTTTAGCCCAAGCGGAAGTTGTCGTGGATGCTCTGTTTGGGATCGGCATGCGCGGAGCTTTGCCGGGGTTAATTGAAGAATATGTGGAAGAAGTTAACAATGCGCCGGGATGGGTGGTTTCTATTGATATTCCCAGCGGAGTTGAGGCTAACACGGGTAAAGTGTATCGCACAGCGGTTCGGGCCCAGGCAACGGTTACTTTTGGACTTCCCAAGTGGGGGCTCTTTCTGGGCGAAGGTCCGGAATACTGCGGGCGGGTTGTGGTCGATCCAATCTCTATTCCTGAGTCCTATTTAGTGGATGAAGGAATTTCTACCTTTGTATTAATGGATAACAATGTACGGGGGATACTTCCTGTACGCCGTTTAAAAGGTCATAAGGGAACTCATGGTAAAGGGATTTTAGTCGCCGGGTCAAAAGGAATGAGCGGGGCCTCTGTTTTGGCCGGCAGGGGGGCTTTGCGAAGCGGGATCGGCCTATTGCAAATAGTATGTCCACAGGGGATTGCCAAAGAAGTGGACGCCAATGTCACAGAGGCAACGGTTTGGGCGGCTCCCGGGGATGAGGTTTTGAATGAAGAAGCTTGGCCGGTAATCTTACGCCAAGCTGAAAAGGCACAAGCTTTAGCGGTGGGGCCGGGCTTAGCTCAAAATATCGACTTTGTTCCAGTCTTAGAAGAAATATTAAAAAATCTCAGCTGTCCTGTCCTTTTGGATGCTGATGCTCTTAATCTGGTGGCCCTGGAGACGAGTCTTCTGAAATTAAGGAATGGCCGGGGGCCTTTGATTCTCACTCCTCATCCTGGAGAAATGGCAAGGCTTTGTCAATGCAGTGTGGAGGAGATTGAAAGCAATCGTTTAGATATTGCGGTGAGTAAAGCCGTTGAGTGGGAAGCAGTGGTTGTCTTAAAAGGCTCTGTTACGATTATTGCTTCGCCGGACGGAAGAGCGTTTTTTAACCCGACAGGAAATCCCGGACTTGGTACAGGAGGGACAGGGGATGTTCTGACGGGGAGTATTCTTGCTTGGCTAGCTCAAGGGGTGCAAGCCCTGGAAGCAGCGTGTCTGGGAGTGTATCTGCATGGGAAAGCCGCCGACGAGCTGGCTAATGAATACGGGTGGTCCGGATTTACGGCTTCAGAAGTGGCTGATCAATTGCCGAAAGTTCGGCGTGCCTTGGAATTAAAGGGTTAAGGAGAAAGAAGGGATTGTACTATGGGGGGCAGACCGGTTTGGGCTGAGGTGAATTTGCAGACCTTAAGAGAAAA
This sequence comes from Desulfosporosinus orientis DSM 765, assembly GCF_000235605.1. Taxonomy (GTDB): domain Bacteria; phylum Bacillota; class Desulfitobacteriia; order Desulfitobacteriales; family Desulfitobacteriaceae; genus Desulfosporosinus; species Desulfosporosinus orientis. The sequence continues at coordinate 518,135 of NC_016584.1, forward strand.
CTACTTTAAGCTCAAAACATATACCCAACGTGAAATTATGCCGATTGTCAAGGCAGATGCTTACGGACATGGAGCGATTCCTGTAGTAAAAACACTCATTGCCTGTGGCGCAAAGCGGTTTGGTGTTGCTCTCTTGGAAGAAGCTCTTGAAATTAAAGCAATTTTTCCTGATGTTAGTGTTATGGTTATTGGTGCTACCGATCCCCAGGAGTCGGATACTCTGGTTAAGAAAGAAATCATTCCTGGGATTTTTTCATTAGAACAAGCAAAGGCCCTCTCTGATGCTGCTGTGCGCTTCAAGAAAACAGCGAAACTACATATTAAAGTAGATACAGGGATGGGGAGAATCGGATTTCGCCCAGGTGAGGAAGCTGAGGTTCTTAAAATTGCCAATCTGCCTAACTTATTAATAGAAGGAATCTTTACACACTTTGCCACGGCGGATCAAAAGGATTTGACCTTTGCCCGAAGACAGCTAAAGGCTTTCGAGTCATTTTGCGACGAGCTTAAGATGAAGGGACTTACTATTCCTATTCGCCATGCGGCTAATAGCGCCGCAATTATTCAATTTCCAGAATCTCATTTTGAGCTGGTACGCTTAGGCATTAGCCTTTATGGACTTACGCCATCTGCTCAAATCGGCGGAGAGGTGGGCTTAGAACCGGTAATGTCTTGGAAAGCAAGAGTAACTCATGTTAAAAGTATTAGTAAGGGTGAGACTGTAAGTTATGGCCGCACTTTTCAGGCTGCTTACACAACCAAGGTGGCGACTATCCCGGTGGGGTATGCCGATGGCTTGCGCAGAGCCCTTTCCAATCAAGGGGAGGTACTAATTCATGGGAGGCGCTCAACCATCATTGGCCGGATCTGCATGGACCAGACCATGTTGGAAGTGACCAAGATACCGGAAGTCAAGGTTGGCGATCTTGTAACTATTTTAGGAAGAGATGGTCATGAACAACTGACAGCCACAGAAATGGCGGACTGGATAGAGACAATTAGTTATGAAGTGGTTTGTGGGATTTCTAAGAGAGTTCCCCGCATCTATATTGAGCCAGCGGAAGGAAATTAAATATAACCTTGCACAGACATAAAAAAACCCTTGGCCTCATAAGTTGTGGCAAGGGGGAAGTGCCATGGCTATGTTTGATCTAACCACAGTGATAGGTTATGCATTTTTCATTATTTGCTTGGTGCTCGGTTGGGGTGCTGCAGGAGCTCTTGATTATGATGGGATCTTACAGCGTTCAACATCCCGCTGGGGGCGTTATTTGCTGCGTATCGGCGTGACCTTAGTATTAGCCGAGGGATTCAGACTCTTTTTGAGTTTTGTGCTGGGACCTATCCTTGATTTAGTGGTTAATAAAAGTATCAATGGGTTTAAAGCTTTTTGATTCGTTCCTATAAGATTTAATAAGTATCGTCGTTATGTGACCAAATGTTCCACCAAGCAAAGAAGTAAATACATGAACCCCCTTACAGATGATTCTGGAGGGGGTTCTGAGTTGTCAAATATCATTAATTAAGCCGCAAATAAGCTAAAGTAAACAAGAACAACAATCCCAAGCAAAATCCGGTAATAACCAAAGGGCTTAAAATCTTTTCTGCTGACATAGCTCATGAATCCGGCAATAACTAACCAAGCAACAATAAAGGATACTATAAATCCAAATCCTACGATGAGAAACTCATGGGGTGTGAGGAGCAGCCCGTTTTTTAATAAGGTATAACCAGAAGCAGCGACCATAGTGGGGATTGCCAAAAAGAAGGAAAACTCGGCAGCAACAACACGAGAGGCACCCAATAACATAGCCCCGATAATGGTTGAGGCTGAACGTGAGGTTCCCGGAATCATGGCTAAGCACTGGATAATCCCAATGGAAAAAGCGGTCCGGTAAGACAATTGTTCTATGGATTTGATTTTAAAGGCATGTCTGCGTCCTTCGATTAAAAGCAGGATGATGCCGCCTATAATCAGTGCCAGGGCTACAACGGTGGTATTAAACAATCGCTCTTCTATGTAATCCGCTGCCAGATAGCCAATCCCCAGAGCGGGGACAACTCCAACGATGGTTTTTTTCCAGAGCTCAAATATTCTTTGATTGTTTGAGGATTTCATATTTCCGAAGGGTATGAGCCTGTGCCGAAAATAAACAACCACAGATAGAATCGCTCCCAGTTGAATGACGACATCAAACATCTTGGCGAATTGTTCTGTGAAACCAACAAACTGATTGACGATGATCAAGTGTCCTGTAGAAGAGATAGGCAGAAATTCTGTGATTCCTTCTACGATCCCCAGAATCAAGGCGCTGACAAAATCGTTCATAGCAAAATCTCATCTCATTTCTAAATTTTATCTAATCGGATTGAAGTTAATGCGGGTGTTTGGCACTTACTCATTATCCCATAGCTTTGAGCAGCTAGTCAATGAAGGATAAACCAATATTTATTGTCAGGAAACGACACAAGCCGTCAAATCCAGCTAACTAGAAGTTAAGTTGTAGGATAAACCAGGTTATTTAGAAAACTTGGCTGGTGCCAAGCCTTGGCGTAGGCAGCCGCCATAGTTGCACTTATGCTTCAGAAAGTGTACATCTTTAGGTTATACTTTCTGAGTAGTATAACAAAGACAGGTTTGTTTTGAGTGAATTTTGGTTGATAATACCTATAGGAATGCTACAATGGATGAGACAAGAATTGAAGGAGTTAATATGAAGCGAACAGTGCGTTTTTGGATTGCCTTATGGGCAGGTAAAATCTTAACCATAGGACTATTGATGGCAGGTAAAAAAGGAACAACCTTGCCCGGCAAGGTTGCAAGCTGGATTGATCCTGAGATTATGGGGCATTTGAGTATGGCCTATAATGATGGAATTATCATGGTAACCGGGACCAATGGGAAGACGACGACAGCAAATCTCCTTGCCAATATTTTACGGGCGGCAGGGAAGGACTTTGCTTTTAATCAAGCTGGTGCCAATCTAGTGACCGGTATCACGGGAGCGTTGATTCAGAATACCCATTGGAGTGGTTCTGCTCGGGCGAGCTTAGCCTTATTGGAAGTAGATGAAGCCACCGTCCCCAAGTTCTGTAAACAACTGTCTCCTAGTTTAGCCATTATTACAAACTTTTTTCGGGATCAGCTTGATCGCTATGGAGAATTGGATACGACGGTTCGGATGGTGAGAGAGTCTCTTGGTGATGCGACGGTTCTCGTTCTCAATGCGGATGACCCTTTAGTGGCTCAATTTGGTCAAAATCACAGCCGGACAATTTATTATGGAGTTGAGCGAACTCCGGAAAGCCGCGTTGAGAGTCAGGAAACCCGGGAAGCCCGGTTTTGCCCTAGCTGTGGGACAGTTTTGGACTATTCCTTATTTCACTACGGACAATTAGGAATTTATCAGTGCACAGGGTGTGGGTTCCATCGTTCCGAACCTAAAATATTAGCCCAGAATGTCACTTCTGAAGAAGGGATGCTGGTATTCCGAGTTGATAAGACTGGGTTTTCCATAGCTTTGCAGGGATATTATAATTTGTACAATGCCTTAGCGGCTTTAACAGCTGCTCGTGAGTTGGAAATTCCGGACAAGGTTATTGAAAAAGGACTGCGGGAGTTTGTCCCTCAAGCGGGACGGATGGAGCGTTTTTATTTGCCGCAAGGGGAGGCTACCTTAACTCTTGTTAAAAATCCAACAGGTTTTAATCAAGTTATTCAGACTATGATTGGCGTCGCTAAACCCTTAAGGATTGTCATCGGAATTAATGATTTAGCTGCCGACGGCCGAGATATTTCTTGGCTGTGGGATGTGGATTTTGAAAGATTAGGCAGCTGCGATGACCGTATCGAGCAGGTGATTTGTACGGGGCTGCGGGCAGAGGATATGGCTTTGAGGCTAAAATATGCCGGAGTAGCCGTTAAGAAACTGGTGATTGAACACAGTTTGGCAGGGGCCATAAATGGTCTTCAGGAAAATCGGGGCGAGGGAGAAGCTTGGTTTATCTTACCAACATACACATTGCTCTTTCCCCTGAGGGAAATTCTGGATAGTCGTCAGAAAAGTACGAGGGAGCTGGCGGGAAGGAAAGAGCATGGAGAGGAGGCCAGGGCATGAAACTTTCTATCTGCCACCTTTATCCTGATTTGTTGGATCTTTATGGAGATCGAGGCAATATTTTGGCCCTGGAGGCCCGCTGCCGCTGGAGGGGAATTGATACCGAAATTCGACGGGTCTCCCTAGGTGAAGACTTAGATTTCACAAGGGCGGATATTTTGTTTATCGGCGGAGGGTCTGATCGTGAACAAGGTATTTTAGTTGAAGATCTAATGCGCCGGGAAGATAATCTTGGCAAAGCTATTGATAATGGTCTAGTAGTTCTATCTATTTGCGGCGGTTATCAAATGTTGGGGAAATACTATCAAATGATGAATGGACAGCGAATCGAAGGATTAGGTATCTTGGATGTTTGGACAATAGGCGGTGAAAAACGTCTGATTGGAAATGTGGTTGTAAATCTTGATGAAGAGACACTGGGGATACCTTCTTCAAAAATCAAGTCACTGGTTGGATTTGAAAATCACTCAGGCAAAACGTATTTAGGAGAAGGCCTCAGCCCTTTAGGCAAGGTTTTATCCGGTCATGGCAATAATGGTGAGGACAGCGGAGAAGGAGTACGCTATCTGAATGTCTTTGGAACCTATTTGCATGGACCTCTTCTTCCGAAGAATCCTCATTTTGCTGATTTGTTGCTGGAATTGGCTCTGAAAAGACGAGGAGACGACGGCTATCTAAATGATCTAGACGATCATTTGGAGGTACTGGCACATCAGGCAATGGTTACGAGGCTTTTAAAACATGGATAATTTCTATGCTCTGTTGATAGAATTACAAAAAATCAGTATATCAAGAGTGATATACTGATATACTATCATTAATGAACAATCTTTTTAAAAAAATGTTATCTGCAGAAGTCTCTGCCATTATTTACATGAGCAAATAACCTTGTTTTCCGGCGGTTTCTGACTATTTACTTTATGATTTCGTTGACACTTTTTTGGGTTACTGTCTATAATAGAGTATAGCTTTAGCTAAATGACTTGGGGGTGCTGATGTGGCAGAAAGTAAGCGAATAATGATCAGTTTGCCAGAAAGTTTGCTTGCGGAGGTAGATGGGATCGTCACAGTTGAGAAGCGTAATCGCAGTGAGTTTATTCGAGAAGCATTGAATAGCATCCTTCACGAACGCCGGAAAAAAGGGATCCATGAGCAAATGCGTAAGGGGTACCAAGAAATGGCGCAACTGAATTTATCTATAGCCAGAGAATTGTTTTCAACTGAGCAAGAAGTATTAGAGTATTACGAAGAAACGATGGTGGCATATCAGAGATGATGATAAAACGCGGGGAAATCTATTACGCTGAGCTTAATCCTGTAGTTGGCTCAGAACAGGGAGGAACTCGTCCCGTCCTCGTGATCCAAAACGACATAGGGAATCAATTTAGTCCAACGACAATTATAGCTGCCATCACTTCACAGATTGCAAAGGCGAAGTTGCCGACTCACGTGGAGGTAAGAGCTAAACGAAGCGGATTAGAACGGGATTCTGTCATTCTTACGGAACAAATCAGAACCATTGATAAAAGCAGGCTTAAGGAAAAAGTTGCCGTATTGGATGAAGAAGTAATGTTGAGAGTAGATCAAGCGATAGAAATTAGCCTAGGGCTAGCGGATATTTAATAATTGTCTATCATAAAGAGGCAGCGTAACGGATACCGGAACCGACGCTGTTTTTTATGTGCCAACACCTCTATGACATACCGGTAAGAAATGAAAAAAGACGACTAATGTCGTCCTTTTTTTGCGGATTCACCCGCACTCACGCATCTTATGGATATATAATCCATTGAATACATGAGTTCCATAGCAGGTGACGTTCCGATTTGATGCCGCACCTTCTGTGCGATCTCAATGTCAGCTCACCTCTTAGTTTAGAGGCAGAGCAGAGTATTGTCAATTGCAAATTATGTATACATTATTCATTAGAATATAAGAGAGGAATTTTTAAGCTTCAGGCGAATAAAGTATACATAATTGCATAAATTAAGGGTCGTTTATGGGAAGAAATAGAAGAATGGAAGGAGAAACCGCTTGATTCAATTAGAAGGGGTAAATAAACATTTTGGTCATTTACATGTCTTAAAAGATATTAATTTAACGGTAAAGTCTGGAGAAAAACTAGTGGTCATCGGCCCCAGTGGATCAGGCAAGAGTACATTAATCCGCTGTATGAACCTCTTGGAAAAGCCTAGCTCGGGAAAGATAACAGTGGATGGAGTAGAAATAACTGCTCAGAAGGCTTCGGTAGCTAAAGTTCGCCAGTCGGTAGCCATGGTCTTCCAGCAATTTAACTTATACCCACATAAGACAGTTCTGGAGAACTTAACCTTGGCTCCTATCCTGATTAAGAAGATACCTCAGGCAGAAGCTGAGAAGGATGGCTTGGCTTATTTAGAACGGGTTGGGCTAAAAGAAAAAGCCAATGTTTATCCGACGCAGCTTTCCGGTGGGCAGCAGCAACGTGTAGCCATTGCCAGAGCCTTGACGATGCGTCCTAAGATTATGCTTTTTGATGAACCGACCTCGGCTTTAGACCCGGAAATGATCCAGGAAGTTCTAGATGTTATGGTTGATTTAGCTCATGAAGGAATTACCATGGTTGTTGTCACCCATGAGATGGGGTTTGCTAAAACCGTCGCTGATCGAGTTATTTTCATGGATGATGGACAAATTGTTGAAGAAAATTCTCCTGAACGCTTTTTTGCAAATCCTACCCATGAACGGACTAAGTCATTCTTAAGCCGAATTTTACGCTGATTTTAATTCGGTTTATTTTTTGGTGGTTTTTCAAAGGTAGTCAAGGGGGAATGCGCAGCTTGCCTGCGTCAAAAAAATAAAGAGGGGGAAATATTATGAAGAAAATTGGAATGATTCTTTCAAGCCTACTGTTAGTTGCCGGCTTGGTCACAGGATGCGGTTCTACTCCGGCACCTGAAAAAAGCAGCAGCGGCGAGCCTGCAGATGTTCAGGCTATTAAAGATCGAGGGGTCCTAAAAGTAGGAGTTAAAGTGGATGTTCCTAATTTTGGCTATAAAGATCCCAAGACAGGAGAGATCGACGGACTGGAAATCGATTTAGCTAAAGCTGTCTCCAAAAAGATTTTTGGGGAAGAAAAAATTGAACCGACAGCAGTTACCGCTAAGACACGGGGACCTTTGCTTGACAGTGGGGATGTGGATCTGGTTATCGCTACCTTTACAATTACAGAAGAACGCAAAAAAAGCTACAACTTCTCTGATCCTTACTTTACAGATGGCGTAAAACTCATGGTTAAAAAAGATTCCGGGATTAAAAGTCTTAAAGATTTAGACGGTAAAAAGATTGGCGTAGCCCAAAGTGCTACCAGTAAAAAAGCTATTCAAGAAGCAGCTGATAAAATCGGAGTAAAAGTTGACTTCCTGGAGTTCAGCACCTATCCGGAAATTAAAGCAGCCTTGGATTCCGGCCGTGTCGATTGTTTCTCCGTGGACGGTTCTATTCTCTTTGGTTACTTAGATGATACAACAGCTATTTTAGATGATAGCTTCAGCCCGCAGGATTACGGTGTGGCTTCAAAAATGGGTAATGACGGATTAGCGAAATTAGTCAATGACACCATTGGCGAAATGAAATCATCCGGAGAGCTCGATAAATTGGTCCAAAAGTGGGGTCTCAAATAGTGGTCGGACCTTTTGCCTGGTTTAAATGGGAAGCGCTTTTCAGCGATTGGACAGTATTTGCTGAGGGTTTCAAAACCACAATTTTAGTGGCTATTCTATCTCTTGCTCTGGCCCTTGCTTTGGGTATAGTGTTTGGGGTACTTGGAGCCTCTCAGTGGAAACTGGCCAAAGTTGTGAGTCGTATCTACGTTGAATTTATTCAGAATACTCCTTTGGTTATTCAAGTTTTATTCCTATATAATGGCTTGCCGCACATGGGAATTATGATACCTATCTTCGCTGTCGGAGTTTTAGGAGTCGGTGTGTATCATGGGGCTTATGTTGCTGAAGTGGTTAGAGCGGGTATTAACTCCATCCACAGAGGGCAGATGGAGGCAGCTTTATCACAGGGATTCACTTTTTGGGGAGCTATGCGGCATATTATTTTGCCGCAAGCGTCCCGTGTTGTTTTACCGCCTCTTACCAATCAAGCCGTCAATCTTATTAAAAACACTTCTGTATTGGCTATGGTTGCCGGCGGGGACCTCATGTATCGAGCGGACTCTTGGTCAAGTGGAAATATCTACTATGGGCCAGCTTATGTCACTGTCGGCTTGCTCTATCTTATTCTTTGTTTGCCTTTAGCGTTGCTGACACGGCGTTTAGAAGCTAAGATGGGGGTGGCGCCATGATTCAAGAAGTCTTTAAACCGGAACTCATACGTTTTCTTGGTCAGGGCCTATTAACCACTTTATATATTGCACTCATGGCAATTCTGCTTAGCTTTGTTTTCGGTACGCTCTTGGGTATTGCTCGTTACTCCAGGCAGCCTATTCTGGGCAGAATTGCAGCGCTATATGTAGAGTGTGTCAGAAATATCCCCATGCTCCTTTTCATCTTAATCTTTCGCTTTATGACAACACTGAAGCCGATTAATTCTGGGATTGTTGCCATTGCTGTTTTTACATCAGCTATCATTGCCGAAATTGTCAGGGGCGGTTTGAACTCCATTGACAAAGGACAATGGGAAGCTGCGAAATCTCAGGGATTTTCCTATCAGCAGACCTTATTGCATATTATTTTGCCTCAAGCTATGCAGAAGATGATTCCTCCTTTAGTATCTCAGTTCATAACGGTCATAAAGGATACATCCTTTGTCTGGGTTGTGGGCGTTGAAGACCTTACGGGTAAAGGCATGATTATTTTAGGACAGTACGGTTCAACCTCTCAGTTTTTTGCGATATTCGGAATGATTGCCTCCACTTATTTTGTTTTAAATTATGCTCTGTCAGTTATCGCTCGACGGCAGCAACTAAAGATGATATATCAAAGCTATTAATGATTTGAGACGAGACGACCCCCTTGAGGGGTCGTTTTTACATATTCGGATTAGTTTATGCGAATACTACCATTGGAGAATCCTTTTTTAATGAGCGAGGAAATAACATGACCTTAAGAGATCTCTTAGAAACCCAAAAATCTATAATCCTTAACAGGTGGTTTGAAGCCATCATGGCAACTTATGCTGCCGATACATCGGGGTTTCTAAAAAGTCAAAAAGACCAATTCAGGAATCCGGTAGGGCATACCTTTTCTGAGGGGATAAATAGTATATTTGAGGCCCTTATTGCCGGGACAGAGTTACAGGAAGGGATGACCACCGTCCTTGATGATATTATCAAGGTTCGAGCAGTCCAGAATTTTACGCCGGCTCAGGCTTTGAGTTTCATATTTGTTCTTAAAACTGTAGTTCGCGAAGAATTGGGAAAAGACATCAAAGAGAATCAATTATATGAAGAGTTCATAGGGTTCGAAGGGAAAATCGATGAGCTGGCTCTTTATGCCTTTAATATTTATTTAAAGTATCGTGAACAGCTTTTTGAGCTGAGGACGGCTGAACTAAAACGAATGACATTTGGACTTTTGAAAAGGGCCAATTTGATGTCGGAAATTCCGTCAGAGGACACTGAGTCTGAGAACTTAGAATAGAAGAAACAGAAAGAGGGATGTGTGATACTTTAAGAGTTCCAGACATCCCTCTTTTGCCTTTAGAGAAAGGTATTTCATTAGAAACATAAAGATTACTTGGCAAAATAGTTACTCAAATAGATGAAGGAAGAATCTGAAATGACCGCACTTCCTCCGAGCAAATAAGTGTTGCGAATCTGGGTGCTGTTGTCACTTAGAAAGTTCGTGACACTGGCTTTAGTTAAATCTTTGTCAACCAGAATAATCGGGCTGCCTGTACGTGCTGCAAAAGCAGACCCGGCAAGGGCATCGGGGAAGTTTTCACCAGTGGCAATCACAATCGTGCCAATATTTGCCCGGAGTCCCTTGGCGATAGCAATACTTGTTTCGTACTGGTCCATACCCCAATAACGTACAATAGTTCCGGTTTTATCCCCAGAATCACTGTTGCCTGAGATAATTGAGGAAATACTATTGGCTACATCATTATTGATGACGGCAAATCCTCCTACTAAAATGGCATCTTCAATGTCATTTTGCTGAAGGGCGATGGTGGTCGATGACGGCAATTGATTATTCTTAGTCAGTAAGATGGGAATTTGATGATAGGCAGCCCAAGAAGAGATGGAAAGGGCATCGGGAAAGTTGCCCCCATTGGCGATAACAACTTTTTTTGGAGCGTCCGGGTTGATAGCATAAAAATACTCGGCAATTTTAGCGGCAGTATCATATTGATCCCAGCCGGCCAGGCGAGTGACATCGCTAAAATTTTCTTTAAGTGATTCTTCAATTTCAGCTGATATAACTGCACTTCCACCCACGATGATAATCTTACTGGGATTTAATCGGGTTATTTCTGCTTGAGTGTCAGGGTTCAGTGACTTACGGTCATTTAAAAGAATAGGAGCGTCAAATTGATGAGCTAACGTAGCCGCCGCCAGGGCATCGGGAAAATTATTGGCCGTCGCTAAGATGACGGTTGAAGAACCTTCTGGCCATCCTTGTTTGGAAATTTCAATGGCGGTGTTGACAGCCGTGTAGCCGGCTACGCGGCTAAACAAGGGTTCTGAATCAGACTTGAGTTCAAGTAAGGACTGAACAGGTGCATTGGTGCCTTCATAGCCGTCTTGACCAGCCACGTCAACGTTTCCAGAACCTAGTTGTCCTTTGGTATTATCTCCCCAGCCCCATACACTTCCTGCTGTTCCTGCCAAAGCAAAGCCGTAACCGGCAGAAATTGCAGAGACTTTAGAAATATTGGCCGCTTTTAGTGGAGCTGCAGAAGCCGGCAGATTGCTGGAGCTACTGCCGCTGCCCAGCTGGCCGCCTCCGTTGGCACCGAGTGTCCAAACAGAGCCGTCTTTGCCAAGAGCCATACTGAGATAGGCACCTGCACTTACAGAAACGGCATTATTTATTGATGATATCTGAACAGGTGAATCAAACCATGGCTGTTCAGTGTTTCCCAACTGCAGAACTTCATTGCTGCCCCATCCCCAGACTGTTCCATCATTTTTTAAGGCTAAACTATGGCTAAAACCGGCTGAAATGCTGACAACATTGGCTAGTCCTTTTATTTGAGTCAGGTCAGTATAATCTGAGATGCCTTCTTGACCATCGGTGCCGAAAAGTACTTTTTGTGCACCCCAGGTCCAGACTGTGCCGTCATTTTTCAGTGCTAATGACCAGGCACTTCCCAGTGCAATTTTCACCACTCCGGATAGATTGTTAACTATTTGAGGATCTGAGATTTTCAGGTCATCGGTGTTGTTGACTTGCTGGTACTCGTTTCCGCCCCAAGCCCATACCTGACCCTGATTGTCCAGGGCCAGATTCGATTCTAAGCCTGCTGCAATGCCTACAATGTTTTGCAGGCTGTCAATTTGTCTTGGCAGAGTAATTGGGGAGGATTGCTCTACACCCAGCTGATCATACTCGTTGTTTCCCCAGGCCCACACCGTTCCGTCTGCTTTCAGAGCCAAAGCATGAACGCCGCCAGCGGAAACTGAAATAACATCAGTAAGGCCTTTTACTTTAACAGGAGATACGACGGGGTTTGTATCAACATCACCTTGCCCTAGTTGACCTTCCGAATTATCACCCCAGGCCCAGACATTTCCGTCAGCATCAACGGCTAAGGAAAAATTAAGACCCGCAGAGAGCTGCGAGGATGACGAGCTGGGACTAACACTTGGAGAGGCCAAAACAGGTTTGGGTTCGCCAGTTAAAGAACCGGGTACCAAACTAGCAAACAAGGTGACAGCAAAAACCAAGGATGACATCAGTTTTTGTGTTAAGGTTTTATTCATGAAATTCTCCTTTTTAATGTAATTATTTAATAATGACAACGTCCTGAATATAACAAACTATAAGGTTTTTCTCAATAGTAAAAGTTTGGGAGCGTTTAACGTGAATAGTTGCGGAAATTATTATTAGAGTGAATATTTGATTTCATAATAGATGTATATTAAGATAATTAGGTACTATAGAGTATTAAATTGGAAAGTAAATTGGGGGTTGGGTATTATCAGACTTTGGTTGTTAATTGCTTTTGTAATTTTTGGAATCATAAATTCGATGTTAACTCACTTTATAACTATTCCATTCATTAATAGCCTCATTTTTAAATGTATCTTTTTAGGTGTAGTGTTTGGATTAGCAAACTACATTACTGTAGAACTGTTTCTTTGGAAACTCAATAAACTAAAGAATATTAACAAGCAACTGGGGCTGAAACTCAAGACCGACAGTTTAACAGGCATACTCAATCGAAGAGCTTTCGATGAAGACATTAAGAGTTTAGAACATAATGGTCACTATTCTTTGATTTTTATTGATATAGATAATTTTCGAGAATTCAATAATCGCTTTGGTCATGATGTAGGAGACAGTGTGCTGGTTACGGTAGGTCAAACAATTATGGAGTGTGTCCGAACAACAGATCGAGTTTACCGATATGGCGGAGAAGAGATTGTTTTACTTTTAAGGGATTGTAATAAAACGAACGCTCTTAAAATGGCTGAAAAGATTCGCCTTAAGGTAAGCAGGCTTGATAATGGATCGTACCCTCGGATTACGGTTTCTTTAGGCGTTTCCAGTTATCCTGACGACGGACAGATAATACATGACCTTATAGTGTCTACCGACCAAGCTCTCTTAAGGGCAAAAAAAAGTGGCAAGAACTGTACAATATCTTGCTAGAAGACAATTCTTTTAAAAAGCTTTTCTAAGTTTATGACGCCTCAGAGGGACCCTGATTTTAAAGTTAGGGTCCCTTATTCATGAGAAATTCACAACTTTTTCATTAGTTAGTCGTAAGAGAGCGCTACACTAAAGACATAGAAAAACAGCAAATCAAATCAAACAAACTAAAATAAAAATGATTAAAGGGAGGAATAATAACATGAAAAACCTAACAAAGAAAATCACAACAATTGCAGGTACTTCAATTTTAGCAGTCGGGCTTATGGCCTTACCGGCCTTAGCCGATACAAACCAGCAGCAAAGAGGCGGATGGTTTGGGCAAATGCAAGAGTTTATGCAGAAAACCTTTTCCTCAGAAGAACATCAAGCGCTGATGAATTCAAATGAAATGCAAAACCTCCATAATTCGCAGGGAATGCAGGAGGCAATGCAAGCTGGGGATTTTGAGAAAATGCAGGAGCTCATGAATTCGGACCCGGCTCTCAAAGCTCAAATGGGACAAGAGAACCTTGATAAAATGAACGAATTTATGAGCCAATATGGTGGAAGTAAGATGAACAACGGAAATAGTATGACTGGTTCACAAGGTGCAATGATGAATGGAAACACAATGACATCAAAATCAATTTACTAGAGGGGTGATATAAATGATGTTTGGTTTCATCTTCTTGCTGATTATAGCTTTTTACTTTATGTATCCATCAAACTCTAATGGAACATGCTGTATGCACAATCAATCTCATACATCAAATGTATTAGATATTTTAAATGAGCGTTATGCCCGAGGTGAGATTGACCGAGAGGAATATCTCGAGCGGAAAGGAGTACTGACAGGGCAAAAGCAACCAATATCACTTCATAAGGAGTAACTAATTGCTTATCTTTAGTTTAAAGCTAATAGTTGATTTTTTGAAATATTGTCAATTAAGGAGGAATTTGTGTGATGTGGGGTAACATGATGGGAGGATGGGGATATGGTGGTTATGGCAGCGGCGGCTATTGGATAATGGGGCTGGGAATGCTTGTCTTTTGGATTGGGATTATTGTACTGGGTGTCTACCTGTTCCGCCGCAACGCTTCGCATATCCCTAAAGGAGGGGTATTTAATAATTCTGCTCTGGATATTTTACGGGAACGATATGCTCGCGGTGAGATAGATTCTGCTGAGTTTCAAAGTCGAAAGGCCGACCTGGAGAGAAAATAGTCTTAAAAAAGTGACTGAGGATTTGTTCCTTAGTCGCTTTTAGTTTCAAAGACTTTTTGAATCACTAGGTCGGTTCGGGCTGGGATTTCTGCGATGTGATGGGTCACGAAGGGTCTTTATTATTATCTTAATAAATACCTTTAATTATGTTTAGCTAAGGTATTCTTACAAAAATCAGAATATGTACATACACAAATTAAGGTCCAATTCATAGTCTGATCAGAGAAGTATGAAAGGAAGATCCCTATGAATACACATCCAATGCCACCCGCAAGTATCATAAAAACCGTACAAGATTGAGAAGCAACTTGTGAGCACATGATTACCCATCTCCTCATGCATTCCCAAGATCTTCATTTAAGGCATAGGCAGATACTGTTGCTCAGGGACTGTGCGGATATTTGTACTATGACTGCGAAATACCTTGCCCGCCATAGTTCTTACAGCAAGGCGATAGCAGGTCTATGTGCAAGTATATGTGAAGCTTGCGGAAATGAATGTTCGAGATTTAGTGACAAAGAATCACAAAAATGTGCTCATATTTGTTTACACTGTGCAATGGAATGCCGAGCCTTTGCAATGTAGAGACATAAGAAAACAAGCATCCATACTCCATTGAGCAGGATGCTTGTTTTACTCAAATAAAATTCAGGACAAGCTTAATTCATCATTCGATGCTCTCCTAGTTCACTTGGTTGGGCTGTATCCTTTTTTGCCGGCATGGACATTGAATTTGATGGGGCTTCCATTGCATGTTGGCTGTCAGGCATTGAGGATTGGGAGGGTACTGATCCGTTAGTTTGGTTAGCAGTGCTGTCCTTTTGACTTGGATTCGCTTGATTGGAATTCATTGATTCCATGTTTTTATTAGTTATCATTGAATTTCCCATGGAGTTGGATGTTTCCTCATTCATATCCTCTTCAGGAGTTATGGTCATACTATCGTGGGGAAAAAGGGTAACTAAAGAAGTGTCAGCTTCGGTCAACATATGATAGGTGTCCTTAGAATATGATGGGTTGGCATTTTTATTTGTTCCTTGTTCCAAGATTCTCTGATATATCTGGTAATGATTCACACTCATGCCAAGACTTTGGGCTGCTTTCTTAGTATTTTCATCTGTCGTTAAGACCATTATGCTCGCAGTAATTTTCTTTTCAACCATATGCTGCTTGATAGAATCTTTTAGTTTTGCTTGATCAATAACATCTGCCCGTTGGTTATCTATAGGTATAATGCTTGTAAGGATCAGGGAATTGCCTTGATTAAACAGGCCTTGATTATACGCTTTATCAATAATCTGATTTATCGCGGCATAGATGTCCATTCCTTTAAGATCAAGGGATGATGACGGTATATTTCTGGAATCTTGGTTTACATCAAGAAGGTTTGCTTCTCTGTCGATTAAAAGTTCCAGACTAGAATTTGTACTACTATTTGTACTTGTATCCATATCCATCACTATAGCTGCTGCAGCAGTATCAGTTCCTGAAATTATGTTTAAAATGCTTAGGCTTAAGGCCAATACCAAGATTGCTGCGACGGAACTAATCTTTAGGAGTTTGGTACTTAAAGAGTTTTGAACGGGCAGATCTACTTCAATAACTTGACCGATTGAAGGAGTGGCTTTTGGTGTTTTAATCTTCAAATAGTCACCGCTGTCGGAGTAAATGATGGTAGTTTTTTCGCTTGTTTTCATGACAATGCCTCTTGCCTTTTTCATATGGTTAACTCCTCTCTCTGGTCATAGAGCCTATCTGTGTAAAACTTTTCAAGGACTCAAATTCGGGATCTGACAGGATTAAAGCTGTGGCGATCAAATATTTTCTGCCTCTTTCCAGAACCTTTCGCTTTACACCTGTAAGGAGTTCTAATTCTTTGAGGGGCAATAGTTTGGTTTTTGTCAGATGACTTAATAAACTAGGGTGTTCAGTAAGGGTTTGGGCAACTATCCATAAAGTTTCTTTACTGTCCCTATGCTTGGGGGAGACTTCCACCAAGTCTTCCATAGTAATTCCATATCTGCCTAGTGTCATGGTATAGTTTTGTACGGTCTCTGCAAATTCATTGTTTTGTTTTTCCACTTTATACAGTTTAAATGATGCTCTGGAATCATAATCATAATTATCATTGTCAGTTTCCAAGTCAGTTAGAGGGAGCTCATTATGCTTAGATTCTTTGCGGAAATAATCGATTAAACGTCTAGTAATAACAGTTTTCGCAAAACCATAAAAAGATGCCTTATCATTTGGTCTATAACTATCAATGGCCTCATTAAAAGCCACTAGGGCGATACTGAGTTCATCATCATTCCCCCAAGTAAGATAACGTTTACAAATGTCGGAACTGACTTTAATAATGAATGGTTTATGGTTTTGTATGAACTCTTCTCGAATAACTTCGTTACCTTCTTTTGCAAGCAGTAAAGTTTGCTGAATGGATAATTCTGACACTTCAACCCCTCCACTTAATGATAGTTTCGTATTCATATCAGAAAATTAAGGGGTACCTTAATAAATACCGGTAAGGTAATTTTTTACAACCTACCCCTTGATATCTAAAGCACAATCTTGGTTAGTTAGAAAGGCTCAGACCGTTTTCAGTCTGAGCCTTTCTTTTAAACTAGCGAATCAATATGAAAATGCAGTGAAAAACTTATGAATTTGTTGTGAATTCCTTCGACTTGGTAAAAATTTATATTTTTTATAGTTGTATTCATGAGAAATTCACAATTCATTCATAACTTAGTCGAATTATGTAAGTAACATTAGAATAGGACAAGGAAAATAAGCAAAAGTATCCTAGTGTTTGAAACGATTAAAAAAGAGAGAGGCCATTGAAGGTAAAAAGCATTCGCAGTTGCTGCGTTTGCCTCTGGGCATTGTATCGGTCAGGTGGTGCAGGCT
This sequence comes from Desulfosporosinus orientis DSM 765, assembly GCF_000235605.1. Taxonomy (GTDB): domain Bacteria; phylum Bacillota; class Desulfitobacteriia; order Desulfitobacteriales; family Desulfitobacteriaceae; genus Desulfosporosinus; species Desulfosporosinus orientis. The sequence goes on from NC_016584.1 coordinate 535,174, forward strand.
GTTGCGATGGTGGGATGCACGGGCAACACAATCATAGTTCAAAAAAAGAACCGCAGGATACAAATAATGGCTAAGCAAGCTGCTGTGGCGGACAGAAAAATAAATAACAGTTCAAATCTATTTTTTTTGGTCGGGAAAATAGGGTAGTACCCTACCCTAATTCTTTGCTGATAAACACAAGGAGAGATTAATAAGTGACAAGAAAGACAAAGTTGCTTTTCACGATGATTTTGCTTCTTCTTAGCTTAGGTATACACGGCTTAAGTCCTAATGCAGCATGGGCAAAGAGCAGCAGTCTAAAAGCCACAAACTTTCAAGTGGATGTTAAGCCGGAATATGATGACCCCAGAACATTGGTAATTTACCAAGGAGACTTTACGAATCCCGGAACAGAAACCATAAAAAAAGATACTCTTATTTCCTTTGTCATCCCCAAGGGCGCGGAAATAGGTATGGCTTGTGAAATTACAGCTCAAGGGGGGCATAATTGTCAGCCGTACACCACTCAGGATCTAGGCGATAACAAAGTGAAGCTCAGTTGGAAAATTACTAAAGACATTACTCCCAACCAAAACTATCCCGTCTATTTGGAGTTTTATTATGATAATGGCTCAGTCCCTCCGAATAAGACATTTAACTATATGTTTTTTCCGGCAGATGATATGGATAACTTAGAATTAACGATTACAACGCCTAAAAATGTTAGTAGTTTTGTTACCACTCCTGCTGCAAGTACTACGGGGAAAGATTCTAAAGGGCTGGACACTTATTCTTTAAACTATAAAAATCGAACATCAAAGGATGTTGTGCAAGTTAAAGTTGATTATATAAAATCGGATAATACGCCAAGCTTTGCTAAGACGCAAAATAGTGACAGTACTCCCCCAAGTACTTCGTCTCCATGGAACAATCAGCTTGGTAAGCCTCAGGTTATATTGCCAATTGTATTGATTATTGTCATTTTGGCGGGGATCCTAATTATAGCTCTAAATAAGAATAAACACTCTGCTAAGAAGATTAGTGATGGGGGCATATCTCGGAAAATAGGACCGGCTTTCGAAGCGCGTCATGAGGCGGAGGCCAGAAATCTGGAAAAAATAAAACTTCGGCATATGTTGTTGGAAGGTAAGATTGATGTGGACACCTATAAACAACTTTTTGCCGAAATTCAGGAAGAGCATCAGTAGTACAGGGGAGGCGTAATTTGTGAGAAAAAAGAACCTAAAATTAACTGCCGGTATTCTCATAACCGTGGCCGCTGTCTTTTACCTGATACTCGCTGGGCTGAGCACTACAAATACAGCTTATTATCTCATGGTCAGTGAAGCTGGAAATAATGGTGTTGATTATGGAAAACATTATCGTATCGAAGGTCAAATTGATGCTGCTTCGGCAACCTTTGACGGGAGAAGTAACCCGGTAGAACTAAAATTTCAGATCTATGACAAAGAACAACCTGAAAAGAAATTGACAGTCATCTATCACGATGTAAAACCGGATAATTTTCAAGAGGCAACCGCGGCAGTGGTGGAAGGCAAGTTCAACGAGGATGGCACCTTCCAGGCTGATAATCTGAATCTCAAATGTCCTTCAAAATATGAGCAGGCAGATCAAACACAGCCAGAGGGTGGAGTTACCAAGTTTTTGAAGTCTCTAGGACTTAAAAAGTAGTACTAATCAAGATCGGAGTGAGGATGTAAATGGCTGAAGCAGGCTATTTTTCAATAGTTTTGGCTCTGGTTTTGAGTATCTATGGAATGCTCGCTTTCCTGATATCAATACGCACTAAGAATCAAGCGTTAATGGGGAGTGCTAAGGGAGCAGTTTTAGCTGTGGCTATCCTGAGTTCTGCAGCTAGTTTAATTCTGGTCTTCTTTCTAGTAAGCGGAGACTATAGTATCCAATATGTTTATGAATATACAAGCCGGGATCTGCCCGTCTTTTATCGTTTCTCGGCTTGGTGGGCGGGAAATTCCGGCTCTTTATTGCTTTGGCTGTTCCTGCTGTCTTGGTATACGGTCATAGTTGCCTATTCTCGAAAAGGTAAACTTTTGGCACCCTATGCCAGTGGTATATTGCTTTTTAACTCAGCTTTTTTTCTCTTTATATTGGCCTTTTTGACAAATCCCTTTGTAAGAGTAAGCGGCTGGCACCCAGGAGATGTTGTAAGTGCAGGAGCAGGTATGAATCCAATGCTGCAAAACCCCGGCATGGTCATTCATCCAATTACGACTTACTTGGGTTATGTCGGGTTTGCCATTCCTTTTGCTTACGGGATGGCAGCCCTGATTACCAAGGATTCCGGTGATGAATGGATCAAGATTACCCGACGCTGGACTGTTATAGCTTGGCTTTTTCTAAGCTTAGGAAACTTAGCCGGAGCTCAGTGGGCCTATATGGAGTTAGGTTGGGGCGGCTACTGGGGCTGGGATCCGGTGGAAAATGCTTCTTTATTACCGTGGCTGACCGGTACGGCATTTCTCCATTCGGTCATGATCCAAGAGCGCAAAGATATGCTGAAGGTATGGAATGTAGCATTGGTGAGCATTACTTATGTACTCACATTATTTGGCACCTTTTTAGTACGCAGCGGCATTATTACGTCGGTTCATGCTTTTGGCAGCAGCGAATTAGGGCTGTATTTTTTAGTTTTTACTGTCTTGATGCTGGCCTTTGGCATCATTTTGATTGTAAAACGAAGCGCCTTCCTTACTCAGGGACAGTCCTTCGAGGCTTTCCTTTCGAAGGAAAGCAGCTTCTTGTTAAATAACTTAGTCTTAGTCGGCATAGCTTTCGCTGTCCTCTTAGGAACGACGTTCCCGATTATTTCTGAAGCTGTTCAAGGAGTAAAGGTCTCTGTGGGAGCCCCTTTCTTTAATACAGTAAGTGCCCCTTTAGGCTTAGCTCTCTTCATTCTGATGGGAATTTGCCCTTTAATTGCCTGGCGCGAGGCGACTCTTAAAGGTTTGTTTGACAATTTTCTAGTGCCTATCGTTCTTACAGCCTTTGCTGTCTTGGACCTTTTTTTACTAGGAATCAGGAACCCCTATGCGTTGGCTGGTTTTGGAACAGCTTTATTTTGCATTTCTACAATCTTCTTAGAAATTATCCTAGGGACGCGGGTGAGGCAAAGATTAACTGGAGAGTCTTTTTTGAGGTCTATCGGTAAATTATTCCTGCGAAATCGCCGGCGTTATGGGGGGTATATTATTCACCTAGGCATGGTGCTAATGCTGTTAGGGGTTACAGGTTCGCACACCTACAATGTTGATTTAACTAAAACGGTCAGACCTGGGGAAACTTTGCAGATCGGTTCCTATATTTTGAAGTACAATTATTTGTCTGAAAAAGATCTGGGTAATTTACGTCTGGCTGTTTATGCCTCCTTCAGCGTTTATGACCGGTATAATGGTCGATTGCTAGGTGTCGTGGAACCGCAGAAAGTATATTATCCTACCTCGAATCAACCTTCTACCGAGGTTGGACTTCGTTCGACGTTAAAAGAAGACCTATACATTGTTTTAGCGGATTGGCAAAAGGATGGAACGGCAACTTTTAAAGTTTTTGTTAATCCGCTGGTCGCTTGGCTATGGATCGGCGGTTACGTTTTGATATTTGGAACGATTTTTGCTCTTTGGCCGTCATTGAGGATGAGGGAGAGGAGGCAGAAATGAAGAGACTGGGTCTAATGCCGGTTATTATTGTCCTGGCAGCCTTATTAATATTTCAAGTTCCCGCCTTTGGCAGTGAGGAGTGGGAAACACGCCCTCTGCCATTGGATGTAGAGAACGGTGTAATTTGTGTTATTGATGGCTGTATGATGAATCTTTCAGCCTGTGAAACCCCCGCTGCACAAAAATTGAGGGGCATTATCCGAGAGAAGATGTACAAAGACGGCTGGGATAAAGAACAAACCTATGCTTATTTGGCAGAGGTTTATGGGGATAAAGTCTTGGCTGCACCGCCAAAAAGGGGATTTAATTGGGTTATTTGGCTTGGGCCGTTAGCAGCAACTGTGACTGGAGGTGCATTTCTATACTTGGGTTTAGAAAAATGGGTTGGTTCATCTCAGCAGGAAAAGGAAGCTGATCCTCTTGATCCAGAAGATGCCCATCGGTTAGATGAAGAGTTAAAGAAGTATTTGTAATGTAATGGGTACACTCTTGTGGACGAAACTGCCCTATCTTTTGGGTCTATGGATTCTTCAGAATGGTTTTGGGGGCATTTTTTATGGAACGAATTTTCAGAGTAGCCGTTCATGCCGCTGCCGCAGCACCAGCAGAGGATGAAAGAGGTTCGTGTCCTGGGTCGGGCAGCTTCGCCATATCCTGCAAGATTAGTTAATTCGTGCGAAGACAGTGTCTTCGTCACCGCAGCATTCCGAGGCTTGCCCACGCGCGGCAGCGGGAGCTACGCCAAACCTCCGGGTAGTACCTGAAGTGAACCTGGCTCCGCAATCCCCGCAGCCGCTTGTGAGCTTATACCGCCTCTCCATGCAATGGGTTCGCTTCTATGGACGAAGCTGCCCTTGCTTTCGGGTCTAGGGATTCTTTTTCCTGTCTTTAGGGTCTTTTTTAGAGTTAGAACCCAACTTTAATAATAAAAGGCGATTGGAGGGCGAAGCCTTTGACTGCAGTTTTAATAGTCGTGGTATTGGGGTTGGTATCCTTAGCTTTAATAGGCTATCCAATCTGGAGAGGCTATGGAGATGAAAGGGGCCAAGGGGAATGGCCGAGTCTAGACATAACCGGGGAAAAGGATGCGATTATGGCTACCTTAAGTGAAATCGAATTTGATTATCATATGAAGAAACTTTCTGAAGAAGATTATCGGACTTTGAAAAACAAGTATGCAAAAATAGCTCTGGCTATCTTAGATACTTAGAAAACCAATCTTATGCGGGATGGAGGATCTTAGGGCAGGGAGGAATCGTTGTGATCGTCACTCGAGGTCTCACTAAGAAAATTGGTAATAAACAAATTTTAAAGGGAATTGATCTGGAAATTGCTTCTGGGGAATTCGTGACATGTTTTGGCCCCAATGGAGCAGGAAAAAGCACAACGCTGAAGATTCTGGCTATGCTGACAAAACCTTCAGGCGGGCAGGTACTGATTGATGGCCAGGACGTAAGGGAGAATGGTTCAACGCTGCGACGTAAGATAGGGTTGATATCCCATCACTCCTTTCTCTACGAGAACCTAACAGCGTGGGAAAACCTGGAGTTCTACGGCAGGATGTATGAAGTGCCGAACCTGAAAAAAAGGATAACTCAGCTGTTAAATGAAGTGGGACTGTCCTTTGCCGCGGATGATCCGGTACATTCTTTCTCTCGCGGGATGCAGCAAAGACTATCGATTGCTCGTGCGCTGGTCCACAATCCGCCTATTCTTTTAATGGACGAGCCTTATACGGGACTGGATGAAATAGCCAAAGGGGTTTTAAAGCAAATTTTAAGTCAGCTGGCTCAAAGCAGCCATACAGTGTTCCTGATTACCCATGACTTTGACCAGGGCCTGGAACAGAGTGACCAAGCTCTGATTCTGGCAGGTGGGCGTATTATCTACACTTGCAATCCCCGGAGATTACAGCGCGAAGAGTTTAGGCAGCGTTATTTAGAGGTTGTAGGAGGAGTCTAATGAGTTTCCTTAGAAAAGTGAGAAGTTTACTATGGAAAGAAATTAAGAGTGAGCTTCAAAGTAAGGAAATGCTGAGTTCGATGATGGTATTTTCTCTATTGGTGGTAGTTGTTTTCGGATTTGCTGTCAATCCAAACAAAGATTTACTGGCAGAGGTTTTGCCGGGATTCATTTGGATTACCATGATTTTTGCAGGAATGCTTTGTCTTAATCGATCCTTCTCTATGGAGAAACAGAATGACTGTTTATCAGGGTTGATGCTCTGCCCCTTCGATCGCAGTGCTATTTACGTGGCTAAAATGATCATGAACCTCTTATTGATGATTATTGTAGAAGGCGTAACCATTCCGCTGTTCTTCATTATGTTCAATTACCCCGGACCACAGCAGGTGGGATTGTTCGTCATAGCTCTTTTGCTTGGCACCTATGGCTTTATGGCAGTGGGTACCTTTTTGGCAGCTTTGTCTTCAGCGACAAAAAGCGGGGAGATTCTTATGCCAATTCTTTTAATTCCGCTGATAATTCCGGTATTGATCAGCGCTGTCATCGTTACTAAAGGCAGTTTTGGTCTAGTGGGAGGCGGAACAGATCTTTATCTTAAGATTCTTGTTATCTTCGGAGTTATCTTTACCGTATTACCGATGCTTCTCTTCGATTATTTACTGGAGGTATAGACTGTGACTAAAAGCACCTGTTCTCGTGTAATGGAAACGATTCTGGCCTGGTCTGCGTTTATATCAATGTTGGCAGCTCTTTATTTAGCACTGGTTTATGCTCCGACTGAAAGAACAATGGGTGATATTCAACGGATCTTTTACTTTCACGTTGCTTCGGCTTGGGTCGGTATGCTTGCTTTTTTAGTTGTCTTTGTTGCCAGCATTGCTTACCTTTTAACAAGGCGGGTCAGCTGGGATATCTACGCTCAATCATCGGCAGAAATTGGTGTGTTTTTTACAACGATTGTTCTAGTTACCGGCCCCATTTGGGCCAAACCCATATGGAATACTTGGTGGACTTGGGATCCACGTCTGACGACCACTCTCATTCTGTGGTTTTTGTATTTGGCCTATGGCAAGCTTCGTTCAGCTATCGGCGAGGAAGAAAAGAAAGCTCGCCTTGCAGCAGTGTTTGGCATCTTGGCCTTTGTAGTTGTACCCATCGATTTCTTTGCCATTCGTTGGTGGAGAACAATGCATCCCGGCGCCTTGGTGAGTTCAAATGGAATAGCTTTGGCACCTGACATGCTGCAGGCATTCTTTGTCAGCCTGTTCGCTTTTAGTTTATTGTACGGTTATTTCATGATTCGCAGTGTTCGTATTGAACGGATGAGAGCTGAGATTCGTTGGTTAAAAGATGAAATGTTTAACTAAGAAGTCCGAGATCGATAAGTAATAAAGAGTCTCAACGGAGGTGCAGCTATGGATACGTTGTTTTATTTGTTTCTCGCCTATTCGATGATTTGGGTTTTGATTTTCGGGTACAGTTTGCGGCTGGGAAAACGACAAGCTAAGCTCCAGAAAGAGCTTAAACGTTTGCAAGAAATTATAAACAGTAAGTCTGTAACGCTGCCCCAGTAGTTTAACCGTCTTCAAGCAGACTCTTCGATAGTAAGAAAAAATTGGGAGAAAGGAGAAAAATCAGCATGGCAAATCTGGAAGAGAAGCGGGCGCGTTTTGCAGCTTTAGATTTAGAGCGCAAAAAGCGGCAGAAGATAGTCTTAATAAGTCTGTGTACATTGATGGTGATTGGGGCAGTGGCTATTGTCCTCTCAACCAGGGAAGCAATTCCCGGATTTGATGATAAATACTCAATAGGAAAAAGTGTCAATTATACCAATAAAATTGTTGACATGACTGAGGTGAAAGCAGAGATTAGCAACGGGCAAGTTCAACTCTCCCTTGATGATTTGGAGAAATACAAAATTCTATATGCCATGTATGATGAAAATTTTGATATCGGCAATAATCAGAAAGGACTGCCTGTTATGGCCTATTTAAGTCCTGCCGGCCGAGTTATTGTGGCAAGCAGTTTTTGTGAACCATGTTATTCCCGCAAATTTCATATAGAAGGAGATGTTTTAGTTTGTAACGTTTGTTTTACGCGTTGGGCCATTGCCGACTTGACAGGCTTATCAGGCGGCTGCACAAAGTATCCGCCTCAAGAGTTTAATTATTCGGTTGACAAGGAAAATGGTAAAATTATTCTTAATCAAGAGGAACTTAAAAATTGGAAGCCGCGAGATTATGACTCTTCAACGACGACTAAAATGAATCTTAATTAATGAGTTTCTTCATGGAAAGTTCACAATTTTTTCATCAGATGATCGGTTTCCAGAGTTACAATAGGGACAACCATTAGAATCGAGTAGAATAACACTGCAATATGTAAACAAGGGAGGATAAGTATGATTATCAATTTGCAAAAAGGAGAAAAAATTAGTTTAACAAAAGAAAATTCTAACCTTACTAAACTACTTGTCGGTTTAGGCTGGGATACGAATGAATACTCTGGGGGCTTTGCCTTTGACTTAGATGCCTCGGCCTTTTTACTTGACCAAAATGGCAATGCTTCAGGTATTGAAGATTTTATTTTTTATAATAATTTGGAAGGTGGCAATGGTTCAGTTATTCATACAGGCGATAACCTTACCGGCGAAGGTGAGGGGGATGATGAAGTGATCAAGATAGATTTGCAAAAAATACCGGAAAGGATAAAAAAGATCGCTATTACCGTTACGATATATGAGGCAGTTAAGAGGGTTCAAAACTTTGGCCAGGTTGCCAACGCTTATGTTCGTGTTATCAACGAACTTACAAACGAAGAATTTATTCACTATGATTTGGGTGAAGATTTTTCTGTTGAGACAGCCGTTGTTGTCTGTGAGATTTACAGGCACAATGATGAATGGAAATTCGGAGCAGTCGGCAGCGGCTTTTCAGGTGGTCTTCAAGCCCTGTGCGCCAATTATGGACTGCAAGCCGGTTAAACCATTAGATAGGAGGCAAAGCAATGGATTTATTAGTTAACCTTTTAACTGGGCTCCAGGCCAGTTATGGTCAATTCTTTTCGCTTCAGGCTTTATGGGGGGTGATTTCTGATCCCGTGAGCTGGGGGGCTATTGGATCTTTGGTCATTTTAGAAGGATTACTTTCTTCGGATAATGCTTTAGTATTGGCGATCTTGGTTAAACACTTGCCTAAAAAGCAGCAGAGAAAAGCATTATTTTATGGTATCTTTGGTGCTTACTTATTTAGGTTTTTAGCAATCGGCTTTGGAGTGTATCTTATCCATATCCGCTGGATCAAGATTATAGGTGCTCTTTACCTGTTATGGATGTCTGCAAAGTATTTTTTATCCAACAAAGGATCGGAAGATGAAGATCCGGCTGAAGAGCTTAAAGAGGCGAGCTCATACACTTTTTGGAGAACAGTCCTGCAAGTTGAGTTAATGGACATCACCTTCAGTATTGACAGTATTTTGGCGGCTTTCGGTGTCAGCGAAAAAGAATGGGTACTCTTCTTAGGGGCGATCCTGGGAATTCTCATGATGAGGGGTGTTGCTCAAGTATTCTTAGCCTTGATTGAAAAGTATCCTGAACTTGAGACGACTGCTTATATATTAATTGCCATTATTGGTCTGAAAATGTTCGGTAATGTCTTTGGATTTGATCTTTCGGAAGGGGTTTTCTTTAGCATCTTGCTTCTAATATTCCTCGCTACGTTTGTTGTTCATCACTTGCGTAAGTCAATTGGGAAAAAAGATTCAAAGACCATGGACCAAAATACAAAGCATCTTTTTGGTAAGTAATTAAAAGATAAGCTGAGAATACAAAGCGTGCCACCATATTATCATCGTCTACGACTTGTATTAATGGCGAAATCCCATTTAAGCACTATTATGTTTAGATTTCTACTGCTGTGGTCAACAATAAAGAAGGGACAAGGGACTTCGATTTTTGATCAGGTCCCATGTCCCTTCTTTATTAATCCACTATCGAATTCCGCATTGTCAAGAAACTTAATGTGAAAGAATCTCCATAAACTCTTCACCAGTAATAGTTTCTTTATTCAACAAATAGTTTGCTAGCTCATGCACCTTATCAATATTTTCTTTCAGAATACAGATTGCCTTATTATGAGCACTTTTAATAATATTGAGTACTTCATGATCAATCTTTGCCGCAGTTTCAGCAGAACAAGTAAGGGAGGCATCCCCTCCCAGGTAGGGGTTATTCATTGTCTCCAGTGCCATCATATCAAAGTTTTGACTCATACCAAGTCGGGTGACCATTGACCGGGCAATCTTGGTTGCTTGTTCGATGTCGTTGGATGCACCTGATGTAAAGGTACCAAAAACCAGCTCTTCAGCTGCGCGACCTCCTGTATAGGTAGCAATTTTATTAAAGGCTTCTTCTTTGTTCATCAGTACACGTTCGTCTTCCTCAATCTGCATTGTGTAGCCTAGGGCCCCCGATGTTCTTGGAATGATCGTAATTTTATGAACAGGAGCGGAATCAGTTTGCTTAGCTGCAACTAAAGCATGACCAATTTCGTGGTAGGCGATGATTTCTTTCTCTTTAGGTGAGATCACTGCGTTTTTGCGTTCATAACCGGCTATAACGACTTCAACAGCTGCTTCTAAGTCAGCTTGACTGACTCTCGTTCTGCCGCATTTAACTGCCCGCAGTGCACCTTCATTAATAATATTGGCCAGGTCTGCACCTGAAGCGCCTGAAGTAGCCCGGGCAATAGCGTTAAAATTGACGTTCTCTTCCATCTTAATTTTTTGAGCGTGAACCTTTAAAATTGCCTCACGCCCTGTCAGACTTGGAAGTTCAACTGGGATTCGGCGGTCAAATCTGCCTGGACGAAGCAGTGCTTTGTCCAGAGTTTCAGGTCGATTAGTTGCAGCAAGGATTACGATACCTTTTTTACCATCGAAGCCATCCATTTCAGTAAGCAACTGATTAAGGGTTTGTTCATGTTCATCGCTTCCTCCAATTGCGGTATGACCCCGTTTTTTTCCAATGGTGTCGATCTCGTCAATGAAAACGATGCAGGGGGCTTTTTCATTTGCTTGTTTGAATAAATCGCGTACTTTGGCTGCGCCCATACCTACAAACATTTCTACAAACTCAGAACCTGAAATGGAAAAGAAGGGAACCTTTGCTTCTCCTGCTATAGCCTTGGCCAGCAAAGTTTTACCTGTTCCGGGAGGCCCCACAAGTAATGCCCCCTTAGGAAGATTAGCACCTATTTCTGAATATTTTTGGGGGTTATGAAGAAAATCGACAATCTCGCTAAGGGCCTCTTTTGATTCATCTTGTCCGGCTACATCGGCAAAGGTCTTGCCGGTTTGGGTCTGAACATAGATTTTAGCATTACTTTTGCCGAAGTTCATAGCTTTCATGCCGCCCATACGTTTTTGCATCTGGCTTGCGAACAATTGTCCAATTCCGATAATGAATATTAAGGGCAGAACCCAGGTTATAAGAGTATTAAACAGCAGGGAATTTTCTTTGGGTATGGCCTGAGAGAACTTTACACCGGCACTGTGCAGGCGATTTACCAGCTCTGGATCATTGACAATTCCTGTGGTATACTTAGTAGTTTTTTTAGCTTCATCCTCTGCAGTATATATAATCTGATTATCTTGAATTTCTACCTCACTAACGGCTCCACGTTCTATTTGGTTCAAGAAGGTGCCGTAGTCAACCTGAGTAAGCTGCTGTTTCATTAAAGATGGGAATACAAAGACATTAAGCAACATTAAAGCTAGCATTACAATACCTAAGTATTGAAATTTAGAATATTTCTGTGATTCCTTTTGCTCGTTCAAAATTTCTCACTCCATTTCCCAGAACGGAAGATTTATATCCTAAACCATGCAAATTTCTTTTCAAACCCCAAAAGCCACCACCTGCTAATAAGCGGATCAATATGCCCATGATCACTTTTATTTTAAAATGGTCGCCTCAAAAAAATGGTTTTAAGTGCATTCCTTAATTAATAAGACTTTCCGAAGAAAGCCAAATATAATGAGGAGAGGTAAAGGACTTATTAAACTAATATATATCATTTATGTATATAACCTATGAATTATATGTGAATATTTCGTGAACCAAAGAGTGTTGGCATCTATTTCAAAATTCATAAGAAATTCACAACACATTCATCGTAAAGTCTAATTAGGTAGATATAATTTGAGACATAAAACAAGGTTAGGGAATTAAAATAGTGATAAATAAGGAGGTAAAATTATGCGAAAAACTAAATGGATTATAGGGCTCACAATTGCAGGGATAATGGCACTATCAGGTACGGCGCTCGCCCTTACCACAGGGACTTCCCCCGTCAAAGCTCAACTTGGAACTTCAATGCCAGCAGTCCAAAATATGAACCCTAATGCCACTTACTCTGCTCCCAGTTCCAACGGATACGGAATGATGGGAGGCCAGGGAGGAAACGGATACGGCAGCGGATATGGAATGATGGGAGGCCAGGGAGGAAACGGATACGGCAGCGGATATGGAATGATGGGAGGTCAGGGAGGAAACGGATACGGCAGTGGATACGGAATGATGGGAGGCCAGGGAGGAAACGGATACGGCAGTGGATACGGAATGATGGGAGGCCAGGGAGGAAACGGATACGGCAGTGGATATGGAATGATGGGAGGTCAAGGCGGTAATTGGTAATGGGCGGCAACAAGATAAGGCTGATGGTAAAGGCTTAAAAGAAAAATTGAACTTAAGGCACAGTGATCAATATGTGGTAAACAGGAAAATTAAGGTGCACCTAAATTCAAAAGAAAAGCAGTTCAAGGTTCAGGACAATTTAAGTTCTGAACCTTGAATTCTATGTTAAACGATAATAATGCTGTCTCATTAATAGAAATTTCGTGACCTACCCCTCGATAATTCAGAAAGTATACGAATACTTTGGTGTCTGCAGGAGGTGATCACCAGACTTGGAGACAAAGGGGTCTGAAGATGAGGTTAAAGAAACTCATTATAATGTAAAAGGAATGTGATTTAATTATGAAAAAGAAACTTTTAATGGTTTCATTATCAATGGCTATGGTACTTGGAGTAGCGGGGATCGTTAATGCTACTACCCTTGGTAATAACGCTACAACCATGCAGCCAAAGGTTACTAACGCACAGGCTTATATGGAGAACAATGATACCACAGGAACGGAAACTGAGCAGGCAGAAAATACTCAGGTTGATCAAAGTCAAACGCAAAATACACACGCTATGCCTATGAACACGCAGACTATGCCCATGAATGCTCAGACGCAGACTATGCCCATGAATGCTCAGACACAGACTATGCCTATGAATACACAGACCCAGACCTTGCTTATGAACACACAGATGCAGGCTATACCCATGAATACCCAGATGAGCTCCCAACACATGCAAGGAACGACTGGAGGCAATGACATAAATAGTTCTGAGACTTCTCAACAGTCAACCCAGAGATCCAGCAGCAACAATGGTATGGGATCTATGGGAAGAATGGGAAGATAATATAGATAAGAATAGATCAGTCAGCTTATAAGTTGCTGATCTATTCTTTTTTAATCAGAGCAGCAGTAGGAAGGCTCAAACCAATTATCTATGGTTTGAGCCAACAAAAAACTAGCCTCTTTACTTAGCTGCTTGAGTTTGTGATGCCATTTTCCTGCATTCATCAGCACACTTCCGGCACATATCGGCACATTTTTGACAATGGGTGTCTTTCATTTTGGCACACTCGGCGGCACAAGCATCACAGATTGTGGCACAATTGGCGCAGAGTTGAGCGGAAAATTGACTATTTCTCGACATATATTGGGATGACAGAGAGCAGATATCTGCGCAATCCCTTAAAACACGGATACATTGAATGCGGGCTTCCACATCAGGTTCATTCAAACAGGCGGTATAACATTCTTCACAGGCTTGCATACAAGCATTACAGGCATCGATACATGCCTGAAGTGCTGCGGTAGCATTGGTAGAAATCGGCATTTTGGTCCTCCTTAATTTTTATTGTTGATTTGATCCTACTTATTATTTATTGTTAATGGAGATAATATGCTAGTAGAAAAGGGCATAATGCGGTTAATCTTTTAAGTAGTCTATAAAAGAAAAAAGAGCCCCCACAATGGGAAGCTCTTCTTTCTTTTAACGGTCGCTGATGTTATTCGGCAGAATAGCCGGCTTCGCTAACGGCTTTTATCAGCTCTGCCCGATCTGCAGCTCCTGTTACAATAGCGGTTTTGGCAGCAAGATCCACTTGAACGGCTTCGACACCGTTAACACCTTGAAGTGCTTTTTCAACATGCATCTTACAGTGGTTGCAGGTCATACCTTCAACTTTAAGTGTAGTTTGGCTCATCTTTTTCACCTCCTTCGTATAAATAACTTCTAATTAACTAGTTTTTTATCATAGCCCCTTAACAGAAGAGAACTGGTGACAACCGAGACTGAAGAGAAGGCCATGGCCAAGCCCGCCCACTCTGGAGGCAAAAGTTTACCGGTTATGGAGTAGAGCGCACCGGCAGCTATGGGAATACCAATCATGTTGTAAATCAATGCCCAGAAAAGATTCTGTTTTATCTTGGTAAGTGTTTTGCGACCCAGGCGTATTGCACGTTCAACATCGAGGAGGTCATTGCGAACGAGGACGATGTCTCCTGTTTCTTTGGCAACATCCGTTCCAGAACCAATGGCAATCCCGATATCAGCTTGAGCTAAAGCCGGGGCATCATTAATCCCATCGCCCACCATGGCTACTTTAAGCCCTTGTTCTTGAAACTTTTTAACAATATTAATTTTATCTTGGGGCAAGATTTCAGCAATAACGTCGTCAATGCCGACTTCTCTGCCAACAACGTTCGCCACTTTTTTATTATCCCCAGTAATCATAAAAGTCTTGAGGCCGAGCTGTTGAAGGCGGGCAATAGCTTCTTTGGTGCTCTCTTTAAGGACATCAGCCAGAGCAAGGAGGCCAATGACTCGGCCGTCCAAAGCAATAAAGCTCGTTGTTTTACCCGACTCTGCCAAGCGCTGGGAGTCTTGTTCCGTTTCCAGAACGTCGATTCCATGCTCCTGCATTAGCTTAATGTTGCCAATGAGTAATGATTTGCCTTGATAGGTGCAAACAACCCCATGTCCACTTTCCTCTAAATAATCAGAGACCTCTTGAATCTGAAGATTTTCCTTCTTAGCTTGGGAAACGACAGCCTGAGCTAAGGGATGAATGGATGGATTCTCTCCCGCAGCAGCAATTTTCAAAACCTCTTCTCGGGTTAACGAAGTGTAGGGGATAATATCCGTTACTTCTGGCGCTCCCTTGGTCAGGGTCCCTGTTTTATCGAAGCCAATGGCTTGAAGATGGGCAATGCTCTCCAGGACGGCGGCGGATTTAAACAAGATGCCTCGATTCAATCCAACGCCACTGCCTACCATTATGGCGGTTGGGGTAGCAAGTCCCAAGGCACAAGGGCAAGCAATGACTAAGACCGCAATGGCCGCGGTAAAGGCAAAAACGAAAGTACTATGGACTGCAAAATACCAAATTAAAAAGGTAATTACAGAGATGGCAACTACCGTGGGCACAAAAAAGTTGGAGATTGTATCAGCAAGCCGTTGAATGGGCGGTTTAACTCCTTGAGCGTCCTCAACCATCTTAATGATCCCGGACAGCATTGTATCCTTGCCGGTTTTCGTCGTTTTCACTTTAATACTGCCCGAACGATTAATGGTTGCGCCAATGACCGGATCCCCTACACCTTTATCAATGGGAATAGATTCGCCTGTTACCATGGCTTCATCAATACTGGCTTGTCCTTCAATAATATCCCCGTCAACGGGGATCTTTTCACCTGGCTTGACGACCACGATATCCCCGATCTTAACATCTGAGGCAGCGACCTCTTGTTCTTTGCCATCAACGAGTAAGCGCGCTTTATCAGCCTGAAGTTCAAGTAAGCGTTTTAATGCCTGACCTGCTCGACCTTTTGCTTTGGCTTCAAGATATTTTCCAAATCGCACAAACACGATCAGCAAAGCGGATGTGTCAAAAAAGGTGGGGCCAGCAAAGAAAATGTTAGGAAAAGTCGTCATTACACTGTAACCATAAGAAGCTGTAATCCCAATGGCGACTAAAACATCCATGTTTGCCGAACGGTTTTTCAAGGAGTGGTAAGCCCCGCGATAGAAAGTCCAGCCTGCAGTAAACTGAACAATGGTTGCCAAAACGAGCATGGTGTAAAGGAGTGTTTTGGACATTGGCAGATACATGAGGGGCAGGATAGGCAAAGCAAGCACCGCACTAAAAATCAGCCAGTTTCGCTGCTTAATAGCGGTACGGTCTTCTTGATCGTCCCCTTTATTATCTAAAGGGATGTATCCGGCATCTCGAATCTGCTCAAAAATGTCACGCATATTCGTCAAGGCGGGATCAAATTCTACTGTAACCGTTTCATTGGCAAAATTCACCGCAGCATGTTGGACGCCGGGGGTGTTTTTAAGTTTTTTCTCAATGGTTAACGCACAATTAGCGCAGGTCATTCCACTGACTTTGAACTGTTGTTTTCCTTCAGAGCCTTCGGCAGAAGCCCCATAACCCAAATCCTTAATTTTGGAGAGGATTTCTTCCTCTTGCACGATACTTGGGTCAATATCCACAGAAAGCTTTTCGGAGGCAAAGTTCACGGCAGCCGTTTTAACACCAGGCATATTCTTTAGGCCTTTTTCGATAGTTAAGGCACAGTTGGCACAGGTCATGCCCGAAATCTTAAACAGTTGTTGTTGGTGTTCGATTTCTTTGTGCTCAGATGTAGTAATTTCTGGTTCTGGGTTCTCCGGGGAATTTTCCGGTCCATCCATGGAATATCCCGCGTCTTCGATTGCTGCGCGTATCTCATCAAAGGCAACTTGGGAGGGGTTATACTTAAATGAAGCTTGAGAATTTTCTAAAGAGACCTGGACTTGTTCGATACTCGGGAGTTTTTCTAGGGCTTTTGTTACATGCCTGACGCAGTGCTGGCATGTCATGCTCTGAACATTAATGACTTTATCCTCGAGTCTTAATGGTTCTGTCATATATTAATCATCCTCCTCAAAACGCGAGGTTTAGCGAATCATGCGAAAAATCGTTTGAAGAACTTCATCAATTATCTGCTCGTCTCCCGCTTCAAGCTGTTCTTTTACACAGGATTTCATATGCTTTTCTAAAAGCAGGCGTGAAACACCGTCTAAAGCAGATCGGGCGGAAGAGATCTGGTTAAGGATATCATCGCAATATACGTGACGTTCAATCATTCCTTTAATCCCTCGGATTTGCCCTTCAATTCTGTTCATCCGAGTCACTAAGGCTTTGATCGTCTTATCATCATGATGACTTGTTCGATCACTTAAATTGCTCTCTTCATGTTGGCAGAAAGGGCAGGAATCCTTATTATCTTCTGTATTCATTTAATCACCTCAAGAAATATAGTATACCCCCCTATACTAATTGTCAAGGAGACATTTTAATTATGGTTTATATTATCCATATAAAATGAAGCTATTCATTTTAAGTATTTGAAGTGCTGCTGCCATAAACTGCCGGAATTTTGGCAGAGAAGTAAGTCTATGAGGCAATGGAAGAATGTTAGAAGGCCGTCTCCAAGGAGATGATTAAAATTTTCCGCATTTTAGAGCCGACTAATCTAGATTAGTCGGCTCTAAAATAGCCGGATTTTTAAACAGAGGACTTTAGCAGCTTCATTCACAACAAATTCATAACTCATTCACAGCATAGTCGAATTGATTAAATATACTTAAAAGGCACTAAACCAAGGGTGCTGAGAAGGTTACCTTGGTTAATAAAAGGAGGAATAAGAATATGAAAAAGGCAAAATGGATTGTTGGATTATCAATGGCAAGTGTGATTGCCATAGCAGGCACGGCTTATGCACTAACAGCTGGAACAAGTACGCTGGGATTGTTGGGTAACGCTAATGGATTCACACAGACAGTTAATAAGGCAGTTCAAGGCAGTCAGCTTGAGACACCTAAATTTTCGACTTTAGCAATATCTTCCCAAAATGATAACTCTGCTAAGGACAATACTCTAGGAGCCAATGGGTATAGCGGCTATGGCATGATGGGAGGTTATGGAGCCAATGGGTATGGCGGCTATGGCATGATGGGAGGTTATGGAGTCAATGGGTATGGCGGCTATGGCATGATGGGAGGCTACGGAGCCAATGGGTATGGCGGCTATGGCATGATGGGAGGTTACGGAGCCAATGGGTATGGCGGCTATGGCATGATGGGAGGTTATGGAGCCAATGGTTATAGTGGTTACGGCATGATGGGAAGTAGCTTTGATGCAAAAAGCTTAGGTGTTGACCTGACAAACGGTCAAGTAAGCACCTCTGATCAGGCCTTAGCCATTGCTAAGGCCTATATTCAAAAGACGAATCAGGATGTTGTTGTAAAAGAACTTCATGAATTTTCTAACGGATATGAGGTTGAGCTAAAAGACGCCCAGACAGGTGCTAATGCTTATGAACTTATGGTTTACAAATATGGTGGACAAATCATAACCGAAATGGGTCCCAATATAATGTGGAACACAAAATATGGATATATGAATTGGGGAAACACCGGTGACGTTACCGTAAGTGAAGAACAGGCAACTAACATAGCTAAAGAGTTCTTATCCCAAATGGGGGATGAATATTCACTCGAAAAACCGGAATTATCGCCAGGATATTATGAGTTTATGATCCAAAAAGATGGAAAAGATTATTCGGAACTCGATGTTAACGGATACACAGGTCAGGTTTGGTTAGAGAATTGGCAAGGACCTATCCTTAATACTGTTGAAGTAAAGTAAAGATAGAGCGTGGAGATCCATGATCTTTCTGACAATAAAATAGGGTGGCTGAGTAAATCCAACACTCAGCCACCCTATTAAATCTCTTTCGGAAGCTCGACTTGAAATTCAGTTTCTTGTCCGACTTTGCTTTGGACGTTGATCTTGCCGTGATGGAGGTTAATTATCTGACGGACTAAGGCTAAGCCAATGCCGGTACCCCCGGTTTCCCGGGTTCTTGATTTATCAGCTCGGTAAAAACGTTCAAAGATAAAAGGAAGATCCTCTTCAGAAATGCCCATCCCTGTATTGCGGATGACAAATTTAACCTGATGATTGCTTTGAGAAAGTTCCATGATTATTTGCCCGCCAGGGTTTGAGTACCGATAGGCATTATGCACCAAATTATATAATAGTCGAGCTAGAAGCCGCTTATCTCCAGTCAAAGTCATGGGCTCATTTGGAGGAGTCCAGTTGAGGGTGAGTTCTTTAGTTTGGATAAGAGGATACAGGCTGCGAACTATTTTATCAAGAAGATCCTTTAAGTCTACAGTTTCAAGGGTTAACTGTAGTCCTCCAATTTCTGCTACATTTAAGTCCTTTAGATCCGTGGATAGGTCAACCAGCCGTTCAATCTCCTCGTGAATAGCGGCAAGGTTTTCTTGATCAACAGGCATGACATTGTCTTGGAAGGCTTCAATATAACTTTTGATTGAGGTTAAGGGAGTTCTCAGTTCATGGGCGATATCCGCCGTAAATTGTTTGCGAAGAGTTTCTTGCTGATTTAAGTTGTCAGCCATCGAGTTAAAGGCCTTGGCCAATTGTCCAACTTCATCATTGGAGGGAATAGAAACCCGTTCCTCAAGTTGACCGTGACCAATTCGATTGGCAGCTTGAGTTAAACCTTTGAGGGGAGCAACGAGGCGGCGGCTTGTAAAGTAGCTGAGAAAAATTCCAAAAAGAAGGGCCAGTCCTCCGGCCAAAAGCAAAGAACGAAAGACTGCCGATTGAAATTTCACATCTTGGGGGTTAAGAATCTGGGCAGAGGCTGGGTAGCGGACTTGAACATTGGCGATTACTCCGAGAGATCCCGTTACTGTAAAGGTATTGGTTTTCCACTTCGTTGCCGAATAGGTTGACATGCCCATGTTCATGTTCATGTTCATTCCCATACCGCCCTGTCCGTGCATCATATCCTCCATAGGGTTGTTCAGTGTGGCGATGAGTTCACCCGTTGGAGTTGTAAGGGTCACCACAGTACCCATAGGCAGGGAATAGCTGAGTTCATTGAGAGAAGCCGAATCCCAGGTTCCTTTGGTCTTATAAATGGCGCTTAAACGTGAAGGGAGCTGTTCCAGGGCTGTTTCGGTGACTTGAGTTAAGTAATCACTAAACTGCTGCTTGAAGACAAAGTTAACGGACAGCATGCTTAAGGTTAAGGTAATTAAGGTGATTAGGAGAGTAGAGAGAAACAATTTAGTCCGCATGTCTATTCCCCCGCATTTGGATTAAACTTGTAGCCGATTCCGTAAACTGTCACTATGATTTGGGGGTTGCTGGGCCTGGTTTCGATTTTATGCCGGATTTTTTTAATATGGGCATCAATGACCCGGTCATCTCCCTCGAAATTGTGGCCTTGAACAATCTCTACCAGTTGACTTCTGGATAATACCCTGCCGGGGTTCTTAGCTAAGGCGCCAAGAATTTTAAATTCCGTTGGGGTTAACAAGATCTCCTGGTCATTAAGGCGGATCTCATGCTGTATGTTGTCAATGGTAAGACCGTTATCATAAGAAATCACATCGGCGAGGGGAGCAGTATCATTATTAGTCCGCCTCAAAACGGCTCTGACCCGTGCAACCACTTCACGAGGGCTGAAGGGTTTGGTAATGTAGTCATCGGCGCCCATACTTAAACCTTGAATGCGGTCTTCCTCTTCAATTTTAGCGGTAAGCATGATAATAGGAACGGATGAAATCTTGCGGATCTCACTGCAAATCTCGGTGCCGGACAGGCCGGGGAGCATCAGGTCAAGGATAACCAGGTCAAAAGGGTTTTCTTTAAACATTGTTAAGGCGACAAGACCGTTTATAGCGGTACTGACCTGAAAACCTTCTTGTTGGAGATAGGCTTTCAGCACGGTAGTAATTTTTTTCTCATCATCCACTAATAAGATTCTCATGTTAAAAGATGACTCCTTCCCAAAATTGATAGGGTCGCTCTTAGAGAGCGGCAAGGGCCTTAATAGGTTCCAAATTAACCCCTCGCTGAGCGGAAAGAAAAGTAGAGACAACACCTATTATGACAGAGGTTGTTATTGCAGTCAAAGCAATGAGAGGATGGATTTGGAATTTCAGGGAAGCCTGGTAGGTTATTGGAGCAAGCAGAAGAGCAGCGAGGCTCCCTAAGAGATAGCCGAGGCTTCCCCCCAAAAGACTTATTAAAAAGATTTCCCTCATGAAAATGGCAAGAATATGACGGCGGCGAAAGCCAAGGGCTTTCATAATTCCGATTTCTGAAGTGCGGTCATGAATC
Source organism: Desulfosporosinus orientis DSM 765 (assembly GCF_000235605.1). Classification (GTDB taxonomy): domain Bacteria; phylum Bacillota; class Desulfitobacteriia; order Desulfitobacteriales; family Desulfitobacteriaceae; genus Desulfosporosinus; species Desulfosporosinus orientis. The sequence continues at coordinate 556,205 of NC_016584.1, forward strand.
ATTGAAGTGGTTGTCAGGAAAACAATCAATCCGCCGATGAGGGCTAATAGCAGAGAAAGGGCCAAGGAAAAGCGTGAGAATCCCTCAATGCTCTTTTCTCTTCCTTCAACCAGCTGAGATATTTCTGCAACTTTGGCCTCCGGCAGGATTTCTCTTAAGATAGCGACTGCTTGAGAGGGCTCCGCGGCGCTAACCTCAATCATAGACCAGGAATTTATCCCGGTAATCAATTGAGCAGTAGTGAAATTAGTAAAGACGCCAATATCTTCAGAACCGCCTGTTTTCTCCATTATCCCGGCAATTTTATAATTCCGGTGGTTGAGCTCGAGAGTCTGGCCAATCCCTAATTGATTGCTGACAGCTAAGTCTGAGCCAATAATTACTTCTCCGCCCTTAGGCAAATGACCGTCTATATGCCACCAAGGTTTCATTTTCAATTCATTGGAAAAATCCACACCGACAATCAGGTAAGGATTATCCTTTCCTGAGGCGGAACCAATTATTTTCGGGGCGATTCCCTTGAGGATTAGGTTCGGGTTTTCCAATTTTGTTACACTGGCATAGTCTAAGGTTTTGGTTTCGAAGTGAACACCGGGCAGGGAAAGACCGCCGTAACTCAGTGAAAACTGTTCAGACTTAGGAGAAATAATGACATTAGCTCCATATTGGCTTAAACTCTTTTCTAATTCCCCTTTTACGCCTTGGGACAGAGAATTTAAGGCGACACTTATCCCTGTGATTAGAATAAAGGTTAGAAGCAGGAAGGCAGTTTTTCCTTTGCGCTGCCGCAAATTCTGTAAAGCAATGCTTGTTAGGGTCATGGTTTCCTCCTAATACAGTTTGGTCGTTGAAGTTTGCCCTTTGCCTTGTCAAATTACAGATAACGCAGGGACTCTGCCGGGTCAAGTCTGGCTGCTTTCCAGGCAGGATAAAGGCTGGAAAGCAGGCTTATTATTAAAGCGGCCATTGTCGAATAGATCAGCAGATCAGCCTGCCAGGGGATTGTCACCTGGATTTTCAGGAGTTTAGCCCCAAAATTCACGGCCAAGCTCATCCCTAAGCCGTAACCTAACAACCCGCCGGAAACACTTAATAGACTTGCTTCCCCAAGAATGATGCGCACAATATGGCTTTTGCGAAAGCCAATAGCCCGTAAAATACCGATTTCCCGAGTTCGTTCTTCCACGGAGGATTTCATGGTTATAGCCAAGATCAAGGCACAGGTTATTAAAAAGGTAAGGGATACGCTCCAGGTTAAAGCATTAAATTTAGTTACAGTATCATCCCGGGACTTTATGGTTGACTGGAGAGCTGTAATTTTGGTGCCCGGAAGTTTTTCCCGCAATTGTTGGGTGACCTCCTCGATGGGACAGGAATAACATAAGGCGGCTGTTTCGATAAGACTGATAGCCTTAGGCTGGTTTGTCAAGGCTTGGAGTACGGATAAATCCATAAAAACGGCCTGATCATTTTCCGCTGATCCGGTAGGCTGGATGATACCGGCTATTTGGAACTCTTGGCCTTTGATGACAACGGATTGCTTGGGGCTGAGACCTAAGGCCAGAGCTACATCGCTTCCCAAGATAATTTCGTCCTTATTGGGAAGCCGGTTTTTAGCTAAAGTGTCTATTTTCCACCATTTTTTTAGTTTCAATTCCGCAGGGAAATCCACACCGATGGCTAAAATGTCCTGTCCTTGCAGGTTAATGGTAGCCAACAGCTTAGGAGCAATCGTAGCCAGGGTCTCTTTATTTTTAATGGTTTGCATCAGCGGAATGAGTGACATGTCAAGATTTTTAACTTGAGAGGGGGCTTCAACGGTTATACCGCCAAAAGTCAAGGCTTGCCCTGTGTCCGGCAGAATGAGAATATTGGAGCCAAATTCATCGAGTTGGTTGGCGACATCTTTTTTCATGGCTTGGGTTGTTGTACTGAGAAAGATAATCGAAGCTACTCCGATGATAATGCTGAGGATCAAGATCCCGGAGCGAAGCTTGCGGCGGCGAATGTTTTGCAAAACCATGGTTAGCAGATGCATTGTGCTCCTCCTTAAATGTCGTGAGGATTATTGAGCTAAGAGTCCATCCCGGATATAAACGGTTCGATTGACCCAAGCCAGATTTTCCGGATTGTGAGTTACCATAATAATGGTCAGGCCTTCGTGGTTGAGGGCTTTAAACAGCTCTAACAGCTCTGTTGCTGTTTTTGAGTCCAGGCTTCCCGTGGGTTCATCAGCGAAGATGATGGCTGGCTGATTGACAATGGCTCTGGCAATGGCAACACGGTTTTGCTCGCCTCCGGACAATTGACTGGGGAGCCGGCAGGATTTAGATTCAAGGCCCACTCGGGCTAAAACTCTCTGAGCCATTTCCCTCTGTTCTTTTCCGGAGCGGGAGGTTATGGACAAAGGGAGCATCACATTTTCCAAAGCGGTCAGATAGGGGATTAATTGATATTGCTGGAAGACAAACCCCACATATTCATGGCGAAAATCAGCTTGCCGTTCCGATGGCAAGGCATAGACATCAATTTCATCGATGATGAGCTTGCCGGAAGTCGGCGGGTTCAAGGCGCCAAGAATGCTGAGCAAGGTGCTTTTCCCTGAACCGGAAGGCCCCATCAAAGCTAAAAATTCCCCTTCTTCAATTTCCAGATTAATGGCTGTTAGGGCTTCAACCACGTCTTCGCCATTATTATAATGTTTTGAGATATCCTGTGCTTTAATCAAAGACATCTAAGCTTTCCTCCAAATATCGCTGAGTTATCCCATTTTGATTAGTAATAAACACATCTCCTATAACTAAACTCTAGGTTTCCATGTATCAAGGGTTGTTTGGGGAATTTCAAGGTTATCCCCATTTAACGAGTAAGTGAGGGCTTCGGGGGGATAGGCCTGACAGCCGCCGCTAAGACCTTTAAGTGTTTGGAGGTCCCAGACGGTTCCGCAGACATTGCAAATGATTTGCGAGCCTGTGATATGAAAGGTTTCACCCCGGCAAGGTTCACAATAGCTCACGGCTGCCATCACGTTGCCGTCCGGCTGAACAAAGGCTGTCAGGGGAATTCTTGTTTCGTTGCTTTGATACTCGGTGCGGATAAATTTTTTGTCTTTTAATGTGCTGAGGGTGGTAATGATGACCTTACCGTCTTTGCTGCTGTTTTCGACATTGGTTTGCTGTAGTTTAACTGCTGAACTATAAGCGACTTTTTCCCCAATATTAGCTGCTCCTTTCAGAGTACTGTCGGGCGTATTGCTTTTCGCTACAACCATATAGGTTCCGATCATGATAATCACCGTCAGGATGCCAACAATACTAAAGAGCAAAGTATGATTCTTGGAAGGCTGAGTGAATTTTTGTTTTTTGATTTCCCGTTCATTCATGGTTAAAATAAGACCCCCTAGTTGTTGCATATTTTTTGATTCCCGTCATGAATAAGATTTTATAAAATCCATTTATATAGGTAGCAAATTTTATGCCAGTTTTTGAACCTGAAGGATTAAGGCCTTTTATAACCTGGAAAAAAATTGGCTAAAAAACTGTTGGATATCCCACACTAAGTTGTGGGATATCCAACAGTTGAGGAGAGGATAACCATGCGGAAAATTTTAATTGCCGATGATGAGGCCAACATGCGTTGGGTTCTGGAACGAGCCTTAACGAAGGCGGGTTATGAGGTGGAAACAGCTGAGGATGGGCAGCTGGCCTTAGAGCGGGCAGCCGCTGAACATCCTGATCTTATACTTTTAGATCTAAAGATGCCAAAGCTTGATGGGATGAGGGTTTTAAAGACTCTAAAGGAGCTTTTTCCCGAGCTCCTGATCGTGATGATGACTGCCCACGGGAGCACTTCAACAGCGGTTGAAGCTATGAAAGCCGGAGCTCATGATTATTTGCTGAAACCATTTGATATTGAAGAACTTCTGATTACCGTAGATAAAGCCCTGCAGGTGGAAAGCCTGCGTGAACAGGTGGATTATTTAAAGGGAGAAATTCAAAATGACGGTTGGCAGCTGGTGGGGAAAAGTGAAGAGATGCTTGCCGTCAAACAATTAGTTGAGAGGGTGGCCCTTACGCCGGCTACGGTTCTTGTTCAAGGGGAATCAGGAACGGGAAAGGAAATGGTAGCTCATGCTGTTCATACCTTAAGCCCAAGAGCTAAGGGGCCCTTCATAAGAGTCAATTGTGCTGCTTTAACGGAGACATTGTTGGAAAGCGAACTGTTCGGACATGAAAAGGGAGCTTTTACCGGGGCGCATGCCCGGAAGATCGGTCGTTTTGAGTTAGCAGATACAGGAACACTCTTTCTTGATGAAATCAGTGAACTCTCCTTTAACGTACAGGCTAAGCTCTTGCGGGTTCTTCAAGAACGAACCTTCGAGCGGGTGGGCGGTGAGAAGACCATAAAGGTTGATGTGCGAATTATTGCCGCAACCAACAGGAATCTCTTAGCAGAGGTAGAGGACGGCCGTTTTAGGGCAGACCTCTACTATCGTTTGAATGTCTTTCCCATTGCCATACCGCCTTTGCGGGAACGACGAGAGGATATTCCCTGCCTTGTGGAACATTTCTTGGAAAAACTAAGAAACTATGGGCAGATCAAAACTCTCAGTCCCATAGTCCTAACTCAGTTAATGGCTTATGATTGGCCGGGCAATGTTCGCGAATTGGAAAATGTGATTGAGCGAATGGTCATCGTTTCTCAAGGAAAAGAAATCGGAGAAGAAGGGCTGGCCGTCTTTAACAGTTCCGCAAGAGAGGAAAAGAAACCGGCTCTTTTTCTCCTGCCTCCTGAGGGAATTTCTCTGGAAGAAATCGAGAAATCCTTTCTTCGCCAGGCAATGGAGCAGACTAAAGGAAACCAAACTCAAGCTGCCAAGCGCTTGGGTCTTTCCAGGCATGCTCTCTTGTACCGGCTAGAGAAATATGGGATAGATCCTCACTGGGGAATGTAATTTTAAAGGTCATGGGGGGTTGTTAGTGGAAAATCAAGGGTATGAAGGAAAGAAACATCAGCCGGCACGGGCTCTCTTTGATCTTATAGGGATTGGACTTGTTATAGGGATTTTGACGATTATTCATTATACAAATTATCATTATGAAGTGGATTATCATATTCTTTTGCAGTTTGCCTATTATCTTCCGGTAATTTATGCAGCTATGCGTTTTGGTTCAGTGGGAGGAATTATCTCAAGTTTTTTAATTACAATTCTCTTTGTACCTCTGATGCTGCATTTTCAAAAAGATTTAACTGCTGCTGCCAAATACACCCAGTGGGTGGAAGTGGGCTTAATTAATGTCTTTGGCTGGCTGACAGGATTTTTAACGGAAGAAGAGCGCAAGGCAAAAAACAAATACCGCCTGGCTTTAAAAGTACAACAGGACTTGGTGGAACAACTAAAACAAGAAGAACAGGAACGACAGCGTTTAGAAGCTGAGATCAGGCAGACGGAACGCATCGCAGCTTTGGGACATTTAAGTGCCGGTCTGGCTCATGAAATCCGCAATCCCTTGGGAATTATGAAAGTCAGTATCCAAATGTTAGCTCAAGAAAAGCAGGGGGACGAGGTTGTAGCAGAGTACTGTCAAGTGCTAAGAGAAGAGTGCGAACGTTTAAATCGCATGGTCAGTGAGTTTTTGTCCTTTGCCCGGCCCAAGGAATTAGTGCGTAAACGGATCCTGCTGGGCAAGCTGGTGGAGGAAAGCCTGGCCCTGATCCAGCCTGCCTTAGGAAAAAACCATATTCAGTTGGAACAGATTTTGGATTCAGGGTTGGATCAAGAGGTTGAGGTGGATCCGGATCAGATAAAGCAAGTTATATTAAATATTCTCCTTAATGCTGTTGACGCCCAAGAACAGGGAGGCGTGATCGAGCTGGAGGAAATTGAGGAAGAAGGGTTTATTGGCTTTGCCGTTAGCGACGAGGGGACAGGTATTTCCCCTGAGGACATGCCTTTTATTTATGATCCGTTTTTCACGACTAAGGAAAAAGGAACAGGCTTAGGGTTGTCTGTCGTCCACCGTATTCTTGATCAGCACGGGGGGAAGATTCGAACCTTTAACCGGCCGGATCGAGGGGTTACTGTTAAAATTTTGCTTCCCAAAGTTCCTGTTAAGGATAAATAATACTATTTACAAATATACTTCATACGGTTGGTGCCATAATCCGTAATTTTATAGCAATGTCTGAGTTTGCCGTTATCGTCGAGAGTAACGCTTGTGACCTCGATAAGGCCCACAGACTTGAGGGAAAGCAGGTAGTCATCAATACCTTCATCATTGACATTTCGGTCAGTGGGATATTCGTCTTTAAGCATATTAAATATTTCTTCATTTGAAACTCCATTATGCTCAGAAATAACTTCGACAACTCTAAATTTTACAGGCAGTTTTTTCATTTTCATAATCTCCTTATCGGCTTCTTAGATTAACTAAATCTTTAGGGTTTCCAATTGTTAGAATCGTGCCAATACAAATGATAATAACTCCAATAATCAAATTAGGCGTTATGATCAGGCCGTTTAATAACCAGCCAAAGAAGACCGACCATAAAGCAAAGGTCACGTTGATGCCCATGGCCCGGCTCACTCCAGTCATGTTCATCGCCCGATACCAGGATAAAAAGGAGGTTGCTCCTACAAGGCCGATCAAAGCTATATACCAACCGGCAGGAGTCGTAAAACTTTTAAAGAGCATTTGATACGCGACTCCTCCCAGGAAAGGAAGAATGGCGAATATATTCAAAAAGAAGGATGTAGCTTCCCGAATGCCGATGGCAATGTCCGAATCAACCAAGTCCATTCCGTAAGTTGACATAACACCCTCAACGGCCCAGCCAATAGCAGCTACCACCGCTAAGCCAATTCCAAGATAAAAGTGAGGATAACCTGATCCTTCGGGAGGAACCATTCCGACAATCAGGGAGCCGAGAATTGCCATTATGATGCCGCCCCAAACCCGGAGGGATATCTTTTCTTTTAGAAAAACGGCTCCCAAAACGGCACCAATCGCTGGATATGCAGCAGTGATTGCTGCTGTATAAGAAGCTCCGGCAAAATAAATTCCCAGCAAATTGCCGGACATTCCCACAGGTCCGCCTAAAATTGCGGCGAGAATAATCATCTTTGCCGGCCGGGTCCTTAAAGTGCGCCCATAATCCCGCCATTTACCCCGGAAAAGATTATAAATAAATAACCAAAGTGCTGCGAATCCATCATGAAGACAAACACCTACTAAAGGAGCCGCGAAGATACTCATGTTGTTAGTGAAAGGTGCCAAACCTAACACTATTCCCATCAAAACCCCGTCTAAGCCCCAGCAAGCGCCGCCAAACAATCCGGTCACAATACCTTTTTTGGCAAAGGTGAGATCTTTTTGTTGTAATAGCGAATGTATTTGTTGATCCATTGGTTATTTATGCTCCTTAACGATGTGGATTTTCGTAAATTTAGACAAATGAGAAATCTTTAACAAGCCATGGCAATAACCTATAGGTTTTATTTATAAGAATGATTGTATTATATGATCACATTAACCCGGAGTAAAATACATAGTGAATATGCCCCCCATAATCACCTTGAAATAAAGTTCACGAGAAAGGCCAAAAGGCCGGGATGATACAATCATCCCGGCCTTTTGGCCTTTCTCTTAACAAGATATGTCTATTCCTCTGTCACATTTTCCCCATATTTTTTTGAGCTCACTGATTTGATAACTTTGATAAATTCTTTTTCAACTAAGGAAAGGTGGTGACGGTTTAACCAGATTAAAAGAATTGTTACCTCTAGACGGGCATCACTCAGAGTTATTTTCTTAATCTTACTGGATTTTACATACTCATCCGCCATAAATTGTGGGACAAAAGCAATGGTTTTTCCTTGGGATAGAATCTTTTCCATCATCTCTAAATTGTCCACCCTATAAGAAACATTTATATCCCCATACTTTTGCAGTACACTGGATACTCCGCAATTCGTGATGTACTCAGTGTTATACAAAAGGATAGGCAGTGAAAGGGCTTTTTTTAATGGCATCGTCTCAGAACCTGAGGTTATTTCGCAATTATGGCCGGAAATAATGACTAATTCGTCTGAGAACAACTCTTTATAATTGAGATCTTTGGCACTGCTGAAGGCATCCGTTTTCAGGATAATGCCGAAATCAGCCTTGCCCGATTGAACATCACGAAGAATGTTGTTAGATTCTCCAACTTTCAAAAGAGCATTGACTTTAGGATGATTTTGTTTAAAGTTTGTCAATATCTCGGGCATGACGGTAATATTAATACTCGGTTCAACGGCAATGGAGATGTTTCCATTCAACTCGAAGGAATCGCCATGGGCAACAGATTTAATCTCATCGACTTTATTGAGGACTTCTTTGGCGATGACTATGATCTGTTCTCCGATTTCGGTGAGAAAAGCCCCAGCATTTGTTCTTTTTAACAGAACAACACCCAGTTCATCTTCCAATTTACTGATGGCAGAACTAAGCGCAGGTTGGGATATATGAGAGCGTTCGGCAGCTAATGAGATTGATTTGGATTCGTGGACAGCGATTAGATAGGTTAATTGTTCTAGGCGCATATTTCTAACCATCCTTGATAGCATTATTTGGGATTCCGAATTTATGTTATGATGTTTAAACTTAACTATTACTCCTCATTATACTATGAGTTATTCAGATAACAAAGTAAGAAAACAATAATCGTTAGACCTATTATTGGAAATTATGGGTAATAGTGAAAGGTTGGCTATAAAAAAAATCAATAAGCCTTCTCTATATTAACTATAGGGGGCATAATCACTAAGTATTTTACAAAGAAACCTGTATTACCTTATAATCTGCAAATAAGTGATGGAAATCACAATTAAAACTTAAATTACTGAAGGGGGAAAAGTTAACGGTCTTGATTTATTAATTTTTATAAGTGGGGTGCCATAATATGACCCCAAGCCCTTGGACAGACTAATTAAAGTTTATTATCGTTTCAATAGTACTGGCTCACGTGGATTAATTTATAAAGGAGGAATAAAAGTTAAGGATTAACGGTATTATTATGCATTTTTCATGATATATCTTTGTAATTTTTTACTTGACAAATCATTTAGCTGACTTATCTTCTTAAACCCGGTTCTCAGATTAAATCACAAGAAAGGGTGAATAACTTGTCGCAAGAGAAGTCTAAAGGTATATATGCTCGTATTAATCCGGTTGTTTTCTGGGGCAGTGCTATTTTATGTGTTCTGTTATATGCCCCAATGCTTATTTTTGGTACAGAGCTGCAACCCTATGTTTCAACAGTATTAAAAGCTATAACCTATAGAATGGACTGGTTATGGTTATTATTTGCTTTGGGTTGTGTAATATTTTCACTTTGGTTGGCTTTTGGCAGATATGGCAATGTAAAATTGGGCGGAAAAGATGATAAACCTGAATTTTCGGACTTCAGCTGGATATCGATGATGTTCACTGGCGGTGTTGGAGCAGGTTTAGTATATTGGTCCATGGCCGAGCCTATTTTTTATCTTAAGTGGCCTCCTTACTGGAATGAGCCATTTTCGGCGCAAGCTGCGCAATTCTCTATTGCTTATGGAATATTTCACTGGGGTATAACGGCTTGGGCTATCTTTGTCCCAGGGGCCATCGCCTTTGCCTACATGATTTACGTAAGAAAGAAACCCTACTTCTACCCAAGCTATGCTTGCCGGGGAATATTGGGGGACAGGGTAGACGGATGGCTTGGCAGAGCTATTGATATCTTTGTTGTTATCGGTCTGGTAGGCGGATTAGGAACAACCTTAGGAACGGTTATACCTATGATGGCGGCTGTAAGCTCCACTATGCTGGGTATCGAGGATACTATCATGGTAAAAGTTGCGGTCACCCTGGTGGTTGCAGCGGTATTTGGCTATAGTGCTTTCGCCGGCTTAAATAGCGGAATTAAAAAATTGTCGGAATTAAATAGTTGGTTATGTATGGGATTATTAGCTTTTATTATGATTGTAGGCCCCACCTTATTTATGTTATCCTTTTATGTTGACAACCTAGGGGTTTTGGCTACTCACTTTTTACGGATGAGTTTATATACAGATCCGATTACCAAATCCGGTTTCCCTCAAGACTGGACAGTATTTTACTGGGCCTGGTGGGCAGCATGGGCTATGTATTTCGGATTATTTGTTGCCAGGATCTCCAAGGGGAGAACGATTAAAAACGTTGTTATAAATATGATGGTTATAACGTCAATCGGCTGTTCACTGTTCTTCTTAGTGTTCGGCGGCTATGCAGTAGATCTTCAGCTTAATCAAGGGATAGCACTTGATCAGACTTTGGCTGACGCCGGTGCTGCGGGAATGATTTCCCAAGTCTTGCATACCTTACCTTTAACAGGAATCGTGATTCCCTATTTCTTATTTGTCATGCTTATTTTCCAAGCTACGACCATTGATTCCAATGCCTTTATTATTTCCATGATTTCTTGCAAAGAAGTTAGAAATAATCAGGAATCTCCCCGCTGGACAAGACTTTTCTGGTGTTTACTCCTTGCTGTAATCGGGGTGGCTATCATGATGGTGGGCGGATTACCGGTAGTTCAGCTGTCATCTGTTGCCACCAGTGTACCCATTATAGTTATTATCGTCATCTTAGGGCTGTCTCTGCGCAAGTGGCTCAAGGAGGATTTCGGCGGAGAAAAGAAAGTGCAAGTTGTCGATTATCCGGAAGAAGACTAATCATAACAGGGCTGTCGCGGTAAGACCAGCCCGGAAAATAGCAAAAGGCGGCTTCAGACAGAAGCTGCCTTTTGCATTAGGGAGAAATTAACAATAGGAATTTACTATTATCCATAGTGATGTTAGCTATACGGGGCATAATCTCAAAGTATTTTACACGAAAACCGGGATTGCTTATAATACGACTTGCAAGTTAATAAAGTAACAAGCAGAAGTTGAGGGAAAAAATCTAAAATATCCCGCTGCGAATGGTTAGTGAAACCCTAATGATTAACTCAGAGGAGCTGATATGATTATGAAAAGAACGGCACTCACCAATAAGGTATTGGTATTAGGCATTGACGGTATGGACCCAAGAATTAGCCGCAAATACCTGGCCGAAGGAAAAATGCCTAATCTGCAAAAGTTCATTGAGCGCGGATCTTCCCGAGAAGATCTTAGACTGCTTGGGGCAATCCCAACTATTACACCTCCCTGTTGGACAACCCTTGCTACTGGTGCTTATCCGGGAACTCATGGCATCACCTGCTATTGGAGACAATCCCCAGAAAGCTTAGACGCAGTAGTATACAATATGGATTCCCGCAATTGTACAGCAGAACAAATGTGGAATATTACTGCTGAGGCAGGCTTAAAGACTTTGGTATGGCACTGGCCCGGGAGCTCTTGGCCTCCGACCACTCAAAGTAAAAACCTCAGTGTAGTGGATGGAACTCAGCCTGGTTCCGTAAACATGGGTGTTGCTCAGCTGGATTGGGAAAAAGTGATCATTGCTTCTCCTGAATTTGAAGAAGTGCGTTACGCTCCAAGAGTGGAACAACAAGCCGGTGTAGGTTGTATTATTTCTGATTTAGAAGCTACCATCGGCGCTACTGATGAAGATGACGAACTTATGGAGCTTTGGTGGGGTGATACAGCACGTCAAGGCGGCGAAATTCGCACCTACGTTATGGATGACGAAGATACAGAAGTTGTTATCGGCAGCAAGGTAGCTTATGATATTGTAAACTCTCCTCTTAAAGATGCTTCAGGCTGGGCGAATGCTCCAGAAGGAGCTAAAGAGTTCACCATCATTACTTCGAGTGGTGTTATGAGACGCCCTGCTCTAATTCTCAAAAATGAAGCCGGGGAATATGATCGGGTTGCCATTTACAAGAATAAGAAAGCTGAAAAGCCAATCGTTACTTTAGAAGTTGGCAAAATGGTTACCGGTATCATCGATGATGTCACTAAAAAAGAAGTGACGAAACCTGGCTGCCGTTCAATGAAGATTTTAGAGCTTGATCCAGCCGGAAACAAAGTCAGAGTTTGGATCAGCAACGCTCTTGATATCGCTAATGACCAATTATGGCATCAAAAATCCCTTTACCAAGACATTGTTAAAAATGTTGGTGAGGTTCCCCCTGTCAGCTTAATCGGCGGAGAAAACGACGAATTAGTTCGCGAAGTCTTTGCACCCTCTTGGGATATCTACTGCAAATGGCAAGCAGACAGCATGAATTATTTAATCAAAGAAAAAGGCTATGAGGTCGTCTTCTCCCATCTTCACAATATCGACTGCGCGGGCCATCAATTATGGCATCTTGCGAAAACCCTGCCTAATTGGGAACACACCGACGAAGTAGTATACCAAGGGTTTATCGAAAAATTCTACACCCAAACCGATGAGTACTTTGGTGAATTTATCCATTTGCTGGATGAAGGCTGGACAGTGTTGCTTGTAAGTGATCATGGACTTATCGTTGGGGAAAACGTGCCTCCGATTATCGGGGAATATGGCGGACTCAATACTAAGGTCATGGAAGACTTGGGTTATACTGTTATGAAAAAAGACGAAAACGGCAACTCCATCCGCGAAGTGGATTGGGAAAAGACAAGAGCTGTTCAGATCCGCAGCAACTATATCTATATTAATCTCAAGGGCCGCGACAAATATGGCATCGTGGATCCTAAGGATAAATATGATTTAGAAGAACAAATTATTTCAGATCTCTATAATTACAGAGATGAAAGAACCGGCAAGCGTGTTATCGGAATTTGTCTCAGAAACAAAGATGCAGTGTTGATTGGCGCTAATGGACCTGAATGCGGTGATATCTTCTTCTCGGTAGAAGAAGGATACAACCGTCTGCATGGTGACAGCATCTCAACCTCAGAAGGATATTTTGACACATCTGTTTCACCTGTCTTTGTAGCCGCAGGTGCTGGTATTAAGTCTGGATTTACAACCGATCGTACTATCAGACAAGTGGATGTTACACCTTCCATTGCCATGCTGCTGGGGCTAAGATTCCCTGCACAGTGCGAAGGAGCTCCAATCTATCAAATTTTCTCTGAAGAAGTCTAATAAACTGCCCTATGCGCAGCTATCAGAAAACAGCTGATAGCTGCCTTTTCTGACAGAATCAGCTCTTTTCGGAAACACAGGACACTTGCTGTCATTCCTTGGCTAGCGCCTGAAGGCTTCTCCGCTAAGTTAACTAGTGCGAAGACAGTGTTTTGGGGCGCTAGCCAAATTTTCTAATATTTCTAATGGAAAAAGTTAATGACAAGACTATAAACTGTTAATGATACAATTATAGTTCTTTTAAAAATATAAAAATTTTATTTAAAGGAGTGTTAAGACTATGTCTTTACAACAATTAAATTCCAATCGTTTCGAAGAAATTATCTATGATAATTGTGAACCCTGTTTAGTTATCTTTTCAAGGAAAGATTGTCATGTGTGTAAAGAAGTTGTGCCCATGCTGGATGAATTAAAGCCTCAATATGAAGGTAAATTCGGTTTTTATTATGTTGATGTTGAAGAAGATAAGAATTTATTCCAACGTTTTTCTCTAAAAGGTGTTCCCCAAATTCTCTTTTTCAATGATGGAGAGTATCAAGGTAAACTAGCCGGCAAAGTTGAGGAAGAAGCTGTCGAAGAGAAAATTGAGGAAGTTCTGGGAGCTTAAGCAAATAGAATGAGGGGGATGTTGGAGTCGTGGAAACTAGTTATGATTTGATTGTTATCGGAGGCGGACCGGCCGGCTTAGCTGCAGCTATTTATGGGGGCAGGGCTAAGCTTAAGACGCTGGTACTTAATAAAGGAACCGTTGGCGGGTTAGTAAATACCACCAGAGAAATCGTCAATTATCCAGGCTATTCCCATGTCAGCGGACCGGATCTTATGAAAGATTTCAAGAAGCATGCCGAACACTTTAATGTTGAATTTTTAAAAGGAGAAGTTGTCGGTGTAGATTTTTCACAAGAGGATAAAGTCATTAAAACCAAAAAGGACCAGGAGTTAACAGCGAAAGCTGTGATTGTTGCCTGCGGCAGTGAGCCGAGAATGTTAAACATTCCCGGTGAAAAAACTTTGCGGGGAAGCGGAGTCGCATACTGTGCAACCTGTGATGCCGAGTTCTTTGAAGGGGAAGATGTTGTTGTCATTGGCAGCGGCGATCAGGCCATTGAAGAAGGGATGTACATCACTAAATTTGCCCGTAAAGTAACTGTGATTGTTCTCCATGACGAAGGAATTCTTGACTGCAATAAAGTCAGTGCTGAAAGAGCCTTCAATAACGAAAAAATGGAATTTGTTTGGAATTCTACCATTGAAGAAGTTCTTGGCGATGGCAATGTGGAAGGTGTAAAACTTAAGAACTTAAAAACCGGTGCCTCATCGGAACTCTCCTGCCAGGGTGTGTTCTTCTTTGTTGGCATGATCCCCTCAACGGGTTTCTTAAAAGACAGCGGGCTTGAAATGGATAAACGCGGGTTTATTCCTGTCAACGAAAGTATGGAAACGAACTTAGAAGGGGTCTATGCTGCAGGCGATAATATAGTTAAATATTTAAGACAAGTTGCTTCCGCTGTCGGCGATGGTGCAACTGCAGCCGTAGCTGCCGAGAGATATCTGGAAGAGCTGCATCACTTCAATTCAAACATCCTGCAAAATGATAAGAAAGTACTATTGTTATTCTTTAACGCCTTAGTCAATGAAAGCCTGGAATTCAGCAGTTTATTAGAAGGAATTCTCAGTGAACGTGATGATGACTATAAACTGTTTAAAGTTGACATGGCTACTAAGAAGAGCCTTGCCGGCAAGTATGGCATAGAACAAGCACCGGCAGTAGTTGTACTGGACAAAGGAGAAGAGATTAAACGTCTGGACTGCAGTATGGATAAAAGAAAAACTAAATCTCAATTATTCTAACCTTATCCATCAGAGGCTAGTGCTTATCAATTGACCAAGATGATTAACGACCGCAAATGACATTTGCTGGTCGTTTTTTTAACTTCAACTTAACGATCCCTTAATTAGAGATTAATGTTTAGGTCCTATACTAATTGTAATGAAATAACAAGTTTCTGATCGACTAAACATTAAGTCGTATAGATGAGCGAGATGCCGGAAGCATCTCGCTCATCAGCATATTTGCTCTAATCAACTAGAAAACCTGTTTGTAATTTAATTTGGTGTTTAAAGTTGGTGATAAGGAATTGGTTGTGGTAGAATATAATGGAAATATTATAATGTTAAAGTGATGAATGTAATTATATAATAAACGTTTACTTTTAATTTCAATTTTTACATATCATTTTTTAAGGTCGGAGGTGGTGAGTGCAAAAGATTGTGACAATTATCACGATTGAAATATATTTGAATTTCCCCTTAAAGAGGGTGGAAGCGAAAGGAACGATTGAACAGTGATAGCTAAGAAAAAAATGAATCGGAGTGTATTAGTGCTGGTCATTTTCTTAATAGTAATTTCTATGGGAATTGGGAGCTTTAACATCATGAAAATTATTGCCGCTGAAGAAACCAATATGGATTTATATACGGCAACCTTAAATGCCAATTATGATCAAAATATTCGCTTGGTAACTCAACAGGCAATCAGCACATTGGACAGCATTTATCAACTGCAACAGCAGGGCAAATTGACTGAGGCTCAGGCCAAAGACGAAGCCATAGCTATTATGACCAACATGAGATATGGTGATGACGGCAAAGGGTATTTCTGGGGGGATACCACTGAGGGAATATGCGTCTTTCATGGAACCAATCCCAAGGCTCCCGGGACCGACCGCAATAATGCCGTTGATTCAAAAGGGTTCTTATATATGAAAGAGATCTTGAAAGCCGGTCAAAATAATGGCGGGTATGTGAATTATTGGTTTTCCAAGGCGGATCCCAACGATACTCAAGAATATCCAAAACGGGGTTACGCATTAGAATTTAAGCCTTGGAAATGGGTTATTGGGACGGGCAATTATATTAATGATATTAATAAAGTCATAGCCGAGCGGCAGGCAGCTGCGGACAAGGAAATGTGGGAAAATATCGGTTACTCTGTCTTAGGAACTCTGGCGGCCATTATCGTATCCATTGGCCTCGCATTAATGATTAATCGGAAAATATCTCAAAAAATTGCTCCTATGGCCCGTTCTGCCTCCCTGGTAGCTGAAGGGAATTTGGATATCCCCGAGATTCAGGTGACCAGTGATGATGATATCGGACTATTAGGGAAGGCCTTCAACGATATGACAAACCATCTGCGGGAACTAGTAGAAAAGGTGTCCCAGTCATCCGGGCTTGTGGCTTCAACCTCTCAGGAGCTTACTGCTGGTGCTGAACAATCCGCTCAAGCATCCAATCAAATTGCTTCTGCCATTTCTGAGGTTTCTCTAGGAGCAGAAAAGCAGCTAAGTGTGGTTGAAAACACAACCCAAGTGGTTAAACAAATGTTAGTGGGAATAAGTCAGATTCTTGATAGTTCTAAAGTGGTTGCTGATACATCGGAAAAAGCAGCAGCTTCAGCTATAGAGGGCAGTAAAGCCATTGATAAAACCATGGATCAAATGAATAGCATCGAAAAAACCGTCAATAGTTCTGCTCAAGTTATTGACAGCTTAGGAGAACGGTCTAAGGAGATAAGCCAAATTATTGATACTATATCAGGAATCGCTGAACAAACCAATCTTTTGGCCCTCAATGCTGCCATTGAAGCAGCACGAGCAGGAGAACAAGGCCGAGGTTTTGCTGTCGTGGCTGATGAGGTGCGTAAGCTTGCAGAACAATCCAGTGAGGCTGCTGAACAGATTTCAGCCCTCATTACAGAAATTCAAAAAGATACCCAAAAGGCAATAGCGGCTATGAATAAAGGGACCCATGAAGTGTCTCTTGGAACCGAGGTTGTCAACACTGCTGATCGCGCTTTCAAGGATATTAATAATTTAGTGACTTCGGTTTTAAATCAAGTAAGAAATATCACTTCGGAAATCCAACAAACAGCTAATGGAAGCAATCAGATTGAGGACGCCATCGCTGAAATTAATGAAGTTAGCAGTAGTATTGCAGCCCAAACTCAAACTGTTTCAGCTGCAACGGAAGAGCAAGCGGCTACAATTGAGGAAATTGCTTCCTCCAGCCAAATGCTCTCTAAAATGGCCCAAGATTTAAAGATGTCTTTGACCAGATTTCAGGTATGAGGTCAGTAGCTTAACCTAACCATTAAGTAGTTTCCATAAACATATTAAAGAACTTAATTTATATAGATTAGGTTCTTTTTTTACTTTAAAAAACTTGGCGACAGCAAAGTCTTCTAAATTATCGACGAAGATAAAAGAAATGTTGAAAAAAGCAAATGTTGGGTTTATAGTGTATGCTATATTTTATTTTTTTATTGTTCAGCAGCCCAGTATATTTATAATGGATATCAGATAGGAAAGTAAAAGGAGAAGAATGCTTTGGAGCAAGATTCTTATTCTTGGGAGACAAATTACTGGATAAAAAGTGGTTGGAAAATCCGATGTAATAATTTTCCTGACGAAATATACTTTGATTTTCCAACTAAGACTAAAAGTCTAAGCTTAACTGGAACGGCTTGTTCTCTCAATTGTGCCCATTGTGGCGGACATTACCTCAGAGGAATGATTGATGCTAAAGAACTGTCCTCACAGCTGCCCGAAGAGCTTCCCTTTACCAGCGCGTTAATCAGCGGTGGATGTAATGTTGAAGGTAAGGTTCCTTTTTGGAACAACTTAGACCTCTTATACATGCTGAAGGCAAGGAATGCTCGTTTGAATTTTCATGTAGGACTAATTAACAAGAAAGAGATCCAGTTGCTCAAGGGACTAGCTAATGTGGTTTCTTTTGATTTTGTTGGAGATGAAGATACTATTCGTGAAGTATACGGCCTTGAACACAAACTAGAGGATTATATTCGTGTTTATAAGGATTTACGAAAGTATGTGAAGATAATTCCTCACTTAACCCTTGGCTTAAAGGGCGGGATTTGGAGTGGTGAGGAAAGGGCATTGGAAATTCTTGAGGATATAGGCTTAGAGGGGTTGGTGTTGAATGTATTTATTCCAACTAAAGGTACTCTTTACGCTGACCGAGAACCTCCTAAGTTGGAAGAGGTCATCTGTTTTCTGGCTAAAGCAAGAATACGCTTGCCAAAAATCTCTCTTGCCCTTGGCTGTATGCGCCCTAAAGGGAATTATCGTCAAAAGCTTGATGAAGCTGCGGTAGGATTGGGAATCAACAGAATTGTGATACCTACTCCGAGAGCTCGGCAATTAGCGGAAGAAAAAGGATTGCTAGTCAAATGGGGAGAGGAGTGTTGCGCTTTATGATTCGTTGTTCTGCAGGAACTGCAAAAGTACTAGGTTTAAATAACATAAAAACAGATACCTTGCCAACGACAGCTTATTTAATGGTGGGAGACCACTGTAAGTTTAATTGTGCCTTTTGTTCTCAAGCCCGTGAGAGCAGGTCAAAGACTAATTTACTTTCTAGAGTGGTTTGGCCGGAATTTGATGACCACGAGGTTATGCGGAGTTTGCATTTACCGGAAGCCCAAAAAGTTATGCAAAGGGTTTGTTTTCAAGTTGTCCAAGATGGCAAGGCTTTGCAGGAAGTTTCAAGCTTTGTATCAACCTTAAAGAATAAGAGCCCCGAAATGCCCGTTTGCGTCTCTGCAGGGCCTCGAAGCCTCAATGAGATTGGTGATTTGCTTAAACATGGTGTAGACCGTGTAAGTTTAGCACTTGATGCTGCAACTCCAGAGGTATTTGCAAGGACCAAAGATGGATCCTGGCAAAGTCGTTATGAATTGCTCCTACAAGCTGCAGAAATGTTTCCAGGGCATATTGGGACTCACCTTATTGTAGGATTAGGGGAAACAGAGGAGGAAATGGTTAGGATTATTCAACAAATGTATGACAAAGGAATCACTGTAGCCTTGTTCGCATTTACACCTATAAAAGGGACCCGTATGGAACATTTACCCAAACCAGAGTTGGAACATTATCGCCGAATACAGGCTGCCCACTACCTAATCCGGAGAAAATATGCCCGAGAAGATGATTTTATCCTTCGATCCGGCAGAATTGTAAGCTTTTCCATAAATTTAGAGCAGCTTTGGACCTATCTCTCGACAGGTGAGGCTTTCCAGACCTCCGGTTGTCCAGGCTGTAATCGTCCTTATTATAACGAATCTCCCAGGGAAGAATTGTATAACTACCCAAGGCCACTTACTTCTGAAGAAGTTAAAAGTTCCTGGACGGAACTAATATCTGGGATAGAATAGTGGGTATAAAGATGAAAACATGGAGATATTTGCCTTACTCAGTGCACACTGGCGCTGAGAATATGGCCATAGACGAAGCCATTATGGATGGAATGAAAAATAATCACGATGCTCAACCGGTTTTGCGGTTTTACGGCTGGGAGCCTGCTACCCTATCTTTGGGCTATTCTCAAAGCTATTCTAGAGAAGTCAATGCAGAGGCCTGCCGCCAAGCCAATATTGATGTAGTACGGAGGCCAACCGGTGGCAGGGCAGTGCTGCATCAGTATGAACTAACCTATAGTGTCATTGTCCCCGAGTCTGAGGACAATTTTAAGGGGACTATTATCCAGTCCTATTTAAAAATAAGCGAAGCATTGTTAAAAGGGATAAAGGCTGTCGGAGTGTCGGCTGAAATAGTTGCCCAGGCAAGGTCTTCTCATATGGGAACAGCGGCTTGCTTTGATGCGCCTTCGTGGTATGAATTGGCAGTAGGGGGGAAAAAGCTCGTTGGGAGCGCCCAAATGCGCAAAGATGGGATTCTCTTGCAACATGGATCTATCATATTTCACTTTGATACAGAACTCCTGTTCAGTCTTTTGAAATTATCCAACGAAGAGGTCCGTCAACGTCTGATAAAGAGCTTTAAGACCAAGGCTTGTGCCCTGGATGAAGTATGGACTCGGCCTGTGACGATTGAGGAGTTAGAAAGAGAAACTTGTCTTGGCTTTGAGGAGATTTTGGGTATAAATCTAATCCCTGCAGTGCTGACTAATGAAGAAAAAGATACCTCACAAAGGCTAGTTCAAAAATACAGCTCGCTGGAGTGGACTATGAAACGGTGATTTACGATTGTCGAAGACCGTACTTTTCTAAATGTCGATATAATGTTGTCCTAGCAATACCCAATTGGCGAGCTGTTGCAGAAAGATTGCCACCCGTTTCCTTTAAAAGGCTAATTAGTACAGCCTTTTTGTTACTATTTGCAAATTCCTGCCAGTTTTCCTCGGAGGATAAATTCCTAGCCAAAGGGGAGCTATGCGTTAATGCCCTTTGAATATAGTCAGGAAAGTCTTCCATTAGAATCGTACACTCTAGGCAAAATAACACTGCGTGTTCAATGCTGTTTTGTAATTCTCGAACATTGCCAGGCCAGTTATAAGTATTGATTAAAAAATCCCGAACTTGACGATCGATCTTAAGACATGGCTTACTATATTTAGAAGCGAATTGTTTTAAAAAATGATCTATTAACAATGGAATATCACCTCGGCGTTCTCGTAGTGATGGGATGGTGATACTTACTACATTTAATCTGTAATAAAAATCCTCGCGAAATAACCCATCCTTTACTAGCTTTTCGAGATTATGGTGAGTAGCAGCGATGATTTTTACGTCAACGGGTATGGGGGTTGACCCTCCTAACCTTACGACTTCCCGTTCTTGGAGAACCCGTAACAGATGAACTTGAAATCGAAGAGGCATTTCCCCAATTTCATCGAGGAACAAGGTTCCATGATGGGCCTCTTCAAATTTACCTTTGCGTCCTCCTTTGACCGCCCCAGTGAACGTTCCCGGGTCGTATCCGAAAAGCTCACTAGACAGCAGCTCATTTGGTATAGCTCCACAATTTAGAGCCACGAAAGGACCTTTGCTGCGGTCGCTGATTTCATGGATTGATTTGGCAAAAACTTCTTTGCCGGACCCGCTTTCTCCAAGCAATAAGATTGGGACATTTGATTGAGCGACAATATTACATTGGGTTATTGATGAAAGAATCTGGCTCGATTTTCCGATGATTTTGCTCCACGGGGTGCTCTGGAGCTTGGCCCATGTTTCCTTTTGATGAGATTGGCCGGAGGATACCTTTTGCTCTGATTGGCTAAGTATTAGGATGAAGCCTATACGTTTGTCTCCTCTGTAGATTTCTTGAACTGATCCTGAAACCCCTAAAGGCTCAATAAAAATCTCATAGTTTTCTTGAGGTTGCACGGGATTAATCTGATGCGTTATGTCTGTAGTGAATTTTTGAGCTGACCATAGCGTTTTCAATTCTATGTCTGTGGTATGGCGAATGTATCCACGCGCACATAGATTAGCCTTGATAGGATTAAAGGCTGAATCAAGTACAATAATCCCATTTTGAGGATACAGAAGAACCGCTGATGCATATTTTTCCAACAACATATGTCTTATTAGGAGTGCTTGTTCATAAAGCTCCTGTTCAATCACCCTAGAAGCCATCATTACCATTCCTAGAGTGTGGGTCTGAGCTTCTTTCCAAGGCCCTGTAATATCAATAACGCCCAGTACCTGCTTTGTAACAGGATCACAAATTGGAGATGAAGAGCAGACCCACTCATGTATTCCTTCACAAAAGTGTTCAGCTGCAAAAATCTGAACAGGATGACCGGTTTTTAAGCTTGTTCCGATGGCGTTAGTTCCAATTGATTCTTCACTCCAGCTAGAACCTAATACAAAATTAATTTTTTCAGCTTGCTTTTTTATTTGCCGATCCCCGTCAAGATAGATTATCCTCCCTAGAGAGTCACTTAAGGTTATTAGGTATCTTGTCTTTTCAGCTTGGACAAACAACTGATTCAAAGTAGTAATAGCATATTTGTAAAGTTTAGAACCACTAATCATGTCTTTGATATCCTCGTCATTAAGCAGATCTTCAGTCCGAATGCGATGAGGATCGATTTTGAAATTCTGACAACGGATCCATGAATCGTAGACAGCAGACTGAATATTAAGAGGATCAGGGGAATGATTAATAAATTTGTACCAAAAATCTTTCAATAATTTCCTGTGCTTTACGAGTCCTCTAGGGCTGAATCTCGCTGATTGCCAACTCATAGAAACCACCCTCTGTATAGATGATAAGTCTGAAAACTCAAAATTGTCGGACTTATTATCTATTCTATGTCAAGCAATCTTGATTAGCAAGTTTTGTCTGCGAATAACTGCAAATAAATCCAGGGAGGTATTCCTTAATATGGAAGACCTCCCTGGATTAAAGACCCTTTCCATGGGAAAGTACTATTAGGCATCTGCTTTGAGTACTACTTTAATCGCATTGTCACGTCGTTCTTCAAAGATATCATACCCCTCAGCAACTTGAGATAATGGGATAGTGTGGGTTATGAGCGGCTTCATATTCAGTTTCCCCTCTTTAATAAGATCGATTAGCTCGGGAATATGATTGGCCTTGACTAGCCCCATTTTAATTGTAATGTTTTGAATCCAGAGAGTTTGCATTTCCAGAAGCTGTGGTTTTTCAAAGACTCCGATCACTGAAACAGTCCCACCTGGTCTTACTCCGGCGATTGCTCCTTTGAAAGTTGGCTCGAATCCATTAGCTTCAACGGTAACATCTGCTCCACGTCCACTAGTAAACTCTTTTAAAGCTTGCGTAACATCCACTTTTTGAGGATTTAGCCCGTAATCCGCCCAACCTTGTTTAATTGCAAAATCAAGCCTGGATTGATCAATGTCTACTGCTACTATTCTAGCAGGACACCATAGGCGAGCAGTTGCCATAGCACACATTCCGACTGGGCCAGACCCGAATACCGCTACAGTATCTCCGGGTTGAATATTACCGTTTTCTGCTCCAAAATAGCCGGTAGAAAGTATATCTCCTACAAACAAGACATCTTCATCAGTTAAGCTATCTGGAATATGGTACATTCCAGAATCGGCGTAAGGAACTCTAACGTAGTCAGCTTGGCAGCCATCAATTTTATAGCCAAAGATCCAACTGCCATTTTCACATCTTGAGTAGATACCGCGTTTACAATAGTAACATTCCATACACTGTGTGATACAAGAAACAGCAACCTTATCACCTTTCTTGAACTTATTTACACCTGTCCCAATTTCTACGACTTCGCCACAAAATTCGTGCCCAATCACTCTTCCCGCTTCTACCT
The DNA here is from genome assembly GCF_000235605.1 of Desulfosporosinus orientis DSM 765. Taxonomy (GTDB): domain Bacteria; phylum Bacillota; class Desulfitobacteriia; order Desulfitobacteriales; family Desulfitobacteriaceae; genus Desulfosporosinus; species Desulfosporosinus orientis. The sequence continues at coordinate 579,433 of NC_016584.1, forward strand.
CGGGCAGTCCACCATTTCTGATGTGTTTATCTGTTCCACAAATCGTTGAGGTCGTCACTCTTACTATTGCATCCGTAGGTTTTTGAATAACGGGGTCGGGTACTTGGTCAAGGCTCATTTTTTTTGGACCATGATAAACAAATGCTTTCATTATATCCCCCTCCTGCTATACTTTATTTCAAAATTGAACGAGCAAGTGCTTGTTAAATTTCACCGGTGCTTCCCTCGATATACCATTAACTCACTCCCTTCTTAAGCGATATAATCAGAATATTATTTAATATTCTGATAACTGCAAGTTTAATGCCAGCCATGAAGAATCACAAAATCAGGGTCGAGATGGCTCATTGAACAAATTCATGGTAAATTAAGTTTAAAAATACGACAATTGTAGCGCTACAGATGTGTAGCGCTACAATATTTAGGATTCGTATTGTTCTTTTTACTTGACTCTAACCTAAGGTAAGGCATTATGATGGTTCTTGAGGTGAGAAATTTATGTTGTATACGGTAAAAGAAGCTGCCAATCTAACAGGAATAACTGTTAAAACACTGTATCATTATCATAAAATCGGTTTGCTTACTCCCCAGAGCATTAGTGATGCCGGTTATCGCTTATACAGTATGAAGGAATTGGAGCAACTGCAGCGGATTCTATTCTTTCGTGAACTGGACTTCTCCCTCAAAGATATTAAAAAGGTGCTTGAGGATGAGCCGAGTCGTCAATTGTGCTTAACAAATCAGTATGAACTGCTTTATGCGCGCAGGCAGCGGCTGGATGTATCAACAGCCAGGACTTTGTTACTACCTCAGTGTGGTCGCAGAAGCCTATGCGTCTGCAAGGCAGCAATAGATGATTTGATTAATTTGGGATAAGAAAGATCCACATCCAAGGGGTGTGGATCTTTTCCTTGTGAATATCCAATAATGGTATTTATTCATTATTTTGGGTACTCTAAAATCATGAAATAGGATTGACAGTTGATTCTGAAAACGGTAAAATTGGACAAGTAATGTAACCGTTTACAATGGCTTTGGTTATTTAAAGTTACTACTAAAATTTAACCATTAAACTATTTTGAACGCTGTTATATAAGAGTTTATTCATTATTGGATAGTAATAAATTGTGAATGATTTGGTTTGTAAATGTAACCGATTACAAAACGAATTGCAGGTGTTTTTTCATTGGCAACGATTAGAGATGTAGCACGTTTGGCGGGAGTATCTGTGGCCACAGTCTCCCGGGTAATTAATAAGATGGAATCAGTGAATCCTGAAACTGCCGGCCAGGTATTAAAAGCCATCGAGCAGCTTCAATACGAGCCTAATGCCGTAGCTCGAGGTCTGGCAGGTAAAAGAATGGGGATTATTGCCTTGATCTTGCCGGATATACTGAATCCCTTTTTCCCGGCCCTGGCCCGGGGGGTAGAAGACGTTGCCCATAAGAAAGGATTAACGGTTATTTTAGGCAACTCAGATGATGTGGGCTTAAAAGAGAGTTCTTATATTAAAGCTTTGAAGAAAAAGTACGTCGATGGGTTCATCTTCGCTTCGAATACCATTCGTGAAGAAGATGTGGAAGGGTTAAGAAAAGAACGAATTCCCATTGTGTTGCTGGACAGAGGGCTGGACACGGCATCTTGCGCTGTGATTCGTTCCAATAACCGCCAAGGTGCGAAGCTTGCTGTTCGGCATCTCATCGAGCAAGGCTGCCGGTCTATCGCCCATATTTATGGTCCCCAGGACTTTATCACGGCTCGGGAACGCTTACTGGGCTATGAGGAAGCTGCCGGTGGTTTAAAGGGGTATTCTCCCAGCCTGATGATACCGGGCAATTTTGATATCGAGAGCGGCCGCAAGGCTGTGGAGCAGTTGCTTGCTCGACACTCAAATCTGGATGGGATTTTTGCCGGAAATGATCTCATGGCAGTTGGGGCGCTTAAAGCATTGCATGAGCGGGGAATTAGAGTGCCGGAGCAGGTCAAAGTTTGTGGTTTTGATGGAATTGGTTTAGCAGAAATAACCGAACCGGAACTGACGACCATAGCTCAGCCGGTCTATGAAATGGGAGGACTGGCTGCCCGGATTTTAATCGAAGAGATTGAGAGCGGGATTCGTGATAATCACTTAATAGAATTGGACGTTACGTTAGTACCAAGAAAATCCACCGTCAAAGGAGGAAGCTAAGATGAATCAGCCTCCCAAAGTTGTTGTTATTGGCAGCTTGAACATGGATTTAGTTGTCAAAGCCAGGCGTGCTCCTAAACGTGGAGAAACCGTCATGGGCGATGAAATTCATTTTATTCCCGGCGGCAAGGGTGCCAACCAGGCAGTGGGTTTAGCGCGGCTGGGTGCGGAAATTTCAATGATTGGAGCCGTCGGTTCAGATTCCTTTGGAAGAGAACTCAAAAGGGCCTTGAAAAAGACAGGCGTCAATATAACGGGGGTCAAGGAACATGATTCCCAAGCTACAGGTGTCGCCTCTATTCTCTTAGCAGAAGGGGACAACAGTATTGTTGTAGTTCCCGGTGCGAATGCTTTATGTTTACCTGAAGACTTGGAGGACAATGAAAGAATGATTGCTGAGGCGGATCTGGTCCTTCTGCAATTAGAGATTCCATTGGCAACAGTGGAATACGGTATTCAACTGGCTAAAAAACACGGCAAGATCGTGATGCTGAATCCTGCCCCTGCCCAAAGCCTTTCCCAAGAGCTGCTCAGCCAGGTGGATTATTTAACCCCCAATCGTTCGGAACTTGCTTTGTTGGCAGGTATGCCTGAAGAATCTTCCGTTGCTCAGGGAATCAACCGGTTATTGGACACGGGTGTTACCTGTTGTGTGACGACCTTGGGGGCTGAAGGTGCTGCATTTATGGAAAAAGAGGGGAGCATAACGAAAATATTGGGTCATCAGGTTCCAGTAGTTGATACTACCGGAGCAGGAGATGCCTTTAATGCAGGGCTGGCATATGCTTTGGCTCAGCAGAAATCGATTCGGGAAGCAGCCGAATTTGCAGTTGAAGTTTCAGCTCTGGCCGTAACAAAATTTGGAGCCCAGGGTGGCATGCCAAGGCTGAGAGAGGTCGAAGAGCATTTTACTTTAGGCCAATACAGCGAAAGGGGGGATATTTAAGATGAAAAAGATTGGCATCTTAAATAGTGAGATTTCCCGAGTGATTAGCGAGCTTGGGCATACGGATAAAATTGTCATTGCCGATGCGGGGCTGCCTATTCCTCCTCATGTCAAACGAATTGATTTAGCCTTGAAAGAAGGAGTCCCATCCTTTCTGGAGACCGTGGAGACAATTCTCCAAGAAATGTGTGTCCAAAATGCTTATGTAGCTCAAGAAATGGGATCGGTAAGCAGGATTAAATTGCAGGAACTGACGGCCACACTTCCGGGGGTTCCCATCCGGGTTATGCCCCATGAAGAATTGAAGGCACTTACCCATCAGGCTAAAGCAGTGATTCGCACGGGAGAGTTTACTTCCTACGCCAATGTCGTCCTTGAAGCCGGCGTCATCTTCTGATATCAGTAATGCAATCATCTAGGGAGGGATTCAGATATGGCAGATCTCTTGACGATGGAGAATATCAACAAGAGCTTCAGCGGAATCCAGGTGTTGGAAAATGTTCAGTTTTCCCTTCGCCGAGGAGAAGTCCATGCTCTGATGGGAGAGAATGGAGCGGGCAAATCAACTTTGATGAAAATTCTGTCCGGAATTTATACCAAGGATGCAGGTTCTATTCAAATCGAAGGAACTGAGATTATCCCTTCATCTCCAAGAGCTGCTCAGGACTTGGGAGTAGCAATCATTCATCAGGAACTTAATATGATACCAGATTTGTCAATCCAAGAGAATATGTTTTTAGGCCGGGAGTTTAAATTGGGACGGACGGGATTTATAAACTGGACCAAAATGCGTGCCGAAGCGAAAAACTATCTCCAGCAGCTGGGAATGGATTTGAGTCCCGATAGCCTTGTTGGGGAGCTTTCCGTTGGACAGCAGCAGATGGTGGAAATTGCCAAAGCCCTTTCCATGCATGCCAAAATTCTGATTTTAGACGAGCCGACGGCAGCCTTGACCAAACGAGAAATCGAGAAACTCTTCCAGCTAATTGGGACTTTAAAGAAGCAAGGGGTTGGCATGATTTACATTTCTCACCGGATGGAAGAAATTTTTCAGGTTAGTGATCGGATCACCGTACTGCGTGATGGCCGGTACATCGGCAGTAAAGAGACAAAGTCTATGACTATGGATGAGTTAGTACAGATGATGGTGGGCCGGGAGATCAAAGAACGCTTTCCAAAGGTGAACGTGACTTTTGGTAAAGAATGTCTTCGCGTGGAAGATTTGGCCCAAAAAGGGGTACTTTATGATATTAACCTGATAGTGCGGGCCGGTGAAATCTTAGGGATTGCAGGATTAATGGGGGCAGGTCGGTCGGAATTAGCCAAGGCCTTGTTCGGCGTTGGAAAGTATCAAGGTAAGATTTTTGTTAACGGCAAGCCTGTGACTATTAATAATCCGGCGGATGCCATAAAGGCCGGCTTAGGGTTGATTACCGAAGACCGTAAAGGGGAAGGTCTTGTCACAGAGCTTTCCGTTCGCGAAAATCTCGCTTTGCCGAATTTACGCTCCTTGTCAAGATTTGGGTTTATCAGCCACCGACTGGAGGAGAATTTTGTCAAGGATAGTGTTAGTAAATTAAGGATCAAAGTTCATGATCATGGACAAGAGGTCAGTTCATTAAGTGGGGGAAATCAACAGAAGGTGGTTATTGGCAAATGGCTGGCAACTCAGCCTAAGGTTTTAATTCTTGATGAACCGACGCGAGGCGTAGATATTGGGGCGAAACGAGAAATATATGACTTAATGAATCAGCTTGTTGAGAAAGGAGTTGCAATTATCATGATCTCCTCAGAACTGCCGGAGATTCTTGGCATGAGCGACCGAATTCTCGTCATGCATGAGGGACGTATCACAGGGGAATTTTCAGGTAAAGATGCCACCCAAGAAACAATTATGCTTGCTGCTACAGGAGGGAAAAGTCATGGATAATGTCCGAAAGAAAAGTGGAATTCTGCAGCGCATGGGACCCCTTGTTGGCTTGGCTCTGATTGTTGTTATCTTATCCATTATTGATTCGGATTTTATGACGATGGGCAATATTTTCAATGTCCTGCGTCAGGTTTCAATTAATGCTTTACTTGCTTTTGGCATGACCTTTGTCATTTTGACAGGAGGGATTGACCTTTCCGTCGGCTCGATTATTGCCCTTTCCAGCGCTTTTGCAGCCGGGATGATGGCTTCAGGAGGAAACTCTTGGCTGGCAATTGGGATTGCAGTGTTATCCGGAACCTTAATGGGGGCAATCAATGGAGTTGTTATTGCCCGGGGAAAGGTTGCGCCGTTTATCGCTACATTAGCAACTATGACGATTTTTCGAGGTTTTACGTTAGTTTATACAGAAGGAAAGCCCATCACCGGATTCCCGGATGTTTTCGGCTTAATTGGACGCGGATATATCTTTGATATTCCCATGCCCGTTATCTGGATGCTCTTAGCCTTTGGGGTACTTTACATCATACTGAAATTTACCTCCTTTGGCAGGCATGTTTTCGCCTTAGGGGGAAATGAAGAGGCTACACGTCTTTCCGGAATCAATACTAATCGAGTCAAAGTTCTGGTTTACGGTATCAGCGGTTTAATGGCATCTTTGAGTGGAATTATCCTTACATCACGCTTAAATTCCGCTCAGCCGACGGCAGGTGCTTCTTATGAACTTGATGCTATCGCAGCGGTAGTACTAGGAGGCACCAGCCTGTCGGGCGGAAAAGGGTGGATTGCCGGAACCTTGATTGGTGCTATGATCATCGGAATTTTGGATAACGGCTTGAATCTATTGGACGTTTCATCATTTTATCAGCAGGTTGTTAAAGGCGGGGTTATCTTGCTGGCAGTCCTGTTGGATCGATCAAAAAAATAATCAGAGCAACTTTGAAGCCGAAGAAAACTAGGGAAATCTCCAACTTTAGCAGCAATTGATTCTAAGGTTGTGGATATAGAGGGTTCTTAGAGGGGGAGGATGTGTAGGCTTAGAAGCAAGACTTAGTATAGCAATGTTTGGTTTCACTCTATAACATGGTGCTTAGCCACCTAGCGAAAGGAAGAAGAAAAATGAAAAGAAACAAAAGTCTATGGATGATGGTTCTGGTAGTTCTGATGTCTATTAGTCTTATTGGCTGTGGGACGACAAAATCTAATTTAGAAGACAAAGACACAGCAAAACCGGCGGACAAAATAACCATTGGTTTTTCGATTTCCACCTTAAATAATCCTTTCTTCGTTACTCTTAAAGAAGGTGCCGAAAAGGCTGCCAGTGAGGCCGGTGCCGATCTGTTGGTAGTGGATGCCGGTGACAATACAGCTAAGCAAATTAGTGACATTGAAGACTTAATTCAGAAAAAAGTCAGCGTTATTCTAATTAACCCAACTGACAGTGATGCCGTAGTTTCAGCTGTGGAATCCGCCAATAAAGCGAATATCCCTGTTATTACTGTTGACAGAGCTTCCAATGGAGGTAAAGTAGTTTCTCATATTGCTTCCGATAATGTAAAAGGCGGCAGCATGGCGGCTGATTATATCATGAAGTCTTTAGGGGATAAAGGAAATATCGTAGAACTGCAAGGGATTGCAGGAACTTCTGCGGCACGGGATCGTGGTCAAGGCTTCCATAATGTTGTCGACGGCAAACAAGGCGTGAAAGTTGTAGCTTCCCAGCCTGCGGATTTTGACCGGGCTAAAGGACTGACGGTTATGGAAAATATCCTGCAAGGGAATAAAGACATCCAAGCTGTGTTTGCTCATAACGATGAAATGGCTCTGGGAGCTCTTAGTGCCATTCAGGCAGCCGGTAGAACAGATATCATGGTTGTTGGCTTTGATGCTACCGATGATGCAGTGAAAGCAGTCAAAGAAGGAAAAATGGCGGCTACTATCGCTCAAAAACCGGAGTTAATCGGCAAAACCTCCTTGGAGACTGCCTTGAAAGTCGCTAAAGGGGAAACGGTTGATGCTAATATCCCAGTGGAGTTAGAACTGGTTACTAAGTAAAACTTTCTCAGAGGATGAAAACAGGAGCGCCCGGGCTTTGGGGTTTATAGATACTTTTGATGCTTGTTCTTGAGCCTATGATTTTTTTAGAGTAGAAATTAGTTTCGTGCTAAACAATACCTTTGTACTTGATTGCCTTTGGAGCACACAGACGGCGTAATTATAAAAAATACGCTTTGAAACACTAATTAAAATTGTTTCAAAGCGTATTTTTATAATTTTAAGATCTCTTAGCGCAACAACCCCTCGGCTATAATATTTCTCACTTTATCAGGCAAATCCGCCGCTTGTTCCTTAGTTAAGCCCTTCGTCGGGATAGGCTCAAAAATGGTGATTTTGACATGAGCTGGCTTGATCAGAAAACCGTTGTTCTCCATGATCTTATACGACCCCTGAATGGCCATTGGTATGATGGGAACTCCGGCTTTTAGGCCTAATTTCAAACTTCCGGGTTTGAATTCTCCCAGAGTGTCCCCTTTGCTGCGAGTACCTTCTGGGAAAATCACCATAGAATAGCCTTCTTTGAGATACGCCGCTGCTTGATTAATAACCTTAAGGGATTGGCGAATATCTGAGCGGTCCATAAAAACACATTTGAGGTGAGTCATCCAAGTGCGGATAAAAGGAATTTTTAATAGCTCTATTTTAGCAATAAAGGCTTTCGGTTTACTGATATAACCAATCAGAATGGGAATATCGAAATTTCCCTGGTGATTGCTTACAAAAAGAACAGGGCCTTCAGCAGGAATGTTTTCCTCTCCGCGGATTTCAACGGTCACGCCTGCCAGATGTACCAGAGAGTGAGCCCATTTCTTGGCGGTTTGGTTTGTGAGCCGGTCATGCTCGTCAATTTTTCCTGATTTAGCTAAGCGGTTGACTTTTAAAAGCGTAGGCTGAATGGCTAGAAGGTATATCCAAAAGTATGTAAACCATGCAAATGTTCGAAAAACCATAATTCTACTCCTTATTGTTTTTAAGTATTATACCAAAAATTAAGAAGCTCAGGAAATAATGAGAATACATAATAAACGAACTGCAAAAAGTTATAAAGGTAAGATTAACCTTGGTGATTGGGTTTTTACCAGAGTATGTGCTGTTCTTTATTTTCCAGAACGAGTTTGAGGGAAGTAATGATATAAATAATTATGATAAAGGCTATGAGAGATACTGAAGGAGCAAAAAAGGCAAAGGGCTGCGCATATAACGTTGTTCCGTGAGCCCACAGGTACCACAAGGACATATTAACATCTCCCTATCATAAATGCGGATTAGTTTGTTGAATAATTCAATTCCCTTAAAAGGTCTTCCCCTGTTTTCGTGATCAGATTATTAATTTGACCTGTAATAAAGAGACCAACGGAAAGTATCATGACCGACAGCTGTAAAGGAAAAGGGGCATACACGTCAATGAATCGTATCAAGCTGACAATGGTTTCATTAGGTTCCATAACCTGTTTTATACTGATTTCAAGGTGCCTAAAATCAATGGTAAGAAAGCCTATGGAAGTATAGCTGTCGATCACAGGAAAATAGATTGACATTTTAGGAAGCAATTTAAAGGGAGCCAGTGAGCGGAGTGCGGGTTTGCCAGTGTTGTCTGCATAATTACCGGCGGCAGATTCAAGAAGTCTGAAGACGCCATCCATGATAACCAGTCCAGACCCGGAAAATAAGAGCAATAAGGTAAGAGGAAAGGGCAGCTGTAATTTTAAAATGTCGAAGATAAGGTAAATGGTCTCATTAGGTTCCATTTGCTGTCGCCAATGGACGTCCACATCTTTATGGCTCGAAATAGAAACACCTATGGCGTTATAAGGCTCAATGAGAAACCAAAAATAAAAGGAAAAAGGGCAAAGTTTAAAAGGATCCAGACGTTTAGCCAAGGTGTGCATTTGTTGAAGCATTCTGCAGCGATAGTCTGCAAAAAAACGATTTTCCAAAATCAGAGCATTATAAAGATTTGGGTGACTGAAGAGATACTTATTCAGATATTGCTGGAAAACTGAGCTGAATTTAATTTGGGCAAGCAAATCTTCACCCCATTACTAAAACATTTCAAAGATCTTTTCAGCGGACTTTTCTATGGGTTCTACGGTGTAGCCCACCGTATTTAGTAGAAACCATGTCCAGAAAAGGGAATTGAAGATGGCGATAATTGTGGGCACAGGAAGCCAAATGCCCCAATACTTTGTACGGGGTTTAAACGGCTCAGGTGTTTTGTCTTGCATTTGACGAGCTGCTCCAGTATATCTATTTTGCTTTTTCATAATTCTTGAATATTACCCCCCCGAGGAACATGGCAACGATGAAAGAACCAGCCAGCCAGAAAACCCAATAGCATTGAATGACCCATAGAGAATACCCTTGCAAATATGTCGCCCTCCTCATGTTTATATAACCATATTATTCCAATTATTAAATTGTTGTGCTTTTGGTCAGAAGAGAATACTCACCTAAAAAATAAAGGCAACAACGGATTAACTCGTTGTTGCCTTTATAATGTTCTTGTATTGTCTAGTAGCGGCGTGCTCCCAGATAGCGAGAGGAATAAAAACTGTCACTAAGACTGGATACTTTGACACCGCTGCTGGGGTTAGCGGCATGGACAAAGCGTCCTCCTCCGATATAAATCCCTACATGGGATGCTCCCTTAGCATAGGTGGAGAAGAATACTAAATCCCCCGAGCGCAGGTCGCTTTTGCTGACAGGGGTACCGGAAGCAAATTGTGAGTAGGACGTACGAGGAAGAGAAATTCCCGCACTTGCAAAAACATATTTGGTGAATCCTGAACAGTCAAAACCGCTTTTGCTGGTTCCCCCAAACACATAACGGGTTCCCTGCAGACTGAGGGCACGATCCACGATGGACGAGCCGCCGCTTCCCCGGGAAACATAGGCAACAGTCACCGGCTGACTGCTGGGTCCTTTGGCAATAACACGATTGACTGGCTTTTGAGTAATTTTTTCATCGATTACTTTCTTGGTAACGTCAATTCCGTTTTTCTGCACATATGAATATGTAACAACTTTGGACCCGTTGCTGCCTTCTTCAACAACTTTGGTTTGGCCGTATCCCAAGTTGTAATCAGTCTTAGAGACAACATCATAGGGAATGGTTTCCGGTCCTGAATAGGTTCCCTCACTCACAACGGTTATATAAGGTGTAGTAGAAACAAGTTTAATAGTTTGGCCGGGTTGGATCTTAGTGTCTTTAGTCGTTCCGGGATTGCCTGCCAAAACTTCGTCCGTTAACATGTCGTTTTTTCGCGCTATAAGCCACCAGGAATCATTGGGTAAAACGGTATAGTCTTTTGTACTAATTTTACCGTCCATTAGTAATTTGGAAACCTGGTCGGCAGTCTTCATTTGGTTTGGCTGAACTTCGCTTGCCTCAACATTAATTTTTTCGGCAAAGTTGACTGAAGAAACTTTGTTTTCATCGCTTGGTTTGACATAATAGTCTTCGTATTCCTTAAGGACCTTATCAGAATCTTCTTTGCTGGGCAGATAGGCGATAACCGAGTCATCTGCTTCTAACTTATATCCCTCCAGGTAATAGGTCAGTTTATGTTCCAGCTGATCTTCACTTAAAGAGGATTTAAGATAGACATCGGGTTTAACCCGGACATTTTCATAGGATATTTGGTCATGAGTTTTGGCAGTAAGACCAAAAGAAGAGCCCTGCTCCTTAAGAATGGTGTTAACCAGGTCTTGGCCGGTATTGACATTACTGACCAAACCTATTTGCTGACCATTGATGATTAGGGCAGCGGCAGAAGTGGTTGTTGAGAGATAATAAGTAAGCCCTCCTGTTAGGAGTATTGTAATCGATAAACCACCGATAACCATGGGCGATTTCCAGGGAACTCTTTGTAATGTGCTGCGTACAAGAATCGGAAAGTTCTTGAACTGTGACAGGATTGGAGGCAACTGCATGTTTCTTACCTTTCTTAGCTTACGAGGTTAGTTGACGGATTCGGGCAACAAGGTTTAAGCCCTTCGCACTCTAGTATGCGTTTCACCCCAAAAAAAATTTCCCCCGTTCTAGGTTACCTAGATTAAGCTTTTAATTTATTTTGTCGACTTTATATATTCGACATAATTATGGAATGTCCTCTAAATTTTCTATGTGGAAAATGTGGAAATTGGAGTTTTTCTTGTAAAAAACCTACTCTAAAATGAACAAAATCAGTAAGATAATAGTCATAGGGATAGATAGTGAGGTGACAACATTGGAAGACGAGTTGATTCGGATGGTGAAAGAAGCAAAAACAGGCAATAAAGAAGTACTGATCAAACTTATCATGAGTCAAAAGCAGGATTATTATCGCCTTGCCTATACCTATATGAAGAATCAAGAGGATGCCTTAGATGCCATGGAGGATATGATTCTTAAGGTTTACGAAAATCTAAAAAAGCTAAAGGATCATGCTTCTTTTTATAGCTGGAGTAAAACCATTCTAGTTAATTGCTGCAGAGATAACCTGAGAAGAAAAAACAAGGTTCTATTATTCCGAAATGTTCCGGAAGGCTCTCATGAAGACGTTTTTCATAGGATAGAGGAGCAAATGGATATAGAAGAGCACTGGGAAAAACTTAACCAGAAATACCAGGAAGTTTTAAAATTACGCTACTATCTGGATATGGATTATGAATCCATCGCAAAACTTTTGAAGATCCCTTTAGGAACCGTAAAGTCACGAATTCACACAGGGCTCTTTAAATTAAAGCAAAGCATGGGGGTGAGTAAAGGATGAAAAGTATCGAAGATATACTTAAATCGAAGAAACTGGAAATTGAGGAAATCCAAGTACCGGAAGAGTTAGAGGGACGGCTCCGCGAGGCTTTAGAAACGAGGGAACAATCCAGACCGGGAAAAGGCTTGAAAGTTTATGCTTCAGCTATGATCATTATTATAGCTATGTTGTTTTCTTTTAACTATGATGTCATTGCCTTTTATAGCAAGCAGATTCTTGGCTATGATCAGATTATGACGGCTTCTTTGAAACAATTGAGTGAACTTGGCAAAGGGCAAGCAATCGGGAAAAAATACGAATTTAAAGACGGGATTTCCTTAACCCTTGATTATGTAATGCTTGATGAAAATCAATTGTTGTTGTTTTATACCCTTAAAGATCCTTCAGGGCATGTTGATGAAAACAAGATTTCTCCCTTTATGTTTCTCAAAGCTTTTTGGGGCAGATATGATTTTCAGAATTCTCAAGGAGAAATCAATGAGGATAAAACAGAAATGAAATACATTGCCAGTTTCGAGCCCCCGCTGCCCTTTGAGAAAAACCTTACCTTGCATTTTGCGGAGATGGAGCCGGGAAAAGAAGAGGAGGCTGAAATCAGCTTTACTTTAAACAGAAATACCGCCATGGGACATACTTTGAAAAAGTCCCTTGATGCACAAATTCAAGTCGATAATAATGTCATTAAACTTGATTCTATTCTGGCCTCTCCAACCAAAACAGTCATTAGCGGGACCATTCAGAATATCTTTGAATTAGTTAAGGACCAGTTAAGCGGAGAGAGAATACGCCCTACCGAACTGGTGCTCAAGCTTGTGGCGGATGGCAAAGAAGTTCAAATTCAGGGAAGCGGAATGAGTACAGACATCAAAGGGATTACTTTTCATGAAGATTTTGATCCTCTGCCTGAGAATTTTGAGCATCTCCAACTTGAAGTGGTTAGGTTTGGAGGGGATCACGATGTTAATCAGCAGTTTGTCCTGAACAACAAGGGTGAAAAGCAAACTCTGACTATTTTAGGCCAGAAGGTTGAGATTGATAAAATCGTAACTTCTCAAAACAAAACGGAAATTACCATCAGCAGTGACGACAGTCTTAGATTAAGTAAAGTTTATTTGATGATTGATGGGAAAAAGGTTTCTTTAGAGCAAACCTTGATGGATAAGTACGATAAGCTGCCGGATGGGAGGATCATTCATACCCGGACCCTGGAATTTTTAGGCTCAGGGGATCAGTTGGGATTAAATGTCCAAAGAATGACCTATTCAAAAAACTATGACCTAATATTTGAGATTCCCGCCAAGTAAGGGATTAATGTTGGTGTTGAAGAAGGAAAACCTGGGAATATGTTGAAGTGAATAAAAGGTTAGGAAAGAACTTAAAAATCTCCTGAACAGGCAAGGGAGGAAGTTCATGAAGATTGGCAGCAAGGAGCTCAGCCAGGATATAATTATCATAGGAGCCGGTATCATCGGCTTAAGTATTGCTTATCATCTCTTGCAAAGGGATCCTAAATTGTCAATTACAGTATTGGAAAAGGATACCCTTCTAGGATTGGGTTCCACAGGCAAATGTACCGGCGGGATCAACTACCAGTTTCGGAGCCCTCAGTTGCGTCGCTTGAGTTTACTCAGCCGGGAATTCTTTCAGACCTTTGACTCAGTCTTTAATGCTCCCAGTTGGTACAAAGAAAAAGGGTACTTGATGCTGGTATCTGAAGAAGAATTGTGGGATCAATTACAAAGGGCGGCAGAACAAGCTGTGGCAGAAGGGATTCCCGTGAAGATTTTCAGCAGGCAGGAGTTAATTGAAAACTTCCCCTATCTCCATAGGGAAGGATTTGGGGGGGGATCTTTATGTGCATGGGATGCCTATGCTGATCCTTATGCTGTTCAGGCAGAGCTGTATTCAGCGGTTCGCCGTAAAGGTGCCGAGGTCTTTTTTGATCGGGAAGTGACCAAACTTATTAAAAATGGAGATACTATCCAGGGTGTGGAGATTAAAGGTGAGGAGATTAGCTGCGGACTCGTTGTAAATGCTGCCGGTCCATATGCGGCCCATGTAGCAGCCATGGCGGGAATCAGCCTGCCTGTCCAGCCTTACCGGCGTCAGGTCTATGTGTGCACAAATCCCAAAGACGTCCCTAAGGCTAATCCTACCATTGTTGATTTAGCGTCAGGTTTTTATATGCATCAGGAAGCCAGCGGTAAAACTGTGTTATTAGGAGGAACGGATAGAGAAACTTGGCCGGGTTTGGCAGATATGGTGGATAAATCAGCAGCCGAAAAATTTTTTCTTGCTGCAATGGATACAATTCCTTCAGTCATTAATGTCAAATGGCTGCGCACATATACAGGAATCTGTGAACAAACCCCTGATTTTCATCCGATTCTCGGTTATGCACCGGGATTATCAGGCCTCTTCTTGGCTAACGGATTTAGCGGGCATGGTTTTATGCATGCTCCTGCCGCCGGGCAAATTGCGGCAGACTTGATTTTAACCGGCAGTACAGAGCTTATTGATGTGGAATTATTTCACCCGCAACGATTTTTTGGAAATATTCAAGAGCCGTTCTTAATGCTGTAAGAATGGCTCTATAACGGCCTATTAGTATAGAAGATCTTAGTGAGGAGAAGAGTTCATAGGTTATGAAGAATAGTATTAGCAATGTTGTTGAAATAGCGAAAAAAATATGCCAACGGAAATTGAGTAAAGGGGATATAGCCGTTGATTGTACAATGGGGAATGGGAATGACACGGCTTTATTATGCAGCTTAGTTGGAGAAGAAGGCCGAGTGTACGCCTTTGATATTCAAGAGCAGGCCTTATTGAATACTAAGAAAAGACTTGAAGGTTTAAATTTTCTTGAGAGAGCTACATTGATTCTTGATGGTCACGAAAAAATTGATCGATATATTAAAGATAAGGTTCAGCTTATCATATTTAATCTGGGCTATTTACCTAGAGGTAACCATGAGATTACCACAAGAAGTGAAACTACCATAGAAGCTATTGGGAAATGTCTGGAATTGCTTAGGCCAAACGGGGTTATTTTGCTGATTATCTATCCGGGACATGAGAATGGAAAGCTGGAAAAAGTGGACATACATGAATTTACATCGGCCTTAAACCAAAAAGAATTTAATGTTGTGCAAGTTTGTTTTACTAACCAGATCAATAATCCCCCGGAACTTATTTACATTGAAAGGGTTAAAAGTAATTAGGAACTATATTCTCATTGCAAGCTAAGAATTCATGCCAAACTTCATCAGTGCATATGACCATGCAAGGACTCTTTTCGTATTTTTGCAATTGAGGAGGAAGGAGCCTGAAATTCAATTTCTCATAGAAGCTGGGGTCAATATCCGAATACAAGAAAATCATGCGTTGATCGTCAAGGACTAGATTAAGGCAATTTTTTAACAGTTCACTTGCATAACCGTTGCCTCTGTGATTTGGCGGTGTTAAGACAGAACCAACACCATAAATTTTTTTCCCCATAGAATCATTGAACTTTAGTAAGATAGCAGAGCAAAGGATATCTCCTTTTTCATCCAGGACATATCTTGTGCCATAAGCATCTTCTTTACGATTGTCCGAACAATATTGTTCAAAGGAGCGATTTTTACTCCATTCCGCGTAACCTTGTTCAAAAAGTAAGTTTTTTTCTTCTTCCCTTGCTTTTCTAAAAATCATGATAACACTCTTTTCTTAAGCTTCTAAAGCCTGATTCTTGCTTTTTTTTTCTTCTATGAATGAAAAAGCTTTTTTTTATTATAAGTTAATATTTTATAAATTTGTAGATTGTTGAGTGTTTCTTTCTATAAATTAATGAGCTCATAAAAAAGGCTGATGTGATGTATAGGGTGAAAAAGGATAAGCAAATGTAAGGCAGCAATCTATTGACAGATGTAATTATCTGTCATATAATAAGCGATATTATAATTTAAATGTCAATACACAGATGGCCGATGATGAGAAATAGTATGTCTTATTGAGAGTGTCTTAGCGAGTCAGAGATGGTGAAAGTCTGATACAAGTCTCTTAGACAGAATGGTTCTCAGAGGTGTGATCCGAAAGCGCTGGCTAGTAGGTGATTCCGGGGGTTTCCCGTTACAGAGACAAGGGTATCGAGATGTCTTTTCTCCGTACCTGATTTAATGAAGAGGTATCAGAGGTTTTTCTTGAAGTCCAATTTCCATTGGCTTGGATGAATCAAGAAGAGTTGCTGATACGAATTAAGGTGGTACCACGGAGCTTTCCGTCCTTTTGGACTGAAAGCTCTTTTTGTTTATCTAAAGGATTTGGTAATAAAGGTCAATATAAAATGTGAAAGGGAGAGATCGAATGCAAGAAGAAATAAGGCATGTCATATCTGATGAAGGATATGAAACAGGTGGTCATTTTGGACCCTATGGAGGCGCCTATGTTCCGGAAACCTTAGTACCGGCTTTACGAGAGTTGGAGCAGGCCTATATGGATGCCTGCCGGGATGAGGGCTTTAAGAGCGAATTTAAGGAGCTTTTGCAACGATATGTGGGGCGGCCGTCACTCTTTTATGAAGCAAAGCGCTTAGCAGAACGATTAGGGGGAGCAAGAATTTACCTCAAACGAGAAGACCTCAACCATACGGGTGCCCATAAAATTAATAATACTTTGGGACAAGTTCTTCTTGCCAAGCGCATGGGTAAGAAACGTGTTATTGCGGAGACTGGGGCAGGACAACATGGAGTGGCCACAGCAACGGCGTGTGCTCTGTTTGCGCTACCTTGCGTGGTTTATATGGGAGAAGAAGATGTGCGCAGACAGAACTTAAATGTTTTGCGGATGAAACTGCTGGGAGCGGAGGTTCGTACAGTAACTCATGGGTCTTGTACTCTTAAAGATGCAATTAATGAAGCTCTCAGAGACTGGGTGACCAATGTTGAGGAGACTTTTTATTGTTTTGGAACGGCAGCAGGACCCCATCCTTATCCTACTATTGTCAGAGATTTTCAGACGGTGATAGGGGAAGAAACGCGGGAGCAGGCCCTCAATGAGGTGGGGAAACTTCCGGAGGCTATCATCGCCTGTGTAGGTGGAGGAAGTAATGCTATCGGCATTTTTCACCCTTTTATCAATGACAGCAATGTCAGGCTGATTGGTGTTGAAGCAGGGGGGACCGGAAACAACACAGGAGAAAATGCTGCTACTCTTTGTTTGGGCGATCCCGGTGTTTTGCATGGTGCCTATAGTTATTTGCTGCAAGATGATGATGGGCAAATCGTGGTAACCACATCGGTTTCAGCAGGCCTGGATTATCCGGGGGTGGGTCCCGAACACAGCTTTTTAAAAGAAACCGGCCGAGGGGAGTATGTTAGTATTTCTGATCAAGAAGCATTAAATGCCTGCTCACTTCTTTGTCAAACAGAAGGCATATTGCCTGCTTTGGAAAGCGCCCATGCTGTTGCCTATGCGGCAAAGCTGGCGCCAGAATTAGGGAGGGATCAAGTCATTGTCGTAAACCTTTCCGGAAGAGGGGATAAAGACGTAGAAACCTTGGCTCAATATATGGAAGGAGGGCAGATCAATGAGTGAACGACTAAATAGTATTTTTAAGAGCAAGCCTGCAGGTATAACGAGACTTATTTCTTATATTATGGCAGGAGATCCGTCAGCAGAGATTAGCCTGCGTCGTTTACAGGGATTAGCTGATCACGGAGTGGATGTGCTGGAGCTGGGAGTACCTTTCAGTGATCCCATGGCAGATGGAGTCGTCATCCAAGCTGCTGGGGAGAGAGCTTTAAAAGGTGGAATGACGGTGAAAAAAACCTTTGATCTTGTGAGGGATTTTCGCAAAACTCACCATACTCCCCTTCTCATCATGAGTTATCTCAATCCACTTTTGCGCTATGGCTGGGACAGAATGGTGGAAGATGCGGCAGAAGCCGGAGTGGATGGGTTTATTCTGCCGGATCTTCCTTGGCGGGAAGGTCATGGACTGCGTTCCAGAACCAGAAAAAGAGTAGGCAGCAAGCTGACGTTTATTCCTATGATTGCCCAAACCAGCCGTGAGCAGGATGTTGAGGCAGTCTCCAGGGAGACAGAGGGATTTGCTTATGTCTTGTCACGAAATGGTATTACCGGCGGTGAGGTGGAAATTCCTCCTAATGTTCGTGAGTTCATCAAGCGCTTAGAAAATAACCTCAAAATTCCTCGCTGTGTTGGTTTTGGAATTCAGAAACCAGAGCAAGTTCAAGTCTTGGCCAAGGTTTGTGATGGTGTGGTAGTTGGAAGTGCCCTGGTCGACGCTTTCGCCAAGCTTGACAAAGATTGTCGGACAGAGGAAGAATTAATGGCCAAGGAAAAGGAAATTTTTCAATGGATGGCCGGTCTTAAGGGTTAACTCACTGAACATCAACCCGATAGTAATTTTCTTCAACTAAGGTTTTTATCTTTTGCACATGAGCTGGATCCGTAGTTTCTAATTCAAGCTCTACCTTGGCGTAACTGATGGGGATATCTAAGGTTTCCCGCCGGTGTGTAACTGCCAGGACATTGGCCCCTTTACAGGCAATCAACTGTAATAGCTGGGCCAAAGCTCCTGGCCGATCACTGATAACTGTGGTAAGAAAACACTTTCGGCCTTTGTTAACTAACCCTTTGTCGATGGTGCGAGCCAGGAGGTTAACATCTACATTTCCACCGCTTATAACCGCTGCTATTTTACGATTTTTATACTCACTGAGGCTATGGATAATACCCGCAGCTGCAGCAGCACCGGCTCCTTCAGCGACAACTTTGGCACTTTCTAAAAATAAAAGCATTGTGCTGGCAATTTCGTCTTCATCGACGGTTATGATTTCATCCACATACTGTTTTACCAGGTCAAAGGTTAAATCGCCGGGAGTTTTTACAGCAATCCCATCAGCGATGCTGGGGATACCTTTAATAGTGGTGATGTGTTGTTGGGCAACGGACTCTGCCATTGACGGGTTGTTCTTACTCTGTACACCGATTACCTTAATGGCAGGATTTAAAGTTTTTACTGCTAAAGCAATACCTGAGATTAACCCGCCGCCGCCAATTGGCAAGACCACAATTTCAACATCGGGAAGATCGTCGAGAATCTCCAGACCAATGGTTCCCTGACCTGCAATTACCAGTGGATCGTTAAAAGGATGGATAAAGGTTGCTTGGGTTTCTGCTTGAAGGCGCAAAGCCTCATTATAAGCTTCGTCATAATTTTCGCCATGAAGAATCACTTCCGCACCGTAGTTTCGGGTTGCGGATACTTTTGAAAGTGGGGCATGACTTGGCATGACAATGGTTGCTTTAATTCCATATAGGGTTGCAGCTACGGCCACTCCTTGGGCATGGTTTCCGGCAGATGAAGCAATCACGCCCCGCTGTTTTTCCTCCGGAGTTAAATTAGAGATTTTATTGTAAGCCCCTCTAAGTTTAAAAGAACCTGTACGCTGTAAGTTCTCCATTTTTACGTAGACTTGATTGCCGCTTAAATCGCTCAAAGCATGATTGTAGACTAAGGCTGTATTATAGGAAACTCCTTGGAGTATTATTTGAGCTTTTTTAATTTCTTGGAAAGAAATATTCTTCATAACAACTACCTTCCTGAAATATTTAATATGGTGGGAGAGTTTCTATTAGTTTGTTCATCTAGGTCTGCATCTATGATATCCTCTGAGAATCCTGGGAGGTAAGAGAGGTTAACCATGAATCCAAGGAAAAGAAGTTTATTAGAGGTTCATTTAGCAGTTATTTTATTTGGTTTGTCGGGATTATTTGGCAAATTATTAACGATTTCTTCAGCCATGATTACCTTTGGAAGGGTCCTCTTTTCCTGTATCTTTTTACTTTTAGTTTTTATTCTTTTTAAAAAGCAGTTTAAGATTAAAAGGCAAAGAGATATTTTTTGCTTAATAGCTATGGGGTTAATCTTGGCGATTCATTGGGGGACCTTTTTCAAATCCATCCAGATGTCCACTGTTGCTATTGGCTTGCTTACTTTTTCTACATTTCCTATCTTTGTAACCTTTATCGAGCCTTTTCTTAGCAAAGATCGAATTAAGCTTTCAGATATTATTCTCGCCTTTGGCACCTTTATAGGGATTATTTTTGTGGTTCCCCAGTTTAATTTGGAAAATAATTCGACTCAAGGGGTTGTCTGGGGGATTGTTTCCGGATTTTCCTATGCTGTTTTGTCCATGCTTAACAAAAAGTTTGTCAGTGAATACCCGGGTGAAGTAATTGCTTTTTATGAGCAATTTTTTGCCGCTCTCATATTAGCTCCCTTTTTAATTTTTCAAAAGCCTGTAATCAGCAGCAGGGATGTGGTTTTGCTTGTCATCTTAGGGGTGATTTTCACTGGATTGTCCCATTCATTATTTATTAATAGCTTGAGAGGGATTAAAACTCAAACGGCCGGAATAATTTCTTGTCTTGAGCCAGTCTATGGGATTTTTTTTGCTGGCATTATTTTAAAAGAAGCCCTTAGTTTTAAAGAGATCGTTGGTGGAGTGATAGTGTTAAGCACTGTTTTATATGCAACAATTAAAGTGAATAAAAGCATGGCAATTAAGGACTTACCCTATCCGGATAACAGGCTATGAGGATTTAACCGGCTAAAAGTGCCGGTTGCTATTGGGTTAAAATACCAGTTTACAATTCATTATAAAAGTGGTATTCTAATCAAGCGCCCAATCGGGGGAATTAATGAAAACCAAAGGGATGCCTTTGAGCATTTCAACAAAACAAATTAGCTATTGACAACGAAAGTTGAAAATGCTAAGATATAGTTCCGGCCCAAACGAGGGCGAAAACAAAATGGTCTTTGGTCTTTGAAAACTAAACAACAAGGACAGCCAATGAGAGAGACTCGCAAGAGTTTCGAAATAAATCATGAGTCAATCATCTTCTTTAAAGAAGTTTGAAATAACTTTTTTTGGAGAGTTTGATCCTGGCTCAGGACGAACGCTGGCGGCGTGCCTAACACATGCAAGTCGAACGGAGAATTGAATAAGCTTGCTTAGACAATTCTTAGTGGCGGACGGGTGAGTAACGCGTGGGTAACCTGCCCATAAAGCCGGGACAACCCTTGGAAACGAGGGCTAATACCGGATAATCTTAAGCCTTGGCATCAAGGTATAAGGAAAGATGGCCTCTGAATATGCTATCGATTATGGATGGACCCGCGTCTGATTAGCTAGTTGGTGGGGTAAAGGCCTACCAAGGCGACGATCAGTAGCCGGCCTGAGAGGGTGAACGGCCACACTGGGACTGAGACACGGCCCAGACTCCTACGGGAGGCAGCAGTGGGGAATCTTCCGCAATGGACGAAAGTCTGACGGAGCAACGCCGCGTGTATGATGAAGGTCTTCGGATTGTAAAGTACTGTCATTGGGGAAGAACGGTCTTTTTGAAAATATTGAGGAGACATGACGGTACCCAAGGAGGAAGCCCCGGCTAACTACGTGCCAGCAGCCGCGGTAATACGTAGGGGGCGAGCGTTGTCCGGAATTATTGGGCGTAAAGGGCGCGTAGGCGGATGCTTAAGTCCGGTGTGAAAGATCAGGGCTCAACCCTGAGAGTGCATCGGAAACTGGGTATCTTGAGGACAGGAGAGGAAAGTGGAATTCCACGTGTAGCGGTGAAATGCGTAGATATGTGGAGGAACACCAGTGGCGAAGGCGACTTTCTGGACTGTAACTGACGCTGAGGCGCGAAAGCGTGGGGAGCAAACAGGATTAGATACCCTGGTAGTCCACGCCGTAAACGATGAGTGCTAGGTGTAGAGGGTATCGACCCCTTCTGTGCCGCAGTTAACACAATAAGCACTCCGCCTGGGGAGTACGGCCGCAAGGTTGAAACTCAAAGGAATTGACGGGGGCCCGCACAAGCGGTGGAGCATGTGGTTTAATTCGACGCAACGCGAAGAACCTTACCAGGGCTTGACATCCACAGAACTCCGTGGAAACATGGAGGTGCCCTTCGGGGAGCTGTGAGACAGGTGGTGCATGGTTGTCGTCAGCTCGTGTCGTGAGATGTTGGGTTAAGTCCCGCAACGAGCGCAACCCCTGTATTTAGTTGCTAACGAGTAAGGTCGAGCACTCTAGATAGACTGCCGGTGACAAACCGGAGGAAGGTGGGGATGACGTCAAATCATCATGCCCCTTATGTCCTGGGCTACACACGTGCTACAATGGCCGGTACAGACGGAAGCGAAGCCGCGAGGTGAAGCCAATCCGAGAAAGCCGGTCTCAGTTCGGATTGCAGGCTGCAACTCGCCTGCATGAAGTCGGAATCGCTAGTAATCGCAGGTCAGCATACTGCGGTGAATACGTTCCCGGGCCTTGTACACACCGCCCGTCACACCACGAAAGTCTGCAACACCCGAAGCCGGTGGGGTAACCCGCAAGGGAGCTAGCCGTCGAAGGTGGGGCCGATGATTGGGGTGAAGTCGTAACAAGGTAGCCGTATCGGAAGGTGCGGCTGGATCACCTCCTTTCTAAGGAGAACGGTTTAAAGCTTAGCTTTAAACGAACATCCTATTGGTCGGTGCTTTCGAAAAATGAGGTTGTAAAAACCAAATTTGGAGAAAGATCAATATAGAGTCGAAGGACTCAAGCCGAGGGATCGGCAACTCATTGGATTGAAGCTGTTGTTTAGTTTTGAGAGACCAGGAGGCGTCAAAGGAATTTGATAAATCATGGGACCTCACGGGATTGAGGGAAAGGCAAATTGCCTAACTTGAAGTCCTTATTTTTAACGGGAAGTTAGTCCGAAAAGGACTAAGCTCATGTTGTTCTTTGAAAACTGCATAGAGAAAAGCAAATGCGAGTAAAGTCGAGAATTCACAACGAAAGGTCTGGTAACACAGACGTTTCGAATAAACCTAAAAGTAGCAAGAGTAGGTCAAGCTACTAAGGGCGTACGGTGGATGCCTAGGCGCTAAGAGTCGAAGAAGGGCGCGGTTAACAGCGAAATGCCACGGGGAATCGTAAGCAGGTATTGATCCGTGGATACCCGAATGGGGCAACCCAACCGGAGTCATGTCCGGTTATCTGTAGCTGAATACATAGGCTTCAGAAGACAACCCGGGGAACTGAAACATCTAAGTACCCGGAGGAAAAGAAAGAATAATCGATTCCCTAAGTAGCGGCGAGCGAACGGGGAAGAGCCCAAACCAGTCCCCTTGGGGGCTGGGGTTGTAGGACCCTCTTTTAAGAATGGATTTCTAGTCGAACAGATCTGGAAAGGTCGAGCAAAGAAGGTAACACTCCTGTAGACGAAAGGAAAACATTCTGTGAGGGAATCCTGAGTACCGCGGGACACGTGAAACCCCGTGGGAAGCAGGGAGGACCACCTCCCAAGGCTAAATACTACTTAGCGACCGATAGCGAACCAGTACCGTGAGGGAAAGGTGAAAAGCACCTCGGAAGAGGAGTGAAAAAGAACCTGAAACCGTGCGCTTACAAGCAGTCACAGCACGTAAGGTGTAGTGGCGTGCCTTTTGTAGAATGAACCGGCGAGTTACGGTATGTAGCGAGGTTAAGACGGGAAGTCGGAGCCGAAGCGAAAGCGAGTCTGAAAAGGGCGAAGAGTTACATGCTGTAGACCCGAAACCGTGTGATCTACCCATGGCCAGGGTGAAGGTGGGGTAAAACCCACTGGAGGCCCGAACTCACTGTCGTTGAAAAGGCAGGGGATGAGCTGTGGGTAGGGGTGAAATGCCAATCGAACACGGAGATAGCTGGTTCTCCCCGAAATAGCTTTAGGGCTAGCCTCAATTGATGAATGACGGCGGTAGAGCACTGAATAGGCTAGGGGCCTTACCAGGTTACCGAACCTTATCAAACTCCGAATGCCGTTATGTTTAGATTGGGAGTCAGACTGTGGGTGATAAGATTCATAGTCAAAAGGGAAACAGCCCAGACCATCAGCTAAGGTCCCCAAGTATACACTAAGTGGGAAAGGATGTGGAATTGCTCAGACAACCAGGATGTTGGCTCAGAAGCAGCCACCATTTAAAGAGTGCGTAATAGCTCACTGGTCGAGTGGTTCTGCGCCGAAAATGTAACGGGGCTCAAGTGTATCACCGAAGCTATGGCTTGCGCTTCATGCGCAGGGGTAGGGGAGCGTTCTATCAGCAGAGAAGTCAAACTGGAAGGTTTGGTGGAGTGGATAGAAGTGAGAATGCCGGTATGAGTATGCGAAAAGGAAGGTGAGAATCCTTCCCGCCGAAAATCTAAGGATTCCTGGGGAAGGCTCGTCCGCCCAGGGTAAGTCGGGACCTAAGCCGAGGCCGAAAGGCGTAGGTGATGGACAACTGGTTGAAATTCCAGTACCACCTAGAAATGTTTGAGCAATGGGGTGACACAGAAGGATAGGTTAAGCCAGCCGTTGGTCGAGCTGGCCCAAGCGAGTAGGATGTAGGGCAGGCAAATCCGCCCTGCGAGAATCTGAGACGTGATGGGGAGCGAACATAAGTAGCGAAGTAACCAACTCCAAGCTGTCAAGAAAAGCCTCTAGTGAGTGACTAGGTGCCCGTACCGTAAACCGACACAGGTAGATGGGGTGAGAAACCTAAGGCGCGCGAGAAAACCCTCGTTAAGGAACTCGGCAAAATGGCCCCGTAACTTCGGGAGAAGGGGCGCTCTTAGCAATAAGAGCCGCAGAGAAAAGGTCCAGGCGACTGTTTAACAAAAACACAGGTCCCTGCTAATCCGAAAGGAGATGTATAGGGGCTGACACCTGCCCGGTGCTGGAAGGTTAAGAGGAGAGGTTAGGGGTAACCCGAAGCTTTGAATTGAAGCCCCAGTAAACGGCGGCCGTAACTATAACGGTCCTAAGGTAGCGAAATTCCTTGTCAGGTAAGTTCTGACCCGCACGAAAGGTGTAACGATCTGGACACTGTCTCAACGAGGGACTCGGCGAAATTGTAATACCCGTGAAGATGCGGGTTACCTGCGACAGGACAGAAAGACCCCATGGAGCTTTACTGCAGCTTGACATTGGATTTTGGTATAAAATGTACAGGATAGGTGGGAGACTAAGAAGCTAGGGCGCCAGCCTTGGTGGAGTCGACGGTGGGATACCACTCTTTTTGTACTGAAATTCTAACCTGGGCCCCTGAATCGGGGTTAGGGACAGTATCAGGTGGGCAGTTTGACTGGGGCGGTCGCCTCCTAAAGAGTAACGGAGGCGCCCAAAGGTTCCCTCAGCGCGGTTGGAAATCGCGCGCAGAGTGTAAAGGCAAAAGGGAGCTTGACTGCGAGACCAACAAGTCGAGCAGGGACGAAAGTCGGGCTTAGTGATCCGGTGGTACCGAGTGGAAGGGCCATCGCTCAACGGATAAAAGCTACCCTGGGGATAACAGGCTTATCTCCCCCAAGAGTCCATATCGACGGGGAGGTTTGGCACCTCGATGTCGGCTCATCGCATCCTGGGGCTGTAGTAGGTCCCAAGGGTTGGGCTGTTCGCCCATTAAAGCGGTACGTGAGCTGGGTTCAGAACGTCGTGAGACAGTTCGGTCCCTATCCGTCGCAGGCGCAGGAAATTTGAGAGGATCTGTCCCTAGTACGAGAGGACCGGGATGGACGAATCCCTGGTGTACCAGTTGTTTCGCCAGAGGCACAGCTGGGTAGCTATATTCGGATCGGATAAGCGCTGAAAGCATCTAAGCGCGAAACCGGCCTCAAGATGAGATTTCCCACGAGCAATAAGCTCGGTAAGACCCCTGAAGGAAGATCAGGTAGATAGGCCAGGTGTGGAAGCGCGGTGACGTGTGGAGCTGACTGGTACTAATCGGTCGAGGGCTTGACCTAAGAGTTGCTGGAAGGTTAAAGTGGCTCAGGTTCAAAGATAATACTTGCAAAAGCGAAGATCTATGCAGTTTTGAGAGAACAGCGATCCATTGGGAATGATCCAATGGAAAGTGACAATCTCAAACATCTGGTGATAATGCCGGAGGGGTTCCACCCGTTCCCATACCGAACACGGAAGTTAAGACCTCCAGGGCCGATGATACTTGGGGCATAGCCCCTGGGAAAGCAGGACATCGCCAGGTAAACAAGCGAAAGGCCATCTCTTTATGAGATGGCCTTTCGCTTGTTTTAGTTATCTTTGCCACCTCATCTAGGGCAAGTTTTAGATTCGTCAGTACTGACGAATCTGGGGAGTCGGGGTTCCACCCGTTCGATCCACACTGCAGGAGTGTGCGTCTGGGGACGCAGTGTGGCGAAAAGCTCACCTTCGCCACGAAGTATTCCTATGTGGCGGGTGGCTCGGCGATAATGTCCACCGGACATTATCGTGCTTTTCGTATACCGAACACGGAAGTTAAGACCTCCAGGGCCGATGATACTTGGGGCATAGCCCCTGCGCAGATGATGCAGTAGTGCATTGCAAGACAGAAGAAAAAGCAATGCAGATTCTGAAATCGCTTCACGAAAGGGTGCAAACTTGCCTACTAGAGCTACATCCAGACAAAACTAGAATCGCGTACTGTAAGGATAAAGATAGAAAGAAGCAATACCAACTTACAGAATTTGACTTCCTTGGATACACATTCAGAGGAGTATTCATTAATTACAAGAATGGCAATAGGGGTGTAAACTTCATAGCGTCGGCTAGTAAGAACTCAAACAAGGCTTTTCGAGAGAAGATTAAATCGCTAGAAATACATAGGAAAACAGGCTGCAAGATTGAGATGATTGGTGGAGTAATAAATCCTATCGTTAGAGGATGGATTAATTATTTCTGTAAATACAATCCCCAGTCAACCAAGTATTCATTAGATTGTGTAAACAGGCGGTTGGTCAAATGGGCAATGTGTAAATCAAAAAGATTTCGAGGACACAGAAAGAGAGCAGAAATATGGCTATCAGAAATGAAGAAGAGAGAGCCTAATTTATTTGCACACTGGCAATACCGTAACAAACGTGTAGAATTGAGTTGAATGATAAGAGCCGGATGAGGGAAGACTTTCAAGTCCGGTTCCATGAGAAGTTGAGGGCGAAATTTCCTTTGGCTACTCGACTAAGAGGACGGCGGGGAAACCCCACCTCCTACTTAATTTCCAGGGTCGATCATACTTGGGGTATGCTATACTTTACGGAAGCATATAAGGGCACTTTAAGATGGTAAATTATTTTCATGCAATTATTTAATATGCTAATTATATTATAGATTGTAAAAAAGATACTTTCGTTAATTCATTTTGCCTATTGATTTCAAAACAGTCTTTTTTAACTTGCCCGCTGGTGTTTGCGACAGTTTCTTCGAGGAGTTGAATATTTTTTTCTAAAATAATGACCTATAATATGGATAAGAACCCAAAAAGATGTGAATCTGTAATATGATTATAATACCAGAATTGTATTGACTCTTTAAAAGTCATACCTTATAATCTCAATTATAAAAGGTGTTTTTTATAAAGACATCAAGGCTTCGGTTTTCTGAATTGAAAGGAAAATATTAATGGCAAGTGCATCAGGTGTAATCGTGCAGTCTGTAGATCGGGCATTAGATATTCTTGGATGTTTTAAAGGACAAGCGATAGAATTAGGTATTTCGGAAATTTCCGAAAGAATGGAACTAAGTAAGAGTACGGTTTACGGATTGGTGAATACACTGCTTACAAAAGGTTATTTGGAACAGAATCCTCAAACAAAACGCTATCGATTGGGAATCAAGCTGTTTGAGTTGGGCACTCTGGTGCATAATCGTATGGATTTGCGAAACGAAGCCAAGGTATTTTGTGAGGAGCTTGGCGGTAAATACAATACCACCGTGCATCTGGCCGCTCATTATGGTCATGAGATTGTTTATATAGATAAGGTTGATGCCCCCGATGCTCTAATTGTTTATTCCCAGACAGGCAAGTGCGCTCCTATGCATTGTACAGGTGTCGGCAAAGCAATCCTGGCTTTTTTGAGCGATGATGAATTGAAACGGGTTTTTGAAAAAGGAGATTTCAAAAAATATACAGAGCATACAATCACGGATCCAGAAGAATTACACCATGAACTCAGGCGTATTCATTCACGCGGATACGCTGTTGACAATGAGGAAATTGAGACCGGTCTGCGTTGTATCGCGGCTCCAATTTTCAATTATATGAATCAGCCGGTGGCGGCCATTAGTGTTTCTGCTCCTACAGTGCGGTTGCCGTTAGAACAAATTGAGGCTATCGCCAAGGATGTACAATATCACGCTCTCCAGATCTCGCAAAGACTAGGGTATAGAAGCTGACTGAAAATTCTATGAAAATTCTTTTTTAACAGAGTTAAATGGCGTATTAAAAACGCTATTTTTTCAAGAGGTATTACCGAACATGGTTCGGCAATAACGAATTGACCCAATGATATAGGATTATCTTAAAAAGTATTGTTTTTTAAACATGGTTAAGGGGTGTTTAGAAAAGCGCTATTTTTTAAATAGTTACATCAGAACTACGTTCGTTAATACCGAATATTTAGTGATCTTCTATTTTATTAGTTGTATAAATCATAAAGAAGATGGAAAAATATTAACTTTGATGTTGAAATTTAATGTTTAAGACGAAAGGAGCTGCTGAAAATGGGTTTGAACCTTTTGGAGAAAACAGAACTTTGGATCAATCATATTACCCTCGATCAGGTAAATTTGACTCAGTTCGCCGAGACGGTGGCAGATGTGCTGGGGATTGAAAGAAGTAAGGTGCTGGTGGTCGATGTCCGTCCGGACCATATTACCCTCGATATTATGGAAAACGATATTCCCACCGAAAATATTCTTGGCAAAGAGCAGGCGGTGCTTGACGCGCTTGCCAAACTGAAAGGCGTTCGCCTTTACGAGGATTCTTGTTTGCACTCCAACGGGATTCTCGGGCTGATCTGTCTGGAAGGGGGGAACCCGGTGGAAATGAATAAGACGGTCAACCATATGGTGAACGAAATCAAAGAGCGCATTTCAAAGCGAGCGATCATTTTTCCTACGGGCTTTGAACTGAAACAGAATTTGATAGAGGATACCAATACTCCCTATTTAAAAAACCTTTTAGAAAGGGAAGGCTATAAAGTGACCATCGGGGATATTATGGAAGACGATTTGGACGATATGGAATTTAAGCTTTCCGATGCAGTTTCTCGTGCCTTTGGGTTGATTATTACCACCGGTGGTGTAGGCGCTGAGGACAAGGACAAAACTGTGGAAAGTGTGTTGCGGGTCGATCCCCAGGCAGCAACGCCGTATATTGTCAAGTTTCAACAGGGAACGGGGCGCCATGTTAAGGACGGTGTGCGAATCGCAGTGGGAACAGTGGGTCCGTCGATAATGGTTTCATTCCCCGGCCCCAACGACGAAGTCCGGCTCGCCGCAGGTGCATTGATAGAATGCTTGAAAAACAACTGTGATAAAGAGGTCACTGCCCAACGAATCGCCGCGGTGCTTGCGAAAAAGCTGATGAAAAAGGGGTTCCACCATGATCATCATGGGTTAAATAAACTTTTATAAGAGAAAAGGAGAAAAAGTATGGACTGTAATAAAATTGCCCAGGAATTGTTTGATGCGGAAAAGGGACAGTATCAGATTGAAATGCCGACCGCTTCCCATCCGGATATGTTGGTGGAAGATGCTTACGCCATTCAGCTCGAAAATGTTGCCAAAAAAGTTGCCGCAGGGGAAAAAGTGATCGGCATGAAGGTAGGGTTGACCAGCAAAGCCATGCAAAATCTCTTGCATGTCAATGAACCCGATTATGGTCACCTGACCGA
Source organism: Desulfosporosinus orientis DSM 765 (assembly GCF_000235605.1). Taxonomy (GTDB): domain Bacteria; phylum Bacillota; class Desulfitobacteriia; order Desulfitobacteriales; family Desulfitobacteriaceae; genus Desulfosporosinus; species Desulfosporosinus orientis. The sequence goes on from NC_016584.1 coordinate 609,059, forward strand.
TAAAATGCTGGTGCTGGAGGGCTCTTTTTGCCCGATGGATGAACTTAATCAGCCAAAGGTTGAAGGAGAGCTGGCCTTTTGTCTTAAGAAAACCTTGCGCGGGCCCGGTGTAACCATTGCTGATGTTTATAATGCTACGGACTGGGTAGTTCCCGCCATCGAAATAGTTGACAGCCGGATTAAAGACTGGAAGATCACACTTTCCGATACTATTGCTGACAATGGTTCCAGTGCCCGCTTTATTTTGGGCGGCCGTATGACGCCGATCAGAGATGTGGATATGCGTTTAACGGGCATGACATTAGAGAAGAATGGGGAACTGGTCAACAGTGGAACCTGCGCGGAAGTGTGGGGGAATCCTGCGGCCGCGGTTGCTTGGCTGGCGAATAAACTTTCAGAATTTAATATTGAACTGAAAGAGGGAAATATTGTCTTGGCCGGTGCAGTCACTGCTGCAATTCCAGCCGCAAAAAATGACAGTTTTACGGTAACCTTCCATGGCATGGGTAGCGTGACGGTAAAATTTAAATAACGTTTATAGAAGGAGAAGGAGAATGGAGAAAATTAAGGTAGGCATCATCGGACCGGGGAATATCGGCTCTGACCTAATGTATAAGGTCATTAAAAGTAAACATCTGCAAATGCACTTAATGGCCGGTATCGTGGAATCTGAGGGAATTAAAAGGGCAGCCGGACTGGGGTTTAAGACTTCGCTGGAAGGTGTTGACGCTGTGGCCGCAGATCCCGATATCAAGATTGTCTTTGACGCGACAAGTGCAAAAGCGCATTTATATAATGCACCAATATTGAAAGCGGCGGGCAAAATCGTTATGGATATGACTCCTGCTGCAGTAGGCCCCTACGTGGTTCCCTGTGTCAATCTTGACAATCTGGCTCATGTGGATAACTTTAACATGGTAACCTGCGGCGGACAGGCCACGATTCCCATTGCCCATGCGATTAATCGGGTGGCAGATTCAGAGTATACCGAGATTGTGGCGGCCCTTTCCTCTAAGAGCGCAGGTCCGGGAACCCGTGCCAACATTGACGAATTCACTCAGACGACCAAAAAGGCCCTTGAAATCGTTGGTGGTGCAGACAAAGCAAAAGCAATCATTGTTCTGAACCCTGCTGAACCGCCCATTATGATGACCAATACCATTTATTCTATAGTCAAGAATCCGGATGAGAAAAAAATCATTGAATCCGTTAATGAGATTGTCAAACAGGTTCAAGCTTATGTGCCCGGTTACAAGCTTCGTGTTCCCCCTGTCATAGATGGAAACAAAGTTACCGTAATTGTTCAGGTACAGGGTGCCGGCGACTTTTTACCCATGTATTCCGGGAACCTTGATATCATCAATCAGGCAGCGGTCGCCGTTGCCGAAAAAGTAGCCGAGAATCTGTTGAACAAGGAGGGGTAACAGCTATGGAAAAAAGGAAAATTAATATTGTTGATACGACGCTTCGAGATGGGAGTCACGCAGTCAGTCATAGTTTTACGGTTGATCAGGTAACCGCAGTTGCCGAAGGATTGGATAAGGTTGGAGTCAGCCTGATAGAACTGAGCCATGGAGATGGCATCACCGGTTCTTCCGTCAACTATGGGTTCTCAAAAACCAATGAAATTGAACTGCTTAAGGCAGCCGGCAAGGTGGTTAAGAATGCCAAGCTGACAGTTCTGCTGCTTCCCGGAATCGGAACGATAGAAGATTTGCAGGAAGCGAAGGAAAATGGTGCTCAGGCTGTGCGGGTTGCCACCCATGTAACCGAAGCAGATATCGCGATTCAGCATATCAAATATGCTAAGAGCATCGGAATGATGACGGTAGGGTTCTTGATGATGTCCCATATGGCCTCACCGGAAAAGATCGTTGAGCAAGCTAAAATTTTTGTGGACTGCGGAGCTGATTATATTAACCTTGCGGATTCAGCGGGTTATATGTTGACGGATGATGTCCGGGCCAGAGTCAGTGCTCTTCAAAATGCGGTTGATATTCCAATCGGCTTCCACTCTCATAACAATTTAGGTCTATCTGTCGCGAACTCGATCGCGGCAGTGGAAGAAGGCGCAACCTACCTTGATGCTACCTGCCGCGGTCTGGGTGCGGGCGCCGGGAATACACAGAATGAAGTGTTATGTGCGGTGCTGGACCGTTTAGGATATGACACAGAGGTTAACCTAAACGGTATCATGGACGTAGCAGAAGAAATTGTTGAACCGATCATGCAGCGTCCCCAGGTTATAAACACTGCTTCTTTAATGTTGGGCTATGCCGGTGTTTACTCTAGCTTTTTACTCCACACCTATAAAGCCGCTGAAAAATTCCGGCTGAACCCCAGGGATATTCTTGTGGAACTGGGTAAGCGGAGAATGGTAGGCGGACAGGAAGATATGATTATAGATGTGGCGTTTGAATTATCTCAGAAGAACAAGAAATAAGATGAGATAATTCGACGGAAAGGGGTGAGTCCGAGAGGGGGGATTGAGAAGGGACCCAGATCGTGTTTGAAAGTTGATCAAGCGGATGCCCTATGACAAGAATGAAGGGAGAGGTTTAACAGATGAAAAGAGTTACCCTGTTGGCCGAAGTACAGCATGACCTGTGCAGGGGATGTAAAGTATGTGAGAAAGTCTGTCCGGTTTTAGCGATTTCAGTTTCTGATAAAAAGGCAAAGGTGAAGGCGGATGAATGTCGTGGTTGCACCAACTGCGAATCCCGCTGTCCATTCTATGCTATTAAAATGGTTAAGCGTGAAGAACCCTTTACTATTGGAGTAGATGCCTCCAAGCATGACCCAAATACAATTCGTGAGCTGTGTGAAAAAGCCCATCTTAATCCGGAACAGATCTTATGTTACTGTGTGGGTGTGCGTGCTGAAGAAGTTGCCGCTGCCATCCTGGAAGGAGCGAAAACCCCTGAAGAAGTATCCTCAAGAACGGGTATTCGCACAGGCTGTACCATTGAATGTGTCCAGCCATTGCTGCGGATGATTGAAGCTGCAGGTCTTGAGCTGAAACAGGTTGAAAATGGTTGGCAGTGGTACGGTATTACCCCTACTGCCTGGACTCTTCCTGAAACTGTGGTTGAGAAATACAATAAGAGAGGTTTCTACTTCCAAGAAGATCGAGATTTATTGGATCGTGTTGTTAATACCAAACGGGAAGGAGAGGAAATCTAATGAATTATAAGGATTTGATCCACGAACCGATTAAGCCCATTCCCCCAAAACCTTCTATGTATGGTATTGATCCGGATCTTGTAAAAACCCGTGTTTCCGAACTTCCCGGAATGGTTTCTCTTTATCTGCGCGAATTGTTCCCGGATCTCCCTCCTGTGCTCCTGCCGGGTGGACCGGATGCAATCAACCATGTTCGGCAAGCCGCCCATGATGCTCTGATGAAGGTCGACATGAGTATGATTAAACCGGAACATTCCGTTAATGTCTTGGCTTCCCATCATGGATTCACTCTTTTTGGCGGCGAACCCTATGCGGAGTTGCTGAAGGCAATCAGAGATGCTGTAGAAGAACGAACCGGCTGTACGGATATTCGGCTGCGTGCGGGCGTGGGCATGCGCTTCCGTGAAACGGAAGAATATATGAAGCGTTATGGCTTAGATACCTATTATAAAGGAAAAGCAGTCGGGATAGCTCCCATTGATGAAGGGGTTGCTATCGAGACAGAGATCGGAACTCTTTACGGGCTTAAGCGGGCTTATGACGCAACCTGGATCATTCATGCGCATCATACCGACGTTCGTGAAGTGCATTTCCATCGACAGGTGGATAAAGCTGTAAAACCCTTTGGTATGTCCTATGCGCGCTGCGAAACCCGCAGTACCTACCATCAAAATCTTGGGCCTCGTGCCGCAAACTTTACTGCCCGAGCTATTTTTGAGTCTGAGTTTGTGCAGAGCAAATTCGCTTTCGCTGCCTTTCTGAATTGCGGACCTCATGGTGTAATCGGTGCGGACTGTGACAACGATCTGTACGCTCTTAATGACCGCGCCACCTTCGTTGGCTGCCAGCTCTATGGAAAAATTATGACCCTATTTGGCGAAATTGACAAGTGTATTGCGGTTCTGGATTTCCCTTGTCCTGTACCCTACGTATTTTCTGCAGGCGTTATTTATGCGAATTTCCTGGGCGCCAATTCCGATTTATATGACCTTAATACTCCGTTGCCCTCTTACACTTGGTATACCGAAGCTTTCTATCGTAAGAACGGAAAACCGCTGCTTGAGGAGACCCCTCCCATGAACCCCGCTATCAAAATGTGTGTGCATAACTATGCTTGGACAGGATATCCCTCCGAATTCTTCTCCAAGAATATTCCGACTGTCGTCGTGGGAGATGAGCAAGGAAAACTATTCGATACGGATTCCATGAATATCGGCTATATGGATTATGCCGTAACCGCCAGAACTGTAGAGAACGCCATGGAATTTGCCTACAATGTCAGCGGAACCGATCAAGTCATTATCTTTGACGGCGCTATGGGCGGTCTGAATGTCAGCGAATCATTGGCCAGGCTTTTGATCGTAAAAGCCCCGCAAGTCAGTGAAAAGGTTGATAAGGAGCTGCTGCCAAAGTGGCTCAAGCAAAGGGGTGTCGATCTTTCTATTTTGGAAATAAAAGCGTAATTCCGCATTTTTTCAAGTTACAGCAAAGTGCTTGTTTCTAATGTTCAGTAGGCATTTTAGGAGTATGAAAAAGGGGGTTCAATATAACATACCCTCTTTTTCAATAATGAGGAGCAGTGTTTATGAACGAAATCGTTGTGAAGAGAATTGCCGCGCTCCAACAGGAACTGAAGGTTCACGAACTGGATGCCGCCGTCATTATGGATAGGGAAAACCTAATCTACTTTGCAAATAGTGAAGACATTGAAGGGGGAGCGCTGATTGTTCCGGCCCAAGGTGAGCCGAAACTAATTTGTTTGTGGTTGGACGCTCGCCATATGCGGGATCAATCCGGATTAGAAGTGGTTCCTTATTTCTTTCCAAACGAGAATGTCAGCCAGAAAACCGCCGACATGGTACTGAATCTGGGCATCCCCAATCCGAGAATCGGCTTTACCAGGTACTTTATTAATTTAAAGGATTTTCAGTGTCTGCGTGATACCGTACCCGGAATCTACTTCGGTGATATTGCGGAAGTATGCTACAGGTTGCGTTCTATTAAAAGTGAACAGGAAATTGAGTACATCTCAAAAGCTGCTGAGTTTGTTGCAGTAGGGATGAAAGCGGCCGTGGAATCCCTTCGGCCGGGGATTAAAGAAACAGACATTCTTGCAGAAGCTGAGTATGCCATGCGCAAAGCAGGCTCAGAGGGGGCAACATTCCGCATACAGGTGTTGCGGCATGACCGCCAGCAATTGATGCATCCTTACGCCGGCAATTATGTGATCGAAAATAATCAGCCTGTGGTAATTCATTTGGGTGCGTCTTATAAAGGGTATGCAGCTAAAATGTGTCGTACTGCATTTTTAGGAGAAGTTGCCAGGGAGATAAATGATATTTATAAATTGCTCATCAAAGCCCAAAACGTTGGGATAGAAGCATTGAAACCGGGGGCTGTTTCCGGTGAAATTTTCGACAGAGTGTTTAAGGTTATTCACGACCATGGTTATGCGAAGATGTTTATGGATGTAATCGGCTATGGCGTAGGAATCAGGCAGTCGGAGTTTTACCCCGTTATTGGAAAGGGGATAGACCATGTTATTCAGGAAAATATGGTGGTAGACTTGTTGCTTCCGACAATTTACGCACCGAAATTTGGCGGTCCTCGTATCACGGATACAGTGTTGGTAAGAGGTACAGGGAATGTTGTGCTGACTAATCTGCCTTAAGAACCCGTACAATTCAATTAGGGAGAGACGATGATAGCAGACATTAGAGACTATCTGAGCTGGAGTAATAAGGATAGGCCAAGAGATCTCGACCAATCAGAGATTAAAGGTCGCAAGAAAACGGAGATTATATAGGAGGAGGTGAGTTCAATGGAGTTGAGAGAGTTTTTGTTTAAACCACTCCAAGATAGGTCTTATTCGTTCGCAATCAGAGCTCGGGAAAATGGAATACTATCAGGAGCAGCTAGAATGCAAGAACTGGCGATGGAACTTGGATTGGAAGTTATTTCGGTCGCCCAGGAGGGTGCGTTGCTAGTTCCCGGTACGCCGGTATTTGTCGCTAGAGGGGATGCTGAGATGGTTACTAGGGCGGAGGAAACGCTTATGGGAGCCATTGGAAAGCCCTCCGGAGTAGCCACTGCCGCTGCAGACATAGTGAAAAAGGCCAGTCCGGTAAAGGTAGTTTGCGGTGCTTGGAAAAAGATAAGTCAAGCCACGAAGGGAGAACTACGCCAGGCGGTCATGTCAAGTGGGGCAGGACTACGAATGACCGAAGAACCCTTCGTTTATTTAGACAAAAACTATATCCGGATGTTTGGGGGAGTTGCCGCTGCTGTGGGGCGGGCAAAATTATTTGATCCGGATCGTTTGGCGGTTGTCCAATTACGAGGTGAAGCCCAGAGTATTGTTGAAGAAGCGAGAACCGCAGTAGAGGCTGGGGCAGGAATTTTGATGGTTGATACCGGTATTCTGGCGGATTTTAAGGCTGTGAAGGCTGCCGCTGCAACCGATGGGTGGCGAAAAAGTGTAAAGTTAGCCTTTGCCGGCGGTGTAACCCCAGAAGAGTTAAGTAACATCGTAGTACTTGGACCGGATATTATTGATGTTGGTCGAGCGATTCTTGATGCTCCGTTACTTGATTTTGGTCTTGATGTGGAAGGCTGAAATCCTTAACGTTGGAGCTGTTTTATTTATAAAAAAATTTTTAAAACAATGATATTGACTAAGACAATGCTAAATTAGAATGTCGATAGAGATAAGTATACCAGAGTCTGAATGTATATATGAGCATCGTGTAACAACGCCACTCTGAGTATTAAATGGGAGGATGAATTATGAATCCTAATACAGGTATACAAAAAGGCCAATGTTTTGAAAAAGGACCCGGTTTTGCCAGAGGTTTACGTGATCTGACTATGCATTTAAATTCCAAAACCATAACCGCCGGTATTGTTGCCGCAGTCTTTGGTTGTACTGGACCTGCCCTTATCGTTTTAAGTGCTGCTACAAAAGGTAACCTCACCTCAGCTCAGGCTATTTCTTGGCTTTTTGCAATCTATTTCTTTGGAGGTATTATAAGCTTAGGTTTAGCACTCTATTACAAGCAACCAATAAACGGAGCCTATTCTATTCCGGGTGCTGTAATGCTAATTGGGGCCTTAAGCACGTTTACTATTAATGAGGCAGTAGGAGCATATTTAATCGCTGGCATTCTTGTTTTAATCCTTGGCTTATCTGGTCTTGTTGGTAAATTGATGCGATGGTTGCCGCTACCCATTGTTATGGCAATGATTGCCGGAGCAATGATCCGTTTTGGAACAGGTATTATTACTTCAACAAATAAAGCTCCTGTAATTGGTGTGGCGGCATTAGTAGGTTTCCTCGTTTTACCACGGTTGACAAAAAAAATACCTCCTGTTCTAGGAGCTCTTGTTCTGGGAATTATTGCTGCGGCTTTTATCGGAGGATTAAACTTGAGTGGAGTATCCTATAAATTTGTTGCTCCCCAGATTTTTGCACCTGCCTTTAACATTAATGCTTTCTTTAGTATCTCTATCCCCTTGGCTGCTTTGGTTATCGGGGCTGAAAATGCCCAGGCAATTGGTGTATTAATGGGCCAAGGATACAAACCGCCTATTAACATTATGACAATCATCAGTGGTATCGGTGGAATTGCAACTTCATTCTTTGGCGGGCATAACGCCAATATTGCAGGACCGATGACAGCTATTTGCGCCTCCGAAGAAGCTGGTGATAACAAGGAAGGCCGGTATGCGGCAACAGTTGTTAATGGAATTATCTTCGGTGCCTTTGGTTTAATAGCCAGTATAGCAGTAGCATTTGTCACGGGTTTGCCGGCAGATTTAATAAGCATTGTTGCTGGATTGGCAATGATCGGTGTATTGATTAGTGCTTTTGATGAGGCATTTAGTACTAAGAAATTTAAGACTGGCGCTTTTTTTGCATTGATTATCGCTATGAGCGGAATTACCATTCTGAAAATCAGTTCACCGTTTTGGGCTCTCTTAGGTGGTGTTATTGTAGCCTTCTTAGTTGAACCCAAAGACTTCAAATAGAATAATTAGGGTGATTTAGCAGACGACAATTGGTCCGAAAGTTTCCCGGATTGGTGAGGTATGAGCTCAGGGAATTATTGTCAAACGCTGACGATGCTTGGGTTAGATTAAGTGTATGTGTATGTGTATGTAGGTCATAAGGGTCTAATCACGCAGATTTGAGCGGACGGCATTGTCGTCCGCTGCTTTAGTAAGGCAATTGAAGTCATGAATGAATATAATTTACCCAAGCCCCTATCGGGTTTGAGATATTTCTTGTGGAATTTGCAGTCTATGATGATCTACGCAACGTCTTCCAAATTCAGAATACCATTCGGTAGTAACAGATAGGGCATATTAAAGTCGTTGAATTTTCTATTAATGGGCAAAATAGCAAAAGAATAATTATTTTAGAACGCCGTAACTGCAGATAACGATAATCAAGAAACGGGGTGCAAATAAATTTGATTTAATGAGGAAATCTTATTTGGAATCAAGCGGGCTCAGGATACTACTCAAGAGTAGTAACCAAGACATACTGTTCATTGTTGGGCGGGAATGGAAATGGCAATAGGTTGGTTATGAAAACCCTATAATTTAGACGCGTTGGCTAATTTTCTATATACATCCTCATGGATAATCCGCCTAACCGCTGCTATTACTGTAAGAATGAACTATTCTCCAAATTATTAATGGTCGCCAAGGATCAGGGAATAAATTACGTGCTTGATGGCTCTAACTTCGATGACTTGAATGACCACAGACCGGGAATGAAAGCAGCCAAGGAATTGGGCGTACGCAGTCCGCTAAAAGAAGCAGGGATCACTAAAGAGGAAATTCGTTGTTTTTCCAAGGAAATGGGCTTACCAACTTGGAATAAGTCTTCCTTTGCCTGTCTTAGTTCCCGTTTTCCGTATAATTCAAGAATAACGAAAGAAAAGCTGAACCAAGTAGATCGAGGAGAAATGATCTTGCGTTCCTTGGGTTTTCAACAGTTTCGCTTGCGTCACCATGGTGAAATTGCCCGGATCGAGATCCCCCGAGATCAATTCTTGCTTATGGTAGAAAAAGTAGACCAAGTCGTTGAAGAGCTAAAAACCTGTGGTTTCAGTTATGTTACCATGGACCTTCAAGGTTACCGGACGGGGAGTATGAATGAGACTTTAAAAGAAGAGGACAAAAACGTATGAATGAAAAAAGCCTGCGTGACTTGCTCATAGGAATTAAGAATAACGAGATTAGTGTTGATTCAGGGTTAAATAAATTGAAAGATTTGCCCTTTGAGGATTTAGGCTTTGTTAAAATCGACCATCATCGTCAGCTCAGGCAAGGATTTCCTGAAGTTATTTATAGTGCAGGTAAAACAACTGAACAAATCGTCACTATCGCCGAAAAACTGGCCGAAGGAGCAGAAACGAACATTCTGGCGACTAGGGCTAATCATGATGTTTATGTAGCTGTTGCCGCACGAATTCCTGACGCTGAGTATTATGATTTAGCTCGCTTAATTGTGATACGACGGGGTGAACAGGCAAAACGAGGACATATTTTAGTGCTCAGTGCCGGAACCTCAGATCTTCCTGTCGCAGAGGAAGCGGCTATTACTGCCGAAGTAATGGGCAACCGGGTGGAACGCCTTTATGACACCGGGGTAGCCGGTATTCATCGTTTATTAAGCCAAAAAGATAAGCTTTTGGCCGCACGGGTTTTAATCGTAGTTGCTGGAATGGAAGGAGCCCTTGCCAGTGTAGTTGGAGGGTTGGTAGACAAGCCGGTGATTGCCGTACCCACCAGCGTGGGTTATGGCGCCAGCTTCGGCGGATTGGCCGCATTGCTGGCTATGTTGAACAGCTGTGCCAGTGGTGTGAGTGTGGTCAATATCGATAATGGTTTTGGCGCTGGCTATCAGGCCAGTTTAATTAATAAGTTAGGGGAGGTCAATGTATGAGAATCGCCTACTTTCATTGTTTTGCCGGGATAAGTGGGGATATGACCTTAGGAGCTTTGGTTGATGCTGGTTTAGATTGGGAGCTACTGCAAGCAGATTTAGCTAAGCTTCCTTTAAGTGGTTATCAATTGCAAAGGGAGAAAGTGATTAAAAAAGGCATTAGTGGAACCAAGGTGCAAGTTTTAACGGAAGAAGGTCATGTACACCGGCATCTTCGGGATGTTCGAGAAATCATTAATAGTAGTACGCTGCCTGAGGTTGTTAAAGAAAAAAGTATCCAGGTTTTTACTCGCTTGGCTGAAGCCGAAGCAAAAATACATCAAACCTCCGTTGATCAAATTCATTTTCATGAAGTCGGAGCCATGGATGCCATCATTGATATTGTTGGTTCAGTTATTGGCTTATGGAGGCTAGAGATTGAGGAAGTATATGCTTCACCAGTGCATATCGGAACAGGTTTTACTAAATGTGCCCACGGAACAATTCCAGTTCCTGCACCTGCTACTCTGGAACTATTGCAAGGAGTTCCTATTTATTCGAAGGATATTGAAAAAGAATTAGTGACTCCAACCGGAGCTGCAATTATTACAACCTATTGTCAGGATTTTGGCAATATGCCGCCGATGCGGGCTGATACCACCGGTTATGGGGCAGGTGAGCATGATTTAGTCATTCCAAACTTGCTGCGTGTAACCATTGGTGGAAAACTGGATCAAGTTGGCTCCGACGGGCATATTCGTTATGGCGGCAAGGGTGATGTCCGCCAAGGAGACGCCCTGATGATGGAAGCCAATATAGATGACATGAACCCGGAGTTTTATGATTACCTGATAAATAAATTCCTTAAAGCTGGAGCGATGGATGTATTCTTGCGAAAAATCCAAATGAAAAAAAATCGCCCGGCTATTGTCTTAAGTTTATTGATTCATACCCATCAATTAGAAACATTCTATCAACAGATATTTTCTGAGACAACATCCATCGGGGTTAGAGTTTACCCTGTGACCAAGTATATGCTGCCTTATGAAATTAAGACTCTACAGACCAAGCTAGGTCAAGCCAAGGTGAAGGTTGCCCGTTATCAGGATAGCCTGCGTAATGTGGCTCCGGAATATGAGGATTGCCGTAGACTAGCAGAAGAGCAACAGATACCCCTTAAGGAAGTTTACGATATGATCAAATATGAAGCTTACCAACGGTTGGAAGCCAAATCTTATTTGGAGACCAAAAAATAAAATCCTCTCGGATAAAGGTGAGGGGAGATTAATTTTGATGGGTCAAGCTAAAAGCCTTGTGCCATCTGACTCGGCGAATGCCGAACCCAGTATTACTTTATGGAGGGCTACTATTTTGAGGTATCATGTCACCAGAGCGCAATTGGAAGCATTTAAAATCTTAGAGGAAGTCATTCCTTACCTTTTGGGAGAAGAGGCAGTTTTGTTCACGACAAATACAGAAAGCTTTGATTCAATGTATACTCCAAAAAGTTTTGTGACCTACACGGCAAAAACAGGCGACAGTCTGGCAGAGGGCAGCGGCGGTAAGCAATGTGTGGTGACAGGCAAACCGGTGGATAAACTCGTTCCAAAAGAGGTTTATGGGTTTACATTTCGAACGATTGCACTCCCGGTTATTGAAGATGGCAAAGTGATCGGTTGTATTGCGGTTGCGAGAAGTAGAGAAAAGATGGAATTGATCGTCGAAATTGCCGACAATCTCTCCACCAGTTCTGAGGAGATTGCTGCATCCTTGCAAGAAATGACAGTGTACGCAGACAAGAGTGTGGAATCCATGTCAGATTTAGAGGTTGCTATTAGATTATTAATGGATGGATTAAAAATCATCGAAGAAATGAATGAGCTTGTTAAAAACATTGCTTCACAGACCAATTTGTTAGCGCTTAATGCTGCGATAGAGGCCGCCAGAGCTGGTGAACAGGGGCGCGGGTTTGCAGTGGTGGCCGAAGAAGTGAAAAAATTAGCTCAGAAGAGCGTGGATGCAGTAAAGACTATTAGGCAAGCAATACTAAGTGGTCAGGAGAGTATCAATAATCTAGAATATCAGATCAGCTTAAATGTTGAGACGACTCAGAACCAAGCCCAGATAACTCATGGCATAGAAGCGGCTATGGCAGAAATAGTAAGCAGTGCTGCTGGTCTATACGAGCTTAGCAAAACGATCTGAAAATTTGCGGAGTGATAAATTTATGGACTTCTAGTGGAACAAGGGCTAGGGATGGTACTCGGATTTGTTTGGAAAGGAATAATATCTTTCCCGAATACAGAGAAACCCCGATTGGATGTCTTTTGAAATACTATAATCTTCATCGTTCATTTGATTCATATTCAAAGGCATAGTTGTTAACATCTTTAGCTAGTTAAACCCACACGCTGCAGAAGAAGCGGTGGGTTTATTTTTTTGCAGTTAATTATATTTTAAATTTGGAAACTATTGTTGTCAGACTTTCTCCTAGTTTGGCCAGAGCGTCAGCCGATTGACTTACGGAGATCATGGTGGCGGCCTGCTCCTGTGACGCGGAGGAAACCTCTTCGGTGTTGGCGGCGGATTTAGCTGCTATCTCACTAATACCTTCTTCCGCTTGAACAGTTTGGGCAGTTCCCCGGGCGATTTCTTGCACTGCTTCAGAAACTTGTCGAATTTGCTCAACAACAGCGTTGATTTCCTCTACGATTGTCTGGAAAGACTGCCCGGCCATATTTACTGCCTCAACGCCTGCGGCTACTTCATTCATAGCCGTCTCCATCCCCCCGACGGCTTGATTAGTATCTTTCTGAATGGTTCCTATAAGATTAGCGATCTGAGCGGCAGACGATGATGATTGTTCTGCCAGCTTACGTACTTCGTCTGCAACTACGGCAAATCCCTTACCGTGTTCCCCGGCTCGGGCCGCTTCAATGGCGGCATTTAAGGCTAATAGATTGGTTTGATTAGCGATCCCTTTAATGACATCTACAATTTGCCCGATTTCTGTAGATTGAGCTCCTAGTTGTTGGATCAAGTTTGCAGAATGACTGGCGCCTTCTCTAATTTGCTCAATTTTTTGAACGGCATTTTCGGAATACCGGGCTCCTAATTCCGCTGCCTGAGCTGCCTTAGTGCTGCTTTGGGTAACATTTTCCGCATTCGCTGCTACTCGTTGAGCGTTAAGTGACAGTTGTTGAATGACTGTATTCGTATCCCTTACTGACCTGGCCTGCTCTGCTGCTCCTGCTGCCAGCATGCCCAAGGTGCAGGATACTTGCTCACTTGAAGATGTTGCTTCTTCAGCTACAGCCAGTAATTCTTCTCCCGTTGCTCCTAAGGTACTGGCTGTATTAACCACTTCTCGAATTAGTTTTCTCAAGTTCATGGTCATTTGATTAAAACCTTTAGATAATTCTCCAAATTCATCTCTGGATTTTATGATTATTTCCTCGGAGAGATTTCCATCTGCAATTCTCCCAGTAGCTTCTCTTAAAGATTTCATGGATTTCAGTATGCTCTTTGAGGTGAAGAGGGCAGTCATACTGCCCAGGAGCAGACCGGTCAATGTAAGCAAGGCAGTGATTGTATCATTCTGGGATTGTAAACTGTTAAGTTGTTTTTGATTGTCTCCTATTGTTTCTTGAAGCCAATTTAGGTAATTGTCGATACTCTGAAGAGTAGCATCAGTAGTAGAATCAAAAAATTGTTGTTGAGATTTCAAAATTCCTTCATCATTTTTAACCAGGGATTTTCCGTCGCTGTTAATGTTTAAACTGGCCTGGAAAGTCTGGTAAGCTTCGGTAGTATCGTCCACATAGGCTAAATACCCTTTCAGTACTTCGTCAAGCAGAGCCGTGCCCTCGCTGCTCTCAGTTTTTTGTTTTAGTTCATTAAGCAAAGACTTAGTATCTGTTATAGCTTGATTTTCTTGTTCCCAATACATTTCAGCCTCTTGCTGGGTTTCCGACTGTAAATAGTAAGCTCCTATGGTATTCGTGTGAGAAATCTGATACATGAGTTCTTTTGCTAATGCTTTATTCTCTAAAAGCTGCTCATTGGTGGAGGAAATATCGGACATCTTATGTAACATATTTATATTTCCGCCGGCTATAATTGCTAAGATAAGTAGAACAATACCAAATCCTAAAATAAGTCGTTTTCTAATTGTAATTCTCAAAACCTTCCACTCCTTCATCCGTGCACTGATTATGACGAATTTAATCAAATCTTTTAATCCTTAAAATGGAAAACTTATGTATTGTAGAATTTCATTAAGATCTAAATCAAATTAAGATGATTTATCTTTGCATCTCCTTTATGGTTGAATTTAAAAAAACACTAGTTTGTTAATAAATAAACTAGTGTTTTTTAATTTTAATTAGAATACAATAGCTAACTGAAACAGTACTGAATAAAAACTGAGAGTTTGCTGAAATTAAACTAGAATATGGTGAGGTGTATGAAAAACTATTTATATTAGCATATTAATTGCAAACCGCTTATAAAAGCTATTGGAAGAAGAGGTAATCTTAATGAAGCGCAAAAGCAAAGGAAATAGAAGAATTATTGTAGGGTCAATTATTGGACTATTGGTGGTGGCTTTGGGCATTGCCTTATATATTAGGCCGCAAAAAATTAACTATACTGAGGTAAAACCAGTCATTGGAGAATTGTCTACGAATTACAGTTTTTCCGGCAGTGTTGAGGCCAAAAACAGGCAAACGGTATTGGCGGATAAAACCATGCAAATCAATGAAATCAAAGTTCAGGAAGGAGAGCAAGTTACCCCTGATACCGATCTCATGATAACTACTATGGGGGAGAAAATGAGGCCGGAAATTTCGGGAGAGGTAACAACGATCTACACTGAAGAAAATGCTCAGCTAATGCCTGGTTCAAAGCTGGCGGACATCGTTGATTACTCAGATTTGCAATTAAAGGTTCAAGTCGATGAATATGATTTGGCAGCTGTCTCCAAAGACAAAGAGGCTACCATAACGATTCATGCCCTGGATAAAGATATCAAAGGAAAAATAATCGATGTATCAAAAGAAGGAGAGTATATCAACGGTGTTACAACCTTTACAGCAACTATCGCACTTCCTAACGACAATAACCTGCGCGTAGGCATGTCAGCAGAGGCGAAGGTTGTAAATCAGAGGGTTTCCGGTGTCGTATTATTGCCAATGTCTGCGATTCAGTTTGATGAAAATAACAGCCCTTTTGTCTTGCTAAAAGACGGCAGCAACTTACCGCAAAGGGTCAGTTTGACTTTGGGTATTAATGATGGTGTACAAGTGGAGATCAAAAGCGGTGTAACAGCTAATGATACTGTATTAGTACCGCCGGCAGCGAAAGCTACGGGTTTTGGCGGGAGTTCTCAAATGAGGGATAGAAGTGATCAAACTTCTCAAGAAGCTCAAAAGGGCGGCGCATGACCATGGGTGAAATTCTAATGATGCAGGATATTGTCAAATGCTATTATCTGGATGCTGAAGAACTTACGGTTCTCAATAAAGTTAACTTAATAGTCAATCAAGGAGAGTTTGTTTCTGTATTAGGCCCCTCAGGTTCAGGGAAATCCACACTTATGAACATCATTGGCTGTCTTGATGTTCCTACGAGGGGAAAGTATATCCTGGCTGATCAGAATGTTGAAGACTTAGACGAAAAAGAGTTGGCGCGCATCCGCAACCGAGAGATTGGTTTTGTCTTTCAGAGTTTTCACCTGTTGCCAAGACTAAATGCTCTTGAAAATGTAGAATTACCTATGATTTATGCAGGGATATCCCCAGAAAATCGACATAAAAAAGCGGCGGAGATCCTAGAGCGAGTTGGTTTAGCAGATAAAATTCGCCACTACCCCAACCAGCTTTCAGGCGGGCAGCAACAACGTGTTGCTATTGCTCGTTCAGTGGTAACCGAACCCACAATCTTGCTTGCCGACGAACCGACAGGGGCTCTTGATCAAAAGACTGGAAAACAAATTATGCAGCTTTTTCAAGAACTGAATGCCGAGGGCAGGACAATTATTATGATTACACACGATACTAATATTGCTAAATACTCAAAAAGAGTAGTTAATATTTTAGACGGACGATTAAGTGAGGGGACGGAGAGCGATGTTAAGGGAATCTATGAAAATGGCATGGAACAATATTGTTCACAATAAAATGCGCTCCTTTCTTACTGTCCTGGGTGTGCTGATTGGAGTGGCCTCCATAATTGCCCTTATTACCATAGTACAGGGGGCAACGGGCAGTATAACAAGTCAGATATCATCACTAGGCGCTGACAAAATTACTATTCAAGTTATGGGAACACGCTTAAAGCAAGGATTAAGTGAAAATGATTTAAAGCTGTTGTCAGAAGTTGAGAATGTCAGCGGCGTCTCGCCAACAGTTTCAGGCAAAATCCCTCTTGTCTTCAATCGGAATTTGAAGCAGGGCGTAAGCGTTCAAGGAAAGAATGAGATTTATCTTCAAAAAGAAAAGGATATTTTGGCAAAGGGCAGAGTGATCAACAGTATGGATGTCAGCAATAAAAATCCGGTTGCCATACTAGGCAGTGATCTTGCCAAAGAACTTTTTTTTGGAATTGACCCTATGGGCCAACAGCTATTGTTGAATGGCCATACGGTAACCCTTATCGGTGTACTAAAAGAAACGAGTGCTTCGATTATGGGGTCGACTAATCATTTGATTATTCTGCCTTACACCTCCGCTATGAAGATCATGGGTGTAAGAAGTATTTCTAATGTGGATGTATATATGAGGGATGCCAATCAGTCTGAGAAAATCACCAATGATTTGACTTCAATCTTAAATTCAGCATTTAATTATAGAGAGAATGCCTTTACTGTCTTGAATATGCAGAATATGATTGATGTAATCAGCAATATTACGGGGATGCTGACATTATTGCTTGCAGGGATAGCTTCAATATCACTTATTGTCGGCGGAATTGGTATTATGAATATGATGTTGGTATCAGTAACGGAACGAACGACAGAAATCGGTCTTAGGAAGGCTCTTGGAGCAGAGCCCTCGCAGATTCAATTGCAGTTCCTTATTGAATCAATATTTATTTCCCTGTTTGGAGGGATCCTGGGATTGCTCATTGGCATGTCCATAGCTTTTGCTGCTTCTATTCTAATGAAATTCACTTTTGTAATGACGGCCTGGACAATAATCCTTGCAGTTGGCTTTTCGGCAGCGGTGGGTATAATTTTTGGCTTAGCTCCGGCAAGAAAGGCGAGCAGACTTAATCCCATCGATGCCCTTAGACATGTGTAGAAATACTGTATTGAGCTTGATAACTTATTGACAATTTCCTCTTCCCAAATCATTGTATATTTATACAACGATTTAAGAGAAAGAGGCAGTTATTATGAAAACAATAGCTATTGCATGTAAAACCCTTGCCGAAGAAGAATTATGGCTTAAAGAAGACACAGCGGCTCATGAAGATCATGCTGAAAGGGTATGAAAAACTAAGGCTTATTGAAACAGTGGCCTATCAATTAAATGATGTTACGGAAACAACCCAAGAGATTGCCCAAACATCAGAATTGGAACATGAGGTTATCACTGGCACCCTGAGGCTTGTTTATAAAGCTTTTCAGAGGGAATGGGACGATGAATTTACTGTTGTCGAATCAGGTGAGGATGTGGGATTTAAACATGTTGGACTGGACCTTTCCTAGGAATATAAGTTATTTGTGAATCTTCCCTGACCCCTTGTCAGGGAAGATTATTTTTGCTATCATGTATTTTTAAAATCAGACTATTGCTATATAAAACAATTGAATTCCAGAATAGTTACATGCGGATTTATCGAGGAGGAGTTTCAGTGACGATTAATGAAGAGTTGACCCATGAATTGCTGACCTTTTTTAATGGTTTTTCATCTTGGGAAAATTCCATTGTACGTACTAGTGAACTTACCGTTTCGGAAGCACACGCCATTGAAATCTTAGGGGAACATGAAAAAATGAATATGAAAGGATTGGCTCAAAAGCTGGGGGTTACGACGGGAACCACCACGGTAACAGTGGATCGTTTAGAAAAGAAAAATCTCGCCCGTCGTGAGTCCACTAAAGAAGATAGGCGTGTTAACCTCATTAGTCTGACGGATTTAGGCCAGAAGGCTTTTAAGGAGCATCATGACTTTCATTTACATTTGACGGAACAGATGACGGCAGTTCTAAGTGACGAGGAAATCCTTCAATTTCTGCAGACCTTAAAGAAGATTAATAGTGAGACATTTTAAAAACAAAATGGGGAGAAAAGGTGATCATATAATTTGAGGGACTGCATTGCCTATGCAACGCAGTCCCTTTGGTCTTTCTCTTTGCTAATATTTCAGATTATGTTTGTTCATTCGATAGAGAAGGGTTGGCCGGGAAATTCCTAAATATTTAGCAGTCTTGGTTTGGTTATAATTGTTCTTCTCTAAGGCTTTAACGATAAGCTGCTTTTCCAATTCTTCTAACGAAAATCCTCCTTCCGGAAGATTGATGATCGGTTCCGCGGTATCTTCTATGTTCTCCAATAATTCACTGGGAAGATGAATGGGAAGGATTTCATTGCTTTGGCAGACAATAAGCGGTCTCTCGATGGCATTTTGCAGCTCTCGTATATTACCGGGCCAGTCATAACGAGTTAAAATCTTCATAGCTTCAGGTGAGATTTTTTTCGTGTGAGAAGGATCGAATTTGCTGAGAAAATGATTTACTAAAAGAGGAATATCTTCTTTTCGCAATCTCAGAGGGGGCATTTTAATTTGCATGACATTTAATCGATAATAAAGGTCCTCCCTAAAAGTACCGTTAGCGATGGCTGTGGAAAGTTCGGAATTTGTTGTAGCAATAACTCGAACATCGATGGATATGGTCTCAGTTCCTCCTACTCTTTCAAAGCAGCGTTCTTGTAAAATCCGCAGTAACTTTACTTGCATACTGATAGGCATATCGCCGATCTCATCCAGGAGAATGGTCCCTTTATCTGCCATCTCAAATCGGCCTTTTTTCCGATTGGTTGCGCCGGTGAAAGCGCCTTTTTCATGACCGAATAGTTCACTCTCCAGCAGATGCTCAGGCAGAGCGGCACAATTTACGGCAACAAAAGGCATATTCGCCCGGTTGCTGGCTTTGTGGATTTCTACAGCGGCTACCTCTTTGCCTGTTCCGCTTTCCCCCGTTATTAAAACCGTAGCGTTAGTTTTAGCCACTTGCTGAATAAGATGAGATACTTCTTTAATGGCCTCACTCTGACCTACCATTTTTCCATATTTTTTCCCTAGTTCTTGACGGAGATAATTAACTTCATTCTCTAAATTCGATAAATGCAGGGCTTGTTTTACCTGCACCTTTAACTCATCCAGTTTAAACGGCTTGGTGATGTAATCCGTTGCTCCGATTTTCATAGCTTCAATGGCAGTTTCAATAGTTCCATGCGCAGTGATCATAATTACTGGGATATTGGGGTTAATACTTTTGAGCCTTTTCAAAACCTCAATTCCATCGATATCGGGCATTTTTAAATCCAATATAACTGTGGAAGGTTCTGTTTCAAGAGCCATTTCAATACCTTGTAAACCTCTAGTTGCAGTAACCACTTGATAGCCTTCGTGACTAAGAGCCCTTTCTAAGGCCCAACACATTCTTTCTTCATCGTCAATTACAAGAACTCTTGGTATCAAGATCATCACTCCCGTAGGAAGATTATGTTGTTACAGGAAGTTTAATTGTAAAAGTTGTTCCTTCATTAAGGGTACTTTCAACTTCAATTATGCCACCGTGCAATTTAATGCTTTGATAAGATATGGATAGGCCTAAACCAGTGCCGGCTTCTTTTGTAGTGTAAAAAGGATCGAATATTCTCTGCATATCATCTTCAGGAATTCCTTCTCCCGTATCCGTCAGACTAATAATAATCATGTCTTCTGTTTGTTTGGTGGCGATGGTCAAATCCCCGCCGGACAGCATTGCTTCAGCGGCGTTTACTATAATATTCACAAATACCTGCTTAAGCTTTTCCGTATCGGCTAAGATCTTGGATAGCGAATTTTCCAATTGCAAGTGTACTCTGACTTTTTGTTTTCGCAGCATTGCTGCGGAAAATGACAAAACTCCCATAATTAAATCATTAATGGAACATTCCTTTATGGCCACTTTGGTAGGACGTCCAAAGTCAAGGAGTTCTTGGATAACCATGTCCTGCCTGTCAACTTGTTCATCAATAGCTTTGGTATATTCTTCAATACCGGTCATTTGAGAGTATTCCTGCTTCATTAGTTCCACTAAAGTTTTAATGATGCCGATAGGATTTCGTAATTCATGAGCTACACCAGTCGCTAAGCGGCCTAAGGCGATGAGATGTTCCGATTGCCTGAGCTGATCTTCCAGTCTTTCTTTTTCGGATAGGCTTTCGGCCATCCGATTAACGGCTTGGGCAACTTGCCCCAGTTCACCGGACATTTCCGGTAATGCATAATGGATATCGCATTCCATTCGGTGTAAGCCATGCTTTAAGCGGTCCACCCCCGTGGTTATATTCCGGATGGTTCTTAATGCTGCGAACATAACTAAGGCAAGGACGCCTAAGGTAACATAACGAAGCAATTTGCGGTAGAAGCTGCTTTGATAAAAGAATGGGTTCAGTCGTTCGCCTGCCCACATAACGGCTACGACTTTCCCTTTTAATATAACGGGACAAATATATTCAACCACTTGGTCGTCAAAAGAACCCGAAATTCTAAAAAGAGGCTCTTTACCCATCTCAGCGGCTACCAGACCAGACTTAGTATTGGCAAAGATCTCTTTTTCCCTTTGGATCTCTTCTTCCGGGGAGAGGTTTCGGTAATTATGCAGAAAGCCAAGGACCGTAATTTTATCGGACTGAGGAACATATAAACCGAAGCGAATCCCGGAATTAGAGGGAATATAAGGCTCGACGACTCGAGTAAACTCATTGTGCAGAAGGATTGAAGAGATTTTTTGGGAATCTATATCCAAAGACTCTAAATTCATCGTAAGCTGCTGATTCGTACTTTTGACTAAGGCAGCCAATCGTTGTTCTTTATCAAAGAAAATCACTTGATTTGTCTGTGAAGCGAAAAAAATATCGTACATTAAGGCCAATAGGGGTACAAGCATAATTACGGCAAATACGACAACTAGTTGATTGGTTAAACTCTTCCCTTTGAAAGACAATAAGAAACGCTTATGGAGCAATTAATCACCTCCAAGGGGATTTTTTTGATTGAATTATATAATACATATGACTGTAGCAAAAGATACAATAGCTGAAATCTTAAGAAATAGCCTAGAATCTGCGTCCTGTCGGACTATTCAATAGTTTTAAGCATACTCTCCTGCGAGATGTGCGGCCATAGAGGTATAGCATTTGCTACACTTCTTTTTTTAATGGTCATGATAAATGCGTGAAATACCGGGTTAAAGGCATTGGCATAGTATTTGCTATATAGAGAATTATATCACAAATAGAGAGAGGAGGTAACTCTTTTTAATATTAGTCAGAGAGTATCACGTTATAGTAAATGCTTTCTGAAGCATAAAAAGCCCTTTATAAGGAGACTAAGTAAAGGAGAGAGTTGGTATGAGCAGTGAATCTAAACCGAGCGTTTTAAAAACTATTGTTTTTTTGGCGTTAGCTATCAGTGCATATTTACTAATATTTTTTAATATCGAACAACTTAACAAATTTTATGTCAGCCAAGGAGTCATTCCGGCAGTGAGCCTTTTAGGGACAGTTATTTGTATCGCTTTTCTGTATGGAACAGCAGTTTCTCATATTTTGAGTATTCTGGGCTTAGAAAGCAAACATTAGGAAGGGGGCATATATTAGATGGCAGGTGAAGCGGTAAGTTTAGTTGGGGAAGTCATGAAATTTATTGATATTACTCCGAAAACAGGGTTATCCATTGTAGGATTAGGATTTTTAGGAGGAACATTAAGTGGTTTTCTGGGGAGCGGCGGCGCTTTTGTTATGACTCCCGGTATGATGGCACTTGGGGTTCCTGGTATTGCAGCAGTGAGTTCAAACCTTGCCCACAAATTTGGTAAGGCGATGGTTGGGGCAAGAAAACACTCAAAGATGGGGAATGTAGATGTTAAGTTAGGAATTTTCATGGTTCTCTTTCTGCTGTTGGGTGTCAGATTAGCAGTTATTCTTAATGAATCCATATTTGCGAGCATGGGTAAGGAAGGCTCAAATCTGTATATTAGTGTGGTATTTGTCGTCCTTTTATCCGGGCTTTCCATCTTTATTTTAAGAGATATTTTTAAACCCAAATCGTCCGGAGGGTCTGGTGAACCTGAGGGATTTGCTGCAAGAATTTCTAAATACAATATTCCGCCCATGATTTATTTTAAAGTTGCTAATGTCCGTGTATCTTTTTGGCTTGTGGCCCTTATTGGTGTCGCAACCGGCTGGTTAGCAGGAACCGTTGGGGTGGGTGGATTTATTGGAGTTCCGGCCATGATTTATCTTTTAGGTATTCCAACCATGGTAGCTGCCGGTACAGAATTATTCTTGGCCATCTTTTCCGGAGCGTCAGGTTCCTTCCAGTATGCCATGACCGGCTTTGTGGATATTCGTTTAGTATTATTGCTCTATCTCGGTTCACTCCTAGGTCTTCATATTGGAGCAAATGCGACTAAAATGGTGACTGAACTGCAAATTAAGCTGGTAATGGCGATTGTTATCGGTATGTCTGCAATAAGCAGAGCCTTTGCTATACCAAAATATATGACCGATCTGCATCTGGCAAACCTTTCTCAAGGAGCAGCCAACCTTTTCGATATAGCAGCTACGGTAACTTTGTTTGGGGGAGCAATTGCCGGTGTGATTATGATTCTTAAGTACATTGTTCGCTTTAAACAAAGTCAGAAGGCAGAAACCCAATATATTCAGCCTCACGTTCAGGCAAAAAGAGATTCAGCCTAAGACGAATCCTGGTAAACCATTGAAATAGGCTTAAGTTCGTGAAATAATGTGCTATAAAATAAGTTGCGTATTAATTACGCAAACTAAGGGTGAGGTGATTATGTAGTATGATTGATGGAAATCCATTAAAGGTGCTTCTTTATTTTGATGGTTCGGAGCATTCTTTGTCGGCTGCCGTTTACACGGCCAATTTGTTCAATAGAATACCTAATATGAATTTGACGATTGTTCATGTTCAAGAGAATGTGGAGGGCGCTAAACTAGAGAATGACAATTTGATGGAGATCTGGTCATCTGATCCTATCACAGATTGGCAAATAAATTTATTAAATAGAATTGACTTAAAGAAAAGAGGAGAATATTCTAAAATAATTGCTAGAACCAATGAAATATTGTTTGAAACGGGTTTAGATGTCAAGCAACAGGTCATATTTGCTAACCCCAATATCCCTGATATTGTCGAAGCAATTATCAACTATGGGGAGAAAAAAGAATTCGAATTAATCATCATGGGTACTCGGGGACCAAGCAGTTTAAAAGGTTTGATGTATGGCAGTTTAGCCCATAGCGTGCTTAATAAATCGGATATCCCTGTCCTATTAATAAAGAAATTACCCCAAGAGTTTGTCGATCGTTTTTGCTCTGCTCCTTCGGGGAGATCTACTCGTGCAAAAGGGCGAAGAGATCATTTGTATCGAGTAAGAAGCATTTAATTTAATAGAGTGGAAAAAGTCTGGGAGATAATCTTCTGGACTTTTTTATTTAATCACTGAACCCTTCCTGACACCTGGTATCCAAGGCATAAGCGCAACTATAAAAATCTTTGATAATCAATATAGAAAAGTTCTTCCTTTATAAGAAAAGTGAAGTTCCATAATTTTATATGATTACTGCCATCGACTATATTGATGAAAATGAAATATGACGCAAATCGTAAAACATTGTATAATACCCTTTGAAGATTTAAAACCATGCCATAGTCTAAGGTTTTGAAATATGGAGGTACTATACGTTCATGAACCCCATAGTTATTTTGGTGGGTATATTGTTTTTCTTAGTATATGGTTTACTTAATTTCTATATTGGTCTGCGCGGGTGGCAGACATTGTTTAGCTGCATACCTTTATTAAGCTCCAAAGTATATTGGGCGATTTTTTTAATCATTGCTTTCTCTTACATTGTAAGCCGGCTTAGCGAACGATTTCTTTCCAGAGTCGTGTATGAAGGATTAACGATTGTTGGGGCTTATTGGATGGCCTTCATGCTTTATTTTTTACTAATCATTATTTCTCTCGATCTCTTAAAATATCTAAATCGTTGGCTAAACCTTATATCAATAGAAGGAAAACATGGCTTGGGTCCCATTGTAGGCTTGATTGTTTGTGCTGTTGTTGCTGGAATTGTCGTCTATGGAGCTTGGAATGCGAGTCATCCCAGGATTCATCATTATGATCTTTCTATAGCAAAATCCGCAGGGTCTGTGCACCAGCTGCATGTTGTCATGGTTTCAGATATTCATCTTGGAACAATCATTCATAATGATCATTTAATAAAACTTGTTGATCAAATTAATGAACTAAGGCCGGATCTGATTTTGTTTGCAGGGGATGTTTTCGACGAAGATATTGAATTAGTGAAAAAACAACAAGTAGCCGATACGTTTTTAAAGCTTAAGGCACCCTATGGAGCCTATGCTGTATTAGGCAATCACGAGTATATCGGCGGAAATGCGGAAGAGGCCATAAAATATCTCGATCAGGCAGGGGTAAAAGTATTAAAAGATAGTTATCAGCTGGTTGCCGACAGCTTCTATCTTATTGGCAGAGATGATATGTCAGGTTCACGGTTTAATGGGGATAAACGACAGGATTTAAAAACCTTGATGCAAGGAGTAAATCACTCTTTGCCAATCATATTAATGGATCACCAGCCATCCCATTTAGAAGAGCCTGTTGCGCAAGGGGTCGATTTGCAAGTTTCCGGACACACGCACAGTGGTCAACTGTTCCCATTTCAGTTCATTACTCAGAGACTATTTGAACAAGACTGGGGACTATTGCGCAAAGGGGATTTCCAACTCATTGTATCATCAGGGTATGGGACTTGGGGACCACCAGTTCGCATAGGCAATACCCCGGAAATTGTGGATATTAATATTATGTTCAACCCTTAAAATAACCCTCTGGAAGACTTAGAAACTTCCAGAGGGTTAAATAGTCGAAGGGAGCGTTTACACAGATACATAATGATTAAAGGAGCATTGACGTAGGAAAGAATCAGTGATACCATAAGGGTCATGGTAATGAAATCGATTATCGTTCGCAAAAAGAGGTAAACATAATGCCTTTGACAATGCTTTCATCAGGTTAAAGTATTGTAGTAGAGGATTGCTCCAATAAGAAGGAGTATTTTTTTAAAGAGCTTATTGAGAATCGTTATCGATATTTGTGTTGGGATAGTGTTTTGATGACATTAAATAGTAAGGTACATACCCGCATTGGACAGAATCAGAGTGATGATCATAGTGAGGCAATCAGCCGTATGAAAAAAGGAGAAAGTTGTTCAGCGACTGTTACAGAGCCAGTGATAATTGTAGGCAAAAATAGTTATCAAAAGTGATTAATGAGTTTAAAAAATTGGTTAGGAGGCGGGAAGAGAATGAGTATAGTATTAGTTGGTGGTCATGACAGAATGCATAGTGAGTATATGGATATCTGCATTAAGAGGGGGCACAACATAAAAGTTTATACACAGATGCCTACGAAGTTCGATAAGGTGATTGGATCGCCGGATGGTATTGTCTTATTCACATCCACAGTCTCTCACAAAATGATTCACACTGCAGTTAAGGAAGCAAAGCGAAAAAAGATTCCGGTATTTAGAAGCCATAGCAGCAGCGGCGCTTCCTTAGACAGAGTACTTAACGATTTGGAAAATAAAGTGATTATCTGATTTGCCGGCGCTTTATCGAGGATAGGTTATGGGAAAAACGCTGGATAGCACATAAAGAAGGAAGAGAATGTTTAAAAACAGTTCTCTTCCTTTTTCCTGGAGCACTCTCTTCTGAAATAAACTGCAGACAAGGGCAGAGGTTTATTTCAGTGAGTCTGCAATCCCTCGCCCGAATTCCTGGCACTTCATGAGAGCCTCGTCATCTGGGTTCCAGGTTATCCTTAGACCTTCATTAATCAGTTCAAATTTAGCATGTTCTAATTCCGTTGAAATCAGCTTTGTATTTTCACCGCTCCAGCCATAACTACCAAAAGCGGCTCCTTTTTTGTTTTTGAATCCCAGTCCTTTAATCATTTCTAAAATGCCCGCGACAGCAAAAGAAATGCCTTTGTTGATGGTGGGTGAACCTACTAATACGGCTTTAGATTTGAAAACTTCTGTTATAATATCGTTTTTATCAGTATGAGTAGAATTACAATTAAATAATTTGACGGTAACATCTTTATCACTCAATCGTATTCCAGCAGCTATTTGTTCAGCCATATGCCGGGTGCTGTTCCACATAGTATCGTAGACTATGGTGATTTGATTCTCTTGATAATCCGAGGCCCATTCCATATATTTGTTAACAATTTGTAAGGGATTATCCCGCCAAATAACACCGTGACTGGGGCAGATCATATCAACAGGCAAATTTAAACTTAAAATCTCCTTGATTTTATTTTCTACGAATTTACTGAAGGGTGCCAAAATATTGGCGTAATATTTTTGAGCTTCCCAGTATAATTCGGCCTGATCAACCAAGTCATTGAACATATGCTCGGAGGATAAATGCTGACCAAAGCCATCATTACTGAAGAGAATATTATCCCCCGTTAAATAAGTAAACATCGTATCAGGCCAATGGAGCATTCTTGCCTCAATAAAGATAAATTCTTTTGAGCCAAGATTGAGTTTATCCCCCGTCTTAACAGGGATAAAGTTCCATTCTTGATGATATTGGCCCTTTAATGATTTAATGGCATTAGCAGTACAATAGATGGGGGTATTCGGAATTTCTCTCATGAGCTCAGGCAAAGCACCACTGTGATCCGGTTCACCATGATTAACAATAATATAGTCAATGGTGCTTAAATCGATTTCTTTTTTTAGATTAGCAACAAATTCCTTGGCGAAGGGGGTCCAGACACAATCAATCAGGGCCGTTTTTTCGTCTCGAATGAGGTAAGAATTATAGCTGGAACCGTGGTGAGTAGAAAGTTCATCGCCGTGGAATTTTTTTAATTCCCAGTCGATTTTGCCTACCCATTGCACATTGTTATTAACTTGAAAACCCATGTTGCGACCTCCTTAATTTAACGATTAAAACAACTGAAATGGATCTTTCTATATTTCCTTATTTCCTTAGCTTAATCCTTCTTTTTAAGAAGGACAACCTTAAATTTGCTTAAATTTATTACATACAGAAGAGCCATACTTGATGTATGGCTCTTGCTGTCAAGTCAAGCCCTTTTACTTAGCCAGTTCCGGTAACTGTTTCTTAATCATCTCAATAATTGTCGGATTCTTGATTTCGATAGGTTTCGTGGACGGGTCATCTTGCAGATCTTCGTATTTCATGGCACCAAAGCTGTGATCCCTTGTGATATGACCATACGCATCACTTGGGTTTTTCCACATGATTTTATCTAAATCAAAGGTCTTGCCGGCATGGCATTTGGCACAGATATCCGTAGGGTTGTCTGCCAGCAGAAGTGAACCATTGGCGTTGACTTTATGGGTACTATGGCAAGTTTGGCATTGAGCTAACTGTGAGCTTTGAGCATGTTTACTTGCGAAGTAGTCACGTGTTCCGTAGTGGTTCGTAGCGGTAAAGTTGCCTTGATCATCTTTAGAAGGATTGCTTTCATGACAATTTAAACAGCCGGTTTTTGCGGTTTCCAGATCCATCGTTGCTTTTTTGTCTGTTGCACTTACGTGATTTGAGCCAGGGCCATGACAGGATTCGCAGGAAATACCATAATTAGGAGACGCATCCTCAATACCAGGTGCATGACAGCCTCCGCAGGTAAAACTCTCAGCAGTCCAGTCGTTCTTCCCATCATTATCTACATCCGTTTGTTTGGGGGCTTCTACAGTCCATTTATCGTTAGTTTTCTTAACTGCACCGACCCGGTAAATTGTTTCTTTAAATCCGGCATCTTTAGGAATTTCCGCAATGACATAGTCATCCATCATAACCCCATAGATTTTAGCTTTGGATAAATCAAGTTTTGTCGATGTGGGTTTATCTTTATTTGCGGCGTCGAAGATTGTAATTTCCCCTAAGGGTTTCTCGAGAGGATAATCAGAAAGAGGTTTAAAGGCGCTGTAGTGATTCGTATGAGTCACATTGTTATAGGTATCAGAGTGACAGGCCTTACAAGCATCATCCCCTACATAAGTGACTTTTGTTGTCTGAGTTAAATCTGGACCAGTTGTTTGAGGAGTAGGAGTTTCCTGGGTTTTGGTACAGCCCATGGTTAATAAAATTAAGAGGGTTAAAGAAATAATTGAGGTGAAGAAAGGTTTTTTCCAGTTCATTGAGTGTTTCCTCCTTTAAGTCTAGTTTTAAAATACTTTTTATTTAACCAGATGGTCTGGATGACTTAGGGTTGTAAATAGTAAATCAATACTTGATAATGATGGCTTTAGTTTGCTTAAATTTGACCAGAACATGCTTGATTTTTCAAAACAATGAACATGAAATTTATGGAAAATAAGGACTAGAGCAGAGTATTTAAATGGATATAAAAACCTTCATAAAATCTTTAAGGAAGGAAAGAATAGGACTCAAAAAAATTTAAGATTGACAAAAATCATAAACTATTAGATTATGTAAGTGAGTAATCACTCATTCTATTTTAGGAGGATATTATGAGGAAATCCGTTGAAGATCGGCGCCAAGATATTCTTGAAGCAGCGCTCACTGTTTTTGCACAAAAGGGTTTTAATGGTTCAACTACGGCGGAAATTGCTCGTGCCGCTGGTGTAGCAGAAGGAACAATTTTCCGCCATTTTGCCACGAAAAAAGAACTGTTAATTGCAGTTCTCAAACCAAAAGTACTTGAGGGTATTATTTATCTGGATAAAGAACAAAGAGAAGCTTCTCCTTTAGAATTCTTTCGCAGCTTTTTGAAAAACCGTCTGGAATTGCTGAAAGAAAACGATAGCCTTTTTCGTTTCATGTTCGCTGAGGCTCAATACCATGAAGAAGTTCGAGAAGCGTTATACAAAGGAATTCTTGAACAAGGTATATGTATCGTTAAACCTTGGTTTGATAAGGGCGTGGAACAAGGGATATTTAAACCTCTTCCATTTATATTTATGGTTAGAAGTTTTATGGGAATGGCACTTTTCTACGGAATATTTAATCACGTCTTTCCGGGGTTATCTCCTGAGAAAACCATTGACGAAGCATCTGATCAGATACTGGAGCTTTTTTTACACGGTTTACTTGTTAAATAGAATTTAGGATCTATCTATGAGTAGGAGGAGAATCAATATGAGAAAAAAAGCTGTAGTCGTTGTTTTTGTACTTCTCTTCATTGCCTTGTCTGTTCTAGGGGATCGCTATTTCAATCCTTCTGCAGATCTAAACACGTATTCGGGGACTATCGAAGGTACTGAAATTCCAGTTCAGCCTGAACTGGGAGGTAAAATTGTTCAGTTATCTGTTGATGAAGGTCAAATTATCAAAGAGGGTGACATTCTTGCAAAACTCGATGACAGTCAGGCTAAGATTTCTTTGTCTATAGCCCAAAGTCAGCAGCTGCAGGCACAAGCTAAGCTTAATGACCTTTTAGGGGGAGCAAGAGCAGAAGAAATTCGTCGTCTTGAAAATATGGTTACTCAGGCTAAGGCAAATTTGGCAGCTTTAGAACCCAATCTTCATTTTGAAGAAGAAAATTTAGCAAATGATCAAAAACTTTTTGACAGCGGCGCTATCAGCAAACAAGTTTTGGATGCTCAGCAAAATAAAGTGGACACTCTGAAGGCTCAGTATGAAGGGGCTCAGGCTAATGTCAACGCTGCTCAGGCCAGTTTAGATCAAGCTCAGGCTGGCTACACTCAGCCTACAATACAGGCCCAGAAAGCGGCTGTGGATATCGCTGCTCAATCCGTTGACAATGCGGAACTTAGTCTGAACAAACTGACGATAAAGAGTCCTGTCGGAGGTCAGATTCTCTATAAGAATGTTCAGCTAGGGCAAGTGGTTAATCCCGGTACGACTCTTGTCACGATTCTCAATCCCGAGGATTTGTGGATTAAAATATATGTACCTGGAGCTAAACTTGGTCAATTAAAACTTGGCGGTACCGTTAGTATTGTTGCAGATGCTTATCCTGGCAAGACCTTTAAAGGAATCATTAAATATATCAGCAACCAGGCAGAATTCACTCCCAAGAATGTCCAGACCAAAGAGGAACGAACGACGACGGTTTATGCCGTTAAGATATCCATTACAGAAGGTAAAGATGAGTTGAAAGCAGGTATGCCGGCAGATGTGACCCTAAAGGAGTGAGGCAGAATGAATTTAGCAATCGATTGCCAGGGTTTGGTCAAGCAATTTGGAGCTTATACAGCGGTTCGGGGAGTAACCTTTCAACTCCCTGCCGGCTCGATTATGGGTTTTGTTGGACCTAATGGTGCCGGAAAAACAACGCTTATCCGTATGCTCTGTGGAGTTTTGGTGCCCTCAGAAGGTCATGCTACAGTGCTGGGGTATGATGTTATGACCCAACCGGAGGAAATTAAACAGCGTATTGGCTATATGTCCCAAAAGTTTAGTCTCTATGATGATTTAACAGTAAAAGAGAATCTTGACTTTTATGCCGGAGTATATGGCCTGCAGGGAAAAAAGGCTCAGGAGCAGAAGGAGAGAGTGATCCAACGGATTGGCCTGAAAGAGCGAACGCCTCAATTAGTTGCTTCCCTCTCAGGAGGATGGAAGCAGCGGGTAGCTTTAGCCTGCGCCTTGCTCCATAGTCCCCAGCTTCTTATTCTGGATGAGCCGACAGCGGGGGTGGATCCTGTCTCCCGGCGGATTTTTTTAAATCTGATTCATCAATTGGCACAGGAAGGGATCACGGTTCTGGTCAGCACTCATTACATGGATGAAGCTGCTACTTGTGATTTCTTAGGTTTTGTTTTTTATGGCCGTTTAATTGCCTTTGGTTCTCCCGCCGACATGAAAGAAAGAGCAGGTATTGATAACCTGGATGATCTCTTTATTCATTATGTCGAGCATGAGGCATCGGAAGATCCGCGCAATGAAGCTCTTAGGAAAGGAGTGAGAGCTTAATGAGAGGATTTTCATGGGTGCGTTTTTTAGCAGTATTAAAGAAGGAATTCCTCCACATTCGCAGGGATCGGGGCAGTCTCATTATGGCTATCGCTATGCCCATCGGTATGCTTCTACTTTTCGGTTATGCTGTCAATACCGATGTAGACCATCTGCCTACGGTTGTTTGGGATCAATCCCAGACCATGGATAGCCGGGAATTTATAAGTTCTTTACGGAACACTCAGTATTTAGATCCTAATAACTATGTCCAGGGGTATGGGCAAATTGAGGCTTATCTGGACAGCGGCAAGGCACGGGCAGCAGTGGTTATTCCCCCTGATTTCGGCAGGGAAATCCAAAAAGAGAATGGTCAAGCGGAGGTTCAGGTCCTGGTTGATGGCTCTGACCCCACCATTGCCCGGGCAGCAATGTCTGCTGTCCAGATGCTGGGGTTGAATAAATCCTTACAGATTCAGGGAATTCGCCTGGCGGCTAAGGGAGCGGCTGCCGGGACCACCATGCCCCTCAATATTGAGACCAGAGTTTGGTATAATCCGGACATGAAGTCCATGGTCTTTAATATTCCGGCCTTGATAGGGCTGATTTTACAAAATGTCATTACTATGCTGACATCCTTCTCCATAGTGCGGGAAAAAGAACGGGGTACTATGGAACAAGTTGTGGTTACCCCTATCCGCTCCTTAGAACTGCTCCTTGGCAAGCTTCTGCCCTTTCTTTTCATAGGCTTCATATCCTTATCCCTAATTTTAGCGACAGGTATTTTCTGGTTTGGAGTTGTACCGGCGGGAAGCGTGCCACTTTTAGTGCTTTTATCAACCATCTTTCTCTTTACTATTCTGGCCATCGGTCTGTTGATATCCAGTGTTGCCAAGACCCAGCTTCAGGCTATGCAAATGACCTTTATCCTGATATTGCCTTCTATTTTATTGTCAGGTTTTATCTTCCCCAGAGAAACTATGCCCACATTCCTCAAACTTCTCGGCGGATTATTTCCCCTGACCTATTTTCTGGAGATCGTAAGGGGGATCTTTCTCAAGGGGGTTGGAATACATTATCTCTGGCAGGACACGCTTATTCTGTGTGTATTTGCCTTTATTCTGGTGGGAATCGCCGCCATGAAATTCAGAAAAAATTTAGATTAAAAAATAATGGCAAGACCGCTCAAACCATAGGCTGAACGGTCTTGCCATTTATTTTGTCACCCGTGAGGGCATGAACACATAGGCTATAAGTAGGGTTGTTTAAATGCACAGTCAAATTCGGAATCGATTCCGAATTTAAGGCCCAGGTGATTCTTCCTATTTTCCCATTTTAGTTTTTATCCGTTGGATGGCCTTTTCCGTATTTTCCCGGGTGCCAAAGGCAGTTAAGCGGAAGAAACCCTCGCCATTAGCGCCAAAGCCTGCTCCGGGTGTGCCCACAACATGAGCTTCCTTCATGAGCTTGTCAAAGAACTCCCAGGAACCCATTTGCTTGGGGGTTTTCATCCAGATATAGGGGGCGTTGATTCCTCCGAAAACTTCATAACCTGCTTCGGTAAGCCCTTCCCGAATGATCCGGGCGTTTTCCATATAATAATCAATGGTTTCCTTAATTTGTTTCTTGCCTTCCGGTGTATAAATAGCTGCGGCAGCAGCTTGGACCGGGTAGGAAACGCCGTTGAACTTTGTTGTTTGTCTCCTCAGCCAGAGTTTATTCAAGCTATGGGCTTCCCCTTTGGAATCATAGATCATGAGTTCTTTAGGGATAACCGTGTAGGCGCAGCGTGTTCCGGTAAATCCTGCTGTTTTGGAGAAGCTCCGGAATTCAACAGCAACTTCCCGGGCCCCTTCGACTTCATAGATCGTTCGGGGAACGTTTTCTTCGCGGATAAAGGCCTCATAAGCAGAATCATATAAGATGATGGATTTATGTTCCCGAGCGTAGTCCACCCATTGTTTAAGCTCATTTTTTGTAAGGGTCATCCCCGTGGGATTGTTGGGGAAACAAAGGTAAATCATATCCACATGAGTTGTGGGGAAAGCGGGTTTCATGCCATTTTCCTCTGTACACGGCAGGTAGACGATATTGTCATATTGACCTTTATCCGTATTATAGTTACCAGTACGTCCTGCCATGACATTGCTGTCAACATAAACAGGGTAGACAGGGTCGCTAACGGCCATGATGTTATTGATACCGAAAATTTCTTGAAAGTTAGCAGTGTCACTTTTGGCTCCGTCACTGACATAGATTTCATCAATATCAAGAGTTACTCCCCGTGTTTTATAATCATTTTCAATAATACTTTCGATTAAGAAGTTGTAACCTTGCTCAGGACCATATCCTCTGAAGGTTTCAGCTTTTCCCATTTCGTCTACGGCTTTTTTCATGGCTTCGATAACAGCCGGAGGAAGCGGGCGGGTGACATCCCCAATTCCTAAGCGAATAATGTCTGCATCAGGGTTTTCATTTTTAAATTGTGTCACCCGGCGGGCAATCTCGGAAAAAAGGTAACTTCCAGGTAACTTCAGAAAATTTTCATTCATTAAGGCCATAGTTTTTATAAATCTCCCTTCTTTTAAATCCGCCGCTTCAAAAGAGCAAGGCGCCAAAATTCTATACTAATCAGAAAGTATGATTTACTTTCTGAAGCATAAATGCAACTAAGGCAGCAGCCAAGTTTCTAATATTATAGCATATTTTTACTGCTTAGGCCTTTTTCCATTATGTATTCATGAAATGGCTTAATCTCACTTTAAGAGGGCGGAGTAATCGTGATAAAATAAAAAAATAGTTGGAATTGTATTAATAAAAAATAAAGCTTTGGAAACAGAACGGAGTTGTAACAATGCAGAAGCCATCAGTACGTTTAGAGGGTTTAGGTGCTTCCGTTTTTACGGAGATGGACGATCTTAAAAGAAGTTTAGAAAAACAAGGGAAAAATTTAATTAACTTAAGTATAGGCAGCCCAGACCGCGCTCCCGATCTTCAAATTCGCAGCGTTTTAAGTCAAGCGGTTCTTGAAGGCGATCAATATGGATATACCCTGACACGGGGGACGGAAGAGTTTCGCCAGGTTTGTGCCCAATGGTATAAGGATAGGTTCGGAGTGATTCTCAATCCTGAAACCGAAGTGTTGCCCTTAATGGGTTCTCAGGATGGTTTGGCACATATTTTCCTTGCTTACATCGATTCCGGTGATCTGGCCTTGATTCCTGATCCCGGTTATCCAATTTATAGTGCCGGTTTATGGCTGGCAGGCGGAAAAAAAGTTCCTATGCCGCTGCTTAAAGACAATGGATTTTTGCCCGATATAAGTAAGATCGATCCTGATCTGGCTCGCCAGGCAAAACTCATGTTTTTAAATTATCCCAATAATCCTACGGCAGCAGTGGCCAGCCTATCTTTTTTTGAAGAGGTTGTGGAATTTGCAGCCAAGTACGATATTATTATTTGTCATGATGCAGCCTATTCCGAATTAGCATTTGAAGGATTCAAGCCAGTCAGCTTTTTGCAGGCGCGAGGGGCAAAAGACATAGGGATTGAGTTTCATTCTGTTTCTAAGACGTATAACTTGGCAGGAGCAAGGCTGGGGTTTGTTGTTGGAAATTCTGACGTAGTCGGGACCCTTTCCCAACTCAAATCAAACATTGATTATGGGGTTTTTGCTCCGGTTTTAGCTGCTGGGGCCTATGCACTTCGCAGTAGCCAAGGCTCAATCAAAGAGAATCAGGAAGCTTATCAGAGACGGCGGGATCTTCTGATTGGCGGTTGTGCCGCCGCAGGTTGGGAAATGCCGGTACCCCAGGGCTCCATGTTTATTTGGGCACCGGTTCCCACAGATCAGGACTCTGTTACCTTTGCCAGGGATTTGGCCCGGGAAGCCGGAGTGATTGTAGTACCCGGCCTTGCTTTCGGTGACTATGGAGAAGGCTTTGTTCGCTTGGCAATGGTGCAAGATGAAAAGGTATTGCAGGAAGCCATTCTCCGAATACACCGGTTTTTAAGCCAAAAGAGATAAACGGCTTATACCCGGTATTCATAGTTTTTATAAGCCCATCCAGGTTTATCTAGTGTTGAGGAAGAGGAAAAGTGAGTTTTTTGTAGAACATAGTCTTTAATACTCAAATAGTAGGCAAATCTATTGAAAAATAGAGACGCAAAGCCACGGGTCTAAAGCAGGCCTTTCTGCCTGTCATGACGGCCGGGTTGCAGAATATGCATCACAGTATGTCTATCTGCTGAATATTCGGTGGATAGACATTTTTGATATTTACTGGATAGGAGGGTTAAGATCCACATTTAGAATGAGAGTCTTTAGTACTTATTTTTTGGTATGAAGAATTTTTTGGATTATAGAAGATCCTTAGGATTTATCGAATTTATAGTGGAGGATGATAAGGGTTGAAAAAGTTGTTCAATATTTCAAGTATCAGTGCTAAAACGATGCTGACTATTTTGCCTTTAGTTTTGTTGACGTTAATTATGATATCGGTGATTAGCTACAAATTCTCCGAAACCTTGTTGAAAAATGAGATTCAGAATAAAATGACGGCTCAGCTTAACGGAACTATTAATGGCATTGAGAAGCAGCTGACAGCTCATGATATGCTGCTTCAAGGTTTAGCCCGTACAGTTGAGTCTATTGGAACAGGCATCACAAATGATGAGTATGCCAGGATGCTGAAACAGCTTGTTGCTGCTAATGATATGACCTTTGGCGCAGGTGTGTGGTATGAACCCTATGCCTATAATAAAGATACACAATACTTTGGACCTTATGTTTATAAAGATAAAGATCGAAATATTGTCTTTACGAATGAATATGCCGACACACAATATGATTATCCTACCAAACCATGGTATACAATAAGCAAGGGAATTTCAGAAAAATCAATTTGGACTGATCCATATTATGATGAAGGAATAAAGACTACCATTTTGACAGATAATGTTCCATTTTATGATAAGGATGGTAATTTCATTGGTACTATTACAGGTGGAGTTGATTTTTCTACTTTACAAAAGTTAATCAGTGACATTCAATTAAATATCAAATCAAATATTTATCTATTAAACAAAGATGGCATATACCTTGCAAATCCTAATCCCGATAAAGTTTTAAAAGTTAAAATCACGGAAGAAAAAAACCCCAGCCTTAAGGAAGCGGCGCAAAAAATGATGACTGAGAAAACTGGCACATTTTCTTACGATGAAAATGGGGCCAGGCAAGTATACTTTGCAGAAGTTCCTCAGTTTGGCTGGATTTTAGCGATTGATGTGTCTGAAACGGATCTGTTGGCTCCTTTAAAAGATTTATCACGCCGCATGATTCTGCTTATTGCTTTGGCTGTTATTATCACTGGAACAGTGCTCCTTTTATACAGCCGGTTTATTGTCAAAAACATTCGTCAGGTCAATCAGTTTGCCTCTTCAATTGTCCAAGGGGATTTAACCCAAACAATTGTTGTTCGCTCCAAAGATGAATTTGGTCAAATGACGGAAAATCTTAATTCCATGATGAAGAATTTTAAGGAAATCATTGAGGGAATCGTAAACAGCTCTCAACAACTGGCAGCATCTTCCGAAGAGTTAACAGCCAGCGCCGATGAGGGAAGCAGGACCACGGAGCAAATTGTCTGTTCCATTCAGGAAGTATCCGATGGTGTGAAGCAAAAACTCTCAGGGGTTGAAGCTACGTCGGATTCAGCTCAACAAGTTTCTGCCCAAGTTCACACGATTACCAAGGATATTCAAATGGTTACAGAAGGATCTGTGAAAACGTCGGAAAAAGCTGCTACAGGAAATAGTGTTGTAAGAAAAGCCATTGATGAGATGCAATCCATTGAGACCAAGGTTACCGATGCGGCAGGTGTGGTGAATACCCTTGGGGAAAAATCCGGCGAAATCGGTCAAATCGTTGCTTTGATCACGAATATTGCTGAGCAAACCAATTTATTGGCCTTAAATGCAGCGATTGAAGCGGCCCGAGCCGGTGAGCAGGGACGAGGCTTTGCCGTGGTAGCGGAAGAGGTTCGAAAACTTGCAGAACAATCCAGTGATGCGGCCGGAAAGATTAGCGATTTAATTGGGGAAATTCAAAAAGAAACCACAAAAGCAGTTACGACTATGAATGACGGAACTTCAGCGGTCCATGAGGGCATCACCATGGTCAACTCAGCCGGGGACGCTTTCCAGGACATTTTGCAGGGTGTCAACGATTTTGCGAAACAAGCTCAGGCCGTGGCTGAAGTAGTTCAGCAGTTGGGAATGAGTACTGAATCCATCGTTTCCTCAATTATGGAAGTGGCCAATATTCCAAAGGAAATTGCGGGAAGTCTTGAGA
The DNA here is from genome assembly GCF_000235605.1 of Desulfosporosinus orientis DSM 765. Classification (GTDB taxonomy): domain Bacteria; phylum Bacillota; class Desulfitobacteriia; order Desulfitobacteriales; family Desulfitobacteriaceae; genus Desulfosporosinus; species Desulfosporosinus orientis. The sequence continues at coordinate 646,780 of NC_016584.1, forward strand.
ATGTGGTGGCTGGAACAGAAGAACAAAGTGCCTCTATGGAAGAAATCCGCAGGTCCGCAACTTCTCTTGCCCAAATGGCAACGGATTTCCAGAACAGTGTTACTATGTTTAAATTATAAATTTGTATTTGATTAATAAGTTCGTAAAATCAAAAGTATGAGCGGGAATAAACCTTGCTCATACTTTTTTTAACTTGAAACAGAAGCTTCGTTTAAAGCATGTTTTCAAAGAAACATACTATATTTATAAAGGAATTTGACGGATAATGTTGAATATTAACGAAGAAACGAATGGATTTGTTCGTTTTATGTTTCAAAAACAAATTCCGACAAAGGGAGTGGAGGTACATGAATCTTAGAACAAAAATTCTCAGTATTTTAGGAACAGTTTTAATTTTGGCGATTTCCGGAGTTGGACTTTATGCCTACATATCATCCAAAACTATTGCCACTGAACTGGGCTTATCCCAATCTCTGGGCCAGCTGAACAGCTTAACGGAGAGTATTAATGATCAGATGGGAATCATGGATATCACGCGTAAGGCATTGGATGAAAAAAATATCAGTATCGCTCAAAGTGTGGCAAAATTAATTGCTGCAGACAGAGGGGTTCTTGCTCCGGAACGAATGGCTGCTTTGGCAAAGGAACTGGGCGTGGACGAAATACATGTCACAGATGAGAAGGGAATATTGCGATACGGCAATGTCAAAGATTTCTATGGTTTTGATTTTTCTTCAAGTGAACAGACGAAGCCCTTCCTCAAAATTCTCTCAGATAAGACACTTACGATAGCTCAGGAACCTGCCTATCGGGGGGCGGATAATACTTTATTTCAGTATATCGGGGTGGCAAGAGTCGACCAGCCGGGTATCGTTCAAATTGGATTATCCCCGAAGGCAATTCAAGAACTTATGAGTAAGATGAGCCTGCAGAGTTTAATAGAGAATATTCATGTCGGACAAACAGGTTACGCCTATATCATTGGGAAGGACGGCAAGATTATTGCTCACCCTAATCAAAAACAAATTGGCTTGGATTTGACTAAATTTGATTGGGGCACAGAGATACTCAAAAAAGGGGAGGGTGAACTCACCTATACCTATGAAGGGGTCGAGAAGTACGCCAGGTTTCAAAAAAATGGAGAAAATACAATTGTTGTCACTTATCCCACTCAAGATATTTATGGGGGAGTCAATAAGCTAAAAACAAATATTGCCATCATCTTATTAGCGGCCCTTCTTCTAACGGTTTTTGCTGTATACCAGCTAATTAAGAGACAAGTAATCCAACCTCTGGATAAGTTGTCGAAAGCTATGGACCAAGCGGGAAAAGGAGACTTAGGGGTTCTCTTAGAAGTTAACTCTAAGGATGAAATCGGAATTATCGTTAATAGCTTCAACCAAATGGTTCAGAATATGAAAGGACTAGTAACCGGCATAAAAGACACAGTCTCAAAATTTGAGACAACACTTTCGGAGATTGCGACGTTTAGTGAAGAAGTAGGAGCATCCAGCGGAGAAGTTGCAAAAACGATTCAGGAAATTGCAGCTGGAGCATCTGTGCAAGCTGAAGAAGCAGCAAAATGTGTCGAAGTGACTAATGTCTTGGCGGAAAAAATTGTTGGTGCTCAGAATAAATCGAAAATAACCCTGGATAGTACTCAGACCATGGGTGTGAACAATCAGTCAGGTATACGCTCGCTTCAAACCTTAAATGATAAGTTTAAACAAAACATTGATGCTACTTTGGATGTTGGTCAAGGTATTGAAGCTTTAGCGATAAAGTCAAAATCCATTGAAAGTATTATTCTTACGATTAATTCCATTGCTGAGCAAACCAATTTATTAGCTTTAAATGCGGCCATTGAAGCTGCACGGGCTGGAGAGGCAGGGAAAGGTTTTGCGGTGGTTTCTGAAGAAATTCGCAAATTGGCCGAGGGCTCAGCGGCAGCAACAAAGGAAATTCAAAGTATTATTCTCGATATGACAAGTATTGTTACATCCGTTAATGATCGTATGAATTATGCAGATCAAATTTTACACGAGGCCAATAATTCCTTAGAAGAAACTTCAATAGCATTTAACAGTATTCATAGTTCGGTGGAAGACGTTGAGACTCAAATCGAATTTCTGAATAAGGACATTGAGGAGATGAGCATGACTAAAAGCAAAGTTCTCAATTCCATCGAAAATATTTCTGCCATTACTGAAGAGTCTGTTGCAGCTACAGAAGAGACGAGTGCAGCTTCCGAAGAACAAACAGCGACTATTCAAGAGGTTGTGAGTTCCATCCAAATTCTTAATTCAACAATAAATGACCTGACTGATTCGGTCAAACAATTTAATTTTTAAAAAAGTAATAATTGGTTAAAACATAGAGGAAAACGACATTTTCTGTCGAATTCTAAATACGTCATCGTTGTATAGGCATCAAAGGCAAAACCTACGAAAAAGTAGAGTTCAAAAGCCACGGGCCGACGCGTTGCTTTGTAGTATCAGACAGCGAGCTGCAGAAATTGTATCAAAGATGTCTGTCTGCCGAAGGTCCGGGCAGACAGGCATCTTTGCTTTTGGTATGGAAGGTTCTATATGGCAGAGGTAAGCAAGTAATAAGAAATAACAGTAAGGGGGCGGGCGATTTGTTTAAATTCTCAAATATTCGCGGAAAAACTATGCTCACAATTTTACCCATAATGATCCTTACCCTAATAGCCATGACAGTGATAAGCTATAAATATTCAGAGTCACAGCTTAGTGCCGAGATTCAGAATAAGATGAGTGCTAAGCTGCAGGGGACTATTACAGACATCGAGAAACAGCTGACGGCTCATGGCACCTTGGTTCATGGGGTCGCTAATACTATTGACACCGCGGGAACTACCCTGAGCACTGTGCAAATACAACACTTGCTGCAAACATCGGTGAAATCTAGTGATGTAACCTTTGGGTCAGGGCTATTCTTCGAGCCTAATGCCTATAGGCAAGGAGTTAAGTACTACGGACCTTATGCTTATAGAGATAATGGACAGGTAGTCTATACTGACGAATATAGTGATGCAGCCTATGATTATCTTAACCAAGATTGGTATAAAACCGGCATGAACTCAACCCAAAATATTGTTTGGACAGATCCCTATTATGATCCGGTTTCCGATGTTACGATGCTGACAGCATGCGTACCGTTGCATGACAGCAACGGAAATTTCATGGGAGTGGCAACCGGTGACCTGGATTTCATCACCCTGAAAAAGATCATTGATGCCGTGGATATTAATATGAAATCTCAGGTTTATCTCTTTAATAATCAAGGGCAATATCTTATTAACCCAGATTCTAAAAAGACAATGAAGAGTATTCTTGAAGAGTCTAATCAGAGTTTAAGCAAAGCGGCGTCCACAATGTTTAGCGGTAAGGAAGGGATGTTTACATATACTGCGGAAGGAGCGAGGAGAGTCTATTATGCACCAATTCCGGAATTTGGCTGGATACTGGCCATTGATGTTTCTGAGGCGGACTTATTAGCTCCTCTTAAATCTCTGCTTTCTAAAATGCTCTTGGTTTTTGCCTTAGCGATTGTAGTCACTGCTACAGTTCTTTATCTCTATAGCCGCTATATTGTTAACAATGTAAAATCAGTGAATCAGTTTGCTACAGCCATTGCTCAAGGAGATCTCAGCCAAAGTGTAGAAGTTCGGTCAAAGGATGAATTTGGACAGATGTCTGAGCATCTTAATACAATGATGAAGAACTTCCGTGAAATCATTGAAGGGGTTGTCAACAGTTCTCAGCAGGTGGCAGCTTCTGCAGAAGAGCTCACAGCCAGTGCTGATGAGGGCAGCAGAACGACAGAACAGATTGCTTATTCTATCCAGGAAGTATCGGATGGGGTCAAACAAAAACTGGCAGGTGTGGATGAAACCGCAAAGTCTGCCCAGCTGGTTTCTGGGAATATGCAGACTATTACAGAGGACATCCAAAAAGTGACCGAGGGTTCGATTATGACGGCAGATCAGGCATCCGCGGGTAACAGTGTTGTCAGAAAAGCTGTCGATGAGATGCAGGTAATTGGAGACAAAGTTGCTGAGGCTGCCGGTGTTGTTAACACCTTAGGAATTAAATCCGGCGAAATTGGGCAAATTGTCGCCTTGATAACGGATATAGCAGCTCAGACCAATCTCCTGGCTCTAAATGCAGCTATTGAAGCTGCACGGGCAGGCGAACAAGGCCGGGGGTTTGCAGTCGTTGCTGAGGAGGTAAGAAAACTTGCTGAACAGTCAAGTGATGCCGCCGGAAAAATCAGCGGCTTGATTGGGGAGATTCAGAATGAAACCACCAAAGCCGTTAGAACCATGAACGATGGAACTGAAGCTGTCCAAGAGGGTATTTCCATGGTTAATTCGGCAGGTGAAGCCTTCCAAGGCATTCTCCAAGGAGTTAATGATTTTTCTAAACTTGCTCAATCGGTTGCAGATGTGGTTCAGCAGGTTGGCAGCAGTACGGAAGAGATTGTGGCCTCTATCATGGAAGTAGCCAACATACCTAAGGAAATTGCAGGCAGTCTGGAAAATGTCGTGGCTGGAACAGAAGAACAGAGTGCTTCCATGGAAGAAATACGGAGGTCTGCAAACTCCTTGGCTCAATTGGCTACGGATTTTCAAAGCAGTGTATCCACATTTAAACTATAATTAACTCCAGGGGGACTTTAATGGTACCGGATGATGCGTTCTATGAGAAGAAAATGACATGTATTTATTGCAGCTCGCCTTTCGTAACTCAGAAAGTGCGTTCACGCTTTTCAGTTCCTTATAAAATTGACAGTGATTTTTGTCCGCATTTTCGAGAGGGCAATTACAACCCCCATTATTATTTTGTGAATGTCTGCCCTGAGTGCGGGTTTGCCTTTTCAGAGGAATTTTCGGATCATTTTCCGGTGGGAACAAAGGAAGCAATTAAACTGGGGATTGCAAATAAATGGACAAAAAGAGACTTCGGGCAATTCAGGGAGTCTAAACAAGCAATCGAAACTTATAAGCTGGCAATTCTGGCGGGCTCCCTTAAGAAAGAAAAAAACGCTGTCTTGGCAGGCCTTAGCCTGAGATTAGCGTGGCTTTACCGGGCGGAAGGGATATTCGACCAAGAGAAGCGATTCTTGGCTTTAGCTCTTCAGAGTTATGAAGAATCCTTTTTATACTCGGATTTTACCGGTACTTCAATGTCCGAATTAAGAGTGCTTTTCATGGTTGGTGAATTGAGCCGTCGTTTAGGGCAGCCTGAAAAGGCGATCGCTTATTTCTCCAAAATAATACAGCATAAGGAAGCTAATGAAGAACCGAAAATAGTAAACCTTGCCAGAAAACAGTGGCAAGAAATGATCGAAGAAAAACGAAGAAAAAAGGATTGAGGTTTTAAAGCAGGTAGGCTGTGGAGGGGCGTTTTGCCTTTCCGCAGCTTTGTTTTGTCAGTTAATGGGAGGAAGATTTTCGCCAGCTGGAGAAGAATGGTATAATAAATATAGTTGCGTTTTAATGGATTCGTATTAGGGAGGAACAATCATTGGATTTTAATGTGATTATCGCTAAGGAACTTGGTTTGAAGACAAACCAAGTCAAAGAGGCTGTTGAATTACTGGATTCAGGAAATACCATTCCGTTTATCGCTCGCTACCGTAAGGAAGCAACGGGTGAGCTTGATGAAAATATGCTGCGAAGCATTATGGAACGTTTAGACTATTTGAGACGCTTGGAACAGCGTAAAAATGAAGTCCTGCGTTTGATTGAGGAACAAGGCAAACTTACGGAGGAACTGGTTTCACAAATTACAGCGGCCACCATACTGCAAGACGTAGAGGATCTCTACAGACCCTATAAGCAAAAACGCCGTACTCGGGCAACTATTGCCAAAGAAAAAGGACTTGAGCCTTTGGCAGAATGGCTCTTGGTTCAATATATTAGAGGAGACCCTCAAACAGAAGCCGAAAAGTACATTAACCCTGAGCTGGAAGTAACGACGGTTGAGGAAGCATTAGCTGGGGCGATGGACATTATCGCAGAGATCATAGCAGATGACCCAGCTCTCCGTAAAGAGATCAGAGAACATACTTTTCGAAATGGCGATATGGTGGCCACGGCCTCTGCAAAAAAGGCCCAGGAACGTTCACCCTTTGAAATGTACTATGAGTACCGGGAACCTTTGCGAAAAATTCCCCCCCACCGGATTTTAGCGCTGAATCGGGGGGAAAAGGAAGAGTTCTTGTCCGTAAAAATTGAAGCGCCTTTGGAAGCTTTGCATAGAATCATCGAGAAAAGATATGTAAAAAATGGCCCTTGTGCTTCATTGGTGCAGACAGCTGCTTTCGACGCCTATAAACGATTAATTGAACCTTCCATCGAGAGGGAATTGCGAGGAGAACTTTCGGTTCAGGGGGAAGAACAAGCAATTAGGGTTTTTGCAGGAAATTTGCGGCAGCTGCTGCTGCAGCCGCCGGTTCGGGGAAAAGTGGTTTTAGGGCTTGATCCTGGGTTTCGAACGGGATGTAAGTGGGCAATCGTTGATGATACAGGAAAACTGTATCAAGTGGGTGTGATTTATCCTCATACGGGGAAAGGCAAGCGGGAAGAAGCAAAGGCAATATTACAAAAAACGATTAAAGAGTTTAGCGTAAATATTATCGCCATTGGCAATGGAACAGCTTCCAGAGAAACTGAAGAGGTTGTTGCGGAGATGATTCAGGAAGAGGGCATTCCAGTGGAGTTTACTATAGTAAGTGAAGCGGGAGCCTCTGTATATTCTGCTTCCAAATTAGCAGGGGAAGAATTCCCGGACTTTGATCTTTCCTTGCGGAGTGCCGTTTCCATAGCCCGCAGGCTTCAAGATCCCCTGGCTGAGCTGGTGAAGATCGAGCCGAAAGCAGTTGGCGTGGGGCAATATCAGCATGATGTCCAGCCCAAACGCTTAGAAGAATCCCTGCATGGAGTGGTAGAGTCTTGTGTTAATATTGTAGGGGTTGATTTGAATACAGCTTCTGTATCCCTTCTTCAATATGTGGCAGGTTTAAAACCCGCCGTCGCTAAGAATATTGTTGCCTGGCGGGATGAACATGGGAAGTTCAGCCGGCGTGATCAGCTGAAAAAAATTCCCCGTCTCGGTGCCCAAACCTATATCCAATGTGCCGGATTTATCCGGCTGCCCGATGGAGCTAATCCTTTGGAAAATACCCCGGTTCATCCGGAGTCATATCAGCTGGCTGAAAACATCTTAGCGAAGGTTGGCTATTCCACAGGAGATTTAAGAGACCGTCTCACGGAAATTCGAATGCAGCTGGCTGCCTTGGATCCCCAAGAGATAGCAGAGGAGTTTGGTGCGGGAGGTCCGACCGTTAGAGATATTTTTGATGCTTTGCAAAGACCGGGCAGGGATCCTCGGGAAGATCTGCCTCGGCCGTTACTCAGAAGAGATGTGACTCATCTGGAAGATCTCAGCGAAGGCATGATATTAGAAGGAACCGTTCGTAATGTCGTGGATTTTGGGGCATTTGTCGATATTGGAGTCAAACATGATGGGCTTGTGCATATTTCTCAGTTGAGCGATAAATTTATTAAACACCCTATGGAAGCAGTTTCAGTAGGGGATATCGTCAAAGTGCGTGTCATCGGAATTGATAAAGAGAGAGAACGAGTGAGTCTATCCATGAAGGATATTTCCGCAAATGTTGCCTTAGTTTAACTAGGTTGGATTGATCGTTGAAAGCTTTAACTATTGTATAGTCGATCTGAGTTAGGGCTGTGATATTTTTTAGAGTCTGTTATAATGGTCAAATGGAGGCCTGAAATGCGCAACGAGCAAAAAAGGGGACTGCAGGGAGTTGGCGCAATTCTCGGAGCGGGAACGGGATACGCCTTAATGTCCATTCTAGTCAAGGAGGCTTTCCGGCTGGGGCTTGATCCTTTTCAGGTAATTGCATTACAATCTTGGATTGCTTCTATAATATTGCTTATCTATGCAGCTTGCTTTGCCCGAGAGATCTTTAAAGTTTCCCTTCAAACCTTATGGCTGTTAACTTTTCAAGGCTTGGTTGGGGTGCTTGGAACTAGCTTATTATACGCGTATTCGCTAAAGTTTCTATCTGTCTCTGTGGCAATATTGCTGCTTTATCTTTATCCTGCTTTAGTACTAGCGGCAGGAGTTATAATATGGCACAAAAGAGTTAACCGGCAAGAGATGGCAGCTTTTTTATTAACTTTTGCAGGAACAACTCTTGCCAGCGGGATTCTCTCAGGAGTGAACGCGGTCGCTTTGATAGGAATAGTTTTAGGACTGACTGCAGCGATGGCATATGCTTCATTTAATATTGCAGGAGAGTTTGTATTAGCTAAGGTATCTCCCTTAGCAGCTATGTGCTTTACTCAATGGGTTTGTGGTATAGCTCTGTTGGTAATCATGAATAACAAAATTTTAAATATTCCATGGCAGAACATTCAAACTTGGAAGATAGGTTTCTTATTGGCAACAGTTGCCTCAATTATTCCGTTCTATTTAATTCTTTTTGGTATTAAACGGCTCGGAGCAAATCAAGCGTCCATTCTTAGTACATTTGAATTACCCATGACATTCATTCTGGCCGCTATTTTTCTTAATGAATTTCCCAGCGGAGATCAATTGGCAGGCGGTGGTCTAGTTTTAGTTGGTATACTATTGTTAAACTGGAGGAGTAAAAGTGAACAAAGGAATGAAGAAGAAGCTTTGTATCAAGAACGGTCTGATTAAAACTATGGCCGGGCAAGAATTTAAGGGGGATATTCTTATTGATGGAGCTAAAATAGCCGCTTTGGGTGAGAGTTTAGCAGGAGATGTGCCGGAGGATACTGAGATTATTGATGCAGAGGGATGTCTCGTTCTGCCGGGGATGATAGACGCTCATTGTCATGTAGGTATTGGGGAAGAGATTTACCGCTGGGAAGGGGAAGACTTCAATGAAATGACCGACCCGGTTACCCCGGACATGCGGGCAATTGATGGGATTAACCCGGAAGATGAAGGCTTCCGGGATGCCCGGTTAGGTGGAGTAACAGCAGTATTTACTGTTCCAGGCAGTGCCAATGTGGTTGGCGGAACGGGTGTTGCCATGAAGACGGCTGGGAATATCGTTGATCAAATGGTTGTGCGGGACCCTGCAGGCTTGAAGGTCGCTTTTGGAGAAAATCCCAAAATGGTCTATGGTGAACAAAAGAAAATGCCTATGACTCGGATGGGGACGGCAGCTCTTCTGCGCCAGACCTTAGTGGATGCTCAGACCTATAAAGATAAATTAGAACAAGGTAAAACCGATTCGGATAAACTTCCTGAACGGGATTTGGGGTTAGAGGTCCTGGTGAAGGTCATCAACCGTGAAATTCCGTTGAGAGCCCATGCCCATCGTGCCGATGACATCATGACGGCTATTCGCATTGCCAGAGAATTTGAGGTTGACCTAGTTATTGAGCATTGCACTGAAGGACATAAGATTGCAGAGGAACTGGCAAAACAGGGTTATCCAGCAGTGGTAGGTCCATTATTGACCAATCGTGCTAAAGTTGAACTTAAGGATAAGTCCTTCAAGACACCGGGGATTTTAGCAGAAGCTGGGGTCAAAGTTGCCATTATGACGGATCATTCCGTCACCCCAATTGAACAGCTGCCTCTTTGTGCCGCCTTGGCATGGAAAGCAGGCATGGATAAGGAGGATGCCTTACGGGCGGTTACTATTCATCCTGCAGAAATATTAGGTGTCGCGGACAGGCTGGGATCATTAGAGGTTGGGAAAGATGCGGATATTGTTATTTGGTCAGATCATCCCTTTACGATTACGGCTGAACCCTTATACGTGATAATTAATGGAAAGCTTGTAAAACCTGAAGCCAAGGAAGAAACAGTAAATTAATGATCATTAAGTTTGAAGGATAAATGTCTTTGGATACAATAATATTGTTGTTGTATCAGGAGGAATCATTAGTGGATTATAAAGTGACGAGTAATTCTGTTGAGTATACTCATGAAATAGGAAAGCAATTAGGCCGGTGTTTGCAGGGCGGAGATGTTATAGCTCTGATTGGAGATTTAGGGGCCGGAAAAACAGCCTTTGCTCAGGGAGTAGGAGAGGGCTTAGGTGTGGCAAGTCCGATGGCCAGCCCAACTTTTACTCTGATCCATGAATATAAGGGGCAAAGGGATGGAACTGAGATCCGGCTGATCCATATGGATCTTTACCGATTGAGGCACCCGGAAGAGGCTGAAGTTATTGGGATTGCCGATACTTTTACAGAGGATGCTGTCTGTATTATTGAATGGCCGGAAATTGCCGAAGATTACTTGCCGGATGACCGGTTAACGGTAGGGATTCTTGGCAGCGGAGAAATGACCCGGGAAATTGTTTTTCAGTCGAAGGATTCCGGCTGGGAGAAACGGCTCGATTTTCTTTCCGGTGAAGCAGAGTAAGAGGAGGACCCAATGAAGTACTTAACCATCGACACAACCACAAAAGTGACAACTGTAGCCTTGGCTGAAGAAGAGAGGTTAGTTGGTGAGGGGTTTTTACATACTACCAAGACTCATTCCGAGCGAATTATTCCAATGATTGAACAGCTGCTCTCAGCAGCGGCATGGACACTTCAGGATTTAGACATGATCGGAGTAGTTCGCGGGCCGGGGTCCTTTACTGGGATACGGATTGGGATTGCCACAGCACAAGGTTTGTCACAAGTACTGAATCTTCCCCTCATAGCGGTTCTGTCTTTAGACGCTTTGGCCTGGGCGGGCAAGGAAAGGGCGGAAGATATCGTTCCTATCTTGGATGCGCGCAAAAACGAGTGGTATACAGCACGCTATCGCTGGCTGAAAGGGGAAGAGGCGGAGTGTATAACTCCGCCTCAAGCCATGCCCATTGACAAATGCTTAGACTACTTGAAGGAATTAGACCGGCAAATTTGCCTGGTGGGAGATGCTGTGGAAAAGGCTCAAAATAGAATAGCGGAAGCTTTAGGCAACCAAGCTGTTATTTTACCTGATTATGTTGGCTTGCCCCGGGGGGCTTATACTGCGAAAGCAGTCTGGCAGAAGTGGAAAAAAACCGGTGCAGGAGAGCAGGTGGAACCCTATTACATCCGTCTTTCTGAGGCAGAAGTGAATTGGGCTAAAAAGGAAGAAGCAAAAAGGGGCAAGAGCCATGAATGAAGGAAAGGTACGTCCTATGCGTATGGACGATCTTGAGGCAATCATGGAAATTGAAGTCTCTTCATTCTCGACTCCTTGGTCTTTGCAGGCCTTTAAAGCGGAGCTTAAAGATAATGAATACGCACGGTATACTGTATTGGAGGTAGAGGGTAAAGTCGTCGGGTATATGGGGCTGTGGTTTATATTGGATGAGGGACATATCACAAATGTAGCAATTGCTCCTAACTTTAGGGGGAAGCATTGGGGAGAGTTTCTAATGCGTTCTGTGATGGTGAAAATGATTGAGGAAGGCATGGAACGGATGACTCTTGAAGTTCGGGCATCAAATAGTCCGGCTCAGTCTTTATATAGTCGCTTAGGATTTAAAACCGCAGGAATTCGCAAGGGATACTATGCTGATACAGGAGAAGATGCTCTGATAATGTGGGTAGATTTGGGAATGGAGGTGAACAGGGCATGACAGTTAGAACGGATAAAGAGATCATTATTTTAGGTATAGAAACGAGCTGTGATGAGACTTCAGCGGCTGTTCTGATTAATGGAAGGGATTTAAGAAGTCATGTTATTTCCTCACAAATAATAACTCATCAAAAATATGGCGGGGTTGTGCCCGAAATCGCCTCACGAGAACACAGTTTGCATTTTCAGCCTGTAGTTCAACAAGCTTTAGATGAGGCCCAAATGAGTTTTAGTGATTTGTCTGCTATTGCCGTAACCTATGGTCCTGGGCTTGTCGGTTCCTTATTGGTTGGAGTCTCCGGTGCAAAAGCCATGGCCTATGCAGCCGGTATACCTTTGATTGGGATAAATCACTTGGAGGCTCACATTTATGCCAATTTTTTGGAACACCATGATTTAGAATTTCCCCTTCTGGCCTTGTTGGTTTCAGGAGGACATACTCATTTAATTTTACTTGAAGACCATGGGCAATACAAAGTATTGGGTCTTACCCGGGATGATGCAGCCGGAGAGGCTTTGGATAAAGTAGCCAGAACATTGGGATTAGGTTACCCGGGCGGCCCTCAGATTCAAAGAATCGCATTAAAGGGGGATCCTCACTCTTTTCAATTCCCACGGGCTATGTTAGAGCCGGATAGTTTAGATTTTAGTTTCAGCGGTATGAAATCTGCAGTATTGAATACCCTGAACACAGCAAAGATGCGAGGGGAGGAACTGAGTGTTCCCGATGTTGCTGCTTCTTTTCAGCAAGCTGTAATTGATGTCTTAGTTCGCAAGGCTTTAATGGGCATCCGGTTGACTAAGGTTAAAACATTACTTCTTGCCGGCGGAGTGGCTGCTAATGCTTTACTCCGTGAAACTTTAAATCAGACCTTATCAGAACGCGGAATCCGATTAGTCTACCCATCCCCTATCTATTGCACGGACAATGGGGCGATGATAGCAACAGCCGGTTACTATCATTATTTGAGAGAGGATTACGCGCCTTGGACTCTTAATGCTGTTCCTGGACTGAGTTTAAGGTAAAAAGATAAGTAGAATTAGATAGAATCGATTAAGGAGTGTAACTTCAGCAAAGGGGGCGCTGTTGTTGCACTCCTTAATGCTTAAGGGGCTTAATGATTGATAGCAAACGTTGACAAAAAGGGTTCTTATAAGGGAAGCATATGTTCTGTGGATAAGGTAGACCTGTGGACAATGTGGATAAGTCTGTAGATAAGTTATTGGAGCGGTTTTTGAGTTTTCCACACATTGTGATTAGTTGGGATAGCATTATCCACAATCCTTGTGGATAATGTGGATAACCCGGAAACAAGGCTTAGTACAGAGATTTAATAAGTGGATAACTTTGTGTGTTAACATACCGAATGAATCTATATTTAGAATAAATTTAAGGTTATAAATACCGGATATGAAGGGTATTAACAAAATATTTAATTAATATTGGAAGGATTTTGACTTTATTTATCGAATAATTTAAAATGCACGAAATTTTAACGAAAGGGAGCTTTCTCATGAATGAGGTTAATAAAAAATTGAAAGCCGAAGTTCGTAAATCGTGTTTAAATCAGAGAGCCGCTTTGGGAGAACAAGAAAGAAAGAGCAAAAGTTTAATTATTCAGCAAAGATTGTGGGACTCACTTGACTTTCAAAAGGCTCAGACCGTGATGTTATTTCTTAACTTCCGGGATGAAGTAGAAACCACGGCCACAGCAGAGGCTGTGCTGGCGAGTAAGAAACGATTGATATTACCTCGTTGTGCACCTAAGGGTGTTATTCTTCCTCTTGAAGTTAGTAATCTAGCATTAGATCTTGAGCTTGGGGCTTGGGGAATTCGTGAACCCAAGTTAACAAATGTAGAGGTAAATCCTTTAGAGATTGATTTGGTTGTTGTACCTGGGGCCGGTTTTGATTTGCAGGGAAATCGTTTAGGGTATGGAGGAGGCTATTATGATCGCTTTTTTGAGCGGTTGAAAAATTCAGTCCCAAAGGTTGCTCTTAGTTTCGAATCCCAAATCATTGGACAAGTGCCGGTTGATGAGCACGACGCAAAAATGACTAAATTGATCACAGAAAAAATGGTTTACGTTTTTAGCAGAAAAGGATAGGAATTCAATAGGGGGGATTTTTTTTGTGCACTGCGTGTGAAGAGTTAGTGGATCCTAAAGAAGTTCAATTGCAAGAAGTTATCGAGAAGTATAAAAATCAGAACGGGCCTTTGATCCCAATTTTACAAGGAGCTCAAGAAATTTATGGGTACTTGCCTGCCCATGTCCTTAAACTGATCAGTAAAGCCATTCGTATTCCGTTGGCGAGAATTTATGGTGTGGTAACGTTTTATGCTCAGTTTCGCTTGACACCTATGGGACGTAACTTAATCAATATCTGTTTGGGGACGGCTTGTCACGTTCGTGGAGGTGCCAAGATCGTTGAAGCTCTTGAAAAAGAGTTGAAAATCAAAGACGGAGCTACTACAGAAGACGGACGCTTTACCTTGGAAGTTGTAGCCTGTATAGGAGCATGTGGGTTGGCACCGGTTATATCCATCAATAATGAGGTTCATGGACGGTTAGTACCGGAGAGTATTCCCGGGATATTGGCTAAATACGAGTAGGGGGATAAAGGGATGGCTGAGAACCAACGTATTCTAGTTTGTGCAGGTACGGGATGTGCCTCCTCAGGAGCACTTCCCATCATTGATGTCTTGAATGAAGAAATCAAGAAACAAGGTCTCGCAGATACCATAAAGATTGTCGGCACCGGATGTCAGGGATTCTGCGAAAAAGGGCCTACGCTTGTTATTGAACCCCAGCATATTTTATATACCCGAGTCACTAAAGAAGATGTTGCTGAAATTGTAACTTCAGAGCTTATCAAAGGGGAGCGAGTGGAACGTCTGCTTCCTGTTGATCAGGAAACCCAAAAACCCATTGATTCTATGTCAGATGTTAAATTTTTTGCAAAGCAGCATCGCATTGTCCTGCATAATTGCGGGGTTATCGATCCTCAAAAGATTGATGATTATACTGCTCGTGAAGGTTATAAGGCGATTGAAAAAGCACTTAAAGAAATGTCGCCTGAGGAGGTTATGGAAGAGGTCAAGAAATCCGGACTGCGCGGCCGCGGAGGAGCCGGATTCCCCACAGGTGTTAAGTGGGGCTTCTGCCGCCAAACTCCCAGTGATAAAAAGTATATTATTTGTAACGCAGACGAAGGAGACCCGGGTGCATTCATGGACCGCAGCGTCTTGGAGGGAGACCCACATTCCGTTATTGAGGGTATGTTAATCGGGGCTTATGCCATCGGGGCAGATGAAGGCTATGTGTACTGTCGCGCCGAGTATCCTCTGGCTATTAAGCATTTGGGAATTGCCATTAAGCAGGCAGAAGAAGCTGGCTATTTGGGAGAAAATATTCTTGGCACAGGTTTCAATTTCCGTCTGAATGTCTTTGCCGGAGCGGGAGCGTTTGTTTGCGGAGAAGAAACAGCCTTGATGGCATCCATTGAGGGTAAACGGGGGATGCCCAGAGTTCGTCCGCCTTTCCCGGCAGTCAGCGGTTTATGGGGAAAACCGACCAATATCAATAACGTTGAGACTTGGTCAAATATCCCACATATTTTACGCAACGGTGCAGAGTGGTACGCTCAATTTGGAACAGAAAAAAGTAAAGGAACTAAGATCTTTGCTTTAACCGGTAAAGTAAATAATACAGGACTGGTTGAAGTTCCCATGGGGACAACCCTTAGAGAGATCATCTTTGACATTGGTGGCGGAATCCAAGGCGGCAAGAAGTTCAAAGCAGTTCAAATTGGTGGCCCTTCCGGAGGATGCTTGCCAGAGGACATGCTCGATCTTGCAGTGGATTATGACACTTTGACTCAAGCTGGGGCAATGGTTGGTTCCGGCGGACTGGTTATCATGGATGAAACTACTTGTATGGTGGATATTGCCCGTTATTTCCTGAACTTCTCCAAGAAAGAATCTTGCGGGAAATGTACACCCTGTCGAGAGGGAACCACCCGGATGTACGAGATCCTTGACAGGATTACCAAGGGAGAAGGTAAAGAGGAAGATCTTGATACCTTAGAGAATCTGGCTAATACCATCAAAGAGACCTCCCTCTGCGGTTTAGGTCAGTTTGCGCCAAGTCCGATTCTGGCCACTCTGAAGTATTTTAGGCATGAGTATGAGGCACACATTCATGACCACAAATGTCCTGCGCACAATTGTACAGCTTTGTTAAGCTACACCATTGATACTGAGAAGTGCAAAATGTGCAGCCTTTGTGCTAAAAACTGTCCTGTTAATTGTATTTCAGGGGATAAGAAGACAAATACTCCTTATGTTATCGATGAAGAAAAGTGTATCAAGTGCGGAACCTGTATGGAAAAATGTAAATTTGGTGCAATTAGCAGAGCATAAGTGCAATAAGACAAGTTTTCTATGAATGGACAAACTGAGAGGAGTGAACATTTTGGAGTGGCTTACATTGACAATTGACGGACGTGAAGTCAGTGTACCTAAGGGTACAACTGTACTCGATGCCTGTCGTATGAATAATATTCCTATTCCAACTTTGTGTCATGCACCGGAGCTGACTCCGGCAGGAGCATGTCGTTTATGTGTGGTTCAAATTGAAGGAATGCGCAATCTTCCTCCGTCTTGTGTTACCCAAGTTGCCCAAGGTATGAAAGTGGAAACTCAAAATGAAAAGGTTCGAAATGCCCGCAAAACAATCCTGGAGCTTTTAGTAGCCAATCATCCCTTGGACTGCATGACTTGTCAAAAAATGGGAGATTGTTCTTTGGCAGAGTATGCCTATGAATATGGCGTAACTGGTGAAGTTTATCAAGGGGAAAACCGGTGTCTTCCTATCGATGACAGTAACCCATTTATTCTCCGTGACCCCAATAAGTGTATTCTCTGCGGAAAATGTATTAAAGCTTGTTCAGAGATTCAAGGAAAGAGCATTTTAGACTTTTCCTTCCGTGGATTTGATACTCAAGTAGGACCTGCTTTTAATTTACCTTATAAGGAGTCCGATTGTGATTTTTGTGGATCTTGTGTTTCAGTCTGTCCGGTTGGAGCACTGACAGAAAAGCAAATGGCCGGTAAAGGACGTCCCTGGGAAGTGACGAAAGTCCAAACAACCTGTCCTTTCTGTGGAGTCGGTTGTAATTTTGACTTAAATGTCAAAGACGATAAGGTCATTGGCGTAACTTCAAATCCCGATGCCCCGGTTAATGGCAAAGCGTTGTGCGTCAAAGGCCGCTTCGGCATGGATATGATTTATAGTGACAATCGCATAACAACCCCTCTGATCAGGAAAAATGGCGAACTTGTTCCTGCAGATTGGGATGAGGCTCTGGATTTGGTTGCCACAAAATTAGGGGAAATCAAGAAAAATTACGGTCCAAATTCCATCGCTGCACTAAGTTCTGCCCACTGTACAAACGAAGAAAATTATCTGATGCAAAAATTCATGCGCGCGGTTATCGGCACAAACAATGTCGATCACTGCGCAAGGACTTGACACGCTCCCACTGTGGCCGGTCTGGCCACCTCATTTGGATCCGGAGCGATGACCAATTCCATTAATGAAATTCCAAACTCCAAAGTTATGTTTGTGATTGGTTCAAATCCCACAGAAGCCCATCCGGTGATTGGGACAAAAATGAAGCAAGCCTTGGCTAAAGGTGCTAAGTTGATTGTCGCCGATCCTCGCCGCATCAACCTTGCTGAGGATGCCGATGTCTGGCTGCGGCTGAATCCAGGGACGGATATTGCTTTGATTAACGGGATTATGCATATTATTCTTGCCAATGGATGGGAAAACAAAGAATTCATTGAGGAACGGACAGAAGGTTTTGAAAAAGTCCGGGAGGCCGTTCAACAGTATACCCCTGAAGTCGTTAGTAAAATTACGGGAGTTCCCGTAGAACAGATGGAAGAAGCTGCCAGAATCTATGCTACAGCTGAACGCGCTTCCGTTTTCTATACCTTAGGAATTACTGAGCATACTTGCGGTACGGACAACGTCATGAGCTTGGCAAACCTGGCTATGATGACAGGAAATCTCGGTAAAGAAAGCTCAGGGGTTAACCCAATGCGGGGACAAAATAACGTGCAGGGTGCCTGCGATATGGGAGCGTTGCCTAATGTTTATCCTGGTTACCAACAGGTGGCAAGCCCTGAGGTACGAGCTAAGTTCGAAGCTGCCTGGGGAGTACCGTTAGACCCCAATCCTGGATTTATGATTCCGGATATGTTTGGGGCTGCCGTAAGCAAAGATCTGCGTGCTTTGTATGTCTTAGGTGAGGATCCAGTCATTACCGATGCGGATGCTAACCACGTGCGTAAAGGACTTGAAGCCCTTGATTTCCTTGTTGTTCAAGAAATCTTTATGTCAGAGACTGCAAAACTGGCTGATGTTGTCCTGCCTGGAGCCAGCTTTGCGGAAAAAACAGGAACCTTTACAAATACTGAGCGCCGGGTGCAGATGGTTAATCAAGCCATTAAGCCCCTTGGCAATGCCAGAATTGATGGTGACATTATTTGTGAATTAGCGACTCGCATGGGTTATCCTTTTGAGTATAAATCTTCGGCGGAAGTCATGGAGGAAATAGCCAAGTTGACGCCTCAGTTTGCGGGCATTACCCACGAACGGTTGGGCACTCAAGGTTTGCAATGGCCTGTACCCCATGCGGAACATCCGGGTACCAAGTTCCTCCATGAAGGTAAGTTTAACCGAGGCAAAGGGCTCTTTGTCGCCATTGAAAACCAACTGCCCAATGAGTTGCCGGACGAAGAGTATCCTTTCGTACTCAATACTGGACGTAAGCTTTCTCACTATAATGTCTTCACACAACACTCGGCATCCCTGGGAGTTCATTCTCCCCATGAACTGGCTGAGGTCAATCCGACAGATGCTAAACGCTTAGCTCTTGAAGACGGTGAAGTCGTTAAAGTAGCCTCTCGCCGGGGTGAGCTGAAAACTAAAGTTAAGATCACAGAGCGGGTACCGGTTGGTATGGTCTTTATGACTCTTCACTACTTTGATTCTCCAACCAACGTACTGACCAACGGAGCCTACGATAAAGTCACCAAAACTTATGAATATAAATATTGTGGCGTAAAGATTGAAAAGATCAGCTAAATTCTAAGAGGGACCCTTCGGGGTCCCCTTTTAATTTTAAAAACAATATGATACATTGAATATGATTAGCTTGAAAATTTAGGGAGTTGAAGTTTGTGAGCCTAGAAGTAACAATGTATACTTTACCCCTTTGTCCGTACTGTGCCCGCGCTAGGCGGTTCCTTACGGATAAGGGGATTTTATTTACAGAGAAAAATATAATGTTTCCCAAGAACTTAATGGAACTAAGAAGTATTACAAATTCTATAGGAGTTCCTATCACGGTTGCAGGGGATAAGATCTTAACACGTTTTTCCCGTGAAGAATATGAGGAGGTCTTTAAAAATTAATCATCATCAATTCGAAACCGGAAAACCTTCTCCGAAATTGAACGCAACTGGAATTCTACTGGCCGGCGGCAAAAGTTCCAGGATGAAAAGAGATAAGGCCTTCTTAGAGTTTGAGGGAAAATCTCTGGCAGAACGAAGCATTGGAGTGCTAGAAGCAGTATTTTCTGAGGTACTCATCAGCAGCAACAAACCTGAACTCTTTGCGGCCTTTGATCTGCCTGTCATTAAAGATGAAACTCAAAATCGAGGGCCCCTTGAAGGACTTTTTCAAGGCCTAAAAGCGGCCAGGTATGATGAAGTATTTTTTGTTGCCTGTGATATGCCCTTTTTGAATCAAAAACTTATTCGTTATTTAGCAGCTTGGATTCCTTACTATGATATTGTTGTTCCGAAGCTGGAATCCGGGGTCCATCCATTGCATGCTTTCTATCATCGCCGTTGTCTCTCTGCCATAAAAAATAATCTCGAGGCAGGATTCCTCAAGATTATGGATATTTATTCGTCCTGTACAGTAAAGTTTGTAACTGAAGCAGAACTAACTGGATTTTCAGATATTAAAAATGTTTTCTGCAACGTGAATACCCCAAAAGAGTGGGCTGACGTCAATAAACGCCTTGACTGCTAGGACACAGAATAGAGTTATGGGATAACGCGTTCCGGACAGGTATAAATATTTAAACGCTGTTCTCTGGCAAACCCAATGACTGTGATGTTAAGAGCAGCTGCTTGCGAAAGAGCCATATCTGTCGGAGCGCCGCGGGCTATGAGGATCGTTACGTTCATTTTAGCAACCTTGAGCAGGATCTCGGAGGAAACACGTCCGCTAAAGAAAATCACGTGGTTTTCAAGATTTAAAGTGCGTTCAAAGGCCTCACCGCTTAGTTTATCGAAAACATTGTGCCTGCCAATGTCGAAACTTGTCATAAGTACTTGGCCTTTCCAGCCGACGCCTCCGCTGTGGATTCCGCCGGTTGCCTTAAAGAGGGGAAGATGAGATTGTAAATACTTCGCATAATAATAGGCTTCCTGAAGTGAGATAGTACTTGTTGATGTAAGGGGCTTGACCATCATAGCGTCATTGGCAAAACAGAAGGAAGCTCTGCTTTTCCCGCAACAGGCAGATACGAATCGTTTGCTCATGAGTTCTTTTTGCAAAACACAGGGCTTGCCCTCGACCCAAACCATGTGGTCTACAGGATCATGGCGATAGTCATAGACATCTTCGGGTACTCGAATAAATCCTTCATTGAATAAAAAGCCAAGAGCGAGTTCCTTGGTTTGGGAAGGTGAGCACAACAGGGTGGCGATTTCTTCGCTATTGAAATGGATGGTTAACGGAACTTCTCGAACAACAGTATCTTCCATCCATTCTAGTGATTCTCCATTGGCTTTAAGAATGGTATGGCTAATGGTTTCGTTTTGCATGGTTACCTCCTTGAACATTAGCTCTTTAATAGTGTACAATATTTTAGAAAAAACCTGTATCTTTTTTTCATAAAAAGACAAAATGTTATTATAATCCAAAGGAATTCAGGTGCTTTTAACGAATTATTATATAATGAAATAAATTAATGTCATATAATGAAATAAATTAATGTCATAATTTGAATTGCTCCGAAGCTGGATAGCCTAAAGCAGATGCCATGGCAACCAGACAAGTGTCTACGACACTCGGGTATTATGGGAAACTATAATATCTCCTGCTGGAAAGGAGTCTGTTTGACGGTGGTTTAAACCCCGGCTCTTTACAGACCGCGGGTTTTTTGTATTTTTTTGACGCACAAGCCTAGTTCTAGAATTTAAAGAAAGAGGAATCCTAATGCAAGATCAATTTCTTCGTCGAATTGAATACCTTAGAATATCTGTCACAGACCGTTGTAACCTGCGCTGCAAGTATTGTATGCCCTCCGAAGGGATACAATGGATACCTCACGACGCTATTCTTTCATTTGAAGAAATTCTAAGATTAATGAACATAAGTACGCAACTAGGATTTCGCCGGTTTCGAATCACCGGTGGCGAGCCCTTAGTTCGCAAAGGAATCTTAGAGTTTCTGCAAGAAGCGGCTCAACTTCCTGGGGTAGAAGATCTCATGCTGACAACCAATGGCTTGTTATTACCGGAAATGGCTTTTGATTTAAAAGCGGCTGGTGTACATCGTATTAATGTCAGTTTGGATACCATGGACCAAACCCGTTTCTTTGAAAATACCCGGGGCGGAGATGTCTCAAAAGTGATTCAAGGAATTTTTCGCTCCTTAGAGGCCGGTCTTAATCCTGTCAAAGTTAATGTAGTGGTTGTGCGTGGATTTAATACCGACGAATTGCCTAGTTTTTTGAAATTAGCACAACAGTATCCTCTTCACGTTCGATTTATTGAACTTATGCCCATTGGTGTCAGTTCAGAGCATCGTTCTGATTTTGTCTCAATCGAGGAGATGAAAGAAATCTTGGACCTTAAAGAAACTATTCCGACCAGAGAGATACCTGGAGGGGGCCCGGCGGAATATTTTCGACCGGGGGGTTATAAAGGGAGTATAGGTTTTATTAGTGCACTCAGTCGTCATTTCTGTAATACTTGTAATCGTGTGCGTTTAACATCAGACGGAAAGTTGAGACCATGTTTGCACAGTAAGCACGAAATCGATTTTCGCGATGTTTTACGATCCGGCAAGTCAGACGAAGAGATTTTAAAGCTTTTTGCAGCAGCAGTTTGGCATAAACCCGCAGAGCATCATATGAATCAAGAGTCCTGGCAAGATGTTCGTACGATGTCACAGATTGGAGGTTAAATCGTGGACTTAACGCATTTTGATGAAACAGGGCGTGCTCGGATGGTGGATGTCAGTGCTAAGGAGGAAACAGATAGGGAAGCCGTAGCACGAGGGAAAATTATAATGAAACAGGAGACTTTGGAGAGAATTCGCATGGGTCAAATAGCTAAAGGGGATGTTTTGGCCGTAGCCCAAGTGGCGGGTATAATGGGGGCAAAACAGACATCCCAATTAATCCCCATGTGTCACCCGTTGGCAATTACCGGTGCTAAACTGAGCTTCGATTTTGAGGAGCCAGATGGAATCAGTATAGAAGCCCGTGTGAAAGTCTCGGGGAAAACAGGCGTAGAAATGGAGGCTCTGACGGCGGTGAGTATTGCAGCGTTGACTATTTACGATATGTGCAAGGCAATTGACAAGACTATGACGATACAAGAGATTTATCTGGCGGAAAAGCGAGGGGGAAAAAGCGGCCATTTTATAAGGGGCTGAATATCACTCTAGTTTAAAGCGTTGTAGAATAAGGAGCGGATATAAGTTGGGGAAAATTGTAGCAGTTTGTACAAGTGAACGTAAAGGGATGAGAAAAAAGAATGTGGGTGAAGGAATCCTAAAAGTCAACTTTGGGCTGGAAGGCGATGCTCACGGCGGGGATTGGCATCGTATGGTGAGTTTGCTGGCCATGGAAAGCATAAAGACGATGCAGGAGAAAGGTCTCAAAGTAGGTCCGGGAGATTTTGCGGAGAACTTGACGACGGAAGGGTTGGAATTGCATACGCTGCCTGTTGGAACAAAACTGAAAATCGGAGCTACAAGTATAGGAGAAGTGACACAGATCGGAAAAGAATGCCATACCAGATGTGCAATTTACTATCAAGCTGGGGATTGCGTAATGCCTAAAGAGGGGATTTTTATTCGCCTGCTGGAAGGTGGAGTCGTGAAAGTTGGCGACAGCATTGAGGTGATGAGTTAATGCTTCGCGTAGGGATTATTACAGCAAGTGACAAAGGATCCAGGGGAGAACGAGAAGACCTTTCCGGGCAGGTACTCACCAAACTTGTTCAAGATATCGAAGGTGAAGTAGTGGAGTATGTTGTACTTCCTGACGAGCAAGCTGTTCTTGAGAAGACCATGCGGCTTTGGGCTGATGAACGGTGTTTGGATGTAATTTTGACGACAGGGGGGACTGGGTTTTCGATTCGGGATGTGACTCCTGAGGCAACATTAGCAGTGGCAGACCGCTTGGTTCCGGGCATCGCAGAAGTGATGCGGATGGAAAGTCTTAAAGTAACGCCTAAGGCTATGCTGAGCAGGGCTGTTGCTGTCCTTAGAAAGCGAACACTTATTATTAATATGCCTGGGAGTCCTAAAGCGGTACGTGAATGCTTTGCTGCCATCGCACCGGCAATTCCCCATGGAATTCAAATTCTTAAAGGGGAAGCCAGTGAATGTGCCTCAGCGCTTAAAGAGACCTAAGTTTATGCAGCCTGAAAAAAATAGATATACAAAAAGATTGGCATTGTGGTGCCAATCTTTTTGTATACTCTCCCTTAGCATCCTCTGTCGGCGGCGATATGGGAATTTATATGCTATGGGCTGCATTGGGATCTTTGAAGTTTTCCGTAATTCGAACGTAAATAACAACCCCGATAATAAGGCATATACCCGCAATATTACTGGCGTTCAGGGATTGTCGAAAGACAACAAAACCTAAAAGGCTTGCTACTACAGGATCCAGAGAATACATGATTTGCATATAGCTGGGTTCGATATTAATATTGCATTTCCATCGACTCCGCGATCCAACATATATTTTTCCATAACCATTAAATATGACCAGGTGAGAATTGTAAGAAATACCCATATAAACCGATAAAGTTATGGTGAAATCCCTGACGAAAGACATCCAATACCAGACAAACTCCGAGGATAGCAAAGATAGCAGCCCCAACCTTTCGCAAAGTAATGGGACTTTTAAACACGATTCTTGAAATGATCATGATCACAAAAACATTGCAGAATATAAGGGTTGAAACAATTCCCACGGGAAAATAACTTACAGCTTTTACGAAGGATATATTAGTAATTGCTGAAGCCAGTCCGGCCACTAACAATAAAGCGGAAATATTTCCAGGGTATTTTAAATCCGGATTTGTTGGAAAACGTTAAAAGAATCGAAAAGAAGATTAAATTAAAAGTCGGAGCTAAAATAGCTATACTTAAGGCATTTATACCAAGGTTGCTCAACAGAGTGCAAAAGGTGCCATTCGTTCCCCAAAATATTGCGGAAAAAATACCAAAGACAAATCCTAATCCTTTTTTATTAGAGGTATTCATGTTGTTATTCCTCCCTATTCCAAGTTAGAGGGTATTCTCCTATGCTTTCGAGGTTTATCCTGTAATTCAATGTGGGATATAAAGATTTTGTTAGTATAATGACTTTTCAGGTAAGCTTGTCACGTCTGTCCATACTATGACGTAAAGTATAGTAATAGTGGCTTGTGAGGTGAGCAATTTGAAAGCCATAGCATTTGTCGACTACGAAAATATTTGGACTAGTTTATTTGAGAGAGGGTATGAATTATCACCAGACCAGTTAGTTAGGTATTTGCGAGCATATGCAGAACAAAATAATATGTATTTATTAGCTATTTATTTATACGCAAACTTTGATCGAGAAGAGTTCAGACGTACTCAAACATCCTTCGAGAAAACAAATGTCTTTACCCGTCATGTTTTTGGAAAAAACAATTTTGCAAGCACTGAACTTCGACGAAATGCGGCAGATCTTGAACTCATGCTTGAAGCTCAAGAAATCTTGCTGACGAGAGCCTCCACCTTCGATATGTTTTTGCTGCTTACAGGAGATGGAGACTTTCTTTCATTATTAAGGAAAATCCGCGCTTGGGGAAAAGAGGTCAAGGTTATTGGGGTAGCAGGAAGTGTTCATCACACACTGCACTCTTATTGTGAAGAAGAGGATCTATTACAATGGATACTCTATGAAAAAATTGAGCAGGAGTATTGTCCGGAGCAAGACCTGGAACAAGGAATTAAGACCTTGGGAACACTGCAAATACGAATGGCCTATGTAGCATCAACAAAAGCTAGAGCAGCCTTAACAGAATGCTTAGGAAGGTCGATATCACAAGTTAAAGAGTTTATTCGATATGCTTTGCGAGAAGATATTGTCACTGAAAAAGAGCATCGGGACACCAATCTGAAGATTGGAAAAACAAAAATATATCTGCTTAATCTTAATAATGTCAAAGTTCAGGAGGTGTTGGGTAGTATTTGTGAGCAAGTTGCAGAGCGGCAATTAAAATTAATGATAGAATAATAATGATGCATGCATAGAAGACTAAAAATATGGCAATTATAATGGTTAGATTTGTGGAAATGCGCTTGGGGAGAGGGGTACAGGTATTATAAATACAAGTTCAAGAAATCATGAGTAATATAGCGATACTGATAGTAAATGTGACTTAAATATCTGTTTTTAGCCTATTAAGGGGGTTGCTTTCCCGCACCCCCTTGCATATTATTATAGATATATTGTTAGCACTCAGTAGTGTCGAGTGCTAACAATATTAATAAAAAACTAACAAAAATTAGGAGGGACTTTTCTTCATGAACATTAAACCTCTCGCAGATCGGGTAATCATCAAAGCACTCCCGATGGAAGAAAAAACTAAGAGCGGTATTTTTATGCCGGATACTGCCAAAGAAAAACCCCAAGAAGGTGAAGTAGTAGCAGTTGGTCCTGGAAAAGTGGAAAAAGGCGAAAGAATTGCTCTAGAAGTAAAAGTTGGCGACCGCGTAATTTATTCCAAATATGCCGGTACTGAAGTTAAATTTGACGGAGAAGAATACTTAATTCTCAAAGAAATGGACATTTTAGCCATTCTGGGCTAGTCAAATAAGGGATTACTTAATTAATTAGTATAAAGTATTTTAAGGAATTTAAGGAGTGAATATAGTTGGCTAAGCAAATTATTTTTAATCAAGATGCGCGCCATGCTTTAGAACGAGGAGTCAATGCACTGGCTGAAGCAGTTCGCGTAACGTTAGGACCTAAAGGACGTAATGTAGTACTGGATAAGAAATTTGGATCTCCTTTGATCACCAATGATGGTGTTACCATTGCTCGTGACATTGAATTAGAAGACCCTTTTGAAAATATGGGTGCTCAACTGGTTAAAGAAGTTGCTACCAAAACTAATGATGTTGCTGGGGATGGAACCACAACTGCTACTGTTTTAGCTCAAGCTATTATTCGTGAAGGTCTTAAAAACGTTGCTGCAGGGGCTAACCCCATGGGAATTAAACGTGGTATTGAGCAAGCTGTTGATGTTGTTGTTGCAGATATCAAAGCTAATGCTAAGCTCGTTGAAACTAGTGAAGCAATCGCTCAAGTTGCTTCGATTTCCGCCAGTGACAAGACCATTGGTGATTTGATTGCCCAAGCTATGGAGAAAGTCGGCAAAGACGGTGTCATCACCGTTGAAGAAGCTAAAGGAATGACAACAGAGCTTCAAGTCGTTGAAGGAATGCAATTTGATCGTGGTTATATCTCCGCTTATATGATTACAGATACAGAAAAAATGGAAGCTGTACTGAATGATCCTTATATCCTTATCACTGATAAGAAAATCAGCTCCATTCAAGATGTTCTTCCAGTATTGGAAAAAGTAGTACAAGCAGGTAGACAACTGCTGATTATTGCCGAAGATATCGATGGAGAAGCTTTAGCAACCCTCATTGTCAACAAACTGAAAGGTACTTTCGTTTGTGTTGGTGTTAAAGCACCAGGCTTTGGAGATCGTCGCAAGGCTATGTTGGAAGATATCGCTATCCTTACCGGTGGTACAGTTATTACCGAAGATCTCGGCTTAAAGCTGGAAAACACCACTGTTGAAATGCTCGGACGTACTCGTCAGGTTCGTGTGACTAAAGAAGAAACCACGATTGTTGAAGGATCCGGCAATACCGAGGACATCAAAAAACGTGTTGAAGCTATTAAACGTCAAATTGAAGAAACCACTTCTGACTTTGACCGTGAAAAACTCCAAGAGCGCCTAGCAAAATTAGCAGGCGGTGTAGCAGTAATTCAAGTTGGTGCTGCTACTGAAACGGAAATGAAAGAGAAAAAACTGCGCATTGAAGATGCTTTAGCTGCAACTCGTGCCGCTGTTGAAGAAGGTATCGTTTCCGGTGGAGGTACAACTCTGATTGATGCTATTCAGGCTTTAGATACCCTCCAATTGACAGGGGACGAAGCAACCGGTGTGAACATTGTCCGTCGTGCTCTCGAAGAGCCCCTTCGTCAAATTGCTAACAATGCTGGTCATGAAGGTTCTGTAGTTGTCGGTAAAGTTCGCGAATCTGGTTCCAGAGGAATTGGCTTCAACGCAGTAACCGAAGCTTATGAAGATATGATCGCTGCTGGGATTGTTGACCCAGCTAAAGTGACCCGTTCAGCTCTCCAAAATGCAGGCTCTATTGCTGCTATGCTTCTGACCACAGAATGCCTGGTCTCTGACATACCGGTAAAAGATGCTGCTCCTGGCGGTATGCCCCCCGGAATGGGTGGCATGGGCGGAATGGGCGGCATGATGTAAGAAAAGAAAAAAACCCCTGTTGTATAAGGGTTTTAGAGTGAGAAACTGTTGAATTGTTGACATTTTGTTGACATCGAAATTTACTTTATTATTTTGAACTACAAAATAAGTTTTTCGGAAAGGCCTTTCATTCGTTCGCTGAACGCTTGAGAGGCCTTTTCTTTCATGTTTTTAGTCATGTGGGCGTAAATGTTCATGGTTGTATTAATATCGGTATGTCCAACACGTTGTTGAATGGCTTTGATATCTACACCAGCCTCTATTAAGAGTGATATATGCGTGTGCCTAAAGCTATGAAGTGTAATGTGTTTATTATGTGAATGGTAAACTAAACCATACACATTTACGCCAATGAAAGCATACAAGTTTCTGCCACAAACCATACAACATTTTGCCAATAACCATACAACTTAAATCAAATACAGCTATCTGACTTTGTTAGAATAGGGGCTAGCAAAGAGGTCAGGAGCTGTTAGAATGAAAGGATTTAAGATGTATAAACAGATACAGCAACTTAAAGAGATTGGATTCACTCGATCTCGGGCTGCCAAGCAGCTGAACATAAATCGGGAAACCGTAACAAGATATTGGAACATGACAGCGGATGAATTCGCCAAACAGCTGTATAGCATTAACCGAGAACTGCTACTTTCAAAATATGAGGAAATTATCATCAGCTGGTTGAAACAATACCCAACAATGACAGCCGCACAAGTATGCGATTGGCTCAAGGAGCATTACAAAGAGGATATCAAGGAACGAACGGTCAGCCGTTATGTCAAAGGGTTACGAGAGGAATATAATCTTAAAAAATCCAATCATCCCAGAGATTATGAGGCTGTAGAAGAGCTCCCAATGGGGCAGCAGTTACAGGTGGACTTTGGTGAAAAGTGGATGCAATCCATTGATGGGCAGCGTGTAAAGATTCGCTTTGCAGCCTTTGTACTCGCTCATGCACGTTACAAATGGGCATTCTTTCAAACTCGGCCATTCACAACAAGCGATCTGGTTTCAAGCTGTCATCAGTGCTTTAGATATATAGGTGGGATGCCGCTAGAAATGGTATTTGATCAGGATAGTATCGTCAGCGTTTCAGAAAACTATGGAGATATTATTCATACCTTTGAGTTTGAGAAGTTCCGGCAAGAATGCAATTTAAAAGTATACCTCTGCCGCGCAGCTGATCCGGAAAGCAAAGGTAAGATCGAGAATGTGGTTAAATTCATCAAGTATAATTTCCTTGAAAACAGACTTTTTGCTGATGAGGAAGTTCTCAACAGTTCGTTCCTAAAATGGTTGGATAGAACCGGTAATGCGAAAATTCACGGCACTACCAAAAAGATACCAGCCAAGGTGTTTGAAGATGAACGTGAACACCTAAGACCTCTGCTGGACATCCGATTAAATGGTGATGTAACCATCTGCAGAAATGTTCGGAAAGATAACACGATCGTCTACGACAGCAATCGGTACTCTTTACCTCTCGGTACATACAACAACCAAAAAGAGGTCAGCATTGAAGCGAAGAATGAAAAATTGACGATTATGACCGTATTCGGTGAATTTATCTGTGAACATCCCATCTCAACCGGCAGAGGTCAATTAATTAAGAGCACCAGTCATTCCAGAGATATTACAGACTCGATGGATAAAGCTCAAACTACTGTTGATAAGCTGTTATTATTCAAGGCAACCGATTTTCTGCAGACAATTCGAACAGAAAAAGCACGCTATGCCCGTGATCAGTTCCGGTTGCTGCAAACATTATGCGATAAATATGGAATTGATGACGTACTAAATGCCATCAAATATTGTGAGGTGAGCAAACTCTTCGGAATAACGTATGTAAAGGATTTTTTAGAGCACAGTGCTAAACCAAAACAAGTAATCGTCCTGAATGCTATTCCGGTTAGCAACAACAAGTACCATGTAACTACAGAGAAACGCTCTTTGGATGTGTATGCAAAGGCAGGTGGCAACCATGAATGAACGGATTGAACGTGTCAATGCATTAGTATCGGGACTGCATTTGGTCCCTGTTGATTTAGAAAACCTATATGCTAAAAAGAATAATCTCACGCCTCTCGAAAGCGTTGAGGTTTTCCTTTCAGAGCAACAACGTCTTCGGACCGAAAAGCAAAATCTAATTCGCAGAAGAAGAGCAAATCTACCCGCCGAAAAAACCCTGGAAACCTTCGACTTCGGATTCCAACGCAGCGTATCTAAGGAACAGATGCTAAGATTGTCCGATATGACTTGGGTTGAGCAAGCGTTCAACATTTGTTTTCTGGGCCCCCCTGGTATCGGAAAAACGCATTTGGCTTTATCCTTAGCGGTCCAGGCTTTAAACCTAGGTTATGCCGTAGCTTTTACGACCTTGGATGAACTCATAATTACACTAAAAACCTCGCAAATCTCGACCGCCAGTAAGAGACGAATAAAAATACTCAACTCGGCAGCACTGGTTATTATTGATGAAGTTGGCTTCATGCCACTTTCTACAATAGAAGCCAACCTATTCTTCGGTTTCGTGTCCTCAATGTCCGAGAAAACATCACTGATTATTACCTCAAACAAAGGATTCGATGAATGGGTTGACTTTTTAGGGGATGCAACAATTACAACTGCGATTTTAGACCGTCTTATCCACCACTGCGAGATTTTAAATATGACGGGCAACAGCTACAGACTCCAACATAGGAAGACTATAACCCAGAAATAAAATGTTGTATGGTTTGTGGCGAAAAGTTGCTGGTTTTACTTGACTGCTTACATATTAATGTTCATCTTTTTCAATAAGCGTTGTAAGCGTGTCATTACGAGTTTTAGAGGCAGTGGATATCCTTCTGCTCCTGTGAAAATAAAATTTTCATCATGATAGAACAATCTGTTTTTCATTATAAGCTGTTTTTGAAGTCGTTTATGCTCGTTAAACATCTTTATAACCGTTTCATCCATATCAATGATACGTTTAGATCCTTTTGTTTTAGGTGTGAGTAATTCGAATTTACTTTTATGATTTGTTGGGTTGTAGTAGGTTTTATTAACACGAAGAGTATTTTCGACGAAATCAATGTCATTCCATTTTAGAGCAACTAATTCTCCAATACGTAATCCAGAATATGCTAGCGTGGTAAAGATAAGCAGGTCGTTAGGCAGTCCAAAGTCTATCGTGACGTTTAAGAACTCCTCTAACTCTTCCCCTTCAAGAAAAACCTCGGATTCTTCATCTTCTTCGCTGACTACTTCTTTTTTCTTAGGCATACTGAAGTGTTCTAAAGGATTCGTTTTGATTAAAGTCTTTGAGAGTGCGTATTTAAAAATCATACTTCCTGTACTGTGGATGCTGTCCAAATAGTTAGGACTAACCTCTTCACTTAATGTATCAATTAGTGATTGATACATGGTCCTTGTAATTGATTTGAGAGGGGTGTAATACCATTCGTTTTCTAAATGCTTCGCTGCAATTCTTCGTGCTCGTACGCTGCTTATTTTGGCTTGTTTTTCATAGTGAACAAGCCATTCTTGAACAAAACCTCCAAACGTTATATTTGTTTCCTCAACGTAGGTGCCTTCTCATAAATCCTTCTCAATTTGTTCTGCTGCATGTTTTGCCTCGGTTTTTGTGCGGAATCCACCTTTTGTGATGGCATTTCGCTTCCCAGTAGCAGGATCTACACCGCCATTTACTTGATAACTCCAGGTGCTACCTCGTTTATGAATATAAGCCATGTAAGTTACCCCTCATTTTTTTCTTCTTTACGTTTTCTTCTGGATCGTCTTTGTCTGCTCCTGAGTGCACATGGACTTTCTTTTTCGGCGTATTGGGGACGACAGAATCGGACGTTCCCATTTACAGGGGCGTTACACTCTTCACAACGTTTGAATGTTCCACTTACTGCGGCATCAAGGAGCTGCCAATAAACCACTTCAATTAATGCGTTAAACTTATGGAAAGACACAAACGTATTTTCTTTGCCTTGATACAATTTTTTTTGAATTCCCTTGATGTTTCTGTTAATGATATCTCTAACCATATAAGATGCTAAATCTAATGAAGAGCCTTCAGAGTACCATTTATTTGTGACAATTTTTTCGTTTTCTCCATATGTTTCATTTTCGTTAAGTTTATCGATATATTGATAAGCTTTTTCTTCGTTATTTGACTGAATGATCTCTATTAAATCAAAAGTAATCCGTATCCCATTAATGTGGGCCTTTATCCAATTAATTGGATCTCCGCCCGTTCTCTCTTGTTTTTCGCATAAATTCCAATGACCAAAACCTCCATACTTTCGTGCGAAATCTATTAGATCATCATAATTGTCAGGATTTAATTTATAGATAATATTGGGAATTCCGCGATCGGCCATGGGAAAGTAAAAACGTTTAGTCCTTCCGATACCATTTAAAATACCTTCTCTAACTTCGTAATCTTCATAACAGATCCACATTGTTGCAGAGCCTGCTGACCTACTTATATCTGCTTCTTCTCTTTGTTTAGGCGTTAGAGCATGGTGAGGAGGTGTAAGTTTATTCAGTTTTTTCAAAAGGGGTTTTTCAAATTCCAAGTTATCACTCCCTGAAATGTCACGGTATAATAACGGAATACGCCGTGACTATTTATGATAAGCTTAAACCATAAACAACCAAAATGCAAGCGGATGAAACTTATGAGACGTAAACATCATAATCAGCAAACGAGCATTTGAAAGACAAGTAAGGAGAGGTGAATGAAAAAATATGATTAGGGTGGAACTTGATCAAAAAGCCATGCGTGAGTTGTTTCTGCAAAGAATTGATGAGCACATCAAAACCATTGACCATGAAGTATTCTTTATGAACTCGAAGCAATTGCAAAAATATCTGAATATGAGCTGGAACAGCATAGTGGAACATTTGATTTCAGACAAGAAGTTTCCGTCACTTAAGTTAGGTTCAAAATGGCTATTCCCACGTCAAGAGGTTGATTTGTACATGCTAAAGTATTATGAAGAAGTACAGAAAAGTGGTGGAGAAATTCAAAAATTTAAGCGAAAAGTGTGAAAAAAGATAAAGAAGATGCAAAAATGGGGCACATAAAGAGACCGAATAAATGATGTAAGTGAAGGAAACCAGATACCGATACACACTACGTAAGTTCTGGGCGTAAGAAAAAGCTCAGCCAGTTGAACTGAGCTGCTAGGGAAGCGTCATCAGAACATGAATTACGCGGTGGGTTAAAATGCGTAAAGTCATACAGTACGATAAAGCGTTGTTGAATCGGCGGTGATAGCATGGTCCCCTCAGGCTTCGTGAAAATATACCGTGATATTAAGGACCATTGGATATACAGCGATTCAGACCACTTCAAGGCGTGGTTCGAAATGCTGTCAAATGCTAGATATGTCAAGGAACCAAAAACCGACACTTACGAGGGTATTTTATACACCCTTAATTATGGGGAATTTATATTTGGTAGATTAAGCTGGAGTAAAAGATTAGGGATAAGTGAACAAAAACTCAGAACCTTAATGAGAAAATTGCAAGCTGAAGGAATGATAAAAGCAACCAGCAGGTTCACCAAGCTTACTATATATAAAATACAATATTACGAAAAATACAACCAGCAGGATAACCAGCAAGAAAAGAAGGAATCAGAAGGGCTTCGGGCGATTGGTAACCTGCAGGATAACCAACGGATAACCAGCAGCCAACCAGCAGATAACCATCGGATAACCACTAATGAAGAAAGTAGAGAAGGAGAAGATGGGAAAGAAAGTATTAGTGCACTGTTCGAATCACTTTGGAAGCTATATCCGAAGAAGGAGGGTAAGGGATCAGTCAGCAAGACACAAAAGGAGAAGCTGGCAAGGATCGGCCTTGATGAAATGACGAGGGCAATTGAAAGATACAAACTTGCCAAAGAGGGAACGGACAAGAAGTATATTCAAAACGGGTCTACATTTTTCAATAGCGGCTTTGTCGATTACCTAGACGCAAATTATCAAGAAAAGGAGGATCATGACAATGGAGAACCCAATTCCAATGGGGCAAATTCTCACTCAAAGCGTAAGCCTTGGGAACTCATCAGCGAAGATGATAAGGCATTCTTCGACCAAGGTTTCTAGTCTAAAATTAACTACTAGAGAAATGAGTGAGATCCCCGCGTTTTTAACACCTATCGAGATTGAGCAATATGGATTCTTGGTTAAATCTGAAGCACCTGAACCTATTAATTGCCAATTTTGTAATAAAGAATTGATCTATTTAGGTGTTAGATCCTTATGTACCAAAACCATTTTCAAGTGGAAGTCGGATCCGGAAAGATGCAGCTGCGAGAAATCAGTTAGGTACTGGGAAAAAATGGATGTTGCTGTTGCTAAAACGGAATCAGACAGGCTTGAAAAGTTGGAGCATGATGAACTTAGGGAGAGGGCCAAAAGACTTTTCGATCAGTCAAGAATGGGGGCTCGTTTCAAAACTCGGACCTTTGAAAACTTCAAAGTCGATAATCACAATTTGAAAGCCTTTGAAGCGGTAAAACGATACGCTGATAATTTCAGGAAATATAAAGATCAAGGAATAGGGTTTATTTTAAGCGGACCCTATGGGTCCGGCAAGACGCATTTAGCGGCGGCCCTAGCTATTGACTTGATAAATAAGGAAGTCACCGTTGTTATTGGCACACTGATAAGTCTACTGGGCAAAATTCGGGAGACCTACAGTGAAATATGGACTCAAGAAAATGAACTAGAAATACTCGAGACATACAGTACGGTTGATTTACTGATCATTGACGACTTGGGGAAAGAAAGAGCCTCAGAATGGTCATTAGAGAAGCTATTCAGCATCGTGAATACCAGGTATGAAAACAATTTGCCAATTATTGTAACGACTAATTACAGTATGGATACCTTGATCGATAAGCTTACGACTAACAAAAACAGTGACGTTGGAGAAAGTATTGTAAGCAGATTGCACGAAATGTGTCGAGGGATTTACTTAAACGCTCCAGATCACAGAAAGGAGAAAAAATAAAACCACTGGAACATTAACCGTTCCAACCACTACCCCTGCCCTCTCTGAATGTCAATAACGTAGTTACATGATTAAATAAATAAGAAGGAGGGGGAAATTGATGAAATCAAATGATCAGAGAGCAGCATTCGTTCTTTTGAGAGGCAAGGGAAAAAGTTACCGTGCTATTTCTAAGGAATTAAACATATCTCGTACTATTTGTGGACTATGGGAAAAAGAACTGATAGAGCAGATAATTGAACACAAAGCTGAACAATTAAGGGAACTCTATGAGACATATTTTATGTTAAAAGAAGCAAGGATTAAGGCATTGGGCGAAACCTTGAATAAAATAAATACGACTCTCAATGAAAGAGATTTTACAGAAGTCCTAACAGAAAAATTACTGGACTTTAAGCTGAAATACATGGAAGCCCTGAAAAATGAGTACGTGGAGTTGGACAACGTCAATCCGCTCCAAGATAATTTCCAAGCTAGGGATATTCTTAATCAGATGGCGGATCTCCTTAATAGATTTCGAGCGGGAGTAGTCACTCCAGAGCAAGCAACTAGAGAAGGATTAATCATCGGTAATATTTTAAAGGCCTATGGGGACGTTGAGTTAAAAGATCGTTTGGATGCCTTGGAAAACATATTGAGGGAGCGATGAAATGAGACACAAAGCTTTTAATTCCTTGGTAAAAAACGGGAAATTAACAGGTAAAGAAGTTGGACTTATGGCAATTAAGGATCAAGTTCAAATATATGATAATTACTTCAAGGATGGTAATTTGGACAATGGACTTATTAATCAAACCCAAGTAGATGCAATGGTAGCTGGATTAAAAAGAAATAACGACTTAAAAGATTACAACGATATTATCGAATTACATGATTATTTAGATAGGGCAAGTATCGCTTTTAGTTTATGTAAGCAAGGGACTAAGATAGCAGTTCTGGAACTAACTCATTTATTAAGTGTTATGCAGATGGCAGAAAACGAAAATATCAGATTGCACCAAGAACCGAAAAGTACCATGGCTGAGTGGTGTGAAAAATACATGGCAGAGGCAATTATCAAGGATCAGGGGGATCGCATTACTCACTTGATTGAGGAGATTAACAATTCAATTCAACGATGCCTTATCTATATAGAAACCGTGAATTTATTTGCTGATTATATCGGATTGCCAGAGATAAATAATATTTTGGGAGAGGTCAATATTGAGGACATTGCAAGAGTAAATTCTCTTATGGAAATAATACCAAAGTATTGTATCAAGCGGTATGGCAACACAGCGAACGAACGTCCAGAAATGGTTCTACGAGCAGATCTAAAGGAACTCCTCAAACCCATTAATATAGAGGCGTTAAGACCCACTATGGAAGCTACAGAGAAGGCAGCGGATACACTGAGTTTTAGGATATTTGGTGTTCAAAATGGCACAGAAGATTTTTATAAGATCTTACGTACAACGGCAAATTAAGCCAAAAGTGTGCCAGTATTGCATATAGTGCAAAAGCGAAGCCCTTAGCACACTTCCCCGAACCATGTTCGATTGTTACTCCCATGTATATTTAGGTGACGGCTCCATGACGACAATGGTGTAATTTATATTATATGGTTTATATCTCAGTGATAGGTCTTGGTTTGGGGCATTTTGCCCTTTTTTCTTTTAGTTTTTTATGTTTCCGCGGACGTATTAATGCAAAATTTTTCGACCCCAGGGGGTCGCACTTTCATGCATAAATAGGGGTACCGTATGGGGGTATAAGGGTATATTGCGTAATTGTTTATGGGATTTGAGGGAAACGCCCCCCTATAAGAGACTATTATTTTCGAAGGTCTTGTTACCCCTTAATATGATGTGTATGAAAGGGCAGTTCTGGCGGGCCGGGCCTTTTTTAAAACCTGTTGACAAAGTACGTAGATATAGTATAATTTATAGTAGAATTTAAGGGGGTTTTACTATGGAAAGAAATGAGTTTATAAAAATGATAAAAGAAAGAATCATGGATACTTGCGAGGTGATTGATTATCTTGGGGTATCTAAACAGAGACTTTCAGATATGAAGACAAGAGGTAAAGTGCATGAGATTAAAAAAGGTTTATTTTTAAGAGAAGATATTGAGATTATAAAAATAAATCAAAAAGATTTAAGAGAAAAGTTCAATAAGGATACTGCATATGAATTATTCCCAGTATATAAACTAATTGACGATATAGTTATAATAGATAAATTGAGATTTTTTGATTGTGTAACGATGGTAAAGCATAGTTGTACCAACGATATTTATAATGATCAATTAGAGCAAACTCTGAAATTAATCTTAGAAAGATTAAAAGCAGGAAGCAGGGTGTTTATGTTAGATCATAAAAGTTTTGATTATATCGAAAATGAGGAAGATATGAAACAGAATGGAGTTATCTTAAAAGAATTTACCGAAAGAACATTCAGAGAATTTCTTGAATATGATGGGGCGAGTATAATTGGACTAAATAAGATTGGTAATTATAATGAGATATTAAAACAATTAGAAAGTGAGTAAAGTGCCACTGATGTCCACCATTGACGATAGTACCCCCAGTCCTTGGCATCCAGAATGATAAGGGCCTTGTGGGCCTCGCCTCCGAACCGAACTTGATGCGCATATCTTGGCAAACTCCGCCTAGAGTTAAGGTTAGGTTATATCTCAGAGACAGGACACTGCAGTGCTTAATAGCGCTATATCGACGTGATTGATGACTTGGTATGAGCGGGTTTGAGTGAGTGATTGCCTTTTTATAGTGACGTGGAGTGAGGGGGAATACAAAAAAGCTAGATCGTATTTTGAACGGTCTAGCTTTTTTGTATTTTCTTGGATTATTTTTGCTATATCGGAAGGAAATAAAGGAAAGATGTGGAATGTAAGTAAATAGGAGAGTTTTCTAGTGGGGTCAAAAACTTCCTTTTCAAGTTTTTGTAGAATCACACATAGTTTTGAAAATGGAGGAATTTATAGTGGAGCCTGTAACAATATCAATATTACTTGCAATAGGTAAGTTTACTACTGATTCCATAACATCAGGTATTACATATGATGTAATCAAAAAATTAGCCAAACCTTTTACAGAACGATTAGCTCACTTTTTTGGTGATGTAGACAAAACAGAGAATTTCATGCGCCAAATTATAGAAAAGCCTTCACGTAACCCACACAAACCACGCAGAGATGTAGAGGATATATACGAAGAAATCACTTCAAATCAACTCCCAGAAGAGTTGTATGAAGAACTTGAAGCATGGATAGCCGAAAATAGGGAGTTCTTGAAAGAGGCGGCAACATCGAGGGGAGTGCAATTTACACAAAAAATTGGATCTCAAACAGCGGGAAGAGACATCGTAAACGCTGGAACTATAAATATGACAAGGTGATTGTTTTGAATCAAACAATAGGTGAGCAAAGAGCAGACTTAATAGTAAATGCAGAACAAGCTAATGTCACTTTAGTTACTAACCCTTTTATGTCACAAATACTTAATACATACCGTCCGCATATTCAAAGATTTATTGAGGGGTTTCCATTAACTGTTCGTGAAATATTAACGGAAACGATGAACACGACTTTTACATACATGGAGTCTTTTAATGAAGAAAGATTCAACCACTTTCTCGGGCAATATAATTTGGGGGAAGTTGAGTCTCACCGAAAGCATGAAGGATTAGAGCCCCTACTAAAACTGTTAGTACTATTACGAGCTTATTACCCTGACCTTACTCTTATTTCGGGCAGTAATTTAGCCAACATCCGCTTAGATAATAATTCTTGGCGAATGTTACTTTATTCTATGCATAGAGAGTCAATGCCTTCAATTGTATTGGGTTATGTCAAAAGACTATTTGAAGGACCGGGAATAAATCGAGATTTATTCCCATTAATTATGGATAATTATCATAATAATCCAACAAAAAACTTATGTGTACACTGTAGTGGGAAGACTTTTTCTTTTAGTCAAATTCTTAGAAATTTCGGCAGGGGTGAGTATTTAGGTTCGTTCCATGGTGTAGAATCGAACTCATATTCAGAGATGGATAAAATCATTGTGCATTGTTCAACTTGTATTCACAATAAATGCGAAGAAGCAATCGATCCTGAGGATTTGATCAAAGTCATAAGAGAGGTTGTATGAATGATAACGACTAAAATATATGATGCACTTGAAGAAATTGCAAACATTAAAAAGCTAGAAATGCCAAATTCACTTACAATAGATTCTTTATACGGTACCGAAGAGAAAATTTATGCAATTTCCAGTTACGCTACAGAAGAAGAGCTCATTAATAAATGGGAGCTTACTTCTAGAGAAGTTGCTGTTAATGTTCAGAGTATTCTTGTAGGTGAGTATAGTGATCTTCGGTGGGATATATATCTGTTATTGGTCGTATCTGAAGAAGAAGTATCTTCAACCGTAAGGAAAAAAATCGAAAATGATCGTTCATTTTTTAGGAAGATAGTTTTAACATCATCCGACCTAACCGAAATAAGTGAAAAATTATTTTTAACATTTAACATTGGTAGGGAGAACTCTAGAAACGATCTGATTTTCAACGATAAAAATTTTTTGACTGAGTTAAAAAAATGTTTGTCTTCCCGATCTATTGAACGACTAGGGGAGCATTTTTTTGAAGGAAATATTCCGATCACGAAAATGCTAAATTTATTTAGAGATAAATTAACTTTAGAAGGTGGAGAAAATGCGGATTAGTTCTTTGGAAATAGGATCTTTTAGAGGCTTCAGCCAGAAACGTAGGTTTGATTTTGAGCAAACCCAAATATTAGTATTATACGGACCTAATGGACATGGCAAAACGTCATTTTTTGATGCGATTGAATGGGTACTTACTGGGGAAATTTGTAGATATAATAGCCCTAGCGATGAAAAAAATAAAACCAGATTTATCGGTAATCGGTTATCATCTCAGCCTCCTCGTGTGCAGATTGAAATTATAGCCAGTAATGGTGATGTATTAGTGCTTACACGGACTGGAATAGTTGTAGCCGACAATCGGTCGGATTATGGAAAAAGTTCGTTAGTTGTAGTTGTCAATGGTTTGCGATCTGAAGGAAAGGCAGCAGAGGGTACTCTACGGAAATGCCTAATTCATGAAGCATGGCTTGATAAGATAGATCTAAATCGTGGACTAAATTTAAGCCATTTCTTAGGACAAGAAAGAATAAGTTTTATTTTACGTGGAATGAGGGATAGTGAGCGATATGATTCAATGTCGCTCATTTTTGGCACCGAGCATTTTTATAAATTTAAACAATCGTTTTTAGATGTTAAGAAGACTTTGGAGTCTGATATTAAAGACAAAGAGTTGATAATTAATCAACGGATGCAACATAGAAGAAATTTCCAAGAACAAGTGGAGAATATACGAAAAAAATTAATCGATAATGATGAAGAAGGTAAAGATGTTATTCTGGAAGTGCTACATCCGTTGGTATTTAAACTAGGCATAGACATACCACAAAAAATGGAATTACAAGGATATAGATCTATTCTAGAAAATAAGAGGGAGGAGCTACAAAGAAAACGTTACAACTTAAATGATTATGAATCAAGATATAGAATTCTCATTAGTACCGTGCCGGAGTGGAAGAAT
This sequence comes from Desulfosporosinus orientis DSM 765, assembly GCF_000235605.1. GTDB lineage: Bacteria > Bacillota > Desulfitobacteriia > Desulfitobacteriales > Desulfitobacteriaceae > Desulfosporosinus > Desulfosporosinus orientis. The sequence continues at coordinate 686,970 of NC_016584.1, forward strand.
GCTAATAAAGCAATACAAGAGAATAAAGAAAAATTGAATAATTACGAAGTGTTGTTAGATATTGAGACAAAGCTAAAGAATATTCAATGGTTAAAAGAGAAATACGCCGAATTCAAAAACACGGAGGAGCAAATCACAAAAATAGCATTACAAATCCAAGAATTAAATAATACTATTATAATTAAGGAATCAGTTATAAATGAATTGTATAAATTACTCCATAATTTAAATGAGTTAATGGGTCAGCATCATTTAGAAGATTATGTACCAAAAATATTTGAACTATTAACTTTGTGTGAATTTTTGGATCGAGGCATTAAAGAGGAAATACATAAAAATCTCTTGGACCTACTTGAAACACATAAATTATTAATTATTGACTCAGAAAAATATCAAATAGCCTTAAGTTCATATCAAAGTTGGGAAGATATATATAATAATATAAAAACCACAGACTTTAGTCACAAGGAATTTCTGAAGAACGTTAAAACGTTTATTTCAGAAGACAGAAAGCTATCTAGGTGTCCCGTCTGCGGGACTGAAGGTATGAGTGCTGGACATATTTTGAAATACATAGATGAACAAGAGCAGTTAATACATCCAGAATTGAATACGACATTATCCTGTTTAGAAGATGCTAGAAAACAATTCAAGGAACTAGAAATACTAGTAGCCAAAAACAAGAATAAGATTAAAAATGGTTTACAAAATTTACAAAACTTAACTGATAAAGTTCAGCAACTATTTGAGGATGAGAATAGAAGTACGGCACAAATTTCAGAACAGATGGGGATATTACGCGAACGAAGAGATCAAATTGAAAAGCTGAGTACAGAATTTAGGGAAAGGTCCGAGCTTCTAAATATTAAGTTAAATGGAAATGTTTTATCTGAATTTACTAAAGCAGAAAATATGCTTTTATTATGCACGAAGGACCTAGGTATTGATGGTACTCCCAATAGGGTAGAAATTACAAAGGCCGTGAAGCTTGCTTCAGACAATATCCAAAAAGCAGATAATATTCAATTGCAATTTAATGATCGATTTATAGATTTGACGGGCACGCAACCAAATAGTTTACAAGATGTAGAATTATTATTGCATAAGGAGGAAGAAAAACTTCAACAAGATATATCACTTCTAAATAGCCACGAACAGTTGACATTAAAAGGAGTGGCCATAATTGCCCGAGAATTAGATTTAGAGACGCTATCGAATCTAACCGTTCAAATTAACCAAATTGAACAAACGATTCAACAATTACAATTTGAAAAGGATAACCTGGAAAACGATCTTGAAACTGTAAAAGAAGTTATAGATAAAATTCCTGAAGCTGTGGATAAATTGAATGAACAAGTCGTGGACGAGCTCTTAGAAACAATTCAGTCCATTTTCTTTAGAATAAACTCCCATCCTTTATATAGATATCTTGAGTTTGATACCAATCAACGGTACAAAGTAAATAGATTAATATTATCGGTCTTAACAGGTGGTAATGAGATAGACAGTATGGACAAAGCCAATCCATCGTTTATCTTCAGCTCCGCGCAAATTAATGCAATTGCACTTTCGTTTTTTTTATCAATGGCACTTAAGCAGCACTGGACTCGATTAAAGTTTATTTGCATGGATGATCCTGTTCAAAGTATGGATGACTTTAATGTTCTTGCATTTGTAGATTTAATTCGATTAATTACTGAAAATGATCGTGGCATGAATAAACAAGTTATAATTTCTACTCACGATTCTACGTTTTTTGAATTAATTAAACGTAAGTTTCGTTTCCTAAAACTAGGTATTATAAAATTTGAGGGGTATGGTGTTCAAGGGCCTTCATTTCAAATGGATAATTTTAACGCTCAGTCACTTGTAGAATTTGTTCATCCAAGAGAAAATAAGATATTGCCTGAGGATTTTCTTAGTATAGAGAAGGAACTTATTTCATTCAAATTTTAATCTTCTTACAGTTAATATATATCTCTGCAAACTTGTAATAAAGGTCGTTCGATTCTGACAATAATCGTGTAAAATTGATGGGAAATATTATCTGAATGAGAACGCAAGTATTAGATACCTAGCTTCACCAATACTTGTTGAAGTATCAAGGAGTTATAGTGTTTGGTTTGTTGACTTTTTGTTGACAGCGTTTTGAAAAACCATGATATTTTATAACATATGAAAGAAGGAAACAGCATTAACTAAGGGTTTTCACATCTCTTGAAGCCTCAAAAAACCAAACAAATGATGGGCGGCATGATGTAAGAAAAGCTCTGAACCACCACTGGGACAAGGCTCTAATTACTTCGAATTGTCTATGACCACATAAGGAAAATATTTTTAGAGGTTTCTCATGAGTTCAGTGAACTCATGAGAAACCTCTTTTGTGATAGGCAGTGGATCAAAGATAACAACTATGAATTTCTGATGCAATGTTCACTAACTACCATGTCTGCCCGGCTCAAACACAAAACTCGGATGAACTGGTAACCGAGGTTTGCTATCCGGTAAAAATGAAATAAAGTTGGTTAATGTGTCGGCTGTCAAAAACAGACGGCATTTTTTGTCTAAGAAAACCTGCTCCTTTAACTACTGCTGTATATCTAGCTTCTTGCCAATTTTTCCGGTTCGGAGGACTTTGGCATCCACCATGATTTCCACACCGGCATTTCGAAAAGATTTGCGCCAGTCCGGACCAAACGATTCCCAGGTAGTTGGGTCATGACGATGGAGCTGCGCAGAAAAACCGAGAAAATCAGAATCTAATTTTTTGGCTTTACCGACAGCCATCATAGCAAGGTCTTGTAACTTGTTGCTTATAGCAGCCTCAACACCTTTAATATCCTCGGCACCTAGTTCAATTCCAGCGTTGTCATCTATCTCGCCTTTGGCCTCAATAGTGACATGATAAGATATGTTGTCGCCAGTAATTAGCGGTTCAATTTTACTTGTTGAACTGCCCAAAAAATAGGAAAATAACTTTCCATCTTTTTCAACCGGTATCGACATCTGACCCCTGCTTATCTTTTGGGCTATTAGCAGATATCCCCTGGTTTCTTCTCTATTCAGCCAGCCTACAAGCTTGTCTAAGCGGAAGACAGCCAATCCTTGCATTAGATTCTGTTTGTCGGAACCCGGCAGATTCGAAGGAACAACACTAACCAGCGTTGCGACCGCATCCTTGTCAGGACTTAATAACCAGGCTGTAAATTCACTCATGATCGTTCCATAGGAATAGCCGGTGGCCTCCGCTTTATACTCGGCCAAGTCTTTTATTTCTGTGAAGAGCGTTTTCTCTACCGCTGCCCCTGCTTCCAACACCTGTAATGCTTCTCCTTTGGTTATAACGATTAGGTGCTTGGGTCGGGTTTGCCAAAAACGCATTACGTTTTCAATAATATCGGACATTTTTTCTCTTGCGGCCTCTTCACCAATGAGATAGGCACTTATGTGTCCATAAAAAGGCGTACGTGACGTATGGGCGGAATAATCTAAAATAGCTTCCTGCTGTGTTAGTCCTTTGCCAACCATTAGAATATCCTGATCTACTGTTCCGGCAGATTGCTCTTCACCTTTTCCCTTGGGTTTTGGACTCATGGTTCGTGCCGAAACCGTCCACATGTCACGACCATTTTTCCGAGCATAGTCAATTCCCACGATAGTGACAACGGCTAACTTTTCAACTTCTTTGCTGTCCCAACAACCGGTCAGTAGAACAGATTGCAATAAAATAAGAATTACTAGCCCCAATGCTGAACCTCGTTTTTTCACGTTACTTTTTAGCTCCCTTTCCTCTGATTATGGCAACCACCAAAAGTATCAAAGGCAATCCCACTTCGAATAGAAGCCCAAAGGGCGGCCAATTTTCACTTAGAAATTTGCTAAGTTCCGGCGTGTTTCTAAACAAAAAAGTGGCTGCAAGAATTTGGATAAGAGCCGCTGGATAAATTACGGGTTTATATGCTTTCAAAGACAGTACTTGGGCAGTTGTAAAGCAAACCAAATAGTACAGCACGTCCACTTTGATCACAATACCGGTTATCCATAGAAAAATAATCAGAGTCTCCATCCGCTGCAGAAAATTGCCGAATTCAATGAACTTCGCCAAGTACAAAAAAGGAAACACCAAATCTCCGGTTAGGTAGGGTCCAAGGACTGCAAGGGTGATCAGGGTGTCGGCGGAGAGAAAAAATGTCACCGCCAGGAGGGTCAAAACTCCTTTAAGCTTGATTTCTTGGGGCTTGTTGACCATGGGCAGCAGGATGGCCAACGCGACAATCTCGCCGTACCAGGATGCAGGTACCACCGAACCTATAATTATTGGCGAAACCCCGCCTTCCAGAAAAGGCTGCAATTTTTCCAATTCCATACTGGGCGCTGCTAATCCCAATATAACTATTAATGAAAATACAAATAGCGGCAGTACAAACTGGGCCATGCGGGCGATAACTTCGATCCCCTTGAATGCGGCATTGGCTCCGATCAGGACTATAATGGTACTGAAAAGTACTCCAGGTGTCGCCGGCATCAGGGTATTAGTCAGGAAATCAGAAAACTCCCGGATGACTAAGATGTTAACAACCAGAAAATAAATCACATAAGCCCCGCCCACCATCTTTCCCAAGGCTTTCCCCAAGAGGATTTCGGTATATTGGGGCAGGGTTTGCTGTGGGAACCTCTGCCCTAATTTACTTATGATCCACAGGCTTATATAACCTGCCAGTGAAGCAAACACGGATGCTATCCAGGCAGACTGCTTGGCCCGGTCGGCAGTAATTCCGGGCACAAACAGAACTGATGTAGCCATAATTAGTAAAAACAACAACATAGCAATCTGTGTGCCTGAAAGTTTTTCTGTGTCTATGATCCTTGTCCTCCCTGATCCGGTTTTTGCGGGCCTTGGTCAGGATCCTGCCTATCTAGGTTGCCGGCACTAAATAGCTGTGGCCGTTTCTGCATGGCCCACAAAGGCATTCGTACCATAGAATCCTTCAAATCCCTCAGACTTAGAGGTGCCAAAGGTAATAGGTAAGGAATTCCGAAAGAGCGCAGACCACAAAGATAAGTTAAGATCACCATCAGACCTAATATGATTCCCACTCCGCCAAGTATTCCTGCCAGGATAATCAATACAAACCGGAGAATCCTAATTGCCGTACCTGCGGCGTAATTGGGGATTGTGAAAGAGGCAATGGCGGTAATTGCTACAACAATTACCGATATAGGTGAGACAAGACCTGCAGTCACAGCTGATTGCCCGATGACTAAACCACCAACTGTACTAATTGCCTGACCAATGGTTTTTGGCAGCCTTACTCCAGCCTCGCGCAATAGTTCAAAGGCAAATTCTATGAAGAGAATTTCAAATACGATGGGCAAGGGTAAACCTTGCCGGGCTCCGGCAACGGTGTTGATTAGTGAAGTTGGCAGCAACTCCAGGTGGAAGGAAAAGGCTGCTACAGTCATTGCTGGAAGCAGCATGGCAATGTTCAGAGCAAAAAAACGCAGAAGTCTGGTCATTGTGCCAAACACTGTATTGTTATAATAGTCTTCGGCAGCCTGCAGCAGGGAGATAAAAGTAACAGGTACAATAAGAGGCATTGGCGAGTTGTCTACCAATATTATTATTCGTCCCTCCAATAAGGAAGCTGTTGCTTTGTCCGGGCGCTCAGTGTATTGCACGAGCGGGAACAGAGAAATTCGCTCATCCATAATCAATTCTTCGATATGATTCCCGCTGAGTATGCTATCAACATTTATCCTGCCGATCCGCTGTTTAACCTCTTGCACGATTTTGTCATTAGCGATCCCTTCTATGTAACAAACGGCAAGTTTAGTCTTCGTTAGTAGTCCTACATGGAATCTTTCCGTTTTCAGACGGCTGGTTTTTAATCGGCGCCGGATTAAACTCAGGTTGGTATCGATACTTTCTACGAACCCGTCCTTTGGTCCCCGCACTCCAGGTTCTGTATCTGGTTCGGAGACCGCCCTGCTTTCCCCTCCGCGGACCCCAGCTATTATTGCAGTGGTTGATCCATCAAGCACCAGGGCTGTGTTGCCCTCTAATACTTTTTTAACCAGTTCAATCAAATCGGAAGTTGTATTGGTTTCCGCTAAGTTGATTAAACGTTCATTAATAATCTTTAGTATATTGGACCGGGTTATATGAACAGACGAAGGTAAGGTAACAGTTTCCTGCATGACAGTTTTCAATAAGTGATCACTGATCATTTCATAATCAGTTAACCCAGCCACATATACCACAAAGGCTCGTATAGTATGTTCGGTATTAATGATAAACTCGCGGAAAAGAATATCGGCACAGAGGTCAAATACTTGACGCAAAGCTTGCAGGTTGTCTTCATAACTTGCAGACAAAGGTCTTTTTTCGGTAGGTTGTTGGTCGGTGGTTTTCCTGGGGCCTTTTTTAACCATTTTGTAATCAAATCCTGAAGTATAAGTTTTATTAGCTTTGATACTAATGCATAACGAACGGCCATTCTTTTTATACAACAAAGGGAGGCCGTTAAAGATTAGTATCTAAGACACTGTTATTTACTTGTTCAATCTTGAAGTAGAGCACATAAAACTACAAGCAATTTCACACGCCTAAAGAAACTTTTTTCCACATGTTTATCACCTTAATCGTATTGGGAGTTAATTTTCTATATCTACATGTAATATAATGCCAAGAATATATGTTATTCATTCCGGTAGCTTATGCTATTTTTTCCTATTTTAGTGAGCAAAAAAGCAAAGTAAACATTATTGGCACTAATCCCAACTTAAGGTTTATATAATTTGATACAATAAAGGAGAGGGGTGCTGCTCTCCTTTTGCTTCTTCTATACTATTTTAAATATCTCCATATTGATCTCTGTTTCATCAAGAATGTCCGAGTTCACTTGCAGCCTCAATATAAGCTTCATGGTAAAAGGTATCGAGCTGTCTTGGTGATGACGGTAAAGCTTGGTCCTTTAATTCACTATAAGCTTTTTCCAATTGAGAGTATTTAGCTTTAAGTTCTCCTAATTCACTAGCTAACGATTCTCTTGTAGCTTTATCCTTATGGCTCAAAAAGATCGCCTCCTTAATTATTAACTTTAAACCAGTATTTCCTGAATTAATGGATTTTATTGTAAATATTACGTGTAATGATCAAAAAATTAATAGCATTGAGTTAAAAATATCAAATTAGTGTCATAATAATCTGAATTATGCATGTTATGATTAACTATAAACTTCTCATGGTTTTCTTGAAGCATATCAGTTCATCTCAACGCTGAATGACATTGGAGGAGGATCTATGTTTCTAAAACCAAAATTAAAGATAATGTCTCGTGATAATTGTGAATTAGTGCATGAAAAAACTTTAAAAGTCTTAGCTGAAACTGGCATACGTTTTGAATCTGATCAGGCATTAGCTGTCCTAAAAAGACATGGAGTGAAAATAACCGGCAAGACGGCTTACTTTAACTCTGCAATGGTCGATAGAGCGATTGCCCAGATACCTAAAAAGTTCAAGTGGATTGGACGAAACCGCAGCCAAGATCTTATGGTTGGCGATGATTTAGTGGTATTGCCTAATGTAGGAAATATTTATGTGCAAGACCTTACATATGGACGGCGTGAAGGCAAAAAAAAAGACTTTCGAAATATTATTAAACTTCAGCAGGCGAGCCCATCGATGAATGTCAGTGGGGGGAGTCCGGTTAATATTTTAGATGTAGAACATGATGAAAAATTTGCCACAATGTTGTTTGAAGCCATTAAACACAGCGACAAACCTATTTTAAGTCTTTGCCAAGAAGGAATTCAGAATAATCAACGTTCTCTTCTCATGCTAAAAATATCCTTAGGGAAGAATCATCTTAGGGATCAAATATACACCGGTGTCATTGTTGACCCTCTTAGCCCTCTTGCTTATGACAAGGCTGCGACGGACACAATTATTGCCTATGCTGAAGACGGCCAGGCGATTTTATTAGTTACCTGCAGCATGGCTGGTGTAACGGGACCGATTACCTTGTCTGGGATGTTAATAGCCCAAAATGCTGAGATTTTAGCAGGTCTGATTTTAACCCAAATGGTTCATCCGGGCTGCCCGGTAGTATGTGGTGTTTCATCGTCAATAGCCAATTTAAAGCAAATAGCCTATCTTACGGCAGCACCGGATATGAATATTATGACTATGGCAGGAACCGACCTTTATGAAGATTTTTATCAATTGCCCACGCTCTTATTAGCTGGTCAAACAGACAGCAAAATGTTGGATTATCAAGCAGGTTTTGAGACTATGCAGACCCTTCTCTTACCTATTCTGGCAGGGGTCAAAATGATCCAAGAAGGCAATGGTACGCTGGACAGTTTTATGACGACATCTTTAGAGAAAATGATAATTGATGAAGAACTTATTGAAAGATCAAAACATATAGCCCGAGGACTTCCCCTTGACTCCTCAATGTTTTTGCTGGATGCTATTCACCAAGTTGGCAGCAGAGACTCATTTTTGAGTCATGAAAGTACCTTTGCTCATTTTAAAGAACTTTGGCGGCCAACAATTTCTGAAGACAGGCCTTATTCCTTTTGGGAAAGAGACGGAAAACTTGAGATTACTTATAAAGCACATAAAGTGTGGAAAGATCGTTTGTCCAATGCACCCCAATCCATGATTTCGGAAAGTTTGGAAAAAGAATTGCTGGCTGTTATAGAGAAGATATAACTTGTTTGTTAAAACAAAAGAGGATGCTCAAACCTGAGCATCTTCTTTTGTTTTGACAATCAAAACTGGGCAGGAGGCCTTCATTAATACTCGTTGACTAACACTACCCAGCAATGAACCCATAACAGGCCCATATCCACGGCTACCCATGACAACGAGATCGTAATTTTCATTTTCAATTTCATGGATAATTGCGGCAGCAGGATGGCCGGGCTTAAGTTTCTGCTCTATTGGAATACTTCCAACATCGACCTGAGCTAAGGTTGCTGTTAAGGATTCTTTTCCGTAAATGCTGATTTCCTCTTGAGGTACTGTGGTCCCGCTGGAAAGTTTATAGCCTAAAGCTTCAGGGGTAAACATAACGTGCATGAGGATTATACGAGATTTAAGCGGCTTTGCCAGGGTTAAAGCTGTTAGAAAAGCATGTTTGGCAGAGTCGGAGCCATCTGTTGGAACTAAAATAGTTTTAAACATGGTTTTTCTCTCCTTGAGTTTATGATATTGTTAATTGTCAATGTTTGCAAAATAATTCTAAAACCAATATTTCGGGTATTGTCTGTTTGGAGAAAGATTGTTAACGATAAGACCAATTACTACTAAAATAACGGCACCTAAAGCAATGGGATTAAAGACATAGAAGGGATGAGCTTTGCTTAGTACCGCAAACAGTGCGGTTGCCCCTCCCGGCGGATGCGTTGTCTTAGTTAGAATCATAATTACTAAAGCCAGAGCAGTTCCTAAGGCTGGGGACCACCAAGTCAGACCAAATAGCAGGAAAGTGGACACTCCTGCCACCGCTGAAAGGATGTGTCCCATAATCACGTTGCGGGGCTGGGATAAAGGAGCATCGGGAACACCGTAAACCAGAACAGCCGAAGCACCGAAAGAGGCAACAATCGGAACAGAGAATTCTTGAGCAAATAAGGCTATTGCAGTAATCCCTAAAAATGCTCCCAGCCAAGTTAGAATAACATCTAAAGGCGGCGGAGTGACAAGGGGGGTAGTCCTCTTGTGGCCTTTTAGTTTACTTAAGTATTTGTTTAACCAAGTCGGTACCTCCAGGAACATTGTTTTCCCTTTATGTAGGGAGATAAGGTCTCTTGATTCATTGGCTTGTTGCAACTCAATTCACTCCCCTTTATTTGTTGTCGTCATGAATAACCTGATTATAGTTGGATAATGGGAGTGATGTTGTGAATTGAGTCACACTTTTGCAATCTCAATAGAAATGATTTTTCTTCGACGAATTCCTTAATAAGGCAGGGAAAATGGAAGCTATGGATATTTACAAACATTATTTTAGCAAATACAAATTATTATTTATTACTGCAATCAGTTGTGTGTTTTTTGAAGCTATTTGTGATCTGTTACAGCCGACGATTATGGCACACATTATTGATGAGGGTGTAAAAAATAATCAGCTGGGAATTGTGTTGAAAATGGGTCTGCTCATGCTGATGATTACTGGTGTTGGAGCCTGCTTTGCGGCAACCCGGAGTGTTTTGGCGAGCAGGGTTTCCCAAAGTTTTGGTGCAGATTTACGTTATGATGTTTTCTCGAAAATTATTAATTTCTCCGAAGTCAGTACCGATAAAATTGAAAGTGGTTCGTTAATAACTCGCATGACCAATGACATTTCTCAGATGACCCAATTCACGAACGGCATGATGAGAATCTTTTTCAAAGCACCAATAACTTGTTTGGGCAGCATCATATTGGCAATGATGCTGAGTTTTCAATTGAGTTTAGTTTTATTTGCAACGGTAGCCATAGTAGCCGCCTTTATCATAGTCAGCATGAAATTAAGTTATATTCGATTCGCCAAAGTACAGCTTGCTATCGACAAAGTTAATACGGTCATACAGGAATATCTGATGGGAATAAGGCTGGTTAAAGCTTTTGGACGATATGACCATGAGGAAAGGAAGTTTGCTTACGAGAATTCGGATTTGTCCCATAAAACCGTGTCAACCCAAAAGGTGATTGCTTATTTTTCACCTCTAATGTCCCTGACCATCAGTATCGGAATTGCTTTGATATTGTATCTCGGAAGCTTTCTATTCGGTTGGGGAGACATTGAAGTAGGCAAAGTTGCAGCATTCATAAACTACATGGCGCAAATTTCAACTTCATTGATTATGATTACAAATGTATTTAATGTATTTGTTCGGACGAAAGCATCTTCGGAAAGAGTTAATGAAGTGCTTAACAGCGAAGAGGATTTTAAAGGGATTAAACAAACCATAAAAGATGGCAGCTGGGAGCTTGCCTTTGAAAATGTAACTTTTGCTTATCCAGAGGGAAGCGGTCTGCCAAGCATAAAAAATCTTTCCTTTAGAATTAATCGTGGAGAATCTTTGGTGATTATCGGTCCAACCGGTTCCGGAAAATCTACCCTCGTATGGCTTTTCCTGCGCTTCTATGATGTAGAAAAAGGAACGATCTATTTAAATGGTATGGACATAAAGACCATTGACTGCAAGACATTGAGAGACAATATTGCCTTAGCTCCACAAAAGAGCATGCTGTTTACTGGAACTGTCTTGGAAAATATAGCTTGGGGCAATCCAATAGCTACTAGAGAGGAAATAATCAACGCCGCTCGAGCTGCTCAGGCTGATAAATTTATTCAGAGCATGCCTGCTCAATATGAAAGTCACTTAGGTCAGGGTGGGGTCAACCTTTCTGGAGGTCAAAAACAACGCATTTCAATCGCCAGGGCTTTGGTTAAGAAAGCACCAGTTTTGATTTTAGACGACTGCACCAGTGCTCTTGATGCGGTTACAGAAGCTAAAGTCAGACACGGTTTGAAAACTTTAGATAAAGAAAAGACCATAATTTTAATAACTCAAAGAATAGGGACCGCAATGTTTGCCGACAAGATCCTCGTGCTTGACGACGGTAAAAAGGTTGGACTTGGCAGCCATGAAGAACTGCTCCACTCATGTGAAACCTACCAGGGAATTTTTCACTCACAAATTGGCCGTGACTTGAAGGTGACAAATAATGGCTGAAAATAAAAATTTCGATAATATGCCAAATTTGGGAAAAATGGGCGGAGGTGGCCCCCGGCGGTTTGCTCCCATAGCCAAGCCCAAAAATACAAAAGCCACTCTGTTTCGGCTTCTCAATGTCTTTCTGTTGTGGCGCAGGTCTTTTTTGGTAGCAGTAGCGCTGACAATTTTATCATCAACAGTTTCTCTTCTGACACCATGGTTATTGGGTAAAGCAATCAACACCTTCAATACAACCACCAATTCAGTTGATACGCCTCTCTTGAAACTCATTATTTTAGCCCTTGTCTCATGCTACTTGGTAAGTTGGGTTATTGATACATTTAACGGTGTATTGATGGCAAAGGTTACCCAGGAACTGATTAAGCATATTAGGAATGAATCCTTTGCGAAGCTGCAGAGAATTCCCTTGAACTTTTATGACAGAAGGTCACATGGGGATACAATGAGTAGGATAACCAATGACGTGGACAATATCAGCACGACGATTTCGCAAACAACTACCCAGTTAATAGCCAGTATTTTTACTATAACAGGCTCGTGTGTAATGATGCTGATTCTGAGTCCGGCGTTAACTCTTGTTGCTATGGTTTCAATTCCCTTGTTTTTGGTTTTGACAAAGACTATTGCCCGTCGCAGCCGCGAGTATTTTTTAGGACAGCAACAAAAATTAGGGGACTTAAACGGAGTCATTGAAGAGAACATTGTTAGCTTAAAAATGGTAAAAGCTTTTAATCAACAACAAACTGTCTTAGCTGATTTTAATCGTCTGAATAGGGAGCTTTGCAGCTATTCTACTAAGGCCCAGATTTGGTCAGGCTTAATGATGCCGTTCATGAACGTCATCAATAACCTCAGCTTTACGTTTATTGCCTGTGCAGGAGGGATTCTTTCAGTAAGGGGCGTGATAACTGTCGGGGTAGTGGTGAGCTTTCTTACCTATTCGAAACAGTTTGGACAGCCGCTGAATAGTATAGCCGGAATGTTTAACAACATTCAGTCTGCTTTAGCCGGTGCAGAAAGAGTTTTTGAAATAATGGATGAAGAGGAGGAAGCTCCTGACAAAGAGAGTGTAAAAGAGTCGTTTAATCCCAAAGGTGAGGTAGAGTTTCGCAACGTGTCTTTTTCATATAATCCCGGCAGTCCGGTTTTAAATAATATTTGTTTTAAGGTCAGACCAGGAGAAGTGATTGCCTTGGTTGGTGAAACCGGAGCTGGGAAAACGACCATTGTAAACCTTTTAACGCGCTTTTATGAGTTAGACCAAGGGAAAATTCTGATCGACAATACCGATATAACTGAAATTTCCCGAGCGAGTCTTAGAAACTGCTTTTCTGTCGTTTTGCAGGATACCTGTCTTTTTACAGGTACGATTTATGAAAATATCAGATATTCAAACCCGGATGCTTCAAAAAAGGAGGTTCGAGAAGCTGCTAAGTTGGCTCATGCTGATGATTTTATCTCTCGTTTGCCCAAGGGGTATGACACGATTGTAACAGGCAGTACAGATAACCTGAGTCAGGGACAACGCCAGTTGCTGGCCATTGCCAGAGCTATTCTCTGTAATGCTCCGATTTTAATATTGGATGAAGCTACAAGTAGTGTGGATACAAAGACTGAAAAAGAGATTCAGCATGCCTTGTTAACCCTTATGAATAATCGAACCAGTTTTTTGATTGCTCATCGACTTTCGACAATTCGCGATGCTGACAAAATAATGGTCATTGGCCGGGGGGAGATATTGGAGAGCGGAACTCATAGTGAACTTATGAAAAATAAGAGCACATATTTTGAAATGGTAACAAGTCAGATGGGAAGTACCTCTTTCGGAGTTGGATGTGAGATTGGAATAGAGCAAGCTCAGACTACATATAAGTAGGGTAAGAACTCCGCCAGGGGGGCATGACATGAAGAAAAGAGGATTATGGTTAATCATGGTAATCAGCATCGTGCTGATCGGGGTATTACTAGGACGCTATTTTTGGCAGCCAGAGCCCAAAGATTTAGTCACGCACGGTTTAGAAAGACTAAACGCAGCGACCTCTTTTCGCTACAGTTTAATCCAGCATCAATGGGTGGATGGAAAAGATCGCGTACTCACTCACATTCTAGGAGAAAAGGACGGTGGGAATACTCGAATCTTGGGTCAGCTGGTTGGGAGCGAAGTTGAAATGATCAAAATTGGGGATTCTACCTATAGCAGAGATCCTTTTGGCAAGAAATGGATCAGATTTGCAAATGCTCCAGCAGCCCAGGAGGTCTTTCTGGCGGAGCTCAACCCCTTATCTTCGCTTCAAATGAAAGAGCTTGGAGAGGTGATGCTTAGCGGTCAAGAGAAAGTAAACGGACAGAAAGTATGGGTATGTCAGTTACAACCTAGTGTACAGAATCAAATGATGGAGGTATTTTGGACAGATTTCCGGTATACGCTTTATATTCGCAAGTCTGATAAAACTCTCGTAAAAGCGACAATTGAAGCGAAGAATAAAGCTAAGTCCGACCCCATGACGATGACACTCGAGTTTAAAGATATTGGTAAGAAAATAGCTATTGCACCACCGGATATTCAATAATAGTTCTAAATAAAAAGCGTGTTTGGCAGTATTCCTTAATGGTATACTGCCTATTTTAACTTCTACGTTTAATTAAAAAGTTATTATCACTATTTTCAGCAGAAAAGTGTTTGCACAATGGACAAGCCTCTGGTATAGTTTTGGCATGAGTTTTTCGGAGATGTAAAATGATTTCGTTTTAATAGTAAGTATAGTGGAGGTGCCTTCGATGGAAGAATATATTTCAAAAGTGTTAATTTCAAGAGAACAATTAAGTAAGCGGGTCGCAGAATTAGGAGCACAAATCACCCGCGATTACGAAGGAAAGAATCTTCTGGTTCTTGGGATCTTAAAAGGCGCTGTCCCCTTTATGTCTGACCTTATCCGAGAAATCAAACTGCCTTTAGCCTATGATTTTATGGCTTTATCTAGTTATGGGGCCTCCACGAAGTCATCTGGTGTTGTGAGGATTCTTAAAGATTTAGAGCGCAGTGTAGAAGGGGTTCATATTTTAGTGGCTGAGGATATTGTGGATACGGGATTGACATTAAAGTACTTAAAAGATAATTTAATCGCTCGAAATCCTTTGAGTGTTAAAGTGGTTACACTCCTTGATAAGGCCGCACGAAGACAAGTTGATGTCTATCCGGATTATAACGGATTTTCCATTCCCGATGAATTTGTGGTTGGCTATGGATTGGATTTTAATGAAGAATATCGCAATTTGCCTTATGTTGGGGTCTTAAAACAAGAAGCTTATGAAATAATTTAATTAAGAATGGTGATGAATTTTTTATGACACAAGAAGTCATTTTAGTCCTGGATTTTGGAGGACAGTATAATCAACTTATTGCTCGGCGCGTTCGTGAGGCACGTGTGTATTCTGAAATGATTTCTTATAAAACCTCCGTTGAGGAGATTAAAGCCCGTCAGCCAAAAGGTATTATTTTCTCAGGCGGGCCGGCAAGTGTTAATCAGCCCAATGCCCCCAAAGTAGATCCCGAGATCTATTCTTTAGGAATTCCCATCTTGGGAATTTGCTATGGCATGCAGTTAATGACAGTACAATTAGGTGGGAGTGTTGAACATCCTGAAGCTCGTGAGTATGGAAAAGCGATGCTTGAAATCGATAAGGCAGCAGATCTCTGGAAAGGCTTGGAGGGTGAACGTCCTTGTTGGATGAGCCATGGTGATTCTGTAAAGACCTTGCCCGAAGGATTTGAAGTTGCTGCCCATACGAAATATACTCCTGTTGCAGCCATGATGGATGAAAAGCGACATTTCTATGGAGTCCAGTTCCATCCGGAAGTAAAGCATACACCCGATGGGCAAAATATGTTGGAAAAATTTCTTTTTGATATTTGCCATTGTACCGGAGATTGGACTATGGAGTCTTTTATTGAGCTTCAGGTTGCAGAGATTCGGGCTAAAGTTGGAAATAGGCGGGTTCTTTGCGCTTTGAGCGGCGGAGTTGATTCTTCAGTTGCGGCGGCTTTGGTACACCGGGCTATTGGGGATCAATTGACTTGTGTTTTTGTAGATCACGGTTTTATGCGCAAAAATGAGGCGGAACAGGTTAAGAAGGTTTTTACTGAACAATTTCAATTGAATTTAGTCTTTATCGATGTCCGAGAGCGGTTTATGAAAAAACTTGAAGGAGTTTCTGACCCGGAAACGAAACGGAAATCTATTGGCAATGAGTTTATTCGTGTTTTTGAAGTTGAGGCTGCCAAGCTGGGAAAAGTTGATTTCTTGGTTCAAGGTACTCTTTATCCGGATATAGTGGAAAGCGGGACAGAGACTGCGGAAACCATTAAAAGTCATCATAACGTGGGCGGTTTGCCGGAGGACATGCAATTCGAGCTTGTTGAGCCCTTACGAATGCTCTTTAAAGACGAAGTGCGGGAACTTGGCCTAGAACTGGGAATGAGCGAGGAAATCGTCTGGCGCCAGCCTTTCCCAGGGCCTGGACTGGCAATTCGAATTTTAGGAGAAGTAACCCAAGAGAAGTTGGATATATTACGGGAAGCAGATGCGATTATTTTAGAAGAAATCCGTCGCTCAGGATTATATCGAGAACTCTGGCAAAGTTTTGCTGTACTTCCTACCATTAAGAGTGTCGGAGTAATGGGGGATGGCCGTACTTATGAATATCCCATTATTCTAAGAGCGGTTACCAGTGAAGATGCTATGACAGCAGATTGGGCCAGACTCCCTTACGACCTTCTCCATGACATATCTTCCAGGATTGTCAACGAAGTTAAGGGTGTTAATCGTGTCGTTTACGACATCACCTCCAAGCCCCCGGGAACCATTGAGTGGGAATAATGAGACATACAGAGTCCGGTAAAAATTTCTATCGGGCTCATTTTTTATTTGTCCCCAACACCAATCAAAAGATTTCGAGATTATATACTAAATAAATCAATATTTTGTCCTCTAATCGGATAATTTGGCAGGAATTTACGAATTGAAAGAGAATTGCTGAAAAAGTGAAGGAACAGTAACGGTTTATGTTTAGCAGGAGTGCTTATAGAGAAACTGAATTAAAGGGGGGAATCTGGTCTCTACCTTTGTAGAATCAGTGATAATGAAAATGACATTAGCAAAAAAGATGATTTTTTATTTTTTATTGGTCATTGTGGCAGCAACCGGAGGATTTGCTTTCGCCATTTATGGAAGTAATAAGGCGGAAATATCGGTTGATAATTTAAGGGGTTATGAAACTCCGCGATTAGAAAAGAATAATGAAATCGCCTACAATGCTTTGGCTCAGTCCTCAAATTTGCGTGGGTATATCCTTTATGGACAAGAACAATATCTCAATGAATATAGGCGATTAGCAGAGTTGAATGCTAAGCTGGAGGAAGAGCTCATTAATGAGGCACGAACTGAGGAGTCACGTGTTCTTTCTGTCCAGATCAAAGAATTAAACGATCAATACGCTAAAGGGGCTGAGGACAAACTGATTCCCTTATTGAAGGCCGGCAAAAAAGCAGAGGCCATGGAAGTTGCGGTAAAGGAACTAGCCCCCCTCGGCAACCAAATGAATGCAAAACTTGTTGAAGCAAGAACCTACCGAAAGGACGCTATTTCCCTCGCCATGGAAGATACCTTTAACATCACTAAAGAAGCAAAGCTAGTCTCCATAGGGGCTGCAGTTCTCGTAGCTGTCTTGGGAATTCTGATTGGTCTGTTTGCAGCCCGAAGAATTACTTCTCCAATTAAGGAACTTCAGGGTTTAATGGCTCAAGCGAGTGAAGGAAATCTGCTGGTTAAAGGTGTTGTTAAGACGAAGGACGAAATTGGTCAGCTTTTTAAGTCCTTTAATACCATGATTTCCTCTCAATTGGAAATCGTGAAGTCAGTACAAAAGAGCTCGGTTGAACTGGCGGCAGCATCACAGGAAATGTCAGCTTCGTCTTCGGAAGTGTCGGCAACAACCACAAGTATATCAGGCAGGACTCAGATGGTTGCTAAGTCAATGGAAGAAGCGTCGAATTCTAGCACTGAAACGTCACAAGTTTTAATCGAACTTTCCGCCCTTATACAAATAGCTAAGGATAAGGCCACTTCAGCAAGCATTAAGTCAGAGGCATCCATTAATGCAGCCGAGGAAGGAAAGGCCACAGTAAATGTAGCTATGCAAAGTATTAATACAATTCATAGTCAGACCGTGGAAGCAGAAAAAGTAATTATGCTGTTAAATGAATACTCTCAGCAAATTGGCACAATTAATGAGACAATTACAAGCATTGCCGACCAAACAAATTTGTTAGCTCTTAATGCGGCGATTGAAGCTGCTAGGGCTGGAGAATCCGGAAGAGGGTTCGCTGTTGTTGCTGAAGAAGTTAGAAAGCTCGCAGAACAATCGAATGCTGAAGCCAGCAATATCTCAAACCTAATTTCAAAAATTACGGAAAACACAGAACGTGCAGTTGTAGCAATGAAGAATAGCTTAGCTGAGGTTGAAGTGGGGGTAGAAGAGGTCAGTAAAGTCGGAAAATCACTGGAAAATATTTTGTCAGCCGTTGCAGAAACTGTAAGTGATATTGAAGGTATTTCTAAGGTCACCAATGACGAAGTTGCTTCATCGGATAAAATTGTACAACTCATTGAGGTTGTAGCTGAAGATATCGAGGGCACTAGCAGGGATGCGCAAGAGGTTTCGTCGGCGGTCGAGGAAATTACCGCAACCATAGAAACCTTGGCGGCAAGTTCCGAACAAACCAGTGCTATGTCGCAAGATTTACATAGTCTTATTACTAGATTCAAGGTTGAGGAGTAAAGGGGAGATTTGTTATCAAACATACAATTAACGTTAACGAAAATCGAGCAATGGTTTTATTAAAAGACAAGATGTACGTTCATGATGCATCCTTACTAAGAGATGATCTCTTAACAGTCATTGATCAAGGAGTTACGAAGATAACTATTGATCTTTCGGCACTCAGTTATATAGATAGTTCGGGATTGGGGACTCTAGTGACCATCAATAAGCGGACGAAAGAAAAAAACGGCAGGCTCGTTCTGACCGGTGCCCAAGGGCTTCCCTCTGAATTGCTTAAACGTACTAGACTTGACAGGGTTTTTACAATTGAATAAGCATTTTCGAGAATGCCAATATTCGAAAAGCTCTAGACTGAAAAGATGGTTACATTTTTAGTCTAGAGCTCAATTTATATAACAGGAGGTAAAAACTTTGGATAACCAACTGGTTAAGAAAGTCTGTGACCATCAATATAAGGAAAGCTTTAATTTTCTTTTTAATTGTATAGAGGATTATATTTTTATTGTTCATAATTCGGGGCAAGTCATCCAAGCTAATCGAGCTGTCCTTGAAAATTTAGAATACTCTCTGGATGAGATAACCTGCTTAAACTTTGATTTATTGTTTTCTGTCACTAAGCGCCTTGAGTCTGGAAACATACTCAAGGGTATCTTATCTGGAGAACTAACTGAGTTGACCTTGCCCATATGCACAAAATCCGGCAGAGAAATTGCTGTGGATACTCGTTTTTTTAAGGGACAGCTGGAAGGAAACGAAGTACTGTATGGTATCAGCAAAGAGGTTAAGGACGTTAAAAGGGCAAAAAGGCATCTGGAAAAAACATTAGGGTGCACATCCTCTATAACAGCTCTCAGTAAGTTTGACACGGGAGAATATATTCAAGTAAACGACGTGCTTGTCCAGACTTTAGGTTATGAGCGAGATGAAATACTGGGTAAACGAGCAGGAGACTTAAACATTTTCCTTGATCCGCAATTTAGAGATAATATTATTTCTCAAATAACGGAACATGGTTGTGTGATTAATTGTGAAGTTAATATTAGAGATAAAATAGGAAATATTCATACAGGGCTGTTTTTAGCAGAAATGATTGAAATTGCTGATAATAAGTATTTGCTTACAATAACCAATGATATCACTGAAAAAAGATGGCAGATGAAAGAAGAGCAAAAAAGAAATAATATACAGTCCTTAATTGAAGCCATGCCATTTTTGGCTTGGGTAAAAGATATCAATGGAAAGTATATTACCGTTAACAAAGCCTATGAAGATTTCTACAAAACTAAACGTACAGAATTAATGGGCAAAACGGATTTTGAGATTTTTCCTTTAAAAAGTGCTTTGAATTATAGCAAAAAGGACAAAGAGATCACGAAATATAGGATTAATCAAAAGCTGCATCGAGTTCATTTAAAGAATAAAAAGTATAATGAATGGTTTGAAGAATTGATTTTACCTTTTTTTGATAATTATGGTCAAGTAAGCGGAACTATAGGTGTTGCCAATAATATTACTGCCAAGGTTCAGCTTGAAATGGAGCTTGCCAACCAGAAGCGATTTTTAAAAACGATTATAGATACTATACCTGATTTTATCTTTTATAAGGATACTAACAGCAAGCTGCTAGGGTGTAATAAAGGCTATGCAGAGAGAGTTTTAGGTTTAAATGAAGTTGACATTATCGGAAAAACGGATTCTGAGATCGTCAAGAATCCTGACTTAGCAAACTATTATCTGCTAAAAGATCGAGAAACATTTGCCTCCGGCAAAATGATAAAGAATGAAGAAGAAATCGCTTTAATGGATGGAAGCCTGATTTATGCAGAAACAGTGAAAGCTCCCTTTTGGGATGACCAGGGAAACCTTGCCGGACTTATTGGAATTTCCCGAGATATTACCAAGCGCAAAAGACTGGAAAAGCAGCTAAGAGAGAAGGTGGAATATGCAGAGCTTTTATTTAAAACAGTTCCGAGTGCAGTCTTTTCCGTGGACAGGAACAGAAGAATTACGGGATGGAATGAAATGGCTGAAGTGATTACAGGGTATTCCGCCAATGAAGTCATAGGAAAAGAGTGCTCGGTTGTATTGCATGGCGTAGGAATCGAGGGGTGTAATCTATGCAGTAATGCTTGTGAATCTCCATTGATTAATCAATTGTGTAATGTTGTAACGAAAGACGGACAAACAAGGCATGTTCTTAAAAGCATAGCGGTGGTTTACGATGAGCAAGGTGCAATAAGGGAGAAAATTGAATGCTTTGAAGATATTACAGAGATGACTCTCATGGAGGAGGAACTAAGGGAAAGTCATAAACGATATTCTGCGATTGTAAATAATGCCCCCCAAATTGTGGTTATTATTAGAGCTGGAATTATCTTATTTGTAAATGAAGCCGGTAAGGAGGCTTTAGGCTATGATAGAGAGTTTATTGGTCGTGAAATGAAGGAGTTTATGACAAAAAAGACGTTTGAACATTTCGATCAATTGAAGGAAGAAATAGCAGAAGACTATTGTGTCTCTTCTGAATTAGAACTCATTAAACAGTCAGGGGAAATCTTGAACGTTCTTTTAAAAGGGATATGCATACCCTACGAAAGTGAAAGGGCTTTTCTGGCGGTAATGATGGATATAACTGAAAGTAAACAATTAAATGCACGGTTAAGAGAAAGCGAAGAAAAATTCAGGCAGTGTGCTGAAACGATCAATGAAATCTTTTTGATTAATGACAAAGAAAAGATTGTCTATGTTAGCCCCGCTTATGAAAGAATTACTGGCATGTCTTGTCAAAGCCTGTTAGACAATCCTCATGCCTTAGTAGGGTTAATTCATCGGGCTGACCGGGAGAGAATGAGGTCATCGTTTCCACAGAGTTTTCTAAATATAAACAAAGCGATTACTGAAGAATTTAGGATTATTCGATCGGACGGAAAAATGCGTTGGCTTTGGTTAAAAAGCTATCCTGTTCAGGATCAAGCCATTAATAGTTACTTTAAAGTTACAAGTATTGTTGATATAACTGATCGCAAAAAGATAGAAATGAAACTTCTCGAACGAGAAAAACAAACCCAAATGGAAATTCTGCTTGCTGAGAGGGTGCAGCGGGATTCCCTGCCGCACCCCTTTGTCGGAGAGGAAATCAGGGTTAATACTATTTTTGAACCTTATAGTACAGTAAGTGGAGATTTCTTTAATTATAAATGGTTTGATGAACAGAAAAAATTGTGTGGTTATATCATTGATGTTAGTGGTCATGGTGTAGCAACAGCTTTGCAAACGGCTACTATTAAAATGATGTTGGATAATGTATTGCTGCAAGGGGATGTTGTAGAGGCAGAGGATATCCTCGCAATTAACGAAAAGGTAATGGATTATTTGTATGAAGATACTTTTGTTGCCTTATTGTATTATGAATTTGATTTTAAGGCTCATGCCCTTAAGCTGATTTCAGCAGGAATAACCTTGTTCTTGCTTGCAAAACAACAGGAGTGTTCTTTAATTCCTATTTCGGGGTGCTATCTAGGAATTGTAGATAATCCGGAAATTGAGATGAAAATAATACCCTTTAAACCGGGAGAATTATATTGCCTGATGAGTGACGGCGCTTCAGATCTTATAGAATTGAATGGCATAATAAAACAGAGGAGTTTCGCAGCTTATAAAGGATGGCTGGAGAAACTAGCCCAAAATCCGGAACGAAAAGATGATTTTTCGGTTATCTGTATCGAAATCCTTAAAGAGACAAAGGAAATTAAAGTGTTGGATATCAACGATAATACCGATCTGGAAAAAGCTCAGATCATCATAAGTGAATTTTTAGAGCGAAATTTATCTGGGGATGATGTTTCTACTTTAGAGGTAGCCGTCCACGAAGCCTTGAACAATGGCTATTCAGCATCAGGTCAAGTTCGCTTAAAACTAAGGCGGATTGGTGGAAGATTAATAATAAGAGTCAAAGATTTTGGTCTAGGCTTTGACGTGACAAAAGTTCAGTATGATAACAACTATGAGGAAAATTTTGATGAACTTAGGGATGCCGGTAGTGGGCGGGGAATTCTCCTGATGAAGCTGTTTTGTGACAAAGTAATATATAATGCTGTAGGTAATGAAGTGCTGTTATTGAAAATGATCACCACAAATTGAAGGAAAATATCCGGGTCTGGCGAATTAAGGAAAAATAAAATTAATTCTGAAATATAGTAATATTTCGCAAAGATTTTGCCGATAAGAGTGTAGCAGAAAGTTTATGGGGGTGAGATTGAAATGAATTATCATGAAATATTTATAAGTTATTAGGGGGGACTATGTTTGAACTTTAGGAACGTTTTTAGAAACGCAAACACTATAAAAAAGATGTACTTATACCTAACCATAGTCTTGTGGGCCCTTATCATAATAGCAACTGCAGGATCATTTTTTGGAATTTCGCAGTACCTGATATATGAAAGAAGAGCCGATTTGGTATCATTAAGCAATTATTTAAATATTGATATCCAATCATCCTTTCGGGAACGGCAAGAGGATTTGCAACCTTATTTTAATAACATCTCCAAAGAGCATCCCGAGTGTTGCTTTGGATACTATGATTTGAAGGCTAATTCTATTATTGCTGCGAATTCGGAGTTTGCTGAATCTCAGCTTCCACCGCTTTCTGCGGGTGAGAATTTTTACGAATTATTGAAAAGCAGCCAACACGAGTTGATCGAAGATCAAAATGTTGTTGGATGGAGCCGAAAGGGAATCCTAGGAATTGTTATGCCGGTTGGTGTTAATAAAGAAACAAGGGGTTTTATTTGGACTTATACAAAGATAAATGATATTTACAGACAAGCATTGAAGTATTCAATAAGCATCTTAGGCCTCATATTATTACTTCTTCTCATTCCTTTTATATCAACATGGCATATGATTAGGAAAATTAAAAAACAATTTATTTTATTTGCCGAGTCCTTATTTAAGGATGATGGAGACCAATTTGACACTCGCTTTCTCCCTGAATTAACACCCATTCTCAGGGCGGCTAAAGTTCACTCTCAACAGCTTAGAATCTTCGAAGCGATGGTGAGAAACTCTAATGACCCTATTACCACCATTGATCTGGAATTTAAGATAACCAGTATGAACCCGGCAGGTCAGAAGTTGTATGGCTACATGCTTGAAGAGGTTTTGGGAAAGCATATAACCATCTTAGCAGTTCCTAATGAAAGTCAGGAATTAATTGACATTCTTTCCAGAGTAAGAGCGGGAGAAGAAATTATCAGCTATGATATGCAGCGGCAAAAAAAGGATGGCACAGTTATCGATGTTTCACTAAGTATTTCTCCGATCAAAGATGACCAAGGCCATATTAGCGGCATTATGGGTATTCATAGAGATGTTACTGAAAAAAAGAAGATACAAGCGGAAATGCAAAAATTGGATGGGTTAAACCTTATTGGTCAGATGGCGGCCAGTATTGCTCATGAAATCAGAAATCCGATGACAACGGTACGCGGCTTTCTTCAGTTACTAGGTTCAAAGGTAAGTTTAAAAGAATTTAAAAGTTATTTTGAATTAATGGTTGAAGAATTAGACAGAGCAAACTCGATTATCACAGAGTTCTTAAGTTTGAGCCGTAACAGTCCAATTTCTCTTAGTGAACATAATCTCAATGAAATTATCAATAAGCTTCTCCCTATGCTGAGAGCCGATGCTTTAAAGAATGAGACGACAATCATCGCTGAACTGGAGAATATACCAAATGTAAAATTAAATGAGCGAGAAATTCGTCAGGTCATCTTGAACTTAGTTCGAAATGCTCTTGAGTCCATGCCCTCTGGAGGAATAATAAGGATCAATACATCTCTAGAAAACAATAAGGCAGTAATAAGAGTGAACGACCAAGGTTCAGGAATTCCGGCTAGAGTCCTAGAAAACATCGGTAAACCCTTTTTAACTACAAAAAAGAATGGAACTGGTTTGGGGTTGCCTGTAACTTATAACATTGTATACCGGCACGGCGGGACAATCAGCATAGAGACAGGGCCTGGTGGGACTACGTTCATTATTAAGCTTCCAATGTACAGTAATAAGAATTTAGTAGAAAAGTAAGGTATTTGGTAGTTATTCCATATTCCGACATTAAATTGCCTAATAATGGATAATTTCTTCTTGCTATTTCATCAATAAAGCAATAAAATCTTGTTGAGAACGACATTTCAGGAGGAATCCATGTGGAAAAAAAACTTTTGAAAAGAATTGAGGTATTACGTAAGAGGCTTAATGCATTTGCTTTCAATCGTAGCCTCGTTGATAGTGAGGTGGTTGAGGTTAGTCAGCAATTAGATCAACTACTAAACCAATACCAAAGAATCAGCACTTATAAACAATTAAGTTTTTGGTAATTAATCAAATTTCAAGAGATACCTGTGAGAAAAGGCTTCTTTGCAGGTATCTTTTTTGTTCTTATATTTTATAACAATGGGTAAAGGTATATGCTTTTGGTATTTTGAGGGATTATAATAATCATGGGATAGAGGAGGTAGAAATGAACTATATCGTGTTTGATTTAGAATTTAATATGTTTTTTAAATTCAAAGAAGGGGATCAAGGGAATCCAGCTCTAAAAAGTGAAATTATACAGATTGGAGCTGTGAAACTTGATCATCGTTTGGAGATGATCGATGAGTACAATTCGATCATTCGGCCGGTTATTTATAAAAGGATTAATCCCTATGTTAAAAAGAAAACAAATATTAGCACAATCACCGTTGGTCAGGGAATACCTTTTGCTGGAGCCATCAGAGGTTTTAGTTCATGGGTTGGGAAGGACTCTGTCCTATGTTCTTGGGGACATGATGATATTTTAGGGTTAAGAGAAAATTGTCTGTTTTTTGGCTTTCATGATCTTTCATTCGATAAGTATATTAACATTCAACAGCTTTATATGAATCGGGAAGGTTTATCAAAACAGCCAAGTTTAGAAAGTGCGGTAGAAGATTTGGATATTCAAATCATATCGCCCTTCCATGATGCATTAAGTGACGCGTTTTATACGGCGAAAATATTTAAAGAGATCTATAATTTTTCAGAGAACGCAGTCATTAATTGGGAGAAAATACAGAGAGAAAATCAGGAGAAAATAAGAGAGTTGAAACTTTTAATAGATAAAGCGACCATAACCTGCCCACAATGTCAGCGAACTTTACGGAAGATGAAGGAAGTGACAAAAGCAAAGAAATATTATGCTCAGGGTTTCTGTGAACAGTGTAATCTTTCCATCAGACATATTTCAAGGATTACTCACAGTGAAGGGAAGTATAGCATACTCTCAAAAAATTCTATAATTACACAAGAGAAAGATTTGAAACCAACTGAATAATTGCCGAACGTTTCTAAATAAAAATATAGGAATGTTCGAAAATGCTGTTGACCTTACAGAGCTCTTCTTGTACAATATGCTTATAAAAATTTAATAAGAGTTCATATAATAGTGGAGATATGGTCCGCAAGTTTCTACCAGGTCGCCGTAAATGATCTGACTATGAGCGAAAGTGTACCTAGGGCAAAGGCTTTTCTTGGCGCTGGCCAATTTGTTTTGTCCGAGTGGTACAGGTTTGATTGCAAAATCAGATTACACCGAAGGGATAAAAGCCCAGGCGGGTAGGTTTCACTCTGTTTTTTAAGGGTGCAAAATCTGCCCGTCTGGGATTTTTTTATGCTATCAGAAAGAAACTATGAACTAGATACTTTCTAATGCAAAAAGTGAAAGAGAGGCGAATAATTATGAGCCAAATTGGAGTTATTATGGGAAGCGATTCAGATTTAAATGTCATGGAGGATGCAATCAAGATTCTTCGTCAATTTGAACTGGATTATGAAGTCAAGATTTCTTCCGCCCATAGGGCCTTGGAGCGAACCGTTGATTGGGTGAAGGGATTTGAAGCCCAAGGAGGTAAGGTAATCATCGCTGCTGCGGGGTTGGCCGCACATTTACCCGGTGTTGTGGCGGGTGCTACGATTTTGCCGGTGATCGGCGTTCCCATGCGCAGTGGAGCTTTGGAAGGTGTCGATGCCCTTTATGCTATAGTGCAGATGCCTCCCGGCATTCCCGTGGCTACAGTAGGCATTGGAGCAGCACGTAATGCAGCTTTGCTGGCAGTTCAAATTCTCGCTGCCCATGATCCGGAATTAAGTAATAAGGTTAAAAACTATCGAGCAAAAATGTTAAAAGAGCTTGAGGCAAAAGATGAAGCACTGCAACAACGTTTAAAGGGAAATTCCTGAGTAGGAAAGGGACCGTAATTATTAATTCCATAGAAAGGATTCTTTAAAATGATTGAACGCTATACACTCCCGGAAATGGGAGGAGTCTGGACCGATGAGCATCGCCTTGCATTATGGTTGAAAATTGAGATCGCTGCCTGTGAAGGATGGGCCAAACTTGGCAAAATTCCCACAGAAGCAGTCGATGTCATTCGCCAAAAAGCATCTTTTTCCTGGTCAAGAGTTCAGGAAATCGAAGAAGTGACCCAGCATGATGTCTTGGCATTTTTGACCAATGTTGCCGAAAATGTGGGAGATGAAGCAAAGCATATTCACCTTGGGCTGACTTCCTCAGATGTCCTGGATACAGCATTATCCCTGCAACTGGTTGAAGCATCGGATATACTCTTGACTAAAATGGAAAGACTACAAGAAGTTTTAGGACGCAGGTCATTAGAACATCAGGATACGCTCATGATGGGGCGAACCCATGGAATTCATGCCGAACCAATAACCTTAGGGCTAAAGTTTGCGTTGTGGTATGACGAGATTAGACGGCAGATAAATCGTTTAAGCTTCGCCCGAGAAGAGATCCGGGTTGGGAAAATATCCGGGGCGGTAGGTACCTTTGCTAATGTTGATCCCTTGGTGGAAGCCCATGTCTGTGAGACGCTGAATCTTAAACCGGCTTTAATATCCACCCAAATACTCCAACGTGACCGGCATGCTTTCTTCATGACTACTCTTGCCGGAATAGCAAGTTCCCTCGATAAAATGGCAACTGAGCTTCGCAACTTGCAGAGAACGGATGTTCATGAAGTGGAAGAAGCCTTTGCGAAAGGCCAGAAAGGTTCTTCAGCCATGCCACATAAGAAAAACCCTATTACTCCGGAGCGCATTTGTGGTATGGCCAGGGTTATCCGGGTCAATGCTCAAGTCGCTTTAGAAAATGTTGCTTTATGGCATGAACGAGATATATCCCATTCTTCAGCGGAGCGGATGATTTTGCCGGACAGCACCATCGCTTTGGACTATATGCTTCATAAGATGACTCAATTAATAGATCGCCTTCAAGTATTCCCGGAACAAATGATGATCAATATCGATAAGGGATGCGGACTTATTTTTTCTCAGCGAGTTATGTTAGCCTTAGTCGACAAAGGGGTCAGTAGGGAAAATGCCTATGCGATGGTTCAGCGTAATGCCATGGAAGCCTGGAATACTAAAGAGCAGTTTAAGTCCTTAATTACTAAAGATTCCAGTATACGTGAACACCTGGATGAAGCTGAAATCAATGATCTCTTTGATTATGGATACCATACAAAACATGTTGGCGATATATTTAAACGTTTAGGGCTTGAAAAATAGTTGGAGAGGGGTAAGAGTAATGGAAAAGTTAGAATTAAAGTACGAGGGAAAAGCTAAGAGAGTGTATGATACTGATGAAAAAGAGTATTTCTGGGTAGCTTATAAGGATGATGCCACTGCTTTTAATGGCGAGAAAAAAGGGCAAATTGTCGATAAGGGCTTAGTTAACAACCAATTGTCAGCCTTATTTTTTGAGGAACTTGAAAAAGCGGGAATTCCCACTCATTTTGTGCGGCTGCTCAGTGACCGGGATATGCTTGTACGTCGTTTGGATATGATTCCTTTGGAAGTTGTCGTGCGAAATATCGTAGCAGGCAGTTTATCCAAGCGTTTAGGAGTTGAAGAAGGATTTGAGCTCTCCCGGCCGGTGGTAGAGTTATATTACAAGGATGATGCTCTGGGAGATCCTATGGTCAATGAATCTCATGTTGCCGCCATGGGGTGGGCTAGCGGAGAAACTGCACGGAAAATCCAGGAAATGGGTTTGAAAGTGAATTCGATTTTACAAGGGATCTTAGTAAAAGCCGGTATCCAGCTGATTGACTTTAAGCTGGAATTCGGAATTTATGAGGGAAAAGTTTATCTTGGGGATGAAATTTCTCCGGATACATGCCGGTATTGGGATATTGAAACGCGGGAAAAACTGGATAAGGACCGTTTCCGTCGTGATTTGGGTAAGGTCGAAGAAGCTTATCAAGAAGTCTATCGCAGAGTGAAAGCGGTTCTCTCATAAGTTTAAATAATGATTAATGTATTTCCGGACGAAGGGGAAAGAGGGGCCGAAAATGTTCGAAATTGGTGAGGACAAGCCTAAAGAAGAATGCGGAGTCTTTGGAATTTATGCTCCCGGTCAAGAGGTTGCTCGTTTGACATACTACGGGCTATATGCTTTGCAGCATCGTGGGCAGGAAAGTGCCGGTATTGCGTCTTCGGATGGATTGAGCATTTCTGTGCATAAAGGAATGGGCTTGGTTTCAGAAGTTTTTTCTGACAGCATTGTCCAGAACTTGAAAGGAAAGATGGCAATTGGCCATGTGCGATACTCTACTACTGGCTCGAGCTTGTTGGCGAATGCTCAGCCTTTAGTGGTTCATTATCAAAAAGGTATGATGGCTTTGGCTCATAACGGGAATTTAACCAACGCTTCCGACCTTCGTGATGAACTGGGAAAGAATGGGGCTGTCTTTCAAACCACCGTCGATAGCGAAGTAGTTATTAACCTGATTACCCGGTATCGCAGAGATACCTTGGAAGATGCCTTAGTAAAGACGATGATGGATTTACGCGGAGCCTACGCTTTAGTGATTCTGGCAGAGGATAAGCTTTTTGGTATTCGGGACCCTCATGGGGTTCGTCCCTTGTGCATTGGCAAGTTAGGCGACTATTACTGTCTGGCTTCTGAGAGCTGCGCGTTAGATACTATCGGTGCAGAATTCGTAAGAGACGTAGAGCCCGGTGAAATCGTTGTGATTGATGAAGAGGGATTGCGTTCCCGGAGAGGGTTAGAGAAGACAACCCGTGCTGCTTGTGCTTTTGAGTATATTTATTTTGCGCGGCCGGACAGTACTATGGATTCGTTGAATATTGCCGAAAGCCGCCGGCAAATGGGTATTGAATTAGCCAATGAATGTCCC
The DNA here is from genome assembly GCF_000235605.1 of Desulfosporosinus orientis DSM 765. GTDB lineage: Bacteria > Bacillota > Desulfitobacteriia > Desulfitobacteriales > Desulfitobacteriaceae > Desulfosporosinus > Desulfosporosinus orientis. The sequence continues at coordinate 716,789 of NC_016584.1, forward strand.
ATTGAAGCAGATCTTGTTATTGCTGTTCCGGACTCCGGGACAGCTTCGGCTCTGGGCTATGCAACAGCCTTAGGAATATCCTTTGGCGAAGGACTCATCAAAAATCGTTATGTCGGCAGAACCTTTATTCAACCGACACAAGCTATGCGGGAAGTTGCTGTTCGACTTAAACTTAACGCCAATGCCAGTGTTCTTAAAGATAAACGTGTAGTAATGATCGATGATTCCATTGTTCGCGGAACCACCAGTTCAAAATTAGTTGAAATGGTTAAAAAAGCAGGAGCGAAGGAGGTCCATTTCTTAATTAGTTCTCCTCCAGTAGCTTATCCTTGTTTTTATGGCATTGATACGGCAGAACGAGAAAAGCTTATTGCTAATCAATTAGATGTTGCCGGCATTCGAAAGTATGTTGGTGCGGATTCCTTGCATTATATTTCTGAAGAGGGTTTGCTGCGGGCCTTGGGCACTAAGGATGTTTGTTTAGCTTGTTTTAACGGCAGCTATCCGATTCCGGTTTCCAGATTAAATCGAGGAAAGAATAATTTCGAGTCTCAGAATTATTGCGGATGAGCTTATTGGAGGAGGAACAACGTTGGGATACACATACCGAGACGCGGGTGTTGATATTCAAGCAGGCAATGAAGTTGTAGAACGCATCAAACCGGCTGTCGCCCGGACTTTGCGCCCCGAGGTTCTCGGCGGACTTGGGGGATTTGGCGGACTTTTCAAATTGGATTTGGCGAAATATCCAAATCCCGTGCTTGTTTCCGGAACAGATGGAGTAGGAACGAAGCTCCGGCTGGCGTTCCAAATGAATCGCCATGACAGCATTGGGCAAGACGCTGTTGCCATGTGCGTCAACGACATTTTAGTTCAAGGCGCAGAACCATTGTATTTTCTCGATTACTTAGCAGTCGGCAAGGTAGACCCGGAACGGCTTGCTGAAGTTGTGGGCGGTGTGGCCAGAGGGTGTGAAATGGCCGGTTGTGCTTTGATTGGGGGAGAAACAGCAGAAATGCCGGGTTTCTATGCCGAGGATGAATACGATATTGCAGGATTTTCAGTGGGAGTTGTCAATGCAGACCAACTAATTGACGGTTCGCATATTCAAGCGGGAGATATTCTCATTGGCTTGCCCTCATCAGGCCTTCATAGCAACGGCTTTTCGTTAGCTCGAAAAATATTCGAAAAGCATTCTTTGCATGAAGTTTTGCCTGAGTTGGGTGAAGGCCTTGGGGAAGCTTTGCTTCGCCCAACCCGAATTTATGTCAAGCCTGTTTTAAAACTGCTTTCCAGCCATAATATCTTGGGGATGGCCCATATTACCGGCGGCGGCCTGACGGAAAATCTGCCGAGAATTTTGCCGGAGGGTTTAGGGATTCAGTTAAATAGCTCTGCGTGGGAGCAGCCTCCTATTTTTAACCTCATTCAACAATTGGGAGATGTGGCATGGCCGGAAATGTACCGTACTTTTAATATGGGAATCGGTTATGTTCTGATTGTGCGGGCCGGTGATGAGAAGCAAGTACGTCAAGATCTCGAAGAGATGAACGAGAAGAGCTTTGTTATAGGAACCGTTGTCAAGGGAGAAGGGGTGGCATATTGAGGACAGCAATACTCGCATCCGGTCGAGGCAGTAATTTGCAAGCCTTGATTGATGCCTGCAGAAATGATACCCTAGCTATTAAGATTATTGCTGTCGGATCGGACCACGCTGGTGCCGGTGCCTTGAAAATTGCGGAAGACGCCGGAATACTAACCGGTATTTTTCAAGCAGAGGATTACTCCAGTCGGCAAGCTCAAGAGGATGATATCTTGCGCTGGCTGCGGGAGAACCAAATAGAACTCTTGCTTTTAGCGGGATATATGAGGGTTTTAGGCCCCCGGTTCTTGCGTCAAGCTGAATTTCCGGTTCTGAATATTCATCCCTCATTACTGCCTGCCTTCCCAGGGCTCCATGCTCAGCGACAAGCTCTTGAATATGGGGTTAAAGTCAGCGGTTGTACAGTTCACTTCGTGGATGAAGGTTTGGATAGCGGCCCGATTATCTTGCAGGAAGCTGTACCTGTATTAGCTGAGGATACGGAAGAAAGCTTGTCTCAGAAGATTTTGGCAGTAGAACATCGACTCTATCCTGAAGCCGTTCGATTGGTATCATTAGGAAAGGTCAAACGGATTGGGCGGAGAGTGCAGATTTTACAACAGGAGGAATTGGGATGAAGCGAAGAGCGATCATAAGCGTTTCAGACAAAACTGGGGTAGTTGCTTTAGCGCGAGAACTAGTTGATTTAGGCTTTGAATTAATTTCCACAGGAGGAACTTACAAAGTACTGGATGAAGCCAATATTCCGGTGAAATATGTCAGCGAAGTAACCGGATTCCCTGAGGTTTTAGACGGTCGAGTGAAGACTCTTCACCCCTTAATTCATGGCGGAATTTTAGCTCGTGACAGTGTTAAGCATATGCAGCAAATGGAGCAGAATGGAATCCTGTATATTGACTTAGTTGTGGTTAATCTCTATCCTTTCCGGGAGACCATTGCCAAGCCAGGAGTAACCTTTGAAGAGGCTATTGAAAATATTGATGTTGGCGGGCCGACTATGGTGCGTGCTGCTGCCAAGAATCATGGCAGGGTTACGGTTTTAGTTAATCCGGAAGCTTATGAGGAAGTTTTAAGTGTACTTCGTGAAACAGGAAATGTTCCTGCGGGTATGCGTAAACGACTTGCTGCTGAGGCCTTTGCTCATACTGCAGAGTATGACCGCCTTATTGCCGGCTATTTAGAACGTCAAATTGAACCGCCTGATACTTTTCCTGAAACGCTGCGCATAACTGCAAAAAAAGTTCAGGAATTGCGTTATGGAGAAAATCCTCAGCAAAAAGCTGCCTTTTATATTAACTCAGAAGCCGGGGTGGGGACTTTGGCTAATGGGAAACAACTTCAAGGCAAAGAGCTGTCCTATAATAATTGGATGGATATGAATGCTGCTTGGAAACTGGTGCGTGAATTTGAAGCTTGTGCTGCGGCCATTATTAAACACACCAATCCCTGTGGTGTGGCAATTGGCAAGACTCCCGTAGAAGCCTACGAAAGTGCGTTTGCCGCCGATCCGGTATCCGCTTTTGGAGGAATTATCGCCTTTAACAGAGTAGTAGATGCTCCATGCGCTGAAGCACTTAGTGATCGTTTCTATGAAGTGATTGTAGCTCCGGAATTCAGCCCGGAAGCTCGCGAGATTCTTAGTGCTAAGTCAAATCTTCGACTTTTTGTAGTTGGAAGAGGGGACTTAGGGAAAATAATGTCCGGCTGGGTGTCCAGGAGTGTTGAAGGAGGTTATCTCGTTCAAGAAGTCGATTGCGGGACAACCCCTGTTAAGGAATGGGAGCTCATGACAGAACAGAAACCGACGGAAGAAGATCTCGCTGCTCTTGATTTTGCTTGGCGAATTGTGAAACATGTCAAGTCCAATGCCATAGTTGTAACGGATCATAAGAGTACACTGGGAGTTGGAGCAGGACAAATGAATCGAGTAGGCTCTGTTAAAATTGCCTTGGAACAGGCTGGAGATAAGGCGAAAGGAGCCTATTTAGCCTCGGATGCATTCTTTCCGTTTCCAGACTCTATAGAGGAGGCTGCTAAAGCAGGAATACGAGGAATTGTTCAGCCAGGGGGATCTCGCAATGATGCTGCGGTGATCGAAGCTGCTAATCGTTTAAATATTGTTATGCTGTTTACGCATCGCAGACATTTTCAACACTAATAATTGAGAACAGGGATAAGTTTACTGGTAAGGGAGGCGGGAATCAGTGGGTAAGCACAGAGTGCTCATTATAGGCAGTGGCGGACGGGAACATGCTTTAGCTTGGAAGCTGTCACAAAGCCCGGAGCTTGAATGTTTGTTTGTTGCACCTGGAAATGCAGGGACTGTTATGTGGAATGTCCCAATTCCGGTTCAGGATATTGCCGGATTAGTGGAGTTTGCTCTTAAGGAGAATATCGATCTTACTGTGGTTGGACCGGAAGATCCTCTGAGTTTAGGGATTGGTGATGCCTTTAAGGAGGCTGGACTTAGGATCTTTGGGCCAAATCAGGCTGCCGCCCAACTTGAAGGAAGCAAATCCTTTGCTAAAACAATTATGGAATCGGCACAGGTACCGACAGCTAAGTGGCAAGTTTTTGAAGATCCTATTTTGGCCAAGGAGTTTATTCAAAGAATTGGCGCGCCTTGTGTTTTAAAAGCGGACGGTCTTGCGGCGGGCAAAGGTGTTATCGTGGCTATGGACTTGGAAACTGCGATTCAAGCGGTGGATGAGATAATGGATGGCAGTTTTGGCTCAGCGGGTAAAAAACTGCTCGTCGAAGAATTTTTAGAGGGGCAAGAAGTAAGTTTATTATGTTTTTCTGATGGGAAGACAGCTCTGCCTATGGTTCCGGTTCAGGATCACAAGCGGGCGTTAGATGGTGACCTTGGCTTAAATACGGGGGGTATGGGTACCTATAGTCCCCCTCCCATTTGGACCGATGAACTTGAAACAACGGTAATGCGCGATTTAGTAGTTCCTACCTTACGGGTTATGGAAGAACGAGGAGCCCCTTTTGTGGGAGTGCTATTCCTGGGACTGATGCTAACGGATCAGGGTCCCAAACTGTTGGAGTATAATGTTCGGTTTGGTGATCCTGAAACACAAGTTGTGATGAAACGTATGGAATCTGATCTTTTGCCTATTCTTTGGGCTTGCACGGAAGGTCGCCTTTCTGAAGTTGGGCTGGAGTGGAAAAAAGAAGTCGCTGTTTGTGTTGTTATGGCTGCTCAGGGTTATCCTCTAGCCTATATTAAGGGGACTCCCATCAAACTGCCGGACAATGGCACTAAGGATGCCGTTATCTTTCATGCCGGGACAGGGATCAGTGAAGGAGAACTGGTAAGTGCCGGCGGTCGGGTGTTAGGTGTAACGGCTGAGGCAAGAACCCTTCAGGAGGCTCGAGAAAAGGCCTATGCTCTTGTAGATCAAATAGATTTTCCTAATGCTCATTATCGACAAGATATCGGCCTGAAAGGGCTGGGATAATAAATTCCATAATTAGGTTTAACATATTCTTCACACAAAGTTCATGGGAACGTAACAGTGGTAGTCTATACTGAATATAGTACATGACTACCCGTTCTTTAACGGTTAATATAAATTCTTCTCATTTTTTCCCCTTCTTTCTTTCTTTTTTCCCTTCCTTAAAATAAGGAGGGGTTTTCTTTTTTTGGTAATAATTGTTTTTGCGGCATAATGATTGTTAGACCACCTGTGACCTCCTAGATAAGGGCCACATATAATAAAGGCAGGATTCTTTAAATAGGGGGTGTATGGAAGTGTTTAATTACCATAAACGTCTTTTTTATCCGGTTCATGTTGAACGTCAAGATCCGGCCTTTGCAAAAGTGCTGTTAGAACATTATGCCGGGAAGGACAGTGAGCTATCCTCAGCTTTGCAATACTTCAATCAACGTTCGAATATATCCAATCGACCTATTCGCGAATTGTTAGGCATCATTGCTGCTGAAGAATTAGGGCATATGGAATTAATTTCGGTAGCCATTAGTAAATTAGGAGGCCTGCCGCTAACACTTAATAATATTCAAGTGCCAGCGGAGAAGTTAGATTTAGATAAAAACCTTGATGTGATGACGATGCTGCAAATGGACATAAAAGCTGAAAGCAGGGTAGGTCGACTATACCGAAAACATATGGAATTAACCAATGATGTATATATGAAAAAATTGCTTAAGTTTCTAATTGAGAGAGGAGAAGTACATAAATATTTATTAAAAAAAGCTCAGAAGTTAATCAAAAAAAATGGGTCTCAGGAGGAATTCAATGAGCTGATTTACGACTATAAAATGAGCTTACAGGTATTGAAGTGATCAGGGGATTAGAAACATAAAAGTCGGCCTAAGGCCGACTTTAGTATCTAATAACCCAATCTGTAACCATCAATTGTTCTGACCATCCAAATCCTTTAGTATCAATTGTCAACTCTGCTTTTCGGATTAAATCACGGTCATAATACACCGTGATCCCTTCAACATAAAATTCATAAAAATTTTCAAGTTTTCTAGGACTACCTTTGCGTACGGCTGGAGGAGTTGAGAGAGGGATGCAGCATTCAGTTAAGACCATGCGCTTGATATACAGCTTGTTTTTTTTTGTTTTTTGGAGGAATTCTCTGGCCTTTTGTGTAATGTTAATAGTCATATCTATACTCATAGGCTTAGGATCCAACGGTGATTTTCACCTCCTTAGCATTCCATTCATTATTCTATCATTTTTGATGATCGTTGCAAGGATTGGGGGTTAAGATGTTTGGACAAGATCGCACGTCAGCGTGAAATCGTCAAATGTATAGCCACAGAGCCCTGGGTATATTCCCTCCCAAGCCTGGCCTTAAAGTTAGGAGTGAATTTGGTAACGGTACAAAGAGATCTCCGAGAAATGAAGGACAATGGTTTCCAATTTAAGCAAAATGATACTGAAAAGCTATATCTGGAGGCTAGCGGCTGGAATGGGGCTTTGCCTGTCAAGACAGCTAACCTTCGCCAGATGGAGATTTTACGGATGCTTACTTCTACACCTGCAGGTTTGACTCTTGGGGAACTGTATAAACGCCTGAATCGCCAGGACAAAGAAGAGATTAGCAGCAAAACCCTGGAGAGGGCTCTAAAAGGCTTAGTAGAGAAGCACATTATTGAGTATAAAGAACAAAAGTATTCCATTTGCTCAGAACAAATGCTTCCACCCCTTCAGCTAAATAATCTGGAAAAGACAGTTTTATTAGAAGCATTAAATCTAGCCCATGCTTTTGCCCCAATTCCTGAGGAAATGAAAACTTTAGAAGCCAAACTTAAACTATGGATTGGGCAAAACTCTCAATCAAGGGCTGCACTTTTTGTCCAAGGCAGAACACCTACTCAGGATGTCCATCAAAGTCAATGTTGTCTGCTTTTGGAAGAAGCCGCACGGGATAAAAAACAGGTTGAAATTCTCTACCGCAAGGATGAGGGGGCAGCGCGTCAAATTCGTCTCAATCCATTGGGGATTGTTTATTATTGGGTTCTTGATAATTGGTACCTCATTGCTCAAGATGAACAAGACCAAAAGATTAAGACGTATTTGGTAAATCGGATTATCGATATTACAAAATCAGATAAACTCTTTCCCCCTATTGAAGGCTTTGATCTAAAAACTTGGTATCAAAATGCCTGGGGAGTTTATCGGGATGAAAAGCCTGTGTTAGTAAAAATTCGATTTCGTGATTACTATTCAACTATCAATCGTGTCAAAACGGAACTTGCCTCGCGTAAGACCTGCACGTTGATGGAAGATAGAGACGGTTTGCTGATGTTAGATCGAGTTGAAGGATTAGAAGAGTTGGCAGTATGGTTACGAGGATTCGGTGCCGGGGCAGAGGTTCTGGAACCTTTGGTACTTCGAGAGAAAGTTTTTGAGGAATATAGGCAGCTCCTGAGAATGTATGGAGGGGATTCATATGGACTCGATTGAGCGCATCAGGAAAATTATGGCTTTGATAGAGATCCATCCTGAAGGGTTATCCGGCCGTGATTTGGCCGATGCTTGCGGGGTTCCCTGGGGTACGATGAAACAAGACCTCAGACTAATGGCATCATCCATTGAAACTCCTTTCCCATTGTACACAGACAGGGATGAAGAAAGTGAGGATGAGAAGGAGTTATTTCAGCCCCATGTTAAATGGTTTATGGCCTCTGCAGAAAAGAGATATACTCCGGTCCATTTAAATGTCCGGGAGGGGCTGACAATCCTAAGAATAATTGACTTTTTGCAGGAGGACAATTCTTTTAAGGATAGGCTCAGACAAAAGATTTTGTCGGGTTTTGATTTTGGAGAAGAAGAGAGTTATCGTTATATTAAAGGGGAACTTTCACCCATAGAGCCGCTGCAAGGGCAAACCTTTACTTTGATAGAAAAGGCTGTTAGGAATACCAAGCGGATAAGGATCTTTTTCAATGAAAGAAAAATTATTGTGGATCCTTTAGGCATTGTTTATTACTCGCGTTTAAGATATTGGTATCTTGTTGCACGAGAGAGGGATGTGACTAAGACTTACCGACTGAACAATATCCAAGAAGTTGATGAGACCAGCGAATCCTTTCAATACCCTGACGGCTTTTCCCTTAAGGCTTGGTTAGGACCACGCTGGGGAATGGAATATGGGGATTTGCTTCCTGTTAAAGTGCGTTTTTTAAATCGCTCGCAGACTCTTGCCAAGGTTAGAAAAGACGTAGCCCATCGCGATAGTAAATTAACCTTATTAGAAGATGGTTCCCTATTATTCCAGGATGAAATCATTGGAGTTAATGAATTCATCACTTGGATATTAGGGTTCGGTTCAGCTGCTCAAATTCTTGAACCGGTTGAACTTCGTTCCCTTATTCTCGAGAAGATTCGAGAGACCCTAAAAAACTATAGGGATAGATTATAAAACACTCACTTTCTATAAGGTGGGTGTTTCAAGTTAATGTAAGAAAGGATGAATGAAGTCAATGCTTAAAGAATGTAAAGCCGGGGAACGATTTGAAGGGATACTGTTAATTAATGAGTGGAAAGAGGTTCCTTTCCGTCAAAAACCCGGTTCATATATAACCTTAACCTGTCAGGATCGGTCGGGAACGATTCAAGGGAAGATTTGGAATTATGAGCCCCAAGTTCTGGTTTGGTTAAACGAACAAGACGTTTTTTATGTTAAAGGGATGATTTCCGAATATCGTGGTACCCTGGACCTTACCGTTGAGACCATTCGCTTAGTACCAAAAGAAGAGGTGGATTTAACCGAACTTCTTCCCAGCTCCCCGGTAGATTTAGAGGTGCTGGAACGAAGGCTTGATCTTCTAATCAAAAAAATTTTCCAGCCGGAACTGAGAGTTCTGCTGGAGCAGTTCTTTAAACATCCCGAAAAAGGGGACACTTATAGGAGGGCCCCTGCAGCTATAAAAATTCATCAAGCTTATCTGCGCGGACTCTGGGAGCATAGTCTGAGAGTTGCTGAAATAGCAGAGGGAATAGCCAGGCTTTATCCTGGTATAGACTATGACTTAGTTGTAGCAGGAGCGCTTTTGCATGATGTGGGCAAGATTCGTGAGTACGCCTATGACAGAGGAATTAAGTTCACTACTGATGGAAGGCTGCTGGGTCATATCATTCTAGGAATTGAACTATTAACTGAGGAGATTGCCAGTATACCGGATTTCCCCAATGAGCTTCGCTCTAAATTATTGCACATTCTTGCCAGTCATCACGGTAAATACGAATGGCAATCCCCTAAAAAACCAAAGCTGATGGAAGCGTTAGTCATTCACTACGCTGATGCCCTGGATGCAGAGCTTTGGCAATTTGAGCAGGCTAAAGAAAACTATCCCAATGATGATTGGTCACCTTATATTCCAAATATGGAGCGTTATTTCTACCTGAAATAGTTTTTAAAATTGTTAATTAGGCATGGTTAATTTTCATTAACTCATAATCCCAAAAACGATTGGCAATAAGACGAAGACAGAAAGGGTGGTTCCACCAGATCTCAGGGTTGTCCAGGGAAAGCATGAGAGCATAGGCTTGGCGGCAAGTGAATAATAAGGGGTAATTCTTGGTAATGTGTGCTAGAACATTAAGAATAGCTTCTCGCCGTTCAGGATGAAATAAGTTCTGGATATAGCGGCGGCTGTGAGGAGATAGACGAAATCGTGTTAAGTCCGAAGAAAGGGGGCTGATTTCTTTTTTAGTAAAGGACACTACTTCAAATTCCGGAAGGTCGGCTAAGAGATCGGCTGTTTTCAAAAATCGAACCAGGTTTTCTTGAACTTCAAGGAAAGGAAAAGCGACAATTCCGGGAGTTGAGGCAAGGATTCGAATGCGTAAGAGGTTAGCTTGAATGAAGGTCTCATTAATGGTAAAGCTAGGAATCTGTTTGAGCATATATTGGATGAGAGCTGCTATAACATGATTGCCTTCAAGAGCCTGTTCTTCCCAAGCTGGTAACAGGCAAAGAATGTCCCTTGCTAAATTAGGATAGGATTTAGCAAAAAGTTGATAGTCTATAATGCTGCTGAAGGATTCTTGGGTAGGGTTAGAGAGTAAGCTGCGCCGCAATTCTGGATGGACGGCAATAGAAACTGTATCTTCATCAGAGTTGTACATCGAAGGGTCCTCCTCCGTAGTTTTTCTCGAGATCATTCTGTGTAATAGTGTATGTTTTTTATTGGGTTCTATCCTAAAGAATTACGCCGGTAGGCAAGGCATTTGTCTGAACAATAGACTTACCTGCATACTGGCGTAATTCTGAGACCAGACTACTATGTTATAATAGTCTTGGATGGGGCTTTTATACTAGGAGTTGATACTATGAGACTAGGAGTTAGCAGATTGCGATTTGCCAATGAGAAAATAGAAATGCCGCGGGTTACGAAAAAGATGCTCACAAGAATTGTTAGTTACTTTTTGCCTTATTGGACCAAAATGCTGTTAGTAACAGTTATTATAATAACGAATGCCATATTGGGTCTTGTTCCGCCGATACTAATTAAACATATTATTGACAGTGCTTTACCGGAAAAGGACCTGACTCAATTAGGAATGCTGATCATATTTTCCATAGGAGTTACGGTCATTTTAGGACTGCTGCAAGTGGCACAGGCCTATCTGAATGTCTGGATTGCCAAACATATCATCTTAAACATGAAAAATCAAATGTATGCCCATTTACAGAAGATGTCCATTAACTTCTATACGGCTGCTAAGCCCGGCGAGATAATCACTAGGATCACAAGCGACATTGATGGAATTCAGGATATCTTTAATACAACCGTTGTCAGTGCTTTGACAAGTATGGTTGTGCTTATCTCGACGGCTGTAGTACTAATAGGAATGAATTGGAAGTTAGCCGTTGTTGGCATGATTATTCTGCCAACCTTTATTATTCCTACTCGAAAAGTAGGAAAAGTTCGCTGGAAAATAGCTAAAGAAAGCCAAGAGAAAATCAGTGATCTGAATCAGATGGTCCAAGAGTCCTTTAGTATCAGTGGGGCTCTGCTGTCCAAGATTTTCACAAAAGAAAAGGCTGAGCTGGAAAGTTTCAAGAAAATTAATCATGAAGTTATCAACTTACAAATTAAGGAATCCGTTGTTGGACGTTGGTTCAGGATGACAATAACAACCTTTATCGCTGTGGGGCCCATGCTTATTTACTTTTATGGAGGATATTTGTTTATTAAAGGTGAACTCTCAATAGGGAGCATTGTAGCTTTTGTGGCCTTATTGGGCAGGCTTTATGCGCCGGTTTCCCAGCTTTCGAATATCCATATTGACATCACCAGATCCTTGGCATTATTTCAAAGAATCTTTGATTACTTAGATAAGAGAGCAGAGATCGAGAATAAACCTGGGGCTATTGAGTTAGAGGAGGTACAAGGAAAGGTAGAATTTAATAAGGTGCATTTTTCCTATACAAAGAGTGTAAAAGTCTTAGATGATATAAGTTTTTCCGTTGAGCCAGGCATGATGATTGCTTTAGTTGGGTCGAGCGGGGTGGGAAAAACCACTATTACTAATTTAATCCCAAGGCTGTATGAGGTTAATCAAGGCAAGATTACCATTGATGATTTGGATATTAGGGATGTTACTCTGGAATCCCTGCGTAATAACATTGGAGTTGTTATGCAGGAACCCTACCTTTTTAATGCTACCATTGAAGAAAATCTTAGGTATGGTAAAAATGACGCCACAGAGCAAGAAATGATCGCAGCCTGTAAAGCGGCTTATATTCACGATTTTATTATGAATCTGCCGGATAAGTATCAAACTGTCGTCGGAAATAGAGGTATTAAGTTGTCGGGCGGAGAAAAACAAAGAGTATCCATTGCTCGAGTTATTTTAAAAGACCCTAGAATCATTATTCTTGATGAGGCAACATCCTCTTTAGATTCCGTTTCTGAAAAGTTCATTCAAAAGGCTCTGGTGCCGTTGTTAAAGGATAGAACTAGTTTTGTAATTGCTCACCGCTTGTCCACTGTGTTAGCAGCGGATCAGATTTTTGTAATTGAGAATGGCACAATTGCTGAAAGCGGCAGGCATGAAGAATTAATCAGGAAAAACGGACTCTATCGAAAGATTTATGATACGCAATTTAATGACAATTCTGAAATATGTAAAGGCGGATGAAAAAATGGACGATACTAATTATAAAATCACATTCAAGATTCACTATCATGAGGTTAATCTCCACGAGCAAGCAACCCCTTTGACGATGCTGCATTACTTAGAGGATACAGCCATTGCCCATTCTCAGGCGGTGGGGCAAGGCATCGAACAGCTAAAAGAAAAGAAGCAAGCTTGGATTTTAAACCGATGGCAGTTGCAAATGGACCTTTACCCTGTACTTGGAGAAACGGTCACCATCGAAACTTGGTCTGCCGGTTTTGAACGTTTTTACGGATCGCGGGATTTTTTGATCAAAGACAGTGAAGAGAGAATTATCGGCAGAGCAACGTCTTTGTGGATTTTCTACAATTCAGAGCGCAAACGGCCTTTAAGAATTCCCCCGGAATTTGAAGAGGCTTACGGAGTAAACTCAAAGCGGGCCCTCGAAGCATCCGTCCTGGAATCTGAGGAAAGTACACCCATCGAAGAAAGAGAGCAGACCTTTTCCGTCAGACGCAGTGATATTGATACCAATGGACATGTTAATAATGTCAACTATCTGGAGTGGATGCTGGAAGCAGTTCCTGAAGAGGTCTACAGTAATAAGCGTTTGGCTGCTTTAGAGATAGTTTATAGGAAAGCAGCAACCTATGGGACTGATATCTATTCAAAATGCATTGCCCTGAATTCCACGGAAGACCATATTATTTGCAGGCATACCATTGTTAATAAGGGTGACCTTGAAGAGCTTGCCATTGCTAAGACAGTTTGGGTGTAATTTTATGCAGCTTTAGCCACGGACGAAGCAAACGGGTGGCTAGTTTTAAAGGATTTAGGTGTTTATTATTGAGTATTTTTTGAGTAATATCATGATTTACCAGAGATACTAAACTGTCTAATTGAGAATTGTCCAAAAGCTCCAATGTTCGGCGCAGCACCAAGGAGTGCCGGTAACTGCTTCTAAAGGGCCGAGTAAGGTTGGCGTAATTTCCCAATCCGCAGAGGTCTTGCGCGGCATAAATTCCTGTCATCATCGATTCAAACTGACCGAAGCCAAAGCCTGGCATGACTGACCCAAAGCAATTGCCGACGAAAACGGTATTTCCGATTCGGGGTTCTGCGCTCAAGCCAAGAATATACCGTGTGACTTCGAACCGATCAGTAATCCTTAAAGGCTGTTTGAATTCGGTTCGGGCTAAGGAATAAAATCCGTCCCATAATTTGTCCTATTATTCTCTATGAATTAGATTGTTATGAACTTATCAATTTTTTACCAACACGATAAGGAAAAGAGGTAAAAGTATGCGCAGAAGTGAGAAAGAAATTAAGGATCCATTAATTTTGGATGAAATTATGAAGAAGGCTCAGGTTTGCCGGTTAGCTGTATCTTATCAAGACATGCCCTACATCATTCCTATGAATTTTGGCTATGCGGATAGAGTACTCTACTTTCATTCTGCTCAGGAGGGCTTGAAACTTTTGATTTTACAAGAGAATCCGCAAGCTTGTTTCGAGGTTGAGATTAATACACAGCTTGTTACCAGCAAGCAGGCATGCAACTGGAGTATGCGCTATCAGAGTGTTGTGGGCTTTGGGGAAGTGGAATTTATTAATGATCTTGCTGCTAAACGTGAAGCAATGGGAATTATCATGAAGCAATATTCCAATGATTTGCCTTTGCCAACGGATAATGCTTTAGCAGGAGTTACCCTTTTTAAGTTAAATGTCAACACTATGACCGGAAAACAATCCCAGTGATCGATTAATCACATATGCTCTAAGGATTTGCATCATACTATCTCTAATTATGTAAAGGAATATTGAAGAATTTGTCGAAACAATACCTAATAAGTAAAAAATCAGTTACTTAATGATATGATATTAAGTTCCATGGACATGACCGCAATCTTAGTGAGAAAAGTGGTATAAAAATAATGTCAGTCAATGAAATCATGGAATTAAAGCAAAGAATTGAATCTCTGGAAGCGGCTTTGGAAGAGGCTCGGGAGGATAATAGGTTTTGGGGAAAGTTTTTTTTAGAAAATAGTTGGGGCATGGTCATCGCCGATACTATCGATGGCAAAATGCTGAGAGTCAATCCTCGCTATGCCCAAATGCATGGTTATCAGCCCCTCGAGTTAATCGGAAAATCAATCTACGATGTGATTTGTGCACCGGGACACCAGAAAGACCGGCTGCAGGTTGAACCAAAGCTCGATCAGGATCGTTATGAGTACAATTCCGTGCACGTAAGGAAAGACGGGACTTGTTTTCCTGTTCATATCTATAATCGGGAAATTACAGTTAATAAAAGGCGCTTGAGAATTGTTTCTATTTGGGATATTACGGAAAATGAGCTTAAGAGGAAGGAATTTGTCAAGTATCGTGAAAGCTTGGAAGCTTTAGTGAAATTTCGTACGGATGAATTGGAAAAGACAAATGAGCGCCTTCGCATTGAAATCCAGCATAAGGAAACTGCCGAAAATGAGTTAGCAAAGATTAATGAAGAAATGTTTAATATCCTTGACAGTATTGAAGACTATTTTAAAGCCGTTAATCGTGAATGGGTTATTACCTATGCCAATAAGGCAATGGTTAAAGCCCTTGAAGCTAATGGGTTTAGCGGCAATATTGTGGGACGTGATTATTGGGAAGTTTACGAGGGATTTAGCAAAGCCATTAATGATGCTTGTGAAAAGGTTATGAATTATAGGGTGCCCACTCGATTTGAAACTTTTGCCCAATCCATAAAACAATGGGTTGAAGTGAGCATTTACCCTACTGGCAATGGGATCTCCATTTTCCTTCGCAACATAGAGGAAAAACGAAAAATTGAAAAAGCTATTGAAGAAGAGAATCATCGTCTATATTCGTTATTCAATAGTTTTCCGGGGTTAATCTATGTTCAGGAAGAAAATCATAAGATACGTTTTGCAAACGAGGCTTTCCAGGCAAAATTTGGTGCCTGCCTTGAGCAAGCCTGCTATGAAGTTATCGCCGGCAAATCCTTGCCTTGTACCGATTGTATGAGTTCTCATGTGCTTAGGAGCCTTACACCGGTCTGGAAAGAGATGGTTTTTGACAACCGCATTTATGAAGTGTATTCTCAGCCTTTTATAGATGCCAATGGGTCTAGATTAATTTTCAAGGTACTTCTTGACATTACGGATAGACGGAGTGCTGATCAAGAAATGGCTCGTTTTGAAAGGCTTAATATAGTGGGAGAAATGGCAGCAGGTATTGCTCACGAGGTCAGGAATCCCCTGACCACAGTTCGTGGTTTTTTGCAATTGCTTCAATCCAAAAAAGAGACGATTGACTACCATGATTATTATCAACTCATGAGGGATGAATTGGATCGAGCCCTTTCCATTCTAACGGACTTTTTAGGTTTGGCGAAAGATGGATCTTATCAGTTTGAATTGATCAATATAACAAAAACTGTCACAGCCCTTGCACCCCTCTTAACGGCAGATGCGATTAATCAAGACAAGAAAATTGTTTTTGAGCTTAGGGAAGTTCCCAATTCAATAGGAAGCGAAAATGAGCTGCGGCAATTGATTCTAAATTTAACAAGGAACGGGCTTGAGGCAATGCCTAAAAATACAACTCTGACAATTCAGACCTATCAATGGGATAATGATATTGTACTTAGGGTTTGTGACCAAGGCGGAGGAGTTGATCCTGCCGTTTTGGATAAGTTAGGCACTCCTTTTTTGACTACTAAAGAACAAGGGACAGGATTAGGAATTGCAACCTGTAAAAGAATTGCTGAACGGCATAAGGCAGTTCTGGATTTTAAGTCTAAAGAGACTGGAACTGTGGTTACGGTTAAGTTTCCCGCACCTGAATTTTGAGGACGTAATTATAAATTTTAATAATATAATATTAATACATAGAAAAGCCACCCCATGCTGATTTTGGGGTGGCTTTGAAGCTTTTGTGCCGTTGGGTTAGTGGTTCATTAAAAAGCAGGAACGATGGATCCTTTGTATTTTTCTTCGATGAACTTTTTAACCTCAGGAGATGTCAGGGCTTTCGCAAGTTTTTGTAAAGCAGGGTCGTCTTTCCGGCTGTCTTTGACAACGAGGATATTAGCATAAGGTGAATCTTTATCTTCCATGACGATGGAATCATTGAGAGGATTTAGTCCGCCTTCCAAAGCGTAATTCGTGTTGATAACAGCAGCGCTGATTTTTGGGTCCTGAAGTACTCTGGGCAGCTGAGGAGCATCTAGGGGAGTGATCTTCAGCTGTTTGGGATTGTTTTGGATGTCGTTGACAGTTCCCATAATTCCTACGCCGTCTTTCAGAGTAATAATACCGGCTTTGGCCAATAAAGCCAGAGCTCGGCCGCCGTTGGAAGGATCATTTGGAATTGCTATGGTAGCTCCTGCTTCTAGGTCGTCAAGCTTTTTAATTTTGTCGGAATAGACACCCATGGGCTCGATGTGTACTTTAGCAATGGATACATTATTTAAAGAATGATCTTTATTAAAAGACTCCAAATAGGGGGTGTGTTGGAAAAAGTTAGCGTCAATGTCTCCTGTATCCAAGTCCAGGTTCGGACGAACATAATCGGTATAGCTCACGATTTGCAGGTCAATTCCTTCTTTTTTCAGGGCAGGTTTTACGAATTCTAAGATTTCAGCATGGGGGATGGGGGTTGCTCCGACTTTCAGTACGGTGGCAGCTGATGAGTCGGACCCGCTTTTGGGAGCTTCGGTTTTACTGCCGCAGCCGGACAGTACGAGGGAAAGAGTGACTAATGCAGCAATGAAAATAGTTAAGCAGCGCTGGTTCTTGATTTTTAACATTTCTTCTCCTCCAATTCTTATCTTTCATTTAATGAGTGAGTTTGCGTGCCAAAGTGGTTCCGAGAGACTGTATGATTTGAACGATCACGACAAGAATGACCACGGTGACGATCATGATGTCGGTGCGGAAACGGTTGTAGCCATATTGAATGGCTAAGTCGCCTAATCCGCCTCCGCCAACTGCTCCGGCCATGGCTGTGTAACCTATGACACTAATGGTCGTGATGGCAACGCCTAAAATAAGTGAGGCCTTTGCTTCGGGCAGAAGCACTTTTTGGATAATCTGTCTGGGAGATGCTCCCATGGACAGTGCCGCCTCAATGACACCATGAGGAACTTCTTTCAGAGAACTTTCCACTACTCTGGCCACAAAGGGAGCAGCGGATATCACGAGAGGAACAATGGCGGCGGTTGTACCAACAGACGTGCCGACAATTGCCCGGGTGAAAGGGATTAAGGCGACCAATAAGATGATAAAGGGAGCAGAACGCAAGATGTTAATGACAGTACCCAGGGTTCGTTCAACCCATGGGTTGGGCAAAATATGGCCGGGTGAGGTTACAACCAGAATAATTCCTAAAGGGAGTCCGATCAGGTAAGCCAGAATGGTAGAAGCAGCAACCATATAGAGGGTTTCACCCGTTGCCGGAAGAAAAAGTTGGAATATATCAGCCCAAGCCACTTTGAACCACCTCCACGTTTAAATCTCTGGATGCTAAATAGCGCCGGGCTTCTTGAAGCTGATCCGGGCTGCCTTGCAGTTCCAGGGTCAATGTGCCAAAGAGGGTGGATCTTAAATGATCGATGCTCCCATAGAGGATATTCGCCCGGACATCACAGGTGCGCAGCAAATCGGTGATAATCGGATCTGAAGCTCTGGAACCGAGAAATTGAATGCGGACAATCTCTGAGTCACGATGGGTGGCCAGTTCCTTTAATAAGTCCTCTGGCAGTTCGTTGGGAAAAATTGTTGAAATAAACTGACGTGCAATATCGGACTGAGGTTTAATGAAAACAGACTCGACTGGACCGTTTTCTACAATATGAGCTTCGTGGATTACCGCTATGTCAGTGCAAATCTCTTTGATAACTTTCATCTCATGGGTAATCATGACAATGGTTAAGCCGAGTTTTTGGTTAATATCCCGCAGGAGATTTAAAATTGAAAGGGTGGTTTGGGGGTCTAAGGCTGATGTGGCTTCGTCGCACAAGAGAACCTGGGGTTTTGTAGCAAGGGCTCGGGCAATGCCAACTCGCTGCTTTTGGCCGCCGCTCAGCTGTGCTGGGTAAGCAGCTGCTTTGTCTTCCAGGCCGACGAGATGCAGCAGCTCTTTGACCCTTTGAGAAATTTCCTTTTTTGGAGTTCCGGCAATTTCTAAGGGGAAGGCGATGTTTTCAGCTACAGTCCGGGATTGGAGGAGATAAAAGTGCTGAAAGATCATGCCGATATTCTGGCGAGCTTTGCGAAGTTCTTTACTGGAAAGAGCAGTCAAGTTTTGCCCGGCAACAATGATTTCACCGCCTGAGGGTTTCTCAAGGAGATTTAAGCAGCGTACCAGCGTGCTCTTCCCGGCGCCGCTTAAACCGATAATACCGTAGATTGATCCCGGCGAAATATGCAAATTAACATGATCAAGGGCGACAACCTGACCCTGGCGGGATGAGTATTTTTTAACTAATTGTTTAATCTGAATCAAAAGCGCACCTCCTTTATGACTTAATTACACACAACAAAACTCCGCGAAGAAAACCCGCGGAGTACCATTCGGTTTTCCTCTTATCTCCCAGATTTCTCTGCAGGAGTTAGCACCGTGCATAAATGCCGGTTGCCGGGTTTCATCGGGCCAGTCCCTCCACCTACTCTGAATAAGAGTCTTTTATGAGGTTTTATTGTGTCTTTAGGATTATGAACTGTATGTATTTTAGCATAGAGAAGATAGGGTTGCAAGGGGTAAAATTTACGGAGAAAAGGCTTGACAAGAGCATAACGCTTTAATAGATTAAAGGGAGACAGTGATCTTGTTCTACTATTGAGGAGGAAATGGCTATGTCCAGCGATGAGCGTTTACAGAATCCCTTAACAGATGCCCTGGCCGAAGCATTTTTGTTGCTTAGGAACAAAGAAGAGTGTTATCGATTCTTTGAAGATATCGCAACGGTCGCAGAAATAAAATCTTTAGCCCAGCGTTTAGAAGTGGCTAAAATGCTGCAGCGAAATGAGACCTATACCACTATTACTGAAGTTACGGGAGCAAGTACGGCGACAATCAGCCGGGTAAAACGCTGTTTGAATTTTGGCGCTGATGGCTATCAGCTGATTTTGAGGCGTTTGCAGGAACAAGAGAATCAAAAAAAAGACAGCAGTGAAGGAGAGTCATAATGCAGAGAACAAATTTAGGATTGCGTATTCCCAAAGGAATGCGGGATTTACTGCCTGAGGAAATCGCTGTACAAGAGAGTTTAGAAGAAAAGATACTGACACTTTTTAAACAATGGTCTTATCAGAAAATATTAACACCGACACTGGAGTATTCTGCTTGTGTTCAGCCTGATGTGGAACAAGAAGATTTGCTATATAAATTTTTCGATCGTGAAGGACATATTCTGACCCTGCGGCCGGAACTGACCATACCTATTGCCCGCTTAGTAAGCACACGTATGCGCGGTGGAGAATTTCCACTGCGCTTGTGTTATGGAGCTGACGTTTATCGGAATTCTAATGTGAGACATAGAGAATTTCGCCAGGTGGGAGTTGAATTGGTAGGTTCCGATCAAGAGCTTGCCGATGCGGAGGTTATTGCTCTTGCCGTTGAAGCCATTGCCGGTTTAGGCTTGAAGAATTATCAGTTCAACCTGGGCCATATGGGTATTTTTTCGGGACTGATGCTGGAAGCCGGAGTTGATGAAGGGATACGGGTTAAGCTGGAAGAAGTGTTAGCCCGTAAGGATATGGTAGGTGTTGAACTTTGTGTCAGACAAAGCGGTCTGCCGGAACGGGTTCAGGAACTGCTGCTGCGGCTGCCCCATTTTAGGGGAGGAGAGGAAATTCTGGATGAGGTCCTGGGCTGGAGCGAACGGCCGGCCATTAGGGAGGCTGTAGAAAGCTTAAGAACCATTTATCGATATTTGGAGGACTTCGGAGTACAGGCCAATGTTGCCTTAGATTTAGGCATACTCCGCGGCTTTTCCTATTATACCGGGGCCGTATTTGAGGGCTATGTTCCGGGAATAGGTTTTCCGGTAGTTGAGGGAGGACGTTACGATGCTCTCTACGCCGATTTCGGCCTGCCTCAGCCGGCCACAGGTTTTGCCATACATCTGGGCAATTTGTTGGAACAGTTTCCCCTTCCAGTTGTTGAAGGTGCTGATGTACTGGTTTATGGATCAGATGCCCAAAAGGTGATTCGACAATGTCAGACCTTAAGAGCTCAGGGTAAAAAAGTTGAGTTGGCTTTGGGGGTTTCGGGGAAGGAGACAGCAGAATTGGCGGCGCAACTTAAAAATATTAAGGAGATTTTGTGTGTTGAGTAGAAGAATCATTTCCTTGGTTCCATCGGCTACAGAAATGCTTTACTACATGGGCCTGGAAACACGTATTGTCGGTGTAACCGAACACTGTAATTTCCCGGAGGAAGCCAAGTCTAAATATAAAATAGGTACCTTTGCTCAGCCTCAGCTAACGAGGATTTTATATCTGGAGCCGGACCTGGTCTTAGCTGATGAGGCCATCCACAGAAAAACCATTAGGGAACTGGAAAAAAGCAATATTCCAGTTCTCTCAGCAACCCCAATAACAGTTGAGGATATCTTTACCCTTATGAATAAACTAGGCATCCTGACTCAAACTCAAAACAAGGCAGTGCCTCTGGTGACTTCGTTGAGGGACAGAGCAGAGACTTTGAGTCAAAATCCAATTGCGCGAAGGCCAAGAGTTTTTCGTCTCATGAGTACAGGGACTTACATTACCCCTGGGCCCAAAGCGTTTCAGTACGATGCTCTCCAGTTAGCAGGAGCTCAAATGATGAACCTGGATGGGAGCAAGCCTTATGTACAGGTAAGCTGGCGGCAGATTGAAGAATTTGACCCGGAAATAATATTATTTTGCGGGGTTAATAAAGGGCAGCCTTTGCCGGAAAAATGTAAAGGCTGCCCGGCTAAACTGCCTATTTGTCATAGAACCGCTGAAGATATCTTCGGCGAAGAATGGCAGCGCATCTCAGCGGTTCGGGAAAACCGGGTTTATCCCATCTCTTGTCATACTATCTGCCGGCCCGGTCCCAGGCTCATTGATGGAATAGAGAAGCTTCGCCAGCTTTTCGAGTAGAATGCTTTTGTACTGGAAATTTTTATTATATAATACCTTTGAAATAAACACGTGGAAAAAGAGGTGTTAAGGGTTGCGCAAACTTGCGGTACTTACGGGCGGAGGGGATTGTCCCGGTCTTAATGCGGTGATCAGGGCAATCGTTAAAAGCGCCCATGGATATGGTGTTGAAGTATTGGGAATCAGAGATGGATTTCGCGGAGCTGTTGAGGAGGACTTTATCCCTCTTTCACTTAAGGACGTTTCCGGAATTTTACCGCGAGGGGGTACTATTTTAGGAACAACTAATCGCGACAACCCCTTTGCTTATCCCACCAAACCGAACGGAGTTATTCAGCCTTTGGATCGTTCCGAAGATGTGCTGGAGAACTTAAAGAACAACCAGGTCGATGCCCTATTAGCAATTGGCGGGGACGGCAGTCTGAACATTGCCCTGAAGTTTGCCAATAAAGGGCTTAAAGTGATTGGAATTCCCAAGACAATTGACAATGATTTGATGTCAACGGATCAAACTTTCGGTTTTCAAACAGCAGTGGATACGGCTCAGGAAGCTTTAGACCGCTTGCATACCACGGCAGAATCTCATCACCGGGTTATGATTCTTGAAGTCATGGGCCGTTATGCGGGCTGGATTGCCTTGTATGCCGGAGTTGCTGGGGGAGCTGATGTCATACTTATTCCGGAAATACCCTACAACCTTAACAGGGTGGCTCTAAGTGTTCAAAACAGGGCTAAGCAAGGGAAAAAATTCAGCATTATTGTAGCAGCTGAAGGGGCTAAGCCCTTGGGGGGCGAAATGGTCGTTGAACGCATGATGAAAGGGCGGATTGATCCTGTAAAATTAGGCGGGATCGGCGCTAAAATCGCCCGGGATCTTGAAGAACACTATGGCCTGGAAACCCGGGTAACCGTACTGGGACATCTGCAGAGGGGAGGTTCCCCTAACGCTTATGACCGGGTGCTGTCAACACGCTACGGCACGGCAGCGGTGGATGCCGCTCTGGAAGGAGAATTTGGCGTGATGGTTGCCCTTCAGGGTAAGGAGATTGTGCGCGTTCCTCTTCAGGAAGCCGTTGACCATATTAAGCTTGTGCCTTTAAACAATCCTTTGTTGGTTGCAGCTCGGACCTTGGGTATGGAGTTTGGTGATTAACCCTTGTAAAGAAAGGATAATGTATAATGAGGGATAAATTATCCGCTGCTGAATTTGACCGGTTGCTGGATGAGACTTGTGATTCTTTACGCGGGAACCGGGAAGCAGAGGAATTTAAAGAATATGTGGTTGCCATATTGTTCTTAAAGCGGTTAAATGACCGGTTTAGACTTGAGCGTGAAGTACGACGCAACAAGCTTATGGAGAAAGGTTTGTCTCCGGCTCAGATTGATGAAGAACTGGAAAAAAGGGAATCTTACCGCTTGTTTGTGCCGAAAATGGCTCGCTGGGATGAAGTTACAGGAGAACAGGAAGATTTGGGAGCCTACCTGTCAAAGGCTTTTCGGGAGATTGATGCTAGTAATCGAGGTTGTTTGGGACTTTTGAACACCATTGATTTTACCAGAACCACTGAATCCGGGGATAGATTTATTACAAACAATGAATTGGCTCAATTAATTAAAGGTTTTGAGGGACTGATTTTAACCGATGATCATCTGGCCTTTTAAAAGATGATTTATCAAAAGACGGTAAAAGCAGAGAGATGTTGAGGTTCTCTCTGTTTTTTATTTGTAGCATCGGTTGTTACTGCGGCAGCGGTGTTCATCCAGACAGACCGGGGTAACTACCATAAGGGGGACAACTCACCAGGGCATGTCCGAAATTGGCCCGCGCGGGCCAATTTCGGACATGCCCTAATTTTTTGGATGTGGTCGACAGATAGGTCCAGAGAAAGTATTCAGAGGATTAAGACTTATTTTAATTCAAAACAAAGGGTTGCCAGAGGATGGTGAGATTGATATAATTAGCATGTTAATACTTTAACTAACTAAAACGTTAAAATGTTATAAAAATCTGTTTATATTTTATATATCGAGAGGGGATGCCTGGGTGGATAACGATTTTCTGACCATTGCCTTACCAAAGGGTAAGTTATTAATTGACTCCATTCAATTGTTGAGTCGAGTTGGGATCGAGTGCAGTCATGTCAATGAAGATTCACGGAAGCTTTTTTTTGATCTTCCGGAAAGCAACGCTAAAATTATTATTTGTCGTCCTACGGATATTCCCACCTATGTAGAATATGGAGCAGCTGACCTGGGTTTTGTAGGGAAAGATACTTTGCTGGAAGAAAACAAGGATGTGGCAGAACTGCTGGACTTGAAATTTGGTTATTGCCGTTTTGTCGTTGCCATGTTAGAAGCAAGTGTCCCGCCGAAACTTCCCAGCGGTGAATACGATTTGACGGGGCTTAATCATCAGCGGGTTGCCACGAAATTTCCTCGGGTAACAGAATCCTTTTTCAGCAGGATCGGCATGCAGGTCACCCCTATTAAACTCCATGGTAATATGGAACTTGCTCCCTGTGTGGGCTTGTCTGAAATGATTGTGGATATCGTTTCAACGGGAAAAACTCTTAGAGAGAACCATTTAGTTGAAGTGGCACCAATTCTTGAAGCGACGACCCGTTTAATTGCCAATCGTGTTGCTTATCGTATGAAATATGAACGGATTCGTGATTTAGTGCAGAGTTTGCGTGAATGTCTGCAAAGGGAAGTTAGGGTTTAATAAGTGATTGTGAACATGGGGGAGAAGGCTATGAAAGTTGAGAATCTAAAGGATCTGGATTTAAACCGGCTGGTACGTAAATCCTATGGTGATGATGAAGAATTGGAGGCACGTACAGCAGCAATCATCAAAGGGGTGCAAGCTAACGGGGATGAGGAAATCTACCGGCTGACCGAGAAATATGACCATGTTAACCTGCGCCTACAGGGGCTGCGTGTTTCCCCTCAAGAAATTAAAGATGCTTATCAGGAAGTAAGTGAGGATTTTTTAGGGGCGCTGCGCAAAGCTAAAAAGAATATTTTAAGCTTCCATGAGAAGCAGAAGCGAACCTCCTGGCTGGAACCGGATACTGATGGGAGTATGCTGGGACAACTGCTGCTCCCCCTTAAACGGGTGGGTATTTACGTTCCGGGGGGAACAGCTTCATATCCTTCGTCGGTGTTGATGAATGCTCTGCCGGCGGTTGTGGCAGGGGTTCAGAAAATCGTTATGGTCAGTCCCCCAAGAAAGGATGGTACTCTTCTGCCGGAAGTCTTAGTGGCGGCTGATGAAGCCGGAGTGACAGAAGTGTATAAAGTCGGCGGAGCTCAGGGAATTGCTGCCTTAGCCTATGGTACTGAAACTATTCAGCCCGTTGATAAAATAACCGGACCGGGCAACATCTATGTGACCTTGGCCAAAAAGAAGGTTTTTGGCACAGTAGACATAGATATGCTCGCCGGACCCAGCGAAATTTTAATTTTGGCGGATGAGAGCGCTCTTCCTCAAGAATTGGCAGCGGACCTGCTTTCCCAGGCAGAGCATGACCGTTTAGCGTCAGCAATTTTAGTTTCACCCTCCCGGGAACTTTTAGAACAAACTATTGCTGCCGTAGAGAGGCAGCTGGAAGATCTGCCCCGGGCAGAAATTGCCCGTGCTTCCTGGGATACCTACGGAGCTGCCGTCCTGGTCCCCGATCTCCAAGCAGGCATGGATTTAGCCAACAAAATTGCCCCGGAGCATTTTGAACTGGTGGTTAAAGACCCCTATTCCTGGCTGGGTCAAGTGCATAATGTTGGTGCGGTCTTTTTGGGCAGGTATTCTTCAGAGCCGGTAGGGGATTATTTTGCCGGTCCCAACCATGTTTTGCCTACCGGCGGCTCGGCCCGTTTTTATTCCCCCCTTAATGTGGATATGTTTATGAAGAAAGTAAGTGTTATTGGCTACTCAGAGGCTGCCTTGAAAAGAGATGCCCAAGAGATTGCCTTACTGGCCCGCAGTGAGGGTTTGGAAGCCCATGCCCGGGCTGTGGAAATACGCTTTAAAGATTAAGTTTAGAGAAAATCGATAGATGGAGATTACCCTTGAGGAGGAGATATCACGATGGAATTTGAGTCAAATAACCTGGGACAGTTCGTTCGTTCGGCAGTTCGGGAGCTCATACCTTACAAGACCCAACACCTGCCGGAGTGTATAAAGCTGGATGCCAATGAAAATCCATTCCCTTGGCCTGCGGAAATGAGGGAAGCCTTGCTTTCGGAACAACTTGCCTTTAATCGTTACCCTGATGGCACAGGTCAGGAGCTTAAGACTCATATTGCCAAATACACGGCAACCCCACCAGAAAGTATTTTAATCGGCAATGGCTCGGATGAATTA
Organism: Desulfosporosinus orientis DSM 765; assembly: GCF_000235605.1. GTDB lineage: Bacteria > Bacillota > Desulfitobacteriia > Desulfitobacteriales > Desulfitobacteriaceae > Desulfosporosinus > Desulfosporosinus orientis. The sequence continues at coordinate 742,505 of NC_016584.1, forward strand.
ATCCAAATGCTTCTTCTTACTTTTGGCGGTGCAGGAAAATCCTTGCTTATCCATCCGCCCACTTTCGGGATGTACCAGATTTATGCCCGCTTGACAGAGACTGAGGTTGTATCGGTGCCGTTGCTGAACGGACTTGATCTGGACACAGAGGGGATGCTTCAGTCAGCCAAGGCTCCGGAAGCCCAAATCGTGATCATCTGTAACCCAAATAATCCCACGGGGTCCCTGTTTCCCAGAGCAGACATTCTCCGAATCGTGGGGGAAAGCGGCAAAATTGTAGTTGTAGATGAAGCTTACGCTGAGTTTTCCGGGGAAAGTCTGATTTCTGAAATCGAAAACTACCCTAATCTGGTGATTATGCGAACCTTTTCTAAAGCTTTCGGCATGGCCGGTCTTCGTTTAGGGTATTTAGTCGGGCAGCTGGAAACCATTGACTTAATTAATCGTGTTAGGCCGCCCTTTAATGTCAATTCCTTCAGTCAAAGAGCCGGTATCCTGGCTTTAAGGTATTTGCCAGAGTATCAGGAGCAGATTCAACAGATCAAGGCTGAAACTCAAAAGCTGCAGGCAGCTTTACAAGAGGTTCCTGATCTTATTGTCTATCCGACTAAGGCTAATTTCATTCTTTTCAAGCCGCAGAATGCTGATCAATGGGCTTCTGAATTGTTAAAAAGAGGCTTTTTGGTTCGGAATATGGGAGATCTACCTCAGCTGGGGAAGTGCCTGCGCATTAGTGTCGGCTTGCCGGAGGAAAATGATCGTTTAATTCAGGCAGTTGCAGAGATCCGCTCTCAAGTATTCTAAGCAAGGCCTGATTCAGTCCCTGTAAAAAGGAAGTGAGGAGAAAGTCATGAGAGAAGCATCTATTAAACGGAAAACGAAAGAAACCGATATCCTTGTGAGTCTCAGCTTAGACGGCAAGGGAGAGGCTCAAGTTAAGACGGGAATAGGTTTCTTTGATCATATGCTGACGGCCTTTGCCCGCTTTGCTTACCTGGATCTCAGAGTGGAAGCTGCGGGAGATCTGGAAGTAGACCCTCATCATACCATAGAGGATTGTGGAATTGTGCTGGGGCAGGCTCTGAGGGAAGCTTGCGGTGATAAAGCAGGAATTGAACGGCTGGGGGAGGCCCTGCTGCCTATGGATGAAGCCTTGGTTCAAGTAGCTTTGGATCTCTCTAATCGTGCCTATTTGGTTTGGGATGTGGATTGCCCGGAGGGAATGGTGGGTGAGTTTCCTGTGGAAATGGCGGAGGAGTTTTTCAGAGCCTTGGCAGTTCAGAGCGGTCTAACCCTGCATATTCGAACCTTATCCGGCAAGAACCGGCATCATATCCTGGAAGCGGTCTTTAAAGGAGTAGGCCGGGCCCTCGGCCTCGCTTTGCGCTGCAATCCCCGCTATGAGGGCATTCTATCCACCAAAGGAGTCTTATAAATGATTGGAATTGTGGATTATGGACGAGGAAACTTAAGAAGTGTGGAAAAAGCTTTAGAAAAAGTGGGTCACGAAGCAAGGATTATGGGAACTCCCCAGGAACTGGAGGAGGTTAACGGCCTGATTCTCCCGGGAGTAGGGGCTTTCGCCGATGCCATGCAGGCCTTGAAAGAAGGGGAATGGATCAAACCTCTTCTCCGCTTTGCAGCCTCAGGTAAACCGTTTTTAGGAATTTGCCTGGGTATGCAGGTTCTTTTTGAGGTTGGAGAAGAACATGGGGAGCACGTCGGATTGGGACTTTTGGCCGGGAGGGTGGTTAAATTTCCGCCGGGAAAAAAAGTGCCGCATATGGGCTGGAATAGTCTTTGGATTAAACAATCTTCCCCTTTATTGGAAGGAATTCCCGATCAATCCTATTTCTATTTTGTCCATTCTTACTATGCAGTACCGGCGGAGAGCCGGGATATTATCGCAGCCAGTGATTATGGGATCGAGTTTCCTGCTGTTGTGGGCAAGAAGAATGTTTGGGGTGCACAATTTCATCCGGAAAAATCAAGCCCTTGGGGGCTTCAATTACTGACGAATTTCGGAAAGTGGGTGAGTGAAGGTGAAACTCTTTCCGGCTATTGATTTAAAAGAGGGAAAAGCCGTGCGCCTTATCCAGGGACGTATGGAGGAATCAACGATTTATGGGGATAATCCGGCAGATATTGCCCGGGATTTTGAGCAGCAAGGTGCCGAGTATTTACATATTGTTGATTTAAACGGCGCTTTTTCCGGAAAACCGGTGAATGATGAAACCATACGGCAAATTGTCAAAGGAGTTTCTCTAAAAATCCAGGTAGGCGGCGGAATCCGCACCATGGACCGGATCAGCGAACTCTTGGAGTTGGGAGTTGATAGGGTTATTCTGGGGACGGTTGCTGTTAAAAATCCGGAACTGGTGGCTGAGGCAGCCCGTCGCTACGGAAGACAGGTTATGGTGGGAATTGATGCAAAGGATGGCTTGGTAGCCGTGCAAGGATGGGCGGAAAGGACAGAAATGCGGGCCGTGGATTTGGGAAAAGCCATGAAAGCAGTGGGCATCCAGAGTGTGGTTTTTACCGATATTGCACGGGATGGAATGCTTCAGGGACCGAATATTGAGAGTACGGTTCAAATGGCAGCGGAGACCGGACTGTCTGTCATTGCTTCAGGCGGGATCTCTACTTTGGCGGATCTGCGCGATGTGCAGGCCGAGGTGCTGAAGGGGGCTGCCATTGAGGGGGCTATTACCGGAAAGGCACTCTACAGCGGGGCTTTTACTTTGCAAGAAGCTTTAGAGGCAGCCAGCGGAAAAGTGAGGAGGGGATGAGATGTTAAGTAAGCGAATCATTCCCTGTTTAGACGTCCATGACGGACGAGTTGTTAAAGGGACGAATTTTGTTCAGCTGCGGGATGCAGGGGACCCTGTGGAACTGGCGGCCCTTTATGATCAGGAGGGTGCCGATGAGCTGATTTTTTTGGACATTACTGCCTCCTCGGATAACCGTGAAACTATGGTGGATGTGGTACGCCGTACTGCAGAGCAGGTGTTTATTCCCTTTACCATTGGGGGAGGGCTGCGGACTATTGAGGATATTCGCCGAATGCTCAGGGCCGGAGCAGATAAAATTGCCTTAAACACCTCTGCTGTAAAAACTCCCAGGCTCATACAAGAAGGAGCTTATGCCTTCGGCAGTCAATGTATTGTTGTGGCCATTGATGCGCGGAAAAAGGGTCCCGGCCAATGGGAAGTCTATATTCATGGCGGACGAACTCCCACAGGCAAAGATGTATTAGAGTGGGCCGCAGAGGCAGAAGCCCTGGGGGCGGGAGAAATCCTCTTGACCTCTATGGACCGGGATGGGACCAAAATCGGCTATGAATTAGAACTAACCCGGGCAGTAAGCCGGGCAGTGTCCCTGCCGGTTATAGCCAGCGGCGGGGTGGGTACTTTGGAACATTTAGCGGAAGGACTGACCTTAGGGGAAGCAGATGCTGTTTTAGCTGCATCTATCTTTCATTACAAAGAATACAGCATCAAAGAAGCTAAACGGTATTTGGCAGAACGGGGAATCTTAGTACGGGGACTTGTGTGACACAGCACACTCCATATGCACTGTCTTGTCATTTGGTCGTTTTCACGAACTACTAACCACGATTTAGATGTAGATAGATGATGGTATAGAAAGAAAGGTAGAGATACTAATGGATGCAAATCAAATTCAAGCCTTAGACTTATCGAAGATCCGCTGGGACGCTCACGGGCTTGTTCCTGCAATTGTCCAGGATGCGGAGACTAAGGAAGTTTTAATGCTTGCTTATATGAACGAAGAGTCCTTACGGAGGACTCTACTTGAAGGGAAGGCTTGTTATTATAGCCGAAGCAGACAATCCCTGTGGCTAAAAGGGGAAACCTCTGGTCATTTCCAAGAGATTGTTGACATGAAGTTTGATTGTGATCAGGATGCTTTACTTCTGACTGTCAAGCAGATCGGTATGGCTTGCCATGAAAATTACTTTTCGTGTTTTCACTATGATCTGACAAACCAAGGATTCAAGGGGATAGGAGAGCCAGAAGTAAGATCCGAGCCAACTTTAGGTAGAACTCTAGAACTTTTGGCTGGCGTGATCCGCTCTAGGAACCTGGAAAGACCTGAAGGGGCCTATACAACCTATTTGTTTGAAAAAGGGATTGACAAGATCCTCAAAAAGGTTGGAGAAGAAAGTGCGGAAGTGATTATTGCTGCTAAGAATGCTGATTCCGAAGAGATTAGGTGTGAAGTTTCAGATTTGTTCTACCATGTCCTTGTAATGTTAGAAGAACGCGGGGTTGGAGTTGAAGAGGTTAGCAGGGAACTCTCTAAAAGGAGAAAATAAAGATTAGATAGGTAGCAAAAATAAACTGGAGATTAGAACCCTTAGTGACGGTCAAAAGTGTTATTAACAGATGATTCCTTAAATCAACAGGAGTTATCTGTTTTGTTTTATCGGAATCTGTTGAAGATGTAGTAGTCTATAATAAGGTTTTTGAGAAACAGTGAAGACGATAGATGGAAGATGAATGCTCTTGACAATGTTCATGAGGTTGGTATATGATAAAGTGATATTAGGTTTAATCATTTGGACATTGGTTAAAATAGAAATAACGACGATGAAGAGGACAGTAACAAAGAACTTGGTTTATAGAGACATAATCCTTGGGTGAAAGATTATGACGAAGGTTTTTTGTGAAGATCACCTTGGAGTTGGGTGGCTGAAGTAATCTAAGCTGCTCCGTAGGCATACGTTACATGTTTTAAGCGATTAATGGGTGTTTACTCGACTCTATTAATAAAAAGGGTGGTACCGCGGATAATCCGTCCCTAAGTCATTGACTTAGGGACTTTTGATGTTATTTACTCAACATGATTAACTCAAATACGAAAGGAAGATGATTATGTCTAGATTCAAACCTCTCTCGGATCTGCCGGTAGCAAAAAGGGAAAGCGAAATAGCAAATTATTGGGACGAACACGAGATACTGAATAAAAGCATCCAAATTAGGGAAGGTAAAACACCCTTTGTGTTCTATGAAGGACCTCCTACGGCCAATGGCAAACCAGGGATACACCACGTTATAGCAAGAACGTTAAAGGATTCAGTTTGCCGATACAAGACGATGCAGGGCTATCAAGTCAAGCGTAAAGCTGGCTGGGATACTCATGGTCTTCCTGTGGAAATAGAAGTGGAGAAGCAGCTTAAACTTTCCAACAAGCAGGAAATTGAAGCCTATGGAATTGCAGATTTCAATCAAAAATGTCGCGAATCGGTGTTCAGCTATGAGAAGCAATGGAGAGAAATGACCAAGCGAATGGGATATTCGATTGATTTAGATCATCCCTATGTCACGCTAAATAATGATTATATTGAAAGTGTGTGGTGGATTCTAAATCAGTTTTTTAAAGCAGGTTTGATCTATGAAGGACATAAAATTCTGCCCTATTGCTCACGTTGCGGAACGGGATTAGCTTCCCATGAAGTAGCCCAGGGCTATAAGGTCATAAAGAGTAACACAGTCGTTGTTAAGTTCAAACGTAAGGATGCCGAAGAGTACTTTCTGGTCTGGACGACAACGCCCTGGACACTACCGTCCAACGTGGCACTGACCGTGAATCCTCAAGAAGTATACCTGAAAGTTAGACAAAATGGTGAGATCTATTATGTATCCAAGACATTGTCCCATAAAGTGTTGGGAGAAGAGTTTGAGGTTATAGAAGAAATCAAGGGGAAAGACCTTGAGTATGTAGAATATGAGCAACTGATGCCTTTTGTAAAAGCGGATAAGAAGGCCTTTTTTGTAACGGCAGGGGATTATGTAACGACTGAGGATGGAACAGGAATTGTTCATACCGCTCCAGCCTTTGGTGAAGATGATTATAATACCGGGCGCAGGTATAATTTACCGGTGCTTCAGCCCGTCAATGAAACTGGGAAATTTGTGACCACGCCCTGGGCAGGAAACTTTGTTATGGATGCAGATTTGGAGATCATCAAGTGGCTGCACGGGGAAGGAAAACTGTTTAAAAAGGAAAAAATGGAGCATAATTATCCACATTGTTGGAGATGTCAGACCCCACTCCTTTATTATGCAAAACCCAGCTGGTACATTGAAGTGACAAAATTCAAAGACAAATTAGTGGAAAACAATAATCGTGTTGAGTGGTATCCAGATTATGTCGGTGAAAAAAGATTCGGCAACTGGTTGGAGAATGCCAATGACTGGGCTTTGTCCAGAAGCCGATACTGGGGAACGCCGCTGAATATCTGGAGATGTGACTGCGGACATACAACATCCATAGGCTCGAGGAAAGAACTGGTAGATAATGCTGTGGAAAAGCTGGATGAAACGACGATCGAATTACATCGGCCCTATGTGGATGATATTCACATTAAATGTACAAAATGCGGAGCAGCAATGACTAGAGTGACGGATGTCATTGACTGCTGGTTTGACAGCGGCTCCATGCCTTTTGCCCAACATCATTATCCATTTGAAAATAGCGAGAACTTTGATCAACTTTTTCCCGCCGATTTCATCTGTGAAGGTATTGATCAGACGAGAGGATGGTTCTATTCTCTACTCGTTATCTCGACCTTTATTAAGGGAGTAGCTCCCTATAAGAGAGTATTGGTCAACGACTTGATCCTAGATAAGGACGGACATAAAATGTCTAAGTCCAAAGGAAATACAGTAAATCCGTTTGAGCTGTTTGATCAATATGGAGCGGATGCTTTAAGATGGTATCTTCTCCATGTTTCTCCAGCTTGGACTCCAACTAGATTTGATATCGAAGGGCTTAAAGAAGTACAGAGTAAATTTTTCAGTACACTGAGAAACGTGTATGCTTTCTTTTCCTTGTACGCCACGACCGATAAGCTTGACCCCCGCGATTTCTATATTGCCCACCAAGATAGACCAGAGCTAGATCAATGGATAGTATCAAAGTACAACAGCCTTCTCAAAGGGGTTGAATCAGATCTGAGTGCCTTTGATCTGACCAAAGCGGTGAGAAAGATTCAAGAGTTTGTCAATGAGGATCTTTCCAACTGGTATATTAGACGTTCGCGCAGACGTTTCTGGGAGGCAGAGCTTACAGATGACAAGAAAGCTGTCAACAATACAACTTATGAAATTCTTGTGGGACTATCTAAACTAGTGGCTCCATTTGCCCCCTATATTTCCGAAGAACTCTATCGAAGCTTGACTAATGAACAATCCGTTCATCTAGCAGAATACCCTGTGGCCAATTCAGCGCTGATTGATGATGAATTAGAGTTTAGAATGGATTTGGTGAGAAATTTAGTCGGTTTAGGCCGGGCGGCAAGAGAACAGGTCAAAATTAAGGTAAGACAACCGGTCCAGCAGATATTGATTGACGGCAAATATGAAAAACTGATAGATTACATGCTTCCATTAATCCAGGAGGAGCTAAATGTCAAGAAGGTTGTTTTTGCCAAGGATTTGAACCAATATATGAACTTTAGCTTAAAGCCTAATTTTAAAGTAGCCGGCTCAATCTTTGGACCTAAAGTAAAATCTTTAGGGAAAGTTCTGGCGGCCCTTGACGCTTCTTCCGTTGTGCCCAGATTAGAAGCGGGAGAAACAATTTCAGTTGAGGTGGAGGGTGAACTTGTAAACTTAGTTAAGGACTATGTAATCACCACAATTTCGGCCAAAGAAGGCTTTACAATGACCGTGGAGAATAATTTATTCGTAATACTCGATACAACTCTTACCAAGGAACTAATTGATGAAGGATATGCCAGGGAGTATATCTCCAAAGTACAGCAAATGAGGAAAAATAACGGCTATGAGATGATGGATAGAATTAATATATACTTTGACGGAGATGAGGAAATAGCTGAGGCCGTCAAATTATATGAGGACTATATAAAACAAGAAACTCTTGCAGATTGTATTAAGAGAATTAAGGATGATGGTCTAGAAAAGCAGAATCTTAATGGTCATAAAACAGGCTTGAAGTTGGAAAAATTGTTAAAGTGCTAAAGGAGAAGAAGGAAAAACGAAGCTTAATGTGAGTAGAGAAACAAGGCTGGAAGCTAATGCTTCCAGCCTTGCCCTTTGAGTGCCCTTTTTATGATGCTTTTTTTAATGTTAACATCTGGAATCTCAGTCTGTTCTCCATTTGGATCTACCAACCACTCTTTTTGAACCACTAAATAAAAACCCGTAAATCCAATTTCTTCTGGTTTAAGTTCAACTGCGCCGGGGATTGGTTCGTCAGGCGAATAAACAACCTCTAAAGCTTGGTGCCATGTCCAGCCCAGTTTGTCGCCGGATAAATATTCCCATAGAGCAGCTTTCTGCCATGCTCCGGCACCTGAGGGTGGAATTCCCTGAATCATGGGGTCGAAGAGCTTGTCCCATTTTCTCTGGATAAAAATAACATCCGTTGCTTTCCAATCAAAAGTAGTTGGAGGTAACCCCTGCATGAAGGCTTCCCAATTAACTAAAGTCCCTTTAAACGTCCGTGCTTCAGCATTATAACCATATTCATCAGTTTTGGCAGAGGCAACACTAGGTAAAGAAGACATCATTATTAGAAGCAAAAAAATGAAAAGGTATTTTCGTCGGGCTGTCATACTAAGCCTCCTTAAAATTATTAGGATTTTCCTTTCTAGTGACATATTATACAATATGCATGCTGGTTTCCTGAAAATTATAGGAAATACTGTCGATTCAAAATTAAGGAAGTGTGAATCTTTAGATTTGTTCTATAATGTCTTAGCCCTATTGGGAGGGCGCAAGGTAATTCGTTATCGAGGAAAAGTCTTTGAAGTGTTCTCTTCTAAAGAATCAATAAAGAAAATAGTCTTAAAAATGAAAAGAATATATATTGTTTAGAATATTTGATATATAATAATTTGCAAAAAGCAATAGAAGGGAGGCAAAAAACAATCCATATTCCTCCATAAAAATCCTTAAGAGGATGTTGGGTTGTTAATTTTTAAATCTAAAAGATTACACGGAGCGTTAAACATCGAAATTATCAGCAAATCATTAAGCTATTTTTATATTTTCTTAAAAGATCTTTTGATGCTCTGTGGAGGAGGGTTTAATATTATAAATAGTCAAGAAACAAAAGATATTGGTTTAGGTAAGTATATGGTTAAAACATTAGCTCTAGTTCTCCCGATGGATATTGTCATGGGAATTATCATTGCTTTAATTCTGCAACTTGATTGGAAAAAGTCTTCTGTTATGGTAGCGTGTTTTGTTGTATCAGGGATACTAATAGGGATTCTTGCCGTCTTGAAGAACTATTATCAATTTACAAAACCAATCTATTATTTGGAAAAAAACATCATTCAAGTGGCGCAAGGAGATCTTTCTCAGCGCATGAGAGTTATTAAAAATAGCGATGTTTCAGAATTAGGAGAAGCGTTTAACCTTATGATGGACAATTTTGAAAGTATTGTTCATCAGATTAGTGAGTCTTCAGAGCAAGTAGCCTCTTCATCCAAAGAGTTAACCTTCATAGCAGAGCAAAACGCTTTAGTTTCTACACAAATAGCTTCCACTGTTGAGCAAGTAGCATTGGGAACAGAAACCCAATCGATTGCTATCAATAAAACCTTTCTAATCACAGAGGACATTTCAGGTAGTACGGAAGAAGTCGCAGCCAGTACGGAAGAGGTCACTAACGCGATGATTAGGACTATAGAAACTACTAAGGCGGGTCAAAAAGCTTTGGAACGCGTAGTACAACAGATGAATAGTATTAATTCAGGTACTGATCGTGTACAAAATTCAATAATTGAGCTATCCATAAGTTCAGATAAAATCGGAGAAATTCTGGGGGTTATTACCAGTATTGCTGAACAAACTAATCTGTTAGCTTTAAACGCAGCAATAGAAGCGGCACGAGCTGGCGAACAAGGTAGAGGGTTCGCGGTAGTTGCCGATGAAGTCCGAAAACTAGCTGAACAATCAAGCGAAGCCACAAAACAAATTTCTGTTTTAATAAATCAAAACCAAACAGATATTGGAACAGCAGTTTCGGCTATGAAAGATGGTACTAAAGATGTTAAAATTGGGATCGAGGTAGTCACAGAAGCTAGTAAATCATTTAATGGAATTGCAAATTTGGTTGAAAGTGTATCGACTCAAATGCAACAGATTTCGGCGACCATACAGCAGATTGCCATTGGTACTCAGCAAATAGTGACTTCGATCCAGGAAGTTGATCAAATAAGTACACAAACGGCCGACCAGGCTCAAACTGTATCCGCAGGAGTTCAAGAGCAAACAGCTTCTATGGAGCAAATTTCCTCAGCATCACAAGATTTGTCGACAATGGCATTTGAGTTACAAACTGTTATACGGAAGTTTAATACATAACCTTAGTGGCATCCACAGATGCAAGGTTATAGTGTAGTCTTCTATGTAACCAATGCAACAAAGGACCCTATAGGGTCAGACTTTTTATGTCTGCGCTATAGGGTTGCTTTCTATTATTTGATTTGAATTTACGGCTGTTTTTCTTAAAGCACAGTTTCTAAATGCCTTATGAGGCTAATTATACGGATTATGCTTGACCCTAAGAGTTTTGTCCTGCTATATCTTTAAATCCTTGATAAATAAGGTCAAAGAGGCTTTTAAGCTCTTCTTCCTCGACACAGGAAAAGGCTACTCGAATATCACTTTCATCAAGCGAAATTATCCCAACACCATAGTACTCAAGGAGGTGAGTGCGCAAAGCTTCGGCATTGACTCCTTTGAGTTTTAGACACATGAAATACCCAGAATTAAACGGATAATAGTCCCAAGCATCGTTATATTCCCCTTGATCAAGTATCTTTTTGACCTCAGAAGCCCGTTTTTTCAATACATCATATTTTTGTTGTTTCTGGGTTTGGAATTCTGTCGAACGAATTGTATTCAATACAAATGTTTGCGCAGGGTGAGAGGCACTAGAAATTGTTCCCCTTAGAATACCCAAAGTCTTTTTTTCCAGGCCATCTAGGACTGCCGGAAAATCAGATCCGAAGGTAATAAAACCTACTCTAAAGCCCCACATGTAGTCCTCTTTCGTAGCTCCATCGACTTTAATGGCTAGTATTCGTGGATGGACGCCAGTAATTCGTCCAAAAAGAGATTCCTTGAGGGTATTATCGTAGAACAATCCGAAGTAGGCATCATCGCTGACTACGACTAAATTCATACCTTGTTCGGCAACTTCCTTTAAAGCTTCAACGATGGCTGTTGCTTCTTGCTCAGTGGGAGTATACCCTGTTGGGTTATTCGGAAAGTTAAGTAGAATTATTGCTTTACCATGGTCTTTTTTGGAAAGTAAGGCGTTTTTCATGCCTTCTGTATTAAAGGTTCCTTCTTTCGTATAGAATGGAAAGGTGATGTTCTTAGCACCTCTTCGTATGCCAAAGATAAAGTTATAATTACCCCATAATTTGTCAGGTAAAACAAAGGGGTCGTTTTCGTCAATAAATAAATCAGCAATGATACTCAAACCGTGGGTTAAGGCATTAGTAACGATAGGATAACTAAAGGATTTATTCTTTAATGAAGGATTTTCCATGACCATTTTTTCTCGCCAGAGTTGTCGCAGCTCAGCTTTTCCTGCGGGGGGAGCATAAGGATATAAATCCTTAGGATCATAGTTAGCTAATGTTTCTTGCATTATTGGCAAGAACATCGGACGATCTTTCTCAGTTGCAATACCGATTGTGGCATTAAATCGGTAGGCTTTCTGCTTAGCCTCGGCAGTTTGAGTTAAGATTCCCTTGGGATAATACAGCTCTTTTCCCAATGACGACAATAAGTCGAAAACATAAGGATTTTCCTGTTGTATTTTTTGATTCAAGTCTTGAGCAATCTCATTCATAATATTACTCCCTTGCTTAATCTAGATGTCAGTTATGTAATTCATTGTATTGTAAAGCAACTAAATTGTACACTAAAACCGTTAATTCCTCTACCATGTATTATGGAAAGCAGAAGGGTTTTTTAAAATTGAAAGAGAAATATAGCATAGTGGATTTAGTAAGAAAAAAGGTCTCGAAAGGATTAGTGGAGTAGAGAAATGGATAAAGTTAAGCTACAAGAGTTAGTGGATAATATGCCTGCAATACCGGGAATTAATGGCAAGGAAGAGTATTTTAATTCTGCGGTTTTAGTTCTTCTGATGCTCATGGATGAAGAGTACCACTTTGTTTTTCAAAAAAGGTCCGCAACCATAAGGCAAGCCGGTGAAATTTGCTTTCCAGGAGGAAAATTTGATCCGGATAAAGACTCTGATTTTAAGGAAACGGCCCTTAGAGAAACTTCAGAAGAGTTAGGTGTACCCTATGATAAGATATGTATTGTCGGCGTTCTTGATACAGTTATCTCAAATATGGGTACTACAGTTGACGCATTTTTGGGTATACTAAACATTAAAAATCTGGAAGAGTTAAATATTAATCCATCTGAGGTTGAAAGGATTTTTTCCGTCCCGGTCTCATACTTTGAGGAAACAGAGCCGGAAATCTATCAAGTTTGTATTTCCGCGCAACCCTCGTATATTAATGAAGCTGGTGAAGAAGTTGTGCTTTTTCCTGCTAAAGAACTGGGTTTGCCGGAAAGATATACTAAACCCTGGGGGAATAGCGTAAACAAGATCTATGTTTACAGGGTTGCCGGGGAAACGATTTGGGGAATAACTGCGAGATTAATCAGGGATGTCATCTCAAGGATCAAATAAAAACCTCTAAAACCTCCGAATACTAGGGGTACTATTCGACAAGAATAGCCAGGTTTTCCTCCTTGAATATAATATACAATAAGACAATTTATGACAATTTTCTCAATTTCCTAACTCTGTATAAACAAAACCGTGCCATAAGTTGCTCTTGAAATCCAAAGGATGGAGTGCTATGATTATATAAACTGTTGAAGGGGAAGTAAAACCGCAGGACCAACCTTAAAGAGAGCCGGGTATGGTGGAAGCCCGGCAGGCGATGGAGCGGATAAATGGGCCCCAGAGGGTGGAGCGAACAGGCTTTGGCTTTAGTAGCTACCAACGTAAAGCCGGCGTTATCGGGCTAAGGGTGTGTTGGCACTCTGCAGGAGAGGATGCGTGTTTATGCATCAACTAAGGTGGTACCGCAGATTAACGTCTGTCCTTATTTTAGGATAGGCGTTTATTTTGTTGTCCATTCTTCGTCTCACTCAGAACCGCGAACTGATGAGATGTGCAGAGAAGGAAACCCTCAAAAAATATTAAATTTGAATGGGGAGGAATCTTCTATGAAAAAACCATTGGCGGTATTGATCTCAACCTTTATGACCTTAGCTCTCGTGTTTTCTCTAACAGCTTGTGCCCCCAGTAAAACTGAAAACACAGGCAGTACTGACGGACCGAAGAAAATAGGAATCGTCCAAATCGTTGAACATCCTTCACTTAATACTATTAGAGAGTCCTTAATTGAAGAATTGCAAGCCCAAGGGTATAAAGACGGTGAACAAATTACGATTGATTATCAAAATGCGCAAGGTGATCAAACGAACTTAAAAACGATAGCTCAAAAATTTGTCAGCAATAAATATGATCTTATTATAGCTATCGCTACTCCCTCGGCTCAGGCTGTGGTAAGCGAAACGAAAGATATTCCCATTTTGTTTTCAGCATGTACAGACCCTCTCGGATCCGGATTGGTTACGGATATGGAAAAGCCCGGCGGTAATGTCACAGGTACTTCGGATGCCGTTTCTGCCGAAAAAATAATGGAGCTTGCTAAACGCATCACTCCTGATTTTAAAACAATTGGGGCATTATATAACTCAAGTGAAACTAATTCGGTAGCTGTAATTAATGAGCTTAAAGAATATGCCAAGAAAAACAATATAAACGTTGTTGATGCAACTGTAACAAATTCATCGGAAGTTCAGCAGGCAGTAACTTCTCTGGTTGACAAAGCGGATGTGCTCTTCTCCCCCATTGATAATACAGTAGCTTCAGCTATGCCAGTCGTCACTCAAATAACCAATAAAGCCAAGAAACCAATTTATGTCGGAGCTGATTCTATGGTTAAAGACGGAGGTTTAGCGACTTACGGAATCAATTATCAAGTATTGGGAAAAGAAACCGGAGCAATGGCTGCAGAGATTTTGAAAGGTAAAAAGCCTGGGGATATGCCGGTGAAGACCATGAAGGACATGGATATTTATCTTAACAAAACCACTGCTAATGCCATTGGGATTACCATACCCGATGATGTAATGAAAGAAGCTGCTCAGGTATTTGAAAATTAAGAGAACAAGGGGTTAAGTTGATGAGTGTCATGGTGTTACAGGGTTCCGTCGAATTGGGAATAATCTATGCAATAATGGCGCTGGGGGTTTTTGTTTCCTTTAGAACCCTTAATATGCCGGATCTAAGTGTGGACGGTAGTTTTGTCCTTGGTGCGGCAGTGTCTGCGGTCTTGACTCTTAAAGGGCAACCATTTCTGGGGTTAGGAATCGCTTTTATTGCGGGTTGTGGAGCAGGGAGTATTACGGCCTTGCTGCATACCAAACTGAAGATTCAACCGCTATTAGCCGGAATCCTAACCATGTTGGCTTTGTATTCTTTGAACCTCAAGGTTATGAGCGGCAGGGCTAATATTCCTTTAATTAATAAAACCACTGTTTTTTCCCTTTTTGAAGGAATGTTCGGAGATTATTACAAGCTGGTGTTTTCATTAGCATTGCTGGTCTTGATCCTGTTTTTGCTCTTTCTCTTTCTGAAAACGAGGCTTGGCTTTGCCTTGAGGGCAACTGGGGACAATGATCATATGGTCAGGGCGCTGGGGGTCAATACGGATTTAATTATCCTTGTGGGATTGGCCCTGTCTAATGGTTTAGTTGCCGTTGCGGGTGCTCTGATTGCTCAGTCACAATCCTTTGTTGATATTGGTATGGGAATTGGGATGGTTGTGATTGGCTTAGCTTCTGTGATTATCGGTGAAGTTGTATTCGGAATAAGTTCTCTTTTAAGAAGACTTATAGCGGTTATTCTAGGCTCAATTCTTTACCGTTTAATCATCGCTTTTGCCCTGGAAATAGGCATGCCTCCTACGGACTTGAAACTTGTATCAGCGGTGATTGTTGCCCTAGCTATGTCAATGCCTATTTTCAAGAAGCGCCTTTCAGTTGTGAAACGGAAGATTTCAGTGAGATCACATGAAAGGAGCAAATAACCAGTGCTTAGAGTAGAATCTTTAAGTAAAATCTTTGGAAAAGGCAGCATAAATGAGAAGCTCGCCTTAAATAATATTAGCTTATCCCTTCAGGAAGGCGAATTTGTGACGATTATCGGCGGCAATGGGGCGGGAAAATCTACCCTTATGAACTGTATCTCCGGTGTCTATGGAATTGATGAGGGCAGGGTTCTTCTGGACTCAGCGGATGTTACCTTTGAACCTGAGTATAAACGTTCCAGATATATTGGCAGAGTATTTCAAGACCCTTTAAGAGGTACTGCCCATGATATGACTATCGAAGAGAATTTGGCTATTGCTTTTGCGAAAGGAAAACCTGCGGGATTGCAGCCTGGGGTTACGAAAAAGGACCTTGCTCAATTTAAAGAACGTCTTAAACTCTTGGATCTTGGTCTGGAAAATCGGATTAAACAGAAGGTAGGGCTTCTTTCGGGAGGACAGCGCCAGGCGCTGACTCTTCTCATGGCTACAATCATAAAGCCGAAGCTCCTGCTTTTGGATGAACATACGGCAGCTCTTGATCCGACTATTGCCCGAAAGGTATTAAGTCTGACTCGTAAAATCGTTGCAGAAGAAAAACTTTGCACTCTGATGATTACCCATAACATGAAAGCCTCTTTGGAATATGGAACGCGAACCATTATGATGCATGAAGGAAAAATCATGATGGATCTTCAGGGTGAAGAACGTAAAGAAATGACTGTCGACCGTTTGATTGAACAGTTTGAAAAACGCAGCGGCGCCGAGTTGGACAATGACCGCATGTTATTAGGTTAATATTATATATAAAACAAACCGCCGACATATTGAAAAACTCCCCTTTGAGTAGACACCTGAAATAACAAAAATTCAGGGCTACGCAAAGGGGAGTTTTTCATGGGAAGAAGAGGAACCAGTTATGAAAAGAAATTGGGAGCGGTAGAGAAATACAAGCGTGGAGAAGGAAGCCAGGAAAGCATAGCGAGGGAATACGGAGTACATAAATCTAGCTTACAGCAATGGATAGCAAATTATGAAGCCATGGGACCAGCTGGGCTGGCAATTGGACATACGAACAGCAGATACAGTGTCGAACTAAAAACAGCAGCAATAGAAGCGTATCTCCGAGGCGAAGGAAGTCAAGTGGAGATATGTAAGAGGTATAGCATCCGTAATAAAGTGCAGCTCCAGGATTGGATAAAGTTATATAATGGTCATAAAGATCTTCGGACCACCGGAGGGCGAGGGAGAGATATCTATATGACCAAAGGACGATTGACCACGTTAGACGAGCGGATTGAAATTGTCAGCTACTGTATTGCTCAAGGTAAGGACTATGGTGCAGTAATCGAGAAGTATGGAGTTTCCTATCAGCAGATATATAGCTGGGTACGCAAGTATGAGGTAAAAGGCGTAGAGGGACTCGTCGACAAGCGCGGGAAAAGCAAGTCGTTGGAAGAAATGAACGAAATGGAGCGCCTTCGCGCAGAAAATAGGATGCTCAGAGCCGAGAACTACCAAAAAGAAATGGAGATTGCAGTATTAAAAAAAGCACAAGAAATCGAAGGGAGGCGGGGCTAAGTGGCGTCCGTCAAGAAAGTATTTACCTGGCTATAAAGGAACTGCATGAAAAAGAAGCATACCCAGTTGAGAATATTTGCAGAATATTAGACCTGAACAGGTCATCCTATTACAAATGGCTCCACCGCAGCAAGAGCATCCGTGAGTATGAAAACGAAGCTTTGCTGCACAAGCTTGGTTATCTCTATGCGGAATTCCACGGAATATATGGATACAGGCGACTAACAGATGAGCTGAACGCCCGATACGAGACCAGCTACAACTACAAGAGAATATATCGTCTGACCCAACTGGTGGGCATAAAAGCAGTCATCCGTAGGAAGCGTCCGCAGTACCAACGTTCTACGCCGGAAGTTACAGCCGAAAACATTCTCAGCCGTGATTTCACGGCTGAAAAGCTTAATGAGAAGTGGTTGACCGACGTCACAGAATTCAAGTATGGAGATAATGCAAAGCTGTATTTGAGCGCAATTCTAGACCTCAAAGACAAAGGTGTTGTCTCTTTCGCTATGGGCCGCAGCAATAATAACCAGCTCGTATTTGATACTTTTGATTTGGCAGTTTCCAAATACCCGGGTGCCCATCCGATGTTTCACAGCGACCGCGGTTTTCAAGTGCGACAAGAAGTCGCTTGATATATTGCCGAAAGGCTACTCCATCCATTCGGGGTAACTCTATTGTGACTAGCGTGGATGGTAACGTCTGGGTTAGAAAGCTCACAAGACAATGTGGAAATCCGAGTAGCCTAAAACTGGGACAACTGCTAGAGTAAGAAAGCTATGGAGAACGTAAAGTGAATCACTGTAGGAATCGTTACGCTGGAGGAAGCGAAATAGGCTGAAACGCTTCGACCAAAATGGTAAGGAGTCAAGCAACGGAGAACTGGCAAACCAATGCGAATGGATAAAGAACTCCCGGTTCAAAGGTGGCTCCTAAGGCTTTCACAATTATGTATCAGGCGGAACTTGGTAAACCCTATATGCTCCTCACTATAATGAGGTATCTAACCGCAAGGGAGCGAAACGGCATAGAGGGCAGAAGAAAAGGATAAAAAGCGAAGGCTACTTTTGTAATGAAAGAAGATAGGGGCTCGAACTTTGCCCTAACCTGAAAGGGTGCTGACTTATCCTGTGGTATTTCTTGGCAGGAATGGACGGTAAACTTATGAATTTTAGTAACTCAACGACGGATAAAACCGAGAGGCTAAAAGACTACAAAGCACTAGCCGACCAGTGGGAATCCATTGACTGGATACAGGTGCAAAAGGATGTCAATAGGCTACAAACCAGAATTGCCAAGGCGACAGTGAAGGGTGACAAGAACAAAGTTAAACGATTGCAATACTTACTAACCCATTCATTCAATGCAAAAGCCTTTGCAGTAAAGAAAGTAACCTCGAATAAAGGGAAAAACACCTCTGGTGTAGACAAGAAGTTATGGTCAACTTCGGCTTCAAAAATGAAAGCTGTGTTAGCACTTACGGATAAACACTACAGGACAAAACCTCTTAGGCGAGTTTACATTGAAAAGAAAGGCAAAAACAAGAAACGACCGTTGGGAATCCCCACCATGTACGACAGGGCCATGCAGACACTGTATGCACTAGCACTCGAACCAGTAGCCGAAACTACAGGAGACGACATCTCCTTTGGTTTTCGTAAAGGAAGAAGTGCTAAAGATGCCTGTGAACAGATATTTTGTGTACTGGCAAGAAAATGTTCTCCTACATGGATCTTAGAAGGAGACATAAAGGGCTGTTTTGATAACATTAATCATGATTGGTTACAAGAGAATATACCGATGGACAAAAGAATAATGAACCAATTTTTAAAATCGGGATTCATTTATGAGGGTAACCTATTTCCTACGATCGTCGGTTCACCACAAGGCGGGGCTATATCAAGTCTTTATGCAAATATGACCCTGGATGGTCTTGAACAATTAATTCAGGATAAATACCACCGAAATTCAAAGGGCAAAATAGAAAATCACTACCGTGCAAAAACCAAAGTAAATCTAGTGAGATATGCTGATGACTTCATCATAACCGCAAATACAAAAGAAATAGCGGAAGAAATCAAAGACGTTGTCAGTCAATTTCTTAAAATTCGAGGGTTAACTTTATCCGAAGAAAAAACAATGATTACGCATATAGATGACGGCTTCGACTTTCTTGGTTGGACATTTCGAAAGTACAAGGGAAAATTGATTGTCAAGCCATCAAAGACTTCAATAAAAACCATGATAAGGAAATGTGCTACTATTATTCTGAAAGAAGGAAAGGCACACCGTCAATCCAAATTAATCCGAAGATTAAATCAAGTGATTAGAGGATGGTCTAACTATCACAGACATGTTGTAGCAAGTCAAGCCTTTTCCTATGTCAACAACACACTATATCTTCTACTACAATGTTGGGCAAAACACCGACACCCCAACAAAAGCAAATGGTGGAGAATGAACAAGTATTGGCATGAAAAGAATGGGAAGAGATGGTTGTTCTTATCGGATGAATACAGCCTTATAAACCTAAGAAGGATAGCCATCATCCGACACTCTAAATTACAGATTTCTAAAAACCCCTTCATACACGAAGCATATTTTGTGAAAAGAAGGATGAAATTAAAATCACTGATTGCCGCCAGAAATGGTGAAGAAATGCCTGAGCCGTATGAGCGGGAAACTCTCACGTACGGTTCTTAGACGAGGGAAAGGGAGCAATCCCTTTTCTTTAGTCGATTATACAAATAAGCAATTCAAGACCAGATTGGACAAGGCCGGAATGATACAAAGCATGTCGCGTGTCGGTCGCTGCATCGATAACGGCCCCATGGAAGGTTTCTGGGGTATTCTCAAATGCGAAATGTACTACCTTGGTAACTTCAAGGATTATGACAGCCTAGCAGCGGCCATTGAGAGCTACATATACTTCTACAACTACGAGCGCCGGCAAAAGAAGCTGAACAAAATGTCACCAATGACTTACCGTCAGTTGCTCGAAAACGCTGCATAAAAAACTGGACCCCGTTATTGATGGGGCCCAGCGAATAGGTTTTATTTTTTCATCTGTCTACTTGACAGGGAGCGGTTCATATTTTAGTCTGCGGTTTGTTTCATATATAATAAAATTGAACCCTACTTATGGAGGCAAAGGCTTGTCCCAAATTCGGAATCGATTCCGAATTTTACGCGGGTAAGATTCTGGGACAAGCCTTAGGCAAGGATCTTCCCCCTGTAGGGATCGCCTAGAACAAACAGGGGGTTGGTGAAAACTCTAATATGGAAATTCCTAAAGTTAAAAAATGATAAAGAGAGCATTGGGGAGGAAAGTCGAATGTTATTGAAAAAGCGATTAAAACAAATAGTGATAGGCATGATTTCTGTTCTGTTTATCATAAGTACTTATGCTTTGATCATTAATTATAAAGTTGAATCTGTGGGAAAAAAATATATCGTAAGTTCTGCGGAGGCTCCCATGGTGGATGCAATTCTGGTATTAGGAGCTTATGTCTTTCCCAGTGGAACAGTGTCCACGATGCTTAATGACCGCCTTACAGTGGGATATGAACTGTATGAACAGGAAAAGGCGCCTAAATTATTAGTTAGCGGAGATCATGGCAGGAAAGACTATGATGAAGTTAATTCAATGAAGAACTTTTTAAAGGCTAAAGGGGTTCCCGGTAAAGATGTGTTCATGGACCATGCGGGTTTCAGTACCTATGAAAGCATGTACAGAGCAAGGGATATTTTCAAAGTCCGGAAAGTCATCATAGTCACTCAGGAGTATCACTTGAAGCGAGCGGTTTTCGTGGCAAGAGCTTTAGGCTTGGAGGCTTATGGAGTTGCTTCTGATAAGCGTGATTACGGACAGGTGATGGGCATGTATCAACTTAGAGAAATCGCCGCTCGGAACAAAGACTTCTTATGGGCAAAAATCATTAAACCCAAACCAACATATCTGGGAGATGCCATCCCCGTCTTCGGAGATGGCAAAGCAACGGATGATCAATAATAATCTCCACGCAGAACAACAATACATGTCGTAAATGTTCTGCGTGGTTTTATGTTCGTGGGTGAAAAATTTAAATAGTAAAGTTTAACTCAATAAAATAAAGGAATTAGAAAAAATTCGGCGAATTTAAATTAGTCAGAATATGAATACTCATTCATATTCTGACTAATTTAAGTGCGGTCTTCATGATATTACTGATAAGGGACAAGAAAGGTGGAAGAACTGATGAATTTAAAAACGGTTAATTTGGACATCATGGCTACGGGAGTAGCAGTGCTGACATTTAACAGGCCTGAAACCATGAATTCTGTCAATGATCAGCTTTGTCTAGATGTAAAAGCAGCCTGTAAGGAAGCAGCTGAGAATGACCAAGTTAAGGTGCTGGTTATCACGGGTGCGGGGAAAGGCTGGTCCAGCGGAGGGGATATTACAAGTTTAGCTTCTATGAAAGACCCTATCAGTGCCAAAGAAACCTATGATGGTTCCGGTGAGCTTGTCACAGCAATTTATGAACTGAAAAAGCCCGTCATAGCTGCACTCAACGGAGTGGTGGCTGGAGCTTCCGTTGCGGCTTGTTTGGCCTGTGATCTGATAATAGCTTCCGAAAGAGCGCGGATGGGCTTCACATTTATGCAGTTAGCTTTTTGCCCGGATAGCGGAGCCTCACACTTTCTTTTTCAAAAGGTAGGATATCACAAAGCTCTGGAGTTGCTGTGGTTTGGCAAAATCCTTGATGCAGAGGAGGCGGAAAAACTAGGATTATTCAATAAAGTTGTACCCCATGAGGAATGCTTGTCTGAAGCTATACGCTGGGCTGAAAAATTAGCGTTGCAGCCATTAATGACGGTAGAGCTGGACAAAAAACTAATGCGTGAGGCGGGAAAAAATAATTATTATCAGCAGACGGAGCTGGAGGCCTTGTACCAGGTCTTAACTTGGTCTTCCGAAGATTTTAAAGAAGGGTGTGCTGCTTTTGCTGAGAAGCGAAAGCCTGTGTTTAAGAATCGCTAGTTTCAAGCCAATACTCCATTCTTTACATTAAAGGCCGGTGAGGGTATAGTAGTCCTAGATGTTTGAATATAGGAGGGTACTATGCAGGTTGTTGATCTCTCCCACGTCATTTCTTCAGATATGCCTGTGTTTCCGGGAACGGAACAGCCGGTTTTTCAAAAAGCAAACACCATAGAAAAGGATGGCTTTCGAGAGGCGAAAATCACAATGTATTCCCATACAGGTACTCATATTGATGCTCCTGCCCATATGATCGAGAAAGCCCTCTGCCTGGATGATTTGGAGATTGATAAATACATTGGAACGGCTGTTATTGTCGATGTTTCTAAATCAAAGCTCAGCCTAATTGACCTGGAAGCCTTGCAGTCATATGCAGAAACTATAAACCAGGCGGATTTTCTTGTTCTAAAAACAGGATGGAGCCGTTTTTGGGGACAACCAAATTACTATTCCGGTTTTCCTGCCTTAAGCAAAGAAGCAGCCGGTTGGCTGTCAGGATTTAACCTGAAAGGAATCGGTATAGATGCCATTTCTATTGATAGTATGGATACAGAGGACTTTCCAATTCACAAACTATTTTCAGAGAAGAACATTTTAATTATTGAGAATCTTGCAAACTTGGATTTAATCAGCCAAGAAATATTTATCTTAAGCATCATGCCATTAAAGACTAAGGCTGCCGATGGTTCACCTGTGCGGGCATTTGCTATCCTAGATGCTCAATTAAGTTAAAGATATGATTAAGAAATATTTAGTATGGATGTTTATTAAAGGGTTTATAGTGTAAATTTACAACTCTAAAATGAGATAAGAAAACACCTTCCTGGAGATTTTAAATTTAGTCACTAAAATCATAGGGAGGTGGTCTTTTTATGATTAAGAGGATTCTGGCTTTCTTGATGACGATACTACTTGTTGGCGTGTTTTCTGCTCCTGTTCAAGGAGAAGAAAACTCCAATCTCAGTGAAATAAATAATACTCAACAGAAAAAAGATTTTGTCGATGTTCAGACGATAATTCCCAATGTGGAATTAGATATTAGATATGCAACGGTTAATAATTTTACCCATTCGAAACTCTACACAAGTTCTCGAGCACTCCTTCGGCGCGGAACGGCTGAAAAACTTAAAAAAATTGCAGATGAAGTTGGGAAAAAGGGATATCATTTAAAAATTTGGGATGCTTATCGGAACCCTAAGGTACAGTTTGCCTTATGGGAACATAAACCTGATTCACGCTATATAGCCAATCCTCATAAGGGTTATTCCAGTCATAGTCGGGGATCAGCGGTTGATTTAACCTTGGTTAATTCTCAGGGAAAAGAGCTTGAAATGCCTTCAAGTTTTGACTGCTTTACTGCTCAAGCTAGTCAGACTAATGACAATGGATTGTATTTAAGGAAGGTAATGCTTAAGTACGGCTTTAAAGCATTAGCCACTGAATGGTGGCATTTTGAGGATTTGGATGAGTATCAGCCATTTGATGATCAGGTTCCGGTATCTCTAAAAGCCAATAGAAAAAGTGGAGAAGTGACGATAACCCTTAGTGCCATTGGTGATGTTACCTTGGGGCAAGATGAACGATTCCCCTATGCAGAAAGCTTTAATCAGTACTATGCAAGCCAAGGGTCTGGTTATTTCTTCTCTGGTGTAAGGGGGATTTTAAGCGAGGATGATCTGACGATTGCCAATTTAGAAGGGCCTCTCACAGAAGCCCTGGATCGGCCTAATAAGAGCTTCCAAGGAGACCGGGCTTTCTTTTTTAAGGGAAATCCACATTACACGGCAATCCTTAAGGATGGCAGTGTGGAAGCAGTTAACCTGGCCAATAATCATAGCATGGACTTTTTATATAAAGGATATTTCGACACTATCTCGACGTTAGATCATGTAGGGATTATTAGCTTTGGAGGGAATAAAGTTTCTATTTTTGAAAAGAGAGGTGTCAGAATAGGCTTAATCGGCGTTAACACCTTGGGACCCATCGAAGAGGGAGTTAACACAAGAAACTTGATGACGGATCTTAAGAATTGTATTAAATCTTTAAAAGAAAAGACCTCATTGATTATCGTAAGCTTTCATTGGGGTAAGGAAAACAAATATTACCCTATAGAAGAACAGCGTAAACTTGGGCAATTCGCTGTTGATCAAGGGGCAGACTTAGTTCTCGGTCATCATCCCCATGTCCTGCAGGCCTATGAACTATACAAAGGCAAATGTATTGTCTATAGTTTAGGTAACTTTGTGTTTGGAGGCAATCCTAACCCCTGGTATAAATACACCGAGATCTTTCGTCAAGAATTTCGCTTTGCTAATGGGAAGTTTGTTGAAGCAGTTCCGCCTCAGATAATACCGTGCAATTTATTGACAAAGTATCGGCCTGAGCCGTCATAGCAGGGCTAGATAAGGAAAAGGCACCTCATTCACTTTGTGAACGAGGTGCCTTTACTGCAACATTTGCGTTATAGAGATCTGTTAGCACCATGAAGACTGTTATATCTCTTATTGTTAGTTGCGATGATATAAATTGCAGTAGCCCATACTAATGCGGCAATAATTGTTCCAGCATTGAGGAACCCTTTTTGAGCCGTATAGAGGATAGAATAACCGATTGCACCGGGAAGGAAGGCATAATAAGCAAATACAACCAGAGTTTTACGGATGACATAACCTTCTTTTCCAAGGAGACCAACAACGGCTGAAGCAGCAACAACATTGTGTACGCAGATAACGTTTCCTGCTGCACCGCCGATTGCCTGCAGGGCTACAATCCAAGTGGGGTCAACCCCAATACGTTCTCCTACACCGAACTGGAACAAGGAGAACATCATGTTTGATACGGTATTACTTCCTGCAACAAAGGCTCCAAGGCCGCCAATGAGGGGAGCGAAGATCGGCCAGGCAGATCCGGCTAATCCTGCGACGGCTTCGGCGAGGACAATAGGCATTTTATCAAAACCTGCAGCACCGCCTGCGGAATTCATAAATACTTGAACCATTGGAACAGTGAATATCAAAGCGGAACCCGCACCAAGCATTGTTTTTGCAGAGCTTTTCCACGCTCGGGCATAAGCGGCTCCATCCATTTTATGCATAAAAAATGTAATCAGGGATACGACGATAAAAACTGTACCAGGCAAGTATAAAGGCTGGAAGGAGGCAGTGATGGTTGTTCCGAAAATATTTGGCCAAACAACGTTCCAACTCTTTACCCAACCTAAGAAAGGTAAGAAACTGAGACGAGTGAGAACGAGCAATAAGCCGACAAAAACATAAGGCATCCAAGCTGTAACACCGCTCATTCTCGTTTTAGCGGAGATATCCTTAATTTCAACGGAGCCTGTCCACGAAGGATCCCATTTTTCTTTGGGTTCGAAATCCCAAGCTTCGCCTTTCGGCATGAGGAAGCCTTTTTTAGCAGCGGTTACTACAATGGCCAGACCGGTTAATCCGCCAATCATGGAAGGAAACTCAGGTCCGAGCAAGTTAGCTACGGTAAGATAAGGGATTGTCATACAGAAGGCTGCAAATAGGGCGAATTTCCAAATCTTGAGACCTTCGCTGAAGGATTTGTTTTTACCAAAGTAGCGGGTCATGAAAGCGACAACAAAGAGAGGAATAAAGGCACCTGCGATGAAATGAAGGAAAGCAACTTTGGCTGCTATAGCAAAGCCAACAAAAGCATTCCAGTCAGTATACCCTAATGACTGAGCATAGGCTTGTAATTCAGGAGTTTTGAGACCTGTTCCAACGCCTACGAGCATCGGTGTTCCTACAGCACCGAAAGATACGGGGGTACTTTGAATCATCATTCCAGCAACAACGGCAGCCATAGCTGGAAAACCAAGTCCGACCATCAAAGGAACAGCAACTGCAGCAGGAGTACCGAATCCTGATGCACCTTCAATGAAGGAACCAAAGAGCCAAGCAACAATGATAACTTGAATTCTTCGATCGGCGGTGATTCCGGTGAAGCCTCGGCGGATAGCTTGTATACCGCCACTTTCTTGCAAAGTGTTTAATAAAAGAATAGAGCCAAAAATAATGTACAACAGTGTACCGGCAGTGATAACACCATTAACAGTTGCGGCTCCTACTTGGGCACCAGGGATTTTCCAAATAAAAAGGGCGAGAACTACTGCTACCACATATGAAATCGGCATAGCTTTACTTGCTGGCCATCTCAGGCCGACAAGAAAAATAGCGACAACAGCAATGGGGAGTAGGGAAAGAACAGCTAATAAACCAGTGTTCATCTCGGAACCTCCTCTTTCAATTTTCAATTAATAATTTTGATAATAAGAATAAAGAAAAGATATGATGCCTTTTTTCACTAAAAAAACATAGATCACCCCCCTTCAATTGTGAACCGTTGCATTATGTAGAACAGTGGAATGGTTCACCTATCATACCACCTTGATAAAAAAATAATATGATACAATGTACTCATATATTATCCTAAATCAAAAATATTTTCAATAAATTGAGTTTATTTTCACTAATAAATAATTAAATAAAAAATGAAACTGTTTAGAAAAATATAATGAAAGCATAGGAATGATTAATACGATATTTTTTTGCCAGTGAATTAATATATCGATATTTTTCGTCTTAGTTGTATAGAGTTTACAAATCAAGATCATTAATATTAATGGGGGTAAAAAAACAATTTCTTTTTCTATTCTTAAAACTATTAACCTTTTTGTTAAAAGTAAAGTCTTTGATTTTTATTTTAACTTATGTTTCATTTTTATCATTTCACAATTGAAAATTACAGAATTTGTATTTATAACATAATTTAGTAATTTAAACTAAGGGAAGGCATTATAAATTAAATTAGGGGTATAACCATGAATCGCTTACTTATCATTCTATTATGTATTGCTGCATCCTTTTCCATGATTACATTTTTCTTGTACAAATGGTTTTCTAAGCTGAAAATTGTCAAGTATTTGCCGTCGGTATTATGTCTGTTTGTTGGAGGTTTTTACTTTTACTTGGCTAAAACAGCGTCGAATGGTTCTGGATTTGAAGATCTGGCAAATATGCTCATGGCTATGATTTTTTTAGTAGGCTTTGCTTCTGGACTTGTGACAGCATTGATTGCAGAATTATGGTCAAACTATAATTCTTAGTATAAAACTTCTCTTTACATTGACGCAGCGTAAAGGTGTAAAGTAATACTATCAGGAGGTGGACACATGGAATACACAGTGCAAAAACTAAGTCGTTTGGCTGGAGTAAGTACTCGTACACTGAGATACTATGATGAGATAGAACTACTTAAGCCGGCAAGAGTTAACTCATCGGGGTATCGCATTTATGGGAGTACCGAGGTTGATCGCCTGCAACAAATTCTTTTCTATCGGGAGTTAGGTGTAGAGTTAGGAACGATCAAAGAAATTATCACTTCCCCAACCTTCGATAGGACAAAGGCGCTAAAAGGCCATCGTGAAAAACTTCTTGAGAGACAACTGCAGTTGGAGGCTTTAATCGCTAACGTTGACAAAACCATTGCGTTAACTGAAGGGAGAATAATTATGTCGGACAAAGAGAAGTTTGAGGGTTTTAAGCAAAGGCTTATTGATGACAATGAGGTAAAGTATGGTCAGGAAATTCGTAAAAGATATGGAGATGACACAGTTAATAAGTCTAATCAAAGAATAAAAGGAATGTCAAAAAAACAGTATGATGAAGTAACGGAGCTTGCTGCCCAGGTTATTGAAAATCTGCATGCTGCTTTTAAAACAGGCGATCCCGGCGGAGCCCTTGCCCAAAAAACCGCTGATCTGCATCGTCAATGGCTATGCTATTTTTGGGAGAGTTATTCGAAAGAAGCTCATGCCGGAGTAGCTCAGATGTATGTTGATGATCCGAGGTTTACGGCATACTATGATGAAAAGCTGCCAGGCTCTGCACAATTTCTAAGGGATGCTATATTTATTTATACGGGATATGAGAAGTAAATCTTGACTTAGTATCTTAATTAGTTCAGATTAAATTTGAATTAGGTTTGAGAGGGTGGATAGGATTAGTATGAGCATTTCTAATCAGAGTTGCAGTTGCCGGTTAACCTAATTGAAGGCAAGGGATTTAACATCGGTTACGCTGATTTAAGATCTAACCTCCTATCTAAAAAATGGATAGGAGGTTATTTACTTATACTGGTGCCATGGTAATGACGATGAGTGTCGCAGGGTTATTAAAAGAAATCTTTTCTCTAGTTGCTATGCATGAAGCAGCAGGAGCCTTGTATATTATCGGGCTTTGTTCTTGGTGCCCCTCTTTCAAAGCCAGGGTGCGGAGGTTGGAGAAAAAGCCTGAGGAATTTATGGTATTCTTATAACCAGCTAAAAGGATTATCAGGATTGGTGAAGAAGATTGTCATATGAATTTTCAGATGAGTAACGGCTTTTTGGAGGGAGGGATTAAGTTGGATATAACAAATTTTCCAGTCCAAGTGAAAATACCGGTTGCCTGGGGTGAAATGGATGCCTATGGACATGTCAACAATATTTATTATTTGAGATATTTCGAGAGTGCCCGGATTCAATATTTTCAAGAGATCGGACTCCATGACATTAAGTCTCAAACCGGAATTGGACCAATATTGGCTCAAACTACATGTAAGTATCTTAAACCTCTGAAATTTCCGGATCAAATTACAGTTGGTGCCAAGGTAAGATCCATTAGCAAGTCAAGCTTTGTTATGGAATATGTCATTGTCAGTGAAAAAATGGGGGTTTCGGCTAGTGGGGAAGGCGTTATTGTTATGTATGATTACAACCATTCTTCTAAAGCGGAATTGCCGCTGGATCTCAAAGCTGCTATTGAACAATTGGAGAGACGGAGGGGTTAAAATATTAAGAATTGGCAAACTGCGGGCATTTGGGACCCGCAGTTCTCATTTAAGGAGTTATTTGACAACTGCCCAAGCTAGGTGCAGATTGTCAAATGCCCTATAGCAGTTTAAAGGATACACTTTCGAGATCGGCGGCGAGTGTCAATGGATGGAAGCCGGTTTTCATTGGCTCACTGTTCGGGAAGGGTCCATTGCAGCTCCCCAATACGCTGGCGCTTAGATGTTTGGGTAGCCGGATGGTCCACTTCAATCACCAATTGTCAAATAGGGCAGACCACTGGTGAGCATTCTTTTGCTCAGAAAGCAACTTTGCAGTAAATGCGGTTACATCTATGGAAAAACAAGGTATAATAGATAAAGATGCTAATTAGTTTTATCCAATGGATTTTAAGGTTAGATTATAATAACCAGATTACTCAATAGTAATATAGAATAAGCTTATTGCTTGGAGGCTTGACAATGGTTACAGAAGTGTATCCTCATATTTTTAGAAACAAAATACCTTTGCCTAAGAACCCCTTGAAGTCTATCAATAGTTACATAATAACGTCTGAAGATCGTAACTTAATTATTGACACCGGGTTTAATACATTAGAATGCGAGACAGAGCTCTTACAGGGACTGGAAGAATTAGGGATAGATTTAAATATAACGGATTTGCTCGTAACTCATATGCATACAGATCACTCAGGCCTTGCGCCTGTCCTTAAAAAGCTAGGTATTCAAGTGATGTATTTCAGTCAGACCGATGGGAATATCTTGAATCAGACGGCTCAAAGGGATAAGTTCTTTAAAGAGCTAAATCGCTTATTAGGTTTCGAAGGAGAAAACGCTGTAAAATTTGGTAAAGAATTCGGGGCCAGGCCAACTGAACCCTTAGATTTTCATCCTTTATTTGAAGGAGATACCCTGAAAATCGGGGACTATAGTTTCAATGTAGTAGAAGTTCCTGGGCATACTCCAGGGCACATTGGCTTGTATGAAGACAAGCACAAATTATTTTTTTGTGGAGATCATATTTTAGACGAAATAACGCCTAATATTACGTTTTGGGGCTTTGAACAAGACATTTTAGCGACGTATTTCAATAGTTTAAATAAAGTTTATGACTATGAGATTAATTACTTATTTACAGCTCACAGGAAAATTATTAAGGATCACAGAAAACGAATAGCTGAACTTCTTCAACATCATGAGGAGCGGCTTCAGGAAATATTAGGTATTTTGAGTGAAGGCGGTAAAACTCCGGTGGAAATTGCGGCGTCTATGCATTGGGATTTGAGTCACAAAAAATGGTCGGATTTTCCTTCTTCTCAAAAGTGGTTTGCTTCAGGGGAAGCACTGTCTCATTTAGAGCACTTAGTGGCAGCCGGATTGGTGGAGCGGATCCTTATGCCGGAGACTCTCCGTTATGAACTGAAAAACGATTCTCTGGGATAATATGAAAATTATTGTACGTTACATAGCAAAATGAGATGTGTATCCGTTAAGTAGATGATTTTTTCGACGGTATAAATTGTATTGCGTTTTAGGAGAAACTCGTCCTCTGATTTGATATTGCTGATGTTTTTTAGGCATGCGCCCTTAAACCTTGTAGGTATCTTCAGGATTAATAAGACATCAGCACCATATTCGCTATTCCCGTTGAAAAGAAGCGTGGTACTGGAAAAGCCCTTTTCCAGGAACATTATTCCAGGTCGCAGAACTGAAGAACCTATAATACACTGGAATCCTTGCCGATCAAGCCACCTGAAGCTAATGATATTTGAAGGTGATGAAGATTTTTCTATGGCGGAATCTAAATGTTGAATACGATATTTGTAGCTGTGGTATTTATTTTGACGTAAATGCTGATTATATTTAAAAGATGCTGAGGTGTAGAGTTTGATGTGGTTTAGTTCTGATAAAGTCAAACTCTGCTCCCAATTATTATAATATTCTTGAGCCCATTGTCGGATTTCTTCTTTTGACCTAAACACTAGAAAAGGAGTTTCATTTTCTATCTGTTGCAGAAGGACAGAGAGGTTCTGCAGCTCTTTCAGGTAATTAGCCTTGTTAAACTCTAATTTTCTTGAATAGTCTTTTTTTCCAAGGATTAATGACTGTATTTCTTGGAGTATTTTCAAAACATAACCTCCTTCAATTAAGATAGGGGTTATGTTTTAAATTTATTAAGTTCGTACCAAGAAATGACTATTGGGTTGTTATCTAATTGAATGTTTATACAGTCTCTTGTGGGGAATTTAAAGGATATCGGGAGTACACCGCGAAATAATATATAATTCTTTGTTAAATAGTGAAACGTGTTATATAATTGGACATTATCTGAAGGAGGCAAGCAGATTTGAGAGCTGAGATCATACAAAAACTAGGTGACATAGTTGGGGAAGATAACATATATTACTCTTTAGAGGATTTGTACTGTTACACTTATGATGCTTCTTTTGTTAAATCAGATCCTAAGAAAGATTTAGCCGGAGTTGCTGTTTATCCGGGCAGCACAGAAGAAGTGGCAGAGATTCTCAAATTGGCAAATCAGGAGATGATTCCGGTAGTTCCGCGGGGCGCCGGGTCAAATGTCAGCGGAGGCACTATCTCAGTTGGCGACAGTATCATCCTGGTGCTTAAGAGAATGAATAAAATCATTGAGATTGACTCGAAAAATCTCATTGCTGTGGTTGAATCCGGGGTGATAACAGCACAGCTGCAAAAAGAGGTCGAGAGGGTTGGCCTTTTTTATCCTCCGGACCCAGCCAGCCTGGCCTTTTCCACCATGGGCGGCAATGTAGCGGAATGTGCCGGAGGACCTCGGGGTGTGAAATATGGGGTTACTCGCGATTACGTTATCGGGCTCGAGGCTGTGCTGCCAAATGGAGAGATTATTAATACCGGCGGAAGAACTATGAAGAATGTAACCGGCTACGATATGACCAAATTATTTACGGGTTCAGAGGGAACACTTTGTGTTATTACCAAGATCATTGTCAAGCTTATACCTTTGCCGGAAGCAAAAAGCACCATGATGGCTGTTTTTTCTGAGATAGATCAGGCTTGTGAAACAGTATCGGAAATCATTGCAGCAGGACTCATTCCCTGCTCCCTTGAACTATTGGATAACATCTACATTAAAAATATTGAAGAGTACGCCAAAGTAGGACTGCCTATAGACGCCGGTGCTGTTCTTTTGATTGAAGTTGATGGAGATTCAGAAATATTAGCTAAGCAGATCGCTAAGATTGAACAAATCTGCAGACAACTGGGAGCGGTTCAGATTCGAGTCGCTAAAACTAAGGAAGAGGCTGAAGAATTATGGGCAGCCCGCCGAGCTGCTTTCGCAGCCGTGTCCAGGCTGCGGCCGACCATTATCGGGGAAGATGCGACGGTACCCCGGAGCAAAATTCCTGTTGCGGTAAGACGTATTCAGGAGATTGCTGCCAAATATGACATTATCATTGCGATTCTTGGACATGCCGGTGATGGTAATCTCCATGCTACAATCCTCACGGATGAAACAGATTTAGAGGAAGCGGCCCGGGTGGAAAAGGCCGTTGACGAGATTTTCGTTGCTACAGTGAAATTAGGAGGATCTCTAAGCGGCGAACATGGTATTGGCAGAGCAAAATCGAAGTTTATTACTTTACAAACCGGTGAAGCGGGCCTGAAAGCTCAACGTCAGATAAAAAAGGCTCTGGATCCTAACAATATTTTGAACCCCGGTGTAATGTTTGGAGCGTGATGGTATGGAACGTTCAATTGAGTCTTGGGAGAAGGCAGCCATTCGCTGCATTCGCTGTGGCGCCTGTCAGAATGTTTGTCCGGTTTTTAAAGAATTACAAGCAGAATCCACTGTTGCCCGCGGCCGAGTCAAGTTGATTCGCGGGGTTATAAATAAAGAACTGGATTTAAGCGAAGGGTTTATGGAAAAGATGTCCTTATGTTTAATGTGTAAGGCCTGTGTTTCTAATTGTCCAAGTGGTGTAAAGGTTGACAAACTGGTGGAAGCTGCCCGCAGGGAGATTGTCGAAGAGAAAGGGTTATCCTCTCTAAAGAAGCTGATCTTTCGCTTAGTGTTAAAAAATCGCTGGGTGTTTAACAAAGGAATGCAGGCGGGGCGTATTTTCCAAGGCTTAATTTTTCGTAAGGGGCCCAATGGTCAAGGAATGCTGCCGAGAATGTCTCTGGGGATAGACAAGAGAAGACTTCTCGCCCCCTTGGCCCCTAAGCCCTTAAAATCCCTTTATCCTGAGGTGGTTGGAGGTCCCCAGGCAACTTCGCGGGCAGCTTTCTTTACAGGGTGCATGATTAATTACATCTACACAGATACTGGTCGGGCTGTCATCAATGTACTGAAACGAAATGGAGTAGAGGTGGTCATTCCAGCCCTGCAAAACTGCTGTGGTACACCGGTACGAATTAATGGGGATTATGAAACGGCTAAAGAGATGGCTAAAGCAAATATCGATGTATTCCTGAAGGAAAGGGTCGATACCATAGTTGTGGCTTGCGGTACCTGCGGCTTAAGCTTGAAAGAAGAGTACGCCGAGCTGCTGGAGGGTGATCCCATCTACTCGGAAAAGGCAAAGAAACTGGGCAGCATGGTTAAAGATGTTACTGAATTAGTAGTAGCGTTGCCGGATTTCAAAAATAATTTAGGCAGTTTGCCCATGAAGATTACCTATCATGATCCTTGTCATCTGGCTCGGGGGCTAAAGGTTAAGGAACAGCCCAGACAGATTCTCCGCAGTATTCCCGGAGCAGTTTTTCAGGAATTGAGTCAAGCAAATACTTGTTGCGGCAGTGCGGGATCTTTCAGCTTATATCATTATGAATTATCGACAAAAATTAATGACCATAAGATCGATGCTATTGAGGAGACAGGAGCAGATATGCTGGTTACAGGGTGTTCTGCTTGCCGGATGCATATTACAGACGGTCTGAATCGCCGCGGAATTCCCGTGCAGGTAGTGCATACAGCTCAGCTTTTGGAAATGGCTTATAAGGCCCAAGAAGAAGGAGGAAAAAGCTTTGAACAGCTTTAAGATTCCCTATGGTAAAGAAATGTTATCCTTTGAACTTCCGGAACCAGTTAGAATCCGGACAATAGAGGCCAAGGCCAGTCTGCCGATTTTAAACATTCAAGAGGCTATTCGTCATGCCCTGGCTAATCCTATTGGCACTGCTCCTCTGCTTGAGATTGTCAAGCCTGGAGACAAGGTTGTCATTGTGGTTAGTGATATTACCAGGTTGTGGGTTCGGACGGATGTTCTGCTCCCCGTTTTACTGGATGTTCTTAATGAGGCAGGTGTTCCCGATAGGAATATTTCCATTGTTACGGCAACAGGGGATCACCGTTTGCAGACTGTCGATGAACATAAGGCCATTTGTGGGACCAATGTTTTGGCAAGGGTTCCTATATACGACCATGAATGTAATGCCTCTGATTTGGTGGATTTAGGTGTATCCGAACTGGGGACTCCTATTAAGGTTAACCGCCGGGTTTGGGAAGCGGACAAAGTAATTCTTACAGGGGGGATAGCCTATCACTTGCTGGCCGGATTTGGTGGGGGGCGTAAGTCCATTGCTCCTGGAGTATGCGGTTATGAGATGATTCAAAAGAACCATTCCCTGGCGGTTAAAGACGCCGGACCAACAGGTCTCAATCCTAATATCCGGACGGGTAAAATGGCAGGGAATCCTGTTGCAGAGGATATGTTGGACATCGCCCGCAGGGTGGGAGTAGATTTCATCCTGAATGTTGTAGTGAATGAGAAGAAAGAGTTTGTTTACTTAGCTGCCGGTGATCTGCAGGAAGCTCATGAAGCAGGCTGCCGGGTAACCGAAGAAATCTTTGGCATTGAAATAAAAGAAAAGGCGGATTTGGTCATTGTTTCAGGGGGCGGTTATCCTAAAGATATTCAGCTTTACCAGGCGATCAAAGCCTTAGATAATTCTACTTATGCCGTGGGTGATGGCGGCGTGATTATCTTGGTCAGTGAATGTTCCGATGGGGTGGGGTCAAAGCCTTTTCAGGAATTTTTTAATCATGGAGAGGTAGAGGACATGAGTACTAAGCTTCAAACTGACTTCACAATGCCTGGGTTTGTTAGCTTGAGAACGGCCAGCATTTGTCGTAAGACACCGGTCATCTTAATCAGTGCCTTGCCAAAGGATGTGGTGAAACAGATGAAGATGCTCCCCGCCTCTTCTCTGCCGGAGGCTTGGCAGCTGGTAAAACAAATTTTGGGGCGTCAGCCTGAGTCAGTCTATATAATGCCTCACGGCGGAAATACGTTTCCAATTATGAGTTAAAAGTTTAGAAAAGAGATTAAATTTTTAGCATAGTGGTGTTATTATCATATAAAACCGTTGAGGGGAAGTAAAACCGCAAGACCAGCCTCAAAGAGAGTCGAGAATGGTGGGAACTCGATAGGTAACGGAGCGGGTAAATGGGCCTCAGAGGGTGGAACGAACGAGTTTTTTGCTTTAGTAGTTGCCAACGCAAAGCCAGCGTTATAGGGCTCAGGGTGTGTTGGCACTCTGGATGAGAGGATGTATTTCTATATATCTATTAAGGTGGTACCGCAGATTAACGTCTGTCCTTATTTTAGGATAGGCGTTCTTATTTTTCCATTCCAATCCTTGGCGACGCTTAGTTTCATTGCCTTGGTCGGCGTTGGAAGAGCCATCCCGCACTTTGAGAGGTGTAGGATGGCTCTTGATATTTAAATATTAAACTAAAAGATATTTGGAACGAATTTCTTCATTCTCAGCTAATTCTTCAACTGTTCCTTGGTATCGAACTTGCCCTCGTTCAATGACATAACAGCGATTGGCCAATTTTAAAGCTGATTTGAGATTCTGTTCAGCCAAGAGAATGGAAATACCTGTTGAACAAAGTTCAAGGATTTGTTCTTCTAGTTCTTTGACGATTAAAGGAGCTAAGCCTTCCGTTGGCTCATCTAAGATGAGAAGCTCCGGGTTTCCGAGAAGAGCCCTGGCAATACTTAACATCTGCTGCTCTCCGCCGCTTAAGTTTCCGCCCCGGCGATTTTCAGTTCTTTTAAGGACAGGAAATAATTCGTGGACTTTTGCCAAATTCCATGGACCGGACTTGATGCCATCAGCAATCTCCAGATTTTCACGAACCGTTAAGTCAGCAAAGATCCTGCGGTTGTCTGGGACGAAGCTGATACCTAACTTAACCATGCGTCTTGTGGGTATTTTGGTGATGTCTTGCCCTTTGAAATTAATTTGGCCTGTTTTGGGTGGAGTAATGCCAACGATGCTTTTTAGTGTCGTTGTTTTTCCGACCCCGTTGCGGCCAAGGAGTGAGACCACTTCTCCTTGGTTAACCTTTAAGGATAAACCGAACAGTATATGGCTTAAGCCATAATAGGTATGAATATCTTTTACGTCTAACATTATCCTGTTTCCCCCAAATAGGCATTTTGCACAGATTTATCGTTTCTGATATCTTGCGGCAGACCTTGAGCAATGGTTTTACCTTGGTGAAGAACCATTATTTTTTGGGCAACATCAAAAACCAGGTCCATATCATGCTCGGTAATCAGAATTGAAAGCCCTTTCTCCCGAGATAAGTGTTTGATTAAATTGACGATTCTCTGGGTTTCTTCAGAAGACATTCCTGCCGTGGGTTCATCTAAGAGTAATAGTGTCGGTTTACTTCCTACAGCGATGGCTATTTCTAATACTTTCTGATCTCCATAAGACAGAGAACTGCAGGAACGATCTTTATACTCTAATAACCCCAAACTCTCTAAAACATCCAGAGTTTCTTCCACAACAAGACGTTTTGAAGGTTTGAAGAATTTTTGATCTAAACGGTGTTTGGCAATGACAGCGGTTTGGACATTTTCAAAAACTGTCAGGCTAGTAAAGATATTAATTAATTGAAAAGACCTTGCCATCCCTTTATGGCAAATTTTATAAGGAGCTAAGTTTGTGATGTCTTCGTTAAGAAAGCGAATATGACCGGAATCCGCTTGCAGGTGGCCGGAAATTAAATTAAATAAGGTAGATTTTCCAGCTCCATTTGGTCCGATCACGGCAACCACTTCACCTTGGGGAACAGAAAGGTTTGCATCCGAGATAGCCTGAAAACCATCAAAGGCTTTTTTAAGTCGTTCTACCTGAAGCATGGTTAATTTTCTCCTCTCATATCTCGGCGTTTGTTATAAATCTCCATTAGATATCCAAGAATACCTTGAGGTAAGAATAGCACAAGGATTAGCAGCAGCAGACCCAAAACAAGGAGCCAGTATTCTGTGTAAAGTCCGACAATCATAGACAAGAGAACCAGAATTCCGGCACCGAGGGTTGGTCCCATAAAGACTGTGAGTCCTCCCATGAGACACATGATTAAAACCTCTGCGGAGTCGCTCCAAAACAACAAAGAGGGGGCAACTGAACGCTCAACCAGAACAAATAAGACTCCGGCAATGCCGGCAAAGAATCCGGCAATAACAAAGGCTATTAAGCGATGCCTTTTAACATTAATGCCTATGCTTTCAGAGCGAACGGGGTTATCTCGCGTTGCCAGCAGGGTAAGTCCAAAAGGAGATTTGGTGATTAAATAAAGAATTAGGAGAGAGATGACCAGTACTACAAGACTGGTGTAATACACGGAATTAATAGAAGTTAGAAAGTCCGGAACAGGAATGGCGTGAATTCCGTTGTCTCCATTTGTCAGAGCGTTCCAGCGGTAGACAATGGCCCAGACCAATTGCCCCAAAGCGAGAGTGAGCATTCCGAAATAGAGTCCTCTTAGACGTACACAAAACCATCCGATCACTAAGGCAATGAGTGCAGACATCAGGGGAGCCAGGATGACAGCTACTCCAAAGGGCCAGGTTGTTTTAGTCATTACAATTGCTACGGTATAGGCGCCTATACCATAGAATACGCCGTGATGCAAATGGAGAAGGCCGCCGTATCCCAAAACAAGATTTAAACTAGTGGCCAGTAATGCGGTAGTGAAAACCGTAGCCAATAGGTAAACATAGTATTGGGACAGTAAGGTGGGGGCTATGAAAAGTATCAGTAATCCAGCTGCTTCGAAGCCAAAGCCTAAATACAAACCAAAGTTTCCTTTGGAAGGCTTAACTAAATTCATATTGTTAACGGACATGTTAATTTCCTTTCTTTACCAGGCGGATTTGAGTAGACCTGAGGGTCGCAGGATAAGAAGAATACCAGCAATAATATAGGGAATTATGATGGCAATGCTTGGCAGAAAGAGAATTCCAAAGGCTTCTCCGACCCCCATAATGATGGAGCTAATCAAAGCGCCCCAGATATTTCCCAAACCACCTATGACAACGATCAAAAAAGCGTAAATTATTATACTGGAGTCCATTCCCATTGAAATAGTGGTTGTCGGAGCGATTAGTGCTCCTCCTAAACCGGCTAACCAGCCACCTATGGCAAAGACCATGGCAAACACTTTAGTGCTGTTAATACCTAGTACATCCACCATTTCCCGGTCAGTGGCAGTAGCACGGCAGATCTTGCCCAGGTGGGTTTTGGATAAGAATAGCCATAAGCCAAGGGCTACAATAGGGCCTACCAGCAGAAGGAAGGCATTATACCAGGGAAAGGAAGCGCCCCAGAGATCAAAGGAACCCCTCAATACTTTAGGTATATTCATGGACTTATACTCGGTTCCCCAAAGTATTTTAACTAGGTCCCCGGCAATGAGCACCAGAGAATATGTCAAAAGCATTTGAATTAGATGATCCCGGTTATAGATAAATCGAAGCAGTCCTCGTTCAATAACTAGGCTCACCAACATAACGATAAGCGGTGCGGCCAGCAAGGCAAGCCAAAAACCATAGGGTCCCTGACCTAAAAGTGTAGAGACGGAATAGGCTAAAAATGCTCCAATCATATAGAGGGCTCCGTGGGCAAAATTTGTAATTCTTAAGACGCCAAAGATAAGTGTGAGTCCTGCAGAGACGATAAAGAAAATCATTCCTCTGCTTAGGCCAATAAATAATTGACTTGCAAGTGTGGCAAAATCCATGGGTAAATCTCCCCTGTCATTAATGATTGCACTAATGGGCGGTACTTAAGCACCGCCCATTAGTTTTCCTTACTCCATTTATCAACTTACCCTATACTATTTAGATCTAGCTTTTAGGATTTCGTCAATTGGGGGCATAATTTCTTCAGAACTTAAGGTATGAAGGTCTTTGGCAGTGAATACCCCATCTACTTTGGCGACAACCCCGTAAGACATAGGAATTGCCACTTGATGATCCTCTTTACGCATGGTTGCTTTTCCTACCGGAGTATCAATGGTTAAGCCTTCCATAGCGTCAATAATTTTCTCTCGATCCGTGCTTCCCGCTTTG
Source organism: Desulfosporosinus orientis DSM 765 (assembly GCF_000235605.1). Taxonomy (GTDB): domain Bacteria; phylum Bacillota; class Desulfitobacteriia; order Desulfitobacteriales; family Desulfitobacteriaceae; genus Desulfosporosinus; species Desulfosporosinus orientis. Next base: position 781,539 of record NC_016584.1, read on the forward strand.
GCAATTGCTTCACCTAAGAACTTGCCTCCCATGTAACCATATAAAGCAAAAGCTGCAGGTTCACGATTGTATTCCTTTTTAAAGGCTTCAACAAAGGCTTTGTTTTCCGGAGTATCCGGATAAGTGCTTAGGTAAGGATTGGTTCCCATGACCCCTTCCGGAGCCTGGTCTCCTAACGGTCTGAGGGTAGCAGGATCGTAGCTGGTGTGAGCCCAAACAGGTACATCTTGGATTAAACCCGTCGCTTTAACGGCTTTCATGAAAGCTACCATATCTGCTCCTCCGGTTCCAACCACCAGTACATCCGGTTTAGCACTGCGAATGGCATTAATGTAGGGAGTGAAATCAGTTTCTCCGACACGCCACCAGGATTCTCCCATCTTTTCGACTCCCGGCTTAAGATCGGTGAGGTTTTTCCAAAGGTTATTAATGACTGAGTGACCATATTCATAATCGCTTCCGGCTAACCAAACTTTTTGGTAGTCCGTCTTAGAAAGCTGAACCGCACCGGCTTTACCGATAATTGCTGTATTCGGCAAGGTACTGAAAACATAGCGGTGACCTGATTCTCCCGTGATTTTGTCACTCATTCCGCCCCAGACGATAAAAGGAACTTTTGTTTCTTTAGCATACTGGGAGACGGCCAGTGATCCGGCGCTATTCGTTGTTCCTGCTAAAAAGTCCACTTCTTCACGCATAACTAATTCTTTAGCCCAACTGGTTGATTTATCCGGTTTAAACTCATCATCACGAGTAACATATTCAATTTTTGGGCCGCCATTTTCAGCTATTTCTTTAATTGCCAGCTTAAAGCCATCCAGAGAGTCACTGGCATATACAGCAGCGCCTCCGGTGTAAGTATCGATTATTCCAACTTTTATGGGTTTTTCTTCTGTTTTAGTGTCTCCCTTGCTCCCGCAGCCCGAAGCTAATAATGCAGTAACTAACAGCATAGAACCCAATTTAAGGAGTGTTTTTTTTGTTCCTACCATTCTAACCATTCTGTTTTCCCCTCAATCTTTGCTATTTTTTTCTTAAGGTAACATAGGTTTGTTTTACCGTGTTGTAATTTTGATGTCTTTTTTCCGTCCTACCATACTTCCTTTCTCAGGGTTTAGATTCCCTTAACGACAATTTTCGGCGATTTAATTACCAAGAGGGCAAAAGAATATGTATGAATTATAACAGGTGAATGTAGAACAGACAACAGTTATTTTGAGGTGTATTATCACACTCTATTCAAAGTTTTAATACAAATCTTCCCGACGCTGTCTCCACACGGGGATTGCTTCTCTGGTTTCATTGATTTGTGCTAAATCCAGATCTACTAGTAAAATTCCAGGTTTTTCGTCCAATTGAGCCATGACTTGCCCCCAAGGGTCGACTGCTAAGGAATGGCCATAAGCAACATAGGATGATTGGGAATCACGGGCCGGGGAACCCCCCAGCATAAAAATCTGATTGTCAAGGGCTCTGCTGCAAAATAATAATTCCCAGTGTGCCGGACCGGTGGTCATATTAAAAGCAGCCGGTACAAAGACTACATTGGCCCCATTTTTAGCCATTTTTCTCGTTAATTCAGGAAATCGGATATCGTAGCATATTTCTACCCCGAATTTTCCCCAAGGTGTTTCAAAGATTGTAGCACTGTTTCCTGGGGCTAAAACTTCCGATTCCGTGAATTTAATACCGTTTTTGACACAAACATCAAACAGGTGGACTTTTTGATGTTTGACAATTATCTCACCTCTGGGGTTGAACACAACACAGGTGTTGTATAGAAGTTCTCCTGCTAATTCAGGGATTGAACCACCTACTAGGAATAGTTTATGGGCTTGAGCCAGTTCTGCCAGACGAACTGTAGTTTCTCCAGAAGGGATAGTTTCAGCATAATCCCGGAAACAATGAATGTCATAGGGGCAGTTAAACATTTCAGGCAATACTGCAAGCTGAGCACCATCTCTTGCAGCTTTCTCCAGCATGAGTGCAGCTTGGTCCAGGTTTTCTTGCTTATTTGCCGTAACGAGCATCTGACATAAAGCAATTCTAAGCATACTGTTTAACCTCCTTTAATTTTTTATTTTACTGAAAAATGTTCTACTATACCCCGAAAAAGCCCACAAAGCGGTTGCGGTAATTGCGGAGCCTGGGTCCTCTTTCGCCGTCCTGCAAGAAGGCTAAGTCGTGCGAAGACAGTGTTTTCGTGGGCTTCGACCCGAAGTATATTCTTGGACTAAATGGATTGAATGAAAACTGAGATAATTGCAATACTACAATTAGTTTAATGACAGGAGGTAAGATTATGAAAAACGTAACCATTTTTACTAATAATACCTGACCGTATTGTTCAGCAGCGAAGAAGTTTCTTTCGCAAAACAGTATTCCATTTGTTGAGAAGAATATTAGTTCGGATGAAGAAGCTCTAATGGAACTCCAACGCAGAAATGTAACCAGTGTTCCCACTTTTTTGGTGGGAGATGAAACTGTGATAGGCTTTAATAAAGAAAAGTTAATGGCTCTTGTACATTAAAAAGGTTACTTTTTAAAACCGCTGGGGATAATGCCCCAGCGGTTTCCGTTGTTTGGCTTAACTATTTTAGCTTGCCTAAAGACGTTTCAATACGGTTTAAAGCTTTCTCGATGTTTGCTACTGAATTTGCATAGGAGAAACGAAGGTAGCCTTCGCCATAAGCGCCGAAAGCAGTACCTCCTAAACATGCTACACCGGCGTCATTTAAAAGGTAATCGGCGATCTCCTTGCAGTCTTTGCCAAAGGATTTAAAATTGGGAAATACATAAAAGGATCCTTCCGGCAAAAGGCAACTAACTCCTGGAATAGAATTTAAGCCATTAACCATGATATCCCGGCGGTTTTTAAATTCAGCAACCATTTTGTCAATATCATCTTGAGGTCCTGTAAGGGCTTCCTTTCCAGCCATTTGTGTAAAGGCAGATGTACAGGAGTTAGAATTAACCATTAGCTGAGCAATTCGTGCTGCAATGTCAGGGTGCATGACGCCATAACCTAAGCGCCAGCCTGTCATGGCGTAGGTTTTTGAGAACCCATCCAGGATAATCGTCCAGTCTTTCATATCCGGCAATGAGGCAATGGAAAGGAGGGGAGTATCACTATAAACAATGCGGTCATAGATTTCATCAGAAAGAACCAGAATATCTTTCCCTCTCACTAACTCAGCAATTGCTTTAACATCATCGCCGGTCAGAACTCCGCCGGTAGGATTTCCTGGGGAATTAATAATCAGCATTTTTGTTTTAGGTGTTATTAATCTGGCGAGTTCGCCGACATCTAATCGGAACTGGTTTTCTTCGCGTAAGGGAATGGGTACTGGGGTTCCGCCGACAAAGCGAATCACAGATTCATAAATGGGGAAACCCGGGTTAGGATAAATCACTTCATCGCCGGGATTAACGGTTGCCATAATGGAAAAAAACATAATGGGCTTACCGCCTGGGACGATAACGACATCTTCAGGGGAAGCGTCTACTTTTTTATGATTACGGATATAGTTGGCAATGGTCTCCCGGACTTCCGGAATACCGGGAGCGGGGGTATAGTGTGTATATCCGCCGGTTAAAGCCAAACAAGCTGCATCAATAATATTTTTAGGAGTATCAAAATCCGGCTCACCGATTTCCAGATGGACAACATCCTTACCTTGAGCTTCTAACTTTTTTGCCTTGGCCAAAACTTCAAAGGCAGTTTCAGTACCGAGAAGGGCCATTCTATCAGCAAATATATTTTTCATAAAAACACACTGCCTTTCTAAGATGAATAGACTTCAGGGTTTAAACAGTTGGGGGGGAGTTCCCCTTTCATGGCTGCTAAGATATTAGTGACAGCAATAATTCCCATTTTAGTTCTAGTATCAATGGTAGCGCTGGCAATATGAGGACAAACGACAGCATTGTCCAGTTCCAACAGACCTTGTGTAAACTCTGGTTCAAATTCGTAAACATCCAGACCGGCTCCCCAGATTTTGCCTGTTTGCAGAGCCTTAACCAGAGCAGCTTCATCAACAACGGGACCACGGGAAGTGTTGATGAGAATTGCGCTTTCCTTCATAAGATCTAATTCTTTTTCTCCTATTAAATGAAGGGTAGCTGGGAGCAGAGGAGTGTGGATGGATACGAAGTCTGATTCTTTAAGAAGAGTTTCCAGGCTTACAAATTCCCCCCCTGTTTCCCTTTCAAATTCGAGGTTAGCTTTTGCACTGTTATAGAGAACTTTCATGTCAAAAGCTTTTGCCCTTTTAGCAAAGGATAAGCCGATTCTTCCCGCCCCTATTACTCCGACGGTTTTGCCAATGACATCTTGACCAAGAAAGAGCATGGGGCCCCAACTCTTATATTTGCCCATCCTTGAGTATTTGTCAGATTCAACAACCCTTCGGGCCACTGAAAATAATAAAGCCCATGCCATTTCTGCTGTCGTATCCGTAAGTACTCCAGGTGTATTAGAAACTAAAATACCTCTTTCTGTTGCAGCTGAAACATCTATGTTATTATAACCGACAGCATAGTTGGCAAAAATTTTTGCTCCTCTGGCGGCATCCATTACCTCAGCATCAATAGGATCAGTAAGCAGACATAAAACAGCATCCCGGCCTTTAACTTTTTCTAATAGAACGGGTTTGGAGAGAACTTCACCTGTTCGGTTAACTTCTATGTTGCAGTACTCTTCAAGCATGTCGAGAGCAGGCTTAGGTATTTCATTAGTAACATAAACATTCCAGCGATTCATGTTAAACCTCCCTATACGTAGTCTATTAGATTCTATATGAGTATTAAGCCCAAATGCAAGTGGGATTATGAGGCCAATTTAATTAAAATATAGTGAGTCAGATGTTATAATATTAGGAGGAGCATAGACTTAGAGTCTGAGTAAACGGATAGGCGAGTAAGGAGTCTGTATGGAAAAAATTGCAATTATTTCAGATATTCATGGAAATATGCCGGCCTTAGAAGCAGTGCATAATGACATTGATGCCAGAGGTATTCAAAGAGTTTTTTGTCTGGGCGATTTAGCCGGAAAAGGGCCTAATCCCGCAGAGACTGTCGATGAAATTCGAGAATGGTGTGAGGTTGTTATTAAAGGCAATTGGGACTATTATTTGTCTGAGCAATCGGGGCATGAAGTCTTAATGTGGCATCAGAATCGATTGGGAGTTGAGAGACTGAACTATCTAAAAAAGCTTCCCATCTATCAAGAATTTTATATCAGCGGCAGATTGCTAAGACTGTGTCATGCTTCCCCAAATGATTTGTTTCATAGGGTTTATCTTTCTACGGAAAAAAATCAGCGCCTGCAGTTGTTTGAAGCCACGCCGACCCTTAAGGCTGAAGCGGATGTCGTCGGATATGGGGATATACATGGCGCCCATATTGATCATTTCGAGGGAAAGACCATTTTTAATGTCGGCAGTGTCGGTAACCCCCTTGATATATCGCAAGCTTCCTATGGGATTATTGAAGGGAATCTAAACGATAAACAATGTGGACCCTTTACAATATCTCTTGTGAGAGTACCTTATAACATTGAATTGGCAGTAGCTCAAGCAGAATTGACGAATATGCCGGAGAAACAAGATTATATTGATGAATTAAGAACAGGGATTTATAGAGGATTAAAGCATAAATTGTGAGCTGCATCCGTCAATGTTACATTGGTGAATGCAGCTCTCTAAAGATTCTACTTAATATATTGGGATTGACTTGGATAAGCACGCTAGCTGCTTTATGGGCTTGTTATTTTAGGGGTTACAATAAATGCAGTCGGTACATAACGTTCACCAAAAACACTGCATGGACGATTCATGATTAAGTCTTTATAAACAAATACCGAAGAAGAACCTCCATCGAGATTGACTGCTGTAACTGCGCCATAGTTATAAAAGACATTCATCAGGTCCCGTAAAGTTGCGCCCAAACTCCATGTCGGCTGACGACCGTCTATGACAACAAAAATTACTGTACCATCTGCCCTTTGGCCAATACCTGTCCTAGGAGCAATTCCCCAGCCTCCGTCACCCAAGATTGCGGGTTTGCCGTCTATAATAAGATTTGGCCCGAAGGTAACAGCTTGGAGAATATGGTGTTCCATTAGTTGATTGGCGGTCATTGTTTCACTAATTAATGTTCCTTGATCATCAAATCCTACGATGTTGACAGCCCGATTTCCAACATTGTTATGAACGACTTCACCGTTCTGAACAGTTAAGCCATCGGGGAATGCCCCGTTTCCTTTACCGTCAGGGTCATAAAATCCTCCGGCATTAATACCGGCTATAGCCCCCAGATCCTTTACCATACTGCTGACTTTTTCCCCATAAGCTCCAAGTTTTCTTGTTACCACCAGTTTTACCCGTTTGGGGTCTTTGATCAGCATCACTTTGCCTCGAAAGCTTGGACCTTGTATGTCTTCTACAGTAATTTCCGGACTGGTATCGGTTACCTTTGTCTGAGCAATAACTTTTTCGACTCTTGTTTGCGGAGAGTTATTGAGGTTCAAAATACGGTCTATCTCTGATTGTGATAGAAAAAGCTGGACAACTTGGGGATGTCGAGAATTGAAAACGGAACCAATGGCTACAGTTTTTAATGCTTGAAATGGTCCCCAAAAGATGAAAAATGGAGCAAGAATTGATGCAAATATGAAATTAAAGCATAAAAATGCCAATGACATTCTTATGCTTTTTTTAATTCTTGTTCTCATATACCCTCATACTTTCTACAGAACTAACTTTATCATAGCATTATATTCTAGTTCTATAAAGGGGTGAGGTGATACTATTTCCTTTGCGGGCAGGTGGCTATCAGGAAAGATCTGATGAATTAGGATAAATAGTTGTCCATTGAGAAGCATGTTGATAAATGACAGGGTCTTTTTCCGTTATCATTTCTGCATGAGTGTCAGAATCTAATGGTTCGATACATTCTTGGTAAAGATCTAAAGGTATAAATTTGCAATGGTTTGGCATTTTTTCATCTCCTTCCGGACTATTTTAACATTGTAATATTGTTTTGGTTCTTTTAAAATGTGTAACAAACCTGGATATTATGTATGCCGCAAAATAAAGAGGACCTTCTAAACAAGCCGGAATAAGTGAGCTTTGCTTAGAAGGCCAAATTGAATTCCGCGAGAGCTGAATGGTCAAGTTTTTTAAGTTGAAGAGAGTTCTCCTAATGTTACATCAACATTTTTCGTTTGTCCGTCTCTTATAAATGTTATGGAAACTTTTTCGTTAACTTTATGCTTATAAAGCTCCCGGACAAGGTCTGATGAGTTTTGAATTTGAACATTGTCAACCTTGGTAATAATGTCACCTCTCTGGATGCCAGCTTTTCCTGCGGGTCCGTTCAGTTGAACGCCGGAAATATAGGCTCCCTGTGGTTTGCTGTTAACTTTAGCGTAATCATTATATTGGTCATCCGTAGTGACTAATAGAGCCGGATGTTTGGCAACGCCTGTATCAATTAACTGCTGCAGGGTTGGCATTGCATCGGAAATTGGGATTGCAAAACCCATTCCTTCAAAACCTGTTTGTGCGTATTTAGCGGAATTGATACCAATAACCTGGCCTTGATAATTCACAAGGGGTCCGCCGCTATTGCCGGGATTGATGGCAGCATCTGTTTGAATCAGGTTATAACTTGCCTCTCCCTGAAGGTCAAGATTTCGATTAGTTGCAGAAATGACGCCTGTTGTTACGGAACGGGCAAATTCATCTCCGCCAGGATTGCCAATGGCTACTACAGACTCTCCTACTTGGACTTTTGAGGAATCACCAATGGTAACTGCCGTAAGATTAGATGTATCGGAAATTTGTAAAACGGCAAGATCCGTTCGTGGATCAGCGCCAATCAGTTTAGCATCTACTGTACGTCCATCACTTAAGCTGACGGTAATTTTTTGAGCACCTTCAATTACATGGTTATTGGTGGCAATATAGCCTTTTTTGGCATCAATGATAAAACCGGATCCGCTGCCTACCTCTTGAAGATTTGAGTCAAAGGAGAAACCTCGGCTCGATTGGAAATTAGCAACTCCAACGACGGCAGGTCCGACGTTCTTAGCAATAGCTTCTACAGGAAAGTCTGTTGAGCTGGAAGAAAGATTTGACACTTGAGTGTAAGAAGTATTGGCCGTCTGCAGTGGTGCAGATGTTTTATCCGGATAGATATATGGTACTGCGGCGACAGTTGTAAGTCCGCCGACAACAGCACTAATTAAACAAATACCGGCAATTGCTGCTAGTTTTCTTTTCGGTTTATCTTTAGCAATTGGCTGCTGAACAAAATAAGTGCTCTCTGCTTTCTGTTCGGTATTTACAGTCTGATCCGATAGGTTATTGTTGTCATTGTGTTCTGAAAGAATTTCCTCATCCATGATTGTCATATCCTCCTCATTGTCTATAATTGTTAAGCTGGTCATTAATCATTTGCTGTAACTTAAGGTTAGCCCAAATATGTGAAGGAAAAGCATACAAATTATGAACATTTTTCGGAGGATACGTTGATAATTTGTGATCAAGTTTCTTTTAATGAATCATTAGCATCTTACTTTTGACAGGCAGTCAAAAAAATGGTTAAGTTATTTTAATACATCAGTTAAGGATTTGATATTAAAGAGGAAGTGTTGTTATGAATTTGAGATCAAAAGTAGTGCGATCGGTCTGTCCTTACGATTGTCCGGATGCGTGTGGATTATTAATAGAAGTGATTGATGGACAAGCGGTGAAAGTAACAGGAGATCCGGAACATCCTTTTACCAGGGGGACTCTGTGTCCCAAAATGGCCCATTACGAGCGGACAGTGCATTCTCCTCATAGAATTACCCAGCCCTTAGCGCGTACCGGTGAGAAAGGAACGGGTCAGTATAAACCAATTTCTTGGGATGAGGGGGTTGAACGAATTGTCTCCACTTGGAAAGAGATTATTTCTCAATACGGAGCAGAAGCAATCCTGCCCTACTCATATGCCGGGACAATGGGGATGGTCCAACGGAATTGCGGGGAAGGATTTTTTTACCGATTAGGGGCTTCACGTTTAGACCGTACTATTTGCTCCTCGTCTAAGGGTTACGGATGGTCGGCTGTTATGGGGGAAACCCTAGCGCCGCATCCTGATGAAGTTGGAAAAAGTGATTTTATTATTTTGTGGAGCACCAATGCCTTAGCGACCAATATTCATCTCTTAAATTACGTTCGTGAAGCAAAAAAGCGTGGTGCGGTTGTCTGGTTGATTGATACCTATGAGAATCCTACTGCACGGCTGGTTGATAAAGTCGTTCTAGTGAGGCCTGGCCGTGATGCCGCTTTAGCGTTAGGTATGATGCATATTCTTGCTAGTGAAAACTTACTGGACCAATCCTTTATATCTAGTTATGTTCAGGGGTTTGAAGAGCTTCGCCGGGAAGTATTGCCGGATTATTTTCCGGAAAAGGTCTGTCAAATAACTGGGATTGAAGAGGGATTGCTCCGTGAGCTGGCACTTTATTATGGCAAAGCACGAGCGCCTTTTATCGCTCTCGGATCAGGACTTTGCCGCTATGGTAATGGAGCTATGACTGTTCGGGCGATTACTTGTCTTCCCGCTATCATCGGAGCATGGAATAAACCGGGAGGAGGCTTGTTAGTCAGCACCTCTACAGGCAAGGCTTTTCCTACAGATAAAATAACGCGTAAGGATCTATTAACCAAGTCGACAAGAATGGTTAATATGAATCAACTTGGTTCTGCGCTGACAGAATTATCCTATCCGCCCATCAAGAGTCTTTACGTCTATCACTCTAATCCGGCTGTTGTTGCCCCTGACCAAAGGATGATAATCAAAGGACTTATGAGGGAGGATTTGTTTACGGTTGTTCACGAACGATTTATGACGAATACTGCCGGGTATGCAGATATTATTTTACCAGCGACAAGCTCTTTAGAGCATTCCGATATTTACAGGTCTTACGGGCACTATGGTATTCAGAAAGCTGCAGCGGTTATTCCACCTGTCGGCGAAGCAAAGTCTAACTGGGAGGTTTTTCAGTTATTGGCTCAGGCATTAGGCTTTACCGAGTCCTATTTCAAACAAACGACGGAAGATTTAATAGAGGGGCTGATTGATCCGCCTACAGAATGGTTGGCTGGAGTCGAGCTGAAAAAGCTTCGAGGAGGATATCCCGTCGAACTCCCGTTGCCGGGCAATTATAAAACAAGGTTTTTGACTCCTTCCGGTAAGATTGAAATCTATAATCCAAAAGAAACAGAACCCCTGCCTTACTATTTTGCACCTTATGAAGATGATGCACCATTTTATTTAATGAGTGCTCCCAGCTTGTATTCCCTGAATTCTTCCTTCAATGAACGGCCAGATTTACTAAGTAAGAAAAAGGGTCCCTGTCTTTTAATGAACCCTCGGGATGCCGAGGACAAGAAACTTCTTGATGGGCAGAGGGTAATCGCCTTTAATGTGCGAGGAGAAGCGAGGTTCTCCCTTAAAATAACTGAGGCGGTTCCCCAAGGTGTTGTGGTCACGGAAGGGTTATACTTCAGTAAAAATATCGAAGACAGTACGGTGAATGCGTTGACATCTCAACGATTAACGGATAAAGCAGCAGGCAGCACGCTATATGACGTCAAGGTGGATGTCCGCAATGGGGAGGGGGTAAAGCCCACAACTTAAAAATATCCGGAAGCTTTTCTGGTTCGCATATCCTTCTCTAAACATAAATTAACAGGAGAGATTTTCAGTATAGAGGAGGATTGTTATGCAAATTTATGTGGTTAAGCCGGGGGACACTCTAAGTAAAGTAGCCCGAGCTCATGGAATCACTGCCCGAGAGATTGCGGATGCCAATCAGGTTCCGGATTCCAACCGGTTGGTTGTTGGTCAGACATTTGTGATACCGATCAGAGGTCAATATCACTGGGTTCAGCCAGGAGATAGTCTATGGCTGATAAGCCGCCGCTATAACGTGTCGGTAGCTGAACTAATTGAAATAAACAATATCCAGAATCCCAACAATATACCCATTGGCTTGCGTTTATATTTGCCGCAGAAATCCAAAAGAATTGTTGACACGAATGCATACATTGATCCCAGGATGACAAGGGCAAAATCGGCGGTGGCCGTTGATAAAGTAGGAGAGCATCTGACTTACTTAGCTGTTTTCAGCTACGCAGTAAATCGGGAGGGAAATCTCACTCCCGTCGAAGATCAGCCATCCATTAATGCTGCCTACAAGGATCGAGTTTTACCCCTTTTGGTTTTGACTAATTTCGAAGCAGGACAATTCAGTACAGAAATTGCTACAACCATCTTGACGAACGAGAGTCTGCAGGATCATGTCTTAAATCAAGTGCTTCAAATAATGGAGGAAAAAGGATATAGAGGTTTGGATTTTGACTTTGAGTATTTAGGAGCGGAAAATAGAGTAAGGTATGTTCGCTTTTTACAAAGAGCACAGCAGTTGATGAAAGCAAAGGGGTATTATATTTCTGCAGCGCTGGCACCTAAGTTTAGGGCCGAACAACGCGGAGTTCTTTATGAGGGTCATGATTATCAAGCTATCGGCCAAGTCGTGGATTTCATCTTTTTTATGACCTATGAATGGGGATGGTCGGGTGGCGAGCCAATGGCAGTATCGCCGCAGCCTCAGATGAGAAAAGTAATGGAATATGCTGTATCTGTCGTACCAAAAGAAAAGATTATGATGGGGATGCCTTTGTATGGGTATGACTGGACCTTGCCCTACGTGCCCGGAGGCAAATTTGCTAAGTCAATCAGTCCTCAAAAAGCTTTAGAGTTAGCTATCCGCTATGGTGCGGGGATCAGCTATGATAAAGAAGCACAGGCTCCTTGGTTTCGTTATACTGATGAACATGGGAAACGGCATGAAGTCTGGTTTGAAGATGCACGAAGCGTACAGGCTAAATTTGATTTAGTCAAGGAACTTGGAATACGAGGTTTTTATTATTGGGTATTAGGAAATGACTTTCCGCAAAACTGGCTGCTGATTGAAGAGAATTTTATTGTAAGGAAAGGTTTGTAAATGGGAAAAAAGGCTATGGAGTTGAGGCAGCACCTCAGCTCTATAGTCCTTTTCAGCCATCTTTTGGCTTTAGAAATACTTGCTATCGGATTCCTTCTGTAGCCAATTTTTCAGATAATTATTGGGCAGGAATTTAGTTTATGAAGGTGGAAGTAACCCTCTATACAAAGATGAAGGCTAAAGCCATAATCAGGTATGCTCCTAATAACTGCGCCCCTTCCAGCCAGTTGGAACGGCCGTCCAAGCTTATAACGGCAGTACTTACGGTACCCATGATAATAACAATCAGTTCATAGCTGGTAAATAATAAGTCAAGAGGCTGACCTATTATATAACCAACAAAAACGAGCAGCGGGGCGACAAAGAGTGCTATTTGGGTGCTTGAGCCGATAGCGATTTCAAGGCTGATATCCATCTTGTTCTTTAGGGCCATTAGAATGCTTGTAGAATGCTCAGCAGCGTTACCGATAATAGGAATAACAATAACTCCGATAAAAAGCTCGCTGATACCAAGAGTGTTGACGACAGGATCAATGCCTTCGACCAAGAATTCACTCTCGATAACGACAAAAAGGGTAGCGATCAGCAGAATGGTCATTGTTTTAAGCTTGGACCATTTAGGAGAATCGGAACTTTCTTGGCTGGGGCGAAAAACATCTTTGTGGGTATGAAGCGAGAAAATTAAACTAAGGATATAGACTATGATCAAAATTCCGGCAACGCCAAGACTTAATGGCTCAGCAGCAGGATTGGCGTGGGTATGGAGAAAGACGGCTGGAATGATTAATCCAGTTACCGCGAGCAGAAGCATGGATGTATGCATTCCGGCAGCAGCACGATTAAATTTCTGGGACTTAAATTTAAAACCTCCGATAAGCATACTCAATCCTAAGACAAGCAAAAGATTGCCTATGATAGATCCAGTGATGGAAGCTTTAACCACTTCAACAAGTCCGGCCTTAAGAGCAAAAAAAGTGATAATTAGTTCGGCAGCATTACCAAAGGTCGCATTGAGCAGACCTCCCGCTCTCGGACCAACATAGATGGCGATTTCTTCTGTAGCTTTACCCATATAGCCGGAAAGAGGAATTATGCTTAAACAGGCTGAAAGAAACAGTAACACCGGTGAATAGTTTAAGAGATGCAGAAAGATGCTGACTGGAATTACCAATAGTAATAAATTAAGATACCTCACTAATTAACCCCCTCAAGATTCAAAAGTGACTACTCATCATTTAAGTCTATTTGTTCCCGTATGTCAATATTTGGCTCAAACTATAAAGGATAATAAGGAGAGAGACTATGAAAAAGTTCATTGAGACAAGTTTGCCGGGTTTTCAACTGCGATTTGCTGAGGTTGAAGATGTTTCCTTAATTCTGGATTTTATTAAAGAATTGGCGGACTATGAAAACATGCTGCCCCAAGTTCGGGCAACAGAAGATGAACTGAGAGAATCGCTTTTTAATAATAAAGTTGCAGAAGTTATTATAGGGGAATATCATGCTAAACCTGTGGCCTTTGCCCTGTTTTTCCACAACTATTCAACCTTTTTAGGTAAAAGCGGAATTTATTTAGAGGATTTATTTGTAAAGCCTGATATGAGGGGGCATGGATTTGGCAAGATTATCCTTTCGTATCTTGCCAGATTAACAATTGAGAGAAATTGCGGCAGATTAGAGTGGTGGTGTTTAGACTGGAATGAGCCGTCCATTAAATTTTATAAGAAGATGGGCGCTGTCCCCATGGATGAGTGGACTGTCTATCGAGTGACTGATGAGGCTTTATACAAATTAGCCAATAGCTCGACCTAATTGGGAACTATCGTATTAAGGTTGAAGATTAAGAAAATGACTAGCGTTCATAACGCTAGCCATTTTTGGCAGGGAATTTTTTATTGAATGCAGCCGTGAAGGGTTACTTAACAATAAGTACTGGGCATTGAGCTTGAGCTAGAACACGTTGTGTAACACTTCCTAAAATTGCGCCTGTCAGAGCTCCGTGACCAACGGTTCCCATGACTACTAAATCAAATTCTCGTCTGACTTCGTCCAAGATGCCGCTGGCTGCTTGTCCGGATATATATTTCTTTGAGAAACGCACGCCACTTATATCAATGTCTTTAAGAGTTACTTCCAGAGCCATTTCACCGTTCTTCTCGATTTCCTCTTGGCTGATGATATTGTTAAATCCCATTTGGTAGCCGTAGTAGGACTCTTGGTCCGGAGTTACATGGAAAAGTTCCACTTCAGAATCAAATTTTCCGGCCAGCTCCAAGGCAGCCTTAAGAGCCTGACGTGATGGGCCTGAGCCGTCTGTGGGTACTAATATTCTTTTGTACATAAATCCTAGCCTCCTTTTTAAATGTATTGTGTTTATTATAATCGATCTTATTTAAGAAATCCATCAAGAATTATATTTTCAGCTTCCTGTTCCGAGAATCCGAGAGACATAAGTTTGATTAATTGTTCAGACTCTATTCTGCCAATTGCAGCCTCATGGACGAGCTGTGCTTCACTGTGATGGGCGGAAACTCTGGGGATAGAAACAACCTGGGCATTATGCATAATGATAGCATCACATTGTATATGGCCACGGCCTTTATTTCGCCCGACAAGATCAAAGTTAAATAGTTGCTTGGAATCCCCTTGAGCAACTGAACGAGAGATAATTTGGGCAGAGGAGTCTACACCTAATAGCTCGACAATAATATTGGATTCTGCTTCTTGTTCCTTATAAGTAAGCAGCCGTTCAGTAACAACAAGCTTGGCGTTGTCCATTAAACGGATTTCAGTATCTCGTTTTGTTTGATCAATTCCTTTAATTTGAATTAATTCCAGTTCAACGACAGCGCCTTCTTCTACTTCTATAATGGTCTTGGGATTTAGAACCCGCTCGCCGGAACCGTCGCCTTGCCCATAGTGTTTTTCAACATATTTGAGCTTGGCTCCTTTTCGAACGTAGAAGGTGTGTATACCGTCATGCTGAGATTTGCGGTGTCCGGAGTTATGGATGCCGCATCCGGCGACAATTAAAACATCCGAATATTCCCCAACTTCGAAGGTATTGTAGACAACATCATTGATATTTTCTTCTGTCACAATAACCGGAATATGGACGCTTTCTCCTTTGGTATAAGGTTTAATGATAACGTCAATTCCGGAACCGTCTGTCTTAGTGACGATGTCAATATTAGCAGTAGTGTTGCGCTGGACTCCAGCTCCATTTTTTCGTATGTTAAAGGCACCCTGTGGAATCTCATGGAGATCGGCCACTTTCTCAAGCATCAACTTATCCAAGGCATTCAGCACTTTGACCAACCCCTTTTACACATTTAGTACTACATGCACAAGCAGCGTTGTTCATGATCCCAGCAAGAATGATATCTCGTTCGGATTGTGCGCTGATCATTCCGTTGGACATGATGATTATTTCATCAGCAAGTTCCATGATTCGTTCCTGGTGAGAAATAATTACAATGGTTGTATCATATTTCACGTGGATATCTCTGAAGGTTTCGGCTAACTTTTGAAAGCTCCATAAGTCTATCCCGGCTTCAGGTTCGTCGAAAACCGCTACCTTTAGATTTCGGGCCAATACCGTTGCAATTTCGATTCTTTTCATTTCCCCACCGGAGAGACTGACATCTACATCGCGATTAAGATAATCTTGGGCACACAATCCAACATCATACAATAGATCGCAAATATTAATTTTTTCAGGGTTATGGGAGGCAGCCATTCGTAAAAGATCCTTCACTTTAAGGCCTTTGAAACGCGGAGGGTTTTGGAAAGCATATCCAATACCCATCCGGGCTCTCTCCGTAATATTTAAAGGTGTTATATCTTGACCGTCCAGTTGAATTTTACCTGAGGTAGGATTGTAAACACCCATAATAATTTTAGCCAGAGAAGATTTTCCGCCCCCATTTGGACCCGTGACTACGTATATTTTTTTTTCATAGAATTTCAAATTAATATTCTTCAGAATTTCAAAGCTTTTATCTCCTTCTACTTCCAAAGAAACTTGCTGAAGCTCAAGCATTTATATTCCTCCTTTGTGTCACAGTCACCTATGATCAACAATAACACAATTCTGAACTTAATTGTAGCTACGACTTTGAGAAATTGATCTTTTGTAGTAATTATTTAGCAGATTCGAAGGGTACTGGGTGTTATACACGTTGATTTGAAAGAGACGGCCTTGTTTTGCCGCCTCTTTTTAAATGGTTTTTCTGATCCAGTCAATAAACGATTCTACATTTTCAAAGGCAAAGGCTGGATTCATTGCAAGAACTTTCTGAACCTGTGCTGTTTCAGCCCATAGCGCGCTGATTGACCATACGCCTGCTTCCTTAGCGGCCCAGACATCATAAGCAATGTCACCCACATAAGCTGTTTCCTCAGGTTTGAAATTCCAATGTTTAAGTATTTGAACAATATGTTGAGGTTTACTGGCTTGGTGTTCAGAGCCGGTGATAATTACTTCGAAAAAACGTTTAATTCCTGAATGCCTTAGGGATATTTCCATGCTTCCGGCACCTTTTCCGGAGACAAGTGCCAGCTTTATATTTCGTTCCTGCAGATGAGTTAAGGCGTCAATGATGCCGGGAAATGGATCAGGGCTATCTACATGCAGCCGGTTGTATTCGTCTAAATAAAACTGCAAGCTTTCTTGCCACGAATCCGGAAAAAGCTTCTTGAAAATACCATCTTCTGATGGTCCGAATAAAGAAGATAATTCATTGGCCGAATATTCACGTCCGGTGAATTTCAGCAGTGTATTACTTAAACTGGTGCGAACAATCGGCAAAGAATTGATTAATGTACCGTCCAGGTCAAATATAAATCCTTTTAACTTCATACGTTACCCCTTTAACCAAAATACCGATAATTACAATTGAAATCTTAAGGCTTTAGCTATTTAATTTTATTACATTATTAGCTTGAATGCTACTTATTTATTGATAATACTACGTCTAATTGTACAAGGTTGAGAATACCATAGATTGGAAGGACTAATTGTTAATCAAAGGAATGAGGTAAAATTGAATACTCAATCAGCTTCAAAATTAAAAGCTAATTTAGTTCATCTAAACAATGGTTACTACTTATCTAAAAATGATCCTTTATTTTGGAAGAAGCTGTTGCAAAGGCAATCAGAAAATGAAGAAGCGTTATTTCACTTGGGATTAGATTTTAAACGAGAAGCCCGAAACTATTTAGAAAAATTCTATGTTACAAAATCTGAAAAGTATTTGGTTATGTACCACAAAACAATAGCTCAAGCGTTAGACTTTGTTCGGCGTTCGTTCAGAAAAGGATATATTCCCGCAAGACTTGAACTTTTGAGATTGGAACAGGACATACAAGCCGATAAGAACAAAATTGCCAAACTTAACGAACCATCAACCTTTTCTAAAAAGCAAATAATACTTTTATTGGTTGTGGCAATTCTCATCAGCATTATTGTCGGAAGTTTGCTCCATTTTCAAAAGTCATTCGTCACAAACCATCATTATGCTTACTTACTTCCTTACGAAGTAATTGATCATCAACCTGAGCAATCTTTGGATGCACTAAACAACCAATCAGTGGTTATTATTGCTGAAGGGGAGAAGAGTAAAGAGAATATTGTAAATGCTCTTATTATGAAGCTGAAGGCAGATTATGAAAAGGAGCCACAATCTGCAAAACAAGTACTAGCCTTTGATGAAAAGAAACAAGAACTTGGAATGGCAATTTGGGAAGGGGGGGATAAGCCGATTCAGGTCTTTATTTATCCTGACAATTCTATGGAAATGATGAGTAACCAAGAGCTTCAATTATGGGAGGCCACAACTGTAATAAGAAGTGCTTTATACCAATTTGCTAAAAAGAATGGGCACCTGCCCACTAATTTAGAACTGCTCTGCCAGTCTTACCCCAATAATTATTTAAGTGAATTGCCTAAGGAACCTTTTTATTTAAAAAATACAGTTACAGCCTTTCCCACAAAAGATGGGGGGTGGCTTTTTTCCTTTAAAGAATCTACTCCTGAAAAGGATTTGATTTCCCTAGTCAAAGATAGTTTAATGCCTAACCTTTCCTATGCTGAAGATATTCCGTTTCAGCCCTTGGCAATTTCTATTAATAAGACAAACAATACCTTATCCCTAGTATCCGAAAATAGAATCATTCGTAAGTATGAGGCTTCTCTTGGTAAAGATGATGCCACTCCTGAAGGAACTCTGTTAATATCCCGAAAAATTATGAATCCGGATAATTACGTACCTCCTAAAGATAATGTTTACGGGACGAGGGCAATGGAATTATCAAATCTGAATTATGCAATCCATGGAACCAATCATCCTGCAGAGATTGGCAAAAATATCTCTCACGGTTGTATACGTTTAAAAAATTCGGATATGGAGGAGCTGTATGCATTAGTTCCATTAAATACGCCTGTTGAAATTTCTAAGAAGCCCTCTTTTCTGATCTCATCGGATACAGGCTATTATGTGCCGAATGGGGATTTATACAAGTACAGCGATAATCCCCTAGAAGAAGATCCTTTTACAGAGTATCACTGGGCACAATAAAAATGCCGGCGAATAATCGCTGGCATTTGTTATTTGTATGTCACACATAGGGCAAACCGTTTTAATGGGAGTGTCTGGCCTTAGCGTATTCCTGGTGGAGCATATTAAGCAAACTTTTAGTACGGCGACCAGCCCAACGAAGTTCGGTGGCCACCACTGATACCTCCATTAAGGCCCGCAAATAAAAGACCCCGTATACTTT
The DNA here is from genome assembly GCF_000235605.1 of Desulfosporosinus orientis DSM 765. Lineage (GTDB taxonomy): Bacteria > Bacillota > Desulfitobacteriia > Desulfitobacteriales > Desulfitobacteriaceae > Desulfosporosinus > Desulfosporosinus orientis. Next base: position 800,380 of record NC_016584.1, read on the forward strand.
GCTATTCCAATTATTAATGGCTTGGTCGAACATCTCCCAATAGAGGATATCTTCCTCATAGGACCCCATACTTTGTTTTTCAGTGATTCCGGTTGTGAGAGAATTGATAAGTTCAGTAAGCTTATCATAGCCAATGGCCATAACACCTAGAATTTCTTTGAATTCAGATGTTATTTCTTGCAACTCAGTTGGAGAATAAGATTCTCTCCTTCTTGTGACCCTTTGTTCTGTCATCTGATTAATGGTTTCTCCTCGTTCGATAAACCCCCGGCAAATTTCTAATAATCGTTCAATAAAAAGGGGATGATCTTTCGGAGTCAGTTCTTCTCGGGCATGTTCATATAGGTTATTCACCTCATCAAGGAGGGCTTTTTGCTTTTCAGAATCTTTTTGTTGATAATAAGTCAGACTTCCAGCATGAATGAAGGCATGAAGGCTTTCTAAGAAGTAATTCGAGGTAACAAGAACGAGAGTTGTAAGGGAATTAATAAATTTGGACTTGTATCTCGGCGGAGCCAAAATTCGGTTGATTACCAAAGCTATGCCCAGGCCGACAAAAATACTCAGAGATCGAGATAAGGCGTGAGTAAGGAAGGTATCTTTGGGAGAATCAAGAATGAAAATTATTGAGACGATTCCCATAACGATTCCGCTTGACCATCCGATCCAGTTACAAACTAGGATCAGAAGAATAGCAGTTATACCAATCAAGAGAGGATTAGTACCGAAGAGTAAACCAATCATTAAAGAAAAGACCACAGCGAGCAAATGGACTCCAATCTGTTGCCAGGCATTATTTAAAGATTTACTTACTGAAGGCTGCATGTTTACGACGGCTGACATGGCTGCAAAGGATGCAGGTTCTATAGAAAACATTTTACAGATAAAAAGTGTGGCTGTGACGGCAAGCCCGGTTTTAAGAGTGCGTGCTCCGATAAGCATGTTATTTCCCGCCTTTGAGATTACTGATTGAAATAGTTTATCACATAATTGGAATTGGCGGTTATTCACTTTAACAATTCAGCCAAAGTATATTGTATTAATCCTCTGAAAGAATTCTTTTTCCTAAAGAAGGAGAAAATGTTGCTTATATGTCCGGATTTGCTCTCAATACAGTTGAAATAAAGGGATTTTGCGATATCTTGCCGAATAGCAGTTGATAGGTTCCTATTGGGCCGTTATTTGGGTAATGGGAAGGAGAAAAACATCGTTTATGCGTATTGTCATTGTTGGTGCAGGAAAAGTAGGATTTAGCTTAGCTCAGCGATTGTCGGAAGAGGGGCATGAAATTACCGTTATTGAGCAGGATGAAGAGCGCCGCCTTATCGTCCAAAACAGTTTGGATGTAATGACGATTAGCGGAAATGGAGCTAGCCCGCAATTTCTCGCCGAATTTGGTTTGTTAAAGGCGGATCTCATGGTGGCAGTTACGGATCGAGATGAAGTCAATATGATTGCCTGTATGGCCGCCAAGCAAGCAGGTATATCTCGAACGATTGCTCGCGTTAGGAATCAGGACTATGCAGGGAAAAATCAGCTTGAATTTAATCGAGCTTTAGGCATAGATTTAACGATTAATCCGGAAATGGTAACTGCTATTGAAATTAGTCGAATTCTTCTTACCCCGGCAGCACTAGATGTTGAAGATTTTGGCGATGGTATGGTACGCTTACTAGAAGTACGCGTTCGGGAAGAGTCGCCTTATGTTAATATTCCTCTAAAACGCTTAACGCTCCCTGATCGAGTGCTTGTTGTAGGTATTCTTCGCCAGAACCGCATGATCATTCCTAAGGGTACGGATTGCTTGTTGCCTCAGGACAGTGTATTTTTTGTCGGTGCCCAAGCTGCTATCGAAAAGTTTAGTGAAGAGTTCTCCGAGAGAAAGACCAAGATTCAAAGAGTTATGATCATTGGTGCCGGGCGTATCGGCAGACACTTGGCAAGAATTTTGGATCATGTTGGCATATCCATCAAAGTCATAGAAAAAAGTCGAGAGCGCTGCAGTGAATTGGCTAAGACCATTGATAAGGGTCTTGTACTCTGTGGTGATGGTACAGACATAGACCTTTTGATCGAAGAGGGGGTTGGGAATTCTGATGCAGTGGTTTGTCTGACCAGTGACGACAAACTGAATTTGTTGCTGGCTCTTCTTGCTAAAGATTTGGGAACTCAAAAAACCATTGTACGTGTTGGACGTTCAGAATATATGTCCCTCATGGGTAAAGTGGGAGTTGACGTAATTCTGTCGCCAAGGCTCTTAACTGCGGGAGTCATTTTGCGTCAAGTTCGTCAAGGTGGAGTGGTTTCAGTATCTCTATTAGAAGGTGCAAAAGCAGAGGCAATGGAAATTGTTGTTTCCAGCAAGTCTTCAATTATTGGCCGTAAGCTTAAAGATACTAAAATACCGGATAATATTTTAATCGGTGCTCTTCTAAGAGGAAATGAGCTCATCATTCCAGACGGCAACACGATCCTTCACGTCGGTGATCGCGTAGTGATTTTCACCCTTCCAAATCTTATCAAAAAAATCAGCAAAATTTTTTAAGGCGGGTTTTTTTAGTGAACTATTCATTTGTAGCAAATATTCTTGGACGTTTGATGATTGCTTATACTGGATTTATGGGAATTCCTTTTGTTGTGGCGGTTATTTATCAGGAAGAGAGTATGTTCTCTTTTGCGCTGTCCCTAATTGTGTCTGTTTTTACAGGACTTGTTTTAAAAACCTTTGGCCAAAAAGAAGGTCGTATGGGTGTTCGAGAAGGGTTCGTTGTGGTTGCCGGGGCATGGTTATTGACAGCTTTGATCGGAGCCTTGCCTTATGCTTTAAGCGGGGCTGTGCCCACCTATCTGGATGGAGTATTTGAAGCCGTTTCCGGTTTCACGACCACTGGAGCAAGTGTTATTGACGCAGTTGAAAGCCTGCCTAAAAGTGTTCTTCTTTGGCGCAGCCTAACTCATTGGCTCGGAGGTATGGGAATTATCGTTTTGTTTATCGTGTTTTTACCCAACATGACCGGTGCCGTTCATCTCTTTAATGCTGAGGTTCCCGGTCCGACTTCTGAAAGGGTTCTTCCCAGAATTCGTGATAATGCACTAAAACTTTGGCAAATCTATTTTGGTTTTACAGTTGTGCAGATAATTCTTTTAATTATAGTGGGTATGAATTGGTTCGATGCTGTCAACCACTCTTTTGCAACCATGGCTACTGGTGGATTTTCAACGAAAAATACGAGTATTGCTTACTACGACAATGTCGGGATAGAACTTATAATTATCATTTTTATGATCATAGCAGGAGGAAATTTTGGCCTTTATTTTCAAGCATGGCGTTCAGGGTTTATGAAAATTATCAAAGATTTGGAATTCCAGTTCTATTTGTTGATTATTGCAGTGTCGACCCTCATCATTGCTTTTAGTTTGTGGCGGAGTATGGGCGTAGAAGGTGGAAATTCTCTGCGTCAGGCGCTTTTTCAGGTTGTTTCCATTATGACTACGACAGGCTTTGCTTCGGCAGATTTTGATAAGTGGCCCGCTGTTTGCAAGATTGTCCTTCTGTGTCTTATGTTTATTGGCGGCAGCGCGGGTTCGACAGCAGGGGGAATAAAAGTATCCAGGATCATTCTTCTTTTCAAACACAGTTGGGCAGAACTGAGAAGGGCAATCCATCCCAAAGCGGTTATTAATGTACGCTTTGCAAAACGAACGGTAGATCCGGTTATGCTCAATACAATATCGGTCTTCTTCTTTCTCTTTTTGTCTATTTTTGCATTTGCCTCATTTCTCCTTGCCGCAACAGGGCTGGAACCCCTTGATGCAATGAGTGCTGTTGTTGTAACTTTGGGAAATGTGGGACCGGGCTTTGGAGTAGTTGGACCTACAACTACCTTTTCTTCTATTAATGCTTTTGGAGAGTGTGTTCTGATTATTTGTATGCTCCTTGGTCGATTGGAGCTTTTCACCTTGTTGGTATTGGTCCAACCAGAATTCTGGCGTAGCCGTAAAGGATGGTAGTATTAGAATTATGGAGATAAGAAAAGCTGAAAAAGAGGATTTTGAGGAAATTTGGTCGATTTTACACGAGGTGTTTTCTAAAGGGGATACGTATACTTTCTCACCCAATATTTCTAAGGAAGAAGCTTTCAGTATTTGGATGGAAGTACCCCTTGTTACGTTTGTGGCAGTGGAAAACCATCGTATTATGGGAACTTATTATCTGAAACCTAATCAACCAACTCTTGGAGCACACGTCTGCAACGCTGGTTATGCAGTAAGAGATGAGGCAAGAGGGAAAGGAATAGGCAGACAGATGTGTTTGCATTCTTTAAATGAAGCTCGAGGTTATGGCTTTAAGGGAATGCAATATAATTGTGTCGTCAGTACTAATCATATAGCTGTAGAATTATGGAAGAAGTGCGGGTTCAGCATCGTTGGAACTCTGCTTAAGGCCTTTAATCATCAGAAAAAAGGGTTTGTAGACGCTTTTGTTATGTATCAATGGCTTGAAATGGATTAACTCTAATATTTATTAAAAAAACGATTAGAGTTGTTTAAAATTTTAAATATGTTATCAACCAGTAACAGACAAGTTGTGTTAATGTTTGTTGCTGGTTTTTTTTAATACATAAATAAGCCTTGTTATCAGCTTAATTGAAAAATATACCATTGAGAACTTTGTCACATTATGTTAGATTATCGTAGAATGAGGGATTTTTTGTCTATTTATTTTCACGCTTGCAGATACGCAAGTTGCGGTAGATTGCGAAAGGAGCTGTAACAAGATGTCTCAAAATAAACGAGTAACGTTATCCCGACGCAGCTTGATAAAAGGCGGAGTTTTACTCGGAACAGTAGCTGCAATCGGTTTTATGCCTGTTAAAATATTGCAGGCTGAAGAAGAAACGGTTGCCTCAAACTCTGAAGGGAAAACCAGTAAACAAATTGGTTTTTGTTATGATGAGGGCAAGTGTATCCGTTGTCAATCATGTGTGAGGATTTGTCAAGAAACTTACCAGTGGGAGACAGAAAATCCTTGGAGACGGCTTCTTCAGAACGACAAAGGTGATGCTTTATCCATGAGCTGCAATCATTGTGCTGATCCTGCTTGCGCCAAAGTTTGTCCGGTTAAAGCCTATACGAAAAGGAAAAGTGACGGTATTGTCGTTCATGATTCCAACAAATGTGTTGGATGCGGATATTGTCTCTATGCCTGTCCTTATCATGCACCCCATATTCAGAAAATGACAGGTGCAGTCTCAAAATGCTCTTTTTGTTACCAGCTGCAGGATGCAGGGTCAAGTCCTAAATGCGTAGGGATTTGCCCTACTCAGGCTTTGACAATGGGAGATATGAAGGAATTATCTAAAAAAGGAAATCTAAATGTTAAAGGGCTTCCTGATCCTAAGATCACGAATCCCTCCATGGTTGTAATACCCAAGGAACAATAAAGAGAGGAGGATTATTTAATGGGACATTGGGGTTGGCTCATTGCTATATACCTTTTTTTAGGAGGTCTTGGTGCCGGCGCTTATCTGACTTCGTTTGCGGCGGAAAAAGGTCTGCTAGGTAAGGCTACTGATTTAAAAAGGGTGGGTTATTATGTTTCTTCACCCCTTGTAGCGTTTGGTGCTTTATTATTAGTCACGGATTTGGGACAAGGGTTAAGAAAACCCTGGCTGATTCTTAACATGTTTTCGAATTTTAGGTCAGTTATGACTTGGGGAATTTATATTCTCTCTGCCTTCATTCTGATCGGATTTATTAAAGCCTACTTTGTCTGGAAAAAGAAACAAACTCCTGGTGCTTTATCATTAGTGGGTGCTGTTCTGGCCGTAGCGACGGCAGCTTATACTGGAATGCTTTTAGCAGTAGTACAAGGGGTTCCTTTCTGGAATTCCTATCTAATGCCTGTCATCTTCGTAGTGTCAGCCCTTTCGACAGGTTTATCCTTAACTTTGTTACTTGCACATTTCTTCGAGAAACACCATACACATGAAGTGTTTGTTTCCAAAGTTCATCTCTGGTTAGTTAGCCTTGAAATTATTTTCCTGGCGGCTTTCTTTGCCCTTATCTATTCGGGTGGGCAAGGGGCTGCGAAATTATCTGCAAACTTACTGCTGATGCAATCTCTTTCCTTACCTTTTTGGGCATTACTCGTTTTCATAGGTTTAATTGGACCCTTGGCATTTTATGTTCTTCAATCCCGCTCTCAAAGCTTTGCTTCTGATGGGCCGCCCCATAGAGTGGATAGGGTTAAAGGCCAATGGATCTCTTTGGTTTGTGACGGAGCAGTTCTAATTGGTGGATTGACCTTGAGATGTTTGATAGTTTTTGCAGCACTTCCGGTTTGGAACGGCTTATTGGGTTAATTGTAATCCTTGAATCTCTGAGGAGGAAAGTTGGACTTTCCTCCTTTTTCTTAGGGTAAGTTGGAGTTTGATCATAAATACGGTATTATTATGAATATGGAAGTTCAAAGTGGTTTGCCTCATTTGGAAAAAATTTAAAATTAATATAGCTCAAGAAAGGCGTGAGATTACAAGATGGTACTTAAAGCACAGCGCATTTACTCTGAACAGTGGAACCTCTCTGAGGAAGATATTAATAGTCTTTTTCCTATTAAAGAATTGGCTGCTGAAATCGGCAAGGATCCTGGCATAAAGGTGCTGCGTGATGATGAGATAAGGCTGCAGTATCCGGGACAATATAATATTTCTGTTCAGGCAAGGGCCTATAATCAGAGGCTTGTGGAGCTTTTGCAGGAATATTACAGTAATCATAGCAATAGTCCGGAGCTTGCTGCATTACTGGGTGTAGAATTGCCGCAGATAATGTGGGTGGATACATTAGGTTATGAAGAACCCATTATTAGCTTGCATATATCAAAACTCAACAAACAAGAAGTATTCATTAATGATATTGTATTAGTTAAAAATGAGGACTATGATCTTTTGAGTGAAGGAGTTATTGATACTGTGCTCAATAACTTGAGAAAATTTGCTAAAAAGCAAGGAGCTAAGTACTTATCAGGATATGCCGCTAATCGCAGCACTCTGAATCTTTTGAAAAGCAAAGGGTTTGAGGAAGATAAGAGAGAAACTAATGGCAATGATTATTTATGGAGATTAGCTTCTATCAGAGGTGAACAATTGCCCTTCTATGAAGAGCTGTAATCATGACAAATAAGATAATTGTTTTCTCGGATTTTTTGTGACCTTTTTGTATGATAGGGAAAGTCCCCCTTGACCAGTTGGCCAAGGACAAAAATCTAAGCATTGAGTGGAAGGCTTATGAGTTGAGGCCGGAGGATATTGAACTTCCCGAAAAATCTCCGGAATATGTAAAGAAGGCGAAAAAGGGCCTTGAAGCATTAGGGAAAAAGCACGGACTCTATATGACCTTTAATGAAAAGAGCAAACATTCAAGATTAGCTTTAGAAGGTTCTAAGTATGCAGAAGAAAAAGGGTATGGCAACGCATATCATGATGCTGTCTTCGCTGCCCAATTTCAAGAACAAAAAGATATTAATGATTTACAAGTTTTAACAGAGTTGGCTGAACAGATAGGATTGGACAAACAAGAGTTTAGAGAAGTTCTTGTCGGGAGACGATATAAAGAAGCTGTGAGCCAAGATGTTGAAGAAGCTATGCAGCTTGGAATTCAAAGTGTTCCTTGTTTCATAGTCGATGGACGTGCTATCCATGGGGCTCAGAGTTATGAAGCTCTTGAAAAATTTTTTCAGGGTATAGAAAATGGATTTCCTCTGGATATCAATGGATTGTAATAATGATTTCAGAAACTTGGGTAAGAAAAAGTGTGAGAGGAGAAGGTTAGAATTTTCCAAGTTATTTTAACCGGGTATTAAAATGACATTAACTGACGACGATAAGAAGGTATTAAAAGGTCGAGGATTTATCTCCTATAAAGACGGCATCCATTTCTCTTGCAGAGTTATGATTGAAGCAGGGAGATTAACTGCACAGGAATCTCGTAAGATTACAGATATATGCGAGAAATATGGCAGAGGTTACTTTACTCTAACTCAGCGCTTAAATGTAGAGATTCCTTGGCTGAAGTATCAGGATCTGGAAAGTGTCGCTAGAGAACTTAAGGAAGCGGGTTTATCCAGCGGAAGCACTGGAATGAGGGCCAGACCTGCTCTTACCTGTAAAGGAGATGTATGTCAGGTCAGCCTTTTTAATACCGAAGAAGTTGCTCGGCAAATTAATGAAAAGTTTTATCGCGGAAAATATGATGTTACTTTGCCCAACAAATTTCGTGTTACGATAAGCGGATGCAGAAACGGCTGCTCTAAGCCCCAGATTGGCTGTATCGGCCTGCTAGGGCGTAAGCCGGGTCAAGTTGCTATTTTCATCGGAGGAATGTTTGCCAAAGAACAGTTCATTGGTAAAGAATTACCGGGTTTATATTCTATTGATGAGGCCCTAGAGGTTATTGACAAGGCTATGGAGTATTATAGAGAAAATGGGCTCAAAGGCGAACGCTTTGCTAAAACAGTAGAGAGAATTGGTTTTGACACTGTGGCAAGCTATTTAACTCTTAAAGCGAGGGAGTAATTACTTGAGCTTTGAAGCAAACTATAACCAATTTACAGATTTCATTCCTTGGAGTCAGCAATCCCCATTACGGGTATTAGTTGTGACTGCTGCCTTGCCGGAGCGGGATGCCGTATTACGGGGACTAAAGAGTGACCCGAGGTTTGAGGTTTTGTTAGGCGGCGTGGGGCCTGTTGCAGCGGGAGTGAATACGAGCAGAGCATTAGCTGCAGCTAATTACAATTTAGTGATCAGTGCAGGTTTTGCCGGAGGTTTTCCGAACAGAGCTGAGGTAGGTTCTGTTGTGGTAGGGACAGAGATCGTTGCTGCTGACTTAGGGGCAGAGACACCGGAAGGGTTTAGCAGCTTGAATGAATTAGGATTTGGTTCGACTTGTATCCGGACAGACAAGGGTTTAGTAGACTATGTTACCAAAGCATTAGTTAAAGCTAAGCTGAGAGTATTCAATGGCCCGGTGCTTACAGTTTCGACAGTTACCGGCACAGCTGAGACTGCAAAAGAAATGATGGCTCGAATCCCCAGAGCTGCTGCTGAAGCCATGGAAGGGTATGGAGTGGGATTTGCCGCTTTAGATCAGGGATTGCCCGTAATAGAAGTTAGGGCAATCTCAAACATGGTGGGTCCGCGCAATCGTTCTGCATGGCGGATAAGAGAAGCTCTTGAAGTCTTGGAAGCCGTTTTTCAAGTTTTATCGGAGGTTTCAATATGAAAGTTACATTTTCACCTTGTCCTAATGATACATTTGTCTTTCATGCCTGGGTACACGGTTTAATACCGGGGGCTCCTAAGATTGATGTGACTTATGCCGATATTGATATTACGAACAATTTAGCCGCCGGCCCTAATGGACCGGATATTGTTAAGATTTCCTATGCTGCCCTGCCTTGGGTTTTGTCAGAGTATGCCTTGCTGCCTTGTGGGGGCGCTTTGGGGAAAGGGTGTGGCCCTCTATTGCTGACTTCTGACAGGTCAGACAGTATCAATCCGGCAAAGCTGCATACGAGTCGAGTTGCTGTTCCCAGCGTACGATCCACTGCTTATTTACTTTTTCGCCTATGGGCAGCGCAAAACGTTCCAGGTGGGATAGGAGAGATTATAGTTCTTCCCTTTCATGAGATCATGCCGGCTGTTCGCGACGGGTTGGTGGATGCTGGACTTGTTATTCATGAGGCGCGTTTTACGTATCCTTCATTCGGCTTGATGCAAATGGTCGATTTAGGGAATTGGTGGGAGAAAGAGACGGACCTGCCGATTCCGCTGGGAGCAATCATTGCTAGGCGAAGGTTAGACCTATCAGAAATTACACACTGGATTCAGGCATCAGTCAGATATGCCTGGGCTCATCCCATGGAATCAAAGGATTATGTACTGCAGCACAGTCAGGAGCTATCCTCTGAAGTGACTCAAGCCCATATTAAGCTTTATGTTAATAACTACACCGAAAATATCGGCAAGACAGGTTATAAAGCAGTGGGGACTCTTTTGACGAGAGCTGCTCAAGAAGGGCTAGTTCCAGAGGTGGACTTAAAAGAGCTTAATTTATTCTAATCTAAAATAAGTAAAGACATTTCTTACAAGCGTTCCTTGTTTCAGAGCGCTTGTTTTTTTGTGTTGAGGGGATATGATACTGCCTCTGTTGAAGTTGGACAAAAGTTGGACTATATCTTTGAATTAATAGTGAAAAAAATTTCAGCAAAGGATGGAATGATATACCAATAGAACCATTAAACGCATATAGTGAAGTTAAGGAGGTGAGTTTCTAATGAGTGGTTATGGATGTAAACCAATTTGTTGTCCCCCGCAATATTGTGTAAGAGATTCTTATTATCAGCGTGCTATCCCTGTAATTCATCCTGTTGTGACAATTAACCGTCAAAATATTATCGATGTGCCTCAGCATTACTATCAGCCAATTTCAAGAAACGTCGTTGTTAACCAAGGTTTCCAAGGTCAAGGTTATTCAGCTCAAGGCTTCCTTGGCAGGGGCTATAGAATGTAATGATCGTCTTTTCTTTTAGAAAATAATGACTATGAAGGCCACGCTCTGCAAAGCGTGGCTTGTATATTTTAGAAATAAACTGATTAGAAAGACTTGTCTGGTATTAATGATCTTAAACGATTATAATGTCATTTAATCGGAGTAATTTGTGCAAAACTGTTAGCCTTTCAGAATACTACAGAAAAAGGAAGTCGGTTTTAAAATGAAAAGAATTGAAAGAATATTAGCAGCTGTTCGTTTTGACAGTATGGATCGTTTACCCAAAGGGGAATTTTACCTTGAAGATGAATTTATTACGGAGTTATTAAGTCTGAAGAAAGCGGTGACCTTCGAGGATCGAGCCCAAGCCTGTGAACTGTGCGGGCTGGATGCGTTGGCTTTTTCTCCTCTTGAAGAGGAAGACGAAAATAATCGAGTTTGGAAAAACATTGAAACCTGGCGCAAAGAGACAGATTTTTTTATTTTCGCCATAATTGACGGTCCATTTCAGGGAACAGCAAAACTCTTCTCTTCCTTTACAGATTATTTGTTAGCGATTGCCAAGTCAGATCCCATCATCCCGGATTTAATCAGTAAGTCAGTAAGAATAAATACTGAACTAGGGCTTAAAGCCTTGGTGTCGGGGGCTAATGGAATCATTGTTGCTGATGATATTGCGTACAAAGGTGGAACTTTTATTTCTCCTAAAGCCCTGAAAAAGGATTTTTTTCCCGGACTAAAGAAACAAGTTCACGTGTTAAAAGAACAGAATCCTCCTGTCTTCTTCCATGCTGACGGAGATTTATTGCCTGTGATGGATGATCTCCTTGATTCAGGTATTAACGGTTTGCATTCTCTGGATTTTTCGTCACTTGAAGATATCACAAAAGTCAGAATGGCAACAGAACATAAGCTTTGTTTAATGGGTGGATACGATCTGGGTTGGTTTGAAGCAGAAAATCGGATTGAGAAAGCTTTGGAATTAATCAAAGCTGCTTCTCTCCAGGATTTGAATGGCGGATACATTTTTGGAAGCAGCGCAGGAATTCTTGGGAATACCCTTTCGGCGAAACAAGTACTTCCGGTATATCAATGGTTAAATAACGTTTCTTGATCTGATAAAATCCTAGACAATTAGATAATTGTTCGTTAGAATGTAAAATGTAGAAGATCTGTGAGCTCTTTCACAGATGTAGTAAAGTAGTAATTTTGCTGATATGTTTGATAAATAATAGAACATTGTTAGAACGGAAGGATGGTTGAATATGATGTATTCAATGCTTATATATAATAGCTATCCTTTTTGTGGTAGCTATTTTTATTTTAACTGATCTATAAAGAACTATTGGAAATCTCCAAAGAAATGAGGTTGATTCAATTTGATCTGGGATGTTGAACACGAATGTATGAGCCGCAGCAGGCTCGAGGAATTGCAGCTTGAGCGTTTGAAATGGACAGTTAACAGGGTATATAGTAAAGTGCCTCATTATCGAGAGAAATTTGAAAAATTAGGGATTGTTCCTGAAGGGATTAAATCTGTAAATGATCTTAAGTACTTGCCCTTCACAACTAAAGAAGATTTAAGAAACAATTATCCTTTTGGACTTTTCGCTGTACCGCAAAAGGAAGTGGTTCGAGTTCATGCTTCATCGGGGACGACGGGTCGTCCAGTGGTCGTGGGCTATACAGCGAATGATCTGAATACCTGGACTGATTTAACGGCGCGAATGGTGAGCTTAGCAGGTGTCACTTCGGAAGATGTTGCTCAGATAGCCTTTAACTATGGCCTTTTTACAGGAGGGTTCGGACTGCATTATGGACTTGAGCGTGCAGGGGCCCTAGTCGTGCCAGTCTCTGGAGGAAATACAGAACGGCAGCTTATGTTGATGAAAGATTTTGGCACGACAGTGCTTATATCAACACCCAGTTATTCCCTCTATATTGCTGAAGTAGCAGAAAAGATGGGTATTGATATCTCTTCATTAAAGTTGAAAATCGGGCTGTTCGGAGGAGAACCTTGGACTGAGGAAATGCGTAAGGAGATTGAATCCAGGCTTAACATTATTGCTACGGACAATTACGGATTAAGTGAAGTTATGGGCCCGGGGGTTGCTGGAGAATGCAACTGTAAATGCGGGCATCATATTGCGGAGGACCATTTTATTGTCGAGACAATTGATCCGGAGACGGGAGAAGTGCTTGAACCCGGTGAGGAGGGAGAATTGGTATTCACATCTTTAACGAAAGAGGCCTTTCCTGTTATTCGTTTTAGGACAAAAGACATTTCCCGTATTACCCAAGATGTTTGTCAGTGTGGCCGAAGCACTGCGCGGATGCGTAAAATTGTTGGCCGTACCGATGATATGCTGATCATTCGAGGGGTTAATGTTTTTCCTTCCCAGATTGAAAGTGTTCTTATGACCATTGATGGAATTGGTCCCCACTATCTGATTAATGTTCATAGGCGAAACTTTCTCGATGAATTGGAAGTTGTTGTAGAACTGACTCGTGAAGATTTGCTCGAACCCTACTCAAAATTAGAGGACTTTTCAAGCTATATTCGCCAAAAGCTCCATAGTGTTTTGTCTATTAATGTGCGTTTGAAAATTGTTCAGCCGGGAACCCTGGAACGTGGTGCAGGCAAAGCCAAACGGGTCTTTGATTATCGAAATCAGCCTACAGCGTAGATTAATATTGCCTAGAACTCTAATCCGGGAGGAAAGGGGTTCTTTTTTCTTTTTGGATCTATTCGAACCACTGAAATACCTATATAATAGATTTAAGGATTTTTTTGGCATTCTTCTATCTACCCTATCTTAAATGCTGTCTTCAATTTGTTGGGAGGAATTTGAGGTAAAATGTTAATCAAGGCGAAGAGACATTTGAGTGAGAATACCATTCAGGAAGTACTTGACCTGGAAGAGTTGTGCATTGACTATGATAATCTTAGAGGCAGTATTTTTTTAGATTCCTCATTAAATGTCCATCCAGGAATTAACAGTTTTTTTCTTCTTTATGAAAAGGAGAAATTAATCAGTATCTTAACTATGTTTGTTCCAACTAAACAAGAAGCTGAGATAGCGGCGTATACTTTGCCAAAGTATAGAGAAAAAGGTTATTTCAAATTATTATTGACAAAAGCGATGGAGGAGTTAAAACGTTTTGAAGTTCCCTATATACTATTTGTCTGTGAGCGTTCATCGATCCCGGGGAAAGAGGTAATGAAAGCTCTTCAGGCAGGCTATGAACATACCGAGTATTTCATGAGGTTCCTAAAGGGTAAATTTTCTCGGTTAAATGGGTATCGTATCGTTCTGCGCCAAGCATTGCCGGAGGAGTTGGAAGAAGTCGTCACCGTTCACATGAAGGTGTTTAATGATAACTATGATGAGTCTAAAAGCCTTATACAAAATCGATTTCACTCGGATACGCGAGATCAATATTTAGCCATCTTACAGGATAAGGTTATTGGCGTTGTTTCAACCAATTATGACGGGGAGGATGTTTCAATATTTGGGTTGGGGATTATCCCTGAATATCAAGGTAAAGGGTATGGTAAGGAACTTCTCTGTTCAGTCATAGATCGTTTATTGCTGGCAGGGAAGGCCCATATCACTATAGAGGTCAACAGTGACAATACAAATGCTTACATGCTCTATAAAAAAACAGGTTTTTATGTCGACGTTGCCTATGAGTATTATCGAATGAACATAAGAGAGAGAATAGGCAACGAGTGATTGCGACAGGGAAGGACTTGATGGACCATGTGTCTAATTGTTTTTGCGTATGACTGTCATCCAAGATATCCCTTGATACTTACGGCAAATCGTGATGAATACTTTAATAGGCCGACGGCAAGCGCCCATTTTTGGGACTCTCATCCTGAGATTTTGGCCGGCAGGGATTTAAAAATGTTGGGAACATGGATGGGTATAACCCGTTCAGGTCGTTTTGCAGCACTAACAAACTTTCGAGATCCCTCTGCACAGCTGACAAATCCTCAATCCAGGGGTAAGTTAGTCAGTGATTATTTATGCGGCAATCAAAATCCTGTAAACTATCTGCAAGAAGTTGTCTTTGGGCAAGATTTATACAATCCATTTAATCTTTTGGTCGGAGACAGATCTGATATGTTCTTTTTGTGTTCAAAAACACCTGAGATTACGAAAATAATGCCAGGGATTTACGGATTAAGTAATTATCAGCTGGATTATCCTTGGCCTAAAGTTCAAAAGAGTAAGCAGGCATTCACCAATTACCTCGATGTCAGCAAAGAGATTGAACCTCAAGCACTATTTGAGATCTTAGCTGATAGAGAAAAAGCTCCCGACCACCAATTGCCCAATACGGGAATCAGTTATGAGTTGGAAAAACTCTTATCCTCTGTTTTCATCCACGGAATGGATTATGGAACCAGGTCTTCAACGGTGATTTTGATCGAACAGCACCATCGGGTGAATTTTGTGGAGAAAACGTTTATTCCGGGTCAGAAAGAAGCTTCTGAATTAAGTTATATGTTTGAATTACAATAAATAACGAAGAAGGTAAAAACTATGACCAAAGCCAACCAAAAACCTATCATCCTTGCCGAACAAGTTCAAACTTCGCTCACAAATCTTGAGCCCCTAACCAGAAAGGTTTATATTTCCCTTAACCCGCCCAGCCCTCAAGATAACAGGGCAATTGTTGATCAATTTCGCCATAGGATGGAGCACAGCTATGGTTCAGTTCATGTTCCATTAACCCTTATGTCATTAATTTCTGGGATCTGCACAAGAGCGGGGTGGCAGGTCACGGCTACCTTAGCAGAAACAGGACAAGGGTGGACAGTGATTGATTTGGAACCCGGCAATACTGCTCAGCAACACTATGGTTTAGCCATAGATATAGGAACGACAACTGTGGTAGTGTACTTAATTGATCTTTGTAATGGCAAAGTCCTGAAACATGCAGCAGATTATAATGATCAAGTGTTTATGGGCGAGGACATATTGACCAGGATTCGCTATTCTTCAGAACCTGGAGGCTTAGACAGTCTTCAGTCAGCGGTTTTGAAGACTTTAAATCGTTTAATTAAGCGGCTTTACCCGCTGCCTGCTGAGACAAGCAAAATTACTGCAGCAGCCATTGGGGCGAATACAACCATGATTCATCTTTTGCTTGGTTTGGATCCCTCGTCTATCTGCCGCGCTCCGTATACTCCTATTGTCAACAATCCTGGCATCATTCATGCCCAAGAAATCGGACTTGATATTCACCCCTTAGCACCCATCTATTGCCTGCCAAGTATCGGAAGCTATTTGGGAGGAGATGTCATAGGGGGCATATTAGTGAGCGGTATGCATCGGCAGCCGGATGTATCATTATTTGTTGACATCGGTACGAATGGGGAAATCGTGTTAGGTAATGAAGAATGGCTCGTTGCTTGTGCTGGTGCTGCCGGGCCAGCCCTGGAAGGGGGAGTCTCAGCCCATGGTATGAGAGCGGAACCGGGGGCGGTGGATCATGTTTCCATTAATCCGGTGACTGGCTGTGTAGAATATTCAACGGTGGGAAACCTTCCTGCACGAGGAATCTGCGGTTCAGGGCTAGTAGACACACTTGCTGAACTCTTTGTCGGCGGCATTATCAACCGGTCTGCTCATTTTCAGAACGGGCAAAAAGAATTTATCGTAGTCCCTGCCCATGAAGCGGCCACAGGAGAAGACATTGTTATTACTCAAGCAGATATCAACAAATTCATGGCGACAAAAGGCGCAGTAAACGCTGCAACGGACCTTTTGATGGAGAATGTGGGATGCGATTGGAGAGAAATCAGTCATTTTTATGCGGCGGGCGCTTTTGGACAATATTTACCCGTTGAGTCGGCTGTTACAATAGGTCTATATCCGGATCTTCCCCGGACTGCTATTCTGCGTTTGGGAAATAGTTCAGGCGAAGCTGCCCGGCAAGTGCTTCTGTCTCGTACGAAACGCCTGGAAGCAGAAGAAATTGCGGGGAAGGTAACTTATTTCGAACTCAATGCTAATTCAGCCTTTATGGATAAATTTGTAAGCAGTAAGTTCCTTCCTCATACTGACCTTGATCGTTATCCAAGCGTTAAAAAACGTTTGCAAACCGGCAGCAAGTTTAGTTGTGTTATATAAAGCCTTTTGCAGCGCAAAGCCTTCCGGCCCAGGCAGTCTGCTTTTGGACTATTATAAAAAGAGATGGGTACACATGATGTGACTCATCTCTTTTTCTTAGTGTTTTGCCCAAAATTAAAGGGTTTCACTGACTAGAGCAGACCAGTTTTTTCCTTTATAAGCATTATAGCCGCTGGTATGAGCATAACCGTGAATTTTAGTTCCTTCTTCGCCAGCTCTGGCTGCCTCAATGGCTGAATTTAGAGAAAGAAGATTAGTGTGTTGAGCTATTTGACGGATTGACTCGATGACTTGACCCATTTCCTGTTTCGCTTGTTTGAGTTCGCCGAGCAGTATAGAGGAATCGATAACTAGAGTGTCGTTTGACATTAAGACTTACCTCAAAATAAAAATAGCCTACCTGAAAGTCAGGTAGGCTTCATTGCCGACTCTTTCATCTTACCCATAATTTTAAATAATTTCAAGCATTAGGGATTGCTGTAAAGGAGAGATTGCTAAAGGTAAGTACATCACTGAATTCGATAAAGTTATAGTCACTAGCTTGGGCTTTTTCCATAAGGAGAGATATAGGAGTTGTTGTAAGAATAACATCCTTGGGTTCAAGAAGTTGATCAAGAAGGCCAAAGTGCTGCTGATTAAAGCGAATAGCGATGTGAAGGTCATTTTCCCAAGTAACTTGGAGGACATAGGAATCTTTATGTTCTGTAGAAAACCAATGATACATAAATTTCGAAGAACCCAGTTGGTTAATGGTCTTTACTTGTTCGCTAAATTCTTTGACATAGAGAATAAGTACGTCTCGTCCATTGTCCAGTTTGCCAAAGGCGGATTGTTCAGGTGTGAAAGCCTGAGTATACATGGAATTCCTCCAGTTCATCATCCATCTTTAGTAGATAATCCTAATTAATCTTGTTGTTATTATAGACTATCTCTCTCTAAGAATAAAGTAGACAATGAAGGAAAAAGAAATCCTGAAGAGAATATAGGAGGAAATTTCGGAGTAACCGTGAAGTTTAAAATAAAGATTGTTTATAGGGAGTGGGAGTATTATGGGTAATCCTTGCGGAACTACTAAGGCCAATATTTACGAGCAAACAGAGATTAGGGGGATTCCTGTTTATTTTGGTGCGGGAGTGAATCCGGTGAATTCCCCTGCCCAATTTTTTGTGGCTTGGGGGATTAAGGCTCTTGCCGGTGGTTTAATTCATACCTTTAACATTAGTTCCCTGGAGGAAGGGACAATATGGTTTGTCGATGAGGATGAAGCTGAGGCTGAATTTAAAAAGATTCAAAAAACGTTAGCTTCAAGGTGAACTGGCCACCAGTATTAGGTATAAATTGTGAAGAAGAACTAAAAAAAGTATTGACTTAATCACTATCAAGAGTTAAATTTAATCATGTTGAAAACGTACGCATGCGAACAATTCTTACACAAACATAAAGGGGGATTGCAATGAAAAGAGTGGCTGGTCTTTTATTAGTTATGAGTGTTTTGCTGACAGGATGTAATAGTTCCGCTCCAAAGGCTGAAGGGGATGCAACTGTTCAGGTTAACAAGCCTGTTTATGTTATGGCAGGAATTATTGATGCTAATGAAAAAGCCCAAATCACCACCAAACTGGCTGGCAAAGTAGCTGATATTTCAGTGGATGTCGGTTCAACTGTTCAAAAGGGTGATTTGTTGATTACATTGGACACAAAAGAAGTTGAGGCTCAAGTTGCTCAGGCTGAGGCAGGTGTCCAAACTGCACAGGCAAACTTAGCTAAAGTGGAAGCCGGAGCCCGCCCGGAACAGATTGCTCAAGCTCAGTCGACTTTAGACAGTGCTCAAATAAGCTATACTAATGCAAAAAATAACTTTGACCGAAACCAACAACTCCTAGCCGCCGGGGCAATAGCCCAGGCACAATTTGAAACGGCACAAACTCAGCTGGCGGCAGCTGAGGCACAATACAATGCAGCACAAGATCAGTTAAAGATCTTAACACAAGGAGAAACACAGGAATCTTTGAATGTTTTACGAGCTCAAGTTGCTCAATCTCAAGCTGCTTTAGACCTGGCCAAAACCCAGCTGGCTAACGGGACAATTACCGCACCTGTTTCAGGTATAGTTAGTGCAAAAAATATCAATATTGGAGAATTAGCCTCTCCTGGCACAGCTCTGCTTACGGTTGTTAATCTTGATACGCTGTATGTAAAAGCATCTTTGCCTGAAGACCTGATCAAGGATGTCAAGGTAGGTCAGGAAGTTGTTGTCAAAGTTGCAGAACTCGCTGATCAAGAATTTAAGGGAAAGGTGTCAGTTGTTGACCCTGTCATTGACTCGCGGAGCAAGAGTGTTCTGGCAAAAATAGAAATTGATAATTCCAAGGCTATATTGAAGCCTGGGATGCTGGCTGAAATCGGTATTATTAAGAAGTAGGGCAGGTGAGGAATTATGGCTGAAAAACGAAAAAAACTGATTGTGATTATTCTCGTATTGATGGTTGCTGCATTGGCTAGCATTGGATGCTATTACTGGTATGAAAACTCAAATTATGTTACTACAGAGGACGCTAAAGTTACAGGTGATCTCGTGACTGTTAGTCCGCAAATGTCGGGGAAGCTGTTAGAACTGAATGTTGAAGAGGGAGACAAGGTTGTTAAAAATCAGATTCTCGGACGTCAAGGGATTACAGATCTTCAAGAAACTAACATTGATCAATCTGTGTTTAGGGCTCCTATTGATGGAGTAGTTATCAAGAAGCAAGGAACTGTCGGGGAGTTTATTTCTGCCGGTTCAACGGTAGCTGTCCTCGTTGATCCTGATAAGTTGTATATCAGTGCTAATATCGAAGAGACTAAGTTGACAAAAATTAAAGAAGGTCAGCAAGTCGACGTGACCATTGATCAATTTTCGGGCAAGTCATTTTCCGGTAAAGTGAAGTACGTGGGTCAAGCTTCAAATTCTGCATTTGCTTTACTGCCTACTTCAACAAGCTCGACGTTTACAAAAGTAATACAAAAAGTTCCTGTTAAAATAGAATTTGATAAAAAGGATGCCCCATTACTGCCGGGTACCAATGCAATCGTAAAGATTCATATCAAGTAATGAGGTGCATGCAATATGAATGAACATAGTGCGCCAGAAGGTGCCGGTGATAGTTTATATAAGTGGTCCGCTTTGCTTGTTGTAGTTATTGGTACTTTCATGGTCATGCTGGACAGCAGTATCGTGAATATTGCAGTTCCCAAAATGATGAATGTTTTTGGAGCTGACTTGGAATCTATCAAGTGGGTATTAACTGGATATACATTGGCTATGGGATCTGTCGTGCCGATAACCGGTTTTCTCAGTGATACCTTTGGGATTAAAAAACTCTTTATTGCTGCATTAGGGATCTTCACCTTAGGTTCATTTCTATGTGGTTTTGCTTGGAGCACGAACACCATGATTGGCTTTCGGGTTATTCAAGCTATCGGCGGCGGTGCTATTATGCCGGTGGGGATGTCTTACATTATGCAGGTATTCCCCATTGAAGAACGAGGTAAAGCCTTAGGTTTTTGGGGGATTGCCTCAATGTCCGCACCTGCCATCGGACCAACTTTGGGAGGATATATCATCCAATATATGGATTGGCGATTTATTTTCTATGTTAATGTTCCAGTTGGAGTTGTTGGAGTAATTGTCGCTGCCATATTGTTAAAAGAGACAACTCTGAAACCATACAAAGGCAATTTTGATTATGTGGGGCTATTTTCCTCTATTGCAGGTATTGTCAGCCTTCTGTATGTTTTTGGTGAAGGAGATTCCCTTGATTGGGGAAATGTAAAATACCCTCTCATTCTTACCTTTGGTTTATTCAGCCTTCTTATTTTCATTGTCAATGAATTAACTCACCCAGAACCATTGCTTGAGTTAAGGGTTTTCAAAGTGTATAATTTTACGGTCAGTCAGTTTATTACCGGTGTTACTACATTGGCATTAATGAGTGGTATGTATGTACTGCCTCTTTTTCTGCAGAATTTAAGAGGTTATACAGCCATGCAAACGGGTATTATCCTATTTCCCTCAGCTATTGCTTCCGGGCTAATGATGCCGATAAGCGGTGCGCTTTTTGATAAGTTTGGGGCAAAGGTGGTAACTATCCCTGGACTTACGATTCTTGCCTTTGCAACCTATGAAATGTCTAAATTCACCATGGATACTACTTCCACAACAATTACGTTGATAGCAGCTATCAGAGGAGTGGGACTTGGTTTTTCAATGATGCCTGTCAATACTGCGGGCATGAATGATGTGCCCAGGCACCTCTATGGGAAGGCGACCGCTTTGTCCACAACGGTACGAAGTATTTTGAATGCCTTAGCGATTACATTTATGACCACAGTTATTTCTAATAAATCCAATGAAAATTATGCCCGGCTGGCGGAGCAGATCACACCCTTTAATTCAACTGCAAATACTCTGATGAAAGGGTTGCAGGGGGTTTATATGAAAAGTGGTTTATCTCAAGGGGACGCTTATGGCTCATCCCTATCAACTCTTGGAAGAATAATTTATGGGCAAGCCTATCTTGATGCTATGAATCATGCTATTGCCATTACCGTTTTTGCGGTAGCTCTTGCAATTTGTCTGGTTTTACTGATGCGGAATACTAAGAAGACTAGGAAAAAAGAGCCTGACAGCTCGATAAAAGGGGAGGAGTCAAATGGAACAGAAGCCCGAATCGCAACTGTCTTGGAGTAAAGAATCTGAAAAAGTCTTGAATCTTTTTAAAGCTATTCACAAGGTCTATCGAGATCATCTTTACCAAAAATCAAGGCAATATGGCTTTACGGGTCCCCAAATTGGTTTAATAATGGGTCTGCACAAGAACCCTTATTCAACCTTGAATGAGTTGAGCGATTGTATTGGTCTATCAAAAAGTACAGTTTCCGGGATTGTAGAGCGCTTGGTTTGTCAGGGAGTCGTTATTCGAGAAATCCCTGAGAATAATAGAAGAATTGTTAGGCTCTCCTTATCACCGGAATGGCAGAAAGATAATGCCTTATATGAACTCTTGAATAAATACCTTTATAATGTTCTGGAGAAAGCCACAGAAGAAGAAATGACTAAAATCATTACCGGTTTGGAAATCTTATATGAATTAATCAGTAAAGATGATGATGTTTAAATTGCCGAACAATCTCCTGCTTATTGGAGTAATCGTTCGAAAAAAGCATTGACCTATTCTATAATTTCTTGTAGAATAAGATTGGAACAAGTAAATATATAGTTCATATAATAGCAGAGATAAGGTCTGCAAGTTTCTACCGGGCTACCGTAAATTGTCCGACTATGAGCGAAAGTGTACCTAGGCAATAATTCTAGTAATACAGATTTTTGTATCTTTGAGTATATATCTGTATCTGGATTGTTTGGTGGGTAATTTGCGTAATTTGCAAACCCAAGCTTACAGGTTTCTCTCCCTCCATTTGAGTAGAAATCTGTCGGCTTGGGTCTTCTCATATACACTGCTCAGTCCTATCAAAGGCGGTGTTGCAACGAAGGGAGGACATCGTAAGGCTAACAAACTTATATAGACGTTTGTGAATTCATTTACGTGTTCATAATTACGAGTGAAATTGGAAATTATTTTGAGTAAGGTATTTATTTGATCGGTGGATGAACTTATTATAAGTGATTAATTGTAGCTGAAAATTATTAAGGAGATGGATATTTTGCGAAATAAAGAAATGTTGCTTGTACCGGGACCTACACCAGTCATGGATGAAATATACGATGCTTTATCTAGTGAGACAATGGGGCATACTGATCCGAGGTTTGCCAAGATTTTCAAAAACAGTTTAAATCTAAGCAAACAATTGTTTAACACAGACGGAGAGGTTTTTGTCATTGCCGGTTCAGGAACTTTGGCAATGGAAATGGCCATTATTAACACGGTTGCTCCTGGAGAAAAGCTGCTGGTAGTAAGTCATGGCTACTTTGGTGACCGCTTTATCCCCTTGGCAAAGGTCTTTGGCATTAAGGTTGAAACTCTTCAAGCCGAGTGGGGACAGCAGATCAGCAAAGAATTATTGGAAGAAAAGCTTGCTGAAGGTGGTTTTAAAGCGGTAACTGTTACCCATGTCGATACCTCGACGGGAGTTATGGCCAATATTGAAGAATTGATTCCGGTTGTCAAAAAAACTGGTGCCCTCTTTATTCTTGATGGGGTATGTGCGACAGCTGCTTTAGAGGAAGATATGCAAAAAACCTACGGTCACCCCGATTACAAAATCGATGTAGTATTAACAGGTTCCCAAAAGGCCATTGGCGTGCCCCCCGGACTTGGAATGGTGGCCTTTGGACCGAAAGCCTTAGCTGCTCGTGAGGCAATGTCTTCAGTGATGGGGTATTATACGGATATTAAGAATTGGCTGCCGGTAATGAATGATCCTGTCAAATACTTTGCTACTCCTCCTGTCAATATGATTTATGCTTTCAATAAAGGAATGGAAATGGTTATGGCGGAAGGGCTGGAAAAGCGTTATTGTCGTCACTCAGCATTGGGACGTGCCATGAGAAGCGCCTTAAAAGTATACGGCATGAAGCCTCTAGCCATGGAAGAGGTTGCGGCTCCGACCTTGAGCTGCATTATTTATCCGGAGGGTCTTAACGATGCTGAATTTCGCTCGAAGTTAGCCTCGAAAGGTGTCGTCGTTGCCGGAGCTTTAGCTGCTTTAGCCGGGAAGGCTTTTCGCATCGGTCACATGGGAAATGCTACGGAAGAAATGTTTGTTAAAGCCCTTCAGATTATAGGTGAGACGCTGCAAGAGATGGGTTATGAGGCCAATATTGATGCGGCAGTTGATGAGTTTAAAGGCATTTATCGATCGGTCTAAAGAAATAGTAATAGAGGAACAACGATTTAAAAGGCTGCAAGAAATTGACTTGCAGCCTTGCTTTTTGCGAACGATATACATGATTATTTGATTATCGTTCGGAAAATAGGTTGACCTAGGAACGAGTTTCTTGTAGAATAAATTTCGGAGCCAATAAAAATTAAATAGTGTTCATATAATAGCAGAGATATGGTCTGCAAGTTTCTACCGGACAGCCGTAAATTGTCCGACTATGAGCGAAAGGCGCACAATGGGCTAGTTCCATTGTTCAAATCCAAAGACTTTTATAGTTGGACAAAAAGTCTGACTTTTGTTTTTGGATTATACCGCAGGGACTAATCCCGAGCTGGCAGATTTCTCTCATCAATTTGAGTTGAAAGCTGTCAGCTTGGGTTTATTTTTGCCGTTTAGAAATATTTACTTAGAAATCATGAGGAGGGGTAAGCGTGTTTACCATGCTTAATCTGGTTCAGCCGGATACACTTGAGGAAGCTTATCATATTCTAACTGAAAAACGAAATAATACGATTCTTGGAGGCTGTGCCTTCCTCAAAATGGGAAAAAAGAGAATTAACACCGGTATAGATCTTAGCAGACTAAAGCTTAATGACATTCGGGAGCAGAACGGCTATATTGAGATTGGAGCAATGTCAAGTCTGAGGGATGTTGAAACTCATTCTTTGTTAAAGGAACATTTTAATGGAGTATTGCCCCAATCGGTACGAGACATTATTGGAGTGCAATTTCGAAATGGTGTTACAGTAGGTGCTTCCGTATATTCCAGATATGGTTTTTCAGATTTGCTAACGGCTCTGTTAACTTTAGGGACAGAAGTTGAATTATATAAGGCGGGCAGGATGCCTTTAATGGATTTTTTAGCAAAACCTATAGAAAAAGATTTTATGGTTAAGTTGTGGCTGAAAAAAGCTAAGTATCAGGCTTCTTTCCTTAGTTTTCGAAACTCGGCCAGCGATTACTCCGTCATCAATGTGGCAGTATCAAGGCTGGATAATCAATGGAAAATTGCTGTAGGGTCCAGACCAAGTAAGGCAGCCCTTGCTTTTAATGCAGCGCGAAGATTATCCCAGGATGTCCCCACTATCGATGTCATTGAAGAAGCAGCGTTAATAACGTCGGAAGAGCTGTCCTTCGGAACAAATTCCAGAGGCACAGCTGCCTATCGGAAAGCTCTATGTCGAGTGCTTGTCAAACGCGGAATCATGGAGGTTTTAGAATGCAAATCGAACTAACAATTAATGATAAAAGGGTCAAATGGGAAGTTGAAAATGATGAATTCTTAGCGGATACTTTGAGATCCCACGGATATTTGAGTGTCAAAAAGGCTTGTAATACAAGTTGCTGTGGACTTTGTACAGTATGGGTAGACGGCAAATCCATGCTTTCATGTTCGTTTCTTACTGTACGTGCTCATGGTAAAAAAATCACGACCATTGAAGGGGTAGCAAAAGAAGCAGAGGAATTCGCTCAGATACTTAGCGCTGAAGGGGCAGAACAATGTGGCTTTTGCAGTCCGGGTTTCATCATGAACGTACTAGCTATGAAACATGAGCTGGTTGATCCAACAGAGGAAGAAATAATTCACTATTTAACCGGGAATTTGTGCCGATGCACGGGTTATATGGGACAGCTTAGAGCTATAAAAACCTATCTGGGGGTGGCCTAGTGTGAAAAACGTCGGGCAGAGCATTCGTAAAATCGATGGAATGGCAATTGCTACAGGTAAACCGGTTTATACTGAGGATTTAGCAATGTCCAATGCTTTGGTAGTAAAGATTTTGAGAAGTCCTCATGCTTTTGCTAAAATTACCAACATTGACGTTGCTCAAGCTGAAAAATTAGAAGGTGTAGAATGTATTCTTACCTATAAAAATGTTCCTAAGCAACGATTTACCCTTGCCGGTCAATCTTACCCAGAGCCTTCTCCCTATGATCGATTGATTTTAGACCAAGTTGTTCGCTATGTAGGAGATGAAGTGGCTATTATTGCAGCAATCGATGAAAAAACTGCCTTAATGGCCATGAAAATGATTAAGGTAGAGTATGAAGTGATGGTACCTGTTCTAGACTTTGAGCAGGCCGTCGGGCACTCCTCAGTCGTTCATCCGGAAGAAGATCTAAGCTGTAACTTTGAAATTGGACTGATAAAGGAGAAGAATATCACGTCTTCCCATTATGAAGAAGTTGGAGATATAGAAGCCGAATTTGCACAATGTTCTGTGGTGGTAGAGGATGTTTATTACCCTCAAGCTCAAGCGCACACGATGATGGAAACTTACCGTTCTTTTACCTACTTAGATCATACAGGAAGATTAATCGTCGTCAGTTCCACACAAGTTCCTTTCCATATCAGAAGGCAGCTGGCTAGAGCCTTGCAGATTCCGGCCAGCAGGGTTAGAGTCTTAAAACCCAGAATTGGTGGTGGGTTTGGCGGTAAGCAGACCGGGGCAGGAGATGTTTTTGCTGCCATTGTCACCTTAAGGACGGGTAAACCTGCTATGATCATTTATGATCGGAAAGAAACCTTTAGTTGTACAACCAGCCGTCATGCTATGAGATTGAAGGTGAAATTAGGTGCTGATTCCGACGGCTTTATCAGAGCCATTGATATGCAGGTTTTATCCGATACGGGTGCTTATGGGGAACATGCTCCCACGGTTCTAAGCTGTGTCGGACACTATACATTGCCCCTTTATAATAAAACGAGAGCAGTACGATTTGACGGGAAGGCTGTTTATACGAACAAAATGCCTGCCGGAGCATTTAGAGGATATGGAGCAACTCAGGGTACCTTTGCCCTGGAATCCACAGTGAATAAGCTGGCGGAAGCATTGATGATGGATCCTGCTGAAATCCGTCTAAAGAATATCAGCAAAGTTGGAGAAACTTATTTAACGGGCCAAGGGGTTATGCTGGGAAGTACGGCCTTAGACAGGTGTATTGCCAAAGGCAAAGAGCTGATTGGCTGGTCGGAAAAATTCCCCTGCCGGGAAGTTGGCCAAAACAAAGTGAGAGCGGTGGGAATGGCAATAACAATGCAAGGATCTGGTATTGCCAATATCGGGACTGCTTCTATAGAAATACGTCTGAATGATGACGGGAACTTCACACTTCTCACCGGTGCCACGGATATGGGAACTGGCTGTGATACCATTCTTATACAAATGGCAGCAGAGGTGCTGGAAATTCCTATGGATAAAATCATTCTTACTGCAGGGGATACGGATACATCACCCTATGACCCGGGTTCCTATGCTTCGAGTACCACCTATGTAGCGGGAACGGCAGTTATAAAAGCTGCCGAAGAATTAAAGAAAAAAATACTGGAACAAGGTGCAGTGTTCTTGGGAGTTCCGGTGGAAGATGTTGAATTAAAAGATTTAGCAGTCTGCACCGTGAGTGGTGACCAAGAAATTAGCTTTGCTAAGCTTGCCGAGCTTACTATTCTAGGTGATGGAAAGCTTCAGCTGGTAGGTTATGCCACCCATGGCAGTGAAGTCTCCCCCCCTCCTTATGTAGCGGGTTTTGCTGAGGTAGAAGTTGATAGAGCGACCGGCAAAGTGGATTTGATCGATTATGTAGCAGTCATTGATTGTGGTACTGTTATTAATCCGGCTCTGGCGCGTATTCAGGCCGAGGGAGGAATCGCTCAAGGGATCGGGATGGCACTCTATGAACAAGTTCGCTATGACGAAATAGGCAAGATGGCCAGCAACAGTTTTATGCAATATAAGATACCTACTCGTAAAGATGTAGGAAGAGTGAGGATAGCATTCGAGGAAAGTTATGAGCCCACAGGTCCTTTTGGTGCAAAATCCATTGGAGAGGTGGTTGCTAATACCCCGCCGCCAGCTATTTCTCAAGCAATATATAATGCCGTTGGAGTCAGAGAACATCATTTGCCAATCACTCCGGAAAAGGTCTTTTGGGGAATGCAGCAGAAAGAAAATAAAGAATGATTTGTAATTTTTTCTCCCTCACGAAGGTGGGGGAGTTTTAATATTACATTTATGTCTGGAATACATGGTATAATGAATCATATTAAGTTTACTGACAGTCAGATAACAGGTAAGACTGTTGTTTAAGAGAATCCGAGAGGTCGTGATTAAATGGCTCTAAAGAATAAATTATATAAAGAACAACTTGTTTCGAAAACGGTCACACTGCCTCGCTTGAACCGGTTGAACCCTTCTTTAGAAAGTACTGCCTTAAAAATTATGGAGGAATCTGGTGAATTAGCTCAAGCAATAGGCAAACTTCGAGGACTAAGCGGGGAACGACAACGATTGGAAGAGGAAGAGGCCATGCAAAAGGTTGCTCAGGAACTGGTTGATGTGGCTCAGACTGCTGTGACAATGATGTTTGTACTGGAAGAACAATATGGGATTGATTTAGAAGTCATTCTTAAAGAACATTTAGATAAATTACGTAACAAGGGATATTGCGATTGATTAGAATAACACCAGACCGGAATTGTTTCCGGCCTGGTTTATATTTTAACGGTGTTTCTGTTAAGAGTCCTACATTAAGTAAAGAGACTATGACTCAAATGAATTTTTTTTATGGAACTAGAGGGATTTAAGGAATTATACCGAATGTTGTGGTAAGAGGAGGTTTCGGAATGAAAAGGATTGCTCTGGTAACAGATAGCACCGCTGATTTAACAGAACATGTAAGAAGAGATTGCAATATCCATGTTATACCTTTAAAAGTAAGGTTTGGGGAGCGCGAGTATATGGATGGGGAGTTGTCCAGTGAGGAATTCTATCAACGTTTAAATGAAGGGGTGATCCTTCCTAAAACGTCACAACCTACCCCAGAGGAGTTCAGTCGTCTGTACAGCAAGTTACTAGAGGAATATCACGAAATAATCTCTGTGCATATTTCTACTGCTTTGAGCGGGACGTTTAATGCTGCCAACCTGGCCAAAGAAAAGTTTAAAGAAAAAATTCACTTAGTAGATTCAAAATCTATTAGCTTGGGCGCAGGATTAATGGTCATGGAGGTAGCGAAGTATATAAAAGAAGGTCAGGATGTTGAGGGGATCCTTGAGAACATTAAGAAAGCCAGAAAGAATATAGAGACTCTCTTCACTCTAAATACCTTGGAGTATCTTCAGAAAGGGGGACGGATTGGCAAGGTTCAAGGTTTTATGGGTTCCCTCTTGAATATTAAGCCGATTATTCGGGTAGGCGACGATGGGGTATATCATACTTATGGTAAAGCCCATAGTCAAAAGAAGGCAATTGATTGCGTTGTCCAGGCTTTTCAAGATTTAACAAAAGACAGAAAACCAATCAGACTTGCAGTAGCCCATGGAGCTGCTCATAAAGCCGGAACCTATCTTAAAGAAGCTTTAGAATTTGCCTTTCAACTTCCCACGACAGTTTTCACTCAGGTAGGGCCGGTCATAGGGGTGCATACTGGTCCGGGAACCGTGGGGGCTGCTGTTCAATATGAGTAGATAAAGCTAAGAACCCCTGAGATTAAATCTTAAGGGTTCTTTTCATTTATACTATTTGAAAATCTTTGACAATAATATTTAATAATATTTAAAGGATTAATCATGTGCATAGGGGTGAGTGTATGGGTTATTTGACGTTAACAATTGCGGTTGGGGTTATCTTGTTATTTGCTCTTTGGTCGAGAAGCCGCCGTCTTAAAGCAGAGAAGAAAAGACAGAAATCGACGATACCCAAAGTTTATCCCTTAAAAAGATCGAAGAGCCAAACTAAATTACGCAGGATTAAATAAAATTGTTTTATTGATAAGTACCGACTAAAGGCTTAACTTCATTCTCCCAAAGCACTTTAACGGTTGCCGGGTTAAGGATGGGTTTTTTCAGCATAGCTTTCAGGTAATTTTCTTGTTGAAGAGAATTGTCATAATTAGAGATCTGAGTTAAGGCAAATTGAGCAAAATCTCGGACTAAAAAGCTGAAAATCTCATCAAGCAAAGGGGTAGAGGTGGAATAAATCTTTGAATTTTCTAAGATTAACTGTGCATACACAATGAGAGTGAACATTTCACCCAAGGCAAGCATATAGTCAATGTTTTTTACTTGTTCCTGAGTAGGGCCAGCCTTTTCTAAGAAAGAGCGGAAGAGTTCAATTTGTTCAAAAAAGACGAGCACATTAGGTACGTTAACATCTTCGTAAGCCAGCCTGTAATGGGGGAAACGAACAGAAGCGAGTTTTCCGGCCTTTTGACGGAATAAATAGGAATCATCTGCAGCATCATCTCGCTTAGGAATGCTTGGGTATTCCACGGGATTGAAGAAATAATTATTAATGAATTTGATAACTAGAGCAATATTCACATGAGTTGTTCCCTCTAAGCGAGGGATCATGCCAATATCTCTGATGGCGGTCTCAAAATAGGTATCTTGTTCAAAGCCTTTGGCTGCGATGGCATCAAGAAGCATTTCGATTATTTTCATCCCTTGAGTTGTCACTTTCATTTTTTGAATAGGATTGAAGAGCAGGTAACGCCTGTCATTGTCAGAGGAAGAACGGAAATAATCTAAACTTCTTAAGGCATATAATTTCATGGCAATTAAGCGAGCGTAAGATTCTGTAAAGATTTTTTGGATATGAGGAAAATCAGTGATTTTTTTTCTATATAACTCTCGGTTAGAGGCATGGTTCAGTGCTTCATAATAAGCATGGGTGCAAATACCGATGGAAGCAAATCCTAATTGAAATTTTCCAATATTAATCGTTGATAGAGCGGAATCCCAAGCCAAAGGGCCGCTTGAGAGGATGTCATCTTGCGTGATGGGATAATCGATAAGCTCATATTCTCCCACATATGCCGGGCGCACTCCGGAGGTTGGAATTTTTTTAATTAATTTGTAATGACGGTGTTGGCTGTCAACTACAAAGAAAACATAATCTTGAGTGTCTTTATACTTGCCAAATGTGGATATGAGGGCAGCTTCATTGGCGTTGCCAATATAATATTTGCTGCCGTTTGCCAGATAAGTGCCGTCTCCGGCGGCAGTCAGGGACATTTCATTGCCGTAAAGGTCAGCACCATGCTCTTTTTCAGATAACCCGAAAGCAAAAATGCCTCCTTCTCTTAATTTTTGAGCTGTTAAATGTTTGGCTTTCTCATTGTCTCCCATCCAAATAGGTCCAAGCCCAAGAATAGATACTTGGTAAGCGTACTGATAGGACAAGGAATAAAAGGCGCTGATTTCATTAAACTCACAGACTCGGCACAGGTCAAATCGTGAATCGGGTGCACCATATCCCTTGGGTGTTAGCAGAGTAGAAAAAATTTGTTCTCGTTTAAGGAATTTAAGAAAGTCAGTATACCAACGACTGGCTTGATCATCCTCTTTTATACTTTTTAACCCTTTGTCTTCAAAGAAATGAATGGTTTTCTCCATAATTCGTCTTGACAATAAATCTTTTTGTGGACTGCAATAATTTTGTGGATTTAGCAAGAGGGACATTTACCTCACACCTTTCCTAACTTATAATGAATGACTATTCACTAATTATTTAAATTATCTCATAAATTCAGAAAATGTAAAGTGAAAGCGTAATAGCTTTCATACTTTAACCTTCCTCTGATAAAACTTAGTTTAAGGAGAATATGTCCAAGGAGTTTCGAAAGGCTGGGAGGAAGGACTTTTCAAAACCGATTTCTGCTCAATCAGTCAAAGAGAAACCCGATTTCAGTCATTTCATGAGAAGAACCGAGGTTATAGGCAGCAAATCAGATGCCCATCTGGGACATGTCTTTGCAGATGGCCCTTTGCCAACAGGATTGCGCTATTGTATAAATACAGCTGCTTTGCGTTTTATCCCCAAAGATCAATTGTCGCAAAAGGGGTATGGGAATTACTTGAATTTGTTTGAAGGATGTGTAAACTCAGATGGCAAAAATTACAAGGACAATTTGGAAAATTTATTATAGAATAAACTAATATGAAATTTCTTTCGGGAAAGGTGATGCCCATTTTAATGAGTGCTTCACCTTTTGATTATCGTAATCAGAGTCGCGTGGCAATTCATAAATCTGTTTAGATAAATAGTTTTTGGACAGATTAAGATGTAAGGTTTTTATGGACTGTGATTTTAATTTGAATGTTGATTAGTTAGAAAAATTTTGGGGGATAAGTATTTGAACGCATTAAGCAAATTTCTTACACCATCTAGAGTACTTGTCGTTGGTTTTGCGGTGTTAGTTTTACTTGGAACTTTATTGTTGACTTTGCCCCAAGCAACGACCGATGGCTTAGGGTTATCTTTTTTAAATGCTCTATTTACTGCTACCTCAGCTGTTTGTGTAACAGGTCTGGTGGTTGTAGATACCGGAACCGGGTTGACGCTTTTTGGTCAATCAGTGATCCTCTTTTTAATACAGGTTGGAGGAATAGGCTTCATGACCTTTGCAACCATGTTTGCAATTCTTATGGGAAAAAAAATAACCTTTAAGGAGCGTTTATTGCTGCAGGAGGCTCTAAATCAAGTGTCAGTAGAGGGCGTAGTAAGGTTAGCTAAATCGGTGTTTTTTATATCATTTATGATTGAACTAATAGGTGCAGTCATTCTGTCCGTACGGTGGTCTTTTGATTTTGGCTGGAGTAAGGCAATTTATTTCGGATTCTTTCATTCCATATCAGCCTTTAATAATGCTGGATTTGATATCATGGGGAATTTTTCAAGTTTAACGGGTTACGTTGGAGACCCAATTATAAATCTGACCATCATGGTTTTAATTATTTGTGGGGGTTTAGGTTTTATCGTTTTAGCGGACATTAAATCTAATCGAAAGAAAAAATTCAGGCTTCATACTAAAATCGTCTTGACAGTATCAGGCGGTTTAATTGTTCTTGGGGCAGTTCTTATTTTTGTTATTGAATATTCAAACCCCAAAACCTTAGGGACTCTCCCTTTAGGGACGAAGGTTATGGCTGCATTTTTTCAATCTGTTACAGCAAGGACGGCTGGATTTAATACTATCAATTTAAATGATATGTATGAGACTTCACTCCTATCAATGATGGTACTTATGTTTATTGGAGCTTCACCTGGGTCTACAGGAGGCGGGATAAAAACAACCACGTTTGTTTCAATTATTTTATCGGTCTTGAGTACCTATCGCAATGAGTCAAGGATTGTATTGGAAGGGCGAACCATACCAAAAGATAATATTCAAAAAGCGTGGGCCATAACAACAACCGCGTCTTTATTAATCTTTTTTATCGTTTCAATCTTGTCCTTGACAGAAAGAGTGGATTTAATGACAGTGCTTTTTGAAGTTACCTCTGCTTTCGGAACAGTGGGTCTTTCCTTAGGATTGACTCCTGCATTATCAGTTGCCGGCAAGGCAGCAATTATTATAACCATGTTTACAGGAAGGGTGGGCCCTTTGACACTAGCTTTCGTACTCGCCCAGAAACGTAAGAACCAAGGTCAAATAAAATATCCTGAGGAACGGATCTTGATAGGTTAGGAGGAACGGTTTTTATGCGAAGACAATTTGTGGTTATTGGATTAGGCAGATTTGGAACAAGTGTAGCTAGGACGCTTAGTGAACTAGGTCATGATGTTTTGGCAATGGATAAGAATGAACAGGCAGTTCATACCATAATGAATGAAGTAACTCAAGCGGTTCAGGCGGATGGGCGTGAAGAAGAGACTCTTAAAGCGTTGGGCGTTCGAAATTTTGATGTTGCCATCGTTGCCATGGGAGATGACTTAGAGGCAAATATTTTAATAACCTTGATGCTGAAAGAAATGGGAATACCTAAAGTCGTGGCCAAGGCGCAATCGTCACAACATGGTAAGGTTCTGGAGAGAATTGGGGCAGATCAAATAATATATCCGGAACAGGATATGGGAATTCGCTTAGCCCATAACCTAATTCGCCCCAATGTCATGGAGTTTATTGAACTATCGCCGGATCATAGCATTTTTGAAATTACTGCATCCCCGCGTTTTGTTAAGAAGACCATTGGTGAAGCAGATTTAAGGGCTAAGTATGGAATTAATGTAATGGCAATCAAAAAGAAAAATGGAAACATTGTTGTTGCTCCAGGGGCAGACTATTTAATTGAAGAAAAGGATATTCTCGTTATTGTTGGCAGTAAGGGAGCACTAACAAAATTACCGGATTAATCAAGAAATTTGATTGGACTGGGTAATGGAGTTTAAACGAGGAATGCAACCAAGCTATAAAGAAACGTGGTTATTCCGGCAGCAATCAAGGAAGGCTTTAGTTTGTACCGAGCATAAATCATGACAGGTAAATCAAGGATGGCACAGAGTGTAATAGAGTTATCACTAAGAGGGGAAGCAAAAGCGCCGAATGTTCCACTGGCAAAGACAGCTCCGATGACGAGGCTAATATTGGTACCTGTTTGATGAGCAAGTGTTACCGCCAAAGGCATTAGTAACCCCCAGGTTCCCCAAGAGGAACCAATAAAATAAGCAATAAAGCTTCCCAAAACAAAGACAACAGGGGCAATAAAGGCTTGTGGAATTATGCCAACCAAACTTGACGAAATATAGGTAGAGAACCCCAAGTCCTCTGATACTGCCGATAAAGCCCAAACTAAACTAAGCATAAGTATTACTGAGACTAGTTCATTGCCTCCTTCAATAAAAGTAGAGATGATCTTAGAGATATTATATCCTTGTAAGAAAATCATTATCAGCGTTAAAAAGAAGGTAATAAACAATGCCTCAAGCATAACTTTTAGAGCATCTGCCCTTACGAAGGCTTCAAAAATAGTGTTTGTTCGTGAAGATCCATCCAACCAACTTAAATAGAGAGTCATGAGTAAAACCATGCTAAGGGAAAAGAGCAGATTCATGGGTTTACTGGGGGCTTCTTTTTCATAAGCTTGCAGACATTTTTGTAATTCTTCTTCTTCTTTTTGGGCTTCTGATTTTTCTTCTAAACTTTCCTGCATAGTATTACGCATTTCTTTGAAAAAACTATAGTATATCCCTATCCCGATAATAACAAGAGAAAAGAAATTGAAAGGTATGCTTCTAATGTAAACACTGTAAGGTGATTCCTGAATTCCTACCTGCCGTAAGGCTGTTCCAATTAATGAAACCATATAACCCACAAAGGCGGTAGCGACAGGTATGATAGCTACAACTGGATTTGACGTTACTTCGATCATAAAACCGATCTTTGGAATTGAAAGAGGCAATCTTCTTTTAAGCAACTTTACAATGGGTCCTATGGTTACAATTCTAAAATTAGGATTGTTAAAGGTTCCAATTGTTGAAAGCCATATAAGCAGCATTGCTGAACGTTTGGTTTTAACTTTTCGTCCCACCAGGTCGACTACGCCTTTGATTCCCCCGGCCATTTTTGTTAAATTAATGAGACCTGCAAAAACATAGAGAAAGATAATAATCCGGATATTATTGGGTTTTACTAAATTGTCAATGAGGTAAGCGATTAGAGTTTCAATTCCCCCTAATAAATTAGGTTTTAAAAGATAACTTCCTAAGATCAGCCCGGCAAGTAAACCGGGTTTAACCTGTTTAGTCAGCAGTGCTATGGGAATGACAACGACAAAAGGTAATAACGAAATCCAGGAACTCTGCATAGATACCCTCTTTCCGTAAGCATTTGATGACAAATATCTTATATATTATCTCCAAATTGGCAAATATATATTTACCTGTTTGTATTAACCATTTTAGAAGGATTCTTTTAAGTTGCATCGAATTGTAGAAAATAGGTAGTTATGATTTAACATTTTTAACATAGATGGGAGATAATTATTTTGGAAAAACCGCAAAGTAATCCAAGCCGTATGGTGGTTGTTGAAGATAAATATAGTGGTGAACGTTTTCTGGTCGATCTATTACGGGGAGAGACCTATGATAAAAATCAATTTACGAAAATCACTTATGAAGTTCCATTAAAGAAAGAGTTTTGGGATTTGCCCCGTTTAAATAAGTCAAGATAATAAAGACACTTGTCAAATTTGACAAATGTCTTTTGTGGCCTTTGTGTCGCCTGGGCATTAAATGATTTCGGCGACTTTTTGAATCGTTTGGGTATTTGCAGAAAAACTTTGTATTGCGGCGGTCATTTCTTGATTAGCTGCGGCTTGAGTAGCGGCGACATCATTTAATTCTTTGGTTTTTTCCATAAGATGATTGATTTTGTAATTAATAGAGGATATGAGCTTTTTGGTATCATTAACAGAATTAGCGCTGTTTTCAGCCATTTTGCGAATTTCATCGGCTACAACCGCAAAGCCTCTGCCGAATTCTCCGGCTCGGGCTGCTTCAATGGCAGCATTGAGTCCTAAAAGCCGAGAATTTGTTGCTACATTATTCACAAAATCCAGGATGTCATTCGTTTTCTCTATTAAACTCAAAATATCATGAGTTTCATTTAATACCTCAGAAACATTATTGGATAACAATACTGCTGAGGATGCTAAATCTTCTGTTGTCGCAGAAAGCTGTTCAGCTGAAGATGTGATATTCTCAGTTATCTCTTGTAGAGCAGTTTGACCTTTCAAGCTAAGGGCTAAAGTTAACGTTCCGATAATCCCTTCGGAGGAGTCTCTGATAGGTACGGTCGAAGACTTAAAGGCCACTCCATATTGTTCTTTGGGTATAATGCCTGTTTTATTAGCGCCTGTTTTTAAAGCGATGGGTATATGTCCCTTTGCAGGAATGGGGCTCCCGATTAAATCCGATTCTTTGACAACTGCTTCTGAGCCCATAAAATAATGACGGAATTTTTTAGTGTCCGTAACGATGACCGTGTTTTCGATTGGAATAACTTTATGGAACAACAAGGCCATTTTTCCGATCATATCAAAGTATTTATCCTCGCTTAGGGAATCATTTTCTAGGGGTTTCTCCATTGAAAACGCCTCTTTCAAGTTGATTAGTTAGTTAAAAGCAAGCGCCCACTTAATTTTAGTTAGTTTAATTTGTGAGCGCTTACCTTCGAGGGGGCTTATCCGTGTATATCGGTATTAGCAGGAGGCGCTCCCGCTAGTTTTGCTAATAGTTGGCCTATGCCATAAATTCCTACAATGAATATTGATCCTACTACCAGTTCAATTCCAATCCACTGAAATACATTTACTGTTGGCACAGTAGCGGCTATCGCTTTTTCCGTCGCTTCCTTCATAGCGGCTATTGCTTCAGGATTATCGCCTGCTGCAGCAACTGCATTAGCGTAACCGGCTACCGTATGGGCTGCAATAGCAGCAGTGGTATAACCGCCGGATACCGCACCGGCTATGGTAAAGCACATAAAGGCGTAGTTATTAAATACCCAAGGAATAATGTCTTTTAAAAATACAATTAGAGCAACGAATAATGCAATGTAGATTAATTTGGCAATAAACATAGCTTCCGCAGTATGGGGCTCTGTTACTTTTGTCATATCTCCGCCTAACATTGGGACGATGACACCCATCCAATAAGTAATCAGAACAAGGTTAAGCAGCCCAAAGGCACTGCCAATTAAAATAGCAGGGGCTTCCTTAATGTTCATATGTGACATAAAATAAAAAATCATAATTAAAAATGCGGGCCAGGCTGCTAAGTGTCGAGGCTCTAAAATTAATTCTGCTGCCATAATAAGTACAAGTAATAAAGCTAGAAAGATAATGTTCAATTTGTTGAGGGGATTAACCATTTACTCATCCTCCTTAATATTTAGTATAGGATTAAGAATTTAGATGCCTCCTTTCTTCTGCCGGTATACACCCACTAGGGTTGAAAATGGGTGAATGTGGATAACAATTATGCAACTTCAATGCCAAAATTAAATTAATTTTTAAAATTCAAAATATTCAAGCATGCAAAGCCTCTATTTGCCTCATTCCAAAAGGCATTCAGGTCCAAGACATTGAAGAATTTGAGTAATAGAAACGAAATTAGCTTATTATCATCCAAAGTTTAGTAAATGAAACAGGATTTAGTGTATAGTAAATATACATACTGTAT
The DNA here is from genome assembly GCF_000235605.1 of Desulfosporosinus orientis DSM 765. Lineage (GTDB taxonomy): Bacteria > Bacillota > Desulfitobacteriia > Desulfitobacteriales > Desulfitobacteriaceae > Desulfosporosinus > Desulfosporosinus orientis. The sequence goes on from NC_016584.1 coordinate 837,923, forward strand.
ACAAATCATACATTGGAGATAGCCAGAAATTTAAAAATTCTCTTTAGGTGTCGATGAATAAATGGGAAGTTCTTTGGCACGAGAATTGCAAATATTATTTAGAAATATAATTTGAGTAAATAAAAGTTTTAGAAACGTTCAGAGATTAATAATAGTATAAATGCAATTTGTTAAGATTCCACAGCTATATGTAAAGTAAACACTAAGAGATTTGGAAAGGACATTTAGAAGGGAGAGATCTGGAAAGTGAAAATGTTCGAATATATGGGAAAGGAATTGTTTTCGAGGTTTGGTCTGAGGGTACCCAAAGGAGGAATGGTCAGTAATCCTGATCAAGCCGCTCAACAGGCAGAAGAAATCGGTTTTCCAGTTGTCATCAAATCCCAAGTTCTATCAGGGAAGAGAGGGAAAGCCGGAGGGATAAAGTTCGCGGATAATCCCGAGCAAGTTAGAATTGCCGCACGAGATATCATGGGAATGTCCATACAGGGGCATTTTGTAGAAAAATTGCTTGTGGAAGAAAAATTGAACATTGATAAAGAGCTTTATTTAGCTATTACCATAGACCTGGCAACCAAAACGCCTGTGATCATTGCTTCTGCTCATGGTGGGATGGATATTGAAGAGGTTGCCGAAGAGTTTATTTTCACGGAGATCATTGATGTGGAATTAGGCATGCAAAGCTTTATTGCCAGTGATATTGTGAGAAGACTGGGGGTAAGGCTTAATACGCCTATTGGTAAAGAACTTGTCAGAGTGATTATGACATTATATAAGATCTTTAAGGACGTTGATGCTGAGTTGGTAGAGATAAATCCTTTAGTCATCAGCGGTGAGAAGATCATTGCAGCAGATTCTAAGGTGACTATTGATGATGCTGCACTTTATCGGCAAAAAAACTTGCCTAGGGCGGAAAATCGCACCGCTGCTGAAAAAACGGCTCATGATTTAGGGCTTTCTTTTGTTGAATTAGATGGTGATATTGGAGTTATGGCAAATGGAGCTGGTATCACTATGGGTACTTTGGATACTATCAGCTATTATGGCGGAAAACCTGCCAATTTTCTGGATGCAGGCGGGGGGACCGGCGAAGAGGGTACTGCAAAAGCCATAGAGCTCATACTATCCAGAAATCCTAAAACCATTGTTATAAATATCTTTGGCGGAATCACTCGTTGTGATGATGTTGCAAGAGCTTTGGCAAAGGTAAAAGAGACTGTGGGTATTCCAGTTCCTGTTGTCATACGCTTGGTGGGGACTAACCAAGAGGCAGGCAGAGCAATTCTTAAGGAAGCCGGAATTGAAGCTTATGATTTCATGCAGGATGCCATTAAGAAAGCTGTGGAGCTGGCACAGTAAGGGATTTGAATAGAAAGATGAAGTTTTGCCTTAGTGGGATGGGTATCGGAGAGCATATAGGACGGGGGAGATTGCTTTGTCTATATTGATTGATGAAACTACGCATGTCTTAGTTCAAGGAGTATCAGGAAAACAGGGGTTTTTTCATGCCAAGGAGATGTTGGCTTATGGTACAAAAGTGATTGCCGGTACTTCACCGGGTAAAGGCGGGACCGTGATAGGAGGGATACCGGTATATGATAGTGTTCGCGCTGCATGTGACAATCATCGGATTGATGCGTCCGTCATCTTTGTTCCGGCATCGTTGGCCAAAGATGCCGCATTGGAAGCTTTGGAAGCCGGGGTTAAAGTGGTAGTAGTGGTAACAGAACATATTCCTGTTCATGATGAAATGGCTATCATTTCTTATGCAAAGAGAGTTAATTCGGTGGTCATTGGACCCAATACCTTTGGCATTGTCTCCTCGGGCAAATGTAAAATTGGTATTCCTCCCAATCAATTTTTCATTCCGGGTCCAGTGGGTGTTGTGGCTCGCTCGGGTACTCTGACTTACGAAATTGTAGGGAATCTCACTGCCCGGAATATTGGGCAGACAACGGTGGTGGGCATGGGTGGTGACCGCATCGTCGGTCTGACTTTTGTTGATGTCCTCAAAAAATTTGAGCAAGACCCGGAAACCCGAGCCGTTGTGTTAATTGGAGAAATCGGTGGCAATGCTGAGGAAGAAGCCTCAAATTATATTACTGAGATGACCAAACCTGTTGTCGCCTATATTGCTGGGAAGAGCGCCCCTCAGGGCAAGCAAATGGGGCATGCTGGGGCTATCATTGAACGAGGTAAGGGAACTTATGAGGGTAAAGTAAAGGCTCTCACTGCTGCAGGGGCTAAAGTTGTCGAACTGCCCTTTGAAGTACCGGAGGTCATCAAGGATTTACTTGCCTTGTAATTTGAATCAGGGTTATCTTAATGAGACCACCTGCTTTTGAAGCAGGTGGTTTTTCAGTATGACTATGTCGACTAAGCTGAAGAGATCCTTCGGAAAATGTATGGTAACTATACTGGAAAACAAGGAATAAATTTATGATCTGTTTCAATTCCATACAGGTTTGAGCTTGTTATTTGGAATTAAAGTAGTTGTTCGTCCATGCATAAAAGCTTATAAACTTTAGATTCTATCAGAGTTGAAAGATCCTAATAAACATTCGTTGCAGAGTTTTTTTACAGTTGGCATGGTTTTTGTAATAGAGAGTAAGCAACTTATTTGCAGAAATTTAAGTAAATAGGCAAATTTAAGAATCTGACTGAGTGAGGTGAGCATTAGCTAAATTACGGATCTAATAATTAAGAATAATGAGAGAAGGACGTGTTTTTTTGGCAAGCAAATATATTTACAGCAATCGTGATAACAAGTTTATTATTAAAGAATGGTTAGATGGAAGAAAAATCCTCAATTTAAAGCGTTTCAGGGATTATCTGAGTATTGATGACGTTGATTCAATCCTTGATGAAGCACTGAAAATGAGCAGAGATGTTGTAGCTCCTACTAACGACGATGGTGATACAATTGGAGCCAAATTTGTTGATGGAAAAGTCATTGTTCCGCCTTCTTTCCATAAAGCATGGAAGTTTGTTGAAGAAAACGGCTGGGGCGGAAGCAACAAGGACGTAGATGGGGAAGGAACTTTGCCTGAAATTCTCAGTGAATCTGTTCGTGAATTTATGATTGCAGCAAATCCCTCAATAACACCTTACTGGGGTTTAGCGGGCGGCATTGCATCTGTAATTAAAGCATTTGGCTCTAAAGAACAAGTGGAGCTCTATACTTCTAATATGTTTGCAGGTGTCTGGGGAGGCACAATGTGCTTAACAGAACCTGGAGGTGGTTCGGATGTTGGGGATATGACATCAAAAGCATATCCAACGGATAATCCGCATTTATTTAAAATAAAAGGAACAAAATGCTTTATTACAGGTGGGGATCATAATCTGACTGAAAACATTATCCACCTGGTATTGGCTCGAATCGATGGCGCGGCTACTGGAACCAAAGGTCTATCCTTATTTATTGTTCCTAAAATCTGGGTCAATGACGATGGAAGTCTTGGAGACTCCAATGATGTAACAACCGTCGGAATTGAACACAAAATGGGTCTTAAGGGTTCTTCCACTGCAGTACTCAGTTTTGGCGATGATGATAAGTGCTTTGGTTGGTTGTTGGGCAATCCTCCTAATGAAAAAGGTTATGGCGAGGGTATGGCGCAAATGTTCAAAATGATCAATGGGTCCAGAATGGATACCGGTCATAGTGCCTTAGGGGTAGCAACTGTAGCCTATAACAATTCCGTTAGTTATGCCAAAGAGCGGATTCAGGGACGTCCAATCACGGACCCGAGAGGGAAGAGAGTACCCATTATTCAACACGAAGATGTTCGCCGCATGCTCCTTACTCAAAAGGCAACCTTAGATGCTATGAGAGCTATGATCTTTCAAGGATACTATTATTTGGACCTGATTGATTTCGGAGGGGAGCCTGAAGATGTAAAACAAGCTAAACGCTTCATTGAAGTAATTACGCCATTAGTGAAAGCCTATTGCTCTGACCAAGGTTGGCTTATGGTTACGGAAGCAATTCAAGTCTTTGCCGGTTACGGCTTTACAGAAGAGTATCCCGTTGCTAAGTGTGCCAGAGATATCAAAATCTACTCGATTTGGGAAGGCACTAACTTTATTCAATCTATGGATCTTGTCGGCCGTAAATGGAATCTTGATAATGGCAATATCTTTAAAGAGTTTTTACAAGCCATTGGTGCATTCCTGGAAGTCAATAAAGAAAATACCGAATTTGCTGCTGAATTTGCATTGCTTGGGGAAGCCTTAGAGTCTTATATAGGCATGTTGAAGACAGTACTGGGCTACTTTAAAAGTGATATCAGAATGGTACCTTTGTACAGCTCGAGAATTCTGCGGATCACAGCTGAATTATATGCCGCTTACTTGTTGATGCAGCAGGCTTTAATCTGCAGTGCAAAAATTAATGAAGGGACAAAGGACGTATTCTTTTCCGGCAAAATTCAAACCGCTAAATTTTATGTGCATAATATTTTACCGGATGTTATGGCTACTGTCCGAGTTATTAAAGATGCTGACATGTCAGCCATTGACATGCCGGAAGATGCTTTTTAAGGGTTAAGTTGAACTGTTATTAGGCGATGGCCTATGCAGTGATGTGTAAAATGTAAAAATTATCTGAGTGACAGAGGATTGAGTGGGTTGGAAAAATGAGGAAAGAAATGCTTATTGAGCTGCTGCCAAAACTTTTCTTTGTACCCGGAGAGCATAAAGGACGATTCCCTTACAGTAACGGTTTATTGATTAATTCGGAATTGAGAGTCCTTGTCGATGCTGGGTTTGGTCAAAGCCGCCGGGAAGAAATACTGAAAACCGGTGATGTGGATGTCATTATTAATACACACTTTCATTTGGACCATGCCTTTGGAAATAAGTTTTTTCCAAAAGCAAAGGTTTGGGCCCATCATCTTGATGCACCGGCTCTGCGCAGTCCTGAGGAGTTTTTTAATTACACAGGCATTAAACATGCTCCTGAATTTCCTGAGGGCTATCCCTTTCCGCGAGGCATGCAGGGGCGAGCGGTGGAGAGAGAGCTTGTGGATGGGGAAATTTTGGATTTTGGAGATGTAGCATTTCAAGTCATTCATACCCCCGGTCATACCCCTGGGCACATCTCTCTTTTTGAAACAAGGACAGGTATTTTGTTTTCAGGAGATATTGATCTGTCCCCCTTTGGTCCTTTTTATGGAAACTCAAGTTCGAGTTTGGAGGAGTTTCACAGCTCTATCAGGCGGTTGATAGAGTTAAAGCCCAAAGTAATAGTTTCCAGTCATTCCGAGATCATTTCAGACAATATCCCCGAAAGACTTCAAGAATACAAAGAGATAATGGATTTCAGAGATGAGAAGATTATACAAAACATACGAACACCTATGATGAAAGAAGAATTATTGAAAAAAAACATTATCTATGATCACTATCCCGAACCTCAAAACCTATACCGGCATTTTGAAGAGGTCATGATTGGAAAACACCTGGGTCGTTTAGTAAAACAGGGCAAGGTTGTGATAATGCCAAATCAAAAGTATAAGGCTTTTGCCTGAAAGGTGGTTAGTCGATTGGATGTAAAGGAAGCACTCTTAAAGAGGAGAAGCATTCGAAAATTCAAATCGGATCCCGTACCGGACGATTTACTGCAAGAATTATTTGAGGCTGCTCGTTTAGCCCCATCTGGTACCAATCATCAACCGTGGAGATTTGTCGTTGTGAAGAATCAAAGGATAAAAGAACAAATCCAAAATGCAGCCTTTAATCAAAGATTCCTAAGTGAAGCTCCTATTTTGCTTGTTTGTTGTGCGGATCTTTCTTCATATGCCAATAACACCAGAAAAAGGGTTCAGGAGTTAGTAGACGCAGGAGTATTTGGGCCGGATGCTTTTGATAATTATCCTAATATTGATAAGCAGCTTGATGAGAATACCTTAAAAGGGTTTATACCCCATGCCATGTTGAATGTTGCACTGGCTATAGAGCATATTGCCTTACGGGCAGTGTCTTTGGGCCTGGGCACGTGCTGGGTTCAATTAATGAAAGCCAAAAAAATCGCTCAGATCCTGGACCTGCCGGATAACCTGGTTATTACAGCATTGTTGCCCGTAGGTTATCCGAATCAAGATCCACCTCAACGTCCAAGGATCAATCTTGAAGAGATTATTTATAAAGTGTTGGATTAATTTGTTTTTGGAGGCGCTTATTATGAAGTTAGAGGACATTAAAAAGATCTGTGTAATTGGAGCCGGAAACATGGGCCATCAAATAGCAGTGTGTTGTGCCTTGGCCGGGTATCAGGTATCCTGTACTGATATTAGTCAGGAAATGTTAGATAAGGCTGAAAGCTTTGCCAAAGGTTATCTTCCGGAACGTGTTGCCAAAGGAAAAATGAAGCAGGAACAAGCAGATATGGCCCTAGCCAATCTCAGTTTTAGCAATAAGCTGGAAGAAGCAGCTGGAGATGCAGATTATGTCATCGAAGCCGCTGTCGAAAAAATAGAGGTTAAACGGAAGCTTTTTGCTGACCTTGATAGAATAACTCCTTCTCATGCCATTTTAGCAACGAATAGTTCATTTATTGTTAGTTCAGAGGTTGCTTACTCCACTAAGAGGCCGGAAAAGGTTTGCAATATGCACTTTTTTAATCCGGCCTTGGTGATGAAGCTGGTGGAGGTTGTCCAAGGTGCTCATACCTCTGCCGAAACAGCGCAAATTACCATGGATTTGGCTGGAAAACTTGGCAAAACAGGTGTTTTGCTGAAGAAGGAAATCTATGGTTTTGTTGTGAATCGGATTTTAGCAGCTCTAAATGCTGAGGCTATGTTCCTTGCCGATATGGGGATTGCAACTCCGGAAGAGATTGATATTGCAGTAACTAATGCATTAGGGCATCCTATGGGTCCGTTTCGTTTAGTCGATCTGACTGGTATTGATCTGGCTTATTATATAGGCATGGAACGTTACCAGACTACCGGAGATCCTAAAGATAAACCTTCACCATTAATTGTGGAGAAATTTACTAAAGGGGAATATGGGGTTAAAACCAAAAAAGGATTTTATACCTACGATTGATAAATTCGGTAAGCTCGTAATGAACCTTTAAGGAGGAAAAAGAATGCCCAAAGAAGCTGTGATTGTATCGGCAGTTCGTACGCCTATTGGTCGAGCGGGAGGTACCCTAGGCAGGATTCCCCCCCATATTTATGGCGCGGAAGTATTAAAAGAGGCTGTGAAACGTATTGATTTAGATCCCTATGAGATAGAGGACGTTATCATGGGAAATTGCTTAAATGCCGGAGGAAACATTGCCCATCTATGCTCACTGCAAGCAGGCTTGCCTATAGAGCTTGCGGGCATAACAGTGGATCGGCAGTGCGGTTCAGGTCTGAATGCCGTTAATTTAGCAGCCCAAGCTATTATGGCCGGTATGGGAGAGGTCTATCTTGCGGGGGGAACAGAGAGCTGCTCTCTAACTCCATATATAATGGAACACACAGATTTCTTTAGCAGGACACCGCCAAAATTCCGAAGTTTTCAGTTATCCCCCGATGAAATAGGCAATCCCCCCATGGGGATTACCGCCGAAAATTTGGCGGATAAATATCACATCAGCCGTCAGGAACAGGACGAATTTGCTCTATGCAGCCAGCAAAAGATGGGCAAGGCTATGGAAGCAGGTTATTTTAAAGAGCAAATTGTGCCCCTGACCATTCCTCTTGGCAAAGGGAAAACAATGGTTTTTGATACAGATGAACATCCTAGGCCGCAAACCACTATGGAAGGTTTGGCTAAACTAGGTCCTGCTTTTAAAGCGGGAGGTTCGGTCACTGCAGGAAACAGTTCAGGTGTTAATGATGCAGCAGCAGCAGTGGTTGTTATGTCTGCTGATCGGGCTAAAGCTCTTGGATTACAACCTATGGCTAAAATCCGCACTTTTGCGGTTGCCGGGGTTGATCCCAATATCATGGGTATCGGTCCGGTGCCGGCAACTAGGAAGGTATTAGCTCAAGCAGGTCTTTCTCTGGAAGATATGGACATTATCGAACTCAACGAAGCTTTTGCTGCGCAAGTGTTAGCGGTGGATAGGGAACTCCATTTTGACATGAGTAAAGTTAATGTTAATGGGGGAGCCATTGCCCATGGGCATCCAATTGCAGCGACAGGTGCCATTCTGACGACAAAATTGGTATACGAGATGAATCGCAGAGATGTTCAATTTGGCTTAATCACAGCCTGTATTGGTGGTGGGCAAGGAATTTCCACTGTTTTTGAAAGGGTTTAAGTAACATGGAGCTTTTTAATCCCCTGGCCTTTAGAAGGTCGGGGGACCTTGCTATTGTGGCCATAGTAATAAGATAGAAATGAGGAGTGACAATGGTAAAAGCCCCTGTTTCTCTTATAAAAGTTGCTGATGTGTACGAAGCGGTTCAGGAAAGCTTGAAACTTTGCGACGGATTATCAGGATTAAAAGTTAATGATAGAATCTTAATAAAACCGAATATTGTCAGCTGGGATTTCAAGTTACCGTTCCCTCCTTATGGTGTTGTAACAACCAGTGTCGTAATAAATGCTTTAGTTCGCATTTTAGCTGAAAATGGTTTTAAGGATTTAACTATTGGCGAAGGAGCACTTCCTAATGTTAAAGCTAAGGGAACAGCTGTATATGAAGCCTTGGGCTACAAAACTTTGCAAGAGCGCTATGGAGTCAAGCTGGTGGACTTTAATACAGAAAAATTTGTTGCGGTTGAGTATGAGGACGGCTTTAAACTAGATATTGCTCATCATGCTCTTGAAGCAGATAAGATTATCAATGTGCCGGTTTTAAAGACTCATAGTCAAGCTAAAGTTTCTTTAGGTATTAAAAACCTTAAAGGATGCCTCAATAAAAAATCGAAACAAGCATGCCACGGCTTGGGTGATCAGGATCTTCCTTTTACTTTCCCACGAATTATTGAAAAGTTGCCGGTGGCCTTAACGATCATTGATGGACTCTATACTTTAGAAAAAGGTCCGGGTCCAACTGGAAAAGCCTATAGAAAGGACTTGATTATTGCCTCTCGTGATCCCTTTGCCTGTGATTTAGTAGGTGCGGCTATTCTTGGTTATTCTGCTAAGGAGGTCGAACATCTTAAATACTATGCCAAACGTCATGGTTACAGCTTGGAGTTGGCAGATTATGAGGTTAGAGGGGAAAAGGTATTAGAACAACAAGAATATACTATTTATGATTGGGGCTGGACGGAGGACGACACCGGTCCAGTGGGATTCAAAAAACGTGGTATTACAGGAATTGCTATTCGAAAGTACGATAATAGCTTGTGCACGGGGTGTTCAGTACAATTTAATCCTATGCTGATCCTATTGGGTTCCGCTTACAGAGGGCAGCCCTTTCCTAATGTCGAGTTGGTTAGCGGTAAGCAACAGCTGGCTTCACCCGGTTTTGACAGATCCGTATTATTTGGCAAGTGCGCTTGTCATAATAATAGGAACAATCCCAATATCAAAAAAGCTCTCTTTCTTTGGGGGTGTCCGCCGGATTTGGGAATGATTTCTGAACAGTTGGCTAAGGAAGGAATACAATGCGATTATCAAGAATACATTCGTTTTCGGAATTACCTATTCGATCGGTATAAAGCAGTTGAAGGTTTTGAATTAGCCGATTGGACTGTAGAATAAGTCCCATGTGTCTTTGAGTTGTATTATTGACCGAAGGTGCTTCTATCGAGGAAGCACCTTTTATATTTGTTAAAATAAGAAAATTTGAAAAATTAAAAAGAATAACTTTTCGAATGAATGATATTTATATATAATCGTATTTAAGGATATCAAGATAGTGAGGGATGAAGATGAGCGTAGGAGTCCATGCCGTTACCAGCAGCGTTATTCCACGTTGGGATCGTAAACTCTTATTTGAAATCCTAAATAATATTCATGATGTAGTGCTTGTTATTGATTCAGATACAACCGTTGTTTATGCTAATGAGGCCTATGCCAGGATTTTAGGGGTACCTGTAGAAAGAGTGTTAGGCCGAAGGTTGGATAAAATTGAGCCTAATTCCAAGACAATAACCGCATTGCGAACAGGCAGAGTCAGTAATAACGGCAGAGATTACTTAGATTCTTTGGGCATTGATGTGGTTGGAAGTTCATTCCCTTTGTATGACGGCAAAAACATCATTGGTGCTGTTTCGATATTTAAGAATATTACAGAAGTCGTTCAATTAAATCGTGAACTGCAATTAACCAAGGGTGTCGCAAACTACTTTAAGGAACAATTGGAACAGAGGGAGCAGCTGCCCCTTTCTTTCAAAGAATATGTAGGGCAGAATAGTCGTTTAAGAGAAACCTTAATCTTAGCCGCTAAAGTTGCACTTACCGATAGTACTGTATTAATTCTTGGTGAAAGCGGTGTTGGCAAAGGCGTCTTAGCCAGGGCTGTTCATAATGCCAGCAGGCGTAAAAATATGCCTTTAATTAAGGTTAATTGTGCTGCAATTCCTGAAAATTTGATTGAAAGTGAACTATTTGGCTATGAAGATGGTGCATTTACAGGAGCTAAACGAGGAGGAAAACTTGGCAAATTTGAGCTTGCTCATGAAGGAACCATATTTTTGGACGAAATTGGCGATATGAGTTTAACGATGCAAGCTAAGCTGTTAAGAGTATTGCAAGAAAAAGAGTTTGAAAGAGTAGGCGGGACAAAGACCATCAAGGTTAATCCTCGAGTAATAACTGCAACGAACCGTGATTTGAAAAGCATGATCGAGAATGGTACCTTTCGCAAAGATTTATACTATCGTTTAAATATCGTCCCTCTCTACCTGAGTCCGCTGCGTGAACGGAAAGACGACTTACTGGTCCTTGCAAAAACCTTCTTAGATCAGTTTTCAGGGGCAGCTGGTCATGAGTTTTCCTTGTCTCCCCAAGTCATAAAGTTGTTTCAGTCTTATGACTGGCCCGGCAACATTCGAGAATTGCAGAATGTCCTAGAACATGCCAGTATTGTCTGCAGCAATGACGTCATCGAAGTCCATCATTTGCCGGCCCATATGATAACAATTCATGAAGACAATAAATGCAACTCAGATAAACCTCACGATATTAAAGAAATATTAGGAAGAGTAGAAAAAGAGCTTATCTTATCTGCCCTGGCAACCTATGAAAACCGCACTCAGGCTATGAAAGCGTTAGGAATATCCAGGGGAGCTTTTTATGATAAATTACGAAGGTATGGTATTGACGAATAATACTTTAAGTGTATGAAAAATGTACTTCGATCTTACTGTTGCTGGTGTAATGTACAAAAGATGAACACTAACTATAAAATATAGATCCTCTTTTGGCTTAAAAAAGAAGTCAGGAGAGGGTTTTTAATTATTTTAAATTTGGCATTATTATTGCAAATAAGAACAATGTGAATATTTAAATAAGGAGGAAAAAGTTGATGTCAAATTGGGTCAAGGAATACCAAAGTAAGCTTGTTTCCCCTGCGAAAGCTGTGAGAGCCGTTAGGAATGGGGACTGGATAGAGTATACCTTTGCAGCGAATACCTTGCCGGTTCTTGATGAAGCCTTTGCTAAACGCATACCTGAGCTTGAGGATATCGTTATTGTCAACGGAATATCTACTCGTCCCCATGCCATTCATTATGCTGATCCTACGGGAAAACACAGTACTTGGAATTCAACGCACATGACAGGTATTGACAGAATGTATGCGAAGACAAGGAAGGTTTTCTATACCCCGTTAAAGTATTCGGAAGCACCTCGTTACTGCCGGGATAATAAGAATTGCCGAGTTATGATGGTTCAGGCAAGACCGATGGATAAGCATGGCTTTTTCAATTTGGGCCCTACTATTTCGCATCTTCGTGCAGCTGCTGATGTTGCCGAAGTTATCATTGTAGAGGTTAATGAGGATTTGCCTTATTCACAAGGAGGGTATGGAAATAATCTTCATGTGTCTGAAGTCACTTATATTGTCGAAGGTGGTCACACTGGAATGCCTCAAATCCCTAATGAAGAACCTGAGGAGGTAGACCGCAAAATTGCAGAATATGTTCTCCAGGAGCTAAGAGATGGGGATTGCCTGCAAATTGGCATTGGGGCAATGCCAAATGCTTTGGGTCAAATGATTGCTCAGTCTGATTTAAAGGATTTAGGGATTCATTCCGAGATGTTATGTGACAGTATGGTTGATATGGCAGAAGCCGGTGTGGTTACAGGCAACAAAAAACAGATTGACCAAGGACGGATGACCTATACCTTTGCGGCAGGTTCCCAAAAACTATATGACTTTTTGGACAACAATCCTATGTGTGCAGGTTATCCTGTAGACTATGTCAATGACCGCGTGATAGCTTGTCGAAATTATAATATGGTATCAATTAATAATGCCATAGAAATTGACCTTACCGGGCAAGTATGTTCCGAGTCTAAAGGGATACGTCAGATCAGCGGAGCAGGGGGGCAATTGGATTTTGTCGATATCGCTTATCATTCCAAAGGCGGAAGAAGCTTTATATGTTTGTCTTCAACTTATACAGACTCGAAAGGAACAATTCATTCCCGCATCAATCCACTTTTATCAGTAGGAGCGGTGGTAACGGATACACGTTCAACGGTTCAATATGTTGCAACAGAGTATGGAATCGTGAATCTTAAAGGGACTCCGATTTTCCAGCGTGCAGAACGATTAATCAGTATTGCCCATCCTGATTTCCGAGATGAATTGATTAGGGAAGCCCATCAATTAAATTTATTAAGATAAGTAGTTCAATTTTTATACACTAGTGTTGCCAATAACACATAGTTTCGTAAAAGTAAGCCAATAGGCAATGATTATTACCATATTATTTTTGCTTGGCATTACTTTATGACGCTTATTATAAGGGGTTAGTGGTTTGGGCAGAGTGATTAATTCGGAATTTAAAGCAAGTTGGCATGATTATTGAAATAAGGATTACTATATTAAACCAATAATTGAAGAGGAGTCCGGAGATAGGCCAAGCTTTCATAATAAAGGAGGTAATAAAAAGTGACCTATGAAACCATCAGGGTGGAAATTGAAGAAGGAATTGCAACGATCACCCTTAATCGCCCGGAAGTGCTGAATGCCTTAAACAGCCAGGTTTTTAACGAATTAGCCGCTGCCGCAAAGAATTTGGGAGAAGATGAAGGGGTGCGCGGGGTAATTCTCACCGGCGGCGAAAAGGTTTTTGCTGCAGGGGCGGATATTAAGCAGATGGCCTCTTTAAATGCAGTCGAGGTAGTGAAGAGTATCAGACCTTCAAGGATAGCTTTTAATTTAATAGAAAATCTGCAGAAACCCGTCATTTCGGCTATTGCTGGTTATGCCCTAGGCGGTGGCTGTGAACTAAGCTTAACCACAGATGTGCGTATTGCAGCGGATAATGCTCAATTCGGCTTGCCGGAAATCAAATTGGGGATCCTGCCTGGCGGCGGAGGGACTCAACGTTTGCCGCGTCTGATTGGAGCCGGTAAGGCCAAAGAATTAATCTTCAGCGGAGATATCATTAATGCGGAGGAAGCCCTGAGGATTGGGCTTGTGAATAAAGTGGTATCTGCGGATCAATTAATGGCAGAAGCTAAAAAGATGGCCAAAAAGTTTATTTCTAAAGGTGCTATTGCTCTGCAATTAGCTAAATCCTGCATTAATGAGGGGCTTCAGGTAGATTTGGAAACGGGCTTACAGTATGAACACAAATGTTTTGCCTTGTTATTTGCCACTGAAGACCAAAAAGAGGGTATGCAAGCCTTTCTTGAAAAACGCAAACCAAATTTTCAAGGAAGATAGATTTTCCTAGTGGTTAGATGAGTACAGACCAAGATTTAGACAAAAGAAAAGGAAGTGTTTGTGTTGGCCAGTAACTTTCGCTACAGTACGCAAGATCATAAGTTTATCATCAAAGAATGGCTGGATGGAACTAAGATTCTGGGCTTAAAACGTTATCGGGATATGTTCAGCCTGGAAGATGTTGACGGTATTCTTGATCAAGCCTTAAAAGTTTGTAAGGATGTAGTGGCTCCCACCAATGACGATGGGGATACCATTAAAGCAGTCTTTAAAGAGGGTAAAGTGACGGTTCCCCCCTCTTTTCATCATGCTTTTCAATATGTTGCTGAGAACGGCTGGGGTGCTACCAACAAGGATAAAGATAATGAAAGTGCAATGCCGGGGTTATTATACGGAGCAGTTCATGAGTATATGATTGCCGCAAATCCGGCTTTTGTTGCCTACTTGGGCCTGCCGGGCGGAGTAGCAACCATTATTAAGCAGTTTGGAACCCAGGAACAAATCGACTTTTTCACCCCTAATTTGTTTCAGACGACTTGGGGAGGGACCATGTGCATCACTGAGCCTGGGGGCGGCTCTGATGTAGGAGATATGCTGAGCAAAGCATATCCAACAGAAGATTCCAAGATTTTTAAAATTAAAGGCACAAAATGCTTTATAACCTGCGGTGATCATGATCTGACAGAAAATATTATTCATTTGGTTTTAGCCAGAATCGATGGAGCAGTTCCGGGAACAAAAGGGTTGTCACTCTTCTTAGTACCTAAGATATGGGTTAATGAGGATGGAAGCTTAGGGGAAGCCAATGATGTTGTCACAGTAGGAATTGAGCATAAAATGGGGCTTAAAGGGTCTGCCACAGCTGTCCTGAATTTTGGCGAAGAGGGGAATTGCCGGGGCTTCCTTCTGGGTGCGCCTTTAAATGAAAAAGGGCAAGGAGAAGGTATAGCCCAAATGTTTAAGATGATTAACGGGTCTAGGGTAGACACCGGGCACTGTGCCCTAGCGGTTGCGACGGTAGCCTATTATAATGCCGCCGCCTATGCCAAAGAACGCATTCAAGGACGTCCGATTGAAGATCCCAGGGGAAATAGGGTTCCTCTTATTCAGCACGAGGATATTCGCCGGATGCTGCTCAGCCAAAAGGCTACTCTGGAAGCAATGAGAGCAATCATTTTTAAAGGCTATTACTACTTGGATTTAATAGCCTTTGGGGATGATCCGGAGGACGTTCGCCAGGCAAAACGTTATATTGAGTTGATCACGCCTCTAATTAAAGCATATTGTTCAGACCAAGCCTGGCTGATGATTACGGAAGCCATCCAGATCCACGGCGGATA
The DNA here is from genome assembly GCF_000235605.1 of Desulfosporosinus orientis DSM 765. GTDB lineage: Bacteria > Bacillota > Desulfitobacteriia > Desulfitobacteriales > Desulfitobacteriaceae > Desulfosporosinus > Desulfosporosinus orientis. The sequence goes on from NC_016584.1 coordinate 853,058, forward strand.
TGGGTATACAGAGGAATACCCAATTGCTCGTCAGGCCAGAGATGTGAAGATTTATTCGATTTGGGAAGGCACTAACTTCATTCAGTCTCTGGATTTAGTTTTCCGTAAATGGGCCTTGGATAAAGGCACTGTTTTTAATGAGTGGCTGCAGGATATTGCTGTTTTTGTGAAGGAAAAATCTGAGAGCCCAGAATTCCAGCGGGATATGGCAATGTTAAGCCGAGCATTAAAGGCTTATTCCGAACTCACTAAAACAGTGTTTGGCTATATGCAGGAAAATATCCACCTGGTCCCCTTGTACAGCACAAGACTTTTAAGGGTTACCGCGGAACTATATTGTGGTTATTTGTTAATGCAGCAAGCCTTTGTTGCCCAAGAGAAACTGGTAGCTGGTGCAGGAGAGGTTGATTTCTATAAAGGAAAAATCAGCTCTGCTCAGTTTTATTTGAGAAACATTGTACCTGATGTAATAGCCACTGCTGAGATCATTAAGGATTATGATACCTCTGCTATGGAAATTCCTGAAGAGGCTTTTAATTATTAAAGTGATGAGAATAGGAGGGAAAACAATGAATATCGAAGATGTTAAAAACATTTGTGTTATAGGTGCCGGCAACATGGGTCATCAAATAGCCCTGTGCTGTGCTTTGGCCGGTTATAAAGTGACTTGTACGGATATTAGCCAGGAGATGTTAGATAAAGCGGAAGCCTTTGCAAAATCATATTTGCCTGAACGGGTTGCTAAAGGAAAGCTGACCCAAGAAATGGCCGATGGTGCTTTAACAAATCTCCAATTTATTCCAAGCTTAGAGGAGGCTGCCGGAGAGGCGGATTATGTCATTGAGGCTGCTGTAGAGAAAATGGAAATAAAACGAAAACTCTTTGCAGACCTGGATAGAATCGCTCCTCCCCAGGCAATTTTAGCAACCAACAGCTCTTATATTGTCAGTTCACAAATCGCCGATGCGACAAAGAGGCCTGCGAAGATCTGCAACATGCACTTTTTTAATCCGGCTTTGGTTATGAAATTAGTTGAAGTTGTGCAAGGCCCTCATACTTCAGAGGAAACTGCTCAAGTGACAATGGATTTGTGTGCTAAATTAGGAAAGATTGCTGTACTGCTTAAAAAAGAAATCTATGGTTTCTTGGTTAATCGGATTCTATCAGCCTTGGCTCAAGAGGCTTTGTTTCTTGCCGACATGGGAATTGCCACTCCCCAAGAAATTGATATTGCAGTGACGAATGCCCTGGGCCACCCTATGGGCCCCTTCCGGCTAATGGACTTAACCGGTATTGATCTTGCATATTACTCGGCTATGGAACGCTATCAGACCAGTCGTGATCCTAAAGATAAGCCTTCCCCGCTGGTTGTTGAGAAATACGTTAAGGGAGAATGGGGTAAAAAGACAAAAAAGGGGTACTACACTTACGACTGAATCTTCAATAAATGGCATTAATATTGCGTAGTTGTTAAAGAAAGCAGCATTCAGCTTAAAAGTAATTCACAGCTTGTTGGGAGGAATGAATATGGGAGCAGAAGAAATCAAAAATATTTGTGTCGTCGGTGCAGGGAACATGGGGCACCAAATAGCTCTGAGTGCAGCATTAGCAGGGTACAAAGTGCGCTGTACGGACGTCAATAGAGAAGTTCTCCAAAAGGCAGAACAATTTGTGACAACTTATCTTCCGGAAAAAGTTGCTAAAGGAAAGTTGACACAAGATGCTGCGGACGCAGCTCGAGCTAATGTCATGTTCTCTTCTGATTTAAGAGAGGCTGCCGAAAACGCTGATTTAGTGATTGAGGCTGTTATCGAAAAATTAGAACTTAAGCGTTCATTATTTAAACAGTTAGACAGCATTTGTCTCCCTCATACAATCCTGGCTACTAACAGTTCTTATATTGTCAGCTCAAAGATTGCTGATGTCACTAGCCGGACTGAAAAAGTCTGCAACATGCATTTTTTTAATCCGGCGCTGGTTATGAAACTGGTGGAAGTGGTAAAAGGGACTCATACCTCGGAAAAGACCACAAAAACATTAATGGATGTCAGCCTTCGCATGGGAAAAACGCCGGTATTATTGCAGCATGAGATCTATGGATTTTTGGTCAATCGCATGCTGGCAGCGATCAAAAATGAAGCCATTTATCTGCTCGACATGGGAATAGCGGGACATGAAGATATTGATAAAGCGGTTACCTTAGCTTTAGGGTACCCCATGGGGCCATTTCGCCTGATGGATCTAACGGGAATTGATCTGACTTATTTCGTAGCTATGGAGCGTTATCAAGAATCCGGTGACCCAATATATCGTCCTTCCCCAGTGATCGTTGAGAAATTTATCAAAAACGAATGGGGGCGCAAAACCGGCAAGGGTTTTTATGAGTATCCCGAACACTAACAAGAGCATTTTGAAAAATGGATAGTAAAGGAGGAGCTGCCATGAAAATCACAGAAGAAGAGCTGAACATTATCCGACAAACCGTGCGTAATTTTGTGAAAAAAGAGGTTGAACCTTTAGCTGAGCAGATTGAAGAAGAGGATAAAGTCCCCCGCACTTTGCTGGACAAAGCGGCGGAGATTGGTTTGTTTGGCCTGAGTATGCCTCAAGAGTATGGAGGCTTAGGGGCAGGGATGGTTGGCAAGGCTATGATTTATGAAGAACTAGGGCGAGGGCCCAATGGTTTTTCTTCAATTATTGGCTGCCATAACGGAATCGGCAGTGTTGGTATAGTGGAGTGCGGCAATCAGGAACAGAAGCTGCGCTATCTGCCTAAAATGTCAACAGGAGAAATAATTGGAGCCTTCGCCCTTACAGAAGCGTCTGCAGGATCGGATCCCGGAAACTTGAAAACCTCCGCTGTGCTAAAAGGGGATCGTTATGTTTTAAACGGGACGAAGCAATTTATTACTAATAGTGATGTTGCAGGAGTTTTTACAGTTATGGCGGTAACTGATAAAAGTAAAGGAAGCAAAGGAATCACTTCTTTTATTGTCGAACGCAGCTTTAAAGGATTTGCAGTGGGTAAATTCGAGAAGAAGATGGGTTTACATGGGTCTCGAACGGCGGAACTGATTTTTGAGGACTGCGAAGTTCCATTGGAAAACGTTTTGGGGGAATTGGGGCAGGGATATGTCAATGCCCTCAAGATTTTAGCTAATGGGCGTGCTGGTTTAGCGGCGAGGAATCTGGGTTCCAGTCAAAGATTATTAGAGGTCAGCATAAAATACGCTTTACAGCGCGTGCAGTTTGGCAAACCCATTTTTGAGAATCAAATCATACAGCATTATTTAGCAAATATGGCTATAGAAATTGAAGCTTTGCGGAGTTTGACCTATGATGTTGCCCGAAAGATTGATCGAGGGGAAAAAATTATTAAAGAAGCAGCAATTGTAAAAGCCTTTGGCTCGGAGGTCTTTGGCCGAGTAGCTGATTTGGCTGTTCAAATTCATGGCGGCATGGGATATATGCGGGAGTGCGAGGTTGAACGATTTTATCGTGATGCCCGGATTGCTCGTATCTATGAAGGTACTTCCGAGATCCAGCGCAATATTATTGCTGCACAGCTGAAAAAAGAATTTGCTCAGTAAGCAAAGGAGGACTAAATGATGCATGAGGCAGTCATCGTAGCGGGGGTGCGTACAGCCATTGGCAAGGTGGGCGGATCTTTGAAAAGCGTCGAAGTGGATTATTTGGCTGCCCGCGTGATCCGTGAAGTACTTAACCGCAGCGGAATTCCAGACCAGTCTGTGGATGAAGTTATCTTTGGGCATACCAAGCAAAGCAGTGACAACCCTAATTTGGCTCGTTTGGCACTATTGAGGGCGAATATGCCTGAAAAAATACCTGCCTATACCGTCCATCGCCAGTGCGGGTCAGCTCTGACAGCAGTTAATAATGCCGTCCAGGCCATATGGGCGGGTACGGCGGAAGTGGTCATGGCCGGCGGTGCTGAAAGTATGAGTACGGCACCCTATTATCTGAGGAATGCTCGCTATGGCTATCGAATGGGTAATGCTGAAATTCTCGATTCTAATACTGAAAGTCAACCGCGCTGCCAGCCTCAGGATCGTTATGGGTATTTAACCATGGGGTTAACGGCAGAGAATTTAGCCGAGAAATATAATATTAGCCGACAAGAGCAGGATGAATTTGCATTGTCCAGTCAAGAACGAGCTTTGCGTGCCATAGAACAGGGTCTGTTCAAAGAGGAAATCGTACCCTTTGAAATAAAAGAGAAAAAGGGTGTTGCAGTCTTTGAAAGGGATGAACATCCAAGGGAAACCAGCTTGCCTCAGCTTAGTAAATTGCTGCCGGTTTTCAAGGAGAATGGAACCGTAACGGCAGGTAATTCCAGCGGCCGTAATGATGGGGCAGCCGTTTTGATGATAACTACCTCGGAGAAGGCTAAAGAATATGGTTTAAGACCACTAGTACGGGTCATTGGGATGGGGGCTAAAGGAGTCCCGCCTCAATATATGGGCATTGGACCTGTGCCGGCTACCCAGGCAGCTTTTAAAATGTCAGGACTCAGGCTGGAGCAGATTGATTTAATCGAGCTGAATGAGGCCTTTGCGGCCCAGTCCTTAGCAGTGATGCAAGAACTTGGACTAGATCCGGCAAAGACAAATGTCAATGGTGGAGCCATTGCTTTGGGTCATCCCTTGGGAGCAACCGGGGCAATAATTTTGATAAAATTAATCAATGAGTTGAGACGTACCGGAAAGAAATATGGTTTAGCAACAATGTGTATTGGCGGAGGTCAGGGCATATCAACCATTGTGGAGAACTTGACGGATTGAACAAAGTATGTATGCCAGATTATACGACATGAATAAGTACAAAAAGAGTGTGATTTTAGATAAAGCACACTCTTTTTGTTGTTTACTTCAATTTTAATAGGCAGGACATATAGATATTTACATCAAAAAACTGAAAATTGTCAAAGGTCGAAATATATACTTTTCTAAAAGATGATTTTCTTATATAATGTTTACTTAGGATACAATAGTAAATGGGGGATGGAAATGAGTCTAGAGGCCCATGCCATAACAAGCAGCATCATTCCGCACTGGGATCGTGAACTCTTATTCGAAATCCTGAAAAACATTAATGATGTGGTCCTTGTAATTGATTCGGAAACAACGATTGTTTATGCTAACCAAGCCTATGCAAGAATTTTGGGAGTACCCGTGTCCAAAGTACTCGGTCGCAGGCTGGATACCCTTGAAACAACATCAATGAAAATAATTGAAGTTTTAGGCACAGGGGAACCGAGTCAAGGTCAAGATTATGTAAAATCATTAAATATTCATGTAGTGGGAAACTCATTTCCATTATTTAATGGCAAAGAAGTTATTGGAGCAGTATCAATCTTTAAAAATATTACAGATGTTGTTGAATTAAATCAAGAGTTGCAGAGGACAAAGGGAGTTGCAGATTATTTAAAAGAGCAACTGGAACAATGGGAGCACTTGCCCCTTTCCTTTAAGGAATATGTAGGACAAAACAGCCGCTTACGGGAAACCCTGGTGCTAGCGGCTAAAGTAGCACGAACAGAAAGCACAGTCTTAATCCTTGGAGAAAGCGGAGTAGGCAAAGAGGTTCTGGCAAGGGCAGTGCATAATAGCAGCAGACGTAAGGACAAGCCTCTCATTAAAGTAAACTGTGCCGCTATACCTGAAGACTTAATTGAAAGTGAGCTTTTTGGTTATGAGGAAGGCGCCTTTACAGGAGCCAAAAAAGGAGGAAAACTTGGTAAGTTTGAATTAGCCCATTGCGGTACGATTTTCTTAGATGAGATTGGAGATATGAGCCTTACCATGCAGGCAAAATTGCTCAGAGTTCTGCAAGAAAAGGAGTTTGAAAGAGTAGGAGGTACCAAGACAGTCAAAGTAAATATTCGAGTTATTGCAGCAACGAACAGAGATCTGGATAGAATGATTGAAGAAGGTACCTTTCGACGGGATTTGTACTATCGCTTAAATATTGTGCCTCTTAAACTAACTCCCTTACGGGAACGGAAAGATGACCTCATGGCCTTGTCTAAAACCTTTCTTGATCAATTTTCCCGAGAAGTTGGTCATGAGCTGACCTTATCCCCCCAAGTCGTTCGTCATTTTCAGGAGTATCATTGGCCCGGTAATATTCGAGAATTACAAAATGCCCTTGAACATGCTAGTATTGTATGCAGTGGTTCGAGCATCGAACTTCATCACTTGCCAACTCACTTAATACCTCATAATGATGAGCTTTCAAGCAGAAAAGAAAGGCCGTTTGATGTAAAAGAAGTTGTAAGCAGGGTAGAAAAAGAATTGATTGTGTCGGCTTTGGCTGCTTATAATAATAATCGTACAAAAGCCATGACCGCCTTGGGGATTTCCAGACGAGCTTTTTATGATAAATTACGCCGGTATGGCATTGAAGAATCCCCAAATTGATGGTGTGTACTTTATATACTTAATAACAGTAAACACAGCATCTATTGTATTAATAGTATACAAATAAAAACCCTCGGTTGACTCTGTTTTTAGTCAATTGAGGGTTTTTATTTGTCCTTCATAACGGTGGTTCGTTCACCCTCCTTGCTTAAGTGCTCTAATGACGAAGGCTCTGCCTTAGATTGGAATCATAAGTTCGGGATTGATAACCGGCCTGGGCATAAAGGCTTGGTACTGGCTGCCTTTTCTTATTGTGGCATAGTTATTGCAAATATACGATTGTGAAGATTCCTGAAGATCTCAAATTATGGAGTGTACTCTGTTATAAATTTGATCAACGAGGAGGTAGGACAAATGACTTTCCAAACAATCATTGTGGAAATCGAAGAAGGAATTGCAACGATAACATTAAACCGCCCAGAAGTTTTAAATGCCCTAAATGATCAAGTGTTTAAGGAATTAGGTGAAGCGGCAGCGGCCTTAAGTGCCGACAATTCCGTTAGAGCAGTCATTATTACCGGTGGAAATAAAGTTTTTGCAGCAGGAGCGGATATCAGCCAGATGGCATCATCGACGGCAGTGGATGTTGCTACTGGAGACAATGCTTCGTATAGGGCCTTTCAAATTCTTGAAACTATGCCTAAACCCGTTATTGCTGCAATCGCAGGCTATGCTTTGGGTGGCGGGTGCGAGCTCACTCTAGTTGCTGATGTGCGTATTGCGGCGGACAACGCTCAATTTGGTTTACCAGAAATTAAATTGGGAATTTTGCCTGGAGCCGGCGGAACTCAGCGTTTGCCCCGGCTGATTGGTGCAGGAAAGGCGAAGGAATTAATTTTCAGCGGCGATTTTATTAAAGCTGACGAGGCATTAAGTGTTGGTCTTGTCAATAAAGTGGTTCCCGCGGAGGAGCTGTTTGCTGAAGCAAGAATGATGGCGAAACGTTTTGCATCCCGCGGTGCCATAGCCTTACAGCTGGCTAAGTCAGCAGTCAATGAGGGACTCAGGATGGACTTGGAAGCAGGGCTTCAATATGAGCATAAATGCTTTAGTTTGCTCTTTGCAACTGAGGACCAAAAAGAAGGCATGAGAGCTTTCCTGGAAAAGCGTCCGGCAAAGTTTCAAGGAAAATAGTGTTTATTAATACTTAGGGGGGAGTAATTTGAGAACTGCAGAAGAGTATATTGCCAAACTGAAAACCATGCGTCCCAATATCTATTTGAATGGAGAAGTTATAGCTAGAGATGATCCGCGTCTAAAATATGGGGTTAATACCATTTCGGAGACATTTAACTGGGCTGCAGATCCAGCAAATGAAGATTTGCTGACAGCAAAATCACACCTTACCGGAGAAAAGATTAATCGTTACTGTCATATCCACCAATCCCCTGAAGACCTGCTGAAAAAGCAGGAGATGACCCGTTTTTATTGTCAGCGTGTTGGAGGATGTATCCAGCGATGTATGGGTGTAGATGCACTTAATGCTTTATCCGTGGTTACCAAAAATATTGATCTGGAAATGGGCACTCAATATAATGAACATTTTCTGGCTTATTTAAAAAAGTATCAAGAAGAAGACCTTGTTGCTAATTGTGCTCAAACCGACGTTAAGGGTGATCGTTCCCTTCGTCCTCACCAACAAACAGACCCCGATCTTTATCTGAGAGTTGTGAAAAAGACTGAGGAAGGCATTATTGTACGCGGTTGTAAGGCCCATAACACTATTGCTCCTTATGCGGATGAAATAATTGTAGTGCCAACACGAATGATGACTGAGAAAGACGCAGATTGGGCTGTGGCTTTTGCCATTCAAGCAGATGCACCTGGTGTCTCTCAGGTAGTTCGAGTCTCCAATCCCAGACCCAGAGAAGAACTGCTGGCTCCTTTCAATAATTACGGTTCTGCAGATTCCCTGACTGTTTTTGATGATGTTCTTATTCCTTGGGAAAGGGTCTTTATGTGCGGAGAGTACAAATATGCCGGCCAGCTGGCTTCATTATTTGCAACCTATCATCGCCATAGCTACACCGGTTGCAAGCCTGCAACAACGGATGTTCTTATGGGAGCGACAGCCTTGGTTGCAGAGTACAATGGCATTGAAAAGTCTAGTCAGGTCAGGGAAGAGCTGGCGGAAATGGTAACCATAGCTGAATTGGTATATGCATCAGGAATTGCTGCATCTGTTAAATCTACGAAAGCTCCTTCGGGAACTCAAATCCCGGATATTGTCTATACCAATGTCGGCCGCTATCATGCAGGGATCAATGTTTACCGGGAACATGAAATTTTAGCAGAAATTTCAGGCGGACTGCCGGCAACTATTCCTTCAGAAAAGGAATTTTCAAATGCGGAAATCTCTGCTCTCATGGACAAATACATTATGCGCAAAGATGGAATTTCCGCTGAAGCCCAACAGCGTTGTTTCCGGATGATCAGCGATTTGTTGTGTTCATCTCATGCCGGAGTAGTACAGGTGGCAGGGGTGCACGGAGGAGGTTCGCCGATTATGGAACGTATTGCAATTACTGGGCAATATGACATGAAAGCGAAAAAGAATCTAGCCAAATACTTGGCTGGGATTAAAGAATAATGCCGACGTTAAGGCGTTTCTAAATGAAAGTAGAAGACATTAAGAAAATTTGTGTCATTGGGGCAGGCAGTATGGGTCATCAGATTGCCTATTGTGCAGCCTTGGCCGGCTACCAGGTGAGTTGTGCTGATATTAGTTTAGAGATGCTTCAAAAAGCTGAGGAATTTGCCCGTTCCTATTTTCCGCAGCAAGTTCGAAAAGGAAAATGGACTCAAGAGCAGGTGGGTCTGGCCATGAGCAAGATAAATTTCACCTTAAATCTTGAGGAAGCGGCTAAGGATGCAGATTTTGTCATAGAATCTGTATTGGAAAAAATTGGCATCAAACGAGAGCTCTTTGCCAAATTGGATAAAATAGCCCCCCCTCATGCCATTTTTTCAACGAACAGTTCCTTTATTGTAAGTTCAAAGATTGCGGATGCAACAACCCGGCCTGATAAAGTGTGTAATATGCATTTCTTTAATCCGGCTTTAATGATGAAAATTGTTGAAGTCGTACAGGGTCCCCATACTTCCGAGGAAACTGCCAAAATAACAGTGGATCTCTGTGAAAAAATGGGTAAAAAAGGGGTTTGGCTGAAGAAAGAAATTTATGGTTTTGTTGTCAACAGGTTCTTGTCTGCCCTTTATCGAGAAGCCTTGTATCTGGCTGATATGGGAGTTGCTGACCCGCAAGAGATTGATTTGGCTTTAACCAATGCCTTGGGACATCCTATAGGACCCTTTCATTTAATGGATTTTACCGGAAATGATTTAACCTACATTATTGACATGGAACGGTATCAAGAAACCGGGGATCCCAAGGACAAGCCCTCTCCTTTAATTGTTGAAAAATACGTTAAGGGTGAATGGGGCAGGAAATCTAAAAAAGGATTTTTTGATTATGAATAATGACAGACTTCAAGAAGCATCAATTGAAGGCAAATTCGAACGAATACTTAATGCAGCAACCGAAGTATTCGCAGAATCCGGATACCATCAATGTCCGGTATCCAAAGTTGCCCAACGGGCAGGTGTAGCTGATGGTACAATCTATCTATACTTCAGGAGTAAAGAAGAGCTTCTTATACGGCTTCTTCAAGAACGGCTTGGAGATTTTATCCGCTGTATGCGTCGCGAACTATCCCATTGTAAGACAACAGAAGCAAGTTTGAGAACGATTGTTAGGACCCACTTTTCCTACATGGAAAAAAACCGATTGTTGGCAATGGTAACTCGGTTGGAACTTAGACAGCCTAATCAGAGAGTACGTTTGGCGATAAACGGTCCTTTATTAGACTATTTCAGCCTCATCGAGGAGGTGGTCCAGAAAGGTATAGAGCGTAAAGAAGTTCCAAAGATCAATTTACGTGCAGCACGTCAATTAATCTTTGGTGCATTAGATGATGCTACAACGGATTGGGTAATGACTAGTAATCCTCAAACACTTATGAGTGGTGTAGAACCTATGTTGACTATGTTTAAAGGTGCACTCCGATTAAGAAAGCCAAGAGGAACAAAACAAATTATTGCCCTACAGAAACGAGAGGAGGATGGAAATGCAGATTCATAAAGTAGCGGTCCTGGGATCCGGAGTAATGGGAAGTACCATTGCAGCACACTTAGCGAACGCAGGAATTCCAAGTTTATTATTGGATATTGTTCCTTCTAAATTGTCCGCTAAAGAAGAAGCGGCGGGATTAACATTAGAGGATCGTAAAGTTAGAAATAGTATTGCAGAACAAAATAAAGCAAATCTAAAAAAGATGAATCCGGCCCCATTACTGGTTCCAGAGTTTGCTGATCGAATAGAGGTTGGAAATTTTAGTGACGATTTAGGACGTTTAAAGGACGTTGATTGGGTCATTGAAGTGGTCGTTGAACGTCTTGACATCAAAATTGATCTCTTCAAAAGAGTTGCCGAAGAGGTTCGCCCAGGAACAATAGTCACTACCAATACCTCGGGTATCTCTCTTAAAGCTATGACCGAGGGTTTGCCGGAAAGTTTCACAAGTAATTTTCTGGGAACTCACTTCTTTAATCCTCCCCGTTATATGAAACTTTTAGAGATCATTCCAGGGCCTAATACGAGCCCGGAAGTGGTCGCCTTTATGGTGGAGTTCGGAGAGAGGGTCTTAGGCAAGGGTGTGGTAACGTGTAAGGACACTCCTAACTTTATCGCAAACCGGATCGGCTCATTTGGTTCGCCGGTCATGATTAAAGAAATGCTGCGTTTGGGCTTAACTATTGATGAGGTGGATGCCTTAACGGGTCCGGTCATGGGCCGTCCTAAAAGCGCTCTATTCCGCACCATCGATATGGTTGGTCTAGATACCTTTATTCATACAGCAAATAATGTTGCCCAAGGAGTACCGGCTGAGAAAGAAGACTTCCAATTGCCCGAATTTGTTCATACCATGCTGGCCAACGGCTGGTTGGGTGATAAAGTGAAACAAGGTTTCTATAAGAAGTCTAAAGGACCTAAAGGCAAAGTGGTCGAAGTTCTCGATCCTGCAACTATGACCTATGTACCTCAAAAGAAGGTCCAATTCGATTCTCTTGATATGGCAAAGGCTTCCAAAGGACTCCCCAATAAGCTGCGGGCTTTAGTCAGCGGGAATGATGTCGGATCAGAATTTGCTTGGAACACCCTTAAACCAACCCTGCTTTATGCCGCAAAACTTGTTAAAGATATTGCCGAAGATATCACCGGCATCGATGAAGCAATGTGTTGGGGTTACAATTGGGAGATGGGCCCTTTCGAATTATGGGATGCTCTTGGTGTTAAAGAGACCGCGGATCGAATCGTTGCAGAGGGCGGTAAGCTGCCTCAAGTCGTGGAAGAACTGCTTGCTAAAGGACAGACCAGTTTCTACCAAGAGACTGAGACTGGAGAAAAGGCTTACTTCCATAAGGGTGAGTATCGGAAAAAAGCTGTAAGCCCGTATTCGTTCTCCTTGAAGCAAGCTCATAAAGCAGGCAAGAAAATTATTGGCAATGCAAGCGCCAGCCTAATTGATCTTGGAGATGGGGTTGCCTGCTTAGAGTTCCATTCTACAAACAATGCCATTAATGAAGATGTCGTTAACATGATTAACGAATCTTTGGCAGAAGTTGAGAAGAATTATATCGGAATGGTCATCAGTAACCAAGGAAAGAACTTCTGCGTTGGGGCAAATCTTGTCCTGCTGGGTCAAGAGGCTGAAAAAGGCAATTGGGATGTCCTGGATCAGGGCGTACGTGACTTGCAAAATGCCGCCATGGCACTGAAATATTCCCAAAAACCTGTTGTAGCAGCACCTTTTGGCATGACGCTTGGAGGTGGGGCAGAAATCTGTCTCCATACAACGGCTATTCAAGCATCCTCTGAGCTCTACATGGGTCTTGTCGAAGTAGGAGTCGGCTTAATCCCTGCCGGGGGAGGAACAAAGGAAATGGCCGTACGGGCAATGGATGGCATTCTTCCTGGGGTTCAAGTGGCTCCGGACTTCCTGTTTGCCAAACGTTTTGAAGTAATTGCTACGGCTGCAGTTTCCACAAGTGCCGAAAAAGCTCGCCAGCTTGGTTTCTTGCGTGCCGCCGACCGCTGCAGCATGAATCCTGATCACATTATTTTGGATGCAAAGGCTCGGGTCATTGATTTAGCGCGTAACTTCAGACCTTACCTGCCGACAAAGTACAAAACAGCCGGTGCGGGTGTTCGCGCTACTCTGGAAATGGCCATGTATGGAATGCGTCAAGGCAATTTTATATCAGATTATGATCAATATTTGTCCAATAAACTTGCTTATGCCATAACCGGTGGAAATCTCCCTGCTGGAACACCGGTTGATGAACAATATCTTTTAGATCTTGAACGTGAAGTCTTTATGAGCTTGCTTGGCGAACCCAAAACTCAGGATCGTATCCGTCACATGCTCGCTAAAGGCAAACCGTTACGGAATTAGGGGGGAGAAAAGAATGCAGCAAGCCTATATTATACAGGCCAAACGAACGGCTATCGGAAAGTCCGGCAGAGGGGCCTTGGCACAAGTCAGACCCGATGATTTAGGTGCTTATGTTATTCAGGACATTCTTAAGAATGTGCCTGCGCTTGATCCTAAGGAAATTGAAGACTGTGTCATCGGCTGCTCCTTCCCTGAAGGGGAGCAAGGGATGAATGTTGCCAAAATTATGGCCTTACGTGCCGGTCTGCCAATTGATGTATGTGGGGTAACCGTCAATCGCTTTTGCTCATCCGGCCTGCAGGCTATTTCTATGGCAGCGGACAGAATTCGCCTGGGTGAAGAGGATGTCATGATCGGCGGCGGAATTGAGAGTATGTCCATGGTCCCTATGGGCGGGGCAAAACCGGCTCCAAATCCGTATATGATTGTCAACCGGCCGGAAGGTTATATATCCATGGGAATTACTGCTGAGAATGTAGCCACAAAGTATGAAGTAACCCGTCAGCAGCAGGACGAATTTGCGGCATCAAGTCACAAGAAAGCATGGGCAGCTCAAACTAGCGGCCGCTTCGATGATGAGATAGTACCAGTTTCTCTGCCGACTTGGGGAAAACCGGGGGAAAAGTGGTTTAGTAAAGATGAAGGGATTCGTCCAGAAACTTCAGCGGAGTTTTTGGCAAAATTAAGACCTGTATTCAAAGCTGGCGGCTCAGTAACGGCTGGGAACTCGTCTCAGACCAGTGATGGTGCTGCAATGACGCTGATGATGTCAGAGCGAAAAACATTATCTTTAGGCATCAAACCCTTAGCTATATGGCGAGGTTTTGCGGTTGCTGGTGTTGAGCCGGAGCTTATGGGTATTGGTCCAATTAAAGCCATTCCTAAGGTTCTAAAACAAGTTGGCTTAACACTTGACCAAATTGATCTCTTTGAACTTAATGAAGCTTTTGCATCTCAGTCCCTGGCGATCTTAAAGACGCTGGACATAGACCCTGCAAAAGTAAATGTTAATGGTGGGGCTATTGCCTTTGGTCACCCTCTCGGATGTACCGGGGCTAAGCTTACAGCAACCCTATTATCAGAAATGAAGAAAAGGAAGCTGAAGTATGGTATGGTAACCATGTGTATTGGCGGCGGCATGGGAGCTGCCGGAGTTTACGAGTTACTCTAAACACTCTAGACAGGGGGACGGTTCTTCTGTCTGGCTAGTAGGTCAGATGAAATTAAGGGGCAAATTGCTCGTTCACACACTAAGCAATTGTCCCCTTAATTATTGGTCAGTTGGGCTGTAAACATAGGGGTTATGCTTAGGTTATTGTAGGGCAGACCATCGGAGATAGGTCAAAAGATGAGGAGGAAGATAGCAATGTCTAAATGGTTAAAGGAATACCAAAGTAAACTTGTTTCCCCTGAGAAGGCCGTTAGTGTAGTGAAAAATGGCGATTGGATCGGTTCTTCCTATGCTGCAAACGTTTTGCCGGTTCTAGACAAGGCCTTGGCTGCACGTGCTCATGAACTTTATGACATTAAACTTATCGGTGGAGTATCTTCAAGAATCTATGATTGGTTTAAAGCTGACCCTAATGGTGAACATTTTACTTGGAATTGTTCTCACTTTTCTGCAGTCGACCGTTATATGGCTCAAACGGGCAGCGTTTATTATATGCCCCTCAAATATTCAGAAATTTTACGCTATATTCGTGAGAACTTGACCGTTGATATTCTCATGCTTCAAGTAGCTCCTATGGACATGCATGGTAACTTTAATCTTGGACCTACTATTTCTCATTATCGAGCTTCGATGGATGTTGCCAAAATCATTATTGTTGAGGTTAATGAAGATATGCCCATAACCCATGGCGGTTACGGTCATTACATTCATATTTCTGAAGTGGATTATATCGTTGAAGCTGGGCACTGCGGGATGTCTCAAGTTGCTTCAGAAGAGCCGGTGGAAGTGGATAAGAGGATTGCGGATTTTGTTATTAAAGAAATCAGAGATGGAGATTGTCTGCAGCTAGGTATTGGTGCAATGCCCAGTGCCTTAGGACAATTAATTGCAAAGTCTGATTTGAAAGATTTAGGTGCTCACACAGAAATGTTATGTGACGCTTTTGTGGATATGGTGGATGCTGGAGTACTTACCGGCAGGAAAAAACAGCTCGACCCAGGCCGAATCGTTTATACCTTTGGTTTAGGAACTCAAAAGCTCTATGATTTTATTGATAACAACCCAGCAGTGGCAGGTTATACAGCGGATTATACCAATGATCGCAAGATTGCCAGTCTAAATGACAATGTTGTATCCATTAATAATTCCCTTGAGATTGATCTTACCGGTCAAGTTTGTTCGGAATCTGTTGGACCCCGTATGATTAGTGGTTCAGGCGGACAATTAGACTTTGTAGAAACCGCTTACCATTCAAAAGGCGGGCGAAGCTTTATTTGTATGGCTTCAACTTTTACTGATAAGCAAGGACAAGTTCATTCGCGCATTAAACCGCTGCTGGCCCATGGAGCAGTAGTGACCGATACCCGTCCGGCAGTACATTATGTAGTAACCGAACATGGTATTGTAAATTTAAAGGGATTATTTACTTGGCAGCGGGCAGAGGCTTTAATTGGTATTGCCCATCCGGATTTCCGTGAAGATCTCATTAAGGAAGCCGAGAAACTAAAAATATGGCGTAACAGCAATAAGAGATAGGTGGAATGGGCTGGTGGAACTTAAAACAATGAAAGCTCTTGTTTATGAAGGACCCAATCAATATTGCCTCAAAGATGTTCCAAGGCCCGAAATTACTGATCCATATGATGTCATCGGAAGAGTGACTTTGGGTGCAATCTGTACTAGTGATATTCACACCGTCAGAGGGGAATTGGAAAACGTTCACTATCCGAAGACCATGGGGCACGAATGTTGTTTGGAGGTCGTAGAGGTTGGATCAAAAATAATTCATGTTGAACCGGGAGATTTATGCATCCTTAATCCTGGTGTTGCTTGCGGAAAATGTTTGGCATGTAAACTGGGTATCATTGTTGCATGCAAAAATGGCGGTGTTTATGGCAGTCGCGGACCTCTTGAGGGCTGTCATGCAGAATATGTTAAGATTCCTTATGCCCATCATAAAAATGCTCTGATTAAGATTCCGGAAGGTTTGACTGAAGAAGATGTCATACTTATTCCTGATATGTTTGCTACTGCCTGGTATGGCCTGAAAAACGCAGATTTCAAAGAGGGCCAAACTTTAGCGGTTATCGGAGTAGGACCAGTAGGGTTAAGTGCCTGCTTATTAGCTAAAAAGGCATTTGGAGCAAAGATGGTCATCGCTGTTGACATACTGCAAAATAGAGTTGAAATGGCCCTTAATGAGGGTATCGCAGATTTTGCTTTTAACCCGAATAAGGATGATGTTGTTAAGGCTATTCAGGAGAAAACTGGTGGATTAGGGGTTGATGTTGTCCTTGAAACTCCTGGACTGGAGGAAACCATGGCCATGTCGGTTGCCTCTGTCAGACCGAGTGGTGTCGTTTCTACTATTGCTGTATTTGGTGAGCCTCTTGTTTTTATGCCACTTTTAGATATGATTCTTAGAAATATCCAGTTAAAAATGGGTATTCAAAAGAGCGAAGGGTTAGAGGAGATGCTGGAATGGATTAAGGAAGGAAAAATTGATACTAGGTTTATGCTTACCCATCGGGCTCCCTTGAATGATATCGAAAATGGTTACAAAATATTTGGAGATCATGAAGATGGATGTGTAAAATGGCTAATTACTCCTTATGAGGGTAAGTTATAGTTTCCAAGTGTTGGTGTATATTAGTTATACAGCAAGTGCAATGAAAAACCATTGATTTTAATTTGAGACCATGTATTGAGTAATTAATGATCAATACATGGTCTGTATATTTTTCATACAATAAAGAGCTATGAAATCACGTTAATTGTTTAAAAAACATACATATGTATTACCTTATATGTTCTTGAATTATTCCAATATAGCGTCGGGGCGGCCGGCATAGATTGGCATAGTTATTGCTAATATTATAAGATGAAAATTCAGAATCTTCAGAAGAGAGGTGTTATTCAAAACATTCTGGTAGTATAATTTATTAATTTGAATCTGTCTGTATTTAGAAGGAGGTTAGACTGAATGCAAGTTATTGAAAAACCATGGCTAAAAAGCTATCCTTCCTATGTAAGCCAAACTCAAAGTTATCCCCAATGGACCTTGGGAGAAATGTTTGATGATACCGTTAATAAAATGCCAGAAACGACAGCTATAATATTTGAAGGAAAAAAAATTACCTATAAAGAGTTTGGAGATCAAGTTAACCGCTTTGCGGCTGCTTTAGCAGATATGGGCATAAAAAAAGGAGAACGTGTCGGTCTTATGGGTCCAAATTGTCCTCAGTGGGAAACAGCCTTCTATGCTTTGCTCAAATTGGGTGTTATTGTTGTGCAAACCAATCCCATGTATGTCGAACGAGAAATAGCATACCAGATGAAAGATTCTGGTGCAACAGTCATTATTGTCTTTGAACCTTTATATCCAACAGTCAAGAATATAATTCAAGAAACCTCACTGCAACAGGTGATTGCTTTTAACTTTATAAAACCTGTTGAGTCAACTCCCGATCTCTATTCATTTGATGAGCTGATTGCCAAATATGAACCTAATCCACCTAAGGTAAGTATTGATCAAGAAAAGGATCTTGCAGTCCTCCAGTATACAGGCGGAACAACTGGGGTATCCAAAGGTGTTATGCTTTCTCATCAAAATCTGGTTTGTAATACCTTCCAAAGTATCGCCTGGTCTCTTGACCTAGAGTATGGCAAAGAACGGGTTTTGACGATTTTGCCCGTTTTCCACGTCTACGGTATGACTAATTGTGTGAATTACGCTGTAGCTTGTGCGGCAACCCAAATTTTGCTGCCTCGTTTCGAATTGGATAATTTCCTGGAAGTTATCAATAAATATAAACCCACCCTATTCCCGGGCGCTCCCACTATTTATATGGCTATCAACGGTCACCCTCGCATCTCGGAATACAAGAATAGCCTTGCAGCAATTAAAGTGTGTAATAGTGGATCCGCGCCTCTCCCTTTAGAAGTTGCCTTAAAATTTGGTGAAGTGACAGAAGGAAAAGGAAATTTAGTGGAAGGGTATGGCTTATCTGAGGCTTCACCGGTAACCCACAGCAATCCTTTAGATCGACCGACTCGTGCAGGTTCTATTGGCATTCCGTTCCCTGATACAGACAGCATCATAGTGGATTTAGAGACGGGGGAAAAAGAATTGGCAGTGGGTGAAATAGGCGAGTTATGCATTCGGGGACCACAGGTTATGAAGGGTTATTGGGGGAAAGAAAAAGAAACAGCAGAAACCTTGCGAAACGGCTGGTTGCACACTGGGGATATCGCTAAAAGGGATGAGGATGGTTATTTTTATATTATTGACCGTAAAAAAGATATGATCATTGCGGGTGGTTTTAATATTTACCCCCGTGACATTGAAGAAGTACTTTATGAACATCCCAAAGTGAAAGAAGTTGTAGTAGCAGGGGTTCCTGATAAGTATAGGGGAGAAACTCCCAAAGCCTATATCGTATTAAAGTCAAATGTGAACGCAACGGAAGAAGAATTTATTACCTTCTGCAGATCTAAGATGGCAGCCTTTAAAGTTCCCCGCCTCATAGAGTTCCGCAATGAACTGCCAAGGACTATTGTTGGAAAGGTTTTACGCCGCCAGTTAGTCGAGGAGGAAAAAGCAAAAATTGAAGCTGCAGCTTCAGCACAGGCATAGGATAAAAGTCAATTAAGCCTTATTGAAATGCGAAATATTCATATCAAGAAGGATGACTTGATGTTATCATATATATTTGTTTTATAATCAAGCTAATCTGTGTACTTTATATACGACCATAGTGAAATAAACGTTCCGAATGTATTATAACTATACAAGTTCACAAATTCAGCGATCAATGGAACTCATAATTTTGGGAGTAAGCATGGATCGCTTTTTATCTTACACTCACCATCAGCTACAGGGGAATTTGGCCATTCATGGATGGTACAAAGGCTGAGGATTGAAGAAAGAGAAACTTTTGGCATGATAATTGCATTCGATTTTAGGGAGCAGTACTTTGCCTATTCCGGCGTGGCTACCTTAGAGGAGTTCGACTGGGAATAGGCCTTATAATTAGTTGTAAGAGGTGACAAGGATGACTTTGAAAACCCCGCAGCAATATATTGATGATATTCGAAAAATGAAGATCGACCTATATATGTTTGGTGAAAAGGTAGAGAATTACGTTGATCATCCCATTGTACGACCATCGGTTAACTCAATGGCAATGACTTACAAATTAGCAATGGACCCTGAACATGAGGATATCATGACGGCCATGTCAAATTTAACCGGACAGAAGGTCAACCGTTTTACACATCTGCATCAGAGTACCGATGACCTGGTAAAAAAAATAAAAATGCAGCGTTTGTTAGGACAGAAAACGGGCTGCTGCTTCCAGCGGTGTGTAGGAATGGATGCATTTAATGCAGTCTATAATACAACTTTTGAAATCGATGCTAAACACGGTACGAAGTATCATGAGCGTTTTGTTGAGTTTCTTAAATACGTCCAAGACAATGACTTGGCGGTGGATGGATGTATGACTGATTCAAGGGGTGATCGCTCAAAGAGTCCTGGAGAACAGCCGGATCCAGATGCTTATGTTCACGTAGTGGACCGAAGTAAGGACGGTATCACTGTCCGGGGATGCAAAATGCATCAGACAGGCTTGATTAATTCCCATGAGATTTTAGTAATGCCCAATAACTCTCTCAAGGATTATGAAAAGGAATGGGCAGTAAGTTTTGCCGTCCCCCTCGATACTCCCGGAATAGTCTTTATTTATGGCCGGCAATCTTGCGATACCCGCAAATTGGAAAAGGGGAGTATTGATGTAGGGAATCAGTATTTTGGCGGGCAAGAGGTAATGGCAATTTTTAACGATGTATTTGTCCCTTGGGAGAGGGTATTTATGGATGGAGAAACTGATTTCTCCACCATGCTGGTGGAACGATTCGCAGCCTACCATCGTCAAAGCTATGGAGGATGTAAAGTTGGTGTGGGGGATGCTTTGATAGGAGCGACCCAAGCAATAGCTGATTATAATGGTGTCGCCCGTGCTTCACACATTAAGGATAAAATTGTCGAGATGTGTCATCTTAATGAGTCTCTATATTCCTGCGGAATCGCTTGTTCAGCGGAAGGACGAAAAACGGCTTCAGGCAACTACCTGGTGGATATACTACTGGCCAATATTTGTAAGCAGAACGTTACCCGTTTTCCCTACGAAATAGCACGTTTGGCTCAAGATGTTGCGGGTGGAATATTGGTTACCATGCCATCGGAAAAAGACTTTACTCATGCCCAGATTGGTCCTATGATTAAAAAATATTTTATCGGCAAGTCAGATATTTCGGCTGAAAAACGCCAGCGAATGTTGAGGTTGATAGAGAACCTTACTATGGGTACAGCGGCAGTAGGCTATTTAACGGAATCTATGCATGGAGCAGGATCTCCTCAGGCCCAACGAATCATGATTAGCCGATTAATTAATTTGACCCACCGGAAAAATCTTGCAGAGAAGCTTTCAGGCATCCAGGAAAATAAAGAGGTAGATTGGCAATAATTAAACCTTGGTCTTTGCAATCGTAATGGAAAGAGTATAAGTTGTGAGAGAGGTTGTTATCGTGAGTGCTGCCAGGACGGCAGTCGGTGATTTTCAAGGGTCATTGGAGAGTCTCAAAGCCCATGATTTAGGTGTTATTGCGTTAAAAGGAGCAATGGAGAAGTCTAAAATATCTCCTAATATTATAGAGGAAGTTATGGTCGGACAATGTAACCAAGCAGGTTCGCCGGGCAACTCTGCCCGTTGGGTAACTTTGAAGTCAGGGTGCCCAGTGGAAACCATCTCGACGACTATTCATCAGCAGTGCCCTTCCTCTATGCGTGCGGCAGATATCCTGTCTCAGGAAATCATGTTGGGAAGAGTTGATATTGCTGCAGCGGTGGGGCAGGAGAGCATGACTAATGCGCCTTACCTGCTCATGCAAGCGAGAAAAGGTTATCGTTTAAATGATGCTGAGAAAATCCAGGACAGTTTAATGATCGGCGGTTTGGTATGTGCCTTTGAAGGGTACCATATGGGAGTAACTGCAGAGAACATTGCGGAAATGTACGGGATTACCCGAGAACAACAGGACGACTATGCATTGCTTAGTCACCAAAGAGCTTGCAATGCTGTGGAAGCTGGTTTATTTAAGGAAGAAATTATTCCTATTGAACTAAAGACTAAAAAAGGGATAAAAGTTGTTGACACAGATGAACATCCTAATCCAAATGCAACCCAGGAGATTGCTGCTAAAGCCAGACCCGTCTTTAAGAAAGACGGAACAGTGACTGCTTTTAATGCATCAGGTCTTAATGATGGTGCTGCGGCTATTATTTTAATGTCGGCTGATAGGGCCAAGGAACTTGGTTTGAAGCCTTTGGCCAAAGTAGTGGCGTCCGCTTCAGGGGCTGTCGAACCAAGAATCATGGGCATGGGTGTTGTGCCGGCAGTAAAAAGAGCTCTTAAGTTTGCAAATCTTAAGTTGTGTGAGATTGATTATTGGGAGATTAATGAAGCCTTTGCTGCGCAGTTTCTAGGCTGTCAGATGGAGCTGGGAATTCCTTTGGACAGGGTTAATGCAGTGGGCTCAGGTATTTCCCTAGGTCATGCCGTTGGGATGACTGGGGTACGAATCATAATTGCCGCAATCAATGAGCTTAATCGCCGCGGCGGCCGCTATGCCTGTGCAACAATGTGTGCCAGCGGAGGGCCGGGTTGTGCATTTATTATCGAAAAAGTATAGATTGTTTCTTCATAGTGTTTATCGAAAGAACTGCTTTATGGCAGTTCTTTCTTATACCGTACCTAAAAGTATACATTGTCGGAATGGTTGTGTACGATATTAAAACATCTAAAGATTCTGCAAGAACGATTACTTAAGTCATGTTAGTTACCTATATACTTTGACGGCGTTGAATTGAACGGGAAGACGATGGATGGGCTAAGATGGAAACTTAATTGGCATGGAAATTGCTTATTCTATGGATATTAGGATTGCAACTCATTAAGGAGGAATATGGAGAAATCTTACATGGAGTTTGATTTGCATACCCATACCAGCCAAGGTTCAGCCTGCAGTCGGATGAATATTTGGGACTTAATTCAAGCAGCTTGTGAAAGAAGACTAGATGGTGTTTGCATCACGGATCATGATTTTTGTTGGAATCCGGAGGAATTGGCCAAATACAGCAAGGAGAGCGGTATACAAGTATATGGCGGGGTTGAGCTGAGTACATCGATGGGAGAAATTCTGATATATGGAGTTCACCAATCATTGCTGCATCTCAGAGAAGACTTGCCGGCATTAATACAGTTTGTGCGTGAACAGAAGGGGGTGATGGTCGCTGCACATCCTTTTCGATCAGATTTCGCCTTATCCGCCTTCTCTAGAGAAGAGCGGGGCCTAGAGCCCATCGAAGTGGAAGAGTTGTGCCGAAGACCACTGTTTGGCTATGTTGATAGTTTAGAAATCTATAATGGTCGGAGCAGTTGGCGTGAAATTTGTGCGGCAAAAGATGCCGCGAAGATTCTTGGCAAAAAAGGGACCGGGGGAAGTGATGCTCACAGTATTCTCAGTGTTGGGTCTTGTGTAACTGTCTTTGAAGACCCCGTTGTGAATGAAGCACACCTGGTCGGTCAATTGCTCACTGGACGAATTCATGCAAAGAAGAAGGAGGTATCACGGAATGTGTTGGGTATGTGATAAGTATGGCAATGGTGAAAAATGGTATCTCAACCCGGAAAACTATGCTCGTCGCCTATATAAAGTGCGCAAAGAAGGCAAAGAAGCTTCAGGTGCCGATGCAGACCCACAGGCAGCCGGAATGGGAGCTGGTGTGGTGGCAGAATTGGTTAAGGCCCGTATCAGCGGGGATAAAGAATGGGAAGATGAAATCAAACGAGAAGCTTTGGAACATGCCTATCAAACCCATTTCGGACAGGTGGTCACCCTTGATGAATATTTGCAGATTTTAGATATTGCATATCCCTTAGCTAAAATGACCTGCGGTTGTCGTCGGGTACAGAGAGGTATGCCTGATGACGAAAATTTTACCTGTATGGGAATCGGACCGGGAATGTACAAGTGGGAACGTTGGCCGGAGACTTATCATGGGGGAGTAGAGTTCGTTACTCCGGAAGAAGCCAAGGAATGGGCTTTGATGAACCACAAAGAAGGGCGAGTGCAGACGGTTGATGTATTTGGCACACCTTACATAGGAGGGCTCTGTCAATGTGAGTATCCGGGGTGTGTGGCGGTACGCAACAGGATTGACTATGATTTTAAATTTCTCCTCAAGGGGCATTCAGTAGCTAAAGTGGACCGAGAGAAATGTAAAGGATGTAAAAGCTGTTTAGGCCGCTGTCAGTTTAAAGCCTTAAATTTGGAGGTTTACACAAATAAAGCTTATATCGATTTAGATCAGTGTTTCGGTTGCGGACTTTGCGTAACAGCTTGCCCTAATGGGGCCATTGAGCTGCTGGATCGGCAAAGTATGCCCGGCCTGGCTGAAAATTGGTAATAGGAGGGTAATGAATGATTGCTCAAATCAGCATTAATTATGATTTATGTAAGGACCCTTTAGGCTGCCGTAAATGTCTAAGTGTTTGCCCATCAGTGGTCTTTGTCTGCGGACCTACAAAGGTTTGGAAAGGCAGAGAGAGTGATCCCCATGAATATAAAATTATCGGCAGGTATTTTGACAAGTGTTCCGGCTGCGGTGACTGTGTTAAGGTTTGCCCAATCGATGCGATACAGCTTAGTTTTGTAGACCATGATGAGTTAGCCCAAAAATATCGAGAAGAAAGGGCAGCCCAATTAAAAGAACGGAACTTTTAAAATTTCCAATATAGAATTTAATAAATAAAGGGGAGTTAAGCATGGCTTTGGATTTTAAAGTTTTGCATAAAGTCAAAGGCAACCCTAGTGCTGAAGTAGCACCAGGACGTCGGCTGAAGATAAATCCCGGGCAGGACTATGTGTATGATCTGCCAAAAGAGCTGATTTTTGCAGTCAATAAGGAATATTCTCTGGAGAATCTGTTTACCTCAGACAATTTAAGCGAGGATTTTCTTTTGAAACAAGGGCAGGAGTTTATGAGTCTTTTAATCAGGAATGCTGATTCAGATCCTTATCGAGACCGGACAGCGGACATGATTGAACGAGTTGCTCAGCAGACTGGAATGCGATTTCCTCATGTCTTTGAACGCTATGTAGAGTTGGCCATCTTGGCTTTACGTCCTCATGATGCTTGGACAATCAGCGAAGCTACAACGAAGGTCTTAAAGGTTCGCAGCTTTAACTGCAGTCTTGGTAAGAAGTTTGCAGAAAAGGGAATTAACAATTGCCAGGCTTTTTGCCGGGCTGTTTATCAGGCAGCAGCTGAAAAAGCGGGGACTACCGCAGAAATGGGTTGTAAGTATGATTTGGATAACAGTGGGTTGTGTGAATTTACGTTTCAAAAGGTATAAGGAGGCCAACCGTGCATATTGGGCATACAGAGGATGATATGGATCAGGAAAATTTAGCCTTGAGACACTTAGGAGAAGGCATTCAGAAAGAGAATATTGGACAGTTTCATGAAGCTTTAAATGAGTACATGGTAGCAAATGTGCTTGATCCCAACTTAGAGATCGCACAGGTAAAAATAGATAGACTTAAGAGGAAAATGGGTCTCTGACAGCGGTTATGACAATTTGGAGAAAAGGAGGGCGGAGAAGTATGCTTTGTAAAGAGCTCATTGGTCGGGAGAGTGAACCCATCCCATTGAAAATTCGCATAGAAGAAGTCCGCAGGTTTGCTGAAGCCATAGGGGTTCGGTTTGATAACCAAGTGCCTGTGACTTTTGTAGGAACATTGCTTCAGGCTAATATTCCAGGCATACAATTGTCAATTCCGGGTACGATTCACGGAGAACAAAAAATAACATACTATCGACCGCTCAATGTGGGGGATAGCCTTACTTATAAGAAAAAAATAAAAGATATTTACGAACGCAGCGGAAGGTCGGGGATTAAGACGTTTGTGGAACTCGAAACTACGGGCTATGATTTAGCTGGTGAATTGGTGTTTTCCAGCACCTCTGTCTTAATTGCACCCTCTAAGGAGGATGGAAAATGAAGCGTTTACTAGATTATCAAGTCTCTGATCACCTCCCTGTCCGAGAATGGTTTCCAAATGATTTGCAAGTTCGTCAATACGCAGAGGCTTCAGGCGATTTCAACCCCATTCACCTGGATGAAGAATACGCCCGCCAAGCAGGGCTGGGGGGGACTATTGTCCATGGCATGCTCACAATGGCTCAAATGGCTGCTATGTTGACGGATTGGATTGGTGAAGAAGGGGTGATCAATAAATTCAATGTTCGCTTTAAGCAAATTGTTCGGCCGGGGGATACAATAACCTTTTCAGGATGTATTAGAGTAAGGTCGGAAAACACCTTGGTTTGTGATCTTGAGGCTTCTAACCAGAAAAAGGAGATAGTATTATCCGGCATGGCCTATATCGTTATTAAACATTAGGCATTATATTTTCCAAAACCCTAAAAAATTTTGATATACAATTTGAAGTGTGCGATTTTGTATACACTCTTTAGCCGAAAATGCCCTTGTGACACAAAAAATACCTCAAATGAGGTATTTTTTGTGTCACAAGGGCATTAAATATAATATTAAGAATATTTGAACTAATTTTCATATTTTACTTTACTTAAATTGCCTAACTCTTATATAATGGTATAAAAGATCATTAAATGGGGGATAAACATGAGTGTCGGAGCCCACGCTGTCACAACCAGCGATTTTCCACAATGGGATAGAGAACTTTTATTTCAGATTCTGGACAACATTCATGACGTAGTACTTGTTATCGATTCCGATACAACGATTGTTTACGCAAACGAGGCATATGCGAAGATACTTGGCGTACCCGCGGCTAAAGTCTTAGGGCGAAGATTAGACAATATCGAACCTAAAGCCATGGCAATTGAAATATTGCGTACTGGAAAAGCAAGCAGCGGTGGCGACTATTTGGATTCTTTAGGTATTGATGTAGTGGGCAGTGCTTTTCCTTTATATAATGGAGAAAATATTATTGGCTGCGTGTCAACTTTTAAAAATATAACGGAAGTTGTTGAATTAAACCGTGAATTGCAGCAAACTAAAGGAGTTGCAGATTATTTAAAAGAGCAGCTAGAGCAGTGGGAACAGCTGCCTCTCTCCTTTAAGGAGTATGTTGGACAAAATAGAAATGTCAAAGAAACATTAATTTTAGCCGCAAAGGTCGCTCGAACAGATAGCACTGTTTTGATTCGAGGTGAGAGTGGTGTTGGTAAAGAGGTATTAGCCAGAGCTGTACATAATAGCAGCCGCCGTAAAGATAAGCCTCTAATTAAGGTGAATTGTGCTGCTATACCTGAGGATCTGATTGAAAGTGAATTATTTGGATATGAAGATGGGGCTTTTACCGGGGCCAAAAAGGGAGGAAAGCTTGGTAAATTTCAGCTGGCTCACAGCGGTACTATTTTCTTGGATGAAATTGGTGACATGAGTATTACTATGCAAGCCAAATTGTTGCGTGTCCTTCAAGAAAAGGAGATTGAGCGAGTAGGAGGAACCAAGACTATTAAGGTTGATATCCGGGTCATTGCGGCAACAAATCGAGATTTAGAAAGTATGATTAAAGAAGGTACATTTCGGCGTGACTTGTATTACCGTTTAAATATTGTTCCGCTTAATCTTACTCCGTTGAGAGAGCGTAAAGATGATATTTTGGCACTCGCTAAAACCTTCCTTGACCAGTTTTCACGCGAAGTCGGGCATGAGCTGACGCTTTCTCCCCAAGTGGTCGGTTTTTTCCAAGAGTATGATTGGCCAGGAAACATTCGAGAATTGCAAAATGTATTGGAACACGCAAGTATTGTGTGTAATGACAAGACTATCGAAATGTATCATATGCCTGCTCAGATAGTTCCTGTTAACAAAGATCAATATAAAACGAAGAAGAAGCCTTCTTCAGTCAAAGAGATTGTGGCTTCTGTGGAAAAGGAACTTATATTATCGGCCTTAGTTACTCATAAGAATAACCGTACTAAGGCCATGAAAACATTGGGATTTTCCAGGCGAGTATTTTACGACAAGCTGCGTCGATATGGTATACAATAATTAGATACTTTGTTATCCCGTTTGTACGCTTTCCGCACGGCAACATGTCAAAAAATGGGGTATTGTATCTAATTCCATACAGATTTGACGAACCTCCATGGGCAAACTGCTCGTTGGAGGTTCTTTATATTAGCCGGAAAGTACATGTTTAGTATACAGCCATCCTTGGGACTGTGAATTAAGGCCGATGATAGCCCAATTTTTAAGATTAGGCATGATTTTTGCAATAGGAAATGAATAGGTATTCAGACGGAATTGAGTCTAATGGTCACTTAGAAGAACTGGAGGTGTACAAATGACATATGAAACGATCCTTGTAGACATAGAAGATGGAATTGCTATTCTCACTCTTAATCGCCCCGCCGTACTTAACGCATTGAATGATCAAGTTTTTATAGAGTTGGCGGATGTTGCTTCAACCTTTGCTGCAGACCCGTCGGTACGAGTTGTAATCATTACGGGTGGGGAAAAGGTTTTTGCAGCAGGGGCGGATATAGGGCAGATGGCTTCAGCTTCTGCGGTTGATGTTGCTACCAGTGACAAGCCCTCACATCAGGCATTCCAATTGATAGAGAATATGCCTAAGCCGGTCATTGCGGCAATTGCCGGATATGCGTTGGGCGGGGGATGTGAACTTAGTTTAGTGGCGGATATACGTATTGCTGCAGATAACGCCCAATTTGGCTTGCCAGAAATAAAATTGGGTATTTTACCTGGTGCCGGAGGAACACAGCGTTTACCACGGCTGATTGGTTCCGGTCGGGCAAAGGAATTGATTTTTAGCGGGGATTTTATTAATGCAGAAGAGGCCTTGCGCATAGGTCTTGTAAATAAAGTGGTGCCTGCTGATCAGTTATTTATTGAAGCAAAAAAAATGGCAAAAAAATACGTTGATCGGGGCGCGGTAGCCTTACTTATGGCCAAATCGGCAGTGAATGAGGGGCTAAGGATGGATTTGGAAGCAGGTCTGCAATACGAGCATAAATGTTTTAGTCTTCTTTTTGCTACAGAAGATCAAAAAGAAGGTATGATGGCCTTTTTGGAAAAAAGACCAGCGAATTTCCAAGGGCGATAGGGTCAAGATTATGGAAGATTTCCTAACAAACATGGAGTTTTCTTTCATGATAGGATTTTTTGATTAATAAATATGCATGAACCGAAAGGAGATCTATTATGAGAACTAGAGCGCAGTATATTGAGAGATTAGGTAAGATGAACAACAACCTCTATTGTAATGGTCAGAAGATGGATAGGCTAGATGAGCGTCAAGAAGGTACTATTAACGTCATGGGTTTAACCTTTGACGCGGCCTGGGATCCCGCTAGCAAGGATCTTTGCACTGCGACGTCCCATATTACAGGAGAGGTCATCAATCGGTTCAATCACATTCACCAGAGCGTAGAAGACTTGCATAAGAAACAAGATATGACTCGGTTTTTGTGCAACAAAGTCGGGCAGTGTATCCAAAGGTGCATGGGCATAGATGCCGCCAATGCAATCAACGCAGTTTCTTACGAAGCCCAGAAGTCCCCTAAAGCCAAAACTGCATACCATGACAATTGGCTAAAGTGGCTGGAACGTTTCCAGAGAGAAGACCTTGTCGTAAGCTGCGCACAGACCGATGTAAAAGGTGAGCGTCTAAAGCGACCAGCCGAGCAGGAAGACCCAGACATGTATGTTCACGTGGTGGAGGAGAGGAGCGACGGCATTATCGTCCGCGGTTCCAAGGTTCACATTTCTGAAGCCTCGATCTCCGATGAAATCTTGGTAGTGCCTAATCGAGCTCTTAAAAAGGGTGAAGAACAGTATGCCTTATGTTTCGCAGTACCTTCGGACTATGAAGGTATAAAGCAAGTCGTTCATATACACAATGTCCGCAAGCGCGAACACTATCAAAGGGGAATTGAATACGGCTATACAGACTCCTATATCATCTTTGATGACTGCTTCATCCCATGGGAACGTGTCTTCCTTTGTGGGGAAACCCAACACGGTGGTATCGCCGCCCTATTATTCGCTCTGTTCCATCGCCATTCCTACTCTGGTTGCAAGCCAGCCATGCTGGACTATGTAATCGGTCTGAGTGCCCTTGCTGCAGAAATTAACGGAATTGAGAATACCCCACACGTGCGTGAGATGCAGTCCAAGCTAATCATGACGGGTGAACTTGGCTACGCAGCAGGCTACACGGCATCTTCCCTTGCCAAGCCAGAAGTCTTCATTCCTGGCGTGGGCAATATGAAATATGGCCCCGGCAGCTATATCCCGAACACCATCTATGCTAACGTCGGGAGATGTTTAACCGGAGAGGCTGTGTTCCACGAGCAAGAGATCCTCTGCAACATCGCTGGAGGTATGCCCGCGACTTTCCCTTATGAAAACGACCTATTAAACCCTGCTACCAAAGATCTATTGGAAAAATACATTAAACGAAATCCCAAGATTTCTATTGAGGACCAAATCAAATTCTGGTTGAATTTCGGGGATTTCGGTCTCTCCAGCTTCTCAGGTCCTACACAATATGGAGCGTACCATGGCGGTGGCTCCCCGATAATGGAACAGATTGCTATCACATCGCAGTACGACATGGAGGCCAAGAAGGATATTGTCCGGGCTATTGCTGGAATGGCACCTAGAGCGAAGAAATAATTGCATAATTGTGGAATTCACCACAGCTCTAAAAATATGCATAGGTATTAAGAAAAATGAAGGCAAAATGTTCAGACTATTTTTGGCAAGATTTTCTTAAACTATATTTTAGTTGTTAAAGTTGAAAGGATGATTATTATGGCAAGTAACTTTTTGTACAGCAACAGGGATCACAAATTTATTCTTAAAGAATGGCTGGATGTAACGAAAATTCTTGGATCAAAGCGTTATCAGGATTATCTTAGCATTGACGATATCGATGGAGTTCTTGATCAGTCTTTAAAAGTGTGCAGAGATGTTGTCGCTCCCACAAATGATGATGGTGATACGATCGGTGCGAAATTTAATGATGGAAAAGTTACTGTTCCACCATCTTTTCATAAGGCCTTCAGATTTCTCCAAGACAACGGATGGGGTGCTAGCAACAGCGACGTAGACGGGGAGGGAGCTCTTCCAGAGATCCTTAACCAAGCTGTACGTGAATATATTATTGGAGCTAACCCTTCTATGTCCCCTTATATTGGGCTGAGCGGTGGTATTGCGTCCGTGATCAAGATGTTTGGGTCTCCGGAACAGATTGCTCTTTACACCCCGAAAATGTTCGAAGCAATTTGGGAGGGCACAATGTGCTTAACTGAACCTGGTGGTGGTTCTGATGTGGGGGATATGAGTTCTAAGGCTTATCCAACGGATGACCCAAAAGTATATAAAATTAAAGGAACAAAATGCTTTATCACCGGAGGAGATCACGACTTAACTGATCAAATCATTCACCTAGTTCTTGCCCGAGTTGATGGAGCAGCTCCTGGTACTAAAGGGTTATCGTTATTTATTGTTCCGAAAATTTGGGTAAATGAAGATGGCAGTTTAGGTGAATACAACGATGTCGCAACCGTTGGTATCGAACATAAAATGGGTCTTAAAGGCTCTTCCACCGCTGTGCTATCTTTTGGAGAAGAGGGTTATTGTCGAGGAGTCCTGTTAGGCAGTGCGCCGGATGAAAAAGGCTTTGGGCAAGGTATGGCTCAAATGTTCATGATGATTAATGGATCGCGGATGGATACTGGACACAGTGCTTTGGCGGTTGCCACGGTGGCCTATAACAATGCAGTTAATTATGCCAGGGAACGCGTTCAGGGTCGTCCTATTAACAATCCTAAAGGGGATCGTGTACCCATTATCCAACATGAGGATGTCCGCCGTATGCTGTTAACGCAGAAAGCTACTTTGGAAGCATGTCGTGCCATGATTTTTAAGGGCTATTACTATTTAGATTTAATTGCACATGGGGATGATCCTGCAGATGTCAACCATGCTAAACGCTCGATTGAAGTCATCACACCATTAGTCAAAGCTTATTGCTCTGACCAAGGCTGGCTGATGATTACTGAAGCCATTCAAGTCTTAGGGGGTTATGGATTTACAGAGGAATATCCTGTTGCGCGTCAAGCCAGGGACGTTAAAATTTATTCCATCTGGGAAGGCACTAATTTCATTCAGTCGATGGATCTTGTGGGCCGTAAGTGGAATCTTGATAAAGGTAATGTCTTCAAAGAATGGATGATGGAGATGGCTACATTCGTACAGGCCAACCAGAACCATGACACGTTTGCTCGCGAGTTCGCTCTGTTAGGAAAAGCATTAATGGCCTATCAGGACCTCGTTGGTACAGTTTTTGGCTACTTTAAAGAAAATATCAGATTGGTTCCGTTGTATAGTACTAGAATTTTGCGGATTACTGCTGAACTCTATTGTGGCTGTTTGTTGATGCAACAAGCTTTAGTTGCCAAGGAAAAGCTGAGTCAGGGAAATAATGACCAAGACTTCTATAATGGCAAAATACAAACCGCTAAATTCTATGTACTAAATATTGTACCTGATGTAGCAGCGACCGTGCGGATTATTAAAGAAGCTGATACTTCGGCTATGGATATTCCAGAAGCAGCTTTCTAATAGGTTCTAACCGGAGAATGACTGGGGTGTCGGTGAAAAACTGGCATTCCAGTCTGCGAAAGAACTGGGAGTATAGTGATGAGAGAAAAGATGTTTATTTAATTGCTACCGAAATTAGTCTTCGTATTCGGGGAGCAAAATGGGCAGTTTCCATTTAGCAACGGGCTAATGCATTCGAAAAATTAAGCCAATCCAGTGTCACGACATGTTGCAGGAATTGTTGGAGGTAGCCAAAAGACCGAATCCAAGCAAAGAAACTACCTTTGCTTGGGTCTAGGGGGATGGAATGATGCTGAATAATACTTAATTTCAAGGAGGTGCTTTAATTGAAAGTTGATGACATCAAAAAGATTTGTGTAATTGGGGCCGGGAATATGGGTCATCAGATTGCTTTGTGCGCTGCTTTGGCTGGCTATCAGGTCAGTTGTACTGACATTAGCTTGGAGATGCTGAGCAAAGCTGAAGGCTTTGCACGCTCATATTTTCCGGAGCGGGTTACTAAGGGGAAATTGACGCAGGAACAGGCAGACCTAGGTATGAAGAATATTTCTTTCACCCAAAACCTTGAAAGGGCAGCAGGGGACGCCGATTTTGTGATTGAGGCAGCAGTGGAAAAAATTGATATTAAACGGAAGCTTTTTGCAGACTTGGACCGGATTACTCCTCCCCATGCTATTTTGGCTACCAATAGTTCCTTTATTGTTAGCTCGAAAATCGCCGATGCAACGAAAAGACCGGATAGAGTATGCAATATGCATTTTTTCAATCCTGCCTTAGTGATGAAACTGGTTGAGGTTGTTCAGGGGCCTCATACCTCCATGGAAACCGTACAGGTAACTATGGATCTATGCAAAAAAATGGGCAAAAGCGGGGCTTGGCTTAAGAAGGAAATTTATGGTTTTTTAGTGAATCGGATCTTAGCTGCACTTCACCATGAAGCACAATTTCTCGCCGACATGGGGATCGCCACGCCCGAAGAGATTGACATGGCAGTAACGAATGCTTTGGGGCATCCGATGGGACCTTTTCGCTTGATGGATTTCACAGGCATCGATCTTGCTTATTATATTGGTATTGAACGCTACCAAGAAACTCGCGACCCTAAGGACAAACCCTCACCTTTAATCGTTGAGAAGTTCGCCAAGGGGGAATGGGGTAGAAAGACGAAAAAGGGTTTTTATTCTTATGAGTAGAGAATCCCCAATGTTTGAATAATTCTTCCTAATGAGAACGTTAACATAGCAATCAAAGTGGCAGTATTACATTTTTAGTTCGAAAGACATTGACCAAGCTATATAATTTTTTTAAGGAGGGGAAAAGCATGAATACTGATTATCTTTCCCTAGAAGGAAAGGTCGCGATAGTGACTGGAGGGAGCCGTGGTATAGGGAAAGCTATTGCCTTAACTTTAGCCGATGCCGGAGCTGATGTGGTGGTAAGTAGTCGCAAGCTTGCTGATTTAGAATTGGTGGCTGAAGAAATTAGAGGATTGGGGAAACGCTCTCTGGCGGTAGCTGCCCATGTCAGAGAAAGTGAGGATATTCGAAATTTAGTAGAAAAGGCTAAAAAAGAGTTTGGCAGGATTGATATTTTGGTAAATAATGCGGCAACAAATCCTGCCATGGGTCCTTTGGTTGACATGGATGAGAAGATGTATGATCAAATAATGAATACTAATCTCAAAGGGTATACCTTGCTAAGCCAGTTAGCAGCAAAACAAATGATTAGCCAAGGCGGGGGAAGTATTGTCAATATTGCTTCAGTATTGGGAGTTACCCCAGACAAGGGGCTGGGTCTTTATTGCATTAGCAAAGCCGGTATAATCATGCTGACAAAGGCAATGGCCAAAGAGTTGGGAGAATTCAATATTCGAGTAAATGCTATCGCTCCGGGAGTAATCCAAACCAGTTTCAGTCAGGCTTTGTGGACTAATGAAGTGTTAATGAAAGAGGAGATGAAGAATACTCCCTTGAAACGGATAGCTCAGCCGGAAGAGGTAGGGAGAACCGCTCTTTATCTAGCCTCAAACGCTTCAGCTTATGTAACAGGTCAAACGATCATCATGGATGGCGGCGGTTCAATCTAGTTTCGGATATAGTTTTAATCATTAAGGTATAGGGGGATTTCAATGACCAAAACATCCGTTTCAATAGTAAAAGTTAAAGATGTTTACGAGTCACTGAAGGAGAGCATAAATTTAAGCGATGGGTTTGCATGTTTGAATATCAATGACAAAATCCTGATCAAGCCCAACATTGTTAGTTGGGATTTTGACTTACCCTTTCCTCCCTATGGCGTAGTAACCACCAGTACCGTAATGGAGGCATTAGTTCGTATCCTGGCCGAACATGGTTTTCGGGATATAGCGATTGGCGAGGGCTCTCTTCCTACGTTAAGCCCAAAAGGGGAAGTTGTTTACGAAAAGTTGGGATATTTTAAACTTCAGGAGCGCTACGGGGTCAAATTGTTGGACTTTAACCAAGGAGAGTTTGTAGCTACAGATTATGGTGACGGGATTATGCTGGACATTGCCAAACAGGCTTTGGAAGCTGACAAGATTATCAACGTCCCAGTGTTAAAAACACATAGTCAAGCCAAAGTGTCTTTAGGTATTAAAAACCTGAAAGGATGCCTCAATAAAGAATCCAAACAGATCTGTCATGGAGTGGGTAACGAGGAACTTAATCTGATGTTCCCTCGTATCATTGAAAAGTTGCCAGTAGCATTGACCATCATTGATGGCCTATATACCCTAGAAAAGGGCCCTTCTCACACCGGAAGAGCATTTAGAAAAGATCTCCTGATAGTTTCTCGTGATCCTTTTGCCTGCGATCTTGTGGGGGCAGCCTTACTCGGTTATCCAGCAAACGAGGTGGATCATCTGGCTAATTACGCGAGGCGGCACGGGTTAAGCTTGGAACTGTCAGATTATGAAATTACAGGGGAGAGCGTGACTGATCAACGAGAATTTGTAAACTATGATTGGGAGTGGTCGGAAGACGATACCGGTCCCGCCGGTTTTAAAAGGAGCGGTATAACAGGGCTAGCGGTACGCAAGTATGATAGTAGTCTGTGTACTGGTTGTTCTGTTCAATATAATCCTATGTTGATACTTCTTTCCTCGGCTTTCAAAGGAAAGCCCTTTCCAAATGTTGAGTTAGTAAGCGGCAAGCAACAGCTGGCATCCTCTGGTTTTGATAGGTCCGTCCTATTTGGTAAGTGTGCTTGTCACTTAAATAAGGAAAATGCCAATATTAAGAAGGCGATTCCTCTTTGGGGGTGCCCTCCTAATCTTGAAAAATTCGTTAAAGTGTTAGCTGAAGAGGGGATTAAGTGTGACTATAACGAGTATGTCCGCTTCCGTCATTATTTGTTTAGTCGCTACAAGGAGAATGAAGGTTTCAAGCTTACGGATTGGGCGATTGAATAATATACCTCTAATACTCCCTTATTAGACTATTTTAGTCTCATTGAGGAGGTGATCCGACACGGTATAGAAAGTGGGGAAGTTTCCAAAACAGATATAAGAGTAGCTCGTCAAATGATTTTCGGGTCCCTAGATGTATCTACAACCGATTGGGTAATGGCTCGCAGCCCTAGAACACTTATGAGTGAAGTCGAGCCAACGTTAGCATTATTTGAAGGCGCATCGGTTAAAGAAAAAACCGAAAGAAATAAAAAAGGTGCCGATCAACAGAAACGAGAGGAGGATATAAATGCAGATTAATAAAGTAGCGGTAATAGGGTCAGGCGTAATGGGGAGTACCATTGCTGCACATCTGGCCAACGCCGGAATTCCGAGTCTGTTGCTGGATATTGTCCCTTCCAAGCTATCCGCTAAAGAAGAAGCAGCCGGATTAACCCTCGAGGACCGAAAGGTTCGGAATAGTATTGCAGAACAAAATAAGGCCAAAATGTTGAAAATGAATCCTGCCCCATTTTTAGTCCCTGAATTTGCGGAGCGAATTGAGGTAGGAAACATTAGTGATGATTTAGGACGCTTAAGCGAAGTCGATTGGGTGATTGAGGTTGTTGTAGAACGACTCGATGTCAAGATCGATCTCTTTAAAAAGGTAGCTGCTATTGTCCGCCCAGGTACGATAGTAACTTCTAATACCTCTGGGATCTCACTAAAAGCTATGGTGGAAGGGCTTCCGGAAAGTTTTACAAAGTATTTCCTGGGTACGCACTTTTTTAATCCCCCACGCTACATGAAACTCTTAGAAATTATCCCTGGACCTACTACTGACCCAGAGGTCATGAAATTTATATGCGAATTTGGTGATCGGGCCTTGGGCAAAGGGGTTGTCATGGCTAAAGACACTCCTAATTTTATTGCGAATCGGATTGGAGCCATCGGCTCTCCTGTTTTGCTTAAGGAAATGCTTCGTTTGGGGTTAACCGTTGATGAAGTGGATGCCTTAACGGGACCTGTCATGGGACGTCCAAAGACTGCTTCATTCAAATTGATCGATCTCGTTGGCTTGGATATCTTTGTCCACTCAAACAATAATGTGGCCAATGGAGTACCAGAGGAAAAAGATGACTTTGTTTTGCCAGAGTTCATTAATACTATGATGAGTAATGGTTGGCTGGGAAACAAAGCAAAGCAAGGTTTTTATAAAAAGTCCAAAGGTCCTAAGGGTAAAGTAGTTGAAGTTTTAAATATAAATACGTTGACTTATGGTCCACAACAACCTGTAAATTTCCCTTGCTTGGAAAAGGCAAAAGCGGCAAAAGGCCTGCCTGAGAAACTTCGTATCTTAGTTAGCGGAGATGATAAAGGCTCAGAGTTTGCCTGGAATGTTTTAAAACCTACTCTTCTTTATGCTGCTAATTTAGTCAAAGATATCGCAGAAGATATTACCGGTATCGACGAAGGCATGCGTTGGGGCTACAATTGGGATCTGGGTCCCTTTGAACTATGGGATGCCCTTGGAGTCAAAGCTACAGCTGATCGTATAGTCAAAGAAGGCGGTAAATTGCCTGCGATCGTAGAGGAATTACTCGCTAAAGGATATGAAAGCTTCTATCAGACCGAGGCTGGAGAGATTTCTTTCTATGATGCTGGAGCTTATAAGCAAAAAGCAGTCAGCCCATACACGTTCTCGTTGAAGAAAGCTCATAAGACAGGCAAGGTAATAGTAAGCAATGCTGGTGCGAGCCTCGTTGACCTTGGCGATGGGGTAGCCTGTTTAGAGTTCACCTCTCCAAATAACTCCATCAATACGGATGTAGTTGACATGATCTTTAAGTCCGTGGCTGAAGTGGAGAAGAATTACCAAGGTATGGTAATCGGCAACCAAGGGAAGAATTTCTGCGTTGGTGCTAACCTCGTAGCTATTCTCCAGGAAGCGGAGAAAGCAAACTGGACTGATCTGGATCAGGGTATTCGTGACTTACAAAATGCTACAATGGCCTTGAAATATGCTAAGAAACCTGTCGTAGCGGCTCCTTTCGGTATGACCCTCGGCGGTGGAGCTGAAGTTTGTCTACACTCTCATGCTATTCAAGCCTCGTCCGAACTCTATATGGGACTCGTTGAAGTCGGTGTTGGCTTAATCCCTGCCGGCGGTGGAACGAAGGAATTG
Organism: Desulfosporosinus orientis DSM 765; assembly: GCF_000235605.1. Taxonomy (GTDB): domain Bacteria; phylum Bacillota; class Desulfitobacteriia; order Desulfitobacteriales; family Desulfitobacteriaceae; genus Desulfosporosinus; species Desulfosporosinus orientis. The sequence continues at coordinate 890,546 of NC_016584.1, forward strand.
GCTGTTCGGGCAATGGAAGGGGTTTTGCCGGGCGTACAAGTTACTCCAGACTACTTCTTTGCCAAACGCTTTGAAATGATTGCCATGGCCCAAGTTTCAAACAGTGCGGAAAAAGCTCGTCAACTTGGTTTCTTGAGAGACTATGATCGCTATAGCATGAACCCAGAGCATATCATTATGGATGCTAAGGCACGAGTTATTGACTTAGCTCGTAACTTCAGACCAAATTTACCATCAAAGGTGAAAATTGCTGGTCCTGGTGTCCGTGGCACTTTAGATTTGGCGATGTATGGAATGCTCGAAGGGCATTATATCTCAGAGTATGATCAGTATATTGGCAATAAACTGGCTTATGCAATAACCGGTGGGGACCGCCCGGCTGGAATGCTCGTCGATGAGCAATATCTCTTAGATCTTGAACGAGAAGTCTTTTTGAGCTTACTTGGAGAAGCGAAGACACTGGATCGCATCCGTCATATGCTCACAAAAGGCAAGCCATTACGTAATTAGGGGGGAAAAGCATGCAAGAAGCATACATTGTACAGGCTAAGCGGACAGCCATTGGTAAATCGGGCAAAGGTAGCTTGGCTCAGGTTCGTCCGGATGATTTAGGTGCTTATGTAATACAGGATGTTCTTAGAAATGTTCCTTCTCTTAAAACGGAAGAGATTGAGGACTTCGTACTTGGTTGTTCTTTTCCAGAAGGAGAGCAAGGGATGAATATGGCCAGAATTATGGCTCTGCGCGCTGGCCTTCCGCTGGACGTTGCAGGTGTGACCATTAATCGCTTTTGCTCGTCAGGACTGCAGGCGATCTCTATGGCAGCAGATCGGATTCGCTTGGGTGAAGCAGATGTGATGCTCGCAGGCGGAGCAGAAAGCATGTCTATTGTCCCGATGGGTGGGAGTAAACCAGCACCGAATCCATTTATGCTGGCGAATGCTCCAGAAGTCTATTTATCGATGGGCATTACCGCTGAGAATGTGGCAAAAAAATATGAAGTCACTCGTGATCAGCAAGATGCTTTCGCAGTACAAAGCCACCAGAAAGCTTATGCTGCACAAAGCAGTGGACGTTTTGATGACGAGATTGTTCCAATTCCACTACCCACTTGGGGAAAACCGGGTGAAAAATGGTTCAAAACAGATGAGGGGATTCGCCCGGAAACCACTATGGAATCGTTGGCTAAACTCCGGCCAGCCTTCTTGAATGGAGGCTCAGTCACGGCAGGGAACTCGTCCCAGACCAGTGATGGTGCAGCAATCACTCTTATGATGTCGGAATCAAAAATCAAGGAACTGGGCGTGAAACCAATAGCTGTTTGGCGTGGTTTTGCAGTTGCCGGTGTAGAACCCGAACTGATGGGCATTGGTCCGATTAAGGCCATCCCTAAAGTTTTGAAACAAGTCGGACTGAAACTTGAGGATATCGATATATTTGAGTTGAATGAAGCGTTTGCCTCTCAATCGCTGGCGATCATTAAGACGCTGGACATAAACCCGGCTAAAATCAATCCTAACGGTGGAGCAATTGCTTTTGGACACCCACTCGGCTGTACTGGGGCCAAGCTTACTGCAACCTTACTTTCTGAGTTGACAAAACAAAAGAAGAAATATGGCATGGTTACAATGTGCATCGGTGGCGGCATGGGAGCAGCTGGCGTGTACGAATTACTGTAGAGTCATGAAAACAAGTGGTCTTTGCAAGTTACGTTCTGCAATGCCTATCGTCATTGTAAACTCAACAGACGTATTCGCTTAGCAAAGACCTCTTAGTTTCCTTATACTATCAGAAAGTATAAACTTGCATTATATACTTTCAGTGCATCTAAGGCGTCCGCCTTCGCCAAGGGTCTTTTCTCGCCACCCTTGGCTACAGGGACACTCGGCCGCCTTGCAAGAAGGCTAATATGTGCGAAGACTGTGTCTTCGGGCGCCAGCTAAAAGATGGGGACTGGATACAACTGGGGATTGGTACGATGCCAAATGCCTTGGGGTAATTGATTGCTCAGTCTGATTTAAAAGATTTAGGAGTTTATACTAAGATGCACGCTGACAGTTTTGTGGATAGGGTGGAAGCAGGGCGAATTTCTGGACGGAAAACCAAATTAATCTAGGTCGGATTGTGTATACTTTCGCTGGAGGAACTCAAAAACTTTATGATTTTATTGACAACAATCCCCAGGTAGCGGGTTATCCTGTGGATTACACTAATGACCGGGTCATAGCTAGTAGTAACGACAATCTTGTCTCAACCAATAATGCGCTCGAAATCGATCTTCTGGTCAAGTGTGTTCGGAGACGGTTGGTCCTCGTATGATCAGCGGAGTTGGTGGACAACTGGGATTCGTAGATGCAGCTTATAACTCAAAAGGCGGAAGAAGTTTATTTGTATGTCTTTAACATATACTGACCCGGAAGGAAAAATGCATTCCCGCATTAACCCCCTCTTAACAACTGGAGCGGTTGTAACGGATACTCGGCCCACGGTTCAATATGTTGTGACAGAGTATGGGATGGTTAATCTCAAAGGGCAAACAACCTGGCAACGGGCGGAGAAATTAATCAGCCTTGCCCATCCCGATTTCAGAGAGGATTTAATCCGCGAAGCGCAAAAATTGAATATGGCGTAGAAAAAAAGAATTAAGAAGTAGAGAAAAGGCCTCAATGTGAATATCTATTCAAAAGTAAGATCTCCTTCAGATTAAAAAATCAAACCGTGAAGGTTTTTTTTTATAACTATAATTTAGTTCTGCATCTAGGATTCATTATATAGGTGTATACGATCCATACAGTGTAGAGATTCTGTTTTGTATCAATTCCATACACTTAAGTCTATGTTTCAACCGACTGACTTGGTATTTAGAAGGGCCTAGAAATAATTATTGGATGGCACAAAAATTGCATTAATCAATAAATGTTATCAGAATATTTAAAAAGAAATGCGGAGAATATTAAACTTTACCTGTAAAATCAAAATTATATGGGTAAGAAGGATAGGTAGTGGATATTGAGATTTTTTTTTGGTAAACATAGACAGAAAATTCTAAAAATAATAAAAATATAAGGAGGAAAAGGATGAATAATAAGAAAAAATTGTGGCTTAATAGTTACCCCCAAGGTATTAGGTATCATATTAATTATCCCTATAAATCGCTAGGTCAAATACTTGATGAGACAGTGGACAAAATGCCGGATGCACTGGCAATGATTTTTAGCGACCAACGAGTTACCTACAGGCAATTTGGGGATCAGGTCAACCGCTTTGCAGGAGCTTTAGCGGATATCGGCATAGTAAAAGGAGATCGTGTGGGGCTGATGGGTCCGAATTGTCCACAATGGGAAATTGCTTTCTATGCCTTGCTCAAATTAGGCGCAATTGTTGTGCAAACTAACCCCATGTATATAGAACGGGAAATTGCTTACCAAATGAACGATTCCGGTGCTACTACCATTATTGTCTTAGAAATGTTGTATCCCAGGGTAAAGAATATTGTTGAGGAAACGTCCTTACAACGGGTGATTGTCTTTAACTTTTTGGCTCCAGTCCAGCCATCAGAAGGCTTGTTCTCATATGATGAACTGATTAAGCATGATCCTGTTTATCCCAACGTAGCCATTAATCCCATCGATGACCTCGCTGTCTTACAGTACACGGGTGGTACGACGGGAGTATCAAAAGGTGTTATGCTCACGCACTATAATTTGATCGCCAATACCCTTCAAGTTCTAGAATGGGACGCTAAAACCCAGTATGGAAAAGAACGGATTCTCACGATTCTACCGATATTTCATGTCTATGGCATGACTGATTGCATGAATTATGCTGTGACTATTGCGGCAACACAGATAATTTTGCCGCGCTTTGACGTAGATCAAGTGCTGGAAACCATTCGTGTTCATAAGCCGACTTTTTTCCCTGGTGCACCAACGATGTTTATGGCAATTAATAGTCATCCCCGTGTTGCAGAATATCGTGAGAGCTTAGTGGCGATCAGATCCTGTACGAGCGGTTCAGCACCGCTGCCCTTAGAGGTTGCTCAAAAATTTGCTAAGGTAACGCATGGTGAAGGAAATTTAGTCGAGGGGTATGGTTTGTCTGAAGGATCTCCTGTAACACATTGTAATCCGCTCGATCGTCCTTCGCTTAATGGTTCTATCGGTTTACCACTCCCGGATACTGATTACGTGATCATGGATTTGGAGACGGGTGACTGGGAAGTTCCCGTGGGGGAAATAGGGGAATTATGCATTCGAGGCCCTCAAGTGATGAAAGGGTATTGGGAAAAGCCCATAGAAACAGCTGAAACTTTGCGTAATGGCTGGTTGCATACGGGTGACATAGGCAGAATGGACGAAGATGGATTCTGCTATATTATCGACCGCAAGAAGGATATCATCATCGCAGGTGGGTTTAATATCTATCCGCGTGATATTGAGGAAGTTCTGTATGAACATCCCAAGGTTAAAGAAGTCGTCGTAGCAGGGGTACCGGATCTCTATCGCGGAGAAACGGTAAAGGCTTATATCGTATTGCAGCCAAATACAGAAGCAAATGAGAACGAATTCATCGTTTATTGCAAGACAAAAATGGCAGCATTTAAAGTTCCGCGTCACGTAGAGTTCAGGGATGAATTGCCTAGGACGATTGTCGGAAAAGTATTGCGCCGAAAGCTTGTAGAAGAGGAAAAAGCAAAAATTCAAACTGCTGCCACTACGGAGTCTTGAGTTAGTAGATGACTATTGATGTTCAACTTTAGTTGAACGAGTTTCCTTTGCTCCTTTAAATGCAGCATGAGTTAAGAAATGTTTTGAAAAGTAAGGGGAAATTGCCCGCTCACACACGTTTCCTTTCACTGGCTCGTTGTATGCTGAAGGGATTGAGCCTTATTTTTTTGAAAACGATATCAAAAAATTCAATATATAATGTCGATTATTATTCTTTATCGAGAGTAAAGAGGGTTTCAATACAAGTGATTACCTGGATATTTCTATACCAAAAAAGAAATTAGAGGAGGTAGTCAGCATGGACAGACAGAGATGCGGATATTGGCCCAGTGACTTGGCGCCTGAATTAAACTATAAAAGAGGTTTAAAGCCTCTCCATGAGTATTTGAGGGACAATGCCCGCCAAAATCCTGAGAAGGCGGCCATTATATGGTATGGCCGGGAGATTAGTTACGGGGAATTAAATGATCTCAGTGACCGCTTTGCCACTGCCTTGTCGGACTTGGGAGTCCGGAAAGGTGAACCAGTCGTCCTGTTTCTGTCCAATAGCCCTCAGTACTTTATAGCCCATTATGGCATCCAAAAAATTGGAGCGGCGGTATGTCCATGCAGTCCCCTGTTTAAAGAATGGGAATTGGAGTATCAATTAAATGACCTGGGAGCAAAAGTCATCGTGGCTTCGGACAGTTTGTACCCTATCATTGCCGAGGTGAAACCAAAAACAAAGCTGGAGCATATTGTACTCACTAACTATGGGGATTTTTTGCCCCCTGCCCCCGGAATTAAAGTACCCGAGGAAATTCTCGGCTCAAAACAGCTTATACAGGGTACCTATGATATGCTGTCCCTTATGAATGCCGTGGAAGGCCCCTTTTTAGGGCAGGAAGTTGAACTGGAGGATATTGCTCTGATCATCTATACCTCGGGAACCACAGGTAAGCCCAAGGGTGCTATGCTTTCCTATAAGAGTGCTCTTTTTAAAGCTGCTGCTGTGGCTCAAAGCAGTTCTGTTTTAGAGAAGGATGTTTTGCTGACTGTAGTACCCCTCTATCATATTGCGGGAATGCTTCTGGGCTTGAATTGTCCGATTTATGCCAATGCTACAGTCGTTCTCCTGCAGCGCTTTGATCCTGTCGCAGTTCTGGAAGGGATTGCGAATTACAGGTGTACTTGGTGGTATAGCATAGTTCCCATGAATCTGTCCGTCATGCAGGTACCCAATGCCGGGGAGTATGACCTATCCTCCCTGGAGACAACCAGAGCAACGAGTTTTGGAATTGCCTTGACTCCAGAGATTGGGAAGCAATGGACTGAGTTTACAAAGGGATGTTCTCTATTTGAGGGGGCCTATGGGTTAAGTGAAACTCACACTGCGGATACCTTTATGCCCGCAGGTGCCGTTAAGTGGGGAACCCAGGGGATAGCGAACTACGAAACCCGGATCCGTATCCTGGATACTGAAACAGGCCGGGAAAAAGAACCAGGGGAAATGGGCGAAATCGTTATTTCCAGTCCTGGGGTCTTTAAGGGATACTGGCAGAAACCCCTGGAGACAGAACAGACTTTGCGGGAGGGTTGGGTGTACACCGGGGATATGGGCAGGCTGGATAAGGACCATTATTTAATCTTTGACGGGCGGTTTAAGGAAATGATTAAGGTCAGCGGCTACAGTGTCTTTCCGGAAGAGGTGGAAAGCATGCTGATCCGGCACCAGGGAATCGCCCAGGCAGCGGTCTTAGGGGTTTCGGATGGGCAGAAAGGAGAGGTAGTAAAAGCCTTTGTCGTCCTCAAACCGGATCCTGACCCCTCCATCACAGCAGAGAATCTCATTGCCTGGGCCAGAGAGAAGATGGCACATTATAAAGTGCCCCGTTATATAGAGTTCAGGGAGTCTCTGCCGGTAACAGGAGCGGGCAAGATCCTGCGGCGGCTTTTAAAGGAGGAATCCTCCTGAGTCTCCAGGCTGTAATAGCACTTGTTTCCTTAAATTGAATAGTACCTTAATAAGCCTGTAATAGGAACTTGAAGCTCTTCACTGATGCTGTTGCACCTTGAAGAGTTTCTTTATATTATCCGGAAAAATACCCCAAAAGCCACTCAGAAGAATCCAGAGACCCCAAAGTCAGGGCAGATTTGTCTACAGGAGTGAACCCATTGCATGGAGAGGTGGTAAAAACTATTGAGGAATTTGTCAAGAAACCAAGTTAATGGTAATCTTAGTTAGGACCTATGGAAAGTTCAAGGTGGAGGGCGGCAAATGATTGCAGTGTATAATACTCGCAACAATACAATGATTGAAACCGGCAGGCCAGAGGAAAAAGGATCCTGGATCAACATGGTTAATCCAACGGAAGAGGAAATTGCCAATATCACTAAAGCAATTAATCTCGAAGGGGATTATTTCATCAAAGATGCTTTAGATGATGAAGAACGCCCTCATATCGAAATCGAAAACAATCAGATCTTAGTGATTATTAACGTGCCTATTATTCAAAATTCGCGAGTTATCTACGAAACTATTCCCTTGGGGATTATTCTCACTGAGGAACATTTTGTAACAGTATGCCTGCAGGAAGCAGAGGTTTTAAAAGAATTTGTCAGTGGCAAAGTGCGGAGCATGGAGACCTATAAAAAGACGAGATTCTTATTTCAAATTCTCTATAAGAGCGCTTCACTTTACCTGTCTTTTCTCCGTGACATTGATAAGAAAACCAATGAAATTGAATTGGCTTTGCATAAATCCATGAAAAATAAAGAACTGATCGGACTGTTAAACCTGCAAAAGAGTCTGGTCTATTTTACCACTTCCTTGAAATCCAATGAGCGGGTTATGGAAAAGCTCTTGAGAACCAAGGTCTTAAAACTATATGAAGAGGATGAGGATTTGCTGGAGGATGTCATTATCGAAAATAAACAGGCTGTGGAAATGGCGGAAACCTACAGCAACATTTCCAGCAGCATGATGGACGCCTTTGCCTCAATCATTTCCAATAACCTGAATATGGTCATGAAGTTTCTGGCCTCAATCACCATCATTTTAGCCCTGCCGACCATGCTGGCCAGTTTCTTTGGCATGAATGTAAAAGTCCCCTTTCAGACCTCTGATTACGGTTTTGCCATTGTAGTAGGGATGTCTGCTGTCCTTTGCTTTGTCGGAGTTGTTTTTCTGGCTAAGAAAGAGATGTTTTAGTAAATTAAGATTCAGGAAGGAATATTTCCATGGCGGCGACGATCAAAACATCCGTACGCAATTTAGTGGAATTTGTGCTCAGGCGCGGCGATTTGCAGCCGGTTTCCATCGGCTCTTCCCGGGCTGTGGAAGGGATAAAAGTTCATCAATACATCCAGAAAAGCGGCGGGGATGATTATCTGCCGGAAGTCATGCTGAGCTATGTTTACCAGTCCGGGGAGGCGGCTTTGGAAATCAAAGGCCGGGCGGACGGCCTTATCCTGAAGGCAGACTGCCCTTGTATTGATGAAATTAAAACCACCTCCCTGGATTTAAATCTTATCGATGAATTCTTTAATGAGCTGCACTGGGCCCAGGCTCAGTGCTATGCCTTTATGTATGCCAGGCAGGAGGGCTTGGAATTAATGGAGGTCCAGCTCACCTATGTCCAGCTGGACACAGGTCAAGTCAAACAATTTGCCAGGCGCTCTTCTTTGGCTGAGCTGGAGGAGTTCTTCCGTTCCCTGGCGGAGGACTACTTGAACTGGGCCAGGCAAAGGCACGCCTGGATTGCCCTGAGGAACGAGAGCATTAAAGCCCTGGAATTCCCTTTCCCAAGCTACCGGGAGGGACAGCGGGAACTGGCGGTGGCCGTTTACCAGACCATCAAACACAGTCAGAAATTATTTGCCCAAGCCCCTACGGGTATCGGCAAAACCTTGGGCACCTTGTTTCCGGCTTTAAAGGCTCTGGCAGAGGGTCAGACTCTGCAAATCTTTTATCTGACAGCCAAGACCATTACCCGGACGGTTGCCGAAAAGACCTTAGCAGATTTGCAGGATGAAGGATTGGAGATAAAGCCCTTGACCTTAACCGCCAAGAGCAAGGTCTGTTTTCTGCCGGAGGTGTCCTGCCTGCCTGAGGATTGCCCCTATGCCCGGGGCTATTATGACCGGGTGCGGGGGGCGATTGAGGATATCTTTAAGGAAAAAGCCTGGAGCCGGCCGGTGATTGAAGAGTTCGCCCGGAGACATTATCTTTGTCCTTTCGAATTTTCCTTGGAAATGGCCAATTGGGCGGACGTGGTAATCGGCGATTACAATTATGTCTTTGACCCCCGGGTCTATTTAAGGCGATTTTTTCTGGAAGGGGGAGATTACACCTTTTTGGTGGATGAAGCCCATAATTTAGTAGACCGGGCCAGGGACATGTTTTCAGCGGAGTTGGGGAAGGAAGCCTGGCTGGAGTTAAAGCGCCTGACGAAGGAGGATGACCTGACCTTGAGCAAAAGCTTGGCAAAAGTCAACTCTGCTCTGGTCCAAGAGAAGAAAATTCACAACGAAATCAGTGTTAACGGCGAGTCGGTGGACAAAGCCCTGCCTGCCAAGCTCCTCCAGGCTCTGAAGGCGTTTATTAAAGCAGCAGAGTCTTTTTTAAAAACCAATGAGCAGTCCTTTCCCTGGCAGGACCGGCTGCTGGATCAGTATTTTCTGGCCTTGAATTTTGTCAGGACAGGGGAAAGCTATAATGAGCGTTATGTTACCTATAAGCAATTGACCAAAGAGGATTTCAGGATTAAGCTTTTCTGTCTGGACCCCTCGGAACGTTTGAAAGAAGCCTTGGACAGGGGACGGGCGGCGGTGCTCTTTTCCGCCACACTGAGCCCAATGGATTACTTTATGCAGGTTTTAGGCGGGGAAAAGACCTCCTATAAACTTAAATTAGTCTCGCCCTTCCCGCCGGAGAATCTCTGTTTGCTTATTAATGATGGAATTTCGACGAAATACAAATACCGTGAGACTACTTATGATCAAGTTGCTGAGGCAATTTCGGCAGCCCTTCGTTACAAAACGGGAAACTATTTGGTTTACTTTCCATCCTATCAATATCTGCAGGAGGTTTTCCTCAGGTTTAAGGAGCACAATCAGGATATAGAGTGTTTATGTCAAAGCACAGGAATGGGAGAAGAAGAAAAGGAAGAGTTTCTATTAAAATTTTCACATAATCCCCGTCAAACTCTGGCAGGTTTTGTATTGATGGGGGGGATTTTTGGTGAAGGGATTAATCTTATCGGAGACCGCCTCTGCGGAGTCATAGTTGTAGGCGTTGGTTTGCCTCAAATTTGCCAGGAACGGGAGATTATCCGCTCTTATTATGAAAAGTCAAGTCATCAGGGCTTTGAATTTGCCTATATGTATCCGGGGATGAACAAAGTTCTGCAGGCTGTAGGAAGGGTCATTCGAACTGAGAAGGATCGAGGGATTGCTTTACTTATCGACGAGCGTTTTTCTAAAGTATCCTATAAAAAGTTGTTTCCAGAAGAATGGAAAAAGATTCATTATTGCAGGACTGTTGACGGTATCCTAACTGCGCTAAAGGACTTTAAACCGAGCCATCACCATCTTTAACAAACTGAATGGCCTGATCAAACACGGATTCATCCACAATAGCAGCTAAAACAATATCCCGGCCGGAAATGGGATTTTGATCTCCATCGCTCATACCGCTGGCGCTGACATCAGCAGATGCTAAGACACCAGTATCCCGGCCCTCACTGGCCCCTAGAGTTAAAGTTGCTTGGCTGGTCATCTCAGCTGTCCCGGGGCTGGAAAGTTGGTCTGCGCTTCCCAGGGGATATTTATGAAACCGATCTATCTGAATATCATTAACTCCCAAGCTTTTAATTTGCTCTTGTACTTTACGAGCGTCTTCAGGACTTTTAAAATAAGCGATGATATTTTTTTCTCCCATTATTATTTATCTCCTTTACAAAAGTCAGTAAGTTTGTTTATAAAATGTACTAAATCTCTTGAATTTATCCATAAATATAAAGATTAATGAGGTTGAATTCATGATTACTTATTTCTTACCTATTGTTTTGGTGGTTACTTCAAATATCGTCTATCATGTCTGCCAAAAGTCTACCCCGCAAACGGCGAACCCTTTTTCTGCGTTATTAATCACTTATCTAACAGCAGCATTGTTGACTCTGGTTGCTTTTCCTTTTTATAAAACAGATAAAGGTTTTTTTCAGTCCTTTAGTGAATTAAATTGGACAAGTTTCGCCTTAGGTGTGGCCATCGTCGGACTGGAAATGGGAAATTTACTGGCATACAGAGTGGGATGGAACATCAGCGTCGGTTCTCTGGTCTCTAATATTATCCTTGCAGTAATGCTTATTCCGGTGGGTATACTCTTTTATAAAGAGGGATTTGCCCTTAACCAGATCTTTGGAGTTGTATTTTGCCTGATTGGCTTAATTCTTATTAATAAATAATTGACGTTAACACCATAGGAGAAGACATAAAATGAAGGCTTTTATTGACCATGACCACATGGATATGCTTCAGGACCAGAACCTTTGTACACGTTTGCTTAATTGGTATAATGCGAGCCATAGAGATCTGCCCTGGCGGAAAACAGGCAATCCCTATGCCATATGGGTATCCGAAGTGATGCTGCAGCAAACCCAAGTGAAAACGGTTATTCCTTATTATGAACGATTTCTTCAGCGCTTTCCCAGTGTAAATGAATTGGCAGCTGCTGACCTTGAAGATGTATTGATGGTTTGGAGCGGGTTAGGATACTACTCGCGGGCCCGCCGTTTGTGGGAGGGTGCCAACTATATCCTGCAGCACCTTAATGGACAGATGCCCGGAGATTATGATGGGCTGCTCCGGATTCCGGGGATTGGAGATTATACAGCCGGTGCTATTGCCAGCATTGCCTTTGGGCAAAGAATTCCGGCAATTGATGGCAATGTTAAGCGTGTATTGTCACGTCTTTTAGCCTGGAATGAGCCGGTAGAGACGGTCCGAAGCCTTCGCCGCTTTAAAGAGCGTTTGCTGGCATGGCAGTCCGTAGAGAACCCGGGAGACTTTAATCAAGCTTTAATGGAACTTGGGGCAATGGTATGTACTGCGGCCAAGTCAGCTTGTGGATGCTGCCCCCTGGCAGATGTTTGCAGAGGATTCTTAGGAGGGGAGGCTTTGCTTTACCCGCTGAAAAAACCCAAGACACGGCGTAAAGACATAACCCGGCTGACCTTTGTTTTGCGAAAAGGGAATAAAATCTATGTGCAGAAACGGCCGGCCAAGGGATTATTAGCCGGGCTATGGGAATTTCCCGGTTCAGAAATCGAGGATTCAGACGGGCAAAGCCCTAATGATGGATTGCCGGATATTTCCCGGGATGAGTACATGGTTCATTTTCAAAAGGCACTTGCTGACAGAGGTTTTGATCTTTTGGCGGAAGAGCAATTCCGGCGAGGCGTGATTTTACACGGGCCAATCTGGTATACTTTTAGTCATCGCCGCTGGAAAATTATTTGGGTGATCATTGATTTGCCTGAACCAAGGAGTCCTTTCCCACTGCGGGAAACAGAAGGGGACTATAGTTCAAATTCAAAAGATGAGTATTCAGAGATAAGTCGCTGGGTATCTTTGGAAAACAGCGGGCAGACTCCTCTCCCAGTTGCCTTTAGTGGTATCTATGAATCTTTGCAATCAGAGTTAACCTCCTCACTGCAGGAGTTGGAATAGATTATATATTGTATACTTAATCTGAAGTAGTTGAATGTAAGACTGTGTCTATGTTAATTTAAATCTATAAACCTATGAATAATAGAGCAAAGGCGCTCAGATTAATCGATTACTTGAATAAGTGCGGTTGTTTTGAGTGCTTTTTATTATCCTGTTTTAAGGACTAAGTAATAGGTTTTGAACAAATCGAATGCTGGCTATAGTTCTGTGGCTATAAATTAGGTTTCCTTGATATAATAAGACTAATTTAAAGATTTGTTCTAGTTACTTTGGAAAGGAGAGTACCACCTTGCATTTTTCAAAAGAAGAGTGTCTTAAATTTGTGAATGAAAATGATGTGCGGTTTATTCGCCTGCAGTTCACGGATATCTATGGAAGCGCGAAGAATATTGCAATCACCGGAAAACAGTTAGCCAGTGCTTTCGAAAACGGAGTCATGTTTGATGGCTCGGCTGTTCCGGGCTTTACGGGGATTGAAGCCTCGGATATGTTCCTCTTTCCCGATCCCACAACCTTTTCGATTATGCCCTGGAGGCCGCAGCAAGGTAAGGTCGCCAGAATTATCTGTGATGTCAAGAATCCTGACGGTTCTCAGTTCGAGGGGGACTCCCGCTATATTCTGAAACGGACTTTAAAGAAAGCTCAGGATTTGGGTTATACCTTTGACGTCGGTCCGGAATGCGAGTTTTTCATGTTTTTTAATGACGACAATGGCATGCCGACAACCAAAACTCACGATACAGCCGGTTATTGTGACTTAGCCCCTATTGATTTGGGGGAAAACACCCGCCGGGAAATTTGTTTCGTTTTGGAGGAAATGGGCTATGAGATAGAAACCTCACACCATGAATCCGCTGCCGGACAGCATGAAATTGATTTCAGATATGCAGATGCTTTAACTGCCGCCGATAACATTGTTACCTTTAAAATGGTTGTTAAGATTATTGCCCAGCGCAATGGCCTGCATGCAACCTTTATGCCCAAACCCCTGCCCCATGTTAATGGTTCGGGGATGCATATCAATATGTCCTTGTCAAAAGATGGGCACAATCTTTTCAGTGCAGACAACAAGGTGGATCTTTCCGAAACAGCAAAGTTCTTTACAGCAGGTTTATTGACTCATATTAAGGGAATAACAGCCTTTGCTAATCCCTTGGTCAATTCTTATAAACGCTTAAAGTCCGGCTATGAAGCCCCGGTGCATATTGCCTGGTCCCATATGAACCGCAGCCCTTTGCTGCGGGTTCCGGCACCCCGGGGAGAGGGAACGCGGATTGAGCTTAGAAGTCCGGACCCATCCTGTAATCCTTATTTGACTCTGGCTTTGTTATTAGAAGCGGGAATGGATGGCTTGAACAAGCGCTTGTCTTTAATGGAACCTGTCAATGTCAATATTTATGAGTTAACGGCTGAACAGGAGGAAAAGCTGCAGCTGGACCGGCTGCCCTCAAACCTTCTCTTTGCCCTGGAAGAAATGAAAAAAGATCCTTTGATTAGGGCTACCCTGGGGGATCATACCTTTAATAAGTATTTAAAGGCTAAGACCTTGGAATGGGAGGCCTACGACAGCACAATTCATGCCTGGGAGCTTGAAAAATATTTGAAACCATATTAATGGACATTTTTCCCTGCTCAAAGGGGTGATCGTTGTGAGCGCAGGGAGTGTATTAGTCGTTTGCGGAAAAGCTGAAATGGCAAGCAGTATACAGGCTATGCTGATTAAAGAGGGATTTTATCCTGTAAACTGCGCTCATTCAGCCAATGAAGCGCGCAGAAATTTTGTGAATACTTCATTGGATCTAGTCATCATTAGCACTCCGCTGCCTGATGAACATGGAACGGATCTGGTCTTCGATACCCATGAAAAAACAAACGCGGGAATCGTGGTCATCGCCAGACCGGAACATCTGCTGGATATGCAATGCAGTCTTGAAAAAGTAGGTGCTTTGATTCTGCCTAAACCAATCAATCGCCTGACACTGCTCCAGACTACTCGTTTTGCTTTATCAGTGCGGAATTCCATGGCTCAATTAATTAGTGAACGAGACAGTTTGAAGAAACGTATGGATGAACGCAAGGTACTTGAACAAGCCAAGTGGATTCTTGTTGAAAAGCTGAATATGAGCGAACCGCAGGCCTTTCGTCTTATTCAGAAAAGAGCGATGGATACGAGGCTGTCCCAAGCTCTGGTTGCCGAAGAAATTATTAAGAAGTATAAATAAAAAGGGATACCCGGCGCATGCCGGGTATCCCTTTGACTTTAGATCGCTCTGCATCTATAATTCTACAAAAAGTCTGCTTTAGCAGGAGTCCGCAAGCTGCAGCGGGAATATAACAAGTTTAAGTGTAGAACGAGTACTTAAGATTAGACTGTGAGGAATGGGAGCATGGATATAGTCATTGGGGTTTCAGGCGCAACAGGAACTATTTATGCCGTCCACTTATTAAAGGCTTTAAAGGAGATCCCTGAAGTCAATACTCATCTGATCATGAGTGAATGGGCTAAGGAAAATTTAAAAATTGAGACCAGTTATTCTTTAGATGACATAGAATCCCTGGCAACGGTGGTCTATGACAACAGGAATTTAGGGGCGAAAACCTCCAGCGGTTCCTTTATTACTCAAGGTATGGTGATTGTGCCTTGCAGTATGAAAACCCTGAGTTCTGTCGCTCATGGTTTTGACGACAATTTGATTGCCAGAACCGCGGGGGTGATGCTAAAAGAAGGAAGAAGGCTGATTTTAAGCCCCAGAGAGACGCCTTTAAGCCCCATTCACCTGGAAAATATGCTCAAGTTAGCGAGGATTGGCGTGAGGATTCTCCCGCCTATGCCCGCATTTTATAATCATCCCCAGACCCTGGAAGACATAATTAACCATCACATTATGAAGATCCTGGATCAATTGGGCCTAGACTATGCCCATGGCAAACGCTGGCAAGGTTAAAGTAAAAATGGAAAATCATAAAAATTTTACTTGACACCGGGATCACAATCAATTAAAATCTAGATAATTCAATGAGCTGAACACGATGAAGGGAAATTCCCTGTTCTTGGAGTCAAGAGAGCTGGCGGTTGGTGCAAGTCAGTCTGCAGAACTGAAGGATTCCGTCCCGGAGTGGCCGATGATGAGTTGTGACGGGTTCCGCCCGATAGCGCGGACATAAGTTGGCCGGTAGGCAACATGGGTGGCAACGCGGGAATAACCTCTCGTCCCTGATAGGGATGAGAGGTTTAATTGTTTTTAAGCGTCAGTTTTCATGTGCCCGTTATCGGTTGGAACTTGGGTGGCACCGCGGAATACCCGCCCCAATACTGGGGTGGGTTTTGTTTTATCTCGAAGACCATAAATTTACAATTTAATTACATTTTAAAAAAGGAGGAATATGCTATAAGAATAGTAATATAAAGGTATTTTTATAACAAAAATTCTGCATTAGCTTAAAGCGTTAATACAGTACAAAGAAAAAGGAGGATTTATTCAATGTCAAGAATCTATAATTTTTCCGCAGGACCGGCTATTTTACCGGAAGAGGTTCTGAAAGAAGCAGCATCAGAAATGCTGGAATATAATGGGACTGGGATGTCGGTGATGGAGATGAGTCATCGTTCCAAGGCTTTTGAAGAAATCATCACCGATGCTGAGAAAACACTACGAGATTTGCTGAAAATTCCTGATAATTACAAAGTCTTATTTCTCCAAGGCGGGGCGTCCCAGCAGTTTGCCATGATTCCCATGAACTTGATGAAAAATCGAGTGGCTGACTACATTAACACGGGACAATGGTCCAAGAAGGCTATTGCGGAAGGGAAATTGTTTGGCAAAGTCAATGTGCTGACTTCTTCTGAGGACAAGACGTTTTCTTATATTCCGGATTTGCAGAATCTCAAAATTTCCGAGGATGCAGATTATGTTTATATCTGCCATAACAACACCATTTATGGGACGAAGTACAATGAATTGCCGGCAACGGGGGATAAAATCCTGGTGGCGGATATGTCTTCGGATATATTATCTGAGCCTGTTGATGTCACAAAATACGGCCTGATTTTTGCAGGAGTTCAAAAAAATATCGGTCCTGCCGGGGTGGTCGTAGTCATTATCCGTGAGGATTTGATAACGGAGGATGTTTTGCCCGGCACGCCGACAATGCTCAAATATAAGATTCATGCCGATAATAAATCTCTTTACAATACTCCTCCGGCCTACGGCATCTATATCTGCGGCAAAGTATTCAAGTGGGTTCAGAAATTGGGTGGTCTTGAAGCCATGCAGAAGATTAATCAGGAAAAAGCCGCTATCTTATATGATTATCTGGACACCAGCAAGCTATTTCGCGGAACTGTTGTCAAAAAAGACCGTTCCTTAATGAACGTTCCTTTTGTCACCGGGTCGGATGAATTGGATGCCAAATTTATTAAAGAGGCTAAAGCAGCAGGGTTCGAAAATCTCAAGGGTCACAGAACGGTAGGCGGCATGAGGGCCAGTATTTACAACGCCATGCCAATCCAGGGAGTTAAGGACTTAGTTGAATTCATGAAGAAGTTTGAGGCTGAGAACCTATAGTTATAGGCAGTTTCGGTCAGTTCCGGGCCGCCGGCCAGGTCGGCAAGTGCTCAGGAGGTTTTGGCGGGTACAACAAAGTTTATTGATGCTAAAATAATGTAATGAAGGGATGTTTAAAATAATGTACAAAATTAATTGCTTGAATAAAATTTCCCCTGTGGGTCTGGACCTGTTTACAGATCATTATGAAATGGCGGATCAATTTAATGAGGCTGATGCGGTGCTGGTCAGAAGTTCCAGTGTTCACGATCTGGAGCTGCCCCCTGCCTTGGAGGCTATTGCCAGGGCCGGAGCGGGTGTTAACAATATTCCTTTGGATAAATGCGCCGAAAAAGGAATTGTCGTATTTAATACCCCTGGTGCTAATGCCAATGGGGTTAAAGAAATTGTCATTGCTTCGCTTATTATTGCTTCCCGGGATATCTTTGGAGGGGTTAACTGGGTAGATTCCTGTAAACAAGATCCGGAAGTTGCCAAATTAGTGGAGAAGAATAAATCTAAATTTGCCGGAACAGAAATTAAGGGCAAGAAACTGGGAGTTATCGGACTGGGTGCTGTTGGAGTTTTAGTTGCCAATGCTTTGATTAAGCTGGGTATGGAGGTCTATGGCTTTGATCCCTATATTTCGGTGGATGCTGCCTGGAATCTTTCTAAATTTGTCAAACACGCCAAGTCACTAGAAGAGATTTACCGGGAGTGTGATTATATTACGGTTCACGTCCCCCTAACCGATACCACCAAAGCCATGTTTAATAAGGAAACATTTGCGCTTATGAAAGATGGGGTTAAGATTCTTAACTTTTCCCGGGATGCCCTGGTCATCGACGATGACATGATTGCAGCTCTTAAGTCAGGAAAAGTCGGACGCTACGTCACTGACTTCCCCAATCCCAAAGTCTGCGGTGTTGAAGGAGTCATTACAATTCCTCACCTGGGCGCTTCTACAAGCGAATCGGAAGACAACTGTGCTATCATGGCTGTCAGGGAGTTGATGGAATATCTGGAAAACGGCAATATTAGAAACTCTGTCAACTATCCCAATTGTGACATGGGAGTTTGCACCCATGCAGGAAGAATAGCCATCAACCATAGAAATATTCCCAACATGATCAGCCAGTTTACCGCCACCGTCGCCAAGGAAAATATCAATATACCGGACATGATCAATAAAAGCAAAGGACAGTTTGCCTATACCATATTGGACATTGAATCCCCTTCAACCCCTGAACTAGCCCAGAAGATCCG
Source organism: Desulfosporosinus orientis DSM 765 (assembly GCF_000235605.1). GTDB lineage: Bacteria > Bacillota > Desulfitobacteriia > Desulfitobacteriales > Desulfitobacteriaceae > Desulfosporosinus > Desulfosporosinus orientis. Next base: position 908,793 of record NC_016584.1, read on the forward strand.
GGAAATTGACGGAGTCTTAAAAGTTAGAATTATTAAGTAGACGCATGGAGAGGCGCTAAAACTAACACAGAAGTGAGGAAGAGCATTGGCTGTTATAAAACCTTTTGATGCGGTAAGACCCAGGGGGGATGTAGCCCATAGAGTGGCGGCGCTTCCCTATGATGTCTATAACCGGCAAGAAGCATTAGAAGAAGTAGAAAAGGAGCCTTTATCTTTTTTGAGTATTGACCGGGCGGAAACTCAATTTCCTATGGACGTAAATCCCTATGATCAAAAAGTCTATGAAAAGGCCAGAAATAGCCTGAGAACTATGATCAATAAGGGAGTCTTTATTAAGGAAGGGCAGAGCTGTTACTATATTTATGAGCTAACGATGAATGGCCGCTCTCAGACCGGTCTAGTAGGATGTGCAGCAATTGATGATTATTTGCAGGATGTTATCAAAAAGCATGAGAAAACAAGAGAGGACAAAGAGATTGACCGGATAAATCATGTGGATATTTGTGATGCTCAAACCGGACCGATTTTTTTAGCTTATCGATCTCAAAAGGCGATTAATGAGGCAGTCAAGGCGACGAAAAACAACACCCCATTATATGATTTTACAGCCCCTGACGGAGTCCGGCATCAAGTCTGGAAGATTGATGAGCCAAATACTATCAATACCATATATCATGAATTTAAGAAGGTGGAGAGTGTCTATATTGCCGATGGGCACCATCGGACAGCTTCAGCGGTTAAGGTCGGATTGAAACGAAGATCCGAACATCCAAGTTATACCGGTGAAGAAGAGTTTAATTTTTTTCTTTCGGTCCTTTTTCCTCATGACCAATTGATGATTTTAGATTATAATCGGGTAGTCAAAGATTTGAATGGCCAAAGTAAAGAAGAATTTTTACAGAAAACAGCCAAGAGCTTCATAGTTGAAGAAATTGGGGAAGAACCCTATAAACCTATGGAGAAGGGTACATTTGGCATGTATCTGGAAGGAGTATGGTATAAGTTAACGGCTAAAGAGGAAATTTGTTCAGTCGACCCCGTAGACGGACTTGATGTAGCTCTGCTCCAAAATCATTTATTAACTCCGGTGCTGGATATTAAAGACATTAGAACGGATAAGAGGATAGATTTTGTTGGTGGGATCAGAGGACTCAAAGAGCTGGAAAAGCGAGCTAACAGCGATATGAAGCTGGCTTTCGCTATGTTTCCCACATCAATCGATGAATTGTTTAATGTATCGGACGCGGGCCTGTTAATGCCGCCAAAGTCCACTTGGTTTGAACCGAAGCTGAGAAGCGGTCTGTTTATCCATGAGTTGAGTTAGTGAGGCACTTTAACGAGATTGAGAAAACTTATAACGGTGAGCATAAAGGATTTAAAAAAAATTTGCTAATAAGTAAATATCCGTGTTGACAAATAGAATACTTGTGCATATAATATGTAACAATTAAATCTTTAAAGGCTATGACGGAGAAAAGTAGTTTATTAATTACCTTTCAGGGAGGAAGAGTCCTGACTGTAAGCTCTTCTATGTGTAGTGGTAAATGAAGTTCCCTCCTGAGCTGCCGGCTGAACATGATAAATTCAAGTAGGCTAGGACGGTTCTTCACCGTTAGAAAGAAGGGGGTATCGGATATTCTTCCCGTACCTTTGTCGAGTGGCTTTATGGCTTAAGTTGGGTGGTACCGCGAGATATACTTCTCGTCCCTGCAAGGGATGAGAAGTTTTTTATTTTACTGTACCTTGCCGCCTCGGCAAACATGAGTTTTGGATATACCCGTACCTTTAATGAGCGGGCCAATATTGGTCAAGATGGGTGGTAACGCGGAAGTCCACGGATTTCGTCCCTATAGGGATGAACCGTGGATTTTTTAATTGAAAATTTTAGGAGGTAATTATATTATGAAAGATTTAAAATTGGCAGGTCTGAAGTCTGAACGCAGTTCTATTGACATTAATGGAGTAACATTAGGAGGCAAGGAGGTTATCTTAATTGGAGGACCCTGTGCCGTGGAATCCAGCATCCAGATGAGTCAAGCAGCTGAAACAGTCAGAAAAGCCGGAGGAAAAATCCTGCGCGGCGGAGTTTTCAAACCACGTACTTCCCCCTATAGTTTCCAAGGCTTAGGCAGAGAAGGGCTTAATTATTTAGTGCAGGCGGCGAGTGAACAGGGGTTGCTCTGTGTTACTGAAGTCATTGATGCCCCAAGTCTTGAGGTAGTCATTGATGAGATTGACATTATCCAAATCGGTGCCCGGAATATGCAAAACTTTGAACTGTTAAAATTAGCCGGCAAAATAAAGAAACCCGTTATCCTGAAAAGAGGTTTATCAGCAACTATTGAGGAATGGCTGTTAGCGGCTGAGTATATTTTATCAGCAGGCAATCCTAATGTAATCCTATGCGAGAGGGGAATTCGCACCTACGAACCCAGTACCAGAAACACTTTAGATCTCAGTGCAGTCGGTGTGGCTAAGGAACTTTCTCATTTGCCGGTTATTGTTGATCCCAGTCATGCGGCAGGCAGAAGAGATTTAATTTCCTCTTTGTCCAAAGCTGCAATTGCCTCGGGAGCAGATGGCTTATTGATCGAAATGCACCCCAATCCTGCTGAGGCAGTTAGCGATGGACCCCAGTCTTTGCATCCTGAAGAATTTGCCCAACTGGCAGGGGAGTTAGGGATTGTGGCTAATGCAGTTAACAGAACCTTTGCCTGTGGTAGAGTGAATGAGGGGGAAACTCTCGAAACTTTACGCAGTCAAATTGATGAAATTGATCAAACGATTATCGAAAGATTAGCGGCTCGAATGCAAATCGTAAGTAAAGTAGCGGATCAGAAACGCTTAGATCGTGTGAAGGACAGCACTCGGGAGAAAGAAGTTTTGCAGCGTCTAACAAATCTGGGTGAAGAGTTAAAGCTTCCCTCGGAATTAGTAAAGAAAATTTACCCGATTATATTTGAAGTAGCAGTCCAGTCTCAAATCAAACAAAAAATGAAAAGAGAAGCGGACATTGATCTTTCCCTTGTTTCTCCACTGGGAAGTAAGTGAGTAAGGGTGAAATAATGCTCGTCGTAAACAATTAAAGTTTGCAAATATTTAAGATCTATGCCGTTGTCTATCTAGAGTTGCTAGGTGACAGCGGCACTTTTTAATTTAGGGAAGGGATTTGCAAACTTGTTGATAAATAATATTGATTGTGACCATTTATATTGACTATAGACTTAGTGCGGGCACAATGTTAGACTTTGTTTAAGTTAATAAAAAACCAGGTGACTTTGAAGCCAAGCAAAAAGGAGTGGATGCAAAATGATATTGGAAACGAAAATTGTCATATACGTTTGTTCAATATGTCAGAGAACGTATAAGCTCAAAGAAGATGCCAGAAAATGTGAAAGTCTTTGTGCGAAATTGCTTAAATCCCCGGATATATCCGTCTTAGGACTAAGCTCAAGAACCTATAACCTCCTCAAAATTGCGGGGATAGATACACTGGATGAATTATTGGAAACATCGGACTACCAATTACTAAGGATTAAACGCTTTGGAAAGGGAGCTCTTAACGAACTCCATGAAAAAATTCAAATGTTTAAGGCTAAGTCTGACAGCAAGAATTAAAGGAGGGAGATATTTATGGCGGCACGACATCGGGAATTTAGAACAGGCTGTTCCCTGGGCCTTCAACATCAGTTTCAAGCCGGGGACCGTGTTGAGACGTGTAGTCATTGCATAGGAACTGTGGTGAGGGTTGATTGCGATGAGGTTGGAACCTTTGTTGTTGTTCGTCTAGATATCCTGCCTGGCGAATTCGAGTATGACCCCTATGATTTGGAAATTCTGCAATAGCTCTTTTTTATAAGGCAGAGCAGCGCAGCATAATGCTGCAGCTGCTCTGTCTTACTTTGTAAACTTATAATCTCTCAGATGTCTTTAAACTCATTTTATACTCCATAATAAGCTCGTTGAATTGCTCTGGGGGAGCTCCATTTTGAATTAATTTCTGTGCCTTTTGGAAAAGGTATTTATGCACGTCTTCTCGATTTCCTAAAAAACTGATCATTTTTTTAAGACTAGGGTCATTGGTCATCTGATAATGATGATTGTATAAGATTCGTGCTCTTACCTCAGCCTCAACGTCAGCTTGAAGCATACCTATGGGATCTAAGGATTGATCCACATAAGATATATTCCAGGGCACTCCTTGGGAATTTACATAACTTAAGGGTGGGCCTCCCAGTTTATTGATCGCAACTGCAATCATCTCCATATGTCCCATTTCTTCGGCAGCGATCATTCCCAACAGATCACGCAGGTAACGATTGTTCATATTTGAACGATGATTTAGATACTGAGTTGCGGCAGAATATTCACTGTCCTTTCCGCCATAGTGTTCAAGCAAAATTTGCCCGAAGGCAGGATCCCGGGCTTCAACCTGAACGGGATAGAACAAAGGCTTGCTGTAACTAAACATGACTGTCCCTCCCTATAAATAATTTTTCAAATCATTATATGATTAGAGGATAAATTTGGTTTATGGTATACCATAATTCCTTGCCTTTTTTCTTAGCCGGGAATTATAATGGCTTTAAATGTAGTTTAGTAGAATTTGAAGGAGCGAAGGAAAGTGGCATATCATTTTTCACCAATCAAGTTCGATAATACGGGGCAAATTAGAGATACGGTATTTTCGATTTTAAGGAATGCTATTTTGGATAAAAAGCTGGAACCCGGGCAGCGGCTTGTGGAACGTAATATTGCAGAACAGATGGGAATTAGCCGGACGCCGGTACGGGAAGCGATTAATATGCTTATTCTGGAAAGACTTGTTACTCATATTCCCCGCAAAGGGGTTGTGGTTTCGGGATTTTCGAAAGCAGATATCGTCGAGATATTGGCCATAAGAACATCTTTGGAAGCGCTTATTTGCAGTTTAGCTGCCCCGAAAATAAAACCCCGTGACATTAAACGTTTGGAATTGCTAGCTAAGCAGATTTCAGATGAACATGGGAAAGGTAACTTTAAAAAGTCCAATCAATTAAATGATAAGTTTCATGAAATTATTTACAAAGCTGCTGAAAGCCCCCGTGTCTATAATTTCTTGTTTACTTTGCATGAGTATATCACGAAGTTTACTGAAGTAGCCTATTCAAAGCCGGGCCGCCCTGAAGAGGTATGGTTGGAGCATAATGAAATTATTGAGGCATTGCGCAGGCATGACAGCTTAGAAGCGGAAGTTGCTGCTAAACGGCATGCTGAAAACTCATGCAAAGCCTATTTGGAGATGGCCTTTTGGGAGAAATAGATTTTCGGAAAACAATATAGTTTAAGTAGTTTGAATATTTAAAAACCGCTGTTTTACTATGTTTCCAATTATAATTTGGTATACAAAAATTAAAGATTTGGTATACCAAATCTATTGAATTGCTGTACATTAGATTATATACTTACCTTATAAAAAACTAATCGATATGACTCGGTTAGGGGAGAGTAATATTTCAAGCAGGAAGGAGTTGAAACAAAATGTTTAGTCAACTTTGGGATCTTCTAATTGCTTTCGCAAGGGCCAGTAACTTGGGTTTCGGAGGCGGACCGGCAGTGGTTCCTCTAATTCAAATCGAAGTCGTGGAGAGATATCATTGGATGACCAACTCGGAATTTACAGATGCCCTTGCAGTTGGAAATACCTTACCTGGTCCGATTGCTACAAAGCTGGCTGCCTACGTTGGTTATCAGGAAGCCGGATGGTTAGGAGCTGTGGTGGCGAATATTGGTGTAGTCTTGCCTACGGCTCTTGCGGTTGTTTTGCTGGCGCGGTTTTTAATGAAGTATTCTAATTCGCCGGTTTTAAAAGGTATGTTAAAGGGTGTGCGCCCGGTGGTTGTAGTCCTAATTGCTCAGACTGCCTTTGAAATGGGTAAAGGGTCCTTTCCTAACCTAACTACTTGGGGAATTGCCTTGGCGACAGTTGCTTCATTATATTGGCTGAAATTGCATCCTGCCATAATTATTCTTGTCTCAATGGTTTTTGGATTGATCGTTTTTCGCTAAGTCGTTCTTATATTTGGTTTATAAAAGGGGGTGCTCTTCGTGTTTAGAAAACTATGGGATGTATTTATTGCTTTTACACGGGCTTCTAATTTAGGTTTTGGTGGAGGGCCTTCACTGATCCCTCTTATTAAAGCGGAAGCGGTTGATCGATATCAGTGGATGGATAACGAAGAGTTTGCAGATTCCTTAGCCATTGGCAATGCCTTACCGGGGCCTATCGCAACTAAGATGGCTGCCTACATCGGTTATAAGGTAGCAGGATGGTTGGGAGCATTCGTTGCTATCTTTGGAACAATTGCTCCTACAGCGATTATAGTAATTTTGTTGGGAAGTCTGTTAGTGAGATATTCGGACTCTCCGGAACTTCAGGCCATGCTGAAGGCAGTTCGGCCCGTTGTTGTTATTCTAGTAGCAGAAACTGCTTATGATATGGCTAAAAAAGCCTTTCCTTCCGTGAGTACTTGGGGAATTGCGGCTATTACTATAGCGCTGCTGTATTTTGTTGACATTCACCCGGCCTTTATTATCGTAACGGCTATGTTGTTTGGTTGGGCCGCTTACGGAAGGGCCAAAAAATAACCCTAAACCTATGCTTAATCCCTTGACTTTTCTTGGAAAACAGGTTTTTATTAACATAGAGTTGAAAGGATAAAAGCAAATATGTTGGAGGGATACAGATGAGCGATTGCGTTTTTTGTGGGCTGCCCGAGACAGTGAATTTAGTAGAGAACGAACTTGTCCGGGCTTTTTTTGATAAGTATCCTGTCAGTAAAGGACATGTTTTAATTGTTCCTAAAAACCATGCTTCCAGTATTTTTGAGGCAACTCCTGAAGAAATGGCGAGTGTCGGAGATCTTCTGCCAAAGGTAAAAAAATTGCTGGATGAGCAATTCCATCCTGATGGCTATAATATTGGCGCAAATACAGGTGCAGTTGCTGGGCAAACTGTGTTTCATTGGCATATCCATGTAATTCCTCGCTATAATGGAGATGCAGGTAAAGTGAGGTGGCATACATAATATGGTCAATAGGGAAAGAGTGTTGGCTGAGTTTTGGGAATTGATTCGCATTGACTCTCCTACTAAGAACGAGCGACAAATCGCGGATATTCTTAAGGAACGTTTAAAGAGTATGGGTTTAAGCGTCACTGAAGATAATGCCGGGCAGAAAATTGGCGGCAATTGCGGCAATGTTTATGCCTACTTTAAAGGAAACTTATCAAAGGCGCCAGTTGTTTTGTTTTCAGCACATATGGATACGGTGGGTCCCTGTCTGGGTATTCAACCGGTCTTAACCAATGGAATTATTACTTCGGCTGGACCGACAATTTTAGGAGCAGACGACAAATCTGGTATTGTGCCTATTTTAGAAACAATCAGAGTAATTCAAGAGCAAAATATTCCCCATGGCGATATCCAGGTTATTTTCAGCATTGCCGAAGAGGGGGGGCTTAACGGCTCTAAAAACTTAGACAAAACACTGTTAAAAGCCGACTTGGGATTTGTCATGGATTGTGTTGGCGGACCGGGTGAGATCGTGCTTGCTGCTCCGGGGCAAGATCGTTTGGATGTAACAATTAAAGGTAAGTCGGCTCACGCCGGCTTTGCTCCGGAAGAAGGCATAAGCGCAATCGTAGTGGCAGCAAAGGCTATTGCCAATATGCCTACAGGCAGGATTGATGAAGAAACTACGGCAAACATTGGGACCATTCAAGGAGGCAGAGCTACAAATATTGTCGCCGATGAGGTCAGAATCGCTTGTGAAGCGAGAAGCCGGAATTTAAAGAAACTGGAACGTCAAACCGCTTTAATGTGTGAAGGGTTTAAGCGTTGCGCCCAGGAAATGGGTGCCGTTGCAGAAATTGAAGTGAATCGTTTGTATGAGCCCTTTAGTTTGAATATAGAATCCCAGGTTGTGGATATCGTAAGCCAAGCTGCCCGGTCAGCAGGTTTTAATGTCGTTACTGGGGTTACCGGCGGGGGCAGTGATGCCAATAATTTTAACCTATATGGTGTTCCTTGCGCAGTGTTAGGGACTGGAATGCAAAAGCCCCATACGACCGATGAATGTATCGAGGAAGAGGATTTATATCGGACAACAGAATTATTAATTGAAATTGTTAAACTCGTTGCTGCGAAAGAAAAAACGAGTAAGTAAACTATAATGAAATAAGTCGTTACAGATTATTAGCCACGATTTGGTAACACGTTACTAAATCGCGGCTGATTTTTTATTTATGTATGAAAATATTAAAGTAAACAAAAGTAAAATTAAAAAGACGAACCTGGATAAACTATAGAAAACAGGAAAAGGTGAGTTGGCTTGAACAAAGAATATCGTAGCAATGATTTAAATGGACGTTGTGCAGAACGCGAGTGGATGGTTCATACTCAGCTCATGAGTCGTGATATATCAGATGAGGCAGTTATTAATAGTATGGTTAGGGTTCCGCGGCATAGGTTTGTTATGAATGATAAACAAGAACTGGCATATTACGATACTGCTCTGGAGATAGAAGCGGGACAAACTATTAGTCAGCCCTACATGGTTGCCCTTATGGCCCAGGCCTTAAAGTTAAAAGCAAGTGATAGAGTCCTGGAAGTGGGAACGGGTTCAGGATATTCTGCAGGAATACTATCTCAAATAGCATCAAGAGTTTATACTATAGAACGGCATCAGGAACTAGCTAAGTCGGCTGAAGACCGTCTTAATAGTCTGGGCTATAATAATATTGAAGTTCATGTGGGTGACGGTACTCTGGGGTGGGCAGAAAAGGCGCCCTTTGATGCTGTTTTAGTAACCGCAGGCGGCCCTGTTATTCCGGATCCTTTACTGGAGCAATTAGCCGTAGGCGGTCGTTTGGTTATTCCGGTTGGAGAAGACAGAGGAGAACAACATTTGCTGCGTGTGAAGAAAACGGTATCCGGCAAATTGATTAAAGAAGATTTGGGAGCGGTGCGGTTTGTTCCATTGATTGGAACTGAAGGCTGGAATGACGAGAATGGAAGGTTAAGTTAGCCCTTTCCCCAGGTTTTTTTGTTATAATGAGGACAGTTGAACAAGTTTTATATGAGGAGATGTTCTTTATTATGATAGAAAAAGCCTTGGAGGTTTTGCAAAGGTATTTTGGGTATACTCATTTTCGAGATGGCCAGCAAAAAGTGATAGGAAGTTTACTCCAAGGCTCAGATACAATAGCCATTATGCCGACTGGGGCAGGAAAATCCCTCGCTTACCAAATTCCGGCTCTCTTGTTTAAGGGGACGACGCTCGTTATATCTCCACTGATTTCTTTGATGAAAGATCAGGTGGATGCTCTCCAGCAATATGGAGTTCCTGCCACCTTTATCAATAGTTCTCTTACTTTAAGCGAAGTTAGGTCCAGAGTTCAAAAGGCAGTACAGGGGCAGTATAAGCTTTTGTATATTGCACCTGAGCGATTAGAGTCTGATAGTTTTAGAGGTTTATTACAGTCTCTGCAGGTTTCTTTCATGGCAATTGATGAAGCACACTGTGTTTCTCAGTGGGGGCACGATTTTCGCCCCAGCTACCTGCATTTAGGGCCTTTTCTTAAATCTTTGCCTAGAAAACCTTTGATTGGAGCATTTACGGCAACGGCAACTGAAGAAGTTCAGACGGATGTTGTCCGGTTATTGGGGTTAACGAAACCGAATATTTTTGTGACAGGATTTGATCGTCCTAACCTCACATTCTCTACGTTACGAGGGGAAAATAAAAAGGAATTTGTCCTTGAATATATAAAAAATCATGAAGATCAGCCGGGGATTATATACGCAGGAACCCGTAAAGAGGTGGATAATCTCAATAATTTTTTAGTAAGAAGCGGTATTAAAGCTGGAAAATATCATGCGGGCTTGTCTGATGCAGATCGTCAAAAAAGTCAAGAAGATTTCCTATTTGATAAAATAACTGTGATGGTGGCCACTAATGCCTTTGGAATGGGGATCGACAAATCCAATGTGCGTTATGTCATTCATTATACTATGCCAAAGAATATGGAAGCCTATTACCAAGAAGCGGGGCGCGCAGGGCGAGACGGGGAGCCGGGAGATTGTATTTTATTGTTTTCCCCTCAAGATGTCGTCCTGCAGCGATATTTAATTGAACAAACAGTTTTCCATCCCGAGCGAAAAATGAATGAACTCAAGAAACTTCAGGGAATGGTGGATTACTGCCATACCCCTCGATGTTTGCGAAAGACGATCCTGGAGTACTTTGGTGAAAATGATATTCCGGAGGAATGCGGTAACTGCAGCAGCTGTAACGACGAAGGGGAAGTGATGGATATTACCCTGGAGGCTCAGAAAGTCTTTTCCTGTATTTATAGGATGCGGGAACGTTTTGGGATTGGTTTGGTTGCCGAGGTGTTAAAGGGCTCTCGCAAAGCGAAGATACGAGAGCTGCGTTTTGATGAGCTTTCAACCCATGGAATTATGCACGATACAGCGCTTCAGGAAATTAAGGACCTTATTAATTATTTCGTAGCAGAGGGTTATCTGCAGTTATCCAATGGAGAATACCCTGTGGTAAAACTCTTGCCTAATGCGGTTTCCGTCTTGAAGGGGGAAGGAAGAGTTAGCAGAAAGATATCACCAAAGACTTCTCGTCAGGAATCTGATAAAGACAGCTTATTCCATCGCTTACGTGCTTTGCGCAGAGAGATAGCTATGCGGGAAAACCTGCCGCCATATATGATTTTTTCGGATAGTACTCTAAGAGAAATGGCTCAAAATTGCCCTCTGAATAACAGGGCATTGCTTCAAATCAGCGGAGTCGGAGAGCGTAAGTTAGAGAAATATGGGAACGAGTTTTTAGCGGTCATCTCAAGTTATTGTGGTGAAGTAAAGAGTGCAGAGGCACCCTCGGAAAAATCTTATACTCCTGTAACAGAAAAAGTTGCCAGTCATCTTCAGACTTTGCGAATGTACCAAGAAGGTTATTCCTTAGATGAGATAGCAAAAATCAGGAAGGTAACTCCGATTACAGTGCAGAATCACCTGGTGCGCTGTGGAATGGATGGAGAGGTCGTTCCCTGGGATGAATTTATACCGGAAGAACAAGAAGACAATATCTTAGCAGCGATTCGCCAGGTAGGCGGGGAGAGGCTGCGTCCCATTAAAGATATTGTCGGAGATGATGTAGAGTGGTTTACGATTCGAGCAGTTATAGAAAAACATAAGTGAACTTTGAATTTTTTACGTTTAATTAGTGTTGACCTTTGCTAAAAAAAGTGCTATCATTGCAAATGTCGCTTTTGAAGTCAACTGCATGAAGAATATTGTGGAAAAAACGGTATAATAATTATATGTTGACAGAAAACGCAAAAGATGGTACTATAACTGAGTGCCACGAAGCAAATGAGTGGCGAAAACAAAATGGTCTTTGGTCTTTGAAAACTAAACAACAAGGACAGCCAATGAGAGAGACTCGCAAGAGTTTCGAAATAAATCATGAGTCAATCATCTTCTTTAAAGAAGTTTGAGATAACTTTTTTTGGAGAGTTTGATCCTGGCTCAGGACGAACGCTGGCGGCGTGCCTAACACATGCAAGTCGAACGGAGAATTGAATAAGCTTGCTTAGACAATTCTTAGTGGCGGACGGGTGAGTAACGCGTGGGTAACCTGCCCATAAAGCCGGGACAACCCTTGGAAACGAGGGCTAATACCGGATAATCTTAGATTCTGGCATCAGGATTTAAGGAAAGATGGCCTCTGAACATGCTATCGATTATGGATGGACCCGCGTCTGATTAGCTAGTTGGTGGGGTAAAGGCCTACCAAGGCGACGATCAGTAGCCGGCCTGAGAGGGTGAACGGCCACACTGGGACTGAGACACGGCCCAGACTCCTACGGGAGGCAGCAGTGGGGAATCTTCCGCAATGGACGAAAGTCTGACGGAGCAACGCCGCGTGTATGATGAAGGTCTTCGGATTGTAAAGTACTGTCATTGGGGAAGAACGGTCTTTTTGAAAATATTGAGGAGACATGACGGTACCCAAGGAGGAAGCCCCCGGCTAACTACGTGCCAGCAGCCGCGGTAATACGTAGGGGGCGAGCGTTGTCCGGAATTATTGGGCGTAAAGGGCGCGTAGGCGGATGCTTAAGTCCGGTGTGAAAGATCAGGGCTCAACCCTGAGAGTGCATCGGAAACTGGGTATCTTGAGGACAGGAGAGGAAAGTGGAATTCCACGTGTAGCGGTGAAATGCGTAGATATGTGGAGGAACACCAGTGGCGAAGGCGACTTTCTGGACTGTAACTGACGCTGAGGCGCGAAAGCGTGGGGAGCAAACAGGATTAGATACCCTGGTAGTCCACGCCGTAAACGATGAGTGCTAGGTGTAGAGGGTATCGACCCCTTCTGTGCCGCAGTTAACACAATAAGCACTCCGCCTGGGGAGTACGGCCGCAAGGTTGAAACTCAAAGGAATTGACGGGGGCCCGCACAAGCGGTGGAGCATGTGGTTTAATTCGACGCAACGCGAAGAACCTTACCAGGGCTTGACATCCACAGAACTCCGTGGAAACATGGAGGTGCCCTTCGGGGAGCTGTGAGACAGGTGGTGCATGGTTGTCGTCAGCTCGTGTCGTGAGATGTTGGGTTAAGTCCCGCAACGAGCGCAACCCCTGTATTTAGTTGCTAACGAGTAAGGTCGAGCACTCTAGATAGACTGCCGGTGACAAACCGGAGGAAGGTGGGGATGACGTCAAATCATCATGCCCCTTATGTCCTGGGCTACACACGTGCTACAATGGCCGGTACAGACGGAAGCGAAGCCGCGAGGTGAAGCCAATCCGAGAAAGCCGGTCTCAGTTCGGATTGCAGGCTGCAACTCGCCTGCATGAAGTCGGAATCGCTAGTAATCGCAGGTCAGCATACTGCGGTGAATACGTTCCCGGGCCTTGTACACACCGCCCGTCACACCACGAAAGTCTGCAACACCCGAAGCCGGTGGGGTAACCCGCAAGGGAGCTAGCCGTCGAAGGTGGGGCCGATGATTGGGGTGAAGTCGTAACAAGGTAGCCGTATCGGAAGGTGCGGCTGGATCACCTCCTTTCTAAGGAGAACGGTTTAGAGCTTCGGCTTTAAACGAACATCCTATTGGTCGGTGCTTTCGAAAAATGAGGTTGTAAAACCAAATTTGAAGAAAGATCAATATAGAGTCGAAGGACTCAAGCCGAGGGATCGGCAACTCATTGGATTGAAGCTGTTGTTTAGTTTTGAGAGACCAGGAGGCATTCGAGATATTGGATGAATAATGGGACCTCATTCACTCAAGGATTGAGGGGAAAGCAAACTGCTTGACTGACAGTCCTTAAATTTTTGTTGTTCTTTGAAAACTGCATAGAGAAAAGCAAATGCGAGTAAAGTCGAGAATTCACAACGAAAGGTCTGGTAACACAGACGTTTCGAATAAACCTAAAAGTAGCAAGAGTAGGTCAAGCTACTAAGGGCGTACGGTGGATGCCTAGGCGCTAAGAGTCGAAGAAGGGCGCGGTTAACAGCGAAATGCCACGGGGAATCGTAAGCAGGTATTGATCCGTGGATACCCGAATGGGGCAACCCAACCGGAGTCATGTCCGGTTATCATTAGCTGAATCCATAGGTTAATGAAGACAACCCGGGGAACTGAAACATCTAAGTACCCGGAGGAAAAGAAAGAATCATCGATTCCCTAAGTAGCGGCGAGCGAACGGGGAAGAGCCCAAACCAGTCCCCTTGGGGGCTGGGGTTGTAGGACCCTCTTTTAAGAATGGATTTCTAGTCGAACAGATCTGGAAAGGTCGAGCAAAGAAGGTAACACTCCTGTAGACGAAAGGAAAACATTCTGTGAGGGAATCCTGAGTACCGCGGGACACGTGAAACCCCGTGGGAAGCAGGGAGGACCACCTCCCAAGGCTAAATACTACTTAGCGACCGATAGCGAACCAGTACCGTGAGGGAAAGGTGAAAAGCACCTCGGAAGAGGAGTGAAAAAGAACCTGAAACCGTGCGCTTACAAGCAGTCACAGCACGTAAGGTGTAGTGGCGTGCCTTTTGTAGAATGAACCGGCGAGTTACGGTATGTAGCGAGGTTAAGACGGGAAGTCGGAGCCGAAGCGAAAGCGAGTCTGAAAAGGGCGAAGAGTTACATGCTGTAGACCCGAAACCGTGTGATCTACCCATGGCCAGGGTGAAGGTGGGGTAAAACCCACTGGAGGCCCGAACTCACTGTCGTTGAAAAGGCAGGGGATGAGCTGTGGGTAGGGGTGAAATGCCAATCGAACACGGAGATAGCTGGTTCTCCCCGAAATAGCTTTAGGGCTAGCCTCAATTGATGAATGACGGCGGTAGAGCACTGAATAGGCTAGGGGCCTTACCAGGTTACCGAACCTTATCAAACTCCGAATGCCGTTATGTTTAGATTGGGAGTCAGACTGTGGGTGATAAGATTCATAGTCAAAAGGGAAACAGCCCAGACCATCAGCTAAGGTCCCCAAGTATACACTAAGTGGGAAAGGATGTGGAATTGCTCAGACAACCAGGATGTTGGCTCAGAAGCAGCCACCATTTAAAGAGTGCGTAATAGCTCACTGGTCGAGTGGTTCTGCGCCGAAAATGTAACGGGGCTCAAGTGTATCACCGAAGCTATGGCTTGCGCTTCATGCGCAGGGGTAGGGGAGCGTTCTATCAGCAGAGAAGTCAAACTGGAAGGTTTGGTGGAGTGGATAGAAGTGAGAATGCCGGTATGAGTATGCGAAAAGGAAGGTGAGAATCCTTCCCGCCGAAAATCTAAGGATTCCTGGGGAAGGCTCGTCCGCCCAGGGTAAGTCGGGACCTAAGCCGAGGCCGAAAGGCGTAGGTGATGGACAACTGGTTGAAATTCCAGTACCACCTAGAAATGTTTGAGCAATGGGGTGACACAGAAGGATAGGTTAAGCCAGCCGTTGGTCGAGCTGGCCCAAGCGAGTAGGATGTAGGGCAGGCAAATCCGCCCTGCGAGAATCTGAGACGTGATGGGGAGCGAACATAAGTAGCGAAGTAACCAACTCCAAGCTGTCAAGAAAAGCCTCTAGTGAGTGACTAGGTGCCCGTACCGTAAACCGACACAGGTAGATGGGGTGAGAAACCTAAGGCGCGCGAGAAAACCCTCGTTAAGGAACTCGGCAAAATGGCCCCGTAACTTCGGGAGAAGGGGCGCTCTTAGCAATAAGAGCCGCAGAGAAAAGGTCCAGGCGACTGTTTAACAAAAACACAGGTCCCTGCTAATCCGAAAGGAGATGTATAGGGGCTGACACCTGCCCGGTGCTGGAAGGTTAAGAGGAGAGGTTAGGGGTAACCCGAAGCTTTGAATTGAAGCCCCAGTAAACGGCGGCCGTAACTATAACGGTCCTAAGGTAGCGAAATTCCTTGTCAGGTAAGTTCTGACCCGCACGAAAGGTGTAACGATCTGGACACTGTCTCAACGAGGGACTCGGCGAAATTGTAATACCCGTGAAGATGCGGGTTACCTGCGACAGGACAGAAAGACCCCATGGAGCTTTACTGCAGCTTGACATTGGATTTTGGTATAAAATGTACAGGATAGGTGGGAGACTAAGAAGCTAGGGCGCCAGCCTTGGTGGAGTCGACGGTGGGATACCACTCTTTTTGTACTGAAATTCTAACCTGGGCCCCTGAATCGGGGTTAGGGACAGTATCAGGTGGGCAGTTTGACTGGGGCGGTCGCCTCCTAAAGAGTAACGGAGGCGCCCAAAGGTTCCCTCAGCGCGGTTGGAAATCGCGCGCAGAGTGTAAAGGCAAAAGGGAGCTTGACTGCGAGACCAACAAGTCGAGCAGGGACGAAAGTCGGGCTTAGTGATCCGGTGGTACCGAGTGGAAGGGCCATCGCTCAACGGATAAAAGCTACCCTGGGGATAACAGGCTTATCTCCCCCAAGAGTCCATATCGACGGGGAGGTTTGGCACCTCGATGTCGGCTCATCGCATCCTGGGGCTGTAGTAGGTCCCAAGGGTTGGGCTGTTCGCCCATTAAAGCGGTACGTGAGCTGGGTTCAGAACGTCGTGAGACAGTTCGGTCCCTATCCGTCGCAGGCGCAGGAAATTTGAGAGGATCTGTCCCTAGTACGAGAGGACCGGGATGGACGAATCCCTGGTGTACCAGTTGTTTCGCCAGAGGCACAGCTGGGTAGCTATATTCGGATCGGATAAGCGCTGAAAGCATCTAAGCGCGAAACCGGCCTCAAGATGAGATTTCCCACGAGCAATAAGCTCGGTAAGACCCCTGAAGGAAGATCAGGTAGATAGGCCAGGTGTGGAAGCGCGGTGACGTGTGGAGCTGACTGGTACTAATCGGTCGAGGGCTTGACCTAAGAGTTGCGAAAAAGGTTTGAGTGGTTCAGGTTCAAAGATAATACTTGCAAAAGCGAAGATCTATGCAGTTTTGAGAGAACAGCGATCCATTGGGAATGATCCAATGGAAAGTGACAATCTCAAACATCTGGTGATAATGCCGGAGGGG
The DNA here is from genome assembly GCF_000235605.1 of Desulfosporosinus orientis DSM 765. Lineage (GTDB taxonomy): Bacteria > Bacillota > Desulfitobacteriia > Desulfitobacteriales > Desulfitobacteriaceae > Desulfosporosinus > Desulfosporosinus orientis. The sequence continues at coordinate 925,362 of NC_016584.1, forward strand.
TTCCACCCGTTCCCATACCGAACACGGTAGTTAAGACCTCCAGGGCCGATGATACTTGGGGCATAGCCCCTGGGAAAGCAGGACATCGCCAGGTAAACAAGCGAAAGGCCATCTCTTTATGAGATGGCCTTTCGCTTGTTTTAGTTATCTTTGCCACCTCATCTAGGGCAAGTTTTAGATTCGTCAGTACTGACGAATCTGGGGAGTCGGGGTTCCACCCGTTCGATCCACACTGCAGGAGTGTGCGTCTGGGGACGCAGTGTGGCGAAAAGCTCACCTTCGCCACGAAGTATTCCTATGTGGCGGGTGGCTCGGCGATAATGTCCACCGGACATTATCGTGCTTTTCGTATACCGAACACGGAAGTTAAGACCTCCAGGGCCGATGATACTTGGGGCATAGCCCCTGGGAAAGCAGGACGTTGCCACCTCATCAGGATATGTTCCAAATTCGTCGGCGCAGATGAATTTGGGGAGTACCGGTTCGTTTGGGGATTCATTGCAGGGACAGCGTAAAGAATTTCGTGAACAAAATATCAAACAATTCAGTTAATAATATGTTAAAATATACAAAAAGGAAATTTAATCTACTTTTATGGTCCGACCGTCAGACAATATGTTATAATGTGACGGTACAAATAGAAAGGGAGATGAATTTGTGGTCACTAAACTTAGTGATTTTATAGCTAATAAAATAATTAACTTTATTCATGAACAATGCGGTTTTGCTGTTATTGTCTGTGATGATTCAGGGATAATCATTGCCGATTCGGCTCAAACTAGAATAGGGGTACAGCATAAAGGAAGTCATCAAATCATGACCACAAATATCGACAGTACAGCTGTTACACCTGAAGAGGCTGCTGCTTCTGATGGAAAATTAAAAGAAGGATACAACATCGCAATAAAAGTAGACGGTTTTAAAGTTGGTACATTTGGAATTGCCGGCCCCTTAGATATAGTCACACCTGTTGCAAAAATAGCAGCGGGAATGGTGGCAATGATGTTAAGGGATGAGGAATTGAAGGATATCATCCGTAATCAAGTACATGCTTTAGGTCGTGCTATTGAAAGAGCAGTGAGTGCAGTACAGCAAACAGCTGCTTCGGCACAAGAAGTTGCTTCTATTAGTCAAACTATTGCTGCTGAGGCTCAAGAGGGGGAGAATCAACTCCATTCAACCGCAGATATACTAGAGCTAATTCGTAAAGTTGCTAAACAAACAAATCTTCTTGGCTTAAATGCAGCAATAGAAGCCGCACGAGCAGGAGAACAGGGCCGCGGTTTTTCAGTTGTAGCCGGCGAAGTTCGTAAGTTGGCTGATGAAAGTCACCGTGCAGCCATAGAAATCAATGGTATTTTGTTAGAATTTCAATCGATTATTCAAAAGGTTACTTCAAGTTCATTACGTAATAGTGCTGTTACTCAAGAACAAGCGAAAGCTAATCAAGAGATCGCACAATTGATAGAAGGTTTACAAGTCGTAAGCAGTGAGTTAAAAACCTTGGCTTTGAGTTTATAATCATAGCAAGAATAACATTAAAAGGAGAATAGTATGGAAGTTTCATTGGCCTATGGTAATCATGGATTAACGATCAATGTTCCTGAACACTCTAGAGTGGTTGAACCTCATCATTTAAAGGCACCAGAGGATGATCATGGGCTTGTGTTACAGGTTCTACGCCATCCAATAGGTACCAAACCTCTTAAAGAGATGGTCAAGCCCACGGACAAGGTTGTAATTGTAATTAGCGATATTACCCGACCGACACCAAATCACAAATTAGTTCCATGGCTGCTTGAAGAACTATCTCATGTCCCCATCGAAAATGTTACCGTACTTAATGGGCTTGGGACTCATCGAGATCAAACCCGGGAAGAGTTTATTCAAATGTTGGGTGAGACTGTAGTTAATACTGTGCGTTTAGTAAACCACCATTGTCATGAAAAATCAGAACTTACTAATTTGGGAAAAAGCAGCATTGGCTGTGATGTTTATTTAAATAAAGAATATGTCGAGGCTGATTTTAAAATTGTAACAGGGTTTATCGAGCCTCATTTTTTTGCAGGCTTTTCCGGTGGACCCAAAGGGATTATGCCTGGTATCGCAGGGATTGAAACTATTTTAACTTTCCACAACGCAAAAATGATTGGACATCCCATGGCTACCTGGGGAAAATTAGAAAGTAATCCTCTTCAGGAAATGGCCAGAGAGGTGAACAGTTTTTGCAAGCCGGATTTTCTTTTGAATGTAGCTCTTAATGGAGAGAAAGAGATTGTCAATGTCTTTGCTGGTGAGTTGACTGAAGCTCATGCAGCGGGGTGTACCTATGTCAAGGAACAAGCCATGGCTCGCTGTGATAAGCGATATGATGTTGTCATTACTTCCAATGCCGGTTATCCTCTCGACCAGAATTTATACCAGGCTGTAAAAGGCATGGATGCTGCTCGGATGATTGTGAAAGAAGGAGGAACAATTATTTGTGCAGCAGAATGTAGTGAAGGTATGCCTGAGCACGGAAACTTCAAAGAAATCCTTAAGATGCGTAGCACACCTAAGGAACTCCTGGAAATGATTAATGAACCCTCTTTCCAAATGTTTGATCAATGGGAAGCTCAAAGGTTAGCGATGATTCAAGAGTGGGCAGATGTGTATGTATACTCTACTTTGCCTGAAGAATCCACCAAAATTGCCAAATTAAAAGCCACGAAGAATATCGAACAAACTCTAAATGAACTTAAGAATAAATATGGTAATGAAATGAGTATTGCTGTGCTGCCCTTTGGACCTTTTACAATACCCTATGTTGAAGAGTGAACCTACATATGGAACCTAAAAGCGCTAAAGAGCAATTAAGCTTTAAATGCAAGGGGACGACTCAATACATCGTCCCCTTGCCAACGTTATTAATCTATTATTTTAGAACCTTGTTCTGACATTTCTTTTTCGGCGAAGTTAATCATCTTCTTAACCATGTTTCCGCCTATTTGTCCGACTTCTCTGGTCGTCATATTGGCGAACCCTTTTTCTTGAATGTCATCGTCTAAATCTAACTCTTCAGCCACTTCCCACTTCAGTTCATCCAACTGTCTTTCGGATTCAGGAACTTCAGGCGTATTATGACTCATATAACCCATCCTCCTTTTTCAGTTGCAATATTTTTAGACAGTATTATCCTAACCATCTTGAAAAACTTTATTCCACATAGTTTTATGTATAAATTACCATACTAATATAGTTACTCCTCAAATTGGCGCTGAACTTTTTATTATTTAGAGGTTGCTTTAAATCTTGGTGTAAAGCCTGAGGATTGTATATTCAATTTAAATGTTAACAAGGATATTTTAATCTTCTTGTCGAAGTTATTTTATTAGCCCAAAAAGTGAGAATTATTAGAAAACCTGGCCGGCGCCGGAAGAAATCGTCTTCGCACACGTCAACTTTGTGGTGAAGCTGTCAGGTGCATGAAAACTGCTATAGAAAGGAAATCAATGTGCACGAAATGTCTTTGATGGGAGGAGTATTTGAGGTCATTGGACAGACTCTCTCTCAGCATAAAATAAAGAGAGTACTTCAGGTAAAGCTAAAAGTGGGTGAACTAACAAATGCGGAACCAGACGCTTTACAAATGGCCTTTGAAGCTTTTAGCAAAGGCACTGTTTGTGATGGCGCAGAATTAATTATTGAGCGTGTGCCCGTGACAGGACGATGTCGGAGCTGTCATCAGGAGTTCAAAATTAAGAGCTTGTTTTTCCTCTGCCCAAACTGTTCAGACAACAATATTGAGGTAATTGAGGGAGAGGAACTTCTATTGGAAAGCCTGGAGGTGGAATAATGGAATCAAGTCGTCGCGAAATTGAGGTTATGGCTAATTTGCTTAATTCAAATGATACTCAGGCAGAAATAAATCGCGATCATTTCTCAAAGCATCATTGTTTAGCGATAAATATGATTGGCTCCCCTGGGGCAGGAAAAACATCACTTTTGGAAAAAACTTTGCCCCTTTTATCTCAGACTCTGCATGTTGGAGTAATCGAGGGAGATATTTTTACCAGTAAAGATGCAGATCGTATAGCATCCCATGAAATACCGGTTATACAGATTAATACCGGCGGTGGCTGCCATCTTGACAGCAAAATGGTAAGTAAAGTGTTCCCTGAATTTGACTGGACCGCCTTAGATCTTATGATTATTGAAAATGTCGGTAACCTGGTTTGCCCTGCTGACTTTGATTTGGGAGAAGCATTTAAGGTTATTGTCCTAAGTATTGTCGAAGGGGACGACAAACCGTCGAAATATCCTGTCATATTCAGAAATGCTAAAGCAGTTGTTTTAAATAAGATGGATCTGGAAAAACTGACTGATGTTAATATGGAGACAATGAAGCGGGATATACTTACGATTAATCCACACATCAGAATTTTTGAAGTATCCTGTCGCAATGGAAATGGATTAGATGAATGGGTTGGCTGGCTGGGAGAAGAGGTCGGCGATTTTAAGAAACGATAAGAACAACAAAGAGCCTTCCACTACTTTAAAAGCGGTGGAAGGCTTTTACAATTAAGTCTCAGTAAACTTTCCTTGGGTTTGTATGGATTCAATTTCTTTATGAACTAACTCTGTTAATTTGGGGAATAGTGCTTGGATCTCTGGGCTTATCTCCAATCCCCATTCTAAACACTTAGGCTGTATACCGAAGATTAAGGTTTGCGGAGCTTTTCCTAAGACATTTGCCATGGTAAGGACCTCAATAATACCAATTTGATGAAATGATACTTCATATTGTTCAGGCATTATTTGCAGGTCGCCAGGCTGAAAACGGAACAACGCTCCTGGTTCAGCGTCAGCATTTAAGGCATCTACGATAATAAGATAGTCGACATCTTGTATTAAATGTACGAGTTCAAGGCCGGCTGTACCTCCCTCGAGTAGTTCCACATTGTCGGGGAGAGTACTTTTTGCTAGTTCGTCCAAAAAGCGAACTCCTAAACCTTCGTCAGATAAGAGGATGTTTCCTACTCCCATCACCATAATCTTAGGTGATTGCATAATTAAGCGTTTTTCTCCTTTCTAATTTTGCCAAAAAACATGAATAGAAACTGATCATAGGCAGCGGTGAAAACAAGGTACAAATGAACGGCGATGACTGCGATAAAAAGCCACATCAAGAGATAATGGAATCCTCGAACAGCAGCTAAACCGCCAAAATAGCCGGCCAAACCTGACAATTGTTCGGGCTTGTAGAGAATGAACCCGGTAATAGCCTGAACTACCGCCATGATAGGCAAGGCGATATAAGCTAACTTTTGCAGGGGATTATACTTCCCGGTTTCAGGATGTTCGCCAAGAAATAAATAATATTTTATTTGCGGCCAAAATGTTTTTATATCCTGGGAGTTAATAAAGAAAGTATCATAATCTTTATATTTCCCAAAAAAGGAGTAATAGAAACGGACAATGCCATTTATGAGCAAGAAAAACATAAAGATAAAATGCAAGTTCCGAATAAAGCTCATGGGCATTCCCGGATAAGGGGAATGAATAAACCAACCTGTGATCATTAAGACTAAAAAGTTGATTAAATTGATCCAGTGGCTAATGCGCTGAAACAATGGGTGGTCTAAGTCTAATTGGCTAGACATGTCCTTCCCTCCTTTATTACCAGCCGATCTGGAATTTTTTAATGTCGTTTGTTTCCGGATGGATAAGGTGAATTGCACAAGCAAGGCATGGGTCATAAGAACGGACAACTCTTACGATGTTGACCGGATTTTCCAGATCCGGAACCGGTACACCGATGAGAGCTTGTTCCACCGGACCTTTGACACCCTGATCGTCTCGGGGCGAGAAATTCCAGGTGGTTGGAACAACCATTTGATAGTTCTCAATTTTATGATCAGCGACTTTGATGAAATGCCCCAATGAACCACGTGGGACCTCCGTCATGCCGGCGCCTAGCCCTTCAGCCGGAGCTTCCCAATGGTCTGTATCGTGAATTCGGAAATCTTTTGAACCCATCTCTTTCTCTAAAGCATCTAACCAGTTAAACATATCTTGAGCGAGAAGCAAAGTTTCATAGGCTCGTGCAGCATGACGCGCAACGGCACCTGGTTTGATACCATACTTGGCTATAATATCCATGAGGCCTTGGGGCTGCATAACCAGCATGCGGGCCAGAGGACCCACCTCAATAGGCTTGCTGTTATAGCGGGGAGCTTTAACAAAGGTGTAGGCGCCATTCTTACCGAGATCAGGTACGGTATCTTCTGTATATGGAGTCTTGCCGTTTGCGCTGGCTTTATACCAAGAGTATTGAACGTCTTCGGTGATTTTAGCTTCATCAACGGCGATAATATTGCTTAAATCCCCATCCATGATGACACCAGGTTTAAAGAAGAAATCTTGACCAGCATCATCAAGACCAAATCCTCCGTAGGACAGGTAATTGGGACTTCCTCCGCCAACTCCGGCTTGAGCCAGAGGCAGAAGGGGACCGGTTCCGAAGGCTAAAACATCCTGTAAATAGGTTTTTTCGATAAAGTTAAGCTGTTCATAGAGCATGGAACGGAATTGCTCTACCACCTCGATGTTAGGCAACATTGTCACGCCGCCCACAACAATCGAAGATTGGTGTGGCTGTTTTCCGGCAAATAAAGCGGACATTTTTTTGGCCTTTGCCTGCATTTCTAGGGCTTTAAGGTAATGGGCAACCGCCATAGTTACTAATTCAGGATCGTTCACACTGAAATCATCAGGTTTGTAACGAGGAGTCAGAGGAGCGGTATCACCGGCGGTAACCAGTTTTACAATTTTATCCTTGACCGCCAGAAGTCCAGGGTCTTTTCCTTGATATTGAGCAACAGCCATGACATCAATATAGTCCAGAGCGCTTAAATGATAAAAATGAAGAGGGTGGTCATGGAGATACATAGCACCTAAGATCAGATTTCGTATCAAGCGCCCTCCAGCTGGAACCTTTGCACCAAAGGCTTTGTCAAGTGCCAAAGAGGAGGCCCAGCCATGGGAACCCGCACATACTCCGCAAACGCGTTCTGTGACAAAAGTAGCATCCCTGGGATCACGTCCACGGAGCATCGCTTCAATTCCCCGGTACATGGTCCCTATGACATGGGCATCAACGACTTTGCCATTTTCGACTTCAACCTCAACTCTTAAATGTCCTTCAATACGTGTTAAAGGATCGATAACTACTTTCGCCATTTACATGTCCTCCTTATGATCCTTTTTACTCAGTCTCCCGCTGGCGGCCGTTGCAACTAAATGTACACCAAGGCCTACGGCAGCAGCGCCACCGATAACCGTTCCGACGGTATCCGCATCAACTTGCCCAATTCCCGGAAGTTTAAAGATTTCCTGCTTAGCGTATAAAGGACTAAATCCTTTATAGAAGTCTTTCTCTGAACATCCGGAGCAGGGAGAACCTGCATTGATACAGAAGTTGGCGTTATCATTCCACCATACCTGGGCACAGTCGGTATAAGTTTTGGGACCTTTGCAGCCCTTTAAAATCAGGCAATACTCTTTTTGGAGAGGATCATTCCAATCCGTTAAGAATTCACCGTTTTCAAAGTGGCCTCGTCGTGGACAGTTGTCGTGGAGCAAGGATCCATAGAAAGCTAGCGGACGATTTTGTGAATCTAATTCCGGGGCTTTTTGGTAAGTTAAGTAATAAAGGATTGTACCAATTAAAGTAGTAGGTTTGACAGGACAGCAAGGCAGGTTGATGACGGTTTTGTTAATTCCCTCGTTTCTAAGAATTTCCGCTACCCCGGCAGCACCGGTTGCACAAGCTCCTGGAATTCCAGCCCCCTCAGAGGCACAGCTTCCAATGGCTATAATTACCTGAGCTTTTTCAGCAGCTTCAATTAATATTTTTTTGAAGGGTCGGCCTCCGACCATACAGAAACGGTCTTCGGTTGCAGGACATGAGCCTTCAACAACCAGAACGAAGTTTTCTTTAAGAGTGTTTTGGTAGGCTTCCTCGGATGTATAACCAGATGCAGCCATAATAGTTTCATGATAACGAATGGAAAGCATGTCTAGAACAAGTTCAGCAGGTGAAGGGTTTAAAGTGGAAATGGCTGATTCAGTGCACCCGGTACAATCCATTCCTTCCAACCACATGACGGGTGGCTTATTAAGAGCTTGTTCGAGGGCATTGGCTGCTTGAGGGACGACAAATTCGGGCAACCCAAGTGCCGCAGTTGTTGCTGCAACCAATTTCATAAAATTACGTCTAGAGATCCCTTTGGCGTTAAGTAAATCAAAATTCCCCATACTATGCAGAACACCTCCTGAGTATTAATAGATCATTTAACTATGAGGCCATATTTTAAGAAAACTATACTAAACATATATTCTGGGAAACTCTTTGTTTTCCTCTTAAAGGAAAGAATATTTTGAAGATTGGTAATTTTGATTTATAATTTCGTAATTAGAAATAATTATGGGCAAAACTTGACAAATTCGAAATTTGATGATTCTTGTGTTTGTTTTTAGAAAGTTAGTATATAATTTCGATTATATAAAAAATTATAGATTTATTTACTTGTAGAAAAGAGAGTTTGGCGTGTACAATAAAGGTATTACGATGAAGATAGCTTATAGAAAGCTGAAAGCTGGTCGTTAATATGCAAAAAGAGGCAAGGCTCATTCATTTAAATGGTATTGTTCAAGGGGTGGGGTTTCGGCCCTTTGTTTTTAAACTTGCTGAAAAATTGGGCATTTATGGGTGGGTTAACAATTCGAGCCACGGAGTTACAATCCATGCAGAAGGATATCATTTAGATTTGTTTTATAATTGTCTACTTAAAGAAGCCCCTCCTTTGGCAAAAATTATAACCACGCGATCAGTTGCCATAGAAGTTTTGAATTATGAAAACTTTCAAATTGTTGAAAGTGATTCTGAGTCGGAAGGGCATGTGCTAATTTCGCCGGATGTTGCAACTTGTCATGAGTGTCTTAAAGACTTAACGAATTCAAAAAGCAGGTTTTATCAATATCCTTTTACTAATTGCACAAATTGTGGTCCGCGCTATACCATTATCCGTGACATACCTTATGATCGAGTGCAAACAACTATGTCAAAATTTCCTATGTGTCAATCCTGTGAATTAGATTATACAAATCCGAGAGACCGGCGATTTCATGCCCAGCCTGTAGCCTGCGTAGACTGTGGACCGAAGCTTCAGCTTCTGGATGCTCTTGGACGCAAGCTGCCGGGCGTGGGTAAAGAACAGCTGGCTGAGGGTGGAATCGTTGCGGTTAAAGGGTTAGGTGGCTTCCATCTGGTTTGTGATGCAAGCAATCCAAAGGCTGTTCAACGTTTGCGGCAGCGAAAGGAACGGGGAAAGAAGCCCTTCGCAGTAATGGTGCGATCTGTTGAAAAAGCTCGCAGTGAGGTAACTATCAATGCTATGGAAGAGGAACTGTTAAAGAGTTCAGCTGCCCCTATCGTAATTTTAGAACGCAGACTAAAGGCAGAGAGTTCTTTGGCACCAGACATTGCCCCAGGGTTAAATACCTTAGGAATGATCCTGCCGTATACGCCGGTACATCATCTCCTCTTTGAGGGGTTCTATGATTTTTTGGTGATGACCAGTGCCAACCTCAGCGGGAATCCTTTGATTTATACCAATGAGGAGGCAGTTGAGTCATTACAAGGAATTGCGGATTATTTTCTGATGCACAATCGGGATATTTATCATCCCTGTGACGATTCTGTCTTACAAATCATTGGTGATGAGCCGGTCTTCTTTCGCAGAGCCCGTGGTTATGTGCCCATGCCCATTTTAATGTCGGATCGCAAGGTTAAGGCGCCCATTCTGGGTGTAGGAGGGGAATTAAAGAATACTTTTTGTCTTGCCCTCCAGGAAAAAGCTTTTGCCAGCCAGCACATAGGAGATATGGAAGGGTATCATAACTTTCAAAGGTTTTGTCAAGAGCTGAAATCCTTTCAACGAGTTGTTAATATTGAGCCCAGTATCATTGCCTATGATAAACATCCTAACTATCAGCTGACAAGATTTGCTTTAGATCAGCCTCTGAGGAAATATGCCGTTCAGCATCATCATGCTCATTTAGTCAGCGTCTTGGGAGAATGGGATAGGATGGAGCCAACTCTGGGAGTGATCTGTGATGGAACCGGTTACGGTGAGGACCGGAGTATATGGGGATTTGAGTTTCTTTATGGGAACTCCACAGGGTATAAACGGATGGCCCACCTGGAGTATTTAGGACTTCCGGGCGGGGATGCGGGGGTGAAACGGCCTTTACGGATTGCCTATGCCTATCTAAAGACACTACTTAACGAAGAGGATTGGGAAAAGACGAAACCATTATGGTCACAGCTTTCCAGCGTGGAGCAACAAGTCTTAGATCAACAGCTTGAAAAAGGATTTCAGGTTTTTCCAACCTCAAGTGCAGGAAGGTTGTTTGATGCGGTAAGTGCTTTGCTGGGTGTGTGTACAAGGGTAACCTATGAAGGTCAAGCAGCAATGGAACTGGAAAGTGTCGCAACAAGCTTTTTACTTCAAGAAGGTGGGAAAGATCGGGAACCGGAGCAGGAGCAGGCTAACCATGAACTCGTCTATTCATATGAAATAAGATCAGAAAATGGAACTCTGGTTTTGGGAGTCAAGCCGCTCTTTGATGAGCTTGTGAATGACATACTCCAAGGAGTTAGCAGGGAGAAAATAGCCTATGGTTTCCATCAAACCATTGCCCAGGCTATTGTGGATATAGCCATTCAGCTAGGAGTGGAAGATGGCCCCATGGTGTTAAACGGAGGGGTGTTTCAGAATAAACTCTTGACTGAAGCCGTTCTTCATAAGTGCCGGATACATAATATAAAGATTCTGCGTTCCCGCAGCCTTCCTCCGGGAGATGGCGGGCTGGCCTTCGGACAAGTATTAATTGCGAATGAGGTGTTATAAATGTGTTTAGCCATTCCTGCTAAAATTGTAGAGATTAAGGGAGCTACAGCGAAAGTAGATATGATGGGAAATGAACGGGTGGTTAGTATTGACTTGGTCCCAGAGGTTGGAATTGGCGAATACGTATTAGTTCACGCAGGATTTGCCATCAGTGTAATAGATGATGAAAACGCCAGAGAAACTGAACAACTGCTCTTGGAGGTGGCTGAGGCCTATGAAGCAGAGGAGTAAAGAGTCTGTCGCTAAAGCAAAATCCCTGCTCTCGGAAATTCAGTCATTAGCAACTACTCCTATTACCATTATGGAGGTTTGCGGGACTCACACGGTTGCTATTGCCAAAAACGCCATCCGTGAGCTGTTGCCAACTAATGTCCGTCTAGTGTCAGGACCGGGTTGCCCGGTATGTGTTACTGCTAATGGAGATATTGATTGTTACCTTTATTTGGCGGGACAAAAGAATGTTATTACCGCAACCTTTGGGGATATGATTCGAGTTCCCGGTAGTGAGAAAAATCTGCAGCAGTTGAGGGCGGAGGGGGCGGATATTCGAGTTGTGTATTCTACCCCTGACGCTTTAGAGTTAGCACGTCAAAATCCCGGTAAAGAAGTGGTTTTCTTGGGAGTTGGCTTTGAAACCACTGTTCCAACCGTTGCGGTGAGTTTAGATATTGCTAAACGAGAGGGAATCAGGAATTATAGTGTGTTGTCCATGCATAAAGTTGTTCCCCCGGTTTTAAAACTGTTGGCAGAAGATGATCAGCTGGTCGTAGATGCTTTTCTTGATCCAGGTCATGTTTGTTCTGTTATTGGCATAGAGCCGATTAAGTTTATGGCTGAAGGCTACGGTAAACCTGGCGTGGTGACAGGATTTGAGGCACTGGATATTTTAGAAGGGATTGTTATGCTCCTGCGTCAGCGAGCTGAAGGACGCTCAGACATCGAAATTCAGTATCGCCGAGTGGTAAAGCCAGAGGGTAATCCCCAGGCTAAATTAGTTATTGAAAGGGTTTTCAAACCTACTGATGCATTATGGCGAGGCATAGGACTGATCCCGGAAAGCGGCTTGGCAATACGGGAAGATTATAGCCCTTGGGACGCGGCTAGAAAGTTTTCCCTTCCTGTCTTTAACTCCAGGGAAACTCCCGGCTGCCGCTGCGGAGATGTCTTAAGGGGGATTATTAATCCTACCCAATGCCCCTTGTTTGCTAAACATTGTACGCCGATGAAGCCTGTGGGTCCTTGTATGGTATCCAGTGAAGGTTCTTGTGCTGCTTATCATCGATATGCTCAAAGGAGTGTGGATTAGATGGAACGTGTTATGTTGGCCCATGGCAGCGGCGGCCGGTTAAGCCATGAATTAATCATCAGCCTCTTTCAAAAATATCTAGGGAATCCGCACTTGAATCAAATGAATGATGCTGTACTTTTACCGGGGCATGAGAAAGTAGCAGTGTCAACAGATTCTTTTGTAATTTCACCTTTGTTTTTTCGCGGAGGGAATATCGGCAAACTTGCAGTATGTGGTACGATTAACGATTTAGCAGTCAGCGGAGCAATTCCTAAGTTCATGACCCTAGCGCTTATTTTAGAAGAGGGTTTGCTTATGGATGACTTAGAACAAATTGTTAAAAGTGTGGCCGGAGCTGCTGCCGAAGCCGGTATAACCATTGTATGTGGGGATACGAAAGTGGTGGAAAATGGAAGCGCTGATAAAATTTTTATAAATACAACAGGCATAGGGTATGTAACGGATCGATTTGTCGGTCCTGAGCGGATTCAGCCCGGTGATGAAATCCTTATCACAGGAACTATTGGCGATCATGGGATTGCCATTTTGTCAGAACGGGAAGGACTGGAATTCCAAACACCTGTGCGAAGCGACTGCGCTCCGCTCAATAAGCTGATCGATACCTTTTATGTGCCCGGCGTCAAATGTATGCGAGATCCAACTCGCGGCGGCGTGGCGACAACTCTCAATGAGCTAGCACTGCAAGCTGGAGTAAGCATGCTCTTGAAAGAAGAGTTATTACCGTTGTCGCCAAGTGTAGACAGTGCCTGTGAGATGTTGGGATTGGACCCTCTTTACTTAGCCAATGAGGGTAAAGCATTAGTCATTGTAGCGGCAGAAGCTGCAGATGAAGTACTTATGAAGATGCAATCTCATCCTTTGGGAAAGAAAGCCGCGCGGATAGGAAAGGTGGAAGAAGGCAAGCCGGGGCTCGTGCTTTTGGAAACATTTCTTGGCGGCAAACGTATTGTTGGTATGCTTGAGGGAGAACATCTTCCTCGGATATGCTAAGAAAGTATGAGGCGGAATGATGAGGATAGCAGTTATTGATGGTCAAGGCGGCGGTATTGGAAAACATATTGTTGAACAGCTGCGCAGAAAGCTCCCGGATTTAAATATTCTTGCCCTTGGCACAAATGCCCTGGCAACCGGTGCCATGCTTAAGGCAGGAGCAACTGAGGGAGCTTCCGGGGAGTCGGCCATTTGTTACAATGTTGAGAGAGTAGATATTATTGTTGGCTCCCTGGCAATTATGATGGTTTATGGACTGTTAGGAGAAATAACCCCAACTATGGCTGCCGCTATTTCCGCAAGTAAGGCAGAGAAATTGCTGTTGCCCATTCAACGAGGCAATATTCAGCTTATAAGTGTACAGCGTATTCCCTTGCCCCATCAAATTGAAGCGTTAGTAGAAGAAGTTGAGGAGCGGCTAAAGAGGCCAGGTGCAAGATAAGGACCACCTTAACCGGTATTATTTTTCTCATTCAGGGTAAAGTAAAAATCGGAACATTTTAAGGCAATAAGAGAATGCAAACTCCTAGGAAATGGGAGTTGACAGGTCAATCATAAACCGATATCATTAAATCATAGTAAAATGATATGAAATGGGGTATTTGGTGTGAGAGTTGTTGATAATGTTACTGATTTAATAGGGGAGACCCCTTTAGTTCGTTTGCAGAAAATGGTTAAGACAGGCATGGCTAATATTTATGTTAAAGTAGAATTTTTTAATCCAGGGGGTAGTGTAAAAGATCGTATAGCTTGGGGAATGATTAGAGATGCAGAGGAACGAGGGGTTCTTCAACCTGGAGGAACCATTATTGAACCGACTAGTGGTAATACAGGGATCGGACTAGCGATGATTGCTGCTGCCCGCGGTTATCGGTTAATTGTGGTTATGCCGGATTCATTAAGTGTTGAACGACGAATGTTGATGGCAGCTTATGGCGCTGAATTCATTTTGACCCCCGGAGCGGAAGGTATGAATGGTGCTATCGCAGAGGCTAAGAGGCTGCTTAATGAAAACCCGGATTACTTCATGCCTCAACAATTTGAAAATCTTGCTAACCCGGAAGCTCATCGTAAGACAACAGCTTTGGAACTTCTTGAGCAGTTGCCGCAAATAGATGCCTTTGTTGCCGGAATTGGCACAGGAGGAACTGTTACAGGAGTTGGAGAGGTGTTAAAGGCTCACCTTCCCAAAATAAAGATTGTCGGAGCAGAACCGGCTTCATCTCCAGTGATCTCAGGAGGAAAACCAGGCCCTCACAAAATCCAAGGGATTGGCGCCGGATTTGTACCTAAAGTCTTAAATAAGTCAATTTTAGATCAGATTGTTCAGGTTAGTAATGAGGATGCTTTAGAGACTGGGCGGCGTATGGCCCGTGAAGAGGGTTTATTGGTAGGAATCTCCTCCGGAGCAGCAGTCAGTGCAGCCCTGCAGATTGCCACGGAATTGGGTGAAGGAAAAAACCTTGTCGTTCTAGCACCAGATACAGGGGAACGCTATTTAAGCACAGAATTGTTCAGCAACCGATAAGTAAGGTAAGAATCCCCTCGTTCTTTTTGGTGCGAGGGGATTCTCAACGGATTCAATATACCTTTACAAGAGAAATTAGCTTGTGCTAAACTATTTACGACTAGCATAAGGAGGATTAAAACAGTATGTCAGGACATTCAAAGTGGTCAAACATTAAACATAAAAAAGGTAAAGCAGACGCTCAAAAGGGTAAAGTATTTACGAAGTTAGGCCGGGAATTATTAATTGCTTCTCGTGCTTGTGGCGGAGACGTCAATGACTTTCGGCTAAAGATTGCAATTGAAAATGCTAAAGCTCAAAATGTTCCCAATGAAAACATTCAGCGAGCCATTCAAAAAGGTGCCGGCGGGGCTGAAGGTGCGAATTATGAAGAGCTGCGCTATGAAGGATACGGCCCGGGTGGGGTAGCTATTATGATTGATATCTTAACGGATAACCGCAATCGAACCGCAGGAGAAGTACGGCACATTTTCTCCAAGAATGGCGGGAATATGGGAGAAACCGGCAGCGTGGGCTGGATGTTTGAAGACAAGGGCCAGCTGAGAATTCTTCGTGAGGGATTGAAGCTGACGGAAGATGACTTGATGATGATGGCTTTAGAGGCGGGTGCTGAGGATTTTGAAGCAGATGAGGAAGGGTTTGTTGTTTTAACGGCTCCCTCGGACATGGAAGCTGTTCGTCAGGCCCTGATCGATCAGAACATTCCCATTGAAGAGTCTGTTCTGAGCCCTATGCCTCAAAACACTATTGAAATAACTGATCCTGATCAGGCGCGCAAGATTGTCAATTTAATGAATAAATTAGAGGATCATGATGATTCTCAAGGGGTATATTCTAATTTTGACTTAGCAGAAGATCTTGGTGATATTTAGACTGACCTTAGATTTTAGATATTTAGATTTTTCGGTCAAAACGATTAAACTAAGCCCTCTTGGCAAGACTATCTTTATTTAGATATTTGTCAGGAGGGTTTTTTCAATGTCCAGATGGAAAGTTGTAAGTATAGTACTTATCTTAGGCTTAGGTATTGGTTGTCTGGTACCCGCTGCAACCTTTTGGTGGGCCAATAAAGCACAAGCTCATTCTTCATTAAATACTTTGGATTTAGAAACATATTCAAAAAAGGTCTCCTCAACGGAGCCTATAACGAAGCAAATCTATCATTTTGGATTGGATGGAGGTGTGCTTTCTGTAATCGAAGGGAAACCCGGTGAAAAAGGGAATGTCGTTGTCTCAGGATTAAGTGTGGAATCCTGGCCTAAGGAAATCATGGATATGGCTCTCAAAGTAGAGTTCTATTCCCTTGACGAAGTCCAGTCCTTTATTGATACTGCAACGGAATCCCTTTGGCTGGAGTAAACATAGATTTTTAAAATATAGAAAGGGAATTCTCGTCTTCTGTCGAAATCTATTTAGGATGAAAGGAAGACGAGCATGATTATTCTAGGAATTGACCCTGGTACAGCTATTATGGGGTATGGCTTAATTGAGCAAAAAGGGAATGATTTGACAGCCCTCGATTATTCCTGTTGGCGTACTCCCGCTCACACGCCCTTAGCAGAGCGTTTGTTAATGCTATATGAACAAATCAGCCCATATTTGCGCAGCCATACTCCGGATCACGTTGCAGTGGAAGAACTATTTTTTAATCGCAATACCACCACAGCTTTATCTGTAGGGCATGCTCGGGGTATTGTTTTGCTGACTTGTGCTCAGCAGGGTATCCCAATTTATGAATACACTCCCTTGCAGGTTAAACAGGCCGTTGTAGGCTATGGCAAAGCCGAGAAGAGGCAGGTCCAGCAAATGGTTAGGGGTTTATTGGGATTGGATGATATTCCAAAGCCTGATGATACCGCAGATGCCCTGGCTCTGGCCATTTGTCATGCCCATAGCTTTCCCCTGAATCAAAAGATGGGGGGATTTCGATGATCGGCATGCTGCGGGGAAAAGTGTGGGAAATCCAAGGCGAGCGTTTGGTGATGGATGTACAAGGCACTGGCTACTTGCTGACTGTGCCCTATGGACTTATATCGAAAGTTCATCCCGGCCAGGACCTTGTTCTATACACACATGTGGTCATGCGGGAAGATGATTTGTCTCTTTACGGTTTTTCGACATTTGAGGAGAAGCAACTTTTTCTGCAAATGTTAAGTGTTTCCGGCATCGGTCCTAAAGCTGCCATAGCCCTGCTTTCCACCTTTGGCGCCGTACAGATTGAAAGTGCTATTGCCAGTGAAAATCTTAATTTATTGACAAAAGTTCCCGGAATCGGTAAAAAGACCGCTCAGCGGCTCATTCTTGAACTTAAAGAGAAATTTAGAGGGCATAGTTTGGTATCTAATGAAGGCGGTTCGTTTTCTGAAACAGCGTCTCAGACTCACTCGGAAGCCCTGGAAACCTTGCTGGCTTTGGGCTTTGGCTTGGAAGAAGGGCGGCAGGCTTTGAGCAGGGCCATAAAAGACAGCGGGGAATTAACGACAGAGGAACAAGTAAAGAAGGCGCTGCGTTTTCTCGCCTCAAGCTAGTGCTTAATGGTACTTTTTCATGTGGATAAGACTTAAATATTTTTTCAGAGGTAATGGATTTTGGATTAAAGGTCTCCTAAGTGTGTCATTTGGGAGGCTTTTTTAAGTCAATAAGAACAGCAATTAAAAAGAAGGAGATTCAGAGAACCAGAAAGAATTAACATAGTTTGGACACTGGCAGTTGTGGGCTTAAGAAATTCCGGCAGGGACCGGAGGATTTGCAAACAGCCCTGCTCTGTATTATATTAAATTTCAACGGTAACGAGAGGAGGCTGGAATATGGCGGAGCGTTTGGTTGCTCCTCAGGAACAACCTGCTGACCGTGAAGGGGAAGGTCTGCGTCCTCAGCGCTTGAGTGACTACATCGGACAGAGAAAAGTTAAAGATAATTTAAGTGTGTTTATCCAGGCCGCATCGGCCCGGGGAGAAGCCCTGGATCACGTTTTGTTATACGGACCGCCTGGCCTGGGCAAAACAACTCTCGCCAATATTATTGCGGCAGAAATGGGGGTAAGTGTTCGCACCACATCCGGCCCGGCCATAGAGCGTCCAGGGGATTTAGCTGCCATCCTGACGGCTTTGGAGCCCCGGGATGTTCTGTTTATTGACGAAATTCACCGATTAAGCAGTGCTACGGAAGAAATTCTGTATTCGGCTATGGAAGACGGGTGTCTGGATATTGTGATTGGGAAAGGACCCAGTGCCCGCTCCATCCGCTTGTCCCTGCCCCCCTTTACGCTGGTGGGGGCCACTACACGGGCGGGTCAGCTAACCTCCCCGCTCCGGGACCGTTTTGGGGTCATAAGTCGTCTGGAATTTTACGAAGTTGAGGATTTGAAAGAGATTATTCTCAGGACAGCCGGTATCCTGCATTTGCGAATTACCGACGATGGGGCGGAAGAAATTGCCCGGCGCTCCCGGGGAACGCCCAGGATAGGAAATCGCTTGTTAAAGAGAGTCAGGGATTTTGCTCTGGTATGGGAAGACGGGTCAGTGACTCAGCGTATAGCCAGGGAAGCTTTGAATCGCTTGGATGTTGATCCTGAGGGATTGGATCAAATCGACCAGAAAGCCTTAAAGACGATCATTCTGACCTTTGCCGGAGGACCTGTGGGTTTGGATACCCTGGCCGCAACCATCGGAGAAGAGCCGGTGACCTTGGAAGATGTTGTGGAACCTTTTTTGCTGCAAATGGGATTTTTGCAGCGCACTCCCCGGGGAAGAATGGCAACGGCAAGAGCTTATCAGCATCTAGGATATTCCCTGCCCCAGAGCCGCATGGACAGCGGATTGTTTTCAGAATAAAGGGTGATGATGCTTTAGAGCATAGATGCAGAGAAAAAAGGGTAATCTGAGCATAAACAATACTCTCTTACTAAAGCAAGGATAAGGGTGTGACAACATGCTGCGGATTATGTATCGGTTACCCTTTCTGTGGATAGGAGCGTTATTCTTCCTGCTGGTGCAGCCAGCACCATGTAATGCAACCATGATTTCCGTTGAATTGGTCTGGAATTTCAGCCAAGCCGGCTGGGTTCAGATCGATATTCTCAAGGGAGACTATCAGCTGAAGTTTGAAAACACGACCTGCAAATTTCCGGCGGGTTCAGACCTTCAAGTTGGTTGGGGAGGGTGGACTCCCGTTTTGCGGATCAATCACGACGAGTTTCAAGTTGCCAGCGAATCAGTCATAGAAATCAAAGGGTTAAAGCCCGGCAGTCTTCGGGTCAAAACTCCCGAGGGAAGTGTCTCCTGTTATCGGGGGGACTTACAACTGAACTGGCAGGAGGGGCGCTGGCGTTTAATCAATCGAGTGGATAGTGAAGACTATCTAAAAGGAGTCGTGCCTATTGAAATGAGCAACGAATGGGCTAAAGGCGGCTTGGAAGCCCTTAAAGCTCAGGCTGTTGCTGCCCGGACCTATCTTGTCAGGCAGACGGAAGGCGGAAAACGAATGATTACGGATTCCCCGGATATTCATCAAGCTTATGCCGGGATGAGTGTGGAAGGTGCCGCTTCAAAGGCAATCGAGGCAACCCGGGGGGAAATCGTGGTTGATTCTCAAACCAAGGCACCTATTGACGCTCTTTATTCTTCCCATAACGGAGGATATGCTGAGGATGCCAAAAACGTCTGGGGAAATCCGGATATCCACAATGTGGCACACCCCGATCCGTATTCTCAAGGGATTGGAGGAGCGGTTAATCATTGGCGTTTTATTGTGTCCGCGTCTCAATTGGGTTCGGCTTTTGGTGTAGGTCCTGTACAAAGGGTTAAGCTGGACAAGTATCCTTCCGGCAGGGTAAAAAGTGTGGAGATAGAAGATGAATTCGGACAGACGGCCATTATTAAAGGAAAGAAATTCGTTCAGGCTTTCTATCCCTTTGGCCAGCCTATTCGCAGGGAAGCCTTTTTAGGGAGTCTTTTTGAGGCGGAATTTGTTTCTTCGAGTCCGGAACGGTCGGGGCAGGGATATTCTTCCGGAATGGACAGTTCTGATTATGCCGGTTGGTTAAAATATTTTACATCTTATCAAGAAGATCAAGGCCCCTTATTGTCAAGAATTATAAGCTCGTCCTTAGGTACGGCGGCAAATCCTCAGCCCTTTGGGGTATTTATCTTTGAGGGACGGGGCTGGGGCCACGGCGTAGGCATGTCTCAGTGGGGGGCTTATCAGATGGCACAATTAGGGTTTAACTATCAAGATATCTTAGGGTATTATTATAAACGTGTCCTGGTTTCAAAGGGATAACCGGTCTAATCGGGATACTTAGTTTGTCTGCTGAAGGAGAAGAATAGCTTGAATGTCTCGGATTTTGATTTTGAATTGCCTGAAGAGTTAATCGCTCAGCACCCGGCAGAACCCAGGGATACATCCCGGCTGATGGTTGTGGATCGTAAGAGCGGAGATATTACTCACCATACCTTTAGAGATTTAAGTTCTTTATTACATAAAGGGGATATCCTGGTTCTTAATAATACCCGGGTTATCCCAGCCCGTTTGATTGGGGAAAAAGAGGGAACTCAAGTAAAGATTGAAGTTTTGCTCCTTAAAAGGCTTGAACTGGATCTGTGGGAGGCTTTAGTCAAACCGGGCAAGCGTCTCAAGGTTGGGCAAAAGGTAAGCTTTGGGAACGGGCTATTAATGGGGGAACTCCGGGAAATACTGGATAATGGTAACCGCAAAATTTATTTCCAGTTCTCAGGAGTGTTTGAAACTATTTTGGATCAGTTGGGAGAAATGCCCCTCCCGCCTTATATTACCGCTCAATTAGAAGACAGGGAGCGCTATCAGACGGTTTATGCCAAAGAGCAGGGGTCAGTGGCCGCTCCTACAGCGGGACTGCATTTCACGCCGGAGCTTTTAGAGGAGCTCAGGGAAAAGGGTATAGAGATCGTGGAGATACTTCTTCATGTGGGTTTGGGAACTTTTCGCCCCGTTAAAGTTGAGGATATTCGTGAACACACCATGCACTCGGAGTATTATCGTGTTGACCCGGAGGCTGCTCAGCGAATTAATCAAGGAAAGCAAGAAGGACGCCGTATCATTGCCGTTGGGACAACGGCGGCCAGGACCTTGGAATCAGCCTGTAATCAAGGTAAAGTTATTCCCGGGGAAGGTTGGACGGATATTTTTATTTATCCCGGTTATTCCTTTCAGGTTATCGATGCTCTCATAACTAATTTTCATTTTCCCAAGTCTACCCTGGTGATGCTGGTCAGTGCCCTGGCGGGACGAGAGCTGATTTTAAAAGCCTATGGAATAGCTGTTAAGGAGAAGTATAGGTTCTATAGTTTTGGAGATTCTATGCTGATACTATAAGGTGCCTGAAATTTAGACGCGGGTTGCGGAGGTGCCTTCAGGAAGATTTTAACATGGCCCGTTGGCACTGCTGATGCATGGAATGTAAAGAAGGAGTGAAGGGTTTGGCCGCGGTATATTTGGAAATACTTAAAGAAGATTCCCGCACGAAAGCGCGCTTAGGTAAATTACATACACCTCATGGTATTATTGATACGCCGGTTTTCATGCCAGTCGGGACTCAAGGTACAGTAAAGACCATGACTCCCGAGGAGATTAAAGAGATCGGTGCCGGAATGATTTTAAGCAATACTTATCATCTTTTTTTGCGCCCGGGTCACGATTTGGTGCGGGAAGCAGGAGGACTTCATCGTTTCATGAACTGGGACGGTGCTATTCTGACGGATAGCGGAGGGTTCCAAGTATTTAGTTTGGGTGATTTGAGAAAGATCATGGAAGAGGGTGTCGAATTCAGATCCCATATCGACGGTTCGCGCCAATTCCTCAGTCCGGAAATTTCGATGCAGGTGCAAATGGCTTTAGGATCAGATGTTGTCATGGCTTTTGATGAGTGTGCTCCTTATCCCTGCAGCCATCAATATGCTAAGGATTCGCTGGAGAGGACCACGCGCTGGCTTAAACGCTGTAAGGAAACGTTGACAACTACTGAGACTCAATCCTTATTTGGGATTGTTCAAGGGGGTATGTTCGAAGATCTTCGCCGTCAAAGCGCCGCTGAAATCACGGAATTAGATTTGCCGGGGTATGCTGTTGGAGGGTTAAGTGTTGGAGAGCCAAAAGAGATGATGTATGAGGTCTTAGATTATACAGTGCCTTTACTTCCTAGAGAAAAACCCCGTTATTTAATGGGAGTAGGTTCCCCGGATGCCCTGATTGAAGGGGTGATAAGGGGGATCGATATGTTTGATTGTGTGCTGCCAACCAGGATTGCCCGTAATGGGACAGCATTGACACGGTATGGAAAGGTTATTGTTCGCAATGCAGGATCGGCACGGGATTTTGGACCTATTGATCCATCCTGTGATTGCTACGCCTGTCGCAATTATTCCAGGGCTTATATCAGGCACTTACTTAAGGCGGATGAAATATTAGGGCTTCGCCTCATGACGATTCATAACTTAAGGTATTTGCAGATTTTAATGGGTGAAATCCGAGAAGCTATCAAAGAAGATCGTTTGCCGGAGTATCGTGAAAAATGTTTTGCAGATTATGGTTATGAACTTGATTAAGCAAAGGAATTATTAATGATTAAATAGTTTGTACTGACGTAATGTTTTAGGCAAATTTTGAAGGATTTTTACTTGGATATGGTGAATAGCTTTTAGTAGCTAAATAAAGGAGGAATATCAAGTGAATCAATCGACCTTAACATTAGTCCTATATTTTGTGGTGTTTTTTGGGATTATGTATTTTCTTCTGATCAGACCTCAGCAAAAACAGGCCAAAAAAAGGCAGGCTTTGATCAGCAGTTTGCGGACAAGGGATCAAGTGATAACCACTGGCGGTATTTACGGCAAAATTACAAAGGTGAAAGAAGATTCCGTTATAGTACAAGTTGCTGAGAAGGTTGAGATTGAATTTGCCAAAAGTGCAATTGCGAGTGTAGAGAATCGTGATATTGAGCTTGAAAAAAAGGAAAAGTAGAAGCGGGTCAAGCTCTTTGAATGAGTGCCTTCTAGGGTAAATTATCGAGAAAAGCAAGTGGCACAGACCACTTGCTTTTAAACTTATTTCACATTATGTAAGCGATGAGGTGAACCCTTTGCCCTTGGATGGAGACCTAAAAAATGATCCTCAACTTTATGAAGAGCAGGTAAGAGTCGAGTTGAACCACTGGGTTAGGAAACTATTGCAAAGGCCAGGGTTATTGGAACGCACCTCAAAGGCTTTTCAAACGAAAATTAATGAAAAAGTAATTCCTGAAAAGGTTCACGCAGTCATTACTGCAACAGTTAAAGGCCTGTTTAAATCCGTAATTATTGGACTTGAATATATCCCCAATAGTCCGGCTTTCCATGGAATCGGGCTGGAAGATCGCGATCGAAAGGCGATGAGGCTTTTAACGAAATACAGAAAAATTGCTGCTGCAGAAGGGGCTGGGACCGGTGCAGGCGGGTTTACCTTATCGATTGCGGATTTTCCGGCCTTAATTGTCATCAAAATGAAATTTCTTTTTGAATTGGCGCACATATATGGTTTTTCCACGGAAGACTATCGTGAGCGTCTCTTCTTGTTATATGTTTTTCAATTAGCTTTTTCAAGTCAGGAAAAGCGTCCGGAACTATATCATATTATTTCAAATTGGGATAAGAACTTACTCAGTTGGCCTGGAGATAAATCGAGCCTTGATCCCATTGACTGGGAACAATTTCAAAGAGAATATCGCGATGCTATTGATTTTCGAAAAACACTCCAGCTTCTGCCGGGATTAGGTGCTGTAGTAGGAGCTTGGGCGAATTACGGACTGGTGGACGATTTGGGAACAGTGGCTATGAATTGTTATAGATTGCGCATTGTAGGAGGGGATAGAGTTGACAAAAGTAACCCTGCAAGAGATTAAAGCAGATCCTTATGTACAAGCTTTGATTGATGCCGGAAACCGGCATTTAGCAGCTATTGGGTATACCGAACATGGGCTTAGGCATGCAGGATTAGTTTCTCATATTGCCTCAAATATTTTAGAAAAAATGGCGCATCCTGAAAGAGAGTGCGAACTTGCGGCAATTGCGGGGTATTTGCATGACATTGGTAATGCTGTCAACCGTGTAGCTCATGCACATTCCGGAGCAATTCTTGCAGCTGGAATTTTACAACGGCACAATATGCCGCCGGAGGAAATTGCTGTTATTATCGGAGCAATTGGAAATCATGATGAACAGGATGGAAACCCTGTCAACGTTATATCAGCAGCCCTAATTTTAGCCGATAAATCAGATGTTCATCGTTCGCGTGTACGCAATTCTGATCTGGCAAAGTTTGATATCCATGATCGAGTGAATTATGCAGTTAAACGTTCTTTCCTTCGAGTTTATCCCAAGGAACGAATCGCTTTGGAACTTATTATTGATACCGACATATGTCCGGTCATGGAGTATTTTGAGATCTTTCTTATGCGGATGCTTCTTTCGCGTAAAGCTGCAGAGTTTCTGGATACAAAATTTGAATTAAAGATCAATGATGTAAAGTTACTATAATAATATAACGTCCATTCCTGCTTCTCATAATTGACATTACAAACTGGAAAGTTTTATAATGAACTTTGGCATGGGCAAGTCCCACCATATTAAAAGGGAGGATAACAGATGAGACGGGGAAACATCATCAAATTAGTAGCTCTTGTGCTACTTGTTGCGGTAGCTGTCGGGCTATCGTATAAACCCCTTGTGGATCCCACAAAAGGAATCCCGTTGGGACTTGATCTGCGCGGTGGGGTGCACTTGGTGCTTCAAGCTGAGGAGAATAAAGCAGGCACCCCAATTTCTAAGGATGATATTGATAAAGCAAGAGCGATCATCGAGAAAAGGGTTAATGATCTTGGGGTCTCGGAACCTATAGTGCAAGCGGATTATGCAAAAAAGAGAGTCGTTGTCGATCTAGCTGGAGTTAGCGACCCGGACAAGGCTGTTGATATTTTAAAAACAACAGCGAAGTTGACCTTTAGAGATCCTCAGGGAAAAACTCTGCTCCAAGGCGATGATCTAAAAGATGCTAAGGCAGGACAAGGTCAAGGCGGAGGATTCGTCGTTAACTTAACCTTTTCCTCAGAAGGGGCTAAGAAGTTTGGTGATATGACTACTAAGTATGTCGGCCAAAGAATTGGAGTTTATCTAGATGACAAACTATTGACCAATCCAACAGTTAATACTCCGATTCTGAATGGACAAGCAGAGATCACAGGCTATTCAACCTTAGAGGATGCTGCTAACCATGCCGTCCTTATGAGGTCAGGTTCCTTGCCTGTGAGTATGACCATTTCGGAAAAACGACAAGTGGGCGCCTCATTAGGGGTAGACTCTTTAAAGAAAAGTATCTATGCCGGGGCTTATGGTTTGATTTTTATTTTCCTGTTTATGTTGGTTTTCTATCGTTTACCCGGGGTTGTTGCAGATTTTTCATTGATTGTCTATGCCCTTATTGTTCTTTGGGTTTTTTGGATGTTTAGAGTAGTGCTGACACTTCCGGGCATAGCCGGTTTCATTCTCTCCATCGGTATGGCTGTGGATTTTAATATTATTATTTATGAACGTGTAAAAGAAGAAGTACGTGCAGGAAAATCTCTGCGGGCAGGAGTAGAATCAGGGTTTAGCCGGGCCTTTATCACCGTCATTGACGCTCACGTAACGACTCTTATTGCAGCGATAACACTTTACTATTTTGGAACAGGCTCAATTAAAGGTTTTGCATTGACTTTAGGAGTAGGAATTCTCGCCAGCTTATTCACTGCCATCTCTTTCACTCGCCAAGTTTTGCGATGGACTGTGGGAATTAGCCCTAAGATGAATACAGCTTGGTTTGGCGTTAGGAGGGATGCACAATGAAGAGTGGCGGGCATTCAGCGACTTATGAAGAAGTGAAGAAGATACATCGACTTTACTTTAATATTGTAAATAAGCGATATTGGTGGTTTGCGATCTCTCTATTAGTATTGATTCCGGGAATTATCTCACTGTTTATGCAGGGGCTTAATTTGGGGATTGATTTTAAGGGCGGAACCATGCTTGATGTGACGTTTAAGAAGCCAGTGACTCAGGCAGCGATTACGGATACGATGAAATCGGTGGGGCTTGAAGGGCCGGTTCAATTATCTAATGGAAATTCCACAGCATTAATTCGAACAGAAGCTCTAGAAGAAACCAAACGCAATGAATTTCTGACGGCTTTGCAAAAGAAGGTTGGGGACTATGACAAGTCTTCTCTTAAAGAAGATAAGGTAGGTCCTGCTATGGGCCAGGAGCTGACAAGAAATGCATTTTATGCTTTGTTAATTGCTATGGGTTTAATGATTGGCTATATTACCATTCGTTTTCAATTTGTTTTTGCTATTTCGGGAATTATAGCGTTATTGCATGATGTTTTTGTAGTAGTCGGGCTTTTCTCGCTGTTTCAATGGGAGATTGACTCCACATTTGTCGCAGCGATCTTAACTGTTTTTGGATATTCAATTAATGACACGGTCATCATT
Source organism: Desulfosporosinus orientis DSM 765 (assembly GCF_000235605.1). Taxonomy (GTDB): domain Bacteria; phylum Bacillota; class Desulfitobacteriia; order Desulfitobacteriales; family Desulfitobacteriaceae; genus Desulfosporosinus; species Desulfosporosinus orientis. The sequence continues at coordinate 951,677 of NC_016584.1, forward strand.
TTTGACCGGATTCGTGAAAATGAACTTAGGATGAGGCGTGGCGACAGTTACGAAGATATGGTTGATAAATCTATTTGGCAAACCATGCGGCGTTCCATTAATACAGTTATCACAGTCTTAATCGCCCTCTTATCGATTTTTGTCTTAGGAGGAGAATCTACGAAGTTATTTTCCCTGGCTATGTTATTGGGTGTATTTAGCGGAGCTTATTCCTCTATTTTCATTGCCAGCCAAATACTCGTGGAGATTAAAAAGCGTATGAAGAAACCGCGCAAAGGCAGCAAAGCCGCTCGCGCCTAAAAATTAGATATTAAGGGATCTTGAGTTTATTCTTGAGGTCCCTTTTCTGATTTGAAATTAAGAGTATCATAAATGGAGGAAGTATGCAGTATAAGCTTATTCGAAGGTTATTATTAGTTTTGGTTTGCCAACTGATAATTATAGGGGTTAGTGGTTGCCGGGAAGAAAAAAAAGTAAGCCCTGTCTCACAAACAGAAGATGTTTTAACATGCTCTGAACTATCCCTGTCCAATGAACAAGCAATTATACACAAATCAAGTGTTCTGCCTTTAGAGGTACCGGTTTTATATTATCATTCCATAATGTTTGAAGAGGGAAATGAGGTTAGAATGCCCCCTGACCAATTTGAGGCTCAAATGGCTTATATGAAAGAAAATAATTATGAGAGTATCACTTTAGATCAGTTATATGAGGCTTTTTTCAAGGAGGGACTTCTGCCTGCAAAACCCTTTATAATCACCTTTGACGATGGATATGAGGATAATTACACAACGGCTTTTCCTATCTTGGAAAGGCATGGCTTCAGCGCAGTAGTGTTCATGGTTTCAAGCTATATTGACGGGGATGGTTTTCTGTCTTGGTCACAGCTTAAAGAATTAAGTGCTCATGGGTGGGAAATAGAAGGACATACCGTTAATCATCCGAATTTATCTCAATTAGATGTTACAAGTGTCTTTAATGAACTTAGTCAATCCAAAGAGTTATTAGAGAGAGGACTTGGTATCCCGGTAAATTATCTCGCTTATCCCTATGGAATTCTCAGCCCTGATATTGTTAAGGCAGCGAAAGACGCGGAATATTTGATGGCTTTTACAACCGATCGGGGTTGGGCTGACCTTGAACTGGATGAATGGCACCTTAAGAGGGTTTATTGCTTTGTCAATATGGGGATCAGTGAATTTTCCCGTCGTCTCAATGACCCGGATTATTAATTCCAAAATAAAGACCCAACAGAAGCAAGGGGACTGTTGGGTCTTTATTTTGGAATTAATTAACATATTTGGTATTGATAGCATATTTTACTGTGAGCCCAAGAAAATGAGGAAGATGAATTATAAGGAGGTCATTTGATATGGCATATGGTGTAGGCGCAGTTGAAGGTGTTGAAGGTGTTGGTTGTGGACCAAATTTCTTGCCTGGTATTGCTATCGTTGTTGTGATCATTCTTTTGTTAATTGCTATGGGGATTGTATTCTAAGAAAAGATTTTAATGTTTTAAAATAGATTGAAGGAGGATGTTTTATGTACGGATATGGATATGGAGTAGGTTACGGAGCAGCTTGTTGCCCTCCTGCCGCACCGGTTGGAGCTGGAATTGGAGTAGGTATCATTGCAATCGCAATTCTGATTTTAATTGCCTTAGGTGTTATATTCTAAGTTTTAGACTTAACAGATAAAAGGGAGGTCATAGGTATGTTTGCAGGTGGAGCCGGAGTCGGCGCAGGAATTGCAATCGTGGTTGTTATTATTCTTTTGCTTATCGCAATGGGAATCGTATTTTAGAAGCGAGAAATAAATTGCAGTAATAGGGAGGAATTACTATGTATGGATATGGTTATGGAGTCGGAGCAGCAGGTTATGGAGTGGGGCGTGCCGGTTATGGCGGAGCATGCTGCGCGCCTGTTGCCCCAGTGGCACCGGTTGGAGCGGGAATCGGAGTAGGTATTATCGCAATCGCCATTTTGATTTTAATTGCATTAGGGGTAATCTTTTAGTCAAAAGTTAAAGTGTTAAAAGGAGGTCATCAGTATGTTTGCAGGTGGAGCCGGAGTCGGCGCAGGAATTGCAATCGTGGTTGTTATTATTCTTTTGCTTATCGCAATGGGAATCGTATTTTAAGGGTGCTTATTGCCGATTGTTAAAAGCAGACATTCGGAGGTGATTTCATGTACGGATACGGGTGTGGTGCTGGTGTCGGTGTCGGTGCCGGAATTATTGCAATTGCCATTTTGATTTTAATTGCTTTAGGAGTAATCTTTTAAACCTCACAAAATAACAAGGACCCCTTCATTGAGGTCCTTGTTATTTTATCTTTTGATGGCACTGCGGCAGCGGCTTGGACGTCTTCTTTATAAAAAATAACGATAAAAGGCGCATGCATTGTATTATGCAGCGCCATTAATCATTAAGTCAGAAATTCATAAGATTTAAGTTTACCACCACCACCAACGGCGAAAACCCCACCAAGGTCCAAATCCAAAACCGCCAAAGCCCCACCAAGGGAAGCCCCAACCCCAGCGTCTCCACCACATAGAGAAAACCTCCTTTAATTATCGTTTAATCTTATAATGAGAATTACCTTTGCTCTACTAACACAATATGAAAATAATGGAAATTAGTGAATCGATTAGTAATGTTATTCAAGCTATGAGATCAGAAATATCTATGACAGACTTTATCAGGGGAAGATGAAGGTTAATTTTCTTCAAGCTGGGAAATACTAGAATGAATATGGCCGTGGGGGAGAGAGGTTTCTTGGGGTTCATTCTATTAGTATTACTAGAAGTAATACTTCTTCTTTCCGCCGGAATGACATTTTTTGGTGGGATTCGAGGCGCTGTTGCAGCAACCGTTGTTTTAAGCGGTATAAACTATCTCACTCACGAAGGAGGAGAGTTTTGGCACTGGGAGATTCCTCTGCTTATTGGCGGACTGATAGGTATCCTCTTATTATTTTTGATAGGCAAAAAAGCGAATAAAACTCAGGTTATAGGTGGGTTTGTAGGAGGGTTAAGCGGCTTAATTTTTTTGGGCGCTTTTGCTACGCCCATTGTTGCATTACTCATATGGGCTTTAGTGCTTGGAACAGGTTTAATCCCTAAATATAAAAAAAGTCAGGTACTATGGAGCTTAGCACCTTCTTTTTTGCGAATTATCCTGGGTATAGGATGGATTGTCTATGGAAATCTTTTAGTCCATTAAACTCTGTTAAGGGATAAAACTATGATTCCTTTTACATTATCCAATGGAAAAAATCTTGCTATAATGTGGATTGTTTGATATGTTATACATAAACTAATTATTGTCAGGCATATAGCTGGGCTTCAGCTTTGGGGCAGCGGAGAAATCTGCGGGACTACCTTTATAAGGGGTCCCATTTTTATGTTATATCCTTATACTTTCTAAGTAAGAAAATAGTGAGGAGAGTGAAATTGTGGATGAGAAGACACAGGTGGCCTCATTATCAGTCGTATCAAACGCTTTGTTAACAACCGCAAAAATTGGCGTGGGTATAATAAGTGGTTCAGTTAGTATTTTATCGGAAGGGATTCACTCTGGTCTTGACCTGGTTGCGGCTTTTATTGCATTGTTTGCGGTGAAAGAGTCGGGAAAGCCGGCAGATTCATGTCATGCCTATGGTCATGGTAAGATTGAAAATGTTTCCGGTACTATTGAAGCCGGTTTGATTTTTTTAGCGGCAATTATGATTATTGTTGAAGCTGTTCAGAAAATACAAGGGATTATTAATGGCGGCGGGTATGTCTCAGAAATTGGCTTGAAACTGGGATTGTTTGTCATGGGAATCTCAGCACTTATGAACATAATTGTATCCAGACGACTTATGAAAGTGGCCAAACAAACGGATTCTGTTGCCTTGGAAGCAGATGCTTTGCATTTACGGACGGATGTGGTTACCTCGGGGGGGGTTTTATTGGGATTGTTGATGATTAAGCTTACGGGTTGGACGATCATAGACCCAATTATAGCCTTTGGAGTAGCCTTAATGATAATAAGAGCAGCAATTGACTTGACTAAAAAAGCCTTTGCTCCATTGGTTGATGTCAGCTTGCCGGATGAAGAACGAGAGATTATAGCTGAAGTTCTTCACCTCCACTCAGACGAATTTGTTGAGTTTCACAAACTGCGAACACGTAAGGCCGGAGCGGAAAGACATGTTGATTTGCACCTGGTTGTTGCCAAGTTTACTCCTCTTGTTGATGTCCATGAATTATGCGATAGGATCGAAAATGAAATCAATGAAAAATTATCGGTTACTCATGTTCTAATTCATGCAGAACCCTGCAGCAGCAGAGATGAAGAATGTCCTGTTGATGATAAAACGGCTCCTGTATGTCAGCGCTGTGAATTTGAGAGGCTGGACAGGAGAGAAGAATAATAGGGTTCAATGTCGGGTTCGTATATATGCCGCCGAATATGGATAATGGTTGCTGCAATTTTTGGTCTGTTTTATAATGAAAGTCTGGAGGAGTATTTTGTGAAACGTATATGGTCTGTTGAACATTCTTCCGGACAAGTTGCGGAAAAACTGTACAATGTTTTGGGGATATCACCTGTTGTTTCCGAAATATTGTTTCAGAGAGGGTATCGCCGGCCTGAAGAAGCGATTGAATTTCTGCGTCCAACGCTCTTGAATTTACATTCTCCCTTCAGTTTTTGCGATATGTCCCTTGCCGTTGATCGTTTGTCCTACGCCTTAAAACATCAAGAAAAGGTCCTTGTTTATGGTGATTATGATAAATAACGACTTAGTAAGTTGTAATATGGTCTAGACCTAAGTTTCAATATAGTGATTATATAGGTACTTTATGCATTGTATAAATTACATGCTGTATAAGTACTTATTTTTTATTGACAATAGTCAATAAAATAACGACTTGTGGACATGTCTAATTTGTTATATCATTGATATAACAAATTAGATTTTGGAGGCTTTAACAGTGTACATTATTGAGGAAAAATTAGTAGATGGAGAACCATTATACATAAAAAGATATAAGGCCATTGATAGTAATAATGATTATGAGGAGAGGATTTATATCTCTCAAGCAACCATTTCTAGGGACAATAATGATTACATCATGATTTACGATAATAAAACGAAAGTAATCAGAGACGCCTTTAGATATCTAAATAGCGTTCAATTACTAAAGAAACCTATAAACAGTAGATTATCAATATCATCATCCTTAAAGCGCCTTTATGAATTTCTTACTATCTTTCAATATGACATAAATAATCTTGGGGTAAAAGAAGTTGCCCAGCTTAAGGACTTTTTATATGGTGGAAAAAAAGCAGGTATTTCATATGAATTTAAATTTGTCTCAATGCGAAATGCTGATACGATTAATCAGTATTTGTCAAAATATAGAAAATACTTGAAGTTCTTAAACATAAGTAATGAGACAATTAACGAGAGGCAAAACTCAAGGAATCTTGAATTGAGTCAAGATTATAACAAAGGCATTTCAGAAAAAATTCAGGAAAGATATGTTGTGAGTGATCCTTCGCAACAAAATAAAAGAACTGTACCTAGGTATATTAGCGAAGCAAAATTTGAAAGCATAATTTTATATATTAAAAAAAAATACTCTCTAAGAGAAGAAATTATTGTCCGTTTAATGTTTGAAAATGGTCTAAGACTAGGTGAGACACTGGGACTGACACTGGAAGATGTAGAAGATACACTAATTACTATTAGAAACAGACTTACAGACAAAAAAGATCAACATGCTAAGACATGCTACCATCCTAAAAATGTTGATGATTACAAGAGATCTATTTATTCCACGTGGGGTAAAGGCTATCAAACAATAAAACCAAAACTATTACTCATAAATAAAATCCAAGAATATATTGATATTTCTCATGGCAAAATGAGTTCTAAAAAAAGGGCGAATTACTTATGCAAAGCCAAAGCTGATAAGGTCACAAATGGAGCGAGCCTGGAAGGCGATAACTATTATTTGTTTTTAAATAAGGACGGTAAACCACTGGCCCAAGATGGATGGAATAAAATACTTAGAGATATTTTCAACAAGACTGGAATTGATATTGATGAAGGTGTTAGGAAACACAATTTAAGTCATCGTTTTCGTCATGGGTTTGCCATGAAGATAATAAAAGAAGGGGCTGAAATATTTGAAGTTGCAAAGGCTTTGAGACATTCAAATGTAGCCTCCGTAATGTGTTACTTCAGACCGACTGAGGAAGATGTCTACGATGCAAATAAAATGGGTGCAGAGGCGATGATCAAACAAATACCAGAATTAGAAATATAAATAAATCAGGAGAGTCTTCATGAGAGATGGATATGAGTATTATACAAAAAGAGTCTTTAGCAAAATAGAAAATGGACAACTAAAGACTCTTTTAAATAGTTATCTTGAAGGGTTATATACCACTCTTGAAGTATGGACTTTCAATCGGATTTTTAATGAAATGATTAATTCCTTCGAGAACGTTAAAATTACCGATTTGACATGGGATTTAATGTGTAATCAAATAAGAAATATGAAGAGTGGTTACAAATATCTAATAAGGTTTTATGGCTATGCTCAAAAATCAGGGGCTTGCTTAGGATGTCATGATGAATATTTAAAAAGAAATTCATGGATATTATTTGATAATAAAGACATTCATGTGAATGAAAGTAACATAAGCAAGTTTTATTTTTCAGGGGGTAGCCCAGAGAATTTCTTTATTATTAGCAATGGAAAATTTCCCCCTTGCTACATTTACATTGATACCGCAAATAGTAAATTGAATAAAATATTTAATTTGTTTATCAAGTTTAGAGAGGGTCTATTGACAAATGAAGTCATGTTAGCAGATTTTCTTAGAAATTTTGAATTAAGTCTTGGCCAATATTCCAGTCTTATTAATGATATGAGAGATTTTAACTATGAAACCTTTGATACTCAATTTAAATATTTTAGTACTGATGATGATAAAAAGAGGCAAATACGCATTTTTTACCTCAAAAGTTTCTATGTTTTCCTCATTCGTTTTTTTGAGGATATAAGAGAAAAACATGACGTGCTTAATATTGAGCACGGAATTGACAAAGCATTTTTATGTAAAGAGAATTTCTCGACACTTTATGAAGAAGGTGTGAATGGTAAACTAAACCATACACATTTACGCCAATGAAAGCATACAAGTTTCTGCCACAAACCATACAACATTTTGCCAATAACCATACAACTTAAATCAAATACAGCTATCTGACTTTGTTAGAATAGGGGCTAGCAAAGAGGTCAGGAGCTGTTAGAATGAAAGGATTTAAGATGTATAAACAGATACAGCAACTTAAAGAGATTGGATTCACTCGATCTCGGGCTGCCAAGCAGCTGAACATAAATCGGGAAACCGTAACAAGATATTGGAACATGACAGCGGATGAATTCGCCAAACAGCTGTATAGCATTAACCGAGAACTGCTACTTTCAAAATATGAGGAAATTATCATCAGCTGGTTGAAACAATACCCAACAATGACAGCCGCACAAGTATGCGATTGGCTCAAGGAGCATTACAAAGAGGATATCAAGGAACGAACGGTCAGCCGTTATGTCAAAGGGTTACGAGAGGAATATAATCTTAAAAAATCCAATCATCCCAGAGATTATGAGGCTGTAGAAGAGCTCCCAATGGGGCAGCAGTTACAGGTGGACTTTGGTGAAAAGTGGATGCAATCCATTGATGGGCAGCGTGTAAAGATTCGCTTTGCAGCCTTTGTACTCGCTCATGCACGTTACAAATGGGCATTCTTTCAAACTCGGCCATTCACAACAAGCGATCTGGTTTCAAGCTGTCATCAGTGCTTTAGATATATAGGTGGGATGCCGCTAGAAATGGTATTTGATCAGGATAGTATCGTCAGCGTTTCAGAAAACTATGGAGATATTATTCATACCTTTGAGTTTGAGAAGTTCCGGCAAGAATGCAATTTAAAAGTATACCTCTGCCGCGCAGCTGATCCGGAAAGCAAAGGTAAGATCGAGAATGTGGTTAAATTCATCAAGTATAATTTCCTTGAAAACAGACTTTTTGCTGATGAGGAAGTTCTCAACAGTTCGTTCCTAAAATGGTTGGATAGAACCGGTAATGCGAAAATTCACGGCACTACCAAAAAGATACCAGCCAAGGTGTTTGAAGATGAACGTGAACACCTAAGACCTCTGCTGGACATCCGATTAAATGGTGATGTAACCATCTGCAGAAATGTTCGGAAAGATAACACGATCGTCTACGACAGCAATCGGTACTCTTTACCTCTCGGTACATACAACAACCAAAAAGAGGTCAGCATTGAAGCGAAGAATGAAAAATTGACGATTATGACCGTATTCGGTGAATTTATCTGTGAACATCCCATCTCAACCGGCAGAGGTCAATTAATTAAGAGCACCAGTCATTCCAGAGATATTACAGACTCGATGGATAAAGCTCAAACTACTGTTGATAAGCTGTTATTATTCAAGGCAACCGATTTTCTGCAGACAATTCGAACAGAAAAAGCACGCTATGCCCGTGATCAGTTCCGGTTGCTGCAAACATTATGCGATAAATATGGAATTGATGACGTACTAAATGCCATCAAATATTGTGAGGTGAGCAAACTCTTCGGAATAACGTATGTAAAGGATTTTTTAGAGCACAGTGCTAAACCAAAACAAGTAATCGTCCTGAATGCTATTCCGGTTAGCAACAACAAGTACCATGTAACTACAGAGAAACGCTCTTTGGATGTGTATGCAAAGGCAGGTGGCAACCATGAATGAACGGATTGAACGTGTCAATGCATTAGTATCGGGACTGCATTTGGTCCCTGTTGATTTAGAAAACCTATATGCTAAAAAGAATAATCTCACGCCTCTCGAAAGCGTTGAGGTTTTCCTTTCAGAGCAACAACGTCTTCGGACCGAAAAGCAAAATCTAATTCGCAGAAGAAGAGCAAATCTACCCGCCGAAAAAACCCTGGAAACCTTCGACTTCGGATTCCAACGCAGCGTATCTAAGGAACAGATGCTAAGATTGTCCGATATGACTTGGGTTGAGCAAGCGTTCAACATTTGTTTTCTGGGCCCCCCTGGTATCGGAAAAACGCATTTGGCTTTATCCTTAGCGGTCCAGGCTTTAAACCTAGGTTATGCCGTAGCTTTTACGACCTTGGATGAACTCATAATTACACTAAAAACCTCGCAAATCTCGACCGCCAGTAAGAGACGAATAAAAATACTCAACTCGGCAGCACTGGTTATTATTGATGAAGTTGGCTTCATGCCACTTTCTACAATAGAAGCCAACCTATTCTTCGGTTTCGTGTCCTCAATGTCCGAGAAAACATCACTGATTATTACCTCAAACAAAGGATTCGATGAATGGGTTGACTTTTTAGGGGATGCAACAATTACAACTGCGATTTTAGACCGTCTTATCCACCACTGCGAGATTTTAAATATGACGGGCAACAGCTACAGACTCCAACATAGGAAGACTATAACCCAGAAATAAAATGTTGTATGGTTTGTGGCGAAAAGTTGCTGGTTTTACTTGACTGCTTACAGAAGGGTATAAAGTAGTTTATTTAAATAAGTTTGATAGTGTGCCAGTTTTTGATAAATGGTATGTAGCTCAAAACCGTCGAAATCACTCTACAGCTTATAAGTCAGATGATTATGTACCTTTTGATTTTACAAGGGTAAAAGACCATACTATGAGAAAAGAACTAAAGGAATGGGTTTTTTTAAGTGACAAATCATTAAAGACTCTGAAGAATATGGTGAATTGCGTTTTCCTCTTCTTCGAGTTTGTTGAAGGTGACGAAATAAAGAAATTTAGATCCAATATTGTAAGCATCAGCGATTATATTAATGAAAAAAATAACTTTATAATAAATGAAAGCAATGTCATGGTTTTTAGACAGTTCGGTAAACAAAGTTTTGATAGTGAGGAAACTCTAAACTCATATATTTCTTCAATACGTTCATTTGTCAAGTACATTGATTCGAAGCATATATACCCGATTAGTTCGGGAATATATGATTTCCTCACGGTAAAAACGAGTAAAGGGTTAAGTGGGAAAAAAATAGAAGATGAAGATTTACGTAAGATGGTTTTAGCTTTTAAAGACAATATGATAAAAGGAAATTATATTGATAAGCTATTTTGGATATTCATGCACCTGATGTTAACAACCAATTTTAGACCCAATGATATTTGTTCGTTAAAAATCAATTGTATTGCTGACGCAATGAAAACTGGTGACAAAGTTTTGCAGAGTAAGGATAAAAGTATCAAGTTGAAAACAAAAACATCAAGGGGCAAAGAAATTGATGTCAATCCTTCAGAATATACAATAAGAGCGATAAATGAAGCCATATTAGTAACTGATTTTATACGAAAGTCAGGTAAAAAAAATCAGCTTGGAGATTATATTTTTATTCAAAAAGATCCACATGGAAATACCGCGGGAATAAACTACGACTTATTTTACAGGAAATTCAAGCAAATAACGGGGGGATTGGAATTAAAAGGTGGACCGTATACGGTAAATAATTGCAGGCATACGTACATGACCAAGCTTTTTGAGGAAGCAGTAAAGAATGGCAATGTATATAAATCGATAATTGCTACGGGACATAGGGATTATGCAACTACAATTAAGCACTATATAAAGCCAGAAATTAGTGACTATCTGGAAGCTTTCTACGGAGTCACATTAGGGAATATAACTCTAAAAGGTGAAATAGTAGCAAATTTGGAAGACTCAATGGAAGATTTACCAAAGGATATTCGAGAAATTACGGTGAAAAGTGGCTGTGGGTTTTGTAAAGGTAATATAACTATTCGATGTATTGATTGTTTATTGTGTTCAAACTTTATAGTGACAATTGATAGAATTCCATATTTTGAAAATAGCATTGAAGAGATAAATCTCAAAATACAAAACCAGAGCATTTTACATGAAAAAGAGCACTTGTTATCTATCAAAAAACTATATGTTAGTTATTTAGCAGAGTTAGTGACCCTTAAGGAAAATGAAGAGGCTGAAATATGAATGAAATTATTAATACTCACGAACTTGATAAAATTGCTAACACTGCTGATGAAAAACATATTTTCTTAAATACTTTCATAATTGATAGATTACCTTTTTTCAATGTTGAAATATATTTTTCTCAAGATTTATGGGATTTTAATGATTATATTCCAGAAATGGGTCCCTACAAGAAAAAGTATGATTTTAGTAAAATACACTATGCGTATAAAGATTATGTTAAAAGATATATCCTGGAATTATTAATCAACGAAAAAAGTGTAAGTAGCATTTCAAAGTATCTAGGTTATGCCAGCAAAATAGTTTTATTTTTTATTAATAAAAATATTTTTAATCCAACATTCGTGACAATAAGCCATATTAATGACTTTAACGAATATTTAAAGGAGCGATATTCGACGGAAAGCGAAAGAAGACATAATCGAAGAATATTGATAACTATTTTAAAGTATATTGAAAGAGATAAGAGTGTGGATTTCTCTTATGAAAGAGAAATATTGGATGAAACTGACACAGAACTTCTTAAACAACAAATAGAAAATGGCAAAACTCCAAATATTCCTTATGAAATATATGAAAATATTATATCCGTCGGGATTAAAGAAATAAATTCAGCCGAGACGAGCGATAAGGAAAAAATTGAAGCATCTACAGTTGTACTATTATCTCAGGTGGGAATGAGAATTCACGAATTAGCACTTTGTAAGTCAGGGAAAAAAGTTTCTATCACCTGTTTTGATAACACTAAGGCCGTAAACTACTTGGAATTTACCACGTTTAAATCGGAACGACAACGATCCCGTGGTAAAATAACAAAAAGTTTTCTAACTCCGATTGGTGAATTAGCTTACGATACCTTAGAAAAATTAACTCGCGAAAATAGAGCAAAGGCTAAAATCAAATCTGACTTTATATTTGCTAACCCCTCATCAATCTATCCATATAGTACACAAACTCTTAATCACATGTTGCAACGATTTATGGTCAGAAATAGTTGCAAGTTAGATTTAATAAATAAAAGGTATGATGGATTCAGTATTTTTACTCTTAAAAGAAACAAAAAAGAAGGTATTGTAAAGCCAGAGTATTGCCAACATTTAAAAGATGTAGATACTGTTGCTATTCCAACGCCTCGGCAATTCAGAGTTGCAGTGTGTAATGAACTAATCCGACAGGGCAAAGACATTGGATGGGTTATGCAACATATGAATCACTTATTAATTGAGACAACCGAGCATTACGTTAGGAATGATGAACGAGAAAAGGAAAAAGCCAAAGGTATTCTTCATGATATTCTAACGGGAGAATTTAAGCTCATCGGAGAAGAAGCTGAAGTGTTTTTGGAGGGGATTGATAGATTTTTAGAAGAAAAAAAGTTTAATGTAAAATATGACTTAGCTCAAATAATTGATGAACTAGTTGAAATCGTTCCTATTAGAGAAAAAAGTGGAGGTTACTGTATTAAAAGTGCATTTGGGAGAAAATGTACAAAAAATGAATTCCTGTGCGCTTTTGAGATGTGCCCTAATCATTGTACAAGTTTTCTTTATGCAGATATCACATATAAACGATTTAATGAGTGTTTGAAAGTTATTGAATATAACAAAGCTAATAATTATATTGCTCAAGCCGAAGTTGAAAGCCGAAAGTTACAAAGATTGGTAAAAAGGGATTTGATGCAGGAGCTAGAGGAATTATACAATGAGATTAGAAAGCATGGTAAAGATACAATAATATCAAAACATAAGAATCTTAAACATATTGCGGATAATATTTCTGAGATAATGGGAGAGGTAAGACCATGGTTGACGTATTAAAAGAGTCTATTGAAAACAAGCTTAAAGAATATGGATTACCTAAGTTCGAAGACTTAAGACCGAATATACAAGAACATTTATTGAAAATCCAAAATGTTATAAATGACATTGTAGAAACGCGAAAGAAATGTATCGATATCTATAAACAAAGTAATATTAATGTTAATTCAGTTGTGGAAAGGGTTCGTTCTTTTCAACAAGAGAATAGTGAAAAAAGAAACATGTCCAGACAAACAATCTATAACAATAGAGAAATATTGGAAACATATATTTTAAAATACCAGGAAGAAGTTGAAAAAACAGATATTTTTAAACAAGTTGCTAAAGAAATGGAAATAAAGAACTCTGAGATTAGTGGTTTGAATAAGATTATCTTACAAATGAGGGATAGGGATTTAGATGAACAAATTTATTTGAATAAAATTGACCAATTAGAACGTGAAAATAAGAATTTAATAGATCAAATACAAAAGCTGAATGAATTATCTGCAATTAACCATATGAATCTAAATGAATTACAGCAGAAAATTAGAATATATGAAAAAAACCTAGCCAAAAAAGTTACAAGCATTTCAAATTAATTCGTAGGGGGATTAGATTATTGGAAAAGTGGTTCATTAGAAATACAAAAAATTTCTTAGAAAAGAATTCTAAGAGTTTAGGTATTAGTAATTTGTTATGTAAATTATTAGCGAATAGAGGTATAACTACCTTTGATAGTGCTATGAGTTTTATCAAACCAGAATTCGATCAATTACATGATCCCAGGTTGATGAAAGATATTGAGAAAGGTGCAAGCATCATAATAGATAAGATTGAAAAAGGAAAAAAAATAAGGATAATAGGGGATTACGATGTTGATGGCGTTATAAGCACCTTTTTGCTATATAAGGCATTGATTAGGTGCAATGCAGTAGTAGATTATGACATTCCACATCGAATTTTAGACGGCTATGGAATCAATATAGACATTATCAAAAAGGCTAAAAACGAAGGTGTCGATACATTAATCACATGCGACAATGGGATATCAGCTATCGAGCAAATTGATTATGCAAAAGATTTAGGATTGACTGTTATTATTACTGACCATCATGAAGTAGCATTTTCAGAGGATATTGAAGGAAATAGAATTTATAAAACACCCAATGCTGATGCTGTAATTGATATAAAGCAAATGGATTGTAATTATCCGTGCAAAACCTTATGCGGAGCTGGTGTAGCCTTTAAGCTTGTTCAAGTCATATTTGAAGAAATGAATATTCCAAAAGAAGAAGCATTTTCATTTGTTGAATATGTTGCTATCGCTACAGTATGTGATGTAGTTGACTTGATTGAGGAAAATCGAATATTTGTCAAAAAAGGGCTTGAAATGATCAACAACACTCAGAATATGGGACTCAAAGCCCTTATCAAACAAACTGGTATTGAGGACAAGAACATAAATGTTTATTATCTTGGATTTATAATTGGACCATGTATTAACGCTTCAGGAAGATTAGATAGTGCTAAAATGGGGTTAAGATTATTGCTCACTGATAATATCACCGAAGCCAGTGAAATTGCATTGGAACTTCATAAACTAAATACTGAACGAAAAGAAATGACAATTAAAGGGGTAGATGAAATTGTTCAAATTATTGAAGGTTCAAATATAAGGAATGATAAAGTTTTTATTGTTTATAAGCCAAATATACACGAAAGCATTGCAGGTATAATAGCTGGCAAAATTCGGGAGCGATATAATGTTCCAACTATTGTGCTAACGGATAGTGAGCAAGGTGTTAAAGGTTCAGGTCGGTCTATTGAGGAATACAACATGTTTGAGGAACTATCACATTGCAATGAATTATTGAAGAGATTTGGTGGACATGAGATGGCCGCAGGGTTATCGTTAGAAGCTATGAATGTGGATGCCCTAAGAGAACGTATGAATCGTCTAACTACATTAACTGAAGAGGACTTAACTCGTAAGATTCGTGTTGATGGATTAATATCACTTGACAAAATCAATCTTGCGTTGGCAGAGGAGTTAACCATTCTTGAACCGTATGGTAAAGGGAATGCAAAACCGCTTTTCGCGGAGAAAGACATTTCTATCTCTAGGAGTTCAATACTTGGCGCTAAGAAAAATGTATTAAAACTGAAACTATTAACAGAAAGTAATAAACAGTTAGATTGTGTCTACTTCGGAGATATTAACTCCTTCGAGGTCTATATAATTGAAAAATTTGGACAAAGTGAATTAGATAAAATGCACAATGGATTAAAAAACAACGTGAAATTGGACATGATTTTTACAATAGAAGTTAATGAATACAATGGTAACAGGACGGTACAACTGATATTACAGAGTTATAGATAAAACCTCGTCGTGGGTTATGGCTCGACCAAGAACATTGTATTTATAGAAATAGCTTACAGAGAGCCTGAGAGCAGATTTAAGGCGTTTATATTAGTTGACAAGGTAAAACTACCAGAATCTATATATCGGCTGTTTAAGTGGTTAATATGTGAGTGTGAGATATGATTGATTTTAAGACTTCCTAGTTCGGTTGCCAATAGACGGGATGCTAAAGGCAAAAATGGAAAGCAAATAGATTCTTAAAAAATCTGTATTCTAAATAGAAAAATTAATCAAGAAGACTGTGCATGGGATTTATGGAGACTCATGGACAAATTCAATCAACGTCAGGTAGTCACAGCGCTCAGAGATGTAATACATTTTATTAAGGAGAATTACGATTATATTTTTATAGACTTACCTACACGGTAGATAAAAAATATCTACGACCAGCAAAAAATATACATTTTTATCTGAATAAACAAGAAGTAATATTTGAAAGTAGTTAAGCTTAAAGTGGGATATGGAGGGAAATTAATGAAAGAACCTGGGAAATTGACCATAAAAGTAAAACGCAAAAAAGGGGGGGGAATTAAAAAAATTACTACATTCGGTAAATTTGAATGTAGAACAACGAGAGAGCTAAATTATCTATCCCGAGTTTTGAAGAATCTATTTCACTAAGACGCTCTTTAAGACTTTAACTATTAGTATTGTATGCGTAACTGGTTTGATCCTGATCAACCCATCTTATGGAGATTTTACTAGTGGCTTATTTAAATCCACTAGTTTACTGATTGCCTGCAATTATGCCAACCAGGTTAGCGAGAGAGGGTGTGCAAATATAAACGTATCAATTGATACCATTGTTATCCTTGATGCCGTAATTAGCCGTTCATTTCATATTTGTTTAGCAGTATCAAGTCTGAATAATATTATATGATAAGCCGCTGGAGTTAATTAGAATGTGCATCAAGTAAATTCACATTGGTCACCGTGAGATCCACCTTTTGAGACTACCATAAGGAATGCGCAACTAGGTCAAGACTTAACATGTGACCCCTTGGTGGATGCCTCGATGGGTCGAGGGGATAAGGCTAATATGATGTTTTCTATTGAGTAAAACTCCATCCCGTTTTAGGGGTAATATCTGCCGTCCCTATTGACATTCCTCAATAAAGAAACAGATTCACAAAATTAAAGCCCAATAGGTTGATTCGCTAAATCAATCTATTGGGCTTTTTGGCACTGATTATTACACTTCTTGACATTTTGAGTACTATTCTCTGATAATTGTATATAGGAGGAATGCTTAGAAGAATTATTAAGTCTTTTTGAAGCAATATCGTATATTCTGTAGTCTTATGTATACATAATGATTTGTTAGAATCGGCCTAATAGCTACGTCGTTATGAGGTAATAACAAGTAATCTACGAAATAGTATGGCATACTGCTGATAATGTTGGGTAGGAGGACAAAATGGATATAAATAATTATTATAATTTTAAAAACCCTGTTAGACACTTCTTGAATATAAATAAGGTTCGTTCTCCTAGAATTGATGGATTTGAACTTAAAGATTTATCTTGGACTGAACCTATAAAGTTTCGAGTGAGAAAGCAAGATGATAAATACAGAACCTTAAAGATGCCAAATATTTTAAACTTTTTATGTTCATATGAACGTTTTAAAGATTCCACAAACTTTTTAGATATTTGGAATATAGATACTCACAAAAGATTAGTACCTAATCTCGAAACAGGAGATTTTGCTACAGGTATATACGATGAACAATTAGAGAGCGATTTTCAACAATTATGCATATACGATAATTTACTTAAATTAGATATTAAGAGTTATTATGGAAGAATTTACACGCATGATATAGAAATCGAAAGCCGAGGAGATGAAAAATATGAAAACTATATAACAAATTTAAATTTAGGTAACACTAATGGTCTAATAATGGGTAATTACATATCTTTATACTTAGCTGAGAAATATTTAAAAAAAATAAGTGCTGAAATTGAAAATACACTGGAAAGAAACATGATTGATTGCAGTTTTTCGTACTTTTCGGATGACTTTTACTTTTTTTGCAATATAAAGGATAATGAAAAAGTAATAAAGTTGTTTGATGATGTGTTAGAAAAGTTCGATTTAGAAAGAAATGATGGAAAAATTGAAACATGGACTTATTTATCATACAATAACTATAATTTAATAGAAAAGTATTGGAAGAAGATTAGGTCGGATTGCAAAAGTAGATATGACGATTCTAAAAATGATAATAAGTTGTATTTTATTAACCAATTAATTTATCGTATGTCTAACTTAGAAGATGATAAGCTTAAAAAAACCTTTTTAAACACTTTTTTTAAATCAACTTATTTTCAAACACTTAATATTGCCAACAAATTTGCTGTTCAAGAGTTCAATTTCCATCAATTATGTTACATATTTAAATTTTCCCCTGAAACTATGTTATATGCTATTAATAAATTTAAACATTTGGATTATTTCTCAGGAGAAAGGTTCAAAAAGTTTTTAAAGGTAAGATACAGTGAGGCATTATCTGAACCTTATAATGAAGAACAGCTATATTATTATTACATTATAAAGGTGGTAGGCCATGATTCAATATTAGGAGAAACGACTGATATTGTTGCAGAAAGTAATAATCAGTTATTAATATCTTATTATTTAAAAGATTATTTATTTAGTAATGAAATTATATCAAGGTTAAAACTAATAAAAGATAAACGCTATTGGTTTCAAAATTACCATTTGATATTATTTAGTGACCTGAAAAATGATTTAGAAGATAGTATTGGACAATATCTAATCCCTGAATATGCTACTAAAGAAAGACAGAAAAAGAGTTATATGGATTTCTATAAAATGAATTTAGAAATAGGAATCTCGATAATAGAAGATATAGACTCGATAAATCATAATATTAATAAGTACATAGAATTATTAATCGGGGAACGAATTGAAGCTTTTGGAGAAACAGAGGATGAAGATGTTGATTAATAGCTTAAATTGTTAAGGTCGAGTAAAAATATTAGATATAATAGTAAGTTTTCCGTAAAAAATTGGCTTTACACTGTGAAGGGCGGAAAAAGAACATGGAGATAAAAACTACAAAACCAGGCTATCTTAACAAAAATAATCAAATTAATACTGGACGGACAGAGGAACAGGGTACAGATCACATGCAATGGTTTTACTCGATGGAATGTCAAAACTGCAATTTCAAGTACAAAGCGAACGGATCGGATATTTGGCAAAGAAGGTGTCCCAACTGTCAAGGGGGGAGACCATAGTTTATTCGATTATAAAAGCTCACTTATAGAATAGGTGGCTGTGAGACAAACAAAGTCATGAGGTTATTCCTTATAGAATTACTTTTAACTTGGCTATATTGTGTTTACGTCATTTACAGTCCGAATTTAATAGGGCTAATTCATATAATATTGATCTTCCATCAATCGAGCCTCAATAAGCCTAGAGAAGAAACAACTATATCTTGAATAATTGATTCGGTAGTGAAGGGATCGTGGTGAATCAGAGCACGTCACTGAATATTTCGTTTCAAAAGAGCAGTTATCTCGGGCGAATTAGAGCATCCACTAGGGTCAATTTGAGTACCTTTCGCGATCAACAGAGCGCCTTGTAATATTGATTATTCGATTGGATTTACCACACTGATTTTTGCCAGCAACGCGCCATACGTCTCTCTAACCCCAGATTAAAACTTGATATGGAGGCGAGGAGGCTACCCTAAATCAAGGGATGGGGCTTACCTAATAGGAATACATCATATGAGTCACAGCCCTCGACCCATTGAAGCATCAGAGCAGGGTCCCATGTCAAGTTTATTATCCCTAGAGGAGTAGTAGAGTAGGAATTGCGACTTGTTTATTAGATTCACTGTCCGAGACGAGTGCTCTCGAATACCGTGATGACTGCTCTGTCCTTCCGAGATGCCTGTGCTCGGTTAACGAAATATTCACTGTCACGGACCTGTCTCGATAAATGATCATATTGAAGAGTCCGTATGGGATACCATGGCAATGGAAATCGAAATTGATTAATTTGCGGTTGTGCACTTATTTCAATAGCAGAGCATCAATTCGTCTCTGATATAATTTTATAACTCATTAATGATGATACACGAAATTGCAGGGACAATTTCAAAAGAACTACTTTAATATCATGTAGATATCCCGTTTTTAGGTTACAATATCATTTTGATTCATGCCACAGCGTGTTCTTGAATATTGATCATAAAAGGTTGTCTAAAAGGCTCTTAATAAGGAGCTAGAGGGCTAGTGCTATTGTTCATGCCAGAAAAAAGGTTCTGGCTTTTTTTTATGCTAAAATTAAATATTGCAGGAATTATTAGAACAATGTGGAAAGATAGATATTATTAGGTAAATCCATAATTATTTACCCTATCTTGAGTATAATTGTAGCGATTTATCATAAGAAGCAGTAGCAGTCGGATTTGTAGAGGCCACGAATGATGAGGAGCGAATCGACTATGAAGATAAGCATCGGTGAGAATGATTTTTTGGATTCTTTTGAGCATCTATGGGAAAAAAATTTAGATGAAAATGGCGTCAGTAAATTGAATTTATTTGTCCTTAATATAAATGCAAACAGTTTTGATTACTCATGCTTAATAAAAAACATTCGTGATCCTATGATTGACTATTCAGTATCCAGAAAAATAAAAGAAACTTACAAGCAGAGACCAGCAACGTTAACATATGAAGCACAGAAAAAATTCAAAAACTATATTAACAACACGGGAGAACTTGGAGAATTATTGCTATATTGTTTTTTGGAGACACATCTAAATGCACCTAAAATACTATCAAAACTTGAGTTGAAAACCTCTACAAGTATGTATGTGCATGGAGCTGACGGAATCCATATGTTGAAATTAGACAACGGAAATTATCAGTTGCTCTTTGGGGAATCAAAAACTATTGCTGATTTGACAGTTGCACTTCGTGATGCTTTTGATTCAATTTATGAGTTTAAAAATGAGGTCAATGAAGTTGGAAAAGAGAAGAGTGGTATCAACTATGAAAAAACCTTATTATATAATAATCTCGACAAAGAAATTTTTTCGGAAAAAGAAAGAGATTTCTTAAAAATGATTATTTACCCAAGTAGAGAACGAAACTTTGAAGTTGATGACGCCTTCGGTATTTTTATAGGTTACGAAATTGAGATGTCCGATGATGATAAGAAATTACCTAATAGTGAATTCCGAAAGAAACTCAAGGAAAAAATAAGCAATGACACAATAAAAAGAATAAGTTATATCAATAAAAAGATTATTGATTTAAAATTATTTGGTCATAGTTTTTATATTTATATTGTACCATTTACCGAACTGGATAATAATAGAAAACATATCATGAAGGAGATTACTCAATGGGGGTCTTAAAAGAGTTTGCATCAAAAGTCTTCGAAGATGACTATTTTTTAGAGTTGTATAGTAAAGTGGAAGAAATTGAATTAAATAAGTTTTTTCATTTTAGACATAAAAACCTAACAGAAAAAGAATTCTTTGATTTAATGAGGTATGCAGATATTCTCTCTTACTCAGATAAAGCCAAAGAAAAAAATTGTAGTTATAAAATAATAAGTTTATTATTTGAAGAATTTTCAAGTAGTAAACTTTTCATAAGTTTAGCATACGCAATTTTAATTAGATTGGGGAATTTTCCAGCCCTTGAGATAATTTCAAAAAAATGTAGCAATATCATTTCGCCTGATGAGGTTGAAATGGAAAAAATTATAAAAGAAATATTTCAAAAAGATCCATACGGAAAATATATTTTCACTGATCCTCAATTTAATATTTATCAAGCTCTTAAAAATAACAATCATTACAGTTTCTCTGGTCCTACTTCTCTCGGGAAGTCCTTTATTATGGAAGCTTTTATTAAATATTTAATACATGAACATCATTATTGTGAAAATATTGTTATATTAGTTCCTACAAGAGCATTAATAAACCAAGTTACTCTTAAAATGAAAAGTGAATTAAAAGATGTAAAAGAATACAGAGTATTATCACATCCAGTTATCCCTAAACTACATACAAACAGCAATACTAAATATTTATTTGTTTTTACACCTGAAAGATTAATATCTTATTTAGCTAATGTTAATAATCCTAAGATAGACTATATGTTTATTGATGAAGCACATAAAATGGTATCTAATAATGATTCAAGAGGGCCATTATTTTATCATGCAATTTTACAAGCCGAAAGAAAAAGTGTAAAACTGTTCTTTTCCTCACCAAATGTACCTAATACTGAAGTGTTTCTTCAAATTTTTGAAAAAAGCACTGAAGAAACAATGTCAATTAAAGAATCTCCTGTTGCTCAATCAAGGTACTTTTTAGATTTATATAATAATAAAATAACCCTATTTTCTGATTTTAACAAAGATGTAGAAATTCAATTAAGTTCTATTAACGAAAATGAAAAAAATTTTAACTTTTGGTTAAATAAGCTTGGTAAAAACTCAAAAAATATCGTTTATTGTAATTCTACTAAAGATACTATTGAATATGCAATAAGGTTTTCTAGAGTGTTGCCAATAAAAAAGAATGAGAAAATAAATGAATTAGTTCAACTAATAAAAGAACATATACATAGAGATTATTATTTGATAGAGTGCTTAAAAAAAGGAGTAGCATACCATTTTGGTAGGTTGCCTCAAAGAGTAAGGGAGAAAATTGAACAATTATTTAGTGAGAGAATTATAGATTATATTTTTTGTACATCAACATTGTTGGAGGGAGTCAATTTACCAGCTAAAAATATATTTATCTTAAGTAATGCCATTGGTCTATCGAAATTTAAAGACATAGATTTTTGGAATTTAGCAGGTAGGGCAGGGAGGTTATCTAAAGAATTATCTGGAAATATCATTTGCACTAAAATAGTAGATAAGAGAAATAGTTGGGGTAATCTAGAAAAAGATATTCAAATCATTAAGAATAAAGATGTAAAAAAAATACAACCGCTAGTTATAAAAGGACAAAAAAATTTTTTTGAAAATATTGCGCGTTCATTAGAAAACCGAGAATTCACTAGGAAAAATGTGTCTAGTGGTGAAATTGAGATTTGGAACCATTATGCTAACATTGCACTGATTCATGAATTAAGGGATGATCAGTCAGTATTAAAATCAAATTTCATTACTAAAATACAAAACGGAAAAGAAATACTAAAAAAGAAAACAAAGGAAAATTATGTTCCTGCAAATATATTAACTGTTTCCTCAACGATTAAGGAAACATATCAAAATAGAATTTGGTTAAAAGACAACTTAATAACTTTACCAACTGAGGTTACAAAGGAAAATTGTTATGGTTTTCTTATCCAATTATATGATTTATATAATTGGGCTGAGGAAGAGTCAAAAGGTCATGCTCCTTTAGCAAAGAATATTAATAAGCTAAAATATTATGCGATCCTAATGAAAGATTGGATGACTTCAGTGCCTTTAAATAAAATTATCTGGAGTATTATAAGCTATTACAAGGAAAGAGGAGAATTCTGGGATGTAGATGGTTTTATAGAGTTTACTGGAGAAGAAAAATGGGTTATAAATCTCATTATAAATGAGTTAATGCGTGATATTGAGACCAATATTAGATTTAAAATGAAAAACTATTTTACAAATTATTATTTAATTATGTGTGAAAAATATGGCGAAAAGAATGCTGGAGCTAACTGGGGGGACTATTTAGAGTATGGCACTACCGATTTGAAAATAATTGAACTCCAAAATATCGGATTACCAAGACATTTGGCAACTTATATTTTGGATAATCATTTAGATTGTTTAGAGTTTGAAGATGGTGCTTTGATAAATATCTTCGAAGATAAAATCATACAAGATTTAGATAAAAACAAGCCTGAGTATTATGAATTTATCCAAACTTTTGGATTGAATTAAATAAATTTGTCACAATAACTGGAAGGAATCCAACTTAACGGGCTAGATTACTAATAGTTATATCAAAAAAGACTAACTCCACTTCTTTTGAGCTAGTCTTTATATATAATTTTTCTTCTTCTTGCCTTCTTAAATTCCTTAATCTCCAGACGTGATAGTGGAGTTAATTGAAATCCACATTCTGTTAGCGAAATCCAAAACTTTGATCCTTGTTTTAACCCAAGTTGTTTTAAGACTGGTTTAGGTACAGTTATAAGAGAACCTTTCTTTACCGTACAGTTAAAAATCAAAATTATGATTACCTCCTACAAAGGGGTTACGAAATAGCAGACGGCCACTATGTATATTATAGCTAAAACTAAAAGGGTATTCTATAAGCTCCGCTAAGAAAGATATAAATTTCAACTATTTGTCCTTTCAGAGGCAATCCATATGTAGGTAAATATTAGGGATTATGAGGTGGTTCAAATATGTCCGAAGAGGATTTAAGGGACAAAATAAGAAAAGAAATTCTAAAGTCTGGTTTCCCACTAGAACTTTACTGTCAACAGAAAGTTCTAGATTATAATTGGTCTATTAATATGAACAAGCAATATCAGGATAAAGATGACAACTTCAGAGAAATTGATATTGAAGCGCATAAACAAGATATGATAGCTGAAAACCTCAGATTATCGACAAGACTAATTATTGAATGCAAGAAAAATCATTCCAATCCGTGGGTGTTTTTTAGAGAAAAAACACATGGTCCTATTATGTACTTAACTGTAGCTGGAGATATTGATGAAAGTGGTAAGGAAAATTTTTTTTGGCGACATCATTATAAAGAGACGGTACTA
The DNA here is from genome assembly GCF_000235605.1 of Desulfosporosinus orientis DSM 765. Classification (GTDB taxonomy): domain Bacteria; phylum Bacillota; class Desulfitobacteriia; order Desulfitobacteriales; family Desulfitobacteriaceae; genus Desulfosporosinus; species Desulfosporosinus orientis. The sequence continues at coordinate 975,783 of NC_016584.1, forward strand.
GAACACCATTATAAAACCACTACAGATAAGTCCCGTGCTTATGTTGTACCGTTCAAACATGATAATCCTAAAGAAAATAGACAGATTTACGAGAGCGTTAGTAGTGTAATCAATTACTATAAACATCATGGGTTGGAGAAAATTCGTACTTTTGATAGGAATTTTATAAAACTATTTTATTTTGTAGTAGTTTACGATGGTAAATTGTTTATGGCAGATGTTATAAATGGTGAAGATGTTCATGTTGAGGATACTAGTCATGTATTACTTGGTGTTTCCAATGTTGATGGAAAAAGGACAAGGCATTATACGGTGGATATTGTAACAAAAGAATTTTTTGGAGAGTACTTAAAGATTCTTGAAAACGATGGGCTTTTAACTGCCGAATACGCACTGTCTATTCATGATAAGAAGTTAGACGAAAGCTTGTTAAGTCATTCGTTGTGAGTAGATACACTATATATTTGTAAGTTAGCCGAAATTTTTAGAATCAAGAAGTCTTTCAATCGGAGATTAAATGCTTTGGCGATTTTCTCCAGATTGACAATGGATATGTTCCTGCTCCCATTCTCTACGCTATTAATATATGTCCTATCAAATTCAGATTTATGAGTGTAACATTCCGTTGTATTCTCAACTCTTTAATTCTATGGCCTACTGCAATCTTAATATCCATTATCACCACTCCGACAAGACTTTGATTTAAGTCTACTCTACTTGGAAGGATAACTATAAATCAACGGATTATACGTCACGTACAAAGCTACATTCTTCATATAAGTACCTTTAATTTGAAGGCTAATATGATAAAAATTTCTTTTTTGTAAATAGAAGGGTATTCGTTGTTTTAGTAGAAATTAATTTAAGATTTACAATTTTTTAGGGGGAGCATGTATATGAGTTATATAGATGTCACGATAAAGGATATTGTGGGTAAAATTGGAAATAATGAAATTTATCTCCCCGCTATTCAAAGAAGATTTGTTTGGGGTTATGAGCAAATAGAGAAACTTTTTGATTCAATTATGCTCGGCTATCCAATTGGAACATTTCTATTTTGGAAAGTAGAGAAACCCAAAACGAATGATTATACTTTTTATAAGTTTATTCAAGAATATCATGAACGAGATAGTTTAAATGAACTTGCACCTAAGCCCGAAATGAAAGATGTTATAATTGGGGTTCTAGATGGTCAACAGAGATTAAGTTCTATGTATTTAGCTCTTCAGGGAAGTTATGCATATAAAAAACCAAGGGCAAGATGGGATAATGATGATGCATTTCCTAAAAGACTTCTTTATCTTAACCTACTTAGAAATCATCAGACAGATGACGAAGGTAGTATAACCTACGAGTTTAAATTTTTAACAGTCACAGAAGCTAAATATAAAGACGAAAAATGTTTTTGGTTTCCTATAAAGGAAGCTTTAAAGTGGAAGGAAGCTAATGATTATATAAAGTATGCAACAGAGAAGGGATACCTCACAAATGGAATCTTTATTGATATCTTAACTACATTATGGCAAAGAATTACACAAGATAAAATTATAAATTATTTTGAAGTCGTAGCGGATCATCTCGATGATATTTTAGATATTTTTATCCGAGTTAATAGTGGAGGAACTGTGCTTTCTAAAAGCGACTTACTCTTTTCCACAATTGTTGCTAATTGGGAACAAGCTAGAGAAGAAATAGAAGATCTTCTGAAAAATATTAATGGTAAAGGCGATAAATTTAATTTTGATAACGACTTTATCATGAGGACGTGCCTAGTCCTTACTGATAGCCCAGTATTATTCAAAGTGCATAACTTTAAAAAAGAAAACGTTCTAAAAATTAAGGATAATTGGCAAACGATCAAGGATGCAATTAAGACAACAGTAGATATAATTGCGGAATTCGGATTTAGTCAAGAAAACTTAACATCCAAAAATGCGATAATCCCTATAAGTTATTACATATATAAAGGCGGAAATTTAAGTATTAACAATAAAAACTTAATGAGAAAGTACCTTGTTGCAAGTTTGCTGAAGTTGGTGTACGGGGGAAAGGGAGATCAAGTTCTTGACACTATCAGAAATGTTCTTAGAAAAGAAAAGTCTGATGGGAGCTATATTCTAAAGAGTAACGATTTTCCACTAGCGAAGCTATATTCAACAAAACTACCTGCAGAAAAAAGCCTGTTATTTACAGATGAGGATATTGATGAGTTGTTCGAATATAAGAAAAGTCCATATACGTTTATGGTTTTATCATTACTATATCCTAATCTCAAGCTAGGACAGGTAAAGTTTCACCAAGACCATTTGCACCCTGCAAGTTCTTTTACGGCTATGAATCTAAAACAAAGTTGTGTTCCAAATATAAAATGGACTACTTTCCAAGATGCTAAGGACAAATTAGCTAATCTCCAGTTGTTGGAAGAAAACGAAAATGAGTCTAAAAGTAAGACTCCATTGAAAAAATGGTTTGATAGTAACATAGTAGATAAGGCTAACTATAGAACATTAAATTTCATTCCAAATGTAGATTTGGAACTTACGAATTTTGAGTTATTTATAGAAGAAAGAAAGAAACTTATGTCAAAAAGGTTTAAGGAGATTATCATGAACTAGAATAAGATTGGTTTACCAACTTAGGTTTCATGCAAAATGGACAGAATTGTATTGCTGTCCATTTTGCATGTGCGAATAGGTTGTTATTAGTTTATGAGCTAAGAGAAAGAGTATATGCATTTTTAAGTTCAGATATAGGGTAGTGTCCTACATTTGGAATTAGGATAATAGTGGCTCCTTGTAATAGCCCTTAATCATTTATCTAGGAAGACATCGATAATTAATTACTTTTGTTGTATTACACTTTAATACATTTTGTGGGCGTAAAATAAAAAGGGTGTTGACAATAAACGTTAAAAATTGTGTGATTTCTCGTAAGGTGCTAAAAATTATATGTTATGTTATATTGTATATGAAGAAAGTAAAAGCCACTGTCTAAAAAAAGCTGGTAACATTTCAATTGTTTATTTACAACTTGTCCTTTAGAAAAAATGAGATTGTCTAACTGCATTAAGCCAGAAAAGGTAGAAAAAAGTGTGTGTTTATAAGGGGTAAGAGTTATTAGACAAAAAAGCAAGCAACGATTCTATGACGTGGACGGGGTGACGAGTACCACTTTATTATACAAAGTGTTAATAGACTTAGGATTTAAGGCTGTTGCGTATATTCCTCACCGGCAAGACGAAGGGTATGGCCTACATTCTGAGGTTATTGAACGGGCTGCAAAAGCGGGTGTTGGTGTGGTCATTACCGTGGATTGTGGAGTTACAGCAGTCTCTGAAGTGGAACTGGCTAAAACTCTGAATATTGATGTTATCATAACCGATCATCATGAGCCTCAGGATGCTTTGCCGAAGGCTCATGCCATCATTAATCCTAAGGTTGAGAATTCAGGTTATCCTTTCAGGAACTTAGCAGGGGTTGGGGTTGCTTTTAAATTAGCCCAAGCTTTATTGGCAAGAATCGGGAGTCGCGAAGCCAGGTCACATATGGAAATCCAATTGCTGGATTTGGTGGCTTTAGGAACTATTGCCGACTTAGTCCCTTTAATTGGAGAAAACCGAATATTAGTGCATCACGGACTTCTTCAGATGGAGAAGACGAACCATCCGGGCTTAAGTGCCCTGCTTAAAGAGTGCGGGCTAAAGGATAAATCTCTTAAAGCCGGGCAAATAGGTTTTATGGTCGCTCCCAGAATTAATGCGGCTGGGCGAATGGATAGTGCACGAACAGGCTTGGAACTCCTTCTGGCAGAGGATCCGGAGCGGGCTGCTGAACTTGCGTGTCAATTGACCAGAGAAAATCAGTCCCGGCAAGAAACAGAGAAGGAAATTCTGGCAGAAGCCATCGCAATGCTGGAAGGGAAGCCTCTGCCAAGAGTGATTGTACTATCCGCGGACCATTGGCACCATGGAGTCATTGGTATTGTAGCCTCTCGTTTGGTTGAACGCTATTACCGGCCTGTATTTTTAATTGCAGAAGAAGGAGAAGAAGCCAAGGGTTCGGCTCGCGGTATTCCAGGTTACCCGGTTTTAGAACAGCTCAGTACTCAAGCTTATCTTTTGACAAAATATGGAGGTCATAAGCAGGCCGCTGGTTTCGCTCTTTTCTCTAAGGATATTGATGATTTAAGAAAAGGGTTAAATGAACAAGCCTTACTTTATGATGAGACTTTATTTCAGGAAGTTTTGAGAATTGATTGCCAGGTGACTCTTGATAAGGTTTCAGGGGATTTGCTAACTCAACTTGAAAAAATGGCTCCCTTTGGGTTTGGCAATCCCGGTCCCCTGTTAGCATGTTCGGGAATTCCTGTTCATTCGGTAACGGCTGTTGGCAAAGACCAAACTCATCTAAAATTTCGCTTTGGTTCACAGGGCGAGCAAGAAGGAATCGCTTTCAGGTGGGGAGAACGTTTAAACGAACTAAAAGGTCAGCCTGAATTAGATGCAGCCTTCGCTCTTGATTGGAATACTTTTAGAGGGCAGGAAGCAGTTCAGTTAATTATTAAAGATATCCAAAAGGAAGCTAAATGGCAGAACTCACCTGCCGGGGGGGACAGCCACAGAGCTTATCGGGAATTTGCAGCCGCCGTGGAGGAATCCGATATCCAGTGGATAGACTGGCGGGAATTGCCTCGTGCATCTTGGCCGCTCCCAACTAATGAACAGATATGGGTGTGGGACAATACTGTGAGTAAGCCCACCTTACGATTAGGGAACACGATTGCTGGGGAAAATGAAACCATTAATCAAAGTTTGGGTATCATGCTTGGCCTTCCCCTTACGGAAGAAGATTTTAAAGAAGGCGTAGAAAAGCTTCGTGAATTAGGGATTGTCAGGATTGCCTTAGCAGGATTTCAAACTCACCCTGAGGAAAAGGTTCATCGACGCTGTTGTTACATATCACGGGAAGAACTTATAGGTTATTATCGGGACCTACAGGTTAAATCAAGACAAGGAAATCCTTTTTCTTGGGAATTGATAAGTGATACAGCAGATCGGGCTAAGGAAGCCTTAAAGATTTTTGAAGAACTGGGGCTTATCCTCTGTCTTGGAGGAATAGACGAGATTCAACTGGAATGGATTCCAGCTAAGAAGAGATTAGACCTTGATTCTTCTTTGCGTTATCGTTTTGCAAGAGGATGCATAGAGAAGGCATTAAAGTTTCAGCAAAGACTATTAGCCTCGACTCTTTGATCAGTAGGCTTGCAATAAATCAGCATCAGATGTTTCAAATTTGACTGCATTAAAAGAAAGGCGGAAGGATCATGGAGTTTAGGGATCATATACGAGTTATTATGGATTTTCCCAAAGAGGGGATTTCCTACAAGGATGTTACCACGCTGTTGAAAAATGGAGAAATGTATCATGCAGCTATTGATGAGCTTGTGGAAAGAATTAAGCCGTGGAAGCCTGACGTCATCGTTGGCCCTGAAGCAAGAGGGTTCCTTTTCGGTGCGCCCGTTGCTTATGCTTTAGGAGTCGGCTTTGTCCCAGTTCGCAAGCCGGGTAAATTGCCCGCTCAGACAGTTTCTGAGACTTATGCTTTAGAATATGGCTTCGACACTTTAGAGGTCCATGCAGATGCTATTCATCCCGGTGAACGTGTCGTCGTGGTTGACGATTTGTTGGCAACGGGTGGTACAACTCTGGCAACTGCAAACCTAATGAAAAAGATTGGGGCAGAAATGGTGGGAATGGGTTTCTTGATTGAACTGGCGTTTTTGAAGGGACGAGAAAAATTAGCGGATTACTCAGTCTTTTCTCTGGTTGAATACTAATTGAAGGTTGAAGTATTTGGGTTTATCGGTAGCCTAGTGGTAGATCGAGCGTTTTAGCGCGGATGAGAGGAGTTCACCTATGTCTTTCGCGGAATTATTGGTAAAAATGAAAAAGAAATCTCCCCAGGCGCGTCTAGCAATCGTGGACAAGGCCTACCATTTTGCTGAAGTGGCACACAGAAATCAACTGCGCAACTCTGGGGAAGACTATATTTTACATCCCTTGGAAGTTGCTCAGATATTGGTAGAACTTGAAATGGATGAAGCGACTATTGCAGCAGCGTTACTGCATGATGTTGTAGAAGATACAGAATATACCATTGCAGATATCGAGAAAAATTTTGGCGAGGAAATAGCGCTGCTTGTTGACGGGGTAACCAAACTCGGCAGAATTGAATATAAAAGTAAGGTTGAGCAGCAAGTAGAAAATTTACGCAAAATGTTTTTGGCCATGGCCAAAGATATTCGGGTTATTCTTATCAAGCTTGCCGACCGGCTGCATAATATGCGGACTTTAAAATATCATTCCCCTGCCAAACAAAAGGAGATTGCCCAGGAAACTCTGGAAATATTTGCTCCCCTTGCTAATCGGTTGGGGATTTTTCGGATTAAATGGGAGCTGGAAGATCTATCCTTTCGCTACCTGAAACCTGAGGAATACTACGATTTGGTTGAGGGTATCGCTCTTAAGCGGCGGGAACGTGAAGCTTATATCAATGAAGTCATAGTCCAAATGCGTGAAAAGCTGGATGAAGTACAGATCTACGCAGATATTGCAGGCCGTCCTAAGCATTTTTACAGTATTTATCGGAAGATGACGACTCAAAACAAAGAACTAAGCGAAATATATGACTTAATGGCCATTCGGGTCATTGTGGATTCTGTCAACGATTGTTATGGTGCTTTGGGAATTATTCATACCATGTGGAAGCCTATACCGGGGCGTTTTAAAGATTATATTGCCATGCCCAAACCAAACATGTACCAGTCTTTGCACACAACGTTAATTGGTGAAAATGGTGAACCTTTTGAAATTCAAATTCGGACCTGCGAGATGCATCGTACATCTGAGTATGGTATTGCTGCTCACTGGAAATATAAGGAAGGAAGCGGCAAAGAGTGTTCTACCAACACCACCAGTAATAAGACGGCCAGTGTCAATTTTGAGCAAAAACTTTCCTGGCTCCGTCAATTGCTGGAATGGCAGCATGATTCACGGGATGCCGGTGAATTTATGGAGTCTTTGAAGATCGATTTATTTGCGGATACAGTTTTCGTGTTTACCCCTAAAGGGGATGTGGTAGAATTGCCTGCAGAATCATGTCCCGTTGATTTTGCTTATCGAGTTCATACGGATGTGGGACACCGCTGCATAGGGGCCAAGATTAATGGCCGGATTGTTCCTCTTGATACAAAACTCGCCAACGGTGATATTCTGGAAATCCTTACTTCTAAGCAGGGCGGAGGTCCCAGCCGGGATTGGTTGTCTTTTGTCAAGACATCCCAAGCCAAGAATAGGATTCGTCAATGGTTTAAGAAAGAGCAGCGTGAGGATAATATCATTCGCGGGCGTGAAAGTTTAGAGCGTGAAGTTCGTAAACTGGGATTGGAGCCGGCGGAAATTCTGAAACCAGATAGTCTCATGGCTATTGGTAAAAGTCAAAATTTTGTGAGCTTGGATGATTTATATGCCTCCATAGGAGACGGAGTTCTGACTCCAAATAAGGTTCTTATGCGCCTGCGTGAGGATTTGACCAAAGAAGAACGAGAGAAAATGCAGCTCGCGGCAATCCAGCAGGGTGAGGTTAAACCATCAAGTCAAATCTCCTATGGCAAAGCTTCTCATGGTGTGCGGGTTAAAGGCGTGGATAACGTCTTGATTCGTTTTGCTCAATGCTGTAACCCTCTTCCCGGGGATTCAATTATCGGTTATATTACTAGGGGAAGGGGGGTTTCCATTCACCGTGAGGATTGCAGCAATGTGCTTAGTCACACTAATGATGAGATTGACAGGATCGTAGAGGTTATGTGGGCCGAGCAGGTAGATACCACCTATCCAGTGGATATTCAAATTTATGGCAGGGATAAACCCCGGCTGGTTACTGAAGTTATGAACGCGGTTTTAGATACCCGTACCCACATTCTGGGTATTAATGCCCGGGTGGGGAAAGGGGAAATCGCCCATATTCAATTGAGAATCGAGATTAGAAACGTGGAACACCTTAAAATGGTAATGCATAAAATTCGCAGGGTCAGAGATATCACGGAGGTAAAGAGGATCCATTCAGGAGGAAACTAAGATGCGCAGTGTTATTCAGCGGGTCAAACGCGCTTCTGTCACGGTGAAAGGTGAAAAAGTGGGAAGCATAGGACCTGGACTTTTGGTCCTGCTGGCTGTTGGGCAAGAGGACGGAACCGAGGATATCACATGGATGGTCGATAAGATTGTGGGGTTAAGGGTTTTTGAAGATCAAGAAGAAAAAATGAATCAATCACTTTTAGACGTCAATGGAGAAATTCTTGTGGTTTCCCAATTTACTCTTTATGGAGATTGCCGTAAGGGAAAGCGTCCAAGCTTTTCAGCGGCTGCGCCCCCGGATCAAGCTAAAGCGTTATTTGATCAGAGTGTTGATAGAATTCGAAGTTATGGTTTAAAAGTGGAAACTGGGGTTTTTCAAGCTGTGATGGATGTTGAATTAGTTAATGATGGGCCGGTGACGATACTTTTGGACAGTAAAAAGAAGTTCTAGGGAGGGAGTACCTGATGATTGAAGGGCGAGCTATGGGTTCCATGGGAGCAAATTGTTATTTGTTGGCTTGTGAGGATACTAAGAAAGCAGTGATCATTGATCCTGGAGCTGATGGGAAAAGGATTTATCGCTGGGTGTTGGAAAAAGGCTATAAGGTGGACTACATTTTGCTGACCCACGGACATGTGGATCATATTGGTGCTGTGGATGAGCTTAGAGAGTTGTTAGGGGATGTCTTAGTAGGAATTCGTACCGACGATGCAGACATGCTTACGGATGGGAGAAAGAATCTTTCCGGTTACTTTGGTCCGGGGTTAGTTTTAAAGAAGGCGGATCTTTTGCTTCAGGATGGGCAAGAAATTATCCTCGGCAATCAACGGATTAAAGTGATTTCCACACCGGGTCATTCCCCGGGAAGTGCTTGTTTTCTATGTTCAGATGGCTTAATCAGCGGAGATACTCTTTTTGCCGGTTCCATTGGCAGGACTGATTTCCCGGGAGGATCCATGGATCAGCTCCTTAATGGGGTTAAGAATAAACTCTTAATTCTTCCCGATGATACCAGAGTGTTTCCGGGTCATGGCGAAGAAACCTCTATTGGTGTAGAAAAACGGAGCAACCCTTTCCTGGTTTAAATACCTCAGCATTTATTGACAACTGATGTTTATCTTTGATAACATCAAGAGATAATAGTAATGTTAATACATTTAGATGTAGATTACTCAAGAAAACTTTTGGGAAGATTTCGTGTTCAATCTTTCTTCAGGGAGGGCTGGCGAGACTGGAACCAGCTTGGAAGACTCACGAAAGAAACAACCGAAAAGGAGTTCTTTGCATTCGGATAGTCTCGTTAACGACTAAAAAGTGGGCGGATACATTCCGTCAATTAGGGTGGCACCACGAGAAGTTCTCGTCCCTTGCGCAAAGCGAGGGATGAGAACTTTTTCTGCTACTCAGAAAGCATACTATCTAAGGAGGAATATGTGTGGCAATTCAGCGCCCAAAAGGGACTCAAGACCTTTTGCCGGGGACCATTGAGCAATGGCAATATTTTGAAGAAGCCATTCGTTCTGTTTGCCGGGACTTTGGTTATGAAGAAATTCGAACCCCTATGTTTGAAGCAACAGAACTATTTCAAAGAGGGGTTGGCCAAACGACGGATATTGTCAAGAAAGAAATGTATACCTTTAAAGACAAAGGAGATCGTTCTATGACTCTGCGCCCGGAACTGACAGCTTCAGTCTGCCGCGCTTATGTCGAGGACAAGCTTTATGGACAACCTCAGCCGGTCAAGCTGTATTATGTAGGTCCTATGTTTCGTTATGAAAGACCTCAAAGCGGGCGTTTCCGCCAGTTCCATCAATTTGGGGTTGAGGTGCTGGGGGCCGATCAGCCTATCGTGGATGCTGAAGTGATCAGTCTAGTCTGGAATCTGTATCAGCGCCTTGGTTTAAAGGGCCTGGAAGTGCATGTTAATTCCGTAGGGTGTCCTGTTTGCCGGGCCAGACACCGTGAACAGCTTCAGGACTTTCTGGCCAGCCGAAAAAATGAGCTCTGCAGCGATTGCCAAGAACGCTTTGACCGCAATCCTTTGCGGATTTTGGATTGTAAAAATACAACCTGTCAATCCGTTACTGAGGGGGCCCCTACAACCAAGGATACCCTTTGCGAAGATTGCAGTTCACACTTTGAAAGAGTTCTGGCTCTGTTAGAAAGAGCAGGAGTGGTGTATAAAGTAAATCCGCGCTTGGTTCGAGGTTTAGACTATTATACAAAAACCGCCTTTGAGGTTATGGTAGATGAAATCGGGGCCCAGAGTGCTATTTGCGGGGGCGGACGGTATGATAAATTGGTTGAAGAAATTGGCGGACCTCCAACTCCCGGTATTGGCTTTGCTATGGGAATAGAGCGTGTTTTGGCAGCTCTTCAAGTTCAAAACAAGCTGCCGGAAGCAGAACCTAAACAATTTGGCATGTTGATTGCCCTTGGCGAAAAGGCACAGATTGAGGGTTTTGCCCTGCTGAGCGCTTTGCGGGGCCAAGGAATACCGGTGGGGATGGATTTGCTGGGCCGAAGTTTAAAGAACCAACTTAAATCAGCCAATCGCCAAGGTGCTAGTTATGCTTTCATTCTTGGCGAAGAAGAGCTTGCTCAAAATGTAATGGTTATAAAAGATTTGACATCAGGAGAGCAAACGGAAGTTTCGCTGTCAGATGCAGTCAATGAAATCAGCAAAAAGTATCAGAGAGGTGTTTAAGATGACAGTTTTTTCCGAACGTGTTGAAAATGGAACCTTAGGCCTTGAAAAAGTGGGAGAAGTTGTCCGCTTACTAGGCTGGGTTCAGCGCCGTCGTGATCATGGGGGCTTAATCTTTGTCGATTTGCGGGATCGCTCCGGTATAGTTCAAGTTGTTTTTGACCCCGAGAAAATGGGGGACAGATTTTCTGTTGCTGAAAGTCTGAGGTCGGAATTTGTGGTTTCTATTCAAGGGCAAGTGATTGCTCGTCCTGAGGGGATGATTAATCCAAATTTAACAACAGGAACAATTGAAGTTGTTGCCTCAACTCTGGAAGTTTTAAACGGAGCAAAAACGCCTCCTTATTATCTTGTCGACCAGGTGGACGTGGATGAAACTTTACGCCTTAAATACCGCTATCTCGATTTACGGCGGCCGGAAATGCAGGCAGTTTTTAAAACCCGGCATCAAGTCATGCAGATTATGCGCAATTACTTTACTAATTTAGGTTTTAATGAAATTGAAACTCCCATGCTCAATAAATCCACACCTGAAGGCGCACGGGATTATCTGGTTCCCAGCCGTATTCATCCCGGTGAGTTTTACGCATTGCCCCAATCTCCTCAATTATATAAACAGCTGTTAATGGTGGCCGGGATGGAGAAATATTTCCAGATTGCTCGCTGTTTCCGCGATGAAGATTTGAGAGCGGATCGCCAGCCTGAATTTACTCAGTTGGATGTAGAGATGTCTTTTGTTGAAGTAGAAGACATACTACCTATGATGGAACGTTTAATGGTGAAGATTTTCTCAGAGACGGTAGGAAAAACAGTACCTACTCCTTTCCCGCGTTTAACCTATAAAGAAGCCATGGATCGTTTCGGCTCGGATAAACCGGATACACGCTTTGGCATGGAACTGATTGATGTGGGAGAACTTGTAGGCAAGACCGGATTTAAAGTTTTTGCCAATGTTGTGGCCAATGGCGGAAGTGTAAAATGTATTTGTGCCAAAGGATGCGCAGGCATGCCCCGCCGGGAAATTGATGATCTCGCAAAGTTTGTGAGTACCTACAGAGCTAAGGGACTAGCCTGGATTGTATTGGCTGAGGAGGGTATAAAATCTCCCATCGCTAAATTCTTTACCGAAGAGGAGATGGCGTCCTTAATTCAGCTAACCCGTGCCGAAACAGGAGATATTTTGTTCTTTGTGGCGGATACCTATGCCATTGTCTCAGATGCCCTTGGACATCTGCGTTTGGAATTAGCAAAACGTTTAGGACTGATTGAGGAAGGTTCCCTTCAATTTTTGTGGGTCACGGAATTTCCCCTCTTAGAATATGATGAAGAGCAGAAACGGCATATTGCCATTCACCACCAATTTACAGCACCCATGGACGAGGATTTGCCGCTTCTTGAATCAGATCCTCTGAGTGTACGGGCTAAGGCCTATGATATGGTCCTTAATGGTACTGAGCTGGGAGGAGGCAGTATTCGGATTCATCGCCGTGAGGTTCAGGAACGCATATTTAAACTGCTGGGCTTTTCAGAGGAAGAAGCAGTAGCGCAATTCGGTTTCTTGATGGAAGCTTTTGAGTACGGAACTCCACCCCATGGCGGGATTGCTTTCGGCCTCGACCGAATGATTATGCTTCTTACGGGAAAGGATAATATTCGTGACGTAATTGCTTTCCCGAAAACTCAAAGTGCTTCTGATTTGATGTCTCATGCTCCTTCCACTGTGGCAGAAAAGCAGATTAAGGAATTGCATATCAATATTGACCTGCCTGTAAAATGATTAAGACCATTTGACCTTATTGGACGAACAAGAGTTGACAGGGAAGGGGGCTTTGGCTATAATAATTATTGTAGCTACCCCCTTAGGGTATCGGAGGATGCATAGCATGACGAATTCAACCCCTTATTCGGAATCCAAAGAGGATTTAATGCGCAGGCTTAAAAAAATCGAAGGTCAAGTCAAAGGGATTCAACGTATGGTTGAGAACGACAAGTATTGTGTCGATGTTTTGATTCAAGTGGCTGCAGTTCGTGCTGCGCTCAATAAAGTAGGCACTATAGTTTTTGAACACCATTCTCGGGGATGCATGCGCAATGCTGTTGAGAACAATAACCAGGAAGCTGCGATCGAAGAGCTTATTGGGGTGCTCGCTAAATTTATTAAGTAAATTTTTGATTGGAGGAATTAATATGGCAGGTGCAAATGTTAAAACCTTTTCCACAGCAAACTTTGAAGCGGATGTGTTAAAGTCTGAGAAAGCGGTTTTGGTTGATTTTTGGGCTCCTTGGTGCAGCCCTTGCCGCATGGTTGCTCCCGTTGTTGATGAGCTTGCCGATGAATATGTCGGACGGGTTGTTGTAGGGAAGGTCAATGTCGATGAGAATGGCCCTCTTTCCAGTCAATATGGAGTTATGAGCATACCTACTCTGGCAATTTTTAAAGGCGGAAAGATGGTTGACAGAATCACTGGCTTCCGTGGTAAAGCGGACCTGGTTAAAATGCTTGATAGCCATTCCTAATACATGAATTGGCAGGGCGGTTATATAAGTTAGGATAGGTTCTGACAGTGAGAAAAATACGCTTTGATAAGGCTTCTAAGCCGAGTCAAAGCGTATTTTTGATGCTAATTTGTATCCGGGTGCCGCCTTAGCCATGGCATGAACGGCTATTCTGAATAAGACCGATTGATAAATTTCTCTTTTCCCATATTTGAAGGAGTATAGAAAGTTTCTCCCTGAACGCCTTGAGGCAGATAGGTTTGCTCAACCCAATGGTTTGGGTAGTCGTGAGGGTAACGGTATCCTTTTCCATGCCCTAATTGATCCGCACCTGGGTAGTGAGCGTCCTTAAGATGAGCAGGAACTTCTCCGGTGGGGTGTTTCTTAACATAATTCAGAGCACGGTCGATGCTCATCACTGCACTGTTACTTTTTTTAGCCGTTGCGATAGCCAGTACTGCTTGAGCCATGGGAATGCGGGCCTCGGGCATGCCCAGCCACTCGAGAGCATTGGCAGCCGCGTGAGCCTGAAGCATAGCCGTTGGGTCTGCCAGTCCCACGTCTTCTGAAGCGTGAACGATAATACGACGCATGATAAAGCGAGGATCTTCTCCAGCCTCGAGCAAAACAGCTAGCCAATACAAAGCAGCATCGGGGTCTGAACCGCGCATACTTTTAATAAATGCAGATATGATGTCATAATGGTTATCTCCGGATTTATCAAAGCGAATGGCCCTTTGCTGGATGGATTCTTCCGCAATTTCCAAGGTAATGTGACGAGTTCCGTTTTTGGGTTGAGTTGTGAGTACACCTAGCTCTAAAGCATTGAGAGCCCGCCGCAAATCTCCATTGGCGTAATTGATCCAGTGTTCCCATGCTTCAGGTGAGATATGGACTTGATATTGTCCAAGACCCCGCTCAGGATCCCGAAGAGCCTGTTCCAGGCCAAGACGAATTTGTGCAGGTTCCAGAAGCTCTAATCGGAACAAGGCAGAACGGCTAAGGAGAGCAGAATTGAGCTCGAAGAACGGATTTTCGGTTGTCGCTCCAATGAAAGTAATGGTACCATTTTCAACTGCCGGCAGCAGGGCATCTTGTTGCCCTTTATTAAAACGGTGAACTTCATCACAGAAAACTAACGTACGCTTTCCGTAGAGGTGAAGTTCATCAGTTGCTTGTGTAATAATTTCTCTGATGTCTTTTACTCCTGCTGTGACAGCATTTATACGGACAAAACGAGAGGTGGTTTTAGCGGCAATGACCTGGGCTAAAGAGGTTTTCCCGGTTCCCGGCGGCCCGTAGAGTATTAGCGATGAAACACGGTCGGCTTCAATGGCCCTGCGCAGGAGTTTGCCTGGGCCGAGAATCTGATCTTGGCCGATGTATTCTTCGAGAGTCCGCGGGCGCATACGCTCTGCCAGGGGTGCTACCTGATGCTGATTAAATGTTGCAGAAAACAGATCCATGACTGATGTTCCTTTCCTTACTTGGGTTATGCTGGGATGGGATGCATAGTATTTGTCCCTTTGCTTGATTATATCATGAGGGGCAGACATCTGCCTGTCGAAATCCAACACGATTACTAGGGTAAAAAGGATCTTTTAGGGCAGCTTGACAAATCCCGAGTATTTTTATAAGATATGAATGAAATAGCAAAGGTTGAATAAAGGGGTTTATCTCTTGGAAAAGAGGTGAGGGTGTTGAAACTCTCGACCAAAGGTCGATATGGTGTTAAAGCCATGTTTGATTTAGCTCAACATATGGGTGAAGGTCCGATATCTTTAAAAAGCATTGCGGAGAGACAAGGCATATCTGAACACTATCTGGAACAGTTGGTTTCCGGTTTGCGAAAAGCAGGTCTGGTAAAAAGTGTCCGTGGTGCACAGGGAGGCTATTTATTAGGCAAAGAACCGGATAAGATACGAGTTGGAGATATCATCCGTGTGTTAGAAGGGCCGATTGCTCCTACTGATTGCGTCTCAGAGGAGGATCCGGAAATTTGCGCTAAAGCTGAGTATTGTGTTACTCGGACAATTTGGGAGAAAGTCAGAGACTCCATTGCTGATGTTCTGGATTCGATTACGCTGGAAAACATGCTTGAGGATGCTAAAAGAATCGAATCGGAGCGAAGCTTGTATATGTTTTACATTTGATTCACATTTCAATGGTTATAGGGAGGGAGCCTCATGCGGCGAGTTTATTTAGACCATAGTGCAACAACTCCGGTTGATCCGGAAGTAGCTGCCTTAATGATGACTTATTACACAGAAAAATACGGTAACCCTTCAAGTGTTCATGGGTTTGGCAGAGAGGTCAAGCAGGCGTTAGAGCAGGCTCGAACCCAAGTAGCAGATTTAATTGGAGCTTCTCCAAATGAGATTACCTTTACCAGTGGCGGTACTGAGGCAGACAATTTAGCAATACTGGGTACTGCTGAAGCCCTTCGCTCAAAAGGCAAACATATCATTACTTCTTGCATCGAACATCATGCAGTCCTTGAGACTTGTGAACACTTGGAGAAAAGTGGCTTTGATTTAACTGTAATACCTGCCGACGAAGAAGGTATTGTTTCCGTCGATGAACTGCGCAAAGCCATTCGGCAGGATACTATTTTAATATCTATAATGCATGCTAATAATGAGGTTGGATCAATTCAACCGATAGCGGAAATCGGTAAGATTGCCCGAGAACATGGTATTGTTTTTCACGTTGATGCAGTTCAATCCCTTGGCAAAATTCCCATTAACGTGGAAGAGATGAATGTCGACCTTTTAACTGTCTCCAGTCACAAGATCTATGGTCCTAAAGGGGTGGGTGCTCTCTATATTCGCAAGGGAGTCCGGATTGTACCATTAGTTCATGGCGGTGGACAGGAACGAAAGCGCCGCTCAGGGACTGAGAACACCCCTGGAATTATCGGCTTTGGCAAGGCTTGTGAGTTAGCCGGTCAGCGCATGGAAGAGGATGCCCGGCATCAGCGGAAACTTCGTGATAAATTAATGAATGGCATTACTAAAGGGATAGAATTTGTCAAAGTAAACGGCCCCGTAGGGGAAAGCCGCTTGCCCAATAACTTGAATGTTAGCATTCGTTATGTAGAAGGAGAATCGCTATTGCTGTCCTTGGATATGCTGGGAATTGCTGCCTCAAGCGGTTCGGCATGTACTTCCGGGTCGTTGGATCCTTCTCATGTGCTGTTAAGTATGGGATTAACTCATGAGATTGCTCACGGATCCTTGCGCTTTACCTTAGGACGTCAGAACACAGAGGAAGATATTGATTACGTCCTTGAACAATTGCCCAAGATTGTGGAGCGCTTGAGAATGATGTCTCCTTTATATGATCTGGCAATCCATACAAAACAAGCTTAAAAAGGAGTGAGAGAGATATGTATACAGAAAAAGTGATGGATCATTTCACAAATCCACGCAATGTTGGAGAAATAGATAATGCTGACGGTGTTGGTGAAGTAGGCAACGCTAAGTGTGGAGATATTATGCGTATATATTTAGATATCGAAGGAGACATTATTAAGGATGTCAAATTCAAAACCTTTGGCTGCGGAGCGGCAGTTGCTACAAGCAGCATGGTTACTGAAATGGTCAAGGGAAAAACCATTGATGAAGCGCTGGAGATTTCTAATGCGGCAGTCGCAGAGGCTTTAGGAGGTCTCCCTCCTGCGAAAATGCATTGTTCGAATTTGGCAGCCGATGCCCTTCATGAGGCTATTAAAAATTATCGTGACAAACAAAAAAAGGAATAGATGAAGAATGACTCTAACTACAAAACCTAAAGTAGTTGTGGGTATGAGTGGCGGTGTGGATAGTTCCATGGCCGCCGCTTTGCTCAAAGAAGAAGGATACGACGTAATAGGGGTTACTTTACAGATTTGGGAAGCAACCGGACCGGAGGTTGAAGGGGGATGCTGTTCCAATTCGGCTATTGATGATGCGAGACGGGTTGCCTTTATTCTGGGAATCCCCCATTACGTCATGAACTTTCGTTCGTATTTTAAGGAGACTGTGGTAGATTATTTCACCCAGTCTTATTTGTGTGGCGAGACTCCTAACCCCTGTTTAGCTTGCAACAGGCATGTCAAATTCGGAGAACTTCTCCGTAAAGCCCGCGGCTTGGGAGCAGAATTTGTGGCAACGGGCCACTATGCTCAAGTGCTGCGGGACCCGGGGAGTGAACGATTTCTTTTAAGCAAGGGTGCCGATGAACGCAAAGATCAGACTTATGCCCTTTATATGCTGACTCAGGAACAGCTTGAACATACTCTTTTTCCCTTGGCTGAATACCAAAAAGAGCATGTCCGGGAAATGGCCAGGGAGCGGGGACTGGGTGTAGGCGATAAACCGGAAAGTCAAGAAATCTGCTTCGTACCTGACAATGATTATGCCTCTTTTGTCAGAGAGCGAGCGGATGTTCCAATAAAGCTGGGTGATTTCGTAGACTTATCAGGGAACAAACTAGGTGGTCACAAGGGGATCATACATTATACAGTAGGTCAAAGGAAAGGTTTAGGAATTGCCTTTGGCAAACCTATGTTTGTTGTCGGATTGAATCCAGACCGCAATGAAGTGGTTCTGGGGGAAGACCGGGATGTCTTTACAGATACTCTGTGGGCAGTGGATCTTAACTGGATTTCCATACCAGATTTGAGAGAACCAATCAGAGTCAAGGCGAAAATTCGCTATAATTCCTTAGGGGCAGATGCCACAATTTTTCCGGGCGAAATTGGGTCGGGATATGGCGTTATGGTACGCTTTGATCAACCACAGCGGGCAGTGACTCCTGGGCAAGCTGTTGTCTTCTATCAAGGAAATATCGTTGTTGGCGGAGGAAAAATAATTTCTGATCCCAGAGGCCGGCGTTAATTCATAGCTCAAGACTCCATAATCTAAAGCTATTCATCTTCTAGGCATGAATAAAGATATGAGTAGCCGGGCAGAGTATAGATGGAAATTTCACCAAGTTTTCTACATTGTGAGGTGAAAGAGGAATGAGGCGCACTCGAGAGATAGTCGGACTCCCGGTTTTAGATCTGAATAGCGGCAAATCCATTGGTTGGGTCCATGACTTGGTCCTAAACAATGAAAAAGACGAGGTTGTCGGGATTCTCTTAGAAGGCGGACATTTCTTTCAATCAACCAAAGGTATCCCTCGCAAAGCTATTGCAACTGTAGGAAAAGATGCCCTAACTGTTAAAGAGAAAATAGTAGAAGAACTAAAGGGAATACGGTGGTCAGATAAAGTAGGTAATGAAGTCTATACTCAAGGTGGAGACGCTAGAGGCACAATTGAAGATGTTTTTCTCGATGATTCCATTGAAAAAATGGTTGGATTTGAAGTGTCTGACGGGCTTTTCGCCGACCTGCTTCATGGCCGGGGAACCATTCTAAAGCCACATGTCATGATCGATGGAAAAGATATCTTAATTGTTGATAATCAGGTATCCCCCTTGGATCAAACAAATGAAAGGGGACTACGATCATGAATTGTCCGGTTTGTGGAGGAAGAGCCATTGGCAAAGTTGGTGTCGAGCAGTTCTACTGTTGGGATTGCTGCGTCGAGTTCACTACTCAAACAGACAAGGTAGTTATTTACGATTTAGCTGAAGACGGCTCTCTCGTGGCATGGGACGCGCCGAACCTTGAGCAAGGTGTTTCCAGTGCTGCTATAGAGTAATGGCAAGTTTTATTCTCGATATCAGTCAAATAAGAATAAAACTCAATTCCGTTAAGAATACTAATCATAGCGCGCATGGCGCGCTTTTTCCTTTATACCATTATCTGCTGATACAACTTTTGCAGCAGAATGGCAGGCTACTCTGAAAAAAGGAACCCGAAAGCCCCAAAACAATCTAAAGACCCCGTGGACCCGAAAGCAAGGAAGCTTCGTCCACAGGAGTGAACCCATTGCATGGAGAGGCAGTAAAAGCTCATAAGACGGCGCGGGAAAGGAAGTGAGTAGCCTCGGCTTATGAAATTCAATAAGTGGAAATGGATTTTTACCGGAACTTGTTTACTACTGGGAATCATAATTCTTTTCAAAGTGAGGACCATACTGGGGCCGTTTTTTCTGGCGTTTATCCTTGCCTATTTATTAAATCCTTTGGTTGTTTGGCTGGAAGGTTATAAGATCAGCAGGAATATAGCCATTGCCGTTGTTTTCAGCCTGATTATTCTTGTCTGTGCTGCAATTATTTTTCTTATTATACCCGTTGTCTATAACGAGCTTAGTAAGTTGGCAGTTATCCTGCCTCAGACGATTCAATCGATTACCGAAGCTATTGAGGGATTCCGCAACCAGTTTAAGGCGACAGGACTGCCTAGCCGGGTTGCCCTTGTTTTTGACCAGCATCTGGTAGAGGGAGAACTAATACTCGCTGATCGTCTCAATCAGTTTTTAGATAATTTGCCTAACGTATTGTCTTCGGTAACCCTGTATATGTTGTCACCGGTGATTGCCATCTATTTTTTGGCAGACTGGAAAGGGATAGCAAAAGGTTTTTTTCGAATCATACCTCAGCGCGGGAGAATGGAATGGCAGCGGCTGTGGCAAGACATTAATCATGTTGTAAGGCAATACCTGCGGGGAGATCTATTGATTGCCGTGATCGTAGGGGCCTTAATTGGTATAGGGGTTAAGCTTGTGGGAATGGATTACGCTTTGCTGATTGGGCTGATTTGCGGGATTTTTGACCTTATTCCTTATTTCGGACCGGCTCTGGGGGCCATACCTTCAATTTTGCTGGCTTTAACTCATTCCCCTGGGATGGCGATCAAGGTTGCCCTAATTATTTTTGTTGTTCAGCAGCTGGAGGGAAATTTTATTTCTCCTAAACTGATGGGGGAAAGTGTCGGGCTTCATCCTCTTTGGGTGGTTTTTGCGCTGTTAGCTTGCGGGGAAATTGCCGGGTTCTGGGGCATGTTTTTGGCGGTCCCCTTTGCAGCGATTATACGAGTAGTATTTAAGCATGTCTACTTCAGGTTGGTGTCAACCAAAGTCTAAGCTAGTTGACAAACCGGACATGGCCTGTATATACTTTAAAAATAATGGTAATTTTATTAGTATGAATAAGAATTAAGTCGATTATTAAAAACCCGTAAGATAGCAGGGTGATCCTGAAAAATCTCGTCCTGATTGAAAAAGGGAGAGATTATTTTTTTATACTACTCAGAAAGTATAACTTTTCGTTGCATACTTTCTGAAGTATAAGTGCAACTATGGCGGCCGCCTGCGCCTGAAAGGCTTGGCGGCAGCCAAGTTTTCTAATGAATTAAAGGGGTGTTCGTAGTGTACTCAGGTAATGAATTAAGGGACATGTTTCTTAAGTATTTTGAGGCTAAAGGACATAAAATTTTGCCCAGTGCTTCCCTAATTCCTAAAGATGACCCAACTTTATTGTTAACTGTTGCAGGCATGGTTCCTTTCAAGCCATACTTTCAACGCCGGGTTGAGCCTCCTTTTCCCCGTGCGACAACGGCCCAAAAGTGTGTACGAACGCCTGACCTGGAAGAGGTTGGGAAAACAGCCCGTCACCATACATATTTCGAAATGCTCGGAAACTTTTCTTTTGGAGATTATTTTAAAACGGATGCCATTCCTTGGGCTTGGGAGTATGTCACCAAGGTTTTAAAAATTCCTGTAAAAAAGCTTTGGGTAACCATTTATCCTGAAGATGAAGAGGCAAAAACAATTTGGGAAAAGGCAGGCGTTCGCTCAGAACGAATTGTTGGCGATCCTGAGAATTTCTGGGCAGCTGGCCCTACAGGTCCTTGCGGACCATGTTCAGAGATTTATGTGGATCTGGGAGAAGCACGCGGGTGTAGCAAGCCAGGTTGTGCCATTGGGTGTGACTGCGATCGTTTCCTGGAAATCTGGAATTTGGTCTTTATGCAGTTCAACCGGGATGAAGCCGGCGTACTGACTCCTCTGCCCAAGCAAAACATTGACACGGGCATGGGCCTGGAACGGATTGCGTCGGTAATGCAAGGCGTAGAAACAAACTTTGATACGGATTTATTCCGTCCCATTATTGATCATGTCGCCAATTTAGCCGGAGTTAACTATAAAGATAATGCTAAAAGTGATTTAGCCTTAAAAGTGGTTTCCGACCATGTACGTGCAGTGTCCTTTATGTTGTCCGACGGAATCCGTCCCAATAATGAGGGGCGCGGGTATGTGCTCCGTAGAATTTTGCGCCGTGCTATTCGCTATGCTAAGCTTTTAGGGATTGATAAACCCTTTTTGGAATCTGCTTTCCGGATCATTCAGAGGGATTATGCCCACTCTTATCCGGAACTTAAGGAAAATGAGAATTTCATCATTAGTCATATTAATCTAGAGGAGAAAAACTTCCAGGCAACTCTAGATCAAGGAACCCAGCTTTTGCAGGAAAAGGTTAAGGAACTTATCAAAAAAGGGGAGACAGTTTTAGCTGGAGCAGATGCCTTTTATTTATACGAAACCTACGGTTTTCCTGTGGAGTTGACGGATGAAATGTTGGCAGAGCAAGGCTTGTCTGTAGATATGGAAGCCTTTCAAAAGGCAGCTGAAGAGCATCGTCTCCGGGCAAAAGAACAATCCCAGCAAATGAGGGCAGCAGCTGAAAGCCCGGAACTGACGGAAAAAGCTAAATCTTTAGGGGTTACGCCTTTTATTGGCTATGAAAAAGTTTCCGCAACTCCCCGCATTGAGGCTATCTTCGTAAACGGACAAGAGGTATCGGACGCGGGTGAAGGGGAAGAAGTTGTGATCTTCCTTTCTGAGACGCCTTTTTATGCTGAAAGCGGAGGTCAAGTGTCTGATGTAGGAGTCATCAAAACTCCTCGTGCGGAGGCCAGAGTACTGGAAGTAAAAAAAGGTGTGACAGGCACTTTTTATCATCGCGCTGAGGTTCGTGGGGGAGTTCTGCACGTTGGAGAATCTGTGGAAGTACAAATCGATAACGCGGAACGTTTGGCAACGACTCGTCATCACAGCGCAACCCATCTTCTTCAGACGGCATTGCGTTCGGTTTTAGGGGAACACGTTCAGCAAGCAGGATCGTTAGTGACTCCGGAACGTTTGCGCTTTGACTTTACGCATTTCTCCCAGCTGACACCGGCGGAATTAAAGGCTGTTGAAGGTCTGATCAATGAAGCTGTATTAAAAAATATGCCCGTTAAAGCCACGGAAATGTCCCTTACAGAAGCCAAAGAAAGCGGAGCTACAGCACTTTTTGGTGAAAAGTATGGTGACATTGTACGGGTTGTCACTATGGGAAGCTTTAGCCGGGAATTATGCGGCGGAACTCATGTCAGCAGTACCGGAGAAATTGGTTTGGTGAAGCTGTTAAGTGAAGGAGGTATCGGGGCAGGTTTGCGGCGGATTGAGGCCGTAGCCGGCTTAGAATCTTTGATTTATTTCCGTTCCCTTGATGAACAGGTTATGGAAGTTGCCCAAAATCTTAAAGCTCAGCCTTTAGAAATTGGCAAGCGTGTCAATGGGCTGGTAGCTCAAGTAAAAGACCTGGAGCGTGAAATAGCTCAGCTTCAGGCCAAGCTTGCCAAGAACGAAGTCAATGGACTGTTAAGCAAGGTTGCTGAGGTGGAAGGAATTCAGGTCATAGCTGCAAAAGTTCAAGCCTCAGATATGGATGGGCTTAGACAAATGGCGGATCTGATTCGGGACAAGATGAAATCCGGGGTTATCGTTTTGGGTGCAGCCAGCGAAGGAAAGGTAAACTTTGTAACAACTGTTACGCCAACAGGTTTAAGCGGGCTTCATGCCGGACAGATTATAAAAGAAGTGGCTAAAATAACCGGCGGCGGTGGCGGCGGCAGGCCGGATATGGCTCAAGCCGGCGGTAAAGATCCCAGCAAACTGGGAGAGGCAATTGATCGGGTTCCAACTCTTCTGAGAGGATTTCTTAAGAAATAGAGGAGATTCTTTCAGACGGAAAGAATACTAAGTATTAAAGTGTGGTAATAGTCATAAATCCTCAGAATTCGAAAGGCGAAAGGGGGACAGGGAAATGGATCGAATGGAAGAAACCATGATGTTTAAGGCCGTGGGTGATGAAGAAATTTCGGCCCGCGAGATTTTGCAAAAGGTGTATGCCGCCTTACAAGAAAAAGGGTATGACCCTATTAATCAAATGGTTGGCTATCTCATGTCCGGTGACCCGGTGTATATTACCAGTCATAATCAGGCGAGATCGATGATTCGTAAACTTGAACGCTTTGAGCTGATCGAAGAACTGGTGAAATCTTATCTGCAAGAGAAATAATGCTGAACCTTCGGGCCCTCACTCAAAGCGGTGAGGGTTTTCAGCTGTAGCTTAAGACTTAATGAGGAGAACAAAAATGCGTCAAGTTAAGCTGGGTTTATGGGGAGCAGAGGTTTCAGAGATCTGCTTCGGAAGTTTAGCCATATCGCCTTTGCAAGGTCGTGTGTCAGAATCAGAAGGAATTGCTGTTCTGCGTTATGCCTTTGAGCAAGGCATTAATTGGATTGACACAGCGGAAATATATGATAACTATGGACAAATCGCTGCAGCCATCAAAGGACATGATGAGGTTCAAATTGTGAGCAAATCCTATTCTGTCACTGCAGAGGAAATGCGCCATAGTTTGGAGAAGGCCAGGAGTGCTTTGAATAGGGATACCCTTGATTTTTTCCTCCTTCATGAACAGGAAAGTGCGCTGACCTTGAAGGGCCATTTCGGTGCCTGGGAAGAACTCTTACGGGCTAAAGAGCAAGGTATCGTCCGCTGGATCGGAATCTCAACCCATGCTGTGGCGGGGGTACGAGCCGGAGCTCTTTTGCCTGGCTTGGATGTCATTCATCCTATTTTGAATTACCAGGGTCTCGGTATTATTGACGGAAGCTTACAGGAAATGCTGGATGCCATTGGCTTTGCCTCAGAAATTGGGATTGGGATTTACGCTATGAAGGTGTTTGGCGGCGGGCATTTAACCCATGACCCGGAAAAAGCTATCGAGTTTATTCGAAGTATTTCCGGTGTGCAGAGCATGGCTCTAGGAATGTCCAGCCGGGAAGAAGTGGATTATAATTTGCTTTTGCTGTCGGAAAAAGAAATCCCTCCGGAGCTGCAGGAGAAAGTGAAGCATAGGGAGCGCAAACTGTATATCGCTGATTGGTGTCAGGGCTGCGGGCGCTGCATCGAAGTTTGTCCTCAAGGAGCCTTGAGCCTGGAAGAGGTGGCGGTTGTCGATGCCGAAGCCTGTGTACTCTGTGGTTATTGCGGGAGAGTCTGTCCGCATTTTTGTCTGAAAATCGTTTAAAATGGTTGGGAGGAAATACTTTGCGGATTATGGGTCTGGATTTTGGTACGAAGACCATTGGAGTGGCTATGAGCGATGAATTATTCTGGACGGCTCAGGGAGTTAAGACCATCAGACGCTCTAAGAATGAGCTTCAGGAATTGAGAGAACTGATCAAAGAGTATGAAGTCAGAGAAATCGTCGTAGGCTATCCCAAGAATATGAATGGAACGAAAGGACCTCGCTGTGAAGCCACTGAAGAATTTGCCGAGATTTTGCGCGCAGAGTTTGGACTTGAGGTTATCCTCTGGGATGAGCGTTTAAGTACCGTTGCAGCCCAGCGTTCTCTGATTGAAGCGGACATGTCCCGGGCAAAGCGCAAAAATGTTATCGATAAAATGGCAGCTGTTTTTATCCTGCAGGGGTACTTGGACAGCAAGTCAAAAAATACTCTGGGGTAAAATTTGACAATCATAACCCACAATAGTACAATGACCATATTCTTTAATTAAGAGGTGAATCACATGACGGACCATCCACATAACCATGATGAGCATGACGTTGAAGAGTTTGATACAGTCATTCTCACAGATGATGAGGGAAAAGACCACGAGTTTCTTCATCTGGACACTTTGGAACTTGACGGATCTACATACTTTGTTTTAATGCCTATTTCTGAAGATGAATCTGAAGAAGATGAAGCAATCATCCTTAAACTTGGCAAAGATGCCGAAGGCGGCGAAATGCTTCTTGACATCGAAGATGATGAAGAGTGGGAAAAAGTAGCCGATGCTTGGGAAAACTTAGTGGATTCTGAGGATGCTGAATAAGAAATTTCCTTCAAAATTTGTGTATTGGAATAGAAAAACTCGCTGAGACAATGAGCTCAGCGAGTTTTTTTATTGTGATTACCAAGTTTTTGTAAAGAGATAAAGGACAAACTTAATGGAAATACTAAATTTGAAAAGAACGGAGGTGGAGATGATAAAACATTTAAACGTTGAATTGAAGAATCTTTTCTTTTCAGGACTAATTATTTTATGTCTTATAGTCTTAAGTGGCTGTGATAGCAATCAAATCTCCCTGCCGGATAAATTATCACTTAATGGTTCTGAAAGCCAAAGCAAACTAGCAACCGGAGTGCTCCCAGAAGGGACAAAGGTTGATGATTTGGATTTGAGCGGGACTCCTGTTCCGGAAGCGTCAGCGAAGATTGAGAATTGGGCCAAGGACAAGCTGGAAGAAACGCGTGTCCTGTTGTACAATAATACAGAGATTCCTTTGGCCTTAAGTGACATCGGAGTCAAAGTCGATACGGAGAGGATTATTGACAATGCTAAGCTCAGCCCCGGAACGTCTTTGTCCAGCGTTTTAACAGTCAATTCTTTAACAGCCAATCAAGAACTTGCAGAGAAGCTTAGCATATTCAACAAGCCGGCTAAAGACGCTACCTACACGATTCAAAACGATAAAGTTCTTGTCCAGCCGGGTGAGAACGGTCAGATTGTTTCAGTAGAACAACTGATTGCTCAAATTAAAAATACCCCCTTGAAGGAAGTTCCAAATCGCATCGAGGTCCCTATAGTCGAAGTTCAGCCTGTTGTTACAACGGAATCCATAGAAGCTTTAGCCTTCGATTCAGTAATTGGGGAGTATTCCACTAAGTTTTTAAGCAAAGAAAAAAACCGATCTGCGAATTTGACAAAGGCTGCTAAAGCCTTAGATGGTTTAGTCCTTCTTCCGGGAGAGGTTTTATCCTTTAATGATAAAATTGGCCCTCGTGAGCCTGAGACAGGGTATAAAGAGGCTTATGTCATCGTCAATGGCGAGTATGTGCAGGGAACAGGCGGGGGTATTTGTCAAGTTTCGTCCACCCTATATAATGCTGCCTTACTCAGTAACTTAGAAATCGTGGAACGGATGCCCCATGCTGTTGCTGTTAAATATGTACCTCCCGGTCAAGATGCAACTGTCAATTATCCAAACATTGATTTCAAGCTTAAAAACAATACAGCTAGTTTGGTGTATATACGGACGGATGTACAACCGGGAACACTGACAATTCGGATTCTGGGCAAAAAGACAGATAAAACCGTACGCATCGAGGGTCAAGTTGAGAAGACAATTCCCTATAAAACTGAACGACGATACGATCCTAAATTGCCAAAAGGCCGTGTTTTAAGAGAACAGTCGGGCTCCAAAGGAGTCATTGTCAATACCTGGCAGATTATTCGGGACGGAAAAGGCAATGAGACCAAAAAGTTTTTAGGACGTGATCGGTATGCTCCTGCCAATCGAATTTTGCGCATAGGAACTTGAGACTTGAAACTGATGAACAGTACGTTAGTCGGCTAATAATGATGAAAGGAACAAGCGTACCTGCTCCTCCAGGATTTTAGGAGCAGTTCGTTTGTCTCGGTGAAGCTATGTCCCCAAAAAAGAAAAGAGTACGAAAGAGTTTCATGAAATTGTTTCTTGTTTTCTTAATCGGGGGCTTTGGTTTAGTGTCTTGGTGCAGCTGGGCTCTTAAACCATACTCCTCTGAAGGCACTAATCAAAAAATAACCATTGCGCCGGGAACAACAGCAGGGCAGCTTGCTGAGGATCTGCAAGAGCGCCGGCTTATACGCAGTGCCTTTATGTTTAAGGTATTAGCTCGTCTTAATAAAGACGAATTTAAATTATATGTTGGGGACTATTATTTAACTCCTCAGATGAGTCCCGAAGAAATGATCAACCGTTTGGTTAAAGATTCACCATTAGTAAAATCGGAGCGGGTAACCATCCCCGAAGGTTTTACAACAGATCAAATTATTGACTTGCTGGTGCAAAAGGGTTTTGGAACTAAAGAAGATTTTATCAAAGTTGTTAGTGAAGATAATTTTTCTTACTCATTTCTAAAGGATGCTCCAAATGGAGTTCACCGCTTGGAAGGCTATTTATCGCCGAACACATATGACTTTGATAAAAAATCAAGCCCCCATGCCATCATTGACTTATTGCTTCGGCAGTTTGAGAAAGAAATCACCCCTGAGGTACAAAAACAGCTGGATACGCTGAATTTCTCGGTATCTGAGTGGGTGACTTTGGCTTCCATCATTGAAAAAGAGGCCGTGAAGGCCGAGGATCGTCCAATTATTTCTTCTGTTTTTCAAAACCGGCTGAAAATAGGTCAGCCTCTTCAGTCCTGCGCTACCATCCAATTTATTTTAGGGACACCAAAGCCAAAACTTTATGATAAGGACCTGCAGATCCCTTCGCCTTATAATACCTATCTTCATCAAGGCTTGCCGCCCGGACCAATATCGAATCCTGGGCATGCTTCTTTAGAAGCGGCCTTGTATCCCGCTCAAACAGATTATTTGTACTTCGTTGCTAAGAAAGATGGCTATCATGCCTTTGCCAAAACCTATTCCGAGCATTTGAAAAATGTGAAGTTGTATCAGGGATAAAGGATTGTTTTTGCCGGTAAGCTCATTTCAGAAGGTTGTACCGGCAAAAACCTGACCGTGAGGTTTGTTCAGAGTAGCTCTTCATGCCGTTTGCCGCAGCACCAGCAAAGGATGAAAGGAGAGTGCTCCCGGGTCGGGCGGCTTCGCCCACATCCTGCAAGAAAGCTAATTCGTGCGAAGACAGTGTCTGCAAGAAGGGTAATCCGTGCGAAGACAGTGTCTTCGTGTCACCGCAGCATTCCGAGGCTCGCCCACTCGCGGCTGCGGGAGCTATCTTCAGCGGATAAGTATTCTTTGGTGATAGCCGCTTCGAGCGAAAATGTCCACCGGACACTTTCGTGCCAAACCTCCGGGTAGTACCTGATGTGAACCCGTGGCTCCGTCTCCCCACGCCGTCTTGTGGGCTTTTACCGCTTCTCCATGCAATGGGTTCTCTTCTGTGGACGAAGCTGCCCTGTCTTTCGGGTTCCTTTTTTCAGCATGGTTGTCGGTTTTTTCAGTATTTGGATTGATTGGTCAAATTGAAGATCTGTTCTACGTCCTTGTCACCCCGTCCGGATACATTGACGATGATAATTTGGTCAGGTTTCATCGTAGGTGCCAGTTTAAGAGCGTAAGCGACGGCGTGGGCGCTCTCCAGAGCAGGGATAATCCCTTCGAAACGGGAAAGTCTATGGAAAGCATCAAGTGACTCCTGGTCGGTAATACTTACATAGTCAGCCCGGCCAATATCTTTAAGATAGCTGTGTTCCGGTCCGACCCCGGGATAATCCAGTCCGGCGGAAATTGAGTGGGTAGGGAGCGGCTCCCCTTTTTCGTCGGCCATAACATAGCATTTAAAGCCATGGACCATACCGGGGGCTCCGGCGGAAAGGGGCGCTGCGTGTTTGCCCGTTTCTAAGCCTAAACCTGCCGGTTCAACTCCGATAAGGTTAACACTTGAGTCTACAATGAAATTTGCAAACATTCCGATGGCATTACTGCCGCCTCCCACACAAGCCATGACCGCATCGGGAAGCTTGCCTTCGGCTTCTAAGATTTGCTGGCGGGCTTCCCGTGAAATAATCGCTTGGAAGTGTTTTACCACAGAGGGGAAAGGATGGGGACCAACAGCCGAGCCCAGCATATAAAAAGTGCTTTCGTAGTTTTGGGCAAAATCCCCAAGGGCCGCATCTACAGCATCTTTTAGAGTGCGGGTTCCTTGAGTAACAGAGATCACTTTGGCGCCTAGAAGCTCCATGCGGAAAACATTGAGGGCTTGGCGTTTAGTGTCTTCTTCGCCCATATAAATCACGCAGTCCATATCAAAGAGGGCGCAAGCAGTTGCTGTGGCTACGCCGTGTTGTCCGGCTCCGGTTTCGGCAATAACCCGCTTGACTCCCATGCGCTTAGCCAGAAGCGCCTGCCCGAGAACATTGTTGATTTTGTGGGCGCCTGTATGGTTAAGATCCTCACGTTTAAGATAGATTTTGGCCCCGCCTAATTCTTTGGAAAGCTTTTCAGCATAGTAGAGCGGATTGGGTCGTCCCACATATTGACGGAGATAATAGTCCAGTTCTTGATTGAAGTCAGGGTCATCCTTATACTTTTCAAAGGCATCGTCTAACTGCTTAAGAGCGTTTTCCAACTGGGGCGGGACAAAGCTTCCGCCATATTCACCAAAATAACCTTTTTCCATGATAATTACCTCCTATTTTTTGTTGCATTAGAACCTACCTGGTAAAATAAAAAAAACTCTCCGGTCCTGGTAAAGGACAGAAAGTTCATTTCCATTAATGCCACCTTTGCATGGGTATAATATACGACCCATATTCCAAGCTTAGATACGGAGCAGGCTGCATGTCTCGGCAAATAATCAGATGCGGAGAGCGGACCTCTCGATATCCGTGTCTCTGTAACGGGAAACCCCCGGTATCACCTACTAAAATTACTCGTGTTCGGATTACGACTCCGAGATCCATTCGGTCAACGGGAAGTGTATCAGACTCTCACCTGCTCTGACTCGCTAAGACATTCCGCAAAGACTTACTACTTCTCATCATTGTCTTGCTTATTAATTTTCTGTATTGTAATATGGCAGATACCACTTCGTCAAGAGGTGTTATGTAAAAGATTATAAGTTAGGGGAATCTTTATGAAAAAACCAGAATTGTTAGCTCCCGCTGGGGACATGGAAAAGTTGAAATATGCTCTGGCTTATGGAGCAGATGCTGTATATATGGGTGGAGCGGCCTTTGGCTTGCGGGCCTATGCCGGTAATTTTAAGGCAGAGGAAATGGAGCAGGCAGTTCGCTGGACCCATGCCTTAGGGAAAAAGCTTTATGTCACTGTGAATATTTTTGCTCATGAAAAGGACTTCGAAAACCTGCCGGCATACCTCAAGGAATTGGAAGGTCTCGGGGTGGACGCAGCTATCGTCTCTGATCCCGGAGTGATCATGCTGGCTCAAGAAGCTGCGCCGAAACTGCCCCTGCATTTAAGTACCCAGGCCAACAACACAAACTCCTATTCCATTCGTTTCTGGATGAAACAGGGGATTGAAAGAGTTGTTTTAGCCCGAGAGCTGACTCTTGAGGAACTGAAAGAGGTACGGGCTAAAGTCGACGGAGGGTTAGAGATTTTTATCCACGGTGCTATGTGCATGTCTTATTCAGGAAGATGCCTGCTGAGCAATTATTTAACGGGAAGAGATGCCAACCGGGGGGAATGCACTCAGCCTTGTCGTTGGGGTTATGCTCTGGTGGAGGAGAAACGGCCGGGCCAAGTTTTTCCTATTGAGGAAGATGAACGAGGGACTTATGTGTTTAATTCCCATGACCTATGTCTTTTGCCTCGCCTGCCCTTATTGAAGTCTTTAAATATTGATAGTTATAAAATCGAAGGACGAATGAAGAGTGCTCAATATGTAGCCAGCACAGTCAAGGTGTACCGGGAGGCCATTGACACACTTTGGGATGAAGGAGAAGCAGCCTTTCAGGCTAAGCTCCCCCAGTGGTTTGCAGAAATGGATAAAGTCAGCCACCGGGATTATTCGCCGGGATTTCTCTTTGGCAAGCCGGGAGCTGATTCCCATAACATAGAGACGTCTCATTATGTGCGGGACTATGACTTTGTCGGAGTTTGGCTGGATGATGAGGAAGTGCAAAATCTTGCCGGCTCTAGAGAGCAAGGTACAGCCTGGGTGGAGCAGAGAAATAACTTTAAGCTGGGTGAGGTTCTGGAGGTTCTGACCCCGCAAGGTGATTGCTGGTCCTTTGAAGTCAAGGAAATGTGGGATGTTGAAGGAGAACCCCTGGAAGTAGCCCGTCATGCCCAGCAAAGGATTAAACTATCCGTACCCAGGAGGATTCTGCCTTT
Source organism: Desulfosporosinus orientis DSM 765 (assembly GCF_000235605.1). GTDB lineage: Bacteria > Bacillota > Desulfitobacteriia > Desulfitobacteriales > Desulfitobacteriaceae > Desulfosporosinus > Desulfosporosinus orientis. The sequence continues at coordinate 1,007,206 of NC_016584.1, forward strand.
CAGCATCTTGAGGCGGGCTAAAAGTGAGAAAAAGTAAGTTTTGTTGAGAGAAAGGTTAAGGAGATAAAAATATGTCTGGTTGTGGGGAGTCGGCATCATTAAATTCGTTGGCTGATGATAGTGAAGTTGTTATAAAAGCGCGTTTGGCAAGGGCAGAAATGCAAATGCTGGATAAGCTGGTGGAGGGTTTAGGACATTTAGGAATTGTCACCACTACCAATAGGGCTTTGGGAGAGGTTATGATTTTATCCACCAGGCAGTGTTGGCCGGATTTAAAAAGGGCAATCGAACATATGCCCTTCCGGATTGATTTTCTGCCACAAAATGAAGGCGAGGGGGAGTGACTATGAATTTTTCAGAATATCCAGGGTTCCAGCTTTCGGACATAGACCTTATTATTAAAGCCCGCATCGATCGCTCCCAAATCCAGATGCTCTGTAAGCTGGTGGAAGGGCTGGGCCACCTGGGGGTTGTCACAACCACCAACAAGGAGTTGGGTGAAGTCATGATTCAAACCACCAAACAGTGTTGGCCGGAACTAAAGGAAGCCATTGAAAAAATGCCTTTGCAGGTGGAATTTGGTTAAAATCCTTTTCCATAGAAGTCAGATCAGGAGGGGCTTGTACCAAAAATCTTACGCGCGTAAGATTTTTGGTACAAGCAGGGTGAAGGAACTTAGACTTTTGGGATTGCCCGAATTCTAATAAAGCTGTAAAATGAAAAAACTTTGGTTATTGCCTAAGAGGAAAAAGGAACCCGGGGGGGTTCCTTAACTATTTGCGGACCATGAGCTTTTTAATAGCTTGATCCAGACCATCTAAGGTTAATTCGTACATGGGATAGATACTGCGCACCATTTTAATGGTGTAATAGCCGTGTACCCGCTCCCAGTATTTTTCGGGTATGGGATTAAGCCAAACGTTATAGGGGAATGTCTTAGAGAAACGCTGCAGCCAGGTAAATCCCGGCTCTTCATTGCTCACATCCCAGAAGATATTGCCGTCGATCATGGTGAGTTCACTGGGAGCCATAGCTGCGTCCCCAATAATAATCACTTTATAATCCGGGCTCAGTGAATGGAGAACATCATAGGTTTTAACAGCTCGCCTGGGGCTGCAGCTGGGATCCAGGTAGAGCAGCTCATAAAAACAGTTGTGAAAGTAATAGAATTTCAGGTCTTTAAAATGGGATGACTTGTGCACGGCAGAAAACAAGCGGCTGCAAATATCGGCGTAAGGGGCCATTGAGCCTCCTGAATCCATTAAAACCATGAGTTTAACGGCATTTTTGCGGGGACGGGTCCAGACCAGCTTTAATTGCCCGCCGTTCTTGCAGGTTTCAGCAATGGTATCTTCCAGGTCCAGCTGATCCTTGGCTCCGTCAACTCGGGTACTGAACTGGCGCAATTTGCGTAGGGCTACTTTGAATTGCCGGACACCTAAGGTTTTATCCTTGCGGTAGTCACGGTAATTTCGCTCTGAGGCTACTTTTACAGCGGATTGCCCGTAGGACTCACCGCCTATGCGGATGCCTCCGGGGTGAAACCCGGAGTGTCCGAAAGGAGAGGTTCCACCGGTACCGATCCAGGTATTGCCCCCGTGATGGGGGCTGTCTTGCTTGCGCAAACGTTCCTCCAAAGCTTCTTTTAAGTTTTCCCAATTGGGCAGCCCTAATTTCTTTAATATCTCGTTGCGCTCTTCCTCAGAAAACATTTTGGCCGGTAATGGATTTTTCAGCCATTCCGATACCTGATCCAATAATTGTTCAGGCGTCTCGATCCCTCGAAAATATTTTTGAAAGGCCAGGTCATATTGGTCAAAATGGCTTTCGCTTTTAACTAAAACGGCTCTGGCCAAATAGTAAAAACCGGCCAGGCTGGATCCGGCCAGGCCCTGAGACAGAGCCTCCATTAAAGTCATCCATTCTGTAATGGAAACAGGGATTCCTTCCCGACGCAATTGATAGAAGAAACTGATATACATAGGCCTTACCAGACTCGTTTGCCGGCACGAGACGGACTGTCCGTGTCCCGCAGGTGCAATTGACGCAAGGCCAAGTCAAAATCCTGATTCTTCTTTAACAAGGCTCCCAGAAACGGGATCTCCTTAGAAATCCTCTCCGGTTCAATACCTCCGATGGTTAAGGCTTGCACCCAGTCCAGTAATTCACTGGTGCTGGGTTTTTTCTGCAGGCCTGAAACAGTTCTCAGCCAGTAGAATGACTTTAAGGCTTCGGTCAGTAATTGATCTTCTAAATCCGGGAAATGGACATGGACTATTTCCTGCATCATATTTTGACCCGGAAAGTCTATGTAATGGAAAATACAGCGCCGTAAAAAGGCATCGGGGAGTTCTTTTTCAGCGTTGCTGGTGATAATGACGATGGGACGGTGTTTGGCCGTGATGATTTCTCCGGTTTCCGGGATGTAAAAATTCATCACATCCAATTCCCAGAGCAAGTCATTGGGGAATTCCAAATCAGCTTTATCGATTTCATCGATTAAGAGAACCACTCGTTCATCGGAGCGGAAGGCTTTCCCCAGTTTGCCTAATTTAATGTATTGTTTGATATCCGCAACATTCTGTCCTCCGAATTGGCTGTCATAGAGGCGCTGTACTGTGTCATAGACGTAGAGCCCATCCTGGGCTTTGGTGGTAGATTTGATGTTCCAGACAATTAAGCGGAGCCCCAGGGAACTGGCGATGCTTTCCGCCAAGACAGTCTTGCCGGTACCAGGTTCGCCTTTGATTAGGAGCGGTCGTTTTAAGGCCACTGAGATATTGACACTGTTGCGGAGATCGCTGGAAACTATGTAATCCTCAGTACCTTGATAGGATAGATGATCGGTCATTTTCTATTTCCCTCCTAGTGGTAATTTAATATATTTTAACACAATATTACCACTTATTGGGGGATGTGAGGGTTGAATTGTCAAACTTTGTATTTTCAAAACTTGTCTACAAGGGTTAGGATTTTATAGTGAGAATTGTAATTGCTAAAAATTAAAATACTTAGTAGGTTAGGTATTTATTAGGGAGGTATTTTGAAATAATTGTCATTGGAAGCTTATAATGCCATTAAGACCTATTGACGATGGTGAAAATTATCGATATTATAAGTATGTAAATGAATAAAGACCTAATAGTCAATAGGTCAAAAGTCCTTTATAAGTAGGATTTGTGGGAAAATGTACATATTAGGAGGAGTGAATCGGATGAGGGAAAGGATTAAACGAAGAAAAGAAGATGGTTTCACATTAATCGAACTTATGATTGTTATTGCGGTTATTGGGATTTTGGCGGTTGTGCTGGTGCCAAAAATGAGTAGTATTAAAGATTCAGCTAAAGCTACTGGAGTTATTACGAATGCAAAATCTATTGAAGCTTATACTATTGCAAATATTGATAAGTGGGTAGCGAATGGTGACGATGATGACGCTATTCTTGGGCATATTTCTGACCAGTTTGGAGATAGCGGAGATGATGAAATTACTAATCCTTATGAAGGTGGTGAAGGATTAAGTGATGATGAAGGGGTTGGAATGGTAGTAGTAACAGTTTCAGGAAATGAAGTTACAATTAAAGGTTACGGAAATAGTGATAGCGACGTTGTTTATAACAATACTGTCAAACCATATTGAAATATAGTGTAAATTATTGAAAACTGGAGGGTGTTTGCCGAAACACCCTTTTATAATATCATTAAGTAGGAATTATCTTCTTAAACTTTATATTAAGTATATTATCTCTTGTAGGAACAAGGAGGCTAGTCTGTGGTACCTCGTCAAGATCGTAAACGGCTAGGTGAAATTCTCATAGCGGGGGGTGTCATATCTCCAACTCAGTTAGATGAAGCATTAAAGACCCAAAAAGTTCTTGGCTTGCGTTTAGGAGAAGTGCTAATTCATCATGGACTTGTCACTGAGGACGACATTCTAAGGACCATGCAGAGCCAACTAGGGTTACCTCTAATTGATTTGAATCAGATTGTCGTTGCAGAGCAGATCCTGCAAAAGCTGCCGGAAAAAGTAGCTCGAAAATACTCTGTTCTTCCGGTGGAAATCTCTGATGGACAACTAATGGTAGCCATGAGCGATCCGACGGACTACTTTGCCATTGAAGATCTACGGATTGCCGTCGGAATGCCCATCGTACCTTGTCTGGCGCAGAAAGATCAGATTCTAAATGCCATTGATCGCTATTATAGTCATCAGGATGCGGAAAAGGCAGCTCGTGAGTATGCCAAACACCTAATGGCTAAAGGTTTAGTCAGTGAAGAGCAAATTCTGCGGACGATGCAGAGTCAATTGGGTTTACCTTTAATTGATTTGAATAAGGTAATTATCCCAGATGAAACTGTAGGGCTGATTCCTGAGAGCCTAGCCCGTAAGTACACGATTATTCCTGTAGAAGTGAATAATGGTCAGTTAATGGTGGCGATGAATGATCCAACGGACTACTCCATTATAAATGAATTGCGTCAAGTTAATGGAATGCTGGTCAAACCTTGTTTAGCTAAGAAGAAGGATATTCTGAAAGCAATTGATCGTTATTATGCCCATAGTGAAGCAGAGAAAATGGCTAGGGATTATTTGCGTCAGTCTGGAAGCGCTGTGGCCGCAACTACTCAAACGGCTAAAGTCTCTTTAGCAGGGGTAGAAATAGATGATGAAACTTCTACTCCAATTATTAAGTTTTTGAATACTCTTATTGAAAATGCCATTAATAATAAGGCCAGCGACATTCATATTGAACCTATGGAAGAAGAGCTGCGGATACGCTTTCGAATTGATGGAGTTTTACATGAGAGTATGAGAACTCCGCGTGGAATGATAGGACCGGTTGTAAGTCGAGTTAAGATAATGTCAGACCTCAACATTTCGGAACGCCGTTTACCCCAAGATGGCAGGATTAGTTATCAATTAGGCGAAAAAACCATAGACCTGCGTGTTTCCACTGCTCCAACCATGTTTGGAGAAAAGGTTGTATTAAGGGTATTAGACAAAACCAATGTGACAGTTGATAAGGAAAGTCTTGGACTTGAAGGCATAGATCAGGACAGATTTAATGAATTTATTACAAGACCTTATGGAATTGTTTTGGTCACAGGCCCGACAGGCAGCGGAAAAAGTACAACACTCTACACAATGCTCAACCAACTGAACACTCCGGAAAAAAATATTATTACTTTGGAAGATCCTGTCGAGTTTAATTTTAGCGGAATTAATCAGATACAGATTAATCCAAAGGCAGGACTTACCTTTGCCACAGGTTTACGGTCAATATTGAGGCAGGATCCTGATGTTATAATGGTGGGCGAGATGAGAGACAAAGAAACTGCCGAAATTGCTGTGCGTGCCGCTTTAACTGGTCACTTGGTATTGTCAACTATTCATACTAATGATGCTGCAAGCGCTATTAATCGTCTTGTGGATATGCAGATCGAACCTTATTTATTATCAGCATCGCTATTAGGAGTCATCTCACAAAGGTTAATCCGAAAAACCTGTCCTAAATGTGCTGCTGAGTATGAAGCAAGTCCCTTAGATCATATGTTTCTGGAAAGAGATCTTGATGTCCCGTTAGAATTGAAAAAAGGTAAAGGATGTTCCTTTTGTTATAATAGTGGCTATAAAGGCCGACGAGCTATATTTGAAATAATGCCGATAACATCAGAACACCGGGTACTTATAAATCGACGAGCCAGTGTTGATGAAATAAGAAAATTGTCCATAAAACATGGCATGAAGACACTTAAAAAAGCTGCAGCAAAACTAGTTTTACAAGGTATTACTACGATGGATGAACTTTTACGGGTTACTTTCGTAAATGAATAAATTAAAATCATCACTAAGAATTGGGAATGGTGAAATGTGCAGTTTCGTTATAAAGTAGTCGATGATAAGTTATCTTTAAGAACCGGTATAGTAGAAGCGATTGATTTGGAATCCGCCAGAATGTTTATCATTAATAATAACTGGCAGATCATCATGCTTAAAGAAGTAAAGAAAATCGACAGTTTTTTTCATAAAAGGTTTGAGGGCAGAATAAAAGCAGAATCAATTAGTTCCTTTTGTAGTCAACTGGCAATGATTATACGTTCGGGGGCAAGTATGATTAGAGGCTTGGAAATCATGCAGTCTCAAATCAATGCTCCTCGCTTCAAGGAGGTTGTAAGTACCTTATATGTTGAAGTAAGTCGAGGTAATTCTTTGGCACAGGCAATGCGCAGCTGTCAAGGTTCCTTGCCCGAACTACTTATTAATTTGGTATCCGTTGGTGAAGAAAGCGGTAATTTGGATTCTGTTCTTATAAGTATGGCTGCTTACTATGATCGAGAAAACTTTATTCGCAAGAAAATGTCCAGTGCAGCTATTTATCCTGTCATTTTAATAGTTGTACTTATTGGTCTACTCATATTATTTATGAATTTTATTCTTCCTGAAATCACGGGTATGTTAGCAGAGAATGGACAAAGCTTGCCGGTAATTACTCAACTTATGGTTAATACCACGGAATTTATAAAAGACAATTTTATTTTCCTCTTGCTTGGCTGTATAGGCATAGTATTATTCTTTTTTCGACTTATTAAAATTCCCCAATATCGATATGTTTTTGATTCTTTGATGTTAAGAACTCCTCTCTTTGGTAAGAACATTAAGAATGTTATTATTTCCCGCTTTTCCCGTACTCTTGCACTATTTTTGCACTCTTCTATACCAATAATTTCTATTTTTGATTCCATGGAAAGCATTTTAGGCAATGAAGTTCCTCGCAGGGCGATTATTAAAGCCAAGGAAAGAATTATTAATGGCGAAACTCTCAATTCTGCTTTTGGGCAAGAACCATTTTTTGATCCTCTCGTGATTCAGATGATGGCCATTGGAGAAGAAACCGGACGCTTAGAGGAATTAATGGAAGAAGTCTCCGATCATTACGATAGATTAGTTGAGATCGGTATTTCCAGAATGGTTGCGTTAGTTGAGCCGGCCTTTACAGTATTAATTGGAGTTTTAGCAGGAGGTATGATTATTTCTATTGCCTTACCTATATTCAGTATGACAAGCGGGTTAAGCCGATAAATGCCCCATTAGTTTTATAGTTGTAGATGATATGGAGGAGTTCATGGAGGAAACTTCCGTTACCATTCCTAGAACAAAAGAAAAGAGCTTAGGATTTACTCTTGTTGAAATAATGATTGTCGTGGCAGTGATAGGAATTATAGCAATGGTATCAGTTCCAAAGTATCAAGGACTTACGGATCATTACCATTTAGAGTCTTCGGCTCAAATGTTAGCAGGAAAGTTACGTAATGCTAAACAGTATGCTATGGACCGGCGGACCAACGTATATGTCTTGTTGAATTCTAATTCAGCTCAGATCTTTTATTTTAATGATACTACTAAAGAGTATACTTCCTTGGAAACTAAAGACGACTTTGATCGGGGTGTTCATTTTGCATATACCTCTGGCACAGGACTTGAAACGATACCTTCGAATGGGGGAGTTGATAATATCCCTTTGGATTTTGATACTGTTGAGGATCGTTGCCTAATATTTGACAGAAAAGGTTTTCTCAAAACCAGTCCTGTAAGCATTACATTGACTAATTCTCGTTCCTTGCCCCAGTCTGTTAGTGTTGACTTAAGTTCTGATACCCTTGAAGTTAAGATTAATTGGTGATGAGTTTGATGTAGTAAACAAAAAGGGGTAAGACATTAATGCGCCGAAAAGAAAAAGGAATGACAGTATTAGAAGTCATTATAGCCATTACAATTTTATTAATCGGAACAAGTTTTGTAGTTCAAAGCAATTCCTTGTCCTATAACTATTTAAAAAAGCAGGAAATACACCAGCAAATGGTCTTTTTCGCTGCAGGGCGGATGGAAGCAGCTTTAGAAGGGAAAACATCCTTTGATAGTACAATAATGGCTTATCCATTTAATACTTTCACCACAACTTTTGTAGATCACACTATTGCTCCGGATGACAGGAACCTTGACATACCTGTATTAGATGGGAAGACGATGGCTTTAATCCCATTTAAAGTGATTATATCGGCACCGGGCCAAGCTGATGTTGAAATGTATAACTATCAGGTAAATTTACATGATGATTAATTGGATTGCTAATAGCAATGATGATTACCCCAAAAATAATGGTTTCACTTTAGTAGAAGTAATGATTGCTGTTTCGATTTTTGGCCTCCTTTTGCTATATGTTTTTCAAATAATGCATATGCAGTTTGGTTTTTTTCAGAGTGCCAGTAAGGAAAATGACCTTAATCACAATACTCGTGCAGCAATGATGCATATTTTAGACGAGATCAGGCTCAACCCTAATGCAGAAAAGGATAGGTTTTCAACCGGCAATGTTCCCCCGGTTAAAAAGTACTATTATCCCGGTGATGCGGGTTTTGACGAAGGTGTTTATTACGTTTATCGGGACCCTGACGACATTAATACTGAGATTGAGTGCTGTTTAATAAATATTAATCCTCAAAACACTGCAAGCTTGCCTGAAGGCCCATTTATTTATCTGGTAGGTTCGGAATTATGGTATCGTGATGTTAATAATAACAATAAACTAATTTCTGATCAGATTAAATCCATAAAGCTATCAACTGAACCTGGGCTCGAGCATATAGATAGGCTTTTGAAAATAGAAATTACAGCCTTAGACAATAGCCAACTCATTTCCTGGATACGTTTATATTAGAGGGAGAGAACAACATGCGAGAACGTGGTTCAGCCCTTTTGACAGCTGTCGTGGCTATAATGGTATTACTCCTTATATCGGGTATTCTTTTTTCTTTTATCAAAAATCAGTTTAGCCTGCAATCAGGTGAAGAAAAAGCTTTAAAAGCTTATTATTTGGCAGATGCAGGTGCGAGTTATGGAGTTGCGTATTGTAACGATTACATATTAAATCATGATGAAGTTAATGAAAGGGACAGGATACCGGTGCCGCCACCAGAAAGCAACCCTTTTGGTTCGAAATATGGCGGATACTTTGAAGTGAAAGAGCTATTGGTTAGTGACAAATATCTCAATTCCGATGGTACAAAATATGTGTACATTATAACAGCAACTTGCGACGGCTATTTTCCCAGTAAAACAGATTCTAATCATATTTTACGATCAATTAAAAAAGATTTTGCATTTACAATAGATGTTCCGCCCGAACCCCCTGAGCCTCCAGAAGGCCCATAGTTAATTGTTCCTGATTTCGTTGCCTTTAAGTTTAAAAAGCATCTATTGTTGATTAGGGCTTGTATTTAGTAAGATTTAGAGAGATTTGTTTTGGAGGTGGAGACATGGATAAGGTTAAATACATTAGAATACTATGTAAATTTATAGTTGTATGGTTTATCCTTATTAGTTCATTACCTGTTGAAGCTACGTTTGCTGCCAGTCCTAATTCTTCTAAAACTTTTGCTATCTCGAGCAGTGGCGAGTTTACAAAAAAGGCAACTATCAGCAACCTAGTAGTTAATGTGAATCAGTCTTTTTCTCTCTACTTTTATGCGACAAATGGGGGAAAGGCACAATGTCCAGAAGTCTTAGAAGACATGCCTTTGGCAGTTAATTTAATCAATCCAAATGGTCAATCAACCAATTATAATCTCATAATACCCAAAGGCCCTGCTAATACGTACGGGATTTTGACAAATATCAGTTGTAATGTAAGCGGAAAATGGATTGTTAAGGTATCAGGAGACCCAGGAAAAGGAACCGTTACTGTAACGGACACGTTTACTGTTGTAGGAGAGCAAACTTCACTGAATATTATTCCTCCTGCAGCGATAATTTCCATGGGTTCAACCCAACAGTTTGAAGCAGTCATTAATAATGATAATTCTAGCAATGGCATTACTGGAACCGCCTTAGACTATGCGCTGTTTTCAGGAAGTACTTCATCTACTTTAGCACTGAACGGTTCAGAGTTTAATATTAACGGAAGTACCCATACTAATAAAGATTTTGTAGCGTCGGTTTATAAGCTTAATATATCAGGGAAATGTGAGGCTGTTAAAAGCGTAACACTTAATGGCAACCAAAATGATATAAAAATAGGAGAGGTTGTGCAAAATGCCTCCTCTGTAACTATGCCGGATGTAAACGATGAAATCATAGCGTTAGCACAAGAAACAGGACAAATTTATAGTAGCAGTAAAATGTTTTCGGGCAACAACTTTACTTTTGATTCACCTGTTTATGTAAATGGTAATTTAGATATATATTGCAATCAGTTTAAAGGGACAGGTCCTATTGTAGCGACTGGTAACATTACGATTTATTCAACATCATTATCGGTTACTAATAATGCTCCTGTCTGTCTATATTCAAAGAATGGAAATATTACTGTAGGTAATTCAAGTGTGGATTTAAACGGTTTGGTTTATGCACCCAATGGCACGATAACAATGAATGGATCGATACTTACAATCTTAGGAAGAGTGATAGGAAAAGAAGTAGTGATACATCCTTACAAATTAACCATTGATAGTAGTAATAATGACTTATCAAGTCTGATAACTACGGGTGAAACACCTAATCCTCAGATAACTTGGTCTAGCAGCAACCCGAATGTGGCAACCATTAATGCTTCCGGTTTGGCTACTAGCGTTGGCCCAGGGACCTGTACAATTACAGCAAGCTGTACAGTGAATAACATTCTTTACACAGATACTGCCCAGCTCACTGTTGTGTTGCCTACACTGGAAATTACGCCTGCATATACAACGATTTCATCAGGGTCTACTCAGCAATATCATGTGTTACGTACTGATTATGATGAAGATCCCATAGATATTACATCATCTGTTCTTTGGTCTACTTCTACCAGCGGCTATCCCTTTTTGGCATCAGTCACAATTAGTCAATCTGGTTTGGCTAGTGTGCAAGGGGATGGAACCTTTACGATAACAGCAACAGATTCCAGCAGTGGTGTCAGCTGCACTGCCACTCTTATAATCAGAATGCCAACCATAAATATCAATCCGGATGTTACAAACATTGTTTCGGGTGCAACTCAACAGTATTATGCCAGATTGACAGACTTCAGTGGAAATTCTACCATTATTACTGATTCAGCGCACTGGTCAAGTAATGATACTAATGTTGCCATAGTCAGTGATTCAGGTTTAGTTACGGGAAAGGTAGCCGGAAGCTGCCAGATCACCGTACTTGATAGTATCAGTGGGGCAAACAGTAACTTTACGTTAACTGTAATGGTTCCGACACAATTAAAGGTTATTTCCACTAATACTGAAGCGCTCAACATTAATGATACCCTTCAACTAAGTGCAATCTTAGTTTATCCTGACGGCTCCACTAAAGATGTTACGGATTCGGTAATATGGACATCGGAGAATGCAAATGTTGCAGCTTGTGACGATGACGGTGAAGTTACAGGACAAGGCGGAGGTCAATGCGTAATTACGGCCATGGATACTGTTTCTGGATTAAGCGGAGAGATTACTGTATCAGTAAAACCTGCATTAATTCTTAGTCCTTCCTCGAAAGTAATTCCCATTGGCTTTAATCAACAATATAATGCTCTGCTGGTTTATGCCGATGGAACTGAGCCCCAAGATGTTACAGGCAGGGTAACTTGGCTTAGCAGTGATACTGGTATAGCAGAGATAGATAGTTCGGGTTTGGCTACAGGAAAGTCTGAGGGCAGTTGTAAAATTACTGCTAATGATAATACAACCGGTTCTCAAGGTTCGTCGGAATTAACCATAAAAAATGTTACAGATTTAAAAATAACCCCAGTATTAGATGTTCTTTTTGAAGGGAATACTCAACAATTCAAGCTGAAGTTTAGTGATGGAACAGTTTCGGATGTATTAACAGACATAGCTGAATGGACCAGCAGCAATTCTCATGTTGCATCGATAAAATCTGGTCTAGTCCAGGGAATAAAAGCAGGAACTTGTACAATCACAGCAACTGTCCAGATCAATGGACAAACTTTTAAAGGTTCATTTTTATTAACCGTTATCCCCAAAGAAGGCGGGATTATCAGAGCTTGGGAACAATAAGGAAGTTCAAGGAGAAGAAAATGTTTAGCAAGAAGCTTTCTTTAGCAGTCATTCAGGGACAAAGTTGGACGTTTGCTCAAGTTAAAAAGAATAAATTTAAATTAAAAGTTACAAAGCTTTCTCAGTATTCTGCAGAGGGGGATTATACAGATATAATTGAGTCTAAGGTTATAGAGAATAATTCATATGAGGATTCAGAGTTAACCATGGTTTCAGAACCCAGTGAACTTGAGTCAATTACTCAACTTAAAGCTTGGCTTAAAGAAAATAAAGTGCCGACAAAAAAATTAAAACTTGCATTTTCTTGTCCAGGGACGATTACGAGAATGATTACTTTACCCAAAATGCCAGCTAAAGATCTAGATAAGCTGCTAACTGAACAGGTTTCCCAATACTTTACTTTTAATGTTGCTGATTACCTAGTTGACTATAGAATTGTCGATGTTTTTGAAGAAGAAGGACAAAAGAGGCAGAGAATACTTTTAGCGGCTTTGCCAATACTTCAATGGAAAACGTTTTGTTCAAGCTTAGAAAAAATGGGTTTGAAGCCGGCTGTGATTGATCTCACCGCTGATAGTCTTGCTCGACTTTATGGAAAACTTCTTGATCAGGAAAAACCGATCAAGAAGAGGGACGATCCCAGTGATAAAATTTCAGATATTGCAATTGTAGATTTAGGGACAAAGCGTGTCGAATTTATTCTTTTAGAGAAAGGCCTATTCTTCCTTTATTCGGATCAAGAAGCAGAATTAGTGGGTCTGAATCCTGCGCAAAATTCTGTTCAGAATGAGCATTCAAGCAATTCAAGTGGAAGTTTAGAAGATCTACTCAATCCTGTATTGCGAACGCTGGGTGAGTTTTTAACATTCTTTGCTGCTAGGCATTTTGGGAAATCCATTGATTACATTTTTTTAACCGGAGAACTTGCTGACTTGCCGATGGTTAAAGAATTATTTGAAACTAGTTTAGGGGTTGAGACGCGACAGGGTTTTCCGGGAGAATGGAGACCGGAATTTGTTCGTCAAGCAAAAGAAAAACATATAAATTGGATGAAATATGGCAGTCTTTATGGTTTAGCTTTGCGGGAGGATTAGATGCGGCGAAAACATAATTTTAATTTTGCACTTGCCTGGAAAGCTCAGCTTAGAAAAGAGTCTTCAAATGGCAGGTTTTACTTTCGGACAGAAGAAATAATTATATTTATTAGTGTTCTTCTTGGTCTAATAGTAATTGCTTCTTCACCTTGGATATGGAATTACAAATTAAATTTGGATCTGACAAAAACAAATAATTTAATTCTAAGCTTTAAGAATATTGATGAAAAAGTCCAAAAACTGAATACATTAACAAAACAGGTTCAAAATTTGAAATCAGTTAGTGAACTGTCCGAAAGAAGCACACATGATCCAGGTCCGGTATTAGAGAAGATTCGTTTATTATTGCCGATAGGAACTAAAATTAAATCGTTTTCTCTGCAAGCCGATAATTCTCTTTTGCTTGTAGTAAGTATTCCAACACCAGTCGATGTGGCACGCCTTTGGACAAGTCTACAAAATTCCAATCTCTTTCAAAATGTTGACATCCAAACCATTTCGTTGCTTGATCAATCTCAGGACTTTAATCTATCTTTGAAAATAAAGTGAAAAATTCTGAATTAGTAGGCGGAAAATAAATGAAAAAAGAAGAAATTCAGAAATTAGTACTTATGCTTATTATTGGATTCGGCATTTGTTACTCATACTATACGTATCTCTTTATTCCTCAATGGGCTCTTATTAGAACAAATACTGTTAAACTAAATGAGCGCAGAGATTATTACCAACGTTTAATTGATTATTCGGCAAATGTTTCTGAGATTGAAAGGGAAATGAAACTTTTAACAACTCAAGAAAGTCAATTACTGAGTCAGACATCAACAAAGTTAGATAAGCCAGAGATATTGGTCTATCTCTACAATACTGCTAAACAATATCATGTTATCCCTGATAAAGTGGTTTTTGGGCAACCATTAAAGAAAGGAACTTATCAAGAATTGCCCCTGACTTTCACGTTCTCTGGTCAAGTTGATTTAGTGCTCAGTATAATTAAGCATTTACAGTACGCAGGTACTCCAAGATTTGCTATTCAGAATACTAAGCTAGTTAATCAACAAGGGGAATTACAAGTGGAGTTAAAAATGACCTTATACTGTCCTAACAAAGCGGTTAGTGGGATATCTAAGGATGCAAAACCACCCTATATGATTTATCCTTTTGGTACAGCCACAAATGCACAGATTTTTCAGGAATAATTTATAAGGAATGTTTTGTATAGTAGAACCAATCTGTTTCGTTTCCGGAAAAGAGGTTCTACTTTTTTTATCTTTAGGTGGATAAGCAAAAACTTACCCCTTTACGCATAGTATTAAAATACGTGCGAAAGGGGTGAGATGATGTTCGCGGAACTCTTTTTTGTCAGTATTGCACTCTCAGTGATTAAGGGAGTTACTTTATTAGTCTCATATATCAACAATAATGCCTTTCCCCAGCCTTTGAATGAGCAGGAGGAAGCGCGTTATTTGAAAATCTTGAGTGAGAGCAAAACTGAACCATTTACCCTCACCAGTGAGGTTGAGAACGCGCGTAACACATTGGTCGAGCATAATTTGCGGTTAGTGGCACACTTGGTTAAAAAATTTGACGGGACGGGGGAAGATGGGGATGATTTAATATCTATTGGAACAATCGGTTTAATTAAGGGAATTAACACGTTTGATCCAAATAAAGGGACTAAGCTTGCGACCTATGCTGCTCGATGCATCGAAAATGAAATTTTAATGCACTTGCGGTCCCTGAAAAAATCCCGGGGTGAAGTCTCTATATACGATCCCATCGGCACAGATAAAGAGGGCAACGAAATCTCACTTATTGATGTTTTGGGCTCCAACGAGGAAGATATTTCTTTAAAAGTTGAAAATGAATCCGAACAAAAGGCTTTACTCGAACTAGTCAAAAAGTTGACTAAGAGAGAAAAATTAGTTTTGCAGCTGCGTTATGGTTTAATGAACAGTCCTAAACGAACTCAGCGAGAAATTGCCAAAGCTTTAGATATTTCTAGATCTTATGTATCCCGCATTGAGAAAAAAGCGATTCAGAAACTCATGGATGAGATGGCAAAGATTGATCCAAATAGGTAAAACCATTACTTGCTCTTGCGGTATTCTCTAAGGTATAATGAGATAAACTTATGCACTTTGGAGGATTCTATGTTAGAGTATTTTCGACCGACACGTCAAGCTAGTTCCCTCGATTCAATTTCTGTTCAACAACTGGTTCGGGATGGGATTCGCGGGCTCATTATTGACTTAGATAATACAATGACACCTTGGAATGATATGGAGGTCGGCCCTAAAGTTGAGGTTTGGTTTAAGAAAGTAAAATCAGCAGGAATTCGCGCGTGTGTAGTATCTAATAACAGCAAGCGTCAGAGAGTAGCCGTTGTTGCCGACCGCTTAGGAATTCCCTTCGTTTTTGGGGCGACAAAACCAAGGCGAAGAGCATTTCAGGCTGGTATGAGGATACTGGAAACAGGACAGCAAGATACAGCGGTTATCGGGGATCAGTTATTTACGGATATATTAGGTGGAAATCGTCTTGGTTTATATACAATTTTGGTCACACCCATTAATGACCATGAGTTTATCGGAACACGGATTATGCGTCGGATTGAAAAGGTGCTTGTTTGGCTGATGAAGCATTTTGCTTCGGCGAAACCCTATAGCCCGAAAATTCATTAACATTAAGGAATGGCTAAGCCATTCCTTTTCGCTATTTAAATAAATAAGTAAAGGGATGTTTTAAGTGGAAAAGCACTTTGCAGTTATTGGTGATCCAATTGAACATTCTCTCTCTCCTTGGATGCATAATGCGGGGTATAAGACCCTCGAGATTGATGCTGAGTATCAACGTTTCCGGGTTGAAACCAACCATTTGGCAGAGAGTATAAAGGGGCTTTGTGCTCTGGGGTTTTCAGGGTGGAATGTTACGATTCCTCATAAGGAGTCGATTATTCCTTACCTTGACCATCTTACACCCCAGGCGAAACGCGCACAGGCAGTTAATACGGTGAAATATCATCAGGGGCAATTAATTGGCCATAATACAGATGGGGATGGATTTATTCGTTCCGTAGAAGTTGACCTTAGGGAATTTGAAGGGAAGAAAGCAGTTCTCTTAGGAGCCGGCGGAGCCTGTAAAGGGATTGCTCTGGCTTTAGCCGAGCAGGGGATGGAATTAACGATTCTTAATCGAACGCCGGAAAAGGCGGAAAAATTAGTTGAACTTATTCTTAAAGAAGGAGGCAAAGCTTCTTCTGGGAGGTTTGCTCCGGGAGGATGGCTTGAGACCGTCGACCTCTTAGTTCAGACAACATCTGTGGGCCTGCATCGAGAACCTTTTCCCTTTTCTTTAGAAGGAATTTCTAAGCAGGCGCTGGTTGTAGATATTATCTTTAACCCTATGGAGACTCTTTTTTTGAAAGAAGCCAAGAAACTAGGATGCCGAACCCAAAATGGTTTAGGCATGCTTTTATATCAAGGGGCTCTGGCTTGGGAGTTTTGGCTTGGAAGGCAGGCGCCTGTGGAAGAAATGGGAAAGGCATTAAAGAATCGACTCTTAGAGCGGATGTTTTATAAAGAAAAATAAAGGAAGAGTGGAATGAGTAATGTTAGAGGGGAAGACTGCGGATTCACACTCCTGGAAATGTTGCTTGTTTTAATTCTATTAGCAGGGGCAGGTTTTTATCTTCTGATTAAACTTCCTGTTAACTTTGAAAGACAACGCCTTGCTTTTGAGTCTACACAATTATTGGAAGAGATTCGAGATGCCCGACAAGCGGCCATGGCAGAAAATAATTGGTACGCAGTTAAGTTTTACTATCAAACTGGGAATCACCATTATCAAATCTTTCAACAAGGCAAAATGATAAAAAATATTTATTTGCAGGATGGGGTTGAATTCTTGGGCAGCCCTGGGGATTTAACTTTTAACGCTTTAGGACGAAGTGTGGGTACCACCATTACTTTGACTAATTCCGCTGGCGAGCGAAAAAGCGTGATAGTTGCACCGGTAGGCATGAGAATTCGGGAAAAGTAGGCGTATAGAGAGAAGGGATGAATGTGCGGTTTTTAACGGCCGGCGAATCACACGGACAAAAATTAGTAGGAATCATTGAAGGTATTCCGGCAGGAATTAGTATTTCAAAAGATGAAATTGATAAAGCTTTACGAAAACGTCAGCAAGGTCCCGGACGGGGCGGTAGGATGGCTATTGAAAAAGATGAGATTATGCTTGTTTCCGGTGTCCGGGGGGGCTTAAGCACCGGGGCCCCTATTGCTTTGGAAATTCTCAATAAGGACTGGGAAAATTGGGAGAAGTACATGACTTGGAGAGAGAATGCTGATCTGGAAAGCAGGAAAGTAATCATGCCCCGTCCTGGGCATGCAGATTTGTCGGGGTCTCTAAAATACCGTACAGAGGTCCGGAATATCCTGGAAAGAGCAAGTGCTCGGGAAACGGCCATGAGGGTTGCGATTGGGAGTATTGCTCGCCAAATCTTGTCCTTCTTAGGGGTAACCATCAAAGGTCATGTTCTTGCTGTCGGCGGTGTCCACGCTCAACGAAGGGATGATCATGATTTTTGGCAGCAAGTGGAGCAATCTGAGTGGTCGGTAGGAGACCCACTTGCTGAGAAAGAGATGTACAAGCTGGTGGATCTTGCCAAGAAGCAAGGAGAATCCTTAGGAGGGCTTCTGGAAGTACAAGTTCATCATGTCCCGGCAGGTTTAGGGTCTCATGTCCAGTGGGACCGAAAATTAGACGGAAAATTAGCTCAAGCGGTTCTCTCTGTACAGGCCATGAAAGGAGTATCCTTTGGCTTAGGCTTTGAAGCAGGAGAACGGATGGGTTCAAAAGTTCACGATCCGATTCGCTATACAGCAGGACAAGGCTACAGCAGAGTTTCCAATAATGCCGGAGGAATTGAGGGTGGAATGAGCAATGGGGAACCTATTATCCTGCAAGCGGTAATGAAGCCGATTCCAACCCTTTATCAGCCCTTGGATACCGTTCATTTAGAAACGAAAGAGGTTGTCAAGGCCAGTGTGGAACGGTCAGATGTTTGCGCAGTACCGGCAGCTTTGGTTGTTTTGGAGCATGTTGTGGCTTGGGTTATTGCTGTAGCAGTGCTGGAAAAGTTTCCGGCTGACAATGCGGTTGATTTACAAGCCGCTTGGCAGAGTTATGGAGATTATTTAACACTAAATCAATGAGAGGAAGGATTTCCATGCGAAATATTGTTCTCATTGGATTTATGGGAACTGGTAAAAGTACGGTTGGCAAGCGCTTAGCTCAGTCACTGGCTTGGGATTTTGTTGATACGGATTATGAAATCGGAGCAGTCACGGACTTAAGTGTCAGTGAAATTTTTCGCCGCTATGGGGAGACCCGTTTTCGTTCAGAAGAAAGCATCGTTGTGGACAGGATCAGCCGGCAGGAACGTCTGGTGATAGCAACCGGCGGAGGGACTGCATTAAACCCGGCCAATTGGAGCGCTTTGGCTGAAAATGGAGTTATTATTGCTCTCCATGCCACCTTAGACGCAATTCTTGCCCGGATTGGACATAAAAATGATCGTCCGTTGCTTAAGGGACCTAAAGAGGCTATTGAAAAGTTATGGATTGAGCGGCAGAAGTGTTATGCTCAGGCGGATTATATTGTGGATACTTCTCAAAAGACCGTGGATGAAGTGGTAAGAGAAATTCTTGCCCTGTTAGAGAGGATGGCGAAAAATGAGTTTAGTGACGTGGCAAAAGATTGATGTAGCGGCAAAGGACCCTTACCCGGTTTTCTTAGGGGCCTCTCTCGAAGAGTTGGGAGAATACTTGCATCGCCATTATCGGGATATAGAACACATCTTGGTTGTTTCAAATCCCGTGATAGCAGACATCTATTGGGAGCGCCTGAAGCAAGGACTTATGAATTACCGTCTGAATCTATTAATAGTTCCTGCGGGAGAAAACGAAAAATCCCTTGATCGTTTAAGTCAGCTTACCACAGAAGCTCTCCGTTGCGGCGCCGACCGAAAAACCCTGGTCATAGCTCTTGGTGGCGGAGTAATCGGAGATTTGACGGGATTTTTCGCCAGTATCTTCATGCGAGGAGTACGCTTCATTCAGGTTCCAACCACATTGTTGGCTCAGGTGGATAGTAGTATTGGCGGAAAAGTGGCGGTCAATCACCCGGCAGGTAAAAATATTCTCGGTGCCTTTTACCCGCCTCTCGCAGTTTGGACAGACTTTTCGACCTTGGAAACGTTAGAGTGGGACGAGGTGGAAAATGGTTTAGCCGAAAGCATTAAACACGCTATAATTTCTGACTTGGCCTTATTTGAGTTTTTTGAGAATGAACAACAGCGTATTAAACAACGGGATAAAACCATTTGGAGAGAAATGGTGACCAGGTCTTCAGCAGTTAAAGTGAAGATTGTTTCAGAAGACGAACATGAGCAAGGTATTCGAGGTTTGTTAAATCTTGGTCATAGCTTCGGACATGCCTTAGAAACACAAATGAATTACTCAGGAATTACTCATGGACAAGGGGTTAGTATCGGGATCGTTGCGGCTGCTCATTTGGCTCATGCTAAAGGGTTGATGTCCAGAGCGGAGGTTGAAAGGGCGAGAAGGCTCCTCGAAGTCTTTGGATTACCAACCACGATAAAGGAGCAAAACCCGCAGACGTTGCTGCAGCATATGCAGGCGGATAAGAAAAATCAAGGCGGCCGCAAAATTCTTATTTTGCCGAAAGGGATCGGCCAGGCCATTGTCTCAAGGGAGTGTACAGATCAGGAGATTTTATCTGCCTGGCAGCAGGTCATAGCTTAAGAAACTTAAAAACTATTTAATCTGACAAAGAGAAATCTTTGTCAGATTTTTTTGCAAAAAATGCAAAATTGAAATCTATTAGAGATATATTGGAGAGAATGACAAATTTAGGCATATCCTAGGATATTAATGTCAGTCTAGAAGGGATTTCATCATCAATAGAGAATGAAAAAAGAATTATGTATTAATGATTGGAAAGTTGTGGGTTGCACATTGGGAACCGGGAATAATCAAAATCATTATGCAGGCTTCACGCTTTGGGAAATTCTGGTTGTCCTTTTCTTAATGGGAATTCTCTTAATGTCTTTTACCCCACATTTTGGTTCGGCAAGCAGCTTGGTAAGGAAGCAGATGGATCAGGCAAACATCCGGAGAATTGAAGGAGCAGTTCAGCTTTATAAAATTGATGTAGGAACGTTTCCTCTCAGTGTAGAGGATTTAGTAAACTCTCCGGATGGAGTGAGGGGATGGCACGGCCCATATATAAAAGAAATTCCTCATAGTCCTTATAACACAGAACAGGACTACCAGATTAACTCTTCCGGACGAGTAACTCATGCTTCGCCTGGCCAGGAAGAATAACGGTTGGCGGGGTCGAAGGGGGCAGGGACCATTCAAGAGTCATGTGAATGTAGAAAAGCTAAAGGTTATGTCATGTTCGATGTACTGTTTGCTCTTTTCCTTTTTTCCTTAGGATTTGGAGTTCTCTTTGAATTAACTGCAGCAGCCCTATCAGAATCAAGCCAGGCCACGAGCCTTATGGAAGGAGCTAATCTTGCCCAAGAAACTATGGATCAGCTGGCAGCCCATAGTTGGAGTGAGAATATTGCCTGCGGTGATTGTATCCCTGGTGAAGCGGTGGAAGGAACCCAGGGTAAATTTTGTTGGCATGTTTACTCTCAATGGCAGGATATCCCCCAACTATTAAAGGTAAGTATTGAGGTTACTTGGACGGAACGGGGAACTCCTTATCAATATAAATTGGAGACCCTCTATGCAGTTGAATAGGAAGGCGGAAACCCAAGAACAGGGTATGACCTTGATGGAGGTATTGTTTGCCTTGCTGATTTCGGGCATCTTTTTGATGGTAGCCATGGGTCTGTTCACTGATCAGTGGCGTGGAGCGCGGGTACTAAAAAATCATTTGGAAGCCCAGTATTCCGTGTTGACGGCAGGTAAAACGCTTTCCGATGCCATCCGTATGTCTCAACGGACAACCTGGGAAGAGACTGGTCAATTAAAGGTTCTGCCATTGCCTGATGAATCAACTCCCCGGCCAACTCAGGATTCCTATTTCTTGGATGATTTAGATGGTAATGGTCAGGCGGATCTTTATTGGCGGCATGCAGGAGTTTCTCAGCCCGTGGCAAGTCATCTCATCAGTTGGGAGTGCAGGGAGGTTGAACCGGGATTGTGGAAAATTGTCTTACAAGCGAAGGTCGATGGTCAAGGAGCTGCTTGGCAAACCTTGATTCGCCAGCGGGTAATTGGGCTGGCTCCTTAACCGGGGATAATGTTAACATGCGGGGCAGCAAATGTTTCGGCTATATTAGCTTGCTTATCTTACTCTTGTTAACTGTGTTTTCCGGACTGGGGATGGAGAGCTATCTTAAAGCCAATGCCGAAAACCGGATGGTAAAGCGTGAAACTCAAAGCAGACAAGCGCTCTACTTAGCTGAAGGTGGGATTGAGTGGGCAAAGGCTCATCTCCTTGTCAATTCGGAACTGCGGGGGGGAAGCTTAACCTTTGACACAGGACATACTGATATTCAGATAGAAGAAAGCGGAGGGGAATATACTGTGTTAGCAACGGGACTATCCGGAAGAGCTGTTCGCAAAATTGAAGCGCGTATATTATTAATGGACGGAGCCTGGGCTATAAACAGTTATCAGGAACTTCATAGGTGAGGTTTATGAATAATGAAGAGGAGTTTATCCGGTTTTTATTGGCCAAGGGCTATATCCCTAATGCCCAGGTATCTAAAGGGTTAAGCTTTAAGGGTGGAGAATCCATGGCAGACGCCCTGGTGCGGACAGGTATCCTAAGCCAAACTCAATTGGCGGAAGCGGTACGTCAATATTTAGAGATTCCGGAAATAAAACTGACGAGAGTCACAATTGACCCTGCTGTGGCCTGTTTAGTTCCCGAAGGTATGGCTCGTCGCTATACCCTTATTCCCTATGAACGTTATTTCGGAGTATTAAAGGTAGCAATGTATGACCCAACCCACGAACGGGCTTTAAGAGATGTTAGAATGTTTACGGGGTTTGAGATTGAACCGGTGTTTGCCGAGAAGGAGGAAATCGAGGCTGCCATCCGACAATATTTAACGGTAGAGCAATCCGTAGCTCAGCTTGCTCATTTAGAGAATAATGTTTTTAAAAATCCGGGCGTTTCAGTGGATGCAACGGAATCAAGAGAACTTGATTCTTTAGAAGATGAAGCCCCCACCTTAAGATTCGTTAATTCCGTATTGCATGAGGCCATTGCTCAGGGTGTCAGCGACATCCATTGGGAACCTCGCAAAGAGGTTTTTTTAGTTCGTTATCGCGTAGACGGTAAACTCCTTAAAAAATATGATCTATCACCAAAGGCTGCACGAGGTATTGTTTCATGTTTAAAAGTAATGGCCCAGATGAATGTTGCTGAACGCCGGTTTCCTCAAGATGGGCGTATGACATTTTCAACAGGGCTTCGTTATATCGACTTAAGAATGTCTTCTATGCCTACCGTATTCGGAGAGAAAATTGTGGTACGGCTCTTAGACCCGGAGATGGCGCAGCTTCCCCTCAAGGACTTAGGCATGCGTACTGAAGTTCAAGCAGGAGTTCAAGCTCTGCTGAAACGTCCGAATGGGTTGCTGCTGGTCGTTGGGCCAACGGGAAGCGGCAAGACAACAACACTCTATGCTTTGCTTAGAGAATTAAATGCTGAAGAGCAAAACATTATATCCATCGAAGAGCCGGTAGAATATCAGTTAGAAGGGGTCAATCAGGTACAGGTAAACCTTTCTGCCGGCTTAAGCTTTCCGGTAGGTTTAAAGCATATTTTGCGTCAAGATCCGGATGTTATTATGATTGGGGAAATTCGCGATCAAGAAACAGCGAGAATCGCTATTACAGCCTCCCTTACCGGACATTTGGTTTTGTCCACTTTACATACAAACACAGCTGCAGAGGCTTTAGCTCGATTGATTGACATGGGAGTTGAACCCTACTTGTTGGCTTCCGCTGTCAGTGGGGTTCTGTCACAGCGTCTGGTACGGCAGTTATGCGGCCATTGCAAGACTGGGTATACAATTTCTGCAGCAGAAAAAAGAGATCTGGGGTTTCCTGCTTCCATTAATAAACTGTATCGGTCTGTCGGATGTCCAGAATGCCTGGGGACAGGTTATCGCGGCAGGGTGGGAATTCATGAATTCCTGCTTTATAATCAAGAAATTAAGGAACTGGTTCTGGCTGTACAAAATGCCAGGGATATCGAACTACAGGCCGTGGTATCGGGAATGCTGACGGTTTACGAAGATGGTATGATGAAAGCCAGCCAAGGAATTACGTCAGTAGAGGAAGTTTTAAGGGTTACTTCAGGAATTGAAGGATAAGAAGGGATTGGGGAATCATGGCTTCATTACAAGAACTTTTTCACTTAGCCGGAGAAAAAAAAGCCTCTGATATACATTTAACGGTTGAGAGCCCTCCTGTTTTACGTATTAATGGATCTTTGCTTCAGAACAAGATGGAAAAACTTACTCAGGCAGATTTAAACCATTATGCCAATTCTCTGATGAATGAGAATCAAGCTAAACGATTTGCTGAGTTCGGCGAGTTGGATATGTCCTATAGTTTGCCGGGTGTCGGGCGCTATCGGGTTAACATCTTCCGGCAGAGAGGGTCTATTGGCATTGTCATTCGTTTAATTCCTTTTGTCATCCCCAGTCCGGAAGCCTTAGGACTTCCTCCTGTAAGTATAGAACTAGCCAAACTCCATAAAGGATTGGTTTTGGTGACTGGCCCGACTGGGAGCGGTAAATCGACAACCTTAGCTTCTCTAATTGATTACATCAATCAAACTCGAGCTTGTCATATCATGACAATTGAAGACCCCATTGAATATTTGCACAGACATAAACTGAGCTTAGTTAATCAGCGAGAGGTTGGCAACGATACTTATTCCTTTACGAACGCCTTGCGGGCTGTATTGAGACAAGATCCGGATGTCGTTTTAGTGGGAGAAATGCGGGATTTAGAAACCATCGCGACAGCTATCACTGCTGCTGAGACGGGGCACTTGGTCTTTAGCACCCTGCATACCAACGATGCTACTCAGTCTGTGGATCGTATGATCGATGTTTTTCCGCCTCATCAGCAGCAGCAAATCCGTGTGCAGCTGGCGGCAGTTTTAGAAGGAATTATGTCTCAACAATTGTTCCCCAGGGCGGATGGCAAAGGGAGAGTGGCCGCTATTGAAGTCATGGCAGCAACCCCGGCAGTCCGGAGCCTTATAAGGGAAGGGAAAACCCATCAGCTTCCGACAGTTATACAAACTAATGCCAAGTTGGGAATGCAAACTATGGATAAGGCAATTATGGATTTAGTGAAAAAGGGGCTTGTGGCTTATGATGTTGCCCAAGAAAAGCTGCAGAGTCCCGATAGCTTAAGAAGGTGAGCGGGAACTATTACTTCTGGAAAGCAGTTGACCCTAATGGCAAGATTCAGCGCGGAGCCTGGTCAGGAGATGGAATTTCAGAGGTACAAACTCGCTTAAGGCAGGAAAGCTATTTCCCCATAAGTGTGCGGTCGGTCTTTCAATGGAAAAATGCTCTTTTTCTCTCTGGAGCTTATAGGTGGAGCAGTTTTTTTCGTCGTCTTGCCACACTGCTGGAAGCTGGCATTCCCTTGCTCCAGGCCTTGGAGATTATAACTTCCAGTGAAGAGAAAAGCTCCCGCGAGCAGGAACAATGGAGATGCCTTAAGGAGCAAGTTGAAGGAGGGAATGATCTTTCCGAGGCTCTGGCCCTTTTAAACCCAAGCCCCAATTCCTTTATACTCTCTATGGTTAAAGCAGGCGAGTACACTGGAACAGTTGCCAAAGTCCTCTCTGAGGTAGCTGATGAGTTAGAGCATGAGTATGTTTATAACCAGCAAGTCAAAGCTGCTCTCGCCTACCCTATGGTACTGTTTGCAACGGTTCTTTTAGTAATTTATGTTCTTTCTGTGTGGGTTCTTCCCATGTACCAAAAACTCTTCCTGAGTGTTGGCGCTAAAGATTTACCATTTTTGACTAAAGTCATATTTGGGGTTAGTCAAAAACTTCCCCTTATTATGGGGGGGATTCTTAGCTTAGTCAGTGTGAGTTTCCTGGTTCTGAGATTCACTTGGCGAGAACGCTGGAAAATTAAATTGGAGAGTATTTTGGGGCGTATGCCTCTAGTGGGGAAAATCTATCGGCTTCGGGATCTGGTTCAATTCAGCAATATGTTAGAGCGTTTACTGAAAGCTGGGATTCCCCTATTAGAAGGGTTGCGCCTGACGGCGGGAACTTTGCGCAGTCCTGAAATGTTGGAGCTTATTAATCAGCTCGTCATAAATGTACGTCAAGGCGAACGAATGGCGCCATTGTTGAGGGAAAGCAGAATCTTCCCTAAAGAAGGTGCTGTTATGATCGAAATTGCTGAAGAATCAGGAGAGCTTGAGCACATGTTTCGTTATGTGGCACAAATGTTTCGCCGTGATTTGGAAGAAAAGCTGAATCGGGTCATGCGTATGATCGGACCGGTTCTTATTTTAGTCGTAGCAGCTTTGGTTGGTTTTGTTGCCTGTGGGGTTATACTTCCTATTTTTGATCTCAGTTCACATCTTGAATAACATAAAAGACAGTTAGAGACAGTCAAAAGAAGCCTGAATGAGAAGCTTTAAATAAGTGCTTATCTGCTGAACGTTGTTATGAAGATGAAGGAGGAGATTGGGATGAATTATCTCAAACGTGACAAGGGATTTACGCTATTAGAAGTGTTGGCTGTGATCATCATTATTGCCGGGCTTGCTGCTATAGCCATTCCAAAATTAGTTTCCAGCACTGCAAATGCGCGCCAAAAGGCGGACGTGGCGACGGCACATCAGGTTAAAGCCGCCTTAGACCGATATCAGCTTGAAAATGGAAAATATCCGGACTTGACGGTATCGGATGATGGTGAAGTGACTTGCACAGGATTTATTCCCCAATATATCAGCAAGCTGGATAAATCCACCACCCAGCAAATTGCTGAAGGTAAGGAAGGTTTCGGTCTCGCGTCATTAGTTGAAGATGAATTCAATTATGTCATTCCCGAAGATGATGAAGGAGAATCCCCTTCCAACCTTATTATGATTTATATGTCCGATGACGACATGGCCGCCGAAGTCCGGGCCTATAATGAAAATCTGAGCGAAATTCTTTGGACGTCTGCCAATTAGATGGTTAGCGAGATTTGCGTATTGTTGCAACTTACTTGGCACAGCAGAACTAACCTGAAAGAGAGGCTATGTATTTGTACTTTATAAGTATTTCCCTAGGGCTGTTAGGACTCTTAATTGGAAGTTTTCTGAATGTGGTCATTTATCGAGTTCCTCAAGGTCAATCCATTGTCTGGCCCGGTTCACATTGTCCGGTTTGCGGACATGGCCTTAGGGCATGGGAATTAATTCCTGCGCTGAGCTTTTTAATTCAAAAAGGACAATGCCGAAACTGTCAATCCCCAATTTCTTGGCGTTACCCGGCTGTAGAACTCTTAACTGGAATACTCTTCTTTTTTGCCGGACTCTCAAGCCTAACTACATACCTTCATCCCGCCCGGTTGTTAGTAAATCTGGTTTTTGTATCAGTACTCATTGCCTTAGCTTTTATCGATTTAGATACCTTTCGTTTGCCAGACCTCCTCACCCTTCCCCTACTGGGTCTGGGAATGATAAGTGCTTTTCTCATTCCAGGCAGCCCAACTTTGAGTGAAAGCCTCTTCAGTGCCTTAGGCGCGGGGGCAGCCTTTTTAGTCATTGCTCTTGTGTATCCCCAAGGAATGGGTCTTGGTGATGTAAAATTAGTGGCTGCTATGGGAGCCTTTTTAGGATTCCCAGCAATCTTTTTGGCGATATTTACGGGAAGCCTAGCCGGATCTTTGGTGGGGATTTTTCTGCTTGCGACGGGTCAGAAACGTTTTCGTCAACAGATTCCTTTTGGACCTTATCTCGCTTTTGGAGCAATTTTGACTTTATTGTGGGGCTCGCCAGTCTTGAACTGGTACTGGTCTATAGTAGGTTAATTAAAGGAGGTCATCCATGGAAAAAAATTCCTTGGTTTTTGAATTGACGGATAGGGAAATTCGAGGGTTTTACCTTTCCGCCCCTCCCTTTAGGAAATTCGGTCATAAAGAAACAGAAGTCAAAGTTGACCGCATACCAATACCGACTGGAATCATTGAACAAGGGATGGTTCGTAAGGAACAAAATCTCATAGAGATATTGTCTAAATACCGTCCTCAGGGAAAGGTCAACTATTACAAGGTAGGTTTAGCTATTCCTTTGCTTCAAGGCTTTATCGGCATCTATACCGTCCCTGGCTTGCAAAGCGTGATCGGAAATCTGCCATAGCCTTATTAGTCAATGAAGAAATCGCAATACCAAAGTCGGATGTTATTTATGACTTCTCGGTTATTGATGAGGTGAAACACCAGAGCTTACGGGTGTTATTAGGCGCAGCCCGCCGCAGTCTGCTTGAAAAATATATCTCAATTTTTGCACAAGCGGGCTTCAGAGTGACAGATATTAATTTTACATATGCTGTTTTAGGGCAAGCCTTAGGATTTAAGGCCGATGAAGATGTATTATACCTCCAAGAAGAAACGGAAACAATGCAAATTGTCCTGTTTCGAGGGATGGCACCGGAAAGTGTTCGTTCCCTGCCTGCTCATCATGAGCAGCTTGAAACTGAAATCCGCCGCTTTCTTCTGTTTCAAGGAGCACAGCAGCAGAAACTTAATCTGAATCGAATCATTTGGAGCGGGAATTCCCATGTCGAACAACTGGCCCGGGAGTTGTCAGACTCAAATTATGAAGTAACTGTAGAGAAAGCTGTACTCAATAATAGTTTAGACTCTTGTCAACGGATCGGGCAGGGAGGTCAGAGTTTTGAAATTGCGGTCATGGGATATGGCATGCAAATCTCAGCAAATCAACCCCGGCTTAATCTTTGGCGGCAGCCAGACTCCGAAGAAATGGCAAGGCAAACTTATCGAAAATTAGTGCTGTTAGCTTCTGTGCTCTTTCTATGCCTTAATGTAACTTGGTTATTCTTTGAACATCGGCTATTGCTTTTGCAAGAAGAAGTAAAAACTCTATCTGGTCAAGGTTCGCAGATTGAGGAACAGAATAAGAATCAAGAAGCTCTTCTTGCCGTTTGGAATAAAACCAACCGTCCCTCAGATGGTGTAGGAGAGAAACTTACTCAAGTGAGGGCTTTGTCGGGATCAGAATTTAAGATTGAACAGGTGATTTTCAAACAAGGCAGCTTGTCTGTTCGCGGCAGTGCCATGAATTCTCAAGGCGTCCAAACTGTGCTGCAAGCCTTACACACTATGGGATGGGAAAACCCGGCATTATCCAGCTATAAACTTGATGCTGACAACACAATTCATTTTATCTTAAGTGCCACTATGCCGGCTGCCTTCGCCGGAGGCTAATCAGCAAAACAGTTTTGCAAAGAAGGGCTAATACGTGCGAAGACAGTGTCTTCGTGTGTGTGCGCGCGGACGTCGGCCTTCTGATTAGGAGTGAAAATGTTGAGTCTTAACAAGGCTAATAAAGCGGCTATATCCCAGGTCTCTTTTGTTTGGAGAGGATTATCCCTGCATAGCTTAAAATTAATCTTCGTGGGAATTCTTGCTTGTCATTTTGTCTTTTTCCTATTTCTTTGGCAGCCGGTTTATAACGAAATTTCTACATTAAAGGAAGCTAAGCTCTATTGGCAGCAAGTGATCAGAACGGGATTGAAAAGTTCTGCAGAGGAAATTCCCGGTATGGATCAACTGCCAAGCTTGATTGAGCAATGTTGTGATGATTTTAGTAAATCGGGAGTTGATGTGGCTTCCTTTAACGTTGAACGGTTTGGTGAGAGAAGAGCAAAGGGCAAAGGTACCAGAATTGATTACGCCTTAGTTCGCTTGCGCCTGCTAGGTCAATGGCAAGACATTCTCAGCGCTCTGAAAGAGCTGGAAGGTGACCAAGGATTTAAGATTCAAATACAAGAAGTATTGTTAACAGAGGAAGGCGGAAACACTCTATTGCAGATATATTTTAAAACAGGAGATAGGGAAGGGTAATAAGGAAAATATTTGAAATAGAGGAACGAGACATTCATACTCTTCCATAGTTTATGGAGAGGAGGAATGTAAAGTGGTTAGGGAGTACTGCATTCAACCAGGGGACGATTTTCATCGTTTGGCACAACGCTGGGGAGGAACCTGTGAAGATTATTTGCTGGCAAATCCTAAGGTTGATCCCCTTAAACTTCAAATTGGACAAAAAATTGTTTTGCCCGAATTCAAAGGGATTAAGGGGTTGGAACAATACTCGGATATAAGCCTGAATCAGGGACAGGAGTTTGTGGGAGAGTATCTGGATCACGTTGAAATGGAAATAGAAGGAGTTCGTGTTCACCTGCGCCGCGTTGGTGAACCCAAAACTCCTCACGAGATACACTTTCTTCTCCCCCGGACAGAAATCCGTAAAATACAGCCGGCTGGAGAATGTGGGCCGACAGAAGTACAAATTATGTTAAGTAATATTAATGTTGTGCTTTCACCTCGCTTGATGAGCGGGGAAGGTGATAAAGCGGAGCAAAGTCAAATCCTGGAACAGACAAAAGAACAAGAGCAGACGATCCGGCAGGCATCCAAACAGCAGACGCAGAATCTGACGCAACAAGCACAAAATGAGTTTGGCCAGCAATATGGTCAGGGAGCCCAGCCGGCATTCTAAGACTATACTCAATACAATTAAAAAGCTTGGTGTTAACCAAGTTTTTTAATTATTTTTCATCCTCTGCCGGTGCTGCCCCAGCGGCATGGGGGTCTACGCTGAAAAATCAAAGACCCGAGAGCATTTCCAAAACGGTCTAAAGAACCCGTGGGCCCGAAAGCAAGGGCAGCTTCGTCCACAGAAGCGAGCCCATTGCATGGAGAGGCGGTAAAGCCCACAAGACGGCGCGGGGGAACGGAGCCACAGGTTAACATCAGGTATTACCTGAAGGTTTAGCACGAAAGTGTCCGGTGGACACTTTCGCTCGAAGCGGCAATCTCCAAAGAAGGCTTATCCGCTGAAGAGAAGCTCCCGCGCCGGCGAGTGGGCGAGCCTCGGAATGGTTCATTCCATGCGGAAAAATACTATGCTATAGTTGAAAATTGTGTTAAAATTTTAAAGTGGTTGAGGAAGTGATAATTTGGCAAGAATTTGGGTATTTAATGGTCCAAATCTGAATTTATTGGGACTTCGTGAACCCGAGCATTATGGGTCACACACATTAGCAGAGATTAATCAGGAAATACTAAGAATAGCAAATGAGGCAGACGTAAAAACAGAGTTCAGGCAAACCAATCATGAAGGAGTCCTTATCGATTGGATTCAAGCCTTAACGCCTGCTGATTTCTTAATTCTGAATCCTGGTGCTTGGACGCATACTAGTTATGCCATCCGGGATGCTATTAGTGCTGTAAAAGTTCCTGCGCTGGAGGTTCATTTATCGAATATCCATGCACGTGAGGCGTTTCGAACTAATTCTGTCATTGCACCCGTCTGTATAGGACAAATATCGGGTCTAGGTGCTGAAAGTTATGAATTAGCGATGCGTTACGCTGTTGCTTATCAAGGGAAAAGGGGGAGACAATGACTCGTCTACAACAATTGCGTGAGCAAATGCGCTCAGAGTCCATCGACGCTTACGTGGTAATGCGCCCGGAGAATGCGCGGTATCTGAGTGGATTTACCGGTGGAGAATCAACACTATATATCACTTTGGACAAGGCTTATTTACTAACAGATTTTCGCTACATAGAGCAAGCCGAAGCAGAGGCCCCTAATTTTGATATTATTGACGCCGGATATGATCACTTTGGAAAGTTGAGAGAAATCGGACAACAGGCTCAAAAGGTTGGTTTTGAAGGGGACTTTGTCACCTATCTGGACTTCGGGAAGCTGAAAGATGCGTTTTTGCAAAGGGAGCTGATTTCATTGCCTTATCTGGTCAGCAACCTGCGCTCTGTGAAGGATGATTCAGAAATCCCTTTAATCCGGCGGGCAGTAGAGATCGCTGATGCTGCGTTTCATGAAATCTTAACAACCATTGAAGTTGGGCAAACGGAGGCAGAAATTGGTCTCAATCTGGAGTTTTCCATGCGGCGGGCAGGCGCCAGCGGTGGTTCCTTTGATTTTATTGTAGCTTCAGGTATCCGTTCCTCCCTACCCCATGGAACAGCCAGCACCAAACGTGTACAATCGGGAGAGTTCCTGACTATGGATTTTGGAGCGATTTATCAGGGCTATTGTTCAGATATCACGCGAACTGTGTTTATAGGGGAACCGGAGGATAAGCATAGAGAAATTTATGAGATTGTGTTAGCAGCGCAGCTTGCCGGTATTCAGGCGGTCGAGCCTGGGCGGCCGGGAAAAGAAGTTGATGAGATAGCCCGTACATTTATTGAAAAGGCAGGCTATGGCGGCTATTTTGGTCATGGCTTGGGACATTCTGTGGGGCTGGCGATTCATGAAGGGCCTAATCTTAACAAACGAGAAGAGCGTCGACTTGAGCCAGGAATGATCGTTACTGTTGAACCCGGCATTTATATTCCCAATTGGGGCGGTGTCCGGATTGAAGATATGGTTATGGTAACTGAAGATGGTTGCCAAGTATTAACACAAGCTCCCAAAGACTTTATCATTTTAGAGTAATGTTTGTCTTGACCGTTTGGTTTTTAAGTAATCAATGACAGAAAGGGACAAACTACTTATACAAGAATTTTTTAGGGGGAAGAAATACTATGATTTCTACAAATGATTTTAAGACAGGTTTAACCATTGAAATAGATGGTGATGTATTTTCAGTGGTTGAGTTCCAACATGTTAAACCTGGAAAAGGTGCTGCCTTTGTACGGACAAAATTGAAAAATGTTAAGACCGGTGCAGTGGTTGAACGGAAGTTTAATGCTGGTGAGAAGGTTGAAAAAGCGCATGTTGAGCGAAGGGAGATGGACTATCTCTATAAAGACGGAGAACACTTCGTGGTTATGGATAAAGAAACTTATGAGCAGATCTCTTTGACAGAACTGCAGATTGGCGACGGGGTAAAATGGCTGAAAGAAAATATGACTTTAGGAGTACTTTTCTTTGGCACCGAAGTCATCGGAGTGGATGTTCCAAATACTGTCCAACTCACAGTAACCGCTACTGAACCGGGAGTTAAAGGAGACACTGCTACAGGCGGAACAAAACCCGCAACACTGGAAACAGGGGCAGTGGTTCAAGTTCCTTTCTTTGTCAATGAAGGAGAGGTTCTGATTATTGATACTCGGACTGGAAACTATGTTCAACGAGCCTAGTATGACCGAAGCCAGAGGTCGGATGCCAGAATAGACATGAAAACATCTCCAATGGGGCAAAGTAAGTTTAGTGCTACCATAGGAGGTGTTTTTTGTTTTGCCTAAGAAGACATCAAAGCTCAGTATCATTCCCTTAGGGGGAACTGGGGAAATCGGGAAAAATTTGCTTGTTTTTGAATATGAGGACTCAATTGTAGTCATTGATGGTGGGGTTAAGTTTCCAGAGGATGAATTGCTAGGCATTGACTTAGTAATTCCTGATATTTCTTATCTAGAAAAAAAACGTGATCGTATTAAAGGACTCTTTATAACCCATGGACACGAAGATCATATCGGCGGACTACCCTTTATTTTACCTAAATTGAATATTCCAATTTATGGAACAAAGCTAACATTGGGTTTAGTTCAGGCAAAGTTTCAGGAAAGAACGGCTTACCCTGAATCTTTAATTCATGTTCTTGAACCGGGAAAACCTGTAAGGGTAGGGGATTTTGAGGTTGAAGCATTTCGAGTGACTCATAGCATTCCTGATGCGGTAGGTTACTCATTACTTACGCCTGTAGGCAGAGTTGTTTATACCGGCGACTTTAAAGTAGATTATACGCCTATTGACGGACAAAACATGGAACTGGGAAAATTGGCTGCTTGGGGTCAGGAAGGGATTTTGGCATTGCTCTGCGATTCTACTAATGCGGAGAGGCCTGGTGTCACGATTTCAGAGATGGCTGTCGGCAAAACTTTACGAGAGTGGATCGAACGGGCTGAGGGAAAAATTATTATGGCGTCCTTCGCCTCAAATGTTCATCGAATTCAGCAAGCCATCAATGCTGCTGCTGATGTGGGGCGAAAGGTTTGCGTCGTAGGGCGAAGCATGGAAAATGTCGTTCGAACGGCAACTGAGCTGGGCTATTTAAGATTGCCCGAGGATGACATCCTTGTCGCCAGTTCAGAAGTAGGCAATATGGCACCAGAAAAACTACTGGTCTTGACGACTGGTAGTCAAGGAGAACCTCTGGCCGCTTTGACCAGAATGGCCACTCAGAGTCATCGTCAGATCAATGTTCTGCCGGGAGATATGGTTATCATGGCAGCCACTCCGATACCAGGCAATGAGAAATTAGTTAATAAAACTATCAATCATCTCTATCAGATCGGAGCAGAAGTTGTTACGAAAGAAATGGGACAGGTGCACGTCTCGGGGCATGCCAATCAGGAAGAAATTAAGCTTGTAATTCGTCTTGCTCGACCGCGCTTTCTAATTCCTCATCATGGGGAAATCCGTCATCAGGTAGGTTTTCGAAGAATTGGCAACGCCTTAGGGTATGAGGATGAAGACATCGCTATAACTCAGCTTGGCTCACGTGTTATACTATCTCCAGACCGAATGGAGTTTGGCGAACGTGTCGAAGCAGGGAGTGTATATATTGATGGATTGGGTGTCGGTGATGTAGGCTACATTGTACTTAAGGAGCGTCAACAATTGGCTCAGGATGGGGTGGTTATCATTGTTACTGCACTCTCCAAAACAAAGCCTTATAGGGTTTTATCCGGACCGGATATTATTGCAAGAGGGTTCACCTTCATGAAAGAAGCGGAGACTTTGGTCGAGGGAGCAAAGAAGGAGATCTTGAATACTTTGGAAATACAACTCCAGAAAGATCAATTGGAATGGGTTGTTATAAAAACAAATATCCGTGAGAGTCTCGGTAAATATTTATGGGAAAAGACACGAAGACGCCCTATCATTTTACCGGTACTGCTTCAATTATAATAAAAAAACTAGAGCGCTGATGTTACTTTCATCAAATTTGAAGCGCTCTAATTTATTTTTCTGGAAAGGGTTGTGCAGAAATTCATTGCCGTTGCAGGAAAATAAGCTGATTTTGAAGAATATAGGGTAATAGAAAGGTAGTATTAGAGGGGGGCTTGAAACAATGAAGTATAAACTAAATTGGAATATTAGTCGAGTCACCCCTTTATGTATAACCATCCTCTATGTATTAATTAGTTGGATATGGATTTTTTTTTCTGACCGTTTCTTAGCGTTTATAAGCAAAGATCATCAAATGCTCCTCAGATGGTCCACGATCAAAGGGGGGCTCTTTGTTTTGGTGACCGCTATACTTCTATATTTTCTTATTCAATCTGGGTATCAATCTCTGAAAAAATCTAAGAAAGATATTCAAAATGATCGTGAGATGTTAGAATGTTATCGGCTCTTGGCGGATGAAGTTCTGGATATTATCATCTTTATTCGCCCCGACGGGCAGATTATTGATGCCAATGAAGCAACTGTCAAACGTTACGGTTATACCCGGGAAGAATTGACTAATATGCCAGTGCATAAGCTTCGCTTGCCGGAAGACCATTCGGCGATACCCTATTTTTTACAAAATGCTTCCAAGGGAATGCAATTTGAACTGAAGCATGTCTGTAAAGATGGAAGTGTTTTTCCCGTTGATATCAGTGCTAAGGGAGCAACTTACAATGGTAAGCCTGTTATAGTTAGCCTGATTCGAGATATTTCTAAGCGTAAAAAAGCGGAGGCACAAGTTTGGATAGCAAAGGAACGTGCCCAGGTTACATTGGAGTCTATTGGAGATGCTGTGATTACCTCTGATGTGCAGGCAAATGTGGATTACATTAATCCCGTGGCTGAGACATTGACTGGTTGGTCGAATGCAGAGGCAATCGGATTTCCTTTAGAAAAGATTTTTAATATTATCAATGAAGAAACAGGCAACGCTGTTGAAAGTCCCATTATACACTGCCTTAGCGAGGGCCGCGTTGTCAATATTGCTGATCATACGGCACTCATTAATAAAGATGGCTTAATGATATCTATCGAAGATTCTGCTGCTCCTATTCGTGATAGAGATCAGACAATTATTGGTGCTGTCTTAGTATTCCGAGATGTCAGCTATAAACGAAATCACATGAAAGAACTGGCACATCAAGCACAACATGATGCTTTAACGGGTCTCCCCAATAGACTCCTTTTTAATGAGCATTTGAAGCAGGCGCTAGCACAAGGGAAGCGTAAACAGGGCAAACTAGCAGTGATGTTTTTAGACTTAGATCGTTTTAAACTGATTAATGATACTATGGGGCATAACCTTGGTGATCAGCTCCTAAAAACTGTGGCTGAGCGCATTCGTCAAACCTTGCGTGAAGGGGACACCGTTGCCAGGCAAGGCGGTGATGAATTCTTAGTATTGCTGCCCGAAATCAGTAATGAGTTTGAAGCGGCTTTAGTATCTGAAAGAATATTGGGGGTTTTTGCTAAACCCTTTTTATTGGATGGCAGCGAAATCTATATCAGCACCAGCATCGGTATCAGTCTTTATCCGGATGATGGCAGTGATCTGGAAACATTGGTCAAACAGGCAGATACCGCAATGTACTATGCCAAAGAAAAGGGACGCAATAATTGTCAGTTTTTCACGGAGGGTCTTAACCTTAAGGCCAATCAGAGGCTTTTCACTGAGAACAGTCTCCGCAAGGCCCTAAGCCGTGAAGAATTTGTCCTTCATTACCAACCTCAAGTTGATCTGGTGAGCGGCAACATCGTTGGCTTAGAAGCTCTTATTCGCTGGAATTCTGTAGAATTAGGGTTAGTTTCTCCTGCAGCATTTATTCCCATTGCAGAAGAAACCGGATTGATTGTATTGATTGGAGAATGGGTATTGCGTACTGCTTGTGCTCAAAATAAGCGTTGGCAAAAACAAGGATACTTGCCCTTGCGAATGGCAGTGAATATTTCGGCACGGCAATTTCGAGAACCAAGTTTTATCAAGTTAGTTGAGGAAATATTACAGGAGACTGAGTTAGATCCCAAGTGGCTGGAATTAGAAATTACGGAAAGCATCGCTATGGACAAAAGCGAGGCGTCTCTTCAAATGTTAGGTGCTTTTAAGGAGTTAGGAGTACGTATATCCATTGACGATTTTGGCACAGGCTTTTCCTCATTGAATTATTTGAGACGCATGCCCATTGATACCTTAAAAATTGATCAGTCTTTTATCAAAGATATAAGTACAGGTGAACATGGGGAAGAAGTGGTGACTGCCATTATTCAGCTTGCCAAGAATCTAAAATTGAAAGTAATTGCCGAAGGGGTAGAGACAAATGGCCAGCGATCCTTCCTCAAAGAAAAACTGTGCGATGAAATGCAGGGTTATCTCTTTAGTAAAGCAGTTCCTTGTAACGAAGCTGAGAGATGGTTTCGAATGACTGAAAATTAAAAAATGCTGTACTTTATATTTAGTCGGGTACGTGGTTGTCATGTACCCGGCTTTTTTTGTGCTACTATCAGAAAGTATAAACTTGCGTTATATACTGCGAGAAGGCTAATTCGCGCGAAGACAGTGTCTGGAAGAAGGGCTAACACGTGCGAAGACAGTGTCTTCGTGGGCACCAGCCAAGTTTTCTTTATAATTTGAAGGAATCATGTCTAAAACTAAGAAGCTGGACATACCTTCTATCAAGGGGGGGCAATCATGTGTCGCTGCATTACACTCTATCTGTCGCTCAAACACCTAAAGTGATCCCGAACAACACTACGAAGGTTTTTCAAAACGAGAAGCGTCTTCCCGTACAGCAGAGTGCAGATCTGTGGGCAGACATGGCTCGCTGGTTTGGGGATGATATACGTTCGATTCTAGCTAATCTAAAGGACGTTGCCTTTCATGAAACAGAAGAACTTCGTTTACGAGCTGGGCAGCCTTTTCAAATCAGAACCCTAGCCAAGGATCTTTTTATCAATAAGGAGGGTGAGGCAACCAGCCCCCAAAAAGCTTATGTTGTAAAACACGAAGATCTGGTTTCTGCTCTGGAAAGAATGACTCAAAGTTCAGTTTATGCTGCAGAGGAAGATTTCAGGCAAGGCTTTATCACCCTTCCAGGTGGGAATCGAGTAGGTATAACCGGTAAAATAATCTTGCTTCATGGCAATATACAAACCATTAAACATATATCATCTTTAAACCTTCGCATCGCCAGGGATATTTCCGGACTTGCCTCTAAGATTCTCCCCTTATTGCTAAGTGATGATGGAAATGTTCGGCATACCCTTATAATTTCCCCTCCTCGTGCAGGCAAAACCACCTTTTTAAGGGATCTTATTCGTTCAATCAGCAATGGGGTTCCACAAATAGGTTTAAGAGGTCTGACCGTAGGAGTTGTCGATGAACGCGGTGAACTCGCCGGTATGTGGCAAGGGGTCCCGACTTATGACTTGGGACTTCAGACGGATATCATGGATAGCTGTCCAAAAGCCAGTGGGCTGAGTATGCTGGTCCGCTCCATGTCTCCCCAAGTGGTGGCAATGGATGAAATAGGCCATATGGATGACGTGGCTGCCATAACGGATGCTTTGCGTACAGGGGTACGGATTCTATGTACAGCTCATGCCAGTTCTTTTGAAGAAGCCCACCGCCGGCCGGCTATTGCCGCGTTATTGGATCAGGGAGTATTTGAGCGTCTGGTTGTGTTAAGCAGGCGGCTTGGGCCAGGAAGTATAGAAGGTGTTTATGATCTGAATTCAGGGAGGATTCTATCATGATTATAATGGGGTGTATCGTCCTTATTGCCAGCTGTGGATGTTTAGGACTGTGGTTAGCTTATCGAATTCGCCGCAGGCCTTTGGAGTTAAGAGAATGTTCGATGGCTTTGGCACTCTTAGATACAGAAATTGTCTGGGGAGCAACTCCCTTGCCTGAGGCATTTTCCATTGTTAAAGAAAGGTCGGATAGGCCTTGGCAAGGTTTTTTTGCAGAACTACAGGAACGATTGGTAAGGGGGGAGTCTGCTGGCAGTGCTTGGAAAGAAACGATGACAAATCAGAAAGACAAGTTTTGCTTAAAAACGGAGGATTGGCTTGTTATCGCTGATGTTGGCAAAGGTTTGGGTCGATCTGATCGGTCTGAACAGCATAAACAGATTGAACTTGTGCAGCGTCAACTATTATTAATAAAAGAACAAGCGGAAATATGGGCATACAAACAAGCTAAAATGTGGACCTATTTAGGGTTCCTGGGAGGAATCGCGGGGGTGCTCATTCTGATTTAAACAGGGAGAGGAGTTGTGTTAATGAGCTTTAATTTAATCATAACGGTTGCCGGAATCGGCATATTGGTTGGAGTACTAGCCTCTGTATTAAACCAGTCTGGCCGCAGCGAAATGGCACAAGGTGTAACAATTATGGGAGTCATAGTAGTCCTCTATATTGTGGTACAGTCCATAGCAGAATTATTTACATTGGTTAAGAGTGTTTTTAACCTATATTAGGGGGCTAAAACGTGGAAATATGGCAAATCGTGGGACTAGCCCTGATTGTTACGGTTTTTGCAGTGGTTCTGAAACAGATCCGACCGGAAGTTGCCTTACAGCTCTCCATTTTGGCAGGAACGTCAATCTTTATCCTCATACTCAGTAAGATCAAGGTCATTGTCGATTTATTGCAAACCCTTGCTGACCAAGCCAATATCAGTTCCTATTATTTGTTAATTATTTTAAAAATTGTGGGAGTGGCCTACCTGGCAGAGTTCGGTGCTCAAATATGCCGGGATGCAGGAGAAGGTGCTTTAGCAAGCAAGATTGAGTTAGCTGCGAAAGTAGGGGTTATTATCTTAGCGATTCCAATTATTGTAGCGATTACAGAGTCGATGGTACGACTAGTTCCGTGAGGTGATGTATTTGCCCAGGTTTATTGTCAGTATGATCCTATTCCTCTTTTTCTTCGCTGGGACAAGTCCTCCAGTATTAGCAGAATCAGAAGTGATTCAGCCGGCTGAAAATGCTGAACTTTTGCAGGATATTGATTTAAGCCAAATGCATGGTTTTCTGGAGCAGCTGGACAGTGATCTTCAGAATGCCATCCCTAATTTCTCCCTTGTCCAAATCTTCGAAGACCTGAGAAGCGGAGAATTGAGCCTGAAACCTGAAAATTTAGGGAAGACATTATTGACACTTTTAGGTCATCAAGTCCTGGTAACTGCTCCTTTGATTGGCAAACTATTAGTTTTAGCAGTATTGGGAGCTGTACTTGGCCAGCTTCAGGCGGCATTTGGAGGAAGTGTTGGTAAAACCGCTCAGGTAATGACCTATTTGGTACTTCTCAGCTTGGCCATTACCTCATTTCGAGAAGCTTTAACCATTGCCTCAGATACCATTGAGCAAATGGTAGGTTTAATGCAGACCATGTTTCCGGTGATGATGACGCTGTTGATCACCATGGGGAATATGACCAGTGCGGCTCTCTTTAAGCCTCTGATTATGGGAAGTCTTACAGTATTAGCCACAATGATTAAAACGGTGATTTTACCGCTTTTTTTTCTAGCTTCGGTGCTTAAGCTATTTAACAATATTTCTGAACAATTTAAACTTAGCAAACTGGCCGGATTGTTTGAATTTGCTGGTAAACTCTCATTAGGCGTGATCATGACAGTATTCATCGGAGTAATGACAATTCAAGGGGTAACGGGAGGGGTGGCAGATAGTGTTGTTTTTCGCACAGCCAAGTATTCGGCTGACCTAATCCCCGTGGCAGGGAAGTTTTTCAAAGACGCCGTTGAACTTGTCATCACCTCTGGGCTCTTGTTAAAAAATGCCGTAGGTATTGTAGCTTTGTTAGCCATTGTCATGATCTGCTTAGGTCCGGTCATCAAAATCTTGGCCATGATCCTTACTTTTAGACTTTCCTCAGCCCTTATTGAGCCTATCGGCGAAAAGCCTCTGGCAGACAGTCTGCAAGACATGTCAAAAAGCTTAATCTTTATTTTAGTCACCGTAATCTCTGTAGCAATTATGTTTTTTATGGCTGCTGCAGTGGTAGTTGGGACAGGCACTTTTTCGGTGATGCTGCATTAAGGAGGATTGAGTCGTGCAAACGCTGACAACACTTGTACGTAATTTAGCCTTAATATTATTGCTGGCTACCTTTCTGGAGATGCTGCTTCCTAACAAATCCATGCGCGGCTTTGTTCAGATGGTCATGGGGTTATTTGTAATATCCGCAGTTCTTGCTCCGATTACTGTATTCCTGCATACTCCCTTATCCTTGGAGGTTCCTGCTTGGAGCGCCTCAACACCCCGGGATTTGCCCGCTATTGCGGTGGAAGGACAGGGGCAGAAAATTGCCCGTGATGCCGTTCAAGAGCAATATCGTCAAATTCTCGCCAACCAAATCAAAGGATTAGCTTTGGGTACTTCAGGAGTTGCAGATGCCGATGTGGATGTTGCCTTTGAAGACGGATCAGGAGGATTAACGGATCAGCCCAAAATCAACGAGATAAAGGTGATTTTGAAACCCGCTCAAGACACTATCCAGTCAATTCAGCCCATTATCATCGGCAAATCAGAGAATACGGCTGCTCAGCAATCTCCAAAGACTGAAGAGGTGAGAGAACGAATTGCAACGTTCATGAGCATCGCTAAAGAGAAAGTCACTGTTGAAGAAAGCTAGATGTTTAAAAGCATAAGTGAGTTGGAAGGGGGTAAACACTATGGATTGGATTAAAAAAATATCATCGGAGAAAATGTTAGTAGGGTTAGTATCACTTATTGCCATAGGGATGTCTTTTATTTATCTTGGTAAAGGGACAGGAGAATCTGCTCAGAGTATACAAACTAAGTCAGCGGTCACAGCTCCCGCTGGTTCGACTACTAAAATTGGTTTACTAGAAAAGGAGTTAGAGAGCAAGCTACAAACGAATATTTTAATGATGGAAGGGGTCGGCAAAGTTCAAGTTTCCGTCAACTTTTTAACGGGGATCAAACACGAATATGTTCGTAATAACAATGTAACGAAAAGAACCAATAAAGAGTCGGACAAAACAGGAGGAACCCGTGAGACCACTGAAATAACTGAGGATAATCAAGTAGTGATTCCCAGTGGATCAACTCAACCGGTCATAGCCATGGAAGATCGACCCGAGATTGGTGGGGTGTTAGTCATTGCTGAAGGTGCGCGGGACCCGAAGGTAAGAGAAGCCATCCATACAGCTGTACAGACTTTGTTGAATATTCCCAGTGCCAGAATAACGGTGGTGCCCATGGGTGGAACCTATGATTAAGCACGTCAATCGGCCTGTCCTATTATTTTTGGGACATAAGCCTCGATTATTGTTAATAAGTATCCTAGGATTGGTCACACTATTCATGATAATAGGGATTAAACTTATAAGCCATGAACCCCATGCGTTTCTGACGGAGCAGGCAAGTTTACCTGTTAATGCTTCCTTTGTGGATCACACCATTCAATTTGAAGTTGAGACCCTTAAGCCGGATGATTCTGGGGAAAACTACTTTGTAAATTATCGTTTAAAGCGTGAACAGTTCCGTCAGGAGTCTAAAGCCATGCTTGCAGAGCTTCTCAATTCATCAATAGAAAAGAACAAGGCTCAAGCACAAGAACAATGGCTGGAGTTGAACTCAAAAATCCAACAAGAAGAAGAAATCGAAAATCTTCTAAAGA
The DNA here is from genome assembly GCF_000235605.1 of Desulfosporosinus orientis DSM 765. Taxonomy (GTDB): domain Bacteria; phylum Bacillota; class Desulfitobacteriia; order Desulfitobacteriales; family Desulfitobacteriaceae; genus Desulfosporosinus; species Desulfosporosinus orientis. Next base: position 1,049,267 of record NC_016584.1, read on the forward strand.
TCAAAGGCTTTAAGGATGCAGTAGTTGATGTTTTTCCCGAACATGTTACAGTGATTGTCTATGCCAAAAGTCTTACTCCTCATGAAGTGAGTATTATTCAAGATATTGTGGTTCGAGTAACAAAGGTTCGTTTAGATAAGATAGCAGTATCTGCTAAAAAATAGTGGCGATTTATAAAAACTTCTATACCAGTTGAGCAGGAAAACAGCTTGTTAGAGCGAATTAAAGTTATAGCTAGGACTAAAGTCCTGGGTGAGAGGATGAGAGACACTGAAGAAGAGCAAAATTCTTATTGCTGATGACGCGAGTTTCATGCGCTTGATGATTAGTCAGATTCTTGCTCGGCAGGGTTTAACAAACATTATAGAGGCTGAAGACGGCCGTCAGGCTGTGGAAAAGTTTAAAAGCCATAAGCCGGACCTGACACTTATGGATATTACAATGCCGGGACTGGATGGATTTGCTGCACTGGCAGAAATTTTGAAGATTAATCCCTTAGCGAAAGTCGTTATGTGCAGTGCCGTTGCCAATGAAAACATTGTTAAAACAGCCTTGCAGGCGGGGGCATCCGGTTTTGTGGCTAAACCCTTTCGGCCTGATGAACTGTTGGGTGTTGTAAGCAAACAGTTGAGTTAATAACTATTATAATCAAGCTGTTGCCTTAATGATGGCGACAGTTTTTTAATTCTACACAAGTCGGATGTTATATTGTATACTTTGTTTGGTTCCGTTGAAAAAGGTGGTTTTGACCCATATAATGAAACATAAGCGTTTCATTTTGAAAAATGAAAATAAAACCATTTTAGAGTATTTAGAAAAATAGTGTTTACGAAGAGGGGTGACGGCAGTTGAGACCGGTCAAAATTACGGATACGACTTTGAGGGATGCTCACCAAAGCCTTTGGGCAACTCGGATGCGTACAGAAGACATGCTGCCGATTCTAACAGAGCTGGATGAGGCAGGGTTTTTCTCTCTGGAAGTATGGGGAGGAGCAACCTTTGATGTGTGTTTGCGCTTTTTAGGCGAAGACCCTTGGGTACGTTTGAGGCAGATTAAAAGTCGGGTGAAAAAAACTCCTTTGCAGATGTTGTTAAGGGCCCAGTCATTAGTTGGGTATCAGCATTACCCGGATGATGTTGTGCGAGAATTTGTGAAACTGAGCGTTAAAAATGGAATTGACATCATTCGAATATTCGATGCCTTAAATGATGTTCGAAATATGGTAGTTCCTATGGAGGCAGCTAAGAAAGCAGGAGCTCATGTTCAAGCATCTGTTGTTTATACCATTAGTCCGGTTCACACAACAAAGCATTATTTGGAAACAGCCACAGCATTGGCTGAACTTGGTGCAGATTCCATATGTATTAAAGATATGGCAGGTCTGCTTACTCCCTTGAAAGCTTATGAATTGGTGTCTTTGTTGAAAAAAGAACTAGGAATCATGGTTCATTTACACAGCCATTATATCGGCGGAATGGCAGTAGGTACTTACTTAAAAGCTGCAGAAGCAGGTGTGGATGTTGTAGATACGGCTAGCGTTCCCTTAGCCTTTGGTGCAAGTCAGCCACCAGTTGAAACTGTTGTCCGGGCATTCCAAGAGACCGATTTTGATTCAGGAATTAGTTTGCGAAAACTCTTCCATATTGCCAAGTATTTTGAATCATTGCGTAAAAGCCGTGGCTTTGAGCGCGGTATTACTCGCATCTCTGATATGAGGGTATTCGAACACCAGGTCCCGGGAGGCATGATCTCCAATCTGGTATCCCAGTTGGAAGAGCAAGGAGCATTGGACCGTATTCATGATGTTTTAGAGGAAATTCCCAAAGTGCGTGCTGAATTAGGATATCCGCCTTTGGTAACTCCAACGAGTCAAATTGTTGGAACGCAAGCTGTATTAAATGTTTTGAGCGGGGCAAGATATAAGTTAGTGCCTGGAGAAGTTAAGGGATATGTTCGTGGGCTTTATGGCCGGCCACCAGCTTCTATTGACTTAGAGATTCAAAAGAAAATCATTGGTGATGATGAGCCAATGTCGGTCAGACCGGCAGATCTTCTCGATCCTGGTATGGCTAAAGCCAAACAAGATAGTCTTAACTTAGCCCAATCGGAAGAAGATGTCGTCAGCTATGCACTTTTTCCGCAAATAGCAAAGAAGTTTTTTGAAGAGCGGGAGAAGGGCATTATCACAAGAGAAGAAACCCAAGACCGAAAGGCAAAAAAAGATATAAAAGAAACACTTACTGGACTGTTATCTAAGGAGGATTCAAAATTGAATTTACAAGAAATCAAGGAACTCATTCAAATTATAGACGAAACGGAAATTAGTGAATTAAATCTTGAAAGTGATGGCGTGAAAATCGCAATTCGTAAAGGTACGGGTGTTCCGGCCGGCATTCCGGTAGTGTCTGTTCCTCGCCAAGACGCTGTCCCGGCAGTGAGCGCAGCAGCACCTGTTCCTCCCAGTGTTGAAGTCCCGGTCAAAACACAGGAACCTGTTTTTAATGAGAACACGGAGACTATAACCTCTCCTATGGTTGGGACGTTCTATGCTGCACAATCTCCAGAAGCAGATCCCTATGTCAAAGTAGGACAGGTGATTGAGGTAGGTCAACCGGTCTGTATCGTCGAAGCTATGAAGCTAATGAACGAAATCGAATCAGAAGTCGCCGGAAAAGTCCTTCAAATTCTTGTAGAAAACGGTCAGCCAGTAGAATATGGACAACCGCTGTTCGTCATTGAAAAATAAGGAGAATTAAAAGCATGTTCAAAAAAATCCTGATTGCGAATCGTGGGGAGATTGCCTTACGCATCATTCGAGCCTGTCGAGAGCTTGATATTGAAACAGTCGCTGTTTTTTCTGAGGGAGATAGGGAAGCGTTGCATGTAAAAGCAGCGGATGAAGCAGTATGCATTGGCCCCGTGGCAAGTGCCAGGAGTTACCTCAATATTCCCAATATCATTAGTGCTGCAGAATTAACGGGGGTTGACGCTATTCACCCCGGATATGGTTTCTTATCGGAAAATGCCCGTTTCTCGGAGATCTGTGAATCTTGTAATATCTCATTCATAGGGCCATCCCCAAAAGTTATTGAAACTATGGGAGATAAAGCTATGGCTCGGAAGACCATGATTTCAGGCGGTGTTCCCGTTGTCCCCGGTTCGAAAGATATTATAACAGATGAAAAAACGGCTGAGAAAGTTGCCGAAGAGATTGGCTATCCGGTATTAATAAAAGCGTCCGCCGGCGGCGGAGGTAAGGGCATGCGGGTTGCTCAAAATGCCAAAGAGCTGCATAAATCCATTCTGGCTGCTCAGAACGAGGCTCAGGCTTCGTTTGGCAATGCTGAGGTTTATCTGGAAAAGTACGTGGAAGAACCTAGACATATTGAAATTCAAATATTAGGCGATAATTATGGGAATGTGGTTCATTTGGGTGAGCGTGACTGTTCCTTGCAGCGCCGTCATCAAAAGCTTCTTGAGGAATCTCCTTCAAGTGCCATTAATCCGGAGTTGAGAGACAGAATGGGAGCTGTTGCAGTTCAAGCAGCTAAATCAGCAAACTATTCTAATGCCGGTACAATTGAGTTCTTGCTGGACCGTCATGGAAATTTCTATTTTATTGAAATGAACACCCGCATCCAGGTAGAGCATCCTGTCACAGAAATGGTAACCAGCCTTGATTTGGTCAAGGAGCAAATCCGTTTAGCGGCAGGGGAACCTTTAGGCTACACACAAGAAGATATTCAGATGAGGGGCTGGGCTATTGAGTGCAGAATCAATGCGGAAGACCCGGATAAAAACTTTATGCCTTCACCAGGGCTGATCAATATTTATCATGCTCCCGGGGGACCGGGCGTACGGGTCGATAGTGCTGTCTACCAAGGATACACGGTGTCCCCATATTATGATTCAATGTTGGGTAAATTGATTGTTTGGGGAGCTACGAGACAAGAGGCTATTACCCGTATGAAGAGAGCCCTTGAAGAATATGTTATTGATGGGATTCATACTACCATTCCCTTCCATTTAAAGGTGCTGGATAATGCTTTCTATCAGCGCGGAGAAGTCTATACAAACTTCATTCAGCGCCGTATCTTAGGAGAATAAGGATTTTAAGAATCTTCACTTTAAAAGTGAAGATTCTTAATGTTTGTGCGCCGGGCTCTTAGCTTTGCAAATAGATATTGTGTACTTGGCCGGCAAATTTATCAGAATTGAGAGAATTATCTACAGGAAATAGCCTTTGCTAGATCAGCCTTAATTTGGTATAATATCAGCGTCATGTAGATAATGGAAACTTGATGGTAGATGGAGCTTAATTCCATCTATCCTTTAGTCGACTTATCTAGATTATAATTTGATATATGAACGTAATGCGAGGTAAGAAGTTCAATATTCAAACCACGAAAATCGAACATCGAACTTCTAATAGGGGGTGAGGACATGGAAAGTTTGGGAACAGAAAATTCCCTTGGGTCCATTAGAATTGCTGATGAGGTAGTTGAAGTTATCGCAGGATTGGCTGCTTCTGAGGTTGAGGGTGTCGTGGGCATGAGCGGGGGTCTGGTTGGAGATCTTGCCAACATGTTGGCGAGAAACAAAAACTTATCTAAAGGTGTTAAGGTTGAAGTCGGAGAACATGAGGTTGCCGTCGACTTGTTTATCGTTGTCGAGTATGGAGTCTCCATTCCCGATGTAGCTCTTAGTGTACAAGAAGCTGTCAAAGAGGGCATCGAAAGTATGACGGGGCTGAAAGTTGTTGAAGCCAATGTACATGTACAAGGAGTTAATTTTAAACCCCTGCCGGAAGCCAAAGAAGAAGACTTACGTCTGAAGTAACGAAAATCATAATGCAAAGGCGGTTGCCTGCGTCTGAAGGCTTCAAGAGGGCTAATACGTGCGAAGACAGTGTCTTTGGGCACCGCTAAGTTTTCAAATCTTATATCGGTCAGAGTTGAACAATTAAGCATTCTGTTCGGTGTAAAGAAGGCCCCCCCTGGATAAAACCGGGGGGGGTTTCTGAAAGAAGGGACGACAATGTTTGCCTATGTTTTAGGATTCCTTCTAATTCTGGCGGCTCTTTGTATTTTGGCTATTGCCACTGGATGGGGGCTTCCTTATTTCATCATAGCTCAGGGGCTAAGCTGGTTAAAAATAAATTCTTGGGAAAGTACACTAGTGTCTGGGGTTTTGCTTGTGTTAGGATTATTGTGTTTTCTTCGTCCCCGTGCCGGCTCGGAGTATTCCTTCCGCACCGCTTTAAAGGGAGGAGAGGTACGAATATCTCAAGATGCTTTGCAGGATATTATTGCCCGCAGTGCTAAAGGACTGTCCGGGGTAGCAGAAGTGAAGTCCAGTCTCCGACAGGTTGAAGCTGGTTTGGAGATTAATGTAATGTGTCAGTTTGAGCAAGGAGTTATCATACCTCAGATATCCGGAGAAATACTGACTAAGGTTAAAGAGGATGTGGAACTCTATACTGGAATAAGAGTAGCTGAGGTGAAAGTGCTGGTGCGTCTTTTGGAAAAAGGCCGCTCAGTACGTGTCCGATGAGTGGCTTTTGGTCTAAAGCCGGAGAGAAACTGTCACAATTTTTAATTTGGTCTTTGGACAGTCATCCGGGTAAGCTAGTGGGAACAACCATCGGTTTTATCTTGGGGCTTTTATTTGTGACCTTGGGCTTTTGGCGGACCTTAGTATTGTCGCTGTTCGTTTTGTTGGGATTTCTCCTGGGTAAGCGGCAAGATGACCATCAGGATATTTCTTCCTGGCTGGAAAGAATGTTTAATAAGTTTTAAAACACTAATTTTTTATTTTTATAAATTACCTTAGTTAGGGAGGAATTTTCTTGAGTCGAAGACTAGCCCGTGAAACTGCATTACAAGTGCTTTTTCAAAGGGACCTGACGAAAGAACCATTGGCCACGGCAGAAGAAGTTCAACGTTGGGCAGAAGAGTTTGTAATACCAGAGTCCAGCAGGGACTTTGCCTTGGAGCTTGTAGATGGTACCATAGCCCATCAAAAAGAAATTGACGAAACAATTTCGGTATGTGCTCAGGATTGGGCAATCAGCCGGATGGCAAATGTTGATCGAAATGTCATGCGACTAGCTACCTATGAGATTCTTTATCGCTCCGATATTCCGGGGCGAGTAAGTCTAAACGAGGCTATTGAATTAGCAAAGCGCTTTGGAGGAGAAGAGTCCGCTAAGTTCGTCAACGGAATTCTGGATCGAATTGTAGAGAAAGCTATGAAAACTGAGGAAAGGGGCAGTGAATCGCCCACAAAACCCGTAGTTGATTGAGATGATAGTAAATTTTAATTTTTGTGATCTTTTATAATTGAAGGAAAAATGAACAGGGATAGCGAATTAATAAATTATTGTGAGAAATTTTAACCATATTGAGGAGGAGACAAATGTACCAGGTCATTAAAAAAAGATTGTTGGCAGCCGGCATTGCTTTGCTGGAAGTCAATGCACCAGCCGTGGCCGCTAAAGTCGAGCCAGGGCAATTTGTAATTGTCCGTGTTGACGAGCAAAGTGAGCGCATTCCGCTGACTGTAATGGATTTTGATCGTGAAAAAGGTACTATCACGATTGTTGTTCAAGATGTAGGCTATTCATCAGCCATTATTACCGGTATGAATGAAGGAGACTCCTTCCAGGATTTTGTCGGTCCTTTGGGAGTTGCTTCGGAAATTGAAAACTATGGTACTGTCGTATGCATTGGCGGTGGTTTAGGTATCGCTCCTGTACACCCAATTGCCCGGGCTTTAAAGGAAGCTGGAAATCATGTGATTTCAGTTTTAGGTGCCAGAAGTGCCGACCTGATGATTCTGGAAGATGAAATGCGTGCCGTCAGCAATGAAGTTGTCGTTGCTACTAACGATGGCAGCCAGGGAGTTAAAGGATTTGTAACCGACGGACTGGCAGAAGTTCTCAAACAGGGACATGATGTTAAGGTGATTTGGGCTATCGGGCCTATGATCATGATGAAAGCGGTTGTTGAGTATACTCGTCCCTTAGGGATTAAAACCATTGTCAGCATGAATCCCATCATGGTTGACGGAACAGGTATGTGCGGAGCTTGCCGGATCAGCGTTGGCAACGAAACGAAGTTTGCCTGTGTCGATGGACCGGAATTTGATGGGCATCTGGTAGATTTTGATTTGGCTATGAAACGTCTAGCCTATTACAAAGATGAAGAAAACCGGGCCAAAGCGCGTCTGGAATGCAACCATGAAGGAGGGCATCACTAATGGCAGATAACGTTGAAAGCACAAAAAAAGTAAAAATCCCTCGTCATGAAATGCCTTGCCAAGAACCAGAGGTAAGAGCACATAATTTTGAAGAAGTTGCTTTGGGCTATTCGGAAGAAACAGCCATCGAAGAAGCAAAGCGTTGTTTACAATGTAAGAAGCCTAAATGTGTGACAGGGTGTCCTGTTGAAGTTCTTATTCCGGAGTTTATTCATAAAATCGCTGAGGGGGATTTCCAAGAAGCCGTTAATGTCTTGAAAGTCAAGAACTCTTTGCCGGCAGTCTGCGGCCGGGTTTGCCCTCAAGAAAACCAATGTGAAAGTAAATGTATTCTGGGAATTAAAGGTGAGTCTGTCGCAATCGGCCGTTTAGAGCGTTTTGTCGCGGATTACGGCATGAAGACAGGCAAGTCTGAATTTACGAAACCTGAAGCAAGCGGTAAGCGTGTTGCTATTATTGGAGCAGGTCCTGCTGGTTTAGCTTGCGCCGGTGACTTGGCGAAAGCAGGGCATACTGTAACTGTTTTTGAAGCCTTGCATGTAGCCGGCGGAGTATTAATGTATGGAATTCCTCAATTCCGTCTGCCAAAAGAAATCGTGCAAACGGAAATCGATACCCTCAAAGCCATGGGTGTAGAGATTCTTACCAATCAAGTGGTTGGTAAGGTTACCTCGGTTGATGAACTCATGGAAAACGGCTATGATGCCGCATTTATCGGAACTGGTGCAGGACTTCCTTACTTCATGAATATTCCCGGGGAAAACTTGAATGGGGTTTATTCAGCTAATGAGTTTTTGACCCGGACAAACTTAATGAAGGGTTATCGCTTCCCTGAGTATGCAACTCCCGTAAAAGTCGGGAAAAATGTTGCGGTTCTAGGCGCAGGTAATGTTGCTATGGACTCTGCACGTACGGCCTTGCGCTTAGGCGCTGAGAATGTCTACATTATTTACCGTCGTTCTCGCGATGAGATGCCGGCTCGTAAAGAAGAATTGGAACATGCCGAAGAAGAAGGCATTCAATTCCGTTTATTAACCAACCCTGTCTCTATTGAAGGTGATGAGCGTGGTTGGGTAAAAAGCCTTACCTGCCTGCGCTATGAGTTAGGGGAACCCGATGCTTCAGGACGACGTTCTCCTATTCCTATTAAAGGTTCTGAATTTGAAATTCCCATGGACACAGTTGTAGTAGCTATCGGGCAAGGTCCTAATCCGCTGGTGACCACATCAACTCCTGGATTAGAACTCAACAAGCGAGGAAATATTGTCGCAGATCCAGACACTTTAATGACTTCCAAACCCGGTGTTTTTGCCGGCGGTGATATTGTTACAGGTGCTGCAACGGTTATTTTAGCGATGGGAGCTGGCAAGAAGGCTGCGGCCGGTATTGATCAGTATCTTAAAGGAAAATAAATTTCAATCACTATTAATTAATTTGAAAGGAGTGTGTGTCTTGGCACAATTATTGGATGGTAAAGCAGTATCGAAAATAATGAAAGAAGAAATTCGCGAGGAAATTGCACAATGGAAAGAAAAGGGAGTGCAGCCCAAACTTGCGGTTATATTGGTTGGAGATGACCCGGCATCCGTTGTCTATGCCCGATCCAAGCAGAAAGTGTGTGAAGGAATCGGCATGGCTTTTGAACTTTTCACTATGCCTGGTTCAACACCGGAAGCCGATATTCTGGCAAAAATCGAAAGTCTTAACAATGATCAAAATGTCCACGGCATTATGATCGAGCTGCCGCTTCCTAAAGGAATTTCCAAGGAAAAAGTTATGGCTGCAGTACGTCCGGAAAAAGATGTGGACGGAGTTCATCCAATCAACCGTGGCTATATCTTAAGCGGTGAAGAAGGACTTTTCCCGGCCACCCCGCAAAGCTGTATTGAGCTGCTTCTGCGCTCCGGAGTGGAAATTGCCGGCAAACATGTGGTTATTGTAGGCCGTGGAGAAACCGTCGGTAAACCTCTTGTTTTCCTCATTCTCAAGCACAATGCTACGGTGACAATTTGTCACTCCAAAACACCTGATTTAGGAGCTCATACCCGTCAGGCTGATATTTTGATCGCTGCTGTTGGCCGTGCTAAGCTGATTAAAAAAGATATGGTCAAAGCCGGTGCCATTGTTGTCGATGCCGGCATCAACGAAATCCCTGAAGGAATCTGCGGAGATGTTGATTTTGAAGCTGTTCAAGAGGTTGCTGATCGAATCTCTCCAGTTCCAGGTGGTGTTGGTTCCCTAACCACTGCCTTAATTATGCGCAATGTTCTGAAGGGAATCGTCCTGCAAGGAGGTACTCGTTAATGGATATGAACAAGATTTGGGAGTGGACTACTGACGAATTTTTGAATGTTTCGGCCAGCTCTTCGCCGACACCCGGTGGCGGAAGTGTATCTGCTTATGTTGGCGCACTGGCGGCTTCCATGACTTGTATGGTTGCCAATCTTACAGTAGGTAAGGAAAAGTATAAAGATGTTGAACCTCAAGTCAAAGAAATCTTGGCTGAAGCAGAAGCTGTTTTAGGCATGCTCAAAGAGGGATTAAGTCAAGATATAGCTGAGTTCTCTAATTTTATGGATGTTCTTAAACTGCCTAAGAGCACTGATGAGGAAAAAGCTGTACGAGCTGAAAAAATGCAGGAAGTCTTGGTATCGGCTACCAACACTCCCCTTGGGATTTCCCAAAACTGCTTTAGAGTTTTGCAGTTAGCTCAAAAGCTGGCTCCCATCGGCAACAAAGGTGCTATTAGTGATGTTGGTGTATCCGCATACTTGGCAGAGAGTGCCTTGAAATCAGCGATGCTAAGCGTGGATATCAATTTACCTGGAATTAAAGACACGGCTTATCAGGAGAAAGTTAAGGCAGAACGAACTCGACTTTTCGAAGAAGCTGCAGCTATTTGTGCTGATACAGTAGCAGTCGTGCAAAGCAGAATGTAAGTTTAAATTACCAAAGGGGCTGGGTAGAAAACTCAGCCTCTTTTTTGCTGGTGCCGCGATAGCGGTATGCTAGGTCTACTCTGAAAAAAGCAACCCTAAACCCCAAAACAGTCTTAAGAACCCCCGTGGACCCGAAAGTAAGGGCAGCTTTGTCCACAGAAGCGGAACCCATTGCATGAAGAGGCGGTAAAGCCCACAAGACGGCGCGGGGGAACGGAGCCACAGGTTAACATCAGGTACTACCCGGAGGTTTGGCACGAAAGTGTCCGGTGGACATTTTCGCCGAAGCGGCTATCTCCAAAGAATACTTATCCGCTGAAGATAGCTCCCGCAGCCGCGAGTGGGCGAGCCTCGGAATGCTGAAGGATAGGGGGTTAGGAAATATTTCCTAACCCCCTATCCTTTGTGTTATTATATCATTGAGGTGAAAGTTGTGCCGAAAATATGGACAGTTTCGGAGTTGGTAGGCAAAATTGGTCAAGTTGTGCAAGAACATGGAGAGTTGCAAAACTGTTGGATCAGTGGTGAACTTTCCAACTTTAAACATCACCGTGCCTCCGGGCACTGGTACTTTACTCTTAAAGATGAGTCAGCAAGCCTCAAAGGGGTTATGTTTAAAAGTAGATCAGAACGAGTCCGGTTTAATCCTTCGGATGGTTTAAAAGTCCTGATTCGTGGTAATATTCGTATGTACGAGCGTGATGGAACCATTCAGCTCTATGGAGAAGAAATGGAACCCAGCGGTTTGGGGCAATTGTATTTGGCCTTTGAACAATTAAAAAGAAAACTGGCCGAAGAGGGGTTATTTGATCCCTTACGCAAAAAGAGCATCCCTCGGCTACCCAGGCGAATAGGCATTGTAACCAGTCCGACGGGAGCAGCCATCCGAGATATCATCAATATTATCCATCGCCGCAACCCGAGGGTGTCCTGGATATTGGCGCCAGCAGCTGTTCAAGGTGAAGCCGCTCCACATGAAGTGGCACAGGCCATCTCCCGGCTTAATCGCTACGGAAAAGTAGATGTAATTATCGTTGGGCGCGGCGGAGGTTCCTTAGAAGAACTATGGGCTTTCAATACTGATATTGTAGCTCGAGCAATCTCAGCATCCATGATTCCGGTGATCTCAGCTGTTGGTCATGAAACAGATGTGACTATTTCAGATTATGTTGCAGATCTTCGAGCCCCTACCCCCTCAGCGGCTGCTGAACTTGCCGTACCCATCCTTTTAGATCTGCAGCTGCAAGTAAACCAGCTTAGTGTTCGACTCCAGAGTGCTATGTCAGATTTGATTGACTGGAAACGACAGTATCTTGAAGGATTTGCGAACAGGGGACCTCTTAAAGATCCCTTTTGGCGTATTGATCAGAGCCGTCAGCGCCTGGATAGCCTACAAACCCGCCTTCAAGAGGGGATGACTAGATTTGTAATTGATAAAAATGGTATACTAAATTTATTGGCTGCAAAGCTGGATTTGTTAAGCCCTTTGACTATTTTAGGAAGGGGATACTCACTCACATATTTAGAGGACGGTACTTTACTTCGCTCTGCTAATAATACCGAGGTTGGCGAACAAGTGCGTGTACGTCTAGGAGAAGGAAGTTTGCGCTGTCAAGTATTGGAGAAGGGGATTTAGCGCATGAGCATAGAAATTTGGGATGATAATCTCTTTAATCAGGAAAGCGAAAAAATAAGTCAGAACACAACCACTGAGCAAGAACCGAAATCTTTAGAATCGGGACTTGAAAATTTGGAAATAATCGTAAAGACCCTAGAACAAAAAGATCTTCCTTTGGAAAAGGCCTTAAGCCTGTTTAAGCAGGGGGTCGGGCTTGTTCAGTATTGTTCAAAGGTATTAGATCAAGCAGAAAAACAGATGGAAATTTTACTTGAAGATCCGGACGGACAACTGCAGATCAAGCCTGCAAGATTTGATGTGGAAGGATGAACATAAATCGTGTTTAAGGATACCTTTCAGCGTTATATCAACATGGTTGAACAAACCCTGGATCAGCTGCCTTGGAAACAGAACTTGATTAATGAAAGTATGCGTTATTCTTTAATCGGAGGCGGAAAACGAATACGTCCGGTGCTGGCTTTAGCTTCTGCTGAAACCGTCGGTGGGAAGCCGGAAGCTATTTTACAGGCAGCTGTGGCTTTGGAACTTATTCATACATACTCATTAATCCATGATGATTTGCCCGCTATGGATAACGATGATTATCGCAGAGGCAGACTATCTAATCACAAGGTATTTGGTGAGGCTCAGGCTATTTTAGCTGGTGACGCTCTGCTAACCTATGCCTTTGAACTGCTTGGCAATCTAGATCATGCTCAGCCTGAAAGGTTATTGCGAGTTATAACTGAGGTGGCAATGGCAGCGGGAAAAGACGGAATGGTTGGGGGGCAGGTGCTGGATCTGGCTGGGGAAGGCAGAGACCTGACTTTAAATGAAATCGAAGAAATTCATAAAGCAAAAACAGGGGCCATACTCACAGTTTCAGCTCGTCTTGGCGGAATTCTGGGTGGGGGCAGTGAGGATGAAATCGATGCCCTGACAGAATATGCCCAGTCTTTAGGCTTAGCTTTTCAAATCAAAGATGACATTTTAGATATTGTGGGGGACAGCGAAACTCTTGGCAAACCAGCCGGAAGTGACCTTCGGCAGGGTAAGTCAACCTATGTTTCTTTGCTGGGCTTAGAGGGCGCCTCCAAACAATTGCATGACCAGATTATCAAAGCACAGGCTGCCTTAGAGCCCTTCGCTGACAAAGGTTTATTTCTCAAGGAGTTAGCCTTCTACATTGAAGAACGTAAGCATTAAATGAGGTTATGACTATGCCGATAATACCAGGAATTTTCCATAATACAATTCTCAATTCAGCTTTAGTTGCCTGGTTTTGTGCTCAATTTTTAAAATTGATTATTAATCTTTGTTTGATACGGAAATTTGATATTCACCTTATGGTAAGCTCAGGGGGGTTTCCAAGTTCTCATTCGGCAATTGTGAGTGCTTTATCGTTGGGGATCGGCAGATACTATGGGTGGGATTCCCCAATGTTTGCAGCAGCGGCTGTTTTTAGTATGATTGTTTTGTATGATGCAGCTGGAGTACGGCGGGCCGCAGGGAAACAAGCAGAGGTTCTTAATCAACTGGTGGAGCGTTTATATCATGGTCCTGATCTTACTCAAGAGCGTTTAAAAGAACTCATCGGACATACTCCCCTTGAAGTTTTTGGGGGAGTGATGGTTGGAATCGTTGTAGGACTTCTTGTTTAATGCAGGACTAAATCTCGACACTAAGATTCTAATGGGATAAAAAAATTGACTGGGGTCAGGATAGAAGTGATGGTAAGAAGAACTATGGTTGTAACCTGGCCGTGCTTAAATATTGGAGGGTTAATAGGATGGGACTACTCGAAAAAATTCAAGAACCGAAAGACCTGCGCAAGTTAAATTCCACGGAACTTGCCACTTTAGCGCATGAGATTCGGCAAGAAATGATAAAAGTGGTCTCCCAAAATGGTGGGCATTTAGCGCCAAACCTTGGGGTTGTCGAGCTGACCTTGGCGTTGCATAGGACCTTTAACAGCCCTAAAGATAAGATTGTTTGGGATGTGGGTCATCAGACCTATGTACACAAGCTCTTAACCGGACGTTTACCCAAGTTTAAGACTATTCGTCAATATAAGGGGTTGTCGGGCTTCCCTAAACGGGGTGAGAGCCCTCATGACAGTTTTGAAACGGGTCATTCCAGTACTTCCATATCTGCAGCAGTTGGCTACGCCAAGGCTCGGGATGTCCTTCATGAGGACCATCATGTAGTGGCAGTCATTGGAGATGGAGCCATGACCGGCGGAATGGCCTTTGAGGCTTTAAATCACGCCGGGCATAGTGAAACAAATATTATTGTCGTATTAAATGACAATGAGATGTCTATTTCTCCTAATGTTGGCGCTATGTCGACCTATCTTAATCGTTTGAGAACAGATCCTATGTATGACAAACGTAAAGAAGAGTTGGAGTATTTATTAAAACGAATACCGGGAATTGGAAATCAGGTGGCAAAGCTAGCCGCAAAAGCAAAGGACAGCCTAAAGTATTTGCTTGTACCGGGACTCCTTTTTGAAGAATTAGGCTTTACTTATTTAGGTCCAATTGATGGCCATGACTTGGCTCTTGTGGAGCAAGTCTTTGAACAAGCTAAAAATAAAAAATGTCCTGTTCTCATTCATGTGGTGACTTGTAAAGGAAAAGGGTATAAACCGGCTGAGGAAAATCCTGATGTTTTTCATGGCATAGGGCCTTTTGATCCTGAAACCGGAAAAGTGGCGAAGAAATCTGCCCCTCCAACCTATACGGCAGTTTTTGGGGAGACTTTGTGTAAATTAGCTGAGGAAAATTCTAAAATTGTAGCAATAACGGCAGCTATGCCAAGCGGTACCGGTCTAAACGAGTTTGCTAAGAAATACCCGGAGCGTTTTTTTGATGTTGGAATTGCAGAACAACATGCTGTTACATTTGCTGCAGGTTTGGCTTTCGGGGGACTGAAACCTGTAGTGCCGATTTATTCAACCTTCTATCAGAGAGCATATGATCAAGTGCTGCATGATGTTTGTTTGCAGCAAGCTAATGTAGTATTAGCTATTGACCGAGCAGGAATTGTTGGGGATGATGGTCCCACTCATCACGGTATTTTTGACATTTCTTTTTTCAGGATCATTCCTAATTTGATCATTATGGCACCTAAAGATGAAAATGAGTTGCGCCATATGCTTTATACGGCGTTAAAATATAACGGACCTATAGCGCTGCGTTATCCCCGCTCAGTCGGGCAGGGCGTTGCCATGGATAAGAATTTAGTGGAAATTCCCTTTGGCAAAGCTGAAGTATTACGAGATGGCAGGGATGTTACTATAATTGGAGTTGGACCTATGGTATACACTTGCCTGCAAGCAGCACAAGAATTGAGTCATCTTGGGGTAGATGCTGCAGTGGTCAATTTGCGCTTTGTTACTCCCCTTGATCGTGAACTTCTGTCACACTATGCTCGGCAGACAAAAAAGTTTATTACCATAGAAGACCATGCCCTTAAAGGAGGCATGGGGAGTGCAATTTTGGAATTTCTAGAAGAAGAAGGAATCGATGATGTTGTCGTTGAACGCTTAGGATATCCTGGATTCGTTGATCAAGGACCGATATCTAAATTACTTTCAATATACGGGTTATCAGTGAAAGGAATCGTGCAGGCAGCCGAGCGTTTACAATTATTAGGCAGCGCTGCAGAGTCCTAAGCGGATTCTTCTTACAGACAAAGGACGGGATAGAGTGGCAAAAGGAAAAGAACGAATTGATCTGCTGATTGTTAAAAATGGTCTGGCCACGAGTAGAGAAAAAGCAAAGGCAATGGTCATGTCAGGCATTGTTTTTGTAGGTGGGCAGCGCGTGGATAAACCTGGAGTGGAATTGCCGGAAAATGCCGTGATTGAGTTGAAAGGTGAGATGCTGCCTTTTGTCTCACGCGGCGGCCTAAAACTAGCGAAAGCTCTGGCAGCCTTTCCAATTTCCTTTAAAGATCAAGTCGTTGCAGATATAGGAGCTTCAACAGGAGGGTTTACAGATTGTGCCTTGCAAAACGGTGCTAAACGAGTCTATGCCGTGGATGTAGGGTATGGACAATTGGATTGGAAACTTAGGACAGATCCCCGAGTAATTTCCATGGAACGGGTCAATGCTCGTTACCTTACCAAAGACACCCTGCCTGAGAAGGTGGATTGGGTAGTATCCGATGTTGCATTTATCTCAATAACGAAGATCTTTGCCGCGATGTTGGAGATACTTAAAGCTGATGGACAAGTATTAACCTTAATTAAGCCTCAATTCGAAGCAGGGCGAGAGCATGTGGGAAAGAAAGGCGTGGTTAAAGACGGTAACGTTCATAAACTGGTTCTGGAAACTGTCCTTACTCAAGCAGAGGATATGGGATTTCAGGTCTTTGGGTTAGACTATTCTCCAATTCGTGGCCCAGAAGGAAATATTGAATACCTTGCTTGGCTGGGATTGCAAAATCAAGTGGGAATAGATTGGCATTCAGAGCTGGAACGTGTAATTAACAATGCTCAGAAAGAGACGGAATAATTAATGGAAAGAATCGTTGGTTTATGGCGGAACATGAGTAAACCGGAAGCATTGACCTTGGCTGACCAGATTGAAGATTGGTTTCAACATCGTGGGTGGATGGTGTTAAAGGATTGGGCTGATATTATTCAACATAAGGCAAGCTTTCTGATTTCTTTAGGCGGAGACGGTACCCTTCTTCAGGCAGCAAGAGAAGCCTCTAGTTATGGAATTCCTGTATTGGGAGTAAACTTTGGCCGCTTAGGTTTCCTTTGTGAAATTGAACGAGAAGAAGTTTTTAGTGCGTTGGATCAGATTTTGAACAATGACTTTGAGATTCAAGAGCGTTTAATGTTAAACGCCCTTATTAAACGGGCAGGTCAAGAAAATATATCTCATTTGGTTTTGAATGATGTTGTCTTTTCCAGAGAGAGCAGAGAAGGAATCATTACCCTTCAAGCTAATCTTTCCGGTGAGCCTACAGTCAGCTATCCGGCAGATGGTTTGATAGTTTCTACCCCAACGGGTTCAACGGCTTATTCTCTGTCTGCAGGCGGGCCGATTATAAGTCCTAATGTCCAAGCAATTTTACTGACTCCCTTAGCCGCTCATTCCCTGTCAGCTCGCCCCATGCTAGTCTCAGATGAGGAAAAAATTGAAATTCTCTTAGCTAATGGTGAGAAATGCCTGGTGACCTTTGATGGACGTCAAAGTATTGAAATATTTTCTGGACAGACTGTCCTAATTACAACGGCTCCTATCAAAGCCTTGCTGATTCGCCTAGGTACACGCAGTTTTCCACAGGTGGTTCGAGAAAAGTTAAGAGATCGTTGGCACGAATAGACCACGTTAATAAGGAGGCTTTGTGTATGAAAGCACGTCGCCAGATGAAGGTCCAAGAAATTATTACAAAAGAAATAATTCATACTCAAGAAGATCTTGCTGAAAGACTGCGCTTAGCTGGGTTTGATGTTACTCAGGCAACGGTTTCGAGAGACATTAAGGAAATGGGCCTGATTAAAGTTCCAAGTCAAGGGGATGAATATCGCTATGCGGTTCCCACAGAAGCCCATCCCACAAACCTGCAAGACCGTCTACGGCGTTTGTTGAGAGAAGCAATGGTCTCTATCAATGATGCAGAAAACTTAATTGTCATTCGTACTTTACCAGGAAATGCCCATGCCTTGGCTGCTGTCATGGATAACTGCAATTGGGAAGAGGTTATCGGTACTGTCGCCGGGGATGACACGATTCTTTTGGTCATTAAACCAAAAGAGGCTGTCGGGACGGTATTAGAACGGATTAGCACCTTGCTTGGATAGGAGGTTTTTTATGCTAGCAGAGCTGCACGTAGAGAATTTCGGACTAATGGAGACCGTACGACTGAATTTCGGCAGTGGGTTAACTGCTTTTACCGGAGAAACTGGAGCAGGAAAATCCATGTTAATTGATGCATTGGGAGTCCTTTTAGGTGGGCGGGCCAGTATGGAGCTTATTCGGCATGGAGAGACAAGAGCACGAATTGAGGGAGTCTTTGAAAACCTGGCTCCTGAAACCTTGCTGCGTATTGAAGAAGCAGGCTATCCTGCCGAAGACGGTCAATTATTTCTTTTTCGAGAAATAAATTCAGCGGGAAAAAATGTTTGTCGCGTTCAAGGTCGTTCAATTCCGTTAACCCTCTATCGTTCACTTTGTGTTGGACTTGTGGACATTCATGGTCAAATTGAACATCTATCCCTTTTTAACCCCGAAACTCATCAAAACTTATTAGATGGTTTAGGAGGTCTTCAAGAAGATGTTGATGCAGTTAATAAAGCAGCTAAAGCCTACCAGAAGGTTATCCGCAAAGAACGGGAGCTTTCTGTTTCTGAAGAAGAACGACAAAAACGTGAAGAAATTCTTCGCTATCAGATAGAAGAGATTGAAAGGGTCAGCCCAGTATCAGGGGAAGAAGAAGGACTTACTCAAGAGAGAAAACGCTTGGTTAATTCAGAGCATATTTCTAGTTTAATTTCTGAAGCGTACGCAGCACTTTATGAAGGTTCATCAGGAAATTCAGCTGCTTTTGATTTGCTCGGCCAAGCCCTTAAAGCTCTCCAAGAACTCCAGCGCTTGGATGACTCGCTAAATATCTCCGAGCAAATGGAATCTGTTTATTATTCTGTAGAAGACTTAGCTGACCAAATAAGGACATATCGTGATAGTTGTGAGTTTGAACCCGGCAGACTGGACCAAATTGAAGAGCGCCTTATTCAACTTAAAAGGCTGCGCAAATATGGGTCAACCGTTGAAGAAATATTGGCAAAAAGAGCCGGCATGCTTCAAGAATTGGATCAAATCACCAATATCCAAGAACAGTTTGCAGCAATAGATCATGAAAAGAAGACAACCAGAAAAGCTTATGAAACCGTCGCCAAGGAATTGAGTAAGAAACGGAGAGAAGTGGCAAAAGGTATTGAGCATGGACTTGCTCAGGAACTGGCCGATTTAGGCTTAGAAAAAAGCCGGTTTGAAGTCCGTTTTGTCCCTCATGATGAACCAACTTTGGGTGGGGCAGAAACTGCTGAGTTTTATTTTACAGCTAATTTTGGCGAGCCGCCTAAACCATTAGCCAAAGTTGCTTCAGGAGGAGAAATGTCACGGTTGATGTTGGCATTAAAAAGTATGCTAGCTAAAGTAGAGTTAGTGGATACTTTTATTTTTGATGAGGTAGACAGCGGAGTTGGAGGCAGAACGATTCACAGAATGGGAGAAAAGCTTGCCAAGATAGCTATGAACAAGCAAGTATTTTGTATTACCCATGCTGCACAAGTTGCAGCCTTTGCTGAGTCTCATTATGGGATCGTCAAAGAACTCATAGATGATAGAACCCGAACAAAAGTAAATATGTTATCGGAATCAGAGCGTATTGAAGAACTTGCCCGCATGCTGGGAGGCGGAGAAATCGAGATTACTCGTAAACATGCCCAGGAATTGTGGCAGCGTTCGGGAGCGTTCTACAGATCTTAATAATGACACTAATTTTGATATTTAATGTTTAAAAGGATTCTCAAAATAATTTTTGTGTAGATTATTTTAAGATTGCGTAAATTTATTTATGCAATCTTTTTATTTTGTCTGTTTTGCCATAGTTTTAGAGAATATGGAACACTTTTGTCAGGATGAAAAATAAACGATTTGGATAATTTAACATTAGAATTTCACAAAAACCTTTCACTACACTTATTATTATTGACCGCTCTATAACAAGAGGAAAAAGGGGAGATAGAATGGGGAGAATAGAGTGGAGGATGATAAGAGAGTGAAAAAAAGAAGCGGGTTATTATTAATCAGTCTCTTGTTTTGCACCTTCCTTCAGTTTTTAGTCGAATTGCCTCAGACTCAATTAGAACCCAAGTTTATCGGTTTTTGGTCAAGCATTATTAAAGTAGAGAAAAACCCTACGAACCATCAAACAGTTTCTGTTTCAACAGGATTATCTCAGAAAGCTGAAACATTTGAGGTAGCTTACAAACTTTTTGGGATTTTTCCTTTAAAAACCGACGAAGTCCAGGTCATGAGTCCTCTGAAATTAATACCTGGAGGACAATCCATTGGTGTCACTTTACAAACCAAAGGTGTCATGGTTGTAGGACAAGCTCCTGTCACGGATAAAACCGGGAAAAATTTATATCCTGCCAAGGATGCCGGAATTCATGTGGGGGATATTCTTTTGAAAATCGAAGGTCAGGAAGTGCGAACCGATCAAGAAGTATCAAATGCTATCAATTTGGCGGGAAAACAAAAAGGCACTGTCAAAGTTTTATTTAAGCATGAGGATCAGATTCTCGAGAAAATGGTTAAGCCAATTTTTTGTGCAGAAACGGGAAGATATCGTATGGGCTTATTTGTTAGGGACGAGGCTGCAGGCGTAGGGACACTTTCTTTTTATGATCCTGTTACCAACCTTTATGGTGCTCTGGGTCATGTCATTACAGATGCAGATACAAATCAAAAAATTGAAGTTTATAACGGCAAAATTATTGGTTCCACCATATATGCCATCGAAAAAGGAAAACGAGGTCATCCTGGAGAGAAAATTGGGTCTTTTATTCCAAACTCTGCTTTTAGCGGAACCATCGAAAAAAATACAATGACAGGGATTTTCGGGAGAATGAGTGGACGAATTGAAAACCCTTTCTTTAAAGAAGCCATATCGGTTGGTTGGGAATCTGAGGTCAAAGTTGGCCCTGCTAAGATTTATACGGTAATACAAGGAGAAAAGATTGAGGAGTTTGATGTCAACATTGATCGAGTCATGCATAACCGGACAGACAGCAAAAACATGATTGTAAGAGTAACGGACCAAAGGCTCCTTGAAGCAACAGGGGGAATCATCCAAGGAATGAGCGGCAGTCCCATCGTTCAAAACGGGAAGATCATTGGAGCCGTAACCCATGTTTTTGTCAATGATGCTCATCGCGGTTATGGTGTTTTCATTCAAAATATGTTAAATGACAGCGGGAATGTAGGAAAAAAAGAAGCTGCGTGATTTCATTGGCTAGAGCAGTCCTTTGGGACTGTTCTAGTTTTTTCTTAAAAAAATAAATGTTTATTTTCTCTGAAACAATGCAGGAGTATTCAAACAATTGTCGAAAATATAAACTGAACAAGGCAAAATGAGGGGGATCCTGGGAAATGCAAAGGCCTATACGTGTCTTATTGGCGGATGACAACCGAGAATTTGTCGAGGTAGTCAAGGAATATATTGAACGACAGGAAGATATGAGCCTTATAGGGGTTGCATATCACGGAAATGAGGCTCTAGAATTAATTTCTCGGGAAGAACCTCATGTGGTACTACTAGATATCATTATGCCCCATCTTGACGGGTTAGGTGTACTTGAGAAACTTCAGAACTCATCCATACGGCCAAAGATCATCATTTTAACTGCTTTTGGGCAAGAATCTATGACTCAGCGTGCCGTAAGTCTCGGAGCAAATTATTATATTTTAAAACCTTTCGATTTGGATATCTTAGGCAAACGAATTCGCCAGT
This sequence comes from Desulfosporosinus orientis DSM 765, assembly GCF_000235605.1. Classification (GTDB taxonomy): domain Bacteria; phylum Bacillota; class Desulfitobacteriia; order Desulfitobacteriales; family Desulfitobacteriaceae; genus Desulfosporosinus; species Desulfosporosinus orientis. The sequence goes on from NC_016584.1 coordinate 1,070,622, forward strand.
TGCAAGATGATTTTTCTAGTACATTAAATATGGCTTCAAATGGCAATAACACGCCCGCTAAAAACAATGTCACGAATATTAATCCAACACCACCGCCAATATCAAATGGCAGCATACCACCTGCGTCAAAGAATTTGGAAGTTGAAGTTACAAGAATGATTCATCAAATGGGCGTACCGGCTCATGTAAAAGGGTATCAGTATCTGCGGGATGCAATTGTGAACGTAGTTACAGATGTTTCCCTCCTTGGAGCTGTTACTAAAGAACTCTATCCCATGATTGCTTCTAAGTATCAAACCACGCCAAGCCGGGTTGAACGAGCGATACGACATGCTATTGAGCTGGCTTGGGATCGTGGAAATGTGGATTTCATGAATCGCTTTTTTGGCTATACCATCAATGTTGATCGTGGAAAGCCCACAAATTCTGAGTTTGTTGCCATGGTGGCAGATAAACTGCGTATGTCAATAATGTATTAACAATAAAAAGCTTCTCATAAAACACCTTATTTATTACTGGATTTTCTAAGTAATAATAAGGTGTTTATTTTATTTATGTGCAGCACTGTTTTTTGCATATAAGAAAGAGAATGGATTTATAAATTAGAAATATGAAGTGGAAATTAGGAGTGAATAAGGATGTATATGCGTCACGAGCTGGAAAGGATTGCTGAAGAAAAGAACCATGCGATTTTAGGGATCAACCTTTTAAACGAGATTGTAATTTGTAGTCCTCTGGCTGCTCAGTTACTGGAGTTATCTGTGGAAGAAATCTTAGGTAAGGATATATGGCAAATCATACCTGATGACTCTTTTGCTAATATTCATGATTATAAAACAATTGAATTTAATACAATTAGCCGTATTGGTACCAAGACGTTTATCGTTAGCAGAATTCCATATCAAGACGAGCAGGGTCGTGTCATAGGAGCAGCGGCTTTCTTACAGCATATGGGGGAATTTGATAAGCTAAGAGCTGAAGTTGACACGCTGCAGGAGGTTCGAATCATGCTTTCTGCAATTATTGATTCCACTCAGGATGCAATTTCTGTGGTAGATGAGAAGGGCCTTGGATTATTAATCAATCCTGCATATACTCAATTGACAGGACTCACTGCGAATGATGTCATTGGTAAGTCTCCTACAGTAGACATTGCCGAAGGAGAGAGTATGCATATACAGGTCTTGAAAACCCGCCATCCAGTAAAAGGAGTTTTTATGAAAGTAGGACCTAAACGTAAAGAGGTAATCGTTAACGTTGCTCCGATTAATGTTTGCGGACATTTAAGGGGAACGGTAGGAGTTCTTCATGATATCTCGGAGATTCATAAACTTTCGGAAGAGCTGGAAAGAGCGAAACGATTAATTCGTCATTTGGAAGCGAGATATACCTTTAGTGACATTATCGGTGAAAGCGATGCCATAAAAGCAGCGATAGAACAAGCTGGGCGTGCTGCAGTAACACCGGCAACGGTTCTCTTACGCGGAGAAAGTGGGACCGGCAAAGAACTGTTTGCTCATGCCATTCACCGCTTAAGCGAGCGACAAAAAGGGCAATTCATCCGAGTCAATTGTGCAGCTTTAGCTGAGAACCTTTTAGAAAGTGAGCTATTTGGTTATGTTGAAGGGGCTTTTACTGGAGCCAAGCGTGGTGGGAAAGCAGGCCTTTTTGAAGAGGCCAACGGAGGAACTATTTTTCTTGATGAGATTGGAGAAATCAGCTTAAACCTTCAAGCGAAGCTTTTACGTGTACTGCAAGAACGCGAAATTGTAAAAGTTGGCGATAATCGTTCGTTAAAAATCGATGTGCGGGTGATTACAGCTACTAATGCAAATTTAGAAGAGGAATTGCGGGCCGGTAGATTTCGGGAAGATTTGTATTATCGGCTGAACGTGATTCCCATCATTATTCCGCCTTTGAGACAGCGAACAGATGATATCCCCTTACTTGTTCACCATCTTATAGGGAGTTTTAATCAAGACTATGGGCGTTGTGTAGAAAGAGTAAGTGATGAAGCGTTACAAGTTTTGATGGAGTATCATTGGCCGGGAAATGTTAGAGAATTAGAGAACATTTTAGGGCGAGCTATTATTAACATGCGAATAGGTGAAACGGTTGTGGAATTACAGCATCTTCCGGTTTTAGACTTTCCGAATGTCAATTATTCAGAGACGGTTCATATCAGCTCGGTGCATTCTTCTTTAACGATGGAGGAAGGTGGTTTTGAAGAGCTGCAAAGAAAATGGGAACGTGCCATACTTTTAGCTACACTCCAAAGAAATGGCGGTAATAAAACCAAGTCAGCACAGGATCTAAAAATGTCAATACGCAATTTCTATTACAAACTTGAGCGGCATGCCCTGATCTAAATGATATAATGGATAATCTTTAAAGCATCATGGTGTACAATCATATGCACGCAATTTTTTGCATGCATATGATTGCACACCATGAATTTTTTTGCACGATAGACAAAAATTCAAAATTGAAGAATCAAAGTTTAAGCCTTTGTTTTACTGGATATCGTAACGTTAAAGCGCTTAAATTCAGATAATTCTAAAAATATTTGCATTAGTTTTTGGAAACATCAGTTCACTGGAATTCTGGCACTCTTGTTGCATTTATAAAATAACAGTTATCAATAAACTAAAGGAGTAAATAAGTATGAAACTATTTGGATACTTAGAGAAGTATGATTATGAACAGCTGCTTATCTGTCAGGATCAGACATCCGGTTTGAAAGCCATCATTTGCATTCATGACACCACGTTAGGACCGGCCTTGGGTGGAACTCGTATGTGGAATTATGCCTGTGAGGAAGATGCAATATTTGACGTATTAAGGCTTGCCAGAGGAATGACGTATAAAAATGCTGCGGCGGGTTTAAATCTTGGTGGTGGAAAAGCAGTGATTATTGGGGACTCCCAAACACAAAAAAGCGAAGAATTGTTCCGTGCTTTTGGTCGTTATGTTCAATCCCTTAACGGACGCTATATCACCGCTGAAGATGTAGGTACCACTGTTCAAGATATGGATTGGGTGCATTTAGAGACAGATTTTGTGACTGGAGTGTCCTCCTCGTATGGAGCTTCCGGAGATCCTTCCCCTATGACTGCTCGAGGAGTATGGTACGGTATGAAAGCTGCAGCGAAGGCAACCTATGGCAGTGGCTCTTTGAATGGAAAAACCATTGCTATTCAAGGCCTGGGGCATGTCGGTTACTATTTGGCAAAACACTTGCACGATGAAGGTGCTAAGCTTATCGTCACAGATATCCGAGAAGATCTCATAAAACGTGTAGTTCTCGAAATGGGGGCGATGGCTGTGGGGCCGGATGAAATATTTGGTGTTGAAGCAGATATCTTTGCGCCCTGTGCAATGGGGGCAGTGGTTAATGATGAAACAATTCCCCAATTTAAAGTTCAAGTTATCGCGGGCGCAGCTAATAATGTGCTAAAAGAAGAATACCATGGTGACAAACTGAATGAACAAGGAATCCTTTATGTGCCTGATTATGTGATTAATTGTGGCGGCGTTATCAATGTTGCAGATGAGTTGGAAGGGTATAATTATGAGCGTGCCATTAAAAAAGTGGAAAAGGTATATGACAATGTTGCTAAAGTTCTTCAAATTGCCAAAGAGCTAAAAATACCAACTTATATTGCTGCAGATCGCATGGCTGAAGAGCGCATTGAACGGATCGGACGCATTCGTTCCAATTATTTGGGCTAATTCTTAATATCTTCGATCTTATATGTGAAGACTTGATAATCAGGCTTTGTACTACTCAGAAAGTATAACCTAAAGATATATACTGAAAGAAGGCTAATACGTGCAAAGACAGTGTCTTTGTCTGAAGCATAAGTGCAGATAAGGAGGAGGAGCTTAGATGCTTAAAGTTGAGTTTGATGAAGACCGCTGTAAAGGTTGTGAGCTCTGTACGGAGGTCTGTCCGAAACACATTGTTATCATGGCCGAGCATCTGAATGCGATGGGCTATCATCCTGCCATTGTGTTAGAGCAAGAAAAATGTATTTCTTGTGGATTTTGTGCCAGAATGTGCCCGGATGTTGCAATTACTGTACGAAAGGAGGGGGGGAAAGATGACTAAGGTACTTATGAAAGGAAATGAGGCGTTAGCAGAGGCAGCGATTCGCGCCGGTTGCCGCTATTTCTTTGGATATCCCATTACCCCTCAAAATGAAATTCCCCATTATTTTGCGAAACACCTTCCCAAAGTCGGAGGGGTCTTTGTCCAGGCAGAGTCTGAAATAGCAGCGATTAATATGGTTTATGGGGCGGCAGGGTCTGGAGCACGAGTAATGACATCTTCATCAGGACCAGGTATAAGCCTTAAGCAGGAAGGAATCTCCTATCTTGCAGGCGCGGAGCTCCCGTGTGTTATTGTAAACATTCAACGTGGGGGACCGGGGCTTGGCGGTATTCAGCCTGCTCAATCGGACTATTTCCAGGCCGTTAAAGGAGGGGGGCATGGGGATTATAAATTGCTCGTCTTCGCCCCGGCCACCATTCAGGAAATAGTCGATCTTATGGGGAAAGCATTTAAACTAGCCGACGAATACCGTAATCCCGTCATGATCTTAGGGGATGGCATTCTCGGTCAAATGATGGAAGCAGTTGAATTCCCCGAAGAAACAGAAACTTTTGAGCTTGAGAAACCGTGGTCAACTACAGGGGCAAAGGGACGTAGACCTAATTTGATCAACTCTCTATTTCTTGATCCTGTAGAACTAGAAAAGCATAACCTTCATCTTCAGCTTAAATATGATCGTATGGTCAAAGAAGTTCTCTGGGAGAACTATAAAACGGATGATGCAGAACTGGTTTTAGTCGGATACGGAACTTCGGCCAGGATTGCCAAAGCTGTTGTAGATCAAGCAAGAGAGCTAGGAATCAAGGTGGGTTTATTTCGACCGATTTCCTTATTTCCCTTTCCGAAAGATGCACTACAAAAGGCTTGTAAAAATGCTTCTCATGTCCTCACGGTAGAGATGAGCATGGGCCAACTGGTAGAAGATGTTCGCTATAACCTTGAGTTTAAGGTTCCGGTCCACCTATTCAGGCGTGTCGGAGGTGTAATTCCGAACAGCCGCGCAGTTCTTGAAGAAGTTAAACGTTTAATCAATATTAGACAGGGGGATTGAGGCTCATGATAACAGTTTTTGATCGACCTGAATCATTAACCTCGGCAAAAACACACTATTGCCCAGGATGTACTCACGGAATCATTCACCGGATCGTCGCCGAAGTTATAGACGAGTTGGGAGTTAGAGAAGAAACCATTGGCGTATCTCCGGTTGGCTGTTCAGTCCTCGCCTATAACTACTTTAATGTTGATATGCAGCAAGCTGCCCATGGCAGGGCACCGGCTGTAGCCACGGGAATCAAACGAGTCCATCCTCAAAAGATTGTTTTTACGTATCAGGGTGATGGCGATCTTGCTGCCATAGGTACAGCAGAAATTGTTCATGCCGCTGCCCGTGGTGAGAAAATCACAACAATTTTCGTAAATAATGCTATCTATGGCATGACTGGCGGACAAATGGCTCCTACCACACTTCTAAGCCAAGTAAGCACGACTTCTCCCAAAGGAAGAGAAGCCGCTCCCCTAGGGTATCCCCTTAGAGTTGCGGAGATGCTCGCCACTTTAGAAGGGGTTGCTTATATCGCCCGTGTATCTGTGCACAATCCCCAAGAAATTTCCAAAGCCAAAAAAGCGATTAAGACAGCCTTTGAATTTCAAAGGGCAGGCATCGGGTTTACTTTAGTTGAAATCTTATCGACCTGTCCTACAAATTGGGGGTATACACCTAAGGCGTCTTTAAAGTGGTTAGTCGAAAATATGATTCCTGTTTATCCGCTAGGCGTTAAAAAAACGCTGGAAGAGGTGAAGGCCTAATGCTGCAAAAAATTATCTTGGCAGGTTTTGGGGGACAAGGGGTTATGTCCATGGGACAGCTTTTAGCTTATGCTGGCCTTGTAGAAAAGAAACATGTCAGTTGGATACCTTCCTACGGCCCTGAAATGCGTGGCGGAACTGCCAATTGTTCGGTTACGATATCAGATGAAGAGGTAAGTTCTCCGATCATCACCGAACCGGATACCCTGATAGTCCTGAATCGTCCCTCCCTTGAAAAGTTTGAAAAGGATGTCAAACGAGGAGGACGGCTGCTTATTAACTCCTCATTAATCCAGATAGAATCTCAGCGCCAAGATCTTCAAGTACTGAAAATCGATGCTTCTGAAATGGCTCGTGAGATAGGCAATAATCGGGTTTCCAACATGATTATTCTTGGCGCTTTTATCGAGCTGACCCGCTCAGTGACCCTGGAATCAGTGATAGGGGCTTTAAAGCAAGTCTTGCCAGAGTACAGATATAATCTCATCCCCCTCAATCGGCAGGCCCTTGAGAAAGGGATTCAGTTGGCGAAAGGAATCTAAGATCGTTAATAAACACCCGCTTCCATCAAGTGGGTGTTCTGTTTTGCTACTCTGAAAAAAGGAACCCGTAAGCCCCAAAACAGTCTTAGAACCCGTGGACCCGAAAGAAAGGGCAGCTTCGTCCACAGGAGTGAACCCATTGCATGGAGAGGCGATAAAAGCCCACAAGACGGCGCGGGGGAACGGAGCCACAGGTTAACATCAGGTACTACCCGGAGGTTTGGCGGAGTCCCGCGCCGGTGAGGGGGCGAGCCTCGGAGTGCTGCGGTGAGTGGATGTGGCGAAGCTGCCCGACCCAAGGAACACTCGTTTTCATATCTGCTGATGCTGCGACAGCGGTATGGGGGTCTACTCTAAATAATGCATTCCTTAGAAAATATCCGAGGTTCACTTTTCCTGAAATTTCGGTTAGAGTATGGGGTAAGATATCAATAGAGATAGGATATGAAAAGAGGGAATTACATTGGCAGAACATAACCGGCGGGAAGAACGTATTAACAGTGAGGTTGTTTTTGAGGGGCGCATGCTTCGTTTGGAAAAGGATATGGTTCTTTTACCCAATGGACATACATCATTTCGTGAAGTCGTCAGACATCCAGGTGCAGTAGGGATTATTGCAGTCCAGGAGCGGGAGCTGCTCTTAGTTCGACAATACCGTTACGCTGTTGAGCAAGAAACTCTGGAAATACCAGCCGGCAAACTTGACCCTAGAGAATCCCCTTTTGATTGTGCAATAAGAGAACTTCGTGAAGAAACGGGATTTCGGGGAAGGATGGAGCATATCAGCACCTTTTTTACGACCCCTGGATTTACGGATGAAGTGATGCATCTTTTTCTGGCTCGGGATTTGGTCTGGGACCCCCTTACCCCTGACGAGGATGAATTTATTGGAGTTGTACGACTTCCCTGGGATGAGGCTGTGTTCCGTGTGCAGCAGAACAAGTTTAACGATGCTAAAACTATTCTTGGCATATTGCTTGCTCAAGGGCGAGTTTGATGATTTTTGCAGATTTACAGGGAACCTTAAATTTGAATCCGGTGGAGGAGGCCAATTTGGCAGAGTTGTGGACATACTTTCTGCTTCTGTGGAATAAAATTCCATAGGGTGCTATGGAAGGGGTGTTCAGAATGTGGAAACAACTTGGCGAACACATTCGTCAATATTGGGTTATTTATCTCACGCTCTCATGTGTTTATCTGGCTGGTGCGGTTTTTGGAGGTGTTGGCGTCAACGCTTTGGGATGGTCTGAAACGTCTCAACTGGGCAAGTTTTTAGATACACTCTTAAAAAGTCAGCCCACGACCTTTGAACCTGATTTTCTCGGACAGCTGGCTAGAGATATGTTTATAATGATGGCCGGAATTTGGATTTTAGGACTGACAATTATCGGAGCGCCCTTAATCTATCTGATTGTTTTTACCCGGGGATTTATTTTAGGTTTTACTATAAGTTTTATTATTAGTGCCAAAGGAACGTTAGGGATTGCCCTTGTATTGACGACCTTGTTGGTTCCGACGTTATTTGGAGTTCCCTTACTGCTTCTCGGTGCCGGATTGGCAACTATTTTTTCTTTTCTTTTACTTCGTGGGAAAGCCCGAGGAGAATCCTTGGGTAGGGAGTTCCTTTATTATACAGCTGCTGCTGCCTTTGTCTCGATTGGCTCCGTCGCTGTAGGAGTTGCGCAAGGCTATTTTTCGATCCTCGGTTTGCGTCTATTTAAACTTTAAGAGTGTTTGTAAAATAAGTGGAGAGTTTCAAGGCTTGCTATCGGTATAAGAGTTGCATTATAATACAACTATAAAGTCCTAAGTTTGAGATGGAGGTTTAATCATGCTGATTGGAGTACCTAGAGAGAATAAAAACAACGAGAGTCGTGTAGCTATTACCCCTGCAGGTGTCCACGCTTTTACTTTGACCGGAAATCAGGTTTTTGTGGAAAAGTCTGCTGGAGAAGGCAGTGGCATCACAGATCAACAGTACATAGATGCTGGTGCTCAGATCCTTGATTCAGCCGAAGAAGTTTGGAAAGCAGATATGATCATTAAGGTCAAAGAACCAATCCCGGAGGAATATGGGTTTTTCAAAAAAGGACAGATATTATTTACCTATTTGCACCTGGCAAAAGAACCTGAATTGACAAAGGTGCTTATGGAGAAACAAGTAGTGGCTATAGCCTATGAAACTATCCAATTAGACAACGGCTCACTCCCTTTGCTTATTCCAATGAGTGAAGTAGCTGGGCGCATGTCCATTCAAATCGGAGCGCAATTACTGGAGAAACCCAGTGGCGGAAAAGGAGTTTTACTAGGCGGCGTTCCTGGAGTAACTCCTGCGAATGTTACCATCATTGGAGGGGGAATTGTCGGAACGAATGCAGCTAGGATGGCGATTGGCCTTGGTGCAGGAGTTACGATCGTAGAAAAGAATACTCAGCGCCTTCGTGATATTGATGAGATGTTTAATGGTAGAGTAAGGACCTTAGCATCCAACCCCTTTAATATTGCCAATAGTGTTGCTAAAGCCGACCTGCTGGTTGGAGCTGTTCTCATCCCGGGTGCTCGTGCCCCTCACTTAGTAACCGAAGAAATGGTGCAAGCAATGTCTCTCGGAAGTGTCATCATAGATGTTGCCATTGACCAAGGAGGCAGTATTGAAACCGTTGATCGTGTTACAACTCACGATGAGCCTACTTATGTAAAGCATGGAGTCATACATTATGCGGTTCCCAATATTGCCGGAGCAGTCGCCCGAACCTCAACCTATGCCTTAACTAACGTAACCCTTGGTTACGCACTTGAAATAGTCAATAAAGGTTATTTCAAAGCTATTCAAGAAAATCGCTCTCTGCGCAAAGGGGTTAATGTCATTAATGGGAAGCTGACCTATAAAGCAGTTGCAGAATCCTTAAACATTATGTATACTCCATTGGAAGAAGCTTTACTCTAATTCATAAGGTATAGTTCTATCCACAGAAGCAGTTAAATTGAGTGGAACCTGTTAAACTGGGTTCCACTTTTTATTTTACATCCTCTCATCATGACCCAGTGCGTCAACGAGGACTTTTAGACTATGTGCAAGGGTCAACTTTCATAAAGCAGAAACAGGAATATAATGGAATTGAAATATTCCTTGCTGGAGTTAGGAGTGAAGACATTGCATCGTACTGGAGATAAATACGTTCCCATTTATGGTCATTATCCAAATCAAGTGCGTTGGTATCCCATCAATTATCCAGGAGGTTACGAACCTTTATGGTGGGAGCGTTTTGAAAAACAGTTTGAGCCCCGCTGGCTTAAAAGAATGGAGAAAGAGATGGGCTTTCTCCCAGGTAAAGAGCCTTTATGGTGGGAACTCTTTGAAGAACAGTTTGAACCTGATTGGCTACAGCGTCTGGAACGCCGGATGGGAATCCCCCAGCCGTTTAATCCTCGATATGATCTTCCCAGAAAATACTGACAAATTTCGATGTTAAATCAATAAAAGTGAATGCTCTTTGGAAATGGCCGGGACCAAACTTAGATTTGGTCCTTTCTTTTTAGGATATAGACAATCAGGAGGTGCATAGGTTTTAAGGATGGGGGGGAGCGTAATGCTGCCAACAAAACGCTGGGCAGAATTTATTCTTTATCTTGGAAGGGTATTTGTCCTTCTCATTTTACTATCGCTTTTGCTGCCGAAACTGATTGTTATCTGCAATCATTGGATGTCTTCGTTGTTACATAGTAATCAAAAGCCTCATGGTAATCCCTTAAGGGTAGAAACGACAATTCCCAGAGAATTAAAAGGATAGATATCTCGAGCTAAGACAAGGGAAATCCCCTTTCAGTGTAGAAGATAATTAAGAAAGGGGGGAGAGTCATGGCCTCCGAAGAAAAGCTTCTAAAAAAATACTTGACCTTTTTGCATGTGGAGCGGGGGCTTTCTGATAACACAAGGCAGGCGTATGCGAGAGATTTGCAGCAGCTCATGAACTACCTTCAGCAACGAGGTACGAATGTGTCCGAATGTGTTGGCAATGATTTATTTTTGTTTTTGCTGAAATGCAAAGAGAATGGTAAATCTCCTCGTACAATAGCTCGCTGTAACGCTACCATTCGGGGTTTCTTTGCCTTTATGCTTGATGAAGGTCTGCGAAAGGATAATCCAAGTACTTATTTAGTAACTCCAAAGCTAAATCAACCGCTTCCCAAGGTGTTGTCTGAAGTAACAATGGACAAACTATTGCAGGGGGAGGAAGAAGCAGATCTGGCTCTGAGAAATTTAACAATCTTAGAAGTACTATATAGCAGTGGACTGCGGGTTTCTGAGCTCATCAACCTTACAATCTCCGATTTTTCTCTGGATGTAGGGTATGTGCGCTGCATCGGTAAAGGGAATAAGGAGCGGATTGTGCCTTTAGGTGAAGAATCACTAAACAGTTTAAAGCGTTATTTGAATGGACCGCGGGAGAGATTGTGCGGCAAACAAAACAACGATCGTTTATTTATCAATGCCCACGGACGGCCATTGACCAGGCAAGGAGTGACTTACATTCTCAATAAATGGGCAAAGGAGCATCATCTTGAGCAATCCATTTCTCCTCACATGGTTCGTCACAGTTTTGCAACCCATCTCTTAGACCATGGAGCCGATCTGCGTTCGGTTCAAGAAATGTTAGGGCATGCAGATATTGCGACCACTCAGATATATACTCATTTAACACGGAAACGATTACTGGATGTTTTTCAAAGAGCACATCCAAGAGCAGGCGATAAAATTAGGGAGTGAAAGATAGCGTGTCACGGCGAGTTATACTGATTGTCTTAGACAGTGTAGGAATCGGGGAAATGCCGGATTCAAAAAGCTACGGAGATTCGGGAAGCAACACCTTGGCAAATATAGCCCGGCAGAAGGGAGGGCTATATTTGCCTCACCTGCAAAAACTGGGACTGGGTAATATTCATTCCATCGCCGGTGTCCCTCCTGCCCTTTCTCCCGAGGGCTGTTTCGGAAAAATGGCGGAAAAGTCGGCAGGTAAAGATACCACAAGCGGCCATTGGGAAATCGCCGGTCTCATACTTGATAAGGCAATGCCCACATTCCCTCAGGGCTTTCCCGCTGAATTCATAGAGCACTATGAAGCGGCCATAGAACGCCAGGTTATAGGCAACGAAGTTGCCTCGGGAACGGAAATCATCCAAAGGCTGGGAGAAGAGCATGTGCGCACCGGGAGGCCCATCGTCTACACTTCCGCCGATTCGGTTTTTCAGGTAGCGGCCCATGAAGAGATTATTCCCTTGCCTGAGTTAATGCGGATCTGTCAAATTGCACGGGAGATGCTGACCGGTGAGCTGCAGGTGGGGCGGGTTATTGCCAGGCCCTTTTTAGGCAGGCCGGGAGAATTCTACCGTACGTCAAATCGGCATGATTTTGCCCTTGAACCTCCCCGAAAAATATTATTGGAATATATTCGGGAGCAAGGGCTGGAAGTTTGTGCAGTGGGCAAGATAAATGACATTTATGCGGGAAGAGGTGTGACGGATTATTGTCACACTAAAGGAAACATGGAGGGTGTTGATAAAACCCTGGATTATATGGCAAAAGCGGAATCTGGTCTGATTATGACAAACCTAGTTGACTTCGACATGCTTTATGGACATCGCAATGATGTGGCAGGGTATGCCCGAGCCTTAGAGGATTTTGACGCCCGGCTGCCAGAACTTTATGCTGCCCTGGGCTCGGAAGATATGCTGGTCATCACGGCGGATCATGGTTGTGATCCAACCATGCCGGGTACGGATCATTCCAGGGAATACGTTCCTCTTTTGGTCTTTGGACAGGATCTTCAGGGGGGAGTTAATCTGGGCGTTAGATCCACCTTCGCGGATTTGGGTGCCACTGTAGCGGAATATCTAAATACCAAACCCATAAACAATGGGAAAAGTTTTTATAGAGATCTTAAGTAAGGGAGATGATGATTCATGATTTCAGAAAAGGACTATAACAGGAAACTTACTGAGGCACGAAGCTATTTAATGGAAAAAATCTCAACTAAGCCCGAGTTGGGGATTATTTTAGGATCGGGGTTAGGAGCCTTTGCAGAGTTAATTCAGGAAAAAACAGTTATAAGTTATAAAGAGATCCCTCATTTTCCTATCTCAACAGTTGAGGGACATGCCGGACAATTGGTTTTCGGCAAGGTTGAGAATCGTTCAGTTGTTGCTATGCAAGGGCGTTTTCACTATTATGAAGGGTACAACATGCAAGAAGTGACCTTTCCCGTTCGGGTGATGCAAACCTTAGGAGTAGCCGGACTCATTGTCACCAATGCTGCAGGAGGAATCAATCCGGAATTCCGTCCGGGAGATTTGATTTTAATCAAAGATCATCTTAATTTTATGGGAGAAAATCCTTTGCGCGGGGCAAATTTGTCAGATCTGGGTCCTCGCTTTCCAGACTTAAGTGACGGGTATAATACAGAATGGCGGCAAAAGGCTTTAGCGATTACAGAAGATTATGGGATTCGTCCTCAGGAAGGAGTGTACGCTGCCATGAGCGGTCCCAGTTATGAAACTCCTGCAGAAATTCGCCATTTGCATGTGGTTGGTGCCGATATGGTAGGTATGAGTACAGTCCCAGAAGTGATCGTTGCTAATCATGGCGGTATGAAGGTCTTAGGAATTTCTTGTGTAACCAATATGGCAGCCGGAATTTTGCCTCAAAAACTCAGTCATGCAGAAGTTATGGAAACTGCCGAACGAGTGGAAAAGAAATTTGTGGCGTTTGTTCAAGGACTTATGAAAGTGCTCTAGGTTTGGGTTATTTATTGTGATTAGAAAGAGTGATTCACATGCGCATGGTTGATCTTATCGAAAAGAAAAGGGATGGAGCTTCCTTAACCAAGGAAGAAATTCATTTTATTATTGAGGGCTATGTTCGAGAAGAGATTCCCGATTACCAAATGTCAGCTTGGGCTATGGCCGTTTATTTTCGAGGAATGTCCCCTGAGGAAACCGCTGAACTTACCTTAACAATGGCCGAAAGCGGAGAGCAATTAGACCTTTCTGTTCTGGGAGAACGATTCGTAGATAAACACAGCACCGGGGGTGTGGGAGATAAAACAACCCTTTTGTTGGGGCCCATGGTCGCGGCTTGCGGCGTACCTGTGGCAAAAATGTCGGGAAGAGGGCTTGGGCATACGGGAGGAACTATTGATAAGCTTAGCTCAATTCCGGGATTTCGGGTGGAGCTTACTCAGGAAGAATTCTTACGGCAGGTTAAAAAAATAGGCTTGTCTGTCATAGCTCAAACCGGGAACATGGTTCCTGCCGATAAAAAGCTTTATGCTCTGCGTGATGTCACCGGGACAGTAAGTTCTATTCCCTTAATAGCTTCTTCCGTAATGAGCAAGAAGATTGCCGCCGGAGCCCAGGGTATTGTTTTAGATGTTAAATACGGGTCTGGAGCCTTCATGAAAACTATTGAGGATGCTCGGACCTTGGCAAAGACCATGGTGGACATCGGCAATGCTCTGGGAAGACAGACCATTGCCGTATTAAGCAATATGAATCAGCCTCTGGGCAGGGCTGTGGGAAATTGCCTGGAAGTACTTGAGGTCATCGATGCCTTGCAGGGAAAAGGACCTGATGATTTAATGAAGGTTTGCCTGGAACTCGGTTCTTGGATGCTCGTGGCAGGAGGAATAGCTCCAAATGTTGAGACTGGAAAGAAACTCCTGCATGAGAGCATCGAGAGCGGAGCAGCTTGGCAAAAATTCTTGGAGTTTTTGATGGAACAAGGGGGGGACGTTCAAGCAGTTAAAGAAAGACGACTAAAGGTTGCTCCCTGGAGTTTGCCGATTCTTGCTAAGGAATCGGGGTATGTACAATCCTTTGATGCTCATAAAATTGGGCTATTAGCCATGACTCTTGGTGCAGGCAGAATGACTAAAGAAAGTTCCATTGATTTAGGTGCAGGCGTTTACCTTGCTAAAAAAGCTGGAGAATGGGTTGAGGCAGAAGAACCTGTTATACAGCTTTACGGGAGGGACCAAGAGAGGTTGTCAGAAGGAGTTCATTTGGCTCAAGAATTAATATCCATAAGCAGTGAAATTCCGGAGAGACCTCCATTAATTGAAGAGGTTTTACAATAGTGGTTTTTATGTAATTCATAATATCCCCCTCCTTACGTATGCATAGTATAGGTGCAAGTGAGGAGGTGGATTTTTTACAATGGTACGAGAAAAAAAGGTTTACCCTTTGGCCCATGGAATAACCACTCAGGATACGTTTGCTGTACTTGGCGATACTTTAAAATTTATAAAGCATAAACATGCCTGGAAGGTGTGGCGAGTCTTAAAAGACTTTGGCTGTACGGTCTATCCTGTTGCGGATGGTGTAGGTCGGGTAGAAGGCAGTAAAGTCTATGCTAATCTGGCTCAGCTGACAGGCAAAGTAACTGTCATAGTACCCTGTCTCTTGCCGGAAAAACTTAAAACATTAGTTGCAGATGCTTCGTCTGCCGGCTGCACAAAAATTTGGTTTCAAGAACAAACTTGGTCCAAAGATCTTCAGCAAGAATGTGAAAGTGCGGGGATTGAGGTTATTCGGGGATGCGTACTTCGCCATAAAACTTATCCTGGAAAAGTAAGTCTGCGCTATTTAAGTCCTTGTTATTGGCATGGACTAAGGGATGAAAAAGTACCCATAAAACGCTTTGGCAGGTATTAGGAAATTAAAAAGGAGCAGTCTCATAATGAGTGTTCGAGGACATTCATTATGAGACTGCTCCTTTTTAATTTAATGCTTTAATCCAATATAATTTATTATTTCGGGAATAATAAATTCACACTAATTTCATGAGGGGGGACAAAGATGCGCAAAGTATTATCAATGATTTTTGCTGCGGCAATTGTTCTTGGAAACATAGGCTTTACCAATGTACAGCCTGTAATGGGAGTTGAAATCGAGACAGAGGCAGCAAGTGCTGTTCTGATGGACGCAGCTTCAGGACGTATTCTCTATGAGAAAGAGTCCCATAAAGAATTGCCGCCGGCCAGTGTAACTAAAATAATGACCTTATTAATAGCGGCAGAGGCTGTGGATTCCGGCAAAGTAAAATTAACAGATGTTGTAACTGCCAGTGAGAATGCCTGTAAGCTTGGAGGTTCCCAAATTTATCTGGAACCCGGGGAAACCTTTACTCTGGAGCAGATGCTCATAGCCATTGCCGTCGGCTCAGCTAACGATGGCTGTGTTGCCGTTGCTGAACATATCGATGGCACCCATGAGGCTTTTGTGGAAGAGATGAATTGTAAGGCTCAAGAGTTAGGACTGAAGAATACGCATTTTGCCAATGCCTACGGCTTGCCTGCTGAAGGGCATTATACCAGCGCCTATGATTTGGCTGTGATTTCAAGGGAAGCTCTTAAATATCCTCTGATTCGTAAGTTGACGAGTATCAAAGAATATGACTTGCGGGAAGGCAAGTTTAAGCTTTGGAATACCAACAAACTGCTGTGGTGGTATCCTGGAGCCGATGGACTCAAGACAGGATGGACAAATGAAGCTAAATATTGTTTAGCTTCTACTGTGGAAAGAAATGGCTTGCGTTTAATTTGCGTTGTGATGGGAGTCCCCCAAGTCAGAGGACATTTTGCCGAATCAATGAAAATTTACAATTATGGCTTTGCTAAATATGAATTTAAGCAATTTGCTCCGGCTGGGCAAAAGCAGGGCGTGGTGAAAATAAGCAAAGGGGCTGAAAACGAAATTGCTGCTCTAACGGAGAAGGCCTTTGGAGCTACGGTGGAAAAAGGTAAAGACAAAAATTTCTGGGTCGAGACAAAGCTTAACCCAGAAATCAATGCACCTATTGAAAAAGGACAAAAATTAGGAGAGGTTCGTCTCTTTCAGAATGACCAATTACAGGCAAGTGTCAATCTAGTTGCTGATCATACAGTTGCAAGAGCAGGATTCGTTGACCAATTAAACCGTACTATGAAAAGTGTATTTGGTTTTTAAGAGATATTAATCTGTTTCAGAGTCGTCCTGGTCAGAGTGATCATTGATTTTAGATAATTCGCGAATTCTCAGGAGTGCCGCTCGCTCTATACGAGAAATCTGAACTTGCGAGAGATTAAGCAGAGCGGCTATTTCACTTTGAGTCTTATCTTCAAAAAAACGCATAAGGAGAACGCGTTTTTCCCTCTCCGGAAGCTTATCTAAGACTTCATTGAGAGCAATTTTCTCAAACCAGCTGGATTCGGGCCCTTTCTCTTCAGAAAGTTGATCGAGGACGTAGATGGGATCAGAGTCGTCTTGATACAGAGTGTCATAAATAGACGTTGGACTTTGGATGGCTTCAAGGGCTGCCACGATCTCATCTCGGTCAACCCCAATATTTTCGGCAATTTCACCAATGGTTGCTTCCCTGCCTAAAGAAGCTGAAAGTTCATCTCGAGCGCGGTTGACCTTATAAACCAGCTCTTTATAAGAACGGGGAACTTTTACAGGATGATCATCACGGAGGAAGCGGCGTATTTCGCCAATGATCATAGGGACAGCATATGTGGAGAATTTAACGCCATAGCTAAAATCAAATTTGTCAATGGCTTTTATCAAACCGATGGTACCGATCTGGAAGAGATCTTCCATTTCGTAACCCCGATGGGCAAAACGCTGAACCAAGTTAAAGATTAGCTTCAAGTTGCAATTTATCAGTCGTTCGCGTGCTTCGGCATCTCCTTCCTTAGCAGCGTGAAGGTACTCCATCATTTCTTTATCTGTAAGCAAAGGAAAATGGGGGAGGTTCATTTCTGAAAGTCGTTGAATCATAATGCACTCCCCCTTAATGAGAGGAGATGGGTATTTGCTTGAAGTGCTTCTTCATGGTCACCGTTGTTCCCACTTCAAGTTCAGATTCGACTTGAAGCTCGTCCATGAAAGACTGCATGAAGACAAAGCCCAGGCCCATTCGCTCAGGATCCGTACTATAAGCGGGTTGCATCGCTTGTTCAACATTCGAGATTCCACAGCCTTCATCTTTTACTACGATTGTCAGAATACCGTCAGTAGAAATATCCAAATCCAGGTAGACAATATTATTAGGCACATTTTGGTAGCCGTGAATAATTGCATTGGAAACTGCCTCGGAAACGGCTACCTTTAGCTCCTCAATGTCATTGAGGGAAAGATCTAGTTGGCCTCCAACAGATGCAATGAGCAAACGGGCGATACCTACATTTTCTGCAATACTGGAAAATGTAAGGGATATTTGGTTGGATTTCATATTAAGCTCCCCTTCCTTCCTCATAAGCGTGTGCTTCATCGATATAAAAGCTAATAATTTTAGGTAAACCGGATAATTCCATAATTTTGTAAATATGAGGGGGTACATTGGTAATTTTTAATTTCCCGCCCAAGGGAAGCAATTTCTTGTACCTGCCGAGGATTACGCCCAATCCTGAACTGTCGACAAATTGAACATCTTGAAGATTAAGTATTACTGTACGTATTCCTCGCTTCTCAATCTCACTATCGATGGCATGTCGAAGAGTTGAGGCCGTGTGCATATCCAGTTCTCCCTCTATACGCAGAAGCAGGGTTAGTCGTTCTATTTTTTTTTCTAGGTTCAAGACCATTCCCCCTAAACTATATCTGTATTAAGGGTTTCGCTGTTAACCATAATTTTCCTGCTGGGATTTAGGGAATTCCTTGGAAAGCTGTGTCGAAAATGGAATTTTAATTGATTCTCTAAGTTGATAGTATATTTTATCCTTAAATTCCAGATAATAGTAATTATCTGGCAATCTTTAAGAAAGGAGGGTATTGGAATGGCAAATGAAAACATGCAAAAACCATCAATCTCGGTGACACCGGAAGACTATCAGAAACTGTCACAACAATATACACCAAAGCCGACCATTATGAAAAATGTCATTCTTGCCTTTATCGTTGGTGGAATTATCTGTTCCATAGGACAGATTTTCATCAATATATTCAAAACCCTTGGCCTTGCACAAGTTGAAGCATCCACGGCGGCAACCGCAACTATGATTTTCTTAGGTGCTTTATTGACGGGGTTAGGAGTCTACGATCAAATCGGGAAATTTGCAGGTGCGGGTTCCATTGTTCCCGTAACAGGCTTTGCAAATTCTATTGTTGCACCGGCCATGGAATTTCGACGGGAAGGGTATGTCATGGGGGTAGGTGCAAAATTGTTTACAGTTGCCGGACCAGTACTGGTCTATGGTATTGCTACATCCATAGTGGTAGGCGTTGCTTATTATCTCTTACACTTGTGATCCTAACTTTGAATGGGGATGAATTAAAGATGAACTTAAAAAGAGTGGGGAATCAAACAATGGTGTTTGCTAATCCACCGGTTATCTTAGCCTCTTATTCGGTTGTTGGCCCTAAAGAAGGTCAAGGCCCTTTAGGGCAAAGCTTTCATACAGTTTGGGAAGATGGACTTCACGGGGAGAAATCCTGGGAGGTTGCGGAGAGCAAAATGCTTCAAGCGGCGATGCAAGGGGCCATAGATCAAATATCCTTCCCTAAAGAGCAAATCGATTTTATGTTGGCTGGTGATTTACTTAATCAAATTATCTCAGCTAATTATGCTGCCCGTCAATTGGCGCTGCCCTTTATTGGAATATATGGGGCCTGCTCAACGATGGCTCTGGGTATGGCTTTAGGAAGTATGCTAATCGATGGCGGTTTTGCACGCAATGTATTGGTGGGAGCCTCGAGTCATCATGATACGGCAGAGCGCCAATATCGATTACCTACAGAGCAGGGGGCGCAAAGGGCGATGAGTTCACAGTGGACTGTGACAGGAGCGGGTAGTGTCCTTTTGGGACAGTTCGGACAAGGTCCTCGCATCACCTCTGCGACAATTGGCAGAGTGATTGATTATGCAATAAAAGATGTTAACAATATGGGTGCAGCAATGGCTCCGGCAGTTGCAGATACTATTTTAAATCATTTTCTGGATATGCAGCTCAAGCCGGCGGATTATAATCTTATTGCTTCAGGTGATTTGGGCAGAATCGGGTTAGGGTTAGCCTGTGAACTCTTAAAACAAAGCGGTATGGATATAGGGACAAGTTTTACAGATTGTGGAGTTATGATTTACGATGAAAGTCAGGATGTTCATTCAGGAGCAAGCGGCTGCGGCTGTTCAGCGGTTGTTTTTGCCGGAGATATAATGCAAAGGATAAAAGCCGGTGAATTGAAAAAAGTTATGTTGGTAGGCAGCGGCGCCCTTCATAGCCCGACGTCCGCTTTACAAGGAGAATCTATTCCAGGTATTGGTCATGCAGTTGTTATTGAAGGGTGAAAGTGAGGACTTAATATGTTTGAGATGATTATTCCGGCCTTTCTTGTTGGGGGCACAATTTGCGTCATCGGACAACTTTTAATGGATTTAACAAAGCCTTCCTTTACTCCGGCTCATGTACTGGTAACTTTTGTCTCCGGCGGAGCTATCCTTGGGGCCTTGGGAGTCTATGAACCATTAGTTAAAATCGGAGGGGCTGGAGCTTCAATCCCCTTGTCGGGTTTTGGCTATTCGTTAGCGAAAGGGGCAATGGAGGCTGTTCAAAGACGGGGGGTTCTGGGCGCCTTTTCGGGAGGAGTTGAGGCAACAGCGGTAGGAATTGCAACAGCTGTCTTTTTTGGATATCTAATGTCCGTCGCTTTCAAGCCGAAAGGGTAAACTGGCCTATTTAATTTCCTGGAACTTTGGAACAGGACAGGGGGGATTGTATCTATGCACAATAATTCAAGTGAGAAAAACATTCCCGTCAGTAAAAATTATCAAGAGAACGTGGATTATTTAAATAAGGAATTGGGAGTACCGGATAGTTTTGATATTGTGGTTCGGGAAATGTCCATTGGGGGCAAACGTGTTGCCATTTACTCAGTAAATGGCATGGTCAATACGCAAGTTGCCAGCATGATCATCGATGCCTTAATTGATTTAGAGCGATCAGATCTGATTGTCAATGCTTTGGAAAAATTAGTTAAAGGCCGAATTGTAAATTTACAAGTATCTGAAGTTCAGACCATGGATAAAGTCTTTTACTTTATGTTGTCAGGGCCCATGGCGATTTTTGTAGAAGGTCAAGATAAAGCCATCATTGTTGATATACGGACTTATCCGGCACGAACTCCCCAGGAACCGGATATCGAGCGCGTGACAAGAGGAAGCCGTGACGGGTTTACCGAGACATTGGTTATGAATACGGCGTTAATTCGTCGCCGTTTACGAGATCCAAAACTGAGGATGAAATTAGTTCAAGTGGGCGGCCGGTCTAAAACCGATGTTTGTATTGCTTATATTGAAGATATTACGAATTTAGACATGGTCCAAAAGATTCAAAAAGATGTTCAAGGTATAAAAGTTGATGGCATTCCTATGGCTGAGAAAAGCGTTGAGGAGTTTATCTTAGGAAGTAAATTTTGGAATCCTTATCCCCGTGTCCGTTACACGGAACGCCCGGATGTAGCGGCTGTTCATTTGCTAGAAGGATATGTAATCCTGATCGTGGATACATCTCCTTCCGTTATGATTGCCCCGTCTACATTTTGGAGTCATGTTCAGCACGCCGAAGAATATCGCCAGGAACCTGTTGTCGGAGCTTATTTGCGTTGGGTTCGATTTGCGGGGATCTTTGCAGCTCTCTTTCTATTGCCTCTTTGGCTGGGAGCCGCACTTAATCCACAATCTCTGCCGGATTGGCTGGCCTTTATAGGAGTAACCAAGCCTGCCAAAGTATCATTGCTGGTCCAGGTAATCCTGGCTGAGGTGGGTGTGGATTTGCTGCGTTTAGGAACTATTCATACTCCAGGTCCTCTTGGTACAGCGTTAGGTTTGATTGCGGCCTTCATGCTTGGGGATATTGCAGTAAAAGTCGGGCTGTTTACTCCAGAGGTTGTCCTATATATCGCTATCGCTTCAGTGGGCACCTTTGCGACACCGAGCTATGAATTAGGGCTTGCCAACCGTATATCTCGGCTGTTTCTTGTTATCATGACGGGACTCTTTAATTTTATTGGGTTCTGGGTGGGAGTTGCAGCACTATTCTTTCTTTTATGGCGAACAAAATCCTTTGATGTTCCCTACCTCTGGCCGCTTCTGCCCTTTAATTATGATGCTATGAAAAGAATCTTGGTACGTTCCCCTGTGACTCTTAAGAACCAACGACCGGGTATTACCAAACCACAAGATCAAGACCGCCAGCCGCAGGGAAGCGGCAAATAGAATCTGAAAGGATGCCGGCAATCGTGAAAATTGGGTTTCCTCGTGCACTGTATTATTTTGAACACTTTCCTTTTTGGGCAGGGTTTTTCAATTATCTAGATATTGAGGTAGTAACTTCGCCTTCCACCCATCGGCAGATTATGGATGAGGGTTTGAAGAAGGCCAGCGACGAAACCTGTTTGCCTCTTAAACTTCTTGCTGGTCATATTCGATTTTTAAAGAATGTCGATTACATTTTTCTCCCCCGTATCGTTAGTGTTGAGGCAAATACGTATACATGTCCCAAATTTCTGGGTATTCCTGAAAGTGTTCTTCCAGCTGTTCCGGAGGGAATGAACGTTTTGACAGTTACCCTCAATTGGCGAAATGGCAAACGTCAAGTCTTGAAGGAATTGGAGGTCTTAGGTTCACAATTAGGCAAAAGCAAATCTGATGTCCGAAAGGCTTTCAGGGCTGGGTTAGAATGTCAGCATAAGTATCAGGATTCTATGGGGGCAGGATGGGAGTTTGAGAAGAGTCTGCGTGAATCCAACCAGCCTTCAATTATAAAGAAGCCTAAAGATGGCGGGCTTAATCCAGACAAAGAGCGCCTGAGAATTGCTTTAGTTGGGCATTCCTACTTAACCCATGAATCCTATGCCAATCTAAACCTGCTCAATAAGCTTCGTGAGAAAGCTGATGTAGAATTGGTCCAAAATGTTAATTCCGAGGATGTTGAATCGCATTTATCCGAACTGCGGAAGAAAATATTTTGGAGTCATTCTAAACAAATTTTCGGTGCGGGCAAGAAATTTGTACTGGACCAAAAGATTGATGGAATTATCTATCTTACTTGTTTTGGATGTGGGACGGACTCTATGATCCAAGAACTCGTATCTCGAAAAGCAAGAGAAAATCACAAGCCCTATATGGTTGTTACCCTTGATGAACATAGTGGAGAAGCTGGGCTAGTTACAAGATTGGAAGCCTTTTTGGATATGGTTGAAAGGAGGAGGGCCCATGAAGGTTACGTTTCCACATATGGGAAATGCCTGGATCGTGATTCAAACGCTCTTTGAATCTCTTAATATTGATGTCGTGGTTCCCCCATATAACAGTAAACACACTCTCAATTTAGGAACCAAATTATCACCGGAATCCGCCTGTTTACCTCTAAAATTAAACTTAGGCAATTATCTGGAAGCTGCCAATGATGGGGCAGATACTATTGTGATAACTGGGGGGATTGGACCTTGCCGGTTTGGTTATTATGGTGAAGTGGAACGACAGATTCTTCGGGACGCCGGATATGACTATGAAGTAGTCACTCTGGAACCTCCTGATGGAAGTTTAATGGGATTAGCCAAACGTATTCGCTTTTTGGCAGGAACTAAGAATTCCTGGGCAAAAATTATTAAGTCCATGATGTTTGCTTATAAAAAAAGTGTGGCTTTGGATCGAGTGGAGGATTTAATCCATGCAGCCCGACCAAGACTTCCGGACCCCTTAGAAACCGAGAAGTTATATGAAAAAGCCCGGGAACAACTTACCCAGGCAATGAGCGAAAAGGGCATTCAGGATACTGTTCGTTGGCTGCAAGAGAGCATTCGTGAACGTCAAGAAAAGATCCGGCATTCATTAGCTCCTGACCAACCTTTACGCATAGGAATTGTTGGTGAAATTTACACAATTCTTGATCCTTTTAGTTCAGTGGGGATTGAGGAAGAACTGGGACGTCTCGGTGTGGAAGTTGATCGGTCTATCTATCTTTCAGGGTGGGTTGGCAGCCATATTTTTCAAGGGCTGGCCCCAGGTTATCGTTCCATCAGGTCTTATCCCAGATACGCAAAGCCCTTTTTGCCCCATTTTGTGGGAGGGCACGGCCTGGAAACTGTGGGTGCTGCGGTAAAATTTGCCAGGGAAGGCTATGATGGTATTATTCAGCTATTTCCACTGTCCTGCATGCCCGAGATTGTTGCGGCCAGTGTTTTAACTAAAGTTCAGGAAGAGTATAAGGTTCCGATTATGACGCTTATTGTGGATGAGCATACTGGTTATGCAGGGATACAAACACGTTTAGAGGCGTATGTTGATCTGCTGGAAAGGCCGCGTCGCTTGCGCGAAAGAGTACCATCAAGAGAAGGAGTGTTAGGTGTTGGCGGATGATAAATACTTTCTGGGTGTTGACGTTGGATCGGTAAGTACGAATATGGTTTTGCTGGGGTCGGACAATGCCGTGAAAGAAGCACTATATCTTAGAACACAGGGTCGTCCTATGCAAATCATTCAAGAGGGAATAAAACAGTTAAAATCTAAGGTTGGGACGTCTGCTGAAATCATAGGGGTAGGAGCTACGGGCAGCGCTCGTCAGCTTGCGGCTACCTTATTAGGTGCGGATGTTGTCAAAAATGAAATCACAGCTCATGCCGTGGCCGCTTCACGAGTTAACCCTCAGGTCCAGACCATTCTGGAAATTGGCGGGCAAGATTCCAAGATTATTATTCTCCGGGATGGGGTTGTCTCTGATTTTGCGATGAATACCGTATGCGCCGCAGGCACGGGATCCTTCCTTGATCAACAAGCCTCTCGCTTAGGGATCAAGATTGAAGAATTTGGGCCCATGGCCTTAGAAGCCAAAAACCCTGTACGAATTGCGGGACGATGCTCTGTTTTTGCTGAATCAGATATGATTCATAAGCAACAGCTTGGACACTCTCTTCCAGACATCTTGGCAGGGCTATGCCAGGCTATGGTGAGGAACTATCTAAACAATGTGGGTAAAAACAAAGATATACGGGGTCCTATCTTCTTTCAAGGGGGGGTGGCAGCCAACCCGGGGATATGTAAAGCTTTTGAACAAGAGTTGGGTCAGCCTATCATTGTACCGGAAAATTTTGATGTCATGGGTGCTTTAGGAGCAGCCTATTTGGCTCAGGAACAAGTGGGATTACGGCAAAACAGCAGGACCCAGTTCCGTGGTTTAAATATAGGAGAAACTCAGTTTCAAGCTAAAAGTTTTGATTGTACCGGGTGTGCTAATCGGTGCGAAGTTGTCGAAATATCTCAGGATGGAACGAGCCTGGCCCGGTGGGGGGACCGTTGCGGCAAGTGGTCGAATGTTGGAAGAGTGTCCGCTCATCAAACCGGCAGAACAGGCCCCCAGGAAGAACAGCGGGGAGCTTGACCATTGTCATGTTAAAACTTTAAAGGCAGCTGAAGCCTTTCGTGTTATATACCAACAGCAAG
This sequence comes from Desulfosporosinus orientis DSM 765, assembly GCF_000235605.1. Lineage (GTDB taxonomy): Bacteria > Bacillota > Desulfitobacteriia > Desulfitobacteriales > Desulfitobacteriaceae > Desulfosporosinus > Desulfosporosinus orientis. The sequence continues at coordinate 1,095,556 of NC_016584.1, forward strand.
TCCATAGCGTTATAAAAGGACGTATGCGCATAAATTAATGCGTTATACGTCCTTTTTGCGGGCGGACTATGACTAGGTCCAGAGCTACCATAATCAGAGTCGCAATTAGAACGATTGTCAAACCTTTTGAAGAAACGGTTGGTGCATAAGAATATGCGGCTGCTGGAAGAGAAGAGAATTGAAGAGGGAAAGATGGAGAATGAGGGAAGGGAAGCTGAGCGGTATAAGGAGAGTTGGGCAAATAGGGTAGCGGAGGTAACGGCAGTAAAGGTGATGGGATACAATTGGAGGTCTGACGTGGATTACCGAAAGAGGTGAGGAAATAATCGTTGATCCTCGGCGCATATGGTTGTCGGGCTGAATAATATGTGGAAGTTGAGCGGGTGCTGTTTTGTCTAAATAGGCAAGGATTTCTTTGAATTGTAGAGAAACGATTGTATCCGTTATTCATACCAGTCTCCCCCCTTTCGATGGATTAAGTTCTTTAAGGTTGGTGCGAAGGTTATGTGTAGGGAGGCTTTACATGGTATTATATGCATTTTTTTACATTGTGCTACATTTTTCAAGGGTGATTGTCTAGATCTCCGAAAAATTGGGTATAAAAGATTTTATCTTTTTTAATAATCTAGGAATATTTCTGAGGAGAATGTTTGATGCTAAAGAAAAAAGATTAGATGGGAGTGGACTCGGATGACGGAAAAAAAGAAACAGATGATAACGCTTTTCCGGGTCATAGGAGCCTATAAAAAATCCATGCTTCTAGGTTTTTTAATAGGTGTTAGTTTAGTGTTGGGCAGCTTTCTCATCAATCAGGTCATTAGCAATGAAAGAATCCCCATAACTCTGGCTAAAGGAGGGACAGAAACCAGACCAATTCTAAATCCTGATCACATTGAGAATAACCAAAATTCTCAGGAAAAAAAATCAATTCAAATTCCGGAAACTGTCAAGGAAAAGGATGACATTGAGGTTGAGGAAAGCAATCATACATATAGTGCTATGCAAAAGCGTTTTACAGTACTCATAGTTGGAGTGGATCAAAGACCGGGTGAAAAATCCTACAGTAACACAGATACTCTCTTAGTGGCCAGTATTAATACGGAAAATGGTAAGGTGAATCTTCTCTCTATCCCTCGGGACACACAAGTTAATATTCCAGGCAGGGGTAAAGAAAAAATAAATGCAGCTGCCCGGCTGGGGAAAGGACTTAAAACCACCCAAGCAATAATAGAGCAACTTATCGCTCAGCCTATTGATGGTTATGTTTTAACCAATTTTGATGGTTTTAAGACAATCATCGATACTTTGGGAGGGATAACTCTTACTGTGGAAAAAAATATGTATTATGTCACGGGAGATGCTAAGGATGGAGTCATTAATCTCAAGAAAGGGACTCAACGTTTGAATGGTGCCCAGGCTTTACAATACGCAAGATTTCGTCAAGATGCTTTAGCGGATATCTCAAGAACTTCTCGTCAGCAAGCCGTTCTAAAAGCTATGGAGCGTGAATTTTTACAAGTCAAAACCCTATCAAAACTACCGGCCCTTATTTCTCAAATGACTAAAGCAGTAGAAACTAATCTGTCCTTCAGTCAATTATGGGCTATAGGTAATGTTTTGCTGCGGGTTAATAATCCGGAAGTTGTTTCTCAGACGCTGCCCGGAAATTTTCTCATTGAAAATGATATAAGCTATTGGAAGGTTGATCCCAAGAAATCAAAGGCCATTGTCAAACGTTTTATAGAAGAGGGAAAGACAAGTTCAGTATTTTTTCAATAAAGGATAGCTTCTCAGCTTCCTCTTGTCATTTCAGATAAAGGGTTATATACTATATAAGATAATTTTTAGTAGGCGAATTATTTGGAGGGTGGACATTGGATAAGCTGCTTGAGAAGTTAAAGGAATACTTGCATATGGAAACGGAAATTTCTTTTGAGGAGTTTTCTGAATACTATCGAAGTTTAATTTCGGAATTGAACCAGAAATTTAGCGATCTGGATAATGATGCTCGGATACAAGCTCTTTATATTTGTTCTATTGTCCAGTCAAATGCGGATGCCAGAGCAAAAGGAAGCAAAAGCAATGCTAAGGCTTTTAAAAAGATGAGCAGCAAATGTGCATTTTGGGCTGATGCCATTAAATACAATTTAGGCAAAAGCGGAATGACACCAGAGGAAATTGAAAAAGCAACAGAGGAAATTAATGCTAATATTTAAATTGAATCGTTAAAAATAACTGGTTTAGGAGAAATCCGGCTGTAAAAGCTTGAGGATTTCTTCTTTTTTTGTAATAAGGATGAAACATTTCTTCGTTATTAAACGTAATTAAGAGTGTGAACCATAATTAATAGATCATAGGGGGATAAGTTGTTATGCCAGAGAGAGTGTACCGTTCAGTGCAAGATAAGATGATTGGAGGGGTTTGTGGGGGACTTGCCGATTACTTTCGTGTCGATGTTACCTTAGTGCGCCTGATTGCTTTAGTCGCTTTGTTTGCGGGAGGAGTTGGCTTTTTAGCCTATTTGGCAGCATGGGTGATTATTCCTGTCAACCCTGCAGAACAGAAAGGGTATACCGGGAGTTATAAATCTGAGGTTGGGGAGATTTCTCTTTCTAAAGAAGAGGTGCCTGATCTTGAAGGGAATGTTAAGAATTTTGACCGGTACGAGAATCATGAAAATCACGAGAATCGCTCTAAAATTGCCGGCTTGATTTTAGTAGTTTTAGGTGTGGTCTTTTTACTTGAACGCTTTTTCCCGCGTTGGTTTGATATGAGTAAAATGTGGCCTGTCATTCTCATTTTTATAGGGCTCATCATTATTGTACGGGGGGGCAGGAAATGAAAAGAGTCTTTGATAATGTAAGTCGAGGACTGCTTCTGATTACCATTGGGATTATCTTCTTCCTTCTCAACTATGGATACTTGTCTTGGGGTTTTTGGGCTCATGTTATTGATTTATGGCCATTAATTTTAATTTTGGCGGGTATTGGATTATTATTTAATCGACGTATTCCCTTCAGCGCTATATTGCTGATTTTTATCTTAAGTATGGTTGGATATTCTTTAGTTGTAGGCGATAACTCCATGCCTGATCAGATGTTAAACAAACTTCAAAGCAACGTCAGTGAGAGTGGAACTTTTGATGTTTCTTTACCTCCGGATGTAAAAAAGGCAAAAGTAGAGCTTGAGCTAGGAGGAACTCAAGTGCAAGTGAAGACTTTAAACACTGAAAGTAATCCAGGTAAAGTTCAGCTAATGACTGGGACTTACCGAGGGGAAAGCGGGAGTTCAGCTTCAGACACTCATAAATCCCCTGTTGAGGTCATGCATTCAGGAGATACCATTACGGCCAAGCTCTCTTCCGCTTCAACGGCAGGTAATGGCCCGCGCAGTATAAAAGAGCTGTCCCTCAACCTTTCCCCTGAAGTGCGTTATGATCTGAACGTTGAGGCAGGAGCTATTAATGGAAAAATAGATCTCAGCCAGCTTTTGGTAGAGCAGTTCAAAATTAGTACGGGAGCGAGTGATTTTGAACTGGAATTTGGTGATACCGGTTTAACCACCGAAGGAAAAATTGACAGCGGGGCTTCTAAAGTAGTTTTAGTGGTCCCTGAAAATGTTGGCTTAAAAATCCGTTTTAGTGGGGTTGCCAGTAATACAAATTTTATGGGCTCAGGTTTACTGTTAGAGGATAAAAACTGGTTAAGTCCAAACTTTGCTCAGGCAAAGAGTAAAGTTGATCTTGAGATTTCTACAGCTGCCGGATCCCTACAACTGAAACGGCCAAAAGTAATGATTCGGTGATGTTAAAATATGGGAAAATGTCCATACTATTAGGTGAGCAGGGACATTGAAGTTGATGTGAATAGCCTAAAGATGGTATAATTTAAAAATAATCCTTTAGGATAGGAGATTGAGGATGTAGAATGGATATCATTTTGGCTCATCGCCAAATAGATTTTGATGCGTTAGCTTCTATGGTAGCGGCCCAAAAAATTTATCCCAACAGTGTTTTAGTCATGGACGGGAAACCTAATGCATTTGTACAAGACTTCTTGGCTTTATCCAGGGATCTGCTAAGGTTTTACAGGGCTCAAGATATTAATATGGATGAGGTTACCAGAGTAATTTTAGTAGATACCCATGACCTGCATAGGGCAGGAGTTCTGGGGGACAAAGTAGCAAAGCATCCTGATGTTGAGATAGAGATTTATGACCACCATCCTTATGCTGGTGAGCTTAAGCAAGGAATGGCCATTGAACCTGTTGGAGCGTGTGCTACTCTTCTTGTCGAAAAGTTGGCCGGATTGGGGATACCTTTAAGCGGTTTTGAAGCAACCTTAATTGCCATCGGAATCTATGATGATACGGGGAGTTTATTATTTGATAATACCACAGTACGTGATGTTCACGCTGTGGCTTATTTATTAGAACAGGGAGCAAATTTAGGAGTTATTGCCAAAAATTTACGTCGTCCCCTTGCGGAAGAACAAAAGGAGCTTTTACAGGAACTCTTAGATCAAGGGCAGACAGAATTTTTTGATGGATTACCGGTCTATATTTCATTTGCGGAGACAAAGGACTATGTTGGCGGCCTGGCTTTATTAGCTCATCGGGTAGGGGAATTGGAAGGTGCCGACACTTGGTTTTTATTGGTCAAGATGGAGAATAGAGTGTACATAGTAGGACGCTCTAGGGGGAGAGGCTTGCCCATCAATGGAATAGTTCAGATGTTTGGTGGTGCCGGGCATGAGAGAGCGGCTTCAGCCACGATTAAAGATGCTGAGCTCTCCGATATTTTGAAGAAACTGCGTTCTGCCATTCAAAGTCATGCTAAACGTCCGCATCTCGTCAGAGACATTATGAGTTTTCCAGTCAAAACGGTGACACCTGAGACTCGTTTAGGTGACGTGGAACAAATTTTACTGCGTTACGGTCATACCGGAGTTCCGGTTACGGAAGGCCATAATTTAGTAGGTATCATTTCCAGGCGGGATGTAGATAAGGCAATCAAACATGGGCTTAAGCATGCTCCTGTTAAAGGCTTTATGGCTGCAAAAGTGGCTACCGTCGATGCCGATGCGCCTTGGGATGAAGTCCAGCGGTTAATGGTTCAGCATGACATTGGCCGGCTGCCTGTGGTTGAGGACGGCAATCTGGTTGGCATTGTCTCCAGATCCGACGTTTTGCGTTTAGTTCATGGAGGATCTGTTCCTATTGAAACTCAACTTGTACGTGAACGAAGTGCGGCTATTCGACAGGATATCCTGGACTTAATCGCACATTTGCCGGAAGAGGTTCAGAAGGTTCTTGAGGCCGTGAGAGATACCGCAGAGGAAGAACAATGTTCGGTTTATGTTGTTGGCGGGTTTGTTCGTGATTTATTGCTTTCCGTACCTACTCAGGATTTAGATTTTGTTGTTGAAGGCAGCGGAGGGCAATTTGCCCAGGCCTTAATGAAGCGGATGCCTAATGGTAAGCTGACTCAGCATATAACTTTTGGAACTGCTCAAATTATTTTTCCGGATGGAAGTCATTTGGATATAGCGAGTACGCGTTGGGAACATTATTCTTTTCCCGGGGCACTTCCTCAGGTTGAAGAGTCTTGTTTGCGGGATGATTTGTTTCGGCGGGACTTTACCATCAATTCAATGGCAATTTGTCTTAATACAGATCGCTTTGGTGAGTTAGTGGACTATTATGGCGGCAAGCAGGATCTGCAGCAAGGTAAAATCCGCTTTTTGCACAATATAAGCTTCATTGACGACCCTACTCGTATGATAAGGGCCATACGGTTTGCCGAACGCTATTATTTTAGTTTTGCTAAAGAAACTCTCGATGCTTTATATACAGCTATTGAGACAGGCGTGCTTGGGAAGCTTAGTGTCGAACGGTTCAGCGAAGAAATGCTGCTCATTTTGAAAGAAAACAATTATTTGGCCATGGGTCAGACTTTGGTTAAGTGCGGTTTGCTTAACGCCTGGTTTGGCAAAGAATTAGCTTGGAATTTTAACTTAGATGATGCTGAGGAAAGTGTGAATTGGTCCCTAAATATACGCTGGCTGAGTTCTGTTTCCCGCATGGACTCCGCCGAAATTGAGAGTTTGCTGGAAAGAGTATGCCTGAATAAATCTCTCAGGGATGAAACCATTCATTATATTCACCTGCGGGAATCTTTGAAGGAATCCTTAAGTTTATCGGAAATGGATCGCTTGCTGACTAAAGCTCCTAAGGAAGTTGTGTTTGTTTTGGCTCGGGACGAGAGCTATAAACATAAAATTTCGGAATGCCTTAAGGCCGCTCAAAGGATCAATATGTCTCTTGACGGCAAAGCTCTCATTAAAATGGGAGTAAAGCAAGGTCCGGAAATTGGCAAGATACTGGATCGGGTACGAATGGCTTGGCTTGAGGGCAAGATCAGTACCACAGAAGAAGAGCAGTTAATGGCTCGGAAGTGGGTTAAGGCCCAACGTTAAAGGAGGTAAAGGTTTGTTCGATTTTAATTTACCGGCCATCATTGCTAATGTTCCCGCTTTGATGATTGGGTTTGCCTTTCATGAGTTTGCTCATGCTTGGGTCGCTGATCGATTAGGAGACCCTACACCGCGGAGTCAGGGGCGTTTGACCCTAAATCCTTTCGTACATTTAGATCTTTTCGGAACACTCATGGCCCTTTTATATAGATTTGGGTGGGCTAAACCTGTAATGACCAATCCCCTTTATTACCGGGGAGATAAGCGGCGAGGACAAATCATGGTTTCTCTGGCAGGTTCCATTATGAATTTTCTAGTTGCCTTTGTGGTGATGTTTATTTGGTTTGTGACTATGCTTGGCTTTGAAAGTTCACAGTGGACGGAGATTCTATCCCGTGTATTTCAGGCAACGATTCTTATGAATTTGGGGTTGGGAATTTTTAATTTACTGCCTATTCCGCCCCTTGACGGTTTTGGCGTACTGAGCGGGTTATTGCCTGGGCGATATGCTCCTCAGCTAAAGCTCATGGAGCAATATGGGCTGATTATTCTGGTTTTGCTTCTCTTTACCGATATTGTTAATATAGTCCTTTATCCGACAATGAGTAATATTTTCGATGCTTATCAAAAAATTATTACCCTGATATTGACCCCATTTTTAGGGTGAGATTAGGAGATAATGACTATAACGATGAGTGCCTAATAATAACAGAGGGGTGTTAATATGAAGGGAAAAATATTTAGCGGCATGCGTCCGACAGGAGCATTGCATATAGGGCATTTGAGTGTGATTCAAAATTGGGTAGCATTGCAGGATGATTATGAGAGTTATTTCTCCATTGTTGATTTACATGCTTTAACGACGGGGTATGAAGATAAGCTGGATTTCCATAGTCTGAGGAGAGAAATCGCTCTGGATTGGCTCAGTGTAGGTATTGATCCTCAAAAAAGCGCGATTTTTCTGCAGTCGGATATTAAGGAACATGCCGAGCTCCATCTGCTGTTTTCCATGTTCACACCATTGTCTTGGCTGGAACGTGTGCCTACCTACAAGGATCAAATTCAACAGTTAAGTCAACAGGGCAAAGAGCTTGGCACCTATGGATTCTTAGGCTATCCTCTTTTGATGGCTGCCGATATTTTAGTTTATAAAGCTGATGTTGTACCTGTAGGGGAGGATCAAATTCCCCATGTTGAACTTTGTCGGGAAATCGCCCGGCGCTTTAACCACCTTTACGGAGAAGTTTTCCCGGAACCTAAAGCTCTGATTGGAAAGGTACCCCTATTGCCGGGAGTGGATGGAAGGAAAATGAGCAAGAGTTATCATAACGCCATCTCGCTGACAGCTTCTTCGAAAGAAATTAAAACCCGGGTTCAACAAATGGTTACCGATCCGGCACGCTTGAGAAAGGATGACCCAGGTCACCCTGAAGTTTGTGTTGTTTATAAATTTCACCAAATATACACTCCTGAGGTTGCTGAGGTTGAAGAAAAATGCCGTGGAGGAAAAATCGGCTGTGTTGCCTGTAAACGGCATTTAGCTGAGACCTTAGAGAAGTTGATCAGCCCATTTAGGGAAAGACGCGCTTATTGGGAGGAGCCTGGACGGGTGGAAAAGGTTTTAGAAGAAGGTGCTGAGCGAGCGAGGATAACGACCTCTGATACTATGAAAGAAGTCCGAAGTGTCATGGGGCTGTAAATGGTACGCGAAAACAATATTAGCCCTCAGGTTGAACTTCCGGCTTACCAGGGCCCCCTTGACTTGCTGTTAACCTTAATTCAACAAGAAAAAGTGGACATCTATGATATTCCTATTGCGCGTATTGCTGATCAGTTTGTCGAAGTACTGAGGCAAATGGAGTCCATGGATATGGAAATTACTTCTGAATTCTTAGTTCTTGCAGCCCAGCTGCTCTATATGAAGTCAAGGGAGCTATTGCCCAAGCCTCCCAAAAGTGAAGAAAGTCCTGCTGAGGAAGAAGATTTACGTCAAGAATTAGTGGAACGTTTGGTTGCTTATCGTGCTTTCAAACAAGCAGCTAAAGTATTGGAAGGTTTAGAAACATCCTCTGGGCGGTCTTATTTTCGTGAGGTCAACCTTGAGGAGCTGTTAAGGGATGCCAAACCAGAAGATCCCCTAAAGGGGATAACTTTTGACAATCTTTGGCAGGCTTTTTGTCAAGTTATTGAACGTGCCGAAAAAGGGGAAGACATTCGATATGTTGAACCCGATGAAATAGGGATTGAAATAATGCTGGCAGATGTTTTGCGCCGTGTTCTGCTGCATCCTAAGGGGATTCGTTTTAACCAGCTTATAAGAATTGGATCGCGCATGGAATTGATTGTCTCTTTTCTGTCACTGCTGGAATTATTAAAATCCGGAAAGGTTCGGGCTGAACAAGTAACCCTTCTAAGTGATATAATGATATATCCAACCCCAAAAGCCTGGGAATTTACCGTAGAGGAGTAGATGGAATGCTGTTTAGGGAACCGGAAACAGCTGCCTTAGAGGCCCTTTTATTTGTCGCAAAAGAACCCCTGACTCCCGAATTCCTAGGGGAAATTCTGGAATTAGACTCAGGTAAGGTTGAAGAGCTTCTTTATGAACTACGTACTCGGTATACTGCCGATTCCAGCGGGCTTGATTTGATAGAAGTTAACGGCGGCTATAAATTAGGTACTAAGCCCCAAGTGGCCCGCTATATTGAAATTTTATATAAGCAGCCCGCTCAAGCACTTTCCAATGCGGCTCTTGAAGTACTTTCCATTATCGCCTACAAACAACCTGTCACAAGGGGAGAAGTAGACTTTATTCGAGGAGTTCAATCGGATCGCGCATTAGCCACCTTAGTGGAAAAGGGCCTTGTGAAGGATGTGGGCCGCAAAGAGGGACCTGGGCGACCCATATTATATGCGACAACAGAACAATTCCTTCTCCATTTTGGTTTGCGTTCTTTAGAGGATATGCCGGATCTGGATATAGAGTCACTTAGCGAGGAACAAGTGGCTAGTACTCAAGAGTAACAGAATGAATTGCCAAGACAATTGAATGAGTTCTGACAGCAAAAAATACGCCATGTAACGACTTTAAGACGGATCAAGGCGTATTTTTATACTCTGTAAAAAGACCCCAAAGACGTGCAGAAGACCCTAGACCCGAAAGGCAGGGCAGCTTCGTCCACAGGAGCGAACCCATTGCATGGAGAGGCGGTAAAAGCCCACAAGCGGCAGCGGGAATGCGGAGCCATGGTTAATCAGGTATTACCCTGAGGTTTGGCACGAAAGTGTCCGGTGGACATTTTCGCCGAAGCGGCAATCTCCAAAGAATACTTACCCGCTGAAGGAAGCTCCCGCAGGCGCGAGTGGGCGAGCCTCGGAATGCGGTGAGCGGATGTGGCGAAGCTTGCCCGACCCGGCAAGGTGCCTTTTTTAATCTGCTGATGCTGTATCAGCAGCCTAGAAATCTAATTGTGTTTGCCAGAAGCATCCTTCTTCCCCTGCCCATTAATGAGACGGGATGAAACATAAGCTCCAATCAAAGTTATTACCACGAGTAAAATAGATCCATAGATTTCGAATTGTTGTTTTGTCTTACCGATCTTGAATATTTTCTGGTAGATTTCAGGGGCTTGTTCTTTAAGGGCTATTAATTTATCCTCGAGATTGTCAAATTGGCTGGTAATTTCTTGATAGGTCGTACATAATACTTCATTTTTCTTTTGGATTATTCTATCCATTGTTGGTGTTCGAGTAATGGGCTGAGGGCTGTGAGGTGTATCAAAAACAAACCTTACCGTGTTCTCAATGGCGCTAAACTCATGGTTGGAATATCCGGCATTTTTAAGCCCGGAGATAAACCCTTCAAGCATAAGTTTATCTTTCAAAGTTATTTGAACATCCATGGTTAATTCTGATGGCTCAGAAAATTCCCCTAACTTAAAACCTGTCAGCCACCAATGTTTTCCCTGGCGGGTAAAGAGTGTTTTACCGTTCTTTTTTAACGTGCAGGACATCTGCAGTAAATCTTTATCTGTTGCACACTTATAAAAAGTACCGTTAATAACTCCAGGGATCTTTAGATTTATACCTTCGTTATAGACCCCTATTTCACAACCCGTGACCAGGTCATATTGGCCCTTCCAAAAACCGATCATCCATTTTTTTTCATTGTATTGAAAATAAATAGGTTCACTGTCTATGATCATTCCCAATGGCGCAGCTGCCTCATCATACAAGCGGCAGTAGCCTACATTCCGCTGCCAAGGGTTCAAGATAGAACAAAAAATATCTTGGATAGAATCATAAGAATAGCCGGCAAGTTCGATGGCTTTATTAAATTCTTCATTATTAATTGACGAAATCTGAACGGACATACCTATCCCTCCTTAGTACATAGTATTGGATAGGTACATAGAATGGCACATATTATGTAAAAAATGTTAAATAAAGTTATTTGAATATGGGTTAGAGTTATAGGGAGTGAATTTAGGTGGAATTCTTTGAATACGGGGATAAAGAAATAAATTACTTAAAGCGCAAAGATAAAAAATTAGGTGCTGCCATTGAACGCATTGGCATGATTGAACGCAAGATAACCCCTGATCCATTTATTGCTATAGTTTCAAGTGTTGTCAGTCAGCAAATTTCTAACAAGGCGGCAGAGACAGTATGGAACAGATTGCTTTCTCTTCTCGAACGGATAACCCCTGAAAACATTGCTCAAATGAACGTGTCCAAAATTCAAGGCTGTGGGATGTCTGAAAGAAAGGCCGGTTACATTAAGGGTATTGCAGATGCGGCAATTTCAGGAAGCGTGGATTTTAAGACGCTTCATACTCTATCCGATCAGGAAATCATTGATGTATTATCTTCATTGCATGGTGTAGGAGTTTGGACAGCAGAAATGATTCTTATTTTTTCACTTACTCGGCCGGACGTCGTAAGTTATCGGGATCTGGCGATTTGTCGAGGAATGAAAAACTTATATGGGCTTAAAGAACTCCCTAAGGAAAAATTTGAGAGGTATCGAAAACGATACTCACCTTACGGCACTGTTGCATCCTTATATTTATGGGCGTTATCAATATGATCCCGCAGCCAGGGATAGCGAAAAACAAAAAAGGGGCCTATTTTAAGGCTGCCCCTTCTGCTATAAGCGATCCATTATCGTTTTCGTTCCAACACCATTCCCAACATGATCATTCCAAAAATGGCAAAGATGTGGAAGATAATCCATCCGGGTTCTAAAAAGCTAAATATACCAGGGTCTACTTTTCTCATTTTCATCATAACTAAACCCTCCATCATTTAATATCTGCACCATTAGTTTTTGTAACTTTATAGTTTAAATACGGTGATTGGAAAGGCAATCATTGCCTAAAATTTTCTGTTTTGTATAAAACAGCGCGATGAAGGGAATCTTACCTTTTTAGGGTGTGTTACTAGGATGATGTCTGGAGTACGGAGGGGTTCTGGTGCGGGTCTTAGCTCTTTTGCTCGCTATGGTAATTATACTGTTAATCAGCTTTGTTTTAAAAATTAAAGTGGATTTTCGATATCGCCGTATCCAAGAGGAGGATCATATTGATATTGATTTTCGCATGTTTGGCGGGCTTTGGCGGGCAAACTTTCAGATCCCAACGGTTCAATTAGAATGGGAAAAAGGCCCTCAGCTGGAACTTGAGCAAGTTGCCAAAACTAAAGGGGGAACACGTAAAACTAAAGCAAAGGCTCGTATTCGTTATATTCGGCGGGGGTGGTTAAGCCGTCTCTGGCTGAACCTTCCTAATTATATTGCTCTATTTAATTCCATTAAGAAACAATTCTATAAAGGAATACATTGCAAGGAGTTTAGTTGGCGAGTAGAAATAGGTTATAAAGATGCATGTCATACGGCTTTGGCGGCAGGATCCTTTTGGGTTATGTTTGGTTTTGCTATGTCTCATCTGTATCGTCAAGTGACGATGGAAGTAAGCAATCCCACCCTGGAAGTTGTTCCACAATACAATAAAGAATGCTTCTTTTGTGACTTTCGATGCATATTCCATTTAAGAATAGGTCATATTATGATCGTAGGATGGACATTATTGCGAACGTTTTTGCGGGGAATAAGGGGGTAGCTAAGATATGGGGAATCATCCCATTGAATCATTAATGAAAACAGCTATGGAAAGCATCCAACAAATCGTTGACGTTAACACGATTGTGGGAGATCCGGTTGAGACCCACGATGGTTCTGTTATTATTCCAATCTCAAAGGTTTCTTGCGGTTTTGCTGCAGGAGGCAGTGAATTCTCTCCGCCGGATGATAAAGAAGGAGGAAATTCCGGCGGCGGTTCGTCGGGGCAAGGTGGATCTCTGCCTTTCGGCGGCGGTGCCGGAGCAGGAGTCTCTGTACAGCCCATCGCTTTTTTGGTGGCTGGCAATGGAACAATCAGACTGCTCCCAGTGGATAGTAATGTGGTCGTTGATCGAATTATTGATACAGTTCCCGATCTGTTGGACAGACTTTCGGGAATGTTCCAAAAGAAAAAGAAAAACCCGGACGATATTAATATTGCCCGGGACTAACAAATTATGGCCAGTAACAATAGTTAAGCAGAAAGAACGGGATGAACTCGTTCTTTTTTGTTTGTCTTTTTCATACATTTTAGGCAGGGGGTGGGAAATGGTTAACCTCATCTGGCTTATTATGTTAGTTATCGGCATAATTATCTCAGCCTTGAACGGGCATATTGAAAACGTAACGACTTCCGCGATGAAAGCCGCTGAACTTGGCGTAGAAGTTGCCATTGAACTTATTGGTGTGATGAGTTTATGGTTAGGTCTCATGCGTTTGGCAGAAGAAGCCGGTTTAGTAAAAAGCATTGCTCGTCTTTTTGGTCCGGTAATACGTCGGTTATTTCCTACTCTTAGACCGGACAGTCCTGCCCTGGGAGCTATTATTATGAATTTAAGCGCCAATATATTAGGTTTAGGAAATGCGGCAACTCCCTTTGGTCTTAAAGCTATGCAAGAACTTCAAAAGGAAAATAAAACTCCAGATGTTGCCAGCACGGCTATGATAACATTTTTGGCCTTAAATACTTCTTGTATTACGATTATTCCGGCAACAATCATTGGAGTACGCCTAAAAGCAAATTCTGCTGATCCTACAGAAATTATTGGGACAACGATAGTGGCTACAGGATGTTCTATGTGTGCAGCGATCTTGGTGGATTATTTAATTCGTCGCAGGAGGAGACCATGAATTTAATAGGCGAGATTTCTCGATGGGCGATTCCCTTACTTTTGTTGCTTGTTCCTTTAGTGGCTTATCTTAAGAAAGTACCCGTCTATGAATCTTTTGTGGCTGGAGCTGAGGAGGGATTTACAACAGGCGTTCGGATTCTTCCCTTTCTGATTGGCATGCTTGTTTCAATCAGGGTGTTCGTGGATTCCGGAGCTCTTAATATCCTATCCCACTGGCTTCAGCCCCTATTTACCTTGTTAGGATTAGACCCTGATTTTACCGCAATTATTCCCTTAGCAATTATGCGGCCCCTTAGTGGTTCGGGAGCCTTAGGGGTGGCTACACAGCTTATTAACGAATATGGTCCGGACTCTTATATAGGGCGTTTGGCGTCAACACTTCAGGGCAGTACAGATACCACATTTTTTGTATTGACAGTGTATTTCGGTTCCGTTGGAATCAAAAAATACCGCTACGCACTAAAATTAGGGCTGCTGGCTGACATCATCGGTTTGATTATCTCAGTTTGGATTGTCACAAAAGTGTTTTATTGATTAACACATTGAGCATACTAACAATGAACCAAAAAGGGGGCATTGATTGTATGCTGTATATTGTTTTGCCGGCTTTTAATGAAGAGGAAGCTCTTCCGGAACTATTTAAAGATATTGAACAGAATTGTGCTGCAATTCCTCATCAAATTGTGGTTGTTAACGATGGTAGTACGGATAGTACCTTAGATGTGGTAAAGAACCATGAAAAAACTCATCATAACATTCATAGTGTTAACCATGCTGAAAACCAAGGCTTAGGAGCAGCCATCAATAGTGGTTTTCAATATGTCTTAAGCCATAATGATCAAATTCTGGGTGCGGAGGAACGAGTTAATAACTCTCTGAATTATCCCGACGTGGTCATTACCATGGATGCTGACAATACTCAGCCGGCTGACTGTATTCCCTTACTTTATGATGAGATTTGCTCGGGGGCTGATCTGGTCATAGCTTCTCGTTATGCTCGGGGCGGTGAACAGCATGGCCTTTCTTTATTTCGCAGAGGACTGTCTTGGGGCGCAGGAAAAGTTATGAAAATCGTTGCTCCTATCAAAGGAGTAAAAGATTATTCATGCGGTTATCGCGCCTATCGGCTCCAGCTGTTAGCCCAGGGAACCCAATTCTATGGTCCGAATATTATCCAGAGCAATAATTTTTCTGGAATGGTTGAATTGTTGTTGAAAATTGCTCCCTTTGCAGAACGAGTCAGTGAAGTTCCCTTAAAGCTCCACTATGAGCTTAAAAAGGGTGCCAGCAAAATGAGAATCGGTGCAACTATTTGGGGATATTTGTCGCTAATTTATCAGCTTAAGTTAAAAAAATGGAGTACAGTTGAATGGGTCGAGGAATGAAACGGCTGTTGTTAGCTGTTATCTTGGTTATTGCTATAGTTCTGCGTCTACGTGGAATTACAAATCCTTTATTGGATAATCAAGCTTGGCGACAGGCAGACACGGCCAGCATGGCAACTCATATGATGGGACATCTCATGGATTTCCCAAGGGTATTCATACCTCAGCTTAATTATGATGGGGTAACACCGCAAAATGTGGAATTAGAATTCCCTTTTTTGCCCTATCTATTAGCCTGGACGTGGACTCTTTTTGGCTGGTCAGATCTTTGGGGACGTTTGTGGTCTGTGGGACTCTCTTTGTTGACGGTGTTAGGAATCTATGATTTGGGGAAAAATGTATTTTCTGAACGGGCAGGACTTTTGGCTGCCGCCATTTATGCGCTAATGCCCTTATCCATTTATTATGGACGAGTTGTCATGCCGGAACCCATGGCCCAGGCTTGGAGCATTTGGGCTCTTACAATCATTTGGCGATGGAGAGTCCGGGAACAGGAAAAGGGGCTTTGGAAAGCGGCTCTGTTTATGGCCGGCGCAATATTAGCCAAACTTCCGCAGCTCATGCTGTTCCCAGTTGCTCTTACCCTTGGTTTTTGGCCTTTACAGAAGGGGCGATTAGGGCAAATTGTTCGCTATAGTATGATTGTGCTTATTCCCCCTATGGTATATTATTTATGGGTACATTTTAATGTATCCGCCTCAAGTCGTTTTGTATCAGGAATTTTAACGGGACAAGTAGCTAATACAAGCAACATTGATTGGTCAATTTTGGAGAAAAATATTCAAAACGGCTATACGAAAATTGTCATATATCTGTCCGCAATAGGGCTTCTTCGCCTCTTACTGTTTCCTTCTCATGCCCGCATGGCTATTCTGGCCTGGGCAGGGATCAGTGGTTTATACGTGGGAGTGGCTTGTGCACGTATTCCCTTAGATTATTATTTAGTACCGGTTATGCTTTTGGCTGCCTTATTAAGTGCTTTCGCACTTGACATGATACCTTCACTACCAGGAACCGTTATTGGACTGGTATTTCTGATTTTGATCCACAAGGGGTCTTATACTGACTTAACCCCAAAGTATCATTGGGATCAGAACTATCTCAGCCAAGGAGTTTGGATTAAGGAGCACACAGAACCTTCAGCGGTCCTGGTCTTAAGTGATTCTCCTCCCATGACTTTTTACTATGCTCAGAGGGTGGGATTCAGGCTTTCGGCAGAAGCCAACGCTGAAACTTTGGACCAATTACCGGCAGACTATTTAGTCCGTCTTCCTCAGAGTGCTCAGAAGGACCCGTTCTGGGAAAAGGTTAAGACTCAATACCCTGAGGTGGGGCCCGGTGTTTTTGATTTGAAAGAAAGGAGAGAATAATGACTCAAAATAAAGAGGGCGGAGAACGTATACAAAAGGTACTGGCTCAGGCCGGTGTTGCCTCACGACGCCATGCTGAACAGCTTATTATTGAAGGTCGCGTGAGAGTCAATGGAGTTAGAATATCTGAATTGGGATGTAAAGTGAGCATTGAAGACCATATTGAGGTTGATGGAAAGCCGATTAAACGTTCTGAGAAACTCCATTATTACTTACTGAATAAACCTGTTGGAGTTATTACCAGTGCTCATGATCCTCAAGGGCGTCCTACAGTTATTGATTATATGAAAGGAGTTCCCGTTCGGGTTTATCCCGTGGGCAGACTGGATTACGATACTTCGGGGGCCTTAGTGCTTACCAATGACGGAGAATTAGCCCATCGTCTGATGCATCCTTCCTATGGAGTGGAGAAGACCTATCGGGTTTGGGTACGTAGTCCCGTTAGCCTTAACGCCCTTGAACTCCTGCGGCGTGGAGTCTTGCTTGAAGACGGAAACACCGCACCGGCAATCGTTGAGCGGTTAAGCGGTGTATCCCAAACAAGCGGAAAATCAAAAGAGAATAATCTGGAAGTTTTAGAAGTGACCATTCATGAAGGCCGAAACCGGCAGGTTCGCAGAATGTTTGCTGCCGTCGGCTACCCAGTAGTTAAACTGGAGCGGATCCGTTTTGGATCTCTGAGCCAAGGCTATTCCCTTCCCACCGGCGCTTATAGAGCTCTGACGAAAGAGGAAATTAAGGAATTGCGGTCTAAAGTTGGCTTATGATTTAGGATATAGGGGATGATCAATTTCCTTATTCCATTTTTCTATGTCTTTGCCGCCAAAGGAACGTAAAGCGTTTGCAACGGAATTAATTTTTTCATGTTCAGTTTGAATAAGCACCAACCAATGCCCAGTGCGTACTTCATGCTCATAATGACGGGCACGCAGATCAGAAAGCCCATAAGTAAGAAGTACTTCAACAAGCCCGCGTCCTTTGGGCTGGTGCATGAGTTGGCTGGCTATGGGTCCGGCAGCAACAACTTCTCCTAAATTAGGCACTACAAAAGGGGGAGCCTGAACCAGCCAAGCGTTAAATTTGTCTAAATTTATCTCGCTGGGATAATAGGCTAATTCATTGGCAATTTCTTCACGGAATTCACCTTGATGGAGGTATTCACTTCGGACGACCACCGATATTTTACTGTTCGCCAAAGATTCTCCTTGAATTTCTTCAATAGCTTCCTTCGTTTGCTGAGGCCCTTTAAAAATTGCAACAGCTGTGTTAAGCATATCCTTATCCTCCTTTTAAAGGCGCGTTTAATACTCGCCGACGTTTTCTTAGTATATCCACAAAATCTAACCCTAAAGCAAGGTTTGCAGGAGAAAATAGAACCTTTGGAGAATATTTTGTCTAGAAATAAACAAAAGATGTATAAAGAAAACTTGGCTGGCGCCCGAAGACACTGTCTTCGCACGAGTTAACCATCTTGCAGCTCACCGGCGCAGGCGGCTGCCTAGTTGCATTTATGCTTAGACGAAGACACTGTCTTCGCACGTAATAGCTTTCTAGCAGTATATAATTTAAATTTATACTTTCTGGTAGTATAGAGATGGGGAAACGGAGAGAGTCGATAATGAAGATACGGATTGGGGATGAGCTCCTTACAGAACACATACGCGTACGGATTCGCCTTGATTTTCGCGGAGAATATAAGAGCGGGCGGTTTTTCTTTGGGGGTAAGAGTAAGGAACTAATGGCTGAAACCATGCGAGAACAGCAAGTTGCCTTGCTCCGTAATGTGCCGCTTCAAGGGATCATTATCGAAGATTTTGATTTAAGTTTAGATGTTTATACAGTAACTGAAGAGAACGGGCGCCGCAAACATGAGGTTGCTTATGCCCCTATTATTTTGACCTTGCGGATTGAAAACATTGATGATCTTCTCCCTCTGTTAATTAAACCTGAGTTTCGGAAAATTGAGTTTTTAAGCCCTGAAACCATATCCCTTCATAGAATTGATATGGAGCGCTTGCTGTTTCGCTTAAGTCAGTCATTTCAGCAAGCTTTGAAGTTGCTTGAGCAGAACTACTCTCGATAATTTACCCATAAACAAAAGCTGCACTTACGGTTGCTGAAAGGTTAAAAACTATTGAGCTTTTCTAGGTGAAGAGGGGATGGACCGTGGAAATACTAAAGGGATTGGCAGAAAGGCTCAGTATTATTGCCACAATAGCGTTACTGATGACGAAGAGTCAAACGTTTCGCCGCTATTTGAATTCCCAAAAAAACCAACGTGAAACCTTAAGCTTAATTATCATTTTCGGCATTTTATCAGTGGCTGGAACTTACTCCGGTGTGCCGGTTCATGGCTCTTTGGCTAATACAAGTGCTATCGGAACTGTAAGTGCCGGCATGTTGGGCGGGCCGTTAGTTGGGGTATGGGTTGGACTGATTACCGGAGTTCATTTTTATCTGTTTTATGGGGGGTTTACCGGTTTAGCCTGTGCTGTGTCCCCTGTCATGCAGGGGCTGCTGGGAGGGCTTGTCTACTGGCTGGCGCGGGATAAAAACTGCGATTGGAAAATGGGTATAGCTTTGGGGGTAGTTGCACAAACTCTGGAAATGCTAATTATTCTTTGGTTTGCGCCTCCCTTTGATTTGGCTTGGAAATTTATCAGGACGATCGCTATTCCCATGCTCTGCTTTAATGGATTGGGATTGGGCCTTTTTCTTTACGTTATTAAGGCAGTTTATGAAGAAGAGGAGCAGATTGCCGCCGCTCAGGCCCAAAAGGTTTTGCAGATTGCCGACAGAACCTTGCCTTATCTACGCAAAGGTCTCAATCTGGAAAGTGCCCAGAATGCTATTCAAATTATTCAAGAAATGTCGAATCTGGCTGCAGTATCCATCACAGATACTCAACAAATTATCGCTTATGTGGGGTTGGGAGCCGACCACCATTTTCGGGGACAACCCCTCTTCTTCACAGAAGAAGTCCTTCGAGAATTACAGGCAGGAGAGTCTATTCAAGCAACATCGGAAATGGAGATTAACTGCAGGGGTCCCTTTTGTCCGCTGCGCTCCTTTATTGCTGTTCCACTGCGCCCGGGGGACAGGATGATCGGTATTTTAATTCTTTACCGAGATCAGCGGGGGAAATCCGTTGTGGATCTTACCTTAGCGCAAGGGTTAGGCAAGCTTTTTTCCACACAGCTGGAACTGGCGGAGCTTGAACACCAAAAGGAATTGAGTGTCGCCTCTGAAATCCGTGCACTCCAAGCTCAGATTCAGCCTCATTTTTTGTTCAATACCTTAAATACCATTGGCAGTCTGATCCGGAGCCAGCCGGAAAAAGCCCGGGAGGTTCTTGTCTTTTTAGGCGAGTTTTTACGCCGCAATATGCGGCAGGGCGTTGCTTTTCACACAGTTCAGGAAGAATTTAAACATGTTGAAGCCTATCTGGCCATTGAAGAAGCTCGCTTTGCCAATAAGCTGAAGGTCAATATTAATATTGATCCAGGGACTGAAGAGGTTTCGCTTCCGCCTCTCGTTTTACAGCCGTTGGTAGAAAATGCCGTTAAACATGGATTACTGCCAAAAGAGAGCGGGGGTACTGTGTGCATCCGTGTTGGCCTGGAAGGGGATAGCATTAACATTGTCATTCAAGATGACGGAGTTGGTATATCGAGTTTTAAGTTGCGCGATCTTTTAGAAGGGGATCAAGAGGAAGATACTGAGATAGGTATAGGTCTTAGAAACGTACATCAACGTTTATTGAGACTCTACGGTCAGGGTTTGCTTATCGAAAGTATTCTTGGTGTAGGTACCAGTGTCTCCTTTCGAGTACCCGTTTCGGGAAGCGTACTTAAAGGGGTGACATTATGATTAAAATTGTATTAGTGGATGATGAACAACTGGCCCGTGAAGAATTGCGTTTCTTACTTGAACAACATGTAAATCTGGAGATCATTGGCGAGTTTGCCAGTGGAGCTCAGGCCATTGAAGGGATTCCTGCCTTGCAGCCGGATGTTATATTTATGGATGTCTATCTTCAGGATATGGATGGACTGGATGTCATTCGAACTCTTCAGCAGCTGAATGTCCATTCTTCCGTCGTCTTTGCCACTGCCTATGATGTTCATGCTATACATGCCTTTGAACTAAATGCCGTAGACTACATTCTTAAACCTTTTTCTAAAGATAGGCTAAAGGTTACTATTGAAAGGATTCAACAGCGTCTGCAGCCTGATGATCATGAATTGTCCCAGAAACTAACCCGGCTCATTGAGGAGATAGGGGTTAAACAACGACCGCGCAAACTTGCGGCAACCTGTAAAGGACGGGTTGTCTTGATTGATCCCCAGGAGCTGCTTTATGTGGTTGCTGAAGGCCGCTACGCCAGCTTGGTTACTGCCCAAGAAATTTGGCCTACAACCTTCAGTCTCCATGAAATTCAGGAGCGGCTGGATCCGGCCCAGTTCCTGCAAACTCATCGAGCCTATATAGTTAACCTTGACAGGATCAAAGAAGTGATTCCTTGGTTTAATTCCACATACAAGATCATTATTGAGGGAGAAAATACCACTGAAATTCCTGTTAGTCGAACTTATATCAAGAAATTTAAAGAACGATTTGACGTCTAAAGTGTTCTGTAAAGAACACTTCTTTTTCTTAAAAGAAAGTATTAACTTTCACGAACCGCTTCTAAAACATAGTACTCCGCAGGAGGTTGTCTTTGCCTTTAAGACTCTTCACAAGCCTTAGTTTGCTAAATATGAAACTGAATATGCAAAACATTACATTAATTTATAATTTCATGCAGGATAATTTACGTTTCATGCAAACAATCTAGTGAATTTTCACAAAATGTAATATGATTTAGTTAATTCAGTTAGAAAGGGGGACTAGATGGCACTAATTACAATTGGTTTTCTGGCTACCCTTTTTTCGTATTCAGGAAACGAGACACGCTTAAAAAAACATGGGGTGTTTTGAATCATCATTCCAGCTTGGACGGCAGCCAAAGCTGGGAAAACGAGTCCAACAATCAAAGGAACAGCAACTACAGCAGGAGTACCGACCTGCTGTAGTTATAATCAAAAAAAACAGCTGTGAATGGATCCCGCCGCTTTTAAAATCGTGGATCTAGCATTTTCCAGTTCAAGGTCAGCAAACTGTGAAGATTGTTCCTTTTATTACTCATCTTTCAGGGTTTCAATGGTATTGGCAGAATATTTTCTATTTCACTTGATTTTACAGAACATTTGATCTATAAGAATATTTTATAGAAGTCAGTCAAGCTTCTTGCTCTCGATATTGTGGAACAAAAGCAGCCCCTTTTCAATGAGGAGAAAATGGCTAAAATGAACGAGTTCTTCGATATATCGACATAACATTAATTTTAAGTGTGTCGATATATACGTAATTATGCGAAAAAAAAGAATATATTGTCACGTTGAAATCTTTGCAAGATAGAGTTAATATATATAACTGTGGTCAGACAAATATGCCACCAGTCCGAACAGATCTTCGCAGACAGAAAGGAGTGAAATACATATCGAGAAAAAACTGTATAAGGTTTAAAAGAATTGGAAACGCTCTATACATGCTTAATGAAAGGTGGAATTAAACTATGCCATGGACTCAGAACTATGCCGCTCTTGGAGGTAGCATAGCCCTTACAGCTCTAGCAGTATCCCTGCCGATCTTTTATCTGTTTTGGGCGTTAGCAATCAAACGGATGAAAGGTCATATCGCCGGGAGTACCACGCTCTTATTCACAATTATTGATGTTGTAATTGTCTACAAGATGCCCATCGGGCTTGCAATTTCTTCAAGTGTGCTCGGGATTTTAAACGGATTGTTTCCAATCGCCTGGATTATTGTGACTGCAGTTTTCCTCTACAACTTGACTGTTGAAGCTGGTCAATTTGATATTATTAAAAGTTCTATTGCCTCTTTATCCAATGACCGTCGTCTTCAAGCCTTACTTATTTCTTTTTCATTCGGTGCATTTCTAGAAGGAGCTGCCGGATTTGGTACACCCGTTGCTATTACCGGGGCTATCTTGATCGGATTAGGTTTTGAACCTCTCTATGCGGCTGGTCTTTGCTTGCTGGCTAACACGGCTCCTGTTGCCTTTGGTGGAATTGGTTCTCCAATTATTGCTGCCGGTGCTGCTACCGGAATCAGCGCCAACTTAATCTCTGCCGGTGTAGGACGTCAGCTTCCGTTCCTTTCTATTTTCGTACCCTTATATTTAATTATTGTTATGGCTGGTTGGAAGGCTGCTAAAGAAGTCTTACCAGCTATTCTGACTGCAGGTGTAACCTTTGCTCTTGCCCAATGGTGGTCTTCAAACTACCTCGGACCTATGCTCCCCGATATTATTGCTTCCTTATTCTCTCTTATTTGCTTAGCAACCTTATTAAAGTTCTGGAAACCCAAGAACATTTGGCGCTTCCCTCATGAAAAAGGTGGAAAAGTCGAAGAGTATGCTAAATACACTGGGGGTCAAATTCTTAAAGCATGGTCTCCTTTCATTGTACTCACCATTATTGTAGCTATTTGGGGATCAACCGGCTTTAAAACTCTTATCGGTAAAAAACTGCAATGGTTTATAACCATCCCTCATTGGCCTGGCCTGGATGGCTTGGTTATGAAAACAACACCAATTGTCAGTAAAGCAACAATGTATCCAGCTTCATACAAATTCGATTTCATCGGATTTGCTGGTACAGCAATCCTACTCACTTCAATCATCACAATGTTCATTCTTGGCATCAGCCCGTCCAGAGCTGGTAAAGTTGCTGGAGCCACAATGAAAACATTGATTTATCCTTGCATTACAATCGGTTCAGTCTTAGGCTTTGCTTATATTGCAAACTACTCAGGCTTGTCCTATACTCTTGGTCTCTTGTTTGCTCAAACAGGACATGCTTTCCCATTCTTCGCTCCGATGTTAGGCTGGCTGGGCGTATTCCTGACGGGTTCTGACACTTCTGCTAACGCCTTGTTCGGTCAGCTGCAAAATGTCTCTGCTCAGCAGATCGGCATTAATCCTGTTTTAACAGTTGCAGCCAACAGCTCCGGTGGTGTTATGGGTAAAATGATTTCTCCACAATCCATTGCTGTTGCAGCAGCAGCAACTGGTTTAGTCGGCAAGGAATCAGATCTTTTCCGATTCACCCTTAAACACTCCATATTCCTCTTATTGATTGTCTGTGTTATGACGTTCCTTCAAGCCTATGTCTTTACTGGAATGATGCCAACGATTGCGGGCATAATGCCCACAATTGCCTCGCTCATACACTAATAATCTAATCACGGTTCATTCGTAACAAATAAGTGGGAAGCATTTAATTTTATTATGCTTCCCACTTTTATTTAAAAAGAATCTGTTTTACATATTGAAATCTTATAATAATTGCATTAATATATGGTTAGACGGTCTGACCGCTAAAACTTATTTTCATAATATTTCTTCAGATTATATAGGGGGTAGAGGGATGTTAGCACGTGAAGTCTTACAAGAACTCATACAAGTGTTGGGTGCGGAAAACGTTCTCACTGAGCAGGAAGACTTACTAACTTATGCTTATGACGCAACTGCAGCAATGACACATCATAAACCGGATGTGGTGGTTTCGCCCCTTTCTACTGAACAAGTGGCAGAGGTCGTGAAAATAGCTGTACGCTACAATATTCCGATCTATCCGCGTGGTTCCGGTACAAATTTAAGCGGTGGAACTATTCCAGCTAAGGGAGGCATCGTACTTTCGATGCTTAACCTTAACAAGATCCTTGAGGTTGATCAGGATAACCTAACAGCGACAGTCCAACCCGGGGTGATTATTCAAGCGCTGAATGATGAAGTGATGAAAATAGGCTTGATTTATCCTCCAGATCCTGGTACAGTAACTACCGCAACCATGGGCGGTTCAGTTTCTGAGTGTTCAGGTGGACTGCGCGGACTGAAATATGGAGTAACCAAGCATTATATTATGGGCTTAAAAATTGTCTTAGCCAATGGTGAAGTTATTCGCTGGGGCGGAAAAACTGTGAAAAATGTCACTGGCTATGATTTAGTCGCTCTCTTTACCGGTGCGGAGGGAACCTTGGGAATCATCACCGAGATTATCGTGAAACTGATTCCGGCTCCGGAAGCCCGCAAGAGTATTTTAGCGGTTTTTGATGATCTGGATAATGCAGGGAGAGCCATTGCATCCATCATCCGCAATAAGATTATTCCCGCCACTCTGGAAATCATGGACAATGTAACCATCCAAACGGTTGAAAACTTTGTCCATGCCGGTCTGCCTATGGACGCCGAAGCGGTCCTTTTAGTTGAAGTAGATGGCTATAAAGAAGTAGTTGAACGTGAAGCGGTTTTAGTTGAGCAGATCTTGAAAGAAGAAAAAGCTGTCGAAGTTAAAATCGCCAAAGATGATAAAGAGCGTGATTTGATCTGGCTGGCTCGCCGCAGCGCCCTTCCCGCTCTGGCGCAAAAAAGGCCGACGACGGTTCTGGAAGACGCTACCGTACCCCGCAGTAAAATACCTGATATGCTGAAAGCTATTCGCAAAATTGCCGATAAGCATAAACTCAACATTGCTACTTTCGGCCATGCCGGGGACGGGAATTTACACCCAACAATTTTAACAGATCAGCGGGATGAAGACGAAATGAAACGAGTCCACATGGCTGTTGATGAAATCTTCCAGGCAGCGATATCCTTGGGAGGAACACTGTCAGGTGAACATGGCATCGGAGTCGCCAAAATGAAATATCTTGACTGGGAGTTCGGAGAAGCAGGGGTAGCGGCATTGAGACGTCTGAAAGAAGCGCTCGATCCTAATTATTTATTGAACCCTGGTAAGATGGTAAGGAGGGACTAATCGTGTCCGTATATCAATCGCTGGATTCGATTACCGAAGAACTCCATAAATGTATGAAATGCGGCAACTGCATGGCAGTTTGTCCGATTTATAAGGAAACACGTCAGGAAGTTGGAGTGGCAAGAGGTAAAATCAGCTTGGTTGAATTTCTCCTTTCCGGAGAGGTTGAAATGACCGAGAAGCTGGCAGACCGTTTTTCTCTGTGTACAACTTGTATGGCATGTAACTCTAATTGTCCTTGCGGGGTCCGTTTTGATAAAATTATCTTAGCGGCGAGAGCAGAAGCCGTTCGCAAGAAAGGACTGCACCCGGTGAAGAAAATAGCCTTTACTGCCCTCAAGATGCAGAGAATGTTTGATTTCGGAATGAAGACAGGAAGTGTTTTTCAAGGGCTGGCCTTAAAGCACGTTCCCCACAAAAGCGACCGTATTGCTCGTATGCGTTTTGATGTTGGGATAGGAACAGACAAAGTATTTCCCATGCTGGCCAGCAAAACGCTAAGATCAGAATTCCCAGAAGTGGTTAAAGTAGACAAGCCCAAGATGAGAGTGGCCTTTTTCACGGGATGTATGATCAACTATTTCTATACAGATATCGGCAAAGCGGTAGTTGAGGTACTCAAGGAAAATGATATTGAAGTAGTTATCCCCAGAGGTCAAGGCTGCTGTGGGATTCCTGCCTCGGTTAATGGAGATGTACAATCCGCTACGGCTTTGGCCAAACGTAACTTAAGAGCCTTCGAAAAGTTAGGTGCCGATGCCTTGGTTGTGGCATGTTCTTCCGGAGGAACAGCATGGAAGCATGTTTTCGGCGAATTACTGGAGAGTGACCCGGAGTTCAAAGCCTTGGCGGATAAATGGGCGGCGAAATCCTATGATATTTCTGAGTTTCTTATCCACAAAGTTCCTTTCAAGAAGGAAGGATTAGGACGAGTTGACCGGAAGGTAACTTACCACGATCCTTGTCATTTAAATCGCGGCCAAGGGGTTAATAAAGAACCTCGTGAGATACTCAAAAGTATCCCGGGTGTGACACTGATTGAAATGAAAGAGCCGGCTCGTTGTTGCGGGATGGCCGGATCCTTCAGTCTTGTGCATCCTGACCTCTCAGTACAAATCTCAGATCGCAAGACAGCCGATATTGAATTAACCCACACAGACACCGTTGCCACGGGTTGCCCAGCTTGTAGGTTACAACTTAAAAGCGGGGTAGAAAATGCTGGAATCGACGAAGAAGTTGTGCATACCGTCCAAATTTTAGCGGAATCATATCGTGCTGGTAAAAAGAAAAAATAAAATAGCTTAAAAAACATGGGAACACTTTGAATATTAAGAGTGTTCCCATGTTTCATATAGCGGACAGCTATGGTACACTAAGTACGGTTAAAGGTTTTTTACAACCATGTGCAAGGAGTGAAACAGGGTGATATTAAAACCCATTAGAACCCGTAAAATTTATGAGCAAATTGTTGATCAGATTGGCCAACTTGTTGCTCAAGGGCAGCTTAAACCTGGTGACCGGCTTCCTTCCGAGAGGGAACTGGTCGAGCGTTTTCAGGTGAGCCGAGCCTCTATACGAGAAGCTATCAGCGCTCTTGAGATGATGGGTCTTATAGAAGTTCGATCCGGTGAAGGTACCTACATCAGACAGGTTAATATTGATTCAGCCGTGACACCTCTGGCCTGGATGCTTTTTATTGAAAAAGACACTGATTTGGAGCTTTATGAAGCGCGTAAGATTTTAGAAGTACAGGCTGCAGGGCTGGCAGCGGCCAGAGCAGACGATGAGGAGATTAAGGACATGTTTGAAGCTCTGGAAGTTATGCGCAAAGACCTGGAATCCCATCAATTGGGAGAAGAAGCCGATCATCATTTTCATTACGCAATTGCCCGGGCTACTCATAATAAGATTCTGTTTCGTTTAATGAATACCCTTTCCGATACTATGCGAACAGCTTTAATAACCAGCCGCAGTAAGCTTTATGAACACCAAGATACTCCACAAAAACTCTATAATGAGCACTATTTCATATATGAAGCCATTAAGAATCATGATGTACAAAAAGCCCAAAAGCTGATGTTAGAGCACCTGGTTGGAGTTGAAAAACATCTTGCTAAGTATGTCGTTCTGGATAATGAATGATAGTAAACACCTAGGGCAATCCTATTAGAAATAATCAATAGTGAGGAAAAAACGATGACATGTCAGATGGTATATCATCAAGGGAACTGCCTAAATACTAAAAAACCCTATGCCCGTTCCTGCAGGCTATGTATCGAAAATTGTCCACACCAAGCCATCTCCCCCTATCGAGAGATCGATACCAAGCGCTGCACAGAATGTGGTGCATGCATGGCAGTTTGTCCGAGCGGAGGTTTTGTTGATCATTCTATCGATAGATATTTCGATTATCTGATAGAGTCTGACGAGATCGTTTTAAATTGTCCCAAAGCTGTTCCCCAGGGATTTGAGATTCCCTGTTTAGGGATGTTGGACCGTGACAGCTGGCTGACCCTCTTCCTTCTGGCAAAAGAAAAAAAAACAACCATGATTACTGGTCGTTGTTCGGAGTGTGAGGATCGAGCAGCTTGTGCAGTCAGTGTTGAGATTTTTAAACAACTGCATGCCGACTGGCCGGAGCATCCTGTAGTTCAGATTCAAGTCAGACCGGATCAAGGAAATCTCCAGGAGTATGAGGGCCAGGAGGAGAAGAAACCTAAACCTGCAAGTCAAAAAGATGCAGGCCTGGGCTGGCGGCAGCGTAGTTGGGCGAAAATTGAGGAGTTTCTGCCCAACATAGCAGCCGATGAAGTCTACCCAATCCCCAAATCTCGTCAGCGGCTTATTGAAGCTTTTGAGACTTCCGCTGAAGAAAAAATCCCCTTCCCAGCTTTGACCGTTATGGATTCTTGTATCAGCTGCGGGGTATGTGCCGCGATTTGTCCTCAGGGGGCTTTGCAAAAACGGGAAAAAAAAGACCCTGTCCCCGGTAATGAGGATCAAACGAAGGAAGATAAGATTACCTCCCTGAGGTTGATTTTTGAACCTCAGAAGTGTGTACAATGCCGCCGCTGCATCGAAACCTGCCGGGCAAAAGCCCTGGAGTTTAATACCAAACCCTTGTCCCACCGGCTGCTCACTGGGAAAATATTAATTCATCAAGGCAGTCCCAACTATTGCAGCCGCTGCGGCAAACGAATTTTTGATCATGGAGAATTATGTTTAGTTTGTTCTACTAACAATCCGGAGACCCGAGGGTTTTTCTCCCTCTAAGAATGGTGTTCGCCGCACCCACAGTTAGGGCTGTGCACGTGTGGTTTTTTCTTTTGTTCCCGCAGCATCTGATCCGTTAAATGAGTAACGTGAGAGATAGGTTGTTGTTGAACGTTTTTAGCTAAGTTGACAACTTCTTGAATTTCTTCTTTGCTTAACCCTGCCTCTAATCCTTCAGTGATGGCAAGACGAAGTGCTGCCAGGGCATTGCAGGCTGCAGCGGCTGAGATTTGGGCTGCAACTACAGTTCGTTGATCAAGACTCATAAGTTATTCCTCCTAAGAATGAAAAAGACTTATTCCCCATCTTAGCACAGAATATTATCCGGGGCAAAATACGAAGGCCCTGAGGATAAGAGACGGCGTTTAAAAGGATAATAATCAATGATTACTAAGGAAAGGATTTAAAAAATGAATGAGTATCAAGTGATCGTCGTCGGCGGAGGTGCTGCGGGGACGATGGCTGCCGGGCAAGCCGCCAAAGGAGGAGCTAAGGTTCTCTTACTGGAAAAAAAGGACCGCTTGGGCAGGAAAATAGCCATTTCCGGTAAAGGCCGCTGTAATATAACCAATGTGGAAAATGTTTCGGATTTTATAAGTCATTATCCGGGCAATGGACGTTTTTTACACAGTATCTTAAGGGGCTTTGATAATGGGGCCCTGCGGGATTTTCTTGCTGATTATGGAGTCGAGACAAAAGTAGAACGGGGAGGGCGGGTATTTCCTGTTTCTGATGACGCAGAAACCATTGTTAAAGCCTTAGCAGCTTTTCTGAGGGATACTGGGGTTAGGGTGGAAACGGGAGTGAGCGTGGAGGAATTTCTGGTGGATAATGGTCATGTTATAGGGGTGCGCGGGAATAATCAAAAACAATATCTGGCTCCTGCTGTAATCCTTTGCACGGGAGGTTCTTCCTATCCGGGAACAGGGTCAACAGGGGACGGATTCCGCTTTGCTCGTCAATTAGGCCATCAGGTGATAACTCCTCGTCCTGCTCTGGTACCCCTTAAAACGGCAGAAACCTGGGTGAAGGAAGTGCAGGGACTCTCTTTAAGGAATGTGGAAGGGTCTTTATGGGTTGAGGGAAAAAGGCAGGGTGCAGAATTTGGAGAGATGCTGTTTACTCATTTTGGGGTTTCAGGTCCGATTATTTTGACCTTGAGCCGGCAGGCTGGGGATGCTCTTCGTGAAGGAAAACGGGTGGAACTGAGGATTAACTTAAAACCTGCTCTTTCCCCGGAACAATTGGATGCTCGTTTACAGCGGGATTTCCAAAAATACACCAATAAGCAATTTAAAAACGCCATTGATGATCTCTTACCGCAAAGCTTGATACCGGTGGCAATTCGGCTAAGTGAGATCAATCCCGATAAGGCAGTGCATCAAGTCAGCCGGGAAGAGCGCAGGACTTTTCTTAAGCTGTTGCAGGGTTTAACCTTGACCATTACGGAGACTCTGTCTATAGAGGCTGCCATTGTAACCGCCGGAGGGGTGAATGTTAAGGAGATTAATCCGAAAACCATGGCCTCAAGATGTGTCCAAGGCCTTTATTGGGCAGGCGAGGTTGTGGATGTGGACGGTATAACAGGGGGGTATAATCTTCAAGCGGCTTTTGCCATGGGCTACCGGGCAGGAAAAGCTGCAGCGGAGCAGCTTTAGTGGTCTGATTAAGAAACTTTTTGCATAGACTCTTTTCGAGGTGATGTACGTGCGTCGAAGAGGGAAAGGGAGTCTAATGGAGTGGTTTTGGCTGACGGTTCAGCGAAGTGAACGCCGAATAATCCGGGTTATGGTTTTGGCATCCGTCTTGCTCTTAGTAATGCAGTTAAGTGCAGTCAAAGATCCCTTGGATTTTTACATGACCGTGGCGGCCAAGGTTGAAGCTCCGCCCCTGGATTTGCCCGCCTTAGCCCCACCGGAAGCTGAAACAGCCGTGAAGACCTGGACGATAACCTTAAGAGCTGTTCCGGTGGCCCCCATACGAGTGGTTCAAGATGGGACAGTACTTGCTACCTTAGGGAAAGGTGAACAGCAGATAGCAGTTCATTCCGGACAGATTCAGCTGGATGGAATAGGGGTTCCTCAGATTGTCAAGGTTCAAGTGGTCAAGAAAGATGCTCAGTTAAATGAACCCCGGCAAAATCAGGTTATGATAATTCAAGGAAATATCCAGAACTTTGCAGTTAAGCCCTAGTGTTGCAAAGCATTCTTGGACGTACTATAATTATTGGTAATTATTGTGTAGTCTTTGTCTATGGACTTTTTAAAGATAGGAGGGTAGTATGGTAGGATGGCATGGGGTTAAACTAAGATGAAAAATCAGAGACACTGCGAGGTGTCTTTTTCTACCGTTTATCAATTTTTGAGTAAAGCCTACTAAGGAGAGGAAGAAGCCTAATGGCACAAAGCAAAAAAATTGCACTTGCTGCGTTAAAAATGGCTATGACTGAGAGCCGAGAAGAAGAAATACATCTTAAAGAATTCTACCTGCGCAACGGGGTTAAGACTGCAGCCGTTGATTACGGCGGTGAGTATGTGAATTCCATTCGCAAGATTGTGGAGCGGGCAATCGTAGCTGCCAAACGGGAAGGGGCTATTCACGAGACTCATGGCGATGAAGGTGCCGTAGCAGGGGCTACCCGGGAAGCTTTAAGTCAAATTATGAATAAAGCCATTGGTTTAAATATCGGCGGAAAAATCGGTATTGCCCGCCAGAACGATCACTTAAGTGTGGCGGTCTTTTTTGGCATCGGACTCTTGCATTTAGATGAGGTGGCAGTTGGCCTGGGGCATCGTGTTGCCCCCAAGGAATAGGAGGGTAAGCTATGGTGCGGGGAATACGCGGAGCGACAACGGTGGATAAGAATGATGCTAATGAGATTCGCGAGGCAACTCAAGAACTCTTGCAAAAGATGCTCGCTGAAAATTCACTTTGCACAGAAGACTTGGTCAGTGCTATTTTTACGGTGACGGCGGATTTAAATGCGGATTTTCCGGCTTCCAGTGCACGAGGGATTGGCTGGCAGTTAGTGCCCCTATTGTGTGCCACGGAAATTCCGGTACCCGGGTCACTTCCTCACTGTATTCGAGTGCTCTTG
Organism: Desulfosporosinus orientis DSM 765; assembly: GCF_000235605.1. Classification (GTDB taxonomy): domain Bacteria; phylum Bacillota; class Desulfitobacteriia; order Desulfitobacteriales; family Desulfitobacteriaceae; genus Desulfosporosinus; species Desulfosporosinus orientis. The sequence continues at coordinate 1,127,287 of NC_016584.1, forward strand.
CACGCCAACACTAACTGCAGTCAAAAAGAAATCCGCCACATTTTTTTGCGTAATGCTGCGATGCTGCGCAAAGATCTGCTGGAGGACGACAGTGAGGCTGTGGATTAACAAGGTTTTCTAATTACTAGGGAAGAAGGGGAACGCGGTGAATCTGATCGCTCGACGGAAGAATGAGCAACAAGAATCTACGGCAGTTCGAGTGGGTGATGTTATCATCGGGGGGCCTCAGTTGGTGGTTATTGCCGGTCCTTGTGCTATAGAAAGCTATGAGCAGATATTAGGTACAGCTTTAGAAGTGCAGCGTCTGGGGGCTTCTCTGCTGAGAGGCGGTGCTTATAAACCCAGGACCTCTCCTTACTCTTTTCGCGGCAAAAGGGAAGAAGGCTTGGAAATATTAGCCCAGGTCAAGGCTCTGACCGGGCTGCCGGTTGTAACCGAGATTATGGATGCCCGTGATCTTGAAGAAGTGGCAAAGGTAGCGGATATGCTGCAAATCGGCTCCCGCAATATGCAGAATTACACCTTGCTGACAGAGGTAGGAAAGAGCAAGCTGCCCGTCTTTCTGAAACGGGGTTTAGCTTCAACTTTAGAGGAATGGCTTTATGCCGCTGAGTATATCATGGCGGAAGGCAACGATCAGGTGGTTCTCTGTGAACGGGGGATTCGTACCTTTGAAAATTATACCCGCAACACCGTAGATATCACGGCCATTCCGGCTTTAAAAGAACTGTCCCATCTGCCGGTCTTTTTAGATCCCAGCCATGGCACGGGCAGGGCGTCCTTAGTAAGCCCGGTAGCCTTAGGGGGGATTGCCGCAGGTGCCGACGGTTTAATGATTGAAGTGCATCCTCAGCCGGAGCTGGCCTTAAGTGACGGGGATCAATCCCTGGACTTTGAGGCTTTTGCTGAACTTATGGAACGAGCCCGGCCGGTGGCGAAGGCTGTGGGACGGGAGATTTAAAAAAATCCCTGAATACCCAAGAATATTGGGGATTTCAGGGATTTTCTATTTTAAGGTGGAAAATAGCACTGTGGCTGGTTGACATGTTGGCTACATCATTCTCTGCCATGAAGGACTCCCGTTCCTCCTCGGGAACTCCCAGGAGGATAATCGCTTGGGTGTAGCTTAAATTCGGAATCGATTCCGAATTTAAGTCAAATCCATGATTAGATCCTGGGTCATTGCAAAAAGCTGCACAGCAAGCCCTACTTAAGAATAGTTGATGTTGAAGAGTTTAAGTTAGCAATTTCAAGAAGTTCTTGTAATCCAATTTGAAGATGGTTGTGCATAATAGAAGCAGCTTTTTCGGGGTTTCTTTCTTCTATAGCGTTAATAATATTATTATGCTGCTCAAAAATTGCAATATCAAAAGATGGATCTTTTTGTATATAAAAAGATCTTATTGAAAATATAAATTGTTCCATAAGGTAAAAAATTGAATCTGCTAAATAATTAAATAATAGGTTATCAGAAATTGAAATTAAATAATAATGAAATTTCTGATCAAAAAATGATTTTTCTTTTTGATCGCTTACATTGTTTAATTTTTCCAGGATATTTTTTAATTGCAAAATATCATTATCTGTAGCTTTCTTAGCAGCAGTTTTTACGCATTCAATTTCTAAAATATATCTTAACTGTAGAATGTCACTTTCCTTTCCGTTATTTAGTTTAAATGCAATAGATAAGGTTTTAATAATCGTTGATTTAACATTATTGGAAACAAATGTCCCATTACCATGTTTACAATCAATTATTCCTAAAAATTCTAAACCTTTTAATGCCTCTCTTAAAGCAGTCCTACTTACGTTTAATTGAACAGTTAATTCACGCTCAGGAGGAAGTCTGTCTCCGCTTTTTAGTGTTCCGCTAATAATCATAGTATAAATTTGGTTAATAATATTTATATAAGCTTTATCATTTTCAACAGATATAAACAAATTAGTCGATCCTTTCTTTCTTTTGTTTATATAAAAGTATTTGGTAATATATAAATTATGGAATATTGGGAAAATTATTAGTTGCATTATTACTGAAAATATCTTATCATTAAATCAATAAAAGTACAAGATAAAATTGGTATGATGACCATACAAATTAACTCGAAACTATTTTTACGATCGCTTTTTAAATCGACATGGGTTATGGCTAGCTATTGCTGAGCTATTACTGGTATTCTGCAAATCTGGTTGGTTGATGATGGACAAATTATATTTCTATTCAAAGTAAATCTACGAAACAATTGGTATGATGAAATTATGATAATAACACTTACACTGTGGCCGTTCATGGTGACTGAGATTATCCATTGCAAATTATCCGAAGTTTGGCGAAAAAAGCTCAAGTCCTAAATTTGGGCCTGATCGTCAGATCGGCAGATAACTAGACTAACTTTGGATAATCCATGTGATCAGAACGTTACTGTTTGCCATATAATTAGTCCCTTAAAAAGGATTTTTATAAAGGGTACAAGGCATGTGACAAATATTAAAGACAGAACAAGAACGTTCACAGGTTCGTGCATAATGTAACCTCAGAAAAGCAGCAAGACATACTTGAGGAAATTATTATTACTACTGAATTTCCAGTTCAACTGTACGAAAAAGCAAAATTCCTCCCACTAAAGTAGGAGGAATGCTATAAGGTTGGTTCAAGGAAACCCTTGGCACAACCGCCTCGGCGAATGCCGGGAGTCTATTTCAATATGGGGAGGTGATTAATCTGAATAAAAACGTAGCAAAAATAGCCAGAGGACAACTAACGGGAGAATTATTATTGTCCCCTAAAATGGATGTTTGGTATAGTATAGGGCTAATCTTATCTGATGCGGAATTAGCTCGTATTGAGAGAATATTGTCAGATGGCATAAGAAGTTAAATTATGAAAGCAGATTAGCACCGTTATGTAAACATATGAAAATTAGGGGATGGAAATTGTGGCAAAACTTAAACTGTACATTGAAAAATGTAAAGCATGCGGATATTGTGTTCCGGCTTGTCCTAAAGATGCTATTTCTCAATCGGATAAGTTTAATAAAAAAGGATTTCTACCTAATACCTTAAGCCAAGTAGACATTAATCCCTTAATTGTATATCCCAAAGGCCAGGGAGTACGAGCAGTTGATGCTTTGATAATTAATAAGTAGCAATTTTAGAAGATCTTATTAACAAATAATTGATTCTTTATATCCTCTATAGGCTTAAATCCCGCTAGGGATCAAATCTGTAGAGGATATAGGAACATGGAACTGGTTGTTAGGAGAAAGAAGGGGAGTGCTTCAACTGGAAAAGGCATATTTGGAAATGATTCTAAATAAACTTCGAACTGTCGTCGGTGAAAAAGATGTTTTATATAAACAAGTTGATTTAGCAACGTATAGAGATTCCGTACATTTATCTGGGCTTCAACCTACAGCAGTTGTTTTCCCAAAAGATACTGGTGAAGTCTCAGAAGTGTTAAAGATTCTTCACCAGTATCAAGTCCCTGTTATTGCCCGGGGAGCAGGAACCAATCTATGCGGTGATACGCTTTCTCTTGACTTATGCATTATTTTAGAATTAGCAAAAATGGATAGGATTTTGGAAGTCAACATCATAGATCGATATGTGGAAGTTGAACCAGGAGTTACCAATATGGAGGTGCAGAATATCCTGAAACCTCACGGATATTTTTTTGCACCAGATCCAGCAAGTATGGGAGTTTCGACAATAGGCGGAAATATAGGTGAAAACGCAGGTGGAATGCGTTGTGTTAAATATGGTGTTACTACTGATAATGTCATCGGACTAGAGATAGTATTGAGTGACGGTCAAGTTATCTTATCTAATGGGCCGTTAGATGGAGATTTTGGATATAATTTGACAGGCTTAATGAATGGTTCTGAGGGTACCTTAGGTGTAATTACCAAAGCATGGTTGCGAATAGTGAAATTACCTGATGAAGTAAAAACACTTGTAGCTGTTTATGCTAATTTGGAAGATGCGGCTAAAACAGTTTCGCAAATTATTGGAAAGGGAATTATTCCCGGTGCGTTGGAGATGATTGACCATCTGGCAATTGAAGCATTAGAGGAAAATATGAATTTGGGATATCCAATAGAAGCAGAAGCTGTTCTACTAATCGAAATAGACGGCTTTTCTGGAACTCTTGAGTCACAAGTAGAAAGAGTTCTATCAATTTGTAAAGAAAATAATGCAACGGAAATTAGAGTTGCAAAAACAGAAGAAGAAAGGCAGCAGTTGTGGCTAGGCCGCCGTGAGGCTCTCAATTGTTTTGTCAGTAAAATGCCTACCTATGCACAAGAAGACGTGGCTGTTCCTCGAACTAAACTTCCTGAAGTGCTCGAAATTATTAAAAAAATAGGCGAAAAGTATTCTTTAGTAATTGCCAGTGTTTGTCATGCTGGAGATGGCAATTTACATCCTACAATTATTTATGATGATAAGGATGAAGAACAAACGAAACAGGCACATTTTGCGTTTGGCGAAATGATGGAGCAGGCCATCGCTCTTGGAGGGACAATTACAGGTGAACATGGGGTTGGCATTGAAAAATTAAAGGGGATGAATTTGCTTTTTTCTGAGGATGAATTGAGTTTTATGTGGCAGCTTAAACTTGCTTTTGATCCTAAAAAAATACTAAATCCAGGAAAAGTTATTCCAGATACTATTTCTAGAATGATGTTAGAGGATCTGGAACAAGTACCTGAAAGTAAAGAGGTAAGTACAACCAGAGAATTGTTTTTCGCTGACTTAGAGAGAGAAGAAATAGGAGAGATCCTCATTAATGAAAAAATCTTAGCTGCCTATTCCCTGGAAGGGAATAAATCATGGTGCGCGATAAGACCAAAAACCGTGACTGAGGTAGCGGCGATTGTAAGATTGGCAACTAAATATGACATTAAAATTCTTCCATGGGGTAGAGGTACAAAAGTATCTATAGGCACACATAGTAAACCATTTGATATTGTTGTAGATATGAGCGGTTTGAATAAGATTATTGAAATTGATACCGAAAATCTTACCGCTACTGTTGAAGCCGGAATCGAGTTCAAGGACTTTCAAGAAGAGTTGTATAAAAAAGGTTATATGTTATCTATAGATCCTTTGGAATCCGGATCTCCGACAATTGGCGGTATTGTAGCAACAAACAGTACCGGTACATTAAGGCTGAAATATAGTAGTTTGAAGAATATCGTTTTAGGTTTAGATGCCGTAATTTCTGGAGGTAAAATCATCCATTACGGTGGAAAGATGATAAAAAATGTAGCTGGTTATGATTTGCGTAAACTGTTTGTAGGGTCTTGGGGCACGCTGGGAATTATTACAAAAATTACTTTGAAATTATCTCCGTTACCGGAAAAAGCGGTATATCGAACCTTTATGACTGACGATTATTCGGCATTTGCAGATTATTTGTTTGCTGTTCAAAAAAAGGATGTTCAGCTTACCAGTTTTGATATTTTTGTGGAAAATTCTAAATACTATATCAATCTTTGTATGAGTGGTCAACACCGATCGGTGGATCGGCAACTGGAAATATTAGATGAAATAGAAATAAATAAATTAGCGTTAATAGATGAAGTTCAAGACCCATATTTTATTGCGGGTAAATCTTTTTTTAATAAATATATACAACCTAATCAATCTAACAAGATTGTTATCAAAAGTTCGATTCGGTTTTCCGATATCACTGCCTGGATTAAAAAAATACAAAGTATTAATCAAGGGGAGGGCAGTTATGTATTTGGGAATGCGGCAAGCGGAATATTATATGCAACCTTTTTCGGTGAAAACATCAGTCTGACTGATTTAATAAGCGATGTTAAGGCTTGCTCTAAAAATGCATTAACGTTTGGAGTGCATACCTTGGAAATTGGCCCTGAAATGTCTTCGATATCTAAAGAAGAGAAATCTTCCGTATCTATTTACCTGCATTTGAAAGAAATGTTAGATCCTAAAGCAATATTTAGCCCAGGTAGAACTATAGGAGGAAGATCAATATGAATGAGTTACGGGCAATTCATGAAATGGTTTCTAAGTGTGCAAGATGTGGGGATTGCCAGTCTGTATGTCCAATATATCGTGAAACAAAACGCGAAGGTTCGGTAGCAAGGGGACGGTTATCGTTGTTGCGTTTTGTTTCTGAAGAAGAACTACCTTTTGATGGTGAAGTAAAGGATAGGATATATGAATGTTTGATGTGTGGAAGTTGTGAGGCAAATTGCTCTTCCAAAGTTCCGGTCACGGATATTTTATTTGCCGCTAAAGAAGCCCTCGCTAAGGGTAAAGGGCCGTTAATTCAACAACTAATGTTTAAACATTTTTTGCCTTATCCAGGGCGTCTGAAGCTAACCAATCGCCTATTGAAAATTTATCAAAATACTGGCTTGAGGGCTCTGTTAAGAAAAAGTGGAATAATAAATGTGCTGGGACCACTAGCTAAGGCAGAAGATATTATTCCCCAAATAACCCCAACTTTTCGAGATCAACAGGGTAAGATGGAGAAAAAACCCAAGAATCCTAAACATAAAATTGGGTTCTTTTTGGGGTGTGCTAGTAATATTTTGAAACCAGATCAGGCAATTGCTGCTGTTAATATGTTGAGGAAAATGGGCTGTCAGGTTGAGGTGCCTGAAACTATTTGTTGTGGATTACCTGTAGTTACGTATGGTCGAAGTGAAATAATCAGAGAATTAGCAAAAAAAAATATTGAAATATTACTGCAAGGAGATTACGAGTATGTTGTATCAGATTGTGTAAGCTGCAGCAGTCAATTAATTCATTATCCTAAGTTTTTTAATGATGACGATCCCTATTATGAAAAAGCACTTGAGTTATCTTCAAAAGTTATCGATTTTGCGCATTTGTTATCAAAAATTGATCAAATGAAAAAACTATCAAACGAAAAACAAACGATTACTTTTCACGTCCCATGTCATATGGCACGAGGCTTGAAAGCAGTGCAGGAATCTAAAGAAATATTAAAATCCATTCAGGGGATCAAATATGTTGAATTACCGGATGCTGATACATGTTGTGGTGCTGCTGGATCATATTTAGCAACGCATCCTGACCTTTCAAAAGCTGTATTGCGGAGAAAAATGGAGAATATTCGAGCAACCGGAGCAAATGTTGTCGTTACTAGCTGCCCGATGTGTGTGATGCAGCTGGAACGTGGCGCCAAGTTATTTGATGTACCTGTTGAAGTAAGGCATCTTGCTGAAATTGTTTCGGAAACATTAAAGTAAAATCACCCTTAGCATTGCCCCGGAAATATCACTGGGGCAATGAATCATACTCATTAAATGAGGGGAAGGCGTTTATTGGACTTAAGAGTTTTTGAGTCTCTGATAGAGTTAGCTAAGTCTAATGAATTATTTAATTAGGGGGAAGCCGGATGGCTAAATTTGATATCGTTATTATTTTTTTGTACTTTGGAGCAATGATTGCAATAGGGATTTTTGCAAATAGAAAGCAAAAGAACATGGAGGATTACTATGTTGGGGGACGAAAAGCAAGTGCTCTTTCTATAATGTCCTTATGGTTGTGTTCCTGGATTGGAGGAGCAGCTATAGTTGGAGGTGCAGGAAAAGCATATGAAATTGGGGTATCTTCCGTTTGGATGGTCTTAACAACCGCAATTGGATGTGTTATTTTTGCTCTAACGTTTGCTTCACTACTTAAAAAGATGGGTGATTATCGTCTTCACCTTACGTATCCAGACCTTATTGAAGACCGTTATGATAACCGGGCTAGGCTCATTGCGACAATAACAACATTACTTGCGTATATAGCCTATACAGCAGGCCAACTTGCTGCCGCAGGTACTATTATCCATACATTAATGGGGTGGAGTTTAGGAACATCCTTTGTGATTGCTGCTTTTGTGGTAATTATGTATACGGCAACAGGAGGCTTTATTGCAGTCACCTATACCGATTGGATACAATTTTCTTTGTTGCTTTTAGGGATAGCTGTTTTAGGGGTACCGATTGCTTGGGGTGCTGTCGGAGGAATTTCCGGTCTGCAAAACCAATTGCCTACATCATATTTTGATATTGGTGCCTGGGGATGGAGAACTATTTTAGGTTTAATGGTTTCTATGGTCTTTAGTTTTTTTACAGCTATGGATAGTTATACTAGAATGTTTTCTGCGAAAGATGTTAAATCGGCGAGAAATGGAACTTTGTTAGCTGCTTTAGGCGTAGTGATAATTGCTTTTTCTGCAACATTCTTGGGAATGAGTGCCAAGGTTTTGTACCCGGATTTAACAGGCGGCGGCGGAGTTGCCATTGCTACTTTAGTGATTCAATTATTTCCTATCGGTCTTAAAGGATTAATAATAGTGGGAATATTAGCTGCAATCATGTCAACTGCAGATATTTGTCTTTTGACCGCTTCAGCTAATTTTACAAGAGATATTTATCAGCGTTATATTAACCCTGCTGCATCGGATAAACACATGTTAAGACTAGGAATGATAAGCTCGTTAGCCATCGGAATTTTGAGCGCTTTTATGGCGTGGAAAATGATGAATATAATTAATATTCTTTATGTGGCATTTACAATTAACTCAGCGGGACTTTTCATTCCAACAATTGCAATCTTTTATTGGAAAAAAGCAAATGCAAATGCAGCTTTCTGGAGTATGACATTATCCCTAATTACAGTGTTAATTTGGTATGTTGGAGGGAGCTTTAGTTGGGGTTCAATATTTAGCTTAGACCCGGTTTGGCCTGGTTTAGCTGTATCTATTCTTGTTTTTGTTAGCTTATCCCATTTATACAATTCTACTGAAATTGGAATTCAAAAAATGGAAATATATAATGATAAGACTTATAGGAAATAAAAAAATATGGTTCTCTACCACTTACCGTTCCGCGAAGGGTCATGGAACCTCTCGTTTCTTCCATGATCCGACATTCTGTAGATGTCTTTATGGTAAAATATCCCATCATCCCGTTCGGTCTTACCAATGTAAGCTCATGTTCTAACAAAACTTGCGGTTATCGAATCAAAGAGCAATGAACTTGCAGTAAGAGAAAGTGTGGCATAAGCTAAGAACTATGCAGCGAAGCTGCAATTGGATTATACCTATGCCAATAATGGCAAAGAGATTTATCAGATAGGTATGAATACAAAGTTTTCTCTGCTCTTTTCTTTTAGAAACAGGACGTATGGGAGGGGTTGTTTTGGAAATGAAAATTGGAGAATTAACAAAAAGAAATTTTGCCACTTGTCTTGGTTCCCAAACCATAGGTGCGTTGTTAGAAGAAATATATTATAAACCCCTTAGTTATGTCCTGGTTATGACGGGTAAGACAGTTAGCAGGGTGTTCCATATTCCGGATTTGTACTGGGGAATGCCATTGGGAGAAAAAAATACTTTAGATAATATTTCAGGTTCAAAAGAATTTATTGAGCTTTCTGCCAAGGAAGACATTGGGGTTTTATTAAATATGGAACATGATTTGGCTGTGGTTTTTGATGATGACCATCAGCCTTTGGGTGTGATTGATAATGTGCCGATGATAAACAAATTACTACAATTTAAACGTTCGCGCAATAAACAAATAGGATTAGACTATTATGAATTTGATAATATTATTGATTCCTTGGATGTAGATGTTTTTATCACGGATGGAGAGGGGTATATTCTTTTTCTCAACCCGGCGGCAGAAAAGGTCTGCGGCATTATGAAAGAAGAGGTTATTGGCAAACACGTCACAGATCTGGAAAAAGAAAATTTGATCTCGAAAAGTATTACTATGGAAGTGATTAAGAATCGCAAAAAAATAAATATTCTGCAAAAGATGAATACGGGAAAGACGGTCTTGAGCTCGGCTATCCCTATTTTTAATGAAGCAGGAGAAGTAAGCCGGGTTCTATCCACTTCTAATAATGTAGCAGACATGAATGAGCTGTTGAAAAGAATTGAAAAGCAAAATCAAGAGTTGGTCGTTAAAGAGCAACAGCTGGATTTAATGCGGGAGGCAGTGTTTGGCAGGAACAATTATGCTTGCTTCAGCAAAGGAATGGAAGAGATTAAAGAAACCGTGATAAAAATCGCTCCCACGGATTTAACGGTTTTGATTCAAGGAGAATCTGGGGTTGGCAAGGAAGTGGTTGCTAAATTGGTGCACAGCCTCAGCTCACGAACTAAGCATCCTTTGGTAAAAATTAATTGTGGCTTGATTCCTGAGAACCTAATTGAATCCGAATTATTCGGATACGAAAGCGGCGCTTTTACTGGTGCCAATAAAGCCGGAAAGATTGGTAAAATCGAGATGGCTGATCAAGGGACCCTCTTCTTGGATGAAATTGGGGAAATGCCTTTGCTCCTGCAGGTAAAGTTACTGGAATTCCTTCAGGATCGGGAGATCACTAGGGTTGGTGGTACCAAAAGGATCAACATTGATACCCGGATTATCGCAGCAACGAATCGGGATTTGAAAGAAATGGTTCAACAGGGAAAGTTTCGGGAGGATCTTTATTATCGATTAAATGTTTTTCCCTTGCGAATTGCCCCTCTGAGGGAGAGAGCAGAAGATATTTTGACATTTGCTGAATATTTTTTGGGGAAATTCAACGATAAATATATACTAAATAAGAAAATGGCCCCGGATGCTCTGGACTTATTAGCCAAATATAATTGGCCGGGCAATGTCAGGGAATTTGAACATGTCATGGAAAGAGCCGTTGTCATTAGCAATACCGATCTGATTGCAGCAGCCGAAATAAATGTTTTAATAGATATCAAACAGGAAAGCGGAGGTAAGATTTTTTCGACCGGTCTGATGCCCTGGAAGGTGGCAAAAAAAGAACTGGAAAAGCAATTAATAAAAAGAGCATATGATATATATAAATCCACTTATAAGGCCGCGGAAGCTTTAGATGTTTGCCAATCCACAGTGGCTAAAATGCTGAAAAACATGGCTGAGTAAATTTTTACTTAGATAAGTAAAAGAATACTTAGGAGGAAAAGCCCTGGTATATAGACTTATATCTGAAAATTGCAAATAATGAATAAAAAATTCATTACGTGTATTTATAGCTTTTGGAAAAACCATGGAATAGAGCAGTATATGTAGGAGAAAAAAGGTTGGCAAGCTTCTTGCACTAATTATGAGTACCCAGTTGTTCATCTCAAATAATGGAGGTGAGTTTCCTTGGCTCTTAAGGAGGCTACTTGGGAAATGATACCAAACCGGAAAATACCAACAGGGAAGGGGTTTTAGATGTTAATTGTAGGGGAATTAATCAATACCAGTATATAATGCTTATCTAGGATAATGCGGACAAGTGATGATGTACAAGTCTGCTACTCGACAGCACTTGCTGTCTAATCCTGACTTTGCCGACATACTGTTTTCCCCCAGAGGCTTTCGCATGAGGTAAGTCGGTTGTCTTACACCGCATCGCAGAAGCGATGATTTCCATGAAATATATATGAAGCGCCAACGTGCGCACAAAAGGAGGACTAGATTATGAATAATTTAAAAAAGTGGTTGGCTCTTTTTGCTCTTTCCTTCGGATATGCCTCTATTTTTATGATTCCCTATGCAAAATACGTGTTTTACGATCCTATGATGAAAGCTTTGAATTGTACCAATTTGGAGTTGGGGGCTTTGGTCTCTGTGTATGTTTTTGTTGGAATTTTTACATTTGTTCCGGGAGGATGGCTTGCAGATCGCTTTTCAGCAAGAAAAATCATAACCATTTCTTTGGTAGCCCAAGGAATTTTTACAATCTGGTTTGGGTTGGCAATGACTATGACTGTAGCCTGGATTGTTTGGATTAGTTTTGCCTTTACCAATTGTTTTGCATATTGGTCGGCTGTTATCAAAGGTGTGAGATTACTGGGAGATGAGAAAAACCAAGGTAAAACATATGGACTCTTTGAAGCCGGCTTTGGGTTGTCCAGTGTAATTGTTGGCTCTATTGCCCTTGCTGTTTTTGGCAGGTATACGGACCAAATAGAAGGCTTTAAAATGGTAGTGTTCGTATATTCTGGATTATGTATTTTGGCAGGGATTCTTACTTGGAGCTTATATGATGAGTATATGGTTGAAACCAAAGAAGTGGCACCTAAAGTAGGTCTCAAGGACGTATTTTATGTTTTAAAACAACCCATTGTTTGGTTAATTGCGATCGTAATTATGACAACATACGGGTTATTTGTCGGGCAGACTTACCTGACTCCCTATTTGACTGCAGTTGTAGGTATTACGGTCACATTTTCCGGAGCACTGTCGCTCATCAGGTCCTATGGTGTGAAATTATTTGCTGGCCCTCTAGGGGGAATTATTGCTGATAAAATGAAATCTCCTAGTCGAATGTTAGCTGTTGGATATGTGATAATCATGGTGTTCTTAGTTATATTCCTTAATTTATCTGGTGAACCATCCTTGAACATTGTTATTGCCTTAATGATGACGATCGCCGTTGTGGGAGCTGGAATGAAGGGTGTCATGTGGTCTATTGTTACAGAAGCTAATGTTCCTCGTCATTATACTGGTTTAGCCATTGGGACAGCTTCCATTATCGGATATCTTGCGGATATTGTTTTAGGACCACTATTTGGCTATTGGATGGATACTTACGGAAATGCCGGATATAATTATCAGTTTGCCTTACTGATTGGCGTGTGTGTTGCGGGTTTTGCAGCTGCATTGGGTATTATTATATTGAAGAATAAGGCATTTTTAACGGAGGATGCTGGGAACGCTAGAAAGAAGATATCAGCATAAACATGATAAGATTAATTAATCTAAAGGTTGCCAAAATTATCATGACAAGATACTTTTTTGATTTAACAATACTTGGTTTTTACCGGAAATAAACTGCTGCTAAAATACTTGTCTTTTTGGCGGCAGTCCTTCTTCCATGAATCCGTGAATTCGTTTTATGACCACATATGACCTCTTTTTTGGCTACAACTTCAATTATCCGAACACAGGTGCGGGAGGCTTCGCCATTATCCCAACCAACGTTAGATCATTGCTGGTGTAATATTGTGTCGATGGGGCGGCGGAGTTAACATAGGTGTCAAGCTCCGTTGAGCCGATATCCGTCCATCAGTTAACAGTCGTTAGAGGGATCGATTACGATTAGAAAAGCTCTTTCGGGATCAGAGATCCAAGCTGCATCAGGGGTTAGGGTTACTGTATAGACGTTAGGATTCTTGGTTGGTGTAACATCTATGGTAACCGCCTGACTGGTCTGCTGGTTATGGTCATACATATAAGAACGAGGGAACATATTTGGTGTCTCTGCCCTTGGTATCTTTAAGGCCAAAAGAGCCATCCTCTTGAGGAATGGGGGTTAACCCGGTCAGTATTAATTTGAAGGAGAAAGAGGCCGTCGTTTTAGCATCTTTTAAAATAATGTTCTCCTTAAGCCCGTCGGAAAAAGGTTGATATTGTAAATCTGTGCTTTTCAGGATATCGGGAAAAGTTACAGAATTTGAGTCGTTTAGAGCAGTACTTTTCGAAGCGTTGTTCATGTACTAAGCCAGCGTACTGTTTTTATCCGGTTTTAGTTTGGCCAGGAAGGCCCTCTTGAGAGTCTTTAGCAAATTGAGGCTGAAATGGGTTGTCTTGACTGCGAAAAGCAAAGGTTTTGTTGGCAGAAGAGGACTCGATTTTGTTAGAGATATCTCTTGCCATTTGCCAACTGAAAATTTAGGGTTGTAGAGACAGCTCTTTGTATGGTAATATAGGTCTAATTTAATTGTTTTTGTTTAAAAAAGCTTTGTTTGGCAAAGCTTAAGTAGGATGGATACTCGTAGCAGATGTATTAGTAAGAATAGTAGGATGGGAGCGATTGGAAATCGAGGCACCCTCTATTCAGGGTGCCTTTTTGTTGATTCCAAGGCAGGAATTAAGCGGGTAGGCAAGAGACCGGGATAGACAAGTAAAAAAGTGTCTTTTTAAGGTCTCCCTAAATAAATTAGACGGTAGGATGGTTGGAAAGGGGAAAACAAAATGATTATTGTCATGAAAACTGGTGCGACGGTAGAACAGGTTGAAGAGGTAGCAAAAAGGTTAACGGATGAAGGCTTAAAAATCCATCTCTCCCAAGGTGTGGAGAAGACGCTTATGGGCGCCATCGGGGATCGCCAGCGCATTAAGTCCCTGGACTTGGAAGCCCTGCCTTGGGTGGAAAAGGTGGTACCCATCCTGGCTCCCTACAAATTAGTTAGCCGGGAGTTTCACCCGGAGGACACTATTATTCGGGTGGGAGGCCAGGAAATCGGCGGCAAAACCGTCCATATCATGGCCGGTCCTTGTGCCGTTGAAAGCAGAGAGCAGATCTTGGAAACAGCGGCAGTTGTCCGGGAAAGCGGCGCAACTTTTCTGCGGGGCGGGGCCTTTAAACCCCGGACTTCTCCCTACTCCTTCCAGGGGCTGGAGGAAGAGGGACTGCGCTATATGGCGGAGGCTCGGGAGAAAACCGGTCTTTTAGTGGTGACAGAGGTAATCGATGCCCGGGATGTTGGGCTGGTTGCTGATTATGCCGATGTGCTGCAGATCGGTGCCCGGAATATGCAGAACTTCATTCTCCTTAAAGAAGTTGCTAAATGCGGCAAGCCCGTTCTTCTAAAACGAGGACCATCCGCTACCTTGGAAGAATGGATGATGGCAGCGGAATATATTATGGATGGCGGCAATTACCAAGTCATGTTTTGTGAGCGGGGCATTCGCACCTTTGAAAGTTACACCCGCAATACCCTGGATTTAAGTATGGTTCCCGCTTTGCATACCTTATCTCACTTGCCGGTCATTATTGACCCCAGTCATGGAACGGGCAAATGGCATCTGGTTCATCCCATGGCTAAGGCGGCCCTGGCAGCAGGAGCTGACGGCTTGATTGTCGAAGTTCATCCTCAGCCGGAAAAAGCGGTTTCCGATGGCAAACAGTCTTTGACTCCGGAAAAGTTTCAGCGGATGATGGCCGATTTGGGAAGGCTGGCCCCTGCCCTGGACCGTGAGTTAGGGAGTGTGAGCCAGAGTGTCGGCTGATGGTTTTAGAAACATGGAGAATGGGGAGACATTATCTCCTGGATGGTGCGGCCTTCGAAACCCGAAGGCTTGTATCTTCGGGTTAGGTTTGATAGGCGGGTCTTGGGCTGGAGCTTTGCACTTAGCCGGTTGGGATGTTTCCGGCATTGATTCGGAGGAAGACAGTATCGATGAAGCAATAAGGCGAGGTTGGCTGCAGACAGGTTGGACATCTATGCCGGAATATTTAGATGTGGATTTAGTTGTTTTAGCACTTCCTATCCATGTTTTAGAGGCAGGTCTTCGGCAGTTAGAAGGCAGGGTTTCTAAGGGAGCCGTTGTTACAGACGTGGGAAGTATAAAGGTGGAGATTTGCAGTAAGTCTGCAGATAATCAAGAAATTGGAAATAATTTTTATTTTATAGGCGGACACCCGATGACCGGATCTGAGCAATCCGGTTTTAGAGTGGCTACCGCTGACCTTTTTAATGGATATCCGTATGTTTTAACTCCAGCTGCCAATTGTCCTTCCCATGTGGTTGAAAAACTAGTAAACATTGTACAGGGTTTTGGGGCTAATGTGATCATTCGTCAGCCATCCAATCATGATAAAGAAGTGGCAATGGTCAGTCATATACCTCATTTATTAGCAGTAGCTTTAACTTTAGCAGCACAGGATGCTTCTCATAAAGAGGTATCCCCTTTTACCGTGGCTGGGCGGAGTTTTCGGGATATAACCCGTATTGCGGACAGCTCCCCGGAGATGTGGAAAGAAATCCTGGTAAGGAATGCAGATGCAATTCTTGGGGGGCTTAATCTTTGGGAAGAAAGAATTAAGGAATTAAGAGAATACCTTGAACAGGGAGACGGAGAGAAGATCGCTGAAGCTTTCCGAAAGGCTCATGCAGCGCGTGAACAGATTAATTAGGGGGTCAGTTTCTATGGGAGGCGAGTTTATTAAACCGATTGCCAAATTGGGCGGTCAGATTAGGGTTCCCGGAGATAAGTCCATTTCTCACCGGGCTGCCCTCTTTGGAGGGATGGCCCACGGAGAAACTCATGTTACTAATTTTCTCTTGGGACAGGATTGTCTAAGTACTCTGCGCTGCTTAAAACAGCTGGGAGTGTCCTGGGAGAGAAAGGATACGGAGGTTTGGATCCGGGGCGAGGGCATGGAAAGCTGGCAGGAACCGGCTGATGTCCTGGACGCAGGTAATTCAGGGACGACCTTTCGTCTGATGCTGGGAGCATTAGCAGGAAGTCCTTTTACCATTACCATGAATGGAGATGAATCTCTCCGTACTCGGCCCATGCGCCGGGTAACAGACCCGCTCAAACAGATGGGTGCTCAGATCATGGGACGGCAAGGGGATAATCTGGCCCCTATCACTATGAGGGGCGGTCAGCTGGAGGGTCAGGCTTTTAAAACGTCAGTGGCTTCAGCGCAAATTAAGTCGGCTATTATTTTAGCAGGCATAAGAGCGAAAGGGGAAACCAGCGTGGAAGAGCCGCTCCTCTCTCGGGATCATACGGAACGCATGCTCAGGGGCTTCGGAGTGGATGTGCAAAGCCGGAACACCTTAGTCAAGGTTCAGGGGGGCGGACGTTTACAGGGTCAAGGGGTTTCTGTACCTGGGGACATTTCCTCAGCGGCCTTCTTTCTGGTGTTGGGAAGCTTGGTTAGACAAGGCGAAATCTTCTTGCCTAATGTAGGCATTAACCCCACCCGGACGGGAATTCTGGATGCCTTAATGGCTATGGGTGCGGATATTGAGATTCTGGATGAAGCGGAAATCTGCGGTGAACCCCGGGCTACCTTGCGTGTACGCCCGGCCCAACTTAGAGGAACAGAAATATCGGGAGACATGATCCCTCGTTTAATCGATGAGATCCCCGTCCTGGCTGTAGCGGCAAGTCTGGCTGAAGGAGAAACCCTGATCAAAGATGCCGCGGAGTTAAGAGTAAAGGAAACGGATCGAATCAGTACGGTGGTTAAGGGCCTGCAGGCCCTGGGTGTTAAAGCGGAAGAGCTGCCTGACGGCATGCGTATTCAAGGACAGCGGACACTCCTGGGCGGACAGGCCAGCAGTTTAGGAGATCATCGCCTGGCCATGGCTTGGGCTATCGCCGGCCTGCTCTCTCAAGAAGGAGTCAGTGTGGAAAATATGGCTGCCGCCGATGTTTCTTATCCTGATTTCTTGACTGTGATCAAGAAAGTAGCTGGCTGATGTGATTAAAGAACAAGAAATATCCAAGCCTAAGAATGACAAAGGCTTTTTATACGGTCTGAGTCAATCTTTTACCATCGTCATCGGTTATACCCCTGTGGCTATTACCTTTGGCATTCTAGCGACTCAATTCGGCCTGACCTTTTGGGAGGCTGGATTGATGTCTTTCTTTGTATACGCAGGTGCTTCTCAGTTTATTGCCATCGAGATGATTCATCAAGGGGCAACCCCTTTGATGATCGGCATTACCACCCTTATTGTCAATATCCGGCATTTGTTAATGAGCCTATCCGTGGTTCACTTTTTTCCGGAACGGACACTTCCCTGGTCAATGGGGCTGTCTCAAGGGTTAACCGATGAAACCTTTGTTCTTAATACCAGGGTTATCAAGGATATCGAAAGGGAAGAAAACCGCCGGTGGGTTATGTTGGGCATTAACTTAGGAGCTTTTAGTACCTGGGTGACTTTTTCCATGCTGGGTGGGCTGATCGGCAAATGGCTGCCGGTTGAATTTTCAGGTTTTCAATTTGCACTTTTGGCCTTATTTATTATCTTGACGGCCTCGTCTCTGTCAAAACAGAATTACCTGACCTATATCCTGGCTGCAGTGATGGCGGTTGTTTTCAAATTGATCATTCCGGGAAAAATCTATCTGATTATTAGTGTTGCTTTGGCCGCAGGCATAGGTGCCTGGTGGCGGGGACGGAAAGCAGGGAACTGGCAGGGATTTAAGAATCAAAAGGGTATCTGAGATAGCTTTATGAGGGAAGGAGTGGTTGGCTGTGTCCGTCCAACTAGCGGAAACCATATTCTTAATGGCTGTTGTCACTTATGGTGCACGGGTTCTGCCTTTTCTTTTGTTTAAAGGAAAGAACGTTCAGGGCTTTGCCCGGGATTTCATTGAGCTTGTGCCCATTGCTTTACTGGCAGCTTTAGTTGTTCCGGAACTTGTAACCTCCGGCGGTACAATTTCTGTCCTACATAACCCTTTTCTCTGGACCGGCATCCTGACTTTTCTCTTTTCCAGGTTCGTGCCGAATCTTTTTCTGGGAATCGTCTTTGGAATGGCTATGTTTTGGGGATTGGACAAATTCCTTGCATAATTATTTTTCAGGGCAAAGCAAAAAAGCTTTCTGATCATCATGTCTGGAACATCATGATCAGAAAGCTTTTTGCCGTTTTTGGCCTACGGTTGATTTCCTAAAAACTCATCATAAGCTTGCTTGATAGATCTTCCTAATTTATCAACTAATTCTATAACATCTGTTTCAGTAATCACTAATGCTGGTGACAATTGTAAACCGTCATCCATTAACGGCCGCAAGGCTAAACCGTTTTCCCAAGCGATTGCCGATACACGCTTGGCAAATCCAATCTCAGGGCCAAACTTGATCCTTGCAGCATCATCTTGAACGAGCTGTACCCCATTGATCAGACCAATACCCCTTACTTCCCCTATACAAGGCAGGCTTAAATCTCTTATGCGGGAACGTAATTGTTCGCCAACAACACGGGCGTTTTCGGCTAGGTTTTCTCTTTCAACAATCTCAATATTCTTAAGAGCTACGGCACAAGCCACCGGATGACCACTGTAAGTATATCCATGCATAAAAATACCGTGGCTTTTAATAGGTGTGAAGACACGTTCGGAAATTCCAACAGCCCCCATAGGAATATAGCCGCTGGTAATTCCTTTGGCCATCATCATGATATCGGCTTGGACTCCGTAATGGAGCATACCGAACATCTTGCCGGTACGGCCAAAGCCGGTAATTACCTCATCTGCTATAAACAAGACATCATACTTATCGCAAATTTCGTGGATTCTTTGATAATAACCGTCGGGAGGAACGATTGCGCCTCCGGTTCCTATGATAGGTTCGGCAGTAAAAGCGGCTACGTTTTCCTTGCCCAGCTCAATTATTTTTTCTTCCAGAGCCTCTGCACATTCCAGATTACATTGATCCTGCTCCTTACCCCAGGGACAGAAGTAACAGTGAGGGTGCTCAATGTGGTGGAAGGCCGGAACTAAAGGTCTGAATCCGTCCCAAAAACCAGGCAGACTGGTGGCACTTACGGCACCATAGGAAACCCCGTGATAAGCTTTGGTACGGGCAATAATGTGATGCTTATTGGGCTTCCCTTGTAAATACCAATACATACGGGCCAGTTTATAAGCAGTATCATTTGACTCTGAGCCCCCGCTGGTAAAAAAGATCCTGGGGTTATCCATAGGGATCATGCCGGCAACTTTTTTGGCTGTCTCAATAACCAAAGGATGAGAATAGCCATTAAATGTTTGAAAATAAGACAGCTTTTCCATTTGTTGTTTCGCTGCTTCTGCCAGTTCAGTCCGGCCCAGACCAACATTGTTTAACCATAAACCTGCGCCGCAATCAATAATGGTTTTTCCTTCAATACTTTTTAAGCGGATTCCACAGCCTTCTTCAATAATTTTAGGTCCGCCCCAGGATTCCATATCCACTATGGAGCTTGTCGGGTGCAAAAAATACCTCAGGTCATCTTTTTTCATTGCTTCAATTTGAGTGTCTGTATAGCTCGCCATATTAACCACCTTCTTCTTTTTGATTAACAGCAATTCCTTACTTAGCATCTAGAAGTTATATACCACTAGTTTAGACTCTGTCATTTCCTGTATGGCATATTTTGGGCCTTCCCGTCCGATGCCGCTCTCTTTAATGCCGCCATAGGGGGCCTGATCAGCACGATATAGAGAAGTATCATTAATGATAACCCCGCCTACTTCCAGTTTCCTTGATGCTTCTGCTGCTATTTCAATCGAGGATGTGAAAATACCAGCCTGCAGGCCATAACGAGAATTATTGGTAATTTCTACGGCTGCAGCAAAATCTTTATAAGGAATCAAGCTGACAACGGGAGCAAAGATTTCCTCACAGACGACCTGCATATCTGCTTTAACATTGGTCAAAATCGTAGGCTCAAAAAGGGAGCCTTTTCTTTTTCCACCGCATAATAAGGTGGCGCCCTCTTGGATAGCGGCAGATACCCAGGCTTCGGCCCTGGCTGCTTCTGTTCCGCTGATCATTGGTCCAATATCAGTCTCCGGATCGAGGGGATTGCCCAGAATGAGCTTTTTGGTTTCCTGGGCAAGTAGATCCGCGAATTCCTGGTAGATATCCTGGTGAATCAGCAGTCGCTGAATAGAGATACAAACCTGTCCGGCGTTGACAAAAGGCATGCGGCTGCATAAGGAGGCAGCTTTAGTCAAGTCCGCATCTTTATGAATAATGGTTACTGAATTAGATCCCAACTCCATAGTGGATTTGCGCAGCCCGATGGTTGAGATAATCTTCTTTCCCACTGGGGGAGAGCCGGTAAATGTGTAGAAGTTAATGCGCTCATCCTTCAGTAAAAGATCTCCCACATCATTGCCGCCGCCTACGACCAAATTGAGATAACCTGGCGGCAGTCCGGCTTCTTCCAGGATCTTGCAGAGGTTAATTGCAGAAATTGGGGTAGCAGAAGCGGGCTTTAAGACAACGGCATTACCGGCTGCTAAGGCAGGAGCTATTTTATGAGTTGCCAGATTAAAGGGAAAATTAAAGGGGCTAATGGCACAAACAACACCCACAGGGACTCTGATTGTATAGGCTAATCTATTTTCAGAGCCTGGAGCGGCTTCCACTGGAATAACCTCACCACTAATGCGTTTAGCTTCTTCCGCTGCAATTAGAAAGACTTGAGCAGCCCGCATCACCTCAGTTTGAGCGTCTCGAAAAACTTTGCCTGCTTCACGTGTTATTGTCAGTGCTAGGTCGGCTGCTTTTTCGAGGATCAACCTGGATGCTTTTGACAAAATATGGTACCTTTGATAAGGAGAAAGGGTTTTTAAGTGAGAGGCTCTTAAGGCTGACGTAACTGCATCATCGACTTCTGAAGGTGATGACACACATACTGTAGCAAATACTTCCCCGGAATACTTATCGACAACTGGCATCGTATCTTTCGTTTCAATCCACTGTCCATTAATGTAGATAGGATAATTCTCTGGCAATTATATTCCCTCCTTAACTCTTAGTGTTTTGGACATTTCTGATAATTGTATCTTTTATATAGATGCAAAGTTTGTGCCAGGAGAGGGATGGTCCCAGGAGCCTTGTTACAGGTGATTACTTCTTAAGGAATTGGTTTTAAATTCCTCATAGTTTCATGGGATTTAATCATAAAGCCATTACTACTCGTACATAATGAAAAAATTCATCATCAAGTGATGAGTTTTTTCATCGTCCAAAAATCAGAGCATTAATAGAAATTTCAGAAAATTAAGTTAAATGAACTAAAAAGTAATGAAAAAATTCATTGCCTTAAATTTCAAGGAAGTTCACCATGGCTAAATTAGGCAATTAAGACATTTTTTTGTCTGGCATAGCTTTTGCAACATCCAGAACAGTACATGAATGGAGGGTAGCAAAAAAGTCAAATTTATACCGGTTGATTTCAGAAATTTTCTAATTATCAGCAAGGAGGAAGCATGGATGAAGGATTTTTTTACCAGGTATGGTGACGGTTCTCCAACGCGAGTGAGTGCAGAAGAAATGAGGCATGACCTGGAATTGGGGACCAGGGATGCAGCGGACCGCGGTAAAATTCCTGCGCTGAGTGAAGACGAGCTTGACCATCTGTATGATATTTGCACGAGGCCGGACAAAACTGTGAGCGTAGAGCGAGGAAGTGAAGTTGTTGTTACCTTTGATGCCGGAACGCTAAAACTGCCGATTCGGGCAGGTATTCCCATGGATCGCTCCTCAGCAATCCTGGCACATGAACGGGCGTTTTGTTCCGATACCATGGAGTTAGCTCATGTAGATTACAGTTATAAACAACTCAAGGCAATTATTCACGAAGAGACAGCGGCAATGGAACACGTCCAGCTTAATACTATAATTCCAGTCTTTTATGGGGCAATGCCAAACTTAGGACTTTATACAAAACCAGATGGCCCCATTGAAAACTGGTCTGAACTGCTGCCTCTGGCCAAAATTTCTGAAGCTAAGGCCGCCCAAGAAGAAGCAATGGACCATGCCATTAAAGATATGGTCTATGTGGCTAGCCGTATGTATGAAGCAGGAGCCGACGGGATTAATTTTGATACGGTTGGGGCTTCGGGAGATGCCGATGTGTTGGCCTCTTTAAAGGCTGTGGAAATACTTAAGGCCAAATATCCGGAAATGGCTGTAGAATTCGGGATGGCCGGTGAGTTTATCCTTGGTATGCATGGCGATTTGTTTTATGAAGGAAAACGCTTGGCAGGACTCTATCCTCATGAACAGGTGAAAGTTGCGGAAAAAGCGGGTGCTACCATATTTGGGGCGGTTATCAACACGAACAGCAGCAGGACATTTGCCTGGAATCTCGCTCGGAATGTAACCTTTGTCAAGGCCTGTACAGAAGCAGCCGGCATACCGGTCCATGTTAATGTGGGTATGGGTGTGGGAGCAATCCCAAATTCCAATACTCCCCCCGTTGATACGGTTTCCAGGGCTGATAAAGCCTTAGTAGAGATAGGTAAGGCAGACGGTTTATAGATTGGTCATGGTGATCCTTATGGTATGGCTATAACTCATGAAATGTCTGCAGGCATGGGCGGCATACGTACTGCCGGAGATCTGGTAGCACGGATGCAAATGGCTAAAGGCATGAAAATCAATGAAGCTAAGAACTATGTGGCCGGTAAATTGGGAATTTCCACCTTCGAACTTTGTGACGAGGCCGTCATGAAGGAGATCAGAGAAGACCTGGATATTGGTCATGTTCAAGCCCGCGATGGGGCGTCCATTGGGATTCAAGCTAAATTCAACATTGCCAAGATTCTTGGCTTAGAAATAAGGTCGGTAGAGAACTTTAAGCGACTTGCCGGTTTAAGGTGATGGAATGTGAACGAAGATTTGAGGAGGTTTAGCTGTTGAGTATTGAAGAAATTATCCAGGAAGCTCGGGAAACCATTTTGCAATGTGATCAGAATAGAGCTGTAAAGATAGCCGAGCGTACCCTTGCCGAAGGATATGATCCTATTGAAGTGATTAGTTCGGGATTTAGTTACGGGATCCGGCAAATGGGAGAACTTTTTGGAAGGGGAGAAGTTTTTCTTCCGCAATTAATTTTGTCCTCCGAAGTAATGAAAGCGGCTGTCCAGATCTTAGATGCCGCCATCATCCAGACAGGATCGAAGCAATCAAAGGGGACCATTGTTATTGCGACGGTTGAAGGGGATGTGCATGACATCGGTAAAGGAATTGTCGTATCTCTTCTGAAAACTCAAGGGATTCAAGTCTATGATTTGGGCCGGGATGTATCCACCGCCACCATCATTGAAAAAGCCCTGGAAGTGAAAGCAGACATTATCGGTACCAGCGCTTTGCTTACTACAACTTTGATGAGCCAAAAGAAGCTGGAAGATGAACTGCGCAAAAACGGACTGCGTGATCAGTTTAAAACCATGGTAGGAGGAGCTCCGGCAACCCAGCGCTGGGCGGACCGGATCGGCGCAGACGCTTATGCCGAGGATGCTGCGGAAGCTGTAACCAAGGCCCTGATGCTTTTAAAGAAAGTTTAGTCCCCAAAAGTATAGAGTTAAGTTGTTTTGAAAAAACAGCTAAATGGAAGGAATTTGTGAGGTGAGTGGATTGAGAAGGAATTTATTTGCCGGAGCAAGCCGCCAAGAAGGAATGGGGCTAAACATGTTTACAGAAGACGAATTGTACGCTATTCACTGTTCGACCTTAGATGTCCTGAAAAACACCGGCGTTAAGGTCGAAAGTGAAGAAGCAAGGGAGATCTTCTCCAGCGGAGGAGCCCACGTCGACCATAAATCGCGCATGGTTAGGTTTCCGGCGCATTTGGTTGAAGAGTCTATTCATTCTGCTCCGAGTACTATTTTCTTGGCCGGCAGAAATCCCAAAAACGACATCATTTTAGAAAGTAACCGGGTTGGATTTACGAATTTTGGTGAAGGTATCCGGGTTATTGATCCTTTCACAAAAGAGTATCGAAAAACAACCAAACATGACGTTGCCAATACTGCTCTGATTTGCGATGCCATGAGTGAAATCGATGTTTACGAAAGAGCGGTAGCGGCTCAAGATGAAAATGCCAAAGTGGGTTCCTTGCATGAAGCTGAAGCTTTTTTTGCCAATACTTCGAAACATTGCTTTTCCGGTGCAAGTAATGGGAAGAACTTTAGGAGAATTGCTGAGATGGCTGCTGCCATCGTCGGAGGTATGGATAAATTAAGGGAAAGACCCATTTACAGCACCATCGTTTGTCCCACTAGCCCACTGCAGCTGGTTACGGACTGCACAGAAGTGATTATTGAGGCAGCTAAGGCAGGTATCGCTGTCAATATACTTTCTATGGCAATGGCGGGAGGATCTTCCCCTGTGACCTTAGCAGGTACACTGGTTACCCATAATGCTGAAGTATTAAGCGGTATTGTTTTTAGCCAACTCACACGCAAGGGGGCTCCGGTAATCTATGGGAGCTCAACTACAATTATGGACTTGAAATATACCACAGCCCCTGTGGGATCACCGGAATTAGGAATGATTAATGCCGGTGTTGCCAAATTAGCTCAATATTACTTATTGCCCAGCTGGGTTGCCGGTGGCTAGGCAGACAGTAAAGTACCCGATGCACAAGCCGCCCACGAAAAAACCATAACGGGATTATTAGCTGCTCTAGGCGGAGCAAACTTAATCTATGGTTTGGGTATGCTTGAGCTTGGTATCACCTTTGATTTTGCTCAATTAGTTATGGATAACGAAATGGCTAAAATGATCAAAAAGGCTGTCTCAGGAATTGAGGTTTCAGAAGAGACACTGGCCGTGGATGTCATCAAGCAGGTAGGTGCCGGCGGTGAATTCGTGACCAGTGACCATACATTCCGTCATTTTAGGACAGCCCACTCCCAGACGAAGCTCATCGATCGAAGAATGCGTGACACATGGATAGGTATGGGACGCAAGGATTTTACTGAAAGAGCTTATGAAGCAGCGATTTCTATCTTGGAAAACCACAAGCCTGACCCTTTGCCGGCGGGAGCGGCGGAAAAAATTCGAAGAATTGTCGAAGAAGCAGAAAAGGAATATGGAATCCCACCGAAAAACGGGACACTGATTTAGGGGGTGTTAGAAATGGCAAATGAAGAACTTCTCAACAGGATTGTCGAGGCTGTGGTCGAGGGAGAACCGGAGCTGGTCCCAAATACATGAAGCCAGCCTAACAGTCTTAGAGACAATAGAAATTCATACAACCTCTGAGCGTTTTAAGAAATTACTATTGGAAAATGGCTGTAAAGAAGAAAAGGATGAGAAAATTTACGTGAGAAACCCATTGCCATGCTACCGGTTTCTCCCTTAAGTCCCCTTGAATATGGCTATGATCCGGCAGAGGCTTTGCTGGATATTGTTGAAGCAGGATTGCCCCTGGGAGTTGAACCCTGTCCCATGATGGGCTCCACGGGACCAATGACTATGGCAGGTATTGCAGTTCAGCATAATTCGGAAATTTTAGCGGGAGTTATTGCCAGTCAAATGATCCGACCAGGGTCCCCGGTAACCATGTCCTCCAGGGCAACTTTTATGGATTATGCGTTCTGGGGTAGGCTTATGGGCTATGCCGGAAATGGGCTTAGCGGGAGCTGTTATGAATCAACTTGCCCGGTTTTATGGGGTTCCCACTGCTCCAGGCGGATACTGTGGGGCCTCGAAAACTGCCGATGCCCAGAGCGGGTATGAACATTTGTACAATGCCATGCTGGAGGCTTTGATTGGGAGTGACATCATTGGCTCCGCAGGCTCGTTAGACAATGCTTTAACTTCTTGTTATGCCATGTTAGTTATTGATAACGAACTTTCCTCTGTTATTCAGAGAACAATCCGAGGGGTTGAAGTTAATGAAGATAAACTGGCAGTTAATGTAATTGCTGAAGTTATCCAATCCCAGAGTAATTTCCTTGAGCATAAGCATACCAGAAAACACTTAAGAGCAGGAGAGCTTTGGAATCCGGTTCTTAGCGACAGGCAAACTTATGAGAAATGGGCTTTAAGCAAGGAAAAATTGAAAAAAGAGCTAGATTAAAGGCTAAAGAATTACTTGCAGCTCACAGGGCTGAACCGATCAGTCCTGAGGTCAATGTGGAAATAGACAACATATTAAAAAGAGCTCAAGACCATTATTTACAGCAGAAAAGCTAGTTTTAAAGGGCAGCCCAATTATGAGGGAGGGATTTCCTGGTGAGCGGTTTTAAGGATTTAGCTGATGCGGTAATTAACGGCGATTTCGTGAGGGTTAGAGAAATCACCCTCAGAATGATTGATGACAAAGTAGATCCCCTAGGTATTATCAATGACGGCCTTATAGCTGGAATGAATGTAGTGGGTATTAGGTTTAAGGCAGAAGATATGTATGTTCCGGAAGTGATGATGTCGGCAAAATCTATGGCGGGAGGAATGGAACTGCTAAAGCCCCTCATTGCAGAAACGGATATGCCTTCAGCAGGGACAATCGTTATTGGTACAGTGAAGGGGGACCTACATGACATTGGCAAGAGCCTGGTGTGTATGATTTTAGAAAGTGCCGGCTTCAAAGTATTTAATCTTGGCACGGATATTTGTCCGGAAATGTTTGTTCAAGCAGTAAGAGACTATAAGCCGCAAATTGTAGGATTATCAGCCTTATTAACGACAACCATGCTGAATATGAAGAGTACCATTGAACTATTGATCGAAGCGGGATTGCGAGACAGTGTAAAAGTGATTGTAGGCGGAGCACCCGTTTCCCAGAGTTTTGCAGATGAAATCGGAGCTGATGGTTACAGTTCTGATGCCATGGCAGCCAAAGAATTATGTTTGACACTTGTGGCTAATTAGCTGTTTAGGGAGGATTGAAGGTGCTAATAATCGGCGAATTAATCAATACGAGCAGGAAGTTAATCAGCGAGGCAGTTGAGAATAAAGATGCGGATTACATTAAAAAAATTGCCCAAGATCAAATCAATGCTGGTACAAACTATGTAGATATTAATTGCGGCACCATGATCTTTGATGAAGTAGAGACAATGGAATGGTTAGTCAATACCGTACAAGATGTTGTCCCAGTACCTTTATGCATCGACAGCCCAAATCCTAAAGCAATTGAGACCGGGCTGAAGCTCGCTCGCTATGGTCAGCCACTCATTAATTCAATTACCGGTGAGAAAGAACGTTATTTAGAAATCCTGCCCTTAGTGCTGAACTATCATGCTAAGGTCGTAGCTCTGTGTATGGATGATAACGGAATTCCCGAGACAGCTGAAGACCGGATGATGGTAGCAAAAAATCTTTATGAAAGTTTAACCAAAGCTGGTGTTTCGGAAGACGATATTTACTTTGACCCCCTGATCAAACCAGTTAGTACAGGGGATAAAGCGGGTAAGGAAGTCCTTGATACCATTAAACTGATAAAACAAAACTATCCTAATGCTCACATGGTTTGCGGCTTAAGCAACATTTCTTTTGGTCTTCCCAACCGGAAAATCTTAAATCAATTGTTTATGATTCAAACCATGACCATGGGGATAGATAGTTATATCTTAAACCCTCTGGACAAAAGCATGATGGGTGCTGTTCAGGGTTCACAAACTTTGTTAGGTAATGATTCTTATTGCACTTCCTATCTGAATGCCCATAGCAAGGGACTATATGTTTAAATTTAGATAACTGAATATTCAAATATTAATTAAAAACGTAACCTTAATAAGGGAGGGGATATATGGAACTAAACTGATAAAGTCATAAGTCCTTTTGAAAATTGGCTGAACCTGAAAAATGTTTAGGGAGGCGAGAAAATGGCAAAACCACAACTAGACCATAAGGTATTTTGGCCGGCATTTATTGTAATCTTTGGTCTTTCTTTAGCCCTTGTCTTTAATCGTGAAGCTGGTGCAAAAGTTGTTGATGCAGCTTTGGCTTGGTCTACGTATAAACTGGACTGGCTTTTTCAAACAGGTACATTTTTGGTTTTTGTTTTCTTAATGTGGATAGCATTTGGCCGATATGGCAACGTCAAACTTGGCGGACCTGATGATAAGCCTGAGTTTTCTACATTGAGCTGGATAGCCATGTTATTCTGCGCTGGGATTGGCTCCAGTCTGATATATTGGGCAGTGGCTGAACCTCTCTATTATTTGCAAGGACCGCCTTTCGGCATTGCCAAAGGTTCGTCAGAGGCATATCAATGGGCCCTTACCTATGGAATGTTCCACTGGGGATTTAGTGCTTGGGCCTTGTATGCAATCCCATCCTTGCCTATTGCTTATGCCTATTACGTCCGAAAAGACCCCCAACTTAGGGCTAGTACTGCCTGTCGTCCTATTCTTGGCAATATGGTAGACGGCTGGATGGGGAAAGTTATCGATATTCTGGTGATGTTTGGAATTGTCGGTGGCTTTGGCACGTCTCTTGGCTTAGGTGTGCCTTTACTGGCGAAAGCAGCCTCGACTTTGCTGGGGATACCTCAGTCTATGGGTTTAAACTTTGCAATACTCGCCATCTGGACCATAATCTTTGGATTCAGCGTTTATACAGGTCTTTATAAAGGAATAAAGAGATTAAGTGACATTAACGTTTATCTTGCTTTGGCTTTGTTGGTTGTAATTTTAGCAGTTGGACCGACCTTCTTCATTTTGTCAGTATTCACAGACAGTGTGGGCGTGTTATTTAATAATTTCTTCCGGATGAGTTTTTACACAGATCCCATTGTCAAGAGTGGGTTCCCGCAAGCGTGGACGGTCTTCTATTGGGCTTGGTGGATTGCCTTGGCACCATATATGGGTTTATTTGTTGCCAGGATTTCCAAGGGGCGTACTTTAAAGCAGCTGATTATTGCTGAGGTTCTTTGGGGGACTTTAGGGGACTGGGCTTTCTTCGGAGTTTTTGGCGGCTATACCTTGCATCTTGAGTTCGATAAAATATTGCCTGCTGGCCAGATTTTGTCAGAGGACGGAGGTCCGGCCGCAATAATAGCAGTCATCAATAGCCTGCCCATGTCTCAGGTAATTTTAGTTTTATTCTTGTTATTGGAATTTGTCTTCTTAGCTACATGTCTTGATTCTTCCGCTTATGTGTGTGCCTCTATGGCTACCAAGCAGCTAAATGAAGATGAACAACCGGCTCGCTGGAACAGGATTGTTTGGGCTTTGGCATTGGCGGCTATTGGTATTGCGGTTCTATCTTTAGGTGGAATGAATGCAATTCAGACATCCTCTGTTGTTGCCGCAGTACCCCTGGTGTTTGTTCTTTTAATCCTAACCTTATCCTTCATGAAAATGTTAAAAGAAGATCATGGTATTCAATGCAGCCCTAAAGAGATTACAATTCAACCTTATAAAAATAAGAATATATCGGCTAAATAGGAAATACCATATGCATGTGGATGCGCTTAAGTTCGATCCCGGATATCTGGCTGTCAAGGAAATTCAACGCTTTCCAGATGAAAGTACCTTTCGTACTCTCCTTAAGAAGCTGGAGTGGAAGCATCTCATTCAGTTAATCTCCATCAACAAAGAGCTCCTTCATCGGAAACTAAAATGGAGCCTAAAAGGTTCATCTGGATTGATATTGATGACACAGTCAGCACCTTATTGTCTAAACGAAAACCACCTGCTATGCAGGTGGTTCCAAAAAGTAACTCGATGCTATCCTGAGGCAGTGCTGGCCGACAAGATATACCGTAACCGCAAAAATCTGGCGTATTGCAAAAAACACAACATCCGGCTCAGCGGCCCCAAACTAGGCAGGCCTTCGGGAGCTATCCTGAAAAAAGTAGAGAAAGCCATTGAACGAATGGATGCCCGAATGCGTAATGCCGTTGAAGGTAAGTTTGGTGAGGGAAAAAGGAAATATGGGCTTGGTCGTGTTTATGCTAAGTTAAAAGAAACAGCAGAGTGCATGATTAGCATGCAATTCTTTGTTATGAACTTGGAGCATAAGCTCAGAGTTCTTTTTTCCCAATTTATGAAGAGGCATTTTATAATTACAGATATTGGGTTATTTGCGTAATCGAACGAAAAATGGGGGTTCGGTTAGCAAGCCTTAATTAGAATAGCTACCTTAGGAGCTATTCTTTTGCATTTTATTGAAATGTTAAGTTGGTATCGGTTAATGAAGTCAAGTGCAGCCTTTGGTATGGTCGGCAATGCTGGCGTTATTAAATCCTTATTATTCCTTTTAATGTACTTAAGTTATTTCAGGATTATGGTGAGAAATATTTATATTTAAACGCTTAATTCTATAAAAAAGATTCTGGCGGGAAACATTAAGATGCTTTGCCGTTTTATTAATATTGCCATTATTCTTTTTAAGGCTTTGGATAACAATTTCTTTTTCATATTGAGTAAGCAACATTTTTAAGTCTGTATCATGCGTAATTTGGGGAATCATTTTAACATTATTTATATGTTTTTTTAAGTGATGGGGGAGATACATTGCCGATAATTTAGTATCAGTAGCTTCGGCAAGATTCATGGCATGTTCAATGGTATGTCTTAATTCCCGAATGTTACCTGGCCAAGAGTGGCTATGTAAAATATCTGAAGCTTCCAAAGATAATGTTTTAATGTTCTTACCTAATAATCTGTTGTATTGATCGATAAATGACATTAGTAGTTGGTCCAGATCTTCTTCACGTTCGCGAAGTGGGGGACATTCTAAAGTTACAGCGGCTAAGCGGTAAAAGAGATCACTTCGAAGCTGCCCTTTTTCGATTGCTTCATCAGGATTAAGATTCATCGCACTGATTACTCGTGCATTGAAAGGGGTTGCTTTATTACTACCAGTTCGCCGAAAGGTTTGATCTTCTAAAACACGTAAGAGTTTTGCTTGGAGAGGGAGACTCATGGAGTTGATTTCATCTAGAAAAAGAGTTCCATTTCCAGCCTCTTCAAATAATCCCGATTTATCTTCTGCTCCAGTATAAGAGCCTTTTGCTGTACCAAAGAAAATGCTTTCTAATAATGTTTCAGGTATAGCACTACAGTTAATTGCAACAAAGGGATTGTGGGCTCTTATACTCTGATTGTGAATACTTTGGGCTATCATTTCCTTGCCTGTACCTGTTTCCCCGAGTATAAGTACGCGTGAATCTGAATATGAAATTTTACGTGCGGCTATCCGTAGGGTGTTAATTGCTCTGCTTTGCCCTAAAATATCGTCAAAAGTATATCGTGTTCCGCTTTTCTTTTTACTTTTCACAGTTAGTAATTCCCGTTGTAGGTCAATTAGTTTGCTTGAGAGTTCTTGAATTTTGGAATTATCTCGTGTTATTGCGATGGAACCGATCGGCTCTTTATTTGAATTCCCCTCTGGAAACACTGGGAAAATATCCATCATAACATGAACGTAGTTCCCATTTCGTGAAAAGTATTTCATATAGTAATTCTTCTTAGGTGCCTTTTCCCGAATACTGGCTAACATTTGGCAATTCTGATCATCTAAGTCATATACTTCACGGATATCTCTGCCAATAATGGATTTTCTGTCGAAGCCATCTATTTTTTCGAATCCAGTAGAAGAAACAATAATCGTTCCGGTCGGATCGATTATTTCTATATAGTCCTCTAAACTATTTAAGGCGTTTTTCAATAATTTATTTACTTCCATTAGGTTTTTAATATCTTGTTGATTTAGATTTTTCCACAAAACACCTTCCTCCTTTCGATAGATAAAGAATTTTTCCACATCATGCGTCAAATTCCTTCTTTATTAGCAAATAAATCAGAATAGATTGAGTATTCATTTTGATTGTTAAAAATCTTTTACATAATTAAATTTAAGTCTTAAATGATAAGGGAAGACCAATTAATTGTCTTTTTACAATGTTAAAAATTTTTTACAAAGTCGAATGAACAAGGGATTATGGCCTTTTTAATTACAACAATTTCTTTTTATTTCTACATGTTTCTGCAAAAAATCTTACGATTCTAAATAATTTTCTGACGCAGGTCTTCAGATAGTCTGATAGACCTTGGCATTAATCTTGCTAAATCTTAAGGCATAGGTCGCAGAAAAGAAATGCAGGGAGGTTTAACCATGGAAATAGAAATTTTAACCAAAGTTTCTGTAGCAGTAGTAGAGGGAGATATTGATTTAGTACAAGAGCTGACTCAACAGGCTATCGAGAATGGATTAGAGCCCTTAGTAATTATTAATGAAGGACTTACCCGGGGAATTAAAATCGTAGGTGATAATTTTGGGGCAGGGAAGTTTTTCCTTCCTGATCTTCTCTTAGGTGCTAAGGCTATGGATGCAGGAATTAAGATCTTAGAACCACTGCTTGATGGAGCCCAACAAGAGTCCAAGGGAAAAGTGTTGATTGGAACTGTGCAAGGGGATTTACATGAGATTGGTAAAAACATCGTTGGAATGATGCTTAAAACATCAGGTTTTGAAGTTGTTGATTTGGGAGTTGATGTCCCTTCAGCAAGATTCATTGAGAAGGTCAAAGAACTCAAACCCAACATACTTGGTATTTCAGCCTTATTAACAACGACCGTAGACAAACAAAAAGAAATTATTGAGATTCTTCAAGAAGAAGGCTTAAGAGATCAAATTAAAGTAATGATTGGAGGTGCTCCAATCAATCAAGCGTGGGCAGATAAGATAGGGGCTGATGGATACGCGGAAGACGCGATTACCGCTGTTAATGTGGCTAACAGCCTAATCTGTTAACTTAATTGGTTTAGAGAAAGAGGGATTGAAAAATGCGTTTGGATTATTTTTCAGAAGAAGAACTAATTCAAGTCCATGAAGCAAGTCTGGAAATGTTAAAAAATACGGGGATTCATACGATCTCTGAGCGCTTCAAAAAAGTCCTTTTGGAAAACGGATGCCGGGAAGAAAATGACCGAATTCTATTTACTCAAGACATCATCGAGAAGGCGCTGAAGACAGTTCCTAAACAATTCAAAATCTATGGAAGAGATCCCCGCTACGTTGTTGAGATGGGTTTACACAAGGCTTATGCACAAACCTGTGTAGGAACTCCCTCCATTATGGATCTCGAGACCGGAAAAAAACGGGATTGCTTGGTTAAAGATCTTGGAGATTTTTGCCGCCTGGCTGATGCTTTAGAGAATATTGATCTCATATCTCCCGTCTTCCCGAGAGATGTTCCCCAAGAAGGAATTGTAACTATAGAAACGATCACCATGCTTTGCAATTCGACAAAACCTTTAAGGATTTGTGCTGAGTCAAGCCATGAGATGAAATCGATTATTCAGGTTCTGATTACAGCAGCAGGCGGAAAAGAAAAACTGCAAGAACAGCCGCTGGCTTATATCGAGGTATCATCCATTAGCCCCCTGGAATATGGATTGCATCCGGCAGAAGCCTTAGTTGATATTGTAGAAGCCGGGTTACCTTTAGGAGTTATTCCTTGCCCCATGATGGGCTCAACGGGGCCTATGACCTTAGTTGGTTGTGTCGCCATGCATAATGCAGAAATCTTAGCGGGAGTGGTTGCCAGCCAAATGATTCGGCCAGGACACCCTGTTATCATGTCTCCACGGGTGACCTTCATGGACATGCGGTCGGGATTGGGGTTATGGGCTATGCCTGAAATGGGTCTGGCTGCTGCAGCTTCAACTCAATTGGCAAGGTATTATGGGATACCAGTGACAGCTACCGGCTTCTCGGGAGCTTCCAAAATTGCCGATGGCCAAAGTAGTTATGAGCATCTCTATAATGCCCTCATGCCAGCCCTCATTGGAACCGATATTCTGGCAGCTGCCGGGTCATTAGATAATTGCCTGACTTCGTGTTTTGCAATGCTTGTAGTGGATGATGAATTATCTTCTGTGATAAAAAGAACAATGAAAAAGAATGAGATTACGGAAGAAAAACTAGCCGTAGCTGTCGTCGATGAGGTTATTCGAAGCAAAAGTAATTTTCTCGAACACACACATACGCGAAAAGCTCTTAGAGCAGGAGAGTTATGGATCCCGCGCCTTTCTGACAGACAGCCGTTTGAAAAATGGGAGCTAAACGGCGAGAAAGTTGAAGAGAAAGCAAAACGTATTGCTAAAGAGCTGTTATCAACTCATCAAGTTGAACCCGTAAGCCAAGAGGTAAACGCTGAATTTAAGCGTATTACCGAACAAGTGTATAAACAAGCTTGATAAGGGGGGTTATAAGTGAAGAGAAATTTTCGCGCGGGATTTCGACAGTACGGCGGATTTGGACTCAATGTGTTATCGGAAGATGAACTTTATGCCATTCATTGTGCGACCCTTGATATCTTATGGCATACCGGAGTTCGCATAACCAGCAAAGAAGCTCAAGATATTTTTGATGCCGGTGGTGCCATAGTTGAACGGAGTACCAATACGGTTCGGATTCCACCCTATGTGGTTGAGGAGGCAATTAAATCAGCGCCAAGTACTGTATTATTAGCGGCGAGAAACCCGAAAAATGATTTTGTCATTGAGAGTAATCGAACTGGATTCACAAATTTTGGTGAAGGAATAAATATAATTGACCTCTTCACAAGAAAATATCGGCCGTCGAATAAGCAGGACGTTGCTGACACTGCCCGTATGTGTGATGCCATGAGTGAGATTGATGTTTATGAGAGAGCTGTTTCAGCCCAAGACGTTCCAGCCCTTGTCGCTCCGCTTCATGAGGCACAGGTTGCATTTAAAAATACCTCAAAGCACCTTTTCATGGGCTGTGGTAACGGAAAGAACCTTCGAACTATCGTTAAAATGGGAGAAGCAGTGGTTGGAAAGGAAAACTTCAAAAAACGTCCTATCTATAGTTCAATTGTTTGTCCAACCAGTCCGTTACAGTTAGTTCCTGAATGTTGTGAAGTTATTATTGAAAGTGCACGAGCTGGAATTACATGTAACATTTTATCAATGGCCTTATCCGGCGGGTCATCACCCGTAACCTTGGCAGGAACCTTGATTACTCATAATGCGGAAGTTCTGAGTGGAATCATCCTTAGTCAATTGACTTGTAAAGGCTCACCCGTAATTTATGGTAGTTCGACTACCATCATGGATATGAAAAGCACTACGGCAGCTGTTGGGGCTCCAGAGCTTGGAATGATCAATGGCGCTGTGGCAAAACTAGCTCAATATTACTTGCTGCCCAGCTGGGTAGCCGGTGGATAGGCAGACAGCAAACTTCCTGATGGACAGGCTACTCATGAATCGACTCTAAGTGCTCTGCTTACCTCTTTATCCGGAGCAAATCTTATCTATGGACTCGGCATGCTTGAGCTAGGTATTACATTTGATTATGCCAAGTTATTAATGGATAACGAAATGGTCCGAATGATTAAAAAAGCAGTTGGTGGAATTGATGTGAATGATGATACTATGGCTGTGGATATCATCCAGTCGGTAGGTGCCGCTGGTGAATTCTTAACCCAAGAACATACATTCCGTCATTTCAAAACTGCACAATCTCATAATAAGTTAATTGATCGCTCTATGAGACAATCCTGGTTGGAGAAAGGAGGAAAGGACTTTACTGAAAGGGCTTATGAAGAAGCTCAGCATCTCTATAATACGTATAAACCCGACCCTTTATCGAATGGAGTGGAAACCATGCTAGAAGAAATTGTAGCCAACGCCGAAGTAGAATATGGTTTGAAATAATTCTCAAAACAATTAGGTAGCAGGCAAAATAGAAAACCGAGGGCATAGGTATCCTCGGTTTTCTTGAAAAAATTGCTTCAAGCCTTTGCAAATGAAATTAATGCTAAGGGTTCGCCCCAGATGCTGCCTCGACAGTGGATCTTGTAAAGTATGATTAAATGCTAAAAATAGGGGGATGCTTATGAACGCATTTAAAAAGTGGCTGGCCTTATTTGTTCTTTCCTTTGGGTATGCATCTATGTTTACTCTTCCGTATGCAAAATATGTCTTTTATGATCCAATGATGACAGCCTTGAAGTGTACGAACTTCGAGCTGGGAGCTATGGTTTCCGTCTATGTAATTATCGGTATTTTTACCTTTGTTCCTGGAGGCTGGGTAGCGGATAGGTTTCCAGCCCGGACGACTATCTCTGTTTCTTTGGTAGCACAGGGACTCTTAACGATCTTGTTCGGTATAAATATGACGATGAAAGTAGGCTGGATCGTCTGGGTTGCTTTTGCTTTTACCAATTGTTTTGCATATTGGGCAGCAGCATTAAAGGGTGTCAGGCTCTTAGGCGATAAGAATGACCAGGGAAAAATGTATGGTTTCTTTGAAGCCGGGTATGGACTATCCACAGTGGTTATTAGTTTTATTGCTTTGGGAATTTTCGGGCGATATGTGGATCCGGTAGCCGGCTT
The DNA here is from genome assembly GCF_000235605.1 of Desulfosporosinus orientis DSM 765. Lineage (GTDB taxonomy): Bacteria > Bacillota > Desulfitobacteriia > Desulfitobacteriales > Desulfitobacteriaceae > Desulfosporosinus > Desulfosporosinus orientis. Next base: position 1,163,877 of record NC_016584.1, read on the forward strand.
TAGAATGGTTGTTTTTATCTATTCGGGCTTTAGTATCTTAGCGGGTATTCTAACCTGGTTATTATATGAAGAATATATGGCAGAAACCAATGAAGACAAACCAGTTGTTGGTCTGAAAGACGTAATCATTGTCTTAAAACAGCCCGTCGTTTGGTTAATCGCTCTTGTTATTATGACTACCTATGGATTATATGTCGGGCAAACCTATCTGACCCCGTATTTAACCGCCGTTGTCGGAATTACCGTTACCTTCTCCGGGGCACTGGCGATTATCAGAACCTATGGGGTAAAGCTGCTAGGTGGTCCGGTCGGTGGGTTCATGGCTGACAAATGGAAATCACCCTGCAGAGTCTTAACAATAGGTTATATTTTTATTATTGTTATGTTATTTATCTTTCTTAATTTACCCGCAAAACCTTCTTTAGGTGTAGTAATCGTCCTGATGCTATTGGTAGCATTTGTTGGTGCTGGGATGAAGGGCATTATGTGGTCCACTGTTGAGGAATCCAAAGTTCCACGATATTATACCGGTTTGGCCATCGGCACAGCATCTATAATTGGCTATTTAGCGGACATCGTTTTAGGACCTCTATTTGGTTATTGGTTAGACACTTACGGCAATAGTGGATATAATTTCATGTTTGCCTTCCTAATTGCTATTTCCGTTGTTGGTCTCGTAGCTGCCTTGGGAATTCTAAAATTGAAAAAGACAGCTTTTTCGATTATTACCACGAACGTTAATACGAATATAAATACTAAAATTTAACTGAATATTTTTAGGTTTGTTCAGGTCAATTTTTCATCGGCAAAACAGGTCAACCTGTTGTAATAGGTTTAATATACAGAATAAGAGCGGATGGGTTAAAAACAATTTATAGGGGGAAGAAAATATGGCAAGTTTTGAGTCCCTGGCCCAAAATGTTGTTGCAGGAAAAGAGGCACAAGTTAAGGAACAAGTACAAGAACTTATTAATGCAGGTACGGAACCTTTGGAAATTATCAACCAAGGCTTAATTGCAGGAATGAATATCGTTGGTCCGCGGTTTAAAGCGGGAGACATGTTTGTTCCGGAAGTATTAATGGCTGCAAAAGCAATGGCGTCAGGTATCGCTCTTGTAAAACCTCTCATGACTGATAATGATCTGCCTTCAATGGGTACGGTTGTGTTGGGGACAGTAAAAGGTGACCTTCATGATATTGGTAAGAACTTAGTGGGAATGCTCTTGGAAAGCGGCGGTTTTAAGGTTATAAATTTAGGAATTGACATTGCCCCCGAAGGATTTGTTCAATCAGTTAAAGAGCATAAAGCCGATATTGTAGCGATGTCAGCCCTGCTCACCACAACCATGTTGGGAATGAAGGATACCATCGAACTCATGAAAGAAGAAGGATTAAACGTCAAATGTATTATTGGTGGTGCTCCTATCTCTAAAGATTATGCAAACGAAATAGGTGCTGATGGATTTGCACCGGATGCTGCATCAGCAGTGGACCTTTGCAAGGAATTACTTAGTGCGTAAACATAACTCAAAAACTAATAGGATGCATAATTATAAGGAGGGAAATTATGTTAATTGTTGGAGAACTCATTAATGCAAGTCGAAAGGCTATTGGAGAAGCAATACGCGTTCAAGATGCTGAGGCTGTCAAAAAAGTTGCTATCGACCAACGCGAAGCTGGAGCTCATTTCATTGATGTCAATGCCGGTATTTTTGTAGGTAAAGAATCGGAATACCTTCAGTGGCTCGTCCAAAAGGTTCAAGAAGCTACGGATGCTCCCTGCTGTTTAGATAGTCCAGATCCGGCAGCGATTCAAGCGGCGCTTTCTGTGCACAAAGGCACAGCTATGATTAATTCCATTTCGTTAGAAAAAGCGCGCTACGATGCTTTACTTCCTGTTATCGCAGGAACTGATCTTAAAGTTATCGCCCTCTGTATGAGTGATGAGGGAATGCCTGAAACGACGGATCAACGGCTTAAGATTGCAGATCGTCTTATTAACGGATTAGTGCAAAACAATGTTCCCATAGGAAATATCTACGTTGATCCCTTAGTTCAACCCGTTGCAACTAACAAAGATTTCGGATTTGAATTCCTCAATGCGGTTGAGGCAATTTCTACTGAATTTAAAGGGGTCCATACCATGTGTGGATTATCAAACATCTCTTATGGATTACCTAATCGCAAATTTATTAACCAAGCCTTTGCTATTATGGCTATTGCAAAGGGCCTCGATGGTCTGATTATTAATCCCTTGGATAAGCGAATGATGGCCAGCCTTATTACTGCAGAAACTTTGTATGGCAGGGATGAGTATTGTATGAGCTATCTAAAGGCCCACCGTACAGGATTAATGGAATTCTAGACCTCATTCTAAAATTGAAAACCACCAAAGAAAAGTATCTTTTCTTTGGTGGTTTCAGTTCTTGCTACTCTTAAAAAAATTGGTTCTGTTTGTTTTACGGCGCATTAGCCCTGTCGGGGCTGGGAGCAGCCATCGGTTGTCTGGAAGCCATCCTCACCCCGTTGATTGAACATTCAACAGATATCAGAGGAGGAACACAATGCAGAATTTATTGTTGGATGAAATTCTAGAAAAAGCAAAACACCAATCTCCTATAACCCGAAAGGATATTTTAAGATTATTAGAGATAACCACTGAGGATGAGTTTAATAAGCTTTCCCTAGTAGCTCAAACACTACGTCATGAGTACTTCCAAAATAAAATATTCCTTTATGGTTTTGTCTACTTTTCCACTCATTGCCGTAATGATTGTACCTTTTGTCTCTACCGTAAATCGAATATAAATTATCCACGATACCGCAAAAATAGGGAGGAAATCCTTTCAACTGCTCAAAAACTAATGGATTCCGGGGTACATCTTTTGGATCTAACAATGGGGGAAGATCCACTATATCATAATACTAAACAGGGTTTTAGCGAACTTTTACAAATTATTAAAGAAGTTAAGCTAGAATCCAATATACCTATTATGCTTTCGCCTGGAGTTATTTCACAAGAGCTACTATGGAAATTTAAAGAAGCGGGAGTGGAATGGTACGCTTGTTACCAGGAAACACATAACCGGTCACTCTACAATCGTTTAAGGATAGAACAAAGTTACGACGAACGGATGAACCGGAAATGTATGGCCAAGGAAATGGGATACTTGATCGAAGAAGGGTTGTTAGCTGGGGTAGGGGACACGAATGAAGATATAGCGGATTCAATTCTTATGATGAAAAAAATCGGAGCTGATCAAGTTCGGGTGATGAGCTTTGTACCCCAGGAAAATACTCCGTTATCGAATTGGGAAATACCTAATTCTCATTTTCGTGAGCTCTTGATTATTGCAGTAATGCGCCTGGTTATGCCTGACCGCTTGATTCCGGCTTCATTGGATGTCGATGGTCTAAGTGGGTTGGAACAACGACTCAACGCCGGAGCAAACGTTATTACTTCAATCATCCCACCCTCATCGGGTTTGGCCGGAGTATCCAATAGTACATTGGATATCGATGACGGAAACCGTTCGATCGAAAAGATTATCCCAGTTCTGAAAAATATCCATTTAGAACCTGCAACCCGGCAAAAATATCAAGCCTGGGTAAAATCAAGAAAGAACCTTTGAGAATTGCCAACTCTGCCCACTGAGCACGTCATCCTGACTCCCGGCGATATGGATCTAATCCAACAAAATCATGAATCATCCTTTGGGAACTGGCTGAACCTGAAAAATGTTTAGGGAGGCGAAATAATGGCAAAACCACAACTAGACCATAAGGTATTTTGGCCAGCATTTATTGTAATCTTCGGTCTTTCTTTAGCCCTTTTATTGAATCGCGAAGCGGGTGCGAAAATTGTTGATGCTGCCTTAGCTTGGTCTACTTATAAACTAGACTGGCTTTTTCAAATGGGGACTTTTTTGGTTTTTGTTTTCTTAATATGGATAGCTTTTGGTCGGTATGGCAACGTCAAACTTGGCGGACCTGATGATAAGCCTGAGTTTTCTACATTGAGCTGGATAGCCATGTTATTCTGCGCTGGGATTGGCTCCAGTCTGATATATTGGGCAGTGGCTGAACCTCTCTATTATTTGCAAGGACCGCCTTTCGGCATTGCCAAAGGTTCGTCAGAGGCATATCAATGGGCCCTTACCTATGGAATGTTCCACTGGGGATTTAGTGCTTGGGCCTTGTATGCAATCCCATCCTTGCCTATTGCTTATGCCTATTACGTCCGAAAAGACCCCCAACTTAGGGCTAGTACTGCCTGTCGTCCTATTCTTGGCAATATGGTAGACGGCTGGATGGGGAAAGTTATCGATATTCTGGTGATGTTTGGAATTGTCGGTGGCTTTGGCACGTCTCTTGGCTTAGGTGTGCCTTTACTGGCGAAAGCAGCCTCGACTTTGCTGGGGATACCTCAGTCTATGGGTTTAAACTTTGCAATACTCGCCATCTGGACCATAATCTTTGGATTCAGCGTTTATACAGGTCTTTATAAAGGAATAAAGAGATTAAGTGACATTAACGTTTATCTTGCTTTGGCTTTGTTGGTTGTAATTTTAGCAGTTGGACCGACCTTCTTCATTTTGTCAGTATTCACAGACAGTGTGGGCGTGTTATTTAATAATTTCTTCCGGATGAGTTTTTACACAGATCCCATTGTCAAGAGTGGGTTCCCGCAAGCGTGGACGGTCTTCTATTGGGCTTGGTGGATTGCCTTGGCACCATATATGGGTTTATTTGTTGCCAGGATTTCCAAGGGGCGTACTTTAAAGCAGCTGATTATTGCTGAGGTTCTTTGGGGGACTTTAGGGGACTGGGCTTTCTTCGGAGTTTTTGGCGGCTATACCTTGCATCTTGAGTTCGATAAAATATTGCCTGCTGGCCAGATTTTGTCAGAGGACGGAGGTCCGGCCGCAATAATAGCAGTCATCAATAGCCTGCCCATGTCTCAGGTAATTTTAGTTTTATTCTTGTTATTGGAATTTGTCTTCTTAGCTACATGTCTTGATTCTTCCGCTTATGTGTGTGCCTCTATGGCTACCAAGCAGCTAAATGAAGATGAACAACCGGCTCGCTGGAACAGGATTGTTTGGGCTTTGGCATTGGCGGCTATTGGTATTGCGGTTCTATCTTTAGGTGGAATGAATGCAATTCAGACATCCTCTGTTGTTGCCGCAGTACCCCTGGTGTTTGTTCTTTTAATCCTAACCTTATCCTTCATGAAAATGTTAAAAGAAGATCATGGTATTCAATGCAGCCCTAAAGAGATTACAATTCAACCCTCTAAAAATACGAATATCTCTGCTAAATAGCTATCCTGTATAAGATAAAGTAAAGGGTTAATGTGTAAAATTGTCTTGATGAAAAATCAGCTTTGATCTTCTTCGGTTAAGGAGTTCAACAAGCTGATTTTTTTTGATCTTTTCACTCAATCTTAGATCTTGTTTGAGAAGCTAAGTGTATATTTGAGGAAGGATTCTTTACAAATGCCTAGAATTAATTAACAGAATAATATAATAATTAAAAATTTATAGCTCTGAGAATCCTACTTAATGCTTAGAAAGCTTGTATAGGATTATGTTAGGCGGGAGGTAAAATTTTATGCTTAATCTTCTTGATGTATCGTCTCAGGATTTTGTGGTCTGTCCAATCAATAGCGATCTGGAACAACTTATTAACAAAATTTCTGGAAAAGACATTAAGTACATCATTGTCTATCAAGAGGATAGTATTTTGGGGATATTATCAGTAAGTAATCTTTTGCATGAAATCATAATTAATAAAAAAACTAAAGTAACCCATAAACAATTTACGAATGATAAGCTAAGGTACGAAAAGTCATTCACAATAATTTCCAAAGATTTACCTTTATCTAAGATAAAAGATAATAAGGATATTGTCGTTATTGTAAATAATGAGAATTACCCCCTAGGGATTATTGATGGTGAATGTACTCCTGACATAAAACAAACTTTATTGGAATATCAAAAAATATTTGAGAATCTTGAAGAAGAAATCTTTGTAACAGATCAACATGGATACGTTTTACGTCTTAACCCTGCAGCGGAAAGAGTCTGCGGAGTATTAGCCAGGGATGTAGTAGGAAGGCATGTCCGTGATCTGGAAAGGGAAGGACTATTTTCTTCAAGTATAACCATGCATGTGCTCCGTCAAAAGAAAAAGGTAAATATGATGCAGCAATTGAAATCAGGCAAAACGGTTCTTAGCACTGCCATTCCTATTTTAAATGATGAAGGGGAAATTGTTCGAGTCATTAGTACTTCTAAGGATTACCAAGAAATTAATAAGATAAAGGCAGAATTAGAAGAGAAGAAAACAGAGCTGGAAGAAAAGAACACAGAATTGGCAAGAAAAACCCAGGAACTGTCAATATTGCGTCAAGAAATATTCTCTAATGTTAATCTGATTTATAAAAGTAATGAAATGAAAACCATTAGAAATACGATTTTTAAGATAGCGCCCCTTGCTTTAACAGTCTTAATTCAGGGAGAGTCTGGAGTAGGAAAAGAAGTGATTTCAAAAGCTATTCATCATGCCAGTCCAATGCGAGATCAGCCTTTTATAAAAATTAATTGTAGTTTGATACCGGAACACTTAATTGAATCTGAACTATTTGGCTACGAGAGCGGAGCATTTACCGGGGCAACCAAAGGGGGTAAAATTGGTAAGATTGAACTAGCGAATAATGGCACCCTATTTCTCGACGAAATTGGTGAAGTACCCCTCATGATACAGGTCAAATTACTCGAGTTTTTACAAGATCAAGAAATATGTAAGGTTGGGGGTACCAAAAGAATTAAGATAGATACCAGGATAATCGCTGCGACGAATCGTAACTTGCAAGATATGGTCAATGATGGCCTCTTTCGAAAAGACCTTTATTACAGGCTTAATGTTGTGCCGATTAATATACCACCTCTCAGAGAACGGAAAGAGGATATACCGGCGTTAGTAAGGTATTTTCTGAATGTGTTTAATAATAAGTATGGCATGAATAAAATAATTGATCCTGAAGTAATGCAAGCTTTATATAACTATAGTTGGCCGGGTAACGTAAGAGAATTAGAACATGTACTTGAACGGGCAATCGTAATAAGTGAAACGGAGTTAATTCGATTAGAGGCTTTGCAAAACTCTTTGGAATTAAAAGGGAATAAAAGAATAGCTTGTCCGGACTTAATGCCTTTGAAGCTTGCCAAGAGCCAACTCGAGGAACAGATGGTGAGGAATGCCTATGAGCTATGTAAATCGACTTATAAAGCAGCTAAGCTGCTTGAAGTTGACCAGTCAACCGTTGTAAAGTTGTTAAAGAAATATCGTAACAACCCTTAATTAGTTTTCAATTATAAGGTTGTATATTTTCTAAACAACTGAGTATTAAGCAGGAAATCTTATTTGGAAAGGAGAATTAAATCTGCAGTGAGAGGAGAGGTTATATGCCAAAAGAACTGACACACTGGCATATCGCTCGTGAAGCTTTGCATAGAGGAATCCCGCTGGAGGTGGGCAAGATCATAACAGGCAATCCTGTGCTCTATTATATAGGCGCTGTTGCTCATGATATTCCTTTTTATGATATGACTAAACCTATGGAAGCAAGGATTGAAGGGGTGGCCAACCAGCTTCATGGTGTTGCCGGGGAAAATACCTTAACTCCTCTTATTGAGATGATGGAGACAGCCCTTGCCAAGAGGGATAGTGATAACTCCCTCGCCTTCTTATTAGGCATGCTGACACATTTTGTGGCTGACAGTGTCTTTCACCCCATGGTTTATTATCTGAGCGGCAATTATTTTGCCAATGATCCGGAAGAGAGAAGCAAAGCCGTCTTTCGCCACCGTTTGCTGGAAACGGCCATGGATCTTTGGCTGCAGATGCTGGACCCTCTGGATTATCCTATGGACCTGAACGGGTTATGGCGTGACTCGGGAGAAGAGGGACGCCAAGCCCTTAGGTTAATTGTCAATCGCTACGCTTATCAGGAGGATAAAAGCTTTCAAGCCCGTTTTGAGAAGGCTTGGCGCAACCAGCGATTTCTGCAAACGGCCTTTTCCTGGTCAATGCCTTGGCGGGTGCTGGCAGTTTGCCGGCGTTACGGCTATTTTAAAACTGAGAAGCTGGAAGCTCTATTCTACTCACAGCCTTTGGACTTATCCTATTTTAACGAATCTTTAGATTGGCAGCATCCCATCAGCGGGGAAGCGCATAAAATGAGCTTACATGAGATCTATGATTTGAGTGTCAAAAAGGTTATTATATTGTTTGAGCAGCTGGCGGAATATTCCCGGGAAAAATGGCCCCAGGTTTTAGGGACGCTGCCTCCCCTTTCCCTGGATACCGGCTTGCCTTATGTACCTGTTGCGGATATGAGGTTTTTTCGCAACGAACCTATTGAATATCAATTAAGGTTTGATATAAGGAAACAAAATAAAGACAAAGAGTAAAAGAATTTACATTGGAAAAGAGAGAACTCCGAGGAGATCCTCGGAGTTTATTTAACAGAGATGATTATGATAGAGCTATTGTTGGTAGCTGCCGGTTGGAGTAGGGTTATTCATTCTATCCATCTCATTATTTTCGTCATCATAGGAGCATCCGCACCCACGGGATATTATGGAGAAACCATACCTTTCTGATTTGCGCCCTAGTATAAAGGCGATAACAAGGCTAAGCAGGAAGAGCATCCCATGACTGTGATAGTGGTGTTTATAGTGATAAAACATTTTACAGAATCCCTCCTTTGGCTTTAGAATAGCCTCAATTGCTTTAATTCATCCGGGAAATATTAGGAAAAATGCTGGAGGTTGTAATGCGTTATTATATTTTGTTATGGGATCTTGATGGGACTTTGACCGATTCTAAGGAGGGAATAACACGCTCCGTTCAATACGCACTGAAGAAGCTGGGCTATTCCATACCTGATGCAAATGATCTTAATTGGGTCATTGGACCGCCCTTAAAAGAAAGTTTTAGGGTAATGCTCAAAACTTCGGATGAAGCCTTGTTAAACCAGGCGGTTGCTTTATACCGGGAACGTTTTCGAGAAACAGGGCTTTATGAAAATATTGTTTATCCGGGGATTCCTGAATTATTAGTACAGTTGAAAGAACAAGGCTGCCGGAATTTTTTGGCTACTTCAAAGCCCAGGGTTTTTGCTGAAAAAATTCTTCAGCATTTTGAGCTGAAAGAGCATTTTGAGCATATTATGGGAAGTGAGTTGGATGGCAAACTTGTGGACAAGGAATCCATCATCTCAGAAGTCTTGAAAGGGCTCCCCCAAGAGGCTCGTTCAAAAACAGTAATGATCGGGGATCGCAAATATGATGTTCAGGGAGCCAGGGCTAACCGGATTGATGTTATTGGGGTGGGATACGGTTACGGAACTCTGGAAGAGCTGCATAAAGCAGAAGCAGATTGGATTGCTCCCAGTGTCCAGGCTTTAAGGGATCTGCTCTTAAGATAAGTCCTGGTTCGGGGGCAATTGGCCCTCTGTCGTGGGATAGCGGACAGCCGCATCTAAATATACATAATTTTCGTCTCTTTCCTGGCGTACCATGCCCACAATCCCCTGATTATCAGCTTTTTCCAGATATTGTTCAGCAACAAACTGATAAGCTCTTTCATCCCAAGGATTCGTAAAATCTCGGACAGTATTGAAATAAGTTTCAATGGGGATTTTAAGATGATGATGATATACTTGTAAGGTTGTATCAAATGATGGCATCATAGTTCCTCCTTTTGGCTTTAGTCTGGGGAAAATTGAAAAGAAATATGTGTTTGACCGGAAGAAGGAGGGCATGTAATGGAAACCAATTCACAGGATCTTATGGACGGGATGAATTCTAAGCCAAACCGAAGACTGAACTGGGTGGATTTAATCGTCGTTTTGGGCGGGGTTGTTTGTATCTATCTCATCTTGGCTCTGGGAACATTCTGGTTAATGGATATATGGCCCTATGAACGGCTCTTAATGTACCTAAATGCTTTTATGACTCAGTTATCCTTTGTGCTGTTAATCTATTTACTAAAAAAAGTACGCCGCTGGCAGTGGCCGGACTTTGGCTGGCGGAGAGTTTCTCTGAAGAGGATTTTCCCAAAAGTCTTGGTACTCTATGCCTTGACCATGTTTATTAATATTTGTTATGCTATTGCGTTGTATAACTATGGGTTTACTCCTCCGGAGACGGACGTTTACTCCAAATTGCTGGGGCAGGTTACCTGGTATTCCTTGATTCTTAATTTGCTTCTGGCGGGTGTTCTGGCCCCAATCGTGGAAGAAACTCTCTTTAGAGGTGTTATTTTTGGAAGTTTGCAGGCGTATTTTGGAAAATGGACTGCTGCAGCCCTAAGTGCCGGGATTTTTTCCGCGCTCCATTTCCAAGCCTATGGGTTTTTTCCCAGATTTGTTTTAGGAATCGTTCTGGTTTATCTTTACGATAAATATAAATCTCTTTATCCATCCGTTGCCCTGCATGCTGTCAATAACATACTAGCCACTCTCATTGCCGCGAGATTAATGATTGAATAAAAGGAGCCGTTTAGCTATGAAAAAGAGGCCTCTGCCTAAGCTGCAAATTGCCCTGGATGGTCCTGCCGGAGCAGGAAAAAGCACGATTGCCAAGATTGTAGCCCAACAATTGCATCTATTTTATGTAGATACAGGGGCAATGTACCGGGCTATTGCGTACAAAGCCCTTTCCAGTGGTGCTCCCATCGATGATGAAGCTAAAGTAAGCCAAATCGCTAAGAACACCGAGGTTGTGCTGGATCATTCTGAAGAGCAAAGGGTATGGTGTGATGGCAGGGATGTAACTCAGGAAATACGGTCTCTGGAGGTGTCCCGCGCCGTTTCCGTGGTTGCGGCCTATCCTGAGGTCAGAAAGCGCTTGGTTGAACTTCAGCGTCTGGAGGCAGAGCGAGGCGGAGTTGTCATGGACGGCAGGGATATTGGCACCTATGTTTTGCCGGAAGCAGATTTTAAAATCTTTTTAACAGCGACACATGAGGAACGAGCCAAACGCCGCTGGCTGGAACTTAGGAGGGCGGGCAAGGATGTGAGCTTAGAGGAAGTTGCCCGGGATATGGCGGAGCGTGATCGAGTCGATATGGAGCGGGCGATCTCCCCGCTGAAACCTGCTCAGGATGCAATTATTATGGATACTACAGGATTAAGTATACAAGAATTGGTGGCTAAAATTGTTGAATTGGCGGGAGGTTGAAATCATGACATTATATAATTTTGCCAAGAAAATGTTTTGTCTTCAATTCCGGTTAATGGGCTGGAAAGTGCGCGGCGTGGAAAATATGCCGGCTTCAGGTCCTGTGATTTTAGCAATTAACCATGTCAGTATTTGGGATCCTGTGGTTGCCGGCTGCAGTGTTCCCAGGAAAGTTTCCTTTATGGCAAAAGAAGAATTATTCTCCCTGCCGTTGTTAGGTCGCCTTTTTACTAAACTTGGCGCCTTTCCGGTAAAACGCGGGCATGGGGATATGAATGCAATCAGACAATCTTTGGCAATCTTAAAAGAAGGAGGCGTATTAGGACTCTTTCCCGAAGGAACCCGATCAAAGAGCGGGGAAATTCAGAAGGGATTGCCAGGAATGGTTCTTCTCATGGAAAAAAGTCAAGCTTCCGTTGTCCCTGTCAAGGTGAGGGGAACTAAGCGCATGTTTACCAAAGGTTGGGGGAAAATAACAGTAGCTATAGGCAAACCGCTGACAGCCCAAATGCTTAAAGCTCCGGAAGGAGTGGAAAATCGCCGTGAATGGATTGCCAATCGCATCATGCAGGCCATGACTGAATTGCCTGAAGCAAAATAGATAAGCAAATTTACTTGTCAATGGCAGGATTTTTGGAGTAGAGTAGAGAATTAGTTCTTGACAATTTTTAGGGAGGTCCGAAGTTTTGAACGTCAAACTCGCAGAAAAGGCCGGTTTCTGCTTTGGTGTTAAGCGTGCTCTGGATATGGCTGAACGAACGGCAGAAACCTCTCAGGCTGTATCACTTGGGCCCCTTATCCACAATCAGCAGGTGGTAAAACGCCTATCAGGACGAGGTATTCAAGTTGTTGAAGACTTAGAAGAGCTTACAAGCCAACAAGCCCTGATTATCCGCTCTCATGGTGTAGCGCCCAACGTTTATCAGGGGGCTGAAGATAAAGGTATTAAAGTTGTTGATGCTACCTGTCCCTTTGTTCAAAAAGCTCAACGCTTGGCCGCTAAATCCGCCCAAATGGGGCAGCAAGTTATTGTCATGGGAGACAAGCTTCACCCTGAAGTCAAGGGAATTCTTGGCTGGGCCGGGGAACAGGCCATACCTATTCAAACGGTGGAGGAAGCAAAAGAACTTTCTTTTTATCTCCATTTGGCCGTTTTAGCACAGACAACCCAATTGGCTGAAAATTTTGCCCGGATTGTTGAAGAATTAAAAAATCACACCGACGATCTCATCGTTCATAATACGATTTGTAATGCAACAGCAGAGCGTCAAAAAGTTGCCCGTGAGTTAGCAGGAACTGTGGATGTTATGGTAGTGGTAGGCGGGCGGGACAGTGCCAATACCCGAAAACTTGCCAGTATCTGTGCCGAAGTCACAAAAACGTACCTGATTGAAACCGCTGAAGAATTGGAAGAGAGTTGGTTTAAAGATGCTAAGAATGCGGGCTTGACCGCAGGGGCATCTACCCCAGATTGGATAATCGAGGAGGTTTACAAAAAAATGACAGAAATGAATGAGCAGGAAATGAATATGGAGAGTTGGGTGGATAGTTGCCCGGAGCTTCATCAAGGTAATAAGGTTACCGGTACGGTTGTGAAAATTACCCGGGAAGAAGTATTTGTTGATATCGGCTGGAAATGCGAAGGAGTCATTCCCATTAACGAGCTGTCTGCTTCTCGTAAAGTACGGCCTGAGGATGCAGTGGCTATTGGCGATGAAATTAACGCAGTGGTTATTCGTTTGGAAAACGAGGAAGGTCATACAGTTCTTTCCAAACGCAAAGCCGATGAGGAAGGTGCCAAGGAGCGTTTAGAGAAAATTGCCGAAAGTAAAGAAGAGATTCAGGCAGAAGTTGTTGAAGTTGTTAAAGGCGGCTTAGTTGTGGATGTAGGTTTGCGTGGTTTTGTGCCGGCTTCTCAGATTCAGGTGGGGTATGTGGAAGACCTCAACCAGTTTTTAGGTCAGACCCTGCGCTTGCGTATGCTGGATTTTGATCCTGCTAAACGAAAAGTGGTTCTTTCCCAGAAAGTTATCTTGGAAGAAGAGCGTGCTCTTAAGCGCACTCAGCTTCTGGAATCCCTGAAAGATGGTGACGTAGTCAAAGGTACAGTTCGCCGCATCGCTGATTTCGGCGCTTTTATCGATATTGGCGGAGTTGACGGACTGCTTCATATCTCAGATATGGCCTATACTCGAATTAAGCATCCTTCGGACATGCTGTCTGTTGGAGACGAAGTAGAAGTTCAGGTTTTAAAGATTGAACCTCAATCAGGGAAAATATCTTTAGGCTTAAAACAACTGAAAGAAAGTCCCTGGAGTCAGGTTGGAGGAAACTATCCTGTAGGATCTATTGTTAATGGCAAAGTTGTGCGCATCACTTCCTTTGGAGCTTTTGTGACCCTTGGAGAAGGTGTGGATGGACTGGTCCATATTTCCCAGCTGGCAGATCACCGGGTTAATAAAGTTGAAGACGTGGTAAAAGTCGGAGATATGGTAACAGCTAAGGTCATGGAATGTAAGCCTGAGGAAAAACGAATCAGCCTGAGCATTCGTGAAGCTGCAGCAGATTCCAATAAAGCCATTGATCAAGAAGCTTTAGCTTCTCAAGCTGATATTGAACCTGTAACCCTGGGGGATGCTGTGGGTAAGGATCTGACAACGGCGAGTCAGGAATAACTGGAATTGACTATGTCTGATTGGCCAGTGGCAAAGTGAGTATATGACTTCCTGTTTTTATGTACAGGAAGTCATTTTGCTGGCACTGGACAAAAGCATTTCCAAGCTGCGCTAACTATAAAATTCGTTAAAAAGGAAGGGATTCAGATGGCTAAACGACAACCGAGGCTGCCGATTGATTTCCCAATATTGTATATTTCTTTAGCGATTTTAGCCTTTGGCTTAATCATGGTATTGAGTGCAGGGGCAGTTCGCGGCTTCAATGATAACCATAACTCTTATTATTATTTCTTTCAGCAATTAAAGTGGGCCTGTGTCGGTTCGGTTTTGGCTGTAATTGCCATGAGAGTTCCCATAACCTTTGTTCGCCGCTTTGCGGGGATTGGAATCCTTGTGAGCGTTGCCTTGCTGGTTGCCGTTTTTTTTTCCGATCCCAGTACCGCTGTGAATGGCTCGTCCCGCTGGATTACCATTGCCGGAATTACTATTCAGCCCTCAGAGATGGCCAAACTAGCTATGGTTCTTTTTTATGCCCACATCTTGGATCGCAATCCTATCCAGCGGGGTCTCGATTGGCGTGTCCCTTTAGGGATCCTCGCTCCAGTTACTATTCTTGTCCTGGGCCTGGTTTACAAACAGCCTGACTTAGGGACAACCATGGTTATTGCTTTAACCTGTGCAGTTATGCTCCTTCAGACAGAGCTGCCGACAAGCTGGTTCGCGGCTGCTGTGCCTCTCCTGGGAGTTCCACTGGCCTATTTTGTTCATGCCACGGAATACCAGTGGAGGCGGGTTTTAGTCTGGCTGGACCCCTGGAAATACGCTATGAATGACGGGTATCAAATTACCAATGCCGAGATCGCTTTTGGTTCGGGAGGACTGTTTGGTGTAGGTCTGGGCCGAAGTATGCAGAAATACGGTTTCCTGCCGGAAAATCATACGGATACAATCTTTGCCATCGTAGGTGAGGAGTTAGGATTATTCGGGACGGTACTTTTGCTCCTTCTCTTTGTGATCTTATACGCCCGAGCCTTTCATGTGATCGGAGAATGCCAGGATCGTTTCTGCAGGCTGTTAGGCTACGGACTAACATCCTCTCTGGCCATTCAGACTACCATTAACCTGGCAGTAGTAACAGGAGTAATGCCAGTTACCGGAATTACCCTGCCTATGGTCTCCTACGGCGGAGCGTCGTTGATTATTACGTTAGTAAAGCTGGGTTTGATATTAAATCTGTCTCGCTACCGAAAAGAATCCGTTCCCAAAGGCCGGCTAAAAAAGCTCTCAGATATTTCGGTCTAAACCCCTCCTAAACGGGGATAATATGGAAAAGAATGTTTTAGGAGTGGTCATCAATGGTTTTTCCTTATGGAGAATGGGTTATCATTAGTTTAACCCTTTTAACCTGGTCGGAAAAACAAGCCTCTAGGCGTTTTTTTCTGATGCTGACAGCTGCCTGGCTGGTTGGGAAAGGGCTGGAGATCCTTATGGGGACGGCTCTGCCTTGGAATTGGCATTTTGCACGTCTTTCTGTTATGCTGGTCTTCTGGGTTTGGGCGTTGAAGCGAGCTGAACACCGAGTTTTCCCCTTTCTCTTAACCAGCTTAATCTTTAGTGCGGAAACTCTGTTTTTAGTTAATGAGCCAGGAGTATTTCCTTACGGGTCCTGGTTTTTTGCCCTAGGGAAGCTCCTGGCAGCCTGGTTAAGTGCCAGGACTTATTGGGGTACGGCGGCGGCTCTGACGGGAAGTGCACTTTTCAATCAGCTTTTCCTTCGCTTTACCTATGATGGGATTATTAGTTATATGGATTTGCCCAATGATTTTACCTGGAATGTAGGTATAGGATTGCTTTCCCTTTGGGCCGGCCTGAGTTTAGGCTGGAGCCTTTATTGCGAAAGAAAACGAGCCGAAATTTATGAAGCTCCGGAAGAGAGGGACCTTCCGTAGCAACTATGGCAGCCGCCAACGCCTGAAAGGCTTGCCGCCAGCCAAGTTTTCTAATATACTTGTAAACGATTAAGGCTGAGATGAAAGGCCCTTGATCTGTAATGTCAGGAGGATGAAATAACTTGTCGAAAGGGCTTGTAATCGCGGCCGTCCACCCTGGAAGCATCGCCGAAGAAATGGAAATTGAGGTTGGGGATCGGGTTCTGGCTGTTAATGAAGAAGAACTAAGGGATATTATTGACTTTCAATACGGAATATCGGAAGACGAGTTCATGTTGCTTATTGAAAAAGCCGATGGGGAATTGTGGGAACTTGATATCGAGAAAGATCCCGGGGAATTCCTAGGCTTAGAGGTGGAGACAGTAAGCGCCGAAGGGCTGAAAAAGTGCAATAACAATTGCAGTTTCTGTTTTGTAGCTCAAATGCCCAAGGGAATGCGCTCTTCTCTTTATGA
The DNA here is from genome assembly GCF_000235605.1 of Desulfosporosinus orientis DSM 765. Lineage (GTDB taxonomy): Bacteria > Bacillota > Desulfitobacteriia > Desulfitobacteriales > Desulfitobacteriaceae > Desulfosporosinus > Desulfosporosinus orientis. Next base: position 1,180,207 of record NC_016584.1, read on the forward strand.
TAGAGATGATGACTACCGTTTATCCCTTACCCAAGGGAGTTTTATAACCCTATCGAATTTATCGGAAGAGGATCTAGATCGAATTACCTCCCTGCATCTAAGTCCCATGTACGTATCAGTTCACGCTTGGAATCCGGAAGTTCGCACTCAGCTCATGAAAAATCCCCGGGCCGGGAAATTACCGGAGCAATTCCGGCGTTTGGCTGAGGCCGGAATCGTGGTACATGCTCAGATTGTCTTGGTTCCTGAGCATAATGACGGAGATGCGTTAAAAGAGACGGTTGAACGTTTAGGGGAACTCTATCCCTCTGTGCAATCCATTGCCGTTGTACCTGTAGGCTTGACTCGGTTTCGCGAGAAGCTTACCCCTTTGCGGGGATTCACTGGAGAGGAAGCCAGTCAGCTCTTAGATCTTGCTGAGAAGTGGCAGCAGGAGTTTTTCAAGAAGACAGGGCGGCACTTGGTGTATTTTTCCGACGAATTTTATATCCTTGCAAGCAGGAAGTTTCCTGAGTTCTCAGTATATGACGATTTTCCCCAATTAGAAAACGGCGTAGGTATGGCGAGAAAGTTTATCACGGAGATGGAGTCCGCCTGGGATCAATTGCCGGACAAGGTTTCAAAACGGACTGTGCATCTTATCACGGGTAAAGCCGCTTTTGAACTCTTCACCACATGGGGGAAACGGTTAATGGAACGAGTTGAAAATTTGAGCGTTAAAGTCCATGAGATACATAATGATTTCTTCGGGCTATCCGTTACAGCGGCCGGGCTGCTGACCGCTCAGGATATAGCCCGGCAATTAGGAGATTTGCTGGGCGAGAATTTTTTAATACCCCGAACCATGCTCAAAGCGGATGAAGACATCTTTCTCGATGACTTAAGCGTGGAATGGCTTGAGGAAAAGGTTAACGGCAAAGCGAGCATCGTTGATAATCATGGGCTTGCGTTTTTAGAGCATGTAATCGGATATTCACTGGAGGTGTATCCATTTGAGTAAGCCTATTGTAGCTATTGTAGGACGGCCAAATGTCGGAAAATCAACTTTGTTCAACCGCATTACCGGCGGTTTGGTGGCTATTGTTGAAAATATGCCGGGAGTAACCAGAGACCGCCTGTACCGGGATGCCGAATGGTTGGGCAGAAAGTTTGCCTTAATCGATACCGGCGGAATTGAATTTAAAAATGAAGGCACCGCAATTTCTTCGCAAATGAGAAGGCAGGCAGAGATTGCCATGGAAGAAGCGGACGTGGTCATATTTGTAGTCGATGCTCAAATATCCCCTACTCCCGATGATGATCTGATTGCCCGAACTTTGCGGCGCTCGGGTAAACCGGTTTTGCTCGTTGCCAATAAAGTGGAAGATTTTAAGCAGGTAGAAGGTCAGCTTTATGATTACTTAAGCTTCGGGCTGGGGGAACCTATTCCGATTTCCGCAGTTCACGGTATGAACACGGGCGATCTGCTGGATTTAGTGATTTCCAATTTGCCTGAAATTGATGAAGAAGAGTATGATCCGGATGTAATCCGCATATCTGTTATTGGACGACCTAATGTGGGTAAGTCCTCCTTGGTCAACAACTTGTTAGGAAAAGAACGGGTGATTGTCAGCAATGTTCCGGGTACGACCCGAGATGCCATCGACACACCCTTTGAACACGAGGGCCGGCATTATATTCTCATTGATACGGCGGGAATGCGCCGTAAATCCCGGATAGAGGATCTTACTGAGCAATATAGTGTTGTACGTTCTCTGCGCGCCGTTGACCGCTCAGATGCCATCCTTATGCTTATTGATGCTGTAGACGGAGTGACGGAACAGGATAAAAAGATTGCCGGCTACGCTGAAGACGCCGGTAAAGCCATCGTTCTGGTGGTTAATAAGTGGGACCTCATTCAGAAGGATGAAAAGACCATTAATAAATTTGAAAAGAGCATTCGCGAAGAATTAGGATTCCTGCAATATGCACCGACCATGTTTATATCCGCCAAAACAGGACAACGGGTCAACAAAATTTTAGACCTGGTGGATTTTGTTGTGGAACAAAATTCGACGCGGGTGACAACGGCTACTTTAAATACCCTGCTTCGAGAGTGGGTTCACCTTAACCCGCCGCCTACGGATAAGGGACGTCGTTTAAAAATTCGCTATATCACCCAAGTGGGAGTAAAACCGCCAACCTTTGTTTTCTTTGTGAATGACCCTGAACTGATGCATTTTTCCTATAAACGATACCTGGAGAACCAAATGCGAAAACACTTTGGCTTTGAGGGTACACCTATCCGAATTGTGATCCGACAAAAAGATGAAGAGAAGGAGTAGTTTATGTCACGTTACCTTATTTTTATTTTGGCGTATTGCTTAGGTGCCATTCCTTTTGCCTACATAGCAGGTATGATCAAAGGAATTGACGTACGTCGGCATGGTAGCGGAAATATCGGCACAACCAACGCCTTTCGTCTTTTAGGTGTCAAGTTAGGCATTTTGGTATTGTTAGGAGATTTCTTGAAAGGCGCCTTATCCGTCTCTCTGGGTCTGTGGGCCTTTGGACCTTGGGGCGGTATTGTCGGCGGGTTACTGGCCATGGCAGGGCATAGCTGGAATCCGCTTTTTGGCTTTCGGCCCAGCGGGAAAGGGGTTGCGGCGGGCTTCGGAATCATTACGGTTCTGATGCCTAAAATCACTTTAATAGCCGTGTTAGTGTTTGTCTTGGTCGTATGGTTAACCCGCTATGTTTCCATGGGATCCGTCAGCGGTGCTCTCACAGTGCTTATTTTAGTCTTTGTTTTTCCGCAGCCTATTGCTTATCAGGTTTTTGTTGTAATTGCAGTTCTGGCGGTTTTTGTTCTTCATCGCTCAAATTTTCAACGTGTCTTAAATGGTACGGAGAATAAATTTGGAGAAAAGAAGAAGTAGTACTAAAGTTTGGATATGGGGGGACGTTAAATGCCTAACGTAGCGGTTTATGGGGCAGGAAGCTGGGGAAGTGCGCTTGCAGTTCTCCTGGCAAAAGCGGGTCATCAGGTTGCGCTTATTGGTCGGCATGCTGAAGAAATGGAACTTATGAAGAAGCGTCGAGAAAATGAGCGTTATTTGCCGGGTGTTCCTTTGCCGCCGGAACTGCTGCCTACAACAGATCTCACTCTTTTAAATACAGATCTCCTTGTCTTCAGCGTTCCTTCTCATTGTGTCAGGGAAGCAGCCCGGCTGGTCAAGCCTTATCTAAAGCCGGGATGCATTGTGGTTAATACGGCGAAAGGGATGGAAGAGGTGACTCATCTGAGACTTTCTGAAGTCTTAAAGGAAGAGCTTCCCGATAACCCTGTTGCTGTCTTGTCTGGTCCCAGTCATGCCGAAGAGGTGGGCAGGGATATGCCGACCACTGTTGTGGTTGCCTCAGATGTGGAAACGGCAGAAACAGTTCAAGATATGATGATGACGCCAACCTTTAGGGTTTATACAAATCCCGATGTCATCGGTGTTGAACTTGGCGGAGCCTTAAAGAATGTCATTGCTTTATGCACCGGAATTGCTGAGGGGTTAGGGTTCGGTGATAATACAAAAGCTGCTCTCATGACCCGGGGCTTAGCCGAAATAGCCCGTTTGGGGGTAGCTATGGGAGGAAATCCTCTTACCTTTGCCGGCTTATCGGGGGTTGGAGATCTTATTGTTACTTGTACCAGCTTGCATAGCCGCAATCGCCGGGCCGGAGTTGCCCTTGGCCAAGGCAAGCCTTTAGAAACCGTGCTCAAAGAAGTAGGGATGGTCGTCGAAGGTGTAAAGGCCACTCGCATAGCCCATAACCTGGGCCTGGAAAATAATATTCCTATGCCCATAACGGAACAGGCTTATAAAGTCTTATTTGAAGGTGCCGATCCGCAAATTGCCGTATCAGATTTAATGCTGCGGGGCAAGCGTCATGAACCGGAAGACGTTTTGGAGATGAGTTGGCTAAAATAACATACATATTTTTGCTTTGAGTGACATAGACGTAGAAGAGGTTGTTTTAATAGCCTTTTCTGCGTTTTTTTGTTGTAATAGTCAAGTTTTCTATAGGTGTCATATTTATTCCAAAAAGCCAATATACTTATACTGCTTAATGTGCTAGTCCAGTTATTGGGAATCCACGCGGTACAGGAGGTGGAAGGGGAGATAAGGTGGAGGCCCTTCCCCAAATTTTGGGACAGCACTCAAAAGGGAGGGAAATTACTAATGGAAAAATTAGACATTTTCAGGGATATCGCGGAACGAACAGGAGGCGATATCTACCTCGGTGTCGTTGGGCCAGTCCGTACGGGAAAGTCCACCTTTATCAAACGGTTCATGGACCTCCTTGTCCTGCCCAACATTCCAGACGCCTTCGAACGGGAACGGGCTAAGGATGAACTTCCTCAAAGCGGGACCGGGAGAATGATCACGACGACGGAACCTAAGTTTATTCCATCAGAATCCGTGGAAATCGTGGTAAAGGACTCTATTTACATGAATGTCCGGCTGGTTGACTGTGTAGGGTACAATGTGGAAGGTGCTTTAGGTTACGAAGCTGAAGATGGTGAAGAACCACGCATGATGAAGACATCATGGAGCGACGAACCCATGACATTCCAGGATGCGGCTGAAATGGGCACCCGCAAGGTCATCTCTGATCATGCCACCATAGGTGTTGTAGTAACAACGGATGGTTCAATTACTGATATCCCGCGAGAAGCGTACTTAGACGCCGAAGAACGAGTAGTTTCTGAACTAAGACAACTGGGCAAGCCCTTTGTCGTAGTCCTGAATACCACCCATCCTTATGCAGAGAATACCATGGAATTATCCCGTTCACTGGAGGAAAAGTATGCAATCCCGGTTATCCCTGTGAATTGTCTGGAAATGACTCAGGAAGACATCACTCAGATCTTGGAAGAAGTTCTCTACGAATTCCCCGTAGCTGAAGTCAATATTGATCTGCCCAAATGGGTTGAGGAATTGGATCCCTCTCACTCCGTGCGAGCGGCTTTTGAGAATGCTGTTCGCAAGGCTATTGAAGGAGTACGCCGCCTGCGGGACATTGATCTGGCTTTGGACGCTTTGTCTGAATGCGAATATGCCCAGGATGTTCTGCTGAAAGAAATGAATTTAGGAACTGGCATTGCCAATGTTGAAATTACTGCTGTGGAAGGGCTCTTCAAAACCGTCCTGCAAGAACTAACAGGTATAGAAATTGAAGGAGATCATTCCTTGCTTCGCTTAGTCCTGGATTACAGCAAGGGTAAACGAGAATGGGATAAACTTGCTGATGCAATTGAAGAAGTTCGTGTCAATGGATATGGCGTGGTCACTCCACAACTTGAGGAAATGTTCCTGGATGAGCCTGAGCTTGTGAAGCAAGGGGGACATTATGGTATTAAACTAAAAGCCAGTGCTCCGTCCCTGCATATTATCAGAGCGGATGTTACAACGGAAATTACCCCCTTAATCGGTACGGAAAAACAAGCGGAAGAACTCGTAAAGTATATGCTGGATGAGTTTGAAAGCGATCCGAAAAAAGTATGGCAATCCAATATCTTCGGCAAATCCCTCCATGACTTGGTCCGGGAAGGAATCCAAAACAAACTCTATCGCATGCCCGACAATGCCCAGCATAAACTGCAGGATACACTGCAGAGGATTGTCAATGACGGCAATGGAGGCCTCATCTGCATCATTATCTGATAACTTAACAAATTAAAAAAGGGAACGTTGACACGCACTTTGCGGTATCAGCGTTCTTTTTTTATTTTAGAAACTAATCCAAAATACAACCTTGCAAAAAAATTGAGAGTAAGAAAATCTGATTAAGTGACACTTGATTACATAACGTATTGTGGATTAGAACTGTACAGCTTGTGTTATAATTATATGAATTTTAAATAAATTATTTATTTATTTACTTTTAGGAAAAGTATAAAATTAATGTTGTTGGAGTAGCGGATTCTTGGATGTAATTGATAGTTTTAAAAGTTAAAGGGCAGGGTTTAATATGATAAAAAAATACAATGATTCAGACGATTTGATGGTTGAACTTAATGCTATTTTCGAATCATCCTATGACGGCATATATTTGACTGATTCTGAAGGGAATACGTTACGTGTTAATAGTGCATATCAACGAATTACAGGTTTATCACTTGAACAGCTAATAGGCAAGAATATTAAAGACATAGTGAAGCAAGGGTTAATCAGTGAATCGATAACCTTTAAAGTACTGGAACAGAGAAAAACAATTACAATGAAACAGACGATCAGTACTGGAAAGGAAATCTTAGTTACAGGAAACCCAATTTTTAATAATCAGGGGGAAATTATCAGAGTTGTCACTAACGTTAGAGATATGACTGAGCTTAATAACTTAGAAAGAAAATTAGAACATTCCAGGGAGCTCCAAGTCTTCTATGAGCGCGAAATTCATCAACTTAAGAATAAACGGAATCACAAGAAGATAATCTTTAAAAGCGGGCAAATGCAAAATGCAATTGAAATGGGAGAACGTCTTGCTAGAGTGGATACTACGGTTCTAATTCAAGGGGAATCAGGGGTAGGTAAAGAATTAATAGCTGAGCTAATTCATGAAAATAGCTCGAGATCCTTAAAAGGAACTTATATAAAAATTAATTGCGGTGCGATACCTGGAGATCTACTGGAATCAGAACTCTTTGGCTATGAAGAAGGTGCTTTCACCAGCGCGCGAAAAGGTGGAAAAGCGGGATTATTTGAAATTGCCGATGGCGGTACAATTTTTCTAGATGAAATCGCAGAACTTCCACTTAAACTCCAAGCGAAATTGTTAAGAGTGCTTCAGGATAAAGAGTTGACAAGATTGGGGGGGGCAAAACCAATCAAGCCTGATGTCAGAGTTGTCTCCGCGACAAATAAAGATTTGTATGAGATGGTAAAACAAAAATTATTTCGTGAAGACCTTTACTATCGACTTAATGTTGTGCCACTGTTAATACCTCCTTTGCGTGATAGAGTAGAGGATATTCTGCCGTTAACCTCATATTATCTGGAATACTTTGCAAAGAAGCATAAGATTATTAAAACACTTTCCCCTAAAACGATGAAGTGCTTCTTATCCTATTCATGGCCCGGAAATATCAGAGAATTAATAAATACTCTTGAAAGACTGATAGTGACGGTAGATCATAATATTTTAGAGCCAACGGATTTACCCAAGGCATTATTGTCAGAAATCCAAATTCCCGAACTTCATGCAAGCTACTCTTTAATAGATTCGGTAGCTTGTTTGGAGAAGAAAATGATAACGAAAGCCTTAATGGAACTAAGAACAACTAGAAAAGCTGCAAAAAAATTAGGGATTAGTCAATCCTGTTTGATAAAAAAAGCCAAAAAATACGGCATTATTTTTCAGAATTCTTGGTCTACTGAAAACTAATATGCTTTTACATATTTACCTGCACTCAGCGATTCAATTTGATTCCAAATTGAATCGCTGAGTAAATTTTTAATCATGGATAAAAATGATTGTTCATTGTATTTGCTTTAATTTAATCTTGTTGGAATAAATTTGTTTGGTTTTGTTGTTGTTTGCAGTTTAATTATAAGAATTATAAGAATTAAAAAATTTTTCAATAAATTTGAGTCCTAATGGACTCAGTTTTTCATTTAATAAAATTGTGTTCTATCGACGAAATGCCGAATTAACTGATTTTTCAAAAATGGCACAATAATTGCTAATATAAAACGATAGTATTGTGAAAGGAGGTTATAATAACGGTCATTATTTTTATGATCATATGACTATCTAAAAAAAGGGGGATTAGTATGGCCTTTATGTTGCCAAGTGCACGAAGAAAACAAGGAGATGAACAACCTTATATTCCAATGGGAATCTTTAAATTTAGACTACCTTTTATCCACTATGGTGTTGAGGTACCGGAAATAATCCAAGCTATTTTTATGTTTGTGACCGGACTAGGGGCAACAGCGTTTCTTCAAGATATGTTCGGTATTTCTTTTGAAGTAGCGTTGACAATTGTTTTATTTCACGAGATAACTTACAGTTTGCACCAGTTATTTGGAGACCCTATTATAGCCGGTTGGATAACACCTGCCGTTCCGCTAACCATTGGGTTTCTATCAAAGTATGCTATGGGTGTGGATCGAATCGAGGCACTCATAGCCTTGCAGATCACGGTTGGTTTATTATTCCTTGTGTTAGGTGTTACCGGATTGGCTAAAAAATTGTTGGACATTGTACCTAATTCAATGAAAGCTGGCATCATTTTAGGAGCAGGTATGGCTGCAGTTATTGGTAAATATGGTTTTTTACCCCTTGCTTCAGGAGGCGTAGGATTTGCCAAATATCCTGTATCCATGTCGGTGGGAATTGTGATTGCGTTTTTTCTTCTCTATGCCAGAGGATTTAAGGAAATGAAGAAAAAAGCTGGCTCTATTATTACTACCCTTGCCAAATATGGAATGGTACCAGGAATAATCGGTGCCATGATCGTTGGAATGTTAGTAGGCGAGGTTCCAGTTCCTAAGATTACTGAATGGGGCTTCTTTGTTCCTCGTATTAGCGAAGTATTTCAAACCTATAATGCATTTGGGATAGGCTTTCCAAGTTTATCTGTCTTCATCGCAGCATTGCCGATGGCAGTAGTAGCTTACATTATCGCTTTTGGAGACATCGTAATTGGCCAAACAATAATAGAGAAAGCTAATGAATTTCGAGATGACGAAGAAATCGATATGAACCCAAATCGAACCAATATTTTATGCGGCTTCAGAAATATGATAGAAGGGACGTTCTTTCCAACACTTACTCTTTCAGGTCCGCTCTGGGCTGCTATGACAGTATCAGTAGCAGAACGATATAAACAAGGGCGTCAAGCTATGGATTCCATCTTTGGAGGCTCAGGAACCTTTAATATTGTAAAGTGGATGTGTGTTTTGTCGCTGCCGCTAGTAGCTTTCTTTAGACCAATACTCCCGATTGCTATCGCTCTTACTATTATGGTACAAGGGTTCGCTTGTTTCTATATTGCCATGGAGATGGTAAAAACAAAAGAAGAACAAGGGGTAGCAGGAGTTGTTGGTGCTATTTTAGCTATTGGAGGTCCTATTTATGGGCTGGCGTCGGGAATTATCCTTTATATAGTAGTACAAAAGCTAGGGGTACCAGGAGGAAGAATAAGTAATCAGGTTAATAAGGCAGTAAATTAACAAAATTCAAGGAGGCAATCTACCAATGACATTTAGTTCTTTTTCATTCAAAGTTCCAGGTGAAGTAATATATGGTGAAAATAGTATTTCAAAATTGCCAGAAATACTCTCAACTATGAGCTTGACAAATGTATTGGTTATATCGGACCGAGGGTTAGAAGCAGCTGGAATGGTAAAAAAAATAACGGATGTTCTGGATGCAGCTTCCACAAAGTATTCAATATTTCTGGACGTTGAAGCTAATCCATCGTGTGATACTGTTGATAAAGCAACAGCTATGTACAAAATGGAAGGATTGAATGGTATTGTGTGTTTAGGGGGCGGTAGCCCAATGGATACAGCAAAGGCCATAGCAGTGCTGGCATCGAACGGCGGTAAAATCCAGGACTATGAGGGGGCTAACAAATTCAAAAGCACTTCGGTCCAAATCCTTGCTATACCTACAACAGCCGGTACAGGGAGCGAGGTAACTCCTTTTGCAGTTATAACAGATAAGGAGAAAAACTATAAGCTAACAGTCTTTAGTTATGAAATTGTGCCGGAAGTAGCTTTACTCGACCCTAGTATGATATCAACACTTCCGGCTCTAGTAGCGGCAGCAACGGGTATGGATGCCCTTACACATGCAGTAGAGTCCTACCTGTCACGAGCATCGTCTCTTTTTTCAGATGCTATGGCTGAGAAGGCAATGGAATTGATAGGTATGAACATTAGACGATTTGTAGCTAATCGAGGTGACGTTGAAGCCGCCTCTGGTATGTTGCTCGGTAGTATGTTTGCGGGGATAGCTTTTTCTTGGGCGAGGCTGGGAGATTGCCATGCAATGGCTCACCCATTAGGTGGATTTTTCGGAGTTCCGCACGGTATTGCAAACGCTATATTGCTGCCGACAATACTGGAATTTAATGCTCTTGCTGATAATGGAAAATACGAAAAAATATATAACTATATCAAACGTGCAGATAACGGTAGTTCATTTGTACCGGAAATGTTGGTAAATGAAATAAAGGAATTGTTAGAGCAACTAAGCATTCCAAAAACCCTTTCGGAAGTTGGAGTAAAACAAGAATTAATCCATGACATGGCGATTGATGCTATGAAAAGTGGGAATGTTCTGATTAATCCGCGCCAAACATTGTTAGCTGACATTGAGGCTCTCTATCAAAAAGCATTGTAATATTCATAAGGGGGTACAAAGTTTGACTTCGGTACCTCCTTATCTTACTTTAATTCGAAATGGAGAGTGTTGAAGTTGTTTATTTATAGAATTAATATGACAGATAAAACGTTTATAAAAGAAGAAGTGTCCCAAAGATATAAACATTTAGGTGGAAGAGGATTTACTTCGCTTTTACTTAGTGATGAACTGGATCCGAAATCTTCTCCCCTTGGAGATGAAAACAAGCTGGTAATAGCACCGGGGCTGTTGACTGGTACAATTGCTCCATCATCAGGGCGCACTTCCATTGGGGCTAAAAGTCCTTTAACTGGAACCATCAAAGAGAGTAATGCAGGAGGAACTGCAGGGCAGTATTTAGCGGGTCATAATATTAAAGCTTTGATAATCGAACATCTTCCTAAAGATAAAGAAGATTCTTCGATTATTATCGTAGAAAAAAATAATTTAAGATTAGAAGTCAGAAATAACCTAAGGGGATTGGGAAATTACGATACCGTAGCTAATCTACGAAGTGAATTCGGAGATCAGTGTTCGATTATTTCGATTGGTCCTGCTGGTGAAGTGGGGTCAGCTATGGCAACAATAGCATTCAGCGATCCTGAAGGAAGACCATCAAGGCATGCCGGAAGAGGCGGCTTAGGTGCTGTGATGGGAAGTAAAGGTGTTAAAGCAATTGTTATTAGTAAATCGAATGATTCTGTTCCTGAACCCCGGGATAAGACGAGATTTTTGGAAATCGTCAAGAAATTTTCGCTTGAATTATATCAAACTAAAAAAGGACTTAGAGATTATGGAACCGCTTTATTAGTTAATGCCATTAATGCTGTAGGAGGGTTACCGACTCGTAACTTTAGTATGGGATATAATGACCAAGCTGAAGAGTTTAGTGGAGAAAGGCTTAATCAATTATGTAACGAAAGAAAGGGACAAACCGGACATGCCTGTTCAAGAGGTTGTGCAGTACGATGTTCCAATGTCTTTAATAATGGCCAAGGCGATTATGTAACCGCGAGTTTAGAGTATGAAACGATTGCCTTGTTAGGTTCGAATTGTGGAATCAATAATCTAGATGAAATTGCTCAGTTAGACAGACTGTGCGATGATCTGGGTTTGGATACGATGGAGACGGGTGTAAGTTTGGGTGTTGCTATGGAAGGGGGTGCTTTGCAATTTGGTCATTTTGAGCAAATGAAAGAAGCTATTAATGATATCGTAACAGGGGTTAAAATAGGCCGAATCATTGGACAGGGAGCTGTTGCAACAGGGAGAATACTAAAGGTTAGCAGAGTTCCTGCGGTTAAAGGTCAAGGATTATCGGCATATGATCCGCGAGCTTTGAAGGGCACTGGAGTAACTTATGCTACCTCGCCTATGGGAGCGGATCATACTTCCGGCAACTGCCTGCCAGGACGCGGAGGATTAAAACCTTATGAAGATAATGGTCAAGTTGATCTATCAAAAAATTTACAGATCATAACCATGATCTGCGATTTCCTGGGGATTTGTATTTTCGTCGGACCAGTACAAGAGAATATGCCAGTATTTTCAGCTTTAGCAAGCTCCTTTACTGGCGAAGAAATAAATGAAGAAAAGCTATATGATCTAGCCCGTTCGATCCTAGAAAAAGAAGTTGAATTTAATGTATTAGCAGGAATCGACAATGAACAAAATGATCTGCCTAGGTTTTTTAGAGAAGAACCTTTGCCTAACAATGGATACTTTTTTGATATACCAGCAGAGGAATTAAAGAATTTTAAATACTAATAGTCAAAAATTTCGGTATGATTTATTTCCCACTAATTATTAGGAACGCTGATTCAAATGTATCCAGCGTTCTTTTTATTGCTTTTATAAACAATGCTAGTCTTTATTTAATAAGTGAATTAATTTGTATTATCATTGTATTCTTAAAAGATCATAAGGAAAAAGGTTTCCTTAGAAGGCTTACAATAAATAGACTAAGCTTTAAATACATTATTTTGTATATTATTATTATTAATTGTAATTGATATTATTGATATCAATTACTTTAACAATTTGCTAATGAGAAAAATGACGGGTATAGTAAAGAATGCAAGTAGAACATAGGAGTGAAAAGTGATGGCAGAACAAGAAAGTAACCAATTTAATAAAAATCCTCAAGAATGTAAAAATCATTTGCTTTATCAAAAGGATGGATTTTTAGCAAGGATTATACTAAACAGACCTGAGAAGTACAATGCCTTTTCTTTACCGATGATTAATAAATGGGCAGAAGCTTTACAAGATGCCCAGGAGGATCAAACTATTAGGGTTATTGTGGTAACTGCCAAAGGTAAGGCTTTTTCTACTGGTGGTGATGTCGATGCCATGTTACAAGGAAAGGGATTTCTCGGGTGCGATGACAATAATGAGACTTGGGGTGTGAAGGCCATTGACCGTAAGCGATCTTTGACGAATCATATCCATAAAATTGCTCTAACATTAGAACTGATGGATAAGCCTGTAATTTGTGGTATTAATGGAATGGCGATAGGGGCAGGCCTTGATATGGCGCTAATGTGTGATATCAGGATTGCCGCAGCAGATGCCCAACTTTCTGCAGGCTATGTAAAAGCTGGTGTTGTTCCGGGTGACGGTGGAGCTTTCTATATGCCACGTTTGGTAGGAGTTGCTAACGCTTTGGAACTCTTATGGACGGGAGAGTTCATTTCTGCATCTGAGGCAAAAGAAATGGGTATGATCAACAAAGTAGTTCCTGCTCAGGAATTAGAATATGCCACCTTAGAGTTAGCCAAAAAAATTGCCGAATCTCCTCCAGTATGCGTTCAAATGATTAAACGGGCCGTTTATTCTGCACAACGAACGAACGACTTGCGAACTGCTTTAGATTTAATTTCTTCGCAAATGGCAATTGTCTCGGAAATGTCCGACCATAAAGAAGGACTAAATGCGCTTAAGGAGAAGCGTAAGCCGCTCTTTACTGGACAATAAGCAATGATCTGTTAGAGAACATTAATCTTTCATTGTATACAATAATTCTTACTGGAAAATAAAAGATTATGGCTTGTGAAAGATTCTTAATCTGATCGGACAGAAGTTGAGAATTGAACGATTGTTTTGGGGAATATGACTTGTATGTAGAACTTAAGAGAGGCCCAGGAATAGGAAGATACATTCCTATTCCTGTTTTTTTTCTGATTTTATCAAATAAAAAAATGTCTTACTATGGGATTATTTAAAAAAAATAAATCAATAATAATAAAGATATTTAAAAATGCATAATTTAGGTCATAAAAATTTTTTAAAGATTCAGAATTTTATGATTAAATCCATTGTTTATCTGTCAATATCTAGATAAAATATGTTATAGGAGGTGTTGATGCGTGAGAGTATATGTAAAAGAGAAAATCGATTATCTTCAAGCGCTGGCCTATTCAATCCATAAAGGTGAAGAAAGGGAGATTAGACAGTCATTAGAATTCCTTCTCACAGTTGTTGCCTTAGAATGTGACCCTGGGCAGGTTACTACACTCGTAAACTTTGCCAATAGTATTAAATTTGACCGTGAATTATACTCTGACAGGTCAGAAGGAAGAAACCTAATTAATTTTCAACTAACAAATTACAATTATCAATTAGACTAACGGAATTTACCAAAACATCTGTTGGCAAGACAAAAAAAGTTTTGCACCTGATTTATGAAAAATCCGTAGAGGATTTTTCATAAATCAGGTGCAATTCAATTTATTTATACAATGATAAAAATAATAAAGTTTGTGAATTATATAATAATTTTAGTAAAAGGGTTATAATGAATTGACAATTGTTCGCTCATAAATGGTTTGTGGGTTGACATATAAAATCTATTGTGGAAGGATAGGGATAGCATGAAGGTTAATACGATGTTTTTTAGTGCCACAGGAACCACTAGAAAAGTAGTGTCGAGAATCGCTGAGAAAATTTCTGAGAACCTCGAAAAAGGAATGGTTGTAAAGAGTTTTGATTTTACACTACCCAATGCTAGAAAAGAACCCGTGTCTTTTACAAAAGAGGAAATAGTGGTTGTAGGAGTTCCAGTCATTGCGGGAAGAGTTCCCAATGTATTATTAAAATATTTGAATTCTATCAAGGGTAATGACGCCTTAGCAATTGCAGTAGTTCTTTACGGAAATAGAAATTATGATGATGCTTTAATAGAGTTGAGAGATATCCTTCAGCTGAACGGTTTTAAAGTAATTGCTGGCGGCGCGTTTATAGGCGAGCACTCATTTTCCAAAATTCTTGCCAAAGATAGACCGGATGAAAAGGATATGGCAATTGCCAGTGATTTTGCTGATCAAATATATTCAAAAATAACTGCCGAAGCTGATTTCCAAATTGTCAACGTCAAAGGAAAGTCTCCTTATCGCGATTATTATAGGCCTAAAAATCTACAAGGCGAACCAGTTGATATTCGGAAAGTCACTCCACTAACCAATAGCGATTGTAACAATTGTAAGCTTTGTGTAAGTGTCTGTCCTATGGGTTCCATCGATAAGGAAGATGTGTCAAGGTTAATTGGAATCTGCATCAAATGTGGTGCTTGTATTAAGAATTGCCCTACTCAAGCCAAGTACTATGATGATGAAGATTATCTAAGACATAAATACGAACTAGAAATTGAATTTGCTTCTCGAAGAGAACCAGAGCTATTTCTATAAAAACT
The DNA here is from genome assembly GCF_000235605.1 of Desulfosporosinus orientis DSM 765. GTDB lineage: Bacteria > Bacillota > Desulfitobacteriia > Desulfitobacteriales > Desulfitobacteriaceae > Desulfosporosinus > Desulfosporosinus orientis. The sequence continues at coordinate 1,195,286 of NC_016584.1, forward strand.
AAGATTCAGTCACACCCCACTGTGTTAACAAATGATATACTAGGTCATTATGATATGTTTTAAAATAATTATAATTAGGAGATGATATATAATGGTTCGAGTTGCAGATCTAGAATCGGGTAAATTCTGGAAACATATAGGGATGTCAACAATTGTTGGCGTTGATGGAATAACTCGAATTCAATTAACTGTCAATGAGGATTTGTTACAGTTTTATGGAAATCTGCATGGAGGGGTTATCGCTTCTATGATTGATTCAGCTATTGCTGTCGTGGTTAACCAACAATTAGACTCGGGAGAAGGCGCTTCGACCATAGAACTTAAAGTAAATTATTTGAGTTCAATTAGTGAAGGAACTCTCTGGGCCGAGGGAAAGGTGATCAAAAAAGGAAGAAATGTTGTGGTTGCCCAAGGCGAACTAAAGAATGATGCAGGTAAACTATTGGCCATAGGTACCGCTACCTTTATGGTTAGGCAAATGGCTCGTTAAGTATTTAGGGGTGACTACGTGAAAAGCGTGACAAGGGGACGATTAAGAACCTGCCCCTTGTCACATTATTAGGGGGTGAATCGATTGAGTATGCGCGATGCAGTATTACAGGCGCTAAAAGAAAAGAATGGGGAATGGCTTTCGGGAGAAATGTTAAGTGAAAGCTTAAGAGTTTCTCGTACGACCATCTGGAATCACATCAAGGCTCTTCTGGCAGAGGGATACGAAGTGGAATCATCTCCGAAAAAGGGTTATCGCCTTAGTTCTCCTCCAGATATCCTGTCACCTGACGAAGTGTGTCCTGGACTGGCATGTGAAGTATTTGGCCGGAAGGAATATATCTATTACCAAGAAATTGATTCGACAAATAGCCAAGCACGAACCTTAGCATCCAAAGGATATCCCGAGGGAACTCTAGTAGTTGCAGATATGCAGACAACTGGACGGGGTCGCCGCGGGCGGAGTTGGTACTCGCCGCGAAACCAGGGAATCTATATGTCTCTAATTCTGCGACCAGTCTTGCCTATGAAGGAAATTTCTCGAATTTCTCTCTTAGTGGCAGTGGCTGTAGCGGAAACCCTGGAAGAGGAACTTGACTTACCAGCCCGCATTAAGTGGCCTAACGATATATTAGTTAACAACAAGAAAATAGCAGGTATTCTATCTGAAGTAGTTTCCGATATGGACGGCATCGAATACATTGTCGTTGGAATTGGTTTAAATATAAACAACCAGCTTCAGGACTTTCCTAGCGACCTTCGAACTCCCGCTACATCGGTGAGGGTTGAAGATCAGCGTCTAGTTTCTCGAGTCAAGGTACTCCAAGGTTTACTTGTAAGGTTGGAGAGACGCTATTTCGACTTGCTGGCAGGCAGCTTTGAAGGCACTCTTGAAAAAGGAAAAAGCTTGTCACTGGCCATCGGACAAGAACTAAAATTAGATACTATAAACGGTGTTATTATTGGGCAGGCAGTAGATATCGATGATTATGGATTCCTTTTGCTTCGCGATCAATCAGGTATAATCCACACAATAATGTCTGGTGAGATAACGATCTTGTCCTAATGTCCATCTTTCTTAAGATATAACCCATCAAGTATATGTTAAGGTAAAGTTGCTTTTATAGTTGACAATAAAATGCGATAACAATATAATGATGGCAGGATACCGTTACTCATAATCTAAAACTGGTAGAGTGACAGGGGACTTGCGACAGGGAAAGTTTTCTGTCGCAAGTCCCCTGTCATTTCAAACACAAAGGAATACCAGACGAGCACTAGAATCTATATCTGTTGGAACTAAAAAAGATAGAGGGAGATCTAAGAAGATGGATAAAAGTAATAATTCTTTGCGGCGAATGGTTTATGCTGCGATGTTTGGAGCCTTGACAGCAATAGGCTCACTAATAGTTATTCCCTTGCAACCGCTGCCCATTACTCTGCAGACTCTTTTCACGGGCTTGGCTGGGGTTCTTTTAGGTGGAACTACAGGCGCATTGAGCCAGGTTGTCTACGTACTTTTGGGTATAATCGGCTTACCTGTCTTTGCCGGCGGTAAAGCAGGTCTTGGAACACTAATGGGCCCTTCTGGTGGCTACCTTATTGGTTTCATTGTAGGTTCTTTCGTTATCGGTAAACTTATGGAAACAAAGAATGAACCGGGCTTAGTCTGGACCGGATTTTCTCTAGTCGTAGGAAACTTAGTGATTTATACTTTGGGTGTAGTACAGCTTTCGTTTGTAGCGCACTTATCCATAGCAAAAGCCTTAATGGCAGGTGTAGTTCCTTTTATCATTGGAGATATGCTTAAGCTAATAACGACGGTTCTGATTTCTCTTAAATTACGCCATGCAATAAAACGATAGGGAGAGACCATAATCATGAAAAATATGCTCAGGGTTCGTAACCTGACTTATGCCTATGAAAAAGGTCGCTCCCCAGTCCTCAGAAACCTTGACCTACTTATAGGTGAGGGTGAGTATATTGCTGTTATCGGTCCCAATGGTTGTGGCAAGACCACACTCATTCGGCATTTTAATGCATTACTTCTTCCTACAGCCGGTGAAGTTCAGGTCGATGAGTTCAGTACCAGTGACTCGAAGCGTCTTCTGGAAATTCGTCGCCTAGTCGGTATGGCTTTTCAAAATGCGGATAATCAGATTGTCGGAATGAGCGTGGAGGAAGACGTGGCCTTTGGTCCGGGCAACCTTGGGTTACCAACCGCAGAAGTTCGTCGGCGTGTGGACCAGGCTCTTGCTATGGTAGGTTTGACCGAACTACGGACCCGCCAACCCTATACACTTTCCGGAGGTCAGAAACAACTGCTGGCTTTGGCTGGTCTGCTGGCTATGGAACCTAAATTGATCGTGCTTGATGAGCCTACCGCCTCTCTGGATCCGGAAAGTAAAAAGAAGGTACTTACTTTACTGAAAACCTTAAACTCCCAAGGACTGGGTATCATACATGTGACCCACAGTATGGAGGAGGCAGCTTTAGCTGAGAGGGTGCTAGTGATGGATAAGGGTAAATTAGTTGCTGATGGAAAACCAGATGACATATTGAGCCGAGTGGAGTGGCTTAAGTCACTGGGCCTAGCACCTCCTACTATCACCGAGTTGATGTGGAAGCTGCAGCAGGGGGGAGCGGATGTGAGTACTAGTGTCTTTACGATTGACACTGCGGTTAAGGAAATAATCACCTTGTTGGAACGCTTTAAAAATTCAAGCCAAGTTATTATGACACAGAAGGCGGATGGAAATGTATAAGCTTGGGCAATACGTTTATCAAGAATCACCTGTCCATAGCAGAGATCCTCGAGTAAAACTAATAGCGGTAATAGCTCTTAGCATAATGATTTTCAAAGTAAACATGGTGGGTCTCCTAGTTGTTAGTGTTGCGGCCCTAGTAGTCTCGTTACTTGCCCGTCTACCCCTGAGCGCAGTTTTAAGAACGGTGCACCCAGTATTGCCTTTCTTTTCCTTTCTATTTTTGATGTATATCTTCTTTACTCCTGGGCGTTCGATACCACCATTTCCTATCGGACCGATGCAGATTAGTTACGAGGGGTTAAACCTCGGGATTATACAAGTCTGGAAGTTTCTGCTACTCGTGGTGGCAGCATCAATATTGACTATGACTACCACCCAGTCTGAAATTACTATGGGGTTGGAACGACTTCTGAGGCCCATAAGGATTACGGGGATATCGTCTCATGATATTGCTATGTTGATAGCTTTAGCCTTAAGGTTTATGCCGACGCTGATGGATGAAATGAACAGCGTCAGTCAAGCTCAATTGGCACGAGGTGCTAATTTTAACCCGCGTCGCTTAAGGGGGAAAATAAGGGTTATTAGCTATCTGGCAGTGCCTTTGGCGGTGAAGGTCTTTAGTCGTTGTGATGAGCTGGTGGATGCCATGCAAGCCCGAGGTTATCAACAGGGCCAACGTACCTACCTGCGAGAGCTCGTCTTATCACCCAGCGATTATGGTTTAATTGCGGCGATCCTTGTAGTATTAATAGTAGTAATAGTATAAATAATACGCCAAAAACGTCCCATTATTGGGACGTTTTTGGCGTTGACTTTAACAAAGATTATATTTGCCCAGTTTTTCATAAAATGCTGATCGGCTCATTTTAAGGAGACGGGCGGCGGCACTTTTGTTGCCTTTAGCTTTTTTTAGAGCTACTAAAAGCATTTCTTTATCAACATCACTTAACACCGCTCGATAGGAAGAAGGTTCATAGGCTTTTTGATTAAATTGAAAGATCTGAGCCGAGAGGTGTTCGAGGCCAATTTCGCCCTCCCAAACAAAATTGGCGGCTCGTTCGATGCAGTTTTCGAGTTCCCTTATGTTACCCGGCCAGGAGTAAACTAATAAGGCTTCCTGGGCGGCTTGGTTTATCCCGACAACATTGGATCCTAATATTTTGTTATATTTGTTCATAAAAACCTCGGCCAAAGGTATTATGTCTTCAGAACGTTCTCGGAGTGAAGGTAGATTAAATTGGATTACATTTAGACGATAGTAAAGATCTAATCGAAACGTTCCCTCTTTTATCGCCTCACGCAAATCCTTATTTGTGGCTGCTATAATACGAACGTTCACCTTTTCGGGGGTGACTCCCCCTACTTGCATAAATTCTTTATCCTGCAATACCTGTAATATCTTGGCCTGGATCGATAAAGGCATGTCTCCGATTTCGTCCAGGAAAATCGTTCCTTGATTGGCCTGAGTGAAATAACCAATTTTACCTTTACGTGAGGCTCCGGTGAATGAACCTGCAGTATAGCCAAAGAGTTCAGATTCTAATAGGGGTTCAGGGATGGCAGCACAATTAACTTTTACAAAGGGATGTTTTGCTCGGGGACTGGCGGCATGGATCGCATGGGCAAACATATCCTTACCTACGCCACTTTCGCCAGTTAGAAGGACAGTTGAGCTGCTGCGCGCAATGCGCTGGGCGTCATTTTTCATCTTCATAAAGGCTGGATTTTTGGAGACCAAATCATCAAAGCTATTACCATGCTTTTCAACTTCATCACGGTAATACTGTAGTTGTTGTCTTAAAGAGAGCCATTTCCGGGCGATTTCTTCTGTGAGTTTATTATCACCAAGATAGACTGTACTGACTACACCAACAGTCTCAGTATCATTATAGATGACCTTGTTAATTGGAACATGTGATACGATACAATTTCTGCCTTTAATTGTGCATACTTCAACCTCAGCAATCCCGGTTTTTCCTACCTCAACGGGAACTTCTGATAATAGTTTTTTGATCGGCATTCCAGTCATTGCTTCTGCTGTATCAGCAACAAGCTGGCAGCCACTTTCATTAACATATTTTATGGAACCTACAACGTTCGAGACAAAAACACCATCAGAGGAAGCGTTAAGGACTCCATCAAGATTGGTTTGCAAGTCCTTAACTATTTCCAGTTCGCGAGCCATTTCCTCCAGGTCGGATATATCTACAAAGGCAATTTTCGTACCGATTTTCACATTATCGGCTTCAATTGGTACTTGGCTCACGATGACCGGCAGGGATTGTATCGTCTGCTTAATTCCTCGATTAGGCTTATTAAATAATTTAAGGTCTGGAAGAACATATTCCAAGTTCAAACCTTTGATTTCGGAGGCGTTTAGCCCAAACATTTTCTCAGCAACAGGGTTGATTCGTAAAATTCCTCCATTGTTATCGATAACTATAATACCTTCATAGTTTGCCTTGAATATAGACTCAAGCAAAACGTGAGATGTCATAATCACTTTCTGACTTCCACGAAGATATTCTGCTGTTCCAATCATACCGACGGGCTTATTTTCATGATCAACGACAACCACATAATCAACCATGCTATTACTGGTTCGTACTACCATCGATATATCATCATAGCATAGATCGCATGATACAGTGATCGGCCTATTAACTATATATGGCGTACACGGATCATCTAAGCTAGAACCATCTAGAAGTGCCTTATATAGCCTTTTTTTAGGAAAAACTCCAATTAACTTATCGTTAGAATCAACGACTGGAAGAGTATCCAGCCTGGAATCCTGGTAATGCTGGATTACAGTCCGTAGAGAATCATCTGGATGAATAACTATAAAATTCTTATTCATCATCTGTTTGACGGTAAGCCATGAAGTGTAATTTAAGTTTTCAGGAACCACCATTATACTATTCTCCTCCCAGAGTTGCTTAGAAAAATACTTAGACATGCTGGTACTGATTTTTGGATTATTATACTATAGAATCTAACATTATAAAATACATATTCTGTAAGTACTGTCAAGAGCTATAGTCCCTAATAAGGGCAGATACTATAAGCTTTTTCTTAAACTCACATCCTCAGCCAGATATTCCTCCAATGATCCGTCAGATAAGCGAACTACAAGTCCACCATTTTCACTCAAGTCTTCCGCCACTCCATGAGATGAATCCTTTCCTTTGGTAACAGTAACGTTTTTTCCTAGGGTTACGTTGTTCCCAATCCACTTGCTGCGGAGATAAGGATGCCCCGCTTTTACAAAGCCTTGGAAATGCTCGTCCCAACTTATAATAAACTGTTTAAGCAGTTTAATACGGGAAACGTTATGACCCAGTTCTAAGGATAGAGAAGTGCTGGTTTCCTTACAATCAGGGGGAAGATGTTTGGCAGCCAGATTTACATTTATGCCTAAGCCTATGATTACGTACTCGACTTTATCTTTGGAAAAACTACTCTCTGCGAGTATGCCGCAGACCTTTTTATCGTTAATCAAAATATCGTTAGGCCATTTTATTCCGGATGCACAGCCAGTTACTATTTTTATTGTTTCGGCAACGACGACTGCGGTTAAAAGAGTAAGTTGAGGAATAAATTGCACGTTGATTTGAGGTCTTAATAGCATGGAAAGCAGTAGTCCCTTACCAGGTGGGCAGAACCACTGGCGTTGCATCCTGCCTCGACCGGCGGATTGGGATCGGCTCATAACGATAGCGCCTTCAGCAGCGCCGGATTTAGCCATTTGTCTTGCAATACTGTTAGTTGAAGAGAGCACCCGATAAAAATGAATTCCCTTGCCAAGTAATTTAAATTGCTTATGAGGCAAGCAAGTCTCATCGTAGATACTGGCATTTTCCATTTGCAACAAAATCCTCCCTTTTAGGACAGCCTTATAAAAATAAAAATACCACCTTCTTATGCTTACCGTCAATTATCAAGCTAGATGGCGTGAAGAGAAAATAATGGACTAAGAGCAGGAGGGTGGTTTTTAGTTATAAGGTAAATATATATAGTTTGATTTTACTATTACTTTTAGGCAAATGTGTTCATAAAACCGGAAAATTGTACATATAACCATACAGTTTAATTCATAGATTTTGAATAAATCAATACATAATATTTTATAAATATTTAAGTATTGCAGATCAGTAGGGCTATATTCGTTTCTAATGAAGTAAATCAATGGTTGGCACGGTTATTGCAATATAAAACGACACATAGGTTGTATTTATGCCCAATCATAGACCAGTGGCGCAGGTATCGTTTATATAATATTTAAACAGCGAGACTTACGATTAACCGCAGATTATCAAATTGATGGAGGTGAAAGGGAAACTGTATTATTGGATACTTATATTTCCTGCGTTACGTAGAAAGAAAATAACAAAGCGAAATATTAATTATAACTGAGGAGTGGTAAAGTAAATGGATTTTGCATTGACCGAAGATCAACAAATGATACAAGACATGGCTCGTAACTTCGCTCTAAAGGAAATTGCGCCTTTTATTGAACAGGATGAAGAAAATCACTTCTACCGTAGAGAAATACTGACTAAATTAGGCGATTTGGGCCTGTTGGGCTGGAGTATACCTGAGGAGTATGGTGGAAATGGAATGGGCTGGATGGAAGCCGTCCTAGCACTGTATGAAATATCTAAGGTTCATACTTCTTGGAGATTGAGCGTCAGCGGCAACTGTTGGGGGCCTGCTATGACGATCAATCAGTATGGAACTGAAGAGCAAAAGCAAAAGTATATCCCCGGACTGGTAGCGGGTACTTCTGTAGGTAGCTTTGCTATCACTGAAGCCAATACCGGTTCTGACGTGGCAAGTATGAAGACCTTTGCTGAAGATAAAGGGGATCACTGGTTAATCAATGGTTCTAAAATGTGGATATCCGGAGGGCATACTTGTGATATCGGTCTCCTTTATGCCGTGACTGATAAAGGTGCAGGTGCTAAAGGGATCTCCTGTTTTATCATTGACTACAATAATACCTCTGGTGTCACCAGAATTCCCATTCACTCCAAAGTAGGTATGTGGCCAGCACCAACTTCGGAATTGGTGTTTGAAAACGCAGTGGTTCCAAAGGAAAACCTCTTAGGACCGCTTAATAAAGGCTTCCAAATTTGCATGTGGATGTTAAATAATACTCGGATGGGCTGCGCTACTGGTTCTGCTGCTCTTTCAGCGGCCTGTCTGGAAGGTTCAGTTCAATATGCTAATGAGCGAACTCAGTTTGGAAAACCCATTGGCAAGTATCAAATGATCCAAGCACAACTAGCTGAAATGAAGCTGGAAGATGAAGCAGCCAAATATCTCGTTTATCACGCTGCATGGCTAAAAGATAATAATCTTCCTAGCCAGCAGGCAACTTCGATGGCAAAACTTTACGGTTGTATGGCAGCAGTTCATGGTGCCAACATGGCCATGAAAATATATGGTTCCTATGGTTATTCAACAGAATATCCTTGCGGAAGATGGCTCCGGGATGCCAAGCAGTTTGAAACTCTCGAAGGAACTTCCAACATTCATATGCAGATTATTTCGGGCATCGAACTTGGTTACCAACCTAACCGATAATCAGCAAAAAGCTAGTCCCCAGTTTGGCAATATAAATTTAAGCCCTTGCAAAGCAAGGGCTTGAGCTATTGAAACAAAAGTAAAAATTTTATTGTTTGAATATTGAAAAATATAAATGTTGAATGGAGAAGTTAGCTATGAAAACAATTATGGTTATTGGGGCTGGACAAATGGGAGGGGGAATTGCCCAAGTTGCTGCGCAGGCAAATTATTCTGTTATTTTAAATGATATTAAAGATGAATTTGTCCAAAGAGGTCTAGGTATCATTGAAAAAAACCTCAGCCGAAATGTTGAAAAAGGAAAACTTACGGCTGAAGATAAAGAGAATATTCTTGGGCGTATTACGAAATCGACCTCTCTTCAGGACGCAGCCGCTGCTGACCTAGTTATTGAAGCCGCTGTAGAAAATATGGCCATAAAATCCCAAGTGTTCTCTCAGCTAGACGTTATTTGCCCGGATCACACGATCCTTTCGACTAACACATCCTCATTACCTATTACTGAAATCGCTGCATTCACCAAACGTCCGGATCGAGTCATTGGAATGCACTTTATGAATCCTGTACCAGTTATGAAGCTTGTGGAAGTCATTCGCGGTTTGGCTACCAGCGATGAAGTCTACAAAACCATCGAAACCTTAAGCACGTCTATGGGGAAAACGCCTGTAGAAGTCAATGATGCTCCTGGGTTTGTCGCTAACCGGGTCCTCGTCCCTATGCTCAATGAAGCCATCTGTACACTAAATGAGGGCATAGCTTCGGTAGAATCCATTGATAATGTGATGAAGTTAGGCATGAATCACCCTATGGGACCCTTAGCTTTAGCGGATCTGATTGGACTGGATACGGTCTTATCCATTATGGAAGTTCTGCATGAAGGTTTAGGGGATAAATATCGTCCATGCCCATTACTCCGTAAATACGTCAAAGCAGGCTGGCTAGGCCGTAAAGCAGGTCGTGGTTTTTATAACTATCCAGCCTGATTGAAGATGTTAAAAGCATGAAATATAGTAATCTTATCTTAGAAAAGGACGGTGCTATCGCCGTCCTAATCATTAATTGCCCAAAAGCCTTAAATTACGTTTAGCACACGCGATCAGAAAGAAGATGCACAGCTTTTGTGGAGCGACGCAAACCCGTTTTTGAAGGCCGCTAAAGTACAAGCATTTCGAGTTCATTCAAAGTATCAAATAACTAAGAAGGAGTTGACCAAAGTGAGAGAAGTAGTAATCGTAAGTGCTGTTCGAACACCAGTAGGTTCTTTTTTAGGTGCATTAGGGCAAACAGCTGCTGTCGATTTAGGGGCAATTGTTATTAAGGAAGCCATAAAAAGAGCAGGTATTACACCCGATCAAGTTGATGAGGTTATTATGGGCAACGTGTTACAAGCTGGGCTGGGTCAAAACCCCGCTCGCCATGCGTCCCTAAAAGCAGGAATACCTCAGGAAGTTCCTTCCTGGACCCTTAACAAAGTATGCGGTTCTGGAATTAAGTCTGTAGTTTGTGCGGCTCAAGCTATAATATCAGAGGACGCTGATATAGTTGTAGCAGGCGGTATGGAGAGCATGTCTCTAGCGCCTTATGCACTTCTAAAAGCTCGTACAGGGTATCGGATGGGGAATAGCAGCATTGTTGATATCATGATTAATGATGGCTTAACAGATGCTATGAACAATGTTCATATGGGAATTACGGCAGAAAACATTGCTGAACAGTTTGGTTTTTCCCGAGAAGAACAAGATCGATATGCGGTATCCAGCCAAAATCGCGCGGAGGCTGCTATTAAAGCTGGAAAGTTTGAAGAGGAAATTGTACCTGTGTCTATTCCGCAGCGTAAAGGAGATCCCATTGTTGTCTCTCAGGATGAGTTTCCACGTTTTGGTGCAACCTATGAAGCTCTTGCTAAACTAAAAGGCGCGTTTAAAAAAGATGGAACCGTTACTGCAGGAAATGCCTCAGGGATTAATGATGGAGCCGCTGCTGTCGTCGTTATGGCCAAAGAGAAATCTTTAGAATTAGGCTTAACGCCTCTAGCTACTATCTCATCATGGAGTTCGGCAGGTGTAGATCCCCTGATTATGGGAACTGGCCCTATTCCAGCAAGCCGGAAGGCCTTAGAAAAGGCAGGACTTAAAATCGAAGATATCGATCTCGTAGAGGCTAACGAAGCATTTGCATCTCAAACTCTAAGTGTTGCTAATGGGTTGGGACTTGATATCGACAAAACGAATGTAAACGGTGGAGCCATTTCCATTGGACACCCTGTTGGCGCTTCAGGAACTCGAATTCTCGTGACCTTATTGCATGAAATGAAACGAAAAAATGCCCATACTGGATTAGCCACCTTATGTATTGGCGGAGGTCAAGGGATCGCCTTAATTGTAGAACGTTAGGATATCAATAAGGGTATAATCCAACAATAGAAGTTTAGAGGAAGGGAAACTCTGCTTGCAGAGACCCTTTCTTTTTATATGCCAATCTTGAATTGTATATACAGTGTCCAATGTTGCAGGGAAGGTGTCCAGAAAACACAACAGTTTTATAAAAATTGTCCGTTAAAATTCCATAAAAGGTAAATACAGTAATTTATTTTTGATAGAAAATAAAAATTAGTCCAATTATTCACTTAGTTGTGATAAATTAATATTAAGGTTTGAAAAAGTATTAATTTTAGTCCATAAATTTACTTCTTTACAAGATATCACCAAAAGATATAGCTTTCGAAACTAAAAACTTTTAAATAACTGAAAGGTATGCTTTAATTAGCAATTTTAATATCAAGTTGCATGGAACTATATTAAGAGGTTAACGTCATGATCTTGATGCGGGTTAAAGTGGCACACATATTGCATTATTACAGAATATTCCCAAGAAGTTAAAAATTCAGTATTAGGAGGTGAAGATAATAAGAATAAGATCAGGTTAGGTAAAAAATTAAATAATAGTAAAGAGGAGGAGTATTGATGAGTCCGGCTGTTTTAGCATTGGTTATTTTAGGCATAGTTGTTTTCTTTTATGTTACAGAATGGATTCCTATTGCAGTGACTACCATGTTAGGTTGTATTGCGTTGGTTTGGTTACAGATAGCTAAATTTAGTGTAGCCTTTTCGGGGTTTGCAGCAGATACACTCTGGTTGGTTATCGGTATGGTTATGGTCGGTGCGGCCTTGTTTGAAACTGGACTAGCTGCTGCAATGGGTCGTAGTATCATCAAATTCATTGGCGCATCAGAGAAGAAAATCATCTTAATTGTATATCCTATAGCAATGCTTATGTCCGCTTTTCTAAATAACACCTCAACCACAGCGACGTTTACTCCAATTATCAAGGCAATTTCCGCTAAATCGCAGGGAAAGGTTAGTGCTAAAAAATTACTTATGCCGCTAGCTTTCGTTGCTACTACTGGAGGTATGTTAACCCTGGTAGGTTCTACTCCGCCGGTCATCGTACACGGATTAATGATCAGCTTAAAAATTCCTACATTTGGTTTTTTTGAATGGGGTTATGTAGGCTTACCTGTCTGTATTGCACTTATTCTTTACACCTTGACGATTGGTCAAGTATTGGCTAAAAGAATGTGGAAAGACGAAATCGAGGCTGAAGCCCATAACGAGGTTGAAGTAGTCCTTGAACATGTAGAACACCCTAAAGATAAGATGTGGAAGGCCGGTTTGATTTTGGCATTTTGTATTATTGGATTTATAGTACAGCCTCAATTTGAAACTAACAAAGCATTTACCTTCACTCTAGGAACTGTTGCTATCACAGGTGCTATGTTAACTGTTGTACTCCGTACAATGACGATCAAGAGATTGTATGAATTAACGGATTGGAATACCTTTTTTGTTTTGGCTGGTGCCATTGGTTTTGCAGCAGGCCTAGACAAGAGTGGCGCAGGTAAATTAATTGCTGATACAGCTATCAAATATGTTGGGAATTCAAGTCCATTCATTATCTTTGCTACTTTCTGTTTGGTAGGGGTTATCCTAACCCAGATGATGTCAAACACTGCTACTACTGCCATGATGGCACCAATTGGTGTATTCGTTGCTAATGGAATGGGATTCAGCCCATTGCCATTATTGATGGGTCTAGCCACGGCTTGTGCTGCAGCCTATATGACTCCGGTTGGCACTCCGCCTAACACGATTGTACTAGGACCTGGCAATTACAAATTTATGGATTACGTAAAAATGGGCGGAACGTTCCAGCTGATTAGTTTTATTATCATCATTACGATTGTACCTTTGATCTGGCCTTTATAAAAAAGTAATAAGGTTCATATACAGGTATTCAGGTAAACAAACTTGATTAGTAGGTTTGTTTGCCTGACCTTATAGGATGTTACGTACTATAAGGTAATGCATTACTAGCCGGAATAAAAGACTTATTTTTTTAGCACTAGTATGCTTTGATTGGAGTGAGTACTGTGAGTTCTGTAAGCAAAGTGATGACAATGCATGAGGCGATAAGCAAGTTTGTTCACGATGGAGATCACATTGCGTTGGGCGGATTCGTAACTAACAAAAAACCGTATGCAGCGGTACATGAGATTATCCGACAAGGTATTAAAGATCTGTATCTCGAGGGCGGGCCTGGTGGTGGAGACACTGACATGCTCATCGGGGCAGGGTGTGTCAAGGTGCTTTTTAACTCCTATATGGCCAATTCTGGCTTTACTCAGGTCAGCCGTCGTTTCCGCAAGTATGTAGAGCAAGGTAAGATCCTTTGGGAAGACTACTCCTTGGATGTACAACCACTGATGTACCATGCGGCAGCTTTGGGGTTACCCTATGTCGCTGTTAAAAATATGCTCGGAACTAGCTTGATCGACAAATGGGGTATTCCGGAAGAAGTTTATAAAAGTGATCCCAAACTCCCGCCCTTCAAATTGAAAGTAGAACATAACCCTTTTAATCCTGAAGAGAAGGTATGCTTATTACCGACACCTAAAATCGATGTTGGAATAATTCACGTTCAACAAGCCGCTTCAGATGGTACTTGTAGAATTGATGGTCCTATCTTCATAGACCCTGATGTAGCTATGGCTGCTACGCATTGTATTGTCACTTGCGAACAAATCGTACATCATAATGAATTGCGTGATGAACCTTGGAGAAATCAGCTGCCTAATATAATACCCGATGCAGTGGTTGAGGTACCCCACGGTGCTCATCCCAGTCAGTGCACGAACTATTATGATTATGATGCCATGTATTTGCGGATGTATGATAAAGTTAGCGCTGACGATGATCTTTTTGAAGAATTTCTTAATGAATGGATTCGTGGTACAAAAGACCACGCTGAATATTTAGATAAACTTGGTGCCAGTCGTTTAATGCAACTAAAGGTTAAGAATGGATTCAACTACGTACCTGGATTGAAGAGGAGATGACAAGTTGTGGCAGAGTATACTAGTAGTCAAATGATGGCGGTAGCTATGGCGCGCCAGGTAAAGGATGGTTCTACCATTATTGTTGGGACAGGATTACCTTTGGTGGCTGCCAGTCTGGCCAAGAACAGTACTGCACCTAATGTACGTCTGTGTTTTGAAACAGGAATGATCGATGGAGGTCCTATCGAGGTACCTACTAGTGTCAGTGATATGAGAATATCTTACACTGCCTCCGCTTTATGGCCACAAATTTTATATTTTGGTTTTCAAGCCAATGCCTACAAGAAAGGGTCGATAGATATAGGATTCCTGGGTGGTGCTCAGATAGATGCATATGGTAACCTGAATTCTACCTGCATTGGTGATTATCTGCATCCTAAGACTAGGTTTACCGGTAGTGGTGGAGCCAACGGAATTGCTACAAATTGCAATACGGTCATAATGATGAAACACCAAAAACGCCGTTTTTGTAAAAAAGTAGATTATTTAACTAGTCCTGGTTGGATCGATGGACCAGATGGTCGTAAGAAGACCGGTCTGCCCGAAGTTGGACCGCAAGCTGTAGTTACGGAGCTTGGAATTATGCGTTTTGATGATAAAACTAAGCGGATGTATTTGGCTGAATACTACCCAGGAATTACCCCACAGTACATTCAAGACAATACGGGTTTTGAAATGGATTTGAGCAGAGCTGTGGAAGCAGAACCTCCAAGTCAGGAGATCTTGGATATTCTTATAAAGAAAGTCGATCCTCAGCGTTTAATGGTTTAATCGTCGCATGGCGGATTAAGGGAGGCTATGAGCCGGAAGGTGGTAGAGTATGTCATTACCGTTAGTTACGTTTATTTCGGGACTATCTGGGGTGTTTATAGTTATGATCTTTTTGCAGATAATGGTTAATTTGAGCTCCAAACTGGCCATTGCCTTAGAAAAGAAAAATGAGCCTGTCCAACAAAAATTAAATACTTAACATGTATAAAGAAGGTGAGTGACACAAATGGAGCTATTACAAACCATGTGGACATCTATGGCCTTCGATAGTCTCTACTGGGGCAATCTTGTTATGTGGGCTATAGCGTTCATATTTGTCTATCTGGCCATTAAGAAGGGTTTTGAACCTTTGCTTCTATTACCCATAGCCTTTGGTATTCTTTTAGTTAATCTTCCATCCGATATTATGATGGAAAATCAAGGGTTACTCTGGCGCTTTTACCACTATGGTGAAGAGTGGGCCATCATCCCTCCTCTTATCTTCCTCGGTATTGGAGCAATGACGGATTTTGGCCCAGTTATTGCTAATCCTAAGACGCTGATACTTGGGGCAGGGGCTCAAGGTGGGGTTTATGTAACCTTCTTTGGAGCTTTAGCCTTAGGCTTTAATATAGATCAAGCGGCTGTTATCGGAATTATCGGCGGTGCGGACGGACCTACCACCATTTTTCTAGCGTCTAAACTAGCCCCGGAAATGATGGGGATCTGCGCAGTAGCTGCTTACTCCTATATGGCGCTGGTACCTGTTATCCAACCCCCGGTCATGAAATTACTTACGACAGAAGCTCAAAGAAAGATCCGTATGAAATCATTACGTAAGGTATCCAAACTGGAAAAAATGTTCTTCCCGATTATTACAGTCATC
Source organism: Desulfosporosinus orientis DSM 765 (assembly GCF_000235605.1). Taxonomy (GTDB): domain Bacteria; phylum Bacillota; class Desulfitobacteriia; order Desulfitobacteriales; family Desulfitobacteriaceae; genus Desulfosporosinus; species Desulfosporosinus orientis. The sequence goes on from NC_016584.1 coordinate 1,211,163, forward strand.
GTCATTACTCTGGTTGTACCCGATGCTGCTGCTCTGATGGGCATGTTTTGCTTTGGTAATCTGATGAGGGAATCTGGAGTGGTCGATCGTTTGAGCCTTACAGCCCAAAATGAATTAATGAATATCGTCACCATCTTCTTAGGAATATCAGTGGGTGCTACTATGCCGGCAGAGGTATTTTTAACGCCTAAGGTTATCGGCGTATTCTTATTGGGTTCAGTAGCGTTTGCCTGTGCTACCGCTTGTGGTATTGGGTTGGCCCAACTTATGAACCTGTTCCTCAAAGAAAAAATCAATCCATTAATTGGAGCCGCGGGTGTTTCAGCGGTTCCTATGGCAGCCCGAGTTGCTCATAAAGTAGGTTCGGAAGCAGATAAGAAGAACTATCTTTTAATGCATGCAATGGGCCCAAACGTAGCTGGTGTTATTGGTACAGCCGTAGCAGCAGGTATGTTCATTAGTGTATTAAAGTAATCAAGGTTTTCCCCATCGACATCCGAATGTTCAAGAACGTTTAAAAAGCCAGTTAAAGCAATCGAAGCAGTTATAGGCATATATAAAACAAACCTCAATCTAAGCTCAAGGGAACCTTTAAATTTAAATATAAAAAAGTAATTTAAGGAGGAGATTAAAATGGCAAACATTGAAAGCCCAATGGCAGCTAAAGTATTTCAGATTCTTATTAAGGTAGGAGAAGCTATTGCAGAAGATGATGAAGTAATCGTACTTGAAGCTTTGAAAATGGAAAACCCAGTGTACGCTCCCGAAGGCGGCGTAGTAAAAGAGATCAAAGTTAAAGAAGGCCAGCAAGTTGAGGAAGGCGATGTACTCATTGTTTTAGAATAGACCTTAAGATAAAGAGGGCAAGCTTGGAAGGTTGAGTGAGAATCAACTTCCAAGATGTTTTCTAATAAGGAGTGGTTTTGGTGAGTGAATTTGGCTATTCCATGCCCAAATATTTCCGAAAAATGGATGACCTGGGTAAAGCCTTAAAAAAGGTTAATACAAAAAATGTCGATGAACTGTTAGCCGTCGAGGCTGAAATCGATGCTGAAGTCAATCGAATTAAAACAGGTGGAAAGGCAACCGAAAAGGTTAATGCCGGTGGAGAATGGACGGCATGGCAGCGTATTGAATACTTAGTCGAACCCGGTACTTGGTGTCCGCTGCATACTATCTATGATCCAACCGCCAACGAAGAGGGTACGACGGCAGTTATCGACGGAATTGGTAAAGTCAACGGTAAATGGGTCGTGGTTATCGCCTCAGACAATAAATATTTGGCGGGTGCTTGGATTCCAGGGCAGGCTGACAACATTACAAGAGTCACTGACATAGCCAAGAGGATGAATCTGCCGTTAGTATGGATCTTAAACTGCAGCGGTGTTAAACTCAGTCATCAAGAAGAAGTATACGCGAATCGTATCGGTGGAGGAACGCCCTTCTATCGACATACAGAGCTGGAGCAAATGGGACTGCCCGTCATCGTCGGTATCTACGGAACAAATCCAGCCGGTGGCGGATATCATAGCATCAGTCCTACCATTTTGATCGCTCATCAAAAGGCAAACATGGCCATTGGCGGCGCTGGTATTGTTGGTGGTATGAGCCCTAAAGGTTATGTCGATGAAGAAGCAGCACAGGCCTTAATCGACGCAACCCGTGGATTCAAATCAACGCCTCCCGGAAGAGTGGAAATTCACCACGGAGTTACGGGTTTCTTCCGTGAGGTCGCCGAAAGTGAAGAAGCGGTTCTCGACCAAATCAAAAAATATGTGGGGGCTCTGCCTGCCTATAATCCAGAATTCTTCAGAGTTGCTAATCCAGCCGAACCTAAATTTTCTGGAGACGATCTCCGGAGTATCGTTCCAGCCAACCAGAAGAGAGGGTACGATATCTACGAAGTCTTAGCGCGCCTTTTTGACAACAGCGAGCACATGGAATATAAGCCAGACTTTGGTTTGGAAATGTATACAGGTATCGCTAAAATCGATGGATTACTCTGTGGATTTGTAGCGAACAAACAAGGCGTCTTAAAGAACTATCCGGAATATACCAAAGAGTATATCGGTATCGGTGGTAAACTCTATCGTCAAGGCCTCATTAAGATGAGCGAGTTTGTAACGTTATGTAATCGTGATAAACTGCCCATCGTTTGGATTCAAGATACGACAGGGATTGACGTCGGGGATATAGCAGAATCCGCTGAACTATTAGGTTTAGGGCAGTCGCTGATTTATTCGATCCAGAACACGGATGTTCCTCAGATGGAAATCACCCTCAGAAAAGGAACTGCTGCTGCTCACTATGTCTTAGGCGGACCACAAGGTATAAAAACCAATGCTTTTAGTATTGGGACAGCAGCCACTGAGATCAACGTAATGCATGGAGAAACAGCTGCGGCAGCTATGTATTCACGTAGGTTAGTTAAAGATCAAGACAGTGGTAAACCACTCGATGGTACGATAGCCAAGATGAATGAACTGATACAGGCTTACAGTGACAAATCGAAACCGGCCTTCTGTGCCAAGAAAGGTTTCGTCGATGAAATTGTTAAGATGCCGGAATTACGTAACTATATTAAAGCCTTTGTCGGTGGAGTCTATCAAAATCCAAAAGCGATTTGCCCAATCCATCAAATGATTACTCCAAGAGCCATTAAAGATCATAGGGATGTCTATGTGAATAAGTGTACTGTAAGAGAGAGTGAATAGTATCTTGTTAAAACAAAATGAAATAAAGCGAGCTGTTAAAAACAGCCCGCTTTATTTCCACGGTGATGCCTGAAGTCTGGGGGATATTTATTGATGAATAGCGAAATGAGTCAATATATAACAATCATAGTTTTCACTCTTATATTGATTGCCTTGGTTCGACTCGCTATCCCTTTTAAAATTAAACGTATTACTCGCAAAAGTGAAAACGTGCAAAATAACCTCAATAATAAAACTGTGAAAAACTATATTAGTTTTTTGCGTATGAATACTCTTATTAATGCTCCAGAGATAGGCCAAGTATTACGAGAAACTCAATTAGTGATCAATGAGGCAGCACATATTGACAGTAGATTAAAATTAGGACTCTATCAAGTTCTTAAGGGAAAACGGATCATGGGAATTCAACAGATTAACCCAGTATACTTGGATAAGAATGGTAACAGAATCTAATTGCGTAAATTATCAATCATGAATACTAAATAAGACCAGCTAATAAGTTTTTAAGAGTTATTGCCAATGACAATTTATTGGATTTGGCTAGTCTTAGTTGGTATTATAGTGATTTGTTTATATAATACGATCTCTCTTAATTGTTAAACAGGTTTTCTGGAGAAAAAGGAGTTGTTTCGAATGTATCAAGTGCAAAGCAAAGAAGTAAACTGTAGAGCCTGTGGCAAGACTGTTTTAGAGAATTCTCATCATTGTCAGCACTGTGGCGTCGGAGCTCCAGGAATTCATAGTAGATGCCCTAAATGTAAATCGGAAAATTATGTCTATCATAAATATGGTTATGCCTTTATGCGCGCGCTATTAGCAACTTGTGTTTGCGGTCCCCTCGGTCCTGTCTTTGGTTTTATAGGCTATAATAGAACCGAATGTATCTGCTTGTCCTGTAATCAGGGATGGTTTCCTTATCAGAAGGATGAACAGCTCAGCCCCTTTAACACTCTTGTCGGTGAAGAAGGTAAAATGAGTCGGAGATTTAAGAAAATACCCGATAATATTTCTGTGTAATTGCCAGAATTCTAGCGGTTGTAAAAGGTAATATGGACGTATGGAAATAGAGAGGCATTTCCATACGTCCATATTTATTTGCGTCTTTAGCGGTATTGAAGGCTATTTTGAAAATATGTCCATTGTCCATATTTCAGGAAAAGTGTACTGAAAATACAACAGCTAATGAAGCTTTTCTGGTAAAAGTGTGGCAAGACATATTATATGTATATTTTTTAAAAATAAAAAGTTGAAATTCAAGTTGATCTTTAAGTTTAAATAGAAATTATAGTCCATATAAGCTATTTGAAAAAATAGATGTAAAACTAAAAAAATGGCATAAGTATTGCATAGTTATAGGTATAGAACTGAACATTTTCAAATATATCAAATGACCTGGTGCAGGAGGTGGAAAAAGAAATTACAAGAAAGTGTATCTGAAAAAGGGTACTTAATTTCTGTTTTAAATAAACTTCTGTCTGGATGACTTAGGGCCAAATGCGAAATTAAGAGCAGGAAGGAGGAGAAAAATGTCATTAGCGCTAGTCACTTTTATTTCGGGAGTATCTGGAGTTTTTATCGTCATGATCTTTTTGCAGATAATGGTCAATTTAAGCTCCAAACTTGCAATTGCAATAGAGAAGAAAAAGGAAGAACCTGTTAAAGAAATTAATGTATAAAGAAGGTGAGTGACACAAATGGAGCTATTACAAACCATGTGGACATCTATGGCCTTCGATAGTCTCTACTGGGGCAATCTTGTTATGTGGGCTATAGCGTTCATATTTATCTATCTGGCCATTAAGAAGGGTTTTGAACCTTTGCTTCTATTACCCATAGCCTTTGGTATTCTTTTAGTTAATCTTCCATCCGATATTATGATGGAAAATCAAGGGTTACTCTGGCGCTTTTACCACTATGGTGAAGAGTGGGCCATCATCCCTCCTCTTATCTTCCTCGGTATTGGAGCAATGACGGATTTTGGCCCAGTTATTGCTAATCCTAAGACGCTGATACTTGGGGCAGGGGCTCAAGGTGGGGTTTATGTAACCTTCTTTGGAGCTTTAGCCTTAGGCTTTAATATAGATCAAGCGGCTGTTATCGGAATTATCGGCGGTGCGGACGGACCTACCACCATTTTTCTAGCGTCTAAACTAGCCCCGGAAATGATGGGGATCTGCGCAGTAGCTGCTTACTCCTATATGGCGCTGGTACCTGTTATCCAACCCCCGGTCATGAAATTACTTACGACAGAAGCTCAAAGAAAGATCCGTATGAAATCATTACGTAAGGTATCCAAACTGGAAAAAATGTTCTTCCCGATTATTACAGTCATCGTCATTACTCTGGTTGTACCCGATGCTGCTGCTCTGATGGGCATGTTTTGCTTTGGTAATCTGATGAGGGAATCTGGAGTGGTCGATCGTTTGAGCCTTACAGCCCAAAATGAATTAATGAATATCGTCACCATCTTCTTAGGAATATCAGTGGGTGCTACTATGCCGGCAGAGGTATTTTTAACGCCTAAGGTTATCGGCGTATTCTTATTGGGTTCAGTAGCGTTTGCCTGTGCTACCGCTTGTGGTATTGGGTTGGCCCAACTTATGAACCTGTTCCTCAAAGAAAAAATCAATCCATTAATTGGAGCCGCGGGTGTTTCAGCGGTTCCTATGGCAGCCCGAGTTGCTCATAAAGTAGGTTCGGAAGCAGATAAGAAGAACTATCTTTTAATGCATGCAATGGGCCCAAACGTAGCTGGTGTTATTGGTACAGCCGTAGCAGCAGGTATGTTCATTAGTGTATTAAAGTAATCAAGGTTTTCCCCATCGACATCCGAATGTTCAAGAACGTTTAAAAAGCCAGTTAAAGCAATCGAAGCAGTTATAGGCATATATAAAACAAACCTCAATCTAAGCTCAAGGGAACCTTTAAATTTAAATATAAAAAAGTAATTTAAGGAGGAGATTAAAATAGCAAACATTGAAAGCCCAATGGCAGCTAAAGTATTTCAGATTCTTATTAAGGTAGGAGAAGCTATTGCAGAAGATGATGAAGTAATCGTACTTGAAGCTTTGAAAATGGAAAACCCAGTGTACGCTCCCGAAGGCGGCGTAGTAAAAGAGATCAAAGTTAAAGAAGGCCAGCAAGTTGAGGAAGGCGATGTACTCATTGTTTTAGAATAGACCTTAAGATAAAGAGGGCAAGCTTGGAAGGTTGAGTGAGAATCAACTTCCAAGATGTTTTCTAATAAGGAGTGGTTTTGGTGAGTGAATTTGGCTATTCCATGCCCAAATATTTCCGAAAAATGGATGACCTGGGTAAAGCCTTAAAAAAGGTTAATACAAAAAATGTCGATGAACTGTTAGCCGTCGAGGCTGAAATCGATGCTGAAGTCAATCGAATTAAAACAGGTGGAAAGGCAACCGAAAAGGTTAATGCCGGTGGAGAATGGACGGCATGGCAGCGTATTGAATACTTAGTCGAACCCGGTACTTGGTGTCCGCTGCATACTATCTATGATCCAACCGCCAACGAAGAGGGTACGACGGCAGTTATCGACGGAATTGGTAAAGTCAACGGTAAATGGGTCGTGGTTATCGCCTCAGACAATAAATATTTGGCGGGTGCTTGGATTCCAGGGCAGGCTGACAACATTACAAGAGTCACTGACATAGCCAAGAGGATGAATCTGCCGTTAGTATGGATCTTAAACTGCAGCGGTGTTAAACTCAGTCATCAAGAAGAAGTATACGCGAATCGTATCGGTGGAGGAACGCCCTTCTATCGACATACAGAGCTGGAGCAAATGGGACTGCCCGTCATCGTCGGTATCTACGGAACAAATCCAGCCGGTGGCGGATATCATAGCATCAGTCCTACCATTTTGATCGCTCATCAAAAGGCAAACATGGCCGTTGGCGGCGCTGGTATTGTTGGTGGTATGAGCCCTAAAGGTTATGTCGATGAAGAAGCAGCACAGGCCTTAATCGACGCAACCCGTGGATTCAAATCAACGCCTCCCGGAAGAGTGGAAATTCACCACGGAGTTACGGGTTTCTTCCGTGAGGTCGCCGAAAGTGAAGAAGCGGTTCTCGACCAAATCAAAAAATATGTGGGGGCTCTGCCTGCCTATAATCCAGAATTCTTCAGAGTTGCTAATCCAGCCGAACCTAAATTTTCTGGAGACGATCTCCGGAGTATCGTTCCAGCCAACCAGAAGAGAGGGTACGATATCTACGAAGTCTTAGCGCGCCTTTTTGACAACAGCGAGCACATGGAATATAAGCCAGACTTTGGTTTGGAAATGTATACAGGTATCGCTAAAATCGATGGATTACTCTGTGGATTTGTAGCGAACAAACAAGGCGTCTTAAAGAACTATCCGGAATATACCAAAGAGTATATCGGTATCGGTGGTAAACTCTATCGTCAAGGCCTCATTAAGATGAGCGAGTTTGTAACGTTATGTAATCGTGATAAACTGCCCATCGTTTGGATTCAAGATACGACAGGGATTGACGTCGGGGATATAGCAGAATCCGCTGAACTATTAGGTTTAGGGCAGTCGCTGATTTATTCGATCCAGAACACGGATGTTCCTCAGATGGAAATCACCCTCAGAAAAGGAACTGCTGCTGCTCACTATGTCTTAGGCGGACCACAAGGTATAAAAACCAATGCTTTTAGTATTGGGACAGCAGCCACTGAGATCAACGTAATGCATGGAGAAACAGCTGCGGCAGCTATGTATTCACGTAGGTTAGTTAAAGATCAAGACAGTGGTAAACCACTCGATGGTACGATAGCCAAGATGAATGAACTGATACAGGCTTACAGTGACAAATCGAAACCGGCCTTCTGTGCCAAGAAAGGTTTCGTCGATGAAATTGTTAAGATGCCGGAATTACGTAACTATATTAAAGCCTTTGTCGGTGGAGTCTATCAAAATCCAAAAGCGATTTGCCCAATCCATCAAATGATTACTCCAAGAGCCATTAAAGATCATAGGGATGTCTATGTGAATAAGTGTACTGTAAGAGAGAGTGAATAGTATCTTGTTAAAACAAAATGAAATAAAGCGAGCTGTTAAAAACAGCCCGCTTTATTTCCACGGTGATGCCTGAAGTCTGAGGGATATTTATTGATGAATAGCGAAATGAGTCAATATATAACGATCATAGTTTTCACTCTTATATTAATGCTCCAAAGATAGGCCAAGTATTACGAGAAACTCAATTAGTTATCAATGAGGCAGCACCTATTGAACTTTTGAAGAATGGCAACAGAATCTAACGGTGGACACAAGCAGTCTCTTCTGCATAATTCTAAGCTTTTTAATTTGGACGATGATAGAAAGTTAGTCGATATAGTATTTCTATTGCGCAAATGCATACTGCGGTGGATGTTCTGACTAGGCATAGAATATGCATAGCTGTAAGTTGAACCAGATAATTCGACTAAGCGATATAGCTATAAGTAATGAATAAGGTATAAGAAAGCGGTGATTTCTTATGTCCTTATTCATTTTTACATATATCAAATTTATATGTTTTATAAACAACTCCTTGAGTCAGGGTAGGTTTTGGCTCATAGCAATTCACAAAAGTATGCAAGATACTACCGTTAAAATTGTATGAAGCAAGTACCATTATTGATAAAATTTTACTATTGCACCGCTGCATAAAAGAGTTGTAATATTCTGACTAATTAGATAATATAATTTACAAGTTATTAAAATATGCTCTACTGCATGAAAGCCAGTCTATTACAGTGTTATAGGGGGCCATTACTAATGCAATTATGAACGATAGATAACTTCATTACATTTTGGAGGAAGATTGATCAAACCTATAAGGAAAGCATTATGCAAGTACAAATAATTATGCATCTTTAAATCATTGGATCAACTCCGTAGCTAATTGAGGTTCTTGTCAATAAGGCCTATTGAGAGGAGGTGAAATCCTATGGCAAATCTAGTTTCACCGTTGGCAGGGAAAGTTTGGAAGATCAATGTAGCCGTTGGAGACGTGGTGGAGATGGATGACGAAATAATAATCTTAGAAGCGTTAAAAATGGAAACTCCCATTTATGCAGATGAGCCTGGCAGAGTGGTTAAGATCGACGTTAAAGAAGGGGAAAGTGTCAGCGAAGACCAGGTATTAGTCGTCATAGAGTAATCATTCTTACATTTGGATAATAGCTTTGCTCCTAGGAAGCATCTGCTTTCTAGGGGCAAAAGTATCCGAGTATACGAGAAGGGAGATTTAGTATCTATGGACAGAAAGCAAGCGGCATTACGCCCTTACTTTGAAAAGATGCCGGACATTGGGAAACCATTAAGTGCTGGGGAAATAAAACGAACTGAAGAAAATATAAAACTCGTTCAAGAACAAGAGGAAATTATCGCCAAAGCCGTTGAAAAGGTTAAAAATGCAGGAACCCCTGCCGAAGTCATTAGAAAAAAAGGCCAGATGACGGTTTGGGATAGACTCGACTATTTGGTTGATGAAGGAACGTGGTGCCCTTTACATACACTTTATAACCCCAGAGATAACGAAGAAGGATGCACGGGTGTTGTAGATGGTCTTGGAAAAATCGAAGGGAAATGGGCAGTCATTATTGGTTTCGATAATAAGGTTATGGCTGGGGCCTGGATCTCTGGCCAAGCTGAAAATATGTTAAGAGTTACTGATCTTGCTAAAAGACTGAATATTCCGTTAGTTTGGCTTACTAATTGTAGTGGAGTTAAATTGATGGAGCAAGAAAACGTGTATGCTGATAGGCGAGGAAGCGGAGCGACTTTCTTTAGACATGCAGAGCTGAATCGACTGGGCATTCCGATCCTCAATGGTATTTATGGCACTAACCCTGCTGGCGGAGGATATCAAGGAATCAGCCCGACGATCCTTATAGCCCATAAGGATGCTAATATTGCTGTGGGGGGAGCTGGAATCGTTGGAGGGATGAATCCTAAGGGTTTTTTCGACTTAGAGTCAGCTCAACAATTAATCGATGCGACCCAGGGATTTAAGGCCAAGGCGCCTGGTCGTATAGAGACTCATTTTGATGAGACAGCCTACTTTAGAGAAGTTTATGATAGTGAAATCGGTGTCTTAGATGGCATCAAAGAGTATATGAGTGGCTTGCCAGCCTATGATCCCAAAGTGTTTAGAGTAGCGGAGCCGGCAGAACCTAAGTATCCAGGTCTGGAGCTGAACCGCCTGCTTCCAGCCAATCAAAGACGGCCTTATGATGCCATGCAAATCCTGGCACGTCTTACGGATAACAGCGAATTTATGGAGTACCGGCCGGAATATGGACCGGAAGTCTTTACGGGAATTGCCAAAATAGATGGTTTCCCGGTAGGGATTATTGGCAACAGGCAAGGAATGCTGCCCAAATATCCGGAATATGCTGAAAGAGCTTATGTGGGAATCGGAGGTAAGCATTACCGACAGGGATTAATTAAACAGTCCGAATTTGTCACTTTATGCGGCCGGGATAATTTGCCGATTATCTGGCTTCAGGATACCACAGGCATTGATGTTGGGGACGTTGCCGAGAGAGCGGAATTACTGGCTCTGGGTCAAAGCCTGATTTATTCTATTGAAAAGACGGATATCGCCATGATATGCATTGTTTTAAGAAAAGGTACAGCTGCTGCCCATTATATTATGGGAGGGCCTCAAGCCAATGAAAATAACGCCTTTACCTTAGGAACTCCTTTGACAGAAATTTACGTAATGCACGGGGAAACAGCGGCGGCGGCATCTTATGCCCGCAGGCTGGTTAAAGAACAAGAGGTAGGTAAGGACTTAGAGCCGGTTATTGAGAAAATGAATCAAATGGTAAAAGATTACGAAGAGAAGTCCAGACCTGCTTATTGTGCAAAGCTCGGCCTTGTGGATGAGATTGTAGGACTGTCGGATTTAAGAAGCTATTGTGTAGCTTTTGCCAGTGCAAATTATCAAAATCCCAAGTCGATTACTCCCATCCATCAGATGATCTTACCTAGGACCATTAAGGGATAAAATTACTGAATTACTCGGATATAGAAGGTAACAGGATTTCATCTTGGTTTTGTAGAGCTTAAGAGTATACATTCTCCTATAAGGTTACAAAAAATTTGATAAGGAGGGATACAGAATGGATTTTGGATTAACTGAAGAACAAAGAATGGTTCAAGAGATGGCTCGTGATTTCGCAGAAAAAGAAATAGGTCCTTATGTTGAAGAGGATGAAGAAAATCATTATTACCGCAGAGAGATCTTAAGCAAAATGGGAAAGTTAGGGCTGTTAGGGTGGAGCATTCCCGAAGAGTATGGTGGAAATGGCATGGGGTGGATGGAAGCAGTGACAGCTTTATACGAAATAGCCAAGGTTCATACTTCCTGGAGGCTAAGTATCAGTGGCAACGTCTGGGGCCCAGCAATGACGATTAATGAATGGGGTACTAAGGAACAAAAACAAACGTATATACCCCGCCTTGTGAGTGGCGATTCAGTAGGAAGCTTTGCAATGACAGAAGCCAATACCGGTTCTGATGTAGCTAGTATGAAGACTTTAGCTGAGGATAAAGGCGACCATTGGCTGATCAATGGCTCAAAGATGTGGATATCCGGAGGACACACTTGTGATATCGGACTTCTTTATGCCGTCACAGAAAAAGGCGCAGGAGCCAAAGGAATATCCTGCTTTATCATTGACTACAACAAAACCCCTGGTGTAACCAGAATTCCCATACTTAAGAAAGTTGGAATGTGGCCAGCTCCGACTTCGGAATTAGTGTTTGAAAATGCAATGATTCCGAAAGAAAACCTGTTAGGTCCACTTAATAAAGGCTTTCAAATATGTATGTGGATGTTAAACAATACTCGGATGGGCTGCGCTACTGGTTCTGCTGCTCTTTCAGCAGCCTGTCTGGAAGGTTCAGTTCAATATGCTAATGAGCGTACTCAATTTGGAAAACAGATTGGAAAGTATCAAATGATTCAGCAGCAGATTGCAGAAATGAAGCTAGAAGATGAAGCAGCTAAATATCTCGTTTATCGAGCTGCCTGGTTAAAAGAAAACAAGTTGCCCAGTCAACAGGCGACATCCATGGCTAAGCTATATGGCTCTATTGCAGCGGTTCATGCCGCAAACATAGCCATGAAAATCTACGGCTCATATGGCTATTCGACTGAATATCCTTGCGGTAGATGGCTCCGCGATGCTAAGCAGTTTGAGACACTTGAAGGAACATCGAATATTCATATGCAGATTATCTCTAAAATCGAACTTGGTTACCAGCCAAATAGATAGTCTAAGGAGGAAAATACTTTGCAGCGTGTTGGCCAAGTAATGTCACGACTTTCTGTATGCCTTTACAGTTTCCATACTATTGGAGATGCGCTTACTTTAATGAAGGAAAAAAAAGTGACTGGCTTGCCTTTGCTCAATGATCAAGGCCATTTACTGGGTATGGTTACCAAAGAGCAGATTTTTGAGAAAGGCTTAGAACGGTTCTCGGCAGAGACTAAGGCTATTGACTATTTGACCACGCGTTTCTTTCCTTTAAAGGAAGATGCATTATTGGAAGATGTTACGGATTTACCCTTTGATATTTACCCGGTGTTAAATAACCTAGAAGAAATAATTGGTGTAGTAACTAAGAATTCTTTGATTCAGGCTTATCTTCAACAGGCCCAATTACGTAGACAAGAACTCGAGGCGGTTTTTGACTCAGCGCACAATGCCATTATAGCTATAAATAAACAGGGCATCATAACATCTCTAAACCCAGCGGCAGAAAGACCTACTCGTTCAACAAAAGAAGAAGCCGTCGGACGTTTTTTAAACGATGTCATTATCCCTACAGGTCTCTTAGATGTTGTTCGCAGTGGAATACCCGAATTTGGAGCCAAATTTCAGGTGGGCCGCAGATTGTATATCTCCAATCGGACACCAATTATTAGAGACGGGGAAGTCGTAGGGGCGGTAGGAGTATTCCAAGACGTTTCCGAGATAGAAAAGGTTTTGCAAGAACTAAGAAGTGTCAAACAACTTAATGAAGAGCTCCAGACAATTATTGCTTCTTCGTATGATGGGTTAATCATTTGTGACGGACAAGGTGAAATACTGCGCTGTAACCCTGCTGTGGGAAGAATATTAGAAGTTGCTTGGGCGGATCTAGTGGGGAGATCGTTTAAAGAACTTGTGGAGAAAGAGGTTTTCGAGAATAATATTATTCATCTAGTTAGAAAAAAGGATGGTGTTGTAAGTCTTCTGGAAAGGACCTTTGATAAGCATACCTTGGTCATCACAGGCAATCCAGTCTATGATGAAGAAGGGGACATCATAAAAATTGTCATTAACATAAGAGATATGAGTGAATTGCTATTTCTAAGGGAAGCTCTGGAAGAGAGTAAACAACTCTCGGAAAAGTATCAGTCTCAGATCGCACAGATGAGGAATAATCAAGAAACGAGTCCTGAGTGGAGGTCCTGTTCCGTTATCATGGACAATGTGAAGGATCTTGCTACTAGGGTAAGTCAAGTAGATTCGCCTGTAGTATTAGTTGGAGAACAAGGGGTAGGCAAGGAAGATATTGCAAGACTAATCCATTCCAAGAGCAAACGTGCTCAAGCCCCTTTTTACAAATTAAATTGCGGATCCCTTCCTAATCATCTGCTAGAGATAGAGCTATTTGGGCAAGAAATCTCCTCTGACGGAACTAAGAGAAAAGCGGGGGTATTCGAGTTAGCAGAAAAGGGTTGTGTTTACCTTGAAGATGTAGGAAAAATACCCTTAAGTTTACAAGGCCGTTTATTGAGAGTACTACAGAATAAGACACAACAAGTTTCAGATGGGAAGAAAAGCATTCCCATCGATGTAAGAATTATCGCTAGTTCCACTACACCGTTAAAAGACTTAGTGGAAAATGGCCTTTTTCGATTGGATCTCTTTTTCAGTCTAAACGTAGTGCCAATTACTATTCCTGCCCTAAGAGAACGTAAAGAAGATCTTATACCCCTAGTTCTTTATTATCTAGAGCAAAACAATAAGCGTCACGGATTAGAGAAGGTTTTTTCTCCAAAAGCAGTTCGCTTATTCTTGAGTTATCCTTGGTTAGGAAATATTCGAGAAATGGCCAACATCATTGAGCGGTTAGTAGTTACCTCAAATCAAAAGCTTATTTCTGAAAGGGAGGTTGACCACGTACTTTATCAAAAGGAAAACAGCGCTCTCAGGTCTGTAACAGTGGCCGGAGTTATTCCGCTCAAGGAAGCTATTGATGATCTAGAACAACAACTGGTTAGATTAGCCATGAAACAGTATCGTACTACCGTTAAAGCTGCTGAGGCATTAGGGGTAAATCAGTCTACAGTCGTACGCAAGTTGAAGAAGTTAAAGGAGATGCAGGGAAATGAAACGGAATCAAGGTGATAAAGTCGTTGTTTCCTTAGAAAGGGTGAGATAAGCATGACTGATTGGAATTTAGCGGTCAAGATTTTTGTAAGCGGTGTAAGTATCGTGATGCTTGTCATGTGTTCGCTACAGCTCTCAGTCGGTGCTTGTTCAATTATCATTAGATCATTTGGAAACCGTAGAGAAAAAGCGAAAGACTAGACTTAGACAACTTGAGAAAGGAGGCGTTAATTCATGGAGAAAGTATTACACGAATTGATTACATCCAGCGGTTTTTTTCATCTAACTTTGGGCAATGTGATCATGTGGACAATAGCCGTTGTCCTTATGTATCTGGCCATTAAAAAGGAATATGAACCCCTTTTGTTATTACCAATTTCCTTTGGAATTTTAGTCGTGAATTTACCACTAACATTTTTGATGGAGCCTGACAGCGGTCTCATCTGGAGATTTTATCACTATGGGATTGACTGGGAAATTATCCCTCCTCTAATTTTTCTTGGCTTAGGTGCTATGACAGATTTTGGTCCAGTAATTGCAAATCCAAAAACCTTGCTCCTAGGTGGGGGTGCACAAATTGGAGTTTATATAACGTTTTTTGTAGCCTTGCTTTTTGGTTTTGATATAAAAGAAGCTGCGTCAATATCCATCGTTGGGGGAGCAGATGGCCCGACAACAATTTATCTGACCTCTAAGCTAGCCTCCCATATGCTTGGACCGGTAGCAGTAGCTGCTTATTCCTATATGGCTCTGGTTCCAATTATTCAGCCACCAATCATGAAACTGCTGACAACCAAGGCCGAGCGAAGAACCGTTATGCGGAAATTACGTACGGTCAGTAAAGTAGAAAAGATAGTATTTCCAGTGGTTACGGGAACGTTAATTATGTTGATTGTACCAGCATCTGCTGCTTTGATGGCTATGTTTATGCTAGGTAACTTGTTTAAGGAGTCGGGTGTCGTTGAAAGACTTACAAAGGCTGCTCAAAACGAATTGATGAATATCGTTACAATTTTTTTAGGTCTTTCCGTAGGCGCTACTATGACTGCGGAGATATTCCTTAAACGAGAGGTGATCTTACTATTTATCCTTGGACTATTTGCCTTTGCTATTGCTACAGCGTCAGGTGTATTGTTAGCAAAGTTTATGAACCTTTTCTTAAAAGAAAAAATCAATCCGCTAATTGGGGCTGCAGGAGTTTCGGCGGTACCTATGTCTGCCAGAGTTGTTCACAAAGTAGGAGCAGAGGAAAATAAGCGGAATTATTTGTTAATGCACGCTATGGGACCCAATGTAGCAGGAGTTATAGGGACCTTGGTTGCAGCATCCGTCATGCTAACGTTTTTACAATAATACTTTGCTAAATTCTAATTAGTAGAACGAAATTCAAAGCCATAAGGGCAAATTTTTTTAGAGAAAATTACCAGAATATTTTAATTTATTTAAATTAGTATGATTTTAATATTTGAATCAAGAACACCATACACGACATAAAGCCATACAGCTGAATGTTGGTGTTTATACATATTAATTAGAAGGGGGGCAAGAGAAAAAATAGAATTTTTTTAATGAACCTTACGTAAAAAAATTATTAAGAGGGGGGCAAATTTATATGCGCAAAATACTTAGCTTAATAATGGTTGTATTTATATCTCTTGCTATGACAGGGTGCGGAAGCAAATCTGCCAATACTTCGGATCAATCATCTGAAAAAGTTGAACGAGTGAACATCGCTACAGGTACAACGTCCGGGGCTTATTACCCTATTGGAAATGCCATGGCTAAAATATGGACTGACAAGGTACCGGGAGTTAAAGCATCAGCCCAATCGACTGAGGCAAGTGCGGCCAACATGAACTTTTTACAGCAGAAAGAAGCGGAAGTTGCTTTTACCATGGCCAATGTGGCAGTGTACGCCTATCAGGGTCAGGATAATTTTTCCGGCCGGGCTAACAAAGACCTGCGCGGCATGACCTTTTTGTATCCTAATGTCACGCAAATTGTGGTGCGCAAGGATTCAGGCATCAACTCCGTCAAGGATCTCCAGGGGAAGCGGTTTGTGCCTGGGGCTACGGGAAGCGGAACGGTAACCAATTCTAAGGAAGTTCTGGATATCTTCGGTCTGAATTTCTGGGATAAAGATAAGAGCAATGTCAATGCGGATTACGTGGGATTCACTGAGGCCAGTGAGCTGCTCAAAAATAAGCAGGCAGATGCCGCTAATTTCTCCGGTGCTATGCCCTTGGCGGCGATTATGGACGTCTCTAATTCCATTGATGTAAAGCTCATTTCCTTGGAACCGGATATGATTCAAAAGATTGTTGAGAAATACCCTTTCTATTATGAATATGTCATTCCTAAAGGAACGTACAAGGGCCAGGAGGAAGATGTACACACGGTAGCCTTAGCCAATCTCTTAGTGACTCGTGCTGATCTCAGTGAAGATTTAATCTATAACCTTACGAAAGGGATTTATGAAAACCTGCCGGATCTCTACAATGCCCATGCCATCACCAAGAACATTAAAAAAGAAGATTCCGGCAAAGGTATGGGTCCGATACCGCTGCATCCGGGCGCTATTAAGTATTTCAAGGAAGTCGGTGTGCTGAAGTAATAAAGGAGGATAACATCATGAGCAAAGTACTGGATAAGCCTGGCGGCGAACAAATCAGTACATTGTCAGACAGTGAAATTGCCTCAGAAGAAGTTGTCCAAGAACTATTAGAGAAATACGACAAGGAATCCCAAGTTCGTAAATTCAAACCCAAATCAAAGACTGGACTGCTGGTCTCGGCCATAGCCATCTCCTTTTCCCTGTTTCATTTGTGGGTGGCAGGTATCGGAACTCTTGAAGCTATTAAGCTGCGTTCCATTCATCTGACTTTTGTTATGGTACTCATCTTTCTTCTATATCCGGCTCGCAAGAAGGGTATGAGAGGTAAACCGGGGATCTTTGACTGGATTATGATTGCCTTAAGTATTGTTGCCGGCCTCTATATGGTATTTGCGAACGAACAACTAGCCCTGCGGGGGGGGCTGCCAATTAATCGGGATTATATCATGGGGGCACTGGGGATCTTGGTTGTCTTTGAAGCGGGACGCCGGTGTTTAGGGAAAGAACTCCCGATTCTGGGTGTACTGTTTCTGCTCTACGCCTACTTTGGAGAGTATATCCCAGGATCCTTTGGCCACAGCGGCTTCAGTCTCAAAAGAATTATTTACCAAATGTATTTAGGTTCTGAAGGAATTTTTGGGGTTGCTTTGGGTGTTTCGGCTACATTTATTTTCCTCTTCATACTTTTCGGGGCTTTTCTGGGGGAAACCGGAATGGCGAAGCTGATCAATGATTCTTCCATGGCTTTGGCTGGGACTTCCCCGGGCGGGCCGGCCAAAGTGGCCGTCTTTGCCAGCGGAATTATGGGAACCATCAGCGGTAGTGCGGTAGCTAATGTAGCAACCACGGGTGCCTTTACTATTCCCCTAATGAAAAGCATCGGTTACCGGCCTCACTTTGCTGCAGCAGTGGAGGCGGTTGCTTCCACTGGCGGGCAGTTTATGCCCCCGATTATGGGTGCGGCAGCCTTTATTATGGCGGAATTCTTAAATATTCCCTATAAAGACATCATGGTTGCTGCCTTGATTCCCGCCTTCCTTTACTATTTAGCGGTATTTACCATGGTACATCTTGAAGCTCTTAAAACCGGCCTAAAAGGTGTGCCTCGCGAACAATTGCCGGTGATGAAACTAGTTCTCAAAGAGCGGGGGCATCTCATAATACCTCTGGCGGCCATCATTTATCTTCTGGTTAAAGGGGTAACTCCCACTTATGCCGCTTTCTATGGGATTCTGGTGGCCATTGGAGCTAGCTTCCTGCGGAAATCCACGCGCATGAGCTGGCGGGGTTTCTTGATGGCCTTGGAAATGGGCGCTAAAGGAAGTATTAGTGTAGCTATTGCTACCGCCGTTGTAGGCGTTATCGTGGGAGTGTCCTCTCTCACCAGCTTGGGGATTACCTTGGGAGACAATATGCTGGCCTTTGCTCACGGCAACTTATTCCCCACCTTGTTGCTGACCATGATTACAGCCATTATTTTGGGCATGGGAATGCCTACCACAGCCGTTTATATTGTGGGCGCCACTATTGCCTCTCCGGCTCTTCTCAAATTAGGGGTCGCACCTTTAGCAGCCCATTTGTTTGTATTCTACTTTGGCAATATCTCTAATGTCACTCCGCCTGTTGCCTTAGCGGCCTTTACCGGAGCAGGAATTGCCAGTGCCAACCCGAGTAAAGTTGGATGGGCCGCAGCCCGCTTAGCGGCTGCAGGGTTTTTGATTCCTTACATTTGGATATACTCGCCGGCTCTGATCGCTCAGGGCAGTATTGGCCATATCCTGGGGTCTCTGGTTACAGCTACGGTAGGAGTTATCGCCCTGGCTTGTGCTGTACAGGGATATATGTTGAATACTACCAACCTGTTCCAAAGAGTTTTTCTGATTATTGCAGCCTTTGGCTTGATTAAGCCTGGGTTGCTTACAGATACGGTAGGGATTTCCGTCTTAGTGATTGTCTTCCTGTGGCAGCGAATTCAGCGTAAATCTGTTAAGACAGAGGGGGTTAATGTTACTTAGCCTTGGAGGGCGAATTGTACTGACTGCTGAGGAGGGGGAATTCGAATATGCAGTATTTTATGGAACCTAAAGATGTGGCGATTATTGGAGCAAGCCAGGATTTTAAGACGATTAACGGCAAAATACTTAAGTATTTGCTGAAGCATCATTACCAAGGGAGAATCTATCCGGTCAATCCCAAGTACCAAGAAATTGCGGGTGTCACCTGTTACGCTTCTGTAGAGGAAATACCCAGAGATGTGGATTTAGCCCTTATTGCAGTGGCTGCAGTTCGAGTGCCTGGAATCTTAAAGGACTGTGGTACCCATGGAATCAAACGTGCCGTTATCTTTTCTTCCGGCTTTGCAGAGACCGGTGCTGAAGGCAAGATAATTCAAGAAGAAATCATCGCGACTGCAAAAAAATATCAGATGCGCTTAATCGGCCCTAATTGCTTGGGAATCCTCAATGCTTCTTCTGGGATGATTGCTTCCTTCAGCGCCTCACTGGAACTGGATTGTATTAAAACCGGTCATTTAGCGTTAGTTTCTCAAAGCGGGGCTGTAGGTTTTATGCTCTTTAATCTTTTGCAGGAAGCTGGGGTGGGTGTCAACTTTGTTGTCACTACCGGAAACGAAGCAGATGTGACAGTCAGCGAAGGTTTGGATTATGTGGTGGAGAACCCTAAGACAAAAGTGATCCTTACTTACCTGGAAGGGTTAAGAGATGGAGAGCCCTTTAAAAAGACTGCTGAGAAAGCAGCAGAAGCAGGGAAACCGATTATCGCCTTGAAAGTCGGTAATTCCAAAAGCGGGCAAAAGGCAGCTGCAACTCATACGGCAGCCTTGGCCGGCTCAGGAGCAGCCTACAAAAGCTTCTTCGATAAAATGGGCATTATTCAGGCTAACGATAGTGATGATATTATCGACTTGGCCCAGGCCTTTGTACCTGGAAAACTCCCTAAAGGGCCAAAGGTAGGAATCGTAACTATGTCCGGCGGGGTGGGCATCTTGCTGGCCGATCGTTCGGAAGAACTGGGCCTGAAAATACCCCAATTAAGCAAAGGATTGCAGGAAGAAGTTCAGAAGGTTATTCCAGCCTTTGGCTGCGCCCAAAATCCTGTGGATGTCACTGCCCAATCCCTGAATCAGGGAGAAGAGTTCAAGAAATGTCTCAAGATCCTTTTAGCCTCAGAGGAACTGGATATGTTGATTGTCGCCATTACCATGGCTACAGGGAAAATGGCCGAGAAAATAGGAATGGACATTGCTGAGGCTGCTTTGGGAACGGATAAGCCCCTTGTCGTTAGTTGGAGTGTTGGTCAAGTATCCAAGCCGGGCTTTGATGTTCTGAAGGATGCGGGAGTTCCTCTCTATCACTCCCCGGCCCGGGCAGCCAAAGTTTTGGGGGCATTATATAAATATGTCAATTTCAAATGCGGCTGGAAGAAAACTTCTGGTGGAGAAATCAATCTTGACAGAAAGGTTAAAGTTCAAAAGGCCCTTAAGGAAAACAGTAAAGTCTTAAGTGAACACTCTACAAAGGAACTGTTAGAGCTTTACGGTCTGCCGGTGACCAAAGAATATGTGGCTAAGAGCGCTGAAGAGGCTGCCGCAATGGCTGAATGTATGGGCTATCCGGTGGTTATGAAGATCGATTCTCCCGATATCCTGCATAAAACAGAAGCAGGAGGGGTTGCCGTTAATATTTCCTCGGCTCAGGAGGCAGAAGCAAAGTTCAAAGAAATTACGGAAAACGGTCGGAATTATAATCCTCAAGCCAAGATCAACGGTATTTTAATTCAGGAACAAGTACCGCCGGGAGTCGAGGTCATCGTTGGTTTGCAGAGAGATCCGGTCTTAGGGACGCAGATCATGTTTGGTCTCGGTGGAATCTTTGTTGAGGTTCTTAAAGATGTGGTATTAAAACCCATACCGTTAAGCCGTGAGGACGCTCAAGAGGTTTTGAACGAGATTAAGGGTGGCGCCCTGTTAAACGGTGTTAGGGGCAGACAGGCGGCAGACAAAGATGCCTTAGTTGAAATCCTGCTTGGAGTCAGTCAATTAGCGGTAGAAGCGGGGGAGGATCTCTTGAGTCTGGATATTAATCCGGTAATGGCATTACCACAAGGTATGGGAGCCAAAATACTCGATGGCGTCATAGTTACGTCTTGAGGTCAGGTATTAAGGGAATTAAATCAGATAATGAATTGTAAACCATGGTTTTACATTTTGTAAAACCTTTTTCTTTTGGCCGCGGTATGTTAAAATATCAACTTTGCTATGATTCTGTTATGGAAGTCTGAATTTCTAGATATTCTAGCGTTTGCTAAAATAAAACATAGGAAATCAGCGTCCGATTTTTCGGAATTTAAGGCGGTTATGGGATATTCATAATCTTAAGTACGGAAAACTAGACATTTATGTACGAAAAATAAGATTCCGGGACAATTACTTACGTAATTTTCAGAAAAATTATAGAAACTTAAGTAAAAACCTTTAGAAATTTAATGACAAAAATTTAACATTTATCAGGTGTTTGTAAGACAAGATCGTTAACAAACGCCTTTTTTTATTGATGTTTATACTTTGGTATAGTTCTTGCTAAGATAAAGAAATATGGTAAGAAAATAAAAAATAAGGGAGATGATTTTATGACAAAGATTATTGATTATTGGCATCAACCATTTACGGAAGAGGGGATGAAGAAAGCTTATATCGATGATCCTGAACAAAACCAGGTTGCTAAATGGTGGGGTCTTGACATTAGAGGACGGACACCAGAAGAGTTTATTGCGGATATGGATAAAAATGGGGTTGATAAAGTACTTATCCCTTCAGGTAAAATTAAGTCTTATACAAGGCAGGTTCTACAGTGGAATTTCCAAACTGAAGATGTCTACAGCATGATCAAGGACTTTCCAACTAGATTATACGGACTACATGGAATCAATGCTGAAGAGAGAATGGATGGAGTAAGAGAGTTAGAGAGAGCTGTTAAGGAATTTGGTTTCGTTGGCGCACATCTACACACCTATGGTTTTGGGTTGCCAGTAAATGACAAACGATACTTCCCATTTTATGCTAAATGTGTTGAACTAGATGTTCCTGTAGTCATGCAAATCGGGCATTCTGCCGAAGCAATGCCTAGTGAAATGGGTCGTCCTATCTTATTGGATGATATTGCCCTCTTTTTCCCAGAATTAAGGATTGTAGCAGCTCATACTGGTTGGCCCTGGGTTGAAGAACTAATAGCGATGTCTTGGAAACATCCGAATATCTATATAGGAACGACAGCTCATGGCCCGAAGTATTGGGATAGTAAATTAGTAGCTTATCTAAATACCAAAGGAAGAGGACTTGGTAAAGTACTGTTTGGTACAGACTTTCCTGTTCTTAATTGGCCTACCTGTATTAAACAAATTGATGCCTTAAGTCTTAAACCTGAAGCAAAAGAATCTTTGTTGAATGGATGTGCAACCAAAGTCTTTAAGTTTAAGGACTAGGATTAATTGTGGATAAATTGCATTTAAAAAAGGGAGGTTAGGTCTTATGAATGGACTTCAGTTATTAACCGTAGATATTAAAGACCACATTGCATGCGTAACCATGAATAGACCTCCTGTCAATGCCCTAAACAATGAATTGGCCAAGGAACTATCAGCGGCATTCTTGAATCTGAAAAATGATCCAGAAGTAAGGGTTATCGTAATTACAAGTTCGCGGAAGGTTTTTGTAGCTGGTGCTGACATTGTCATGATGAAGGGGATTATAGAAACTAAGGCCCTTGGTGAGATGTTGGATTTTGATCGGCGGCTCCAGTTTGCCAATTCAATACTGGAAGATATGCCTAAGCCGACGATTGCGGTAATTAACGGCCACTCGATGGGCGGTGGCACTGAACTCGCCCTCTTTTGCGACTTTCGATTTATTGCAGAAACAGCAACAATAGGATTGCCGGAGATAAATCTAGGGTTGTTGCCAGGCTCAGGAGGTATTCAAAAGATTGTTCGGCTGATCGGTAGAACGAAGGCGCTCCGTTTAATGTTACAGGGCAATGCTCTCTCTGCTCAGGAAGCCTTTAATCTGGGGTTAGTAGAAGAAGTTTGCGCAGCGGAAAACTTGATGGATTCGGCCATGCAGTTAGCACGGAATTTGGCTCAGCGAGCACCAGTCGCCGTTGCCGAAATCAAGAAGTGTGTGAACGCTGCCTTGGAACTGGAACGAGATTCTAGTTTAGCTTATGACGTTCGTGGCTTAGGTAAGTTGTTTGTGACGGAAGATGCGGGAGAAGGACTAAAGGCTTTTCTTGAAAAACGACCTGCCGTGTTCAAAGGCTTTTAGCAAAAGGAGGGGAATCTAACATGCGGTTAGATGGTAAGAACATTATTGTTACAGGGGCTGGCTCAGGTATTGGTAAGGCGATCGCTTTAATGTGTGCTTCTTATGGTGCGGATGTAAGCGCAGCCGACCTAAACTCAGAAGCCTTGAAGTTAACCCAAGTCGAGATTGAAAAACTAGGGCGAAAATGTATGGCTGTAACTACGGATGTTACAAATTTTGAGTCCGTAACAGCGATGGTTAAACAAACCCAAGATAGTCTTGGGCAGATTGATACTTTAATAAATTGCGTTGGTTGGGATATCATTGAGCCATTTTGGAAGAATCCTATAGAATACTGGGATAAAGTAATTGATATCAACTATAAATCAGTCGTTTATTGCTCTCGAGCTGTGCTTGACGGCATGATGGAGAACAAAGCTGGGAAGATCATCAACATTTCTAGTGACGCTGGCAGGGGCGGCAGCAGTGGAGAAACAGTTTACGCGGGTGCCAAAGGAGGGGTCATTGCCTTTACTAAGTCACTGGCTCGTGAAGTTGCTAGATATAACATTTTAGTAAACTGTGTTTGTCCTGGTCCGACAAATACCCCCTTATACCAAGGACAACCAGAAAAAATGAGGCAAGCTTTAGAAAAGGCAATCCCATTGAAACGGGTTGCTGAACCAGAAGAGGTTGCGGGAGCAGCGGTATTCTTTGCTTCCGATTTAGCCAGCTTTATTACGGGTCAAATAATAAGTGTAAGTGGTGGATTGACACTATACGGTTAATAGAAGATGTTGAGACTTAGGCTTCGTTAAAAACAGGAGAGTTACTTTGATAAGAACCCTACCAATGGTTAGTGGTAACTA
Source organism: Desulfosporosinus orientis DSM 765 (assembly GCF_000235605.1). Classification (GTDB taxonomy): domain Bacteria; phylum Bacillota; class Desulfitobacteriia; order Desulfitobacteriales; family Desulfitobacteriaceae; genus Desulfosporosinus; species Desulfosporosinus orientis. The sequence continues at coordinate 1,235,082 of NC_016584.1, forward strand.
AGCTTAAGTCTCTTTGTTCAACTTTGTTGGATTAATTGACAACTACAAATCAAAGAAATATGACAAGAGTGGGGGGAATTATTTGAATAGCCAATTTGCTGAAATGCTTAGCGAAGAGGGTAATAACAAAATTATTCCTCTAGAACAAGCGGTGAGACACTTTATTAAACCCGGAATGGATTTGCATTTTGCCTTTGCCCATTCAAGGGCACATGCTGTAGTTATGGAAATCGTAAGGCAGTTTCGCCAAAAACCCATGAAATTTACTATAACGGCGACGGGAATACTGGAGTACGGAATTATGTTATCATGGGCGGGGCTCGTTGACAAAATGGTAGCGGGGTTTATTGGGGATACATACCCATCACCTGCACCCAATCGTTTTCTTCAGCAGGCCTTTAAAAAGCGTGAGATTGCCTATGAATGTTGGACAAATCTAACGGCAACCTTAGGGCTTTTGGCAGGTGCTCTGAATTTACCATATATAGGAACAAAATCTTTACTTGGAAGTGATCTGCTGAAAGAAAACCCTAATTCCTTTCGAGTTATGACCGATCCTTTTTCGGGTAAGGAAACAGTCGTTGTAAGAGCTTTGAACCCTGACGTGGCTATTGTTCATGGGCTAGTAGCTGACGCCTACGGAAACACAGTGATTGGTCCTCCATTTGGTGAAAATATGTGGGGAGCTTACGCTGCTAAACAGGGTGTTATTGTCACTGTAGAAAAAATTGTCTCAACCTCGGAAATTCGTAAATTAAGTAACTATGTAAAGGTTCCAGGTCATTTAGTTAAAAGCATATCCGTAGTCCCTTTTGGAGCTCATCCGCAAGGGATGTCCGTTGAAGGCATACCCACGTTACAGGACCTTGGGTATTCCGAGGATTACGAAACTCGTCGTCGATTTAGGGCGGCCGCTTCAAGTGCAGAGGCTCTTGATGTTTGGATGAAAGAATGGGTCATTAATACTACGCATCAATCATATCTTGAGAAAATTGGTAATAGTCGTCTGGAGAAATTACGGTATGCAATAAATAGCAGCAAAAACGCTTCGTGTGATTCTGACGCAGCTGCTGATGTTGTGGAAGAGGAGGAATCCGCAACAAGTAGTGAATTACTAATAATTAACGCGTCGAGGGTAATTCGAGAGAAGGTATCTTCTGGAGGTTTTTCTACGCTTCTTGCAGGGATCGGGACAGCTCATCTAGCAAGCTGGCTTGCAAAATACTTAGATAAGGATCGGCTGTTTCAATGGGAACTTTTAACTGAAACCGGATTTTACGGTTACTATCCTAAACTAGGTGACTCGTATATCTTCAACTATGCGAATATTCCAACAAGTAAAATGCAATCGCATTTTCTAGATATCCTCGGATGCATCGTAGGTAGTGATGATTCTCGGTGTCTTGGCCTATTGGGTGCGGCACAAGTCGATCAGTTTGGCAATATTAACTCTACCAAAATTCCAGAGAAAAACCTTTTCTTAACAAGCGGTGGTGGATCAAATGATGTTGCCACAACCGCAGGTGAAGTAATTATTGTCATAACTCATTCTCCCAAACGAATGGTTAGTAAGGTTTCTTTTGTAACCGGCAATGGTGATAAAGTCAGAACCATCGTCACAGATAAGGGAATTTTGCAGCGGAGTAGTGTTCATGAAACGTTTAAATTAACAGGTTGTTTTGTCCCGAAGGGCAAAAGCCTGGAAACGGCTATTAACGAGGCGAAAATGGAATGTGGATGGGATTTGAATGTAAGTGATAAGGTGATTGTCATTCCAGCACCATCCAGAGAAGAACTAAAGTGTTTAAGAGCACTTGATCCCAAGAGCGATATTATAAAATAAAGTTGAGGGTAGATATATGAATGAAGTCGTTATTGTCAGTGCTGTAAGAACGGCGATTGGAACAATAGGCGGTACTCTCAGAGATATACCGCCTCAGGAATTGGGCGCGATTGTAATTAAAGAAGCTGTTAGAAGGGCTGGTTTAAATCCGACGTCGGTGGATGAAGTGATTATGGGCTGGTCCCGTCAGACCACGGAAGCTTCGAATATTGCTCGTGTCTGTTCACTATTAGCAGGAATTCCAGAAGAGGCATCTGCTTATACAGTACATCGTCAATGCGCAGCCAGTCTGCAAGCGATTAGCAATGGAACTCAGCAAATTCAGACAGGAAGAGCTAAAGTGGTTGTAGCTGGAGGAACTGAAAGTTTGAGTCGAGCACCCTATTATCTAAAAAATGCACGCTTTGGGTATAGCGCTGGGGACGGAGTATTAGTTGATTCCTTAACAGAAGCAGGTCCAGGGGGGCAACCTTCGGCAATTTACGGGAGCGTTTCGATGGGTGATACAGCAGAAAATGTAGCTGAAAAATATAATATTTCACGGGAGGATCAGGACAAATTTGCATTTCAGAGTCAAGAACGGTGTCGAAGATCTTTAGCGGCAGGAATTTTTAAAGATGAAATTGTTCCTGTTGAGATCAAGACGCGTAAAGGTACGGTATTTTTTGATACGGATGAAGGTCCCAGAGTTTCCACGCTGGAAAAACTAGCAAGTTTAAAACCAGTCTTTAAGAAAGGTGGATCGGTTACGGCTGGGAATTCTTGTGGACGCAATGATGCAGCTGCAGCAGTGGTTTTGATGTCAGCGGATAAAGCAAAAGAACTTGGACTTAAGCCTTGGGCTAGAATTGTTACGGATGCAGCTGTCGGAGTACCTCCGCAAATCATGGGTATTGGTCCCATACCTGCAGTTCGTAAGGCCTTAAGGCAAGCGGGGCTTAATCTAAGCGATATAGACTTAATTGAGCTGAATGAAGCGTTTGCTTCACAATCTCTGGCAGTTATACGTGAATTAAAATTTGACATGGAGAAAACGAATGTCAATGGTGGTGCCATCGGTTTAGGACATCCTATTGGGGCAACCGGGGCTCGTTTAATGACGACGCTTTTGTATGAAATGCTTCGACGTAAGTCCCGCTATGGGATGGTTACTCTCTGCATTGGCGGCGGACAGGGAATGGCAACCATTATAGAAAGGTTAGATTAAGGAGGGTTTGGGGGGAGGAGAAGTTTTGGACGAAAAAAGTTGTAGGACGTGCTTAAGTAGACGTTTGCCTGATATCGTGGAACCTTGTAAGAGTTGTGTGAAAAAATCTAACTGGAATATGTCTGATAAAAAAGGCCTAAGTAAGCAAAAAAACGTCTGTCTAAGCCTATACCTCCAACCTAGGTTACGACAAGATGGAGTTTGTTCGAGTCGTGGATATCTATAATTTTAAGAGTGAGCCTAACAAAAGTATAGATTAGATTTTGATCAAGGAGGTACTTATATTGAACATAGAAAAAATATGTGTTGTGGGCGCGGGTAATATGGGTCATCAAATTGCTTTATGTGCAGCTTTAGCTGGGTATAAGGTGGCTTGCACTGACATTAGCCAGGAAATGTTGAATAAATCGGAAGGTTTTGCCCGCAGCTACTTACCAGAGCGAGTTGCAAAAGGGAAATTGACTCAAGACCAAGCGGATGAGGCAATGGCAAATATTTTCTTTACTAAAACTTTAGAAGAAGCGGCTGGAGATGTAGATTTTGTAATTGAGGCGGCTGTTGAGAAAATCGATATTAAGCGCCAGCTTTTTGCTGATTTAGACAGAATTACTCCTCCACATGCAATTTTGGCAACCAATAGTTCTTATATTGTCAGCTCGAAGGTTGCTGGTGCCACAAAGAGGCCAGAAAAAGTATGTAATATGCACTTTTTTAATCCTGCTTTAGTCATGAAATTAGTGGAAGTTGTCCAAGGTCCACATACTTCTGTAGAAACGGCACAAATAACAATGAACCTGTGTAAAACAATGGGTAAGACCGGGATTTTACTTCAGAAAGAAATCTATGGCTTTGTGGTTAACCGAATCTTGACCGCTATCTTCAACGAAGCATTGTTTCTAAATGATATGGGAATTGCAAGTCATGAGGAGATCGACATTGCGGTCACCAATGCTTTAGGACATCCGATGGGACCATTTCGCTTGATGGATTTAACAGGGATTGATCTTTCATACTATAAGGCGATGGAACGCTATCGAGAAACACATGATCCCAGAGATAAACCCTCTCCAATAGTCGTTGAGAAATTTATTAAAGGAGAATGGGGTAAAAAAACTAAAAAAGGATATTACTCTTATGAATAAATAATCCGAGGGCTATCCAAATGGGATAGTTCCTCGGATTATTTCAATTTAGTCAACATCCTTAATTTTAGAAACTACGTTTCCTACCACCATCTTGAGCACTTCTGTGGTACCAACACCGATATCCATTACACGACCGTCTCTAGCATAACGTTCAATATTATTATATTGCATGTATCCATGCCCGCCGAATACTTGCAAGGCCTTATAGCAAACTTCATTAACTACCTGAGCAACAAATAGCTTGGCAACTGACGATTCTAAAGAATAATTATCACCGCTATCCCGTTTTCTGGCGGCATCCTCTACGATTAGTTTTGCTGCTTGGATCTTAACATACATATCAGATAACATTTCTTGTATAGAATAAAGAGCTGTTAGTGGTTTGCCAAAGGCAACACGTCGATTGGCGTATTTTTTTGCTTCTGCAAATGAGGCTTTGGCAATTCCTAAACCCATAGCAGCCATCTCCAATCGACCTGAGTTCAGGGCATGCATTATTAGTTTAAATCCTCCATTAACATTACCGATGATGTTTTCAGCAGGGATTAGACAATTTTTAAATGTTAACCCTGTAATCACCGAGCTTCTACAACCCATCTTTTCCTGGGGTTCACCAATATCAAACCCAGCAGTGCCTTTTTCAACAATAAAAAGACTTATGCCTTTACTACCAGCCTGTGGATCCGTTTTAAACGCAAGCAAATAAATATCTGCCAGTCCCCCGTTTGTGCAGAACCATTTTGGTCCGTTTATTAACCATCCATCGCCATGTTTTACCGCGGTTGAAGTGATCGAGGCTGCATCGGACCCAGCCTGTATTTCACTAACACAAAATGCTGCTATTTTCTCACCATTTAAAAGACTGGGAAAGTATTTTTTCTTTTGAGAATCTGTTCCGAACTTAACCAATGCATCGGTAACAGACCAATGACCGTGAATGCTCATGGCTACTCCGGCACTTACTTTGGCGATTTCTTCAATAACTTTACAAGCTTGTACATTATCATACCCTCCACCGCCATATTCCACTGGCTGATTAATTCCCCAAAAGCCTTCCTTTTTCATTAAGCCTAACAGCTCTGTTGGAAACCGATAATTTTTATCCAATTCCTTTGCGATGGGTTTGAGATATTCCTTACAAAACTGTTTTGTTTTAGCAACAATATCAACGTTATTATTCTTCAATAGTTTTCCACTCCTAAGCTTTCTATCCCATCGTTCTAATTTCTAAATTAACTTCGGAATTTTTTGAAATCAGGTGGGCGTTTTTCCATAAACGCATTACGGCCTTCCACAGCCTCGTCGGTATTGTAATATAAATTCAAGGCCAAGCCAGCAACCGTATGAATCCCCCACATGGACTCGGTATCAGCATTGAAAGATGCTTTTAACGCAGCAAGTGCGGTAGGGCTCTTACTTATCAGACTATCGCAGATTTTTTCTACCTCCTCTGACAGTCTATCTTGTTCTACTACACGGTTCACCAATCCCATCGCTAAAGCGTCTTGAGCGGTATATTTCTCACAGAGATACCAGATTTCCCTGGCCTTCTTCTCACCAACAACTCTGGCTAAGAATGCAGAGCCGTACCCTGCGTCGAAGCTGCCTACCCGTGGACCTGCTTGCCCAAATATTGCATTCGCTGAGGCAACCGTTAGATCACAAACAACGTGTATAACGTGTCCGCCACCTATAGCATAGCCATTGACCATAGCAATTACGGGTTTTGGTATTGTTCTAATGGTCTGTAACAGGAGAGAATGGTTGTTGGATAGGGGGAGTTTACTTAGTCCCTGAAAACCCTCGCCGCTTTCCTCAATAGCGTAGCCATCTTTACTTCTAATCGATTGATCTCCACCTGTACAGAAAGCGCGATCACCAACGCCAGTCAAGATAACTGCTCCGACGGACTTATCTGTCCATGCATCGATTAATGCCTCGATCATTTCGTGTAATGTTTGGTTTGTAAACGCATTCAGCTTCTGTGGTCGATTGATGGTGATCTTTGCTCGCCCCTCATACTTCTCATAAATTATGTCTTCAAAATTCACACAGATAACCTCCTCAAAGTTTTAAAATATCTAAATAATTGTACTAGCAAAAAGTATACCAATATGAAAACATTGGCTTTATTAGGTGTAGGGCGAAGTGGATGGTATAAAACTTGCGTAGGTAGAGGGCTAGCCAAAATCTTTAGTTTATAATAATTTTAGGGATACATAGGTTCACGTCCGGAAAGTTGGACATTTGTGTGCGGAAAGTTGGATTGTGTACATAAATCTGAACACAAGATTCAGAAAATTTGATATTATGTAATTAATTTAAATAAATCACTTTATTTGGTTTGAGGGCTTTTTTTAAACACTAGGAATTACATATGTCTTGTTTGTTTTAACTGGCATACATATTGCGTGATGTATGATTAAACATTTATTTTTAAGGAGATGAAATTGATGAGTGTGGTGTCCGATTATTGCCTTAGAACGCTTAAGGATGCTGGAGTGAGGAAAGAAATAGTAAAGCTTAAACTAGGTCCTGGTGGTTGGCACTTATGTGATGGCTTTGCAAGTTGAAGGTAAAAGTGAATAGAAAAAATATTCTGATAATGCATAGATAATTGTTTATTAATCTACTATAATAAATTTAACGATAATTAGTTTAAGATGAGATTATTACGTGCTTAACTCTAGTTGGAAGGAGGTTAAATACTTATGCTCCGAATGAAGGAGATTATGAATACGTCTGTCGTCACTATTTTGTCCTCACAGTTAATAGGCCAAGCCATTAAGTTAGTCCGCCATAGTAAGTTACACGCTATTTTTGTTGTTGACGATAATGGAATCTTAGTCGGAATGCTGACTCTTTCAAATCTTTTTGATGCCTTGATACGAGGGCAAAGCCTTGAAGAACCTATTGAGGGATGTTACCTTCCTAAGAACAAGATCGTTTTTTTCCCAAAGAACAAAGAGTTTTCAAATCTAGCCCAAGTTCGAGAATGGTTGTTAAATGCTAAGGTCTCAGAGACACCCGTTATCGATGATGATGGACGCCCTATTGGAGTAGTAACAGGAGCGTGTGTAATTAACGCCTTACTAAAAGAAATAACGGGATTGTACGAGCATATTTATTCTTTACTAAAGGTAGTTCCGACAGGGATTTTAGCAGTAAATGAGAACAATGTTATTACAGTGAGCAATCAACTCTCAGAAAAATTGTTAGGGTTAGAAGCAAATCAACTTATTGGTCGAGACCTTAAGGATATTATTCCTGAAGTAAATTTAGTAAATAGAAGGCCACAAAAAATAAAACGTAACACTACGAGCATTTTGGCTGCCTCAAGTCCAATTTCCCTAGAGCCAATTTGTGGACATATCGTGGTAATGTATGATGCAACTGATGTTGAACGAATGGCACAAGAGGTTGAAAGTATAAAGAGACTACAAAGCACATTTGAAACAATTATAAATACTGCTTATGAAGGTTTATTGGTAACAAACGATGAGGGCAAGGTCATTCTAGCAAATCCTTCCTTCGAACAACTGAGTAAAAAGAGCAGTTGCGAATTGATAGGTCAAGATGCTTCGACTATTATAAAAGGATTTGACTCAATCTCAACAATCAAACGAGATTTTGACATAGAAAGTATTAATGGACATTCGGTGATTGCCTCCTATATGCCTATTAAAGGTGCTCCTGAGGTTTCTGGGGGGGTTTTGCGAGTGATATATCGAAATCTGGATCAGCTTCAGGATGTTATGAGAGAATTTCAAAAACTGAAAAATAGTCTTAGTTATTATAAAGATGAATTATATAAACTAAATGGTACTCAATATACCTTAGATTCTATCATTACCACACATAACAAAGCGATGATAGAAGCCAAAAGGGTTGCTACTAAAGCGGCTGATTGTTTATCGAATGTCCTGATTTTGGGCGAAAGTGGCACAGGAAAAGAATTGTTTACTCACGCTATTCATAATGCAAGTACAAGGTGTAAAGAACCTTTTATAAAGGTGAATTGTTCAGCCATTCCAGCTGAACTTGCGGAATCTGAGCTTTTTGGCTATGCACCAGGGGCGTTTACGGGTGCGGCTAAGCATGGGAAAATGGGGAAATTCGAGTTAGCCAATGGCGGAACGATTTTTTTGGATGAGATAGGGGATATGCCTTTACAATTACAAAGTAAACTCCTAAGAGTCATACAGGATCGAGAAATCGAAGTGGTGGGAGGAACTAAAACAGTGCCCATTGACGTCCGAATTATTGCTGCCACCAATAAGGATTTAAAGCAATTGGTTAATGAAAAACTCTTTCGCGAGGATCTCTATTACCGTTTAAATGTAATATGTTTAAATTTGCCGCCCTTACGTGAGCGCAAAGAAGAGATTGAATTGCTAGCTAACAGCTTCCTGTTGAAGTTTAACAAATCACAAAGCAAACACTATAAGGGTATAACTCCAGATGTAATAGAAGCTTTTAAGCACTACTCGTGGCCAGGAAATATAAGGGAATTACAAAATGCTATTGAGAGAGCTGTTAGCTTGGGGATGAAGAGCTGGCTTACTTGGGATGATTTTCGGGATACTCTTGAACAGGGACAAAATGTTTTAGTTTCTCGTCCAAAAACAACTGAGCGAAGTAATGTTAAAGATAGTGGCGATAAAATTAAATTACGAGAGAGCTTACAACAACAGGAAACGGAATTAATTCGTTGGGCGTTAAATGAATGTCTTGGCAGCAGAGTAAAAGCAGCCAAGCTTTTAGGGATAAGCCGCTCTACTTTTTATGAAAAACTTAAAAAGGCCTGCATCAATTGATGTAGAATCGGCTGCAATTATTGCATGAGTCAAGATACCCGGTATTCAACCGGGTGTCTCTTTGTCTTTAGGCTTTTTGCGTAGTGGAATTTCATTTTATTGCTTATTTTAGAAAGTGTAGGCATTGAACTTGCAATTATATTAATCAAGAAATTCATCTCCAAAGGATGAGAATGATGAAAAAACAAAGTATAGATACATTTATCTGATCATTACTACTTCCGCATGGGGCAGCCTGTATGTGGCAAGCAGATCGATTCTTAGTCAAGTGCCGATCTTTACGCTCTTGTTTCTTGGCTATTTACTGTTGAATGAGAGTATTGATATTAGTTTTATGGTCGGTGCAACTCTGATTTTCGGAGGCATTATAGTTAGTATCATCGACGGACAAAAAGATAAGTCCTCTTAGTAACTGTGATAAATTTTTTAATCCAGATTCACGAACATTTGTGGATTATTTTTCCGAATTCTTGGAATTCCGGACATTAATTTTTTCGAAATAATTCATTTTGCAACATTTCTGACCTGGCATAGTATTTGCAAAATAAGATATCAGATAATTAATTAAAAACAAAATTATCAAAATATAGAAAGTGAGGTGGTTTAGATGAACTAAGGATATTCTATTTCAGTTTTCCCAAAAAGGGTAGAGTTTGGTTGACATACGGGACGATGATTAGGTAGCTAAAATAAGGGGGGAATACTTAATGAAGCTATCAAATAGGTGGGGAGAAAGTGGTAAGAAAATATTGATCGTATGGTTTATAACCTGGATCTTGGGATTTGTTCCTATGGCTGTACCAACCGGTACATTTCCCAATAAATTTCCCGTTATACTTTTATGGTTTGCCTGCACTACTCTAGTTAGTTTTATTTGTGTAATGATCTTGTGCTTAAGAAAAGCTAATATAGCAGCCGAAGATATGTAAACCAGAACTCCGCCTTAAAAATTTTATTTTGTTGAAGGAAGGTGTTTAGGGATGCTTTTTCTTATTGCTCTAAGCCTTTACTTTTTTATCTTTTTAGGAGTTAGTATTTATCATTATAAACACAATACCAATGTTGATTCTTATTATCTAGCAGATAGAAGTACGGGTGGTTTTTTGCAGACCATGACCAACTTTGCGACAATAAGCAGTTCATTTACCATGATGGGGGCCATAGGATTTATCTATGGCCATGGTTTAGCGTATGCTTACGCTGGATGGATGTGGACTTCGCTTTATATTCTTGTTTGGCTTATTATAGGCAGTCGTGCTTATTTATTAAGTAAAAAGAATAATTGGATAACAGGGACTGATATAGCAACGGAATATTTCAAATATGGAAAGTTCCATATTGCAGCATCTTTAATTCTAGTCTTAGTGCAGTTCCCTTATCTAATAGCTCAGATGATGGCAGTAGGTTATCTGTTTAATGTATTCGCAGGTATAGATGTAGTGTATGGAGTACTCGTCTGTGTTTTGATCCTTACGATCTACGGGTTTGTAGGTGGAGTTAAGACGGTTATTTGGAGCGACGCAATTAACGGAATAATAATCATGAGCGTCTTAGCAGCCTTATTTATCTTACTTGTACCTAAAGCACTTGCCCAGGGCCCTATGCTGGCAACATTAGTGCAGCAGTTTCCTAAACAGTTTACCTTCCCCGGTGCACTGGGAACATGGAAACCCTTACATGCCATAACCTACACCGCAACCTTTGGTATAGGCTATAGCTGCATCCCATTTTTCATAAACCGATATTTTACCGCAAAGTCTTATAGTGTTATGCGCAAGAGCATTGGGAAAAGCAATCTAATAGTAAATATTTTCACTTGGACTGTCGGTCCAACTTTAGGCTTGCTTATGTTGTATTTAATGCCTGGAGTAAGCGGCGGACTGGACAAAGTACCGCCAACCGTTGTTTTTACGCTCGTACCTATCGTAGGAGTCATGTACGGAATAGCTATTGTGGCGGGTTCAGTATCAACGGCAGATTCGGCAATGCTCACAGTGTCCAGCCTGCTGCTTAAGGACATCTATCCAAGGATATTGAAGAAAGAAGCTTCTGAAAAGCATATGCTTTGGGCAGGAAGGATTTGCACCCTGCTGGTAGGATTAGTCGCTATGGCCTTCGCTGTCCTTAATCCTAGTTATATTGTCATTTTGGTTGGCATGTCGGCAGCGATGGGTGCTATTGTCCTTTTCTGCTTCCTCATGGGTCCACTGGGAGTAAAATGGGTTACAAAATCAGCTTCGATCTGGGCTAGTGTCATAAGCACCAGTTATATCATTCTGAGTCTCTTTGGTGTGCTTCCGAAAACATTGTATGGACTACCTGCCACAACAATAGCAGTGTTCCTTTGTTTAGGATTAGTCATAATTTTTAGTGCTGTTACCCAAAAAGTCAATAAGACTATTCAGTCAGAGTTTCACGATTATCTATATGATTGCCTGACTCCGCTTGATCAGAAGGTGGTCAGCAAGACTACAATTTCTACAAATTGAGAAATTGTAAGGCCTACGTAAGAACCTAAATTCAATACTAATTCGTGAGGTGTATCGTCTAAGAGCACCTCACGCCTTTAAAGATAGTTTTAAAATATAGGAGTGAAGAGAATGTCTGAGAATGGGCAGGTTGTTGTGATTACCGGAGCTTCTCGAGGAATAGGTTTTGGTATTGCTAAACGCTTTAAAGAGGGCGGGGCTAAGTTAGCGCTTCTGGCTACTTGCGTAGATCCTTTGCGTGAGTGGTCTAAAGATATGAGATCTGACATTTTGCTCATTGAATGCAACATTACTCGTAAAAAAGAAGTCTTCGCGGCCCGTGATCAAGTTCTTGCTCATTTCGGAAAGATTGACGTTTTGGTAAATAATGCAGGAATCTTTGGCCCTAGTGTTCCTGTAGAGCAAGTAGAAGAAGATATTTGGAGACAGGTCCTTGATGTCAATCTTACGGGTGCCTTTTTCTGTACTCAAGCCTTTGGTTCTGAGATGCTTGATCATGGGGGTTCCATTATAAATGTGTCCTCTATCGCAGGCGTTGTCCCAACTCCATTTCGAGGTGCCTATAGTTCCAGCAAAGCAGGAATTATGATGTTGACTCAGCAGACAGCACTTGAATGGGGGCCGCGTAAGGTACGGACTAACGCCGTTTGTCCGGGCCTTATCGAAACGGATATGACGGCACAATTTTACAATGTTCCAGGTGTTCGAGAGGATCGGGAGGCTCTGGTTCCAATGGGTAGGATAGGGTTGCCTGAAGACATTGCTAAAGTTGTTTGTTTTTTAGCTTCACCAGATGCTGAATACATGAACGGTGAGTTTTTACGAGTCGATGGTGGGTTTACAATAACTCCATCGTTAAAACTATATTAAGATTAATTATTGTCGACTAATACTCTTGACATTATACTTATAACTATTGGAATGTTCAATTAATTTTGAGAAAGGACTAAGTACGATGGGAAATGAAAAGAGAGGCTGGAAGTATTACCATACAGTATGGTTATTGTTTTTTTTGGCTTGGACGGTTTCATATACTGATCGAGCGCTGTTGACTCCAGTAGTTGCATGGATGATAGCTAACAAGGTATCGTTTTTTGACAACGTTACGAATGCTTACACTCTTGGAGGGTTGATAGGGGGACTATTTTTTGCCGGCTACATGCTTGTTCAGCTTCCTGCGGGTATATTGGGGGATAAGCATGGCAACAAGGTTATGGTTGTCATATGTATAGCATGGGCGGGGTTAGCAACGCTTGTGACAGGATTTGCTGGTTCACTATTGACGTTTGTTGCATTAAGGGTATTTACTGGACTTGGTGAAGGAGCATTATATTCAAATGATAGGCCAATAATAGCCGCCGCAACTCCACCACAAAAGATAGGACGCGGTATGGGGATAGCTATAACAGGCGTCTCAGTTGGTACAGCAATTTCTTTGTTCACTGGGGCTGCCACTGTGGAGTGGGCGGCAAAGATTTGGGAGAATGACATTGCTTGGCGCGTGCCGTTTTTTATTTGGGTTGCTCCAACCCTGTTAATTGCCATATTGTTATACGTATTTATTAAAGATTCCCCGTCGATAAAATATGCGGAAATCCTTGAAATCAAACCGAACTATCCTAAAGCTGTAATAGACTTAACCCGTTATGCATCAGTATTTCTAATTATTGTTATGGTCATTTATTACCTATCAATGTCAATGGGATTGTCAAACCTGAGCATAGCTGTTCTTGAGACAGGTGTAGCTGTTGTTTTGATAGCATTTATGTTTTTCCGCCAAGGGGACAAGGTTAAGGAAATCATGATTAATAAGAATTTGTGGTGTCTCAATATTACCGGTATAGCAATACTATGGAGCATGTGGTTTTATGGATTCTGGTCCCCATCCCTTATTAAAGAAGTAGCACATACAAGCTTTATGGTGTCAATTCTTACGGCATTATTTAATGCAGGGGCAGGTCTTATAGGTTATCCGCTAGGAGGCTGGGTATCTGATATTGCAGTATCAAAGGGGTGGAGCAGAAAGCCAGTGTTGTTTGGGTTTACCGCTCTACATGCCATAACTGTCTTTGTCTTTTGGGGTTATTTAGTCGGTGGTGGTAAGAGTCCATTTATAATGGGGCCCCTCCTCTTCATGTCTGGGTTAGGTCTATTTGGAATGCAACCAATCTGCCATGCCATGGTTAGTGAATATGCGCCTGCCAATAAACGCAGTACGGCTTTCGGCGCTTGGAACCTTATTGGGGAAATTGGAGCAGTGCTTTCACCGGTAGTGGCTGGTGCGCTCCGTGATAAGTATGGTGGATGGACACAGCCTGTATTATTGGATGGCATAGTTGTGATCATTGCTCTCCTAGCGCTGCTGATGCTTAAAAAGAAACCTGATAAAAATTCCATTTCAAAAACGAACCCAGCGTTTATGACCGACTAACTATATATTCCGTAATGTCGGACTATATTATGGTTTATATGTCCGAATATTCGGATTTTCAGACGGGTCTAACCAAGTGATAATTTGATTATGGTACAAAAATAAGAACATATAGGGATGATACTAGAACATTTGCAACATATTCAAAATATTTTTATTTATTAACTAAAAAGTTTACATTGGCATTTGAATTGCATTATTAACGAAATGAGGAAAAGTAATTATTGGTGAGGTGATTCAAAATCCACTGATCTGATTATTTGCTTAAATTGAGCTAAAGCCAAACTCCTTACTTACCTAAATGAGAGTACGTTGCTAACACTTTATACACTTCGTTAGGTGTACAGAAAATAAATGAACATGGGGTGAAGAAAATGTCAAAGGTTAAAGAACTTTACCAAGAAAAACTCCGTACATCAGAAGAGGTCCTTAACTTAATTCATGATGGAGATTTTATCGTTGTAAGTATTGGTGAACCGCCTGCACTTTTGACAGCGTTGTCAGAGCACCGTTGGGAATTTAATGATGTAAAAATCGCCCAGATCCTTTCGCAAAAAAAGTTCGACTATATTGATCCAGAAACCGTTGACCATGTTCGTCAAGTCTCATTATTCTTTGGGGCAGCTACAAGACTAGGTGGTCAACAAGGGTGGATAGATTACATCCCAAGTTGCTTTTCTGAAATGCCCAGCATGTTTCGAAATGAATTATTGCCAGTTGATACATTCTTTTCGTTAGCCTCTCCTATGGACGAACATGGATATTTCTCAATCAGTTTGGGAACGGATTATTCGATGGCCGCTCTTGAAAAGGCGACGACGATTGTTCTGGAAGTAAATCCTAATGCTCCTTTTGCGTATGGAAATAACTTGGTTCATATATCTCAAGTAACTGCAATTGTGGAAGATAATTCCCCAATATATGAAGTCGGACTTCCCGCCATAGGCCCAGTTCAGGAAGCAATAGGGGGATATGTCGCAGACTTTATTAAAGATGGTTCGACACTTCAAATCGGCTTAGGAGGCATTCCAGATGCTGTTGTAATGCAGCTCACCACTAAACATGATTTGGGCATTCACACAGAAATGTTTGGGGATGGGATTTTAAGATTGATCGAAAGTGGTGCAGTAACAAATCGTAAAAAGAACTACTTACCAAATAAAATGGTTGCCACCTTCGCACTGGGTTCGAAGAAGCTCTATGATTATATGAACCGCAATCCCCAGTTAGAGATGCATCCTGTGGACTTCACTAATGATCCCTATCTCGCTGGGCTAAATGATAATTTAATCACTATCAATGGGACAATGCAAGTTGATTTTTTAGGTCAATGTTGTTCTGAGAGTTTGGGTTGCGTCCCATATAGTGGGACTGGAGGACAGGTTGACTTTGTAAGGGCAGGAAATCGATCTAAAGGTGGAAAATCTTTTATCGTGCTTCCTTCTACGGCAAAGAATGGGCAAATCTCGCGGATTGTACCTACTCTCACGCCAGGTGCTGTTGTCACGACCTCGAAAAACGATGTGAATTATGTCGTTACGGAATATGGGGTAGCACAGTTGCGAGGAAAATCTGCAAAGCAACGGGCTCAAGAACTGATTGCTATTGCTCACCCAGACTTCCGTGGAGAACTTACGGAAACTGCGAAACAAATGAAGCTATTATAAAACCCCTATACAATGATAATACTGATTACTTCTGTCTGATAGTGAAAAATAGTGCAAAAAATTGGAGGAATTAATATGGGACACATACTAACTGATCAACAAAGAGAGCTAGTGACTATGGTTAGAAACTTTGGGCTTAAAGAAGTAAAGCCGTATGTGAGCGAGTTTGACCGCACGGGAGAATTTCCATTGGAGCTTCTCAAAAAAGCATTTGAATTGGACTTACACCTCTTGGAGATACCTGAGGAATACGGCGGTATGGGCTTAGATTACAAAACTTCGGCAATTGTTTTTGAGGAATTAGCAAAGATTGATGCAGGATATGCGATTTCTCTTGTCACTACCTTCGTAGCACTAAGGGCAGTTCTCGTGATGGGAACGAAAGAACAGAAGAAATTATTTGCTGACATTATTCGGCCGGGAGCATTTGGATCTTTCTGTTTAACCGAACCTAATGCAGGTTCAGATACTGGCTCAATGAAAGGTACGGCAGTTAGAGATGGTGACGAATACGTAATTAATGCAAGAAAATGTTTTATAACTACTGGTGCTTACGCCGACGTTTATGTAGTTTTTGTTTCAACCGATAAGAGCAAAGGTGTGAGAGGTTTATCAGCATTTTTAGTGGAACGGAATCGTCCAGGAATTTCGGTAGGTAAACACGAAGATAAACTTGGACTAAGATTATCAAATACGTGTGATGTTGTATTTGAAGATGTAAGAGTTCCGGCTGACCATTTACTTGGAGAAGAGGGAACGGGTATTACCTCTGCCATGATTGCCTTAAATATTTCCAGAGCCTTTGTTGGTACTTTGACTGTAGGTATTTGCCAAGCTGCTATTGATGAAGCTGTAAAATATGCCAAAGAAAGAATTCAATTTGGAAAACCAATTGCTGAATTTCAGGCTGTCCAAATGCTTTTAGCGGATATGGAAATTCAAACAGAAGCAGCTCGGCAGTTAGTTTCTCAGGCGATGTCGTTAGTTGATCAAGGGCTTTCCGTGAAAAAAGAGGGCGCTATTACTAAATGCTTCTGTGGAGATACTGTAATGAGAGTAACAACAGATGCTGTTCAAATTTTTGGTGGTTATGGAGTCAGTCGGGAGTACCCCGTTGAGAAATTGATGAGAGATGCTAAAGTATTCCAGATTTTCGAAGGAACAAATCAGATTCAAAGAATTGCCATAGCCAAAGCGTTAATCAATTAATTTTCATCAAAACTGAAAAGGTCGCTTAACAGGTGGCCTTTTCAGTATTTTTAAATTTATTTGGGGGAGAAGAAATTGTGTGATAATGTTATGAATCTTGCATTAAGGCAGAGTCGATTCGATTTGCCAGTAGTTCTAATTGGAAAACAAGGGACAGGTAAAGAGGGCATTGCCAAGACAATCCACTTCAATAGTAAAAGAAGTAAAGGCCCTTTTTATAAATTAAATTGTGGGTCAATAGTACCTCAGGATTTAGAGATGGAGCTATTTGGACAAAATCATTTGGAAAGTGTTAGATTAAATCGGAAATTAGGAATATTAGAGGCAGCTAATCAAGGGAGCGTTTACCTAGAGGATATAAATAAGATGCCTCTCTATTTACAAGCACGGCTTATGAGCGTAATTCAAGATCAGGTGTTGCAGGGGGGTGGCGAACCTGATACGATTCCTATCAA
Source organism: Desulfosporosinus orientis DSM 765 (assembly GCF_000235605.1). Taxonomy (GTDB): domain Bacteria; phylum Bacillota; class Desulfitobacteriia; order Desulfitobacteriales; family Desulfitobacteriaceae; genus Desulfosporosinus; species Desulfosporosinus orientis. The sequence continues at coordinate 1,252,345 of NC_016584.1, forward strand.
TGCTAGAATAATGGCTGGTACCAATAGACCTTTAGAAGAGTTCGTAGAAAAAGGTCTCTTTCGATTAGACCTTTTTTATGCTCTCAATGTTTTGCCTATTATAGTTCCTGAGCGAAGGGTCGATAAAAAGGACCTGCGATATATTATGATGGGGTAAGTATCGCATTTTATTAATGCTGTTTCAGCCTTACATCAAGGAAGAGCATTGAAAACAATTAGATAATACTATTGCACAAATGCAAAAACTAGGTAAAATGCATGCCATGGGACCTAATGTAGCAGGAGTCATCGGCACTTTGATTGCAGCATCCGTTTTGCTCACGTTCTTGCAATAAGACTTTGCTAAATTCTAATGAAGATCGATTCTCCCGATATCCTGCATAAAACAGAAGCAGGAGGGGTTGCTGTTAATATTTCCTCGGTCCAGGAGGCAGAAGCAAAGTTTAAAGAAATTACGGAAAACGGTCGGAATTATAATCCTCAAGCCAAGATCAACGGTATTTTAATTCAGGAACAAGTACCGCCGGGAGACGAGGTCATCGTTGGTTTGCAGAGAGATCCGGTCTTAGGGACGCAGATCATGTTTAGTCTCGGTGGAATCTTTGTTGAGGTTCTTAAAGATGTGGTATTAAAACCCATACCGTTAAGCCGTGAGTGCTGATTTATTTAGAGTGACAAGGGGATAATATTTAGTTACCCCTTGTTACTTTATTAGGACGTTCAATAGTTAAAAATTAGTCGAACTAACTCTCACTATTGGTTTTTACACCCAGTTGCTCGATTTCTTGAAGTACGGGGGTAGAAATAGAAGATCAGTAACTATTTCACTCACTGTAAGGGTAATAAACCGTTCGAATTAAATATCCACTTAATATTGCAAAGCTCACGCAAATTAGAATATAATAATTATAAACATATCAAACAAGGACTGTAGGAATAGATAGGAGAGATTAGGTGGCTGGCAAGACAAATGAGTTTCTTATTGTCAGTAAAAGCATTTTGCCGGAAGCCATTTTAAAGACTGCACAGGTGAAAGAACTTCTTGTCAAAGGAGATGCCGCCACGATTAACGACGCTGTAGAACGTGTAGGGCTTAGCCGAAGTGCCTTCTATAAATATAAGGATGGCGTTTTCCCGTTTTATGAGGCGAGTCGAGAGAAAATAATTACTATTTCCTTAATTCTTGAGAATGAAGCAGGAGTACTATCTCATGTCCTTAACTTCATTGCCTCTGTAAAGGGTAATGTCCTGACGATTAATCAGGGAATCCCTCTGCAAGGAGTTGCCAATGTCTCAATTTCTATAGAAACTGCTGGATTGGCAGATACTCCAGAGAACCTTTTGGCCGGGTTAGGGGAAATTGTCGGAGTAAGAAAAATTGAAATAATCGGGCAAACTTAAGGGTTGAGATTAAAGCAATATTGGCCAACCTTTTTGAAGGATGTTTAGAAAATAAACAGTAGGGACCTTCCATCTATAAAAAGGGAGAGCAATATAAAAACTTAAAAATTAGTTAAAAAACACAGAAGAACTTCTAAGTAATTGAATTTAATTTTATAAGTAGACTGTAAAAAAGCATTCTTTTTAGGATGCTTTTTTAATTTTTAAGCAAAGGATTAAAGGTTCTGGAGGAGTACCCTAGTTGTTTTAGTAACCTGACAGGCTATAAAGCTGGCATGAATATTGCAATTGATATATTCAGAATATTTAATCAATATAAAACAGTTTTGAAGGGTAGGCGGAGGTGAAACGGAGAAGTAGTCATGCGCGAGGTGTAATAGGGAGGGAATAGAATTGAACTATGAAACAATTATTGTTGAGAATGAAGATGGAATTGCTATAGTCACTCTCAACCGTCCGGAAGTACTTAATGCACTAAGTAGTCAAGTTTTTAACGAGCTAGCCGACGCGGCATTGACTCTAGAAAATGATGACTCAGTTCGTGCTGTGATTATCACTGGAGGGGAAAAGGTATTTGCCGCAGGGGCAGACGTAAAACAACTGGCTTCTCTAAGTGCAGTAGATGTAGCTACAAGTATCAGACCCTCAAGGAAAGCGTTCAATCTGCTGGAAACTATGAAAACGCCCGTCATCGCTGCCATTGCCGGCTATGCCTTGGGAGGCGGGTGTGAACTTGCGTTGACGACGGACATTCGAATAGCTGCTGACACCGCTCAATTTGGCTTTCCAGAAATAAAGCTGGGGATTTTTCCTGGAGGGGGCGGAACCCAACGTCTTCCCAGACTTATTGGTGCCGGTAAGGCCAAGGAATTAATTTTCGGCGGGGATATTATTAATGCTGAAGAAGCCTTGAGAATTGGTCTTGTCAATAAAGTCGTGCCTGTTTCCGAACTCATGTTGGAAGCTAAAAAAATGGCTAAGAAATTTGTAGCCCGTGGAGCTGTCGCTCTACAGTTAGCAAAATCCTGTATCAACGAAGGACTGCAAATGGAGTTGGAAATGGGCTTGCAATATGAGCATAAATGCTTCTCGTTATTGTTTGCAACTGAGGATCAGAAAGAAGGCATAACGGCTTTTATTGAAAAACGCAAACCAAATTTTAAAGGTAAATAAGGTCAATTGAGGAGGTAATTAAAATGAACATAGAAGATATTAAAAATATATGCATTATAGGTGCCGGCAATATGGGGCACCAAATAGCTGTGTGTTGCGTCTTGGCCGGTTACAAAGTGACCTGTACAGATATTAGCCAAGAAATGTTGGCTAAAGCAGAAGCCTTTGCAAAATCCTATTTGCCTGAGCGGGTTACTAAAGGGAAACTGAGCCAGGAACAGGCAGACATGGCTTTAGACAATCTTTGTTTTACTCCGAGTTTAGAGGAAGCAGCCGGAGGAGCTGATTATATTATCGAGGCTGCCGTTGAGAAAATGGCTATTAAGCGAAAGCTCTTTGCTGATTTAGACCGAATTGCACCTCCTCAGGCAATCTTAGCGACTAACAGCTCCTATATTGTCAGCTCACAAATAGCTGATGCTACAAAGCGTCCCGATAAGGTTTGCAACATGCACTTTTTTAACCCGGCTTTGGTCATGAAATTGGTCGAAGTCGTGCAAGGACCTCATACTTCTGAAGAAACTGCCCAAATAACCATGGATTTGTGTGCCAAGCTTGGTAAAAGGGCAGTTTGGCTTAAGAAAGAAATTTATGGTTTCCTAGTTAACAGGATATTATCTGCACTTTCTCAAGAAGCATTGTATCTCGCCGAAATGGGTATTGCCACTCCGGAAGAAATTGATATTGCCGTAACAAATGCTCTGGGTCATCCCATGGGCCCCTTCCGTTTAATGGATTTAACCGGCATTGATCTTACCTACTACCGCACCATGGAACGCTATCAGAATAGTCGTGATCCAAAACTTAAGCCCTCACCTTTGGTTGTTGAGAGATTTATCAAGGGTGAATGGGGCAAGAAAACCAAAAAAGGCTTTTACTCATACGAGTGAAATTCGCATTTAGATTTTAGGGGGGTTAGGATGCAAGAGGCAGTTATCGTTGAAGGTGTACGCACTCCGATTGGTAGAGTAGGTGGTACGTTGAAACAAGTTGAGGTAGATTACTTGGCGGCCAAGGTGATCAGGGAAGTGCTTAGTCGTAGCGGTATTCCGGGTCAGACGGTGGACGAGGTTATCTTAGGTCATACCAAACAAAGCTCAGATAACCCTAATGTAGCCCGTTTAGCCTTATTAAGAGCAGAAATGCCTGAAGACATACCGGGATATACGGTACATCGTCAGTGTGGATCCGCCCTAACTGCCGTTAATAATGCAGTTATTTCAATTTGGGCAGGGGTTTCAGAGCTTATTTTGGCAGGCGGCGCAGAAAGCATGAGTACTGCTCCCTACTATCTGAGGAACGCACGTTACGGATATAGGATGGGAAACGCTGAAATTCTGGACTCTAATACAGAAAGTCAACCTCGTTGCCAGCCTATGGAACAGTATGGACATTTGACTATGGGAATGACCGCAGAGAACTTGGCGGTGAAGTATACTATCAGCCGCCAAGAACAAGATGAGTTTTCGCTGCAGAGTCAAAAACGGGCTTTGCACGCCATTGAGACAGGGGTGTTCAAAAAAGAAATTGTTCCTTACGAAGTAAAAGAGAAAAAGACGATTAAATTATTCGATACCGATGAGCATCCACGTGTAACTAGTAGGGCGCAGTTAGAAAAATTAGCCCCTGTCTTCAAAGAAGGCGGAACGGTGACGGCGGGCAATTCAAGCGGGCGCAATGATGGAGCGGCAGTCGTGCTGATCACAACCCCTGAAAAAGCTCAATCATTTGGGTTAAAACCTATTGCCAAAATTATTGGTATAGGAGCGAAAGGAGTACCCCCTCAATACATGGGTATCGGACCGGTTCCGGCAACGCACGCAGCGCTTAAAATGGCTGGATTAACGTTAGAGCAGATTGATTTAATTGAGCTGAATGAGGCCTTTGCAGCTCAGTCTTTAGCTGTGGTTAAGGAGCTGGGACGTGATTTAGCCAAAACCAACGTAAATGGTGGCGCTATTGCTCTTGGGCATCCGTTAGGTGCAACCGGTGCGATCATTTTAATCAAATTAATCAATGAATTGAAGCGCACAGGGAAGAAATATGGCTTAGCAACCATGTGTATCGGTGGTGGTCAAGGTATTTCAACAGTTGTTGAGAACTTAGCTTACTAGATTCAAGAGAGAACTAATGCCTGGTTTCTCGATCAAAGGTACTGTGTTCACAATCAACTTTAAGAGGAGGAAGAAAATTGGAATACAGATACAATATGCGTGACTTAAAGTTTATTTTAAAAGAATGGTTGCCGACTGAAGAAGTGTTAAGCTTTGACCGCTTCAAGGATATATACAGTATCGACGATGTTGATTCGATTCTAACCGAAGCTTATAAAGTGGCCCGTGAGGTCGTAAGCCCTATTAATGCTCAAGGAGATAAGAATCCAGTTAAATTCGAAAATGGTGTGGTTACCAGTCCTCCGGGATATAAAGAAGTCTTTCAATTTATCCAGAAAAATGGTTGGGGTTCCAGCAGCGAGTGCATCGAACTTGAAAGCGGAATGCCGTTAATGTTGTTCAAAGCAGCTAATGAACCAATGGTGGCTGCTTGTCCTGCAATGGGTTCTAACATCAAGCTCACTACCGGCGCAGCTAATCTGATCATTGATTTCGGGACCGAGGCTGATAAATCAAGATTCCTGCCTAAGATGCTTAGCGGAGATTGGCAGGGAACCATGAATTTGACAGAACCCTCAGCCGGATCGGATGTGGGAGATGCGTTGACAAAATCATATCCTACGGATGATCCACGAATTTGGAAAATTAAAGGGACTAAAATGTTTATTACTGCTGGGGATGGTTCAATCTGTGAGAACACCATTCATATGGTACTGGCGCGTCCGCCCCAGGGAACAAAAGGTTCTGCCGGGTTAGGTCTTTATATTGTACCTAAAGTCTGGGTTGATGAGGATGGCAGTCTTGGAAAGCCCAACGATGTTGCCACCATTGCCGTCGAACATAAGATGGGACTTAATGGTTCGGCAACTTGTATGTTGAATTTTGGGGAAAACGACGGATGCTATGGAATTATGTTGGGATCAGCACCTGATGAAATGGGTCGATCCAAAGGATTAGCCATGATGTTTAACATGATGAACGAATCCCGCATTGGCACCGGGCATAATGCCAATAATCAAGCCTCTGAGGCCTATGCTTTAGCATCACAATACACCTCCGACCGCATTCAGGGCTATATCAAAGGCGAGAGAGTACCCATCATTAAGCATGCGGATGTGAGAAGGATGCTTATGGACATGAAAGCTCATACCGAAGGCATAAGGGCTATGATTTATAAAGGATTTTATTGCCTGGATGTGGCCAATAACTCTAAGGATAAGGAAAAAGCCAAGGAGTGTGCAGACATAGCTGCCATATTGACTCCGCTGATCAAATGTTATGGAAGTGAAAGCGCTGCTTTGATGACAGCTGAAGCTATTCAATGTCTTGGTGGTGTTGGCTACACAAAGGAGTATCCCGTTGAGCAATATCTGCGAGACTCAAAGATTTTAACCATCTGGGAAGGTACCTCTTTTATTCATGCTAACGATCTTGTCGGGCGAAAAATGACTATGAAGAACGGCAAACCCTTCAAGATGTGGATGGGAAGCATAAAGAATTTCATAGATTCAAACAAAAACGCTGCAGGGCTTGAAAAGGAATTTGGAACTCTCGCACGAGCCTACCAAGCTGCGGAAGAAGTTTGGCAGACTATCGGATCATGGCAAGCAGAAAAGGATAAAAAACGTGAATTGATCAACCTATATGCTCTGAGAACTTTGTTCGTTTTTGCCCAATTATACGTGGCCATGTGTTTGATTGATCAGGCAGTTGTGGCGAGTAAGAACCTGGCGGGTTTAAATGAAGATCATTTTGATCTTAACTTTTACAAGGGTAAAGTGGCCAGCGCGCGTTACTATGTTAACAACTCGCTACCCAATGTGTTCACTGTCGCTGAACTCATCAAAAATGCCGATGATACTGTCCTTGAAGTTCCAGAAGAAGTCTTAATTGTCGGCTGATTTATGAAGAAATCATATTCGGAGGGAATTACATGAGGGAAATTTATTTGGTCGAAAGTGTTCGAACGGGAATAGCCAAGGCGGGTAAATCCTCTTGGTTTACTAACTTAAGAGCAGATGATATGGCTGCTTTAGTTATGAATGAGTTGATGCTTAGAGCTGGGCTGGAAGACAAAAAACAAGAACTTGACGGGGTTATAATGGGCGGAACAGCACTTATCAATGACATGGCTGGAAATATCGGCCGCTATGCCACAATTATGGCGGGGTTTCCTTACAGTGTGCCGGGCTGTACAGTCGATCGCTTCTGCTCATCAGGAGTACAAACAATTTTTAACGCTGTCGCCGAAATTAACATGGGTTGGGGATCCGAGTTGATTATTGCCGGTGGGGTTCAACACATGACTCATGTACCAATGGGAACAGGAAGCCTTCCTAACCCGCGTTTCAATGAGTTTACAGATATGAATGCCAGCAGCATGGGCTGGACCGCTGAAATGGTAGCCCGCAAGTATGGAGTTAGCCGTGAAAAGCAGGATTTAATGGCTTACGAAAGCCATGCTAAGGCCCATAAAGCGACAATGGAGGGCTTGTTTAAGGATGAAATTCTTCCTATCGAAGTAGAAGCCCCTCAGAAGGATGGGTCTACGCAGAAAATTGTGGTTGATAAGGATCAAGGAATTAGACCAGAGACGACCTTGGGCTCACTAGCTAAACTGGAACCAGTCTTTTTGAAGGATGAGTTGTCCACAGTAACAGCGGGTAACTCCAGTCAGACGAACGATGCAGCTGCAGTGGTGTTGGTTGCCAGCAAGGAAAAATGCCAGGAACTAGGCTTAAAGCCAAAGATGAAGTTGATCGGCTATAAAGCCATTGGAGTTGACCCAGCTTATATGGGAATAGGTCCTAGTATTGCCATACCTCTGGCTTTGAAACAAGCGGGTTTGACCATTGATCAAATTGACTTATGGGAGATCAATGAAGCTTTTGCCGCCCAGGCAGTTTACTGTACGGAAGTATTAGGTATAAGAAATCATCCGTGCCTGAATCCCCGGGGCAGCGGAATATCTCTGGGACATCCCCTGGGGTGTACCGGTGCCCGTATAGCAACAACGATTATGCATGAAATGCCCTATTATGGGGCCAAGTATGCCGTTGAGTCAATGTGCGTTGGGCACGGACAGGGTGTAGCGGCAGTATGGGAGTGGGTCGGAGACAGCCCTTTCTAGGGATGTTATTTAGGCACCCTCTATTCAGGGTGCCTAAAAAAGCTTCTTCATTGTGTAAAAAAGACACAGTTGGAGAGATAGGAATCAAGTACATTGGTTATACACTACACCCCCAATATTCTGTCATGAGGTTAATTTACTTCTTTATTTTGAAAAGATTAACGTTCCCTTGATACATTAATTTGAGAAAAATGAAGATATTCATCTAAGGAAAATCTAGATTTTAATTTTATTGCAATTGCGGGTTTTGTGTAATTTTTACACAAGTTATTGCTTAATGAGGATTAATTGTCTTAAATTTACACAAAAGTTAGTTAATAGTACTTTAAGATTATGATTTGGAAAATGAAATCTTTCCAAAATACAGAGGTAGAACGATCCTTTTAGCCTTCTAAGACTAGAAATAGCATGAAAGTCAGTCAATACTTAGCAATTATTATCTGAAAATATATACATTATATTAGATAAAAAACTTTCTAAATATTCAATAATTATGGCATGGTTCTTGTATTAATAAAGTATATAAGTTTTTTACCTGCTGTCCTTTTTAAAAATTATGTATAGGCAGTTGTTGACCTACAAAGGAATTGAAGGTGGTGGTGTGTTAAAGACTGGGATTTTTAAGACAATGAGAGGGGTGATGTTATTGGTAAAATGTAATTAGTTTACGGATTTATTTTGTGATTAAATCTTTAAATTAGTGTGAGTATACACAAATTGTATCAAAAAGGGGGAATACTGATGATAGCTTTGTGCGTATTGTTTTATTTTGCTTTAACTGCGGGCATTGGTATATATATGGTAAGGCAGAAGAGCAATGTTGCAGAATTCTTTGTGGCAAAAAAAGGTTTAACAGCTGGTCTAATTATTCCACTTTTGTTTGCCGAATTGATTGCTGGCGCAGGTACGGTGGGTAACGCAGCTACTGCTTTTAAAATAGGAATTTCGTCGGTCTGGGTAAACTGGGGAATGAGTATTGGTTGTTTATTTGTATTTTATTTGGCAGGTAAAATATATCTCGCTTTTTCTAAAAAATATTCCGCAATGTCTGTACCACAGATATACATGCATAGGTTTGACAGTAAGACTAGGTCTGTAATGATGATCATACTGGTAGCGGTATATTTGATAATATTTGCACAACAACCAGTGGCAGCGGCTGGAATACTGGGCCCACTTTTAGGCGTGAATAAGATCATGATTGGATGGATAGTTGGTGCAATTTTCATTTTTCTTACCATAACGGGAGGAATGAAAGGTCTGGCTTGGATGAATGTTCTGCATTCCTTTGTGATGTATCTAGGATTAGGAATAGTATGCGTTGTAGCAGTTACTGCTGCCGGCGGTATAGAGCATATGCAAGCAGCGCTTCCTGCAAAAATGTTTACGTTCAACCAGCCAGATGTGCTTACGGTAGTTGGGTGGGTATTAGGTACTGCTTTGTCGTTTTTTGCTGCCTCCACTGTGGTGGTAGTTCTGTTCGGTTCTAAAAGCCAAACTGCCGCAAGAAACGGTATTTTATGGGCTTCGGGATTGGTATTAATCTTTGCCTTGTTCCCGGCATTGATCGGTATGGCTGGTAAGGTTATGGTGCCTACAGCATCGGCTAATAGTATTCTTTATGTTGTAGCGAATAAATTAGGTCCAGTCTATGCTGTAATGGCTTCAATGGGTATTTTGGCAGCAATTCTGTCAACGGCTCCGGCTTTGTTACTAATAAGCACAACAATGCTTACTCAAGATATGGTTCGTGTACTTAAGCCGGGTATTTCCGAAAAAGAGGAAATGAAATGGGCCAGGATTTTTGCCATTACCCTAGGTCTAGTAGCTACTTACTTTGGCATGCAGTCTACATCGATTCTTGCTCAGATGGCTGGTGCTTTTCAGATTCGGGCAGTAGCCGGGGTGGTGCTGTTGGTGGCCATATTCTGGCCACGTGTTGACAGTAGGGCGGCATTTTGGTCGATGTTATTAGGTGGGACAGTAGCAGCAGTATGGCATTTTGCGGGTAACCTATATTGTACTTCGTTATATCCGTCCCTAGCAGTCGGAGTTCCTATACTTGTGATTCTAACTTTAATGGCTAAAAAACCGATTGCAGATGGACACGAAAAATATGTATTAGCTCTTGAGGAATTAGAAAAAGAAGGCTTAGAGGAACAGAATAAGCCAACAATCGCCAACTAATTTTATAGAATCTCAGTATAACATTCATTTGATAGGCTATTTGATCCCTAGGTTTATTCTTGGCAACACAACCTTATAGGTAATAATGATTATGCTGTGTAATTAGTACAGTTTTGGAACGAACCTACTTAAGACCGGTCTAAACTATAAAGGAGGTAGAAAAAATTGTACGCAAATGAATATAGAAGTAAATTGCGTTACCCGGAAGAAGCAGTTAAAGTTGTTAAATCCGGTGATTGGGTTTTTATGAGCCACTTTGCCATGTTTCCGCAGGCTTTAGATGAAGCCTTATCTAAGCGTGTTGGCGAGGTAAGTGATGTTATGGTTAGAAGTGTGTGCGCTACTGTATCCCCTAAAATATGTACAGCCGATCCAGAGAAAAAGAGTTTCACCTATATGAGCGGCTATTTAAGTGGGCATGAAAGGAAACTAGGAGAGAAAGAACTCTGTTATTATATACCGGGTAATTATAGCGCCAGTCCTACACTCATACGCAATGGAAGTGCGTATCCCCCAGACGTTGCTATGATTCAAACTACCCCGCCTGATAACAATGGATACTTTAACTTTGGTACCTCTGTCTCTTATGCACGGGCTATTTGCGAAAAGGCTAAAACCATCATCCTGGAGGTTAATGATCAAGTTCCTTGGGTTTTAGGTGGTGAACAGGAATGCATACACATTTCAGAAGTGGACTATATAGTGGAAAAAAGTTATCAACTGCCTCAGCTGCCAGCAACTGCGACAGAAACGGAAGCTGAAAGGGCAATCGCATCTTTATTAATTGAAGAGATAGAGGACGGAAGCTGTTTGCAATTTGGGATAGGGGGCATGCCCAATACTATAGCTAAAATGATTGCAGATAGTGATCTGAAAAATTTAGGCATCCATTCAGAAATGGCTACTACTTCTTACATTGATCTAATATTAAAAGGCAAAGTCAATGGATCAATGAAGAATATTGACAAGTATAAAACCATCTTTACTTTTGCTATGGGCACTCAGAAACTTTATGATTTCATCGACAGGAATCCGGCTTTCGCCAGTTACCCTGTGGATATAACCAATAATCCTAGACGGATTGCCATAAATGACAAACAAATCGCTATAAATAATACGGTTGAAATAGATCTCTTGGGTCAGATAAGCTCGGAATCATCAGGAATTAAACAAATTTCTGGCACGGGCGGGCAATTAGATTTTACAATGGGAGCTTTCCAGTCTAAGGGGGGAAAACCCTTTATTTGCATGAGTTCAACTACCATGCAGGGTGGCAAGTTAATATCTCGAATCGTGCCTAGCATAAAAACTTTCTCTGCTGTTACTTGCCCTCGAACTTTTGCTCCTACAATTGTCACAGAATATGGGAAGGCTCAGTTGACTGGAAAATCGACCTATAGACGGGCTGAAATGTTGATTGAGTTAGCCCATCCGGATTTCCGCGAAGAGTTGATCAAAGCTGCTCAAGCGCAGAAAATCTGGACCCGGACCAATAAAATTTCTTAACAAGATTTTGACGGACGGACAATGGTAACGACCCAGAGGCTTTTAAAAACAATGGATGGTTCTGACCAAAGAAGTATAGCCGTATCAGCAAGGTTTGAAAATTTAGATCTCTCTCGCAGGGGCATTGTCAAATTCGACAGAGGCCCCTTTTTAATTATAAGAATTTTCAAAATACTTTCTTTACGATAACAGTTTGGCTCTTGTATAATTAATCAAAGATACAAATAAATGAGGGATTTGATGTGATTAGTTGTATACATGCTGTTACAACAAGCTTTTTTCCCAGATGGGATCCAGAATTATTATTCAAAATCTTAAATAATATTCATGATGTCGTATTAGTTGTAGATTCCGATACGACCATTGTGTTTGCTAACGAGGCATATGCTAAAATTTTAGGGGTTCCTGTTGCAAAAGTTCTAGGACGGAGGCTAGATAAAATTGAACCAAAAGCTAAGACGATTGAAGTGCTTCGTACCGGCGAGTCGAGTTACTGTCGTCAAAGTTATTTAAGTTCTCTTAGTGTGAATGTGGTAGGAAGTACATTTCCTTTATACAATGGCAAGAACATCATTGGTTGTGTCTCTATATTCAAAAATATTAATGACGTTGTTGAACTAAATCGTGAGTTGAACCAAACAAAGGGTGTCGCTGACTATTTGAAAGAACAGTTAGAACAAGAAGAACAACTACCTAATTCCTTTGAAGAATATATTGGTCGCAACAGTCGCTTGAAAGAAACCTTGAAGTTAGCAGCCAAGGTAGCTAAAACAGATAGTACGGTATTAATTCTTGGTGAAAGTGGTGTAGGCAAAGAAGTATTGGCGAGGGTTGTTCATAAAAGTAGCACACGTAAGAATAGGCCTATGATCAAGGTTAATTGTGCTGCCATTCCAGAGGATCTGATAGAGAGCGAACTGTTTGGATATGAAGATGGGGCTTTTACCGGGGCTAAAAAGGGAGGTAAACTCGGTAAGTTTGAACTAGCTCATAGAGGAACAATTTTTTTGGATGAAATCGGAGATATGAGCCTTACCATGCAAGCAAAACTGTTACGCACACTACAAGAAAAAGAGTTTGAACGGATAGGCGGTACAAAGGCCATTAAAGTCGACATCCGAGTAATTGCAGCCACAAATAGGAATTTGGAACAAATGATTGAACAAGGTGCTTTCAGAAGTGACCTCTATTATCGACTGAATATTGTTCCTCTTATGCTGATTCCATTACGTGAGAGAAGAGATGATATTTTAGAACTGGCTAAAGTATTTCTTAAACAGTTCGCTAAAGAGGTGGGTCACGAGCTGACTCTATCTCCGCAAGTTGAAAGAATTCTTAGGGCTTATGAGTGGCCGGGTAATATACGGGAACTAAAAAATGTTTTAGAACATGCAAGCATAGTCTGCAGCAGTAAGGTCATTACCTCTAAACATTTGCCAGCGCACATTATTCCCAAAAAGCATCGTTCAAGTGTGAAGGAAAACTCCTACGACATAAAAGAAATTGTAGCTAGTGTCGAAAAGGAGGTAATCTTATCTGCGTTAAACGCCTGCAACAATAACCGTACCGATGCATTAAAGGCGTTGGGAATTTCCAGAAAATCGTTTTACAATAAGCTGCACCAGTATGGAATAATTGATGTTTAATCATTTAATGAACCAAACTTACATTCCAGAGAACCTTTTAGCTGAGTTATGAAGCTTTTGAGAAAAATGAGAAAAAATTTAGTCATCGGGCAATGTGGAGTGAATTTAGGGGTTGCGATTTTAGATCTAATATGGTATCCTATAAAAGCCTTCGGAAGAGGGTTATAAGTCGGGGCGTGGCTCAGCTTGGTAGAGCGCTACCTTGGGGTGGTAGAGGTCGCACGTTCAAATCGTGTCGCTCCGACCAAATACGAAATTAGGAAACCTGCAAAGCAGTGATATCACTGGATTTGCAGGTTTTTTTATATTTGTTCGGGTAAACCATTTTTAATATAAAACCCCTAAATATCGGCTGAGTAAAGAAAAAAGTCGAAATTCAATAATCAAGCTCTAAATGTAGCAGAATTAGCATAAATGTAGCAGAATGGAGAGAAAACCTGGTGCTATGATTAAGTAGTGTCGTAATATAAGATCTACTATTGTTACCTGAATTATGTCGCACTTATTTTCAGACTCTTGCATGCTTTGAATATTTAATGAAAATTCAAAGGGGGATATTGGTATGAAAATGAAACTTCAAACTAAGCTTCCAAAGAAGAGACATTTTAGTCTAAAATCAAAAATTGTTTTAGTTTCCGTGCTAATGGCCTTGGTTCCTCTGATTTCTATAAGCATTTTTATTTCCCTAAATATGCAAAGCCAAATGAGGACAGAATTTATTAAATCAGCCAAAGATCAAACCATTCAGGTTGATAACGCGTTGACTATGTATTTTAACGGCGTAAAAGAAAATGTTCAGCTGCTTGCCGAAGATTCTATAGTTACAAAAGCAGATAATACGATTACTTCCTATCTAGACCGAACAGAGGAAACCGTGCCCATGACTCCTTCACAAAACGGCGGAACTGAGTCGGAAATATATAATACATATGCTCATTTTGCTAATTCTCACCCCAGTGCTACTTATGTCTATATGGCCACTAAGAACGGTGGTTATATTCAGTATCCTGAAGGATCCACCTATGCCCACTACAACCCGACAGAAAGACCTTATTATCAAGCAGCTATGAAAAACCCTGATAAAGTGACTATGACGGATGCCTATTATTATAAGGCTGACGATACTGTTGAAATCAGCACTGTGACAACGATCAAAAACAATAACGGTGAAATCATAGGGGTTCAGGGCCTGGACGTGAATCTTAAAGGTATCACTGATATGATCAAAAGTATTCATATCGGCAATACCGGTTTTATGATGTTGATACAAAACGATGGGACCATCTTGGCAGACCCGGATGATGCCAAAATGAATTTTAAACCCGTCTCCGATTTAGGCATCAAAGAACTGGATAATCTTACGGGTATTTCGGAGCAAGCTTTTGAGACGAACTATAAAGGCAAACCTTATCTTATCAATGTTTACACCGCTCCAAACACAGGCTGGAAATACATCGCCTTTATGGAAAAAGCTGATATCTTCAGCTCGGTCGTTTATTTGAACAAAATAATCCTGGCTACAGCCGTTTTATTCACGATCATTGTTGTTATAGTGGCATTTTTATTCGCTAAGAAAATCACTGAGCCGTTAGTCTTTCTTGAAAAAACTGCTGGAACAATTGCCGCCGGAGACCTGACGCCTTACTGGGAGGTCACATCCAAAGATGAGGTCGGCTCGTTGTCATATTCCGTAAAACTAATGCTAGAAAGCTTAAGAACTATTGTTGATAAAGTTCGTCAAGGAGCAAACTCCGTTTCTTCGGCTTCTCGAGACCTTAGCTCAAACACGGAACAGAATACCCTTGTTTCCACTCAAATTGCCCAAGCTGCAACTGAGCTTGCTCAAAACTCTGAACGGCAAACAGAAAACATTCAGCAAATAAGTTCTATTATCGAAGAGACAACGGTATCGGTTACCCAAATTTCCAATACTGTTAAAACAGTATCGGATTTTGCCCGCAGTACTGCGGAAGAAGCTCAAGCGGGAAATCAATCGATGAGTACGGCAATGCAGCAAATGAACACTATTGAAATATCCGCACAAAGTATGTCCGGCGTGCTCAAAGGCCTGAATGAACGCTCCAACTCTATTGGTCTGATTGTCCAACTTATCAGCGGAATTGCCGAACAGACAAACTTGCTGGCCCTTAATGCGGCCATAGAGTCGGCACGAGCCGGGGAACATGGGCGAGGGTTTGCGGTAGTTGCCGAAGAAGTCCGCAAACTGGCTGAGCAGTCCCAACAAGCAACCGTTGAAATATCTTCTCTAATTCAGAGCATGCAAAGGGACAGCGACCAGGCTGTTGAAGCCATGTCAGAAACCATTCGTTCCATTAATAGCGGAACACAGATAATTTCCAGCGGGGCAGCCGCCTTTCAACATATTGAAAGTTCCATATTACACGTATCCCAACAAATTAGTGAAGTTGCCTCAGCCGCCGATACTTTGGCTGACGGCAGCAAAAATATGACCTCTTCCATTAAAGAAATTGAATACATCACAGAAGGAGTCAATGCTGCAGGCCAAGAAATGGCCGCCAGTACGGAAGAGCAATCTGCAACCTTTGAAGAGATTGCAGCATCAGCTGAAGCATTATTCCGTCTCTCTCAAAATTTGCTTGAAGGAATGTCCCATCTTAAGCTGCATCAAAACGAAGCCTAGATTTGAAGCCAAGCTGCATTACCTTAAAAAAGTTCCTGCCGGTTTCCCGGATCCAAAGGACCTGCCGCCCTACGTTAGGTATAAACGTAAGGTGGCAGGTCCTTTTATTCGGGAAATAGACCAGTATTTAGGAAATATACCATAAATATTACCAATAATAATAGTACAAAAGGCTTATTTCTATGGTATAATTGTCCTAAATTGAATACTAGTGACGATAAATAGCAAACTTGAGTGAAAGCCAAGGCGCAAAGCCTTGGGTCTTCCAGTTGTCTAACTGATGATTGCCAGGTTACCGATCACTTAAACCTATAGTCGTCATGGCCTAGAAGGTGTGGCGATTTTTTAATTAAGAAAAAGCTGATGTTATTTTGAGGGGTTAAATCTCCTTTAGACTTAGGGTTCAATATGGTTTGGTATCGAATGTGAGAAAATCCTCAATGTATTTCGTGATTGTTGGGAAATGAAATATGGGGGTGTTTAAGGTGCTGATAATAGCGGCGGTTATTTGCTATCTTTCTTCTCTGTTATTCTATGCAATGGGATATTTAAAAGTGTTGGTACTCAATGCAGGTCATGTGACTGCTTATCATTCAACAATTTATGTAGCTCAGGCAATGAGTTATTTTGTTATAACAATCTTCTTAGCTTTATTAGGCTCACTTTTGTTTTACGTTAAGATTACTAAGAATAAAGAGAGAAAAGTAATGACCCCAAATTTGGACATAAATTGTCCTGATGAAACGGATGTTAGAAGACGAGTGAGTTGATCCAAAAGAGGAATTGACAATTTTTCGCAGTACTGCGCGGATTCTGCATAGGAAACTCAGAAATCAGCATAATATGCCTATGCTGGGTAAAAACTTATTGACCATTTAGTTGAATATAAAGATATAATGTTTCCATAAAATAAACATGTAACGGAAAGATCCGTAGAAAAGACTTAAGGATAGCAGGCGATTATGGAAGATTTAATTATCAGCAAACAACTCAAACAAGTTCGCCAGGATAAACACCTGACCTTAGATGATTTAGCGAAGCGCACAGGATTTACGAAGAGTCTGCTGTCTAAGATCGAGAACAATAAGGTATCACCGCCCCTCAGTACTTTGATGAGAATAACCCGTGCCCTTGATGTTTCTTTAAGCGAGCTGTTTCGAGCAGCTGAGGCCCGGCACATTGAAATAGTGCGGGGAAATGTAAAAAAGCAAAGGCCTCAAAATATTGTTGAAGGACAAATGATGGAAACTCTTGTGCAGGGTTTTCCGGGACAAAAGTTTGAACCGATATTGGTGACTATTGACAGCCAAGAATCTAAGGATATTAAAATGTATGATCATCCGGGACAAGAATTCATCTATGTTATAAGCGGTACAATGAAATATGCCTATGGAAATGAGGAATATATCGTTGAAGCAGGGGATTCCCTATACTTTCATGCCGATGTACCACATGGTGCACTCCCTCTGCCAGGAGAAATAGTAACTTATCTTTCAATTTTAAGTCTCTAAACGAAACTAAATGTCGCGAAGATATAGGGAATATAACATAATAATTATTTCCAGAGTTTTTTTATGTCACTATGGTTTCTTTACAGTAAACATAATATCTTATAAGGAAAATTTATTTTGAAGGAGGAATTTAAATTGAACAACATTAATGAAGTGCGGAAAAATTTTGGGCAAAGGGCTGCGAAGTATCGGCTAAGTTCTACTCACAATAATTCTGAGGATTTGAAAAGAATGATTGAGATGATTAAGCCAAATTCGAGGGACTACGCTTTAGATGTGGCCACCGGAGGAGGGCACACCGCTATTGCCTTAGCCCAATCCGCAGAAAGAGTCGTGGCTATCGACATTACCCCGGAAATGTTAGCAGAGGCCAAGACTGCCGCCGCCCAAAAAGGCCTGACGAATCTTGTTTTTCAGGTGGAAGATGTGCATAATTTGACTATTCCTGACGGCCAGTTTGACATTGTAGCCTCAAGGTTTGCTGCTCATCACTTTTCTAACATTAGTAAGTCATTGGCTGAAATGTGCAGAGTATTAAAACCCGGAGGTAAATTTTACATTTTAGATTGCTCTGTTGTTAATGGTGAAGAAATGGAAAAAGAAATAAACCGTCTTGAGTATTTACGGGATAGTTCCCATCAATGTTCTTATTCGCCAAGGTTATGGCAGAAGCTATTGGCAGACTTGCCCTTAACCATAAAGTATACCGCTTTGCATAAGTCACAATATGAGCTGCCCGAATGGTTTGAGCGAATGGGCACGGTTCCCCGGAACAGGGAAGAAATTTTTAAGATACTAAACAACCTGTCCGCAGAATCGAAACTTCATTATCCCTTTGGAACTGATTTCATAACGACTTATCGCTATGAAATCTTAGCAACTAAAAATTAACTAAGAGTATCAGCGCTGGAAAAAGAATTGCCGGGCTGAAAGTGATATTTATATCAGTGAAACAATAATCAGAGCTTAAGCGAGTTTTTGAGACGAGCCATCACTTTGTAAGTTTTTACCACATACAATGTAATAGGGGATAAAATAGGACAAGTAAGCGGTCTGAATATACGATCCTTCCAAAACGCCATGTCTCCAAGCAGGAGAAGGAAGGGTAAGAGTTGAATAAAACGGCAAAGATCATAGATAAGTCAATAGTTAACGGTATGGAGTGAATAATTTGGATAAATTGATTGTCTTAGGAACAGGTCATGCAGGTGTGACAAAATGCTATAATACATGCTTCGCCATTACGAATGACGAAAACTACCTATTAGTTGATGCCGGCGGCGGTAACGGCATTATTGGAAGGTTGGAAGAAGCTCAAATTCCTTTGGGGAAAATTCACCATGTATTTGTCAGCCATAAACATACGGATCATATCTTAGGACTGGTATGGGTCATTCGCAGAATAGGGCATCTCATTCATGGAAGGCAGTACGAGGGTAATCTCACAATTTACTGCCATGAGGAATTAGTCCATACTATCAGAGCCATTACAGAGGCTACTCTGGATAAGCCCATTATGGATCTCATTGGGGAAAGAATTTTTCTACATGTCGTGACCGATGGAGAAAAGGAATTCATAGATGGCTATGAGTTTACTTTTTTTGATATTCATTCCATAAAGGCCAAACAATTTGGCTTTAGAATGAGACTGAGTTCCGGCAAAAATCTTACCTTCCTCGGTGATGAGCCTTATAATCCAGTATGCCGGAGCTATGTTGAAAATTGTGAATGGCTGTTATCTGAAGCCTTCTGTCTTTACAGTGAACGAGATATCTTCAAACCTTACGAGAAACACCATAGTACGGTTAAAGAGGCCTGTGAACTTGCAGAGGAATTAAATATTAAGAATCTTGTCATCTGGCATACTGAAGATCAAAACCTTGCTCAGCGCCAGGAATTATATACCAACGAAGGGAAAAATTATTTCAAGGGGAATTTATATGTCCCCGATGATTTGGAAGTAATTCAACTCTAATATACAAGAGTTCTTAGTTGGTTATTGTCTTACTCAGCTGAACAATAATCAGTCATCAATTTGTCGTTCCGCCGAAGAATAAGCAAAAACGATTAGTTAGAATTAAAAGGGGATGTCGCAAACTACTTATACAAGTAAATGGCGATCTCCCCTTAGTTTGTTTTAATAAGCTATTTTCTAAAGCCGTGCCGATTTATCTGCGAACTGAAGACAAAGTTTATTCTGATCCGGCTTTTTTGATAAATTCCAGTACTTCCGAACCAATTTCCAAATGATTGTTTGTTAATTGCTGCAAACCGGCTTGGAGGCTGCTCTTAGCGGCCGGTTTTTGAGGATCATTATCGGCTAAATCTAAATAAGCCAGAGCCTGCAGACCAGTTTGCCCTTCTTCCCCCAGCTTTGCGGCCTAGGGGATGACTTCCGACAAGAGTTCTTGGTTGTTTAGTGTCTGATTCAGATTTTTAGGCAAATCACTCAGCAATTGTAACCCTTTCCTTAGGGCTGATTCGGTAGGTCCATGCTTTCCAGAATGATATTCCTGCCAAAAAGCCCTTGATAAGTTGGCAAATTCGTTGTCGTTGCTGTCAGACAGTTTGTTTCGGCTGGAATACTGGCAGAATTTATGGAAATAGAAACTATTTTTGTCAATGTTTCACCAGGAAGGAGTGACGGGATGCCGGGAGAGATGGAATAAACAAACGTGATTCCTTGGGCCGCTGCAGTTTGCACCAGGCTCTTCATCTGCAGGAGTAGTCCGTCCGGATGATAGAGTTCTCCCCAATAGGCACGTTGATAAGGATCATCTTTAGGTGCGTATACATAGGTATTCATATGATTTTGGCCCATAAAGGAGAGCATGTTGATTCTTTGCTCTGTGGTCCAGGGGGTTCCATAGAACCCTTTAATAACTTCGCGTATCCCGAAACTGTCTTTAGGTATGGTTTGATTAGGCGGTGCAGGGGATCCGTCCTCCTGTATGGGTTGGGAGGGTGTGGGGGTACTTGGTGGGTTTCTTAATTCCGGATGTATCATATTGCTCTTAGATCTTCTCAACTCGTAATGGTAGTAGTATATACAGGAAAGTTGCCGTCAATTATTAAACGCTTATCCTTCGAATCTGAGGCATAGCCTGATATTGTATAGGTATAATAATAGGCCGACTGGGTAAATTTTTCTACCTGGTCGGCCTATTTCTGACTATTCCTAATCAATTGGTTATCGCAAGGAAGCTTTAATTAGGAGTTGTCTAAACTCCTAAAGAATTTGATAAAATGTGTTCTTAAAATATTCGTGAGTTTTATTAACAAAAACTAATTCTTCAGGTGAAAGATCCGGATTTTTGCTGGTTAACATTAAATGATACCAGGTGGGATCTTCAATAATTGGTATAGAAACAATGTCATTTGCATTTAGTAAACTCATTGGAAGCGGGCTCGATAGGTAGTAAGCTTTCCCTTTCTTTAGAAATGATAGACACTGATTGACCTGTGAAGAACTATATACAGGGTAGAATGGTATGTTGTTATATTCAAGTAAGTTTGAAATTAAACATTCTGTCTCATTAGGGGGAGTGTGACATAGAAAGGGGAGGTTTTTTAATTCCTTTAGATTAATCTCTTTCCTATTAGCTAAATGCGAATTCGTAGAAGAATAAAGGCTTATTCTTTCTCTATCTAACACATAAATATTATATTTATTAGAATGATTTTTAGTAAATTCATCTAAATTACTTGTTAAAACGGTTGTAATGCAAATATCTGAATTATTAAGGTCAATATTTTTATTTAAAAAACTTGGATATAACTCTATGAGAGAAATCCTAATATTACTAAAAGCATCAGTAACTGAATCTGATAATATAGCTGCAATTGGACTTAAAGGAATAGCAACAAAAATATTAATTTTACCATTTAATTTGTATAAATTACTAAGAGGTTGTGTTTTAAAACGCATTCTGATTTTTTCATATTGATCGAGGATAGCTTTCACATCTGGATATATAGTTTCACCACTTGAAGTTAAGCTAACACCATTTCTCGTTCGGTCAAAAAGTATTGTGTTAAACTCAATTTCTAATTTTTTAATACATTTACTAATTGCTTGTTCAGAAGTGTGAAGTTTTTCAGCTGCTTTGCTCATAGACTTTAGGTCTGCTACCCAAAAAAAAGCCTCTAAAAATGATACTCGCAAAAGCTATACACTTCCTTTAAAAGGCCTAATTTCGATACAACCAAAAGTTGTTCGATTGAATTATACAATAAAAACGGTTGTTTGTGAATATTTTTTTTAATGAATATAATAGAAAATGCTAATAGTTATTCAATTAACGAAAGTAAGAAAATTGAAAGAGGTGTAATAATGAGAAAAGCACTAGGCAAAAAGATTCTAATTTTGGGTGTCGATGGAATGGATCCGAGTTTGACGAGAAAATTTGTGCAAAAAGGTTTAATGCCAAATGTCAAAAAAATAATTGATCAAGGGGCACAACGGGAAGATTTAACAATGTTAGGCGGGCAGCCTACGGGAACCCCCCCTATGTGGACTACTTTAGCAACGGGTGCTTACCCAGTCACTCATGGTATTACTTGTTTTCACAAACAATCTAAAGAAGATTTAGATGTTATGGAATATGCTTTAGATTCTAGGTTGTGTAAAGCTGAACAACTTTGGAATGTTTTTGCTGAAGCCGGTAAGAAAACATTAGTATGGCATTGGCCCGGAAGCGCTTGGCCCCCAAGCTCAGAAAGTCCTAATTTACATGTTGTTGACGGTACCAGTCCTGGTGCTCCCAATATGGCTTCTGCACAGGTGGAGGGTGAGCTGGTACTCGTTGCCAGTGAAAAGACTGAGGAAATTCATTTTCGGGCTAAAGCTGCCTCTGATGGAAATGTACCCTGTGTTATTACTGACTTAAAACCGAGTTCGGACTTTAAGCCCATGAGTGAAGAGGTAAAGTTACTTACTCAACGCCATTTGATTTTAAGCGAATCGGATGGTGAAATGGGGTTGTCTGATACACCGTTTGATGTGGTATTATCACCAATCAAAGATGCTAAGGGATGGGTCGATGTACCAGAAGGTGCTAAAGAGTTTACAATACTACTCTCTGGTGGATTAATTAGGCGCCCAAGCTTAATTTTGAAAGACCCAAATGGCGTTTACAGTAAAGTTGCTATTTATAAATCTAAAAAAGAAAAGACACCGATTGTCGTTTTAGAAAACGATGTATTTACCAGGGAAATAATTGATGAATCAGTTAAAGATGATGTTAAATATTCTGTTAATCGCAACATGCGGGTTCTGGAAATTGCGGAAGATGGATCATATCTGAAAATGTGGATTTCTTCTGCAATGAATATTGTAGAAGATAGTGTATGGTATCCAAAACATCTCTATAAATCGGTTACAGAAAATGTAGGATATCCACCGCCAACCTCAATGGTAGGTGGTGCTGACAAACAGTTAATCAGTAAATGCATGAAAGAGAATTGGGATTCTGCAAAAGACTGGCAAGCGGGTGCGATAAACCACTTAATTCAAAAAGAAGGCTATGATGTTGTGTTTTCCCATTTCCATAATATTGATTTACAGTCGCATATGATTATTAAATATTTGAAGGACGGGCATGCCAATTTGCCAAAAGAAGAATATGCAAAATTTGTTGAAGAAATCTATATTCAAACTGATGAATATATTGGGCAATTCATGCATCTGCTGGAAGAAGATTGGACGATATGTGTCATTTCTGACCATGCTGCGGTTTGCCCTGAACATGGACCTCATTTCATTGGTGATATGCTTGGATTAAATGTTCGGGTAATGCAAGAATTAGGCTTTACTGCCCTTAAAAAAGATGAAGACGGTAATGAATTGCCTGAAATCGATTGGCAAAATACTAAAGCTATTGCGAACCGTGCAAATCATATTTACCTAAATATTAAGGGCCGAGATAAACACGGTATTATTGATCCTAAAGATAAGTTTGAAGTAGAAGAAGAAATAATGACTGCTCTATATGGCTATAAAGATAAAAAGACAGGTCATCGAGTGATTGCTATGGCATTGAGGAATAAAGATGCAGTTCTACTTGGTCTAGGTGGACCGGAAAGTGGAGATATCATCTATTGGACTGCTGAGGGATATAATTATGACCACTTTGATTGCTTGTCAACAACGCGCGGTTATGGGGATACTTCTGTTTCGCCTATCTTTATCGGAGTTGGTCCTGGCTTAAAGAAAGGCTTTGCAACTGACCGAATTATTCGGCAAGTGGACTTTGCACCAACAATAGCAGTTATTGGTGGAGTTAGAATGCCGGCACAATGTGAAGGGGCTCCTGTTTACCAGATACTGTCTGAAGAATATTAGTTCTGAAATCAATGGGAGTATCGGAGAGATTTAATAACTTCTCTCCGATACAATCCATTGCCAATGAATATAATTTGAGACCAAAATTGATATATCTAGTCGAAAATGGCTTCTTCATCGTATGGCAGCTTTTTCCTTAACTTCTCTTTGTGAATAAAAAAATTTGCACAAAAGAATTTCAAAAATTAATTTGAAGGAGGAATACTTAGTATGTCAGGCAACTCTAAAGGAACGAAGACATTCTTTGATGGGCATCCAATAGGTTCGGCGCATAAAAGATTTCTGATTATAGCGTCTCTCGCTTATGTTTTTGACCAAATGAACGTAATTAACTTCGGTTTTATAGGTCCAATTTTGATGAAGAACTATGGTTGGACAATGCAACAATTTGCTAATGTAAACTCATTTAATATGCTTGGCATGTTCATCGGAGCTTTATTTGGAGGATGGCTTGCTGATAAAATCGGGCGGAAAAAAGGACTATTGACATGTATTTTGATTTTTTCCTTATCTTCATTAGCAAACGCTGCATTTACAAATTATAATATCTTTTTGATTATGCGCACTATTACCGGATTCGGAACTATAGGAATGGTTACAATAGCTATGGCTTATATATCAGAAATGATGCCGTCAGAATCAAGAGGTAAGTATCAAGCTTTAAGTATAGCCGTTGGAGTATGCGGAATGCCGATAAGTGCAATTCTGGCTAAAGTGGTTATTCCTCTTTCATATAATTCCTGGAGATCTGTCTTTGTTCTAGGTGGGTTAGGCTTAGTAATAACAGTGGTTGGTTCCTTTTGGCTAAAAGAATCCCCACGCTGGTTAGTTGCGAAAGGTCGCTTGGATGAAGCAGCAAAAGTATTAAATGAAATAGTACCTGATGCACAACTTCCATTAAATGCTGTTGAGTTAGCCAAGAGTAATAATTCAGGCTATATAGAGACGTTTAGAGTTATGTTTAGTAGCGCTTATGGTAAAAGAACTGCAACATTATTTATAGTTGTTTTTGGTGCTACACTTGGATCTTTCTATTTATCAAATTTCTATCCGTCTATTCATGCTCAAATGGGATTTTCGCAGGCGGTTGTCCTTAATCTTGCGATATACCAATTATTTTTGAATCCAGTGGGTGATTATTTAGTATCATTTATTTCTGACAATGGTGGAAGAAAAACTCCGATTACTGTTATTTTCTCGATTTTCGGGTGCTTATTTATAATTCAAGGCTTATGTAGTACTGTTTTATCAATCTCAATTATGCTCTTACTTAAAGGGTTATTTGTTTCAGCAGCAATGACCATAACTTGGACTTACTTGGCTGAATCTTATCCAACACATATCAGAACCACTGCAAGTGGTATATTGTTCGGTTCAGGAAGGTTAGCTGCAAGTTTTCTCTTATTTACAGTACCCGTAGTTTATGAATCTTATGGCTACTTTGGTGTGAATTTAGTTAATGGGTTAATTTATATAATTCCAGGCATAGTAGTCCTATTTATTGGAGATAGCACTGCAAAAGTTTCTTTGGAAGAATTGAGTCCATCAATATCTATGAAAGAAACGTCTATCTAAATAAAGATATAACTAAGTAAAATTTTTAAGGGTTTGTTTTTATTAATAAGTTTCATTCTTGAGTTTTGCATGGGAATTAAGAGAGTCTGTATACTCTTAATTCCCAAAATCAGTTTCTTCAATGTTATAAGAATTTTCAATGCTGTGTTCGTGAGAACCATCTAAAAAACATCCGACTTAATAAAATTGGTGTGATAATTGTAATTTAATCTAGTTTACGTCTAAAAATATAGAGTTTTTGAGGAGGATAATATGTCATTAAAACAGTTAAACCCGAGTGGCTTTGAGGAGAAAATTTATGATATGGGAGAAGCATGTTTAGTTGTTTTTTCCCGGAAAAGCTGTCATGTTTGTAAGGAAGTTGTTCCTACAGTTGAGGAATTACAGACTAAGTACGAGGGTAAATTTGGCTTTTATTATGTAGATGTTGAGGAGAACAAAGCACTTTATCAATCTTTTTCTCTGAAAGGAGTTCCTCAGATTCTGTTTTTCAAAGATGGAGAGTATCAAGGGAAGCTCTCGGGTAAAGTTGAGGAAGAACAAATCGAAGAAAAGATTGAAGAAAATCTTACGGAACAGTAATTTCTAATTCGAAGTGAGAGGAATACGGCGAGATGAATAACGCATATGACCTAATCGTTATCGGTGGTGGTCCGGCAGGACTGACTGCATCAATCTATGGAGGCAGAGCGAAGTTAAAGACGCTGGTCATCAATAAGGGAACGATGGGGGGGTTAGTCAACACCACACGAGAAATAGTCAATTATCCTGGATATGGGCAAATTAGTGGTGAAGCTCTCATGAAAGATTTCAAAAAGCACGCAGAACTCTTTGATGTTGAGTTTTTACGGGATGAAGTCATTAGTACTGACTTTTCACAGCAAGATAAAATAATCCACACTAAAAAAGGTAAGATATATTCGGCCAAAGCGGTTATTATCGGCTGCGGCAGTGAGCCGAGACTTCTGAATATTCCCGGTGAAATAAGATTGAGAGGCAGCGGTGTTGCCTATTGTGCCACGTGTGATGCAGAGTTTTTTGAAGGCGAGGACGTTGTCGTAGTCGGCAGTGGAGATCAGGCCATTGAAGAAGGTATGTACATCACAAAGTTTGCACGGAAAGTTACCGTGATTGTGCTCCATGATGAAGGTACTCTTGATTGCAATAAACTGAGTGCTGAAAGAGCGTTTCAAAATGAAAAAATGGAGTTTGTCTGGAACTCTACAATTGAAGAAGTCTTAGGCCAAAATAATGTTGAAGGGGTTAAGATTAAAAACTTAAAAACAGGGAGTTCTACTGAGCTTGCTTGTCAGGGTGTTTTTTTCTTTGTGGGCATGGTTCCTTCGACACGGTTTCTTAAAGAAAGCGGTATTGAGATGGATAAAAGGGGATATATTCCAGTCAATGAATTGATGGAGACGAACCTTGAAGGAGTTTATGCAGCCGGAGATAACCGCATCAAGTATCTACGACAAATCGTATCAGCAGCAGGAGATGGAGCAACGGCAGCGGTAGCCGCCGAACGTTATATTGAAGAACTAAATGCTTTTAATAGAAACGTTCTGCAAAGTGAGAAGAAAGTTTTACTACTTTTCTTCAATGCCTTAGATACTGAGAGCTTGGAATTCAGCACTCTTTTGGAAGAAGTAAACCAAGATTTATCAGGACTCTACAAAGTTGTGAAAGTCGATATGGCCACTAAGAAAAACTTAGCTAAGAATTATGGGATCGAAAAGGCATCATCAGTTGTGCTCTTGGATAAGGGACAAGAAGTTAAAAGATTGGTATGTTCCATAGATAAGGAAAATTTAAAATCACAGCTCAATAGCTAGTTCTATTCAAAAGGGGCGCCATAGAAACTAATTATGGTTGCTCCTTTTCTTATACATTCAATTTTAGAGAGTGTAGTGTGTACACTAATTTGCGCAAATGTTCCAGAACCAAGTATCTAGCGTCTTTTGTTCTAAGAAAGGTATGACTTTTGTAAAAACAGCATTTTACGCTTTTAGAATTATTAGTGGCATTGTAATTTTGATTACAAAATGATTCTTCTAGATAATATATACTTTTGCTCATAAGCTAACCGATCAAAGAATTAGAGATTTAAGGATGTAGAATGAAATATCAGTAGCTATGGATTAGGCAGTACCACCACCAGCGGATTGGCAAATACCATCATGTCAGCTATGGCTGCCGGTTATATTGGCATTTATTTTATTGGAAACTTGCCTGCAGTATTTGTTGCAGGAGCTTGTTGAGGGTATGCTTTAGCGACAATAATGCCTACATCATTATATAAGGCTGCATCTGTTGCGGAGCACAATCGTTCAGCGACAGCGGTTGCTATGGTTTATGCTTCGTCGAATATTGGAAGTTTCCTTTCTCCTGTCATCATAAGTTGGATTATTATAGCATTTGGCCGGGAGAATGTTGCTTCCAAGTTTTTCTTTGGCATAGTTATCCTTTCTTTGCTGGCAGTTACAACGGCTATTGAGGCAGCATCGGACTAAAAAGAGGGACGAAGAGTTGTTTGCTGAACCAAGGAAAGATAGGAAGTACTATAAACTAAACTATTACGAGGAGGACATAAGATTGTATGATGCTGTAATAATCGGGGGAGGACCCGGAGGATATGTTTCAGCGATTCGAATAGCTCAATTGGGCGGTAAGGTTGCATTAGTTGAAAAGGATAATTTAGGAGGAACTTGTTTAAACAGAGGCTGTATCCCCACGAAAAGCCTGGTGGCCGCTGCAGAAAAACTAATGGCGGTTTTGAAGGCAGAGGAGTTTGGCATAGAGGTTGGCAAGCCTGTTATCAACTTTTCAGCAATTCAAGTCAAAAAAGCGGAAGTTGTGGAGACTTTAGTCAAGGGCATTGACTTTCTGATGCGGAAAAACAAAATCGATCTCATTAAGGGCAAAGCCATGATTAAAGATTCTGCCCTTGTCCAAGTGAATACAGGCAGTGATATTCGGGAATTAGCCTGTACAAACATTATTATTGCCACAGGCTCCAGTCCTGCAATGATTAAAGCTTTAGGGTACAACGGCAGTACTATCATAACCAGTGAAGAGGCCTTAATGCTGAAGGAAGTTCCGGAAAGCTTAATTATTATCGGTGCCGGTGTTATTGGGTGTGAGTTTGCTCATATCTATGGTACTTTGGGATCAAAAATAACCATGGTCGAGTCAGCCCCCAGCATCTTACCCTTGTTGGATAAGGATCTCAGCAAACGTTTACAAATGATGCTCAAGAAGAAAAATGTCAGCATCAAAACAAAAGTCATGATTCAAAGTATGCAAGAGACCGCCGAAGGTGTGGTGGCTAGGTTAGAAAGCGGGGAGACCCTATCTGCCCAAAAAGCTCTGATATCCATTGGCAGAAGTTTAAACACCCAGGAATTAGGCTTGGAAGATCTAGGGGTAGCTTTGGGAGCAAAAGGAGAAATCATTGTTTCGGATCAAATGAAAACAAATGTTCCAGGTGTTTATGCTATTGGTGACGTGGTTAATAAATATCAGCTGGCTCATGTTGCTTCGGCTCAAGGGATTATCGCTGCCGAGAATATTATGGGACAGGAGACCGTGATGGACTATACAGCCGTTCCCAGTTGTATATTTACTCATCCGGAACTGGCGTCTGTCGGTATTACGGAACAGATGGCGAAAGAAAAAGAAATGCCCATAACGGTAGGGAAGTTTAACTTCATGGCCAACGGCAAAGCCTTAAGCATGGGAGAACCGGAGGGGCTGGTAAAAATTATCGCTCACCGGGAAAGCGATGTTGTTTTAGGTGTGCATATTATAGGACCTCATGCTTCGGATATGATTGGAGAAGCTACCTTAGCGGTTAAAAAAAGCATGACAGCCAAAGATTTGGCGGCAACCATTCACGCTCACCCTACCTTAACGGAGGCAATCATGGAAGCTGCAGAAAATGTTCATGGCTTAAGCATTCATGGCTAATCTGCTTTCGAATTTTGCGAGGGTGGAACGGTAATTATCAGCTATTGAGGGCAATAATGTCAATTATTCTGTTTTATACTGATATTTTTACATTTAATGACTTAAGACCTAGCTTTTCAGCGGAAAGCGAGGTCTTTTTTTGACCGAAAATGTTGAATTGAGAAAAATTATTCATGGTTTGTAACTAAGGTTACAATCTTTTGAGCGCTTATATTGTATATTTCTATTATAGCTATTAAAAAACTTACGATAAGATGGTTCGATATTCCAGAAGAGAAAAGGGGTTGATCAGAAAAAAATTTGCCAAGGATGCGTAATGTTTCACAATACCTTAAATGTGAAAATGACGACAAGAACTATCAGTATGTAATTTAAGGAGGATAAAAATTATGGGACTACCTACAATACATCCAACAGGAACTACCGTCTATAATCCTGAAAAGGCTTCAAACGGATATACCATTTTTCAAGCCAACGAACTTGGAGCAATGTTAATTGACATGAACGGCAAAGAAGTTAAACTGTGGAAAGGTCTGCAGGGCTTCCCCAACAAAATGCTGCCCGGCGGTTATGTTTTGGGACATCGCGGTACCCGGGATACCAAATTTGGTTATCAAGACGACATTGACCTAATTCAAGTGGATTGGGACGGAAATGTTGTTTGGGAATTCAACAAATACGAATATATTGAGGATCCCGGCAACGAGCCCCAATGGATGGCCCGACAGCATCATGATTACCAAAGAGAAGGAAACCCCGTTGGCTACTATGTTCCGGGTATGGACCCCAAAGTCGACAGCGGCAATACCTTACTTTTGTGTCATAAGAATGTCCTTAATCACAAAATTTCCGACAAAAACTTATTAGATGATACAATTATCGAAGTGGACTGGGAAGGCAATATTGTCTGGGAATGGGTCTGCAGCGAACATTTTGACGAACTAGGATTCTCAGAGGCAGAAAAAAATGTCCTCTTCAGAGATCCCAATATGCATGACTGCGGAGGCGGCATGGGTGACTGGATGCATATTAATTCCATGTCTACTCTGGGACCTAACAAATGGTACGATCAAGGGGATGAGCGTTTCCATCCTGATAATATTATCTGGGATGCCCGTGAAAGCAATATCATGGCAATTATCAGCAAAGAAACAGGCAAAATCGTTTGGAAACTGGGTCCGGATTTCACCTCCAGCAAGGCATTGAAAAAAATGGGTATTATCATTGGCCAACATCATTGCCATATGATTCCCAAGGGTCTTCCCGGAGAAGGAAATATTTTGGTTTTTGATAATGGCGGTTGGGCAGGCTATGGTTTGCCAAGCATGACATCTCCCTATGGTACCAAAGCCTATCGCCGGGATCATTCAAGAGTTTTAGAATTTGATCCCATCACTCTGAAGATTGTTTGGCAGTATACCCCAACAGAAGCCGGTCATTTACAGCCCTTCCACTCCCATCATTTTTACAGTCCATTCATCAGCAGTGCCCAGAGAATGCCCAACGGCAACACGGTTATTACCGAAGGTTCCGGAGGAAGAATTATTGAAGTAACCCCTGAGCACGAGCTCGTTTGGGAATATATTTCTCCCTACTGGGGTAAAAAATTCCACCTCAATATGGTTTACCGTGCCTATCGCTTACCCTATGAATGGGTTCCTCAATTAGAAAAACCGGTAGAAGTTCCTATTGAGAGAGTGGAGGTAACAGAATTCAGAATGCCAGGGGCAGCCCCTCTTGGTTGTGATGATGTTGTAGAAGTAGACGGTACTTTAGGATATGGTGATGTGGATGGATTCTGCGTCACAACGGAAGAAGCCCCTCAGGTGGAAGACGATGACGATGAGTATTCCGGGGTAATCCGTATTTAAGGATCATGAGAACCGGTAGAGGGCCACCGCGCCCTCTGCCGAGAAATGCAAAAAGAGGAGATGATTCATATGTCAACGGCATTAGCTCCTTCTCCCCAAGGCATTGACCGCAAGAAACTTATATATTGGATTCTGACTATCGGGTTACCTGTTCTGGTAATGTTCATTCCGGTCAATGAAGCCTTTACAGCACAAATTCGCTTATTTGTAGCCATTACACTGTGTGCAATTTTAATATTTGCCTTTGAGACTATGGATAGCTTGATTCCTTCTATTCTTTTGCCTGTTGCCTACGTCATGGTTAAATTAGCTTCGGCAAACGTCGTCTTTAGCCCTTGGTCACTTTATATTCCCTGGATGTTCATGGGCGGGATGCTTATGGCCAACGTATTGGACGGAATTGGAATTTTGAAACGAATCGCCTATTGGTGCATAATTAAAACGGGGGGTACTTACAACGGAATTTTGTACGGGATTTTGGTGATCGGAATCATTCTTAACCTGATGATACCCTCCAGTGCCATCATACCTCTGGCAGCTTTTACCTATGGTATTTGTAAAGCCCTTGACTTAGGCCCTTCTAAAGAAGCTGCAGGTATCATGATTGCAGGTTGTTTTGCTTCACTGTTTCCCATGTTCTTCTTCTACAACCCTAATATGGCCATCATCTTTGGCCTGGGTTCCCAGGTTACCAAAATATCTGTGTCATGGGTGCAGTACTTTATTCATGGACTTCCCTTTGTCTTGTGGTATGTGCTGATGATCTTTGTCATCTCAAAGGTGTTTAAATCCGACAAAAATATCGATTGTAAGGAACTTATCTCAGAGGAATACAAGAAACTAGGCAAAATCACCAAAGCAGAGAAAAAAGGCTTGTTTGTATCCCTGCTGCTGTTCATCTTTTTGGTAACTGGAAATATCCATCATATCGAAGTGGGCTGGGGATTCGTATTTGCGGCATGCTTAATGTATTTTCCAGGTATTAATATTGGAACTAATGAGCATGTCAAAAAGACGAACTTTCCAATGGTTTTCTTTGTCACAGCGTGTATGTCCATCGGTTCTGTGGCAAATGTTATCGGAGTAGGCAAGGCTGTGGCCAATGCCTTAGTGCCCGTCATGGCAGCCCAGGGTCCCTTAGTCACCATCGTCTTAATTTGGCTGCTCTGTGTTGGCTCAAACTTCTTATTGACACCATTAGCTATTATGGCGACCTTTACCGTGCCCCTGACTCAAGTGGCTATTAATTTGGGGATGAATCCCCTGCCGATCTTCTACACCATCTTCCAAGGAATTGACCAAATCGTTATGCCTTATGAATATGCTTTAGTATTGATATTCTTCTCCTTCGGCTTGATACGATTGAAAGATTTTATAAAAATATTTAGCCTGAAGATGGTCTTGAATTTAGTTTTTCTAGTGGTAGTTATGTACCCCTATTGGAAACTCCTAGGTTTGCTCTAAGGGTCAATATGAGTGAGGAGTTGAGGATTTGCAGGCTCCTCACTCATAATCAATACTTGGCGGCATCTAATCAGAGATTTCATACTTTTAACGTCTCAAATATTTTGAAGGAAAGAGGGATTCACATGAGTGATAAAACAAATGAATTAATTGAGTTTATTACAACTTCAATTATTTTTGATGAAACCACTCTCGAAAGTGAAGGATTGTCTTCAAGTGTCTGGGATAAATATCTAGAATTAGGTTGTCGAACGGTAAAAATGCCAGGTGACTATATTATATATCCCGGAGAAAATCTTAAGGGCTGTTTTTTTATTAAAAGAGGTAAGCTTAAATCAAATTTCATTGGTAAAGACGGTGCAACAAAAATACTATCCATTATAGGTAATGGTGCGACGTTTGGAGAACAGTTTGTCTTTCATAGTCAGCCGGGCTTATTTGAAGCTATTGTCATGTCAGAATCTGAACTTTATTTCTTTACAAGAGATAAAATGTTGGAATTATGTAAGAAAGATTTTGAAATCAGTCTTTTTATGCTAAAAACTTTAGCTATCAAATCAAGAATGTTAGCTATTCAGCTTGAAGATACCTGTGTGCGCAATACCATGCAGAACATTTGCCGAATACTCTATACCTTTTGTTGTTATGAAGAAAATAACGGTCAGTCAAGCGACGGCATATCAATCCTTTTAACCCATGAAGATTTAGCCAACATGATAGGAGCCCATCGGGTTACAATTACCAAGAATCTCAATAAGCTTAAAAAGCTCAAAGTCCTGAATTATAAATATGAAAAAGTAACGGTACTCAATACCCATATGCTGAAAGAGTTTGCCTTTAATTAGGAAGGGAAAATTGTACCGTCATATAATATAGAATTTCTGCTCCTGTACATTAGCAGGAGTTATTTTGTACTATCAGAAAGTACAAACGTGCGTAATATACTTTCTAAGCATAACTAGGGAGCCGCCTGCGCTGGAGGCTGCTATGGATCATTTGTTTTTCCTAAATTGTAAGCATAGCTACAAATTTAAAACCGCCTTAGGTGTAAACTAAAGATAAAACCTACTGAGAGGATGAAAAGGATGGCTCAGACTAAGAAAACCATAGATGAACTTAACTATGATGAGCAAATCAGTTATTACCCCGAGCATACATGGGTAAGGGTAGAAGAGGATACAATGACGATTGGGATTTCAGATTACGCTCAAGATCAGCTGGGAGACGTGCTTTTTGTGGAGCTTCCAGCTGTGGGGGATGAGTTTCAGCGAGGAGAGTCCTTTGGTCAGGCTGAATCGGCAAAGACGGTTTCTTCCCTGATCATGCCCTTGAGTGGAAAAGTAACGGCAGTTAATGAAGCTCTGGAGGATGATCCGGAACTTTTAAACAAGAATCCCTATCTAGAGGGATGGATCATTACTATAGAAGCAAAGGATCAGACAGAGCTGGAAGAGCTGCTGACTTGGCAGCAATATAAAGAGCTTTTGCAAAATCAAGCCTAAGGAGGGTTTACATTGAGCATTACTATCTTCACGGCAACAGGCTGTACCCGCTGTAAAATTGTTAAAGGTTATATGGAAGCCCACCAAATTGACTATGTGGAAAAAGACATGAAGGCGGAAGGAAAAGATGAATTCCAAAGCTTTTACAAGGCTAATCGCAATGCTGTCTTCCGCGGACCTGACGGCATTGAATTTCCCATCATTACCGACGGCAAGAATATTCGCCAAAGTATTGGCGCCGCCATCGCCTATCTCCATGCCGGCGAAAAGTTGGACGGCTATTTCAGTGTTGGTACACTCCACAAGGAATGGGTGGATGGGATTCATTTGTCCGGGGGGAATCCGGAATATGGTGATGAATTAATACAAGTTCTGAAATATATTAAAGGCAACAATATGAAGCTGCAGATTGACACCGATGGGCGCAATAGTCATATTCTTGAACGTGTCATCGCGGAAAATTTAGCAGATGTCCTAATCATGGACGTTATCGCTCCCCTGGAGTTGTATGGGCAAATACTAGGGAAAGAAATCAAACCTGAAGAGATTGTGAAAAGTTTAAATGTTATAACGATATTTCCTGAGCCTAAATTGCAGACCTTAATCCGGCCTGTCAGACGTGCCGACGGCAGCATTTCTTATCTGACACCCGACGAAATTGCCGGTATTGCCAAGCTTATTCAAGAAGGTACGGGGAGTAATAAATGCCGGTACTTTCTGAAGACTTTTAAATCCCAGGACAGCACCGATAAAGAATTGCAGAAGGTTGATCCCTTGAAGTCTACTCAATTGTTTAGTTATCGAACTAAGGCGAGAACCTTTCAAGTCTTTGCTGAAATCGAAAAATAGTTTAGTTTAGGATAATTAAGGAAATTATAGAAGGCAGGAGCGGAAAGAAATACTTCTTTCTGCTCCTGCCCCTTTTGCTTACTCATTCATATCGTAAGCTTGGATTTTCCGGTACAGATTTCTGACACTTATTCCTAGTAAATTGGCAGCTTGGGTTTTGTTTCCCTTAACTTTCTTCAGAGTGGCTAAAATATAGTTTTTTTCCACCTCTTCTAATGAGGGACAGGGATTGTCCCGGAATATATGGAAGAATTCTTCTTCAGAATCGAAAGTCGGTGCTCCCTTTAAAACTTGAGTGGATTTTTCCGGCCAGATATCCCTGGGTGAGATGGTTCCATCGGCTGACAAGATTTGTCCTCGCTCGATAAGATGGAAGAGTTCACGAGTATTCCCGGGGAAACCATAATTCAGCAATTGTCCTTGGGTTTCCGGCAAGAGGATATAATGATCATGGAGTAGATCTTTGTTTTGTGTATTTAGAAAGTGATTGACAAGAGGGATGATATCTTCCCGCCGTTCCCGCAAAGGAGGTACAAATAAGGTTAAGCCATTTAAGCGATAAAAGAGATCCTCACGGAACCTTCCTTGGTTTATTTCCTCTTTCAGGTCTCGATTGGTGGCGGCGACAATTCGTACATCCACCCGGCGAAGCCGGGTATCCCCAACTCTCCGGAATTCTCCGCTTTCTAAAAAGCGAAGAAGCTTGACTTGTATGGATAAAGGCATTTCACCAATTTCATCGAGAAAGAGAGTACCGTTGTCAGCCATTTCCACTAAGCCAATTTTTTGAGTCCCGGCGCCTGTAAAGGCGCCTTTCTCGTGCCCGAAGAGTTCACTTTCGATGAGAGCTTCCGGGATAGCCCCGGCGTTTACGGGAATACAGGGACGGTTAACTCTTGAGCTCCAGAAATGAATGGCTTGAGCAATCAGCTCCTTGCCGACGCCGCTTTCTCCTTGTATGAGGACGGAAGTGTCCGTTTGAGCAACTTTGCGGGTCATTTCCAGGAGGGAGGTCATTGCCTGGCTTTCAGAAACTATTTTCAGTTCGGAAGACTGACGGTTAACAACTTGGCGCAGGCCGGTATTCTCCATCAGCAGCTTTCGGTTTTCCAAAGCTTTTTGCAAGGTGATTTCAAGTTCCGACAAGTTGCAGGGTTTGGTCAGGTAATCATAGGCGCCCAGCTTCATAGCTTCTATGGCGGACTCGATGGTCCCATTCCCAGTCAACATAATGACATGCAGGTCCGTTTGGAATTGTTTTATCTTGGGCAAGAGGATAAGTCCATCACCGTCCGGCAGCTTGATATCCAGTAAAACAGCATCAATTAAAGTATCTTTAAGCAGAGACAAACCTTCTCTGGCTGTGCCCGCTTCCAATACTTCGTAGCCTTTTCGCTTTAAACGCTGGGCGATAATGGCGCGCAAAGCTTCTTCATCATCTAAAATTAGTACTTTTGAACTGTATTTCATTGACCTTGATCTCCTGCTTCATGGAAAGGCAGGCTTATTTTTACCCGGGTGCCTTGGCCTTCCGTACTTTCTAATATCATTTCACCATGCATCTTGATAATAATCCCATAACTTACGTAGAGGCCTAAACCAGTGCCCTGACCGGGGGATTTCGTAGTGAAAAACGGGTCAAAGGCTTTCTTGAGATTGTCTTGAGGAATTCCTTCTCCATAATCTTGTACGATAAAATAGATTTTATTGCCCTCACGGTATCCTTTAACTTCGATGCCCCCTCTTTCAGGGGAAGCGTCCAAAGCATTGGTTATCAAATTCAGGACGACTTGCTGCCATTCGTTTTCATTGCCTAAGGCAAAGAGACTGTTTTCTAAATCAAATTTAATAGTTAGATGCTTTTGTTTAGCTTTATGCTCTAAAAGTCCCAGAGTTTGCGAGCTGGCTACCCCAATATCAATGAGGTCACTGCCTGAATTGCGTTTACGGGCAAAACCCAGCAAACGATCGGTGATTTGCTTACAGCGGACGATTTGTTCCAAGACCGTTTTAAAGCCGGCCTTAATTTCTTCCTGGCTCGGGCCGGGATCATCTTCATTTAAGCGATCAAGTAAGTCTTCACTATGGGCGGCGACAATGGCCAAAGGATTATTAATTTCATGGGCTACCCCCGATGCCAAAAGTCCGATAGCAGCCATTTTATCCGTCTCAATCATGCGGGCTTCCATCTCCACTTCTTGAGTAACGTCATCGAGAAGCAGGAGGTAGGCCGCATTTTCAGGATTATCCGGCGACAATTCATAATACATTTCCCGGAAATGCCGGCGTTCATTATTGACAAAAACAGAAATCGTTCGGCCGTTTTCCAGGATGATGCCATCCATTCTTTGACCGGAAATGACTTTTTCACAGGGGAGATTGGCTAAACTTTGGACAAACCATTGAGCGAATTTCGTATTCCACCAAAGTATCTTCTTTTCAGAATCTAAAAGCACCATTCCGGCACCGACTCCGTCGACAACAGTGGTCAAGAGTTCTTTCTCGTTCTTTAGGTTTTCATTCTTTTGATCCAAGGAATTGAGCAGCTGATTAAAGGATTTTACCAGCCTGCCGATCTCATCCCAGCTTTCAATGGGAATATGGGATTCCAAGTCTCCTGTGAGAATAATTTGACGGACTTGAGCTTCAAGATTTTCAATAGGATGTACGACTTTTAAACCAAAGGAGATGCTGATGATCATGACAAGGGCCATGATTAAGATGGCAATCATAACCAGGCGAAAGGCAAATTCAAAGATGGGTTTATTAGCTTCGTGGGCCGGTTGTTCGATAAAGACCGCCCAGTTTGGATCCCCCACGGAAGCAAAGGCGCCAATAACGTAGACGCCGGCGTAATTTTTATATTCACTCCCAGTAGACAAAGTTTCTCCTTCCAAGAAGCTTTGTACGGCAGGATTTTGGAGAATCTCTTCTTGATGTAGCTCCAGACCGGAGTTAGTTTGGCTGATTAGCGTTCCCTTTTGGTCAACTAAAAAGATGTATTCTCCTTCCCCTAGCTGGAAATTGAAATAGCGGCTGATCATTGAATTTAAGTCTATTTTTGCCTGCAGGTAACCCATTCGTCTCCCGCTCAAGGGATCCTCAATAGCCACAGTAAAGTAGATTTCCGGTTGTCCGGCTCTTGAAAAAAAAATCTCGCTCATGGCTGAGGATTCTTCAGAGGAGATGGGATTTTCAAAGGCTGAGGCGGATGAATCCGGAAAGGTTCTGTCCTCGCGATCAATGCGTTCTATAACCTCAAAATCAATAGCTCTCACTGTAAGCTCTTTTATGGCGGGTTCTTTCTGCAAGAGGGTTTCTAAAATTATCTGACGGGAGGTTTCGTTGTTTCCGACCAGAGCTCGGGCGGTTGTTGTTTTGGTAAGAGTTAAGCCGTTTTCGGTATTTGCCATGGCATCCCGAATTTCATGGGCCAGGACGGACACCTGGTCAAAGTTTTGTTCATAAATATCTTTCTGTAGATTTTGCCGTACCGATGTAAAACCTAAATACCCCAGGAAAAACAGAGGAAGAATGGACATAGTCACTCCAAACAAGAGAAAATGGACCTTTATACGCATCCACCAGGGAATTGAGTTTTTTTTCAAGGTTTGGCCTCCATCCGCTGGTCTGATCATCACCAGCGAGAAATAATGTCAATAAGTATTAAAAGAATAATTGCAATAAAATAAGTAACTAATACTGGAAAGCAGAAGTCGAGGATTCTGTTGATAATCGGACTTTTGGGGTCCAGGATGTTCAATTCCAGTCCTCCTCATCACGCAAATTCCTTAGCAAAATGATGAACTTAGCTTCTTCCAGTATATAATATAAACATTCAATGGTCATGTCGAATTTTATCCGTTGACACAAACAACAAGAAGCCTTCCGATATTTGCGGAAGGCTTCTTGTTGTTTGTTAACATTACTTGACCATGGCCCAGTAACCGCCCATGACTATTACGGAAAGGATATAACCAAGAGGTACGTTTACTAAGACACCGGTGGTAAAGGCTGCAAAGGGTTTCCAGCCTACAGAGGTAAGTTCTCTGAAGCGAGTAGTTAAACCGATGGAAAGGAAGGTGAAGATGAAAGCCCAGCCTCTTAACACCTTGATAGGGCCAATAACTTGAGCATTAATGGCTGCTGATGTTGTAGCATCAACACTGGCAACCAGGAGTGTTATGATAATAGAAGCAACAAAGAATCCTAAAACAAATTTCGGGAACCGAAGCCAGATCTCACCGGCATTGGGTTTGGTTCCATCGTGTCTTTTTTCCCATTTGGTGATAGAGACTAAAGCCATAACAAAGCACCAGATTCCGACGAACATATCCCGGCCGACAACTTTCATTAATGTAAAGGTTTTAATAGCTTGTTCGTTAATGGAAGCAGCTGCGGCCATTCCGGCTGCATCGGCAAATTCAGAGGTTCCAATCCATGCTCCAGCAGGACCAGGAGCAATGCCTAAGGCTTTAATGAAGATGGGAAGGGCAAAGATCATAACGATAGCCCAGACAATAACTAAGGAAATGGAAATCGATACATGTTGTTTTTCAGCTTTGACAGAGCCGCCGATGGCAATGGAAGCAGATACACCGCAGATTGATCCGCCTGCTGCCAAGGTAGCAGAGAAACGGTTGTCTAAGCCAAAGAGACGGGTACCGGCCCAATAAATTGTGAGGTAGGTAGTAACAGCAATAATGGTTGCTTGAAGAAAGGCGACGGGGCCGGATTGCATGATTAAAGTAAAGGGAAGTGTCGCTCCCATGAGTACGATACCGGTTTTAACAAAGAACTCAGTCCGCAAAGAGGCATCCATAAACTTAGGAAGCTTAACAAAGTTGCCGATAATCAGTCCGACTGCCAGAGCAAGAAGAGGAGCTTCCAGATTATATTTTTTCATGATATCCCAAGAACCCACGATGGTGACCAGAACACTCATAATATATAAGACAGTAAATCCGGGTATAAACTGGCTTAGTTTATGACCGAGGACCTTAACGGCAAAGGAAAACAGAATAAGAAATAGCAGGTACAGACCGATAATTCCACTGACATGAGTGCTTATATAACTGGTTGCTTTGCCAAATTCCGTGTAACCAGGCACACTAATGGCTACCCACTTCATAAAGCTGCTGCCCGAAGTCCAAAGTATGATGGCGGCTATGACTACCCCTAAGCCGAGCCAAACTGCCCAATAGTCTTCTTTTTTCCAAAGATCAGACCAACCGCTGGACGGAGAGGTTGGTTTACTTGTTTCAACTTGTGCCATATTGATAACCTCCATAAGTAGTTTTAAGCGATTCTGCCAAAGATTGGGTTCAACTTGATGAATTAAACATGCGTTTCATCTCCTTTGCTGAGTATTTCAGTCTATTATTAGAATTCTTAAATTGATTTATAAGCAATAACTATGCCAAAGGTTTGTTCTTGTGAGTACTAGTGTAAATAGAGGCTTTATGGCTTATTAGGGGGGCCTGAGACTTTCCAATAAGTCATGACAATTTGTCACTGTGCCAAATTGTCATGCCAAAATGTCATAAAAAAACCAAGGGTCCTCCACTGGTATGAAGTGGAAGGACCCTTGGTACACAAATGCAAAAGAATCTAAAGGACTCCCCATTTACGGGTATATTCAACTTTTAGAACGAATTCGTTGTCGGTAAATCCATGGTCTTTTAGGAGCTTGATCGCATGGTTGAAATCGTAGGTTTCTGTTTCCATAAGAATATAATCCTTTTTACCCGTCATTGCCCAATCATCATGGGCTTCAGTCAGCAAATCCATCATTACTGCGATTCGCTCTAATCTCGAAGACAAGAATTCCTTTAGATTGCGGACAGCTTGAGGGCTTATCTTCTTAACTTTTAGAATGGTTTCAAAAGGGGAGACTTCTCCAGGCTCCCAAGTTTTCTCATAAAAATAGAAAAAAAATCGAGCTCTTTGTACACAAGTTTCATTATCCGGGTGCATACTTTTTTTCTCCTTACATCATAAACTAGCCTCAAGATTTAAAGCTTACTTGATAGTTGTCCAATAGTTGCCCATAATTACCACAGACAATAGGTAACCAAGAGGAATATTGACCAGAACTCCGGCAGTAAAAGCAGCAAAAGGTTTCCAACCAACTGAAGCAAGTTCTTTTAAGCGGCTGGATAGACCAATTGAAAGAAAGGTAAGAATAAAGGCCCAGTTCCTTAATTCAATAATTGGGTTAATGATATTAATGTCAATAGCTTTAGAGGTGACGGTATTTGCTGAGGCTGCTAAAAAAGTAATAATTATAGAGGCTATAATAAACCCTAAAACAAATTTTGGAAAGCGAAACCAAATATCCAGGGCATTAGGGTTAGTGCCGGAATATCGTTTTTCCCAGCGGGTAATAGATGTAAGAGCCATGATAAAGCACCAGATTCCAATGAACATGTCCCTGCCGACGACCTTCATAAGAGTAAAGGTTTTAATGGCTTGTTCATTAATAGCAGCTGCCGCAGCCATTCCCGGAGCATCTGCAAATTCAGCTGTACCAATCCATGCCCCCGCCGGCCCGGGAAGTATGTTTAAGGCCTTAATTGCAAAAGGAAGAACGAAAATCATAATTATGGAACAAAGAATAACCAGGGAGATGGCAATAGACACATGCTGCTTTTCAGCTTTAACGGTACCGCCGATGGCGATGGATGCCGAGACCCCGCAGATGGAACCTCCGGCAGCCAATGTTGCTGCGAACCGCTTATCCAGAGCAAAAACCCGCGTGCCCGTCCAATAAATAGTGAGAAAGGTTGCTACAGCGATAATGGTTGCTTGGGCGAAGGCCGTGGAACCGGCTTGGACAATTAGCGTAAAAGGTAAAGAAGCACCCATTAAAACAATGCCAAACTTTACATAAAATTGAGTTTGCAGTGCCGTACTCAGCCAATAGGGAATTCTTAAAAAGTTGCTGATTAACAGTCCTACTAAGAGAGCCAGAAGTGGGGTCTCAACATTATAGCGTTTCATAACATCCCAAGAACCCAAAATTGAAACCAGGATGCTTAACAAAAACAGGAACGTAAACCCTGCTACAAAGCGTTTGACTTCTCCGGTGAGGGCTTTAATAGCTATTGAACATAAAACCAGCAGAAATAGATAGAGTGCTGAGAGAGTGTTTTTATGATCGTAAATAAAATTAACAGCTGTTCGATAATCGCTATAATTCGGTATCTTTAGTACAATCCAATTCATGAAAGTATTGCCGGTACTCCAAAACAAGATAGCCAGCAGTACAATCGTTAAACCCAGCCACATCGCCCAATAATCTTCTTGTTTCCAGAGCTCGGACCAGCCCCCCGAAGGAGTGGTGGATTTTTTTGCTGTGGATACATAGCCCAATGGTTTACCCCTCTCCTTTTCAAGCCTCCTATTTAACTATTGTCACAGAAACATTATATGCCATATGCAAGGCTTGTTATAGGATAACTTTTATTGTATTTTCATTTTTTGTTCTAGATAACATTTCAGTATCCTGTTCTGGGTTTTGCCGGATTTATCCCATTTCGATTGATATATTGGCATTATATATGATAGCTTGCTCAGGATAAAGATATTTCTAGTTTTTAAATCAAAAATCTTCTTCAATCTATTGATAAAAATAATTTTTTACTATGTAAAGGAAAGTGACAATTTATGGAGAAGAAACTATAATAAAAGTTTTGGGCATATGCTCAATCCGTTTATGATTTGAGGAGGGAATTATGGTGGAAAAATTCTTATTTGTATTCAGCCGCGGACTTGAGGATCCGGTTCGGGCAACCCGGGGATTTCAACTTGCGAAGGTGGCCAAAGAAAAAGGTCATGAGGTTAGTATTTTCTTAGTGGATGATGCAGTTGTTTATGGGGTTTTAGGGCTGGCCGATAATGTCAAAGCCCCTACGGGAGATGATGCTAAATCCTATATTGATTATTTAGTTGGGCAGAAAGTGCCGTTTTATATTTGTACCCCTTGCGCCCGTTACAGGATGTTTGGGGAAGATGAGTTTATTGAAGGGGCCAAATTATCCACAGCGGGACACCTTATTGATTTAGCAGCGGAAGCCAAAGTCTTTACGTTCTAAGGTTTACATTTTAACTTGCAGATGGAAGAAACCCGCATTAACCAAAGCTGTTTAATCGGGTTTCTTTCTTTTTCTTTATTGCTTATATTAAAGAGTTTTAATTAAGATTTAACACTATTTTCACTAATTGTTCACCAAAAAGGAAACAATTAGTAGTAAACTTAAGTTATGGATAAGCTGTTAACCCTATTGAAGGAAGGAGGAAGTACAGCTTTGGCTGGTACGATTAAGTGAGACATTTTAATTATTTGACGAAAGAGGGTATGGATACCACTTTCTTTAAAGCCCCCGAGTTTTTTGATAAAGATACCCCTAGAGAAGTACTTGCCCATGCCTTAGGTGCTATGCTCTATATGCCGGGAACAAGAGAAACCATTGCCCAGGATATCATTTCCAAGAAGTACTGGGGATTAGCCTCAACAGTGTTTTGTCTGGAAGATTCTATTGGAGATAAGGAAGTCCCTTGGGCCGAGGAGAATCTTACTAAGCAAGTTAAAGAAATAGACAGGGCGTTAAATAACCAGGAGCTTGAGTCGGCTGATCTGCCGCTAATTTTCATTAGAGTTCGCGCACCCGAACAGATTATAAGGCTGATTGAGAGAATGGGTGACAGCTCCAGGATAATTACAGGGTTTGTCTTTCCGAAATTTACTTCGGAAAGTTATGCATATTTTGAGGCTATTAAGAGTCTTAATGGATTGAGTGGCTTTTTTTACGGAATGCCTATTATCGAAAGTTCTCAGACAATTTACCGGGAATCCCGCATCCACGAATTAATGGGAATTAAGCACCTCTTAGACAGGTATCATAATTTAGTCTTAAATGTTCGTATTGGAGCCACGGACTTTTCCGGTTATTATGGAATTCGCCGCGGCCCTGATGTGACGATTTATGATATAACCGTCATTCGCGATTGCATTGCCGATATCATTAATATTTTCGGGCGAATTGAGAACGACTACGTCGTTTCCGGTCCTGTTTGGGAGTACTTCTCAAACGGGGGAAGAGTCCTAAAACCTCAGCTTCGCAAAAGTCCTTTTGAACAATTTCATGATATCCACGGCCATAATCGAACGAAGATAAGAAGCCAGCTTTTAAATAAATACATCGATGGTCTCATCCGGGAAGTCATTCTCGACAAGGAAAATGGTATTTTTGGCAAAACCATTATCCATCCCAGTCATATCATACCTGTTCAAGCCCTTTATATTGTCGGTCATGAAGAGTATTTGGATGCCTTGAGTATCATAGAAAACAGCAATGGCTTGCAAGGGGTTACGAGAAGCCATTATACTAATAAAATGAATGAGATTAAGCCGCATTATCAATGGGCACAAAAAATCTTGTTGAGAGCAAGAAATTATGGAGTGTTTCATGAACAACACAATTTCATCAGTTTGCTTACCGAAGACTTATACTTATGACGTTGAAGGTCAAAGGGTGTTGGTGGCTCTGACAGGCAATCCCTTTAATTACGACCCTCAGACTCTTTATTCGTTAGCTGCCAGGAGGAATAAGAAACGCGGTTTTTTGTTTGTCAGCAAGGTTTTGGGCAAACATGTACCGGTTAACCCCTATGTCCCTTTGCTGGCAGGGATAAATTTAGGAGCACATTTTATCGAGAAAATCCATGGGGTACATCAAGTCGATGTTCAGGCCGTTGTTGAGGCAGTTAAGAAGAATGAACAGACTAAAGAAGTCTATGCCAGGGTCATTTCTCAGCCACGCTTTGTTTTGCCCCGGGAAACATTATTTATTGGCTTCGCCGAAACGGCAACCGGGTTGGGACATGCTGTATTCAGTCTGTTTGATAATGCTCATTACCTGCATACGACCCGTGACAAGATCCCTATGCTGCAGCCAGCTCTTGATTTTAATGAGGTTCATTCTCATGCAGTCAATCATTTGTGCTACCCAGAGAATCCGGAACTACTGAAAACCTCAAAAACCGTTGTACTCATAGATGACGAGATAACAACTGGTAATACG
Organism: Desulfosporosinus orientis DSM 765; assembly: GCF_000235605.1. GTDB lineage: Bacteria > Bacillota > Desulfitobacteriia > Desulfitobacteriales > Desulfitobacteriaceae > Desulfosporosinus > Desulfosporosinus orientis. The sequence goes on from NC_016584.1 coordinate 1,297,330, forward strand.
GCTCTCAATATTATTAGAGCTATTCATGAACAATATGCCATCAAGGATTATGTCGTCTTATCCCTTTTAGATTGGAGAACCAAAGATAACCGGGGGAATTTCAGGAAAATGGAGGAACTTCTTTGCCTTAAGATTAGGACTCTTTCTCTTTTAGAAGGAGAGATTGATGTCAGCGGTTCCTCCTATCATGAACAATCCCCGCAAAACCTGACAACTGATACGGAGAATAGGGAGAGTTTCCAGGTTATAGTTGAAGAGCAATTGCTAAATTTGCAAGAGGTTGTGTCAGTTTTTTCCGTGGATGTAAATGGACAGGAAAGTGCTTCACCCTATTTAAAAGTGACGGGAAGATTTGGGCTGTCCAGCCGGGAAGATCAAGATACGCTGCCTTTAGCCAGAGAAATCGGAGAAAATCTGAAACCCCATAGAGCCGGCGGCAAAACTCTTTGCCTGGGGACCGGTGAGTTCATGTATTTCCCCATGCTGATTTCCGCCTTTATGGGAGAGGGGATAAGCTATCATGCGACGACGAGAAGCCCAATCTATCCTTTCCCTAAACCAGGTTATGGGATTCAAAATGCCTTTACTTTTCCTTGTCCTGATGATGAGGGTATTTCTTATTATGTCTATAACATTCCTCTTAACTACTATGATGAACTGTATGTGTTTCTGGAAAGGGAAGTTTCTCTTGAAAGGCTGCAGCCAATGTTAAGAGTGTTTTCCCAACTGGGTATTCCCCGTTTAAGCTTAGTAATAGCTTCTCCCGTATCCCGGAAGACAGAAAAGAGGTGACCGCAGGTGAACAACAAGCTCTTCAGACATTCTATCCCTGATCCGGCTCCCATGGGATGCTACAGTCCCAAGGATGTGATCTTTTTACTGAAAAGCCTTAACGGCTTGATTAAAGAAACTGACCTGAAAACTCGTGAGCAAAGGATCCAGTCCGGCGGTCATTATTCTGAAATGCTGCCTGTCGAATATGAACCTACTCAGGAATATTTGGATTTATTTCACCGGACCCTTGCCGAGAGTTCTCAAAAAGTCGCCCAAGCTGTTGGAATCGTAGCCGAGGAAATTTTAGAGAAGAACAGTTCCAAGATGGTGCTTGTCTCTTTGGCCCGGGCAGGGACTCCTATTGGAATCCTCATAAAACGTTACTTCCAGGAAAAGCATAATTTGAATTTACCTCACTACAGCATTTCCATTATTCGAGGGCGGGGCATTGATGAAAATGCCTTGATCTATATTCTGCAAAACCATCCGGAGGCCAAAATCCAGTTTATTGATGGCTGGACGGGCAAAGGGGCCATAACTATGGTCTTGAGTCAAGCTTGTCGGGATTTTAAAGCTAAGTATGAGTATGAATTGGACGATGATTTAGCGGTCCTTGCCGATCCAGGCCATTGTGTAAAAACATTTGGCACAAGAGAAGACTTTTTAATTCCAAGTGCGTGTTTGAATTCTACGGTATCCGGCTTGGTAAGCCGTACCGTTTTTCGCAAAGATTTGATTGGAGACCAAGACTTTCACGGGGCTAGGTTTTATCAGGAACTTCTCCCTAATGAGGTATCCAACTTATTTGTTGATACTATTGCTAAGGAGTTTCAAATTCTTAATCCTAAAAGCAGAAAGGGTCAGGAACTTCCGGATAAAAGGGAGGTTACTTGGCAAGGTCTAAAATCGCTTACTAGAATTAAAGAACAGTATGGGATAAACGATATTAATTTTATTAAACCCGGTATCGGAGAAACTACCCGTGTCCTGTTAAGACGTTTGCCGGACAGGGTGTTGGTGGACAGCATTGGCAACCCAAACCTGAAACATATTATGCTGTTGTGTGAGGATAAAGGAGTTCCCATTGAGGAATATCCCGATCTTACTTATTCCTGCTGCGGTATTGTCAAACAGGTATCATGATGAAAAGATTGATTTTTGCCAGTGATCTCGATCAAACTCTGATTTATTCATACCGGTCCTTCATTAAAAACCATCCTGTTGGAGACTCCATAAGTCCTATTGAATGGTACGAAGATCGTTATATTTCTTATATAACTCAAGAATCCATTCGTAAATTACAGAAGCTCTCCGGCGAATTGCTTTTCGTGCCGGTAACCACTCGAACGAAGCTCCAATATGAGCGCGTTGATTTTCTTAACCATGGTATTGCCTTTGACTATGCCATAACAAGCAATGGCGGCAAAATCTTTTATCGCGGCAGTGAAGATCAGGAATGGAGGCAGACGGTGTGGGAGGCAAGACGACATTGTCTGGAGGCTGAGGATTTAATCGCTAAGTTCGAAGAGCTTAGACATCCATCCTGGGTACACCCCGATTCAGGGAAAATGGCGGATGATTTGTTCTATTATTGTATTATTGAACGTGAAAGAATTCCCCTGGCCGAGTTAGCAGCCTTTAAACTTTGGGCGAAGGATAATAACTGGGAGTTATCCATTCAAGGCAGAAAACTATATTTAGTTCCCCAAAATGTCAGCAAAAAGGCGGCTGTTCAATATATCAAAGCAAAGGAAGGCATGGATTATGTCGCTGCTGCCGGAGATTCTTTGCTGGACTTAGATATGCTAAAAGATGCGGATTTCCCTGTTGCTCCTGCTCATGGAGAATTATATTCTCTAAATTTGCAGAATGCCGCTGGACTGGAGAGGATTCGCTTTACTCAGAAAAATGGAATCCGAGCTGGAGAAGAAATATTAGATTACGTAACAAGCTTAATATCATAAGACTTGGAATAAAACCATGGTCATTTGTACAATATATAATGGAAAACATTGGTTGATTAAGGAGAAGGAAAATTTTTTCATTAGCCTGCAGATGTGAAAGTTATGTGAAAAAAATACATTTTGGCTTTTTCTCCAAAGCTTTCCTGTGTTAAGATACAAGTACCTATAATTGTGTTATATATCATGTGAAAATAATGATGATAAATACCTTGTATATTTAGAAAACTTGGCTGGTGCCCAAAGACACTGTCTTTGCACGAATATGACTTCTTGCAGCCTTTCAGGCGCAGGCGGCCGCCATAGTTGCACTTATGCTTCAGACGAAGGCATTGTCTTCGCACATATTAGCTATCTTGCAGTATGCAACGAAAAGTTATACTTTCTGATTAGTACAAAAAGGGGGACTCGAAGTGGGTATTAATTTGCAAAAAGGGCAGAAGATTGATTTAACCAAAGGTAATCCTGGTTTAACAAAAATTTTGGTTGGTTTAGGTTGGGATGAAGCCTCAAAATCAAAATCCGGGGGTATTTTCGGAGGATTGTTTGGCGGAGGCGGGGGAAGTGCTCCCATTGACTGTGATGCCTCGGCAATTTTACTTGATGCCCAAGATAAGCTTACTGCCAAGGATCGCTTGGTCTACTTTGGCAATTTGCAAAGCGGAGACAAAAGCGTTAAGCACAGTGGGGATAATCTCACCGGTGCCGGTGATGGAGACGATGAACAAATTCATGTGGATTTAGGAAGTGTTCCCGGCAGTGTTCAAAAAATTGTTTTTGTTGTCAATATTTATGATTGCGTAAAACGCCGGCAAGACTTTGGTATGATTGCCAATGCCTTTATCAGAGTTATTAATCCCGTCAATGGACAAGAGTTCTGCCGCTACAACTTGACGGAAAGTTACGCCGGTAAAACGAGCTTAGTGGTTGCCGAGGTTTATCGTCACAACAATGAATGGAAATTCGCTGCAATTGGTCAAGGAACCAATGATGCATCCTTGAGTGAACTCATCCGTCGCTATCAATAAATTTAAAGGGGGATCTTACCATGGCAATTAGTTTACAAAAAGGTCAAAAAGTCGATCTTACCAAATCAAATCCGGGGCTTACTAAACTCATTGTTGGTCTGGGTTGGGATGTCAACAAGTATGATGGCGGGAAAGATTTTGATTTAGACTCTTCAGTTTTCATGCTTAATTCTGAGGGGAAAGTAACGGATGAAAAAAACTTTGTCTTCTTTAATAATCCCAAGAGTCCTGACGGATCAGTTATTCATACTGGGGATAATCGTACCGGAGCCGGTGAAGGGGATGACGAACAAATTAAAGTTGACCTGGCACTGGTTTCCAGCAATGTTTCCAAAATCACCTTCACAATAACCATTCATGAGGCTCAAGAACGCAATCAGAACTTTGGTCAAGTTTCTAACTCCTATGTTCGCGTTGTTAACGAAGCTTCAGGGGAAGAATTGATTCGCTACGATCTCGGTGAGGATTTCTCTATTGAGACGGCTATTGTTGTAGGAGAACTCTATCGCAATAATAATGAATGGAAGTTTAACGCCATCGGCAGCGGTTACCAAAACGGCTTAGCCGGTCTTTGCAGAGATTTTGGCCTAGACGTATAATAACAGAGGTCAGAACTCAGAAACCAGGGATCAGATGAAGTATTCATAGTGTTTTGCTTCTGGCTTATTATAGCTGCGATCTATACTTAATAAGAATAAGGTGGTGTTCGAAGTGGGTATTAGCCTGCAAAAAGGACAAAAGATTGACTTAACCAAAGGGAACCCTGGTTTAACCAAGATTATCGTCGGATTAGGCTGGGATACCAACAAATATTCTGGCGGATCAGATTTTGACTTAGATGCCTCAGTGTTCTTACTCGATAAAAACGGCAGGGCCGGGGGGATTGAAGACTTTATTTATTACAATAACCTTGTCGGCGGCAATGGAGCGGTTACCCATACGGGAGATAACCTAACCGGAGCAGGCGATGGGGATGACGAACAAATTATCGTGGATTTAGCCCAGATACCTGCCCATGTTGAAAAGCTTGCCTTTACCGTAACTATTCATGAAGCAGTACAAAGATCCCAGAACTTTGGACAAGTATCCAATTCCTTTGTTCGAGTTGTCAATGAAACCAACGGACAAGAAGTTTTGCGCTATGATTTAGGCGAAGATTTCTCCGTTGAGACAGCTTTGGTTGTCTGCGAGTTATATCGTCACCAAGGAGAATGGAAGTTCAATGCCGTAGGCAGTGGTTTCTCTGGTGGATTAGCTGCTCTTTGCGGAAATTACGGGTTACAAGTTGACTAAATCCATGGATGTGTTGCTTTCTGACAAATAACATAAATTAGGATTGAAATAGCAGATTTTAATCTGCTATTTTTTGTTTGTATGAGATCCCTATGTTTGTGTTAATATCCTAGGAAATTAGTTTGCTAATGTACAATTTTGACAAAATAGAATGGATTTGGGGCAACTAAGGCTGTTTTTGAAGATTGATATTTAAGAATTTGTTGCATATGATTAATTCTGCGTTTATCTGAATAATTATTCTCTAAGTTGCTTTAAATTTGGAAGGGAGGATAGAAATGCCGGTTTTTGATGAGTTGTTATTTCAAGTTATGTTAGGATCACTGATATTTGGGGCCCTGCTATCTTTTGCTTTACAACGGAAATCCCGCTTAAGCATTTTGGTGGGATTTTCATTTGCCAACATTGCAAGTCTCTCCGGATTGCTTTTAGGTCCGATACTCTTGCTATCTAAACGCTCCTTAGAAATGGCCTTGCCCTGGACAATACTAGGGACTAATCTTAATCTTCAGTTCAGAATCGATTCTTTATCAGCATTTTTTATTACAGTTTTCTCGGTCCTCAGTCTTTCTGTCTCAATTTTTTCCTATGGCTATACCAGCGGCTACATTGGTAAAAAAAATTTAGGAGTTCTAGGGCTGTTCTATAATCTTTTTATTTTCTCGATGTTAGCTCTGGTTTCCAGCGGCAATATATTTATGTTCCTATTTTTCTGGGAGATAATGTCGATGGTATCCTATTTTCTTGTGGTATTTGAACATCAGGATTCTCGGGTACGCAGCGCAGGTTTTATTTATATCGTAATGACCCATATCGGCACTGCTTTTATTATCATTGCTTTTTTACTCCTATATAAAGAAACGGGGAGTTATAGTTTTGGGCAATACTCTTCTTTAGCAAAAGATCTATCACCAAGTATTAAAAACCTAATATTTATTTTAGTCACGATTGGGTTTGGGACTAAGGCTGGAATCATACCCTTACATATATGGTTACCTAAGGCTCATCCTGCTGCGCCTAGCAATGTTTCGGCCATAATGTCCGGAGTAATGCTGAAAACGGCCATATATGGATTTATAAGAATTGCCTTCGGAATATTAGGTGTTGGTCCGGTATGGTGGGGGGGGTTAATCCTTGTTATTGGGGCTGTCTCAGCATTGTTAGGTGTTATGTATGCCTTAATGGAACACGATATCAAACGTTTACTGGCTTATCATAGTGTTGAGAATATTGGCATAATTCTCATGGGCATTGGTGCTGCACTTATTCTTTTGGGTTATGGCTACAATGATCTTGCTCTGATAGGCCTAACAGCGGGATTATTTCACACCTTGAATCATGCTGTTTTTAAAGGATTACTTTTCTTGGGAGCAGGGGCAGTTCATCATGCGACACATACCAGAAACATCGAGGAGATGGGAGGACTATTAAAAAGAATGCCCTGGACGGGATTCTTTTTTCTAATTGGCTCAATTTCTATTTCGGCTATCCCGCCTTTCAATGGGTTTGCTAGTGAGTGGTTAACTTATCAAGCTCTATTAGCGTTGGGTTCTGCAAAACTTGGTGTAACCATGAATATCATGGGACCAGTATTTGCAGCTTCCCTGGCCTTAACCGGGGCTTTGGCCGCCGCCTGCTTTGTTAAAGCCTTTGGAACCATGTTTCTTGCCCTGCCGCGCAGCAGTGCGGCAGAAAAAGCAAAGGAAGCACCAAAGACAATGCTGGTGGGTATGGGATTATTGGTTATATGTTGTTTAATCTTTGGTGTTATCCCTTTTATAGCCATAGATTTACTAAGCCCTGTTACTGCCGGTCTCATAGGGGTTGAAACGACCCCGCTTCTAGGCGGTTATCGCTGGCTGAATCTTACTCCAATCATTGGACAGAAAGTGGATGTTGCTGTTGCTTCAGTGTCTCCGCTGATGGTTCTGGCAGTTTTAGGGTTCAGTGTTTTTTTGATTTCAATATTTGTTAAAAAATATGGCAAGTATGGCGAAGTCCATGTTGATGAAACCTGGAACTGTGGAGTAACTCAAACCTCAAAAATGGAATACACGGCTACTTCCTTCTCAAAGCCTATTCGAATTATGTTCCGAGCTATATTTCAGCCGTCGAGAAAAATCAAGAAAGAGTATGTTCTAAAACCCTATTTTACAAGTCATATTGTTTATGAAGGGGATATAAAACCTTTCTTTGAAGATAATCTTTACAGGCCCCTGCACAAGGTTTTTATTATGTTAGCGGATAGAATCACCGTATTACAGTCGGGCAGCATTCAACTTTATTTAGGTTATATCTTTGTAACATTAGTTGTTTTGCTGATTTTTGCGTGAACGGAGGGGACTTTATGTTTCAAGAAGCAGCTATTGGAGCTTATCAAATGCTCTTAATTGTGTTATTAGCTCCGCTGATCACAGGAATAATCAAGAAAACGAAGGCTTTTTTCCAAACAAGAAAGGGACCGGGCATTCTTCAACCATATTATGACCTATATAAATATATGCAAAAACAATCCGTTGTCTCCCAACATGCATCATGGATTTTTAAAGTAACACCTTTTATCTATCTTTCTTCGATGTTAGCAGTATCTGCAGTAATACCAGCCATTTCAACAAATAGTTTATTGATGTTTACTGGGGATCTTATTCTTGTGGTTTATCTTTTTGCCCTTGCTCGGTTTTTCTTAGCCCTAGCAGGATTAGATGCAGGGAGCGCTTTTGGCGGAATGGGCAGCAGCAGGGAAATGGCTGTATCAGCGATCGCAGAACCTGCGTTAATGCTGCCCCTCTTTACGATGGCGGTTTCTGCGGGAACGACAAATCTTTCAGGCATTGTACAAAGTGTTATTCATGGAGGTGAGGGGACCTTGACTCTCGCCCATTTGATGTCTTTTGTGGCCTTATTTGTAGTGGCTATAGCTGAAACGGGACGAATTCCCGTCGATAATCCGGATACCCATTTAGAGCTAACCATGATTCACGAAGGAATGCTGTTAGAATACTCAGGAAAGAATTTGGCACTGTTCTCTGTGGCTGTATCTATAAAACAAGTGCTGATTTTCACCCTTTTGGCAAATCTCTTTTTTCCCTGGGGAATAGCCCCTGTTTCGGCGGGTGTAAGTGAGTTGGTTTTAAGTACCCTAATGTTAGTTCTAAAATTAATTGTATTAGGGGTTATCATGGCTGTCGTGGAAACCTCCTTTGCCAAAACCAGGTTATTTAAGGTGCCGGATTTGCTTTTAGGATCATTTTTAATTGGTTTAATAGGACTTGTTTCTAAGTTTGTGTTCAGGGGGTAATTTAGGATGGGGATGCAAAGTTATCAGAGCCTAGTGAATTTCTTAATAACCCTGATTTTAGGGACGGTATTTTTAATGATTGTGGTTAGCCGTTTTAATTCAGTTATTATGGCTGTTGTATTGCAGGGCCTATTTCTTGTTGCTTTATGTACCGTGCTTGGTTGGGCGACTGGAATTCGAGAAATGTATATTGCTGCGTTGTTAACTCTAGTTGTTAAAGCGGGGATCATTCCTTATGTTTTAAATAAGGCTGTTAATAGAGTGTCAACAAACAGAGAGGTTGAAGCCTTTCTAAATATGAAAATGACCTTGATGTTGGATGTGTGTTTGATTTTTATATCCTATTTGGCAACTGGACAAGTCATTGGAGAAGGTTCAGGTCTTATTCATGAAGCACTGCCTGCAGCTATCTCATTAATGCTCATTGGTTTATTCCTCATGATTAATCGCAAATTTCCTATTATGCAAGTCGTAGGGTTAGTGGTCATGGAAAATGGGATTTTTTTGGCTGGGTTAGGTACAACGAATGGTATGCCATTAGTAATCGAGCTGGGAATATTTATGGATATCCTGGTAGGAGTTTTGATAATGGGAGTATTAGTGTTCCGAATTAATCAGAGCTTTGACACGGTTGACACAAGAAATTTAAGAAATTTACGGGGATGATTATATGCCGTTAATTTTACTTGCTCTGCCAATAGTAATAGCGCTGTTAAGCTTGATGGTTTCAGGCCGAAGAATGTTAGGGACCATTAGTGTGGGAGGATCAGCAGCGATCCTCATTACAGTCCTGCTTATAGCACGACAAGTCTTCAAGGGCTCTAATGTAGTTTGGGGACAGTTTATTTTTATTGATCCACTGTCTGCTTTAATCCTTAGCCTTGTCGGCATCATTGGGCTACTGGCTGCATTATATTCGATAGGTTATCTTTCCCATGATATTAGAGAGGAAGAGGTTTTAGAGAGCCGTTTAAATTGGTATTATTTCTGGTTTTATATCTTTATGTTCACTATGCTTCTTGTACTGGTTTCCGCAAATATGGGCATTATGTGGGTTGCAGTAGAGGGTACGACTCTTGCTACGGCTTTACTGGTTGGCTTCTATAACAAAACTACTTCTTTAGAAGCTGCCTGGAAATATATTATCATCTGTACCGTTGGAATTGTTTTTGCTTTGCTTGGTACAGTTCTTTTGCACTATGCTGCCGTTTCTGTTACCGGTGAAAATGGTTCTTTAGATTGGCAGACTTTGAGAAGAGTTGCAGATCAGCTTGATCCCATGTTGATTAAGCTTGCTTTTATTTTTGCCTTAGTCGGGTATGGTACAAAAGTAGGACTGGCGCCTATGCATACTTGGCTGCCAGACGCTCATAGCCAGGCTCCTTCTCCCATTAGCGCCATGCTTTCAGGAGTATTACTGAATTGTGCCTTTTATAGCATCATTCGGTTTCACTTGGTAGTGGCCGAATCCTTGGGACCTCAGTTCTCAGATAATCTAATTTTAATTTTTGGTGTTTTGTCCATTGCAGTTGCTTTGCCATTCATTCTTGTTCAGCGTGACATTAAGAGGCTGCTGGCGTATTCAAGTATAGAGCACATGGGGATTATAGCTGCCGCAGTGGGCTTAGGTACTAAATTTGCTTTGTATGGAGCTTTCCTGCATATGATCAATCATGCTCTGGCGAAATCCTCGCTCTTTTTCATTGTCGGCAGTGTGACTCAACATTATCGGACGAAAAGAATCAATAGGATTAAAGGATTATTTAAAACCATGCCTATAACTTGTACGGCTTTATTGATCTCGGGATTAGCAATCGCAGGAGCGCCGCCGTTTAGTATCTTCACAAGCGAATTTCTAATTCTTAGTTCAGGTTTTTCTCAGGGAAGCTTTCTTGCCTCAAGTCTGATCCTCATCTTGATCACCTTAATTTTTACAGGTGTTATATATGCTATGAGCAAGATTGCTTTGGGAACTCCGCCAAGCCGTGTTAAGTCAGGAGAACACTGGAATTTTAGCATAACGATTATTTTCATCTCATTGATACCTGTTGTAATTATGGGTGTCTATATTCCAGATTTCATACAAAACATTCTTCAGCAAGTAACCACCGTGTTAATAGGAGGAAGTCGTTAATGATAAGGCAAGATAGGGTCGTTGCCCTTATTTCTGATTATTTGAAAGAAAGGGTGGTCATTTCCAAGGCCCATGTAAATGAACTTCATCTGGAAATTAATAAAGGAGATATTCTTATCCTCGCTGAACGATTTGAGGAATGGGATTTTCCTTTGATTCAAATCACAGCGACGGATGAGAGGGGTATTCATGGATATTTTCGTTTGTTTTACACCTTCGCTAATGACCACGAAAACTATTTAATCATCGTCACTTTCCCTGTAACTGAGGCTGAACCGTCATTTCCTTCGATAACCAATCGAGTCCCGGCAGCCCATTGGTATGAACGAGAAATCAAAGACCTTTTTGGCTTAGATCCTGTGGGACACCCGGACAAACGATGTTTGGCTGTACATGAGGACTGGCCGGAGGGTTTATTTCCGCTGCGCAAGGATTTTGATGCAAATTCAGTCGTTCCAAGAACCGGGGCTGAGTTTTCATGTGATAAAGTAGAGGGTGAAGGGGTTATGCAAGTCCCTGTCGGACCCATTCATGCGGGAATCATTGAACCGGGACATTTTAGGTTTAGTGCAGTAGGTGATACAGTAATAAATTTGGAAGCCCGATTGTTCTATACTCACAGAGGATTAGAGAAGCTTGTGGAAGGCAAGACCCCTTTGGAAACGTTACCAATCGTGGAACGAATCTGCGGGGCATGTTCATTTTCGCATGCAACAGCCTATTGTCAGGCTTTAGAGAAGATCTCCGCTGCAGAAGTCTCTCCAAGAGTACAGTCTATTAGAACAATAGCTTTAGAACTTGAACGTTTGTATAATCACGTCGGGGATGTAGGTAACATTTGTGCAGGCGTAGGGTTCGCCTTTGGAACCATGCATGGAGCTCGGCTGAAGGAAGATCTCATGAGACTCAACGAAGAAGTTTTTGGAAGTAGGTTTCTCAGGGGGATAAATATCCCGGGAGGAGTTCGACGGGATATTTCAGGCTTAGACAGTCAACGTATAGTAGTTGCCCTAGAAAAGTTAGAACAAGAATTTAGAGAATTGGTGGAGATTCTACTTAATACAAATTCGTATTTGGATAGGGTTGAAACCACCGGTGTTCTATTAAAGCAGACTGCCGTCGATTTCCACGCAGTCGGTCCTGCTGCGAGGGCTGCCGGTGTAAACCGGGATCTGCGGCGTGATCATCCTTATGCTGCTTACGATCGAGTTTCGTTTAAGGTGCCCGTTTACGATCAAGGTGATGTTTTAGCCAGGATTAAAGTGCGCATTGATGAAACCTTCGAATCGCTTAATATTATTAGACAAGTATTAGCTTCAATGCCCATAGGAGCATTAACTAAACCTTTAGGAGAGATGACACCTTACCAATATGCTATAGGGATGACAGAATCCGCACGAGGAGAAAATGTGCATTTTGTCATGATTGATGAGGATAAAAAGATTTACCGGTATATGGTACGTTCGGCATCCTATGTTAATTGGCCTGTTGTTCCCACGACTGTGCCTGGTAATATCATTCCTGATTTTCCTGTAATCAACAAGAGCTTTGAGCTGTGTTATTCGTGTTTGGACAGATAAACAATTTCTATATGGTGTACAAGGAGGTTTATGATGCTCGAACTTTTTCGTAAGAGTTTAAAAACAGGCATTGTAACGACAGAATATCCCGAGCATAAGGAGGTTCCGGGGTTAAGTTTTCAAGGATTACCCGAGTGGCTGGAGCAAAATTGCCTCCAATGCGGCAAATGTGAGGCAGTATGTCCTACTAAAGCCATATCATTGCAAAGTGGACAATTATATTGGCGGGTAGATCCTAAAAAATGTATTTTTTGCGGATACTGTGTGGAGGTTTGTCAGGGGGCGATCGTCCAAGGGAATCAATATGAATTAGCGGAAAGTGCTAGACAAGTTCCGCCTACTCCCGCTTTTAAACATTCTGTACACATACGACACCTCGATTCCGGGTCGTGTAATGCTTGTGACTGGGAAATGACCACGCTTACCGGTCCTATTTATGATATACAACGGTTAGGATTTGATTTTGTAGCGTCACCTCGTCATGCTGATGTGCTGATGGTTAGCGGGCCGGTAACCAGAAACTTAGAAATAGCAGTAAGGAGGACCTTCGCGGCAACCCCTGAACCGAAACTTGTGTTAGCAGTCGGTGCTTGTGCCTGCAGCGGCGGAATTTGCGGTAAAAGCTATGCAAGTACAGGGGGAGTGGACAATATAATTCCAGTGGATGTCTATGTCCCAGGCTGTCCGCCACGACCGCAGGCCTTAATTCAAGGATTGCTTAAAGCAGTAGGAAGAGCTTGAAATACTAAGCCCCTCTCAGATCTTGTCTGGAAGGGGCTTTTTGTTCTGCCTGTTAAAATTTTATATTCAATTCTTTAATCTTACGATAGAGCGTATTTCGTCCAATCCCTAATATTTTTGCGGCGGGGGCGATTTTTCCTCTGGTTTGGGTTAAGGCATAGAGAATGGTCTGTTTAGTTTGTTGATCAAGCAAGGGTTCGGATGTGGGTTCAGCTTTTGAAACGGTCTGCTTAAATTCATCCGGTAAGTTTTCCACTGTCAGAATCGAACCATCTGCTAAAGCCACCATGCTTTCAATACAGTTTTCAAGTTCCCGAACATTGCCGGGCCACGTGTAAGCCAATAAATAGGAGTAAACCTCTTCATCAATCCCCAAGAGCGGTACCCCAAATGATTCGCAGGTTTTGCTAATAAAATGGGGAACTAAGTCTCTGATGTCTTCTGAACGTTCACGTAATGGAGGCAATTCCAAGGTAACCACCTTCAAACGATAGTAAAGATCTAAGCGGAATTGTTGTGTCTCGACGAGGGTATTAAGGTTTTTGTGCGTTGCGGCAATAACCCGTACATTAATTTTTTTGGTTTTTGTATCACCAATTCTGGATACTTCCTTTTCTTGAAGTACTCTGAGGAGGGCTGCTTGAACGTTTAAAGGCATATCCCCAATTTCATCAAGGAAAATAGTCCCTTGATCAGCTAATTCGAATTTGCCGGGTTTCCCGCCTCGACGTGCTCCGGTAAAGGCACCCTCAACATAGCCGAAGAGCTCACTTTCAATTAAGGCAGGAGATAATGATGCACAGTTCAAAGCAACAAAAGGGCCCTCCCGCCGGGGACTAAGCTGATGGATGGATTTAGCGATAATCTCTTTACCTGTGCCGCTTTCGCCATAAATGAGAACAGAGGAATTGTTGGCAGCTACCTTTGAAACTTTCCCTAAAATCCGTTGTGAAGGCTGGCTATTTCCCACCCATAAGGTCTGTACCGGAGGGCGGTTATTGTATTGCAGAGTCCCCACAGCTCCTAGTGGTTTGCCGGCATTGTCAACGACACGCTCTAAGTGAGAGGAAATTTCCTTTCCGGCGGAATCTTTTAAACGCAGATTAAGAGAATGCTTGCTCAACATCCAGCCTTTGGGTGAGTTGAAAATTTCCCCTGCAAGCCGGCCGATGATGTCTTCTTGTCTGCGCCCTAGCAGCGCGGCACCGAAGGAGTTGATGTTCGTGATGATACCGTTATGATCAATAGTAAGAAATCCTTGCTTCAAAAGGGAAGAGGCTAGCTTGGCGCCTTCTCGGTAGAATTTAAGCTGATTTTCCAGCTCAAAAAGCTGCAGGTTCTTCTGGATCATGCTGGCACCCATCATGGCGATATTTAAGATTTTCTCCCGGTCGCGGCCGGCTTCCCCACTGATATCCAAGACCCCAATAGGGTTGCCCTGGGTATTTTGAATCGGGGCGGCCCAGCAGGCTAAAAAGTGATTATCACGCACAAAGTGTTCCCAGCCGGAGACTGAGATAGGGGCATTATCACGGAGTGCTGTGCCGATGGCATTGGTCCCGCGAGTTTCTTCACGCCAGCTGGCACCTGGGCTTAGATTCACCTTCTGTGCCTTACTCATAAAAGGCGCATCACCAATGGCTTCAATAATGTATCCGTCAGTGTCCCCCAACAGTATCGTGTAATTTTTGCTTCCGAGCAGATCAAAAATGTACGGCAGCACGGGTTCGCCCGCTCGGATTAGGGCATCTTGAGCTTCGCGGCGTTCTGTAAGCCGCGGCATAGAGAGAATATCCTGATTGGAAATAAGAGTATGGTCTACATGATACTCTAAGCTTCTCTGCCAGGAACGATAGATGGAAGGAGTGACGTCAGTTTCTACGCTTTCCCCATTAATAAAACGTTTCCAATGGTTGTCCATAGAGCGCTTCCCCATCCTCTCTGGTCATGGAATATTTCTTCTTGTAATTGTCAGAATATCATATCTATTTCACTGAGACAACCATCATACTACAGGAAAAGTGTTCTAATTTGGAACGATAATTTGATGCAATCGGTCAAATATGGAGCATTAGGGTGCTGGGTTGAATTAAGTTGTATCCTTAATTAGTCTTTTTACAAAAGTTCTTACACAAAAATACATAGTAAAAAATAAGTCTAAAAAATTAACCACAGGTAAATCTTCAGTATTCACCTGTGGTTTTTTAGTTTTTTTAAGTTAACCTGTTCTTAGAACGAAGATGATTGTCTTAAAAATCCTGTCATTTAATATACTTACTTACCAAAGGAACAGTGTGGGTAGATGCAGACCGGACAGTTAAGGCAAAGCCCTCCGCTGCCTAGTTTAACGATATCCATGCGGGTTAGACGTTCTCCGGTCATTAAGCGGGGGGCAATTAAATCAAAGGCAGTCGTCTTAGAATACATCACGCACCCAGGTAATCCCATGATGGGTACATCTCCGATGTAAGCAAGCAAGAACATAGCTCCCGGCAACACAGGGGCACCATAGGTGATAAGATCTGCACCCATTTCTTTGATGGCTGTAGGGGTAACGTCGTCCGGATCAACAGACATGCCTCCGCTCACTAAGATCATTTCTGCGCCCTGATTTAACTGTTCTCTTATGGAACGTTGGATAAAGTCAACATCATCATTGGCCAAAGCATGAGCAATAACCTCAGATCCCCAGTTTTCAACTTTAGCACGCAGGACAGGGCCAAATTTATCTTGGATTCGCCCATGGAAGACTTCGCTGCCTGTGGTTACGATACCCACTTTCGTATGCTTAAGAGGTCGTACTTCCAGAAGAGGATCGGTAAATGTTCGGGCAATACGTTCAGCTTCAATGATCACGGATTCGTCAATCATTAGAGGTACTACTCTGGTACCCGCTACAATATCACCTTTTTTAACCGGATAGTGATTGTGAAGCGTTGAAAGAATGACGTTTTCTAACGTATTTAATGCCAAAATACCATCGACGGATGTATAAAGGAGTCCGTCATGGTCGGCAGTAAAGCTGACTTTCCCTTCTTTAGGTTCATCAAGGAGTAACCCGGAACCGGCTGCAGCTCGAGCAAGGCGCTGTGCAGCTTCATTTTCGTGGATGAGGCCGGGGGTTTGATCCCAAACAAAAATATGCTCTTTACCCATACTAAGCAGAACTGGAATATCCTCTTCCTTAATGACGTGTCCTTTTCGAAATCGCGGGCCTTTAACGACTCCAGGGATAATCTGAGTCATATCGTGAATGAGAATAGTACCAACCGAATCTTGTACTTTTATTTTTTCCATGAGGATATCCTCCATTAATATTACATATTGTAAGGTGTGTTCGATTAACCTGCCTGGAGTGGGATAGAAATCTGTCATTGTTGAAGGGCATACTGAGGGGAAATCAATCTGCCCACTTGCATGGTACAGCATTCTATTCATGTGGTCAAGAGGAAGAGTATTGAAGTGGGAAAAGGAGGAAAAAGTAAAAGTTATAATTGTCTGAATCATTGGCATGCTTATTGCAACTAACAATAAAACAAGCCAAGTAAAGCAAACAAAATCAAACTAATGCAAACCAAACTTATGTAAGCCAATATTAGCTCGCCCAAAAAAGAGTGGGAGGAAGGATTTGTCAGTTGATAAATTAACAGGGGAAAGTTTGCTTTACTTATTGTGTACTTTCCAAAAACTAACTAATCAAAATGTATTCCTAACTCAAACTAGTAGAACGAAGGTATGATTGTCGAGGATTAATTAAGAAAAGGAGAGAAAAAGATGATCAAAAAACATGTCATTATCAACGGTAACCCTCAAACACTAATTGTTGATGGCGAAGTGACCCTAGCCAACGTCTTGCGGGGACAACTGCACATGACCGGAACGAAAATCGGATGCGGCAAAGCTCAATGCGGTGCTTGTTCTGTTATTATCAATGGGAAAGTTATTCGTTCCTGTGTTACAAAAATGAAAAGAATCCCAGACGAAGCCGTTATTACTACAATCGAAGGTGTGGGTACCAAGGAACAATTACATCCCCTGCAGCTTGCTTGGATGATTCATGGCGCTGCGCAATGTGGTTTCTGTAGTCCGGGATTCATTGTTTCAGCAAAACAACTTTTAGAGGAAAACAATAATCCTTCGAGAGATGAGGTTCGGGATTGGTTCCAAAAGCACAGAAATGCCTGCCGTTGTACAGGCTACAAGCCCTTGGTTGACGCGGTTATGACTGCAGCTAAGTTGATTCGCGGCGAGATAAAGACCGAAGATCTATGGGAAAAGCTGCCGTCCAATGGCTCAATCTGGGGCAGCAATTACATTCGTCCCTCCGCTTTGGCCAAGGTTACCGGTACATGTGACTATGGCGCTGATTTAGGGGTTAAAATGCCTTGCGGAACTCTGCAGTTGAAACTGGTTCAGGCTAAGGTTTCACATGCCAATATTATATCTATCGATACCTCTGAAGCTGAAAAAATGCCTGGTGTATATAAAGTTATCACTCATAAAGATGTTAAAGGCAAAAACCGGATTACCGGCTTAATCACCTTCCCGAATAACAAAGGGGATGGTTGGGACAGGCCGATCCTCTGCGACGAAAAAGTGTTCCAATTTGGTGACGCGATCGCCATTGTAGCTGCCGATACCGCTGAGCATGCTCAAGCTGCAGTTGACAAAGTTAAGGTAGAGTTGGAAATTCTCCCTGCCTATATGAGCGCCCCTGCAGCCATGGCAGACGATGCTATCGAGATTCATCCCGGAACGCCTAACGTTTATTGGGAAACCAAGGTGATTAAAGGCGAGGAAACAGCTCCTCTGATGGAAAAAGCAGATGTCGTCGTTCAAGACGATTTCTATGTAGGACGCCAGCCCCACCTGCCGATCGAGCCTGACGTTGGTTTTGCCTATATTGATGATGAGGACCGCGTAGTGGTTCATTCCAAGAGTATCGGCATTCATCTCCATCATGGTATGATTGCCCCGGGGCTCGGACTGGAGCCAGACAAATTGGTTATTGTACAAAATCCCTCTGGCGGAACCTTTGGTTATAAGTTCAGCCCAACCATAGAAGCCTTACTAGGGGTAGCTGCGTTGGCTACAGGTAAACCTGTATTCCTGGAGTTTGACTACTATCAACAAATTACTTACACAGGGAAACGTTCGCCGTTCTTTATCAATCTTAAATACGGGGCTACTAAAGAAGGTAAACTGGTTGCCATGGAAGCCGATTGGAGCTGCGATCATGGTCCGTATTCCGAGTTTGGCGATCTGGTTACCCTGCGGGGCAGCCAATTCATTGGCGCCGGTTATATGATTCCCAATATTCGCAGCAATGGCCGCACTGTCTGCACAAATCATGCTTGGGGTTCGGCTTTCCGGGGTTACGGATCTCCGCAGAGCCTGTTCGCAACCGAGGTATTGATGGATGAACTGGCGGAAAAACTAGGGCTGGATCCCTTTGAGCTGCGTTACAAAAACATTTACAGACCTGGTGATACTACTCCTACCGGCTGCGAGCCTGACGTACACAGTATGGTGGAGATAATGGATAAACTTAAGCCTCTCTATGATACAGCTAAGAAAAAGGCTGAAGCTGAATCCACTGCCGACAAGAAACGCGGCGTCGGCATCTCTCTCGGCGTCTACGGTGCCGGTCTGGATAACCCCGACGGTTCAGAGGCTTGGGCTGATTATACGGAAACCGGTGTCACAATTTTCAACGGTTGGGAAGATCACGGTCAAGGTGCGGATATGGGGACACTGGCTACTTCCCATGAGGCTTTGCTTCCCTTGGGAATTAAACCCGAACAAATAAAATTAGTCATGAATGACACCTCTAAAGTTCCCAACAGCGGACCTGCCGGTGGCAGTCGTTCGCAAGTAATGACCGGTAATGCCATTAAAATTGCTTGCGAAGAACTGTTAAAAGCAATTCAAAAACCCGATGGAACTTACCGAACCTATGCAGAACAGGTTGCAGCAGGGTTACCAACCCACTTTGTTGGCAAATATAACACTCCGGCCGGGTATAATGGCTGTGACCTCGAAACCGGACAAGGAGTCCCCTTTACCACTTATATGTATGCAGCGTTCCTCTCTGAAGTGGAAGTCGATGTCAAGACAGGTAAAACCAAGGTTCTTGGCATGAACGGAATATTTGATATTGGCACGCTTGCTAATAAGCTGGTCGTTGACGGGCAAATGTTTGGCGGAATGGTACAAGGTATTGGCTTGGCCCTCAGCGAAGATTTCGAAGATCTTAAAAAGCATATCGATCTGGTTAGCTGCGGCCTGCCCTTCATTAAAGACGTACCTGACAAACTTGTCGTCGATTATGTTATGACTCCAAGAGAACATGGTCCCTTCGGAGCCTCTGGTGCTGGTGAAGCACCCCTGACCTCTCCTCATGCTTCCATCATTAATGCAATTACAAACGCCTGCGGGGTAAGGATTACCAAGTTACCAGCCCTGCCTGAAAAAGTACTTGCCGGATTAAAGGCTCAGTAATAATTAGTTTTACCACAGGGGACCAAAAATTGTTTATACAAGTTTAGGTTCCCTGTGGTTACCCACACAGCAAATATTTATAAAGAAGTTGGTGCTGCTATGGATCAGGTTGAACTGAGAAGGCTAGAAAGTAAGTGTAGCCAAGAAAATCCTCCCGCTTGTACAGCTGGGTGTCCAATCCATGTGGATGTTCGTAAGCTGATGCTGGCCATTCAAAATCAAGACTGGAAAAGCGCCGCATCAATACTACAGCAGAAACAGCCCTTTCCGGGAATTATTAGCAGGATTTGTGACCATCCCTGTGAGGATGTGTGTAAACGTAAAGATGTTGGTGCAACCGTAGCTATTTCTAACTTAGAAAGATTCTGTCTGGAAAACCATGCTCCCAAAATTGCCAATGTCGGACCTGTTACCCCTAAAAGCCAGACCGTTGCGGTGGTTGGCAGTGGGTTAAGAGGCCTGACGGCAGCCTATGACCTAGCACGGAAAGGGTACATTGTTACTCTGTTTGAAAAATCAGATCGCTTGGGTGGGAACTTGTGGAAATATCCGGAGCAACAACTTCCAGCTCAGGTAATTGAGAACGAACTTTCAGTTTTGAACCGTCCAAATGTGACAATTGAGCGTAATACAGGAATAACCCGACAGGATTTGTCTCAACTTAAAGAACGGTTTGATGCTTTATATATTGGCTTTGCTGCTCAATCTGAAGACACCTTGGAACTGTTGGGTGAGAATAGCAGGGTCGACCCGATAAGCTGCACTACGCCAATTGCAGGCGTATTTGCCGGTGGACAACTTGGCAATAATTCCCCAATAAATGCTGTTGCTGATGGCCGGAGAGGTGCAGTATCTATCGACAGATACCTGCAAGGAGCCTCTCTAACTGCCTCCCGCGATCGCGAAGGGGCGTTCGAATCGAAACTATTCGTCAACGTGAACAAAATCCCATCCCTGCCTGCTGTACCCATGAGCAATGAAGCCGGGGGTTACACTGGCGAAGAAGCTGTCCAGGAAGCCGCCAGGTGCCTAAATTGTCAATGCCTTGAATGTGTGAAAGCTTGCAGATATTTAGAGTCTTTTGGTGGTTATCCCAAAAAATATTTGCGGGAAATATATAATAACGAATCTATCGTCATGGGCACACGCCACGCAAACAAGATGATTAATTCCTGCACGCAGTGTGGGCTGTGCGCTGAAGTATGTCCGAATGATCTAGACATGGGACAGGTTTGCCTTGCATCCCGGGAAAGTATGGTTAGGAGAGGGAAAATGCCTCCGTCCGCCCATGATTTTGCCCTGCGGGATATGGCTTTTAGTAACAGTGAACAATTTGCCTTGACTAGGCATCAACCAGGGTTCAATTCCAGCAAATATGTTTTCTTTCCCGGCTGCCAATTGAGCGGCTCATCTCCGGAACATGTGGAAAAAGTATATGCCTATTTAACAGAACAGCTTGCCGGAGGAGTAGGGCTGATGTTGCGCTGCTGTGGTGCTCCTGCGCATTGGGGTGGTGATCAGGGACAGTTTCAAACCAGCTTCGAGGAGATGGTTTTAGAATGGGAGAGCTTGGGTAAACCGAAGCTGATCGTAGCCTGTTCTACCTGTCACAGTATGTTTCGAGAAAAATTACCCGAAGTTATCTCTCTTTGGGAATTAATGAAAGATATGGATTTATCTATTCGAGGGGCCGGTGCAAATTACGGTAAAGTAGCTGTACAGGATCCCTGTACTACTAGATACGAACAAGGAATACATGAAGCAGTTCGCCATATCTTACTCAGGCTAGGTTATGAAATTGAAGAATTGCCTTATAGTAAAGAACTAACCAAGTGTTGCGGCTTTGGTGGCCTAACAGCCTTCGCCAATCCAGGACTTGCGCAGCAGATCGTTGAAAATAGGATAAAAGAAAGCACAGCGGACTATGTAGCCTACTGTGCTATGTGTAGAGACAGATTTGCTGCTCATGGTAAACGTACACTACATTTATTAGATCTCATTTTTGCTGATGATTTGCAAAATGCTGCTACCAGACCTAATTCGGGATTTTCTCAACGGCACGAGCATCGGGCAAGACTAAAAAGAACGTTACTGCATAAGTTCTGGCAAACACCGCAGGAAAAGGAAAGGGGTTACAGGGCTATAAAAATAATATGTAATGAACAAATAAGTAAGCTTATGGAAGAAAGACTAATTTTAATCGAAGATGTTCAGCAGGTAATAGAACATGCGGAACGCACGGGAAGAAAATTTATCAACCCGGATAACGGAATCTATTTAGCCTATTTTCGCCCAGCCAGAGTGACATATTGGGTTGAATACCAACCTCAGGAGGATGGTTTTGTAGTCTTGAACGCATATAGCCACCGGATGGAAATTGTCGAGGAAGTGAAGCCATGAATAAGACAGCAAATCTGCCGCCCAAACCCGTATGGAAGTGCGGGAAATGTGGTGGTGAACTAAAGCGTGGTACAGTAAAAATATCCTATCTGGGTAATGATCTTAGAGTTGAAGAACTAAAATGTTTGAGCTGTGACTTGGTTCTGATTACCGAAGACTTAGCTTTAGGCAAAATGTTTGAAGTAGAACAAAGCCTTGAGGATAAGTAGAGGGGGGAGCAAGATGGCGGTCGATGTCTTTCGTATGTTTCAATTAGCTACTCAGGGATTTTGCTGTAGCCAAATTATGTTAATCCTAGGTTTAGATGAACTAGGAAAAGAAAACCCCGACTTAATTAAAGCAATGCAGGGTTTGTGTGGTGGAATAGGCAGGTCGGGAAAAACCTGTGGTGCATTTACCGGGGGGGCATGTTTAATTGGTTTAAACGTTGGGAAGGGAACCCCCCCTGAAAATAGTCACCCTAAGATTAACCGTATGATCAATGAATTGCTGGAGTGGTTTGAAGAGGCCCACGGCAGCATTGATTGTGAGGGAATCTTAGATCACTCTCTAGGTGAGGGAAGTGAGTACCCTGTCCAATGCGGCAATATTGTGGCAACAACCTTCAGTAAAGTAAATGAGATTTTGGCGGCCTATGCAGAAGACCCCGAGTCGTTGGATGAGGATTAAAACTGTGGAAAAAGATGCAAAGGCAGTCTTCAAACTATATGAGAGTGAGGTCTTGCGCCAAAGCGCAGGGGATACCCTGAGACCGGGCGGCTTTTATTTAACCGATTTGGGAGTAAAATGCTGTAATTTCCCCTCGGGTGCTCGAGTTTTAGATGTGGGCTGCGGCAGTGGAGCAACGGTGGAACGCTTGGTTTCTGTATATGGACTCCAGGCCATAGGGTTAGATTCTTCAGAGCTGCTGCTGGAGAGCGGAATTAAGAAGAATCCGAGTTTAAACCTGATTCGAGGACTGGGAGAAGATCTCCCTTTTCCTGCTCAGCATATGGACGGAGTATTTGCTGAATGTGCCTTGTCCGTAATGGAAGATATGGATCAAGTTCTAAAGGAAATTTTTCGTGTGCTCAAACCATCTGGGTGGTTAGTCATCAGCGATGTGTACGCTAGAAATCCTAACGGTCTCCAAGGTCTTCAAGAGCTTAAGCTCGACTCCTGTATCCGCAGAGCACTGCCTAAGGAGTCCTTAATCAATAAGCTCGGCGGACAAGGGTTTCACCTTGTTAATTGGATGGATCATACGAACCTATTGACCCAACTAACGGTTGATATAATCATGACTCATGGCTCCATGAGCAATTTTTGGCTTAAGACTTCATCATGCTCATGCTCAGGTTCGGACTCAGGCTCAGTTGATCCTATCCTTGTTCAATCGGCACTTAAGCAAGCCAAGATGGGATATTTTCAACTGATCGCCCGAAAAGATGCTGCTGGAGCAGAGAGGGATAGCAAATGGTAAGAATAGACGAATGTTTGATATCCACAAACGAAAAAAATACTGAGAGTTTATGTCCGGAATGCCTGCAGAGGATTCCTGCGCAGCGAGTGGTTCAAGGAGAAACGGTCTATCTGGTAAAACGTTGTCCTGAACATGGAGAGTATCGGACGTTGCTTTGGCGTGGCAGTCCTCAGTGGGATTCATGGCTCAGGCCAACCATTCCAACTCCCCCCAGGGAATGTTTTACCCAGGTTGAGAGAGGCTGTCCTTTTGATTGCGGCTTATGTAAGGAGCATTATAAGACGACTTGTACAGCTTTACTGGAGGTTACCCAGCGTTGTAACCTGAATTGCCGAGTTTGTTTTGCCAATGCAGGAACTGAGCTTGATGAGCCTTCCCTTGCCGTAATAGAAGGGTGGTATAAGAAGGTTCTTGCTGCTAGTGGTCCTGTCAATATCCAGTTATCCGGCGGCGAGCCAACCCTTAGAAACGATCTGCCGGAAATTGTGGAGATGGGAAGAGAATTAGGCTTCAACTTTATCCAGCTAAACACGAATGGTTTGCGTCTGGCTGAAGATCCTGGCTTTGTAAGGGAATTAAAGGAGGCGGGACTTAGCTCCGTATTCTTGCAATTTGACGGTACGGAAGATTCGATTTATCAGACAATCAGAGGCCGTAAGCTTTTAGAGGTTAAAGCCAAGGCGATAGAAAGCTGTGCTCGTCATGAGATTGGGGTGGTTCTAGTACCGACCTTGATCCCGGGGATAAACACTCACAATATCGGAGGAATCCTTAGGTTTGCCTTAGAAAATCACCCCTCTGTCAGAGGAGTACACTTTCAGCCTGTCAGCTATTTCGGAAGAATTCTCAAAGAGCCCTTGGACTCAGATCGGATCACCCTCCCGGAAGTCATTCAAGCTATCGAAGAACAGACGGATGGGCTAATCAAAGCAGCCAGTCTGAAACCCCATAATGGCCGCTGCTCTTTTAGTGGAAATTTTATCCGTCAGACGGATGGAAGTATGCAGCCGGTTATCAACAATTCCTGTTGTAACGGACCGGAGCGGGCAGATGAGTTAGCTCGAAAAACAAGGACCTTTGTAGCCCGCCAATGGTCAGGAGCAGAAACGTCAAAGAATCAGCCGCCAAGCACGAACTCATGGGACAATATAATCCGCCAGCTGAAAACCTATGCTTTTTCCATCAGCGGCATGGCCTTTCAAGATGTCTGGAATCTAGATATCGAACGGTTAAAAAATTGTTGTATCCATGTCGTTAGCCCGGAGGGTAAGTTAATTCCTTTTTGCGCTTATAATCTCACGGATAAGTTGGGACACCCAATTTATCGGAGGGAGAGATAGGGTTTGGACATTAAAACTACCTCATTAGAGCCTTGGATTAAAGGCAAAGTCAACGGAGACAGCTCAGAGATTTTAACCAGAAAGCAGATTGAGGACTATCAGCTGACCAAACTGCGGGAGACGCTTTGTTTGGTAAATAGTCAGAGCAGGTTTTATAAACGCTTATACTCAGACATAGATTGTAAGATATCAACCTTTCAAGAGTTTTTGAAACTACCCTTTACGACATCGGAAGACTTAAAAGAAAATCCTCTCGACTTCTTATGTGTTTCCCAAAATGAAATCCATAGAATTGTGACTTTACAGAGTTCCGGCACAACGGGTAAACCTAAACGCTTTTTTTTTACTGAGGCGGATCAAGAATTGACTATCGATTTCTTCCATCATGGCATGTTAACTTTGGTAGAACCTGGGGATAGAGTCTTGATTATGCTGCCTGGGGAAACAACCGGCAGTGTTGGTGATTTATTGCGTATGGGTTTAGAAAGAGCAGGTGTAACAGGGGTTGTTCACGGTCTTGTCAGTAATCCTGAACAAACCTTAGAGCAGATTCGGAGAAATAATATCAATGCTTTAGTAGGAATTCCTACTCAAGTTTTGAGCTTAGCTCGATTTCAAAATTGCCAAGAGAAATCTGTCCCTCTGAGTTTGAGAAGTGTTTTATTATCGACAGATTATGTCCCTCGAGCTATTGTGCAAGAACTTGAAAGAACCTGGGGATGTAAAGTATTTAACCATTATGGTATGACTGAGATGGGGTTGGGAGGCGGCCTAGAGTGTGAGGGCTTCTGTGGATACCACTTCAGGGAAGCAGATCTGTATATTGAAATCATTGATCCCAGGTCAGGACTGCCTGTAGAAGAGGGGCAGCCGGGGGAGATAGTCTTAACTACGTTGACCAGAACAGCAATGCCTTTGGTTCGTTATCGTACAGGCGATATGTCCAGATTTATCCCAGATCCTTGCAAGTGCCATACAGTATTAAAGCGGCTGGAACTGGTAAAGTCCAGGGACCGGGTCTGCCTAACTGAGACGGATTACCTGACTATGGCTGACTTCGACGAGGCTTTGTTTGCTCTGGACAATATTCTTGATTTTGAGGTAACTCTTACTAAGGGGCGGTTAGAAAACGAAAGCTACTTACTTATCAAGGTTCACTTAAAGGGTTCCCTTTCCATGAAAACCCAAACAGATATACTCGAGGCCTTAGACAAAATACCTGGGATCTGGGATGCTCGACAGAATGGTCACCTTAAGGTAATGCCGATGCTCGTCACAAGTACTGAAGTAATTGCCAGAAAAAGTACAGCTAAACGACAGATTCAGGATAAGAGAAGGAGTTTTTAAATTGATAACAGCAATCATAGTCGCTGCAGGATATTCTTTTCGTATGAAACAATTTAAACCTCTTTTATCCCTGGGTGAGAGGACTGTCCTGGAAAGAGCAGTAGAAAGCTTTCTAAAGAGCGGGATTAGGGATATCCGAGTGGTGGTTGGGCATCGAGCCGATGAATTATATCCTATATTAGAGAGGCTGGGAGTACAGACCATCGTCAATCCCAATTTTGCCGAAGGAATGTTCTCCTCTGTGACTGCAGGAATAAAAAGCTTGTCGCCAGGAACCCAAGGATTTTTTCTGTTACCCGTCGATAATCCAATTGTAAAGAAGGATACTATAAAGAAGCTTCAGAATGCGTTTTTTGCAACGGAGTTTGGTATTATCTATCCCACTTACCAAGGGACGAGGGGG
Organism: Desulfosporosinus orientis DSM 765; assembly: GCF_000235605.1. Lineage (GTDB taxonomy): Bacteria > Bacillota > Desulfitobacteriia > Desulfitobacteriales > Desulfitobacteriaceae > Desulfosporosinus > Desulfosporosinus orientis. The sequence continues at coordinate 1,323,592 of NC_016584.1, forward strand.
CACCCCCCATTAATTTCCTGTCGTTATCTGAGCAATGTAATGGCTTGGGAAGGGCCGGGAGGCATGAGGGCTTTATTAGACCATTACGAACAGGACGCCCTGGAGATTGAGGTTGAGGATCCGGGGATTTTGCTGGATATGGACACTCCCGAGGACTATCAACAAATGCAAAAATACTGTGGGTATAAGCGGATACCCTCGGAAAACGAATGCAATGCTCTCCTAAAAAACTCTAACACATCAGTGCAGGTGATTAATCATTGCCAACAAGTAGCGCTGTTAAGTGTTGTTATTTCTTCCTATCTGGTCGGGAGGGGTTGTCCGCTGAATATTGATCTGATTCAGGCCTCTGCACTGCTGCATGACTTGGCTAAAGGCGTTCCTGACCATGCCCAGGTTGGTGCTGATATGCTCAATAAATATCCCGAAGTAGCGCAAATCGTTGCCGAACATACAGATATTTGCTTGAACTCCACAAATCAGTCCATAACCGAAAAAGAGATAGTTTATTTAGCGGATAAACTTGTTAAAGACGGTCATATTATTTCACTTCAGGCTAGATTCTCAGGGCCTCTTGAACAGTATAGAAACAATTGTAAGGTTTTTAATAAGATCATGTTGAGGCTGAGTAATGCACAACTAATTCAGTCAAAGATCGAACAAATCATTGAGATGCCTTTGCAGAACATTTGGATGGGTTAAGCAAGGGGGACAGGGCTAATGGATAAGGAAGTATATTTAGGACTTGAAAAGGCAGACGATCAATTAATGGAGGCAGCTCTAATTACTGTAACCAGCGTTTTGGGGTCGACCCCTCGTAAACCGGGAGCAAAAATGTTGGTTTTTGCCGATGGGACGACCGTGGGCACCATTGGCGGAGGATGCGGTGAAGCAGAAGGAAGACGAGAAGCTCTTAACGTCATAACAACTCATACTTCAAAGATTTATTACTTAAACATGACTTCAGACGTTGCCTCTGAGGAAGGAATGGTTTGTGGAGGGATCATGGGATTATTCATTGATTATCTAGGGCCCCATAGACCACTGGATCAAATAAGAATCACTCATGACTATCTGTCTTGCTTTGAAAGCCTCAATCCCGTACTTGTAACTGTGATTGAGGCGAGAGAACAACAATTAATAGGAAGAAAATTGTATATTAAGGATAATGAAGAGATCAAGGGTGATCTGGTATTAGAGGAGCTCACTAGAATTGCTGTGGATAACGCTAAAAACGCAAGGAAATGGTGTCAGCCTGTTTTAGTGAGTCTAGATTCGGAGTTTGAGCCCTGTGATACTACAGTAAAGAAAGCAGTCTATCGTTTATTGGTAGAATCTCGACAGGCTGTCGTACAATTGTTAATTCTAGGGGCAGGCCATATTGCAGTTCCTTTGGCAGCCATGGCGAAAATGGTTGGCTATGAGGTTACCGTAGTTGATGATCGGCTATCTTTCGCCAATGCTTACCGATTTCCAACAGCCGACAGGATCTTATGTGATGATTTTGAGCGTGCCTTAGATGAGTTAATCATCAATCCACAAACCTTTGTGGTCATTATTACGCGCGGACATCGCTATGACAAACTGTGTCTGCGAAAAGTGATCAATCAATCAGCGTCCTATACGGGTATGATCGGCAGCCGCAGAAGAGTGAAAGCCATGCTTACGGAATTGGAGGAGGAAGGAATTCCGAGTGAAACGCTGCAAAAGTTATATTCCCCTATTGGTCTTAAAATCGGTGCTGAAACTCCTGAAGAAATCGCTGTGAGCATTCTCAGTGAGCTTATCAAAGTTCAGAAAGAATTGGGTCAGAACGGTAAAATGAAATGAGCATGAAGAGACATGAGAAAAAATTAATTTTTTTGCTGAGGCACGGTGATATCGGCCAATGTAAGGAAAAACGCTATATCAGTCAATCGGATAACCCTCTTAGTGCTCTTGGTGTGAAACAAGCAAGCTTATTGAAGGAGTTTTTTAGCCGGGTTCCTTTAGGTAGCATATATTGCAGCGATCTGGACAGATCAAGACAGACTGCAGGAATAATTGCGGCTGCTCATCCAATTCACCCCATAGCACTTGAAGAGCTGCGGGAAATAAATATGGGGGATTGGGAGGGAAAAACCTTTTCTGAAATTAGCGCTAAGTATCCCAAGGCATTTCAGGAACGTGGTGAAAATATCGCCGGTTACTCTCCACCGCGAGGAGAAAGTTTTTCTGATTGCGGTAGAAGAGTGATTCCTGCCTTTGAAAGACTTTCAGAATCTGCTGAAAGGCCCATCTTAATCGTTGGGCATGCCGGGGTAAATAGAGTGATCCTATGCTATGTGCTAGGGATACCCTTAGATAACCTATTTCGTCTGGAACAGAGTTATGGCTGTATTAATTTGATCTGCAAAGAAGGTTCACAATACCGTCTAAAATCTTTTAACGATAATATTAATTCTGACTTATACAAAATGGATTGAATTGTTCAGAACAATTCAATCCATTTTGTGCATAAAAAACTTAACATTTGTTCCAAATTCGTGCAGAGAGAAGGTTTATGCTATAATTAATAGTATTTTTTAAATTGATATGGCGCATTAGGGCTAAAATTATAAATTTACTATTATAGGAAGGGCTTATTTAGGGGGCAGACTAATGGATAAACAAGTGTTTTTTGGACTTAAAAAAGTATTTGAACAAAATATGGAAGCAGCTTTAATCACGGTAACTAGTGTACTGGGGTCAACCCCCCGTAAACCTGGGGCGAAAATGTTAGTATTTGCTGATGGGATGACTATTGGCACTATCGGTGGAGGGTGCGGAGAGGCAGAGGGCAGACGCGAAGCACTCAATGTTTTGTGGACACACGAATCTAAAACGTATCGTTTAAATATGACAGCAGATATAGCTCAAGAGGAAGGTATGGTCTGCGGCGGTATTATGGAATTGTTAATTGAGTATATAGGCGCCCATAACCCTCTTGAAATTTCAGGACTTTATAAAGATTATTTATCGGCTTTAGAGAATAATGATGATCCAATACTTGCGACCTTGATTGAAGCCACGGAGAAATCACAAGTAGGAAGAAAACTTATCATTAGTAACCAAAAAGTTGTAGGTGATTTAGGTAATCAAGATCTTAATAATATCGTTTTTGCTAAAGGTAAAGTAAGCACTGGAAGATGCCAACCATCCTTGATATGTTTAGATACCAAATTCAATTTCTGTGAAATTTCATCTCCAAAACTTGCCTATCGGTTGCTGCTTGAACCTCCAACGACCGTTGTGCAGCTTTTAATTCTAGGTGCTGGACATATAGCGGTTCCACTGGCAACCATGGCTAAAATTGTTGGATATGAAGTGACTGTCGTTGATGACCGTCCATCTTTCGCTAATGTCAACAGGTTTAATACGGCGGATAAGGTAATATGTGATGACTTCGAACGAGTTCTAGAAACTTATAATATTAATTCCCAGACTTTTGTGGTGATCATTACCAGAGGACATCGTTATGACAAAGTGTGTCTTAGGAAGGTCATTAATCAACCAGCTGCCTATATTGGTATGATTGGCAGCCGGAAAAGAGTAAAATCTTTAATCATTGATTTAGAGGAAGAGGGAGTTCCAAGTGAAGTACTACGAAAGTTGTATTCTCCTATAGGACTAAAAATTGGGGCAGAAACCCCTGAAGAAATCGCCGTATGTATTCTGGCTGAGCTGATAAAAGTTCAAAGAGAAGAAACGAAACCCAAAATGAATTGAGAAAAAACTAAATAGGTTGCAACAAAAATTGAATAAGTTTTGTTACAACCTATTTTTAGGCTATACAATTGCTCTCGCAGTTTATAACACATGGTGAAGTAAGCATAGTTGAATAATAAAACAGTTAAAACTTTATATCCAGTTCTTTTATCTTTCGATAGAGAGTATTTCGTCCAATCCCTAATATTTTAGCGGCTGGCGCGATTTTTCCTCTGGTTTGGGTCAAAGCGTAGAGGATTGTCTGTTTAGTTTGTTGATTTAGCAGAGTTTCGGTTGTAGGTTGGGATTTTAAAACGTTCTTTTTATACTCATCCGGCAAGTTCGCTACGGTTAGCATCGGGCCATCGGCCAAAGCTATCATGCTTTCAATACAGTTCTCCAGTTCCCGAACATTGCCGGGCCAGGTGTGAGCTAACAAATAGGAATAAACGTCTTCATCAATTCCAAAGACTGGGCTGCCAAATGATTCGCAGGCTTTACGTATAAAATAGGGAGCCAAATCTTTAATGTCTTCAGAACGTTCACGTAGTGGAGGTAATTCAAGGGTAACGACTTTTAAACGATAGTATAGATCTAAGCGGAATTGTTCCTTTTCAACAAGGGCATTGAGATCTTTGTGTGTTGCGGCAATTACACGTACATTAATTTTTTTAGTTTTAGTATCGCCAATTCGGGAAACTTCCTTTTCTTGAAGTACTCTAAGGAGTGCAACTTGAACACTTAAAGGCATATCTCCAATTTCGTCAAGGAAAATAGTACCTTTGTCCGCTAATTCGAATTTTCCAGGTTTACCGCCTCGGCGCGCTCCTGTGAAGGCGCCTTCTACGTAGCCGAATAGCTCACTTTCAATCAGTGTCGGAGATAATGAGGCACAATTCAAAGCGACAAAAGGTCCTTCGCATCGTGGACTAAGCTGATGAATTGTTCGGGCGATTATTTCTTTACCAGTCCCGCTCTCTCCGTGTATAAGAACAGAAGAATGGGTCGCTGCAACTTTAGAAGCTCGTTCCAGAGTTCGTTGAGTAGGTAGGCTATGTCCGATCCATAAGGTATCGGAAAGAGACTCCTGAGTGATTTGAAGTGTTCCTACGGCTCCTAATGATTGGCCGGCTTCATTAACTACGCGCTTTAAGTGGGAGGAAATCCCTTTCCCTGCACGATCTTTTATTCGGAGATTAAGAGAATATTCACCCAACATCCACCCTTTCGGTGAACTGAAGATATCCCCGGCGTGTCGTCCTATAATGTCTTCCTGTTTGAGCCCAAGCAGCGCAGCACCTAAAGTGTTGATGTTAGTAATGATACCATTATGATCAATAGCTAGAAATCCCTGCTGTAAAAGCGAGGAAGCCAACTTGGCTCCTTCTTGGTAAAACTTCAGTTGATTTTCCAGTTCAAAAAGCCGCAAGTTTTTTTCGATCATACCTGCACCCATCATTGCGATAGCTAAGATCTTTTCACGATCTTGACTGGCTTCGCCGCTAATATCCAATACCCCAAGTGGAGTGCCCTGGCTGTCTTGAATGGGGGCAGCCCAACATGCCAGAAAATGATTATCGTGCACGAAGTGCTCCCAGCCGCAGACTGAGATAGGAGCATTGTCACGGAGAGCAGTTCCGATGGCATTGGTTCCTCGAATTTCTTCACGCCAACTGGCGCCAGGACTCAAATTTACCTTTTGGGCTTTACTCATAAAGGGTGCGTCCCCCATGGCCTCGATAATGTAGCCTTCGTTATCACCCAACAAAACAGTATAATTGCTATTTCCAAGTAAGCTAAAAATGTAAGGTAAAACAGGTTCACCCGCACGGATCAGGGATTCTTGGGCATCACGGCGCTCTCTAAGACGCGAAGTCGTCAGAATGTCTTCGTTAGAAACCAGCGTGTAGTCTACTTGATGCTTTAAGCTTCTCTGCCATGAGCGATAGATGGAAGGAGTCACTTCCGATTCAACGCTCTCGCCATTGATAAAACGTTTCCACTGATTATTCATATAACTCTTTCCCTCCTCTCTAGGCATAAAAAATGCTTATCTATATTGACAGAATAGCATACATATCAAAATGAAACAACAGATGGCAAAATTTTTCGACTTTTGTATTTGTGTTCCATACTGGAACACAAATAGTACTAAAGTGGCTAGTAGTGGAACACTATTATAGTTAAATTTAAATTTATATTTAAGAGATTATTTGATAATTTAGAATTATTGAATAATATAATCAAACAAAAGGTGATTAAATAAAACTAAATTAAATAAAACCAATCTAAACCTAACAACCAAAACGATGGTGATAGAAAAAGTTAATTGTCAGTTCTGAATTGGCACAATAATTGCTATATAAAATTAACGATTTAAATAATTTTGTTAAAAGTCCAAAAATCCTAAAGAATTAAGGAAAGTAAAAACGAGGAGGAAGATTCATGGGTGGGTATACTGGTAAAATTTTGCGCATCAATCTAACAGAGGGGAAAGTTAGTACTGAGCCTTTAAACATGGAACTTGCGAAGAAATATCTAAGTGGGCGTGGGCTTGCGGGGAAAATGTGGTTTGATGAGGTAGCTGCAGATGTCGATGCTCTTGCTCCTGAAAACAAAATCTTTATTTCTACAGGAGCACTTACAGGAACAAATGCACCAACGTCTGGCCGGTATATGGTTGTGACAAAATCCCCGCTCAATGGAGCAATTGCTTCTTCCAACTCAGGAGGATATTGGGGAGCCCAACTAAAATTTGCCGGTTATGATATGGTTATCCTTGAAGGAAAAGCAGCAAACCCTGTGTATATAGCCATTAACGACGATAAAGTGGAGATCAAAGATGCCGCAAATCTATGGGGTAAAGATGTTTATGCCACGACTGAGGCTGTAATGAAGGAATTTGGGGACGAAAAAGCGAAAGTTTTAACTATTGGTCCGGCTGGTGAAAAACTTTCTTTATTAGCATCAATCATGAATGATAAATTTCGTGCAGCTGGGCGCAGTGGTGTTGGCGCTGTAATGGGGTCGAAAAATCTTAAAGCAATTGTCGTTCGCGGAACCGGAAAGGTCGACAATGCCAATCCGGATGAAATGAAAAAAATATTAAGTGAGGCCTTGGGAAAAATCAGGGAAAACGGCGTGACCGGACAAGGACTGGGAACCTACGGTACAGCTGTACTTGTCAATATTATTAATGAAAACGGCATTTTGCCAGTTAAGAACTTCCAAGAGTCCTATGATCCTGATGCGGACACAATCAGCGGGGAAACCATGACTGCTAACCACTTGATTAAAAAAGATGCTTGTTATCGCTGTCCGATTGCCTGTGGTCGCTATAGTAAATGGGAAGGCGGCGAAGGCGCAGGTCCTGAGTATGAAGCGGTATGGAGCTTTGGTGCTGACTGTGGGGTTCACGATTATGATGCGGTTCATACAGCGAATGATTTATGTAATAAATTAGGAATGGACTCGATTTCGGCCGGTTGTACCATTGCTACGGCTATGGAACTGGTTCAACGCGGATTTGTTAAACCAGAAGAACTTGAAGGGATCTCGTTGGAGTTCGGAGATGCTAAAGGGATGGTAGAATGGACTCGTAAAATGGGTCTCAGTGAAGGATTTGGAGCTAAATTGGCAATGGGTTCTTATCGCTTAGCTGAAAGCTATGGCGTCCCGGAGTTGTCCATGTCGGTTAAGAAACTTGATATTCCTGCCTATGACCCTCGTGGTATACAAGGCCATGGTCTTCAATATGCAACGAGCAACCGTGGCGGTTGTCATGTTCGTGGGTATATGGTTTCTCCAGAAATCTTAGGCCTTCCCGAAAAACTTGATAAGGACTCCCTTGAGGGTAAAGCAACATGGGTTAAAATATTCCAAGATCTAACAGCTGTCATCGACTCCCTTGGGATGTGCTTGTTCACTTCCTTCGCTCTGGGCCTATCTGATTACACAGCGATAGTTAACGCTGTGACTGGCTCAAATTATACGGATGTTGAGCTCTTAGCCTGTGGAGAACGGATCTGGAATCTTGAACGTTTACAAAACTTAAGGATCGGCATGACTACTGCTGATGATACACTTCCTACACGTCTTTTGAAGGTTGAAATTCCAGCAGGTCCTTCCAAAGGGAGTGTACACAGGTTACCTGAGCTTTTGCCTGCGTACTATATTGAACGTGGCTGGGATGAGTCTGGCGTGCCAACTGCCGAAACCCTTAGAAATCTTGGAATTTAGGACTAGTATAGAATAGACTAAACTGAGAAAAAATAATAAAATATATTTACTGGGGGACCTTATGGGGTCCCCCATTCGAAATGGTGGGCATATTAGGTTAGCCATCGAAACATTGAAAGGAGAGACCGACGTGCGTGTGACCATTAAATTATTCGCGACGTTTCGGGATGGCCGGTTTAAGGTTGAAGAGAGGGAGCTTTCAGAAGGGACTTGTGTTTTGGATATCATTCAACCACTGAATATTAAACCTGAGGAAATTGCCATTTGCCTTCTAAACGGGAAAGATGCTAAGGAACATACTGTGTTGAAAGACGGAGATACCTTAGCGCTTTTTCCGCCGGTGGGAGGAGGTTAAAATGAACTTCGATGGCCGTTATGTGCGCAATAAAAAAACGTTATCTGATGAGGACCAGCACAAGCTGGCCAATTCTTGTGTTGCTATCGTTGGATGTGGAGGACTTGGGGGTTATATCGCCGAGGAACTAGCTAGAATCGGTGTTGGCCGCTTAGTGCTTATTGACGGTGATTGTCTGGAGGTTAGCAATCTTAACCGTCAGATCATGGCTACTGAACTCAATATAGGGCAGTGGAAAGTGGAAGCGGCCCTTGAAAGGCTGCGAAGTGTGAATTCCGACGTGGGTATTGAAGTTATTAGGGGTTGGTTTGAGGAAAAGACTGGTTCCGAATTATTGCGAGAAGCTGATCTGGTGTGTGACGCTCTTGATTCGAGGGAAGCGCGCGTCGGATTAGAGCGGGTCTGTCACCAATTGGGTCGACCGCTGGTTTTTGCAAGTATCGCCGGTTGGTTTGGTCAATTGGGAGTAAGCATGCCGGGGGATTTCAGCGTTCGGCGCTTATTTGGACGCGGTGAAAGTGGAGTTGAGAGGACTTGGGGAAATCCTGCGTTTACGCCGGCTGTTTTAGCAAGCCTAAGTGTGGCTGAGGCTGTAAAATTGCTAGTTGGGCGAGTGCCTTCTTTGCGCCATGCTTGGTTACAAGTGGATCTGCTCAGCATGGAGTTTGAACGATTTGAGATACAGTGATATAAAATGATCGCGAAAGGTGGGATCGGCATGGGAAACAATAGTGAATTGTTTAAAGTCAAAACCTTGGCTGAAGCCATCTATTCATTAAAACCCTATGTTCAGATATTTTATCAGCGCGCCGAAACGATAGCTTTAGAGGATTCCCTAGGACGTATTCTTACCCAGGACATCCCAGCAACCTGTGCAATACCTCATTTTCGCAAATCAACCATGGATGGGATGGCCGTCCGGGCATTAGATACATTTGGAGCGAGTGAAAGTATGCCTGCGCTGGTACAATGCTATGGAGAAGTAAGGATGGGTGAAGCTCCGAAGGAAGCCTTGAAGCCGGGGACCGGAATATTAATACCTACAGGGGGAATGCTTCCTGAGGGAGCGGATGCAGTTGTAATGGTTGAACATCTCGAGCACTTTGGAGAAGAACTCTATGGTGTCACTAAGGCCGTCGCGCCTGGGGAAAATCTTATTGAGATTGGGGAAGATGTCACTGTCGGGGAAGTTATTCTTACTCAATTTACACGAATTAGAGCTCAGGAAATGGGGCTTCTTGCTTCCCTCGGGCAAGTTAATGTTTCGGTATTGCCCCGTTTTCGCGTGGGGATTCTTTCGACAGGGGATGAAATTATATCTCCGGATAAAGAACCTCTGCCAGGTCAGTCGAGGGATATTAATGGCTATACACTGCTTGGACAGGCCTTGGCCAGCGGCGCCGAAGCTCATCATTATGGTATTGTGAAAGATGACCTTGAAGAACTTCGTACCATGCTGACCAAAATGCTAAAGGAAAATGATATTGTTTTACTCTCTGGAGGAAGCTCTGTAGGGACACGTGACCTGTCCGCTCAGCTTATTGACGAACTAGGAGATCCTGGACTGCTTTTTCATGGTTTAGCACTGAAACCTGGTAAACCTACCATCGGTGGGGTCGTAGATGGTAAACTTATTTTTGGACTTCCAGGACACCCGGCCTCAGCCATGGTCGTCTTTGACGCCATCGTCCGCCCGTGGTTGGATGGATCGGTGTTATGCCCCCAGGCCAATCCACTACCCAAGGGGAAAATGACTCAGAATTTATATTCCGGAAGCGGTCGTGAGGAGTTTGTGCGTATACGCCTTATACCAAATGGAGAAGAATGGCTGCTTGAACCGATTCGAGGAAAATCCGGCTTAATTCGGACTATGGTACTGGCAGATGCCGTAGTGCACATTCCTTTAGATACAGAGGGAATTGAAGCAGGGAAAGAGAATCCTTTTAGTCTGTTGAGATAACTATTAAAAATTGTTAGGAAACGGGGAGGCAATAGAAAAGTGGAACGCCAAATATATCTTGAAAACAGAGCTTGGCAAGATGGACTGGCCTTGATGATGGAAAAGCTCGCTGAGCGCAGTGTACCGAAAAATGAGTTTGTTGATGTGCGCTCAGCCCTGCACAGAATCACGGGTACAATTATCCGTTCCAAAAGAAGTTCACCGCATTTCGCCGCCTCGGCGATGGATGGCTATGCAATTCGAGCTAAGGATACTCATGGGATTTCGGAGCGGGAGCCTCATTGGTTAGAACTTGGTATTCAGGCCATTCAAGTTGATACCGGGGACCCTATACCAGAGGGAATGGACGCCGTTGTCATGATTGAAGAAGTCTTGGAACTAAGTGAGAAGGGAATCTTACTTCAGGCTCCGGTCGTACCTTGGAATCATGTCCGACCAGTAGGGGAGGACATTGTGGAAGGGGAAGTGCTTCTTCCCATTCATCATCGTATTCGCCCCCAGGATCAGGGAGCACTGTTGGCAGCTGGATTGTTAGAAGTTGAAGTCCGGATTAAACCGCGGGTGGGTATAATTCCGACGGGGGATGAAATCCGTCCGCCGGAGGCCACCCTTCAGGTAGGAGATATTGTGGATAGTAATTCTACGGTCCTGGCCTCCTTGGTTGAGGAATGGGGCGGAACTGCGACTATTTCGCCGATCATCCCGGATCAACCCCAGTTGCTAGAGGAAGCAATACTCAAGATGGCCGCATCACAGGATATTCTGGTGATCATCGCAGGATCCTCACAAGGGCGGGATGATTATACATCTCAGATGGTTCAGAAGTTCGGGACACTTTATTTGCATGGAGTAGCAATTAAGCCCGGCAAACCAGTGGTTTTGGGAGAGGTTCAAGGAAAGCCTGCCATCGGCATCCCCGGTTACCCAGTATCCGCCTATTTGACGGCCCATTTATTCTTAGAACCATGGGTCAAGCATTTGCAGGGGCTTAGTAAAGACTCACAGGCTTCCCTGAATACCATTATCAGCAAAAAGGTCTTCTCCTCTTTAGGTAGTGAAGAATTTGTGCGAGTTAAAGTAGGAAGAGTCGGAGAACGTTGGGTTGCTGCCCCATTGAGCCGAGGGGCTGGCGTGACAATGAGTCTCGTCCGAGCGGATGGGATACTAAGGGTCCCTCGCTTACAGGAAGGGTTTCATGAGGGTGAAACAGTACCTGTTGAACTTTTAAGGCCTGTTTCGGAGTTGGAAGATACCCTTGTCTGCATTGGATCTCATGATCTGACCTTAGACGTTTTAAGCAGCCATATGAAGGCTCGAGGTGGGCAGGGAGGTATAGCCTCAGCTCATGTAGGGAGTTTAGCTGGAATTTTGTCTCTGCGCAAAGGGGAAGCGCATTTTGCGGGGATTCACTTGCTAGATCCAGAGACGGGGGAGTATAATCGCTCGTATTTGCAGCGGTTTTTACCGGGCAGAGATGTAGCTTTGATAAATTTAGTGTATAGAACCCAAGTTTTAATTGTACCAAAAGGAAACCCGCTGAATATTAAGACTCTGGAGGACTTAGTTAAGCCAGGGGTTCGATTTATTAATCGTCAGGGGGGGTCTGGTACTCGGGTGCTTTTAGATTATCTGCTCCAGAAGAAAGGCATAAGCAAAGAGGAAATTTTGGGGTATGAGCGCGAGGAATTTACCCACTTAGCGATTGCTGTGGCGGTTGCCTCGGGAGCAGCTGATGTAGGGCTGGGTATTCAAAGTGCTGCGGAAGCCCTAGGGCTGGATTATGTGCTCGTTGGAGAGGAACGTTATGATCTGGTTGTTCCGAGGGAATATCTGGACGAACCCCGCATGAAAGCAATGATTTCCGTTATTCAAAGCAAAGCTTTCCAAGAGGATGTGATGGCTCTCGGCGGATACGATGTCCGGGAGACGGGGAAATTTCTGACTTAAAAATTAAGACCCTATGGCAGACTTTAATAAGCCTCCTTAGGGTCTTTATCTATAGTGCTTTATACACAATTTCTGCAATGTCCAGGCTTTCAATCTCTGCATCAGAACTGCTTATAGCTTCTGTCAGCGTTTTTAAACATAAAGAACAGGCGCTGGCCAATACATCAGGCTTATTTTTTAAAGCGTAAGTGACAAGTAGGTTACCGATCGCATGCTCATGGCTATCTTCCATCCAGATTCGGCCTCCGCCAGCGCCACAACAAAAGGCTCGAGAGTAATTATTTTTCATCTCAATTAATTGGAGCCCTGGAATAGAGGCTAACACGTCTCTGGGAGCCTGATAGATGTTGTTATATCTCCCTAAGTAACAGGGATCATGATAGTTAACTCTGAGGTTATTGTTAAGCTGCGGTTCTAGCTTGCCAGATTTTATTAGCTCTAGGATAAACTCAGAATGGTGCATCACCCGGTAATGTCCCCCGAACTGAGGATAATCATTTTTAAGAGTATTGTAACAATGGGGACAGTGAGTCACTATGGTTTTGAATTTATGCTGGTTTAAAAACGTAATATTTTCAAGAGCTAACTGTTGAAAGAGTTTTTCGTTCCCAAGACGCCTTACTGAATCGCCGCAACATTTTTCTGCCTTACCCAAGATGGCGTAGTTGACCCCTGCTTTTTCTAATAGTCTAAACATTACCTGCGAGACATTCGTATTCCGGTCTTCATAAGAACCTAAACAACCTACCCAATATAGGATATCTGTCTGTTTTTTCTCACGAATAAGGGGGATTTGCAGCTCTCTATCCAAATAGTACTTGCTGTCTAAGTTTAATCCCCAGGGATTCCCAATTTCGGAGATGTTTTTAAATAACGTCTGAATCTCTAGAGGATAGCTGGGGCCTTCGGGAAGCAGACTTCTTCTCATATCGACGATTCTCTTAATATGCTCTATTTGGATTGGGCATTTGTCTTCACAGAGTCCGCAGGTAGTACAAGACATTAAGGTCTCTTTTGATATTACCTTATCAATGATTGCCTGGTCAAAGACCTTGCCTTTGCGTCCCCAAAAGGACCTCTTTTCAATGGAGTGCCGTTTTAAATCTCGGATGACAACATTTGGAGATAAAGGAGCTCCGCAGATAGTTGCAGGGCAGCCTTTCAGACACCTTCTGCAGGAGATACAGGCATCTAATTCAAGAAGCTGTTTCTTGGTAAAATCTTCCAGGCGAGCAGCTCCGATGTTATTTACTTCTGTTGATAGTCTATTGACTGGGCTTAGCCCTCCGATTGGAGAAGAAGGTTTTAATAAAATGTTCAGCGAAGAAGCAATCATGTGAAACAATTTAGAATAAGGAATATAGGCAATAAACCCAAAGGCCAACAGCATATGAAAATACCATAAGTAGGTATAAACATTGAGGGCCGAAAGCTCAGACAAGCGGGATATTTGAGTGGCTGAGGAAAACAACAAACCTATAGGTGACCACCAAGCCCAGGGATCATGGGTGGTGTAAATTCTTAGGCCCTCTAAAACATAGCCTGTCAAAAGTATTGAAAAAATAAGAATCAATAAAAAAGCATCATCGAAGGTGTAATCTTCATGGTCCGGCTTATCAATATAGCGTTTGTAAGTAGCCATCCCAATTCCAATCATAGTCCAGAGACCAAATAAATCCATCAATAAGCTAAGGATTAAATAAAGTTTACCGTAAAATAGGGGAAATCCGAAATGCTCCTGAATGGCAATCACTAATGTTCCGATGGTTAAAATGACAAACCCATAAAAAACCCCTAAATGCATAAAACGGCGAAAACTTCCTTTGAAAATCTTGGCATCATGGTTCATTAAATCCTTAAAAAACATAATAAATCGTGGACCCAGGTCATCATAACCAATGGGGCGCCCTTGCAGCCAATTCCCAATCTTCTTTCGACAGCCTAGTATAAAAATAACGATGGAAAGTAAGGCGAAAAAATACATGATGCTCTTTCCATTGGTATTCCAAAACAGCTCTCTGGTCGCTTCCATAGAAAAGCCTCCATTGATTACTTGTCGCTACCGTATCAAAGCACCATCCCAAATCATCATGGGAGGTGCTTTTCAATTAATAATCTAGGATGGGTCTGGTACAACTTGAATGGTATCGTATTCTTAACACAAGGTCAAGCTAAGAGTTATACTATTTAATTAATGCAAAGTGTCACAAAGTTATAAGCTACAAAATTAACATCAAATATTGAAATTCATTTTTAAATACTTTGTTTCCCCATATACAAAAAAGTGTTCTAAAAATTAACGCTGTTCCATTACAAAGTGAATCAAATTAGAGCAGAAGGAAACCCTTATTAAATTCAATTTTAAATAATTAGAGTATCATAAATAGAAATAAATCATTGGAAAAATAGGCTTGTGATTATTGTTACTAAAATATTTGGAATTTTGGCATAGATATTGCAATTATAAAAAATAAAATTATTAAAAAAATAAATTAATTGGGAGGAATGAAATATGTCAGTTATTCATCAAGTGTATGGTTATTACATGCCCACTGTAAATCTTATGGGAGCAGGAGCTGCTCAAGAAACAGGAAAGCAAGCTAAATTATTGGGTGGAACAAAAGTACTGTTGGTGACCGATGCCTTTCTCGAAAAAATTGGTATGGCTCAGGAGATTGCTGATATTATTGAAAAAGAGGGCCTCAAAGTTGTAATTTATGGTGGCGCTGAACCGAACCCGACGGATAAAAACGTACATGATGGATTTGATATTTATACTAAAGAAGGCTGCAATCTGATTGTCTCTGTTGGAGGAGGATCTTCTCATGACTGTGCCAAAGGAATCGGACTTGTTGCAGGAAATGGCGGCAGAATAAACGACTATGAAGGTGTCGATAAATCTCCATTGCCTATGGCTCCGATGATTGCTATCAACACCACCGCCGGTACTGCCGCTGAAATGACAAGATTTTGTATTATCACGGATTTAGCTAGGCATGTTAAAATGGCTATCGTCGATTGGCATGTAACCCCGAATGTCTCTATTAATGATCCTTTGTTAATGATGAAACAACCACCAAGTTTAACAGCTGCCACTGGAATGGACGCACTTACCCATGCTGTTGAGGCTTATGTTTCCACTGCTGCCACTCCAGTAACTGATTCAGCTGCCTTAATGGCTTTTAAACTAATTCCTAAATATCTTCGTCGTGCCGTGGCAAATGGGGATGATTTCGAAGCACGTGAACAAATGGCTTACGCTCAATTATTAGCGGGTATGGCTTTTAATAACGCCAGTTTAGGTTATGTTCACGCAATGGCTCATCAGTTAGGTGGATTCTATAATTTGCCTCATGGTGTATGTAACGCAATCCTGCTCCCCCACGTTTCACGTTTTAACCTGATTGGCAATCTCGATCGTTTTGCAGAGATTGCTGTAGCAATGGGCGAAAATATTGAAGGACTTTCTGTCAGAGAAGCTGCAGAAAAATGTTTAACCGCAATCGCTACGTTGTCTGCTGATGTTGGGATTCCTTCAGGGTTAAGCGAATTGAATGTCAAAGAAGAAGACTTAGCTATAATGGCCCAAAATGCAAAATTAGATGCTTGTCAATTTACCAATCCTCGTACTGCAACTCTTGAACAAGTAATTCAGATCTATAAGAACGCGATGTAATATAAATTATTTAAAAATAAATAATAATAAATACGCTATAGTTATTAAATGAAGCTGCTGTCCATAATGATGTCTAAGGATATTCTTTATGGGCAGCTCTTTTTACTTTGAAGAAAGAATAAAGAGAGTAAAATCTACAGAAGTAATCGCAGATCTTACTCTCTCTATTCTTTTTAAAATAGAATGGACGCTCTTGCATGGGTCAAGTGATGAATTGAAGAGTACTTAAGATTGGAGGAGTATTCAGGAGGTAAAGTGAGCGAGAAAACGGGTCACATCTCCTTGTTGGGGATTCTGTAGCAGTTCTGTTGGAGCGCCTTCCGCTGCGACTTGCCCATTGAGCAGAATCATAGCCCGGTTTGCTAAATGCGCTATATCTTTGAAATCATGGCTCACTAAGACGGTGGTTGTTTGAGTGGTTTTAAAAACTTTTGCGAGATCGACACGGAGTGCCTCTTTAGTGGGAGCATCAAGAGCAGAAAATGGTTCATCCAGAAACAAAACGTCCGGCTCTATGGCAAAGGCTCGTGCTAAGCTAACACGCTGGGCTTCTCCTCCTGACAGTGATCGGGCCAACTGCTTCGAAAGATGGATTACTCCAAATTGCTCCAGCCAATAGTCTACCCGTTGCTTAATGGTTTCCTTAGAGACACCTCGAATTTTTAAGCCAACGGCAACATTGTCAAAAACACGGGTATTCAATAAGAGGGACTCCTGAAAAACAATGGCGATTTTCCGTCGAATGGCAAGGGGAACGTTTTTTGGTACAGATTGGCCTTGGAAAAAGAGCAGTCCAGAGGTCGGAGTCTCCAAAAAAGCAAGGATTTTTAATAAACTGCTTTTTCCGGATCCATTAGGACCGATGAGACCAACACATTCGCCCGGCAATAAATGAAAATTAATACTCTGTAAAATAGTTTTATGATCCTGTTTCCAGGTAATCTCCTGAGCTTCTAGCACCTTAAGAGCCTCCTTGCTGTTTCTGTTGAAGTAGAGTTAAGCATAAGGTGGCCCCATAGGCTAATAGGCATAAAATAATACTTAAGGCAATTGCAATATCGAAGTTGCCTTTAGAGACCTCTAGGACAGTTGCTGTTGTAAGTACTCGAGTCTGCCCCTTAATATTTCCCCCTACGGCCATCGATGCACCGATCTCAGATACAATAGCGCCGAACCCGGCAATAATGGCAGCCAAAAGAGCAAAACGGATTTCGCTGAGAAGCAGCCAAATATATTGTAGGCGTGTAGCTCCCAGCGCCCGAATTTGAAGTCTTAGCTTTGGGTCCGTTTGTTGAAGAGCAGCACAGGTCAACGCGGCGATAATGGGAGAAGCAATAATTGCTTGGGCAATGATAATAGCGGTTGGGGTATAGATGATGTTTAAGAAACCAAAAGGGCCGGAGCGCCATAGAAAGATTGAAACCCATAATCCAACGACTACCGGAGGCAAGCCCATCCCAGTGTTTACGATGCTTAAAATAAAGCGCCGCCCAGGGAAGGGCTTAAGTGCTAGGAGCGTACCCAAGGGGATTCCGATAAGGAGGCTAATCAACGTTCCTGTAGTAGAAATTTTGAGGGTAAGCAACGTGATTTCGAGAACTTCAGGATCTCCAGTCAACAGGAGGTGAATGGCTGCTTGGATTCCTTCCCAGATCATTTCCATGGAGTGACATTCCCTCCTCTGCGTTGAATTATGAGTTTTACTTACCTAGGTCTTCCATCTTTTTGCCTGCATCAGGGAAGAAGAGGGCCTGGCCATATTTATCTTTTCCAAAGGTTCCGATAAGTGTTTGGGTGTCTGGGCTTGTCATAAAATCAACAAAGGCTTTAGCTCCATCGGCATTTACTTTAGGGAACTTTTCAGGATTAACTTGCATTACGTGATAAATATTTAAGAGGGACGCATCTCCTTGAAGCACGATCTCAAGTTTTAAGTTTTTCTGAGTCGCTAAGAACGTTGCACGGTCTGTTAAGGTATATCCCTCTTTCTCAGAGGTTACGGTGAGTGTTTGTCCCATACCTTGACCCGTTGCTTGATATTTATCTTCAGATGGTTTGACGTTAGCCTTGGTCCATAATGCTTTTTCCATTTTGTCTGTTCCAGAATCATCTCCGCGAGAGACAAAAATTGAGGAACTGTCAGCGATCTTTTTAAAAGCATCGACGACGGTTTTTGTTTCTTTTACTTTGGCGGGATCGGCGGAAGGGCCAACGATCACGAAGTCGTTATGCATTACAAGTTGGTAGTTGATAGCCGATTGGTTATCCACTAATTTTTTTTCAGAGGCAGGTGCATGAACTAGTAATACGTCTGCATCACCTTTTTCCCCCATGGCTAAAGCAGCTCCTGTACCGACAGCAACTGTTTTGACCTTATAGCCCGTTTTTTGTTCGAAAACAGGAATAAGGGCATCGAGTAGACCGCTGTCTTGGGTACTTGTGGTGGTAGCCAAAATCAAGTTGGGATTTGCTGGTTTTGGAGTTTCGGTTGTTTGTGGCGCTGGAGTTGTTGGGGCTGCAGTTTTTCCACAGCCGACAGCGATCAGCATAACGGCAATTATAAGCAGCGTGATACCAAAATTAAGACAATGTCTAATCTTCATTTAATTTCATTTCCTTTCCCCTCATTAATTAAGAAATTAAGAGCTTTAAACTATGTTTTTAAAATAATTTTACCGGTTAAAGAAGTGTCATACCCTTGCTGTTGGTTGATGGCCTGAATAAATCCCGGAGATCTTAAGACTTCTAGAAGTTGACGCCAGACAGGAGATTTTTCAGTTTTCCCTAAACAAACGAGATCATAGCGCTCATGAAACAGGGGAATAAAACCTAGGCCAAGCCTCTGTGCGGCTGACTTTACTCCGACGCCGACATCAGCTTGTCCGCTTGCAACAAGACAAGCGACTCCTGAGTGGGTGGTTTCTTCATTTTCATAGCCTAAAATTCGGCCGGGAGAAATTTTTGCGGATTTTAGAAAAGCATCAAGACGCAGACGGGTTCCTGATCCTTTTTGACGGTTGATAAATTGCAAACCTTCTAATGTAATGTCTTCCCAAGCCTGAAGATGTAGAGGATTGCCGGGTGCAACGATGAACCCTTGTTCTCGTTGAACTAAATTCACAATACAAAAGGATTCTCCCGGAAGAACATGCTTGACAAAAGGAATATTATAGTCTTTGGAGGATTCATCCCAAAGATGTACTCCCGAAATATCCGCTTCTCGGCGATAGAGCGCAATGAGACCGTCCATGCTTCCTTTAAAGGAAATAGAGGATTCGACGGGTATTGAAGCATGTTTGAGAAACTCAAAAAGCAATTCAACGACTGGATCATGGCTTCCGATAAAACGAAACATCGGCAAAGTGGATGAATTTTGAGTAATAGTTGATTGTGAAGTGGAACCACTAGCAGTTCCATGGAGGTATTGCTCAAGAACGGAGGGATTAATCCGAAGTTGACGGCCAATGTGGTGGGCGGGTATCTCGCCGCGTTTAACAAGCTCATAAAGAGTATATTTTGAAACTTTGAGGATTTTAGCTGCTTCTGCAGCAGTTAAGGTTTCACTCAAATAATTCACCTCCATTCATCTGAATTAAGTTTAAAATAGTTGCTCTAACTAGTCAATAAAAGATGTTGGAGTTGTTTTGGTTTAATTTGATCATGTTAGTTCTCTTGGAGTTTAATAATAAGTTACCGATGACAAGTGTCGTTACATCTTAAGGGCTTTTATCGTAGCATTCAGGGGTATAAGCTCAAAAACTGGAGTATAAGACACCAAAATTACATATATGGAGTAGAATGAATTTAGATTAGATTTTTTATTGACATCACCAAACTTTGTGCTAAAATTTAACGTGATGGAAATTTGGGGTTGGCAAGCTTTACTGGCGATAAACCCAGATTCCTTCCTGATTTTTAGTAAAAAAAGGGGGCAAAGATCACAATTGGCAAATTCTCTTGGACGTCATGTGTTGGCTGAAATTTATGGGTGCAGTTTCGACATTTTAAATGATCGAGAGAAGGTCGAAGCACTAATGGTCAACGCAGCATTAGAAGCTGGTGCCGAGGTTCGTGAGGTTGTATTTCACAAGTTTAGTCCTCAAGGGGTGAGCGGTGTAGTAGTCATTTCAGAATCACACCTAGCCATCCATACCTGGCCAGAAATCGGATACGCGGCTGTAGACGTCTTCACGTGCGGGGACAGTGTCAATCCCTGGGATGCTTGTAACTATCTAACAGACCATTTTGAAGCAGGGCATATGACAGCAACGGAAATGAAGCGTGGAATCGTTGAGGATCCAAAGGAAGCGGTAAATATTTAGGAGGGATATTTATTTTACTCCGGACTAAGTCAAGTACGGATGAAGAAGACCGGTCATTCTTTCATTACGGGTACTAGATAGACCTTGTGACTTATGAATGTGAAGTTGCAGGGTCTATTTATATTTTTTGGCTAATGTACATATTCTTTTAACAATAATGTCATATTATCAGAGTATATTGCATAAATAGGGCAGGAGATTGAATAAATATATCGAATAGATAATAGGTTAATGTCCTAATGGAAGGCAAGGAGCGATAGCATGGTTCCGGTAGATTTCAGCTTCAGAGGGAGACTGAATACAGTACAGGCGCATTTGCGCGAAGAAATCAACTTTAAGCCCTTTGGCTTTGAAGAATTAGTAAAATTAGAAATGAATGAACTCGATCAGACAGTTAATCCTGCCATAGTACTAGCCGTAAGCAGTTCTTGTGCAGATCATAACCGACAATCAGAAGCGTTAGCAGGCATTATACAATTCATTTATATGGCAAATAAAGTACATAGACTTATGAAAGATGACAGTGACCTTGCGGAAGAACTGAGACAATATCCTGTCCTCGTAGGGGATCTGTTATATGGCAAGTTTTTTCTGGAGCTCTGTCGTGAAAAGCTGTTGCTCTATTTAAGCCCTCTGGCTCAAGTTATGGGAACCATGAGTCAAGGAGGTATATCGCGATGGCTTTCTCATGGTAAAAAACTAAGCAGCAGCGAACTGCTTAAAATTATCGAGCTTGAAAGTGCCTCATTAACGGGTACAGCGGCTAGACTAAGTGCCGAACTGGCTGGTGTAGCTGTTCCCTTGCGTAATAAACTGGAGTCCTTTGGATGGGAAATGGGATTAGCATGGGGAGCTTGGAAGGAAAACATGGAACATACAACAGTCCGTTCAATTCTTAAGCGGGCTAATGATATCTTAGAGGAGCTTTCTGCAGAAGCTCAACTGGAACTACTCCCTCTCCGGGAAGTTTACCATTACTTAGTCAAGCAGCTGAACGTGGATTACAATCTTCAAGAGATGGGACTGTAGCTAACGGGGTGGAGTATGAATAAACTTAAAGTTTTTTTTGAAATGATTAAATTTGAACATACTATTTTTGCATTACCCTTTGCTTATTTAGGTGCATTTTTAGCATCAAAGGGTGTTCCAGCTGCTGGGAAGCTTTTTTGGATAACTCTGGCAATGATTGGAGCCAGAACAGCTGCCATGTCTTTAAACCGGATAATTGACCGGCACATTGACGCACGTAATCCAAGGACAGCTCAGAGAGCATTGCCGGCCGGTCAGCTCAAGGTCTATGAGGTTTACGTCTATACGATGCTCTCCTTTCTGCTTTTAGGCATTTCAGCCTATAAGCTTAATCTTTTGGCTTTATGGTTAATGCCGATTGCTGTTTTTTTTCTGGTCTTGTACTCTTACACCAAACGATTCACCTGGGTCTGCCATTTCGTATTAGGTATTTCTTTAGGATTAGCTCCGCCGGGAGCTTGGATCGGAGTTACCGGTCATTGGGCGTTGGCCCCTGTTCTTTTAGGTTTAGGAGTCATGACTTGGGTCGCCGGTTTCGATGTGGTTTATGCTTGTCAAGATGTGGAGTTTGACCGTAAAGAAGGCCTTTACTCCATTCCCGCAGTTTTTGGGGTTAAGAGGAGTTTAGAAATTTCCGCATTTCTGCATATTATAGCACCGGTCCTTTTTATTGCAGTGGGTGTGGTCATGTCCTTAAGTTGGCTCTTTTATATTGGAGTCGGAATTGCGATTTTCTTACTACTCCGGCAGCACCATCTTGTCTCAGCAGATGATCTTTCGAAAATTGGTATTGCTTTTTTTGATCTTAATGGTTACTTAAGCATTTTGCTGTTTGTTTTCTCCGTTCTGGATTTGCTTTTATTGCACTGAACATAAAGGAGGGGGGGAGATTATGCCCTCACTGTTTGCTCAAAGCGAACTTGCAGATTTGATTGATAAAGTGGAAAAAGGACAACGCCTGGATTATCATGACGGCATGCGCATGATGAAAAGTCAAGAAATTTTAACGTTGGGCTATATGGCCAATCTAATACGAGAACAAAAACACGGCAACAGAACTTACTATGTTGTCAATCGTCCTATTGATTATACGGATGTCTGCGCTTCTTTCCCGGGAAGTGAGAGGAGATCCACGGCAACGTTAGTTTACGGGGACCAAGAATCAAAGGAGAAAAGGATTGAAGGTTTAATACAAATCCGGACTCTTCAGGATCAGGCTCAAGAATTTTTCGTTTTTAGCCCGCTGCCTTTTTACAAGGGGAATCCGAACTTGGAAGGGAGTATGGGTCTTCCTCTTACTACTGGGTATGACGATCTGAAAATGCTTGCCATCTCCAGGATCCTCCTGGACAATATTGATCATATCAAAGGGTTTTGGATGTTTCTGGGCCTTAAGCTGGCACAGGTTTCTTTAGCTTTCGGAGTTGATGAATTAGATGGCACGGTTGAAGAAACAATGTCTGCTGAGGGCTTAAGTCTTAGTAAACAAGCCTTAATCAACCTGGTTACTAAAGCAGGGAGAGATGCGGTGGAAAGGAAAGTGCATGCAAACGACAACCTTAAAAATCATTGAAAAGCGTTTGGCCGGTGAGCGGTTATCAGTTCAGGAAGGAATTGATTTGCTGCAGCATGCTGATCTTCTTTCCTTGGGACAAGGTGCTGATCTTATTCGAAAACAGATGCATCCTGAAAAAGTAGTGACCTTTGTCATTGACCGAAATATTAATTATACGAATATTTGTTCCTGCCAATGTAAGTTTTGTGCTTTTTATTGTAAACCGGAAGATCCCGAAGGATATATTTTGTCACAGGACGCATTACATGCTAAAATTGAAGAAACGATTGCAGTAGGAGGAACTCAGCTTCTGATTCAAGGAGGCTTGCATCCGGATCTGAATTTAGAGTACTTTGAAAATCTGCTGCGAGATATTAAAACCCATTATCCTATTCATGTTCACTCATTTAGCCCTCCGGAAATTTGGGATCTTGCCAACAAATCGAATTTATCCATAAAGGAGGTTATACAACGCCTTCGAGATGCAGGATTAGATTCAATTCCCGGAGGAGGAGCTGAAATCCTGGATGATCGTGTCCGACACCTGATTAGTCCCAATAAAATTGGTTGGCGGCAGTGGATGGATGTCATGACTACTGCACATGAGCTGGGAATGAAAACGACGGCAACAATGATGTTTGGACATGTGGAAACCTTCGAAGAGCGAATTTTACATATGGTGCGTGTTAGGGAGGCTCAGGATCAAACAGGCGGGTTTACAGCATTTATTCCTTGGAGTTTTGCTCCGGCCAATACAATCCTTGGCGGAGAAGGAAGCACTGGGGTTGAGTATTTACGGACACTTGCTGTGGCTCGGTTGATGCTGGATAATGTTCCTAATATACAAGCCTCTTGGGTGACACAGGGAGCTAAAATGGCTCAGGTTGCCTTAAGCTTTGGCGCCAATGATTTCGGCAGCACCATGTTGGAGGAAAACGTGGTTCGGGCTGCCGGGGTGCGAACACGTGTCCCGTTACAGGAGATTATTCGTTGTATTGAAGATGCCGGCTGCCAAGCTGTGCAGCGAAATACACATTACGAATGTCTAAAGGTGTACAGGAAGGAAGTGTAGGAGGATGCGTAGGCGCAAACGAGGGATAAATGAGGCTAATATGCCGTTAATGGAACATTTAATTGCCTTACGCAAGGTGCTGGTAATATCCGCCTATGCAATCTTAATAGGTACCGTCGTTGGCTGGATTTTTAGTGATCGTATGTTTCGATATCTTGCTGCTCCTGTGGCACCGTTAAAAAATATCACTTTTGTAACAACGACGCCTATGGAACCTATGTTAGTAAAATTAAAGGTCTCTTTGATAATTGGTGTCGTACTCTCCTTGCCAATTGTTCTATGGCAAATTTGGAGTTTTGTCCTGCCTGCCTTGAAGCAAAACGAGCGGAAATATCTTTATTTAATTGTACCAAGTTCAGTGATTCTTTTTTTGAGCGGGGCATCCTTATGTTTCTTTGTTGTCTTGCCCATCGGGTTAAAGTTTCTGCTTTTTGTGGGAGGAGAGTCGATTACATCCTACACTCCTTTGCTGACGAAAACTTCTTACTTGAATTTCCTGATAACCATTCTTCTGACGTTTGGTTTGGTTTTTCAGCTTCCAATTGTTTTATTAGTTTTAATTAGATTAGGTGTCGTCAGCCCAAAGGTTTTAGCAACAAAAAGGCGCTGGGCAATTCTTATCATAGTCCTATTAGCAGTCATCGTCTCGCCAACACCAGATTTGCTTACTCAGCTTCTTATGGCGGGGCCAATGTACCTCCTCTATGAAATAAGTATCTGGTTGGGCTACCTTGTTGCTCGAAAACGGGAAAAAGAGCTGGCTCTGAAATAAAGGGGGACAAATCATGGGCATCAGTGAAATATTTTTAATCTTAGTTGTGGTTCTGATCCTGTTTGGACCTGAGGATTTGCCCGTTATTGCTCGGTCAATTGGGAAACTCGTGTTTGAAATTAGGAAAGCCACTGATGAATTAACCAAAGAATTTCAAGGTACAATAAACACTCCCACTAATATAATTAACAAAGCTTTTGAACAGACTATGTCGTCAAGTGCAGCCAAGAAGGATACCGATCCATCACCTAGTGAAACGCAGGACAGTAAAACAGACGAAGTCTTACTTTCTTACGAGGATGAAATCCCGAAAGACCCACTGGCGGAACTGCCATCAGATATGGTATCTTATGAAGAAAAGGGTGCGAGCAGGTGAATCGGTTTTGAAACAACTCTGGCTCTTCAATCAGATAAATTCAGATTTACAACGGGTTGAAAAAGAACTGACTAAATTTGTGGAGACGGGTTACCCGATTCTCCAAGATTCTGCTGTCCATTTGTTAGCTGCTGGAGGCAAACGTTTGCGCCCGGCTTTTACGCTCTTAGCCGGCAAATTCTATGGCTATCCTGTAGAGCGGTTAATGCCGGTGGCCATGGCCTTGGAGCTTATCCATATGTCCTCACTGGTTCATGACGATGTTGTTGATGCATCGATGACAAGAAGAGGCCGAGAGACGGTCAAAGCAAAATGGGGTAATATTGTTTCTGTCGAAACAGGGGATTATCTTTTGGCTAAATCTTTAGTACTCATTTCTGAAATTGATCATCCGGAAGTATCCCGTATATTAGCGGAGATCAGTGTGGAAATGTGTCAAGGAGAGATCCAGCAAATTAAATGTACATTTGATGTGGAGCAAACTCTCAAACAGTACTATTACCGTATCAAACGCAAAACTGCTTTATTAATATCAGCCTGCTGCAAATTAGGAGCTTTGGTTTCAGGTGCCCCGAAACACCAAATTTGGGCATTGGGTGCTTATGGCCATTCATTGGGTATGGCATTTCAGATTGTGGATGACGTATTAGATATTACTGCGAAACCATCTGAGTTTGGCAAACCCATTGGCGGAGATTTGCGCCAGGGAATTATGACCCTTCCTATGATTTTAGCTCTTAAGTTATCTCCGGAGCCTTCCCGATTAAAGTCTTTACTCAAGAAAACGGACAAAACGGATGATGAAGTATGGGAGACCATTGACATCATCAAATCCACCGGTGCGATTGATCAGTCGATGCAGCTTGTGGATTTATATATTGAAAAGGCTAAAAAACGTTTGTCCGATTTGCCTAAGATTCCAACTCGTAAAGCCTTAGAAGATCTGGCCGAATTTATCCGGACACGCAAATTTTAGTGGTTACAAAATTGTGCCCTGCATAAGCTGCAGGGCTTAATTTTATACTTAGCTGCCGATTTATGAATGGGTTCATTTTTATTTGACACCATAATTACAACCACTTATAATTAAAAAGTGAATGGGTTCACTTTTTTGGCTTTACCAAGTCAAATTTCTGGAGGGGTTACAATGCTTCAGGAAATAAGCAAACGAGAACTTAAAAAGTTACAAACGAGAAAGACCATATCTGAAATCGCCTTAAAGCTTTTTATTGATAAAGGACTTAATGAAACAACCGTTGCCGAGATTATGGAAAGGGCAGCCCTGGGAACTGGAACTTTTTATAATTATTTCGAATCTAAGGAAGCAATCTTAAAATACTGCCTTTCTGAAAAAATTGATCAAGCTGAACAAACCTGTGCAGACATACAGGCTTCAGCGTTAAATTCAATGGAAAAGTTGTCCCAAATTCTTCAGGTTATAGGGAAAACTCACCATCAAAATCGGCAGCTGATCAGTTTGTATATGAAATCCTATCGTAATGTGGATAAAGTTGATAAAGAGCCTCCTCACGGGTCTAGGTTTGAGGAGATTCTCTCCGGCATTATCTTAGAAGGGCAAGAGAAAAATGAGTTTAGAAAAGATATTCCTCTGGAAGTTATCAATGAGATGTTCTCCAGTATCCTTATGTCTACCATGAGCAGTAATTTAAAGCTTTCCTTTATGGACAACCTTAACTATAAGCATTCGTTGCTTCTTGAGGGAGTTGTGAAAAAGAAAGATTCATCAGCTTGATGTGTTCTGCTGCTCCCGGGGCCTTAACTTCATATCCATACTTTTTTGGGGTATAATAACATTTACGCAGTATTTGCTTGGTTTTCCGAAAAATATAAAATAACTTGACTAGAAATGGGGCGATTTAGTGAACAAACAACGCGAGGGCTTTGTGGAAGATATATGGCGAATATTCAGTTCTATGAAATTAGGGATGATATTATTAGGGTTAGTAGCTCTCGCCGCTGGAATAGGGACAGTTTTCCCTCAGCTGAATTTAGATCCGGAAAAAGCCAGAGCTGTAAACCCTGTCTGGCAGGCTCTTGGTTTCACCAAAGTTTATAGTACAATTTGGTTTCGATTATTAATGGGTTTGCTGTGTATTAATCTAATCGTCTGCAGTGCTCAGCGGTTTCAGGGAATTTATCGGCGTACCTTTGCCCTGACACCCCCAGAAAAGGTTTCAGCAGTTCCTAACAAAGTTCAGACGAAACTACGAGGCGAAGGTGACGCTCTCAAAAGTTCTGTTGAAACCGGCTTACGAAGCAGTAGATACAAGGTTATCACAAGAGCTGGGGATCAAGGCTGGAGTTTTATTGGGATTAAACGACGGTTAGGAAGTTGGGGGTCATTGATTTCTCACATTTCCTTTGTGGTATTAGTCATTGGAGCCATTTTAGGAACAACCATGGGATTTAAAGGTTTCTTTATGGCCGGCACCGGGACGACAATACCTCTTAATACCATCAATGTCTCCAGGGGACAGGTAACTCAAGATTTTAGCGTACATATCTATTCGGCTGAAGATCGATTTCTAGCCGACGGCAGCCGTGATAATTGGTATACGGATATGGGAATTATTGAAAACGGTCAAGAAGTGATACGCAAAGAGATCTCAGTGAATCATCCCCTTAGCTATAAAGGGGTTACCTTTTATCAAGCCAGTTTTGCTAATGGTGCTCGTCTGACGGTGGATATGAACGGCCAAAAGCTGCCCGTAACTCTTCAAGATCGTGGCGGGAATTACTTTCAAGCGCCGGGGACGGATTTGTACTTGCTTGCTGCCGCTATTAAGAGTGATCCGCAAAGCCCCATGGTCTACTTTCATGTTTATAAGGGAGAAAATGTGGAACCGGTGCAAACGGGACAATTAACTGCGGGACAAACTATTGACGTTCAGGGAGCATACAAGCTGACCCTCGATGGAAACGCCGGATTTACCGGTCTGCAAGTTAAACAAGATCCGGGAGTTGTGGTGGTTTGGCTGGGCTGTGGTCTCTTGTTATTTGGACTGCTGTTATCCTTCTACTGGAGAACGATCGTGGTATCAGGGGTATACCAATCTGACCAAGGGGCAGAAGGAGAACTTACCATGGGGGCGATGTCCGGCAAAGCTGTCGGTGGTCTCCAAGACGAGTTAGATCGTTTAGCTCAGGCTATTCGAGAAAATAGCGTACTGTAAGGGAGGATTAACTCTGTGAATCAGGGATTGCAAAACCTTGAAACTTCATCATTTTATGTTATGTTAATGGCGTATACTCTTTGTATGCTCTTTTATTGGGCTTGGATAGGCACTAAAAAAGAACTCATGGGACAATTTGCTACTTATCTGACGATCATTGGCTTGCTGGCGAATACATTGGCGATTATTTTACGGATGATTATTGCCGGCCGTCCCCCTCTTTCTAATTCCTTCGAGTTTTTATTAACTTTTGTCTGGGGGATTGTCTCGGTTTATTTATTCATAGAGTATCGTTACAAGCTAAGATTTCTGGGAGCTTTTGTCATGCCCGTCACTTTTTTAATTCTAATGTTTATTATCATGAGCATGGGCCCTGAAGAGCGCTTAGCCCAAGCAGTCCCGCCTGCCCTGAAAAGTAAGTGGCTTACGTTTCATGTAGTAACAGCTATGTTTGCCTACGGTGCTTTTGCCATATCTTTTGGACTGGGAATTATGTATTTGCTGAAATTAAGTGAAGAGGGTAAAGGAAAACAGGCAAATCCACAAGGGATTATTTCACGGTTCCCTGCTTTAGACACTCTTGATGAGCTATCCTATAAAGTCATTGGCTTCGCTTTTCCCTTACTGACTCTCTGCATTATCACAGGTGCTATCTGGGCAAATTACGCATGGGGTACCTATTGGTCCTGGGATCCTAAAGAGACTTGGTCCCTGATTACTTGGATTATCTATGCTGCCTATTTACATGCCAGGCTCATGTATGGATGGAAGGGGAAAAGAGCTGCTTGGATGACCGTCCTTGGTTTTGCAGCGGTGTTGTTTACCTTTTTTGGGGTTAACTACTTTTTACCGGGGCTGCATTCATACGCTAACAGCTCTCTTATCATGGCCGGTTAATAGCATTCTTATATTAGGCAATTCAAGGTTTAGCGCAGAATGGCAGGATAAATGTCCAAATAGGGCGAATTCAACATTCTAGGAGAAAAGCTGGAGAAGGTGACTATAGCTTATGTCGCAGTATTATCCCATATTTATAGACTTGCAAACTTTGCCGGTATTGGTGGTTGGAGGAGGTGGTGTTGCTCTGCGTAAAGTACAAACGCTTTTGCATCACCAAGCCTTGGTGCGAATAGTTTCTCCTCGACTGGTTCCTGAGCTTCAAAAGTTGATTGATGGCAAAACCTGTTCTTGGGTAGAAAAAGAATATTCAGCGGAAGATATTCAAGATGCCATGCTTGTTTTTTCATGTACCGAAATCGAGTCTGTCAATGCTCAAGTTTCAGAGGATGCCAAAGTTCACCATCGTTGTGTCAATGTGGTTGATGATCCGGAAAAATGCAGTTTTATTGTTCCATCGATCATGGAACAAGGGGATCTGAAAATTGCAGTGTCAACCGGCGGAAGCAGTCCGATTGTTGCCCGGCAAGTTCGGGCGGAGCTTGAAGATTTATATGGACCGGAAATGGCTGAATATCTAGCACTGCTTAAAACCTGGAGGCAAAAAGCGAAATCTGATTTGCCTTTGGAAAAAAGAAGTGTTTTTTGGAATCGTGTTACAGACGGAGAAGTAAGAAATCTAATCAAAGCCGGGCATTTAATCCAGGCGAAAGGAGTGGTCGAACAGTGTTTCCTGTCGTTATTGGATTAAATCATAAGAGTGCACCAGTGGAAATAAGAGAAAAAATGAGCTTTCACCCTTCACAAATGGTGAAGGCTTTACAAGAACTCAAAGAATGTCCAGAGATTCAGGGGGTTGTTATTCTTAGCACCTGCAATCGTACGGAAGTTTATGCTGCCACGACGGATGTAGAAGCAGGGATTGACTCTATTAAAGAGTTTTTTGCAGAGCATCACAAAATTGACGAAAATGTCCTTGAACAATATCTATACGCCCATACTTTGTATAATGCGGTACGTCATTTGTTTAGGGTAGTATCCGGACTGGATTCAATGGTTCGTGGGGAAACTCAGATTCTTGGCCAGGTTAGCAGTGCCTATCAGCAGGCCAATGATGCCGGAGTTACCAATAAAGTCATCAATGTTTTTTTTCAGACAGCCTTGGCTGTAGGAAAACGTGTGCGGACGGAAACACTCATTGATCAGCATCCTGTTTCTATCAGCTATACCGCTGTTGAACTTGCCAAACAGCAATTTGGAGAACTCAAGGGCAAAGGGATTTTAATTATGGGCGCCGGGGAAATGAGCACCCTGACAGCCAAACATTTAGTTTCTGCAGGGGCGACAACAGTTTTAGTGTCAAATCGCTCCTATGACAAAGCCGTTTTATTGGCTAAAGAATGTTGTGGCAGAGCTGTGCGACTTGATGATGTAGACCAGTATCTTAAAGAAGTGGATATTGTTATTTCGGCC
The DNA here is from genome assembly GCF_000235605.1 of Desulfosporosinus orientis DSM 765. GTDB lineage: Bacteria > Bacillota > Desulfitobacteriia > Desulfitobacteriales > Desulfitobacteriaceae > Desulfosporosinus > Desulfosporosinus orientis. Next base: position 1,354,185 of record NC_016584.1, read on the forward strand.
ACAGCTTCAAAACATTTTGTGTTACTGCCGGAACGTATGCAGGAAATTATGGAGCAGAGGAATCATCGTCCAATGCTGCTCATAGATATTGCTGTGCCTAGAGATATTCATCCTGAGGTTGGCGGAATTTCCCACATTGCCTTATTCGATATTGATGACTTGCGGGGTGTTGTTGATCGCCACCATCAAGAGCGGGAAGCTGCAGCTGTTGAGGCTGAAAGGATTATCGATGAAGAAATGGATCTATTTCTTAAATGGCATAATTCCTTGTTTGTTGTCCCTACAATTTTAGCATTACAGCAAAAGGGTGAGCAGATCCGAGACCTGCAAGTCGAGCGTGCTTTCGCGCATTTATCAGGCTTAACACCAAAACAGGAAAAAGTAGTTCGTTCCATGGCTAATTCTATCGTCAATCATCTCTTACATTTGCCGATTGTCAATCTTAAAGAGTATGCCAATACAAGTCAAGGGCATCTCTATACGGAAATACTTCAAAATTTATTTGATTTAAATGTTCGAGATGAGGCCGGACGTCCCAATTTGATGTTGAAGAAGAACCAGGAACAAGGGTTTCATAGGAGGGCTGAATGAAGAACATTCGCATAGGAACCAGGGATAGTCAACTTGCCATGTGGCAAGCCAAGTGGGTACAAAGTCAATTGACAAAGCTGTATCCCCATTTGAATTTTGAACTTGTCGCGATGAAAACAAAGGGAGATAAGATCTTAGATGTTCCTTTATCGAAAATTGGAGATAAGGGGTTATTTACGAAAGAATTGGAACTGGGATTGCTTAATAATGAACTTGATATGGCAGTGCATAGTCTTAAGGACATGCCAACCTTATTGCCTCCGGGATTAGTCATTAGTGCCTGCTGTGAAAGGGAAGAACCCAGAGATGTTTTTTTAAGTAAGAATGGCGTGCTGCTCGAAGATTTACCCTCAGGAGCAATTATTGGAACCAGCAGTTTGCGTCGGAAATCCCAACTTAAGCATTACCGGCCTGATCTTAAATTTATGGATTTACGGGGAAATCTGCAGACACGTTGGAGAAAATTACAAGAATCTGAAATGGAAGGCATCATCCTTGCTGCGGCAGGTGTAAAACGTCTGGGCTGGGAAGAGAGAATTACTCAGATCTTGCCCGAAAGCATTATGCTTTCAGCCGTTGGTCAAGGATCCATAGCTATAGAAATCGATGAGAAACGTTCTGATATTGCCGACTTGTTGTCCCTTATAAACCATACTCCCACGGAACAAGCCGTTCGTGCTGAGCGAACGATGATGCGCAGGCTTGAAGGAGGATGTCAAGTTCCCATTGGAGCATTAGGTCAAACTGTGGAGGGGGAGATTGTTCTGCGGGGAATGGTCGCCAGTTTGGATGGCACACGCTTAATTAAAGCGGATGCTAAAGGGAGCGATCCGGAAGCAGTGGGCATCGAAGTTGCCAATAAGTTAATAGAATTAGGGGCAACTTCCATATTAGCTGAGATACGTTAGAAAAATCTTTGTTACAACACTAGGATAGGGTTATTCAATTATGCTTTGGTAAGATGAAGGGGTGTTTCGTTTGAGTAAGGGATATGTATATTTAGTAGGCGCCGGTCCTGGAGATCCTAAATTGATAACGGTTAAAGGATCCGAGTGTATTGCCAAAGCGGATGTATTGGTTTATGATCGCTTAGCATCCCGGCGCCTTTTGGCATTAGCTCGTCCGGACTGTGAACTCATTTATGTGGGGAAATCTCCGGACCGCCATACTTTAAAACAGGATGAAATTAACCAGGTTCTTGTGGATAAGGGTCTCGAAGGTAAAATTGTTACCCGCCTTAAAGGGGGAGATCCCTTTGTGTTTGGCCGAGGCGGAGAGGAAGCGGAAGCTTTACTCAAGGCCGGAATTCAATTTGAAGTGGTGCCGGGTATTACTTCGGCTATTTCAGTACCTGCTTATGCAGGGATCCCTGTAACTCACAGAGATCTAACCTCTTCCTTTGCTGTTATTACAGGCCATGAAGATCCTACTAAGAACGAAACGAGTATTCATTGGGATCACTTGGCTCAATCACATGGAACACTAGTGTTCCTCATGGGTATGGAGAATCTGCCGCTGATCGCCCAGAAACTTGTTGAAAACGGTAAGAAGCCCACAACTCCCGTTGGCATTATTCAATGGGGGACCCGGCCGGAACAGCGGACACTGGTGGGCCAGCTGGATACCATTTCCGAAGACGTTAAAAAGGAAGGATTTACAAATCCTTCGATTATTATTGTCGGTGAGGTTGTCTCCCTGAGAGAAAAACTTCAATGGTTTGAGAAGAAACCTTTATTTGGTCAAAGAATCGTGGTTACACGTGCTCGTCATCAAGCCAGTGTATTAACTCAAGAAATAGAAGCCTTAGGCGGTGAAGCTTGGGAATTCCCGGCAATCGACATAGCCCCGCCTACGGATAAATCATATTTAATAAAAGCTATGAATAATCTTAGACAGTTCCAATGGCTTATCTTTACGAGCGTCAACGGGGTGGAAGGATTTTTTGAAGAATTAAGGATTCAAGATCGAGACGTTCGTGATTTAGCAGGTCTGGAAGTAGTTGCTATAGGTCCGGCCACCAAAGCTGCTCTTGAAAAAAGAGGACTTCGTGCTGCCTATGTTCCGGAAGAGTACCGGGCAGAGAATATTGTCGAGGGTCTTAAGGGGCGGGTTTCTGCCGGTCAAAAGGTGCTGTTGGCCCGGGCTGAAGAGGCTAGGGATGTTTTGCCGGCATCGCTCAAGGCTATGGGGGCAGAGGTCTGGGATGTTCCGGTCTATAAGACCGTGCTGGGAGACGCAAACCGCGAAGAATTACAGAGAATGCTTCGCGACAAGGAGATTCATAAAGTTACATTTACAAGCTCATCAACTGTGCGCAATTTTCTGGAGTTGTTGCATGGAGATATTTCCCTATTGAGCGAGGTTGATCTTTATTCCATAGGGCCAATAACCAGCGGCACTGCCCGGAAACTTGGTTTGACAATTTATAAAGAAGCAAAGGAATATACAATTCCTGGACTAGTCGAAGCCTTAATGGAGGGGTGAAAGTATGATTAGTGTCACAAAGCTCTTGTTCGATACAGAATACTTCGGAGACTCTCTGCGTTACAGCAAACATTCCCTGGGATCCCAGAACGGAACAACAGTCAATTCCGGGCCGGTGGTCGTATGGAATTCGACTCGTACCTGCAATTTAAAATGTGCCCATTGCTATATGGAATCCGATGCCCAGAAATATCAGGATGAAATGACAACGGAAGAAGCTAAGCGCTTTATTGATGATTTGGCGGATTTCCGAGTTCCGGTCCTGCTTTTTTCCGGCGGTGAGCCTTTAATACGTCCTGACTTTTTTGAACTGGCAGAATACGCCTCTGCCAAGGGCATCCGGGCAACTCTTTCTACGAATGGTACCCTGATAACCCCTGAAGCCGCTAAGCGTATTAAAGAAATCGGAGTGGGCTATGTGGGTATCTCCCTGGACGGGCTCCGGGATGTTAATGATAAGTTTAGAGGTAAAGAGGGCGCTTTTCAGGCCGCTATGGAAGGAATTCAAAATTGTGTGGCCGTTAACCAGCGAGTTGGGCTTCGCTTTACCATTAATCAGCACAACTATCAAGAATTAGATAAGATCTTTGATTTTATTGAAGCAGAAAATATCGACCGGGTATGTTTTTATCATCTGGTTTACTCGGGGCGGGGCAGCCAGATGATTGCTGAGGACGTGACACCGGAAGAATCCCGCAAAGCTTTGGACACGATTATCCGAAGGACACGTGATTTTGAAGAGCGGGGCTTGAAAAAAGAAATCCTGACGGTGGATAACCACTGTGATGGAGTCTACATGTATCTTCAAGCCTTAAAGGACGACCCGGCACGGGCGGAACGAATCAAGAATCTGATCGGATTTAATGGCGGGAACCGTTCCGGGATTGCCTTTGGTGAAGTCGATCCCTTGGGGAACGTCCATCCTGACCAATTTACTCAGCATATCACCTTTGGTAATGTCCGAGAACGAAAATTCGGAGACATTTGGACAGATCTGACCCACCCCATTTTGGCAGGGCTCAAAGACCGCAAAGGGCTGCTTAAGGGACGATGTGCATCATGCAGTCATCTAAGCATGTGCAACGGAAATTTCAGGACTCGTGCGGAAGCCGTAACGGGGGATTTCTGGGAGTCTGATCCTGCCTGTTATTTAACGGACGATGAAATTAATTAATGGAGGTTCTTGAGATGGAACTGAAGAGGCGCCCCCGGCGTTTACGGGCCAATGAAACCATTCGCAGCATGGTTCGGGAAAACCACATCCGAATTGAGAACTTAATCTACCCCATGTTTGTAATGCCGGGAGAAAAACAAAAAGTAGAAGTTTCTTCTATGCCCGGAGTCTATAATTTTTCACTGGATGAATTTATCATAGCCCTTAAGGAGGTTGTGGAACTGGGAGTCCCTGCTATTCTGCTCTTCGGGATTCCGGAAAGCAAGGATAGTGTTGGTTCCGGCGCCTACCATGAGCATGGGATAGTGCAGCAAGCTGTTCGCTTGGCGAAACAGCATTATCCGGATCTCTATGTCGTCACGGACGTCTGCTTGTGTGAGTATACGGATCATGGGCATTGCGGGCTGATAGAGAATGGGCAAATTCTCAACGATCCAACTCTTAAGCTCCTGGCCAATACGGCTCTTTCCCATGCCCAAGCTGGTGCCGATATGGTTGCTCCCTCCGATATGATGGATGGGCGAGTTGCCGCCATTCGCGAAACTCTCGATAAGGAAGGATTTTCACATATTCCCATCATGGCTTACTCAGCCAAATTTGCTTCCGGATTTTATGGACCTTTTCGGGAAGCTGCCGGATCAACGCCCCAGTTCGGAGATCGGAAAACCTATCAGATGGACCCCGCCAACGGCGATGAGGCAATGTTGGAAACAGAATTGGACATTGAAGAGGGCGCCGACATGATTATTGTTAAGCCGGCTTTGTCCTATGGTGATATTATTTATCGGACTAAACAAAAATACGGGATTCCCTTAGCAGCCTATAATGTCAGCGGAGAATACGCAATGGTTAAAGCAGCTGCAGAGAAGGGCTGGATTGATGAGAAACGAATCGTTATGGAGGCTCTGCTGAGTATGAAAAGGGCAGGTGCGGATTTGCTGATTACCTATCACGCTTTGGATGTAGCACGTTGGCTTAGAGAGGAGATTTAAGCATGATCGTTTCCTGGAATACTACGAATGACTGTAATATGTTTTGTGATCATTGCTACCGTGATGCAGGGTGTAAAGCCGAGGAAGAACTCAGTACATCTGAAGCAAAAACTTTACTAGAGCAAATTGCTAAAGCCGGTTTCAAAATCATGATTTTCAGCGGCGGAGAACCCTTGATGAGACCAGATATTGTGGAACTGGTGGCTCATGCCACTTCCCTTGGGCTGCGGCCGGTTTTCGGGACCAATGGGACCCTTATTACCTTAGATTTAGCTCGGCAGCTAAAAGAGGCTGGAGCAATGGGAATGGGTATATCTCTTGACTCCTTGGACAAGGAGAAGCATGATAAGTTTCGAAAATTCCCAGGTGCGTGGGATGGGGCCGTTCAAGGAATGAAAAATTGCCGGGAAGTGGGACTGCCTTTTCAAATTCACACTACGATTATGGATTGGAATGCCCACGAAGTAGAAGCTATTACGGATTTTGCCGTGGAAATGGGGGCAGTGGCCCATCACTTCTTCTTCCTCGTGCCGACAGGACGGGCAGTTTCCATTGAGGAGGAATCCTTGCGGGCTGAGGCCTATGAAGACATTTTGACCCGAATTATGAAAAAACAGCAAACTGTTGATATAGAATTAAAACCTACTTGTGCTCCTCAATTTATGCGCATCGCCAAGGAAATGGGCGTTAATATGAGATTTAGCAGGGGATGTTTGGCTGGGACGTCGTATTGTATTATCGGTCCCAAAGGTCAAGTTCAGCCTTGTGCATACTTAAATATCCCGCTGGGGGATGTTCGGGAGACCCCCTTTGATGAAATCTGGCGAAATAATGAAGTGTTAGAGACACTGCGTACCCTGGATTATAAAGGGGGCTGCGGGTCATGTCAGTATAAACGTGTCTGCGGCGGCTGTCGTGCTCGAGCTGCCTATTATAACGAAGGGGATTATATGGCTGAGGAACCTTGGTGCCTATATCATGGAAGGAAGGGGGTTTAGTATGGATGCTAAGGAACGGACCTTACTAAATGCCATTCAAAACAATTTTCCAATAGCTGTCCATCCGTATTGGCTCCTTGGCGAAATGGCGGGAATAACTGAGGACGATGCTTTTCGACGGATTCAGAAACTTAGACAGGAAGGCATCATTCGCCGCTTAGGGGGAGTTTTTGATTCCCGTCGTTTAGGGTATTACAGCACTTTATGCGCAGGAAAAGTTCCCGAAGATAAAATCTCACTTCTTGCTCATCTCCTCGAGAAAATTCCGGGGGTGACTCATAATTATATTCGTGATCACTCCTATAATGTCTGGTTCACGCTGATTGCCCGCTCATATTCTGCTGCTGAACATATCCTTCAAACTATTCGGAAAGAAACTGGACTCACGGACATCTTTACCCTGCCGGCATCCCGGGTCTTTAAAATCAACGTCAATTTTGATTTTGATCCAGCCATTGATGAGGTTGATCAAGAAGAAACCATCAACAGCGGCAAACAGGGAAGGATTGGTGAGCATAAAGAAGAAGTTTCTCCCTATAAGTTAAGTAGTGAGGAGATAGAGCTAATTCGAATTATTCAGGGTAATCTGCCGGATTCCCCCACGCCCTTTACAGTCCTTGCCGATCAACTGCAATGGCCCGTTGACAAAGTGATAGCCCTGGCCAACCATTTGCTGGAAGTGAAGATCATTCGTCGTTTCGGGGCCGTTCTTCGCCATCAAAAGGCAGGTTTTGTTGCCAATGTCATGGGAGTTTGGCAAGTTGATCCTGATCAAGCTGACAAGGTGGGGCAAATTATGGCGAAATTTAAAGAAGTCAGTCATTGTTACCAGAGACCCACATTGCCGGATTGGCCTTATAACCTTTTTACCATGATTCATGGACGTACTTCTGAGGATTGCGAAGAAATCATGAAGAAAATTTCTCTTACTACGGGAGTAAAGACTTATGCCATGCTCTCCAGCATTGTTGAATTAAAAAAGAGCAGTATGCAATATTTTCTTGAAGAAGAGGTTTATTAGAAAGGGGGCATACGTTTTGACATTTCGTGATGAAAAAAGTTGTCAAGCCTTTGCCAAAGCTCAAATAATCATTCCCGGAGGAGTCAATTCTCCCGTGCGGGCTTTTAAATCCGTTGGCCGGGAGCCTGTTTTTATCGAGCGGGGTGAAGGCGCTTATATTTGGGATATCGATGGCAATCGATACATAGACTATGTAGGGTCATGGGGACCTCTAATTGTTGGACATGCTCATCCGGAGGTTGTTGAAGTTATCAAACGGGTTGCGGAACGGGGAACAAGCTATGGAGCACCTACGGAAGTTGAAACTGTCCTCGCTGAAGAAGTCTTGAAAGCTTATCCTTCCATGGAGATGATACGCATGGTTAATTCCGGTACGGAAGCGACCATGAGTGCCTTGCGTTTAGCACGAGGGGCTACCGGCAGATCTAAGATAGTTAAATTTGAAGGATGTTACCATGGCCATGCGGACCAGCTATTAATTAAGGCCGGCAGCGGGGCTCTCACCTTTGGGGTGCCCAGTTCTCCGGGAGTACCAACCCAGACGGCTACGACAACTATTTCGGCTAGGTTTAATGACCTGCAAGGGCTGGCAGAGATTTTCCAAAGTGAAGGGGAAGATATTGCCTGTGTCATATTAGAACCCGTTGCGGGAAATATGGGTGTGGTATTGCCGGATGTTGAATTTCTAAAAGGAGTTCGGAGACTGACAGAAGAGTATGGAGCGCTGCTGATTTTTGATGAGGTCATGACCGGTTTCAGAGTAAGTTACGGAGGAGCCCAGGCTCATTTTGGAATTGATCCGGATCTGACCTGTTTGGGAAAAGTGATCGGTGGGGGACTCCCCGTAGGCGCTTACGGCGGCAAGCGGAAGTACATGTCCCAAATATCCCCAAGCGGTCCTATCTATCAGGCAGGAACTCTTTCAGGGAATCCTTTGGCTATGAACGCCGGTTTAGCTACCTTAAAGCTGCTACAGCGGCCGGGAACCTATCAGGAACTCCAAGCCAAGACCCTTCGTCTTTCCGAAGGCTTGAAACAGTTAGCTCAGGAAGCTGGTCTACCCATTTGGGTAAATGCTATTGGGGCTATGTTTTCGGCATTTTTTACAGCTGAACCGGTTAAGGATTATGCTAGTGCCTGTACCTCGGATGTTGAAGGATTTGCTAAGTTCTTCCGGGGAATGTTAGAGCGGGGCATCTATTTAGCACCCAGTCAATTTGAAGCGGTCTTTTTATCCACCGCCCATACAGAAGCGGACATTGATCAAACCTTGGAGCAAGCTCGAAGTGTCTTAAAAACTCTCTGATAATTGATATCAAAAGAGGTGTCTGAATGAAACCCAAACGCATCTTGAGAGCTCTGATCACGGTTGTTTTGCTGGCAGCTTTGGTCGCGGTGCTCTATTTCTCTCGAAACTCCGATCCAACCAACCCCCATGCTTCCATACCGGAAGAAACTTGGATTCATGGACCAAAAGGGCATGGTTATGCGGTCATGAACAATCAGCAGCCGTGGAAACAGTGTTACCCTTGTCATGAAAAGCAAGGATTGGGCGGAGAAGAGTACTGTCAGAGCTGTCATGATCAATCAGGGGTTAATGTGGCGATACCCCAAAAACCTTCACAATAAAACACTTTTTTGTCTCAGTTAAAAATTGCACAAAATACGCTTTGATCGGTTTTCAAAAGCTGTTCAAGGCGTATTTTCTCACTGTTAGGGCTTTTAACCTAATTACGCATATTCCTTTTATTCTAATTGGGCATAATTGCAGGTATGATAAGCGGCGAACTCCATAAAAATATAAAGAAATTGTTCTGTGGGAGATGGATTTGCTTGATTAGAACCTTTGGCTTAAAAAAGGACTTGGAAGCTGTTGTTAACTTTGATTTGGATAGCTTAATCAATCATGATCTTCTATGGTTTTGGGCGGATTTTGATCATCCCAGTGAGTCTGAGATCGATTTGCTGCGCCGCTGCTTCAATTTCCACCCCTTGTCCATTGAAGACAGTATTTATTCCCTGAACAAACCAAAATTAGACTACTACGAAGAGTATAATTTTTTTATTCTTAATGCATTACAAAGTGATACCCTTGCCCCCAAAGAGATATCCTTATATGTCAGCCCAAATTATATCATATCCTTCCATATGGAAAGCCTGACTGAAATCAATGAAGCTTGGGATAGAGTCACCAGGGAACGAAGCAATTGGGACAAAGGGCCGCCCTTTGTGGCTTATCAGATATTTGATAAGATTGTCGATCAGTTTTTTCCTGCAGTTTACGAGATCGAAGACAAATTAGATGAAATCGACTCAAATCCAGATAATAAATCCATTCATCAAATTTTAGATGTCATCTTTCAACTTAGAGGAGATATCCTCAAACTACGCAGAATTATTGCTTCCATGAGAGATTTAGTGTATCGAATTTTAAACTCCGAGCGGCTCCACAGCTTTAAAGAACATAAACTTTATTTTTCGGATATCCACGATCATTTATTAAAACTCTCAGAGATGCTTGACTCAAGCAGGGAAATAACCTCTGACCTGAGAGATAGCTATTTATCTATGAATTCCAACTGGATGAATACTAATATGATGGTTTTGACGGTGATCACTACCATTTTCATCCCGTTAAATTTAGTCGCAGGAATTTATGGTATGAACTTTAAACACATGCCAGAATTGAATTGGAAATATGGTTATTTTATAGTCTTGGGTGTGATGATTTGTATAGGAATCTCCATGTTCTTGTGGTTTAAACGCAAAGGCTGGTTCAACTCATAGAATAATAATGTAGGGACGAAAGAAAGGTGAATGTCATGAAGTTTAAAGACTTCCAGTATCAGCGGCCGGATCTGTCCGAGGTGGAAAGTCAGTTTAACCGGTTGCTGAGTAAATTTGATCAAGCCGATGACGTTGAAGAACAAACGAAAGTATTGGTAGAGATCAACGAATTAAGAAGTAAGTTTGAGTCTATGGAGCAAATTGTCCATATACGACATACTGTGGATACTACGGATCCTTTCTATGAAAAGGAACAAACCTTTTTTGACGAAGGAACTCCAATCTATCAGGGTCTGATCTCACGATATTATCATTCCTTGGTTAACTCCCGGTTCAGACAGGCTTTAGAAGAAAAGTGGGGGAAGCAGCTTTTTGTCAAAGCAGATTTAACCCTAAAGACCTTCACTAACGAAATTATTGAGGATTTGCAGCTGGAAAATAAACTATCCAGTGATTATACCAAACTTCTTGCTTCTGCCAAGATACTTTTTGGAGGGGAAGAGAGAAATCTTCCTGGTCTGGTGCCCTTTCAGATGTCGAGGGATCGTGGAATACGCAAGCGGGCCAATGAAGCCAAATACACTTATTTTAAAGCCAATGAAGGGATGCTGGACGACATATATGACCGTCTGGTTAAGGTCAGGACGCAGATGGCTGAGAAATTAGGCTATGCCGACTTTATTGAACTTGGCTATGCCCGCATGCTTCGTTCCGATTATTCCCCGGAAATGGTGGCAAATTTTCGAAAGCAGGTTAAAGATTTTATTGTGCCTCTTGCCAGTAAACTGCGGGAACGGCAAAGAAAACGTTTAGGTTTAAAGACACTGGCGTATTATGATGAGAAATTGAGTTTTCTGACCGGAAATGCCGTACCCCATGGGGATGCAGAGTGGATAGTGGCTAATGGAGGACAAATGTACCGTGAACTGTCCCCTGAGACAGGGGAATTCTTTCAGTATATGACGGACCATGAGTTAATGGATTTGGTCAGTAAAAAAGGTAAAGCAGGAGGAGGTTACTGTACTTATATAAGCGATTATCAGGCTCCTTATATCTTTTCAAATTTTAACGGCACCTCCGGCGATATCGATGTTCTGACCCATGAAGCCGGGCATGCCTTTCAGGTCTATTGCAGCAAAAACTATCCAATCCCAGAGTACCATTGGCCGACCTATGAGGCTTGCGAAATTCACTCCATGAGTATGGAATTTTTTACTTGGCCTTGGATGAATTTATTCTTTCAATATGACACTGAAAAATACAAGTTCAATCATTTAAGTGAAGCTCTTTTGTTCATTCCATACGGAGTTTGCGTGGATGAATTCCAGCACTATGTCTACGCACATCCGGAAGCTTCACCTCAAGACAGAAAAACAGCCTGGCGAGAACTTGAAAAAATATACTTGCCTCATCGAAACTACGAAGACAATGACTATTTGGAACTGGGCAGCTATTGGCACCAGCAGGGGCATATCTTCGGAGATCCCTTTTATTATATCGATTACACATTAGCCCAGATATGTGCCTTTCAGTTTTGGAAAAAGTCTCGAGATAACCGGGAATCTGCTTGGGCAGAGTACCTGAGACTGTGCCGGGCCGGAGGAAGCCAATCTTTTTTGGAACTGGTTAAGTTGGCGAACTTAGATTCTCCCTTCCGAGACGGGTGCATCTCTTCAGTGGTGAAGACCGTTGCAGGATGGCTGGATGAGGTAGACGATACAAAACTTTGATTTTGATATTGAATAAAGTTATTAGAGTGGCATCAATCCCAGCAACATTTTGTTGCTGGGATTGATGCCTTTTTTGTATAAAATCACCTTCGCTTAAGACTACATTTGCAATTTGTAAGAATATAATTTATTAAGTTAAAATTGCCATGATTTTAGAAGGAGGAATAAAAATGTTAAGAATCAATGAGTACAGTGAAGAGCAGTTAAGTGTACTTAGGGAGAGAGATCGTCGAGAATACATTTTTAAAATCCTAGGAATCATCAGCGCAATAATTATGGCTCTGTTTTTATAATTGCTAAGTTATTTTAGTGGTGCTCTTAGTAAAAAGTAAAAAAAGCACGTTGATTGTCCAGTTCAACGTGCTTTGAATATATCCACCTGTTGTACTTAAACCCTTAGCAAAGGGTAAGAATAACAGGCAGGTTCAGGAAATGCCCTTATAAACAGCCGGAGGATTACTGTTTAAAAAAGGCGCTTCCAACATTTAGCCCACCTTCTAGAAAAGCAACTTGAGTAATCCCTTTGGCTTGAAGCATGCAGGCTGCTTCATAGCCACGAATACCTAATCCGCAGACGGTTACGATTAAACAATCTCGGGGAATTTCTTTCCAACGTTCTCGAAGTTCGCCTAAGCCAATAACCATTGTTCCTGGAACGGCTAAGGGATTTGCCGCTACTTCATCTGGTTCCCGAATGTCGAGAATGCAAAGCTTTTCTCCAGCATTTAAGCGTTTGGTAACATCTTCAGCAGTGATGCCGATGGCAATTCCCCGCCGGATATTTTCTAAGGTTGTAGCAGCATGAATCAGCACATCAATAGCTGTTGCAAAGGGTGGGGCATAAGCTAAATCCAGATCAATAAGGTCTTTCACCTTAGCGCCAAATTTCAGGGCTGTTACCAGTACGTCTAGCCTCTTGGCACTTTCGCCGATACCACAGACTTGAGCTCCTAACAGTCGTCCGTTTTCATGTTCGGCAATTAATTTAATAGTGATTAAACCGTGCATAGGGTAATAGTGAGTAGCATCGAGACCGCTGCTGACACTTGTTACCACATTGTAGCCCCTTTTTCGAGCCTCTTCTTCACTAAGGCCGGTACGTCCGATATTGAAATCAAAGGCTTGAAGTATGGAGGTACCTTCAACAGGAGCAAAGCGGGAAGGTAGTCCGGCAATATGGTCTGCAATCACGCGTCCTTGCTTGTTGGCTGTTGAAGCCAAAGGAATATAGACGGGCTCTTCAGTGATGAGATGCCGCTGTTCAGTGCAGTCACCGCCGGCATAGATAGCCGGATCACTGGTTAGTTGATGCTCATCAACCTTAATGGCTCCAGTGTTGCCTATGGTAAGTCCGGCTTCTTGGGCAAGGCTGATTTCAGGACGTACTCCCGTTGCAATAATCACCGCTTCCGTATTAATGGTCCCCTGTTCCGTAACCACTCGGCAGACATTGCCTTCAGCATCTCCCTCAAAGCCCTTAACTTTGCAGGATAGCAGGAGTTCCACATCATGTCCCTTCATTTTTTGCTCTACCAGCTTTGACATATCTGAATCAAGGAGTTTTGGTAACACACGGGAATCTGCCTCACATACCGTCACCTTTAAGCGAGGGCTGGCCAGCGCATCGGCTGTTTCAATTCCAATCAAGCCCGATCCAATGATAGTAACATGCTTTATCTTTTTTAGTTTGATTAATTCTTTCACTTTCTGGGCATCCTGAGGATGATGGAAGGTAAAGATTTGACCCAAATCCACTCCTGGAATGGGTGGAATACTCGGCTTAGCGCCGGTGGCCAATATCAGATAATCATAAGGCAGGGCTTCCTCGGTATTGGCCACCAAATCCCGCACCAAAACAGTTTTATTCCCTCTGTCAATTTTGAGAGCTTCTGTTTGAGTACGAACGTTGATGTTTTTTTGTTTGCGGAAGAATTCGCTATCTCTCAAGACACCATAAGAAGTCATCATCAAGTCGTCTAACTTAGGCACCAGGTTACCGACATAAAGGGGCAGACCGCATCCTCCGTAAGAAATCAAGCTTCCTCTTTCGATGATCGTTATTACCGCTTCCGGAGATATCCGTCTTAACCGTGCAGCTACTTTGGGTCCAATGGCTACTCCTCCTACAATGATTACGTTCATTATTTTCGCTCCTCAACGTATAAATTAAAAAATTATCAAGACAATTCTAAAAACTCCAGGAAAGGCTTTTTCATGCTGATTAAGGCATTGACCATCAGCTCCACTAATCCGCCATATTGGACATTAAATTTCTCTGTGACTTCGTAAAATTCCAGAATGTCCCGAATAGCTCCTTTGCAGTTGGAACAAGGAGCACAAACGTACTTAGGCAGGCTTGTATTCTCCATGCAGTCCTGAAAAGCCCCCAGAATTTGATTAAACTTCATGCGGGAACTGACTTTGTTTCTCCACTCAGAAAAATTCATGGAATTGGTAATAGCGAATCCGCCCCCGCCTCCACAGCAGTAATTGTTTACTCCGTGAGGAGTCATCTCCCTGAATTGAGGACAGATGGCTTTCAAGACGTTTCGCTGAGGTTCGACAATACCCATTCCACGTACATAATTGCATGGATCATGAAGAGTCACTGGGAAATTATTTTTGCTGGGATCCAGGTTCAATTGTTTTTTGTCAACCATATCCCAAAGGAGAGGTAAGCAGCTTTCAACGGGGACTTTGGCATCTCCGTACAGCATACGGTCTCCTACTACAGCCGAAGCTTTGTGAGCATGGCCGCATTCAGCGATCACTATGCGGTTAACGCCCAGGTCTTTGGCAACTTTCATTTGGAGAGTGGCCAGCTTTCTTGCTTGAAAATCATCATACCAAATGCCGTAATTCACATTGTCATATCCAGCAATTTCACTGCTGAGTGTCCAGTTTAAACCCGCTTCCTCAAAAAGAATGGCAAAAGCAATGGGGTTCTCCGGCCACGCCATATATTCTCCGGCATTATGTAAAAGTAAGATGTCTGCTCCTTTTTTATCAATGGGAAACTTGATCTTTAGACCAAATTTTTCTTCCAAATCTTCTTCTAAAAATTCAATGGTATCTAAGAAAGCAGGCTTAGTAATTCCCGTAGATGAGCCTGTTTTAAGCTGAAGCATGGTACCTTTAGTATGCAGAGGAAGAGGGGCAATTCCTAATTCCTGGCTGAAGACTTTACGGATTTCTTTGGTAAGAATCGCGTTATCTAAGCCAAGAGGGCAGGTTTGTGCGCAACGACGGCAAAGATTGCAGCGATAAGCTAATTCACCGAGACGAGCAATGGTTTCCCAATTGACATCGATATCTGCCCCAACAAAACTGCCAAGCAGCTTACCGCCTGTTGTAAAGTATTTTTTAACAATCTTTCTGAGAACTTCAGAACGAAAAATAGGTCGGTATAATTCATTTTTCCCAGATGCTTCATATACATGACAGGCAGCTGAGCATGTGTCACATTTAGCACAATATTCGAAGGACAATAAAAAGGGTTGGAGTGCTCCATTATTGGCATCTGTGAAGATCTTTTCCAGGCCCTTTAGAAAGTTTTGAACAAATTCATCCTCTTCTTCTTTAGTTTTTGGACGAGTTAAAGTATCAATACTTACATAACCATCGAGAGAAGTACAAAATTTCTCTTTCCAGGCGGGCTTTGGATCATGAAAGGACGGTTCCATTCCAGGCTTGTCATAGGGCGGCAATAAGGGCATGAGATCTGTTGAGTTAAGTTTGATGAGCTGTTCATCGGGTTTTCCGATGTCTTTTGGACGTAAATCTTTTTGATTTATCACTACAGCGCTCCTCCTTACACAAAGTAACTTTAAAAAACATCAATAATTCCTTGGGTGTAATGGCAGCTTTAATGAATGATAAAGAAGTGCATTAATATGGTATAATTTCCTTAAAAACTGCAGTGGTATGTAGTTTGCACTTAACAAAGAGGTGATTATAATATGTTGAGTTATTGACATATGCCCTATTAAATTTAATTATACTATGTATTGAACATATGTCAATTAAAAATTATCCTCTGTAGAGGGGCAAAGTGTAAACAAAAAGAGATAAGTCCTGTTATTGACATATGTTCAAAATTGAGTATAATCAAAATAATTAAAGGCATATGTCAATAACTAAAGGGGGTCATTAGCTATGCCAAGAAAAGAAGTAGGTCCGATCGGTGGAGTATCCATTGATAAAGGCTTAGGCCTGGGTACAGGTTACAAGAGAGGTCCTGTAAGAAGTCTTGCCAAGGAACTGATATCCCCAAAAACTCAAAAAGAATTACTCCAAGAGCAAATAAAGATATTGCAGAAAAAGCTTGAGGACATTGACCAACAATTAAAAAATATATGAAGCTAATTAATGAGGTGTTGATTTATGCCAAGACCAAGAAAGTGGAGAAAAGTCTGTTGCCTGCCGGAAAGCAATCGTTTTGGTCCACTGAACGCGATGATTAATCAAGAGCATTTTGTCGTTATGACCATTGATGAGTATGAAACCATACGGCTTATTGATTTGGAAGGGTTTACCCAGGAAGGTTGCGCCGACCAAATGAAGATTGCCCGTACAACGGTTCAGCGAATTTATAATGATGCGCGCAAAAAACTTGCCGAGTCCTTAGTCAATGGAAAAGTACTGCGCATTGAAGGCGGGGATTACAAACTTTGTGACGGCCTGGAAAAAACTTGCACCTGCGGCGGGTGCCGTCGACATCGATGCAGTGAAGGTCTGACCGAGGATGAACAGGGAGGTGAATAGTCATATATTCGGAAAAAGTAATAGAGCATTTCACATCTCCACGGAATGCTTACAGTATGCCGGACGCAAATGCACAGGGAGTTTATGGCGACCCATCCTGTGGAGATGCACTCATCATTTTTCTCAAGGTCAATGATAATATAATTGATGAGATCAGTTATCTTGTGTTTGGGTGTTGTGCGTCCATAGCTACTTCCAGTATGACATCTGTTTTAGCTAAGGGAAAAAGCTTAGAAGATGCCTTAAAAATCACTGATGAAGATATTATCGAGGCTCTCGATGGGCTGCCGGAAACGAAAAAACATTGCTCAAACCTTGGTGTGAGTGCTTTGAGAAACGCAATTGCTAACTACTATGAAAGAACGAGTTTGCAGGAGGGTTGAAAATGAAGATTGCAATTCCTGTCGAAGATCAAGTTATGGAAGCCAGTATAAGCCAATCTTTTGGACGAGCGCCCTATTACCTCATTTTTGACACACAATCAAGGGAATGTGAATTCATTGATAACAGCGCCATTGCCAGCCAAGGCGGGGCAGGAATCAAGGCTGCGCAGACAATGGTTGACAGTGGGATTAATGCTTTACTGACTCCTCTTTGTGGAGAAAATGCTGCCAAGGTATTGAATTCAGCTAATATCATCCTTTATAAAAGTCTCGATGCCTCAGCTCAAGATAATATTGAGGCGTTTAATGCCGGATCCTTATCCCTTCTAGAAGATATTCATCCAGGATACCATGGTCATGGGGGCAAATAGCATGAAAATAGCTGTGCTAAGCGGCAAGGGAGGCACCGGTAAGACACTCTTAGCTGTCAATCTGGCTTCTGCTGCAAGGGAAGCCATGTATGTAGATTGTGATGTGGAAGAACCGAATGGTTACCTCTTTTTTAAACCAAAAAATTATTATGAACAAATTGTCACTATCAAAGTTCCTGCTCCAAATGCAAAACTTTGCACCGGCTGTCGAAAATGTGTTGATTTTTGCAAGTTTAATGCCTTGGCCTACATCATTAACAAGGTCATGGTGTTTGAGGATGTTTGTCATTCCTGTGGAGGCTGTATCCTGTTTTGTCCTGAAAAAGCTTTGTCGGAGAAAGATAAAACAATTGGAAGGATTCAGTGCGGCGTTTCGAAGAACGTTACTGTAGCAACAGGAATCCTAAATACAGGCGAGTCCTCCGGAGTCCCTATTATCAAGAAGCTTTTAAAGGATATACTCCCAGAGACAGAGTGTATTTTTATTGACTGCCCTCCGGGAAGTGCTTGTATTGTTATGGAGAGCATTAAAGATGCTGATTATTGCCTATTAGTGGCAGAGCCAACTTTGTTCGGGGTCCACAATCTCAACATGGTTTACGAACTAGTAAAGCTCTTTGAGAAACCTCATGGAGTGGTACTCAACAAATGTCTGGAGGAAGAAAATCCTGCCAAAAAATTTTGTCAGGAGAAGGGTCTTAAAATCATGGGAAGGATTCCCTTTGATAAAGAGCTGGGAGATCTAAATTCCAAAGGACTCATCTCGGTAAGAGAGCAGCAAAAGTATCGGGATGTGTTTGCATCCATACTTCAAAATGTGGCCACGGAGGTTCAGCATGAAACAGCTATTAATTCTTAGCGGCAAAGGGGGAACAGGCAAAACAACCGTTGCCAGTGCATTTATTCAAATGGCTGCTGCTAACGTCTATGCTGATTGTGATGTGGATGCTCCTAATTTGCACCTCATCAAAAAGCTTCCGTCAGAAGCCAAGCACTCGGACTATTATGGAATGCCTAAAGCCTATATTGACCCGAAAAAATGTCTTGGTTGTGATTTGTGCAGACAAAACTGCAAGTTCAACGCAATCTATAGGGAGACAGACTATTGGGTTGATGAGTATACTTGTGAAGGCTGTGGTGTCTGTGAAGCCTTATGTCAGGAAGGAGCGGTTACTCTCAGACCTTCAAAAGCTGGGGAATTAAGGCTTTATGCCGAGGATTTGGTCTTTTCGACGGCAGAGCTTAACATGGGAAGCGGTACTTCGGGGAAACTGGTCACCGAGGTCAAAAGACAGATGAAGTCGGCGGCAAAGGATGCCGGATTTGCAATTATTGATGGCTCGCCAGGGATTGGATGTCCAGTCATTGCTTCAATAAGCGGGGTAGATATGGTTTTGATTGTCGCCGAGCCCACTGTCACAGGTATCAGCGATATGGAACGCATTATCAATACCACAGAAAGATTTAATACACAAGTTGCCATTTGCGTCAATAAATACAATACCGATCTGGATAACACCAAGAAAATTATTGACATGTGTCATGAACTCCAGCTTGCTTTTGTCGGAAAAATACCTTTCGATCCAGAGGTCGTTAAAGCCATCAATAAGGGTCAAAGCATCTCTGAGGTAGAATGCCCGGCAGGACAAGCAGTTAAAGACGTGTTTGATCAAACCATTAAACTACTTTTTGAAGTCTCATAAATTGAAGTTTTCTTGCTAATACTATTTATAAGGAAGCTTTAATATTTCCTCCCGCATTCACAATTAGTATTTGCATGGAATAATATGGAATGTGAGGAAGAGGCCGGGAGGGAATGGTATTGAAAGCTGAGGAACGGGGTTGTTTTATTGAACGGTTGGAAAAGATTAGGGAATCCAAGGTCTTGGTCTATTTTTCTTATACACCTTTAGATGATTCTATTTTAGTACCATTGTATAAACAATTGAAGGAAATTGGACACACTCAGAAGATTGATCTTGTTTTACACAGTTATGGGGGAGCGGTAGATACACCCTATAAGGTTGTCATGCTCATTCGAGAGTTTTGCGAAGAATTTGCAGTGATTGTCCCGTTTGTTGCTAAATCTGCGGCTTCTATGCTTGTTCTCGGGGCAGATGAAGTTGTGATGGGACCAATTTCCGAATTAGGTCCTATTGATCCATTAGTTAAACATCCCCTCTATAATGAAGTTTTAGTACCCGTTCAAGCGGTATGGCATTGTTTTGATTTTTTGCAGAGGTCCATCATCAACAGTCCTAACCCAGAAGTTGCAACTGTTATTGCGAATCCAATGCTGGCCAAACTCGATCCTTGGCTTATTGGAGACTACGAAAAGACGATTAAAGCTTCCAGGCAATATGCGGAAACATTATTGTCACGCTATATGTTTAAAGATGCTCCGGAAAAAGTGTCTGTGGTAACCCATGCATTGACCGAGGGATATTATTCTCATGGATATCCTATTGGTCGTCGAGAAGCTAAAGAATTAGGGATTTCTGTGACAGAAGCCCAGGGCGAACTTTGGGATATCATTTGGAATTTGTACCTTGGTTATGAAAAATTGTTTAAAGAAAAAGAAAGTGAATGTGATTGAAAAGACTCGCCTATGCGGTCTTTTTCTTACTACATATAAAGTTTCCATTGAATACATATTGCACGTTATCGCTTAATGCTGTAGGATAGACATGATGCTTGGTTGTACAAATGATGCATTATTAGTCTAACTCTCTTTAAGACGATAGATTTTATTGGAGGTGGCAACATGCTTACAACGTTTGGATTTTTAACGCCTATGACTGCAGGAATTGTTCTTGTTATTGCCTTAGTTATTTTTGGACCAGGTAAATTGCCTGAACTGGGTAAAGCACTCGGTAAAGGAATTAAAGAATTTAAATCTGCCACTGAGGGAGACGACCACGTCGAAGAAGTAAAGGAAGTTAAATCCGTAAAAATCGATAAAGAATAAACCTATTTGACAGAAATGAATGAGAGATGAAGACTCAAAAGACGGGGCTTAAAACGCTCCGTCTTTTAATACTTATTTTATATTACCCGGAGGTTTTTGGCGGAGCTCCCGCGCAAGGGGGGGTGAACCTCGGAATGCTGAGTGAAGAATGTTTTCTTCGGGCACCAGCCAAGTTTTCTAGTACTAAGAGACTATAAAGCTGTCGTCGGCCCTGTTAAGCTGACGGCAGCTTTATCTTTAGGTTAAAGAATTAATTACAACTGCAGTGAATTGTACTTATCTTTAGCCTTTTGTACTTCTTGAGCTTGAGCATCACTAGTTGGATACCAGCCTTTTTGATTCATGACATTATAAAGATTTTCATGAATGCTGTGTTCTTCTTGAAGAATATTCTTCAAGTTTTGCCGCAGATTTGCACAAGTTGATTCTGTGATAAAGGTATTTATTGTGGATGTATTATGCTTTTCTGATGTAAGCAAGTCAGTTAGTATTTCTTGTTCTGTCAGTGTTGTTTGCATTTTAAATCCTTCCTTTCCTTATAGCTATTGATGAGAATTTAGATAATTAAGGAGAGTATCGTAATGCTTACGATGCAATTGCGAAATAGAATTGAGTTGGGAACTGACTGCTTGGTCTTGTACAGATTGGGCGGCTTGTGCGAACTTATGGACAAGTAATGCCTCTGCATCAAGTTGATCATTTAAAATGGTCAAGTTCTTAGATGTTAATTCGGGATTTGTAGTATTCATTCTGATTCTCCTCTCGGTATATTTTCCGTATATAGGATGTCTCATTGACCGTAAAGTATGTAAGCTTTTTGAAAAAATTCCACGATAAATACTTTAGATAGCCTTAAAAAAAGGTTTTATTTGGCTTATTAAGGAAATACTAGTTAGTGGCGCTAAAGCTTTACTTGATTTTAAGGAGAACCATATGAATACTTTAGACATTGGCCCAGCGAATAATGTTAAATTAATATATCGTTTCGTTACAAAAGTTTTTCCCATTGTTAAAGAAGAATTAGAGAGATGGAAACAACAGGCCAGACAGGCGCCTGATGCGCGCTTAAGTCAGCAAGCATTGGAAAGCATTCGTTTAAAGGCTTTTCATTGTCAAGGTGGGAGTATTTATGCACTTTATCCAGGGATCGACCGGCTGGAAACCATTCGATTCATAGTCGCTTATCAGACGATGAGCGACTATCTGGATAATTTAGTAGATAGCATGGAAGTACAGGATGAAAAAGCATTCTTCCAGCTTCATTTAGCCATGCAGGAAGCCTTAAGACCTGGAGTTGCACCTTCAAACTATTATCTATTTTATCCTTATCGAGAAGATGGTGGTTACTTAGAGCTGCTGGTAAAAACCTGCCAGGACAGTGTACGAAAGCTGCCCTCCTTTGCAATCGTTCAAGAAGATGCCGTTAAGTTGGCAGAACTTTATTCATACCTGCAAACCTATAAGCATTTAGCTGTGAATGTACGGGAGTCTAAAATGTTGGGCTGGATTAATCCTCACATAGCAGACAATCAGGAAATAACAGTTTGGGAATTTGCAGCGGCAGCAGGTTCTACTTTAGGAATTTTTTGTTTGTATGCGGCAGCCTTCAACCCCGAATTAACCTTAGAACAAGTAAAAAGGATCAATGAAACCTATTTTCCCTGGATTAGTGGACTACATATTCTCTTGGACTATTTCATTGATTTGCGTGAGGATCGTGAGACAGAGCAATTGAATTTTGTAAGCTATTATCAAAATAGCGGAATGATTTATGATCGTTTACACCTTTTTGTGGAAAAATCCTTAGAACAAGCAGATCGTCTGGAATATGCTAAGTTTCATCAAGTTGTTGTTAAAGGTTTATTGGCTATGTACTTGTCCGATGATAAGAGTATGGATTCAGACATTCATTTCGTTGTGAAGAAAATGCTGACCAATAGCGGTATCGGCGTTAATTTACTGTACCAATTATGTCGTCAGCTGCGAAGAGGAAAGGTTATATAATCTAGAATAACTAATTAAAGAATGAAGAAAGGATCACTTATGGCCAACAGATTAATAGGCTTAAGTGATCCTTTTTGTACTACTTGATGCCAGCCGGGGTTAGATTTTGCGATGCAAAATCATATCGGCCAGATGCAAGAGAGAGGTTTTGTAGGGACTGGAAGAAACAGTGTTTAAACTGGCTTTGGCATATCGAATGCATTGGGTCGCTGTATGATAAGCTTCTTCAATACAGCCCGTATTGATTAAAGCCTCTCGGATGCTTAGAGCTCCTTGGGGAGTAACTCTGCGAGTTTTAATAATTTCCTTAAGCCATGTTCCGTAAATAGCCTTGTCTAAAAGATAAATCATGGGAAGAGTGATGTTTCCATTGATTAGATCTGATCCGACAGGTTTACCAAGAGATTCTGAATCGCCGTTAATATCCAAGATATCATCTGTAATTTGATAAGCATATCCTAAGTTTAATCCGTATTCTCGCATTAATGCCTGTTCTTGGAGTGTTGCGCCTGCTAAAGCCGCTCCCGACTGAGTGCATGCTGCAAGCAGTATCCCTGTTTTTTTAGCGATCCTGTTAAAATACCCGTCCTCATCAACAATAGAAAATTGTTCATCGGCTTGATGGACTTCGCCATGACACATAGCTTGAATAGCTTCTACCAAATAACTCATACTTGTCAGCAACTGTTGCTTAGCAAGAATACTGAAGGCTTCGGCAAAGAGATAATCTCCAGTTAGGATTGCCGCATGGTTGCCATACTGAGCGCCAATGGTTGGTTTTCCGCGTCGAGTTGATGCTTCGTCAATAACATCGTCATGAATCAAGGAAGCCATGTGTATAAGTTCTGAGGCAACACCTGCTTCTATCATTAATGGATTCAAAGGGGCAAAACACATACCGCTGTAAAGGGTGAGTAGCGGACGAATCCGTTTGCCGCCCGACTGCAACAAACTTAGACACGTTTGTCGAATGAGGCCATCAGCTTTTTGAAGTACAGTTTGCAACCGATCTTCTACAAACATTAATTCTGTGTATTGCAGGTTAGGGTTAAAGGAGTCTGTAGGGCTGTAAAGTTGTTGTATACTCATTGCATCCGCCTCTGTCATCAATTTTATTATTTAAAGCTTTTATATTATGTCATAAAGACAAAGATAGAATACCTAAAGTACAAATTATTTCCAAACTAATAATAATTCTGTGGGGGAATCTAAGATTATTCAAACTAAAAAATAAGTAATTTTTTTAAAGGGGGAATACTTAATGCCAAATGAAAATAACAAAGAACATGCCTCTCAATTAAATCGTCAGCCTTGGGAACCTGCAGGAGTAGTTAGTGTTGTCAAGGATGACCAAACTCCGAAATACGGTGATAATGGAGGTGAAAATGCCAAGGGTGGCATGTTGACTTTGGAAGTCAACGAAGTCTTTCATAATAAAGGAATAATGCAAGGGCTTAATGAGAAAAAATAATAAAAATGGCCTCCTGTCCATGACAAAGGGACAGGAGGTCGCTTAATTTAGGTATGTTCTGGAAAAATCCGTGGAAAACTACTAACTGAGGTGACATTATCATGAAGACAACGATTTGGAATGAGCTGATCAAACCAACTATTATTGCCTACATTATTGCTTGTGCAATCCCTGCTAGTATTGCCGGTGCCTATTATATTTACACTATCTTTTTCTTTTGACAATGGGTTGTAAGCATATTTCTTTGTAGACAATTTTTTTGTAAACATAAGATTGTTAATTATGACACAATCCCTTTCAGGGACATTGCCTTTAATGTTACAATAGATAAAATAAAAAATATAGGTAAGGATTGAGAAACATGAACGTGATGATTATAACAAGCAGTCCGAATATTGACGGCTTGACAGCCAACTGTGGCAAGAAAGCTCAAGCAGGAGCGGAGGAAGCAGGGGCTAAGGTTGTCGTGGTAAACCTAAATCACCACCAGATTGGCAATTGCCATGCTTGTGGAAACGGTTGGGGTCCATGTCGCAATGAACATCATTGTCAGGTCAATGACGACTTTCAAAAACTCCATCTATCCATGGATAGTATGGATGCCTTTGTTCTCATAACCCCTGTCTATTGGGGAGAAATGAGTGAATCGGCGAAAGCATTTACTGACAGATTACGAAGGTGTGAGGCTCTTAAGAAGAAAAGAAATTTTTTGGAAGAAAAGCCGGTAATATCTATAGCTGCCGCAGGCGGAAGCGGTAATGGTATAACCTCATGCCTTACATCAATGGAGAGACTCTTTACCCATGTGAAAGCCGAAAAATTTGATTTCATAGGAGTTACTCAGAAGAATAAGAACTACAAACTAACTACAATACATGAAGCAGTAAAAGAAATGGTATCAAAACGAAAGACAAAGTAAGTACCACATAGAAAGAAAGCCATCCCCTGATTTGTTGATCGGAAGGATGGCTTCTTACATTACTTAGATAACGCTACTTTGAAGCTTCATTTTTTTTGAAGTAATTAGACACAGCTGTGGACTGCATTTCTTCCCAGCTTTTAAATTTAGTGGTTTTCTTAATAAACTCATCAAAATCTTCATTCAGGAGAGCTAAAAATTCTTGAAAACTGTTAATATTAAACTTTCCAAAAGTAAGCAGTTCCCCGAAATTTGCAAATTGAGTGTACTTAGACATAAACAATGGGGTGAACAGATCAGTAAAGCTTACCATTTTCATAGGCGAACTATCAGCATTTTTTTCAAGATTGTTAGTAAAGCGGTCTAAATCGGCTTGATCTTTGTCATTCATAGGTTCACCACCTTTAGGATATGTAAATTTGTAGACAACTAATTTACATTATATTATAAATGGCAATTATAGAAAAGCTTCAGGGAGTTATTCTGAATCATTTTTATAGGGGTGCTCGTCAATATTCCAAAAGGTGCCGCCGGGCTTAAAGGCGTCGGTACTGATGATTTCCATTTCTCCTTCACGAAGCGCAGTGTTAAAGAATTGTTCAATGGTAATTCCAAGTTTTGAACATACATAATTAAGACGTCGCTTCTCATCGTCAGAAACTGGAATGACTAGGTATTGAGTCTTCATAATAAAATCACCTCTTAATTAGTGATTCGCTATAAAGAGCTAAAAACCTGCCTGGGATACTGAAAAACTCAAAATCCCTTAATTAGGGTGTTTTTCCATGTAGTCTCGAAGCCAAAGAGTATGGAATTCCTCGTCAAGAAGGTACTCCATTAGAGTATCACGCAGTTCTGAGTAGTGCTTTTCTTTACTTTCAGCAATAAATGCTCTATAGGTTTCCATAGCCTTATTTTCTAAAGCAATTCCTAACTTACAGGTGTTAACTGCTCCTGTCGACCCTACCATATCTCCTAATAATCCGCCTGCAAATTCAAAAACAGATCCAATGACTTTGGGAACCTCAACACTAGACTTGTCTAAAAGCTGGGCAAAAAAGTCAGCGTGACCGCCTTCGATTTGTACCATTTTTTCAAAGGCTTTACTATAGTATTCATTGGTAGACGTCGAAATCTGCGCTTGATAAAAAGCGACTTGAAAGGTCTCGAGAGTATAAAATTCCTTTAGCCGAGTAATTAGCTTAGTATCCATTGGCATCCCCCATAAGCATAAGTATTCATTAGTCTATACATAGAATTGTACAAAGTTGGCTCTTTTATCCCATATAAAAAAAACTTGGAAAAGATGGGCTGTTTCTGTTAATATAGAGAGGGTCGCAAATTGTTCAATGTATACAATGTTCTACATATTGAAAGAATCTTAGGGGGTTAATTAGAAATGGATGTCAATTCCCGTGTTGAACGCTTGTTTATTATAAATCCTCCTGTCGGAAGAAACCTGCCTGTCAGCCAGCTTATAGAAACTGCTTTATCTCGGCAGGAAGGAGTTCTGACAAATACCGGCGCTCTTTGTTGTACTACTGGCAAATACACTGGACGTTCTCCCAAGGATCGCTTTATTGTGCAGGATGCTTCGATAAGTCAGCAAATTGCTTGGGGAAATGTTAACAAACCTATTAGCCCTGAAATATTTTCTAATCTTTATGAAAGAACTATAGCTTATTTGGAAACAAAGGATTATTTTGTGTTTGATGGTTTTGCTGGAGCTGATGACAACTATAGTATGCCGATTAGGGTTATTAACGAGTATGCTTGGCAAAATATTTTTGTCCAACAGTTATTTATTAGACCTACTGCTGACCAATTAGAAAACCATCAGCCAGAATTCACCTTGATATGTACTCCTGGTCTAAAGGCCGATCCTGATAAAGACGGAACGAACTCGGAAGCTTATATCCTTCTTTCCCTTGAGAAAAAAGTAATTATTCTGGGTGGTACGGAATACGCAGGGGAAATGAAAAAATCGATATTTAGTGTCCTTAATTACTTTATGCCTTATCGTGATGTTTTACCCATGCACTGTTCTGCTAATGTTGGGGCAAGAGGCGATGTAGCACTTTTTTTCGGTTTATCTGGAACCGGAAAAACAACTCTGTCAGCTGATCCCGAGCGGAGGCTGATTGGGGATGATGAGCATGGCTGGTCTGGAAAAGGGGTATTTAACTTTGAAGGTGGGTGTTATGCTAAATGCATTGATCTGTCACATGAAAAGGAGCCTCAAATCTGGAATGCCATTCGCTTTGGGACCGTGTTGGAAAATGTAGTATTAGATAAAGAGTTGAGAGTTCCCGATTACCGTGACAATTCACTAACAGAAAATACTAGGGCGGGCTATCCCGTTCATTATATTGACAATGCTTTAATACCTAGTTTGGCGGGTCATCCTCGAGTGGTCATATTTCTGACGGCCGATGCTTTTGGTGTTTTACCTCCCATCTCAAAACTTTCCAAAGAGCAAGCAATGTATCATTTTCTATCCGGCTATACTTCAAAGCTTGCCGGCACAGAGCGGGGCATCACGGAACCGCAAGTTACGTTTTCAACGTGTTTCGGAGAGCCGTTTTTGCCTTTAAACCCATCTGTCTATGCAAGAATGTTGGGTGAACGAATTGATGAGCATGATGCCCAAGTGTACCTTGTAAATACAGGGTGGTCGGGAGGACCGTACGGAATCGGAAAACGTTTGAATTTAACCTATACCAGGGCTATGATCACGGCTGCTTTAAATGGAGAACTGGAGAAGGTGTCCTATTGCCCTGACCCTGTCTTTGGCTTACAAATACCGGAAACCGTAACCGGCGTACCAACAGAAATTCTTACCCCTAGAAATACTTGGGAAGATAGTAGTGCCTATGACAAAACAGCACAATCTCTTGCTGAGAGTTTTGGTATAAATTTTCAAAAATTCAAAGATGTTTCTTCAGATATTCGCTCTGCCGGTCCCAATATTTAAAAACTATGATATTAATGTGAAGCGATTTCATTAAATAATGAGATCGCTTTTGTTTTTCTCTCTAAGCTCAATCATCCTCCATGCAGCATAGCACCAGCGAATTTTTCGAATATTATATTTATTTTAGCGTCAGAAAATGTTCCTCAAATGCGTCTTATTGATAAGTAAAACTTTTGAGGGGAGGAGTCTATATCAAAGCACTAGACTTTTTACTAACATCCGGCTGTTTCTTTCTTTTAGGCTATAGCTTATGTTACATGACTCTTTCGTGCCATAATAGATTAAAAACACAAAATGTTGCCTTAGATTCATCACAATTTCTACACAAATAGGTCACGAAAATGCAACAAATATAGTTTATATTAAATATAATATCAGTAGAACACCAGCTAAATTAAGAAAGGAGATGGTTTGAACATGAAATTAATCATTACCTTGCTCTTACTAGGTATGGTTCCCGCTTTATTGAGAATGTTGCCAGTAAATGAATATTCGGAGTAATCATAATCTCCGGAATGCCTTAAGAAGATTTTCCGTGTTATAGCGGTTATATATAGGTAGAATTCTCACAAAGAGTTACAAAGATTCTGGGCTGTGTAAGCCTAGTTTAGGATCTAATATTAGGAGAAGACAAACAAAAGCGTTATCACTTTGATAACGCTTTTGTTTTAACTTTAGGCTGATTCTTCATTTCCATTTGATTTGTCTTTCCAGCCATCCCATTTCGGAGCTGTAGCCAATTGTCTTTTCATAGATTTACATTGTATCATCCAGGGACCGATACTGAGAGTGGGCATGTCCAAAGATAAATGAGTAATCAAAATTCCCAGATGTCTCCTGAAAGCCTTACTTCCTCTGTCAGCAACAACGTCGAATTCCTCGATGATTTCTAAGACTTCGCTTATATTAGAACAAATCGATCCATTGGCTTTATTTTTATGGGATAGGAAATATCCAATTAAATCTGTCTCCTTATTCTGGGTTTCATCGTCTAAAGGTTGTTCTTCTTCTCTGTATTGAAGACCGTTAATGGTATCGATGGCTTCTTTTAGCTCTTCTGCTCGTTGTATGACTTCTATAAGATTTGTTCCTTGAGTTACACAACCTTTTACTTCAAGTATTTCTGCTAACCATTGTCCTTCCTCATTTAGCGGGCTGGCAATTAAAGTACAATGTTTCATTGCTTAACCTCCAAAAAGAAATTTATGGTAAACAGTTCAAGGTGTGCATGGAAAATCCTTCCTTTAATTTAAAGGATCGTTCGTGATTATCCGACGGAGCATTTCTTAGTGAGTTCCTGTTTGTTAAAATCAGACAAGAAAAGAGACTATTTCTCCATTTCTTGCACTTTTTGATATAGCCATTCGTTGACCGGTGTAGGAACATGGTGTTTTTTTCCTAAGGTGATGACAGTTCCTGAAAAAAGGTCAACTTCGGTTTTTCGGCCTACAGCCATATCTTGGCGCATGGAAGGCATCCCTTCAGGGCTTAACTTAGTAAGGATATTCAGCCAATAGGTTAAATCGGATTCGTTTAAATGGATACCTACTTTTTGAGAGAGATCAATAACTTCCCTCATGGCAGCAATCATGATCCGGCGAGGTTCTCCCTCTATTTGGATACCACCGTAATTCGTGGAAAAGACTGCAACGCTCTGATTAACACCTGTATTTAACATGAATTTTCCCCACATCTGATGCACCATATCCTTTGGAACTTCATAAGGAAAATGGATTCTATCTAGAAATTCGGCAACCGCCTGAACCTTTGTTGACCAGACAGTATTGTTTTTTTCACCGAAACAGAGCATTCCTAGGTTTTTATAGGTAACCTTATTATCAATCTTTACGGCGTCCATCCCTTGGGCAACACAATAAAGCATTTTTTCTATACCGAATTTTTCACCAATGATTTCTTCGCTGGTAATTCCATTTAACGCCGAGAGAATAATCGTGTGTTCTCCAACTTGAAACCGGGCATCTTCAATAGCTTCTTTCAGCTGATTGAATTTTACACATACGATTAATAAATCCGCAGGCTTTTCAATTTGCTCCGGCAATACATAATTGAAGTCAAGACGATTTCCATTACAATAGACACCATTTTGACGATAGTTTTGAATGCGATTTTGATTGGCAATAATGCGAACATTATGGCGGGGAAGTTTTTTTGTCAAATACTCAGAAATAATAGTTCCCAGAGCTCCCAACCCGATAACGGCAACAGTTTTAATCTTCATTGTTAATTCCTCTCAATTATCTTTATTAAATAATTTTTAATGTGATTCATTTGTATTATATTACTTAAAATCAGAATTGGAAAATATTTTACTTTTGGAGATACGAGTTACCTATAACTTACCAATCTCGAATACCTGCATTTATCCCCTTATAAATGTTATAATAAGTCGAAGGGATTAAGTGTCCCTTGGTCTTTTTCATGTAATATGCTCCTCTTTTTCCCTCCGGGGACAGCAATTCGGAGGGGACTTTTTCGAATAGTATACATTTCTTCGCAAATCAAACGGGTTTGCAGCCGATGATCTCCCTAGGGAGATCATTTTTTTACTAATGTGAATGGTAAACTAAACCATACACATTTACGCCAATGAAAGCATACAAGTTTCTGCCACAAACCATACAACATTTTGCCAATAACCATACAACTTAAATCAAATACAGCTATCTGACTTTGTTAGAATAGGGGCTAGCAAAGAGGTCAGGAGCTGTTAGAATGAAAGGATTTAAGATGTATAAACAGATACAGCAACTTAAAGAGATTGGATTCACTCGATCTCGGGCTGCCAAGCAGCTGAACATAAATCGGGAAACCGTAACAAGATATTGGAACATGACAGCGGATGAATTCGCCAAACAGCTGTATAGCATTAACCGAGAACTGCTACTTTCAAAATATGAGGAAATTATCATCAGCTGGTTGAAACAATACCCAACAATGACAGCCGCACAAGTATGCGATTGGCTCAAGGAGCATTACAAAGAGGATATCAAGGAACGAACGGTCAGCCGTTATGTCAAAGGGTTACGAGAGGAATATAATCTTAAAAAATCCAATCATCCCAGAGATTATGAGGCTGTAGAAGAGCTCCCAATGGGGCAGCAGTTACAGGTGGACTTTGGTGAAAAGTGGATGCAATCCATTGATGGGCAGCGTGTAAAGATTCGCTTTGCAGCCTTTGTACTCGCTCATGCACGTTACAAATGGGCATTCTTTCAAACTCGGCCATTCACAACAAGCGATCTGGTTTCAAGCTGTCATCAGTGCTTTAGATATATAGGTGGGATGCCGCTAGAAATGGTATTTGATCAGGATAGTATCGTCAGCGTTTCAGAAAACTATGGAGATATTATTCATACCTTTGAGTTTGAGAAGTTCCGGCAAGAATGCAATTTAAAAGTATACCTCTGCCGCGCAGCTGATCCGGAAAGCAAAGGTAAGATCGAGAATGTGGTTAAATTCATCAAGTATAATTTCCTTGAAAACAGACTTTTTGCTGATGAGGAAGTTCTCAACAGTTCGTTCCTAAAATGGTTGGATAGAACCGGTAATGCGAAAATTCACGGCACTACCAAAAAGATACCAGCCAAGGTGTTTGAAGATGAACGTGAACACCTAAGACCTCTGCTGGACATCCGATTAAATGGTGATGTAACCATCTGCAGAAATGTTCGGAAAGATAACACGATCGTCTACGACAGCAATCGGTACTCTTTACCTCTCGGTACATACAACAACCAAAAAGAGGTCAGCATTGAAGCGAAGAATGAAAAATTGACGATTATGACCGTATTCGGTGAATTTATCTGTGAACATCCCATCTCAACCGGCAGAGGTCAATTAATTAAGAGCACCAGTCATTCCAGAGATATTACAGACTCGATGGATAAAGCTCAAACTACTGTTGATAAGCTGTTATTATTCAAGGCAACCGATTTTCTGCAGACAATTCGAACAGAAAAAGCACGCTATGCCCGTGATCAGTTCCGGTTGCTGCAAACATTATGCGATAAATATGGAATTGATGACGTACTAAATGCCATCAAATATTGTGAGGTGAGCAAACTCTTCGGAATAACGTATGTAAAGGATTTTTTAGAGCACAGTGCTAAACCAAAACAAGTAATCGTCCTGAATGCTATTCCGGTTAGCAACAACAAGTACCATGTAACTACAGAGAAACGCTCTTTGGATGTGTATGCAAAGGCAGGTGGCAACCATGAATGAACGGATTGAACGTGTCAATGCATTAGTATCGGGACTGCATTTGGTCCCTGTTGATTTAGAAAACCTATATGCTAAAAAGAATAATCTCACGCCTCTCGAAAGCGTTGAGGTTTTCCTTTCAGAGCAACAACGTCTTCGGACCGAAAAGCAAAATCTAATTCGCAGAAGAAGAGCAAATCTACCCGCCGAAAAAACCCTGGAAACCTTCGACTTCGGATTCCAACGCAGCGTATCTAAGGAACAGATGCTAAGATTGTCCGATATGACTTGGGTTGAGCAAGCGTTCAACATTTGTTTTCTGGGCCCCCCTGGTATCGGAAAAACGCATTTGGCTTTATCCTTAGCGGTCCAGGCTTTAAACCTAGGTTATGCCGTAGCTTTTACGACCTTGGATGAACTCATAATTACACTAAAAACCTCGCAAATCTCGACCGCCAGTAAGAGACGAATAAAAATACTCAACTCGGCAGCACTGGTTATTATTGATGAAGTTGGCTTCATGCCACTTTCTACAATAGAAGCCAACCTATTCTTCGGTTTCGTGTCCTCAATGTCCGAGAAAACATCACTGATTATTACCTCAAACAAAGGATTCGATGAATGGGTTGACTTTTTAGGGGATGCAACAATTACAACTGCGATTTTAGACCGTCTTATCCACCACTGCGAGATTTTAAATATGACGGGCAACAGCTACAGACTCCAACATAGGAAGACTATAACCCAGAAATAAAATGTTGTATGGTTTGTGGCGAAAAGTTGCTGGTTTTACTTGACTGCTTACAACTAATCGGCTCTTCTAACATTCCAACGATATCTTAATAAATTCTTGACATTCTGGACTCTGAATATCAATATCTCTATTGTATTCTTAGAACAGAGAAGATCCTCATAGATAGAAAAACTAACTACATGAAAAAGACCGAAAAACCGCTCTTGCTGTGGAGCGGTTTTTCATATTGTAGGGTTAATAAACCCCAAATTTGTAGAGAAATTGAAATTATGTTACTATTAGAAGAAAAATAATCCCATTAACAAATGATTGAAAGGATTTAAGGACCCTTATATTGAAGGGGGATATTATGAATAAAGAATTTATTTATAAAATTTGTGATAACTTGATTGATCAATTGACGGTTCTTAAAGGTAGTATACAGCTTGAGAAAATGAACAATAAAGTTGACCATTCAATTACAATATTACAGGAAGTAGCAAATATCGAAAAAACGATCAATGAACTAGTACATCAATTAATCAATTTGGATAATTAACTTTTTGTGATAGGAGTTTTTACTAAGGAGATGGAGTTATGGGATTAAGTACTATT
The DNA here is from genome assembly GCF_000235605.1 of Desulfosporosinus orientis DSM 765. Lineage (GTDB taxonomy): Bacteria > Bacillota > Desulfitobacteriia > Desulfitobacteriales > Desulfitobacteriaceae > Desulfosporosinus > Desulfosporosinus orientis. Next base: position 1,387,388 of record NC_016584.1, read on the forward strand.
TTGGTGGTGGATGATAATTATGGTATTCGTCGTCTTATGTATGAGTTTTTGACTCAAGAAGGTTATTTAGTGAAGCTGGCATCTGATGGACAAATGGCCTTACAAATGATTAAGGAAGAGAAACCTAGACTAATTTTACTTGATTTAAGAATGCCCGGATTAGGTGGAATGCAAACACTCACTAAATTAAGAGAATTAGACTTATGTGGTGATACAGCAGTCGTTATGATGAGTGCTTATTTTGATGCTAAGGATTTAAAAAAGTCAGTTCAAGAAGGATTAATCAAATACTTTATTATAAAACCCTTTGACCTTTTAGAGATTCGCGTTTTAATTCATGACTTAATGAGGGGAGATATTGACCAACGAGAGAACATTATATCCTAAATTCTAATTTAATTGATCAGCAGATGTCGAAGGCTAACATGTTTCACTTGCCTTAGTATTAGTGGATATTAAGGTTTTTTTGCATTATTGAACATAATTTGGGAAAAATATAATTTTACAAAGGCACTTTACAATGCTAATTATATTGGAGTATTAGCATGGGCATTAATTTACAACCCCTTGTTATAAGTCAGGGCACTAATTGCTAGTATAATAATACCCTAAAACCTTTAGGGTATTATTTTTTATTGTTTTTAGACAAATTTCCCCTTACTTTGCAAAAAAGATGTGAGATGATTGGGCCTATCGGAAGAATAGGTATAAGAAAGAGAGAAGAGTATGCATATAAAAAGAATATTTTCGTTTATTTTTTCCGCAACCATGGTATTATCGTCTTTAAGTTTAATTAATCCGGATAACGTTCAGGGTTCACAGGGAACAGTGATGACTGCAAGAATAACGAACCCGAATCCTTTGAAAGGCATCAAAAAACTGCAACAGGAGTCGATTAGTGCTGTTATTCTTGGCGACTCAATTGCGGTTAGTCAAGGAGCTTCCGATCCCTTTATTAAGGGATGGGATGTTAATCTTAAGGAAGCTTTATTTAAAAAGTATTCAAATGATATCCTTTGGGACAACAAGGCTTCATCAGGAACACTTGTAGACTACTGCTTAACAAGAGCACCTGAAATAGAAGACACCACTGATCTTGTTTTGATTTGCGTAGGGAGAAACGATAGAAACTATTATACGCCTTCTGAGTTCAGCAGAAAATATGCCAAGTTAATTCGTCTTATTAAACGTAAAGCCCCGAAAGCAGATATCTATTGCATAGTGGAACCACCTATGGTTTCTTCGGACGAATCCAAATTTTACGGCATTCGGAAATCTATTAGAAATGTATCCTCTGATGCTGATGTAAACTACTTAAATGTTTGGAGTGTTTTTCCAAGGGATCAAGATGAGTTAGACAGTTTGTTAATGGATGGACTTCATCCAAATGACGAAGGTTATAAGCTTATGTCAAACTATATCTACAAACATTTAGTTTGGGATATTAACTCAAACAATTAATCAAAGAGTTAATGTATAGGAAGGCCTAGGCAAACGCCTAGGCCAGACCCCTAAAAGTTTAGGGCGCGAATTCAGGTATAGTTTTTAAAAATCCAGATACTCGGGTTATAATTCTCCACAATGCTACAAGAACACGAAGAAAGCCAAACAGCATTTATTTCACCTCTTCATTTGGATTCCTTAGAAAGAGCGAGTGCTTGATTTATACTATTCGGCATGTTTAATTAGTGTTCGAAATTATACAATATTTGAGTTTAACGCAAAGCCCCTGACCGTTTTGGTTAGGGGCTTTGCAGGCCATAAATTTATTAATTAACTAATAATAAAACGTCTCCATGGAATTCTGCGCGGGTCAACAGTAGCCAAAAATTGTACAATATTTTTTTTCCCGCTGTATGTAGCTCTTCCCTGAGAGTCCTGGCTCATTAGGATGATGGGAATGCCAGGAAAAACATGGCGATAAGCATTACGGGCCTTTTGAATTTCTTTATCGTTTTCAAATATATGTGGTTTAACCGCTACAACGGCAAAGGTTAGGTCCTGCTCTTTAACAATAGCACCATTAATTTCATAACTCATAAAAAATCAACTCCTCGTACAAATGCAAAATTAGGTTTTCCAACAGCTTACTTAATTCGACATATTAGGAGAAACACCTGTTAATTATAGCATGTTTGAAAGACTTATGAACTAAGAAGTATAAAACTTAAAAACCGAGTCTAGTATACCCTATTTGATTATTTCCATTAGCCTTGTAAAGTTAAAGATGTAGCCTAGGTTATAAACCAGGCTACATCTTTTTGAAAGATTAATTAACAGTAGGGTCTTGGCGGTGGTGTTGGCGGCCTCCGGAGTCTAAAGAGTTCAAAGATGATGACCAATAATAGTACGATAATAATTATTAAAGCTGTAAGAATCATGAACTTCACCCCTTATTTTTAATGACATAAGTGAGAGATGATTCTAATACATGTTATTCAGCTTGTCTGGCAAATGTGCAAAAAAGTATTGCTCCACGAGTTTTTAATCCGTGGAGCAATACTTTTTATTCTGTTAGAATAATAGTCTCTGGCATGGTGGCGGCGGCAAGATTGGTCTTCGAAGCCATCGTAATTGCCCGATTATGATTAGAAGTAAAATAATGATGATTATCAACGCAACTAGAATCATATTCTTCACCTCCTCATTAGAATCTCATAAGAGATCTCAAAGAAAGAAATGAGAAGGTTTCTGGTGTATATTATGCAACATGTCCTTTAAATGTTCGGGGTGTTTAAATTAACATATTTCAGTACACTTTCAGTGCATTCTCAGGTATGTTTCAGGTTGTTATGGCATAATAAAGTTGTCTTAAGCACTAAATAATTAGCTGTTAATAATATTAACAGTTAATATATTTTTCACTTTTTTCATATTACCTTCCTTCCTTTTTCCCCCCTCTGATGAGGGGGCTTTTTTTTCTCCAGAAATTAGTAAACTTATTCTCTTTTTTATCTCTTTTGTCAAATCTAAATCCCTTCTATAATTAAAATAATATTGACGTAATAATATAACATTATTATTTAGCTTAAGATGTAGTTTACATAAAGGAGGTATTTATTAGTACTTCCAAAGAAAGTAAATGGCGCAACTTAAGACAATATTTGATTAGCTGTATTTGAAAAATGAAGAAAGGAGTATAGCAATGGTTAGGCAACCATCAATGAACAATTAATTATTCAAGAAATTAAGTTGGGGAGGGGAAAAAATTATGTTCAAAAATCGTAAAGGGTTAGTCACGATTGTATCAGGAGCTTTGATATTTGGCTTATTATTGACTGGTTGTGGTACAACAAATCCGAGTGCAGGAACATCGTCATCAAATGAAATGAAAGTTAGTTATGCCCCCGGCTCGGAACCAAAGACACTTGATCCCCAGATGTCCAATGGTATTCCTGAAGCTATTATGGAATTGAACTTGTTTGAAGGGTTAATGCGCTTAGATAAGGATAGTAATCCGCAAAATGCAATTGCTGATAGTATTGAAGTTAGCCCAGATGGTCTTAAATACACTATTAAACTTAAAGATACCAAGTGGAGTAATGGAGACCCTGTAACCGCAGATGATTTTAAGTTTGCTTGGATGCATGCCTTAGATCCTGCTGCCGCTGCAGAATATGCATACCAATTGTTCTATATTAAGAATGGTGAGGCTTACAACAGTAATAACGCTAAAGCAGAAGATGTAGGAATTAAGGTTGTTGATCCTAAGACGTTGGAAATTACCTTAGAAAGTCCTACTCCATACTTTAAATCGTTACTGGCCTTTCCCACCTATTATCCGGTAGATAAAAAAAATGTTGAAGCTAATCCAAAATGGAATTTACAGCCCGAAACATTTGTTTCTAACGGTCCTTTTAAAATGCAATCTTGGAGTCATAATGACAAATTGGTACTCGTTAAGAATCCTAATTACTGGGATGCTGATAGTGTAAAACTTTCGGAATTAACCTTCAATCTTGTTTCAGACGGTAAAGCCGCTTTGACCGCTTTTGAGGCTGGGCAATTAGATGGTGTGGATCAAAGTGATGTACCGATCTCAGATTTGGATCGCCTCAAACAAGCCGGTAGTCTGAAAACTACTCCTTATTTAGGAACATATTTTTATCGATTCAATGTAACCAAGAAACCTCTGGATAATCCTAAAGTTCGACAAGCCCTATCTCTAGCAATTAACCGTCAAGCACTGATTGATAATGTATTTAAAGGTGGCCAAATTCCTGCCTTAGGCTATGTTCCGGGAGGAATTCCGGATGCTGAAAACGGTAAGACCTTTAGGGACATTGGGGGAGAACTGTTTAAAGAAGATCTTGCTAAGGCGAAACAATTATTAGCTGAGGCCGGTTATCCCGATGGCAAAAACTTCCCTGAATTAACGATCTTGTACAACACTAATGGTTCACACCAACTTCCAGCCCAAGCAATTCAGGATATGTGGGCTAAGAATTTGGGGATTAATGTAAAGCTGCTTGGTCAGGAATGGAAAGTATATCAACGGTCCGAACAAGACCTGCAATATGATATTGCACGGGCTGGTTGGATTGGAGACTATATTGACCCAATGACATTTATGGATATGTTCGTTACTAATGGCGGAAACAATCAAACTGGTTGGTCTAACGCTGATTATGACAAAGACATTCAAACTGCCAAACAATCCGGCGATCAAAAAGCTCGTATGCAGGCTATGCATGAAGCAGAAGAAGTTTTAATCAATGAAATGCCCATTATGCCAATTTACTACTACACAAATTACTATGTGCTTAAGGATAATATTAAAGGTGTCATTCAGTTACCATTAGGATTCACTGACTTCAAATATGCTACAGTAGAGAAATAAACTCACAAGCAGACAAAATAAAAGGGGCGAGTTTTTCAACTTGCCCCTTACCAGTTGGTGACTGAGGAGGACGTATATGGCACGGTATTTATTAGGAAGAATTGCATCAGCCCTTTTAGTGATCTGGCTGGTTATAACTCTCACATTTCTTTTGATGCATGCAATTCCGGGGGGGCCATTTTCTTCGGAAAAAGTTTTACCTCCGGCCATCATGGCAAATATAAACCAGCGGTATCATTTAGATGATCCTTTAAGCAAACAATATTTTGATTATCTTAAAAATATTGCCCATTTTAACTTCGGTCCAACGTTCCGTTATGAGGGACGTACAGTTAATGATTTGTTTAAGGAAGGTCTGCCGAAGACCATAGAACTTGGGTTTATTGCCACTGTTTTGGCCCTGGCTGGCGGAACTATCATGGGAATTATCGCTGCCCTGAAACAAAATAAGACACCGGACTATATAGCCACCTTTATGGCAACTATCGGTGTATCTGTCCCAAGTTTTGTTTTAGCAACCTTTTTGCAATATTTTGTTGGTTTCAAAACTCATTGGTTTCCGCCCATCGGCTGGGGGGAAGTTAAAAATTTAGTTTTACCGGCGCTGGCTTTAAGTGCCTATCCTATTGCCCAGATTACGCGTCTCACACGGTCAAGTATGTTAGATGTCTTGAATCAAGATTATATTCGAACTGCAAAGTCAAAAGGGCTGCCTGGCTATATTATCGTTATTCGTCATGCTTTAAGGAATGCTTTGATTCCGGTTGTTACCTTTATGGGGCCTTTTTTTGCTTATATTTTAACGGGAAATTTTGTTGTCGAGTTCGTATTTAATATTCCTGGAATTGGTCAGTTTTTTGTAACCAGTATCGGTAACCGAGATTATCCGGTCATTATGGGGACAACGATCTTGTTTGCCACTTTGCTCGTGACCTTTAATCTTTTGGTGGATATACTTTATACTGTACTTGACCCAAGGATTAAACTTACGGGTCGAAAGGGGGCCTAGTCTTGAGTATACCTGTTGATTCTTTTTCTCCGCTGCAGCATGGTTTTAAGGCCGAGGCAATAAATCGGCCTAGTACAACTTTATGGCAAGATGCCTGGCGTCGTTTCCGTAAGAATCCTTTAGCCATGGGGGGACTAGCGGTACTTACCTTAATTATTCTTTTTGCGATTTTCGGGCCCTTCTTTTCTCATTTCGATTATAAAACCAATAATTTAATGGCTACTAACCAATATCCTGATTGGATACACCCTTTTGGCACAGACGAATTAGGTCGGGATATTCTAACCAGGGCGATGTTTGGTGCCCGCATATCCTTATTGATTGGTTTTGGATCAGTAGCTATAAACTTGACAATCGGAATTTTTTACGGCGGTATATCCGGTTATATTGGTGGTTGGCTTGATAATTTGATGCAGAGGATCATTGATACCATTTATAGCATTCCGGATTTACTTTATGTTATTTTGTTAATGGTTACTTTTGGCTCCGGTTTACGGAATATCTTTATTGTTTTAGGGCTAGTTAACTGGGTGCCAATGGCTCGTATAGTTAGGGGACAGATTTTGGCTCTCCGGGAACAGGAATTTGTTTTGGCAGCGCGAACTTTAGGCGCTAGTACGCCAAGAATCTTGATAAAACATTTACTCCCCAATAGCATAGGGCAAATAATCATTGTCTCGGCATTACAAATCCCGGCGGCTATCTTTATGGAATCCTTTCTAAGTTTTATTGGTTTAGGCGTCCAAGCACCATTGGTTAGCCTGGGCTCTATGGCCTCTGATGGGAGAATGAATATTCCTTCTTACCCTTATTCTCTAATCTTTCCGGCAGCCATGATTGCTCTCTTAATGTTGGCCTTTAACTTTGTTGGAGATGGGCTGAGAGATGCCTTTGACCCGAAAATGCGTAAGTAAGGGGGAGAAAAACGTGCAGCATTTACAACATTTATTAGAAGTGGATAACCTAAGTACCTCTTTCTTCACTTATGCTGGGGAGGTTAGAGCAGTATCCGGAGTGAGCTTCCATGTTGATGAAGGAGAGGCTTTAGGCATCGTCGGTGAATCAGGCTGCGGAAAATCTGTCACTGTTCAATCCGTGATGCGTCTTATTCCCAATCCTCCGGGTAAGATAGTTGGTGGGCAAATTCGTTTTTTGGGGCAAGATTTAGTTAAACTTTCTGAGAAACAAATGACAGAAATCCGGGGAAAATCCATGGGAATGATTTTTCAGGATCCCATGACTTCCTTGAACCCAGTTTTAACGATTGGACGACAAATGACAGAAGTTCTGCAACGGCATGAAGGCATTGGGAAACAGGAAGCTATGGAACGGGCAGAAAAATATTTAGAGATGGTTGGAATTCCTAATGCCAAGCGGCGCTTAAAACAATATCCACATGAATTTTCCGGGGGAATGCGGCAACGTGTTATGATTGCATTGGCTTTGTTATGTAATCCTAAATTATTAATTGCTGACGAACCGACGACGGCATTAGACGTTACAATTCAAGCCCAGATCCTAGAATTAATGAAAGATTTAAAACAGAAAATTAATACTTCAATCATATTAATTACTCATGATCTTGGTGTGGTAGCCGGTCTTTGTTCCCGGATAATCGTGATGTATGGGGGTAAGATTGTCGAAAGTGGTACAGTTCATGATATTTTTAAATCTCCACAACACCCTTATACCTGGGGATTGTTAAAAAGTGTACCACGTTTAGATGATCAGAGCCGTACCAAGCTCTTACCAATTAACGGGACACCGCCTGATTTATTACAACCTCCGGTAGGATGCGGTTTTACGGCTCGCTGTTCTTATGCAATGAAAATTTGCGCCGAAAAGCCGCCAGAAGTTACCGAAATATGTCCCGGTCATCAAGCGGCTTGCTGGCTCCTGCATCATCAGGCACCTAAGAATGCCTTTTCCGCAAAGGGGGGAGTGGAATGAAAAATGAAGTGATTTTAGAGGTTGAGAATCTAGTAAAACACTTCCCCCTTGAAGCGGGTTTCTTTTCTAGCAATCAAAAAAAGGTTCATGCAGTAAACGGAATCTCTTTTCAATTAAATAAAGGGGAAACCCTAGGAGTAGTTGGAGAAAGTGGCTGCGGTAAATCGACAGCTGGTCGGACGATTATCCGTTTATATGAACCTACATCCGGGGTTATTAAGTATCAAGGAAAGAATATCCTTGACTATAACGCCAGAGAAATGCTTGCTGTGCGCCGGGATATTCAAATGATTTTCCAAGATCCCTATGCTTCTCTGAACCCCCGAATGACTGTTGGTGATATTATCGGTGAGGCTCTGGATATTCATCATTTGGCTCGCGGACAAAAGAGAACCGATCGTATCTACGAATTATTGGAGACAGTAGGACTTAATCCTGAGCACGCTAATCGTTTTCCTCATGAGTTTTCCGGCGGGCAGCGTCAGCGCATAGGGATAGCCCGATCACTATCGGTTAATCCAAAATTGATTATTTGTGATGAGCCGATATCTGCCTTAGACGTATCTATTCAAGCGCAGATTGTTAATATGTTGGAAGAGCTTCAGGAAAAGCTTGGTTTAACCTATTTGTTCATAGCCCACGATCTTTCTATGGTTAAGCATATCTCTCATCGAATTGCTGTAATGTATTTGGGCCGAATTGTTGAATTGACTGACAGCTTTACCCTTTATGAAAAACCTCTACATCCCTATACTCAGGCCCTATTATCGGCTATTCCCATACCAGATCCTGATATTGAAGCAACGCGCCAGCATCAAGTACTGAAGGGAACTGTACCGAGCCCAATTGATCCCCCTTCAGGATGTTATTTCCGAACACGCTGTCCAAAGGCGAAAGAAGTTTGTTCACTAAGTACTCCTGAATTGATTGAACGAGGTAACAATCATTTAGTCGCTTGCCATTGTGTTTAATTGTAGCATCGAAGTTATGGCACCAGGTAATTAGGCCCTCCATTTTTGGAGGGCCTTTGACCAATTTGAGTGAAGAAGAACAGTTTGAAGAAATTCTTAGTATTGAAGAAATAGACAGAATAAAAGACCCAGAGCTTAAAAATATTAGATCAAAATATTTCAAACTATTGCATCAAGCTTTTTAAGATGTAGAAGGGAGAGCTGCCAGGCTCTCCTTACCTCGTTTATTTACATAATATTAACCTGATACTAATACCATCCATAGGGATATGATGGGTAATAGCGAGGTCTCGATCTAGCAGTTCCTAAGAGGAGAATGGGAATGAGAAGCATAAGATCAACTCCTTCTACATAAAATAGTCCACATTGGAAAGCTCAGCAAATTCTATTTTCCATAAAGGAAGAGTGACTCAAACTCCCCCCCTTTATCGAAAGGAGTGATGCAATGGACACAACTACAATACATACTATGCTCAGCTGTCCCATAAGTTTACAAGTTTAGGGCTCCTATCACTTAGGTGGGGGCTATTTATTTTGGGGTATGCCCTAATATTTACCAACTAATTTGGGTGTTAATACCCCTTATAATAGATTAATTTTAACAGATAAGCTATTGCAGCTATCCCGAATCCTGCAGTCTTTGTTATATCGCCTATAATTAAAAGTTTACTCCCCTTGATCAATATAGGGAAGTTTTTTGATTTTGTCGGTGATTGCTGTGATTTCAATTCTATAAAGCGAATAATGGCAACATGTGTGAATAGTATACTTGCCAATAAGAATAGCCAGCTAGCTAATGCGATACTCATTGTGGATTTTTCTTCTTCAGGCTTAACTGTTAAGAGTTTTTCTGTAAGGAGTGATTGCTCTGCTTTGAAATTCGAAATAAAGGCCAATATAGTACCCAAAAGGAAGAGGAAGTCTCCCGTTCTTTCTTCGTAGATTAATGTCAAATCAAGATCTTCTTTTGGCAAAGTCGTCACATCCTATTGTTATATATATTAATAGAATATGACAAGCAAATATAATTTGTCCCCAACTTCTTTGGGTTACGGTGGCTCACTTTTTGCCAAAGATCAGAATCTATATCAAGGCCAACTTTGCAAGCCAGCTTGAAGCGGGTTCCTGCGACCTCCCCGGGGCTTGTCCTGTTATCAGTGAGAGAAATTTGAGCATAAAAAAGACGACGGCAATTAGCCGACGCTTTGTCACACATCCCGGGACATAGACATATAGTGTAGTGGGGGGATCATAAAGGTTATTGGTTGTTGTATCGATGATTTTTATATCTCGTTTTTCTGTCAGTTCGCCGCTGAAGGAAGCAGAAGCCCGGTGTTGTGGTAGCACCGGGTTTTTGTTGTCACTCTTGCCCATGCTAGGACATATAGTATAGTAGGTCGTAGAGGTGATTGGTGGTTGTATCAATGACCCTAATATCCTGTTTAAACAGCCCTCCGGTGTGGTCGAGCCGGGGGGCCGCCTTTTCTGATGGCTTATTGGCTCTCTTTTTTATTTATCCGCATATTGAGTTCGAGGATTGACTCGATTTGTCTGACCGACTCAAGCAATCTTTTTGCTAGTTTCACGTACTCAGGAGGTTTCAGCCATGTTTTACGACAGAAAAAATGACCTCAGTTCTCTAAATGTAAAGGCCATTTTAATGGTTATAATCTGGTCTTAATTAGTTAAGTAAGAATGCCTTTATAAAATGGTATTTTTGGGGTGTAATTTTCGTCCCCAATCTGTCCCCAACCCTATTTTAGAACTGGTTGTACGACTATCTATGCCTTAATGAATTATAAGAGTAAAAAGAAAAAACCCTTGAATATCAAGGGTTTCAGCTTCTTCATTATGGTGCGGTCGAGAGGACTTGAACCTCCATGCCCTTGCGAGCACTAGAACCTGAATCTAGCGCGTCTGCCAGTTCCGCCACGACCGCTTGCGTTGAAGGAATATCTTTCACGCGTTTTATCATAACATAAGGCAATATACTTGTCTAGTGCAAAACTGTTTTTTTTGGATTCTGTTAAAATAAATTAAGACTAGAAAGTCATATTGCTGCGAAATAAGTTATGATACAATATCAAATTAGATACAATAACGAAAAAACTCCTACATTGTTAGGGGTTTTTATTTGAGCAGATTTGGCTGAAGATAATATTTAAGAAAGAAGGAGAGAGGATATTGAATTGGTGGTTTCTTTGGGGGGCTTACTTTCTCTGGAATAGTTATGTTTTTGTTGCTATGTGGAGAGATAAACGCCGGGCTAAATTACATCGTTGGAGGATTCCTGAAACTAGGCTGCTTATCATGGGTGCGGCTTTTGGAGGAGTCGGACTGTATGCAGGAATGAAGTGTTTTCGTCATAAAACAGCGCATTTAAAGTTTGTTATTGGTGCTCCATTGCTAATTGTGGTCAATCTCGCGATGATTGGCTTTTTTTACTATTTTACTATATGATTTTATGACATTTTATCAAAATGATAATCATAAAAGGAAATTTATCATTTTGAAACGAATTATATATGTGATAAAAGCCTTTTTGTGTCATATTAACGTTGTTAATGAGAAATAATAGCATTATTGGGGGTAAATAAATGGGTGAACTTATGACCGTTAAAGATTATGCCCAACAAATTGCGGAAGCAATTGCGACGGTTGTGAAAATCGATGTTGAGATAGCGGATCATAATTTGATGCGTATTGCAGGAACGGGGAGGTATCACAAAGGAGTCGGACAATCTATGGATCGGCAGGGATATGTCTATCAGGAAGTTTTGCGTACCGGACATCAATTTGTTATAGAAACGCCTGGTATTCATCCGCTTTGTGCCCCTTGTAAGGCACGAGGGAATTGTTCAGAGAAATATGAAGTGGTTTCACCGATCAATGTCGATGATAAAGCTGTCGGAGCGATAGGGCTCATCTGCTTCACTGAGGCTCAGGCCAAACTGATTCAAGAAAACCAACACTCTTATCTAATTTTCTTAACTAAAATGGCCGAAACTATAGCCTTGAAAATGAAAGAGCAAGAGTTTTTGGCTGGCCTGGTTTCCGCAAACCACTATCTCAATTCAATTATTGATTGTCTGGAAGAAGGATTAATTACAGTTGATCTCGAGGGAAATGTTCTGCACTACAATCAAGCAGCGAAACGCATGTTTAGCGGTAATTTGCTGACGCCGAAGAGCCAGTTGAAGAGTTTGTTTTCAGCCCAGATTGTATCGGATATTCTTGGTGTAGGAAATAATATTGACGAAGTTATTGAACGGGAAGTTCATATAGAGACCAAGAAAAATCGGGTGCAGATGGTTTTGAGAGCATTGCCCATTGACAGTGCCGAGGGGGTAAAAAGCATTGGTATAACTCTGCGTCCTATTGATGAAATTGGCAGAATTGTTCACCGTCTCTCCCTGCAAGATGCAGGATATACCATAGATGACTTTTTGGGAGTGAGCGACACTATACACCAAGTTCGGGAACGGGCTAAGGAGGTTGCTGTAAGTAAATCAACAGTTTTAATTCGTGGAGAAAGTGGGACTGGTAAAGAAATGTTGGCCCGATCTATTCACAATCTAAGCTCTAGACAACAAGGTATGTTTGTGGCAATTAATTGTACGGCAATCCCCGAAACTTTATTGGAAAGTGAGCTCTTTGGTTATGAAGAAGGGGCTTTTACCGGAGCTCGTAAAGGAGGTAAGATTGGAAAATTTGAATTAGCCAATAAAGGAACTCTATTTCTCGATGAAATCGGCGATATGCCGCTGTTTTTACAGGCGAAAATTTTACGGGTCTTACAAGAGCGCCAGATTGAACGAGTTGGCGGAATGGCTCCTATTCCTGTTGATGTTCGAGTTATTGCCGCCACTCATAGAAATCTCGAAGAAATGATGGCTAAAGGAGAGTTCCGTGAGGATCTCTACTATAGGATTAATGTCATTCCTATCGATATTAAACCGCTGCGGGAACGAAAAGAAGACTTACAGGTTCTCTGTGAACACTTTATTAAGGACTATAACAGGCAGTTAAATAAGGATGTTCAATTTATGACAGAAGGGTTTCGCAAAAAGCTCTATGACTATACATGGCCAGGAAATGTTCGCGAACTCCAAAACATTGTGGAATTTGCAATGAACTTAGCCAAGGATTCAACTTTGACAGAAGATTACCTGTCTCCTAGACTGAAAACGATTGAAATACAGACAAATCTTAATGAGTTTAACCTTGAAAAAGTTGAGCGTGAGACAATACTGCGCTGCTACCAGACCTTTGGTACCGGAGTACAAGGAAAAGAAAAAGCAGCAAAGGCTTTAGGAATTGGAATAGCTACACTCTATCGTAAACTCGCACGTTATAATATCGAATAATATTATCAGAGTGATAATAATTTATTGAATTGATAAATGATTTATCGTTTTAATAAAAAGAGGAATATGGTGATCTAACAGGCTTAGATATAAATAAACTTATCGAAATGATAAGTTTATTCTTTAGAATTTGTAATAAAGTCGGGGTTTTATCCTATTTTTCGACACTTTGGCTTATTGGCATGAATATTGCACGGTTAAATTATGAAAAGGATTTAACTCTCAATGTTGCCACCGGGACTTTGAGAGGTTCAATAAATGTAAAGGATGGGAGGAAACAAAATGGCTTATACAGTTGTTGGAAAAAGCGTTAGAAGAGTCGATGCTATAGCTAAAGTAACAGGCAAGGCCAAATATACAGATGATTTTTCTGAACGTAACATGTTAGTTGGTAAAATTTTGCATAGTCCATATGCCCATGCAATTGTCAAATCTATTGATGTAAGCAAGGCAAAAGCTTTACCGGGAGTAGAAGCTGTACTGACCTACAAAGATTTGCCGGATATCCGTTATGCCACGGCTCTGCCGGGAGTCATCGAAGCAATTGCCACGGATGATGTCGATGTTGCGGAGTTGAAATACGGAACAGCGGGCCATCCCTTTTCTCTGGATGAAAGTCATCGGGACAAAGAAGATCGTCGCATATTAACCCAAAAGGCGCGCTTTGTCGGAGATAATATTGCAGCGGTGGTGGCGACGGATGCTCTGATTGCTGCAAAAGCTCTTAAATTAATTGAAGTTGAATATGAATTGTTAGAACCCTTGACAAGTCCTGAGGCTGCCCTAAAAGAAGGTGCACCCTTAATTCATGATGATAGTGAACGCAATATTTTGTCTTCCAATGGATATGAAATAGGGAATTTCGAAGAAGCTGTCAAAGAAGCTGATCGGGTATTTGAAGGGGAGTACGAAACAAGTATCGTACAGCATTGCCACATGGAGAATCAAGTTTCTCATGCCTATGTGGATTCCGATCGTAGAATAGTGATTATGAGTTCCACTCAGATCCCCCATATTGTTCGCAGGATTGTTGCTCAATCTTTAGGGATTTCCTGGGGAAGGGTACGTGTCATCAAGCCTTATGTTGGAGGTGGGTTTGGTAACAAGCAGGATGTTTGTATTGAGCCTTTGAATGCGGCTATGACGTTAGCCGTGGGCGGACGCCCTGTAAGATTGGAGCTTTCTCGGGAAGAAGCTATGATTGACACCCGAACTCGACATGCTTTTAAGTTTAAAATTAAGACAGGAATTAATAATGACGGCAAAATGGTTGCCATTCATATTTCGGCTATTTCCAATACAGGGGCCTATGCTTCCCATGGACATTCCATCGCAGGCAGTGCGGGAGGTAAATTCCGCTACCTTTATCCAACCAAAGCATTGAAATATGATCCTATCACTGTCTACACCAATTTGCCTGTTGCAGGAGCAATGCGGGGATATGGGACACCGCAGATCTTTTTTGCTTTTGAATCACATATTGAAGACATAGCTAAAAAGCTAAATATGGACCCTGTTGAACTTCGCAAGAAAAACCTCGTTGAGGTTGGTTATGTAGACCCGGCTAGTAAAAATAAAATTATGAGCTGCGGCATTCGGGAATGTATCGAAAAAGGTAAAGAACTTATTAATTGGGATGTTAAGAAGTCTCTGTACAAGGAACAGAGCGGAGACAAGCGCCGGGGTTTAGGTATGGCTTGTTTCAGCTATGCCTCGGGAACCTATCCCGTAGCCTTGGAGCTTGCCGGAGCGCGGATTGTTATGAACCAAGACGGCTCAGTGCAGCTGCAGCTTGGTGCCACAGAAATTGGCCAGGGCAGTGATACGGTCTTTGCCCAGATGGTGTCTGAGATTCTGGGCATTCCTATGTACATGGTTCATGTAATATCCACTCAAGATACGGACATTACTCCTTTTGATACCGGATCCTATGCTTCGCGGCAAACCTATGTCTCCGGAATGGCGGTTGAAAAAGCTGCCTTAGAAGTTAAAAAGAAAGTTCTGGAAGTTGCTCATAAATTGACAGATTTACCTGCCCATGTATTAGATCTTCGGGATCAGTACGTTGTCATGAAAGAGTCCGGAGAACAAGTAATTGCCCTGGAGATTGTTGCCATGCAGTCTTTCTACGATAGGGTCAACGCTCAGCCAATAACCAGTGATGTATCTAATAATGCACGAATCAATGCTATTCCCTTTGGAGTTACTTTTGCGGAAGTGGAAGTGGATATTAAAACCGGAAAAATCAAGATTATCGAGATTTACAACGTCCATGATTCCGGTAAAATTGTTAACCCGCTTTTAGCGGAAGGGCAAGTCCACGGCGGAGTTAGCATGGGAATTGGCTATGCCTTGTCGGAACAGTTGCTGTTTGATGAGGCGACAGGTAAACCTCTTAACAATAATTTATTGGATTATAAACTTCCGACAATCATGGATACTCCCGATATTGGTGCTGCTTTTGTGGAAAAAGAAGATCCGACGGGACCCTTTGGTGTGAAGTCTCTTGGCGAGCCTCCCATTGTTTCTCCTGCTCCGGCGATTCGTAATGCAGTATTAGACGCCACGAATGTAGCCTTTAATCGGATACCGATGAATCCGCAGCGGGTTTTTGAAAAGTTTAAAGAAACGGGATTAATCTAGAAGGCGGTGATGAGATGTACGACATTAAAGGATATTATGATGCTGAAACGGTAAGTGAGGCTGCAGCACTCCTGGCAGAAAAACCACAGTTGAAATTGATTGCCGGCGGAACAGATGTGCTGATCAAAATGCACGGAGGACAGTGGGAAGGTGTTGAGCTCCTAAGCCTGCGTAAAATTAAGTCTATGGAAGAAATCCGTATAGAGGATGATGGGACCATTATTATTGGTGCTATGGCTACATTCTCCAAGATCTATCACAATCCTATTCTTAAAGAAGAGATTCCTATCATAACAGAAGCAGCAGTTTCGATGGGAGGACCACAAATTAGGAATATGGCAACTATCGGAGGAAATGTTTGTAACGGAGTGACTTCTGCTGATAGCGCTTCTTCTTTGTTCGCTCTTAACGCTCAATTAAAGTTAGTCAGTAAGAGTGGGGAACGTATTGTTCCTATCCGTGAATTCTATCTTGGACCCGGTAAAGTTGCACTGAATTCAGGGGAGATTCTCACTGAGCTGCGTATTGCCCGGGAAGATTATCAAGGATTTGGCGGGCAGTATATCAAGTTTGCTATGCGGGAAGCCATGGACATTGCCACACTTGGAGTTGCAGTGGTTTGCAAAGTGCAAAACAAATACTTCGAGGAAGTTAGAATAGGTCTTGGAGTTGCAGGACCGA
This sequence comes from Desulfosporosinus orientis DSM 765, assembly GCF_000235605.1. Classification (GTDB taxonomy): domain Bacteria; phylum Bacillota; class Desulfitobacteriia; order Desulfitobacteriales; family Desulfitobacteriaceae; genus Desulfosporosinus; species Desulfosporosinus orientis. The sequence goes on from NC_016584.1 coordinate 1,403,849, forward strand.
CGCCCTTACGATGTCTTGAGGCGGAAGAGTTTGCCCGAGGTAAGGAAATATCTTCGGAAACCTTGGCTGAAATTGGTAAATTGGCAATTAAATCTACGAAGGCGCGAACCTCATGGCGTGCTTCGAAAGAGTATAGAGAGCATTTGGTGGAGGAACTTACTCAAAGAGCTTTGAGAGTTGCCGTTGTCAATGCAGGAGGTGTGGAAGTTGTATAAACGAATAGCCTTTACAGTGAATGGAAAAGCCTATGATTTTGAGGTGGATGTTCGAGAGTCTCTGTTGGAGGTTTTAAGAGAACGCCTGGGTTTGACGGGTGCTAAACAAGGGTGTGGAGTTGGCGAGTGCGGTGCTTGCAGCGTGCTTATTGACGGAGTTCCTCACGACTCGTGTATCTATTTGGCGGTTTGGGCAGATGGGAAGGTGATTAGAACCATTGAGGGAGTTGCTGCCAATAACGGGGAACTTTCCGATGTTCAAAAAGCTTTTGTAGAAGAAGGGGCGGTACAGTGTGGTTTCTGTACCCCGGGTTTAGTTCTGACGACCACTGCCTTGAAGGAGGGTGGCAAAGACTACAACCGTGAAGAATTAAAACGTGAACTCTCTGGGCACCTGTGTCGTTGTACCGGATATCAAGGCATCTTAAAAGCTGCGGAGAAATCCTTGGAAGGGCATGTTTGTACTTGTGTTGATAGTCCTCATTATAAAGGAAAGTAAGCGATTTAAATAAACGGAAAAGAATTGAGGTATGGTACGAAAATGATGAGCGATAAAATGATTCAAATCCCCTTTCCGAAATTAGTAACCTGGATGTTAGAGGAGTACAAAAAAACTAAAACTATTTTTGGTGTATCTGAAGCGAAATTTTTTAAAAAAAATAATAGCGATATACAACTTTTTGGAGAAACCATGGAAACCCCGGTGGGTCCTGCAGCTGGGCCTCACACCCAGCTTGCTCAAAATATCATTGCTTCCTATTTAAGCGGCAGTCGTTTCTTTGAGTTGAAATCCGTGCAAATTATGGATGAGCTAGAAATTGCTAAGCCTTGTATTCTGGCAGAAGATGAATGTTATAACACCGAATGGTCAACGGAGCTTCCTATAATGGGTGCTTTTGATGAGTATGTGAAAGCCTGGTTTGCCCTTCATATATTGCAAAAAGAACTGTTTGGCCAAAGTGAACGGCGTTTCATGTTCAATATGAGTGTTGGCTATGATTTGAAAGGTATTCAATCTCCGAAAGTCGACCGCTTCATTGAAGGTTTGAAAGATGCTTCTAAAACTGCAATTTTTAAGGAGTGTCAGGCGTCCTTGCTTGAAAGTATTGATAAATTCAAAAATGTTGACAAAGCGTATATCGAACAGATTTCTCCTAATATCTGTACTTCTATTACTTTGTCAACCATGCACGGCTGCCCGCCAGTGGAGATTGAAGCTATAATAAAATACCTAATCAGCGAAAAGAAAATTCATACCTTTGTAAAGATGAATCCTACTCTTTTGGGATATGAATACGTACGTAATACTTTTGATAAGATGGGTTACAACTATATTCAGCTCAGGGAAGAATCCTTTACTCATGACTTACAATTTGCTGATGGGGTTGAAATGTTAAAACGTCTCAAAGTTTTCGCAAAGGAAAGGCAAAAAGACTTTGGTGTTAAACTATCAAATACTTTGCCTGTTAAGATTGGAAAATCTGAACTTCCTGGTGAAGAAATGTATATGTCAGGCAGATCTCTCTATCCCTTGACTATTAACTTAGCCTATAAGTTAGCGTCTGAGTTTAATGGGGATCTAAAAATTTCTTATTCAGGCGGAGCGGATGCCTTTAATATTGATCGGATTTATGAGATTGGGATTCAGCCCATCACTGTGGCAACCACCTTATTAAAACCAGGCGGCTATATGCGTTTTAAACAGATGGCTGATATTTTGGATCCGCTGATGGATAATAAGGAGTCTGCTAAGCTGGATATGGAAAAGCTGAAAGCTCTTGCTGAAAGTGCTTTTGCTGATGCCAACCATCGCAAAGAAAAACAAGATTTAATTAGTCGAAAAACTGAACTTAAGCTCCCGGTCCTGGATTGTTTTATGGCCCCCTGTACTGTTGGTTGTCCTATTGAACAGGATGTTCCAGAATATCTGCGTTTAGTAGGCGAAAAACGTTATGAAGAAGCCTTTGATGTTATTGTTTCAAAAAACCCATTCCCTTTTATTACCGGAACTATTTGTACTCATAACTGTATGACCAAGTGTACACGTTTGGATTATGATGAGTCTGTTCATATACGCGGTCAAAAGTTAGTAGCTGCTGAAAAAGGCTATGAGGCTTATATGCAAAAACTTCTAACTATTAAGCCTGAATCCTCGGGAAAGGTGGCTGTTATTGGCGCTGGTCCTTCCGGGCTAGCTGCGGCGTATTTCCTTGCTAAAGGTGGCATGGAGGTCACTGTCTTTGATAAGCGGGAAAAAGCCGGCGGTACTGTCGAATTTATCATTCCGGATTTCCGGATTTCTCGTGAAGCAATCAGCAAGGACATTAAACTTATTGAAAAAATGGGTGTAAAATTTGAATTTGGAATAGATCCTGACTTTTCCATCGCTGATTATAAAGCGAAAGGGTTTAAGTACGTTTATGTAGCTATCGGCGCAGGGAAGACCAATACCCTTTCTATTCAAGGGGATACAGATCGGGTCATGGGTGCAATTCCCTTCTTGGAAGCATTTAATGCAGACAAAGATGCCATAAATCTGGGCCGCAATGTTGCTGTGGTAGGCGGAGGAAATTCTGCCATGGATGCCGCTCGGGCAGCTCTGCGAGTGAAGGGTGTAGAAAATGTCTATATCGTTTATCGAAGAACCAAGGACTATATGCCTGCTGATCACGAAGAGCTAATGTTCGCTGAAGAAGATGGCGTTGTCTTTAAGGAACTCCTTGCGCCTGTTTCTCTGAGTCAGGGTATTTTAAAGTGCCAGAAGATGGAGTTAGGACAACCGGATGCATCAGGACGCAGAAGGCCGGTTACTGTGGAGGGCGTCTTTGAGGAATTGCCGGTTGATACGGTGTTATCGGCCATCGGGGAACTGATTGATTATGATGTCTTAAAACGTAATGGAATAGAGGCGGGGGAAAAAGGCGAAATTATCGTCAATCCAGAGACCTTGGAAACAAAAGTTGATAACGTATATATTGGTGGGGATGCTCTTGTTGGACCCTGGACGGTTGTTGGAGCTGCAAAGCATGGAACCATGGCTGCGAAAGCAATCCTGGAAAAAGAAAAGCTTGAATTTAAACAAGAGTATGTTAACGATATTTCCTTTGCTGGAGATAAACAATTGATCGAGATCGCTGATAAAAAAGCGGTTATGAAGCCTGTCGCTGATAACGAGATGGAATCCGGCAGATGTTTGGAATGCAACAAGGTGTGCAATATTTGTGCTGAAGTGTGTCCTAACCGTGCCAATTTAATGATTCCGGTCAACGTCAAAGGCTTCGCTAATGTGAATCAGATACTGCACGTGGATGGGATGTGCAATGTCTGCGGAAACTGCGGTACCTTCTGTCCTTATTCCAGTGAACCCTATAAAGTGAAATTGACGCTTTTCTGGACAGAAAAGGATTTTATGGACAGCCCTAACGTAGGTTTCTATTTCTTGGGTGAAGCTTCTGAAGGAGAATTTATGCTGCGTTGGGATGACAAAATATCCAAAGTGAAGTTTGATGAATCCGGCAATACCAATGAGTCTGTTGATGAGAAGATTGCTGCCTTTATATGGACTGTCTACAAAGACTACGAGTACCTGTATAAAGTGCTGAACTAATGCGCATATTGAGAGAGGTCGAACTATCTGGTTTGGCCTCTCTCTGATGAAGGGTAATAGGTAGCAATTTTCCAATCATTCTTATCATTACAATAATAATGCTTATCAAAATGATAGGGATGTACATAATGTTATCCAACGCGATGAAATCTAGGTTAATGATTTTGAAGCATTGTTGATTTCTGTTTGAATTTATCAAAAAGATAATTAATAACATGAAAAATGATGCTAAACATCGTGAATTAGGCTTCTTGAGTTCATTTTGTCGAGTTGGCACGAATTTTGCTAATATACCTAGGTATAGGCGAATTTAATTTTATTATTAAAAAAAAGGCGCCTAATATGCTTTGTTATCCCTGAGGAGGTGACCAATAGTTTTAAGGTTTAATTACAGAATTACCGCACGAAAATAAGGAGGACAGTTCATCATGGCAAATACCCAAAATGGAGTTGCAGCAGTTGACGAAATGCTGCCTGCCGGAAAACTTTTTTTGTACGGATTACAGCACGTGCTTGCAATGTACGCCGGAGCGGTTGCAGTACCTTTGATTATTGCAGCGGCAGCAGGTTTAACTCAAACACAAACAGCCTTTCTTATTAATGCAGACCTGTTTACTTGTGGTATTGCAACGTTACTGCAAACTTTAGGAATTTGGAAAATCGGTATTAAAATTCCTGTTATTCAAGGTGTCACCTTTGCCGCGGTAACCCCTATGGTCATCATGGCTCAGGAGGGTGGCATGACCCTTATCTTTGGCTCGGTTATTGTCGCTGGACTTTTTACGTTCTTAGCAGCACCGTTCTTCAGCAAATTAATACGCTTCTTCCCGCCCGTTGTTACAGGCAGCATTATTACCATCATTGGTATCTCCCTCTTACCGGTGGGTATTAACTGGGCTGGTGGTGGTGTAGGAAACAAGGCATTTGGCTCATTGACCTTTATTTTCATTGCGGCAGTGGTACTTGTTACTATTCTCCTCCTCAATAAGCTGTTCACAGGTTTTATTTCCCACATTGCTGTTTTACTAGGGTTAATTGTCGGTCTTATTGTGGCCATACCTTTTGGACTTGTGGATTTTTCAGGCGTTTCTGCTGCTCCATGGTTAGGTATCGATATACCTTTTCACTTCGGAGTTCCTAAGTTTGATATTGGTTCAATTATCGCCATGATTCTTGTTATGCTGGTTGTCATGGTAGAATCAACGGGAGATTTCCTGGCCATTGGTGAAATCGTCGGCAAAAAAATCGGCGAAGAAGAACTTACAGCTGGTTTAAGGGCTGATGGATTAGCAACAGCTCTCGGTGGTATTCTCAACGCCTTCCCCTATACCGCATTTGCACAGAATGTAGGCTTGGTTGGTTTAACAGGTGTGAGAAGCCGCTTTGTGGTTGCAGTTTCCGGTGTTATCTTAGTCGTCATGGGTTTATTCCCGAAATTAGCTACAATTATTGCCTCCTTACCTAACGCAGTCCTTGGAGGTGCCGGTATCGCTATGTTCGGCATTGTAGCAGGCAGTGGGATCAAAACCCTTGCAAAGGTGGATTTTGATCGCAATGTTAATAATATTTTTATCGTTGCCATAAGCATTGGTATTGGTTTAATCCCAACTTTAGTTCCAACATTCTTCCAAAATTTCCCCTCATGGAGTCAAACCATTATGCATAGTGGTATTACCTTAGGCTCAATTACGGCGATTATCCTTAATGCTTTCTTTAACGGAAGCAAAGGAGCGGGAAATTTAGACGAACTTAAAGCAAACGCCGGTATGCGTGAGTAATAGTTAAAAAGGGAGAGAGCCTTTTTCTCTCCCTTTTCCATATTTTAAACAAAATCAGTGTATCAAAGGGGCTTTAGAAAATGACAGTCGATTTATCCGTTGATTATTGCGGTATAAAACATGAGAACCCCTTTATTTTAGCTCCTTCCCCCAGCACAGACAATCTGGACTTTTTAATTAAAGCTTTTGAAGCAGGTTGGGCAGGGGCGGTTTTAAAGACTGTTGCGGTTGATTCTAGAATTGTCAGCAGAGTATTTCCTATGGTAACTCGCGTTGAACAAGAGGCGGCCTTTATCGGCCTCCAAAACATTGACCTTGTCTCCGAACATTCCGTAGAAATTGTTGAAAAAAATGTTAGAGTTCTTAAAGAGCGTTTTCCCCATAAAATTGTAGTCCCTAGTATAATGGCTTTCAGCAAAGAAGACTGGCAAGCCTTAGCTAAACGTTTTGTCGATGCGGGTGCGGATATAATTGAATGCAGCATTTGGCATCCTCATGGAACGGAATGGACGCTTTGTACTCAGGTCAATGAACCTGTGGGCACCGAAAAAATCGCCGGTTGGGTAAAAGAGGCTGCAGGGGATGTTCCGGTGGTAATAAAACTATCCGCCTTGGATTCGGACATTATTGCCACAGCTGAAGCGGTTGAGCGCAGCGGCGCTGACGGAGTCAGCGCAATTAATACCATAAAAAGTATTACGGGTGTAAACTTGGATACCTTGATTCCTTATCCTAACATTGCCGGTCTTTCCACATATGGAGGACTTTCCGGACCTGCCTTAAAGCCAATAGCATTACGATGTACAGCAGAGATTGCCCAAAAGGTTAATCTTGATATTGCGGCAAGCGGTGGGATCACCAGTTGGAAAGATGGGGCGGAATTTCTTCTCTTAGGGGCTAGTACCCTGCAAATATGCACATCTGTTTTGCGGTTCGGTTTAGGTATTATTGACGAACTTAAACAGGGTTTAGCCAGTTGGATGGAGGACAAGGGCTTTCAGAATTTAACGGATTTTATCGGTAAATCACTGCCCTATTTAGTAGAACATTCTCGGCTTCCCAGGGGTATTCAAGTCGTTTCACATATTAATAAAGAGGTATGCAATGGTTGTGGAGTTTGCTTCACTGCTTGCCGTACGGGCGGACATGAAGCGATTCTTTTAGCGGAAGGATTTCCGAAGGTTGAAGCAAGTAAGTGCATAGGATGTGGAATTTGCCATGCTATGTGTTTTTTAAAAGCGATTACTTTAATCCGACCAGGTGGTGAACCAAAACCTGCATCATAATGAACGGTGATTAGTCGGATATTATTATACGATCGGTCCTTAATGTTCCGAAAATATGGTTATTTCATGTAAAACCAAATAGAGAGGATGAGAGTTTATGATTTTGGTCGGCAATGGTACCATCTTGACCCTTGGTAAAAGTAATCAAGTAATTCAAAACGGCGGAGTTTTAATCCAGGACACTAAAATAAAAGAGGTCGGTTCTACCACGGATTTGCGTGGAAAGTATCCTGATGCAGAATTTATTGATGCTCGCGGAAGGCTCATTATGCCTGGTATGATAAATACCCATATGCATCTTTACAGCACCTTTGCTCGAGGAATGGACGCAAAAAGCAAACCACCGCAAAACTTTGGAGATATACTCGAAGGACTTTGGTGGAAACTTGATAAATTATTAACACTTGATGATGTGTATTATAGCGGCTTAACTCCTTTGATCGAGTGCATCAAGACAGGAACTACGACGATTATCGATCATCATGCCAGTCCAATGGCTATTACAGGAAGCCTGTCGATATTGGCTAAGGCAGCTAAAGAAATGGGAGTCCGGGCTTCTTTCTGTTATGAGGTCTCAGACCGGAATGGAGAAGCTATTGCAGAAGAGGGAATTAAAGAAAATGCTGACTTTATTGCTGCCTGTCAGGCTCAGGCGGATCCTATGGTTGCAGGGATGTTTGGTCTCCACGCATCCTTGACCTTATCCGATCAGACCCTGACGAAGTGCTGTGAGGAAGTCAAACGTTTAGGAGCAGGATTTCACGTTCATGTTGCCGAAGGAAGAGAGGATTTGGAGGACAGCCTTTCCAAATACGGAATGCGTGTGGTAGAACGTTTAGACAAATTCGGAGTGCTGGGACCTAAAACTCTTGCAGTTCATTGTGTGCATATTGATAATCATGAAATCGAACTCTTAAAGTCCTCTCAAACTCAGGTTGTGCATAATCCTGAATCAAATATGGGAAATGCCGTAGGGGTTACTCCGGTTCTGGAAATGTTAAAACGCGGCGTTAAAGTAGGATTGGGAACCGACGGTTATACCTGTGATATGTTTGAGAGCGGTAAAGTTGCCAATGTCCTTCATAAACATGCTGCGGCTAATCCCAGTGTAGCTTGGGGAGAAGTCCCGCAAATGCTGTATGGAAATAATCCGGAGATCGCGGCTAATCTGTTTGGCGGTAAATTTGGCGAATTGACCGAAGGTGCGTGGGCCGATGTTATTGTTGTGGATTATATTCCGCCAACTCCCTTGGGATCAGAGAATTGGAGCGGGCATCTTCTCTTTGGAGTTTCTGGACGTTCCGTAGAAACGACGATTATTAATGGTCGAGTCCGGATGCAGGACAGAAAGTTGATTGGTATTGACGAAGAAGCCATAGGGGCACGTTCTCGTGAGTTGGCTCAGGCGCTTTGGAATAGAATTTGAGGTGATTGTTGATGAAAAATGTGTTAGGTCTGCGCTGTATTGATTGCGGGAAGCAGGTTCCTGCTCAGCCGGGTATATATACCTGTCCTTCCTGTGGTAAAAAGGGCGGTATTATGGATGTGGAATACGATTATCAAGAAATCAATCGACTAACCACCCGTGAACAGCTCACTCAGTCTAAAGACTACTCAATTTTTCGCTATCTGCCCTTTTTGCCCATTGGTGCCGATTCCGCTCGCCCTCACCTGAGAGTGGGCTGGAGCCCACTCTATAAGCCTCAGGGATTGGGAAAAAGTTTAGGAATGAGCAACCTATTTGTCAAAGATGACGGACAGAACCCGACGGCATCCCTAAAAGATCGAGCTTCCATCATCGCCGTGATTAAAGCCGTAGAGGAAAAGGCTCCCATTGTTGCCGCTTCATCCACGGGGAACGCAGCTTCCTCCTTGGCCGGCAGTGCGGCTGCCATGGGCATCAAGTCAGTTATCTTTGTTCCCAGCAGAGCTCCTCAGGGAAAGATTGCCCAGTTATTGATTTTTGGTGCTACGGTTATTAGTGTGCAGGGTTCTTACGAAGATACCTTTAAACTTTCGGCAGAGGCCATTGACCGCTTTGGTTGGTATAATCGTAATGCCGCCATCAATCCTTATCTGGTCGAAGGAAAGAAGACGGTGGCTCTGGAAATTGCTGAGCAGTTAAATTGGGACGTTCCGGACTGGGTGATTCTCTCTGTAGGGGACGGCTGCACCATTGCTGGGGTTTGGAAAGGTTTTAAAGATCTCTATAATGCAGGGTGGATTGACCATTTGCCTAAAATTGCCGGGGTTCAATCAACTGGGTGTTGTCCCCTCGTTGATGCCTTCGTGGAGAACCGTCCTTGGCAGCCTAAAGAAGAGAATACTATTGCTGACAGCATTGCGGTTGGCGTTCCTCGTAATCCGGATAAAGCTTTAAATGCCGTTCGGGAATCAGGTGGAACCATGGTGGCTGTGTCTGATGAAGCTATTTTAGCGGCAATGCGTGAGTTGGGCAGAACCAGCGGAATTTTCGGTGAGCCTGCCGGTGTGACCGGAACCGCCGGGCTTAAAGTTCTCGTGGAAAAGGGAATTATTGGGGCAGACGAAAAAGTTGTCTCAATTGTCACTGGGAATGGATTAAAAGATGTTCAAAACGCAATCAAAGCGGTTGGTGAACCTATCAAAGTAGAACCTTCACTAAAAGAACTCTTAGAAAAGTTAGAAGGCAGGATCTAAAAACAAATGATGCAGGAATTGAAGGAGGTAAAGTATGAAAACCTTGATCGATTTAACCGTTAATGAAGAGCAGCTGAAAAAGACTGTGCAGAGTGTTAAAGAGAAAAATATTTTAATTCCCACCATGGCTCAGATGAAAGACCCTAACAAGATTCCCGAATCAGTGAAAGAAAAGTTGAAGAAGACCGGATTATGGGATGTCGATCCCATTAACCTCTTTAGAATTTCTTGGAAAAACCAGCCGGTTAAAGAAGGCGGTCTATTTAATCCCTTGCCCAATTATGTAGAAATCCCTTCTCGGATTTCGGGTGTTAAGGCTCGTATCATTGCCATGGCAGGCAAATACTTTCCAACAGGAGCGCATAAGGTAGGAGCAAGTTTCGCTTGCTTAGTTCCTCGTCTAGTAACAGGACAATTCGATCCCAAGTATCATGAAGCAGTTTGGCCATCAACAGGTAATTACTGCCGCGGCGGAGCTTATAATTCGGCTTTATTAGGCTGCAAATCCATTGCCATTCTGCCTGAAAACATGAGCCGTGAACGTTTTGAATGGTTGAAAACCGTGGCAGGAGAAATTATCGCCACACCGGGTTGTGAAAGCAACGTCAAAGAAATTTACGATAAAACTTGGGAGCTGAGGAGAAATCGCGACAATGTCCTGATCTTTAATCAGTTTGGCGAATTGGGCAACCATTTATGGCATTATGAAGTCACGGGTAATGCCATGCATGAGATTATTAAAGCGGAAGCCGGTGCCAAAGGAAAATTGGCTGGGGTCTGCTTGACATCAGGTTCAGCTGGAACTCTTGGCAGCGGAGACTACTTAAAGGATCAATATCCTCATGCCAAAATTGCGGTTGGTGAAGCCTTGCAATGCCCAACCTTGCTGAACAATGGTTTTGGTGATCACAGAATCGAGGGAATCGGGGATAAACATATTCCCTGGATTCATAATGTTAAAAATACGGATATGGTCATTGCTATTGATGACAATGACAGTTTGGGACTGTTCCGTCTCTTTAATGAACAAGCCGGACAAGACTATTTACGAGAGCAGGGCGTATCAGAAGATGTTATTGCCAAGCTTCCCTGGGTAGGAATTTCCGGAGCAGCCAATATCTTATCCTGCATTAAGTTTGCTAAGTACTACGAGTTAACTGAGGATGATATTGTCATCACCGTACTTACAGACTCTGCTGAAATGTATCAATCCCGACTCCAGGAGATGGAAGAAGAACGCGGCAAAGCTTATAGCAATCTCCATGCAGCCGTAGATCATAACAGAAACATCTTGGGTGTGCGGACGGATTCCATGGAAGAGTTAACCTATCAGAGCAAGAAGCGTATTCATAATCTCAAGTATTACACTTGGATTGAACAACAAGAGTATGATTTGGATGAACTGAATGCCCAATGGTATGATTATGACAACTACTGGGGCAGACTGCATCAAATGGCGCCTGAACTGGATCAATTAATTGAAAAGTTCAATGAAATGACGGGTTTATCAAAGTAGTCTGCTAATAAAAGAATATGTAATCTCTAATAATAGAGGCAGAGGTTCTTGCACAGGAACCACTGCCTCTTTTTTGAAAGGATGATAGGTATGTCCCTATTGATAAAAAATGCCTCCTTTGTTATCACTTTTAATGATCGTGATGAAGTTCTTGAAAAGGCTGACGTTCTTATAGAAGGTCAAAAAATCATTGCTGTAGGAAAGGATCTGTTTTTTAATTTGACAGAGAAACCTCAGGTGATTGATGCTCAGGGAATGGCTGTTCTTCCGGGATTGGTTAACACCCATCACCACCTTTATCAAACTCTGTTTCGCGGACTTCCTGAAGTTCAAGGAATGCCGTTATTTTACTGGCTCGTCAATCTCTATGAGTTTTGGCGTCATATCATCCCCGACGCCGTCTATTATGGGGCCATGGTAGGTTTTAGCGAACTTTTGCGTACCGGCTGTACCTTGACCACTGATCACCATTATGTTTTTCCAAGAGGGCGAGCCAGCCATTTTATTGATACTCAAATTACTGCTGCTCAAGAGATTGGAATTCGCTTTCATGCGACTCGTGGATCCATGTCCTTAGGTAAGAGCGAAGGAGGATTACCCCCTGATGAAGTGGTTCAAGATGAAGAGACTATTCTCAGAGATTCTCAGCGACTGATAGAGACCTATCACGATCCCTCTGATTTTGCCATGATTCGATTAGCGTTGGCACCTTGTTCTCCTTTTTCAGTTAGCTTGGATTTAATGCGGGAATCCCAGATTTTAGCCAACGAAAAAGGAGTCATGCTGCATACCCATTTAGCTGAAACACTGGATGAAGAAGCATTTTGCTTAGAACGCTATGGACGCCGGCCTGTGGAACTGATGGAAGATGTAAATTGGATTGGCGAGAATGTATGGTTTGCCCATGCCATTCATCTCAACCGGCGGGAAATTGATTTATTAGCTCGGAGTGGGTCGGGGGTAGCTCATTGTCCCAGTTCAAACATGAAACTCGGCAGCGGGATTTGTCCTACTTCGGATTTGTTTAAAGCAGGCGTGAAGTTAGGGATCGCTGTAGACGGAAGTGCTAGCAATGACGGGTCAAATATGTGGGAAGAAGTCCGCAGAGCTTATTTACTTAATCATCTTCGTTATAAAGATGAAGGGCTTTCTGCCTACGAAACCTTAAAATGCGCTACACGTGGAGGAGCGGATGTTCTCGGCAGGCCCGATACAGGACGTATAGAAGCGGGGAAAGCAGCGGATGTTATACTGATGGATCTGAAGGACGTAGCCTATGCAGGATCCCACGATCCTTTGGTATCCATTGTCTGCTGCGGGAATCAGAGCATTGTGGATACGACCATTGTCAATGGCAAGGTCGTTGTGCAAAAAGGGCAGCTTCTGACTCAAAATACTGAGGAAATTCGGAAAAAGGCTCATCAGGTTGCCTGTGAAATTGTCCAAAAGGAACGGGGGCTGAAGAAGTAATTCTGACGGCAGTCATTGTTGACGGTAAAATTATTTCGGGACTATAATGGTTATGTCTACTATATAACACAAGCATTAGGTCGATGCGAATAATCTTAAGGAGTCAAAGAATGAATATTCTACTTTTTGGTGGATTCTTAGGTTCAGGAAAAACGTCGATCATTTTACAGGCGGCAAAGTACCTCGTTCCAAGAATTGAAGAAACGGGCTCAGGGCATACCGGGGACGATGAAAATCCCTCCCTAATCATCATCGAAAATGAAGTTGGGGGGGCGGGAATTGACGATAAAATTCTTAAAGATGAAGGACTTAATGTCAGAGAACTTTTTGCCGGCTGCATTTGCTGTACTTTAAATGCGGAGCTTAACCTGTGTCTTGAAGAGATTCAGGAGGAATTTTCTCCTAAGTGGGTGATTATTGAGACGACAGGAATGGCTTACCCTGATAGAATCTCGGAATCTATTAAAAAGTATGGAGAGGGTATTGAAAGCATAGCCACAATCGTGGTAGCAGATGCGGAACGATGGGAGGAACTGGTGTTAGCCTTTCCGGGATTGATTAAAGGTCAAGTTGCCCATGGGGATGTCATCTTTCTGAATAAAATTGAAAGTATAGAAGCTGAGTATGCAGCTGTGGTTACGGATAAGGTCAAGGAGTTAAATCCTGAAGCTCTTTTCTTTGCAGTTTCCGCTCATCAGGAGATCGATGTTCAAATATGGGATAAGGTGGTGTTTGGAAAATGAGTGAACAGAGACATGACTATTTTCCTATGCATCCCTTCCAGCATTCCCACACAGGGGAAAACCCTGACCCAGAACCGGCGATTTTTTCCGAAACCAAAAGTTTAGAGCTTCTGCAAAGAGTGAACTCCGAAGCAATCCAACATGCCCTTACTCAATGGGTTGATGAGATCAAAGATTGGGCGAAAGACAATTCTTATTTAATTGGACACATTAAGATTTTTGCGGAAGGTCAAGAAAATTTATGGCTGTCTTCAACGGGCAAAGACATCCATGTCAAGCACTCTCCAGGGTGGCAGGATTCTTTATTAGATAAAATGACTCTTAGCGTAACAGCCATTATTTTTGGGCCAACAAAGACCATTTTGGAGGAGGCAGCTCAAGCTAAGCTTCAGGTTATTTTAAAGAGCCTCGAAATCTAAGAAAGAGATATGAAACTTAAGTCTAAAAACAGAAAATGGTAAAGCTCTCCTAAGGGAGAGCTTTTTTATTTAATAAGTTTATCTTTGTAGTTCAGTGCAACAATGGCGGTACCCTGAACCGCTTCTGAAAAGTTGGCATGAAAATTGCATAAATAACTCTAGGCAGACTGATTTTGAAATGGTTTTTAGGGGGAGATATAAGGTCAATAGACAAACAAGAAATTGTTTTTTTAATACCGTATTAAATGTCTTATTTTATTCCAAAATATTAAAAAGGAGAGACTAAAAATGAGTGACAAAATCAAATGGATTCAAAATAGCATGCAGAATAAAACTGGAACGGGTGTTTCTACCGAACTTTTTAGCAAAAATGCTATCCAAAAAGCCATCAATTTTCATAGAACTTTTCCGGATTATCAGCCCACCCCCTTGCGTCAGCTCAATAGGCTGGCTAATAATTGGGGTGTTGGCGGCATTTATGTTAAGGACGAATCCTATCGTTTTGGTTTGAATGCCTTTAAAGCTCTGGGTGGGTCTTATGCTGTCGGAAGATACTTGGCGAAACGGCTTAACAAAGATATCAGTGAGCTGCCTTTTGAAGTTTTGACATCCCCTGAGGTCAAAGAACAATTGGGGGATATAACCTTTGCCACGACAACGGATGGTAACCATGGCCGGGGGATAGCCTGGACAGCTCGACAATTACGTCAAAAATCAGTAGTTTATATGCCTAAGGGTTCTTCCCAATATCGACTGGAAAGAATTCAATCTGAGGGCGCTTTCGCTGAGATTACGAATTTGAATTATGATGATGCAGTACGTATGACGGCTGTTGAAGCTGAAAAGCATGGCTGGGTTGTGGTTCAAGATACAGCTTGGGAAGGGTATGAGGAAATTCCAAGCTGGATTATGCAGGGCTATGGGACTATGTCCGCAGAAGCCTTAGAACAACTGAATAGTTTTGGAATCGAGAAGCCTACCCATATTTTTGTCCAGGCGGGGGTTGGTGCTTTGGCAGGATCTGTACAAGGATATTTTGCTTCAATCTTTAAAGAGGCTCGTCCTAAGACTATCATTGTCGAGGCTGATCAAGCGGATTGTCTCTATAAATCTGCCCTTGCAGCCGACGGAAAACCACGGGTTGTGGGCGGAGATATGGCAACAGTTATGGCAGGACTCGCCTGTGGAGAGCCTAACCCTATAGGTTGGAATATTCTCAGGGATTACAGTGACTTGTTTGTGTCTTGTCCGGACTGGGTAGCGGCAAAAGGAATGCGGGTGCTTGCCAATCCATTGCTTGGGGATCCTAAAGTGATTTCCGGGGAATCCGGTGCTGTAACCGCCGGTTTGCTTAGTGCCTTTTTGACTGGCGATGCCTTCAAGGAAGCACGAGAAGCTCTTGAGTTAAATGAAAAATCTCAAATCTTACTCTTCAATACCGAAGGAAATACAGATCCCTTTAAATATCGCAGTATTGTTTGGGATGGAGAATTGCCGTCGGCAGGACGTTAATTTGTGTTTTTAAGGTTCATTAGGGAAGCACATCTTCTAGTTTTAGATAGGTGCTTCCTTTCCTTGTTTAAATGCTTTATTCTTTTTAGCAATGATGTAAGATATAAGCAATATGGCAAATAGTTGTATATAATGTAGGTTAAAGCAAATAATATGAGGTGTAAAGCATGTTGTATTACCTGCGCGATATTAAAAGTACAGTCCAGCAAACTGCCGATGCAATCGCTGCTGCCTTGAAAATTGAAGTTGAAATTGCGGATGTGGATTTAATACGGGTTGCCGGAACAGGAAAGTACCGAAGCCAGTGCGGCTCTCCGATGATGGATGGCTTTGTCTATCAGCATGTTATGAAAACAGGAATACCTGTAATCATTGACAATCCTGGATTCAACGAATTGTGTCAGCCTTGTTCCCGTAAAGGAAATTGTATGGAGTTTGCCGAAGTTGCAATACCCATACGCGTGGACGACAAAATTATCGGGGTTATCGGTTTAGTCAGTTTCGATGAGGAGCAAACGCAGCGGTTGTTGGATAATAAGCAATCTTTGCTGCTATTCTTAGAGAAAATGGCTGACCTGTTAGTCGGTAAAGCTGCGGAAATTCAACAAAATCATGATCGAGAGGTATTAACAAGCCAATTAGTAACAGTATTGAACCTGTTGCGTGATGGGATTTTGTTGGTAAACGATCAGCAGCAAGTAACCCATCATAATACTTTAGCTGGAAAACTATTAGACATAGAGGCGCAGCCGGAACAGGCTTTATATTTGTATCACTTGTTGGATAACAAGAAATTATGGCTTGCAGTAGAGCGAGGTGAAACGTTTTCTGGAAACATTCAAGGGAAAAGAGTCGCTACTCAACTGTATTGTGACGTAATGCCTATCAAAAAGCATGGAACCATTGAAGGTGCTGTCATAACCTTAAGAGATTTTCAGCAAATTAAGAAGCTGGTTAAAGCGGCTACTGTGAATGATATTGAAACCCATTTTTCACAGATTGTCGGGGATTCGAGGAAAATGAAAGAGTTAAAGGCTATGGCTTTGCACGTAGCGCCCAGTAAAGCGACGCTCCTAATACAGGGGGAAAGCGGAACCGGAAAAGAGCTTTTGGCCAGGGCGATTCACCAGAGCAGTAAACGTAAAGGGCACGCTTTTATAGCGATTAACTGCGGTGCTATCCCGGAAAATTTGCTGGAAAGTGAATTGTTTGGATATGAAGAAGGGTCTTTCACCGGCGCCAAACGAGGCGGAAAACTTGGAAAGTTTGAGCTGGCTCACAATGGTACACTTTTTTTAGACGAAATAGGGGACATGCCTCTTCATTTACAGGTTAAAATCCTGCGAGTTTTGCAGGAAAGAAGGGTAGAGCGCATCGGCAGCAATCGTTCAATCCCTGTGGATGTTCGTGTTATAGCGGCTACTCACAGAGATTTGGAGAATATGGTCAAGACGGGCGAATTTCGCGAAGACCTTTATTATCGTCTGAATGTCATACCTCTTACAATTCCGCCCTTGCGTGAGCGACTGGAAGATGTACCAATACTAACTCAATTTTATTTGGATTACTACTCCGTGGTAACGGATAGGTCTGTTAGCGGAATTACACCAGAGGCGATAGAAATTCTCTCACGCTATCATTGGCCGGGTAATGTCCGTGAACTAGGGAATGTAATTGAATACTGTGTAACTATGGTGGCAGGGGGAATGATTACAGCTGACACCATGCCCCAACGTATTAAAGTAGAGCAAGAAGCTGAGATGCAAAATCCCTCATCGTTAAACTTGAAGGTATTAGAACGGGAAACCATCAAGAAAGCATTAACGCTCATTAATGCAGAGGGGCATAAAGAGGATGCAGCAAAATTATTGGGGATCAGCAGAGCCTCACTCTACCGTAAAATCAAGGAGTACGGAATTGGAGAAAACAGGACATTCAGCTAAGTATTGCTTTGAAACCCAGTCCATTTACCCTTAGGATAGTGTTTCAAAGCTAGACGTTTGTATCAAAATGAGACTAATTCCGAAGATTGTCGAATTGGCAGGGGTTCCCGAATTTTTGTACTTGAAGTTTTCCAGATGGCGTCTCAAGTTGAGACTGAGGCGTTGACCAGAACATAAGAATTGCAGGAATAATAGGTCAAAAGTAAGGGAAAAATGATTTTTTTTATACAATGCTTTTGGCATAGTTTTTGCAACTGTAAAGATTACGTAAACAAAATGATTGGTTATCAATCAGCACTAATTTAAGAGTATTGAAAGGGGATTATATTCAAACATGGAATTTGCAAAAGTTCTCGAACTAGCGAAAAAATATGAGCCGGAAATGAGTAAGTTTCTTAGAGACCTCATCGCCATCCCGGGTGAGAGCTGTGATGAAAAAGGCACAGTACTCAGAATTAAAGAAGAGATGGAAAAAGTCGGCTTTGACAAAGTTGAGATTGATCCTCAAGGTAACGTTCTCGGTTATGTTGGTCATGGCAAGCACCTGATTGCTATGGATGCTCATATTGACACGGTTGGGGTAGGAAATATAGAGAATTGGCAATATGACCCCTACAAAGGTTTCGAAGATGATGAGATTATCATTGGCCGCGGAGCTTCTGACCAAATTGGCGGTATGGCTTCCATGGTTTATGCCGGTAAGATTATCAAAGATCTCGGCTTAGAAGATGATTATACCTTAGTTGTTGTCGGTTCTGTACAGGAAGAAGACTGCGACGGCTTATGCTGGCAGTATATCATCAACGAAGACAAAGTTGTACCGGAATTTGTTGTAATTACTGAACCAACCGACGGCAAGATTTATCGTGGACATCGCGGCCGTATGGAAATCAAAGTCACAACCAAGGGGGTTAGCTGTCACGGTTCAGCTCCTGAGCGCGGCGACAATGCCATTTATAAAATGGCTCCAATTCTCCAAGAACTGCGCAGTTTACATGAAAATCTTTTGAACCATCCATTTCTGGGCAAAGGCAGCCTAACGGTTTCAGAGATCTTTCACACCTCTCCTTCTCGTTGTGCTGTTGCCGACAGCTGCTGGATTTCCGTCGACCGTCGTTTGACAGCCGGAGAAACATGGGAATATGCACTTCAGCAAATTAAAAACCTACCTTCCGTTAAAGCTGCTAATGCTGAAGTAACCATGTATATGTATGACAGACCATCCTATACCAATCTGGTTTATCCAACAGAATGCTATTTCCCAACTTGGCTTATTGAAGAAGGACATCCTGTAACCACAACTCTGACAGATGCTTACAAAGGGTTATTCGGCAAAGATCCCGTCGTTGATAAATGGACCTTCTCTACAAACGGTGTATCCATCATGGGACGTTATGGAATTCCTTGCATCGGATTTGGACCCGGACATGAAGATCAAGCCCATGCTCCTAATGAACGAACCTGGAAAAAAGAACTTGTGGATTGTGCAGCTATGTATGCAGCTATTCCGACGATTTATGTTAAAGAGTATGCAGACAAGATGCCTAAGGATACAGAGAATTTAGTAGGAATTAAGAAATAAGTTATAAACCTCTCAAGTTTTGTAGTCACAAATGGCTACTAATAATAAAAGAACACATAAATTAGGAGGAAAAAATAAATGAACACAGTTTTCAGAGGAAGACACTTTCTTAATTTAGAGGATTTCACCAAAGAAGAATTGGATACCATGCTCGATGTTTCTTTTGACCTTAAAAGAAAGTTTGCAATGGGTGAAGATACTCCATATCTTACTAATAAAACCGGATTCTTAATGTTCTTTGAACAATCCACTCGGACCAGAAACTCCATGGAAGCCGGAATGGCTCAATTGGGAGGCCATGCTGGATTCTTGGATACCAGCAGCATGCAAGTTGCTCATGGTGAGACTGCCAAAGATACAGCTATTATTTTATCACGCTTCGGACACATGATTGCCTGCCGTTATTGCAACTGGGGGAGAGGAAATGACTACTTGAATGAAATGGCTAAATGGTCCTCAGCGCCCATCATGAACTTACAGTGTGACCTTTATCACCCATTCCAAGGTTTAGCAGATCTTATGACCATCAAAGAGAAACTTCCTGATTTAAGAAGAAAGAAAATCTCTATCATTTGGGCATATGCTGAAAGTCATAAAAAACCAATTTCTGTACCTGTAACACAAGTCCTTCTCTTCCCTCGTTATGGTATGGATGTATGGCTCGCTTATCCAAAAGGTTGGGAACTTCCTGATTGGGTTATTGAACAAGCCAGAGCAAATGCTGAGAAGCATGGCGGTACTCTGACCATTACTCATGACGAAGCAGAAGCTTATAAAGATGCTGACATCGTTATTCCTAAGAGCTGGGGGAACTGGGTTACCGACCAAACAGGTGCTTCAGTTAGCGGCGCAACAAAAGTTATCGATGATGCTCTTATTGCTAATAAGAGCTGGAAATGCACAGAAGCTAAAATGGCCACAGCCAGCAAAGATGTCATGTATATGCATGCTTTGCCTGCTGACCGTAACAACGAAGTTGAAGATGCTGTCATTGACGGACCGCATTCAATCGCTTATGATGCTGCAGAAAACCGTTTGCATACAGCTAAAGCTGTTATGACATTGTTGGTAGGTGGAAAATAATTGTGAGTACATTAGCTGTTGTAGCAATTGGTGGGAATTCTCTGATTCGTGATAAGGCCCATGAGTCCGTAGAGGATCAATATGCGGCTGTTGCAGAAACAGCCAAACATATTGCCGGGATGATCGAGCAGGGCTATGAAGTGATTGTTACTCATGGCAATGGTCCACAAGTTGGTTTTATCTTAAGACGTTCAGAAATTGCTAAGGACGTTGCAGCAATGCATCAGGTACCGTTGGTTAGCTGTGGAGCCGATACTCAAGGCGCCATCGGCTATCAGATCCAACAAGCAATGGATAATGAATTTAAGAAAAGGGGGATGGACAAATCTGCGGTCACGATTGTGACTCAAGTGGTTGTCTCTAAAAATGACCCTGCTTTTCAAAAACCAACCAAACCCATTGGCTCTTTTTACACCAAGGAACAGACGGAAGAGATTCAAAAAGCCAACCCTTCGTGGGTTATGGTTGAAGATGCCGGTCGAGGATATCGCAGGATGGTTGCTTCTCCTCTGCCTCAAGAAATTGTTGAAAAGAATGTTATCAGTCAGTTAGTACGAGATGGTTATTGTGTCATTGGTGTTGGCGGTGGGGGTATACCTGTCGCCAGGCGTGAAGATGGTTCCTTTCAAGGAGTTGATGCAGTAATCGACAAAGATTTTGCATCCAGTCTCTTAGCCTCTGATATCAAAGCCGACCTTTTAGTCATTTCTACTGGCGTTCCTACAGTTTACTTGAATTATGGCAAGCCTGACGAAAAAGCGTTAGATAAGGTATCCTTGGCAGAACTAAAGCAGTATGTCACAGAAAATCATTTTGCTCCAGGAAGCATGCTTCCTAAAATTAAAGCCGTTATCAGCTTCTTAGAGAATGGCGGTAAAAAAGCAATTATTACAAATCCGGAATCTTTGGAAGAAGCTGTTGCCGGAAAGACAGGAACCCATATATATCCCTAATCCTTAGTGCTTGAAAATTGCGGTTCATTTATAACTTGAGATGAAGAGTTTGTATCTTCATCTCAAGTAAAATCATGTACCATAAGGTAAGTGGTCCTTTACAGAGGAAAAATAATATGCGGGCTGGAGAAAAAGCGAATATTAATAGATTTTATGTTTGTGAACCAAGATGAGGAGATTTCCTTTTAAGGAGAAATGAACATGGGTATTGTATTAAACGGGGGAACTATTGTTACGGCTGCAGATATCTATCAAGCAGACGTCCGCATTGATGGCGAGAGAATTGTGGCTATCGGCCATGATATCAAGCAACCTGGAGACCAGGTAATAGATGTGGACGGCTGTTTTTTATTTCCGGGTGGAATTGATCCGCATACTCATTTTGATCTCCCCATGGGAGATTTTTCGACATCCGATGATTTTTCATCAGGTTCAAAAGCAGCAATTTTAGGTGGGACGACAACAATCCTTGATTACGCTACCCAGTTCAAAGGGGAGACGTTAAAGCAGGGCTTAATAAATTGGCAGGCAAAGGCTGGCGGCAAGTGTTATGTGGATTATGGCTTTCACATGGCAATCACTGATTGGAAAGATTCAATCGCTCGGGAAATGATCGATTTAATTAGCCAAGAAGGAATATCGTCATTTAAATTATACATGGCATATAAGAACACCCTGCAAGTGGATGATCAGGCATTATTACAGGCTTTACGTCAAGCAGGAGAATACGGAGCACTAATTTGCGTACATTGTGAGAACGGCGATGTCGTTGATGATTTAGTGCATGGATATCTTAAGAAGGGCAAAACCTCACCCGCCTATCACCCCCTTTCCCGGCCTCCGGAAGTGGAAGCAGAGGCAACCTTTCGGGTTATTACTCTGGCTCAAATGGCAGGAGCCCCTCTCTATATCGTTCATCTTTCCAACAGCGGAGCACTTAAGGCTGTGGTGGAAGGGAAGCTTAAAGGTCTGGAAATATATGCTGAAACTTGCCCCCAATATCTCTTGTTAGACGACAGTTATTACAACTGCGAAGGGTTTGAGGGAGCCAAGTATGTTATTTCCCCGCCTTTGCGCCCGGTTCAGAATCAGGATGTGTTATGGTCAGGTTTGACTTCAGGAATCTTAGATGTTGTGGCTACGGATCATTGCGCATTTAATTATAAAGGACAAAAAGATAAGGGTTTGAACGATTTTAGCAAAATACCTAATGGAGCGGCAGGGGTTGAAACCCGGATGGGATTATTGTATACCTATGGAGTTTTAACCGGAAAACTTAGTTTAAATGATTTTGTCGCTTTGACTTCAACGAATGCCGCAAAGTTGTTTGGTTTGTTCCCCCGCAAAGGGACCATAGCTCCGGGAAGTGATGCCGACTTAGTAATTTGGGATCCCCGAATTTCCTCTGTTCTTCGGGCGGAAACGTTACATCAGCAAGTAGACTATACACCTTACGAAGGTTTTAAACAGTCCGGTCAAGCGATCCATGTTTTTCTGAGAGGAAAGCAGATCGTTGAGAACGGAAAACTAAAAGTGGACAAACCCACAGGAATGTATTTGTCCCGTAAGCCATTCCTTAAGAGAAAGGTCGGGTAAAATGTACAGTATTGATATTAACGGCACAGTTTTCTCTGTGCAAGACGATATGAACCTGTTGGATTTTTTGCGGGATGAAGCTCACGTAACTTCCTTAAAAAACGGCTGCGGTGAAGGAGCTTGCGGTGCTTGTATGCTTTTAGTCGATGGAAAGGCTATGCGTGCTTGTATTCTCACCGTTGCAAAAGCATCTGGGAAGAAGCTGCTCACAGTCGAAGGATTATCCGACCAGGAAAAAGAAGCCTATAGCTGGGCCTTTGCTGAAGCCGGAGCTGTTCAGTGCGGTTTTTGCATACCCGGCATGATCATCAGCGCCAAAGCGTTACTTGATAAAAATCCTAATCCTACGCCTCAAGACATTAAGCAAAGTATCCGGGGAAATATTTGTCGCTGCACTGGGTACGTTAAAATTGAGCAGGGAATTTCTTTGGCGGCTCAGGTTCTGCGAGGAGAGATAACTCCGAAATCTCAGCCATCGGGAGCTGGAATCGGAACGAGTATCCAACGTGTGGATGCCCGTGAAAAGGTCTTGGGGACGGGACAGTATGTTGATGATATGCACGTCGATAATATGCTTCACGCAGCGGTTTTAAGGGCAAAATACCCAAGGGCCATTGTTAAGAGCATTGACGTGTCGGAAGCGCTTGCTTACCCGGGCATGGAAGCCGCCTTAACGGCGGATGATATTCCCGCAGACCGCAATCATGGGCATATTTTTCCTGATTGGCCAACCATGGTCTCCATCGGAAATGAAACTCGGTATGTTGGTGATGCTATTGCCATTGTTGCAGCCCGAACCAAGAAGCAAGCCAGGGAAGCTGTAAAATTAATAAAAGTAGAGTATGAAGAGCTTAAGCCTATCCTTAGTCCGACAGAAGCCCTGGCAGAGGGGGCTCCTCAAATTCATGTCAAAGGAAATTTATTAAGTACCACTAAAATTAAACGTGGAAACACGGAGGAAGCCTTAGCAAAGTCTGCGCACGTGGTAACTCATCGTTATACTACTCCGCCTACGGAACATGCTTTTATGGAACCGGAAAGTGCCTTAGCCATTCCTCAAGACGATGGGGGAGTTACCATTTATGTTGGGGATCAAAGCGTTTATGATGATCAGCATGGAATCATGGCCATGCTAGGTTTGCCTGCTGAAAAAGTGCGGGTTATCAGTAAACTGGTGGGCGGAGGTTTCGGCGGGAAAGAAGATTTAAGTGTTCAGCATCATGCTGCTCTTTTGGCTCTAAAAACTCAAAAACCTGTTAAACTCACCTTTACGCGCCAAGAAAGCATCTTAGTTCACCCCAAACGTCATGCCATGGAAATGGAAATTACTACGGGCTGTGATGAAAAAGGCAAACTGACGGCGATGGTTGCCAAAATTGTTGCCGATACCGGGGCTTATGCTTCTTTGGGAACAGCGGTTTTGCAGCGGGCTTGTACTCACGCCAGCGGTCCTTATATATTTGACAATGTGGATATCACTGGGCTTTGCGTTTATACCAACAATCCTCCAGCAGGAGCATTCAGAGGTTTTGGGGTTACCCAGTCATGCTTTGCTGCTGAAATCAACTTGGATCTGCTAGCGGAAAAAGTGGGGATTTCCCCATGGGAAATCCGCTATATGAACGCTCTGGAGCCGGGTATGGTTAATTCGACTGGGCAAATTACTGATGAGGGGACTGCCATTAAGGAAACGCTGAGAGCAGTTAGGGAAGTGTATGAGTCTCATCCATATGCTGCAGGAATTGCTTGTGCAATGAAGAATACCGGTATTGGGGTCGGGCTTCCGGATGTCGGCAGAGTCAATATTAAGATTCAAGACGGAAAAGCAGTGGTCCTGACAAGTGCCGCCTGCATTGGACAAGGGTTTGCGACGATAGCAACTCAGATCGTTTATGAGGCCACAGGGCTGTCCCTGGAAAAAATAGAAGTTGGATCTCCGGATACCTGTTCAACACCAAACTCCGGTACGACAACGGCTTCACGCCAGACGATGTTTAGCGGAGAGGCCGTGCGTCAGGCTTCCCTTAAATTGCAGCAAGCGATGCATGAATCTTCCATAGACGAATTAAATGGACAAGAGTTTTACGGAGAATATTTTGGGAAAACCGATCCTATGAATTCAGATAAGCCTAACCCGGTTAGCCACGTTGCTTATAGCTATGCGACCCAAGTTGTGCTGCTCAATGAACAGGGCATGATTGAAAAAGTAATTGCAGCCCATGATGTCGGCAGAGCTATCAATCCGAAGGCAATCGAAGGCCAAATCGAAGGGGGGGTATGCATGGGTTTAGGGTATGCTATACGTGAAGACTTTCCGCTCCTCAATGGGGTGCCGACAGCGAAGTATGCTAAGTTAGGACTTTTGCGGTCAACAGAAATGCCTGAGATTGAAACAGTGATTATTGAAAAGAACTCCTCGCCTTTAGCTTACGGGGCCAAAGGAGTTGGTGAAATTTCATCCATTCCTACAGCTCCTGCGGTTGCTTCAGCTTATTACAAACTTGATGGGAAATTAAGGACATCCTTGCCCTTGCAGGAAACGCCCTATAAAAAGTAGAATACCATTTGAATGGTCAAGTATTTTAAAAAAGTTATGAGGGGCATATGACAAGTTCAACGACAAATTTTCCTACTCAATCGATTACTGGAAGCGGGAGTCTCTGGGATATGACCCATCGCTTGTGGGTAACAACCTTTATTGGGGCAGGCGGAAAAACCACCTGCCTCCAAACCCTTACCCATGATATGGAGGCTGCCGGTCTGGAGGTTGTTGCCACAACCACGACGAAAGTACATCCTGAGCTTACTATGGATGCGTGGAGGAATTTATATCCTCCTCCTCAGAAAAGGGGCGCGTGGTTTTGGTATGACGGAGTCGAGGATTCAAGCGGAAAATGGAGAGGTCCGTCAGCTCTGTCTGTTGATAAAGCCATTGCTGAAGAACTGAGGACAGACAGCCGTCGCTATTGGGTGATTGAAGGGGATGGTGCCCGTGAACACAGGTTAAAGTGTTGGGAATACTATGAACCTCAAATACCAAAGTATTCAGATTGTGGAGTGCTGGTCATGGACAGGGGGTTATGGGGAAAGGTTTTAGAGCCAGATGCAGTACATAGACCTCACAAATGTCAGGATCTTTTAGGTGAGATCTGGAGTTCGGAGAGCGTTTGGAGATATTTTTTAAAGTCTCCTGTTTTTGATATGCAATATTCTATGCTGCATTGGGTTATTCTCTTTAATAGTGCAAAGACAGCAAATGAAAACATGGGTGAGTTTGATCCTGAGAATTCATTTGATTTGCTGCATGATTTATCGTTGAAATGGATGGAAATGTCGGAAAACTCTGTTAAGACTGATTTAAAGCCCAGTCATTTGCGTTTAGCTGAAGGCGATGCCAAAAAGGGGGATCTGCGTTGGTTCGATTTGTGGTAATGGCCGCTGGTTTGGCTACACGAATGGGGAAGGATAAACTGGCCTTGCCATGGAAGAACGGCACAGTGCTTGGGTATGTCATAGGGACGGTTCTTGAGGTAATGAAAGTACATAAGGACTTATATCCTCAGAGCGGAATAGAAATACATGTTATTGCCAGAAAACCTGTGGAAACCTATCTTTCAGAAGAGGGTGTCAGAGAGTTTTTCAAGTATGGCGGAGTTTGGAATCATTCTCCCCGACCTAGACCTCTTGCTGAGACGATTAACATGGGTTTGCATGACCTAAATGCTGAAATGCATAGTGTTGCTTTTTTGCCGGGTGATCAAGTAGGAGTAAGAGTTCAAGATCTATCTGCTTGTTTGGAAGAGGTTCTTAAGTATCAGCCGGACTTTTTAGTCCCTATGGCGGGAAATACGCCAGGATCTCCCGTGTTTTTTCATAAGCGCTATATTCCGGAACTCTTAGCACTTCAAGGGGAGCAGGGCGGAAGAATGGTTTTGAACCGTTACCCAGAACGCTGGTCAAAATATACTGTTGAAGAAAGCTTGTTTTTGGATGTGGATACTCCGGAACAATATGATGCTTTATTTAATTCATAAGGAGATACAAGGGTATGGTTAATAATCTGGTGAACAACAGACCGTTAGTCTTAATTCGGGGGGCAGGAGAGCAAGCCTCGGGTGTAGGTTGGGCTTTCAGTAAAGCAGGGTTTAGAGTGCTGATGACTGAAGTTTCTAAGCCTCTGATGGTTCGCTGGCCGGTTTGTTTTGGGACGGCCGTTGAAGAAGGCCAGTGGCAAGTTGAAGGAATAAAAGCTTGTTGTGTAAGCTCGACCGGATCAGAGTGTGAAGATGCTTGGCTGGAAGGGAAAATTCCTGTTTTGGTTGACCCTGAGTTGAGAAGACTATCGGAGCTCATGCCTTTAATTTTAGTGGATGCTATTATGGCAAAACAAAATTTAGGTACCAAAAGGACGATGGCTCCCCTGACGATTGGTTTAGGTCCCGGATTTAAAGCTGGTGAGGATGTGGATATAGTTATAGAAACCAATCGAGGGCATAATCTCGGCCGAATCATTTATCAAGGACCGGCTCAACCAAATACCGGTGTTCCTGGAGAGATTAAGGGTATTTCCAGAGAGCGTGTGATCTATTCCACGACTGCTGGAATTTTTAGAGCAAAGCGAGCCATTGGGGATCAAGTTTCTGCAGGAGATTGTGTGGGAGAAATAGTTGAAGAAAACCGCACCACTCAAGTAGTATCCTTAATCGATGGAGTTTTGAGAGGGTTATTGAGGACAAACATCACTATCCCTGCCAATGTTAAAATTGGGGATGTTGACCCTCGAGGAGAAGAAAGCTTTTGTTGGACGATTTCAGAAAAAGCACGTGCCATAGGTTCCGCCGTTTTATTAAGCGTTATGGAAAGTGGATTTTTGGCCGCCCCTTCTCAAACCTAAATTTCCCTAAAATACCAATTATTTTTTCTTGTTATAAGAAGGATAATTAAGATCTATAGCGAATTTGTATAATATAGTGTGAATATTTATTAATAATTGAATAGGTTCTTTTTACTCATATAACCCTGATAATTGGTTTGGGGGTTTCTACGAGGCAACCGGAATTGCTTCTCTATGAGCCAGGTAAGGCTTATAGATTATGCAAAACAGGTTGCTTTTTTGTTGTCAAAATAATTGAGAGGTGGAAAAATGAAGTACTTTCAACCAAATAGTGTGGAAGAGGCTATAGAAATGGCCCAAACATACGATGCCGCTTTTCTGGCCGGAGGAACGGATCTTGTCCTTCATATGCGTACAGGTAAAGTTCAGCCATCTGGTCTTATCGATTTAGGTAAGATTCCAGTACTTCGTGAAATTAAAGAAGATAATGGATATTTAAAGATTGGCAGTATGGCGACTTTCGAAGTATTAGGAAACTCTGAAATGGTTTTTCAGAAAGCTCATGCGTTATGGCAGGCCTGTCAATCCATGGGTTCTCCGCAAATTCGCAATCAGGCGACATTAGGCGGAAACTTGGGAAATTGTTCACCTGCAGCAGATGGCTTACCTCCTTTGCTGGCTCTAGGTGCAGAGGTAAAGTTAATTTCACCGGAAGGAGAGGAGATTGTTCCTTTGTCCACACTCTTAAATCGTCATCCCCTCCTAGCCAACAAAGTTCTTATCCGTGAATTTCGCATTCCTTTAAAAGGAATGCAGAGCGGTTTCGCTAAACTTGGCCGTCGCCGGGCCTTAGCCATTGCTCGCCTGAGTGTTGCTATGGCAGTCAAAATGAAGGGGAGTCGGACAGAAGAAGTGCAAGTTGCCTTAGGTGCTGTCGGTAGGCGGGCCTTCTTGAGTGAATCTCTCGGCATGGCATTAAGCGGTCAAGCATTCAATGAAATATGGCTGGAAAAAGGAGTATCTGAAGTTCAGCGGATTGTTAGGGAAGCTTTGGGTACTCGGGCATCGGCACCTTATAAACGAGTGGCGGTAGCAGGAGTATTCCGTGAGGCTTCAGTATCCATCATTCCTCAGGGAGGGAGACAAGCATGATTGAAATCAAACTGACTGTCAATGATAGGCCTTATACCATCAACGTTGAAGAGACTGAGCGTCTTATTGATACACTTCGCAGCCGTTTAGGACTTGTCGGAACAAAAGAAGGATGCGGCGAAGGAGAATGTGGCGCTTGTACAGTAATCATAGACGGTAAAACAGTAAACTCCTGTCTGGTTTTAGCTGCTCAGGCTAATGGAAGTGTAATCACTACCATCGAAGGAGTAGGAAATCGTCGCTCTCCTCATCCTGTACAGAAGGCATTTGTTGAAGCCGGAGCAGTTCAATGTGGCTTCTGTACCCCTGGGATGGTCCTAACAGCCAAAAATTTGCTGGATAAAAACCCTCAGCCTAGTGATAAGGAAATCAGAGTAGCTATGTCTGGAAACCTCTGCCGTTGTACGGGGTATGATAAAATTCTGCGTGCCGTAAAAATAGCCGCTGAGGAGGGAAAGCAATGAATACTTCAGTGGTAGGATCACGGGTTATTCGAGAAGATGCTTGGGGAAAGGTCTTTGGACAAACGAAATTTCCTGCCGATGTCAACTTGCCTGATCAAATTTATGGGGTCGTTCTTCGCAGTCCCCATCCCCATGCCAAAGTGTTAAGTATTAATAGTGACCAGGCTAAGAAGCTGTCTGGTGTGGTTACGGTCTTAACTGCGAAGGATGTTCCTCATAATACTCATGGCGTTCTCTTTCGTGATCAACCTGTTCTGGCGGATTATGTTCGCATGGTAGGTGATCCGGTAGCAGTTGTCGGAGCGGAAACGGAAGAGATTGCTCGGGCTGCAGCTAAGTTGGTGGAGGTAGAGTACGAGGTTTTGCCTGCCCTCTTTGATCCGGAAGAGGCTATGAAACCGGATGTCCTTCCTCTACATCCAAACCTTAGCCCGACGAACGTGCTGTATCATTTGCCCATCCGCAAAGGAAGAGTGGAAGAGGGTTGGGCAAAGGCTGATGCAGTCGTTGAAAAAGTATATAGTACTCAACATGTAGACCACGCTTTTTTGCAGCCTGAAGCAGTGCTGGCCTATGTTGATGAACGGGGACACATCGTTGTCCAGACGGCTACCCAATACGCTCACTATGATCGAGGGGAAATTGCTCATGCTTTGGGTCTGCGTTTCAGTCAGGTTCAGGTAAAGACCTTAGCGGTGGGAGGAGCCTTTGGAGGTCGTGAAGACATCTCACTCCAGATCATGGCAGCCTTAATGGCACAGAAAACACTACGGCCTGTGAAAATGGAAAACAACCGGGAAGAATCTTTTTATTCCCATTCCAAGCGGCATCCCATGCGCATGTATTATAAGACTGGGGCGACCAAAGAGGGAAAACTAGTGGCTATGGAAGCAAAGTTTATCGGGGATGCCGGTGCCTATGCTTCCTGGAGTATCAATGTTCTGCGCAAGTCGGCAGTTCATGCCAGCGGCCCCTACGAGATTCCCAATGTGTCCATTGACAGTTATGCAGTGTTTACGAATAATCCATTTACCGGTGCCATGCGCGGCTTCGGTGCTGCTCAAACGGTGGTAGCCTATGAGAGTCAGATGGATCTTTTGGCTAAAGAAATTGGAATTTCTCCATTGGAAATTCGCTTACTCAACCTTTTTAAAGCTGGAAGTACAACGGCTACCGGACAAATCTTGACGGGTAGTGTTCCGCTGGATCAGTGCCTGGCAAAAGTGGCACCTTATCTCCAAAGAGGAGGAGATTCTCAATGAAAAAAAGGGGAATTGGTTTAGGCTGTTCTTGGTATGGTACAGGATATGGAAATGGTTTCCCTGATGTATCCAGTGCTTTTGTAGAAATTCATGATGATGGTTCGGCTACAGTGCTCACCGGAGCCGTAGATGTTGGTCAGGGAAGCAACACAATTTTTGCTCAGATCGCGGCAGAAGAGCTTGGACTCAAGGCTCAGGATATCTGCGTTTATTCCGGTGATACGGATGCAACCCCGGATTCCGGAACAACTGCAGCCACACGACAAACTTATAATACTGGGAATGCTGTCCTAAAAGCTGTTCGGCAGGCAAAGTCTTCTCTTTTGGTTTTTGCAGCACGTAAATTTTCCTGCCCCAACTCTGAGGGACTCGAACTTAAGGATGGTTATATAGGTGTCAAAGGAGATCCCTCCCGAAGAATGCCCTTAGCTGAAATGGTATTTCAAGCCCGGCTACAGGGGGAACGCTTTATAAGTGCAGAAAGCTCTACTGCATGTTCAACACCTGTCCATCCGGAAACCGGTCAGGGAGCGCCATATTGGCCTTATGCTTTTGGCTGTCAAATGGCAGAGGTTGAAGTTGATACCGAAACCGGTATGGTTCAGGTTCTCAAAGTGGTTGCTGTTCATGATGTAGGAAAAGCTTTAAACCCCACTCAAGTGGAAGGGCAAATTGCAGGTGGAGTAACTCAAGGAATTGGCTATGCCTTGCTTGAGGAAGTTGAACTGCAAGAGGGCAAAATCAAAAACCCGGCCTTTTCCAGTTACTTGATTCCCACGGCCTTAGATGTGCCTGCTATAGAAGCATTTTATGTGGAAGATGCAGAGTGTACCGGTCCTTTTGGGGCAAAGGGGCTTGGAGAACCGGCAATGCTTCCAACTGTTGCGGCTGTCATTAATGCTATTGATGATGCCGTGGGAGTAAGAATTACGTCTTTGCCAGCGACTCCAGAAAAGATTCTGCGAGGGCTAGAAGAGAAAAAGGAGGGATAAAGAAAGATTCATTTAATTGGTTTAAAGCAAAAAGGGGAATTCAGTAAGAACGTCTAGTATGTTTTCCGAAAAATTTATCAAATTGATTATTCCGCAAGGTCTATGAGTAAGAATGCAAACAATTATGTCAATAGTTTAAGTTTAATCCCTTTAATGTTAGGCTTTAGATGCACTTATTCTAAAAAATTATAAGGAAGCATCCCGCAAAAGTTTAATAGAATCAGTAAATTCAGCTTAAACTACCAATTGAAATCGCATGAGGAAATTATTTTAATGGGAGGGCTGTCCATGTCAACCGTTACAAATAAGCAGAAGCCACCATCGGATCAACCAGAAGGTTTTTTAGAAAAGTATTTTCATCTCAATGAATTAGGAACCAATGTACGAACGGAAGTATTAGCTGGAATAACCACCTTTGTTACCATGGCCTACATTTTGTTTGTCAATCCTAATATCTTAAAAGATGCAGGAATGCCGGTAAGTGCCACTTTTGCAGCGACAGCTATTGCTGCAGCCGTCGGGACACTCATTATGGGTGCCTATGCTAATTACCCAATTGCTTTAGCTCCGGGAATGGGGCTAAATGCCTTTTTTACCTATGCTGTTGTGCTTGGTATGGGGCTTAGCTGGCAAACTGCTCTTGGTGCTGTCTTTATCTCTGGACTTGTATTCTTCCTTATGACTGTGACAAAGGTTCGGGAATGGATTATTGAAGGTGTACCTCAGGTTTTGCGACTCTCTATTGGAGTAGGGATAGGCTTATTTATTGCGTTTATTGGACTAAAAAACGGCGGTCTTATTGTATCCAACCCAGATACGTTTGTGGCTTTAGGGGATATGAAATCCCCGGGGGTTTTGGTCACAATCTTCGGTCTCATTGTGACGGGCTGGATGATGGCCAAAAATGTTAAAGGCGGTTTGTTAATCGGTATCGCAGTGACTACTATTTTCAGCATGATCTTAGGAGTTTCTCCACTGCCGACGGGAATATCCAGCTTCATTGCAACGTCCAATCCTTTATCCGCCATCGCTCCTGTTGCATTCCAGCTTGATATTATGGGGGCTATAAAATACGGTTTCATTTCAATCCTCTTTGCCTTTACCTTTGTTGATTTATTTGACAACATCGGTACGCTGCTAGGAGTTTCCCGCAAAGCAGGTTTGTTAGATGAAAAAGGAAACTTACCTCGTGCAGGAAAGGCCTTGATGGCAGATTCAATAGGGACTATGTTTGGGGCGACAATGGGAACTCCAACGGTAACTTCGTATATTGAAAGTGCTTCTGGTGTTGCTGAAGGCGGTAAAAGCGGATTAACAGCCGTTGTAGTAGCAGTGCTTTTTGCAATTTCCTTAATCTTTGCTCCTCTCGTTGGCTTGATACCTGGGCAAGCAACGGCGCCGGTTCTCATATTGGTTGGTGTTTTGATGATGAGTGAAGTAGTGCAAATTAATTTTGAGGACTTCACTGAAGCTTTTCCAGCCTTTATGACTATTGTCATGATGCCATTAACCTTCTCAATTGCTCAAGGTCTTGCTTTTGGCTTCATGTCCTATACGATTATTAAACTGATTACAGGAAAACACAAAGACAATAATGCTGTAACCTACACGTTAACGATTCTCTTTATCGTTCACTTTATCCTCGGTGGAGGCTGATCAGCAAATCACGATTTGGAGAGATGTGTCTTCAACACATCTCTCCAAGAAAAACCTTATTGCTTGGCGCTTTACATTCAACTCTAAGCGCCTTGGCATGAAAGGAAAGGATGGGAATCATGCGTATTCTCTTTAAAAATGCAACTATTGTAACAATGAATGCTGAGCGCGAGGTTATTAAGGGAGATCTGCTGGTGGATGGATCTCAGATCGCAGCAGTTGGGGGAGTTATTGACCAAGCTGCCGACCAAATTATTGATCTAAAGGGAGATTTGCTCATTCCTGGATTAATACAAACTCATATTCATCTCTGTCAGACTTTGTTCCGGGGGCAGGGGGATGATTTAGAATTATTGGATTGGCTGAAATTAAGAATTTGGCCGCTAGAAGGCGGGCATGATCCAGAATCAATTTATGACTCTGCCCTGCTTGGAATCGGGGAGTTATTTCTTGGCGGCACAACGACAATTGTAGACATGGAGACTGTTCATCATACCGAACATGCTTTTGAGGCTATACTTTCCAGTGGTTTGAGAGCTTTGTCCGGAAAGGTTATGATGGATGATTGTAATGAGGACATTCCACCTTCGTTGCGGGAAACCACTGAGGCTTCTCTGCAAGAAAGTGTTGATTTATTAGAAAAGTATCATGGCAAAGGAAATGGGCGTTTGGAAATAGCTCTGACTCCCCGGTTTGTTATTTCCTGTACAGATACGTTACTAAAAGAAGTCTCTCGTTTGGCTCGAGAAAAAAATGTCTTTGTCCATACTCATGCTTCTGAAAATCGTTCGGAAATTCAAGTTGTTGAGAGCACAAGGGGAATGCGCAATATCGTATACTTGGATCAAGTCGGTTTAACGGGGCCAAATCTGATTATTGCCCATTGTATTTGGCTTGATGAGGTGGAAAAGGAGATTTTGGTTAAGAGCAGGACCAGGGTATCGCATTGCCCTTCTTCTAATTTGAAGTTGGCTTCAGGAATCGCGCCGATTCCTGAACTCTTAAAACTTGGAGCGGAAGTCTCCTTGAGTGCTGACGGAGCGCCCTGCAACAATAATCTCGATGGATTCCGAGAGATGCGGCATGCTGCTTTGATTCAAAAACCTTTGCATGGACCAACGGTCATGCCGGCCAGGGAGGTCTTTGAGTTAGCAACATTAGGAGGTGCCAGGGCCATTGGACATGAACATGATTTGGGAAGTCTAGAGGTGGGGAAAAATGCGGATTTGGCTGTCGTAACGCTCCAGGGACTGCACACTTGGCCTATTGATCATGTGGATGTATATTCACAGTTAGTTTATCAGGCAACATCCTCAGATGTACGTTTAACCATGGTTGACGGGCAAATCGTCATGAAAGATCGGCAATTGTTAACCATTGATGTTTCTAAGCTTAAGCTAAGTTCTACGCGGAGTTTGAATCGAGTCATGAAACGAGTAGGACTACTGTAGAGAGACAGCGGACTTCACCGACTTTGGCTTGGCTTCTTAGCCAAGCCTTTACAATATCACTCGGAAAATATAACACTGGCACCTGCCAGGTTTTCAAATATCTGTTGGATGGGAGTGAAATAGTGTGTCGAGCTTTAAGGAAAGAATGGATGCAGCCCGTGGGCTGGTTAAGATTGATATGATTTTAAGACATGCTAAGCTGGTTAATGTCTTTTCAGGAGAAATCCATGAAACAGATATTGGGATTCATAAAGGCACTTTCATGGGGATTGGGGGTTTTCAGGAAGCTAAACAGGAATTGGATTTATCAGGGAAGTACGTTGTTCCTGGCTTGATTGACGGACATGTCCACATTGAAAGTTCTCATCTTTGTCCGGAAGAGTTTTGCTCAATTCTTCTTTCCCATGGTGTTACAACGGCTGTTGTCGATCCTCATGAAATTGCTAATGTTTTGGGTCTGAAAGGTATTCAATATATCCTTGACAGTGTAGATAAATTGCCTTTTAATGCTTTTGTTGCGCTTCCTTCTTGTGTTCCTGCTACGGATATGGAGACTTCAGGAGCCAACCTCCAGGCTGATGATTTGAGAACCTTAGTTTCTCACCCTAGAGTAATCGGACTAGGTGAAGTCATGGATTATATGGGAGTGATCCAGGCTAAACCTGATATGGTTGAGAAACTAAGCCTGCCGGTACCGTTTTTTGATGGTCATGCGCCAGGAATATCTCCCCAGGATCTGAATGCCTATTATCTGGCCGGGATACACACGGAACATGAGTGTTCTACGGTTGAAGAAGCCAGAGAGCGTCTGCGGCGCGGCTTTCATGTTATGCTTCGAGAAGGAAGTGCTGCTAAAAATCTCTTAGATCTGTTGCCGGCAGTTACTCCTTGTAATGCCGGACAGTGTCTTTTGGTGACGGATGATCGTCATCCGAGAGATCTAATGCAAGAAGGCAGTATTGATCATCTAGTTCGGTTGGCGATACAAGCCGGAATGGATCCTATTCAAGTCATCCAAATGGCAACAATCAATGCGGCACGTGCAATAGGACTTAAGAATCTCGGCGCTGTAGGACCGGGTTATCAAGCGGATTTTGTCGTCCTTGATGATCTTAACAGTTTTCAGATTCGTGAAGTATATTGGCGCGGTGTTAGGCAAAGTACAAGGAACGAGCGGCCAAAATTTCCACGCTTCAATCTTGCGGGACTTACGGATAGTGTTCACCTCGGAAACTGGTCGCCGGCTAAACTCGAAGTTTTTGCCAATGAGTATGCAAAAAATAATGTTCCGGTTCAGGTTATTGGAGTTCAAGCCCATTCCTTGGTGACCACTGCTTTGATACGGAACTTACCGGTTTGCGATGGTCTTGTACATGCTGACCCGGAGCAAAAAGTTGCTAAACTAGCTGTGCTTGAGCGGCATCGTCAAACAGGTAATGTTGGGCTTGCATTTGTCCAAGGATTAGGCTTAAGAAAAGGGGCTATTGCCTCAACGGTTGCTCATGATTCACATAACTTAGTGGTTGTGGGGATGAGTGACAATGAGATGAATTTAGCCATCAAATCCTGTGTTGAGATGGGGGGAGGCCTTTGTCTTGTGGATGGTCAAAAAGTCATTGGAAAGCTTCCTTTACCTATTGCCGGATTAATGACGGATCAAAATGCTGAAGAAGTGGCACAGAGTTTAAGTGAATTGCACGACAGTGCTTTAAGCCTTGGTATTAGTGAATTAGTAGATCCTTTTATGACTCTTGCCTTCCTTTCCTTGCCAGTGATTCCAACTTTAAAACTATCGGATCTAGGTTTAGTTGATGTCGAACATTTTTGCTTTACTAAAACTGTCTTGACTAAGGAAATCTAGTGCTGTATCCATTAATATTGAAAATAATTGCCGCGTCTGATTTGATTCCCGAAACCGTAAGTTTAATAGGACTAAAGGGAAAAATTTTATGGAAATCATAAATCATAAAGGTTTTTAGTGAATTTTGACGAAATAAAAGCTTTAGGCAATAATTAGACTCAATATTTGGATAGGGTGAAGATTTGATGCGGTTGGTAAATACTCGTTATGTTGAGGAAGGATCAATTTTAGCACGTCCTGTGATCAATTCTTCAGGTAAAGTTCTCTTACAGACTGGAGTTCGCATGACCGCTTCTTATATTAAACGTTTGCAAGCTTTGGGGTATGATGTTCTTTTTATCCAGGATGACCGATTGGAAGACGTAGAATTTCATATGTCAATTACAGGACAAACTCGCGAAGTCGCTTATAAAACTATTAAACATGTTAGCAGTTATATCGAAAGTGGTCTGGAAGGATCCTTAGTGGTTGCGGATGTACGTTCTACTGTTCAGCAAATGATTAATGATCTATTGTTTAGTGCTGATATATTAGGAAATTTAACTGAGATACAGGGGTATGATAATTACACGTTTCATCACTCCATTAATACATCCATCCTAGGACTTGTATTAGGTATAGCTTCAGGTTATTCTGAGCAGAAACTGATTGAGTTTGGCATGGGTATTCTCATGCATGATATTGGTAAAATTTTAATTCCTGAATCAATTCTTAACAAGAAGACACCTCTGACGGAGGAGGAATTTAATAGGATTAAAGACCATACTGTGGATGGTTTTAATATTTTGCGCAAGAATAATGATTTAAGTTTACTGTCTGCTCATGTAGCCTTCCAACACCAAGAAAAGTGGGACGGTTCCGGTTATCCTCGAGGCTTAAAAGGTAAGGAAATTCATGAATATGCCAGACTTGCTGCAATAGCGGATGTTTATGAAGCTTTGACCAGCAAACGGGTCTACCGTAAAGCCGTCGAGCCCAATGAAGCTTTTGAGTATATTGTATCTCAGTCTAATTCACATTTTTGTCCACAAACCTTAGAAGTTTTTAAGAAACACATTGCTATTTACCCTTCAGGGTCAGGAATTCTTCTGAGTAATGGACAAAGGGGGAATGTGGTTAAACAGAATCCTGCGTTCCCCAATCGCCCTTATGTTAGGGTGTTTTATGAGAACGAAATAGAGCTTCCATCACCAATTGACTACAATTTGGCAGAATGTCCGTCACTTATGATTGTGGCGGTAGATAACCGTTAAGGTGCTTCTTTGTTAAGTTAACACGTGTGGAGTCAGTGTCCTCGGTTACCAGCCAAATTTCTTAATTACAGGTAAAACAAAAGAAGCCTTTTGTGCTAAAGGACTAAAAGGCTTCTTTTGTTTTACCCAATTTATCATAAGGAAGATAGGGTTGTTTTTGAGCTAGAATTGTTCCAGGAGTCTTGCGAACTGATCTACTTCATAAACCGGTTGTTGACATGTAAAGTTCTGACATAAATAGGCTGCGGTTTGGTCCGAGGCAAGGGGATAATTCTCAATCCAAGGAACTAACTCGCCGAGACTCCCTTCTTGATAAAGTACCGATGCATAGGGGCGAAACTCGGAGAAGAAGAGGTTTCTCATCATTGAGAGCTCTTCTGAATCAAGGGACCCAGCCAGAATCAATTCTTGAGTGGGATGGAGTGCAAACTGTAGAGCTTGTAAAAAGGCTGTATATCCGGAAGGATGCGCTTCGAGAACGGTTCGAAAATCAAGAAGCTGTTGCTCTGCTTTTTCTTTCCAATATTTACTGCCTGTGAGCTGGCCAAAACGAAGCAGGTTAAGGGTAGTTATTGAGTTTCCGGAAGGAATTGCTCCATCGTAACTTTCCTTTGGACGGAAGAGAAGTTTTTCCCCATCTGAACCTGTTAGGAAATATCCTCCTCTCTGGGTATCAAAAAAGAGACGATCCTGTTCTTCTTGAAGGAGGAGTGCTGTTTGGAGAAAAAGCGGTTTTCCGCTTGCAAAGTAAAGCTCCAACAGGCCCCATATAAAGAAGGAATAATCATCTAAGTAACCCAGAATGGCTGAATCTCCTTCACGGTAACGAGCCAAGAGACGGCCATCAACTCGTCTTAAATGAGTTAATATAAAGTCGGCGGCTTTTTCCCCTGCTTCCAGATAGGTTTTGTTGCCAAGCACTTGAGCACCTTTGGCTAAGGCAGCAATCATAAGACCGTTCCAGGATGTTAGGATTTTATCATCTTTATGGGGATGAATTCGTTTTTCTCGGGCAGAGAAGAGAGCTTGGCGGGCACTTTCCAAGGATTTGATAACATCCACTTCTGCTAAGGAACTTTCCTGGTCTAGCTTGTGGATATTGCCTTGTAACAGATTAGGGATACTCTTTCCTTCGAAGTTCCCTTTGGCAGAAATGTCATAGACACTGCAATATTTTTGAGCTGTTTCCATATCCAGAACTGCTTCAACTTCTTGGGGAGTCCAGACATGGAATTTGCCTTCTTGGTCCTCGGCATCGGCATCTTCTGCAGAATAAAAACCACCTTCAGGTGAAGTCATGTCACGAAGCACATAGGTGAAAATATCCTGAGCTACTTTGGCATGCTCTGGGGAGTGAGTGACTTGAAAGCTTTCTAAGTAGGCTAGAGCAAGTAATGCATTATCATAGAGCATCTTTTCGAAGTGAGGAATCAGCCATTTTTCATCCGTACTATATCGGGCAAAGCCAAAGCCGATATGATCATACATGCCGCCTCGTGCCATTCCGTTAAGAGTTTTGCGAACCATTGCTAAGGCATTGCTCTGAGGATGATTCTCGGCATAGCGAAGAAGAAAGGTCAGAGTATGTGGAGAGGGAAACTTAGGAGCTCGCCCAAATCCTCCATAGCGTGGATCAAAGTTTTGTTCAAGGGCAGCATAGGCTTTATCAATAACATCTTTTTCCCATGCCTTGTTGGAGTCGGAAGTATTTTGACTATTATCGATAGGAGTCGAGGCTTTCTTGGGTAAAGCAAGTCCTGATTGGACGGCAGCCACAATCTGATCGGCAGATTCTCGCAGTTTGTTCTCACTCGTTCTCCAGAGAGTTCCCACTTGTTCTAAGAGTTCCATGAGCCCGTGATATCCATGGTGTTCTGTTTTGGGGAAATACGTTCCTGCGAAAAATGGCTTTTTCTCGGGAGTCATAATAATAGTGAGGGGCCAGCCGCCTGATCCGGTAAGTGCTTGGCAAAAGGCCATGTACATATGGTCAACATCCGGGCGTTCTTCCCGGTCTACTTTAATTGAGATAAACCAGCGATTAAGTAAAGCTGCAACGGCTTCATCTTCAAATGATTCACGTTCCATGACGTGGCACCAGTGACAAGTGGAATAGCCAATACTTAGGAATATAGGCTTGTTTTCTCTTTTTGATAGGGTGAAAGCTTCCTCTCCCCAGGGGTACCAATTAACAGGATTATACGCATGTTGCAAGAGATATGGACTTTTTTCGTTTATCAGTCGATTTGTTGGTTTACTACTATTCACCATAGTGACCTCCAAATTTAAATTTTACTACTTTTAGTATGTCAATTTGAAGGACATTTATAGGGTGAATATATGGGCGATGCGCTGCTCCAAAAAACTTATACTGTCGATTTTCTAACAAAGAAACTTGTGTTAAATACCGGACATGCTGCCCAGTATTATGTAGAGGATAGCCATGAAGCGATTATGCTAGGGAAAGTAAGCTACTGGATAAGTTTGATGGGATTCGTTTGGGAAATTAGTTGAGAGGTTAGAGTTGAGTCGCTTGCTGAAGTGGAGTTTGTGTTTAAAATACGGATTGAGGAGAGAGAGGTACTTGGTTAGGGGAAGTTCATTCACAAAAATTGTAGATTCCTATGATACAAATACTATGCCACGCATAGATTAAGGTTTTTGGCTAAGGTGCAGGAATATTAGAGTTTATTTAAGTATTTTCCGAATTATTATCGATCTAATTAGAGGAAATCAAAGAAAGCCGTAGAAATTTTTATTTAAAAGGGCTGGAAGATTGTTGATATTGTGGAATTTGCGTTTCCCTATAAATTTAGCTGGATAATTGACGAGTTTCATTATCTTCACAGACAGGAATTTATATATTATGAGGTGGCGGCATGAAAAGAAAGGTTATTCCCTTAAATAATTTTACACTCAAGGTTCCTTTGCTTCAGACTAAGCTGCAAATGCCGCGCAGCTTGTCTAGCTTGGTGGAACGTCCGCGGGTCTATTCCCGTTTGGACGGGATGGTACAAAACGGACTCACCTTGGTGACAGCCCCTGCAGGGTTCGGCAAGACAAGCGCCGTGGCTCAGTGGGCCGGGCACAAGGGTTTGCCCGTGGCCTGGCTGTCTTTGGACGACGGCGATAACGACCCGGTGCGCTTTTGGACCTATGTTACAGCTGCCCTAAGCGGTCTTAAGGAGGGTATTGGCAGGGAAACGTCGCCCATACTGCATTCTTCAACCAATCCGCCTTGGGAAACGATCATTTCTCTGCTCATCGACGATTTGTCGCAATTACCCTTCGATTGTGCCCTGGTCCTCGACGATTATCACGTCATCAGTGAACCCCTTGTTCACGAAACTCTCTCATTCCTGGTGCGCTACGCACCTCAGCTGCTGCATCCGATCATCGTCGGACGCACAGAACCGCCTCTGCAGATGTCCCGCCTCAGGACCGTCGGACAGGTGGCGGAATTGACCGTTCGTGACCTCGTCTTTGCCACCGGGGAAGTGGCGGCCTTCTACAGTCAGAAAAACATAGATCTCACCGGCGAGGAGGCCGAAACGTTGACACACCGTACCGGAGGTTGGGCCGCCGGGATGCAGATGGCGGCTCTGTCTTTGCTGGAAGGCGGTGACAAGGCCGCGGTGATTAAGCGATTCGGGGGTAACAACCGACTTCTTGCCGGCTACTTTATGGAAGAGGTATTCGACGGGTTTGCGCCAAATGTGCGGGAATTCCTGCTTCAGACATCCTTCTTGGGCCGTCTTTCCGGGCCGCTGTGCGACGCGGTGACCGGGATGTCTGACTGTGGAGCCCTTCTCACCACGGTAGCGCGGACATGCGGGTTTGTGGCTTGCCTGGATGAAAATGATGGCTGGTACGTCTATCACCAGCTCTTTGCCGAATTTTTGCAAGGCCTCCTTCAGAAAAGATCTTCGGCGCAGATTCCCGGCCTATATGGGAAGGCCGCCCGTTGGTGTGAGGCTGAGGGGCTGGTCGCGGAAGCCGTCGACTACTACCTGCAGGGGCTAGAATACGATCAGGCGACCAGTCTGATCGAACGACTGGTCCCGGACATGCTGAGCCGGGGCGAAATAGCGACCCTATTTCGGTGGCTCTCAGCCTTGCCGTGCGCAGTGCTGAACACAAGCCCTGGTCTGTGCGTTGCGCAAGCCTGGGCCGCCGTTGCGGCCGACCGGACTCCAGAGGTGGAGCACTGGTTGGAGCAGGCCGACTTTGCCGGCCGAGAGGCAGAGGAAAAACAGCCCGGGATGGGTGGCAAAAACAGGATGGATGTGGACAGGGCCGTCCTGAGGGCCTACCTTGCGCTCAAACGAAGAGATGTACCGGAATCTCTGCGCTGGTTGGCCCATGCAGGCCAGGCCCGGGAGAAGGTTTTCACGTCTGCGCGGAGCAGAGCATTGCAACCGCTGGAACCCAGCTTGCTGGGTGGGCCGCTGGGAGTGTTCGGCCACCTGAAAGAAAAGGCGCAGGCCATGGAGAACCGCAGCCACCTTAAACTCAGAAGCTTGGCTGCCCCTGCCGCACGAGCCGGTTACACACTGGTAGCCAACGCCGAGGCCCTGTACGAGTGGAACCAGATCGACGCCGCAGTCAAGAGCCTGGTGGAAGGGATGGAGGAGGCCCAAAGGGCAGAAGAGACCGGAGCTCTTATCCCAGCCCTGTTCACCCTGACCAAGATCCACCTAGCGCGCGGTGACTTGGCGGCGGCCCTAAAAGTTGCTGCAGAAGGTGAAACAAAGGTAAAAGCCCTTGGCCAGCCGCAGTGGCTGCTCCCCCTAGCCTCTCTCAAGACCCGTCTCAATCTTGCGGCGGGCGATTCGGGATCGCTCGATGATTGGCTGGCGCATAGCCGCCTCGACGTTTATGATCGCCTCAGTGCTGCTCGGGCCTACGAGCACATCACCCTAGCTCGGGTGTTATTGGCCCGGAGACGGGGTGAAGAGGCAGTACTGCTCCTGGATCGCCTGCTGGTATTTGCAGAGAAGGAGGAGCGTCTGCCCGGCACTATCGAAATATCCAACCTGCTGGCTATCGCCTGCGATGCTGTGGGCCGAACGAAGCAAGGCATGGAAATTCTCCGGCGCAACTTGTCCCTGGGACGAGAGAACGGTTACCTGCGTATTTTCGTGGACGAAGGTGCGCCCATGCTGTCCCTTCTCCAGCGGCTTGCTCGCTTAGACGGCCGAGAGCGGCAGAAGGATGAGGCTGTATACGTCCGGAGCCTGGTCAGCCTGCTGCGATCGAGTCCGCTGCTCCGCTGTTCGGGGTTTCAGGCAGCGCCGTCGTCCGCCACGGTCGAACCGCTTACGGCCAAGGAACTGAGCGTACTGCGTCTAGTTGCCAGAGGTATGGACAACCGGTCTATCGCTGGAGAACTCGGCGTCACGCTGGTGACGGTGAAGACTCATTTGAGCAGTATCTTCGGCAAGCTGGGGGTCTCCGGGCGCCGGGAGGCGGTGGAGCAGGCGAACGTGTCGGGTATTCTCCGCTAAAACTGAGCAGATAGAAAGTTGGAATTTAGAACAGGTCGAAAAATATCTTGTTTCTTATACCTTTTTGCCACTCTTCTCATACCTGGTATGATGGCAAACCAAAACCCACATGGTAAAATGCACTCGGCAGTGAATGTCGGGTGCATTTACTATTTATACTTAGCCTGCTGCTGCCGCAAGATCGGCTGCAGGTGTTTAGACATTTGTGTTGTTTGCAAGGCTGCATATCAGAATTATCTTTAACTTCAAGGGATAATCAAAACAGTCTAAATCAAAACATAGAAAGTGGTGGATAATATTGAATAAGAAAAATCATAGCTGTTTTGCAAAAACAACCTCGTTTATGCTGAGTCTAGTACTTTTTCTGTTCTAT
This sequence comes from Desulfosporosinus orientis DSM 765, assembly GCF_000235605.1. Classification (GTDB taxonomy): domain Bacteria; phylum Bacillota; class Desulfitobacteriia; order Desulfitobacteriales; family Desulfitobacteriaceae; genus Desulfosporosinus; species Desulfosporosinus orientis. The sequence continues at coordinate 1,447,036 of NC_016584.1, forward strand.
TTCTGGACAATACCGGTTTGGGCAATAATGTTACCGACAATAACAACTCAGCCGGCATCTCAGGCGGTGACAGTCGGTCAACCAGCAAGCTTCAGTGTTACGGCAACAGGGACAGCCCCCTTAAGCTACCAGTGGCAGAGAAATGGAAGTGACATTAGTGGAGAAACATCAGCAACCTTGAATATACCGAATGTTCAAGGAACTAATACCGGAAGCTACACAGTAGTGGTTCGCGATTCAGCGGGCAGCAGTGTGACAAGTAATGCAGCAAGCTTGACGGCAATAGATATTACTTCCTTGGGTTTTTCTTATTTTAATGGCGTCGCGGTAGACAGCAGTGGGAAGATCTACGTTGTAGACTTTAATAATAACGCCATCAAGAGAATGGATGCCGACGGAACAAACATCGTCACCCTAGGCTCGGGTTTTTCTAATCCTAAAGGCGTCGCGGTAGACAGCAGTGGGAAGATCTACGTTGTAGACTATGGTAATAACGCCATCAAGAGAATGGATGCCGACGGAACAAACATTGTCACCCTGGGCTCGGGTTTTTCTAATCCTAATGGCGTCGCGGTAGACAGCAGCGGGAAGATCTACGTTGCAGACTCTAGTAATAACGCCATCAAGAGAATGGATGCCGACGGAACAAACATCGTCACCCTAGGCACGGGCTTTTCCACTCCTAATGGCGTCGCGGTAGACAGCAGTGGGAAGATCTACGTTGCAGACACCAATAATAATGCCATCAAGAGAATGGATGCCGACGGAACAAACATCGTCACCCTCGGCTCGGGTTTTTCTTATCCTAATGGCGTCGCGGTAGACAGCAGTGGGAAGATCTACGTTGCAGACTCTGGTCATGGCGCCATCAAGAGAATGGATGCCGACGGAACAAACATCGTCACCCTAGGCACGGGTTTTTCCAATCCTAATGGCGTCGCGGTAGACAGCAGTGGGAAAATCTATGTTTCAGACCCTGGTAATGGCGCCATCAAGAGAATGGATGCCGACGGAACAAACATCGTCACCCTAGGTTCGGGTTTTTCCAGTCCTGAAGGCGTCGCGGTAGACAGCAGTGGGAAGATCTACGTTACAGACTCTGGTCATAGCGCCATCAAGAGAATGGATGCCGACGGAACAAACATCGTCACCCTAGGTTCGGGTTTTTCCAGACCTTTTGGCGTCGCGGTGGACAGCAGTGGGAAAATCTACGTTGGAGACTTGGATAATAATGCCATCAAGAGAATGGATGCCGACGGAACAAACATCGTCACCCTAGGTTCGGGTTTTTCCAGTCCTGCTGGCGTCGCGGTAGACAGCAGTGGGAAAATCTACGTTGCAGACTTTGGTAATAGCGCCATCAAGAGAATGGATGCCGACGGAACAAACATCGTCACCCTAGGCACGGGTTTTTCCGGTCCTGCTGGCGTCGCGGTAGACAGCAGTGGGAAGATCTACGTTGCAGACTTAGGTAATAGCACCATCAAGAGAATGGATGCCGACGGAACAAACATCGTCACCCTAGGTTCGGGTTTTTCCAGTCCTGATGGCGTCGCGGTAGACAGCAATGGGAAGATCTACGTTGCAGACTTTGGTAATAGCGCCATCAAGAGAATGGATGCCGACGGAACAAACATCGTCACCCTAGGCACGGGTTTTTTCAATCCTAATGGCGTCGCGGCAGACAGCAGTGGGAAGATCTACGTTGCAGACTCTGCTAATAATTCCGTTAAGAAAATTCAGACAATCTATGGCGTGACTTACGATGGCAACGGAAGCGACGGAGGTAGTGTGCCGACTGATGTCACCAACTATGTTTATGGACAAAGTGTGACAGTCGTAGGTAATACCGGAAACCTTGTGAAAACCGGCTCCACCTTTGCTGGGTGGAATACAGCTACAACTGGCAGCGCCATAAGTTATCAGCCAGGGGACACATTCCCTATGGGGGCAGACAGTGTCACACTGTATGCGCAGTGGAACGTAACCAAAACCCTTGTGAGCATCACCACCCCGTCAGCGATCACCGGCGTGGCCAACGGCACAGCCAAAACAGCATCTGTGCTGGGGCTTCCCGCAACGGTAACATTAGTCACGGATAATGGCAATGTTCAGGCGAATGTGAACTGGGATGTGAGCAGCAGCTCTTATGACCCAAGCAACACCGCCGAGCAGACCTTCACGGTGAACGGTGCTGTGACGCTCCCGTCCGGAGTGGTGAATCCGAACAGCGTTGCTTTAACAACCAGTATCAGCGTGACCGTCGCTGCAGCCGCCATCACTGATAAAACCCTTGTGAGCATCACCACCCCGTCAGCGATCACCGGCGTGGCCAACGGCACAGCCCAAACAGCCTCTGCGCTGGGGCTTCCCGCAACGGTAACGTTAGTAACGGATAACGGGAATGTGCAGGCAAATGTAAACTGGGATGTAAGCAGCAGCTCCTATGACCCAAGCAATACCGCCGCACAGACCTTCACGGTGGACGGTGCTGTAACGCTCCCATCCGGAGTAGTGAATCCGAACAGCGTTGCTTTAACAAGCAGTATCAGCGTGACCGTTAATGCAGCACAGGCCCCAACCTATGGTCTCACCATCACTGCCGGTACCGGAGGAACCATTACGGCAGGCAGCAGCGGTGATTATGCGGCAGGAGCCGTCATCAGCCTTACGGCTGCCGCAAACTCCAACTATAGCTTTAACGGCTGGACATCCTCGAACGGGGGAACCTTTGCCAACGTAAACAGCGCAAGTACAACCTTCACAATGCCCGCGGGGGCAACTGTCATCACGGCTGCCTTTACTTATAACGGGGGTAGTGGAGGCGGAAACGGTGGAGGAAGTTCATCAGGCGGCGGAAGCGCATCAAGTGGAGGAACTACCGTTACCGGAAATGTCATAGACGGAACGACGGGTGCTAATGTTTCCAATCTGACGGCTACCGTAACTACCGATAGTAATGGAAATTATTCTGTTGCTATGAAGGCAGATCAAACTGTAACCTTCCAAGAACCTGACGGAACTAAGAGTTCGTTAAGCGATCTGACAAAAGTGAGCTATGTATCAGCTTCAGGCACATCGGTAACCGTTTCTGCCGACGGAACGATTAATTTTGCCAGTCTGGCAAAAGGAACAGACAATCAATATAAGATCACCTATAATTTAGGCAACGGGCAAACAATTACGTTGGCAACCCTGGACATCACTGTTTCAAGCAATGGAACGGTCAGTGTAAAATGCACCTTAATCGATCCTTATGGTATCATCACAGATGCGGCAACGGGCAAACCTATTGCAGGCGTAAATGTAACTTTGTATTATGCCAATACGGAACGAAACAAGAGCAATGGCAAAACTCCGGACACTCTCGTAACCTTACCGGGTATCGACGGATTTAAACCCAATAACAATCAGAACCCGCAGACCAGTGATGCGAAGGGAGCCTACGGCTTTATGGTCTTCCCTGACACGGATTACTATATCGTCGCAGCTAAGGACGGTTATGAACAGTATACAAGTCCTACTATTTCCGTAGGGCAAGACATTGTCCACTGGGATTTTAAAATGAGTGCACCCATCACCGGAGTCAACCGACTGGCTGGACAGAGCCAGGTAGATACCGCTTTAGCCATTGCTAAAGCAAACTATTCAGGAACGCTTTCCAGTGTGGTCTTAGCTACCGCCGAAAACTATCCGGATGCCTTAGCTGGAAGTGTGCTGGCTTACAAACTCAATGCCCCGATCCTCTTGGTTGGAAGTTCGGAAGCTGATCAAGCAAAAGTCTTAGATTATATGAAGTCAAATCTTGCCCCGTCAGGAAACGTCTATATTTTAGGCGGCATAGCAGTTGTAAGTGCTGAAATGGAAGCCAAAATCAAAGCGGACGGATTCAACCGGATCACCCGACTTGGCGGAACGGACCGCTATGAAACCTGCGTCAAAATTGCCGATCAATTACAGGTCAAAAGCGGAACACCGCTTGTGCTAGCCTATGGAGAAAACTATCCTGACGCTTTGTCCGTAAGTAGTATTGCAGCAGAAATGCAGTACCCAATACTTTTAGTTCAAAAAGACGGACTCAGCGATGCGGTCAAGAATGAGATTGCTGCAGTTAAACCCACTAAAGTTTATATCATCGGAGGCGAAGGGGTCATTAGCTCAACCATAGAAAGCCAAGTAGCTCAGATCACTTCGCTAGACAAAGCAAAGATTGTGAGAATCGCTGGAGCAGATCGCTATGAAACCTCTTTGGCAGTCGCCCAATACTTTAACTTATCCGGTCAAAGTGTCTGTATAGCCACAGGTAACAACTTCCCGGATGCCCTGGCAGGAAGCGTCTATGCATCTAATCACAATGCCCCGATTATCCTGGCGGACGGCAGCTTATCTAATCAGGCCATGAATTACCTGAAGGGCAAAAAGCTGACCGGAACAGTTATATTCGGCGGAGAGGCTGTTGTCAGTAAAGACATTGAGCACCAGCTTGGACAGTTGATGGGAAATTGAAAACTTTAGGAAACTAAACGTGAGTTCGAGTTACAAGTCTATCTATAATAAGGAAACCTCAAATTCCCCGCCTAAAAGAAGTTAGTGTTCAAGAACGTATTGTGAAATTACAACAGATTGTCTTAAAACGTCTAAAGTCTATTCATAAGAAACGAACGGGTTGCGCATTTCTAAGCAGAACCCGTTCGTTTCTTCCTATTTTGTTTTAGTAACTGGAGTGCCATCAGTGACAAGTAGAATAGCCAATACTTAGGAATAATGGTTTGTTTTCTCTTTTTGATAGGGTGAAAGCTTCCTAACAGGATTATACGCATGTTGCAAGAGATATGGACTTTTTTCGTTTATCAGTCGATTTGTTGGCTTACTATTATTCACCACAGTAACCTCCAAATTTAAATTTTACTAGGTTTTTAGTATGTCAATTTGAAGGACATTTATAGGGTGTTAATTTCATTGAAAAGTAACTATATTGCACAGGAATGGTATAATTATTTTATGGAAACTTCTACAAATATTTCGCCATACGATTTTATACATAAAGAAATTTTACTTTTCGGGAGGTGTCTGTGTGATCAGATTTCTTCGCTTTATCAGTGATAAATTTTTAGACAAACGGCTGGATTTCCGTGTTCGGCTGTTCAACGTACTAGCAATGGCGGGCATGACGATTGGTATCATAATGTCGGTTTTGGGTGTTTTTACAAACGCAGGATTTTGGAATATACTGGTTAACCTGATCGCTGCGGCGCTTGCGTTCTGCCTGCTGTACTACTCCTACAAGAGCGGCAAATATCAGCAGTGCTACATGTTCACCACGATTATCATCTTTCTGATCTTTTTCCCTGTCTTGTTTTTTAGCGCCGGAGGCTATCACAGCGGAATGCCTTCGTTCTTTGTGTTTGCCGTTTTGTTTACGGTCTTTATGCTGGAAGGCAAGAAAATGATTGTGATGTCGGTCATAGAAATGCTGGTCTACATAGGAATCTGCCTGGCTGCGTATGAGTATCCCCAAAGCGTCCGCTTTTTTCAAACGGAGCAGGAACTTTTAACGGACATCATCATCGGATTTTCCAGCGTTAGCCTTGTGCTGGGCGTTACCCTGTTCATTCATTTCAGAATGTACAACAAACAGCAGCGGGAGCTTGAAGCTGCCCGAGTGGAAGCGCTACGGCTCAGCAAAGCAAAGAGTAATTTTCTCGCCAATATGAGCCACGAAATCCGAACCCCCATCAATGTCATGCTAGGCATGAACGAAATGATTATTCGGGAAAGGGGCTCGGAGCGCGTCAGGGACTACAGCCTGAATATCCAAAACGCAGGCAAAACCCTTCTGGCTCTTATCGACAACATTCTGGACATGTCAAAAATCGAATCGGGGAAGCTGGAGATTGTATCAGAAAACTACCAGACGGCGGATTTAATTGATGATCTTGCCATGATTGGAATGGAACGGGTTGGCCGGTACGGTATCGGGTTTAAGGTTCAGGTTGACGAAAACCTGCCCTGCGGGCTAACCGGTGATTTTTTACATATCAAACAGGTGGTTGTCAACTTTTTAAGCAATGCGGCAAAGTATACGAAGCAGGGCGGTGTTACACTTTCCTTCGACCAAAAGCTGGGAAAGGCACCGGATGAAATACTGCTCTGCGTATCGGTTTCCGATACGGGGATCGGTATCAAAGAGGAAAACATCGCCTTGCTGTTTGATGCGTTCACCCGGGGGGATCTCCCCAACCATCGGAACATTGAAGGCACCGGCTTGGGTCTTGCCATAGCGAAAAAATTCACAGATCTGATGCAGGGGCGAATTGATGTAAAAAGCCGCTTGGGCCACGGCAGCGTCTTTTCCGTGGAGATTCTGCAAAAGGTTCACAATAAAACGCCGCTCCACAAGCGGACGATAACGGCAAAAGAGGAAACGGCAGCGGAAGGCAGCTTTATTGCTCCCGGCGGCAATGTCCTTGTGGTGGACGACAGCGCGGAAAACCTGCTGGTCGTAAAATCCCTGCTTTCCCGGACACTGCTGCGAGTGGATACGGCCATAAGCGGGAAGGAATGTATCAAGGCGGTTACGAAAAAACGCTATCATGTCATTCTAATGGATTATATGATGCCCGATATGGACGGTATCGACACACTGCGCGCTTTGAAGGAAATCCCCGGCTTTGAGACGCCGGTGGTGGCCCTGACCGCCAATGTTGTGGCCGGGGTAAAGCAAACCCTGCTGAATGCCGGGTTTATCGAATACTTATCCAAGCCCATCATGTGGAGGGATTTGGAGGAAACGCTCATGGGGCTTCTTCCCGCAGATCTGATAACGGTCAATAACCGGTGCGCACAGAATCTGATCCCCCCTGAGATCAAGAATAAGCTTGCGCGGGATGCGGCTGTTTACGGCATAGCCCTGGCGGAGGGTTTGGGTTATTTGAGCGGTGATATGGTCCAGTACAAAAATCTGGCGGTGTTTTTTGTGGAAAATTACGACAAGAGCAGGCGGGAAGCGGCGAAAGCTGAGACACAGAAAGACTGGCAGAGCCTGAAATTTACGGTTCATTCACTCAAAAGCAAAGCAAGAGCCGTGGGAGCCATCAATCTTTCCGATACTGCCGCCAAGGTGGAAAAGCAGTGTATGGAGGAAAACGATGCGTATATAAAAGTTACTATGCCCATCCTGTACTACGAATGGAGCTGGGCGCAGGAAGGTTTAAAGCAGCTTGTCGCACGGCTTGACGAGCTTCCGGCCGGGCAGATTGAAACAGAAAATACCGGCATCAGTATGGATGAGCTGCTGATACTGCTTAAACACAACCGGCAGCCGGACGCTCTTGCGGCACTTGAGCGCATGATTGCTTTGTCTCACAGGTCGGATACTATAGAACGTCTGCGGGAAATCTGGCAAAAGGTTGACGAGATTGAATTTCGGGAAGCGGAGCGCCTCCTGATTGGCATGGGAGGTGACGCAGTTGGAAGATAAAAACGCGGTTTTGATTGTTGACGACGATCCGGCGCTTCTTAAAATGGCGGGAGAAATCCTGAGGGGCAATTATGCGGTAAGCTGTGTGAAATCAGGGTATGAAGCGGTTGCCCTGCTGCAGACGGACTATAGGCCTGACATCATCCTGCTGGACATCGATATGCCCGGTCTGAGCGGCTTTGACACGCTGACCGCGTTGCGGGAAATAGAGGATGCGCAGGATATTCCCATTGTGTTTCTCACGGGAGTGACCAAAACAGAAGCGGAACTGAAGGGGCTGTCCTGCGGCGCGGTGGACTACATTACCAAGCCGTTTATCAAGGAAATCCTGTTGGCGCGGCTGAAGGTGCATCTGGAAAACGGCAAGCGGCTCCGTCAGCTTAGTATGGTGGAGAAAAACAGGCAGGAAATTCGGATCGACGAGGAAAAATTTGGACAGACATCAGCCGGTTTAAGTGATACAGAGAAGAAAATATTGCGGCTGATTGTGCTGGGCTACACCAATCAGGAAATAGGCGAGGCGCTCCACTATTCTTATAACTATGTAAAAAAAGTCGTCGGTACGATCTATGAGAAAAAGTACGTCAGCAAAAGAAGTGAATTGAAAAAACTATTTTTATAACAGTATTCCAGACAAAAGCCGGGAGAGTTCAAAGCCTCCGGTTTTTTTTTGCGCATTCTGCAAAAGAGGTAACTTTTAGGGTGTACTTGTTGGTTTTAAAAAATGTTATCTTGAACACAAGCGAAACGGAAAGGGTGATTTGTATGATTTGGCCAATCCGGGGGCCTGTTCCCGGCGTTTATTATGCTAACGCCCGGTTGATGCAGGTGGTATCCGACGAAGTGAGCGGCGACCTTCGGATACGGGCGGTTTTCGATGAACGGGAGGAACGGGAGCTTGTCTACGAAGGTATGTATTACAGCCAGCTTGATGAAAGCAGCGTAGGATTTGTGGTTACCCTTGCCGCCGAAATCACGCCGGCGCAGCTCATAGAGCCGGAGTACAGACAGGCAGCAGCCCGGCTCTATGACGATTGCGGGGCGGACGATGCCTTTCTAAGGGATATGCACAAACGGGGAAGCCGGTTATTTATCCACTATACGGACAAGGGCGGGTATCTTGTTCTGGCAAAGCGTTTGATTTGGGAAAAACAAGAAACAAGCCAGAAAGCTGGTGAAAACACAAACAGAACATCTTCCGGATGAGCAGGAAGTGTCAATGCGGCGAATCACAATGCTCCGATTATTCTAGCGGATGGCAGATTATCGGATCAAGTCACGAATTTTCTAAAGACCAAAAAACTGACGGTCGTTTGGATTTATTTGATTGCAATGGGTGTTTCTTAAGCAGAAATGCCTATTGCTACACAAGAAAATGATTGGAGACAAGATGAGTACGATAGTCAGGAAAATAAAATGGTTTTTCCTCGAATATGTTACATGGTGTTTTATATGGCCTTTTCTTTTGTTATGCAAATCTGAATTGAGAAACTATGATAATCTGCCCGCTGAACCCTATATTATGGCTTTTAATCATGTGAGTTATCTGGATTGGTTCATCATATATCCCTTCTTTAATAAAATTAAAGATAAAAGAATAATTTTCATTGGGAAAAAGAGACTTTTTGAACATCGCCTATTTAAACACTTTATGGAATATGCCAATGTTATTTGTGTTGACCAGGAAAAGGTGAATAAAGCGTTTCTTGTCCAGGTGAGGAAGATCTTAAAAGAAGGGAATATTTTAGGAATATTTCCGGAAGGAACGCGATCAGAGGATGGAAAGTTGCTTAAAGGGCAGTCGGGTATAACTCGTCTGGCGCTAATGAATAAGGTTCCGGTTGTTCCAGTGGGATTAAACGGATTTTATGATATCCTGCCTAAGGGCAAAAAGATACCAAGAATCCATAAGTTGGTGATTGATATCGGGGAACCGATCTATCTTGATCAATACTATGGAAAAAAACTAGCGGAAAATGAAATTGAGAGCATTACCCGCTTGATCATGACGCAGATTGGCCAGTTGACCCATCAGGAATATAACTATTAGTTCTAATCATCTGGGGAGGACATGGATTTGAACCACTATTACATCGGAGTCGATGTTGGCTCTGTGAGTACGAACCTCGTTTTAATGGACAGTAAGGACAATAAGAAACTCTCTGAGGCATTATATATCAGAACGAACGGACAGCCCTTGGAGAGTCTAAAAGAGGGATTTAGAATTCTCAAAGACAAGGGCTACCGCTCAAAGGATATTCTGGGGGTGGGTGTAACCGGAAGCGCGCGGGTATTAATTGGCAATATTATCGGTGCGGACTCCATCAAAAACGAAATTACAGCCCATGCTGTTGCGGCGGTCAGTTGTTATCCAAATGTAAAAACAGTGATTGAAATAGGCGGACAGGATTCCAAAATAATTATACTACGCGATGGTGTTGTCGTGGATTTTGCCATGAATACGATTTGTGCTGCAGGAACAGGTTCCTTTTTAGATCAGCAAGCTTTTCGCTTAAATATTCCGATTGAAGAGTTTGGCGATTTTGCGTTAAGAGCAGATGAACCGGTCCGCATTGCTGGACGGTGTACGGTATTTGCAGAAACGGATATGGTCCATAAACAACAGGAGGGGGCAACAAAAGAGCAAATTGTTGCCGGGTTGTGCGAGGCCTTAGCAAGGAATTATTTAAACAATGTAGCAAAGGGTAAACGTATTGAAGAGCCGGTACTCTTCCAGGGTGGAGTAGCCTTCAATACAGGAATTAGAAATGCCGTTGAAAAAGATTTGGGAGTTCAGCTTGTCATTCCGGATCACTTTAATGTTATGGGGGCCTTGGGAAGTGCGATTTTAGCGAAAGAAGCCATCCACGAAACAAATAAACCAACCATCTTCAAAGGGTTCGATATTATGCAGAGAAACCATCAGCTCAAGAGAGTCGAGTGCCAGGATTGTTCCAACACCTGTGAATTAACGGAAGTAACCGTTGCGGGTGAGATTGTAGCAAAGTGGGGAGACAGATGTGGGAAATGGCAGAAATGATAAATTGTTAGCTTCGAAAATCATCGGTATTCCTCGGGGATTAAGTTACTATTTGGATAATTTCTCATGGGATGCGTTTTTTAAGATTCTTGGTTATCGGGTTGAATACTCTGAGGATTCTTCGGCAGAAACTTTCGAAGCTGGGAATCAGTTTGCGGGGAGTGATCAGTGCTTTCCAGTTAAAGTTTATTACGGGCATGTCGTATCTTTATTGAAAAAAACAACGAATATATTTATCCCTCAGTTTACCAGTTTGGAGCAAGGGACGTATTGTTGTCCAAAAGTCATCGGCTTGCCTCAGCTCATTAAAAATACGATCCCTCAGGAATTCAACTTAATAACGGCGGAGATTGACCTAGGAAGAGAAAGATTTACCAAGCGTAATATAGCCTTATTGGCAAGGCAATTAAGTTGGAACCCCTTAAGAATCTCTAGAGCTGTAACCTATTTTGTTCAAAACAGAAAAAGACTGCCTTTGGAAATCCCTGCGGCAGAAAAGGTTGCTGGCCCTTGCCGGGACCAAGGACAGAATGGGTTGATAGGTGTTGTCGCCCATCAATATGCTTTGCATGATTCCCTTCTTAATATGGGAATCATGAATCGACTTCAGGAATACGGTTTTGATTATATTACATCTGAGCACTATCCCAGACCAGGGTCGCCAACAAATTGCCCGGATTATTTTAACCGGAGAGCGCCGCATTGGGATTTTGGACAGAACATCCTGCATGCTGTTCAAGCCATGCTGTTGGATAGGAACATCCGGGGCATCATATTTATCACTTTTTTTGGCTGTGGTATTGACGCCTTTTTGGAAGAAATCTTCAAAGATCAAATTTGTGACCAAAAGCCATATTTAGGCCTAACTTTAGACGAACATTCAGGAGAAGCTGGCTTGATGACCAGAATCGAAGCATTTTTAGATATGATGATTCGAAAAGAGGGGAAAAACAAAAATGCAGGCTAAAATTACCTTTCCCCATGCCGGAGAGTATTATGTTGTGTTTAAGCATTTATTATCCAACCTGGGCTATGAAGTTATCCTACCTCCGCCGACCAGTCAGAAAACACTGGATATCGGGATTAAATTGGCTCCGGCTCAGGCTTGCCTGCCATTTAAGATTACTTTGGGGAATTTAGTCGAGGGGATTGAAAATGGAGCCAATGTGGTTGGAATGATCGGCGGAAAAACTGGAATTTGCCGATTGGCGTATTATAGTGAAATGTATCAGAAAATTTTAGCCGATAACGGCTATCGTGTTGAGTTATTAGCGGTCAAAGCTAAAAAAGAATTCTGGCTGAATGTCAAAAAGCATCATCCGGCGCTGACGCTTCAGCAATTTATGAAGACTATCCGGGGATTCTGGAGAAGATTGGTTATCTTTGAATTGATTAGAGAAAGGTCGTTGGAAATTCGGCCCTATGAAATCAACAGAGGCGATTGTACCAGAATGAAACAGAGATTCCTCCGAAAATTAGAGCAAACCACCGATTCTTCCGAGTTGAAAGCACTCAAGCAGGAAATTATCAAAGGCTTTGATGCTATCCCCATTGACAAGAATAGAAAGATCATCAAACTTGGTTTGGTTGGGGAATTTTTCCTGCTGATTGATCAATTTTCCACAATGAATATGGAGGAATTTCTTGGGAATAACGGTGTTTTGCTTAAGTACTCCTTAAGCTTTTCCGAATTCTTTGTGGGGTCTTTGAAGCAAAAAAGATTCCTGGATAACTATCTGCCAACCCATAATAACCAAGTCTATAAATACGCCCAAAAGTATATCACCAGGCCAATTGGCGGGCACGGCAGAGAGTCTATCGGTGAAGCAATTGTCTTTAAGCAAAAGGGTTATGATGGGGTTATCCACCTCTATCCTTTTTCTTGCATGCCTGAAGTTGTTGCTGGTTCAATTGTGCCTAAGGTCAGCGCTGATTGGGGGATTCCCATTTTAAGTATCTGCATGGATGAGCATACGGGGGAAGCTGGTTTTAAAACCCGGTTGGAAGCGTTTACAGATATGATCAAACGAAAAAAATACCCTTTTACTGCTGAAAATGAATAAGGAATACGTGGGGGTATCTCAATGATTTTACGGGCCTATCTCTTTTTTCTATGCGTGATTATCATTATTTTCGCTATTGCCTATGTTAAGAAGAGCAGAGAGACAGTCTTACGAGTGGCTTCATTTTTTGGTATTTTGAATGTTTTTTCTCTTGCTTCCATCCTGGGCATTGACGCCATTTTCGTCTTGGTTTCCCTAATTCTCCTTTTAGGCATTTATGAATTGGCCAAGAATTACAAAATTAAGTACCCCATAATCTTTGCTATGGCCGTAGCAGGATGCTATTTGTTGATGCTATATTTTGATTCGTATCTGATCTATTGTATACCCACCTTCCTTCTGTTGGCGGTTTTGACCTTCGCCGGGACGTTAAACATGATCAGCAATCCTTTATACGTCTATTTTTTAGGGGTATTGTCCCTAGCTGTTTCCGCTGCAAGTTTGGTGGTCCTATACACAATAAATCCTGATACGATTTGGTTTCTAATCGCTATGCTGGCCTTTAACGATGTGACAGGATATTTCGCAGGTAGAAAATTTGGCAAAACTTTGATATTTAAAATTCTAAGCCCCAACAAAACCCTTGAAGGTTATATCGGAGGATTGGGAGGATTACTGGCAGGTCTCATTCTGTTTCATACCATCATCCCTGTTTTAGCCGAAACTTCACTATTACAGAATTTAATTCTGCTTAGTTCCATTTATATTTTTGGGAATGCCGGCGATTTATTGTTTTCTAAGATTAAACGAAGTGTGGGAATAAAAGATTTCAGCAACTTTCTGCCAGGGCATGGCGGTATTCTTGATAGGTTTGACAGTACTTTAACAGTCTCTCCGCTGCTGTTCATGTTTTTACACTACATGAAATAGAGGGAGGCCAGTTACACCGTGAAAAGCACTTTAATATTCAAGAGAAATACAATCTACTTCTTTACTTCGTTTATTTGGACGGCAACCCTAAGTGTTTTACCTCAAATTTATTTCATGGCTAATTACCCTGAACACAAGAATACCTTCCTAAGCTTATTTCTTTTGTTAGGAACCCTGGCTTCCATTGCAGGAATTCTTACTTCCCAGAACGATAAGTTCTATTCCACTATGATCGCTCCTGCGTGCCGCAGAAACCGCTTAACTGTTTGCTGTACTTTGACAATGGCAGCATCTTTCTCCGGACTTCTTTGGATAAAAAACTTGAGCTTCTATTTTGCCTTCTTTATATTAATGAAATTTGGTTCAAATTTATTTTATAACTATATTGACCGTTTTTTTGTTTCGGAATCCGATCCGGAACAGTTGGAAATCCATGTCCGCTCCAATCTTTTTTTTCAACTGCTGGGCATTATGCTTGCACCGCTTTATTTCTCGTTCTTCGCTGCCAAAACAATGCAGACTATTGTCTTAATATGGATAATTGCCCTGCTAAGTATAATTTTTATTATCGAAAATCCGAAAGAAATCAGTCCTGATTTTAGAGAAAATGAGCGGTCGTTTCCCCCAAAAAAGTTCAGTTTTTATGATCAGTTATTTGTTGCCTATTCAGCATTAATCTTAACTGCCGTAACCATGCTGGTTTCCATGATGATCTATATTTTGAAAGATTATTATCAATTCAATAACCCAACGGCAAAAGGAGGAACGATGATTGGAGTCATCAGTATCTTTGCAGTGATCACAGTCTTAATGTCCGGATTTTTATCAAAGCGACAAATCAAGATGAAAAACAGCCCAAAATTTTCTGCTAAACCAAACGGTATCGCCATTTTGGTATTGATCCTGATAACGTTGGTCTTTTATTTGAAAATTTCCAGGTCTTATTCTATCCTTCTATGTTTGTGTTCTTTTGCCGGAATTTCCTATGGGATATTTCTTTTCTGTACCAGAAGTTATGCCAGCAGCGCCTCAGAAAATATGGGATTGATCTCGATATACAACAACCTGCCGAACTATGCCTCATTGGCGTGCTACTTGATGACTCTTTCGCTATCGCTGGTAGCAAAAACACATGTACTGGATTTCTGTAAGTTAATGCTGGGTACTATTTTGGATTTCTTTGTGCTGGCCTTAATAATGTTGTATTTAATGGCTATGAAAAAATCTTCCGCAGAAAAAGGAATCATCTAAAGCGGAGTCAACACAAAATTCTAAGTAACGGAGGGTTGGTGTTGAATAAAAAATTTGTTTATCTAAAGTACTTGAATATCCCCAATACCATGACCGGATGCTCTCTGGCCATTGGCTTTATCACCTTGACGCTAATTTTCAAGCATGAGCTAAAGATAGCCTTAACGCTCTATGTATTGACCCTGTTACTGGACCGGCTTGATGGGATTGTTGCCCGAAAATTCGGAATGGAATCAGACTTCGGCAAACAACTGGATAGTTTGGCAGACTTTTTTAACTTTTGTATCGTGCCTGCGGTTATTGCATATTTCATGGGGTTGAATTCCGTATTATCGGTGCTGATTCTGATTGCCTATATTCTTTCAGGTGTAAGCAGGCTGGCCCATTTCAATCTGGATGGGATGGAGGAAATTGATGGCAAAAAGTTTTTTTCAGGTATTCCCACTACGCTTGCAGCGAGCTGGTTTTTGATAATCGTTTCTTTGCTTGAAATATTCAATCTGCTGCATTTTCGTTATCTTTTGCTCCTGTTTCTTGGCGTTTTAGCCGTTTTGATGATTGCCCCTTTGAAGTGCGACAAAAATGGATGGCTTGTTAAGTCCCTATACTTGTTGATTCCAGCAGCAGTTGGTTTTTTGTGGGTATTTTAGCAAGATATTTGTGTCAAATGTTGTTCGTTGTTGCAAATTGTGATGAATTGAAATGGGGTGACGGGATAAGAAGTATGCTTTATAGAGAAATGGGTAAAACAGGCGATAAGGTTTCAATTCTAGGTTTTGGCTGCATGCGTTTTCAGGAAATAAACGGGAGAATCGATGGGCAGCAAACAGAAAGGCAGCTTCTTCAGGCGATAGATAGTGGTGTTAACTATTTTGATACGGCGTATGTCTATCATGGCGGAAAAAGTGAAAGCTTCTTAGGAGAGGTTTTTTCAAAGGGGATAAGAAATAGCGTGAAAATCGCCACCAAGCTGCCAACTTATTTAGTCCAGTCCAGAAGAGGGATGGATGAGGTTTTGGAAACGCAGTTGAAAAGGCTTAAGACCGATCGAATCGACTATTACCTCCTGCATATGCTTACGGATTTCGCTTCCTGGGAAAAGATGAAACGTCTTGGTATTCTGGATTTTTTGCAGAAAGCCAAGCTGGACGGTAAAATTATTTATACGGGTTTTTCTTTTCACGGTGACCGAGAGAATTTTAAGCTGATTGTCGATGACTATGACTGGGACATGTGCCAAATTCAGTACAACTACCTTGACGAATATTACCAGGCGGGAACTGAAGGCCTAAAGTATGCAGCTTCCAAAGGTCTGGGTGTCGTTGTCATGGAGCCGCTCCGGGGAGGGAGATTGGTGGGCAGGATTCCTATGGAGGTTGAAAAAATCTGGAGTAGGGCCGAAATACAGAGGACACCTGCCGAATGGGCCTTGCGCTGGGTTTGGGATCATCCTGAGGTAACGATGCTGTTGTCAGGGATGAATGAAGAAGCACATATTAGTGAAAATATTCGTATAGCAGGGGAGGCTTATCCGAATTCCTTGCCAAAGGAAGAATTGGCTGTCGTGAACAGAGTCAAGGAGGTTTATCAAAACCTGCTAAAGGTTGGCTGCACAGGCTGCAGATATTGTATGCCCTGTCCGTCAGGCGTCGATATTCCAAACTGCCTGGGTATTTATAATGATAAGCATCTTTTTCAGACTAAACGGACGAAAATCCATTATTTTCTCATGACAAGCGGTTTAGTCGGAGGTGTACCTACCTATGCCTCACGATGTATCGGTTGTGGAAAGTGTGAGAAAGTTTGTCCACAGCATATAGAGATCCGGAGGCACTTGAAGGACGTTGCAAGGACGATGGAATACCCGGCTATGAAGCAGTTGACTGGGCTTATTCATTGGGGTATCAAGGGATATGATTTAGTAAAGAAGAGGAAAAATTCCTTCGATTGATTCTTAAATTTCAAGCATTACTCTGATATATCTGACATGAAACGGCTAGCGCGTAGTTTTCTCGCGCTTTGTTTTTTGCTGGCGATAAATTGCATGCGCTTGCAGGTATTGAAATTTACCAGCGAATCTGTCTACGTGCTCAATGTTGTTCCCACATTAATCCATTCGGCACACCGGATTATGGTGTTACATTGGATAACGTTTATGCGATTTTAAGAAGTGAGATGTAAACGTGACAAAGGCCAGCGGCGCTCGTATGGGCGTGCAAATGAAGGAAGCGGGACGGTAAACGTATCCGAAGCCATCAGTAACTAAAATTATACCAATCTACTCTGTCAATATTGGGTTGCTGTTAGTGGAATACAAAAATGTGGATGAGATTAGACAAAGTGATGTACTGGGATTGACGGGATTGTACGCATGTTGGAGCAAGTAACTTCTTAAGTGTTAGGAAAAAGAAGGATTAAATAGTGCTAGATCCAGAGGCGAAAAATGAAGATGACAAAGCATCAAGCAGGAAAATGAGTCTAAGGGCTTGAATTTGTCGGTTAGACAAATAGGATTTTATTTCTATGAATTCGTTCAACTTTAGCTGGATTCAGAGGCTTCAGTGGGGGGAGACTACCCCACCGAAGCGGAAATCGAAACACACTTATATAAGTGTGTCTCGGAGTTTATGAAAGGAGATAGAAATGAAAATACTAGATATCATGAAACCTTGGAGTGGCAAAAAGCAGATAAATAATGGAATCAATGAAAATTCTAATGTACATAATTTAAAAATTGACGATATAATTTGGAGTAGCTCATTTATTGAAGTAATGAATGATGAGGGTAATAAGACTGGAGAAGTGGCTAAAGATTTATTGTTATACCTTCTTAAGGTCACAGCTATGTGGATGCTGAGCGATATTATGGATAATTTCCAAGAGGCTGTCATTGCAATTGATTTGGAAGGTAAAATTTTCTATGTAAATAATGCATATTCCAGGATTCTTGGTGTTTCAACACGTAATATTATAGGAAGACAAATTCAAGAAATAGAACCAGAAGCAGAAATATTAAACGTAATTGATACCAAAATATCTATTATTAAAAAGAACCAATATATAAAAACACTAGATAAATATGTTTCGGTACATATATTTCCAATTGAACGAGATGGAGAGTTAAAAGCAGTTACATCAATTTTTACGGATTCAACGGCTGAAGTTAAATTGGGTCAAGAAGTGGAGAATGCTAATGAAATTGCTATGTCGTACAGGCGGCAAGTGGAAGCGCAAAATGAATTGTCGAAACTGGAGATTATAGGAAATAGTCCGAGTTTTATAAGAACAGTTTCACAGGCGTTAATTGTTGCTAAAACAGAGGCCTCGGTACTGATTAAAGGAGAAAATGGAGTTGGAAAAGAAGAAATTGCAAAAGTTATATACTCGCATAGTGAACGAAAAGATCGTCCAATGATTATGGTTAATTGTGCAGCAATACCAGAAAATCTAATTGAAAGTGAACTCTTCGGATATGAAGGGGGTTCATTTACAGGCGCAAAATCCGGCGGAAAGATGGGTAAATTTGAATTAGCTAATGGAGGAACATTGTTTCTTGATGAAATTGGTGATATGCCTTTATCAATGCAGTCAAAATTGTTGAGAGTATTAGAAAATAGAGAAATCGAGAAGATAGGCAGGCAGAAAAATATTCCTGTGGATATAAGGCTGATTGCTGCATCAAATCAACCGCTGGAAATTTTGATCAAAGAAAAGAAGTTTAGGCAGGATTTATACTTTAGACTTAACATAGTAGAAATTGAAGTACCTTCATTAAGAGAGCGTATGGAGGATATCGGGTTACTGGCAAATTATTTTCTGCAAAAGTATAACGAAAAATATGGGAAGTCCATAGTTCTTTCTCAAGAAGTGCTTTCATTTTTATATTCCTACAGTTGGCCGGGAAATGTTCGTGAACTTCAAAACTGCATGGAATATGCTGGAATAATGTGCTTTGAGGATACTTTTAAGCTTAATCATCTGCCGCCGCATATGAAAGAATCAATTGGATTAACTGTTGAAAAAGAAAATGATTTTGACTATGAAAACGGAACGTTAAAAGAAGCTGTAGAAGCCTTTGAAAAGAAGATAATTGTAAGTGCAATTTCAGCATGTGGGGGGAACAGAAGCAAAGCAATGAAATTGTTAGGACTTAGTAGAAGAACCTTTTATCGTAAACTCAAAGAGTATAAAATTTATTGTAGCGGAAAGTAAACAAGAGTGGCAATAATGCCCGCAGAATATTATTCGAACATTGAATCTGTATCAATAATGGCACTGATTTAGCCCTTAAAAAGGGCTAAAACTGTTTTAAGATATAATTTAATTTTGGATTAGGAAATGTGGAGTATAACGGGGTTGAACTTTCGGAACTAAAATAAATAGTAACCTTAGGAATGTATAATTCAGAATATTTTAATTATTGGCACAAAACTTGCAACTTTAAGAATTTAAAAGGAGGGATAAATCTGAAAATAAAGTTACAGCTATTGTTTCACATGCATGGTTGTGCAGTTCATACTGAAATTCACACTGCTACTGCTCACTTAAGTTAGAAGAAGTCTCGACAGTAGTCGGAGTATTAGGCTAGGTGCATTGAAAATTATTTAAGGAGAGGGCGATTATATGAAGTCAGTTAGAATTGGGGCCTCGGTAGGTTTTTGGGGTGATGTATTTACTTCTGCTGTTGATGTGGCCAAATATGGAAATGTTAAATATATTTGTGGAGACTCGTTAGCAGAGTTGACAATGGCCATTCTTCAGAAAGCTAAGAAGAAAAATCCTAGTGATGGGTATACAAAAGATGTCTTTCCTCTAATGAATGCTCTATTGCCAGTCTGCATGGAAAAAAGAATTAAGATTATCAGCAATTGCGGCGGACTCAACCCAATGGGAGCTGCAGAAGCAGTAAAGGGAATTGCACAAAAACTTGGTTTGTCGAATATTAAGATAGCCGTTGTTGAGGGCGATAATATCAAGGATCGCCTGCGTGAGTTCTGCGAAAAAGGTTATTTGAACCATGAGGAAGATTTAGACAATCTTGAGGATAAGTATATGTTTGCCAATGCTTATCTGGGTGGAAGAGAAGTAGCCATGGCCTTAGAAACCGGTGCTGACATTGTAATTACCGGCAGGACCACTGACACCGGGCAATTTTTGGGTCCAGCTATCTATGAATTTGGCTGGACGGATGGAGATTGGAACAAGCTGGCTCAAGGCATCGTCATGGGTCATCTGATGGAGTGTTCAGGACAAGGTACAGGCGGTAATTTCAGCGGTGAATGGTGGAAAGTTGAGAATCTTGGAAGTCATGGTTATCCCGTTTCGGAAATTTATGAAAACGGTGAATTTATTTTCACCAACCCAGAAAACACAGGCGGCCTAGTCTGCGTCGATTCTGTGAAGGAGCAATTGCTGTATGAAATTCATGATCCTAACAACTATCTGACGCCTGACGTTTCGGTGGATTTCACATCTATCAAGTTAGAAGATGTAGGGAAAAATCAGGTTAAGGTTTCCGGTGCCACCGGCAATCCAAAACCCAAAACCCTGAAGGCCACCATGGGATACTCTAGTGGTTATGTTGGTGAAGGGCGAATTACCTACGCTTGGCCGGATGCACTGCCAAAGGCCAGAAAAGCCGAGGAAATTATCAGACACAGAATAGAGATGCAGGGGATTAAATACGAAGAAATTCACAGCGAATATATCGGCATTAACTCGATTCATGGACCCTTGGCACCGGAACCCGAAGTTGAGCCAAATGAAGTAATGCTGAGAGTTGCAATGCGGACTGCTTCCAAGGATGACGCCGCCAAAATCGGCAGAGAATTTCCATCGATGGTGTTAAATGGTCCGCCTCATGCAACTGGTCTGAGTGGGATGCAGCCGGTACGAGAATTGATTGGTCAAAATTCGGCGTACATTCCAAGGGAAGAGATTGAAGCCTATGTAAAAATATCGGTTGTGGAGGTGTAGCAAATGGCATTGGTTCAACTTTCCGAAATTGCTCAAACAAGATCCGGCGACAAGGGAGATAGTAGTGATGTTTCCATATTTGCCCAAAATAAAGAGCTATATGAAATATTTAAACAGGAAATTACGGAGGAACGCGTATTTGAACACTTTAAGCAACTGGTTACCGGACCGGTGCAAAGATTCGAAATGGATAATCTGCTCGCACTTAAGTTTTTAATCGACGGGGCCCTGGCGGGGGGAGCATCTCAATCTTTACGCAGTGACAGCCTGGGTAAGTGCTTTGGTTCCAATCTTTTACGCATGAAAATAGAAGTCCCAGATCATATTTTAGCAGGTGCAAAGTGTTTTAGATATCCTAATTAAAAACGGAATTATCAGCATCTGATACTCAATGAAAATTCAAGGTGCGAAAGGCTATGCTTCTTCCCTCAGGAACAGTCGGTTGTTAGAACTTAAGCCCAATGGATATTCAGGCAGAGGGTCTTCTCTTACAGAAGAATGTTCAGAATATTATGTTAAAAATAACATAAAGAATAATAGTTGAATCAAATCTATTTTGAAACAGCAGCGGAAGAACTTATGCCGAAAGGAATGGTTATAACAATGGATGAAAGACAAGAAAAGTATTTATCGGAATTAGAAAGGATTCGAAAAGGAGGACCGGAAAAATACCATTTGACATTAAAGAAACAAAACAAGCTCTTCGTACGTGACCGGTTAAACCTACTGTTCGATGAGAGTTCGATTCTGGAGGAAGGGACGTTTAGCAATTGTCTGGACCCAGAGCTTCCGGAAGATGGTAATATCGTAGGAATGGCAAAGATTAACGGAAGGTTGGTTTGTTTTGCTGCCGCAGATTTCACCGTCAAAGCGGGGTCTTGGGGGGCTAAAGGTGTTCAAAAACTCCTATATATCCAAGAAAAGGCGCTCTCGATGAAGCTCCCTATTATTTACCTTGTTGATTCAGCGGGAGCTAGAATTACTGACCAAAAAGAAGTATTCCCGGGAAGAAATCACATTGGCAGAGTCTTTTATAATCAGATAAAAATGTCTGGGATTATTCCTCAAATTACAATTCTTTTCGGAGTCTCCCCAGCAGGTGCAGCCTATTTGCCGGCATTCAGTGATTTAGTCATTATGGTGGAAGGAAAAGCCAGTGCCTTTTTGGGGTCTCCTCGCATGGTGGAAGCGGTAATTGGGGAAAAGGTGTCTCTGGAGGATTTGGGTGGTGCACGAATGCACTGTAATGTCAGCGGGCTTGGCGATGTTCTGGCAAAAGATGATACTCATGCCATTGAGCTCTGTAAGAACTATTTTGCCTTCTTGCCCCAAAGCTGCTTGGAAAAACCTGTGTCCGTTGCTGCTAAGGATCCGGCTGAAGGAAGACCTATCGCAGAAATTATCCCTCATAACCAAAATCAACCCTTTGATATGTACGAATTAATTGATCGAATTGTTGACGAAGGCAGCTTTCTGGAATACAAAGCTTTGTTTGCTCAAGAACTCATTACGGGATGGGCCAGAATAAAGGGAGAGGCTGTGGGAATTGTTGCCAACCAGTCAAAGGTTAAAGGCGGGACTTTGTTTGTAGATTCCTCTGACAAGGGTGCAAGGTTTATTTGGTTTTGCAGCGCTTACAACATTCCTCTAGTCTTTTTGGCGGATATTCCAGGGTACATGGTAGGATCTCAAGTGGAGCGGGCTGGAATAATTCGTCATGGGGCTAAGATGATTTCAGCCGTTTCGGAAGCCACAGTGCCTAAAATAACGGTCGTTGTACGCAAATGCTACGGAGCGGGTCTGTATGCTATGGCTGGGCCGGCGTTTGGTACTGACTCAGTATTAGCATTGCCTACTGCTCTCATTGCTGTTATGGGACCAGAAGCAGCTGTTAAGGCAGTGTATTCAAATAAAATTGACGAACTGGAAGGAGAGGCTCGACTGGCCTTTATGAATCAAAAGAAGGAAGAGTACTCGGACAATATTAATATCTATGGTTTGGCTTCAGAGCTTATTGTAGATCAATTGATCGATTTTGAAGGAATTAGAAAAGAGCTTTCTTATCGCTTGGAGGCTTACCGCAGTAAAGTACGAGTATGGCCTCAGAAGAATAATCCGATTCATCCGGTTTAAAGGGGCGAGAATATGAATTATAACTATCTTATTTATGAAGAAAAAGAGGGTATCAGTTATATAAAGCTTAACAATCCCCGGCAAAGAAACTGCTTCACTGATGAGCTCAATGATGAATTGGTAGCCCTCTTAAGATGTTTAAATGAACGGGATGAGGTTAAAGTTATTTTATTATCTGCGGTGGGGGAGGTTTTTTCAGCAGGTGCTAATTTGAAAGCATTTGAGAAGGACACAGAACTATCCCCAGCCCAACATTATTTGCGTTTAAGAAATAGTTTAGATCTTTATAAGTGTATCAATGCTTTGCATAAGCCGCTGATCATTGGGGTAAATGGTTCCG
Organism: Desulfosporosinus orientis DSM 765; assembly: GCF_000235605.1. Taxonomy (GTDB): domain Bacteria; phylum Bacillota; class Desulfitobacteriia; order Desulfitobacteriales; family Desulfitobacteriaceae; genus Desulfosporosinus; species Desulfosporosinus orientis. Next base: position 1,470,189 of record NC_016584.1, read on the forward strand.
CTTATGGTGGGGGAGTAGGGTTAGTGGCTGCCGCACATTTGGCAGTAGCAGCAGATACTGCTGCTTTTAGGCTTACAGAAATCAATCTTGGCCTGGCTCCCTTTGTGATTTATCCCTTTATTAAAGAGGCACTGGGAAGTAAGAAAGCCTTAGAACTCATGTTGACTGCCGAAAAATTTAACGCCAGCCAAGCCTTAGAGTTTGGTCTTGTCAATAAGGTTGTTCCTATTGAAGACTTGGAGAGTACTCTCTGGGCATATGGGGAGAGGTTTGCTCGACTAAGCCCGCTGGCCGTTGATCTAGCCCTAAAGATTCATAATTTTAACAGAGAAGTTGATTTCGACAAAATGGTGGAAACCATGGGGGTTTACAGAATAATCGCCTTTACCAGCCATGACTTGAAAGAGGGTATTAACTCGTTTCTAGAAAAGCGTCCGGCAGACTTCAAAGGAATCTAGTATTTCCTGAAGTTCAACACGAGGAGGATAAATGATGAAAATTCTGTCTAGTATGAGTGGTCTAATTAACAATATCCTAGTTGCTGAAGGAAAAACTGTAAAATCAGGAGATGTGGTAGCTGTTGTCGAATCAATGAAGATGTTGATAGACATAAAGTCTGAGGCTGCAGGTACTATAACGAAAGTTAACTGTCAATTAGAAGAGTTTGTTCAGGATGGGCAAATATTGTTCGAACTAGAAGATTAAGGTTTCCACAGGACAGATTGAGAACTATTTTCTCAGGATTACTAGGCGGAAAATAAGGTTACATCCAGAAAGCGAAGAGATCTCTTGGGCGGCGAAGGGATGTGAAGTTGTAGTTCGGAATTAAGAGTGCCCAGGGAGTGTTGATAAGTAAAGCTAGGTAAGACATAAAGTTAAAGGGGAGACGTTATGTTTAAGAAAATCCTTGTGGCTAATCGCGGGGAAATTGCACTGCGCGTAATCCGGGCTTGTAAAGAATTGGATATTCAAACAGTAGCCGTATTCTCTGAAGCTGATCGGGATGCTCTGCATGTAAAAATGGCTGATGAGTCTGTTCTGATTGGCCCTGCGTCAAGTTTGAAGAGTTACCTTAATGTCTCAAATATCATTAAAGCTGCAGAACAGACCGGTGCGGATGCTATTCATCCTGGGTATGGCTTTTTATCTGAAAACCCAGGCTTTGCCAGAATTTGTGAATCCAGCGGCATTACTTTTATTGGACCTTCGCCAGAAGCAATTGAAATAATGGGGGATAAAGCGAAGGCGCGTCAGAAAATGATCGAAGCTGGGGTTCCTGCGGTACCAGGTTCGCAGGCGGTAATCATGGATGAGGAGATGGCAGCTGCACTAGGTGAGGAGATCGGATATCCGGTGCTGATTAAAGCCTCTGCCGGCGGCGGCGGCAGAGGGATGCGTATTGCCAGAAATGCTGTGGAATTAGCCCATGCAGTTCAGAATGCTCAAAAGGAAGCTCAAATGTTTTTCGGTAATCCGGAAATTTATTTGGAAAGATATATGGAGACAGTGCGTCATATTGAGTTTCAGATTCTAGCAGATAAGCAAGGGAATATTGTCTATTTAGGCGAACGAGATTGTTCGTTGCAGCGGCGTAATCAAAAATTACTGGAAGAAGCTCCTGCCAGTGCCCTAACACAGGAGCTTAGGGCAGAAATGGGTTTAGCTGCGGTTAAGGCGGCGAAGTCGGTTGCCTATTCGAGTGCCGGAACTGTCGAATTTTTACTGGATAAGAACGGTAAGTTTTACTTTATTGAAATGAATACCAGAATTCAAGTGGAGCACCCTGTGACTGAACTTGTGACAGGAATCGACTTGGTGAAAGAACAAATTCGTATAGCAGCGGGAAAATCTTTAAGCTTCAAGCAGGAAGACATTCGGATTTCCGGCTGGGCCATCGAATGCAGGATCAATGCCGAGAATACGGAAAAGAACTTCATGCCCTCACCCGGCACAATCGAAATTTACCGAGAGCCTCAGGGTGCCGGGGTTCGTGTTGATAGTACTGGTTGTGAGGGATATTGTATTTCCCCATATTACGATTCCATGATTGGTAAGCTCATCGTTTGGGGAGCAAACCGGCAAGAAGCTATTCAAAGATTAGAAAGAGCGTTAAACGAGTTTGAAATTGAAGGAGTTCCAACAACAATTCCCTTTCATTTGAAAGTGATTACTAATCCTGTCTACATTAGAGGTGAAGTTTATACGGATTTTATCGAGCGAAGGATGTAAATGATTTAACTTGACAGAGAAAGAACAGGTCTATGAAACGTGTTATGTCAGACTGACAGATTTTTAGGGCAGAAACTCCCTTTACTTCAATAATGGTCGAGTGGCCTGGAAGATTTGTTCCGCCAGATAAGGTAAAACGAAGGAGGTAAGGGTATGTTTGGTTTAACTGAAGATCAGAAGTCAATACGTGCAATGGTGCGTTCCTTTGCAGATGAAGTTGTAGAGCCTGGGGCAGAAGAACGTGACCGGACGGGTAAATTTCCACTGGAAATAGTTAAAAGGATGGGTGAGCTGGGACTTTTGGGTTTGCCATTTTCTGAAGATGTAGGAGGAACCGGTGGAGACACGGTCAGTTATGCTTTAGCAGTTGAGGAAATAACCCGAGTATGTGCCTCTACTGGGATTACCTATGCGGCGTTACTTTCCCTGGGGATAAGTCCAATTTACTATTTCGGAACTCCTGAACAAAAAGAAAAATACTTACCTTCCTTATTTAGCGGCAAGTACTTGGCTGCCTTTGGTTTAACTGAGCCTGGGGCGGGCTCTGACTCAGGCGGTACCAGGACAAAAGCCCGTAAAACGGATAAAGGGTGGGTTCTCAACGGCTCGAAATGTTTTATTACCAATGCAAGTTATTCGGGAGTTGTTACTGTAACAGCGGTTACCGATCCTTCAAAGGGAACCCGTGGGATAAGTTCCTTTTTAGTTGAGCCGGGTACTCCTGGATTCCAGATTAACACGCCTTATGAGAAAATGGGCCTTAGTGCCTCCAATACTACGGAGCTTGTTTTTGAGGATGTAGAAATTCCCGCAGAAAATCTCTTAGGTGAGTTAAACAATGGTTTTCGTCAATTCATGAAGATCTTGGATGGCGGCAGAATTAGTATTGGAGCAATGGGAGTGGGCATTGCTCAAGGTGCACTTGATAAGGCCTTGAAGTATTCTATGGAGCGCAAGCAGTTTGGGCAAACTTTAAGTAACTTTCAAGCCATCCAGTTTAAACTGGCAGATATGATGACCCAAACTGAACTGTCACGCCTGATGATTTTGCGGGCGGCAAGCCTTAAAGATGCCAACCTGCCTTTTGGCAAGGAATCAGCCATGGGCAAGCTGCATGCCTCAGAAACTGCAGTCAAGAACTCCCTTGAAGCAATTCAAATTCACGGCGGCTATGGCTATATGAAAGACTATCATGTAGAAAGATATCTGCGTGATGCAAAGTTGCTGGAAATCGGGGAAGGTACGTCGGAAATTTTACGCATACTCATCGCTAGAAAGATGGGTTGTCGGTAAATCTCTTTTATATTCATGATCGAATGTATAGTTTTTATAAGGATTAGAAAAGAACCTTGTATTATAATTATTTAATTCAGAATATTCATTATAATTAAACTATTAGAATATTGGGGAGGGGGTGTGCTACGTTGTATTTTGAGAATTAAGTTCGCCACTAGGGCAAAGGCTTTACAGGAAAGAAAGAACTCGTTCAGCCTAAGCTGAACATTGAAGCTTAGTCGGGAAGACTACCGCTAATGAAGTGAAAATCTGAATACTTTAAGTATTTAAGTATTAATTTTTCAGTGAATGAGGTGTGGAGTAAGGCAAGGAGCGAATTATGTATATTGAAGAGTATCGTAAAAAGTGTGTCTCTGCCGATGAAGCCGTAAAAGTGGTGCGCAGCGGAGATTGGGTTGAGTTTAGTTGGGCAGCGAATATGGCATGCTTGTTAGAAGAAGCCTTAGCAAGACGTAAGGAAGAACTGCATGATGTGAATATTCGTGCAGCTGTACTTCTAAAGTCGTCAGCTATTCTGGAGAGTGATCCAACGGGAGAACATTTTACTTGGAATAGTTGGCACCTTAGCGGAAGCGAACGGAAATTAGTCCAAAACGGTCAGGCCTATTATATACCTATCAAATATTCAGAGGTGCCTCGGTGGCTCCGCGAGAATTTACAGACTGATGTGGTCGCAATTCAAGTCGCCCCAATGGATGAACATGGTTATTTTAGTTTTGGGGTTACCATTTCACACTATGCGGCTGCAATTGAAAAGGCACGAGCTGTCATTGTTGAAGTTAATGAAGATATGCCCAGTATACATGGTGGGTATGACCATGTGGTTCATATTTCAAAAGTAGATTATGTTGTTGAAGGAGGGCATAGAGGACTGCCTGTATTACCTACAGCCCCTCCTTCTGAAAAGGACAAAACAATTGCTGCCTATGTAATGCCTGAAATTAAGAACGGAGCCTGCATTCAGTTGGGAATTGGGGGCATGCCGAATGCCTTAGGACAAATGATTGCAGAATCGAATCTTAAGAACTTAGGGATTCACACAGAAATGTTAGTTGACGGGTTTGTAGATATGGTTTTAGCCGGAAAAGTCAATGGAAAGTGTAAACAGTTGGACAGGGGAAGAATCACTTTTTCTTTTGCAGCGGGAACGCAGAAACTTTATGATTTCATGAAAAATAATCCGGTTTTGGCTGGCTATCCGGTGGATTACACGAATCATCCCTGTAATGCTTCGCGCAACGAGAACCTAATTTCCATCAACAGTTGTTTGGAGATCGACTTGACAGGCCAAGTTTGTTCTGAATCGGCTGGCTCCAATATGATGAGTGGTTCTGGTGGCCAGTTAGATTTTGTAGAAGCCGCTTACTACTCAAAAGGAGGTAAAAGTTTTATCTGTTTGCCCTCCACTTATAAGGATAAACAGGGACAAATCAAGTCTCGCATTAAAGGGCTTCTGACCTTGGGCGCAGTGGTTACAGATACTAGGGCGACCATTCATTATATTGTCACAGAGTATGGAATGGTCAATCTTAAAGGGTTGTCGACTTGGCAGCGGGCGGAAGCTTTAATTTCAATTGCGCATCCTGATTTTAGAGAAGAATTGATCGATGAGGCAAAGAAACTCAAGATTTGGCGTCAGAGTCATTAAAAACCTTTCAAAGCAGATGCATAATAAAGTCTATAACTTAGAAATGAACGGGTTAAGCGTAGAAGTGCTTAACTCGTTCGTTTCTTTAAATTAATCCTCCTTGGAAACTGTGACAAGTATTGACAAGCTAACATATAATACATTACAAGTCCTCATTAATTAAAATAGGAGTGGTTACAAATTATGAGTTACCAATTCTATACTCTTCCTCAAAACACTTCCGGGGCAGCCGATATCCCTATTTTCAATACACCCACGACCCTGGCAAGCCTCACGGTTGCTGCCGGTTCCGGTAGTGATATTGCAACAGTGAGAGCAAATATTGGCTGGCAAGCTCAGTCTGGAGGTAATGTAATACAAGTATTATTTAAAATCTGGCGCGGCGCACCTATTACAGGTGAACTGGTCTGCAGTGTTCAGGATAGTGCGGAAAGCGCATTTGATTACGTCGCAACCACAGATTTTAGTGAAGTAGTTTCCGGCCTAACATCTAATCAACCCGTTACCTTTGTCTTAACTGCAGAAACTGTGGGTACCAACACTCTGGCAAAAGTTATCGGCCCCCTGACTTTTACCGCACTTGATATAAATTCGGACTTATTAAGTTATTTTGAGCTTCCAAATAATACTTTTGGCGGGGCTAATATCCCTGTCGCTCAGGCCCCGGTGCCAGTGGCTGTTATTAATGTTAATGTTGAACCGGGTCAGAATGTGATCTTAAGGCCTACCGCCTGCTGGATTTCAACAAGGAGTATCTTTCCCAAAGTAGATGTACTCTTCAAACTTTGGCGCGGTGCACCAATAACCGGTACGCTTATAGCCAGCGCAGATGACAGTGCGGATGTGGAAAGAGGAGCTGTTACCTCATTTTCCCATGTGGATTCCGGTTTTACCTCAGCGCAGATCGTAACCTATGTTCTGACTGCGGAAGCTCCCGATCCCAGTTATACGGCAAGCATTGTGGGAGCACTGATTATTACCGGTTCTGCCCAGACGCTTAGTTCATTCTTCACATTGCCCCAAAACACTTCCGGCAGTGTAAGTATCCCTATCACTTCCGCCGATACGCCATTGGCCGCAATAACTGCAGAGTCCTCCCCAGGCCTTAAATTCTCCTTGCGAGCAGCTATCGGTTGGTTGGTGCCATCTGGCTCAATTACTCCCATTATCTTTAAGATTTGGCGAGGTGCTCCCAATACCGGTACTTTGATATACAGCGCTCTGGATAGTGGGGAAAGTCCCTACGATTACCGCAAAGTCACAGCATTAGCCCATGTTGACAGCGGATTTACCGCATCAGGGCTGGTAACCTATACCCTCACAGCAGAACTGACAAAGCCGGGAACAGCGGCCAATGTTGTAGGTCCTCTCACGTTTACGGCTATTCCTGAGAGTTAAAATACAAAGCTATAATGTTAAGCAAGAACTTTTAACTAAGAATACCCAGTAGATAGGAAGATAGGCTGAGCAGGGCTAAAGCCTTGCTTTTTCTTTGGCTTAACTGCTACCTTGTTTATTCTTCTGACAGGAGACATACATGCCAAACAAGTAACAGAAACACAACCAGCTAAACTGGCTTTTTTTAAGGACTGTGGGAGACACAAACTAGAGCGCCGCTGATGATAGCTGGTATTCCATTGCCCTCCGAAGAGCAAAACGTTTAGAAATAATTTTCCCAGGTTTTTGATCTTGCTTGTTTGTGGCGATATTGATGCCCTCGTACGTGGGCTCGATGACGGATGGGATATTTTTGTAGCCTTTTTTCTCACTCTGCAACACACGCCAAATAGCCAATCAAATTCATATAAGATGTTAATGAATAATAGCTGATCATTTTAATACTTTTATCTCTATTATAGATAATTTCGTTAAATAGGAAGAATTTTATGAAAAATAATTAGCTAACAAAAGGATTGAACGTAAATATCCAATTTAAATTGAATAAATTAAAAATTTGATATTTGGGAATATGTTCCTTGACGTAATAAGGTCAAAAACATTAGAATATAGCTTAAGTAACTAACTGGTTACATACTTTGGGGGGGTTCCTATGGACAATATTAAAAAATTAAATTCTAAAAAAGGAGATGGTCGGGAACAACGCTCCGAGGAAAGCCGCGCACGGATTTTAAATTCTGCGACGAAAATCTTTGCTGAGAAAGGGCTGGATGGTTCACGGATCGATGAGATTGCTGAGGATGCGGGTATCAATAAAAGAATGCTCTATCATTATTATGGCAGCAAAGAAGATCTCTATGTGGAAGTTTTGCGTTACAATTACCACAAAATCTATGCGTTAGGCAAGAATGCTTTTAATTTAGGACATAATCCCAAAGAGAATGTAACTAGGGCAGTCAGGGCTTACTTTTTCTTTTTAGCAGAGAACGAGCCTTTTGTCCGGCTGATTAGTTGGGAAGCTCTCAATAGGGGGCGGTATGCAGGTAAGGTGATTCCTCAATTTTTTGATTTGGTCGAGTTGGAATTCGGGGACATTATTAAGGATGGGATAAAGCGCAAGTATATTCGGCCGGATATGGACTTTCGCCAGGTGATTCTTAGTGTTCAGGCTTTATGTCTGGCCTGTTTTAATCGGCGTGAGATAGTTCAGCCTCTTTGGCAGGAAGATCTGCGTTCTGAGGAGATGCTTGAAGCACGATTGCAGCATATTCTGACACTTATTTTTAATGGAATATTTTGTAATAAGGAGGAGTAGGGAATGGATGCCCTAGCCAAAATCAACTTAAAGAAAATAGTGACTTTTATCGTTTTTATGGGGATTATTATCCTAAGTCTTTTTATTTTTAACCGTTATTTCTATCAGCATCAGGTTGCTTTAGCCGATGCGGAACAGAGCCTTTCGGAAACGGGGACTATTGAAGCTACGAATGTGATGGCTTCTTTCAAGGTTGCCGGCAAATTAGAGAAAATATTTGTTGACGAGGGGAACAAAGTGGAAGCCGGTCAGGAAATAGCCTTTTTGGAAGATCAGGAAATAAGCTCTGATCTTATATCCGCTCAGGGAGCGTATAACGCAGCGGTAGGAGATGCTCAGCGGGCAGCCGATGCGATTTCTTTGACGAGTCAGCAAGTGGAAACTACCATAGCTCAGACCCAAGCAAAGGTTGCCCAGGCGGAAATAGGGGTTAAAGATGCAAAGCTGTCTTTTGATCGTGCTACTGCTTTAGTCAGAAATGGTTCTGCCCCGCAAAAAACACTAGACGATGCCACTAATGCCTATAATTTAGCGCTTAGCAAGCTGAAGGAAGCTCAGGCTGCCCTTGAACAGGTTATGTCAGCTCGGGCGAATGTGACCATTGCCGAGGCCCAGTATCAGGCAGCTCAAGGAGTAGTTAAGCAAGCCGATGGGGCTGTCCAAAAAGCCAATGCGTATCTTAGTGATACACACTTACTTTCTCCGATGTCCGGGTTCATTACTCAGAAGTACCTTCAGGCAGGTGAAATGTTAAATGCGGGTACACCGGTTTATGAGATTACGGATTTGGCCCACCCTTATGTGAACGTTTACATCAGTGAAGCAAAGATAGGACGTGTTCATCTGAATCAAGAAGCAGAAATCAGCGTGGATGCTTTTCCCGGCAAAGTATTTAAGGGCAAGGTTGTCTTAGTTAATGGGGCTGGCGAATTTGCTGTCAAAAAAGCGATCAATGAACAATATGAGCATGATATTCGAAGCTTCCAAGTCAAGATTGATATACCTAATCAAGATTTAGCACTTAAGACGGGGATGACTGCCAAAGTTAAGATCCTAGAGGAGGCAAAATAACTATGGGGCCTGTAATTAGGGTTGCTAATCTTGAACAGAAAATAGGCCGCAAGCTGCTCTTTCAGGGAATCTCCTTTGAAGTTCATTCTGGTGAATGTTGGGGCATATTTGGCACTCGGGGAGCAGGGAAGACGTCCTTAGTTCATATTTTAGCGGGAGTAGATCGCTTTAAATCGGGTCAGGTGGAAATTTTGGGGTTTAATATCAAAAAAACTGAGAAGTTCAAGGGGAGTCTGGGGCTGGTTACTCAGGAGAACAGTTTGTTTCGGGACATGACAGTATTGGAAAATCTCGATTTTATCGCTGCTTTAAAAAATGCCTCTCGAGCCACAGTGCTTGAGCTGATTGAGCGTTTTCAACTTTCGGAGTTCTTGAAGAAGCCGGTAACGTCTCTGGATATCGGTGTTTTGCAGCGAGTATCTCTGGCTTGTGCTTTGCTCAATCAGCCAAAGTTATTAATTCTTGATGAAATTATTAAGGATATCGATCTCTTTTCCCGTAATCTGATATTGAAGGAGTTAGAGCAATTCTTAGCAGAGGGCGGGACTTGTGTCAGCACCTTTAGTAGTTTTGCCTTCGCGCAGTCTTTTAGTAAAGTAGCTTGGCTGGAGGGGGGGGAGATCACCCTTTATAATTCGGAAGCAGCTCAGGCAGAGTGGAATAGGCTGGAAAAATATTACGCCGAACAGAGTGGTCGATTATTATGATGAGACAGTGTCTGGCTATTATGCAGCGTGAATTAGTTTACATGTGGCGGGACAAAAGTCTGCGCAATATTTTGCTCGTCGGACCTTTGTTGGGGTTGCTGCTGTTTGCTGGTGTTTATAGTTATCAGCGGATTGAAAATATATCGACGGCCATTGTGGACTTTGATAACAGCAGTGCCAGCCGGCAAGTTATTACGGATCTAAAAAACAGCCAAAATTTGCAGGTCCTTGCCTATTTTGACTCGTTTAGTCAGTTGGAGGAAGCGATCAAAAGAGGCGAAGTCCTTGTTGGGGTGGTAATTCCCGAGAACTATGGCAAAAATATTGCTTTACACCGGCAGACGAAGATTGCCGTATTTATTGATGGGATGAATATGGCTTATGCAACAAATGCTTCTAGTGCTGTGCTGACAGTTACCCGAACTTTAGGAGCTCAGGTTGGGATTCAAACCTTAATTGCTAAAGGGATTCAAGCAAATCAGGCGCAAGAAGCATATCAGTCCATTGCTTTTCCGGAAGAAGCCTGGTTTAATCCTACGGTCAATTACGCTTATTTCCTGGTCTTAGCCTTTGCGTTAAACGTTTGGCAGCAGTGCTGTACTCTGGCTTCGTGCATGACGATAATTGGTGAGAATGGTCGGCGCAGCTGGTATCAGATTAGGACTTCGGGGATATCATTATTTAAGCTTTTTATCTGTAAATCTGTTGTGCATATTGGTATTTTGCTGCTGATTGTTTTACCTGTCTATTTTCTGGCTTTTGTAGTCTTCAAATTTCCTCTTGCCTGCGGCTGGCCGAGTTTTCTATTGTTTACCTTAATTTTTATCCTCGCCTTGCATGGTTTAGGCACGATGATGTCGAGTCTTTCTCCCAATGCTGTCAATGCGTCACGTTATGGAATGATTGTCGCTCTGCCATCGTTTTTGCTTTCCGGTTTCACCTGGCCGCTCCAAGCGATGCCTCAGTGGCTCCAGCATGTTGTTTGGGCTTTTCCCCAGACTTGGTTTTTTCAAGGGGTAAGTTTTTTAACCTTTAAAAATCCGGGTTGGGGATTTATGAGCCACTATTTATTGGCCTTGGGGCTCAGGGCAGTTCTTTTTTACAGTGTGGCAGGATTACGTTTAATGGTAAGCGACTTTCCGCTTAAGAGGTGATTGATGTGAAGCAAATCTTAAACATTGCTCATTATGAAATTATGCATATTTTTCGGGAGCGGGTTCTTTTGGCCATATTATTTATTGTTCCGCTTCTTTATGCCTCGATGTTTGGTATGGTCTATGTCTCCGCTATCCTGCAGCATGTGCCCTTGGGAATTGTAGATCTTGATCATTCTCAGGAAAGCCGTGCCGTTGTTTCGGCGTTTGAGAACACTTCTAATTTCAAGGTGATTCCGCAAGTGAGTACTTATGCTGACTTGGAAGCAGGCATGAAAAATGGTTTGGTTCGAGCAGGTGTCGTCATTCCGGCAGACTATTCTCAGAAATTGGCGCAGCATCAGCTAACTCAGATTTTGACAGTCTATGACGGTTCAAATCTAATTTATGGCTTCAATACCCGCAAGTATTTTCAGCAAGTGCTCAATACCTTCAGTGCTGAGCATACGGCTTCTTACTTAAGTGGTCTGGGAATGACGAAGCAAGAAATTACCAACGTCATGGATATGGTTTCCTATAGTATGGAGGTATGGTATAATCCGACCTTCAGCTATGCTACCTTCATCTTTATGGGTTTGGTTCTGATGATCATCCAGCAAATTGGACTTTTGGGAATTGGCTTGACAGTGACTCGGGAGAAGGAAGAGAATTCTTGGCTTCAGTTTCTTTGCGCGGCAGTTCCTCAGTGGAAGATCTTCATGGGTAAGGCTCTTCCTTATTTTATCGCTAATTTCTTTAACTATGGATTGTTATTGTGGATTGCAGCACGCTTTGTAAACGTTAAGATCGAAGGTTCGGTAGGTTTAATCCTTTTGCTGGGTTTGCTTTTTGACCTTATTATTATTTCCGCAGGGTTTATCGTTTCGGTATATTTTCCGAATTCTTTGTTGGTAACCCGTTATCTCATGCTGATTTCGGTTCCTATTTTTGTGGCTTCGGGCTATTCTTGGCCAAGTACTCATATTCCGGTAGCGATTAATATGCTGCTTCGAACTATGCCTTATACTTGGATGGCTGAAGGGTTCCGCTTGCTCACAGTAAAGAACCTGAGTTTTGCTTATATAGCTGATAAAATAATGGTTTTAATTCTTATGGCAGCGGCAACGACTTTCTTCGCCTTGACTTTCCCTAAGCGAAGGAAACCGCCGGCTCAAATCGGAACGGCTGTCAACAGTGCTCTTGATCTTCCAAATAAGAACTTATAAAGCATATGACCGGCGATTTGAGGTGCACCATGCATCTTGGTCGCCGGTTTTATATTTACTTCACTTAAAATTTAAACTATGATTTGTAGCCTGGACAACAGTACACTGCTAAGCCTTAATGTTAATCTTATTACAAAAACTATTTTAAAGCGGAGATGCTTTGAGAAGGTGAGCAGGAGCGAGTAAGTTCTGCTCTCAGATTATCTAAGTCCTACGCTGGTTTGATTGGAGTGGGATTGAATGGAAGAAAAATATCTTAAAAAGTTTATCGAGATTTTGCCAGCCTTAAATGAGGTTATGCAGGAGGATATCAATGTAGTTGTGATAGATGCCAGAAAAATGACTGTCATGGCTTATGCACCCGGCAAACTCGACAGGAAAGTTAAAGTTGGAGATCCGATTGAAAAAACAGAGAATCATGATTTTGTAATCAGAAACAAAAAACAGATGCTATCGAAAATTCCTGCAAAATACTTTGGAGTTCCTGCTAAGGGACTTCTTACACCCGTACTTGATGAAAATGGAGAGGTTTGTGCTATAGTAAACGTTACTCAGAGCATTGAAAGAGAGACAAAAATTGAAGAAAGTACCTCTGTACTCTTTTCATCTATGAACCAACTAAACGCTGGTATTGAGGAAGTTGCTTCGAGTTCCCAGCACCTATCAACGTTTATCAAGGAAATTGACGAATTCGGCTCGCAAACAGAAGAAAAAATTAATGATATCGACAACATAATTTTGGACATTAAAAATATCTCAAAACATTCTAACCTTCTAGCCCTGAACGCTTCCATAGAAGCGGCAAGAGCTGGAGATGCGGGAAGAGGGTTCAGTGTTGTAGCAAAAGAAATGGGTAAACTCTCGAACCTAAGTAAGGAATCTGCAGAAAGGGTTGCAGGGTCACTTTCAGAAATAAAGAGTTCCATTGAGTTTATTGGTGAAAAAATCAAAATCGTAAGCCTTTCGTCTGAGAACCAAGCTGCCGCAGCTGAGGAGATGGCAGCTTCGACTGACGAAATCGTATCTATTTCTAAGCAGCTGACTGAGTTCGCAAAGGTTGAAACAATGGAGAAATAAAGATGCTATGAAAACTGTTGCAAATATGCTAACAGTTTTTTCGCTTATAGTGTTTTTTTTATATAAGAAAAAATGACGCTGGTCTGTTGATAACTCGCCTGATCAAGAGTGCCCAAGCTTAGCATTATGATCTAAATTGAGAGAACAGACCAAATTTATGGTGAACGTGAAGGGATCAACAAGTATACATAATAATCCGATAGAGGGGTATATTTTTAAATTGAATATTGTGATAAAATTGGCACCATCGACGTTTTATATAGTAATACAATCATTTGGGCTGGGAATATTTAGCAACTTAAATCGTTGTTGCGGGAACCAAGCATTTGACAACGGTCGAGTGAAATGACTGCGATGGAGGATGAAATCATGGGTAAATTTAAAAGAGTGATGGTCGCCAATCGAGGCGAAATTGCTATTAGAGTATTTAGAGCTTGTAATGAGCTGGGCATAAGAACTGTCGCCATATATTCCAACGAAGATAAATATTCTCTTTTCCGGAGCAAAGCCGATGAGGCTTATCTCATTGGCGAAGACAGGAGTCCTGTCGATGCTTATCTGAACATTGAGGAAATTATCAGCCTGGCAATTAAAAAAGGCGTGGATGCTATTCACCCAGGATATGGCTTCTTGTCGGAAAATCCCGAATTTGCTCTGCGCTGTGAGCAGGAAGGCATTGAATTCATCGGGCCCACGGCGGCGATGATGGAGAGGTTGGGGGACAAGATCAAGTCAAAGATCGTGGCTAAAGAAGTGGGAGTCCCGATTATCCCTGGTTATGAGAAGAACGTTAAGACAGTGAATGTAGCAAGGAAACATGCAGCAGAATGCGGGTATCCTCTAATGCTTAAGGCAGCTGCCGGAGGCGGCGGAAGAGGAATGCGGATCGTCAGAGACGAGAGCGAGTTGGAATCAGCCTTTTTGAGTGCTAAGAATGAGGCAAAAAAAGCCTTCGGAATAGATCATATTTTTATAGAAAAATTCATTGAGAAACCAAAGCATATCGAAGTTCAGGTTCTCGGGGACAAGTACGGCAACATAGTCCATATGTTTGAACGGGATTGTTCAATTCAGAGAAGACACCAGAAGGTGGTAGAATTTACACCTGCCTTCTCAATTCCCCAGGAAATTAGAAACAATATTTATCAGGATGCTCTTAAGATTGCAAGGGCCGTAAACTATAGGAGCGCGGGTACCCTTGAATTTCTGGTAGATAACCAGGGAAATTACTATTTCATAGAAATGAATCCCCGAATTCAGGTTGAGCATACTGTTACTGAGATGGTCACAGGTATAGATATTGTCCAGGCTCAGATCCAAATTGCCCAAGGATATGCTCTGGATTCTCCAGAGATTGGAATAAACTCACAAGAGGACATAATTCTCAATGGCTATTCCATTCAATGCCGAATCACGACGGAAGATCCTTCGAATAATTTCGCTCCGGACACAGGAAAAATTGAATCATACAGGACCGGTTCAGGATTTGGGATTAGGTTAGACGGCGGCAACGGATTTACTGGAGCTGAAATCAGTCCCTATTATGACAGCCTTCTCGTCAAGAATATCTCTTGGTCCAGGAGTTTTCAGGATGTCATTAAAAAATCCATTCGAGCTATCACCGAAACACAAATCACTGGAGTTAAGACGAACATAGGATTTCTGATCAATGTTCTTAATCATCCACAATTTCTAAAGGGAGAATGCCATACCGGTTTCATCGAAGAAAACCCTGATCTGATCTCCCTCAACCATAAAAGTGATGATGAAAGCAGGATTCTAAAATTTCTCGGCAATGTCGTAGTCAACGAGACGATGGGGATAAAAATGCAATATGATGTCCCAAAAGTGCCCAAAATCGACGGCATTAGTCCGAGGGATTTGAGCGGAACTAAACAGATCCTTGATACGTACGGTGCTGATGGTCTTGTCAATTGGATAAAAGATCAGCAGAAGGTTCTGCTAACAGACACGACCATGCGGGACGCTCATCAGTCTCTGATGGCAACAAGGATCAGAACCAAGGACATGATCAAGATCGCCGAGGCGACTTCGGTCTACGGCAAGGATTTCTTTTCCCTTGAAATGTGGGGGGGCGCGACCTTTGACGTAGCTTACAGGTTCCTTAAAGAGTCTCCGTGGGAAAGGCTGGAGGAACTGCGGAAAAGAGTTCCCAACATCCTCTTCCAGATGCTCATAAGAGGAGCGAATGGAGTAGGCTATAAGAACTATCCGGACAATGTCATCCGAGAATTCATAAAAGAATCAGCCGTCTCGGGTATTGATGTTTTCAGAATTTTTGATTCCCTAAACGAACTGAGGGGTATGGAAATTTCGATTGATCAAGTCATAAAGAGCGGGAAGATCGCTGAGGCCTGCATCTGCTATACCGGAGATATCCTTGACAGCAGCAAGGAAAAATATAACTTGAATTACTATATTAAGCTTGCGAAAGAGATTGAAAAAACGGGAGCCCATATTTTAGGCATTAAAGATATGTCGGCACTCCTGAAACCGCATGCAGCATACAAACTAATCAGTGCCTTGAAAGACGAGATTGGAATACCAATCCATCTTCATACCCACGATACTACAGGTAACGGGGGAGCAACAGTTCTTATGGCTGTAGAAGCGGGAGTAGATATTGTGGACACTGCTTTCAACAGCATGTCGGGATTGACGAGCCAACCGGCCATGAATTCGATTGTTGCCGCTCTGAAAAATACGGAAAGGGATCCGGGCATTGATCTGAAAGGACTCCAAAAGATATCTGACTACTGGGAAGCGGTCCGACCGGTATATGGCAAGTATGAGTCCGGCTTGAAATCGGGATCTGCCGAAATCTATAAGTATGAAATTCCCGGAGGGCAGTACTCCAACCTTAAACCTCAGGTGGAAAGCTTTGGTCTTGGTCATAAGTTCACCGAGATCAAAGAAATGTATAAGACTGTTAACGAGATGTTTGGGGATATCGTGAAAGTCACCCCTTCTTCGAAAGTTGTAGGTGATTTTGCAATATTTATGGTTCAGAATCACCTTACCTCGGAGAATATCTATGAGAAAGCGGAGAAGATGGCCTTTCCTGATTCCGTCGTAGCGTATTTCATGGGTATGATAGGCCAGCCGATGGGAGGATTCCCGGAGAAACTCCAGAAGCTGGTACTGAAAGGGGAAAAACCGATTACCAAGCGCCCGGGTGAACTGCTGTCCGATGAGGATTTTGATAATATTGCCAAGCATTTGAAGGATAAATTTGAATTTGAACCAACTAAGAAGGATGTTCTAAGCTATGCCCTTTATCCTGAAGTGTATGAAGGATTTTTGAAATTTATCGCAGAATACGGAGACTTGAGCAGACTTGGAAGCGACGTCTTCTTCCATGGACTTTCCGAAGGAGAAATTATTGAAGCAGCGGTCGCAGAAGGAAGAAGTTTAATGATTAAACTTCGCTCTATGGGGAAGCCGGATCTGGAAGGAAACAGAACCCTGGTATTTGAAGTCAACAGAAATAGACGGGAAATTAAAGTCAAAGACAAGAACTGGAGCAATGTTAACCTTCTTGGCCAGTCGGGAGAATATGGTATAACAGAAATGGCGGATCCTGATAATAAGAATGAAATTGGGTCTCCAATTCCGGGGACTGTTGTGTCCTTGAAGGTTAAAGAAGGAGACGAGGTAACTGAGGATCAGCTGCTGGCGATTGTCGAAGCCATGAAAATGGAAACAAGGATAACCAGTTCTGTTGCCGGGACTGTCAGCTCGGTGAATATCAAAGAAGGGCAGCAAGTCAAGGCCGGCGAACTCCTTGTCGTCATCAAATAAGTGCAGAAGAAAACCGGCTTGCTGCAAAGAGCTTTAAGGTTAGTATAATTGCCTAAAATTAGTAAATAAAAATTAAGAGGATGGTTTTATAAGAGGGTTCTCAGCAACTCTCTTTTTTTTATTGGACATAATTCTGTTAAATTTGTAAATGATAAGAAATATATCTACTTACGCAAAGGATGTGCTGATATGGGAAGTTCTTGGATTGCATTACTGCCATTTCTTATTGTTATTCCAATATCAATTGTAACAAGACAGGTTCAACCTGGGCTTTTCGCGGGGCTAATTTTGGGCTGCTACTTGAAGCAGCCAGATTTTTTAGGTGGCATAAAAACCTTAATTGGTTATATCCTGGACAATATTGTTAAAACAAACAACATTCGAATCATCGTTTTTCTCTATGTTTTTGCGGGCTTAATTAGCTTGACTAAAATGACTGGAGGTATTAAAGGCTTTGTCCACCTAGTAGGGCATAAAGTTAAAACCAAGGGATCAGCGATGTTGTTAACATGGATATCAACAATTGGAACTTTCTCTGATCCTGATTTTCGGATTGTGACAATAGCGCCGATTATGAAAGCGTTAAGGCAAAGACTAAAAATGACTAAGCAGGAGATAGGTTTTGTTATTGAAGCTACTTCAAATCCTGTAGTCGCGCTGATTCCGGTAGCTACTGCTTTTGTTGGTTACATGGTGTCAATAACAGGGACAGCTCTTCAGCATGAAGGTATTAAGGATGCCCCGTATACTGTTTATGTAAGGAGTATTCCTTTCAACTTTTTTTCCTTTGTTATTTTAGCCATAGGTATTTATTACAGTTTCTTTCATGCTTTTGGTGGGGATATTTCTAAAGTGGATGAAAAAGAGAAATCTAAATCAAGTGTAAATCAACTCTCTGATCCTAATGAACAACAAGGTGAAGAAGGTTTAGAGGAATGTCACCGGGCGTTTGAAAAGGAGACACCCACTAAGCCTTGGAACTTAATCCTGCCTCTCACTACTGTTTTAGTTGGAACTATTTTTTTGAGCTGGTGGGATGGACGATCTCAGGCAAGCAATATATTCGAAGCATTTCTCAAGGCCGATGCCCTAGGGGTTATGCTTGAAGCTGTCTTCATTACCCTTATTCTTTCAATTGTATTTTATTTAGTTCAGAAATTTAGTATGGCGAAAATAGTTACGCATTTTATTAAAGGAGGGAATGAACTCGTATCTGTAATTATTATGTTAGCTTTGGTTTGGGCTCTGTCAGCGGTTTCAGAAGATTTAGGGTTTTCTAAGTATATCGCTTCCCATGTCGTTAATTGGATCCCGCATACTTTCATTGCTCCTGCAATGTTTCTATTGGGAGGAATAATCTCCTATTTTATTGGCTCATCTTGGGGCACATGGGGTTTGCTTATGCCTTTAGGGGTAACTCTGGCCCACCAATCAGGTGCTAATATTCAATTAGTTATTGGTGCAGTATTTTCCAGTGGGACATTCGGTGCATTTGCTTCCCCCTTGAGTGACAACACGGTTACGCTATGTACTATCCTTGATTTACCGGTGCTGGAATATGCGCAGCGGAAGTTGAAACCAGCTTTAGTGGCTGCTGCAATCACTACAATTCTGTTTAGTGCAGCAGCTATCATTATTCACTAGAGAATCGAATGATCATAAGAAATAGGCAGTTTCTAAAGTGAAGTTAGGGTATAATTAGAAATAGTGCTTGACAGACTGATTATGTTAAATATATACTCAAATAGAAATGATTATTAATTATCTGTTGTATAAGTATCATTTCTATATTGCGGCTGGAACTTAAGGGTTAAAAAGAGAACTTACGGCAGGGGAACTCAGTGCTTTAGGTTCCAACCTTGCAAAGGGATGTGAAAAACAGCACTTAACGGAAGCAACTTGATTTATCAGCTTGCTGATTATTAAAAGTAAAGTTGAGCAGGAAAGTATTGCTGCTGACATAGCTAGATCATCGGATAATGCAGTTACTCCAATTATCTGAAGCCATTGTAAAATTCAGAGTAATGAGGTAAGGAGTTTGCTGGGTCAAAAAGCTATTGAAGCGCTTAATATCTTTAATTCAAAAAAGAAAATAAAGGAGAGAATAAAATGAACATCAAAGGAACAAAAACAGAGAAAAATTTAGCAGCAGCATTTGCAGGCGAGTCCCAGGCAAGAAATAAATACACATATTTTGCTTCAGTTGCTAAGAAAGAAGGTTATGAGCAAATCGCTGCATTATTTGAGGCAACTGCCAATAACGAAAAAGAACACGCAAAATTGTGGTTTAAAGCTCTTGGTGAACTTGGAAATACGGCGGCTAATTTGCTTCATGCTGCTGAAGGCGAAAACTACGAGTGGACTGATATGTATGAGGGCTTTGCCAAGGATGCAGAGGAAGAAGGCTTTACTGCTCTCGCAGCACAGTTTAGAATGGTTGCTAAAATTGAAAAGGCTCACGAAGAAAGATATCGTGCCCTCTTGAACAATATAGAAATGCAAAGGGTATTTGAAAAAGCAGAAGAAAGCATCTGGGAATGCCGAAACTGCGGACACCTTGTTATGGGCAAAAAGGCACCTGAGATTTGCCCGGTTTGTGCACATCCACAAAGCTATTTTGAAGTGAGGAAGGAAAATTATTAAATTCTTTTCAAATTAGGAAAGTTTATGATAAACAGGGTTCAGGAAATAAGCTGACCCTGTTTATTTTGATACTTAGATTAATAATCTCCTTTGAATATTTGAATCTTATGGAACTATAGCTCCGATGAATATCATAGACCGCCACCTTGTCTCATAGTCTTTAGCAAAGAGTATTTTTTACGAAAGTAAGAGTGACTAGGAGGGGCGGTATGATTAAAGAGCAAGAGATTCTCGATTTTCTGGAAGCTAAGTTGTTTAACCCAATTTTGCAATCGCCATCCACTACAGAGCGGTTTAAATCAGCGACGCGGGGATTGCGTTTACGAATGAAACAACGAGATGCCCAAGGGATGATTCAGTACTTTTGGAATACAGTTGTGGATACAAATGCAAAACATGCGAACTATGGACGGATGCTTCAAAATGAGGGATTTCCTGAGTTTGAGGAGTTATTAAACGACTTTCGGGTGCGATTCAAGGATCTATAGTGACTTGATGCCTCAAGAAATAATAAGTAAATAGAGAATACAAGCTTATTGTCTAAACGGTGATAGGCTTTTTTTTATTCCTAACTTTCGAAAGTATAAAACAGGTTTTATGGGACCTCAGAATGACTAATAATACAAAAAGAAAGGCTTGACATATTTTTTTTTCATATTATTATGAATATACTAACATATATACATACAGATGTATATACAAATATTAAAAATGGTAGGGATAGTCTTCTGCCAAAGAAAGGGGGAATTGGATGGCTTAAAGGAAATGATATAAAGCAAAGAGGCTAAAACAATTAGGAATCAAGGATCTTGGGATAACAACTATGATATGGAAAGGAAGATATTATGAGTGATAAAAGGCAGTCTTTAGTATTATTGGCCATATTCTCATTTGGTTTTCTTGCGATGGGCATTGGAACCATTACCCCTGCTATAGCAACTATAGGAGGCGCTTTTCCAAAGGTAAGTTTCAGCACTTTATTGCTGGTATCCACGATTCCTGCTCTAATATCGATACCGGTATCGATTATTGGAGGAAGTGTTGCCGGAAAATCTGTTAGATATAGGACATTAGTTCTCTTTGCAACATTTGTGTTCAGCATCGCCGGAGCAATTCCTTATTTTCTTAATGATTTCACTCAAATATTGTTAGCCAGAGGTCTTTTTGGACTAGGGTTGGGACTTATCATGCCCCTTAACAGTGCCTTAATATTTAATCTCGTGCCCTCTCATAAACAGGCAAGTGTCATGGGAATAAACGGGGTTGTAATGAACATCGGAGGCATTGTGCTCCAGTTACTGGGCGGTCTACTTGCTTCTGTAAACTGGAATTACAGTTTTCTAGCGCATGCTTTAGGAATTATTACATTTATTATTGTTTTAATTTTTCTTCCTGAGCCGCCAAAAGCAGAACTATCTGCTGGGGTGGCAGGTGCGGAAAAGGTCAAACTGAAAATGCCCATTTCAGTTTTTGGTTGGGGTTTATTATTTGGTATCATTACGATTTTTGACTATCCCTCTTTAACCAATATGTCTTCTGTACTTTTGACCATCAAAGCCAATGCTGCAGTTGCCGGTGTAGTCTTAATGTTCATGACGGTAGGAGGGATGGCAGCCGGAGCAGTGTTTGGCAAGGTGTTTCAAAAAACAGGAAGGCAGACTCTCAACATAGGACTTGTGTTTTTTATAGTCTCACAAATAATTTTTTCGTTTAGTCAAAGTGTTATCTTGTTCATTATTGGTGAAGCTTGTTTAGGTATTGGCTTGACGCTAGGTATGTCTTCGATTTACATGCTTGCCGGTGCATCTGTACATCCCAGCCAGACTCCCATGGCCATGTCCATAATTGTATCCGGAATGAATTTGGGTGGATTTCTTTCCGGATACTTTTATGCAGCCATTATGGAACCTCTTCACGTCACGACGTTAAGATTTCAATACTATTTTGGAACTGGAGGATATTTAGCAATTTTAGTGTTCTTTGTCATATTGTTTGCCATGAAAAAGCCATCCCTGCCAATTGACCCTGCTGTTCAATCACCTGGGCAATAACATTCTCCGGTGTTAACAAAAGAAAACAAATCATAAGGAGGAACAAGTGATGTCAAAAATTGAAGAAGTAAAAAGTATGGTAGAAGCCGGAAAGGCTAAACTGGTTCCGGGTTTGGTACAGGAAGCAATAAATGAGGGGAACTCGGCCAAAGATATACTTGACGGAATGGTTGAATCCATGCGTATTATTGGTGACAAATTTTCCTCAGGGGAGATTTTTGTACCCGAAATGTTGATGGCAGCAAAAGCTATGTCCAAGGGTGTCGATGTACTCAAACCACTCTTCGAAGGCCAGAAAATAACGTCGTTAGGGACATGTGTTATCGGCACAGTTGAAGGAGACCTGCATGATATTGGCAAAAACCTTGTTTCAATGATGATTGGCAGTGCCGGATTTGATATGGTTGATCTTGGCGTTGATGTAACAGCAGACAAATTTGTTGAGGCCGTCAGAAACAATAAGGACGTAAGAATTGTAGCCTGTTCAGGGCTTCTTACAACAACCATGCCGAAAATGATGGAGACTGTTCAAACTCTGAAATCCTGCGGTTTGTCTGGTTTCAAGGTTATGGTCGGCGGTGCGCCTGTCTCAGAAGAATTCGCAGCTTCAATCGGCGCAGATGCCTTTGCACCTGATGCGGGAAGTGCAGCTGTGAAAGCTGCAGAATTGGCTAGTGAACGATAATCAAATGACTATAGATCAAGGAGGGAACGATATGTTAACAAAAAGACAAAATTTACTGGAAACCATGAAAGGCGGAAATCCTGACCGATTTGTAAAGCAATATGAATTTATGCATTTTATCATGGAAGTTCCTAGCGAACCGTTTCCTCAACCGGGTCAAACCATTAAAAATGGCTGGGGCATCACATTTAAATGGCCGGAAGGTCAAATCGGCGGCTTTCCGGTACATGACGATGAACACAAAGTATTAAAGGATATATCAGAATGGAAAAAGTATGTCAAAGCGCCTGCAATTCCGGTTGAGAAAGAAGCTTGGGCTGCTGCGGAGGCTCATGCAAGTGCAGTTGATCGCAACGAGGAATTTGTAACAGTGTTTGTAGCCCCCGGTGTTTTCGAAATGACCCATCATCTTATGAGTATGGAAGATGCATTAATGGCCTTATATGAAGAGCCGGAAGCAATGCATGAACTTATTGAGTACCTGACTGAACGTGAGTTAGCTTATGCAAAAGCATTAATTGATCATATCCATCCAGATTGCATTTTTCATCATGATGATTGGGGGAGTCAAAAATCCTCTTTCATTTCTCCCGCAATGTTTGAGGAATTCTATCTCCCGGCATATAAGAAGATATATGGCTTTTACAAAGACAATGGAGTTGAACTGATTGTGCATCACAGTGATTCCTATGCAGCGAACCTCGTTCCCTATATGATTGAAATGGGAGTGGACATCTGGCAAGGAGTTATGACTACGAACAATACACCGGAACTCATTAAAAAGTATGGCAGCAAAATCAGCTTCATGGGTGATATCGACAGTGGTGTGGTGGATTTTCCAGGCTGGACTCCTGAAATAGTTGCCAAAGAAGTAGAGAGAGCCTGCAGGAATTGTGGAAAACAATACTTTATCCCTTGTTTAACGCAAGGAGGAAATTGGAGTTCATTTCCGGGGGTATACGATTCTACAAATGAAGCTATTGACAGAATGAGTAAAGAGATGTTTTAGAAATTACAAAGGGCTGCTGCACCGGAACTGAGTTCATGGTGCAACAGCCCCTTTGTACTGAAGGAAAGTAATTAATTAATTAATTCGAATAGGATTGTGAACTCTGATCTTTGTAATTATTATTTAAAGTAAACCGGCTGAAAATTTAACAGATTCATAATCATTGAACCGGCAAGATGATCATAGAGCCCTTCCGGTTTTTTTATTTGTTAATACAGGAAGTTAAAGGAAACATTTCGTATCTTTGCCGTTCGCATAAATAGGACAGAATCATTGCAAAAAAGCGCATAAAGACAATGCTTGAATCGACAGTCTTCATTTCTTCAGCATGAGATAATTATCAAGGACAAGTTGAAGGAGTGTAGCAGCTGATGAACAAGAAGAGAATCATACCTATTTTGTTTTTATGCAGCAGTCTTTTAGTAGGAAACCCAACTTTTGCTGCGGCCGATGAGCCCAATGCGGTGCTTCATCCCCAACAATTACCCTCCCCAGTCCGGCTCGCCGGACAGACTAAATTTGAGACTTCTAAAGCTATTTCTGAGTACAGTCATCAGGGAACGGTAAATAACGTAATCTTAGCGACGGGCAATGAGTTTGCTGATGCCTTATCCGCCAGTGTTCTGGCCTATGCAAAAGAAGCTCCTATTCTATTAGTTGATTCTTCCGCTGAAAAATCTAAAGATGCCTTTGATTATGTGAACCAACACCTGTATTCGAGTGGTACGGTCTATATCATTGGCGGTGAGGGAATTATAGGCACAGAATTTGAAGAAAAACTTAATGACCAGGGCTACGGGAATATTATTAGAATTGCTGGTTTGGACAGATATGATACATCGTATCGGATTGCAGATGTTCTTGATAATATGCCGGTATCTACAGTCGTGATTTCTTCTGGAGAACAATATTCTGATGCATTAAGTATCTCAAGTTTTGCTGCCGGCAATGGCTGGCCAATATTGTTGACCACTCATGAGGCACTCCCAGAGGTTATAAAAGGTTATTTGTTGGAGAAAAAACCAGAGAAGGTATACATTACGGGTGGGATTGGTGTAATCTCACTTGATGTCCAATCCCAAATTCAAAATCTGTTGCCTCAGGCCCATATCCAACGATTGATGGGAGAATCTCGTTTTGATACCAATGTACTTTTAGCCCAGACTTTTGCACCCAATCCATCCAAAGTCTATTTGGCCACAGGGTATGGTTTTGCTGATGCATTGGCAGGAACAACAGTTGCGGCTATCGATGGTAATCCCATTATATTTATCGACCCTACCCTTGGAACCTTACCGAAAGCTGCAGCTCATTATTTCACAGAACTTTATGCCAATAATTTGAATCCAGAAATCCTTTCATTTGGAGGAAGCGGAGTTGTATCGGATGAGATGATGAACAGTGCAAAAGAATTGCTTTCAGGGACTGTGGGGGAAACTAGTATCTATTCAATAGCAGATGTTGCTGTAACGGTTGCTCAAGGACAAGACTTCACTCTGCCGACAAAGGTTCGAGCTAAGTTGTATAACAGTGTGAGCATTGAGGTGCCGGTTCAGTGGACTCCACCTAAAGCGGATACCAGTAAGATTGGTACCTATGTTTTTTTAGGGGCAGTGGACGGATATAACAAAGCTGTCAAACTCAATCTAACGGTCAAAGAACCCTTACCCATTGCTCAATATACTACAAAGTTTGACCCAACCTTAATTAATCGGACAGAAAATATTCGACTTGCCGCAAGAGTTCTTGATGGAAAGCTCTTATCCCCTGGAGAAAGGTTTTCCTTTAATGAAAGTGTCGGTCAACGAACTGCAAATGCCGGTTATAAAGAGGCTATGATTATTGAAGGGGATGTTTTCACGCCGGGGCTTGGCGGAGGAGTCTGCCAAGTATCTTCAACCTTATACAATGCAGTACTTCTTGCCAACTTAGACATTATCGAAAGGCATCCTCATTCATTGCCCATCAGTTATGTTCCCCCCGGTCGAGATGCTACGGTTGCTTATCCAAGTCTTGATTTCAAATTCAAAAATAATACAACCAGCCGTCTTTTAATTCACAGCATTGTATCAGAAAACACGTTAACCTTCCAGATTTTAAAAAATGAGTTCTAGATTTTTTCCCTCACCTTTATTGGTGAGGTTTTTTGTTGGTATTTCATCGAATTTAAAAGGTATAATAGTATATGTCAATCTGAGAGGGTTTGGAGGAATGAAATTAAATGATAGATTTTAGTATCAGTCAAGAATTGAAAGACATTTGCCCTGAAGTAGTCTTAGGTTGTATCCAAGCAAAGGTTACCGTCCAGGGCAGCAGTGATAGTTTATGGAAAGAAATTGAAAGTTATTGCGATGTCCTTAAACAGGATAAAGTTTTGGAAAATTTAGTTTCCGAGTCAAGAATTATAGCCGGGAGAGAAGCCTATAAAAAGTTAGGGAAAGTGCCGAGCAAATATAGGACGTCTTCCGAAGCTTTAATCAGGAGGGTATTACAGGGGAAAGGGGTGTACCGAATAAATAATATCGTCGATATTAACAATTTACTATCATTAAAATCAAAATTTCCGGTAGGGTCCTATAATGTGGATAATATACATTCGCCCGTCGTTTTAGGGATTGGCAAACCAGGGGAACAATATAAAGGTATCGGCAAAGAGCTTATTAATATTGAAAATTTGCCGGTATTAAAAGATAATTTGGGGAGCTTTGGGAGTCCGACCAGTGATTCAGAGAGAGCTATGATAACAAATAGTGCCCAAGAAATTGTTATATGTATTTTTTCCTTCAGTGGGGATGGGGATATTCTGGAATACCTTAAGGATGCCGAAATGCTTTTAGAGGAATTTGCCGATGGAAAAAATATCAAAACGATCATAATTAAATAATACTAATTGTTTTTATCATTCGATAATAGAGATTAAGTTGTTCATCAAGGTCCTGGCTCAGCTTAATTACTAAAGGATCCTGTATACTTTTTCCTTGTTTCACATTCGAGTGTAATTTATCGCGCAGATCCTCAATCTTAGTGAGCAATATTTGTAGATCATTTCTAGTAATTCTATACATTTTGGTCACCCTCCTTAAAGTAAGGATAACAAATATTGGGTATGAAAAATGTGATTCAAATCTCGGTTTTTATATGATTACTTAAAGATAAATAGGGCTTCAACATTTTTAGTTGCAACCCTAATGGTATTTAGCCGGCCAATCTTGTACTCCGTTATCCTCAATAATACCCAGAGTAACATCTGTAACTTCATTAGATGCTATTAACTGATCACGAATCTTAACCTTAATAGTATCTGCCTTAGCTAATGATAAGCCGGGGCTCAGTTCAATGTAGCTTTCAACATGGTAAAAACGTCCTTCTTGTAATATGCGCATTTTATTGATGTCCGTGACCTCGGGAATGGATAAAATAATCTTGGATACTTTTTCCTCAACCTCTTTAGGGGCTGATACACCGATGAGTCCAACCATATTGTCATAGCCAACTCGGAAAGCAACCCCGCCCATCATGATACCAATGATGACTGCGGCAATACCATCCAAAATCTTTACGGGAGTAAAATGAGATATAAGGATAGCACCAAGGGCTAAAATAGCTCCTGCGGTGGCTACAAGATCTTCAAAAAAGACCAACCTCGTAGCAGGAGAGGCACGGTTAACATTTCTAAGTGCAGTTATAAGCAGCCTAAAGCCTTTTCCTCCTGTCCGAGATTCATGGACAATCTCACGCATAGCTTTATGTAAGACGTATCCATCGATGCTCATTGATATACCCAGACTAAGAATAATAAGCCATATGCTGCTAATAGCTGCAGGATGTCGAAATAATTCGATGCCTTCCAGAACGGTTTCATAGGCCATGAGAGTGATTACAATAACAGCTCCCATACAAAATACATTAATTAGTCGTCCGAAGCCTGAGGGAAACCGCGAGGTTGGTTTTCGTTCCGCTAGAATACTCCCTATAAATACAAATAATTGATTAACTGCATCAGCAGCAGTATGCATAGCCTCAGCAAACATAGCTCCGCTGCCGCTAAAAAAAGCCGCAATTCCCTTAAAGATGACGAGAAAGAGGTTGCCAAGCACTGCATACAAGGAAGAGGCATTCCCCTTTTTGATAAGTTCTATAACTTTGCTCATTTAGTTCACACCATTCAATGCTTTTCCTTTATCTTCTCATAAAATTTAGAGGTTTATTCTCTAAGACGTGGCAGAGGGGTAAAAGAAAACATACCCTATAATGATTCCATTTTGTGCATTGAAAGTGGTGATTAAATGGCGTTATACTTGGCTTTAGGGGATTCAATAACTGCGGGTTATGGTGTGAGAAATCCTTTTTCCTTTCCAAATATCTACGCAAATAGTCTTATGAGGCATAATCCGGATTTACGTTTGCTAAATTTAGGTGTCAATGGCTTAACAACCAGCGGTTTGCTGAATCTATTAAAATCCAATCCCAGGATTCGAAAATGTATATCTCAAGCTTCATTAATAACGTTGACCATTGGTTCGAATGATTTGCTTCGTCTGATTCGGAGTCCGAATCAACCCGTTCAAACATCCTTGCTGCCGGTAATATTAGGGAATATGAATAAAACTCTGCTGCAGATTGGTCAAAAAATCAGACTTCTTAATCCATCTGCAACTGTTAAAGTGGCAACAATTTATAATCCCTTGCCAGCAGGACCTTATGCCGGATATTCCTTACAAGCCCAAAGAATCATTGATAACGCCAATGGGATGATTATGATGTGTGCCCGGCGTTATGGATTTACAGTTGTAGATTTAGATCCTGAGATGAAAGGCAAAGAGTCTATGTTTATTGGCAGGGACTATGCACACCCCAGTATAGCCGGTTATCAGATGATTGCTAAAGCTTTTGCCCGGCATTAGTTCACATTGAAGTGTCTTTAAACCCTTTAACAGAAGAATAACCCAAAAAGCCAGCCAATCCAAAAATGACAATTCCGATGACTAAGGCTAAGAAAAAACGGCTTGGGCTTTCTGATAGATTCCAAAAATCGTGTCCTGCCCAAGATTCCCAAATAATCATGGGAATTTTGCCGATGATTGAGGCAACCAGAAATTTTGGAAAGGACATTGCGGATAAACCGGCAGCGTAGTTAACAGCTGCAGCCGGAAGAATCGGAATAAGCCGTGAGATCAACGTAATGGAAAAACTGTTACTTTCGATGAGTGTGCCCCACTTTCCCAGTTTACCAATCTTCGGTTGAACCCATGCTTGTCCAAGAGTGCGGGCAAGCCAAAAACCTAATGAGGCGCCTAATAAACTCCCGCAGAGGGAAACCAAAAAGCCTCCAACCCAGCCAAAAATAAGGGTATTAATTCCGGCCATCAGGACAAATGGTATAATGGGAAAAAGAGCTAAAAGGGTTAAAATTGATAAGTCGATACAAACACTCAGCCATTTCCATTGGGTAATTAAGTTCTGTATTTCAGTTGGATCCTGAAGTTTGGGATAAAGTAAAACTATTAAACTAAGTGATAGCAGCCAAGTTATTAGGGAAAACGTTCTTTTATTCAATACTATCTTCCTTAGAGGAAAGGGCATGTTCTCGGGCATGCTCTTTCCTTATTTCTATACTAATCGAACTTTGATTACATGTTAGTTTGGTTTTTTCAGGCGAAGGGATGTATAACGTTCAGAAGAGGGAAGATGGCGTTTAAACTTAAAGCGAAATTCTTGAAGGGAAGCAACTTTATCAGCCAATATGACAATAAATGCTTCACGGCAGCGAGGCGGCCGGAGCGTGAGAGGCCACATATGACTTAAAATAATGTCTTTTTCTTTTTCGCTTAACTTAAAACAACGTTCGGCATTTTGGCAGGCAATGCGAGGATGGCGAAAACCATGCCAACGTGATCCGTCCGGTCTCATCTTATGCCAATCATATAGAAAAAAGTCATGAAGAAGGGCGCCGCGAGTAACTGCAATAGTATCCAGGTTAACCTTCTTTTCCAAGCGCACGGACCAGTCATAAGCTATCTGAGCAACACGGAGAGAGTGTTCCAGAGTTGTAAAGGGTTTGTGATGAGTAAATAAGGCCAACTGCCGGTATTCTTCATGATTTAAAATGTCCTCAATATAATCGGATAAATCCACTAGTTTCACCTTCTTAGTCAAGAGAGTGAGAATCTTTTCCATCAGAATGATTAAATCGTTGTTTCTGTAGTCTAATAAATTGTTCTAGGGCTTCCTGTTTGGCGTACAGTAAGGCCATTTTTTCGTGCAAAGTATGACGCATTTTAGGATAGGTATGCAAGAGACGGTAAAATGGAGAACAAGCTATATGAAATGAGAGAAGCTCCAAGCGTTCATATCGATCCTGGAAGATGTTTACAAAGTGTTCTAAGCGGCGGAGCAGCAGGGTTGAATGTATTATATCCCAAAGGGCATAAGCAGATATAACAAGAGCCAGGGCCGAGCGGAGCGTGGGGGGAATCTGCTGCATATAAATTTGAACCCAGGGGTTTATGACATTATAAAAAATTAGCCCTAATATCCCCCAAAGCAAGCTGAAGGGAAGTGCAATCCTCCCGTGAAGATTAAAAGGAGTGGCGTGATAGTCCCAAAGCTGTAAATGAAAGAAACGTTCGAAAAACCAGCCGGCGATGTACTCCAGCAAAGTGCTTAAAAAGATAAACCATAGAAATAGCACAAACCATGAAACGTCGTCAATAAAGCTAGAGCTCCAAATGACAAAGGCGGCGAAAAAACCGTAGATGGGAAGAAAGGGCCCGCTCAGAAATCCAGGGTTTACCATTCTGCGTTGTAAACTGGAACGGTATATGGTTTCCATGATCCAGCCTGCAAAAGCGTAGAGATAAAACGTAAGGATCACATCGGTCAGTTTGGTCACCCCTTTCTTAAAATAAGAAAATACTGAAGTGAATTATCTATAGTTTACTCTAAAAGCCCCTCATTGTACATTTATTGATAGATGATAATAACAGAATAATAGGAATAGTTATAATTTAAATCCGTCTCTGATATTTGTTTTACTTTTCTAAAGTGTATCGGTGCAACCGGCAATCGTATGAGTCTCGTAGACTTGGCATCAGCCGTGTCTTAAGGGTTCACTGATAATTTAAGTGCAGAACATCCCGCACAAGGTATGCTATTATCTTAGCGGTGCTGGGAAGCGGCACTCCTATGGTATGCAAAAGGGAGAATAGGAAGCCAAAGGATAAAAGGAGGGAAAAAACCACTAATTCCCGCCAGTACTTTTGTTGAATCAAACCTGGGACTTCAATGAGAATAATTATTGAGAATAAAAAAATCAACAAAATAACCATCATAAATCTCCTAGTGCCCCCCTAAGTTATTTTGGAAGATGACGCAGTTTTGCTACTATAAGTGTTGTGAGAGGAATGACTAAATAGAACAGCAGGCTGTACATAGGAGTAATATGTATTGACATATAGGATAACTGCATTCGTGACTCATAGGACGTTAGCGCTTGAGTGACACTGATGATTCCAAGAGGAAAAACGAGTGGAACATAAGTGCGTAGTTTGGTTAATTGGGCAATACTTACTGCCGATGTATAATAAAAAAGGCTGGCAATGATAAACAACAAAAAGATTTGCCCCATTGCTACGAGAACTTCTAAACGAGTAAGGATTTTTGCTATACTAATTATGCGGACTGCTTCCAGAGAAGGTGTTGTCATCACCCCGCATAGAGGGCCTAAGGTAGCAATATCTCGTACTGCACCCATTATCATAAACATTCCTCCGAAAATCATTCCTAGAAGAACGGATTTTTTGGCCTCTTTCGGTTTATTCATTGAAGGAATCACCATCAGAAAGATCATCACGGTACTAAATGAATAGTGTAATATGATATGGGTACTATGAATGAAATCTCTTAATGGCAGTTCAAAGATTGGCAAGAGATTGGTAAATTTCATGTCCTTTAATAAAAGCCCAACCGTAACGGTTATAATCAAGTATGTTATAAAAAAGAACAGGATACTTACACGAGCAATAACCTCTATTCCCAGGCGGACTGCCCAAGCACAGATAAAGATAAACATGATCATGATTAGGATGACCGGAGTTTCAGGCATAACGTAGGTTAGGACAAAATCTCCGATATACCAAAGGTAAATGGATAAGGATGATAAGAATAAATAGACATAATGTAAAGAAACGAATTTTCCCAGATAGGGTCCGAAAACCAGATCGTTGATTTGGATGATATTCTGGCCCGGAAATTGATTGGCGATGGCAAGATAAATAAAAGCAAAAAGAAGGCCAAGGATAAGTGCAGCTATTACTGCCAGCCAGGTATCATGTTTAGCAATAGGGTAGGCATAGGACAAAGACGATAAGAGGCTGCCTTGGATAAAACAGCCTACCAAAAACATCAGTTGGGAACTGGAGATTTCTCCTTTTTCAAGTTTCATGACGGGCAATTACTCCTTTTTTTCCGGGGCTGCAGGTTGTTCTAGGGAGCCGGAACGACGAATTTTAGCTTCGACAAGAATTTCTACATCTAGATTCGGAAATATGTCATCCCAGTCATCTTTCATTTCCTGCCATTCCTTTGGATGTCTTTGATGAAGGATATCTCCAAAACCAAAAATATCCGCATTTAGTTTCTTAGCTTTATCCAGAGTGGCTTCAATCTCTTCCTTAATGGCTTCCGACTCTTGTTCTTCTAATCGTTCAACAGCATCCGGGGATGCTAAGTTCTCAGCACAAGCTTGACTGCCGATATTTCCTTCTTCTTTGATCTCCACGGTTATATGAGGCTTGTCATCAGTGATTTTTGAAGTGATCTTTCCCTTGGACCGAATGATTTCCAAGCTGACTTTATCCTCACTGTCCGGGCAATTAATGTCGATAATCCCGCTCTTTACTTTGTCGATCACCCATAGTAATCCACGAGTTTCCTTTTTGTCCATTTCTCCGATCATTTTATCGTCTTTAAATATGGCTGTCCCAGAGACAACTAAGACCCGGTTATCCCCTTGGCCTTCGATTCTGATAATCGGAGCAATGGGAGCAGTTGTCTTGCTCATTAAGCGAATGACGAATTGATAGAGCCTGGTAATGCTGGATTGAGAAGTTGCAGCCTGGGCATCTATGAGGTCGGATATATTAATAGAAGGGACTTTCTCCAACTTTGGCTTGACATCAAATATATCCCCTGCTTTATCTTCGGCGACTAAAATGAATACTTCTGAGCGGGCTTCCTGATCTCGCTGAAAGAAATCCAGGTATTCGGAAATTCCCTCTTCAGCTAAAGAACGGCCGAAAATAAGAACTTGATTATGAGGCCAATACAACTTTCGGCTGGATTTATGAGTATAATCTCTTATAATTTTAAAAACACTATCCCCCGAGTTTTTGACATTCCAATAGGCGCCGGCACCGTTACTTCCGCCTCCGGAGCCCCCTTCCTCAGGGCTGCTTGTTTTTAATTCTGCGGTTTTAACAATTTGTGTTGTTAAATCAAGTTTATCCTTGCCTTCCCCTTTATCCAGACCGAGACCAAGGACGATGGCTAAGCTTGGCAGTTCGCGGCGATTCCAACAACCGGTCATGCTTATTATCAGAGTTATAATCATTAGTATCATAACGATGTTTTTATAGCAGCTTTTCATGGATAACCCCTATCTAGACAAATTCATTTAGATTGTTTATCTTCCTGCGGGGGAGGAGGTTCCGGCTTTAGGCGAAATTCTTTACGCTTCGGATCCTGCCAACCGATCAACTTGGGTCTAGTGATCATTGTCCATATGGGCGCTCTTATAAAGGCATCTTTCAGGTCCATGGTACTTAGGGGGGCTATGGGAGACAAATAGGGAGTTCCAAAGGATCTTAATGATGCCAGATGAATGAAGAGACCGATTAAGCCGATGATGATACCAAAACCACCTGAAAAACCTGCCAGGGTTACAAAAATTATGCGCAGTACACCCCCGGAATCCGTCTGAGCCGGTACGACAAAACTAGCGACAGCTGTCAGAGCTACGACAATAACCATCGGGGCACCTATCAGTCCGGCAGTTACTGCGGATTGACCGATGACCAGAGCACCTACGATGCTAACGGCTTGGCCAACAGGTCTCGGCAATCTTACCCCTGCCTCCCTTAAAATTTCAAAGACAACTCCCATGCCTATAGCTTCTACTACAGCAGGGAAGGGCACTCCTTCCTGAGCTGCAGCCATACTAAATAAGAGCGGGGTCGGAATCAGCTCTTGGTGGAAGGTGGTTAAGGCCACATAAGTAGCAGGGGCCAGGATGCTCAGTGCATAGGCAAGAAAGCGGAGCATTCGGATAAAGCTTGCAAAGTATGGGCGGGAATAATAATCTTCAGCACTTTGAAAGCTTTCCAGCATCACCATGGGGACTGTCAAAACAAAGGGAGTACCGTCAACCAGTATGGCTGCCCTTCCTTCCAGAATCTTTGCAGCTGCCGCATCCGGTTTCTCAGTATTGGAGATGGTTGCAAAAATAGAAAAGGGCGCATCTTCAATATATTGCTCAATCAAGCCGGATTCTAAAATTGAGTCGGTTTTAATGTCATTGAGCCTGCGCTTAATTTCCTCAATGAGCAAAGGATTGGCAAGTTCTTTGATATAAGCAATACATATTTTTGTCTTTGTCCTCTGACCGATTCGCATTGATTCTAAAACTAAGTCCGGATTTCTGATTTTACGCCTTAGTAAGGTAGTATTCGTCAGGAGATTTTCCACAAAACCTTCCCGAGGTCCACGGACGACTGATTCAGTTTTGGGATCTGAAACATTGCGGGATTTCCAGTCCGCTGTCATGATCATTAAAGCATCTGAGCAGCCATTGACTAACATAATAGTTTGGCCTGACAGACAACAATCGAGAATATCCTCAATGGAATTGGATTGATCCACCTCTCCGGCTGTAAGCAAGGTTGTTTTAATAATGTCAATAAGATCCGGCTTCAATGAGGTTTTTTTTTCTTTCAGACAGGACTCCAGCATTAAAGGTTTAAGAATGCTTTCATTAATGATGGTTGGATTGGTCATGCCTGTAAGGTAAATTAGGGCTGCATCTATTTGACCGTATTCAGCAAGGGCAAATTCACGTATGACAATATCATAGTTTTTCCCAATGAACTCTCGGATGATTTTCAGGTTGGTTTTAAGACTTGAAGTAAGATTAGATGGAGTATTTGGAGCTGAACTTTGTTCCTTGGGGGTTGATGCATTACTCTGATTTAGTAATTTCAACAGTTTATATTTACTTAATAGGAAACTAAGCACTACCCCCATCCCTTTCTTTAGTCTTTTAGTTAATATGACCAATGCAGCTGCAAGTTATTTATTTTGATGCAAGCTTTGAGGGCTGCACCGCCCCTCCATGCGATGGATTCACTCCTGTGGGCCAAGCTGCCCTGGATAGTAAAAAAACTGCGGAGAACCGCAGTTTTTTACTAATATTCCCGAGTATGCACTTAATTATAAGCCTGGATTGCAATAGATTTAGTGAAGAAAGGGAAATGCCACTAATAAGCATATTACTTCTGAGAGTTCAATAAAAGCACCATACAAGTCACCCGTTAAGCCCCCTAAAAGGGCAGAAATTCTGTAGGACATAATGGTTATCAGGAGTGCAGTAACACCTAAAGCAAGGGGGCCGGCTAAGCCGAGGAGATAATATGAAATTCCGCAGAGAATTACGCCGCTGATGATAAAAATAATCCACTGGGATGCTTCATGAAATCCTTTTCCAAGTCCTTGGGAGCGGGCGTAGGGGAAGCCGATAACCCCAATTTGAAAAACCCAGCGTGAGAGCATAGGCATGACAATGAGCAGGGTTAAGGACAAAGGAGTGAGGCTGGCCAATAAAGCAAACTTCAAAATCAGCAGGCCGGATAATGCCATTGAAGCATGAGCTCCCACTCGGCTGTCCTTCATGATCTCTAATATTCTTTCCGGGGTTCGGGCAGATAATAAACCGTCCATGCTGTCCATGAAGCCATCGAGATGAATTCCACCTGTGAGCATTAACTCGGCTCCCAAAAGAAGAGCTCCCAAAACTAAAGGCGGATAATAGGGGGTAAGGGCTTTGGCCAGGAGCCAGAGAAGCAAGCCTATGACTAATCCTACAAGAGGGTAATAGCGGTAGCTTTGGGTGAATTCTTCGCTTGTTATGTCTTTGGGAACCGGTAAGGGAATTCGCGTAAAAAAAGTTATAGCAATCAGAAATCCGCGCATTCTATCACTCCTTAAGCAGAGAAGCTAATAACTTCTCACCGGAGGATTTTACATCGATGGGAAAACCTGCAATTACCATATACACATTCTCTGCACAGCGGGCAAGGATCTGATTGCTCCGTCCGGCTAAATCCCGGTAGGCACGGGCCAAAGGGTTTTCCGGGACAATTCCTTGTCCCACTTCGTTGCTGACGAAAATAACCTTAGGTTTAATCTCTTGAGCAAGCCGAGCTACATCTTTAACGATGTCTAAAATCTTTGGCTCAATATGATTGTAAATTTGGGAGCCTTGTTCAGCTTCTTCGGCTTGATCAGCTTGTCCGGCTAACAGCATATTTGTAAGCCAGAGTGTTACACAGTCAAGGAGGATGACGACCTCCTCATCTTTTAGAAGGGTTAAGGTTTCTCGTATGTTCAAGGGTTCCTCGATGAGCCGCCATGAGGCAGGACGCTGTTCCTGGTGTTTTTTGACACGTATGGCCATTTCCTTGTCCCAGACCTGGGCAGTGGCAATGTAAATGACCGGACGCTTGTCCTTGGCGGCAAGACGTTCTGCAAAGGAGCTTTTGCCGCTTCGGGCACCACCGGTAATGAATGTGAATTCTGACATAACGTTCATCGACTCCCCTTGTTAAGTAATTATGGATTACAGCCTTTGGTTAACTTTTTTCGCTGACTCCGGCGTCAGCAAAGGTAGACATTTCGTTAAGAATATGGAGAGCAGCCTCCACTAAGTGGAAGGTTAAGGCAGCCCCTGTTCCTTCTCCCAGCCTCATATTTAAGTTGAGTACAGGTTCTAAACCTAAGCCGGCTAATGCTTTGCAGTGGCCAGGTTCTACGGAACCGTGAGATGGTATCATAAAAGCGGTGCTTTTGGGTGCAAGGTTGGCTGCAACCAGTGCCCCGGCTGTAGAAATAAAACCATCCACGACAATAGGAACTCGGCTGGCAGCCGCTTGGAGAATAGAACCGGCAATGGCTGCAATTTCTAAGCCTCCAACTTTGCAGAGTACATCAAGAGCATCTTCCGTATTCGGTTGATTAACATCAATAGCCTTTTGAATTGCTTGGCGTTTGTTAATTAATCCGGCATCGTCAATCCCGGTTCCCCTCCCAACCACATCTTCCAGGGGAGAATTTGTGAAAAGGGAAACGATAGCGGAGCTAGGTGTAGTATTGCCGATACCCAGGTCGCCGGTGGCAAAAAGATTATATCCTGCCTGGATTTTTTCTTGGGCAACTTCGGCACCGGCCAGCAGAGCCTGCAGTGCTTCTTGGCGGGACATAGCAGGACCTTTAGCCATATTTTTTGTTCCATTGGCTACTCGTTTTTGAATGATATTTCCTGTTGCTTCGATAGGAAAAGCAACCCCTACATCAGTACAAAAAACGTCGGCATTGGCTTGACGAGCTAAAACATTAATGGCAGCACCGTCATTCATAATATTATACACCATTTGAGGGGTAACTTCCTGGGGAAAAGCACTTACTCCTTCAGCAGCGATGCCGTGATCTCCTGCCATCAAGAGAACGGCTTTTTTCTTAATTTGGGGATTGGAGGTTCCTTGGATACCGCCAAGCTGTTTGGCAATTTGCTCTAATTGTCCAAGGCTGCCCTGAGGTTTTGTTAAGGAATCCAGGCGTTCTTGGACTTGGCCCATGGCCGCCTCATCAAGATCTGAAATGTTGCCGATAAGTTCTTGTAGTTGAGCAAAGAGTTTTTCTTCCGTTAAGTTTTCCATGCTTAATTCCTCCTCATATTTTTGTAACGTTATTTAATATAGAAAAGTCCCGACCACAAAAATAACGTGGTCGGGACTTTACCGTCATCACCGAGTGCTTTCCGGATTAAGGAAAGACATAAACATTTCAGGCAGGTCTCCTGGCTATCGAATCATTGCTAACTCGTCACCTTCCCAGTAGAAAACCACCAGTGGTTAAACGAAGCTCATCGAGTACAGTGGTGGGTCCGCGTCGGCCTTTAACCGAACTTCCCTATTCTCCCCGAAAGGCACCTAAAATGGTAAGTACTATTTTTCTTTTAGCATAGCATAACTTTTTTTGAATCTCAAGCCTAATTTAAGAAACACATTTTTACAAGCGTGTTCGCTTCGTATATAATGGTAGGTATTAGCAAGAAATTTAGCGAATTTTCTAGGGTGAATAGGAGGAACAAGTGTGTTTGAAAACGATATCCTCGTTGCAGGAGCCGATCCGGGATTTGGAGCGATAAAACTGGACACAGGGGATACCAAAGTATTATTTCCTGCTGTGATTTGTAAGGGAAATGAACGAATTTTTTCAACATTAGGCAACACCCTTATCAATAAAGGATCTGACTTGCAAACACAGATAGCATCCTTAGATGTTATTGTCAAAAATAATTCTACAGGTGTTGAGAAGCATTACTTCATGGGAAGTTTGGCTGAGAGCCTCAATCCCAATGAAGCTCATTATTGTTGGGATGAGGACAAGTCTTCTGATGAAGAGGCAACAGCTTTGCTGGTCGTAGCGTTGGCATTAGCACAGCAAAGCCCTAAAACCAATGTTTATTTAGGTACGGGAGTACCTGTGAAATATTATGCCGCTCTGAAGGACAAGTATGAAGCAGAATTAAAGGGATCTTTCTCAGTGGAGTTTCTTTCAGGGCCTATGCAGGGGACAACTTGCCAGCTAAACATCCTCCGTTCTCGTGTACTTCCCCAAAGTTATGGCGTTTTTATTAAGGAAACTCTGAATGAGTACGGAATTCCCATGAATCCTAAGTTGTTCAGCGGCTATGTGACGGTTATCGATCCAGGCTTTAGAACGACAGATGTGGCTACCTTTTATGATGGGGTGATGCTTGATCCGCCCTATTCATTCAGCATAGAAAAAGGGTTAAAGTGGGCCTATATCGGAGTAGCGGAAAAACTAAAAGAATTAACCCTTAGTCATGCCAATCCTGTTGAAACGGATGATAAAGAACTGGACAAGATTTTCCGAGTCAACGAAGGGCAATATCCCTGGAATAATGGTACCATTAATCTTAATCCCATTATGAAGAGCATGCTCACTCAATTAGGGACGGATATTACCCGTGAAGTAAAAAAGGCTTTAAAACCTATGCTGAGCAAATTGCATACAGTTATCGTTGCAGGGAAAGTCGGAGAAATGGTTTATGAATATATTCAAATGGATAATAAAACGTTGATAGAGGACCCTCAGTTTGGTAATGCGACAGGATTTCGAATCATGGCTTCTACCCTCGTTAATAATATAACTAAGAAAGCGGACCCTTCAGTATGATTTCTCAGCCATTATTTATTCCCCTTTATTTTGATGAGGCCGACATGGATCTATGGAAAGCTTTACAAAGTGTTGATCCGGAGATGAGGAGTGCATTTATTAAGGAAACTTTGAAACAAGCATTACTGGGAGGGGATAGTCAGGAGCCCTTTAATCAGCTTCTCATATCAGAAGATATGACGGCGATGCCTCAAGGGGAGATTTATGATTCCGATGATGAAACTCAGATTGATGAAATAACATCGTCTGAGGCCGACCAGGCAGAAACCTATTCATTGGACGACTTATTTTCTCAAACATCCTCTTTGGAGCCAGAGGAGAATCCGGATATCAATATGGCTGCTCAAGAGGAAGTC
The DNA here is from genome assembly GCF_000235605.1 of Desulfosporosinus orientis DSM 765. Lineage (GTDB taxonomy): Bacteria > Bacillota > Desulfitobacteriia > Desulfitobacteriales > Desulfitobacteriaceae > Desulfosporosinus > Desulfosporosinus orientis. The sequence goes on from NC_016584.1 coordinate 1,509,386, forward strand.
AAGCCCTTGCCTGGTTTTGAATATCTAATGAAGCATATTATTGGAATGGAAGATGATGAAGACATTCTCAAAATTTTAAAAGGAAAAACTTAAAGTCCCAAGAAATAGAGAATATAATGTCACCTCATAAGTCTTACAAAGAGAATAACTTTGATATAAGTATTAAAGGTGATGTATAATAATTGTCTAGCATAAGTTCAAATATACAATAAATGACTTAGAATAGATAATGGACTAGGTTTCGGAAAATAAAAGGAGGAGAAAAATCATAGACGGTCTGCTCTGGAGTGGCACAAAGCTTATTGTTGCCTTCTTGTTAGTCGGATTAAACGGTATTTTCGTTGCTGCGGAATTTTCTATGGTTAAGGTACGTAAAACGCGTTTAGCTGAACTTGCTGAGAATGGCTCACGGAGAGCCAAAAATGCACTTGACGTCTCATCCCAACTTGATGCTTATCTTTCAGCTTGTCAGCTTGGTATTACGCTAGCCTCCCTAGGACTAGGCTGGCTTGGTGAGCCTGCGATTGCAACTTTGATAGAGCCCTTGTTTGAAGGAGTAGCTGGTTGGAATACGATCTACACTCATTCTATTGCAATAGGATTAGCCTTTATAACCATCACGTTTTTACACATTGTCCTGGGTGAGCTTGTTCCCAAATCTTTAGCAATTCAAAAAGCTGAAGGTATCGCTCTGGCCAGTGCCGGTTTTTTGAAATTTTTCTATTGGCTGTTGTATCCTATTATTTGGGCGCTCAATAGTATTGCTAATGTGGTTTTGAGAATTTGGGGCATTGAAGCGGCCAATGAGGCTGATTTGTCTCATAGTGAAGAAGAATTGCGCATGTTAGTTGAAGCCAGTCAAAAGCACGGCTATTTGGATAAATTAGAAGGAAAGCTGCTGGACAATGTCTTTGAATTTTCTGATCGCATTGCCAGCGAGGTCATGATTCCCCGGCAAGATATGGTCTGTGTCTTCATTCAGGATACCTTTGAAGAAATCCTTGAAGTTGTTAAAGAACATGGGCATTCCAGGTATTTATTGTGTGATGATGATAAGGATCACGTCCTAGGTTTGGTGCATATGAGAGATATTATTCGGCTGCAAGAACAGCCAGGCACCAAGGATATTGCTCAAATTAAGCGGGATATCCTTGCTGTTCCTGAGGGTATGCCGATTTCTCATCTTGTCCAGAGAATGAGAAGTCAGCGAACTCATATGGCCGTTGTTGTGGATGAATTTGGAGGATCAGCTGGGCTGGTTACCCTTGAGGATATGCTGGAAGAGCTGGTTGGGGAAATCTATGATGAGTTTGAGTTGGAGCAGCCGCCGATACAAAAACTTGGCGACAATGAATATGTGCTTAACGGCCGTGTATTAATGGAAGAAGTATCAGAAATGCTGGATATTCACCTAGAGGAAGAAACTGTCTCGACCATCGGAGGATATGTTTTTTCCAGATTGGGCCGCAAGCCTGTCAAGGGGGATGTTATATATTTTGACGGCTTCCATTTTGAAGTTATGGAGGTTATAGGGTTTAGAATTACTAAGGTTATGGTAAAGAAAAAGCAGCAAGATGCTAATGGTGAAGAAGTGACAGACATGCATGCCGTTGTATAAATTATATCTAAGAGGTCCGGTTCAATAAGGTGAATAATTGTATACTAATATAAGTACAATAACCCAAAGAGGACGGCCTCAAATGGCGTGGAATATTAAAAGGAGGATCAATTATCATAGACGGTGTGTTTTGGAGTGTCCTAATGCTCCTCATTGCATTCTTGTTGGTTGGATTAAACGGGGTATTCGTTGCTGCAGAGTTTTCTTTGGTTAAAGTGCGCAAAACACGTTTGGCTGAACTTGCTGAGAATGGCTCGGGAAGAGCAAAAACGGCTTTGGATGTCACATCTCATTTGGATGCCTACCTTTCTGCCTGTCAGCTGGGGATTACTCTGGCTTCACTGGGCTTAGGGTGGCTGGGAGAGCCTGCAGTTGCTGCTCTGATTGAACCTCTTTTTGCCGGGATTGCCGGGTGGAGCAGCATTTATACCCATACTATTTCAATTACTATCGCTTTTTCGCTGATCTCATTGTTACACATAGTATTGGGTGAGCTTGTTCCTAAATCCTTAGCCATTCAAAAGGCTGAGGGCATGGCCTTAGGGACATCTGGATTCTTGAAAATTTTTTACTGGATTTGTTATCCAATCATTTGGTCTCTTAACAGTTTAGCGAACCTTGTCTTGCGTATCTGGAGAATAGAACCGGCCAATGAGGCGGATCTGTCCCATAGTGAAGAAGAACTGCGCATGATTGTGGATGCCAGTCAGCGGCATGGCTATTTGGATAAATTAGAAGGTACACTGTTGGATAACGTATTCGAGTTTTCTGATCGCAATGCCAGCGAGGTTATGGTGCCTCGACAAGATATGGTGTGCATTTTTATTCAAGATACCTTTGAGGAAATTCTTGAAGTTATTAAAGAATTTGGGCATACACGCTATTTGTTGTGTGATGATGATAAAGACCATGTTTTGGGGTTAGTCCACATGAGGGATATTCTTCGGTTACAGGAAGAGACGGGGGAAAAAGATATTTCTCAGATTAAACGGGATGTTCTTGCCGTTCCTGAAGGAATGCCGATTTCTCATCTTGTCCAGAAAATGCGGAGCCAACATACTCACATGGCGGTTGTTGTTGATGAATTTGGAGGAACTGCCGGCTTGGTTACTATAGAAGATATGCTGGAAGAACTAGTCGGTGAAATTTACGATGAATTTGAGCTGGAACAACCCCCTGTTCAGAAAGTATCGGAGAACGAATATTTGCTCAATGGGCGGGTATTGATGGAAGAAGTCTCAGAAATGTTGAATATTCAGCTGGAAGAAGAAACTGTTTCGACTATTGGAGGTTATATTTTCTCCCGGTTGGGCCGCAAACCTGTCAAAGGGGATATCGTTATTTTTGAGGGTATTGAGTTTGAAGTAATGGAAGTGATAGGTTTCAGGATCACTAAAGTAAAAATCCTGAGAAAACCTGGTGAGGTGACGACGGACAAAAGCCCAACAAACCATTAATTAATGAGAATGGCCTGCAAACTTAAGTTTGCAGGCCATAAAATTCTTAAGACCCTTAAGAGCTGATGATTGTTACCGTACACACACCTTGTTTTCTAGCATCCAGAAATTAGCTTGAATCAAATAAGCAAATAACTGCGGAATATCCATTAATTGTCCAAACCAAGGGCGGCCGGAAGGGAAGGTATCAGAGAGTTTAATAAGATCATTGAGGGCAGGAAGATTTAGGAAGGTAAGAATTGGAGAGGTTTTGTCCGCAATGATTTCTTGCAGCCAGTTGCGAACCCTCATCAGGTAATCAGGGTGATGAGTTTTCGGATAGGGGCTTTTACGGCGCCAGAGTACGTCATCAGGTAAAACTCCGGTGAGTGCATGACGCAGGATCCCTTTTTCTCTGCCTTCCAAAGCTTTCATTTCCCAGGGAATGTTCCAGGCGTATTCCACCAGCCGGTGATCACAGAAGGGAACCCGGACTTCTAATCCTGTAGCCATAGTCATGCGATCTTTGCGGTCCAGAAGAGTAGGCATAAAACGAGTTAAGGTTAAGTAGGATATTTCCCGAATACGAGCTTCACGTTGGAGAGGGCCTTTTAAACTGCGGCTGTCCTGATGAACCGGAGCAGACCCGGGAAGATCCGAAATCTCGGCAAGAGCCTGTTCATAACGCATCTTTAAATATTCCTCAGGTTGGAGATACTCAATCAAGTCGGGGGACAGCACTTGCAAGCGATTGTCAACACGAAGTGCCCATGGGAAAGTTTGGGCTTCCAGGCTCTCTTGACGGTGAAACCAGGGATACCCTCCGAAGACTTCGTCGGCACATTCTCCGGAAAGGCCAACGGTGATTTTCTTCTTGATTTCCCGGGAAAAGAGAAGCAATGAGGCATCCACATCAGCCATCCCCGGAAGATCTCTGGCAATGGTTGAATCGGTTAGGGCTTGAACAAGTTCCGGTATATTAAAAGAACAGTTGGTATGCTTAGTACCAAAGGCTTGTGACATTCTTTCAATCCATGGTCCGTCCGCACCGGGCTGAAAGGCATTAGGCTTAAAATACTTATCATTATCTGCATAGTCTACAGAAAAGGTAGGTAAAGGACCTTTCTTTTCCTGGGCTAGAGAATTGGCAGCAACTGCTGTGATGGCACTGGAATCCAGGCCACCGGAAAGCAGTGTGCCGATGGGGACGTCTGAAACCAGCTGGCGCGTAACAGTATCGAGAAATAAATCGCGAATCTTAAGGGTCGTTGTGGTCAAATCATCTTCATGGACGTTATTCGGCAAAGCCCAATACCTGCGTATGTGCAGTCCGTTGGAGGAATACAAAAGGACGTGCCCGGGCTTTAATTCAGAGATGCCTTCAAAGACGCCCACTCCCGGACTGCGGGCAGGGCCGACTAAGAAGACCTCGGATAACCCTCCCTTGCCGATGACAGGTGAAATATCCGGATGTTCTAACAGAGCTTTGAGCTCTGAGGCGAAGACCAGGGAACCCGGCTGTTCACAGTAGAAAAGCGGCTTAACCCCCAGGCGATCCCGGGCCACAAACAACTGCTGTTCTTTACTGTCCCAGATGCCAAAGGCAAAAATCCCATTGAGACGTTCGACACAAGAGGGTCCCCATTCTAAGTAGGACAACAGCAGGGCCTCAGTGTCTGAGTGCCCTTCAAAGGAATAGCCGCGACTCATAAGTTCTTGGCGAATTTCGGAGGTATTATAGAGTTCGCCGTTGTAGATAAGGGTAAACGTATGTTCACCGCGGTAACGGGTCATGGGTTGGCGTCCTCCTTCAGGATCAACCACGACCAAGCGTCTATGTCCGAGAGCAGCTCGAGGGGAGAGCCAGTAACCTTCGGCATCGGGACCTCTGGGTATTAGGGTATTCGTCATACGGATTATGACTTCTTTTTGGAGTGTCAGATCACGCTCCCAATTTATCATTCCGACTATACCGCACATTTTAAGTCCTCCTTTGTATGATAACCATTATCATCAACACAACACAACACAACACAATACAATTTATGTCTTTGACGGATAAAGGGTTCCAGCTTCAAGAAATACAAGGATTGAAACCTTGATTTCATGGTATCACGTTTAATTTACCCCACATAATGCTTCCTGATGAAATTAAAGAAGGAGACGTTATAAATATTTTAATAAATATTGACTATCAAGGCACATCAGACAGGGCCAAGAAAATCAATAGCCTCAAGTAATGATGCTGCTGTAAATCAATATGAAGATAAGAAAACGTGTGAGTTTGTAAGGTCAGATATAATAAAGCCCCCTTTCCCATTTAAAGGAAAGGGGGCTTGCCGCCTATGGTGCTTAATATCATATGTGAGCTTTTTAATCTTAAGCTTTTCGATTCTTTATGATAAACTCCTGCATGGCCTGAATGGATTGGTTACTGATGACGTGCTCAATGGCGCATGCATCTTTGTCGGCTATAACCATGTCGACTTCTAGAATTTCTGTAAAAAATTGTTGAATGACTTGGTGCTTTTTAGATATAAACTTGGCAAACTCCTGTCCGGAAGAGGTAAGGAATATTTCTTTATATTTCTCATTGGTGATCAATCCCTTCTCGGAAAGGGTTGACATAGCACTGTTGGCGCTTGCCTTTGTTACCCCTAGCCGCTCAGCAATATCGGATATTCTTGCACCGGCTCCGTCGGATGATAGCTCATAGATAGCCTCTAAATAGTTTTCCATGGTAAATGTCAACTTTTCCATTGAGCATTCTCCTTTAACTTAAATACCATTACTTAAACCTGCTTTGTATTTTACAGTGTTTCATATTTCCATTTAAAAATCAACTGAAGTTTCTAAAGAGTTTGATCTTGGAGATTTAGAGCTTGCCAAGGGTGCGGGCCAAGATTTCACATTTTGTTATTGACTTTCATTATCAATAACGCTAAAATGAAAGCATAGATTCAGGAGATACCACCTTACTGGAAGAAGACTTCTTTAACAGTTCTATGATTAAACGGCAAAGGAGGAAAGAGTTTACAGAGAGCCGTTAAAAGATCTAATCCCGTGAGTTGTTTTTTTTATAAAAGTAAATGATAATGATTATCGAAATCGAGGATCTGCTATCGTTAATAAAGTTCGGGCGTAAACTTGAACGAGAAAATAATGAGAGTTAGAAGGGGTAACTTTTTAGGGGCCCGATCTAGCTTGTTAGGAGAAGTGAAATGATGTCATTAGCAAAAGGAAAGTTAAACATGCCTTATACTGTGAATTCTGTTAATACTGACCGTGAAGATATTCGTGAGTTTCTGTTCACCCTGGGTTGTTATCCTGGTGAAAAAGTAACGATTATTTCTAAATTAGCATCTAATTTTATTATTAATGTTAAGGATGCAAGGTACAGTATCGATGAGGATTTGGCCCAGGCTATTATGGTATAAATGATAGCCTGGCGGCAGGCTTTTGGTCTTTTATTTAGGCAAAAAGTTAGAGTAGCCTAATTTTTTGTGAAAGTTAGATTGCCCTAATTTTCTTTAAAAGTTAGAGAGGACTTAAGTTTTTAAAAAGTTAGATAAACCTAAGTTTAAAAGGAGGAAACCATGAAGATTGCTTTGGCGGGAAACCCTAATAGTGGAAAAACAACCTTGTTTAATGCTATTACGGGTAGAATCGAGCAGGTAGGTAACTGGGCCGGAGTTACGGTAGAGAAGAAGGAAGGGGACGTCAAACAGAACCTCAATCCCAGGAACGAAGATTTAATGGTTGTGGATTTGCCCGGCGCTTACTCTATGTCACCATACACAAGTGAAGAGTCAATAACTAAAGACTTTGTTCAAAACGAAAACCCGGATGTTATTATCAACATAGTCGATTCAACTAATTTAAGCAGAAGTTTGTTCTTTACTACACAATTATTAGAGCTGGGGATCCCCGTGGTTGTTGCACTCAATAAGAGTGATCTGACAGAGAAAAAAGGAAATACCATCAATGTCCCTGCTTTAAGTGATGCGCTGAAATGCCCGGTTGTTCAAACAATTTCTACTAAATCATCAAATAATGGTTTACCTGAACTCATAGAAGCGGTAATTGCTGCCGGCAAGTCAAACAAAAAACAAATAGCTCCCGATATTGGAGGGGCAAAAAGAGCTTCCACTAAGGAAGAATTCGAAAAAGCAGATAAGAAACGATATGCCTTTGTCAATAATATTGTAGTCGAAGTTGAAAGAAGAAAGGTAAGCTCGGATAAACAAACCATACAGGATAAGGTTGATAGGATAGTTGCTCACAAATGGTTAGGGATTCCAATATTTGCTGTTATTATCTGGTTGGTCTTTTCTATTTCTCAGACATGGGTTGGTCCATGGTTTGCGGATACTTTCGTTAGCTGGATAGACATGTTGAACGAATCGTTAGCTGCACTGCTGGGAGACAACTTGAATCCTGTGGTTGGAGCCTTGCTCCTTGATGGTGTCGTAGGCGGTGTCAGTGCAGTCGTAGGCTTTCTGCCGCTGATCATGGTGTTATTTTTCTGCTTGGCGTTATTGGAAGATTGCGGATACATGGCCCGTGTTGCCGTTGTTATGGACAGATTCTTTAAAAAGGTTGGTTTATCCGGCAGATCGATCATTCCGATGATTGTTGGCACGGGTTGTGGTATACCTGGAGTTATGGCAACGAGAACTATCAAAAATGAAAGACAAAGACGCACCACAGCCATGTTAACTACCTTTATGCCTTGTGGCGCAAAACTTCCCATTATTGCACTTTTTGCCGGAGTGTTCTTTAATGACAATAGCTGGATTGGAACTTCAATGTACTTTCTTGGAATTATCGTAATCATTACCGGAGCCTTAATCGTTCGAAGGATTACAGGAGACAACTCCAAGTCCTATTTCATTATGGAGCTGCCGGAATATAGATTTCCAAGTATTAAAAGAGCAACCATATCTATGTTAATGAGAGCAAAAGCATTTATCATTAAAGCCGGTACGATTATTTTGGTCTGCAATGCTGTCGTACAAATACTACAAACATTCGACTGGCATTTTCAAGTTGTTGCCGAGACAGCACCGGAGACAAGTATCTTGGCAAGCATTGCATCGCCTTTGGCAGTATTGTTTATACCTTTGGGTTTTGGTCTATGGCAGTTTGCCGCAGCAGCAGTAACAGGATTTATCGCTAAAGAAAACGTTGTGGGAACATTAGCTGTTTGCTTTGGCATTACTAACTTTATTGATGTTGATGAATTAACGCTTATTGGCGGCAGTACAGAAGTCAGTACAATTTTTGGAATTACAGCAGTAGCCGGTCTTGCCTACCTGGTGTTTAATCTCTTTACACCACCATGCTTTGCGGCCATAGGTGCTATGAACTCTGAAATGGAATCGCGGAAATGGTTTTGGGGCGCTATAGGTTTTCAAATGAGTCTAGGCTACGCCTTATCCTTCCTCGTCTATCAAATAGGAACCCTATTTACGACAGGTTCAGTAGGCAACGGATTTTTGGGGGGATTAATTGCTGTGGCGGTTATCATTGGAACTCTTGTTTACTTAATGAGAAGAGGCAGTAAAAGTTCAGAATTACCTGCCGGAATGGAGTCGGTGAAAATATGAGCAGTATAGATTTTCTGGTTCTTGCAGTAATAGCTGCAGTCGTTACACTTGCCATCGTAAAAATTGTCAGGGACAAAAAAAGAGGAGTAAAGTGTGCGGGATGCGGTGAATGCGGCAGTAATTGTTGTCATAAAACCCCCATAAATTAGCAGTAAACCTTCCCCAATAGATTATTGGGGAAGGTTTTTTTTACATTCAAGTGAAATTTCATAGATCTATCTTGCTTAATCACTAGATATTATTCTTAGAAAGTTGGAGGAAAATTGACGAATAATCCAGAATTAGTAAATCGAATACTTATAAGAAATGTCTGAGTAAATGCCTTCAAGATCTTTGGGGAATGCTAAGAGGTACGAAAGGACTGGATAGGAGGGATTCTTAGTGCATTCATTGTCATTCTTCTGGTTACTGCTGCTGACCTCCATCGTAGCTATGTTAGGAAGGTTTATTAAGATTCCCTATACAATTGCTTTAGTGCTTACTGGTTTAGTAGTGGGTTATTTTGGTTTATTGCCGGGAGTTTACTTAGAGCCGCATATATTATTTGCAATATTTTTACCGCCTTTGTTGTTTGAAGCGGGGATCAACATACACCTGCGTCCCTTGCGTCATCAATGGAAGATCATTGGAGTTTTAGCTGTCTTGGGGACAATTATTTCTACGGTTTTTGTTGGTTATGGCATGCATTTATTATTAGGGATGCCCATCTTAGTGGCATTGTTATTTGGAGCTGTGATTTCACCTACGGACCCGATTTCCGTTTTGGCTCTTTTTAAACGATTAGGGGTTAATGAACGGTTGTCAGTGATTGTTGAGGCAGAAAGCTTATTTAATGACGGTATTGCGGTGGTTTTATACGGCGTAGTCCAAGGTGTAGTTATAACAAGTACCATTTCTTTGACGAACAGCATCCTTTCATTTTTCATGACTGTTTGCGGCGGAGCAGCAATCGGTATCCTTGTCGGCTGGATAGCTTCACGGATTACCAGAGAGTTTGACGATCATCTCTTAGAAATTACCCTTACAACGGTTGTAGCCTATGGTTCTTACCTGGCTGCGGAAGGGGCTCATGTCTCCGGGGTTATCGCTGTAGTTGCGGCAAGTCTGGTGGTGGGTAATTATGGGTTGCCTAAAGGTATGACACCTGCTTCTCGTTTAGCGGTTTTATCGTTCTGGGAGTACGCAGCCTTTGCAGTAAATTCTGTAGTGTTTTTATTAGTAGGTCTAGAGATAACCCTTATGCCGGTGGTAGCCAGTATTGGCACAGTTGTCGCTGCTTTTGGAGTTGTCTTGGCAGGACGGCTAATCTCAGTGTATAGTTCATCCGCTGTATTATCGGTTTTTAAGCAACATATTCCCAGCAAGTGGCGGTATATATTAGTCTGGGGCGGCTTAAGAGGCGCTTTGTCAATGGCTATGGTATTGGGTATTAGCACTTCAATACCGGAAAGAAATTATTTAGTTTCACTGATATTTGGGGTTGTCTTGATCTCTTTGGTGGGGCAGGGATTAAGTATTGAAAAGCTGGTAACGAAATTGGGCTTGAGTGGGAAAAAGAGTAACTTAGCAGATTACCAGCTTTTACTGGGTGAAAATCTATCCCTGCGAAGGGCTGAGGAAGAATTAGAGCGGAATGTGAACCTAGGCGCGATTTCCCAATCCACGTTTAATAAAATCACTCAAAGAATAGGGATACGACAGCAGGAAATTGAACGGGAGATCACAAAACTTCATCAAGTGGACGATAGGATTGCAGCAGATGAAATGAAGAAAGCTGAGCGAATTGTATTGTTGGCCCAAAAAAACGCCTTTCAGAATGCTGCCCGCAATGAGGTTATTGAATGGAATGTTGCAGCTAATTTGATGAGCAGAGTGGAGGAAGAACGAAGCAGAGACAGCCAGGAAAATCATGGTTGAAGAATAAATAGAATCATTGTTTGCTGAAGGATTCTTTTACTGCATCGAAATCAAAGTCTTGAATCAGATGGGATATTTCTTTCATCTTCGTACCTGAAGGCACGTTTTCCGGAATGTTGAACTTTTGATAGAATTCCTGAAGATCTGTGTTGGTTAGTTGAGCAGCTTCTTCAATACTCATATATCCTTTGACTTCATTATAATCGAGGGCCTCTGTTGTCATACCTTGAGATGGAGTTAAACTATAAAATCCGCCAGCCTGGGAAACGGCTATTGATCCAAAAAACACGACCATAACAAGAGCAATTTGGACCATTGGCTTGACAATATAGTTTCCTGCCTTGCTATCCAGGGCAGCGGGCTTAGGGCAGGTTAAGACACAGGTCTGACAATTAATGCACTCGGCTGACGTTACCTTTAAACTATGCTGAACATCAATATTCATCGGGCAAGACTTACTGCATTTGCCGCAATGGACGCAAGCTTGTTCGTTTCTAACAACTTTAAATGCGCTTAGTTTCCCAAGAATGCCATAAAATGCTCCCATAGGACAAAGATATTTGCAGAAAAACCTGTCATATAATAGGGATCCAAGAACAGTGATAAGAAGGATCATCATTCCCACTGCGGATTCCTTCCATACACTCTCCAGTCCTTCTGAAAGATGTCCATAAGCTGACCAGGGATCATATGGAGCCATCCATAATCCCGCCGTTTTCCAGGCGTAAAGAACAGTTACAATAAGTACGGCGTATTTTACATATCTTAAGGGATTATCAACAATTCTAGGCATTATTAATGTACGTTTAAAGATCTTCTTCCTAAACTTAGCAAAGAACTCCTGAATAGCTCCAAAAGGACAAATTAATCCGCAAAAGCTTCGTCGAAAGAGAACTGTTAGGATGAGCGTGATAATAAACAGGGTCATTGTCCCAGTAAAAATTTTACTGATAAAATTACCTGTCGTAAAAACCTGGTAAAGACTTTCCAGTCCTCCGAAGGGGCAAAGAGCGTGGATTGAAGGAGCTTTTCCTCCTCCTAAAACTTGATGAAGATAAGCAGCATAGGTTATCCATACTAAAAATATTGCTAAGAGACTCCATCGTACATATTTAACCATTTCATTTTTTCTCATGTTCAGCACTCCTCTCAATAGCTCATTCCTAATTAAACCCAGAATACTATGAGAGTATGGCAAAAATGTGGCAAAAAGGGTTTTTAAGCTATGAGAAAACACCTTGATTTCGCTTATGAAAAGCTGAATCAAGGTGTTTTTTAGACCCGTAAGCCAGGGCAGCTTCGTTCACAGGAGTGAATCCATTGCATGAACCGGCAAGTAGGCGAGCCTCGGAATGCTGGTTGACACACGAAGACACTGTCTCCCACGGATTACCCCTTCTTGCAGACACTGTCTTCCCACGAATTAGCTTTCTTGCAGGATGTGGGCGAAGCTTACACCGGAATGACGGCAGGGACATACATTCGCTGAGCCAGTTCGTTATCAATCATAAACAATCCTGCTCCGTCACCTTTAATTAATTTAAGCTTATTAAGTATGCGAGAGACATTTTCTTCTTCTTCCGCCTGTTCTGAAATAAACCACTGCAGGAAGATCTCTGTAGTATGATCCTTGACTTCTTTGGCAATATCCATGAGAGTATAAATAGAATGTGTCACTGACTGCTCATGTTTTAACGTCAGGTCAAAAACCTCTAATGGGCCGGAAAATTCACTTTGAGGTTTTTGAATCTCCGCAAAGACAATCTTACCTCCAATTTTATTTATATAATTAAAAAAACCTAAAGCATGGTCTCTTTCCTCCTGAACCTGAACTTTGAAGAAATTGGCAAACCCATCTAAATTTATGGATAAAAAATAGGCTTGCATGGCTAGATATAAATAAGCAGAATAAAACTCCTTGTTAACCTGTTCATTGAGTGCCTGAATCATTTTGTCATTTTGCATTTTATTACCACCTTTCTAATTTATGGATTTCCTAAGCAACAGGATGCCCTGAAGCAAGCTAATCTATTGCAACTGAATAAAAATATACACTTAAGCACGCCGGACAGTATGGCGTGCTTACCCATTTATCAGCAAACTGGGTAAAACATAAAGGATGGATACAAACTGAATGTATTGAAAAAAATAAGGTATTAAAAAAATAGAGTATCGAAAGGATATGGATAAATGAATGTCATCGAAATAAATAATCTAACCAAATATTATGGCAAGGAACGAGGAATTATTGACATTTCTTTTGATGTTGAAGAAAAAGAGATTTTTGGATTCATTGGCCCGAATGGAGCAGGGAAGTCAACGACTCTGCGTACTATTTTAGGCCTAATTTATCCCACCAGCGGAAGCGCCAAGATTTTTGGAATGGATTGCATTAAATATGGACCAGAAATAAAAAAGGAGATCGGCTATTTGCCTTCGGAAGTTTTCTACTATGACAAAATGAAGGTGATTGATCTCTTGAATTATTCAGCCAGTTTCTATAAGAAAGACTGCAGAAAACGAATTAAAGAGTTGGCGGAAGTCATGGACTTAAATCTAAATAAGAAGATTGATGATTTGTCCTTTGGCAACAAGAAGAAAGTTGGGATTGTACAAGGTTTATTACACGAACCTAAGCTGATAATCCTTGATGAGCCCACTAGCGGCTTGGATCCCCTTATGCAGCAAAAATTCTTTGAGTTGTTACAAGATGAAAATAAAAAAGGTGCTACCATTCTATTTTCATCGCATATTTTAGGTGAGGTCCAGAGAATGTGTGATCGTGTTGCTATTATTAAAGAGGGCAGAATTATTCAACTGGATAAAATCAGCGCCCTACAAGAGAACAATTATAAAAAAATCAAAGTTCAAACAATGGGGAACTTAGATAAGAATTATTTTAACATTGATGGCGTGAGTAATATTGACCTGAAAGACAACCTGATAAGCTTCATATTTAAAGGGAATATAAATTCCATTATGAAGAAAATAGCGGACATCGAAATCGCTAATGTTTGGATTGAGGAACCTGACTTAGAAGAAATTTTTTTACATTTCTATGAAAAGGGAGCATAAGAACTATGAATATGTTTCGCCATGAACTGAAGGCTTATCGAAGATTTACATTGACTTGGTCCTTAGCCTTAGTTGGCTTAGTTATTCTTTTCCTCTCAATGTTTCCCTCAATTTCCCGGGAAGCAGAGGAGTTTAAAAAGCTCTTAGAGGGCTTTCCCGAGGGAATACGAGTGGCTTTGGGTTTGTCGGTAGAGAATATTGCTTCAATACTGGGGTTTTACTCCTATAGTTTTCTGTATATTTCACTTTGCGGGGCAATTCAAGGAATGATTTTAGGAATGTCCATTTTATCAAAAGAGGTTCGTGAAAAAACCGCAGATTTTTTGTTAACTAAGCCTGTTACCCGTTCGCAAATTGTGACGGCTAAGCTCTTGGCTGCTTTTGTCTCTCTGGTGATTACCAATCTGATTTATTTAGGAGCCGCAATGTTAATGACCTCGCTGGTAACTGAAGAATATGATACCCGACTATTTGTGCTGCTTTCCTTAACTTTATTTTTCCTGCAGCTGCTTTTCCTTGCTTTAGGGATTATTCTTTCTGTTGTTTTTCCAAGGCTCAAAACAGTTCTGCCGATTTCCTTAGGGACGGTAATGGCTTTTTTTATTATTGGTGCTTTAGCTTCAACAACCGGGGATAAGGCGCTGAGGTATTTAACTCCCTTTAAATATTTTGACCTTACGTATATTATTCAGAATGCCCGTTACGAATCATCATTTCTGATTGCAGGCTTGATAATTATTGTCATAGCAATCAGTGCCAGCTATTTTATCTACGCCAAGAGAGATATTCATGCCGTCTGATACTTTATGGGGAGGTAAAGCAGATGAATGTGTTTATAAGAGAAATGAAAGCGAATAGAAAAGCTCTTATAATATGGTGTATTGGAGTGGTATTGCTTATTGCCAGCAGCATGGGCAAATTTGCAGGTTTATCAGCCTCAGGACAATCCATCAATGATTTAATGGCTCAAATGCCCCAATCCATGAAAGCGATCATGGGTGGAGATTTTGACCTGACGACGGCTATGGGTTACTATGAAGCAATTTATATTTACTTAGCGCTGATGGCTGCGATTCATGCTTCTATGTTGGGAGCAACGATAATTGCCAAGGAAGAACGTGATAAGACTGCAGAGTTTTTATTAGTTAAGCCAATTTCCCGGAATAAGGTCATAACAGCAAAGCTATCGGCATCCTTCCTTAATGTGTTAATCTTCAACATTATAACCCTAGTAACTTCAATTCTATTGGTTAAAAAATACAGTGATCAGACAGGGGTGATAGGGGATTTAACAAAACTAATGCTGGGGATGCTTTGTTTACAAATCCTGTTTTTATCCATCGGTACAGTTCTGGCTGCCTTTAGTAAGCATCCAAAGGGTGCTCCGACTCGGGCGACCGGGATCATCCTGCTGACCTTTATGTTGTCAATTGCCATTGATCTGAATAACAATATAGCAAAGCTTAAATATCTTACCCCATTTAAATATTTTGAGGCGAAAAGTCTGATCTCGGTTCAAGGTTTTAATACGGTCTATGTGGTATTGGCCTTAGTGATTCTTATTATCCTATTTTTGTTAACCTATGTTTTCTATAACAAAAGAGATATGAAAGTTTAGGATACGCTTCAAAAGTTTGAAAATCTAGTCTGATATTTAACCCTCGTGTCTCGACACGAGGATTTATTTTGCTCAATTTGTAAGTTGTTTAATATGTAACTTTTTTGTAAGCATTCTTAAGCATTTTGTAAAACAATAATTTATGAAACTTGATATCGTAAAAGAAAGAATCGTAGGGATTAAAGAAAGAGTTTTGGGGTGGAGAGTGGATTAACGTGAGCTGTACCAATCTAGGATATCAAACTGAAAGACAAGAAAAGAATCAAGAAAGATCCCGTTTCGAAATCCTTCAGACTACAGAAGGAAGCGGGAATAGACGGCCAGGAGGCAGCAGCCGCAGCCGCTACATGCCAGGATTGGATGGGCTCAGGGCCTTGGCTGTGTTTGCGGTAATTGCTTACCACCTCAACTCTGCTTGGGCCCCGGGAGGGCTGTTAGGTGTATGTTTATTCTTTGTACTATCCGGTTATCTCATCACAGATCTTCTGGTGGTAGAATGGAGTAATACGGGAAGAATCGATCTGAAAAATTTCTGGCTGCGCCGAGCCCGGAGGCTATTGCCTGCCTTATTTGTCATGCTGTTAGGTGTTATAGCTTGGACTGGGCTATTTAGTCCAGGTCAGCTAAAATCCCTGGGGGAGGATGTATTGGCGGCGCTCCTTTATGTCAGCAATTGGTGGCTTGTGTTCCACAAGGTATCGTATTTTGCCAGTTTCGGCCCGCCTTCGCCACTGGGCCATTTGTGGTCCTTGGCTGTAGAAGAACAGTTCTACCTGTTTTGGCCCTTATTGTTGTGGCTGGGCTTACGATATCTTCCGCGTCGCGGATACCTGCTTGGAATGACGATCCTTGGGGTTTTAGCCTCGGCAGCAGCCATGACATTGATTTACCAGCCTGGCACCGATCCCAGCCGGGTTTATTATGGTACGGATACACGAGCCTTTGCCCTGCTGATAGGGGCTGCCTTGGCTCTGGTATGGCCCAGCCGCAGGTTGTCTAAGGAACTTTCTCGTGGTTCTCGTTTAGCCCTGGATGTAATGGGGGGAGCAGGACTGTTTGCAGTGCTCCTGATGTTTTGGCAAACTAATGAATATGATGCCTTTCTTTATCCCAGAGGTTTGCTGCTCTTTTCTTTGGCATCTGCTGTTCTTGTGGCAGTACTGGCCCATCCTGCCAGCCGCTTAGGAAAGGTTTTCGGCAAGCAGCCTTGGCGGGGACTGGGTATGTGTTCTTATGGAATTTATCTGTGGCATTATCCGATTATTGTGTGGACAAGTCCTGCCATCAATACCAATGGGACGGATATTCTCCTCGCCTTGAGCCAGGTGCTGGCAAGTATTTTCCTGGCTGTGCTGTCCTGGCTCTTTATCGAAGAGCCTATCCGGCGGGGTGTATGGAAAAGGTCCCGGAGAGGTCGGGAGAACTCCAAAGGACAGGGGGTTCTCGTCTCTGTCAGCGGCCGAGTCACTTTAGTCAGTGCTTTATTGGTCCTTGGCATTGCCTGTCTGGTTATCCTTGGCGGTTTTTTCTTAGCCAACCAAAAACAGAATAAGTCTCCGGCCTCCGATCCTAATACTTCCTCATTAACGGAAATCCAGCCAGGGCAGGCAGGGTCGGGATCTGCCGTTGAGCCTGAATTTCCGGTCTCAGCCTCTGGCTCAGACTCAGAAGCCTCAGAAGACCCGGAAGATGAAGGTGTGGGCAGTGGAAATATGGGAGAGGAAACGCCGTTGGTTCAGGATAAGCCTGCCAATACAACATCGGCGTCATCGGAATCTGAGAGTAACAATACTGAACACACTGCGGGTCTGGACAAAGGTGCCGGAATTTCAGTCATTGGCGATTCTGTTATGGTGGATGCGAAACCAGTTTTGCAAGAGCTTTTGCCCGGTATTGTTATTGATGGAAAAATTGGACGTCAATTATATCAGGCACCGGAGATCGTGGCTCAGCTGAAAGCCAATGGAGATTTAGGCAGTCGAGTGATTATTGAATTAGGCACCAATGGCCCTTTCACGGAAAAGCAGCTAAAAGATTTGTTGGCTTCCCTGGGAAATGTGGAGCAGATTTACCTGGTCAATACTCGCGTCCCCCGCTCCTGGGAAGGTGTGGTTAATCAGACCTTGGCTCAGGTGGCAGCAGATTATCCTAAGACCACACTGGTGGATTGGTATTCAGCCAGCAGCGGTCACAATGAGTATTTTTATGCTGATGGTGTTCATCTTAATTCCGCAGGAAGTCAGGCCTACGGAGCCCTGATTGCCAAGGCGCTGGAATCTCATTAAGAGGGTTAGCTGGAGTCAAAAATCAAAAATACGCTTTGAATTGCCATAAGGACAGTTCAAAGCGTATTTTTTCCAGTCAGTTTAATTATATAGTTGAATTAACATGATCCATCCAATTGAATTCATCGGGGACAGTGCCGTATTGAACACCGGTAACATAGTCAAAGAGTTTTTGGGATAATTCCCCTGTTTGATTGTTGTTAATGGTGATTTTTTGGCCTTTCCAGGAAAGTTCACCAACAGGGGAGATAACAGCAGCGGTTCCGGTGCCGAACACTTCTTCCAGCTCGCCTTTGGCATGAGCTTCATAGACTTCTTCGATGGAAATCTGTCGTTCCGCTGTTTTTAGTCCCCAACTCTGAGCTAATTCCAGGACGGTTTGCCGGGTTATGCCGCCAAGAATGCTGCCGCTGAGTTCCGGGGTGATAATCTCGCCCTTGATTTTAAAGAAGATATTCATGGTTCCCACTTCTTCCACATATTTGCGGTGAACAGCGTCCAGCCATAATACCTGGTCAAAGCCTTCTTGGTGGGCTTCGGCTTGAGCGTTCAGACTCATAGCATAATTGGCCGGGGTTTTAGCCTGACCCAGTCCGCCTTTGGTAGCCCGGACATATTTGTCTTCCACTTTAATGCTGACGGGATTAAAGCCGTTGTCATAATAGGCTCCCACGGGTGAAAGAATGATAAATAGTTTATAGGTGCTGGCAACTTTAACTCCAATGTAGTCATCTGTTGAAATAATGAAGGGACGAATATAAAGGGAAGTCCCCAGTTTACCGGGAATCCATTTTTTGTCCAGTTCCAAAAGCTTAAACAAGCCGGATCTCACTTCTTCCACATCAATAGGAGGAATGCAGAGATGACTTGCCGAGCGATTAAAGCGGTTCAGGTAATGTCTGGCCCGGAAGACGGCAATTTGATTGTCCTTAGCCCGGAAGGCTTTCATGCCTTCAAAGATCGCCTGGCCATAATGAAAAACGATGGTTGCAGGGGCAAAGGCAAAGTCACCGTAAGGAACGATGCGGGGGGAATGCCAGCCTTTGCCTGTCGCGTAGTCCATAACAAACATATGATCCGTAAATATTTTCCCGAAACCTAACTGATCATCGGTAGGTATAACTCCAAGTTTCTCTACTTTGGTTACAGAAATATCAGTCATGACTATTGCCTCCAAAAATCTTTATGTACCTATTAAATAATAATCCTTATGAGTCATATGTTCAATACTAAGAGTAAGGAATAGTTGAGGTTTGGCTATGTATACAGTGTACTTCCTACTTATTAAGTTTGTTCTCTAATCTAAATTTATATGATTGAGAAATTTCCAGGAAGGGTAATCGTCTGGGTGTAGCTCAAATTCGGATTTAAATCCGAATTTGAATTGTCCAGTGGCCAGCGGTGATCAATCTTAATACTGTTAATTTTGGCCGCGATAATCCAGGTCGTCCTCTTATTTATTCCGTCGCCATAATTTATAAGACAAGAGGGATTTGAACAACCTTACTCATAGCCTATGAGTTCAAGATCTTAGTTGTGATAAAACTATGGTAATTTTTGTAAAATAAATCTAGATAATGTTTTAGACTTGCGATTGTGGAATTACCAGGCGTTCATTCAAGGTTTTGAAAGTACGCAAGGAAAAGAGGATAATGGTATTGACAGATTGGATTTTTTAGGATATTATTTCCTAAATGCAAAACCTTTGAACAAGAGAAGTAAGAATAGTTGGGTGTAACCAGAGAGCTGGCCGGTGGTGTGAGGGCAGCAGCACAGATTTTTCCGAATGGGCTTGTGAGGGCAGCTTGAAACTGAGTGATCGGGAGTAGACGCTGACGGGAACCCTGTCCGTTATCAGTAGGGTGCATATGATGGTATGCAAAGTGAGTGGGCGATTTTTGAATCGTCAATCAGGGTGGCAGCGCAGAAGTTTAAGCTTTTGTCCCTATTTAGGGATAAAAGCTTTTTGTTTTTATTCAGGCAATAGGATTTTAACTTAATAGCTGAAAACCTTTGAGGCGGAGATAACGTTATAACGTGCCCTTACAGAGAGCGGGGGAGGCTGAGAACCCTGCAGAACGCAGTATAACAAATGGACCGCTGAGGGCGCAGTGAAACAGAGTTTTCTGGAGTAGCCTGCGACGTGACACAGACGTTAACTTGTGAGGAATATGTCAGTATTCTTTAGAGATGCAGAGATTACCTCTGCAAGCAAGGTGGTACCGCGAGGAAACACTCGTCCTTGACAGTCATAGTCAGGGATGAGTGTTTTTTTATAGCATTAAACCTGAAGGAGTGAAGCATATGTTAAGACCTACCTTAGATGAAGCAAAAAGTATGGCCCCAGGATATACAGTTTTACCTGTCAGCAGAGAAATTTATGCCGATATTAAAACTCCCATTGCCTTACTGAAAGCAATCAATACTATCAGCCACCAGTATTATTTGCTGGAAAGTGTCGAGGGCGGTGAAGTTTGGGGGAGGTATTCATTTTTGGGTTTCGATCCCATTACTCAGATTAACTGTAAGGACCATAAAATGGAGATCGATAACGGAACCATTATTAAGCTGGAAGGGCACAATCCAACCACAGTGATCCGGGAGATTCTAGCTCAATATAAAACTCCCCGTTTTGATTTCCTGCCTCCTTTTACAGGTGGATTCGTAGGTTACTTTGCTTATGACTTCATTAAGTATTATGAAACAACCCTCCAGCCCCAAAGCAGGGATGAGGCCAATTTTAATGATTTGGAATTAATGTTGTTTGATAAAGTGATTGCCTATGATCATCTGAAACAAAAGATTATCATCATTATCAATATCAAAACAGATGCCTTAGAAGAAGGGTACAGAAAAGCCAGCTATGAAATTGACAATATCATCAAGCTAATCAAGCAAACTGTCTCCGAGGAGGCCAATAAGCCTGTTTTGAAATCCGAGCTGCACTCGGATACCAGCAAACATCGCTTTGAGGAAATGGTTCGAAAAGCGAAGGAGCATATCTATAACGGAGATGTTTTTCAAGTTGTATTGTCAAGGCTGTTTACCGCGCAGATGGAAGGAAGCTTGATGGACACCTACCGGGTTTTAAGAACTACCAATCCCTCGCCCTATATGTTTTTTATTAAAACTAAAGATGTTGAAATCGCCGGAACATCACCTGAAACCTTAGTAAAGCTTCAAAACGGCAATCTCTCTACCTATCCCTTGGCCGGTACCAGAGAGAGGGGAAAGGACGAAATAGAAGATAAGCTCATTGAGGAAGAGTTAATGCAAGACGAAAAAGAACTCAGTGAACACAACATGCTTGTGGATTTGGGCAGAAATGATTTAGGAAGAATCAGTCAATTCGGCAGTGTCAAAGTCAAAGATTATCTGAAAATCCTGCGTTTTTCCCATGTAATGCATATTGCCTCGGAAGTGAACAGTGAAATTAGAAATGACAAAGATGCCTTGGATGCCATTATGTCGGTACTGCCGGCTGGGACACTCTCCGGAGCGCCTAAGATCCGGGCTTGTGAAATCATCGATGATTTAGAGGAAACACGCCGGGGAATTTACGGAGGGGCAGTGGGGTACATCGATTTTTCCGGAAATATGGACACCTGTATTGCCATTCGCATGGCTGTCAAAAAAGAGGATAGGGTGTACGTTCAGGCCGGAGCAGGGATTGTCGCCGACAGTGTTCCGGAAAATGAATATATCGAGTGCCAAAATAAGGCCATGGCCGTCATTCGGGCCTTGAAATTATCCCAGGAGGAGATGGACTAATGATCTTACTGATAGACAACTATGACAGCTTTTCCTATAACCTGTATCAAGCCATTGGCGTAGTCAATGAGGATATCCAAGTGGTGCGCAATGACGAACTGAGTGCGGCGGAAATCAAAGTCCTGCAGCCTTCTCACATTGTCATTTCCCCGGGACCGGGCTTCCCTGCCGATGCCGGGGAATGTGAAAGAATCATTTTGGAGATGAAAGAAACAACCCCAATCCTGGGAGTCTGTTTAGGTCATCAAGCCATCTGTGAGGCCTTTGGGGCGAAAATCGTCCATGCCCAAAAAATGATGCACGGCAAAAAGAGCAGCATCCATATTGCCAACGGCAATGAGATATTTAAGGGGCTGCCGCCAATTATTGAAGCGGCCCGCTATCATTCTCTGATTGCCGAGAAAGTGGGGATTCCTGACGAATTGTTAGTCATCGCCGAAGACCAGAACGGCGAGATTATGGGTGTAAAGCACCGGGATTATGAGGTTTATGGTGTTCAGTTTCATCCCGAATCCATTTTAACCACCAAAGGGCAACAAATTATTGCCAATTTCCTGAGCTTAGGGGGGAGTGAACAATGATTACCAATGCCATCTATAAAATTGTCAATGGGCAGGATTTAGATCTTAATACCACCAAAGCTGTGATGGAACAAATTATGAATGGAGAAGCAAGCAATGCCCAAATCGGCTCCTTTTTGACGGCTATGAGGATGAAAGGGGAAAGCATCGAAGAAATCACAGCTTGTGCCATGGTCATGCGGGAGAAATGCACGAAACTCAAAACGGGCATGGATGTGCTGGACATTGTGGGAACCGGGGGCGATGAAGCTAATACTTTCAACATTTCCACCATCAGCGCCATCCTCGTATCGGCCGCCGGTGTACCTGTAGCTAAGCATGGCAATAGGTCGGTATCCAGCAAATGCGGGAGTGCGGATTTGCTGGAAGCTTTAGGGGTTAAGATTGATATCAGTGCCGAAAAGAGTGAACAAATCCTGCGCGAGATCGGCTTATGCTTTATGTTTGCCCCCACTTATCACGCTTCCATGAAATATGCCGCTCCTGTCCGGCGGGAGCTGGCTATCCGGACCATCTTCAATATTCTGGGGCCTTTGGCTAACCCGGCCGGTGCCAATACTCAACTTTTAGGTGTTTATGATGAGAATTTAGTGGAACCCCTTGCCAGGGTACTTTTGAATTTAGGGGTTAAACGGGCTATGGTGGTGCATGGACATGATGGATTAGATGAGGTAACCCTGTGCAGCACAACAACGGTCTGCGAGGTTTATGAAGGCAGGCTGAACAGTTTCTTCCTTGATCCCGAACAGCTGGGTTTTGCCAAATGTGCTGCGGAAGAACTGGTGGGAGGGAATCCGGAAGAAAACGCTAAAATTGCGTTGGATATCTTAAATGGACAAAAGGGAGCGAAACGGGATATTGTTTTATTGAATGCGGCAATATGTTTGTATATGTTTCACAGCCATACGACTCTCCGTGACTGCGTGAGACTGGCCGCCGACATTATTGACAGCGGTAAGGCCAAGGCCCAGCTGGAACGGTTTATCGCTCTTTCTAACGAGGTAGAGCTATGATACTGGATGAGATTGTTAACTATACAAAAGGAAGAGTCCAAGCCTTAAAAGAGGCTAAGCCTATGGAGGAAATCATCAAGGCAGCCCTTGGCACGGAAAAAAAACATTCCTTTGCCTTTGCAAAGGCCTTGGCCGGTGAGGGGATGGCCTTCATTTGTGAAGTGAAGAAAGCTTCGCCTTCTAAAGGGATCATCAGCGAAAGGTTCCCTTATCTGGAGATTGCTCAAGCCTACGAGCAGGCAGGGGCCAATGCGATTTCCGTATTGACGGAACCACATTTTTTCCTGGGCAGTGATCAGTATTTAAAAGATATAAAAGCTCAGGTGAATATTCCTGTGCTGAGGAAGGACTTTATCATAGATCCTTATCAGATTTATGAGGCAAAGGTCATAGGAGCGGATGCAGTACTGTTGATCTGCAGCTTGCTGGATTTGAAGACCCTTAAGGACTATCTTCAGCTGGTGGAAAGCTTGGGGCTTTCAGCTTTGGTTGAGACCCATACTGAGGAGGAAATTGATCGGGCCTTAGAAGCGGGGGCAGCCATCATTGGCATTAACAACAGAAACTTAAAAACCTTTGAGGTTGATTTGCAGACAACCATTTCCCTCCGCCGGCATGTGCCTAAGGATAAAATTTTGGTGTCTGAAAGCGGTATTAAGACAGCGGAGGATATGGAACGCCTGCGCCATAGCCAGGTTGATGCCGTATTAATTGGCGAAGCTTTTATGCGCCAGGAGGATAAGGCAGCCTTAATGAGAAACTTGCAAAGCAGCGAGGAGGAGGCTTAGTGACTAAAATTAAAATCTGCGGTTTGACCAGGTTGTGTGATATTGAAGCCGTCAACGAGGCTCTGCCGGATTTTGCCGGCTTTGTCTTTGCCGAAAGCAGGCGCAGGATTGCCCCGGAGAACGCCCTGGCTTTGAGAAAAGTCTTGAATGATGGGATTAAAGCGGTGGGAGTTTTTGTCGATGCCAGGATAGAGGAAATTCTGGGCATTTGCTCTCAAGGGATTATTGATGTTATTCAGCTACATGGGCAGGAAAACCAGGATTATATCAACAAGCTGAGAGATATAACCGGAAAACCCATCATTAAGGCAGTTAGGGTACGTTCAGGTGAGGATATTAAAGCAGCTGGGGGTTTTTCCTGTCATTATCTGCTTTTGGATGCTTATTCCCAAAAAGCACAGGGGGGAACAGGGGAAACCTTTGACTGGAACCTGGCAGCTCAAGTCAATAAGCCGTTTTTTCTTGCAGGCGGACTGAAGCGGGATAATATAATAGAGGCTATTGAAACCCTCGCTCCTTTCGGAGTTGATATTAGCAGCGGAGTAGAAAGCAATAAGGTAAAAGATCGGGAAAAAATTCTGGAGATAGTGGATTTAATCAGGAGGTAAAGGAGCCATGGGAATTTGTAAAGGTATAAAGTCTATAAAGGTCAAAAGCACGCTGTTTTGCAGCGTGCTTTTGAGTGAAGTGTGTCTATTTATTTGAAGCAGTTGCCTGCGTAGGAGGCTGGGGGCAGCCCTCTGCGCTTGTTGTCCTATTGCTGAGTAAGGCAGGGAAGACAGGGTCTGCAAATGCTTACGTGTTTTAGAAATATCTCTCGAGTAATCCTTTGAAAGCTTTGCCATGGCGGGCTTCATCTTTACACATTTCATGAACTGTATCGTGAATGGCGTCTAAGTTAAGCTTTTTAGCTAAGGTAGCCAGGTCTTTCTTGCCTTGAGTTGCGCCATATTCAGCATCTACTCTGAGCTGGAGATTCTTTTTAGTATCGGCTTCCACAACTTCACCTAAGAGCTCGGCGAATTTAGCAGCATGCTCGGCTTCTTCCCAAGCGATGCGCTTATAAGCTTCGGCAACCTCAGGATAACCTTCACGATCAGCCTGGCGGCTCATAGCCAAATACATACCCACTTCAGTGCATTCCCCGGTGAAGTTAGCTCTTAAGCCTTCGATAACTTCAGGGTCAACCCCTTGAGCGATGCCAACTTTATGCTCATCAGCCCATTGCAATACCCCTTCAGTCTTCTCAGAGAATTTTTCCTTAGCGGCTTTACATTGAGGGCATTGATCAGGAGCTTCATTTCCTTCAAAGATGTAACCACAGACACTGCAAACAAATTTCTTCATCAAAATAATCCTCTCCTCTTAAACAATTATTTATGGTAGGTAGTGTTTGTTAAAAGCGTTGCGCTGTTTACATTTATTATTATATTAAAATTATTATAAATGTCAAGGGCTTTTTTAATTTTTTTGTGTTATGATTTCTAAAGTAGAATATTGTAATCTTAAACAATAATAGGAGGTTAAAATGAAGGTATTAGTTATTACTGGAAGCCCCCATTCGCGGGGAACCACTGCGTTGTTAGCTGATGAGTTCTGTGTTGGCGCAAAAGATGCTGGTCACGAAGTTATTCGTTTTGAAACTGCAAAATTAAATGTCCACCCATGTCTTGGTTGTTATCATTGTCGTGATAACGATGGGAGCTGTGTTTACGATGATGATATGACGCATGTCTACCCACATCTCTTGACTTCGGAGGTGGTAGTCCTGGTAACACCACTCTATTATTTTGGTATGACAGCACAACTGAAACGTGTTATTGACCGTTTTTTCGCAATTAATCCCAGACTTCGTAAAACGCCTAAAGGACTTTATTTAATTGCTGCCTGTGGGGATAAGGATAACTGGGCTATGGATGCATTATTAGTTCATTTTCAAACCTTATGCCGCTACCTGCATTGGCAAGAAGGAGGAAAGGTCCTCGCTATCGGTGCATATACGCGCGAAGACCTAAAAGACAGTGATTACCTTATGCGGGCAAAAAATTTAGGCAGGGAACTATAAAAAAGCCCAGCGGCAGAGGTATGAAAGCTTAATCAGTTTTTTTAGCTCTCCGGATATCGCTGATATCTGTATCGGCCCCACAGTTCGGACAAATGTAATGATATCCCGGTATGTTCATTTCAATGGATTCAATATCATTATCGCTGAAGTCGTTGATTTTGTTTTCCCCAAAATCTTTTAATGTAGCCGAATCCCACTCTATTCCCTTGTGGGTGGTATGGCAAAAAGGACATTGATAATTCATCACTATCACTCACTTTCTATTTTGGGGGCCATAATACTATTTTCTGAGCAATTATTTTCATCGTGTTGCGAGCTTGCCTGCAGCTTTCATAAATTTCATTGGAGAGTTTTTCATCCCCATAAATACGCCACCCTTGAGTCCGAATATAAGGAAGAGGTAAGAGTCCCATAAACCCTAAGACATCTTTTAAGGGATAGCCTAAGAAAACTCCTATCTCGTCAGGAAATTCAAGAGATATTATTTTTTGCTGGAGAAAACAGAGATAGTTGTCTAAAGAGTATGTCTCAGGGTAGCTTAAAGCCTTTAGAAAGGCTAAAATTGGGTCTTGACGTAATACAGAATCTAAAAGGTGCCTATGATAAAACATCACTTGCAGACGCCCGTTTAGCTTGCGGATTACTCTAATTTGCAGAGCATTATGTTGAAATAATAGTTTTTTAAAAGTCTCCCATTCTTCTGGATTCTCAAAGAACACATTCAAAAGTACCGAAGGCTTTTTCCCTAAGACCAGAGGGGCAAGGCTTTCAATAAGAAACAGTTTCTTGTCCTGAGAGGCTGCATTCATTGCCCAAGCCACTAGTTCTTCTAAATGTTCAATGTCGTTAAGATACAACTGTTCCGGCACCTTGATCCCCTCGATTGCTTTGCTAGTTATATCCTATATCATCTGCTAAGGAACCTTATTTATTCCTGTTATTATTGATGAGTTAGAAGGCTTTTCAAAGTTATGGCGTTATTGGCAATTCAGTTTAGACGCTTTATAGGAGTATATTCGTTGATATTCTCAGAAAGAGAGGATTAAGAATAAAGAAACAGGGTGACTGATGATTGTCTCTTTGAAACAATCATCAGTCACCCTGTTTTTCGGATAGCTGTCTGTGTCAGAGGCTTCTTGAGTTAATTTACACCTGCAAGAGAGTAGCTTCAAGCACCGGCAGGTTTTTAGAAATATCTCTCGAGTAATCCTTTGAAAGCTTTGCCGTGGCGGGCTTCATCTTTACACATTTCATGAACTGTATCGTGAATGGCGTCTAAGTTAAGCTTTTTAGCTAAGGTAGCCAGGTCTTTCTTGCCTTGAGTTGCACCATATTCGGCGTCCACTCTGAGCTGGAGGTTCTTTTTGGTATCAGCTTCCACAACCTCACCTAAGAGCTCGGCAAATTTAGCAGCATGCTCGGCTTCTTCCCAGGCGATACGCTTATAAGCTTCGGCAACCTCAGGATAACCTTCACGGTCAGCCTGGCGGCTCATAGCCAGGTACATACCCACTTCAGTGCACTCACCAGTGAAGTTAGCTCTTAAACCTTCGATAACTTCAGGGTCAACCCCTTGAGCGATGCCGACTTTATGCTCATCAGCCCATTGCAATACCCCTTCGGCTTTCTCGGTGAATTTTTCCTTGGCGGCTTTACATTGAGGGCATTGATCGGGAGCTTCATTTCCTTCGAAGATGTAACCACAGACACTGCAAACAAATTTTTTCATAATCTAATCCTCTCCTCTTAAACAATTATTTATGGTAGGTAGTGTTTGTTAAAAGCGTTGCGCTGTTTACATTTATTATTATATTAAAATTGTTATAAATGTCAAGAGGTTTTTAAAACTTTTTTACATTAATTAATTTTAAATTACTTTTTTAGATCCCCATGCCTCTGCTGTCGCAGCGGGGAAAGCGAAGCCATGGTTCACCTCAGGTACTATCCAGAGGTTTGGCGCGAAAGTGTCCGGTGGACATTTTCGCTCGAAGCGTCTATCACCAAAGAATAACTTATCCGCTGAAGATAGCTCCTGCAGCCGCGAGTGGGTTAGCCTCGGAATGCTGAGCGAGTGGATGTTATGATTATTCCGAGCAAAAATGTATGATACTAAACTCGGGCAGCTTTAAACTCCTTTGTATGAATGCCATAATCATGTAAAATGAACATAAGTTTTAATATGATTTAAGAAAAAACTGAAAAGGAGAGCTATCATTGTGGAATCTGTTTTAATTAAGACTCATGGATTAACGAAACGGTATGGGTCAGTATCTGTGGTCAAGGGACTTGATTTAGAAGTTAAGAGCGGGGAAATATTCGGTTTCTTAGGGCCCAATGGCGCAGGCAAAACAACGACCATTAAAATGTTAACAGGTCTGCTGGACCCTAGTGAAGGAGAGGCTTTAATCTGTAATTATGATATTAGCAAACAGCCTACTCAAGCTAAATCCCTGATGGCCTATGTACCTGATCAACCTAAATTATATGGCAAGCTTTCGGCACGAGAATTCTTGTACCTTATTTCTGCCCTTTACAGAGTACCAAAGGATGTCATGAAAGAAAGGGCGGAGCAGCTGCTGAGTTTATTCGGACTTCAAGAACGAGCGGATGAGCTGCTGGAAGGCTATTCCCATGGCATGCGCCAGAAAGTGGTATTAGCTTCAGCGCTTATCCACCAGCCCAAAGTAATTCTTCTCGATGAGCCTACCGTGGGTCTTGATCCGGCTAGTGCCCGGCTGCTTAAGGATGTTCTGCAGGAAATGGCTCAACAAGGCGCGGCGGTATTTGTATCCACACATATTTTAGAGATTGCCGAAAGAATGTGCCATCGTGTAGGCATTCTTAAAGATGGCTCTCTCATTGCTCAGGGCAGCCCTGAAGAGCTGCGGCGGAAGGTAGGGCATGAAGGAGAAAGTTTGGAAGATATCTTCTTAGAGCTTACAGGCGGTCATGAAAATGCTGAACTAATTAAAAGCCTGGAGGAGGGATAAACCTATGAAAATCTTATTGCCTCCGCCATTGTCCAGTCCTCCGCCGGAACATTCATTTCATCAGGATTTTATGCTGCTGCTTAGAAATCAACTGCGAGTGAGCTGGAATAAGCTGCGTCACAGGCCAGTGGGAGCCCTCATCGGTATGGTGGGGCTTTTAATAGGCTTGATTGCCATTGTTGTTTCCCTGGGGATCTTTGCATACGGGTCTTTAAAAGCCCTGTCTCCCAATACAGTCCAGGGTTTTCTATCTATGTTATTTATGGTGGGATTAGGGGGACAGATCTTTTTTGGTATTACAGCAGCATTTGCGGCCCTTTATATGTCCGAGGATCTGGAGCTTTTGTTCATGGCCCCGGTCTCTACTAAAGCAGTGTTTGCCGTAAAATCTTTAGTGGTTATTGGAAGCAATTTTTTTACGGCTGTCTTGTTTGCTTTCTTACCCGGAATATTTTACGGGTTGCTTTTTAAAGCGGAAGTCTCATTCTATATTCTGGTTTTGTTGGTCGGTCTTGGTTTATGGGCCATTGGGACTGCCATCGCTGAACTCATCAATCTGTTGGTGATGCGCATTATTCCGCCCCATCGCAGTAAGGAAGCTATCGGTTTTATAGGTGGCTTGGCAGGAATAATCATTGCCATCGGTTTTCAGCTTCCGAATATGCTAATCAACAGCGGAAACCGGTTTGATATCGGCTCTTGGCTGGGACGCCAGGAACAGATGCTTAGTGTCATGAAATTTTTCCCCTGGGGATGGGGTTCGTCAGCACTGGTTGCGGGGATTTCCCAAAATTTCTTAGCAGGGCTGGGCTGGAGTCAGTTATTACTTTTGGTTGGGGTACTACTTTTTTTAATAGCCTTTAATCTTGTCGAGAGAGGATTCCGCAGAGGCTTCATTTCCCTTAGCCAAGGGGAAAGGGGAAAACGCCGCAAGGCTAAGGTCGAAGGGAACGAGACAAAGCAGCAGAAGGACCCTTCCCTGGCTGTCCTTAAGCAAGAGGTTGTACCCCAGGCCTCTCCATGGTTAGGAATGTGGGCCGTAGCCAAAAAAGATTTGCTCTCAATGAAGCGGGACACCCGGGAGTGGTTTGGCTACTTAGTTCCTCTGATTATTATGCTTTTCTTTGTTGCACAATTTTTATTTTCATCCGTCAGAACGTCCCGTAGTTCCTTAATAACCGTGTTGATCATGTATACCATTATGTTCAGCGGCAATATGGCTTTGCAATCCTTTGGCCGTGAAGGAGAATCCGACTGGCTCTTAAACAGTGTGCCTCTGGCAGGATGGCCGGTGGTATGGGGTAAGTTATTAGCGGCAATTTTACCTACCTTGTTATTAATGGAAGCTTTGTTAGTCGGGACCGCCCTGGCTATAGGGGTTTCTAAGACTCTCATTGTTGCTTTGGCCATTGGAGCAGTGTTTCTCTCTTTAGGCTCAAGTTCTATCGGGCTTTTTTATTCCATTAATAACTGCCGTTATAATCCGGATACACCTCAGCAGAGGATAGCACCAGGTGCCTCCTTGTTTATGTACCTGATTAACTTATTTTTCATACTTTTTTTGGCTCTGGGTTTAACCTATCTGTTTTTGCCGGATGAGCTGGTTGCAGCTCTTAGGGAATTTCCGGCGGTTACCTACGAAGGAGGCTTGCTCTCGGGGCTGTTTTATGGAATCTATCTTTTGAGCAGGCCACTCTTATGGTCAAACACCTGGCGGATTTTTCTGGGGGTTATTGTAACGGGCGGAGTATGGGCGGTTATGTTTTTTGGATTTATGGCGGCTACCGTTCGACAGAGCCGGAAAGGATTTCGTGTTGAAATTATTGCAGGCAAAAAGAAAAGTAAGTTAGGTAAACGGCGTCTGGCTCGTGAAAAGTCCTAAGGAATAAATATTTTGCTATTTCCTTTGGTTAAAGATATGATAGAGATAGGGATTTTACCTAGTTTCAGGCGTTGATCCAGACCATTGAAATATGCTTAAATGAATGAGGTGCTAACTGTGATTAATAACGACTATGAACATGTTCAAGAATGGATTGCGTATCGAATCCAAAAGTTAGACCAAATTGAAGTTAAGCTAATGAAGATGAAGCAACTCGCTGAATTTGCCAGAGACTATAAATTAAGTGACAAGCAAATAGAGTCAATCAACGCTAAAATCCTCAATTTCCAGAAAGAAATAATTGCTCTTGATGATCAAAGCAAAACCTTTTGGTCCAATGCTCACTAAGTCTGAGGAGTGAATACTTTTGGATATAGCAGCCTTATCAATCGTGCTTAATCAAACTAAAGTTCAACAACAGGCGGGCCTCTCTGTCGTGAAATTAGCTATGGATGTTGCGTCGAATCAAAGTGATTCATTGATATTGTTAGAACGCGATAATATTAAGGCTATGGAGACGTCTGTTCAACCTTTCTTAGGTGCTAATCTGGATATCCAAGTGTAGCAGTTTATGGAAACCGAGAAAGAATTATTAAAACAAGCAAATCAAATAACCAAGGCACAACAATGGGTCAATCAAGTCAGTTCATTTATACCTAAAAGCAGAGCTAGGATAATATAAATATTGCATGAATAATTCAAGTTACAACCATAGGACAAGGGAGTCCGTTTGATAAGCGGTCTTTGCTCCTATGGTTATTTTGTTTTGCTAATATATGGGAGGCAACTAGTAAAGATTTATGAGATAATAGGCAATAAATTAATGATTGTATAGTCAATCGACGCGTAGAAGAACTGAGAATAATGATAAAATTTGTAAAATTAATGTATGTGATTTAAGCAAAAATCTTGAAAAGCTTCAAAAAGAGGTAATCTTATGACTTATGTAAATGATGCTATGAAGTATCAGCAAATCTTTTTCGTAAGTCCAGCCGTTATGATTATTTTTGATTTTTTTAACGGTGACATAGTAGAGGTAAACAAAGCTGCTATTGATTACTACGGATATTCATATGATGAATTTCTGAATATGAAAATTTTCAGTATTAACATAGCAGATCCCTTAACCATCTTTGAAAAACTCAAGGAAGTTAATAGATCCAAGACTTTTCTGTTTAAACACAAACTGAAAAACGGTGATGTTCGCGATGTTGAAGTCTTTGCAGGGTTAATCAAAATAGAAGGAAAAACATTGATTAATTCCATTGTTATTGATATTACGGATAAAATTCGGGCTGAACATGAATTGAGGGTCAGTAGTGAGCGTTTAGCACTTGTGCGGTTTACTTATGAGATGCAGAGAAGAAGCGATTTTATAAATGATTTATTAGATGGCGGTTTGACTTATGAAGAGAAAACAAGCACAATTGCCTGGGAGTTGGACCTTGATTTTAGTAAACCATTCTTTTGTTGTTTAGTCAGTTTGCACTTTCCCAGTGGAAAAAAGGCAATAAAAAGCAATGCGGGAGAAGATCTTAAGCAGCAGATAGGTCAAATCATCTATCATTTAAGCAATAACCTAAACTATTTTATTTGGGATAACCGGGATAGAATTGGTATCCTGTGTCAGGAGGGTACCTGCCAGGAATATTGGGAAGATAGTATGGGGGCGGCGGTAAAGCTGAAAGAGCTGATAAGCTTCATGAGCCCGGATCTTCAAATATCAATAGGAATCAGTGAGATACACTGTGGCATTGGCAGTATTAAGAAAAGTTATCATGAAGCTTCGCAGGCTCAGATTCTTGCACTATGTCAGGAGCAAACCGGCGGGACTATCTACCATCACAAAGATATGGGACTTTTTCAGATTCTGACCTCTATTTATGGGGAGGAATCCGCCTACGAATTTGTAGATAATATGATTGGCCCATTAATTCGCTACGATGCCGAAAAAGGAACAAATCTTAGGATTACTTTGGAAGAGATTTTGCAAAACCATAATCTTAAAGATGCTGCGGAGAAATTGTATATTCACTATAAAACCTTAGTGTTTCGCAAAAAGCGAGTTGAAAAGATATTAGGAGTATCCTTAGATAATCCAGATACCAGGCTGGCCCTTGCAGCAGCCACTAAGCTCTATAAAATAAGGAACATCAAACAATCTTATTATCCCCAAAGATAATAAGATTGTTCTAATCTGTCGAAAAAATTATCTTTTTAGGATAATAGATAATTTTTTGGATCGCAATTAAAATATTTATTGAGAATTCAAACTTAAAGGAAGTGCAGTTTTGTTTTTTAAGCGACAGACCACTAATTCATTATTACAAGGCAATGAGAACTCAGACTATGAAAAATTCTATCAGTGTTTAAAGGATTGTAATTTTTCGCACAAGATTGATCTGGATATCCCTTCTTCAAGCCCCTTATTCCCCGTTGTCGAGATTATGAACCGAATTATTTCAGAACGGCAAGCTGAGGCAAAACAAGGATTGCAAGAGTTGGATAAAACAGTTCAAACCCTGACCAGTATGACGTCGATTCGGCAGATGTTAAACCAAATTCATGATCAAACCTTTCAACTTAGCAATCTTTCAGCTCAAGCGGAAGAATTGGGCGCCAGTGCCAGTGAGGTTGCTGTAGCAGCAACTAATTCTTCAGGATTCGTGGAGGAATCCACGAAAGAAGCGGTTGCCGGAGGAGAAAAAATTGAACAAGCTATCAAATTTGTCGAACATTCCTTCGCCGAGTTTGAAACAGTCAGTCAACAAGTTCAAGACGTGATGAATTCTATGCAGGAAATCCAGCAAATTGTGGGGGTAATATCAGGGGTTGCCGATCAAACCAATTTATTGGCTCTTAATGCTGCCATTGAGGCGGCACGGGCTGCAGAACATGGTCGAGGGTTTGCTGTTGTAGCCGATGAAGTTCGAAAATTAGCAGAGTATACAAAAGGATCCGTCGCAGATATTAGCCGGAAAATGTCAAGATTAAGTCAAAATTCTGCAGAGACAACTCAAAAGATTACCTCCCTTAACACAACAATGGAAAGCGGCAAAAAAGTCATGCAAGAGGCAGGAGAGTCCTTGCAAAGAATGATTCAGAACTTTTCCTCTGTTGCTGAAGATATTCACAGTATTGCAGCAGGTAGTGAAGAGCAAAGTGCTGCCAGTGAGGAGTCGGCAAGCAGTATTGAAGCGCTGTCTCAGGCCTCAGAAACGATTGATTCCATTGCAAAGGTAACCGGCCAAGGGATCTATGATATCAGCCGGGCTTTACAAAATATTCGAATGGTACGAATTCAAAACACACCTGAATTAGGCACGTATGAAGCTTTGGAATTATATAAGACCGACCATTTACTTTGGACTTGGCGGATCTATAATATGATTTTAGGATTTGACATTCTAAAATCCAGTGAAATCACGGATCATCATCAATGCCGCTTGGGACAATGGGTGGATAACATTGGGAATGAAAAATGCGGAAGTTTAGCGGCGCTTCGTCAACTTGAAGAACCCCATCGGAAAGTACACGACTTTGCCCGTCAGGCGGCGGCAGCTTATGAAGAGGGGAATCTGGCCAAAGCAGAGGAAATTCTGACGGTAATGACCCAAGCTTCTCAAGAGGTTGTCGATTTATTAAGTCAACTGCAGAAGGACTGTCACGATTAATAGATACATAACCTAATCTCATAGAATTAAAAAAGCGATAGCTGACTATTGTTACAGGCATAAAAGAACAGGCATCCTATTTTGAAGCTAAACAAAATAGGATGCCTGTTTTTCCGTTTAAACACGATAGACTTTGTATTATAATATCTGTCAGATAAGAGCAGGTAAAGACAGGATTAACAGACAAAATTAAGATAGTATACGTTCATGGAAGGAGAGTACTATGGATTGGCTTCAAGCAATGAATAAGGCAATTGATTATCTGGAAGGGACGCTGACTGAAAAGCTGAATATCGAAGCGGTGGCAAAGCTGGCCCTTACTTCCCCTTTTCACTTTCAGCGGATGTTTCATATGATTACCGGACTGACTGTCGCCGAATATAGGCGAAGAAGGCGCCTGACCCTGTCAGCTCAAGAAATCATGCTGGGTGAAAAAGTTATTGATGTGGCCTTAAAGTATGGTTATGAGACACCTGAAGCCTTTACCAAAGCGTTTCGAAAAGTGCATGGCATGAGTCCTTCGGCTGCTCGTGAGCCGGGGGCAAATCTCAAAGCCTTTCCCAAGCTGTCCTTTCATATATCCATAAAAGGAGATAAAGATATGAATTACAAAATGATTGACAAAAGCACATTCAAAGTTATTGGCAAAGCCAGGAGGATAACCACCAAGGATGGTGAAAACCTGCAGTTGATACCGGCTTTTTGGAATGAGTGCATGGAAGATGGGTCTTATGAAAGGATTTGCTCCCTGGCGGATGAGAGTGGTGTCTTTGGTATCTGCATGGATTTTGAACAAAACTATGAAGCTTTTACGTATATGATTGCCGTTAAAGACAATGGATCAGCTCCTGAGGATTTTAGGGCTGCCGAAATACCTGCTGCACGGTGGGCAGTTTTTGAGTCTGTTGGCCCCATGCCTGGCGCTATTCAAAAGGTTTGGGAGCGAATTTACTCAGAATGGTTTCCGGCAACAGGGTATCAGCAGGAAGAAGGGCCACAGCTGAGGTATATCCCCTAGGGAATGTATCCGATGAGAATTACAAATGCGAGGTCTGGATTCCTATTAAAAAGTAAAGCAATTATTGAGTTGAGAAGGCATAAACAATTATTTGTTTACGCCTTATTTTTTTCGTGATAAAGTAATTTATTAAAGATATAGATTAGAATAGATCTGAATTTACATCTAAATCTAAAAAGTATTGGATAATTTCGGATTAACTGCGAGTAATTAAGGATTGTATTCTGCTCTGAGTACATGCTTTAGTATTTTTCCTGAAGCATTGCGGGGTAGGCTATCTACAATACTTAAACAATGGGGAATCTTATAGTCAGCAAGCTTATCCCGGCAATAATTTTTAAGGTCTGTGAGTGTTATTGTTTCCCCAGGATTTAAGACAAGCTTAGCTAAAATGCTTTCTCCCCAATCTTTATGGGGAATACCGATGACTGCTAATTCCAGGATGGCGGGATGAGTGCTTAAGATGTCTTCAATTTCCTTGGGGTAAACATTAACTCCGCCGGTAATGATCATGTCCTTTTTGCGGTCTAAAATCCATATATAGCCATCTTTGTCCCGTCTGGCAATATCTCCGGTATATAGCCAACCTGAATGAAGAGCTTCTCTTGTAGCGGCTGGATTATTTAAATATCCGGCCATGAGACTTTCAGAACGAAGAATGATTTCACCGGCTTCATCGGGGTCGGTATCTGTATTGTCAGCCCGAACTACGCGTATTTCGGTATTGGCGGTGCCCCGGCGGCCAATGCTTCCGGTTTTTCCTCCATGTTCCTGGGGACGGAGAGCGGTGCCATTGGGTCCTGCTTCTGTCAAACCGTAAACCCCCATCCATTTTCCCGGCAGCACAGTTTGCCAATGAACAATTGCTTCTGCTCCCACAGAGGCTCCGCCATAGACCCACACTTTCATGATAGACAGGTCCCAATCTCCAAGATTCGGAATCATGGATACCAGCTGGTAAACGACTGGAGCCCCAAAAAAGTGGGTTGTTTTTTCCTGGGCGGCGTAATCCAAGAGAGTTTGAGGGGTAAAATCCCCGAGGGTAACAGAGGCACCTGCCCAGAAAGCGCCCCAAAGAAAAAGATTCAAAGGTGCAGAATGTGTCAAAGGCATGAGAATTAAACAATTGTCTGCTGCGTATATTTCGGCTTCATAAGCCATTATTTTGGCTGCCGCTAAAATTGCCTGGTGAGAGAGCATCACTCCCTTGGGCTTGCCCGTTGTACCTGAGGTATAGAGGATTTCTGCTGCCTTTGTTCCGTCACAATGAGGAGATGATATATCCTCCCCTGCAGCGCTTTCTGTCGTTATATTGATAATTGTAAACCCCAACTGTTCAAGTTCTTGAGCCATCAGAGCCATACTCTCCTCATACAGGAGTACGCTGATTACCCCATCAGTCAGAATGTTTGAGATTTCTCTTACGGATAGACGAATATTTATCGGTACAATAGCTTTATCTAGGACCATGGCTGCCAGAAATCCTAAGACAAATTCCGGCTTATTTGGAGAGAGGAGAGCAATTCTTTCAATACCTATTTCCAGGGATTGAATAGTTGATGCTAAGCCCAGGGCTTGGGAATGAAGAGATTGCCAAGTTAAGGTCAGGTTTTGCGGCGGATAACGCAATGCTGTTTGATTAGGGAAATTCCGGGCATTCCTTTCAATAACTCGCCATAATGTATCCATAGCAATGCTCCTTTCTTCATTGAAAGTGTGAAGAAATCAGTGTATTATAATTATAATACTATGAATATTCTGAAATATGTTGACGTAAACGTCAACCTGTTTCCAGATTATATAAACCATTGATTTGCTGTTGCGAATACCCTCAGTGGCTACGAATTTTGTAGGATGAAACCATTACATAAACTTGTAGATCTGTAATACGGGGGTACTAGCTTCACGCAGGTAAGTTAGGGGGGACCTCTGGTGAATCATGTGACTATTGAGAATCAAGCGATTCCGTATGAAGAACGAAGGAGTACTCGTTATCGCAGAATCACTCTGAGCATGTTTGAAGATCGTCTTCGAGTCTCGGCTCCAAAATATGTTTCTGCTAAGCAGCTGCAAGACGTGATTGTATCGAAACGAGAGTGGATATTAAAGAATTGGCTCATTAAGCAAGATAAGCTGAAGGAGCCCGTAGAATTTGTGGATGGGGAACATTTTTTATATAAGGGAAATACTCTGCAGCTGAAAGTTATTAAGTACCCCCACAAAATGCCCCGGGTTTTTCGCGAAGGACAGGTGCTGAAAGTCTACCTGCCCCAAGGTTTGCCGGAAGAAGACAGAAACGCCAATATTAAGGCAGCATTATTAGTTTGGTATAAAGCTCAAGCCAGGAAGGTGCTTTTGGATAAGCTTGAGATGCATGCCAAAAAAATGAAGGTCGTTTTTCATATGGTTCGGCTTAAAGAGCAAAAGACGATATGGGGAAGCTGTTCAAGCAAGGGAAACCTGAATTTAAATTGGCGGATTATCATGGCTCCGGAGGCAGCCATGGATTATATCATTATTCATGAATTATCTCATCTGACCCATCTAAATCACTCCAAGGAGTTTTGGGAAAGGGTCGGGGAATTCATGCCCGACTATAAACACTGGAGAAAATGGTTTAAGGATCATGGCCAGGAGTTAACATTCTAAGTCCGGGAAATTCAAATTGTGCAACGTTGCATAATTTGAGGGGATCAATGGATAAGAAAGCCTGAACAAGGGGTATTTGTTCAGGCTTTCAAGCTATTTCCCTATAAACATTTGTACGAATACTTTCCCGTAGACGGGGCTTGCGACAATGCCAATAAAATCATAACTGGGGTTGAGTATATTCTGGCGATGAGCTTCTGATTGCATTAAGGCATTATGTGCAGCTTCAACCGATGAGTTGCCGGCAATATTTTCACCTGCCGTCTGGTAGCTTATACCGAACTTTTTCATCATTTCGAATGGCGAGCCATAGGTTGGTGACGTGTGTGAAAAATAATTGTTCTTAACCATATCCTAATTTGCTGAAGTTTAACATTTATAGTATTATCAAATACTGCAATTAAATTACTTTTGCTAATAGATAAGGAGAGAACAGGTCTATGCGTTTATGGCATGAAAAGCTTCTCCCTCATTTGCCAAGGCAGCAATTATTAGGACAACACAGGGAATGCTGCGCCCTTCGCGGCAATAGCTGGGGCAAGCCTCATTCCGTTGTGAATTATGTATTTGGCTACTCAAGAGAACGGCTATGGAGTTATCATGTACGGGTAATGAATGAGATGGAGAGGCGAGGGTACAGGGCAGATCGGGTTTGGCTGGATCCCGGATATCGGGGGAAAGCGGCGACGCCTTTTGAACCGGACTGGAATGAGATTCAGCGCTTAAAGGAGGAATGTGTTTCATCCTTTGTATACCCGGAGCACAATGACGAGTACCTGGCTGAGTGTTTAGAAAACCTGCGCAGCAAAGAAATTATCATTACTATATCTTAATAGATAATGTTCAAAAAGAGGATGCACAAAAGCATCCTCTTTACAATTTAAAATGAATTTTTAGTTGTTACAAAGCCCTTTGAATATAGGCTTTTAGGAAATGGTTAGGCATCAATCAATGTCTCGGGAGCACTTGCTAATATGGCTTTGCATTTTTGTTCGCTCTCACTACATATCTAGCCATTAGCTGGTTCATCGACCGGGCGGTCTAATTCATAGTACAGAACGGCATGGGCTTCATGGATGGTCCAGCCCCAGTGTTCCTCCTTAATAACTCTGGCTGCATCTTCCCGATCTCCATTTTCGATGCACCGGATAAATTTGCTGTGTTCCTCCAGGCTGATAAGTTCCCACTCTTTAACGTATTGGCGTTTGGTGAAATCATAAAGGCGCTGTTTGGCAGGGGAGATATACCTGCGTAAGGTCATATTGGGGGATAATTTCAGAAAACACTCATGAAAGTCAAGATTCAGCTGATAATACTTGTCAAACT
This sequence comes from Desulfosporosinus orientis DSM 765, assembly GCF_000235605.1. Taxonomy (GTDB): domain Bacteria; phylum Bacillota; class Desulfitobacteriia; order Desulfitobacteriales; family Desulfitobacteriaceae; genus Desulfosporosinus; species Desulfosporosinus orientis. Next base: position 1,548,701 of record NC_016584.1, read on the forward strand.
CTTCTTCATCTAGTGCTGCCAGCAATTCTTGATTGTAAGCTTTCATCTGTTGAATATCGTCGTTGGTAATTTGGTCAAATACAGAAAGTATCACAGAAGATTCCAGTGATCCAATAATTTCATATAGATCCTTGATTTCTTGATTGGTTAATTTTTTAACAACGATTCCTCTTCTGGGGAGGATTTCGACAAAGCCTTCGCATTCAAGCTTGAGAATGGCTTCTTTTAAAGGAGTCTTGCTTATTTGCAGCTTTTTGCTCAAAACATCCAGGTGGATAAATGAACCTGGACGTAAATTTCCTTTTTTAATTTCATGACATAAGTAATTATAGACTTGCTCGCGAAGGGAAGTGGTATTAAACATGAACGGCCCTCCTTTTTAGAACGTATACTGGATCTGAAATTTCAGATGTCAGATATAGAATATAGTATATCTGTATTAAGGTAAAGTAAAGAAGGCAAGCCTTCTAAAAGACAGAAAAAGCCAGGAAATATTCCCTGGCTTTGTTCCGTATTGATTTGTGAACGATATTATTCCTTAAAAATAACCTGGCCGTCTTGTAAAGAATCGATAATGGCCAAGGACTCTAAATGTAACCCTTTTTCCTCGATTAATTTCCTGCCTTCTTGGAAGGTTTTTTCAATTACAATCCCTACTCCGGCAATCTCCGCACCGCTTTGAGCCAACAAACTGTAAAGACCCAGCAGTGCACTGCCGCTGGCCAGGAAATCATCAATAATTAAGACTTTGTCATTGGGGGTTAAATAATCCTTGGATATTTTAATCAGATACTCCTGATTCTTTGTATAGGAAAAGACCTTTGCTTCATAGACATCTTTGTTCATATTGAGGCCGGCATGTTTTTTGGCAAACACCACAGGTACATTATTAAAGTATTGGGCAGTGATACTGGCAATGGCAATCCCTGAGGTTTCGATGGTAACGATCTTGGTGATTTCCTTAGCTGAGAACCTGCGTTTGAATTCCTTGCCTATTTCATTGAATAGGGCAATGTCTAGTTGGTGATTTAAAAAGTTATCTACTTGAATAATTCTATTGTCCGTGATTTTAGCACTGGTACGGATTTTATCTTTTAAGAGCTGCATGATTAGTACTCCCTTCTCAAATATGAAAACACTCCCAAAGTCCTTTTAGGAGTGCGGAACATATATACTTTAAGTAATAATTATTAGGATAACTTGTATATGACAAAAAATCAACCAATTTGTTAAAGCGTTAACCTTAACTGAAGAGAATAATAATATATTGGCCGGATAATGCTAATTGGCAGGAACGGGGTTTTCTGAGAATGCAGTATACATCAGCATAAGAAGAGGAGAAACCAACCATTTTGTCGAAGTATAAAAACCAGATGTTAGACCTGGTCCCAGTGATCAGGAGGTATTTCTAAGGAGGATATGGAAACGTGCAAAAGATTCAAATGAATGTTCCTTTAGTAGAAATGGATGGAGATGAGATGACCAGGATCATCTGGAAATCCATTAAGGAAATTTTGCTTAACCCCTACATTGATTTAAAGACAGAATACTATGATCTCGGCCTCCAAAAAAGAGATGAAACAGAGGATAAAATCACCGTTGACGCTGCCATGGCTAACAAGAAATATGGAGTAGCCGTCAAATGTGCAACAATCACACCAAATGCTCAAAGGGTTGAGGAATATAAGCTTAAGCAAATGTGGAAAAGCCCTAATGGTACCATCAGAGCCATTTTGGATGGCACGGTTTTCCGGGCTCCAATTATTGCCAAGGGAATTCAGCCTTTAGTCCCAACCTGGAAAAAGCCCATTACCATAGCTCGTCACGCCTATGGGGATGTTTACAGGAATGTAGAGTATCGAGTGGATGGGCCAGGTAAGGCGGAACTGGTCTTTACCAATGATAAGGGGGAAGAATCCCGGCAGACTATCTTTGACTTCCCAGGTAAGGGCGTTCTTATGGGAATGCATAACTTGGACAGTTCCATTGAAAGCTTTGCACGCTCTTGCTTTAATTATGCCCTGGAAGTAAAACAAGACTTGTGGTTCTCCACCAAAGATACCATCTCAAAGCAATATGATCACAGGTTTAAAGATATCTTCCAGGAGATTTATGATCAGGAGTATCAAGATAAATTTGCAGAGGCAAAGATAGAGTACTTTTATACCTTGATTGATGATGCCGTTGCCCGGGTTATTCGCTCAGATGGAGGGTACATATGGGCTTGCAAAAACTATGATGGGGATGTTATGTCAGACATGGTCGCTACGGCCTTTGGCAGCTTGGCCATGATGACCTCAGTGCTGGTTTCTCCTGAAGGAAACTTTGAGTTTGAGGCGGCCCATGGTACGGTTACCAGACATTATTATAAGCATCTTAAAGGGGAAGAGACTTCGACGAATTCCATGGCGACAATTTTTGCCTGGACAGGTGCCTTGAGAAAACGGGGAGAACTTGATGGCTTGCAAGATCTGGTTGAGTTTGCCAATCAATTAGAAGCAGCTTCACTGCAAACCATAGAAGCCGGAATTATGACAAAGGATCTGGCCCTCATTTCAGAGCTGCCTGATAAGAAAGTGGTTAATACAGAACAGTTCCTGGAAGAAATAAAACGGACACTGGACAAAATACGGGGATAATAATGAGCCAGCTTGAGCGGATTAAATGCTCCGGGCTGGCTTTCAGTTTGCTGGGTTAGGATTGAACTATTAAGAATAGAGATGTTAGAATAATACCAGAGGTGCAATTAGGGCAGCTGCCTGCAGGCACCAGGATGTTTTTCTAAGGAGGATATAATGGTTCAATTAATGACGAATTGGTTTCAGAATTATGGGGTAAATGTCATTGCGGCCCGATACATTGCCGTTGGTATATTACTTGTCTTTATCGCTTTACTTAGTGTTGTGGCTTATTTTATCAGCCGAAAAATTGTCTTAAGATTTCTTTCTCTTGTTATCAAAAATAATAAGTTGCAATGGGACGATGTTATGTTGGAACGAAAAGTCTTTCATAAATTGTGCAACATTGTCCCCGCTATAATCTTTTATGTCTTCTCCACGGCGTTTCCTGGGCAGATGGCGGTCATAATTGAAAACTTGTCATCAGCTTATATTATTCTAGCGGGAGTTTTAGTGCTGGATGCCCTATTAAACTCTGTTGATGATATTTATCGAACCTATGAGATAGCCAAGCATAAGCCAATCAAGGGATATCTCCAAGTAGCAAAGATCATTATTTATATTATTGGCGGCATTTTAATTATCGCTGCTGTCATCGGTCAAAGTTCTTTATGGCGGCTGTTAAGTGGTATTGGAGCTTTAACGGCTGTGCTCCTCTTGGTCTTCAAGGATTCTTTGCTGGGTTTGGTAGCCGGGATTCAGCTATCCTCCAACGATATGATTCGCATTGGGGACTGGATTGAAATGTCTAAATACGGCGCTAACGGAGACGTGATTGATATATCCCTAAATACCGTCAAAGTAGAGAACTTTGACAAGACCATCACCACCATCCCTACCTATGCCCTGGTTTCAGATTCTTTTATTAATTGGCGTGGTATGGAGCAATCCGGAGGAAGACGAATCAATCGTTCTATTTATATTGATGCAACGAGCGTCACCTTTTGCACTGACGAAATGTTAGATAAGTTTGAGAAAATACATTATTTATCCGACTATATTAAACAGAAAAAAGCAGAGATAGCCCTCTATAACCAGGAGCATAATATCGATTCCACTCAATCCGTGAATGGCAGACGACTGACCAACCTGGGGACCTTTCGGGCTTATATTCAATGTTATCTCAAAAATCATCCCCAGATACATAAAAGGATGATCCAAATGGTCAGGCAATTGCCGCCGGGAGAGTCGGGGATACCCCTGGATATTTATGTTTTTACCAATCAAACAGAATGGGCGATTTATGAAAGCATACAATCCGATATTTTTGACCATCTCTTTGCGGTAGTTCCTGAGTTTGGACTGCGAGTTTTTCAGAAGCCTACAGGGTACGACATCAGTCAGCCTTTAAAGGATCTAAAAGACTGTCAGGAGAGCATCAAGAAGTTATAATAATTGCAGCTTCAGATTTCAGGTTAAGAGTAAACGAGCTCCCGCCAAAATGACGAGAGCTCGTTTTAATCTTTAATAGGTAGGGGCAATTTTGTAAATACCAAATTCCCGGTACCCCAAACTTTCTGCTTTAGTTCTGCGGCCATTGGCAACAGCGATGATTTCTAGAAAAATTCGCCGTCCCACTTCTTCGATGGTTTCTTTGCCGGTAATGATAGGAGAAGCATCCACATCCATGTTGTCCTCCATCATGACGAAGGTTTTTTGATTGGCGGTTATTTTAATGACGGGAGCTATGGGGGAACCTGTGGGAGTTCCCCGTCCGGTCGTAAAGATGACAATCGTAGCGCCGCCGGCCAGCATGCCGGTAATTGACTCAATATCCTGGCCGGGGGTATCCATAATGTAAAGCCCTTTGCCTTGAGGAGCCTCGCCGTATTGGAGAACGTCTTCGATGGGGGCATGTCCGGCTTTATAGATACACCCTAAGGATTTCTCTTCGATGGAGCTGATACCGCCGGCAATGTTGCCGGGAGTGGGTTGTCCGTCCCGGATATCCACATTTAAAAATTTTGCCCGTTCTTCACAATCGTGAACGATTTTAAACAGCTTCTCAGCAACTTCCGGAGTTTTAGCCCGGCGGGCCAGGACATGCTCTGCTCCGATAAATTCAGTGGTTTCTGAGAGCATAACACTACCCCCTGCAGCAACCAACAAATCAGCGGCGATTCCTACAGCGGGGTTTGAGGCGAGGCCTGAGGTAAAGTCCGATCCCCCGCATTCAATGGCCAAGCTCAACCGGCTGATATCGACTTTTTCGGGCTGCAGATGTGAGACTTGCCGAACTAAGCTGCTTATTTTTCGCAAACCTTCAGTTTCAGCTTTTAAGGTACCGCCTACTTCTTGAATTACCAAGACCTCAACCGGTTTGCCTGTGGCTGCAACTTCGGCGGCTGTTTCACGAATGGGAATTCCTTCGCAGCCCAGACCTACGACAAGTACCGCAGCCACATTGGGATTCTTGCCGAAACCAATCAGGGTTCGGATAGTCTGGAGGTGGTCGGCGCCGATTTGACAGCAGCCGTGTTGATTCGGAAGGGCTACGGCTTCCGGGATTTGATTGGCAATATTAGCAGCTAGGGTACTCGCACAAACAGAGGTCGGGATAACTAAAATATGGTTGCGAATGCCGACGCTGCCGTCGGGGCGGAGATAGCCTAATATTTCCATGCGTTCTGCCTCCTATTGATTAGCAATAAGGTAGTTTTAAGGCTCTTGACAGATAGGATAAGGTTCAGTATATACTTTTTTAAGAATAAATGACTTGGGCCAGTTAAGTATTAGTTTCTGCAGCCGCGCTGGGTCTCCATATTGTGTATATGAACGTGCTGGCCGGGTTTAATGGTTTCCGTTGCGATACCTATACTTTCGCCATATTTGATAATACCTTGTCCGGCCTTGATTTCTTGAATGGCGATTTTATGGCCGAGAGGGATGTCCTGCAGACATTGCACAGAATGTTCAGTTTGCCCTATGAAGAAATGAAGGGTTGTCTGAGCTGGAAAGTCATCCACCACTGTTGCCACATTGTCTTTAGAGTTTATAACGACGGCTTGTTTTTGCAATGAGGCTACCTCCTATTGGTTAAAGAATTTGAACTACTAACTTTTAGAATATCGGAAGGAAAGGGGTATTGTAAATACTATTCAGGAAATTATTCGGGAAACTAATAAACAATAGTAGGCATGACCTCCTATAATAGTTTATAATAGTGTATTATAAGATACACTTTTACTGTATTATAAAATACACATACTTTGAGGAAAACGAGGAGACAAAACCTCAGTTTGGAAAGAAGGTTTAAATGCTTACTGTCAACCATTTAGTTGAAAAATTTGATTTTGAGGTTCTAGCAGGGCATGTTGGCTTAGACAAATTAATTACTGAATATAGTTTAAAACGTCCCAGTGCTGAATTAGCCGGCTATTTAGAACATTTGACGCCCCAAAGAATTCAGGTTTACGGGCGGACGGAGTTAGGATTAATCCAGCAGTTCAGTGATTCTGAGCGGCGCACAAAGCTGGCTCAAGTGATGCTTTCAGACGTACCTTGTGTCATAATTACCAGAGGCTTAACCATTCCCCTAGAATTTATCGAACTGGCCAGTGAGCGAAAGATTCCTCTTTTGACGACACCGCGTTCGACGACACAGCTTACTTATATGTTGATCCGATACCTTACTAACCAGTTAGCGCCCAGTACCGCGGTTCAGGGGGTATTGGTGGATGTTTACGGAGTTGGGGTTTTGATTACCGGCGAGAGAGGAATCGGGAAAAGTGAAGCAGCTCTGGAGCTTGTTAAAGGCGGCCATTTGCTGGTTGCTGCTGATGTTGTGAAAGTCCGCAGAGTTGACGAAGAACGATTATTAGGCAGCGCCTCCCAACGACTTCGCCATCTCCTGGAGATCCGGGGGTTAGGTACCCTTGATGTCACGACTCTTTTTGGGGATGGTTCGGTGAGAGATGAAAAGGTTATCAACTTTATTGTTCATTTAGAAGAATGGCAGCAGAATCAGGCTTATGATCATGTGGGCATTGACCCTAAAACACGAGTCATTTTAGGGATACCCGTTCCTGAAATATCCCTTCCAGTCAGTCCAGGGCGCAATCTGGCCACCCTTATCGAAGTTGCGGTTATTCAGAACTGGAATCGGAACTATAAAAAGCCTGTTTTCCCATCCTTTAGAGATAGCAAATAATTTAATACCATAAAAAGAGGGTGTAACGAAGATCAGATCTTTGTTACACCCTCTTTTTATGGGTATAAGGGTCAGAGAATTTAATCACAGAAAAAAATGAACAAAAATCAAGATACCTGCATTCTCTGATTGCCTTTTGCTTTCGTACAGCTGCCTGCCTTTTACCTAAGAAAAATTATATGGACATTATCTGAAATTTAAAGTAACAAAAAAAGACATGACCAATAAAGTGTAATAACCATAAAATGGAATGGAATAGTAGTGCATATTAGTGAAGTTATTAGCTTGCTCGAGAATCAAAATTGGATACAAATCTTAAAGTTGTTAAATCCATTAAAACTCTAAAGAAAAGGGAGGTAAGGCAACAAGATAATGGCTAACTTAACGACAGGCTTGATTGAGAATACCCCGGTGGCAGGGGTAAGACCTACCATATCGTTTACTGTTAATATATCAAATGACAGTGCAAGCACTGAAACTGTTCAGATTGATGGTTATTACGTGTCAGGTACTACAAAGATCCAGAATGTTTTAGAGCAAATAAATTTGACATCTGGGGCAGCTATAACAAGAGTTTATTATGCTCAATTTAATGAATTTGAATATCAGTTTACTACGAGTACGGATGCTGTTGAAATTTCAGCATGGGGTAAAAATGCTGCAGGAACATTGACGACCGCTCATCGATTAGTACCCGCGGAACTTGAACCTATTGGGGCGACCGGAACTACCGGTGCGACAGGAGCGACAGGTGCAACAGGGTCACAGGAGCAACGGGAGCGACAGGAGCAACAGGAGCACAACAGGAGCGACCGGAGCAACGGGAGCAACAGGGGCAACGGGAGCAACAGGAGCAACAGGCCCGGCTGGTCCGTCAATTCCGGTTGCCGTTAACCTTATTTATGTGGCAAATACCGAAGGCAATGTCTCAGTTATTGATGGAGACACGAATACGGTTACCGCCACCGTTACGGTAGGTTCTAGTCCGAAAGGCGTTGGTATGAATTCGGAAACGGACCTTATTTACGTGGCAAATAATATCGGAAACAACGTCTCGGTCATTGACGGAAGCACAAATACGGTTACTGCCACCGTTACGGTAGGTAGTGGTCCGATTGGTGTAGGCGTGAATTTGGCAACAAACCATATTTACGTAGCAAATAATGACACGAACACTGTTTCAGTTATTGATGGAAGTACGAATACTGTTACTGCCACTATTACGGTAGGCACTGCTCCGTGCGGAGTAGGTGTGAATTCTACGACGAACCGAATCTATGTGACAAACGATGGCGCTAGCAGTGTTTCGGTCATTGACGGAAACACCAATACTGTTTTTGCCACCGTTACGGTAGGCACCGGTCCGGATGGAGTAGGTGTGAATACTTCAACGAACGAGATTTTCGTGGCAAATGGCGGCGCCACCACTGTCTCGGTCATTGATGGAAGTACGAATACTGTTGCCGCCACTGTTACTGTGGGCACTAACCCAAGTGCAGTTGGTGTGAACCCTTAATACGCGCCCTTAAATTTATCTTTAGAAAGCAGCCGGCTTGCATTGTAAGCTGGCTGTTTTAATGCATATGGGTAATATCGTCTGTCTCATACCGTTATTATTAAGCATAAGCATATATAAGAAATACTCAGCGAGGTGGCTTATGAAAATCAGCCTTTGTATGATTGTAAAAAACGAGGAGGATACCCTTGAAAGATGTTTAAGCTCTGTTAGTGACATTATGGATGAAATCATTATTGTGGATACGGGTTCAACCGATAAGACCAAAGAGATTGCAGCCAAACTTACAGAACATGTCCTTGATTTTACGTGGATTGATGATTTTGCTGCTGCGCGGAACTTTGCTTTTTCGCATGCATCGATGGGCTACATTATGTGGTTGGATGCGGATGACCTGCTTTTACCGGAGGACAGGCAGAAAATGCTGCAGCTAAAACAGTCCCTTGACCCATCGGTGGATGCTGTTTCCATGGAGTATCATTGCGACTTTGATGAACATGACAATACAACACTGAATGTCAGGCGGATTCGTATCGTTAAAAGGGTGAAAAACGCCAAGTGGCACGGTGCCGTTCATGAAGATTTATCAGTTGATGGGAAGATATTTGACAGTGAAATTGCAGTAACGCATAAGCAAAACCATAAGAATACAGACCGCAACCTCAAAATTTATGAAAACCGGCTTCTCCAGGGAAAAGAGTTCACGGTCCAGGATATTTTCCATTATGCAAGCGAATTACATCATCATAAAAAGTATAAAAAAGCAATAGAATTCTATTTGAAATTTTTAGAAGATGAGAATAATACAGAGGAAAACAAGATTTTTGTCTGTATTAGATTGGCTGACTGCTATTGCCAGCTTAATGATAAAGAAAAGGAACTGGCCCTTACATTCAAGACCTTCCAGTATGATATTCCCCGCCCTGAATCATGCTGCCGGCTGGGTTATTATTTTCTGCAGAAAAATGAATTAAACAAGGCTGTTTACTGGTATAAACAGGCCATTGAAGTACCAATGCCGGAGAACAGTTGGGCTATTGTCAGCGGTGTGAGCAGGACTTGGCTGCCCCATATGCAGCTTGGTCTTTGTTATTATCAATTAGGCCGGTATGACCTGTCCTATCAGCATAATAAAATAGCACTATCTTACCGGCCGAAGGATAAAGGTATTTTGAATAATATCAATCTTCTTGAGGAGTTATTGAAACAGGGACAGGATTAACAGGATATCCTAATTCCATTCGCTAATTCCCCGCCCATAAATGACTTTCAACCAAGTTATGGCGGAGGAACTAATCATGCCTTTGTAACAAAAGTTGGAGGCCGTATGGCAGCCGTGACATACATGGGCGGGCTATTTATTTACAGGGAGCTACAACCCATACGGGACGCCAGCAAAACAATTTGCGATGGAAAAAATATACCGCCGTCACTGATTTCGGCCGCTTTTCTTCGAATATTTTGGACACCTGCATTCTCTGATTGCCTTTTGCTTTCGTACAGCTACCTGCCTTTTACATAATAAATTAAACTAACGAAAAAAGACATAACCAATAAAGCGTAATAACCATAAAATGGAAATAAATAGTAGTGCATATTAGTAAAGTTATTAGCTTGCTCGAGAATCAGAATTGGATACAAAATCTTGAAGTTGGCACTACTTTATCGATAGGGAGAAAGACAGGTTAAATCCATTAAAACTCTAAAGAAAAGGGAGGTAAGGCAACAAGATAATGGCTAACTTAACAACAGGCTTGATTGAGAATACCCCGGTGGCAGGGGTAAGACCTACAATAACGTTTACTGTTAATATATCAAATGATAGTGCAAGTGCTGAAACTGTTCAGATTGATGGTTTTTACGTGACAGGTACTACAAAAATCCTGTATGTTTTAGAGCTTATAAATTTGACATCTGGGGCAGCAATAACAAGAGTTTATTATGCTCAATTTAATGAATTTGAATATCAGTTTACTACGAGTACGGATGCTGTTGTAATTTCAGCATGGGGTAAAAATGCTGCAGGAACATTGACGACCGCGCATCGATTAGTACCCGCGGAACTTGAACCTATTGGGGCGACCGGAACTACAGGAGCGACAGGAGCGACAGGAGCAACAGGAGCAACAGGAGCAACAGGAGCAACAGGAGCCACAGGAGCCACAGGAGCGACAGGAGCAACAGGAGCCACAGGAGCAACAGGAGCCACAGGAGCAACGGGCGCAACGGGGGCGACAGGGGCAACAGGAGCAACAGGAGCAACAGGAGCAACAGGAGCAACAGGAGCCACCGGCGCAACAGGAGCACAGGAGCGACAGGAGCGACAGGAGCCACAGGAGCAACGGGAGCAACTGGGGCAACCGGAGCCACAGGAGCCACAGGGGCAACAGGAGCGACCGGAGCAACGGGAGCCACAGGAGCAACAGGGGCAACAGGAGCAACAGGGGCAACAGGAGCGACAGGAGCAACGGGAACGACAGGAGCAACAGGGGCAACGGGGGCAACGGGGGCAACAGGGTCTACGGGGGCAACAGGGTCTACGGGGGCAACGGGAGCAACAGGGGTCACAGGAGCCACAGGAGCTACAGGAGCCACCGGAGCAACGGGTGCCACAGGAGCCACAGGAGCCACAGGAGCAACGGGCGCAACAGGAGCAACCGGAGCAACAGGGCCGGCTGGTCCGTCAATTCCGGTTTCCGTTAACTATATTTATGTGACAAATGGAGACGATGGCAATGTCTCTGTCATTGATGGGAGTACCGGGACTGTTACTGCCACCGTTACGGTAGGTACTAATCCATGGTCTATAGGTGTGAATTCAGAAACAAACCTTATTTATGTTGGAAATCGTGGCAGTGGAAATGTCTCTGTCATTGATGGGAGTACCAATACTGTTACTGCTACTGTTACAGTGGGTACTCAACCTCGTGGAGTAGGTGTGAATTTGGTAACAAACTTCATTTATGTATCAAATGTATTCAGTAGCAATGTCTCTGTCATAGATGGAAGTACGAATACGGTTACAGCCACTGTTACGTTAGCTTCTGGTCCGCGTGGGATAGGTGTGAATTCGACAACAAATCGTATTTACGTGTCAAATGATAACAATGTCTCGGTCATTGATGGAAATACCAATACTGTTATTGCTACCATTGCAGTAGGTACTTCCTCAAATCCAGAAGGTGTGAATTCAGAAACGAACCAAATATACGTTGGGAATGTAGTCGATAACAATATTTCGGTTATCAGCGGGCTTTCTAATACTGTTTTTGCCACCATTAGTACGGGAGGCAGCTCCCCACGGAGTCTGGGTGTAAATCCTATAACTAACCGAATATACGTTGCATATTACAGCGGTAACAATGTCGTGGTTATTGATGGAAGTTCAAATACTGCTGTTGCCACTATTGCTGTAGGTAGTAACCCAAATGGAGTCGGTGTAGATCCTTTGACGAATGGGATATACGTTGCAAATCATGGCAGCAACAATGTCTCAGTCATTGATGGAAATACCAATACTGTTATTGCCACTATTACGGTAGGTTCTAGCCCATATGCAATAGCTGTGAACCCTTAACAGGCGCATAAAAACCTGGGATTGTCTTCCGAAATACTGCCAGCTTGCATATTTTTAAGCTGGCAGTATTAACGTAACATGTCCTTGATTTTACGTGGATTGATGATTTTGCCGCAATTCCATCCGCTAATTCCCCTCCCATAAATGACTTTCAACTAAGTTATGGCGGAGGAACCCATAGATTAGCAAGCCGGCAGCAGGCTAAAGTACGCGTCTAGCTCCCAGGTAAGCGGATTGCCAATAGCTTCCTAACGTATAGATGGTTACGCCTTTTGAACTGGAGGCATTGATAAACTGACCGTTCCCCACATAAATTCCCACGTGGTCCACGATTCCGTTTTTAGCTAAGGAGAAAAAGACTAAGTCTCCCGGTTGTAAGCTGCTGAATGAAACGGATGTTCCAGTCTTATACTGATCCCGTGATACTCTGGGGAGGCTGATACCGTTTTTCGAGAAAACGTATTGCACAAAACCGGAGCAGTCGAAGCCAGAGGGAGTGGTCCCCCCGTAGACATATTTCACGCCAATATATTGTTTAGCGGTGGCAATCACAGAACTTGCCTTTGATTGGGTCGTGGGTTTAGCCGGCGTTGCTGGAGAGGTACTGGCAGAAGGCGTTGCCTTTTGGGTGCTGCCGGTCTTGCTTGTAGTGGTTTTCGGCTGCTCCTTTTTAACGGATGTTGACGGAGCGGGGGCTGCCGGGGCGGAAGCGGGCACGGCAGGATCAGATACAGATGCAGTGTCCGTTGTATTTGAAGGCGCTGCTGTTTGAGGTTGTGCAGCGGGTTGGGTGACAGCAATGGTTTGTAGCTCTTCATTATTCATTTTTCCTGCAAGTGGGGTTGGTGATGCTGTGATAATAGTCACAAATAAGATTGTAGAAAGGGTAGGAACCAAGTAATGGTCCCAGATTCTACTGGCAATGAGTTTCAAGATCGTCATTCCTTTCGTTGCAGACTAAAGCTTGATTCTTACAACCTATAAGAACGGCCGAAGTTGTTTCTTAGTATAACGGATTATTCAGGGCTTGTCTTTGGTAGTTGTTGGTATTAATTAAATGTTCACAATGTATTCATAAGAATAACTTTTTTTGTAAACAATCATAAGTGTAAGTAATATGACAAAGAGTTATAATAGAAGAAAGACATTGTGGTTTGAGTAATAGGTTAAGGAGGAGATGCGCTAATGAAAGACCTTATTAAAAAGGGATTATCCTTAGGCTTAGGTTTAGCTGTTGTCAGCAAAGAACAGATTGAAAAGCTTGTTGAGGAATTGGTGAGAAAAGGCGAGGTTTCGTCAGCAGAATCAAAGGACCTCATCGATGAATTGCTGGAAAAAGGGGAAGCCGGACAAAAACAATTGAATGCCCGGATTCACGAACAATTGGAAAAGGTATTTAAGGAGCTGAACGTTCCAAGCAAAGCAGATTTTGAACGCTTGGAAAAACGCATTCAAGAACTGGAAAACAAACTATCATAGAAAAAAGTACGACAGGGCCTGAAAAACATTTTCAGGCCTTCACTCAGTCTTTCATACTATAGCTTTCGAACCTTGAGCAAAGGGGACGAATTCTTATGATTGGGAAACGAATACGACATATCAAACGCTATCGAGATGTTGCTAAAGTCTTAGCTCGTCACGGATTTGGCTTTTTCGTAGAAGAGATGGGACTTTTACATATGCTTTCTCTGCCCAAACGCTTATTTACGGATACGGAAGAAATTGACCCCGTGTCCTTTGGGGAGAGAATACGGTTAGTTATTGAGGAACTGGGTCCTACTTATATTAAAATAGGCCAGATTGCCAGTACCCGGGCGGATATTTTTCCGCCGGAGATTCTTTCTGAACTGGAAAAACTGCAGGAGAATGTACCGTCTTTCTCCTTTGCGGAAGTCAGGGAGATTATTGAAGAGGAACTGGGTTACCCCTTGGAAGAGATTTTCTCCCAGTTTGATGAGGAGGTTATCGCTGCCGCATCGATTGGCCAGGTTCACCGGGCCCGGCTGCGGGCAACGGGAGAGTATGTGGCAGTTAAGGTGCAGCGCCCGCGGATTAAAGCCATGATCGAAACCGACTTGGAGATTCTTTTAGATTTGGCCACGATGACGGAAAATCGGATGAAGCGGATGGAACGTTTGCAATTACGAGATGTAGTGGAAGAATTTGCAAAATCCCTGCGCAATGAACTGGATTACACCATTGAGGCCCGCAATGCTGAGAGAATTTCCAAGCAGTTCAAAGAGGATAAAAGCGTTTATATACCAAAGATCCATTGGGATTTTACCACTCGCCGGGTGCTTACCATGGAGTTCGTTGAGGGCTTGAGGCTCAATCAGTTTGAAGAACTGGACAAGCACGGCTATGACCATAAACAATTAGCGGAACAACTTGTTAAGGCACTCTTCCATCAAATTTTAATTGAAGGTTTTTTTCATGCCGATCCCCATCCCGGCAATATCTTTCTCTTGAAAGGCGGGGTGATTTCCTTTATTGATTTCGGTATGGTGGGCAGACTGACCTTAGACATGAAGCATAATTTTGCTTCTTTAATTATCGCCATGATGCGGCAAAACACGGAGAGTATGATCAAAGCTGTTTTGCGCATTGGCATAGTCCCGGAAGAAGTGAATCTCACCCTTCTAACCAATGATGTGGATGAATTGCGGGATAAGTACATGGATGTGCCACTGAGCCGGATTGGCTTAGGTGAGGCCATCAGTGATCTGTTTGAGGTGGCTTTTCGCCATAGGATTCGCATTCCTTCCGACTTCACCATGGTTGCCAAGTGTTTGCTGATTCTGGAAGGAATGGTTGAAAAGCTGGATCCCGCTCTCAGTATCATGGACATGGCGGAACCCTTTGGCATTCAGCTCTTGAAAGAACGTTACCGTCCGAGTACCATCGCGGGGAGAGTATGGCATAATATCTCGGATTATAGTGATTTGTTAGTGGATCTCCCTAAACAACTGAAGGATTTAATCGGAAACTTAGTGCGGGGGCGAATCAGAATTGAGGTAAGTGTCCCAGAGCTGGACATATTTTTAAGGAAGATGGACCGGGTCACCAATCAGTTGTCCTTTAGTATCGTTTTGCTTTCCTTCAGCATTGTCATGGCCGGGATTATTATTGCCTCAGCTTTAGGTCAGCAGCCCATTATGTTCTGGCATATTTCTGTGATTGAGATTGGAGCTGCCATGGCGGGCTTAATGCTGCTTTGGCTGTTTGTTTCAATTTTTAAATCCGGGAAGTTTTAGTTTCTAAGCCTTGGGGCAACCTAGACCTGAGGTGAAGAAAAATGTCGTCACAATTCATTCCCACCCGGGTATTTTACGAGCCTGCAGCCCTGGACTATCCTCTGGGTAAGAGGCTTGTCGAGGGCTTCCGGCAGATGGGCATTGATATCAGCCCAACCACGTCACATAACAGGGTTACTGGCATACCTGGGAAAACCCCGGCGGCCAAGTACCGGGAAGCTAAACGAACTTTAGTGATCGGAGTACGCCGCAGTGAGAAATTTCAATCCTGTAAACCATCCGCTCATTATCAATTGCCTTTGGTGACCAGTTGTCCGGGTATGTGTGAATATTGCTATTTAGCCACCACTCTGGGCAAGAAGCCTTATATACGGATTTATGTCAATTTGGAGGAAATTTTGGAGACGGCGTCTAAGCTCATTGAGGAGCGGCTCCCGGAGATCACCCGGTTTGAAGGGGCTGCCACCTCGGATCCCATTCCCGTGGAACGGTACAGCGGCAGCCTGAAGCAAACAATTGAGTTTTTTGGCCGCCAGCCCCAGGGCAGGTTTCGCTTTGTTACTAAGTATACGGATGTGGATAGCTTATTGGATGCCCGGCATGAAGGGCATACCCGTTTTCGCTTTAGTTTAAATTGCGCCGAAGTGGTTGAGAAGTTTGAACATGGGACCCCCACTCCGGAAGAACGAATTATTGCCTCAGGGAAGGTGCTGCAGGCCAACTATCCTTTAGGCTTTATTATTGCGCCGATTTTTCGCTTTCCAGGGTGGCAGGAGGCTTATAGGCGTTTAATTGAGCATACTGCTCAGGAATTGAGCAAAAGAGCACCCTCCGGCTGGTCTTCAGAAGAAATGACCCTTGAATTCATTTCTCATCGTTTTACCTCAAGGGCGAAAGCAAATATCTTAGGAGTATTCCCGAACTCAGCCTTGCCCATGGAAGAAGATGTGCGGAAATTTAAATATGGGCAGTTCGGTTACGGTAAATACGTCTACCAGCCGGAGGAGATCTTGGAGATGAAAGAGTTTTTTCTGGAACAGGCTAAAATCTATTTCCCGGAAGCTCAGATCGAGTATTTTATTTAAGAATCTATAATCACCACATAGACTTCAATGGGTCCGTGGACTCCGATGGACAAATCCATTTCAATATCCGAGGTTCGGCTGGGACCTGAGATCAGCTCAACAGCGGCCGGAGGACTTCCTAAGGCTGAAAGCTCGGTTAGTACTTCCGAGAGGTTGCTGTGGATTTTTTGGCCTTCAATGAAGGTGAGATGCCGGGGCGGGAGAAGGCTGATGGCACGCCCTCTTTGAGGATCGCTGTTAACCACAACCGTACCGGAAAGAGCGATTCCCCAGTCGGAACCCGTTATACCAAGTTCCGCCCGGGCAGCGGCCAGGTAGCGGTCGTGGGGAGTGGCGGCGGCTTGAGTATAGCGGGTGACAGGCCAGCTGAGAGCAGAAAAAGCGGATTCCGCCAGCTGGGGCAGAGTATCCCAGGCTAAGATTGCCTGGCTGTACTCTTTCAGCCAAGTATCCGCCTGGTCGCCAAACCACTCCTTAAGACAGCGGACGGTATCGTCAACGGATTTGACAATGGCGCCTTTACCGCCAAGAGCCTGCCAGTTCTGCAAAAAGACGGATATTCGTTCTTCAGAACGTGACAAATGGTACTGAGGGACATTGATGTCCACGGCTGGGGGAGCCTGGGATGGGGTAGGGCGGCCTAATTTTGAGGCCAGATGATTGATAAATTCATGGGTATCACTCATTGTTCTCACCTCTTATTTTTTAAATCATCCCACATTTGCATGAAGGGCTGGGGAGCAACCTTAGGCAGGGTCCGGCTTTTTGTCCAATTTGAAAGAGGTGGAGGACCGCCGGTGATACGATTGTTGTGCACGAGAGGAAACTGCAGGCGGGCGCCAAGTTTCAGGAAGCGGCGCAAGGTCTTTTCCCGGGTAAAGAAATACCGGTAGGCTTTAAAGATTTGCTGCTCAACTTGGGGAGTGTGGCCGCTTTGGGTTTTGCGCATTCTCAGTTTGACCAGGAGGTCGTGTAAGGGGATATGGACGGGGCAAGCCTCGGAGCAGGCGCCGCACAAGGAAGAGAAGTAGGGCAGGTGACCCCATTTTTTCCAATCTTTTTCTAATAAAGGCGTGATCACAGAACCTATAGGTCCTGCATAGACAGAGCCGTAAGCATGACCGCCAATTTGACGGTAGACGGGGCAGACGTTAAAACAGGCTCCGCAGCGAATGCAGTTGAGAGCCGGGCGGAAGGTTTTATCCCCGAGGATTTCAGAACGATTGTGGTCCAGGATTACCAGGTGAGATTCTTCGGGACCGTCGGCATCGCCGCCTCGTTTAGGGGGAGTGAGGATGGTGGTGTAGCTGGAAAGACGCTGGCCTGTAGCACTGCGGGCCAGCAAGTTGAGAAGGACATCCAGCTCCCGGAAGGAAGGGACAATCCGTTCCATACCCATGAGGGTGATTTGCACCCGGGGCAGGGTGCTGACCATGCGGCCGTTTCCTTCATTAGTCACCATGACAATGCTGCCGGTATCGGCTACAGCAAAGTTGCAGCCTGTGATGCCGATATCCCCGCTGAGAAACTTTTCCCGCATTTGTATGCGCACAAAGCGGGTCAGGGTGGGCGTGTCGGAGCTTAAGGCATGACCGGCGATGGGCTCGAATAAATCGGCAACTTGCTGGCGGGTCTTATGCATAGCCGGAACAATAATATGGGAAGGGGGCTCACCGGCAATCTGAATAATGTATTCCCCCAAATCCGTTTCCACAATCTCAATGCCATCCTCTTCCATAGCGTGATTAAGATGGACTTCTTCAGAAATCATGGATTTGGACTTAAGAACTTTTTTTGCGCTGCTATCCTGCACAATCTTGCGTACAATCCCCACGGCGTCCGCCGGGGTCTTAGCCAGGTGGACATGGACCCCCCGCTTTTCCAGCTGCTCAATGAGCTGTTTTAGATAATAATCCAGGTTGGCAACCACATGGGCGCGAATGGATGCGCCGGCATTCCGCCATTCCTCCCAATTTCCCAGTTCATCAGAGGCTTTGTATTTGTTGTTTCTTAAACGGTCTGTGGCCCTGCGCGTGGCCTGGCGCAGAAAATCGTTTTTAAGGGCCGCATCCACCCGCTCTTCGGTAGTTAAGTTGAAGGTGCTCATAATTTGATTCCCTCCCCCAGCAGCTGAATTATATGCATGGTTTTCACAGGCTTATTGATTTTTTCCAAATAACCGGAGATGTTCATCAGGCAGCCCATGTCCAGGCCCAGGAGCAAATCCGCTCCGGAGTCCAGAACATGCTGGGCTTTTTCAGCTACCATGGCTTCGGAAATCTTCGGCATCTTGACTGAAAAGGTTCCCCCGAATCCGCAGCAGAGATGGGCTTCGGGCAGGGGCAGGAGTTCCAAACCTTTGACATGTTCAAGCAGGGTTAAGGGAGCGTCTCCAACCTCTAAGAGCCTGGTGGCATGACAGGAGGGATGATAGGTAGCTTTGGCAGAGTAATGAGCTCCTAAATCCGGCTGTTTTAAAACATCGACAATGAATTGGGTGAATTCATAACTTTTGCCGATGAGTTCCTGGGATTTTTTCAGATAAAGGGGATCGTTTTCAAATAAAATGGGGTAATAATCGTGGATCATGGCTACGCAGGAACCGCTGGGGCTAACTACGACTTCGCTATGTTCCAAAGAGTCAATCAGGGTCCGGGCAACTTCCCGGGCGTCATCAAAGTACCCGGAGTTAAAGGCGATCTGCCCGCAGCAGACTTGGCCCTCGGGAACATCCACAGTATGCCCTAAGTGTTCTAAGATTCTTGCCATGGTCAGATCCACGTCGGGAAAGAGGGCATTGGCCAGGCAGGTGGCAAAAAGGGAAACCTTCATAAACACCATCCTTTTTAAAGCAGTATAATTTCTCAGGAATACTCTTAGTATTTCCTCATAAAACTGCTTTTGATGCGGCGGAACGTGTTTTAAGTCAAAAAGAGAAGCTATTTAGCCTAAACGGGCAATAGCTTCTCTTTTTGCAGGTTCTTATACAGTTTGCTTGTTAACCGAGAAGGGGTACATTGGGTTCTTCGTACCAGATGGAAAGGACGGTTGCAGTGCCGGTACTCTGGGTAATCTTCACTATCTTCAGCCAATTGTTAGCCTCTAACCAAGCATTGACTTGAGTTTCTAAAATTCTGGAATCCGGAGAACTAAAAATTCTGACTTTCATTCTATTCGCCCTTTCATGAGAGTGGAATAAATCTATACAGGTTATGACTTTATCATACGACAGCAGGGAGTATTGATCAAGATTTGTGATGAGCTGTGGATTATAAATAAAGCTGTAAAAAATAATAAAAAGTTCAGAAAAATCTATTTATTTTTTCAAAAGTATATGTTATGATGTGTCCAACTGAATGGTTATTCATTCAGTTGGAATGTTAAGACTACATAGGTTAAGAGGTGAGGTGCAGATTTCCATGGACGCGCAGCGCGAGGGTAAATTTCAGCGGATTCTCGATGCTGCCATCGAAGCTTTTGCAGAATCCGGATTTCATCATTGTCAGGTGAATAAGATTGCCCGTCTGGCTGGGGTTGCAGATGGTACCATTTACTTGTATTTCAAAAGTAAAGAAGATGTGCTCATACGAGTGTTTCAAGAACGCATGGGAGATTTTATTGCCTCTATGAGTAAAGAACTGTCTCAGTGCAAGACAACGGAAGCCCGTTTAAAGACCATTGTCAAAACCCATTTTTCTTATATGGAGGAAAATCGTTCCATTGCCATCGTAACTCAGTTGGAACTCAGGCAGTCTGATCCCCGTATCAGGTTACACATTAATAATACAGTGGTGGATTATTTCAATCTTATTGAGGAGGTGATCCAACAGGGCATAGAAAGCGGAGAAGTTCCCAAAATCGATACAAGGGTAGCACGTCAAATGATCTTTGGATCCTTAGATGAGGCTACAACGGATTGGGTTATGGCTCGCAGTCCACGAACCTTAAAAAGTGAGATTGAGCCGATGTTAGCTTTATTTGAGGGCGCACTTCGGTTGAATAAACCAAACACTTGAAACCAGGTGCGGCTGAACCGAAACGAGAGGAGGATGGAAATGCAGATTCATAAAGTTGCGGTGATAGGGTCGGGTGTCATGGGAAGTACCATTGCTGCTCATTTGGCCAACGCCGGAATCCCAAGCCTGTTGTTGGATATTGTTCCTTCTAAATTGTCGGCGAAAGAAGAAGCTGCCGGATTAACCTTGGAGGACCCTAAAGTACGGAATAGTATTGCCGAAGGCAATAAGGCTAAGTTGTTAAAAATGAATCCCGCCCCATTATTAGTTCCGGAATTTGCAGATCGCATTGAAGTTGGAAACATAAGTGATGATTTGGGTCGCTTAAACGAGGTTGATTGGGTGATTGAGGTTGTTGTGGAACGCCTGGATATTAAGGTGGATCTTTTCAAGAAGATTGCAGCTATTGTTAAACCAGGCACTATCGTCAGTTCCAACACCTCCGGCATTTCCTTAAAAGCCATGGTCAGTGATTTGCCCGAGAGCTTTACACGTTATTTTCTGGGAACACACTTCTTTAATCCCCCCCGCTATATGAAACTCTTGGAAATTATCCCCGGACCCAATACTGACCCGGAGATTATGACATATCTATGTGAGTTTGGAGAAAGAGTCTTAGGCAAAGGAGTGGTTATCGCTAAAGATACCCCCAACTTCATTGCCAATCGGATTGGGGTTTATGGCTTAGCCGTAACCCTGCAAGAAATGCTTCGTTCCGGCTTAAGCGTTGACGAAGTGGATGCCCTTACCGGACCGGTTATGGGACGGCCAAAGAGTGCTTCCTTCCGAACCGTTGACCTGGTCGGTCTGGATACTTTTATCCATACGGCTAATACAGTGGCTTTGGGAGTACCTGCTGAAAAAGATAATTTTACCTTACCTGAATTTATGCAAACAATGCTGACCAATGGTTGGCTTGGCGATAAAACTAAACAAGGTTTCTATAAAAAGTCCAAGGGACCTCAAGGTAAAGTGGTTGAAGTCCTGGATCCCCACACTATGACCTATGTCCCCAAGAAAAAGGTCAGTTTTGCTTCTTTGGAAAAAGCAAAAGCTGCCGGCAGCCTCACGGAAAAAATGCGCACCTTGATCAACGGTAAAGACGCCGGGGCTGAGTTCTCCTGGAATGTCCTAAAACCTGTCCTGCTCTACGCAGCTGCCATTGCTAAGGATATTGCTGACAATATTTCCGGTATTGATGAGGGCATGCGCTGGGGCTTCAACTGGCAAATGGGACCCTTTGAAATTTGGGATGCCTTAGGTGTGAAAACCATTGCTGACCGCGTCGTGGCAGAAGGCGGGACACTGCCTCCCCTGGTGGAAGAACTGCTGGCCAAAGGGCATGACCGTTTCTATCAAAAGAGCGAGTCCGGTGAAGTCTCTTATTTCCAAGATGGCGAGTATCATAAAAAACCGGCCAGCCCATATGCCGTTTCCCTTAAACAAGCCCATAAGGACGGCAAGAAGATCATCGGCAATGCCGGAGCCAGCCTGATTGACCTGGGGGATGGCGTGGCTTGCTTAGAGTTCCACTCACCCAACAATTCCATTGGTGCGGATATCCTCACCATGATTCACAAGTCCCTGGAAGAAGTGGATAAAAACTATTTGGGCATGGTCATCGGCAATCAGGGTAAGAACTTCTGTGTCGGGGCTAATCTGATGCAGATTCTCCTGGAAGCGGAAGAAGAAAACTGGGATGACCTGGACTACATGGTTCGTCAATTCCAGAACGGAACTATGGCCCTGAAATACGCCAAAAAACCTGTGGTAGCAGCCCCCTTTGGCATGACTCTGGGCGGCGGCTGTGAAGTTTGCCTGCACTCTCATGCTATTCAGGCTTCCTCGGAAACTTACATGGGCCTGGTGGAAGTAGGCGTGGGCTTGATTCCTGGCGGCGGCGGCACCAAAGAAATGGCTGTCCGGGCCATGGAAGGAATTCTCCCGGGCATTCAAGTCGCTCCGGATTATTTCTTCGGCAAGCGCTTTGAAATTGTGGCTATGGCTCAAGTTTCCAACAGTGCGGAAAAAGCTCGTCATTTGGGCTTCCTCCGTGAAGGTGACCGCTACAGCATGAATCCGGATCATGTGATCCTGGATGCCAAAGCCCGGGTTATTGACTTAGCTCGTAATTTCAGACCGAATTTACCCAAGAAATATAAAGTCGGCGGGCCTGGCGTGCGGGCTACCCTGGAACTGGCTCTCTATGGAATGCGGGAAGGAAATTACATCTCCGAGTATGACCAGCATATCGGCAAGAAAATCGCCTATGCCGTTACCGGCGGAGACCGTCCGGCAGGAAGCCTTGTGGATGAACAATATCTCTTGGATCTTGAACGTGAAGCTTTTATGAGCTTAGTGGGCGAACCGAAAACTCATGACCGGATCCGCCATATGCTTTCTAAAGGCAAACCACTACGTAATTAGGGGGGGAAAAGCATGCAAGAAGCCTTCATTATAGAGTCGAAGCGTACAGCCATCGGAAAATCGGGTCGAGGTGCTTTGGCACAAGTTCGCCCGGATGACCTAGGTGCTTATGTTATTCAGGATATTCTCAAAAGAGTTCCGTCACTTAATCCCGCAGAGATTGATGACTTAGTTATAGGCTGCTCCTTCCCTGAAGCAGAGCAGGGAATGAATATGGCTAAAATCATGGCTTTACGGGCAGGTTTACCCATCGATGTCCCGGGAGTTACTATCAACCGATTCTGCTCCTCAGGATTACAAGCCATTTCCATGGCCGCGGACCGTATCCGTTTAGGGGAAGCGGATGTCATGATTGCCGGGGGAGCCGAGAGTATGTCCATGGTACCCATGGGCGGTGCTAAACCTGCACCCAATCCGTATTTGGTCGAGCATGCTCCCCAAGCTTATGTATCCATGGGGATTACGGCCGAGAATGTGGCTCTGAAATATGAAGTAACCCGTGAGCAGCAGGATGCCTTTGCCGCTTCAAGTCATCAAAAAGCCTGGGCAGCCCAAAGCAGCGGCCGCTTTGATGATGAAATTGTTCCGGTTCCATTGCCTATGTACGGCAAGCCTGGTGAAAAGTGGTTTACCAAAGATGAGGGAATTCGTCAGGAAACCACTGTGGAGTCATTAGCGAAATTAAGGACAGCCTTTAAAGCGGGAGGTAGTGTCACGGCAGGGAACTCGTCCCAGACCAGTGACGGTGCAGCCATGACCTTGTTGATGTCCGAACAAAAGGTTAAAGAACTTAATCTTAAACCCTTGGCCGTTTGGAGGGGATTTGCCGTAGCCGGTGTGGAACCGGAACTGATGGGTATTGGACCGATTAAAGCCATTCCCAAGGTCTTAAAGCAAGTTGGCATGACTTTGGATCAAATTGATTTGTTCGAATTGAACGAGGCCTTTGCTTCTCAATCCTTAGCTATTCTGAAAACCTTGGAAATAGATCCGGCCAAAGTAAACCCTAATGGCGGCGCCATTGCCTTTGGACACCCCTTGGGCTGCACAGGTGCTAAGCTTACCGCAACTCTTTTAAGTGAAATGACCAAGCGGAAGCTGAAGTACGGCATGGTTACCATGTGTATCGGCGGCGGCATGGGTGCTGCCGGGATCTACGAGATGCTGTAACCCAGACAGGGGGACGGTTCTTCTGTCCGGCTGGGAGGCATGTGAAATTAAAGGGATATCACCATTAGATGAGATATGAGAGATGTGTTAGGTCAGACAGCGAGACATGCGAGACAGAGACATGGGGGCTGATTCTCGTGTTTGGCTGGTAAGTCAGGTGAAAGTAAGGGCAAATTGCCTGCTGGATACACAAAATGTGAGTGTTGTTTTATACCAGAATAGGTTTGAGAGCGAAATTCGATGCTATCTTCCACGATTCCCCTACACCAACCTCGAACATCGAATTTCGCACCTCGATAATGAGGAGGAACAAGATATGGAATTAGCAGTGCGCGGGGGCGGTTTCTTACTGACAGAAGTTACTCCGGATCAAATATTTGTGCGGGAAGAAATCAATGAAGACCATCGCCAGCTTAAGAGAATGGCCCATAATTTTATGAGCAAAGAGGTCGCTCCCAGGATTGAGGAGATCGAGGAGCAAAAAGATGGGGTTGCCCGGGAATTCATGCGCCAAGCAGGAGAATTGGGCCTGTTAGGTTTGGAAATTCCTGAAGAATTTGAAGGCTTAGCTTTAGACAAAGCTTCTACCGTCGTAGTAGGTGAAGAGGTTCCCCGGGGAGGATCCTTTGCAGTGTCTTATGCTGCTCATACCGGAATCGGAACCTTGCCCATTGTTTATTTCGGTACCCCTGAGCAAAAAGCCAAGTATCTCCCCGGTCTGGCTAATGGCAGCAAGGTTGCCGCTTATTGCCTGACAGAGCCCGGTTCCGGTTCGGATGCTTTAGGTGCGAAAGCTACAGCTGTACTTAATGCCGAAGGTACGCACTACTGTTTAAATGGGACTAAACAATTCATAACCAATGCAGGTTTTGCCGATGTCTTCCTTGTTTATGCTAAAGTGGACGGCAAATTGACCAATTTCATTGTAGAACGGGACTACCCCGGTCTCTCTCTTGGACCTGAAGAGCAAAAAATGGGAATCAAAGGGTCTTCCACACGCCAGGTAATTTTGGAAGATGTTATGGTTCCTGTTGAAAATATCGTTGGGGAATTGGGACGCGGGCATGTTGTGGCCTTCAATATTCTCAATGTTGGCCGCTTTAAACTGGCCGCCGGAGCCATCGGCAGTGTTGAAGTAGTTCTAGAAACCGCTTTGAAATATGCTTCAGAGCGGAAACAATTTGGTGCAGCACTGAATACCTTTGGAGCTATTCAAAACAAAATTGCCGAGATCGCTACCCGGGCTTTCATGGCTGAAAGTGTGGTTTATCGTACTGCCGGGCTGATGGAAAGCGGCTTCCATGATCTTGACCTGACCGGAGACTGCCGCAAAGAAGCCGGCAAGGCTTTGGAAGAATATGCTATAGAATGCTCCCTGAACAAAGTCTATGCTTCGGAAGTGTTAGACTTCGCTGTGGATGAAGGAGTTCAGATTCATGGCGGCTATGGATTTATTAAGGAGTACCCCATTGAGCGGATGTACCGGGATTCCCGCATCAATCGCTTATTCGAGGGAACTAATGAAATCAACCGCCTGCTGGTCCCCGGAACCTTGCTCAAACGGGCCATGACAGGCGAACTGCCCCTGCTGCAGGCGGCTCAGGCTGTGAGCAAAGAGCTTGTTTCCATCGGTTTAGGCGGGGAGGCTGAAGGCTTGGAAGCTCTCAACCAAATGACCCAAAAAGCGAAGAAGCTCTGCTTAATGGCTGCAGGACTGGCAGCTCAAAACATGGGCATGGCTTTGAAGGATAATCAATTTATCCTGACAGGCATGGCTGAGATGGTTCTCCAAGTCTACGCCATGGAAAGCGCCGTCCTCAGAGCTCAGAAAGTCCAAACCCTGGAGGTTACTGATGAGCATAAAGAATTTGTCGCGAAAGCTGCAACCTTAGGAGCTTATTCGGCCTTTACCATCCTTGAACAGCAGGCTAAAGAAGTTCTCTGCGCCGTAGAGAAAGGGGATTCCCTGAGCACTGTCCTGGCAGGAATGCGCAAACTTGTGCGCAGACCCAATGTAGATATGATCGGCCTGCGTCAGGAAATTGCCAAGTATATTATTGAAAAAGAGGGCTATCCGGTAAATTATATTTAATAGACTGCCCAGACTTCCGGGCAGACATCGTTAAACCCTTAGTCACCTAGACAAAACAAAAGGCCATCGTCAACTACTGACATGGCCTTTTGTTCTACTGTGCTTAAAGAAACAACCATAAAATGCCCAAAATATCTTAAGGGCCCGTGGACCCCAAAGCCAGGGCAGCTTCGTCCACAGGAGTGAACCCATTTCATGGAGAGGCGGTAAAAGCCTACAAGCCGGCGCGGGTAAGTGGAGCCACGGTTCACCTCAGGTATTACCCGGAGGTTTGGCGGAACTCCCGCACCGGTGAGTAGGCGAGCCTCGGAATGCTGGGTGAACGGATGTGGCGAAGCTGCCCGACCCTGAAGAGCTCTCATACAACATTGATGGCGCCGCCTTTTTGAAGCATAATTGCCCTAGGGCATCCGCCCGGGCTTAAGGTCTGCCGCAATCATAGCCTCAGTACATTTGTCACAGAGAACTTTAATAGTTTCCCCGTTGTCTTGACCGGAAAAAAATAAGGTTTTGCTGCATCCTTCGCAAACAACACGATAATTCAAGAAATCTTTCGCTTTCATATTCGTAGTCTTCATAGGGATCCTCCTAATATTGTAATAGTACTTAAACATTTGAAATCCAGATACCTTCAAGGATTAATCAAATAACCTTTTTATTTAATTTTACTGCATTGCGTGAACAAAAACAATGAATGAACATTCACTTCTAAGATGGATGACAAGAGCTTTAAAAAACAGAATATTCATATTACTCAACCATGACTGTGGAGAAAATAAGGAGGAAATTTAAATGGAAGTCACTGATGAGTTATTAGAAGGCAAGAAGCAGACCATTGGCTTGCTTAAGTATATCAGTCTGACTCTGGTTGGGGTAATTCCCATGTTATCCGCTCTGGGGCTGATCCTTCTTTACATTATGAAGCTCGATCGAACCAAATCCATAGCTATTTTTGTGTTTTTTCTCCTTTCCGGTATTTTAATAGGCATTATTGCATCTTTAAGAAATTATATTCGTTTCTTAAAACCCATCTATGTTATGCAGCAGAAAATAATCCAAGTGGCATCAGGAGATCTGACCGAGAGAGCTGACGTTATCCAGAAAAGCGAAGTTGCGGAGTTAGGCCGCGCCTTTAACCAAATGATGGAGAGTTTTAGCGGCATTGTTCGTGACTTGCGGAAAATGGCTAAAGAGTGGGTTGTTTCTTCGGAAGAATTATCGGCCAGCTCTCAGGAAGTAACAGCCACAAATAGCAGTGTCGCTGATTATACGACTCAAATGGCTGCTGAAGCCAGAGAACAAGCGCAAACTCAGCAGCAAATGATCAGCATGGTTACAGAGCTGGAAAATGCCGCTCAGGTGATTGCCCAAAGAGCTGCGGCGGTTTCCCAAGAAGCGGTAAAATCTGAAAACCTTTCTGAGGAAGGTTTAGGCAAGCTGGCAACGATTATGAAGACAATGACCGAGACTAATGAATCCGTGAACAACTCCGTTCGGACTATCGAAGACTTAGCGGAGCAGTCCAATCGGATTGGATCAATAACCGAAACCATTGCTCAAGTGGCCCGGCAAACGAATTTGCTGGCCCTGAATGCAGCGATAGAAGCAGCAAGAGCCGGAGAGCATGGTAAAGGTTTTGCTGTTGTCGCCGGTGAAATTCTTAAACTTGCCGAGAATGTCGCTTCTTCAACCCGAGAGGTCTCTGAAATTACAACTCTTATCCAAAAGAGTATTCATGATACTGTCCAAGGAATGATGCAAACAGACTCAATGGTCAAAGAAAGTGTGACCTCCATTCACGAGGCCCAAGATACCTTGGATACTATTGCCGGTTCAACTAAGGAAGTAGCTCTCAATATCAGTGACATAGCGGCTTCCAGCGAAGAAATGCTGGGCAGCATGGAGGAGATGAATCTCTATGTTGCCCGAGTTAAACAAGTGTCCGAGGAAGCTGTAACCAAGGCAGAGACTATCGAGACGTCAACGAGAGAAGTTACGGCGACAATGCAAATTGTAGCGGGCACAGCCCAATCCCTGGCACAAAATGCAGGCCGAATTCAGGCTGCAGTTGGTCAGTTTAAAATTTAGAGGACAATAAATGATGATTGGTGGCAATGAATAGTATCGGCATTAATGGAAACCCTACCATTTAGATTTAGGGAGGTGCATTTAGATGCCAATTCAATTATCACAGAAGGAACAATCCCTGCTGATGGATCAAAAAACTCATGAAGAGACTTGTGTTGACAAATATGCCAAATATGCTAACCAAGCCCAAGATCCTCAGTTAAAGCAGCTTTTCAACACTTATTCAGCCAAGGAGCAAGAACATTTGAATTCCATAAATCAGCTTCTGAGCGGACAAGTACCTAATGTTGGGGGACAACAAAATCAAGGTCAAAACCAGCAGCAGGCTGCGGCTCAATCTCAAGTACCCTCAAATGTCCAGGGAAATTATAATCAAGAGGATGCAAAGCTTTGTAAAGATATGCTGATGACAGAAAAATATGTATCCGGGGCCTATGATACGGCGGTTTTTGAATTTAGAGATACCAATGTCCGTCAGGTTCTCAATCATATTCAAAAAGAAGAACAGCAGCATGGTGAAGGGATTTTCCAATACATGCAAAGTCATGGCATGTATCAGGTACAGTAATTATCTTAACCAGGTGGTTTATACTTCAACAGCTCGAACAATTAAGAAACAATTAAGAACTGTATCTCAGCGCAGTCTTTGCGAAGATACAGTTCTTTCTACTTTCAGGGATTGAAATTCAGCTAAAAGGCTTGATAAAAATCCAAAGATGATTATAATAAACATATGAACATATAATCATATGTAGAGGCGGTGTTTTTTATAGCTACAGAAAAAGTAAACCAACCAAATCCTGAATTTCTGCCAATAGAATCTTCCGGGGATAGTCCTGTTTGTGAAACCATATGTGTTCATACTGACCTAATTGAACCCGTTCGGCATACTCTCATACCGGGAGAGCAAGTTATCCAATTAGCGGATTTATTCAAGACCCTGGGAGACCCGACCCGAGTTCGAATTATGGATGCCTTAGCCCAAAAGGAATTCTGTGTCTGTGATTTGGCGGTCCTTTTGGATTTAAGCCAATCAGCAACATCTCACCAATTAAGGATCCTTAGGAGCAATCACCTGGTTAAATACCGCCGGGAAGGAAAAATGGTTTATTACTCCTTAGATGACGATCATGTTATGGCCCTATACAAGGAAGGGCTTGAACACATTTCCGAGGGAAGGGCTTAAGATAATTCGTTGAAGTCAACTTGAAACTTCCAACCGCGACATCGTATCGAATAGCCGGAGAAAAATTCATAGTTTGAGTGACTATGGAATTAGAGGTTTGGAGGAAAAGAGAATGTCTAAAGAAGAACCATGTCAAGAGAGAATAAAGTACCGGTTAGAAGGATTATGTTGTGCCAATTGTGCCATGAAAATCGAAAAGGCCTTTTGTGCTGAAGATGCCATTGGTCAAACTACCTTAAATTTTGCGACCCAAACCGTGTACCTGCCGCCGGCCGCTTTAGAACTTGCCCAAAGGATTGTTGACCGGATTGAGCCGGGGGTCATTTTAAAGCCCTTAAATCAGTTGGGCAAGAATCTGCAGCCAGAAGAGGATAAGTCAGCAGATAAAAGACAACAGATCATGCGCATGCTCTTTGCCGGGATCTTACTTGGCGCAGGCCTGTTGATGCCAGTTCTCGGAATAGAGCTTTCCTTGGTCTTAAAATACACGATTTTTCTAGCCGCCTATTTTGCCGTTGGCTATGAAGTTTTATTTACGGCCTTTCGCAATTTGACGAGAGGGGCTGTGTTTGATGAAAACTTTTTGATGTCCATCGGCACTATCGGGGCAATTGCCATTAATCAATTGCCTGAGGCTGTCGGGGTTATGCTTTTTTATACCGTGGGCGAATATATTCAAGACCTGGCGGTCAACCGCTCACGTCATTCCATACAGGCCTTAATGAATATTAGACCCGACTATGCCAACCTGCTTCATCAATTAGACGTTATCAAAGTTGCTCCGGAAGAAGTGCAGGTAGGACAATGGATTATGGTGCGTCCCGGTGAAAAAGTCCCCTTGGATGGCGAGGTCGTCAAGGGATCCTCCTTTCTCGATACCTCGGCACTGACAGGAGAATCGGTTCCCCGCAGAGTCGAAGCAGGGGATGCTGTCTTATCTGGAATGGTCAATACCAGCGGTGTGCTTACCATTCAAGTCACCCGCCCCTATGCGGAATCCTCAGTACAAAAAATTCTCGATCTTGTGGAAAACGCCAGCTCCCGCAAAGCACCTACAGAGAAATTTATAACAGCCTTCTCCCGGTATTACACTCCGGCAATTGTTGTCATCGCTTTGCTGATTGCCATAGTTCCCCCACTGCTGGGAGCCGGGGTGTTCAGGGAGTGGATTTATCGAGCTTTGACTATCTTGGTCATATCCTGCCCTTGTGCCTTAGTCATCTCAGTGCCTCTGGGGTATTTTGGCGGGATCGGGGGAGCTTCCCGACATGGGGTCCTTGTTAAAGGGGCGAACTTTCTGGAATCACTCACCAAAGTTAAGACGGTTGTTTTCGATAAAACCGGAACATTAACTCAAGGGGTTTTTGAAGTTGTCGAAATCAATCCAGCCGAGGGCTACAGCCCAGAATTTCTTTTAGAAACGGCAGCTGCGGCAGAAATTCACTCCAGTCATCCTATTGCCAAATCCATTTGTACCCGTTATGGATTGCCTCTTGAAGCCGGGACGTCGGATGAATACAGGGAAGTAAGCGGAAAAGGAATCCAGGCTAAGATTAAAGGACAAGAGGTTTTGGTAGGGAAACAATCCTTCCTGCAGGAGGCCGGCATACCGGTTCCGGATCAGGACGCTGCTCAGCAGGCAGGGACTCTTGTTTATGTGGCAGTTTCCGGATGCTATGCAGGCTATCTTCTGATTACAGACCGCATTAAGTCCGGTGCCAAGGAAACCATTAAAGCTCTTCAGGACTCGGGTATTAAAACAGTGATGCTCACCGGGGATCATGAAAAAGCCGCTCAAAGTGTTGCCGGTGATTTAGGGGTGTCGGAATTTTACGCTGATTTGCTTCCTGAAGATAAAGTAGCTTGCCTAGAAAAGTTAATGGAGGATAAAGACCGCAAAGAAAAAGTGGTTTTTGTCGGGGACGGAATTAATGATGCACCGGTTCTGACCCGGGCGGATGTGGGAATGGCCATGGGAGGATTAGGATCGGACGCAGCTATCGAAGCAGCCGATGTCGTGCTGATGGAAGATCAGCCGGCCAAGCTTTTGACAGCCATTGGCATCGCCAAATACACTAAGAAAATCATCTGGCAGAATATTATCTTTGCCTTAGGGATTAAACTCGGATTTGTCGTCTTTGGAGCCTTAGGAATGGCTACCATGTGGGAAGCAGTCTTTGCCGATGTTGGAGTCGCTGTTTTGGCAGTTCTGAACGCTGCTCGTGTAAGGCAGTTCTCCGGTGTTTGATGGGAGGAAGTCAGGTACCAATCAGTAGGATGTCTTATATCAATATTGTTATCATTAGTTCCCTTATCGTCATAAAATGAAGTGCATTTATTTAGGCGAAGAGGAGGAACGAGAATGTACACTAAAGTTAAATCTGATCCTGCTCATAATCATGGAAGTGTTACGCATACGTCCTGTGAGCAGGGACATGTACATCAATGTCTTGATGTGACAGGGCCAGCTGTTCCTACATCCGGTGGAAGTCATAGCCATCATTCTGAAGGCTGGGTATTATATGAAGATGGACATTCCCATTATTATAAAGCGATTTCCGGGCCGGCGCTGCCGATAAATAATAACTACCATGTTCATAACTGGGATTTTTACACGACTATGGATGCGGGACACAGGCATCGTATAAGTGGTCCAGATATGCCGGCATATGGAGTTTAACTTATCTTAGAGAAAAATTCTTGTTGAATGCGGAGGGTTTCTCGACTATGATAAGAGAAGAGGCAGCCATAGATTCCGAAGTTATTAGAGGCTGATAAAGTTGATAGAGAGTAGGGCTTTTGGCCGGGGGGTAATCATGATACATTGTTCATCAATAGGGAAAACAGCTTTACTTATAGCTATGGCTGATGGAAGTGAAACCGAGGCTTATGTTTCCCGTGCCCGGGAAAAGGGCTTTGATGTTGTAACCGGTAAAGTGGGATCCATGGATGTGCAGAAAATCATCGCGGCAGTAGAGACTGCAGCGAAACGTGAGGGACTTACAGATGACAGTTACCGGTCCCAGCATGCTCTGTATCACGCCATTCTCGATGCTCTGCAAGGGTTGGGCCGGGGTCCCCTGCAATTAGGCAATATCCTGCGTACGGTTGGGTTGCGTTTTGCCATTGTCAGAGGGCCGCGTACATTAGAAGACATGGACGACCTTTGGATTGCTGTGAGCATGTATGGAATGATTGGGGCGCCCATTAAAGGCCATGAACATGAAGTGTGCGGCTTAGGAATTAATCACTTATAATACTTAAGATGAATAATATAGGATAATCATGTATTTATTTTAGAAAGTTGCAATAAAATAGGGTATGCTCAGAGTTATTAGATGTTTGAGGGCTAAGCTGTAGACAAATAGTTTATGGCTTAATCCTCTTTTTTCATTGCTCTCAATAAGGAGGACACAACATGAGCGTAGTATTAGCAGAAAAAACGAATGTGACTTTAGATGGAGAAAGCCTTACCTTAGAGCAAGTCGTTTCCGTTGCCAGGTATGGTGCCAAAGTGGAGCTGCAGCCGGCTGCCAAGAATAATGTCCTAAAATCAAGAGACTATGTGGATAAAATAATTGAAGGAAATAAAACAGTTTATGGCATCACAACAGGTTTTGGCAAGTTCAGCGATGTGCTGATTTCCAAGGATGACGCCAAAAAACTGCAGCGGAACCTGATTATGAGTCATGCTACAGGGGTTGGAGAACCATTGGCCCCGGAAATCGTCAGGGCTATTATGCTCCTTAGGGCAAATGCTTTAGCCAAAGGATTCTCCGGAATTCGCCTCTCAACTCTCCAGACCCTGATTGATATTTTAAATGCAGGAATTGTTCCCGTAATACCGGAGAAAGGCTCTCTGGGGGCTAGCGGAGATTTAGCCCCTTTATCTCATATGGTGCTGGTTTTGCTTGGTGAAGGAGAGGCCTTTTATAAAGATCGACGGATGAGCGGAGGGGAAGCCCTTGCCCAGGCAGGAATCGAACCGGTGGTTCTGGAAGGAAAAGAGGGTCTGGCCCTGATTAACGGTACCCAGGTCATGACAGCTATTGCTGCTTTGGCTGTTTGGGATGCGGAGATCCTTTGGGAGTCAGCCAATGTTACAGCGGCATTGACCTTGGAAGCCCTGGAGGGAATACTGGATGCTTTTGATCCCAAAATCCATGCTGCCCGTCCTCATCAAGGACAGGTGGATGTGGCAGCCCATATGCTCAATTTGACTGAGGGCAGCACCTTTGTCGCTGGCGAGAAGAATACCAGAGTTCAGGATGCCTATGCCCTGCGCTGTGTTGCTCAAGTTCATGGTCCTTCGGGAGATGCTATTGCTTATGTCAAGAAAGTTGTCGAAACGGAGATTAACTCGGCGACGGATAATCCCTTAATTTTCCCGGAGGCTGATCAAGTACTTTCCGGGGGTAATTTCCACGGCCAACCCGTGGCTTTGGCTATGGATTTCCTGGGCATTGCTGTTGCAGAGCTGGCCAATATTTCCGAACGCCGCCTGGAACGTTTGGTTAATCCCAGTTTAAGCGGTTTGCCGGCATTTTTGACTCCTAACGGAGGCTTAAACTCCGGTTTTATGATCGTCCAGTATTCGGCGGCTTCCTTAGTATCGGAAAATAAAGTTTTAGCTCATCCCGCCAGTGTGGATTCCATCCCTTCTTCAGCCAACCAGGAAGACCATGTCAGCATGGGAACTATTGCGGCCCGTAAAGCCCGCACCATCATCGATAACACGGGGAACGTATTGGGGATGGAATTATTAGCTGCCTGCCAGGGTATGGATCTGAGATCCGGCCAAGGAGAGCTTAAGCGCGGCAAGGGAAGTGAAGGGGCTTACCGGCTGGTTCGCTCGAAAGTGGCTACTGTCAGAGAAGATCGTGTTATGTATACGGACATTAACATAGCTAAAGAATTGATTTCTTCCGGCAAATTGGCCAGTACTGTCAGGTTTGAAATGACTCGCAAGAATCTTCAATAAAGGATGAATACCATATCTTTGGGTAGACTATCACTTGAGGTGATGAACATGCCCAGAAATGACGGCAATAAATATAAGAATCAAGATTTAAAGAAAATTGAATTAACCCTGAATAACATTCATAAAAACGAACAATTCTTGGAAGAAAATGCGGAAGAATTAAGCGCTCATCAAATAAAAGATGTTAAGGAACATTTAGCTGCAAAGAAAAAATTTCTTGAAGAAACCGATGGAACCATAAAATAGGAGCGATAGCTCCTATTTTATTGGCTGGATTTTCGGTTTCACTGGGGCATACTAAAATAGTAAGAAGGATATCTTTCGATATCCTTCTTAAGTACTAACCTATTAAGTTAGATTCTCGTTCCACTCTTGAGGTGTTCTTCAGCAAACTGAATCATGCGTTTGGTCATTTGGCCTCCAACCGAACCGTTTTCGCGGCTGGTGCGGTCACCGCCTAATTGAAGGCCCATTTCATTTGCAACTTCATACTTGAATTGATCCAATTGTTGTGATGCTCCTTGTGCTGCGGGTGTATTAGTGTTTCTTTCTCCTGCCATGATCGGAACCCTCCTTTAAAAATTTTGTTTGTGTACTGGAACATCCTTATTATGTGTTTTAAAAGCTATCTTACTCAGGTAATTATTGCTACAATATAAAGAGGTTTCCTATTCATGAAATAAACAGGGCTTTTATTTCTGTTGATTTTAAATATGGTAAAGCTTAGAATTAAGATAGAGGTTAGGTTTTAAGGAGGTTTCGAGATGAGCTTAAAGATGAAGGAACCAGTCAATACCTGGACACATTTTGTTTTATTTATGGCAGCCATTGTTGGCTTAGTATTTTTGATCATTTTAAGTAAAAACAATATTTCTAAACTCATTACCATGACGATTTATGGAGTGAGTATGATCCTATTGTATGGAGCCAGTTCACTCTACCATTGGGTTCGCACCACTCCTCAAAAAGAGCTGGTCTTAAAACGAATCGATCATATTGCCATCTACTTATTAATAGCAGGCTCCTATACTCCGGTTTTCTATTATGGTTTGGAAGGTGTATGGCGCTGGACCATGCTCAGTGTTATTTGGAGCTTGGCACTGATAGGCATGCTATTGAAAATTTGGTTTATTCATGCGCCGAGATATGTTTCTTCAGCTTTTTACGTTTCTTTAGGTTGGATCGCATTAGTACCCTTTTTCCAGCTTATTAGAAATTTGCCTGTGGGTGCCATTGTTCTTATGGCAGTGGGCGGGGTGATTTATACCATAGGTGCTATCATATATGCTACAAAAATTTTCGACTTCTTTCCGAAGCGTTTTGGTTTTCATGAGATCTTTCATTTATTTATTGGAGTGGGAAGTATTGTGCATTATATTATGATGCTTGTTTATATTATGCCGATGGCGAATTAGGCGAAACTGCTCCGGAGTCGGGCGGCTTCGTCCACATTCGTGCCAAACCTCCGGGTAGTATCTGAGGTGAACCATGGCTACGCAATTCCCGCACCGGCTTGTAGGCTTAACAGCCTCTCCATGCGATGGGTTTACATCTGTGGGACGAAGCCGCCCTGGCTTTCGGGTCTATTGTTCTTTAGAATATTTTGGGGATAGCATATGTTGCAGTATCAGCAGATGATAAAATGAAGGAGTGGCTTTCGCCACTCCTTTAAATATCTTCAGAACAAAAGGCTGCTGCTTCTTCGGCAGTGTAATCGCCGTAAATCAGTTTCATTAAACCGGGATAATAGGTATCGAAGCCTACTACACCGTTCCATATTACGTTGAGAATTTGATCTTGTGAAGGATGGGCATCAGCCAGATCTAAATAGGTACGATAGCGTATTTCACCATTATCCATATCCATTTCTAAGTTTCCGTTTACCAGTTCGTAGTTGACGCGACACATAAAATCACAGACTTCGAGACGCTTAGAAGGAGGAATTCTTTGTTTGATATGGGTGTTGCAAAGTAAGGATTCTTGTTCTTCGTCAACGAGGAGGAAAGAGTAAAAATCCGTATTTATGCCGCTAATCTCAAGCTTGATGATGCCGTTTTTGTCATCAAAATCAAACTCCCAGCCGTTTTGACTCAAAATTTCATAGAGCAAGCGAAATAAGGACATATTTGTCAGCCTCCCAAAGCAACGCTTCCTTACTAAAAGATTCAACGCCGAAGGGTAAATTCCTTCCAATTATAGGATAAAATATCCGGACAAAGATGTCGAAACTATGCAATTGAGGATGTACACAATATCGTGTATAATTTATTCTCATACTAATAGAAATTTATTTCTAATTGTGTAATCACACTAACGATGAGTTAAGGAGCTAATAACATTGAACCAAGCGGATTTAAAATCAGAAATTGCAGCTCGCAAAACCTTTGCCATTATTTCTCATCCTGATGCCGGGAAAACAACCTTAACTGAAAAATTGCTGCTCTTCGGAGGAGCAATTCGTGAAGCCGGTTCAGTTAAAGCCCGTAAAGCAGAACGTTATGCAACGTCGGACTGGATGGAACTTGAAAGGCAGAGAGGGATTTCGATTACATCCAGTGCCCTGCAGTTTGAATATCAAGGATACGTGGTTAATATTCTCGATACTCCGGGACACCAGGATTTCAGTGAAGATACTTATCGTACCCTGACTGCTGCAGATAGTGCCGTCATGCTGATTGATGCTGCCAAAGGGGTTGAAGCCCAAACTAAAAAACTGTTTGAGGTGTGCCGCAAGCGGGGAATCCCGATTTTTACCTTTATCAATAAATTTGATCGGAATGCCAAAGATCCCTTGGATTTAATGGATGAAGTGGAAAAAGTTTTGGGGATTGAGTCTTTTGCTATGAATTGGCCAATAGGAATGGGCCAGGACTTTAAGGGGATTTACGACCGCCAGACAGGACAAGTGGAGCGCTTTATGGAAGGCAGTGCCCGATCAAGTTCTATACCGCCTGTATCCGGTCCCCTCAGTGATCCCAGCGTTCAGGAAGGGATTGGCGAAACTCTGGTTAAGCAGCTTACGGACGAAATTGAACTTCTTGATATGGCCGGCAATGTTTTTTCTCAAGAACGAGTGGATCGGGGAGAAGTGACTCCTGTTTTTTTTGGCAGTGCGCTGAATAATTTTGGAGTTCCTAATTTTTTGCATTATTTTCTCGATCTGGCCCCAGCGCCACAACCCAGAAGTACAAATTTAGGAGAGCTCGATCCGGAAACCCCTTCTTTTTCAGGGTATATCTTTAAAATCCAAGCAAATATGAATACCCAGCATCGCGACAGGATTGCATTTATTCGTATTTGTTCGGGCCGTTACGAACGAGGGATGAATGTCATTCACACTCGATCCCGGCGTCGACTTCGCCTGGCCCAGCCCCAGCAGTTATTTGCTCAGGAAAGGTCCATCCTTGATGAGGCTTATGCTGGAGACATCATTGGAGTTCACGACAGCGGACTATTGAGAATCGGTGATGTTCTTACAGAAAAAGATGGACTTCAGTTTGAGGCCATGCCCTTCTTTAGCCCTGAGAATTTTGCCCGTATCAATATTGCCAACGCTTTAAAGCGCAAGCAATTTATTAAAGGCATTCAGGAACTTCAGGAAGAAGGGGCAATCCATGTTTTCCGCGATCTTCACGTGGGAGTAGAAGCTCCTATTATCGGTGTAGTGGGACAATTGCAGTTTGAAGTCCTTGAATATCGTTTGCGCGAAGAGTATGGCGTCAATGTTAATATTCAGCATCTGCCTTTTGAAATTGTACGTTGGGTTAAAAAAGATGAAAAAACCATTAAACTTCTGTCTGAGTCCAGTATGAGTACAGTTGTGGTTGACAAAGATGACAATTATGCCGTGTTGTTATTGGATGAATGGAAGGCAAATTGGCTAAGCGACCGCTATGAGATCGAGTTCTTTCTCCAGCCCTTTGATGTCTGATGGAGTTTAAACTCCAAGCTGGGGACTAAAGGTTCGATCCAGGAAGATGTGTCCGCCGATGGAGTCGCCGAATTCGCCATTGACAAGAATTCTGACTTTACTAATTCCCGGGATTTGAGTCATTGACCAAACAATAGACCGTAAGGTTAATTCCTCGCCTAAAGCCCCGCCAAGGAAATCATCCCGAATATCCTTACTAAAGTCGATGGTTGCTACTCCATTTTGAGTAGTAATGGATAATATTTTGGTAGTTGGAGCTATGGTAGGATTTAGTTTACTGGAAAGAGGGCCTTGAATGAGTTCGCTCATGATAAGGCTTGCTTTTTGGGCTAAATCGAGTTTTGACCATAGGGATGGGTTGAATTCTCGATTTTCCGGAACGAGGCTTTCGAAAGTTTCACTGGAGAAATAAAGTTTATAAGTATTATCTTTAATAGCAGGAGGCTCATCTTGGGCCACCGTTGGCGCACTGTCTGGGACACCTGTGGGATAAGCTTTGAAGTAATTCTCCACCCCGTTTCCGATTGCCTCGGCTACCTGGCTGCGGTAATCCTCGGATTGTAATAATTTTCGTTCTTTGGAATTGGAAATAAAACCGACTTCAACAATATTAGCGGGGATTTCTGTTTGGTTAAGTAAATAGTAATCCCCTGCTTTGGCTTTGCGCTTATTGTCCGGCTGAACCAGGGCAAGCTGTTCCTGAATAATTTCTGCCAGAGCTTTTCCTGCCGGAGACTTTAGATGATAGTAGGTTTCCATTCCATATGAATTTCGTTTGGGAAAGCTGTTGGCGTGAATGCTGATAAATATATCGGCATTGTTTTCGGCTGCGATTCTAATTCGATTGTTTAATTCAGCTCGCTTAGCCATTCGGCCTTTGACAAATCCCGGCTGAAAAAAATCTTTGTCTGTCTCCCGGGTGAGAATCACCCGGCATCCTTTTACTGCTAAGACTTTACTTAAGCGCAAAGAAATATCTAAATTGATGTCCTTTTCTTTAAGTCCTGAACTCTGTGCCCCAGGATCAGCGCCTCCATGACCGGGGTCAATAACAATCACTTTATCCTTTAAACCAGAAGAGAATACAGAGGTCATTTTCAATGAGTAGGCTCCAAGCAGCAGAAACAGTGTGATAATGGCTCCTAAAACATAGGACTTGCGGATAAACAGGATCATTGGCCTTTCAAACATTATGGCTGTCCACTCCTTTCACAAGAGTCATCCCCATAATGTATATTGTAAGAATGTGTTTCGTAAACATAAATTGAGAAAAGTTTTCGTTTAATCTCTGAGAGGAGGAGTTGACTTGGGCTTGGTTATCCTTTCTGTCATTTTGTTTAATATCCCGTTTGGGTATTGGAGAGGGTATGTGCGAAAATTCTCAGGTCATTGGTTTTTGTCCATCCATTTACCGGTTCCTGTTATTGCCTGCCTTCGTTTGAGTTTAGGTTTAGGATGGGATTTAAGAACTTTTCTCATGTTTGTTGCAGCCTATGGCACAGGACAATGGTTAGGAGTTAAGTGGCATCGTCACTGGAGAAAAATCATGCGTGTAAGTGGTTGTTTATTCAGGGATATCCTGTGGAGTCGTTGGATTATTTTAATTTCTCGTTCATAGTTGTAACACTTTAGTTTGAATTACATATATTAGGGATATGTAAAGAGACATTACTTAAGATTGATAAGGTTTTTATGAAGTTTGCGCATATTTAGTTTAAAAATGTGAAATACTAGTTGACATCATGTTGGGATAATGCTATTATAACTGAGCGCCACAAAATGGCGAAATGATTTGCAAGAGGGAATTGTTCTCAAATTGTAAATCGAAAAAATAGTATTGACAACGAAAGTTGAAAATGCTAAGATATAGTTCCGGCCCAAACGAGGGCGAAAACAAAATGGTCTTTGGTCTTTGAAAACTAAACAACAAGGACAGCCAATGAGAGAGACTCGCAAGAGTTTCGAAATAAATCATGAGTCAATCATCTTCTTTAAAGAAGTTTGAGATAACTTTTTTTGGAGAGTTTGATCCTGGCTCAGGACGAACGCTGGCGGCGTGCCTAACACATGCAAGTCGAACGGAGAATTGAATAAGCTTGCTTAGACAATTCTTAGTGGCGGACGGGTGAGTAACGCGTGGGTAACCTGCCCATAAAGCCGGGACAACCCTTGGAAACGAGGGCTAATACCGGATAATCTTAAGCCTTGGCATCAAGGTATAAGGAAAGATGGCCTCTGAAGATGCTATCGATTATGGATGGACCCGCGTCTGATTAGCTAGTTGGTGGGGTAAAGGCCTACCAAGGCGACGATCAGTAGCCGGCCTGAGAGGGTGAACGGCCACACTGGGACTGAGACACGGCCCAGACTCCTACGGGAGGCAGCAGTGGGGAATCTTCCGCAATGGACGAAAGTCTGACGGAGCAACGCCGCGTGTATGATGAAGGTCTTCGGATTGTAAAGTACTGTCATTGGGGAAGAACGGTCTTTTTGAAAATATTGAGGAGACATGACGGTACCCAAGGAGGAAGCCCCGGCTAACTACGTGCCAGCAGCCGCGGTAATACGTAGGGGGCGAGCGTTGTCCGGAATTATTGGGCGTAAAGGGCGCGTAGGCGGATGCTTAAGTCCGGTGTGAAAGATCAGGGCTCAACCCTGAGAGTGCATCGGAAACTGGGTATCTTGAGGACAGGAGAGGAAAGTGGAATTCCACGTGTAGCGGTGAAATGCGTAGATATGTGGAGGAACACCAGTGGCGAAGGCGACTTTCTGGACTGTAACTGACGCTGAGGCGCGAAAGCGTGGGGAGCAAACAGGATTAGATACCCTGGTAGTCCACGCCGTAAACGATGAGTGCTAGGTGTAGAGGGTATCGACCCCTTCTGTGCCGCAGTTAACACAATAAGCACTCCGCCTGGGGAGTACGGCCGCAAGGTTGAAACTCAAAGGAATTGACGGGGGCCCGCACAAGCGGTGGAGCATGTGGTTTAATTCGACGCAACGCGAAGAACCTTACCAGGGCTTGACATCCACAGAACTCCGTGGAAACATGGAGGTGCCCTTCGGGGAGCTGTGAGACAGGTGGTGCATGGTTGTCGTCAGCTCGTGTCGTGAGATGTTGGGTTAAGTCCCGCAACGAGCGCAACCCCTGTATTTAGTTGCTAACGAGTAAGGTCGAGCACTCTAGATAGACTGCCGGTGACAAAC
Organism: Desulfosporosinus orientis DSM 765; assembly: GCF_000235605.1. GTDB lineage: Bacteria > Bacillota > Desulfitobacteriia > Desulfitobacteriales > Desulfitobacteriaceae > Desulfosporosinus > Desulfosporosinus orientis. The sequence goes on from NC_016584.1 coordinate 1,590,059, forward strand.
CGGAGGAAGGTGGGGATGACGTCAAATCATCATGCCCCTTATGTCCTGGGCTACACACGTGCTACAATGGCCGGTACAGACGGAAGCGAAGCCGCGAGGTGAAGCCAATCCGAGAAAGCCGGTCTCAGTTCGGATTGCAGGCTGCAACTCGCCTGCATGAAGTCGGAATCGCTAGTAATCGCAGGTCAGCATACTGCGGTGAATACGTTCCCGGGCCTTGTACACACCGCCCGTCACACCACGAAAGTCTGCAACACCCGAAGCCGGTGGGGTAACCCGTAAGGGAGCTAGCCGTCGAAGGTGGGGCCGATGATTGGGGTGAAGTCGTAACAAGGTAGCCGTATCGGAAGGTGCGGCTGGATCACCTCCTTTCTAAGGAGAACGGTTTAAGGTCTAGGCTTTAAACGAACATCCTATTGGTCGGTGCTTTCGAAGAACGAAGCTGAGAAGCTTGGTTTGGAGAAAGATCAATAAGAGTCGTAAGACTCAAGCCGAGGGATCGGCAACTCATTGGATTGAAGCTGTTGTTTAGTTTTGAGAGACCAGGAATGGTTTCTTTACAATGTGGGGGTATAGCTCAGCTGGGAGAGCGCTTGAATGGCATTCAAGAGGTCAGCGGTTCGATCCCGCTTACCTCCACCAATTTATATGTTCTTTGGTCTTGTTCTTTGAAAACTGCATAGAGAAAAGTAAATGCGAGTAAAGTCGAGAATTCACAACGAAAGGTCTGGTAACACAGACGTTTCGAATAAACCTAAAAGTAGCAAGAGTAGGTCAAGCTACTAAGGGCGTACGGTGGATGCCTAGGCGCTAAGAGTCGAAGAAGGGCGCGGTTAACAGCGAAATGCCACGGGGAATCGTAAGCAGGTATTGATCCGTGGATACCCGAATGGGGCAACCCAACCGGAGTCATGTCCGGTTATCATTAGCTGAATCCATAGGTTAATGAAGACAACCCGGGGAACTGAAACATCTAAGTACCCGGAGGAAAAGAAAGAATCATCGATTCCCTAAGTAGCGGCGAGCGAACGGGGAAGAGCCCAAACCAGTCCCCTTGGGGGCTGGGGTTGTAGGACCCTCTTTTAAGAATGGATTTCTAGTCGAACAGATCTGGAAAGGTCGAGCAAAGAAGGTAACACTCCTGTAGACGAAAGGAAAACATTCTGTGAGGGAATCCTGAGTACCGCGGGACACGTGAAACCCCGTGGGAAGCAGGGAGGACCACCTCCCAAGGCTAAATACTACTTAGCGACCGATAGCGAACCAGTACCGTGAGGGAAAGGTGAAAAGCACCTCGGAAGAGGAGTGAAAAAGAACCTGAAACCGTGCGCTTACAAGCAGTCACAGCACGTAAGGTGTAGTGGCGTGCCTTTTGTAGAATGAACCGGCGAGTTACGGTATGTAGCGAGGTTAAGACGGGAAGTCGGAGCCGAAGCGAAAGCGAGTCTGAAAAGGGCGAAGAGTTACATGCTGTAGACCCGAAACCGTGTGATCTACCCATGGCCAGGGTGAAGGTGGGGTAAAACCCACTGGAGGCCCGAACTCACTGTCGTTGAAAAGGCAGGGGATGAGCTGTGGGTAGGGGTGAAATGCCAATCGAACACGGAGATAGCTGGTTCTCCCCGAAATAGCTTTAGGGCTAGCCTCAATTGATGAATGACGGCGGTAGAGCACTGAATAGGCTAGGGGCCTTACCAGGTTACCGAACCTTATCAAACTCCGAATGCCGTTATGTTTAGATTGGGAGTCAGACTGTGGGTGATAAGATTCATAGTCAAAAGGGAAACAGCCCAGACCATCAGCTAAGGTCCCCAAGTATACACTAAGTGGGAAAGGATGTGGAATTGCTCAGACAACCAGGATGTTGGCTCAGAAGCAGCCACCATTTAAAGAGTGCGTAATAGCTCACTGGTCGAGTGGTTCTGCGCCGAAAATGTAACGGGGCTCAAGTGTATCACCGAAGCTATGGCTTGCGCTTCATGCGCAGGGGTAGGGGAGCGTTCTATCAGCAGAGAAGTCAAACTGGAAGGTTTGGTGGAGTGGATAGAAGTGAGAATGCCGGTATGAGTATGCGAAAAGGAAGGTGAGAATCCTTCCCGCCGAAAATCTAAGGATTCCTGGGGAAGGCTCGTCCGCCCAGGGTAAGTCGGGACCTAAGCCGAGGCCGAAAGGCGTAGGTGATGGACAACTGGTTGAAATTCCAGTACCACCTAGAAATGTTTGAGCAATGGGGTGACACAGAAGGATAGGTTAAGCCAGCCGTTGGTCGAGCTGGCCCAAGCGAGTAGGATGTAGGGCAGGCAAATCCGCCCTGCGAGAATCTGAGACGTGATGGGGAGTCGAACATAAGTAGCGAAGTAACCAACTCCAAGCTGTCAAGAAAAGCCTCTAGTGAGTGACTAGGTGCCCGTACCGTAAACCGACACAGGTAGATGGGGTGAGAAACCTAAGGCGCGCGAGAAAACCCTCGTTAAGGAACTCGGCAAAATGGCCCCGTAACTTCGGGAGAAGGGGCGCTCTTAGCAATAAGAGCCGCAGAGAAAAGGTCCAGGCGACTGTTTAACAAAAACACAGGTCCCTGCTAATCCGAAAGGAGATGTATAGGGGCTGACACCTGCCCGGTGCTGGAAGGTTAAGAGGAGAGGTTAGGGGTAACCCGAAGCTTTGAATTGAAGCCCCAGTAAACGGCGGCCGTAACTATAACGGTCCTAAGGTAGCGAAATTCCTTGTCAGGTAAGTTCTGACCCGCACGAAAGGTGTAACGATCTGGACACTGTCTCAACGAGGGACTCGGCGAAATTGTAATACCCGTGAAGATGCGGGTTACCTGCGACAGGACAGAAAGACCCCATGGAGCTTTACTGCAGCTTGACATTGGATTTTGGTATAAAATGTACAGGATAGGTGGGAGACTAAGAAGCTAGGGCGCCAGCCTTGGTGGAGTCGACGGTGGGATACCACTCTTTTTGTACTGAAATTCTAACCTGGGCCCCTGAATCGGGGTTAGGGACAGTATCAGGTGGGCAGTTTGACTGGGGCGGTCGCCTCCTAAAGAGTAACGGAGGCGCCCAAAGGTTCCCTCAGCGCGGTTGGAAATCGCGCGCAGAGTGTAAAGGCAAAAGGGAGCTTGACTGCGAGACCAACAAGTCGAGCAGGGACGAAAGTCGGGCTTAGTGATCCGGTGGTACCGAGTGGAAGGGCCATCGCTCAACGGATAAAAGCTACCCTGGGGATAACAGGCTTATCTCCCCCAAGAGTCCATATCGACGGGGAGGTTTGGCACCTCGATGTCGGCTCATCGCATCCTGGGGCTGTAGTAGGTCCCAAGGGTTGGGCTGTTCGCCCATTAAAGCGGTACGTGAGCTGGGTTCAGAACGTCGTGAGACAGTTCGGTCCCCTATCCGTCGCAGGCGCAGGAAATTTGAGAGGATCTGTCCCTAGTACGAGAGGACCGGGATGGACGAATCCCTGGTGTACCAGTTGTTTCGCCAGAGGCACAGCTGGGTAGCTATATTCGGATCGGATAAGCGCTGAAAGCATCTAAGCGCGAAACCGGCCTCAAGATGAGATTTCCCACGAGCGTAAGCTCGGTAAGACCCCTGAAGGAAGATCAGGTAGATAGGCCAGGTGTGGAAGCGCGGTGACGTGTGGAGCTGACTGGTACTAATCGGTCGAGGGCTTGACCTAAGAGTTGCGAAAAAGGTTTGAGTGGCTCAGGTTCAAAGATGATACTTGCAAAAGCGACGATCTATGCAGTTTTGAGAGAACAGCGATCCATCCAAAGGAAAGCGAAGATCTCAGACATCTGGTGATAATGCCGGAGGGGTTCCACCCGTTCCCATACCGAACACGGAAGTTAAGACCTCCAGGGCCGATGATACTTGGGGCATAGCCCCTGGGAAAGCAGGACATCGCCAGGTAACAGGCGAGAGACTATCTCTAATGAGGTAGTCTCTCTTTATGTTTGGCTCTTCACAACAATTGGTTGAATTCGAGACTTTTAGTTTAGTGATATAATATGTAACATAAACTGGAAGGAGCTGGAGCTTTTAAGTTGAATTACAGGGCCTCCAGATGACAGAGCAGTTATTTCGTTATTGCTTGTTAGATACTATACAGAATTGGAGAGGAGGGGTCTTTTAGTTGTTTTTAGCTATAAAAAGTAACAAATTATTTTGGATAATTCCACTTATCGGTATTTTGATAAGCGTATATTATTGGTTGAGTTTTAGATTGTTTTCCAACCTTACCCAGTTTTGGCTAGTTGGCATTTTATTATCATTTGCACTTACATTCATTCTTCATAAATTTTTAAAACTATGGCAAATACCTATTTTAGTATTCAGTCTAGACTTAGTTTATCATTATATTTTTACCAGTAGCGGTGAAGTGGCAATAGCTTACTATTTAGTTGAAATACCTTTCATTGTTTTAACAATCTTATTTACAATTTGGATTTATATTGTTAGGTTGGTTAAAAATGGGGTGATTGAGGGAGATTAAACAGCTTGGTATGTCCCAAATTCGCCGGCGCAGGCGAATTTGGGGAGTCGGGGTTCCGCCCGTTCGGGATCCACACTACTCATTGTAACTTGTTGTGAAGTATTATATTTCTGCTGCAACAGTAAGTTGCGATGAAATACGCCCCATATACGAAAAGAATTATGCTGGCAGTCACCAAAGTGTTTGCGGTGGCATTGAGGCTGCCGACCATACGCACAGCATCATTTGCTACTTTAATTCCAACAATTGAATGAATACAGGCAACAGCCAAGGGGATTAAGAAATAAATTGCAGTCTGTTTAAAAATTGCTTGGCTTATTTGCTTGTTATCTGCGCCAATTTTCTTAAGGATAGCGTACCTATGCTTATTGTCAGCGGCCTCGGAAAGCTGTTGCATAGCAAGTACGGCAGCACTTGTAATCAGAAATATAATTCCGACATAGATCCCTACAAAGGCTATAATAGCTTTTGAGCCACCGCCTTGAGCTACTATTGCGTTTTTTGAAGCTACTTCCATCTTTTCCGACGGTGCCTTTGGCGATGCTTTAAAGGCATTGAGGAAACTATCTTGCTGAGCGATGGAATCTCCCTGGCAATCAAAACATAGTACACTTTTGACCACAGCCCCGTCGGCAGCCATCTTATCCGGAAAAATAAGCAGCATCATGCTATCGCTGTCGTTCTCAATTCCTTTTGCCTGTAACTGAGGGTAGACAGAGAATTCAGTACCGTTGAGATTAAGCTTGTTTCCTTGGGCGATAAATTGCTTAAGGCATTCCTGGTAATCTGCGTCCGCCCAGGCAAATTGCGTAAGGACAGCTGCCTGATTGTCCGCTAAGGTAATTTCCTGTTCCTTTTTTAGATCAAGGATTTTGTTATAGTCAGAAAGTGTCATGAAATAAATCGGCAGCGGGTAAATTTTTTTTTGGATCGTATCTTCAGAGCCTTGCGGGAGATACTTCTCAACCTTTTGAAAAACCAGTCCGGCGGTCAACGCCTGTGGCTTATATTTATAAATCTTATACTGACTAATGCCGGAAGCATATTTATTGACATCAATGCCGTTTTTCTCAGACAATTCCCGGATAATATTTACATCTCCCTCTGACCGAACACTGATATCGAAGGGAGCAGCATCCGCGTAACCTTTATTGAGCACACTGGTCATTCCGATGGCCGTCGAGAAAATTCCAATTGTTACAAACAACATTAAGCTAATAAAGGACATGGAAATGTAGGCTGTGTTGATCCGGCTGCTAATTTGCCGCATGATGAACATATTTAGTCTTCTGTAATATACACCTTCATTTGCTTTAAAAAAGTTAATGATTGAACCGGACAAAGACGCAAAAAGCAAAAAGGTTCCCACTGCTCCAAGAATACATTCGATGATGATTTTGCGGTCAAAGGTAGCAATTCCATATTTTAGTGCCATCTTATAGCCCAAGCCAATGAATATAATCGCAAGAACAATCATTAGAAAGGTAATGATTGGTTTTCTGACCCACTGTTTCTCATTCTGCTTTCCAGCGTTAATCAGATCAATAAGTTTATATTTGGAGATTGACAAAGTATTGACGGCAATTGCAATTAAAAAAATAATCCCGAAATACAGGATAGTTTTGAGCAGTGCGTTTAAGGAAAATATGAAAGTATAAGCTGTCATATCTACCTGAAAAAGGCTTGCTGTCACAACAGACAGCCCCTGAGAAAGGAAAATACCTGCCAAAAGTCCCGCTGTGAGAGAGAAAATGCCAATGACAAATGTTTCGATAATGAGGATTGCAGATACCTTGGATTTCTCCATACCCAGAGTCATGTATACCCCAAATTCCCGCTTTCTTCTTTTGATAAGGAAATTATTGGCATAGACAATTAAGAAGCCAAGGATAAACGAAATAAATACAGATATGACGTTCATAATCCGGGTGATTGATTTCATAATCTCAAAAGCTGACTCTGATATGTGCATCATTGCCTTTTGGGCTTCAATTGAGTTAAATACATAGAAAAGACAGACACCGAACGAAAGCGTGAGAAAATAAAGCGTATAATTTGAAAAGCTCTTTTTGACATTGCGGAGGGATAGCTTAAAGTACATTGACTGTGTCACCTCCGAGAAGGGATACGACCTCGATGATTTTGACAAAAAACTCCTTTCGGGAAGCATTGCCCCGGATCAGCTCATTGAACAGCTTTCCGTCCTTAATAAAAAGAATCCTTTGGCAGTAGCTTGCTGTGAAAGCGTCATGGGTTACCATTAGAATGGTGGCACCAAACTCTTGGTTCAGACTTCCAAGGCATTCCATTAACATTCTGGCTGACTTTGAGTCCAGTGCGCCAGTTGGTTCGTCGGCCAGAATGAGCGCCGGATTCATAATGATTGCTCGCGCCGCTGCAATCCGTTGGCGCTGACCACCGGACAGTTCGTATGGAAATTTTCCAATAATATCTTCAATCTCCAATTTTGTTGCCAGCTCATGTACTTTTTTCAGCGCAGCCTTATGATCAATTCCTGCGATTGAAAGGGGAAGGATAATATTTTCCAGCCCAGTCAAGGTATCAAGCAGATTATAATCCTGAAACATAAAGCCAAGCTCCTCAAGTCTGAACTTTGCCAGCTGCCGGCTTTTCATGGCAGTGATATCCTTACCTCTGATCTGAATGCTGCCTGTGGTTACGGAATCGACAGTGGAGATGCAGTTAAGCAGGGTTGTCTTTCCGCTGCCGCTTGACCCCATGATTCCGGTAAATTCGCCTTCATTTACATTGAAGCTTACCTGATTCAGCGCCTTGGTTAGATTTCCTTTGTTGCCATAGTATTTTTCAACATTTGCGACCTTTAAAATTTCACCCATAATGTCCTCCATATTTTTTATTTCTGGTTCAATTTTAAATGGGCCGGCAGGTGGTTCCCATAACTTTAGCTTACAGTAATCTTACATTTTTGTAAGCCGGACAATATTCGTCATTGAGTTTTTGGGAAAGACCAGTGTTATGGTTGTACCTTTTTCAAATGTCGATTCGGCGATAATTGATATCCCCAGTTTGTCACTCAGTTTTTGGCAAATGTAGAGCCCCATGCCTGTCGACTTGCCTCTGAGCCTTCCGTTTGTACCCGTAAAGCCTTTTTCAAAAACTCTCGGCAATTCACTTTGTTCAATGCCAATTCCATTGTCGGAAACCTGGAGGATGCAGGAGTTTTCTTCTTCTTGGGACGTTATCCGGATCCAGGCAGCTGAATCCTTGGCATACTTTATAGCGTTAATAATCAACTGATGCAGAATAAATTCAAGCCATTTTATATCAGAGTAGACCTTGTTATTTAAATTTTCCGCTGAAACCGAAATTCCTGAGCGAATCAACATAGAGGAGTTCCGTTTTAAGGCAGAGAAGACCGGCTTTTCAAGACTGATTTCCTTGATAATATAGTCCTTTTCAACCGCGTTGCTTTTTGCGTAATAAAGTACTTGTTCTACATAGCCTTCGATCTCGTCAAGCTCGTCCAGAACGCTGTTCAAAGGTTCGCTCCGGTTGTTTTGGGCGATCAGCTTAGATGATGAAATGGGTGTTTTTATTTCGTGTACCCAAAGTTCAATATATTCCCGGTATTCCTCTTGAATATTTTTGTAGTTGTTAATTTCTTCGAGACAGGCCTTGTTGGAACGCTTTAAAATGTCGTAAAACAAAGCGCCCTCATAAAATTCCGGTCTGGAAAGCACCTCGGCGATGAGGTTTTTCCGATCAATATTTTCAAATCTCAGCAAAAGCTCGTTGTAAAAGTTCCTTTTCTTAATAAATTCCGCAGTTAGGGGCATTAAGGCTCCAATGAGATAAATACAGCAGATCAAAGCTGAAAAGGCCTTTCCCCCTGCAGGATTCAAGGCGACCAGCATGGAAACAGACAAGACACATACAAAAGTATGACATAAAATATAGGCTGTTTTTTCCTTTAGAAAATCTTGAATGCTCATAGCATAATATACCCTTGGCCCCGGCGGGTTTCAATCACGTTCATCAAGCCTGTTTCTTCCAGCTTCCGGCGTAATCTAGTCATATTAACAGTCAGAGTATTGTCGTCAATGAACAGCTCGCTGTCCCATAGATAGCGCATCAACTCGTCACGACTGACAATAACGCCTTTTTTTTCGTATAAGCAGGTGAGGATTTTTAATTCATTTTTCGTAAGCTCCGCAGTCATGTTCCTGTATTCAAGGGAGCTTTTAGCCAGATTGACTGTGAAATTCCCGCAAAGCAGCTTTTCTGGCGGTGCTTCGTGATAGGCTCGTTTTAAAACCGTGGCAATTCTCGCTAGGAGAATTTGTGTGTTGTAGGGCTTAGTTACAAAATCGTCTGCCCCCAGGTTAATTGCCAATAGTTCATCTATTTCAGTGTCCCTGCTGGTTACGACAATAATGGGAACCTCGCTGACCTTTCGGATTTCCCGGCAGATATGATATCCATCATAAACAGGCAGGTTGATATCCAAGAGGATAAGCTGGGCAGCAGATGAAAGGATCAGCTCGATAATATTTGCAAAGTTTTCCGGCGCAAGACACTCATAACCGTTTTGAATTAGAAATTTGCACAGCTCATCTCGAATTTTTTTGTGATCCTCAATAACCATGATTTTTTTCACAGTTGTCACCTCACTCTTCGGTTGTTCAGTTCTTGAAGTCAAAATACTTTGTTAAGCCCCATTTCAATAAATGATAAAAGAGAACAATAATCCAAACAGGCCATATACCATACCAGGCTTTTTGAGTTTGATCGGTAAAACAATATAAGTACAATCCTAAAATAATGCAGCTGCTGTGATAAATTTCGCAATCAATTTGGCCTTTATATAAGTGGCTTTATTATTAGATTGATAAGATAGAGAAAATGATGGCTTGACCATTTGGACAAGGGCTAAACTAAACATGACAGTCGCAAATATGAAAGTACTTTTTATATAATCAAGGTTAGTTTGGAGAATATATTCCTCATGAGACAAGATATGTCACCTCTTTCCTTTCCAGCATTTTACCATTTGGAAGGTAATTCATACAACAAAGGAGATGCCGGCACACTATATAATAAGTAAATGAAGCTTATGTAGAGTAGGATGTAACGTCCTGAAAACGGTACAAATTTGTGTTAATGGTGTCCGCTTTCGGGACGTATGCCATGTTTTTTTGCTGGAATTGGAGGTATAAATTTATAATTTTTATGTTAAAACGAGTGCTTTTCTTGTAGAAAAAAGACATAAATTCACTTGTACGGATGTATGACGAGATATATATGCATAAATATCTAAAAATTCAGAAAAGTGGAATAAATATTGCAATTAAAAGCCTTTCAATCTGAGAAGGGAGGAAAATGTTTATTGAGAAGGGAGGTAAATAGGTATGGCTGGATTAGTATTGGTTTATACCGGAAATGGAAAGGGTAAGACAACGGCTGCCCTAGGTCTATGCTTAAGAGCATTGGGACATAACGAACGTGTTGGGTTTCTGCAATTCATGAAAGGAAGCAAGAATTATGGGGAAGTAAAGATGGCCGCAAAGCTGCCCAACTTTACACTCGTTCAATCTGGACAAGAGTCCTTTGTTTCATACGAAAACCCAGATCCAATTGACATTCAGATGGCTCAAGATGGATTTGAGTTAGCACGGCAATGGCTTGAAGAGGATCAATTTGACCTGATTGTCCTTGATGAAATCCTGGTCGCAGTGGCCTTTAAATTAATTACGGTAGAGCAAGTTATAGATTTAATCAAAAAGCGACCACTCCATCTTGATTTGGTTCTGACCGGACGTTACGCATCCTCTGAGTTCATGGAAATCGCAGATACTGTAACTGAGATGACAGAGCATCGGCATGCTTATCACCAAGGGGTTGAAGCAAAGGCGGGGATGGAATTTTGAACATAGAAAGGATCGATCAATTACTATCTCGGCTCTTTGAACAGGACCGGCGGGCAACGGCCAAAATCATTTCGTTGGTCGAAGATAACATTGAGAGAGCGTATATCATGCGTTCCATCCTGAAACAAACGGGTAAACAAATGGTCGTCGGAATTACAGGGCCGCCTGGTGCAGGAAAAAGCTCGTTAGTTGATGCCTTGACAAAATTTTATCGTTCGAAAGAGGAACGAGTCGGAATCGTCGCCGTTGATCCCAGCAGCCCGTATTCGGGCGGGGCGATTTTAGGGGATCGTATACGCATGCAAACCCATGGCACAGACCGTGATGTCTTTATTCGCAGCATGGGCACAAGGGGACATTTAGGAGGGGTTACGCGTTCAACAGCAGATGTATTAAGAATTTTAGAAGCCGGTGGATATCATCGGCTCCTTCTGGAAACCGTTGGAGTCGGGCAGTCTGAACTGGAAATTATGCGAATTTCAGATACCGTTGTGGTGGTCCTTAATCCAGGGACAGGGGATGGAATTCAGGCCATTAAAGCGGGGATTATGGAAATTGCCGATATCTTTGTAGTTAATAAATCCGATTTACCAGGGGCAGACCGAATGCGAAATGACATTGAAATGATGTTGAATTTAAGTTGTGATGGGAAGGCTTGGCGGCCTCCTGTTGTTCTAACCAGTGCCGTAAGCGGAAATGGTTTAGAGAGCCTATACGAAAAAATTAACACTCATCAAGCATATTTACTGGAATCCGGACAAAGAGACAGGCATCGCATCGAACGGCTTCGCCAGGAAACCTGGCGTCAGTGGGAAGATAAAGCCCTCGCTGCTTTTGAGAGCCTATGGGAAGCAACAAGGGAAACTTGGGAACATGCGGCTCAAGCGGATCCCTATGAAGTAGCCCGTTTGTTATGGGAAGAGCGTTTTAAGGGGGATAAATGGGATGAGTAACAATTTTTTGCGCTGGAAAGCAAACTATGAAGCTTTGAAAGAGCGAAAAGGACCATTTTTTACAGTTTCAAGTGTACCGATTGACCCACTCTATGCACCTGGAAATACCGCAGAGATTGATTACGAACGGGATCTGGCAAATCCCGGTGAGTATCCGTACACCAGGGGAGTCCGGACTAATATGTATCGCGGGCGCCTCTGGACAATGAGACAGTTCGCAGGGTTTGCCACAGCTAAAGAATCCAATGAACGGTATAAATTTTTACTAAGCCAAGGGCAAACAGGCTTAAGTGTTGCCTTTGATATGCCCACCATTATGGGCTATGACTCGGATCACCCCCGCGCTTATGGAGAAGTTGGCCGGGTCGGTGTAGCCATTGACTCTCTGCAGGATATGGAGATTTTGTTCAAAGATATTCCCCTTGACCGAGTCAGCACGTCTATGACCATCAATGCACCTGCATCGATTATTTGGTGCATGTATATTGTCGCCGCTGAAAAACAAGGTGTGTCAGCCAATAAATTAACAGGAACCATCCAGAATGATATCTTAAAAGAATATATTGCTCAGAAATCCTGGATTTTCCCACCGGAGCCATCCATCCGTTTAATCACCGATATCTTTAGCTTTGCCAAAGAAAATGTTCCCAAATGGAATACCATTAGTATCAGCGGTTATCACATACGGGAAGCCGGCGCTACAGCATTGCAGGAATTAGCCTTTACACTGGCCGACGGCTTTGCCTATGTCGAAGCAGGTATTAAAGCCGGCCTTGAAGTAGATGACTTTGCACCACGGTTATCCTTCTTCTTTAACTCTCACACCGATTTCTTTGAGGAAATAGCCAAATACCGAGCCGCCCGCAGAATCTGGGCCCGCCACATGAAAGAAAAGTATGGAGCCAAAAAAGAAGAAAGTCTCCTTCTGCGCTTCCATACACAAACAGCCGGCTGCTCTCTCACCGGGCAGCAGCCAGAAAACAATATAGTGAGAACTGCTTATCAGGCAATGGCAGCCGTTCTTGGGGGCACCCAATCCCTGCATACTAATTCCATGGACGAAGTCTTAGCGTTACCCACCGAAAAAGCCGTACAGATTGCTCTGCGAACCCAGCAAATCTTAGCCTATGAAACAGGTGTCGTTAATACAATCGATCCGTTGGCTGGCTCGTATTTTGTAGAAACCCTCACCAACCAAATGGAAGAGGGTGCAGAGGAGTATTTCCGAAAGATTGATGAGCTCGGCGGGGTGTTAGGTGCCATACGTGAGAACTTCTTCCAACAGGAAATCGCGGATGCAGCGTATCGCTATCAGCAAGAGATTGAAACCAAAGATCGAATTATTGTGGGCGTCAACGAATTTGTTATGGAAGAGAAACTGGCTATTGACCTCTTAAAGATAAATCCTGAAATTGAAAGGGCTCAAGCGCGCAGTGTCAAGGAATTAAGAGAACGCCGGGATAACCTCAGAGTTCAAAGCACATTGGCGGACATGAAGGAAGCAGCATTAGGAAATGAAAACATGATACCAAAGATCATTGATGCCGTACGGGCCTACGCTACGGAAGGAGAAATGATTGCCGTTCTCAAAGAAGTGTTTGGAGAATATCGGGAACAAGCGGTATTTTAGTAATAGTTTTTGGGAGGGGAACATAATGAAAGAGACTCGAATCCGTGTCTTGGTCGGGAAACCGGGCTTAGATGGTCATGACAGGGGGGCTAAAGTGATTGCCCGGGCACTGCGTGATGCAGGAATGGAAGTCATCTACTCCGGGTTGCATCAGACTCCGGAACAAATAGTAGAAGCAGCGATCCAGGAAGATGTTGATGTAATAGGAATAAGTGTACTATCTGGAGCGCACATGACAATTTTCCCGAGAATTAAGGAACTGCTCAAAGAGCAGAACGCCGAGGATATAGTATTGATGGGCGGGGGGACACTTCCAGAGGATGACATCGACTCACTTTTAGAGGACGGGCATGCGGAAGCGCTATTTACACCGGGAACACCGACGACGGAAATAGTAAGTTGGATAAGGGAGAAATTCGAGAGCAGCGAATCGTGAGAGGGGCTGATAAATAAATTGGTAACATTAAACTCTAAGGACGATCTAACCAGAGAACAAACCATAGAGTTATTGGAAGACTTTGCTAAACGTTGGATTGCACATGACGGACTATGGTTTCAGGCAATTGAACAAGTACGGGGTCTTGACGAAGCAGTTAAACATGATATTGAGGCTTGGCGAAAATTTACAGTCTTAGAAGCTAAACGCATCATGTCTTTCCTTAATTTACCCCAAAACGGGGGACTTGACGCCTTGGAAAGGGCTTTAAAGTTTCGGCTTTATGCCTTTCTCAATATTCAAGAGTACTCTAGACCAGATGACCACTCCTTAATATTTAAAATGCTTGACTGCCGTGTCCAGTCAGCTAGAAAACGCAAGAACCTTATTGACCACCCTTGCAAGCCCGTGGGAGAAGTCGAATACTCCTTATTCGCATCGACGATTGATCCGCGTATTAAAACATGTTGCATCGCTTGTCCACCTGATCCACATCCCGAAGAATTTTACTGCGGATGGAAGTTCACACTTGAAGAAGAATAATTTACTGAGACTTTCTCTGACTGTCATGATGTTCGCCCAAAAATTATTTCTCCTGAACTCCTATTGTATTGCGGATGGGACTTTGGATCTAGTCCTTAATGAGATAATAACATTGGATGTCGTCCACTGCTTTTTATACAGTAGTGGGCGACATCTTTTCATGTCATCCTAAAATTTAAACCATCATCGCTTTAAACAGGTTAATAAATAATTTACGATGATCTGCAGGAATTGTAATAAAAGGATAGAATTAGAAATTGGAATATTATATACATAATAGGTAATTAATTAAATATCCTACCAAAATATTACATGATATTTCTGTTAAAATTGGCTACATCAAAATTTTTCTAAAGGAGGCAGCGATGTGACTTTATCAATGATTGCCCATGGCACTGACGGCAGAGACGGTTTGGAAGCCGGCATTCATCTGAGATGGAGCTTTGATCCGGCCTTAGGTTTTCCCCTCGCAGGGTTTCGCCTTTATCGGCGGGCATCCCTTAGTTTAAATGCCGCTGGTGCTAAAATGACCTTTGAACAATTGGGAGACCTGGTTAAACCGCCGTATTCATGGAAGTTGGCTATTGGTAATAATGATTGCTCGGTAAGCTTAACTTCAACTCAAAGCACAATCCCAATTACTGGGATATTGGTTAACAACCAGAGGCGGAGTGCTCTGGCTATCGATGGAAAAGCGACGATAACCTTTTCCCAGGAGGTTCGAAATATCGAAATAGATGCTTATTTTTCGGATAACTGGAGTGCTGAATTAACGGCTAAAACCTGCGGTACAGCAGTAGAACGGCTGGAGGCCGTCGATATAGTCGGGCAAAAAACCTTCACTTTTTCAGCTCAAGGTATCAACTCTATCGACATGCAGGGAAAACATCTGCAAATATATGAAATTAGATTTTATAGTTGTGAGGATCTGACTGCCACTTGGGAAGGGCCGATTAATGAAAAAGGCGGCTTTGGCTTGCCAGTGAATATCAGCAAAGATTACATTTTGGATTTATTCAAGAAAAACCCAGGTATGGTTTATCCGGGTCATTCTCTAGCTCAGGACCTGAACGCTTATGGGTCTGATTGGCTATTAGCTGCTGCCCGCCTGCCGCGAAAAGTCTGGAAATGGTTTAGGGGTAAGAGATTTAGCGAACTGCAAGAGATTCTAAAACTCATAGTGGAAAATTCTAACCAAATGCCTATGGGCTGGCCGGTGCTAAACCTGGATGAAAAAAGCACAATTTCCTCTGCTGAAGCCCAGCCTGCAGAATTCCGCATACCTGCTCTGGATCTTGTCCTGATGGCAACTCTTAAGCCTTATATTGCCAGAATGTTAGGCTTATACTGGGTCGATAAAGATGTGGTCAGCGGACGATCCTACGATTATAAAATAGTTGCCGGCTGGCCTCAGGGAACCTTCTGGACTTTAGACTATTTAATGGATTTCGAAAAGTATTCAGTAGGGGAGAGTTTCTATTTCGTTGCTGCCATAGATAACCTGGTTTTTGAAACGTCTGATCGCGGGACGATTGTGAAACGGCCTTTGCCTCAGTTACAAATTAATCAGGGTTTACGCTATCAGCCTGGTTCCAGGGAGTTAAAAATTCGCTTCACAAGACCCGTTAAAGAGGTACAAGTCTTCCTGACTCATGAGTACAAAACCCTTAATATTGAGGCTTATCAGAATAATAGGATTGTTGATTCCTTAGTGTTTAGCAAGGCGGAAGGGCTGGCCGCTCTGCATTCCAGGGAAAATATTGATTTCATTACGATCAAAGGGATTTCTCCCCTCAGCAGAAAATCTTGCATTATTTTGTATAAACTTAGCACCGGAGAAACCTATATTCCCGAGGGTGAGTATCACTATATTCTCTACAATATCCGAAAAGAGTCTCCTAAGCCTGTGCCGCCCCCTGAGGGATTGCAGGTAGAGGGGCATATCGGTATGACTATGACACAAGACAATGGACAAGTAGCGGACAATCGTTATACTGCAGCCTTGTGCTGGGATTTACCAACCGCATCGGCTGATTATAACCTTGTCAGTTCTCCTGTTTCTTACCATGTCAAACGACAAACAGCCGGAAGTCCTCCAGAATTGCTGACTTGGGGACGCCCGGCAGTGATTACTGAAAAAGCTGCTCTTGAATCCTTACCCGACAGTCCGCCGATTTATTATACCGATACTTTGCCGGGCAAAGGACACTATCAGTACAGTATAGCGGCAGTTGATATATGGGGGAGGATCGGTTCTTATTCGAATTGGCAAGAATTAGTGCTTAAATCTGTCCTCCCGCCTCCCCCTGCCGATATAGAAGCAAAATATCTGGAAGCTGGAGATAATTATCTTAGCGCAGAAGAAGCAAAGCTAGTTGACCTAAACGAGAGTCAGCCTCTGTTAAAAGTACGCTGGAAATGGACAGATAACTTACAAAGGCAGGCTCCTGATGTTGTTTCATTTAATGTTTATTTTCAGCTTGGCTGGCTTAATTCAGTTCAGGGGTATCTCGCCGAGTCCCCTGCAGAAAAGGGTAACTTATTAGAGTTGATGACGTCCTATTTAAACCCGGATATTCCGGCAGATTCCTTTGCAGGTATGGAGTTAAGGCTTAGTCAAGAGACATATACCATCGTATCAAGTAAAAGAGCCCCAGACGGTAAGTTTATTTTATCCATCGATAAACCCATTCCTAAAGAAGATGACTTCCTTTCTATCGATTCAGAGACAGCAGCTATCAGTGAAGTTTATGAAAGGGGAGATTATTTACAAGTCAGACTTGCCAAACCAGAGCCCCTGGGACCAATCGGCAGTATTTCAGCTGCCTCTGACAAGGTTACGATTAATCAGATCAGTTATTCAGTAGTTGGGAATGAATTCATGTCGGCAGAGGACAACTCCTTTAACTTGATCACAGTAGCCAAACGATACCCTCAAAAAGGGGAATACTTTTCCGTAGTATGGCAGCCAACATCACCGGCTTATAAAGACTTTAGCAGCCCCTTAAGCTGGCAGCAGAAATTATTGAATGAGGGCGTTTCTAATGGTGAGCAGTACGAGGTCTATATCAAGAACCCGCCGTTGAGCTCTTCCCTTGAGGATAAAACTGTTTATGCGCAAATTGGGATTTCAGCTATTAATGATGATGGTGAAGGGCCAGTTTCCAGTCCGGCAGCAGTTATGGCAGTTTTCCGGGTAAAGCCGCCTGCCCAGCCTATTGCAGATGCACCTGGGGTCTATGCAACTTCGGCCAACTTTTATGGAAAATCCTCCTACGCAGTACGGTGGAGCAAAGATTCCACGCTTAAATATTTCGTTTATCGTGCCGTGGATGAAAACTTATTTGCTGTTGACGCCGAATTAAGACAGCAAACTACTTACGAAGGAATGACTGAGTCTGCCGCTAATGCTCTGATCAATGAATTAAAAGTGCTGGAAGGCATTACTGATGCCCAAGCAAACGAAAATTTGCGGAAGGAAATTTGGGAAAAAGTTATCAATCCCAGGAGTATTGATTATGCGCAGCTTTATCTAACCCCCCACAAGAATATTTTGTTTAAGGTCCTTGCTAATTTGCCGGGAAATGAGAAAGCCTTCGCCAAGCTTTATGAGAAGGCAATAGAAGCCAATGATCTCAAGTACAAGAACAGGCGAAATTACTGGGAAGAGGAGACAATGGCAGTTGATAATAATGCCCTTCTTTATGTTGACGATACCCTGGACGGTACAGCGGATAACTGTTATTTCTATCGGGTTCGTACCGTCAATGAAGTAGGTGCCCTGGGGGATTTTGGGCCGGCCACTTATCCTGTTTACATGCCTGCCGGGTCCCTCCAGGCAGTACCGCAAATTACCAGGATTGAGGGGGGCGACCGCCAAATCACCATAGAGTGGTCTCCCTGCCATGTGCCAAATTTGGCAGGATACCTGGTTTACAGGGCGGATTCAGAGGCGTTGGCCAAGGACATTCGCCGCATGATAATCCTGAAAAAGGATCCTGGTGACGCTTATTCGGTCACTGCGGGAACAAATTCTCTTTATATCGACCTAGGGATTGAGGGGGGCAAAAAATACTTTTACCGGGTTGTGGCTTTGTCAACGGTGGAAGAAAGAGGTTCAACTCTGGTGGTACGCTCTGCTCCATCTCTTCCCGCAGCGGGTCAAGCCTATGATCGGACCTCGCCGCTGCCTCCGGTGATAAGTCATCTGCAATGGGTCAAAGCCGGAAATGACGGTATAATTTACGGCCTTAACGATCCGTTACCCACCGGGGTATCGGCTTATAGCGCTGTGTACTTAGCATGGGATGCTTCCCAGCCCGACTTGAGTTGTCTGGTTCAATTTAAAGCCGCTGACAGCGGTCAGTTCAAAAATGCCTCGGGATGGCTGGCCAAGGGACAAAACAGCTTCCTTCATAAAAATGATGGAACTTATCATGATCTTGAATACAGGCTAAAGGTGGTCAATAAAGTTGGCAATATGAACATAGATTTCGCGCCGGCAGCTCTGGCTGCTCTGCCAAGTAATTAGAGGAGGGGTACCAAAAAATGCCGTCATTAGATGAACTTCGAGAAAAATGGTTTCTTGATTTTAATAATCCGGTCCAGTCCTTTCCGCCTGTTGCCAGGCATCCCGGCAGCCAAATCCAAGCCTATACTGATGGAAATCTGGTGACCCCGCTGATTGACGGAAAAAACTACATGGATGAGTGGCGTGATGCTGCTCAGGAATTAGAGGCCAAGCCTGCTGGGGAACTATATCACTCTGCTTATGTTCTTAACCGGGTTTTGCCTAAAGGGGCCGAGTATTTTGACGCTTTTCAAACTTTAAAATCCGTAGAGAGTTCCGGTAAACCTGTGCGTATTGCTATTTCCGGCCATGCCAGCGATTATGTCGGTAATAAACTGGCCCAAAGTATCCTTAATGATGAAGGAATACCTCTTATCGCCATGGATTTTCGCTATCCTTCCAGCGGCAGCAATCACATGAAATTCACCTGTTATAAAAATCCGGACCAACCGAAAGCTTTGTTAGGATCCATTGATATTACCTTCAACCGCTGGGATAAACCAAGCCATGAGGGTATTGACCCTGAACGGCCTGACGGAGCAAGTGCTACCCATGATGCCGGCGTTATGATTGAAGGTCCGGCTGTAGCTGATCTTGAAACCACTTTTATCGAAAGGTGGAATGACAATACCCGCTCCCTTTTCATGAGTCCCGTTGAGACTATGCCGATTAATGCCGCTCTATCCGCCCCCTCCCCTGCCGGGTCTCATTCTGTTCAGGTTCTGAGAACTTATGGTATTGCGCCCAGAGGTTTGCTTGAGAGCTATTCCTGGTCTGAACAAGGTGAATTTACCATCTGGGCTGCCTATCTCAATGCCATAAAAAAGGCCTCAAAATACATTTACATAGAGGACCAGTATTTCTTTCCTTTTGAATGGCCGCCTTGTTATGACCGTACCGGCAAAACTCAAGAAAGCGACTTGTTTTTCCAGCTGGCGGAGGCAATTAAAAGAGGGGTGAAAGTGATTGTCGTCGTACCCGGCGCTAGCGAAGATGCAGGACCTATCCGGTTCCAGCAAAAGTATCAACGGGATATGGGAGTGTACTATTTGAAAACGGCCAAGGATTCTGCTGAAGCTAAGGCTAATGGGGGTGATTTTGTAATTGTCTGCTTGTCTAAAAATTTTTCCCCGATCTATGTGCATTCCAAACTTATGATCTGTGATGATGAGTTTGTTCTGATTGGCTCAGCGAACTTCAACCAGCGCAGCATGACTCATGACGGGGAACTGCAAGTCGGGATTCTTGATCGGGATAATCGTTTCGCCAAAGATTTGCGCATGCAGCTTTGGGGTGAACATATGGAGCTGAATATGAACGATCCGGGGGTCCTGGCGACTTTAGAGGACTCTCAGCTAGCTTATCTGGGCTTTAAGCTCTCCCCGGGCAGGGTCATCCAATATACGCCAGAACCTTTGCCTTTTGATCCCCTTCGCTTTAGCAGCCATGAACTGCTTAACAACAAACTTATTGACCCCTACGCCGGGCCAAGCCGATGAGAGGAGGGAAGAGTCAATGCCAATTAGTGCAGGTATACCCTTAAGTAAAGTAATCCCTACTGACATTATACCTTTGGATAAATTATCTCCCAGCGGAGAACTATTGGATCTGCTTGACCTTATCCTGGTTACCCGTTACGAAAATGAGAAAATCTCCGGTTCGCCGCCCGGGGACCGAATCGAAGTGGATTTAAGTATTGAAAAAGAAACTCTTTGGGAGGTGCCTGGTTTAGGCGGGTTCTCCTTGGTTTTTGGCGGCGCTGCCGGAAATATGCTGACCTGTGGTATAGAGCTGTTTGCCGGGACTACCAAGGTCAAGCTGGGCGGCGGTTTCCGCCTGCGCTTTCCGAGAGATTGGATGCGGCCTATTGTCCAAGAGAACGGTCAATGGCTTGACGACCCCAATAATCCATACACTGAAATAGCCGTTGGGGCAGCGGTCATCATTGATAATCAGTGGAATGTATCCTTTGAGGGTACGAATGAGTTTACACTTAACCCTTCAGTTATTGCTGACACAGGGTTTGTCTTGGAAGGCACGATTGCTGTGGATGTTTCTGAGACTGCCTCTTTGCCTGAAACAATGGCTATGGGGTTAGGAGAGTCTTGGCGCGGGGTGATTTTTAAAAGCTTGACCTTACATCTGCCCAAGGATTTAAACGTGCCTGTTCTGCCCAACGATCTAAGACTAACGAATTTTCATATCGGCAGCGGAGGGATATCCGGAGCTGTCAGCGGAACCTGGAATCCACAATTAGGACCTGAAGGCAACTCGTTTATTGGTTCTAACGGCAGTTCTTCAGGCATCGGGGAAATCTTCGGCATCCCCTTCGCCCTAAAAGAAATTGACGTTGAGCTTATCCAAAACTCTTTGGTCAAGTCACGGCTAAAAGGGTATATTATTTTTCCTTTCTTAGACCAACCTGCCTTAGTGGACATAGGGCTGACTGCCGGTGGGGACTTTGTTATCGCCTTAACGGCAGACCAGACAGAATTGGTGGCTATGCTGCCGCCGGAGGCTAAGCCTGAATTAAACTCCGAAGGCCTCTGGGTCTTCACTAAAGAAAACTTGCTGAAATTGACCATAAAAGGGCTGGGTTTCCAACGCAGCCAGGATAAGTTTCTGGTCAATATCAGCGGGGCTGTCAAGCCACTGATCTATTCTGATGAACTGGATTGGCCGGAACTGGATGTAAAATCACTGTCTATAGATTCAGAGGGCCATGTCAGTATCGATGGCGGGTGGATAAACCTGCCCAAACAAAAGAGCTTCAGCTTATATGGATTTACGGCCAGCTTCACAAAGATAGGTTTTGGCAATGAAGCAGGGGGGCGGAAGTGGATCGGTTTCTCCGGCGGGATTAAATTGGTTGACGGTATACCTTTAAACGGCAGTGTTGAGGGGCTGAAAATCAGCTGGAAACCACCTTTCAATGATATTGGATTAGATATCGGCGGCATTGGGGTTGGTTTTGAAATCAAGAATGTCCTCACCTTTGACGGACAGGTAGCCTTTATCAACGAACCTAATAAAAAAGGTTTCAAAGGGGGAGTAAAGCTAGTTCTTGTCCCTTTAAACGGCTGTTCTTTAGACGTTCAGTTGATGGCCGGCAAAAATACTGCCGAACCGGCTTATACCTTCTTCTATATTGCCGTTGACGTGCAGCTTCCAGTGGGTATTCCCTTAGCTAATACAGGACTGGCACTTTACGGTTTGGCTGGGTTGTTTGGTTATAACGTGGAACCTACAAAGTCCTTGCCCCCCCATGAGAATGAGACCTGGTACGAATGGTATGCCAGTGCGCCTGAAGGGGTTGCCCAGCTTGGCGGAGTAGGAGGACGTGATAAATGGACCGATAAATATGACAGCATGGCCTTTGGCGCAGGTGTTACTCTGGGAACACTCTCGGATAACGGTTATACCTTTGCCGCTAAAACCATGATCGTTTTCCTGATTCCCGGGCCAGTGATTATCGTGGAGGGGAAAGCAAACTTCCTGCGGGAACGGGCAAGCTTGACAGACAAGGCCATCTTTAAACTCCTGGCTGTTTTAGATTTTCGGGTAGGCACCTTGTTAATGAATTTACATGTGGATTTCCTTTATCCTGAGCCTGATGGAAAAGTCCTGGATATCAATGGCCTGGCTGAAGCTTTCTTTGATTTCCACAACTCCAGAAATTGGCACCTCTATATCGGCCAGCGGGAGCAAGAAAAACGTATTAGGGCGAAAATCCTCAGTATTTTTGAAGCAAACTCCTATTTTATGATTGACAACAATCATTTGGAAATGGGAGCTTGGATTGGCTATGATAAGAAATGGAAATTTGGTCCCTTAAGGGTTACGCTGGGGGCCTGGATTTCCGGCAGCACGACAGTTACCTTCAAGCCCTTGCAGGCTGAAGGTGAGTTAATGCTCCACGGACAAGTGGGACTCAGTGTGTTTAAGTTCACCATTGAATTGGAAGTCAATGCGGGCTTAGAAGTCAAGACACCCAACCCCTTTAGAGTATACGGAGTCTTCGAAGTGAAAATAAAGCTTCCCTGGCCATTAGAAAGTAAAAAGGCCAAAATAGAGCTGGAGTGGAAAAGAGAAGGGGAACCCCCTATCCCCCTGGCTTTGGCTAACTTTGGCGTAGAACATCTAAAAGTGACAGAAAAGTGGCCGGTTCCTGAGCGGCAGCTGATGAAACCCTATCCTTCCTATGATGCTGACCAGGATGGTTTTATGGATGCATCACCCGTACCTGAACCAGCCAATGCTCTCATTGACAGCCCCTTAGTACCCCTGGATGCTAAACCTGTGATTATTTTTGCAAAACCTATGGAAGATGGGGCTTGGGTCGGGGATAATCCCCAGCCTGCTCCTGCGGCGGAGAAGATCGGCAAGTACAATTATCGTTATCGGCTTTTAGGGGTTACACTGTACAAAAAGCCAAAGTCAGGGGGAGATTGGGCCCCTGACAACAGAACTGTTTTTGGCAAGTGGCAAGCCGTCCAGGATGGAGATCAGCTTGTCAACACCAAGTTAATGATGTGGGCCAGAACCCCTTTTGATATTTCCAGGGAATTAGACAACAATTCCTCCTGGATAAAGTGTACTTTAGAGAATGTCAATGGTGCCATCATGACCGAAGCCCGTTTCGAGAGCATCAACTTTGAAGATCAGGCGGCTGACACGTACCTGTCGGCAACCTTTGTGGAGAATGATTCTATTTTCCTCGGAGTATACCCGGTTAAAGTGCTGGCCTATCTTGCACCAAAGGATTGGGGTACCACCCGGGCACTGCTCCTCTCAGAAAACAGCAGTTATGTGCCTGCTCAATTGGTCAGCGTATTGTTTAAGGACTATATCGGTGAAACCTTTACTAATTATCTTAAACTGGAAGACATGATTTTTTACCTGGCTTCGAACAAGCAGATAACCATTGACAACGTCGAAAAGGGCGGCGGTTTTCCTATCCTTGGCGGGCAGCTTCAAGTTAAGATCCCTGCCAGTGTACAAGTTGAGGCAACCTTTTATCACTTACTGCCTGTAACCATGACAGCCTACAGTGGGCATACAATAGTAGGAAGTCAGGAAATTATCCCGCCGGTTCAAGGTGAATGGGGCATTAGTACCTTTTTAATAAAGGGCAGTGAAATAGACGAGGTTATCTTTGCCAATAGGGAAAACTATACGGCTTTCATTATGGAATTCAGTCATATCCTGCCGGAACAGCAGCCTTTATCCACCCCTTCCTTAAAGGTGGTATTCCCGGAAAATGTGAACGATCTTCATCTTTACTTGGGTCCGGATACGCGGCTGACGGCAACAGTCTATGATGATTACTTGCAAGCAATTGCCAGCCAAAATGTCGATATTCCTCCTGGGACCATGGCTGGGCAGCCAGTGACTTTTTCCGGCAATATCCGGCAGGTGACTCTGGCTGGGGATGGTACCCTGGCAATGATTAAATATGTTACCATCAGTGAAAAACAGCGGGCCGAGAGTCATAAAGAACTCTTTCAGCATATTGCGGAAAAAACTGTAGAACATTGGTCTGAGCATGAGGCTAACCTTTTAGAGGCAGATATGTACTATAAGCTTCAGGTTGAAACGGAAACCCTGCGGGATGATAAAACCTATAAATTCAGTGAATATACTTACTTCCAGACGGGAAAGCCGCCAGGGGTTTATCTGCCTGAAACCACTTCGACTGAAGAGGAGCCTGAAGAGAAACATAAAGAGGATCATTATCCTCAAGGCGGTCCTTTGCAAGACCTCAGTGTCTACATTGAGCGGACGATTCCTGCAGACGGGACAAAGGCCGTTTACTGCTTCTATGATATTGGACTCATTTATAATGAAGCTTACGTAGAGCAGATGTATTTACAAGCCGGTCTGTCCTTGCATATTCAGCTTTACGATAACAATGACTGCCCTGTCACCGACCTGGATGGAGCTGTAGTGGAATTCCAAAATCAATGGGGTGACAATCCTCAGGTGTCCTTAACCAGAGAAGAACAACAATGGGTATTAACGACCAATGCTCAGGGTTACTTCAATATTGACTATCAAGAGAAAACCAAGTCCACGAACCTGTCGGCAAAAGGAATTGCCTTGCGTCCAGAAACCCTTTACAAAGCAAAACTCGTGGCCAGGGTTAACAGCAAGCAACAGTATCCTCTTTATCAGTTCAGCTTCATCTCCTCGAAATACGCAGACTTTGTTCACCAAATACATTCCTTCCAAAATGCAGTTTGGAGTTATGGCCGTTTACAGGGAGTGAGCAATAACCTGCTCAGCCCCGGGGAAGAAAGTAATCTGGAAATGTTACTCGCTGGTTTGGACAGCAATGGCGCTCATTATCAGCCAGAGATCGAAGCAGACAGGTTCGAGAAATTATGGCAGCTCTTTAAACTGGGTCGCAGAGAATTACCGCCAAACTTAGAAATCCTGGCCCTGGACGATAATCAGAAAAGCTATGGTTTCTTAATCGAAAGTCCCGAACCCATTGATTGGCTGAGGACTTCGGTGACCGCCTCCTATAAAAACCTGAACCTTCTGGTTGAAGAAGTCTCAAGCCCTCTGAAAATAATCAATGCCTCTATCGATTATCAGGCTTTTTTCAGCACCGACTATCATCAAGAATGGGTCGATATTTTGCTGCAAGAGGACTATAATATCTCCGGTTTGGTTATCGAGCACCAAAGCGTCGGTCGAACGGAATTTGAAAACTATGGCGCATTAGGTTTGGAAAAACCTTTGCCTGGAGGAACGGTTATTCGGGTCCATACCGGTGGTCGAGACCAAGATACTGCTCCATATCCCGAAGCGGAACACCGCTACTTGGGTCTGAATACCTGGCAGTTTCTGGCTAACGGGGAATTTATCAGAGTCAAAGATACTGCCGGAAAGATTTTGCACACCTACTTTATTGCTATGAAGGACTATTTTGCTGCTAAAGAAGCGATTTTTGTCCGCAACTCCGACAACACCAGAGCTTTTGTTTTCTTCCCGGCTGACGGCCAAAAAGCAGCTTCCGTCTCCAGAGGAAACTACCGTTTGCATTTTAAGTTTATGCGCAACCTTGGCTCCGCTGCTCCTATTTTGAAACGAGGAGGCAGGGATACGCCAGAAGAAGCCTATATCGAATTCAGCTATCCGGCGCTCTTGCCCAATGTCTAATATTTTTAGTTATACTGCAAAGTATTCTTTTTGAGGTGAGTTAGCTCTGTGTCTTCGGCGATACTCTCCCCTGGAGAGTATCGTCACCGGACATTATCGTGCCTTTCGTTCCCGGGCCGATGATATGAATAATAGTATGACTAAATACCATCAACCAGCAAAAAGCCAGCAACCAGTAACAAAGAAAACCAAAGAGCCTGACGGCCTCGGACTGAACAATAATGGAAATTAGATAGGTGGCACCTGTATAAGCTCCGAGGGGAAAGGTAAATGCCCACCATGATAAAGCGTAGGGCAGGTTCTTTTTATGGATGTAGATAATAGTAATCACACCAGCGGTAATAAGCCACCAAAAACCGAAGCACCAGTAAAGCAAAGCGAACAGATTAAGAACGGGCGTTACCATACTGCCCAGAAAGGGTGCACTAACGGACCCTAGGTTTAGAATGGACATGGTTCCCGCACCGATTGGACCTAGATAAATCCAGATGGTTGGGATTAAAGAACCTGGCAGGGGAGGAGCCACGAAAAAACGATAGATGCAAATGACCGCTATCAACATAAAAAGAAAAAAACCCGAACCCCAAGATACATAATTAAGTATAAGCAATGATCTTTGAAAGGCCTGTGGCCAGTACGGAATTAGTTTGGCGCCGGCTGTAGGGACCACAATTAAACTAACTGGGGGCATAAACCATGCCGGATTAATATCTTCAATAGTTAGTTTATTTAAGACATTAAGAATCGGAATAATAAACGCTGTGCCCAGAGATAGAACTACTCCGGCAATCCATAAACCTTGTGCGATTTTCATCACTAAAGATGCTCCAATATAATCTGATCCCAGCAAAAGAAAATCTGCAGCCATGACGAGGCAGGCAATGGGCAGGGTTGCGTAAAATTGCCCTTTAACAGGGTCCTTGAGATCTTTGAGTGCGTGGTCGTAAAATATTAACCAGCGCAGGGTCCAGGGGACAATAAGGACGAGAAAGAAAATGATATTGATGATCCATAGAAATACTGCAGCGTTGTTCAGCCATAACCAATAATAGGCATAGTATTTACTAGTGACAGCGAAGATTCCCGTTCCCATAACGGCGGCAAACCAAGCAGGAGAAAAATTTTTGATTAACTCCGGAAATTTATTTGTTGAGACTGGTATATTCATCCTTATTACACACCTCCCTTGGGGCTTCTTCCGGCTATTTCTCCGATAGTTTTGTTCTTATGTCCCTTTAACGTATTTTAACTTGTTATGTCATTACTTTCTCTGCACAATTTTTCTATTTTTCTGGACTCCTTTTTGAATATAATTAAAGAAAAATATCGGTCCCTGGGGGCCGATATTATAATTATGTTTGCTGAGATTCATTTTTCAATATACTTTTTCGGTAGAGGCCAGGAGGGATACCCGTCATTTCCTTAAAAACCCTGGAAAAATAGTTGGCGTCTTTATATCCAATTTGCTGAGAAATCTCAGATATTGATACGAAAGGATTTTGTTGCAGAAGTTCCTTGGCTTTTTCTAACCGGGTTGTTATTAAGAAGTTCGAAAAGGTTTGTTTCTGTTCTTTACTAAAGAGGCAAGAAAAATATGCTGGGCTCAAATGAACCTGCCTGGCTACTTCTTCAAGAGTAAGTTGTTGACCATAATTTTGCAAAATATAGTCTACTGCTTGTTGAACCAACGGATTAGACCGGGATAACGAATAATCCTTTAAAGAAGACTCAGTTTTGGAGGAGGCTCTTTTAGCTGGATGATTATGGGTAATAAGGGCATTACCGCATGAAATTCCCAATTTTAGAAAATTGTTACTGATAGCATGGAGGGATTTACCAAGAATCATCATTTCTTCACGTTTTCTGATGGGCATCTGTTCATAAAACTGCAGCAGTTTTACCTTATTCAAATCCAAGTCTCGGACTCTCTTTAAGATGTTACTGCTCTCAGTCATCATGTTATTAATCCTGATTTCTCCTGTCGCGAAGGCTCCAAGAAATTCCTGCTCACCATGAAGGGGAATTGCGAGTATATACAAGCCTGCGTGGCAAGGAAAAAGATGGGCTTGATCTGGGTCGAGATGTGTGCACTGCTGCACGGAAGTCCTACATCTCTGCAGACCTTCAGGGTGAGAACGAATCAGACTGCAGAAATTGTTTTGAGTTTTAGATTTAGGCGTAAGGATATAGTCCCCAGTGCAGCTGACAAATTTTAACCAAAGCTGATGCAGGGTACTGAAGTTGTCCAGTACTGGTTGGATGGTTTCAAAGTTTTGGCGTAAGTGAACTATTTGACTTGACTCCAAGTTCGTCATCTCCATTTATTTCTCTTCCAAATATTTATGTAAATCATATCAAAAATCATTCTGGTGTACCAATAATGAACGTTGCAGCACTACGCGGGGAATACAAATTGGGAGCAGCGCGGAAGATGTCCGGCAAACTTATTTTCTGTTTCCTCGGATTATTTTTCGCTTAGCGGGCGTTATCTTGTGGCTATATTTAAGTAATTAGACCAGACGAAATATACTAAATAATATAACTACTTGTGGTAATACCACAAGTAGTTATATATATTACCAACAATGAATAGAGGTATTACATGGAAGAAGAATTTAAGTCACCAATACGCTCATCGGATCTTGTAGAAAACATGTTAATTAGAGCAGTTCTTCAAGGAGAGTATCCACCAGGGAGTGAACTTCCTCCCGAACGTGACCTAGCAGCAAAGCTGGGAGTTGGACGCCCAACTTTGCGTGAGGTTATTCAACGTCTGGAGAGGGACGGGTGGTTTACTGTCCGCAAGGGCCAGCATACGCTGGTAAATGATTTCTGGCGTGAAGGTAATCTGAACACATTAGTAAATATAGTGCAAAGTTCCGAAGAAGTACCTGAAGATTTTATAATAAACTTGCTGGAGGTAAGGTCAGTTCTCGCCCCAGCCTACGTTAAAGATGCTGTACATAGTTGTCCGGCTAAGGTAGTGGCTGCACTTACTGAGATTGATGAACTTAAAGATGCAGCCGAAGTATTTGCCTTATTTGATTGGCAATTACAAATAAAGTTAGTATATCTGGCCAAAAATCCAATTTATCGTCTTATGTTAAATAGTTTTGGTGCCATATATGTTCAAGCTGCTAGGCGCTACTTCATGATAAGGGAAAATCGTCAATTATCACGACAATTTTATCAGGACCTCTTGGCTGCGGCTATGGCATCAGATTATCAAAAGTCTGAAAGGGTGACAAAGGAGGTTATGGAAGCAGTTCTTCGCAACTATAAGAATCAGGTAAGTAGGAGGAGAATGCTAGAGGAGGGGTTTGATAATGAGACGATGGAACGGATGGGGAGATGATACCGTTGATTTTGAGGTTCCCCAAGCAGCGAGTAAGTATTTGGCAAAGCTAATAGGCCCTGCTGCACCACCCAATATTATTTCTTTAGAAGAAATGATGGCGATGGTACCGGCATCACGTCTGCCTATGCATCCGCTGTTAAATACTGACCCGGAAGAACGTATACGCCATTGTTTCGGTCAGAGTATGTCAGATTGGATATATTTCCGAGGCGGTTTGGTGCCCATTTTTCCTGATGGAGTAGCTTTTCCGGAATCTGATAAAGATGTCCGTGAGATACTGGGTTTTGCCAAAGAAATTGCAGCCCGGGTGATTCCCTACGGGGGGGGAACCAGTGTTGTTGGTCATCTGACTGTGCCTAAGGGCGAGCAGTCCGTTATTACGGTTGACATGAGGCGAATGAACAAGCTATTGGAACTTGATAAACAAGGATGTCTGGCTACATTTCAAGCAGGAGTACGGGGACCTGACTTAGAGGCTGCTTTAAGGGCAGAGGGATTTACTTTAGGCCACTATCCGCAGTCCTTTGAATTATCGACTTTAGGTGGGTGGGTGGTTACTCGTTCTGCCGGACATTTTTCCATGGGATATGGGAGAATAGAACGTTTATTTGTTGGAGGTGAGATGGAGACTCCGGTTGGTACAGTTAAGATACCAGCTTTTCCGGCTTCCGCTGCTGGACCTGACTTGCGGGAATTGATTATGGGTTCTGAGGGTAGATTGGGAATTGTTACAAAATGCACTGTCAAGGTGACAGCGTTACCAGAGGCAGAAATTTTCTCCGCTGCTTTTTTCCCAGGCAGGGAAGAAAGCGTCACCGCAGCGCGGGCACTGGCCCAAGCTGGAATTCCCCTTTCGATGATAAGACTGAGCTTACCTGAGGAGACGTCGACAACTCTGAGTCTCAAGGATGGGTGGCAAATGGACCTGTTGTATCGCTGGCTGGCTTGGCATGGTATTAAAGAACAAAGAACTATGCTTTTATATGGAGCTGCGGGTACCCGGAAAAAGGTTAACTGGGCATTACGCAGGGTTAAGGAAATTATCAAGAAACACCACGGAGTCTATGTTGGTACATCGGTTGGTAAACACTGGTACAAAAGCCGTTTTAAGCTGCCCTATATACGTAATAATCTGTGGGATCTGGGCTATGCAGTTGATACGCTGGAAACGGCTGTTCCCTGGAACCAGGTCCCTGTAACTAGGAAAGCAATTGAAGAGGGCTTGCGTAATGCACTAATCGGAGTAAATGAGAAAGTTCATGTATTTACACATCTCTCTCATGTCTATCCTCATGGTACAAGTCTCTATATTACGTACATATTCAGGCTGGCAGATTCCCCGTCTGAGACTATGTTACGCTGGCAAACCTTAAAAAAGGCAGCCAGTGAAGCAATAGTACGAACGGGGGCAACTATTACTCACCAGCATGGTGTCGGAATTGATCATCAACCCTATTTAGCCGCTGAAAAAGGAGCGCTGGGGATGGAGATGATTTCTTCTCTGTGCCATACTCTAGATCCCGAGGGCATGATGAATCCCGGAAAATTGGTCAAATAAGGGGGAGGTTATCGTGAAACGTGATCAGATCTTGGCGGAACTGAAAAAACCATGGGATATTATTGTAGTGGGGGGAGGAATAACCGGAGCTGGGGTTTTTCGTGAGGGGGCGCGGGCAGGCCTCCGCTGTCTGCTTTTGGAACAACGTGATTTTGCCTGGGGTACTTCCAGCCGGTCGGGTAAAATGGTTCATGGTGGTTTGCGTTATTTAGGGCAGGGTCAAGTCAAGACGACTTGGCATTCTGTTAGGGAAAGGGAAAAGTTGTTGCGGGATTATAAGGGGATGGTCGAGTCGATGGGGTTTCTTATCCCTTTCTATGAGAATGACCGCTTAACCCCCTATTTGCTAGGTGCGGGTCTGACCGTGTATGATCTTATGGCTTTTCGATATGACCACAGTCAATTAGATGCCGTGAATTTTGGCATGCAGGTCCCCGCGATGGACAGTCATGGCTTAACTGGGGGAGTTCGTTTTCGAGACGCCCGTACGGATGATGCCCGGTTGGTGCTGCGGGTAATTCAAGAAGGCGAAAGCTTAGGAGGCGCAGCCCTTAATTACGTTAAGGTAGAAGAAGTATGCAAGGACAAGACTGGTCGAGTGCAAGGTGTAACCCTGAGAGATGAAGTAAGCAAAAAAAACTTAGAAGTTCGGGGACAACTGGTGATAAACGCAACCGGCGTTTGGGCGGATGAATTGCGTTCTCAGGTGGGCAGATCTCCGCGCATGCGCCGGCTGAGGGGAAGTCATTTAATATTCCCCAGCTGGCGTTTTCCTTTGGCTCAGGCACTGAGCTTCTTCCATCCTGCTGATAAACGGTCGGTCTATGTACTTCCCTGGGAAGGGATCACCCTGGTTGGTACTACTGATGTTGACCATGAATATTCCCTTGCTGAGGAACCGCACATCAGTTATCGTGAAGGGAAATACCTATTAGAAGGGGTTAGGAAAAACTTCCCGTCTCTTAACCTGACAGCCAAGGATATTATAGCCACCTTTTCTGGGGTACGTCCTGTAATAAACACCGGTAAGACTAATCCTTCTAAAGAATCCCGTGACCATGTCATCTGGAATGATAATGGTTTGGTGACGGTAACCGGCGGAAAAATGACTACCTTCAGTTTACTGGCCAGAGAAACCTTGGCAAAGGTACGGGAGTATATACCCACAACAGGAACTGGTGAGAGAAAAAGTCAACAAGTGTCAAAGGGAACTGAACGCCCTATGGAAGCTGCTTTTCAACGGATAGCTGGTCGATATGGTGATGATAATGGGACGATCATGCTGCAACAGGCGAATGAGAGAGAGCGGGAAGTTATCCCGGGTACCAATATTCTGTGGACCGAGTTGCGCTGGGCAGCCCGCCATGAGGGAGTCGTTCACTTAGAGGACCTCTTATTACGCCGGGTACGCTTGGGTTTATTGGTATCGAACGGAGGGGCTGAATTGATGCAGCGCATCCGTGAAATCGTACAGCCAGAACTAGGCTGGAATGATCAACAGTGGGAACATGAAGAAAGCCATTATTTAGAACTTTGGCAGAGCGCCTATAGCCCTGGTCTAATTAACATCTGATATCGGGTTTCGATCTAGGAGGAGAAATTATGTGTGAAGAAACTCTTTTAGCTATAGATGTAGGGACCCAAAGCGTTCGGGCTTTAGCCTTTGATCTAAAGGGCAAGCTGATCGACCATGCTCAAATCGTCTATTCTGTACCCTATCATTCACCACATTCGGGGTGGGCTGAACAAGATCCCAACTTCTACTGGGAGAGTTTAGCAGAATGCTGCCATAAATTATGGAACGGAGGGAAAGTCGCCGCAGAATCTATTGCGGCAGCTGCGCTCACTACTCAGCGCGGTACTGTAATAAACCTCGATCACAGTGGTAAGCCGCTCCGTCCTGCTATTCTCTGGCTCGATCAAAGGCGAGCCAAAAAGCTGCCAAACCTGGGGCCAATATGGAAAATGATTTTTAATGTTTCTCGACTTAGTAAGACCCTGTATGCCCTGCAGTCTGAGGCTGAGATCAATTGGTTAAGGGAAAACGAGCCTGAAATTCTGGCAAGAACTGTACATTTTCTTTTCCTATCGGGCTATCTTAGTTATAAATTAACGGGAGAATTTGTAGATTCAATAGGATGTATGGTCGGTTATGTTCCGTTCGATTATCGCAGACAGACTTGGCCATCACCCAACCACTGGAAGTGGAAGGCTATTCCGGTCAAGGCTGATCTTTTTCCACAATTGGTGCCCCCTGGAAGCAAAATGGGGTGTATTTCAGTTGAAGCTGCTGCACTTACAGGGTTACCAAAAGGATTACCTCTCATTGCTGGTGCTTCAGATAAAGCCTGCGAGGTGCTTGGATCTGGTTGCCTTGAACCGCATCAAGGGTGTATTGGTTTTGGTACTACTGCCACAATAGGTGTTAATTTTAAACATTATGTTGAGCCTATTCCCTTAGTCCCACCTTATCCCAGCGCTAATCCAGGTGCCTACAACTTGGAAGTGCAAACTTTTCGAGGTTTTTGGATGGTTTCATGGTTTAAAGAACAGTTTGCCTTAAAAGAGCAGGAAATTGCTCAGAAAAGGGGAGTTTCTACAGAATCGTTGCTGGAAGAGATGGTAGCCAAAGTTCCCCCAGGCTCTCTGGGTCTGATTTTGCAACCCTATTGGTCTCCCGGTCTTAGATATCCAGGGCCAGAAGCTAAGGGGTGCATCATCGGCTTCGGCGGGGTACATAAGAGAGAACATATTTACCGTGCACTGTTAGAGGGATTAGTTTACTCTATGCGTGAAGGAAGAGAACGCATAGAAAAACGCAGCAAAGTACCAATCACAGAACTCTCTGTGTGCGGCGGAGGTTCGAAAAGTGATCAGGTGATGCAGATCACTGCAGATGTATTTAATCTCCCTGTACGTAGGTCTAAAGTGATTGAAGCTTCTGGTCTCGGAGCAGCAATTTTAGCCGCAGTGGGTTCGGGGCTCTATTCAGATATTGAGACCGCAGCTCGGGAAATGACGTGCGTAGGAACCGTGTTTGAACCTAATCCAAAATCCGTCAAGATCTATGACGAATTGTTTAAGAAGGTCTATTCAAAAACATACCGGAGGCTGCGTCCATTATACAGGGTAATTCAATCCGTTACCGGGTACCCCGAAATTTCTGGAAAGATCGGCTAAATTACAAATGCATGGTACCTCTGGAATATCAGGGGAGTCATATTAATTTAACAAAAGCGGGTTTTTTTAAGCATCTCTTGACAACCAATTCAGAATAATTTAAACTGTAATTTAACTGCATATCTTTTTAAGGTGCCCCGTAAAAGGGGAGAATAGGGAATTCGAAAATAGCCACGTTGGAGCTATAAACGAAGCGGACCCACCACTGTAATCGGCGAGCTGTTAGTGGTCACTGGCGTAAGCTGGGAAGGCCTTAAGGATCAGCTATGACCCGTTAGCCAGGAGACCTGCCTTATTATTTATGACTTATCATCGGGGATGAAGGTAAAGTCCTACGATCAAATGATTAATTTGATTGTAGGGCTTTTTTAATTTTAAATGCAAAGGAGTTTTTTTATGGTAAATGGAAGAAAAGTTGTTATTATTGGTGACCGGGATGGAATTCCGGCCCAATCTTTAGAGGAGTGTGTCAGGAGTGCCGGCGGCGAAGTCATTTATTCGATGACGCACTGTTATGTTTGAACTTCGGCTGGAGCAATGGATCAAGAAAATCAGGCTCGAATCCGAGCACTTGCTGAAAAGTATGGTGATGAGGAATTGATCGCTGTACTTGGGAGTGCAGATCCGGAGATGGCGGTTATTGCAGCGGCGACGGCAGCAGGCGGTGACCTTATGTTAATTGATCCCTTTGCCGAAGCTCAGTGTGGGCTTAAAGCGTATCATATAGCAGAACTTAAAGAATGGATTAATCCCGAAGTCTATCTCCGTCATATGCAAATGATGGAAATCATCCTCGATATCCCGAAAATTATTCGTGAGGTCTCGTCTGTACGGGAACGATTCTTCCCACTGGAAGTGAGCCTATGAAGAATCCAGCCCTTAAAGGGACAAGCACTGCGTTAATTCATACGCCCGGAATTCTTCTGCAGCAAGCAAACTTAGAGGGTGCACCCTTCCGTCATCTGCTGGCGGAACAACTGCGGAGTTTCGAGAGTGTGGTTCGTTATCCGCCTAATCAAGCGTTTATCGGGAATCTTTTACCTGAGGATTTAGCCAATATTCCCCGGCCCTGGTATAAGAATTCATTGCCCAATGCCAAGCGCGAAGGTCATTACGGTGAAATTTTCCCTGAGGACGAATTTTTTGGCCTGCTCTATACGGTTGATGTTAACGGACTTGTATGCTTGGAAGCCGGATTTAGAGATGCCGTTTTAGAAAATCTTCGTTCTCACCCTGCCTTAGGCCGGCTTAAAGGGGTTACCAAGGCTCAAGAGAATAACTTTTCCTTTGCAGAAATCCAAGAAATGATTGAAAATCAAGAAGCCCTGCCGTTGACCACTGGGGGAAGAATTATCGGTTGTGTCCGGAAGGGGAATGAGTTGGATTTACATCTCTCTGCAGCGAGGGTAATGGAGAATCTTACGGCGAAAGCTTCGGCTGTCGCGGCTCTTCAGCTGCTTCTTTGGCAGACCGGGCTTCAGCCGGAGGAAGTTGATTATATTATTGAAACCTCCGAAGAGGCCTGTGGAGACATCCGCCAGAAGGGAGGCGGCAGTTTTGCCAAGTCCATCGCCGAAGCCTGTTCCTGTTCCAATGCGAGCGGAGCGGATACCCGGGCCTTCTGTGCCGCCCCGGTACATGGCTTGATGCAGGCTGCGGCCCTTGTTCAGTCCGGTATCTTTAAGAACGTTATGGTAGTCGCCGGGGGATGCTGTGCGAAACTCGGGCTCAATGCTGGGATTCACCTTAAACACCAGATGCCCGTCCTGGAAGACATGCTTGGGGCCTTTGCCGTTCATATCAGCCAGGATGACGGGATTAATCCTATTGTGCGTACGGATCTGATTGGCAGGATGAAGGTTGGCTGCGGGGATTCACCCCAAATGGTCTATCGTTCCCTTGTTGAAGAACCTTTAACAAAAGGTGGATATAAAATCTGTGATATCGACCGTTATGCCGGAGAATTAGTGAACCCAGAAATTATTGAGCCAACAGGGTGTGGGGATATAACCCGGATGAACTATAAAATGATTGCGTCTCTGGGGGTTCTTAAGGGAGAGATCCATCGCGGCGAGATGGAGGTACAGGTTAACCGCTTTGGAGTCCCGGGATTTGCGCCAAACCAGGGGCATATTCCTTCCGGTGTACCCTATATGGGGCCTGCCCGGGATTTAATTCTTCAGGATAAAATAAACCGGGTGATGATTATTGGCAAAGGGAGCCTTTTTTTAGGCAAACTCACCCGCCTCTATGACGCTATTTCTTTAATCCTTGAGAGGAACCCCAAATTAGACAAGGAGACAACTTAAAACTAAAAAAAGGCAATAAGTTTTACAGGTGCCCTTTAGGGAGAATAGGAAACCGGGTGTGATTCCCGGACGGACCCGCCACTGTGAAGGGGAGCGTTTACTTAATCCACTCCAGCAATGCTGGGGGAAGGGAGTAAATTGCTATGATCCGAGTCAGGAGACCTGCCTGTAAAATTACTGTGTCAACTGTTAAGCGGTGGACATTGGTGAGATGATGGAAAAATCTACACCCTGAATGGGATGTAGATTTTTTGTTTTAGACCATGGAAATTTCGGTTAAGAAAATGCTTTTAAAGGGGGGAGAAAAACGTGAACGCCAGCATCATTTTTATCTCAGTGTTAGTCCTTTTTTGTGTTTTAGCCATCGGAATATCCGTATTTGGCAAGAGCTTTTTTAAAAAGTTTGATTAGGTTATAAACTCAGTGATCTTTAAATGAAAGGGGAATCCTCGATGGAAATAAGTAAATTAGTGGTAATCTTTGTCTTTTTAATCATATTGCCGTGTTGGGCCTTGTATTTTACCCGCAGCGGGAAAAAAAGTGTTGAAGGTTATGTTTTGGGCGGCCGTTTATTAGGCCCAGTGACATCCGCTTTTACCGCGGCCACCGCAGCGACCAGTGCCGGTCTCTTTGTCGGTGGTGCTGGTATGGCCTATCAGTATGGCTGGGGCGGCGGGACCTGGCAGCTTGGAGCGGCCTTTGGTGTATTTATCAGTTGGTTCGTGGTTGCTCCAAAAATCAGAGAATTATCCCACAAAATAAAAGCCCTTACGACCCCGGAACTGTTTGTTAAACGATACGGTTCAAACTCTTTTTACCCCATCGTTGCCTTTTGGATTGTAGTTTTTACAATTCCTATGCTGGTCGTACAAATGAGGTCAGCCGCCTTAACCATCGAAAGTTACCTGGGCCTTCCGTACTTTTGGGCCTTAATCCTTTTTTGCATAGTGCTGGTCATTTTCTCTTCCCTGGGTGGTCGTTCCGCCATTGCCTATCTGGATACGGTCCAGGGGATGATTATGATCATTGGGGTTACCGTAGCAATTGTGGTGGGTCTCAAAGCCGTCGGCGGGATCTCGGGGGTGGATCATTTATTAGCTCAGCAGAATCCCGGCATGACGACTTTTTTTGGAGAAATGCCCCGTTCCCTGTGGTACAATTTAGCCTTTGTTTATTTGTTTGGTTTGTTTAGCGGTCCCCATATTCTTCCCGCTTTTTACGGGATGAAAGACGGCAAGACCGCCCGGCTCGCTTTCCCCATTGGGGTGGTGATCTCCCTGTACTGGACCTTTGCAGCGGTCTTAATCGGTTTGGTTCCCCGGGCCTTAGGGATCAGCCTAAAAACCTCGGACCAAGCTTTCGCCGTATTTATCACTCAGGTTGCTCCGGAAATCATTGGTCTTATGCTGGTTCTTTGTCTTTTAGCAGCAGTTTTTACCACCTTGGATGCCTTGCTCATGACCGCCGGGTCCAGTATTGTTCACGACATGATCGGCCGGATCAAAGGGCAAAACTTTACGGAAAGTGAAGAGTTGCTGTATTCAAAGATCGCGACCATCGTTATAGGGATCGTGGCTTTAACCTTGAGCCTCATGCAGATGCCCTTGATTACCATCCTGAATGCCTTTAGTTTTGGTGCTTTTGTAATTGTCATTGGCGTACCCTTGATCCTGGCCTTGTTTTGGGATAAAGCGAATCGGGAGGCAGCACTTTTTTGTACTACTGTAGGACCTATTATTTA
Source organism: Desulfosporosinus orientis DSM 765 (assembly GCF_000235605.1). Taxonomy (GTDB): domain Bacteria; phylum Bacillota; class Desulfitobacteriia; order Desulfitobacteriales; family Desulfitobacteriaceae; genus Desulfosporosinus; species Desulfosporosinus orientis. The sequence continues at coordinate 1,627,916 of NC_016584.1, forward strand.
TATTCTCTGGAAGACTTATTTAGTTAAAATAACTGGTCTGGGAGAACTTCCGGGGACCCTTTTAATTGTTTTGGCAGTATCCATCCTTTGGAGTTTGGCCAAACCGGCCAATCAACAAAGCTATTTCCAAGACTATAGGGAAACCTACTTTTCGAAAAATGCGGCCAAATAAGGAGGGGTTAGTTCGTGAGGATACTATATTATCTCAATCAATTCTTTGCCGGAATCGGTGGTGAAGAAAAGGCCGATAGTCCTTTATCTTTCGAGGAAAAGCCACTTGGAACAGCTGCCGGTTTCGGCAGGCTCCTCGGCGAAGGATTTACGGTGCCAATTGTAGCAGTTTGCGGGGATAATTACTTCAATAGTCATAAAGAGGAAGTCTTAGGAAAAATCGTGGCTAAGGCTAAGGAATACCATGTTGATCTGATTATCGCCGGACCCGCCTTTAACGCAGGCCGGTACGGTGTAGCCTGCGGAGCCCTCTGCGAGGCGGCTTCCCGTGAACTCGGAATCCCTGGGATCACAGGTATGTATGTAGAAAATCCAGCGGTGGAAACCTACCGCCGCTGGGCTTACATTTTCCCAACCTCAGAAAAAGTCTCTGGGATGAGGGAGGCTCTTTTTAAAATCACTGAGTTTGTCCATAAGCTTGCAAGCGGCGAAACCCTGGGTTCTGCCCGGGAAGAAGGGTATATCCCTCGGGGAATTCGAAAACTGGTGTATCGCGAGGAGGATGGGGCAAAGCGGCTTGTGGATATGCTGGAAGCAAAGCTGAAGGGCGAACCTTTTCTGACTGAGCTGCCCATACAAATCACAGACAAAGTGGCCCCGGCACCGCCGGTTGCCTCACTTAAAGAGGCGACGATTGCTCTGGTGACGACGGGGGGAATCGTACCCCAGGGTAATCCTGACCGGATTCGTTCCTTTGGAGCCGGGGATTGGAAAGCCTATGAAATTTACGGAAAACAGAGGCTGGAGGGCACAGAGTATGAGACGATTCACGGAGGATATAATCCAGACTTTGTAAATAGGAACCCCAATTATGTGGTGCCCGTTGGCATCATGCGTGAATTGGAAGAGGAAGGCTTGATCGGGGGTTTGCACCAGTGGTTTTATTCCACATCCGGGGTGGGAGCAGCCGTTAATACCTGCCGGAAAGACGGTCAGGAAATGGCGGCGTTACTCCGCCGGGAAAGGGTGGATGGAGTGATTCTCACCTCGACCTGAGGGACTTGTACGCGTTGCGGTGCAACGATCGCCAAAGAGATAGAGAGACAAGGGATACCCACAAGCATTATTACCGCCATGTATACCTTGGCCGCCAATGCCGGGGCCAATCGGGTGGCTGCAGGGACGAAGATTCCTTACCCTTGTGGTAATCCGGAAGTCCCGGCCAACCGTGACCGGGAAATCGGCCGCCAGGTATTATTGGCAGCCCTTGGCTTACTGGAGAAGAGACTGGAGAAACCTCAGGTTGTGATCATGGATTAAGGGGGTTGGATCATGAGATTAGAAATGGGAAGCTTTAAGATTAAACACATTCAATTTTCCAGTAAAACCTGCTTAAACAACGGGGTATTAGAAATCAATCGTGAAGAGCTGGCAGCCGCTCTTTTGGAAGATAAAACCTTTTCTGAAGCGGGGATTGAGATTGTTGTTCCGGGAGAAAAGACCCGCATTGTTCACGTGATCGATGCCGTTGAGCCCCGGTTCAAGGAGGGGGACACCCTTCCGTATGCCGGAGTGGATTCATCCGTTGGGCAATTGGGGAGGGGGACAACCTACCGGATGGAGGGGGTTGCTGTGCTTACATCCTGTCAATTCCCCCTGACCCGACACGGCGGGTTGAATATTGTCAGAGATAGCGTTCTGGATATGGTTGGACCTGCCGGACCGCTGACCCCCTTTAGTTCACTGATTAATGTCGTTTGTTCTCTGAAATTACGGCCGGGAATGGATGAAGATCAGTACGAACAGTCGGTGAGAACTGCCGGTATTCGAGCAGCTCGATATTTAGGACAAGTTCTTAAAGGTCAGGTACCGGACAGCATGACCTCCTATTCTCTGGAGGGAGCTAAGGCAGGTCTCCCCAATGTGGCCTACCTTTATCAGGTTCACTCCGTGGGACTTAACTTAAGCAGTTTCCTCTATAATCTGCGCTTTGATAATTTGCTTCCTGTCATTGTACATCCCAATGAAATTCTGGACGGGGCTGTGGTGGACGGAAATTGGAGCCATCCCAATGTCAAAACACCGACCTGGTTCCATACCAATAACCCGCTCATCCGGGAGTTGTACCAAAGACACGGGAAATCCCTCAATTTTGTGGGTGTGGTGTTTTTCCGGGGCCGTTTTGAGGAAATGGAGGGCAAAAAGCGCTGTGCCCAGCGCGTTGCCGCATCCGCTCAGTTACTTAAGGCTGATGGTGTCGTCGCTTCCTGGGAAGGGGATGGCAATGCTTTTATGGAAACCATGCTCAGCCTGAAGGCCTGTGAAAAGAGAGGAATCAAAACGGCCATAATGACTTTTGAGCATGGTGGGGCCGAAGGTGTTGATGAGCCGTTGTTTTACAGCGAGCCTGAGGTGGATGCGATTATCAGCTTAGGAAGCTGGGACCCTCCTATCACCTTACCCCCTGTGGATCGGGTGGTTGGCGGGGATACTCTAAGGATTCGTCCGGAGCAGGGCGGAATCGATCTGCCGGCTAAGGATGAAATCAAACTGGTGGACCGCTTGGAAGTCTTCACCGCAGCCAATGAATTTGGCTTTTCGAAATTAAGTTGTGAAGAGTTTTGATCTGTTGCCTAAGTTAGCATCAAGAGGACCCTACATGCGTGGACAAAGCCTGCCTGCTTTGTCGGGAACAGCCACAAAAACATTGAGTTTTTGTGGTTTTTCGCTGTAAAGGGGTCATTGTTAATAATTTGTTAAGAAATTTTTAAGGAAGATTTAAGATTAATGCGTTAAAATGTAATTTGGGGAAAAAAATACATATAATTTCGAGGTGTGTTAATGGAACCGGTTATAGAAATAGTCGACTTGTGCAAGGTCTATAAGCTGGGAACAGTCGATGTCGAAGTCCTGAAAAACATCAATGGGCGCATTGACAAGGGTGAGTTTGTTTCCATCATGGGACCCTCAGGTTCGGGAAAAAGTACTCTTCTCTATTTAATAGGCGGCCTGGATAAACCCACTTCCGGGTGCATCAAAGTTAACGGCAAGGATATTTCCGTGATGAAGGATAAAGAGGAAAGCTCCATGCGCAGAAAGGAAATCGGTTTTGTCTTTCAGTTTTACAATCTCATCCCCAATTTGAGTGTGGAAGAAAACGTTTTGCTTCCTATTTTATTGGATGGGAAAAAGCTAAAAAGTTATCAAGATAAGCTGAAGGAAATTCTCGATATCGTAGGTCTCCTGGAACGGAGGAACCATACCCCCAGGGAATTATCTGGCGGTCAGCAGCAGCGGGTTGCCATTGCCAGAGCCTTAATCAATGAGCCGGATATTATTTTAGCCGATGAACCCATCGGAAATCTGGATTCGAAAACGGGAACTGAAGTTATGGAACTTCTGAAGACCATTAACAGGGAAAAAGGGCGGACGATTGTCCAAGTGACCCATTCCAGGGAAGCGGCAGATTATGGGCAAAGAATGATTAACTTAAAGGATGGGAAGGTATGCTAAGGATGAAAAAGAGACTGGTTATTGGACTTATCATCGGGCTAATGATTTTGACTGTGACAGGATGCGGCAAAGAACCCCCGAAGGTTACTGACCAAAGCGCAGCTAAGCCGGAAGCCCAGCAGTTCATAGAAGCTTTTGGGGTAGTTAAGTCTACGGAAGTGAAAAATATTACTATCGATTATCCATCCGAGGTTGCGAAGATCAATGTTGTCGAGGGTCAACGAGTCAAGAAAGGAGATGTTTTGGTTACCTTAGATTCGCGAAGTTATTCTGAGCTAATTAATAATAAAGAACTAGAATTAAAAACTCTGCAGGTTGAACTGTCCAGTTTAAAGCGAGATTATGAGAAAAAAAGCACTAGCTTGGTAAACAACACTGATCCTGAAATCTTGAGATATTTAAATGATAAGCAGCATGCAGAAGATTTATATCAGCAAGCTTTAGAAGATTTAGCCGCCCAACAAGCTTTGTATGAGTCGGGCGCCCTGTCCCTAAATGAACTTAATGAGTTCAAGTCAACTGTCGACGCCAAGAAAAAGGCTGTTGAAGATGCCCATTTCCTTGCGGATAATACCAGGAAAGGAATTCAAGAAAAGCTGGACCAGCTGCAAACCTCTATTGATGAGAAAAGCCTTCAAGTCACCTCTAAACAACTTGATCTCCAAGCAGATCAGGACAAGATGAACAAGAGCTACATAAAGGGCAATGACGTAATTGTCGATGTTCCCAACGGAGTAGTCACTGATATTAACTGCTCTCAGGGAGATATAATCATGGACGACGAAGGAAAAAAACTGTTAAGCGTTCTGAACAGGGACAGCGTAGTAATAGAGGCCGATGTGGCTGAAGAATTCATTAAGGATGTAAGGTTAGGGGCTGAAGTTATCATTAATCCCCAGGCAGATAAAGCAAAGGTTTACAACGGGAAAGTTATTTCCATCGCAGAGAAAGCAGTCCTAAAAAACAATGAAACCATAGTCCCTGTTCGGATATCCATCGAAAATCTGGACAGCTTTCTGCTTCCTGAATTTAATGTTGATGTGCAAATAAAGTTTGAAAGTAAAAAGCAATCCCAGTAAAGAGCAGGCTATAACAAGCGGGGAGTTGCTTTAGGAGTGATAAGAGATTGGGTATCATCACCAAGTTTATAATTAAGAGTATTCTCGAAAAGAAGCTGCGGACCTTTCTGATCGTCTTATCCATCGTTTTATCCTCGGGGGTTTTCTTTGCTTCTTTGGCTATTTCCGGAAGTCTGGAAGAAATGCTTATTAAAGGAATTCAGGATTCTCTGGGTAATGCGGATATTACCATTTCAGCAACGGAAAAATCCCCTTCCCCATCCTTTTACATGGATAAAGCCGAAGCTTATCGGGACCGCACGGAATACATTATCGGCGAGCTGAATGGCAGTGCCCTTTATAAACCCAGCTGGAATGAAGAGGTCAGTGTCAGCCTGACCGGGGCGGCTCTGGAGGATGTTCAAAAAATGACCCCCTTTACCATCCAGGAGCAGAGTAACTTATATCCTTTTGAGGGCAGAAAGATTATTATCAGTAAAACAACGGCGGATAAGTACGATTTAAAAGTTGGCGACAGCTTGGAGCTCAAGTTCGGGCAAGCTGAAGAAATCTCCCGGCAAAAATTTAAGATTTGCGGAGTTGCCTCGCCAACGGGGTTTTTTAAAGGAAGTTCCAAATCTATTTCGGCAATTGTCCCCAGGGAGCTGTTAAGCAATTTAAAAGTTGCCCGGGGAAAGGTGGAAGTTGTCTATATTAAGCTGCTTAAGGCGGAAGACAAAAAGGAAATGATCGAACTGCTGGCCGGGGACTATAAAAATTATGATGTCAGGGAGATGTTTCCTTATGAGGAAATAAAGCAGGAAACATCCGCCATCTCAGCCATCTTTCTGATGCTGTCTTCCATTGTGTTTTTTATGAGTATTTTTATCATTTATTCTTCTTTTAAAGTAATTACCGCGGAAAAGCTGCCCATTATCGGGACCTTCAGAAGTTTAGGCGCCACCAAAAAAATGACCAACCGCTTGTTGTTAGGGGAAAGCCTGCTCTACGGTGTGGTCGGCGGGATTTTGGGCTGTGGTGTCGGCGTAGGAATCCTCTACCTGATGTCCCAGGCTTTAAGCGGTATGATAAACGGCTCGGAGGGAATGGTCTTTAAAACAACCATCCGGTTTTCAAGCCTGAATTTTGTCTTAGCCTTTGCCATGGCTGTTTTCCTTTGTTTTGTCAGCTCCATAATCCCCATTATCAAGGTATCTAGGATACCCATTAAGGAGATTGTTTTGAATTCTGTGCAAAGCCACAAGGAACGAAGGAGGTTATGGCTGATCCTGGGGATTGTCTTTATGATCGTGGCTTTTCTCTCTTCCTTGATTGATTCCGATGAGTTAAGGCCGATTGTGGGCAGTTTGGGGATGCTCCTTTCCCTGACGGCGGTGGTGATGCTAGCCCCTTATCTCGTTTCCATCTTTCTCAAAGTCTTCGCAGCCCTGTACGCTTACGTTTTCGGAAACATAGGGATTCTCGCTGCTAAAAACCTGCGGGAAAATCAAAATATCATTAATAACATCTCCATGCTGGCTATCGGCATAGCCTGCCTGCTTTTAATCAACACCGCCAGCTACGATAATGTGGTAAGCATAACGGATCAATTCCGGAATACCTTGTACGATATTGAAATGTATACGGCTAAAGGGGACCGCAATCTTGAGAACAGGCTCCTCAGTATTGAGGGCGTGAAGGAAGTCTATGGGGATTATGAGACCTATAGTGTCGAGGTTGAGGGTACAAACGAGAGGATATCCCGTCTCAAAGGGGTGGACAATGGCAAGATCCTGGACTTCTGGAATATCTATATGGATGGCGATATCCAGGCTGAGCTCGGCCGCCTGGATGAAGGACGGAATATTTTATTGACCAATACTTTAAAGGAAAGGCTGAAGGTCAAGGAAGGGGATTTAATTAAGCTTAAGCTGAACCAGCGTGAAAAGGAGTATAAGGTAATTGGCTTTTTTGAGGATTTTGCTACCAGCAACTATGTAGGGTTGGTTTCCCAGCGATTTTTAAAAGCGGATATGCAGTTGGAATATTACTCCGGTCTCTATATTAAGACATCTCAAAATCCGGAAGATGTTCTTAAGAAAATTGAAAAGGAATTTATCAGAATCAGGCCTTACCTGCAGACTAAAAATGCGCTGCAGGAGGAATACATGGCCTCTAACCAGCAGGTTACTCTGCTGATGTCCGGTTTTTCCGTTCTCTCTATTGTGATTGGGGTTTTTGGAGTCCTGAATAATCTCCTGATCAGTTTTCTCGTGCGCAAGCGCTCCCTGGCCGTCTTAAAATCCATGGGCATGAGCAAAGTACAAACAGTTAAGATGATCTTCATTGAAGCTCTGACTGGGGGAGCCATCGGAGGCTTGCTGGGGGTTATCGCCGGAACCTTAATGATCATTATCCTGGTGGGTACCAGCCATTCCCGGGAGATTCATTTCCCCTTTGACTCCTATGTACTCTATGTTATGGCCGGCGTGGGCTTAATGGTTATTGCTTCCATTGTTCCGGCTCTGAAATCTTCGAGGCTGGATATTGTGTCTTCCATTAAGCTGGAGTGATCCTAAGTCAGCTTGCAGCTTTCCTGGCAGATGTTCATGGAACTGCCTTTGCAGCGAAAATACTTTCTCTTTTCTTACTGTCATTACTGCTGCAATGTTTGGTTCGAAACACTATGGAGAAATTTATGGCTATGTAAATCTCTCTGTTTATTTAGGTACTGCTCTGTCTGTTCCCGCTGTGGCAATGATATTTGATAAAACTGGTTCTTATCAGGTGGCATGGTTTCTTTGTATCGCATTAATTATGATTTCTCTTGTTGCCTTGCTCTACAGTGATATAAAGTGCCATTCATTAAAAGATAATCGAGAGAATCAACAATCTGCAAGAAACACTAGTATAGCCTAAAGTAATAATATTTAGAAACTTCCACTTACAGAGGGCCGTGTAAACAAGGTAAAACCGTCTATACCGAGTTTAGACGGTTTCCCGCATTAAAATCTTCAAGACTTAGTATTGTATCTTCTATAAAGCTTGAGTGATCTTGTCAATTGGCGAATTCAAAGAAGAAAACAAAGAAAAGCTGTCTCTAACGAGGTAGCTTTTCTTTGTTTTCTTATGATATAATCATTGGGTTATAAAATGCAATTACCTAAAAGCTATAAGATAGTAATCTTATAACTCGTTATCAGAAAGGGTATGAGGGGGAGGAGCAGATGGCTTCATTTACAGATTTTAAATGTCCTCTAGGCTCAGACAGCAGCGGTTTTACAGAAGAAGTAGTAGAAAAGGTTGGCTTGCCGTTTCCCGAAGCTTATACCTATGCAGAAGGAATTGCCAGGATTGCCAGTACGGTACGGGAAGTGGAAGGAAGTGCCCTTTGTATGGTTCCGTTCTGCCATACCGTTGAAGCGGAAAGCTATGGCGGCAACATCAAGCTGGGAACAGCAAAAATAGGGCCGCGCTGTGAAGCCCCGGTCTTTCAAGATGAAAATGATTTATTGACCTTGCCGGATATGGATTTTGAGAAGGGACGCCTAAAAGCAAGTCTGGAGGCTGTCAAAATTCTTAAATCCGCCGGAGAAGCTGTTGGCATCCAGATTTGCGGACCGCTCACCACTTTAAATAATTTAATTGATATCGGCAAGCTCTTTAAGATCTGGAGAAAAAAACCGGAAGTGGTTGAAACGATCATAGAGAAGATGCGCCTGCAGGTGCTTCGCTATATGGAAAAGTCCCTGGAAGCCGGAGTGGATTTCATTGCCTTTGAAGATCCGGTGGGAGGGCTGAATATCCTGGGACCGAAATTTTTTGAGCGGCAGGGGCAGCAGTTTTCCAAACCCTTTGCGGAAGAAGCGCTCAAGTTAATTAATAAACGGCTGGTTTTGCATCTTTGTCCCAAAACCGCCCTGCAGTTAGTGGAGCTGGGAATGGCTGAATGGGAGAACTATCCTTTGCCGGAACCGATGTCTTACGCACAAGCTTGTTTAGAGCTGCGGGGAAGCGTTGATTTAGTAGGAAGTGCCTGTATCCATAACCGCAATCGCATCTTAAAGGATGCCCAGATGAAGACCTTAAAGCTGGTGATTTAATCTCTGCTTTAAATCCAAAGTAAAGTAAATTAGGAGGAATTCTTAGATGCATGAACAAGATCAAATGACACCCAATGAACGCCTGCAGGCCTTCATGAAAGGGGAAAAAATGGACCGTCTTCTGGCCATCCCTGTTTTGGTTTCCATCTCCCACCGAGTATCGGGGATAACTCACCGGGAAAAACGTGATTCGGCGGAAAAACAGGCTCAATCCCAGATTGATTGTTATAAACGCTACGGCAATGACATGATGATCATCGAATACGGTCTGCATGGTATCGGTACGGCCTTAGGGACAGAAGTCAATGACCCAGAAGACAGCTTGCCGGCGGTTGTACATCATGTACTGGAAGATTTGAATGACATTGATAAACTGGATTTCTCGAAAACAAAGAAAGAAAACGATCCTTGGCTGGCTAAAACCCTAAAAGCCTGCGAAATCTGCCAGGAACGGATGGGCCATGAAGTTCCCACAGGAGTGCTGATTGCCGGTCCCTTTACTGCAGTATCAAGTATTTATCCTACGGAACTGCTTTTAAGGGCCACCCGAAAAAGACCGGAGGACATCCACCGTCTGATGCGTCTGTGCACAGATGCCCTGAAAGATATTTATAAGGAATATATTGAGCGTGGCGTGGTTATTCTCATGTGTGACCCCATTGCCTCGGGCACTCTCCTGCGCAAAAGCCAATATGTGGATTTCGTCAAACCCTATGCCACAGAATTAATGGAGTATATTCATAATCTCGGCGGGATGTGCTGCTATCATATTTGCGGCAATACCACAAATATTGTGGAGGAAATGGTGGATACAGGACCGGATATGCTCAGTATTGATAACCTGGTGGATTTGGAATATGTGAAGGAAAAAGTGGGACAGCGCCTGCCCATCCTGGGCAATGTGCCCCCTGTGGATGTGCTTATGCTGGGCTCCAAAGAGGATGTTTTCCAAGCCGTTAAGACCTGTATCCGCAAAGGCAAGGACAGCCCCATGGGTTATATCGTCGCTTCCGGCTGTGATGTTACCCAAAATGTTCCCGTTGAAAATATTGACTATATGATGGCAGCGGTCCGCAAATATGGCCGCTATCCCTTGGATGAAGCTTTGTTAAATGAATAGGCAGCTGACGGCTTGCGGGATTATTTTTAGAAGGTGAGGATGTAAACTAACATGGCAAAGTCAAAAGAAGAATTATTAAAGGAATTATCCGATTGTGTCTTTGAAATGGAAGATGATAATGCAGCAGGTATTGCTGAAGAGTATATTGATGCCGGCTACGAAGCTCTTGACGGGGTTCTGAAAGGACTTGTCGATGGCATGAACCGGGCGGGTCAGATGTATGAAGAAGAAGAGTATTTTGTCACCGACCTTTTGGTCTGCTCCGATGCTATGTATAACGGCTTGGCTGTTTTAAGACCCCATCTGCCCCAGGAAAAGGATTCAGGCGCTGTCAACTGCAAATGCGTTATCGGCGTTGTGGAAGGGGATACCCACGACATTGGCAAAAACCTGGTGCGAATTATGCTGGAGACGGCAGGGTTTGAAATGTATGATTTGGGCAGAGATGTACCCCTGAAAAGTTTCGTGGAAAAAGCCAAGGAAGTGGATGCCCAGCTGATTTGCCTCTCCACCCTGATGACCACAACCATGCCCGGTATGAAAGAAGTGGTTGATATGCTGAAAGAAGAAGGTCTTAGAGATAAAGTGAAAGTGATGATTGGCGGCGGACCTATTTCCCAGGCTTATTGTGATCAGGTCAATGCCGATGGTTATGCGGTTAACGCTACTGCGGCAGTGACGGTAGCCAAAGAATTATTCGGCATGGCCTAAGCACTGAGGTTGAAAGGAAGTAGCAATGGATGCAAAAGAAAGGCTCTTAAAAGCTCTCAAAGGAGATAAAACGGATCGCCTGCCTTGTATTTGCCCGGGGGGCATGATGAATATGGTGGTTACGGAGCTGATGGAAAAAGCAGATATCTGCTGGCCCGAGGCCCATACCGATGCTGTTAAAATGGCGGATTTAGCTAAAGCGGTGTATGATCACGGCTGTTTTGAAAACTATGGAGTTCCCTTTTGTATGACGATCGAGGCAGAGCAGATGGGTGCTGTTGTGGATTTAGGGTCTAGCATCTATGAGCCCCATGTCACAGGGTATGCCATGGATGATATTGCCCAATGGCAGGAATTACCCCCCTTTGACCCTTACAGCCAGCGGGCAGTGATCGTGCTGGATGCTATTAAACGTCTGAAAAAGCTGGATGACGGTGTGCCGATTATCGGCAATCTTTCCGGCCCTATCAGCGTAGCGGCATCTCTCCTTGAACCGGTTGATTTCTATAAGGCTTTACGGCGGCGCAAAACAGAGGCTCATGGCTTGATGGAATTTGTCACGGATGCCCTGATCCGCTTCGGCAAGGCTCAGATTGAAGCCGGCGCAGATGTGATTGCCATCTCTGACCCCAGCGGTACGGGAGAAATTCTGGGTCCCCGTTCCTTTGACGAATTTGTGGTACCTTATGTCAATAAGCTCATCGCTGGTCTTCGTGAGACACATCCGGAGATCCCTGTCATCGTGCACATCTGCGGAAAAATGCATAAGGTTTATGATCAGCTCATTAAACTCCGCGCCGATGCTCACAGTTTTGATTCTATTGTTAGTATTAAAGAGGCAAAAACCATGCTGCCTGGGAAGGTTATTGTCGGCAATGTCAGCACTTATGCCCTGGAGTTTGCCGATGAAGACAGAATTCGGGTCATGACCCAAAAGGTGATGGCAGACGGCTCAGATATCATTGCCCCTGCCTGTGGTTTGGGCACGAAGTCCTCACTTAAGAATATTCAGGCCATGCTGCAAACCGTTCAGGAAACCGGTTATAAAGCCTAAGTCCTTAAAGCTTTGCACTGGAACGAGGTTTGAGAATGTATATAATTTCTTTACCAAGACAAAGGATCAAATTCCCCTATGATGCTGAGGCTAAAGAAAGCCTTTTAAATATCTTGGTTGCCCGGCAGGTTTTTATTGAAAGCCCCTGCGGAGGACGAAAAAGCTGTGGCAAATGTAAAATCAAACATTTAGGGGGGGAGCTCTCCCCTCTGTCCGTTGACGAAGAACAATCCCTTACTCAAAAGGAAATTGAGGAGGGGATTCGCCTGGCCTGTCATGTCTGTCCGGCCGGGGATTTAGAGATTGACGTTATCGACCAGGAGGAAAATCACCCGGTTTTGACCGGGGGATATGTCCCAGAATATAAACGCCATCCGGCCATCTGGAAAAAGGTTATCGAAATCTCTAAGCCCACCCTGGCAGACCAAACCCCCTATGAAGAGCTGTTTAAAAAGGCCCTGGATCTGGAGCGGCTACCCTGGGAAGTGCTGCGCCGGATCACCATGGGCAATGGTACTTATACGGCGGTATATAATCAGGATCAGCTGATTGGCCTGGAAAAAGGGGACACCTTTGAGAGTTTGTACGGTGTGGCGGTGGATATCGGGACGACGACGGTGGTGGCTTCCCTGATCGATTTAAGAACAGGGGAAGAAGTGGACAGCGAAGCAGCCATCAATGCCCAGAAAAACTTTGGTCAGGATGTGCTCACCCGCATCACTTATGTCCTGGAGCATGAGGAGCAAGGCCGGGAACAGCTGCAGTCAGCCATTGTTGGCTCCTTAAACGATATGATCCGGACCATGTGCGTGAGGCGGCAGATCGACCCCGCCCACATTTATGAAGTAGCCATTGCCGCTAACTGTACCATGATGCATATGGTTCTGGGAGTTGATCCCCTGCCTATCGGCAAATCACCTTATGCTCCGATTTTTGTGGCGGAAAAGGAAATCCCGGCCCGGGATATTGGGTTAACCGCTCTTTCAGCCTTTGCCAGGGTCTACTGTCTGCCGGCAGTTTCATCCTACATCGGAGCGGATATTGTAGCCGGCGCCTATGTAGCCAGGCTTCATGAGCGAAAGGACAAGGTTCTCTTTATCGATATCGGCACCAATGGTGAGATGGTTTTAGCAAACAGGGGAGAGCTGGTGTCTTGCTCCTGTGCCGCGGGACCTGCTCTCGAAGGGATGAATATCAGCTGCGGGATGCGGGCTGCCGATGGTGCCATTGAGGACATCCATTTTCACCCGGAAACGGGCTTCGCTTTGGAGGTTATCGGCCAGAAACGCCCTCTGGGTTTATGCGGCAGCGGTATCCTGGCGGTTATCCGGGAATTATTAAAACATGATTTTATCAATGCCCGGGGAAATCTGGTTAAGCCTGAACAGCTGGAAGCCGGAGATCCCAGGCTGCCCTATATTGAACTGGACGGCAAGAAACGGATGATTCGCATTAGTGAGGAGCCCGGCAAGCTCTTGATAACCCAAGGGGACATCCGTCAGGTTCAATTGGCTAAAAGCGCTATTTTATCGGGGTTTGTAGCCTTGGTTAATGCTTCAGGTCTAAGCTTTGCCGATTTGGATGAGGTGATCGTTGCCGGTCAGTTCGGTGCTCACTTGCCCGTGGACAGTTTGGTGGGAACGGATATTCTGCCCAGTGCTGTTCAGGAAAAAGTCTCTTATATCGGCAATTCCTCCAAAACAGGGGCTTATCTGGCCCTGATGTCCCTGGAAGCCCGGCAGGAGATGTCGGCACTGGCCAGGTCCCTGGATTATATGGAATTAAGCATGACCGACGGCTATGAGCGGATCTTTGTGGATTGTTCTCAGTTTAAAGTCAAATAGACCAGGCTATACTAAGCAGGATTTCAGCAATCACTGAAATCTTGCTTTTTTATTGTCGGAGAAAAACTATAAGGCGGGATGCTAAGTGTCCATTTATGATTATTCCTTTCAGGCTATTGAGGGAAATGAGGTTGCCATGTCCGAGTATAAAGGAAAAGTACTGCTCCTCGTCAACACTGCCAGCAAATGCGGTTTTACTCCCCAGTACGAGGGCTTGGAGAAGCTGTATAAAAGCTATAAAGACCGGGGACTTGAGGTTATTGGCTTTCCCTGCAATCAGTTTGCCGAACAGGAGCCGGGGACCAACAGTGAGGTGCAGGAGTTCTGTAAAGTAAGATACGGAGTTACTTTTCCCCTGTCGGCAAAAGTGGATGTGAGAGGTGAAAATGCCGAGCCGATGTTTAAATTCCTGGCTGAAAATACGGAGTTTAAGGGTTTTGGCAAAGGTGTAAAAAACAAGGCCCTGGAACTCATGCTCAAACAGAAATACGGAAAAGGGTTCTCCGATTCGTCGATTAAATGGAATTTTACTAAGTTTCTTATCGATAGGAGGGGTAACATCGCCGGCCGTTTTGAACCCACGGTAACCCCGGAGAGCATGACAGCTGTTATTGAGGAGTGCTTATAAAGAACATTTAGGAATCCAAACAAAATCAAAAATAATAAAAAAGCAGCCAAGCGGCTGCTTTTAGTATGGAACCCGGAAGTTTATTGTTATAACTGAAGGATTTGGTAATTATTTGTAGAAAACTTTCCGTAGGAACCCTTTGTTATCAAATTAAGGGGAGATTTGGGGGGAAAGAATACTATGTTTTAGGAAATACATCGGGATATACCAAGAGAGGGCCATCTTAATTCTTAAATTCTTCCATGAGACATTATAAAAATATGATTCCCTTAGGGTAGTTTTTGCTGAGGTGTTGTATAATTAAGGGGGATGTATAATGAGAAAGTTTATAGATTTAAGTATTTCTATTGAAAATAACGTGCCGTCAGATCCACAGGAAATGATACCAAAAATCCAATATATGAACCATGATACGGGTGCGCAACAAATGGCTGCATTTTTTCCCGGTATTGATACAGCGAATGATTTACCTGGTGGAAAAGGTTGGGCTATTGAACTATTGACTTTATCATCGCATACAGGGACACATCTTGATGCACCTTGGCATTATCATCCAAAAATGAGTAAAGGGCAAAGAGCATTGACGATTGATGAAATTCCTCTTGAATGGTGTATGGGTAATGGAGTTAAATTGGATTTTACTAAATTTCCCAACGGGTACCTTGTCACGGCCGATGATATGAAAGAAGCTTTTGAGAATATTGGCTATGAGTTAAAATCTGGCGACATTGTCCTTGTAAACACTGGAGCAGATAAATATTGGGGTAAACCGGAATATCTGATAAAAGGATGTGGTATGGGTAAGGAAGCAACGCTTTGGCTTTGCGAACAAGGTGTTCGGGTTGTTGGAACGGATGCCTGGAGTTGGGATCGTCCATTGCCTTTGATTGCAAAAGATTTTGTACAAAGTAAAGATCCTTCAATTATTTGGGAAGGTCATTTTGCTGGGATTGAATGTGGGTATTGCCATATTGAAAAGCTTACCAATCTTGAAAAATTGCCTTCGTATGGTTTTACGTTCTGTTGTTTCCCGATAAAAATAAAGGATGCAAGTGGTGGCTGGATAAGAGCCGTCGCAATAATAGACGAGTAGATCCTAATCACTTGGCATCTTCCAAACAGTTTTATCTAAATCAAGGAGGTGTGAAGGTTGATAGACCTGATTCAGAATTCAAACAATAATAACACTAAATCTAATTGTTGAGGAGAGACTTCCAGTGCTGTTCAGCACACAGAATCCCTAACTGAAAACTGTCAAATCTGTGGAGGGCAATTGGATTACTTCAGTTCGGGAAGAGAATTTACCTGTTTTAATTGCGGCAAGACAGAGATTGGAAACATTTACTGCCTAAAGGGGCATTACATATGTGATGAATGTCACGGGAAAGATCTTTTCGATAGAGTAAAAGAATACGTTTTGGCCAGTGAATCACCAAACCCCTTCGAAATTGCCGAGCATCTAATGAACCAGGAAAATGTTCCCATGCTCGGTTGTGAAAATGCCTGGATAGCAGCTGGAGCTCTGATGGCAGCGCTTAAGAATGAAGGCACTTCTAAGATTACGGAGGAACAGATTGTTGAAGCACTAAACCGGACAAAGAGACAAGCCATTGGAGGATATTGTGGATTAACAGGAGTATGCGGGATCGCACCTGCTATTGGAGCCTGTTTTAGTGTCATAATTGGGGCAGCATGTTCAAAAGACCAAGAAACTGTTGTGGTAATGAGAGTGGTAGCCAGAATTGTTGATACGATTGCCAACGAAACAGGACCATGTTGTTGCAAGAGTTTTGTAAGAACTGCACTAAGTGAGGCTATTAGATCAGTTAAAAGATATCTTAATGTATCCTTACCTTTGCCTAATGAAGTAATTATTTGTTCTCACAGTGCACGTCATCCCCATGGTTGTAGGGAATCTAAATGTCTCTATTTTAATAAATGAACCTTGATTAATTTTTATTTAAGCTCTCGTGAGTAAATATTTAAGAAAGCGCCCATCGGGCGCTTTCTGGGTCATGTATGGTACCTTATTCCAAATAGAATTCACTTCCATGTCCACTAAATCTTTTTCCGAACAGGTATCCATATTTCGCTTTTAAAAGTGGGATAAGAGAACTCAAAATTCTCCATCCACAATATTTCCGGGCCCTCCGCTTCGTCCAGTGCGTCATTAAGATTCTTGATTGAATTCATTTGGCTGACCTCCCTTGCCAATAGAATAGCAGAAAAACAATTTATCTATCCGATAATTTCTGCCCAGTTTTGCAGGATGATAATTAATTTCCCTCTGCACAAAATTAAATATCAAATTTTGAATATTTTGTTTAGAATCTTAAGGCAAATAAGGTTATAATAATATAGTTAATATTAAAAGTTACACAAAAGGAGTTGTTGAGGTGAAAATTAATGAACATTAAATACGAAATAACTAATGTAAAAAATAGTTTGGGCGATTAAAAAAACATCATGCAGAGGCTCTTAATTAATTGCATGTTGTTTAATAGGGTTCGAAAGAGGGGTACTTGTGCGCTTATTCAAACATCAGATTCTAATCTTGCTGTTGTGTGCGTTTGTTATACTAGCAGGCAGCAGCTGCGTGATTCTTGGCTTGAATATCGAAGGCCGTCACGTAGCTGCTGCTAACACCAAGATACAAACCGATCTGACTACTTGCGGGGAAATTATTGATTTAAAATATCCGGGACCATGGTCAGTGCGCGACGGGGAGTTATATAAAGGAGCTGTCCGGATCAGCCTCAATAATGAAATAACAGATTATTTGTCCCGCCTTACGGGGGACAGTGTGACTATATTCTTGGGAGAGAGCCGGGCGGCCACCACTGAACGCGGTTTAGATGGAGTACGCTTGATTAGTACCAAGGTTTCTGCTCATGTCGCCCAGACTGTACTGCAAAACGGGCAGACCTATCTCGGAGAAGAGGATCAAGGGGGTCAGTTGAACCAGGCCGGATATGTTCCTTTACGCGCAGAAAGCGGCGAGGTCATTGGCATGTTTAATATAGGGATTGCTCAGGGGGATGGGCAGATTGTTTGGACAGGATCTTGGACTACACTGATTAAAGTTGGCTTAGCCCTAATCATTGCATTCGCTTTTTTCACTTGGATTTACTTGCAAAAGCTCCGCAGAGGGCTTTTAGATAGTATCTTGCCAGGCCCTCAGCAGTCAGCAGCCGGATCTTTATCTGAGAGTAGCAATGATTCTTCTGTCGAGGAAATCGGGGAGTTAAAGAAGGCATTTGACAGCATGGCGGAACAAATCCAGGGGTTAACGGAAGAAATTAACCGGGCAAACTCCAGCCAGAGGGAGAAAGATCAGGCTGATAATAAATCGCTTTCCATTTTACAGTTAATGAAGGACAGCGCGGCCATTGACCATACGGCCGCGAAGGGATCAGAGCCGGAAGTCAGTTTAGATAGCCCTTGGTATAGTGAGGGGGAAGGGCTGCCAAAGGGTTTATCTAAAATTACCCTTAATCATATTGTTCAATTTCTGGAAGCAACCCGTCGTCCCCTTTCCGCAGAGGAAGTGGCGGAAGGTGTTAAGCTGACCAGAGTTACAGTACGCCACTATCTGGAATTTTTAGAACAGCGCGGGGTACTGAAATCAGAACTGAAATACGGTACCGGTGGCCGGCCTGTTAAATTATTTATCTTGTTATAGGTGATGGGTATTTTTGTAAATTCGAAGACCCTCACTTTTTTAGTGGGGTCTTTTAGTATGCCTTCACTTAGATAGATCATGAATGATGGAATTCATTCAAACTTTCGATATTGCTTTCTTTACTTACAAAAGCTTTTTCTTACCTCCATAAACGAGACAAGCCGGTGAGAAGAAAGATAAACTAATCACATGATTTTAAAAAAAACAAATAGTCAGACAGATCAGAGTTGGCCAAACATTAGAAAAAGGAGGCTGAAGGTAAATTACATTGTTTCTTAATGAATAAAGGAGGATTTGCTATGTGTGACAGTGCTTCGCCTAATCCATTTGCGCAAAAGCTGGATGACTATATCGACAGCTTGCCCAATAAAAAAGAGAACTTGATTGGAATTTTACATTACGCTCAAGAAATATACGGTTATCTGCCCGATAATGTTCAGTGGCATATTGCCCAGAAACTTGATATACCGTCTGCTACGGTCTATGGCGTTGTGAGCTTTTACTCCTTTTTCACCATGGTTCCCAGAGGAGAACACGTTGTTAACGTATGCACAGGTACGGCCTGTTTTGTTCGAGGAGCAGAAAAGCTGAAAAGTGAGTTGGAAAATCAGCTGAAAATTAAGGCTGGAGAAACCACTCCCGATAATCTCTTTACTATAGAAACTCTGCGCTGCGTGGGAGCCTGCGGTCTTGCCCCAGTTATGATGGTTGACGGTAAAGTTCATGGACGCATGACTGAGGCCCAGGAGATTAATGAAGTCCTTGCAAAATACCGCCCGGAAAGCTAATCGCGAAGCACGAAGTGCGATGCACGATACATGATATTCGATCCTGAACTTCGAGCTTCGAGCTTCAAACTTCGAAACCTCGAACCTCGCAAATAGTGTTACCGAAGGAAGGGAAAGGTCATATGAAACTCAAAAATACAGATGACTTAAATGCCTTAAAGGCACAAAGCCTCAAACTTATTGCAACAAGACGCCTTACTGACACTGATTCAGATCAAAACACCCCAGGCCTGGTAAGGCATGTTATGGTTTGTGGGGGACCCGGCTGTCATTCATCTGGCAGTCCAGGAATCGCCGAACGCCTGGAAGAGGAACTCAGCCGGCGAGGATTATCCGAACAAATTAAAGTTTTTCAGCCGGGCTGTTTTGGTTTTTGTGAAAAAGGACCGATGATGGAGATTCACCCGGATAATATAACTTACTGTGAGGTTTCTGCTGATGATGTAACGACGATTGTGGAAGAACACTTCCTTGCAGGAAAAGTGGTAGAGCATCTTCTTTATATGGACCCCAACACCAAAGAGCGCTTTCCTGCTAATATCCCCTTCTACAACGGCCAACTTCGCATTGCTTTACGCAACGTCGGCTATATTGCTCCTGAAAACATTCTCGAATATATCGGTGCCGACGGTTATCAGGCCTTAGCAAAAGTTCTTTTTGAAATGACGCCTCTGGACGTTATCGACGTCCTTAAAGACAGCGGACTCCGCGGCCGTGGGGGAGCAGGCTTTCCCACGGGTGCCAAATGGGAGTTCACACGCAGGAGCCAAGCCGATCAGCGCTATATCATTTGTAATGCTGACGAAGGGGATCCGGGCGCCTTCATGGACCGCTCTGTTCTGGAGGGTGACCCCCACAGCGTTATTGAGGCCATGATCATTGCCGGTGCTGCCATTGGAGCCTCTGAGGGCTTTATCTATGTCCGGGCAGAATACCCTGCCGCGATTCGCCGGCTGCAAATCGCCATTGCACAAGCCCGGGAGTACGGACTGTTGGGCCAAGGTATTTTAGGGAGCGATTTCAGCTTTGACATTGAGCTTAAATACGGAGCGGGAGCCTTTGTCTGCGGTGAAGAGACGGCTTTGATCCATTCTATTGAAGGGGCCCGGGGAGAGCCCACCGTCAAACCACCTTTTCCTGCTCAAAAAGGGCTGTGGGGAAAACCAACCTGTGTCAACAATGTAGAAACCCTGGCAAATATCCCTGCTATTATTTTAAAGGGAGCTCAGTGGTTTGCTTCCATCGGCACAGAAAAAAGCAAAGGTACAAAAGTCTTTGCTTTAGCCGGCAAAGTCAACAATGTTGGGCTGGTGGAAGTTCCCATGGGGACAACCCTCCGGCAAATCATCTTTGACATCGGCGGGGGAATTAAGCTCAAGAAAACCTTTAAAGCAGCTCAAACGGGAGGACCCTCCGGCGGATGTATTCCAACCAAGTACTTAGATTTGCCCATTGATTATGAGTCTTTAACGGCCATCGGTTCCATGATGGGCTCCGGAGGCCTCATTGTCCTGGATGAAGACGACTGTATGGTCAATATCGCCAAATATTTTCTGGAATTTACTATGGATGAATCCTGTGGCCGCTGCACGGCCTGCCGGGTAGGGACCAAACGTCTTTATGAAATTCTGACCAGGATCACGGAAGGCCAAGGGACGTTAGAGGATTTGGAGAACCTGGAGAAACTTTGCCATATCATCAAGGACACAGCCCTTTGCGGCCTTGGGCAGAGTGCTCCCAATCCCATCCTGTCCACTTTAAGGTATTTCCGGGATGAATATATAGCACATATTGTCGATAAAACCTGTCCGGCGGGTGTTTGTCAGAGCCTGCTGAAATACGAAATCACAGATAAGTGCGTAGGTTGTACCCTTTGCGTCAAGAAGTGTCCCATGTCTTGTATTTCTGGTACCCCCAAAAAGCGCCACGTTATTGACCAGGAACGCTGCCTGAAATGTGGAGCATGCATGGAACAATGCCGCGTCGCCGGTGCCATCATTCGCCGTTAAAGTACCCCTGAAGGAGGACTCAATATGGATATACAGCTAACTATCAACGACATTCCTGTTAAAGTACCGGAGGGAACGACTATCTTAGACGCGGCCCGAACCGTAAACATCGACATTCCCACCTTATGCCACCTGAAACTTCACGAAATGCATTATAATAATAACATAGCTTCCTGCAGGGTTTGCGTAGTCGAAGTTGAAGGCCGGCGCAATCTGGCCTCATCCTGTTCAACTCCGGTAACCCAGGGTATGGTTGTTAAAACAGATTCTCTCAGGGCCATCCAGGCCAGACGGGCCATGGTCGAACTTCTGCTTTCCGACCATCCTAAATCGTGTTTAACCTGTGCTAAGAACATTAACTGTGATCTCAGAGCTCTCGCAGCAGAACTGGGAGTAAGAGCTATTAGTTATGCAGGGGAAGAATCGGAGTTCGAAATTGACCACTCCAGTTCTTCTATCGTCAGAGATCCCAACAAATGCATTCGCTGCCGGCGCTGTGAAACCATGTGCAGCCAAGTACAGACGGTGGGGGTTTACTCAGCCGTAGGGCGTGGTTTCGAAACTGTTATTAAAACAGCCTTTAATTTGCCCCTGAGCCAAACGGCCTGTACCTTCTGCGGGCAGTGCCTGGCAGTCTGTCCGACTGGGGCTTTAACTGAGTTGGATCAGGTTGATAAAGTTTGGAAAGCCCTCAACGATCCCGACAAATTTGTGGTTGTCCAAACAGCACCGGCTGTACGGGTTGCTTTGGGAGAGGAATTCGGCTTGGAACCAGGGACGATTGTCACCGGCAAAATGGTGGCTGCTCTGCGGCGTCTAGGCTTTGACCGCGTCTTTGATACGGATTTTGCCGCGGACCTGACGATTATGGAGGAAGCAACGGAGCTGGTCCATCGCATTCAGCATGGCGGACGCCTGCCGCTGCTGACAAGCTGCTGCCCGGCCTGGGTTAAATTCTTTGAGCACCAGTTTCCCGATCTCTTAGACATCCCTTCAACCTGTAAATCCCCCCATCAAATGTTAGGGGTCTTGACGAAATCTTACTATGCTAAAACCCTGGGTATTGATCCCAAGTCCATTACCGTTGTTTCTGTAATGCCCTGTGTGGCTAAAAAATACGAAGCAGATCGTCCGGAACTTTCACAGGGTACCGATACTGCCGATGTGGATATCGTCATCACGACCAGGGAACTGGCCCGGATGGTGCGGGAAGCCAGCATTCATTTTGACCATCTTAAGGACCAGGAGTTCGATCATCCCTTAGGCGAATCAACCGGGGCCGCCGTAATTTTCGGGGCAACAGGCGGAGTTCTTGAAGCAGCTCTGAGGACAGCCTATGAGGTTCTGACTGGTGATACTCTGGAAAAAGTCGAGTTTGAAGCTTTGCGGGGAATGGAAGGGATTAAGGAAGCGGTTATTCCCATCGGTGGACGGGATTATCGGATTGCTGTCATTCATGGTTTGGGCAATGCCCGCACAGTACTGGAGAAAATCCAAGCCGGGGAGAGCAATTATGACGTGATTGAGATCATGGCTTGCCCTGGCGGGTGTATCGGAGGCGGCGGTCAGCCCTATCATCACGGCAATATGGAGATTCTTAAAGCCCGGGCCGGAGCCATCTACCGTGAAGATCGCGGCAAGCCTCTGCGCAAGTCCCACGAAAATCTGGCCATCATAGGTCTGTATAAAGACTTTTTAGGCGAACCCTTTGGGAAGAGAGCCCATCAATTGCTGCATACCAGCTATACGGCACGGAAGAAAATCTAGTTGTTTTCCATAAAGCTCGAAAAAACCTCCTGTCTTTTGATAGCACTGTTATCGTGAATATCAGAAGACAGGAGGTTTTGTTATGGTTAGAGATTTGGCCCAAGAATAACCTTGGCAAGGCATTGCCAAGAAATACGGTCTGAAAATTACGCCGGCAGAAGGGAACTGACGGGATTGCCGCGAATGTATATAATTATGAAGGATATTTCAGATCATAGAGGCTTAGCTTCAGGAAAGGATAGTAGGATGTTGAAGAAATATATTATGTTAAGACCTGAAGAAGAGGCTGCAGCGGAAGCGGAATCAACCGTCAAAGAGATGTTTTGTTTTGGAGAAAATTCCAGTAATTACCGCTTTCCGGATGTGGAGGTCAATGACGAAAATCAAAACAAATTGCAGAAACTGGTTAATGAATACAGCGCCCTGATTGGGCAGGAAGAGAACAAGGACCTGGATCTGAAGGCATTTTTTGCAGGAAAACAAATCAAGATTGAGCATGTGGATGAATTTGAGGAACCGCGGGATGTATTCATCCTTCTGGTTTATTTCAAAGAGGTCTGTAAGCTAAAAGATTTTGAGCCTGTAGCCGTTATTGAAGCATCTGCTTAGTCCACTAAATCTTTTTTCGAACAGGTATCCATATTTCGCTTTTAAATGTGGGAGAAGAAATCTCAAAGTTCTCCATCCACAATATTTCCGGTCCTTCCGATTGCTCGTAATTGGAGGAAGGGAACCATTCTGAATAGATGCGCCCCCAAGTACTTTGAAGTGTAGCAGGGAATGGCCCGACGGATTCAAATACTGCCCATGTTGAAGCAGGAACTTCAAGCTTGGTAAAAGTATCAAGGCAGTCATTGGTTGTAGCAACGCCAATATAATGATCAAGTTCTCCTTTTTCCTCCATACGTCCTTCTGAAAAGTTGGCAGATGCTTGAATCAGCCCCAAAGGCTTGACGTTAGAGAGATTTTTAAGTTGAATGATCTTTTCTTCCGTAAGGCTCTTCCACATAGAGGTAATCTCAGGATTAGTTCCGTTAAAAATTATGGGAACCCTTTTTTGAATGCCGACAATCCGAAAAGCTTCTTTTTCTTCAATTCTATAGTTCATAGGGTTTTCTCCTTTAACTGATATTTGAAAGGTCATCCGGGGATAGGCTTTGAGTAATTGACCATTATTCCTGGCTTCTGCCGGAGTTATTCCATGCATAGTTTGGAAAGCCCTGGCAAAAGAATCAGGTGAACTATAGCCATATTTCAAGGCTATATCAATGACTCTTAATTTGGTATTATTTAGTTCAAATGCTGCAAGAGTCAGACGCCTTCTTCGAATGTACTCCGAGAGCGTCACGCCGGATAGAAAAGAAAACATTCTCATAAAATGATATTCTGAGCAGAAGGCCAGCCGGGCAATTTCCTTGTAGTCAATATCATTGGTAAGGTTTTCTTCAATATAGTCCAGTGCGTTATTAAGATTCTTGATTGAATTCATTTGGATGACCTCCCTTGCCAATAGAATAGCAGAAAAACAATTTATCTATCCGACAATTCCTGCACAGTTTTGCAGGATTTTTTTTATATTAAAAGACAATAGGTTTATAAGGGTATCAGGGTTAATAGGAGGTATGGTATGAGGGCGCGAAACATTGTGACTGTAGCTGTAATTATCCTTTTAGTAGGAGGTTTCATTTCCTTTGCAGGTTTTAACAGACTGCATGCTCCTATTTTTGCGATACAAGTACAGAAAATTGTCTTGTGGGGGGAGCCGGGTTACGAAATAATCCAAAGGGAAGCCACAGGTAAGGAAGCAGAAAACATTGTTAAGTGGTTCAATGAATCAACTGACATTAGGGAAAATAAGTATTTTTCCGGGGAGACTCCGGCAGCAGGAATAATTATTAATCTTATCTTTGCTCCTGATGTTCTGATTCTAAGGTCAGGAGGAGATTTTGAAGTGCAACGTAATAATTGGTTAGGGATTAGAAAATCCTATTAGGCGAGGCAATCAGATATAAAGAAGCTATTAGATCAACTAGCAACAAAAAGTGGGGGCTAAGCAAAGCCGACTCCAACGATATGAATAGAGTTTTAAACAATTTAGTTGAACAATATGGTAGCAACAAACTAGAGGAGGAGTCTCCAGAAGATAGATTTGAAGCTATAGAAATATCTCCTGAAAGCGTGCGTGCTATCCTTATTCAATTAAGGGCATTGAAATTGATAATTTAGGATTCAAAAAAGAACATATGGAGCTTGACTCCATATGGTGACAATTATATGACAAGTATCATGGCAGTACATAAATAATTCTTCTTAAGACAGGCATTATTCTGAGGACTACGTTGCAAAGGTAAGTTTATGTTGAAAAATAATAATGGAAGAAATTCTAATTAGCAAGTAAAAAGAATTGTCTTTTTGTACAAAGGGAGGGTAAAGTTATGGATAAGATGCGACAGGAAAAAAGTACATTTGAAAGTAACGTAAATACCTGTCTTAATGCATTTATTGTACTAATTTTAACATCTGTTATCTCATGGAAAATACTATCGACTAACATTAGCATAAATGAATTAAAAGCAACGGATATACTTTCTATAGTAATATCTCTGTTTGCTATAGGACTATCAGTAGCGTTTTATTTTAAGGCAACAGATACAAGCAATGATTTCTATGACAATATATACAAATTTACCAAAGAGGTGTTAGAGATTCTTGGACGTATTGAAGCTGGTTTTGGAGAAAGACTAAAGCACTTAGATGAAGGGTATTCTTCAATGAGTAGAAAAATCGATGTGCTTCCTTAAGTAAAGAGTAAGCGGAACAGAAGATAGAGAAAGAGGAAGAAGCCATTCAAGAAAATGAAACTGAACGTCAAAAGATGATTGAGGAATTGATAGCGAAAGTAGATATGCAGGGTATGGAAAAGAAAGAGTTTCTTAACAGGCTTGAAGCTAAAGAGCAACAATTATCAATGATGAGAGAACGTATTCGTGAACTTTCATCACAACTTGAGCAATCTGAGGATTATGACACGAGGGTAGTTGGGATATCAGGGTTTATATGGAGGCTTAGGGGTAAAAGAAATCCATGAACGTAAAGGTTTGAAGAAAAGTCAAAAGTGGCTGGATAATATGGCTAATAAAAAAAATAAATTTCTCTAAGACGCTGCAGGAAGCCATGAAAGATAAGCTGGGAATTTACCTCGATGATCACAGTAGTCTGGGACCGCTGGAGAAGATACTTCGTTGGCAGTTCGGCTAATTGATTTACCGTACAAAAGCATATTTTAAAAGAGAACCGGGGCCGCAGCCCCGGCGGAGATTGCCACCTGGCTCATCTTCACCGGCGGCTGATGCCTCATAGTCCCTCCGTAAGAGTCCCCGCGATCTTACCAATCTCAGCTTTGTAGTTCTGATAGACTTCCGGGTCTGCCTGGGCAAGCCTATGCATCTCCTGCCACAATTCTTTGGCTTGTTTGGAGAGGCTGTTGCAGAAAAAGCCCACTTTATTGGCGGACAGCCTGGTACGGGCCTATACTGTAGCAGACAACATTCTACAAATTGTCATGGTGAGATTTATAGAACTCTTCCATGGTCAGAGGTTGGCGAGTTTAATATTAACTATGCTAATAGAACAGCTGAGGTCCTGTAGTGTTTGGGAAACCATTATGCGCTCTTACTTTAAGTAGAATAAGGCGAAGGAGTAGATAAACAACCAGAGTAAACTCTGTCAGGATTTAAATAATCCTGGCCTTTTTATTTTCTCCTCTTATCATGGTGAAAAGAACGATGCTAAAATACCCATAATAAACGGTTGAAAATTCCCCACAATCAACGTACTCTTCTCCACAGGAGGAGAGACAATCAAATGGTACAAAGTGAGGAATTTTTTATGATCAGAGACTTAAAAAGCAAAGGAATGAATATTACTCAGATTGCACGAGAATTAGACTTAGACCGAAAAACGGTCACTAAATGGCTTAAAAGTGATCAACTCCCGGCCTATCGTAAGAAAGTACAACGTGAAAGTAAGCTGGAGAATCACAAAGCCTACATCATCGAGAGAATGAACGAAGGATGCGTCAATGCCATGGTCTTATTTGATGAAATCAAAGCCATGGGCTACCAGGGCCGGCTAACCATTCTCAGGGATTTTATGAAACCCTATCGTGAGCAAGTAAGAGGTAAAGCCTCCATGCGCTTTGAGACTCCACCAGGCAAGCAAGCTCAAGTTGACTGGGGAGAATTCAAGCTTCTGAAAGACGATGGAACTTTCGTCAAGGTTCATGCCTTCATCATGATCATGGGACACTCCCGGAAACAATATGTTGAGTTTACTGAGAACGAGCGCATTGACACACTTATCGGTTGTCATGAACGAGCCTTTGCCTTCTTTAACGGGGTACCGGAAACCATCCTGTATGACAACATGAAAACCGTCGTCAAACATAGCCATCAAACTGGCACTAATCAGTGGAATAACCAATTTTTAAGCTTTGCCCGGCATCAAGATTTCAGTCCAGTGCGCTGCCGTCCCTATCGTCCCCGCACCAAAGGCAAGGTAGAAAACGGTGTTAAGTATCTGCGCAGGAACTTTTGGCCAAGAATTAAGACAATATCCAGTCTGGCTGATTTAAATGAAGCCGTAAAGTTCTGGTTGGATACGGTCTGCAATGTCCGGCTGCATCAGACAACCCGTGAAATCCCAGCAGAAGCATTCATACGAGAAACGTTAAAACCTGTCAATCCAGAAGCATTCCTGCTTTATGATATACAATACCGCAAAGTCATGAACGATTGTACCATCAGTTACAAAGCGAATTTCTACTCGGTTCCTTACCGTTTCGTGGGAAAGCGGGTTAGAATTCGAGATTTAAACAACGGACATCTGGAGATCTATGATGAAAACGGCATCTGCATTGCATCCCACGTGAAGCTTTCAGGCAAACACCACTTCCAGCGCAATAAAAAACACTTTGAGGGTTTAACAACATGGTCTCAGAAGAAAGTTGCCGCCACAGCACCCATTCTAAGCCACAAACAACCACCCAAAGTGTATCAAAGACCCCTTAAGGTCTATGAATCGCTGATCAACGAGGTGACACAATGATTCAGGAACGTTTAAATCAGGCTTGTGAAATTCTCGGCCTGATCCATATGAACGCTGTGTATGACCACCACGCAGAAGAAGCTTCTAAAGGTAGTATATCTTATCTAGAATTTCTGGACAAGTTGTTATGGGCTGAGATTGAAGCTAAGCGCGACCGGGCTGCCAAGGCTAACATGAAACTGGCGAAACTTCCCTATGTGAAAACACTGGAACAATTCGACTTTGATTTTCAGCCTAGTGCTAACGCTCGAAAGATCAATGAACTGAAAACCCTAGGCTTTGTAGCCCGCGCTGAAAATGTAGTATTCCTCGGGCCGCCAGGTGTAGGCAAAACCCATCTGGCGGTAGGCCTTGCGGTTGAAGCGATTAAAAACGGTTATACGGCTTACTTTCTAAGCGCCCATGAGCTGATTGCAATGATTAAGGAGAACATCATCTCCGGGCGGATTCACCGCAAGATTAAAACTCTATGTAAACCCGGCATCTTGATCATCGATGAAGTTGGGTATGCAGGAATGGATGATGAAACGGCGCATTATTTCTTTCAGATCATCTCTAGCCGTTACGAAAAGGGATCGATTATCCTAACTTCGAATAAATCATACGGAGAATGGGGAGATGTATTTGGTGATAATATCGTCGCAACGGCGATTCTTGACCGCCTATTACACCACTCTACGACCATTAATATTAAGGGAGATAGCTACAGGGTGAAAGAAAAGAAAAAAGCAGGTTTTTATGATCCCAGTAAATTGGAGTTCACTCCGACCGACTAGTAAACAGCTAATTGGGGAATTTTCAACCGTTGTTTTTGAGGAATTTTGAACTGGGGTTGACAATGGGTACAGAAGAGTATCTCGATATGCTGGCGAAAAGTGAAATGGATCCACCGTTTAATACTTTAGATACTTGTCCATCAAACCTAATTGACTATTTCACGATAAAATATTGTGCACCTGCTATAGTAAACAAGCATAGATTATCAGTATAACCCCTATGAGAAAGCAAGATCATTACTGTCCCTTCAGAGATAAGAGATATTTCTTAGATAGGATAAATATGGAGCAAATTATTATAAATCATCGAAAGGAATGATATTAACTTGTCAGAAAAAAGAATTTTCGATTACATTGTGATTGGCGCAGGAACTGCTGGAGGAATAATCGCCAATAAGTTAACCGATGATAAAGATACATCTGTACTAGTCCTTGAAGCAGGAACGAACATGACGGACGAGTTAAGTAGTGCTTCCTTTGCGACAGCAGCTAGTTTAGCAAATGATAATAAGTTTTCATTTAATATTCTGTCACGAACAGAGTCAATTATAGGACGTCAGCTTAAATTATGGGGTGGAAGAGTAATTGGTGGAAGTTCAGACCATAATTTCATGTTAGCAGTACGAGGAAGTCGTAATCTATATAATGAGTGGGCAAATCTCGTCGGTAGTCAATGGAGTTACGAACGTATTCTTCGCTTATTCAAAAAAGATGAGACCTACACAGGAAATACCCAAAGCCCGAATCAACGAGGAACAAAAGGCCCGATCTTTATTAGACAACAAATCATTCCTAATAATGGACTTATCAATACGTTAGCTCAAGCAACATCCGATGTATTGGGTATCCCAATTGTTGAAGACTATAATACAGGCATCAGAGATTGTACGTTCTTCAAATCACAATTTACTCAACAAGAAGTTAACGGAATGTTTGTACGTTCATCCACTTCAACGGGATACTTGAATGAAGATGTTGTAACCCAAGGAAATGAGTTTTATCCAGATGAATTTGGGGTTAGGGGACGAAAGTTAGTTATTTTCGCAAAAACAACAGTGGATAAGATTATCTTTAAACGAAAAAAAGGAAGAAACATTGCTGTTGGTGTTCAATATGTCAGAGATGGAGTGACACAGGAAGCTTTTGCTAGAAATGAAATTATTATTTCTGCGGGAATTTTGTCGTCGGTCATCTTGCAACGGTCAGGAATCGGCAGACCGGCTGATTTAGCGGAAGCAGGTATATCAACATTAGTGAAGAGCCCTAATGTTGGTTACAATTTGCAAGCTCATTTTAATGTCGGAATCGGAATAGAAGTCGAAACCAGCAGACTACTTCAAGTATTGTCGGCTGATCCTGATCAGCCAATTGCAATAGGTGCTTTTAAAAAGGAAAAAGGACCTGGGCGTCGCCTTCAATTACTTGGGCTTCCATTGCCTGTGTTTCTTCCAATTCAAGATGTGCTTGTTAATCAGTGGAGTTTTGATCCAACAAAGCCTAGTAACGTCATGAGTATTGGAATTGTTGACGTTAACCCCAAGAGCAAGGGCACTATTATGGTCGCACATAGCGATCCGGAGGCTTTTCCATCAATTAACTTTAATCCTTTAGAGAATCCTGATGACTTAAATTTTATGGTGCATCAATATATTGAGACGTACAAAATAATGATGAAGGCTCGTGAGCTGGATCCGGACGGTATTTATAAGGTTGTATATCCTCCTGAAACGATATTTAACTTAACAGATGAGATAGAAAAAAGAAATCTGCTTGCTGATTTTGCCCGGGCGACTTATGTAAATCTCGCTCATATTGGAGGACAATGTAGAATGGGCAGAAATATTCAAGAAGGCGTTGTTGATGGATTCCTAAATGTTTTTGGTACGGAAAAGCTTAGAGTCGCTGATCTTTCCGTTGCTCCTATTTTACCGGATGGTAATACTTCGATACCTGCTCAGATGATCGGTTTAAATGCGGTACGCTTTATTCGGAAGGATCTTCACAATATGTAGTTATGGGGTGTCAACTTAAATAGAAAGACCAATACGAGATGAAGGCTTGGTGTCAACCAAGCCTTCTCATTGACAAATTAGGTCTATAGTTATAGACTAAAGAAAAGAGTCTATAACTATAGACTTAAAGGAGGCATTAACCTTGGACCAGCTTAAACTCTGCGAAAGTGAGTACCGTTTTACCACCATCGTATGGGAACATGAACCCCTGGGCTCCGGCGAACTGGTGACTCTCTGTGAACAACAGCTGGGCTGGAAGAAGTCTACCACCTATACTGTCCTGAAAAAGCTCTGTGAAAGGGGAATTCTTAAAAACGAAAATGCCCTGGTCACAGCCCTTGTCCTCCAAGCTCAAGTACAGAAGTATGAAAGCGAACAGTTTATTAACCGCACCTTTGGCGGTTCTTTACCCAGCTTTCTGACAGCATTTATGAATGATAAAAAGTTAAGCCGGAAAGAGGCTGATCAGCTAAAGAAACTCATCGACAGCTACAAGGAGGAGTAGGTTATGGAACAATTCCTGCAGGATGTATTCCTGGCTGTTTTAAATATGAGTATTACTGCCGGCTATGCCATACTCTTTGTTTTGCTGGCCCGCTTGTTGTTAAAGAAAACCTCCAAAATTTTCTCCTATTGTCTATGGGGAGTGGTGCTGTTTCGCTTAATCAGTCCCGTTTCGTTCTCCTTTGCCTTGAGTTTTTTTGGCTTTATGAAAAAGGATTCCATGGAACATATTCCTGCCGGCATTGGCATGATGGCACAACCTCAAGTCGACTTAGGCGTCGATTATGTCAGCCAAGCCGTCACATCCTCTCTGCCAGCGGCTACTCCCATTGCCAGTGCCAACCCCATGCAGATTATTCTATTTATTGCTTCTCTGATATGGGCGTTGGGTGTTTTAAGTTTATTGGCCTATAGCTTGGTTTCCTATGGGCTGCTGAAAAGAAAAGTCAGCCAGTCGATTCTTGTCAGAGACAATATTTGGGAGTGCCATGCCATCCAGTCTCCCTTTGTCTTAGGTTTCCTGAAGCCTAAGATCTACTTGCCTCCAGGTTTTTCTGAAGGGGAAAAGAGCTACATCCTTAAGCATGAGGAAATACATATTCGGCGCTATGATTATCTGATTAAGCCCTTGGCTTATTTTTTGCTCTGCCTTCACTGGTTTAATCCCTTGGTCTGGCTGAGTTTTATTTTGATGACAAAAGACATGGAAATGTCCTGCGATGAGGCAGTTATTAAGGAATTGGGCAAGGAAATCAAACAAGATTACAGCCGCTCCCTTTTGTCCCTGGCCCTCAGTCACAAAATGATCAGCGGCAGTCCTCTGGCCTTTGGAGAAGGCAGTGCCAAAAGCCGGATCAAAAATATTCTAAACTATAAGCAACCTACTTTTTGGGGAATGCTGGCCGGGGCAGCAGGGATACTAATCCTATCCTTAGGCTTAATCTCCAATCCGCAAAGTTCTCAATCCGCTTCAGAAAGTTTGAATATTAACCATGCCGCCAAGATTTCAGCAGCCCAGGGTCAGCTCATCATCAGAGTTCACGGCCAAGGGGCTACCCTCATAACAGGGGAAGAGTTTGGAGAATGGCTGGCCGGAGTCTCGGTTGGTTGGGCAGAAAAGCAGGTTCGGTCTCCCTATGAGCTGAGTCCCACCTTAACCATCTATATTGATGGTGGCCCTGAACCCTATCGGCTGAATTTTTATGATTCGGAAAAAGGATTGGCTATGCTTTCCTTTGACGGGAGCTCTCGCTATTATGCCATCCCTCCTCAGCAATATGAGCAAGTTTATAGCCTGTGGGGCCTCCGCAGCTATATCATCCCGGAGGCAGTTACCCAAGCATTATTGGACGGAAAGAAAACCAACCGGCGGAGTGTTCAGGACGTCCCTAACGAAAAGGACTACCAGGTTATTGAGATAGGTAAGGCAACATATTATCTCTACGAAGACGACGGCAAGTATTATTGTGAGCGGCCTTACTTGTTTATCAGGGAGTTAACGGAGGAATCTTATAAGGGAGCTCTAACCTTTGCTCATAAGCCCTCCGGCAGCAGTCAGGAATCCCTAAAAGAGTCTGCCCAGGAAGACCAGGAAATCGCCGAGCTTATCGAAAATAATTTGCAGACAATTATGTCATCCCCCTTGCAGTCCTCCAATCCGGATGATTATATCCAAGCTCACGACAGGGAGTATGAGAGTATCCTCAAGTATGGAGGCGAGAAAGCTCTGCCGTATCTTTTAGGCCAATTTAAAGCAGGAAATGCCGGGGGACTGCGGGGGCAAATCATGATGAGGCTTGCCAAGGAATTATTGGGGGTAAGAAATAATGTCAGCGATGAAACCTTATCGCCCCAGGAATGGTTCAGTCAGCTTCAGATTCGCCAGGAAGTCAGCTTGCCCGACTTTGCTTATCAAGGCAATGACCCTATTGCCAAGCTTGTCTATCAGACAGAAGTTGAGAAGCATAAAGGGCGGGGTGGATTTTGTGTTGTAGCCCCCCATCTCTTTGCCAGCTACCGGGAAGGGGGCAAACTCAAGGTTTTTGTGACAACCTATGCTCAAACCTTTCGCTTGTATGACAATGTTCTTTCTGAAGAAGAAGGGGGGATTATTCCGGTGGCCATCACCTATCAGGAAGGCGCCGGCGGGAGTTATACTCTGGAAAGCTATGAACAGGCCAAAGATGGGGCTTACTTCGCCTCTTCGATTCAAGAATTTTGTGTCATGCCTGTCTCGGGAAAACGGATTGAGGGGCTTGCCCAGCAAATACTCACTCACTACGGGGATTACAGGGATATCATCAATTTGCAGCGTAAAAACCTAACTGAGCATTTGCAAAGGAATAACCGATATGGGGTTTCTCTCTATCAGCCTCGTTATAAAATACCGGCGAAATTAATACCTATCACTTAAGAAAAAAGCTGAGATGGATGCTCCAGGTAAACATGGGACGTTATCACAAATTACTAATAGTGTTAAGTTGTGAACACTATTGCGGGCAATTCGTAATATTAAAAGAAGGGATTATCAAATTGATGATATCCCTTCCTATTTTTTTAGCCATTATTTGATTTTATTAATTTAACTCCTTCATTAAACACGGCTCCTACCGATGGGCCTAAACTATAGTAGCTGAGGCCCATTCCTAAAGTCGGATTGATTTTTAGTGGGTCGGGTACACCGTCTGTCAAGCAATTTTCCCTTGCAAATGTTGAAACTATTTCTCCAAAAAATACTTCAAATCCGGAGATAGGAACGGTTTGAATGACTTTGCATAAAAAATTCATAGGACATTCACTAATCATTGGAGCTTTTCCAATCTCATCATAGAATGATGAGAACAAATGTGATTTATCCGTTGTTTTTCCTGATACTAAACCGCAGTAATCTGTTTTTTGAATCATATCGACAGAGGGAATATTTACACTGAAGTATCCGTTTTCTTTGACGCCAATAGTTGTAAAATGGGTATCTTTTAAAGATATATAAAAAATCGGTCCTTGACACACTACTCCGAACGCTCCAACAGTGGCATAATTAGGCTTGCCGTTAACATCAGCTCCAGCAAGTACAATTGGAGTTGGGTTAACCATCGGGTAATTTTTGATTTTTACTTTTTCCATGTTCAATCCTCCAAATATAAGTTTTGCTTGGCTGCCAGCATGTATAATATAGCTGGTTTTCTCAAATAAGTATAGACTTTTTCTTTGTAATGATTTATCATATTGTAAAAGTGTGCCCATGAAGATCTATTTTATCTTCATGGGCATTTTTTGTATTTTTAGGTAAATGGTATGATCAGCTATAAGACGATTTCTCTATGCTAACAGGCGGGAACATGATGCCAATAAACAAACTCATCAACAAGTCATTCAATGGATTCGCCAAAAGATGAGCGAGATCAAAGGCAAGAAGGAGGAATTGGATCACATTCTTGATACTCTTAACTGGATGTTGGAATACAGGATGGCCTTAATGAATGACCCGGAAAAGGCTAACTCTTTGTTAAAGCTTCGACATTCTGAATAGGTCATCCTTAATTAAAGATTAAAATCTGGTTCAAGCTCAGTTTTTAATGAGTATTGATAAGTAACTCATAGAGTTTAAACCTTTGCTTATGAACCAATCTTTTGTTTCATTGATGTATTGGGGATTATGTTCAATTGTTTTGGCAAAGGACTGAATCAGCTTAACTAACAACTCTAAATTAAGTCCTTGATGGAATCCGGCAATACCGATAAGAAGCATTTTGATCAACGAGTAATGAAACACGAGCTTAATATATTCGTCAAAAATGTCTCCGTCGCACAGTGGAAAAAGGTTATTGTAGACGTAATTCACCAGATAATTCTCAAAAACATATTCGTGCTCAATAGCAAAAGGAGCGTAGTAATTTTCATAGGCCAGACGATAGTTTTCAGCGGAAATATCTAAGCTAATGTCAGGGGAATGTTTTATGCCTTGCAAAAATTCAAGGAAACATTCAGCGTAGCGTTGATTGGTTATTCCCTGTACAAGCCTAGTGAGAGCGCCTTGCATCAACAGTTTAAACTGAACTGCTGGGGAAGTGGGGGTTTTTGCGAGAATCGCGATTAAAGACTCTTTCTTTATAAATTGGGCAAAGGAAGTAATAAGATTAGGTATAGTATCAACCTTTTTTTCATTACATACTTTGGAAAGCTTTTGAAAAAATAATCCTAGGATAATAAACCGTTCCTCGAGCTTATAATCCCTGTTTTTTAATATTTGAAGTGTAAGATTTCGCAAATCCTGAAAATACTTATTTGGTGTATCAGTGAAAGCTGGATCATTGGTATTAACTGATATAGAAATATTGTTGCGCACATCCAGAGTTTCTTGTACTGAAATAAAGTTAATCCCTTTGGAGTTTAATAGTGCCATGCGAACAGCCTCAGGGCAAGACATGACAGCGGATTTTTCCAAGATACCGTCGACTACATTAGTCATCCGAGGAAACGTAAAACAGATCTTGGATAAATATTCTTCACCCTGTTTTAGCTGTATTAAGCAGAGCTTTTCTTCAGTTAAAAAAGGGCAAGTTGAATCATTGTTTAGTTCTACATGGGCGTAGGATTCTTCACTTTGTTCTGTTTGATTGAGTACGACCTTATCATCGATTATTTCTTTCAAAGCTAGGTCCTGGATCTTGCTGAATTTTTGGAAGGTTTTGCTGTCCACTGTGATAGTGCTCCAACCAAAACAGCAGCTATCTTCGCAGGCAGACCCTATGCAATTGAAAGACTTTAGGTAGAGTGGCATTTGTATTTCTTGCGTTAGTTTGGTCATGTTTTTTCCTCATATCCATTTAAAAATTTTAATATTAATTAGGAAATTGCGATAAAAAATAATTTGATGGGGTTCCGTTGTGCACAATTAGTATAATTCTACACCCAAATATGGGTCTATTTCCCTGTTGCTTTTAATAAAAATATTAAGTATTAGACCCCGACAAAATTTATGGCGAAAAGAATCAGTACTACTCTACTCAATACTTGATGAAAACCACTCTTACCTAAATAGCTATCAAAAGAGAACGCAAAAGAGGGCTAATGCTTTGATGCATTAACCCTTACTCAACACAAGTTGTTTTAAGGCCAAACTAATCACGGATAATTCCGTAACTGTTTCCAAGAAGCACTTCTTTACCGTGCTGATTTTTATAAACGGATTTCATTGCAACTTCAGTGAAGCCCTCCTTTTTATCGGCTTTTGTAATAGTTAATTCACAAGCGATTGTGTCTCCCGAAAAGACAGGGCGAATGAACTGACTGACCATTTCTCTTGCGATATAATTTAAGTCACCGCCGATTTTTGTTCCGACAGAAGCAGTAAGCAACCCTTGTGCCATGAGCCTGCCTTGCCCATCTCGCTCAATATGGTGGTTCCCCTTATCTCCAGTCAGTTCTCCAAATAGTAAAATTTCTTGTTCTGTAAATGTTTTTTGATAAGCAAAAACATCACCTACTTTTAAACTCATAAATCTCCTCCTCCAAACAACATTTTTGTTTGGCTTAATTATATAAAAATTCTGACTTATTGAATACCTTTAACTTATTTCATGCTTCATTTGTAGGCTGATTTAGTATTTGAAGCGCAGGAAAATCGAATAAGTAAAGAGAAGTAACAACACAAATAACGAATGCAAAGCTGTCATCCGGAGATGACAATGCAAAAACAGAATAGGATGGAAGAGGAGAGAGAAAAATGAAAAAATCATATATTATTTTTTTGGCTTTTTTAATGACCCTCTTTTTATTAGGTTGTAGTTTAGTTAACCAAGAGTATGCAGCCAAACAGTTAGTCGTACAGTATAAAACTTCTTTATACAATATTGAGAATTACAACAAGGCTTACCCAGACTCCAGTTCAGATCCAGAAGGATTCTTCAAGAGTCTCGAAAATTATAAAAAATATTTTACCGAAGAAGGGTATAATCAATTTATATTTAAAAAGACGGCTATAATTCCATTAGAGGCTTGTGCAAAAGGAAAACATACTTTAAAGGTGACTAATATTAGATTTGATAAGGTAAGTGAAGAAAAGAATAAACTGATTTTAGATTATACTGTTAGCCTAAAAGCGATTTATACAAGTGGTGAAAAGACAACGGAGGAGAAAAGCCAAGCTATTTTAGTCAAGGAAAACAATGAGTGGAAAATTTGTAATGACTGGTTTTATATAAATGATTTGTTTCAGGAAGATTTAAATTCTCTTACGTAATATCAGTAATTTAATGTGAAGCGTTGAAAGGGGGAATAACCGTGGGCATTGCTGTTTCGAATTGCAGACGATGTAAAGGAGATTAAAAAAATACTTAACAGTAATGCTAAGTTGGAAAGTAAAAAACTTGATTGAAAGCGGCTCTAATTGGGCCGCTTTCCTAACTTTCATCCTTTATTTAATTTCCAAGGAGGAAGACAACATCTTCCCATTATAGGATTTCTACAAAGCCTTCAGTTCCATTGACCCGGATTCTCTGCCCATCTTTGATCAGTTTAGTGGCGTTTCCCACTCCGATAACTGCTGGTAAGCCATATTCACGGGCGATAACTGCTCCATGGGTCATCAGTCCGCCAACTTCGGTCACTAAACCTTTTATGGATACAAACAAGGGTGACCAGCTAGGGTCTGTAAAAGAGGTGACTAATATATCTTCTGCTTCCAGATCGGCATCTGTCATGTTTAAGATGACACGTGCTCGCCCCTCGATAACTCCGGTAGAAACCGGCAGACCTACAAGAGCTCCGACTGGAAGATTTTCTCGTTTGTATTCACCTGCCATGATTTCGCCATCAGAGGTGATAACTCGCGGGGGAGTAAGTTTTTCATAGAATTTGTACTCGTCTTTTCGTTGCCTGATCATTTGGTAATCCAGTTTATGGGTGCCTATGACTTCCCGAAGTTCTTCAAAAGTGAGAT
Source organism: Desulfosporosinus orientis DSM 765 (assembly GCF_000235605.1). GTDB lineage: Bacteria > Bacillota > Desulfitobacteriia > Desulfitobacteriales > Desulfitobacteriaceae > Desulfosporosinus > Desulfosporosinus orientis. The sequence goes on from NC_016584.1 coordinate 1,665,702, forward strand.
AGTAGATATCTTCTTTGTCTTGAATAACCTTGGCTTGTACCAGTTGTTCTGCTTCTTTCAGTAAAGCCTGCTTATAAACGAAGTAGCGATTAACCAAGCCGTATTTTGGATATTCACGATAGCCGATGAAATTCCGGAGGAGGCTGATCATTCGTTTTGTCTCTTTGGCTTTTCCTTCACCGTCCGGTAATTGCTGCAAGCGCGCTAATAACTCTTGTTCTTTTTGCAAAGCAACGCGCCGACCTTGCTCAAATTTCCGATGGCCGGCATTAGGCTCAAAGTTTTTGATGTTGCTGAGAATCATGGGGACAAGTGTGGTTGGCTTCTCACTCCAGCGAGGTTTAGTAATATCGATTTCTCCGGAACATCGCATTCCGTATTTGTTGAGATAAGCAGAGATAGCGTCCCAGGCAACACACCCGCCGTCAAACTTAACCAGTTCAGTCATGAAATTATCATCTTTGGCATGTTGTAAATAATCAATGACTTGCGGATAAGGACGAATCGCATCGGTCACATCCAATAAGGCCAGACCCATTTCCGAAGTTATATTGTTGGGTACAGATTGAGAAAGGGTGTCTGCAGGGTTTTTTTCACCTAACCATTCGTTCATTTTTTCATTGATCCATGCAGAAGCATCCATAGCAGCCATAAATACAGCCGAACTTTGTGGGTCGAATAAAATCTTCTTTAATTCCTGGATATCTTCCAAGATAAAATCAACTAAATCCGTTCCCGATTTCCCTTGGATGTTTTGTTTTAATTCTGTAATGGATGTTTGACTACGCTTAATCAAGTCAGATACAATGGCCGGATCGTTTTCAATTTGTGGATGAGAACCCGCAGGCGACATGCCTTTATTGCTTTTACTGGGAACGTCTTTTTGATTATTGGGTAACGTTTTAATAAAATCTCCCCGCTCTATGATGGTCATCAGGGCGTCTTTCATGAGGGGATCGTGTTGTCCCATGGTATTTAACAGAGTTTCTCTGCTTTCAGGTGAAGCCAGTATATGAGTAACATCAACAAATAACCTGCCGCCGGCTATAAACCTGGGTCCAAAGGATGTTACCAGGAATAACGACATTCCCAATGTTTTTAAGGGGTCAGTCATCATTTGTTGGTGACCGACAGATACATAGACGTGATTTTCCTGATCATTTGCTTCAGGGATGGGGTATAAGGTAGTGATGGGCCGGCTCTGGACAATATAAAATCTGTCATCAGCTAAACACCATTCGATGTCCTGGGGGCAGCCGAAATGTTCTTCGATCTTTCTGCCTAGGTGCTCAAGCTGCAAAATCTGCTCATCTGTCAGCACTTGTTTATTTTGCAGTTCAGGAGGGAGCTCCTGTTCTTTCGTACCGCCATCTTTTAGGGCATAAATAGCCAGCTTTTTGGTGGATATCTTCTTATCGGTAACCTTACCGTCACGCACTTTATAGATATCAGCATTCACCAGGCCGGATACCATCGCCTCACCAAGTCCAAAGCCGGCATCAATGGATAACACTTTCCGATTAGAAGTGACGGGATCGGCAGTAAACAAAATTCCTGCCGCCTGGGGGAAGACCATCTTCTGAACAACTACAGACAGGTGGACTTTACGGTGGTCGAAGCCGTTCTGCAGGCGGTAAGTTACTGCCCGCTCGGTAAATAGGGAAGCCCAGCACTTGCTGATATGCTTTAGGATTGCCTCCTGTCCGGTAATGTTTAAATACGTATCCTGCTGGCCTGCAAAGGAGGCCGACGGTAAATCCTCTGCCGTTGCGCTGGAGCGTATTGCAAAGGCAGTTTTTTCATTCAGCCCGGAGAGGAAACGGGTGATTTCTGCAATAATGTCTGGGGGGATGGCGATTTCTTCGATGACCCTGCGAATCTGACCGCTTAGTTCACTGATTTTAGCCCGGTCCTCCGCCTTTAACAGGGATAACTGATCAAGTAAGTCTTTAAGCGACGATGTTTCCCCAGTGATTCTCTTAAAGGCATCAGTTATAATACATAAGCCGTCCGGTACGTGTATTCCTTCAATCTTGGTAAGTTCCCCCAGGTTCGCGCCTTTGCCCCCAACAACCATGAGTTTTGTCTTGTCAATATCCTGAAAACCAAGCACAATGGAATTCATACGTTTCCCTCCATTGGATTTTATAATAATACCTCCGACAAATAGCGTTAACGTGTTATTGCATTATATCAGCAGCCAGTGGGAACCAATAGTCTGCATTTATAATTTTTTTTATGTTATAATTAAACTAGGAAGAATGGAGTTTCAAGGTGCACTCTTTTATAAACAAATGAAGACAGTTATTTAGCGAGCAGACATAGTTCAAACAATGTAAGGGAGGGTCGAAAACCCTTCCTTTTGTTATATCAATGTCCACCGAGCTAGCAGTTTATATACCTATTATTACCATCTAAACTCAAGAAGGTCATTCTTTCTTGCTTTAGTTAGAACTCAGGTCTAAGAGACGGCACAAATCGAATTAAAGTTCATATTATAAAACATGAGAGCTTGGCATAAAAAGTGGAACTGCTTTTATGTTTTGCTAATTTAGAAATAGAGGGTGTATATTAATGAAGCAAGAAACAAATTTGACCGGAAAGGTAATTTACCCAAATGATCCGGAATACCGGCAGGCACGTATGAACTGGAACCCATTCACCAATGCCTTTCCCATAGTATTTGTTTTTGCACAGCAAAAAGAAGATGTGGCAAATGCAGTGAGATGGGCTCGTGAGAATAATGTACCCATTCGAATGCGAAGCGGTAGGCATGCTTTGGCAAAAGATTTTTCTCAGACTAATGGTGGAATTGTTATAGATACCAGTCAAATGAGAGAGGTCACGCTAGATAAAACACAGGGAATTGCCACTGTTCAAGCAGGAATACGTGTAGGGCCGCTTGTGAAGATGCTTGCACAGGAGGGCGTTCTGGCTCCTTTTGGAGACAGTTCTACTGTTGGTATAGGCGGAATTAGTACTGGCGGAGGGATTACGGTTATCCAGCGCACAACCGGACTGATTTCCGATAATATACTTGCTGCCACCATAGTTGATGCCAATGGTGATATTTTACACGTCAACGAAAACGAAAACCCGGACCTGTTGTGGGCCATTCGCGGAGGTGGAGGAGGTAACTTCGGAATTATAACCTCTTATACCTTTAGAGTAAGATGTGCTCCTTTTCAAGTCGGAATATTTGAGATAGTCTGGCCTTGGGAGCAATTGGAGGAAGTTATCGATGTATGGCAGAGATGGTCTCCGTCTGTTGACGAAAGACTAGGTACCATATTGGAGGTGTTTTCAAAAACGAATGGTCTGCTTCGATCACAGGGAATATTCCTTGGTCCTAAAGCAGAACTAGAGAAATTGATAACAACTTTGACAGATGTCGGATCGCCTATAAAAGTGTTTATTGATGAGGTTACACTACTGGAAGCAATAGATTTCTGGGCTCCGAATGAACCCTTGTTTGATACTCAGAATACTACGTGGTCATCCGCTTGGGTGGAGCAATTCCTGCCCGAAGAAGGAATTAAAGCGATTCGTAGTTACCTGGAAAAAGCAACAGGAAGTGAATCCAATTTCTTTTTCTTGAACTCCGGAGGAGCGATGAACCGGGTACCTTCCCAGGATACAGCCTTTTTTTGGCGCAATACGAAGTGTTATTTGGAATGGGATGCATCATGGATTGAAGAATCCGAAACGCAAAAGAATATCAAGCTTGTTGAACAGACACGGATACAACTGCAGCCATATGTAACCGGGTCATACGTCAATGTACCTGATTTAAATATAAAAAATTACGGCCAGGAATATTACGGTCAAAATTTTGCCCGGCTCCGGAAGGTTAAAGCGCAGTATGATCCGGAGAATATTTTCAACTTTGTACAGAGTATTCCTCCGGCTCCTGTCTGTGATCACTGGCATAAGAATTGAAATATTGTTTCCATATAAGCTGCATGCTGTTAGTATGCAGCTTTTTATTTTATATCATTAGCATAGGGATTTAAGTTTGAACTTCAGAAAAACCGCAAACCTATCAGGCATCACTTAAAACTCTAGTACAATATTTCCCCAAAACGAACTCAGGATATGCCGTGAAATTGATTACCCTTATTTATATTTATACTTCCTATATTAATTAAACAAAGTATAGGCACAGGGGCTTCAGGATACTCTAATGACATTGAAAAACCAAGAAAGGGAGCCTGGACATGATTAATTCTTGGATATTCTATCCTATATTTGCAATAGTTATGATCTTGGGAGCTTTATTGCTTATCCCCAAAAATCTTTATAAGAAGTTCTTTTTATATGGACTAATGTTTGGAGGAATTGGAGATTCCATAATCGCCTCACTCTACACTATTTTTGATTTTATTAAATATAAAGAAATGGGGCCCTTTAATATAATGAATATATTTTCGCTTTGGACCCCAATAACATGGGCCTTTGCGTATATGATATTCTTTTACTTTCTCCCTGTAAGGAAAGCCTTCCTAGTTCCCTATGTCCTGATCTTCTCGCTATTGAATTATTCTGTTGGTTTAGTGATGCAGAACTTTGGGTTATTTGAATATATAGGGATCTATAAATATTTTGCCCCGCTTACCTTTCTTATTTGGTATTCAGTAAGTGCCTTAGTATATCTAAGAAATGAGCACCGCACAAATGTTTAATTGAAAGATAAACTTTGTTTGATTACATAGTAAATCACTCTCCTTATTGACAAGTTAAGGAGAGTGATTTCAATAATTACTCTGCTTTTTTAAAGACTCTGGCTAATAATAGACAAATAACAGGAAGGGCCACTGCATAACCCACGATGCCAATATTTCTGACCTGCATGTTTCCGAGCACTGGGCCCAGCAAGCCAATAAGGCTTAACACCCCGCTCACGATCATTAAAATTCGTACCCATGACTTCAATCGGTCGCCTTTAAAAACTGGTGCTGCAAATAACATTGAAAGAGCAAAAAACAAATCCCAGGCTAATATATCTAAGGCGTAAATTACCGAAGGCCATTTAAAGGAGAAGATATAAGATAACCACGGTAAACCAGTCATAGCAGCGATGGGGCGGCTGACGAACAAGATCAGGTAGTGAATACTGCATGTAATGCAAGCCATAATACCCATAAAAATAAGTGCTGACATGCTTAATGCTTTGACATCATCTGATGCGTAATAATGAATTTCAGCCATGAGCATAACCAACAAAGGTGCAATTATAATAATCATTATTTCCATAAGGGTAAACCAAGGGTCGCTTATCGGGTCCGATTGTGATTTAAGGGATAGCATTCCGATGATTGTAATAACAAGGTACAACAGAACCAAGTAAAATAGGGTAAATGCTATAGCTTTTCCTCGTCTAAAATCTCTATGAGACATTTTCTGCCTTCCTCTCTGTAATGAAATCATGGTATCGCGGCAATTGAAACTGTGTTTTCTTTGGTCAATGCCAAGAAATTGTTACCAAGGTCTTAGCGATAGTTTTCTTCAGAATGAGTCAAAATCCTTCAACAGGGAATGGCTTTCTTTTTGAATCTTGCCAAGCTGAACTCTGCACATATGTTCTTATTGAACGCCTTTGACAAGAACATATGTTTTGTATTATAGTATTGTATAGAACAACTCGTGGTGTACAGACTCTGATCCAAAGAAGCGCTCAATGGGATTCGGGACTGGAGCATCCCGTGATAGCTGTCTCAGTGAAGGCAGCAAGAAAAACCGGGGGGCGTTTGACATTGATATTTTTGATAAGCTGACGATTTTGTCAGATTCAGCTAAATATGATGTAGCCTGTACCTCCAGCGGCGTCGACAGGAGCGGAAAATCCGGCAGTATAGGAAGTGCGGCGAAGGCCGGCATTTGCCACAGCTTTGCGGCAGATGGCCGCTGTATTTCCTTACTGAAAGTATTAATGACCAATGTCTGCATTTTTGACTGCAAATATTGTGTCAATCGGGTTTCTAACGATACAGCCAGAGCAGCCTTTACCCCCCAGGAGCTTGCTGAACTTACCATTAACTTTTACCGCCGGAACTACATAGAAGGTTTGTTCTTAAGTTCCGGTGTGATTAGAAATCCTAACTATACCTCTGAGCAAATGATTCGAGCTTTGGAGTTATTGCGCAATACCTACCATTTTGGCGGATATATTCACGTTAAGGCTATACCGGGAGCCGACAGCGAGCTCATAGGGCGTCTGGGACTTTTAGCGGATCGCATGAGCGTTAATATTGAGCTGCCTTCCCAGGAAAGTCTTTCCCTGCTGGCCCCGAATAAGACCAAGGAGTCTATCTTAAGGCCCATGGGCTTAATCAGTAATAAGATTCAGGAAAACAGTACAGACATTGTCAAATACCGTCATGCTTCCAAATTTGTGCCGGCAGGTCAGAGTACCCAGCTTATTGTCGGGGCTACCCCTGATACGGATCATAAAATTTTAACTTTAACGGAAGGTCTGTACAAAAAATACCGGCTGAAACGAGTCTTTTTCTCGGCCTACATGCCTGTTGCCAATGACTCATTGCTGCCGTCACTGGATACAAAACCCCCTCTTCTGCGGGAACACCGCCTTTATCAGGCGGACTGGCTGCTGAGATTTTATGGATTTGAGGCTCATGAGCTGCTGGATGAGCAGAACCCCAATTTCAACCTGCAAGTTGACCCCAAGTGTCACTGGGCTCTCAATCATTTGGAACTATTTCCTCTCGAAGTTAACAAAGCCCCTTTTGAAATGCTCTTAAGGGTACCTGGAATCGGTGTCATCAGCGCGCAGCGAATTATGGCGGCCCGGCGGTTTGGGCCTCTTGATTTTTTGGGGCTGAAAAAGATTGGTGTGGTCTTAAAGCGTGCTCAATACTTCATTACATGTAAGGGCCGGATGAATGATGGCCTGAAAATTTCCTCGGACGGTACTATTCGGGCTTTAATGGCCGATCACTATCGCCCTCCGGAGCAGTATGAGCAGCTTTCCATGTTTAATGAGTCTTTCCTAAAGAGAGAGGATGTGCGGCAATGTTTGACGGGGCAGACCTGACTTATGCATACGACGGCAGTTTTGAAGGGTTGATGAGCTGCGTCTTCGCCAGCTATGAATACAAAGAAATTCCTGTCGTAATAAAACCTCCCAGCCTGCAGCAATCAATCTTTGATGATGCCAAATGGATTGAAACAGATACCAGCAAAGCGGATAGAGTTTACAATGCCATAGCGGTTCAGATATCCCTTGAAGCTCAAGAGTTGGTCAAGCTGGGTTTCTTGACTTGTGCACCGAATAAGGAAAGCTTAATTTTTAATTTCTTGCGCAAGGGTTTTAAGCATGGCGGTAAAGTTATGACCATGCTTACGGATGATGTGGTGGCTGATTTACATAAAGCAGTGCGTCACCTGACTTCCGAAAGTCATAAGTATAAGGGGTTCGTCAGGTTTTCTGTTTTTGGAGAGGTCCTGGTCGCAGTCATCGAACCCAAAAACTATGTCTTGCCCCTTCTCTCCCACCACTTTTGTGACCGCTATCATAATGAACGGTTTATGATTTTTGATAAAACCCACAAAATGGCGCTGATCTACGAAGCTTACAAAGCAGACTTAATCTTTGTCGAGGATTTAACCTTGCCGGAACCAGACTCCGCTGAAGTTGAGTATCGCCGCTTGTGGAAACAATTTTACAATACCATTGCCATTGAGGGGAGGAATAACCCTCGCTGCCGCATGACCCTCATGCCTAAACGATACTGGGGGCAAATGACGGAGCTCGCTAAGGAGAGTAAGTTCCCCAAAAGCGGAGCAGGGGATTTGGGAATAGGTGTTAATATTAAAGGATACTTGCCGGAAAACAATGCCTTTCGCTCTAAATCTTAATGGGGCGGGCAGGATATAGCACGTTAAAAGCGCTTTCTCATTTATTTTGAGGAAGCGCTTTTTTATTACTCTGAAAAAGCCCTCGAAATTCCTTGAAAAATTGTCCAGAGACAAGCATTTTCCTACCTATTTAAAAATAGATTAAACTGAAAGGAGGGATCAGATAATGGTTTAATAAACTTTTTAGCAACTTAATAAAGTGGGTTAAGGAGGGAGAAGAATGGTCCAAGGAGGCATTTCCACCGGTCGGTCATCCCTGTTAAAAAGTGAGGACTGGTGGGCTGTATGGTTGGGAGGATTAGCGTTCCTTCTCGGCCTGGGTCAGCTTTTGGGATGGGATCTATTGGGTTGGGTCGTAAAATCCAATGTTTGGGTTAGCCTGACGAAAGCATTAGAGCCTCAGTCCAAAGCCTATGGGTTTATGCCCGGATGGGTTTCCTTAATAGTTACTTATTTGTTCTTCCTGGTTACCTCCAGTATTGGGGCAACCTTCATGGGCTGGAACTTAAAGAAGTTTATCGGAGGATTTACCGTTATCTTTGTTCTGGCCTACGGTTCCTGGCTTCTGGGAAGCTACGCTCATATTGCTGCAACCAAAAATACCCTGGGCAATTTAAACATTAACTGGTCCCTGGGCCTTACCCCGGAAGCAGGCTTTATTATCGCCCTGATCGTCGGCCTTCTGATTGGAAACTTTTGGACAGGTTTGGCAAGGTATCTTGAAGAAGCCGCAAAGCCTGAGTTGTATATCAAAACGGGAATTGTTATTCTGGGAGCCACACTGGGAATCAAGGCTCTCGGCTCTATGAATCTGGCCTCCACCGTCATTGTGCGGGGACTTTGTGCCATTGTGGAAGCATACCTTATTTACTGGCCTGTGGTCTATTTTGTTTCTCGAAAATGGTTCAAAATGACACCGGAATGGTCCGCCCCCCTTGCCTCCGGGATTTCTATCTGCGGCGTGGCTGCGGCTATTGCTACCGGTGGGGCAATCAGATCCCGACCCCAGATACCCATTATCCTTTCTTCGGTTATCATTGTTTTTGTAGCCGTGGAGTTGCTCTTTCTACCCTGGCTGGCGGAAAGTATTCTCTATAACCAGCCCATGGTTGCCGGAGCCTGGATGGGGCTGGCCGTCAAGAGCGATGGCGGTGCAGTGGCCAGCGGGGCGATAACCGAAGCATTGATCACAGCTAAGGCCCTGGCGGTCAATGGCGTTAAGTGGGAACCGGGCTGGATACTGACCGTCACAACAGTAACCAAAGTATTTATTGATATTTTTATCGGCATTTGGGCCTTCATCCTCGCCGTAGTCTGGTCTGTATTCCGCATTGATAAGAAGAGCAGCGGAGAAAAGGGTGGCAAGGTTTCCGCAGGTGAAATCTGGGAGCGCTTCCCGAAGTTTGTTATTGGCTACGCCTGCACATTTCTGATCCTGCTCTTAATCGGCCTGGCTGCTCCCCACCTGACCAAAGAGGCTACAAGTGCAGCTAACCAAGCCAATGGCCTGCGTGGGATTTACTTTACCCTAACCTTTTTCTCCATCGGCCTAATCACCAACGTGCGCAAACTATGGGCCGAAGGAATGGGCAAGATCGTCCTTGTCTATGCCGTCTGCCTGTTTGGCTTTATCCTTTGGGTAGGACTCTTAATCTCTTGGATTTTCTACAATGGAATCATGCCTCCGGTAATAACCGGTTAGGTTTTAGCCTAAGGAGGTGCGGATAATGGCAAACTCAAATGCAGGACAACAACCGGATGTAAAGGCCGAAATGCAAGCAGAAGAATGGTACGATTTGCTGCCTATTGAGAAAAAACTGATTGGTTTTTCCCTGGGTCTGGGGATTCTCCTGCTTGTTGTATTTATCGTAAGCTTTAAAATGATCTAAGAAGTTGTCGCTGCTTAACTGAATCATATTTTAGGATCAAACGAATTTCGTTTGATCCTTTCATTTTTGTAAATTCCTTCAGAAAAATATTTTATTCACGCAGAAAACAAGGAAAATATGAGCCTGGTGGCGAATAAAAAATTGGACTTACTAAATAGAATTTGAGAACATTTGAGGGGCAAGATGTTAATGAGAAGGAGAACTTCCTTATATAAAATTACCTTAGTCAGCCTAATGGGGATTTCCATCTTAATGGCTTCGACATTACCAGTTCGTGCAGATAACCTGCAGGAGCAGCTGATTCAATCCCAGAAACAGGCTAAGGATTTGAATGGGGCTTTAAGCGCCCAGAAAGAAAAAGTTGCCGGGGCAACAAAACAACTGGTTGCCTTTAAGCAATCTGTTGAGGTTTTAAACGCCAGTATAGCTCAGGAGCAAGCGAAGCTTACCGAAGAAGAGAACCATCTTAAGGAATTGGAAGCGGAACAAGCTAAGCTGGAACAGCAGCGTCAGGAACATATTGAAGCATTAGGCAATGTTTTGCGCAGTAATTACGAAGAGGGTGTAACCTCTTATCTTGAGGTGTTGTTTCAGGCGAAAAGCTTAGCGGATTTTATTGATCGTGCCGATAAAATTCAAATGATCATCAATGCCCACAGCAAATTGCAAGTAGATATCAATGATTTAAAAGAATCTATGAACCAACAAATGGCGCAAATCGACGAAAAAAAGAAAACCATTCAAGCTACGATACAGAGTAAATCGGAAACTCAAAAAGCTGCTCAGCAGGTACTTTCCAAGCAGCAAGAGGTACTGAATCAATTAAGCAAAGAAGAGAAAGCAGCTCTTAATGCTTCCCTGGCAGCACAGGCCAAAGTTGACCGCATCCAACAATTGATTGAACAGGAAAAACTCGAAGCGGAGTATGCGGCTAAACAAAAGCAGTCGTCAGGAAGCCCAGACAGCGGCGGAGTTGCCGGGACCGTAAAAGTGTCCGGCGGCGCCAAACAAGTACTGGATTACGCAGCTCAATTCTTGGGCACAAAATATGTTTGGGGCGGCACTACCCCTTCACCGGGATTTGATTGTTCCGGATTCGTACAATATGTTTTCCGTCATAATGGCATAACTTTAAGCAGGACCTCTGAAATGCAGTACACGAATGGAGTAGCTGTTAAACGATCGGATCTCAAACCCGGGGATTTAGTGTTTTTTGCCACATATTCATCCGGGGCTTCTCATGTGGGAATTTACGTAGGCAACAACATTATGATTAATTCTTCCTCCGGCGGCGTTTCCTACGATAATATAACAAACTCCTATTGGTCAAAGAGGTATTTGGGAGCTCGGCGAGTCATAGCTGAGTAAAAAGTGTCTATTGTATAGGCGGCAGACTATCCAGGCCGCCTTTTTTCAATGGTATTATTGATTAGTGGTTTGATTTTGTATGGTATTATTAGATTCGAAGATAATATTAAAATTAAAGACTTCGGATGGTTTGAAAAGGGGGACCGTTCTTTTTGAGAATACTTGCCATAAATCCTGGTTCAACGTCAACAAAAATAGCCATCTATGAAAATGATCGTTGTTTGTGGAAAGAAGGGATTGATCATCCCGCCCATGAACTTAAGAATTTTGCACGAATTGCTGATCAATATGAATACCGGATTAAACATATTTTAAAAACCTTATCAGACAATGATGCCCCTTTGGAATCCTTTGCCGGGATTGTAGGACGAGGGGGGATGCTCAATCCCCTGGCAGGAGGTACGTATAGTGTTGATGAGGACCTGGTCAATATCTTGCAGAATGCCCCTGGCGGAGAGCATGCTTCCAATTTAGGGGGAATTATTGCCTATCATCTCGGACGGAAAATCTCAGCTCCAGCCTATATTGTCGACCCCGTTTCCGTTGATGAAATGGAGCCTGTGGCCAGGCTGTCCGGTTTACCGGAGTTACCTCGCCTAAGCCAATCTCATGCTCTTAATATGAAGGCTGTCTCCCGCAAAGCGGCCCTTAAAATGGGAAAAACCTATCAAGAGATCAATCTCATTACGGTTCATTTGGGAGGAGGAATTTCCGTAGCTCCTCATCGCCAAGGGAAAATGATTGACGTCAATAACGCGAATAATGAAGGGCCCTTTTCTGTTGAGCGCAGTGGTACATTACCCAGCTATCAGCTTGTCAAGCTCTGCTATTCCGGTAAGTATTCAGAAAAGGAAATGCAAACCAAAATTCTTAAAGAAGGCGGTCTTTACGCTTACTTGGGGACCAAGGATGCCCGGGAAGCGGAAAGGCGCATGAATCAGGGGGATGCCCAGGCCAAGCTGGTTCTGGAAAGCTTGTGTTATCAAGTTGCTAAGGAAATCGGGGCGATGTCAGCCGTGTTGCTGGGCGAGGTTGATGCTATTGTTCTGACGGGAGGAATGGCTCATTCTCAGTTTATAAGCCAAGAGATAACCCGGCGGGTTTCTTTTATCTCACCAGTCATGTTATTTCCCGGTGAAGAAGAAATGGAGGCTTTAGCCCTGGGGGCTTTGAGAGTCCTTCGAGGCGAAGAGCAAGCCTTGAGCTATTAAAGAATATAAAGAATTATTGTAATAGAAACTTGGCAGCCATCATAGTTGCACAAAAAATTGGGGGGTATAGAATGCGCTTTAGCGGATTTGATGCTTTATTTGACAGGGCAAAAAGTTTAGGCAGAGCAAAGGTTGCCGTCGCGGCGGCAGCAGATAGAGAAGTCTTGGAAGCTATCAAATTAGCTGAAAGAGAAGGACTCATTACCCCAGTGCTCATCGGAGATGTTGAGGAGATCAGACGATTGGCCTCTGAAATTGATTTCAGCCTGGCTAAGGTTCCCTTGATTCAAGAGTTAAATCCATTGGCTGCTGCCCATAAAGCCGTTGATGCCATCTTAGATGGAGAAGCTCATTTTTTGATGAAGGGGCTGGTTAACAGTTCGGATTTTCTGCGTGCTGTCCTTCGCTCAGAACGGGGTTTGCGCACGGGACGACTGTTAAGTCATCTTGCGGCCTTTCAAGTTCCCGGTTTTTCCAGGTTGTTGTTTGTTACTGATGGAGGTATGAATATTGCTCCCACCTTAGCTCAAAAAAAAGAAATCCTGGAAAACAGCCTGCTCTACTTACAGGGGATTGGCATGAATCCGATTAAGGTGGTTACTCTGGCGGCTAACGAAGTGGCTGATCCTAAGATGCCGGCGACAATGGATGCCCAGGCCCTGGCTGAGATGAATAGGGCGGGAGAATTTCCGGGAGCCGTCGTGGAAGGTCCCTTAGCTCTTGATGGTGCCGTAAGCGCAGTAGCCTTGAAGCATAAAGGGATTGTCAGTGAAATCAATGGGGATGTGGACTTGTTTTTGACACCTACCATAGAGGTAGGGAATGTCTTAGGAAAATCCATGGTTTACTTTGCCGGTGCAACCATGGCCGGAATCATCCTGGGTGCTCAGGTTCCCATTGTGCTGACATCAAGAAGCGATACACCCAGGAATAAATTTATGGCCTTGGCTATGGCTGCTCTCAATCGGAGCCTATCCTAAAATTAGCAGTAATGCCATTTTGAGATGAGTGAAATGTCTTTACATTTTTCTGTTTTCTGAGTTAAAATGCTTACATGGGCAAAATTTAATTAAAATTTTGCTCATTTCCACTAAGGGGGGAGACAAGAGAAGGCATGAAAACATTAATGACAGGAAATGAGGCCATTGCCAGGGGTGTCTTCGAATATGGTGTCAGCGTTGCTGCAGCCTATCCCGGCACACCGAGCACAGAAATCCTCGAGAATATTGCAAAATATCCAGAAGTTTATTGCCAGTGGTCGCCTAATGAAAAAGTTGCCATGGAAGTAGGAATCGGTGCGGCTATTGCCGGTGCTCGCTCCATAGTAGCTATGAAAATGGTCGGGGTTAATGTAGCAGCGGATCCGCTTTTCACAGTGGCTTATACAGGAACCCGGGCAGGCTTGGTTTTAGTATCCGCCGACGACCCGGGAATGCATTCCTCACAAAACGAACAGGATAATCGCTTATATGCTGCCTTTGCTAAGATACCGCTGTTAGAGCCCTCGAATTCTCAAGAGGCGAAAGACATGGTTGGCTTAGCCATGACTATTTCCGAAACCTTTGATACTCCGGTTATGATTCGGATTACCACTCGTATAGCCCATTCCCAAAGCTTAGTTGAGTTAAAGGATCCCCAGGAACGTCAAGTTCAAACTTATTCCAGGGATCCCCGCAAGTATGTTATGCTTCCTGCTAATGGACGAGCCCGCCGCTTAGTGGTGGAAGAAAGAATGCAGAAACTGGCGGAGTATACGGAAACCGTACCCGTCAATTATATGGAACTGCAAGATCCTGGCATTGGCATTATCACGTCAGGTATTTCCTATCAGTATGTTAAAGAAGCCCTTCCGGCAGCTTCCGTACTCAAATTAGGATTGACCAATCCATTACCCGCCGGCTTAATCAAAGAGTTTGCGGCCAAAGTTGATCAACTCTATGTCGTCGAGGAATTAGAACCCTATATGGAAAACGAAGTCCGCCGTTTGGGTATTAAGGTGATGGGAAAAGAACTTTTCCCGCCTTATGGCGAACTATCCGTTAGGATGGTGAAGGAAAAGATCAGCGGTCAGCCGGGCAGCGAGGTTGCTCCAGCTTTCAGTTCTCCCATTCGCCCGCCGATTATGTGTCCTGGCTGCCCCCATCGGGGAATATTCTATACCTTAAAACAACTTAAACTGATTGTCTCCGGTGATATCGGCTGCTACACCTTGGGTGCCATGGCTCCTCTCGAAGCAATGGATACCACAATTTGCATGGGTGCTTCAATATCGGCAGGTTTAGGTATGATTAAGGCCCATCCGGAAATGGCAGAAAACATGGTTGCTGTGATCGGCGACTCTACATTCCTCCATTCAGGGGTTACAGGACTCATGGATGTGGTCTATAACAGCGGTAATCTGACAACGATCATTTTGGATAACTCCATCACAGCCATGACAGGGCACCAAGACAACCCTTCTACAGGGAAGAACCTCATGGGACAACCTGCTCCTCAAGTTGATTTTGTGGCCTTATGCAAAGCTTTAGGAATCAAGCGGGTAACAGAGGTTGATCCTTTTGACTTAGCAAAAGTAAAAGAAGTCATCAAAACTGAAGTGGCGGCTCCCGAGCCTTCTGTGATTATTGCAAAGCGCCCTTGTGCTCTTATTATCAAAACTACAGAAAAGCCGCTGCAAGTTCAGGACTGCACCGGCTGCAAAATGTGCCTGAAGCTAGGATGTCCGGCAATTTCTTTTGATGAAGAAAACAAAACTGCTCAAGTGGACCAAGCCCTATGTACAGGGTGTGGAGTATGTATCAACGTCTGTAAATTTAATGCCTTGCGAAAGCCTGGTGATCAAAATGTCTAAAATTATCAATGTTTTGCTGGTAGGAGTTGGCGGCCAGGGAACGATTTTGGCCTCCAAAATATTAACCCATGTGGCCTTGGCTCAGGGATACGAAGTTAAAATGTCGGAAATCCATGGTATGGCCCAACGGGGCGGATCAGTGGTAACTCAAGTACGGATAGGGGAAGACGTTTACTCACCGGTTATTGAAGCAGGTGAAGCGGACATAATCGTGGCTTTCGAACAGCTGGAAGCCTATCGCTGGGCGCACTTCCTGAAAAAAGACGGGGTCCTGATTGTCAATACTCAAAAAATAGTTCCCTTAACAGTACTCACAGGAGCTCAAACCTATCCCACCAGTATTCTCGAAGACCTGAAAGGGCGAGTTGAGCGTTATCTCGAACTTGATGGCTTAAAATTAGCCACTGAGGCAGGGAACGCCAAAGCTACGAATGTCGTTTTAATGGGAGTCCTTTCCAAGTATATGGATTTCCAGGAGGAATCCTGGCAGAATGCCCTGACAGAAAAAATTCCGGCCAAGCTGCTGGAATTAAACAAGAAAGCCTTTGCTTTGGGAGTTGCTGAAGCAAAATAGAACTATAAAAGAGGAAGCTGGAACACAAACTGATATGTTCCAGCTTTTTTCTATGTTACATGGATAATGAATAATACGGTTCCGGAGAGATAAGAACTATACCTCTTCTTTGTAAATTTTGTACTCATAAACAAACATACATGTCAATGCCAATAAACCACTGACGGTTAACCCAGTGACCATTGCACTAGGAGCATGAACACGCAGATAGACCGGACTTAAGGCTAATAAAGTGATTAAAATAAGATCAAAAATCAGGATGAGCATCTGAATGAGGAATGAACGATTTCGGACCAGTATATACCCCAGCACAGCATAAAAAGTAATGGCCGCTAAAAGGAAACCGGTCGTTGGAGCATAGAATGGAAGAAGGTTTTCAAAAATATGAATGGGTTCACCACGGAAGACCAAACGAAAAAGAAGGTCAACGAGAGTTCCTCCTGCCCATGCTAATACCAAAGGAATCGCGTGGGTCCAATGCATCCTTGTAAGGTGTAAAATCGGAACACTAACTAGAAAAACAATCAAGACAGCAAGATGAGTCCCCAAAGCATTCACAATTTGCATAAACTGGATGACTGTGTTTGGTGAATTTCCAACGAGCCAAGCCACTACGAGAGTATCAAATTCACCGACCTCATGAAAGACCAAATCTTGGATTAAACCCATAAGAATAATGAACAAGGCTAAAAAAGCTAGTCCACCTAACACGGCGATAAAACGGCGACGCCCGAGGGACTGGTAGCGCTTAGGGAGAAGTGAGATTTGTTGATATAACCATGGAACCAAACGGCTGTGATTTCGATACAAAAGATAAAATGCTACAGCAATAAATAGGGCAATAATCCCGACGATTAAAGCATAACGATGGACAAGCGGCAGGAGGCTTTCCCATTGACTGCCTAAAAGTCGTCCTATAATGATGAATGAGCTTGTCCACAACGTTGCCCCCAGATAAGCAAACATTGCAAAATTACGATAGCTTAAGCGACTTAAACCTGCAACATAACCCGATAAGTGACGAACACCAGGAACAAAGTAACCAATTGTTAAAAGCTTTCCGCCATGTCTATGGTACCAATTCAGTACCTTTTCCAAGCGGGCAGCCCCAGCATGTTTCTTTAGGTGAGTTAATACTTTCTGTTGGAAAAAGGTGCCCAAAAAATAAGCGACTGTTATTCCTGTTGCGCTTCCTGCAGCTGCCGAAAGGATGGCCAGCACTGGATTAAGCTTTCCTGAATAGGTCAGGAAGCCAACAAATATGAGCAGAGTTTCATCAGGTATTGGAATCCCCAGAATTGAAATGCCCAGTATAAAATAAAGTCCTGTATAGCCGTATTGAGTTATGTAATGTATAAGTAATGTTGAAGTCATAAATTGCTCCTTTTAAATAGATCATTTTAGTATTTTCTGTCGTCGGCTTTTTATAACTATCCAACCATAGGTTACCAGCAGACCCAACCCCGTAATCCCTGTGATAAGTAAAAATACAAAACCAATTAAAGGTAAATTAACTAAAGCCACAAAAAGTAAAGCTTGAATAAGCCACTTGGTCAACGCGGGATAATCCTGAACTTTTGGAGCTAACAGTTTTGTTCCCCAATAATCGATGATGGGTATAAGTCCTAAAATGGCAGCAACAAAACTTAGAAGGAACAGTACAACCGCTACAGGGATGCCTATTACGGTAAGTATCAGTAAAAATAAGAAACAGAGGATAATCAGAGCTAACCCTGCCCCTATCCCAAAAAGGCGTAACGATGAAACTGATAGAATGTTTTTCGCTTTTGAAATACGGTTGTTTAATAAATAACCCAAGACTGTTAAGAGAATAATGGCCATTAAACTGAGTATGAATCTAATTAACCACCCCCCCAACAAAAGAGCTATTCCTAGCAAAAGTTGATTCATAAACGATTGGTTAAAATTGAATTCAAAGACTCCTGTTTGCGGAGGCTGCACGGCCGAATTATAGATATGTCCTCCCAGAGCGATGACTAAATCGACATGAGCTGTGGATTCAAGATAAACATTGCCGTTGATGACAATAACTGCCTCTGTAACTGTTCCGGCGATCCTGGCATCGGTATCAGCTGTTATAACAGTTTCCGTGGAATGACCGGCAGGGATAACCAATGGGTTTCCTCCAATTTGGGTTTGTAATTCATTCGCGAAGGCATAAGAAGGAGAAAATATTAGAAGTGAGAGCAAAACCAATAACTCTAGACTTAATTTAAAGCTATTTCTCATGAAAGCACCTCATTAACGTGAAATCCCTTAAGCATAGCCCTTACTAATAAAATACCGCCTATGCTAAGCAAGATCGCGCTGCCCCCTATAACCCAACTGAAGGTTAGAGGGAAAAATCGCATCAATGCAGTCTCTAATTGACCTAGGAGTGAACCCACTGCATAAATTATTTGTAGGAATCGCCAAACTAACGAGGAAAAAAGCATAAATGGGCATAACAGGAGAACCAGGACAAAGGCAGTTAGTGCAAATTGCTGCTTTGCTTTTTTCTTTTCCATTTTAATGGATATAAGAATCCGTTCCTCTAGGTTCAATGGTGCTTGAATAGAAGCATAGGCTTGCACCAAACCAGAATTCAAACTCCTTAATTGATGAGCAACACTCTGGCAGTCCTCACAGGTTTGCAAATGGGCTTCCATCTGTTCCTGTAAGTCTCCCCCTAACTCTCCATCTATGAAAGCAGAGATATTTCCCAAACATTCTCGGCATTCCATATTAAATACTCCCTTCTGTACATGCTTGATCCGCTAATAAGCGAGCGAGTTGTGTTCTGGCCGTATGAATTCTCGATTTTACCGTTCCTACGGGTATTCCCAATATATCAGCGATTTCCTGATAACTGTACCCTTGCAATTCTCTAAGCACAATCGTTATGCGGTATTCGTGACTAAGCTGTTGCAGAGCTTCCTGAATCGATAAGTTCTCGTCCCAATCAGAACCTAGATCAGGTGCTATAGTTTCTAATTCGGAATCAGTCGTTGGGGTTGGGTGGCGTTTTTTTAAGCGGTCGAGGCAGGTATTCGTAATCATCTTTTTGAGCCAAGTGTGAAAGGCACGAGGATCGCTAAGTTGGTTAACTGAGCGATAAATTTTAAGAAAAACCTCTTGAGAAACATCTTCAGCTTCTCGCTCATCCTGGACTAAGGCGAATGCTGTGCGATAGACGTAAGGCGTATAACTTCTGACCAAACGTGTAAAAGAGGGTTCATCACCGGTTTGTATTTTAGATATTAAGTTAAAATCAAAATCGGTCACTGCATTGATCCATCCCCTCGCCCAGAACCTTCAGTTTACTTTTGCATTGTAAATCATTGCATAAAATTCCACCACTGAGCAAATAACAGTGTAAAATCAGCGTAAGCTGTTTCCAGTGTATCCCCAAAGTTCTTTCCAAAATAATAAACGTTAGGTTCATAAGATTGGCACCAATTCCTGATAAAAGAGCATAAAGGCGATAGGAAAGTTTACTGATGCCTGCAAAGTAAGCGGTAAAGTGACGAAATCCCGGGAAGAAATAGCCTAATACAATTATTTTAACACCAAAACGCTTGAACTACTCTTCTGCACGCTCTATCCTATGAATATTCAAGTGTTGGAATTGGCCAATACAGGTTAAAAGGGGAGGTCCAAGCATACCCAGAGACAGATAGAGACTTCAAGCCTCTTTGGTGTTTCCATAACCAATAGGCAATGCCGATAAGACCTGCATCAATGATAACAATATCAAAAACGATGGAACTTCTATAGTTAAAAGACGAGAAAAAAGATTTAAAAGTTCGTGAACTTTTAAATCTTTTTTCTCGTCTTTTTTAGTGTACGATAGTCGAACTAAACCATATCAATCAAATCACACACATGGGAGGAACTATAATTGAACACGTTTGACTTAGCAGGCTACCATTTTTTGAATCAGTGGGCGGGTCATTTCTATGCCCTAGACTTAATCATGGCCTTTTTTGCTCAGTATGCCCTGGAGCTTTATGCTATTATGTTTGTAGTCGCTTGGTTTATCTTGCCAAAACCCAACATTGAGCAACGACATGCCTTAGTGATTATGGGTTTCTCCGGTATTTTGGCACTGGTTATTAACGTTTTGATAACACATGTTTGGTTTAGGCCCAGACCCTTTGTAACACTTCCTAAAGGTGCATTTACTCAACTCATCCCCCATTCGGTTGATGCCTCTTTTCCCAGTGACCATACCGCAGGAAGTTTTGGGTTTGCCGCTGGATCATGGAGTAAAGCTCAACGTTGGGTAAGCCGCAGCTTTACAGTCCTCGCTATTTTAGTAGCAATAGCCCGGGTTTATGTAGGAATTCATTGGCCAACCGATGTATTGGCAGGGGTTGTTATTGGTCTTATCAGTGGAAAAGTGATGTGGAAATTTGAACACTTCTTTAAACCGTTAACTAATTTTGCATTACATCTCTTTAGATTCGGTTTAAAGGAACATCAAGCTAGAGGTTAAGAACAGATTTTACATCATTAACTCATTTTGGTAATATCATACGATAGAAACAAAAATAGGTGTCGATGACCTTGAAAAGGTCTCGACCCTATTTCTAAGAAATCTATTCGATGAACTCTTAATAATATATGTTAACAAATAGATTAGTTTAGAAAGGTTTGGGTTATCTTGCGTCGAAAATGGCTGGTTTTAATTTTGCTTCTGCTATCATTGGCAGCTGCAATTACTTTTATCTTACATAGCTATAAGAATTTCAGGGTTCAAGAAGGGTTTACCCCTTTACCGTTATCCTTCGACCCCTACTCCTCAACATCAACCTATGATTGGAAGGGAACGTCAGTTAGCATTCAAGGCGGTTTTGTAAAAGGAAAACTGGTTGAGAACAACAAAACGGAGAGCTTACTTTTGCGTGCCCTCTCACCCACACCGTCAATCACCATTAAAAGTTCAAGTGATACAACCGTCAATTTGAGGTTAGAAAATATTAGCCCTTCCAAAATTAAATTTGGAAGTGACATAACTAATCTTGAAGCTATTGATCCCCATACTGTTTCACTGGCAGTGGCTGTTAAGCATAATCAAGTGAAGAATATCAAGGTCGAGCTTATACCTGATGACAATCCTGAGGTTGTCATTCTTGGAGATAATCGCAATGGTTATGGCACATTTTCACAGATCATTGACCAAATTAACGGAATCAGCCCCGCTTTTGTCATTGATAATGGAGATTTAGTCTATGGCGGAGAGCCGAACAGGTATCGGCTTTTCTATGAAACTGTTTCTAAGCTTCAAGTTCCTCTTTTTACAACACTTGGAAACCATGATATTCGTGAAAATGGCCGGGGGATTTACACCATGCTTTTTGGCCCCCCTTACTATTCCTTTGATTACTTTAACAACCATTTTATCTTTTTAGATAGTTCAAGAGGCTGGTCAGAAAAAACAGCTATACCTGAAGAACAGTATCAATGGCTTGAAAGCGACCTTCAACATGCACAAGGGAAGCGTATTTTTGTTGTGTCTCATATACCACCTACTGATCCAAGGGCTAAAGTTACCCCTAATCCTTACCCAAACTTAGCCCCGAACCAAGAAACAGGTTTGATTCAAAAAGAAATGAATAAGTTAAGTGGCACAAGTGATATTGACCATGCCTTTAATGACAAAGAAGAAGCGAAGAAGTTTGAAGGACTAATGACCAAGTATAAAGTAGATACGGTGTATCTTTCTCATATTCATAGCTTCTACAGCTTTGTAAAAGATAATGTTCGTTATGTGATTACCGGAGGAGCAGGAGCGGAGCTGCTTACCCAAAATAGCTTTTATCATTATATTCGTGCTCATATTACGAATAAGGAAAATTACCTTGAAATTGTAGAACTGCCCTCCCCGCCCAATCAAATCATCGACCGCTATTGGGCAGCCGGAGTCATGTTTGCCAATTCGATCTATAAAGAGTATCAAACACTTGTGTTAGCTATATTGGTATTCATCTTATTAGTTGTGGGCTGGGTTCTTTGGATTTACCGTAAGAAGTGGTGGTCCTTCCTTAAACGTTTGGGGAACTGGCTTTATACAGTCATAAAGTTTTCTTTCGTTAAGTACAAGGAAATTGTGCGAAGGAAATAAGGTAAAGTGTAAAAAATACAGAAAAAAATAGTAAAATAATAATTGGGTGGGGAAAACTATGACTGCCTTTAAAGAACAGAAAAAGATTCTTGGCTTAGAATGGAACATATTCTTTACTGGACTTACAAGCTTTTTAACAGACACTACGACTAAAATGATCTATGCGGTTTTGCCGTTATTCTTAATTTCCATAGGGGCAACGAAAACGGAACTCTCATTAATTGAAGGAATCGCTGAGAGTACAGCTTCAATTCTTAAAGCCTTGTCGGGCTGGTGGAGTGATAAAATAGGTCGGAATAAACCTTTCATGATTGTTGGTTATGCCATGACCACTATGTTATCTCCCTTGTTTTCAGGCGTAACATCTCCGTTGCAAGCACTGATCATTCGATTCATTGAAAGGGTTGGCAAAGGTATTCGCACTGCTCCGAGGGATAGTCTGATTGCAGGCTCTTCAAACGAAAAGGCTAAAGGGAAGAGTTTTGGCTTTCATAAAGCAATGGATAACAGCGGAGCCATCATTGGTCCCTTACTCGCCTTTGTCATTTTAATCGTTTTCCCAAATGATTACCGTAAGGTTTTCTTGATATCAGTAATTCCTGCAACACTTGGACTCCTAGCCATTATCATCTTCGTGAAAGAAGCCAAAAAGACTAAAGATGAACTCCCCGGAAAGATTAACTGGAGGGATTTCCCCAAACGGTATTATTTATTTCTTGCCATTGTTTTTATTTTTACGTTAGGGAACTCAACCGATGCCCTTCTTTTAGTGAAAGCCAATGATGTCGGTATCAAAGCCTTATTTATTCCCTTGGTGTATCTAATATTCAACATAGTTTCTGTGGCTTTTGCAGTCCCAGCCGGTATGCTTTCAGATAAGTTTGGCCGCGAACGGCTGATTATCTTTGGCTACCTTCTTTACTCCATCATTTATTTTGGTTTTGGCAGAACTCATGATAAAATCGTCGTTATTTTACTTTTTGCACTTTATGGGCTATATAGTGCGGCAACGGATGGGGTTCAGAAGGCGTTGGTTTCCGACCTTATTGATAAAAAGAAAAGAGGTACAGGCCTCGGAATTTATAACTCCCTCGTGGGCATGACCCTTCTTCCGGCGAGTCTGATTGCAGGGGTTTTGTATGACAAAGTAGATAGCAAAGCTCCTTTTTACTTTGGTTCAATTATGGCGTTAATAGCTGCACTGTTCATGTACGGTTTGTATAAGAAAAAGGTATCTACAGAATAGAAATAAATATTTGGATTATAATTAAAGATTGCACATACCTAACTTCTCCTAATCCTACGTCGTGGAATAACATCAAACGTCTCGATTCCAGGTTTTCCTAAAAGATAAAGAAATGACCAGAGAAAAAATAGAGGATATTGAGGGGGGAACCCTCTAATATCCTCTATTTTGGGTTAATCTTTCGGCCTATGATCAGACTCATCCCGCTCATTTAACCGGCCGCTGCGCCGCAGTGCATCTCGAAGCAAAAACTCAATATGAGCATTAACACTGCGAAATTCATCAGCCGCCCAGCGTTCTAAAGAGGCATAAAGTTTGGGGTCAAGTCGTAAGGGAAACTGTTTTTTCGCTGCCATCATGACCACATCCCAAAACTAATACATTGTCCCTGCATTAATGACAGGTTGAGTTGCTCGTTCAGAAACAATAGAAACCAGCAGATTATTAATCATAGCGGCCTTACGTTCTTCATCAAGGTCTACGACGCCGTCGTTTTCGATGCGGGCAATAGCCATCTGAACCATTCCGACAGCCCCTTCAACGATGATTTGCCGGGCTGAAAGAATAGCGGAGGCTTGCTGCCGCTGCAGCATGGCTCCTGCGATTTCCGTTGCATAGGCTAAATGGGTGAGGCGGGCTTCAGATATTTCAACTCCGGCCAGATCCAGACGCTGCTGAAGTTCATTCATTAATTCATTGGATACTTCATCAGGATTCCCCCGCAGGGAAAAGCCTTTACCCTCAAAATCATCGTAGGCATAACGTGTGGCAATATGACGCAAAGCGGTTTCACTTTGAATTTCTACAAATTCCTCGTATTTTTCAACATCAAAAATAGCTTTGGCAGTATCAATGACCCGAAAAACGATGACCGCTGCAATTTCCACGGGATTGCCTTCAATATCGTTAACTTTGAGAGTTTTGCTGTTGAAGTTGCGAACTCGCAAGGAGACACCTTTGCGTATGGCAAGAGGGACGCTTAACCAAAGGCCGGGTTCCCGGACTGTACCCAGATAGCTGCCGAAAAAGACGAGGGCATAGGATTTATTGGGCTGAACCACCAAAACGCCAGTGGCTAAGATAATCGCCAAAAGTATCAGAGGGATGCCCACGAGGATTTTCTGGATTACTAAGGCTATTCCGCCAATAAACAAGGCCAGAATAAGAATAATGCCCAGATAACCGTTGATGGCCCATGCTTTCTTTTCAACCATGATGATTCCTCCTTGAGATTAATTTGATACTAATATGATATCACATTGAAATGATATGTAAAGGTCCTATTTTAGGATTCAAAAAGGAACGAGATAGTCTCTCGATCCTTTTTGGTGGTTGCTTAGTTTGATATATCTATTATGTGGGGGTTATATTTAATACTTCGAAGGTCTGGCAAAGAAGTGTGAGTTTAAGAGTATTAATAGAATTTCAAGGCTTTGTTGTGCTATTATTATAAGCAGCCCTCAGCGGCGATACTTTTAACAGTTATATATATCAATAAGTTATAACCGAGAGGAGATTAGCTTGATATGAAAGATATCGTTGAATTAGTTTTTCATCCTTCCCCTTCGATAGAACGCCTTTACCTGGAGTTGACCAATCGCTGCAATTTGTCTTGTGAAATGTGTTACCGTCAGAGATGGCACGAACCTCTGGGTGATATGTCGACAGAGATTATAAGTTCTATCGCAGGTGAGACAGCTGTTTTTCCTGATCTTAAGGAAGTGATTCTGGGAGGAATCGGTGAACCCACGATTGCAGATAATTTTCGTCAAGCTGTGGAGCTATTCGCACCAAGGTATGAAATTACCGTAACCACGAACGGGACTACGTTGAACGAGAATATGATTGAATTTTTGCTTTCGCGTGGTGTAGCTCGAATCGCCTTGTCAGTAGATTCAACTGATGTACAGACGTTTGCTGCCATCCGGCATGAAAATGTACAAGGCCTCTTGGAGAGCACACGTCAGATAGCTAAACAGAGGGTTATGGGGAGACCTGAGATCATTTGGGAATTCGTAGCTATGAAAAGCACTCTTCCATATTTGCACGAAACCGTGCGCCAGGCGGGACAACTGGGAGTAAATCGAATCCTCGTTTCCCATATTCTGCCTATGCGCGAAGAGTTGAAGGCGGAAACCCTTTATCACCCTATGCTTCCTGAGTATGAGCGAAGCTTCCAAACAGCTTTTTTATTGGGATTGGCAAAAGGTGTGGAAGTAATTTTACCTAAAAGCGAGTTAAAAACAGAACGATATTGTAAGTTTGTGGAAACTCAAAGCGCTATTGTACGCTGGGATGGTCAAGTTTCTCCCTGTTATCGGTTTTTACATTCCTATCCAGAGTATGTCTTCGGAAGGTATAAGCAGATTGACGCTCACAGTTTTGGTTCACTCAGAGAGCAATCTTTGCTAAAAATCTGGACTTCTCCTGAATTCATGAGTTATCGTTACAATGTTCTGCACGGAGAATATGCTTCTTGTCCTGATTGTCAGTGGGTTGAAGGGTGCGACATGGTTCTTCGGGCAGATATGGATTGCTTAGGTCACTCTCCGGCTTGCGGAGATTGTCTTTGGGGACGGGGAATAACCGTTTGTCCATGAGTGAGCTAAATCTTATGGCTTATTGATCCAGATGGTTTCTGT
Organism: Desulfosporosinus orientis DSM 765; assembly: GCF_000235605.1. Taxonomy (GTDB): domain Bacteria; phylum Bacillota; class Desulfitobacteriia; order Desulfitobacteriales; family Desulfitobacteriaceae; genus Desulfosporosinus; species Desulfosporosinus orientis. The sequence continues at coordinate 1,691,485 of NC_016584.1, forward strand.
ATCTACAGAGCCATCTTTTTTTATAGTAGTCGGCCATCTATAATTGCAGAACGTCCTAAGGGACTATCACTTTGGCCTTATAGTATATACATTTTACTTAAATCAGCAAATATATTTACAATATTATTAATTAGTTGCTTCATGGGGTGATTACTATAAAGATGGAGGCAGGTGACAATGTTCACCTGCCTCCGAGTCTTGAGAGCCCAAGTCTCAGCCAGGGTGTCAAGAACGATAGGGTGTCATGAGAAATTCGGACTTATGATCCGAACCGCCCCTAGTGGGCGATGCATAGGCATATTTTTATTATAGCTTTATTGATTTGTGAGCATTCATGTTTATCGCGTCAGCTATGGCCCCAGTCAAGCCTATCCCAACAGCGGAAATAAGTACTATTTCGGAAGCTGGAATATCACTGGTCCATGGCATGATCATCATATGAGAGCGCACACAGCTCACAGAATAATTGGTATCTCCCACAGTTACAAAACCTTTCATACGATAAGTATAGGGCGCAACGAAATTCAGAAAACCCTGAAGTTCTTTCATTGTAACAGAGGGCAGAACCTTGACGATATATGTCTGCGGCCTGTTTTCCGGTGTATTGGTGCTGTCTTTGCCCGCCGATTTTGATGGCTGCAAATTCATGACTAATGTATTGATATCCATATTGCAGTAACTGGTAAAATATATAGGGGCATGGATATTGGCGTTCCGTACTTCGGTCTGGATTTCGTCCTTAATTGCGGGAGAAATCAAATCTTCTTTATTTACAAGAACAACCCCCGCATGGGTCAACTGGTTCCTTACTGCCGGAAGAAGATCGTTCAATTCGAGAAAAGCTTCGCCGTCTAAAACACATATAGAACCTGAATAGTGGTACGGATGAACGGTGTATTGGTCGATTGTCTGCAGAATCTGCTGCATGTTACCAGGATCAGCCAGTCCGGATGCTTCGATAAACAGATATTCGAAGTTTTGGGACGACATATCGATAAGAGCCTTGATGAAATTCTCTTTGATGCAGGAACAGAATATTGAGCCGTTGGATAACTCACGCATAATAATTCCGTCATCTTCCAGCAAACGGGCATCGATATTGATTTCACCGAATTCGTTGACAATAACCCCCACAGGGCTGTCCTCATAGTAATGAAGCAAGCGCTCCATAAGCGTGGTTTTTCCCGTACCTAGAAAGCCTGTAAGCAGGATCAGCTGTGTCATAAAGCATCATTCTTTCCATCTCTGATATTAAATCGGTACATTCTTATTTGTTGTGCTTTGCATTGTAGCGTTTGGTTATCTCGGCGATCAATTCATCTCGGTCGGGAATGATGGAAATGTACACACTTTCCCCGTCAACGCACATAGTGGGAAGATTTTTCAGTCCCATTTTTGCGGTTCTGGCAATGTCCTCTTTGATAAAGTACTTATATACAACGTAGTCAGCCATATCTTTAATCTCATCATAAATGTCGGTGACACTTTTCACCATATAGGTGCAAGCGGCACATTGTTCAGGATCCAGTGTAAACAGTTCGATATATACTTTATCCATGGCTGAGTAATTGGGAATCTCGATTTCAATATCGTCAAAGCCGCTTGCGGAATAGTCGACAACCATGGCACGGGCGTCTTCAGGATGATGGACAGCCAAAGCACAGGCAACTGTGTTTTCTAAAGGCACATCATAGGGCATATCACACCCGGGACTGATTATGAGGTTCTGTTTGTTGCTGAGGCTGTCCATCAAGTCCAGAACGCCCTTTATATTATCTTGTTGGGTACCGAAAAGCATTGTGGTTGTAAGGGGAATGTTACCACTCAGCGCAATGTTATACTGATCGGTAATTGCTTTGGCGGCAACCATATCTACGTTTTCGTCCACTGCAATGGAATCCGGATGGGTATCACACATCACTTTTATTTGATAAGAGGCATTGCCGCAGACAAAAAAGGAAGACTTTACGCCTTTCAGCCGGATATAATCAAAGACGGCTTTGAAGGGCTCGTGGAGCAGATTTGCAAATGTCTTCGGGGAAATCTGGCTGACCAATGGGTCAACGACGGCGATCACATCCATGCCGGCATCAATATATAAGTCGGCCATTTTCTGAGCATACTCGGCACAAAAGGACGTGAGCTGTACGACGTAATCAGGATCTTTTCTCATATCTTTAAAAAAGTCGCTTCCGCGAAGATGGGAGGCGAGTGTTAATGGTCCGCAGATCAGCCCGTAAAGCGCGGTATCATCGCCAATTTCTTCTTTCATCACGCGCATTGCTTCCAAAACAATGGGTATTCGTCCGGATTCCGGAGTCGGAAATTTGCATTTGCAGGGAATCCCTTTTTCTTTGTCGAACAGGTGAGACACAACAGAGGGGGGATTGTAATCAGCCCACATAAGCTCACAACCAAGAATTTCGGCTTCCAGCTGCAAGTCAAATGTAATTGGCATACCGTCCGGTTGATATAGCTTGTGTACTTCCCGCAGACATTCGATCAATTTGGCGGAATCAGTTAAGATTTCTCTTCCTGAATAACCCTTTAGCTTTCCTGCGTGGACACCCGCGAAAGGAATCCAGGGAAGCTGTCCGTTAGTATCCTCGTGATTCAACACCTTCATTAGCAATTCTTTACCCATTTTTGTATCCTCCTGACGTATTGAACTGAACATTCATCACCGAACCCTGCATCTAATGCAGGGTTTTTGTATACAAAGAGACGCTTCCAATAAGATGGTGCAGCGTCTTTGCCTTTGTCTTTGTCTTTGCTGTGATGTGTATCTTTAAAGATATTAACGAAAGTGTAAATCATGGTCTAAGATTTGTGAAGCAACAATTTGAAAGGATTTTCAGGATACAATTTCTTCGGCGCTGAAATTGTATCCCGAAAAAATTCCTAAATTGTATCTTTGAAGCAAAGGAACGGTATCCTATAATTTGCATATGATTTGGCGCATAAGACAGACAGGACGAAGTGATAAGGGACAATGGAGTCGCAAATACTTATGACTCTTTTTTTATTGTCTGTCAAATCAATCATATCCTTAGCTTGTTGTAACGAGTCAGTATTCTAGGCAGCAGAAGAAAATTCTACAAAAGGAGGAGAAACACACTTGAGCGAAGAGATTTATGCTAAACTCAAACAATCGATTGTGGAAATGGATAGCGATTTAGCAGAAGAAGCAGCTAATGAAGCACTTGAAGCAGGCCTTGATCCGGTTGAGTGTATTAGCTCGGGCCTTGCCAAAGGCATGGCGGTTATGAGTGACTTGTTCGATGAAGGCGAGGCTTTTGTTCCTGATTTGATGATGGCTTCCGAGGCCTTCGAAATCGCAGTCGGTATCTTGACCAGTAAACTGTCTGACGAGGAGAAACATAAGACTTCTTTTGGTAAAGTCATTATTCACACAGTCCAGGGAGATATTCACGATATTGGCAAGAACATAGTCAGCACTATGTTTTCAGCGAACAACTTTGAAGTATTTGACCTGGGACGTGACGTGCCGGTTCCGTTAGTTATTGAAAAGGCAGAAGAATACGGCGTGGATCTTATCTGCGGTTCCGCCCTTATGACGACAACAATGGCGTCCATGAAGGATATCATCAATCTTCTCAAGGAAGACGGAATTCGTGATAAATACATCGTCATGTTTGGAGGCGCTCCTGTATCAGCAAAGTGGGTTAGTGAAATCGGAGCAGACGGTTACACCGATTCGGCTGCAGATGTCGTTGCAGTGGCCAAAGACCTGATTGCAAAGAAAAGAGGTGCAGCATAACTAATGAAGGCAATAGGGAAAAACGTTACGGTGTTTGACGTATATGATCGGGCAAAGACCGGACCCAAAATGGAAGAAAAAGAATGGGATTTTAAATTAATACCACAGACCGCCCGAAAATTAAAGGAAAAATACGGAATAAAAATGGACAAAAAAACAATTATTCCGGAGGACAAAGAGCTTATCGACAAACTGTTTAATGCAGGTTTGGAGATGCTGGTTGAGTGCGGGATTTACTGCATGGATACCGGACGGGTAATCAAGTACACAAAGGATGAGGTGCTGCATGCTATTAAAGCCGCACCGGACCATTTTACCTACGGTGAAGGCAGAGAGGCTATCAATGTGGTGCCCAGGAGTTATGATTCGCCGAAAGCTCCCGTTATTCAAGGCGGCCCAACGGGTTCTCCCTGTTCTGAGGAAATGTTCCTGCCAATCCACCAGTCATATGCACAAGAACTGATCATAAATACCATTGTTGACGGTGTGTTGCAGACTGTCATGGGTAAGGACCCGGTGCCCGGTTCACCGTGGGAGATAATGGCTGTGCGTTCAGAGGCTTTACAAGTGCGCGAGGCACAGGTCAGAGCCGGACGCAAAGGCATGGGATTATAGGGGAATGAAACATCATTAAGTGCCGCAGGGGTTATATCTGCTGACTTTGAAGGCGGCATGAGGCCATCTGATTCACATGAGGTTTCTCAGCTGAATGAGCTCAAAATCGACGTAGGTGCGTTGGTTGTAGGAGCACATTACGCTACAGCTGGTGTAAACGTAATGGTAGAACAGATGCCTATCTACGGCGGATACGCAGGTGGCCTGGAAGAGACCACAATCGTTGATGTCGCAACAACTTTAAACTCTTTTGTAATGTTACAGGCCACCTGGCATCTGGATGGGCCGGTGCACGTGCGCTGGGGCATAACAACGACGAGAGAGGCTCTTGCCGTTGCAGGTCACGCAGCTCGTGCCATTGAAGAGAATACCCATCTGATTTTGGGAAATCAGTATTACACTTTAGCAGGTCCCTGCACAGTCATGTGCTTACTGGAAACGGCAGCTCAGGCTATTACGGATACAGCCAGCGGACGAGAGATCTTGTCTGGTGTCGCTTCCGGCAAAGGTGTCGTCACCGACCTCTTTACAGCTATGGAAGCCCGTTTCATGGGTGAAGTAGCACATGCAGTTGCGGGAATGGATCTTCATGAAGTAAACATTCTGTTGGACAAACTAGTTTCCATGTATGAAAAAGATTATAAAACGGCGCCTGCAGGGAAAACCTTCCAGGAATGCTATGATGTAAAGAAACTGGTTCCTTCGGAGGAATATATCCAGGTTTACGATGAAGCTGTTAAAATTATGACTGATTTAGGCCTGACATATTGGAATGACTAATTTCAATCAGGCGTAAATACTATTACTGTATTAATCTGTCGGCAGTCTGTGGGTTTTACGCTTATTGACTCAGGGGGTTCGTAAGCTCGATCTGCGGACTGTTGGCAGATAACGATTTCCGCATAATGGTTTTACGGTATGTAGGTATCTGCAAGTGCTAAACATTAGGTATGTCTCAGTGAAGTATGTTTAACACTTGCAGATACCTATATTTTTTTTTAAGGAGAGGGTAGGTATGAAAAATCATATAATTCGTTTAGATAAGGATCAGGGCAAGGAACTTGCGGAAAAGAACTTTAGAGACATGTGCGGGTATAACAGAGGAAAACCTGTACCCCAGAAAAGAATAGAAAGATCATTAAGAAGCTTGGAGGATGTGTACCATCAGCTGGAAATCAAGGCCCTGATTTCAGAATACGAAAAAACTTGTGCTGATGGAATAAATATGCTGCTGGACGGAAAACTGTTTACTTGCAATGCTCTTGCTCAGATTCCCACCGAGGAAATTGAGGGAATATACATCTACCTGTTAACCGTGGGAGAACTAAATGTGAGCGAAGCCAGTATCCTGAATCAAGTTTACTATGATATGTGGCAAAATGCCTACATGGACGCCGGGCAGGAAATATTAAGACAATATTTGCAGGGATTAAGTTGCAATACAGGCAGGTATGTTTCAAATAATTTTGGACCGGGACTTTACGGTATGGATATTTCACAGTTGGAGCAATTTTTTGCCATATTAGATGGCGAGAAAATCTGTTTAAAATTGCTCGACAGTGGTTTTATGTCGCCCACAAAGAGTTATGCCGGGTTCTTTCTGGTCACAAACAGCAAACAAAACTTCCTAGGAAATACTTGCGAGAACTGCTCATCCTCAGGAAAAGCCTGTATCTATTGTCAGGCAAAATACAATATTCAATAGTTCAAAACTATTGACAGGTGAAAAATCCTCATATATCATAGGGGCAAGTTAATTCAAGAAAAACATCACAGCTTTATGAATGACTTATGCGAAAGATGTTTTCTTTGAGCAACGGCGCTCTTCAAGGGTAGGTTAGCCTATTCCCTGAAGAGCGACTTTTTTTCTCTGAGCAACGGCGCTCTTCGAGGGTAGGTTAGCCTATCCCTGAAGAGCGTCATTTTTTCTAACATAATAAGAAATCCTCCGCATCGTCAAGTATATGATTAGTTTTTTTCAGTGATATGCTACATGATCATGATGATTACAGGATTTATATCTAGAATTGGAAAGAGGGGGGATTTCCATGCTCTTGCTGGATAAAAACGGACCGTTTTTGTATGAACAACTATTTGAGGCTTTACGGCAGAGTATTATCCAAGGTGATCTCAAAACAAACGACGGTCTAAAGCCGATTCGGGTATTGTCGGAAGAACTGCACATCAGCATCAATACCGTGAGCAGGGCATATCAGCAGCTACTGGCGGAAGGATATATCCGGTCGGTTCAGGGAAGCGGCTATTATGTGGAGAACTTGTTAACTTTACCGGGATCGAGTGTGATAAATAGAAAGGGACTAAAAGAAGCAGTACGGGAGTCTATTGTTCCCCTGAAGTATGATTTCAATTATGAGAGCATCGAGTCAAGTATTTTTCCATGGACCAAGTGGAGAAAGTATATGCAGTACGCAATGTTGGAGGAATCCTCTTCCACGAAAATCGCCTATGAGTGCAACAAAGGAAATGTAGAATTACGAAAAAGTCTGTGCGATTATATCAATAACAGCCGGGGGGTAAAATGCAGTTGGGAGCAAATTATCATTTCCGCAGGCACACAATATGCCATGGATATTATTTCCGAAATATTGCAGGAGAATGTACATACGATTGGTGTGGAAGACCCCAGCTTTATTGGAATGCAAAGAATAGTTACGAATAAAGGATATTCCATCAAAGAGCTTTCCATGACCGATCAAGGGATCGATATTGATGACCTGGAAAACTCCATGTGTCAGTTGCTTTACTTAACGCCATCCCATCAATTTCCTACCGGAGTCACGACATCCTTGCCAAAACGTTTGCAGATTTTGGAATGGGCGCAAAAGAACCGGGCCTATATTATTGAAAATGATTATGACAATGAGTTTCTATATGGAGAAAAACCTCTTCCCTCAATTCAGTCTTTGAGCACTGGGGAGAATGTGATTTATTTGAGCACATTATCGAAGGTCCTCTCTCCGTCTCTTCGGTGTGCGTATTTTGTTCTTCCATACAAACTTATGGAAATATATGAAGATAAATACAAGTATTATTATTCGGCGCTTCCGACTTATAATCAGAAGGCACTGGCGTATTTTATCAGAGATGGGCATCTCGAAAGACATGTACGCAAGATGTCGCTGTCAAACAGAAGAAAGTACGGAATATTTAACAAAGTGATAAAAGAACATCTTGCAGATGTCGTTAAAATTTTCCCGGTGCCGGCAGGTTCTCATACCTTGATACAAATACCGAGATGCTCGAGTCAAGAAGGCCTGATCACGAAGATGAGATCTAAAGGCTTTGGAATTTATGGGACGAAAGACTATTGGCGGAACCAGGAAAAAGCACCGGAAAACATCTTCCTCTTTGGGTTTGATTCTATGCCGGAAGAAGATCTGGAAGGAGCTTGCATTGAATTTGCTCGTGCATTGAAGGAAATTATTGAAACATTTGAAATGTGATGATTCCGGCAGATCTCACACCACATAACCCAACAATTAAGTTGATGATGAAATGATTTATTTGATATCTGAAGCGTGTAGAGATTGCATGAGCTCGGTAAAACTAAAAACCGGTATCGTATAGTCTATTATTACAAAAATAGCATAATGAAATTTATTGCAATTACAATAAGAAAATCTGAAGAGTATTTTTGCTGATTAAGCAAGAATACTCTTCTTGTCTAAACAAAAACCACCTGCTAGGCAGGTGGTTCCAAAAAGCTTTAGCTATCAGTAGAAAAATCTACCATCCGAAGCTAAGTGTATCAAGTTTTACAGGATACCTCAGTGATTAAAATTTATAATCATAAAATTTTCTGCGCGAATTCGCTAGCAGTTTGGCAGTATAAATTAGTTTTTTGTAAAGATTTATGATTGTTCCTAAGGGTGTCATTGTTATTAAGGAACTTTTAGAATTATTCCTGCGGAAATTACTTAAATAGATTACTTGACCTGACAGTTTTGTAGAATTCATTGAAAACACCTCAATACTAATTTTTTGCTAAAGAAAACTATTAAGATTTAGGCAATTGAAAAGCAATAATTAGAGCGTTTCTTTGGTTAGCTGATACTAATTCCCGAAAGAGCGTCGTTGCTCTAAAAAAAGAAGCTCTTTCGGGACTAGGCACTTGCCTGAACCGAAAGAGCGCCATTGCTCTAAAAAAAGAAGCTCTTTCGGGACTAGGCACTTGCCTAAACCGAAAGAGCGTCATTGCTCTAAAACTAACTGAAATAATTTAACAAAAGGTTAATTGTCTCTTGGTAATTTACTTTATTATTAAAATATACGAGAAATATTCGGATGTCAATACATTTTAAATAAAAAACTCCGTTATACAAAATGCAAAATGAATCAATTGTTCCCTGAAAAGAAAAAATTAGAGGGGAGAAGGATTCAGGGACGATTATTAACTGATAAAAATAGGCATTTTAATAAAGTGAAACTTTAATTGAGGAGGAAGTTAGAATGGTGAAAGTACCTCAACCAACCTTTCCCGCTCAACACCAGGAGCAACAGCCCGGAATAGAATCCGTAATGAATCCCTGGCCTATTGCTGAAGACGAGAACTATGTGGGGAATAACAAGCTTAAAGGAAAAGTTGCGATTATCTCGGGAGGTGACAGCGGTATCGGACGAGCAGTATCCATTGCTTACGCAAAAGAAGGGGCGGATATCGTAATCCTATACTTGAATGAACATGATGATGCAAATGAGACAAAAGCACGTGTTGAACGAATAGGTCAACGCTGTTTGGTTATAGCAGGTGACATCGGTGATGAACTCTTCTGTAAGCAAGCGGTGGACCAAACTATAAAGACCCTCGGCAAACTTGATATCTTAGTCAACAATGCGGGAGAGCAGCATCCTCAGAACAGTTTGCTGGACATTACCGGTGAGCAATTGGAAAGGACCTTTCGTACTAATGTGTTTGGTTATTTTTATCTTACCAAAGCATCTCTGCCTCACTTAAAATCGGGGGGTGTAATTATTAATACGGCTTCTATTACAGCCTATGAAGGGCATGATCAACTTATTGATTACTCAGCCAGTAAGGGTGCAGTTGTTTCCTTCAACCGTTCTTTGTCGGAGTCACTCAGCAAATTAGGGATTAGAGTGAATGGTGTAGCTCCTGGACCAATCTGGACGCCGCTCATACCGGCTTCTTTTCAGGCTGACTACGTGGCAACCTTTGGCAGCACAACTCCGATGCTGAGAGCTGGGCAGCCCAAAGAGCTGGCACCGGCCTACGTTTTTCTGGCCTCTGCTGATTCCTCGTATATGTCAGGGCAAATGCTGCACATTAATGGCGGCACGATTATTAACAGTTGATTCCATCAAAAGCCACACACCTATGCGGTGGCTTTTTGATTTGCAATAAGTTATTAATGACTTAAGCAAGTATTTTTAAGTCTTTTTGTATTGAATTTTCGGAAAGATTCAAAGTAAAGTCATAAAGTATTTACATGGATGATGATCACCAACGGCCTATTTTATGGAGAAATAGAAGGGGTTGGGGGAGCCGGGTGAGTAAGGCTCCATTCGATACTTGTTAAACAACTATTTGGCATGATAATTGCATTATTCGGAATTATGAATAGATATTTCATTTTTAAGTTGTGAGGTGAAAATGAGTGGAGTTCGATAGGAAAACCATAAATAAGTTGTACAGACAAGATACCGGGTTAGTTATTACCTTTATCCTGTTTGTTTGGGCTGTATTAGTGTTTGTGTTGATGAATGTATCGAGTTTAGCTCTTACTGAAATCACGAGAGATGTTGCTTTAGGAGCTGGGATTGTTGCCGGAATTTTTGTAACCAGTGCTTTGGTTGCAGTCTTAGTTCACCTGAAGAAAAACTGTCATGCTTTATACAGCGAAGAATTGCGGAACACGTCCATAAAAGCTTGACCATTAAGGGAAGGATTCGGTATATTAAGCATTTATGGTTGGTGAAGAAGGGAGAATGAATATTGAAAACAGATAAGCAGAAAAAACCTGTCAATAGTCCGTTGATGGAAGTATTTGATGTCCTGTTTATCATGTTGCTTTGTTTTGTAATACTTCTCTCGACAATGTTGATGAGAGGTAAAGTATTAGTGGGTTCAGGCTCAGCAGGAGGAATGGACTATTCTTTCAATTTACCGATTTTTCTCGTTCTTTTTTTGGCTTTAGGTATTTATTTATTCTATGTGTTTTCAAGTTCCAACAAGGAACTTAAAGCCATGATCAGCTTTTTGTACGATAAATCCAATAAAAAAGCAAGCTAAAAGCAAATTCCAGGATGGAGGAAATAATCGTGAGTATATGGGGATTAATGAACTGGGTTGCTTGGGGATTATGCGCAGTCTTGTTTCTAGCCATGGCACAAGATTTTATACGGGTTGAAATGAATCGCAAAGGAGGAGGCAAGTCTTGAGTGATTCAGCGAGTGTTCAGGAGCAGCATCTTTCTAAAGTACTTGGGCCAATGCATATTTGGGCATTGGGTGTTGGTATTGTCCTAGTCGGAGAATTTATGGGTTGGAATTTTACAGTTGCTAAAGGAGGTTCACTGGGGGCAATTATTGCCTGTTGGATCATCGGCATTCTCTATATATCCCTTGTTATGATTAATACAGAGATTGGTTCAGTTATTCCGGAAGCCGGCGGTCAATATGCCATGGCAAAATACTTGCTGGGGCCATTGGCAGCTTTTAATATCGGACTTATGTTAGTTTTTGAGTATGTCATGCTCGAGGCCGCAGATGCCCTGGTTGTTGGAGCTATTTTAGAGTCCATTAATCCGGAGATTCAGAGTTTGCCTTTTGTGATTTTGACGTTATTATTATTAACTTATCTCAACTACCGGGGAGTTTATGCGACCTTAACGCTAAACTTTTTTATTACTGCCATAGCTTTCGTAACGATTTTCGTTCTTTTGTTTTCAACGAAATTCTACATTCCCTCTCAAACAATCCTTCATTTGTCACAACTGACTAATGGATTGCCCTACGGCTGGATTGGGGTTCTGGCAGCTCTTCAATTTGGAATCTGGTTCTATCTTGGCATTGAAGGGACAGCACTGGCAGCTGAAGAATGCCGGTCAACAGCCCGGTCTCTGCCTATGGGAACCTTAATTGGCATGGTGACTTTGTTGGTTGGTGCTACTGTGACTTGGTTTGTTTGCTCCGGTCTTGTCGAAGCCGGGAGTTTAGGAGAGTCTGTTTATCCTCTTTATGAAGCAGCTTTATCCACGAACATGTCCGGGGTTATCGTTGTGATGTTTATCGGTACTATTTTAGCTTGTATGGCAAGTGCTAATGGGTGCATTAATGATGCCAGCAGGGCTTGGTTTTCAATGTCCAGAGATACCTTAATCCCTGATGCATTTTCGGCGGTTCACCCCAGGTATAAAACTCCCTATCGGGCTATTCTTTTCTTACTGCCTATTTCCCTGGCTTTTGGTTATACCGGATTACTGGATCAGGTCATTACCTTTTCAATTCTTTCAGCCTTACTCGTTTATCTATTCATGGGTTACATGATGTTTAAATTTAGAAAGATGTATCCCATGGGTTCCATTGAACGAGGATATGTTGCTCCTTGGCATCCAATTCCTGCTGTGATTCTAGTGATTTTGACCTTAGCAACCTTAGGCGGGATGTATTTTGGCTATTGGGTTAACGTTCTGGCAGGCTTACTATTTTATTTCCTGGCTTCTTTGTGGTTTACTCTGCATCGCTATAAATTTGTCGATACTAAGGCTTTTCTCCAAGCAGGTGCTAATCGCTGGCCAAGACCCCATGGGTACTAAGTTATGAAAAGCAAAGGATTTCATTGTCCTAAACATACACCAATCATGGCTGCCCTGCTAATTCCGGGTTCGGGTTATCTCTTTTTAGCAAGGCCCATGAGAGGATTAATAATGGTCTTTTGGATGTGTATCTTTGCCTATATCACCTTTCAGCTGACTACTCCGGAAATATCCGTGATTGGCAGATATTCAGGGGGAATAGCCGTATGGATAATCTCGGTTCTTGAGGTTGACCACATGGTTCGAAAACGAAACCAGAGATAAGTGTTGGCTAGAGTTCTAAGTCATCCGAGTCACGAATGACTGACAAGAGTCCTTCGTGACTCGATTTTTTTTGTGGAAACCCTGAATTGTGGTATGCTATAAGGAATGAACTCAATAATTATGATCAACTAAAATTGTTTGTTCCAGCAGATGCTGGATAGAATACTGTTGAGAGAGAGACTTCCAAGAACTCTGGCTCTCTAAACGAAAAAGAAAAATAAATTTGGGTTTAAATAACGGTTTTTGGCACAGAACTTGCATGTTTTTCTATTTGTATTTCATTAGAGTTCTTGGAGTACTAAATATGGGGGGTAGATCGGATTGATCGCGTGGACTCTAAATCCGCGTAGGCGGGTGAAACTCCCGTACTCCTCGCCAATAATTTTAGGGAGGAAGCTGAGTGGGTATTACATGGACATCGATCCAAAAACAACGTTTACAAGAACTAAATGCTAGTGAAATACAACTGGAGCAGAGTTTCGAGTCTCACAAAGATCGTGATCGCGCCTTTCAGGAGCAAGAGCATCTTTTGGTGGTTAAAGGAAAACAAAAGTTGCAGGAATTGAAGGAGACTACGAGACGTCCGTCTTTAAGCGTACTAGAACAAAAACTCGTTGAAGCTTTAACAAAAGAAGGATTTGTACAGGTGGTAACCCCAACCATAATCTCTAAAGCAGCCTTAGCAAAAATGTCGGTATCTGATGAACACCCGCTTTTTTCCCAAGTCTTCTGGCTGGATTCGAAGCGCTGTTTGCGTCCGATGTTGGCACCCAATCTATACACCTTGTGGAAAGATTTGGAGCGCTTGTGGGAAAAACCAATTCGTATCTTTGAAATTGGAACTTGTTACCGGAAGGAATCCAAAGGTTCCGTGCATCTAAATGAGTTTACCATGCTCAATCTGGCAGAATTAGGTGTACCGGAAGACCAACGCCATAAACGTTTGGAAGAGCTCGCTTCGTTGGTTATGGATACCGCAGGAATTTCTGATTACCAGCTGGTAATGGAATCCTCCGTTGTTTATGGTGATGAATTAGATGTTGTTAAAGGGATCGAGTTAGGTTCAAGTGCTATGGGGCCCCATCCCTTGGATGATAATTGGGGAATTTTTGATCCGTGGGTTGGAATAGGATTTGGCTTAGAACGTTTGCTAATGATTAGGGAAGGATCCCAAAATGTTCAAAGCATGGGCAGAAGCCTTACATATCTCAACGGGGTACGCTTAAATATATAGTTAACGCAGAGTCTTTAAATTTTTTAGAGTCAAAATTTAGAATCTTTAGTTTTAGAATCTTTAGTCTATTTAGGTGTAAGGTGCTACTAGGATAATTTGTTGAATGGGGGATTTATACAATGCATGAACAAATTATGATCGAACCCGCTATCCCGTTGGAGACTATTGGACGAATCTATAAAATGGTCAGTGAGATTCCATATTTTCTAAACTCAAGAATTAATGAGATTGAAATTTTACCTGGCGGAATAACTAACAGCAACTTTAAAGTCACTATTGATAACGTAACCTATGCTTTAAGGCTTGCGGGAGTCGGAACTATTGAGTATATTAACCGTCCTGCGGAAAAACATAATGCTCAGGTTATGGCTGATATGGGTATAAATGCCCCAATTATTTATTATGATGAAACTACAGGGAATCAAGTTTGTAAATACATTGATGACAGTATCACGTTACATGGTGAAGAGTTTAAAGAGGAAAATTATCTGAGGATGGCGGCTCAAGTTTTGCGAAACTGTCATGATGGTGAGCAAAAGTTTATTTCTGACTTTAATCCTTTAAAAGAAATAGAAGCCTATATAAAATTACTGGCTGAAAGAAATTATGATTTTTATGAAGGCGCAGAGACAATGGTTCAAAAGGTTGGAGAAATTCGTGAATTGTTTAATATGGTTCCCCCTCCCTATAGACCTTGTCACAATGATCCTCTTCCAGTAAACTGGCTGGATGACAAGAAAAATTTCTACTTAATTGATTGGGAATATGCCGGCATGAATGATCCCATGTTTGATTTAGCGGCCTTGGCCATTGAAGCGGAATTTACTGAAGAACAAGAACGCTACTTTTTGAAACAGTACTTTGGCGACGTAGCAACGGAGAAACAGTATGGCTCCATCATAATTAATAAATTCCTCTGCGATGTTTTATGGGCTTACTGGTCAATTCTTCAAATTGCCATGGGCAAACCAAAGGAAGATTATTGGGACTACGGATTAAATAGATTTAACCGAGCTTACGAATTAATTCACAATGGCAGTTTAGATCACTCAATTGAAGTTAATCGCATAAAATCAGTGTCTTAAAATAATTATTCGAGGGAATAAGTTGATTGGAGGATATTGCATTATGCATGAAACTGTTCAAATTGAACCTGCCATATCGACAGAGCATATTGGACGCATCTATAAAATGATTAGTGAAATTCCTTTCTTTAGCGATTCAAGAATTAGTGAAATTGAAATATTACCCGGAGGACTAACCAATAGTAACTATAAAGTAACCATCGGTGGAGTCACCTATGCTGTAAGGATAGCTGGAGCGGGAACCATGGAATACTTAAATCGTCCGGCAGAAAAACACAATGCGCAGTTAATGGCCGATATCGGCATTAGTGCACCGATTATTCATTATGATGAAACAACCGGCAATCAAGTATGTAAGTACATCGATGATTGTAAAACGTTACACATTCCCGATTTTAAAGAAGAAGAACGATATTTAAGTATGGCAGCAAAAGTATTTAGAAAGTACCATGATTGCCAGAAAGAATTTATTTCTGTCTTTGATCCATTAAAGGAAATTGATGCCTACATGGCTTTGTTAGCGGAGAAAAATTTTGAATTTTATGAAGGTGCTGAAACTATGGAGGCGAAAATCGGAGAGATAAAAACTCTCTTCAAGAATAATCCTCCGCCTAAAGCACCTTGTCATAATGATCCCCTTTGTGAAAACTGGCTGGATGACCAAAAGAATTTTTACCTTATCGACTGGGAATATGGCGGCATGAACGATCCCTTGTTTGATTTAGGAGCTTTGGCTCTGGAAGCTGAACTTACGGATGAGCAAGAGCAGTTCTTCCTGAAGGAATACTTCGGGGGTGAGTTAACCGAGAAACAAATCGGTTCCCTGGTTATTAATAAATTCTTATGTGACGCTCTATGGGCATATTGGGCAGTTCTGCAAATTGCCATGGGTAAATCCAGAGAAGACTATTGGCCCTATGGTTTGAATAGATTTAATCGAGCTTATGAATTAATTCATAAGGGAAGCCTTGACCGCGCTATTAAAGCTAATCAATAATAGCTTTGTAGGATATTCTCACAACACTCACATCTCAAATCTCTGAAATCTCTAAGGTTCGGTATTTATACCGAACCGCCTTTTTTTGTGGTAGAGTGTATTTTAGCAGCTGTTTGCCAAAGTCTATCAAGTTATTATTGACTTAATTGAAGTTCTGACCGACTTGAATCGACTTGAATATTACTATTTTTTTTACTTCTAAAGATTAGTCAAAGGATTTCCTAAGCGATATTGATGAAAGTAACACGAGAATAGCCTGATGCCAGAAGGGTTTTAGGAGTTTGTGAGGATAATATAAATATTAGGGAACACTATAGGGATATTGGCATAAAACTTGCATTTCTAGTTACTGTAAACTATTATAAGTGGCTGTTTACAATCGATGGCAATAATTAGACTTCATTAAGACCATCGTCTATCCTAATAATTTTAAATTCTTAACGAAAAAAGAAGGTGACAGAATGTCAGTGGATCCAGCAGAAATAAAATTAGATAGGATATTGGACAAGGCAACAAGAGAGATCCCTCTAACGCGAGATGAACTTCTTTTTTTGTTGAGCGTATCGAAGGAGAATGACATTGCTAAAGTCTTTGAAACAGCCAGGCTTTTGCGAACTCGTTATTTCCAAAATAAAATCTTTAGTTATGGGTTTGTTTACTTTTCAACCTATTGCCGAAATGAATGTGCATTTTGTCTATATCGTAAATCCAATACATCCTTAAAGCGTTATCGAAAAACTGATTTAGAGATTATGAAGACTGCTTATAGTCTGGTGGATTCTGGGGTGCATTTAATTGATTTGACCATGGGTGAAGATCCGCACTTCTTTGCCAACCATGGTTCAGAATTTGCACATATGATCCGAACTATTGAAATGATTAAGATAAGTACTAATATCCCCGTTATGATTTCGGCAGGCGTTATACCGGAAGATATACTTCTGGAATTTAAAGAAGCCGGCGTGGATTGGTATGCAACTTACCAGGAAACTCATAATCCTGATTTATATAGTAAACTAAGGCTTGGGCAAAGCTATGAAGAACGTATGCAGCGAAAAGTCACGGCCAGGAAAATGGGCTTGTTGCTTGAAGAAGGATTGCTCACAGGAGTAGGAGATACCGACGAGGATTTGGTTGACTCTTTTGAGGAAATGAAAAAACTAGAGGCAGATCAAATTCGGGTGATGAGTTTTATACCTCAACAGGATACCCCGATGCAGCACTTTTCTGCTGTGCCTCGATCCAGAGAGATGCTGGTAATTGCGATCATGCGTTTAGTGTTTCCCGATCGTTTGATTCCTGCTTCCTTGGATGTTGATGGCTTAAACGGTTTAACGGAACGACTCAATGCTGGGGCTAATGTTGTAACATCCATTATTCCGCCTCAGTCAGGTTTGGCTGGAGTATCGAATCATTCCTTAGACATCGAAGATGGAAATCGGACAGTAAAAAAGATCATTCCAGTTTTAGAAGAAAATGGGCTTATGATGGCGAGTCGTGATGACTATCAAGAGTGGATACAACAGCGTAAAA
This sequence comes from Desulfosporosinus orientis DSM 765, assembly GCF_000235605.1. Lineage (GTDB taxonomy): Bacteria > Bacillota > Desulfitobacteriia > Desulfitobacteriales > Desulfitobacteriaceae > Desulfosporosinus > Desulfosporosinus orientis. The sequence goes on from NC_016584.1 coordinate 1,708,790, forward strand.
GTAAATTCGTTTTAAGAAAGGAGCCCTGAGCATGCGGGTAGCAGTTGTCGGAGGAAAGCTGCAAGGGGTTGAAGCGGTTTATCTGGCCAAGAAAGCAGGCTGGGAAGTCGTCCTTGTTGACAAGAATGATTGGGTTCCAGCGGCAGAGTTATGTGATCAATTTTGCAATTTGGATGTCACTAAGGTTGTGGAATGGATTCCTGTAATAAAGAGTGTCGATCTTGTTATTCCTGCTCTCGAAAATCAGGAGGCCTTAGATAGCTTGGTGAGAAGTTCTCATTATACCAAGGTTCCCTTACTCTTTGACAAGGAAGCCTACGGGATTTCTTCATCGAAACTTGAATCGAATAAAATGTTTGCCAGAACCGGAGTACCGGCACCAACCCCCTGGCCGGAATGTGGGTATCCAATCATTGTAAAACCTTCTGGAGCAAGCGGGAGTGAAGGGGTTCATAAAATAAGAAGTGCTGCTGAATTTCAATCTGTCTTTGGAAAAGGCTTAACGGATTGGGTCATCGAGGAATATCTTGAAGGTCCATCCTATTCTTTGGAAGTCATTGGCTATGCAGGTTTCTATAAAGTTTTGCAGATTACTGAGCTTCATATGGATAAAGATTATGATTGTAAACGAGTGATTGGCTCTGGGGTCATTTCTCCGGAACTCAGAGAAAAATTCGAGCAGATTGGACTGACCCTGGCGGGAAACTTAAAATTGAATGGAATCATGGATATTGAAACGATCCTGCATAAGAATGAGTTAAAGGTTTTGGAGATTGATGCTCGCTTGCCAAGCCAAACCCCTATCTCAGTCTATCATGCCACAGGTGTTAATATGCTAGAAATTCTCGGCCAGGCTTTTGTTCAAGGGGAGCCTTGGCAAGACTTTGATATCCAGGAACAAAACGGGGTTATCTTCGAACACATACATGTCAGTAATGATTCCCTGGAAGTATGTGGTGAACATATCATGGCGGATGCCGGGCCCCTTCATGTCTATCCTGATTTCTTCGGGGCTCACGAGGTACTTTCCAATTATATTCCGGGGAAAACGGACTGGGTCGCCACACTTATCATAAAAGAAAAGACCTTGGCAGACGCGTGGAAGCAGAGAGAAATTGTTATTCAGGCTATCCGGAATGCATGGGGAATTCGACAATACTTTGATCGATGTCCTATCAACGAAGAAAGCAATCATGGAATATATGCCTCAGGGAGTTGATTATATTGACCCGTTTAAAACATGAAGATGTTGCCGAAATTTCCAGGCAAATGTCAGACTATAATTCAACCTTAATCCAAAAAACCGGCTGCTCTTTAAGAGAGCTTGCTGCTTGGGCAGCAGGCGTTCATCTTGACAGGGAACTTCCCCAGCCAAAAGTAGCTATTATACCCATGACCTGTGGACAGGGAATCATAGAGGGTTTTTCCCAGTCCGTAGCTGGAATTGTTCAGTTTCTCGGTTTTTCCCCGGTTATTACTGAAAGCCGGGATGCCGGGGGAGTTGCCGAGGCTATCGAAGGCGGCGCTGAAATCATATTTATGGCAGATGATGACCGCTTCGTTGCGGTGAATGTAAAATCCGGCAAGGTCTCAGATAACGGAGAGGCCACAGGAAAAGGATATGCTATGGCTTTGGAACAAATGTGTCGTGGGTTAGAGAGCAAAAAGGCTTTAGTGATTGGTGCCGGACCGGTAGGTACCGGCGCAGCGAAAGCCCTGGCCCGCTCCGGTGCCGCTGTGGCTGTTTATGATATTAATCCGCAAATGAGCAAGATTCTAGCAGATAGATTAAACAAACTAGGTTATAACATTATGGTTGAAACCAGTTTAACAGATGCTTTAAATAGATATAACCTTTACTTCGATGCTTGTCCTGCTGAAAATGTCATTTTGACCGAACATCTGAAAGACGATACTATGATTGCTGCTCCCGGTATCCCTTTAGGGGTGGAGGCTGCAGGTCTGGAGCTGATCGCGGACCGTTTGATTCACGATCCCCTGCAAATCGGGGTAGCGACCATGATGTTTGATGTACTGTAATTAGCCTATTATAATAGGAAGTCTTTTTTCCGTACTATCAGAAAGTCTTCGTTATTATTCTGCAAGATGGCTAGTACGTGCGAAGACAGTGTCTTCGGGCACCAGCCAAGTTTTCTTTAAACAGACGAATTATCGAAGAAATTGTGGATGGATTGGAGTGAAATCAGTGTCAGCAGATTCTTCGAAAAAGAAACGATACTATCGTAAAAATGTTGATTTTTTTAAATTTGTAGAAAAACTCAAGCTATGGCCTTCCCGAAGCGGAACGCTTCACGGCATAAAAAGTATGACCATTAGAGGGAACACGGCAGAAATCGTAACACACTGCAATGAAAAGTTTCAGATCTATAATTCTAAGCATAGCCGTGCCGCCCGGTGTCTTCGCAATAAATTATTCTTTCGGGCCTGTACTACCTGTAAAATCCCAGGCTGGAAATTAGAAAAATACTCTTCAACTCATGTGAATCAGAATTATGGATCCCGCTTATAACCTGAAATAGAGCTTGTTCTTAAATCACTTGATAGGGGCAAGCTTTATTATAAAAAGCCTTACCCGATGGAGTGAGGGTTTTCTAAGGAAGGGCTAGCTCTTGGTTTTATTGACTTAATAATTAAAAAAAGAGGAGGAAATTAAAGAATGTCAAACTACGCAGATCTGGCACAAAGTGTTATTGAGGGACAAAAGGACAAAGTAATAGAACATGTAAAAAATTTAATCTCTGCAGGCAATGATCCAATGGATATTATTAATGAAGGCTTAATTGCCGGTATGAATGTGGTAGGGGTTCGCTTTAAAGCCGGAGATATGTTTGTTCCTGAAGTGCTCATGGCAGCTAAAAGCATGGCCGGCGGTGTAGAACTGGTAAAACCCTTAATCGCTACTGTGGATCAAAAAAGTGCAGGAAAAATTCTCCTGGGAACTGTAAAAGGGGACTTACACGACATCGGTAAAAATCTTGTGGGAATGCTTATCGAAAGCGCCGGTTTAGAAGTAATCAATATGGGTGTTGATATTTCTGCTGAAGATTTTGTTGATGCAGTAATTGAACATGAACCTGATATTGTGGCATTATCAGCCCTCTTAACAACAACAATGCCTGCAATGCAAGACATTATTGAAATATTAGAAGATGAGGATCTCAGAGATAAAGTAAAAGTAATTATCGGAGGAGCTCCCGTTTCTCAAGAATATGCAGATACAATCGGCGCTGATGGTTATGCTCCCGATGCAGGATCAGCGGTTGAATTGTGCAAAAAACTTTTAGCTTCCAAATAATTTGATTATTTGTAATATCATCATTTATTAGAAGTTTCTCAAGGAGGTGGTCTTTCCGGTCTACGGGGATAAGTTTGCCAATAGTTGAAGTTTATAGCTCTATAAAATTCGGAGGTGATTTGTTTTGACATTCAGGGGCATACATGCTGGTTCTGCTCGTATGGAGGGAATCGGTCTGAATATGTTTACTAACGACGAACTGTACGATGTCCATTTGGCAACACTGGACTTGCTATGGGATGTCGGAGTAAAAGTTGAAAGTGAAGAGGCACGTGAAATATTCTACAGTGCAGGTTGTACTATCGACCCAAAAACCAATATTGTCAAAATCCCGGCTTTTTTAGTTGAAGATGCTATTCGATCAATACCTAAGACTTTTAGAGCCTGTGGAAGAAAACGGGAAAATGATTGGTTAAACGAGGGCAACAGGACCGGATTTGTTAACTTTGGTGAAGCTATCCGCCTGATTGACCCATATACCAGACAACTGAGAAAACCCTTTAAAAAAGATGTTGATGATGTAACCCGTTTCTGTGAGGCAATGGATCAGATTATTGTCTATGAAAGAGCCTTGGGACCTTCGGAAGTTGATCCCGATGTTGCTCAAGTTCATATCGCTGAATCGTTCTTTAACTATTCAACAAAGCACGCTTATATCGGGATGAATCGTCCTGAAAACATGCGTGCGGCTGCAAAAATGGGCTATCTGGTCTCTGGCGGGGAAGATAAATTCCGTGAAAGACCCTTATTTTCACAAAGTACAGACCCGGTTGCTCCGCTGGTACATGCCAAGGGTGCAACGGATACCTTACTTCAAGCGATTCGTTTAGGTGTGCCTGCCAAGATTAACTCTATGGGTCTGGCTGGAGGAACTACTTGTGTTCACTTAGCGAGTACTCTTGTTACACATAATGCTGAAATCTTGAGTATGTTTGTCTTAGGTCAGCTTGTTAAAAGAGGCTATCCTATGGTTTATGGAACCTCCACAACCATGATGGACTTGAGAACCACAGTGGCTTGTGTAGGAACTCCGGAGCTGGCTCTTTTCAGTGCTGCTTGTGCTAAGCTTGCTCAATTCTATAATATTCCTGTGTGGGTTGCCGGTGGATAGACAGACAGCAAAGTACCGGATGCCCAAGCAGCTCACGAGTTTACCTTGACCGCTTTATTACCAGCGTTGGCAGGCGCCAACATGATATATGGTCTTGGCATGCTCGAAGGCGGCTTGACTTGGGACTATGCTCAAATGGTCATGCAGAATGAAATGGCTCGCATGATTATGCATACCATCAAAGGGATTCCCATAAGTGATGAGAAAATGGCCTTGGAAGTTGTTCGTTCGGTAGGGCCCGGCGGAGAATTCATTAGCCATGAACATACTTATGCCCACTACAAAGAGCTGTCAAAATCAGAATTGTTAGACCGTAAGAATAGAGAAAACTGGGAAGCTGCCGGCAGTAAGGATATTGTTGAAACTTCCTATGAAAAATCTATTGATATTCTTGAGAACTACCAGAATGAGAATCCGCTTCCGGAAAATATTCAGCGTCAATTGAAAGAGATTGTCTTAGAAGCTGAAGCTGAAACAACTGAGATTAAGGCCAAAGAAAAAGAGGCCAGAAGAAGACCTCGTAAGAAAAAATTCTAAGTCAATAGCGACAAAGGAGTCGATAACAAAATTATCGGCTCCTTTTTTATCATTCTGCAAAAATACCCTAAAAGGCATGCTAAAGAATAATTGACCCCAAAGCTAGGACGGCTTCGACCCACAGGAGTGAATCCATCGCATGGAGAGGCGGTAAAAGCCCACAAGACTGCGCGGGGATACGGAGCCACTGGTTCACTTCAGGTATTACCCAGAGGTTTGGCACGAAAATGTCCAGTACGATAGTCTCCAGCGGAGAGTATCGCCGAAGCCGTGATCCCTTAAGGAATCCCTACGGCGAAGGATACATTTTCGCCGAAGCGGCTATCACCAAAGAATACTTATCCGCAGAAGGTAGTCCCGCGCTGTCGAGTGGGCGAGTCTCGAAATGCTGGGTGACACGAAGACACTGTCTTCGCACGGATTACCCTTCTTGCAGGAGGTGGGGCGAAGCCGTCCGACCCTGATGGACTGGATTCTCTATCAGCACTTTATGACTTATGCAAGTTAAAACTGACTCGATATAGCTCCTGATTATAGGGCGTATAAGCGAAATTATCATAGTTTGGGCACCTTTTAGGCATGCTTTAGCGATGGCATGACTTTTGCAATGGTAAATATTATCCTTATTTTCGTACTATTTCAATAATTTTTAAGTTATTGAGTAGAGTCATTTTTGAAACGGGGGTGAGAGCCTATTTGCAATAAGGGGTGAAATTATCAAGGGCATAACGAAAATTGAAGGAGTGACAATCTATGGGTAGTACTGATGTAAGTCCATTGTGGTACTGGTTAGTCTTTTTTGCTTATATCGTGTTTCTTATTGTAGTAGGCTTGAACGCTTACCGAACGCAAAAATCCGCTGCCAGTGCAGAAGAAGAACATAATGATTATTGGATCACAGGACGCAGTCAACCAGCGTATATGGTCGGTATGTCCGTAGCTTCCGGCTGGATGTTAATTGGTATGATAACTTGGATGACATGGGCAACTTACGACCTTGGCGTATCCGGTTTATGGGTCGTGGCTATTCCCTGGTTTCTCTCAAATATTTGGCAATTCTTGATGGCTCGTCCCTTAAGAAGGATTAAAGCAATATCCCAGTGTCAAATGTTAGAAAAACGTTTTGGTTTGCCAGCCAGAATTCTGTCAGCTCCAATTAACATCTTTTCTTACACAATATGGTCAGCAGCGGAACTCTATGCTGCATCCTTGATTATGGCACCAGCTCTTGGTATATCAATTGAGGCAATGATAGTTATTTATGCGATCCCAATTGCTATGTATATGTGGATGGGCGGTTTCCGGTCTGTCATTAACGCCAATGTTGTTCAGTTCTTTATGGGAGCAATCATTCTAGTTGTAACTGCTGTTGCGATTTTCCTAACGGCAAATGGTATTGCTGCAGATCATGGTACAACAGTTTGGGGTATGCTGAAGGCTCAGCCAATTGTTAACAGTCTTGCTTATCCCGTTAACGCAGCTGGGAACTCAGCTAGCTTTTTCTCTTACGTCTCCATATCCTTCCCTTTGATTGTTATGCTTGGTCTAGTTCCGGGTTGGGCTGCAGCCGAAGACTTCTGGTTAAAAGCCCAGGCCGCAAGGACTACAGCAGAAGCTCGCCGCGGTGGATTATACAGCATCACATTCAACACCTTTATTATTGTTTTACCAGCTTCGATTATTGGTTTATTAGGTCTCATTGTCTTCCCTCCTGAAACCGTTAATGGAGCATTAGCAGCTCCTGGAGTATTAGGAGATCAAGGTGCTTACAATATCATATCAGTATATATTAATACTTATATGCCTCCTATGCTTAAAGGCTTGCTGATCTTCTTATTGTCAGCCCATACCATGTCTACGGTTGCTAACTACAGCAACATCACCGCCATGAACCTTTCCTACGATGTTCTTCAGCCTTTATTTTATAAGAAGCGGAATTGGTCCGATGAAAAGATTGTAAAATGGTCACGACTTGTTACAGTATTCATGATTGTAATTAACATTTTGCTGGCCATACTTTACAACAGTCCTGTTTTAGGTGCAACCCTCAATGACGCTTACTTCTTATCGTCAGGATTGCTCACAGCCGGTATTTCCGTAATGCTTTATGTATTATGGTGGAAGCGGGCAACTTTGCTGGGAGTTATGCTGGGAGGATTGTTCGGTACTCTGGGAACCTTCATTTTCTTTATTCTCGAGTATAAGGTGTGGAATTTCTCCTATAACACACCCGTTTGGGACTGGATTTTTGGAGCAGGAGCAATGGCAAATTCATACTACGGTTACTGTGTCGTCGGTTTAGTATGCGGTATTGTTGGAGTCCTCGTTGGTACTTTTATTTCTCCGCCGCCAACAGCCGAACAATTAGCTGCAGTTGCGGATAAACCCATTGACAACAATGAAGAATTCTTCGCAGGAATGCACTCATAATTTTTCTGGAATTATGAGCAGGAATTAATAAAATGGCTAAGGAATCATTCCTTAGCCATTTTTCACAACAATCCTCCATATTGTAATTCGTCCAGCAAGTCTATATAATTCTTTTAACTTCATCATTCTTGACATCTGAGGAGGGAATTCATCAATGCTTACACCTGATTTTTCAAGATTTATACTCATTCCGTTATTCGTACTTAATATGGGCGCAATGATCGTTACATTATTCATGAAAAAGAAAATCAAACCGGAATTTTCGGGAAGCCTGGACACCTTGTTTTTTGTAGAAAACATCATTGGCTTAGGCTGTGCTGTAGCCCTTGGTTATATTGCCTTTTTTGTTAAGTAGGTAAATTAGCAAAAACTATTAGTTTTCTCGATAATCATTCGTCGGGAAATACTTGCGAATTAAGCGACTGGCTTTGCTTTGGCTGATTTCCAAGAACTTGGCAACCTCATATGAACTGCCCAATTCATTATAAGCTTGTAAAATCATGTTTTTTTCCACATCACAGAGTGCCTCATCAAGGGAAAGAGGTTTGTTGGAAGCTGTGGGATGCGGTGGGGTTTGATGTTCAATTGAAGTTAGAAACGACTTTGGCAAATCATGTTCATTAATAACATTATCCTGGGTTACAACGGTTAAGCGTTCAATGATATTTTCCAGTTCACGGACATTCCCTGGCCAAGGATATTTAACAAACAACTCATAGACTTTTTCACTGAATTCGTGATCCAGTTTGTATTTTTGATTGAATTTACCGAGGATCTCCTGGGTAAGAGGAATGATTTCTTCTTTTCTTTCTCGCAGAGGAGGCAGTACCAGTTCGAAGATATTTAAACGATAATATAAATCTTCCCGGAAATCGCCTTTTGAGATCATGGCTTGTAAGTCGCGATTGGTCGCGGCGATGACCCGGCAATTGACTTGCTGAATCTCGCGTCCTCCAACTTTAAAGTATTGATTTTCGTGGAGTACCTGGAGAAGCTTAGCCTGCATGCGAGGAGAGAGTTCTGCTATTTCGTCCAAGAAAAGAGTACCTTCATTGGCCAGCTCAATTAAGCCGATGTTTCCTTTGACGTTAGCACCTGTAAAAGCGCCTTTAGAATATCCAAACATTTCTGCTTCCATAAGCTCTGAAGGTATGGAAGCACAGTTAACAGTTATAAATGGCCCGTCTTTGTTGGGGCTGTTGTTATGGATATATTTAGCCATGTGCCCTTTTCCGGACCCTGACTCACCCAGCAGCAGAACGGTTGAATTAACAGAAGCAATTCGCCGCACAAGTTTGAGAAGGGATTCCATTTTCGAGCTTTTACACACAAACTCAGGAATTTTAGTTTCTTTCTCCCGAAGGACGGCAACCTCCTTTTTATATCTTTTTAAAAGCTGGGTACTTTTCTCTAATTCATGGCGGATGCCTTCAGATTCAGTTACATCTCTGGAATTTTCTATGATCATTTCAATGTTGCCATCTTCATCAAAAATCGGGGTCGCAGTGGTAAGTAATGTTTTGCCGGTACATGTTTTTTGTTCAAGAGTAATGCTCATTTTTTTATCAATAGCAATAGGACTGATTCGGGGACCCCAGTATTTCTTTTCGGAAATTTCCCGGGATTTCTTGCCAACAATCTCGGAGGCTTTGACACCGTAGTGTTTCTCACAGGCGTTGTTTACGTATATGACGATTCCGTTTGCATTTGTAACATAGATCTCATCATGAGAATTGTCGAGTATTTTCTTTAATGTATCAAAATCCAAGTTGTCAGGTTCGACACTCATCCTGCGTACCTCCTTGTCTAGCTTGATTACTGTTTTATATTAAAGACCTTACTAATTAAGAAGCTTAACGATAAATCATTTATGACTTATATGTATTTTCGACTTAATTGATAAAAAACCTCTTTTTTCCCCTAAATTACGAAAAGTAATTATCGTAATATATTTTTATTTTGGAATTGAGATTTTTTATTATAAATTTTATAAAGCTTAAAAGAATTTTTATCTTGCCATGAAATTGACTTAAAGGAAGTCATTGTTGACTCGATTTTACTGAGAACTGAGTCAAAACAATGTGAATTTTCCGGGTTCTCTAAGATAAAGAATATTTTTTCAATGGCATAAGAATTGCATATTAATTACAAAGACGATTTATGAAAGGAGTGAAAGTAACCTTAACTTTCATACCCATACTTGGGTGAAGCAATTATTTATGACTTGAATCTAAATACCATGTAATTCTAATGTAACAGTTGAGGTTATTTGCATGTCGTGTGGATTTGGGACTCCGGCTTCATTAAGTGGAGTCTTGAAAGTGGATTAATAAAACGAGAGCGAGAGGAGAAAACACAAATGGCTATTAGGGAAGATCTCGTAGCACTAGGTATGGTTGAAACCCGCGGAGTCGTTGGAGCCGTTGAGGCAGCGGATGCCATGGTTAAAGCAGCCAATGTTACCTTAATCGGGAAAGTAAAAGTTGGAGGCGCCTTGGTGACGGTCATGGTTCGTGGAGATGTGGGAGCAGTTAAAGCTTCCGTGGATGCGGGAGCCGCAGCGGCAGAGCGAGTCGGAGAGTTGGTAAGTTGTCATGTTATTCCTCGTCCTCATCCGGAACTAGAAGCCATTTTGCCTAAATTACCGGTTTTCGAAGAAAAGCCTAAATCGAAAAACGTTGAAAACAAATAAATCGTCGGAACCGAGAATAACGTCCGGCAGTAATAGGGAGGGTAACCATGATAGAGCCCATTAAGGCAAAAGCATTAGCAGTAAGATTAATCCCCAATGTCGCCCCGGATTTCGCTGAAAAATTAGGCCTTACAGAATATCAGCGCTCAATCGGTATGATCACCGCTGACATTGATGATTCAACTTATGTCGCTTTAGACGAGGCTACTAAAAAAGCCGAAGTAGAAGTAGTTTATGCCAAAAGTTTTTATTGTGGAGCAGCTCGTGCATCAGGTCCACTATCAGGTGAAATCATCGGAATTTTAGCCGGCCCAAATCCTGCTGAAGTCCGGGCAGGCATAGATGCTTGCATTGAGCACCTGGAGAATGAATGTTGGTTCTATACTTGTGACGGAGGAAAAACGGCGTTTTTCCCGCACACGATCTCCAGAACCGGAAGCTACCTATCTAAAGTTGCAGGAATTCAAGAAGGACAACCTCTGTCTTATCTTATTGCACCCCCAATTGAAGCTATGTTCGGCTTGGATGCAGCTCTGAAAGCTGCTGAAGTCAGCATGAAAGCTTTTTACGGACCACCTACAGAAACGAACTTTGGCGGCGGACTCTTAACCGGTTCGCAAAGCGCTTGTAAATCTGCCTGTGAGGCCTTTCAAAGAGCCGTTATCGATGTCTGTGAACACGGCTTAAAATTTTAGTAAAGGAAGGTATCGCTCGTAATGGAACTGGATCGAGATTTATGTTCATTACAAGAAGCCCGAAATTTAGTACGAGCTGCCCGCAAAGCCCAAGAAGCCCTCATGGACTTTACACAAGAACAAGTTGATAAAATTATCGACATGATGCGTGAAGCAGGGGAAGCCAATGCTGCTCGACTGGCCATGATGGCAGTCTCTGAAACGGGTATGGGAAACTATAATGACAAATGTTTCAAGAATTATTTTGCCTCCCGCACCCTCTATGACTTCATAAAACCTATGAAGACAGTGGGATTGATCCGGGAAGATCACGAGAATAAACTATGGGAAATTGCTGAGCCTGTGGGAGTCATCGCGGGAATTGTACCGACGACAAACCCAACCTCAACGGTTATATACAAAGCTATGATAGCTCTGAAATCCCGGAATGCCATTGTCTTTTCTCCACATCCCAGTGCAGTACGCTGTACCAATGAAGCTGCCAAAATTATGCATCAAGCAGCAGTGGCGGCAGGAGCGCCTGAAGGAGTTATTGGTTGTATCATGAATGTATCCATGGGAGCCACTAACGAACTCATGAAACACCCCAGTGTCGCCATGATTTTGGCAACCGGCGGAAGCGCTTTAGTAAAGGCCGCTTATAGCAGCGGGAAACCTGCGTTAGGTGTTGGCCCCGGTAACGTGCCCGCTTTCGTAGAGCGAAGCGCAGATCTCCCTAAAGCTGCCGAATATATTGTTATGGGTAAAACCTTTGACAATGGAACGATTTGTGCCTCAGAACAAGCTATTGTAGCAGAAGAGTGTATTGCCGACGAACTTATCACCCAGCTTAAACGACAAGGAGCTTATTTCCTTGATCCCGAGGAAGTAGCGAAGGTCTCAAAAGTCGTTATGCTGCCTAACGGAGGAGTCAATCCCAAAGTTGTGGGCAAAGACCCTAAATTCATTGCCCAAATGGCGGGAATTACAATCCCGGATAACACGAGATGCTTAGTTGCTCCCTTAGCGGGCGTCGGACCTCAATGGCCTTTATCTTACGAAAAGCTGACAACGGTTTTAGCATTTTACAGAGTGGCAGATTGGCATGAAGGGTGTGAACGCTGCTTCCAGCTCTTAGAAGCGGGCGGAGTAGGCCATAGCCTGTCACTACACTGTAATAATGAAGAAATTATTCGCGAGTTTGCCCTTAAAAAGCCGGTTAATCGCTTGCTTGTCAATACTCCGGCCGCTATGGGAGGCGTCGGCGCAACCACAGGCTTAGCTCCATCCTTTACCTTAGGCTGCGGGACTTGGGCTGGATCAAGTGTTTCTGAAAACGTCACACCCCTGCATCTTATCAACGTCAAACGAGTGGCCTGGCATCAAGGAATCCCTGAACGCAAACCGGTTGAGCCCATCAGCGCTGTGGAAAGCTGCGAGAAATCCCAAGCTCCAAAGGTTGATGCCCAATTAGTACAGGAGATTATTGCTCAAGTTATGCAACATCTCAACGGCATGAAGTGTTAAGCCGAACCAAGAACATCGAATAACGAACTACGAATTAGGGAGGGAACAAAATGGCACAAGATCGAAGAGTTATCGCTCTTGGAATGATAGAAACCAAAGGATTAATCCCAGCCATCGAAGCAGCTGACCAAATGTTAAAAGCAGCAAATGTTGAACTGTGCGGGAAAGAACATGTTTCCGGCGGACTGGTTTCAGTCATGGTCCGGGGGGACGTAGGGGCCGTCAAGGCCGCTGTCGATGCAGGAGCAGCAGCAGCTCAGCGAGTCGGGGCGCTTCTCAGCGTCCATGTTATACCTCGGCCTCATCAAGACGTTGAGTATATTCTGCCTGTCGGTGACAATAAGGGTTATGGAGATAAATAAAACGTCAAATGTTTGTCTGTAATGAGGTGAGGTCTTGATCGTCACAGAATATGAACTTAGAGCCAATTGGCATAAAACCAAGGATAAATTGATTATCATGCCGCCGGGCAGTGTGATTACTCCATCGGCAAGAGATTTCATTACGTCTAAGGGAATCGAAGTTCAGATAGAAGGAAACGGACTTAAGGACATTCGCAAGACAACGTTATCAAATGCGTCTCAAAGTATGGTTAACAATAAACAGCCAGAGCCGGTTTCAGCACCGGCTGAAATATCTAAAGAGAAAGCAGCAACATCTAACGGCTCTTCAAGTCCTTCAAGTGCTAAGCCAGAGCATATGACCCATTTGCGGGCAGGATCTTTAGTGACTAAAACACATCCTATTATTGCTTATCGCGGACAATTGGATTTGTTTCAATGTGAATTGGTCGAAGCTCAAGGATTCTTTCAACTCGCAGGAGAACGTGAGCTGATAGGAAAATTAGATGAGATCGCTGCCCTTTGCCGGCAGCTTATGGTTAGTGAAGTTAAACAGGAACCTTTCCAATGGACAACCTTGATTGGGCTTACCCCCGAAGAGCTGCGGGAAAGATCCCATCATCCCCAAAAATATTTTGGGATCGATCATACACCCCTCAGCTATACTCATGGCCCCGTTGTTGCAAAACTTCATCATCTAAGAGCAAAGTCCAGAGAAGTTGAGCTCTATGCCAACAGGGCATTTACTGATGAAACTGGGGCTTGCAGCCGAACGGATTTGATACAGGCTTTGAATCGTCTTTCCAGCGCCTTCTATATCCTGGCCTGCGAAGTAAGAGGCCGAAAAAACAAAGATCTCAAGGAGAAGTGGGTTCCTGTCGGAACATCCAACCGCCATATTCATCTCTCCCAAGGGGATTTAACGGCACTCTTCGGTGAAAACTATCAGTTAACGGTCCAAAAAGAACTCTCCCAGCCGGGGCAGTTTGCTGCCAAAGAAACTGTCACTTTAGTGGGGCCTAAGGGGAGTTTGGAAAAGGTTCGCGTATTAGGTCCTGTCCGTAAGAATACTCAAGTGGAAATCAGTGTTACGGATTGTTTTAAACTTGGCGTTAAGCCGGTTATTCGAGATTCAGGTGAACATGAGGGAACGCCTGGTTTAGAGATTGTCGGACCTGCAGGTAAAGTCCAACTTGAGTCCGGGGTTATGGTTGCCAGCAGGCATATCCATCTCCATACGGATGATGCTCAAGAATGGTCGCTCAAGGATGGAGATCGAGTGTGTGTTCGAGTAGAGAGCGGTCGTCCTATTGTCTATGAAGACGTACTGATTCGTGTCAGTGACCAATACCAAAAAGAGATGCACCTGGATTTAGATGAAGCGAATGCTGCCCTCGTCGTACCAACAAGCCGGGGAAAACTCATGGAGGTATGACCATGAATGAAGAACTGATCAACCAAATTGTGCGCCGCATTTTGTCGGATGCGTCCTTACAAGGATTGCTCCAGGGAAGTGGAACCTCAGAAGGGAATAACGTCAAATCTGAAGCTCTGGTTCTCTTAAACTATGTCCCGGATTTTCAGCGGGTTTTAAGTACAGTGCAGCAGCGCTGGGGAGAAAGCTTCACACTTAGAGTTTTACCTAGTGATCAAGTGTATATGGCTAAACCGGAACTGCCTGAGGGCATGTGCTGGATCACAGTGGAAGAGGCTATGGCTAAGGCCGACTGGTCGAAAATCATCCTGCCGTCTTGTTCCGCCAACACTTTAGCTAAAGCTGCCTTGGGCATTCGCGACAACCCTATCTGTGAAATGATTGGGAGAGGAATCAGCCGGGGATGCTCCATAGAATTGGTAACGGAGTATTTGGGGCTCACCGATCAAACGCCCCCGGCTTACCGGGAACTGTATGAAGGCTATATCCAGAAGCTTCAATCTTACGGAGTGACGGTCTGGGGAAACTTGGCTGGCGGTCAGGCCTTAACAGGCCAACCTGTTCAAGCCCAACCCGGCCTATCCAATCAACCTATTCAACCCAGCCAACCCAGTCAATCCAGCCCGCAGCCTTCTGCAGCAGGGGAGCCCCGACAGCAAATCTTTCACTCAGAGAGTGTTTCTCCCAGAGACGAGGTTCGTTTCACCAAGAAATTCCTGGGGGATAAACAAGCCTATGGCTTCCCGGAAGGAGCCACGGTCTATGTCAGACCAGAGACGGTTATCTCCCCTCTGGCCCGGGATACCTTAAGAATGCGCCGCATTGAGCTGTGCATGGAGAAGGAGGAAGGACGATGATTCTGGCCCGTGTTATCGGCCACGTCTGGTCAACCCGTAAAGAAGAATCTCTCCGGGGCCTGAAATTTCTCGTCGTCCAGCCGGTAACCCTCTCCTATCAAGAGGATGGAACCCCCAAGCTGGAGGAAATTGGGAATTCCCTCATCGCAGCGGATCAAATCGGAGCCGGCGAAGATGAAATCGTCATGGTAGCCAGCGGTTCCTCAGCCCGGCAGGGATTAGCCAACAACAGCATTCCCATTGATGCCACCATCGTGGGGATTATCGATAAAGAAACCTTTGAAGCGTAAAGCTTAAGTGGGTGAAAAATAAATGAATATGCAAATGAAAGAGATTAGCGGCAAGGTACGGGAAGCCGGAGTAGTCGGGGCCGGGGGAGCGGGATTTCCCACCCATGTCAAGTTGTCTGCCCAGGCAGAGATCGTCATCGTCAACGGGGCAGAGTGTGAGCCCCTGCTGAAAACCGACCAGCAATTGGCGGCCCGCTACCCGGATCTTTTAGTTAAAGGCCTGACCCTGG
The DNA here is from genome assembly GCF_000235605.1 of Desulfosporosinus orientis DSM 765. Taxonomy (GTDB): domain Bacteria; phylum Bacillota; class Desulfitobacteriia; order Desulfitobacteriales; family Desulfitobacteriaceae; genus Desulfosporosinus; species Desulfosporosinus orientis. The sequence continues at coordinate 1,724,230 of NC_016584.1, forward strand.
CCATGGCCTCAACAGGAGCCCAAAAAGGGATCATCGCCTTAAAAGCGAAATACAAGGAAGCCATTGCCGCCTTAGAACCCTATATCCGGAACACAGAGGGAATTGAAATTGCCATCATGCCCGATATCTATCCGGCGGGAGACGAAGTGATGACCATTTGGTTAACCACCGGCAGACGGGTGCCCCCTGGAGGAATCCCCATCAACATCGGCGTAGTGGTGAACAACGTCCAAACCCTCATCAATGTAGCCAAAGCCGAGGCAGGGATCCCCGTCACAACCCGAACTCTCACCGTCACAGGAGCCGTTAAGAAGCCCATCACCGTCACCGTACCCATCGGCACCCCTCTGAGGGAGGTCCTGGATCTGGCCGGAGGGGAAGAAGCGGACCTGGCCTATATCAACGGAGGCCCCATGATGGGCAAACTCATCAGCGACCTGTCCGACACAGTAACCAAGACCACGGGAGGGCTGATCGGACTGCCCAGGGACCACATGCTCATCCAGCGCAAGGAAAGCAGCGTGGAAGGGATTCTGCGCATCGCCAAAACCGTCTGTGAACAGTGCAGCTTCTGTACGGATCTCTGTCCACGGCACATGATCGGCCACGAACTATCTCCTCATCGCTTAATCCGAGCGGTTAATTATAAAAATCTGGCCGACCTGTCCTTACTTGCCACGGCCCTGACCTGTTCAGAATGCGGAGTATGTGAAGCCTATGCCTGCCCGGTGGGAATATCCCCCCTGAGAGTGAATGTAGCCTTAAAAGCAGAGCTAAGGTCCCAGGGGATCAAATACCAGGGAGAACTGGGCAAAGCGGACCCCATGGCCCAACACCGCTTAATCCCATCCTCACGCTTAATGGACCGCTTGAGACTGCGTTCCTTTTACAAAGAAGCACCCATGACCGGGGAAGTGTATGAAGGGAAAGAAGTCCGGATCAAGCTGCAGCAGCACATAGGAGCACCGGCAGCGGCGGTAGTCAAAGAGGGGGATGTTGTGGAAGCGGGACAACGGATCGGAGAAATCCCGTCAGGAGCCCTGGGAGCGAACATCCATGCCAGCATCTCTGGAACGGTAACCCAAGTAACACCTCAAGCCATAACCATACGGAAAGGTGGTGCAGCCCGGTGATCCATGCTATAGGACTGATTGAGAGCAACAGTATCGCCCAAGGAATTGAATGCGCCGATATCATGAGCAAAACCGCGGATGTGACCATTTTGGTGGCTAAAACCATCTGCCCGGGGAAATATATGGTCATGGTCAGCGGAGATGTATCCGGAGTCCAGCAATCCGTCAATGCCGGAGTGGAGTTAGGAGCAGAGACCATCGTGGATTCCTTTGTGATCCCTAATGTACACCCCTCTATCCTGCCGGCCATCGGCAGGGCCAACACCTTAAAGGACATCAAAGCCTTAGGAATTATCGAGACTTACAGTGTAGCATCCTTAATCGAAGCGGCGGATGCTGCGGTCAAAGCGGGGGATGTGGAGCCCATGCTGCTGCACCTGGCCTTTGGAATTGGAGGCAAAAGCTACACCCTTTTGACGGGAGAAGTAGCCTCCGTCAAAGCCGCAGTGGAAGAAGGCAGTGCCTTGGCCAGTGAGAAGGGGCTGCTCATCCGCAAGGTGGTTATCCCCAGGCCGGCTAAACAGCTCATTGAAAGTTTGGTTTAGCCCCACGAATATCCAATATCGAATACTCAACCACGATTAGGAGGTGTACTATGGGACGTTTTATCTCGGCAGCCGTTTTACGAGATATGGCTAAATTAAACAAGACTGTTGTTTTAGAAGAAGATAGTGTCCTTACTCCCTCAGCAAAAGATCTCGCTAAAGAATTGGGGATTACCATTTGTAAGGGACGAGAAGAAATTGTTGGTCATAATGTTGTAGGTCAATCCGCCGGACAGAAACAAACTCCGGCTGTAAACTCTGCAGAGGCAGGAAACCAATCCGAGGATCTGAAAAAAGCAGTTCAGAAAATATTAGGTGAAGTGTTGAAACCCGCCTGTGAGAATCCAAAAGCAACTCATGTCAAAGGAGAAACCGTTGTAGTTCAGCCTTTTCTGGAGGCGCCTCCAGGACAAAAAGTGGGACTTGTCGATGTCATCGATTCCAGAGTCGGAAATCTTGCTTCAGGTTTTATGACCTTTGATCATTCCCAACTGCCTTGGTTCTTAAACTATGACGAAGTGGATTACGTCATTGAAGGGGAGTTTGTCCTTGAAGTTGCAGGACAAGTTTTCCGTGCTAAAGCAGGAGATGTCGTTTATATACCGAAAGGAAGCCAAGTTGTCTTCTCCTCGCCAACCTTTTGTAAAGTATTCTATTGCACCTACCCTGCTAACTGGGCAGATTTTTGCGATTAAGGACATTATGTCAGATTGGGGGATTGTTCAATGATATTAAAAGCAAAAGTTTATAACAAAATTTTTGCCTTCCAAAGTCTTAAAGAAGTTATGTCCAAAGCCAATGAAGAAAAATCAGGTGACGAGCTTGTTGGAATTGCTGCCAAATCAGCGTCTGAAAGAGTAGCGGCTAAATTAGTTCTCAGTAATCTTACCTTGGAAGATATTTATAATAATCCGGTGATCCCTTATGAAGAGGATGAAGTAACCCGGGCAATTTATGATGGGCTCAACTTAAGAATCTATCAAGAAATTAAAGGTTGGACAGTTGGGTATTTGCGCGAGTATATTTTAGACCATAAGACCACAGGGGAAAACTTAGCTCACATTAGCCGGGGGCTTACCAGTGAAATGATCGCTGCTGTCGCTAAGCTAATGTCAACCATGGACCTGGTCTTTGGGGCAAAGAAAATGCGCACTCAGTCTCACTGCAATACAACCTTGGGGGTGCCGGGAACCTTAGCATTCCGCTGCCAGCCCAACCACCCAACGGATAGTGTTGAAGGAATGATGGCCTCTCTTAAAGAGGGTTTGTCATACGGATCAGGGGATGCCGTCATTGGCATTAACCCTGTGGAAGATAATGTTGAGACAGTTTCACGCCTCTTGGAAACTGTTAAAAACTTCATGATAAAATGGGAAATACCGACACAAAACTGTGTCTTAGCTCATGTCACAACCCAGATGAAAGCCATTGAAAAAGGAGCTCCGGTGGATCTTGTTTTCCAAAGTATTGCCGGAACTCAAAAAGCCAATGATGCTTTTGGTGTAAGCTCTGAAATTCTTAATGAAGCTTTTGCCTTAGCTCAGAGAAAGGGTACAGCTACAGGTCCAAACCTCATGTATTTTGAGACCGGACAAGGCTCCGAAGTGTCTTTAGATGCTCATTTAGGTGTTGATATGATGACCTTGGAAGCAAGAACTTATGGATTTGCCCGGGGCTATCGTCCCTTCATGACTAATAATGTTTCCGGGTTTATTGGACCGGAGACCATTTATTCCGGACGGGAAGTCATCCGTGCAGATTTAGAGGACTTATTTATGGGTAAGCTTCACGGTCTGCCTATGGGTATTGCGCCCTGTTATACAAACCATATGAAAGCAGATCAAAATGATCAGGAAATGGGAACCCTTCTTTGTGCAATGGCCGGTTCAAACTTCTTCATGGGAGTGCCAGGCGGGGATGATGTTATGTTAAGTTATCAGGATACCAGTTACCATGATGATGCAACGACCCGCGAAGTCTTAGGGTTACGTCCGCTTCCTGAGTTTGAGAAGTGGTTGGAGAAAATGGGCATCCTAGAAGACGGCAAATTAACAGAGAGAGCCGGAGACCCATCCATTTTTGATAAATAGGGAGGCGAATCGAGGTGGCAGTCGCAAATAATGAATTAGAAAAAGTCATTATCCAAAGTATTATGGAAGAGCTCGCTAAGAAAGGACTGCTTTCACAAAAGGGCAAAGACCATGTGATGTCAGCAGCGATGATGGATACGCCAATTGTCCCTAGCACAGATTCCGAGGAAATGGTAACTTTTCCTCCTCAAGAAGAGATGCAGGTTGCAAATCCATTTAATGCGGATGCTGTTAGGGCTATGAAAAAATTGACTCCGGCAAGAATTGGTATCGGCAGAGCCGGAACTCGACCTAAGACCATGTCCTTGCTAAGGTTCTTAGCGGATCATGCTGTAGCTCAGGATGCGGTATTTCTCGATGTTTCAGAGGAGTTTCTGCAACGAATGAATCTGATGTCAGTGCAAAGTGCTGCAGCCAGCAAAGACGAGTTTCTGCAGCGACCGGATTTGGGACGTCGTTTGTCAGAAGAAGCCGTGAAAACTATCTCGGAAAAATGCGAGAAAAATGTTCAAGTTCAGATATTGATTGTTGATGGACTAAGTTCAAGTTCTATCGAGGCTAATATCCCTGATCTGCTGCCGGCCTTGATGCAAGGATTGAAATCTGCCGGCATTAAAGTCGGTGCGCCCTTCTTTATTAAGAACGGAAGGGTATGGGTTCAAGACCATGTTGCTTCCATCGTCAATTGTGATGTGGTCATCTCCTTGATTGGTGAGCGTCCGGGACTGGGAACGGCAGAAAGTCTTAGTGCCTACATGATTTATCGTCCTGACAGCAATACGGTTGAAGCAGACCGCACCGTTATTTCTAATATTCATAAAGGCGGTATCCCGCCTGCTGAAGCAGGTGCTCATCTTGTAGATGTTCTTCAACAAATTCTTGCTGCTAAAGCTAGTGGGGTTAAGCTGAACCAGCAAAAATAGGGTGGGTGATAAAATGCCCGAATCGACAAATCAAAGGATCACGAGCGTGGGCATTGATATTGGAACCACAACTACCCAACTGGTGATCAGCCAATTGACTATTGAAAATACAGCTTCGGGAAGCTTAGTTCCCCATGTGGAGATCACAGACAAGGAAGTTATCCATCGCAGCCAGATCTATTTTACCCCTCTTATAGACCGCGACTTAGTGAACGCGGTTGCGGTCTCTAAGATCATGGAATCTGAATATCAGGCTGCGGGATTAACCCCTGACATGATTGATACAGGTGCCGTGATTATAACGGGAGAAACAGCTAAAAAAGAAAATGCCAAAGCGATTATTGATGCCTTGGCGGGATTTGCCGGTGACTTTGTAGTGGCTACTGCAGGTGCTAACTTAGAAGCAATCTTTGCAGGCAAAGGCTCCGGAGCAGCTTTGTATTCTGCTCAAAGACACCAAGTAGTTGTCAATATTGATGTAGGTGGAGGAACGTCGAATTATGCTGTTTTCTTTGAGGGCAAGGCCGTTGATTCTTCCTGCATTAATGTTGGAGGCCATTTAATTGAATTTGAACCATCGGGGGACAGAATCACTTATATATCCGAGCCGGCAAAAATTACTTTGCAGGCTACAGGTCAAAGGCTGCAGGCGGGAGAACGCATAACGCTGCCTCAACTTCGTCCGGTTATTAAAGCTATGGCTGATAGTGTCGTTGATGTGCTCCAGACAACCATGCCTGCCGGATTGACAAAAGACCTGCTAATGACACCTCCATTAAAGCTGGAACATACCATTCGAAAAGTCATGATTTCCGGAGGAGTAGCGGATTATGTCTATGCTTCTGAAGGACCTGCCAATATGGAAGAGGTGACCGCCTTCGGAGATTTTGGCCCTTTGCTGGGCTGGGAATTGAAAGTGGCCCTAGAAGCTGCCGGGTTTGTACTAGAAAAGCCTAATGAGACTGTAAGAGCAACGGTTATTGGCACAGGTACTCAATCCGTCAACTTAAGCGGCAGTACTATCCATCTCCAGGAGAATACCTTGCCCCTGCGTAATGTCATGGTGATTTCTCCCTTTATCTCAGACATCCCTGAAACTCCTCAAAAAATAGGGGAAATTGTAAAAAATGAAATTCTCCGTCTGCAAGTTGATCACTCCGAAGCAGTGGCGGCTATTGCTATGAAAGGTCCTCGAACTATGTCTTTTGCTGACATTAATAGCTTGGCGCAGGGTTTGCTTTGGGGGTTGGAGGATTATCTTTGCAAGGATAAACCTATTATTCTGGTTATCGAAGCGGATTGTGGAAAAGTATTGGGTCAGTGTATTAATGCTTTAGCAGATCGACACTTTGAATTGATCTGTATTGATCAAGTAGAGGTGGACAATTGCGATTACATCGATATCGGAAAGCCTCTTATGGCCGGTCGTGTTGTACCAGTCGTTTTAAAGACATTAGTCTTCAATCGCTGATGGAAATTTACACACCTCTATAAGATGATAGCCTTAGTAGTCATTGGCGACTGGAATATTAACATTTTTCAGTCGCTTTCTTATTAAGCTGTAGTAATTAAAAGGATTTTGACGTTTTTTGACGAATAATATTTTGAATTTATAAGTGCACGAAAAGTGCTATTTACCCCTTAATGGAAGGATGAGTTCAATGCCTCAAACATTAGATTCTAACCTTCTGGACCCTAAATACCTCGAGGAAAATTTGGGTAGCTTTCATGACGCAACCGGGTTGCATATCGAGGCTATCAATAACGAAGGGGAGACTTTTTCGGTACCCGGGAACTTTGAACGGAGTGAATTTTGCAAATATATTCGCAGTCAGCCTTGCGGAGAAAAAAAATGCATGGACTCTTATAAACGAGCCAGTATGGAGGCTGCCAAATGGGAAGAGCCATATTTCTTTCGTTGTCATGCTGGTTTAGTTATCTGGGCTGTCCCGATCATGATTCGTGGGGTCTCGATAGGAAGCATTATCTGTGGTCAAGTACTCATGTGGGAACCCGATCATTTTTTCTTTCAGGAACTAAAAAAACTTAATGCCGGCATAGATAACTTTGAATGGCTGAAAAACATGGCCTGTAAGCTGGAAGTTGTTTCTCCTTCTCGTTCACAAGCTGCAGCGGATATGCTTTTTGTAGTCGTCAATCATATTGTCAAACGAAACATCAATAGTTTAGAGGAAATTGCAGCAACCAGGCAGCAGCAGCAACAAATCCGTCAAGAAATTGAGGAGCGTAAGAAAAAGAATATTCCGGATCTTGATAATTATGATGATTATTTAAAGAAAGAGCGTAAGCTTTTACGTTATATACGAATGGGTGACAGAACCAGAGCTAATCAAACCCTGCAAAGTTTACTGACGGATCTCCATACAAGAACAGTAGGGGATTTGGAGACAGTGAAGGTTAGAATTCTGGAGTTAGCGACGTTGTCCTCCAGAGCCGCTGTGGAAGGCGGAGCCAATGCTGAACGGATTATGGGTTTACTTAAAGATTTTAACAGGGAAATTGAAGGGGAAGGCTTTGAACGAGTAGAGAAGTACTTTTATAAGATTCAAAGTATTGTAGAGACCTTTTTAGAGGGTATGTTTACTCTTGCCGATAAGAAACATATTGCTATCGTAAAGAGTGCCCGGGATTTTATCATGGAAAACTATGCTTTGCCTCTCACTGTCAATGATGTAGCACAGCATTTATTTATTAGCCCTTCCCATCTTTCACGCTTGTTCCGCGAAGAATTAGACTGTACTATTAACGATTATTTAACCAGAGTTAGGGTTGAACAGGCTGTCGAAATCATGAAAAAACCTGAATTCTCCGTTGCTCAGGTGTCAAAAGCCGTAGGATTTAAGAACCAAAGTTATTTTTGCAAAGTTTTTAGAAAGTATATTGGGGTTACGCCTCTGACTTACAAAAACAGCTTGTACTAGAAGGTGATAATTATGGTATTTCAAGCCATTATCAAATCCATCGCCACAGGAAATGCTGAACAAAGCTTAATCTTAACCAAACGTGCCTTAGCGCAAGGCTTTTCGGCAGAATCCGTTCTGGAAAAAGGTTTGATTGCGGGAATGGACCGTGTCGCTGAAAAGTTTCGCGAGCAAAGGGTTATGGTTCCTGAGGTGCTTATGGCTTCGCGGGCAATGCATGCGGGGTTAAGTCTTATTGAACCCTTATTAACCGATGTAGAAAGAAAGAGCAACGGAAAAATCGTCATGGGTACCGTTGCAGGGGATTTGCATGATATCGGCTTAAGCCTTGTGAAAATGCTGATTATGGCCACGGGGCTGGAGGTAATTTACCTGGGAGTAGATGTTACCCCAAAAAAGTTTGCAAGCATCGTAAAAAAAGAAAAACCCAATATTCTCATGATGTCAGCTTTGCTGACGACGACAATGACTGTCATGAAAGATGTTATTGATGAATTAGAGTCCTTGGGGATTCGCAAGAACTTGATTATTATTGTTGGGGGAGCTCCTATTGATCCGGGTTTTGCTAAGCGTATAGGCGCTGATTATTATTTTGAAGATGCTTTTGAAGTGAAAGCCTTTCTAGAAGACAATATTACGAAGCTAATACCTAAAAAACCCCTTAATAAGTGAACGAATGAGGCAGATTATTCATACTTCGATGTGAAAAATCTGCCTTTTTCGCATAATATATCTTTATATCGACATGGATTATCAGTATCTACAAAATAGTAGGAATATTCAATTGGTTGTAATACGTCAAAACGAGCAGAAATGTGTTAGTAAAAAAATGAATGAAAATGCTATGATTAAACCATAAAAGAGCGGATCACATTTATATACGACGTTTCTGAGCGTTGAAATAAGGGGGGATCATCAACATGAACACAAGTAAAATGAGACGTCTTGAAGAACTTAGTGTCAACCAAACGTTTACTATGTTTACCCAGAGTGAGGACCTCAAAAACATTGCAACTCAATTCTTCGAATCAATGGATTCAGTTCTTTCCCATAATCAAATAGTCGATGTACTAAAAGATTATGATCTTGGGACTGTTACTGCTGTTTACGAGATATATGGCGGGTATGTTAATCGAAGTTTTGGAATCTACACTGAAAAAGAAGGAAAACAAAACGAATACTTTGTGCGGAAATATAAGTATGGTGTCAAAGAGTCCGAAATCGTCTTTGAACATTTGATGATTGATTACTCCAAAACTCATGGTTTGGATATTGTTGCCGGAGTCATTCGAACGAAAGACGGCTCAAGCTATGTAAAAAGATCCGAGGGCGTCGATGGGAACCAGACGGATATTTTCTTTGCAGTCTATGAGTTTTTAGAAGGGGAGGACTTGTATACTTGGGATACTCCTAACCTAACGGACGGAGAGACTGCAAGTGCTGCCGGAGTTCTTGCTTCCTTCCATAATGCTGCCAAAGATTTTGATCCCAAAGGCTTAAAGAGAGTAGAACCAAAAATCATGGACTTCCTCCCAACTCTGCATGAAAAATATATAGGCTTAGCCCAAAAGGATATCGATACAAAGTTTCACAAATATTATAACAGCAAACTTAAGGCAATCTTAGAGATGATTGATAAGTCACAAATTCCCCAAGAAATTGTTAATAAGATGCCGTATACACCCTGTCATAGTGACTTTCATGCCGGGAACTTGAAGTATAAAGATGATAAAGTTGTAGGGTTATTCGATTTTGACTGGTCTAAAATAGATCTTCGGCTCTTTGACGTTTGCCTAGCTTTAGCCTATTGCTGCAGCTCCTGGCAAGATGAAAAGGATGGGGATTTGCTTCTTGATAAATGCAGCATCTTCTTAAAAGCCTACCAAAGTAAACTGGTTGAACTAGGAGGACTTGAACCACTCAATGCATTGGAACTTGAATGGCTGCCTACGATGATGGCTGCTGCCAATATTTATTTAATTAACTGGGACGTATTAGCTTATTATGCTGGAAAGAATTTAAATGAGTATGAGTATATTGCTTATCTACAACATAACATTCGTTTAATGATTTGGATTGAAAACCACAAAGCGGAGATTGCTGAGCTTGGCAAATCTCTGTAGTGGTTTCCATCATAAAAGTTAAAGAAATAAAGAGAAAAAGATTGCTAGTAGAAGAGAGGAGAAAAAGTTATGGAGTTCACAAAATTCTTTAGTCAGGCAGAAGCAGAGCGTGTGCACGAAGCTTCGCTGGAGATCCTGGAAAACGTGGGGATGCTGGTTCGTAATCCCAAAGCACTTGACATCTTTGAGAAAAATGGCTGTCAAGTTGACAGAGAGACCATGCTGGTTAAGTTCCCTCGGGCTGTTGTGGAAAAAGCCAGAGAAACATTTGTGCCGACCTACACATTTACAGCGCAAGATCCAAAATTTGATGTCACGTTGCCCAGCAACCGCCCTGTTGTTGTTACAGGAAGCTCAGCCCCAAATGTGATTGACCCAAAAACAGGGGAAGAGCGCAGAGCTACTTCTGATGATATTGCTAATATCGCCTACTTGATTAATGAGCTGCCTGGATTTGACGTTTTTTCAATATCAACCTTGGCTGAGGATGCTCCGGAAGGTCAGTTCAGTCTGTCGCGGTTTTATCCGGCACTTAAAAACTGTAAAAAACCTGTTCGCAGCAACACCCCTAACATGAATGACCTTAAAGTCGTTTTAGAATTAGGAGCATTGATTGCCGGAGGAGAGGACAAATATCGCGAACGTCCCTTTATTAATCACCACTATTGCCCTGTAGTTTCCCCTTTGACCTTTGACGTGGAGTCTACGGAAGCTGTTATTTACCTCGTTGAACAAGGTTTGCCGGTCTATGGTACCATTGTTCCTAATGCAGGGATGACTTCCCCCCTCAGCTTGATGGGTACACTGGTGCTTGGCAATGCTGAGTTCTTGGGATTGGCAACCCTAATTCAAATGATTCGTCCCGGCGCTCCAATGATTTATGCAGTTTTATCTACAGTAGCTGACATGAGAACAGGGGCCTATGCACCGGGTGCTATTGAAACAGGTATGCTGCAAATGGGGCATACAGAAATGGCCAGATATTATAATGTTCCTTCCGGCGGATATATCGGGCTGACTAATGCTCATACCAACGACGCTCAATCCGGATATGAGACGGGAATGAATACGACAGCTGCATTACTGGCTGGAGCAGATCTGTTCAATATGGGCGGTTTGTTGGGAAGCCTGATGGCTTTTGATTTTGGCAAAGCCGTCATTGATAACGAAATTGCCCTCATGCTTAAACGATTGAAAAAGGGTTATGAGTATAGTGAAGAAAATCTCTGCTTAGATCTGATTGCTCAAGTCGGACCTGGCGGAAGCTATATGGATTTGGATCATACCATGAAAAATATGCGTACTATTGCGGTATTGCCTAAAGTAGCCACAAGGGAAATGCGCCGCCGTTGGGAAGATCAAGGAAAACCTGATGCACACAGCCGGGCTATGAAAGAAGCAACTAAAATTCTTAGCAAACCCAATAAATCCCGTTTTACAGAGGAAATGGATGCTAAAGTTCGAGCTCATTTCAAAGGACTGGTTGCCGGAGACGCTAAGTGGAGTTTGTAGTTTTCATTGAAAGATAGTGCTCCAGGGGTCGGGCAGCTTCGCCATATCCGTGCAAGTAAGTTAATTCGTGCGAAGACAGTGTCTGCAAGAAGGGATAATCCGTGCGAAAACAGTGTTTTCGTGTACCGCAGCATTTCGAGGCTCGCCCATTCGCGGCTGCGGGAGCTACCTTCAGCGGGTAAGTATTCTTTTGAGATAGCCGCTTCGGCGAAAATGTCCACCGGACACTTTCGTGCCAAACCTCCGGGTAGTACCTGATGTTAACCATGGCTTCGCAATCCCCGCAACCGCTTTGTAGGCTTTTACCGCCTCTCCATGCAATGGGTTCACTCCTGTGGGACGAAGCCGCCCTGGCTCTCGGGTCTGGGGATTCATTAGAATAGTTTTTGGGTTGTTTCAGGATAAGTTCTAAAGTAGTACAAGGTTGAAGACAAATGTCATGGCCCAAAGGGCCAATAGGAAAGGATGAGATTAATGAGCATACAGGATATTTATGATGCAGTTGTGGAATTTAGCATTGACAAAGTGGTTGCTAAGGTAAATGCAGAGATAGCCAATAAGACAGAGGTTTCTGAAATTCTCAGAAATGGATTGATTGCGGCCATGGACGAAGTAGGACAGCGTTATTCTGAAGGAGAATTCTTTGTTCCGGAAATGTTGATGGCAGCTAAAGCTATGAAAGCCGGACTGGAAGTATTGAAACCCCTCTTATCCCAAGGGGATAGTGATAAGAAAGGAACCATCGTTATCGGAACTGTCAAAGGCGACTTACATGACATCGGTAAAAACTTAGTGGCAATGATGATGGAAGGAGCAGGCTTTGAGGTTTATGACCTGGGTGTTGATGTGGATACCGAAAAATTCCTGGCTACTGCTAAAGAGAAAAATGCTGATGTCATCTGCATGTCGGCCCTATTAACTACGACAATGCCTTCCATGGAAGTCACCGTAAAAGCTATTCGTGAACAGGGATTGAGCTATAAGACAATGGTTGGCGGAGCTCCTGTTTCAGAAGACTTTGCTAAGAAGATCGGTGCAGACGGCTGGAGTACCGACGCTCCTGGAGCAGTGGAAACTGCTCGTAAGCTAACAGCAAAATAATTATTAGCTAACATTTGATTTTATAGGTTAAAACAGACTTAAAGGATCAGAACTGACTTCAAATTAAGTCATATTGACTTCGGTTTGAAGTCAGTTTATTGAGAACTAAGTCTCGGATGACTTAATTATTGAAAATCTAATACTCATAATTTAAAATTTACCTTAAATATCAGACATATTTGACAAAAACTTAGCGAATTATTGCGTATATTTAAAAAAGACTATTAATAATTGGTGTTGGCATGGAATTTGCTATATAATTAATAGCAATCGTAATTAAGTTAAATTTGAGGAGGAAAACGTACATGTTAGTTGTCGGAGAATTGATTAATGCGAGTCGTAAAGCTATTGGGGAAGCCATCAAGGCTCAAGATGCTGAATATATCAAAAAGGTGGCTAAGGACGAGCGTGAAGCCGGTGCTGACTTTATTGATGTTAACGCGGGTATCTTTGTCGGTAAAGAACCTGAATACTTAAAATGGCTTGTTACCAACGTACAAGAAGCAGTGGATGCACCTTGCTGTATTGACAGCCCAGACCCAAAAGCCATTGAAGCAGCTTTGTCAGTACACAAAGGCGTTGCCATGATTAACTCCATTTCTCTGGAAAAAGAACGTTATGACGCACTCATTCCTGTAGTAGCCGGAACTGACCTGAAAGTTGTCGCTCTTTGCATGAGTGACGAAGGTATGCCGGAAACCATGGATGCTCGTTTGAAAATTGCCGAAAAACTTATTGACGGACTGGTTAAAAACAACGTACCCCTCCAAAATATCTATGTAGATCCCTTGGTTCAGCCGGTTTCTACAAACAGCACCTTCGCTGTAGAGTTTATCAATTCTGTAGAAGCTATTATGACTCGCTTTAAAGGCGTTCACACAATTTGCGGTCTTTCCAACGTATCCTATGGATTGCCTGTCCGCAAATTCATGAACCAAGCCTTCGCGATTATGGCTATTGGTAAAGGCTTGGATGGCCTTATTATTAACCCCTTAGATAAGATGATGATGGCTAGCTTAGTTACTGCTGAAGCTCTTGCTGGACGGGATGACTATTGTGTTAACTACCTCAAGGCTTTCCGAAACAACCAATTTGACTTCTTAGGTTAATCCTTGTTGGTTAACGAAGCTGCTGGATCTATAAAACCAAATAGCGATCATTTATGATCGAGTATTTAGAAAATAAGATCCCCTTCTCTTGATCAGAGTAGGGGATCTTACACAATAGAATTCTTTAATTTTCGTTGGTTCGGGACTAAGGGGGAAGACGTATGGCGCTTGTAATGTTTGATTATGATGGTGTAATTGTTGATTCCTTAGACGTTTTCGTTTCCCGCTTTTCACAAGCTTGTCTGGAGAATGGATTCCAAGAAATCAAAGAACCTAAGGATGTCATTTCTTTTTTTGATGGAAATGTTTATGAGACGATGATGAGCTGTGGAATTCAGGAATCTGCCATAGATAATATACTTAAAAGGTATGAAATATTACAAAGTGAACAATTGACGCAGCTTGAACTCTTTGATGGCATCGGTAAATCATTACAGCGGATCTCAGAAAAACACCACATTTATGTTATTACTTCGAATCTTTCCAGTGCAACAAAACAGATACTGCAGATGAACGGAATCGATTGTTTTAACGATGTTATTGGTGCTGAAAAGGAAAAGAGCAAGATTAAAAAAATTCAGAGAGTCATGGCATTGCATCCGGGTATCCCTGCTTATTATGTAGGAGATACTAAAGGAGACATGATTGAAGGGAGAAAGGCCGGAACTAAAACCATCGGAGTGACTTGGGGATGGCACACTCCTGAAAAGATTCAAGAAGGTGACCCGGATTATCTTGTCAATACCCCTGAAGAACTTGTGGATTTTCTGGTTAAGGCATAAATAAGAAGGAAAAACAATTAGATAGATCGAATATTCATATAAAAGGAAAATTGTTTCTGATCGCTGTTTTTTTCATGAAGAAGAGCCTATAAGGAGGACAATATGGAAATTAAAATACTTCCCAACCGAGTTATAACTGCAAACGACAATGAGACATTGATGGAAGCTCTTACTCGTCACCAATTACCGGTAGATAATGTTTGTAATGGCCGGGGCACTTGTGGCAAGTGCAAAGTTCGGATTATTGGTAATCTGCCGGCTCCGAGTTCTTCAGATTTAAAGCACCTTAATGATGTCGAACTTCAGGCAGGATTCAGGCTGGCTTGTACCGTAGTTCCCCAAGAGGGGATGTCTGTGGAACTTAACTTTGTAGAAAGCCAAGATCGAAAAGAAAGTGCTCTTAAAGGATTAAAAGTAGCTGCCTTAGCACCACGAGTCAAAAAGGTCTGTATAACTGTGGACAAACCATCCTTACAGGACGAACGAGGAGACTGGGACCGGGTGATGGATGCCTTAAGCACCGTCACAGGGGAATTCTACAATCGCCCAAGCTTATATGTCCTGCGCAAAGTGACCGAGGTAATGCGGGCTGACAAGTATGTTCTGACAGTGACGATTTTCGATGACGAGATTTTAGAAATTGAACCCGGAGACACTGCCCAGAGATTGTATGGGGTTGGCGTGGATATTGGGACAACCAGTGTCGGACTGGCTGTGTATGATCTGACCAACGGTGAGCTTCTCAAGGTCGTTTCAGTAGAAAATGAGCAGACGGCCTATGGTGCCGATGTTATTTCACGGATTTCTTTTGCCAAAGAAAATCAAAAAAATGCCAAAGCTTTGCGGAGTGCCGTACAAAGAACGATTAATCACTTATTGAAAGAGCTGGAGTCTAAAACAGATGTGATTAAAGGCGAAATCGTTAAGATGACTATTGTAGGAAATACTACTATGCATCATCTTTTGCTGGGGTTGAATGTTGCCCATTTAGCAGTATCACCTTTCGTTTCAGCCAGCAATATACCCCTGGAATTCAGTGCTCATGAGTTAGGATTGGATATCAACCAACAGGCCAAAGTTTTCCTTTTGCCTAACATAGGAAGTTTTGTCGGGGGAGACACAGTGGGGGCTATTGTTGGTGCTCCGGAAGTCTTGGAGCCAGGGAACCATTTGCTCATCGATTTAGGCACTAACTGCGAGTTATTCCTAAAAACGGATAAAACCATGTTGTCATGCTCCACAGCCGCCGGTCCAGCCTTCGAAGGAGCTGGAATTGCCTATGGAATGCGGGCAAAGCAGGGGGCCATTGAAGGAGTATCGATTACGGAAAGCGGTGTTGACTGTAAAGTAATCGGAGATCAGGAGCCTATTGGAATTTGCGGCTCAGGTCTTATCGAGGCAATCGATGAAATGAAACGATCCGGGGTTATTAATAAGCAAGGAAAGATTGCTGTGCCGGAAACGGCCGAGGAGCTGTCTGACGAACTTAAGAAACGAATCAGGACAGCGGATAGGGCCCGTGAATTTATCCTGGCTTTTGGCTCAGAACAACGATCAGATGTAACCATCAGTCAAAAAGATGTGGGTGAACTGCAGTTGGCCAAAGGTGCAGTCTGCGCCGGCATTAAAACTTTAGCAGAAATGTCGGGTATCAGTGTTGCGGAATTGGATTCTGTTATTTTATCAGGAACCTTCGCGACTTATCTAAAGGCTGAGAATATTTTAAATATTGGTCTGGTTCCCGATATTCCGCCGGAAAAGATTAAGATGGTGGGAAATGCTGCTCATGTGGGGGCTATACGTACACTTCTGGATCACCAGGAAATGGATATGGCGGAAGATCTCTATCGAAAAATCAGCCATATTGAGCTAGGCGGAAGTGCTACATTCTCTAATTTCTTTATGAATAGCTTATATTTAGAACGTTTAAGTTAAGTAAAAGTTAAGAAAAGACTGAAAATGTCTTAAAATATTGTCCAAGAAGAGTTATAATAGTTAGAGAATAAAAGGACAATGTCCAAAAATTATTTGGCAATAAGGGAGAGGAACTTAGTAATGGAAAATAAATTCAAAGAGTCACTTCTTGACAAAAACACCTTGTCAGTGACTTGGGAGCTTGTTCCGGGCAGAGGAGCCAACGAAAAGGCCCAAGTCACAGCCATCGCTTCGGCAGAGCAAGCGGCCAAAGGCGGCAGAGTACACGCCTTGACGATTACCGACAACCCCGGAGGAAATCCGGCAATTCTTGCGGACACTTTAGGAATGGAAATTGTCAAGATGGGAATTGAGCCTCTGGTTCATTTCACCTGCAAAGACAAAAACCGCAACCAAATGGAAAGCCAGCTCTATGCTTTAGATCGTGCCAAGGTTCGTAATCTCTTAGTTATGACAGGTGACTATACCTACTCCGGATTTAAAGGACGTCCTAAGCCGGTCTTCGATTTAGACCCCTCCAATGTTCTGCAGTTAATCACAGAAATGAATAAAGGTTTAGAAGTTCCCGGTATGAAGGGACCCACCTATCACGCACCCAGTGATTTCTTTGCCGGTGCGGCTGTCTCCCCCTTCAAGTCAACAGAAGCAGAGTTGATGGTGCAATACTATAAAATGAAGAAGAAAATTCAGGGCGGCGCACAGTTTATCGTGACTCAGCTGGGTTATGATGCTCGCAAATGTCATGAGGTTCTTCAGTTCTTAAAAGTAAATAACCTTGACATTCCTGTTGTAGGAAATATTTATGTGCTTCCTTATGGAGCTGCCAATGTCATGAACCAAAACAAATTGCCCGGTTGTGTGGTTACAGACAAATTACTGGCCCAACTCAATGAAGAGAAAACTGCCCCGGATAAAGGGGTTGAGCAAAGAATGCTCCGGGCTGCCAAGATGTATGCTTTCATGAAGGGTATGGGCTTTGCCGGGGTGCATATCGGAGGACACAATCTGAAATACGAACAAGTGGAGTTCATCATTGACAAAGGGGAAGAACTCTATCCAAACTGGCAGGACTATATTAAAGAATTTGACTATCCTCAGGATAACGGCTTCTATTACTTTGAAAAGGATGAGAAGACAGGTCTTAATACAGACCGGCCAACCAACCGGGCTAATCGTCCTTTAGATGCTCCCTCCGGATTTATGAACTCGATGATGAGGGGCATGCACAGTCTCATGTTTACTCCTAATAAGAAGCTCTTCCCTGTTATGCGCAAAATGTATCATGCAGCTGAAGGCAGTAAAAAAGCTGAGAAGAGACTTCATGCTCTTGAGCATATCGCTAAAGTTGTCATGCTTGACTGTAAGGATTGCGGCGACTGCGCTATTTTGGATCTCGGTTATCTCTGCCCAATGTCCCAGTGTCCTAAGAATCAGCGTAACGGAGCCTGCGGCGGCAGCAGGGATGGTTGGTGTGAGGTATTCCCCAACGAGAAAAAATGCGTTTGGGTAAGAGCTTATGCCAGACTAAAGAAGTATAATGAAGAGCACACCTTAGATGTTCCACCGGTTCCACCCGCAAACTGGGAGTTATATCAAACCTCATCCTGGTCTAATTTCTACTTAGGAAAGGACCATTCGGCACCTATCTTAGGAATTAAACGTCCGGAAAGCAAAATTAAAAAATAAATTTTAAAATTTAATTTTGGAGGAGCATATTATGGCAACAGGAGTTATTAAAGCAGGAGCCTGTGGCTTCACAATTAATGTGAAAGCTGAAAGTGGTGACAATCATAAAGTAAAACTGGAAATAACCAGTGATTGTCCCAATTACCAAAAGATAGCCGCAGAATTACAAGAAGTTGATGCCTTCCAAGAAATTTTTAATAAGCTGCATATGGGCAAAGTTTATGAAACCTTTGCTAAATACAGCCCGCATCCCAGCTGCCCTGGAGTTTCCGGGATTATGAAGTCCATTGAAGTGGCAGCAAGCTTGGCTTTGCCTCAAAATGCAAGTATTAGCGTAACCAGAGAGTAAGTTTTAACCTGAACTTTATCATGCCTTAAGGCCCATTGACGATTGGAGAATTCGTCAATGGGCCATTTTTTAGAGGGAATATAATGCATTTTTTGCTTTGGATTGTGTTTTTTGCCCGTTAGGGCGACGCTTTCTTCGAATTGACGGGAGCACGATTAAAAAATTAAATTAGAGATAAAAATAATAAAAAATCTTCTTTAAGGGAAGGAAAACTCAGGCTATTTCTTGAATTATGTAGATTACAGGAAAACATCATTGAAAATTGTATTGAGGCAATTTGATGAATACCTCTTGGCGATATTTTGTGAACTTGTGAAAGGTCACGTTATAATGGAGGGGAGTGTTAAGAGAAAAAGCCAGAGATTTGAGGTGAACTTAAAGAGTTTTTACTCAGAATGTCGAAAAATGCAAGTATACATAATAATCTTTGAAAATTAGTTATTCAAATCCTATATTTATGTTAAAATTTTTATTATAAAAACCGTAGACTCAAAAAAGGGTGTGTATTATGCAAAATTATGGTTTACCTAAAAAACAAGGCCTATATGATCCGGCTTTAGAACATGATGCTTGTGGTATGGGATTTGTAGTTAATATCAAAGGGACAAATTCTCATGACATTATTGAAGAAGCCTTAACCGTACTGGAAAACCTAAGCCACAGAGGGGCAAGCGGTGCAGATGAAAATACCGGTGACGGTGCCGGTATATTAGTCCAGATCCCCCATGATTTTTTCAAAAGAGAGTGCGAAGTTTTGGGGTTTGATTTGCCGAAAAAAGGCGATTATGGTGTAGGGATGTTATTTGCCCATAAATATGAAGCATTTAGAAAGACGCAAATGCAGACCTTCGAGAAAATAGTCCAGGAAGAAGGTCAAACAATTCTGGGCTGGCGGGAAGTACCGATTGATAAGACGACCATTGGAGAAGGCGCTAAAGCTGTCATGCCTCGCTTCATTCAAGTCTTTATCGGCAAGAGTGCCGATTTGGCTGATGACATGGACTTTGAGAGAAAGCTTTATGTCATTAGAAAAAAAGCGGAAAAAGCCATTGTTCCCATGTGTGAAGACAAGGGCGGCACATTCTATATTTCCAGCCTATCCTCCAAAACCATTGTCTATAAAGGGATGCTGACAGCAGAACAGTTAAGAAATTTTTATCTGGATCTGGGTGATTTAGATTTCACGTCTGCTTTGGCAATGGTCCACTCACGGTTCAGCACCAACACCTTCCCAAGCTGGGAGAGAGCCCATCCTAACCGTTACATTGTTCATAACGGGGAGATTAATACTATTCGAGGCAATGTCAACTGGATGAAGGCACGGCAGAAGTGTATCGATTCACCGTTGTTTGACGATATCTCTAAAGTATTCCCCATTGTGGACGAATTAGGAAGCGACTCGGCGATGTTTGACAACAGCTTAGAATTCCTGCACCTAACAGGGCGCTCACTTCCTCATGCCGTGATGATGATGATTCCGGAGCCTTGGGAAAAGAATGAACTGATGTCTGAAACGAAAAAGGACTTCTATCGTTTCCATGATTATTTAATGGAGCCTTGGGATGGTCCTGCAGCTATGGCCTTTTCCGACGGTGTCGTCGTCGGCGGTGTGCTGGACAGAAACGGACTGCGGCCTTCGAGATATTATGTAACCAAAGATGATAAGGTTATCCTGGCTTCAGAAGTTGGGGTTTTAGATATTAAGCCTGAAAACGTTAAATATAAAGGCCGGCTGGAACCCGGTAAAATGCTGCTCATTGATACCGCTGCGCAGAGAATTATTTCTGATGAAGAGCTTAAGGAAAGTGTGTCGGGAATGCATCCCTATGCCGAATGGAATGCCCGGCATATCGTGCCCCTTAATGACTTGCCGGCACCGCAGCCTCAGGCAGGGGAAGCAGATCAGGACTTAATTAAGGTGCAAAAAGCTTTTGGTTATACTTTTGAGGATATCATTAAAACCATTCAGCCCATGGTTACTCAAGGGGTTGATCCGGTAGGGGCCATGGGTATGGATTCACCACTGGCTGTGTTATCGGATAAACCGCAAATGCTCTACCTTTATTTTAAACAGCTCTTCGCTCAAGTTACCAATCCGCCTATTGACGGCATCAGAGAAGAAATCATTACTTCCAGCAGCATTTTGCTGGGGGATACAGGGAACTTATTGGACCCGGATCAAAGAAATTCAGCCAGCATCTTCTTAGAGCATCCTATCCTGACTAATGAAGAACTGAATAGAATTAAGCATCTCAGTCCTGAAAATAATGACAAGTTTAAAGCAGTGACTCTTTCCATCCTCTATAAAGTCTCAGATGGGGCCAAAGGAATGGAAAAGGCGTTGGATAAGGTGTTTAGAGAAGCCGATAAGGCCATCAGTGACGGGGCAAATATCATTATCCTTTCCGACCGGGGGGTTAATGAGACCATGGCTCCCATACCTGCTCTCCTGGCTTCCTCAGGACTGCATCATCACCTGATCAGGAAAGAAATCCGGACGAATCTCGGAATTGTCCTGGAGTCAGGAGAACCCAGAGAAGTGCACCATTTCTGCACACTGATTGGCTACGGGGTTACAGCTATTAATCCCTATTTGGTTTATGAGACCATTAAGGACCTGGCTGACAAAGGAATGTCGGAAGGGCTGAGCTACGAAGAAGGCAAGAAGAATTTCATCAAGGCTTCGGTCAAAGGTATTCTGAAAGTCCTCACTAAAATGGGCATTTCAACCGTAAGAAGTTATCATGGTGCACAAATATTTGAAGCCATCGGTTTAAGCAAGCCGTTAATTGATAAGTACTTTACTTTGACTCCCTCAAGGGTGGACGGGATAGGAATTGAAGAGATTGCTCTGGAAAATCAGATGAGGCATGAAAGTGCCTATCAGGATAATTCGCCTTACACGGATACCTTAGAAGTAGGAGGACATTTCCAGTACAAGGCTGAAGGAGAGGCTCATCTCTATAATCCGGAAACCATTTATATGCTGCAAAAAGCCTGTCGGGAAGGGAATTATTCTCTTTTCAAAGACTTCTCGAAAAAGATCCATGAGGAAGAAATCTTTACCCTCAGAAATATACTGGATTTCAAATACAATCCGGGGGATACCATTCCCATTGAAGAAGTGGAATCTGTGGATTCCATTGTCAAGCGGTTTAAAACCGGGGCTATGTCTTATGGCTCCATCAGTAAAGAAGCTCATGAATGTTTAGCTATTGCCATGAACCGACTGGGCGGCAAGAGCAACACTGGTGAAGGGGGAGAAGACAGCGAACGATTTATTCCCCTGCCCAACGGAGATACGAAAAACAGTGCCATTAAGCAAGTTGCCTCAGGGCGTTTCGGTGTGACCAGCAACTATCTGGTTAATGCCCGGGAAATTCAGATTAAAATGGCTCAGGGAGCGAAACCTGGTGAAGGCGGTCAGCTGCCTGGCCGTAAAGTCTATCCGGAAATTGCTAAAGTCCGGCATTCCACACCAGGTGTCGATCTCATATCCCCGCCTCCTCACCATGATATTTATTCTATTGAAGACTTAGCAGAACTGATTCATGACCTCAAAAACGTGAATAAAGATGCTCGGATCAGTGTCAAACTAGTTTCCGAGGTTGGCGTTGGAACTATTGCGGCAGGGGTAGCCAAAGGGAAAGCAGACGTCATTCTGATCAGTGGTTATGACGGAGGCACCGGGGCTTCTCCTCGGACAAGTATTAAAAATACCGGTTTGCCTTGGGAACTGGGGCTTGCCGAAACTCACCAGACCTTGGTTCTTAACAACTTAAGAGACAGAGTTATTGTGGAGACTGACGGAAAGCTGCTTTCCGGCAGGGACGTGGCAGTTGCCGCCATGCTGGGTGCCGAAGAATTCGGATTTTCTACAACCCCTCTGATTGCTATCGGTTGTGTGATGATGAGGGTTTGTAACCTCAATACCTGTCCGGTGGGAATTGCTACTCAAGATAGAAACCTGAGAAAGAACTTCACAGGCAAACCGGAATATGTTGAGAATTATATGAGATTTGTTGCTCAGGAACTGCGTGAGATTATGGCAAAGCTGGGCTTCAGAACCATCAATGAAATGGTAGGACGTACGGATAAAGTTAAGTCCAAGGATAATGTTAAGCACTGGAAAGCTTCCAGCCTGGATCTTTCTCAAATTCTTTATCAGCCTTATGCCGGATCCGATGTAGGACGATTTAATACACGATTGCAGAATCACATGCTGGATAAATCCCTGGACATGAAAAAACTCCTGAGAATGTGCCAGCCTGCTCTGGAAAATCGTAAACCTATCAGAGCGAAGCTCAAAATTAATAACGTGGACCGGGTTGTGGGTACTATCATCGGCAGTGAGATTTCTAAGCGATATGGCAAGGACGGACTCCCCGAAGATACCATCAAACTCACCTTCGTAGGTTCAGCCGGACAAAGCTTTGGCGCATTTATTCCCCAAGGAATGTCTCTTGAGCTGGAAGGAGACGCCAACGACTATCTGGGCAAAGGGCTTTCCGGCGGTAAAATTGTGGTCTATCCTCCCAAAGCTTCGGACTTTGAACCGGAAAAGAATATCCTTATCGGTAATGTGGCTTTCTACGGAGCAACCTCGGGAGAAGCCTATATCAACGGCATTGCCGGAGAGCGATTCTGCGTCAGAAACAGCGGTGTTAAAGCCGTGGTTGAAGGCGTCGGGGATCATGGCTGTGAGTATATGACCGGGGGTAAGGCTGTTATCCTGGGCAAAACAGGACGGAATTTCGCAGCAGGTATGTCCGGTGGTGTCGCCTACATCCTTGATTTCGATGACGTTTACTGCAATAAATCCATGGTCTCATTAGAGAAAATAGAATCGGCTGAGGAACTTCAGGAAATCAAGGGCATGATTGAACGGCATGTGGAGTATACCGGCAGTCAAGTGGGTAAAAAGGTCCTAAGTGACTGGAATACCTATGCTCAAAGATTTGCCAAGGTCATTCCCAAAGACTACAAACGTATGCTTGCCAACATTGATAAGGCTCACGAATCGGGCCTGAGCGGCGAAGAAGCTTTGATGGCCGCCTTCGAAGAGCATTTTAAAAACTAAGGACTATTAGTAAATTAAGGTGGGACTTACAATGGGAAAAGCGACAGGTTTTTTAGAATATCAAAGAATGAATCCAAAGAAACGGCCTCCTGAGGAAAGAATTAAGGACTGGGATGAATTAAGACTCCCCCAGGATCCTGAGGACTTAAAGATCCAAGGCGCACGCTGTATGAACTGCGGAATCCCTTTCTGTCACGGCAGTGCCCTGCTCAATGGCATGGCTGCAGGATGTCCTCTGCAAAACCTTATTCCCGAATGGAATGAACTGGTGTACAAAGGGCAATGGCAGGAGGCTTACAAACGGCTGATCAGAACCAATCCCTTCCCGGAATTTACGGGCAGGGTCTGCCCGGCGCCCTGTGAAGGCTCCTGTACAGAAGGCTACATCATGGAATCCGTAGCGATCAACAGCCTGGAATACGAGATCATTGAAAGAGCCTTTAAAGAAGGCTGGGTAGTACCTCCCAAAGCCAAACCTACGGGCAAGAAAGTGGCGGTTGTCGGTTCAGGACCGTCAGGAATGTCCGCTGCCTACTATTTAAACGTTGTCGGTCATGAGGTTACTGTCTTTGAGAGAAACGACAGACCCGGCGGACTGATGATGTATGGGATTCCCAATATGAAGCTGGATAAGAGCTTCGTAGAAAGGCGTATCGAGTTAATGAAAGCCTCGGGCATTCAATTCATTCTCAATACCGAAGTGGGCAAGGATATCCCGGCTCAAGAACTCGTGGACAAGTATGATGCGGTTGTCTTATGCGCGGGGGCTACCAAGGCCCGGGGACTGGATGTTGAAGGCAAAGACCTTAAAGGGGTTTACTTTGCCGTAGACTTCCTGAAAGCGACAACGAAAAGTCTTTTGGATTCCAAGCTTGAAGATGGCAATTATATCAGTGCCAAGGGCAAAAATGTGATCATTATTGGCGGCGGGGACACAGGTACCGACTGTGTCGCCACCTCCATACGGCATGGCTGCGAGAGCGTCCATCAGTTTGAAATAATGCCTGAACCCCCCGAAAAGAGAAATGAAGAGACCAATCCCTGGCCGGAATGGCCCCTTAAGCTTAAAGTGGATTACGGTCAGGAAGAAGCTATTAGTCTTTATGGGAAGGACCCCAGGAACTACCTCATATCTACTAAGAAAATCATCGGAAATGAACAAGGTGAGGTCAAAGAGGTTCATACCGTCCAAATAACCTGGGTTAAGAATGAGGCGGGAAGAATGATTCCCCAAGAAGTGCCGGGCAGTGAAAAAGTCTGGAAAGCTGACCTAGTACTTCTGGCTATGGGATTCTTAGGACCTGAAGATACTATCCCCAGTGAGCTTGAGCTGGAAAGGGACCCCAGAAGTAATGTCAAGGCTGATTACAAGGTGTTTGAGACTAATGTAGAGAAAGTCTTTGCTGCCGGCGACATGAGAAGAGGTCAGAGCCTCATCGTCTGGGCAATTAACGAAGGAAAGCTGGCTGCCCGGGAAGTTGACAAATATCTGATGGGTAAAAGTGTGATCAAGTAATGCATTAAATATAAACGGCCAATTGACGACTATGTTCGTTAATTGGCCGTTTTGTACTAATCAGACCCCCATGACGCATAGCGGCACCATCAGAAGGATGAAAAGGGGTGGTTTGGGTCGGGTAGCTTCTCGCACGTGAACAGCATCTGTTCACCGCTTTGAGATTTAACGGTATGTGGTTGGCCGTACTTATCGTTGGTAATGGTGGTTTTGCGATTCTCTTGATCAGTTATACTCGTTACATAATTTTTGTTCGTGTCGTAGTCCGTCTGAGTAATCATGTTGCCCGGGCTTAAGCGAATATCGTCAAACCAGGCTTTGCCGGTGGCGTTAGTCAGTTCCAGCCTGACTTTAGCCGTTCCGCTGGCCGTAGGGGAGAAGGAAAAAAGTTGACGGATGCCCTCCACAAGACCCGGCCGGGCCTGTACACAAAATCTTACGCGCGTAAGATTTTGTGTACAGGCCGAGGAGACGGCTCTCACCCATGCCGGGATAATCCCATATTATGTAGATAAAGAAGAGAAAGGATCCGTGAATAATATGGGTGATATTATCCCAGAACGTACGCCGTTATTAATCGCGGCTGAAATTAATATCATTAAACAACAGACCGAGAAAATGGTGCTTAATAACTTTATCGAAATCGGCCGGCGGCTGACAGAGGCCAAGGTTCTGTTCAAGTATGGGGAATGGGGCAAGTGGCTGAAAGAGTCCGTTGGCTTTTCCCAGAACAGAGCTGAAAAACTGATGCGCCTCTATGAGGCGTACGGGAGCCAACAGCTCGCCTTACGCGGCACCGGAATGCAGGCCCAGGAACTGCCGAATTTGAGCTACACCCACGCCCTCATTATTCTGGGGGTGCCGGAAGAAGACCGGGCGCAATTCATCAGCGACATAGATATTGAAAGCATGACTACCCGTGAGCTGCAGCAGGCGGTTGATGATCTCAAACAGTCCCAACAGGAGAAGGCAGGTCTCCAGAAAGCCCTGAATGATGAAAAGGAGAAAAACACTCAGCTGGCCAAGGAGTGCGACAACCTGAAAAAAGAAACCAACGATTTATGGAAGTCCAAGCAAGAACTTCAGCAGGATGTTGAGAAAAAGGCAATGGAGAATAAGAAGCTCACAGAAAATTCGAATTTTAAGAGCTACCAAAGGGTAAGCAACGAACTTGCCGCTGCCCAGATCAAGCTGCTCACTAGTAAAGTTGCTTTTCGCTACGAGACCTTGGGCAAAGCGTTCAAGGAACTGACTTTTGAGATGGATCTGCTGGCTAAGATTGACCCTCAGGTGTATGGGGAGTATAAAAAAATGGTCAATGATTTTTTAATCAAAGCCATGCAGGAGAGAATGGGGAATTAGAAAAGAGCTCAATAAGCAAGGGTCAACCATTATCTACATCTCTCATTATATGGAGGAGGTTGAAGAACTCTGCACCAGGATAATAATTAGCCAGATTAAAAACGCTGTCGGTAGACCCGTCACCCAATTTGAATCCCTGGCTCCTGCTGATAAAGAAATTGAATTAAAAGTACCAAGCCTGCTTGTTGGTTATGAAAAAGATTTTGGCAACTTTGATGTGGCAATTCCCGGGCTGAACGAAGAAAAAAGAATCGACAGGGAAATTGACCTCAAATTGCAAAAAATTGTCTTGCAAAGCATAAAGAGAACCTCAGCAACGACAGCCGAATTAAAATTCGCTTTGAACACGGGAGGCGCAACAGAGGTTGCTGTTCGAGAGGCCATGGTTTACAGTAAAGATGTGCAAAGTGGCGACAGCATTTGGCAAGATAATGTTTGTACAATGCGGATCAGTTTCGACGAAAAATTAAAAAATGCTGAGTTTAATGTAAGTTGGCCGTGCTTTGTGGTAAACGGCAATTGGAATTTGATAATTAAATAATAGTTCACCGAAAGCACAGGGCAGCCCAAAGTATTGATAGTTACCCTGTGCTTATTATTTAAATAGAATTGCAAAACCATGTCTTTCTCTTCGGGAACTAAATAAAAGATGAAAGCTAGGAAGGCGGAGCAATCAGGGCCGCTTTCTCAGAAGGAAAAGATTAGAACCCAATACAGATATATACGCTACCTGCATGGTATCCCCGAAGTAAAGTGCAAACAAAACTCCTAGTGGAAATATTCCCGTTCTCAATCTGGTCAGAAGATACTATAACAACACAAACAAAATTAAATAGCAAAAAGGCGCTGTCTTATAAAAAAGACAACTTTGATAATTTATTATGTATGGAGGAAGAGACATTGATAAGCAACTGAAAAATTATAATCAGTAACCATCTGCAGATAATAATATTGCTTCCAAGCATCTGTTGCCGCAGGTATATGTTGCTTATAGAGCGAGGAAATACAACAATTGACCAATACTTTACTTAAATTCTTCACTGCATTTTTGATTTTCCATTGTGTGAACACCTCTTTTTAAATATTCTATTTCATTCGCACTTTGGTGTCCACTTTTTTTTTATATATCCAATGGTAATTCGCCGGGGAATATGCCATAATAATTTGATAGCTGTCCGGTTTGCCTCCCGTGATGATTTATCGCGGACAGGCGTTGTTGCCGGTGGGCTTTACTATTTAGAAATGGATGTAAGAACATGGACACAATTTGGCGTCTTTTACCAAGACTGTACTATTCGATGAGGAAATATCTCTTCGCCAGAGTTCGCGAATGCGGCATGGAGAAGGGGCAGCCACGGATTTTGGATTATGTGTATGTCAACGACGGCTGCATTCAACGAGAGATCCGTGACGAGTTCTCGTTGGATGCGTCCTCCATCAGCAATCTTTTGGCGATACTGGAGAAAGATGGCACACTGCGCCGCAAGCGGAACCCGCTATCTTCCCGCGAGGTCAACGTGTACATCACCGACAAGGGCAGGGAGATACAAAAACGACTGGAAGTGGTATATGATGAACTGGAGCAGATTACCTTTCAAGGGTTCTCGCCTGAAGAAAAAGAGCAGTGCATCCACTATTTATTCCGTTTGACCAAAAACATGATGTCATATCGCAAAGACGAATCCCAATGATCGCACTACAAAAAGCTGACGGCCGGTATAATACCGACCGTCAGCTTTTTGTAGTGCTATAGGCATGGGTAATAACTTGGTGGTGAAAGTCCGCTGCGCGCTCGGCATCAGGAAGCGCTGCCGGCCTTCAAAGGGGGTTAACGCTCCAAGAGACGTCAAACTCCCCGATGCGGAAAAACAGTCGGATATGCCCCATAAATTGTTGTGCATATGTGACATAAGTTTCGCAATTTTTTTGCAGTTAACACTATTGACAAAAAACGATATTCAGAGATATGATTAAATCAAACAGTTGTATTACAAAACTATTGGGTTTTACAACTGATTTGTTTGGTGTTAATATTTCCGGCCGGTATATTGACGTAAGAAAACCTTTATTTCAGAAAGGAGCGTTCATTATGTCCAAATCAAAGCAGATTGCGGAATGGAAAGAAAAGAAATTCGGTCGCATGATTACCGAAGAGGAACTGATCAAAAGAGCCCACCCGGCATGGCCGTACCTGTATTACACTCCTGGCGATTACATTAAACCCGAAGTAATCGACCGCATTGTGGAAGGCAGCATTGAGCTTCACACCCATGGCGCACCCACCGCCTGGCTTGAGGGCCGGTCAAACTACTATGACACAGCCGTCAAATGTAGCGAAGCGAAGATGAGGGCCATAGTGTTTAAAGACCAAGACACTCAAACCTGCGCGATGGCCGGCGCTGTACAACGAAGCTTGGAAGCGCTGGCGGCGGAAAAAGCCAAGCACGGTGAGGAGTTTAAGCCCCTTCAGGTGTTTGGCGGCCTCGTTTTGGATAAATCCGTCGGCGGCATGAATCTTCACGCCGTGAAAAAGGCCCTGAGCTTCGGGCGCTGCAAGGAAATCTGGCTGCCTTGCTGGGACTCAGCACATCTGCAGGAAGTTATGGGCGACGAAACCAAGGGCATCCGGGTCTCCGATATGAGCGGTACGTTGACCCCAGAGATGATTGGCCTGCTGGAAATCCTGTCGGACTACAACACTAACAGCACGGGCGAGCGGTGTTGCCTGGCCACCTGCCACGTCTCCAACGAAGAGAAATACGACGTTGCCAAATACGTCAAGCAAAAGGGTATGAACGTCGGGGTCGTGCATGACCACATTACCCAGGAGCTTACCATTAACACCGTGGAAGAGGCTCTGGAACTGATTGATTTGGGATCGTATGTGGAAATATGCTCCAACTCCGTGGTCCCCTGGAGCAGCATGACTAACTGGATTGTGGCCTATGACTATACCATCGAGATGGTCAAGCGCCTGGTCAAAGAGCGCGGCCCCGAGCACATTGTGCTGGTCACGGATGCCGGGCTGCCGGATTACGATGAAGTGCCGGCTCTGAGGGTGCTGATCCAAACCCTTCTCAAAAACGGCATCAGCGAGGCGGATCTTAACGTCATGTGCAAAGACGCCCCGGCGGCGCTGATCGGCAAAATCTGATCGGGCGGCAACTTAAGATACTCATACAAAATATGCGAAAGCGGATTATGCAATGGCTTGGTTCAGCTTTTTTGGCATAGTTGTCGCTCTTGTCGTCATCATCGTAGGCACGCTGCGCGGACATTCCCTGATTCTGGTTTCCACCATCGCGGCGCTGGTATGCGCGATAACCGGCGCTATCGCCACAGTGGCTATGCAGGGCTATGCCGGTGTTTATGTGTACCGTGGCCAGGAATGACAAACTGGATTATCAACTATGACTATTCTTTCGAGCTGATAAATTATATTATCAAGGAGCGCGGTCCAGAACACATAGTGCTCACAACCGACTCCGGACAACTTGGAAACGAAGAAGTTGACGGCATAAAACTGTTTATCCAAACACTTATTAAAAAAGGTGTCAGCGAGGCTGATATAAATGTCATGCTCAAAGAAACACCTGCAATGTTAATCGGAAAAATTTAGATATAGGAGCAACAATTTGAGGTAGAAATCCAATATGACAGGGCTGTTATCTAAAATCCCAATTTCTCCACAAATGACAGCCCCGTCATATACACTTACATCCTCTAATAGGTTGCCCCTATGCTAAATAATGCACCAACTCGAAAATATTTCCGCATAAGTTTAATATTGTGTTTTAATATTTTTGTAAGGAGTAGATACCTATGAGTGATGTAAGCCTTGATCACAAAGAATTAAAAGCCGTAATGGAAGATAATGCTCTTACTAGAGTACCTGATTCAGAAAGACAAGGATGGCTTTCAATGTCCTGGAATACCATGGGAGTTATTTCAACCTTAGCTCAGCTGCTCATTGGAGCCACATGTACTTTCATAGCTGGGATCTGGGTCGGAATAGCAGCTGCTATCATTGTTACTATCCTTGGTGGAACCTTAGGGTCTTTGATTGGACATATGGCCTATAAACAAGGACTATCCAATACCGTTATGGCACGTTACTATGGTTTTGGCGTAAAAGGATCAGTTATTGCTGTTATTAGTTATAATTTATTGATTATTGGTATGCTGGCTTTGGAAAATATTTTGATTTACGAAACTATTTTATTCTTCTTCAAAATACCTGCATCAACTACAAATGCAATTGTGATTTACGGTATTATGACTATTCTCTGGATTCTTTTGTCCGCTTTCGGTATCAAATTGGTTACAAAGGTTTCATCTGTTATGCTTATTGGCTTCCTGGTAGTAATGTGCTACATGGTATTCCAGGCTGCCGGAACATCAGGAATACCCTGGAATCAAATTCTAACGCACGGTGCGGTTTTACCCGGCGGAGATACATGGAGTCATTTTGTCACAGTTATTAATATTTTGATCGGCTCGGCAGGAGCTCTCGCATTAGCAGATGCTGACTTCGGCAGATATGCTAAATCCACCAAAGATATTGCTATTGCCGCATTCCTTGGTAATATTATGATGGATATCATTATATTGCTCACAGGTTCTATTATTGTGTACGCCGGTTATGCGA
Organism: Desulfosporosinus orientis DSM 765; assembly: GCF_000235605.1. Lineage (GTDB taxonomy): Bacteria > Bacillota > Desulfitobacteriia > Desulfitobacteriales > Desulfitobacteriaceae > Desulfosporosinus > Desulfosporosinus orientis. The sequence continues at coordinate 1,755,066 of NC_016584.1, forward strand.
CGTTAGAAAAATACTATATTGGTCAAGGTATGGACGCGGTTGCTGCAGGTCAAGCCGCCCTTAATAACGTTGGAGGCGACTTCATTATCCTGGGAGGCGTATTAGGTCTAATCCTGATGATCTTGGCTCAGGGTAAAGTGCAGGTGTTGAATACCTATTTAGCTTCTTTGGCCCTATCAAATGCCGGTGATGCTTTTGGCTTCAGACCAGGACGTGTTTGGATGATTGTCATAGCCAATATTATCGGTCTTATCTTTGTTGCTGGTAACCTAATTGGTTTAATCACTAGCTGGCTGGCTTTTATAGGTACATTGAGTACCAGTCAAGCGGTTATTATGTTGGCTGACTACTTTATCGTGAATAAAGGTAGAGATGTGCATAGCATAACACCACCGCTGGTTAACTGGGCAGGTTTAGTAACTATTATAGTCGCTACAGTAATAGCCTTCGCGCTGGCGAAAGTAATTCCGATTTTATTTATTACGGCTGTCATTGTCTCATCGATCCTATATCCATTATTAAGAAAAAATATATTTAAAGATACAAGTTTTAACGAGAGTGCTGTAAATGTTAACTAGTAAATGGTAGTTAAATCATAAATTTATACAACTCTCTTTGTATTCTGACTATTTAGATGCAGTACAAGATGTTTATTAGTAGCAATATTTATATAACGAGACCGGAACCGAAATATTCATAAAGCAACACCGAATATGATTATTTTACAAGTTTGCATGAGTCCTTCATTAATGAGGGACTCATGCAATAATATTTATTTACATGTAAAGAGAAATTCCATTGGAACATTAATAATATTATAATTAGCTAAAACCTTGGCATATTGAACCTTTATGTGAAGAGGGGTTGGGGAAATGGCAAATCCCACTTTACTGCCATATCACACGTGGAGACGATAATAATGATGACGTATTGTGGTTCCAAAGGCAAATAAGGCAAGTAAACCACTATATGTAGTGGTTTTAAAGCAAAAAATGAACAAAAATCGGGCTGAAAAAGTGCGTTTTTTGGCCTGATTTTTTTGGGACGTTTTATAGATGACATCGGGGATTATTGATGATAACATATAAAAAAGCGGATTTCGAGGTTAAAATTGATATGTAATAATCTTTAGTTTAAAGAAGAAAATTTATAGTCTCAGCTTTTCAGAAAGGAGCAACCGATGAAAATAGATAGATTGATAGGTATTATCACCGTGTTGCTACAGAACGAAAAAGTGACAGCACCTTACCTTGCAGAAAAGTTTGAAGTATCCAGACGGACAATCAACAGAGATATTGAGGATTTATGTAAGGCTGGAATACCGATAGTTACCACACAGGGGATGAACGGAGGTATTACAATTGCAGACGGATACAAAATTGATAAAACTGTTTTTAATGATGAGGAATTGAGAGCCATTTTCACAGGACTTTTAGGCCTTGATAGTGTTGCACAGGATAAAAGATATCAAAATATTATTGATAAGTTTTTTTCAGGGAAAAGTGGTTTTTATGCAGCAAGTCACATTATGATTGACCTTTCTTCCCATTACAAGAATACTCTCGCCCCCAAAATAGCGGATATACAACAGTCGATAGATAAATCCTATGAAATAGAGTTCTATTATTACAATAGTACCGGAGAGCGGAAAGTTACACTTGATCCATATCTTATTGTATTTCAATGGTCAAGCTGGTATGTATTCGGTTTTGACCACGCATCGGGTGATTTTCGACTATTTAAACTCAACAGATTGTGGAAATTGCAATGCACAGACAAGCGATTCAACCTGCAAGATATTCCGCAAGAAAAGTTGGATTTCGGAAGCTATTTCACAAATGAAATACAGGCTGTGATACTGTTTAATGAGAGTGTGAAATACAGATTAATTGAGGAATATGCCGAAGATTGCTTTTCATATCTTGCGGATGGCAAATTGAGATTTGAATTTCCATTTACAAACAAAGAATATCTGTTGGAATGGGTACTTAGCTTTGGCAATAAGGCGGAATTGCTGGAACCGCAGGAGCTTCGTGAAGAATTGAAAAGCAGGCTGCAAAAAACGATAGAAAAATATTCAGAAACATGACGTATAGATGTCGTGTTACCTTTGATATACTCGTCCTAAAACGGAGGTGTATCATATGGTTAAATCAAGATGTGGATTATTATGCAAAGATTGCGGTTACAGGGAACAAATGAACTGCAAGGGATGTATTCATATTGATAAACCCTTCTGGGGAGATGACTGTCCTGTTAAATCTTGCTGCGAGAGCAAGAAGCAGAATCATTGCGGTGAGTGTAAAAACTTTCCGTGTGCTTTGCTCCATCAATTTTCCTATGACAAAGAGCAAGGAGATGAGGGCAAACGAATAGAGCAATGCAAACAGTGGGCAAACGAGAGGTGACGGTATGGCGACAACGGCAGAGTTTATAGAATATGTTTGTGAACAGATAAGCGGCGTTGGTGCAGCCAGATATAAGAAAATGTTTGGAGAGTACATGGTTTATATAAATGAGAAACCTATACTTCTAGTCTGTGATAATACGGTCTTTGTAAAAATACTTGACTGTATCAGTGAAAAGATGAAAGACGCTGAGAAAGGTTTTCCTTATGAAGGAGCAAAGGAACATTATATATTAGACATAGACAATTCTGAATTCAGTAAAGAAGTCATAATTTTATTGGGGCCAGTGATTCCGCTTCCAAAACCTAGAAGAAAAAATAAATGAGATTTATATAATTCTCGCATTGGAGGTCACAGAAATGAAATATACGAGTACATTAATTGCTGTGAAAGATATGGAAAAATCAAAACAATTTTATCATGATGTATTGAATTTAGATGTTATTGCAGATTTTGGCGCAAACGTGACGCTGACGGGTGGCATAGCATTGCAGACGTTGGATTCTTGGAAAGGCTTTATTCATAAGAGAGACGATGAAATAGTTTTTGAAAACAATGCATTCGAACTATATTTTGAAGAAGATGATATGGACACTTTTATTGCCAAATTAACAAATATAATAGATATCGAATACGTCCATCCGCTCTTTGAGCATTCATGGGGGCAGAGAGTGGTTCGCTTCTATGACCTGGATAAACACATCATCGAAGTCGGCGAAAACATGAACATGGTTATCAAGCGTTTTATAGACGGCGGTCTTTCTATTGAAGAAACGGCTGCTCGAATGGATGTTCCAATTGACTATATAAAATTATCTTTGGAATAGCACTGCAAGAAAATCCAAAGGTGCCGGAGCCCATTATATTCCGTTGCCTTTGTTTTTTATATAACTTAAATTAAGCTGACATCAGGCAGGAGCATAAGAGGCTATGTTTTAAAGAAGCATAGCCTCTTTTTTTATTGCCTGCTGCAGCGAATAAAGAATGGAGGAAATCAAAATGGCAAATGAAACAATGCGTATCTTGACGAAGGCTCTTTGAAAGAAAAGGTACACAGCCTGTATCCATCTGTGGAGATCAACGATGGCGAGCTGTGGGGTGTTATGTCCGCCGGGCTGATGGAGTCTCTTTAAGGAGAGGAAACCGCTGAGCTTCTTGACTTTGTGACCGGACAAAACAGTGATGGCTACGGTGAAGGCCTGGAACAGCGGCTTATCAAAACGCCGGATGGCGAGATCTACGTAAGCTTTTGGAATCACGAAAACTATTCCTTAAAACTTGAGCAGGAGATGAAAAATAACCAGTCCGACCTCGGATACGGAGGCCCGGTGATGCAATGAATGAAAAAGTGAACGGACAAATAGTGCTCTTTGGTTTCTAATGAAGCTGAAGGGCGCTTTTTTTGTTGCAGCAGATTGCTGTAAGCCATACAACTAAATAATAGAACGAGAAGGCTTGTACGGTACATTGGAGTCTTCGGCGGAGGGGGCTGGGTGGCAGTTTGGACGGACCCCTGAAGCCGCCATGGAGGTCTACATTATATTTATCCAGGAGTTGAAAACGGCTCTTGCGTCAATAGGGAAGCAAATTATAGTAACAGTACATGCCAAGCCGGATCCAATCGGGGACTGGAGCGGTTCTGAAGCTCATGATTATTTTGGGATCGGCCAAGCAGCGGATGCTGTCCGGATAATGGGGTATGACTTTCACTGTTTGGTGGTGAACCCGGTCCAATTGCCCCTGCTGATTGGATTGATAGAGTTCTGGCCTATGCAGTTTCAACAATCCCAAAAAGTAAAATTGTTCTCGGAGTACCGACTTATGGTTACGACTGGCCCCTTGAGCTAGGACAACAGGGCAGAGGAATAACTTATAGCCATGCCATTTCTACAGCCAGACGCTATAATGCGCCAATCATCGAGGATGCTCAACAAGGTCCTCATTTTACCTATACCGAAAATGAAGTCGTCCATGAAGTCTGGTTCATAGATGCTGCTTCTTTTGATACCCTAGCTGAAATTACAAACCAATACCAATGGTGTGGAAGATAATAATGAAAAAACTCAAGCGTATAAACATGGTGACGATGGCCAACTCAGAGAAATTTTTGGTAAAGGCCCAGGAAGTCTATCGTTGGGCAGGTTTAAGCAATTATTATCTAAATAGTTTTAAAAAATAAAATTTTTAAAAAAAGAGGTAACTAAGAATTTATAGAGAATTCTGTTATTGAAAAGGTATTATTACATATTCACCTAAAAGGAGAGAGGCTTATGAGAGGAAGATATTATGTAATTGATAACCGAATCAAAAAATCAAATGATGATTTCAAGGTCAATAGACAAACTGCTGCTGTCATCTATTTAAGGACCCCAAATAACAATATTGCTGTAAAAGAAGGCCAAGAAGACGGAAAAAGAGCGATTATTTCACTGAGTATTATTAGTGCATTCTTTTTGTTCTTTACTTTTATTGTTATGGTTATAAATAATAATGTTTAACTACGCATAATTTAATAAAAGAGTTATTTTAAAGGAGCTATCTAACCACGAAGATGCAATTGCTTTGGTCTTGACGTAAGCTCAATCTCAATGCGCTACAAGATTACGCGTGACTTGGATTATTTAGGGGTAGAGATAGACCTGGAGAAAAACAATGTTATAGTTTTATTTCTACATTTTATTCTAGTCTTGCAGGGTTATGGACGTTGAATTAGACGGCTCATATTCATTCTGTAAGCTTTTTTGTTTGTTCAGATTCAAGTAACAATATGACCTAAACATTGCTCTGGAGAAATACTTCAAGTAAGCTTTTAGTGGATGAAAATAATAAAAATTTAGAAATTTCTATAACGGGAGGGTATTATGGACTGTGCCAACTGTAAGCTTGATAATGTGTGTTACCAGGGAAAAAGCTGCTATGATCAAGGGTATCAACAACCAGAATACAGTGAAGAGGAAAACCGGCAAATATTAGCAACAGCCAGCAGGATCGAAGCGGAACATTATATGAAAATCACCCGCATACAGGAACTGATTAAATTCAGCCAGGAAATGGGTTATCAGACGTTAGGAGTTGGCTTTTGCGTTGGCTTAAGTAAAGAAGTTAAAGAAATTGCTGCAATTTTAGAGAAGTATTTTAAGGTCCATTCCGTATGCTGCAAAGTATGCGGGGTTGATAAAAAGGAGTATGGGATTCCAAATGTCAAACCCGAACGTTACGAAGCTGCCTGCAATCCTGTCGGTCAAGTCAAGTACCTGAATAAACTGGGGACACAGCTTAATATCATCGTTGGGCTTTGTGTTGGCCATGATATGCTGTTTACTAAGTATTCCGAGGCACCGGTGACAACGCTGGTGGTTAAGGATAGAGTACTTGCACATAATCCCTTAGGAGCAATCTATTCTAACTACTGGCGCCGCCAATTATAGGCTGTTATCTGAGGGTGGTATAACATGAGTAAGATTATCGTCACGTCTGCTTATCCGGAACTCACGGTTATGGTAGAAGAATTGGCTCACCAATTAGAGATTGACCTGCATGTCATCGAAGCAGTACTTGAAGAAGCAGTCACTGAGCTCAGCCAAGTATTAGAAAAATACGATTCTGAAGTGATTGTGAGCAGGGGCGCCACGGCTGAACTGCTGCGTCAAAACTTCTCACTGCCTATAGTTTCCCTGGCCCCCAGTGAATTTGATGTTTTTCAAGCCTTAACGAAAGCCTTAACCATCAGCACTCAGATCGGATATTTAAATCATCCCTTGGTCAACGATCAGGATTTTCTCAGTAAAGCTCAAGGAATGCTTGGTCATAAAATCAAGTATTATCCCTATAGCACCATGTCTGAGTTATCCCTGCAGATGGAAAAGGCCCATCATGATGGCTGTGAAGTGGCAGTCGGAGGGGGACTTTGGGGTCTGCGCCTGGCCAACGCCTTTGGGATGGCCGGATCACTGATTTATTCCAGCCGCAGTACTGTAGCTGCTGCACTAAGACAAGCGAGAGAACTAGCTGATTTCCGAGCCCACAAGAGGCGAGAAGAAGAACAGCAGCGCAGGAAAAGCGTGTCCAAGGGGTTAGTGGCTCATTACAATTTTAAGGATTTGGTGGGCTCTGCCTTGAAAGAAACTCTTGTTAAGGCTCAGCGTTTCAGCCAGGTGGAAGGAACGGTTTTAATTTGGGGAGAAAGCGGCACAGGCAAGGAATTGTTTGCTCAAAGTATTCATGCCAATGGTCCGAGACGCAACGGTCCCTTTGTGGCCCTTAATTGTGTTGCCGTTCCCGAGAGTCTATTGGAAAGTGAACTTTTCGGTTATCAAGAGGGAGCATTTACCGGAGCTAAAAAGGGCGGAAAACGTGGTCTTTTTGAATTGGCTCATGAAGGCACTCTATTTCTGGATGAGATTGGAAAAATGTCTCTCAACCTGCAGGCAGGCCTGCTGAGAGTACTCCAAACTAAGGAAGTTCGCCGCCTGGGAGGAGACCGGGTCATTCCGGTGGATGTACGAATTATTGCTGCCAGTAATGAGGATTTGCAGGCTTCTGTTGACGCTGGTCGGTTTCGTTCTGACCTTTACTATCGATTAAATGTTTTAAATTTATTATTGCCTCCTCTGCGTCAGCGGCAGCAAGACATTCCCGAGCTGATTGAGCATACTCTGATAAAATTAACGGCAAAGCTTGGCTACCGACCGGCTTTGTCGAAAGACTTCATGCAGGCATTGCAAGTCTATACGTGGCCAGGAAATGTGCGCCAGCTTGAAAACGTATTAGAACGCTATGCCGTTTTAGTAGGAGAAGGGGAACCACTTAGTGGGCCTGACCTTAGCAATGCTTTTCCGGAACTGCAAAGTGTCCTTGATAATACCCTTGAGCATGATACGGTTTCATCTGGAATTCATCCTTTATCAACAAGTTCTGAGCGGGAACCTCAGACAAGCTTCCCTGAAAATTCGAATAGAGTTCACCAATTGACGGGAGTCAGTGAAGCTGAGGCAACTCCTGGTCTGGAGGACGGAGAGGATATTCGTATCCGCCTGGGTTCTCTGGCGGATATGGAGCTGCAGATCCTTGAGGCGGTTATGAAACACTGTCGAGGAAATAAAAGTAAAGCCGTTCGCTTACTGGAAATCAGCCGAACCACATTATGGAATAAATTGTCTTCCAAATCCTTTAAACTTCATAGTTCAGATTATTAACAGTTAAGAGGGTCGTACAAGCTTCTTATGACCAAAAAGTGAACAGGCAAAATTAATGGAGTCATTAATTGGTTTAAATAATAAACACAGAACACCTCCTTAGGGAGGATTCTGTGTTTATTAACTTGGCATATAAGTTGCATAGATATCAAAATAGTAAGAAAATTCAAAACAGGGAGGGGTTTGAATGAGTCTATCGCTGGAACTCGCTTGTTTTATCAAAGGACTCCGCTTTGCTGATTTGCCCGCTGAGGTTGTTTTAGCCGCCAAAAACGCTTTTTTGGATTGGCTTGGCTCTGCTGCTGCCGGTTCCCAGCGTGAGCCGGGCAGAATCGTATTGTCTGTAGCAGAGGAATTAGGCGGTAAGGCAGAAGCAACCCTTATCAGCACAGGAAGAAAAACTTCATCGATTTTAGCAGCTTTTGTGAATGGTTCGGTTTCCCATATCGTGGAGCTAGATGATGTCCATAAAGCTTCAATAATTCATGCCGGTGCTCCCATTATACCCGCGGCTTTAGCGGCTGCAGAAAAAACTGGGGCTGGCGGACGCGCTTTGATTGAGGGAATAGTGGCCGGTTATGAATCGGCCATCCGTATCGGAGAAGCGGTTACTCCGGCCCACTATCATTACTGGCATACCACGGGAACGGTAGGGACCTTTGGAGCGGCGGCTGCTGCCGGTAAGATTTTAAACCTGAGCGAGAAAGAACTGGTCCATGCTCTTGGTACTGCAGGTACTCAAGCCGCCGGTTTGTGGGAATTCTTGGCGGACGGGGCTATGAGCAAACACCTGCATCCTGGCAAAGCCGCTCTTAATGGCTTATTGGCCGCACTATTGGCCGGTCATGGCTTTACGGGAGCAAGCAAGATTATAGAAGGGGAAAAAGGCTTTGTTCGAGCTACGGCTCAGGAATTTGATTTGAGCAAAATATCCCAGGGTTTGGGACAGAACTATAAAATCCTTGAAAATTGTATCAAAATTCATGCTTCCTGCCGGCATACTCACCCAGCGATTGATTTAGTATTAGAGTTAGTCAAAAAATACGATTTAACACCTGAAAACATCCAAACAATTGTGACCAGAACCTATCCAATAGCTTTAGATTTAACGGGAAATTATGAACCTCATACTTTGTATGCCGCGAAATTCAGTTTGCCATTCTGTGTCGCCCTCGCTGCAAAGCAGCGAAAAGCAGGCTTGAATGATTTTAATCAGCAGACCTTAGTGGATCCTGTGATTCGGGACCTAATGAGCCGAGTTCAACTGATGGAGGATCCGGAAATTACAGCGCTCTATCCTGCCAAATGGCCGGCCTTGGTTGAGATTACAGATTCCGAAGGGAAAATGTTCAGCCAGCGAACAGATTATCCGGCAGGTGACCCGGAAAATCCTGTCAGTCAAAGAGATCTAGAACAAAAATTTAGAGAACTGGCGAGTGCGCACTTTGGAGTAGCCCGTGTGCAAGAATTGGTGCTTCTTATCAGTCAATTAGAAGATTTAAGCAGCCTTTCAGTGTTATTTGCTCGATGAGAGGAGGGGTAAAGATGGTTAAGGTATTTTTTTGGCGTAAAATACATTCCCTGTCCGGAATTATACCCTTGGGAGTTTTTATAATGGTTCATATGTTTATCAACTCTATGGCTGTTCTGGGATCGGACAATTTCAACGGCGGAGTAGCCCTCTTGCATAGTCTTCCCTATCTTTGGTTTTGGGAACTCGTGTTGATCTTTTTGCCCATTGTCTACCATGCAGGTTATGGACTGTGGCTTGTTTGGCAAACCAATAATAATATCCGCAGCTATCCCTACTTTCGCAATGGGTTGTTTTACTGGCAAAGGGTTTCCGCTATTATCACTTTGCTCTTTGTGACCTGGCATGTGGCGGTCCTGCGTTTTTCTGAGGGAATTATCAGCAGTATTAGCTTCGAGTTAGTGATGAAGGCCTTGAACCAACCCATACTACTGGCTCTTTACGTCATTGGTCTGCTGGCAACTTTCAGTCATTTTGCTAATGGCTTATGGTCCTTTCTGGTATCTTGGGGGATTACAGTAGGGGAACAAGCCCAGCGTACAGCAGGGTATTGTTGCTTTGGGGTATTTATCATACTGACGGCTGTAGGGCTTAATGCTCTGCTGGCCTTTGTTTAGAGGAGGGTTGGAGATGAGTGGAAAAGTGATTGTAGTCGGAGGCGGTTTGGCGGGCTTGATGTCCGTGATCAAGCTGGCTGAGCTTGGTCAAAAGGTGGATTTGTTTTCTCTGGTTCCCTGCAAGCGATCTCATTCCGTATGTGCTCAAGGGGGAATCAATGCAGCTGTAAATACAAAAGGGGAAGGAGACTCCACCTGGGAGCATTTTGATGACACGATTTATGGAGGGGACTTCCTTGCCAACCAAACTCCGGTGAAGAATATGATCGAAGCTGCTCCGAGCATCATTTATCTGATGGATCGCATGGGGGTGCAGTTTAACCGGACTCCGGAAGGCTTTTTGGATGTTCGCCGGCTGGGGGGAGCCAAGTATTCCCGGACGGTTTTTGCCGGAGCGACCACCGGGCAGCAGCTGATTTATGCCCTGGATGAACAGGTACGTCGTTATGAGGATGCCGGACTGGTCACGCGCTACGAAGAATGGGAATTGTTATCCCTAGTGCTGGATGAAGGAATCTGCAGGGGAGTTGTTGTCCAGGACTTAAAAAGTCTGGATATCCAGGTTTTTGGCGCGGATGCCGTGATCCTGGCTACAGGGGGGCCGGGAATGATTTATGTGCGTAGTACGAATTCAACTATTAATACCGGATTTGCTGCAGCCTCTGCCTATATGCAAGGGGGCGCTTATGCCAACGGGGAATTTGTTCAAATCCATCCTTCGGCAATTCCCGGGAGGGATAAGCTACGTCTGATGTCGGAGTCCATCCGTGGGGACGGCGGCCGGGTTTGGGTGTACAGAGACGGAAAACCCTGGTATTTCTTAGAGGATTGGTATCCTGCCTATGGCAATATGGTGCCCAGGGATATTGCCACACGGGCTATCTTTAAAGTTTGTGTGGATATGAAGCTGGGGGTGGACGGGGAAAACAAAGTCTATCTGGATATTACTCATTTGGATCCTCAGGAGATTGACCGCAAACTGGAAGGGGTGGTGGACATCTACCAAAAGTTTATCGGAGATGATCCCCGCCAGATACCCATGCAGACCTTTCCGGCAGTGCATTATTCCATGGGAGGGCTATGGGTTGATTACAATCAAATGACTAATATCCCGGGCTTATTTGCTGCGGGAGAGTGTGAGTATCAGTATCACGGTGCCAATCGCTTGGGAGGAAACTCCTTGGTAGCTGCCTTATATGCAGGTATGGTTGCCGGTCCCAAGGCCTTCGAGTATTGCAGCGGGCTTAAGAAGCGGCATGAGGATTTGCCGAAAGCCCTATTTGAAAAAGCGCAAGAGCAGGAAGCGGCCAAACTTACAGCATTATTCGGGATGCAGGGGCCGGAGAATCCCTATCAATTGCATCAAGAGTTGGGAGAGTGGATGGTAGATAATGTCACCGTTGTCCGGGAAAACCAGAGGCTGTGGGCGACAGATCAAAAGATTCAGGAGCTGATGGAGCGTTATCAGAAGATCGGAGTGGGCAGCTCAGGGGCCTGGGGGAATCAGATTGTACCCTTTACCCGCCGCCTGTGGGGGATGCTTACCTTGGCCAGGGTGATTACCTTGGGGGCTTATCACCGCAATGAAAGCCGTGGCGCCCACTACAAGCCTGAGTACCCGGAACGGGATGATGAGAATTGGCTTAAAACTACTAAAGCAGAATGGACGGCTATGGGGCCTCGTTTTAGTTATGAACCCGTAGATACAAGCTTTATTAAACCGCGCAAGCGGCGCTACGATGTGGCGAAAGAGGTGACGGTATAATGACCAAGGAGCCTACGGAGATCAAATTAGTGATTCAACGCCGGTCTAACCCCAAAGCTAATCCCTATTTTGAAGAGTTCTTAATCCCCTATTTTCCCAAGATGAATGTGGTCGCTGCCTTGATGGAGATTCAGAAAAAACCTGTCAATGCCAAAGGTGAGGTTACGACGCCTGTCGTTTGGGACTGCAATTGCCTTGAAGAAGTGTGCGGAGCCTGCACTATGGTGATCAATGGTCAGGCCCGTCAGGCCTGTTCTGCCTTAGTGGATCAGCTGACACAACCTATTCATCTCGCCCCTCTCAGCAAGTTTCCTGTGATTAAAGACCTGGTTGTGGACCGGCAGGTGATGTTTGACAACCTGCGTAAAGTGAAAGCCTGGATTGAAATAGACGGTACTCATGAAATGGGGCCGGGGCCTAAAGTTTCTCAGAAAGTGCAGGAGCAGGCTTACACACTTTCCAAATGTATGACCTGCGGATGCTGTATGGAAGCCTGTCCTAATGTCAATGACAAATCAAAATTCATCGGTCCCGCCCCCATTGCTCAGGTGGATTTGATGAATTCCCATCCCACAGGGGCTTTGCAATCCGAGATGAGGCTGGAGGCTTTGATGGGTGAAGGAGGCATTGCTGATTGCGGCAACGCTCAAAATTGTATTAAAGCCTGCCCGAAAGAAATTCCTCTCACTCGTTCTATAGCTCGTCTGAACCGGGCAACCACTCTGCAGGGGATCAAGAGCTGGTTTAATAAGTAACTCGCCGGCGGGCTTTGGGTCCGTCTGAGAAAGGTGTGATGGTTATGGAACTGCAGCAGTATTTCACAGACGTTCTGATTATCGGTGCCGGCTTAGCGGGTTTAAGTGCTGCCGTGGAAGCTGCAGGTGCCGGGAAAAGGGTAATGATTGCTTGCAAAGGCCGGGTAGGGCGTTCCGGAAATACGGTGATTACTCAAAACAATATGGCGGTTGTTTGGGATGCTTTGCGTACAAATGACTCCATAGAGGGGCATATTGAGGACACCTTGATAGGGGGAGGACATCTCAATGATCCGGACCTTGTCCAAGTACTGGCTGCGGAAGCAGCGGAGAGTATTGGCTGGTTGATGGAGCATGGTGTCCGGTTTCAAAGGGATAAGGAGGATCTTTTAATCAAGGGCTCGCCGGGTCATACCCGGTTTCGCATCATTAGGGCTGTGGGGGTGACAAAATCAAATCGCACCTTGGGCCTGGCCCTTTCTGTCCCATTAGCAGAGAAAGCAGAAGCTCTTGGCGCAGAATTCCTGGAAAGGATCTTAATTGTCAGCTTGCTGGTTGAGGAGGGCCGGGTCTGTGGGGCTATAGGTCTGGATCGAAATAAAGCCGGCCTCAGCCTGATTTGTGCCGGTTCAGTCATTATCGCCGGCGGAGGAGCCGGCGGCCTCTTTCAATTAAGTACAAATGTCCCGGATGTGTGCGGAGACAGCTACGCCTTGGGTTATCAAGCCGGCGCGGCTGTGCGGGATTTAGAATTCATCCAGTTCCATCCGGCTGTTACCGTCTCTACACCTAGGCTGGTGTTCTCTACTTCTCCTTTTGCCGACGGAGCTGTTTTCAGAAACCGCCATGGTGAAGCTTATATGAAACGTTACTCTCCTCAGGGGGATATGGCTACCAGAGATATTATGGCCCGGGCTAATTTTAAAGAAATTGCCGAAGACAGAGGCACGGAGGGGGGCGGTGTCATTGCTGACTTTTCAGCAGTGCCGGCGGAAGTAATGACCAGAAATTATCCGGATATCTGTGGGGCTCTGCAAGGTTCAACAATGATTGAAGTGGCGCCGGCCCAGCATTTTATGAATGGCGGAATTGCAATGGATTCAGAATGCCGCAGTTCAATACCGGGTTTATGGGTATGTGGTGAAGCCGCCGGGGGATTGCATGGAGCTAATCGCTTGGCAGGTAATGCCTTAACAGAAGCAGCTGTATTTGGCAGACGGGCGGGCAGATTAGCGGCTAACGGTTGTAAACAGTCAAGAAGTGTTTGGAGTGTCTCCCTGATAGAGAACTATCTTAAAGAACGCTATGGGAGATGGGCTGATTTAGGGATCTCTGCAGATTTAACCCCAACTAACTCGTGGTCAGAACTCAAGCAGGAATTAAAGCAGTGTATGAGTCTTTACGCCGGAGTGGTTCGTACAGAGAAAGGGCTGGGAAAGGCAAAAGGGAATTTGCTGAGCATTTCAGACCGATTAACTAATTGGCCCTTCAAAAGTTATGGAGATTTGCTTCGTTATTGTGAACTGAAAATGATGCTCCTTGCAGCAAACTTAATTATTAATGCCTGCCTGAAAAGGCCAGTAAGCATGGGATCACACTATCGTGAAGATTAAAAGGAAGGGCAGAAAACCTAATAGAAGCGAAGGAGGATGAAACTTTGGGTAAATTGCTGGAACATCACAGTAAGAAAATAATTGCCGATGCCGGGGTCTTGGTGCCGAGGAACTGTGTGGTTCGGAACCCGGAGGAAGCGGCTGAGAAAGCTCAGGAGATTGGTTGTCAAGTTGTTTTAAAGGCTTTGGTTCCCGTTGGTAAACGAGGAAAAGCCGGAGCCATAAAATTCGCAGCCAACCCTGTGGAGGCTGCAGCCCGCTGTCAAGAGCTGTTAGGGATGACGGTAAGTCATTTCCCAGTGGAAAAAGTATTAGTTGAGGAGAAACTCTCCATTGCGCAGGAGTGGTATCTGTCCATAACAATTGATAAAAAAGCTCAGGCTCCCGTGGTTATAGCCAGTTTGGAAGGCGGTGTGGATGTAGAAATATTGAGCAGGGAGCATCCTGAAAAAGTTATCACCCATCTTATTGATCCTGTTCTTGGCATGGCAGATTTTGAGGCTAAAGAAATTTGGGCGGAACTTGGTTTGAATGGCAAAGCTTTAACTCTTGCAACTCAGACTTTGATACGGTTAGTACGGGTGTTTCTGGAAAAGGATGCCTCAATTTTAGAAATCAATCCTTTAGTCTTAACGGAAAGTGGAGAGGTTGCTGCAGCAGCATCTGTGATGAGCATTGATGACAGTGCCATGTACCGGCACCCAGAATTAGCGGGTATGGTTCAGTTAGGCAGTGAACGGACCTGGCGCCCTCAAACTGTACTGGAAAAGCTGATGGTGGAGGTTAACGAGGCTGATCCCTACCGGGGGACAGCCCGCTATACGGAGATGGATGGCGGAGATATTGGTTTTTTATGCGGCGGGGGAGGAGGCAGCTTGCTGTCCTTTGATGCCTTAGTTTCCTTTGGAGGCAGGCCGGCCAATTATAGTGAAGTCGGAGGAAATCCACCGGAGCGAAAAGTTTACGGCATTACCAAAGGAATACTTTCGAAACCGGGGGTTAAGGGATTATTTGTTGCCCACAATATCACGAATAACACTCAAGTAGACGTGATGGCCAGGGGGGTAGTTCAAGCTTTAAAGGATTTAGGCATCGATCCCAATACCTTTCCTGTGATCGTAAGAGAAGCAGGAGTTAATGATGGGGCTGCCAAGGAAATCTTTACGGCTGCCGGGATTGAGTATTTTGGGGATGAGGCTAGTATAACTGAGGCTGCCGGGCGTATGGTGGAACGTATGAAGAGTCTGGCCGCTGCAGAAGGAGGAGAGTAAATCGTGTCTATATTGCTTGACAAAGAATCCAGGATTGCCATCCAAGGAATAACGGGGCGAGAGGCAGCTATGGTCACTCGACACAGTTTAGATTATGGAACGAGGATCTTAGCCGGGGTGACTCCAGGAAAAGAGGGACAGGATGTTCACGGAATTCCCGTCTATAATACCTTAAAAAAAGCTGTCCGAATCCACGATATCAATACAACCGTGGTTTATGTTCCCCCGGCCTTTGTCTATGATGCTGTACTGGAAGCCATATCATCAGGTATCAGACTGGTGATTATCGCTACGGAAAACGTTCCCCAACTGGATGCCATGAAATTTTTAGCCAGAGCCAGACAGGCGAATGTGCGGGTAATTGGTCCAAATTCTGTGGGAATGATCACCCCTAAGGATCGAGTTAAAGTTGGAGCTATCGGAGGAGACAATGTTGAACGGTGCTTTGTACCCGGGCGAATCGGGGTGATTTCCCGCAGCGGCGGAATGACGGCAGAAAGTTCCTGGATGGTAAAAAGGGCCGGTTTCGGAGTGAGTACCTCCATCAGTATTGGGGGGGATGCTCTGATTGGAACCTCGATTAAAGATATATTGTTGCTGTTTCAGACAGACACTGAAACAGATGCGGTTGTCACCTTTTCTGAACCCGGTACCCATTTTGAAGAAGAAGCTGCTGAACTACTAGCCGGCGGCGGATTTACTAAGCCTTTATTTTCCTTTATAGCCGGACGTTTTACGGAGAGTATGCCGGAAGGTACGGTCTTTGGTCATGCCGGGGCCATGATTTCCGGAGGGGCAGGCAAACCCTCTCAAAAGATGGAGAAACTGCGTTTAGCGGGGGCCCATGTCCTGGATCGTTTTGATGATTTAACAATATTAATGAAGAACATCTTGGGATGACCCACATAAAAAAGCAGCAATAAACTTTAAGTTTATTGCTGCCCAAAAGAAGGACTTTCAAGGGAATAAGATGATTTAAAACTGAGATTAGAGCATGAACAACATTTCGGCATAAGTTGGCAGTGGCCATAACTCCGCGTCAATGAAGGACTCAAGCTTATCTCCGTCAGCTCTGAGAGTGCCCATAGCTTTGAAGACAACATCTCGGTAATAAACACTGTGAGCGTAGGAGTCATCGCCATGATCAGCAGCTTCTTGGACTGCATTTTCAAGGACAGTCAGGTTAGCTTTGAAAGAAGCTAAGGTTGCTCCTAAATCGATCAGGAGATTTTCTTGGACAGAAACGTCCACTGCACTGGAAGCTGTTTTAATGGCATTGATTGAATTAGCTAATTGAGTAGAATACTTGATTGCAGCGGGAATAATTTTATGCTTAGCCATATCGATCATGGTCAGAGCTTCGATATTGATTTGTTTGGAGTATTGCTCCATGTTGATTTCATAGCGGGATTCCAGCTCTGTTTTATTTAATACTTGATGTTTTTCATAAAGTTGGACCGTGGATTCACGCATAAGAACCAGAGAGGCATCAACAGTGGAGGTAATATTGGGAAGGCCGCGTTTAGCAGCTTCTTCTACCCATTCGTCGGAATAGCCGTTACCGTCAAAGAGGATGCGGCTATGATTCGTAGCAGTTTCTTTCAGGAGAGCACGAAGTTCTTTATCAAAATCAGAAGCTTGCTCAAGGCGATCCGCAAATTGGGAGAATACTTCAGCAAATATGGTATTGAGTACTACGTTAGGACCGGAAATGGATTGAGCCGAGGACACCATTCTGAATTCGAACTTATTACCGGTGAAGGCGAAGGGTGAGGTACGATTCCGGTCGGTGGAGTCTTTAGCAAGGGCAGGCAGAGTAATGACGCCGCTTGCTAACTCGCCGCCTTGAAGGGAGCGAGTAACCCCACCATTTTGCAGCTGCTTGAAAATATCCGAGAGTTGGTCGCCTAAGAAAATGGAGATAATGGCCGGAGGGGCTTCATTAGCACCAAGACGGTGGTCATTTCCCGGGGTAGCTGCAGAGAGACGGAGTAATTCGGCATAATCATCGACGGCTTTAATAATACCACACAAGAATGTCAGGAATTGAACATTTTCGTGTGGAGTATTACCAGGGTCTAAGAGATTAAGGCCATCGTTGGTTGACATTGACCAGTTGTTATGCTTTCCTGAACCGTTAACACCGGCGAAAGGTTTTTCATGAAGCAAGCAAACCATATCATGGCGCAAAGCGACCTTTTTCAGTGTGTCCATGGTCAATTGATTGTGGTCAGTGGAAATGTTGGTTGTTGCAAAAATTGGGGCTATTTCAAATTGTCCGGGTGCTACTTCATTATGCTGAGTCTTGGCCAGAACTCCAAGCTTCCATAATTCAACATTAACATCATGCATAAAGGCGGCAACCCGGGTTTTTATGCTTCCAAAATAATGGTCTTCTAATTCTTGACCTTTAGCGGACATGGCACCAAAAAGAGTGCGGCCGGTGAGCATAAGGTCCATGCGTTGATCAAAGAACTTTTTGTCAACGAGGAAATACTCTTGCTCAGCACCAACAGTACTGGTGACACTGGTGGATGTGGTATTGCCAAAGAGTCTTAAAATACGCAGTGCTTGTTTAGAAAGGGCTTGCATAGAACGCAGTAACGGAGTTTTCTTGTCTAAGGCTTCTCCTGTATAGGAGCAAAAAGCTGTAGGAATACATAAGGTCAAAACACCGCCGTCTTCTTTAAGAAAAGCAGGGGAAGTGCAGTCCCAGGCTGTGTAGCCTCTGGCTTCAAAGGTTGCACGAATTCCGCCGCTGGGGAAGGAAGAAGCATCAGGCTCGCCTTTAATTAACTCTTTGCCGGAAAATTCCATAATAACACGGCCATCACTGGTTGGAGAGATAAATGAATCATGTTTTTCCGCAGTGATGCCGGTGAGAGGCTGAAACCAATGGGTATAGTGAGTAGCTCCTTTTTCAATTGCCCAATCTTTGATACTATTGGCGACAACTTCTGCTACATCGGGGTCAAGAGGTAGGCTGTCTCTGATAGTTTTAGTTAAGGATTTGTAAGTAGCCTTAGGCAGACGCTCCTTCATTACTGCGTCATTAAAGACGTTTTCTCCAAAAATGTCCATTGATGTTTGCCCCTTTCTTCATTAAAAGCTGTTGGTTTTTGAAAAAAAACAAAAAAACGCTCCCTTAAAGATTAGTTCTTTAATCTTCAATGAGCGCCATTGCTCTAATTTGAATCTGGTATAAACTTAACATTTTCTTGATCACTTGACAAGAGAAAAATGTCTATGTATACAGTATAAAATTTGAAGATATTTGTGGTTATTTATTAGAAGGGATTTTAATAAGATTAACGAATTAAAAGTATATTCAGACATTTTGTTTAGGGGGATAGTTCATGAAGATACCCCATCTGAAATTGGGAACCCAAATTGCTATCCTCTCCTTTATTTTAGTGTTGCTATCTGTTCTTATTGCCGGGGTTGTTATTGTCAATCGTATTTCAGGCAAGATGGAACAAGAAATTGGCTCACGAGCAATGGCGATTGCTCGTACTGTGGCACAGCTGCAAGAGGTTCAAGAAAATTTAAGTAAGGAAGAAGGTTCAAAAAAAATTCAGCCGCTGGCAGAGCGAATTCGTATTGCTACAGGTGTAGAATATATTGTCATCTTTAATATGGAGAGAATTCGTTATTCACACCCCTATCTGGACCGGGTCGGAACAGTTTTTAATGATGGGGATGAGGGACCGGCCCTGCAAAGAAAAGAATATCTTTCCCAAGCGGTAGGAGTCTTAGGGCCGTCTATTCGGGCCTTTGTGCCGGTTCTGACGGATGAAGGCACTCGTCAAGTCGGCGTGGTTGCCGTCGGAATTCTTGTTCCTACCATTCGGGATATTATCAGTACCTTGAGAATACAACTTTATTCTTCTTTATTAGTTGGTTTAGCTCTGGGAGTGGCCGGGTCCTTTTATTTAGCCAGAAATATTAAGAAAAACATGTTTTCCCTGGAACCTGAAGAGATTGCCCGAATGTTAGAAGAACGGGTAGCTATCTTTCAAGCCATGGATGAAGGAGTAGTGGCCCTGGATATTAATCAGCGGATTACCGTCATTAATGAAAAAGCTTGCCGTATCGCTGGAATCACGAAGACTGTTCTGGGTGCTCCTTTATACGA
This sequence comes from Desulfosporosinus orientis DSM 765, assembly GCF_000235605.1. Lineage (GTDB taxonomy): Bacteria > Bacillota > Desulfitobacteriia > Desulfitobacteriales > Desulfitobacteriaceae > Desulfosporosinus > Desulfosporosinus orientis. The sequence goes on from NC_016584.1 coordinate 1,774,356, forward strand.
TCTTGAAGAATTCAAGGTTTTTGCCGAATTACAAAAGGGGAGAGATCCTGCGGAAACAACGGAACTTCGCTTAGGCCAAACTTGGGTACTTATCAATTTTATGCCTGTTAAGGTAAAGGAACAAGTCGTGGGACAAGTGATAACTATTAAGGATAAGACGGAAGTTCGTAAAATGGCTGAGGAATTAACAGGTGTAAAAACATTTATTGAAGCTTTAAGAGTTCAAAATCATGAGTCATTAAATAAATTGCACACTATCGCCGGGCTGATTCAGTTAAATAAGGTCCAGGATGCCATGGAATATGTCTATAAAGTAACGGAGGAGCAGCAGGAAGTTACTAAGTTTCTCAGTAAAAAGATTAGGCATCCCAGTGTGGCAGGATTGATGTTGGGAAAATATAACCGTGGCAAAGAACTTAAAGTAGAAGTCATTTTTGATGAAGATTCAAGTCTGGGAGATCTTCCGGAGAGCCTGGACAGCAACACTCTTACAATTATCTTGGGAAATTTGCTGGAAAATGCCATGGAAGCGGTTGTGGGCAAAGAGCTATGTGAGGTGCATTGCCGGATCAAACAAGAAGAAACAGAGCTGGTGATCAGTATCGAGGATACTGGGGCAGGAATTGCTCCTGATGACGAAGCTAAAGTATTTCAGTGGGGATTTTCTACAAAAGGGACTGAGAATCGAGGGATTGGTCTGCCTTTAGTTAAACAAACAGTGGAAAGGCTGGGTGGAACGATTGATTTGGAATCCGGAAAGTGGGGGACTCGCTTTGGAGTCAGAATTCCCCTAAGTCAAGTACACAATGTCTGAGAATTTCAGCAAAGCAGCGGAAGGAGAGTGAGATGATGAATCCAATTGACTTAGTCCTGGTGGAGGATGATCCCATGGTAATGGAAGTCAATGCAGGATTTATTAAGAAAATAGGTGGCTTTAAAATTTGTGGCATAGCAAAGACAGGGAAAAAGGCGCTGGAAATTATTCGAGAGCTCAGGCCGCGTTTAGTAATTTTAGATATCTACTTGCCGGATTTAAGCGGCATTCAGATTTTACAAGAAATTCGAAAACTAGGAATACCAACGGATATCATTTTGATCACAGCAGCCCAGGATGTGGAGACCGTTCAAGCGGGCCTGCGTTTTGGCGTGGTGGATTATATTATTAAACCCTTTAAATTTGAACGAATCAGTTCAGCCTTAAATCATTATTTAACCTATGCTGAGCAATTTAAAAATCGCGGGGAATTAAATCAAGAGGATTTAGATCGTTTGGTAAAAATTCTCCCTGTCACTGAAAACCAAAAGAGCAGGGAGCGAGAAGAATTGCCTAAAGGATTGAGAGAAATCACCCTTCAACAGGTCTATAATTTTCTCAAAGCAAGCAAAATTGGGCTTTCTGCAGAAGAAGTAGCGATAGGAGCCGGCTTGGCAAGAGTCACTGCCCGCCGTTATTTAGAATACCTGGAAAAGATAAATAGGGTTACCCTGGAAACTCAATATGGATCCGTGGGCAGACCCATCAATAAATATAAGGCATTGCTGTAAAGAGAGTGGCAATAGTAAGTTTAAAGCTCCTAAAGTGAAAAGGTGCCTGGAAACAGTTTTTAGAAGCTGTTTCCAGGCATCTTTTTATCTGATGGTGCTGCGATAGCTACCCTGAAAAATTTATTCCTTAAAAAATGGATGCCCCTAAAATCATTCTGAAGAATCCATAGACCCGAAAGTCAGGGCAGCTTCGTCCACAGGAGAGAACCCATTGCATGGAGAGGCGGTAAAAGCCCACAAAGCGGCTGCGGGGAATGCGGAGCCTGGTTCACTCCAGGTACTACCCAGAGGTTTGGCGTAGCTCCCGCAGCCGCGAGGGGACGAGCTCGGAATGCTGCGGTGAGCGGATGTGGCGAAGCTGCCCGACCCGGGAGCACTCTGTTTTTCGTCATCTGCTGGTGCTGTGTATGCTATATGAGGCTAGTATCTAGCGGCCGCCTGCGGATTTTCAATTCGACCAATAAGACCAAAAACATCAAAAGGACCAAAATATAGAGAATAATCAGAAAATATATTAAAATTAAAATATTCAAATATAAAATTAAAGGGGTTCACTAAATGGCTTGGAAGCGCTGGAGTTTCATAATCTTATTTCTGTTGCTTGGCTTACCGGGTTGTGAAAGTAGAGTGATTGACGGACAGCAAGTAAATAGGAAGGAAAAAATCATTATCAGGTTCTCCCATGTGGTCGCTGAAAATACACCCAAAGGACTAGCAGCCATACGTTTTGCCCGTCTCATCTCGGAACGGTCCGGCGGTACCATTGAAATCCAGGTTTTTCCTGACTCTCAGCTATTTAAGGATGGTGAAGAATTCGAAGCTTTAAGTCGGGGAGATGTAGAAATGATTGCACCAGCCACATCAAAAATATCCCAATTGTTACCTGAATGGCAAATCTGGGACTTACCCTACCTGTTTAGCAATTTGGAAAGTGTTCATCAAGTCATGGATGGACCGGTGGGACGATCCTTACTGAAACAGTTAGAGGAAAAGAATATGGTGGGGCTGGCCATGTGGGATAACGGTTTTAAAAATTTGACAAACAACATTCATCCAATTCTAAGCCCTGTTGATTTTAACGGATTAAGTTTTCGAGTTATGTCCCCGGGTATATTGGAGGATCAGTTTACCTATTTTGGGGCGGATACGGTACTTCTCCCCTTTAATGATGTCTATAAGGCTTTGCAGGATGGAACAGTCCAAGGACAGGAAAATACAATTTCCAATATTTATACCAAAAGATTTTCTCAAGTACAAAAGTATTTAACCTTAAGCCAGCATGGATTTTTGGGCTATGCAGTGGTTATGAATAAAACTTTTTGGGATCAATTGCCTGGCTCGGCTCGTGAGCTAATCGAAAAAACCATGGCGGAAGTAACACTTTGGGAGAGAGAAACTGCTGAGAGGTTAAACGAAGTGCAATTGGAAGAGATTGAAAAAAACAATCTCGTGACAATACACACATTAACAAATCAGGAAAAGACACAGTGGAAAAAAGACTTCTCTTCGGTTTATGACAAATTTGAAGAGAATAATGATTCTAAGCTTCTAGAGGAAGCGCAGAAATGGAGTGAGCCTAAGGAAAACAATTAAGTTAATTATGATTTGGAGGTGAGGCTAGGTCAATACTTAAGAGAGGTTAGGTCAAGTGAAAAAAATGTGAGGGGGAGAAAAATGTTTAAGAAAAAACCGTTGGCAGTCGCTTTAAGTTCGGTACTTGTTTTAGCATTAGCTTTGGTTGGCTGTGGAACAAAAACTGCTTCAACAAGCGAAGAAAAGGAAGTCAAGCCGATTATTATTAAGTTCTCACATGTTGTAACACCGGATACTCCCAAGGGAAAGGCTGCCCTAAAGTTTAAGGAATTAGCAGAGCAGAAAACGAATGGAAGAGTGAAAGTGGAGGTATATCCTTCGTCACAGCTTTATGGAGATAAAGAAGAGTTAGAGGCTTGTCAATCAGGAAATGTGCAAATTATTGCCCCATCTGTAACAAAGCTAGTTGGCTTAAACCCTAAATTCCAGTACACGGACTTGCCCTTCTTGTTTCCCAATAATGAGGCTGTCTATAAATTCTTCGCTTCAGATGCAATGAAGGGGTTAATGAATTCGTTAGATAAGTATAATCTCCAAGGCTTAGCCGTCTGGCCCAATGGATTTAAGCAGTTTACAAATAATAAGCGGCCGTTAATAACTCCGGACGACTTTAAAGGATTAAAATTCAGAACTCAGGCCGGTAAAGTATTAGAAGCACAGTTCAAGGCTCTGGGGGCAGGCTCCGCAACCATTCCATTTGGCGAGACTTACGCAGCATTACAGCAAGGTACGGTAGACGGGCAAGAGAATACCTTTAATAATATTGATACTCAAAAATATCAAGAGATTCAAAAGTATCTCACAGTCTCCAATCATGGCCGAATTGATTACATGATTATTGTTAATAAGAGCTTTTGGTCAGGTTTAGAACCTGATATTCGCAAAGCATTAGATGAGTCAATGGCTGAAGCAACGAAATTTGCTGTGGAACAGGCTGACATACTTGATCAAAAGAGTAAGGAAAACTTAAAGAATGGCGGGAAATTGCAATTCACTGAACTTACTCCAGACCAGCTTGCAGCCTTCCAAAAAGCTATGCAACCTGTCTATGATGAATTTGAAAGCGTCATTAGTAAAGAGTTAATTGATGCTGCAATTAAAGCTGGACAAAACTAATAAACTCTCCTCTTAGTAAGAGAGAGCAAAAAAGGGTTCTTCTAGTAAGAACCCTTTTTCAACAAAAATATAAACTACCTATTAATTAGAAATGGGGTGAAACAAGATGAAAAAGTTTTGGCAAGCCTTTGAATTCATTGAAGACATCGTTTCGGGGGGACTTCTGTCCTTAGGAGTTGCCATGATCTTTTATGGTGTCATTATGCGCTATGTGTTTAATGATGCACGTTCCTGGGTTGATGAAATATCCCAATATACTATTATCTGGGGTACGTTGATTGGCACCAGTGTTGCTCTGCGTAATGATCATCATATTAAGGTAGATATGCTATTTAATGTCTTGCCGAAAAAATTTCAGCGCTATGTAACATTGTTTGCCCACACCGTTGGGATTGTTTTTAGCTTTTTTTTGGGGTTTTATGGTTTTGAATTGGTTTCTTTTACTCATAATACAGGGCAGGTATCTACAGACGTTGGAGTTCCTCTCTATATAGTGTATAGTATTCTTCCGCTGACTGGGATCCTCTTAACCTTCAGATTTATGATTAAATTCTATGAAGCGGCAAGGAAGGCCGGCAAAGTTGGTAACGTTTCAGAAAGGAGATAATTGAGATGTTAGTAGCATTGTTATTTTTACTTTTCGTTATATTCTTTTTGCTGAACGTTCCTATTGCTATTAGTCTGGCAATGTCTACCATTGCCCTCATTGTAACTACCGAGACTTTCAACTTAATGATGATACCTCAGCGAATGTTTGCAGGACTTAATTCCGCAACGTTAATGGCCATACCGGGTTACGTTTTAGCAGGAGTTCTGATGTCCCGGGGAGGAGTATCAAAATATTTAATTGAGAGCTTAAGGTCTTGGATCGGACATTTACCTGGCGGGCTCTCCGTGGTAACCATTTTAGCCTGCATGATTTTTGCGGCCATATCCGGATCAAGTCCGGCAACCGCAGCAGCCATCGGGGCAATTATGCTTCCGGCAATGGTAGAGGGGGGGTATCCCAAACGCTATGCAATGGGCCTTATAGCCGCAGCCGGTACTCTAGGAATTTTAATACCCCCAAGTATTCCTTTGATTGTATATGGTGTAACAGCCGATGAATCCATCGGTAAGTTATTTATGGCTGGAATGATACCAGGCGTAATTATGGGGAGTATTCTGGTAGCATCGGCAATTCTCTATGCAAAGAAAAATGATTATGGGCATGGCAGGAAGTATTCTTGGTCTGAACGCTGGAAAGTGTCTCTAAAAGCCACACCTGCCGCCTTGTTGCCGGTGGTTATTTTAGGAAGCATCTACTCGGGAGTATGTACACCGACAGAAGCAGCAGTAATTGCCGTGTTTTACACCTTAATTGTTTCCATCTTTATCTACCGGGAGCTGCACTTAAGAGACATTCGAGGTATTCTGCGAGAAACAATTAATACTTCTTCCATGATCTTCTTGATCATTGCCGCCGCCATGGTTTTTGCACTCTATCTAACTAATAATCAAATACCCAATAAAGTTGCTGATTGGATTAGCAATGCAAATCTAAATATATTCTTATTTTTTATGGTTACCCAATTATTATTCTTCGTCATGGGTACATTTTTAGAAGCTGTTTCGGTTATCTTAATCACGTTGCCTATCCTGTTGCCAATCATCAAGCAGCTTGGCATAGATCCCATTCATTTTGCCATCGTTATGACGGTGAATATGGAATTAGCGATGATTACTCCGCCTGTTGGCTTAAATTTATTTGTCGTCAGTTCAATGTCGAAAGAACCTCTGGGAGAAGTCGTGAAAGGTGTACTTCCTTTTATTGTGCTGATGCTGGCGGCCATGGTTTCTTTTGTTATCTTTCCGGAAATCTCCACGTATATCCCGCGTGTGTTAATGGATTAACAATCGGGTGGAAAGCCTTTTTCCGAATAGGTCCGTGGCCTATTAAGAAAAAGGCTTTTTGTTTCTATTACATAGAGTTACATAATTTTGGACATTCTTTTTGTAATCATATTGTATTATTGCAAAACAAATGAATATTGCCGATATTTACAAAAATTATATCCCTAATAACTAATTGAATAACAAAACTAATTGAATTGTGTTAAAATACGTTAATAGAATATCACTGTACAAGCAGTGTTATCTTTATCTTTATATTTGAGAGAAAGAAGATAGAAAGGAAGTATTAAATCACAATGTATGCTACTCTCGCATTAATTATTTTTTGTTTGACCTATGCATTAATAATTTCGGAAAAAGTTCATCGAACGGTTGTGGCCCTGCTCGGAGGAATGATCTTAGTCGCAGCGGGAGTCTTAGCTCAGGAAAAAGCCATTGAACATATTGACTGGAATACCTTAGGTTTGTTAGTTGGCATGATGATTGTTGTAGGAATTACCAGAAGGACTGGAGTTTTTCAGTATCTAGGCTTATTGGCTGTTCGGTTTGCAAAAGGAGAACCTATTCGGATACTGATTGCCTTGGCTACCGTAACAGCATTACTTTCGGCTCTTTTAGACAATGTTACCACTGTGTTATTGATTGTACCCATTACCTTCACTATCTGCGACAAACTTAACCTAAACCCTATGCCGTTTCTTGTGAGTCAAATCTTTGCCAGCAATATTGGCGGTACATCCACTCTAATTGGAGACCCGCCGAATATTATGATTGGCAGTCAAACTCATTTAGGATTTGTTGATTTTGCAGTTAATCTGGTTCCCGTAGTCTTTGTAATTTTTATTGCAACCATGGCTGTATTCTATATTCTCTACAAGCGAAAACTTCATGTAAGTGATGAGCTGAAAAAGAATCTGATTGAGCTGGATCCAGTTGAACAGATCAAAGATTACGGATTATTGAAGAAAAGTCTATTCGTACTTGCATTAATATTAGTAGGTTTTATTTTGCATCAATCATTGCATATGGAATCTGCAACTGTTGCCTTAACCGGTGCAGCACTTTTGATGTTTATCACAAAAGAAGAACCGGAAGAGATTTTGTTGGCTGTAGAATGGCCTACGATTTTCTTTTTTATCGGTCTTTTTATTCTTGTCGGGGGACTTGTTGAAACCGGCTGGATTAATAAACTAGCTCAGTGGGCCTTTGATGCAACCGCAGGGAACTTTAATCTCACGGCAATGCTGATTCTTTGGCTGTCAGCCTTTGCGTCGGCTTTTGTCGATAATATCCCTTTTACAGCTACTATGATTCCTTTAATTCATCAAATGGGGAATTTAGGGGGAATATCCCAAACTGGATTAGAGCCTCTTTGGTGGGCCTTATCTTTAGGAGCTTGCTTAGGCGGCAACGGAACTCTCATTGGTGCATCAGCTAATGTTATTGTGGCAGGCTTAGCTGAAAAAAATGGTGTACAAATGCGATTCATGCAATTTATGAAATTGGCATTACCTTTGATGATTCTTTCAATTGTTATATCCTCACTGTATCTCATTATTTTCTACTTATAACAGCTGATAGCTTATTGACAAAAGCCCTGGTTAATTTAAAACCGGGGCTTTTGTTATACAGTCAATCGTCGGTATAATCGAATAATTCCAAAAATTAAAAAATAATAGCAGGATTTTAAATCTTTAAAAGCGAATATTTTAATAAAGCTATGGCGTGTAAAAATTATTATGCTCAATTAGAAGGCGTAAAGGGGGATCTGAATGGCTCGAAAAGTTAAAGTAGGCATTGTTGGTATGGGCCAAGGAGGTACATCCATCTATAAAACATTACGAAGTATTGAACATATAGAAATCGCTGTAGTATGTGATTGCCGTGAAAATGCTCAAGGGCTGAAACTTGCACGGCAGGATGGAGTGCAGATATGCCAGTCCCTGCAAGAGTTTCTTAATATACCTGAGATTGATGTAATAATTGAAGCTGCGGGAGTTAACTCCGTTCAAGAATTTATTGTGCAGCATAAACATAAACATAGTACAGTCATAGAAGCCCTAGGGGCAAACTTAATGATGTCCATTATTGAAGAGAAGGAGAAACTGGCAGAGATCAAACGAGTCAAAGGAGAACTGGTTGCAATCCTCAACTCAGTTCAAGAAGCCATCGAAGTGGCAGGTATTGATGGCAGAATAAACTATGTTAATCCATCCTTTAGCCGGGTGACATCAATTCCGGCGGCTCAAAGAATTGGCCAAAATATTTTTGAAGTTTCTCCTAATGGTGCTCTGGCACGTTCTCTTCGTACTCATGAAGCTGTATTTGCTCATCGTGCGGTTGTGGGAGGAGCGGAGGTAGAGGTTGTCGCTAATGCTTCTCCCATTGTTGTCGATGGAAAGATGGAAGGTGCTGTTGTTGTCTTCCAGCCTTTGACAGATATCTATAAACTGATGGAACAGCTGCAAGCCTCTAATCGAGTCATTAGCGATTTACAAACCCGTATCAATCAAATTTCTACAAGCTCATACACATTTGATGATATTATTGGCAGTCATCCCGGATTTGAGAGTGCCATAGAGTTAGCTCGAAAGGTTGCTAAAAGCAATTCTACGATTCTCATTACCGGAGAATCCGGTACGGGAAAAGAGTTGTTCGCTCATGCCATTCATGGCGCGAGTTTACGGTTCGATAAGCCTTTTATTAAAGTAAATTGTGCGGCTATTCCAGAAACCTTACTTGAGAGTGAGTTCTTTGGGCATGAAAAGGGTGCCTTTACCGGTGCTGTGAAAACAAAACTTGGAAAAATGGAATTAGCTAATGGCGGGACTATTTTTTTAGATGAAATTGGGGATATGAACCTGCATTTACAGGCTAAGTTTTTAAGAGTTTTACAAGAAATGGAATTCGAACGAGTGGGGGGATCAGACACAATTAAAGTCGATGTTCGTATAATCGCGGCTACTAATCGCAATCTACTGGAAATGGCTAAGCAAGGATACTTTAGAGAAGATCTCTATTACCGGCTTAATGTGGTAGAATTGCGCCTACCTCCCCTACGAGATCATAAAGGAGATATCCCGGCTTATGTACAATCCCTTATCGCTAAGTTTAACAGGAAATTTGGCAAGCGTGTAAAAGGCCTGACAAATCGAGGGGAAGAAGTTTTGATGCAGTATGATTGGCCAGGTAATATTCGCGAACTCCAAAATGTTGTTGAACGGGCGATGGTAACAGTTGATGAAGAAATAATTACCCACAAACAATTTAATAGCCTTATTGAATCTCCTTCATCAATTTCTCAGGAACCGGCCATTGAGGGGATCGTGCCTATTGAAACAATGGAAAAACATTTGATCCATCGAGCTATTGAACACTATGGCAGATCAGTCGAAGGGAAAAAACTGGCGGCTAAGGCCTTGAAGATTTCACTGGCAACACTATATAACAAACTGAAGATCATGTCTTAGACTTGTGTTTATAGATTTTAGAAAAAAGCCTTATATATTCTAGAAATTAAAAACATTTTCTATCCATTAGCCTATATAATATTCATGCCGCTATGGATTTTTTAATGGCTAAGTTTATGTCCGGACTAATTATTGTTTTAAAAACTGCGAAAAATGGGAGCTAAAAATTTTTAATTTTAAAAATCAGAAAAATTAATAAATTCAATCTTATTTGGCATAGTGTTTGCAATATTTTGTAATTAAGCTTTTGGCTAATACATAGCGGAAGGAGATTAATTTCATAAGAGAGGATTGAGAGGATGGAGACAACAACGCAAAACAACTATCATTTTCTAATTCGCAGATTTCATTCACTATTAGGGTTGGTACCTATCGGCGTATTTCTTACCTTTCATATGGTTCTAAATTTGACTGCTCATGGAGGAGCAACCCAGTATGATCTTGTTATCAGAACTATGCAAAGCTTTCCGGGAATTTTTATTGTAGAACTTGTGGTGATCTTTATTCCTATTGCTTTACATGCAGCATATGGAACATGGGTGGTTTACACTGGTCAGACAAATATCTTGAAATATCAATACGCCCGAAACTGGTTTTATTTTATTCAGCGTCTATCGGGACTATATACGGTATTATTTGTCATTATCCATGTTTATCTGCTGCGCTTTAGTGAGGCGAATTTTGCTGCCTTAGCGGGTTTTTTGAGTAATCCTTTGGGATTGGCTTTCTATGTCCTGGGAGTATTGTCAGCGATTTTTCATTTTACAAATGGTTTGTGGGCTTTTGCAATTACTTGGGGAATAACCATTGGTCCACATTCCCAGAAGGTTTGGTTATATACTTTAGGTTTAATTTTTATAGTGTTATCGGTTGTAGGAATCTCGGATATCGCTGCCTTTTTAAGCTATTGAGACCGAGAGATTTATTTCGAGGTTTAGATATTTGCTGCTGAGAAGGCAGCAAATGACTGAGGCAAATGGAGGGTCAAGGAATGAGTAAAGTCATTGTAGTCGGCGGCGGTCTGGCAGGATTAATGGCAACGATTAAAATGGCCGAAGCGGGGACGCATGTCGACTTGTTTTCGTTAGTACCTGTCAAACGCTCACATTCCGTTTGTGCCCAAGGAGGGATAAACGGTGCGGTCAATACCAAAGGTGAAGGAGATTCTACCTGGAATCATTTTGATGATACGATTTACGGAGGGGACTTCCTGGCTAACCAACCTCCCGTAAAAGCTATGTGTGATGAAGCACCCGGAATTATTCACTTGATGGACAGAATGGGAGTTATGTTTAGCCGTACTTCGGAGGGACTCCTTGATTTCCGTCGTTTTGGAGGGACAAAGTTTTGTCGCACTGCCTTTGCCGGAGCGACGACGGGCCAACAACTTCTCTATGCTCTTGATGAGCAGGTTCGACGTTATGAGGCTGAAGGCATGGTGCAAAAGTATGAGCATTGGGAATTGCTCTCAGCTGTACTTGATGAGGGAGTTTGCAGAGGAATTGTTGCCCAGAACCTTCGTGATATGAGTATTAAAGCCTTTCCTGCTGACGCCGTCATTGTTGCCACAGGAGGACCAGGGGCGGTCTTTGGCAAGAGCACAAATTCTACAATTTGTACTGGCAGCGCCGTATCGGCTTTATATCAACAAGGTGTCAAATATGCAAACGGTGAGTTTATTCAAATTCATCCAACGGCTATCCCGGGGGATGATAAACTTAGATTAATGTCCGAATCTGCTCGTGGAGAAGGTGGAAGGGTTTGGACCTATAAGGACGGAAAACCCTGGTACTTTCTTGAAGAAATGTATCCGGCCTATGGAAACCTGGTGCCAAGGGATATTGCTACACGAGCTATTTATGAAGTAGTCTTCGATAAAGGGCTGGGGATTAACGGAGAAAATATGGTCTACCTGGATCTGTCACATCTTGACCCCAACGTATTACAGATAAAATTAGGCGGTATCTTGGAAATATATGAAAAGTTTGTCGGGGATGATCCTAAAAAAGTACCTATGAGAATTTTCCCGGCAGTACATTACTCCATGGGCGGACTATGGGTTGATTATGATCAAATGACCAATATCACGGGGCTATTTGCCGCAGGAGAATGTGAATATCAATATCATGGAGCAAACCGTTTAGGGGCGAATTCATTGCTGTCGGCAATTTACGGTGGTATAGTAGCTGGGCCGAAGGCCATGGAGTACATTAAGAATAATAAAGTCCAAACTCCCACAGGCAATGAACCGGCTTTTCAGCAAGAACGAAAGCGTCAAAAGGATTTATGGGCTCAAATCTTAGCTATGAGGGGTTCGGAGAATCCTTATCAACTGCACAAAGAATTGGGAGAAATCATGACTCAGAATGTGACTGTCGTGCGTTACAACGATAAACTGGCGGAAACGGATTTGATACTTCAAGAAATTATGAAGCGTTGGCAAAATATTGGGCGAAGGGACAACATTGAATGGGGGACACAAGAAGGGATGCTTATTCGGCAACTATGGAATATGCTCGAGTTAGCGCGAGTTATTACCCTAGGAGCATTGAATCGTAATGAGAGCAGGGGGGCTCACTATAAGCCGGAATATCCGGAAAGAGATGACCAGAACTGGTTAAGGACAACAATTGCTGCTTGGACACCCAGCGGACCGGAATTTAGCTATGAACCGGTTGATGTGTCTTTAATTCCCCTTCGCGCCCGCCGTTATGACATCGATAAATAGGAGGTGTAATAGAATGGCTGAGCAAAAAACCATACGCTTGAAAATTCGGCGGCAAGATGGTCCGGATAACCCCATGCGCTGGGAGGAATTCACAATACCCTATCGGGAAAAATTGAATGTGATCTCTTGTTTAATGGAGATTCAGAAAAACCCTATAACCGCAGAGGGGAAGCAAACCACTCCTGTCGTATGGGAATGTAACTGTTTGGAAGAAGTTTGCGGGGCGTGTACGATGAACATTAACGGGCAGGCAAAACAAGCATGTTCAGCTCTAATCGACCAACTGGACCAGCCTATTATACTCGAACCTCTGATGAAATTTCCAATTGTTCGAGATTTAATGGTTGATCGGCAAATCATGTTTGACCATTTGAAAACAGTTCGTGCTTGGATTCCCATCGATGGGACCTATAATTTAGGATCTGGTCCGAGAATGCCTGAGGTAAAACGGCAATGGGCTTATGAGCTGTCAAAATGCATGACCTGTGGGTGCTGTATGGAAGCTTGCCCTCAAGTTAATATACGGTCAAAATTTATTGGCCCATCGGCTATTTCTCAAGTTCGCCTATTTAATGCTCATCCAACAGGGGAAATGAACAAACATGAACGATTGGCGCCTTTACTTAATGAAGGCGGGATTGCTGACTGTGGCAATGCTCAAAACTGTGTAAGAGCTTGCCCGAAAGAGATACCTTTGACAACCAGCTTGGCAGACATAAATCGTGAAACCAATAAATTTGCCCTTAATCGCTGGCTAAGAAAATAATAAATTTTAAAAATTTTGAATTTTATTTTTCACTGTGCATATTATAGTATAAAGTAGCTAAATTTGTTGAATTATATTCCAAAAGAAACTAGTAAAAAGGAGATTCGAGTCTATGAAAACTGAACGAGCAGAAACCTCGGCAACTCAGAACGAAATGGCTTCAATTGAATTTTGGTCTAAAGTTCTAGTGGGTGACGTAGAGCAAAGTACCGCTGGATGTTCTCCCAGTGTATTCGGCCCATGCTGCAGTAATGGGTGCCAATATTGCCGGCCAAACTGTCATGAAAAGTTTGATAGCTCGAACTACTTTTGATTGATAGGATAACTTCTCGTCACATACTTGTTTAATACTTTATGAAGCAAAGTAAATATTCTTTTCTGGTATTCTTTGCACCATGGAATCCCTTTCGTTATAATAAATGGGAGTCCATGGCGTTTTTTAATATGAAATGAAAATATTCAATTAGGGAAGGTAACAAGAATGATAGAAATCGGGAGATACTACAAACTTAAAATTACCAATTTCACTTCCTTTGGTGCTTATTTAGATACAGGAACCAGTGAGCGAAGAGATAATATTCTGCTTCCAATAAAACAAGTTCCTGAAGGCGCCAAAGAGGGCGACGAGATAGAAGTCTTCATTTATCGAGACTCGGAGGAACGATTAATTGCCACTACTCGAAGGCCATTGGCTCAACTGGGTGATTTAGCTTATTTGCAAGTTAGTGCGAAAACTAAGATAGGAGCTTTTTTGGATTGGGGTTTAGAAAGAGGCTTGTTTTTGCCATTCAGAGAGCAAAAATACACCGTTGAGGTAGGGAAATGTTATCTTGTCAAGGTTTACTTAGATAAGAGTCAGCGATTATGTGCCACCACAGAAATTTATGAGTATCTTACTGCAGATTCTCCTTATAAGAAAAATGACAGAGTTGTTGGCGTAGTTTATGCTATAAGACCCCAAATAGGAGTTTTTGTTGCTGTCGATAATCAATATTATGGTCTTATTCCGCGGAATGAGCATTTTTCAGAATTAAAAGAAGGGGATCAAGTAGAGGCGAGAGTTATAAGAGTACGAGAGGATGGAAAGCTGGATTTATCTACGAGAGAACGGTCCTACATTCAAATGGATTCCGATGCTGTTAAAATTCTCGAAGGGATTAAGAATCACGATGGGTTTTTAGCACTTAACGATAAAAGCAGTCCCATTGAAATTCAAAGCAGACTTAATATGAGTAAAGCAGCATTTAAGAGAGGATTAGGAAAATTACTTAAAGAGAATAAAGTTATTCAGTCTGATGGGGGTCTGAAAGAAAAACTGTAAGTTCACATGAGAGAGGTTGAAGCATGAAAATAATTGTTGATGCCGATGCATGCCCTAAATCCGTTTTGCAGATTTGTATAAGGGTAGCAGAGGATTATGCTGTTCCTGTTTGGACAGTAGCCAGCTTTAACCATCATATTATTTCTGATCATCATATCGTTGTAGGTAACGCTTCCCAAGAAGCTGATATTCGTGTCATGAATCTTTCTCAAGGGGGAGATGTAGCTGTAACCCAAGATTGGGGGCTGGCAGCAATGTTATTGGGAAAAGGTGTAAGGTGTTTAAATCCCCTGGGAAGGGAGTTTGACTCTTCCACAATTGAGTTTTTACTTGAGGAACGGGAAGTAAAAGCCAAGTTTCGCAGAAGTGGCGGAAGAACGAAAGGACCCAAAAAGCGCTTGCCGGAAAATGATCAGAAATTCGAGGCTTGTTTAAGAAAAATATTAGGACAAAATAATTAATATAATTAAATTAATTAATTAATAGACTTTGCACTTTTGGCAAAATTTGATTAAAATAAGGTCTAGAGGCATACTTGTGAATGCCTGCTAATTTTTTTTCATGGAGGTACATAATGAGTACGGCAGGAGAAACTAAAGAATTTCAAACTGAAATTAAGCAATTATTGGATATTGTCATTCATTCTCTTTATACTGAACGGGAAATTTTCCTGAGAGAGCTAATATCCAACTCGGCGGATGCTACAGAAAAACTGCGTTATACCCAGTTGTCCGGTTCAGAAGTTAAAGATAAAGAGACTCCTCTGGAGATACAGATTAATACGGATGACACTAATCATACGTTGACTATTATCGACGCCGGAATTGGTATGACCAAGGAAGAACTGGTTGAAAATTTAGGCACTATTGCTCACTCCGGGTCTAAAGAATTTATTAAACATTTAACGGCAAAAGGAGATCAAAAGGATCTCAATTTGATTGGACAATTCGGAGTTGGTTTTTATTCGGCTTTTATGGCAGCTGATAAAGTAACGATTTTCACTCGCTCCTATCATGTGGAGGGAGAAAGCTTTATTTGGGAATCGGACGGTGTCGGGAGTTATACTATTACGCCTGGTGAAGACCAAGTCCGAGGAACAAAAATGGTTCTCCAATTAAAAGAGGATGCCTATGAATTTGCCAAGGAAGAAACTATTAAACGAGTTATTAAACAATACTCAAGTTTTGTACCTTACCCTATCTTGGTTAATGGTGAGAAAGTCAATACTGTTGATGCCTTATGGACAAAGAACAAAAGCGAAATTTCAGAGGAAGATTACACAGAATTCTATAAATTCATTGCCAATGCTTTTGACGAACCGCTGCTGCGCCTGCATTTTTCCTCAGATGCTCCAATCAATATTAATACGCTGCTGTTTGTTCCAAAAGAAAATATGGAGCAGTTCGGCTTTGGCCGTACGGAACCAGGGGTAAGCCTGTATTGCAAAAAGGTCTTAATTCAAGAAAAGTCCCCGGTTGTTTTGCCGGAATGGCTGCGTTTCCTAAGAGGGGTCATCGACAGTGAAGAACTCCCACTGAATATTTCAAGAGAAACTCTCCAGGACAGCGCTTTGGTAAGCAAGCTGAATAAAGTAGTCACAAGCCGCTTCCTTAAATTTTTGGACGGACAAGCTACGTCAGACCCCGAGAAGTATAAAGAATTCTGGGAGAAATTTAACTTCTTCCTAAAAGAAGGAGCTGCTAATGACTATACCCATCAAAAAGAGCTCCTCAAATTGTTAAGATTTGAATCCTCGAATACCGCAAGTGGAGAGTTGGTTTCATTAGCGGACTATGTTGGCCGTATGAAAGAAGATCAAACGTCAGTCTACTATGTGAACGGCCCTTCCCGCGAGGTTATTGAGTCCGGTCCATATCTGGAAGTCTTTAAAAACAAAGGTTTCGAAGTAATCTACACTTATGCGGCCATTGATGATTATATTTTTGGTTTAGTTAGGGAATATGAGGGCAAGAAACTTATCTCGGCTGATGAAGCGGATTTAAATCTAGGGGATGAGCAACAGGAGAGAAGTGAAGAGGCTCTTTCAGAAGAAGATGCTGCCGCACTGACGAATTGGCTTAAAGAGGTTTTGGGAACTAAAGTGACGGAGGTTCGAGAATCCAAGCGTCTGGTAGACAGCCCTGCAGTGGTCTTCAGTCCATACGGGACAAACAGCATGCAGCGAATGATGCAGCTTGTCAATAAAGATTTCAATAATGTGGGTCCCAGTGTTCTGGAAATTAATGCCTCTCATCCTATGATTAAGCGTTTGGATGCTGCCCGCAAAAATGAAGATGCCTTTGCCAAAATTGCTGCTGAGCAAATATTTGAAAACGCTCAAATAGCTGCGGGTCTTATTGTGGATCCAAGAGGAATGGTCAATCGACTAAATGAGATATTAGAGCGCGCATTAGGTTAACTCTCCGGCTGAAGTCCGCTAAGCGTGTAGGATTTGGGTACTTAACAGTTAAGAAATAAGAAAGAGTTGCATTTTTTGTAGCTCTTTCTTCTTAATCATCGCAATATGATTATCTAATTGATCAATAAAAAATAAGAATTTTACAAGCTAACAAAAATTCCTTAGACTGATAGTGATAATAGGAACAAATACGTAAAAATTGTCGTTACCCTGTTCTTTATTAAAATAAAGGTTGGTGCTCCTAAGCAAGGAGGATGCTGTTATATTTTGGGATGTAAGTAAGTTTGGTCCTCCTTGAGGGGTAGTTAGGACACTGTTTATGTGAAAACGTTCTCAGGATAGGTCGATGTTGAATGACCCGGATTCAACATCGACTGAATTGTGTTACACAAAGACACATTTAATCGTGGGGTTGAGCGTTCCTGGTAGGAATTACTTAACAAAGAGCTTTCTATTGAACTACAAGGAGTGGTCAGAGTGGATGTGGAATTTTATCGGATTTTAGAAGAGAAGAAATCAACCGTTGCCAAGAGATGGTTGGATGCAATAATGGCGTCGTATCCCAACGATAAATCCGGTTTTTTGATGAATCAAGGTGATCAGTTTTCTAATCCGGTGGGTTATACGTTTACTACAGGAGTGACTGGGATTTTAGACGTAATCGCTAAGGGGGAAGACTTTGGCGAAAGTATTTCGTTTCTCGAAGACATTATACGGGTCAGAGCTGTTCAAGATTTCACACCAGCTAAGGCTATGGCTTTTATATTTCAACTCAAAACCATCGTTCGGGAAGAGTTGGTACCGGAAATAAGGCAGAACCAGGTCTATATTGATTTATTGGAGTTTGAATCAAAGATAGACGATCTGGCCCTTACTGCCTTTGATATATATGTAAAATGCCGAGAGCAGATCTTCGAACTAAGGACGGATGAGCTTAAGCGGATGACATTTTCCCTATTAAAGAAAGCCAATCTAGTGTCCGAGATCCCTGTTCAGGAATCTGAACAAGAAGACCAAAAATAAAGGAAGGAGGTCGTAGAGTGAAAGTCTTGTATTCTTTCCTCACAGTCATTGTACTCATTCTAGTCGCCCTCATAGGAGCGAATATCACAAATTTACACTATGTCTTTGGTATTATCATACCTTATCTAGCCCTTGTTATGTTTGTGGGTGGATTTGTTTATCGAGTTGTTAAATGGGGGAAATCACCGGTACCTTTCCGGATTCCGACAACCATTGGGCAGCAAAAATCACTTCCTTGGATTAAGCAAAATAAGATTGAAAATCCAACAAGTTCTTTTTACGTCGTTGTTAGAATGGCTATGGAAATTCTCTTTTTCCGTTCGTTGTTCCGCAATACTAAGACTGAATTAAGAGAAGGGGAAAATGGCCCTCATCTCGCCTACGGCTCGGCAAAATGGCTTTGGTTAGGAAGTTTGTTATTTCACTGGTCATTCTTAATCATTCTGCTCAGACATCTAAGGCTCTTCTTAGATCCTATCCCGTCTTTTGTACAACTCCTTGAAAGTGTCGATGGTATGCTGCAAATTGGCTTGCCTCAGCTTTACTTGACAGACATGTTTATTTTAGTGGCACTAACATTTTTATTTCTCAGGAGGGTATGTATTCCAAAAGTTAAATACATTTCACTTCCTGCAGATTACTTCCCATTGTTTATGCTGATGAGCGTTGCTATTTCTGGAATTTTGATGCGTTACTTCTACAAAGTAGATCTTATTGCAGTCAAACAACTTGCCATTGGCTTAGCTACTTTTCAACCAGTCCTCCCATCTGACATCGGCCCGATGTTCTTTATTCACATCTTCTTAGTAAGTGTTCTGTTTGCATATTTCCCGGTGAGTAAGTTAATGCACATGGGCGGAATTTTCATGAGCCCAACGAGAAATATGATGAACAACAACCGGATGGTTCGACACATCAATCCCTGGAACCCTGAAGTAGAAGTTCATACTTATGAACAGTATGAAGACGAGTTCAGGGAAAAAATGAAAAAAGCTGGTATACCGGTAGAAAAGGAGTGATCTTGGATGGCACCGAAAGTTAAACTTCCTAAACCGGGAGAACTATCGAAGATAGATTTTAAGCTTCCGGCAACGGATTGGATGGATACACCAGTTGAGATCAAGCCTGGTAGCGTATGTTGGGGATCAAAAGAAAAAGATTTGCTGACTTTAGGTTTACCGAACGCAAGATCTTGGCAGCCAACCGACGAAGACTGGAATGTACCAGAGGGTTGGGAATCGACTATCTTGGATGGCATTGCAGAACGACTGAGTAAGTATCGCTCTTTCAAAGTCTTTATGGATATATGTGTAAGATGTGGCGCTTGTGCTGATAAATGCCACTTTTACATTGCCTCAGGCGATCCAAAGAACATGCCTGTATTGAGGGCTGAACTGTTAAGATCTGTCTATAAACGATATTTCACTAAGTCAGGAAAATTCCTTGGACGTTTAGCAGGGGCGAGAGACCTGGATATGAACGTACTCAAGGAATGGTGGTCCTACTTCTTCCAATGTACAGAATGCCGCCGCTGTTCTGTCTTCTGTCCTTATGGTATTGACCAGGCTGAGATTACCATTATTGGACGGGAACTTCTTAATCTAGTCGGTTTAAACATCGATTGGATCTCAGGACCGGCTGCTGCATGTTTTATGAAGGGTAATCACCTTGGCTTAGAACCCCATGCAATTAAAGGGAATATTGAATCCATGGTTGACGATATCGAGGATATTACCGGTATCAGAGTCAATCCGACCTTCAACAGGAAAGGTGCAGAGATACTGTTCGTCACTCCTTCAGGTGACCTGTTAGGAGAACCTGGGGTTTATACCTGTATGGGTTATATGATGCTCTTCCACGAGTTAGGCCTGGATTACACTTGGAGCACCTATGCTTCCGAGGGTGGTAACTTTGGTTTCTTCACATCCAATGATACGGCGAAGAAACTGAATTACAAAATCTATGCTGAAGCTAAACGTTTAGGAGTTAAATACATCATCGGCGGAGAGTGCGGTCATATGTGGCGTGTCCTTAACCAATACATGGATACCTGGCATGGACCTGCTGACTTCCTTGAAGTTCCGGTTTCGCCGATCACCGGGACAGTCTTTGAAAATGCTAAATCTACAAAGATGATTCATATCTCCGAATTTACGGCGGATTTGATTAAACACAATAAGTTGAAACTTGACCCAAGCCGCAATGACAACCTGAAGGTAACTTTCCATGATTCCTGCAATCCTTCTCGGGGTATGGGCTTGCTAGATGAGCCCAGAGAGATTATTAAAGCTGCATGTAATAACTTCTATGAAATGCCTGAAAACACCATTAGAGAGAAAACCTTCTGCTGCGGCAGCGGTTCGGGATTAAACGCTTCCGAAAATATGGAACAGCGTATGCGCGGCGGTTTTCCTAGAGCTAATGCTGTTAAGTATGTCAGAGAAAAACATGGAGTTAACATGTTAGCGAATATTTGCGCTGTAGACCGGGCTGCATTACCAGCTCTAATGGACTACTGGAACCCTGGTGTAGGGGTAACCGGTGTGACCGAATTGCTAGCTAATGCTTTGGTGATGAAAGGTGAGAAAGAAAGAGAAACCAACCTACGCTTTGAAGACTTGCCGGTAAAAGGGGGTAATGAGTAATGTATAAGGGCGGAAGAATTATTGCTTCACTCATTATCTTTGTTGGGCTTTTCACCATCCCCTTTTTCTACAACCTGGGAAAAGCTAACGCTGGACCTGAAATTGATGCCCAGCAGCTTGCAGATTTTCAGAGTATTGAGCCAAGTGTCAATATGATTGCTAATCACCCTCAAATGTTCAATCAATGGCGTGACGAATTAGTTCGGAATGGTAAGACAGTATATGTTAACAGTGAAGGAAAAGAGATTGACATCAGCTTAGAAAAATTAGAAGGAACAGATCAATCCAGTCAATTCTGTGTATCCTGCCACAACTATACTGCAGTAGACCCCACTTGTTGGGATTGCCATTCTGGTCCAGAGGGGGCAACGAAATGAGTGTAAATAGACGACAATTTTTAAAACGTGCAGCAGCTCTAACTGCTTTAGGTATCGGAGGTTCATTTGCCTTAACCGGAATTCGCGGAAAAGTCGCAGATGCTGCATCTGAATCTGGGTTTAAGGCGACAGACAAAGGACTTAAAGCGACTCATTGGGCTATGGTTGTTGATATGAGTAAGTTCAAAACGAAAGCCGATATTGAGCGTGTGATTGAGTCATGTGATAAAATCCATAACATTCCACATTTTGATAATCCAAAGGATGAAATTAAGTGGATATGGGAAGATGATTTTGAGCATACATTTACAGAAGCTCAAAATGAACTTCTAACAGAAGAATTTAAGGAATTACCTTTTATTTTAATGTGTAACCACTGTAAAAACCCAGCTTGTGTCAGAGCGTGTCCTACCGGGGCAACCTTCAAAATGGATAACGGTATCGTAGAAATGGATTTCCACCGCTGTATTGGCTGCCGTTTTTGTATGGGTGCATGTCCTTTTGGTGCACGAAGCTTCAATTTCACGGATCCGAGACCATATATCAAAGAAATTAATCCGGATTTTCCAACCAGAACCATTGGAGTTGTCGAGAAGTGTACCTTCTGTGTTGAACGTTTAGAAGAAGGGTTAATGCCTGCTTGTGTCGAAGCATCTAATGGCGGATTGATTTTCGGAGATTTGGATGACCCTAATTCAGAAGTGCGTAAAATTGTTAGCTCTAAGTATACAATACGGAGAAAACCCGAACTTGGAACTCAACCGAGTGTTTACTACCTTGTAGGAGGTGGAGACGATGTTTGAAAAAGCTCTGACAGGGAGTAAACGCTACTGGACATGGATTTGTATCCTGCTGGCAGTGATTGCTGTAGGTGTTTTGGCCTATTTCAGACAGTTCAATCAAGGTCTCGGACTTACTGGAATGAGCCGGGACGTATCCTGGGGGTTATATATTGCCCAGTTTACTTTCCTAGTTGGTGTTGCTGCTTCGGCAGTTATGCTTGTTACACCTTATTATCTACACGATTTTAAACGGTTTGGAAAAATGGTCATCCTCGGCGAGTTTTTAGCCATTGGTGCCGTGATCATGTGTATCCTGTTCATCTTCGTTGACGTTGGACAGCCAATGAGGATTTTGAATGTTTTATTATATCCTCAATTACATTCAGTTATGTTCTATGATATGTGTGTATTATGCGGGTATCTTGCCATCAACCTGGTTGTGGGCTGGACTACACTCGGAGCAGAAAAGAAAGGTACTCCCCCACCGAAATGGGTTAAACCTATTATCTATCTCTCCATTCCTTGGGCCTTCAGTATTCACACCGTAACAGCCTTCCTATATGCTGGTCTTCCCGGACGACATTTCTGGACATCAGCTATTATGGCTGCACGTTTTCTAGCCTCTGCTTTTGCAGCGGGACCTGCGCTTCTCATTATCCTGGCTTTGATCGTTAGAAAGG
This sequence comes from Desulfosporosinus orientis DSM 765, assembly GCF_000235605.1. Taxonomy (GTDB): domain Bacteria; phylum Bacillota; class Desulfitobacteriia; order Desulfitobacteriales; family Desulfitobacteriaceae; genus Desulfosporosinus; species Desulfosporosinus orientis. The sequence goes on from NC_016584.1 coordinate 1,796,714, forward strand.
TCAGCAAATTTGATCCGGATCCTGGTGTGGGGGCTATTCAGTCTCTTGTCAAGATTATTCGTTATGCTATGATCGCCAACGTTTTCTTTTACATCTGTGAGGTGTTCACAGCGTTTTATAGTAACTCGCCTGATGAAATGGCACCTTTTAAGTATGTGTTCGTTGGAATTGATGGGCATAATAGTCTAGTACCCTTTATGTGGACTGCGGCAATTCTAGCCTTTGTTGGTATAGCATTGCTGATCTTCCCAACACGTAAGAATCCAGTATTGCTGCCTATTGCCCTGTTATCAATTTTTATTGCGAACTGGATTGATAAAGGTATTGTCTTGATTTTAGCCGGCTTTGTTCCGAACTCTTTTGAGCGAGTTACGGAATACTTCCCGACAATGAACGAGCTTGCCATCGTAGTTGGGATATATGCCATTGGGGCACTGATTGTAACAGTTCTTTATAAGATTGCTATTTCAGTGCGGGAACAAAATATTTAATATTTGTAAGGTTTTTGATAATTGTTTTGAGATAGAATCTACTCAAACAATATCAAATTTTATATCACAAAGGAGGAAATTTAATTATGGCTCAATTAGTAGTAGGAGATTTAACTGTTGAACTGGACGAAGACGGTTTTCTTGAGGATTTCGCTGTATGGACTGAAGACGTAGCTAATGCACTTGCTGCAACAGAAGATGTACCAGAGCTTACAGAAGAACACTGGAAGATGATCAACTATCTTCGCGACTATTTTGATCAATTCGGTGTTGCTCCAATGGTTCGTAAAATGGTTAAAGACACCGGTTATGATCAAAAGAAAATCTATGAATTATTCCCAGCTGGTCCTGGAAAGGGAGCTTGTAAAATTGCTGGTCTTCCAAAACCAACCGGTTGCGTATAAACCATTAACTTTTGTTAAAGGGTTATGAGCTTTAGGAGAGTCTATCACAATTATGTGATTGGCTCTCTTTTTCTGTCTAAAAATGAGTACAAGTATACGTACATTTTTAAGACCTTTAAATGTCCTAAATGACTACAGGACAACTAATATCGTAGTGTATAATGATTAAGAGAAGGACTTATAGGTCAAAATGTAGAATAAATCAAAAACAAAAAATAGGGGTTGTTTAAACTGCTAAATCAAAATTATGATACAAGAATTGTTTTCTCAAAATCTTTTGATCCATGGTTTAATCTGGCTTTAGAAGAACATCTTTTGAGGGAAGTTAAACAAGGCCAAGTTATTTTATATCTCTGGCAAAATCAAAACACTGTGGTTATTGGCAGAAATCAAAATGCATGGAAGGAATGCCGTTGTACGGAATTAGAACAAGCAGGTGGGAAGCTCGCTCGCCGTTTATCCGGAGGAGGGGCTGTTTTTCACGACTTAGGGAATCTGAATTTTACCTTCATTATGGACAAGGAAAAATACGATTTAGAGAAGCAGCTCAGGGTAATCTTAGAAGCGGTAAGGAAATTTGGTATTAATGCAGAATTTACAGGCAGAAATGATTTAACAGTAGATGGCCGGAAATTCTCAGGGAATGCTTTTTATTTTGAACGGGACCGGGCTTATCATCATGGAACGATTTTGATAAATGTTGATGTTGATAAACTATCTAAATATCTTCAGGTATCTAAACAAAAGATTGTATCAAAAGGCGTAGATTCTGTCAGGGCAAGGATCGGTAACCTGAGTCTTTATCGTCCGGATATTACCATTGAGAAAATGAATCAGGCATTAATGGAAAGCTTTCAAGAACTATACGGTAAATCCTCAGAACAGCCCTTAACCATTGATAATTCCAGTTATGAGTTACAAGGCCTTTATCAAAAATATTCATCCTGGGAATGGTTATACGGCAAGACACCGAGTTTTGATATCTTATTAGAGACTCGTTTCCCCTGGGGGGGGATTGAATTAGGTTTGAGTCTTAAGAATGGAATCATCAATGAATCAAAAATCTATTCCGATGCCATGAATAGTCATTTAATTGAACGATTAGCCTCAGCCTTAATCAACCTGCCCTTAAGTAAAGAAACCATGGTTTCTTCAATTCGGGAACTGGAAGTTGATAAAGAGGATGAAATGATCATCAATGATTTAGTTACTTGGATTAATGGCGATTCCTTTACAATATAGAATAACTAAGTTAGTATTCGAACGTAAATAAAGGTGTAAAGGCTTGAAGTATTGTATTTGATAACTTACAAGCCTTCTTTTATACTACTCTGAAAAATGGAACCCGAAAGCCCCAAAACAATCTAAAGTACCCGTGGACCCGAAAGTAAGGGCAGATTCGTCCATAGAAGCGAACCCATTGCATGGAGAGGCGGTAAAAGCCCACAAGCGGCTGTGGGGAATGCGGAGCCAGGTTCACTTCTGGTACTACCCAGAGGTTTGGCACGAAAGTGTCCGGTGGACACTTTCGCCGAAGCGGCTATCTCCAAAGAGTACTTATCCGCTGAGGGTAGCTCCCGCGGCCGCGAGTGGGCGAGCCTCGGAATGCGCGGTGACGAAGACACTGTCTTCGCACGAATTAGCTTTCTTGCAGGATATGGCGAAGCTGCCCTACCCCGGAAACGGCCCTTTTCATCCTCTGCTGGTGCTGTGACAGTGGCAGGGGGGCTATCCTGAAAAGTTTATAATTTGTTAATAAACTGTTTAGGGAAATTCAAGACTCATGGCTTAGAATATATTTAGATCTTAATAATAAGGAGCTGACAAGATGAGACTTAAGAAAAAATCTGCGATGCTTATAAGCTTTACTGTCGGAACCCTGTTGTTAGCGACAACAGCCTTAGCTGATATCGCAAGCAAAAGCGGTTATGACGAGCTTAAGGATGCCATTAAATTAACAGCGGAGCAAACTAGTGAAACCTTTGATAGCTTCACCGTTGACTTTTCCTTGGTGATGAAGGATAATGGCAAAATTATAATGAACGAAAATGAAACTTTAAAGTATGACAGAAAAAAATCGGCCAAGGAAAATATTTCTTCCGGAACCAGTATTTACGGAGACAAGAACTCTTATCAATCTTACTCAGACAAAGACACAACAATTCGATATTCTGAAGAGGATCCTATTTACTATGTGACAGAGTACACTAAAGAACGGGAAGATCAAACCTTAACTAACCCGTTCAAAGAGGATGAAGCAGAAGATATAGAAAAGATTGTTGATGCCCTTGTTGGGAATCTAAAAGATCATGTTATTGTTACTGATAATTCCGATGGGAGTAAAGATCTTTCAGGATCATTGACAGAGGTGCAAATTCCTTCATTGGTTAATGCGGTAGCATCATTCCAATTAAAACAAGAATTTAATCAAAGTGGTCGTAATGATAGCAAAATGCCTCATTTAACGAAAGATGTTTTTGTGAAAGAAGTCAAAGGTACAGCCGATGTAAACAAAGATGGGATTTTGGAAAGTATCTTAGGAACCGGGGTTATTTCAGGTAAGGATGATCAGGGGAATCTTCATGAAATATCAATTGAAGCTTTAATTACGGTTTCCGATATAAACTCTACCAAAGTCGTAAAGCCGGATCTTACAGGTAAGAAAGTTGTAACTAACGTTGCGCGTGAGTATGGCAATGAAATTACAAATCCGGAGAAATTCCTTGGCAAATTTAAGAATGACATCATCATCGAGAAAGAAGGCAAGTTTGTTAAAATTGGTGAGAGATACCTTGAAATCACCCAAATTAACGCTCAGTTGGTTGCAGGTCACTATTACGAGGTATATAAGCCTGAATATGAAAATTACAAGTCTGCTACAAGTGATTTAAACTTTAAGGCAAGCTTTGATAAAGATCAAAAACAAAATGCAGAATTTGAGATTGAGACAGAATCGAAGGATAAGGTTCGAGGAAGCATATACTTAAGTGACTATGATGGAAAAGTGAACTTCAATATTAATACGGCAAGTTCACCTTACCCCATGGGCATAATGTATGATTCTACCTTTAGTCCGGATTTAGAGTAGTTCAATCGTAAATCGGCGCTGGAAAAAGACTGCCGGGATACTTCCCGGCAGTCACATTAGCTTCTTGCAATGGGGGTTAACATGGATAAAGTAATCGAGATCAAAAACCTTACCAAATCTTATGGTAATGGCCGGGGAATTGAAGATCTAAATCTGGATATTTACGAAGGGGACATTTTTGGTTTTCTGGGGCCTAATGGCGCTGGAAAGACCACTGCTATGAAAATCATGACAGGACTCATCCGGGCGGACCAGGGAGATGTTAAAATTTTAGGCCATAGTGTAACAGAAGAGTTTGAAAATGCAATGGCTCAAGTGGGCTGCCTAATTGAGATCGCCGAGTCCTACCAATTTTTAAGTGCCTTCGATAATTTGAAACAGTTAGCTCGTTATTACCCTGAAATTAAACACAGCAGGATTGATGAAGTTCTGGAACTGACAGGAATGAGCAAATTCAAACATGAAAAGCCGAAAAAGTTTTCCTTAGGAATGAAACAGCGTCTAGGTCTTGCTGCAGCGATATTATCCAAGCCTAAGGTTGTCATTTTGGATGAACCTCTTAACGGGCTTGATGTTGAAGGAATGATCGACATTCGTAAGTTAATTCAGCATTTGGCAGAGAATGAAAAGACAACCTTTTTTATTTCCAGCCATTTGATTCATGATGTTGAATTGACCTGTAACCGCATTGGTGTAATCTATAATGGAAGAATACTGAATGTTGAAAGCACACAAACCATTTTGAAAAACTATGCGACTTTAGAGAACTATTTTGTAAGTGAGGTAGAACGAAATGGCCGTGTTTCAGGCAGCGCTTCTTAATGAACTTGAGAAGCTTTATAAAAAGAAAAAAGCCTTAGTAGCAGTTTTATTATCCCTTGCAGTGATTGTTGTTGGGCAGCTGGTAATTGTAGGCGTGAGAAGCGGATTTGGGCTCAGAGGGACAGGAAGTGTAGAATTTCCTATGCTTGTTTTATCCGTTGTGGTTAATACCATATTGCCTCTTTTTACAGCTTTAGTCGCCATCGATAGTTTCTCGGGGGAATATAGCCAGAACAGTATGCGTATCACCTTAACGCGACCGATTAGTCGCTTTAAAGTTTTTACCGCGAAAATAACAGCTATTACCCTATTTATATTAGGGACGCTTTTACTAATACTTGTTTTCTCCATGTTGGCGGGATTTATTTTTAATACAAACTCTGCAACCCTTGACTCTTTTGGAAGAATTGTTTTTTCCTATCTTGTCAGTTTGGTTCCATTGACAGTATTAGCCTTAGGCATCGTCTTTTTAACCAATATTTTTAAAAGCGGAATTGCCGTCTTTTTCATATCCATTTTGTTATTCTTAGCCTGTAAAGTTCTTGGAATTATCTTTTCCCAATATTCCAGTTTATTGTTGACGACTCAGCTTGAGTGGTATAATCTATTTTTGGTTAATTCCTTTCCAATTATTAAAATTATACGTCAGTTCTTATTAATGCTTGGAGCGGGAGTCATGTTATTTACGGCAGGGTTTTACATTTTTGATAAAAAGGAATTTTAGGTGACAGTATGAAACTCAAATCACGCTTAATTATGGCCAATGCTTCGACAGTAATTATACCAATGGTTATTACTGTACTAATTGCGTTGGCTGCTTTTTTTATATTTGGAAAGTTATTGGGTAGTGGTATCTCTTTTGAGCATCAGCAGCGAAAATCTATGCTCAAGTTAGAACTCATGAATGAAACTGAGAATTGGAAACGTACACCAGAAATCTTAGTCGAAGAGAGTTATCAAAAATATCTTCTTAATAAACTAGCTGATATCAATAGTGAGTTATTGTTGCTGAAAGATAATAAAGTGGAATTTTCGTCAAGAAATTTTAGCAAAATAGAAGTTGCTAAAATTTTAGATGCAGGGAAAATCAGCGGCAGCCGAGAAATGGTCACTATTGATGATCTTTCCTATTCTGTCGTAGACATAGATCTAAAGTATAATGAGGGTTCTCAAGGCAGAGTATTCCTGCTGACACCTGTCGACAGTTGGGACACGAGTTTTACCGGTTTACTGATTTTTGTCAGTCTGTCTTTCCTGATTTCCTTCATTTTAACTAATATTATTGTTTCTTTTCAATTTTCAAGAAGCATTCTTACCCCCCTTCATACCCTCCAAAACGCTGCGGCAGAAATAGCAAAAGGAAATCTTGATTACTCTATTGTCGAAGAGGGGGATGAAGAGATACAAGCTTTGTGCCGGGACTTGGAACTAATGAGAATTAAGTTAAAGGACTCTGTTCACACTCAGTTAAAATATGAAGACAATCGAAAGCTCCTTGTCTCCAGTATTTCTCATGATCTAAAAACACCGGTTACATCTATAAAGGGCTATGTAGAGGGAATATTGGATGGGATAGCGGATAATCCGCAAAAAATGGAACGATATTTAAAGACGATTTCCTTAAAGGCCTATCAAATGGATCAAATGATCGATGACTTATTACTCTATGCCAAGCTTGATTTAAATCAAATACCTTTTGATTTTGAACGTCTGGATATTGAAGAGTACCTTAAAAGTTGTGTCTCAGAATATGAACCTGAATTGGAACGAAACAACATCAAAATCTTGTTTGACAATGAAATGCCGCAGAAACAGCACGTCTTGGTTGACAGGGCAAGAATGAAGCGGGTAATTATGAATATCCTTGACAATTCTTGTAAATATATGAGTCCTGGACAAGGGCTAATAACCATCTTTCTGAGAGATACGGCGGGAAGCGTCATTGTGGAGCTGCGGGATAATGGCTCGGGCATTGCTGAAGGGGATTTGCCCCACATTTTCGATCGCTTTTATCGTGCGGATGCATCTCGAAGCAAAGGAAGCGGTTTAGGGTTGGCCATTGCCAAGCAGATCATTGAAGGGCATAATGGAAGGGTGTGGGCTGTTAGTCATGGAAAAGAGGGAACCAGTATCATGATTTCCTTAAGTAAGTCATGATGATGGAGGGAAGAAATGAACAAGACGATATTAATTATTGAAGATGACTTAAGTATTGCTGAGTTGCAAAAAGACTATTTGGAAGTTGCCGGTTTTGAGGTTATGGTATCAAACAATGGTTCAGAAGGCTTTATGACCTTTCGAGAAAATGATATTGATCTTTTGATTCTGGATATTATGCTTCCGGGCATGGACGGCTTGGAAATTTTACGATCTCTGAAAGAGGATAAAGATGTGCCAGTCCTTTTAGTTTCCGCCAAAAAAGAGGAAATTGATAAAATTAAGGGCTTAAGTTTAGGTGCCGATGATTATATAACCAAACCCTTTAGTCCGGGTGAACTGGTAGCAAGAGTAAAAGCTCATTTGGAGAACTATGAACGATTAAAACTTCGCTTCCAAGAAAGAGCAATAGCATCAAATGTCCTAAAAATTCGCGGTCTAAAGATTGACAAAGATTCACATCGGGTTTATGTGCTCGGCGAGGAAGTGAATCTTGCCCAGAAAGAGTATGCCTTACTCTTATACATGGCGGAGAATCCGAACCGAGTGTTTGGGCGGGAGGAGCTGTTTGAACGGGTTTGGGGATTAGATGCTATAGGAGATTCGGCGACAGTAACGGTACATATTGCCCGCATTCGGGAAAAGATCGAAAGGGATGTGTCAAATCCTCAATATTTGGAGACAGTTTGGGGGGCAGGGTATCGCTTTAGGGTCTAACATAAGGGAGGTTTATTATTATGAATCCGTTGTTGAAAGCCCGCCAAGAGATAGTGATCAAAGGCAAAGAAATATTAGCCACCAAACTCACTGTCGGAACTTGGGGTAATATTAGCTGTCGAGTTCCGGGGGAAAACTATATAGCCATTACGCCATCAGGTATGAGTTATGAAACCTTAGTACCTGAGGATATCGTAATTATAGACCTAAATGGCAATATCGCCAGCGGTACCCGCAAACCTTCTGTAGAAGTTCCTTTACACATGGCAATATATTCTGCTCGCGAGGATGTCCAGGCTGTTATTCATACTCATAGTGCCTATGCAAGTGCAATGGCTGTCGCGAGAAAGGAAATTCCAGGTGCTGTTGAAGATTTAGTACAAATTGTCGGCGGCAATGTGAGAGTAAATGAGTATGCTTTGCCGGGAACGGAGCAGCTGGGCAAAAAAACGGTTAAAGCTTTAGAGGGCAGGAATGCCGTATTGCTGGCAAATCACGGAGTACTGGGGGTTGGCCGTGATTTAAATGAAGCCCTAAAAGTTTGCCAAGTGGTTGAAAAATCGGCGCAAATTGTCTTGCTGGCCCAGCTTATAGGTGGTGCAGTGGAGTTGTCACAAGAGGATATTGACGGGATGCGCAGCTTTTATCTGAACGGATACGGGCAAAGCAAAAGCTAATCCTTAGGGATTTGTATCAACTTAAGGAGTTATGATAAAGTATAATCAATAATGGTCTCACAAAATGGTTAATCCTAAAGTTAAAATATAAATGAATAGAGAAAGTAGGTATTAAGACATGGATTTAAAATACACTATACGGGACTTATCATTAGCCGGCGAAGGTCAACGTAAAATTGATTGGGTTAAACCACGTATGCAGGTGTTAAATAGCGTACGCAAACAATTCGAAGAACAACAGCCTTTTAAAGGAAAAAAAGTCGTCATTTGTTTGCATCTAGAAGCAAAAACGGCTTATCTCGCTCAAGTAATTAAAGCCGGAGGCGCTGATGTCACGGTAGTCGCCAGCAATCCTTTATCAACACAGGATGATGTGGTGGCTGCTCTGGTTCAAAGCGGAATCGGGGCTCACGCCTGGTACAATGCTACAGATGAAGAGTATAATACACATTTGCAGTTAGCTCTTGATACGGAACCGGATTTTATCATTGATGATGGCGGAGATTTGGTATCCACCCTGCATACAACTCGCCCGGAACTTTTGCAGAAGGTCAAGGGAGGGGCAGAAGAGACAACTACCGGAGTACTGCGGCTGCATTCTATGGCTCGCGATGGGGTGCTGAAATTTCCCATGATCGCTGTAAACGATGCACAATGTAAGTATTTGTTTGATAATCGATACGGAACCGGACAATCAGTTTGGGATGGAATAATGCGAACCACAAACTTAGTTGTGGCCGGCAAGACTGCTGTAATAGCGGGTTATGGCTGGTGTGGAAAAGGTGTTGCCCTGAGAGCTAAAGGTTTAGGTGCGCGAGTCATTGTTTGCGAGGTAAATCCAATCAAAGCCAATGAAGCCCTGATGGATGGATTTGAAGTTATGCCAATGGTGGAAGCAGCAAAACATGGAGATTTTTTCATAACCGTGACGGGCAATACGAACATTATCAATAAGGAGCACTTTGTTGTCATGAAACCCGGTGCTGTGATGTGTAATGCCGGTCATTTCGACGTGGAAGTAAATGTTGCTCAATTAAAAGAAATAGCTGTTTCTGAACGAGTGGCAAGGGCCAATATCATGGAGTATGTCTTAGCTGACGGACGTCAATTATATGTCTTGGCTGAGGGACGCTTAGTGAATCTGGCTGCCGGAGACGGGCACCCTGCCGAAGTGATGGACATGACATTTGCTTTACAGGCGTTGTCCTTAGAATACGTTGCTTTAAATTATGAGACATTGTCTCCTGAGGTATATCAAGTGACCACGGAAATTGACGAGAGAGTGGCAATGATTAAACTCCAATCATTAGGTTTATCCATTGATAAACTAACAAAAGAGCAGGAAGCTTATCTGGCGTCCTGGAGCACTGAAGAATAAAATTATTCACTTAAGGGTAAAAGAAATGTCATCGTAATAATTAACTATTATAATGGATAGTATTCTTAATATTGATAGAGGGTGTCTGACCTAATAAGTATGGTCGACACCTTTTCTTTATTATGGGCAAAAGAACTATCTGCCCTTACTTTTAAGCTTATTATTTTAGACAACAAGGGCGGAAGAGGTTCTTAAGGGTTTATTAATATAAGAAAATACTATCTTTACGATAAAGGAATTTAAAAATCAAGAAAGAAGTTAAAAAAATCACAAACCGATAGCTAACGATGAGATTGAGGGAGGATAAGTGTATGATCTTTATAAGCAACAGAAGAACTGGTTTCAAAATTGGAATTATAATCGCCATCATGTCAATTGCCTTGGGAGGAGTAGGGCTTATCGGTTACTTGTATTTTCAAAAAGCCGGTGTATCCCTGAATAATCTCTACGATTATGATTTAATTCCTATTCGGGACATTAATCAAGCACGCTCGGACAGCAATGCCCTTAAATCGGCAGTCTTGGCAATTACCTCTTATAATCTCAATGATGCGGACCGGAAGGTCCAGTTGGATCAAATAACTATGAGAGAAAACTCTATCGATAAATTCCTGCAAAATTTTAAACCCTTGGCAACGGCCCCTTATGAAATAGAAAGAGTGGAAAAAGCTGAGGAGCTTTTTAAAACTGTAAAGGATGTTGTCCGGGAAACGCTGGAGTTGGAGCAGAACCAAGATACAAGTTCAGCAAAAGATTACTATTATAAAATGGGCTTTAATAAACAAGATGAATTTCAAACCCTTTTGCGGGAACTGGGCAATTATAATATCGAAGAAGCTAAGTCTCAAGTGGTCAGCGATAATGAAATGATAAATAGAGCACAGTGGATTCTGATTTTCATACCTCTCCTGACCACATTCATCGCTGTGTTAATAGGGTTTGTTATAACCAGAACAATTATTGGCCCCTTGCAAAGGATTTTAGAAAGTGTTGAAAAAGTAGCAGGCGGAAATTTACAGGCAGAGCTTAATATCCATACCCAAGATGAAGTGGGTTTATTAGCCAGAGCATTCAATACCATGACGATGAATTTGCGCAAACTAGTCCTGCAAATATCGAATTCTGAAAAACACCTGTCGGCTGCTTCCCAAGAAATCGCTGCTACCTTGGAACAAAATGCTCAGGTTGCTAATCAAATAAGTTCCGCAATTTGTGAGGTTGCAAATGGTTCGGAACAGCAGGTCAAAGCACTGACAGAAACAACCACGACGATGGAAGAATTTTCGGCGAGTATTGAAGAAGTTTCCGCAAGCGGAAATGTTGTCGCTAGTCAAACAGCAAAAGCGGCAGAAATTACCCAGGCAGGAAATAAAACGATTATTCAAGCGGTTGATCAGATGAGCTATATTGGAAATACAACGGAATTAGTTCAAAATGCGATTAAGAAGTTGGTTGTTGGCTTCGAAAGCATCAGTGAATTTATTGATATTATAACGAACATTTCTTCACAAACTAATTTATTAGCATTAAATGCTGCCATAGAGGCGGCTCGCGCTGGGGAGCAGGGACGTGGCTTTGCTATCGTTGCTGACGAAGTTCGAAAACTTGCTGAGCTGTCTCGTAATTCTGCGGATAATATCGTTAACATCGTTCGAGAAAATAAAGATAATGTCAGAGATGCCAGTCTTGCTATGGAAAAGGCTGTGCGTAGTGTAGCAGACGGCGTTGAAATTGTGAATTCGGCAGGGATCGCTTTTGGCAATATTGCCAGCTTGATTGATGAAGTATCATTGCAGGTTAATCAAATAGCGGCTGTAGTGGAACAAATGGCCGGAGGCAGTCAGGATATTGCAGCTTCAGTACTATCTATTGACAAAGTTTCTAAAGAAACTTCCAATCAAACCATGAACATCAGCAGTGCTGTGGAAGAACAATCGGCTGCTATGGATCAAATCTCTATGAATAGCCGGTCTTTGGCAGAAATGGCGGCAGATCTTCAGTATGCCGTGGAAAAGTTCCGGATATAAATTGTTGGTTTTATAAGCTATAATAAACTATGAAACTTGAAGTATTAAGAGAGGCATAAGAATGAAAAGAACACTGATTGTTGCGGAAAAGCCCTCACAAGCTCGGGAATATGCCGTTGCTTTAGGAGTGAAAAGAAAGGGGGATGGTTACCTGGAAAACGATCAGTATGTGATTACATGGTGTTATGGTCATCTTCTAGAGTTGGAACGTCCGGAAGCATATATGGATCTGGAACAAGTGGGGAGACGCTGGAGTTTAAGGCGTTTGCCTGTTTTGCCTAGTCTGAATGACTTCCGGCGTGTGGTTAAAAAGGAATCTGCTAAGCAATATCAAGTCGTCCTGAATTGGCTGAGCTCTTCAGAAATTACCCAAGTGATCTGTGGAACAGATGCTGACCGTGAAGGACAGCTTCTCTTCCAAGAAATTTGGGACGCGGCAAATTGCCGCAAGCCTTTGTCAAGGCTCTGGATTTCTTCACTGACAACAGCGGCAATTCGGGAGGGTTTGAAGAACCTTCGTTCTGCAGAAACTGTGGCGGGATTAGCAGCAGCGGGAAACGGCAGGGCTTTTGCCGATTGGGACTTTGGAATGAATCTGACTGAAGGATTTACAGCCTTGTTTGGCAGCTTTGACACAGAACGAAAAAGACCAAATGTCATCTCAATAGGGAGAGTACAAACTCCAACCCTGGCTTTAATTGTTGAACGTGAATGGGAAATTGAGAGTTTTGTTCCTCAGCAGTTCTATGAAGTAAAGGCCGAGTTCAAGGCAGAACAAGGGAATTATTATGGAAAATGGATTGATCCCGGTGATGATACCAAGCGGATTACGGATCTTCAAGAGGCTGAATCCATTGTGTTAAAAACCCAAGGCAAATTAGGCAGCATTAGCGAGATGGAAGAAAAAGAAATTCTGGAGCCCGCTCCGCTTCTCTTCGATTTGACGTCATTGACAATTGCAGGCTCCAAAAAGTATGGTTATAGCGCAGAAAAAGTCCTTCAATTAGCTCAATCTCTTTATGAAAAGAAGGCCATTACCTACCCGCGGACAGATTGTGCCTATCTTTCCGAAGATATTCTGCCCAAGCTGCCGGCACATTTGAATGCAGTTTGTCAAGAACCCTATAAGGATTTGGCAGACCAAGCGAGAGGTTTTGGCTTACCTAAAGGGAAACGCGTGATCAATACAATTACAGCTCACCATGCTATAATCCCGACGACTGAAAAAGTTGTTTTAGAGAGACTTAATCGAGATGAGCAGCATCTTTATGATTTAATTGTACGGCGCTTTTTAGCAGTTTGGTTTCCGCCTGCCCGATATTACCAAACGGTTGTGATGACTTTAGTTGAGTCTGAAACCTTTCGTACAAAAGGTAAGGCGTTGTTGAGCTTGGGTTGGAAAGCAGTATATGATCATAGTGATCTGAAAAAACATGGGTCTGCGGGAGAAGAAGAGGAAGCTGCTCTCCCTCCTTTGCTGAAAGGACAGGTTGTTCAAGTTAAGGAAGTTTCCTGGGATGAAAAGAGCACAAAGCCCCCTAAACCCTATACTCAGGGTGATCTCCTTAAGGCGATGGAAGGTGCAGGGAAACAGATCGATGATGAAATTCTGCGTCAGCAATTGAAGGGGAAAGGACTGGGCACTGTTGCCACTCGTCCGGCTATTATCGAGAGTTTAATTGATAGAGGGTATATCTTTCAGAAACAAAAGTCTCTGAGGCCTTCAGCAAAAGGGGTTGAACTGATCCGTTTGATTAAAGAAAAGCTGCCTGAGGCCCACCTGCTCATTAGTGCTGAGATGACGGGTCAAATGGAGTATAATCTGGCCAAGGTCGAAAAGGGAGAAATCCCCATCCAGAGTTATATGTCAGAGGTTGAAAACTCTGTCAAACGAATTGTGGCTGAACTACGATCATTTGAGCAATGTCACGGTAAATCTCCCTTAGCTTTTGCGCCTGCTGTAAAGGTTTCAAGAAAAGGGAAGAAGAAAGAAGAGGGCGAAAAAACAGTTCGCCAGAAGGAAAAAACCAGTGATAGTTCTGCACAGTCCTTAGGAAAATGTCCCAAGTGTGGCAGCGAAGTCATTGAGGGGCAAAAGGGATTTGGATGTTCAAATTGGCGAAGCGGATGCCGCTTTGTTTTGTGGAAAACTCCCATCTGTGGTAAAACTCTAACACCGAATCAGATAAGACGGCTTTTAAAAACCGGGAAAACCCCCTTAATCAAAGGATTTAAGTCGAAATCAGGGCAATCATTTGCGGCCTATTTGATTTGGGAAAATCCAGCTGAGGCAAAATTGACCTTTAGATTTAAGAAGGAATAGTAAGTCTTCATGACTTATAGAATACTCCAAAAATTAAGTCTTGGTGACTTATGTAAGTCGCCAAGACTTAATTTTTGGAGTAGAAGAGTGAAAAGTTCTAATGTTTGAATTACTCTGAGTTAATGAGCTTAGCTGTAAGTCCTTATAATTACGTACATATTGCTTAACTATTAAAATTTTTGTGATAAGATATTTATTTTTATGATAATTGGCAAAGAATTTGCAATTAAAGTTGTGGGACAGAAGTTAAGGGACAGAAGTTAAGGGACAGAAGTTAAGCATTTTATCAAAAGGAGGTTTTAATGGTCATTTCAGGGTACTGAAAATTTGAATCAAAGGAGGAATAAAAGTTAAGGATTAACAGTTTCATTTTACATGATATATCTTGGTAATTCTTACTTGACAAATCATTTAAACTTTATGCAACTCTAGTGAAAAAAATAGCTATATTAAGGCTAATAACCTAGAGTTCTTAGCGGGCATCATCATAGGATTGTTTTTTCACGGACCTGAAAATACCAAGAATGTAATAACCAAGGATTTGCTTTCGTAACACATAGTATCGATAGACACGCGGAATTTATCAGCTGACTTATCTTCATAAACCCCGTTCTCAGATTGAATCACAAGAAAGGGTGAATAACTTGTCACAAGAGAAGTCTAAAGGTATATATGCTCGTATTAATCCTGTTGTTTTCTGGGGCAGTGCTATTTTATGTGTTTTGTTATATGCCCCAATGCTTTACTTTGGTACAGATCTGCAACCCTATGTTTCAACAGTATTAAAAGCTATAACCTATAGAATGGACTGGTTATGGTTATTATTTACTTTGGGTTGTGTAGTGTTTTCACTTTGGTTGGCTTTTGGCAGATTTGGCAATGTAAAATTGGGCGGATCAGATGATAAACCTGAATTCTCAGACTTCAGCTGGATATCCATGATGTTCACTGGCGGTGTTGGAGCTGGTTTAGTTTATTGGTCCATGGCTGAGCCTATTTTTTATCTTAAGTGGCCTCCTTACTGGAATGAGCCCTTTTCAGCGCAAGCCGCGCAATATTCTATTGCTTATGGAATATTTCACTGGGGTCTTTCGGCCTGGGCTATTTTTGTTCCAGGGGCCATCGCCTTTGCCTACATGATTTACGTAAGAAAAAGACCCTTCTTCTACCCAAGCTATGCTTGCCGGGGAATATTGGGGGACAGGGTAGACGGATGGATTGGCAGAGCTATTGATATCTTTGTTGTTATCGGTCTGGTAGGCGGATTAGGAACAACCTTGGGAACGGTTATACCTATGATGTCGGCTGTAAGCGCCGATATGCTGGGTATTGAGAATACTATGGCGGTAAAAGTTGGGGTCACCCTGGTGGTTGCAGCGGTATTTGGCTATAGTGCTTTCGCAGGTTTAAACAGCGGCATTAAAAAATTGTCGGAATTAAATAGCTGGTTATGTATGGGATTATTAGCCTTTATTATGATTGTAGGCCCCACCTTATTTATGTTATCCTTCTATGTTGACAACCTAGGGGTTTTGGCTACGCACTTTTTACGGATGAGTTTATATACAGATCCCATTACCAAATCCGGTTTCCCTCAGGACTGGACAGTGTTTTACTGGGCCTGGTGGGCAGCATGGGCTATGTATTTCGGCTTATTTGTTGCCAGGATCTCCAAGGGAAGAACGATCAAAAACGTTGTAATAAATATGATGGTTGTAACCTCAATCGGCTGTTCACTGTTCTTCTTAGTGTTTGGCGGCTATGCAGTAGATCTTCAGCTTAATCAAGGGATAGCACTTGATCAGACTTTGGCTGACGCCGGAGCTGCGGGAATGATTTCCCAAGTCTTGCATACTTTACCCTTAACTAAAATTGTGATTCCCTATTTCTTATTTGTCATGCTTATTTTCCAAGCTACGACCATTGATTCCAATGCCTTTATTATTTCCATGATTTCTTGTAAAGAAGTCAGAAATGATCAGGAATCTCCCCGTTGGACAAGACTTTTCTGGTGTGTACTCCTTGCTGTGATCGGGGTGGCTATCATGATGGTGGGCGGATTACCGGTAGTTCAGCTGTCATCGGTTGCCACCAGCGTACCCATTATATTTATTATCATCATCTTAGGGCTGTCCCTACTCAAGTGGCTCAAGGAGGATTTCGGCGGAGAAAAGAAAGTGCAAGTTGTCGATTATCCGGAAGAAGACTAATGATGCCGTCAAATGTATAATGAGGTTGAATAAGTAAAAGTATCAAAAAGAGGATGGGCTGATCATGCCCATCCTCTTTTTGTTGGTAGTGTTCTTTCCACAGATAAAGAGACTTCTTACGTTTTTTAGTTGCTATTTTGAATGGGTGCGGCAGTTTCACACATGGATTTCAGGGCTTCTACAAATTCCTTTTCGACTTGTGAGACAGGGTGGCGGTTGGAACGGATTAGGCCAACGGTTATTCCCAAACTGATATCGCTGATAGGAATGGGTACTATTTCTCCGGACTGTAAATAGATATCGTTGGTTGACATAAATCGGGGGAAGAAAGAGATAGCCTTTCCTTGTGAAACAACTCTCTTGATCAATTCGAAATTGCAGAAGCGAAAGGCGACCTTGGGTTCAACATAATTTTTCAGGATGCTTGTGATCCCGCCGTTATTTTTTGTGAACTCATCATTGTAGGCGACAAAGGGATATTCCAGGGCTTCTTTTAGGGTAACGGATTCTTTTTTGGCTAGGGGAGAATCCTTTCCGGCATAGATCAAAAATTCATCGTTAAACAGTTTTTCACAATGAAGGTCTTTGCCGTGGATCTCTTCTGTTAGTAGCACAATACCAATATCATTTTTTCCGGATTGTACATTCTGCATGATATTGATTGATTCAGCGACGGTTAAAATAATATTAATATTCGGATGTTTATCCTTGAGTAGGTATAATACGTTAGGAATGATTTTGTCCCCCATGCTGGGTATGATTCCAACGGATAGGCTGCCCGTCAGTGATGAAGTGTTGGCAATTTGCTTGATTTCGTCTACGGTATCAAGTATATGGCGAGCTTTTTCGATGATCATCTCCCCAATGGCTGTTGGGTAAGCACCCTGAGTAGTGCGTTTAAAGAGTACTGTTCCCAGTTCATCCTCAAGTTTGCTGATAGAAGAGCTGACTGCCGGCTGGGTAATAAACGAGTGCTCTGCGGCTAATGAAATTGAGTTGTATTTTGCTACTTCAATTAAAAGGGATAGCTGTTCTAATCTCATAATTTTCCTCCACCTGCAAAAAGCTCATTGCCTGTTTTTGGGGAACAATCCAAAACTCGTGAAACTAGTTTGAAGGTCCTTCGATACCCTGGCCTATTTTACAGTTTTGCTTATAATTTCGGACTATCCGCGTTACTTTGCTCTGACTAATACTCAGAGTATTGGCGACTTTGTAAGAACTTCCCAGCATATTGTATAAGCGAATAATGATGGCCTCTTCGTCACTGGATTTTTTTAAGTTTTTCCAGTTTGAAATTTCGTTTTGAAGAATACTTGTACTAGATGGAATGGACGGAATCTTAAAAAACTTACTGGGTAAGTGTTCAGGCATAATATTCCCTTCAGGAACAGTGACAACCAGCCTTTCCGCAAGGTGCTCCATTTCACGAATGTTCCCGGGCCAGGAGTAATTTTTGAGGATATTAATGCACCGCTGATCGAATTTATGGGAGTATTTATAGGTTTTATCGAATTTGTTGAGGAAGAATTGCAGTAAAGGAATGATATCGTCTGTTCTTTCTCGCAAAGGAGGAGTATCAATTTCAATAACGCTGAGCCTATAATATAAATCTTCCCGGAACTTTCCTTCGTCAATTAATTGAAGTAAATTACGATTAGTAGCGGCAATAATACGTACGTCAATTTTTTTGTGTTCTTTGCCGCCAACAGGAATAAAGCGGCGTTCTTGGATAAGTTCCAATAATTTTGCCTGAATACCTAGAGGGATTTCTCCGATTTCATCAAGGAATAGAGTTCCGCCGTGAGCAAGTTCAACTAATCCGACCTTTCCGTACTTATCGGCACCGGTAAAAGCACCACGGCAATAACCAAATAGTTCAGACTCTAAAAGGTGTTCGGGAATTGTCGCACTGTTAATGCAAATAAAGGGGCCGTCTTTTCGCTCACTCATTTTATGGATATCTGTGGCTAATACATTTTTACCAGTCCCAGACTCTCCAAGAATTAAAACCGTTGAGTTGACTAAGGCCACTCTCTGAACAATTTCTAAGCACAGCTTCATTTTTTCATCCTGAAAAGAATAGCCCTTAAAGTAACTTACCTGCTGGCTTAATTCATCGACTTTATTTTTATAATGTTTTACGAGCTTTTTAGTTTTATCAAGGTCTTGCTTAAGCTGTTCAATTTGAGTGATATCCCGGCTGTTCATGACAATAAAGTCCACGTCACCAGATTGATTAAAAACCGGAGTGGCTGTTACTACCAGCTTGATTCCTAATTTAGTTTGCTGCTCAACAGTTACGGTTTGCTTATTCTGAAATACAATAGGAGCCAGGGCTGGAGAATAGTAACCTTCATTCAACAAGTAGCTGATATTTTTGCCAATTATTTCTGAGGGGTCCAAACCATAATGCTTTTTACATACTTGGTTGACGTAGGTTACGACACCTTTGCTGTTTACTACAAAGATTTCATCAAATGAATTGTCCAAAATATTTTTAAAATCTTCCCTAGTAAGACTACTCTGGTTTGTATTTGTCAAATTTGACAACTCCTTTAGTAAGCGGTGAAAAATAACGGTATGTACTCTATTTTGTCTCAATAAAATGAAGATAGCTTAAAAAAGTTAAAAACCTAATTATTAAGACTATTCGTTAAGAGAACGCAAAATCCTGCAAACGATAGAATATTTAAGTCAATTTGACTTAAATATTCTATCGTTTTGTGTCGAAGTGCCAGGAAAAGGATATGAAAATGAGTTTTTGAGTTAGAAGTAAGTTTTATAGTCAGAATATTTTTTATGATACAGCAATTAGAGATAATTCACTTTAAGAATAGCCAGCTGCAAATCAGGTTTGGGAGTCTTTTTCCGGATGAATTGCTCAGCTCCAAAGAGAGTTCTTAAAAATTATGAATATTTTTTTTAAGATGACTTTTCCGGCATGGAATTTGCATTAATAATACAATGTTCCTCAGAGTTTTGTTGTGAACAATTTATTGAGGTAGACCACTGTCTGAGTTATTATTATTAGGTCACTCTCAGGACAGGGGCAGGCAATAAGCCTATTTAAATACGTAAGAAGGTGGTGTTAGACTGAACCATCAAAGAACGTTTGAGATTTGACCCAAGAATGTGTGAGTGTTGAAGTTGTAGTATTAATTTGGCACTAATAGGTAATCTAATAACAAGTCATCAAGACTTTTCTTAAGTCTAAATGACTTAATGACTTTAAGAAATTAAAGCTCATTGTCTACCTGATATTCACGTTAAGTATGATAAGAGAGGGTGTAATAATGGCTTTAAAATCAAGGATGGAAGTATTGACGAAAGATGATTTGGTGAGGGTTCATGAAGCCACGCTAAAAATTCTTCGGGAGACAGGGGTAGTATTTCATAATGATGAAGCTATTGAAGTCTTCAAAAAACATGGAGCTAAGGTAGAAAATAAAACTGTTTATATTACCAGTGAAATGGTTGATCAGGCCTTATCGACAGCTCCGCGAAGCTTTCGAATGCAAGCTCGGAATGATAAATATTCCATAACTGTTGGTGAAGGTTTTTTAATACAGCCTAATGTAGGTCCAGTATATATCCAAGATTTGGATAAGGGGCGTCGTGAGGCAACTCTCGAGGATTATGCTAATATTCAAAAGCTATGTCAAGCCAGTGATGTTGTTGACCTCGTTGGAACGATTCCTGTTGATCCCAGTGATGTCAAGAGCAATGATAAATACTTGATGATGATGTATGAGGCCTTAAAAAATTCTGAGAAACCTGTTATCGGATTCTGCGCGAATACCCAGCAGGTTCGTGAGCAGCTGGATATGGTTGAGATTGCCATGGGCGGTAAACCGGGTTATTTGTTAGAGAACCACTGCACTGCAGTTCTGGTTAATTCTCTTAGTCCTTTAGCCTATGCACCGGACACCTTGGAGACCATGATTGAATATGCCAAACGCAATCAGGTAATGCTGCTGGCACCTTGCATTATGGCCGGAGTCAGCGGTCCGATTTCTCTCCTGGGAACGGCTGTCCTGCAAAACACAGAAACGATTGCCGGATTGGTCTTGGTTCAGTTAATCAACCCAGGGACTCCGGTAGTTTACGCTACTGCTTCCACCTCAGGCTATATGAAGGAAGCTACTTATGCGGCGGGCACACCGGAAGCAATGTTGATTAATACCGCCAGCTTGCAGATGGGCTTGGATTTCTACAAGTTACCTACGAGAACCATGTCCGGTATTACTCATTCTAAAACCGTTGACTGCCAGGCTGGATATGAAACCATGCAAAGCCTGTTAATGGGAATGATGAGCGGTGCCCATATGTCGGTACAAAGCTTAGGAGTCTTGGATGCCATCATGGCGACTTCCTACGAGAAGTTTATCATTGATGAGGAACTTATCCGCCGGGTCAGACGAATTTCTCAAGGTATTGATACTTCTGATGAAGCTTTGGCGGTGGATGTTATTCAAGAAGTCGGCCATACCGGTACCTATTTGACGCATATGAGTACCTTTGAAAAATTCCGTTCCCTGTGGACGCCAACGGTTTCTGATTGGGGCAATTATACTGATTGGGTAAATTCCGGAAGCGAAGATGTAGTTGTCAGAGCAAACCGCAAATTCAAACAAGTCCTGCAAAATGCACCGGATACATTATTGGATGCGGAAACAGATAAAGCTTTATTGACTTTTATCGAAAAAGCTAAATCCCATGCCTGATTAGTATGTCCGGCTGGCGGACTCTAACTTATACCGGGCATAAATAGACGGAATTATACAAGCAAATCTATTTATACTATGATTTAGCTCGTAAGAGTTAAAACTATAAAAGATACTGGTGGGTATTATTAGTAAATCTTAAGGAGGATTTTTACGATGAGTGACTTTGATCAATTGGCCGATTATGTGTTTAAAGGAAATGCAGCAGCAGTAAAAGATCTTACCCAAAAGATGGTTGATGCCGGCAACAATCCTATGGAAATTATTTCTAACGGCTTACTGCTTGGTATGGATATTGTTACCCCAAAATTCAAAGCAGGGGAAATGTATGTTCCGGAAGTTATGATGGCTGCCAAAGCTTTAAACGAAGGTATGACTATTGTTAAACCTCTGATTGCCGATGCAGATATCGCAGTAAGTAAAACCATCATTATTGGAACTGTCTCCGGCGACCTCCACGATATTGGCAAAAACCTGGTTGTTATGATTCTGGAGAGCGGCGGATTCAATGTCGTCGATCTGGGTGTTGACGTATCCCCAGAGAAATTTGTAGCTGCAATCAAAGAGCATAATGCAAAAATCGTCGGCTTATCCGCTCTCTTAACAACCACTATGATGAATATGAAGCTAACCATTGAAGCCCTTAAGGAAGCAGGGTTACGTGACGATGTTAAAGTTTTAGTCGGAGGAGCCCCTGTTTCCCAAAGCTTCGCTGATGATATCGGTGCAGATGGTTATTGCGCTGATGCTATGGCAGCCAAAGAAATGGCAACCGCCTACTTAAACTAAGTTAAAACAAAGTTTCAGGCGTAATACTAAATTTAAAATCAAATGGAGGTGGAGTAATTGAGAACTGAGGTTCAAGCAGGAGTTTCTAGGTTTGAGGGTTTCGGACTGAATTTATTTTCAGACGCTGAACTGCATGATATTCACAGCGGTACCCTTGAAGTACTGGAAAAAACCGGAATTAAAGTTGAATCTAAAGATGCTTTAGATATCTTCGCTGCAGGCGGATGTAATGTCAATTATCAAACCCACGTTGTAAAAATCCCTCCGTATATTGTCGAAGATGCTATCCACTCTGCTCCAAACACAGTGTTATTAGCGGGAAGAAATCCTAAACATGACATTGTCTTAGGCGGCAAACGAGTACATTTCATTAACTTTGGTGAAGGTGTTTCAATTATCGATCCCTACACCAAAGAGTATCGCAAAACTACCAAGCAAGATGTGGCAGACATTACACGTTTCTGTGATGCCATGACTGATATGGATGCAGTTTTACGTCCAGTTGCACCACAAGATGTCCCAGCGGAAGCTGCTGTTGTGCATAATGCTGAAGTCATTTTCAACAATACTTCTAAACACGTTTTCATTGGAACTGAAGGCGGCAAAAACTTTAAAAAAGTTCTTAAAATGGCTGCTGCCATCGTTGGAGGAGAGGACAAATTAAGAGAACGCCCGATTTTCTCCTGCAACGTCTGCCCAACCAGTCCTTTACAATTAGTCGGACATTGTACCGAGGTTATTATCGAAGGTGCAAAAGCGGGTATTGCTGTTAATGTCTTATCCATGGCCATGGCTGGAGCTACCTCACCGATTACCTTGGCAGGCAGTCTGGTGACACATAATGCTGAAGTATTAAGCGGTATCGTCTTAAGTCAGCTCACGCGCAAAGGAGCACCGGTTATTTACGGCAGCTCAACTACCATTATGGATTTACGCTTTGCTACTGCTCCGGTAGGATCTCCAGAACTGGGAATGATCAATGCCGGCGTCGCCAAGCTGGCCCAATTCTACCTGCTTCCCAGCTGGGTCGCCGGTGGCTAGGTAGACAGCAAACTCCCGGATGCCCAAGCATCTCATGAGTTCACTATTACCGCTATGCTGACAGCGTTGGCAGGGTCCAACCTGATTTACGGTGCGGGAATGTTAGAACTCGGCATCACCTATGACTATGCTCAAATGATGATGGATAATGAGATGGCTAGGATGATCAAAAAAGCGGTTTGTGGGATAAGCGTGTCTGATGAGACCTTAGCAGTAGATGTTATCAAGCATGTAGGTACAGCTGGTAACTTTATTAGCGAAGAGCATACCTTCAAACATATGCGCACACAATCCAAGAGTACGGTTATCGACCGCCGCATGAGAGATGTCTGGCTGGCTGATGGTGGTAAGGATTACACCGAAAGAGCTTATGAAGCGGCCAGAGAAATTTTAGAGACGTATAAACCCGAACACTTGCCCGAAAGTGTACAAGCGGAATTGCGCGCTATCGTTGAAGAAACTGAAATAGAGTATGGTATTAAGAAGTAAGGTTACTGATTAAGGCATAACTTTTTTTCAGGATGGATAGCCCAGTATTGGTATAAGGAGAACAGGATTTGTTCTCCTTATACTATAGGGTAAAAGGACAACCCGCTGTAAATTGAAATAGAAAATCAAAGAAACCCACCTTGCGGGATGGGTTTCTTTGATTTTTATAGATGATCTATCAGGAATTCCTGTTAAAGTGGTCAGTGGTTAAATCCTTTGCTAAGGTGACGATAGAATCGGCTAAATTTGATAATTGATTGACGGATGGAGCAATATCAGTTAATGATGCAGCTTGATGATCTGAGGCTAAAATCATTTCGTTAACGGATGCATTAATTTGATCAACAGCATCTTGAATCTTTTTTAAAGTGACGTGGATATTTTTCGATGACTCGGAGCTGGTTTGAGCAAGTTTGCGGACTTCATCAGCAACAACTGTAAAACCTTTACCATGCACCCCGACTCGGGCAGCTTCGATGGCAGCATTCAAGCCAAGTAAATTGGTTTGGGCAGCGATCTTGTGAATGACTCCAATAATGCTGTCAGTTTCATCGACTTGAGATTTTGTATCCTGAGATATCATTCCTAGTTGCTGGCCGGTTGCCGATAGTTCTTCAGCTTCTGCGGCGATCTGGTTAACATTAATATCCACGGCTTTAATGATTTCATTAAGAGAATTGGCAATTTCAAAAAGCCGTTCCCTGCCTTCTACCGACTGTTGAATAGCAATTGCCCCAACAATTTCATTATTTTCCCGAATTGGTAGGGCAACGGCTATATAAGGGACCCCGAAGCCTTCTTTGCTGACTTCTTTAACAACACGTCGTCCTTGTTGGATAGCATCATAGGAGACCCATCCTGGGCCGGGAATATCTCCGACATAAGAGGCCTTATCCCATTTAAAGGTTTTGGGAACGACATCCCAAATAACTTTTTCCTTATCACTGATGAACAAGCCGATGTCATCAATCACAAACTGATTTATGTAAGGCGCCACTGCTAAAAAGTGTTGGAGAGTCTTACAATACTTTTCATCGTCTGACAAAACTACCTCACCCGCCCCTTGCTTTATACTTGTATAATTTCAATTTTATTATAGGAACCAGATTGTGTGAAATTTCCGATATTTATACCCGGTATAAATTCCAATGTTATTTTTTTTATACTAATCGAAATGTATAACATTTCGTTGATACTGCAAGAAGGGCTAATTCGTTCGAAGACAGTGTCTTCAGGCGCCAACAAGTTTTCTAATATGCTGATTCAGTAAATTTCGCTTTATCGAGAAAAGTGGCTTATAATGGTAGCTAGGCTTTAAACTCCAAGTGTAGTTTGTTAGCAGCGATAGTTTTATAGAAGGATGGTTCTCAATGAAAACATTTGAACAGCTCGGCCTCGATAGTTCCCTGATTAATGCTCTTAGTAAGATCGGCATTGTTCAGCCAACGGCAATTCAAGAACAAACAATTCCATATATTTTAGAAGACAGGGATGTGGTTGGCCAGGCTGAAACCGGTACTGGAAAAACCTTAGCCTATCTTCTGCCTTTGATCCAGAAGATTGATATTCACAAAAGAGAAACCCAGGTGATCATTCTGACCCCAACCCACGAGTTAGCGATACAAATTCAGCGTGTCATAGAAACTATTTCCAAAGAATCAGGGTTAGCCGTCATTTCAATTCCTATCATCGGAAATGTCAATATAACTCGGCAGATTGAGAAGCTCAAGCAAAAACCACATATAATTGTGGGGTCCAGCGGCAGAATATTGGAATTGATTCAGAAGAAAAAGATCGTTGCGCAAACCGTTAAGACGATAGTCCTTGATGAGGCCGACAATTTGCTTGATGAAAAAAATGCTTCTTTGGTTAAGTCTGTCATTAAGACGGCTCTTAGCAGAACCCAACTTCTGTTATACTCGGCGACATTATCTGCAGCTGCTTATCAGCGCGCTTCTGAGTTATTGAAGAATCCTGAGGTTATTCGTGTTACGGATAAAATTGCCCTGCCTCCGACAGTTGAGCATATGTACTTCATAGCTGAACAACGAGATAAAATTGAAGTGTTGAGGAAGCTAATTCGCATCATTATCCCAACACGAGGCTTAATTTTTATCAATAAATCTGAAGAGATTCAAAACGTCGTTGAGAAGCTTAATTATCACGGCTTGCAGGCAGAAGGGCTTTACGGAAGCGCCCATAAGATGGAACGAAAAAAAGCTTTGGAGGATTTTCGCAGCGGTAAAAGGAGTTTGCTGGTTGCCTCGGACCTGGCTGCCAGGGGCCTGGATATTGAAAACATTACTCATGTCTTTAACCTCGATTTGCCTGAAAATCCTAAACTTTATCTTCATCGTGCCGGAAGAACGGGGAGAGCCGGCAATAAAGGGATTGCTGTCTCTATTGTGACAGATAAGGAGGTTCCATTTTTACGGCGGTTAGAGAACTCCTTTGAGATTAGGATTGTTCTTAAAGACATGTATCAGGGGAAAATTATTGATTTTAGGAGAAAGTCCAAAAGGAAACGATGATAGAATCAATAAGTTGCACAATTATTCACAGGTAGTATAATTAAGTAAAAATTGGCTTTTAATCCAAAGATATAGGGTTTTAGATAAGAATTCACCTTGTAGAAAAGGGTTAGCAGAGGAGGGATTATAGATAATATGCCGACTTCTCCCCTAGATTTAGCTGGAAAACTGAAGGAAGAAGGTTATTTGATCGATCAAGAAGCTGCCACCACCTTATTTCTTGCCTTAGCACTGGATAAACCTTGTCTTATTGAAGGACCTGCCGGTGTTGGCAAGACTCAGCTGGCCTTAGCTCTGGCCAGGGCGGAGAAGCGAAGATTGATAAGATTACAATGTTATGAAGGGTTAGATATTAGCAAAGCATTGTATGATTGGAATTATGCCAAACAACTCCTGCGCTTACAGCTTGCCAAATCGGAAAAGTGGGATGAACTTCAATTCGATCTTTTCTCTGAGGAGTTTTTACTTTCTCGGCCACTGTTGGAGGCAATACGATCACCGGAACCGGTACTGCTGCTCATCGACGAATTGGATAAGAGTGACGAGGAGTTTGAGAGTTTCCTTTTGGAACTCCTTGCCGAACAACAGGTCTCGATTCCTGAATTAGGGACTGTTACTGCCAAGGCTAGACCCTTAGTCATTTTAACCAGTAACAATTCCCGGGACTTCAGCGATGCTCTCAGGCGGCGCTGTATACATATTTATCTTACTTACCCGGCCTTAGAGCGGGAAATATCCATCCTTCAGTCTCATGCACCTGAATTAAGCCAAGGTTTAATTCAAGACGTTTGTGAGTTTGTCGCTAAGGTTAGGAAGCTGCCTTTACAGAAGCTTCCCAGTGTTTCTGAGACTATTGACTTTGCCCGGGCGCTCAGTGCTCTGCAGAAAGATGAATTAGCCTATGGAGATCTTATGGGTACTCTTAGTGTGCTGCTGAAGTATCCGAAGGATGTGGCTAAGCTGGAAGAGCGGCTTAAGAAATGGGATAGTGAGGGTTTGGGGCGCAGAGGATAGATTCTCATGGCCGCTACGGCGGCACCAACTGAGAAGATAAGAGGACTCCTTGGTCGGGCAGCTTCGCCCACTCGCGGCTGCGGGAGCTAACCTTCAGCGGATAAGTATTCTTTGGAGATAGCCGCTTCGGCGAAAGTGTCCACCGGACACTTTCGTGCCAAACCTCCGGGTAGTACCTGGTGTGAACCATGGCTGCGCAATCCCCGTAGCCGCTTTGTGGGCTTAACCGCCTCTCCATGCAATGGGTTCACTCCTGTGGGACGAAGCTACCCTGGCTTTGGGGTCGGCAAGTACCGAAAAGGAATGATTAAATGGATGGATGGGTTTTTATCAGGCTTGTGCATGCTCTTAGGCAAGTATCTGTAGCAGTTTCTTCCCAGGATATTCGAGATGCTCAAATGTGTCTCCGGCGCTATCCTAATATATCCGACAAAGAGATTTTGAAAACCCTATTCGTACATCGTCCCCAAGATAGTGCAATTTTTAATACGGTTTGGGAAATTATTGTTGGTGACAGTCAATCTCCAGAACCGGAAAAGACGCATAACAATATTTCTCCTCAGGAGCTGGAGAAACACCAGGATCGTCAAGGTGCAGGGGGCCAAGGAATAGGCTGTGGTTCCGGAGGAGTCAGCCTGACGGAGTGTGGGGATAGTCTGGATGCATCGAAACTGGCCAATTTTATCCCTGTAAAGCTGGAGGAGTTGGCTGGCAGTGATATGGATTTTGAAGAGACAGTCAAACGTATCTTAGCGGAGCTTGACTATTATACTTGGATAAATTCTTATGACTTGGCTTACCAGCGAGGCAGCCTTTCTGAAGAGGCATGGTATGCTCATCAAAGCCGGCGTTCTTTCATCCTGGAGAAAGTTCGACAGCAGGTATTGATCAGTCAGGTAAAGGCTGATAATAGCTGGGACCCGCTGGTTCGGCAATACTGGCTGTTCAAACCCTTAAGTCATTTATCGGAAGAAGAAAAAGGTCTGGTAAGATCGAGCATTCGCAAATGGGCGAAAAATCTGGCGCTCCGGCCGGGATATCGCTGGAAATCCTATCCCAAAGGAGTCATTGATATTCCGGATGTGATTAGAAAGAGTGTTCAGTGGGACGGGCATTTATTTCAGTTGGGTTATCGCCGCAAAGTTCCCCGTGCCCCAGAGCTGGTGGTGCTTTGTGATGTCTCGAACTCTATGGCTCCCTTTGTCGAATTCTTAATCTACTTGGTAACCTGTCTTAGGAAAGGTTTTCGAAAAATACGGGTTTTCTTTTTTATTGATGCTGTCTGGGATGTCTCTGAATACGTGTGGGATGAAGATCTGAGTGACGTAAAACAGGAGATTAAAAGCTGGGGGCATAAAGTGAGTTCGGGATTTTCGGATTATGGAGCGGTTTTTAAAGAACTGGCTGAAAGACATTTAAGAGAGGTGTCGTCCCGGGCAATTCTTATGATTTTAGGAGATGCCAAAAATAATTATCGTTCTGCTCAAACAGATTATTTTGCTCAAATTTCCGAAGGGGTTCGCAGGGTTTACTGGTTAAATCCTTTAGACCTGTCTGAATGGGCTGAGAGGGATAATGCCATGAGAGAGTATCAGGATTATTGCTCTAAAGTTTATCGTTGCCGTACTGCCAAGGATCTGCAGAGAATTGTCAAAGATGTCTTTTAATTTAAAGCCGGCTGCTTTCTGAAGTATAGGGAAGCAGCCGGCTTAATTTGATAATTGAAATATGATTCCCAAAATCCCAAGCGTTTGGGAATTCGGAATCGATTCCGAATTTGGGACAAGCCAAGGAGGAGGCTTGTCCCAAATTCTGACTTGGAAATCGGGGCGGAAAATAATAAGATTCTGGCTGCTTAAGAGGGGAAAAAGGGGTCTGGTTAGAAAACCCTAAGGTATATCTTTGTAAATTGATAAATAACATGCAATATAGGAAATGAAAAACTGGGAAATGAGTGGATATAAATGAGTGGAGCGCATAGGAGGTGTAACCATGACCAAGCATATAGTAATTGAAGGAGAATCTTTATATATAATTGCACAGAAGTATGGCATCAGTTTAAGTTCCTTAATTGCTGCCAATCCGGATATTAAAAACCCTGACTTGATTGTGCCGGGTCAAGTACTTAATGTACCCAAGAAATCCCTTGAGACACCGATTGTTATTCCCAGAGAAAACTACGGTTATCATGAGATGGTTAATGACCTGGAAGCTCTTCAAGAGTTTTATCCCTTTATCCAGATGGATTCAATTGGGTCAACGGTGATGTGCCGTTCGATTCCTGTCATAAGGATTGGGCAAGGACAAAAAGAAGTCCACTATAACGCTTCTTTTCACGCTAATGAGTGGATCACAACCTTGCTCTTAATGAAGTTTTTGGAAGTTTATGCAAAAGCTTATGTCTCCGGCAATAATATAGGGTATTTTAATATCAAAACCTTATTTGAGAGTACTTCATTATATTTGGTCCCCATGGTTAATCCTGATGGGGTGCAGCTTGTGCATGGAAAAATCGATACAGAGTCTCAAATCTATGCCGAAGCAGTTCGGATTAATGGGGAATCTCAGGATTTCAGCGGCTGGAAAGCCAACATTCGCGGAGTTGATTTAAACGATCAGTTTCCAGCAAACTGGGAAACCGAGGTATCCAGACGAGGGGCAACCCAGCCGGCTCCCCGGGACTATCCTGGCCCTGCCCCCCTTTCCGAACCGGAGACCAGGGCTATGGCAGAGTTTACCCAAGCTCATAATTTCCGCTTGGTCAGTGCCTTTCATACTCAGGGAGAAGAGATTTACTGGGGCTATCAAGGATTTGAACCCATGGAATCTCAGGAAATCATCCAACGATTTGTAGAAGTAAGCGGCTACGAAGAGATTCGCTACGTAGAAAGTGATGCCGGCTATAAGGACTGGTTTATTCAAGATTGGAAGTGCCCAGGCTTTACGGTGGAATGTGGTCAGGGAGTGAATCCTTTGCCGGTATCTCAATTCTGGGAAATTTGGGGGAAGGTTATCGGCATTTTCCTAATGGGCTTGCATGTTTAGAGTTATAGATTTAGTCGGACTTCCCAGAGTCAGGCTTTAAGCTCTTTGGCAAGTAAGGCAGCCCCTAAGGCAGCAGTAATGACCGGTTCTTGAGGAATAAATAAAGGAAAGCCCAGTTGTTTGGACAGAGCCTCGATAACTCCGGCATTATGGGCAACTCCGCCTGTGAAGGCGATGTCCGGCTCCAAGCCGGTCCGGCGGGTCATAGAGGCAACCCTGCTGGCTACGGAATCACAAACTCCAGCTAAGATATTCGGCTTGGATTCTCCTGCCGAGACTTGAGATATAATTTCTGATTCCGCAAATACTGTGCAAAAGGATGAGATCTTGGTTGGGCTTTGGGAAAGAGACACTAACCCACCAATTTCCTGCCATTCCACTTCTAAGGCTGAGGCCATCACTTCCAGGAACCTGCCTGTGCCGGCGGCGCATTTATCATTCATGGTGAAATCGGCAACCTTACCGTTGACAAAGAGTTTAATCACTTTGCTGTCCTGCCCGCCGATGTCGATGACGGTGCGGACGGCAGGAAAAAGGTGGCTGATCCCTTTGGCCTGACAGGTAATTTCCGATACTTCCCGGTCTGCCGGGAAGGTGACCCTGCCGTAACCCGTGGCCACAGTTCGGACATCTTCCGGGTTCAAACCGGATTCACTCAATAGCTGATCTTGTAAACTCAGGGCTATAGCTCGGCTGCTATAGCCTCCTTTGGTTTTTTTATAGCCTATAATCTCCAGATCTTCATTAATAAGGACTACTTTAACTGTCAAGGACCCAATGTCCACACCCAGATAATACTTTTTCATACTGGCCTCCTAATTAACAGGTGAAAAACACCTTTGCTTATAATTCGTCAAATGTTTCCAGAAAAGCCTGGACTCGATTGCGGACCGGCTCTTCGGCATAGGCCCTGGGGTCAGCCATATCTGCTTCGATGACTAATCCGGGAACCCCGGTGGCACGCATCACTTCTTTGCGAATCACTTCCTGTACCAAAGAATAAGGCTTGCAGGAACGATTGGAATGCATAACAAAACCTTGAGTATTGTAGTCTTTAATCAGATTAATTAACTGTTTGGCACGATATTGAGGGGAACGGTTGAGAAATATCTCAGTATAAGTGGAGGCTATGCTTTCCAAGGGAGTTCCAGGGGCATGATCCACAGCCCAGCCCCCGCTATAGGTGTCGGTGACAAAGCAGGCTCCTTTTTCAGCAAACATTTTGTAGAACTTAAATAATTGCGGCCAAATGGCTATGTTATCCCACACTAAACGAATTCGCTCCTGGCCGATAGCCCCTTGGGCGAGATTAACCCGTTCTTTGACTTCTGATTTAAGCTTACGGTAAAATTCAATCCCCTCCTGGGATCCTCTCAGCACGACAATGGGAGCCATATTAATGAACAGGTCCGGGGCATTGAGAGGAGAGGGGGCAGCCTGACAATAGCTGCGGGTTTCTTTCCAGAGTGCGGTAATTTCCCGGCTCCGGTTCATTTCCGCTGCCAGGTTCTCTTCACGGAAAGGCCGCCCTGTGAATTTTTCTAATTCCTTAACCAGTTCCAATAATTGCTCTAAGACGTAGTCTTTGGCTTGAGGGGTTAATTCATCAGTTAGAAAGGGGGTATCGAGAACGAAGAGGGGTACATTGAAATGACGAGCCAAAACTTCATACCATTTTAAGACCGTTCCGCAAATATTGTTGCAGGCCACTAAGAGATCCGGTTTAGGCATTCCTCCCAAAGGAGCCAGGTCGGGTCTGAGGACTCCGCCGATATTTGAACGAGCATACGAGCAAAGATCCTGAGAAAATCCTGCAGCTTCCGCAACTTCGCAAAGCTGCACCGTGGCCTTGCGGGCACTGTAAATTGCCGCGTATTGTTCGGGATAAGCGGAGTGAATGTTAAAGGCGCGCAAGAGTTCCACCGGGGCGCCGCTGGTGACCCAAGCCAGGGGCTTGTGCAAAAATTTACCCCAATAGCGGTGATAATTTGTCAGTGTGTAATAGCGGCCCATGGTTTTCTTGAGGTCTTTACCGCTTTTAAGAGGACGATAGTTGGATGACTTGGCTTTGCTATTATTGCCGGATGGTTGTTTCATGGTGGGGGCCTCCTTTAGATTTTAGTACCTTCCAGTAAATTTTCTAAGAAGGCTTGGAGTCTGGTTCGTTCTTGTCCGCTCGCGGCTGCTCCTTCAAGTTCCAGTATTTGAGTTCGAATACCGGTTTTTTGGAACTCATCCCTCAGGGCAACGGCGTCCCAGGCATGAGGTTCACAGTATTTGCGGATGACAATTAAGGCGGCATCCGCCTGGCGCTGTTTAGCAAGGGTGGTTAAGTTGGCAGGTCTTTCATTAAGCCGGATGTTTTTACAGGGGCAGGGAGGCATTTCTGTATACCGCTTAATAATATCTATGAGGGGATCTTCAGATTCATGGGTGGTTGTACCGGAAAAATGCCGGTAACCTGTGCAGGTATCATCAGCAGCCACTCGCCCCCCTAATTCTTCAATCATCTCAAAGAGGCTGTCCTTCTCTAAGACAGCGCCGGTTATCAGTACCCTGACTCTCTTGCCGGAGTCGGAGACCCTTTCTCGGATTGCGGGAAGACTTTTTTCCAGTGCCTGGGCATAAAGTTCCCGGGGCATTACCTGACCGGCCCGCAGGATGGCGGATACTAAAGGGGAAGGGAGATTGGGACGGAGCTCATCTAATTCAAAGACTAATTTACGGATAAGACCACATAATTCAATAGCAGCATGTAAATCATCTTTGGTAATAGGTTGCTGGATTAAGGCGGATAACATTGATAAAAGATTATTAAGTTCAGCGTAAAAGTAGGAGGCAGCTCCCGGGGCTTTCAACATGACAGGAGGAACAATATCGAAGGTCTTATTTTGACTGCAGCTAGCCCAGATTCCGCTTAAACACTGCATGGCGTCGCAAGTGTGAGCAAAGCCAATGCCGGCAAGATCCCCCCACTTTTGCTGTATCTCCATTTCCAGGGTACCCCGGGCTAAAGAGCAGCAATAAGGGGGTAATTCAACAGGATTAGCGTTCTCCGAATCGGGAAAAAGCCGCAGCGGATTTAATCCTGCGGCAATAATCAGCTCCTCAGGAAAATAGGAACAAAAGAAGCCCAAAAACTTGTGGTCAGGGTAGCGGGATTGTCGATCTGCTCCATTTAGAGCAGCCTCTTCCAAGAGGTATTCAAGGGCTTCCTCAGAATTATTAAATGCACTGTTATAGGACATTCCTAACAGCTCCTTTCGATTTTCCGGCGCATTTAAAGCATATTGGTCTTGCTGCCATAAATTTGGGTCTGGTCTCTAAGAGAACGCTTTAGTATTTTGCCGATGGCTGTCTTAGGAAGCTCGGGTCGGATCTCAACCTGCTGGGGAACTTTATAGGGTATTAGGTGCTCGCGGCAAAATGAGATGATCTCCTCTTCGCCAATGGAGGCTCCTTCCTTTAGGGTAATGAAGGCCTTGACCAGCTCTCCTTTATAATTATCAGGGGTGCCTATGACACATGCCTCTTTTACAGCAGGATGTAAATAGAGGACATCTTCAACTTCCCGGGGATAGACATTGAATCCCCCGGTAATAATCATGTCTTTTTTGCGGTCCACGATATAGAAATAACCGTCATCATCCATATAGCCCATATCCCCTGTGTAGAGCCAGCCCTTTCTTATTGCTGAAGCCGTTTCTTGAGGCTGGTTGTAGTAACCAAGCATAAGATCAGGACCCTTGAGTACAATTTCTCCAATTTCACGAGGGGTAAGGACATTTTCCCCGGTATCAATATCCCTGATTTCCATGCTGACATCGGGAAAGGGGATTCCGATGCTGCCTGTTTTGTTAATGCCTCGATATGGGTTAGCGCAAACTGCTGTTACTGCCTCAGTCAATCCGTAGCCTTCCATGAGTTTGCTAGCCGTAAGTTCTTCAAATTGCCGTTTGATTTCCGGAGCTAAAGGTGCTGCTCCGACGAAACAACCTCGCAATGAAGACAGGTTATAGCGAGTTAAACGGGGATGATTAATAATCCCTATGTACATTGTAGGTACACCGGCGAAAAGTGTGGGCTGAAAGCGGTGGATTCCTTTAAGGAGTTCATCTCCTGTGAAACGGGGAAGGAGGACACAGGAAGAACCTGAAATCAAAGGAGCATTCATGCAGACCGACATGCCAAAACCGTGAAAGATTGGGAGAACGGCAAGCAGGCGGTCATCTTTACTCATCTGCACCCAGGAGGCTCCTTGGGCGGCATTAGCAGCTAAAGCATGATGGGACAGCATGACACCCTTTGGTTTGCCTGTGGTTCCTCCTGTATAAATGAGTACGGCAATATCTTCGTGAAGATTAATGTGATTGGGAATGAGAGGCTGGGGTTCTTGTTTAAGCAGGGATTTAAAGCGCAAACAGTGGGGTAAACGTTCTTTGGCTTGGGGTGATATTTTTTTGGATAATGGATAGAGAAGTTTAATAGGCATAGGCATGAATTCGTTAAGAGCAGTGTAGAAAGTTTTTTTTAAGATCTGATGTTCACCAGATTTGTGGCAAGTTTCACGAACACTTTCTAATTTACCGGCGAGAAGATCTAAGCTGATTCCAATTACCGGCTGAGCATCGCGAAAGATATGAAGAAGTTCAAATTCAGTGCTGAGAGGATTTATGGGAACTACCACGGCTCCGATGCTTAAAATGGCAAAATAGCTAATTACATATTGCGGGCAGTTGGGCAGCAGAAGCGCTACCCTGTCTCCTTGTTGAATTCCCATGGTTTGCAGGGCAGTGGCTAACCGATTGACGTAGTCGCCTAATTCTCTATAGAGAATTAGGCGACTGAAAAAGATTAAGGCAACAGCATCTGAATGATTTTTGACACTTTGGCGAAACAATTCATCGAGTTTTGCCTCTCGATACTCTAATCTTGTTGGGACTTCAGGATCATAGTATTGAGTCCATATCATTCCTAGCCCTCCTTTTTGAATCCAAGGCCTATGTCTATATTATAGGAAGTTGGAAGCCTTGTGTATATAAAATTTAAAATATTCTGAAATAGAAGCTGCTAAGAATAGTTTATGCTTGACTTGTCGATGCATGCTAGGGCTCCGGTGGACATTTTCCCTCGAAGCGGCTATCTCCAAAGAATCTTATCCGGGAAGATTGCTCCCGCGCCAGCGAGTGGGCGAGCCTCGGAATGCTGCGGTGAGCGGATATGGCGAAGCTGCCCGACCCCGGAAGCACTCATTTTCATCATCTGCTGGTGCTTCGCAGCGGCATGGGGGTCTACTCTGAAACAACCTAAAGAAACCGTGGACCCGAAAGGCAGGGCAGCTTCGTCCACAGGAGCGAACTCATTGCATGGAGAGGTAATAAATTTAATATTTTTATAAAAAAGTAATCTTTATAAGGAGGAAAATTTAACTTTCTGGAGAATACTAAACAAAGAATAAATCATCAAGCACATAGGAGGGATATTAATGACAAATTTAAGAGATCTATATGTCTGCAGTATTTGTGGTAATGTTGTAGAGGTGGTTAATACGGGAGCACCGGCTTTGGTATGTTGTAACAAACCTATGAATAAACTTGAAGCCGGTACCCAAGATGCCAGCTTAGAGAAACACGTTCCTGTCCTTGAAGAAATACAGGGAGGCATTAAAGTTAAGGTAGGCAGTGTTGCGCATCCTATGGAGGAAAAGCATTCCATTCGCTTTATTGAAGTACTGACCAAGGATCAGGTGCTTAGAGCAGAGCTTCAGCCTGGTCAAGCTCCGGAGGCAAGTTTCCTGGTTTCCTCAGAGGATATTCTTGAGGTAAGGGAATATTGCAATATTCACGGGCTTTGGAAAACTACCAAATAATCATGGATACCCAGGAAAGGCAGGATATTATCCTGCCTTTCTTCAATGTGAAGAATAGGTTTCGTGATCACCGGGGGGGATAGCTTGACACCCTTGATTAGATATTTTATAGTTTTTTAAAGGCAATTCGAAGGGAGTAGGTTAAAATGGCACTTACTAAAGAAGAGACAATCATAGGCTTTATTGGCACGGGAGTTATGGGCAGAAGCATGGCTGCTCATTTAATAAGAGCCGGCTATCAGGTGGCTGTTTACAATCGTACAAAAGCTAGTGCTGCCGATCTAATTAATATGGGAGCTGCCTGGCAGGATACCATTGCGGAACTGGCTGCAAAAAGCAAAGTTGTTATTACTATGGTTGGCTATCCTAAAGATGTTGAGGAAGTTTACTTTGGAGAAAAGGGCATCTTGAATCACGCTAAAGAGGGAAGCTATTTTATAGATATGACAACGTCTTCTCCAGATCTGGCTCAAAGGATATATGCTAAAGCTAAGGCTAAGGGAATGCATGCCCTTGACGCTCCTGTATCCGGAGGGGACATTGGTGCTAAAGAAGCTCGTTTGGCTATTATGGTTGGCGGAGATGAAGGGGATTTTCAGGAGATTCTGCCGATATTTGAAATCATGGGCAAGAATATTGTTTTACAAGGAAACGCCGGCGCTGGACAACATACAAAAATGTGCAACCAGATTGCGATTGCTTCGAATATGATAGGGGTTTGTGAAGCTATGGCTTACGCCCAAAAAGCAGGCTTAAAGCCGGAAACGGTTCTGAAAAGTATTGAAACCGGAGCAGCCGCAAGTTTCTCCTTAAGCAACCTGGCTCCACGGATGCTGGCTAATAATTATGCCCCTGGTTTTTATGTTAAACATTTCATCAAAGATATGACCATTGCCCTAAACTCGGCAAAACAGATGGGCTTGCTTACACCGGGCTTAGAGCTGGCCAAAACACTTTACGAGAAATTAGCAGAAAACGGAGAAGAAAATAGCGGAACCCAAGCCCTATTTAAACTTTATCTTGAACAAAACGGACAGTAACCTAAAGAAGGTAGTATAAAAGAGAGTTCAACATTTTAGCAACGGGTTCTATTTTAGGTGCAAAAACTATAATACAACCGAAATGGCAGATGAATTAGCAAATAATTCGTCTGCCATTTTTGGCTTTATTTCTGCTTTTTGTACTTATATTTTATGGCATTCCGGAATGCACAATATCAATTTGTCTTTCTATATATTAGACTCAGTGCCTTACCAAATAGTTGCATTATATTCCAATCTTTTATTTAGTCTATAACATAATGCATTCTAAGGGTTATTTTAAAACAGTAAAAACGAAGAGCATTGCCCTCAGATTTTACTGCAGCAGCGCTCTACAAAATTTTCAGCAAAGACCATACTTCAAACATATTTGTATGAAGTTTCTCTATTGCTAAAAGAATGAATATACAAATAATTGAGAATAAGGAGGAATTTTTGGGGTGAATGTAGAAGATATGAAAATATAAGGAAGAGACTCGTTAAGTTAGAAAAAACTTAATTTAACATAAAAGGATTATAGTAATTTCATAGAGCAAAACAAAGGAATTTATCGAATTTGGCAATCAAAATAAGCGCTGATTGCTGTTTGTTGTGCCTAAAAACTGTTAATTGAGGGAGCAGCAGGCTGCTTCGCAGTTCCTTCAGAGGTATCGCTAAGAGTGAACTGCGAAGTTTTTTTATATCTCATAAAGTTTATCGAGCATATATGCATAACCCCAAATCCCTGTCAAAGGATTTCGCTATATAATTTCTTAATTATCGCCATATTGACTTATTACAGCCACAGTGCTAGTCTTATTTTGGAAATGAAATTACCAATAATACTTTGTGCATTTTTTTACGTTTAACATAAAGCGGTTAGTTTAAAGAGGAAGATTTACAAATGATTTCTATATGTGAAAGAAATCATATATTCATATAAGTCAAGTTTCTTTACAGTGTTCACTGGAAAGTCCAACGATACTGGTAGCCGGAGTATTCTATATTTTTCCCAAACGGAAAGCAAATATCTCCTATTTAGGTAGGAGGAATGCTATAAGGTTGGTTCAAGGGATTCTTTGTTCCAACTGCCTCGGTTACTGCCGAGAGTTTATGACATATAAGGGAGGTAGAAGGATGGCGCAAAAGAGTATTTTAGTAGTCGGAGGGGGAGTAAGCGGACTTACAGCCGCTATTGAAGCTTCCGAGGCGGGAAACGAGGTCTATCTGGTTGAACAGAAATCCTATCTAGGTGGAAGAGTTGCCCAGATGAATCAGTATTTCCCTAAATTGTGCCCCCCAAACTGTGGGTTGGAAATTAATTTTAAACGGATTAAGCAAAATCCCCGCATTAAATTCTTCACTTTATCGGAAGTTGAAAAGATTGACGGTGTTGAAGGGGATTATACTGTTACGATTAAGTCGAATCCCCGTTATGTGAATCAGAACTGCACAGCATGTGGAAAGTGTACAGAAGTATGTCCAGCAGAACGGTCTAATGAATTTAATTATGGAATGGATAAAACCCCTGCCATTTATAAAGCTCATGAGTTCGCTTTCCCAATGAAATATGTGATAGATAGTACAGCTTGCTTAGGATCTGAGTGCGGTAAATGTGTTGAAGCATGTCAATATGGTGCTATTGAACTGGATATGACAGCTAAAAGCTTCAACTTGAATGTTGGATCAATTGTTTGGGCTACCGGTTGGGAGCCTTATGATGCCACTAAAGTTGACTATTACGGTTTTGGACGGCATCAGAATGTTATTACCAATGTCATCATGGAACGTTTAGCAGCCAACAACGGACCTACAAAAGGCAAGATTGTTCGTCCTTCAGACGGCAAGGAAGCAAAAACCATCGCCTTTGTTCAATGTGCTGGTTCCCGTGATGAAAACAACCTGCCTTACTGT
Organism: Desulfosporosinus orientis DSM 765; assembly: GCF_000235605.1. Taxonomy (GTDB): domain Bacteria; phylum Bacillota; class Desulfitobacteriia; order Desulfitobacteriales; family Desulfitobacteriaceae; genus Desulfosporosinus; species Desulfosporosinus orientis. The sequence goes on from NC_016584.1 coordinate 1,835,446, forward strand.
TCTGGAGTATGTTGCATGGCTTCCCTTAAACAAGCAACTTATGTAAAAGCAATGTATCCGGACGCTAAGGTTTATATGTTTTATATCGATGTCAGAGCCATGGGCAAACACGAAGAATTCTATAAAAATGTTGAAAATGATATCACCATGATCAAAGGAAAAGTTGGTGAGATCACGGAAAATCCGGAAACAAAAGACTTAATTGTTCAAGTAGAGAACCAACTGACCGGCGAAATTATGAAAGAAACCGTTGATATGGTTGTGTTGGCAACGGGAATGGTTCCAGCTGCTTCGAACGCTCCAATAGCTTGTGATGAGGACGGGTTTGTTCTTTCCAATCCACAACCAGGGATTTACAGCGCTGGATGTGTCAAAAAACCGTTGGATGTTTCCTCCTCGGTAAAAGATTCTACGTCTGCAGCGCTTAAAGCCATTCAATCTACGGTGAGGAGGTAGCCCAATGGATAAAAAAACAGGTGTTTATATCTGCACTGGATGTAGTATCGGAGAATCCCTGGACGTAGAAGGCCTGTCCAAGGTTGCTACCAAGGAAGGCAAAGTACCGGTTTGTAAAAGCCACCCCTTTCTCTGTGGACAGGAAGGAATCAATCTCATTAAGAGTGATATAGAGAATGAAGGCGTCAATACAGTTCTTATTGCCGCATGTTCTCCCCGGGTTAATTACGATGTTTTTGAATTTGATCCATCCGTTATCATGGAGCGGGTTAACCTAAGAGAACAAGTCATTTGGAGTCAGCCGGCCGATGACGAAGATACCCAAATGATGGCTGAAGACTATATGCGAATGGGTATCGCAAAAATTAAGCATATTGACCTGCCGGAGCCCTATCAAGGTCAAAATATGGTGAAAACCTTATTGGTTGTCGGCGGAGGCTTAACAGGGATGACTGCTGCTCTTGAAGCAGCCAAAGCCGGCTACAAAGCAGTGCTGGTTGAGAAGAGTCCTGTACTTGGCGGCTGGATGAACGGTTTGTTTAAACAAGTTCCCCGCAAGGCACCCTTTACGGCTCCTGAAGAGGTAGATATCGCTGAATTAGTCAAGGAAGTTGAAGAGAATCCTGACGTTACAGTCTATACAAGTGCTGAAATTCAGGAAATAGCCGGTGCGCCGGGAATGTTTGATGCTGCAATCAATCAAAATGGTACGACCATAACCGAACGTGTTGGGTCTGTGGTATTGGCTACAGGAGCTATACCCTATGATCCTGCGAAACTTGATTATCTCGGTTATGGCAAGTACGAAAATGTCATTACCGGCCGTCAAATGGAAGAATTGGCTTCCAAAGGCAAAATTGTTCGTCCGGACGGCAAAGAAGTCCAAAGCATCGCTTTCATTCAATGTGCCGGATCACGTGATCCTGAACATTTACCCTACTGTTCAGCAACCTGCTGCGTCGAGTCTTTGAAGCAAGCTTCCTATATTAAAGAGCAAAATCCTGAAGCCAATGTCTTTATTTTCTATAAAGATATGCGTACTCCAGGTCAATACGAACGCCTTTATCAACAGGCACAAAAAGATGGAGCTATTTTCGTCCGCGGAGAAATCAGCGGGATTACAGAAGACGGGGATAAGAACCTGCTCATAGAGGCTTCGGATATTTTGTCCGGAGCAAATATTACAACCGAAGGCGTCGATATGGTGGTCTTAGCTAACGGCATGGTTCCCACCACGGCCTTAGGAGAAGACGCAGCTGCAAAAGAAGGGGATAAAGAAGAAGAGAAAAAAGAAGAGGACGGACCGAAACCGGAAATCATTCTTAAATCCAATCTTTTGAATCTGTCTTATCGCCAAGGACCGGAAATGCCGACTTTAAAATATGGTTTTGCAGATTCTCATTTTATCTGCTTCCCTTATGAAACACGTCGTACAGGAATTTATGCTGCCGGCAGCGTAAGAGCACCTATGGATGAACTTTCATCCATTGAAGATGCTACGGGAGCTGCTCTGAAAGCAATTCAATGTATAGAATCAAGCATCAAAGGTGTGGCAGTACACCCTCGTGTCGGCGACATGTCCTTCCCGGACTTTGCAATGTCGAGATGTACGCAATGTAAACGCTGTACCGTTGAATGTCCCTTCGGTGCTATTAATGAAGATGACAAATTCAATCCTCTGCCCAACCCGACCCGCTGCCGTCGCTGCGGAATCTGTATGGGTGCTTGTCCGGAGCGGATTATTACCTTTAAAAACTACTCGGTGCCAATGATCGGCAATATGTTAAAAGCCATCGAAGTTCCTGATGAGGATGAAGAAAAACCAAGAATTCTCATCTTCGCTTGTGAAAATGATGCCTACCCAGCCTTGGATATGGCAGGTATTAACAAACTTCAATATAATGCCTGGGTTCGCGTGATCCCTCTAAGATGTTTAGGCTCATTGAGCTTAGTGTGGATTGCCGACAGTATGTCCCAAGGAATTGACGGAATTTATCTCCTGGGATGTAAACATGGCGACGATTATCAGTGCCACTTCATTAAAGGCAGTGAATTGGCAGCCACAAGAATCTCAAAAGTGTCCGAGACGTTAGACAGACTGGATCTTGAGTCGGAACGTGTACGGATGGATCAAATTTCCATTGCTGACTATGACAAGTTACCGGCTATGTTGGATGATTTCGCTAAGAGACTTGAAGAACTTGGACCTAACCCTTATAAAGGGTTCTAATCGGATCTAAGGTAAGGGGACAGATCGCCTAAATAAAGACTTGCTTTAGAGAGGAAGATGTCTCCCATCAGTATAGAAAAGGAGCAGTATTATGGATGAAATAAAAGAAGTTTCTCTGGAGATGAGAGAATATATTATTTCTTCAGGAGCCGAAACACTCAACTGGTGTATGCAGTGCGGCCTCTGCACCAATCTTTGTCCATACCGACAGGTCCCAGGCGAGCTTAGCGAAGTATTTAATATTCGTAAAATGCAGCGTCAAGGACAACTCGGCTTGGAAGGTTTCGACGATGAAGCGGTTCTCTTTGCCTGTGTTACCTGCGGCATGTGTCAATCAAACTGTCCGAGAAGTGTTGAGATTATTAAAAACGTTCGTTCCATGCGGAATACCATCGTTGGAGCAGGCATCCTGCCCAGTCATTTAAGACCTGTTGCAGGAAGTCTCCATGCCAATGGCAACCCCTGGACCGGACCTAAAGAAAAGAGAGCTGACTGGCTCGAAGGCTTAAATGTTCCGGCTTTCTCGGCTGATACCGAATATCTTCTCTATGTTTGCTGTACTTCTTGTTATGACACCCGCAGTCAAAAAATTGCTAAGAGCGTTGTTAAACTCTTACAACAAGCTGGAGTTAGCTTCGGAGTGTTAACCGCTGAAGAAAACTGCTGCGGTGAGACCATTCGTAAGATTGGTGATGAGGAGCTCTTCACTAAATTAGCGGAATCGAATATCAAGCTCTTTAATGAAAAAGGTGTCAAGAAGATTATTACAACCTCTCCTCACTGCCTCTATGCCTTTAAGCAAGATTATCCGGAGCTTGGCGGTGAGTATGAAGTAATGCATTATTCTGAGCTTCTGAGTACGCTTTTAAAAGATGGCAAGCTTTCATTGCCCGGTGAAATCGCTAAAAAAGTTACATTCCATGATCCGTGTTATTTAGGACGTCACAATTTGGTTTACGATGCACCCAGAGAATTGCTAGGAGCGGTCCCGGGTGTAGAGTTTGTTGAATTGGATCGTGCTAAGAATAAGAGCTTATGCTGCTCAGGCGGAGGCGGCCGCATTTGGGCTGAGGTGCCCTTTGGAGAGCGTTTCGGCGAGCTGAGAATCAATGATGCTGTCAAGCAAAATGCTGATGTTATTGTTACGGCATGTCCCTATTGCATAACAATGCTGGATGATGCCTGCGCCGGACTAGAAAAAAATGATGTCTTAAAAGTTATGGAAATGTCCGAATTCCTTTGCGAATCTATTGAAAAATAAACCTGGTTAGTACGATGTTCAGCTAACCTCATGCTATAAGTAATGAGGAAAACAACTACATGGCTTATAGCTATGAGGTTAGCTAACTCATAATGGTGAAAAATTTTTCAAAGTTTAAGTGAAGGGGGGGATGCCAGAAACACTGTTTATGCAGAGTCTCATCCGGCAGACAAATGTTGGCAGTGAGCAGGATAATACAGGTTTCTGCGGTATACTCACATTCATTATAAAAATTAAGGAGGACTTGACAAATGTCAAAATTAGTACCACCTCATGGCGGAAAGTTAACACCGGTATTACTTCCTGAATCACAAAGAGCGGATGCTTTAGCCAAGGCTAAAACATTACCAGTGATTCGCATGACTTCCAGAGAAACTTCTGACCTATTAATGATTGGGATGGGTGCATTCAGCCCTCTGACCGGCTTTATGGACAAAGCCAATTATGAAAGTGTTGTAGAAACCAAACACTTAACCAATGGTTTAGCATGGCCTCTTCCAATTACCGTATCAGTTACTCGTGAACAAGCTGAAACCATTAAAGTAGGCATGGAAGTCGCATTAGTTGATGATGAAACAGATACCTATTGCGGTATTTTAACTGTTAGTGATAAATATGAATACGACAAAGTCAAAGAGTGCAAAGCGGTATTCTTCACAGATGATCCTGAGCACGATGGTGTTAAAAAGGTTATGGCTCAAGGGGATATCAATGTCGGCGGGGAGTTAGTTACCTTCAGTCAATTGGGCTATGCCTCCAAATATGGTGACTACTATGCTACCCCAGAGCAAACCAGAAAGATCTTTGATGAAAAGGGCTGGTCAACCGTTGCAGCTTTCCAAACACGCAACCCATTGCACCGCTCTCATGAGTTCCTCTGCAAAATTGGTAATGAAGTCTGTGATGGACTCTTCATTCACCCAATCGTAGGAAAACTCAAAAAAGGAGATATCCCAGCTGAAACACGTTTAGAGTGCTATGAAGTTCTCCTGAAAAACTACTTCAATCCTAAAAACGTTGTTATGAAAGTATATCCTATGGAAATGCGCTATGCAGGACCCAGCGAAGCTATCCTCCATGCTATTTTCCGTCAAAACTTCGGCTGCAGCCACATTCTTGTCGGCCGTGACCATGCCGGTGTCGGTGACTACTACACAGCTTATCAAGCACAAGAAATCTTTGAAACCTTCAAACCCGGCGAAATTCTTTGCCAGCCTATCAAAGTAACTGCAGCTATGTACTGCAATAAGTGCGAAGGCATGACCACAGAAAAAACCTGCCCGCACGGCAAAGAAGATCATCTCAAAATCAGCGGTACCAAATTAAGAGGTATGTTAGCAGCCGGTGAAGTTCCGCCAAGTAACTTCAGCCGTCCTGAAGTCTTAAAGATTCTTCTCAACTACTATGCCAACGCCAAATAAATAATTATCATTTGTTTGAAGGCTAAACGGAGAGAGCGCCTCTTCGTTTAGTTTCAAAAAATAAACGAATAATGGAGGTTAACCGAATGCCAAGTTTTGTAATTGCAGAAAAGTGTGACGGATGTAAAGGGCAAGACAAAACAGCTTGCATGTATGCATGCCCCAATGACTTAATGTTGTTAGACAAAGAAAAAATGAAAGCTGTAAACCTCGATCCATCTCAATGCTGGGAGTGCCTGTGCTGTGTTAAGGCTTGCCCGCAACAAGCTATGGACCTTCGCGGCTATGCTGACTTCGTTCCCCTTGGAGCATCTTGTGTACCTCTCCGTGGATCCGACAGCATTATGTGGACTGTTAAATTCCGTAACGGCATGACTAAACGCTTCAAATTCCCGATTCGTACCACAGAAGAAGGTTCCGCAGTTCCTGATGGCGGTTATGAAATAACTTCCAGCGATATAAACGGCATTGAACTGTATACCGAACCCGCTTCAATGCATATGCCAGTATGGACTTATAAGAAGTAAGCTCTTGTAATAAGGGAATAAATAGGGAGGTTAAAATCAATGCCAATGAACTTTGAAACAGTAGAAGTAACAACCGACCTTCTGATCGTCGGAGGCGGAATGGGAGCCTGTGGTGCGGCTGTAGAAGCAGCTCACTGGGCTAAAAAACATGGACTTAAAGTAACCTTAGTTGATAAAGCTTCAATGCCGCGTTCCGGTGCTGTCGGAATGGGATTATCCGCTATCAACCTCTATGTTGGACTTGCTGAAGGCAAGAATACCGTTGAAGACTATGTCCGCTATGTTAAAGGCGATATGATGGGAATTTCCCGTGACGACTTAGTCGCTAACATTGCACGTCACGTTGACAGCTCCGTTCATATGTTTGAAAAATGGGGTCTTCCTTTGTGGAAAGACGAAAACGGCGGCTATGTTCACGAAGGTAAATGGCAATTAATGATCAGCGGTGAATCCTATAAGGTTATCGTTGCTGAAGCTGCTAAAAACGCTTTAGGTGAAGAAAACATTTATGAGAGAGTTTTCATCACTGAGCCACTTCTTAAAGACGGCAAATGCGTAGGAGCTGTAGGTTTCAGTGTTCGTGAAGATAAATTCTATGTCTTCAAAGCAAAAGCAACCTTGTGCGTAATGGGTGGAACCGTTGGTGTCTTCAAACCTAAATCCACTGGTGAAGGTGCTGGACGTTCTTGGTATCCTCCGTTCTCCACTGGTTCTTCCGCTTACTTCACAATTCGTGCCGGCGCAGAAATGAGCAGCCAAGAAGTTCGCTTCGTTCCAATTCGTTTTAAAGATGCTTACGGTCCTGTCGGCGCTTGGTTCTTACTCTTCAAATCCCGTGCAACCAACGCTTTGGGTGAAAACTACATGGAAACCCGCGCTGATGAGTTGAAAAACTGGGGCGTATACGGTTCCATTAAACCGATTCCTGCTAACCTCCGTAACCACCTCGGATTGTTAGACGTACAAGAAGGTAAAGGACCTCTCTTCATGCGTACAGAGGAAGCTATCGCTAACCTGGCTAAACAATATGAAGGAGACGAAAAAGCCTTCAAAAAGAAAATGAAGTCTTTAGAGAATGAAGCTTGGGAAGACTTCCTCGATATGACCATTGCACAAGCTTTACTCTGGGCTGCTACCAACGTTCAACCTGAAGAAAGATCTTCTGAAATTGCTGCAGCTGAGCCATACTTCATCAGTTCCCACTCCGGTTCATCCGGTGCCTGGATCTCCGGTCCGGAAGATCTCTCTGCCGGAACAGACTACTTCTGGGGTTATGTTAACATGACCACAGTTCCTGCCCTCTTTGCAGCTGGAGACGCATCCGGAAACTGCCCGCATAAATTCTCCTCCGGTACCCATACCGAAGGTCGTATTGCTGCTAAAGGTGCTTGCCAATATATCTTAGATAACAACACTTTGATCGAAGTTGAGCCGCAAGTTATCGAAGATATGAAAGCAACCGTTTATAAACCTCTTGAAATCTACGAGCAATATAAAGACTTCAGTACCGATCCTACTGTTAACCCCAACTACATTCTGCCGAAACAATTCATGTTCCGTCTGCAAAAATTGATGGATGAGTATGTTGGTGGAGCAAACGTTTACTTCTGCATGAACCAAGCTTCCCTAGACAGAGCTGCTGAACTCTTCCAGTTCCTCAAAGAAGACGCTGAGAAATTAGCTGCCAAAGACGTTTACGAACTCTTGAGAGTTTGGGAAAACAAACACAGAATGTGGCAAGCTGAAGCACATCTTCGCGCTGTAACATTCCGTGAAGAAACACGTTGGCCTGGATATTATATCAGAACAGATATGCCAGGTCTAGATGAGGAAAACTGGCACTGTTTCGTAAACATGAAGTGGGATCCAAATTCCAATGAATGGTCTGTATTCAAACGCCCAGTCATTGATATGTTCGGTGTTAAGTTCTAATTTAAAATTGATCAGTGATTAATAGATTGCTAACAATCGATATTAAAGCTGATGAATGAGGGGGATGGGTGCAAATTTTCGGGATTTGTCGGGAATTTGTGCCCGTTCTCTATTTTATTGACTGAATCATGGGATATTTCTTTGAAATTTTGTGATAATCAGTTATGATAGTAACAACACTAACTAATTTTTGAAAATCGTAGGAGGAACTCAATATGGATCAAATTGAAGAACTTATGCAAAAAGCCACTGAACTGGGAAAATCAATAGCTGAAACAAAAATTTATAAAGATTTTAAAAGAGCGGAATACGATCTTTTACAAAATGACGAAGCTCGTAAATTAGTAGAGAGTCTGCACAAGATGAAAAATGAACAACGCGGTAAACAAATGGCAGGTATCGAAGTCACCTCTGAGGAAAAAGATCAACTTACAGAATTGGAACAAAAATGCATTCGCAATAAGCAAGTACTCACTTCAAATAATGCTAATTCACGATTCCAAGAGTTTATGGAAGAGATAACCAGTTGTATTCGAAAAGGAATTCAAAGTGTCGATAATTAATAGTGATTATTAAACATAACTATTATCGCGATAAAAATACCTGAATATACTAGCCGTTACCATTTTATTGCCTAACTTTATAAGTCTTAGTATAGGATGTAATGACCTTATCGGAAGAGGCTAAAGATAGAACTTCTGACAGTCTAATATATCTTAGCCCTTGTAAACTGCGGCTTTAAAGATGCTCAGTTTGGGGGTGAACTCCTCAGAATGTATGTATCAGCAAACCAAAAATAGACTAAAAATAGCAATACAGCGTCGTGATTATAAGGAATAGAATTGCGATGACATGTATTGCTATTTTATTTTTTTGAAATAAGATAGCGAAGCGATTTTTTCACAATAGGATAAATCGATTGCCATAATATTGACGGGAAATGATATCGATGCTAATCTTAATTCAAAAGATAGCAGAGAAAGGATTTATAAAAAAGAGTTTGTGCATTTTATTACGATTCCTCTAGGAGTAAAATCGTTGATCTGGGACTAAAAACATGGAGGTTTTGTTGCGGGAATGATTAAATTCATTATTTAAGCCCTTTAAGAAGTAAAAATTTTACAAAAATTAGTGAAATAAATCTCTTAATATCTTATAGATCAGGAATCATAGCTAATCTAACAGTGTATTCCTTCACGAATTGAATTTATAGTTACAGACGAAGGTAAGATTTAAAGATTGAAAATATTGATGGATGATATAAAAATAGGATATGGATGATGTCCGCAGGTTATCAGGTTCAAATATTTGGCTGCCAAATGAGCTCTATTAAAGGTAGGGATTAAGCAAAAAAGGAGATGGTTTAGAATACGTGTTACCGGTTTTGACCGATTAAGTAGAAACCATTCAATAAGTAGAAACTATTTAAATTGAAAGGTGGGATTTCAATGTACTTATCTCGATTTAAATATATGCCCCTCATTGGTACAATTGGAAATTATAAAAAGGAATATTTCTCTAAAGACTTAATAGCTGCTTTAACGGTTGCCGTAGTCGTTATTCCCCAATCAATGGCCTATGCACTCATTGCCGGCGTTAATCCTGTTTATGGCTTGTATACAGCCATTGTCTCCACAATTATTGCTTCAGCCTTTGGAAGTTCAAATCATGCCATTGCAGGTCCTACAAACGCGATTGCTTTGTTGGTTGCCGGAAGCATGGCACCTTATATGGCCCAAGAAAATGCCTATGAAATGCTCTTCTTAATGACATTTATGGTAGGAATTTTGCAAATACTTTTTGGTGTCGTTAAGCTGGGAAAAGTGATTAACTTTGTTTCCCATTCTGTTGTTATTGGTTTTACAGCTGGTGCAGGTGTCTTGATTGGACTTGGTCAACTCAGTACACTATTGGGAATGTCCATTAAGGGTTCTTCCCATATGTCTACCATGGAAAAGTTCTATTATGTAATAACTCATCTAAGCCAAACGAATATTTATGCCTTAGGACTTGGACTTATGACCATGGCTATCATCATTGTCTGTAAGAAGATTAACAATAAGCTTCCTGGTGCCTTAATCGGAATTATTATTCCAATCATCTTCATCATTCTTTTCTCTTTAGATCAGAAAGGTGTTAAACTTACAGGCTTTATACCTTCATCCCTGCCTCCCTTTAAAATGCTTGTCTTTGATGTTTCAGTTGTACGAAATCTATTCGGAGGAGCAGTGGCAATTTCAATTATCGGATTGGTTGAAGCTATTGCTATTTCAAAATCTATCGCCACGACTTCCAGACAAAAAATTGATGCCAATCAAGAATTTATAGCTCAGGGCTTAGCCAACGCTGGGGGATCATTTTTCCAATGTTTTGCAGGCTCAGGATCATTTACACGTTCTGCAATTAACTATCAAAGCGGAGCAGTGACTCGGCTGGCCGGAATGATGTCAGGTGTGGTTGTTGCCTTAGTATTATTGTTTTTCGCTCCTTATGCTCAGTATATTCCAAGTCCCTGTCTTGCCGGCGTAATCTTAGTTATTGCTTACAATATGGTTGATAAAAAAGAAATAAAGCATATTATTAAAGCCGGCAAATTCAAGTCCGATTCTTTGGCCATGATGGCAACATGTATTGCAACGATTGTTTTGCCTCATCTTGACGTTGCAATATACACTGGTATAGCAATTTCAATTGCTCTCTACCTGAAAGATACCAACAAAGCTCCAATGAAAATACTTGTACCATCAGAAGGAATAAACGGTAGTGTTATCGAAAAAGAAGTTAGAGCGATTAAAGAGAAAATGGACATTTTGATTATCCAGCTTGAAGGAAATCTCTTCTTTGGTTCCGCTGAGGATCTGCAAGCAAAATTAGACGACTTAGTCGATAAATCCAAGGTTTTCATTCTGAGAATGAAATATGTCGCTAATATTGATTTGACTGCACTTGGGGTATTGAAAGTGTTTATCAGAACAGTTAAAGAATCCGGTGGAATGATCATCTTTAGCGGTGTCAAGTCTGAGTTTAGTTCACTTTTAATGAATACTCATATGAATTCAGATGTAGGAGAAGATAATATCTTTATGTCAGAAAACGAAATTTTCGCCTCTTCGACTAACGCTTTGGAAAGAGCACGAACAATTATAGGACCTGATGTGAGGGGTCAGGAAGCGGATTCAGCGTCGCGTAAATTACAAGAATCTAAATCAATTTTAAGTATTAGTCCTGATTTAGAAAGTAAGAATACTGCAGCCTTCTAAATGAGAGTAATGGTAATGATAAAGGGGGTATCGGAATGAAAAATTCCGCATTTAATGTACTACTTTATTCTGACGGGTCCCAACAAGCTTTTTCAGCTGCAGTTTACGCTGCGAACCTATTAAAGAGTATGCCGAACATGAAATTGACGATTGTTCAAGTACAAGAGAGTAATGAAGGCTCTATGGGGACAGAGTACAGTTGGATTGACACATGGCCTGTAAGTCCTACCTCAGAATGGATGAAGCGAGTCATCGAGTCAGATTCAAACGTAAAGAATCTCTACCAAGATATTCTTTCCACAACCAGCAGTATTTTTCATGAGCGAGCTAAGGATGTTAATCATCACGTCATCTATTCCAACCCAAGTATTACGGATACTGTCGATGCCCTTTTAGAGTATGCAGAAAAGAAACATTTTAAATTAATTATTATGGGTACCAGGGGACTTACGACGTTAAAAGGGTTGATATTTGGTTGTTTAGCTCACAATGTACTCAATAGGTCGCCAATACCCGTTCTACTCATAAAGAAACTCCCGCAAGATTTTATTGACGATTTTTGCTTACACCTGGGTTCATAAATTTAATCAAATTTTAAATGATGTAATGTATGGTAATATGAGACAGAAACTAGAATCCCGCAGAGAAATTGTCTCTGCGGGACAGTCTATTTTGGATGTCCAATGGGTTTAATTGTTTTTGCTCTTTACTTCACATGAAGAGGAAGGCTTAAAAGGTTTAAATAGAAAGGTGGGATCACATTGTCCGGCAGAGCCCTTAATAAAGTCATACTACCAGCTGACCAAAATTATCGGGAATCGGGAGAGAGAAGCAATCCAATCTGGCTTTTGTTTAATCCAAAACATCCGGCGGTTCGCCACTATATTTGGACACCGGTATTATCTGAGATACAAGATAAAGTTTATCGAGAACTTCATACAAGAATTGATACAAAGAAATTTTATATTCGAAATGCGGTTAGCGATAGTAAAATTGTGCCTAATACTCAAAATTGGTGGGACAACAAAGTATCCTTAGAAATCAATGAATTTAGAGAGATTGCTTTACAGTATAAGCCAAAGATCATCATTTCGTTTGGGGCATTTCCTTATGAATTTGTCAGGCGTGTTTATAAAAAAAGGCCGGAGAAAGGGCCGAAGTATTGGGGAACAACTAATTTAGGGGATGAATTCGGGAAAACAATGGCTAATTTCGATATTCAAAAGACAAATATCGTCCCTTTGCTTCGCAGAGTAGTAACCAGCAATAAATTTATTGAAGAAATTGACCTGGCGGATAATTACTTTCAGTATGTTGGATTAAAGATTGCAGAAAAAATTATTGAGCATCAGGATAGTCTCAATATCTGGATTGAATAACTCATTCTTAAAAAGAAGAAAATTCATAATCAATAAATGATATTAAAACGAATTTGATTTGGCTAATTCAAATTTGTCTTAATGATCGTTGGTTATTGTGAAGGAAAGTGAATCATGGTCAAGGCAGGGAAATGAGAATTCTGAAGGAAATAATAGTCCTTTGGAATTTTTTTTCGTTTAATCAGGCCAGCTTCGGGCACCAGCCAAGTTTTCTGATATTAGGTATCTTGATTATGAGTATATCGATTTCCCCTAGACACGAAATTAGCATAATGATAATCTCTAATTGTGAGTAAAATCACACGCAAAAGGAGGTTTGAGGAGAAATATTAAAATTGAAGGCTGCGAGAGATTTGAGGTTTAATTTAGAAAGCTGCCGAAGAGGCTGCTAAGAAATTTAATCGAAATTAGGTCAAGGTTGTTCAAGAAATCGTTAAAAAGCTTAAAGATTTCGTTGCCGAAATCTTCGTTAGGATGTGGCAGTACAAAAATGAAAGGTGGGGTAAGTTTTGTCCTGCTTAACGATTAATGAATCATTCTCCAATGATGAAACTATGAAAAGAGAACTCGGAGACCGGAATTATCCAATATGGCTGTTAATCAATCCCAAATACCCAGCGGTTCGTCATGATATATGGAGACCTATCCTGGATGAAATTCAAGACCGTGTTTTCAGAGAACTGCATACAAGAATCGACGTCTCAAATATGTATATCCGAAGTGCAGTAGGCGAGGGTGGAATCGTCCCCAATACTTTGAACTGGTGGGGGAAAGAAGTTGCTCGAGAAATTGACTATTACAGAGAAATTGTTAACGAGCACAAACCTAAAATCCTCATTTCATTTGGAGCCTTTCCCTTTGAATTTGCAAGGCGGGTTTTTGAAATTAAACCGGAGAAGGGTCCTAAGGCATGGAGTACTGCAATTCTAAAAGAGGAATTTGACAAATCCATGGAAAACTTCAACATTAATCAGACTAACAGAATTCCGCTGCTGCGCAGGGTTGTGGCAACTGATAGGCTGATAGAAAATAAGGATATTTTAATTCCAACAGATAGAGAAAATTATTTTCAATATGTTGGTTCGACGCTGGCGGAAAAGATTATCGAGAACAAGGATCACTTTGATATCTGGATAAGTTAAAGCTATCTAGACAAGCTAATTAGGTAAACTTGCTTCATTTGCTCCGAAGAGAAACAACTCTTCGGAGCAAATCTGCTTAAAATACTATGGCCAAATTGATATGGTGATAATATGCATAGCTAATTGACAGTGGTATTAACTGGGGAAGTAATTGATTCAAGTTATTAAGGCACAAAGAAATTAATCACTTTTTGGTGGAATTACAGGGGTTTATCATAAAGAACATAACTAAGGTAATAGATTTTCATTATTAATAGGTTAGTATTTTAGTCGGTTTTATTCTCTCAATAGGATAAATTGATTAAGATGATCTTGATTTGCTATAGACGTATGAGCTCTAGAATGTTACTCTAGGTTTGTGAGGATAGTCACATTCCTTAATCCACTTAATCCCCAGTGAAAGGAGGAGTTAATTTATAGAGGATCAATAAAAGGATTTTTTAGAGCTTAAATTGAGGAAATTCCAGTTTAAGTTTTAGAGGGGGGAAACCATCTGAAGGATAACAGGAAGGATAAACCGGAGGATAATCATAGGGTTGAATTTTTTCAAATAAAAAAAGCAGCCTTGCAAGGCCGCTAAGAAATTTAATCGCAAGCTCATTATAACACAAAAAGAAAAAAATGTGAGAAGGATATAGAAATTTTTATGTGATAATCAGAGCAGCACCTTGGAATATGAGAGAGGGGTGTATTAAATGAATGGTCAAAACGCAAAACGAATTTTCTTTATTTGTTTAGGCGTATGTTTATTTTTGGTATTGTATTATGCACCACAGTTTAGTTCGGCTGTGGACCCGTCGGGCAAATCTTTTGAATTGAGTCAACAAGGCAAAGCTGCCATTGGTTTGTTTTTCCTGGCAAGTATCTGGTGGGTATTTGAAGTAACCCCTATCGGTGTTACCAGTTTAATGATTGGGGTTGTGCAGGCATTATTTTTAATTCGCCCGGCAAAAGAAGCTTTTCGGGATTTCATGGATCCCACAGTAATGTTCATTTTAGGATCACTTCTTGTGGGGTTAGCCTTTACAAAATCGGGAATTACCAAGAGAATTGCCTATAAAATGTTAGTCGTAGTAGGTGAAGATACCCGAAAAATTTTGTTAGGTGTATTTATCATTACGGCTTTGTTAACTCATATTATGGCTCATACTGCTGTGGCAGCGACAATGTTCCCTATTTTAGTAACGATTTTGGCCTTGTATAACGGAGATAACCCTGAAGGAAAGCCTACTAAGTTTGGCAAGGCATTGTTCATAGGTATGGCCTATACAGCCGGTGCAGGGAGTATCTGTACTTTGTTGGGAGGAGCCCGAAATCCGGCAGCAGTTGGCTTTTATACGGAATTCACAGGCAAACAAATATCCTTTGTTGATTTCTCAGTTCACTTAGCGCCCTTCGGTTGGGCAAGTGTGTTTCTGATTTGGGCTCTGCTAATGATTATTTATAAGCCTGAAAAAGCAAAAATCGTTGGTTTGCGGGAAAAAGCAACTGCTGAGTATGCTAAGCTTGGTCCCATCAATTCAAAGGAAATTTTTGTAAGCTTCGTGGTAGCTTTTGCCCTGGCAATGCTGGTGCTGCAAGCTATAATTCCAGCCTTGAAGACGATGGATCGGTCAGTTCCTCTGTTGTTGGCCGGTGTACTCTTCTTTTTATCCAAAGTGTTGAGTGTCGAAGATCTTGAAAAGAGAATTCCCTGGAATATCGTCTTGCTCTTCTCCGGAGCGATGAGCATCGGTTTTTGTTTGTGGCAAACGGGAGCGGCTCAGTGGATCGCCATTAAATGGCTGTCCATGATCGCCGGTGCACATTGGTTAGTATTCCTGTTAGCAGTATGTTTCTTAGTATTGGTTATGACAAATTTCATTATGAATGTAGCGGCGATTGCCATTACCCTGCCGGTAGCGCTAGTAATGGCCCAGTATTTAGGGGTTAATCCGGAACTTGTTATGTATGGAGCGGTAGCCATGGCGGGTATGCCTTTCTTGCTGCTCATCGGAGCTGCTCCTAATGCCATGGCTTATGAATCGAAACAATTTACAACCGGTGAATTCTTTGTGAGCGGTATTCCGGCCAGCGCAGTCATTATGGGGGTGTTGGTAATCATGACCTTCACTTATTGGCCGGTGGTAGGCATGCCTGCTCTCCTTAGATAGTACTTCAATATAAAATGATACGCTTGGATAGTATCCAAGCGTATCATTTTATAGAAAGTTTCATCAAAAGCAGATTAAGTCCTCTGGTTAAATTAGATTTAGAATTCTTGGCCTAAAAAAGATCCGCCCTGTTTTAACAGATAGGGGTCTCCGCCGTCGTTTAGAAACTGTTCGTAATGATGCATCCATTCATCGATTTCCGGGATATGGTCTTTTAAGGAACGGTTGCCAAGAATTTTATACTGCCAATACACTATTTGAGAGTTTGCCAGTTTGGATGAGGTACAGTATTTTTTTTCAAATCCTAAAAGATGTTCCAAAGATTCATTGATCTTGTTCATGCCCTATACTCCTTACAGTGACATTACAGTTATTGTTCCCTAATAATTACCATTATATAAAATGATTGTGGGTATTTCGATTTGCTATATACTAGATTTTCGGGAGATGTTAATCTTTACTTGTAAGTTATTTATAACCTACAAGGGGGGATTTCACAAAATCATAGCTGGTAATGATTGGTCCATCTCTATTTCACTGATGCAGAAGAGGTCTTTTAGACCGTTAAGAAATTGAATCGCTTGCCTTACACTCAATGTCTCGTCCATGTAAAGGAGGGTTAATGATGAGGGAAAAATCGCGAAACTATGGGTTAAGGTGTACCAGAGGGAATTTTTTAAATGTTGTTCCGGTATATCGATCCGAAAATGGTGCTAACTATATGTTCGAGCTCTATAATAATAGAGTTCGGGCCAGTCGTCCAGTTGCTGTTCTTAAAGCTTCAAGAGGGACAGTACTGGTAGATGGCAGGGTGAAAAGATCTTTCAGGGCTATTCTTGAGATCCGGTCCGATGTGCCCTTCAGTCAAGAAGAATTGAACCATTTACCGACAGATGTTGCCACCTTGCTGATGAGGGAATTGGGAGGAAATCCTGCACAGGAAGAGTTTATTATAAAAATTACCTGTCCTATTCCCACCGATTCTTGCGACACCAGGGAAACAGTTATCTCCGAATCATGGATGAATGGTGTCATAAATCCTGATCAATACCAAATTTTTTCAGGCAGCACATTAATCATGTCAGGATAGTCCTAATTATTATACTTCCACAACCTGGTTTTTAAAATAACCAACCATGAGAAAATACGCCTTGAAACGGCTTATTAGAGCCGGATCAAAGCGTATTTTTTAATACTCTTGAAAACCTTTGGTCATCATCTCATGGTGGCGGGGATGTTTTTTTAAAAAAAAGCTATTGGCATTTTAAATTATTAGGACTCATCCCCAGTATTTAATAAATTTAGGTATGACTCATTTTCTCAGGTTATCTGGGACAAAAATTAACTTCCTATTAAAACTTCAGAACAACAAACCGGCACCGGACTCCTGGTCATTTCGGCATGTTTTCCAATAAATTCTGCGCTAGAGTCCAGATTGAGTTGGTTTTTAAAAAATGCTTTAAATTTTTATAGTGAACAGGTTTCTTAAACGTCACAAAGCTCTGTTTTCAACAAAAAAAAAGTGATTTTGGTATTCATATCCAATAAATAGAAGTTTGATATATGAAATACTGATTATAGAGATATGAATATGCTATAGACACATTCGGAATGCAGTGATACTCTTTACTTGTGAAAATTAATTCTAGGCGAGGGGAGAGGAAACCAATGATATTTACATCTTAGCATCAAGAATGTACGAAAAATCACAAACCAGTCCAAGAGTACGGCAGACCCATAAAAAAAGCAGCCAAAAAGGCCGCATAAGGAAATTGTTCAATGTCATTATACCATATTTCCCTATCAGTGTGGATGGGTAACCTTGAATTATTAAGCAGATTGACAAGCGAATTTACGGAGGAGGGAAATCACACTATGAAAAATTTGTACACTTCTCTTATGTACGCTGCTCGAGCACATGCTCAGTGGGAGATAGAGACTTCTCGAAATATTATCAAGAATCGTAAGAAGCTGTTAATACTCTTTATAATGGCTTTGCCTTTATTGATTCCGGCAATGGCTCATGCGGCATCAACACTGCCAAGCTTTGTTGGCGGTAAAGCCGCTTTCGGTCCATCCTTCTTTTCACCCACAACATTTTACGGTTCAATTGCTGTTGGCGTTATTGCCGGCCTGATTACCGGCTGTATAGGAGCCGGGGGAGGTTTTGTCATTACCCCTGCCCTGATGAGTTTGGGAGTCAAAGGGATTCTGGCTGTTGGTACGGATATGTTTCATATCTTTGCCAAAGCGATTATGGGAACAACCCTGCACAAAAAAATGGGCAATGTGCATATTGGCCTGGCGGTTGCTTTTCTAGTCGGTTCAGGATTAGGGGTAACCGGAGGCGGTATGATTAATCGTGCTTTGTATAATTTCAACCCTGTCATGAGCGATTTTGTTATAAGTTCTATTTACGTGGTATTGTTAGGATTCCTGGGGATCTTTGCCCTGAGTGAGTATCTGGGCATGAAGAAGCGATCCCAGAAAGACAGCGGTGACGCCCATGGCGGGCCGGAGAAAATGACGGCTCTTGGGGCTAAACTCCAATCCATTAATCTTGCTCCAATGATTAAATTTGATCAACACGTGGTTCCTGGAGGCAGAAAAATTTCAGGCTTCTTCGTAGCCATTTGCGGTTGTGTAACTGGGTTCCTGGCTTCCATTCTAGGTGTCGGCGGCGGTTTTGTAACCTTCCCCATGTTTGTATACGGGTTAGGAATTTCCACCGGTACCACAGTTGGAACAGATATTCTGCAAATTATCTTTACGGCGGGTTACGGTTCAATTGCCCAATATGCCATCTACGGCTATGTGTTTTACACCTTGGCAATGGGTATGCTCTTAGGTTCTCTGTTCGGAATTCAAATTGGGGCCATTACTACGAAAGTAGTCCCCGGGACACAAATTAAAGCTTTTTATGCCTTAGCAATACTGGCGGGCTTCGTCAACCGGCTCTTCGCCTTACCGGAAAAGCTTACCCAAATGGGTTATTTAACCCTGAGCACCTCTGCAGCAGCCTTAATTACTAAAATTGGTGTCTGGCTATTCTTCGGTTTAGTTTCCATCTTTGCTTTCTGGATTATCAGTACCTTTATCAGGAATATTCCCAGACTTCGTGCGGAGGCTGCCGAGGATTATGATGTAAATATGGGTAAAGGTGGTGTTTCTCAATGAGTGTTGTTAGACACAAAAAGACCTTCGCAATTGGTTTTATCATGCTCATAAGCTTTGCTCTTTGCTATATCGGCATGATGTCCCCAAACTTTGGCAACGGCAGGAACGGCTTGGAATTCGCCGATGATACGTTTAACTCACTGTCTAAAGGATCTGCTTATTTCATAGGGGATGCCCAAAAAGTTGCTGATGGGCAGTTGGGAAATATCATTAACCTCAAGATTAAAGCTGCCTCTCCGGCTGAAGCTGAAAAGTGGGCTAAGTTATACAGTTCAGCGGGTGCTGAAGTGAATGTTAAAGAATCAGCCCTGACTATTAAGGGAGATTACGGTAAGATTCTTGGAGCAGTGGTGGCTGACAGTGATTTTATGTACCACAACGACAGTCAATCTTTGGAGCAAAAATATGGTTATGATGGCCGGGAAGCAACCTACAACTGGTATGCATCTTTAAAGAAAATGGACGCTGCCTTCAAATCGAATTCCCAGTTCCTCGAAGAATTCGATTTAGTCAAAGTTCAACAGAAGGCACTTGAACCGGCTTACAACTACTTTGGCGTGGAGATCAAAAAAGTCAGTGAAAATAAGTTAACTCTGGTCTTTCTCCTCAGCTTTTACCTTCTATACACTGTTTGGTACGGTTTTGGTCTTTATTATCTCTTTGACGGCCTTGGCATTGTGGTCAATTCCAAAAAGAAGGCAGCCTGAACGGCGTGAAGTTCCCAAAACTATAAATGTCAAAGAGAGCTATAAGAACCTCTTGTGCCTATAGGAATGCTAAGATTTTAACCTTTTGCTGCAACTAGTGGCACAACTTGGAGCTTCATTAGTTGCAGCAAAAGGTTTCCTATTTGTCCTTACAAATATTAAATTGTGCCAATGAAATTAGTTTATAGCCAAGGGATTATTCTTAATAAGGGGTTGGGTAGGATGAAGAGAGAGTCGGGAGAAAAAAATTATCCTATTTGGGTGGTTATGAATCCAAAACATCCAATTAGTCACGAGAACTGGACCCCTATATTAGATGAAATTCAAGATAGAGTATATCGGGAAATGAACACTCGGATCGAGACGGCTAATATCTACTTTAGAAATGCTGTTAGTGAAAGCAGGCTTGTTCCTAACACATTGAACTGGTGGGGTCCTGAAGTAGCCAAAGAAATAGAATTGTTCAAAAAGATAGCCTTTGAAAATAAGCCTAAAATGATCTTTTCATTAGGAGCTTTTGCCTTTGAATTTTTAAGACGCGTCTTTGAAATAAAACCTGAAAAGGGGCCTAAAGCTTGGAGTAATTCAAACTTAGGCGATGAGTTTGAACGAGCTATTGAAAACTTCGATATCAATAAAGCCAATATTATTCCTCTACTGCATAGAGTTGGAGCCAATTCAAGTTTTATTGAGGGTCATAATTATTTCGGCAGGAAATCCGGCGAGAATTATTACACCTATGTAGGTGCAAAACTGGCAGAGATCATTATTCAGCATAAGGATTATCTAAGTATTTGGATTGATAATTCCGGTTCTCTGAATAACAGCGGTATCTCACCTTAGGGTAAGATAGGGGGATTTAATCATTATGAATGAAGGTAAGTTTAAAGTGCTCCTTTATTTTGATGACTCACTGCCGGGCTTTTTTGCGGCAGTTCATACGGCGGCAATCTTGAAAAATATGCCCAATATGCATTTAACAGTAGTGCAGGTTCAGGAGGGCTGCGAAGATTCTGCGATTACAGAATTCACTTGGCTTGATACCAAAGATCTCGTCAATTGGGCCATTGCCAGAAGCAGCGGGAAAGGTGCTGAGGGATACTGGCCATTAAGCACTGAATCAGAATGGCTGAAACGGGTTTCTGAGCGGTCTCATACTTCTCTTAAAAATGAATATTGTGAGATATTAGCCCGGACCAACGAAATATTTCGGGAAAGAGCCCATGATGTCAGTCATCTGGTGATCTATGGCAATCCGGGAATTTCCAACACCCTGGAAGCTCTTAACCAATACGCCGCAAAGCATGCCTATAATTTAATAATTATGGGTACCCGGGGATTTAATACTCTCAAAGTGTTATTTTTCGGATGTTTGGCCGGGTGTTCTCCGGTGCCTATGACGCTGGTCAGGAAGCTTCCTCAGGGATTAATGAAGCATTAGCAAATGATGAAAAGGGGCTGTGTCCTAGGTCGGGCAGTTTCGCCACATCCGCAAACCGCAGCATTCCGAGGCTCGCCCCCTCGCGGCTGCGGGAGCGAAGCCAAACCTCCGGGCAGTACCTGATGTTAACCATGGCTTCGCATTCCCCGCAGCCGCTTGTGGGCTTAACCGCCTCTCCATGCAATGGGTTTGCTCCTGTGGACGAAGCTGCCCTGGCTTTCGGGTCTACGGGTTTCTTTAGAATGTTTTTGGGTTATTTATAAGATGAATAGTTCATAGCGGTATAAAAACCATGTCCGGGATTAAATAATAATAACGGATATGGTTTTTGGTTATATTTCACGATGATTCTGAGTGATGCCATTGACTTTGAATATCATGACTATTAATAGATTGAAGATAGGCTTTGGATGAGGCATGAAGGGGATATAACATCATATATTCAAGTATGGTATAATCATCCCTATATTATTAAAAGGTGGAATTCTCATGACTAATTCTAATGCTCTTAAGGTACTTTTGTACGCCGATGGTTCTCCTCATTCTCTTTCGGCGGCTGTTTATGCTGCTAGCTTGTTTTCTAATTTGCCGGACATGCAATTAACAATATTAAGTGTCGAGGAAAGTGTTTCAGGGGCTATTGAAAGGGAATACAATTTACTGGAAACTTGGTCGAGTAACCATAGTTCTGTTTGGATGGGACATGTGATGAATAAAGAAGGCACACAGGAAGAAGCGGAGTACTCTGAGATCCTGACGGTCACTAATAAAATTTTTGCCCGGAGAGGATATAACGTCAACCGCCAAATTATTTATGCCAACTACAATATACCGGATATAACGAAGGCAATTATTGATTATGCTGCCAAAAAGCACTTTGGCTTAATTATTATGGGTACCCGGGGATTATCCAATTTGAAAGGTTTGATTTATGGCAGTTTGGCTCATAATGTCCTCAATAAATCGGATATTCCAGTCATGTTAATTAAGAAGCTGCCGCAAGATTTCATTGATGAATATTGCTGCCTGGGGGATGAAGAATAGCCCGGAAGAGATTGTCTCTTCCGGGTTTTTTCTTTAAAGTCTTACTGTTTGCTTGTGCTTAGCGTATTATGGTAAAATGCAGATATTAAGCAATCTAGCCCGGTTTTATTACTAAAAGTAACTTCTGTGTCAAGATTAGCATGGATGGGGAGAACAGAAAGGCAGGTAAAGAATGGCTGTTAGACTTAGCAAAGGTCAAAAAGTTGATCTGACAAAGACCAATCCAAATTTAAAGGAGATTATTGTCGGTTTGGGCTGGGCTCCTAATGCTTCAGCCAGCAGCTATAACTATGACTTGGATGCTTCGGCTTTTTTGATAGGTTCAGACGGCAAAGTCAGGGATGAAAACGATTTCGTCTTCTATAACAACCCCACAGGTGGGCAAGGCTCAGTCAAGCACAGCGGGGATCATAAAAAAGGTTCCGGTGAAGGAGATGACGAGCAGATCCGGATTAATTTGGCGGCTGTTCCAGGACATATCCAGCGCATATCCTTTACGATCACCATTAACGATGCCCAGATGAAACGCCAGAGCTTTGGCGATATTAAGAATTCTTTCGTCAGGATTACAGATGCCGGCAGCGGCGATTTACTGCTTAAATACGAACTGGGTGAAAAATTTTCCGTTGAGACGGCCATTGTTGCCGCAGAAATTTACCGTCACCAAGGTGAGTGGAAATTTAATGCCATCGGCAGCGGTTTTGAAGGCGGCCTGGCTGCGTTATGCAGGAACTTTGGACTGGAAGTTGAGGAAGACCAGCGCAGTACTGCACCCGGTTATGGTGGGTATCAGAATACCCAAAATCCTTACGGACAAAATGCTCCTTCCTACGGTCAGAATACATCCTCCTACGGTCAGAGTACGTCTTCCTACGGTCAGAGTGCGTCCTCTTATGGGCAAAATGTACCTGCCTATGGTTCGAATACTCCCTCTTATGGGCAAAACAACTCCTCATACTATGGACAGACTCAGAGCATGGATTCTCATGGCGGTATCACTTGTCCCCGCTGCCATTCCAATCAGGTGACGGCAGGGAAAAAGGGTTTCGGTATCGGCAAAGCGGCTATCGGCGGTATCTTATTAGGGCCGGTGGGGGTTTTGGCAGGATTTATCGGCAGCAAGAATATGGAGTTTGCCTGCATGAGCTGCCGGGAACGCTGGGGGTCAGGGAGCAACAGAAACACGGCGGAATGGCTGCAGAGGCAGACGGAGAATGCCCGCAATGTTGTGAATAAATATATGGGCAAAGATTTGACGGAAGCTTTAGTGGCTGGCAGTGCCTTAGTGACCGTAGCCGATGGTATCATCGATCCTGCGGAACGAGAAAAGCTGATCAATTATTTCCGCACAAGTCAGGAAATGCGGGGCATAAATATTAATGATGTGGATGCTCGCTTCAATTACTATATTGACAAACTTCAAAGGGATCAGATGTTAGGGAAAGCGGAGGCCTTAAGGGAAATCGGCAAACTGGCCAGCAAACCCGAAGCAGCCCGCTTGGTGGTGCGCCTCTGCTGTGCCATTGGCTTCGCCGACGGAGAATTTGCTCCTGTAGAGAAGAGAGTCGTGGAGGAAATCTGCCGTGAAGTTCGTTTGGACCCCAGGGAATTTGTATATTAGATTGTAAACGAACTTGGCAGAAGCCAAGTTGTTGGTTGCAAAATTGGTGCATGTTGATAAAATGCAACTAAATTGTTGTGTATATGCAACCAGCTGAGGATGTCCGAGGATAATTCTGGGAATAAATAGCCAGCCCTATTTTACTTAATATTCAGTAAATTAAGTAAAATAGGGCTTTTAATTTTTAATTTGAAATTTTAGGGTATTTGGTATGAATTTTGCTTAGTTAATAGAGTATTAAGACAGAGCTTCTCAAAAATAATTTTAAGGAGGGGTGTGAGTATGCTTGCAGAGATAGTTCTTACTTCGCCAAACCAAGAGGTGACTCGACTGGTTGAAAAAATGCGCAAGGAACTGAATATTAACCTGACCATTCTTGAAGCTTCTTTTACCGATGCTGTGGAACAGGTAAAAGCTGTGTTAGCTGAAAATCCTGACCGCATTAGAGTCATTGCCAGCGGAGGCGCTACTCTGGAGCTGATGCGTGAAGAATTTCCTTCTCTGAACCTGGTCAGTATTCATCCGGCGGAATACGACCTGGTCTTAGCCCTGGATCAGGCCAAAAGGTTTGGCGGTAATGTTGGGCTTTTACTGGCAGACTCTGAGGCCATACCAATCATTGAGAACTTGAGTTCCGCCTTGAGACTTAAGGTAAGGATTTATACTTATCATAACTGGCAGGACATTGAGGTTCAGGTTGAGAAGGCCAAAAAGGACGGTTATCAGGTTTTATTAGGGGTCGGTGAAAAGATATCATCCTTAGTTCATACGAAGGGATTACAATATATTCAGGTTTCGGCAGGCGAAAATACCCTGCGCAGCGCCCTGCAAAGGGCTAAAGATATTATTGAAGCCCAAATCCGGGAAACTCTTATTGCCAAACACATCGATACCATTTCCGTCTATGCCCATGAAGGAATTATTATGGTTAATGAAGATAAAATTGTCACGGTTTTTAATCCTGTAGCGGCCAAACTTTTTGGTTTGCAGGAAGGGGATGTAGTCGGCCGCTCCTTATATGATTTAAGCTATTGCCGGTGTATGTTTGAAATTTTTGCAGGCTTGGAAAAACGGCTGGGCTTTGTGCACCGGGTTCTCAACGGCACGGTGATTGTCAATAAAATTCCTATCATCGACCAGCAGGTCCCCAAAGGAACGTTGGTTACCCTGAGAGAGGTTCCCAAAAATCAGGAGGATGTTAAGCTTAAAAAGGAGCCGCCGGCGAAGGGCCTATTAGCCAAATATTGCTTTAAGGATATTATTCATGTCAATCCCAAAATGTCCGCTGTCATAGCCAAAGCAAAAAAGTATGCCACCACGGACTGCACCGTGCTGATCCGGGGGGAGAGCGGGACTGGAAAAGAATTATTGGCCCAAAGCATGCACAATGAGAATGCCGCCCGGCGCAAAGGACCTTTTGTAGCGGTTAATTGTGCTTGCTTAGATGATAGTTTATTCAAAAGCGAATTGTTCGGTTATACGGAAGGGTCCTTTACGGGAGCCAGCAAAGGCGGCAAAGCCGGGTTGTTTGAGATGGCCAACAATGGAACCCTGTTCCTGGATGAGATCGGCAAAATGAAGCTGGAGCAGCAAGGCAACCTCTTGAGGGTGCTCCAGGAAAAGGAAGTGCGGCGTATCGGCAGTGACCGGATCATCCCTGTGGACGTGCGGGTGATTGCCGCTTCCAATGAAAATTTGGAGGAATTAATCCGAGAGAATCGTTTTCGAGAAGATCTATATTTTCGCTTGAATGTTCTCAAGCTGGATTTGCCCCCCTTAAGGGAGAGAAGAGAGGACATTCCGAAACAAGCCCTCTTTTTTGTTAAAAAGTTTTCAGAAAAGTATGGAAAGTCAATTAATTCTCTGCCCGCTTTTATCCTTAAGAAGCTATCAACAATGGAGTGGCATGGCAACAGCAGGCAGCTGGAGCATTTCCTGGAGAGATGCGTGGTCCTGGCGGATAATGAAGCCGACATTCACAATGTTATTATGGAACTTTTAGATGAGGAGTTTCAGGAAAGTCCTTCAGATTATGAAGAGGGGGAGAATCTCCCGGACGGACAAATCAGCGTTTGTATCAGTACTTTAGCGGAAATGAATTCGGAGATCGTGCGCAGGGTGAGGGCCAAAGCGAAGGTGAGCAATAGTGAGCTGGCTCTGAAGTTGGGGATTAGCAGGCCGACTTTGACTAAGATGTTAAATTATAAGTGAAGCGAGAGTGTTTCCGGGGTCGGCGGCTTCGCCCACATCCGCTCACCCAGCATTCCGAGGCTCGCCCACTCGCCGGCGCGGGACTCCGCCAAACCTCTGGGTAATACCTGATGTTAACCCGTGGCTCCGTATCCCCGCGTCGTCTTGTGGGCTTTTACCGCCTCTCCATGCAATGGGTTCACTCCTGTGGGACGAAGCCGCCCTGGCTTTCGGGTCTACGGTCTTTAGATTGTTTTGGGGCTTTCGGGTTCCGTTTTCAAGAAGAGTGGAACGTTAACTAATATAGGCCGCTACTAGAGCCAGGGATAAAAGCCAAAATATAGCCAATGACATAGCAAAGAGCTGCAGGCTGACAGCCCTTTGCTTATTTGTCTATTGATGTAACCCATGGTCTTATTGGCCGTAGTCTTTGCTGCTCTTTTGCAAAAAATATTTACAAAGGCCGAAAACATTTTTTACAGGCCGGGGTTTTTTATTAGTAAGAGATTTCGCAAAGGCCTCCAGTCAAGGGGCGGCGAGAAAAAGGAGTTTGGCATTGGAATTGCAAAGATAAAATTCAGAATTATTTAAAAATTTTGAAAGGAGGATATTGCTTCTTTGATCACATTTCATTCTGACATTGAAACTTGAGGAGGAAAGTGTGATGAGTGATTCATGTCCGGCAACCAGGGAACGAATTAAAGTATCTTATCGTTTGGAGCGCCTGCCCAGTTCATCCTATCATGTCTTTTTGACCTTTCTCTTGATTGTGGCCTGGTTTATCGAATCCATTGACTTAGGGGGGATGGGTTACTTGTTGCCTGTATTGGGGCAGCATTTTAACCTGCCGCCCAGCATGATGGGGTTAGTGGCATCCATTAGTTTTGCGGGAATGTTTGTGGGGTCCATATTCTCCGGCAGTCTGTCGGATAAGTTCGGCCGCAAGAAAATACTGATGGCGGCTATGGCCTTCTGGGGTACGGCAGGAGCACTGCTGAGCATCGCCTGGTCCGTGGAAAGTCTTCTGGCCTTTCGCTTTTTGTTGGGTGTAGGGCTGGGAGCCCAGGTACCCATCGGCATCACCATGCTGAGTGAACTGGTTCCTTCTCAATCCCGGGGCAAGTATCTTTCTTTCTATCAGGCTTTTCTGCCCTTAGGCATTGCTGCGGCGGGACTGACAACTTATGTGTTATTGCCCAAATTCGGCTGGCAGGTAGTATTTTTAGCCGAAGCACTGCCGGCTCTCTGGTTTCTTGTCATCTGGAAATACCTGCCCGAATCTGCCCGCTGGCTGGAATCGAAAGGCAGGTATCGTGAGGCGGATGAGGTTGCCCGGGAAATGGAGGAACAGGTGGAAAAAAGCATTGGCAGAACCTTGCCTCCCATTGAAGACCTGGTCAGGTCCTTGGGAGAAGGGGAAAAAGAAAGTGCTGCAGGCAAGGAAGTACGCCAGGGTTTGTCGGAGCTATTAAGCAGGCATTACCTGACAAGGCTGGTTATGAGCGGAGTCCTGATGTTTACAACTATGGCGGCTTATTACGGCTTGAGCATGTGGTTAAGTGCTTTGTTAGTAGCCAAAGGGTTTTCCGTGACCAAATCCATCGGTTTTGTATCCCTGATTGCTTTGGGGGGGATTCCCGCTTACCTGCTGGTCACTTATTTAGTGGAGACTGCAGGTCGGAAATGGGCATCGGTGATTACCATCGTGGCCATGGCTGTAAGCGCCTATGCTTATGGTTCAGCTGCAACTGTCGTATTGGTAATTGTGTTAGGGCTCATTTATCAGTTCTTTCAATTTGGCATGACCATGGTCAACAATGTTTATATCCCTGAACTGTGGCCCACTCCCCTGCGGGGAACGGGAACCGGGTTTGCCTTTGGCATTGGCCGGGTGGGTGCTTTTCTGGGCCCCATGGTTTTGGGGATTGTCATGGGAGCCTATGGACCTCATGCCGTGTTTATGTGCAGTTCCGGCCTCCTCTTATTTGGGGCTTTTGTGGTTCTGGTCTTAGGTCCGGAAACGAAAGGGCAAATTTTCTAATCCAATTAAAATTTTTCTAAAAAAATCTTTTACAGCGGAGGAAAGAATCTTTACATTTATTGGGCAATAAATTTTCGTGGTCCCCTCAAACCATTGCTGCAGGCGGCTTTCAGGCATCAGGAGATTATGGCACGGCAATTGCAATAAGATTAATTTACTGAATAGTCGGAAAGTTATATTCAGTTAATGGCTGTAAACAGCAGAAAGCATTTAATCAAGGAAAGGGGATAAAACGATGGCAAGATGGATGGAAATTCAACGCGTTCCGGCACCCGCACTGATACCTACCTATGGACCTTTGGCGGGGATGAGAGTATTGATGACAGGCAGCATTGTGGCAGCGCCTTTTGCCGCCTCAATACTTGGGGAGTATGGAGCAGAGGTTATTCACGTGGAACGGCCCAAGATCGGAGATCCCTACCGGGAACAGGCTCCGGTCATTAAGCGGGGGGAGCGAAAAGTCAGTGCCGGCTGGATTCAGGAGGCCAGAAATAAACTGAGCTTAACCCTGGAAATCAATTTCAAGATTCCGGAATCCAAAGAAATATTCCTCTCTCTGATTAAGAATTGCGATGTCTGGGTAGAAAACATGGTCTGGACGGAGAAATTGGGAATTACGGAAAAAATGCTCCTGGAAGTCAATCCCAAGCTGGTAATTGCCCATATCAGCGGCTTTGGCCGGCCTCAGTTCGGAGGGGTTCCTGCCGAGTGTGACAGACCTTCCTATGATCCTATCGGCCAGGCCGAGGGAGGGTATATGTTTGTCAATGGTTTCCCCGAGCCATCTCCCCCGTCCCACGCAGCCACCTTTATCAATGATTATATGACGGCGATGTTTGCAGTGAACGGCATTCTCATGGCTTACCTCCACGCTCAAAAAACCGGCCAGGGTCAGGCTGTGGATATCGCTCAGATTGAAGCCATGAGCAAGGTTCTCAATGATACCTTCGTCCAGTATTTCCTCTTAGGTAAGGTCAGAGAACGGAAGGGGAATAAAGTGGCTATCTTCCAGCCGGGGAATTTATTCAAAACCAAGGACGACAAGTATTTGTACATCGGAGCCTACGGACCGGCAGTTTACGGGCGTTTTGTCAAGGCCCTGGGTCTGGACCTTAACGTCTACACCCATGAAGCGGCAGGAGGCTCGGTAGAGGCCATTAACTCGGAGCTGGGTCTGGAACTCAACCGGATCGCTACGGATTGGGTGGCAGAACGGGAGGCGGAAGCGGCTAAAGCGTACCTCTTAAGCTTAAAAGTGCCCTGCGGTATCGTCCGAACCTCCGCTGAGCTGGCTGCCAGCGAACATTACCAGAAGAGAGGAAATTTTATCGAGTATCACGATGAAACCCTGGAGGAAACCGTGAAAGGATTCGGCTTCTGTCCGAAGATGAGTGAAACACCGGCCCAGGTCTGGCGGGGAGCACCCTCTTTGGGACAGGATACTCACACCATCCTGAATAATCTTCTCGGCTACAGTGACAGTGAAATTGCATCCTTCCGGGAGCTGGGGGTTATTTAAGGCCAGCTGAATCATGCTTTAGCAGCAGTGATCGGCGGCGCTGAAACGAAATGAGAAAGAGGGAGGCGAAAACCATGAATAAGGTTAATATTTCAGAAGTTGTGGATGAATTAGGCATCTCTAAATACACTGTGAAAATCTATCTTCTAATTGGCTTAGCCCTTATTTTCGCCGGTTATAACTATATGATTGTGGCCTATACTATGCCCCAGCTGGCTAAGGAATGGGCCCTTACCAAAATTCAGACGGGAAGCCTGTCTTCATGGAGTATTGTCGGCTTGCTGATCGGCGGTTTAAGTGCCGGGGTTATCTCGGATAAATTAGGCCGGAAAAAGGCTTTTGCCTTTTTTGTCTTCATATTCTCTGTATTGACATTTCCTGTTTACTATGTCCATGGTTTCCAATCCTTTGCTCTTCTCAGGATTTTAGGGGGCATCGGTTTTGGCGGCTGTATTCCCATTGCTGTTACCATGATGTCCGAGAGTGCACCCACTAAAAACCGCGGCTTCTTTTCCGCATCCATCATGGCCTTTTACGTGGTGGGCTGGGTTGTGGCAGGGATTGTAGCCATTTATGTGGTTCCGGTCTCCGGCTGGCGGGTTTGTTATCTTTTCGGCGGGCTTCCGGCTATTTTCGCTGTTATCCTGCTGGGGGTTCTGCCCGAGTCCACCCACTGGTTTTTGGGCAAAGGCCGGCAACAAGAGGCTATTGAACTGATTAAGCGCATGGAGATCGCAGCTAAAGGGCAGGCCAGGGATTGGCCCGTGGGTACTCTGGTCGCTCCGCCTCCGCCCAAGAAGGTAGGAGTAAGCGCTCTTTTCTCTCCCCAGTTCCGCAAGGCCACCATGGCCCTTTGGATCATTTACTTTATGGGTTCCCTGGTTATTTACGGAATTAACGGCTGGCTCCCCACCTTGCTGGTGGGCAAAGGCTACGGCCTGGTCAAAGGGTATTCCTTCGCCGTTCTTCAGAATGTCTTTGGGGCCTTGGGCAGCATCCTCACCGGTTATGTGGCGGATATTATCGGGCGGAGAACCAATGTGATCTTTGGCTGGATTTTTACAGCGGCAGCTATCCTGGCCTTGGGGGTTGCCACCAATCAATGGCAGGTAGTCATTTTCGGAATGCTGGTGGGCATGGCTATGAACTGGGGATTAAGCGGCACCCAGCCTCTGCTGGCTGAAGGCTATCCGACAGAATTCAGAAATACGGGAGTTTCTTCCGCCCAGGCATTCGGCCGGGTGGGGGGATTTATCGGACCTATCGCCGCCGGTATTGTTCAGCAAATGGGAGTCGGTTTTACAGGATTGTTTGTCTTTTTTGCAGTACCTGCCGTGATTGGTGCTTTTGTAGCCTTCTTCTTTGTGGATGAGACGAGAGGCAGGAGCATTGAAAGTATCGGCAGGACCGAGGCCTCCTAAGCCGGGTCTCAGCCTTTATGAACCTTTTGTGAAATAAGAGAGCGCACAAACTGTGCCTAAAGAGGAGTGAAAGAAATGAGTGGTTTGCCCAAGGGAGGAAGTTTTCTCTTTGGGGATACAAATCCCCAGGATATTTTTACCCCTGAAGATTTCAGCATGGAACACAATATGATTTACAGGACGGCAGCGGGGTTTGTCAATGATCAGGTCCTGACCAGAATGGATGACCTGGAAGCCAAGCAGGAAGGCTTAATCCGGGAACTTTTAGAAGCTGCCGGGGAGTTGGGACTGAATGGCGCCGATATAGCCGAGGAATACGGCGGTCTGCCCATGGATAAAATCAGCACTACGATTATTGCCGAATGTATGGGCCGGTCCGGTTCCTTTGCCATGACTCAGGGAGGACAGACAGGTATCGGCAGCATGCCCATTGTCATGTTTGGTACTCATGAGCAAAAAATGAAGTACCTGCCGGGCATCGCCTCAGGTGAAAAAGTAGGGGCCTACGCTTTGACGGAACCGGGGGCAGGGTCGGACGCCATGTCCGCCAAGACCCGGGCGGTGTTAAGTGAGGACGGCAAGTATTACATCTTAAACGGGACCAAACAATTTATTACCAATTCAGCTATGGGGGATATCTTCATTGTCTATGCCAAAATCGACGGGGATAAGTTTACAGCCTTTATTGTAGACGGGGATTCTCCAGGCCTTTCCACCGGGGCTGAAGAAAAGAAAATGGGCATTAAAGGCTCCTCTACCCGCTCGGTGATTTTGGAAGATGTTAAAGTACCGGTGGAAAACCAGCTCTTCGAAATTGGCAAGGGCCATGTGGTGGCTTTCAACATTCTTAACCTGGGCCGCTATAAGCTGGCAGCCAATTCTGTGGGCAATGCCAAGTTTGCTCTGGAATTATCCGCTGCTTACGCCAATGAGCGCAAGCAATTCGGCGTACCCATTGCCAGCTTTGGCTTAATTAAAGAGAAGCTGGCGGAAATGGCCATGAAAATCTATGCCATGGAAAGCATGGTCTACCGGACGGGAGGCTTGCTGGAAAACATGATGGAGAGCCTGGATCTCACGGGAGAGGACAGCGGCCAGGTAGCGGCCAAAGGTATCGAAGAATACGCTCTTGAATGCTCCATGAACAAGGTTTTTGCCACAGAAGCGTTAGGCTATGCAGTGGATGAAGGGGTGCAGATTCACGGCGGCTACGGCTTCAGTGCGGAATACACCATCGAGCGCCTTTACCGGGATGCCAGGATTTACAGGATTTTTGAAGGGACCAACGAAATTAACCGGACCATTATCCCTGTTACCTTAATGCGGCGGGCGGCCAAGGGGGATTTGCCCCTCCAGGAAGCCGTTCAGGAATTAAAGAGCAAAATTTCCGCAGATAATCCTGTCCGCGAGGGCGTGGCCGGGCTGGTTCAGGCGGCCAAGGATATTTTCCTTATCGCTATGGGTATGAGCATGGAGAAGTATGGGAAAGAGCTGCCGAAACACCAGGAGGTGGTAGGCAAGCTGGCCAACCTGGCGATGCAGGCCTTTGCCATGGAGAGCGCCTGGCTGAGAGGGGAAAAAGCTGCAGCCAAACAGGGGCAGTCCGCAGCCAAGCTCAAACTGACCATGGCTGCCGCCTACAGCTATGGCACCATTGGGAAGATGGTCTGTGAGGCTAAAGAGATTCTGGCCGCCCTAACTGAGGGGGAAGAGCTGGTTAATGCCTTAATCACTCTGGAAAGGTTAGCTATGTATACCCCGCAAAACACGGTGGCCCTGAGGCAGGAGATTGCCGCCGCTGTTTCCGAAGCCGGCAAGTATGTGGTTTAAGGGCTGAAGCCCCGGGACTTGAAAAGAATTTTACAGCGGGGGAAAGATTTTTTACAGAGGAGCTTTCCCCCCCTCTGCAGCTCCGAGGACGTACCGGCCTGATTTCAGGGGCTTTTCGAAGATTTTGAGGGGATTTCCTTAACTGGCACAGAAGTTGCAATATCTATAGTTAACTGAATTATTATAAAATTCTTAAAGGTTTTGAGAGGAGGCCGGTAACAAGAATTGCTGGGGAAGGAGTACAGCCCTCGGGAAGCAGAGGAATGCAGCTGTTGAGTGTTAGTTAATTTACAGAAGCAGGAGGTAAACGAAGATGACGATTAAAAAGATTGGGGTATTAGGAGCCGGTTCCATGGGCGGCGGGATTGCCCACTTGGCAGCCGTCAGGGGTTTTGAGGTTATACTTTGCGATGTGGAAGAGCGTTTTGTGGAAGGAGCCGTCAAACGGATCGCAGGGTTTATGGATAAAAGTGTTGCCAAACAAAAAATGACTGTGGAAGAAAAGGACACAGCCTTAAAACGGATTACCACCACCACCAATATGGAAGACTTCGCTGCCGTTGATTTAGTAATTGAGGCTATTTTTGAAGACCTGGAGGTTAAAAAGAGCGCGTTTGAGATGCTGGACAAAATCTGTGGTCCGGATACCATCTTTGGCTCCAACACTTCCTCCATGTCCATAACCTCCCTGGCAGCGGCTACCAACCGCCCGGATAAGGTAGTGGGCCTGCATTTCTTCAACCCGCCTTTGATTATGCGGCTGGTAGAAGTCATCCGCGGCTATTATACCAGTGATGAAACCGTTGAACTGGTCTCAGAGGCTTCCCGGGGCATGGGCAAAACCCCTGTGGTAGTGAAAAAGGATACTCCCGGCTTTATCGTCAACCGGATCATGATGCCCCAGTTCCTGGAGGCCATCCGCATCCTGGAAGAAGGCATCGCCACGGCTGAAGATATTGATACGGCGGTCAAACTGGGTCTTAACTATCCTATGGGTCCTTTCGAGCTCATGGACTTTACCGGCGTAGAGATTTCCGTTCATGTGGCGGATTATTTATTCAATGAATTCAAGGATTCGAAATGGAATGCACCTCAGGCCATCAAAGCCGTGGTCAGAGCCGGACGCCTGGGCAAGAAAACCGGCGCGGGCTGGTTTGACTACGACAAATAAGAGAAATATTACTTTATAGTGGGAGGGGATCCGTATGTACACAAAAGCGTTTATTCCCTATCGAGGGTATTATAGTACTCCCTTTGTCCGTTGGCAGGGCAGCCTGCAAAACGAGCATCCCGTTGAGCTGGCGGCGGCAACGGCCAGCAAGTGGCTGGCAGGCAAAAGTATTGACCCAAAAATCTTTGAGTATTTAGTCTTCGGTAAAACCATTGGCATGCTTTGGACTTTTTATGACGCTCCCTGGGCGGCTGCCCTCATGGGTAACCCGGATATTCCCGGCATGCATATCACACAGGCCTGCTCAACTTCTACCACAGTTATAAACCAAGCGGCGGCCGGCGTTGAAACGGGCCTTTATGAAACATCCTTTTGTCTCCTCACAGACCGCTGCTCCAACGGTCCCTTCACGGTCTGGCCCAATCCTAAGGGTCCCGGCGGGGAAGTGATCTCGGAAAGCTGGATGATGGACAATTTTGACGGCGGTCCCTGGAAAGGGGTAGCCATGATTCAAACGGCGGAAAACGTGGTCAATAAGGCCGGGGGTATCAGCAAAGAAGATGTGGACCGGGTGACAGCCCGGCGCTATGAACAGTACCAGGATGCCTTAGCCGACGACAGGGCTTTCCAAAAGCGCTATATGATTCCTGTGGAATACAAGATCAGCAAAAAGAAAACCGGCCTGGTCGAAGCCGATGAAGGTGTAACTCCCACTACCTATGAAAGCCTGGCACCTTTAAAACCGGTGATTGCCGGCGGGGTTCATTCCTTTGGCGCGCAAACCCATCCCGCTGACGGCAACTGCGGGCTGATTGTTACCACCCAGGATAAGGCTAGAGAATTGAGTGCCGATAAAAACCTGACCATTCAAATCCTCTCCTATGGCTTTGCCCGGGCGGAAAAAGCCCATATGGCCATGGCCGTGGTACCGGCGGCAGAAATGGCCTTGAAAGGGGCGGGAATCAGCGTCAAGGATGTCAAAGCCATCAAAACCCATAATCCCTTCGCAGCTAATGACTTGTATATGGCCAATACCATGGGCCTTGACGTGATGAAGGTGAATAATTACGGCTGCCCCCTGGTTTACGGGCATCCCCAGGGACCCACTGCCGGCAGAGCCATTATCGAGATGATCGAAGAGCTGGTAATGCTGGGCGGCGGCTATGGCCTCTTCACCGGCTGTGCCGCAGGGGATACAGGGGCGGCTTTGGTGGTCAAGGTCTCCTGATTTGGATGAGATAGGTAGGAGTAAGGAACAGACAGTAGTTGCGTTATTTAAATAAATCTAATTAATTAGAAAAAGGCTAAAGTTAATAAAAATAACTTAGCCTTTTTCCCTTTTTAAGAAGAAAATATTAAGTTATTGAGTTCTGAAAAAGTTTCTAAGGCTTAATAAGTGATGAGATTTATTTATTTTTTTGAATAATACATTAAGGCTTAATACTAATCCATTTGCAATTAATAAGATATCTATAAATTCTTTAATAGAGTAGTACTTGTATAAAGCAAAAAATGCAAAAGCATAGGATATGGTATAAACCAGGATCGTAATTAGCTTATGCATAGAGAAGTTTAAAGAGTTAAGCATTAAATAAGTTGATAAAATTAAATAAAAAACACTGATGTATAAATGATTATATTGATCTATATTAGAATTTATTTTTAATTTTAGAAAAACTAAATTCCAATGGGACATATTCATTAATGTAATATAAGACATACCTATATAAATTAATAAATGGATTAAGTATATAGCTATTATAGACATTGTAGCTTTATTGACATTTTTCATAAATCACGCTCCTTTTGCGCTTCCGGTACAGGGGAAAAACAGAGGAATTCTTCGTGCCATTCTTACAGGGATGAGTGCTGCACTGGCGGCGTGACGCTGTTTTGCCCACAGGAGTGAACCTATGGATTACCTATTTACACTCATTCTACGTTTAAACTATTATCTTTAATAACTTGCTTCAATTGAAACCCTAAAAACTTATAATATAAAACGATTGTATTGGGATTAACTGGATTGTCACTTTCGATTGCTGCAATGCATTTGATATTCGTATCGTTAATATTAACATTCCCCAGTGTCATACCTGAAAAACCAGTCAATTCAGCATCAACAAGAGTCGCAGGCACACAATTCAATCTTCTTAATTGATAAGAGTAAGGCCTGACCCTTTCCTCTAATTGACCATTCTTTTGATTAGGAATGGCATAACCTTGTGAAGCTATCCCAAAGGGATGACGAATTAAATTAACTGTCATGGACAGTAAGTATAGTACAAAAGCTGCATACAACAACCTGCGCTTCAAAGTCTTAAAAACTCCTTTAATGACATTTCCTATATTATCCTTGATGATTTAATTCTACCTTAGTTACTTTATTTTATCAAAATATTATCTGATCTTCCCAGGTTCCGATGAGGGGATATGAAAAATTTTATAATAGTATCTAATTCCTTTATATGGAAGGAATTAAGGCTCTGGTTGTATAATGTAACCGTAGAATCCATTCCTTTGAAAGGGGAAGAAAAGACCATGACTGGGAACTGCACTCCCGATATCATTTGACCGAGGAAGAAACGGGCTACAAGTTGACGGACATCTTAGAGGTCCATTTTTGGAGATGCCTAAATTAGCTGATTCAGAAATTTCCAGAGATCAGAATAATTCTGTCGTGGAATGGATGGAATTCCTGGATGCTAAGTCAAAAGGAGTGATCGAAATGTTAGCCGAAAAGAATAAAGATATCAAGAAAGCCTACGATCTATTAAAGATCATCAGTAAAGATGAAAAGGCAAGAATGCTGTACGAGGCCAGAGAAGCGGAACTGCGTGACCAGCTGACCAGGATGAAGTCGGCAGAAAATAAAGGCAGAGAAGAAGGGGAGGCGGAAGGCAAACTCCTTATGGCTCAAGATGCCATTTGCCGATACCTTGCCGCACGGTTGGGCGCGGAATCTCAAGGGCTTCAGGAAAGTGTCCGCGCAATAATGGATTTAGATAGACTTAATAGGATCATGGACCGGATCTTTATAGTCACCAATTTAGATGAAGCAACAATTCTCATCCGAACCAGTTCGGTTTCTCAATAGCAGCCGGCGATTCTAAGACCCCATATTTTTCAAGTATTTTCGGTTTTATGGACAAAAAGGTGTGGCATTTAATGAATTAAAGAAAAGGTTAAAGTTAACAAAAATTAACTTAGCCTTTTTTCTTTTTATGTTTCAGTTATCTGTGGTGCAATACTTTTTCAATGTGTCCAAGGTAAATTCTATGAAATATTGATGACTCTTTATAATATTCATTAAACAACTCCTGAGAATCAAAATGATCCTCTTTAACATCCGTATGATAAACTTTTCTGCATACGAAAATTGTCTTTGCCTCTTCAAAAATTACTGTATTTTCAAACGGGATGGGATGTAGCCCTGATTCAGTCACTTTATCACATTCATTACCATGCATTCTTCCGCATATTTGTAAAGCGGGATGGTGAGGAACATCGAAAAAGGATACCGTAAAGTAATCGTTGTCCTCTAAAAATTGGTAGGAATACCTGTCCGGGTGAACATATACCTGCATCATTGGTTTTAAAAAGAATTTTCCACACATGACACCAGTTATAGTCATCATGTTAAATTTGTCTTTTGTTCCGGCGGTTAAAAGCGCCCAATCGTCCACTTTAGTCAATGGATTAAAATCAAAGTTCTTAAAAGATATCTCTTCAAAATTCACAAAAATTGCTCCTTTACCATAAATAGACCTCAATAAATTTATAAACAGAACCATTCCGGCAATTACTAACCTGATAGTAAAGAAAGTTCAGCCAATAAAGTTGTTCAGCCTATAGTGATTTATTTCCAGCATTTGATTCCACCCTATTGGATTTATCAGCATTTTTAGTATTTACAATCCATATTCCAGTAAGTACAAGTAAAATCCCTGCTAACGTAACTATCTTTAAGCTCTCATTTAAAAATACGCAACCAGAAATAATCCCCACCATAGGTACCAGTAGTAAAGAAGTCGATGCTTTGCTTGCTTCGGTACGACTCAAAATATGATTCCACATCACAAACGCCAGGGCCGAGGCCACAATCCCTGAAAACAGTATATAAACAGCAGGCATTAATCCCCAATGCGATTCTCCGTGTTCAAATGACAGTGAATATATCCATAATCCTAACGCTCCCATGGTCATTTGCCAAGTAGTATATTGAATGATATTACTATGCTTTAATTTCAGTTTAAAAAGCAAGTTGGCCACAGCCCAGGAAACAGCGGAGCTTAATGCCAGTAATACAGCCCAGAAGAATCCTCCTAAATGAGTATTCATAGCCAGAAATAAGCCAACTATGCCAAGAACAATTCCAAAGGTCTTTCTTGTCGTCAACTGTTCACCAGGAATCCACCAATGGGCCATGATTGAGAGAAAAAGCGGCATACTGTAGGTCAGAACCGAGGTAAGACCAGCGCTGACATAGTTAAGTGAGATTTGAATGGCTATGTTAAAATAGGTGGTTTGTATCAACCCACAGAGAACAAACCATTTGAATTCCGATTTATTGGGCAGAGGTATTTTTTTCATGAAGATTATGCCGAGGAGTACGATGGCGCCGGTTGAAAATCGTAATGCGGCAAACATAACAGGGGGAAAGGCACCATTTCCCAATTTCATGATTACAAAATTAAATCCCCAGACAAGACATAACATGGCCATCGAAGCACTCATAGGAATGATCATCCCCTCACATTATTATCGTTAGAATTTTTTGAAAAAATGGAATTTCTATAATTAACACTTTACAACGAGAATGAATTGGCGTCTAATATATTAAAATCGCACTATTAAGTCGAATAACGACTTAATAGTATAGGAGGAGTAACGTGGAACTACGTCAGCTTGAATATTTCACGGTTGTGGCAGAAGAGCTGCATTTTGGCCGCGCGGCAACGCGCTTACAGATGACACAACCGCCTTTAAGTCAACAAATTTTACTGCTTGAAAGGGAACTTGGAATAAAGTTGCTAAAGAGATCAAAACGCCATGTCGAGCTGACAGACGCCGGAAAAGTTTTTTTGCAGGAAGTTCGCCGCATCCTTACTCACTTAGAACGGGCTAAGGATGCAGCTTTAAGAGCACAGATGGGAATACTTGGCCGCTTAGAGCTGGGTTTTGTCGGCTCTGCAACCTTCGATATTCTTCCCATCATAGTTCGGGCGTTCCGGGAACAGTATCCCGATGTTGATTTGGTTCTTCATGAAATGCCTACACCAAAGCAAATTAAGGCATTTCACAATAAGTCCATCGACATTGGCTTTGTAAGAACTCCTGTGGTTGATCCGCTCATATCACATTTGACAATTCAGCAAGAGAAATGTATCGCCGTTATGCCCAAGTCTCATCCCCTGGCAGAACGTACTTCAATATCCATGGGTGAACTGAGCACAGAACAATTTATATTAGTGGAAAGGGATATTTGGCCGAGCTGGTATGATGATATCCTCTCAAAATGTTACGATGCCGGTTTCAGCCCCATCATCCGTCAGTACGTCAAAGAAATCCAGAC
Source organism: Desulfosporosinus orientis DSM 765 (assembly GCF_000235605.1). Classification (GTDB taxonomy): domain Bacteria; phylum Bacillota; class Desulfitobacteriia; order Desulfitobacteriales; family Desulfitobacteriaceae; genus Desulfosporosinus; species Desulfosporosinus orientis. Next base: position 1,874,944 of record NC_016584.1, read on the forward strand.
CATCGTTGGCTTGGTTGCAGCAGGATTGGGTGTTAGTATCGTACCAAGATCAACAGCGAATATACAGGCAAGGGACGTTATGTATGTGGACATCAGGGGAGAAGCCCCGCAAGTAGAAATGAGCATCGCCTGGCGAACAGATAATAATTCAACCTTGATTAAACAATTTCTCGATATAGCAACACGATACATTGGGTGTGCCAGGTAGAAAAGATAACTTTAAAAATTACGGCTGTCCCTTGGTTTACGGGCATCCCCAGGGACCCACTGCCGGCAGGGCGATTATCGAGATGATCGAAGAGCTGGTTATTCTCGGCGGCGGCTATTGCCTTTTCACCGGCTGCGCTGCAGGGGATACCGGGGCGGCTTTGGTGGTCAAGATGTCTTGATACGGAATATAGATAATTGGGCGTAAGTACCCCTTTCTTGTGTGCTCCAAATAAAAATTTGAGGAAGTTTGAAGTATGACCTAAGTGATAGAAATAATGTACATATTTCAAAGAATGGAATGCTTGCCTCGAATTCGAAATAAGGATGATGTATTTTTATCACTGACTTTTTCTTCTTTTGAATAATTGAGCCTTGTAGTAAAAAAATTCCTATAATAATTCAAACAGCTTTTTACCTTTGGTAAAAAGGTACATTCCTGTAATCAACGTCAGCATAAGCAAGACGCAAACTACAGCTGTGGCAAAAACATCGAAAGAAACAACGTTTTGAAAGAGTAGGTAAATACCGGCAAATGCTCCTACCACAAACAACATGCCAAACATTGAAATCAACACGCTAGCACTATTCTTTACCACCTGCATTTCGTTGGTAAAATCGAACCGATGGTAACGTAGATTTGCAATCAAGCCAACTAAACCGCTTAACACAGACATTAGAACTGGGATTAAACACACCCAAAGAAAAGACATAAATGAGAAATGTAAGGTTAGCGATAATATTACGCTGTCGATGATTAGCACAGGTATGGCAATTGTAAGCTGAACACATAACTTTGCTAAAAGAATCGTACCCACATCCACTGGGCTAGCTTTAAGTATCCAGAGATTTTTGCCTTCAAGAGAGATAGACGGTGCAGTGGTATTGGCGAGTGCCGCTAAGAAACAAAATAACACTACCATACCTGCTGTTTTATTATCGGAAAACAAGTTTAAGATAGCCCTGAACTGTTTTCCGGAAAAAGACGACGAGACTGTAAATAACGTAATCAAAATCAACCCAATACTACTATTAAGTACATAGAAGGCTGAAGAAAAATATCGTCCAAATTCTTTTTGTAAAAGATTACTGAAAGGCGAGGAAACCTTGTAAGTAAGTCCTTTGGATTTAACCTTTTTCGTTGTGACAGTTTTGGATCGCAGTGATTTATACCAGCGTGACAAGATGGTCGTAAGTACTGCAAAAGGGATAAAATTAATAGCAAGGAAAATTAGCAAATCCGATAGACTGTTGTTTTTTATTGCGCTAACAAGATACCCAACAGGTGGGTAGAACTTTTGAATGCCTTCAACTAAGGAAGATGAACCGGCGACGATGGACTTAAAGTTATTTAAAACTGCTCTTACCAAAAAATTGATACTGCCTACACAAGCGAGTATAAGAACTATATTGATAGTATTTCGTGCCCGCTTCCCCATAGAAATAAGGTTAATCAAATAGCTAATAATAACCGCCACGGCAAGAGGAATTAGCGGAATAAACAGAAATCCAAGTACAGCGCATAAATAAAACATGGTGGATGGATGTGCATAATAGCTATAAACTCCTAGCACTGGAAGCGTAAAGATCAGATTGAGCGGCCAATTCCCCATAATTAAAGCAGTAATTTTTGAGAAAAGGATTTGATTGCTCGATAGTGGATATGAAAACAGCTGGTCAAGGTCACGACTCTCAAACAGCACGCCACTCACTGTAAACAATCCGATCATAAGTGTCATCAAGGTTAAAACTGAGAAAAGCAGTAGTAATATAATCCATTGCAAGTGAAAAGGTTCTAGCTTGCCATAAAGCATTTTCATTATCCAGCCGAAATATACCATTAGTCCTGCGTAAACAACCCCAATTAACCAGAGATACCCTCGATCCTGCTTTTTACTAGAGGAAACACGGACTAGATTCATCTGTGCTAGTGCCATAATAATATTGACTTTTACAAGCTCGATAAATTTATTCATTTTCCGTCAACTCCAAAAATACATCTTCGAGCGATTGTTTTCCGATAATTTGCTCGTTCGGTCCAGCTTCAATCAGTTTTCCGCCCTTGATAATGGCTATTTTATTGCAAAGCTTCTCCACAACCTCAAGCCCATGAGAGGAAAAGAAGATAGACGCCCCCTGTGTGGTCATTTCTTTCATATATTCCTTGAGTGTGTGCGATGCCTTAGGGTCAAGGCCAACGAAGGGTTCATCGAGAACGAGTAGCTTTGGCTTGTGAATGAGTGCTGAAATAATAGCAAGCTTTTGCTTCATACCGTGCGAATAGCTAGCAATTGGAGATGAAAGAGCATCAATAATTTCTAGCTCTGTGCCGTATTTTTCGATAGCCTTCTTTCGTTCCGGGATAGAGACATCAAATATATTTGCCACAAAGTTTAGATAGCGAATACCCGTCATAAACTCGTAGAGGTCTGGATTATCCGGAATATATGCTGTGATTTTCTTACAGTCCATCGGCTTTGCTTTCACCGATAGACCGTTAATTTCAATGTCACCGCTGTCAAAATCCTGAATTCCAACAATTGCCTTGATAGTAGTGGTCTTTCCTGCACCGTTATGCCCGATAAAGCCGTAGATGTCACCGTCTTCAACCGTGAGGCTCAAATTATCCACGGCTCTAACGCCACCGCCATATATTTTTATTAAATTTTTTATTTTTAACATTTCTTTAAAATCCCTTCTCAATGTAATATAAGCAACAAAACCAATCCTGCAATTTGTGTAAGCTGTCTACTGCTCATGGAATCACCAAATTTTCACTGCAGCCCATTTTTTAACTGAGCTCTGTAACCTAAAACCGAATAATATATCTTCTGAAAAAATTGTCTGTCAATTATTCTGGAGTCTTTGGGCTAGCCTCAATTGTTGTCCTCTTATTTTTTGAGTTTAAGCAAAATTATATACTTTTCGGAGAGTAGCTGATTTTCATATAATTCCCATAACCCGATAAAAAGACATCTGAAGAAACCCTGACATTAATTGAGACCACGAAAGTGGTCTTTTTTATAAAGGGTGTGTAATTAAAGCTGCCGCTGCAAAAATTTTTATCAGAATGGGGAAATAAATTTTACATTGATTAAGCCTTGAAAAAGGCTTTTTTACGAAAAGGCCGCCACCGCGGCTAAGATAGATACCTAGGATCTTGGCATTAAAATTGCAATAACCTTAATTTAACTGAATAATAAAAAAACAGATTCCTAATGTCTTGACTTAATGATCGTAGAGAGGGGGTTCAAGGGATGAAGCGAACTGAGATTTTGCTGAGGCAAAGGGAAAGGTTACTGACGAATGTGTTGGAGAGTAAGGAGAACCGGGCCAAGTGGCTGACCGAGCTGATGGATATCGATGATGAGATAGAGGAAATGGAGAAAAAGAGGCAGAGAGCTGAAAGGAGGTGTGTTTTAAATGCTGTTTAAAACGGTAGCGGTCTTAGGTGGAGCGGGAACCATGGGTTCAGGAATTGTCCAAGCGGTGGCTCAGGCCGGGCTTCAGGTTTTACTCTTTGAGGCGGATCGGGAAGCAGCTCAGCGGGGTAAAGGCAAAATCGATAAAGTCGTGGCAAAACTGGCGGAAAAGGGCAAAATCTCCCAGGCCGATAAACAGAGCCTGATGGATCGGATTGAGCTTTGTGATGATTTCCAGCGCCTGCAGGAGGCGGATTTGGTTGTTGAGGCCGTCTATGAAAATATTGACTTGAAAAAGGAGCTGTTCAGACAGCTGGATGCCCTGCTGAAACCGGAAGTGATTTTAGCCAGCAACACCTCCGCCTTGTCCGTGACGGAACTTGCCGGTGTGACAAAACGGCCGGACAAAGTCATTGGCCTGCATTTCTTTAACCCGGCTCCGGTTATGAAGCTGGTGGAAATCGTCATGGGTCTGACGACCAGTGAGGAAACCTATCAAGCCGCCGTTAGTTTTTGTGAGCAGATCGGCAAGAAAGTGATCAAAGCCAAAGACACCCCCGGTTTTTTAGTGAACTACCTGCAGATCCCTCTCCTCAACGGAGCGGTGGCAGCTTATGAAGCCGGCTTGGCTTCTGCCGAAGATATTGATAAAGCCTGTGTCTTGGGGATGAATCACCCCATTGGCCCTTTGGCCCTCTTAGACCTCATCGGTTTGGATAATGCCTTGGATGTTTTTACGGCTATGTATGAAGGAACGGGAGATATGCGCTTCTGGCCCCGGACCCTTCATAAACGCTTAGTCCAGGCCGGTCATTTGGGCAGGAAAACCGGGCAGGGTTTTTACACATACCATTAAGATCAGAGATAGAGATTAGAAATTAGACGATTAGACGATTAGAAGATTAGAGAGATCAGAGATCAGATCAGTGATTTAGAGACTTGAGATTAGAAATTAAGAGGCGAGAGCAGAGGAGGAGAAGGATATGGCAGAGAATAAGGTTGTCGAACTGACCATTGAGGAGAATGTGGGGATTATCACCATTAACAATCCGCCGGTTAACGCCCTTACCCTGGATGTGAGAGAACAGCTGAAAGAGGTTTTGGCGGATGTTGACGGCAATGAAGAAATCAGGGCCTTGGTGATTACCGGGGCAGGGCCGAAATTCTTTGTAGCGGGTGCCGACATTAAGGATTTCCCTAATCAAATGGAAAAGGGCCCCCGGGAGAATGCCACCATTTATAAAGACATGTTTACCTATCTTGAAGACTCACCCCGGCCTGTGATCGCCGCCTTAAACGGTTTGGCCCTGGGAGGGGGATGCGAGCTGGTTCTAGCCTGTGATCTGAGAATTGCTGATGAAAAGGCAAAGCTCGGCTTGCCTGAAGTAACCTTGGGTTTGATTCCCGGTCTGGGCGGCACCCAGCGTTTAGCCAGACTGGTGGGACCGGCCAAGGCCAAGGAGCTGCTCTTTACCGGCAGCCCTATCACGGCGGAAGAAGCCTTAAAGATCGGTTTAGTGAATCAGGTGGTTCCTGCCGGAACGGCCTTTGAGGAAGCCCTTAAGTTGGCGAAAAAACTGGCCAAAGGAGCGGGGGTGGCCATGGCCTACGGAAAATATCTGGTCAATAAAGGCTTGGAGCTGCCCTTGCAAGACGCTATGGAGATAGAGATGCAGCATGTGGAAAAAATCTTCCTGACGGAAGATTTGAAAGAAGGCTTAGACGCCTTTATCAATAAACGTCCGCCGGTATTTAAAAACCGCTAAGCCGCCAAGGGCTGAACAGGATAAAGACCATAGCCTTTCAGGAGTTCTCGGGTAGTACTCCTGAAAGGCTTAGTCTGCTTAGCCGGTCATAATTTTTTAAGCAGAAGAAGGAATTATTTCTATAATACAGAATATTCAATATATAACTGAAAGTTTCGAATATGCTTGTGGTTACCGTTTTATTATCGTTATCAATGAAGAGAGGCGGAGATAAACGTGACTGTTGGGTCTGATTGTATACAACCACATCCTATTCAAGAATTACTGTCAGGAAATTTAAATTCGAATCCAGGCCAACAGTTTCTTCAGCAAATCATCGACAACTCCTATGATTCAATTTTTGTCACGGATAAATACGGCAATGTGTTGTTAGCCAGTATCGGGACTGGGATCTTTATGGGCTATGAAAGAACGGAAGACATGATCGGAAAAAATGTCAAGGAGCATGTTAAAGACGGAATATACGATTGGTCCCCGACTATAGAAGCCATTAAAAGCCGTTCCGTAGTCTCCGGAATCGTCAGAAACAAAAACGGCGTTCAGGAAATGGCCACCAGTAAGCCTCTTATCGATGAGCATGGGGAAATCGTCATGGTGATCACCAATGCCCGGGATACCAAACTGGTGGATGATTACATTGCCGCCCTGGAAAAAGAAAGAAGCACTGTCCACCGTTATAAAACCGCTGTGGAATACCTGAGTGATGTGGATGCGGGGAATAAAGAAATTGTAGCGGAAAGTCCCCAGATGAAAAAGATCATTAAAACCTGCAACTTCATTGCCAAGGCCGACAGTACGGTGATGCTCATCGGCGAGACGGGGACAGGGAAAGAGGTTATGGCCAGGTACATTCACCGCCATAGCCTGCGCTCCAAAGAGCCTTTTATACCTGTGAATTGCGCCGCCATTCCTCAGGAGCTGCTGGAGTCCGAATTTTTTGGCTATGTCAGAGGCGCTTTCACCGGCGCCAATCCCCACGGGAAACCGGGGCTGTTTGAAATTGCCGATAAAGGCACCTTGTTTTTGGATGAAATTGCGGAATTGCCCATGGCGATGCAGTCGAAACTGCTGCGGGTCATTGAATCCGGAGAGGTCCAGCGGCTGGGGGACACCAACATCTATCACGCCAATGTTCGCTTTATTGCTGCCACCAACCGGGATTTAAAAGCCATGATCTCTCAAAAACTCTTCAGAAGCGATTTATACTACCGGCTCAATGTCATACCAATTAATATACCCACCCTTCGGGACCGGCCCGAGGACATTTTGGCCTTTGCCCACAAGTTTTTAGGGGAATTAAACCGCAAATACGCCCTGAAAAAACAGTTCTCCTCTCAGGCCACCCAGTCACTTTTTAACTATAACTGGCCGGGGAATGTGCGGGAACTGCGGAATGTTATCGAACGCTTGGTGATGACTTCCATGGGAGATATTTTGAACTTTGAAGAAGATTCACTGGTTAGCCGGAAAACCCGTCTGGATTGCGAACCCAGGCCCCAGGAGGGCGATAGGGCTTATGAGGGAACCTTGAAAAGTGTGCTTAAATCCGTGGAGGAAGAGTATATAAGCCAGGTTTTGCGGGAGTGCGGGGGACGGATGGGAGAAGCAGCCCGGCGCTTGGGGATTCACAGGACCATGCTTTACCGCAAGCTAAATAATAAATAGATAACCCTAGATAAAGCTGCGAAACCGAAACTGTCAAGTTTTATACTTAGGTTCAAAAATTTTTAAAACTCCTAAGCGATATTGAAGATTTTGTCTTGATATACCAAGGTTTTTGGCTGATCTGCTAAGATTGCCATTGTTACTATTAATCTCTTTAATGATTATTTCTCTTTCAATTTGATTTAGCGTTTCTTTCAAATTATTGGCTTTGCAAAGTTTATGTGCTGGTTTAGTTTTAGAACTGTTGACAATGTATTTGGGAAGATGGTGAGAACAGATTAGAAGATCCTTTATTTCTGTCATATTCATTGAATAATCAATACAATGTTTCAACTGGCGAATGTTACCAGGCCAATTATAATTTTTCAAAAGTTTATAAGCTTCATCTGAAATGCCATGGATATTTTTTCCCATAATTTGATTGTTTGCTCTAATAAAACTATTTGCCAATTCGTAAATATCATCAAACCGCATTACTAGAGTGGGAATTTCTAAGGTGAGGGCAGACAGCCGATAGTAAAGGTCGGGTCTTAATTGAGCTTTTTTAATGGCTTCAACAGGATCAATATTCGTTGCACTAATAATTCGTCCATTTACTAAGATCTCCTTATTATCTCCGACTCTGCGGATCTTATTGGTTTCCAAAACTCTTAGCAGGGATGCTTGAAAGGCTAAACTAGTTGAGTTCAGTTCATCCAAAAATAAAGTACCATTTTTCGCTTGTTCAAAAAGGCCAATGGTATCATTAGCCCCTGTGAAAGCCCCTTTAGTTGTTCCAAAGAGTATACTTTCCAGGAGCGTTTCAGGAATTGAGCTGCAATTTATAGCCACAAAGGGGCCCTTAGATACAGGGCCATAATTGTGAATACTTTGAGCAAATAATTCTTTACCGGTTCCGGTGGCACCGACAATAAGTATTGGTGAAGAAGAGAGTGATATTCTCTTCGCCATGGCAATGGTCGATTTAGTAATAGTGCTTGAGCCAATAATATCATCAAAGTGAAACTGTGTTCCGTTTTGGTTTTGTATCTTCTTTTGTAAGAGAAGATCATGCTGTAATCGTGTGATAGTAGAGGACATTTCAATTATTTGAGAAATGTCTTTAAAAACTGCAATTGCACCTAATAATTTATCATTTGAGAATATAGGGTAGGCACTGGTAATGACATTGACGAGTTGGCCCTTTTGAGTAATATATCGCATCACTTCATTAATGATAGGTTTTCCGGTTTGTAGTACGCCAAGCATGACGCTGTTATCAGAAGTTAGTTCTACATTTTCATCTAACCGATAAGTATCACGTATATTCTTACCTAATATGTCTTCTCTCTTATATTGTTCTATTGTTTCACATCCTTTCGAATAGTAAATGGTACAACCATTTATATCCACAACTTGTATGCATATATCTTCTAAGACTTCTATAATTTTTAGCGGCAATTCTAGTAAACTATCTTCAAGGAAGTGTGATTCTAACATATATACAATCCCACCTTTAAATAAATAACTGAATTTTACAATAAGTATACCATGATATTCGAGTTTGGCTGACTGTGGAAAATATAATATTCAGCAAAAAGTAAAGGAATTTTGCATGCAAAATTCCTTTACTTTTTGCTGAATAGGGTACTTATCTCAAAGGTTTATTAGCCTTTGAAAAACAAACAGATAATTTAAATGTAAAGAAATTTTTACATTTAAATTATCTGTTTGTATTAATTTACAGAATTATCTTTACAATAAGGATTTTAAAAATGAATAATATAAAATAATTCATATGAAATTGTCAAAAAAACACTAATAATGTAAAAATATTGATTATTTAAAAAATGGCACAGGAATTGCTATCATAAAAGATCATGGATCAAATAAAGGGGGCATTTAAGTGGCTCGAAAAAAAGGGATCTTAGATTTTATGAAAATGAAGAACGATGGAGAGCAAGCTGTATGGGTAACAGCCTATGATTATCCTACGGCTTCCTTCGCGGAGCAGGCGGGCATGGATTTAATACTTGTGGGGGATTCATTAGGGATGGTGGTGCTCGGTTATGGGAGTACGATACCTGTAACGATGGAGGAATGTATTTCTCATTGTCAGGCAGTTCGCAGGGGGGCCCCGAATACTTGGATCGTCGGAGATATGCCATTTTTGTCCTACCAAATTTCAGATCAAGATGCAGTAAAAAATGCAGGCAGGTTTCACAAAGAGGCAAATGTCGACTGCGTTAAGCTTGAAGGGGGAAGACGGGTTTGCAGTCAGATTAGAGCAATCACAGATGCCGGGATGCTGGTCATGGGCCATATTGGCTTAACTCCTCAAAGCTCCGGACAGTTAGGCGGGTTTAAAGCCCAGGGCAGAGACGTGAAAAGTGCCAGAGAACTTATCTTAGATGCCATCGCTATTCAAGAAGCCGGAGCATATGCCCTTTTATTGGAAGCCGTTCCGCCAGAACTGACGGGCTTTATCACCCGAAAATTGGAGATTCCCGTTTATTCCATAGGCGCTGGACAACCTTGTGACGGTCAACTTCTGATATCTGGGGATATGCTGGGTATGTTTGAGATGTTCACACCAAAGTTTGTCAAGAAATATGCGAATATGGCTGAAATTGAAGTGAATGCCTTTAAACAATACATTAATGATGTGAAAACCGGACTATTTCCAACGGATGATCATGTTTATCACATTTTGGACAGCCATGAAGAATTCGAAAGTTTATTTAAGGAATTTAGCTAATCGCAATTATCCATAGAGAGTGAAGAAAAAGTTTTAGCAGATTCTTGAATTCCAAGGGCAGAGCAGAGCTTGTATATAGAAAATTTAAGGTTGGAGGAAAAGAAAATGAGTAACATGGAGTATTTGAAAAACAAACCAATAGCAGTACTTGGAGCTGGGGCGTGCGGAAAAGCACAAGCTGGAGATTGCGCTTTAGGAGGCGCTCAGGTTCGTTTTTGTGACCTGCCCCCCTTTGCGGAAAAAACCTTGTTTGGTGTAAAAGACGGCTTAAAGTTCTTTGGAGAACAATTGAACCTCTACAGTTTTGAACGTTCAGGAGTCGCTCAGTTTGATAAAGTCACAACCGATGTTGCAGAAGCAGTAAAAGGTGCGGGAATCGTGATTGTAACCACTCCCTCCATTGGACACAGACCCTTTTTTGAACAGTTAGTGCCTGCTTTAGAAGACGGCATGGTCATCCATATTTTCCCGGATAACTACGGCTCTCTATTATTAAGGAAAATGATGCGCGAAGCAGGGTGTACCAAAAAAGTTATTATCGGCGGGTGGTCCAGTGCACCTTATGGCTCCAGAGTAGAAATAAAAGGCGGAGTGGTCTTACCAAAGGTTCGAGCCTATTACCGGGCAATTACCTTAAGAGGAGCAGCACTTCCGACAACCGATCAGGAAGATTTCTTAGAGAGCACAAAATATATACCAAGTATGGATGCCATAACTAAGGGTGACGGTGTTGTTGGCGGAAACACTGTCATGGACATCGGATTCAGTAACGTAAACCCTGTACTGCACTGCCCAGGCACCATCCTGGGAGTTGGAGTCATGGAAAACTGGGGAGTCATTTATGGAGAGAATAAATACGATTTTTCCATATATTCTCATGCCTACTGCCCGTCAATATCTCAAGTTCAATACACATTATATCAAGAGCAATGTAAACTGGCAGAGGCCATGGGTGTCGGCATTCAGGAATTTGACAAAAAGCAGTTTTTCTCCAGAGAAAATATCCTGGGACCGGAATATATGGGTCCTGATTATGAAATTCCCTTTGACCAACAGGATTATATTCAATTTGGCACCGGCCCGCACACTATTAACAATCGATATATCACGGAGGATATACCGGTGGGATGTCATGTTTATCATGAACTGGGTAAGAAATTTGGGGTAAAAACGCCTGTGGTGGATTCGATGATCAATTTGGCTAATGCCATGCTGGAAACGGATTTCTATGAGTCCGGTTATAGTTTGGATTATTTGGGGATTGGTCATATGACCAAGGATGAAATGCTGCAGTACCTCCACGAAGGAGTTTATAAAGAAAAAGCATGAGATTGAAATTGAGGACAAAACAGCAAACCTTATATGACATGCTTGACTAAAGCTCTAGCCATTCTCTTTATTGATAAGTGAAGAGAATGGCTAGGATAAACTGAACGCCGCCAACTTGAACCTCAAAAATACAAAATATTCCGCCTTTTTTAGGGTGAGTGGAGGAGGTACACAACGATATGGATCCAATACAATTGTTCAACATTGTATTGACAGGGCTCCTTAGAGGAGGGCTGTATGCACTAATGGCAGTAGGGCTTTCCGTAGTCTTTGGGGTAATGAATATCCCTAATTTTGCTCATGGAGAGTTTTACATGCTTGGTGCTTATTTTTCCTATTTCGCCTACACTAATTTTCATTTCGGCCCGGTCTCCAGTATTCTATGTGCCGCTCTAGGTACGCTGATTATAGGAGCTGTCATGGAAAAGACGCTGTTCTATCCCTTACGAAAACGATCCAAGAAAAACTGGATCATGAATACCTTTCTCTTAACCTTAGGTATATCCATTGTCCTTCAAAACGGCGCTAAGATGCTTTGGGGAAATACCTATCGCGGAATTACCCAATATTGGCCAGGAAATATCAGTATTGACAGCTTCAAAATCTCCAATGACCGTGTTGTTGGGTTTAGTATCGCAATGTTAACGATTGCCGTATTTTGGCTGTTCTTAAATAAAACGAGAATGGGACGGGCCATCCGTGCAGTTTCCCAGGATGAGACTGGCGCGAGTATTGTCGGAGTTAATTTGAATGTTATTCATACCCTTACCTTTGCTTTAAGTTGTCTGCTTGCGGGGCTGGCTGGGGCCATCTTGCTCTCCATTTCACCGGCCTACCCATTTATGGGTCTGCAGCCCCTCTACAAATCCTGGTTTGTACTGATACTGGTTGGAATGGGGAATGTAGGAGCCAGTATCTATGGCGGCTTGATTGTAGGATTGCTGGAAACATTCTCCTATATGAAATTTGGTGCAGGATGGCAGGATGTTGTCAGCCTGGCGATTATCATTTTGATTCTTATCTTTAAGCCTAGAGGGCTATTTGCCAAAAAAGGGGTAAAAAGTATTTCTGAGTGATTATTATCTATGATTGGAGGGATGAGGGTGGAAAAGGCAGAGAGGGGTTTTAGAAAAGGTATGAGATTCCTACGGAAGTTCGGACTCACACCTTTCGGGATGGCTATGCTTTTTGCGCTTGCAGTATTCCCGCTTGTTATACAGGATGAAGTTATTACGCGTCTTCTGATTTCTGCTCTTATGCTGGGTGCCTTGGCAATGGCTTTTGACTTCACCGCCGGTTTTATCAATATCAACAATTTCGGTTACGCGGCTTTTTGGGGTGTCGGTGCCTATACTTCAGCACTTCTTGCAGTTAAATTAGGTGTCTCACCCTGGCTGGGCATGTTGGCAGGGGGGGTTTTTGCAGGATTATTGGGTCTTGGGTTAGGTTTTCTCACCTTACGTTTGGCAGGGATCTTTGCTTCTTGCATGACCTGGTTTGTGGCCTTAGCTATGTTTGCGGTGACAGCTAACTGGGTGGAATTGACAAGAGGAACGTCGGGGCTCAGTGTGCCGCCGCTTTTTCACACCACTGAAAATATCGGCTATTATTACACAATCTTCGTTATGACAATTTTAACTTACGTGGGCTTAAGGGTCATTATTAACTCCCATATCGGCACTGCTTTTAGAGCCATTGGCCAGGATATTCAAGCCGCCCAAGCCTCAGGAATCAACGTGACTAAATATAAAATCATGAATTTTACGATCTCCTGTGCAATTGCGGGGGTACTGGGAGGCTTTTATGCTCATTTTGTCGGCATTATCACGCCAACGGTTATGAATACCAGCCATACTGTTGAAATAATGGTCCTTTCCTATGTTGGCGGCAGAGGAACAATTTGGGGCGGTTTAGTTGCGGGGTTAATCATGATTCCTGGAATGGAATATCTAAAAGGCCTTTTGGAATTACGATTATTAATCTACGGCGTCCTGATGATTATGGTTATGATTTTTTTCCCTAATGGATTGGCCGGCCTTTACAACAAATTCTTCAATCTATTAGGAGAAAGTTTCTTTGAGAAAGGTCAAAGAGTGAAGAAGGGGGGAGAAGAAAGAGGAGGCAGGGCAGAAATGAAAAATTAACGTTAAAACTAGTAAACGCTGCAAATTAATATTAAGGAGGTCATTAATTTGAATCTGTTTAGTTTAAAAAAGTCAGGCAAAAAGATTGCTGCCGTGGCATCGGCAGTGTTAGTCCTCAGTCTTACTTTGACAGGATGCGGCACAAAGCAAACTAGTGATCCGGCACCCCAGGCGGTAGAGCCCAACAGTATCATAAAAATCGGGGTGATCTCCCCATTTACAGGACCTGCAGCCAGAACAGGGCAAGAATTTAAGGATTCGATTACAATGGCCTTTAGTGAAATAAATAATAAAGTGGGAGAACATCCCATTGAGTTCAAATGGATTGACAGTGAATCCGATGCAGAAAAAGCTGCCCGGGCTTACGAAAGCGCCATTGTTAATGACAAGATTACGGTAGGATTTATGGACTGGCACAGTTGGGTATCCGTTTCCTGCATGGAAGTAGCCGCCAAATATAAAATGCCTCATTTTTTCAGTTACGGAGCTACAGATGTCGTGAATCAAAAATATAAATCTGATCCGGGGAAATATGAATACTGGCTGGGCAAAGCCTGGCCGACACCGGAAAAGTTAAGTATAGGTTATGTTAAGGCTGTGGAAGAGGCAATCAATAAAGGTCTTTGGAAACCGGCCAATAAGAAAGTCGCCTTATTTGGGGTAGACAATGACTGGGGCAGAGGTTTTTGCGCAGCCCTGGCGGAACAGTACAAAGCTGCCGGCTGGGAGGTAGTTTCTACTGAATGGGTGGGGCTGGGAGAGACGGATTTCTATCCTTTATTAAATAAATTGAAAGGCTTAAATGTCTCCATGGTAGCCGGGACTATGTCCGATCCTTCTTCAGTATCCTCACTGATTAAACAGTCCAAAGAAGTCGGGCTGAAAAGTATTATTGCCAGTGACGGATTAGGCTGGGTAGGTGAATGGTATAAGCTGACGGGTGATGCTTCAGATTACGTAATCGATCAAATTCCCCAATGGACCACACCTGAAGCGAAAAAATTCCAAGCTGATTTTAAGGCTAAATATGGCTATGAACCTGGGGCCGCAGTAGCAGGTATGTCCTATGACTACAGTAAGTTCATGATTAAAGTTTTGGAAGCCACTGAAAAGGACTACGGATCGATTACTACAGAAAACTTATTTAAAGAAGGCAAAGAAAAAGTGATGACAGGTCAGCTTACTTACACTGACGGCTTGCTTATGAAAGAATATAAATATACTCCGGAGACCTTCCCTGATCCTGTAATTGACCAAGATCATTACATGTTTCCTGTGGTTCAATACTTTGGGGGAAAAGGCAGTGTTGTTTGGCCTGATGCTTATAAAAATGCAGACTTAAAAATACCGAATCAATAAAAGATGGGATGTGAGTGTTGAGGACGTAACAGGGAGTTTTACCTGCGTCCTCCCACTCTGTCACTCATGATCCTACGGAAAATTAATAAGAAGCTGGTGGTAGCTATGATATTGGAAACGATCGGCGTTTGTAAAAGGTTTGGGGGATTAAAGGCGGTTAATGAGGTAAGCCTGCAGGTTGAAGAGGGGCAGATATACGGATTGATTGGTCCCAATGGAGCAGGCAAGACAACGCTGTTAAATACTATCGCCGGAGTGCATCCGCCAGAGGCGGGCAAGGTTTTTTTTAAAGGTCAGGATATAACAGGGCTTAGAGCAGACAAGATTTGTCATATTGGTATGGCCAGAACCTTCCAAATAGTCCACTCCTTCCCCAATATGAGTGTTTTGGAAAATGTCATGGTTGGTTCCGTCTTTGGAAGCCGGCGGCCTGTGGATAAGCCGGCCAAGAAAGCTGCAGAAATGCTAAATTTTGTGGAGTTCCCTCTGTCACATGATACATTGGCGGGGAACTTGAACACCATACAATTAAAAAGACTGGAGTTAGCCAGGGCTTTAGCGACAAACTGTAAGCTTCTCTTGTTAGATGAAGTAGCAGCAGGTTTAACTCCTGGAGAATTAATTGATTTAACCATTTTAATCAGAAAAATCCGGGATAACGGAACGTCCATCATTATGGTTGAGCACTTGATGAAACTTATTATGGATGTATGCGACAAGATTGCGGTTCTCTGTTTTGGAGAGAAGATTGCTGAAGGCACCCCACAGGAAACTATCGAGAATCAGAAAGTATTAGAAGCCTATCTGGGTACCAAATATGTACTCTAACATATTGAATTGAGTTGAATTTCCATAAATAGTCTTACTTGGAGGTGAAGAAAATGCTGGAGATTAGCGGAATTGATGCTTCATATGACAATCTTCAAGTGCTATGGGATGTTTCGATGAACGTTGGCATAGGTGAGGTTGTAGCCGTCCTGGGGCCTAATGGAGCTGGTAAAACGACGATGCTTAAGAGCATTATGAATTTAGTATCGGTTAATAAAGGGAAAATCCATTTCCTCGGACAAGACATCACCGGTAAACCAATCCATGAATTGACAAAAGTGGGATTAGCCTTCGTCCCGGAGGAGCGAAATTTGTTTCCTGCGATGACGGTTATGGAAAATCTCATGTTGGGGGCCTATACAATCCGGGATAAAAAGACCATTAAAGAAACATTTTCTCGTGTCTTTGACTTATTTCCACGCTTAGCCGAAAGAAAGAAACAATATGCAGGTACTATGAGCGGCGGGGAAAGGCAGATGCTTGCCATTGCTCGAGGTTTAATGTCAAACCCAAAAATGTTGATTCTGGATGAACCGTCGATGGGGTTAGCTCCTCAGAATGTTCTCGCCGTCTTCGAGACCATCAAGAGATTGAGTTCAGAGAAAGTTACAGTCTTAATTGTAGAGCAGAATGTAAACACAACTTTAACAGTTGCCGACCGTGCCTACGTCATGGAACAGGGACGAATAGTCATGGAGGGTTCAAGCAGCCAGCTGCAAGGGGATGATCACATAAGGAAAATGTACATGGGTATTGTCTGAATCATCAACATCTGGAGGGATCAAAATGTTTTTAGGGCAAAATCGAGATATGGGTATTAACCATATTAAAACGAGGAAAAGCCATGTTTGTTATGGTATGGGACTTGGAATGATTTTATTAAACGACGCCTATCCTGGCTTCCCAGGGGACAATCGTAATGCAAGTGCTTTTTCATACCCAATACAGTATGAAATTGCAGAAGGTGTAACAAACAAGACCCTCGTTTATGATAAGGATCCGGGAAAATGCCGGGAAGCGGTTATAGCTGCAGCAAAAAAGTTAGAGCGGATGGGCTGCAGAGCGATCGCAGCGGAATGTGGATACTTTGCTTTTTTCCAAAAGAATGTAGCAGCAGCTGTTGAGATACCGGTATTTATGTCAAGTTTGATGCAAGTTCCCCTTGCGCAGCAGGTTATTAGCCCCCGGCAGAAAGTCGGAATAATCTGCGCCCAGAAGAAGTTTTTAGAAGCAGAACATTTGGAGAACGTCGGTATTAGAAGGGATAGTAATTATGTTATTGGTGGGGCTCAGGATGAGTACGGTTGTACTGAGTTCGATAATTTATGGAATCCTGAGAAGCGGCCTACATATCCCAATGCCTATTACGACAAGGCAGAGCTGCAAATGATTGAAGCAGCCAAAAAGTTTAAGGAAAAACATGAGGATATCGGCGCAATTGTCTTAGAGTGTACAGGGATGCAGCCCTTTGCCCGAGCAATTCAAAGAGAAGTAGACCTGCCGATTTTCAGCTGGGGAACATTACTGGACTATGCTTACTCCGTGGTTGTTCATCGAGACTATTATGGAAATGTCTAATCGATTGTCACCAATGAATAATTCAAATTGGGGGTAACAAAATGAGCGCGCTAATGAAACGTAACTTGTCGTTAACCATACTCGACCAGGAAAAGGTGGAGCAAATTCACGAGGCCAGCCTGTATCTAATGGAAAACGTGGGTATGAAAATCGGAGGCACAAGGGCGCTTAAGCTGCTGCAGGACAATGGCGCTAAAACGACCAGCGAAGGTTTAACCACGATTCCCCGGGGGCTTGTGGAAAAGGCCCTGAAAAGCGTCCCTAAGGAATTGCTTCTTTATACACGGGATGGTGAGCTTTCCATGAAGATAGACCGGGATAATCCGGTTTACTTTGGCACCCATGCCGATCAATTGGAGATAGTTGATCCGTTGTCGGGAAGTGTTCGTAAATTTCTCAGAAAAGACACGGCTATGATGTGTAAATTAGCCGACTTCCTGCCCAACATTCACTTTATCTTGTCAGTGGGGATGTCTGCGGATGTAAGACCGGAAGTACAGTCTCAAATCACCTTTTTGGAGACGGTCACTAATTTTAGTAAAACCATTAATTTTTCTACCAATGATATTGAATCCTTAAAGGATATCATCGGGATCGCTGCCATTGTGGCCGGGGGGTTACAGCGGCTTCAAGAAAAGCCCTTTATTTTTAACTATTGCGAGCCGATTCCGCCTCTTGTCCATCCCCAGGAGAGTACAGAAAAGCTGTATATCAGCGCGGAGAATCGTATTCCGGTGGTCTATATGCCCTATTGTATGATGGGCGGAACCTCTCCCATGAGCTTTGCGGGGACGTTAGCCCAGTGTAACGCCGATATGTTAACAGGGCTGGTTATTACCCAGCTGGTTTCTGAAGGAGCTCCCTTCATTTACGGTTCCATGCCTTCGGTTTTCGATATGCGGACAACTATCGGCAGTTATGGGGCACCTGAGTTTCATTTGTTAGTAGCTGCTTCCTCCGAATTAGCGGCGTATTATGGGATACCCTTTTTTGGAACAGCCGGATGCACGGATGCCAAAGTATTGGACGAACAGGCGGTAACCGAAACGACAATGGAGCTTTTTTCTACAATGCTCAGCAAAGCCCATATAATCCATGATATTGGAGTAATGGACCACTGCAACAGTGTTTCCCCGGAATTAGTGGTGTTGGCTGATGAGATAATCGAGGGATTAAAACACTATACTCAAGGTGTTGAGGTCAATGGGGAGGAGCTAGCCCTAGAAGTCATTAAGGAGGTAGGACCGGGAGGGCATTATCTGACGAATATGCACACTTTAAGTAACTTCAGGAAAGTATGGTATCCGGACCTTTTTAGCCGGGATATGCAGAACAGTAACGAATCTCAAGTCAAGGGAAGAGTCAAAGATAAGATTAAAAATATAATGGAGAATCATCAGGTTCCTCAATTGGATCAGGCTATTCTCAGGGAACTTGAAAAATGGTTTGCGAAGTTTGAGTAGCCCCCCATGCCGCTAAAGCTGTCGGTGACCACTCAAAGGGGGGAAGAAAATGGGCCCATCAATAAAACGTAATTTGTCGTTGACCATACTCGACCAGGAAAAGGTGGAGCAAATTCATGAGGCCAGCCTGTATCTGATGGAAAACGTGGGCATGAAAATTGGAGGCACAAGGGCGCTTAAGCTGCTGCAGGACAATGGCGCTGAAACAACCAGCGACGGGTTGACCAGGATTCCCCGGGGGCTTGTGGAAAAGGCCCTGAAAAGCGTCCCTAAGGAATTGCTTCTTTATACACGGGATGGCGAGCTTTCCATGAAGATAGACCAGGATAATCCGGTTTACTTTGGCACCCATGCCGATCAATTGGAGATAGTTGATCCGTTGTCGGGAAGTGTTCGCAAATTTCTCAGAAAAGACACGGCTATGATGTGTAAAATAGCCGACTTCCTGCCCAACATTCACTTTGTTTTGTCAGTGGGGATGTCTGCGGATGTAAGACCGGAAGTACAGTCTCAAATTACCTTTTTGGAAACGGTTACTAATTTTAGTAAAACCATTAATTTTTCTACCAATGATATTGAATCCTTAAAGGATATCATCGAGATTGCTGCCATTGTGGCCGGGGGGTTACAGCGGCTTCAAGAAAAGCCCTTTATTAGTTACCTATGTGATCCAATTCCGCCTCTTGCACATCCCCAGGAGAGTACAGAAAAGCTGTATATCAGCGCGGAGAACCGGATTCCGGTGGTTTATATGCCCTATTGTATGATGGGCGGAACGTCTCCCATGAGCTTTGCAGCAACGTTAGCTCAGTGTAACGCCGATATGTTAATAGGGCTGGTTATTACTCAGCTGGTTTGCGAAGGAGCTCCCTTCATTTACGGTTCTATGCCTTCGGTTTTCGATATGCGGACAACTATCGGCAGTTATGGGGCACCTGAGTTTCATTTGTTAGTAGCCGCTTCCTCCGATTTAGCTGGGTATTATGGGATACCGTTTTTTGGAACAGCTGGATGTACGGATGCCAAAGTATTGGACGAACAGGCAGTAACCGAAACGACTATGGAGCTTTTTTCTGCAATGCTGAGTAAAGCCCATATTGTTCATGATGTTGGAATTATGGACCACTGCAATAGTGTCTCACCGGAATTAGTGGTATTGGCTGATGAGATAATCGAGGGATTAAAACACTATACTCAAGGTGTTGAGGTCAATGGGGAGGAACTAGCCTTAGATGTCATTAAGGAAGCAGGACCGGGAGGGCATTATCTGACGAATATACACACTTTGCGAAATTTCAGGAAAGTATGGTATCCAGACCTATTTAGCCGGAATATGCAGAACAGCAACGAATCTCAAGTCAAAGGAAGAGTCAAAGATAAGATTATAAATATAATGGATAATCATCAGGTTCCCCAACTGGATCGGGTTATCCTCATGGAACTAAAAAAATGGTATGCCAAATTTGAATAGCACTAGCACATTGATTAGCAAATTGATAGGATATAGACAATACTTACAGGATTTAGTGTACAATGGTTTATATCTTACGCTAGATAATATATGGTTGCAGTGAGTTATACCAAATCATGTATTGGAGGGTTCTCAAGTGATTGAATTGGGGAAAATGGACAAGGATCTGAGGGGAATCCATGAAGCATCGATGGTGATTTTGGAACAAACAGGTATGATCTTTCATCATCCTAAAGTCATAGAAATTATGCAGCAAAAGGGCATCCGTACTGAAGGCCGCACTGCTTTCTTTACTCGTGAACAGGTTATGGAATGGGTTAGTAAAGCTCCTGGCAAATTCAAAATGTATGCAAGAAATCAAAATTATGATTTTGAAGTTGGTGGTGACAACGTTGAAGTTTGCCCAGCGTCAGGATCACCTTTCGTTTGTGAAGTTAATGGGAAGAAACGTGACGCTTCAATGAGTGACTATGTCAAATTTCTAAAGCTTTATCACCAGTCCAGCCTTTACAAGGCAAATGGCGGCGGTGTTGTTCAGCCTACTGATATCGGCCAGTCAACAATTCCCTTGCTGCTTTATGCAACCTTGCTCTATTCGGATAAGGCGATTGTTACAGGTACGGGTAACGCTGAGGAAGTCGAACAATTGATGGATATGCTGGGAATAGTGTTTGGCGGCAAGAAAGCTCTGGCGGAAAAGCCAAGAAGTATGGCAATTGTCAACACGAATACCCCTCTGCAGTTTGATACAAAGATGTTGGAAACAATGATGGTGTTTAATAGATACAAACAACCTGTAGTTATTGCTGCCGCTTCCATGGCCGGAACAACAGCACCTGTGACTCTTGCAGCTGCAATTGCCTTGACTAATGCTGAGGTACTGGCAGGGATTGCAGTCGCTCAAATGATTAATGAAGGCACCCCAGTAGTTTACGGTTCCCAATCAACCACCTCCGACATGAGGACAGGAAGTATTGCCATAGGTGCACCTGAAGGAGCTTTAGCCTACCAGTACGCCGCTCGTTTGGCTAAGTGCTATGGGCTTCCTTGCCGGGGCGGCGGTTCGCTGACGGATGCGAAGACTTTGTCAGTCCAAGCAGGGTTTGAGAGCATGTTAACCTTACTGGCCAGCTACTCGGCGAAAACAAATCTGATCTTTCAAAGTGCCGGTATTATGGATAGCTATAACGCGATGTGCTATGAGAAATTTATTGTTGACTTGGAAATTATCGGGATGGTTAAACGTTATGTTAACGGAGTAAAGGTAGACACCCAAACACTGGCAGTAGATGTTATTAATGAGGTAGGCCCGGCAGGGCAGTTTTTAACCACAGACCATACCATGAAACATTTCAGGAAAGAGCCCTTTCTGCCTGATGTTAGCTTACGAGGCGCGGTAACGGGGGATCCTGATCAAAAGCTGATGGATAATATTAGAATTAAGATGGACAAGATGCTGGCTGGTTATTGCCAGCCTGAAATGTCCATGGAATTAAAAAACAGGTTGATTGATTATTTACTCACATGTGGCTATGATCGGAAATTAATTGAGAGCCTTGATTGAGTCAACTTCTTATGACAACAGGAATCCGCAAGTCTTATGGGGTCTCGAGTTTCGCTGTCTTCCAAATCATTTTTCAGTTAGTTTTCCAAGGCCGTAATTTGTACAGCTTAATTAGAAAGCGGCCGAGCAGAGTCTCTGTGCGAAAGTTGAGTATATAAAATAAATGAGGGGGCGTAATCGAAACAAAAGTTTCGTTACGCCCCCTTCTGGCTTAAATAAACTGTCTTTTTGATGAGAATTATTAGGGTTAAATAGTCTCGCTGTTACTATATAGATTAAATTTTGCCGATTCGGGCAGTCTCTCAAAAAATATGAATAAATAATCATCCATTTAACAAAAAATATACAATAATAACTTATAAAGTCAGTAACAGATTACTGGAGGAATTGGATGCCGCGATATTTTATTTATCTTATATTAACTGCTTTTTTTGGATTAATTCTTATTTTGACTGTTCCTAAAGAAGAAATACGTCGATTGTCTATTTACGGAATTATCTTTGGTGCAGGTATGGACTTTTTGATGCTTATTTATGGAGGTCTTACCGGATTTTTTGGCTGGACCAATTTCGGGCCTCTTGGGTATCATGGAATAACTATATTTACTCCTCTTGACTGGGCTCTTTTCTTTATTATGTATTTTTACTTTTTGCCAAAACAAAAGCTATTGCTTTATGTATATGTAACTGCAGCAATTGTTTTCAGCATTTTATATGCTGGTCTTATTCAGGATTTGGGCGTGTTTTATTCCGTTTTAGGTAGGTTTTATATCCACTTGATTGATTTTATTATTTGGTATTTAGTAGCAACATGGGGTTATTACAAGTTAAGTGCTTACGTAGAAAGCAAACAAAAAATGATGGATTAATGATTTACTCGAAAGTTGAGTTATAAAGAAAGGGGACAAAATAGGTTATTGAAGCACTTGGTCGTAAATCATATAATAGAAGGGCCTAATTTAGTAAGAATAAAGAAAATATAAATCTTGATTTATTTTCAGGAATTAATAGAGGGAGGCTTAAGGGTCTAATGGTTTCAGGAAAGATTCTAAAAGATACTTTAATGGAGACCTTGGGTATCGAAATTGTTGAACTGGAGGAAGACCGGGTTGTGGCGACAATGCCTGTCATGGGCGCTACCAGGCAGCCCTTTGGAAGGCTTCATGGAGGAGCCTCTGTTGCCTTGGCAGAAACTGTGGCCAGTGTGGGCACGTACAATTTGATAGACCGGGATCACCAGCAGGCCGTAGGATTGGAAATAAACGCTAATCACCTGCGGGGAATAAGCGAGGGCCTGGTTAGGGCTGTGGCGGTTCCCTTACATAAAGGGAGAAGGACGATGGTTTGGGATATTAAAATCAGTGATGATGAGGAAAGACTCATTTGTGTTTCCAGGTGCACCGTGGCAATTATTGATCTGAAATAAGATACTAAAACGCTGCAAATGCCCCTAGCCATAGCGGTTAGGGGCGTTTGTTTATTCATTGCGCCATTATCTGGCGATTATGAAGGGATTCCTGTCTTATTGTAGAATAATATAGAAAATGGAAGTATCACATGGAAAAAATTTAGTCATAATTAAATTATATCATTCATTAAGGAGCAGACGTCTAAAGGATGAATATTCAAATCTTCGGAGTCAAGAAATGTTTTGATACCAAGAAAGCGGAACGATACTTTAAAGAGCGCAGGATAAACTATCAATACGTGGATTTCTCCATCCGCAGCTTAAGCAAGGGAGAGCTCCAGAGTGTTAAAAACGCTGTAGGATTAAAAAACCTGATTAATCCTCAGGCTAAAGAATACAAGCGTTTAAATATGGATCGCATAATTTCCCCGAATCTTCAGGAAGAATTGCTCTTAAACAATCCCGGTCTCTTGAGAACTCCCATCGTGCGTAACGGCAAACAGGCCACGGTAGGCTATGCACCTGAAGTATGGGAGTCCTGGGAATAATAAAGGAGTGAGCAGGTACGGAGAGCAGCAGGGACAAGAAAACAAACTTAAAAGAAGCTAATGATATATTTAAGGATATTCTTACTCCTTTGAGTGACAGAGGAGTTAATCCTTATGTTTATTGTTATAGAGTGATTGGCTGCCGAGGGGATGAAAGGTACTTCGCAGATATCGCTGCCCTGGACAGGCAGTTAAAGGGACTGGGGAATTATACCTTCTTCAATAAAAGTATTCCCGTGAGCACAGACGCTGCAGTCATCCAGCGAATCCGTAAACTTCTGGAACCCATGCCCCTTAAGGATTTCAGCAATGGTGCCCTGTTAAATGTCCTGGAATCCCATGGGTACTTTTCCTTAAGTTCGGACAGCCAGGTTAACCGGAAGATCAAGGATGCCTGGGGGATCATCCTTAATCTTTATGTAGCCAACGAAAAAGGTCTTAATTTAAGCATTATCGAAAACTTTGTCACCAAACTATTGATATGGTTTGGCGACTATGGCAGACAAACCCCTAAACAATCCGGCCATAATCCGAAAATCATCTACTGGGGAAGTCCCGGCAAGCATGAGGTTTATTTCCTGATCCTCATGAGCCTGTTGGGCTGGGATGTGCTGGTATTCAACACTTCCTTCAAAGACAAGTTTAACAATATTGATAAGTTCAATGAATATTCACGGGTGATCCGCTATCCTCAAGAGCTTCCTGTAGGGGATTTTCCCAGACCAAGCGCCAAGGAAAGCCTGAGACCCGGTCAGACCCCGGTTCAGCAGGGGAGCAGACAACCGGAACCGCCAAGGAAAGTGCCCGAGGCTGTGAGCAGTTCCTTGCTCAGCGATGAAGTGGTTGTCGTGAAATTAAAGAGAACGGAGAATATTCTCCAGGAAATCCTGGTTCCCGTTAAGGAACGCAGCGGCTTTGTCGGCAAGCCTTTCCCAATCCTGCCCACCTTTTTTGTGAGGTATATCGGAGTTCCCGAATCCCTGGATGATTGGGAGGCAGAATACTTCAATAACCTGTACAACATGGACAAGGCCCTGGCCGCCAGGGGTTCTTATTATAAATTTGAGACAGGTATTCCAGCTCCCTCTACCCGGGAGAGTTCTGCCATTCCCGATAAGTTTAAACGCTATTCCTTCCAAAATCATGTTGAGATTATTGAGCAGGCTCTCCTGGCTCAGGTCCTGCCCAGGACGGGCCAGGCTCTTTACGATAATACCATCCGCAAAGCCTTTGCCGACATTGTCAACCTCTTTGTGGAAAAACACGAGAACTGCAGTGTCTCCATGGTTTTGAATTTTGCCTTGAAAATGATCAGCTGGCTGGGGCGCTACCTGCCTAAGTTGATTTCCCGGCCTATCCTGGAACACAATTACGAGGAGAATCCCAAGATTCTCTTCTACGGCAACATTAAAGCTCATGAGATTTATTTGCTGACCTTCTTTTACTGGCTAGGCGGCGATGTGCTCTTCGTTCATTCCGATGAAGAAGGGGATCAACCCTGGCAGAGCTTTGACGAGGGCAGCGTGTTAACCCACCTGGTCAGAAATAAGCACAGCCTGCCCTTGGAAGCGTTTCCTCAAGGAGAACGGTTAATCCGCAAAAGCACCATTGCCTATAACGCCTCCCGGGAAATCGAAGAGGTGATTTACAGCGAGGATGTGGGTTTATTTAAGCCCTGGCAGTTTGAAAGCTACGGAACCCAGCCCATCACCTTAAAGACCACCTATGACGAATTGAAGATCCTTTGGCAGGAGCCGGCCAAGCTGCGGCCGGAATTTAAAGTCCAGAATCACAAAGTCTATGTGCCCAATCTTTTTGCCAAAATTAACGGCGCAGCCGAGGACTTGGACGATTACTGGCAGGATTTAAAGGTTTTAGCCTCGGCCCCGAATACTAAGCTCATCGCCACCCTGCCTTTTACGGAAATCAGGTATACTAAGCAAGAACTCTATCAAACCAATTATTTACTGGACAAAGAGGGCTTCGTGGATGAAGAGAAGGTGGTCAGAGACCGGCACTACAAGTTTGGCTATCTCAAAGCTTCCCTGCAGCATTTTTTAATCGCCAAAATCAATGAACTGTTCCGATCAGGGGTTTTCTTAAAACCTGTGGACGATAAATTGAAGCTCAAGATCCTGATGACCATTTTAACCATGGACGATGATCTTCTGAAATTGATTGAAGTCTTTGATTATCCTCAGGAAATTCCCAAGCTTATCGCCTATGACAATCACAAAAACACCTTTAATGAAAGCGACAGTATTTTGCTGGCTTATTTCAATCTCATCGGTCTGGATATCCTGGTCTTTACCCCTACGAATTACCAGACCCTGGAGCAATTTCTCAAGGAAAGCCTTTTTGACATGCACCAGCTGCCTTTGGTTAAATATGATTTGCTTCTGCCTAGTTTAAATAACCTTTCAGACCATTCTACAAAACTGGGATTATTATCTCGCTTTTTTAAGCGCCACTAACATCACAATTTGAGGAGGAATGAATAATGGAAATTCAAGGTTTTAACACGCAGTTAACGGAGGATAAGAGTTTAGTTCCTCAGCCTGAACCGGTTTTCGACTTGGAAAAACAGAAAAATGAAGTGATGACTAAGGTGAAGGACGGCCCTGAAGTGCGCAGCATCGTCCGCCAGATTAATATTGAAGATGTGGGCTCGATTATGTCCTTCGGCAAGAACACGGCGGAAGAAGTCTCCAGGTTCTCCGATGCCATCCTGCAATCCATGCAAACCACTAAAGTTGAGGATTCAGGAGAACTGCTGCTCCAGCTTAACAAAATCATGGAGAAGTTCGATATTAAGGATTTTGAGGAAAAGCAGCCGGGATTTTTCGAGAAGATGTTTTCCAAAGCCAAGAACACCGTGGAGGCCCTGTTTAAGAAGTACAACTCCATGGGGGATGAGGTAGATAAGGTTTTTGTCACCCTCAAGCAATATGAGGCGGAAATCAATAAGGCCAACCAGAACCTGGATGAGATGTTCAACCGCAATATCGTTTACTATGAGCAGTTGGGTCAGTATATCTATGCCGGTCAGGTGGTCCTGGAAGAGCTCAAAACCAACATCCTGCCTGCGGCTCAGGCCAAAGCCAACCAGACCGGAAATCAAGTGGACCAGGTGCAGGTCAATAATTTGCTCCAGGTTCAGGAGATTATGGAGCAGCGGATTTATGATCTGCAGCTGGCTGAAAATGTGGCGGTGCAAAGTATGCCTACCATTAAATCCATTGAATACGGCAACTATAACCTGATTCGCAAAATCAACTCAGCCTTTGTTATCACCTTACCTATCTTTAAGCAGTGTTTGGTCCAGGCTATTATGCTCAAGCGCCAGTCCGTGCAGGCTAAGGCCATGAGCGCTTTGGATGAAAAGACTAATGAATTATTGCTGAGAAATGCGCAAAATACCGCCCTGCAGTCGAAAATGGTGGCTAAGCTGGCCTCGGGCAGCTCCGTAAGTATCGAAACCCTAGAGCAGTCCTGGCAGACTATTGTCAAAGGGATTGAGGAAACGAAAGCCATTCAGGATGAAATGAGGCAGAAGCGCCAGGATGGAGCCCGGCGCCTGGAGGTGCTTAAGCAGGATTTTGTTAATCGGGGGATTGTCCGGTAGGATGTTAGGGGGGCGCGCCGCTTTGGGTTTGGAGAAACCTGGAGGGGGGCGCTCTTTTTTTGTGGGGGGGTTAAGTATTCTAGAGATGGATTCTTAAGAAAATATTTAATTTTTTGTAAAATGTGGGAGGTGGGTGAGTTATAATGAAGTTAAGATAGTTTGAGGTAAATGACAAAGATCATTTTCTAACACAGCACCTTATCTATACAACTTGAGAAGTTGTTTTATACGATTGCTCTTAAAGCAATTATCATGGACATTGGCTATACAAGCAGATATTGTTAGAAAATTTATATGCTTTTTGAACGGAAAAATAAATTCCTTTCCCGACTGGTTTTCAGCGGAAGGAAGGGATTTTATCTATAATGTGAAGTTGGAAATTAGAAGATTAGATTATAGATGAATTCATTTGTAAAATTATCATTATAAGTCATGCATCTACAGGGAGTATTACCGACATGTGTCGGATACACTCCTATGAAATTAGAGGATATACGACACATGTCGGTAATCCATCGTTATGTGAAATTTCATTTCGGAGAAAATTCTTAGGGTCATAGAATATAGTTAAGGTAGCAGGATGGTTTTACATCATATCTGGTTAGATAAAAAAGAAATTATTGAGGAGGTTATGCCTTTTGGATCTTAATTATAGTAGTCAAATTATTCTTGGGGTTATATCTTTGATGGCTATAATTTTTCTTTTCGTGAGAAAGAGGATGGTTGGTGAATTAATTGGTAAGGCATCTTTATCGAGGATTAGATATTTCTATTTAATTATTAGTATACTTATTCTATATCAAGGAATCAAAGGACTCTATATTGCATTTCACTACCAAGGCTATTTATCGGACTTATCCGTATATGGTTTGATATCAAATATATTGGGAACAGTATGTTTCTTGATTATATTTTTCACATCAAAAATTTATATAGGTATAAAAGGTATATCGGTTCCATCTTTCCCGTTCTTTCTACCTGATAGCCAAATAACAAATTATGAAATCAAATCTAATACGCTTATTCTAAATAGAAAAGGAAAGAGAAAATTCAAGATTAGGATTGAACCAAATGATGTCAAGAATATTGTGAATGGTAAACTAAACCATACACATTTACGCCAATGAAAGCATACAAGTTTCTGCCACAAACCATACAACATTTTGCCAATAACCATACAACTTAAATCAAATACAGCTATCTGACTTTGTTAGAATAGGGGCTAGCAAAGAGGTCAGGAGCTGTTAGAATGAAAGGATTTAAGATGTATAAACAGATACAGCAACTTAAAGAGATTGGATTCACTCGATCTCGGGCTGCCAAGCAGCTGAACATAAATCGGGAAACCGTAACAAGATATTGGAACATGACAGCGGATGAATTCGCCAAACAGCTGTATAGCATTAACCGAGAACTGCTACTTTCAAAATATGAGGAAATTATCATCAGCTGGTTGAAACAATACCCAACAATGACAGCCGCACAAGTATGCGATTGGCTCAAGGAGCATTACAAAGAGGATATCAAGGAACGAACGGTCAGCCGTTATGTCAAAGGGTTACGAGAGGAATATAATCTTAAAAAATCCAATCATCCCAGAGATTATGAGGCTGTAGAAGAGCTCCCAATGGGGCAGCAGTTACAGGTGGACTTTGGTGAAAAGTGGATGCAATCCATTGATGGGCAGCGTGTAAAGATTCGCTTTGCAGCCTTTGTACTCGCTCATGCACGTTACAAATGGGCATTCTTTCAAACTCGGCCATTCACAACAAGCGATCTGGTTTCAAGCTGTCATCAGTGCTTTAGATATATAGGTGGGATGCCGCTAGAAATGGTATTTGATCAGGATAGTATCGTCAGCGTTTCAGAAAACTATGGAGATATTATTCATACCTTTGAGTTTGAGAAGTTCCGGCAAGAATGCAATTTAAAAGTATACCTCTGCCGCGCAGCTGATCCGGAAAGCAAAGGTAAGATCGAGAATGTGGTTAAATTCATCAAGTATAATTTCCTTGAAAACAGACTTTTTGCTGATGAGGAAGTTCTCAACAGTTCGTTCCTAAAATGGTTGGATAGAACCGGTAATGCGAAAATTCACGGCACTACCAAAAAGATACCAGCCAAGGTGTTTGAAGATGAACGTGAACACCTAAGACCTCTGCTGGACATCCGATTAAATGGTGATGTAACCATCTGCAGAAATGTTCGGAAAGATAACACGATCGTCTACGACAGCAATCGGTACTCTTTACCTCTCGGTACATACAACAACCAAAAAGAGGTCAGCATTGAAGCGAAGAATGAAAAATTGACGATTATGACCGTATTCGGTGAATTTATCTGTGAACATCCCATCTCAACCGGCAGAGGTCAATTAATTAAGAGCACCAGTCATTCCAGAGATATTACAGACTCGATGGATAAAGCTCAAACTACTGTTGATAAGCTGTTATTATTCAAGGCAACCGATTTTCTGCAGACAATTCGAACAGAAAAAGCACGCTATGCCCGTGATCAGTTCCGGTTGCTGCAAACATTATGCGATAAATATGGAATTGATGACGTACTAAATGCCATCAAATATTGTGAGGTGAGCAAACTCTTCGGAATAACGTATGTAAAGGATTTTTTAGAGCACAGTGCTAAACCAAAACAAGTAATCGTCCTGAATGCTATTCCGGTTAGCAACAACAAGTACCATGTAACTACAGAGAAACGCTCTTTGGATGTGTATGCAAAGGCAGGTGGCAACCATGAATGAACGGATTGAACGTGTCAATGCATTAGTATCGGGACTGCATTTGGTCCCTGTTGATTTAGAAAACCTATATGCTAAAAAGAATAATCTCACGCCTCTCGAAAGCGTTGAGGTTTTCCTTTCAGAGCAACAACGTCTTCGGACCGAAAAGCAAAATCTAATTCGCAGAAGAAGAGCAAATCTACCCGCCGAAAAAACCCTGGAAACCTTCGACTTCGGATTCCAACGCAGCGTATCTAAGGAACAGATGCTAAGATTGTCCGATATGACTTGGGTTGAGCAAGCGTTCAACATTTGTTTTCTGGGCCCCCCTGGTATCGGAAAAACGCATTTGGCTTTATCCTTAGCGGTCCAGGCTTTAAACCTAGGTTATGCCGTAGCTTTTACGACCTTGGATGAACTCATAATTACACTAAAAACCTCGCAAATCTCGACCGCCAGTAAGAGACGAATAAAAATACTCAACTCGGCAGCACTGGTTATTATTGATGAAGTTGGCTTCATGCCACTTTCTACAATAGAAGCCAACCTATTCTTCGGTTTCGTGTCCTCAATGTCCGAGAAAACATCACTGATTATTACCTCAAACAAAGGATTCGATGAATGGGTTGACTTTTTAGGGGATGCAACAATTACAACTGCGATTTTAGACCGTCTTATCCACCACTGCGAGATTTTAAATATGACGGGCAACAGCTACAGACTCCAACATAGGAAGACTATAACCCAGAAATAAAATGTTGTATGGTTTGTGGCGAAAAGTTGCTGGTTTTACTTGACTGCTTACAAATATTAAAGATTACATAAATCAACTACAATAAGCTAATTCAATAGAATTTATCAGCTTGCATTAAGAGGTGAAACTTCACATAACAGCAAATTACCAAAATATGGGAGTACATGAATGTAGTAACCAGACTTCGGTAATTTGCGGGACGTTATCGGAAATGTTCCTTGCATGTAAATATAAGGGGTCTTGAAAAATCAAAAGCAGATCTCTAAGGATCTGCGTTAATCAGTAAATCTTTTTTCCAGCCATGTTGATAGCTCAATTATATATTGGTCTAAGTCTTCGCCGGTTAAGTGCAAACACGTTATTTCAATAGCTTTTTCATATGCTTCATCGTCATCGATTAGATCGGAATAGCCGTTTATTTTCAGAAGGACAGTCGCAGCATAAAATCCAACTCTTTTATTTCCATCGACGAAACAATGATTCTTGGTAAGAAAATACCAAAGCATGGAGGCTTTCTTAAAAGGTGTTGGATATTTATCGTAATCGAAGTGAGGGTATTGTTGGTCTATTATGCTTTTAACCCTTGTTATGGAATCCTGATAATATTCGGAGCTTCCACCGAACATTTCAATTGCTTCTTTGTGAATAATAAGAATATCATCAATACATAATAGTTCGATATCTTCCATAATTACTCAGCCAATTTTTTGAGTAGTTTTGAGTGTTTAGAAGTAACTTCCTTAATAGCCTTTGTGATTTTTTGGTTATGCTCATTAGCAGTGTTTTGTTGAAGATTACTATTAGGTGCTTTAGCTAAGGCCATAGGATCATCCCTTTCGATATTGTTACTATCTATATCCATATTGTACCACCCTTCATCAATTGGAACAATTGTTATGATAGTATTATTATGCATAATGAAGTGATTTAGTCTTGGGTTAGAGAAACGGGAACACTTCCGATAACAACGTGTTCCCAAAATCTGAGATTGTGTGAAAGTAGTAATCAGACTTCGGGAACACGCGACACGTTATCTGAAACCGCTAGGAATATATAAGAGTGGACTACCTGGGGTTTAATCGCTGAGGTTTATTATTCAAAGAGGAGTCTAAAACGGGGGAGGAGAGAAAGTTATGAATGATCTATTTGGA
Source organism: Desulfosporosinus orientis DSM 765 (assembly GCF_000235605.1). Classification (GTDB taxonomy): domain Bacteria; phylum Bacillota; class Desulfitobacteriia; order Desulfitobacteriales; family Desulfitobacteriaceae; genus Desulfosporosinus; species Desulfosporosinus orientis. The sequence continues at coordinate 1,906,702 of NC_016584.1, forward strand.
GTATTGGCTTTAATCGTCTTTGTAATGTGGCTAGGTATGGGTTTAATTTGGTTTAGATATATGAAGAAATTACCAGTATTTTGGAAAAACGATAATTCTAACAATCACACTATTTATCCGCCATTATCTGTAATAATTCCGGCTTGTAATGAAGAAGAATCCATTGAACAGGCAGTTACACAGTTAATTAGCCAAGACTACCCTAGTTTAGAGATAGTATTAGTGAATGATCGCTCGACTGATCAAACAGGGGCGATTCTGGAGGATCTTAAAGTAAAATATCCTCAACTGAAAGTTATAACAATTTTTGATTTACCTCCAAACTGGTTAGGTAAAAATCATGCTGTTTACCAAGGTGTGAAGGAAGCTACGGGTGAGTGGCTACTTTTGACTGATGCCGATATAATGTTTTCCCCCGATAGCTTAAAGAAAGCTGTTAGTTATGCTTCTGAGCATACACTTGATCACTTAACAATAGCTCCAAATTTTTTAGTAAAAAGTATTTTGGGAAATGCTCTTACTGCCTATGTTATGTTAGCAATTACATTTCTTGCGATATTTGGCAAGAGCGTAGGAATAGGGGCATTTAACTTAATAAAAAGATCCGTATACCAAGAAATTGGTGGTTACGAAGCAATCCCTTTGCAACCAGTTGATGACATGTCTTTAGGTAAATTAGTAATACAGAAGGGATACAAACAGGGCTTCGGGTTTAGTAAGCAATTTATTACCGTAAGAGGGTATGAGAACATCTCAGCCACTTTCAAAGGACTTGAAAAGAATCAATTTGCTGGTGTGAATTACAGTGTTTTAGTTGCAATGGGATCATGCTTTTCGATGCTATTACTACATGTTTACCCATTTGTCGGTTTATTCTTTGGATCAATTTGGGCAAGAACATTGTGCGGCTTTTCTGTCCTCACAGTGTTTGCTGTCTATAGTTACTTAGCGAAATATATCGATACCTCTCGCTTTTACGTTTTGTTTCACCCTATATCAGCTTTGGTTTACATTGGAATAGTAATTAACTCTACTGTTAAGACACTAAGTCGAGGCGGTATCGAATGGCGGGGAACCTTTTATCCTTTGGAAGAGTTGAAGAAACATAATGGTTGAAATGATTTATGTAACAATGAGCGACTTGGATAAAAGTGTTCATTCCGAATCTAAGTAAATTTGGGTATGTCTTTGCTGCGTCATCAGATAACAGCGTATTCCCAAAATCTGAGATAATATGAATGAAATAACCAGACTTCGGGAATACGCGGGACGTTATGTGTAATGGCAATTTCGGAGTGAAAGTATGGGGTTGGAATGGTTAATATCAAAGAATTAATCCGGGATTTGGATTGGAGCAAACCTGAAGAGGTTCAAAAGAAAGCAATAGAAAAATTACAAGAAATTGAAGAGTTAGATCTTGTTTATTTGGTTCAACTGAGTGAACTTAATCATAAATTTTGCTGGCATAATGCCGCTATAGTTTTAAAGTCAATTGGCTACCCGCGGATTAAACCAATAATCCCATATTTAATGGAATGGTTTCAAGATGTTAATTGGCCAGGAGTAAATACAATTAGGGAAATATTGAAAAGCATGGATTCAAATGAATTAATGCCATATATAGAGGAAGCTGCGAAAAGAGTATTATCAGAAAACGATGATTTATGGGCTTTTGGTTTAATTCTTTTGTTAAGGGATATTGGGGTAGAGGATTTTAACGACGGACATATATTTGAGGAATTGTACAAACTTTCTGGAATGGACAGAGGATAAATTTTGAATGTTGCTTTTGAAGATTGCCACTACACGGACTTGGCATGGAATAGTTCCGATTGAAAAAGCAGAAGCTTTTCAAAATTATTTGAAAAATACAGGTATTGCAGAAGCAAAAGCATTATCTGGAAATAAGGGAGCTTATATTTATAGCTTATCGCAAGGTGAATTTGAACATTTTTTCATGGTATCCTATTGGGAAAATATTAAGTCAATCCATAGCTTTGCAGGCTCAAATCCTCATATAGCTGTTACTTACCCAGAAGATAATAAATATTGCCTGATTTCAGACCCTATTGTACTCCATCATGAAGTTCAGAAAGTACCATTAGAATTTCCTCTTTATTTATAGCGGGCATAAATTTATGTTGCTCAAAATTTAAGTGTAGTTCGCATTCTTCTTAATTTAGTGCATCAATATAGTTCGATGGGGGAACGTTTAAGGGACTCCCGTCCATGGTCGTCTCTGAATTTCGGGGCATGGCCCGCCGCCTAACGTCCTGTGAATTTGCGAAGTTTGGTTATTACTTTCATCTTCTCTCAGATTTTGCAAATTCACTGTTAGACGAAGCCGCCCGTTCCCTAAAAACTAAAAACAGATATCGTACTCCATTCTCTTGGCAGTTGTCCGAGCGATCTCTTCTCCTAGAAGTTTTAGAATCATAAAAAAGGACATATTAATTCCAGCTGAGATCCCGCCAGCTGTAATTATTGAACCCTCGTCAACGTACTTAACGCCTCGTTCCACTTCAACCTTTTCGAATTCCCGCTCTAACCTATCAATATCCATCCAGTGAGTTGTGGCTCTTTTACCGTCTAACAAACCCGCTTTAGCTAGCAAGAATGCGCCAGTGCATACAGATGTCATTAATGTAACCTTATTCATTTGGTCTTTTATCCATCCAACAACATCATCATTATGAATTTCAATCTCTTCTGCACCGTATCCACCAGGGATAACCAAGATGTCGAAGTTAGGATTATCCGCAAAGCAATAATCCGGTACAACTTTAAGTCCATTGCGTGCTCGGACTGTTTCTTTTGTTTGAGCAACAGTTTTAACTTCAAATGGTTTAACGTTGGATTCTGGGTAATTCGTAATGGAAAATACCTCGAATGGTCCTGCAAAGTCTAATACTTCAACCTCATTAAATAGTAATATTCCTATCTTCCACTGTCTCATCGCTTTTCTCCTTCTATTAAAAACCGCATGCAAGGCGGTTTCGTCTAACGGAGGGTTTGCGACATCGGAGAGAATATGAAAGTAGTAACCCGACGTCGCAAACCCTCGGAACGTTATGTGCAATAACTGGGTCTTATTATAGAAAAAGAGATATTTTTTGGAGGTTGTATTTCATGAATGAGATCAATAGGAGCCTATTAGATGAAGCTAATCCAGAAAGATGGGGAAGCCTGTACAAAATAGCAGGTTATGCAACAATAATCATGCTTATCATCATTCCTATACAGATAGTAATTTTTACAATTTTTCCTGTCCCGGCTTCTATTGAAAGCTGGTTTGAATTATTCCATAATAATTGGATATTAGGTTTAATTCATCTTGATTTACTTTATGTAATTAACAATGTTATTGTTGCTACTATGTATCTTGCTCTCTATTTTTCACTTAAACAAAAGAATGAAAGCCTTATGATAATTGCACTTTTACTAGGGCTTCTGGTATATCAGCTTATTTATCATCAAATAAAGCTTTTGAAATGTTATCGATAAGTAGTCTTTACTACGGGGCTATTTCAGAAACTACTAAAACCATATATCTGTCTGCTGGTCAAACGATGCTTTCTAGTTGGAAAGGAACCGCGTTTGACATATATTATATTTTAAACGGTATATCTTTAATAATTATTTCGTGTGTAATGCTTAAAAGTTCAATTTACAGTAAGAAGAATGCAGCAATCGGGTTATCTTCAGGATTATTAATGATGATTCCTTCGACCGCAGGAACTATTGGACTTGTTTTCTCACTTGCTTCACTCATTCCTTGGATAGTTTTTTCAATACTAGTATCAAGAAAATTTCTACAGTTAGGTAAGTTGAATAAAGGAAATGGCATAAGTGATAATTACGAGAATGAATGAATTTATATGCCGTTACTGCACATAACAGCGTTTTTTCGACACTTCGTCAATATGAATGCAGTTGAGACGCGTCGCAAACACGCGGGACGTAGTTTGAAAATACCCAAGATACTTGCATTAAGCACTGTGTCCTAAAAAAGGCAACACTAAAAAGGAGCTATGGATACTCCCAAAAAACATAGCTCAAATAAGACCATTTACCATTGGTAAGGCTAAGTCGCTGCTTCTAGTTTATATCCACGTTTAACTTCGCGAATAGGTTTTAGGGGAATAAAACTGGGTTGAACCAGACCCAGCCTGTGTAGCTCCGCAAGCCACTTAGCATCCCGGCGATCCGTTTTGTTGCCCGGAAATGTTTTTGTAAAGTAGGGGTTTGCTAGGGTAAGAGCGAAAGAGTCTTCCATAAGATTAAAAACGGGTATCCAGTACTTGCCGGTGCTTTCAATCACGACAACGTGGCAGTCGTGTTGATGAAGCCAACTGGTTGCCATTTCAATACCATCGATCATAGTTGAGAATGTCTTTACTTCGGTCTGATAGACACCATTATTTTTGGTAGTGATGATAGCGACGGTCATAAAACTTTTGTGGGCATCAATTCCGGCGCAAATAGGGTGAATAACTTTCAGATCGTTTACCTCCTTCATTTAAGTGTATAGGTGGACATGGCTGCCCGAAAAAAGCACTGTAGTTTCGGTGCTAAAAAGCACAATCATTGATCCACACAGGCAGCTGTCGCAGAGTTATGCACGGGCTCATCCGCCCAAAGATCGGATTCTACCAATCGTCCACCGCGTTCGTTTAGTCCGACCTATAAGCCATTTATACATACCAAAAAAGGCCCCTGGGAAGGGACAAAAAATTTAAACACTATTTTCATTATCATTGATGCCGCGAGCCGCGGCATATGGTTGAGTTATCTGAAATCCTAGATTCGTTTGATTCTGGATATGGGTTGATAGAAGAAATATAGAAATCTGTTTGGTTATTGCTCAGTAGAGGGTGGGGCGAGGCAGTGATCGATGTTTGACATTTACATAGTTAACGTTATGGGTCTTCCTCAAATTCGGATTCGTATCCGAATTTGAGGACAAGCCCGTCCGGCTCCATGGAACAGATTGGCTGGTTGTGGATCCGGCTTTTTTTAGAGGAACGAGCCCGAACGAGTTTATGTTGATACCGTGTTAAATCATCCCCATGATGGCTTTGTCAATCCCGATTTTCTCCAATTAGGAATAGGGATTTTATATTGATCATGATGTTTTAGCGGATCATCTCGTATTCAATATTAGACTTTGATTACTTAATTGGCACTTTAAAACATATGTAATTAATGATATAATTAGATAATTAAATGATTATATTGGGCAGGGCGATCCTATGCCCTTTACCTATTTCATAAGCTCAGATACTATTGGTCATTAAGATTTAGATTTGGGAAAAAGTCTTAATGCATAGTTTCTTTCTAACTCTCGGAAGCTGTTGTAGAGAAGGAGTGGGGAGCGTGCGTGACCTCCCTGGATTATAACGGTATCAAGGATAGAATTATGATCGGAAAGATTTCCGCAATACCTGAGATTATTTGCACAATCCATGAAAGGGGAAAAGTGATACGTATTTAACTACATGTCTATCTAAGAGGGGGACAAGAGTATGGATAATAGGGAAATAAAGTTGAGTCATTAATATATTAGTTAGGAGAAAGATAGTGTGGTTAACAAGGCTGATGTGGAAAAAGCCTATGCGGTATTAGATTTAGACAGGCAAATAGTTGGGATTAAGATAGTTAAGTCCAAAGCTGAATTCGAGCAAGCCCAAGCTAAAGAATTGACCTATCCACTTGCGTATTGTGTAGCGGTTAAGCTTGCAACAAATGGGAAAGCCTTGAAAATGACCAAAGAATTTTCGGGGTGTCGAGGAAGTACGAGAGCCCTCGGCCTAACCCCGTCTCCAGAAAGTTTTTATAATGGTCAGGATGGTTGTGCCTTAGGGCTATATGAATCGTCCGAACTTGCAGCAAGTGTTGCCAGGCAAATGAAATATTGTCCGCCAGATACTTATGGAGTCATTATTAAACCACTGGAACAATTTGAGTCGGATCCGGATGTCGTTTTGATGGTGGGTGACAGTTATCAGATCATGCGCGTCATACAGGGGTATTCCTATGTCTATGGCTTGCAGCCGAATTTTAATATGTTGGGAAATCAGGCAGTTTGTGTGGAATGCACATCTTACCCCTTAATGACAAATCAGATTAATGTTTCACTGTTTTGTTCAGGGACCAGATTTTTAGCAAAATGGCGACATACTGAAGTAGCTGTGGGAATTCCTTATGAAAAGTTTGGTAAGGTAATTGAAGGCGTCCGTTTAACCGTCAATGCGGTTGAAATGAATGAACGCAAAAAGGTTATCCAGGCAAAGCTCGCCAAGTTAGGCTATGACGGTTCTGAAATAAGGTTCAATTATACATATTATTTGAAATTAGAACAAGATAAACAAAAGCAAAAGCAGAGGAAGGAGGTTGACTAAGCAGAAAGCTTATGGATAAAAAGAGAATATTGATTATAACCACTCGAACTCTGCTGGTTTTAGGATTTATCGCCTTATGGGAATGGTCTGCGAAAAATCGTTGGTACAACCCGTTTTTTACCAGTTACCCCACCGAAATTGTCAAAGACATAATTACTTTTGCCAAAAGTGGCGATTTGACCTATCATACCTCAATTACTTTGAAAGAAGCCTTCTTAGGTTTGTTTTATGGAACAACTATCGGAATCTTGTTAGGGGTTTTATTTGGTCAGTTTGTAACCCTTGGAAAAATCCTTACTCCGATTTTGACTGCAATTAATGGTATTCCCCAGTTGGCTTTAGCACCGGTATATGTTTTATGGTTTGGTCTGGGGTTAACATCAAAAGTTTTTTTAGCAGGTCTAATGGTGTTTTTTTGCGTGTTTTTTGCAACTTATAATGCCATCAAAAACATTGAACAAAATCTGGTTGAATCTGCCCATATCCTAGGCGCAAATTCCTTCCAAACCTTGTGGTATGTAGTGTTGCCAGCCAGTATGCCCTGGATCCTTTCGGGTATCCGGGCTGGGGTAGGAGCGTGTATGGTAGGTGCCATTATTGGTGAGTATATGGGTGCTGCCGGTGGCTTTGGCTGGATGGTAACCTATGCCACCTCTTTTTTTATGGTCCGCAGAGTGATGTCCTGTATCACCATCTTGCTGATAGTAGGCATTGTATTAAATTGGTGTTTGGATAAAGTTGAAAAATACGCACTGCGCTGGAAGGTGGAAACCAATTTATCTATGAGTATGGAAAGCAAGTGATTTCACTAAGTAATTACAAATAAATTTAAAGGAGAAAAAGAAATGAAAAAAATTATTGCAATGCTGCTCTTATTGGTTATGTCCACAACCCTACTGGCCGGATGTGGCACAAAAGAGAAGGCAACAGAAAAAGAAACAGCCGGTAAGGAATTAACCAAGGTAGTGATTTCAGAGTTCAGAAATTTAAGCTGGTCAGCAGTTTACGTCGCTTATCAAAATGGTTATTTTCAGGAAGAGGGAATAGCTCCGGAATTTGCCTTATACAAAGATGGGCCGATTGCCTTCCAGGGAATGCACGGAGGGGATTCACAATTTTGCTTATTGTCCCAGGAACCGGTTCTGAAGGCAGAAGAAGAAGGTTTAGATTCTTCGATTATTTATTCCGTCTTAGATACCAGACTTTATGGCTTTGTCAGTGCCAGTGATATTAAAAGTGTCAAAGATCTCAAAGGTCAAGCGATTTTTGCAGGTATGCCAGGGTCTGCACCCTATTCTTTTGTCTCTGCTATTCTCAAAGAAGGCGGCTTAGATCCACAAAAAGATGTTACCTTTGTTAATTTGGATTACAGCGCTTCGATGTCAGCCTTAAGTAAAGGACAAATCAAAGCCAGTTACATTAATGTTGATAACCGGGTAGAAATTCAAAGTATGGATGTCAATGTATTAGTTGATACTTCCAACCCGGCTGATGCTGCCAAGTACTTAAAAACAGATGTCTTTTCAGGAGAAATTATTGCTGCTACAGGCGAGTTTGCCGCTAAAAATCCTAAAACCGTACAAGGTTTTGTTAATGCAGTGGATAAAGGTACTAAATGGATCAATGAACATAGTGCAGCAGAAGTGGCTAAATTGATTTCGCCTTTATTCCAGGGAATGAATGTGGATGTTTTAACTAAGAAAATCTCAATTTTAAAAGGCGCTGTTACCAAAACCGGCTATATTTCTGAAGAATCCCAGACAGCAGTGGAAAACTTCTGTATCAAAAATGGGGTAATTAAAGCACCGATCCCTTATAACCAAATTATTGATATGCAATTTGTAAAGTCAATTAAATAATTTTAAAAAATGGAAAAAACTATGAGCTATATTAGATTTGAAAGCATTGAAAAATCCTTTGCTGGCAAAAAGGTCTTAGACAATATCAACATTTGTATTGAGCAGGGTGAGTTTATTACCTTGTTAGGACCTTCCGGTTGTGGGAAAACTACATTGCTGCGCTGTTTGGCGGGCTTAGAAAAAGTAGATGGCGGTAAGATTTTTTTAGACAACAGAGATATTACTTACGCTTTGCCCAAAGAAAGAAATCTTAGTATGATTTTTCAGCAGTATAGTTTATTTCCGACTATGACAGTCGCAAAAAATATTGCCTTTGGTTTAAAAATGCAGAAACTTGACAAAGCAGAAATTAAAAGCCGGGTTGCTAACACTCTGAAAATGGTTGATCTGGTGGGAAGTGAAAATAAGTACCCGGGACAATTATCCGGTGGTGAGAAGCAACGTGTAGCCTTGGCAAGAAGTATTGTTACCAAATCAAAAGTCTTACTATTAGACGAACCGTTTAGTGCTATTGATGCAAAACTTAGGAAAGCTCTGCAGATAAAAATCAAGGAAATACATGATGAATTAGGGATGACAACTGTCTTTGTGACCCATGACCAGGAAGAAGCCATGAGAATGTCTGACCGGATTTATTTAATGAACAATGGCAAAGTTGAACAGGCTGGTTCCCCAATGGATTTATACTTAAATCCAAAAACAACTTTTGCCGCAAGTTTCATGGGGCATTGCAATCTATTATCCCACGAAGCTTTTCAACAAGTGACAGCATTTGAAAAGGTCAAGCAAGGTTTCTATGCAATCCGTCCAGAGAATATTGGGATGACTTTGCAGGAGAACACTGAACATACTCCCAATAATTATTATCTTAAGGGAATCGTCAAGCGGATTATCCCCCAGGGAAATATTATTCGTTATACAGTATTAGTTAATGGGAATCTTCTAGATGTTGATACTTTGTTTGAAGTCAACAATCAGTTGGTTAAAAATAACGAGGTATATTTATCAATTGACAAAGAGCTGATTATTTATTTCGGTATTATTTAAAAGGGTTTAATAATTCATGAATTGACCATAGAATAGAATTGCCCTGGGTTGCTCTCAGCAGCCCAGGGCAATTCTATTAGAAAATAGGTGAGGGTTTTTATTGAAGAGTCTGGACGAAGAGATCTGCTCCCTCCTTGCCAAGCGCAAAGAGCAGTCCAATGAAAATCCCGGTTTTCCCTATCTGGACCTGATTTCCAGTGGAGCCTTTGGTCTTTAGACAGCGGCTGTGGCGATTGTAGAGCAACTTGGAAGAACTTGACTTTACCAAAAGTATTACTTACACTTTAAGTAATATTTTTGGTAAAGAGGTAATTGATGATGCCCAAATTGAGCAATTTGTTCGACTTATCGAGCAAGGAATTGCCCTTATTATGATTTTCTAATATTTAGGTCGGTGGTATATCAGGAAAAGGAGAATGGGGATATACGAACTATTTTAGTGCGAATGTGAAGCGAACATAAAATCCCTGGGGATTCGCACCGCGAAGTATGTGAGAATTTGCTGAAATATGTAGAGAGTATTAGGGAAAGAGCTGGGTTTTTGGTGAGCAAGGTAATAAAATAGGATAAAGCTATCTGAAATAAGATGGTTTTTATTAGTTTTTGCTGTCGCTTCCCACTGGGAAGCGTGGATTGAAATAGGCTGAAAGAAAAAGAATTCAAGCTATTGAGGACGTCGCTTCCCACTGGGAAGCGTGGATTGAAATTAATTTAGTCATCTCATCAACGTACACGACGATCGTCGCTTCCCACTGGGAAGCGTGGATTGAAATTAATCTTATCCATGCCCATTTGCTCCATAGCTGATTGTCGCTTCCCACTGGGAAGCGTGGATTGAAATCTTAGGACCTCAGACTCATTTTCCTGAATATTCGTCGCTTCCCACTGGGAAGCGTGGATTGAAATTGCCAACAAATATATCTAGCCAGTAAAGCATTAGTCGCTTCCCACTGGGAAGCGTGGATTGAAATGGATCGCGAAGGGAAATTAATTATCGAGCAGTTATGTCGCTTCCCACTGGGAAGCGTGGATTGAAATCGCAGTGCATTTACTCAGGCGAATTTGATTAGCGTCGCTTCCCACTGGGAAGCGTGGATTGAAATTGTGATAACATTTGAGCCGCTGGCATGACTCTAGGTCGCTTCCCACTGGGAAGCGTGGATTGAAATTTCCCTTGGAGTAAATCCAACACATTCAAACGCCGGGTCGCTTCCCACTGGGAAGCGTGGATTGAAATTCCGTTAGTCCTCGTAATGTTTGAACTAAGCTCATGTCGCTTCCCACTGGGAAGCGTGGATTGAAATTTGGAATGATCGGGGGGCGTAGGTAATTGAGTCGAGCGTCGCTTCCCACTGGGAAGCGTGGATTGAAATTGTTTCTTCGTCGATCCCTTGCACACTGAATTGAGGTCGCTTCCCACTGGGAAGCGTGGATTGAAATTTCCATAGTTCGGTCTTCATATTCCGGCCCGTGTGGTCGCTTCCCACTGGGAAGCGTGGATTGAAATTGCACCACTACTGAGGACATTTTCGACCCGCCTCAGTCGCTTCCCACTGGGAAGCGTGGATTGAAATGGATTATATCACGCCGGATACCAATTCCCGCAAGTCGCTTCCCACTGGGAAGCGTGGATTGAAATCCCATCAACCTGACCATTTGCCTCCATGGTTGCGTCGCTTCCCACTGGGAAGCGTGGATTGAAATCCCCATGTTTGCCACTTATTTTCCTCCTTCCTTAGAGTCGCTTCCCACTGGGAAGCGTGGATTGAAATCCTTTCCCCCTTTACTCATCATGTGTCAAAAGGTCGAGTCGCTTCCCACTGGGAAGCGTGGATTGAAATATTTCTTTCAACTCAGCCAGTATTTAACGTAAGGTCGCTTCCCACTGGGAAGCGTGGATTGAAATTTACCGTATATTTACCATCAAGTAGTACAACTTGTGTCGCTTCCCACTGGGAAGCGTGGATTGAAAATTTGTGTAAAAAGAATGTCTTCCCATAAAAAGTGGTTAAGACGTTCTTTTTATTTATCAAAGTAAAAGAAACGACAAATTCTAACACAAAATATGGCAAAAGGAGAGCTATAATAAAAAGACAAGTATAAGCAAGGGGGAATGCCTACGAACTCCAAGCGTTTTATTGCTCATATCCGCGCAGCCGATAAACAAGAGCAATATGTAGATGAGCACAATGATCATGCAGCAGAGCTGGCTGCTGCTGTGGCTCAGGGTTACGGCCTTGCTAATATCGCCAAACTGGCGGGGCGGCATCATGACGACGGCAAAAATACGCCTGAGTTTACCGCATATATCCGGGCGGCGGCTGAGGGAAAAAAAGTCGTCCGCGGTTCTGTTATTCATTCTACTCACGGCGCCATACTGGTCAATGAACTGGCTTCCTCAAAGCTGAGTTCCCGTTTAACTGCGGAAATGGTCCGGACGGCAATTATGAGCCATCACGGACTGAGAGACTGCCTTTCTCTGGACGGGGATGCCGTGTTTGCGGAAGCGGCGGAAAAGGTCGCCGGCTCCTATGAAAGCGTAAAAAAAGAGGTCTACAGGCACTACGGTGAGGATTCTATCAATCAAGAATTTGTTGAGGCCTGCCGTGACACCCGGTCCATAGTGGCAAGTATTCAGGCATTGCAGAAAAAAAGTAAGTCATTAGGTTCTATCCAATTTTATTTGGCTATGTTCACCCGCTTGCTCACCTCCATTGTCATAGATGCCGACCGGACAGATACTGCCTGTTTTGAAGATAAGAGAGCGTTGCCCCGGCCCAAAGCACCCGACGAGCGCCGGGCTATGTGGGAAATGTATCTGGCTCACTATGAAAAAGAACTGGAAGAGCTGCCAAAGGGGAAAAAACCATCCAGCCTGGACCCTTACCGAGGGGAAATATCCAAGGCCTGCGCAGAATTTGACGGCGGCGAGGCGGGAATCTTCCGCTTGGTGGTACCCTGCGGGGCTGGAAAAACCCTGGCCGCTCTCCGCTATGCCTTACATACTGCCTGGCATTATGGAAAAGAGCGCATTTTTTATATCGCTCCTTTCAACTCCATTCTGGAGCAAAACGCAGGGGAAATCTCCAGGTTTATCGGGGACCCTGCAGCTGTGCTGGAACATCATTCCAACATTATTTTTAATGACGGTGAGAGCAAAGATAACATAGAAGAGGAGAAAAGGTATCAACTGCTGACGGAAAACTGGGCCCAGTCCCCGGTGGTGGCCACTACCGCCGTCCAGTTTCTGAACACGTTGTTTGCAGGCAAGACCTCCAACCTGCGCCGGATGCAGGCTCTGGGGAATTCGGTGATTATCCTGGATGAAATCCAGGCCCTGCCCCTAAAGGTTTTAAAGCCCTTTGACGGGGCTATGAATTTTCTGGCTACTTTCTGCAAAACCTCCGTGGTCCTTTGCTCCGCAACCCAGCCCCTTCTGGATAAGATGGACAATTACCGGATCTTACCCCCGAAAAGCATCATTGTCGATGAAGAAAAATACAGTGAGGCTTTCCGGCGGGTGCAAATTGTGGAATGCATGACGGAGCGGGGGTATTCACGGGAAGAAGCGGCGGATTTCATTGTCGGTCAACTGTATGAGTCTCGATCCGTGCTGGCCATTGTCAACACCAAACGAGGCGCTCGTGAAATTTTTAAGCATATACGGAACAGGCTGGCGGATGAAACCCTATACCGGATTTTTCATTTGTCCACCAATATGTGTCCTGCTCATCGCAGCAGAGTCCTGGGTCAATTGCGCGCAGGGCTTGAGGACAAGGAGTCCGGTGAAAAGATTATCTGCATCAGTACATCGTTAATTGAAGCGGGAGTGGATGTTTCTTTTGAGCGGGTCGTCCGTTCGCTGACCGGTCTGGATAATATTGTCCAGGCGGCGGGACGCTGCAACCGCAACTATGAAACCTCCTGCGGAATCGTCTCAATCATCAACCTCCGGGATGAACAGACAGGCAGGCTGGGTTATCTCAAAGTAGCCCGGCAGGCCACCCAGGAATTGCTGTACAGCATAAAAACCTCCCCCGGGTGTTATCCTGGAGGGGCTTTATCCAAGGCCGCCATGAATGAGTATTATGCAAGATACTTTTACTCTTTGTTTGCTGAAATGGCCTATCCCCTGAAGTTCGATCCGGAGCACAACCTGCTCCATTTGTTGACGAACAATCCTTCCGGCAAAAAAGGATTTGAGGAAAAATATCCTCAGGAGCAGCTTCCCGAGTTGAAGCAGGCCTTCAAAGAAGCGGGTGAAGTGTTTTCCGTGATCGAGGACGACGGAAAAGCAGATGTATTCATTGACTACGACGATGAGGCCGGGAACAGGCTGAAAAAGCTGAAGGCGGCAACGACCCTCCAGGAAAAACGTTCGGCCCTGCGGCAGCTTCAGCCTTACATGGTGCAGTTAAGGGAGAATGACTGGATCCAAAGGCAGCGATTAGCTCTGACATCAGAGGACGCGGGCATTCTGGTGCTCCCCCCCGGTTACTATGACAGGGAGTATGGAGTGGATGAGACCCTGGACATTAAGATGGAAACACTGATCATTTAAGAAGGAGGTGATGGTTATGGAAGTCAAACGAAATACCGTGGAGTTTCTGGTCAAGGGCAACAGAGCCTTGTTTGCCGATCCGGTCACCCGGGTAGGAGGAGAAAAAACCAGTTACTATGTGCCTACTTATGAAGCATTAAAAGGGATACTAGCCTCAGTCTACTGGAAGCCAACTCTGGTTTGGATTATTGACGAGGTCCGGGTGATGAACATGATTCAAACGGCATCAGAGGGTATCCGCACCAGGAATTACGACGGCGGAAACGATTTGTCCGTCTATACCTATCTGAAAGATGTTTGCTATCAGGTCCGGGCTCATTTCATCTGGAATGAAAACCGGCCTGAGCTGGCCGCCGACCGCAATGAGCATAAACACCACAATATTGCTCGGCGCATGATTGAGCGGGGCGGACGTCGGGATATTTTTCTGGGAACCAGAGAATGCCAGGGAACGGTGGAACCTTGTGTCTACGGTGAGGAAGCCAGCATCTATGATCAGGTGGAGGAGCTTCATTTGGGCTATATGTTTCATGGCTTTACCTATGCGGATGAAGCGCTCAGGCAGGCGGAAAAAGAGCATATGAGCGTACGCTTCCACCATGTGATCATGAAAAGGGGTGTGATCCAATTTCCTGATCCGGAAGAGATTCCCGACCGGGACAGACGCATCCTTCATAAAATGTTAGTCAAGCCTTTCGGAGAAGCTATCGGCAATTTTTCAGGTTTGGCTGAATTTGCTGGGGAGGAGGTAGCGGAATGAACTGGGTAGCATCCCTTTGTGCCCTGTATGATGCTAACGCGGAACGGGCCGGGAAAGCGGAGAAGTGGAAGGGGAAGCCTCTGGTGCTGTTCCCTGTAGGTTACGACACGATGGAGGCGCAAATAGAAATTCATATTGATCAGGAGGGAAACTACATGGGAGCACGCGTTCTGGAAAAGGAAGAAGCAGAAACGCTGGCTCCTTACCCGGAAAGCAGAACCAGCGGCCCCAAAGCGTTGCCTCTTTTTGACTCCCTGGCCTATGTTGCCGGTGATTTGCTGGAGGCGGTAACCTTTTATTTTTCCGATGCCAAAAATGAAAAAGAAAGGCAGCGTAAGCTGGCAAGGCTGAAAGAGTCCTTTCCCCGCTACCTTGCAGGTCTTAAGGCATGGTGCGAATCGCCCTTTTCGCATCCCAAAGTTAGGGCTATCTATCGCTATGTTGCCAAGCAGACTGTTGCGGGAGATTTAATCAGGAGTCAGGTGTTAGGGGCCGATGAAAACGGTATTGTTTCCGATAAAGTGAAAGTCCAAAAAACCTCTCTGGACAAGGCCTTTGTCCGGTTTCGTGTATTTATGAATGATGAGCTTCTGCCGGAGGATATCCTGGGTGATCCGAACAATGCTCATGACAGTGCCGTATGGCTGGACAGAACGGTGCAGAACAGCTTTATCGACTATTATTTATCCACTTTTCAGACTACGGACCTTTGCTATATGACCGGGGAACATACGCCCCGCGCCAAAACCCATCCTCTGAAAATCCGGGGAAAATGGGATACCAAGGCCAAATTGATTTCCGCCAATGACGACACGAACTTTACGTACCGGGGCAGGTTCATTACCAAAGAGAAAGATACGGGCTATAATGAGGCATTGTCCATAGGATATGTCACCTCCCAGAAAGCTCATAACGCTTTGAAATGGATTATCCGCAGGCAAGGGTTCAGCCGGGATGGGGTCTGCATTGTAGCCTGGGAAAATGCTTTACGGGATTTGCCCGATTTCTACGCCAGTGCGGCTGATATTTTGTCCAGAGTAACAGAAAATGCGGAAGATGAGGCTGAATTTGAAACAGAGGAAGAGATCCTGCTTGAAGAGGACGAAGGGGAGATTCCGGAAACAAATTATGCCAGTGCGGCAAAATTTAATGCTGCGCTGGATGGCTATGCTTCAAAGCTGAGCGGTATATCCAAGATGGTGGTTCTGGCCCTTGACAGTGCCACGCCGGGGAGATTGGCCATGACTTATTACAAAGAACTGGAGTCCTCCCGTTATCTTAAAAACCTCCACCAGTGGCATGACAGTTGTGCCTGGAAACATGAATATATTCAGGACAAGAAGCTGAAGGTCTATGAAGGGATGGCTTCCCTCCGGGAGATTGCTCTGGCCGTCTACGGTACGGAGCAGGGGGAGGACAATAACCCCCAGCTTAAGCTGTCTAAGAACAGTGATAATAAAGCCCCCATGCTGGCAGATGTTTTTGAACGGTTGCGTCCGTGCATTATTGAAGGCGGGGCGATCCCTCGGGATATGGTGCGGGCGGCTGTCCTGAAGGCCTCCAATCCATTGGCTTATAAAGGGAAGTTTAATTATAACAAGGTCCTGCATATCGCTTGTTCCTTGGTAAAGCGTCTTTACTGGGAGAAACAGCAGCGCATGGAAAGTGAAGGAGTGATTTTAAGGATGGAGCTTGATAAAACGAATCGGGACAGGAGCTATCTTTACGGGCGCATACTGGCTGTGGCGGAACGGGTGGAGAGAGCCACCTATGAGAAAGGGGAAACGCGGACTACTAATGCGGAGCGGTATATGCAGGCATTTTCCCGCAGCCCGTTCCGGACCTGGAATACTATCTGGAATAATCTGCAGCCCTATCTCAAACAGCTGAAGCCTGCCGCCAGAGAGTATTACAAGAATCTGCTGGGTGAGATCACGGGGCTATTTGAATATAAGGACCGCATATCCAACGAATTTCTGGACGGAAAATATCTGATCGGCTATGACTGCCAAAGAACGGATTTGAAGCGCTGGCCGAAGGAGCAGCCCGCTCCAGAGGGGGGACATTCTTCGCCGGAGGGAACGGACGAAGATCATAATAATGAAGAGGGAGAGGAACGAAGATGAGCATTCTGCAAAATAAGATTGACTTTGCGGCCATCGTTTCAGTCACACGGGCCAATATTAACGGGGACCCCCTTAACGGAAACCGTCCGCGGGAAGATTATGACGGGCATGGGATTTTCTCGGATGTAGCCGTCAAGCGCAAGCTCCGCAACCGGCTTCAGGATCTGGGTGAGTGCATCTTCGTTCAGTCCGATGACCGTTCGGACGACGGACACAAAAGTTTGAAGGACCGGGCGGATGGTTATGAGGAGTTTAAAGCGGAAATGGGCAAAGGGAAGAAAGCAGACCGGGATAAGTGCATGCAAATCGCTTGCCGCAAATGGTTTGATGTGCGGGCTTTCGGCCAGGTCTTTGCTTTTAAAGGGGATGAGGTATCCGTTGGGGTGCGCGGCCCGGTGTCGGTGCAGCAGGCGGTTAGTGTTTCACCTATTGATATTGTGGATATGCAAATCACCAAGAGCGTGAACAGTGAAGCGGGAAAGAGCGGCAAATCATCGGACACCATGGGAATGAAGCATTACGTTAATTTCGGGTTGTATGTGATCCGGGGCAGCATCAATTGCCAATTGGCGGAGAAAACCGGTTTCACTCATGAGGATGCCGAAAAGTTTAAAGAGGCATTGCGCACCTTGTTTGAGAATGATGCCTCTTCAGCACGGCCCGAGGGCTCCTGTGAAGTATGCAGGGTTTACTGGTGGGAGCATAGGGAAAAAACACCGAAAGAAACATCGGCAATGATCCAACGGGCTTTGCATATCACGCCTAAAAAAGATGTTCCCCAATCCTTTGATGATTATGAGATTGAGCTGGAGCCAACGGAGTGCGTTCCTGAAATCATCGATTTGGTTTAATGATTCGTTGGCTGCAAAGATTGGTGGAGAAGGATTGTTGGAGTGTTCGTGGGACGTTGATGTAGTGAGAGATTAGTGAGGTTTTAACGATGGAATACCAAGAAGACGATTTCCTGCTCTTATCGGGCATCCAGCACTACGTGTTTTGCAAACGCCAGTGGGCCTTGATCCACATCGAACAGCAGTGGCAGGAGAATCTGCGTACCGTGGAGGGGGCAATCCTGCATGAGAAAACCCATGACAGCACCATCAAGGAAAAGCGGGGAGATTTGATCATTTCTCGGGGGATGGGGGTTTTTTCCCGTACCCTGGGGATCACCGGGGCCTGTGACGTGGTTGAATTTCATAAGTCCCGGGGCGGCGTTACCCTCTACGGCAGGGATGGAAGGTATTTGCCGGTGCCGGTGGAGTATAAACGTGGCAAACCGAAACAGGATAACGCGGATGTGCTCCAGTTATGCGCCCAGGCTATGTGCTTGGAAGAGATGCTTTTATGTAGCATACCGGAAGGGTTTTTATACTATGGAGAACCCAAACGCAGAACAAAAGTCGCCTTGGACGAGGAGATAAGGGAGGAAGTCATAAGGATTTGTTGTGAGATGCATGAGCTCTATGACAAGAGATACACTCCGAAAGTCAGAACTACTAAGGCCTGCAAGGCTTGTTCCCTTAAGGAACTTTGTCTGCCTAAGTTATGCAAGAATCCATCGGCCCTGGACTATATGAGGAAAACTATTTCAGAGATCGAGGTTGATCCATGAGAAAATTATTGAATACCCTCTATGTGACCTCCCCTAATACTTATCTATCCCTTGATGGAGAAAATATTGTGATTTTGAAGGATGATGCGGAGGCCTTAAGAGTTCCTCTGCATAATCTGGAGGGCATTATCGCATTTGGCTATACCGGGGCCAGCCCGGCCTTGATGGGGGCCTGTGTCAAACACAATATTGCCTTGAGCTTTATGAAATCCAGCGGGAAATTTCTGGGCAGGGTAGTGGGGGAAGTCAGAGGGAATGTCACCTTAAGAAAAGCCCAGTACAGGCTTTCCGACGATGGAGGGGAAAGCCACAGAATCGCCAAGAGCTTTATTTTGGGGAAAATATATAACTCCCGCTGGGTAGTGGAGCGGGCTACCCGGGACCACGGGGCAAGGCTGGATGTAGAGAAGCTAAAAGGAGTTTGCCAAACCTTGGCTAATGCTCTGAAACAGGTTGAGAACAGCAAGGATTTGGAACAGCTGCGGGGCGTGGAAGGGGAAGCGGCATCTCAATACTTCAGAGTGCTGGATGATTTGATTCTCCGGCAGAAGGAGGATTTTCATTTTAAGGTCCGAAATAAACGTCCTCCTTTGGACAATGTTAATGCCATGCTCTCTTTTGCCTATACCCTATTGGCTCACGATGCTGCTGCTGCCCTGGAAACGGTGGGACTGGACCCCTATGTAGGATTTTTGCACCGGGATAGACCGGGGAGGATCTCACTGGCTCTGGATTTGATGGAAGAGCTGCGGGCCGTCTACGCAGACCGGTTTGTTCTTTCTCTAATCAACAGGCGGGAAGTCGGTCCCGATGGATTTACCAGGATGGAAAATGGAGCGGTCATCATGGATGACGATACGAGAAGAAATTTCCTCAAGGCGTGGCAAAGCAGGAAACAGGAGGAGATAAAGCATCCTTTTCTGCAGGAGAAAATGGAGTGGGGACTTGTGCCTTATGCTCAGGCCATGTTGTTGGCCCGGTTTATCCGGGGAGATCTGGACGGATATCCGGCCTTTATGTGGAAGTAGGTGAAGCAAAATTTTAGTGTTGATTACCTATGATGTAAATACGCAAACGGCAGCGGGGAGAAAGCGGTTGCGTCAGGTCGCCAAGCAATGTGTGAACTATGGGCAGAGAGTTCAGAATTCGGTTTTTGAATGTGTGCTGGATGCGGCGAAATTCCGTGAAGTCCAACATAAGCTGGAGAAGATTATTGATGTGGAGAAGGATAGCTTGAGGTTTTATTTGTTGGGGAATAATTACAAGAATAAAGTTGAGCACATCGGTGCCAAGGCTTCTTTTGATGTTGAGGATACGCTGATTATTTAGTGCGAACCTATAGTACACATAAAATCCCCGGGAGGTTCGCACCGCAAGATGTAAGGAAATTTGTTGAAGTATGTAGGAATGTGAGGACGGGGCTGTTGGTTTTGGTGTGATATGGAAGAAGATGGGTGGGAATTGTTCTTTAGGAGATAGTTTTTCCTGATTTTTGGTGTCGCTCCCTACATGGGAGCGTGGATTGAAATTTTTAACCCCAATACGCGCCATTTCGGCGTTTAAAGTCGCTCCCTACATGGGAGCGTGGATTGAAATGCTTTCCCCCGTTACCTATTGCGTGGAGGAGCTTAAGTCGCTCCCTACATGGGAGCGTGGATTGAAATTCCATGCAATCGGAAACGGCGGGAAGCGAAATATCGTCGCTCCCTACATGGGAGCGTGGATTGAAATACATTATCAGCAATCAGAGAATTCAGTGGATATGTCGCTCCCTACATGGGAGCGTGGATTGAAATGGAACCTCAACTCTAGAGACCGTGTGTCCAATGAAGTCGCTCCCTACATGGGAGCGTGGATTGAAATACCTTAACGGTACTCAGTATTCAATTGTCTTAACGTCGCTCCCTACATGGGAGCGTGGATTGAAATCCCAAATAAAACTTATCCTTTACACGTTCACAGGTCGCTCCCTACATGGGAGCGTGGATTGAAATTTAGCAGCTCCCGTAACGGTATTAGCCGCCCAGTACGTCGCTCCCTACATGGGAGCGTGGATTGAAATAGTTTTATTAATGTATTATCGGTATTCTTAGAATGTCGCTCCCTACATGGGAGCGTGGATTGAAATACTAACGGCATACGCTTGAGCAACGTCACGCATGTCGCTCCCTACATGGGAGCGTGGATTGAAATACATACATGATCTTCCCATGGGTACAGTTCCAGCCGTCGCTCCCTACATGGGAGCGTGGATTGAAATCGTTTGACAACCGGTAAGCATTACGGCTAATGCTGTCGCTCCCTACATGGGAGCGTGGATTGAAATAGTCAATACTCAGACGCGTTTTATGATGAAGTTCGCGTCGCTCCCTACATGGGAGCGTGGATTGAAATCTCTTAAGTTAGACCTTACTGGCGTAGGTACACAGTCGCTCCCTACATGGGAGCGTGGATTGAAATAGGCTTAGATTTGGGGCATAAAAAGACCGCCTCGGTCGCTCCCTACATGGGAGCGTGGATTGAAATCTTTGGTTTAGTAGCCAATCACCCCACCTCTATTGTCGCTCCCTACATGGGAGCGTGGATTGAAATTTTGTTTTGAGCTAAATCGGCATAAGCATCTCCCAGTCGCTCCCTACATGGGAGCGTGGATTGAAATCAAGTCATCGCATTTTTTAGCTGCAATTCCATTGGTCGCTCCCTACATGGGAGCGTGGATTGAAATTTTAGCTTGAGAGCACAAAAAGCAGCACATCCGCAGTCGCTCCCTACATGGGAGCGTGGATTGAAATACTTCTAATAAAGCACCTTACCCTGCCGTTTTCCAGTCGCTCCCTACATGGGAGCGTGGATTGAAATGTATATGCCGTGATGGTCATCACTCTGCACTCGAGTCGCTCCCTACATGGGAGCGTGGATTGAAATTTTAGCTGATGAGCTAAACATCACTCAACAAGCCGTCGCTCCCTACATGGGAGCGTGGATTGAAATAAGCGCAATAGAAAATGCATTAATGCGCACTGAGGTCGCTCCCTACATGGGAGCGTGGATTGAAATTTCCAGCTTAAGATGTTCAACTGCTTGCTGAATGTGTCGCTCCCTACATGGGAGCGTGGATTGAAATTTGATGACTTCATTAAGGATCGTAGACGGGATAATGTCGCTCCCTACATGGGAGCGTGGATTGAAATACTTCGTGATCACACCTTTATTTCTTAATCCCAACGTCGCTCCCTACATGGGAGCGTGGATTGAAATTGATAAGGTTGAAAAATACTCAGACCCATTAGCCTGTCGCTCCCTACATGGGAGCGTGGATTGAAATCGAATAGACTTATTTTAGAGATATGGGCCGAGGTGTCGCCCTACATGGGAGCGTGGATTGAAATACAGCAAAGATAAATAGTAATGCCAGACCACCCAGTCGCTCCCTACATGGGAGCGTGGATTGAAATGATATGTGAGCTAAGTTGTGCTAAGTTTTGGCAACGTCGCTCCCTACATGGGAGCGTGGATTGAAATAATATTTTAGTATGGTTGAAGGAGGAAAATTGAGATGTCGCTCCCTACATGGGAGCGTGGATTGAAATTTCCGGGGAATATTTAGACTACAGAGCCGGGGAACGTCGCTCCCTACATGGGAGCGTAGAACTTTTCTATTGTTAAGAAAAGTAAGGTTACAGTAAGGCTTGGACACCTTCGGTGTAAAATATCGGCTGTTCGGCTGCTTCTATGAGGTTGAGCAACAAGGCTTTCTTTACCAATGAAGCAGCTGGGGCTGGGCAATTCACAGGACCCAGCAAAAATCCCCCTCTCCCATACCTTGCAATCCCCGTCAAAAAAGCTATAATTAGGAATAGGTGGAAATTAAAAAGTCGCCGTGACCTGAAAGTGTTGCAGCACTTCCAGGCACGCGCAGGTGTACAAGGCACCTACACGTAACAGACTGTCCACGACGACATTTTTATTATACAATGCTGCCCGTTTATGCACAAGCAAGGTGCATGTGCTGCGGGTGAAGCGAGTGTAATGGAACGTCGGCAGGAGCAGACTGTGCGGCTTCACGCAGCAGGAGATTCAGCCTATTCCCGACCCAGGCAGCGGAAAGGAACTGTTCGCGTACCGGTTATTCGGATCGCTTTTCTGTTCACAGTCGGTTGTTTCCGGTGGTTAGGTGTTTAGGATTCAGCAAATAACGAAGCATAGCGCATGTGTAGGGTGAAGAAACCTCGCATGCGCTTTTTAATTTCCCCTATAAAAGCAGACGGCAGGACCGGGTCATGCCCCGGAGCCTTGCCGCTGCTTGAAATAGGGGGTATAGACTAGGATGTTGGACTATAGAAAGATGTATTTTCAGCTTGCGGCTAAAGTTGCAGATGCCATGGATATTCTTTTAATAGCACAGGAGGAGGGAGAAACGGAATTCATGAATGGAGAGCCGTTTTCTGGGCTCAAAATCATTACCATTCAAGATGAAAACCGTGATTCTGAATAGAGAAAGAATCTAAAATTCGGAATCGATTCCGAATTTGAAATACCATGTATGGGTTTCTATCCATGAGAGCGGCCCTTGGGCCGCAAAACCGGCTGCCATTGGCAGGCCGTGCATTTTCCCCGTCCGGCGGGCTTTAATACTGTGGTGGATCGTACAAATCCGTGGTTGTTGAATCCGTGATTTTTATATCTTTTTTCCCGATTAATTCACCGCCGGTGGTAACGAACATATTTTTGGCGATAATCAATTCCATAGCGGCTTCAGCTTCTGCGGCGGTTAGATCTGCCCTCGGCGCCGGCAGGGTAAGCGTAAATGTGCTCCCATGAGTTGTAGCAAAGGTCAGCCGAAGGGTCTTCTGCTGCGTATTTGCCATCCAGAATCCCCCCTCTAGTTTATGATCAATTTTAACAAAGATCTATTCCTCAGCCAGGTCAAAGCGGTTATTCCTGGTAACGGATACCAACGGGTATTCCAGCAAAGCAAATAATGTGGCTGCTGCTTGATAAAGATCCTCATCGGACACGTCCATCTTCAGTCCGGAAAAGGTTTTTTGCCGGAATACCGGGGAACCGTCGGCAGTCGTACCGGTCTGATAACGGACAACCATCTCGGTTTCCACCCCTGACGAAATAATAGGCATGGATAATCCTCCCTTATTTTTGTCACAAGTGAGGGCTTGAACACATAGGCTATGAGTGAGGTTGTTCAAATCTGTCTTGTCTTATGGGAGCTTTTCTATGGGAAAAGCTTATAAATAAGCAGAGGAGTTCGAAAACCATGGCGAACGTTATTGCTGAGCGGACGCTGCAGATTATCGCGGCTGAAATTAACAGTATTAAAGATCAGGCCGGCAGAATGCTGCTTTACAGATCTGTTGAGATCGGACGGCGTCTGACGGAGGCCAAATCCATGGTCAAGCATGGCGAATGGGGAAAGTGGCTGGAAAATTCGGTGAGTTACTCCCAAAGCACGGCCAATAAGCTCATGCGTCTCTATGAAGAGTATGGGGCCAAGCTCACCGCTGCCCGGGACGGTTCAAATTCGGATTCGTATCCGAATTTAAGCTACACTCAGGCGATTATCCTCCTGGGAGTTCCCGAAGAAGAACGGGAGTCCTTCATGGCAGAGAATGATGTGGCCGGCATGTCGACCCGGGAGCTTAAGCAGGCAGTCAGGGAAAGGGACGAGGCCCTTAACGAGAAAACGGAGCTGCAAAATGCTCTGACCGCCAATCAAGGCGCAGTCACAGAAATAACATCTGAGCGGGACGAGTTGAGAAAACAGGCATCAGGTCTCCAAGCGGCCATCCAAACGAAAGAGTTAACCATTAAGACGTTACAGGAAAAACTGGCCGCAGCCAAGGAGGACGAGGCTTCAGCTGGGAAAATCGCCGCCCTGGAAAAGGATATTAAAGCCGCTCAGGTCAAGCTGTCGGCCAATAAAGTCAGTTTTCTCTACAATAATATAGCCAATGAATTCGAAGAGCTGCTGAAGGAACTGACTAAGTTAGCCCCGGCGGACCCGGAAGCTCATGAAAAGTATAAGGGTGAGGTAAGCGGGCTGATCGGGAAAATAGGGGAGAGACTGTAAGGCTGCAGCCAATAAGACGCCTAATGCAATAAGAATCAAAATAGCAATCGAGATTATTTCTACACCGACTCCGGACACGACCGCACCATAGCCATATTTAAAGTAAATGCTCGTAAACAAGACCTTTGCTGTTCGCAAGGTCTTGTTGTATTCAGACTGAAATCATTTAACGGAAATCAACTTTCACGTTAAATGAAAAGGTAAATTCTCGATTCTGCCAAAGCATTGAAGATGCAAGGCTAAGGTCAA
This sequence comes from Desulfosporosinus orientis DSM 765, assembly GCF_000235605.1. Taxonomy (GTDB): domain Bacteria; phylum Bacillota; class Desulfitobacteriia; order Desulfitobacteriales; family Desulfitobacteriaceae; genus Desulfosporosinus; species Desulfosporosinus orientis. The sequence goes on from NC_016584.1 coordinate 1,931,402, forward strand.
CTCATTTTGCTTTACAGGAGTAGAAAATAGGCTGTATAATGCCACTAAAGAGATCTTATCTCTGTTTTTCCCATGAGAAACAGACATCTGAAACAGTGTGCAAAACTAAATTCCACATGTCGTTGTCGTGCAGGACTAAATTCGGCAGTGGATTCCCCCGCGAGATGAGTGTTATTTCAAGAGCGATTGTTTTAGAGTGACCTCATCCGGAGGAATTTGAACCAGTTTCAGAAGATCATGCAACTTAGGATTTAAAAGCAAAAGAGACAGCCTGAACGGAGTGCAGCCGTTCAGGCTGTCTCTTGCTTCGCTGTTGATGTGGTTCATTAACAGAGTAGCATCGTTCTGGTCGTAAGCATCCAGACTCTGCCCCTTGGGAATGACATAGCGCAGGTATTCATGGTTCTTCTCAAGCATTCCTTTCTGCCAGGAACTGTTTGGATTACAGTAAAAGATCCGGGTCCGGCTTGCCCCGTGACGATTGCATTCCAATCGTTGAGGGTTCTGAAATTCAGTTCCGTTATCGGTAAGGATGAGCGGGAAAAGGTCCTGGAAGGTTGGGACCCCCAGCTTTTCCGAAAGCGTATCAAAGACTTCAGTAACGCATTCCTGAGTTTTTTCGGCGAGAACAAAGATCAGCATCAGGGAACAGTTTCGGAAAAACAGGGTTAAAAAGGCCTGCTTACTATTCCCGCGCCCGCCTTCCACGGTGTCCATCTCCACCACTGAAGAGGAAGGGGCCTTTTTCATCAGAGCACAGAAATCATCATAAGTGCGATTGATTCGGAATTCCCTGGCCGCGAGGCTCACTCGGGTTCCTTGCTTGCGTTCCTTGCATTTGTAACGGACTCGTCGTCTCAAATCGATATTCCTGGCGGTAAAGACCCCTTGATCGATGTAATTGTAAAGCGTTCTGCGGCAGCAGGGGATTTCATGGCCGTGATGGGCATAAATGTGGGCTAGAGATTGCCCCTGTTTTAACAAAGGAGAAATGAGGTCATCGAGCAGGGCGATGTCAGCCGGAGACTGGTTAATCCCGTTGCGGCAGGAAACTAAAAGATCCTGGGATGCCTCATCGGCCCGCTGGGCGGAATAGAGGGCATGCTGAAGCGAACAGCGTTTAAACTTAGGGCACCCATTACAGACATAAGGAGCCTTCTGAATTTTAGGGCAGACGGTGGCTGTATAATCGGGGCAGATTTCCTGACAGTCCGCTTCACGGGAGGGATCATAACAGGCTTTGCAGAGTTTGACACAATCCTTTTTGTCACAGAGAAAGCGGATCTGACAGTTCTTTTTAAGAAGGCAGGGAAGCTTTTTTGAAGGAGTTTCCCGATCGGGAAAGTAGCGGTATTTCCTGATTTCCTTAGCCACTGTACTGGGGTGCTTGGCAATTCTTCTGGCAATAGAAGCCAAGGATTCCCCATCCAGTAATCCCTTTTCGATCTTAATACGTTGGGTCGTTGTTAAGTGTTTACCATCATAATTCGTGTTAGCCATAATGACCTCCTCGGGTGAGGAGGAATCCACTGCCTATCCATTGTATCAAAAACTAGTGCAAGACTAACATCATGAAACACGAATTAACTACTGCCATCACGAATTTACCTTTTCATTTAACGGAAATCAACTTTCAAAATGCTTGACTTGGAGTTAACTCCAGGTGATATGGTTGTTAAGACGAGGAGGTAATCTCATATGACGATTGCAGAAGTCAGTGAAAAATACGATCTTTCACAGGATACACTTCGCTATTATGAACGCATCGGACTGATTCCTCATGTTAACCGCAATAAAAGCGGAATCAGGGATTATACGGAAGAGGATTGCAGGTGGGTCAAATTTATTAAATGTATGAGAAATGCTGGCCTTCCAATTGAAGCATTAATTGAGTATGTTGCGCTGTTCCAACAGGGAGATGTAACTATTGGAGCTAGAAAAGAGCTTTTGACCGAGCAGCGTAAGCAACTACTTCAAAAAATGGAAGATATGCAGAAAACACTGGAACGCTTGAATTACAAAATTGAGAGCTATGAACAGTCGGTGGTTAAAAAGGAAAAAGAGCTAAAAAGAACGGAGGATTAGTTTTATGGCTAAAAAAGTATTGGTGCTTTCCGCAAGCCCGAGAAAAGGTGGAAATTCTGATTTGCTTTGTGACCAGTTTATATTCGGTGCAAACGAGGCAGGCTATCAGACAGAAAAGATTTTTTTGAGAGATAAAAAGATTGGTTACTGTACCGGCTGTGAGTCATGCTATACCAGCCATAATTGTGTTCAGAAAGATGACATGGCGGGGATTCTAGAAAAAATGATCAGCGCTGATGTCATTGTCATGGCGACACCGGTTTATTTCTATACCATGAACGCGCAAATAAAAACGTTGATTGATAGAACGGTACCTAAATATCAAGAAATCACTAGCAAGGAATTCTATTTCATTGTCTCAGCTGCCGACAGCAGTGAGCAGGCCATGGAAAGGACGATTGACGGTTTTCGCGGATTTATGTTATGTCTGAAGGATGCAAAAGAAAAGGGAGTTGTCTACGGCGTCGGCGCATGGCGCAAGGGAGACATTAAGGGCAGCGCTGCTATGAAGCAGGCCTTTGAAATGGGAAAGAGTATATAAATTTAAACCACAAACGGAGGTAACTATGAAAGTATTATTAGTGAATGGAAGTCAATGCCCGTTATTTCATTAAGGTATTGGAACATGGTACAACACGGCATACACCTGAGGACGTGAAAAAAGATTTAGAGGGGCTGCAAATAACCCATGAATTATCATGGCCGTTGAAGGCGAGACTAAATAGATGGATTTTGAAGAGTGCATTTAAAGGAGAAATAGTCGCATGAAAGAAGTAATGATTTGGACCGGTGCCGGTCAAATTGGTATGGCTATTGCCAGAAGAGTGGGCTTTGGCAAAAAGCTTGTTGTTGGCGATAAGAAGCTGGAGAATGCGCAGGCTATTGCTAAAATTATGAATGATGCTGGATTTGACGTGATCCCGATGGAGATGGATCTCTCATCCAGAGATTCCATCCGAAGTCTGATTGCGGAAGCACATAAGTATGGTGAAATCTCTATGTTAGTTAATGCTGCTGGTGTTTCCCCCAGCCAGGCACCGATTGAAGCGATTTTGAAGGTGGATTTGTACGGCACAGCTGTTCTGCTGGAGGAAGTCGGGAGGGTTATTAAGGATGGTGGTACTGGTGTGACAATTTCCAGTCAGTCCGGTCACCGGATGCCTGCACTTAGTGAGGAAGTGGATGAGCAGCTGGCTTGTACTCCGACGGAAGATCTTCTGAAACTGGAAGTGCTTCAGCGGTCGAATATCAAAGATACCTTGCACGCCTATCAGATGGCGAAACGCTGCAACGAAAAGAGGGTTATGGCGGAATCTATAAAATGGGGTGCCAGAGGTGCGCGAATCAATTCTATCTCTCCGGGAATCATTGTTACCCCGCTGGCCATTGATGAGTTTAACGGCCCCAGAGGTGATTTCTACAAGAATATGTTTGCCAAATGCCCGGCAGGCCGTCCGGGAACAGCAGATGAGGTAGCCAATGTGGCAGAACTGCTGATGAGTCCCCAGGGAGCATTTATCACTGGTGCGGACTTCTTAATTGATGGCGGTGCAACAGCCTCCTATTTCTATGGTCCCTTAAAGCCACAGGTATCAAGTGAAACTTGATTCAGGTGGAGTTTAGACTCCATCTGAATCTTAGTTGAACTTATCCAGGGATGTAGCCGTTCTTTACTCATCCTCACTGCTTAAGAAATCGTTTGTAGTTTGCAGTTCGGCGAAAATATCCACTGGATATTTTCGTACTTATAGAAGATGGGAGTATTAGAACGGGTAGTCATCGGATAAACAGACAAGATGAATTAAGAAAAGATAAAAAGGAGAAAAAACATGATCAACAATTTTATTTATTCTGCGCCAACAAAGATTTACTTTGGAGAGAGCCTTGAAAATCTGGGGAGTGAACTGAAACAGTATGGTAATAGAGTTCTTATGACTTACGGAGGAGGCTCCATCAAAAAAATCGGATTGTACGATGCTTTCTATGACATCACCCATGGGTTAGGACTTGCGATTCTGACGCCTAGGTGGATGGAGTATATTCTTGATGAGACCACCGCACCAAAGTTCTATCAGTTTGGTGTCAATGTGTTTGGCATTGACAAGGATCTTCCTGCATTGGAAGTTGGCAAAAAGGCTATTGAAATGCTGTCCGATTTCTTCTTTAATACTCTCGGTTTAAAGAGTAACTTGACAGAAATCGGCATTGATGATTCCAAGTTTGAAATAATGGCAAAGAAATCCTGTGGAAACGGAATGATGCCGGGCTATAAGCAACTGAATCAGCAGGATGTTGAAAATATCTTTAAGATGTGTCGTTGAGAGAGCAGGTTGGATGTCGGGGAGGAAAAGGCTGGTTTACGGAAAGCTGACATGGTTTATTTAATAGAAGATACGTGTGAAAGGAAGGTGATGATCGTGTATAATCCTCAGCTTGATACATTTATACGTGTGGCGGATGCTGGAAGTTTCAGCAAGGCTGCCGAAAATATGTATATCACACCTTCAGCTGTTATAAAGCAAATAAACCTGTTGGAGAATGAACTTGGGTTACAGTTGTTTGAGAGGACTCATCGAGGTCTCAGCCTCACGGAGGCAGGAAAGTCCCTCTATCAGGATGCAAAATACATTATTCAATACTGTGATGAATCCATCATCCGTGCTAAAAATGCGATGCAGAAGAAAGAAAGCATTATTCGCATTGGAACATCTCTTATGACGCCTCCTCAGTTTCTTGTGGAATTATGGCCGAAGATTCACGAGCATTACCCGGACCTCAAATTTCAGTTTGTTCCCTTTGAAAATACCCCGGAAAATGCAAGAGAAATACTGAAAAATCTCGGTCAAAACTTTGACATTGTCGCAGGTATCTTTGACCAGAACCTTCTCAATCTACGGGAATGTGAGGGAACAGAGATTTCAAGAGAGCCTATATGCTGTGCCGTATCGGTTAATCACAGGCTTGCAGGGAAGTGTAAGCTGACGGTGCAGGATTTATACGGCGAAAACCTTATGCTGATTTATCGGGGCTGGAGCAGCTATATAGATAAGCTGAGGGACGACTTGATGGAGCATCACTCACAAATTCATATCGTTGACTTTGATTTTTACGATGTGAATGTCTTTAATCAATGCGAATACACCAACGACCTGCTCATGGCTATTGACAAATGGGAAAATGTGCATCCGCTTTTAAAGATTATCCCTGTCGAATGGGACTACACGATGACCTTTGGAATTCTTCATTCTCCGAATCCATCGGAGAGGGTACAGCGTTTCCTTAAAGCCTTACAGCTTGTGGTGTCAACTAAATAATAAGGTATTACCTTTGGGTATAAACTGAAAGAAAATCCGAGACTTCTTATGAGGTCTCGGTTAAGTTTTGATATAGATATACAAAAATTATTGAGGGAGAAGAAAGAGGTATGAAAAAAAGAATCTTAGGAGTAACAGAGGCGTAAACCCGAATGATACTGGGTTGCGTCTCTTGTCTATTTGATACGGGTACCTAAAATGGCTATTTATGTCGAGTTCTTTTTCATCCTGTCAAGTTACTGTATTGTAATTGCATTTCAGAAATAGACGAAGTATACTACTATAAATAGTATAATATTAAACAAAGTCAAAATTGTGTTACAAAAAGGGAAGTTTGGATTTATTCCTTAATAGACAATAATTTAGGAGTTTGAATTATGGGAGATGCAAAGATACCTAACCGTATGGAAAAGAAAAAAAAGCAGACCAGAATTAAAATAATTGAAGTAGCTATGAGTCTGTTTGAAAAACAAGGGTTTTCTCAAACCACAATGGAACAAATCGCTGACGTCGCTGACGTGGCTAAAGGAACGCTGTACAATCATTTTTCATGCAAAGAAGCGATCGTCTCTGCTTATGTCCAGACAGTTAATAACCAGACGATACCGGTACTTAAGGACCTTCTAAGCGACTTGCCAAATACGCGCTCGCGGCTGTTAAAAGTGTTACTACAGGTTTTCGACTGGGGTAAGCTAAACCGCGAGTTAGTTATGATCTATTTTTCTTTTAGGATGCAGAATCTGGTTAAAGGACTGCCTGAGCCAGGTGAACGCAGTGGTTTTGCCGAGATCTTAGCTATGATTTTCAGGCAGGGTCAATTAGATGGCGAACTTAGGGAAGGTGTTTCTGCTGAGTACTTAGCAAACTACTTTAACATGATTTATTTTAGGATTCTCATCGAGTGGCTTAGTCTGCCTGACAAGTATCCGCTACAGGAACAGTTGGCAACAAATATTGATCTATTTTTAAATGGGGTGAAAAGATAAATTGAGGGGGGAACAGGGTGAAAAGGGATGAACAGTATATTCTTGGTTGGGAACAAGCGTTTGTAAGCGGGGTAGAACACTGCGGCGGTAAAGGCTGGAACTTGAGCAGAATGGCCCGGTACGGGTTTAAGGTGCCGAAGGGGGGAATAATCACTGCTGCAGCCTTCATACTTTTTGTCGAAGAAAATGGCCTCGCCCAACAATTAAGGGACGTTTCAGAATCTTTTCGGAGCACCGGCAATGATGAACTGGCCCTGGCTCAAAAGCTGGACTCACTTAAGAAGAGTTTTTTTACAGCCCGCGTTCCGGAGCCGGTTGTTACACAAGTTTCTCACTTTCTTGCACAACTCGATATAACTGACAAACCCCTAGCCATACGATCCTCTGCCTCAGGTGAAGACTCGCCTAAGGCTTCCTTTGCCGGAATTCACGATTCTTTTCTTAATGTACAGGGTTTAGACAAGATACTTTCGGCTATTAAGAGGTGTTATGCCTCACTGTGGAGTATGCGAGCCCTGGCCTACCGACAAAAGATGGGTTTTGCTGACCAGGAAGTCCTCCCGTCCGTGGTGATAATGGAGATGGTTGATGCCAAATCCTCGGGAGTTGGTTTTAGCTGCAATCCCCAAAGCGGTCGGTTGGACCAAATAGTGATTGAAGCCAATTTCGGTCTGGGTGAATCTATAGTCGGGGGCAGCACTGAACCAGACCAATATATTGTTAATTACAACCTCGAATTAATTGAGAAGAAAATTGGACATAAACTGTTTGTCACCATAGCCCGGGAAGATGGAGAAACTCAGTTGGTTCCTATTCCTCAATCCCTGAATCCGGACGGACAGGTGCTGAGTGACCCGGAAATAATTGAACTTAGCGTTTTGATTGCCAGAGTATATAAGGCCCTGGGGGAAGGTGAAGTGCAGCAGGATGTGGAGTGGGCATTTAATGGAAAGCATTTCTTTATTTTGCAAGCACGTCCTGTAACTGGGCAGGCCAGCTATACTTATCCTATTCTAAAAGATCAGCCGGATATCTGGTCCAATGGCAACTTCAAAGATACCTGCCCCATGGTATTCTCGGCCTTCCTGCACCGTCCGATGATTTCAGCAATAAACAATTTGCTGGCAGTAGTGCCCAAAGAATTGGGCTATCCAGCCCTTGAAGGAAGGCAGTACTGCCGCTTTTTCGCCGGTAGGATTTATCTGAACATTGCTTTGTTGCAGTGGGAATATTATGATATCCTGGGTTTTTCTCCGGCAGAAACAAATGCCCAAGTTGGCGGACACCAGGAGGAAATCCAGGTGCCGAGGCTGACCGGCAGGCAACGCCTTGCGACCACCGTGAATAAGCTAAAAATGTTCCGGCTGATGCTGAGGGTTCGGAAAGATGCGCAGCAATTATTCCGGGGTGTCCGACAGTGGGGTAAAGAATTGCTTGAAAAAGATCTACTGGCTTTAAACGATCGGGAGATGGTTAAAGCCCTCATAACGATTAACACAGAGGTAGAACCTTTTGTTAAAATAGGGCTCCTTAATAGTAATGCTGTTATGCTTATGGACACGGTCGTTAATGCTTTGAAAAGGGATTATGGAGAAAAAGCCTGGGCAATTGCCAATAGCCTATTGGTGGGAAAGGCTAAACTTCCCAGTGCGGAACAAGGTTATCGGTTAATTGAATTGGCCGAGACCGCCCATGGTGACCGGTCTGCGCGAAAGTACTTTGCTTCTCAACCCTTTCAACCCTTAGCATGGGAAACCTTGTTGCCGGAGGACTCTGTCTTTAAACGCATGTTCAAAGAGTATCTGGCTGAATTTGGTCACCGGGCGGTTTATGAAGTGGACTGGGAGAATCCGCGCTGGCGGGAGGACCCGACATATTTGCTGGAATACATTAAAGAGATTATGGTTAGTGCCGATTTGGGGAAATTTAAAGCTGAGCAGCAGACCAAATCCGAGCAGGGCGAATTACTATACAAAAAGAAGGTACCTTTGTACCGTCGCTGGCGGATAAACTGGTTGTTGCGCCAAGCGATAAGAGGTATTGAACTCAGAGAAGAAGGAAAATCAGAAATGGCCCGGCTAGTAGAGCCAAGCCGGTATATCACTCTTTGCATCGGTCAAAGGTTAAAGAAACGGGGGTTAATAGCGGAGATTAATGATGTATTTCATTGCTCTTTTCCGGATATTTTTGCGATGTTATTAGGGTACTGGGACGGTACTGGAATCAGGACTTTGATCGGGGACCGAAAACAACGGAAAATTGAGTTGGAACAGCTTGAGCCACCGGATTTGATCATCAATGGAAAAGCCAACAATGCTCCGGCTATTCCAGTAGGAGAAGGTAATGTGCTGAGCGGTCTGGGAGTTGCTTCAGGAAGGGCTCAAGGTAAAGCAAGGCTGCTGTACCGGCCTGAAGAGGGAATTGGACAAGGAGATGTTCTTGTAGCTCCTTCCACAGATCCCGGTTGGACACCATTGTTTCTAAAGGCGGCGGGTATAGTTATGGAAACCGGTGGCTTTTTATCCCACGGAGCAACCGTGGCCAGGGAATACGGGATACCGGCTGTGGTCAACGTCCCTGGGGCCATGAAATTCATCAAGGACGGGGATGAACTGATTGTAGACGGTGACTTGGGCAAAGTTTTTAAGGCATAGTTCAGCCTCTGATGTCACATATAAGGAATCTAATAAGGATGGCAATTCACAGGCTTGCAGGAAAGAGTAAGCTTGTTGTGTCAACTGAATAATAAGTTATTACCTTTGGGTATAAACTAAAAGAAAATCCGAGACTTCTTATGAGGTCTCGGTTAAGTTTTAATATAGATATACAAAAATTATTGAGGGAGAAGAAAGCTATGAAAAAAAGAATCTTAGGAAAAGGTTTGGAGGTGTCAGCCATTGGGCTAGGCTGCATGGGATTGAGTCATGCCTACGGTGCACCAACAGAAAAGAATGAAGCTATCCGCTTGATTCATGAAGCTGCTGATAAGGGATACACTTTCTTTGATACTGCGGAGATTTACGGTACGCAGGACAATCCACACGATAATGAAATCCTTGTTGGTGAGGCTTTGAAGCCCTATCGGAATAAAGTGGTTGCCACGAAATTTGGAATTAAGTTTGATACAACCAGCAAGCAGGTACCATATCCTATCGTCCCGGATTCCAGGCCTGAAAGAATCCGTGCATCGGTAGAAGGTTCCCTGAAACGGCTGCAAACAGACTGTATTGATTTATATTATCAGCACCGTATTGATCCGAAGGTGCCTGCCGAAGAAGTAGCCGGTGTAATGACTGATTTGATTAAAGAAGGCAAAATTAAGCACTGGGGAGTATCAGAGGCGAACGAGGAGTATATCAGAAAGGCTCATGCTGTCTGCCCCATCACAGCGGTCGAAAATCGTTATTCAATGATGGCCCGCCACTATGAGCCGCTGTTTCCTGTCTTAGAAGAGCTCGGCATTGGCTTTATCGCATTCTCGCCGATGGCAAACGGATTCTTGACCGGAAAATATAGTAAAGGAATGATGTTTGACAAGCGTTATGATTACCGGGCAGCAATGCCGCAGTTTAGCGATGAGGCGATTAATAAGAATCAGGCACTGCTTGGATTGCTTCAGCAGATGGCTAGTGAGAAAAATGCGACACCTGCGCAGATTTCTATGGCGTGGATGATGTGCAAGAAGCCTTGGATTGTTCCCATTCCCGGCACAAGAAAGAGTGAACGCTTAAATGAAAATGCAGGTGCAGCGGATGTGGACCTTTCAATAAAGGAAGTGGCAAAGCTGGACAAGGCTCTGGACGAAATGGAAATGTCTGAGGTTTTTGGCGGCTCAAAAATCAAACAATAGGAGGAGAAAAACATGGAGTATGTCGTGTTAAACAATGGCGTGAAGATGCCGAAATTAGGTTATGGTGTCTATCAGGTTACACCGGAAGAGTGTGAACGTTGTGTTCTGGATGCCATCAGCGTAGGCTATCGTTCCATCGATACGGCACAGGCTTACGGAAATGAAGAGGGTGTCGGCAATGCCATCGAGAAATGCGGAGTGCCTCGGGAGGAACTCTTCATCACAACGAAGGTATGGATTTCCAATAGCGGCTATGAAAAGGCTAAGGCATCGATCGAGGAATCCTTGAGAAAGCTGAAAACCGAATATATTGATTTGCTTCTCATCCATCAGCCGTTCAATGATTATTACGGAACCTATCGTGCGATGGAGGAAGCCTACAAGGAAGGCAAAATCCGTGCCATCGGTGTTTCCAACTTTTATCCTGACAGACTGATTGACCTGTGCCATTTCGTTGAGATTATGCCGACGGTGAATCAGGTGGAAACTCACGCATTCCAGCAGCAGGCAGAAGCCCATGAAATCATGAAGAAATATGAAGTACAACATGAATCTTGGGGGCCGTTTGCTGAGGGGCGTAAGGATTTCTTTACCAATCCTGTTCTGAATGAAATCGGTGCGAAGTATCACAAATCGGCAGCGCAGCTTGCGCTTCGCTTCCTGCTTCAGAGCGATGTAGTGGTGATTCCGAAATCCACCCACAAGGAGCGTATGCTTGAGAATATCAATGTATTTGACTTCGAGCTGACCGAAGATGACATGCAAGCTATCCGTGCTTTAGACGAGAAAGAGAGTGCGTTCTTCTCACATTATGACCCAGCTACAGTGGAGATGCTGACTGGATTGGTTAGATAATATTATTCTTTAACTAATCATTTGGATAATTTTTGGTTTTTGTTGTAACCCTTTAATTCGTGTTACTTCTTGACCATTATTAAAAAGGATCATGGTAGGATAGCTCTCAACACTATATCTTTCGACTGTTTCTTTGTTAGTATCAAAATCTATGGTTACGATTTCCACACCATCAACAATTTTAGCCACATCTTTTAATACAAAACCTAACATTTTGCAAGGACCACAGGTTTTAGAATAGAAATCCACCAGTACCTTGCCCTGGTTCACTAGTTGATCCAATTCTTCACCCTTGATTTCTCTTACTTCAACCGCCATTAAAAATCATCCTTTGTTCTTAATTTAGTTTTTCAATATATTTTGCTGCCGATTGAGCGGCGATTGCGCCATCACTGCAAGCGGTAACTATTTGTCTTAGATGCTTACTGATAATATCTCCTGCACCGTAAATACCTGGTACCTTAGTAGCCATAAATGCATCCGTCTCAATATATCCATAATCATTAACAATTCCTAACTCCTTAAAGGCATCTGCTGTAGGTTTTAAACCAATGTATTCAAAGGCACCATCGGCGTTTACAATGATTTCTTCCCCGGTTTTTGTGGATTTTGCCTTTATTCCTACAAACTTATCCGTACCCAAGAATTCTAAGATATCGTGATATTCATATATTTTGACATTAGGCAATGCCCTTAATTTATTACAAGCTAACGGATCAGCTGTTAAATCAAATAAAGTAACAACGATTACTTCATGGGCCAGGCTTGCTAGATAAATGGCTTCCTCAACAGCTGAGTTGCCTCCTCCAATAACAATCACTTTTTTATTCCGATAATGAGGCCCATCGCAAATTGCACACCAGCTGATACTTGAGCCTGCAAAGTTCAATTCACCAGCTACTCCAAGCATTCTTGGCTTAGTGCCGGTAGCAATAATAACTGCCTTAGCCTCAAACGTGTGACCTTCTTCACAGATTAGCTTTTTAACACTTTCTTCCGATTGGATGGCAGTTACGGTACCATAATCAAAATTAACCCCAAGCTCTTGGGTGTGTTCAAACATTTTTATGGCAAGTTCTGCTCCATTTACGGTTCCCATCCCTGTGTAGTTTTGAATTTCAAAAGTATTAACAATCTGCCCCCCTGGAGCCAATTTATCTAATAGTAATACATTTAAATTAGCCCTTGCTGCATAAATAGCAGCCGTCATACCAGCAGGACCAGAACCGATGATTGCCACATCATAAACCGTCATTCATATTGCGCCTCCATAAAAGTCTTAAAGTATTATTCTTATACTAATTCTATCAATTAAGGAAAGGACTCATTTATAACCTAGACAACACTTTTAAAAATTTACTTAAATTATTGAGGTTCATTGAGAAAGCACTAAGTAATTGCTTAGTGCTTTCTCTTTAGTTAATAACACTTAGAGTTTAATAGTAACACCTGTTTCGTATTTATAGGCATCTACGATTAAGGATACTCTAAATCCTCCAGCTAATCCTTCTCGGCTGACGGGGAATTCTACTGCCCGATCATCGCTTTCTTGGAAAGTCCCAACGCACATGGCTAAGAAGGGACGTTTGGTAGTCGGTACAAAGTAACTATGGGTTGTCTCGCCTTCCAGTTGCAGCAGAACCATTTGGCCTTTCTCAAAGGTTGCTTTAAAGATCAGTCTGTCTTCTTCCAACCCAAGTTTGACATTATATTTTTCGGGCACCATGCCACCTTCCTCTGCAGGCGGTATGGTTGTGAACTCTTCAGTAACACCTAAAGTACCTAATAATTCACCTTTACCGAGGGTTAATACATCTTCAGCAGCGTAAAGCTTTAATTTTTCAGCACGATAGTAGTTAGCAGGTAATTGCATTTCATACATCATGACATCGTCTTTGAGTTCAACGGTAATGGAGTTAAAGACAACCTTTTTCTCATCTTCGCCCCTGAATTGTACAGGCGGCTTATTTAAAGCCTCGCCATCAATTGAACCAATACCGCCAGAGTGTATCAGGTAGTGGCCTTCATCATAGTATTCTACATTGCAGATGTAAGTAGAGAAGAATTCTGCGCCTCTTTCTTTACCATATTGCCATACTTGTTCAATTTCCATCTTCTTGGTATCAATTCGGTAGCGTACACCACGAGAAAAGTTATCATTGGCTGTAACATAATTTTCTTTAATCTTGGATCGCCAGTGACCATTATCAAAGGCCATGATGTCACCATTGGGGCATACTACACAAGCATGCTGCTCGTATTGCCAGTCGAACTCGCCTTTGCCCACAGGCTTAAAGAAATAGTTATCAACTAACTCTTTAGGCCAACCTTCTGGGTCGCCAATAATCCAGTTTAGTGCGCCCGTCTCAAAGTCTAGGTTAATAATTATATCTTGGTGGCGTCCAGATAAGGTCAAAGAGTTGGTCTTTTTATCGTACCAAACGGCATTGTTATGAAACCAGTCATGGCTATCTTGACTACCGGAGCCACCTGCATTGGTGGGGAGTACCTTCTGGTAATCCCAGCTCTTGATAATTTGTCCAGTTTTACGGTCAACCAAAACGCACATATCTTCAACAGTACCTCTAGGAAGATCCTGAGAAAGAATTAAGAGATTACCATCTTCCATCTCAAATTGGTCATGGTGATAACCGCTGGGCAAACGGTACTCTTTATAGATTTTACCAATCATACCCATTTCGTAGAGACCTGTAGTATGGTAAGGAGGGGTAACCAAGCGGTGGGTACCAAGTAATAGCCTGCCGTTTTTTGCTCTCTTAATATCGAAGGCGAAGTTTAAGCTGCCATACCAGCGAACATCACCATTATAGTCATAGCCTGCAGTGGCCGCAGTGGATGTGGGGCTAACAAACATAATATTGTCTTCGAAATAGTCTGCAGTAGTATTAATTTGAGTTGGCAGCTTCACTATTTCAGGTGCAGCTTCTGTTTGAATAGTAATCACGTTTGTCTTACCATCACCCAGTGCCAATTCTACTTTGTTAGCATAATTAGCATAGAGACCGTAAACAGGAATCAGATGCTCGATGGCTGTAGGGAAGTTAAAGCAGATATCCCCATTCTTATCTTTTCCTTTGACAGTGATGGTTACAGTAGTGGGTTGTGCTGTTTTAAACATTACTAGGGCTGTTAAAGGAGCAATGATATAAGGATTTAATTTGACGTAGGGGTTGTTAAAACTATATTCCCCTTTTTGGTATTCGGTCAGAAAAGCTTGTTCTGCCTGGTATTGTTCTGTAATAATGTGGTCAAATGATTTAAATTTTACTGACACAATCTGTTTCCTCCATCCATATAGTTATAATTAAAATATAAGGTTTGCTAAGGGCATCCCAACTAGCAGGAACAATACAAAGGATACTGCAACAATAACACTCCCATATCTAACAACATCCCTTGAATCTATCCATTCTTTATTACCAATCAAGATAGCTGCATAGGGAGACGCTGCCGGTGTCAAGAGGGCGATATGCAGGGCAAAAATCACTGCAGTTGATACGGCCATCGGATTGGCACCATTTTTTGTAGCAAAGGTAAAAATGATCGGCATGAGAAGTACACCCATTACGCCATTATTGGCGATATTCGTAATAAACATAGAGAAGACCAGGAGAATTGCGGTGAAAACCATGGGTGAACGGTCCCCTAATAAAGGATTTAAGGCATGAGTTGCAAACTCTTTTATTCCAGTACCTTCTCCGGTTAAGGCCCCAGAGATCACCATAGCCATAGCCACCAAAAAATAAACATCCCAAGTTACATAACGACCGATTATTTCTTTGAAATCAATAATGGGTTTGTTATCGACTTTGAATAAACACAAGCCCACGATAAAGGCCATCACTATACCCCAAGGACCGATCTTATTTAATAATGCTACAAAACCTAATGTCTTCGGTAAAATACTGGGCAAAAGAATCAGAATCAGGTAGCCAAACATGCAAGTGAATAATATTTTTTGTTGCAGGGTCATTAATGGCAACTTGTTCTTTTCAAAACGTTCGGTACTAATATTAGCAATTCTGCTCATATCCGGTTTAAAAACGAACTTGATTAACAAACTGTAAATCATAATTCCCAAGGTAGACATGATTACTCCAAAAAGCATATAAGGCAAATAATCTAAATGCATTTTAGTGACTTTTTCAAAAGACCCTACAATCATGAGGGCCGAGCCAGTAAAGGGTTTAGCAGCCTGTCCGGAAATTGCTCCAAACATCGTACCAATAACCATAATGGTAGTGTATTTATCACCTTTCTTATAGCCTACATCTTCTAATACATCATATAGAATGGACCACATTAGCAGCAGTGCCGGTAAAATGTTTGCAGATAGAGCTGCTAAAACATAGGCAGTATATATAAAGATAAAGCTAAACACCACAGGGCGACCATTAATTATTTTTCTAGTTAAGAACCATCTGCTTATATATTTGGTAACACCTGCGTGCTGGATAGCACCAAATAAGATCATGGCAAAAAGCACTAAAATAGGAACAGTATCTCCGAAAGCTCCCATCAAGACTTCTTTCATGCTGGCATATTGTGTTAAGCCTAAGGCAATCATACCTAACAAACTGGGCCAGAGTATTGTAACAAAAGACCATAAGTAAATCACACCGATAAAGACTCCTAAGACTTGCATACCCATAGCTGTGATTGGCTCAATGGGTTTTAATGCTCCAAAACCGAACATAAATAACAGGCCGATGATACAGTGGATATAATATAACGTATTTTTTGAGGCTTTTGCCGGAGCATTTGTGCTAATGTTTTTATTCACTAACCGTTCACTTCCTTTTCCATTCATTTGCTTCATTTAAATACTGAAAATAAATACTGAAAGTTGTAGTCTTTAACTATATACCTCCTTTAGACGTAATACATTTGAAATAAAATGTACTATTTGTTACAAACATATCCTATCAGTTTAAGATTGGCTGAAAGTATAACCTAAGCAACACTTTTGAATAATTTATCTTATTAATAATAATTTTTAATAATAATAAACATTGACTTTCTCATTTTCCGTAAAAATATGCATAAAAAGAGCTACAGACTTTCTTGCCTGCAGCTCTTTAATTAATACTCAATATTTTTTTCTGCTTTAGCATAACTTATCAACTTCTTTTCATCCAAGATAACAATACCATTGCCTTCTTTAAAAATAACCCCTTCTTCTTTAAGTACTTTAACTATTCTTGTTACCGTAACTCTATGAATTCCTAAAAATCTGCTAATTTTAGTGAGATTACTATAGTCTTTGCTGACGAGTAATTTATCTTGTTTTTGTTTTGCATTTCTTAATAACAGCTCGCAAAGACGATTAGCAACTTTTCCTTCTTGCCTTGCCTGAAAGGAACTGGCCAATTCTCTTAATTCATACATAGCTAAATGAATTAATTGATTTAAAAGATCTGTTTTATCTTGAATATAATCCAGAAAAGTATTTTTAGGAATTTTATAGCAACTACATTTGCTATCTGCTATAAAATTATTAGCGCTGATTCCATTCGTATATAGAATTAATACCCCCACCAAAGATTGTATGATATTTTCAGAGGGTTTCTTTACACCGAAGATTATCTCATCTCCTTTTTCTGTAATGGTCGCACGATGACAAGTACCTCTCACTAAAAGGTATAAGAACTCCACTTCTTCCCCTTGCCTAATTATATAATCGCCCTTTTTAAACTCACAGAGTATAACGCCGGGCTGTTTGAGCAAATCCATGTCGTTCTCCTTTCTATGTCGTGAGAATAATATAGACTATTTTAATAGCCTATATTAGATTATTCAATAGGATCTATTTGTCCTTACAAAATTATTTCAGGCCTGACAGCCAGCAGCAAACAAAACTACCGTTAATTGATATAATATCTTGTATAATTAAAGAAAAATAATTCTTGGAAGCTTTAATGGGGGATAAAATTATGGAACTTCGAGTCGAAGAAAGGCAAGAATCATGTTCAGTGGTTAGTAAGATTGTTAGGTTAAAGATTTTCCGTAGAGTAATAGAAGGCGCCTCACTACAAGAGGGGGAAATCGCAGGTTACGATTGCAGCGCATCAAGTTCAACTTGCGAGTCAAAATGTCACTATCGTCTATTGCTTGAGGACTATTGACATCAAGTCAGATGGCAATTTTATATAATTGAATAAGGACACAATTGTAAGATAAAATATACTGAAATATTTTGTGCTAAGGAGAACAAATGTATGATTAAAGAAATTGAAATGCGTAGAAGCATAAGAAAGTATATTGATAAGCCGGTTGAAAATGAAAAAATAACTGAAATACTTGAAAGTGCGAGATTAGCACCATCAGGTAATAACACTCAACCATGGCATTATATAGTAGTAAAATCTAAAGAAATGAGACAAAAAATAATGGAGGCTTCCCATAATCAAAAATGGATGATAACAGCTCCTGTCTTTATTATATGTGTTGCAGATGTGAAATGCAGAATAAAAGAAGATATAGCAATTGATGATAATAGTCCACAAGATGAGGTAAAACGAATAATTAGAGATACAGCAATATCAACAGGATATATGCTTCTACAAGCGAATAATTTAGGATTAGGAGTTTGCTGGGTTGCAGAGTTTACACAAGAAGAAATTAGGCCAGTTTTAAATATACCTTCTGATAAGTATGTAATTGGGGTTATAACAGTTGGTTATCCTAATGAGACTCCTAAACCTCGACCAAGAAAGAATTTAAAAGATATAATCCATTATGAGCTTTGGTGATAATAACCCTATAAATCAAATAAGAATGTTACAAACGCTGTTCCCGAAACTTAGAATATATGAATGCTATAAGACGCTTCGGGAACAGCTAAACGTTTTACGACATATCGTGCAAGAGCCGCGCCGTCCTGGCGCGGACGAAAAGGAATTTAAACTAGATTATTTTTTTTGAGTACGGAATCAGGCGAACAAGATAGGCAACTCCGAAACAGAGTGGCACTCCTATTACCGCCGCCAGGCCGAACTTCAGTTGCGGTTGCGTCTGCAAACTGCGCAGCGCCAGCATCAGGAAAACGATGACCGGCACGTGAATGACGTACACGGTGAAGGAATGCTGGGAGAGGAGCCTGCCGAGCTTTTTCCCGCCGTTGAGAAAGCGGCGGAAGAACGTGAGGAGCGCCAGGCTCATTCCCACGGCGAAGATCGAATCCCACAGCGCGAAGACGGCCGACTGCCAGCTGCCATAGCCTATGAACGAGCTCTTCAAGCCGATAAGCGCCACAGGGAGCAATATGACCGTCGCGAGTATGGCCAAAACGAAGCCCAGCTGCCCGAGGGAACCGGGGATCGACCGGAGCCAGTCCCGGCGGAAGGCAAGTATTCCGATCAGGAAGAAGCTCAGGTATTGGGGCAGGTATCCAGGCGACGGGAAGCCGAGTATAGGTATACCGTAGGGAATGACGATCCGAAGCAGATAGCTGGCCGCCGCCAACACCAGCATGAAGAGTGCAACTGCGCGGAACGTGAGACTCCGGGGATTCTCCGGCACCGGGCGCTCAGGTCTGTTCTTCACAATCGTCCGCCATGCCAGGTAACCCAGGTCGAATACGAGCAGCATCACAGCGAACCACATCGGCCCCAGGGAAAACAGGCTGGCCGTTGTATTACCTGCAAGCGCCTGCTGCCCATGCGTGCTAATTCTCGTTATCGGGCTGAGTATGAAGACGTAAATGAGCGTGGGGATGCCGAGCCGCAGCAGTCTGTCCTTGAGAAATTGCCCAGACCCCTTGCGTTGGAACGACCCGGGCGTGAAATACCCCGCGAGCAGGAAGAGCAGGCCCATGAAGTATGCCGAGTTCAGCATCATGAACAAATACAACGTGTTGTAGAGTTCGGCCAGGTGCTGCAGCACCACGAGGATCACCATCCATGTGCGCAGATTGTCGGCGAAGTACAGGCGTTTTCCGGGCTCTTCTGCCGGAAGGCTTACCGCCCGGTTTCCCTCAAGAAGAGCGCAGGATAAAAGGCAGGAAAGAGCCAGCAGGATCAGCCCCAGGCTAAACCCGATCGCCGCTATTATTATAAGGTGGGAAGTGAGATACTGAGCCGCCGGGCCCGTCTGTCCCAGAACGTTTGTTTTTCTCGTAAAGGCGAAGGTGATAATGAAAATTAAATAAAACGGCAGGTTGGAAAAGACATACACTTTGGAGAACGGAAATTTAAAATACAGCGGAAATATCACAGCGAACATCAAGCAGACATAAAAGAAGCCGCCGGACAAATAGGCCAGAGATTCCAGGCTGTTTATTCCCCTGTTGGTTAAAATCGAAACAATCGTTGCCACTATCGCTGCGATGATGCCATTAATGACGACGATGCACAGGGCGTATATATATCTGCCTATGACGACTTCGGAAGCCTTAAGCGGCAATACGCCATACAGTTTTTCGAGATTGTTTTTTTCATATATGGAAAAGTACTGACCGGTAAGGGGCGCCGAGACGATCATGACAACCAAGGCGCCAAAAATGGGTGTTTTTGAAATCACAGCCAGAAAAATCCCGAGGATGTAAGCAATCATGAACATCGGATAACGCGACTTCATGATATCGTGATCGAGCTTCAGCGATTTGAGAATATTACCCATGGTTTCTGCCTCCTTTGCTGATGGATACTAAGATTTCGTCGATAGAAGGCGTTTCCGTAACGATTTCCGGAGCCAAATGTTTTATCTCAGAAGCCGGCAACAGTCCTGCAAATCCGGCCAGATTTGTGGTGAGCCCGATGATTTTTTCTTTCAGTGAATCCGTCAGGTCATGCCGTTCGCCCCTGACGATGCAGAAGCTTTTCAGTAAATCATCTTTTGTTCCGGAATAAAAAATTTCCCCATGATCGATGAGGGTAATATAGTCGGCGATTTTTTCCAGGTCCGAAGTAATGTGAGTTGAGAATAGAATGCTTTTCTGATTGTCAGCGATATACTTACTCAATATTTCAAGCAGCTCGTCGCGGGCAACGGGATCAAGGCCGCTCGTAGGCTCGTCAAGTATCAGCAGCTTTGCCTCGTGGGACATCGCAACTGCAAGCATTAGCTTCATTTTCATGCCACGGGATAAATCTTTCACCTTTTTGTCCATAGGCAGATGAAAGTCGCTTACATATTGATTGAATAATTTGCTGCTCCAGTTGCTGTAAAAGCCTTTGAGGGCTTTTTCTACTTCCCTGACATTCCAACTATCAACAAAATAGATATCATCAAAAACGACCGCAATATCCTGCTTGATTTTCTGTTCGTCCTGCACATTGTCCAGGCCGAATATTTTTATTTCGCCGCTTTCCGGGTTAATCATATTGAGGATCAGCCGGATTGTGGTGGTCTTCCCGGCGCCGTTCTGACCGACGAATCCCATGATAGAGCCCATAGACAGAGAAAATGAGACGTTTCTTAAAGAAAAATCCGGGTAATCTTTGCAAATTTCGTTAATTTCAAGGGCAGTATTATTCATAATCGTTTTCCTCCAGTGCAAACTCAAAAATGCCGCTATTTTCATGAATGCTATTTAATCATATAGCTAAATAGCTAAATAGTAAATATAATCTATAAGTAAAATAAAGGCAACAAATCCATCAACTGACGAATAATATAAATATTCCAGTAACACGATGTGACTAAAAGTAAATCCCCGAAATTACCTTTAAGGTATCGAAGAGATTGGATTCTGAAACATGCTTTGGCGTGAGAGGTTGCTTATATGGGGTAAGGCTCCCAGCCTTACTAAGCCCAAGAAGCGGCGGACGTTATAACATTCCACCGCTTCTTGGGTATTTAGTTCTTGGGTACTTACCACATGGGTATTAGATTCAGGCGCTTTGCACAAGCGGCTGCAATTCATAGATGACATCGACATTCTGGGAAACGCTCGGAGAGTGGGTAACAATGATCACGCATTTCCCGTCCTCCGCAGCCAGGTCTTTGAGAATTCCTATAACTTCCATCTCGGTTCTGCTGTCCAGATTACCGGTCGGCTCGTCGGCGATAATAATATCCGGATTATAGGATAGGGCCCTGGCAATCGCCACCCGCTGCTGCTCGCCGCCGGAAAGCTTGAGAACGCGCCGGTTCGCTTTTTCTTCATCAAGCCCGACTTTCCTGAGCATCTCCAGAGCGTGCTGTTTCTTGTCGCCTACTTTCAGCCCTGCGACATCCATTGATAAGATAACATTTTCTAAAGCTGTCAGATGGCGCAGCAGGTTAAAGCTTTGGAAAATTACCCCGATATTTTGACTGCGATACTTTTCCCGGTCAATTTTCGTAATATCTTGGCCCTCATAGAGAATCTTACCGTCGCTGCTCTGATCGAGGCCGGAAATCAGGGAAAGCAGCGTCGTTTTGCCGGCACCGGATTTCCCGACGATGGCATAAGTTTTGCCTTTTTCAAATTCGAAGTTGGCGTCTTTAAGCACCGGGGTTTTTCCGTTGTCATAAGAATAATACAAATGTTCAATTGACAGTACACTCATTTTCATTTCCTCCTACGTTTAACCTGCGGAAGTTCCGCTTGGTGTTTTACAGCCGTCTTAAGATAAGCTGCTGAGAATTTTCAAAGGTTCATAGCGGGAGATAAAGACCAGGGACATACCGCTGCTGAGAAGTACGAGCAGGATTCCGATGCCTGCTATTTCTCCCAAGACCTGACCATTGATAACCGCGTTAATTTGCGTAATATAGTTGGCGTTCTGGCTGGTTCCGAAGAAGCCGCCTATGCCGCCTCTGCCGCCTCCGGCTTGGCCCGCCGAAAACCCGGATCCGGATCTGCCGAAGTTTTGCTGAACTTGTGATTGCTGAGACTGAAGCGAACTGATTTCATTCTGGAGCATATAATTGGCCGTAGGCACTGACGCTGCCGCGCCGACCCCTGCTCCTACGCCCAGAGCTAAAAAGGTAACCATAAACAATTCGGCGATAAACTGTAAGGCAACCTTGCCTTTTTTCATACCAATCGCTCTCAGTACCCCGACTTCGTATTTACGTTCCCGGATGTTAATTATATTCAGGACCACCAGGACAATGGCACCGATGACCAGAACCAGTACCAGGAAGATCGTGGCAAAATGGCTAAGATTATTTAAGGGGGTAACACTTTGCGTAAAGCTGTTAAGATTGGTGCTGACCGTATAATCCGAATTCAGGCCCTTGGCGGTGAGCTCCGCTTTAAAGGCGTCGACATCGTCCGCGCTCTTCAGGCTGAAGCTGGAGGTCAGTTGAGAATTCAATTTCGTATCGTCATTGGCTTGTGATGCTGTCACGATATTGTTGAGCGCTGTATAGTTGGTTATGATCTGATTGGCGGAATTGGAGAACAGATTCATTTGCGAGCCGTCGCTGCTGGAGGTATCGGTATAGATTCCCGTAACCGTGAACTCATCCGCCTGAGTCGAGTCGTTGGGATTTGTCAGGGTAAATTTGCTGCCCACCGTGAGATTGTTGGCCTGAGCCAATTCGTCGCTAATCACGGCGTCATTGGCGGTATCACTGTCGCTGAACATCGAGCCGGAGGTGATCTTATAGGTTCCGTTGACAAAATTTGTTATAGTCTCAGTGGAGCCGTAGCCGGTAATCCGGAAATCCCCTTGCGATCTGTTTACAAAATTACCCATATCAGGCATGCCAGCTCTTGATCTGGCCGCCGTGCCGCTTGACCCTGAGGTTGAAGAACTGCTCGTAGGATTATTTGACATAGCCGTAATATCGCTGGAATCCATCGACGCTGTCAGAGAATAGGATAAACTTTTAACATACGCTGAATCGGCATAGTTCTTTAGCTCGGTCAGCGTCAAGGCGTCGGGCAGGGTAATATCCTGCATATTCGTGCCGCTGGAACTTGCCTGCTGCCTTAAAGCGTTGCGGTCTAAGCCGATGGTTGCTGTGATGTCAAAACTGGCTTTTTGATTATTGACAATCTCGTTGGCCGAATTCCTGATGCTCAAGGCTACACAACTGGCGACCGCGATCACCAGTACGATAATCCCGATCAGCACATTTCTGCCTTTGGATCTGACGATGCTTTTTAAAGCATTTTTAAGAATATACATAAGTTCGTGGTTCCTCCTTAAAATTTGATTACTGGCATATCATAACCTTTGATTGTGTTCGTTTGATGATAAGGTGCGTAAAAGTAAATGAAAACAAAAAAAGTCATTATTTTTCTCTTTTAAGCTCAAACCAAAACGTGCTGCCGTGCCCCTCGGCGCTCTCAACCCCATAAGCCGCCCCTTGAGCTTCCAGGATGCTTTTGACAATCGAAAGCCCCAAACCGCTGCCAATCACCGGCCGTTTGTGGGTTTCGGTCGCTTTATAATAACGCTCCCAGATAACCTCAAGCTTTTCTTTGGGAATTCCTTTGCCGCTGTCCCTCACTTCACAGCGAATGCGATCCTTTAATGCCTTGAGGCTGATCTCAACCCGCTTGTCGTCTCCGGTGTAATTGACCGCATTGCTTATCAGGTTATAAATAACCTGTTCAATTCTCCTTTTGTCGGCTGCGACAACCAAACGTTCCTCGCAGGAGCAAACAAATTTATAGCCGTTCCGTTCGGACAAAATCTGAAACCGCTGCAGGATGTTTCTGACCATTTGTGAGATATCGAAGGGTTGGCAGACGATTTCTTCGCTGCCGGACTGGATCTTGGAAAGATTGAGCATGTCGTTGACTAGGCCGGAAAGCCGGTCCGCTTCTTCTACGATAACACCCGCCCGGAGCTTTCGCTTCTCCTCGTTTTCAGAGGCAAAGTCCCGCAGCATTTCGGCATAAGCTCTGATCATCGTCAGCGGCGTCCGTAAATCATGGGAAACATTGGCGATTAGCTCTCTGCGCAAACGTTCGGTTTTAGAAAGCTCTCTGGTTGCGTAATTGAGCGTAGAAGCCAGCTGATCAATTTCGCTGTAGCTGCCTCGGACAAAGACGACGTTATAATTGCCCTTGCCCAGTTCTCGGGCCGAGCGCGTTAGCATCTCGATCGGTCGGGAAAACCTTCGCGCAATTAGAAAAGCAATAAAAAAGGCGAGGAGCAGGATGATCATCGAGACATAGAAGAGCTGGCTTTTCAGAACCGCAGTGGTGGAATCAATCGGATCA
Source organism: Desulfosporosinus orientis DSM 765 (assembly GCF_000235605.1). Lineage (GTDB taxonomy): Bacteria > Bacillota > Desulfitobacteriia > Desulfitobacteriales > Desulfitobacteriaceae > Desulfosporosinus > Desulfosporosinus orientis. The sequence goes on from NC_016584.1 coordinate 1,955,621, forward strand.
AGGGGCGAGCGGATATAGAGGATAGCCTTTCTCCCAGCTTGGCTGTTTAAGAGCGCTCCATATTCCAGCAATAACCCCTTTAAACGTGCATTGTGCACGCTATAATATATCTCCGTTTTTCCGCTGCTTAAAAGCTGTTCTCTGATTTGCTCACTGATTTGCTGGCTGAACTGAGTGAAATTACCCGGGTGAATTCTCCCCCCGGGTCCGCTCAGGTCGGAGCCGGTGCCGAAGGAATCCGCGGAGAATTCCACATTCCCGTCCAGATCCGTCACCAGAATCATGACATTGTTTTTATAAGAATATTGCTGGAGTGTCGTATCGAAATCCGTCTGCCCGTATTTGCTTTTTAAGGCGTCAGCTATATTTAATATTTCGTGGGTTTTCATGTCCTGGTAGTAATTCTGCAAAAAGACAATCTGCAGCAGCCAGAGAACGCTTAAAATCGCCAGCGCAAACAGGAAAAAATACAGCCACATCTTATAGACAATACTCTTCGTATCAAAGTTAAAACGCATTGCCGTCACCTTCAATGTTCTTTAACCTGGAATTTGTAACCCACCCCGCGTAACGTGACAATATAATCCCGATAGGGACTGAGGCTGTTTCTCAGCATTTTTATATGTGTATCAACCGTTCTGTCATCCCCCGTGAAATCATATCCCCAGACATCATTAAGCAGCTTTTCCCGCGAGAGCGCCAGGTTTTGGTTTTTGATAAGATAAAACAGGAGATCATATTCCTTAGGGGTCAGTTCGGCTTTCTTCCCTTCGACATAAACCTCTCGTCCCGCCATATCCACCTTCAGTCCCGTAAACTCCAGTGCGCCGGATGCTTTTGCCGTTTCTTTGTTCAGGTTCCGGTTGATAATCACATTGATTCTGGCCATTAGTTCCTTGGGAGAAAACGGCTTAACGACATAATCATCAATGCCGACTTCGAAGCCGAATAATTTATCGTATTCTTCCCCACGGGCCGAAAGCATCAATACCGGAATATCCTTGAACTTCTTTATTTCCTTACAGGCGGAAAATCCATCGAGTTTGGGCATCATGACATCCATAACAATAATATCGAAATCCTGGGTCTTACAAATATTCACAGCCTCCAGGCCGTTTCCGGCTTCCATCACAAAATCTCCTTCAAATTCCGCATATTCTCTTATGATCTCACGGATTCCCGTCTCATCATCCGCCACCAATATCCTGTGCATTTTCAGACCTCCGGATAATTTCTCATTCTTAGCTGACCCTATTCTTTTTCTGTAGTTTATCCAGTTTGGTTCGGAAAAATAAAAAGAGGCTCGGCAAAAACTTAAATAAAAAACGGAAAGAATTTAAATACTGTGGTATTGGGGAAGGCTTGAGGATTAAGGTTAATGCCCTGATCGGCACCTCCAGCGATCGTGATGACATGGAAATGGATGCCCGGAAGCACATGAAAAGTATAAGGGTGAGGTAAGCGGGCTGATCGGGAAAATAGGGGAGAGACTGTAAGGCTGCAGGCCTAGGTGCAGGTGGAGTTGAGATGATTGAAGGGACTGATGCAAAACGAAGAATGTTCGTAGAGCATCAGTCCCTTGTTTTCAAGAGGACATCAATCTTCTTAATGGGTAGCCATAACCAGCAACAAGGGTAACCGGAGGGTGACAGCATACTCCACTCATTTTGTATATTGATTAGTCTCAAATTACTCCTGTAGGATTATCTCGTAATAGTCATAAACTGTAATTTCTTTAAATCCACAAGACTTATATAATAGTAAGGCTTTCTCATTTTTGACTGCTACCTCAAGTATTACGTTCAATACTTGTTTCGATAGCAATTTCAATAGTGCCAAGCTTAATACCTCTCTACCGTATCCTTGTCTGCGATATACTGGTTCTATACCAAAGCCGTATATGTAACCATCATTTCCTTCCATCTGTACACCAATTTTACCGATGAATTTTCCTTTTATCTCTGCCACATAGGTTGAATGATAGACATTATCGGCGTCACTGTTCTCTATTTCCTCTTCAGCTGATCCAAAACATAATACATCTAAATTTTTAAGTTCCAAATAGTCTCTAGATTCAGCCTTTCGAAGTGTTATGCCAAGAGTTGGAGAAATTTGGACATTTGACTCATCAAATTTCATTCTATACTCAGAACATGAATACTGAGCATCTGTAGACTTTACAAAACTGGTTCCAGCATCCGAAGACCGTTCAGTAATTAGTAAAATTCTTCTCGCTCCCCGAGTTATACACTCTTGCTTAACTGCATTAAAAAGCTCTTTGAATATACCCCTACGTCTATACTCAGGATGAACCATCCCCATAATTTCTATTTCTTTGGATTTTTGTTCAATATCATATAAGCCCAAAAAACCTATTAGCTTATTACCAACATAATACAATAAGTCGTTTTTCTCATCGGCGGAACGATTAGTAAGCATACTCCAGTTGAGTTTTAAATTTAATCGATCATATTTACAGCACACATTTTCCAGGTCTCGGATATCCTGTAGTTCCTTATCTGATAGCCCTCTCTTGAATAATTGATTTTCCAAACTTGTCCCTCCATCTTGTACTATTTATAATAAAAAATCGACTATTGATTGCTGAAATATTTAATTTAGTATATCTTATAAAATCATTCCAGTCATTAGGATAATATCCAATGCGAAATAGGGGTCAGCCCTTTGCTGACTCCCACTCTCATCAAGTTTGCATAAATGGGGCGAAGGAACTGACTAAGTTAGCCCCGGCAGACCCGGAAGCTTATGAAAAGAATAAGGGATTATGGATAAAAAACTAAAAACTCAAGCTCTAATTGGGCTTGAGTTTATTACGCCTAACTTTCGGATAATTTTCTAAGGATAATTAATAATGTTTTTGTTTGTTACATTAAATTGAATATTCCACTGGAGTATCAATGGTTTGTGAATCCGTATAGAAATTAGAAACTGGTTGAATAGGGGTATTCTGTTCTATCTTTTTATTATTGAAAACTGAGGGATGAGCTAAAGAGACAACTGCTTGTGCTGTCGTCATTCCATAAACTAAATTCATGAGAAAAGCTGTATAAAATGTACTTGATTTATGTGCTTTAAGAGTAAACCATTTAACACGCTGGCCAAATTCATAAAGTGTCATCCAACCTAACATACCGATAAATGAACCTTTAATTAGGTGATGGTCTTTTCCAGTTATCTTTAAAAATCCTGTAATTAAGTATCCAAGTCCACTGCCCGTAAGAAGGTGCATTACATGACCAATTAAAAAATTTTCTTTTCTGTTTGTTCTTATTGGTCGAAAAATCATTGAACCAGCTAAATGTCCATAGAGCATTTCATGTTTACCAAACATCCAAAAAACAGAATCAATAATATCCATAGGGATAGTTCCAATTAAACCACTAAGTAATCCTAATACTACTGAATCTTTGATTCGTGGAGTCTTTTGTGCTAAGTTTATAAAAAATTTTGCAGTTTGAAACACATATATCCCCCCTTGATTTTGTAATATTATTTCTAGAATACAACTATTAAATCCACCCAATTAATACCATTAAATATTTTGAGGCACATAAAATGCCAAGAAGCCTTATCCGGGCAAAAAGCTAAATACTTAAGGTCTTGATTCCCAGTTACATATAAAGGGCACTGACATCAATAACTGCCAGTGCCCTCAGCTAGAACAATTACTCTTTTTTAGCGTAAAAATACGAAGCCACAACGGTAATGAGCACCCATAGGAGTATTGGTATGATAATAGCCAATCTCATCACAAAGTTTGTTGGTAAAATCCAGGCTAGGATAATTATGAGAATACCCATTGCGATGCCTAATTGTCCTCCTAGCCGATGCGTACGATTCCAACTTTCCGTACTCGATAAAGTCCATGGAGTGCGAAATCCGACCCACCAATTTGGTTGTATACGGGGTGAAATATTTGCTATAAGCATAAACATAATACCAATTACAGTTGGAACTAATCGCATCGATGTAATGTTTAAGGCATGACCGACCACAGTTAGATACACCAGGCTAATACATACGACAATGATGCCACCGATATATCGATAGGTCGGCCAAAAGGTCTCGTAGTTCTTTTTCTTTGGGTCAATTCTCCACAGAACGTGCCATAAGAGAATGATGAAGAGCATGATTGCCGGTTCATACAAAACTATTAATAAACGCGGAGTCATTCGGTTCGCATTGCCAATAACCTGTGCAGGGAGATGAGAGTAAGCTATAATTCCAATTATTATTGCTAAAACCCAGGTAAGCCAACCCCACCAAGGCATTGCTTTATTCGTTTTCATCACTGTCTTCACCTCCAAAGTGCTCGAAAAGCCACCCAAGCCATTCTTGCAAAATCGTTGTGTTGAGCCTGTAAATAATAAAGTTTCCTTCCTTCTGATCGACAATCAAATGTGCATTTTTGAGCACATTTAAATGACGACTAATTGTCGGCTGAGCATGCGGAAAGTGGTTTGCAATTTCACCAGCCGTTTTTGGTCCTTCCTTCAATAATTCGATGATCTTTCTGCGTGTTGAGTCGGACATTGCCTTAAAGATGCCCTCATTCATTTGATTTCACCTGCCATTAAAACCTTTCCTAAATGCGATTTAATTGTATAGCTAAATAGCTAAATAGTAAATGGCTAATGTACAAGTAAAATAAGTCATAAGCATATATATCTTTAAATTCTAGCAATTCCTGAAAACTTGGCTTAGGCAAGCTTGTTCTGTGGAGCTCTTTTTCAAATATCGTGGCTAATTCATTAAGCTTCTGTGAAACTACAAGAAATCCTTTAAGCACATTAAATTGAAGAGGAGACGATACTATTAGTGCATAAGCAATTAAGACGATTAAGATTAATCGAAGGTATTTTTGCGAATATCCCGTTTTTAATAGGTTTGGAAAACCTTGACTGAAAAATTCGATTAGTCATTCGTAGTATAATATGCAATAAAATGCAAATCTTTTAGGGGGAAATGATTATTTTAGAAGTTGGGGATACTGCGTTAGTTATCTCCCAGACCTTACTAACTGCAGATAAAGAGGATTCGGACACCATTCCTGTGAGTCGCATTGGTATTATCCGGACCCAATGATGGAGGAGAAAATGGACTTTGAAAGTTGTTACAATAAATTCCCTATTATTCTGATGGAGGGGGCAGTGGGAGAACGATTAAAAAGAGAATATCAGATACCAAACGATGAAGTCGTTGCTCTCGCTAGTCATATATACAATGAAGAATCTAAGAAAGCCTTAGAAGAAATATTTAATCAATACATTAGTATATCAATGAAGCATAACTTTCCTATTATGTTAACAACACCAACTCGAAGAGCAAATAAAGAGCGTGTTTTTCAATCCAAGTATAACAAGAATATTATCTGCGACAATGTTTCATTCTTGCACAAGCTAAAGAACAAATTCCCTTCTCATGTTTATATTGGCGGACTTATGGGGTGCAGGGGTGATGCTTATAAAGCTGATTCCATTCTATCTGTAAAGGAAGCACTGGAATTTCATTCATGGCAAGCCAGTTTGTTTGCAGAGACTAAAGTGGATTTTCTTTATGCGGGTATCATGCCTGCTTTATCGGAAGCTATAGGTATGGCTATGACAATGGAAAACACATCTTTGCCATATATCATTAGCTTTATGATAAAAGAAAATGGTCAATTAATAGACGGCACAACAATTCACGAAGCTATAGCGGCAATCGATAGCTCAACTAAGAGAAAACCTCTCTGCTATATGACAAATTGTGTTCACCCGACGGTCGTATTTAAAGCACTGTCTCAAATCGATAATACAACAACATTAGTTCAAGAAAGATTCAAGGGCATACAGGCGAATACTTCGTCTTTGCCGCCGGAATTATTGGATATTAGTTCTGAGTTAAAAACTTCAGATGCCAATAGTTTTGCCGCAGGTATGCTGGAGTTATATAAAAACTATAAGCTCAAAATCTTTGGTGGTTGCTGTGGTACTGATAATACGCACATGAATGAAACTGCCCAAAGGCTTGGAGTAGTTAACTATGAGTAAAAGGGATGAATACTTAGAACTGACACCAGGAAATTTTACAAAGTTATTTCGGTTTTATACTTAGACATTACCAGTGAATGTAAGGTAAAGAAGAACCGCATTTAAGCTGACAATAACACAGGTAATTGCCCAACCAACAACCTTCGTTAGTGGTTTATTAACTAATTCACCCATCAGGTCTTTACGATTAGTAATTAGTAACATGGGAATAATCGCAAACGGCAAGGCAAAACTTAAGGCGACCTGGCTAATAATAAGCGCCTTCATAGGGTTAATTCCAAGACCTATGATGATCAAAGCAGGAGCCATGGTGATTAGGCGTCGAAGATTCAAGGGAATATTTAAACCCACAAAGCCCTTCATAATCGTTTGACCTGCTAACGTTCCGACAGCAGAAGAAGATAGTCCAGAGGCTAGAAGGGCAATCCCAAAAGCGCCGCTGGAAAAGGAACCGACCAGCGGGGAGAGGGATTGGTGAGCCTGTTCAATCGTATCCACCACCATGCCATTGCGATAAAAGACTGCCGCAGACACAATCACCATAGCGGCATTGACAATGAAAGCAATGTTCATGGCTACAGCAATATCGATGCGTTCTAAACGCAAGTGCTTGCGTTTTTGTTCAGGATTTAAATCTTTATTTCTGGCCTGGACGAGTTGGGAATGCAAGTAAATCACATGGGGCATTACCGTTGCTCCGAGCATGCCTACGGCAATGAGCACGGCTTCGCCATTGGGGAGAGAGGGAATTAAGGTGTGCAGTCCTACTGCACTCCAATCGGGTTTGGCTAAAAAGAGTTCCATGGAATACGCTATACAAATGACGGCAACCAGCCCGCCAATAACGGCCTCGACAACACGTTGTCCGTACTTCTCCAGGTAAACAATAAGAAAGGTGATAACCCCTGTAAGTAAGCCCGCATAGATCATGGGAATGTGAAAGAGTAAGTAAAATCCTAAAGTCCCTCCAAGAAATTCGGCTAAATCCGTCGCCATCGCAGCGAGTTCTGCTTCGATCCAGAAAAAGATGTTCAACTTGTGCGGATAGACCTTGGCACACATTTCAGGGAGGTTACGCCCTGTTGCGATTCCCAGTTTTGCTGACATTCCCTGAAGGAAAATCGCCATTAAGTTACTCCATAAAATCACCCACACCAAATTGTAATTGAAGATGGACCCACCGCTGATATTCGTGGCAAAGTTGCCAGGGTCAATATAAGCTACACTGACAATAAACGCAGGACCAAAAAATCTAAGCATGGATCTAGTTCTTGTTTTCCAACTATCTTTCACAGAGGGCAGGGGCATAGCAAGGCTACGCGGCATATTAACGTCGCTCATTTCATTTCCTCCTCGGTAACTTAACTTTTGTTTTTTATGGGTAAAACAACGGTTCTCGTCGTAGGGATCAAATTGGCTAAAATTAACAGTCATTTTCATTAACAGTCAGCATATGATTTTCTTGAATAATATTTTTTTGGGAATCAATCATTAGCATCACCCGCCAAGGTGGTGCTCTTTTTTTTGCCACAAAGGATTGTTTAAATAAGCACACTTATGTAGCAACTTAAAGCTGTTAACCACCACCTGCTTTCTAAATCTTTGCCTTGGCTAACATTCGGAGAAAATAATGGGGTTAGCAACTTAATCAGTGAATTCTAAAAACATCTTATGGAGAATTACTATTTTTGCTACTAAAGTTCTTTGGGATATGATGGTAATATTTGGAGAAGTTTAAGTTAAAAAGAAAAGGGTTAAGACCTGTTGATCTTAACCCTCATAAAGAATTATGCATTGAGCTTTATTCTAAATTTGGCATCTGTAGGATGATGGGAATAAATGGATTATAATAAAATATGTGGTTATGAGTATTAATTAAGTCCCTACCATTTGGCAGGGACTTAATTAATAATTTAAATTCCTTGTTTTGCAGATGTAACAGTAATCTCTAATACTCTGCTTAAAAATGAGAATTTTTCTTTCATCATATCATACTCTGGACCAGATTCCAGATATTTAGCAGTTCCTTCTATAACAAAGCCTGTTCCTTGATAATCTTTGTAGCCTAATACTTCTTTGCTACCTAAAGCCATCTTGATTTTATTATTGGCATTTACATTTTTTTCTGTTTTGCGGAATCCATATGCTGGAATTAATATCCTTTCATCATCTGTAACGACCAAATACGTATTCCAAGTGTTAGCAATGTGTGGTTCAGGTGAATCTCCCCATGATACCACGGTAACTACGCCTTCATGATTTAATACATCATGAAATTTTTCCGTAAGCATTTCTAAATATCCCCCTTGTATTAAATAATACACGTTATCTATTTTAGACTACAAGCAAAGAATTTATTACTTTTAAGTATATTATAGATAACTGTTATCTATAATATATTATACCTTTATCTTTTTGAAAGTCAATAATAAAAAGAATATTGTAGATAAATAATATCTATAATATTGCCAAACAGGTATTTGAATTGATATTATTATTACTATAAAATCGCTTTGGGGAGGTTGGTTTTCATTGCAGTTTTCTATAGGTGTTGAGTACGCATTGCATTGTTTATTATATATGGTAGATATTCCGTCAGGAAAATCTATCGGAATTAAGGATTTAGCCAGATATCAAGGAGTGTCAGAAAGTTATCTATCAAAAGTATATACAAAGCTAAGAAAATCAGGCATTGTAAAGTCAATTCCAGGTGTAAATGGAGGATATGGTTTAGCCCGTAATCCTGAAAACATTACATTTTGGGATATAGTTGAAGCAGTAGAAGGGAGTTCATCGTTATTTCAATGTACAGAAATTAGACAAAATGAGCTCTTATTAGATAAGGATAATTTACCTGATACGCATACAAAATGTCCTTGTTTGATAAAAGTTGTAATGCTAGAAGCAGAGGACCAGATGAGACAGTACCTACAGAATAAGACTTTAGGATGGTTACATGAGCAAGTAAAGAATAAGATTCCTGAGGAACATTCAAAAAAGACGATTGAATGGTTTAACGATATTAAGTCAAGGCAAGTTTAAGAAGCTCAGAAACAGAACTCATTATGACGTGCGTAATTGAAATGTTTCGTAAATGTCCAGACCGGTTAATGCGTACCTTTCTTAAATAGCGTCATAAGGCATGTTCCACTAATTCTTAAACTGTGACGCATCATTGGTAACATTACGTCTTAAAGTGGAGGATGAAAATGAATTTATTTGAGATTCAAGGTTTAATAAAAAAGTTCACTAAAGATAAAAATATGAATTCGTCAGTCAGTGTTAGAATTATAGATTTGACTTCAGAAGTAGGCGAACTATCAAAAGAAGTTTTAAAAGGTACTAATTACGGAAACAAAGAATTTGAGAAAACAGAAGAATGGAGTAGTGAAATTGGAGATGTGAAAAGAACGATGCTAAAATACCCATAATAAACGGTTGAAAATTCCCCACAATCAACGTACTCTTCTCCACAGGAGGAGAGACAATCAAATGGTACAAAGTGAGGAATTTTTTATGATCAGAGACTTAAAAAGCAAAGGAATGAATATTACTCAGATTGCACGAGAATTAGACTTAGACCGAAAAACGGTCACTAAATGGCTTAAAAGTGATCAACTCCCGGCCTATCGTAAGAAAGTACAACGTGAAAGTAAGCTGGAGAATCACAAAGCCTACATCATCGAGAGAATGAACGAAGGATGCGTCAATGCCATGGTCTTATTTGATGAAATCAAAGCCATGGGCTACCAGGGCCGGCTAACCATTCTCAGGGATTTTATGAAACCCTATCGTGAGCAAGTAAGAGGTAAAGCCTCCATGCGCTTTGAGACTCCACCAGGCAAGCAAGCTCAAGTTGACTGGGGAGAATTCAAGCTTCTGAAAGACGATGGAACTTTCGTCAAGGTTCATGCCTTCATCATGATCATGGGACACTCCCGGAAACAATATGTTGAGTTTACTGAGAACGAGCGCATTGACACACTTATCGGTTGTCATGAACGAGCCTTTGCCTTCTTTAACGGGGTACCGGAAACCATCCTGTATGACAACATGAAAACCGTCGTCAAACATAGCCATCAAACTGGCACTAATCAGTGGAATAACCAATTTTTAAGCTTTGCCCGGCATCAAGATTTCAGTCCAGTGCGCTGCCGTCCCTATCGTCCCCGCACCAAAGGCAAGGTAGAAAACGGTGTTAAGTATCTGCGCAGGAACTTTTGGCCAAGAATTAAGACAATATCCAGTCTGGCTGATTTAAATGAAGCCGTAAAGTTCTGGTTGGATACGGTCTGCAATGTCCGGCTGCATCAGACAACCCGTGAAATCCCAGCAGAAGCATTCATACGAGAAACGTTAAAACCTGTCAATCCAGAAGCATTCCTGCTTTATGATATACAATACCGCAAAGTCATGAACGATTGTACCATCAGTTACAAAGCGAATTTCTACTCGGTTCCTTACCGTTTCGTGGGAAAGCGGGTTAGAATTCGAGATTTAAACAACGGACATCTGGAGATCTATGATGAAAACGGCATCTGCATTGCATCCCACGTGAAGCTTTCAGGCAAACACCACTTCCAGCGCAATAAAAAACACTTTGAGGGTTTAACAACATGGTCTCAGAAGAAAGTTGCCGCCACAGCACCCATTCTAAGCCACAAACAACCACCCAAAGTGTATCAAAGACCCCTTAAGGTCTATGAATCGCTGATCAACGAGGTGACACAATGATTCAGGAACGTTTAAATCAGGCTTGTGAAATTCTCGGCCTGATCCATATGAACGCTGTGTATGACCACCACGCAGAAGAAGCTTCTAAAGGTAGTATATCTTATCTAGAATTTCTGGACAAGTTGTTATGGGCTGAGATTGAAGCTAAGCGCGACCGGGCTGCCAAGGCTAACATGAAACTGGCGAAACTTCCCTATGTAAAAACACTGGAACAATTCGACTTTGATTTTCAGCCTAGTGCTAACGCTCGAAAGATCAATGAACTGAAAACCCTAGGCTTTGTAGCCCGCGCTGAAAATGTAGTATTCCTCGGGCCGCCAGGTGTAGGCAAAACCCATCTGGCGGTAGGCCTTGCGGTTGAAGCGATTAAAAACGGTTATACGGCTTACTTTCTAAGCGCCCATGAGCTGATTGCAATGATTAAGGAGAACATCATCTCCGGGCGGATTCACCGCAAGATTAAAACTCTATGTAAACCCGGCATCTTGATCATCGATGAAGTTGGGTATGCAGGAATGGATGATGAAACGGCGCATTATTTCTTTCAGATCATCTCTAGCCGTTACGAAAAGGGATCGATTATCCTAACTTCGAATAAATCATACGGAGAATGGGGAGATGTATTTGGTGATAATATCGTCGCAACGGCGATTCTTGACCGCCTATTACACCACTCTACGACCATTAATATTAAGGGAGATAGCTACAGGGTGAAAGAAAAGAAAAAAGCAGGTTTTTATGATCCCAGTAAATTGGAGTTCACTCCGACCGACTAGTAAACAGCTAATTGGGGAATTTTCAACCGTTGTTTTTGAGGAATTTTGAACTGGGGTTGACAGATGTGTTATTCTCTCTAATTTGTATTGCAAATCAGACGGAAACCAATTTAGAGGATTGCCTAAAGTATGTACTTGGCAAATATGAAAAGAGGTTTACTAACAAAAGAGATTTAGGCTCTGGAAGATAACAACAGTTGTACGATATTTTTTATATAGCGCAAAAGTCAAGTTCTACTAATTCTTATTTCGTACCTCGTAAAATAAAATTCGAGAGCTGCCATATACCTTATGGCAGCTCTTTCCAACTTTAGGTATCGGACTCTAAGAAAGATGGAGGTAAATATTCCATTAATGCCGAATATAGGATATAGTGAAGCGTTCTATTGAGGAGGTGGTAGCATTGTTGATAGCGGCAATCAACGGCAGCCCCAACCGGGATGGTAACACAGCCATGCTGCTTCGGGAGACCCTGTCGGCGGCTCAGAAACTGGGAGCAGAACCCCACTTAATCAATGTGGCCGAAGCTTTGAATGATCTCGCCCAGCCTTTCTGTGATAGTTGTACCTATCCCTGCAACGCTGCCTGCGCCGAAGGCAACAAGTTAGGCGAGGCGCTCGCAATACTCAGACGGGCAGATGGACTGATCATCGGGAGTCCGGTATACTACGGCACCATTAGCGGACAGCTGGCGGCTTTCTGGGACAAAACCAATACGCTGTGGCAGAGCAAGGCACTTCTGAATGTGGTGGGAGGAGCGGTAACGGTTGCGCAGGCTCGCTTCGGCGGCCAGGAAACTACTCTGAAGGCGATCCATGACTTAATGCTGGTGCAGGGGATGATCATTGTCGGAGATGGGCACCGGGATTTCGACTGCGGGCATCATGGAGTCTGCGCTCAGCAGCCGTCTGGAGAAGACGTTAATGCGATAGAACGGGCGCACATTATGGCCCGACGCATTGTGGAGGTAGCCGGAGCAACCCAATCACTTCGTTATCGGTCATGAGAGAAATATAATTGGCTTGAGTATGTATTTTCTCAAACCTTTATAACTCAGGTATTCTTTCGGGCTATCATTTCTATTTCAACTTGTGCACCTAGAGGAAGGGATGCCACGCCAATAGTTGTACGAGCAGGATATGGTTCGGAAAATTGTTTTGAATAAACTTGATTCATGGCTGCGAAGTTATTCATATCAGTTAAGAATACATTAACTTTTTCAACGTTGTCAGAGGTTAAACCGGATGCCTCCAATACATTGAAAAGATTTTTAAAACATTGCTTTGTTTGTTCAACAATATCACCCTCTACTAGCTTTCCAGTCTGTGAGTCTATAGGGGTTTGTCCGGATAAAAATACTAAATCTCCTGATTCAATTGCATGTGAGTATGGTCCAACAGCAACAGCTCCAGATGCACTAAAAGCCTTTCTTACCATGTAAAACTCCTCCTTCAAATATAAGGGAATAACTTATAACAAAATTGTAGAATGTATTCTTTATATCATCAAGAAAAAATATTGGCTACCATCATCTTAATGGTAGCCAATTAACTGTTAGAATATGACGCCTAGTCTCAAGAGATATTTGCAATAATTTGAAAAAAGGGCTCTTTTAACGTTTGTAAGCCAACAGCCAACCCCTTATCGGGAAAGTAGGGGAGAGACTGTAAGGTGCTAAGCTATCAATGTTATAAGAGGTCGGATCGTTTACAAAGAGGATATGAAGGAGGAATGTGGAAATTAATAAAGTGTGTTTTTTGAGTATTCACGGGCTATTATGAAACTTAATACCCTGTTTATTGACGCTGGCCGGTATTTGTAGAAAGTTACGGAGTAAGTATTTAAATACTCAGAGGAGAATTGAATGAAAACATTATTATTTTTAGCAAAGGGATTTGAAACCATGGAATTTAGTGTCTTTGTAGATGTATTAGGATGGGCAAGACATGATTATGGATATGATGTCCAAGTTGAAACATGTGGATTTAAGAAAGAAGTTATGAGTACGTTTAATATCCCGGTAGTAGTAGATAGGACGATAGATGAGATAAATGTCGATGAATATGACGCATTGGCAATTCCTGGGGGATTTGAAGAATTTGGATTTTACGAAGAAGCATATGATGAAAAGTTTTTAGATTTGATTAGAAAATTTGATGCCAAGGGAAAGATAATTGCATCGATTTGCGTTGCAGCTTTACCATTAGGAAAAAGTGGTGTGTTGAAGAATCGTAAAGCAACAACCTACCATTTGAAAGAAGGGTACCGTCAAAAGCAACTGGCAGAATTTTTAGTGAATGTAGTTAATGAGCCTATTGTAGTAGACAAAAATATCATCACATCATACTGTCCGGAGACAGCGTCAGGAGTTGCATTTAAACTATTGGAGTTATTGACGTCTAAAGAACAGATGGAAGTAGTTAAAAAAGCCATGGGATTTTCATAAAGAATAAACTATAAAACGAAACAAAAAAGGAACCCCTTTGGTTTAACACCGATTGAGGTTCCTTTTTAATGCTTTTCGGGGATAGCGTGGCAAGTCTGCTCAAAAAGCTATTTACCTAAACATTTGCTTACTTTAATATTCTCCTTTAATTACAAAAAACGAGCCCCGAATGGTTCCAGCTAGTTTAGACTTCTGTCTGGCAAACTTAAACTTTCCTTCTAGCTCCTTTGGAACTTCCATCCCTTCAGAAAGCTTAAAACCAACGGCCCGCTTCTTAGGGTCATCAACCGCATACATGACGTTGACCGCAAGACCATCCTCATAAAAGACGTAGGCCATTTTAATATTTTCCACTTGAAAACGCGAGGTTTCCAAAGGTTTGGCCGCAAACTCAATGTCACGTTCTTCTTTTAAAATTCGGTGCACGTAATCAAGGGTCTCCTGGCTTTCGCCAGCTGGTATAACTATAAATTCATGCTTGTATTTGTTCATAAAATAACGGGCTTCATTAGCACGTAAACCAGCAAGCGCTTCTGCTGCAGGGGAAGACTCTAAACCAACTGTAGATACATCTTTAAAATCAACAGTATAGGACATTTTATCTCTCCTTTTAGGTATTTATTTCTTAACAACAGGTTAAAGTTAGGGAAGAGCCTGAAGAGTCTTAGAAGGTTTACAAGAAAGATTTTGCTTATATTGCCCTAAGTAGTTGCGATTATTCTTAAACTACAGTACCAGACAATAAATGATACCGTCACCTTAGGGGGTTGGACTTATACAAAACCTGTATTGCCGCTGCTATAAAGATCATACCCATAAAAGCGGGTGCGGCATGACCAAGTGATACATAGATTTGACCTCCAATGATAGGCCCAATTATTCTTGCTAAAGCCTGAATAGATTGGCTGCCTCCTTGAATCCTTCCTTGTCCACAAAAAGATAGCCGAAAAAATGCAGCCTATTCTCAAGAGAATTGGGCTGCTTGTGGCTTTTCATTATTTAAAATTTATTACGACTTAATCTCTAAACCATGTTTCTTTATTTCTGCATCCAGATGCCTGCTGTACTTTTCAATGAAGCTAAGCATACTGTCAAATTGTTCCTCCGTTACCTGCTCAAATACGGCTTTATCCCGTTCTTGATTAGGAATTGGCTTTGAAGACCTGGGCCTAACCCGATTCAATAGACACATAACCCCGAAAGGTTGACTAAAAAAGTTTTAGTCAACCTTTCGGGGTTTTTAATACCTAAACCAGATCGCGAGTTCATTGTCAGGAATACGAATCATATCTCTAGTAATTTTTACTACTGAAGAACCTTTAAGGATAGAAGGGGCAGGGGACAAATTATCAGCTACATCATTGTTAGGCTTTTTCTTTGAATCATCGCTTTCAGCTTTATCTAAAACTTTTATTTTAGATTTCTTAGATTTCTTAGATTTCTTAGATTTCTTCTGATTATCTTTTGCTAGTATTTTGACCTTTTCTTCAGAATTTGTTTCAATTACTTCTTTCCAGATATCTAATACCTCGTCAGCAACTCGATGCCAACTAAATCGTTCCTCTGCCAATCGTCTGCCCGCTTGACCCATCTTTTCTCGAAGTTTTGGGTCTTGAATTAGGGTATTCAAGGTTTCCGCAAATTCAACAGCGTCTTCAGGACATTTAACGAGTAAGCCATTTTGCTCCATTACAACTTCAGGATTACCGCCTCGTGCTGTAGTTACAAAAGGCAACCCCGTTGACATTGCTTCATAATGAACGCGAGCAAGAGGTTCCTGCCACTGAGAAGGGCATACAAAGATATCTGCAGCCCAGAACCACTGGTGAATTTGTTCAGCTGGAACGTAACCTGTTGTAATTACTGGAAAGAGTGCTCTTTCCGCCAAGGTACGAACATAGGCTACAAAATCGGTTAATCTATCTTCGCTAAACCAAGTTCCACCAACAATAACAAGGGCAATATTTGGATTTGATGGATGGAGTTTGTTCATAGCGTGAAGTAATAGATCGATACCCTTTTTTGGTGTTAAGCGTCCAACAAATAAAATAACGGTTTTAGTTTCTAGTTCATGCTCATACCGTAATTTTTGACGAGTTAGTGTGGAGGACTGTGATTGTTTCCAGGGGATTAATTTATCAAGATTTACCCCCGAATAGATAGTGTGAACTTTCGAAGCGGCTTCAGGATAAAGATTACAAATAGTCTGGCCAACATAATCACTGATTGTAACGATTCGCTCAACTTCTTGTATAGCAATTTGTGCATCCTGTATTCTAATTTTCTCAGGACCAAACATATCATTGTGCATACTTAAAATGAGGCGCGAATACGGGGCAACTTTACGAATCAGTGGAATGAGCCGAGGTCTGTTAAATACATGAATAAGATCATAATTTCTATCTTTAAGAAATTCAATAACCTCTTTAGCATAAATTTCAAAAACATGTTCGCCGTTAATTCTTACATAATGAACATTATTTCGATCTTCCTCTTGTGGTAAGGACGGGTCAGACGTTCCTAGAATAGTCAAATCCTGATGGGTCCCTAACATTCCTGATATTCCATCGATATAGGTTTGGATAGCCCCTCCGCGTACAGGTGGAACGGGTAGTTTTTCTGTACATATCATTAACACTTTTAATTTGTGGTCACTGTTTGGCATATATAAAGGGCGGGTTATAGCTTTATCGGATTCGTCAAGAGAACTTTCAATATTATTGTCTGATTGCATTAATTCAAGTGTTTCTGGGGCAATCACAGGTTTTAAAGCATAGTTGCCTGGAGTGTAATTTGCGTTTGAAGCTCTAAGTTCATTTAAGGCATTTTCTTTTGATTCCTCTAGGAGCAAAAGATGTTGATAAATTCTTTCAAAATCATTACTTAAATATGAAACAGGATCATGGAGAATCTCATTGATTTGCTTATAAAACTCATTGGGGAAGGCCAAATCATTTATTAAAACGTCGAAGGTCTCACTATCTATTGGATTTGCTTGGTGATAGAAGTCGATCATGGACTGAATCCACTGGGCATCCCATCGCCCCATATCGTCCATTGTGCCAGAGATAAGCTTCCGAAGATCACGAATGGGTAAATCGTATGCCACACCATCTAAATCAATAACCCAAAGTCCCCCAGGTCCAAGTTGGCCGTTTGACCATCCGTAGTCTTGATGGACAAGACCCCAATGTGTTTCTCCCAACGAGATCATTTGAGCATAAGAGGATTGTTTCTCTAAGTGAGTTAGGGAATTTAAAGCCTGGGGTTCAAAACGTTCTATTGCTTCAGCCAGGGATTGACTAGCCTCAATTTCTTTATATGCCTTAGCAATGTGACGAAACCAATCAAACTTCTGGATTATTTTTTTATAATATGCGGGCCATCGGTATAACCTTGAAGCTTTTTGTGAACCCAAGGGAGGGATATATCCCTGGCTGTGTTTATGAAATTCTCCAAGACCATAACATAATGCGCAAGCGCCTTCGAGATCCTTTTTTGCTGGGGTAAGAGATTCAATCCAGTCGGTTACGATCCATAACTTTCCCCCCTTATTTATAGAGAGGGCACCTTCCTTCGTGGTTATTAATTCTGGAACTCGTGCGCCTTGTTTTACAATGTAGTCCTGTGCTCCGATTGAAAAGAGACTTCTTATTGGTTTTCGGTGTAAAAGCTTTAGACTGCGCGGACCTTTATCCGTTGTAATTTTCCATATTGCTCCGCCTTTATCCGGTTTTGTTGTTATCAATTCTTTGTCGAAGACCACCATATCGTAATGACTCATAACCTGTTGAGCAATATCATCGATCTCGGGAGGTACATATTCATCTTTTTGAACCTGAGTAGGGTCATCATCACCATCCCACGGTTGAATCACATATTCATCCACAAATCCACCCCCAACACTAATTACATTGCTTTAAAATATTCTGCAACCATAGAAATGGAGTGTAAATTTTTGTGCCAAAATATGGAGCAAGACGGCGGTGTTGGAAATAAACTGTATTAATCGACAGAAATGAGAGTAGGTTTGTAGATGATAAAGATATGTGTTGTAGGTGCTGGTTATGTGGGATTGACAACTTCAGCTGCACTAGCGGAATTTGGAAATGAGGTACAATGTGTTGATATCGAACAATCCAAAATCAATATGCTTAATCAAGGCTTAATCCCAATCTACGAGCCTGGATTAGGTGAATTAATACAAAAAAATGTTCAGCAGGGTAAACTTCATTTTTCTTTTGATGTAAAAGATAGCATTAAAAATAACTCGATTATTCTTATTGCCGTAGGCACACCGCCTAAAGAGGATGGCAGCAGTGATCTAAGCTATATTAATAATATAGTTGACACCATTGTTTCAACTATTCAAGATTACAAGATCGTCATAACAAAAAGTACTGTTCCTCCCGGAACAAATGAATGGATTCACCAAATATTCTTAGACATGGGTATAGACGAAACAATGTTCGATATTGTTTCAAATCCGGAATTTTTGAGAGAAGGTATGGCTTTATGGGATATTTTTCACCCAAATAAAATCGTTTTTGGAACAAAAACTAATAGGCCCATTAAGGTTCTGAAAAAGTTATATGAAGGTGGAAGAGCCCCCTTAATCTTTACCAGTTTAACAGGTGCAGAAATGATTAAATATGCAAGCAATGCATTTCTAGCTACTAAAATTTCTTTTGCTAATGAAATAGCCCGAATCTGTGATGCTTATAATGTTGAGTATTTGGATGTCGCTAAAGGCCTGGGGACAGATTCCAGAATCGGACGACATTTCCTTAATGCTGGACTAGGCTTTGGAGGTTCATGTCTCCCAAAAGATCTAAGTTCTCTTAAGCACTCGGCCTTGAGAAAAAACGTGGATACTAAGCTGCTTGACGCTGTATTAGAAGTCAACGATAGTCAGATTGAGTTGTACCTGAAGAAGCTTAATACGCTCTTGCCAGATTTAGCGGGTAAAAAAATTACGGTTTGGGGTGTAACATTTAAGCCAAATACTGATGACCTACGTTTCTCTCCTTCTATAGCCTTAATTAATGAATTAATAAATAAAGGCGCACGCGTGCACACGTATGACCCAATTGTACAGCTTCAATTGCCGAGCACATGTTCTCATACAGATCAGTACGAATCGATAAGCAATTCGGATGCTTTGATTATTGCAACGGAATGGGAACAATTTTGCGATTCTAATTGGGCAGATGTGAAATCAAGAATGAGCAGGTCAATTATTCTTGATGCCAGAAACTGCTTAGATGGAGAAACAATTCGGAAAAATGGACTTGTTTATTTGGGGGTGGGGAAACAATGAAGATACTCGTTACTGGCGCAGCTGGATTTATAGGTTCACATTTGTGCGAGCGTTTACTTCAATTGAACAATATCGAGGTTATTGGAATTGACGGCTTTATTAACCCTTTACTGAATCAAACAAAACAAAGGAATCTTCAAGAATTACTTTCAAATCCACGTTTTAAATTTCATCAGGTAGATCTTCGTGAAGCGGATTTAAAGACGATTTTGGACGGTATTGAAGCAGTTTACCATTTATCAGGTATGCCAGGGGTACGCACAAGTTGGGGAACTGACTTTCAGGGATATGTCGATCATAACATCTCAGCCACTCAGGTATTATTAGAAGCAGTACGTGAATCATCCCTTGAGAAATTTGTCTATGTTTCAACGTCTTCGGTTTATGGTGAAAAAATAGGGAAAGTTACAGAGGAATCTGTTCCAACTCCACTATCACCGTATGGAGTGAGTAAGTTAGCTGGGGAATATTTGTGTAATGTTTACCAAGTAAATTATAACATTCCAGTTGTAACATTAAGATATTTTACGGTCTATGGACCACGCCAGCGCTCAGATATGGCCTTTCATCGCTTCATTAAAGGGATTCTTAATGATGAAACCCTACAAATATATGGCGATGGGACACAAACACGAGATTTTACCTTTGTTAGCGATTGCATAGAAGGATCAGTTGCAGTCCTAAAGGCTGAAAATGTGATTGGAGAGACGATTAATCTAGGTGGTAAAGAACGAGCATCTGTCTTAGATGTTATTAAGCATATTGAAGAGTTAGTCGGTAAAAAAGCAACCCTAAAATTCGTGGGAGGCCTCATAGGAGAACCACGGGATACTTGGGCAGATATATCAAAGGCGAAAGAATTGCTTGATTACTATCCTGCAACTAGCTTGAGAAACGGCCTGATTTGCCAAATCAATGATTTTGTAAAATTTTATCAGACGGAATGATGAACCCTTGCCTAATAGTAATCATATAATAAACTAGCAAGTCCTTTTATCTAAATTATCCAAATTAGTAAAATTCAGAAAGGCGGAAATAATATGTTCAAGGATGAATTACTACAACAAGTTCAAAGTACAATGGCTAATGGAAAAGAGCTGGATAAAGTAAAAGTTAAGTTCACAGATGGACAAATCTTTAAATTCGATTTTGTCAATCTTACAATTGAAGAGGAAGTCGAAGAGTTAAATGATGACGACGATGACGACGACGATGACGACGACGATGTAGACGATGACGATGACGATGACGATGACGATGACGATGACGATGACGATGACGATGATGACGACGATGTAGACGATGACGATGACGACGATGTAGACGATGACGATGACGATGACGACGATGTAGACGATGACGATGACGACGACGATGATGACGACGATGACGACGACCAGGACGAGGTAGTGGCAAAAAATAATGACAACGAAAACACTCTCGTAACAAGTTCTTCTGGACGCAGGGTTAATGTAATTTCTCGCTCTTAACCCTTTAATCCTTTACTTTGAGATAGATTATTAGATGAGTCAGAAAGAATCAGGGGGGAATGGCCAAAATATCTAGGCCTTCTCTCCTCGTTTTTGGCGGAAATCAACATATTTTACTAAATCAACTTTATCCTCCTTGTAAACATATGTTATAAAGTTATATGCAGCTCGTGAAATTCACCTGTATAAATTCAATAGAACAAGTTAACCTAGGTTTAAGCAAGACAGCCGCCTTTTATTCTTGCTGAACAGAGATTGCTCGGTGAATAATTTTTTGAAAGGATTAATCTATGTCATTTGAAGTTCTTACTCAATATATAACCCAATATGGATACCCGGGTTTATTCCTTATTATGGCAATTTCCATTTTGGGGATTCCCATTCCCGATGAAGTTTTGCTAACTTTTATCGGTTTTCTAACTTATTCTGGTCGGTTAAATCCAATCTTAGCAGTTATATTCTCCGCGTTGGGTAGTAGCACATCAATTACAATTGAATATTTGTTGGGAAGATTCTTTCATAGATTGGTTTCAAAATTATTAAATAAACATGCTCGCTTAGAAAAAATATTGTATTGGTATCAACGACATGGCGCGAAACTATTAACGGCGGGATACTTTATACCTGGCGTAAGACATATTTCTGGGTATATAGCCGGGCTAAGTAAATTAGAGTATCGTAAGTTTGCAGCATTTGCGTATTTAGGAGCCGCCTTATGGACTACCCTTTTTATAACTCTTGGTCGGCTCCTTGGCAGCAAATGGAATGTTATTCTTCCGATCATTCACAGATATGCTCTGATTTTGGGGCTTATTGCAGTGATATTAGCCTTGGCATTTTATCTTTTACATAAATATCATGACAAATTGGGGAATTGGCTATTTAGCCAATTGCAAAAATTACCCGAACGATATTTGTCTCTAGGTAAGCGTCGTTTCATCTTTACGGTGGGCGGGTTATTGTTTTTGATCTTATTCATTTACTTTATGGGATTGATTCAAGATTTTGTTACTTATGAGGTTGGTCCGGCTGATGATCTCGTTGTTGATTGGGTGACTAATTATTCACCATATTTTATAATCTCTTTTATGCAAATAATCAATTCTTTCGGGACGCATCTTTTTATCTTAATATTTTTTATTATAGCGGGAGGAATGCTTCGCTATACAACAAAGCGATGGTCACATATTGTCCCTTTATCTTTGGCTTGGATGGGCGGTACTGTAATCGATTCCTTATTTCGCCTTGTATTTAAAGGGTATGGTATTAGATTTTTTGAAAATCTTACCCCTTTTCAAGCACCAAGCCAGGGATTTCTTATTGCTGCATTAACCTTTTATGCGGTACTCGGCTACCTTGTCGGGAAAACCAAGAGTAAGAGAACAATGCTCTTTATAGGTATCACAGAATTTTTCTTTTTGATTCTCTTAGCTTTAAGTCCCATATTTCTTCGTATACATCCTCCAAGCACCATGGTTATGAGTCTGACTGTAAGTGGGCTCTTGACGCTAATATGCCTGTTTGTTTACGAATTTCGTGCTTCTTATTTTACTTGAAAAAACATTCGCTTTTAAATTGGAATATTCATTAAGCATTTTTGTGTCAACAATTATAGCCTGGCAAGTGCTGGGGATGCAGCAGTTAACAAGAAAAGCACATGATGGTTTTTGCTAAACTATCATGTGCTTCTTTACTGACAAAAATCATCTTACTTTACAATCGATAATCAACCAATGGGAACACAGATTTCGCAAAGATGCCGTTCAACCTGTTTGGCCGCATAACGCTCCATAATCGGCCGTGTAGTGTCAGGAAGACTGCCCTTTGCGGATAATAGAACGAAGATTTCTGCCCAAGCCTTCTCTATAGCTTCGGGTGTGTGTTTCACTGTAAAAACCGCATACTTTCCTCCGGCAAATTCGCCATGCTCTACATTGTCCCCTGCCGGAAAGGGCTTATCGGCAAGGATAAGGCAAGCATCATAACGACAATTCTCAGGCGGGGTTGTTTGGGGATTATCGTGGGCAATGCCCAAAATCACTGTTTTACGGTTCAATAGGTTATTGGCTTTCGCCCAATGTTTGAGTTTTTCCATGGTCTGGATATTTTGCACGCCATAAGCTCCTGTTTGCCGTATATAGGCAATAGGGCATGAGGGGATGGTTTCAATATGCATGTTCATTGTCTTGTAACCTCTTTTATAGGATTGTGACCGGTCCTTGTTTACCATATAATTGTTTAAAATGAAATGCAACTAAAAAATATAAAGGGTTTATATGGACCGCCTGGTACTGGTAAGAAATTTGCTATGTTTTATTTTCTTTGCTAAAAAAGATACGTTATATTATTTAACATGAACAAAAATTTGAAAGGGTGATTGCAATGCAACAGATAAAATTTGAGATAGAGGGCATCCCAGCAGTTGAATGGGGAGAGAAGAAAGAGCATGTGTTTATTGCCGTGCACGGAAATATGTCCAATAAGGAAGATACGGTTATTAAATTACTTGCAGAAAAGGCTGTTGAAAAAGATTATCAGGTATTAAGTTTTGATTTACCACAGCATGGTGAACGGGAAAAAATAGATATTCCTTGTAAAGTACAAATTTGTGTAAATGACCTTATTGCTATTATGCAGTATGCAAAACAACATTGGAAAAACATAAGTCTGTTTGCTTGCAGTATGGGGGCGTACTTCAGCCTTTTGGCATATAAAGAAGAATCGTTAGAACAATGTATCTTCTTATCTCCTGTTGTGGATATGGGGCGTATCATTAGCAATATGATGATGTGGTTCAATGTAACTCCAGAGCGTTTGCAAAAAGAACAGGAAATAGAAACTCCGATAGGTCAAATTCTTTATTGGGATTATTATTGCTATGTAAATCAACATCCAGTAGATACATGGAATGTTCCCACTGTAGTTCTTTATGGTGCTAAAGATGATTTGTGCGAATATGAAACAATTGGAAATTTTGTTAAACGATTTCAATGTCAGTTAGAAGTTATGCAACAAGGTGAGCATTTTTTTCATACTAGCGAACAGTTAAATGTATTTCAGAGTTGGTTAAAAAAGTATATTGTTTAGCAAATTCCAATTTCTGTGCATATCACAGTAAATCTGTCACACTTACCTATTAAGTAGTAAGTATTGTAACTGGCAGTTATGGGATTAGTGTGTTTTCTGAATGCAGGGACGGAAAATACGCTTTTTTACCCCAAGGGGTAAACTTTTTGGTGCATTTAAATTCGCATGGTGGAGGATGAGAGGGCCAGGGCTGATACCGTCCTCTGTCGGATAGGGTTTATCAGCGAGGAGGAGGCAGGCGTCAACGTTTCAGTTTTTCCATGGTCTGGATATTTTTCTTGCCATAAGCTCCTGTTTGCCGTATATAGGCAATAGAGCAGGAGGGGAGAGTTTCAATATGCATGTTCATTGTCTGGTATCCTCTTTCATTGCATTGTGACAGGTCTTGTTAACCATATAATGCTTTAAAATAAAATGCAACTTAAGGTACCTTGACAAAAGTTTCTGGCAGCAGTACTATATAGTGCATATACACGAATTACTTAGAAATGAGAGGCAAATATGAGCGAAACTCCATGTAATTGTATGAAGCTGCGCAGGGCTTCTTTAGCGATTACTAAACTCTACGACCAATATCTTCAGCCTGCTGGTTTGACAGTTAGTCAGTATTCGATCATGCAAAGCATTCGCCGGTCAGCACCCGTTTCCGTAAGCGAGCTTGCGGCTAAAACGCAGTTGGATAGAACGACTATGGTGCGAAATCTGCACCCTCTCGAAAAACAGGGTATTGTTTTGGATGTCTCAAAACCGGGTACTCGAAACCGCCAGTTGACTTTATCAAAATACGGTGAGGACAAATTAAAATCTGCAGAATTATTGTGGCTGCAGGCGCAGGAGAATGTTAAGACTGCACTGGGAGAATCTGACCTGGCGACTCTTGCTCAATTGCTTCTAAAAGTTGAATCGTTGCATGTATCGGAATCGGAGTAGAGGACTCACTGCGAGGAGTTCGTGCTTTTAGCAAAATCGTGTATATACACTATTAAATGAAGAGGACTGATTGAATGGAAGGCATGGGAATAGCACAAGTAATACGAGATAAGGCTTATGACCTGGGATACGCCGGCTGTGGAATCATTTCCTTAGAGAGACTGCATGGATATGCTGAGAAGTTGGAAGAACGAGTCCGGAAAGTTCCCGAGTCTGCCGGATTTTACGCAACACAGAGACGTCTTATTGATCCGAGAAAACAGTTTCCCTGGGCAAAATCTGTTGTGGTTGTGGCGGAAAGATATGGGACATATAAAATACCCCGGGAGTTAAAAGGACGTATCGGGAGACCCTACCTGTTTGACGGCCGCGTTGATGCACACAGCAAAGAATTTAAAGCAGGGCTGCAGATGGAGTCATTGATGCACTCCCTCGGTTTGAAATTTGCATCCGAACGGAAATTCGGCCTGGTGGGTCTGCGCTGGGCTGCCCTGCAAGCCGGAATCGGACGGATTCGCAGGAATAACTTTTTTTACACAAAATACGGCTCATGGGTTACCTTGTATGCCTGGCTGACGGATCAGGATATGGAATGCACAGAAGCGGCTGATCTGCCTGAATGTCCAACTTCATGTGACCGATGTATAAAAGCCTGCCCGACAGGTTCCCTCTCTGCTCCGTATACCATGTCCCCAATGGCATGCGTTTCGTTTCTTACAACGTTTGGCGGGCGCAATCTCCCGGAGGAACCGCTCCGCAGTAAATTCGGAAATTGTATTTACGGGTGCGATATTTGCCAGGAAGTCTGCCCCATGAACAAAGGAAAATGGGAAGAGAGCGAGGAGTTTCCCGGTCTTTCCCAGCTGGCCCCTTTCCTTACACCGGAAAAAATCATGGAAATGGACGATGAATTTTACAAAGATTTCGTACAGCCCAAGTTTTTCTATTTAAAACCGGATGAGCTTTGGAAATGGAAAGTGGATACCCTTTGTTTTATGCACAACCAATATCAGGAAGCCTATGAACCTTATATTCTTGAAGCCTGTCATAGTCCCCATGAAAAAATACGTGAGATGGCAAAGAGCATCTGTCAGGAACGATAGGCTCTAAAGCATGAATGTTTCAGGTCTCGGGAAAGGCCTTCCCAAGGATCTCATTATAAAACCAATGCCAATACGCCGAAAACCTGGGATGATTAGAGTATGACGCTTATCTGAATCCGAATTGGGCAAACTAATCCTTAAGCATTTTGTGCCGACAATTATAGTAAATAAAATGATAGACCAGGCATATGAGCCTGGTCAGATTATTATTTATGATTTTCAAATTTAATAAGTTTGCAATTTACATTCTCTATTTAGATGCAATTAATTGTGGTTTAATGACGGGTTTCTCTAATTCATAATCATCTTTACTTAAAATTCTCCCAATCAAATCTCGATTAGTTAACAGGTTGATTAAGATATTCTCCTCTTTAGTTTTCTTAATGTGGGCATCTGTGAGAATATTAAGGGGGCGGTAAACAGGGCTATCTTCGATTTTTAATGTTTTAAAAATTTTTCGATCACTTTCTTTGCTAACAGTTAACGAGGAAATAATGGTTATACCTAGTCCTGCAGCTACTGCATGTTTGATTGCTTGAGTACTTCCTAACTCCATTGCTATATTTAATCGCGCAGGATCAAGTCCGCTCTGTTTTAGCATAATCTCCATCACCTTACGAGTTCCGGAACCCTCTTCTCTGGTTAAGATGCGCTCGTTTAAAAGTTCTTCGAGTCTGATAGTTTTTCTTGATGCCCAGGGGTGGAAATTAGGAAGAACAACTACCAACTCATCTTCCCAGAAACTTTCAACATTAAGACTTTTATTCTTGGCCACAGGACCCTCAATCAACCCAATATGCATTTTTTTCTCTAAGATATCTTGGGATATGGATTCAGTATTGGCAATTTTAACCTTAAACTCAACTTCGGGATGAATTCGATACAAAAATGCTATAAGATGCGGAAGTATATATTCGCCTATCGTCAACGTTGCGCCGAGATAGATTTCTTTTTTCTGATTCTTAGATAGGGCTTCTATCTCCTCTTTGGCAGACGTTAGGATATCTAGAACACTTTGAACATATCCGTAGAAGATTTTGCCCTCTTTTGTTAAACTTACTCCTTTATTTGATCGATTAAAAAATTTAGCCCCATACTCTTTTTCAAGACTTTTAATTTGGATAGTAACAGTTGGTTGACTTATGTGAAGTTTCTTGGCAGATAACGAAATATTGCTGGTTTTAGCTACTTCTTGGAATACAAGCAAACGTTCATCCATTAATATATCTCCTTTCGTAGTAAGCTAATCCAAACACTGATATTATTCAGAATTAATCCTAAGCGTATCTGCATCCCTATTTAATAATTTCCTATCTTTGACCATCTAGATATCCAGAAAATATGTTCGCTGCAATTTCGGAATAGAATCAGTGAACTCTAACAATTGCATCCACATACGCCTCCCGATCATAAGGTTTGATACTATAATAAAAAATAACAAATTACCTTCGGCATTAATGTCGTTTAGGGGACAAATTTTCTGTCGTAATTTCGACAAAACTCTACGGAGTGTTATAATTTTTGTCATATTATTCATGGGTTTATCGGGAAAATCGCGGAGAAACTGTAAGGCTGTAAGCTTATAGACAAAAATCATCTTACTTTTCAATCGAATATCAACTAATGGGAACACAGATTTCGCAAAGATGCCGTTTAACCTGTTCAGCTGCATGTTTCACAGTAAAAACCGCATACTCTCCTCCGGCAATTTCGCCATGGGCAACATTGATCCCATAAGCATAATTTGACAATTCCACATGGGTGGAATTAAAATGAATAGCAACATGAAAGCTGAGCTTTGTGTTGATGTATGTTTCGGCAATGCCCGAATGGAATCGTTTTTTGCAATCCCATCCCCCAAATAATATGAAGGAGGAGTTGGTGTATGGAACCGGAAGTAAAAGTTAAGAGCCTGCAGAAGGCGCTGGAAGTTTTGAACTGTTTTACTGAAAAGCAGCCCCTTGGAGTAACTGAGATAAGTGAAAAGCTTGGTTTGTATAAGAGCAATGTCCATAATATCTTAATGACCTTTACAGCTATGGAATACTTGATTCAGGACGAAGAAAGCGGGAAATTCCGTTTGGGCAGCCGGGTTATTACACTTAGCCGTGCCCTTGGCGACAGCTATGATATTTTGAGGCTGGCTACGCCGTTTATGAACAAATTTACAGACCTTTTTAATGAGATCGTTTATCTTGCTATTCCCCACAAAGATGAGGTTATTTATCTCGGAGCAGCCTATCCGGGCAATTATCACAAGATGGGGCTGCAAAATGTTCAGGGCGATTGTGCGCCAATGCACTGTACCGGAGTGGGGAAGGCCATACTCTCCAGCCTCCCGGATGAGTTCATTGAGGAATACATGAGCCAACAGATGATCCGTATGACCGAGTATACAATTACTGAACCCGAATTGCTGCGCAATGAGATTAAGCGCATTCGCGAGAAGGGGTATGCTGTTGATAATATGGAGTTGTCGATTGGGATAACGTGTGTTGGTGTTCCGATTCTCGACCGAAAGAATAAACTTGTGGGTGCATGGAGTGTCAGTGGGCCGTCACCGCGAATGAATCAAGAAAGAATCATGGAAATCCAGCTCCAGCTGAAACAAAGCGCAAATGAACTGAAAGTACTCCTATAAAATACTCTGGGTATTTAATTAATTAATTACCAAAAAGCTAAATTTAAAAAAGTCAATTTGTACCATTGCATTTATTGATAATTTATGCTAGTTTAAGGTTGTCATAGAACAACGTTCTGAATTAGAGAACGATAAGAGGCGAAGTTATTCGCCAAAATTTATAGCAATTATTAAGAACGCTGTTCTCAATTACAGAACGCATTAAGCGAAGGAGGAATGCAATGGCAAATAAACCTTATGTAGCGGCAGAGCGAAGGACACTAAAACTAACGCAAAGGCTGGCTGTGTGCGTATAACCTTGTCAGCAACTATTGCGGCGGCACAAGCAGGCATTAGACTGTAGACCAGGAGAAAGTTGCGTCTTGTCACAACTATGGACTACAAGTACAAGGCTAAGGCCAGTGAAGAGGCAAAAAAGACAGGACGCATCTCTTGTGACCGCGCCTATGAAATGTTCGCGCCGGTTAAGTCAACTAACCTTGATATCTGATTAATAGGTGCTCCCGCTGCGAATTCAGATGAGAACTTTATATTTAACTTTATCAAAGAGAGAATGGTTGTCTTTTACGCAAAAACTAAATAAAGGAGACTGCCGATATTATGAACTCAAAGCTTAAAAAATATTTGACACTCTTTCTCCTCGGAATGGCAGGCAACACAATCTATTTTCTGCCCTATATCAAATATTATTTCTATGATGCTCAGATTGCCGCAATGGGAATCAGCAATGCACAATCAGGAATGCTTTTGACTGCGTATACCATAGGAAATATTATTTTATACATTCCGGGTGGTTTCATAGCGGACAAGGTTAAGCCGAGGTGGGCAATCGCAATTTCCTGTGCCTCTACCGGGCTGCTGGCCTTTCTCTATTCAGCGACAATGAGTTTTACCATAAGCTTGGTTATCTGGCTGCTGTTCTCTGTAACAACGGCATTCGTTTTCTGGGCAGCTTTGATGAAAGCTGTTCGGATCATTGGCGATGAGAAGGAGCAGGGCTTTTTATACGGCTTCTACTATGCCTGCAACGGAATTGCCGGACTTATTGCATCGTCAATTACGCTCCATGTTTTTAACTCCAAAAACTCAGATGTTGCCGGTTTCCATGCCGTGGTAAACACAAGCGGTATGATTATGATAACTGTGGCTATACTTGCTGTGCTGCTGTTAAAAGATAACGGCAGCAAAACAGAGACGACTGCGGAAAACAAGTTCCGTTTTGCCGATTTGGGTTATCTTTTGAAGCAGCCCGTGGTGTGGGTTATCTCTGTCGTTATCTTCTGCGGTTATGGTGTGTTTTCAAATTCCACGTATTTTACACCGTATCTTTCCTCTGTCTGCGGACTGGATACCTCCAAAGCGGCTTTTGTGGCAATCATTCGTCAGTATGGCTTGCTTCTCCTGGCCCCTATAGGAGGATTGATTGCGGATAAGGTCTTTAAAAACACTGCCAAGTGGCTGGCTTGCATTTTATTTGTGATCGGGCTTTTGTACTTCGGTATGCTGCTCTTCGGAGAGAGTACCAATGCGAACTTTGCAGTTTTCTACAGCTTGCTGGTCGGTGCTTGCTGCATGATGATGTACGGAACCGTATTTTCCTTGATGTCTGGAGCTGGTATACCGGTAAAATACACCGGTACTGCAATCGGAATCGCTTCGATAATCGGTTATCTTCCGGACAGCTTCTTCGCGGTAATGTTCGGAAACTGGCTTGATACAAAAGGCGCTGCGACTGGATATTCAATGATTTTCACATTCCTGGGAGCTACTGCTGTAGTGGGTGCTTTTTTGGCTATAGTTGCCATGAAACTAAGTCATAAAAATAAGAATCAAACAGTTACTGAATAATAATTTATGATCGTGAAATGCGTTCAGAAATTTTGGGCGCATTTCCGGTCGAAAACAGGAGATTATTATTATGAATAAAACAAAAATTTTAGTGGATGAGGCACGTTGCAAAGGTTGTTATTATTGCATTAAATACTGTCCGAAGGACGCTGTTCGTTTGTCCGGTCATATTAATGCAAAGGGTTATGAGACGGTTGAAATTGACGAGGAAAAGTGCATCGGCTGCGGTTCATGTTATCGTATGTGCCCGGACTATGTCTTTGAACTTAGATAACGGGGTGAGAAAAAATGTCAAATAAAGTACTAATGAAGGGTAATGAAGCTCTTGCTGAGGCGGCGCTGGCTGCCGGCTGCCGCTTTTACAGCGGTTATCCAATTACACCGCAGACAGAGATACTTGAGTATCTGTCCTGGCGTATGGAAGAAGTAGGCGGTGTATTCATTCAGGCTGAGTCTGAGCTCGCCGGTATCAATATGGTAATGGGCGCGGCTGCGGCCGGCGCTCGGGCTCTGACCACGTCATCCGGCCCGGGCTTCTCTCTGAAGCAGGAAGGTCTATCTTATCTGGCAGCATCCGAGCTGCCGGCGGTAGTAGTTGATGTAATGCGAATTGGCAGCGGCCTTGGTGATATTTCAGTAAGTCAGAGCGATTATTGGCAGCTGACACGCGGCGGAGGTCATGGCGATTATAGAACCATCGTACTTGCCCCGTCCTCTGTTCAGGAGAACGCTGACCTTGTCTATGATGCCTTCGATCTCGCCGAGAAATACCGCCATCCGGTTCTTATCGCATCGGATGCTGCAATAGGTCAAATGATGGAAGCAGTGCGTATTCCGGAGTTCAAAGAGCATGACATCGATAAGTACGACTGGGCAATGAAAGGCTGCAAAAAAGGCAGCAACCCCAGGAAGTACCAGAACGAATATTATACCAATCCCGATTATGAGGGCTTTTTGCGCGGAAAGTACGCCAAGATGGAAGCGGAAGAACAGCGCTATGAGCTTTTGAATGTTGAAGACGCAGAGGTAGTGCTTGTGGCATACGGCATCAGCGCTCGTGTCTGCTATGAAGCTGTGGAAGTCGGACGCCAACGTGGAATGAAAATCGGTTTGATACGGCCGATCACCTTATATCCCTTCCCTGTGAAGGCCTT
Source organism: Desulfosporosinus orientis DSM 765 (assembly GCF_000235605.1). Classification (GTDB taxonomy): domain Bacteria; phylum Bacillota; class Desulfitobacteriia; order Desulfitobacteriales; family Desulfitobacteriaceae; genus Desulfosporosinus; species Desulfosporosinus orientis. The sequence goes on from NC_016584.1 coordinate 1,987,203, forward strand.
TGCAGAAGCAAAGAATGTCAAAGCCTTTCTTTCTGTTGAAATGAATATTCTTGGCCAAATGGCGGAAGATGTTCGTCTGGCCTGCTGCGATCGTCAGCCTGTTGAGCATTTCGGCTCAATATTCAGTATTCCCGATACTGATGATATTCTCGTAAAATCTCAAGAAATTCTCGATAAGGTTCTGAAGGAGGGAAACAGACGATGATTCTGAAAGCTCCCGAAACAGTATCGTTTACAACGAGCGGTTTTTGCCCCGGCTGCGGACATGGTCTGGCAGTGCGTTTGATTGCTGAAGTAGCGGAAGAAATGAATCTAAGTGAACAGCTTTTAACGGTTCTTGATGTTGCCTGCGGTTCACTTGCTATAGATGCTTGGAAATTTGATACGATTATGGCCGCCCACGGCCGTCCGATCGCCGATGCCATAGGTGTCAAAATGGTTCGTCCGGATCATCCTGTACTGGCGTATATCGGTGACGGCGCAGCGTATTCAATCGGCATGGCTGAGATGATGCACTGCGGACTTCGCAACGATAATATTATTGCCATTGTTATAAATAACAATGTTTATGGCATGACAGGCGGACAGTGCGCTCCAACATCTTTGCCAGGCCAGAAAACTATGTCTACTCCCTATGGAAAAGATCCCGACCGCTGCGGAATGCCTCTTCAGATCGAAAAAGCGTTCTCAGGCTTTAAAGTAGGTTATCTTGCACGCGGCGCTATGTGTGATGTGCCGAATATAAATAAGGCCAAGAAGATGATAAAGAAAGCCTTTGAAAAGAGCATGGCAGGGGATGGCTTCTGCTTAGTGGAACTCCTTTCACCTTGTCCGACGAATCTGCATCTGTCTCCAGTGGCGAATATGGAGCGCATCACAAATGAAGTGATGAATTATTTTCCCATTGGTGAGTTCCAGAATAATACCAAGGAGGCAAAACAATGAAGACAGAGATAATTTGTGCCGGCTTTGGCGGTCAGGGCGTGCTGACTGCCGGGATGCTGCTTGTGAGCGCCGGCATGGAGAAAGATATGAATGTCCTGTTTTACCCATCCTATGGTTCTGAGATGCGTGGAGGAACTGCTAACTGTTCCGTTAAAATAAGTGACAAGCGAATCCCCAGTCCGGTATGCAAGCAGCCTGACGTAGTGTTTTCCCTGAACACGCCTGCGGTGGATAAGTTTGAACCTAAGCTTAAGTCAGGCGGGCTGTTGCTTGTAAACTCTTCTATAGTTCCGGAAGATCGTGTTTACAGAGAAGACATTCGCGTAATTAAGGTTCCGGCCAACGACGTTGCGGCGGAGCTAAACAACCTAAGGGCGGTAAATATCGTTATGCTGGGTGCTCTCTCGGTATGCACCGATCTTTTCACTCCCGAATATCTCGAACAAGCAATCGACGGGTATTTTGCCAAAAAAGGGAAGGTTAACCCTAAAAACGCTCTTTGCTTCCGCAAAGGAGTTGAAATTGCCCAAGCTGCTGGGGGAGGAGTATAACAAGTATGAATTTGACCAAGCTGCTTAAACCGCGTTCGGTTGCCGTTGTCGGCGCAAGTGAAAAGGTAGGCTTTGGAGGCGACAGCTGCAGGAATATACTGGACAATGTGGAAGACGTCAGCCGGATATACTTCATCAACCCTAAAAGGGATGAGGTTCTCGGACACAAGTGTTATCCCAGTATTGATGCTATTCCTGACACCCTTGATTTACTGATCATCTGTACACCCCAGAACACTGTCATTCCTTTATTGGAGGAAGGCGCCGCCAAGGGCGTCGGCGGTGCGGTCGTGTACGCAAGCGGATATGGGGAGACCGGGACAGGGGAAGGGCGCAATAATGAAAAAGAACTGATGGAAGCGGCAGAGCGTCTTAATATTGCCGTAATGGGTCCTAACTGTGCCGGCTTTATAAACTTTACTGACGATATTTATTCCTTTGCCTTTCTTTCGGAAAAACGTGACCGTAAAGGCAGCGTCGGAATAATTTCTCAAAGCGGCCAACTGTGCTTATCCATGATGGACGACCCCGGTATGCGTTTTTCCTATACTATTTCCGCAGGTAACGCCAAATGTGTCCGTATGGAAGACTACATGGAGTTCCTGATCGAAGACGAGAACACCAAGGTTGTTGGTCTCTATATTGAAGGAGTAAAGGCTCCAGGTCAGTTCGTTCGTGCACTCAAGCGCGCATCAGAGCTGAAAAAACCTGTTGTAATTCTCAAGGCAGGGCGCAGTGAAAAAGGCGGAGCAATTGCTGCCTCGCACACAGGCAGCCTTTCAGGGTCTGATAAGGCTTTTGACGCAGTGCTCAATAAGTTTGGCGCCATACGCGTTGATGACCTGGAAGAACTGATTGCCATGACGATGCTCCTTTCAACGCTGAACTGCCTGCCCGCAAAACCAACTGTTGCAGCCATGTGTCTTTCCGGCGGCGAAACTGGGATATGTGCAGATGTCGGCAGCCTTTATAATATAAAGTATCCTGATTTTGCCCCTGAGACACTTGAGGAGCTGCGCCGTCAGCTGCCTTCTTATGCTACTCCAAACAATCCTCTGGATATGACAGCGTCTCTATCTTATGATGCGGAGCTTTATGCCAATGCTTTGCGTACGGTGATAAGTGATCAAAATGTTGGTATGGTCATTATCGGCTATACGTTGTTAAATGAGATAGCTGATCCGGCTATACATTACATGTATAAAGGCATTGAAAAAGTTCTCAGTGAAAACCTGGGTAAACCTATCGCTATGCTGCCCTTCGCGGAAAATACCCGCAACAGGGAGTATCAGGAGAAGCTGTTCAAAATCGGGGTGCCGATTCTGCCGCCTCCGGTATATGCATTCAAGCTCCTGGGCTACCTGTCAAAATATGTTGAGTACCAAACTAAAGAGAGAACATTGGAACTTATGCTGCCGGAGAGAACACCGGAGAAATTTACGGCTCTTTCTGAGTACTCAAGTAAAATGCTTCTGAAAGACTTCGGAGTACCTGTCGCCGACAGCATTATAGCGAAGACAACGGACGAAGCTGTCGAATACTGGAAGCGTGTCGGCGGGAAACTAGTCATGAAGATTGAATCTGCCGATGTACTCCACAAAAGCGATGTCGGCGGGGTAGCTCTCAATATTGAAGGAGAAGAAGGGATACGCAGAGCCTTTGATACCGTAATGACTAATGTCAGGTCTAAGCGCCCTGACGCAAATATTAACGGTATATTGACTGCTCCCATGCTTAAGCAAGGCGTCGAAATGATAGTCGGTGTCAGTAATGACCCGCAGTTCGGACCGATGATTATGGTTGGTATGGGGGGCGTATTCGTAGAGGTATTCAAGGATGTGGCCCTGTATCCTGCGCCGCTTTGCAAAGCGGAAGCTCTGGAAATGCTTATGAGCTTGAAGTCGTTTCCGCTCCTGAAGGGAGCCCGCGGCAATAAAGTATGCGATCTGGATGCGCTTTGCGAGACGATTGTGGCCATTGGCAACTTTGCTGTAAGTCACAAAGATACCTTAAAAGAATTAGATATTAATCCTTTATTCGTATATGCGGAAGGGGAGGGTGTCGGCGTCGCTGACGCTCTGATCGTACTCGAACAATAATATCTATCCGGCCGGGGGAGAACCAAATTTTCCCCTGGCCGGTTTGTCAATTTGCGCCTCAACGGGCCTTACCTCAGGCAGCTGCTTTAGGAGCCATGAAACCCATTGCGTTTCATGGCTCTGTCTTATTCCAGTCAATTAGGGCTTTTCTCGACGCAGTACCCATTACACTTGTAACTTGCTGTTGAATTTTACGAACAATATGCATACAATAATATGCAGAAAGGAGCTAATATTGTGCCAAAAATAAAGCCCATTTCAGATTTAAGGAATTACAACGAGGTTTTGCGCGATGTTTCCGCCGGCGAGCCTGTCTTTTTAACTAAGAATGGCCGTGGCAAATATGCCATCGTCGATATTGCTGATTACGAAAAAACACAGGCGACACTCAAGCTCTTGAGCGAGCTTAATAAGGGACGAAAATCCGGTGAGGAAAACGGATGGCTTCTGCATGAAGATGTGAAAGCGCATTTCGAAAGAAAGATTTATGAATAAATTGCTTTATTCACCCGAAGCCCTGAATGATCTTGATGAGATATGGGCCTATATCAATAATGAATTACTAAATCCTGCAGCCGCTCAAAAAACTGTGTCAGACGATTCCGAATTTAAGCTACACAAAGAAATCATCCTTCCTGAGAATTCCCGAAAGCAACGGGCGACACTTATGGTAGGGAATGATACGGTCTCCTCATCACGCAACCAATTGGTTACATATACTTGACGAGCAACCATCTGGTTGCGTATAATAGCAATATGAATCAGGACAAAGACGCTATATTCAAGGCTCTTGCCGACTCATCCAGGCGGCTTATCTTAGACGAACTATCTGAACGCAATGAGATGACGTTGTATGAACTTACTGTGCGTCTAATGACTAAGCACAACCTTAACATTTCCCGGCAGGGGATAGCTAAACATCTGTCGGTATTGGACGAGGCAGGGCTGGTAAGATCAAAACGAAAGGGGAAATACCGGGTACTTAGCTTCGACAATAAACCCCTCAATAATTTGCTGAAAGGATGGATAGAATAATATCTATGGAGGTTAACGCCCTATGAAAATCATTGTCACCAGTATATTTGTAGAAGATCAAGACAAGGCTCTGGAGTTTTATTCGGAAAAGCTGGGGTTTATAAAAAAAGAGGACGTTCCCGTGGGAGAGTTTCGCTGGATTACCCTTGTTTCTCCCGATGATCATAACGGTACTCAGCTTTTACTCGAACCCAATGACCATCCTGCCGCCAAGGAGTACCAAAAGAAGATATTTGCCGACGGCATCCCGGCAATCATGTTTGGCGTTGCAGATGTTCGCCAAGAGTACCGGCGCCTAATAGGAAAAGGCGTGAAGTTTACCATGGAACCCACAGAAATGGGCAATGTCACAATAGCCGTCTTCGACGACACCTGCGGCAACCTTATTCAGATAGCACAGAAGTAATTATATAATCGGTTAAAACAAAGGGGTAACGCAAAACTGCGGTTTAAAGCAGTTTTACGGCACCCCTTTTTAATACTGTTGCTGACTAAAGAACAAATTTTGAAGAAATAATAACCTAAATAATTGACATTTAACCCTTTTAAGGAGTAATATATTTCGAGTACGAAATATCGCATACGAAATATATTCCGAAGTTGAAATTCTCTAACGTAAAACAAACTCATAGTCATGGGGGATGATCATGGAAAACTCAAATAAAGGCGCCCAAGTAGCAGGTCTCTTTCACGAAGTCATGGGATTATTCAGAAACAGCATGATGAAGGCCATGGGGCATTCGGGTATTACCCCGCCCCAGGGAATGGTTCTCCGTTTGCTGAGCAAGGAAGGCCCTTTAAAGCTGACAGATCTGAGCACTAAAATGAGCCTCTCAAACAGTACGGTCTCCGGTATCGTGGACAGACTGGAAAAACAGGGGTTGGTAGAACGAACCAGGAGTGATCAGGACCGGCGGGTTGTCTATATCGCCATTTCTCCCGAATTTAAAGAAAGGCATAAGCGGAGCTACCACCTGGAGTTTGAGAAAAAAATCGAACATATCCTGAACCAAGGCAGTGCAGAGGAACTGGAAAGGATATTTGTTGGTTTGAATACCCTCAAGAGGCTGTTAAAAGAGTACGAACAATCGAATCAAGAGTAATGGGGTGATATGATGGGCAAATTATTCCGTTTACTGAAGCCTTATGCCCTCCACATTGCGGCAGTGGTCTGCCTGCTGTTTATCCAGGTATTGTCGGATCTTTACCTGCCCAGGATTATGGCGGACCTGGTGGACATCGGGATCGTTAAGCAAGATATTTCTTATATTGTTAAAATGGGCACATTCATGCTCCTGATTGCAGCGGGAGGCACCCTATGTGCCGTCTCCGCCTCCTTTCTCTCCGCCAAGACGGCGGTAGGCTTTGCTAAATTAATCAGGGCTAAGCTTTTCAGCAAAGTGGAAAGTTTTTCTCTCCACGAGTTCGATACCTTTGGCACAGCCACTTTAATTACCAGGACCACCAATGACGTCAATCAAATTCAGCAGGTCAGCATTTTGATCCTGACCATGATGGTGACGGCTCCTTTAACCTGTATCGGCGGGATTATCATGGCCTTGCGCCAGGATTCCTCCTTAGCCTGGGTTCTCCTGGTGGTGATTCCCATACTCTTCACTGTGATCCTGGGAACCCTCCGCAGAGGGCTGCCCCTCTTCAAACTAATGCAGGAGAAAATCGACAAGCTAAATCTGGTTTTGCGGGAAAACCTGACGGGAATCAGAGTCATCCGTGCCTTTAACCGCATTGATCGAGAAAAAATTCGCTTTGATGATGCCAATGCGGATTTAAGGGATAATGCCATTAAGATCAACCTGATTATGGCGTCTTTGATGCCGGTGATGATGCTAATTATGAATTTGACTACAGTGGCTCTCCTCTGGTTCGGTGCCCTGAGAATTGACTCAGGGAGTATGCAGATCGGTTCCCTGTTAGCCTTTATTCAGTACTCCACCCAGATTCTCTTCTCCCTGCTGATGCTGGTCATGCTCTTTATTACCATTCCCCGGGCTCAGGTTTCTGCCGTCAGGATCAATGAAGTCCTGGAGACGATTCCTGAGATCAGAGACCCGGAAAAGTCCCGGGACAGTCACCAGCAGCGAGGGAGTGTGGAATTCAAAGAGGTTTCCTTTCGCTACCCCGGTGCGGACCGACCGGCTGTCAGCAAGATTAACTTTAAGGCCCAGCTGGGTGAAGTGACGGCCATTATCGGCGGGACGGGTTCGGGAAAATCCACCATAGTAAATTTAATGACCCGCTTCTATGACGCAGAAGAGGGGGCGGTGCTGGTGGATGGAGTGGATGTCCGGGAAATGAGTCAGAAAGACCTGCGCCAAAAGATTGGCTTTGCTCCCCAGAAAGCTCTCCTCTTTTCAGGCAGTATTGCCGAGAATATTCAATACGGCAAGACCAATGCTGATTTGGCGGAAATCAAGGAGGCGGCGGAAATCGCCCAGGCCACGGATTTTATCACCGCTTTGGAGGAAGGGTTTGATCATTCTCTGGCCCAAGGGGGGAGCAATATTTCCGGCGGGCAGAAACAGCGTCTCTCCATTGCCCGGGCCCTGGTGAGAAAACCGGAGATTTATATTTTTGACGACACCTTCTCTGCCTTGGATTATAAAACGGCAGCCAAACTGAGAGCTGCCCTGAAACCGGAACTTGCCCAGGCTGCGGTTTTTATCATTGCTCAGAATGTCGCAACGGTTAGAGATGCGGACCAGATCATTGTTCTGGAAGACGGGCAGATTGCCGGTATGGGGAAACACAGGGAGTTAATGAAGAATTGCCGGGTTTACCGTGAGCTGGTGGCCTCACAGCTCTCAGAGGAGGTTTCATGATGAAGGAACGTGAGAATGTCAAGACCAATAAACCCTTATTCGGCGGCCGCCCGGGAGGACCGGCCGGGTCTTTGGTCAGGCCGGTGGAAAAGGCCAGGAATTTTAAAAGGACTCTCAAACGCCTGCTCCATTACTTGAAGCCCCAGAGAATGCGCTTTTTTATGGTCTTTTTCTTTGCCATACTAAGTACCATTTTTAATATTCTCGGTCCTAAGATCATGGGCAAAGGGGTTACCAGGATCGGAGAAGGATTAGCGGCCAAAGCTCAGGCCCTTAAACTAGGCCAGCCTGTCCCGGCTCTGGATTTTACCTATATTACTCAAATTGTCGCTGTGCTCATCGGCTTATACCTGGTCAGCTCCGCCTTCAACTATCTCCAGCAATATATTATGGCCGGTGTTGCCCAAAGAACGGTGTACAACCTGCGCCGAGAGGCGGATGAGAAGCTGGCCCGCCTGCCCCTGAAATTTTATGATTCCCGGACCCATGGTGAGATCCTCAGCCGGGTGACCAACGATATTGACAATATTTCCACCACCCTGCAGCAGAGCCTGACCCAGCTTATCACCTCCATCATCACCCTGGTGGGAGTTGTGGTGATGATGCTGACCATCAGTCCCATCCTTACTTTGGTGGTCGTTATCACCCTGCCCCTCTACTTGCTGGTTACCATGAATATTGCCAAGCGGTCGCAGAAGCATTTTGCCGCTCAGCAAAAATCCCTGGGTGAGCTGAATGGTTTAGTGGAAGAGATGTATGCCGGTCATAAAATTGTCAAAGCCTATGGCCGGGAGGAAGAAGCCATCACCTCCTTTCAGGCCATTAACGAACAGCTCTATGGGGCGGGCTATAAAGCCCAGTTTATCTCCGGGATCATCATGCCCCTTATGAGATTTGTCAGTAACTTAGGTTATGTGTTCGTCTGTGTCATGGGCGGGGTCTTTGCCACCAGGGGGGTCATAACCATCGGCGATATTTTGGCCTTTATCCAATATTCCCGGCAATTTACCCATCCCATTATTCAAACCGCCAATATTGCCAACATTATTCAGTCCACAGTCGCTTCGGCGGAGCGGGTCTTTGAACTCCTGGACGAAGAGGAAGAAGGGGCGGACGGACCGGAGGCCCAAATCCTATCCTTGCCCAAAGGCAGGATTTGCTTTGAAAATGTGGATTTCAGCTACCGGGAGGATCAGCCTCTGATTAAGGGCATTAATATTGACGTGGAGCCGGGGAGCACCATTGCTATTGTCGGGCCTACGGGGGCGGGGAAAACCACGTTGGTCAATTTGCTGATGCGTTTCTATGAAATCAACTCCGGCAGGATTACCGTGGACGGTGTGGATATCCGGGATATCCGCCGGGGAGCACTGCGGAGCATGTTCGGCATGGTCCTCCAGGATACCTGGCTGTTTAACGGCTCGATTCAGGACAATATCGCTTACGGCCGTGAGGGGGCCAGTGAGGAAGAGGTGATTCAGGCTGCCAAAGCCGCACATGCCCACCATTTCATCCAGACCTTGCCTGACGGCTACAATACCCTCTTAAATGAGGAAGCCTCAAACATTTCCCAAGGACAAAAGCAGCTGCTGACCATTGCCCGGGCCATCCTGGCTGATCCCGCCATCTTGATCCTGGACGAAGCGACCAGCAGTGTGGATTCCCGGACGGAGGTCTATATTCAAAAGGCTATGACGGAGCTGATGAAGGGGAGAACCAGTTTTGTCATTGCTCACAGGCTTTCCACCATCAGGGATGCAGATTTAATCCTGGTCATGAACCAGGGCAGTATTGTGGAAATGGGCAAGCATCAGGAACTCCTGGAGGAAAAGGGTTTCTATGCCGACCTCTATTACAGCCAGTTTTCCAGCCCCCAGGCGGATTTGACAGCGATATAACAGAGAAGTATCATTGTCTTCTTTTCATGAGATAGCGTAATGCGGCATACAAAAGGATAGCACCAACAACCAAACCAATTATTTTATCTGAACTATAGCCCGATAAGCCACTTACTATTCCAATTAGAATAGTAAAGATGGTATAACTAAATAACTCTTTAAGACACCCTGGTCTTGGTCGATTCCACTCGGGTGGGATTTCAGTTTTTTTATTTTTTTCTATCGAAGTATCATCTACAATCAAATCGTAGTCCAAGCTATTTTTATTAAAACGGATTACAATAACGCATTTGTGTAAGTTTATTTCAAAGGAGAGTTTATCTCCCCCTTTAATAATGGTTCGTGTTGTATTTATAGTACGATTATCTAATTCAACATGGTATCTCCTTATCCAATTGCTATGTTTTAGTTTAACCCGGTGCTCGCCGTCTTCTAGGCTAAATAGCCATTCCTTTTCAGGCACAATACTTCACCTGCATTTTCATTCGGTAATAATTATTTTGATATTCTAATATCCGATAAATTAGGTGTGAAGAATTTTTCTCAATTTTGCAGTGCTTCCTCCCGTTTAATAAAGCCCTCTGTCCAATTGTCTAAATCTAGCTCCAAAATAAATTCTATATTCATACCCGTTATCACCTCTGAAATTCTCCTTTTCCTCCATGTAATTTTCTCATATTTACTTCGCATTATCCCGGCGAAGAATAATATCAACTAGTTCACTAACCGAAAATGGCGGCTATTTATAACCCGGAGTATTCAGATACATCAAGGAGAGCAACAAGAAGGCCCGTAAGGCGTCAAAGCGTCTTGCGGGCTCTCATTGTTTGAATTTCTGAAATTTTCCAAGGGGTTTTCCCGTTCCCATATTGCCAAACTGCTGTCTAGGGAGTATACTCAAATTAGTTTATTGGTACACTAACAATTAGAATACCATTAATTGTTCTACAAATAATTATGAGGTGTTGTTATGGAAAGTCCTGACAGCGGCAGGAACCCGTCCAAGTATATCTGCTATAAACTCAGCCGGGTGATGAGAAAAGTACATCGCTACTACGAAAGTAAGTTTTCCCAGTACGGAATTACCCCTTCTCAATTTTACGTCTTAACTGCGGTATGGGAAAAGGACGGGGTGAAATTCAAGGACCTGGCTAAAAGTCTGGACATGGACGGCTCCACTCTGACCTCCATTTTAGACCGTATGGAACGCCTGGATTTACTGGAGCGTCGCAATGATCCGGAGGACAGGAGGTCTCTTTTGGTGTTTTTAAAGGAAAAGGCTAAGCTGGAAATTGCCGACATAACGGATCTGGCGGAAACAATGGATGAGGAAATCAAGGCTCGTTTTTCAGACAGCGATTTTTCAGCATTTGAAAAAGTCTTAGATCAGCTTTTTCAGGACTAGAGCCGAGCTTAAGGGGTTTTAACAAAGGAGGGATGGATGGAGTTTTTTTAGCTTAAAGAGATTGAATATTCAGAACCCTATTGACTGAAAGTGTTTTGCTGAAGATGTTCTCAAAAAAAGTTAACGAGAAAACATTCACGACGAAGATGTTCATGAGGAAACATGTTAGAGGAGGTTTGTTTATGTCAATGCTTTTTTCTCCCGCTCAAATCGGCACTCTGCAGCTGCGCAACCGCATCGTCATGACTCCTATGCACCTGGGCTATACCCCTATGGGGGAGGTTACAGATCAACTGGTTGAATTCTACCGGGCCAGAGCCCGGGGCGGGGTAGGTTTAATTATTGTCGGCGGATGCGGAATCGACCGCATCGGCAATGCCTTCGGAATGACCCAAATCGATGATGACGCTTACATACCCGGCTTGCGGCGTTTGGTGGAGGCGGTCCATGCCGAAGGGGCCAAAATCGTACCTCAGTTATATCAAGCCGGCAGGTACGCTCATTCCGCCTTTACCGGGAAGCCCTCTGTAGCGCCCTCAGCCATTCCCTCCCGGCTCACCGGGCAAACGCCGGAAGAGCTGACGGAAGAAAAAATTCAAGAGATTATCGCTTCCTTTGCCCAAGCCGCCCAAAGGGCGAAGACCGCGGGCTTTGACGGTGTGGAGATTCTGGCCAGTGCCGGTTATCTTATTTCTCAATTCCTCTCTCCGGTAACCAACAAGCGGACGGACCGTTACGGCGGGGACCTCCAGGCCCGCATGACCTTTGGACTGGAAGTGGCGCAGGCTGTCCGTGAGGCAGTGGGTCCGGAGTTTCCCATTATTGTACGAGTGGCGGGGAATGATTTTGTGCCGGGGAGCAATACCAACGCCGAATCCCGGATTTTTTGCCAGGCCCTAGAGAAGGCGGGGGTCAATGCCCTGAATGTCACAGGCGGGTGGCATGAAACCCAGGTTCCCCAATTGACCATGAACGTGCCCCCCGGGGCTTATACTTACCTGGCTCACGGCATCAGGCAGGCTGTTTCCATTCCCGTCATCTCCTGCAACCGGATCAACACCCCGGAATTGGCGGAAAGCGTTCTGGCTGAAGGTCTGGCGGACTTTGTCGGCCTGGCCCGCCCTTTGCTGGCCGACCCCGAATTCCCCAACAAAGCTCATAAGGGGGATTCCTCAAATATCCGTCCCTGTATCGGCTGCAATCAAGGCTGCCTGGACAGTGTCTTCCGCCTCAGGCCTGTAAGCTGTCTGGTCAATGCCGAAGCCGGGAGAGAAGCAGAACTTGGTCCCCTCGCTCCTGCTTCCCAGCCTCAAAAAATCTTAGTCATCGGTGCCGGCTCGGCAGGCCTGGAGTTCGCCCGGGTAGCAGCCCTGAGGGGGCATAAGGTCACCATCTGGGAAGAAAAGGACCAGGCAGGAGGGCAACTGTTTTTGGCAGCAGCACCCCCCGGGCGCAAGGATTTCCTCTATTTTGGAGACTACCTGAGGAAAGCCTGTAATGAGCTGGGGGTGAAGATAGAATACCAGGTCCAGGCTACTCCGGGGAAGATTTTAGAGGCTGTGGAAAAGGGCGACTTTGAGAAAGTGGTTATTGCCGCAGGTGCCCGCCCCCTGAACCCGGCCATCAAAATCGAAGAGGGTGTGGAAGTCCTGCAAGCCTGGGATGTCTTATTGGGGTATAAAAAGACCGGCTCCAATGTGGTGATTGTCGGAGGCGGAGCGGTAGGTGTGGACACAGCTTTGTACCTGGCGGAGGCCGGCACCATTAACAGTGAAACCTTGAAGTTCCTCATGGAGCAGCATGCGGAAACGGACGAAGAGCTCCATCGCTTATTGACACAGGGCAGGAAACGAATTACTGTTTTAGAGATGGTAAAAGGCATCGGCCGTGATATTGGTGCCAGTACCCGCTGGTCCATGCTAGCAGATCTTAAGCGACGGAATGTCACTTGCCTGGATAAACACACCGTCCTGGAAATTCGCAAAGACGGCGTTGTAGCGGAAAGTGCCGCCGACGGCCAGCAGAAAATCATCCCGGCGGACAGCGTCGTCCTGGCAGTGGGTTCAGGTTCCCGGAATGAGCTATACGAGGCTTTGAAGGATAAGCTGGAAGCTGTCAGTGTGATCGGGGATGCGGCCAAACCCCGCAAAGTCCTGGATGCCGTTTATGAAGCCTATCTGGAGGGAAGAAAATAACGAGAGAAATAAAGAGAAGAGGAGGGGATATCTTTGGGGCATAGTGTTAATAACAAAGAAGAAATCTATGAAGCCCTGGCCCAGCGCTTAAGCAAAACTCCCGAGGGAGCGCCCATTAATGAACACCTGATGGCCATCCTCCGGCAGTTATATACGGAAAGTGAGGCTATGGTGGGCAGCAAATTTGCCGCCATACCCATGCCCCTGGCGAAAATTGCCGGGTTAACAGGCATTGAAGAGTCCGCCCTGAAACCCATCCTGGATGGCATGTCAGATAAGGGGCTGGTACTGGATATTCCCCGCAAGGATACTTTTTACTACATGCTAACCCCTATGCTGGTGGGATTTTTTGAATACACCTTTATGCGGACGGGAAGCAATCTGGACTTGAAAGAGCTGGCCGAGCTCTTTGAAACTTATTTTCACAGTCCTGGGGTCATGGAAGAAATCGCCGGTATGGATACGAAAGTCATGCGCACCCTGATTTATGAAAATCTCATCCCTTTGGCGGTTGAAACAGAGGTTTTGGATTACGAAAAGGCCAGCAGCATCATTCGCCAGGCCGGAGGCGGTGCGATCAGCACCTGCGCCTGTCGCCATGAGGCAACTCACCTGGGCAAGGCCTGTGATGCTCCCCTGGAAGTCTGTATGTCCCTGGGAGGGGCGGCAGAATGGATTATCCGCAAGGGGTTGGGCAAGCCTGCTACGGTAGAGGATCTCCTGGAAGTACTGAAACAAACCCAGGAATTAGGGCTGGTGCATCTTTGCGATAATGTCCTGAATAAGCCCACCTATATATGCAGCTGCTGCGGCTGCTGCTGCAAAGTTTTGCGCAGTATTAATGAGCGGCAGATCTTCGCCACTCATCCCAGTAATTTCATTCCTGCAGTGGAATCCGAGAACTGTGTGAGCTGCGGCCTGTGTGCCGAGAAATGCCAGATCCAGGCCATTGCCCTGGCGGATCAGGCAGACGGGGAAACTCTTCCAGTGCTAAACTCAGACCTCTGCATCGGCTGCGGCGTTTGTGCCGACGCCTGTCCCAGCGGCGCCCTAACCATGATCCGCCGTGAAGAAATCCTAATCCCCCCGGAAAATGTCAAGGAAAAAATGAAACGCTTCGCCACAGAAAAAGGCCGATAAAAAGAACAAGCCTGTTTCCGATTAAAAGGAAACAGGCTTGCTTTATGTTGTTCAACTCTAAAAAAGGAACCGAAAGGCCTCAAAACATTCTAAAAACCCGTTGACCCCAAAGCCAGGGCGGCTTCGACCCACAGGAGTGAACCCATTGCATGGAGAGGCGGTAAAGCCCACAAAGCTCGCGTGGGGAAGCGGAGCCAGTGGTTCACCTCAGGTATTACCCGGAGGTTTGGCAGAGCTCCCACGCCAGCGAGTGGGCGAGCCTCGGAATGCTGGGTGAGCGATGTGGGCGGAGCCGCCCGACCCGGGAGTTCTCTTTTTCATCATCTGATGGTGTTGGGTCTACTCTGACAGCATAACATTTCCTTGCATACAGGGGGGCATCAAGGCACATGATCAATTTCCATAGCCAGGCAGCAAAGGGATTCCTCTATTTCAGGGGCATAGTTCTTGTTGACGAGAGCAAAGATTTGGTCTCCGGCGAAGATTTGTGTATCCCCTTGGGGGATGATTTCCTGGTCTCCCCGTTTAATATTGACTAACAGACAATGTTTCGGCCAAACTACATGTTTAACATATTTGCCGCTGATCTCTGAACCTAAACAAACCACTGTCTCGATTAAGATCATGGTTTCTTCTTCTTTTTTATGATTTTGTTTTTTGCTTAGAATCCGGTCATAGAGAGCTTCATAAACCGGCTTCGTTTTCAAAATATCACTGGCCAGGTAAGCTACAGTAGAAACCGTGATCAAGGCCCAAAGGTGGCTGAAGGAGCCGGTCATTTCCGTAATCAGCAGGCTTCCGGTGATGGGAGCTTTGACAACGGCCGTAAAATATGCAGCCATGGCAAAGACAATAAAGTTATTGCTGAAATGCGGGCTAGCATGAAATACTTGTACTATTAAATCGTTATAAATATTTCCCGTTAAAGCGCCGATAACAAGGATGGGTAAAAAAATGCCCCCCGGGACACCGGAGCCATAGCTTATGAGGGTAAAGAAAAACTTTACCAATACTAAAAGGAGGAGTAAACGAACAGGGAAATAGTTTTGGTTTAAGGAGTCAATCAGCTGGTTGCCCCCGCCAAGTACTTGAGGTAAAAGGTATCCCAATAATCCGGAAATTAATAGTACGCTGGCAATAATCACAGTGTTGGGAAGAACACTTTCAAGTTTATCCTTCAGTTCTAGGGTTTTTAGCAATGAGCGGTTAAAAAGACCGCCGAAAAGGCCGATGATGAGACCTAAACCAATTAAATAAAAATAATAGCTAACCGGCAGAATGGGGAGCTCAGGGAAGTTGAAGGCTGAGGATGAGCCGTAAAAAAGCTTGGTAACAAAATCCGCAGACAACGAAGCTGCAACGGTGGACATCAGAATAGCTGGGGAAAAGTTTTTGTTGAGTTCTTCCACGGCAAAAATAACACCAGACAAAGGAGCGTTAAAGGCAGCAGCTAAACCTGCGCTGGCTCCGCTGGTTATTAAAAACTTTTCCTCAATTTTCAAACGTCCCAGAAGTCTGCTGACTCCTTGCCCTACGGTGGCTCCGATTTGGACGGACGGACCTTCCCTTCCTAAGGATAAACCGGCACCAATGGCCAGGATTCCGCCAATAAACTTAAGTACGAGAACTCTCAACCACTTGATTTTAAGGTGCCCCATCAATACCCCTTTTACTTGGGGGATACCGCTGCCGCTTACCAGTGGCTCTTTTTTGCCGATGATATTTAAGAAAAAGGCAATTAATACGAGCCCCAGGATCAGGATTATGATTTTATAGCTTAGGTCGATGTTTGCATGGTAGAAATGCTCTCGAAGAGACTCTGCCCGCTCCAAAGTGTATCTAAAAGCGACGATGATCAGACCCGAAAAAAGTCCAATCAAAATTCCTTCAAAAAAAACTTTGAGTTTAAAATCCCGCCAGTGAATTAAATGGTCAAATGTCTTGCCCGTCAAAGTATTACCCCCGTTAACGATTTCACAAAAAGCAGAAACTTAATGTCGTAATTTATAGCGTTATATAAAATTATAACGTAAATTATCAGCCAAAGTAAAGTAAATATCTAAATTGGCAGTCTTAAGACGTTAAAAAGTGTGAAATTGTTTACAACATTGAACTCTTTAATAAAAACCTTCGAAATTTGTTGTTTGGTCTGGAGTCGGGGCCTTCAACGGTTTTGCTCCTGTTGTTTCAGGGGGGACCACGGCCCTTACAAAAATCGTTGTCAGGAGTTCTAAGATTAATATGGGCAAGGCTCCTCGCACACCAGGAAAGACAAGTATGGGAAAAAGAAGAAACACTGAGGGGGAATAGGCTTTATTTTGAAAATCACCCCAGACAGCTAGGGCGAGGATCAGGGGAATCTCTCGTGTTTCGGGGGTTATTCCCCCTTCTTCTTGGCCAGCCGGGGGGGGTTGGTCCGGAGAGGTTTGGCCGGAAGGTGGTTGATTAGAAGAGGGTTGATTAGCAGAAGACTGGGATTTGCTGCCTGCCATGGAAGCTAAGAAATTCTGTAAGTCACTTAAAGACATGCTGACGGTTTGTTCTGGTGAGAAGACGAGACGTTTATTGCTGGGGGGCAGATTATAGTCCCAAAACCTGTTGAAAATAAACAATATGATTTGACTGATGATTATAATTAATACGGAAGTAAATACTTTTCCCGCTAAGAGTGGCTGTAAGAAAAAGAACGTGGGGCTTCCGTCTACAGAACTAACTGGATCGAAAATGGAAATTCCAAAATTAAGGGGTTCTTTGGAAAGTTTAAATTCTGACCCAGGAATGATACAATTAGGCGAATAAGAATTTTTTTCCATATAAGTAAAGCCCACCTCCTACTTCTAAAATATGGGTAAAACTTGTGAATTGTACCTTGACTTTGATTATCGTCAGGTAATTCTTATAGCAGTGAGGCCGCCTGGGTGACATACAAGTTAGCTAATTGGGAGAACCCTAGACAAAATGGCTCAAGTGATGGTAATGTACTTATGCCGGATGGCCTTTAAAATAATCGTTATTAAGGATGTGAACTGTTCTTGGCAGGTAAGCAATATAATGCGGATTCCATTCAAGTCTTAGAAGGGTTAGAGGCAGTGCGCAAACGGCCCGGCATGTATATTGGCTCAACAGGTAGCAAAGGTCTCCATCATCTGGCTTATGAAATCATTGACAACGCCATAGATGAGGCAGGGGCAGGCTTTTGCGACCAGATTTCCGTTACAATTAATCCCGATGGTTCAATCACCATTGAGGATAACGGGCGGGGAATACCCGTAGATATACATGCCGGCAAACAAATCAGTGCCGTGCGTTTAGCCTTTGAAACCTTACACGCCGGGGGAAAATTCAGCGGAGAAGTTTATAAAACCTCGGGGGGACTCCATGGCGTGGGAGCCAGTGTTGTTAACGCCCTGTGTGTTTATTTAACCGTTGAAATAAAACGGAACGGCAAGCTATACCGTGTTGAGTACGTGGAAGGAGGACGGCTCAAGTCCGACTTGGCGGTTGTCAAGAAAAGTATTAAGGGAACAGGAACCAGCGTTACCTTTAAGCCGGATCCCTTAATCTTTAAAGAAACCACGGTTTTTAAATATGACACTTTAAGAAGCCGGCTGATGGAACTATCTTATTTGAACAGCGGCCTAACCATCATCCTGACCGACAACCGGGGGGAAACAAAAACCGAGACCTTTGCTTCGAAAAACGGGATTATCGGTTTTGTTGAGCATATAAATCGAGAATCGGGATTTTCAACAGTACATAAAAAACCCATCTATTTTAAAGGTGAAAAAGATGATGTCCTCCTGGAATGTGCGATTCAATACAATGACGGGGATGACGAATCTCTCCACTCTTATGTCAACAATATTCCCACGGATGAGGGCGGGACTCATGAGTCGGGCTTCAGAACTGCCTTAACCAAGGCTTTTAATAATTACGGACGCAAAAACAACTTATTTAAGAAAGATGAAAATCTCATCGGCGATGATTTAAAAGACGGTTTAACCTGCGTGTTATCCCTGAAAATCAGAGATCCCCAATTTGAAGGTCAGACGAAAACCAAACTTTCCAATATGGAAGTTGAGGGTATCGTTCAGTCCCTGACCAATGAAGGTATTAGTCAATTCTTTGAGAAAAGTCCCGCCATTGCTAAAGAGGTGATTAGCCGGACCTTGTCAACCTGCCTGTTAAGGCTTGCGGCCAAGAAAGCCAAGGAATTGAAAAAGAAAGCCCGGGATGCGGAAGTTAAAGCCTTGAGCGGCAAACTTGCTGCTTGCAGCGGGAAGGACAAGTCCCGCAATGAATTATTCTTAGTTGAAGGAGACAGCGCAGGGGGTTCGGCCAAAATGGGCAGGGACCGCAGGTTTCAGGCTATTCTGCCTTTGCGGGGTAAGGTAATTAATACGTACCGGGCCAAAATCGATAAGGTTTTAGAAAATGAGGAAATCAGGAGTATTATTTCCGCCGTTGGTTCGGGAATTGGCAAGGAATTTGATTTAGAAAAAGGCAACTATGCCCGGGTCTGTATTATGACGGATGCGGATATCGACGGGGCCCACATTCGCTGTTTGCTCTTAACCTTTTTCTATAGATATATGAAGCCTTTGATTTTGAACGGCAGGGTTTTTATAGCCCAATCTCCTTTATATAAAATCGAGAAAGAACGGGGCAAAATTGTGCGCTATGCCTTTGATGACAATGAGTTGAAAAAAGAACTCAAAGAACTGGGCAGGACAGCCAAGATTTCCCGCTATAAAGGACTGGGTGAAATGAACCCGGATCAGCTTTGGGAAACAACCTTAAATCCCGTGCACAGGCGCATGATTCAGGTGACCATCGACGATGCCCTGGAAGCTGAACGCAAGCTGAGGATTCTCATGAGTGAGCAAGTAGAGCCCAGGCGTGAATTTATGATGGAAAATATTGTATTTACCGATGCAGATATGTAGATTAGGGGAGGACAGACCCAATGAGTATGACAGAGGATAATATTATCCAGCGACCCCTTGAGGAAGTTTTGCCCGAGTCTTTTTTAGGCTATTCCAAGCATGTTATCTTACAGCGTGCTGTTCCGGATGTCCGGGATGGGCTTAAGCCGGTTCACCGCAGAATTTTATATTCCATGGACGAAATCGGCATGTATACGGACAAACCCTACAGTAAGTCAGCCAGGTTAGTGGGGGATTGCATGGGGAAATACCATCCCCATGGGGATTCTTCAATCTATGAAGCAGCCGTGCGCATGGCTCAGCCATGGGCAACACGCTATCCCATGGTGGATGGACAGGGAAACTTTGGCTCAATCGACGGGGATAATGCTGCGGCCATGCGCTACACAGAAATGAGAATGACCCACTTATCCCAGCTAATGACCCAAGACATTGAGAAAAATACCGTTCTATTTAAAGAAAACTATGACCAGCGCCTTAAGGAGCCAGTGGTCCTGCCCAGCCCCTTTCCCAACCTTTTGGTCAACGGGGGCTCAGGGATTGCCGTTGGCATGATGTCCAATATTCCTCCTCATAATTTGCGGGAAGTGATTGCCGGTGTAATCCAGCAAATTGACGACCCGGAGGTTTCCCTTGAAGAGCTTATGGAGAAAGTGAGTGGTCCGGATTTCCCCACGGGAGGCTTAATTATTGGCAGTGAAGGGATTACCAGTGCCTATAAAACCGGCCGGGGTAAAGTAACTATGCGGGGCAAAGCCGCTATTGAACCGGGGAAGAACGGCAAAAGCCAAATCTTGATTACCGAGATTCCTTACCAGGTCAACAAATCAACCTTAGCGGCTAAAATAGGAAGCCTGTCAGATTCAGGGAAAATTGAAGGAATCAGTGATGTCAGAGATGAGTCAGACAGGGAAGGCATACGCTTGGTTGTGGAATGCCGGAAAGATGCTGACCCTTTGCTGGTCCTGCGCCTGCTTTACAAACACACCCAGCTGGAGGATACTTTTGGAATTATTAATTTAGTGATTACGGCCAATGGTACTCCCAAAGTCCTGGGGCTAAAAGAGATTAATGCCGCCTTTATTGAGCATCGCCGAATTGTTGTGACGAAGCGGACGGAATTCGATTTAGAAAAAGCCCGCCTTAGGGCTCACATACTGGAAGGTTTGGTTATTGCTATTAATAATCTGGATGAAGTGATTGCCCTGATTCGAGGCAGCAAGAATCCTTCCCTGGCCAAGGCTGCGCTGATGACCCGCTTCGAATTGTCTGAGATCCAAGCCCAGGCTATTTTGGATATGAAATTGCAAAACTTAACGAATTTTGAATTAGACAGCATTAAAGCCGACCATGCCGAGGTATTAAAGCTGATTGCCCATTATGAAAGTATCCTGGCCGATGTGAACAAGGTCTACGAAATTATTAAAAAAGAACTTAAAGAAATTGGGGATAAGTTCGGGGATGACCGTCGTACCTTGATTTTGCCTGAAGAAATGAGAGAGCAGGTTGATTTGAGCTCCCTGGAAGAGCCGGAAAGCCCTATTCAGGTCCTGCTTACAGCACAGGGCTTTATTAAACGGACGGATCTGCCAACCCGGGGCAGGAAAGATGCCGGACTTGTTTGCTCTTTCAAGGATGGGGATACCTTGGATTTGCGGCTGAACTGCAGTAATCGGGATACTCTCTACTTCTTCAGCCGGTCCGGAAAGTTTTACACCATTAAGGCGAAAACCGTCCTGGAAGGTAAAAACAAGGATAAAGGCGGCCCCCTAACAAATCTTTTCCCTTTGTCTCCTGAAGACAAGGTAGTATCCATTTTGCCGCTAAGAGATAATTCTGAGGATTTATGCTTTGTTTTTGTCACCAAAGAAGGGCAGGTTATGCGCAGTCCTGTGAGTGATTTTGCCCATGCCCGCTCTTCAGAAGCCATGGGACTTAAAGGTGATGACACTGTGGTTAAAGTTTTTCTCAGTGACGGTGAGGGAGAGCTGTTTCTGGCAGCTCAGAATGGTCAGGGAATTCGATTCGCCGAGGCAGAGATTAATCCTATGGGCAGAAAATCCCGAGGTGTGAAGGGGATGACCTTAGGTAACGGAGATGGGATTGCCGATGCCTTGCTGATAGCCAAGGAAGAGGAAAGTTCCAGAGATTTAGTGATGGTTACCCAGCGAGGATTCCTAAAAAGGACATCATTAGACGACTACAGACCTCAAGGCCGTGCCGGCAAAGGAATTGCTATGGGTAAAGTTGATCTCATTGGTACGGGGTATGTCGTAGGAATTGCTGCTGTTCAAGAGGATGATAGCTTAAATATCATTCAAGAAAACGGCACCGCTACGAAGGTAGAAATCAAGGATGTAAAAACAGAACTTCGAACCAAAGCCGGCAGCCAATGGGTCCCTGTTTTATTAAACGATTATGTGGTTAGGATTGTATAATCTGTTATCCCTATGTCACTTAGATCATTTTGAATAATGATTTAAGTGACATACCATAATATTAGAAAGGAGCACAAATGTAGGAGGTAAGAACTTGGATATATCTGAGGTTATTGTTAACGGCTCAATTTATGATGAGGAATATCATTTTAACAATTACGCCTTAACCTTGGTGTTTAAAGAAAGTACTCAGACTGAGAAAACGGTAAGGGCTAACCTGCGTTACTATCCTGGAAGAAATCAATGGGACCTGAATCCGATCTACTTCGAGTATACGGAGAATGAAAAAGAGGATATGATCCAGCAGATAATCAACAATGAATACTTCAAAGCTGCTTTCGAACAAGATGAGAAATATTTGCAGCAGTGAAGGCATGGAACCTCTTTATCAGCATAATTTATTAAGAAATTATCTTCTAAAAATCCGTTAAAAAATCTGTTGACAGGAAATAATGAAAATGGTATTATTACTGAGCGCCACAAAATGGCGAAATGATTTGCAAGAGGGAATTGTTCTCGAATTGTAAATCAAAAAAATAGTGTTGACAACGGAAGTTGGAAATGCTACGACATAATTCCGGCCCAAACGGGCGATGGTCTTTGAAAACTAAACAACAAGGACAGCCAATGAGAGAACTCGCAAGAGTTCGAAATAAATCATGAGTCAATCATCTTCTTTAAAAAGAAGTTTGAAATAACTTTTTTTGGAGAGTTTGATCCTGGCTCAGGACGAACGCTGGCGGCGTGCCTAACACATGCAAGTCGAACGGAGAATTGAATAAGCTTGCTTAGACAATTCTTAGTGGCGGACGGGTGAGTAACGCGTGGGTAACCTGCCCATAAAGCCGGGACAACCCTTGGAAACGAGGGCTAATACCGGATAATCTTAGATTCTGGCATCAGGATTTAAGGAAAGATGGCCTCTGAACATGCTATCGATTATGGATGGACCCGCGTCTGATTAGCTAGTTGGTGGGGTAAAGGCCTACCAAGGCGACGATCAGTAGCCGGCCTGAGAGGGTGAACGGCCACACTGGGACTGAGACACGGCCCAGACTCCTACGGGAGGCAGCAGTGGGGAATCTTCCGCAATGGACGAAAGTCTGACGGAGCAACGCCGCGTGTATGATGAAGGTCTTCGGATTGTAAAGTACTGTCATTGGGGAAGAACGGTCTTTTTGAAAATATTGAGGAGACATGACGGTACCCAAGGAGGAAGCCCCGGCTAACTACGTGCCAGCAGCCGCGGTAATACGTAGGGGGCGAGCGTTGTCCGGAATTATTGGGCGTAAAGGGCGCGTAGGCGGATGCTTAAGTCCGGTGTGAAAGATCAGGGCTCAACCCTGAGAGTGCATCGGAAACTGGGTATCTTGAGGACAGGAGAGGAAAGTGGAATTCCACGTGTAGCGGTGAAATGCGTAGATATGTGGAGGAACACCAGTGGCGAAGGCGACTTTCTGGACTGTAACTGACGCTGAGGCGCGAAAGCGTGGGGAGCAAACAGGATTAGATACCCTGGTAGTCCACGCCGTAAACGATGAGTGCTAGGTGTAGAGGGTATCGACCCCTTCTGTGCCGCAGTTAACACAATAAGCACTCCGCCTGGGGAGTACGGCCGCAAGGTTGAAACTCAAAGGAATTGACGGGGGCCCGCACAAGCGGTGGAGCATGTGGTTTAATTCGACGCAACGCGAAGAACCTTACCAGGGCTTGACATCCACAGAACTCCGTGGAAACATGGAGGTGCCCTTCGGGGAGCTGTGAGACAGGTGGTGCATGGTTGTCGTCAGCTCGTGTCGTGAGATGTTGGGTTAAGTCCCGCAACGAGCGCAACCCCTGTATTTAGTTGCTAACGAGTAAGGTCGAGCACTCTAGATAGACTGCCGGTGACAAACCGGAGGAAGGTGGGGATGACGTCAAATCATCATGCCCCTTATGTCCTGGGCTACACACGTGCTACAATGGCCGGTACAGACGGAAGCGAAGCCGCGAGGTGAAGCCAATCCGAGAAAGCCGGTCTCAGTTCGGATTGCAGGCTGCAACTCGCCTGCATGAAGTCGGAATCGCTAGTAATCGCAGGTCAGCATACTGCGGTGAATACGTTCCCGGGCCTTGTACACACCGCCCGTCACACCACGAAAGTCTGCAACACCCGAAGCCGGTGGGGTAACCCGCAAGGGAGCTAGCCGTCGAAGGTGGGGCCGATGATTGGGGTGAAGTCGTAACAAGGTAGCCGTATCGGAAGGTGCGGCTGGATCACCTCCTTTCTAAGGAGAACGGTTTAGAGCTTCGGCTTTAAACGAACATCCTATTGGTCGGTGCTTTTGGTTAGGGAAGCTGAAAGGCAGAGCTGCCAAAAGATCAATAACGAGTCGTAAGACTCAAGCCGAGGGATCGGCAACTCATTGGATTGAAGCTGTTGTTTAGTTTTGAGAGACCAGGAAATCCAAATTGATTACTGGAAACTCACAAATTCATGAAATTCGAATATAGTAGTAAGGAATTTTAGATCCGACTATTAAATTCGAATGACTGTAAGGGCCTGTAGCTCAGTTGGTCAGAGCGCACGACTGATAATCGTGAGGTCGATGGTTCAAATCCATCTAGGCCCACCATAAATGGGGGTATAGCTCAGCTGGGAGAGCACCTGCCTTGCAAGCAGGGGGTCAGCGGTTCGATCCCGCTTACCTCCACCAATTTGTTTATGGGTCAATGCAATGTTCTTTGAAAACTGCATAGAGAAAAGCAAATGCGAGTAAAGTCGAGAATTCACAATGAAGAGTCTGGTAACACAGACCATTCAAATAAACCTAAAGTAGCAAATATAGGTCAAGCTACTAAGGGCGTACGGTGGATGCCTAGGCGCTAAGAGTCGAAGAAGGGCGCGGTTAACAGCGAAATGCCACGGGGAATCGTAAGCAGGTATTGATCCGTGGATACCCGAATGGGGCAACCCAACCGGAGTCATGTCCGGTTATCTGTAGCTGAATACATAGGCTTCAGAAGACAACCCGGGGAACTGAAACATCTAAGTACCCGGAGGAAAAGAAAGAATCATCGATTCCCTAAGTAGCGGCGAGCGAACGGGGAAGAGCCCAAACCAGTCCCCTTGGGGGCTGGGGTTGTAGGACCCTCTTTTAAGAATGGATTTCTAGTCGAACAGATCTGGAAAGGTCGAGCAAAGAAGGTAACACTCCTGTAGACGAAAGGAAAACATTCTGTGAGGGAATCCTGAGTACCGCGGGACACGTGAAACCCCGTGGGAAGCAGGGAGGACCACCTCCCAAGGCTAAATACTACTTAGCGACCGATAGCGAACCAGTACCGTGAGGGAAAGGTGAAAAGCACCTCGGAAGAGGAGTGAAAAAGAACCTGAAACCGTGCGCTTACAAGCAGTCACAGCACGTAAGGTGTAGTGGCGTGCCTTTTGTAGAATGAACCGGCGAGTTACGGTATGTAGCGAGGTTAAGACGGGAAGTCGGAGCCGAAGCGAAAGCGAGTCTGAAAAGGGCGAAGAGTTACATGCTGTAGACCCGAAACCGTGTGATCTACCCATGGCCAGGGTGAAGGTGGGGTAAAACCCACTGGAGGCCCGAACTCACTGTCGTTGAAAAGGCAGGGGATGAGCTGTGGGTAGGGGTGAAATGCCAATCGAACACGGAGATAGCTGGTTCTCCCCGAAATAGCTTTAGGGCTAGCCTCAATTGATGAATGACGGCGGTAGAGCACTGAATAGGCTAGGGGCCTTACCAGGTTACCGAACCTTATCAAACTCCGAATGCCGTTATGTTTAGATTGGGAGTCAGACTGTGGGTGATAAGATTCATAGTCAAAAGGGAAACAGCCCAGACCATCAGCTAAGGTCCCCAAGTATACACTAAGTGGGAAAGGATGTGGAATTGCTCAGACAACCAGGATGTTGGCTCAGAAGCAGCCACCATTTAAAGAGTGCGTAATAGCTCACTGGTCGAGTGGTTCTGCGCCGAAAATGTAACGGGGCTCAAGTGTATCACCGAAGCTATGGCTTGCGCTTCATGCGCAGGGGTAGGGGAGCGTTCTATCAGCAGAGAAGTCAAACTGGAAGGTTTGGTGGAGTGGATAGAAGTGAGAATGCCGGTATGAGTATGCGAAAAGGAAGGTGAGAATCCTTCCCGCCGAAAATCTAAGGATTCCTGGGGAAGGCTCGTCCGCCCAGGGTAAGTCGGGACCTAAGCCGAGGCCGAAAGGCGTAGGTGATGGACAACTGGTTGAAATTCCAGTACCACCTAGAAATGTTTGAGCAATGGGGTGACACAGAAGGATAGGTTAAGCCAGCCGTTGGTCGAGCTGGCCCAAGCGAGTAGGATGTAGGGCAGGCAAATCCGCCCTGCGAGAATCTGAGACGTGATGGGGAGCGAACATAAGTAGCGAAGTAACCAACTCCAAGCTGTCAAGAAAAGCCTCTAGTGAGTGACTAGGTGCCCGTACCGTAAACCGACACAGGTAGATGGGGTGAGAAACCTAAGGCGCGCGAGAAAACCCTCGTTAAGGAACTCGGCAAAATGGCCCCGTAACTTCGGGAGAAGGGGCGCTCTTAGCAATAAGAGCCGCAGAGAAAAGGTCCAGGCGACTGTTTAACAAAAACACAGGTCCCTGCTAATCCGAAAGGAGATGTATAGGGGCTGACACCTGCCCGGTGCTGGAAGGTTAAGAGGAGAGGTTAGGGGTAACCCGAAGCTTTGAATTGAAGCCCCAGTAAACGGCGGCCGTAACTATAACGGTCCTAAGGTAGCGAAATTCCTTGTCAGGTAAGTTCTGACCCGCACGAAAGGTGTAACGATCTGGACACTGTCTCAACGAGGGACTCGGCGAAATTGTAATACCCGTGAAGATGCGGGTTACCTGCGACAGGACAGAAAGACCCCATGGAGCTTTACTGCAGCTTGACATTGGATTTTGGTATAAAATGTACAGGATAGGTGGGAGACTAAGAAGCTAGGGCGCCAGCCTTGGTGGAGTCGACGGTGGGATACCACTCTTTTTGTACTGAAATTCTAACCTGGGCCCCTGAATCGGGGTTAGGGACAGTATCAGGTGGGCAGTTTGACTGGGGCGGTCGCCTCCTAAAGAGTAACGGAGGCGCCCAAAGGTTCCCTCAGCGCGGTTGGAAATCGCGCGCAGAGTGTAAAGGCAAAAGGGAGCTTGACTGCGAGACCAACAAGTCGAGCAGGGACGAAAGTCGGGCTTAGTGATCCGGTGGTACCGAGTGGAAGGGCCATCGCTCAACGGATAAAAGCTACCCTGGGGATAACAGGCTTATCTCCCCCAAGAGTCCATATCGACGGGGAGGTTTGGCACCTCGATGTCGGCTCATCGCATCCTGGGGCTGTAGTAGGTCCCAAGGGTTGGGCTGTTCGCCCATTAAAGCGGTACGTGAGCTGGGTTCAGAACGTCGTGAGACAGTTCGGTCCCTATCCGTCGCAGGCGCAGGAAATTTGAGAGGATCTGTCCCTAGTACGAGAGGACCGGGATGGACGAATCCCTGGTGTACCAGTTGTTTCGCCAGAGGCACAGCTGGGTAGCTATATTCGGATCGGATAAGCGCTGAAAGCATCTAAGCGCGAAACCGGCCTCAAGATGAGATTTCCCACGAGCAATAAGCTCGGTAAGACCCCTGAAGGAAGATCAGGTAGATAGGCCAGGTGTGGAAGCGCGGTGACGTGTGGAGCTGACTGGTACTAATCGGTCGAGGGCTTGACCTAAGAGTTGCGAAAAAGGTTTGAGTGGTTCAGGTTCAAAGATAATACTTGCAAAAGCGAAGATCTATGCAGTTTTGAGAGAATAGCGATCCATCCAAAGGAAAGCGAAGATCTCAGACATCTGGTGATAATGCCGGAGGGGTTCCACCCGTTCCCATACCGAACACGGAAGTTAAGACCTTCAGGGCCGATGATACTTGGGGCATAGCCCCTGGGAAAGCAGGACGTTGCCAGGTAACAAGCGAGAGACTATCTCTAACGAGGTAGTCTCTCTGTGTTTTATAATACTGAAAGTGCGTGAATTTGGGGAGTCGGGGTTTTACTGAGTACCCTAGTAGAAAATTCGGCTATTTGGGGGCTTACTAATCTAGATTAGTAAGCCCCCAAATAGCCGGATTTTTTAATCAGCTCTAGAAACACCCCAAAACTATTTTAAAAACTATCCCTTATTCTTTTAACCTATATCTTATTTCTTATTTCTAAAAGCTTTCTAATAACAAATGCAATGAACTTAATTATTATTACCAGAGTAAATATAAATAAGATAAAAACTATATAATGATTATGTTTTTTCGCTAATAAAGTAAAGCTTTGAGCAAGAATAACATACACACACCAAAATATTGTTCCTAAAATCATTGTCCAGAGAAAAGATTTCATCATAATCACCTAAGACCATTATACATAGATCGAAGGGGTAAAAACACCCCTCGATCGCCCTAAACATGAACTTTGTAGACACCGCTGTGTCCCCTAATATTCATCATTAATGGAAAACTCTTCTTCATTGGCTAAGGTCAGAATCTCAAAAAAAACCTCAAAGACGTTGCCGGAAAAAGCGAGGGCTTGTACCAAGAATCTTACGCGCGTAAGATTCTTGGTACAAGCCCCTATTTCATTGTTGAATCTTATACACGAAAGTATAAACCTTTGATTTTTAGATAGCTGATTTAAGCCCGGGAGGCAGCAAACAAAGGAGAGACTATTTCTGACAATTTTCATATTATCCTGGATGCGAATTCGTCATTGTTCTTTCTTTAATGACAGTATAACTAAAATTTATGCCCCATCAAACTAATATGTATTTGTTATTTTCAGAAATTTGTATTAAAATAGTTTCATAAACAGTAAATTTTGATAAATCATAATTAAAATTCTTGGATAAATTTTAGTTATAATTTTGATTTTGTAGTTTTTTTTAAACTCATTAGGGAAAAAAATCACAACAAAATAATATGTCATTATAAGGAGGTAGATGTCGTATGTTAACACAAAAGCGCGAATTTAGAAGCTCCACTTTTCAAAAGAGACTTAAGTTTAAAGTGGGAGACCGAATTGAAACCTTTAATCATTGCCGGGGAACGGTAGTTAGACTTGATCGTGATGAAAATGGTGACTTTGTTGTAGCACGTTTAGATCTTGTGCCTCACGAGTTTGCCTATGATCCTGATGATTTAAGAGTAATTTAATAAATACCTAACCGTTGATAAAATATCTGTAAGTTCTCCTTGACAATTATGAGAGAGCTTACAGATATTTAACGTTTAACGGGAAGTAAAGTATACTTTTCGATTATGATAAAAACTAACAAGCTGGCCAAAGATACTGCGATTGAATAATATTGATTCCATCCGTCCTGCAAAACGAGGATATTCAATTTCAACATTAAATAATCTCCGGCAGGAACCATGATCAATGGGACAGTTTTCCAATACCATTTATCAAGAACCCCTACGAAAAAAACGACAATGAAGGCTTCAATCAACTGATAAACAAAAATAAACATTGTGCTGGACAGGTATCGATCAGAGACCCAATGCACATTGAAATATTGTTTTTCTAAAAGTAAAAGAATTGGAATTGGGTA
Organism: Desulfosporosinus orientis DSM 765; assembly: GCF_000235605.1. Classification (GTDB taxonomy): domain Bacteria; phylum Bacillota; class Desulfitobacteriia; order Desulfitobacteriales; family Desulfitobacteriaceae; genus Desulfosporosinus; species Desulfosporosinus orientis. The sequence goes on from NC_016584.1 coordinate 2,016,300, forward strand.
GTTAAAGTCCTATGAGCGGCCACCATAAAAAGGCCGTCCCAATCATGACTATGGCAGAAGAGAAGGTCAGCCACAGCCCTGCCCGCAGCATTTCTTTTGAGGTATAGATGCCCGTTGTATAGGTTACTACACTGGGCAGGGTTTGAATGATAAGCAGAAATCCAAATAAGGTGGCCAGGTTGATGGTTATGGCCACTAAGAGAGGATTTAAATCGAGTTTCAAAGCAATTTGCAGCATGACGGGTATTAAGGTTAATACTACGGCAGGAATATTTGTAACAATCAAGTGGTAAAAATGAGTAAGTAAAATGAGCAAAGCAACGATCAGAAGAGGATGGGATAACCCCGCCTCCAATCCCGGAAAGGACAGCAATTTCCCTGCCAGGTAAGCCGAGGCTCCGGAGGTATTTAAGGCAGAAGCCATGGACAAACTTCCGCCTATCATAATAATCGTACCCCATTCAATCTCTTTTAATTTATCCCAATTTACGAATCCAATACCCGGCAGGCCCATGAGCACCGTAGCCAGAATTGCCGGTACTGCAGTCGGAAGCTGATGAAATGATTCCGTCATCCAAAGGCAGACGGTTACTGCCAGGATTATGAGACATTTATTTTCTGAGGTGGACAAGGGGCCTAATTCTTTGAGTTCCCGGCGCAGGGGATCAATATCTAATTTTTTAGCTTCAGGAGGAAACAACTTCGGAAGAATCAGCCAGGTAATAGGGATCATGAATAACCACACGGGCCAAGTGATTTTTAACCAAGTGAAATAGTAGATATTTTCTCCTAAAATATTTCTCAATAAATCCGCTGTTAAGACATTGGCCAGAGAGGCAGGCAAAATACCCACACCACTAATACTTGCACCAAAAGTAAGCCCAAGGATTAACAGCTTAGCTGTATTGGACTGCGGAGAGAGTTTCATGGAACGAATGACAGCCAGAACTGCAGGCAGGAGGAGAGTAGTCCTTACGGCTGTACCGGGGATAAAGAAACTCAATAATTGGGGAGCTAATAATACTCCCAGTAAAATGCTCTGGACACTGCCTCCGAAGCGGATCAAAGAATAGTTGGCAAAACGTTTGCCAAGGTTAGTGCTGTTCACTCCTTGGGACATCATAAAGCCCGCCATGATCAGGAATGTTGACCCGTTAGAAAAGCCAATTAAGGCCGTATCCAGGGGGGCTGCATTAAGAATGGGTAAAGCTGCAATGACCAGGAGTGAAGTAAGGGCCAGGGGGATTGGTTCCAGCACCCATAAACAGACCGAGGCAGCGGTTATGCCAATAGTAGCCCGCAGTGACCAGGCCAGGTCCGTGGGAAGCGCAAAAATAATGACAATAAAGATTGCGCAAGGGACTAATATCTCCATATACACTCTTGTTTTAGTCCTGTCCTGTCTGTTTGTCATAAGCCAATACCTTCTAACCAACAGAAAATTCAAAATATAAAGTATATTCTACCACTTATTACTGGCCTTTAGCTATTTTGATCATATTGTTTTCCTAAGGTTTTGACTAAATAATATGAATACTTTAAGCTCGGATTAAAGGGATGTTAAAAGTTTTGTCGAAATAAATGTCATAGATTTATTTTCGAGAAAAAGCAATGCCGGATTAAAGAAGGACTTTGCCATTTTTTGACGAAAATACTCCTTTTAGTTTTTATAGATTATAGAAGTGGTGGTGTTTAGCTTGGCTGAAAAGCAGCGTGTCATTCAAGAATATGTTCCAGGAAAACAAGTGACAATGGCCCACATTATCCCCAACCCTCAAGGGGATATTCATGAGAGATTAGGGATTGTAACCTCAGGAGCTATTGGTATCATGACGATCACACCGAGTGAGGCAGCGATTATTGCAGCGGATGCGGCCAGTAAAGCCGGGGATATCGAACTGGGTTTTTTAGATCGTTTCACAGGATCCTTAGTGATAACCGGTGATGTCTCCAGCGTTGAGGCAGCTATCAAAGCAGCCGTCAGTACCCTTGTCAACATTTTAGGGTTCTCCTCAACTGAGGTGACAAGAAGTTAAATGGGCAGAATACTTCTAATTGGAGGCATCGGGGCCGGTAAGACCTCATTAAAGCAAATGCTTATGGATGAGCAATTGAGCTATCAAAAAACTCAGATGATTGATTTTACCCATACCTTTATTGATTGTCCCGGCGAATACCTGGAGATTCCTCGTTTTTATCACGTCTTAATCGATGCCAGCCACCAAGTCTCGGAAATCTGGGCCCTCCAGGATGCAACGAAACAGAGAACCTTCTACCCTCCCAAGTTTTCCAAGGTTTTTCGCAAGCCGATTATCGGGGTTATCACCAAAGTGGATCTGGCCAATGCCGATATTAAACAAGCCCGTACTTTTCTTCATTATGCAGGCATCGAAGAACCCTTTTACCCAACGTCAGTCATGAATGGGGAAGGAGTTGCACCTTTACGCAGGCGATTGGAGGCCTTGAATGGATCTGGCAAGGGTTAAGGACTTATGTGTTGAATACACTAACCTCACGGAAGAGGACATTAAAATCTTAGAGACCATGGCTTTGCAGATCCCCAATACTTCATTGCTGACGGAGACAGATATTTTTATAGATGCTCCTCTGAAGGACGGGAGTGATGCGGTGGTGCTGGCTTGGGCTCCTCCTGAGAAACGTTCTTTGTATAATCATAGTGTTGTCGGCGAAATGGCTTTGGCTACCAGCGAGCCGGCGGTTTACCGGACGTTAAAGACGGGAGAAACCTGTCGTAATATCCGGGGAGTGAGTCAAGAGGGGATTCCTATTGCCCAGACGGTTGTTGCTATTCGCAATCCCGCCAATGATGTAATCGGAACGTTGATCATGGAACGGGATATTTCCGAGGAATTGCGGCAAGAAGAGCAAGTGGAGTTTTTGACTCAAACTGCTGAGCGCTTAAGCAATACCCTGATGTACCTGTCCATGACGGGTTCTCAATTTGAAAATTGGGTTGGGAATGGGATTTTTGTCTTAAATAAGCACAGCAAAATCACCTACGTCAACAAAAAAGCCGCTGAAGTGTACCAGGAGTATCATGGCTTTGAGGCTTTAGGACAAGAATTTCTCTTCACCATGTTTAACTGCAGCACATTACAGGAATTGCTGGATTTGCTGGAAAATCCCACGGAGGTTTGTATTCTCAATAAAAGTTATCTTTTTGAGGCCTATCCTCTTGTAACCTATGGAGATTTAAGCGGCTGTGTTATATCCTTTAGAGATATAACAGATCTGCGCAAAAAAGAAGAGGAGCTTAATGCGAAAAGCACGATTATCAGGGAGATTCACCACCGGGTTAAAAATAATCTCCAAAACGTTGCGGCTTTGCTTCGCTTACAGATGCGGCGTTCCGATTTAGATATTGTCAAAGCGGAATTTTCGGCAAGTATTAATCGAATTATTTCCATTGCAATGGTCCATGATGTCTTTGCTTGCCAGAACTGTGATTCTGTTGATTTGAAAGACCTTTCCCAGCGTATCTTAAAGGCATTATTAGATAGTTCCATGTCCCCTGAACAAAAAATCGAGGCTCATGTCAATGGTCAAAACCTGCAGCTGCCCAGTACTAAAGCAGTTCCTCTGGCCTTGGTCATTAATGAGCTGCTGACTAACTGTTTTAAGCATGGGGTCCGGTCTTTAGAAAACGGCATTATTTTAATTGATATTATTGAGAAAAAAGGATATATTCACTTATCCGTAAAAGATAATGGCCCTGAACCTGAGGTGCCTTTTGATAAAACCAAACAACGTCGCTTGGGTTTGCAAATCGTGGATTCCCTTGTGGAAGATCAATTAGGCGGAGAGTTTAGAATGGAACGATTGAATGGTATGACAGTTGCATCAGTTAGCTTTCCAAAACATAGTTAGGAGGGACAGTTATGAGTGAACTATCCATCTTAATTGCGGATGATGAAGCGCTAATTCGTTTGGATATTAAGGAGATGCTGCTGGGGGCAGGTCATGTGGTTTGTGCCGAAGCCAATAACGGTCATAAAGCCATTGAACTGGCCAAGGCCTTGGCTCCGGACCTGGCAATTCTTGATGTCATGATGCCAGGGCTTGATGGCCTGGAAACAGCCAAAATATTACACTCCCTTAATATTCCGGTTTTATTGCTTACTGCCTATAGCCAGTCTAAATTTATTAAACGGGCGGAAAAAGTGAGTGTCTATGGATATCTGGTTAAGCCCATTACGGAACGGGATCTTTTGCCAGCGATTCAAATTGCTTACGCTCGCTGGAGAGAAATGCAGGATGTCCGCTCCAAACTGGAAACGACCCGGCAAGAACTCCACAGCCAAAAATTAATCGCCAAGGCTAAGGCTATTCTGGCAAATCGTGAAGGAATTAGCGAATATGAAGCTCATCAATGGTTGATTCATCAAGCCATGGATCAAAGAATTACCGTGGTTAAGCTGGCAGATCAAATTGTGGGCACAATTTAAAAAATTTTTTTTAAATATAATATTTTAAAGAAGGAATATTGTCTTTGATAGCGAATAGTTATCATATACGTATATACACCTATTTCGGATAAGAAGAGATATTTTTTACAAAGGAATATTTGGGCAACAGTGCCCTTTATCACATCCTGGACAATCAGGGTGTGATAAAGGGCATTTATTTTTTGAAATTTTAAGAAAGGAGATATTGGAAAATTATTCATGCCCTTGGCCTATTAATGTCATTAATTATTTTTAAGGAGGTTTTTATGTGACAACGGAGACTAAATTGGCTACCCCGGAAACAGATGCGAATTTATCCAGAGTACTAAAACCCATTCACTTGTGGGCCCTGGCAGTGGGCTTGGTTATTTCGGGAAATTATTTCGGCTGGAGTTATGGCTTTGGAGCAGGCGGTCCCTTGGGATTAGCCCTGGCGCTTATTCCAGTAACCATCTTTTATGTAACCTTTATTCTGTCATACTCGGAACTGGCGACAGCAATACCTCACGCAGGAGGTCCTTCTGCTTACGCCCGCAGAGCCCTGGGACCCTTCTGGGGATACATGAATGGTATCAGCTGCTTGATAGAATTTGTTTTTGCGCCTCCTGCTATTGCCTTAGCAGTCGGTGGATATATTAACTTTCTGATTCCTTCCATTCCAACCTTAACTGCGTCTGTAGCGGCTTTCTTATTCTTCATTTTTATTAACTATTTGGGAATGAAAACCTCGGCGACGGTGGAGTTAGTGGTAACCATTATCGCCCTGATCGGCTTAATGATTTTCTGGGCTGCAGCGGCTCCTCATTTTTCCATGGCACGTGTTATGACAGAACCCCTCCTTCCTTTTGGCATGAAAGGAGTTATGGCGGCGGTACCCTTTGCAATCTGGTTCTACTTAGCTATTGAAGGGGGAGCTATGGCTGCAGAGGAAATGGTCAATCCCCAGAAAGATATTCCTAAGGGCTTCTTAAGCGGTATGGGAACTCTTATGATCATGGGATTCCTGACCCTTTTCCTGACAGCAGGTATTGCGGACTACAACTTAGTTTCAGCAGTGGACTTCCCTCTGCCTATTGCCTTAGCTCAAGTCTTTGGAGAGAATGCTTTTATTGTTGTTTTGGTTAATATTATCGGTCTGTTTGGCCTGATTGCTTCCCTCCATGGAATCATCGTGGGTTATTCACGTCAAACCTTTGCCATGGCTCGTACCGGGTATCTGCCTAAATTCCTGGCCTATGTGGATCCCAAACGTCATACCCCGGTTTGGGCATTGTTAGTGCCGGGACTCGTCGGTTTGGGTGTTGTTCTTACCGGTCAGACAGCTATTGTTATTACCATTGCTGTTATTGGTTCTGTTGCCTTGTACATGCTCAGCTTAATCAGCCTGTTTGTCTTGCGGGCCAAAGAACCCAGCCTGAAAAGACCCTTTAGAGTATCCTATCCAATCGTTCCTGCTATCAGCTTTATTACCGGTATTTTCCTCACCGTAAGCGTCTTTATTTCCAGTGTGCCTGCCTTGAAATGGGCAGCATTGGTGTATGCCATAGCCGTTGTCTACTACTTCATTTTAGGAAATAAGAATATCAGACCCTTTGAAGAAGAATTTGGCGTACTGGATGAACTGGATGCCTAATTAACAATTACTGTAGAGATGCCTTATAAAGATTGGAGTTAAGATCATGGCAAAAGAAATGACTCTGGTCAGTGTAGGGATCGATGTCGGAACAACAACAACTCAGTTGGTTATTTCGCAGCTCACTTTGGTGAATGTCATGCCTGGCAGTCAAGTCCCTAAAGTAGAAATCAGCCACAAAAGTATTTCCTATATGGGTAAGGTTCATTTTACTCCTTTCGAAGACCGGACCCACGTCGATGGTTCGGCACTTCGCAAGATTATTGCCAAAGAATATGAGAAAGCGGGAGTAAAGCCTGAAGAAATTGATACTGGGGCTATTATTATCACTGGGGAGACCGCCAAGAAGGAGAATGCCTCGGAAATTATTCATTCTTTAGCTGATTATGCGGGAGATTTTGTCGTAGCGACGGCTGGGCCGGATCTCGAAAGTGTGATTGCTGGGAAAGGATCGGGAGCCGAGGCACTCTCCAAGCATTTACATGCTTGTATTGCCAACATCGACATCGGCGGCGGGACAACGAATATTGCCTATTTTGATCGGGGCAAGTGCATAGGGACTGCCTGTATTAACGTTGGCGGCCGCCTTTTCGAAGTGGATCCTATAACCCAAAGCTTAACCTTTGTTTCTGCCCCTGCCCGCGAACTCTTGAATTATTGCTGTTCTGAGAAGATAAAGACTTCTGAACTCAAGGAAAGAGGGATGATTCAAGATTGCTTAAAGAATATGGTGGAATGTGTGGAGCGGGTTATTTTCCAGGAACCTTTACTGGAACAAGATAAAGGTCTGATCATGACAAACTTGTTGCCTCATGTAAAGATTGACGGTGTGGTCTTTTCCGGAGGGGTGGCCAGATATATTTATCTTCCAGGTATTCATGAATGGTGGATCCATGGAGATGTGGGACCGCTGCTGGCAGAGGAATTCCGGCGAAGCAGGATTTATACCGGCCTCACCGTCCATGAAGGTTCCGAAACCATTCATGCCACCGTGCTGGGAGCGGGAGCCCATACAGTGAATGTTTCAGGATCTACGATTACGGTCAGTGAGCATACTCTCCCCCTGCGCAATATGCCGGCAGTGTACCCGGAAGCGGACGGGGAGGGAAGGTTTTCCTGGCTGAAGTCTGCCGAGAATTACACGGATTCTCTCTACCATACCCTGGCCCTGATTGTTCCGTCCTTACCTAATACGGATTTTTCGACGATTCTTTCCTTGGCAGAGATCCTGGCCCATGAATTGCCTTTAATCAAGGGAGAGCCTAAAGTGGTGATTGCCCAGCAGGATATTGCCAAAGTCCTTGGCCAAACCTTACAAAGACTTCTGCCGGCAACCCCCCTTGTTTGCTTAGATGGTATTGAGCTGGCCTTCGGAGATTTTCTGGATATCGCCAAACCATTGCCATATCAGGATGCTGTGCCCGTCATCGTAAAAACCTTAGTTTTTAACTCTTAATGGTTTCCTTAGAAGGGATGTGAAATCGTGAATCTAAAAACACGACTTTTTGGTCAAACATTTAATTTTAAAGATGTCAAAGATGTTCTGGCCAAAGCTAATGAAATTAAGTCCGGTGATATTCTGGCCGGCATAGCGGCTGCTGACGCTGCCGAACGTATCGCAGCGAAACGGGTATTATCCGAGCTGACTCTGGAGGATTTGCGGAATAATCCGGTTATCCCTTTAGAGATAGATGAGGTATCCCGGATTATTGATGAGGATGTTAATGAACCTATCTACCATACGATTAAGAACTGGAGCGTTGCAGAGTTTCGGGAGTTCATCATGAGAACGGAAACGACAGGGTCTGTTCTCCAGAGGATCAGCCGGGGTCTTACCTCGGAGATGGTTGCTGCCGTTGCTAAACTTATGAGCAACCTGGATTTAATCCTAGGTGCCGCCAAAATTCAAAACCTGGCTCACTGCAATACAACTGTCGGCGCAGCAGGCTGCCTGGCTTCCCGGCTTCAGCCTAATCATCCCACAGATGGGGTTGACGGTATTTTGGCCAGCCTTAGGGAAGGTTTATCCTATGGTGTGGGCGACGCAGTGATAGGTCTTAATCCTGTTGACGATTCCGTGCCGGCTACCATACGCAGTTTGGAAACTCTTTATAACTTTGTTGAAGAATGGAATGTTCCCACTCAGATTTGTGTTCTGGCACACATTACTACCCAAATGAAGGCTCTGAGAAAAGGTGCTCCTGTTCACTTATTATTCCAATCCATTGCCGGTTCCCAAGTGGGCAATGAAGCTTTTGGAGTCAGCAAAGAAATTCTCGACGAAGCCTATGCCCTGGGCTTAAAAGAAGGACGTGCCACAGGCCCTAATATTATGTATTTCGAAACAGGACAAGGATCGGAACTCTCCTCCGAAGCCCACCATGGAGCAGACCAAGTGACCTTGGAGGCCCGTTGTTACGGCTTGGCTCGTCACTATAAGCCCTTCTTGGTGAATACCGTTGTAGGATTTATTGGCCCGGAATATCTTTACGATACTCGTCAGGTGACCAGAGCGGGTTTGGAAGATCATTTTATGGGTAAACTGACAGGCTTGCCTATGGGTGTGGATGCTTGTTATACCAACCACATGAAGGCTGACCAAAACGATATTGAAAACTTGGCAACCCTTCTTACGGCAGCAGGCTGTACCTACTTCATGGGAATTCCCATGGGGGATGATGTGATGCTGAATTACCAGTGCACCAGTTATCATGATATAGCGGCATTGAGAGAATTGTTCAGACTGCGGCCGCTTCCTGAGTTTGAAGCCTGGGCAGAATCAATGGGAATCCTGACAAAGGGCAAACTTACGGCCCGTGCAGGGGATGCAACGATATTCACAAGGTAAGGGGGGGAAGAATATGAGCAGTTTAGAAGACAGTGTTCGTTTGATCGTTGAAGAATTGCTGAAAGGAATGGAGAAGGAGAAGCAGCAAAGTGCAAGTGCTTCTTCCCCGGCTGTCAGTTCGGCAAGCGTTGACGATCAGCCAATGACAGATTTAGCAGAAATCGATTTACAGCGTTATTTGCAAGTACCGGATCCCGTTAGTAAAGACCTTTATGAAGAAATGAAACTGGCCACCCCGGCCCGGATCGGAGTTTGGAGAAGCGGGCCCCGTCCGCTGACAGAAACCCTGCTCCGTTTTCGCGCGGATCATGCTGTGGCTCAGGATTCGGTTATGGGGGAGGTTCCGGAAGAATTTCCCGCCAAGTATAACATGGTTTCTGTCACAACACCTTGCCAGTCCAAGGATGAGTATCTGACCCGACCGGATCTGGGCCGCAAGCTTGATGCTGATAGTTTAGAAAAAATCCGGAAAGAATGCAGCCCGGGGGCTATGGTGCAAATCATTGTTTCCGACGGACTTTCCAGCAAAGCGGTGGAAGCCAATATTCCTAATCTGCTCCCCGCCTTAACTCAAGGGCTGGAAGGAATGGGAGTAAAGCTGGGAACCTCCATCTTTGTCCGCAATGGCCGGGTTGCTGTGATGGACATGATTGGCGAAGAGCTGAAACCTGAAGTGGCAGTGATTCTCATCGGTGAACGTCCGGGCTTGGGAACCGCTGAAAGCATGAGCGCTTACATTGGCTATAATCCCAGACTGGGCATGGTAGAAAGTGAAAGAACCGTGATCAGTAATATTCATAAGGGCGGAACTCCGGCGGCTGAAGCCGGTGCCCATCTGGCCAGCCTGATTAAAAAAATCCTGGATGCCAAGGCATCAGGTGTTAATCTGGAGTAAGACAACGAGGAGTATAAGGGTTGTGTTCCTGACAAAAACCATGTATGGTTAAAATCAGGTTGTCCTTATATAATAAGTAGTAATAAGTAGTAAAATGTCGGTTACCATCCTTAGAATGATTGACTGAAAGGAGAGAATACAATGGCCATCAGAGAAGATCTCGTAGCCCTGGGAATGGTTGAAACCCGCGGAATCGTGGGAGCTATTGAAGCGGCAGATGCCATGGTCAAGGCAGCCAATGTTACCTTAATCGGGAAAGTAAAAGTCGGAGGTGCTTTAGTAACGGTTATGGTCCGGGGGGATGTGGGGGCTGTCAAAGCCTCTGTGGATGCCGGAGCCGCTGCTGCAGAGCGGGTTGGAGAACTTGTCAGCTGTCATGTTATTCCCCGTCCTCATCCGGAACTGGAAGCCATTTTGCCTAAATTGCCTGTATTCGAAGAAAAACCGAAATCGAAAAACGTTGAAAATAAATAAATCGTCGGAACTAGAATAACTATCCGGCAGGAATAGGGAGGGTAACTATGATCGAGCCCCTTAAACCAAAAGTCTTAGCAGTTCGTTTGATTCCCAACGTTGCCCCGGATTTTGCTGAACAGCTGGGTCTTACCGGCTACCAGCGCTCTATTGGCATGATTACCGCCGATATTGACGATTCCACCTATGTTGCTTTAGACGAAGCAACAAAAAAAGCGGAAGTTGAAGTTGTCTATGCGAAAAGCTTCTATTGCGGAGCCGCCCGTGCTTCCGGTCCTCTCTCAGGAGAGATCATCGGTATCCTGGCAGGCCCCAACCCGGCGGAAGTCCGGGCCGGCGTGGATGCCTGCATCGAGCACTTGGAAAATGAATGCTGGTTCTACACTTGTGACGGAGGAAAAACCGCCTTTTTCCCTCATACCGTTTCCCGGACAGGCAGCTATCTTTCCAAAATTGCCGGTATTGAAGAAGGAGAAGCCCTTTCTTACCTTATTGCACCCCCCATTGAGGCCATGTTTGGCTTAGATGCAGCTCTGAAAGCTGCCGAAGTCAGCATGAAAACCTTTTATGGACCGCCATCAGAAACAAACTTTGGCGGCGGACTCTTAACCGGCTCGCAAAGTGCCTGCAAATCAGCCTGCGAAGCTTTCCAAAGAGCAGTCATTGACGTTTGTGAAAATGCCTTGAAATTCTAGCAACAGGGAGGTGGCCTTCGATATGGAACTGGACAGAGATTTGTGTTCCTTACAAGAGGCCCGGAATTTAGTACGAGCTGCCCGCAAAGCCCAGGAAGCTCTTAAAGAGTTGACTCAGGAGCAAGTGGACAAAATTATTGACATGATGCGTGAAGCAGGGGAAGCCAATGCAGCACGATTAGCGATGATGGCAGTATCAGAAACCGGCATGGGAAACTATGAAGATAAATGCTTTAAAAACTACTTTGCATCCCGAACTTTATATGATTTTATCAAGCCTATGAAAACCGTAGGAATTATTCGCGAAGATCATGAACAAAAAATCTGGGAAATCGCTGAACCGGTTGGGGTTATCGCCGGGATCGTTCCCACTACCAACCCAACTTCCACCGTGATTTATAAATCCATGATTGCCCTTAAGTCCCGCAATGCCATCGTTTTTTCCCCTCATCCCAGCGCTGTGCGCTGTACCAGTGAAGCTGCGAAAATCATGCATCAGGCCGCAGTGGCTGCCGGTGCCCCGGAAGGCGTCATCGGCTGCATCCTCAATGTCTCCATGGGAGCTACCAACGAACTCATGAAACACCCTGATGTAGCCATGATTCTGGCCACAGGGGGCAGTGCCCTGGTTAAAGCGGCTTACAGCAGCGGCAAACCGGCCTTAGGGGTGGGCCCGGGCAATGTCCCGGCCTTTGTGGAACGAAGTGCCGATCTGGCCCAAGCCGCAGAATATATTGTTATGGGAAAAACCTTTGACAATGGCACGATTTGTGCTTCTGAGCAAGCGATTGTCGCTGAAGAATGCATTGCTGATGAGCTTATCGGTCATCTCAAGCGATTTGGAGCCCATTTTCTTGATCCGGAGGAAGTGCAGAAAGTATCCAAAGTTGTTATGCTGCCTAATGGCGGGGTTAATCCAAAGGTTGTGGGCAAAGATCCTAAATTTGTGGCCCAGCTGGCGGGAATCAGCATTCCTGAACGGACACGCTGCCTGATAGCTCCCTTAAGCGGTGTGGGTCCCCAGTGGCCTCTCTCCTACGAAAAGCTCACCACAGTCCTGGGCTTCTATCGGGTTGCCGACTGGCATGAAGGCTGCGAACGCTGTTTTCAGCTCTTGGAAGCCGGAGGGGTAGGACATAGCCTTTCTATGCACTGCAACAATCAGGAAGTGATCCGGGAATTTGCCCTGAAAAAACCCGTCAACCGGCTGCTTATCAATACCCCGGCAGCTATGGGCGGCGTTGGTGCCACCACCGGTCTGGCTCCTTCATTTACTTTGGGCTGCGGGACTTGGGCAGGATCAAGTGTTTCCGAGAATGTCACGCCATTGCACCTGCTTAATATTAAAAGGGTTGCCTGGCACCAGGGTATACCGGAGCGCAAGCCTGCCGAGCCAATGAACATTACCAACCCGGCAAGCTCCGCAAACCCAACACCTCAAGTTGATGCCCAGCTTGTTCAAGACATCATTCTGCAAGTTATGCAGCATCTGAACGGGATGAAAGGTTAACGTTATTAAGCAATTAAATAGATAGTTCATCTATAGAACCGCGAACATCGAATAACGAACCATGAATTAGGGAGGGAACAAAATGGCACAGGATCGAAGAGTTATCGCTCTTGGAATGATAGAAACCAAAGGATTAATCCCAGCCATCGAAGCAGCTGACCAAATGTTAAAAGCAGCAAATGTTGAACTGTGCGGGAAAGAACATGTTTCCGGCGGACTGGTTTCAGTCATGGTCCGGGGGGACGTTGGGGCCGTCAAAGCAGCTGTTGATGCTGGCGCGGCTGCAGCTCAGCGCGTGGGAGCCCTGCTCAGCGTTCACGTAATTCCCCGCCCCCATCAGGATGTGGAGTACATTCTGCCTGTCGGTGACAACAAAAGTTACGGAGATAAATAATGTTCCGACATCTGTAATGAGGTGAGGACTTGATCGTCACAGAATATGAACTGAGGGCTAATTGGCACAAGAAGAAGGAAAAACTCCTTGTTTTGCCTCCCGGCAGTGTCATTACCCCCTCAGCTATGGATTTTATTCGTTCTAAAGGAATTGATGTCCAAATCGAAGGCAACGGTCGCCAGGACATCCACAAAAAGACGTTTTCCAGCGCGGCCCAAAGCGGGGAGAGAGTTCAGCAGCCTTGGGCGGCAAATGCCGCCCCAGCAGAACCGACCCAAGCAGAGCCCGTTAAGGCTGAACCAGCTCAGGCAGAGCCAACGCAGTTAAAGCCAGCTGAGACAGAGTCAGCCAAGCCTGCCTCTGGGAAACCCGAACACATGACCCATTTACGGGCGGGAGATTTAGTTACTAAAACTCATCCTGTGATAGCCTACCGGGGGCAGTTGGACCTTTTCCAATGCGAACTCGTTGAAGCCCAGTGCTTCTTTCTGCAAGAGGGAGAAGAGGAGCTCATCCGACACTTAGATGAAGTCGCTGCCCTTTGCCGGCAGCTCATGGTGAGTGAGGTAAAACAAGAGCCCTTTCAATGGACAACATTGTTTGGGCTTACTCCTGAAGAACTGCGGGAAAGATCCCATCATCCCCAAAAGTACTTCGGCATTGATCATACTCCCCTCAGCTATACTCATGGCCCCATCGTCGCTAAGCTGCATAAATTGCGGTCGAAATCCCGGGAGGTGGAGCTCTATGCCAATCGAGCTTTCACAGATGCCAATGGGGAATGCAGCCGAACAGACCTGATCCAAGCCTTGAACCGGTTATCCAGTGCCTTCTATATCTTGGCTTGCCAGGTACGCAGCCGAAAAGCTCAGGAGCTCGAGGAAAAACGAGTTCCTGTAGGTATTTCTAACCGGCATATCCACCTCTCCCAGGCTGATTTAGAAGCCCTTTTTGGGAAAGGCTATACCTTAACCAGTCAAAAGGACCTGTCTCAGCCGGGACAGTTTGCTGCTCAGGAAACTGTGGCCCTGGTGGGCCCTAAAGGACGGCTGGATAAGGTCCGGGTCTTGGGACCGGTAAGAAAAAAGACACAAGCAGAGATCAGTGTTACGGACTGTTTTTCTCTGGGAATTAAACCGGTGGTCCGGGACTCAGGACAACTGGATGGAACACCGGGTCTGCAGGTGGTCGGTCCTCAGGGAAGCGTGGATTTAGAGGTCGGGGCCATCGTGGCCAGCCGGCATATTCATCTCCATACGGAGGACGCCAAAGCCTGGTCCTTAAAGGATGGGGACAGAGTCAGGGTAAGAGTTGACAGCGGCCGTCCCATTGTCTATGAAGATGTTTTAATCCGTGTCAGTGACCAATATCGCAAAGAGATGCACCTGGACCTGGATGAGGCCAATGCGGCCCTCGTCGGACCCACCTGCCGGGGCTTACTCATGGGGGTATGACATGAATCAAGAACTGATTAATCAAATAGTCCAGCGCATTTTGTCGGATCCCGCTTTGCTGGGATTGCTGCAAAAGGCAGGATCTGAAACAAGTCAGCCGGTGGTTAAATCCGAAGCCTTGGTTCTTTTGAACTATGTCCCGGATTTTCCCCGGGTTTTAAGTGCAGTGCAGCAGCGGTGGGGAGAAAGCTTCTCGCTTAGAGTTTTGCCTAGCGATCAAGTGTATATGGCTAAACCGGAACTGCCTGAGGGCATGAGCTGGATCACAGTGGAAGAGGCTATGGCTAAGGCCGACTGGCCGAAAATCATCCTGCCGGCTTGCTCCGCCAACACTTTAGCTAAAGCTGCCTTGGGCATTCGCGACAACCCTATCTGTGAAATGATTGGGAGAGGAATCAGCCGGGGATGCTCCATAGAATTGATAACGGAGTATTTGGGGCTCACCGATCAAACGCCCCCGGCTTACAGGGAACTGTATGAAGGGTATATTCAGAAGCTGCAAGCCTACGGAGTGACGGCCTGGGGAAACTTGGCCGGCGGTCAATCCAGTCAAAGCAGTCAACCTACTCCCCAGCCTTCTGCAGCAGGGGAGTCCCGGCAGCAGCTCTTTGACTCAGAGAGTGTTTCTCCGAGAAACGAGGTTTACTACACCAAGAAATTCCTGGGGGATAAACAAGCCTATGGCTTCCCGGAAGGAGCCACGGTCTATGTCAGACCAGAGACGGTTATCTCCCCTCTGGCCCGGGATACCTTAAGAATGCGCCGCGTTGAGCTGTGCATGGAGAAGGAGGCAGGACGATGATTCTGGCTCGCGTTATCGGCCATGTCTGGTCAACCCGTAAAGAAGAATCTCTCCGGGGTTTGAAATTTCTCGTCGTCCAGCCGGTAACCCTCTCCTATCTGGAGGACGGAACCCCCAAGCTGGAGGAAACCGGGAATTCCCTCATCGCAGCGGACCAAATCGGAGCCGGGGAAGATGAGATCGTTATGGTCGCCAGCGGTTCCTCAGCCCGGCAGGGATTAGCCAACAACAGCGTTCCCATCGATGCCACCATCGTGGGGATTATCGATAAAGAAACCTTTGAAGCGTAAAGCTTAAGTGGGTGAAAAATAAATGAATATGCAAATGAAAGAGATCAGCGGCAAGGTATTGGAAGCCGGAGTAGTCGGGGCCGGGGGAGCGGGATTTCCCACCCATGTCAAGTTGTCTGCCCAGGCAGAGATCGTCATTGTCAACGGGGCAGAATGTGAGCCCTTGCTGAAAACCGACCAGCAATTGGCGGCCCGCTACCCGGACCTTCTGGTTAAAGGCCTGACCCTGGCCATGGCCTCAACAGGAGCCCAAAAAGGGATCATCGCCTTAAAAGCCAAATATAAGGAAGCCATTGCCGCCTTAGAACCCTATATCCGGAACACAGAGGGAATTGAAATTGCCATTATGCCCGATATCTATCCGGCGGGAGACGAAGTGATGACCATTTGGTTAACCACCGGCAGACGGGTGCCCCCTGGAGGAATCCCCATCAACATCGGCGTAGTGGTGAACAACGTCCAAACCCTCATCAATGTAGCCAAAGCCCAGGAAGGGATCTCCGTCACCACCCGGACTCTCACCGTCACAGGAGCCGTTAAGAAGCCCATCACCGTCACCGTACCCATCGGCACCCCTCTGAGGGAGGTCCTGGATCTGGCCGGAGGGGAAGAAGCGGACCTGGCCTATATCAACGGAGGCCCCATGATGGGCAAACTCATCAGCGACCTGTCCGACACAGTAACCAAGACCACGGGAGGGCTGATCGGACTGCCCAGGGACCACATGCTCATCCAGCGCAAGGAAAGCAGCGTGGAAGGAATCCTGCGCATCGCCAAAACCGTCTGTGAACAGTGCAGCTTCTGTACGGATCTCTGTCCCAGGCACATGATCGGCCACGAACTATCTCCTCATCTCTTAATCCGAGCGGTTAATTATAAAAATCTGGCCGAGCTGTCCTTACTTGCCACGGCCCTGACCTGTTCAGAATGCGGAGTATGTGAAGCCTATGCCTGCCCGGTGGGAATATCCCCCCTGAGAGTGAATGTAGCTTTAAAAGCAGAGCTGAGGTCCCAGGGGATCAAATACCAGGGAGAACTGGGCAAAGCGGACCCCATGGCCCAACACCGCTTAATCCCATCCTCACGCTTAATGGACCGCTTAAGACTGCGTTCCTTTTATAAAGACGCCCCCTTAGCCGGGGAAGTGTATGAAGGGAAGGAAGTCCGGATCAAGCTGCAGCAGCATATAGGAGCACCGGCAGCGGCGGTAGTCAAAGAGGGGGATGTTGTGGAAGCGGGACAACGGATCGGAGAAATCCCGTCAGGAGCCCTGGGAGCGAACATCCACGCCAGCATCTCTGGAACGGTAACCCAAGTAACACCTCAAGCCATAACCATACGGAAAGGTGGTGCAGCCCGGTGATCCATGCTATAGGACTGATTGAGAGCAACAGTATCGCCCAAGGAATTGAATGCGCCGATATCATGAGCAAAACCGCGGATGTGACCATTTTGGTGGCTAAAACCATCTGCCCGGGGAAATATATGGTCATGGTCAGCGGAGATGTATCCGGAGTCCAGCAATCCGTCAATGCCGGAGTGGAGTTAGGAGCAGAGACCATCGTGGATTCCTTTGTGATCCCTAATGTACACCCCTCTATCCTGCCGGCCATCGGCAGGGCCAACACCTTAAAGGACATCAAAGCCTTAGGAATTATAGAGACTTATAGTGTAGCCTCCTTAATCGAAGCGGCGGATGCAGCGGTGAAAGCAGGGGATGTAGAGCCCATGCTGCTGCACCTGGCCTTTGGCATCGGAGGCAAAAGCTACACCCTTTTGACGGGAGAAGTAGCCTCGGTGAAAGCCGCCGTGGAAGAAGGCAGTGCTTTGGCCAGTGAAAAGGGGCTGCTCATCCGCAAGGTGGTTATTCCCAGGCCGGCTAAGCAGCTTGTTGAGAGTTTGGTTTAGAGCCACCTCGCCAAACCACGGAAATCAGAGAGTGATCCCGGGTCGGGCGGCTTCGCCCACATCCGTTAACCCAGCATTCCGAGGCTCGCCCACTCGCGGCTGCGGGAGCTGCACCAAACCTCCGGGTAATACCTGATGTGAACCAGGTTTCGCAATCCCCGCAGCCGCTTAGTGGGCTTAACAGCCTCTCCATGCAATGGGTTCACTCCTGTGGGTCGAAGCCGCCCTGGCTTACGGGTCCACGAGCATCGAACCACGAATATCGAATATCGAACCACGAAATAGGAGGTGTATTATGGGACGATTTATCTCGGCAGCGGTTTTAAGAGAGTTGGCTAAGGTAGATAAGAACGTTGTTTTAGAAGAGGATAGTGTCCTGACTCCCTCAGCTAAAGACCTGGCTAAGGAATTAGGGATTACTATCTGCAGGGGCCGGGAAGAAATTGTTGGCTGTAAAATTGTCGGTCAAGCCGTGGAACAAAGGGCAGGGCATCAGTCCGGCGGGCAACAGGTCAGTGTAATGTCGGGAACGGCTGCAGAGGATGACAGTAAATCTGGAGATCTTAAGAAAGTTGTCAAAACAATTTTGGATCAGGTTCTTAAACCTGCCTGTGCGAACCCTATTCCTGTCCATGTTAAAGGTGAAACAGTAGTAGTTCAGCCCTTTTTGGAAGCACCTCCGGGACAAAAAGTCGGGCTGGTGGATGTAATTGACTCACGGGTAGGGAATCTGGCTTCGGGTTTTATGACCTTTGATCATTCCCAGCTGCCTTGGTTCCTGAACTATGATGAAGTGGACTATGTTATTGAAGGGGATTTTGTTCTCGAAGTAGCGGGGCAGACCTTCCGTGCTAAAGCGGGAGATGTGGTATATATTCCGAAAGGGAGTCAAGTGGTCTTTTCGTCACCGAACTTCTGTAAGGTGTTTTACTGTACGTACCCGGCTAACTGGGCGGACTTCTGCGATTAGGACCAAATAAAATGGAGTTCACAGTTGTGATCAAACTCCTATGATGGACAGTGCAGCTCAAATTGGTCACTGGTGACCAATTTGACATGTACCCAGGTCGTCCTCCTGTTGGGGTTACCAGGGGAGGAGCGGGAAGAGTTTCTGGCTCAAAACGATGTGGCCTGTATGACGAAACAAGGGTTGCAGCAGGTACGGAAAGAAAGGGACCAGGCCAAGCAGGGTTGTAACAGAGGAAAACGGCTGACCAAGCAGATTGGTCAGCCGTTTTAAACGATGCATGAAGTAATTATGAATAAGATAGATGTTATATAGTTAGAGTGGCTGAGGTGTGTCGGTGGATATGTTCCCGTGAACGGTGCACATTGTCACTATTAAAAGAACATACCATTCTTAAACCAGCTCATACCAAGGCTTTCACTCAGCCTTGATATAGCACTATCAACGTCTCAACAATGGTAAAATATAATTAGTCAGATCGTTTTATTTGAACGGTCTGGCTTTTTATTGTTCTTAAACTATTTTCATTATCTCAGGAAGGAGAATGCGGAAATATGTGGAATATTTAGAAGAATGGTACAAACTTCGATCTTCCCTTATTGCACAGCAACATGTATTTTGGAGAAAAATTAAAACAGCGCAGAGAAGAAAAGAACTGACACAGGAAGATGTGTCGACGTTCTTTGGCGTTGACTTCAGTAGACAGCCTGCGTTTTATAAGTGAGGCAAATAATTATAAGGCAGAGGCTATTGGAAAGCACTTTCTTGATGTGTGCCGAAAGTTTGCCCAAAGGAGAACTATCAATGAAACTTTTTATTATCGGGAACGGGTTTGATATTGGGCATGGCCTTCCAACAGGATATTGGGACTTTAGGACATTTCTCTATTTAGCGCACCCAGAGTTTTTACAGTCTTTTGAGGAGCACTATGATATTTATCCGGGAATGAGCGATAAGGAAAAGAAAAAAACACTATGGAGTCGTTTTGAAAGCAACCTTGCCAATATTGATGAAGATATCATAATTGATATTGGCACAAGCATCGAACTCGATTTAGAGTCTGGCGATGTTGGGATTGAAGATACTTTATATAGCTACTTTACAGACGAGTATCAGTATATCGAAAAATTGGCGGTATACCTGAAACAATGGGTTAGATCAATACGAATCCGCGACTGCCTTCCGCGCACCTCATTAATAGATAAGAGCAACAGAGACCTATTCTTGACATTCAACTATACTGCCGTACTTGAAAATGTATATGGAATTGCACCCGGTAATATAATACATATTCACGGGTCATTGCGAGACTACACACTTGACCCAGTCCTCGGTCACGGGAACGAAGAACGCTTACAAAAAATAAGAGATAGGATAACTGAAGCCGAAAAAGTATTTGATGAAAAAGTATGTAGTATATGCCGGGTTGTTAATGACTACTATGATAGGACATTTAAAGACACGAATAAATATTCAGTGTATTTATCTTGCATTGCAGAAAAAGACATATCCGATATCACTGTAATAGGTCATTCTCTTGATGGAATCGATATGCCATATTTCACTTTGATTGATTCATATACAGGCAAAAAGCGGATGTGGACTGTATACTGCTACGCGATGGAAGAAGCGCCAGCAAAGAGGCAAAGCTTGATTGATGCCGGTGTAGATGCAAATCGAATTGTAACAATAAGCGCCAATGATTTTTATGATCTGAAAGATGATGAATATGCAAGGCGTTGTGCATTTAAACTCAAGCATGGCTTCTAATGAAAAACGCCTCACCACTGGTATCAAACCGGTAGTGAGTCGTTCTTGTATTATTCATGACCCTATGGAATAAACACTCCTTTTTGATGTTTATTCCATAGGGTCCTTTTTAGGTGAAACCGCTCTTTTCTTTTCCAATATAATCATTTAAAGGTCAGAATCTGGCTGGGGTCTACATCAAGAGCTTTCGCTATTCTGTATAGGGCAATCATCGATATCCCATAAGCAGAGGTGCTTTCAAGATGGCTAATCGTAGTATCACTAAGGCCTGTGCTTTCAGCAAGTTCACTCTGACTTATACCCCGCTGTTTCCGAAGGAATTGAATTTTAAACCCTATATTTTTTAGAAACTGCTGTTCTTCTTTTGAGTACGATGAGTTGCTGCTTTTAGGGGGCATTTAGATTCCTCCATCACTTAGATAACAGTTCAATATAAGTTTAACTAAAATGCGATTGCAATAGAATGCGATATAAAGGTATAATGTTGTTGTAATACTACAACTAAATTAACGTTTTTTGCTTTTCATTGGAGTATAATTAAAAATCGCCGTTATCTACTTTAAGCTCCTGTACTTAATTAATTGAAATTGAGAAAGGTGATATTCTTGCTGAATATTAGCATATGTGATGATGGGGCGCTCCAGCGGGCGTTAGTGGTTCTTTTAATTCATGAGTATGAAAGCAAATTTGGAGTTAAATTTAATCTTTATCAATTTAGCAGCGGGGAGGAACTTCTGGAGAAATTCAACGAAGACAGAAATCTTTTTGACCTTTATTTTCTTGATAACCGGATGAAAAAAATAACCGGTCTTGAGATCGCATCATATATAAGGCAGCGCAATAAGGACTGTTATATCGTTTTTATAACAGCCTCTGGCCCGCAAGATGATTTTAAAGTTGTGTCACCCCTTCGAGTATTGATTAAACCGGCGCAGCAAGAAGACATTACTAAAATCCTGGACAAGGTATTGGAGGGAAGGATTGGCCGCAGTCCCATCAGATAACCAAAATTCTCTGATGGATGAGGGCGGTTTAAATTGGTCACTGGTGAGGTTTTCTCATAACCTTTATTACATCATTCCTGTTTGAATCCAGGGTTACAATAGTAGCTTTAGATGGGTTTTGATCTGGAGTGGGTGGGGTGTAATTCGGGTTCTGAGGAAAACCTTCCCGCATAAAGTGGACTATGTCATCGAAGGGGATTTTGTTCTCGAAGTAGCGGGGCAGACCTTCCGGGCTAAAGCGGGAGATGTGGTATATATTCCGAAAGGGAGTCAAGTGGTCTTTTCGTCACCTAACTTTTGTAAAGTCTTTTACTACACATACCCGGCTAACTGGGCGGACTTTTGCGATTAAGACCAAATAAAAAGGAGTTTACAGTTGTGTCACCGATTTGAGTATTCTTAAAGCGGCATAGCAAGAAGACATTACCTAATCTGGACTTGGTATTGGAGAGAAGGATTGGCTACAGTAACAGCAGATAAATTACTCCATTTATGGGGGACTCAGAACCAGACTGAGTCCCCTGCTTTGTTTATAAATTTAAGGATCTACTGCCCGTAGGCATATTCTGCAGTAGTCCTGCGTCTGTTACATCACCAGGGGTGACATGCACGTCGGTTATGATACCATACTGGATGTCCGAGCTTTGATGGCATAGATAGTGAAAGCCCTGCGGGCTTGGGGTTTACTCCTAAATATAAACATGCCGCAGCCAATTGCGGGAACTGTGGTAATAATGACGGCGTAACTTGCCGTGTGGGAAAGGAATTGGACGAGTTGTATGAGGAGAGTCGGCGGTTTAAGGTCTGGGATAGGATGATGATGAATAGAGGGTATTAATAAAATAAGCAGCCGGTTTAAGGCTGCCTTTGAATTAATTATTTTTCACTTGTTTGAATTCCTAAATGTTCTTTCAAGGCGTCTTGAAGAATAGCTGAGAAATTTACATTTTGAGCTTCTGCCTCTTCGTTGAGCCAAGAAGGAATTGATAATGTTTTCTTTACGGCCTTTGAATTCTTATGCCGGCGGTAGGCTGTCATATCAATATCTATCATTGTTGAGAATTGTCCGTCCTCTAAAGAGATATCCTTTGCCTTTGATGGAGTCGGGATGACCGCTTTTTCGTCCATGAGATAATCTAACCATGTTGCTAAGGCGTCACGTGCCATATAGATGGCATTGGCCAGATTGCTACCTTGACTATTAGTTCCGGGCAAATCGGGAAATCGTATAGCATATCCATTTTCGACGGGTGTAAATATCGCAGGAAAAACGTAAACCATGGCCGCTGCCTCCTTTATTATTTTTGTTTTATCTGAAGCTCCTTGATGGAGACTTATTACAGCCCTGCATCTTTTAGGATTTGCTTTGCTGTCACTTCGTTAATTTCTCGATGTCTTGGGACTTGAACAGCTCTCGTATTAGGGGCTTTGTAAATGGTGTGGTCTCCATGGTCCCTTACTTTACTGAAGCCATTTGATTCAAGTTTTTTAATCAAGTCCCGTCGTTTCATTTGCTTCACCTACCTTTTGATATGATTATACTACGTGTTTTACGTAATACCAATAGGAATTATACTTAATTTATGTATTTGAGAAATAGGTTGCATGCCGAGCTTCTCGAACACACTTTTTATCTGCGTTTTTACTCGGCGGAACTTGTCGTTCAGCGAAGGTACCTGGAACCAATATATGATACCCATTAGCCTGTTCCGCCGAATACGCTTTGTCTTATCCGGATGGTAAACGGTCCAATTGATTTTTTAAAACTAACTAACCAATGCTTGCATTTTAAAAATAACTTGATAAAATATAAATATTAAAAATGTAATTTTAGAAAGGCACACATTTTATATGATAAGATTAGAGGGTGTGGTCGAGCTCGTGAGTGGCTCCCCGCAATTTAGGATTAAAGAAGTGTTTGATGATAAAGCGCCACTTTACACCTATTATGGACAATCAGATATTGAAGAAGATTTGGTTGGCATGGATTCTAATCGTAGTGACAGCAAACAAGTGCGAACCTTTGACAAGGTAAATACCCTTAGTCAAGGTGATGTGGTTTTTAGTTTGATATCAGGAAAATCCACTCTGGTTGGTGAGAATCATCAGGGGTATCTATACACACAAAACTACGTCAAGCTAGTACCTGACGAAAAGGTTGATG
The DNA here is from genome assembly GCF_000235605.1 of Desulfosporosinus orientis DSM 765. Taxonomy (GTDB): domain Bacteria; phylum Bacillota; class Desulfitobacteriia; order Desulfitobacteriales; family Desulfitobacteriaceae; genus Desulfosporosinus; species Desulfosporosinus orientis. The sequence goes on from NC_016584.1 coordinate 2,039,574, forward strand.
CGAAATATCTTGTTTACATACTTAATGAAGATCAATCCATTAAGAAACAGGTTCAAATGGGCTTGCAGGGTTCTCAAGTCCTAAAATACACGCTGAAACAGGTGAAAGAATTTCTATTGCCGGATTTGCCGGCAATAGAAACACAGCGACTGATCGGTGAACTTTATTTCAACCAATTGCGGCTAAAAGCCTTAAGAAATAGAGCGGCAAACTCAGAAACCATCATCGTATTGGAAAAGCTTAGGGAGGCGAGCAGGAAATGAAGGAGAAGGAATTTGAAACAGAACTCATTCAATACCTTACCAGTGGCACAATAACCAAACCGGAGCATCTGGCAGGTATCCGTGAATTTGTTGCCAAAGAAACACAGGTTGATTATGTAGTGAAAACCAAACTGTGGAAATATGAACCCCATATTAAAACAACAGCACAACTCTGGGATAACTTTAAGGCGATCTTAGAACAACACAATCAAAACACCCTGGACCATCCTTTAAGTGTTGTGGAATTTAATCAAGTTAAGAAAATCATCTCGGACCTTCGGACACCATACGAAGCGGGGCAGTTCCTGTATGGCTTAAATGGTGTGTCCCAAATCGAGATTGATTTAGATGACGGACGTCATGTATTTCTGACTGTTTTTGATCAAAAACAAGTAGGGGCCGGGGATACGGTTTATCAAGTGGTCAATCAAATTTATCGACCCGCGGTTATCACTGGAAAACAAAAGTGCTATTTTGACACGACGCTCTTGATTAACGGTCTGCCCATTATTCAGATTGAAGAAAAACGTGACACCAGGGATGTCAATGAAGCCCTCAATCAAATGCAGCAATATGCTGATGAAAATCAGTATCGTGATATTTTCTCGACGCTGCAGATTTTGGTGGCCATCACGCCAAACAATGTGAAGTATATGGCGAATACGACGCCGGATAAATTCAATAAGGACTTCGCCTTTAACTGGCAGCGCAAGAGTGACAATACCATTGTGCGTCACTGGAAGGAATTTGCGGATTCAATGCTTTCCATCCCCATGGCCCATCAAATGGCCACCAACTACATGATTTTGGACGGAACAAAGAATAAACAAATGTTAAAGGTGATGCGTCCTTATCAAGTGTATGCGACCCAAAACGTTATCGAAAGTTTAAAAGGTGTCGATTTTGAATTTGGTATAAATAAAGTTGGTTATATCTGGCACACAACCGGCTCAGGAAAAACCATTACAAGTTTTAAAACTGCATGGCTGGCCAGCCGTATGCCCAAAGTGGACAAGGTTGTCTTTGTGGTGGATAGAATCGCTTTAACCAAGCAAACCAATGAAAATTACAAAGCCTATGATCCTGATGCCACAGAAGACACCTTAGGCAGCGTTCAAAACACAAACAATACGACTGATTTGAGCCGTAAGCTCAAAAGTAAAGACAATCATATTATTGTGACTTCCGTGCAAAAATTGGATACATTGGTGAAACGTAAAACCTTTAAAGCCCCGGATAAGAATATCGTATTTATCGTGGATGAAGCTCACCGGTCAACTGGCGGCGACTCATTTAAGGCAATTCAAAAAGCTTTTAAAAAATCCGCTTGGGTTGGCTATACCGGAACACCCATGTTTGATGAAACAACCACCGGGCTGCGCACAGAAGATATTTTTGGTCCGTTATTACACGCTTATACCATTCGTGAAGCCATTGCTGACCGCAACGTTTTGGGTTTCAAAGTCGACTTTGAGACAACGATTGACGAAAAACAAATGAAAGAAAAATATCTCCCTGGGTTTTACCGGGAGCGCCATCCTAAATGGAGCGAAGAGCAAATTCAAGAGAAAATTAACCATCTCTCTCAAGAGGATATGGATGATGCGATCGAACCCAGTTTCTATGATGAAAATCCGCATCACGTCAAACTGGTAGTGGAAGACATTTTCAAAAATTGGCGTAATCGTTCTAATGAAAGCAAGTATAATGCTTTGTTGACAACTCACGTAGGCGGGGGTAAGGTAAGTACGCTCATGGCGATGCTGTATTTTCACGAGTTTCAGCGTGTCAACGAAGAAAATAAGCAGAAGGGCGGGCAGACTTTAAAAGTCGCCGTTACCTTCAGTCAAAATACATCAAATAATGATAGCATGCTTGCCGCAAATCAAGGTTTGCATGATGCCATGAAAGCGTATAATGCTGAATTTGGCACAGCTTTTGGGATGGACGATGTTTCAGGCTACACCCAAGACGTGACTTCACGCTTAAATAAATCGGCTGCTGACGGAAAATTTCTGGATTTGGTTATCGTGGTGGACCAACTATTGACCGGTTTTGATGCGCCTGAACTGAACAGCCTTTATGTGGATAGAACCCTGAAAGGTGCCGGGTTAATTCAAGCTTATTCCAGAACGAACCGTATTGCCGACATGCAAGAGAAACCATGGGGACGTGTGGTTAATTACCGCTGGCCGGCGCAAAACGAGAAGTTGATGAATAAAGCCCTTGCTGTTTATGCCAATAAAGACTCAGCCATTTTGTCTGAAGATGAACAGCGCGAGTCTAATCAAAAAGACGGTATTATTGCTAAACCGTTTGCAGATGTATTTAACGAAGTGAAAGAAGTAGTTGGGAAATTAAGCAGCTTGACAACTAAATTTCAGCAGTTGCCACCCTCTGAAAAACAAAAGGACCATATGCTTGAGCTGCTCCGTGAATATAACAGAGGAATGGCAAAATTAAAGCAATATAAACCCGATGAAATTGAGGGTGAAAACGTCGGATTTAACTATGACAATCCAGATGAACTAGTAGAAAAGTTAGGGATGACTTCAGAGCAGGAAGTCATGTTGACAACCGTCTTAACCAATGAACTTAAGTCACATATTGTCAAAGAGAAGAAAATCCCTCTTTACCAAATCGAACTGCGGATGACCCATGTGAAGGATGTTAAAGTAGACTATGATTATCTTACGGAGCTGGTGGAACAATTATTGAACCAGGTTCACGAAGGCAAAAACGAAAACGCTAAAGTAACCCAAGAGAAAATCAACCAATTTGCCAATGGGCTGGATGACCGCAACTATGCCACTAAGATTATCAATGCGGCTGTGGCCATTGTTAAAGGGTACTTCCCGCCTGCAGATTCCGGCTTCAAGTATCCTGCGCGACTAAGTGACAGTGAACAAATCATCCAACAGGCGAATAATGTTAGCCTGGATCGAATGTTTCTTGATTTCCGGGTGAAGTGGGGAATTACGGATATTATCACAAGTGCGGGGATGCGTGAGCTGTTCAGCCGTCATCGCTGCGGCCTGCAGGATTTGGATGATACCGGGCAAATCCGCGACATCATCGCTCAAGCAAGTTCGGACTATAAGACACTTGCCCATGCTAAAGAAATACAGGCATTACCTAAAATGAAATACCGGAACGGTTTGCGTGAAGCAATTTACCAATTAGCGGATGAATTGGCGGAAAGTTAAACCGATCGAAGGAATTACAGGGGAGGATATAATGAAAGAAATACAGTTTTTAATGTATGATGCCGATGAAAAAGTGGAAGTTCTTGTTCAAGATGAAACGATTTGGGCAACTCAAAAGACTATTGCAGAATTGTTCGATGTTGATAGAACATCAATTTCTCGTCATTTGAAAAATGTTTTTGAGACTGATGAGCTCGATGAAAAAGTGGTTAGTGCAGAAATTGCACATACCACTCAACATGGCGCAATGGAAGGGAAAACGCAAACAAAGCCAGTAAAATATTACAACTTGGATGCGATTATCTCCATTGGCTATCGTGTGAATTCTCAAAAGGCGACGAAGTTTCGTATATGGGCAACGGATGTCTTAAAAGAATACATCCAAAAAGGCTTTAAGATTGATGTGGAACGTATGAAACAAGGTGAAAATGTTTTTGGCAAGGATTACTTCCGTGAGTTGATTGAAACCGTTCGTTCCATTCGAGCAAGTGAACGACGGATATGGCAACAGATCACAGATGTCTTTGCGGAAATTTCATACGATTATGATAAAAACTCAGATATTACCAAGAAGTTTTATGCGACAGTACAAAACAAGTTTCATTATGCGATCACAGGAAAAACTGCTGCTGAAATTGTTTATGACAGTGCCGATAAAGACAAAGAGCATATGGGGCTTACTTCTTGGAAGAACTCACCTGACGGACGAATCTTACAGTCAGATGTTGTAGTGGCAAAGAATTACCTATCAGAAAAAGAAATTCGCAGTCTGGAGCGTAACGTATCAGCCTACTTTGACTATGTAGAGCGTCTGCTTGAAGATGAAACCTTATTGGGAATGCAGGATTTTGCGGCAAGTATTGATGAATTCTTGAAATTCAACCGCTATGAAATCTTGGAGGGACATGGGTATATTTCCCATAATGCAGCTACGAAAAAGGCAATTGACGAATATAAAGAATTCAACAAGCATCAAAAGATAGTTTCTGATTTCGATAGGGAAGTTAAGAAACTACAGGGAGAGCAGAAATGAGCGAAAACAAGGAAAATGTACCTAAAATAAGGTTTCCGGGATTTACTGACGCGTGGGAACAGCGGAAATTGGGAGAACTATACGCGGAGCGGAACGAACCGGGATACGATTCGTTACAGATCCTTTCTGTTTCCATCCATCATGGTATTTCAAACGAAGAACTAGACAGTAATACTTTAGGTAAAAAAGTGCGCAGGAGTGAAGATAAATCTCTATATAAACATGTGTATTTCGGTGATCTTGTTCTAAACATGATGCGTGCGTGGCAAGGGGCAATTGGAGTAGTGAAGTCAGAAGGGATGGTAAGTCCTGCATATATTACAGCTATTCCCAGTGCAGAGCTTTACCCTCTGTTTATGGATTATTGTTTACGCCGAGATGAAGAGATTATTCAGATGAACAATCTCTCTTATGGAGTTACCGATTTCAGAAAGAGACTATACTGGGACTCATTTATTAATATTTTGTGTTGTATACCTTCTGAGACTGAGCAGGAGCGGATTACGGCCTTCTTTACTCAACTTGACAACTACATTATCCTTCATCAGCGTAAGTTAAATAACGTGAAAAATTTGAAGGCTGGGCTGCTTCAGAAAATGTTTCCGAAAGATGGCGAAGGTTTTCCGGAAGTTCGTTTCCCTGGATTCACTGACGCTTGGGAACAGCGGAAACTGGGGAAGGTCGCCGAGCGCATAGTCAGAAAGAACAAAAACCTAGAATCAACTTTGCCGCTTACGATCTCTTCGCTCTATGGTTTAGTTGACCAAATAACCTACTTTAATAAACGCGTGGCGAGCAAAGATGTAAGCAATTATTACCTCGTCAAGCGCGGCGAATTTGCCTATAATAAGAGCTATTCAGATGGATTTCCGTGGGGATCGATTAAACGCTTAGACCGCTATGAAATGGGCGTTTTGTCGACGCTCTACATTGTTTTTGCTCTTAATGAAGGCATAGTAAATTCGGACTATTTGGTTTCGTATTATGACACAGATAACTGGCATAAAGAGGTCGCTGTAAGAGCTGCTGAAGGCGCAAGGAATCATGGATTGCTCAATATTTCGGCTGATGATTTCTTTGATACGGAACTGAAATTTCCCAAAGACTTAGCCGAGCAAGCGCAAATCGGCGAGTTTTTCAAAGTCCTCGACTCTCTCATCACCCTTCACCAGCGTAAGCTGGAACACCTACAGGAACAGAAGAAAGCATTAATGCAACAAATGTTTGTCTAGGAGGAAAATATAACAACATGAGTAACTTACAAACCATTACAGCAAAGCTGTGGGCGATGGCCAATGAGCTTCGTGGAAACATGGACGCTTCAGAATATAAGAATTACATTTTGGCCTTTATGTTTTATCGTTATCTGTCCGAGCATCAAGAACAGTATTTAGTTGAAAATAATGTTCTTGATGTTGCTGTTGGCGAATCGGTCAATAAAGCTTACTTAGAACAAGCAAACGGTGACGATTTGAATGACTACTTAGAAGATATTTCTTCAAGTTTAGGCTATGCCATTGCCCCCCTTGATACCTGGGAATCTTTAGTTCAGAAAATTGATAACAGCATGGTGGTTCCAAGTGATTATCAAACGATTTTTGATAACTTCAATAAGAACGCCGAATTAAACAGAGAAGCCGTAAAAGATTTCCGTGGTGTGTTTAACGACATCAACCTGGGCGACTCACGCCTTGGTTCGTCTACCAATGAACGGGCGAAATCACTGAACCGTATTGTCAAGCTGGTTGATGGGATCGATTACAAAGGTGAAGATGGCAAAGATATTCTGGGCGTAATCTATGAATATCTAATCGGTCAATTTGCGGCAAGTGCAGGCAAAAAAGGCGGGGAGTTCTACACACCTCATGAAGTTTCTAAGATTTTGGCTAAAGTCGTAACGGATGGGTTAGAAGAATCGGATTATACTTTTTCGGTGTATGACCCGACTTGTGGTTCCGGGTCATTGCTGTTAACCGTTAAAAGTGAGTTGCCTGGCGGCGATAAACCGGGAGCGATTAAATTCTTTGGTCAGGAAAAGAATACGACAACCTACAACCTGGCTCGAATGAACCTGATGATGCATGGCGTTTCCTTTAACAACATGACTCTGTCTAATGCTGACACCCTTGAAAGGGATTGGCCCGACGGGCCGGACGCCAAAGGAATTGACCACCCGCGCTCTTTTGATGCTGTGGTTGCCAATCCTCCTTATTCTGCTCATTGGGACAATAGCGAAACGAAACTAAAAGATCCCCGTTTTCGAGACTATGGTAAGCTCGCTCCGAAAACTAAGGCAGATTATGCATTCATTTTACACAGTTTGTATCACCTGAATGATACGGGAACAATGGCGATTGTACTGCCTCACGGTGTCTTGTTCCGTGGTGCGGCAGAAGGAGCGATTCGTCGAACTATAATTGAGAAGAACTACCTTGATACAGTTATAGGGTTACCTGCCAACTTGTTTTACGGTGTAGGAATTCCAACGACGATTTTAGTATTTAAGAAAAATCGTAAAGCAAAAGATATTTTCTTTATCGATGCAAGCAACGAATTTGAAAAAGGTAAGAATCAAAATAGACTTACTGATAAAAACATCAATAAGATTATAGAAACTTACAAAAATCGTGTGGATGTTGATAAATACGCTCACGTGGCATCACTTGAAGAAATCAAAGAAAATGAGTTTAACTTAAATATTCCTCGCTATGTAGATACGTCTGAAGAAGTGCAAGCCATTGATCTTGATGAAGTGAATAAGCAATTAGAGCAAGATAAACAAGAAATTGCGGAGCTTGAAGCTAAAATCAATGAACAGTTGAAAATTTTAGGAATTAATGTGTAGGAATTGATTGGAAGGGTCAAGGATATTGTTTCTTGACTCTTTTTCATATATCCGCTGTGAATTAAGGCTGATAAGTATTACAAGGAACGTGTATATCTCATCTACTCCATGCAAGAGCATTTTAACACTTTTTGTGATAACTGCATTGTATAATAATTCTTGCTGAATACGCGTTTCTGCTTGCTTTTCAAATGTATCCATGAATATTTCTAATGAACAATTATCGAGGTGTAATATGGGGGAAAACAAAAAAATCAACTATATCCCGGCTAAACCTCCAAAGCGGGAAAAGCGCCGTAGGCATTTACTGCCGTGTGAGCACAAACACTGCTGATCAGCTGAAAAGTCTTACCGCCCAAGTATCGGCGCTAACAAGATTGACAGCAGTTAATCCCAAATGGTTATTAGTAGATGTGTACATGGATATTGCATCAAGTAAGATCGGTTCATCTCGGAAAGAGTTTTCTTGTATTCTGAAGGATTGTCAGTCTGAATTAGAGCGACGGGGAATCAAGTCCCCTACAGGAAAAGGAAAATGGTGTAAGCGGACGATTGATGTAATGCTCAGTAATGAAAAATACACAGGAAATGTCCGGTTGTTGGATAATGGAAAGCACGATGCCTATATCTATCAGAGGAAAACAATCCGGCGATCATATCGAAGGAAGCATTCCAAGCGGTGCAGATAGAAAAGCAGAATCGAAGCAATGTCACAAAGGCCGAAGATGGTAGTAAGAGGAAAAGCAAAAAATACAGTTCAAAGAAGTAAAAATACAAAATAGCCTAATCGAAAATTAATTGTTGAGAAGTCAGGTTCATAAGGCGAAGGTGGGAATGGGTTTCGTCCTGATCTTCAGAAACTGACTTTTGATTGCTATGAAATCGGATTGATATCGTATTGGTGAAACCATACAGGAAAGGAAAGTGCATCTGTGAAAAAATTAAATGATTATTTATACTCAGGCGATACCGTTCTAAAGATATTACAGAGATATGCTGAGGATTTGAAACAGTCGGCGAAAGAAACTCATAATCAGATTGATCTTTTGCACTGTAATTTTCTGCTTCAAATTGCGGGACTTTTGCAGCACAATGAATTCCTGACTTCGCAGTCTCAGCGGATTCGGGAATTTTATAAACTTATGGCAAATGAATATCCTTTTCTTGCCTTTACTTTTAAGGGCCGAATTAAATCTCTGATACGCGCGGAAGCAAAATTTAACGGATACATCGTAGAATATATTTACGAGTATTATATTAAACATGGCAGTTATCCGGCTCTTCCTGAACTAAAAAACAATTTAAACTGTTTTCGGGACCTGATTGCCTACCGAATCGTGATTTCTCTTCCCAAATGTCATTTAAAAGAAGATGAGATTTGCGCAGATGAAGAAAATAAATATCTATATGATGTAGCTAACAAGCTGCTTGATTTCCTTGAGGAACGCGGATTTACCGCAGAACTGTCTTCATTTATGGGTCAGAAAAAATCGCCCTTATTAAGAGAGAGCGTAAGCCCATACTATAGAGATTACATTGCAAATCCAGAGTCTAGTGGCTATCGTTCGCTGCACATAACTTTTTATGATAACATTGCCCGTTGTTATGTGGAAGTACAGCTTCGTACAAAAGAAATGGATGATTTTGCTGAAATCGGTCCTGCCAATCATTTAGGTTACGAAAAGCGACAAGAAAGTGAAAGAGCTAAACGAGATGCCATTTCCAAAGGAGAAAATATTTATTTTGATGATGCTTATGAAAGAGGTATCATGTTGCAGCAGCTTGAATTATCAAAATTGGATGTAAATATGTTTTCGGCAGTGAATAATTCCCTTATTAACGATGGCTGCGGCCTCTTCCGTGGAAGACTTATTCTTCCGTACGAGCATCTTTCAAGATTTCAAAATGACCTGATTGATTAGTTAATTGCTGAAATTATTTTTATTACTAAATACCAAGCTGGTCTTTTAGGGCGCTTTGCAGAACCTGAGAGAAGTTTACATTATTCTCCTCAGCAATAGTGTTTAGCCAAGCGGGGATTGTAAGGGTTTTCTTTACAGCTTTATTTCCGTGCTTTTGTGAGTATTCGTCTAAGTCAACACCAATGAGACTAACGAAACCATTCTCATATTCGTTAGGGATTACATTTTTAATATTTGTAGCTTTAGGCAATTGCTTATTCTCCTCAACTTCGCTTAACAGCCAACCAGAAGCTGCGTCGATAGCCATATCCATAGCTTCAGGTAAAGTATCGCCTTCGGTTACGCATCCTGGTAAATCAGGAAAGACCACAGTATAACCATCTTCGCTTGGGTAAAAGCAAGCAGGATAAATAAGTCTCATTGCTTATTCCGCCTTTCGTCTAGTTAATTCATTATTTTCAGCTTCTATGCTTATCGTAAACCTAGGAAAGGGGGGGTTATTTCAGCCCCGCTTGTTTTAGGATAGAGTTTACGGTTTTGGTTTTTAAATCTTTCCCGTGAAATGGAATTGTAACTTTTCCCGGTTTTGATGGATGTTTGTAATGTTTGTGAGAACCTTTGGTGTCTGTGTATTGCCATCCATCGGCTTTAACTATGTTTTCAAGTTCCCGGGGTTTCATTCGCAAACCTCCTCTCAATGTATTTATTATAGCACGTATGGCACGTGTTATGAAGAGCTGTTTGAATAGAATAGGAATGAAGTCTCACATTTTTGAAACTCTCATCGTCAAGAAACATCAGCGTAATGTCACCGGAATTGAAGATCAGATCATTGCTCTATATTCCAAAGGGATCAGTACCCGCGATATCCAGAATCATCTCGAGTTGCTGTTCATCTTTTCGAGTACGATGAGTTGTGTTGAATACAGGAATTCCTCTCCTGGTTCGAGAATATGTTTAGATCAGCTTCAGGAAGATGGACACAGGCATTTGGTGTCTTTAGGTTTGTATTTTGTGTTGAACTTGACATAACGAGGGGGCAAAATATGACCCGAAAAAGAAAATATATCATAGGAATATTATTAATTATTATTTGGTTTACTTTTTTACTGACAGACTTCTGTTTAGCAAAAGCAAATAGATCTCCTGTTTTCGCAATCCCCATAGTAGTGTACAAAGATGGCGGTTCGACAGAATACTATGGGTTAGGGTACAAGGTTATAAAATATGCTAATCTAACTGTGGAGAAGGGCATTGAGGTAAGGAAAATAGATTTCGGAACTTGGTTTGTGAAATTTTCACCTGTTATTAACTGAAACAGTTTGACACTTTTAATAACTGATGAGGCTGATGAAAAAGTGGTTAGTGCAGAAATTGCACATGCTGCTTGTCACATATCCTGGGGCAGGCACATATAGTGTAGTGTGGGTGTAAGAAATATATCACTTGTAAAAAGAAGAAACCTGGTGAGATAGGGCACCGGGTTTCTTCTTTTTTTGGATTATTTAGAAATTCTCATTTGATCAGATCCAAAAGATACCCATAGCCTTCCTGCACCATCTCGTCTTTCGGGATAAACCGCAAAGATGCGCTGTTAATGCAGTACCGCAATCCGCCCGTTTTCTTGGGACCGTCGTTAAAGACATGGCCTAAATGGGCGTTTCCCGTGCGGCTTCGAACCTCTGTCCTGTGCATGCCATGAGAAGTATCCTGTTTTTCGTGAATCACATCCGGATCAATCGGTTTTGAAAAGCTGGGCCAGCCGCAACCGGATTCAAATTTGTCACTGGAAGTGAAAAGCGGCTCACCGGTGGTGATATCCACATAAATTCCGGGTTGAAAGGTGTTCCAGAATTCATTCTGAAAGGGAGGCTCGGTGGCGCATTTCTGCGTCACCTCGTACTGCGCCGCAGTCAGCGTTCTGTGCAGTGTATCGGCGTCCGGCACTCTGTAAGCTGCCGGATTCACAATTGACGTTGCCGCCTTTTCGAACTTGGCATTTGAAATATGACAATAGCCGTCGGGATGTTTATCCAGATATTTTTGATGATATTCCTCCGCGGGACTGAAATTGCCTAGCGGCTCTACCTCAATCGCAATAGGCTTGTCGTATCGCTTTTGCAGTTGTGCAATGGAGCGCTGAATCACCTGCAGATCCTTGTCATCCACATAGTAGATGCCGGTCCGATACTGCGTACCGTGGTCGCCGCCCTGTCGGTTGACGGAAACAGGATCAATTGCTTCATAATATAGCTCCAGCAAAAATGCCAGAGAAGTTACCCCGGGATCATAGACGACGCGTACAGCTTCAGCATGCCCCGTATTCTGGCAGCACACCTCCTCATAAGTGGGGTTTTCCGTCTTCCCGTTCGCATAGCCGACCTGTGTGGACAAAACGCCCCGAATCGATGAAAGATATTTCTCGGTTCCCCAAAAGCAACCGCCCGCAAGATAAATTTCTGGCATAGCGCACCTCTTTTCATGATTTGTATTAACAGTATTCGCATTTAACCGCAATTCCATTTTAGATATATTTTTATCTTGGTGCTATCCATTTATGCTAACTTTTTGGCTCATAGACAACCCCCACGGCTTCCCCGTTGTCCTTCAAATTTTTGTATGCAGAAGCGAACGCATATATTTCACCTGTAAAACCATCGGGAAAGGCTTCCCTCACATCCCAGAGCTTACCGTCGGGTGAGCGGATATCCGGGGTTCTATTTGGGTCGGTATTTGACACTTGGTAAGAAACGGTCCGAAGCACCAATGGTTCGCCTTCCTCTGGTCTGCCAATAGAGTTTGTAGCTTATCACGCCGCTTGGCACATCAATTTCGATAAAAACTGTATCCGGGAGGTTGATCTGCCCCTTTTCGTTTGCCGACAGTTTTTCTGCTATGGGATTTAATATGTCTCCGCTATACGTGTAGAACGTGACGGGCAAGCTGAATTCCGTCTGGGTAGGCACATTTGCCGGGTCATATACCACCCTCACATAATCGCTGGTCTGCCCTACGCCGTCAGAGCCACTTGCCACAGCCCAAACAGAGCCGTCAAAGCCATCTGGATATTCCTTCGCAACGTTCCACACTGCTGTGTTTTTTACATCGTCAGCAATTGATACATCACGGGAAGCCCACAGTCTCAGTGCCCAAAACAACTATTCCACACAAGACCGCAGACACCAATACCCATGAAAAAGCAATCGCCCTAATAGGAAAGCCTTTATGTTTCATAATGGCGCTTAGCCGTTCTTTAAGTGCTTTCTTTTCCTCGCACATCGTTGTGGATACAATTGTTTTCGGTGATTTGGTGTCTGCTGCCACCGCAATCAGCGTATCTCCGTAACCCTGTCTTCCATTATTATCAAGTTCCTTTATCACCGCTTCGTCGCAGGACAATTCACAGGCACGATCAATTTCACGGCGCACAAGGTAGGAGAGGGGATTAAACCAATGCACAGCGGTTTTATGGCAAAGAGAAGCAACGCAATGATACCGCCGGTTGCCGACATGATTAAAATGGTTCGGGCAATTTCGCTAATGATTTCCCATGCCCTCATTTAGCATCCCCTCACATCTTGAAAAAATCTTTTAGCTCATCAATATCAGCCTCGGATAATTTACCCCTGCGGCAAAGGGCGGCGACGAGGTTTTTTACGTTTCCGGCGTAGAGCTTATCGATCATGCTCTGTTCCTCGCTCTGAACATATGCGGATTCGGATATATTGGGCGTGTAATGTAGCACCCCCTGTTTCTCAGCGGTTATAACCTCTTTATCAGCAAGGCGGCGTATTAGTGTGTTAATCGTGGATTTTTCCCAACCCTTGGTATGTTGAAGCTCGACGCGAATATCAGTAAAGGATACAGGCTTCTTCTCGCGCCAGAGTATGCGCATCACTTCAAGCTCTGCATTAGAAATTTTTTCAGCTAAACTCATTATAAAAACCTCCGTGCTACAATTGTAGATGAATACATGTTACACCTGTAGTACGATTTTAGCAATACGATCTACCGTTAGATGTCCGCAAGGATTCGGTCTTTGCTGCCATAGACAGGGCTGCGTGAAACTAAGATTCCATGCAGCCCCATTTAAAAGTGCGATGGTATTATTCCGCTTCTTCCACTAACTCCGTACTATCACGCAAAATTACGGCAGTGAGCGGATTCTCTGAGAGACTGAATAGGGTGGCAGCAGCCTCGTGGAGTAATTCATGATCAGCATCGGGCTTAACGTAATTTAAGCTCTTTTGCTTGATTTGGGGGCTGCCTGCCGGTGTTAAGCCGTCTTCATATTTCAACACTAAAGTTGAAGTCAACTGCTTATCAATGATAGGCATTTCTTTTCCTTCCTTTCTTGATCCAGAGGCCGATGGATTCGGCATGGTTGTATATAATATGGAGTTACTTGTACTATGGTTACTATAGGGAAGTCTCTTTGTCCAACCCGGCTTTTTTATTGAGCCATTGCCTTCACGCTTGTCTGGGGTTCCGCATATCCTATAGCGGTATCTGAAAAGACATTCGTAAAAGGATGGGCAGCCGGTATGGTGATGGAAATTTCCAAGAGGACGCCGGAGCAAATCGCGTCTGAGATTAACATTATCAAGGAAGAAAGCGGAAAAATACTGCTTAGCAACGCCGTTGAGATCGGACGGCGACTAACGGAAGCCAAAGAGCTGGTACCTCATGGGGAGTGGCTCAAATGGCTGACTGAGTCAGTGAGTTACTCCCGAAGCACAGCCAGCAGACTGATGAAGATCTTCCGGGAGTACGGGTCAATCGTCTCCTCCACCGATGGGGAAGAGTCCCCAAATGGTGCATCGATGCAACATTTGAACTACACCCAAGGACTCATCCTCTTTGGGATTCCGCTGGAGGACCGGGATCAATTTATAGAGGACAATGATGTTGAGAACATGAGCCAGCGGGAGCTGCGGCAGACAATCAATGAAAGGGGCAGGGCGCCTCAGGAAGAAGAGCTCCAAGAGTGGGAAAATCAGGCGACGGGAAAGCAAGAAAAGGCAGAAGCGGCAGTAGAGGCAGCAGATAAACCAATGGATAAAGCTAAGGATAAACCTGTGGAACTGATTCCGGTGGAAAAGAAAATCAGCAAACCGAAAACTGCACAAAGTGTGCTGCCGGCAGAGAACACCAATGCCGACAGCCTGAAATACGACGCCGAATACGCCAAGTACCGCGACAACATGCTCAGTGCCTACGGGGAGCTGCTGAAAACTCTCGTAGACTTAAATAGGGTAGACCCGGTGAAGAAAGAAATAAACAGGAAAGAGGCGTTAAAGATAGCAACTAACATGGCGGAGACGCTGAAAAAATATCCTCCTGAGATTAAGACAAATTTGAAAATTGAAAAGGACGTAGACTAGTGAAGCCACCAGCAGCGGATCAATTTTCTCATCGCCCACCGTCTCTCCATCATCCGGGATGCGGATCGCATCCTGGTGATTTGGGGACAGGCAGATTCTGTAATCCGGCAGTGAGATAGGGCACCGGGTTTCTGCTTTTTTTGGAATTTTCCAACATCACGGGAGGAAATCTGGGAAAGATGTGGAAATTCATGATTGATGTTCATAGACAAGCTGATAATTATTTCACAAAAGAGATTCTTTTGGAAAGGGTGTTTTGCTATGCGTTATGAAGGTATTGTTTACCGACCGCCCAGCGAGGCCGACAGTTTGCTTATCCAGGCGACGATTGGTTGTCCACATAACCGGTGCACTTTCTGCGGAATGTATAGGGATAAGAAATTCAAGATTCGTCCTGTAGCAGATATCAAAGAGGACCTGAAAAGTGCCCAGGATCTGTACGGAAATAATGTAGAGAGCATCTTTTTCCCGGATGGCAATACGATAATCATGAAAACTGAGCAATTGGCAGAAATTCTGGAATATGCCGGCCAGTTGTTTCCCCGTCTTTCCCGTATGACAATGTATGGCTCCGCTAAGTTCCTGAAACTGAAAACTTTGGCGGAATTGCAACGGTTGCGGGCGTCTGGCTTGACTAGGATTCACTCCGGTCTGGAAAGTGGAGACGATATCGTGCTGGCGAATATTCAAAAGGGTTTTACCGCGGCAGAGATGATTGAGAATGGGCGAAAAGTGAAAGAAGCGGGTATGGAATTGAGTGAATACATTTTAATTGGGATTGGTGGACATGAGCGTTCCCAGGAACATGCCCTGGAAAGCGCCCGGGTACTAAACGCCATCGCCCCGGATTTTACGCGTTTACGCACATATAATCCGGTAGAAGAAACGCCTTTGGGTGAAGAATGCCAGAAGGGTAATTTCCGGCTGCTGAATCCCCATGCCGCAATCCGGGAGACTCGCCTCCTTGTCGAGAACTTACGTGGACCTGGACGGCTTATGAGTGATCATATTTCCAACTTTGCCTGGATCAACGGTGAGCTGCCGGCAGATAAACCCGCCATGCTTGCTGAACTGGACCGGTTGCTTAATGTTTCAGAAGACAATTTTACGCGGCCTGATCCCCGTTATTTGTAGGGCTAGACAAACAGAATATTATAGCGCTACAAAGGATTTGGCTTGATCTGGAGACATGTCAGTAATTTGAGTGATGATTCAGAGATCCCGGCGGGGATGGAATAGAGTCCCATTATTAAAAGAACAGGGTCAATCCGTTGTAAGCAGCGGATGAAGAAACAAGCTGAGAGGCTTGTTTTATGCTATGGGAAGACATACTGGCGCGTTATGAGATATAAATTACGGGGGAGGGGTTGGATGAAAAAATTATTTATTTATCTGGGCTATGAGTTTGGTTTGATGCTGCTTGTGTATTACGGCTTGGATTATCAGAAAGCACTGCATATCGAAGCGGGCAGAAATTATGACCCCTTTCCCTTAATGCAGTTCAATTGTGGTTTCTCCCTGCTGGTTGGTATGTATCTTGCCTTGCCCGGATTTATGAGGAGAATGGTCCGGAAAGGCAGGTTAGGGGTTAACTGGTTAAGATCCTGATTCTCGGAATACCGATGTTGTTAATCAGTGCGTCAGCTATCCTGTTTTATTACTCGGGTTTAGGGCAGCTTAATTCATTAATCAGCTGGGTATAATTCCAAGGGGGAGAGAGATATAACAAAGTGGTGGAAAAGTTTGCCGACTTAAATTCACTGCAATTGTGTATTTGAGTTCATTTCTCCCCATCTCTAACGAAGAAAAGTATGAACTGCTCAAAATAGATTCCCTGAAGGAGCGGGGGTTGCGCTTCATGGATCATCTGCTCAAGCAAAAGGAAGTCATTGAATTGCAGATCCAGATGTCCGAGAAATTATCCGAGCGGGCCAACCGGTTTTACCGGGAAAACGCGCTCAGAGAGCAGCTGAAAGTCATTCAGGAGGAACTGAATGAAGGGAAAAAAGGCCGAGGCGCCAAAAAAGAGAAGGACTATTTAAGCAAAATCGAAGAAGCGCAGATGCCGCCTGATATTAAAGAAGCCACCCTTGAGGAGTTAGATAAGCTGGAGGCTCAGGGGCCGCAAAGTTCCGACTATCACGTGATCCGCAATTACCTGGATCTGCTGGTTCAACTGCCCTGGCAAAAGACTGAAGCTAAGCCGGTCAATCTGGAGGAGGCGAGGCGGGTCCTCGATGAACAGCATTATGGCCTGGAGAAAGTGAAGGACAGGATTATCCAGCATTTGGCGGTGATACAGCTCAAAAACGGCAAAAAAGGCTCCATCATCTTGCTGGTAGGACCTCCTGGTACCGGAAAGACCAGTCTGGGCAAAAGTATTGCCGAGGCGCTGGAGCGCAAGTATATCCGGTTGAGTTTAGGCGGAATCAGGGATGAAGCCGAAATCAGGGGACACCGCAGAACGTATGTAGGCGCATTGCCGGGGCGGATTATCCAAAGCATCAAAAAGGCAGGGGCCAACAATCCTGTCATGGTCCTCGATGAAGTGGACAAACTGCAGGCCGGCGGTTTCAGCGGCGATCCGGCCAGCGCCTTGCTGGAGGTGCTTGATCCTGAACAAAACAACAGCTTTACGGATCATTATCTGGACCTGCCCTATGATTTGTCCGATGTGTTCTTTATTGCCACGGCCAATTCAATCGAAAGCATTCCGGGACCGTTATTGGACAGAATGGAAGTCATTCAGGTTACTAGTTATACCATCGAGGAAAAATTTCATATCGGCAAAAATCATCTGCTCCCGGCTATCCTGGAAGAACACGGACTGACCACAGAAGAATTGCTGGTGGATGATGATGTGCTGCAGAAAATAATCAGTGACTACACCTTGGAAGCCGGAGTCAGGGGGCTGAAAAAGCAACTGTCTGCCTTGGCCAGAGTGACCTCGGAGAAAATTGTCTCCCACAAAGTAGACCTGCCTTACCGGATTAAGGCCGAGGAATTGGAGGAACTGCTGGGCAGACAGGTGGCGCGGCATGACAGGGCTCAGCAGGATAATCCTCCCGGCGTGGTCACAGGGCTGGCCTGGACTCCCGTCGGCGGTGAAATCCTTTTTATCGAGGCCACCGATATGCCCGGAAACGGAGAAGTTATCCTCACCGGCAAGCTGGGAGATGTAATGAAAGAATCGGCCAGGATTTCTCTGAGTCTGCTGAAATCGCGCTTGCCGCTGAATACAGTTCCTTTCAAGGAACGGGATCTGCATATTCATGTCCCGTCCGGAGCGGTTCCCAAAGACGGCCCCTCCGCAGGCATTGCGCTATTCACCGCCCTGGCTTCCCTGATCACCGGCAAGAAGGTGGATTCCCAAATCGCCATGACCGGAGAAATCACGCTGAGGGGCGCCGTCCTGCCAATCGGCGGGCTGAAGGAAAAGCTGCTGGGGGCCCAAAGGGCCGGAATCAGCAAAGTGCTGATTCCTAAGGACAATGTGGTGGATCTGAAGGACGTACCCGAAGATGTAAAAAAACAACTTACGGTGATACCCGTAGAAACCGTGGAAGACGTACTCCGGGAAACCCTGGGGATTTCCCTGCCTAGAATAGAGCGTATGGTGCAGGAAAAGGCAGATCGGATGGGTTTCCATGTAATTTGATTTTAGTTTCTCCTCTCTTTTTATAGCCCTGCAAGGTAACCATCCTGGCAGGGTATTTTTATAAACACATTTTGTATTTATACCCATTTCGCTTTAGGTAATTTTCTAAATCACTCCAAAATTACAAGAGCCCAGATCACATCCATATGTTGGTGTCCATACTTCCGAAGGATATCGCAGCAGATCAGTTGACTATCAAAGAGTTTGTTGACCCGTTTACGGGTGAGCCAGTAGAAATGAAAAAGAAAAAATAGCCCGTACCCAGCCATTATAGGGCTAGAGCAAACCACCCGCTGAGCGGGTGGAAGTGATTCATCAACTTATCTAAATTTCTTTGGGGTGAGCTTAGGTGAGGAGATGTTTATTTTTTAGAAAATATTTAATTTTATATAGAATACAGTGGTGGCAGAGTTATAATGTATGTAGGACAGCTTAAGGCATATGACAAAGGCTATTTTCTATTTATCATCCGTTCAGGTCATTGGATGGATACAATTGATGGTTTTGAGGCGTAAAGCCGAGAGCGTAATTAAAGTTTTTAATTGGTGGTTATACAGCGAAAAGAAGGCAGTTTGTCTATAATGCTAACCCCATAAACAGTTGAAATAATTTAGTTTTATATATGAGAAAGTAGCCAAGTTACAGAGAAATTCAGAATCTGCGACATAAGTGTCGTAGATTCTGGAGAATTTTGATAATCTTCGTTATTGGTGGAGATATGACATTATCTGCAATTCGCATTTGAAAGATGGTGGTTGTAACTGATTAGATATAACTGGGACTTTGTTGAAAGCGTCAAGTGTAATAATACGGTAATTGTTCAAGACCCCGAAGAAAACTGTCTCATGGAAAAAAGAGAATTACTAGAATTTAAATTAAAAAAACCTGGTGATAAAATAGCTTTAATCATTATGATGAATCCGGCGAGTGCAAATTCCTCTTATTCGGACGGTACAATCAATGGACTCATAGAGTTCTTGATTAATGATTGTTCTGTTAGTAATGAAGTTCATCAAAATAAATTAAGGATAATAAACGATATAAGCAACATTTTAATAACCAATCTCTTCTCAATATATAATCCGAATTCTAAAGATTTAAATAAAAGCCTTAATAAGATAATTCAGTACAAGTCATATGAGTTTCTATCTAAAGTAATTGAAAGTAATCATAAGGAAATTGATGAAGCAATTAGTGATAGCCAATATATCATCTTTGGTTGGGGAGATTGCCCGAAAGATTTCCATACAACAGTATTCCATAATCAAATAATTAAAGTGATGCAATCAATTATTTCACATAAAAAAGAAGAATTGTTTGTATTTCATATTATTAACAATCGTGCAAAGGCCAGAGGGGTTGCATTTGACAATGTTTTAACAAAAGCAATGAATCCTGTTCATCCATCTAATGGACAAATTACCGATCTGCTTAGAATAGATATAGATACTATTTATAGAATTTTACCTAGAGTAATTTAATGGATAAAATCTCGAATAGCTCAAAGAAGATGCGAAACAGGGGAGTTTCAAAACTTAGCATAGATGAATGTAGTATGACGCTTCAAAAACTCCCCGGGACGTTAGTCGAAATTGGTTTAATGTCGGCCGATTTTGAGGAGGTGTAGATATGTTTAAGTTTGAAGGGGTAAAGTCTATTACAATTGAATATCTGAATTTACATGATCTTTTCTCAGGGAATACGGGAAATATTCTTGCAGAAAAAGATATACCTATTTTTCTAAAAGAAGCAATAGAAAATGGAACTAAAGTATTGGTTAAAGGGATAGAAAAAAACCTCTTATATCAACTTGTTTGGGAGGAATCTATTTTTAAGGTGCAAAAGATTGAGAATTGAATAAGGAGGATTAAATGATGCAGTATATTTATAGAGAAAATGGAGATGCTGCCGGGTTCGTTAGAGGAAAGTACATTTATTTAATGAATGGGGCTCCAGTAGGTCAACTAAATGGAACACGTGTACACACCATGTCAGGAGAATATGTAGGCGAGTTGTATAGGGATATGGTAGTTGATCGTAATCTTGGGAACCGTGGGAATATTGGTAATCCAGGTAATCCTGGCAACGTAGGTTCGCCAGGGAATCCCGGAAATCGTGGTTCAATTAGTATTGGATATAGGGATGTTTTTAATAAATTAGGTCGTTGAAGATTTAATATAAGAAGGCATTTGAAAACCAGATGCTTCTTTATGTTAAATCTTTAAAGAGTTTAGCTTTGTGAGCTAAACCAACTTCGTCTAAAAGAGGTTTACCGGCATCGGGGAATAATATAATGTAATAACCCGACTCGTTAAATGAAATTGGTCGCAAGTTCGCGACGTCCCGGCGCAGATTAAGCAGTTAGGTTTGAAGGATTTTTTAATTTTAAATTCTAATTAGGCTAATAATAAGTAGTTCTGAATTATGCGTGTTATAGCAATAATGCGCAATTCAAATAGTTTAAGAGCAATATATTACTATTGAAAAGTGGGGATATAAATGGAAACTAATTTCACTAAAATAGCAGTACTAATTGATGCAGACAACGCACAACTGACAAAATTGAAAGCAATTCTTGATGAAATTTCCAAATACGGTCGAATAATTGTAAAAAAAGCATACGGAGATTGGAAAAATCCCTTGCTAAAGAATTGGGAAGATGAGTTAAAGCAACTGGCGATTAAACCAGAGCAACAATTCGCGTATACTAAAGGAAAAAATGCTACAGATATTGCATTGGTCATTGACGCAATGGATTTGTTGTATACAAATATTTACGACGCATTTGTCATTGTGTGCAGCGATGCAGATTATACCCCTCTGGCGATTAGATTACGCGAAACAGGGGCGTATATATTTGGAATTGGCGAGGATAAAACCCCTGCTGCCTTTAGGAATTCATGTGATAATTTTATTTTGACTAGAAACCTTACCGATTTCAAAGACAAACCAGAAGGAATCGTTGATGACCATGAAACTAAAGAGGATTCCGGATCTCCTGACATCTCTGAAATTCATAAATTATTAAATACTGCAAGTGAAACATCTCAATATCAAGATGATGATGGCTGGGTAAATGCTGCTACTGCTGGCAATTACATAAAACGTGCTCGACCTGATTTTGAGTTAAAAGCATTGGGCTTTTCAAAATTGTCAGATTTGTTAAGTAGATATCCAGAATTATACGAAACAAAAAAAGATACGTCTGGGAAAGTTCCAATTTTTTTATACAAATTAAAAAAATAAATATTGGATAAGCTTGGCATGGCGATATAAAAAACGAGCTCCTAATGATGGTACCATACGAACTTCGTGCAATGTTTATACTTTATCAGTTCGTACTGAAAAAAGATATTATATGGAGACTACTACATGAAAGCAAAGGACTTCAGAAATCTGATTAATAGAGGTTTAGGGAGTGGTATCCTTTTCCTTAAGGAAAATCAAAATCGAAATAGAAAATATCTGAAGGCTATTCAATATGCTTGCGTTAATAATACAGCTTTCGACCCGCAAGTTGAAGGTAGCCGTGCAGAATATTTATGGGAAGCGATTCAGTATTCAGGTTACTCTGAATACTTACAAAATGCTGTCTTAACTGCCCTTCTCACCTCTACTCAACCCTATGAGTTTTAGCGACGTTGTTCAAAATAGACAAAAGGCGAAATAATTACATTTTTGAGCTTCAAGTGGAGTGTTGTAGATGGTTGTAAAGAGAAACGATAAGTGTCCTTGTATGTCAGGATTGAAATACAAGAATGTTGTTTAGGGAAAGAGGACAAGCCGGAAGAATATACCAATTTACCCTTACAATCTCGGATGCATCGTATGATGAATGAAGGGAGAATTAAGCAATGTATTCACCCCAATCATGATGATTGTTCGGAAAGAATTGTTCAGGCTCATTCAATACAAAATCATAAAATCCTTAAAAGTATTGCTGTCAACGGGAACGTGGTGATGATTATGCCAGAATGTACCGAGAAATCCTTTGAACTTGCTGCAAAACCTAAAGGTAGAAATGTGGCCAGCACTATTTGGGGTTTTTGCGGGTACCACGATAAAACAGTATTTCAACCCATAGAAGATAAGGATTATACTGGGAGCCCTCAACAAAACTTTTTATTTGCTTATAGAGCGTTTGCCTACGAATATCATAAAAAGCATGAAGCTTATAAGGCACTTCGTGCCAGATTAAATACAAAACCTAGTTTTGTGAAAGACGACTCGTATATTAACGTTCTTAAAGGACATGAGGCGGCATTAAATGATCTTGCTTATTTAAAAAGTAAATTTGATAAGGCTTTGCTCGAAGATAACTACTCTATAATTGATACCGTATGCCTTAAATTTGAAGGGACATCAAAAGTAGCTGTTTGTTCAGGATTTAACTTAGAATTTGATATTTTAGGAAATCAATTAAACGATGTTAGATCATTAGGATCTGAGCGATTGAAATTTCTAACCTTTAATTTATTTCCCCAAAACAGAGAGACAATTGTACAATTCAGTTGGCTTCATGAAGATGAGGGCTTTTATGAAGGTTTTAAGTGTCAACTATTATCGCTTTCCTTAAAGGAACAAGTAAAATTCTTGAACAACTTAATCCCCAGTTATTGTGAAAATACGACGTTGAACCCTGATTATTATAGTGGTTTAAGTTATTATGAGAAGTGTGCCCTGTTAGATGTTTTTAGAGCTACATTTAGTCTACAAGACGATTTACAAAAAAAGACTTTATTAAGAGAACCTAAATACGATTTGTTTAGAAACTTAAATATTGGTAATTAAAGCGTAAGATGGACGACCATAATCACAACATTATGACTGTACAAATCGGCTATACATATCTATATACCCGTTAGGCTAAGTGTGTCCTGAAAGGATGACTGTTCAAAGTAAAGAGTGAAGTAACAGTCTGACGTGCTTTATAAGAGATGAGGGTAGGTCCCTTGGAACCGGCATGCAGGTGCAGGTTTCAAACCACCATAGGGTGCTGCAATCAAAAGTTGTGGTGCTGAACGCGTATGCTATAGCAGTCAGGTGTGCATCGTGAAGCTGAACGAAAGTGAATAGCCGGTGAAGCGTCGTTAATGGGTTTGTTGCAGTCAAAACCAGATGATTTAGCCACAACTGGGATAAAATCCGGTGGGTGCCTGCTTATTGACCGGATGGCTGTCGGCGTAAAGGCTGCAGGAGCACGATATAGGCTCTTATAAGGAACAGGAGAAAACTGAACCTTGATGATAAGCGAAAAATCCAAGCGCTGACACGACAAGGATGAAAGTAGCGATGCAAGGTTTAGTTGCGGAAGAATTCGTAGTAGTGAGGAGACTGCTGTAATGGCAGTGGAGCGAAGGGATTCTGTTATCTGCACTTCTGAAATTAAACAACCATAAATGGGAGGATTTTATGGAAGAAGGAAAGCCGTTTGAGATTTCGAAACATCAAGTAATGGAAGCGTACGGACGCGTGAAAGCGAAGAATGGCGCAGGCGGCATTGATGGAGTAGGCTTCACTGAATTTGAGAAAGATTTGAAAAACAACCTATACAAAATATGGAACAGGATGTCATCAGGATGCTATTTTCCCTCCGCAGTTAGAGGAGTGGAAATTCCGAAAAAGGATGGCAAGAAAAGATTACTCGGAATTCCAACCATTAGCGACAGGGTCGCTCAGATGGTAGTGCGAATGAACTTTGAACCACAAGTGGAGCCGATATTTTGTGATGATTCGTATGGATATAGGCCGAATCGCTCTGCATTGGATGCTGTGGGAGCAGCACGTATGCGATGTTGAAAAATGCCATGGGTCATTGATCTTGACGTCAAAGGACTATTTGATAATATTGACCATGCACTGATGATGAAAGCAGTATGCAAACATACTGACAGCAAATGGGTAACACTGTATATTGAAAGGTTTCTGAAAGCACCAATTGCTTTACCGGACGGTACTGTTCGAGAAAGAAATGCCGGAACGCCACAAGGGGGAGTAATTAGTCCAGTACTAGCGAATCTGTTTATGCATTATGCATTTGATTGGTGGATGGAACATAAGCATCCACAAAATCCTTAGGAAAGGTACGCTGATGATGCTGTAATTCATTGCCGGACAGAGAATGAAGCAAAAGCGCTGCTGGTTCAGCTCAATAAACGCATGGCAGAATGCAAATTAGAATTACATCCCGATAAAACGAAAATTGTATATTGCAGAAGTGATGTAAATCCAGAGCATTATGAACATGAGTCCTTTGATTTTCTTGGATACACTTTTCGGAGGCGCATTGTGAAAAGCAAATTTGGCAACTATTTCAATGGTTTTACACCGGCAGTCAGCAAAGGAGCAAGTCAACACCTGAGAGACAGTATCAGAGAGATACGAAGAAACCACAAGACTGCCTCGCTTGATGTGTTGGCTAAATTGATGAATCCTGTTCTCAGAGGTTGGATGAATTACTTTTACAAATACAGTGCAGGCGAGGCAAGAAATGTGCTCAATTATGTAAATCTCACGCTAATCCAGTGTATTAGGTACAAATATAAATCGACAGGCAGAAAGCATTTAAAGTCTCATAAATTGCTTGGTCGCATTTGTATGGAACAACCAAATCTGTTTTACCACTGGCAGATGGGGCTTCGCCCGTCGGTTGGATAACAAGAGCCGAATGAAAGGAGACTTTCACGTTCGGTTCTGTGAGAAACTCAGGGTGAAATTCCCTGGGTTTACTCGACTAATGGTATGTTCCGATATACCAGGTTAAGGAACAAAAAGTAGGAAACTGTGACGCATTCGTTAGATATGGTGAAATAAATAATGGGGGAATCATAATGGGGAAGTTCAATATCTTAATAAGTGTTGTTGGAATAATATATTTAGTGTACTCGTTTTTATTCAGAAAAACCGTTACAGTTTATCATAAAAGTTATAAGAAGTTTATTTTAGATAATGATAAATATTTGAGACTACAACTTAATTTTTCTATTGCAAATTCAATGATTATGATAATTGTAGGATTAATTGCAACTATACTGAATTTATCATACACCTATATATTTTTATCAGTAATTCTTTTTCATATTATCAATTTCTTATTCATATTAGTAGCCAAGAGAAAAGGATATATTCAGTATTATTAATGAAGAATATTCATATTAAGCGTAGGACACTTAGTATAAATAGACTGGTTCCCATTATCCATAGCAAATTATCCGAAGTTAGAGCACAAAAAAAGAACTCCAAGAGGAGCATAAGTTTATTAGAACGGATATGCTGGAGGATCAAATCTTCCTAACTTTGGATAATTAAGATAGCACGAAACCGCGATGATTAAGGAAATTTCTATGGGGATTGAATTTTTAATCTCCTGGAAATTTTAAAGAACTTTGAATGAAACCATTGTACAATATGTATTTGAAATCTTCCAATATGCCAATTTTGGACATAGCTTCCCCCTCCCCATAACAGGGCAATTTTTTAAACACATGCAGTTTGGATAGCCACAGGGGGAGATTTGCCTAGACTCATAAACAGTCTAGGTTTTTCTGAACCGCAGTTTGGGCATTTAGACAAATCTTTCCCAACGAGCTTTTGGATTAGTTCGAGGGTTGAAGCCTTCTCTTTAGATAATAAAGGCGTATGGGTGAGTTGTTTACAAAGCTTAAGCTTAGTGGTCTTGTTACGATTGCCAAGCAATCCATAGTGTCTAATTTTCATAAAGCTACTTGGCAAGATATGAATAAGAAATCTGCGAATAAACTCTTCTGCGGAAAGTGTCATCACCTTTTGCATACTATTATCCTTGTAGTCTCGCCATTTGAAGGAAACCGTATCTTTTTCAATGTTGATGATCCGCTTATTAGATATGGCTACTCGGTGAGTATAACGGCCCAGATATTCAACAACGCAAGCTGCATTTTTAAACGGCGGTTTACAGTAAACAACCCACTCTTTGTTATAGAGAGAGGAAAGAAGGTCTTCGAATTCCTTACCATCCGAAAGAAAGGTTTGACTACCGTGGAATTCAAGTTTATTTTGGTCGTATAACTGTTTAAGGTGATATAGAAATTTACCTCTGAACTTTCGAGATAGGACTTTAACTGGAATAAAGAATTTCTTTCTGCTGTTTACCCATTTTCCCAGAGAAGATAATCCCCCGCCAGGTACAATGCAGTGAATATGTGGGTGATGCATGAGATTTTGTCCCCAAGTATGGAGAACTGATGTGAGTCCAACCTTAGCACCGAGATATTTTTTGTCAGCAGCTAGTTCGGTAAGAGTTTCAGCAACGACTTTAAACAGAAGGGTATAAATAGCTCTTTGATTTTGGTAGGCCATCGAATTAAGAGTATCCGGGATTGTAAATACCACATGAAAATAACCAATGGCGAGTAGATTGCTTTTCTGGTTTTCAATCCAGCGTTCTTTAGCCAGAGCCTGGCACTTAGGACAGTGTCTGTTACGGCAAGAGTTGTATGAAATCCGAATATGCCCGCAACTGTCACAAACCTCCTTGTGGCCGCCCAATTGTGATGTTCTGCATTTTTGAATGGCCGACATCGCTTTATGTTGAACGAGCGTGAGTTTGTGATTGATTCTATAGTCTTCGCCGTATCTCTGGAAGATATCTTGTACCTCAACCATTAGCTTTGTCCAGTTCAGTCATTCGGTCAAGAGGACTTGTTACGTTGAGTGATTCAATCTTGATTAAATGCAGGTAGAAGCAGGTTGCGGTGATATCTGTGTGTCCGAGCATCTGCTTGATACGAAAAATATCTGTTCCGGATTCCAGTAAGTGGGTAGCAAAGCTATGTCTCATGCTGTGAACTGTCACGTGTTTATCTATCTTAGCTTTAGTTGCATATTTATGAAATATATTTTGTACAGCTCTAGTAGTAATGTGTGTGCCGGTATTATTTCTACTGTAAAAAAGCCATTCTTTTGGACGATAAGCTTTCCAGTAAGTTCTAAGTATATCCAGGTTTGCTTGTGATAGGATAGCATATCGATCCTTACTCCCTTTAGCGTTGCGAATAAACAACTGCATTTTTTGGCTATCAATATCAGAAACTTTAAGGGCAGCCACTTCACTGAGGCGAAGCCCTGCGCCATAGAGAGTCATAAGAATACACTTATCTCTCAAATTATTGCAGGCATTAAAAAGGGGATTGGAGTTCTTTTTGGGTAAAGATAGCAGGGAGTTTACGATGTTTACGATGACGAGGGATTTTCCTAACTTCTAAGTTAATATCTAATACTTTGCCATACAAAAAACGTAGACCACTGTTATAGGTATTAACTGTTCCTGAAGCAAGCTTTTTTTCAGTGGTGAGATAGTAGAGAAACTCTCTAATATGCTCTATACCCAGTTCAGTGGCAGGCTTATCAAAGTAATCCTGAAAGAGTTTAACTTTGGTATGGTATTCATCCTTGGTATTTTGGCTTAACCCCCTAAGTTCCAATTCGAAATTGAGCTTGGCTAAAACCTCTTCTTCTGTCATAAACGAAAAACATCTCCTTTAAAAATGAAAGTAGCTACATTTTAAAGGAGACCAAATAAAAAAGAACTGACTCTTACAGAGCAGTTCGGGCAAAACAGAGTTAAAGTATTACGAGAACCACCGCGCCAGCGGTTTAGTGCTATCCATATAATTAAAAGTTTAAAAATATTTTACCAACTGGGCAGAAAACCAGGTGCCCTAACATGATATCAAAAATCATTGGGAAGAAGATGTAAAGTATCACCAGAAATTCAGGTCGAACATCCCGTTCTTATGTACTTTAACGCTCAAAGCAGTCAATCCAGTTTTTTCCCACCTACCCCTCTCCCATACCTTGCAATCCCCGTCAAAAAAGCTATAATTAGGAATAGGTGGAAATTAAAAAGTCGCCGTGACCTGAAAGTGTTGGCGCACTTCCAGGCACGAGCAGGTGTGATGGCACCTACACGTAACAGACTGTCCACGACGACATTTTTATTATACAATGCTGCCCGTTTATGCACAAGCAACGTACCTGTGCTGCGGGTGAACCAAGTATAATTGAACGTCGCCAGGGAGCAGACTGTGCGGCTTCACGCAGCAGGAGATCAGCCTATTCCTGACCCAGGCGTCGGAAAAGAACGTTGATGGGCTCAGGTATTTAGGATTCAGCAAATAACGAAGCATAGCGCATGTGTAGGGAAAAAAACCTCGCATGCGCTTTTTAATTTCCCCTATAAAAGCAGACGGCAGGCCTGGGTTATGACCCGGAGCCTTGCCGCTGCTTGAAATAGGGGGTAGAGAATCAGATGTTGGACTACCGAAAAATGTATTTCCAGCTTGCGGCTAAAGTAGCCGATGCCATGGATATCCTTTTAAAAGCACTGCAGGAGGGAGAAGCAGAATTCATGGATGCAGAGCCGTTTCCTGGGTTCAAAGTCGTTGCCATTAAAGATGAAGACCGTGATTCTGAATAGGGAAAGAGGATCACTCCTTGTGCTTATACGCAAAAAGTGTCAGGGGAAAGCGGGCATGTCCCAGGACACGACAGGTTGTTGGTCCTGGGACATGCTTGTGCTGGTTGTCACCTTCAGCGGGCGAAGATTTCCGCCCCTAACTGTCTTTGCGGTACTTATTCAGAATAAATTCTTTGAATTCTTCCAGGGCTTTTTTCGCTTCCTCAGGCAGGTCTGCCATTGGGTCGTCTGAAGGTTGAGCGGCGATGGTAGTATAAGCTTGTTGGCTTTCCAGAAAATAAGGTCTTGGCTCAATGGTGCGCCCGAAAAGAAAGTCAACCGAACAATTGAGGTTTTCCGCCAAAAGATGCCAAACAGAAGGGTCGGGATATTTTTCTCCTGTTTCAAATTGAGCTATGTCGGCTGGGGATAGGTTAAGATTTTCGGCCAACTGGTTCAGAGAGAGCCCCTTTTGTTCACGAATTATCTTCAACCTGGCCGGAAAATTATTTCCGGCCAGGACAGAATATTCCGTCCGTCCCAATAAGAAATCTGTCGTGACATTAAAATAATCCGCAATTCTTTGCAGAGTATCATAATCAGGTTTACGTCTATCTACCTCATACTGTGCATACGTACTTCGGGACAAACAAAGTATTTTGGCCAACTCGTCTTGAGTGAGTTGAAGCTTATTTCTTAGATATAGCAGCCTTTTCCCTAACACTGCACATATCCCCCCTCTCCTCCCTAGTATAGTCGCAATAAGCGACATTTAAAATAAGTGTGGCGAATCTCAACAAAGTCATTGACAGTCGCGAAGCGCGACTGTATGATTAAGGTAAATTAGTCGCGTTACGCGACGGGCTAAAGGGGGGGAATTGTGGCTGAATTTGGCAAGACGAGGCTGTGGCTGATAAAATACCGGGGGGATTTAACACAGCAGCAAGTTGCAAATAAAGCAGGAATAAGCAGATCATATTATGCAGAAATAGAGTCAGGCAACAAAAACCCTGGGGTTAAAACTGCTAAAAAACTTAGCAACGTTTTAATGTTTGATTGGACTATTTTTTATAAATCATGAGAATTAGGGAACAATCCAGATTCTCACAATATTGAAGTAAACCTCATCTGAATAAGGGGATAGGTTGAACTGGAGTTAATAATGCAGAGCATAAAAAATGTTGGCGGTGGGCTGTGATAAGCTCTACCCCTGGTTGTTTATTCTTCTTTCAACTTATAAGACAAAATATAGAGTCCTCGGTCTGGCCGGGGACTTGATTTTTGGACGCACTAATCCCCAAAAATAATTAACGGAGGATAGTATGTCTGAGATCAGTGATTTAATAAAGCAAATTGAAGAATTACGCCTTAATGTGATTAAGACCAAAGAGGGAAGAGCTTATACGGACCCGCTGGTTGTGGCGGCAAGTCAAGAGTTGGATAAAGTGTTGGACAGGTATCAGGAAATGCTGATCAAAAAAGTCACGGATAGTTAGAGAAGTATTCTTTTAAAAGCGGCAAGCCGTTAAGTAACGGCAGGACATAAAATTCTTGTCAGCAAATAACTGCTATTGCCGGGGGTAAAAAACGAAGGGCAGGGGAAGTAAATTTCCGCTGCCCTTCGTTATTTAATGAAAGCTAAAGCTGAAAATGAAGAAGGACGGCTTTAATCGCAAAAAAAATGTTAGGATCCTAAATTAATTCTTGACAATGGGCTGCTGTCGAGGTATAACATAATTAGTTAGGAACCTAAATAAAATTTGGAGGAATGTAAAATGACCAATAAGGAATTTAACGACTCGCTGAAACTTTATACCGCTCTGCACCGTCTCGGCAGGCAGCTGCATCGCTGTGCTCATCGTGTCGGCCGTGGGGACCATTATCGTGAGCAATCAAGGCTTCTTTTACTAATTTCAGAAAATGACGGAGTGATTCAGCGTGATCTTGCTGAGGAAATGGATGTACGGCCTTCGTCAATGACGGAAATGCTGGCAAAAATAGAACAGCTTGGCCTCATTGAACGCAGACAGGATGAAAAAGACCAGCGCGTCATGCATATTTATCTGACGGAACAGGGAAAAAACGCGGCTATGGAATCCCAGGGAGCAACAAAGGCAATGACCGACGTCTTATTCGGAGGCATGTCAGAAGAGGAACTCAGCCAGATGCTGACGCTCTCGGAGAAGCTCAGCGCTCACCTGAATGCCGTTGATACTACCGGGACAGGACAGGGATTTGCCGGGCGCGGACATCATCGCGGTTTCGGTAAAGGCCATGGTTATTGTGCCAAGCATCACGGCCATGACGATGATCATAATAGTCATCACAGGGATTATTATGGCCATGGAAACGATCATCACTGTGGTCGCAGAGGCTTTTAAAGTTCATATAATAATGCCCTTATCGTTGAAAGCTCAATTAAGGTTTCGGAGCGCAGCAGTCTTCGATAAGGGCATTATTATTTTTGAATAAAGTTAGGGACCTAATAGGATTGGGACGTTAATTAGGCAAATTCGATTTAAAGGGGGTGAATACCTATGATCTCATTTTCTGCTGCCAAATTTTCAATAGACGAAAACCGCAATAAGACCGGCCTCTTAGTTGGGCTTACCGGAATTATAATTAATTGTTTGATTTTTGCACTGGAGCTTTTTTCGGGCATAGCCACTGGAAGCACCACGCTGATGGCCGACGCCTTTCACAATTTGATCGACTCAATTACCGCCGTCTTGACAGTGATTACCTTCCTGGTCGTCAGAAAGCCGGCCGACAGCAAGCATCCTTTCGGATTTGGCCGAGTGGAATACCTGTGTTCACTTTTCAGCGGGCTGTTTCTTCTGGGGATCGGGGCGTTTTTTGCCCGCTCCTCATTCGAAAAGATTCTTCACCCGTCCACCGTGCAGTTCAGTGTCCTCGCCTTCAGCATGATGATGATTGCCATGCTTCTCAAGCTAACTTACAGTCTGCTCAACCGGAAATACGCCCGGAAGATTTCATCCCCAACGCTGACTGCCGCATTTCTGGATGCCCTGGGAGATGTCTTTGTACTGACAGTTGCTGCGCTTTCCATTTTTTTTACCAAATTAACCGGTATCACTGTGGATGGTTTTCTTGGCCTTGCCGTTTCCGGGTTTATCTTATTTTCCGGTTATTCGGTTATCAAACGGGCGGTCTCCTCTCTGGTCGGCAAAGCGCCTGACCCGGCGATTGCCGAAATGATCACCGCTGCAATGACAAAGGCTCCATTCGTAATTGGAGTTCATGACCTTGAGCTTCATGACTACGGGCCGGAAAAAGTGATTGCTTCTATTCATGTGGAAGTCCCCGCCCACATCCCGCTTGTCAAAGCGCACGAGGTTACATCAAGAACGGAACTGGATATGAAACAGCAGGGCGTCGATCTGGTAATCCATATCGATCCGGTTATATCACAGGATTCCGGAAAGGAGTTATCCTGAACATACAGCCGGGAATTATATGGGAGGCATACCGGCGGGCATCAATTTTAAATGTAGGGCAGATGCATTTTTTAAGAATTTTTTCAGCTAGTTCTCAGGACTATTTCAGACTATTATCGCATAATAGCATTGTCGCCAAATTTTCTTTTTCAATTCTTCCTTCTTCATGCCCCTCTTTAATGAGGGGTTTTTTTATTTATAGGCATAAACAAAAGGGAGAGTTGACTAAGCTCTCCCTTCGAAAGGATGTGATACTATGGCAATGATCACAATACATACTATGCCGGATTGTCCAATAAGGTTTCCTAACTTGGTCTGGTTGTCTCAAGAAACCGATAATACTTGGACATAAGAACTAAAAAGATTAGGCTTCCTATAAACCAGATCCACGGGCCGCCATTAATAAATATCAATAGCTCAAGTTGTTTCAAAATAACTGCAACAGAACAGATAAATGAACTCCAAGTTATGACATAAGTCCAATAGATATATCGTTCCTTTCGTTGAGGTAGAAAGTAAATAAATAGCATGACTGCCGGTGCCCATGCTAAAATCGTCCATAAAGGGAGAGCACCGATATTAAAGGGTTCCGCATGCTGGTACCTAGTTAAATTAAAAAAATGGTAGAGATGTTCAACAATCAAGTCTAAAGCCGATCCCCACAATATTCCAAACCAAAATAGTTTCTTAAATTCTTGCTTAGGAATGAAAACTAGAATTAAAAATAATAATCCAAATGCAAACGTTAAATAGTAATATAGATAGTCGGGCCTTTTTTGTATTTCTCGATTATTTTTCTCAATCTTGGGAGGAGATGGACGAAAAATGTGGAAAATCTATGATTGTATTTCAGCTTGGGAGTGAACTTCTATGAAAAAGAAAATAAAGATCCGTAAGCCCAGAACACGGTCTTTCTTTAATACTGGTACCCGACCCCATAAATCAAAGAAAGACTACACTCGAAAAATGAAGCATAAGGAAATCTCTTCTGAAGATGGCGAGTAGTAAGTTAAAATCAAAAGATGTCCTAAGTTACTCTAGGATACCAAGACTAATCTAATAAGGAGGGAGAATCTTTATGGTGTTAGTTACAGCAATTTTGTTTCTTGCAATCGGTTTATGGTGTGTACTAAAACCAGAAATTGTTGGAATGTTTGATGGGTTTGAAATCAAACCCTCAACTAATAAGTATTATCATGATTACATTAAACGTTATGGTCTAGCCTTATTTTTAGTAGGAGTTGGCACGTTAGTATATGGTTTGCTAACGATTGTTTTTGGAAATGGGAAGCCATAAAAATTATCACCAAAGTCCCTGTAGTCACCCATCAGTATTAATGTCTTCTGCATCTAACTGAGCGGTGGACATCATGAGGTAAGAAAAAACCACCAAAAAAGAAGAGAGAGATGAAAAATGACGGATTCCTTTAGAACTATTCCGGATCAAGCATTTGGTATCAAGCCAATTGTACGCATCAGGGACATTGATGCAGTAGTCCACAATTACCTGTTATTTAAGAATAAGGCGGAGAAAACCAATTCTATTTGTGCCGCCGTCTTAAAGGCAGAAGTTCATGGACTGCAAATGATGGATGTGGCACCGGCTTTATATAATGTCGGCGCGAGGCATTTCTTTGTTGCCGAACTCTATGAGGGGATAAGCTTAAGAGAAATCTTGCCTCAAAAGGATGTCCGAATATATACCCTGGCTGGAATTCTTAGCAATGAAGAACCATACTTCAAAGAATATAACATTATTCCTTGTGTGAATTGTTTAGAGCAGCTGTCCAGATGGAATAAATTCTGTCAGGACAATGGGAAAGGCTCAGTAATCATCCATCTTGATACTCATATGAACCGCCTGGGCTTACTTGACGATGAGGTGGAAATTTTAAGCAATAATTATAGCGAATATCTTTCCCATCTCGAAGTGCATTTTTACATGAGTCACTTTTATGATATCAAAGGCAATGATTTTACTAATTGCCATAAGCAAATTGAGATCCTGAAAAACTATCTGGCTAAACTTCCTAAAGCGCCAATTACCTTTGCCTGCACTGACAGCGTTATATTGTTGGACAATCAACAAGTAAACTTTGATATGATCCGGCCAGGGATTGGATTGGTGGGGGGAGCGCCCAATGCCGCTCATCCTATCTCTCCTGAAGCAAAGCACACTATAGAAATTTACGCCAAAATATCACAGATCAAGAAGATTCCCAAAGGACAAACCGTAGGATATGGAGGGGCATTTGTAACTAAAAGAGATACGAAGATGGCTCTGGTGCATATTGGGTATAAGGACGGTTACTTAAGAACCTTAAGTGAGCTTGACAGCGATCCCAAAGGGGTGTACATGTGCATCGATGGCTAAGGGCTCCCGTGATGGGAAAAATATCCCTTGATGCCTCAACCATTGATGTGACTGATGTTCCAGGGGATGTTTTAACAAAAGCTAAGTATGCGGAAGTTGTGGGGCCTAATGTGGACCTGAAGGTTCTGGCTGATAAATCCGGCTGTTACGAAATTCTTGTCGCATTGGGCAGAGAAAATAAAAAAGTAAATGATTATACCTTAAAAGAGTTCAAGCAGATTTTTGGTTAAAATCTCCTTATTTTACCTTTAAAACCAAATTGTAACCATAATCTAAACTGAGATTGTTTCTTTCAAAATGTGAATTATTCGTTATAATAAAATACAGCATTTCTAAATGCTGCGACAAAGGGGTCACAATCTGTGACCCCTTTGTCAATTGGCATTGATGGAGAGTAATTTTTGATGGTGCCGTGGATCAGCTGGCTGCCGATTGCCCTGGCAGCATTTTTTTCTGTCTGTCTCATCAGTTAATCAGGCCATAATCCAAAAATTTCACTATAGTGGCACAAAACTTGCACTTATATTTGTGTGAGAATTCATAAGGATATGGGGGTGAGGAACATGGAAATACTGGCAGATTATGTGGAAGGCAAACAGTTTAGGGCTATTGGAAGTTCCGAGTATCACACGGTGGTAGATGCAAAAGCCGTCAACGGCGGTACCGGACTGGGGGCAACCCCTATGGAAATGGTGCTCATGGCTCTTGCAACCTGCAGCGGCATGGACATAGTAACAGTCTTAAACAAAATGAGAATCCCTTTCGACAAGCTGCAGATTGTGGTCCGGGGGGAGCAGGCAGCAGTGGAGCCCAGGGTATTTACCGAGATAGAGATTACCTATCGCTTTGGGGGGCAAGCCTTGCCCCAGAACAAAATAGACAGTGCAATAAAGCTGGTTTTGGATAAATATTGCCCTGTAGCTGTGATGTTGAAGCAGGTGGCGGCCCTGAATTATACTTTGGAATGCAACCCTTCGTGAATATATTCGTAAACCACTCCAGGGGTGGAATCTCAGGAATGAGACATGTCTCATAATTAAGATTTCCTTGCCAAGCCATTCCCGGGATTACTGAAACGAGACTTTTCCCTAGGGTTATCTCAATTATGATACTTATGTCGTAAAAAGCGGCAGAGCAAAGGTGGAAAGTAGTGATTTCGAAGAGAAAGGAGAGGACGCCGGCTGTATTTTCCGCATAAACCATGAACTATGAAGAAAGTAAGGGCTAAGAAACCAGAAGAAAAAATGATGAAGGAGCAGAGATTATGGGGCGAAAAAAATACTTTAAAATCTTAATTACTTTTCTATGCATCTTTTTGATTGGATCTACCGTTGCAGGCTGCGGCAATCAGGGGGTAACAGGTGACTCCCAGGGGAAAGAAGCCAAGAAGTATATCAATATCGGTATCTTGAGCTCACCCGTTGATTTGAATCCCGTTGACCCTGGAGATGATGCATCCGCGTATATGGCAAAGATAATGTACGAGCCTCTTTCCGAACTTGACGAGGATATGACCTTCAAACCTATGCTGGCAGACTCCATAGAAACCTCAGATAATACAGTCTTTACAATCAAGCTGAACAAAGATGCCAAATGGACGGATGGTCAGCCGGTTACCACGGATGACGTAATATTTGCGATAAAGCTTATCTGTAACCCTGAGATAGCATCCATGTTTGCCTCAAATTTCAGCATCATAGAAGGAACGGATGATAAAGGAATTATCCCTGATCTGACGGCAGATATTTCCGGAATAAAGAAGATTGACGACAAAACCCTGCAGCTAAAGACTAAAGCGCCGATTTCCATGAATTTGTTTCAAAACAGCATCTGCAGAAACACCTTGGCCGTACCCCAGCATGTATTTAAGAACGTTGATCTAGCGAACTTCAGAAAAGATCCGAATATTCTTGAGCCTAAAGTGACCAATGGAGCCTATAAACTTGTAACCTACAAGAGAGACCAATACATCCAGATGGAAGCCAATAAGGATTATTTTCGGGGAGCGCCAATCATAGACACGATCAATTTTAAGATTATGCCGGGCAGTGAGCTTACTGTGCAGCTGGAAAACGGAGAAATCGACATGAACCTGGCCCAGATAGCGGCCCTGCCCTTGGAAGACTATGATAAAATCAAAAAAATGTCTAATATAACTACGAAATCCGGGGAACCCAACGCCATCTACTTCTTATTTATCAACCACAAGTCTATGCCCGATGTCAGGGTAAGAAAAGCGATTTCCTACGCCGTCAACAGGAAGATGATTGTTGATAATTTATATAAGGGTGAAGCTGAGGTCGTTGATTCATTCTTTACCAGCAACAATCCTTATTTGAACAAAGACCTGCCGGGTGCGGTATATGACCCGGAAAAAGCAAAGCAGCTGCTGAAAGAGGCAGGCTGGGATTCCAGCAAGACAGTAAATTTGATTGTCAGTACAAGCAACAAAACCCGCGTGCAGGCAGCTGATATCATAGCGGAAAACCTGAAAAGTGTCGGGATCAATGTAAAAATCCAGAAGATGGATCATGCCACAGCTATGAACAAGACCAAGAACAAGGAATATGACTTGACGTTAATGGCCGACACCCTTATCCCGGTTGACCCTACTTATGATTTGCCTTTCTTTGTTACCAGCGGCAACTTCTGCGGCTATGATAATCCCAAAGTTGACGAGCTTGTGGAAGCCGTTAAGCGAGAAATTGATGATAATAAAGTAAAAGCCTATTTGTATGATTTGCAGAAGATTCTTGCTGAAGATGTGCCTATGCCAATTTTCTATGCCACCAAGGGGCTTAAGGCAACCAGCAAACGAGTGATCTACGGTGAGCCTAAGGATTATGGAACGTTTATCGACGTCTATAAATGGGACGTAAAACAAAAATAGGCAATTCCCCCTTACCATATTGCAGCAGGGCAGGTGTGCATAAGCACCGGCTCTGCTGCAGCAAAGTTTTAGCCTTAATATTACTAAATAGATAGGTCAGGTATGAATATGGATAATATTATTCAAGTCAATCATTTGCAGACGGTATTTGCTACGGATGACGGTCCGGTAGTCTGCGTTGATGATGTGAGCTTTGCTTTGAAGCCTGGTGAAATTATCGGCATCGTAGGCGAATCCGGCTGCGGTAAAAGCGTTACATCCTTGTCGATTATGGGCTTGCTGGGCAACAAAGGCAGAGTTAGCAAAGGAGAGGTCTGCTTCGAAGGCAAAAACCTGCTTGAGCTCAGCGAAAAACAAATGCGTGAAATACGCGGCAATAAGATTTCCATGATCTTTCAGGAGCCGATGACCTCCCTGAATCCTATTTTTACGATTGGGGATCAGCTGACGGAATCCATTTGCCTTCATCTGAAGAAAAGCAAGGCCGAAGCCATAAAAATTGCCGTGGATATGCTGGAGAAGGTGGGGCTGCCGCGGGCTGAGAAAATGATCAATGATTATCCCCATGCTTTGTCGGGAGGCATGAGGCAGAGGGTTATGATTGCCATGGCCCTGCTTTGCAATCCTAAACTGATTATTGCCGATGAACCGACAACGGCATTGGATGTAACAATCCAGGCCCAGATTCTTGATCTGATGAAGAAAATAAGCAAGGAATTTAATACCGCAATTATCTTGATCACCCATGATCTGGGGGTTATTGCCGAAATGGCGGACAAGGTAATCGTGATGTACGCGGGTCAGGTAGTGGAAGAAGCAGATGTTTACACGCTTTTTGAACATCCTCAGCATCCCTACACCAACGGCCTCATGAAATCCATACCTCAGGTTTATACGGAGAAGATCGAGCGTCTGACATCCATTCCCGGGACAGTCCCGTCGGTACATCAGCTATTTACGGGCTGCCGCTTCAATACAAGGTGCCCGTTGGCGGACGAACTCTGCAGGAGTGAAGTCCCCCAGCTTACTGATTGCGGAAATAATCACAAGGTTCGCTGCTGGAACTATCAAGATAGCGGCAGGACTATTTAGGGGGGAGTTTATGATTGTTGAGAAAAAAGCATCAGAGGCTCCACTGTTGAAAATTGAAGGGCTGAAAAAATACTATCCCATTAAGAAAGGGATATTTTCCCGTACTGTAAACAATCTTAAAGCAGTGGATGGCATTGATCTTGAGATATTTAAAGGTGAAACTCTGGGACTTGTAGGTGAATCCGGCTGCGGTAAATCCACATTGGGCAATACAGTTGTCCGTGTCGAAACACCCACGGAAGGACAGGTAATTTTTGAGGGTCTGGATATAGCACAGCTATCAAACACTGAGCTGATCAAAACCCGGCAGAAACTTCAGATCATTTTCCAGGATCCCTATTCTTCCTTAAATCCCCGCCGGCGTGTTGTGGATATGCTTTCAGAACCACTTAAAGTACACCGTATTGTCGGTAAAGAAGCTATAAGCAAAGAAGTGGACAGACTGCTTGAGGCAGTTGGTCTGCCTAAGAACAGCAAGAACCGGTACCCCCACGAATTTTCAGGGGGACAGCGCCAGAGAATCGGGATTGCCAGGGCCTTGGCCCTGAATCCGAAGCTTATTATATGTGATGAACCCGTATCGGCATTGGATGTTTCTATTCAGGCTCAGGTGTTGAATCTGCTCAAGGATCTTCAGCAGGAGTATGACCTGACCTATTTGTTTATATCCCATGGACTGGGCGCGGTTCGTTACATCAGCGACAGGATTGCCGTAATGTATCTTGGGAAAATTGTTGAAATTGCTTCGACTGAAGAAATTTTCCGGAACCCGGGGCATCCGTACACAAAGGCGTTGTTGAGCGCTTATCCAGTGCCGAATCCCCTGATGCGGGACAAGCAGCGTTTTATACTTCAGGGGGATATACCGAATTTGCTCAAACTGCCTAAAGGCTGCAAGTTTCAGACGAGGTGCCCCAAGGTAAAAGCTGTATGTCTTGAGCGGGAGCCTGAGCTAGTGGGAAGCGAACACAAGGTTGCCTGTTTCGACACAAAATAACTCTGAATAAAGGAGTAACTCCTGATGTTAAATTATCTAATTCGCCGGATTCTCATCGCTATACCGGTGTTTTTCGGAATTACGATTATAGCCTTTTCCCTACTCTACCTGGCTCCGGGCAGCCCCTTGGATATGCTGATAAATCCTCATGTGACACAAGCTGCCCTTGACGCCAAAGCGGAAGCCCTGGGGCTGAACCAGCCCGTTTATGTTCAGTATTTCAAGTGGCTGGGCAACCTGCTGCAGGGAAATCTCGGCTATTCCTTGACAACCTATAGACCCGTCGCAGAGATGATTTCGGAGCGTATTGGTCCCACTGTCCTGCTCATGGGCACATCCCTGGTCATAGGGTTTGTCATAGCAATATTTATTGGGATCCTTAGTGCCACCAAACAGTATTCGGTCTTGGACTATCTGGCAACGGCCGGTTCCTTTCTCGGCATTTCATTACCCAATTTTTTTCTTGGCCTCGGACTGGTCTACATTTTTTCGGTTAAGCTGAAGCTGCTGCCATCCAGCGGTATGTTTGATATCGGCAGCGGCGGTGGTTTTACGGACCGGGTGCTTCATTTGATCCTGCCGGTGACTGTTCTGGCAGTAAATATTGCCGGAAGAAATGTCCGCTACATAAGATCAAGCGTCCTTGAAATATTGGGTCAGGACTATTTGCGAACAGCCCGCGCCAAGGGGCTCAGTGAGTTTATGGTTATTAACAAGCATGCCTTCCGCAATGCTCTTATTACCATTGTAACCGTATTTGGCTTAGAGATCCCCATGTTGTTTGCAGGTGCGGTGGTGACAGAAACTATCTTCTCCTGGCCGGGAATCGGACAATTAACGATGAATTCCATTTTATCCAGGGATTATCCCACAGTGATGGGTCTGAATATCATTACTGCAGTTGCTGTCCTGTCAGCCAATTTATTAACCGATATGGTATATGCCGTAGTAGACCCACGGATCAAATATAACTGAGATTAGAAAAGGAATAACAGGTGAATTGATATGTCTGAAACAAATAGAAAATTGAGGAATGAGAGGGCCTTGGCCTCGGTGATCGCTGAAAATCTGGCGGACAGAAGCGAAGAAAACTATCTCACCATGGTTATACGCCGGTTTTCTAAACACAAAATGGCGGTTATCGGGATGCTGATAGTGTTGTTTTTGGCAATCTGTGCCATTCTGGCCCAGGTTATTTCCCCCTATGATCCCTATCAGATTTCAGATAACTTCAGCGCGGCCCCTTCAGCCCAGCACCTTCTCGGCACGGACCAGGTCGGGAGAGACGTATTGAGCCGCTTGATCTATGGGGCCAGGGTTTCTCTTACCGTGGGTCTGGGAACGGTGGCCATCAGTGTCATAATAGGTACTGTTTTAGGATTGGTTTCCGGTTATTTAGGTGGCAAAACCGACATGATCATCATGCGGATTACCGATATGTTTATGTCCTTTCCGGATATAGTCATTATTCTGGTGGTTGTCAGTATCATGGGACCGGGCCTTAAAAATATTATTATTGTCATCGGCCTGCTCAGATGGCCCGGTGTAACACGTTTGGTGCGGGGAAATGTTTTGTCCATCAAAAAGATGGATTATGTAAAATCAGCGGTAGCTTTAGGCCTTAAAACACCCAGGATCCTGTTCATTCATATTCTGCCCATTACTTTGGCGCCGGTGTTGGTTAATGCAACCTCCGGCATGGCCAGCGCTATCATTACGGAGGCATCCCTCAGCTTCCTCGGAATGGGTGTGCAGCCGCCTATGTCAAGCTGGGGGAATATGATTACGGATGCGCAGTCTATATCGGTACTGACGTCTCAGCCCTGGCTTTGGCTGCCGCCGGGCACTCTGATCGTCTTATGCGTTTTATCTATCAACTTTATCGGGGACGGTCTCCGGGACGCATTGGACCCTAAGAATCTTAAGTAGCCCATGAATTGAGATGACTAAACTGGCTGCCTGAAAATGGGCAGCCAGTTTAGTCATCTCAATTCGGAGGAAGAACCGATAGGGGTACAGGCACCTTGCAGAATATAACGAAATATACGAAGGATTATGTCGAAACATAAAGAATATATCTGTATAAAATGAATTGCGGAACTATTAAAATTATCCTGTATTTCCCATGGATACTAATAATAAGAATGAGGAAACGTCAGCAGTTAATGCCTGAGTTTATAAAAAGCGGGGGAAGAGATTTGGAAAGCGCTAAGGTTGGCATTAAACAATACCATGAATTGTCGCAGAAAGTAGCTGAAGCCATTAAAGCGGTTCTGGATATTGATGTCACAATAATGAATGAATCCTTGGAGCGGATTGCAGGCACCGGAAAATATAAAGCTTCTGTCAATAGTCGGATTGAGAAAAATACTGTTTTTGATTTATGTCTTCGCACGGGAAGCTCGCAGGTTGTTACTGAGCGGGGACAGGAAAATGAGGCTTGCAGTCAATGTCAAAGGCTCTCCTTTTGCTCTGAAAAGGCGGAAATATGTGTGCCAATCAAGCAAGGCGAAGAAATATGCGGGGTATTGGGCGCAATTGCCTTTGACGACGAACAGAAAGAGAGGATAGCCAATGCCGAATTCAACTATCTTGCTTTTTTGGAAAAAATGGCGGAGCTGCTGGCGGCCAAGTATTCAGAATGCCAGATGAATATTGAGAAGCAGGTTTTGGCCAATCGGTTAAACGGCATTCTCAACTCCATCAATGCCGGAGTTGTTTTGTATGGAGAAAATGGCGATGTGCTTTACAAGAACGGCGCAATCATAAAAATACTCAAGGAGATTGACATTGATAATATTGACGATTTTATTTTGGAAATAAGGAAGAATGAAAGGCTTCAGTGTCTGCTGGAAAATAAAAAATGCATACAGCCTTGTGAAATCATTATTGATATTCGCGATGTAAAATATACCCTCCTGGCTGCTATTACGCACTTGGGGATCGAGGAAGCCTCCCATGAGGTGATTTTAACAGTTCAGAACATCAATAGGTTCAGGAAGGAAATCATTCAATCCATAGAGAAAAATCAGGTCAAGCTTCAATTTGATAATATTCTGGGAATTTCTGATTGCTTTCGCGAAGCTAAGCAGCTTGCTGAAAAAGCGGCTTTTACGGATTCAAACATCCTGATTTTGGGTGAAAGCGGAACAGGTAAGGAGCTGTTCGCCAGAGCAATACACAACCATAGCTCCCGCAAGGAGCAGGCATTTGTTCCCATCAATTGCGGCGCAATACCGGATGAATTATTGGAAAGCGAATTGTTCGGATATGATAAAGGGGCCTTTACAGGTGCCTTCGCGAATAAAATAGGAAAGTTTGAAGTTGCCGATAACGGCACTATCTTTCTGGATGAAATAAGTGAAATGCCTTACAGACTGCAGGTTAAGCTGCTTCGAGTGCTTCAGGAAAAAGAGATCTGCCGGATAGGAAGCAATGTAATAAGAAAAGTCGATATCAAGATTGTGGCAGCTTCAAATGTTGATTTATTAAAGCGGATTGAGGATGGAGTATTCAGAAAAGACCTGTATTACCGGCTTAATATTATACCTATCAATATCCCGTCCTTAAGGGAGAGAGGGGAGGATATTGTCTATCTGGCCAATCATTTTGTTTCTTATTATGCTCATATGCTGAAAAAAGATATCGGGGGAATAAGTGAAGAGGTTTTGAAACTGTTCTCCGGATATTCCTGGCCCGGGAACGTCCGTGAGCTGCAAAGCATTATAGAATATGCTGTCAACTTTGAGACAGGTAAGGTAATAGGTACGGAGCTTATCAAGAAGAGACTCAAATTCAGCAGTGATAAAAATAGTTGTACCGGCCGATTCGTTAAAAAATCCCTGGAAGCTGCAATGAAGGAAACTGAGAGAGAAATCATTAAGAACAGTATTTATGAGAATAGGTCGGCAGGCAGTAAAGAAGGGGTTGTCCAGAAGGTATGCAATGATCTGGAAATCAGCCGGGCGACCCTTTACAG
Source organism: Desulfosporosinus orientis DSM 765 (assembly GCF_000235605.1). GTDB lineage: Bacteria > Bacillota > Desulfitobacteriia > Desulfitobacteriales > Desulfitobacteriaceae > Desulfosporosinus > Desulfosporosinus orientis. The sequence continues at coordinate 2,083,110 of NC_016584.1, forward strand.
GAAAATGAAAGAGCTTAAGATTGAACTTAATGGCTGAAAAGGGCGGATTCATTCATAAAATCTAAGCGATTGACAGCATAACAGTTTCCATACATGGCATAAGTCTTGCTATATATAATGGAGATTGGTTATGCTGTTTTATTGTGGGTTGAAACTTGGATTTAAGGTAATTAAAGCAATTGCTTTCTCAAAAGCTGCCGGAGGTGGCGCAGCTTTCGGGAGTTTTTGAGTAGTAAGTGAAGATTTATGAACCGGATGCAGGGACAGTATCAAAGTTGAGATAAATCTCGAAGCTTAGACTTGGAGGCAGTCGTACCGGGAGAACCTAATATGCCGGGTTTCCGGGCGGGTCTTATCTCAGTTATGAGATTTTTTTGAAATGGATGCTGCCCAAAAGCCTTTTTACTCTGGCATGCTATTTGCTACATCATAATGCTACCTAAAATAAACTGTTTTTTCACACGGAATTTCGATATTAAATTTATATCAAAGAAAGAGAGTGTAATAATCAATGCTCACAAAAGAGGTTTACGCAAACTATATTTTGATTTTAAAAACCGAGTTGATCGAAGCATTGGGATGTACCGAGCCTATAGCAATCGCCTATGCGTCGGCTAAAGCAAGGGCTGTTTTGGGTAAGCGTCCGGAGAGGATCGAAATTGGGTGCAGCGGAAATATAATAAAAAACGTCAAGGGTGTTGTCGTACCTAACACAGGCGGGCTGATAGGTATTGATGCTGCTGCTATAGCCGGAGTGGTTGGAGGAGATCCGGAAAAAGGTCTTCAGGTATTGGAGAGCGTCAAGAGTGAGCAATACGATGAGATCAGAGATTTAATGAAAAAAGGCTGCTGCAGAGTTTATCATTTAAAGGGAGTAGAAAACCTGTACATCGAAGCCAAGGTCTTTTCAGAGGATGGATCTGCCGAGGTTTACATTGAAGATTCCCATACCAATATTGTTAAAATAGTAAAAGCCGGAAAAGTTCTTTTTGAGAATAAGAGAGGAGATGAAAATGATCCGAAAACAGCCGGTGATAAGTCCCTTCTCAATATAAAAGACATTATCGGATTTTCTGAATCCGTGGATTTAGAAGAGCTGCGTGAGCTGCTTACCAGGCAGATTACCGTAAATACAGCCATTGCTGAGGAAGGTATAAAAAACGATTATGGTGTCAGTGTAGGCAAGACACTCCTGAAATATTACGGTGATGATGTCTCGGTCAGAGCCAGGGCCAAGGCTGCTGCGGGCAGTGATGCCAGAATGAGCGGCTGTTCGCTTCCGGTTGTTATTAACTCAGGCAGCGGAAACCAGGGTATTACCGCGTCTATTCCTGTAATAGAATTTGCCAGGGAATTAGGCGTTAGTGAAGAGAAGCTCTTTAGGGCGTTAATTATCAGCAATCTTGCTTCTATTCATCAAAAGGCTCAGATTGGCAAGCTTTCCGCATACTGCGGAGCTGTGAGCGCTGCGGCCGGAAGCGGCGCAGGGATCGCCTATCTGAATGGAGGGGGCTACGAAGAGATTTCGCAAACAATCATCAATACTATTGCCAATATAGGGGGGATGGTTTGCGATGGCGCCAAACCTTCTTGCGCCGCCAAGATATCCTCTGCTATCGGCGCGGCGATTCTTGGCTATCAGCTTAGCGTACAGGGGAAAGTTTTCAAGAATGGAGAAGGCCTTGTCAAGGATGGAGTCGAGGCAACAATCGAGAGCCTGGGAAGGTTAGGCAAAAAGGGCATGGAAAGCACAGATCTTGAAATCATTAATATCATGCTTGACAAGTAGAGAGGGCGCGGGGCTCGTACGCAAAGAAGCGCTCTGTTTCAGAGCGCTTCTTAAGCCAATTTGTATTAAACTAATTTTGCAATGCCTTGAGATTTCCACTCATGATATCATTTAAATGCTTTTGGATCTTATCGTAAGGCCAATCCCACCACTGTAAACGCAGTAAGGTTTCAACAATTTTTGAATCAAATCTTTTTCTGATTTACAGGGTATTGATACAGAACATTGTTTTTTTTCAAATTGTGTAGGGTCGTTGACATAATCATTATAAAAGGTGTAATTGCCTACAAGAATATTTGGGTTTTTAATCACATTCTTTAAATAAACGGATTCATGGTCATTTCTGACAGATGCTTCTCTTTAATTTATCATAAAGCATTCTTATTTCATAAGTTTGTTGGTTCTGACTATTCATCTTTTATGCTCCTTTTTGACAAAAGGCTTATCGGGTTTTGAAACATGGTCCAACGTCATCTATATATCTGAACTCATAATTTCTTTTTCAATGGAAGAAAGTATTATAAATGTCTCAGTATTTCCGAAAGCCTGTATTTTCCCGATCAGATTTTCCAAGCTAAGCATATTGTCCAATCGTGCCTTCACAATTTTACAATAAGGTCCGGTTACATGATGACACTCAGTAATCAAATCTTCAGTCTTAACGAAATTCATAAACTTTTCTGCCATCTGAACATTCATGTCAACATTAATAAGTACATTGATGTTCTTGCCCAGTTTATCATAGTTTATTACAGCTTTGTAACCAGAAATAATGCCTGCTTCCTCAAGTCTCTTCACTCTTTCCGCTGCTGCAGGTGGGCTGAGAGACACCCTTTTGGCAAGCTCTTTCATGGGAATTCGACCGTCTTCCAAAAGTGCTTGCATGATTTTGTAATCCGTTGAGTCCATAAAACAATCCTCCCTGGCAAAGGTGTATTAAGTTTCAACCTAAAATCTTTTTAGTAATAATTTTGTTCAAAAATACTTTTTATCTCAATTGTATCTTTAGTCGCGCTCAGGGCAATCATTAACTTTATTCTAGCTTTTTGCCCGGGAAGATTGTTACCTAAAATGACACCTTTTTGAGTTAACTCGTGACCAGCACCAGCATAACCGTAATTATCCATAACTCTTCCCATGAAACACCTTGATACCAGAACAACCGGTATGTTATTGTCCAAGGCGTATTCAATCCCCGGAACCATATTTGGCGGAATATTGCCCCTGCCCATACCTTCAACTACAATCCCGTGGGTTCCAGAATCAACACAGAACTTTAACAATCTGTCATCCATTCCGCAACCACACTTGATAAGATCAACTTTACTGTCAATTCGTCCAGCAGGTATGTATTCTCTTTTATTATAGCTGTAATAGAAATGAACCTTATTTTCATCAACAAACCCAATAGGCCCAAAATCTTTGCTTTTAAAACTGTCTAAAGTATTTGTGTTTGTTTTTGTTACCTGAGAAGCCAAGTGTATCTCCTTGTTCATTACTACCATGACTCCTCGATTGTATGCTTCCCCGGATACTGCAGTACATAGAGCATCTATAAGATTAGAAGGTCCGTCCCACCCAGGTTCAGAACTATTTTTCATAGAACCTACGAAAATCACGGGCTTAGTGCCTTGATAAGTCAGATCTACAAGAAATGCCGTTTCCTCCATGGAATCCGTTCCGTGGGTGACAACCACACCATCATAACCACCCTGTTCTAGTTTACTACTAATCAAACATGACAATTCCCACATTTTCTCCGGCGTCATATGCGGGCCCGGCATCATGCCGAAATTGAGGAAATGCATATCTGCAATGTTTTCAAGGCCTGGCGTTAACCTAAGAATGTCTTCTCCATCCATAACAGGAATAGATGAATTACTTTTTTCATCCTTTTTCATCGAAATAGTTCCACCAGTAAATATAAAAAGTATCTTTTTCATCTTGAACAGCCTTTCTTTTAACGTGCTATCATTGTAGCATTAGGCAATCCAAGTGTACATGAATCAAATTACGTGTATTTAATAAAACAGCCTAATAAAGTTATGATTTTGTTGAAAAATTAATATTACTTTAAAGATAATTTTGATTTTCACTTAACATTTACTAAGCGGTCAAAATCAAGCACAGTAACCATTGTCGAAACTGTCTAAGAAATGTCAACACAGTTTGCCACACTGGCCGGTTCAGGGCCTCCTTACCTTGAGGAATTATTGTTTGATCGTTTGATTCCGTTGATGATTCCATAGTTTCCCCCTTTGATCCCTAAAAAAGCCACGGTTTGCTTGCAGGTACCTCTTGTCCATGTCTTTTATAAGTTGCCGCAGGCAAAAAGCTCTTTAGTCCGATAGCTTATACTCGGCGGAACTTGTCGTTCCGCGAAGGTACCTGGAACCTACACGGAACGACAATATATGACAGCCCATTAGCCTGTTCCGCCGAATACGGTTTTGAGTACAATCGGCTTATAGTGTAGAGGTAAAAAGAACTATCTTGATATAGTGATAGGGTTACCTGCCAACTTGTTTTACGGTGTATCCATCCCAACGACAATTTTAGTATTTAAAAAAAATCGTAAAACAAAAGATATTTTCTTTATCGATGCAAGCAACGAATTTGAAAAAGGTAAGAATCAAAATAGGCTTACTGAAGAAAACATCAATAAGATTATTGAAACTTTTGGAAATTAATGTGTAGGAATTGATTGGAAGGGTCAAGGATATTGTTTCTTGACTCTTTTTCATTGATAATCCGTTTTAGTGAAAAATACTCTTCAACTAAGGAAGCGGTAGGTCCTCACGACATCATTTTTGTCTACTCAAGGCACGTTGAGCGTGCGGTAGTGCAATATAAAAAAACAAGAATCAACAGCCACAAAATTTTTGAAGGGCTTGAGTAAAGAGATGGATATGAACTTTTTCATCAAGTATGATTCGCTGGAGTATTGCCTGTACATGAAAATCATTAATGTAGTAAATATGTTTTTCGTATTCTGCAATTGCTTTGTATTCTGCATCAATGTCTACTTTTAATTGCATACAAAGATCAGATCCATAATAAATGTATTTTCCCGACCAAAAATTTTCATGTATAGAACTATTGGAGCCTCTTATTACTGGACTTCCCCCAAGTTTTTTTATTGTATCTGCTAAGATTTCCATGTGCAGCATTTCAGTTGTTGCTATATTTTCTAGTAAATCTCCAAGCTCCTTATCAATTTGTTTAAATAAGAAATAATGATAAAGATATTGGCTAATGGCAGTAAACTCACTGATTACCCCAGCATAGTCATCCATTAATATTTCAGCATAATTGAGATTAGGGTTAAGAACTTTCACCTCGGGGTAGGGAGATGGGTCAGCGTATTTGCCTCTTTTATGCTTTTCATAATTGATTTCGCTCATCACATTAACCTCCAGAAAAAAGAATCCTTTTTTTATATATTCTGGGGGGATTGAAAAATGTCAAGGCATCCCTCGATGTACGTTTTAACTTCAAATTTTGCTTTCATCAGAGATGGTGAGGGGCTTCACTTTGGTCAATTTTGACCTGAATCCATAGCAGGTGGTATCCTATAGAAGATGTAAAAGAGGAGAGCCGCACCACACATTTATGATCAAAGTTTAGGGGATCATACAATGAACAACCAAAATCTAAAAGAAAATGGAGACCGATCATGAAAAAAGCATTATTATTAGTATTTGCATTATTATTAGTATCTCTTACAGGTTGTGCACAAAAAGCACCAGTACCTGCTTCGCCAACTCCAGCAGCTTCATCAAATACTGTAACACCGGATGTACAGTCCGGCAGCTCAAAAACGTGGGCTACAGCTCCAGTAATGCAAATCGATATTACAAAACAATATCATGCGACTATTCACACGACAATGGGTGACATAGGTGTTAACTTGTTTGCAAAAGACGCACCAAAAACAGTTAATAACTTTGTATTCTTAGCGTCTAACAACTTCTACAACAACGTTCCATTCCATAGAGTTATAAAAACTTTTATGATCCAAACTGGAGATCCAACTGGTACTGGAACTGGCGGACCTGGTTATGAATTTGCAGATGAATTGTCCAAAGCGCATACCTACGCACCTGGGATAGTGGCCATGGCTAATGCAGGTCCAAATACAAATGGCAGTCAATTCTTCATTTGCTCAGGTGCTGATTCAGTGAACTTAAACAAAAGTCCAAACTACACAATTTTTGGGCAAGTAGATTCTGGTATGGATGTTGTAAATAAGATAGCAAGTGTACCCGTAGGACCAAGCCCTTCAGGTGAAGTAAGCGCACCAACTACCCCAGTCCTCATGAAGTCCATAGAGATTCAAGAAAAGTAATATTTACAGCAGCATTGGTTTATTTGTTAATATTTAGTTACTAATCATGAGGAAATGGTGTTTAGAGTTGAATAGGAAAGCTCTTTTACTCTCTTTGACGCTGAACAAGCGTCTTTTTGATTGGAAAATATTAGTATTGTCGAATTGGGGGAATTTAGCAGGAAATAAAGATAAAGCAATTATCTTCGGCTCTTTTGTGTTCTTGTCCTAAATTACTCTTGGGTACCATGACTAATCTAATTTGTTTGAATGCCTGATCTTACGTTATATCAAATAGGCTTGCATGATAATTTCAAGGGGGGCTTAAAGACTATTATATGTATACTTGGTTCCGTATGTGGTATCATGTAGTAGAGGGGAGATACAATGACTAAACTAGACAAGCTATTTTCAGATATAGTTAATAACCCAAAAAATGTTAGATTTGAAAATATCGACAAAGTCTTGAAGCACTATGGTTTTGAATGCAGAAATCCTATGTAAAGAAAGCGATTAGCGCGATCCAACAATTAGACAGAGGTGAAGAATAATGGGTAAAGATCTAGAATATTACCTCAACCTAGAATATGAAATTAAACTTAAGAAACTTTCCCAAGAAGAAGGTGGCGGTTGGTTTGCTGAAATACCTTTACTTCCTGGTTGTATGTCAGACGGCGAATCCTTAGAAGAAGCAGTCGAAAATCTAGGCAATGCAAAAAGGGAATGGATTGAGGCGAGCTTTGAATTAGGAAGAGCAATTCCTGAACCCACAGCTGAAGAATTTTCGGGACAATTGAGAGTTAGGATGCCTAAAACATTACATCGTACTCTTTCACAAATGGCTAAAGACGAAAATGTAAGTTTAAATCAGCTAATAATTCATCAATTATCTAAAGGTATTGGATATAGATTATAAGATAGCCGATTTCATATAACTCCTAGAGATTTATGATGTTCAAGGAAGTTGATGAATTTGGCTTCGTAGTAAAAATGTACAAGATTAGGTGTGAGTCTGAAGGATTAGAGCCGCGAAATCCAAATGCCAAAAGATTTGAGACCATAAATTCAAAATGAATTTCTATGATCTTGAATAACGGATTTACAGTCTATCAGAAATTGTTCTTAATTAAAATGCACCCCCTTTGAAAAAAGTGGGTGCATCGTTAATTTGTATCAAAGATTGAGTCGTTAGACAGTAGAGGCGAAGGACCTCGAACCCTTCGTCTAGCCTTTTTCTGAGTGTTTCTATCAATGGATACAGAGCTATCCAGGCACGTTGGTGTTACTTTATTGTTATTATTGTAACTGCGTCCTGGTGGGGGGCAGTCTAATTAATTAATGAACTAAAATCAACTCCAAATAAAAATGGCCTTGCCTTCAAGGAAATGTAACCTTGAGGCAGGGCCATTTTAAGGGAATTTGTTTACTAAATATCCAATCAGCTTACCTGACAGGCATTAATTCCTAGCAAGTATCTGGTTATTATTGTTCAATACTATTTGAAACAGTTTTCGGGTTTTTGCGGTATAATTATGGTTCATCCAAGTCAGAAGGCATAATGATACCAACAAGTTAGAATAAAACAATGGAATTAAAGAAGGTATTATTTTATACTAAACAAATATTAAGCTCCACGCTTTCCGTAGGAGAACGAACTGGAAGTATCGTGAGGCATGATGTTAAAAAGTATGTCTTCAGATTGTCTAGAAAAACTGAAAGGGTATTAAATGATATGCTTACAAAAGAATTACTAAGCTACATATTGGATATTGGAGAACAAATGCTGGTCAGCGGTGCTGAAGTAAATCGCGTGGAGGACTCCATCAGTCGTATCTGCAAAGCATATGATGCAAAGCGGGTGGATGTATTTACTATCACGTCTAGCATCGTCGTATCTCTTCAATCGAGAAGCGGAAATACCCTCACTCAAACCAGGAGGATCTTAAAATACTCAACGGATTTGGATAAGTTGGACAGACTTAATAATCTTTCCCACTATATTTGTGCTCACAAACCTGAGGCAGAATATATTAGAAATGAAATTGAAAAGATCGGTATTAGACGCATATATAGTCCGATTGTCCAATATTTAGTTTATGGTATGATTGCTGGAACATTCACGATTTTCTATGGAGGTGACTTGAATGATGCAGCAGTTTCTGCAGCTATCGGCATGATATTGAAATCAGCGATCACTTTTATCCAAAGATTAGATAAGAATGTTTTTATTGTAAATATACTATGCTCCTTCGTTGTAGGTATGCTGGGGGTTCTGTTAGTTAGAACCGGGATAGGTCATAGCTTCGATAAAATTGCAATCGGAAATATCATGCTGCTGATACCAGGATTGGCTCTCACGAACTCAATAAGGGATATCATAAGCGGAGATACGATAGCAGGACTACTGCGCCTTTGTGAAGCTATTCTTGTAGCTTTGTCCATCTCTTTTGGATTCGGTCTGGTATCAGTTTTTGTTGGAGGTATGTTTAAATGATCCATGCATTTCAAATCATTTTGGCTTTTATGGGTTCACTTGGTTTTTCGATTCTATTCAATATTAAAGGCAGGAAAATATGGTATGCTGCTTTAGGTGGTATGTTAGCATGGGTGATATACTTACTGGGTGGTCTCTGGCTAAGCGGCGAAATGACGCAGTACTTCGTATCGGCTATCATAGTGACCTTTTACTCGGAGATATGCGCCCGAATCGAGAAAACGCCTGCTACTACTTTTTTAACAGCAGCTATTATACCATTAGTTCCTGGTCGGGCCTTATACTACACAATGAGTTATGTGATCAATAATAAGTTTGTAGAGTTTACCGATTATGGCTCTTATACGGTTAGTATTGCAGTGGCCATAGCAGCCGGCATTATGGTCGCATCTTCGCTGTCCAGAGTTGTTTTTGCATTACGCTCTTATGAATACCGTCATCATTCAATGTAAAAAAGAGGGAACCGCAGCTCCTGTTATTCATCATTATTATTTATTCCTTTAGTCGCAAGGATATTTAAGCGTTTTTAGAGAAAATTGTAACCTAAATATACAACAATATTGTATCTTTCAAAAAGCAAATTATTAGTTATAATAAAATACATCATTTGGAAATGCAGTTAGGTCATTAGTAACGATGAGAAAAATCATTGACAGAATCATCGATGGTAATGACGCGGAGCTTATGTTTGAATTCGACTTTTTACCAATTACTTTATGTAACGCTACTGATTTCAAATAATAAATGTAATGCGACAAAGGGGTCACAATATGTGACCCCTTTGTTTATTTTTAAAAATGCATAAGAAGGATATTTTAATGAAAATCAACATGCAAAAATGGGCAGAAGATATCATCCAGGATAAGGATGTAAAAAAGGCGCAAACGGGATACTGCTTGCCGCGAACCGACTGCAGGCCTTCTGTCGCTGACTGAGATCGTCAGGAGCACGACGCTCGAGCTTCTGTAGCAAATGAAGCCTTACCCGCACTTCATATTATCTTCAGGCTGCTATCGCAAACCTGGATACATATTTCGCTGCTCTGGAAGAATTTAACGGTTCAAATTAAATTGTATTTATCAGTAAAGATGCGCATCTGACTGTAAATAAAAATATCTCCCAAAAGGAGGGCGTAGAAATTATAACCTTTAATAAGAACGATATTGTTTTTTACTCAAATGTCAAAGTGAGATACCGGGATAAGATATAATCTCTATCCCCGTTGCGTGTGTTAGGCTTGAAAAAGAGGAGGAGATTATTATGGATTTTGTTTCGATGTTAACCGAAGAAAACGCTTATATGTTTAACTCGATATGGGTTATGGTAGCTGCGGTATTCGTATTTTTGATGCAGCCTGGATTTGCATTGATGGAGAGTGGTTTTTCAAGGTCTAAAAATGCTTGTAATATCTGGCTGAAAAACTTATGTGATTTTTTGGTAGGTGCTCTTGTCTATTATTTTATCGGATTTGGCCTCATGTATGGAGATTCATGGCATGGAATTATTGGAATCAACGGCTTCTTCAATCCCCTTGATCAGAACCTGCAGATTTGGGACGGTATGACATTATCACCGCATATCTTCCTGCTATACCAGACGATGTTCTGTGCTACAACTGCTACGATAATCTCGGGAAGTGTAGCTGAACGCTTCAAGTTCAACTCTTATTTGATTGTAAGTGCTGTGATGACGGGTATTGTTTATCCGGTTTGTGGACATTGGATCTGGGGCGGCGGTTGGCTTGCGAATATCGGCTTCTCGGATTTCGCTGGATCCACAGCTGTTCACAGCGTCGGCGCGTACGCCGCGTTTGCGGGTGCATTTATGGTCGGACCTAGAATCGGAAAATACAAGAACGGCAAATCAAATGCTATTCCGGGTCATAACATACCAATGGGTCTTCTTGGCGCGTTCATCTTATGGTTTGGCTGGTATGGATTCAACCCGGGTTCAGAGCTTGGGCTCGATGAAGTTACGTTCTATACAACGATTACTACAACTATAGCTGCCAGCGCAGGAGGTCTTGCCGGCTTGTTCATCAGTTGGATAAAATACAAAAAACCAGACCCCACTTTGGCTGCAAACGGCGCATTGGCAGGACTTGTGGGTATCTGTACAGGTGTTGCTTCAGTAAGTTACATGGGTTCCCTGATAATCGGTTTGATTTGCGGTACAATGGTTGTTTTCAGCCTCCAGTTTGTGGAAAAGAAGCTGCGCGTTGACGATGTGGTTGGCGCTGTATCATTACATGGCTGCAGCGGTATTATCGGAACGCTTCTTGCTGGATTCCTCAGCAGAGACGCGGGATTGTTTTACGGCCACGGCGGGAGTTTCCTGCTGTCGCAGTTCATCGGCGTTATTGCCGTTGGGGCTTTCTGCCTAATCGTAACCTTCATTTTGTTTTTTGTTCTCAAAAAGACGTTGGGTATCCGTGTCTCGGAAGGGGAAGAGCTTGCCGGCCTGGATATGGAAGAACACGGCATGAATGCTTATCACCAATAAAGCGATATCATTATCGTCGTTCATGGCGAGGGTTGCGGACTTCAAGGTGGTTGTGTTGAGCATTATGTTCCCGATTCCTCGTGGGAGACTGCAACGGAAAAGAACAATGCAACAAAAGCAAGTCCAAAGTGGACTATATTATCGCAGTGAAATGCACATGGAAGTAATCGTGAATCACCCTGGGAATTCTTGATTAGGAATTCCCAGGGTGATTTGCTGTAGAATTATTTTATTTTATATTTAAAAAACCATAATATTCTTTGGGAACATTTTCTATTTGCATATCATCGTGAACAGTACAGGTCTTCCCAAGACCGATTTTGTTTATCATTGGTGAATATGCACTCAATGTTGTAATAATTCGTCATTTTTATAAGTTGCAGCATCAGTTGTTGATATAAAAGTGTTATTAGCTAAGTCACTCATTTGTACATTTTTATTAACTTGGCTAGTTTTTTCTCCGCCTAATGAAACGATTGATTGGGCGGCAACGACTCCAAATATCGTATTTTGTATAAGTGTTGAGTAATAGCTTATAGAAGTATGATGTTTTATGCTATATAATTTTGCTTTAGCAAATATGTTATATAAAAGGCCCCAAGTTGCTAGTCCATAGCCACATCCTTTTAGTTTAGGGTATTTTTTAGTTATTTTTAATACATAAGCTAAAGGTATGCCTAATATCCCACCTGTTATTAGATGTTCAATTTGGCCTAGGAGAAAGTTTTGGGGTTTTTTTGTTTGACGGGCAGGAATAAAAATTGAACCAGCGAAATGACCCCATAGTGCTTCAGAAAAATGGATTTTATACAAAAATAGGTTAGCAATGTCCATAGCTAAGGTACCCATTAAACCACTTATTACCCCTAACATTATAGTATCCTCACGACAAGCAATTTTGATTATTTTCCATAGTTTCATACATCTTTCTCCTTTCGGGCATGAATTAATGATTTCTTCTTACCTTTATAGTTTGTTAGAAACAAGGAAAATAAACTAAGAAAAAATAAAATATGTAATTTAATATTTGCCATAAGCCTTCTGACCTTGTTCTGCCATGTTTGGTCTATCTTTAGGTTTATAAGTCTACGGATGTATTTTCTAATGAAGATACCCTACTTTTTTATGCCCTGAACAGGCCCTTTTTTAGCTCATTTTTTATTTAGCGGAGTTGCTTTATAACTGAAAGTTATCGAGTTATCAGAAAATGGCGAAGAAAACCTCTACAATGAATCGACATAAAATATCTTAAAGTCGTTAAAATATTAGTTGACTAACTATATAGTAATTAATATAATAATAAATAATACTAAAGTTATTATCATATATTTTGCAGAAATATTGACAAGATAAACTCAGAGGAGAGAAGAAGAGAGGTGGATAGTGGTGACTTAGGGAAAGGTTCTTAGTACTTATTTTAATTTATTGGAGGTGTAATAATGACCGAACTTATTTTATCCAGACTGCAATTTGCCATGACGACCTTTTACCATTTTATGTTTGTGCCGCTAACCCTGGGGTTAGGGGTTCTCGTTGCTATGATGGAGACCTGGTATGTTAAGAGCGGCAATGAAACTTACAAAAAAATGACTAAGTTTTGGGGAAAATTATTTTTGATCAATTTTGCCATAGGTGTGGTCACCGGTTTAACTCAGGAGTTTCAGTTTGGTATGAACTGGTCTGAGTATTCCCGCTTCGTAGGGGATATCTTTGGTGCTCCCTTAGCCATGGAGGCTTTAGTCGCCTTTTTTCTGGAGTCAACTTTTTTAGGACTGTGGGTGTTTGGCTGGGATAAGTTATCCAAGAAAATTCATCTTACAGCCATTTGGATTGTAGCAATTTCTTCGAATATATCTGCGTTTTTTATTTTAGTAGCAAATTCCTTCATGCAGGAACCTGTTGGTTATGCCTTGCGCAATGGCCGTGCAGAAATGACGGATTTTCTCGCCATAATTACCAATCCTCATGTCATTTATCAATTCCCTCATACTGTACTTAGCGGCTTTGTGACAGCGGCATTCTTTGTCATGGGTGTCAGCGCTTATCATTTACTGAAAAAGAACCATCCGGACCTTTTCAAACGATCCTTTCAAATCGCTGTTATTTTTGGACTGATCAGTACCTTAGGCGTGGCAGGCATCGGACATTTGCAGGGAATGCATCTTGTCAAATCTCAGCCAATGAAGATGGCGGCAGCCGAGGCCCATTGGGAGACTGAAAATCCCGCCGGTTTATCCCTATACGCCTCTATTGACGAGAAAGAGCAGAAAAATAACATTGAAATCAAAATTCCAGCCTTGTTAAGCTTTCTCTCTTATAATAGCTTTACAGGTGAGGTTAAGGGCATTCATGAACTGCAAGAGGCAGCGGTTCAAGAGTATGGGCCGGGAAACTATGTTCCGCCGGTAACATCCTTGTTCTGGAGTTTTCGAATCATGCTGACAGCAGGGCTCTGGCTAGTATTAATGTCAGTGCTGGGCATTTATTTCTATAAAACAAAGGCTTACGAGCAAAAGGCTTGGTTCCTGAAGCTAATGTTGTGGACGATTCCTGTTCCCTATATCGCCAATACGGCAGGATGGTTCTTAGCTGAAGTGGGACGGCAGCCTTGGATCGTTTATGGATTACAGCAAGTGGATTTAGGTTTATCCACCAGCGTATCATTGGTTTCAATGACCATTGCTTTTATCGGCTTTTTGCTGGTTTACCTGGTCTTAGCCATAGCGGAAGTTTACCTGATGGTAAAATATATTAAAAAAGGACCGGAAGAGGTCAATAAGGAAGAAAACCTGAAAGGCGGAGTTAGGGGGGCGTCATTATGGACTTAAACATCCTCTGGTTTATCCTCATTGCAGTGTTGTTTGTCGGGTTCTTTTTTCTGGAAGGGTTCGATTTTGGAGTAGGGATATTGCTGCCCTTCCTGGGTAGAAATGATCAGGAACGGCGGGTGGTTATTAACACCATTGGTCCTCATTGGGATGGGAATGAAGTTTGGTTGATAACCGCAGGGGGAGCTATGTTTGCAGCCTTCCCTAATTGGTACGCTACGCTGTTCAGCGGGTTTTTTCTGGCCCTATTTCTAGTCTTATTTTCTTTAATCATTCGCGGAGTCGCTTTTGAATACCGCAGCAGCGATGCAAGTCCTCGCTGGAGATCGACGTGGGATTGGGTTATATTCACAGGAAGCTTGTTACTGTCCATTCTTTGGGGCGTCGCTATGACCAATTTAATCAAAGGAGTGCCTATTGACGCCAAGATGCAATATGCGGGAACCTTCTTTGATCTTCTTTCGCCATACACTATCGTAGGAGGATTAACAACACTCCTGGTCTTCATGCTCCACGGCGCTCTGTTCCTCAGCCTGAAGACCACAGGAACTATGGCGGAGCGGTCCTCGGCAGCTGGGCAAAAGATTGGCTTAGCAGCAATACCTGTCGTTCTGCTCTTTGCAGTATTAACCTATTTACAAACAGATCTTTTTGCCAGCCTGGGTGCAGGCATAACCTTACTTGCTTCAGGGGTAACCCTTATCCTGGCAGCCATCTTATTGCGCTCCGGCAAGGCCGGCTGGGCATTCATCACAAATGGGCTCACAATTCTCTTGTTCACCCTATCCTTATTCTGGGGACTTTTCCCCCGGGTTATGATTTCCAGTCTCAACATGGACTGGAGCCTGACCATCTATAATGCCTCATCCAGCCCCTACACCCTGAAGATTATGACCATAGTGGCAATCGTTATGGTTCCCATTGTCCTTCTCTATCAGGGCTGGACCTATTGGGTCTTCCGCAACAGAGTTACCGAAAAAAATCTGCACTATTAAGATCAAGAATTTGAGATATAATCAAAGGGCAAGATAATTCTTGCCCTTTATTTTATGTGTGTCTTGATCGTAGGAGGTGAGACTTATGTTCGATAAGCGCTTAATGAGAGAAAGCAAACCTGTTTGGAAATTTCTCATCCTTTCCATAGCTCTGAGTATAGGGATTGCCCTGTTGGCAGTTGCTCAAGCCTGGTTTTTTTCCAGAGTTGCAGCCATGGTTTTCTTAGAAGGAGCTATGCTGAAGGATACTTGGAATTCTCTGGGTATGATACTGCTGATTATCGGGCTGCGCGCTGTTTTGCAATGGGCCAGTGAAATATCTGCCTTTGAGGCCGCTTCCTTGATCAAGCTGAACCTGCGGGGGGAATTGTTAAAACATATTGTATCCTTGGGTCCCATCTATGCCCGGGGAGAGCGGGCCGGAGAATTAATCACCACAGTGACGGAGGGGATAGACTCTCTGGAGGATTACTTTGCCAAGTATCTGCCCCAGCTCCTGTTAGCAGCGGGGATACCCTTGTTAATCCTGGTCTTCGTCTTTCCCCGGGACTGGAAATCCGGATTGATTCTCTTAGCAACCGGTCCCCTTATTCCCATCTTTATGATTTTAATTGGGAAACTGGCGGAAAAAAAATCCCTTCAGCAGTGGCAAAACTTAAGCTGGATGAGTGCACATTTTTTGGATGTTTTAAAAGGCTTGCCCACCCTTAAAGTATTTGGCAGGTCAAAGGATCAGACAAGAGTTATCCAAAAAGTCAGCGATTCCTTTCGAAAATCCACCTTGAGTGTTTTAAGGGTCGCTTTCCTGTCCGCTCTGATGCTGGAATTCCTGGCAACTATCAGCACGGCCCTGGTAGCGGTGACCATCGGCTTAAGGCTGGTTAACGGAACCCTGACCTTTTCTGCGGGGTTATTTCTCTTACTGCTGGCACCGGAGTTTTATACTCCTCTAAGAACCCTAGGCTTAAACTTTCATGCCGGTTTGTCCGGGAAAAACGCTGCAGAGCGAATCTTTGAGATTTTAGATTATCCCCTGCAGACTGAACCGGGCCTAAGGACTAATCCGATTATAGCATCTAACCACAGCATCACTTTTCGCAATGTAAATCTGGTTTATCAAACAGGGGAACCTTCGGCTTTAAAGGACATTAATTTTACCTTGACTCCCGGTGAACAGATTGCTCTGGTTGGTCCAAGCGGAGCGGGTAAAACCTCTGTTGCTCAGCTTTTGCTGGGATTTATTAATCCTGCCTCAGGGGAAATAGAGGTTAATGGGGCCGACCTTAAGACCATGAATCTGGAAACCTGGCGGGAGCAGATTGCCTATGTACCCCAAAATCCTCATCTCTTTGCAGGAACTATTGCTGACAATATTCGTTTTGGCAGGCCTGCTGCTACACTGGCAGAGGTAAAACGGGCGGCGGAAGAAGCTTCAGCCCATGATTTCATCATGAAACTTCCTGACGGATACGAAACCTATCTGGGAGAAGAAGGTGCGGGATTAAGCGGCGGCCAGGCCCAGAGGATTGCCCTGGCCAGGGCCTTTTTGAAAGATGCCCCAATCCTCATTTTAGATGAAGCAACCTCAAATTTGGATTTGGAAAGTGAGTCATTAATCCAGGAAGCCCTGAAACGGCTGTTGAGAGGAAGGACCGCTTTAATAGTTGCCCATCGGCTGGACACGGTGTTTCAGGCTCAACGAATTCTGGTCTTGGATCAAGGGCAGATTCTGGAAGAAGGAACCCATGAAGATTTGCTGAAAGGGCGGGGACTCTATTTACGCTTGTTGCAGCAATACCGAGGTGAAACTGGATGAAAGGTAAAACCTGGCTGATCCCTATGCTATTGCCCCATTGGCGGCGAGTCTTTCTGGCTTTGCTTTTAAGTACCCTGACAGTTACCAGCCATATCGGCTTAATGGCCACAGCGGCTTATCTCTTGGCTCGTGCCGCTCTGCACCCTCCGGTTCTGGACCTGATGGTTACCATTGTCGGGGTTCGTTTCTTTGGTATTACCCGGGCAGTTTCCCGCTACGTGGAACGCTATGTTTCCCACGATGTGACATTTCGAATCTTAAGTGAAATAAGAGTGAAGTTCTATCAAAGTATAGAGCCTTTGGCCCCTGCCCGGCTGCGGAACCTGCGCAGTGCGGATTTATTAAGACGGATTGTGGCTGATGTAGAAACCCAGCAGAACCTCTTTCTCAGGGTTTTGGCCCCTCCTCTTGTGGCGGTACTGGTACTCACCGGCTATGGACTTTTCTTAGCTCGTTTTGATTTAAGGTTTTCAGCCATTCTGGCAGCCGGTTTTCTCATGGCAGGACTGATCATTCCATGGATCTTTCATATTCTGAGCAAAGGAATAGGGGGGCGGGTCATTGCCCTAAAAGCAAAGCTAATGGTTAGGGTTGCCGATGGACTTATGGGAATCACCGAACTGATAGCTTATGGGCAAGCTGAATCCTACTTGAAGGATGTTCGGGAGATTAATGAACAATTAAGAAAGGAGCAGCGCCGAAGCGCTTGGCTGTCTGCCTTGTCCTCGGCCATAACAGGAATGGCCGCTAATTTAAGCATGGTCCTCGTGCTTATTTTAGGAATAGTCCTTGTTGAAAAAGGAAGATTGAGCGGGGTCAATTTAGGGATGTTGGCTCTTGGGACATTAAGCAGTTTTGAAGCACTGTTTCCACTAGCTCTGGTTCCTCATCATTTAGAGGAA
Source organism: Desulfosporosinus orientis DSM 765 (assembly GCF_000235605.1). Classification (GTDB taxonomy): domain Bacteria; phylum Bacillota; class Desulfitobacteriia; order Desulfitobacteriales; family Desulfitobacteriaceae; genus Desulfosporosinus; species Desulfosporosinus orientis. The sequence goes on from NC_016584.1 coordinate 2,100,763, forward strand.
AGCCGCGCAGCTGCCAACCGCTTGCTGGAGATGCTGGAGGCAGAGCCTGCAGTGAAGGATCAGGCATCGTTGACAGTGAACCCCCAAGAAATGAGTCTCGCTTTTCATGACGTCTGTTTTAAGTATGATGAGAAGGCACCGTGGGCTTTAGATCATGTATCATTTTCCATTCCCCGGCAGGGTAAAGTAGGGATTGTGGGTGCCAGCGGCGCTGGGAAGACTAGCGTGGTAAACCTCCTCCTGCGCTTTTGGGACTATAATGAGGGCCGGATTGAATTAGGCGGACATTCTATCCGCGACTATAGTCAGGACGAAGCCTGTAGTTTAATTGGAGTTGTAACCCAACGAACCCACATTTTTAATGCCACCATTCGTGAGAATCTCTTGCTGGCGAAGCCTGAGGCCGGTGATGAAGAACTGGTCCTGGCCTGTAAGAGGGCTAAACTCCACGATTTTATTCAGACTCTGCCCAAAGGATATGAGAGCTTTGTTGGGGAAGGGGGATTCAAACTTTCCGGTGGGCAGCGGCAGCGCTTAGCCATCGCTCGCGTGTTTCTGAAAAACGCTCCCATTCTGATTTTGGATGAAGCCATGGAAGGGCTGGATCCAATTACCGAAGCGGAAGTTATGGCAGAGGTGGATAGACTTATGGAAGGACGAACCACCCTGGTCATAACCCATCACTTGGCCGGCTTAGAGAGTATGGATGAAATTATCGTCCTGGACCAGGGGCGGGTGGTGGAACGAGGCAAACACTCAGAGCTTATTCAGTATCCGGGCTTTTACCACAAACTTTGGGATAGGACCTTTACTCGCCGTGTTCAGGCTCATTCTCCAACATAAATGCCGCTTCCTGGGCGGGAAGAGTTTGGACATCTTTAAGTTTGCGGGCAATAGTACGGCTCTTTCGGGTGGCAGTGTCAATGGTATTACTGGCCTCTTGAAGTTTTTTCTGAGTTTTTTCTAAGATATCAACAAACTTCCCGAACTCCGTTTTGACGGCGCCCAGTAAATCCCATACTTCACTGGAGCGCTTTTCAATGGCCAAAGTTTTAAAGCCCATTTGCAGGCTATTAAGGAGCGCTGCCAGGGTGGTGGGGCCGGTAATGATGACTTTGTACTCTCTCTGCAGGAGTTCGCAAAGACCGGGACGGCGTAAAACCTCTGCATAGAGCCCTTCCACAGGCAAAAACAAAATTCCGAAATCAGTGGTGTTGGGAGGGTCGATATACTTGTCATGAATGGTTTTTCCTTCGTGCTTAATTCTGGTTTCCAAGGATTTGCCAAACTCCTCAATACCCAGGTGGTCAAGCTGATCCTGAGCTTCCACCAGTCTTTCATAATCTTCCATAGGAAATTTGGCATCAATAGGGAGCCAGATAGTATTGTTCTGTCCATCCCGAGCCGGCAGTTTAATGGCAAATTCCACCCGATCATTGCTTCCGGCTTTAGTGGCTACATTACAGGCATATTGTTCGGGAGTAAGTATTTGCTCTAACAGGTTTCCCAGCTGTATTTCCCCCCAAACCCCCCGGGTTTTCACGTTGGTCAGTACTTTTTTTAAATCTCCCACTCCCGAGGCCAGGGTCTGCATTTCACCCAGCCCTTTGTGGACGGCGTCTAATCGTTCACTGACTAATTTAAAGGATTCTCCTAAGCGCTGCTCAAGAGTAGCGCTTAGTTTTTCGTCAACGGTAGCGCGCATCAAGTCTAATTTATGACTATTATCCTTTTGGAGTAAGAGAAGGCGTTCTTCAATGGTATTGCGCATCTGCTCCAGTTTCAGATTATTGGTTTTGGCCAGGTCACCTAGCTGAGCGGCAAAAATATCTAATTGGTTGCGCTGGAGATTGGCGATTTCCGACATTCGAGCCAGAACGGAATCGTTAAATAAGCGAACGGATTGATTTACTTCCTCCCGCATTTGCCGGGAGTTTGAGGACCATTCCTCTCGATTCTTGGCAATTTCTCCGTTAACAAGGCGTTCATTCCGTTCAAGATTCTTTTCCAGCCCGGCAAATTGACTCTCGAAATTCTTTAAGGGATTGCGGGCAACGCGGCTTAATAAGATGATCAGCAGGATAATCGTTATGGCTGCAAGTATGATGAGGATTAATTCCAGGGAAAAAGGTTCTGTCATGGTAATGCCTCCTAAGCAGAATATGTCATGAGAATAGAATAGCACATTGAGGGGACAAAATTTTGTACATTTTCTCATGCCGCTGTTGCAGCACAAAAGATGATGAAAGTTTAGGCAACGCTTTCGGATTCCTTTTTTAGTTAAAAATAAATATCCTTATTGAACTCTAATATAGAGGAGTTTTGTGCTTATAAATCGAACCTTATAATTTTAAGTTGAATTTTTTATTAAAGGAAGATTGAATAGATATATGGGAGAAAGAATGAAGAAATTTAAGATTCATGTGACAGCTTTTATAATTGTGGCTTTAACCTTTGGCCTGGGCGGACTGTCATTTTTAGCTGCTTATAAAACACAAGTAGTCTTAAAGAACAATTTGGAAACCCATATCACATCGCTTACGGGATCCCTGAGCTCTGAAGTGGGATTGTGGTTAAATGCTCACAAAACGGAAGTTGAGATCATGGCCCATATGCCTTTCATGGATAGAGGGGATCAAGACATGATCCTGGCGTATATGAGCAGCGAAATCCAGCGTAATAAGGAATTTGAAGAATTTTTTTATGCTGACGGCAAGGGGAATTACCTGGAGAATACCGGCTTGAAAGGCAATATTAGTGACCGTGATTATTTTAAAAAAGTCATGACAACTGGGAAACCTGTTATTTCAGATCCTCTGTACTCGAAGGCGAATGGCAGCCATGTCATCGTTATTGCTGTTCCCATTCAGAAAGGAAACGAGGTCGTTGCTCTTTTTGGCGGCTGTATTGATTTATCGGAGCTGACAAATCTTGTTTCTTCAAAAGGAAGTGGAATTGGTAAGGCGTTTATCGTTCAAAAAGATGGGCTGATGATTACTCATCCTAATGAAGAATTTATTATGAGCTATAATGGGCGGATGTATAATCGCTCATTTTCAGATTATAAAGATACTATTAACAAAATGATTGAGGGTGAAACCGGTTTCACTAAGAATACCTTTCAAGATGGAGATAAATATCTTGCTTACGCGCCAATACCGGGCAGCGAGTGGTCCTTAGGCGTTACAGTTCCGGCATCCTATGTATCTAATCAGCTGTATTATTTGCCCATCAATTTTGTCATCATAACCGTATGTTTAGGATTTGTTTTAGTAGTCCTTATGAGGCGTTGGCTGGTCCTGCCTTTGACGAATCTAGCCAGGTTTACGACTCAGCTTAATGAGAATTTATTTTCTCATGGCACTTATCATCAATTTGGCAGCCCAGTCATTGAAGTTGAGTCCTTGGCAGTTAACTTTAACAGGATGACGAGGGAACTTCAAGAGTACTTTCACCAATTGGAAGGCTCTAAAGCGGAACTAAAGCAAGAAATCATCAAGAAGATGATAGTTCAGGAGGATTTGGAGAGCAGTTATGAAGAACTGGCAGCTGTCGAAGAAGAACTAAGGTCTAATTATGAAAAACTTCAATCCAAAGAAATATTGCTGCGTGAATCGGAACGACGTTTTCGCTCCATGCTGGAAAATGTAGAGCTGATCACAGGAATTATTAATAAGGACGGGAGAATTATATTCTGTAATGATTTTATACTCAGCCTGACGGGATATCGGCGGGATGAAGTGGTTGGCCATAACTTTTTTGAATTGTTTGTGCCTTTAAAACTTCAAAAAAGTGCCAGGGCCTGGTTTCAAGATGTGTTAAGCAGCGGAGATATTTCCGTGCATAATATTTATCCCATCCAAACAAAGGGAGGACAAACCCTTTATGTGCATTGGAATCATACTGTTCTCTTTGATGCAGAGGGCAGTGTCTCCGGAGTCGCCAGTATAGGCGAAGATATTACGGAACGCAAGCAATTTCAAGAAAAACTGGAACATATGAGTTTTCATGACGGTTTAACCGACTTATATAATCGCGCTTATTTTGAAGAGAAGACAAAGCTTCTGGAAGGAACCGATTCTGCTCCTGTTGGGATAATAGTGTGTGATGTTAATGGTCTCAAACTGGTTAACGATACCCTAGGCCACAGCACGGGAGATAAACTTCTTAAACTAACGGCCGGCCTCATTAAAAAGTGCTTTAGGGGAGAGGATCTAATCTTTAGAATCGGCGGGGATGAGTTTGCCGTTATCTTGCCCAAAAGTGAATTAGCCGTTGTCGAACAAGCTTGTCAAAGGATTCGCCGAGCCGTTGAAAACTATAATCAAGAAAATGAAGAGTTTCCTTTGAGTCTTTCCATGGGTTTTGCTGTTAGTGAAAAAACCCGGGTGGATATCAGCAAAGTGTTTAAAGAAGCGGATGATGGTATGTACCGGGAAAAATTGCACCACAGTAAAAGTACACGCAGCGCTATCGTACAAGCTATGATGAAAGCTTTGGAGGCCAGAGATTTTATTACGGAAGGGCATGCAGACCGGCTGCAGGATTTAGTGATGGCATTGGGAGCGGCCCTGAATTTATCGGAAAGGACCCTGGCGGATTTGCGCCTTTTGGCAAAATTTCATGATATTGGCAAGGTTGGCATACCTGATCGCATACTGTTTAAGCCAGGACGTCTGAATGCCGAAGAATTTAAAGAAATGCAGCGGCATAGTGAAATAGGCCATCGTATTGCTCAATCTGCTCCGGATCTTTTACCTATCGCCGACTGCATATTGAGACACCACGAATGGTGGAATGGTCAGGGCTATCCCTTGGGACTGAAAGAAGAGTCAATCCCCTTAGAGTGCCGGATTTTGGCAATAGCGGATGCCTATGATGCCATGACAAGCAATCGTCCCTACCGGAGGGCTCTCAGCCAGGAGCAAGCTTTTCAAGAACTCAATAAAAATCGGGGAATTCAATTTGATCCTCAATTAGTTCCCATATTTATTCAGGTAATCAAATTGAACCGGAACCTGAATAGTTTGGATGAACTATCCTATCCTTTGCAAAAGGTTATTGACCATTGACTTTAGCCTTTTCTCATGATAGTTTAATTACAATATCATATTTGGGCAGGGGGGCTGGAAAGGCCGGCTGAGATTTAGACCCTACGAAGTCTGAGACCCTTTAACCTGATCTGGATAATGCCAGCGTAGGTAAGCAGTTTACTCTTTTAGCATTGAAGGAGCACAAATCTTATTCTGGATTTGTGCTCTTCTTTATTTCAATCACATTATTTTAAATTGTAGGAGGTGCAATATGAAAAAGGTACTTACTATCGCTGGCTCAGATTGCAGTGGAGGAGCAGGAATTCAAGCGGATCTGAAAACCTTCTCTGCCCACGGGGTTTTTGGGATGAGCGTCATAACGGCAGTTACCGCTCAAAATACCCAAGGGGTGTTCGCAGTTCAGGATATCTCCCGAGAGGTGATTGCCAAGCAGATTAAGGCGATTTTTGACGATATAGAAGTTGACGGGGTAAAAATAGGCATGGTTTCTCAAGTAGAGATTATCCAAACCATTGCCGAAGAGCTGAGACGCTATCAGCCGCAAATGGTTGTCTTAGACCCTGTCATGGTATCCAAAAGCGGCTATCACTTGTTGAATCAAAAGGCGGAAACAACTCTGGTCAAGGAATTGCTGCCCCTGGCTTTAGTGGTTACTCCCAATATTCCTGAGGCAGAAGTTATAACCAGTCTCAGGATTAAAACCATCCCTGAGATGGAAGAAGCAGCTAGGGAGATTTATCAGATGGGAGCCAAGAATGTACTCCTCAAGGGAGGGCACTTAGAAGAGGATTCCATCGATGTGCTCTATGACGGTCAGGAATTCAGCTATTATCCCTCCCCAAGAATTGCCACGAAGAATACCCATGGAACAGGGTGTACCCTCTCATCGGCTATAGCATCCAACTTGGCCTTAGGGCATGATCTTAAAGAAGCTATTGCCTTAGCCAAAGATTATATCACCGTTGCCATAGAACATTCTTTAGCCATAGGCAAAGGTGTGGGGCCAACCCATCACTTTTATACACTTTATAAAAAGGCGGGACTGATTGAGTGAATTTAGCAAAGAATAATTTAAGTATGTTTAATTTTGCAACCTTATGGTTTGGAGCCTCGATCTCAGTGGCAGAAATATTAACCGGTGGTTTGCTGGCTCCTTTAGGATTTAAAATGGGGGTTTTAGCTATCCTATTGGGTCACCTGGTTGGGACCACCATCTTGGTATTAGGAGGAATCATTGGCACTGAAGCAAGAATAGCTGCTTTGGAGTCCACTCGTATTTCCTTTGGACAATATGGATCGTATTTTTTCTCGATCCTAAATGTTTTGCAATTGCTGGGCTGGACGGCAGTCATGATTATTGTTGGCGCCCGTTCCGTCAACCAGATCAGCAAAACCCTCTGGTCCTTTGATCATCTCACAGTATGGAGCCTGCTTATTGGTATCTTAATTATGCTCTGGCTGTGGCTGGGGAAAGACAGCGGCTGGAAAAAGTTAAACTATGTTGCCGTTGTGCTCTTGTTTTTGCTGACTCTTGTTTTAAGCAGTATAATCGCCGGCAGCCAGGAGCTGTTCTCAGGATTCGGAGCAGGAGAGATGTCCTTTGGTTCGGCTGTTGAACTTGCAGTCGTCATGCCTTTGTCATGGCTGCCGCTGATTGCAGACTATACACGCTTCGCTAAGACCAGGAGAAGCGGAGCCTGGGGCAGCTGGCTGGGTTATTTTGTCGGCAGCAGCTGGATGTATATTATTGGTTTGGGAGCTGGAATCATTGCTTCCGACGCAGATCCTTCAGCTATGTTATTAGCTGCCAATCTGGGCTTGGTGGCCTTAGGAATCATTGTTTTGTCTACAGTGACAACTACTTTCTTAGATGCCTATTCCGCCGGGGTATCCTTCTTGAATATTTTTCCCCGATTTAATGAGAAAGTGATTGCCTTAGTTATGACAGCTATTGGAACAGGAATTGCGGTTGTGGTAAATATTGAAGAATATGAGAGTTTTCTTTACGCCATTGGCTCAGTTTTTGCTCCTTTGTTTGCCATCCTTTTGACAGATTACTTTTTATTAAACCAAAAGAAGATCCAACCGGATCTTTTGGCAAATTGGGAATCCCTTTTGCTATGTGCCGCAGGTACTGTATTATACTATCAATTCATAAACTACGATTTCATCATGGGAGCTACAATCCCCGTCATGGTGATCATCAGTATTATCCACTTTATAATAGGGAGGTTTACTGAAAAATGGAAATTCGTGAGCAAATCTTCAAAAGCTTAAGTGCCGTTAAAGAAAAAAGTCCCCTGATTCACCACATAACCAATTACGTTACCGTGAACGATTGTGCAAATATTGTCCTGGCCATCGGAGGGTCTCCGGTTATGGCGGACGACAAGGAAGAAGTCGCAGAAATGGTTGGCTTCGCTTCTGCTTTAGTTCTTAATATTGGAACCCTTAATGCTCGGACTATTGAAAGCATGTTATCGGCAGGAATACGGGCCAAGGAATTAGGGGTGCCCGTCATTCTTGACCCTGTAGGGGTTGGTGCCACTCAATTGAGAACCAATACCGCTGAAAAGCTGATTAAGGAGTTAAAGCCTGAGGTTATTCGAGGGAATATGTCCGAAATCAAAGTTTTAGCAGGTTTAGAGGTAGCCATTAAAGGCGTAGATTCTCTTGCTGATGAAGAGGATAGTTCGGTTGTTGCTCAAAAGCTGGCTTCTGAGTTAGGTTCAGTCATTGCCATTACCGGGAAAACCGATGTGGTTTCCGATGGGACCAGGGTTTGCCTGTTGGACAACGGGCATCGAATCCTCGCAGACGTTACCGGTACAGGCTGTATGACCACTTCTCTTATTGGTACTTTTTGCGGCGCCGACAAGGATTATTTTACAGGAGCTGTTGCCGGAATTATAAGTATGGGTCTGGCCGGAGAATTCGCTTATGCTTCTCTGCGACCCGGAGAGGGAATCGGAACATTCAGAGCAAGGCTGATGGACGGAATTTACAATTTGACTCCGGAAATCCTGGCGAAAGAAGGAAGAATTCGTTATGAATAAAGCAGCTGTTGATTATACTTTGTACTTGGTTACCGACCGGAAACAACTGGGAAATCGAGATTTAGCAGAAAGTATTGAACAGGCTATTCAGGGCGGGGTCACTCTGGTCCAGCTTCGGGAAAAATCAGTTTCCACCAAAGAATTTTTGCAGCTGGCAGAAAAAGTTAAGGAGATTACCTCTCGATATCAAATTCCCCTGATTATCAATGATCGCCTTGATATCGCCCTGGCAATTGACGCCGATGGCTTACATGTAGGTCAGGATGATCTGCCTATGGTCAAAGCAAGAGAGTTGTTAGGCCCGGATAAAATTATTGGGGTCTCGGCAAGTACTTTGGAAGAGGCTCTTCTTGCTGAACAGCAGGGTGCCGATTATTTAGGTGTCGGTGCAATTTTTACTACGGCAACCAAAACTGATGCAACCGATGTAAGCCTAAAGCAATTGGAAGTTATTAAGCACTCCGTCTCCATACCTGTTGTGGCCATCGGCGGTATTGGAACCACAAACCTGCCCTTAGTCAGAGCCGCCGGGGTGGACGGAGTTTCCGTGGTATCCGCCATTTTAGGGCAAGAGAATATCTATTCAGCCGCTATGGAATTAAAGAAAATATTATCTTTTTGACAGTAGTTGTCGATTAATGCAGAAAGAACTATTCAGGTCACTGAATAGTTCTTTTTTCTCTAAAATATCTCTAGTAAAACAGATTAATTGTCGATATTATTAGACTAGAGATCAAATGCCTATTTAGAAAACTTGGCTGGTGCCCACGAAGACACTGTCTTCGCACGTATTAGTCATCTCGCAGTATACAACGAAAAGTTATACTTTCTGATTAGTATTAAAAAGGAGGAAAGAAGTGTCCGAAACATTTGATGAATTAATCAAGCAAATTGAAGGATTACGGTTAAATCTGGTAAAGATGAAAGAAGGAAGGGCATATACAGATCCTGAAGTAATAAAGGCGAGTCGAGCCCTCGATGAAGTCTTAGACAAATATCAGGAACTGTTATTTCACAAAGCTTAAAAAGGCTAAAAGCAATAGCATGCTTTTAGCCTTTTTAAAATCATAAAAACAGCAGACAGGTGCCGCTGTGGAAGCGGCATGAGGCGAACCATGCTTAAACAAACCCAGACCCGAAAGCCAGGGCAGATTCGTCCACAGGAGCGAACCCATTGCATGGAGAGGCGGTATAAGCCCACAAGCGACTGCGGGGAATGCGGAGCCTGGTTTACATCAGGTACTACCCTGAGGTTTAGCACGAAAGTGTCCGGCGGACACTTTCGCCGAAGCGGGAATCTCCAAAGAAGACTTATCCGCTGAAGGTAGCTCCCGTAGGCGCGAGTGGGCGAGCCTCAGAATGCTGCGGTGAGCGGATGTGGTGAAGCTCACTTATTCAAACCCACGACCCAAAATTGTTTTATTGTAGCTAAACAGTTTTCAATGATTCCCTGTCAACGAAAACATATTTCAAACCAGTGTTGTTAACTCAGATTTCAGCAGAAAGAGATGTCTGGCAAAAGCTTTATAAAACCCCGAATTTCATACACTGGGGCCTCCCAGCGAACGCCATTGATCCCAGCTCTGTCCATTATAATTTCTATGCAATAGTTCATCATTCAACCCCTTAGCAAACACATCTATCTGTCTTTGATCTATTATGCGGCTGCGGGTGCGGAATCGAGAATTTGACCAAGGTCTATCCATTGCGGCTGATAGCCGCAGGCACCGATCAAAATTATCCGACGATTGCCGCCAGACCCGTACGTCTTAAAATGGTGAAACCAAATCGCGATGTGATTAAATCCGGCGGTCTGCCCTTTTCGCCGGGGTAATGATTGATTTATTCGGGTAAGAATCCCCATCAAACTTTAAAGCGAGATGAAGTTTAATGCCGCTTTTTGTTTTCCGAAATTCCGCCCAGCGATAACGGTATAAGCAGACACTGATGGTACCAAAATACTTTCCTAGTTTCCTATCAACTGACTAAGCTGCTGTTCAATTCCTTTCCTCACGACAGCCTCTCCCCCAAATATTGTCACTCCAGTCAGTTTCTTGCCTTTCAAATAATTCACGACTTGATCGGACAAGCTGCCATCTGCCAGAACAATTGAGGTATTATGATTAGCAGCATAGACACTTCCAGCCAACGCATCCGGGAAATTATTGCCGGTAGCGATACAGACACTTTGCCCAGCTAAGTTAAAGTATTGGGCGACGGCCAGGGAGGTATCGTAGCGATCCTGCCCGGCAATTCTTATGATATTTGTTTTGTCTAAAGAGGTGATCTGTTCTACTTGACTTTCAACCGCTGAGCTGATAACCCCTTCTCCTCCGATGATATAAACTTTACTGGGTTTAATGGCCGCTATTTCATTCTTGACTACATCACTGATTTCGTCTTTTTGAACTAAAAGGATAGGGTACTGACTTTCCGCAGCCACACTGCTGATGGATAAAGCGTCCGGATAGTTTTCTCCGAAGGCCAGAACAATCGGTGTTCCGCTCTTGACCTGTAATTGATCGGCTATTTTGACCGAAGTTTTATAGCGGTCCGTTCCGCCCAGGCGGCTGATCTGGCTGAAACCATCTGCTTTGATTTTGGCTTCCATATCAGCGCTAACCACGGCTGTTCCACCTAAGATATAAACGTTTCCTGACGTGGCAAGGTTTGACTTCATATAGTCTAAGACTTTTGCTTGATCGGCCTCCGAACTTCCAACGAGTAGGATCGGGGCATTGAGCTTGTAAGCTAGGACACTTCCGGCTAAGGCATCCGGATAATTGCCGGCGGTGGCTAGGACTACGTTGGAAAGTGTTCCTGTATAGTTTGCTTTGGCGATGGCCAAGGCAGTATCGACCTGGTTCTGGCCCGCCAGTCGGTTGACTCCGTTAATGGGTGTGTTCATTTCAAAATCCCAATGAACGATATCTTGCCCTACGGAAATAGTCGGACTTGTATATGATTCATATCCCTCCTTGGAAGCTACAATATAGTAATCCGTATCTGGGAAGACCATAAAACCATAAGCACCCTTCGCATCACTTGTCTGCGGATTCTGGTTGTTATTGGGCTTAAATCCATCAATGCCCTGTAAGGTTACGACAGTGTCGGGAGTTTTGCCATTGGTCTTATTGCGTTCTGTATTTGCATAGTACAAGGTAACCTTTGTTCCAACAACAGGCTTACCAGTTGCCGCATCCGTGATAATACCATAGGGGTCAATTAAGGTGCATTTTAAACTGACAGTCCCACTACTCGAAACTGTGATTTCCAAGGTTCCTAGTGTAATTGTTTGTCCATTGCCTAAATCATAGGTAATCTTATATTGATTGTCCGTTCCTTTGGCTAGGTTGGCAAAATTAATGGTTCCATCCGCAGAAACGGCTACTGACGAATCTGCTGCTGATACATAACTCACTTTTGTCAGATCGCTTAAAGGACTCGAGGTTCCGTCAGATTGTTGGAAGGATAGAGTTTGAGCTGCCTGCATGGAAACGGCATAATTTCCGTTGCTGTCGATCGTTACAGTTCCTGTCAGATTGGAAACAGTTGCTCCGGTCGTACCGTTGATGACACTGCCGGTAACGGTGCTTCCTCCGCTTGATGCACTGCTGCCGCCGGAGAAACTTCCTCCACCGCCGCCTTCGTGTGTTGAATTAGGAACCGCCTCAAAAACTGCCGATACGACAACATTAGCTGCTGGCATCGTAAAGCTGGTACCTGTTATGATATGATCTCTTCCATCATTATATTTCAACGTCCCTGGCATTAGCTGCATTCCTGAGTCTGGGGTTATGGTCAAGTTAATAGCCGAACCGGACGTTGCACTGGTTGGATTAGCCGTAATGCTTCCCCCTGTCAGTGAACCGATACTGACAGTGTAATAGGTTGCCGGAGACTGTCCTGATTCAGCGTCAAGAAGGGCCTGATAGATTGCTGCATGTCCTGCTGTTGTGGGATGTGGATCGAGCTGCAGTGTCGCCAGGTTGAAATTAACGGCTCCAGGAGTTGCTTTAAACATGGTATAGACATCTGCAACTTTATAGCCCGCCGCTGCGTTATTGCTGATTGCTTGATTGATCCCTTTGATGAGAGGATCAAAAACTGTATACAGTGGATCCTGTTGGCTAAAGGGATTGTAAAGATTCAGGACGTAAATTTGGGCCTGGGGGGCAAGGGTTTTAACCGTAGCAATTATTTGCGGAAAATCTGTGCTGAATTGAGTAACACCGGACTGCAAAGCTTGACTTAAGGCTGGCGAAGTCGCTAAACTCGCCAAGATGACGTCTTTGTTCGGATTTGCAGCCATAGCCGCCGCCAATTGCGTGGTTAAATTGGGATTATTGACAGGGTTCACCCCAAATGCCGTACATACTGAAGCAATGACCGGGGAAAGCAAATTATCCCCGCCGATGCTTATGGTAATAACATTGGCATTTCCGACAGCTGTGCTATATTGAGGCGTTAATAATCGTTGCAATAAATCGCTGCTCTTATCTCCCGATACGGCTAGATTATTCAAGACAAGCTGATTATAAGCAGGGTCTGATAGAAGATGATTATAGAAAAGATGTGTGTAGTCACTTCCGGCTGCGGCACTCATTCCATAAGCAATGGAATCACCCAGAGAGAGAAAGGTTGGAGTGGTATACGCCGGCACCACCACGTCAACGGTAGCCCCCGCATTATACCCTGTTCTTGCTGCATATCTTATTTGATACGTCCCTGCTGCCAAGCCGGTGATTTCTAAGGATGAAGATGTCACTGGTGTAAAATCGGTTGCTCCCTGAAGTCGGTATTCCATGCTGTCACTGACGCCGGTGATTTTTCCGTCATTATTGTCTGTTGTAGTGGGGGCTATTCCAGTCAGCCCTGTTGGAGCGGCCTGGTCCTGGTTCTGGGCAGCGTACGCAAATTGGTCACTTGGAACGACTGCGCTCGTTCCGCCTGGTGTTGTTACCCTCACATCCACTGTTCCGCTTCCTGCCGGGGAAGTGGCAATAATCGCGCTGTCCGTGGTGACGCTATAACTTGTTGCCACTGTGCCGCCAAAGTTAACTGCCGTGGCTCCGGTAAACCCCGTACCTGTAATCGTTATCGACGTTCCTCCAGTTTCCGGACCGCTAGTGGGTGCGATACTGGTTATAATTGGTCCTGGTATCGCCGTCCATTTCGCATAAAGGGTAATATTATTTATCACTGTATCGCTATTGAAATTCCAAGCGTTGGTACAGTTAGCTTCCTTGTACCATCCTCCGAAGGTGTATCCGGATTGAGTTGGAGTGGTTGGAGCGCTGATGGTGGAACCGGGGGGTACATTACACAGGCTTGACACCGCACTACCGCCTTGGGAGTCGAAAGTCACGGTGTACATACTTGGCGGAACTGGCTCAAACTGGGCCGTTACAGTGACATTAGTCGCCGGTATCGCGAAGCTTGTGCCGCTGATTGCGTGATCAGTTGTTCCGTCGCTATATTTTAAACTTCCGGCTCTCAGTTGCATTCCAGAATCCGGGGTTATAGTCAGGGTAATAGCTGTCCCTAAGGTTGCCGAGGTCGGACTGGCGGTGATACTCCCGCCTATCGTGCTATCAATGCTCACAGTATACAAAATGAAGTTCACTGTCAGGCTGCCGCTCGTACCGGTGATAGTGTTCGTTACCGTATCCGTCGCCGTCACCGTCTGCGTTCCTGCCGTCTCAAGCGTCGCTCCGCCGCTGAAGGTGTGAGTTCCGTTATCTCCAGACACGAATGTGTAATCCGCTGGCAATACTGCATTGCTATCTGTACTGCTAAAATGTACGCTTCCCGTATAACCGCTCATCGTGTACCCATTGGAATCTTTGGCCGTCACCGTCACATTAAATGCTGTCCCCGCCGTGGGGGTGTTGGTGGAAGTAGCCACTGTCAGGCTGCTTGCAGTGTCCAGAGTCGTAGTGACATTACTGTCGGATATTAAGATGTCAGGATTCAGATACAAAGCTGGACGGACGTAGTTAGTCCAGTTGCCGGGGCAGGCGGATCGGCTGCCGTCCCAATTGGCGACTTCGACGTAGGAGTCTGAGGTAGTACGTAACCACCAAGAACCGGTGTTTGTATCCGCTTTCACACCTGGAACTCCTTGATATTGTTGGTACTCGCTGTAGCTGAGCAGGCCGATCTGACAGGGCACACTGCTGCTCGCCGATTCGCTACCCTCGGGCCCAGTGGTCCAGGTGTGGTTCTGGATCAATGAAATATCGGCAGGGTAATTGTCCGACAAGTATTTGTAAAACCCGGTGCCTGAAAAGCCACCATCGTAATTGGTTCTATTTAGAAAGCTTGCGATGTTATATGAGTCATTAGGGTTAAACGTGTTGCTGCCTTGAATATCAAATTTCTCTGCGCATTTATTTCCCGTTCGTGCGTCATAAAAATTCCGCATTAGCAGGTAGCCGGTGCTGGGATTCAACACGATCCAGGTGTAACCGGCGAAACTCACCGTATCGCCCGCTTGCAGGGAGCTCAGTGGTTGTTCCGTTGCTGCCGAGGCTGACCCGGGCTGGCCGAACATGGCGACTGTTACCAAAATGAACAGCAACAGGTGAGCGGCCCAGTTAACTTGTTTTTTCATTCTCTGTTCCTCCTCAAGATCAACTCCACCCGTCAATCCCGGATCTTGAACAGGATATTTATCCACCGTAAGCCTAACCGACATCATGGTTGGCCGCTCATATCCGGGTGCTTCGAGCAGAGTGCTTTGTTCTCAATTTCTACATTATTAAAATGTTCCAGTTTCTGTAAGCACTATGGAGTCCTTGTGTTTAACCCCTGATGGTAAAAAGGATATTGTCCACCGTAAGCCGGAGCGGAATCAGGGTGGGCTTATCCGCATCCCAACAAATGGCTGTATCTTCAACCCGGAACTTTTTAAAGATTTCCAGATCGCTTATAGCATTATAGGGCAATTTCCTTACCATCTCTTCCATGTTGAAGCGTATCTGATTACCATGCTCGAACTCAATGAGAAGCGTGTAATCATCATTTGCTGTTACATTGATAATCCTGCTTATTTTATTCCCTCCCTTATAACCAGCTATTGGATAAATCATTACCAAAGCGAATTATATAGGGTGTTTTTTAAATGCGGTATCGCCCATATGGTCGATTTTTTCGATTTTTTGTGGCTTTTTTGTTATTTTTTTCTGTATAATATTAATTGCATGATAATGAGCGCAAAGCTCTGAAAACAATGCCTTTTAAGTCTTTTCATGTAAAGGGAGCATTTATGAAAAAAGGAACGAAAACGGAATTACTAAGAAGAAAGCACTTAGATAGATTTTTATCTAAAATATATGATTATCCACTGACTGTCATTGAAGCTCCTATCGGCTTTGGCAAAACCACAGCCGTCCGAAGCTTCCTGAAGGAAGAGGGGAATGATCCCCTCTGGATTACCTTCCTGCATACAGGGGATGGAAGTATACCTCCTATTTGGAATAATATTACCTCCCAGCTGGCCCGGCTGGATGAGACTGCGGCGGCAAAGTTAAAGGCACTGGGATTCCCCGCGGATACTCCCCAAACAGAAAAGGTATTGACCCTGCTGAACGGCATTGCCTTTCCGGAAAAAACTGTTTTGGTACTGGATGACTTCCATCTCATACCGGATATCAGTATCAGCAGGCTTCTCCCGCGAATTGTTATGGAACAGCTGGAGAATCTGCATATTGTGATTATTACTAGGGATACGACCCATATCGATTTCCCGGAGCTGTTTGCTAAAGGCCTTTGCGGCCTTATTTCACAGCAGCAGCTGAGATTCACCGAGGATGAGGTTCACGCCTACTGCCGGTTGATGACTGACAAGCTATCCGAGGCGGAGATACAAAAAATATGTTATTATACGGACGGCTGGATTTCTCCGATTTATATGATACTGCTTGCCTTTGAAAACGGTGTTCCTGTCGGGATGAACGATTCCATAGACAGGCTTGTGGAGAAGGTGCTTTTTAATACTTACGAGGATTCCATCAGGAGCTTTTTGCTAAAGCTTTCCTTCATGGAGGTTTTTACAGCGAAACAGGCCTTGTATGTGACCGGTGAGGAAAGGACCCCGGAAATCCTCAAAAGGCTCAGCAGGGAAAATGCCTTTGTGTATTATGACCAAGCCTTACAGACCTATAAGATACACAATATACTGCTTGATTTTCTCCGTATGAAGGAACGCTTTAATCAGGAAGAACTGCGGGATATATACCTGAAGCTGGGTGAATGGGAGCTTTCCTGCCATAAATTTATGACTGCCTACGGCTATTTTTACAAAGCAGGGGACGTTGAGAGGATTCTTGCCCATCTCAATAACCCCAAAAATATCCGAAACGAACTAACCAGCTTTGAAGGTTCCTTTGAAATGTTTGACAATACCTCCCAAGAGCTGCTTCACCAGTATCCGCTTGCCTACCTGCAGCATATTCTCCTTTCCATCGTCAAGGGAGATGGTAAAACCATCGCGGATTGCGCAAAACGGTTGGACAGTCTGAAAAAAGTCTACGAAACCATGGAAAACATGGATGAGGAATATAGAAATCATATCCTGGCGGAAATTTTGATCTTCAAGCGGTTTACTTCCTTCAATGTGATAAATCCTTCCGGTGAGGATAATGCTGAAATCCTACGGCTGCTGAACGGAGAGCAGTCCTTTATCATGAGCAGGGAAAACGAGTTTACGATGGGCTCTCCCCATCTGCTTTATGTCTATTTCAGGGATCAGGGGAGCTTTGCTCAAATCGCGCAGCTGGCTGCCCAACGGTTTACGGCATACGCGGGCTTTGCGGGTGGCTGCGGGACAGGCTCCGAGTATCTGCTCCAGGCTGAGTATGCACTGGAAACAGGTGATTTTGATGGGGCTGAGCTTAATGGTTTCAGAGCCATTTATAAGGCACGGACAAAGGAGCAGACCAGTATTATTATTTGCGCGAATTTCACCCTGATCCGTCTTTACCTACTGCAGGGCAAGATTCCGGAAGCTCTTGAAATGCTGGAACAGCTGGAGCAGGAGGTCTCCGCCCTCAATAACTCCATCCATAACACGACCATTGACATGTGCAAGGGATATATTTATGCCTGCCTAAAGCAGCACGAGAAAATACCGCTCTGGCTGCAAACCGGTGATATGACAGCGGCTGATCTATTGTACCAGGGAGTTGCTTTTAATTATATTGTCTACGGTAAGGCTGTGCTGCTGTCGAAAAATCATATTGCCCTTGAGGTACTCACAGAAACCTTGCAGGAGCGGTTCGACCTATTCAGCAACCAGCTAGGTTTTATTCATACTCATATTTTCAGAGCCGTGGCTTACTATCATTTGTACGGAATGGAGAAAGGAGCGGCGGAGCTTATGCGGGCTTTGGCAAAAGCCCAGGTGGATGATATTCTTCTGCCCTTTGCGGAAAATGCGCCCCATATCATAGATCTGCTGAGAATAGCCGCTATCCGGGATTCCAGAAATGCGTACATAAAAAAAGTACTGTTTTACAGCGAACAGTATCTGGAAGGACTAAAAAGCAGCAGTCCGGATAAAGTTAGTTTGTCCGAGAGAGAATTGGAAGTGCTTTCTCTTACGGCAGAAGGTCTGAACAGGGAAGAAATTGCGAAGCGTCTACGGGTATCCCAGAGTACCGTGAAGACCCATTTACATAATATATACTTGAAGTTGGAGGCAAGCGGTAAGATAGCGGCTATAAAGATAGCGCAGATGAATGGACTAATTTAAAGATGACGAGGAAATGGATGGATTATAACTATGGAAACCAATAAACTCAAAAAAAACAGCCTGGGTATTGTTGAAACTGCGGCATTATCGGTGGGAATCATGGGACCGTCCGCTTCAATATCCGTTATAGTCATCATGATGGCCTCTTTAGCCGGCTATTCTTCACCGTTTGTTCTATTTTTCTCAATGCTTTGCGTCGGCCTGGTGTCGGTAGCTGTCATCAAGCTGAACCAGCATTTCCCTTCTTCCGGCTCGGTCTATCATTTTGCCGAAGAAATCTTGGGCAAAAGGGCAGGCTTTATCTCGGGCTGGCTGATCGTCTTTACCTATCTGGCGCTGGGCGTAAGCTGCGCCGCAGTAGCAGCCTCCGATTTGCAAAGCATACTGGCAGGCTTTGGTATTAATATCCACTGGGAGTTGATTATTTTTGCTATAGCGGCGTCCGTGTGGTATCTGGCCGGGAGGGATGCCAAGGTCAGCACACGGCTGCTGCTGGTTCTGGAAATAATCTCAATGAGCATTTTACTGGCTTTATCAGTCATAATCATTATAAAGGCGACGGCTGCCACAGGTTTGAGCCTGGCTCCCTTCACGCCGGTCGGCAACAGTTCTTCGTCAATCGCCACCGCGTCCTTATTCGGCTTTCTGGCCTTCGCAGGCTTTGAAGGCGCTTCAAGCCTGGGAGAGGAAAGCAAAAACCCAAAGAAAGCAATCCCTGTAGCTGTTGCCAGCGCAATCTTAATCTCGGGTATTTTTTACATCATCGTTGCCTATGCCCAGGTGTTGGGATTTGGTCTGACTGCTGACGGAATCAAGGCATTGGCGGCCAGTGACACGCCCCTTGCCGATCTGGCGTCAAAATACCTGTCACAGGGTATTTCCTTGATTATCATGCTGTGTGTGAGCCTATCGTTTTTTGCGTCGGCTCTGGGCTGTGTCAGCGCGGGGGCAAGAATTTTATTCACTATGGGCAGGGACGGAATGTTGAGCAAAGCACTGCACAGGACGCACAGCAAGCATCATACACCCTATATCGGCATTAATATCATGGCTGCTGTTTCCATGCTGATTTTCGCCGGCTGCTTCCGGTTAAAGGCTATTAATGTGGGAAGGTATGCGGCAACGGTTGGTATCCTCGCACTTTTGCTCTCCTATATACTGGCTGTGGTTTGTGCCATTGTATTCTTTCACAGGGATAAAGCCTTAACGGGTGTAAGGCTTGTGCTTATGATTTTGTCGCTCTTAATTTTAGCCGCCCTGTTCTTCCTCAATATTTACCCTGTACCTGAGTATCCCGTTAATTTGCTGATATATGGTATTTTTGTCTGGCTTGCTGTTGGCTTGCTTCTGAGTATGAGGGTTAAAACAGGCTTGAGCAAGTGAAGCCGGAATTTACGCAGATTGTTATTTGCAACAAGAGAGGTACTATCCCTTTCGAGATAATGCCTCTCTTGTTGCTTCCTGTATCTGAAATTATCCTTGTTGCGAAGAAATATAGCTGGTCGAAGTCACATTGAACCTCGTCCGGCATTTCCCTTCTCACAGTACCTCCCGCACATCAACCCCGACCTTAAACACAAACGCCACTTCCGCCGTCGATTGAATTATTACTTTTTCCACTAACCTGCGAAATAGCACAGCCACGGGTAATGTATTTCTGACCCTGTAATAAGTACATAGAATCGCGTGACGATCTGATTTAAATTAAACCATGGTCAAGCCATTCGCGAGCACTACCGCCTGTCAAAACCCCATGAAAAGGAACGCTTCCTTAAAGTTGTTACAACCCTTTTAGGAACCACACCTGGGGAATTGGATACGGACGCGCTTAGGGGGCTGCCTTGCTACGTTCGGCTGGAAGATCGTCCCTGGAAAGACGACAGAACCTGGACTGGCGTAGCATTCTCCATGTTTAGGAAATTTGTTACAGAGAAAAATATCCCTGAATGTAAGAAGTTCATTGATAGCTACGTTGATAAAGTCATTGTTTATAAAGACCACCTTGAAGTAACCTTCAAGGTGGCCCTTTATTTTGAACAGGAAAATAATCTATACTCATTCAAAACATCTGTTAAACTAGCTAGTCTATTTAAGACTTGCAAAAGGGCAGCGGGATTATGAGTGATTATCTTCATTTCTGGAAATTTATTATGCTACTATCATAATTATTTAAAGGATTCCTACCGCCACAGGATTACCCAATGACCATTGAACAATTGAAAGATTCATTATTAGTACGTGGACCTGAAGATAGTTCTCCATGGAATCATCAAAAACGTTTGCTTCTGGTCAATAATTTGGGTATTCTTGTAAATCAACTATATACGGTAGGAATTGATGAAATATTTATTGATGGTTACTTTGTTGCAAATCCTTATACACTACCAGATATAGTAAGGGAATTAAACAAAACAGATCCATATAAGGTTTGGACTTGGGACTGGAGTAGTAGAATTTATGATCGTAATTCAGCAAAACCGCAATTACCTTTGTGGCACCGTTATAAAGTTGAATTATATCCCCATGTAGGTCAAGGTTGTGGAATTTTGGATGAAAACGGAAATGAGCAGATGTTTCCAGCAACATTTAGAAAAACACGTGACACTTTCTTACCAAAAGGTATTATTAAAATAATTAAATAAGGAGTGGTAAAATGATTAAAAATGAATCAGCTTATCTAAAAGCTGTTGAAAAATTAAAACAAGATCAAGAATTTATTATAAGTGAAAAAAAACGTTTTGAAGAAATGGGATTAAACTCCGAACAAATTGAATTAGCAATACAACCTCTATTCTCATTCCATGAACAATTAAAAGCAGAGGTAGAATATTACGAAAAAATGAAACGTGGGTCATTTAATCCCATATATAAATTTACTGATATCGGAAAGACCCTTATTGCATATAGAATTTATTTAGGGATGACACAAGCTGAATTAGCTAATAGGCTAGGAGTTAGTGAGTCTCAAGTGTCTAGAGATGAAAGGCACGAATACTACGGAGCTACTACTGAGAAAATTGAAACGGTAATGGAATCTATGGGGATGAAAGCTACTATTAACATTGAGATTGATGGAAAATTAGGAACATAGCAATAAGGATGATACCTCTCCCTGTTTTTAATCATAATCAATTCCGGGCAATATAAAGTTCTAAACAAAAAGCCTTGAGGTCGTACAACTTAACGTACCTCAAGGCTTTTTCATTATGTATCTCTCCACCAAATATTCGTGGGTTTGATTGGTGGAGGCGAAACTGCCCGACCCCGGATAAGTCCTTTAGCTTGTCCACTCTAAAAGTGTGAGTTATACTAAAAAGACTAGGGTAAATGCTTAAAGCCATTGTTGAGAGGGTGGATTTGAATGTTGAAGGACAAAACAGCGCTGATTACTGGAGGGGGGACTGGAATTGGCAGAGCCATCGCTTTGGTACTGGCTAAGTCAGGAGTCAATATCGCTCTAAACTACTCCCGTTCAGAAGAAGAGGCACTAAAAACATGCCAAGAGGTTAAAGACTTAGGTGTACAAAGCAAAATCTATAAAGCCAATGTAGCCGTTGATGCTGAGGTTAAAGCAATGGTAAGTCAAGTAACCTCTGATTTTGGAGCCTTAGATATTCTGGTTAACAATGCCGGAATGACTCATTTCGTCGATCACTCAGACTTAGAAGGGATGAAAGACGAGTATTGGGATGAAATATTCGGAGTCAATGTCAAGGGGATGTTCTTTTGTTGCCGGGCTGCAGCAGAAGAGCTTAAGAAAAACAGGGGCTGCATTATCAATATTAGCTCTATTGCCGGACTGACCGGATTAGGAAGTTCCATCGCCTATGCGGCTTCAAAAGCGGCGGCTACCAGTGTAACAAAATCACTGGCCCGGGTTTTAGCCCCTGAGGTAAGAGTCAATGCAGTAGCTCCAGGGATTGTGCAAACCCGCTGGGTTGAGGGGAAAGAAGCTCATATTAGCAAATTGGCTGAGGGCACACCCTTGGGCCGGGTTGCCGAACCTAAGGATATTGCTGAAGTGGTTTATTCACTGATAGCCAATGCCGGGTTTGTGACTGGACAGACCATTGTGGTCGATGGAGGAAACTTCATCTAAAGCGAAGGGTATTTAAGCAAAGGTAGATAGGAAGAAGATTAGAAGTTCTTTGAATCAGCGCAGAAAAGAACTTCTAATCTTTTTATTGAATGCTCTTGACATGAAAAGAAATTTAGATATAATTAGGTTAAAGAATCAAATATAAAGTTCAGTTCAAAGTAGTCTGTTGGTCGCGTGCTAGGCATAGTTTCGATTCATCGAAAGTAGGCATTGCAATCAGGGAGTTAATGCTGAATTTCAGTGAATTGGAACCACCTAGAATAGGTGGTTTTTGTGTTCTGGTACTATTAATTTCCTCAAATTTTACAACGCTGCAAAATTTGAATTCCCTGGCTTCTTAGGTTAGTCTTTCTGCAATCCTTCTATGAAAGTTTTCCCGCAAAGTTCCTCCTAATCGCTCAGTCGGTCAGAGAAAGCATAGGTCCAGGTGGTATTCAGTTAGTGTATAGTACAAGGTGATTCGTATAGTTAAGTTTGTTGGTGAATAACTTTTTTCAGTTGACCGCAGTTAGATCAAAGTCTAAAAAATGTAGTGGAGGATTTGTCCAGATTAGTTTCCAAGTTACCCAGAAAGTATCGTTGGTATTTGCTTAAAAGGCAAGAGTCTTTCCCTTACCAGTTTGAATTCAGGTTGTTTCGTTGAAGGTTCCTACAATTCGATTCTCTGGTTAATATTTCTGGTAAAGTTTAGTTGAAGATTAATCTTGAGCCGTGTATCCATTAATGGAGGAGGAACTTTGCGGGATCATATTTAGATAAGCCACTCTTTGAGTGGCTTTTTTATTGCGGTATTTTGTAATATAATAAAAATATAAAGTGTTTTTATAGGGTATTTAAGATAATCAGGAGGCAGATCTAATTAAATGGAATTGAAAGACTTCTTTGAAAGCAACCTCTTTAAGAAACTTTTTTCCTTATTGATTCTTTTGGTTATTATTATCGGCATGAGACCCATGATGAATCTGCTTCTTTTAACATTTATGTTCTCCTTTATCTTGTACGGAATTCAAGATTACATATTCCAAAAAATTGCCCCTTTAATACCCGTCAACAGAACAGGGATTACGGTTATTGTTTTTTCTTTAGTGGCCTCATCCATTGTATTTGTATTGTACAAATACATTCCTGTCCTGACAAGGCAGTTGATGTTTATCGGAGTTCAGCTTAGCAACTTTGACATTAATAATTATGAAGAAGTCATTAGTCCACAAATAAGGGAAGCAATTAGCACAAGTATTCAATCTTATGTTGTTGAAGGCGGAACCTATTTAATCCATTCTGTAACAAATATCTGGACCTTCAGCATCAATATTTTCATTGCCTTGATTTTGAGTTTGTTTCTTATTTTAGAGAAGGATAAGACCATCAAATTCTTAAATCAATTTGAACAAAGCAAAGTCGGTTTTATGTATGTCTACTATAAGAAATTAGGAAAGAACTTTGTCAATTCTTTTGCTAAGGTTATGGAAACCCAAATCGTTATATCCTTTATCAATGCTTTTTTATCAGCAGTCTTTTTAAGTATTATGGGTTTTCATCAAGTAATAGGTTTAGGCTTTATGATTTTTATACTGGGCTTAATACCTGTGGCAGGAGTCATTATTTCCCTGATCCCCTTATCCGTCGTAGCCTTTAAGATTGGTGGAATCATTAAAGTAATTTATGTATTTGTCATGATCATCATTTTGCACAGCATTGGAACCTTCTTTTTAAATCCGAAGCTAATGTCCATTAAAACCGAACTTCCTATCTTTTTTACCTTTGTAGTGTTACTATTGGCCGAACATTTTATGGGAGTATGGGGTTTATTATTTGGGATTCCGCTTTTTCTTTTCCTCCTGGATATCCTAGATGTCCAAGAACCGGACTATAACTGAATTTAAGTTAATTTACAGAAATACCTATACTGATAGGTTAAAAAGAGAGAAGCCGTCCCGGCCGGAGGATGAAGTCGGAGTGAGCAGATACCCCCTTATAATTCTGCTTCCTCAAATTTATGCGACATCATGTGATTCAGCCAGTGGAACGGCTTTTTCAGTGCTCCCAGGAGCAGGAATACGCCGGCGAAGGCAGATAAGGCTAATAAATTATGGTGCACACTGCTCCAGACAGGGCCGGCAATGGCCTCACGGAAACCGTTGATAGCATAAGTGAAGGGCCAGAGGGGCTCCAGGACCCCAAATATTTTGGGGTTGGTTTGGATGGGGTAGATCCCTCCGGCACCGGCAATTTGAAAGACCATGATTACCACGGCGATGGCTTTCCCCACATTGCCGAAAACGGAAACCAAGGTGAAGAGCATAATGGTAAAAGTAAGGGAGGACAGGACACTGAAGGCCAACATCAGTGAAAAGCTGGCGGGATGAATCCCTAAGATCAGAATATCCCCCAGGGTGATAATGGTGGATTGGATCAGGGAGAGGGATAAAAATAGCAGCATTTTTCCCAAATGCCTTTGCTTAAGGTTAAGAGGGATGCCGTTGATTTTGTCTTTGCATTCCACAGTCAGCAGAGCACAGGCCAACAAGGCCCCGACCCAAATGGCGAGAACCGTATAAAAGGGGGTAAGGCCTACGCCGAAGGTGCCGCCTGCGTAGATGTCAATCTCCTTAATGTCTATAGGAGAAGCGAGAAAATCGGCCACCTCGCCAGGATGATTTTGAACAATTTCCATGATCCGGTCAATATCCATTCCGGTCAGATAGGCAATTTTGCCGCTCAGGGAAGTTAAGTTATCCTGCAGCTCCGTGAGCAGTCCGGCCAGTTGGTTGGCTTGCTGAACGGACAGCTTGCTGCTGGCATTGCAGAATGCGGCCAGGGCATTGAGCTGGGGCAGCAGGGCTTTGGTAATTTCCAGGATATCCGTGGTGTCATCTACTTGGACGGACAGGTTGGAGACCAGGGTGTTCAGGGCGGGAGAGCCTTGGCTGTAAAAAGTGTTGGCAACGGTCTGTATTTGGTCTGAAAGCTCGCTGCTGATACCGGAAAGGGCGTTAAGGGCGGCATCAATCTCGGACTTTGCCGAACCCTTCTCAACTAAGGGCAGAATTTTATTCAGAGTTGCATACTCATCTTGCACCAAACGGTCCAGGTAGCGGATGCTGTTGGCCAGGAAGGTCAGGGCGGTGAGATCGTAAGATTCCGACAGGGCCTCTAAGGTTTTCTGATCTGTCTGCAGCAGGGCGTGGGTGGAGGAGCAAAGACGGATGGTCTGTTTGAGGATGCCGATTTCGTCCTGGTTCAGGGTGTTGCCATTCATGGTTTTGAGCACGGAGATAAGGGCTTGGTTTTGGTTGTCCAGCACCTGAACCTGTCCCAGGTCCGTGTTCAGCTCTGCTGAGATCCTCTGAATCGTTTGCTGTGTGCTCAGAACCAGGGACTTCCCGGCTGTCATGACCTTCTGCAGATTGTCAATCTGATCTGCCAGGATGGGAATGGCATTGCCGGCATTTTGCAGATAGGTTTGCAGCTGCAGGGCATCGGCATTGGCAGCAGTGATTTGGGCCTGGGTTTTTGTGATGTTATCCTGAGCTTCCCTCAGGGTGGATTCCAGCTTGCCTATTTGGGAATTGTTAAAATTCCCTTCCTGAGCGCCCTTCTGTAAAATTTTCATGACCTCTGTACTGACGGTTTTTACAAAGTTGGTCTGAATATTGCTGACCAAATTGTCCTTAGCGACATTAGTGATTTTGGAGGCGATGGCATTCAGTTTTTCGTTTACACGATAGGTTAAGACAGGCTTCTGGGGAGTGGGGGTAGCCATACTGATCAGGCCTGTGGAGAAATTCCGCGGTATTTCAATCAGGGCATAATATTTGCCTTCATTCAGCCCGTAATTTCCCTGCCAGTCATCGATGAAGCTCCAGCCAATGGACTTATTCTCTTTTAATGCATCGATAACACTGTCCCCTACATTGACGGCTTGGCCGTTAAAGACGGCACCCTCGTCGTTGTTGATGATGGCCACAGGCAGGTTGCCCGTGTTGGCATACGGATCCCAGCAGGCGTAAATGTTTATCCAGGCATAGAGAGAGGGCAGAACACTGAGCCCGATGATGATCAGCAGAGCAGCAGGGTTGCGGGCGATGGCGCGGATATCGTGAAGGAAGACCAGAAAGATTGGGCGGATGCCATTTTTTAATTTGTTTAAAAATTGAAAGACTTTTTTACTCATCTTTGCTCCTACTCTCCGATACCGGATTCGTTAAATTTTTCTTCAAAACGATGAATGTACTTATGAAGGGGCTTAATGGCAAAATAACCGAACAGCAAAAAGACGACAGCAAATAGGAATAACTGAATGAAGTCCAGGACCACGCTGCTTACCAGAGGGCCGGCAACAGCTTCCCGCAGCCCGTTTACTGCGTAGGTAAAGGGAAAGAGGGGCTGGAGAATACGGAAGATCAGGGGGTCTACCTGAATGGGATAGGTTCCGCCGCTGCCTGCCAACTGGAGGATCATGTAGATAATGGCCAGGGCCTTACCCAAATTACCCAAGGTGCTCATTAAGGTAAAGGTAATGATGGAGAAGACCAGGGAGGATACGAGACAGAAGGTGATAAAGAGCCCTTTATTCACAGTGTAAATGTGAAGGAGGTAAAGATCCCCCAAGGCGGCGATCAGTCCCTGAATCACAGCCAGGCTGATAAAAAGCAGCATCTTCCCAAAGTGACGTTCCCGAAGGGTGAGGGTTTCCGAACCGGGGAAAGAGGCGACCCGGGGTTTTAGGATGGAATTCAAAATCAGGCAGCCCACCCAGAGGGCCAGTGTGGTATATATGGGCGCCATGCTGGACCCGTAGTTGGGGATGGCGTTAATGGATTCTGTCCGCAAATCGAAAGGATCGGCCATTAAGCTGCCCATTAAGGCGGGATTGGTTTGCAGGAGGGCAATAATCTGGGCAATATCGCGGTTGTTCACTACCTGCAGCTTTCCGCTGAGGAGGTTGATAATATCCTTAAATTCCTGCAGCCGTGTGTTTAAATCCGCTGATAAACCGGAGGCCAGCTTCACGCCGCTTTGGGCTGTGTGAACCATGGCGGCGATCTGTTTGCTCAGGTCTTGGGCGGACTGGATCATTTGGGTAGCTTCTGCCGCAGAGGCGAACAAGCCGTCCGCCATGTCACCGAGGGCCTCCTTTGCCCCGTTGTTATAGTCTGTGATGGCGGCAGTGAGCTGCTGGGAAATTTTTTGAAGGTCCTGGTTAATCATATCTGCGCTGCTCTTGCTTATTTGGTTTCCCTTGTTTATCTGTTCCTGCAGGTTGCTGAACTGGACCTTTTCATCAGCCAGGTAGGGCTGCATCTTGGCAAGGGAATCTATCATATCCGAGAGGATTTCCTGTTTCTTTCTGTTGTCCGCCTTGGCAACTTTGAGAAAATCAAGAGCGGTATTAATCTGGGTATTCACTTTATCCAGGGTTTGGATGGATTTCGTAAGGGCTTGATCCAGGGATTCCAGAACCTCATCCACTGACTCCTGTGAATCGGCGATGGTTTTCAGGAGGGGAATCAGACCATTATTAAGTTTCGCTTGCATTTCCTGCAAAGCAGAAATAAGGGGGTCCAGTTCAGGCAGATTTAGGGACTGGAGCCGGACGATGGCCTTTCCGAGAGAATCGTTCAGGGAGTTCAGGGAATCCTGCAGTGAGTCCAGGTTCAGTGCCTCATAAGCTTGGTCTGTCTTTGTTTTGACAGCGGCCAGGTGTTCCTGGACGGTGACCAGCTGCTGCCGCACTTTAAGGATGGAAGTTTGCAGAGAAGTGAGGTCACTGACAGCCCGGTCAATATCGCCGGTGACATCCAGCTCTTTACAGGACTGGAGGTAGTCCTTGGTGGCCTCAATGGCACTGTCCATGGCATCTAGGCCGGCGTTGATTTTGGGAAAGAGGGTGTTGATCTTCACCTTATTTCCTTCTGCCGCGGCTTCGTTCAGGTCTGTGAACAAGCCTGCAATCCGGTCGTTGGATGCCTTGATATAGTTCAGGTTGGTATTGATGTTCGTTAGGGACTCATTAGTGGCTGCTTTGAGGGATTGGATGGCTTGGGAGCGATGGCTGTTGTTTAGTGCAACAGTCTCCAGTCCGCTTTGAATCAGGGGCAGGGCAGTGTCTACACTGTCAAGAAGCTGGCTCAAATTATCGGAATTTGTATGTATAGCTGCCAAGGAATTGGTAATGACTGTCATACCTTGGTTAACTTTGACGATGGAATCCTTGAGATCTAAGATCTTGTCCCGGTTTTTTTCTGCGTCTTTGCCCACGGTATTCAGGGAGGAAAAGAGGGTTTCGTTCACTGTCGTAAGAAAGTTGGCGGTGATTTCCTGAACCAGAGCATTTTTAGCAGTGCCGACGATTTTGCCGGCTACCGGATTCACTTTGGTGTCGGCTTTATAGATGATCTGCGGCTTTTGAGGGTTGTCCGACAAAATCGTTAAAAATTTTTGGGAAAAATCCTCCGGGATTTCAATGGCCGCATAGTAGGTGCTGTCAATCAGCCCGAGGTCAGCCTCTTTCCGGCTGACAAAAATCCAGTGGATCTTGTTATTTTCCTGCAGTCCTGCAACCACATCGTTGCCGATGTTGATTTCTTTCCCGTGAAAGCTGACGGCTTTGTCATTGTTGACCACTGCCACCGGAATATCACCTGTGTTCTCGTAAATATCCCAAGAAGCTTTAATGTTGATCCAGGCATAGAGGGAGGGAATTAAACATAGGCCGCCGATGATGATCAGTGCTACAGGGTTTGTCACAATCCTTTTCCAGTCCCGGCGATATACGTCTAGGATTTTATGGAAATCCATGTTGATGACCATTCCTTTCCGGATTCTTCCTTGACCTAAAAAGTACAAAACCAAAAGCTTGAAAAATATATTTTTTCAAGCTTTTTCTCTTAAATGCATTTTGCTTGCTTTAAAAGAGCCAGCAATTAAGAATCAGGCAATTTTTTCAAATAATATTATAAAGCATTTTAGGTGTTTTTCCTATAGTTCATCAATTAATGACGTTGATCCTTCGTCCTGTGGGAAGCTGAATTATTTGTGTACCATAGCTCAATATATTCTCCTTGGCGACCTCAACTTGGTTCTTTATGTTATTTGTAACTGTTGAATGATCGGCTTCAGCTTCTGCTTTTACTTCTACTTCTACTTTCCAGTTGTTATAATCAGTTTCTTCATAACAACCGCAATCATCTTCCGGCAAATCGATTTTCTCAACTTGGATTTCCTTGTCTCCGGTGCTGATCATAAGCTTTTCTCCATTCTTGTAGAACACCAGGACTTTTTCAATGTCACTCTCATATTCGTGAGCCAGCTCATTTGTGAGAATTTCAATAAAATCATCTTTTTGCATACTTTGGCATCCTTTCCTTGTAAAATAATCAAAAAATAACCCTAGGTTTGAGTAGGGTGAGATTCCTTATCATTATATGAAGGTTTTGTGGAATAGGTTCTAAAGGGACTTTGTCCGAGGTCGGGCAGCTTTGCCACATCCGTGCAAGAAAGGTAATCCGTGCGAAGACAGTGTCTTCGTGTGTGTCACCGCAGCATTCCGAGGCTCGCCCACTCGCGGCTACACCAAACCTCCGGGTAGTACCTGATGTTAACCATGGCTCCGCATTCCCCGCAGCCGCGAGTGGGCTTATACCGCCTCTCCATGCAATGGGTTCGCTCCTGTGGACGAAGCTGCCCTGGCTTTGGGGTCTAGGGGTTCTTTAGATTATTGCTTCGAGGCTTTCGTAGCCCGTTAGGGCAATGCTTTTGTGCCTTTAATTTATCAGGGCAGGTAAGAAAAGAAAAAGACTGCTCTTGTGAGCAGCCTTTTTTCAGGAGTTAGCGTCGGATCAGGGTTCCGGCGTTGGTTCTTAAAATTTCACCTTTGGAGAGGGCTATTTGCCCATTAATTAAGGTATAATCGATTCCTTCCGGGGGAAGGGAGGGATTGGTGTAGTCTTCTTGGACCTTGATTTTATCGGGATCGAATACAACGATGTCTGCCTGGTAACCTGTGCGCAGGAATCCTCGGTCCGGTAAATTCAAACGCAGGGCCGGATCGCCGGTAATTCGCTTAATTCCTTCGGACCATGTCAAAGTTTTTTTATCCCGGACATATTCTCCCAAAAATTTGGGATAGGTGCCAAACAAGCGGGGATGAGGCTTGCCTGTAGGTATACCGTCGGAACCTATTTGACAAAGGGGATGCTTGAGTAAAGCAATAATATCTTCTTCTGAAAAAAGATTCTGCATAACCATGGAACAGCGGCAGTTTTCACTAATTAATAACTCAGAGAGGGTATCAATGACCTTGCTCAGGAAGGCTTCAGCGTTATTGCCGGCATCAGGTACTAACTGAGCTGCCGTTTTTCCTTCCATCCACTTATTCTCTGGCTGGCTGACGGAACTAATCATAATGTTGGACCAGCCTACCATGCCCACAAAATTGTCCCAGCCGGGATAATCCGGTCCCTGTTCCCTTAAATCAGCTTTGATCTTAGCTCTTAGCTGCGGGTCTTTAAGCCTGTGCAGGATATCGCTGCTGCCACCTTCTTTAGCCCAGGGTGGCAGGATCTGTGACAACAGGGTACTCCCTGCCCGGTAAGGATGTTCGTCAAAGGTTACATTAACACCTTGGTCTCGGGTCTTATCCACCATAGTCATCAATTCTTCGGCGGAAATGCCGAAATCCCGGTTGGCATAAGAACGCATATGAGATATTTGCAGCTTTACTCCTGATTCCTTGGCGACGGCTAAGGCTTCGGCCATGCTCTCCCGAACCTGGCGGGAATGGCTGCGTATATGAATCATCATGATGCCATTGTAGTCTGCAACAACGGAGCTTAGGGCTGTAAGTTCTTCTTTGGGGGCAAACATTCCGGGTAAATAGGCTAGGCCATAGGATATTCCCAGAGCACCCTGGGCCATGGAGTTTTCGACAATTCTGCTCATGGCAGTGATCTGCTCAGCGGAAGGCTGAATATTATTTAACCCTAAAACCTGGGCCCGCACAGCACCGTGTCCGATTAAGGCAGCCATATTATTAGGTTTTTCCCTTTGCTCCAATTCTTCTAAAAACATCCCGAACTCCGGCCAATCCCAAGTCTGGGGGCCTTGACCTAAAATCGGGGCGAGATAGGTTCGCCAGTCTGTCATTTCTTTGAGATGGGGAGCTGATCCCAAACCACATTGGCCGATGACTTCCGTGGTTACGCCCTGTCTGATTCTGCTTTCGCGGATTGGACCGGACATAAAGGAGACTAAGTCACAGTGGCTGTGTACATCAATGAAACCAGGAGCGATAATTTTATGAGGGGCATCGATCACTAGAGCAGCCTCTCGGGAAGAAAGATTTTGGGCAATTTCTGCAATCCGTCCGTCTTTAATCCCGATATCCCCACGATAAGGGGCAGTGCCCGTTCCATCAATCACAGTACCGCCTGTTATCACCAGATCAAACATAGTTATCACCTTTCGAATTTAAAAATCTATCAATATTAAAAAGAGTCCGCTGAGACGGGCTCTTTCTAACGTTCATTTTAGTCTTCAGCTTTTTTAAAGATGGACCAGGGTGTATCGACGGCATGACCTTCTTCGAGTAACTTTTTGACAGTTCCGGGAGTATAGAATCCAGCCGTCTCAGTTTTAAATAAGCACTCTTCTAAGGTTATTTCTTGCCAAGTGTCCTCACCTTTTAATTGTGTTACAAATTTCATGTATTAATCCTCCGTCAGAAAAATTGATCATCTAATTATAGCAGGAAACGAACGTTAAATAAATCCTCTGCAAATTTCTATGTATCAGGGATGGGAGAGATAAGGAGGGAAAAACAGGAATTTTTTGGATAAAGAGGGATTACGGAAGGAGAGTTTATTTGATATACTTTTTCCAGGAGTGGGAAGAGGGAGGTAATTTAATTGACACAACTCAAAGTAACGATTCTAGTCGATAATACAGTAGGCGCCCCCTTGGGATTATTGGGGGAGTGGGGTTTGTCCATGCTTTTAAATTTCGGGGATGAACGAATCTTGTTTGATGTGGGCGAGCAAGGCAGCCTTATCACCAATAGCCAGCTGTTGAGACAGGATTTGCAGGAAATTGACCGGATTGTTTTAAGTCATGGTCATTATGACCATACTGGCGGACTGTTAAAATTCCTTCAATTTAAAGGAGCCGTACCCATCCATGCTCATCCCAATATCTTTGCCCATCACTTTGCCAAAGGGCCTGAGGGGCAAATGAATCGCTATATTGGTGTTCCCTATGGTCAAAAACACATGGAAAGCCTGGGAGCTCAATTTCACTGGCACCGGGAACCCTTTGAGCTGCGGCCCGGACTCTGGCTAAGCGGCGAAATACCCAGAGTTACTTTCTTTGAAGAAGTGGATGCTCACTTGATTGAACTTGAAGGAGAAAAGGTTGTTCCGGCTAGAATTCTCGATGATCTCAGTCTTTTTTATGTGACTGAGAAAGGACTGATTATACTTTTGGGTTGTGCTCATGCGGGTCTCGTAAATATCGTGGAACATGCCAAAAAAGTGACCAAAGAACCAAAGGTGAGAGCCATTATTGGCGGCACCCATTTAGGACCGGCTGCACCGGAACAACAGAGGCAAACCATTGACTATTTGCGGGGCCTGGATCTGGAATGTTTAGCACCTAATCACTGCACCGGTCCGGTTATGCAAAGCAAACTGGCGGCAGAATTTCCCGCTGTCTTTCGTTGGGCAATGGCCGGGAGCAGTTTGGAGTTTTAATGAATCTTGATGAAGAGGTCTGTAACAGACTTTACTTAAGTTTCACAGTACGGGGATGAGGATGGGCCCTCCGGGCTAAAATAGGGTAAATTGACTTAACCACATTTTATGGGATTTATTGATTATTTAAGTCGGTTTATGTATAATTTGCATTGTTGTAAAAGTGATTGGAGGGTGCTGTGGAATGGGTAAAGCTTTGATTATCGGCGCTGGAGGAGTAGCCAGTGTTGCTATTCATAAATGTTGCCAGAATCCGGATGTATTCGAAGAGATTTGTATCGCCAGCAGAACGTTGGAAAAGTGTGACGCGATCAAGAACAAATTGGCTGGAAGCCGCACAAAAATTCAAACTGCTCAGCTTGATGCAGATAATACTGACATGGTCATAGAATTGATTAAAAGCTTTAAGCCCGATATTGTCATGAATCTGGCGCTCCCTTATCAGGATTTGACCATTATGGATGCTTGCCTGGCAACTGGAGTTGACTATTTGGATACGGCAAATTATGAACCGCCGGATGTTCCTAAGTTTGAATATAAATGGCAGTGGGCCTACCGGGAGCGGTTTGCTCAAGCCGGAATTACTGCTCTTCTGGGCAGCGGCTTTGATCCCGGGGTTACTGGAATCTTCTGTGCCTATGCTCAAAAGCATTATTTTGATGAGATTCATACCATTGATATTGTGGATGCCAATGCAGGGGACCATGGCTACCCCTTTGCCACTAATTTCAACCCGGAAATTAATATCCGTGAGATCACTGCCAACGGGCGCTACTTTGAGAACGGTGCCTGGGTTGAAACCCCGCCTCTTTCAATGAAGAAAGAATATGATCTTCCGGAAATCGGACCTAAGAACATCTATCTCATGTACCATGAAGAATTGGAATCCCTGGCCATCAATATTAAGGGTGTTGAGAAAATCAGGTTTTGGATGACCTTTTCCGATAACTACCTGAATCACCTGCGGGTACTGGAGAATGTAGGCATGACCTCTATTGAACCTATTAATTTTGAAGGTCAGCAGATTATTCCCTTGCAGTTCCTGAAAGCAGTGCTCCCCGATCCGGCTTCCCTGGGACCGAGAACCAAGGGCAAGACGAACATTGGCTGCATTATCCAGGGAACTAAAGACGGCAAGCCCAGAACCTATTATGTCTATAATGTCTGTGATCATCAAGAGTGCTATGCTGAGGTAGGTTCTCAGGCAATCTCCTATACCACTGGAGTACCGGCTATGATTGGCGCAATGCTGATGCTCAAAGGACTATGGAAAAAACCCGGTGTCTATAATGTAGAAGAATTTGATCCGGATCCTTTCATGGATGCCTTAAATAAATGCGGCCTGCCCTGGCAGGAAAGCTTCTCGCCAACTCTTCTGGATTGAGGTGGCTTAATGGACATTGACATCTATGCCTTGCCCTCACCTTGTTATTTTGTGGATGAGGGACTGCTGACCAGAAATTTAGAAATCCTGAATTCCGTGCAGGAACGCACCGGCTGCAAGATTCTCCTGGCTTTGAAGGGTTTTTCCATGTATTCTGTTTTTCCCCTGGTGAGCAAGTATTTGAAGGGCATCACGGCCAGCTCTTTATTCGAAGCCCGGCTGGGCTATGAAGAAATGGGCAAGGAAGTTCATATTTTTGCTCCGGCCTATCTGGAGGAAGAATTCGATGAGATCCTGACAGTCTGCGATCACATAAGCTTTAATTCCTTTGCCCAGTGGCATAAATTTAAAAACCGGGTACAGAATAAGTCCGGGAAGAGGGTTAGCTGCGGGTTACGCATTAATCCTGAGTATTCTGAGATTGAAACCCCCATTTATAATCCCTGTTACCAGTATTCCAGGCTGGGCATAACTCTGGCGAATTTCCGGCCTGAAGAATTAGAGGGGATTGAGGGACTTCATTTTCATACCATGTGTGAACAGAATTCCGACACCCTGAAACGCACCATTAAAGTTGTTGATGAGAAATTCGGAAGCTATATTCAACAGATGAAATGGCTGAATATGGGCGGAGGGCATCACATCACCCGGGAGGACTATGACCTGGATACTCTGGTGGAGTGTATCAATTTCTTTCAAGATAAATACGGAGTCCAGGTTTACTTGGAGCCGGGTGAGGCTGTGGCTTTAAACACTGGATTTTTAGTGGCTAAAGTCCTGGATATTGTCGACAATGGCATGAAAATAGCTATCCTGGATACTTCGGCAGCCTGCCACATGCCGGATGTGCTGGAAATGCCTTATAGGCCCAATATCATTAATGCCGGCAAGCCTGATGAATTCTCCTATACTTATCGCCTAGGCGGAATGACCTGTTTAGCCGGTGATATTATTGGGGATTATTCCTTTAAAGAGCCCTTAAAGCCCGGCGACAGGCTTGTATTTTGCGACATGGCCCACTATACTATGGTCAAGAATAACATGTTTAATGGGATCAATCTACCTGCCATTGCTCTTGTCAGCCAAGCAAAGGGCATTAAGGTTGTTAAACAATTTGGCTATGAAGATTTTAAAACTCGTCTTTCCTAACGAAATGGTTGCAAGGATTCAACCTACAGGAGAGGTATTAAATGAAAGATTTAGCTGATTATAGAAGACTAAGCTCAAAAAAGAAGCGCGTCCATGAATTCCCTGAAGGAATCCTAGATGTCATTGAAAAGGTTCATCCGGAAAAATATCGTTTGATGTTGGAAGGGAAGACCTGTACTGCCACCTTATTTTCTAGCGAAGAATGGCTGGACATTGTAACAAAATCAAGGAATTCCTATAAAAATCACATTCAAGGTATTAAATTAGCTAGGAAATATTCAAGGCACTAGAATGGGTTATCAGGAACAAATACAACTAATCAGCAATTCTTTTGTGTTAAATTTCGGCTGTGCAATGGTCATGGCCGAAATTTTTCCTTGCTCAATTGTGTGTAGATTAATTAAGCAATTATTACCACTAAATTTCAATAATAATGAACATAAATAAGCAGGAATTTTCTTTATTGATACAGAATCATTAAATGGTATATACCAATATATTAAATGTAACATACAAAAAAGAATTATTTGCTTTATTAAGAGGAGGTAAACCATGAGTTTCCGCGTTGCTATTACAGGTTTTGGTCGAATTGGTCGACTCACACTTCGTGCTGCCCTGAATCAATCTCTGCCCTTTG
Organism: Desulfosporosinus orientis DSM 765; assembly: GCF_000235605.1. GTDB lineage: Bacteria > Bacillota > Desulfitobacteriia > Desulfitobacteriales > Desulfitobacteriaceae > Desulfosporosinus > Desulfosporosinus orientis. The sequence goes on from NC_016584.1 coordinate 2,136,647, forward strand.
AAATTGTTGCCATTAATGACATGGGAAGTCCTGACATGTTAGCTCATTTGCTCAGGTATGATTCCTTTCACGGCATTCTTCCCCATAACATTGAAGTTGAAGAACATGCCCTGGTCATTGATGGTAAGCGAATTGAGATTGTTGCCGACAGAAATCCTTTGAATTTACCATGGGCTCAGCTGGGCGTCGATCTGGTTATTGAATGCACCGGTAAATTTAAAAAGCGTGAGGACGCAGCCAAACATCTGACAGCAGGAGCTAAAAAGGTTCTTATCTCCTCTCCGGCTAAAAACGAAGATATTACCATTGTTATGGGCGTCAATGATGATCAATACGATCCTGCCCAGCACCATATTATTTCTAATGGTTCTTGCACCACGAATTGCCTGGCACCTGTTGCCAAAGTGCTTGTTGATAATTTTGGCATTGAACAAGGAATGATGACAACCATTCATTCCGTTACTAATGATCAGCGTACGGTGGACGTAAAGCATAAGGATTGGCGTCGGTCCAGAGCAGCTTATCAATCCATGATACCAACAACCACCGGAGCAGCTAAGGCCGTTACTTTGGTTATCCCTGAACTAACGGGCAAAATGACGGGGCTGGCTGTTCGTGTACCGACTCCTAATGTATCCTTAGTAGACTTTGTGGCTAATTTAGCAAAGCCTGCTACTAAAGAAGAAGTGAATAATGCCCTGCGTGAAGCAGCAAATGGTCCTATGAAAGGATATCTTGAATACACAGAATTACCCCTTGTTTCACATGATTTCAATGGCAATTCTGCCAGTTCCATTGTGGACGGGTTGTCAACCATAATGCTTGGGGATCGCATGGTCAAAGTATTAGCCTGGTATGACAATGAATGGGGTTATTCCTGCCGAATTGTTGATTTAGCGAAACTTATGGCTATGAAAGCAGTGTAAGTTAGAAGGAGGGGGGGGCACCGTGAGAAGGACAAAGATTGTCTGTACAATTGGTCCGGCAAGTGAGTCCAGGGAACAGGTTCAAGCTCTTTTAGCTGCCGGTATGGATGTTGCCCGGCTGAATTTTTCACATGGGACCCATGAAGAACACGCCCGGAGAATAGTCATTCTGAAAGAGGAAGCGGCTAAGGCAGGAAAGCATCTGGCAATCCTTTTGGATACGAAAGGGCCGGAAGTGCGCACCGGCAAAGTCCCGGAAGAAGGGGTTAACCTGGTTAACGGCTCGCCCTTCCGCTTGGATACCGACCTAAGCAGCTTAGGAGATCAGCGCCGGGTGGGGATTACTTATGCCAATTTATGGCGCAAAGTTAAACCCGGCAGTCATATTCTCATTGACGACGGTCAAATTGAACTGGAAGTAACTTCTGTCCAGGAGCAGATCATTGAGACTGTCATCCTTAACGGCGGAGTGCTTAAATCCCAAAAAGGGGTTAATACGCCCAATGCTCTGATTGATTTACCTGCTGTTACAGAAAAAGACATAGAGGATATTCGTTTTGGCATTGCCCAGGGAATTGACTTTATCGCCGCTTCTTTTACCCGTAAGGCCCTGAATATTTTAGATGTGCGCAAGGTTGTCGAGGAAATGGGAGCGGATGTGCATATTATTGCTAAAATAGAAAGCCGGGAAGGCCTGGACAACTTGGATGCCATCCTGGAGGTGGCAGACGGTCTTATGGTTGCCCGGGGGGATCTGGGGGTTGAAATTCCCGTTGAGGAAGTACCTATCCGCCAGAAAGAAATGATCCGCAAATGCAATTTGCTGGGTAAGCCGGTTATAGTCGCCACTCAGATGCTGGATTCTATGATTCGCCAGCCCCGGCCCACCAGGGCGGAAGCCAGTGATGTGGCTAATGCCATCCTGGATGGGACGGATGCGATTATGTTATCCGGAGAGACCGCCGCAGGACTCTATCCCATTGGAGCGGTTCAGATGATGGATAAAATCGCCAGGCAAACCGAGCAGACCTGTCTGGAGAACCGGGCTACCCGCCACCCTCAGGTTAACGTGGCAGAAGCTATTAGTTTTGCCAGTTATACTGTCGCCAAGGATCTCCAGGCGGCGGCCATACTCACCCCTACCCATTCGGGTCTGACGGCCCGCATGATCTCCAAATACCGCCCCGTAGCCTTGCTTGTGGCAGCAACTCCCTTTGCAGAAACGGCCAGGAAGCTGGCCTTACAGTGGGGTGTCCAGCCCTTAGTGGTTCCGGAAAGTTCAGGAACGGATGAAATGGTTTCTGTTGCTGTTAATTCATCCTTGAATAAAAACTATATCCAATCCGGTGATATCGTCGTGATCACTGCCGGGGTTCCCATCGGAAAAGTCGGCTCGACAAATATGATTAAGGTGCAAATTATGGGCAATATTTTAGCAAAAGGGACGGGAATCGGACGCAAGTCCTATTCCGGTACCGCCCGGAGGGTTCAGACCCCCGGTGAGGATACCTTCAATGACGGGGAAATTTTAATTGCGTCTTCAACGGATGCCCGGTTTGTCCCCTTAATTGCCCGGGCGGGAGCCTTAGTCGTGGAAGAAGGCGGCCTGACCTCCCATGCTGCCATTGTCGCCGTACAATTCGGCATTCCCACCATTGTCGGAGCCGCAGATGCTATGGCAAAGGTGAGCGACGGACAATCTATGACCGTCGATGCCATGACAGGATTAATGTATGAAGGCTCTGTCAGCATTCTTTAAAGGCAGCGGAACGAAAGCGTATAGACAAATATGATGGGACACAGAAGGGTAGCTTTGCTATCCTTTTGTTTATCTTTGAAACCCTCCAATGTAACACCAGACTTTTATGGCGATGCTATAATGCAGGAGAATGGAGGTGATTGGATTGAATGAACACATACAAAACGGCAGAGATAGCATACCGTATTGGAATTCATCCCAACACTGTACGGCTTTATGAGAAACTGGGGCTTATTCCCAAACCGAAACGAGAAGCCAACGGTTATCGCGTTTTTACAGATTTCCATATTGAGCAATTCAAGTTTGCGAGAACTGCCCTGAAAGTTGAGGTTCTGCAAAATGGCCTTCGCAAGCAAGTGATTAACATTATTAAAACCTCGGCTGTCCAAGATTTTGATAGAGCAATTTTTCTTACAGATCGTTATTTGCATCAGATAAAAAGAGAACAAAGAAACGCCGAAGAAGCCATAACTATTACTGAAAGGTTGTTATCAGGCGAAAATCAAGAAACAGGCAACGTACTTTTTACAAGAAAAAAAACCGCTGACCATCTGCAAATCACTATGGACGCTTTAAGAAATTGGGAAATGAACGGCTTGCTGACAGTAAAGCGAAAGAAAAATGGCTATCGGGTTTATACCAATGAAGATATTAGGCGGCTGAAAATTGTACGCTCTTTGCGCTGTGCAAATTATTCCCAGGCAGCGATTTTACGCATGTTGAACGCTTTATCTAATGACCCCGAAACGGACATAAGAGAGGTAATTAATACACCCAAAGAAAACGATGATATTATTTCTGTATGTGACAAGTTGCTTACATCCTTGCAGTATGCCGAGAAAAATGCGGGGATTATGATTACTCACCTTGCTAAGATGAAAAAACAATTTATTCCCAACCCTACACTTTAACACCAGAGTTTTCTCTGGTGTTATTCTTTCTTTAAATAAAGATTAGGAGGGATCTAATCGCATGGAATCAGTAATCAAGGTCGAAGAATTAAGCAAGTCTTACGACCATGTCAAAGCAATCACGAATTTGGATATTTCTATTTGTCGTGGGGAAGTTTTCGGCTTGCTGGGTGCAAACGGCGCGGGCAAAAGCACCGCCATTGAATGTATTGTAGGCACCAAAAAACAGGACAGCGGGACAGTATTCGTTTTGGAAATGAATCCGCAGAAAGACCGAAAAAACCTATTTGAGAGGGTCGGCGTTCAATTTCAAGAAGCCAATTACCAAGATAAAATTAGGGTAGCGGAACTTTGTGAGGTCACAGCTTCCCTTTACAAAACCTCTCTGGATTATGCTAACCTGTTAAAGCAATTCGGGCTTTCAGACAAGTTAAAATGCCCTGTGAGCGAGCTTTCGGGAGGTCAGAAGCAGCGATTGTCTATCGTTCTTGCGTTAATTCCAAACCCCGAAGTTGTATTTTTAGACGAGTTGACTACCGGGCTTGACGCGAGAGCAAGGCGGGATGTGTGGAAAAGCCTTTCTGACTTAAAAGTGAATGGGCTGACTATTCTGTTGACCTCTCACTTTATGGATGAAGTGGAAGCTCTCTGTGATAAAATTATGATTCTAAAAAAAGGGGAAAACATTTTTTACGGAACAGTACAGGAAGCGGTTGCAGCCAGTCCCTATGAGAAATTTGAGGACGCGTATCTTTGGTATACAGACGAGGGGGAAAAAGTAAATGAGAGCATTTAAGGCGCTTCTTAAAACAGAGTGCAAACTGTCGTTTCGCGGGATGGACATGTTCATTTTCGCAATCTGTATGCCTGTCGTAGTCGTAGTCATTTTAGGCACAGTTTTTGGAAATAAGCCGGCTTTCGATGGTGCTGCATATAGCTTTCTGGAACAATCATTTGGCGCAGTGACAACGATATCCATTTGCGCCGGTGGAGTGATGGGGCTTCCCTTAGTCATATCCGATTACCGAAGCAGGAAAATATTAAAGCGGTTTAAGGTAACCCCTACCAGTCCCGCCCTTATTTTAGTGGTACAGGTTGTTATCTATATGCTTTATTCTGTCGCTTCACTCGTCCTTGTTTATACGACTGCAGCGGTATTTTTCGGCTTCCATTTACACGGTTCTTGGCTGCAATTTTTAGGCGCATACCTGCTGGTCATGGTTACTATGTTCAGTATTGGGCTGCTGGTGGGGGGAATTGCGCCAAACATGAAGACAGCAAGTGCTGCAGCCAGTTTGTTATACTTTCCGATGCTCATTTTCTCAGGTGCTACTCTGCCTTATGAGGTTATGCCCGTGGCACTTCAAAAAGGAGCCGACATATTGCCGCTGACGCAGGGAATCAAGCTTCTGAAAGCTGCTTCGCTGGGTTTGCCAATAGATAGTGTTTTCCTCCCTGTTATCGTGATGATTGTACTTGCAGTGATATGTACAAGCATTTCTGTTCACTTCTTCAAGTGGGAGTAATAGAGCTAACTGTCCCAGCCCCTTGTAGCCTGCAGGTAAAGATTCATGGTATAATTGTGCACGGAGGCATGCCTAGCTAAAGTCTCCGGCACTTCAAGTCTTGTATTAGAGAGGTTACTATGAATAAAGAATCCATTTATGGATTGACTTTGGACAACTTAAGCGAATGGCTCGACGAAAGAGGATATAAAAAATCCCGCGCCCTTCTGATTTGGGATTATCTTTATCGGAAACGGGTCACTGATTTTTCAGAGATGACTGAGCTGAAAGAAGAGTGCCGGCAGTTAGTGGCTGACCATTTTCTGATTCAGCCTTTGAGTGACCATACCCTACAAGAGTCTGCCGATGGTACTCTTAAGTTTTTGTTTAAACTCAAGGATGACAATCTTATTGAAACCGTCTTGATGAGACATAAATTTGGCTTGTCTGTTTGTGTTACCACTCAAGTGGGCTGCAATATGGGATGCAGTTTTTGTGCCAGCGGCTTATTGAAGAAACTCCGGGACCTGACTGTTGGGGAAATTGTCGGGCAGATCATGAAAGTCCAGCAGTACTTGGATGATCATCACCCGGGAGAAAAGGTAAGCCACATGGTCGTCATGGGAATTGGCGAGCCTTTTGACAATTATGAGAATCTGGCTGAGGCAATCCGGGTTCTTGTCGAGCAAAAGGGCATCTCCATACCCAGCCGGCATATTACCATATCCACCAGCGGCCTGGCCGATAAGCTGTATGACTTTGCCGACAGCGATTTGAACGTAAACCTGGCCATCTCTCTCCATGCGCCTGATAATGAGCTGAGAACCAAGCTGATGCCCATTAACCGCCGGTTTCCCATCGAAACCTTAATGCAGGGAATTAATTATTATCTGGAGAAAACCCGCCGCAGGATAACCATCGAGTATATTATGCTTAAGGATCTGAATGACAGCCGGGAAGCGGCCCTGCAGCTGGCGGCTCTGATTAAGGACTGGGGTCAGCTGGTTAATGTGAATTTAATTCCTTATAATCCGGTGGATGAACATTCTCAATATCAAAGAACGGATCATGACGTACTTCTGGCCTTTTATGATGTTTTAAGAAAACATGGGATCAACTGCGGCATTCGCCTGGAGATCGGCAGTGATATTGATGCAGCCTGCGGGCAGCTGAGAAGCAGGCGGATAAAAAAAATCTAAGATCTTAGGCTTACAAAAAGGGGACGTTGCGCAGAATGTATAGTTTTAAAGATGATTACAGCGAAGGAGCTCATCCCAGAATCCTCAATGCCTTAATAGAAACCAATCTCAAGCAGGTAACGGGATATGGGGAAGATGAGTACAGCCTGGAAGCAATTCAGTTAATAAAAAGAAAAATGAACAGTCCCCAGGTGCATGTTCACCTGATGTGTGGGGGTACACAAACCAATTTGACGGTTATATCAGCCTTCTTGAGACCTCATGAAGCGGCTGTGGCAGCAAATTCTGGACATATTTTAGTCCATGAAACCGGCGCTATTGAAGGGACCGGGCATAAAGTGCTTGCTTGTGAAGTAAAGGACGGCAAACTGACACCCGAGGATATCCATGCCGTGCTCGAAGCTCATACCGACGAGCATATGGTTAAGCCCAAACTGGTCTATATCTCCAATCCCACGGAAATTGGTTCAATCTATATCAAGTCGGAGCTTGAGGCTTTGAGTAGGTTTTGTCAAGAAAACAAGCTTTTCTTGTACGTGGACGGGGCACGGCTGGGGTCAGCCCTTTGCTCTGACGAGAATGATCTGGAATTAAGTGACCTGCCCCGTCTGGTGGATGCCTTCTATATCGGCGGCACGAAAAATGGGGCATTGCTGGGAGAAGCACTGGTGATTTGCCGGGATTCGCTTAATGAAGATTTCCGCTATCATATTAAGCAAAAAGGGGGCTTGCTGGCCAAAGGAAGGGTTCTCGGCCTGCAGTTTCTGGAACTCTTTAAAGATAATTTATACTTTGAGCTGGCTAAACATGCCAACGAAATGGCAGGGTTGCTGAAGACGGAATTGGAAAGAGCCGGATTTGGTTTCTTCACCCATTCACCCTCAAATCAGATATTTCCCATTTTGCCGGACAAGCTTATCGCCAAGCTCCGGGAAAACTACGAATTTTATACCTGGGCAAAAATGGACGATACTCATTCGGCCATTCGCCTTGTGACCTCCTGGGCTACTGAAAAAGAGGCTGTCCTGGGCTTTTGCCAAGATTTGCAAAACTACTGTAAGGATTAGGAATGCCTTGTCAATAAGTATTTCTGAATATTAACAGATAGAAAATATCCTCATGAGAGGAAGTTAGTCCTGGAGGTTATCGGACTAAACAAACTTCTTCTCATGAGGATTTTTAGTCTTGTCAAGATCAGATGCCGGAGAGCAGCTCCTTGGCACAGGTCAGGTAATAATGACGGCCGTTGGCGCTGGTTTCCATTTTGCCGAGGCCCATAAGTCCCTGGGCTTTGTATTGTTTGGCCTGTTGATTGCTGCTGTCTGCCGCGATAAGCAGGTCGGCAAGCTCAATGCCCCATTGATAGTCTTTGCTGTCCAGGGCTTGCTTAATGGCGGAGAGAACGGAGTCCTGGCCGCCCATCAGAGCGATGGTTTTTTGAGCCCGGGATTTAGGGGGCAGGGGATTCAGGTGGGTGGGATTGCCGTCAAACCAACCCACATAGCCTGTATAGATTCCCCGCACCGACCAGGCTACAGTTCCGTAATACTCACCCAGGTAAGGCAGGCTGGCCCATTTTTCAGGCAGTTTAACAGCCTCGGCGACTTCATCCATAGACAATCCTTGATTCATGCCTTTCAGGGTTTCCCTGAGAACATAGTCTATAGCATCCCGAAAATTCGTGAGGGTTTTCCGGACGGCTGGGGCACCCAAGATAGGCTGAGTATGACCGGGGAGGAGATATTCTGCCTGATAGGCTCTTAAATTGTCCAGAGTGTCTACCCAAGCGCTGATATCCCGGTACTGGCCTCCTCGGATGGGATAGAGATTAGGCCAGCAGCCATAGTAATTGTCGCCGCAGCAAAGTACTTTATGAGACGGAATCCAGACAAGGAGCTGGTCGTCCGATTCACCGGGAGCGGCGGCAAGTTCCAAGGTAACGCCGTCAATATCCCGCAGAACTTTTTCTTCCCGGTAAACCGTGGTGGGAGGCAGAAAGCTGTATTGCCCTTCCCCTTGGGTCTTGCCTTCACGGATACCGATCCCTTGGGAGATATTTTCTTCATCACTGAGAGAGTAACCGAATTGCTTATTGCCCCGCTCCAGAAAGACTTCATTCAGGGCATCCGTGCGGCCTAAGACCGGCTTGCAGGGAGCAAAGGCAATGATTTCCGGCCGGCTGTCTGCAAAGGCACCGGCGCCCCCGCGATGATCAGGATGTCCGTGGGTATAGATGATTGTCTTAACCGGTTTATCCGTATACCCGGCAATCAGGGACTTTAGTTTTTGGGCACGGTAGTCGCTGTCAAGAGTATCGATGAGTATAACTGAGCTCTCGCTGATGATAAAACTGGCATTGCTGTGCCCGTAACCCATGACATGATAAATTATTCCGGGAATGATTTCCGTTACTTGCCGGGGGTATGCCCTGGCAGTGAAGTCTTTCAGCATTTGTTCGCCATTGGTTTGCAGCATAAAAACACACCTTTCCAAAACACTTTTATGGAGATGGTTTTATGTAAAACTATTTGCCCAAAAATTTAAAACTTAATTCTTTGCAGCATTTTTAAAAGCAGGGTTTGCTCTTCCAGTGTGAAATCATCATATACTTTGGCTAATAAGCACTTTGAAATTTCTTCAAATACGGGACGCAGCTCTTGTCCTTTCTCAGTAATGGCGATATTGTAGACCCTAGCATCCTCTAAATCCGGAGTTTTAGAGATATAGCCTAATTCCACCAGCTTATTGACCAAGACAGTTACTGTGGATTTGTCTCTATCGATTAATTTAGCCAGCTGCTGCATAGTAAGGGACTCGTATTTATAGAGATTAAAGAGAATATCGCCGTGAGAGGGAGCAATACCCAAAATGTTATGTTTTTTTAGTTGGTTTTCTAGAAATTTATCGGCCTCACGATGGATAAAGCCGATTAAACTGATAATATGTTTTTCATTCATAGGGGTATTTTAGTTTTATATAAGACTATTGTCAAGGATTTTTAGCATTTTCGTTGAGAAGAACGGGATTCAGATATTTAAGGGGTTAACAGAGGGATTGGGTATTCTGTGGTAGAATTCTGGATAATGGGATGGAACCATACCCACAGTTGAGTCCATGTACAATTGGTTAGATGTGAAGAAAGGCGGGTATATATGTTTATGAAGTTATAGGCAGATGGGACGATACTCATGATTCTGCACACTCATTCCGAATAGAAGTAAAGTAGAGATGCTCTGGTTACTTTTTCATAATATTTACAAAGGTTTTTTCATCTTTATCAAGAATACTGATTCAAATATTTATAGAAGGAGGTGAGTTGAAAGTTCTTCATTTTCCAAATCGGTTTAGATAATTGGTTTAAAACGGGAAGTACATCACCATAAGCAAATGGTATTCCTTGTTAAGGAAAGTTTGTCTGGTTGCTCTAAAATTTATAGTTAAAGCAAGATTAAAATTTTTCAAGAAGAAGGCGCATTAAATGGGTTTCATGCATGTATTTGATTTATCAATGTGGCAGTGGGTCTGGGTAATTATAGCTGCATTCCTGGTTGGGTTCTCCAAAACGGGAATCAGCGGTTTTTTAATGCCGGTTATACCCATTGTTGCTTCCGTATTCGGCGGGAAGGAGTCCACAGGTATTATATTGCCCTTGCTAATTGTCGGGGATGCCTTTGCCTTATATTATTACCAGCGTCACGCGGAATGGAGCAATATTAAAAGACTTTTGCCCTGGACCTTCGTAGGGCTGATCCTGGGAGTTATCACGGGAAGCTACGTCAATGACAAGCAATTCAAGATGTTCATTGCTATCTCAGTAATCCTCTGTCTCATTATCTTAATTTATATGGAGAAAAAAGGAGAGAACTTTAAGGTTCCCAAGGGTGCCTGGTTTTACGCTGGTATGGGAGCCCTGAGTGGTTTTACTTCAATGATCGGCAACGCTGCAGGCTCTATATTCAGCGTTTACTTACTGGCTATGGATTTCAAGAAGAATGGTTTTATGGGGACAACGGCCTGGTTCTTTTTTATTGTTAATTTAACGAAAGTGCCCTTACAGGTTTTCTTCTGGCATAATATTTCCTTTAAAAACTTGGGCCTGACTCTGGCTATGGTCCCGGCAATTGCTATTGGTGCCTTGTTAGGGGCTGTTATCATTAAGAGGGTCAATGAAAAACAATTTCGCGTTTTGATTATCGTCATGACAGCAGCAGCTGCCGTAAGACTGTTAATTTAAAGGGGACATCCTGGCGACAATTCAGGCATATTACAGCTGCCTTTGCCAAACAATAGACATTTAGAAAAATATCTAAATGTCTATTGTTTTTATATCCCAAATACAGTAAAATACATTTAGAAATACATCTAAATGAGGGGGGATCAAGATGGGTTTTCAGGAATCCTTGAAGGCAATGTCCGACAAGACAAGGCGAGAGATACTGAATCTGCTTAAGGATGGGGATATGACTGCCGGTGATATTGCCGCCCATTTTGCCATGACCCAGGCAACCGTATCCCACCATCTCTCCGTATTAAAGGAGGGGGGGCTGGTTTCAGACCGGCGTAATGGCAAGTTTATTGTCTATGAGCTGAATACCTCGATTATTGAGGAAATTATGGCTTGGCTTATTGAATTAAAAGGCAAAGGAGATAATGAAGGATGAAAAATGAAAAGATCTTCTTGAGATTAATGTGGATCATCGCCTTGCTTCCCTTCCTCATTACAATCGCAGTTTATGGCAGGCTGCCCCAAGAGATTCCTATGCACTGGAATATCCATGGTGAGATTGATGCCTGGTATCCTAAATTCCCCTGGGCCTTTCTGATGCCTTTAACGGGATTGGGAATTCCCTTGCTGGTCAGTGTCTTGGCAAAGATTGATCCCAAAAAGGAAAACTATGGCCGCTTTAAAGAGACCTATGTGATTATCCGTTTTATTTTGGTCGCCTTTTTTGCCGTTATGCAATTCGTTGTGATTGCCACCAGTTTAGGTGCAACCTTCATTAAGGTTGACACTATGATTAAACTTATGATTGGTATTCTCTTCATTGTGTTAGGAAATTTAATGCCAAAGTTTAAGCAAAATTATTTTATGGGCATTAAGACACCCTGGACTTTGGCGGATGAGACGGTTTGGGCCAAAACTCATCGTCATGGAGGCTTTGTCTGGTTTGCGGCAGGTTTCATAATGAGTGTTTTAGCCTTCTTGCCTGGCCTTATAACAGCCGGTATTTATTTTGGCTTAGTTTTGGTGGTTGCTCTTGAACCCATTATTTACTCATGGTTAAAGTATAAAGAACTTCATTAAGAAAGTGCCAGCTTTATCCGGGGCATGTCCCAAATTAGTCACTGGTGACCAATTTGGGGCGTGCCCTGATTTTATGGAGAGGGTGTTTACAGGACTGGATAAGAAATTTATATAGCAGTTAGGTCATTCGATGATATAATGTAAGTTGTGGAAATTTAATCAAGGAGTTCAGTCATGAAAGATAGTTTCAGCCGCCTACGCAGTATCCTGACCTTTGGCATAGCCATTATTTTTTTGAGCAACCTGTTTGTCAAATCAGATTTCCTTCAAGATCTAAATTTAGTGATGATGCTGGTTGTGATTTTCCTTAGTTTTTTGGTAGTCTCGGGGACTACTTTAATCATCGGCTCTATGTTGTTTCTCTTAAGCATCATTCTCTTTTTAAGTTATGGAGCTCCCTTAAGTATTTGGCTGCAGGCATTGCAGGAGAATATTTATCTGGTGGTTATGTTTGCCCTGGTGCCATTATTGGGAATTCCCATCCGCCATGGCGGCTACTTTGAGGCTTTGCGGGGGTTGTTCCAGCGCTATGTGTACAATGACAGCCGTTTTTACCTCCTGGTCAGCTTCGTTTCAGCCTTTGTGGGGGTTTTGGTCAATTTGGCCGTTGTTCCCTTGGTACTGCAAATAAGTCAGGCCAGCAGCAAAAGTTCAAATCGAAAACTGCTGAGTTCAGCTATCGTTCGTGGTTTTGCCACCTGCACAATTTGGGCACCGACAACAGCTGCCATTGCTCTTGTGGTTCAATTAAGCGGAGCTAGCTGGCTTACATTTTCCCCCTTTGCAGTTTTATGCGGGGTTATTGCCGGTTTAACCGGTTACTTTTTAACAATGTATGAGGAAAAAAAGGCTGGGAATGACCCTTTGGCAGCCGGTGAAGAGCCGGCAGGTGAATTTGATCCTGGCAAAGTCATCGAATTGAGCATTTTTAGTATTATCCTAATCGCAGCCATTGCCGTTCTTTCCTTTGTCACCGGGATACACACTATTGTTGTGGTTTCCTTAGCCTCCATAATTTATCCTATCGCCTGGCTGGGGATCATCGGGAAATTGCAGATCTTAGTTCGGGAGTTTAAGATTTATTTTAATGAAAGTCTTCCCAAATTACAAAATGAGATTATCTTATTTATGGGGGCAGGCTTATTTGCCACAAGCATTAGTTACTCTCATTTGGGCAGCTATGTTTCCCTGTTTTTATCCTATGTGGTGGGAAATAATGCCTTTTTGCTGGCCATCGTTATTATTCTCTGCATTCTTCTCTTATCAGCGTTAGGGGTTCATCCCATTATTCCCGTCACGATTGTTGGCGGAACCATCAAAGCCGCAGCTTATGGTGTAACTCCTACCTATCTGGCCCTTGTTTTGGCGATCAGCTGGTCCATGGGAATTTCTATTTCCCCGTCTTCGGCAACGGTTATCGCCTTATCCGGATTGACGGGGCAATCTCCTATTCAGGTAGGGCCCCGCTGGAACGGCAGGTATGTCTTAATTTCTTCCGGGATTATGCTGCTGGCCTTGACCCTTTTTCGCTTCATTGGCATTTTATAAAGTAGAGTTTTCTTTCCCCCTTAAATTGAACTGGAAGTTCGTATAGATAATTGCAGCTATGGTCGAATGTCAGGTAAACAATGCTTAGGATAGTGGGGGAACTATGGAAGGATATCATCAAGAAGGCAGCTTAACTCCTCGTCATCAGATGGCTTTTGCGTCTTTAAATAAAATCACCTTTTACAGTGACTACAGCAACAGTGTCAGTCTGGACAACATACAGCTTTTTCTGGAGAAAGAAGCGTGTGCAACCATTGGAAAACTGAAAAGGACATCATATTTTCACAAGGGGATCATTAAAAGGATGATTTCAGATATCAATGGTTCAGAAGGAATTATCTATTTTGAAGTTATTTTATCCTCAAAAGTAAATCGCAGCTCCCTTGCAGAAGTTGTATCATGTTTAAATAAGCTTCTTATCTCTGCCTGATAATCAAGGGCAGTAAAAGCCGGTGCAGAATGACTTGAATAAGTCTTGCACCGGCTTTTATTTAAATGGGTGGCTTAAAAAGCTTGAGTTTAATTAAAGTTTACGCAGGGATTCCTCTTCGTAAGGCCATAACCAATTTCCGAAAAAAACTAAGAACTCCCAAAACGAACGAATAATACCCATGGCGATTCTCCTTTCCTATTAAAACAATAAAAATATCTGATAATTCTGACTTATATTTATAGATTAATCTTATCTGGTTGGACTGAAGCTGTCAATAGCAAAGGAGTGAGTGTGACATTTATCACACCGATAGTATCATTGTGATCACGGTCCGAAAACCTGAATTGCCTTAAACTAACCTTAGTCAAAGGGAACACACAAATTTTTAAATAAAGGTTAGGAGGAAACAAATAATGAGTATGTTTTGTTATCAATGTCAGGAAACAGCCAAAGGAACCGGATGCACAATTAAAGGAGTTTGCGGCAAAAGTGAAAATGTGGTTAATTTGCAGGACCTTTTGGTCTACACCTTAAAGGGGATTGCCTTTTATGCCGTTGAAGCCCGCAAGCTGAATATTCTCCGGCCGGATATTGATAAATTCATCATGGAAAGTCTTTTCAGCACCATTACTAATGCCAATTTCGATAAAAACCGTTTTGTTGAACGAATCCAAGCAGGTCTCACCTTGAGGGACGGTCTTAAACAAGAAATTATGCAAGCTGGCGGAACTCTGCCCGAAGTCTTGCCCGAGGCAGCCACTTGGACAGGACCTGTGGATGAGTATGCAGCCAAAGCTGCTCTGGTGGGTATCTTAGCCACGGAAAATGAAGATATCCGATCACTCCGCGAACTCCTGACCTATGGACTGAAAGGGATGGCGGCTTATGCCGAACATGCCTATACCCTTGAGCATCAAGAAGCCGGGATCTTTGCCTTCATGGAGAAAGCCTTGGCTGCCACTCTCGACGACACCCTTGAAGTAGGGGATCTGGTAGCCCTCGTCTTAGAAGCCGGTAAATACGGCGTGGATGTTATGGCCCTCTTAGATAAAGCCAACACCTCCACCTATGGAAATCCGGAACTCACCAAGGTCAACATCGGCGTCCGCAGCAATCCGGCCATCTTAATCAGCGGACACGATTTGAAAGACCTGGAAGAACTGCTCATCCAAACTCAAGGCACAGGAGTGGATGTCTATACCCACGGCGAAATGCTCCCGGCCCATTATTACCCAGCTTTCAAAAAGTATGACCACTTTGTGGGCAACTACGGAAATGCTTGGTACAAACAAGATAAAGAATTCGAATCCTTTAACGGACCCATTTTCCTGACCACCAACTGCTTAGTGCCGCCTAAGGATTCTTATAAAGATCGCCTTTATACTACCGGAGTCGTGGGCTTCGAAGGGGTTAAGCACATCCCTGATCGAGCTGACGGTAAGAGCAAAGATTTCTCCGCCCTGATTGCTCATGCCAAAACCTGCCCGGCTCCCACGGAAATCGAGACCGGAGAAATCGTCGGCGGATTTGCTCACAATCAAGTCCTGGCCTTGGCCGACAAAGTCGTGGAGGCAGTAAAGTCAGGAGCCATTAAACGCTTCTTCGTCATGGCAGGCTGTGACGGCCGGATGAAGAGCCGGGATTATTACACGGACTTTGCCAAAGCTCTGCCCCAAGACACGGTGATCCTCACAGCAGGATGTGCCAAGTATAAATACAATAAGCTGAACCTGGGGGATATCGGAGGAATTCCCAGAGTACTGGATGCAGGACAATGCAACGACTCCTATTCCTTAGCCGTCATCGCCCTGAAACTGAAAGAAGTATTTGGCCTAGAAGATGTAAACCAACTTCCCATCTCCTATAACATTGCCTGGTATGAACAAAAAGCGGTGATTGTCTTACTGGCCCTCCTCCACTTAGGAGTGAAAAACATCCACTTAGGACCCACTCTTCCAGGTTTCCTATCCCCCAATGTGGTAAAAGTCTTAGTTGAAAACTTTGGTATAGCCGGTATTACCAATGTAGAAGATGATCTCAAAATCTTTATGGGCTAAGAACAAGTTGTTTTTTCCCGGTGGCTGCCTTCGATTGAAGGCAGTCTTTTTTGCTATTTTAAAAATCCCAAAACAATACTAATGAATAATAGCCCCGAAAGGCAGGGCAGCTTCGTCCACAGAAGCGAACCCATTACATGGAGAGGCGGTAAAGCCCACAAGCGGCTGTGGCCTGAAAAATCTGGTAGAGCTCTAGCGCCTGCCAAGTTTTTTAATTTTAGACCTGATACATAGAAAAACACTTCTAATGAAAAGCTAGAAGCAGGCAACTGTTTAATAAACCGGAGGTGTTTACTTGTGCGAAAGTGGGAAGATTTAACCAGAGACGAGAAAGAAATCATTAATACGATGAAAAACCAGGGAATAAGCCCTGATGATTTAATCCAGAGAATGAGAAACTCAGGGAGAATGGATGAACGTTCCTTGGAAGGCTTGAAAAAGGCCCTGGACGATATAAAACAGTTTTTAGTACACTAAATAATTTGACGAGTGTTAGTTAAGCACTCGTCTCTTCATTGTTAATACATGGAATATCGTCTATAATTAAATGGTATTATAAAAAGGGGGGATACAGACATGATTCTCACCACCACACCCTCAATTGAAGGGCATAAGATTACGGCCTATTTAGGCGTTATTACCGGGGAAGCAATCATGGGCGCAAATATTATGCGGGATATTTTTGCCAGTATCACTGATATTATCGGAGGGCGTTCCGGTGCCTATGAAGAAAAGCTGCATGATGCCCGGGAAATTGCTTTAAGAGAGTTAGAGGAACGTGCTTCAAGGCTGGGGGCTAATGCCGTTGTGGGAATTGATTTGGATTATGAAGTGATCGGTCAACACGGCAGCATGCTTATGGTCAGCGCTTCCGGCACTGCTGTTAGGATGGAGTAAGAGGTTAAGAAACAAACTACATAACAATAGCTTGAAAACATAGGTCCGGTTAAGAGCAGTGAAAAGCATCTTAACCGGTTTGCTATGTCCTTAGATTTGTTGGGAATTGAAACTAACTTGAAAGGGGTTAATCCTCTATGAAAATTGTTGCTATGGGAGATTCCCTTACTGAAGGATATCCTTATACTCGAAAAGAATCGTGGGTGACTTATTTAGAACAAGAACTTGGATGTGAAATGCTTAACAAAGGTATCAACGGAAATTTGACCCGGGATATGGCCAGGCGTTTTAAACGAGATGTTCTCGCTTTTAATCCTACCCACGCTACCATTCTGGGCGGAACCAATGACGCTTATGCAGGATACCCATTAGAAAGTGTAAGTTCTAATTTATTAGAGATGGTGACCATGTGTCAGGAGAGGGGAATTATTCCTATCCTCGGCATGCCCATTCCCATCTTGGTTCCTGAAGAAGAAGCACTTCTCAGTCAATACCGGAACTGGGTCAATGATTTTGCTCAAAGCAACGGATTGATAAAGCTTGATTTTTATACTCCTTTCCAAAAACGCGTTGAAGCGGATGGAGGGTTAGGGTTATATGCGGATGAAGTCCATCCCAATATTACGGGATATCAATTCATGGGTGAAATCGCCTCTCAGGAATTGAAGGCTTTTTTAAAGTAAAAATTCTCATAGGCAATGCATTAATCCAGCCAACTTTGGAATTATAAATTTTATGAAAAATGATGAAGGGAGCTGAGGTTACTTGCCGGAAATTCCTGAAATGGAGATCTATGAGCATTACTTGAATCAATTGGTAAAAAACAAAAAAATTTCCAGGGTTAATGTTTTACGTTTAAAAAGCATTAACCTTGAAAGTACCGTATTTTCCTCGCAAGTAATGAATAAGCAGATAACGGGGATTGAACGTCAGGGCAAATTCCTTATCTTTCATCTTGATGATGATAACTATCTATTGACCCATATGATGCTGGATGGCAGGCTTTTTTATATTACTAATGAGGATATTAACCAATCCATGGTAATGCAGAGCAGTGCTGAAGATCTAAAAGAAATGATTAAGGATTTGCCGGGAAAGCCAAGTGTTGTATTTGGATTAGACGATGGTTCAACACTATTTTTTTGTAATCTAACCTTAGGCTATTTATATTACCTGGGCAAAGATGAACTTGAGAAAAAGCTTCAGGAATTAGGGAGAGATCCCCTGGACCCATCTTTTCAAGCTCAGGAATTTGCTCAATTACTTGAGGGAAAACGCGGGAAAATTAAACCCTGGCTAATGAATCCCAGAAATATTTCCGGAGTCGGCAATGCTTATTCAAATGAAGCACTGTTTCAAGCGGGGATTTTACCAACAAGAGTCATTTCCGCAATAAGTGTTGAAGAAAAGCAGGCCCTTTTCCGCTCTTTAGTGGAAATTATTAACGAATCTATACGTCTTGGCGGAGATATGGAGGAGCCATTTGCAGACTGGGACGACTTTACCGGAGGATACAATGCCCATTTTAAAGTGTACGCGAGGGAAGGAGTCCCCTGCGTCAACTGCCGGGAGCCCATTCAGAAATCCGAAGTTGGGGGGAGAAACTCCTATTTCTGCCCTCTATGTCAGAAGTAAGAGAGACAGAAGTGAGAGACACAGAAAGCAAAGCAAAGGAGACAACTATCCAAAGAAATTGATAGCTGTCTCCTTTTGCTGCTGCTCAAATGCCGCGGCAGCAGGCTTGTCTAATTTGAAGTATCCGATGGCTTCCCTTCCGTCTCATCAGAAGAACCAGGCAAGCTCTTGTTGGGACTTTCCTCCTTAAGGGTTTGCTTAGTTTTGAGATTTTCCTCCTTAAGAGCTTGCTTCGCTTTAAGCTTTAACCTTAATTCCCGCCAAATAGCCAAAAGGAGCATAACTAAAGCTCCGGCAAATGTCGAACCTAAGATAACAAGAACTAACGGAACGTCTGTGGTAATCCAAAACAGCTGAATAGTAACTAAGCCGGCATTTTGAATTGCAAAAATTGCAATCAGAAGAGAACAAATAAGGGATAATATGAGTACGAACATTTAACGTAACCTCCTTTGGTCATTGAATATATACTAATTCGACTATAATCTGCCGGAATCCTGCTAATCTTGCTCCGGGCTATCACTTACAACTTCAAGTGAAGGAAAGGTTTGCTTCTTAAAGAATCTAGACTGGGTAATTAAGGAGAGAAGTGCTATACTAACCATAATACAAGGGAGGGATAGACAACATGAAAAAGGTTTTCCTGGTTCTAAGCTTATTTTTGGTGTTCATGCTGTTAGATGGGTGCAGCACAAAGAATGATAAGCCACCCGTCGATGACTCCAAACCCCAAGATACTCAACAATTGACTATCCAAGATTACTATCCATTTAAAGATAATACAACATATATATATGAAGGTGAAGGAAATGAGTTTGCTGCTTATACAGCTGCTGTAGACTATATTCAGGACAATCGCATCCAGATAAGATCCAACAATGGCGGAACTGAGATGGTTCGAGTGCTGGAAAACAGTAAGGGCGCATTGACACTGATATATTCCCAAGGAGAAACCTATTACCGAGAGAATTTAACTCAAGGACACACTAATAAAGAAGAGATCTTGTTGAAAGAACCGCTCAAAGTAGGAAATTCTTGGACTTTGGCTGACGGCCGAAAGCGAATCATTACAAACTTAACGGCAGAGGTTACAACCCCTTTAGGAGCTTATAAAGCCTTAGAGGTTACAACTGAGGGTGAGAAGGATAAAACTCAAGATTATTATGCCCCGGATATTGGTCTTGTAAAAACGGTGTTTACTTCAAATGATTTTGTGGTCACTTCTGCGTTAAGCAAGCTGGAAGATAATGTTCCCCTAACTCAAACAGTAAAGTTCTTTTACCCAAATGTAAATGACGATAAATTGTATTATATTAATAAGAAACTAACCTTTAAAACCAATGATCTTACTAAAACAGTCATTGAAAAGGCGTTTAAAGAATTGCCTAATGGAGAGGTTGAGAAGGTCTTAGGCCCTAATGTCAAAATTAATAGCTTATACTTAAATAAGGACAACGCGGTTTACATTGATTTCAGCAAAGAGTTAACAAAGGAAATGAATGCCGGATCAGGCTATGAAAGTATGATTTTACAAAGTATCACGAATACCATTGGTACTTATTATGGTGTGGACAAAGTCTGCATTACTATTGAAAGCAATCCCTATTCATCGGGACACTATGTGATGAACAAAGGTGAATTTTTTAAGGTGGATTTAACCAATAGTTATGAACTTTGAGCAAGGAGAGAGGTCATGCCTACGTCTGTACGTTTTTTACATTGCGGCGGTTTCCGATTTGACAGTCCTGATTGGGAGGGGCCTGAGAAATGGACAGCACTTCGGAATCAGGATTTATGGCAAACATTTCAGGCTGTTCTCAATCTGTGTCAAACGGAAAATATTGAGTTTCTTTTCATAACAGGCAATCTCTTTGACCAGGAATATGTTCGCAAAGAGACAGTTGAGAGGGTCGCAGGTTCTCTGGCAAAATTACAGGATACAAAGATTTTTATTACTCCCGGCAGGCTGGACCCTCATATCATAACCTCTGCCTATCGATTAACGGTTTGGCCTGGTAATGTGTATATTTTCTCCAGTGGTGTCAGCAGTTTCCCATTTCCTACTCATAACCTTATAGTTTCAGGATCAGGCTGGACGGCTTATCATCAGGAAAAATCCTTTCTTGAACATTATGAGCGCAGCAAGGACGGTACCATCCAGGTCATGCTTCTCCATGCGGTCATGGAGTCAGAAAAAAGTCCTGAGGGATATATTCCCCTGCGTCAGGAGCAAATTGCCTCAAGTAACTTGAATTATTTAGCCTTGGGTCATAACGAAGGTTGGAGTGGAATTCAAAAAATTGGAGAAACAACCTTAGCGGATTGCGGCGCTGTTGAACCAAGAACGTTTGCAGATCAAGGTCCTCATGGCGTGATTCTCGGGGAATTATCCATAGATTCTTCCCGGTTTGAATTTAAAGAATTAGCCCAACGAGCTTATATTACCAAGAATCTCTCCCTTCAGGGCAAGGATAATCTTGAAGACATGGTTGAGGAGATAATAGCGGGGATAGGTCAGGGAGAAAGAGAAAGGAATCTTTATAGGATTAATTTAAAGGGATCTCTCACCGACATTGAGAGTATAATTCAGCCTATGCAAAAACTCCTGGAAAAAAAGCTGAACTTCGTGGAAGTTATTCCTTTGGAAAGCAAGGGAGAGCCAAGTATAGAACCAAGCTGGCGGGTAGTAGAGAACAGCGAGGGATTTCCAACCTTAGCTCATTTGTTCCTTAAGAAACTGAAGAAGCGATTGGCAGAGGCTGATGAAGATCAGAAGGAATACTGGGGGCTGGTAGAAAAAATCGGACAAACAGCCCTGGGACGAGGACGGGTATTCGATGATTATTGATCGCATTCGAATTTTAAATCATGAGAAAATGGCGGATCTTGATCTCCGCTTTTCTCAAGGCCCTGTGGTAATAAAATTTGCGGAAATAAGCCAGCAGAAGTTGTTTTATGAGCTTCTGTTTAGTTTATTATTTAACCGGAAGGATTCTCTTGTCTTGCAAGGACTAAAACAGAATACTTCCGTTGAGATTTGGGTGCTTGAAGAATTCGGCCGCTTTCATATTCGCTTTGAATACCAGCCCAAAAAAGGTGATTGGGAGCTGGACATATCTATTGGAAAGGAAGATTATCAGTTCGTATGTCTTCTGGAAGGCATGAGCCCGGGGAACTATTTCTTTAAATGTAAGGAGCAGACGTTTTTCCAGGGAAGAGCTATCCAATGGCCGGAATACAGTGGTCCGGGTCATCTCCTTCAGCGCATTCGAAATCTGCGCCAAGGCGGAGATGATGAACTGTCAGTAAGCAAAGTCCGTGCTTCCATTGCCGGAGCACTAAAGCGGCTTAAAGATCAGCAAGAGGGTATGGAACAGGTTAAAGCTGAGTGTGAAGTTCTCAGGAGTGAATGGGAAAGTATCCATCGTCAGCAGGAAGAAGAGCGCTTGATGCAAATAGAAATAAAAAACCTGCAAGAAAAAGCTGACATTTTGGCCGATAGGATTGCTGTAACAAAGAAAATTCAAGACAGAATCAACTGCTTGTTGGAAAATCCCGATTATCGGGAGCTGCGGCACCTCCAAGAGGAGATCAATGGGTTGGAAGAACGCCGGCAATACTTAAATACTGCCCTGGGTGCTAATTCGGATGGGTCTTGTGTGGATTGGGGCATTATCGAGAGTTATCGGGAAGAATGTGCCGAGTGGGCTGGGCACCAGAAAAACGTTGATTACCTAGAATTGGGAATTAAAAATCGCCAGGAAAAAGTTCTTGAGATTGAGCAAGACCTTCAATTGTCAGGATACCAAGGATTTCAAGAGGATGAGGATGAGCAATTAAGAAAGGTAGTCCAGGAGCGAGAGATTGCTCAAGAAAAATGCCGCAAACTTGGCGTTTCAAAACGTGTACTGCATAGGCTGGAAAATTTATTAGCCCGGGAAAAGTCTCAAGCGGAAGACTTGGAGATTATGGCAGCTGTAACAACGTCAGATATTGAGTGGATTTTACATAAAGAAAAGCAATTGGCAAAATGGCGGAATTCCAAACTGGGAGGCTTCTTAGACGGAACATTGAAGAAACGAATGGGGGTAAAAAGCATTGCCGAAACCCTTTCCTCCCATCTTCTCCACTATTACAAGAGTTACCAAACTTCAAACTATGAGGAATTTACGAATAAGCTGGAAAAATATCGCACACAACAACAGCGGATTCAAAAGATTAAGGGACAAATTCTGCAAGTGCAGGCAAAAATAAATCAAGAGCAGCACCTGCGAAGGATGGAAACTTACTACAGCCAAAGGATAGAGGGAGCGTTAAAGGCAGTTCATGCCGCTGATTTTGCCGAATGGCTAAGAGGATGGAAAAATTTTAAGCAGAAAAAAGAACAGATCTCCTTAGACAGGGCTGAAATAACGACTTTAAGGGAAAAGCTGTCCCTTGAAGAAAAGAACCTGGCAGCTTGTACGGAAGGACTCCGTGAAAAACTGAAGAATTGGGATATTCCTACATCGAATAGGGAAGAAGTGCTGGCAGCTGTTTTGAACCTTTCAGCACTCCTGCATGAGAAAAGGGAAGCTGATAGGGAAATCAGCGCGTATTCAGAGAAGTATCAGCGTCTACTGGGAGAACGGAATATGGAACAGCTTTCCGAAAAATTGGAACCCTTAGCAGAGTTAGAACGAGAACTATGCTTCAGCCCGGAAGAAAGGCTGGCTGACATAACAACCTGGACTCAAGAGCATGCCCAGCTCCAGACCCGCATTAACGCCTTGAAACAACGCCTTCAAAGGAGTCCAGTAACTTCAAACTTAACACTGCTGGAGAAAAAGATTACTAAGCTTAAAGGGCAATGGACAGCTTATGAGGATTTAGGTCATGCTCTAGAGGAAGCTCAAGCCTTGTTGGAATTGTCTTGGCAGGAATGGCAAACCAACCACGAACCATCTCTAAACCGAGAAAAGCAATGGATTAGTGAACATACATTTTCTTTAACGGCATTGAGATCGGGCAACGAAGAAATTCAGGCACTGAGGAACTATTTTGCTTATCGAATGGCCGTCGCCCAGTTAGCCCTGGGTGTAAATACGGATATACCTTTGTTTTTCTCAGTTGGCAATATTAAAAGCGGTCTGCAGAGTTTTTGGGAGGACGCAACTAACTATTTGCAGACTTTAGCATTATCCCGCCAGATCTTCTTTTTTACGACAGACCCTGAGCTTGAAGAGAATCTTGCCGGGAAAGGTTGGGCTGCATTACAGGTAGAAATCTAGTTCAATAAATTAGAATTAGTTTTCGCCTCTGTTAAGTTGACAATGAAAGCAGAATAATAGAAAATAATAGAGGATAATATCAAAAATAACTACTTAGGGGGGTTCTATGGAAAAAGGAGAATTAATACAGATTAGGCAGTTTCTTGAGAAGTTAAAAGCTAAGATATTCACAATTAAAAATATATCCTGGAAATCTCCAAGAGTGATTGGAGGAACCGTAGTTTTTCTGATTGCTGTAGGCAGTGGACTAGTCTATCTGAATTCAACGACATCAGCCGTTTATGTTGTTGTTAATGATCATAAAATAGGCCTTGTTGCCAGTAAAGATCAAGCTGAAGAAATGGTAGATGAGATTTTCTCTGAAAAGGGTGCTCCCTTGGGTATTGAAGCGAAGACCAATGATAGTATTACATATTCATCAGTCCGGGTGAAAAATGCTGAGTATCATGAGCTTGCCAAAGAAACCTTAGCTGAAGATATTTCCTATTACGTTGACGGAGCTGCTGTGCTGGTTAATAAGCAGCCGATTTTTGTCTTGGCAAAAGCAGAAGATGCAGATAGATTATTAAACGATTTTAAGGATTACTATGCTCAGCCAAGTGATAAAAATCAAGTCCTATCCAGCTCCTTTGAAGACGATGTAAAGACCCAGGCAAAGCAAGTTCCTTTAGAGCAAGCTGTTTCCTATGATCAAGCTTTAGAAAAACTAAAAGAAGGCAACTTACAAAAAATCGAATATACTGTGCAGAAAGATGATTCCTGGTGGCTCATAGCGCGAAAAAACGATATGAAGACCAAAGAAGTTTTGGCCAGTAATCCTGGTACTACGGAAGATACCATACTTAAACCGGGTCAGAAAATTTACTTAGATAAGGTTACTCCTTATATAACCGTTGTCTGCGAAGGGGTTCGTACGGACGTAGAAACTATTCCTTTTGATGTCATATCGCAAACTGACGTAAGTTTAGCCAGCGGGGAAACGAAAATCAAACAAAGCGGCAGTGATGGACAAAAAGAAGTTCAATATGCTTATGTTCAGAAAAACGATAAGGTAGTCTCTCAGACGGTGAAAGACGAAAAAGTACTTAAAGCAGCAGTTTCTCAGATCGTGGAAAAAGGACCTCAACGTGTAACCGTTGCTTATTCCCGGGGAAGCGGGAGTATAGCTTCGGGGATATCTTGGCCCTTGAGAGGATCGATTACCTCGTATTATGGTTATCGCGGGTCCGGCTTTCACACCGGAATTGATATTGCCGGGGATCAGGGAGATCCCTATACAGCCGCTGCCCCAGGCAAGGTCGTGAGCGCGGGTTGGAATGGCAACTATGGTTACTCAATTCTAATTGACCATGGTAACGGTATTATGACACGTTATGCTCATTCCTCAAAACTACTGGTCTCCGCGGGACAAAGTGTCTCAAAAGGGCAGACTATAGGTTTAGTGGGCTCAACAGGAAATGCTACCGGCTCTCATTTGCATTTTGAAGTGATTATTAACGGTGATACCGTTAATCCGCTTAATTCCCTTCGTTAAAAATATAACAATTGCTTTAAATTTAAAAGTCTTAAGCATTTTTTACCGTGCTTAAGACTTTTTTTATTAAAATTTCAATTGCCTGTATTAAAGGCTTTTTCGATAATTTTATACATCTATGACAGCGTCTTTGGACAATTATTCAGACTTATCAAATCCGGTAAAATGACAGATAACCTTGACACTCTGGCAACTTATTTGCTATCATAAAGTTGTCAGTTGGTGAATTTTATGGCATAGGCATTATTTTTTTGCTGGGACCGAAAGGCTCTCTTTTTTTGCCTTCGCCATACCTGCTTAAACAAAGAAACAAATAAGCAGGGAATTTAAAGAATAATTTTGGGAGGAGAATTATCATATGAAAAAGTTTAAAGGATTGATTGCTGCGGCCTTAGCCTTGTCTCTTTTGGGATTAGCAGGATGTGGTGCAGCAGACACGGACACAAAAGCAAAAACGACGTTGGAGAAAGCTAAAGAACAAGGTTATGTTGTCGTCGGCTTTGCTAACGAAAAGCCTTATGCTTATCAAACGCCTGATGGAAAACTAACCGGAGAAGCTGTTGAAGTTGCGAGGGCGGCACTTAAAAATATGGGAATTGATGAGATGAAAGGGGAATTAACAGAGTTTGCTTCTCTGATCCCCGGACTTAACGCCAAGCGTTTTGACATGATCACAGCGGGAATGTTCATTAATCCGGATCGTGCCAAGGAAGTGGATTTTGCTAACCCGGAATACAGCATCGGGGAAGCTATAGCTGTTAAAAAAGGAAATCCCCTGGATATTCACAGCTATGCCGACATTGCGGCTAATTCTGACGTCACCATAGCAGTTCCCGGCGGAGCCATTGAATACGATTATCTTCTCAAATCTGGGGTTCCTCTTAAACAAATTATGACTGTACCTGATATGCCTGCTGCTTTATCAGCTCTTCAATCCGGACGCGCTGATGCTCTTACGGCTACCGGTCCATCAGTTCAAGCTACTCTCGAAACAGCAAACAATCCTGACTTAGAAAGGGTTATGGATTTTGTTCAGCCGGTTATCGATGGTAAGGAAGTTAAAGGTTACGGTGCAACAGCCTTCCGCAAAGAAGACAAAGATTTCCGTGAGGCATTTAATGCAGAATTACAAAAACTCAAAGACTCCGGTGAACTGCTGAAGATTATTGAGCCTTTCGGCTTTACTGAACAAGAACTTCCCGGTGATAAAACAGCCGAAGTATTGAGCAAATAAATCGAATATCTAGGGATACCGAAGAGAATTTACCCAAAAACCTTTCCGAAAGGGGTCGGTGTAAACCTATGTGGTTTGATATTCTCCCTTCTTTCTGGGAGGGAGCAAAAATAACGTTAGAATTAACCGTTTTCTCAGCGATTATCGCATTTTTCCTAGCTTTTTTAGCTGGGTTTGGCAGACTTTCAAAGTACAGGATAGTTCGCATTGTTGCAGCAACCTATGTTGAGATTTTCCGGGGAACATCCTTGTTTGTTCAGCTCTTCTGGATTTACTTTGCCTTGCCGTTATTTGGCATCATGCTGCCTAAAATGGTGGCGGGAATATTGGCCTTGTCTTTTAACGCAGGGGCTTATGGCTCTGAGGTCGTCAGAAGTACAATTCTTTCTGTGCCCAAAGGACAAACGGAAGCCGCCATTGCTCTCAATATGACACCCTGGCAGCGAACCCGGTTGGTTATCTTGCCCCAGGCCTTAGTCATGATGCTTCCGGCCTTCGGCAATCTGATTATTGAGATGCTTAAAGGGACGGCACTGGTCTCCTTAGTAACTCTCTCAGACCTGACCTTTGTTGCCACAGTTCTCAATTCTTCGATCATGCGTCCTACGGAGATCTTTACCGTATTGCTGGTTATCTATTTCATTATCTCTCTGCCTTTCACGCGTGGCATACGCTGGATTGAACACAGGTTATCCGCGGGGAGGTATTAATTATGTGGAGTTGGGAATATGCTTTACAGATTCTACCGCAAATTTTAGAGGCTCTAAAGATTACGGTTTCAGCGACTTTCGTAGCCTTTGCAGTAGCGCTGGTTGTGGGATTGCTCCTGACACTGGCGCGCAGGTCTCACTATAAATTGTTATCCTTATTTGCCCAGGGGTTCGTAGAGTTTGTACGAAATACCCCCCTGTTAGTGCAGCTTTACTTTATATTTTATGTTTTGCCAGAACATGGCTTAGCTTTGACTCCCTTTCTGGCTGGGGTTATTGGCTTGGGACTGCACTACAGCACCTACCTGGCGGAGGTTTACCGAGGGGGAATTGAATCAGTTCCCCCGGGACAATGGGAAGCGGCAAAAGCCCTCAATTTTTCCACCTTTGAAACCTGGAAAAAAGTTATTTTGCCCCAGTCTATTCCGCCGGTCATACCGGTCATGGGAAACTATCTGATAACCATGTTTAAGGAAACCCCTGTACTCTCAGCGATCACACTAGTTGAGATAATGCAGACAGCTAAGATGCTTGGTTCTCACTCATTCCGTTATCTTGAAGCATTTACGATAGTTGGAGCACTGTTTTTAGTGCTGAGTTACTCATCTTCTCTCGTGGTGAAGAGTTTGGAAGCTCGTCTAAATCTCAGATAACAATATGTTAAACAAGCAAAGGAGGTTGATCGTGTGAGTGTACCTTTAAAATTAATTTGCAAAGATGATCCTAATAAAACCATTGATTCGGAAGCTCATAAAAATGCCGTTCGTCCCATTGTCACTTATAATAATATCTGCAAATCCTATGGGGATCTTCAGGTTTTAAAAAATATTAATCTGGACATCTCTCCCGGCGAAAAAGTGGCCCTTATTGGGCCCAGCGGCTCGGGAAAAACAACGATTGCCCGTTTGCTTATGACCTTGGAAGAACCAACATCGGGAACGATTGAAGTAGAAGGAGAACTTCTCTGGCACCAAAAGGTCAAGGATAAGCTGGTCAAGGCCAACGAGAAACACCTGCATCAGGTCCGGGGCAATATCGGGATGGTATTTCAGCATTTTAACCTATTTCCCCATATGACGATTTTGCGTAATGTTATGGAAGCCCCGCGAACAGTACTGGGACTCAGTAAGGAAGAATCCAAAGACCGTGCTATTAAAATGCTGGAAAAAGTAGGACTTGCCAGTAAAATGGATGTCTATCCTGCCCAGCTGTCCGGAGGACAAAAGCAGCGTGTAGCCATTGCCCGTGCCTTGGTTATGCGTCCGAAAGTCATGCTTTTTGACGAACCTACTTCAGCTCTGGACCCAGAGTTAGTTGGTGAGGTCCTGGAAGTTATTAAGGAAATTGCTGCCGAAGGCGAAATGGCCATGCTTCTGATTACCCACGAGATGGACTTCGCCAGGGATGTAGCAGACCGGGTTTTGTTTTTCGATCAAGGGCGGATTATTGAACAAGGTCCGCCAAAGAAGATTTTTAACAATCCCGAAAGTGAACGCTTGCAGACTTTCTTAAGCCGTTTTAACCGGCATTAAATGTTAATTGGCATTAATTAAGCATAGCTGCAATAGACTATAAATATGGCTAATAGAATTATCAAAGGCCGGCGTTAAACCACTGAGTTATGACGCCGGCCTTTTTATTTAAGTTTATACCTGCTGCTACATTTTAAACTACTTCCCAATAAAAAGTCTTAGGATTCCCTCAATTCTATGCATAGTATAATAAGAGTTAGTAAATTATAAACTATGAAAATGGGGGTGGTAACAATAGTAGATCTAATAGATAAATTTCAAAAGGTAGCTGATATTGGCAAGTCAGCTAGAGAAAAACAAAGAATTATTAATGTTGTAGAAGTTTTTTATATATGGGATGTTTTAGTTAACAAGTTGGATTCCTTGGAAACCATCCAGATTTTTGAACATATGATTAAAGAT
Source organism: Desulfosporosinus orientis DSM 765 (assembly GCF_000235605.1). GTDB lineage: Bacteria > Bacillota > Desulfitobacteriia > Desulfitobacteriales > Desulfitobacteriaceae > Desulfosporosinus > Desulfosporosinus orientis. The sequence goes on from NC_016584.1 coordinate 2,165,504, forward strand.
AATGATTTAATATTAATTAAAAATAAAGTTAAAGAAGGTCTTCTTGAAGGAATTGATGATATGGAAGTATTAATGCGAGATTATGATTTGCCGTTTCCCATGAGGCCACCGGCAGACATTAGTACTACATTTTATATCGAGATTGTTAGTGACAGGGACATTTTCCAAATGTTATATGAAATTATTGCTGCATTTTTCCCTATTCTGGGCATCGGTTTTATGCAAAGTACTACTCCTGATGTTAGAAAAGGACTAAAAAATCACTTACTCTTGACTATGGAATTACAAGAAATGTTGGTAGAATACGGCAAATTCAAAGGTTTTTTGAATCAACCCCCTGTCTATCGTCCATAAAATTTTAAATTAGAGGTTGATGTCATGAAGATATTAAAGTACTTTAAAGAAATCACGGAAATGAACAAGTCTCTCAGGGATAAGCAAAGAAATATAAATGTCAGCGAGGCTTACCATCTCTGGAATCATTTGATGCAGAGATATAACGTCATTTATATTACTAATCTTTTAAACAGCTTTGTTAAAGATAACGATTTAAAATTAGTACTTAGATATGGCAACAAGGTCCTTAGTAAGCATATAAAATTATTAGAAAAAGAGCTTTTGAACTATGGCATTCCCTTACCTCTCAGGCCACCAAAACAAACCCAAAAGACGGTTGATTTTGAACTCATATCGGACAGACAGATATACAGACGGATCTTAAGAGGTATTCAGGCCTTTTTACCGGTTCATACCATGGCCTTTATTCACAGTACTTCACCTAAAATTAGAGATTTGTTTTTATCTTTTATGAATGAAGAAATGGAAATATACGATATGTATCTTGAATATGGTAAAATTAAAAATTATTTATTAAAACCACCTATCTACAAGCCTTAGTAGGAAATAAAGGAGGAGTAGAAATTAAAGAGTTGTTGCTAAATAGAGGTCTTAGCGTGAAAGATATAAAGGAAAAAAATAGTACAAGCCTTGAGGTATATTATCAAAATTGATACACCCCAAGGCTTTTTAGTCTTTGGAAAACTTACATTTTTGCCTTAACTACGTTTTTTTGAGACGGCCTGTTTGAAAAAGTATAAGGTATGACTATCTTCCTTTAAAAACAGGTTTGCGTTTTTCCAGAAAAGCAGAAACTGCTTCGTGTAAATCCTCAGTGCCGCAGCAAAAGGTGGATTGGGCTTGCTCAAAGAGAAGTCCGGACTCAACTGTGCTTTCGTTGGCTAGGTTAATGCCTTTTTTAGCAAAACGCATGCCAACGGGAGGACAGGCGGCCATTTTTTGAGTAAGCTTTAGGGCTCGTTCCAGAAGATCCTCATTGGGTACTAAAATCTCCACTAAGCCAATGCGCAAGGCTTCCTCGGCATTAATTTCCTCGCAGCCCATGATTAAGCGTTTAGCCTGCCCCATGCCCACCAGATGGGTGAGGCGGGTAGTCCCTCCCATATCCGGTGCCAAACCAAAGCGGACTTCAGGAATGGCAAAACGAGCGTCTTCGGCGGCTATGCGGATATCGCAGCCTAAAATCAGCTCTGTTCCGGAACCATAACACAAGCCGTTAATGGCTGCTACTACAGGGATGGGCAGCTGCTGCCAGAAGGAATAGAGATTTTGCAGCCAGACTAAATTCTCCATGACAAAGGGGGAGCTGGCTTCTTTGAGAAATTTGAGATCAATACCTGCCGAGAAGTTTTCTCCCGCGGCATGGATCATGATTCCGCCTAACTCATGGTCCTTACTTATTTCCTTTTGAATCTCTTCCAACTCGTATAAGAAATCCAGACCTACTAAGTTGAATCCTTTAGAGTCATCAAGAGTGATGATTCCGATAGTGCCCTCTTTACGATACTTTAAATGTTTGCCGTAACTCATAAGTACCTCCTCCATCTTGTTTCCTTCTCCATAGTAGTACTGTAATATATTTTGGCTGGAAAATCTATGCATTTGAAGGGCTCTGAACAAAAAAATGAATGAAAATTCATAAATTTAGATTTTTCTTGCTTTTGGCGGGTGAAGCCAATAAGCTTAGAAGTATATTTATAGACAAAAGAGTAGAGCCTAATTGGCAGAGAGATAACTAGAGCAGGGTTGCTCAGACGATACTGATGAAAGTATAGGTGGATTATGAGAGTAATCATTGTTGAAGGCAAAACGGATAAACAGCGTTTGGAGCAGATACTGGATGAGCCGGCAGAGATTGTATGTACTTATGGAACTTTGGGATCGGAGAAGATGGAAGAACTGATAGCCAACTATAGTGAGGACGAGGTTTGTGTTTTGCTGGATGCCGATGACGCAGGGGATAAGGCCAGGCGTTTGTTTAAACAGGAATTTCCTAACGTTCGTCATCTCTATACTCACAGAATGTACCGGGAAGTGGCCACAACCCCTTTGCCTGTTTTGTCAAAAATTTTAGAGGGAGCCTACTTTGCTGTAAAACTGCCGGATGAGGAGAGCCCGGAAGGATTATTATTCTGAATAGTAGGAATATAATGATTGGTGTAGAATACTTAGTTAAATAATAAATGAAAGTGAGGGAGAATTATTGGAGGACCTGGCGTTGGAAGCTCGCAATCGTGCAGGCAATAAATTCAAGAGCGGCTTAAATTGTTCGGAATCCATACTGCACACTTATAACGAACTGCTAAAGCATCCTTTGAGCCCGGAAGCCTTGAAAGTTGCCACGGGTTTTGGAGGGGGACTGGGTCATGCCGGCTGTGTGTGCGGTGCACTGAATGCTTCGGTGATGGTTTTGGGACTTTTCCGGGGACGCAATGACCCTGGACATGACCGGAAACCTGCTTATGATCTCGCTCATGAATTTCATGACCGCTTTAGCAACGAGTACGGAGCCACTTGCTGCAGGGTTTTAAATCAGCATGAATTCGACTCACCTGAGCATTTGCGGCGATGTCTTAAACTTACGGGAGGTACGGCTAAATTACTCATGGAATTCATTAAAGAGAAAAATCTCCTCGACGAATCTTTTTCGGTTTCAGAAACGGCCTAAGCCGGGATTAACAAATTAAAGTTTTCTTTATTTAGATTAAATAAACAAGTCATTCATTGAAATGAAGGGGCTTGTTTTTTTTATTACCTTGGGCAATTAATAAGACAGGCCTGCATATAGTACATAAGCAAGCATGTTTTTAGGAGGAATCGATTTGGAATTACTGTATACATTTCCTGTCGTTATCGGTTTAGGAGCACTGCACTCTTTAGAACCGGGGCATGGCAAAGGCGTTATTTCAGCTTATTTAATTTCGTCAGGTGCTAAAATCAAAGAAGCAGTGATGATAGGCTTAATTTCGGCACTAGCCCATACTCTCTCTATTACATTGCTGGCTGTTTCGGCGTCAACTGCCGTTAATGTTTTAGTACCGGAAAAACTGACTCATTGGCTTCAGCTATTTTCAGGGATTGTGGTTATCTATATTGGCTTCAACATTATTACCCAGCGATTTTTTGATTATTGCGAAGGGAAAATAATCCATGATCATACTGTGCACGCTCAGAGCTGTCATGATCACTGCAGCCATCATCACGGTCATCACCTGACGGATCGAGGAGCTGGCCCTGCTTCACGCTTAAATCTTTTCCTGACCGGTTTTTTTACAGGGATTCTTCCTTGCCCAAGTGCCCTGGCGATACTCCTGACGGCAGTCTCAACTGATCAAATCCCCTTGGGCTTGGGGCTGGTGGCGGCCTTTTCCCTTGGTGGTGCTATCACAATGGTAACCATTGCATTATTTGTAGTCAGAGCCAGTCATAAGATACAAAAATTGGAGCGCTGGCAGGTGGTAAACCGATTGGCCTTGATGTCATCCTGTTTGATCATATTTTTGGGCGGAGCCGTTATTTTTCAATCCTTAAGTCAGTTAGGGGTAGCTGCCTTCTAATAGCTATGAACTGGGCTTCGCGCTTTCTAAATCTGTTGTAAGGTATATATCAATGTCATGTCCGGTATCTCTATGACATTCTAAACAGGACTGGGACTCTTTAATGGTTTTATAATGATTAATAGCTTTAGTATTTTTTAGTCGGATGGCCTCAGGAAAAGACTTGTTGTCACCTAAATGACAGGTCAGGCACTCTTGGTCGGAAACAATGGCACGTGTTGGAATGGTGTAATCGCCGCTAAAATGTTGAAAGACATAGTTAAGCCCTCTGGCTTTGGCATGAAATTTTCCTAATTCTCCCTGGGGCTGGTGGCATTCCAGACATGTGACATTACTATGGACGGAAGACTCCCATGAAGTAACATATTTTGATACCTCATGGCACTTAGCGCAAAAATGCGGGCTTGATGTAGCAAAATAACCTATCTCGAAGAGTATGTATAAGACGACTATCGTAACTAGACCGCCAATCATCAGCTTTTTCCACATAAAAATCCTCCTTAGCTGAAGAATAGTATGTGCAGTTAAGCTCTATTTATTTAGTGCTGCTTTGTTGTTTAAGTATGGGCCCTCAAATCTTTGCCTCAGATAAGTTAATTCTAACTTATCTGAGGCAAAGATGACTTAACTTAATATTTTAAACATTAAGAAAAAATAAACCTATTTGCATGACTTTTGGCAAATTAGGTTTTTTATACTAATCTAAAGGTAACTTTTTGCAGCATATTCTTTTAAGGCCCCTTCCCGCCGTCCAAGGCCTACAGGGCCCTATGGCCATCCATAGCCGGCTCATAAGTGCAAGTATGGCGGCTGCCTAGGCCTGAAAGGATGCGTTATTTAAGCCGTATGGCGCGAAAATTGCATGTTCTTTTTGTATTCCATCAAGTAGTGATAAGAGGTGTATAGGATTGAAATTTGGTATTATGAGAAATAAACTCATTATAGCCATAGCGATTATTGTGCTTATCATCAGTTACCTTTTTAAAGATTTAATATTTAAAGATTCAAGCTATGCTTACCTATACTTTATGTTGAGTTGGCTTGTGTTTTTGGGAATCTTCCTATATCAAACCTATCGGAACACGAAGTTTTTGGCCTTGTCCGCTGAAATGCTTAAAAGAGGCTCCTTAGGAGATTATCTGATTTTAGAAAAGGGCGTAGATGCTGTAAAAATGCTCCTTGAAGAGATAATTCGACTTAAAAAGAGCGGCAATACAGATAGGTTGAAAGTCATTGAAATCCAAAAAAAGCTATTAAGTCAGAATGAGCAGATTTTAGCGTTGAGTTCTTTCTGGGAACCGGACGCCTTTGACGGGAGAGACCAGCAATTTCGCAACCACGAGTATTACGACAACGGACGTTTCACCTCTTACATATATTGGAATGAAGGAACCATTGAAGTAACACCGCTCAAAAATGTTTCCGATGAATTATGGTATACCATTCCCAAGAAAACCGGAAAAATAGCTATTTTAGAGCCTTATGAATATGAGCTGGATGGCAAATCGATTTTAATGACCAGTATTATGCTGCCTATCATAATTAACGGCAAATTTTTGGGGACCATTGGTACAGATATTGAATTAAAAGAAGTAAAAGAGATTCAGCAAGATGTGATCTTTTATGACAACCCCTATAAAAATCTTGATGTGCTTGAGGAAATGGAAGCTGTATGTGAACGAAAAGATGAGTTTGGGATACTAGGGCAAGTTATTAAAGCTGCCAATATTAACCAGAAAGAAATTTTGAAGCATTTATCGCAGACAGCCCGGCAAGTGACTGAGACATCTCATGAGTTGACAGCCATCTCTAAGCAATCAGCCATTGCAGTTGAAGAGGTGTCCAAAACCATTGAGCAGATCGCCGGAAGCGCCAATGAGCAAGTTAGAGATACGGAACATGGTGTACAGCAAATGATGGAATTAGGAGAAATAATTCTCAAAGATCAGCAAAATTTATATGATGTTAACAACTCCATTAAGGATGTAGAGAGACTTAAGGACGAAGGCAGTCTCGCTATCAGTGAATTAACGGAACGAACAGCTGAAAGAGAGCGGTATTCGGAACGAATTCAGGAAAGAATTACTGAAACGAATTCAAGCGCTGAGAAAATTCATTCTGCCAGCCAAATGATTCAAAATATTGCCGATCAAACCAACTTATTGGCTTTAAACGCAGCTATTGAGGCAGCCCGCGCAGGGGAGGCAGGCAGAGGCTTTGCCGTTGTCTCTGAAGAAATCCGCAAACTGGCAGAACAATCTGCTCAATCCACCAGAGATATTGAAGAAATTGTCCAGGAACTGCAGCTAAACTCTAATCATGCAGTGGAGGTCATTACAAAAAGTTCTGCAATTGCGCAGAAACAAGAGGATAGTATTGCTATTACTGTTGAACGATTCAAAGGAATTGCCTCTGCCATCGAAAAGACGAAAGAGATCATGATCGCCTTAAATCTTTCTGGTCAGGAGATGGAAAAGAAAAAGGATCAAATAATTGATGTGCTTAAAAATCTCGCCAGTATTGCCGAATCCAATGCTGCCAGTACAGAAGAGGTTTCTGCTGCTTCTGAAGAGCAAGCGGCCTCTATGACGGAAATTGCCAATGCCAGCCAAAACTTGTCAGACATAGCTAACGACTTGCAATTATCCATTGATAAATTCGGCACAGATAAGTAAGAAGGAATTTTTCAGGGCTAGCAGTTAAGAAACTGCTGGCCCATTTTTTCTGCCCGGAGGTTTGGCACGAAAGTGTCCGGTGGACATTTTCGCTCGAAGCGGCTATCTCCAAAGAATACTTATCCACTGAAGATAGCTCCCGGGCCGGCTTGTAAGCAAAGCCGCCTGATCCCAGCGTCTGTTTGGTGATAATATTCTTTGCATAAAGACTAAGAAGCCGGATGTTTGGGCAAGAATGAAGAGAGGAGGGGACAATTAAAGGTATGGAGGGATTTTGTGCGAAAGCTATTCATCTATCTTAGTTGTATTTTGTTGGGGTTGGTCCTTCTTGCTAATCTACAATTTGGCGAAAAGGATAATCTTCCAGCTCAGGAAGTACTTACCTCAAGCCCTGTTTACGAGAGAACAGAAGTTATTTCATCGCCTAATGAGGCAAAACAGCTTTTGTCTGACGGCAACGAACGCTATACCACAGGTAAGACCTTAAAGAAAGATATTAGTATAAATAAACGCAGTGAATTGCTGGAAAAAGGTCAGCATCCTTTTGCGGTTATTGTAAGCTGCTCTGACTCCAGGGTTCCTCCTGAAATTCTCTTTGATCAGGCCTTAGGGGATTTATTTGTCATTCGTGTTGCCGGGAATGTCATTACCCCAGTGGAATTGGGAAGTGTCGAATATGCCGTGGAACATCTGGGGACTCCTTTAGTTGTGGTCCTCGGCCATGAAGCCTGTGGGGCAGTCACAGCTGCTCTGCAAGCTGAAGGCGGCCATGGAAATATCGGGGAAATCATTAAAATCATTAAGCCTGCCGTTGATAAAGCTAAAGGGATGGGACTGAATGATAAGGATGTCCTCGATAAAAGTATCGACCTCAATGTTAAGAACACCAGAGAAGATATCCTGGAGAGCCCAATTATTCAAGAACGTGTGAAATCTAACCGGCTTCAAATAATAGGGATGAAGTACGATTTGGATCAAGGTAATTTGCAGTACATTGATTAATAGGATCTGGATATATTTAAAGTGAGTTAACATAACCTTATTTAAGTGTATTATTTTATGACTCCCTGGTATAAGATACTAGGGAGTCTTGTGTACTAATCAGAAAATTCATCATGAAAAACCCCCCAGAAACCTTTCCAAAGAATAATAGACCCAAAAGCCAGGCAGCTTATACTCCTATAGCTAAGAAAAAGGATTTTAGAGAAGGGGCGTAGAATTATAACCATTTGGTATCGAAAAAATGTTGAAGTTTTAAAGGAGCTTTTATGGAATTAATAGCTGGATTAATTGATTTTATTCTTCATATTGATTTGCATCTTGTTGAGATTATCCAAAATTACGGAACTTGGACCTATTTAATTCTCTTTGCCATTATTTTTAGTGAAACGGGATTTGTAGTTACCCCTTTTCTTCCGGGAGATTCATTGCTCTTTGTTATTGGTGCTTTGGGGGCAAAAGGCGCCTTAAACTTTCAATTTGCCTTTATTCTCCTTGTTTTTGCTGCCCTTGGCGGTAATACTCTGAACTATTTTATTGGCAGAATCATCGGGCAAAGACTTTTGACTATGAGAAATTCCCGTATCATTAAAAAAGAGTATCTTTATAAAACTCAAACCTTTTATGACCGGCATGGGGGAAAAGCCATAGTTTTATCACGATTTGTACCCATTATCCGAACATTTGCTCCCTTTGTTGCCGGGCTGGGGAAGATGAGTTTTATGAGATACAGCATCTATAATATTATGGGTGGAGTTTCTTGGGTCATGTTGTTCATGTTTACCGGCTTTTTCTTCGGAAACATTCCTGCGGTAAAACATAATTTTACCTATGTTATATTTGGAATCATTTTCGTATCCTTACTCCCGACCATAGTCCCTTATCTCCGCAGCAAACTACGGAGGTAATGAGAAGGCAGTACCCCAATTGAAGTGAATTATGTGTATCAAGAGTATGAAGCCTGACCAAATCACAAAAGTATTTGTGGTGTGGTTAGGCTTTTTTATACTATGAAAATACCCACAAATAGTGTAAAATTACACTAAAGGGGTGTAAATGCCAATGACGCGAGTGGATTTTATCAATAAAGTATCGGAAAAATTGAAGCTTATCCGTATAGAAAGAGATTATACCCAAGACAAGATGGCAGAAATATTGGGGATTTCTAAAAAGACCTTGGTTCAGATTGAAAAAGGTCGTTCCACTTTAGGTTGGCCTGGGGCGGTTACTTTATGTACGATTTTCCGTGACAGTGATGTTCTGGAAATGACCTTCGGAGGGGATCATCTGGACATTATACTATCCTTAGCTTTTGAGAATTATGAACGCAACGAAAAGACCATGGGGGGTAAGATCTGGTGGACAACGATTGAGGATGAGACTCCTTATCGAATCCAGCAGAATATCATTTCCAGGCATTTTCGAATTCTCGATGACCGGGACCTGAGAATTTGTTCATCCTTTGACGAAGGATTTATCAGGAAAAGACTTAAAGAACTGACAAGCTAGGAGTGGGATAAACGAGTGTTCATATTTATTAAGGCATATATCAAGTCAATGAGGCTTTACTATGCCTTTGTTACTGGAATTGCAGGCTGGATTGGGATGGCATTTTATGAATACATTGCTGAGTCTCCTTACCAATCCATTGAACAAGTACCTGATACTGAAAAGAAGACTGTGATCCTTATTTTGCTTTTTCTTAGTTGGGGTATTAACCAGATTGTTAATGACTATCTGGGCTTGGCAGAGGATAAGATTAATGCACCAAACCGCCCGATGGTTACCGGTGAACTTGATCCGCAAAAGGCTTTGCTGTTAACAGGGGTATTGTTGATGACAACTCTGGGGATAACCTATTTCTTTTTGGAACCTATTGCCTTAATTCCCGCAATCTTAGGAGTGGCTTTAAATATTGTTTACGAATATGCAAAGGGATGCGGCATCGCCGGTAATCTGGTTTTTGGACTTATGATTTCTACTTGCACAGCTTTTGGTTTCATGGCAGCAGGACCGACAGAGCCTCCTTACTTTACATATAGCCGAGTGTCAGTCTTGATTTTGGTGACGGTCATGAACGGTTTAATGACTTTTTACACTTACTTTAAGGATTACGAAGGGGACAAAGCTGCCGGTAAAAAAACTCTCATTGTGCGTTTTGGGGTGGAGAGATCCAGGTATCTGGCGGCAATTTCCGCTTTTCTTCCTGCCGGAATCTTTGGGTTGCTATATTTTAATCATTTTATAGAAGCCAAGGTTAATACGATGTTTCTGATATTGGCTGGCTTGACGGTTTTTCTGGAGCTTTGGACAGGTTACCTTTACTTTAAGAATCCTCAGGGGGAGAGAACCTATTTCTCCTTAGTGGCTAATTTCCGCGCCTGTATTTGCGGGCAGGCGAGCCTCATTGCCCTCTTCAATAGCGAACTTGCCATGCTTCTATTTTTAGTTTCCTATATGTTTGTAGGATTCATCTTTGATTTGCATGCTGATCCAAAATCTTAAGCTGGAGAGTAGGGTTTTGATTAGGAGGTGTCTGATGGAAGTTTTTGAATGGGCCAGGCTTGGTTCCTGCAGCTTAAAAAACCGGATCATCCGTTCAGCAACTTTTGAAGGGATGTGCGATTCCCAGGGGCGCCCTTTGCCGGAATACCAGCAGTTATACGGAAGTTTGGCCAGGGGAGGTGTGGCAGGTATCATTACAGGTTTTGCTTATATTTGCCAGGAAGGGAAAGCAATGCAGCCCGGTCAGGCTGGAATGGATCGCGAAGAATTAATAGATTTCTATTGGCCCGTTACAGAAGAAGTTCACCAATTTGATTGTAAGATTTTCCTGCAGTTAGCCCATACGGGCAGGCAGACAAGGAGGCTGGAGACGGGATATGAGGTTGTAGGGGCATCCTCTAAACCATCAGCTTATTTTGGAGGGTCACCCCGGAATCTGTCAACCAATGAGGTTTATTCCTTAGTGAAGCAGTTTGGCAAGGCTGCCTACTATGCAAAGGCTTCCGGATTTGACGGAGTGCAGGTTCATGCTGCCCACGGCTACCTGATTCACCAATTTCTTTTGCCCTCCCTTAACCAAAGGCAGGATGAGTTTGGCATCTCAAAGAAAGGGAGCCTGGGAACAAAATTTCTGGAGCTTGTTCTCCAGGAAATCAGGAATACCTGTGGTGAGGATTTTGCTTTATTGGTGAAGATCAGCGGCAGTGATGACTATTTTCTGAAATTTACCATGGAGCAGTTTGCCGGCCTGATAAGTTTTCTGGACAGGCAGAAGGTAGACGGAATTGAGATCAGTTATGGAACTATGGATTATCCGCTCAATATTTTTCGAGGGGATATCCCTCTTAAGGTGATTCTCAAGCATAACCCAATCTTCAAAACCAATCAGGAGAAGACAATTTTCAGAGTGCTTCGTAACCTTTTGATATACCCCATGATGAGGGCAAAACTGAAACCTTTTACACCCTGTTATAATCTTGATTTTGCCCGTAAGGCGAAAACCCTGACAGACATACCCATCATTTCCGTTGGCGGTTTTCGCAGGGGATCGGAAATTTATGAATGCCTGGAAAATGGTCTGGCGGATTTCGTCAGTTTGTGCAGACCATTCCTTTGCGAACCGGATTTTGTGAACAAACTTCAGGAAGAGAAAACCTACATATCCCAATGCATCAACTGCAATATTTGCGCTGTTATGTGCGATTCCAAGCAGAAGACAAGATGCTACAGATAAGAATTAAGAATTCATCTCAATGCTTGTGTGATGATCTATGTTGAAGAGAGGTGAATGGAGATGACAATTGAAACCAGAATTATTAAGGCCTTACAAAGTGTTTTGGACAAACGCCCTGAGATTACCTTAGAAAGCCGCTTGCAGGAAGACCTACAAGTAGATTCCTTAGAAAAACTGTTGATTATTTCTGCCTTAGAGGATGAATTCTCAATGACCATTGCCGATGACCACTTTAAAGGGGTTGAGACCGTTAAGGATATTGTCCTAAAGCTGAGGGAAAGCGGATTGTTGGAGGAAGCTTGAGTGCTGCCAAGGCTTGAAAGGTTAACCATTGAAAGTTAACAGTGAAAGACAGTGCCTTCGGGCACTAGGCCAAGTTTTCTAAAAGAGGTGAAGCTATGAGTTTAGAAGATTTTTTTAAAAGGTTAAACCTGGATGAGAGTCTTGCTGAAAGGACAGGTTTTAATCCTTATTACCTGAGGATGACCTCCGGCTTGGAAGGAGAAGTTTCTGTCAATGGCAGGGAGCTTATTGACCTGGCCTCCAACAACTATTTAGGGCTGGCCGATGACAGCAGGGTGAAAAGAGCAGCCATGAATGCTATTCGTGATTACGGTACCTCTCTTTGCGGAACCCCTATTGCCACAGGCTGTCTGGATATGTACCAGGAATTAGCAGAAAAACTGTCAGCCTTTGTCGGCCTTGAGCAAACCAGCATTTTCCCCTCCTGTTACCAGGCTAATAACGGCTTGTTTGCTTGCCTGGCAGGCCCGGAGGATTTAATCCTGGTTGACCGGCTGGCCCATTCTTCTTTGCTTCAGGGGATTAAATCCTCTGGGTGTAAAATACGGCCATTTTTACATAATGATTTGGATCACTTAGAAAGATGCTTGCAGCGGGGGATAGAGTACAGGCAGGTGTTTGTGGTGACAGAGTCTGTCTTTTCCACTGAAGGCAGTATTGCTTCAGTAAAAGAGATCGTTCATCTGTGTGATAAATACCAAGCTCTGCCGGTGATTGATGATTCCCATGGTATTGGCGTGCTGGGTAAATATGGGAAGGGTATTCTCGAAGAACAAGGAATCTCAGATTATCAGGGGATCTATACTGCTTCTTTAGGTAAAGCCCTGGCAAATTCAGGAGGAATGATCAGCGGGAGCAAAAAGCTGATGGACTATCTTAAATATTACTGCTCTCATTTAGTCTACTCGACAGCTCTTCCGCCGGCAGCTTTGGCGGGCACCGGGGCGGTCTTGGAGATTATCAACTCGGAATTCCCTGGAATCAAGAAAACCATGGATTCCTATCAGCGGCAGATCTACCAAGCTCTTTTGGCAGCAGGTTTTAAGGCTGCAGACAGTGCAACCCCCATCAATTCCATTCAGACGGGCAGTAAGGAAAATACCTTTGCTCTGGCCAAAGCCTTTTTTGACCAGGGGATTCTTATCACGCCCTTTATTGAACCCTCCGTCCCCTTCAATGAAGGTAGAGTCAGGCTGATAGCTGGGGCCAATCTTTCTCAGGACTCTATCAAAAAAGTTCTGGATACTATTAAAAGGCTGGGACCTCTATGAAGTATTTTTTTATTCTCAATCCAGGTTCCGGGGGAGGGAAAAGCAGGAGAAGGTTCGAGGAAATCTTTGCTTTCCTGCAGCAGCATCGGCTGCAGTATGACTATAAGCTGACAACATCTTTGGAGGATGCTTATACACTGTCTGCTGAAGGGAATTTAAAAGGGTATGATGTGATCGTCGCCGTAGGGGGAGACGGAACCATAAACAGAGTGATTAATGGCTTTTATGATTCTCAGGGAAAGCGGATTTCCAGAGCTAAATTGGCGGTGATTCACACCGGCACAAGCCCGGATCTTTGTAAAAGCTATCATGTACCCCTGAAACTGGACCAGGCCCTGGAGGTTATCTTAAAGGGCAGGAGTATGGAAATTCCCATTGCCAGACTCACTTACGCCCGGGAGTATGATCCGAAGTTGGACGGCCGGCCTCTTGACGGCAATCCTGAAAGGGTGCAGAGGGATTATTTTGCCTGCTGCGCCAATATTGGGATTGGAGCAGCCGTGGCTAAGGATGCTAACAGTGGAATTCGAAAGTATCTGGGTGATTTTGCGGGAACCCTGGTTTCAGTCATCAAAAACTTACTGACCTATCGGGGGCGGGAGTTTACCCTCTGTATTGACGGAAAAGAACAGGTTTTTAACAAGGCATTTAATATTTTCGTGGGTAAGACTATGTACATAGCTTCGGGAATTAAGGTGAAAAAACATTTAAATCTCAATGACCGCCGATTCTATATTCTGGTCATTCACAGTATTGGGCTGGTGAATTGGCTGCCGGTATTGAGAAAGTTATACAGCGGCAAAGAGTTTGGGGATAGCCGAACCATGTCCCTGCAATATGCAGAGAAAATCGAAGTTTACGGAAGCAGGCATAACAACCGGCTGGAGTTTGACGGTGATCCCCGGGGATTTCTTCCCTGTGTCATTGAAACGGCTTGTGATCCTTTAGAATTGATTTGTCAGGCAGATTGAGAGAGTGAGTTAAGTATGAGTAGAGAAAAGGAAATCATTGAGATGATTCACAGGCATATGCCCAGGAGTTCCAGCCAGGAAAATCAGCTCTTTGAGTCAGACTCTGAAATTATCAATGTCCATGGCAACAGAATTCTCTTTTCCATGGACGATTTTTCAGCAGAAGATTTGATGAGGGAGAGTGATCCTTATCGGCTGGGCTGGAATATGGCGGCAGGCAGTATCAGTGATATTTTAGCTTCGGGAGGCAAGCCGAAGTTTTATGCTCATAGTTTAGTTATGCAAGATTCCTGGAGCCAGGACTATGTGGAAAAACTAACCCTGGGAATTGCCCAGGTGCTAAGGGAATATGGAACAGCCTTTATGGGAGGAGATTTGGGGATTTCTCAATCATGGCGGTACACGGCTTCAGTTATAGGAGATTTGGATGGTCCGCCGCTGTTAAGAAGTGGGGCCAATGTGGGAGAAGGAATTTATCTGAGCGGCCGGGTAGGCAAAGGAAATGTGGAGGCCGGGCTGACTTTATTCGGAGGAAACGCCTTTACTAAAAGTCTTACAGATCCGTGGAAAAACTACTTTTGTTTAAGAAGTAGAGAGGCTGAGCTGATTAATAGATACTGCCGCTGTTGTATAGACACAAGTGACGGAGTGTTTAATGCCTTAAGGGCAATCTCCGAAATGAGCGGAACAGGTTTTCTGGTTGGCGGCCTGCCTTATGCGAAAGGAGGGCTATTGCTGGCCAAAGCCCTTAAACTCCCTAAGGAGTTGCTTTTCTTAGGGGAATGTGGGGAATATGAATTGCTCTTTACCTTAGCCAAAGATGCTGAAAATGAATTCTTGAGAGCTGCCCGGGAGCAAAATTTGACCTTTTACAGGCTTGGGGAAGTGAGAAAAGCAGGTATTCAGGTTCTCAGAGGAGAGAATCGGGAGTGGGATTTGAGCAATTATTCCCTGCAGGCCAGGGATTACGCTGATCCAAAGGATTATTTGAGAAAGGTCATTGAGTATTTGACGGCGCCGGCCAGGTTTATATAAGGGGGGATTAGTGTGAAGCGCAGAGTTGTGATTACCGGCCTGGGACCGGCAACGGCCCTGGGAATCGGTAAAAAGGATTTTTTCGCTAGTATTTTTGGTTTAAAAACCTGTATAACTGAGATTCCTAAGAGTTATGAAGAGAATTATAGCTTTAAATCCCGTTACTTAGTTCCCAAACCCAAGGTTTCCCTCACAGATCTGGGCTTGCCTAAATCAGTAGAGGGAATGATGGAGGAAGCCTCTAAGCTCTTTGTCTTATGTACGAAGCTGGCTTTAGAAGATGCCGGCTTACAGGTCCGTCCCGGTGAAAAGTACTGGCAAGTAGAGGGCTTGGAAGAATGCCCGACAATAATAGGCATTGGTATGAGCAGTTTGCAGACGGCCTTCGATTCCTATACCGCTCATATTGCTGATTCAGCAAACCCCGACGCTCCCAGATTTAACCGCATGGTGATTCCTATGCTCATGACCAACTCTCCGGCTGCTTGGATATCTATCTTATTTGCTCTGAAAGGGTTTAGTTATACCCTCAATGCTTCCTGTGCTTCCGGAAGTTATGCTGTGGGGGAGGCTTACAGAGCCATCGCTCAAGGCCGGTGCAATACCATTATCACAGGCGGTGTGGAGGTGCTGGCAGAACGCACTGGAGCAATTATGAGAGGTTTTGACATGATGGCAGCTTTGACTAAAGCGGATGACGGCAGACCACAGCCCTTTTCCCAGCAAAGAAGCGGTTTTCTGTTTAATGAAGGGGCTGGTTGTGCTCTTATCTTAGAGGAGCTAAATAAGGCTCGCAGCAGGGGGGCAGATATTTATGCCGAAATTGTTGGCTTCGAAGGGGGCAGTGATGCCTACAGCATTGTTCAGATGGAGCCCGGAGGCATGAAGATACAGGGTCTTTTGGAGAAGGTTTGCCAAGGGATTCGGATTGACTATTTTAATGCCCATGGTACAGGAACTGCTGCCAATGATGCTGTTGAATCTGAGGTGATCCAGGGTTTTTTTGGGGATAAGATCAATCAGCCCTATATTAATTCGACAAAAGGGATTCTGGGGCACAGCATTGGGGCCAGCGGAGCATTGGAGGCGGCTGTTGCTGCAGTATCCATCAAGGAATCCCGAATTCATGGCAACTTAACGGCAGAACCTTTGGCAAATTTGAATCTTCCCTTGGAGACGATCTCTGCTCCCATCAAGTATGCTTTGTCTGCGTCTTACGGATTTGGCGGCCATAATGCAGCGCTTCTTTTCAAAAGGTATGAAGACAATGAATAACAACAGGGTCATGATTACGGGAGCGACTGGCTTTATTGGCAGTCATATCACAAGGTGTTTTTGTGAAAATCAGGTCAAGGTGGGCTGCCTGATCAGAAAAGAAAGCAGCCTCGTTAATATTGAGGGGTTAGATGTTGAATTAAAAACCGGGGATTTAAGGAATATTGAGGAATTGACAAGAGCCTTCAGGGGCTATGACTGGGTCATTCACAATGCAGCCAAAGTGGCGGATTGGGGAAATTACGAAGAATTCTATCAAACCAATGTTGTCGGTACCGTGAATGTGTTGATTGCCTGCCTGCAGGCCGGAATAAAGAACGTTTTGCTGACCGGGTCCAATTCAGTTTATGGCGAAGAAAATTCCTTCTCAGTTAAGGACGAAGAATCCCCGTATCAGTCTCACTACCCTTATTTTGGAGATTTCCTTTTTCCCTGCAAGTTAAACTACTACCGGGACACGAAAGCTTTAGCTAAGGAAGCTGCCTTGTTGTTTGCTGCAAAGCATGGCTTAAACCTGACAATCTTAGAGCCGGTTTGGGTTTATGGGGAGAGGGAATTTAACACAGGATTTTATGAATATTTAAAGACCGCCAAGTCGGGTATTCCCTTTGTACCGGGAAGGAAAGAGAACAAATTTCATGTAATCTATGCCGGAGATTTAGCCAGGGCATTTTTTCTCGCCTACTTAAAGCAGTTGCCGGGTATTCATACTTTTCTTATCGGTAATGAGAGGCCGGAAAGCATGGATGCTATTTACCGCCTATTCTGCTCTGAAGCCGGATTAAAAAAGCCTGGGAATCTTCCTAAACCCCTCATCTATCCCCTGGCATTTATGATGGAACTTTTCTTTACCCTGGCCCGGGCTAAAAAGCCGCCGCTTCTGACCAGGGGCAGAGTAAACATGTTTTATGACAATATTGAGTTCTCAGTGGAAAAAGCCAGGGAAATCCTGGGTTTCAGAAATTCCTTCACCCTTGAGGAAGGCGTCAGGAGAACCGTATTCTGGTATAAAGAGAAAGGTCTGATTTGAACCATTCAGATTGAAAGGGGGTTAAGTTTTGTTAAAGGTGAGGAATGTAACAGGGGCAGGGAAAGGCGTCTTTGAACTTAGGCTGAAACTTAGCGTCTTTTGCTGTTTTCTCCCCCAAGTGTGGAAGAGGGAGCTTTCCTTGAGAAGATTTATACTGCTGTTAAGAAGGCTTTTGCTTTTTCTGTCCAGGATGAAGCATAATAAATATGTCACCATCGACGGCAAGACGAGAATCGGGTTGTATATCCCGGGCTTTCCTTCGGCGGCTTTTCAAACGGCTTGCCGGAAATTCCGTCAATTTGAGGAGAAGATGCCCTGTACCACAGTTTTAGTGTCCGTTACCTCAGCCTGCCCTTATCACTGCCGGCATTGTTATCAAAAATTTGACCGGGGGCCGGATGTGGATATTCAAGTGCTGACGGGGGTGGTCAGGAGGCTGCAGGAAATGGGGATTGCTTTTTTTAACATTGAAGGCGGTGAACCTTTCTTTGCTTATGAACGCTTAAGGCAGATTTGCTTGGTTATCGATGAACGCTCGGAAATTTGGATTAATTCCACCGGTGCCGGCATGACTTTAAAGAGGCTAAGGGAATTAAAGGGGCTTGGTGTGACGGCTGTCATGTTTTCTATGCACAGTCCCCAAGCCCAGGCTTTCAATGATTTTTTAGGCAAGGATTCTGCCTGGGATACTATGGCCGAGGGCGTCCGGCTCTGCCATGAAGCGGGCTTAGCTGTAGCTTTTAACACCTGTTTACTGCGTGAGGATTTTTATAACGGTACCTTTGAAAATATCATGGCCAGGGCTAAAGAATTTAAGGCTTGTTATGTGCAGATTATTAAACCAAAACCGGCGGGAGGCTGGCTGGAAAACCGGGAGCATGAATTCACGGCCTCAGATATCCGCCTGATTAAAGAAAAAGTGAATCGCTACAATCTGGATAAGCGATTTGCCGGCTATCCTGCTATCTCAGCACAAATTATGGAGGAAGATCCTTTTGTTTTCGGCTGTACGGCAGGAGGCACGGACCGCTTTTATATTAATGCCAAGGGGGATTTACAGCCTTGTGAATTTTTGAATATTTCCTTTGGCAATATTGGGGCGGATTCTTTTGCAGAGATTTATCAAACCATGCGCAGCTGTTTTCCCTGGGGGGGAGAGAATTACCTGTGCGAAAGCTGCAGCCGGGAGATTCATTATCTTTATCAGGAGAATGGCTTGAAATCCTTGCCCCTGACTCTGGAACTCTCGAAGAGAATTTATACTTCCTGGGAGCGGGGAAAGGCGGCGGATTTATATGAGAAGCTGGAGAGATTACGCTAGAAGAATGATCTATTGATCGGCATAGTTCTGGAGATCATTGTTAACATTGTATTGCGTTTGTATTTCATTGACACGGGGTATCCAATGAATTAACCGTTCTTGAATGGCTCCATCCTCAACTTTATCCACAAGGAGCACTTGATTTTCACTGAGCTGGATACCGATCTTATACTGGTCATTCCGAGTATCGGCGCTGACAATAATTCCTTCATAAGGTTCTTTGCTATAGGGAGCATCTTTAAGAAAAGCCTCTTTGCTCATTAACTGGCCATTAACTTTAGTCATGATTAATCTCCTTCATATTTTTTCTAACAGTATTTTATCCAGCTTCCTTAGTTCTATGTAGTTCAGCTTCACACAAGTGTTTCCTGGCACAGTTTAAGTGCCTGGGGACCCTTGTGTTTTATTATGTAACCAAACTGTCCCTGGGAACATAAATAAAAGTGAGACAAGGATTTAAGATTTGGAAGGGGATATAAGCCTTGAGAAAGTATTTATGTAAGAAAGATCAACATGATGAAAGAGATTACCTTTATGCCAGACTGCCAATAAGAAAAGATCTCCCCAGTGAGATAGACTTACGAAGCGGCTGCTCTCCCGTTGTCGATCAAGGAGAGCTAGGGTCTTGTACTGCTAACGCTATTGGGTCCGGTTTGCGTGAATACTTGGAGATAAAAAATATGCAAACCAATGTGCCCTTATCCAGGCTTTTTCTTTATTATCACGAAAGACTGCTAGAGGGCACAGTGGATGAAGATTCCGGGGCGGAAATTCGTGATGGGATAAAAGTATTAAAAAAGCTGGGTATCTGTTCAGAAGCCTTATGGCCATATGAAGTAAGTCAATTTACCGTTGCCCCTTCCGCTGAAGCGGAAACGGAAGCCGGGAGGTTTAAGATTGACAGCTACCAAAGACTTCGCACGATTTACGATGTTCAGAGATGTCTGGCGGAAGGGTATCCCGTTGTGATGGGGATGTCTGTTTATGAATCCTTTGAATCAGACAGGGTTGCCCAATCAGGAATTGTTCCTAGCCCCAGGGCAGGGGAAGAAGTTCTTGGCGGGCATGCCATGCTCATCGTGGGATATAAAAAAATGGGGCTAAGGCAATGCTTTATCGTCCGCAATTCATGGGGAGAAAGCTGGGGTGATAAGGGGTATTGCTATATTCCTGCTAAATTTATTAACAATGGAATTATATTTGATCTGTGGACTGCTCGTTAGCAGGAATGTATTATTAAGCCTTGGCAGTAAACAAAAAGATATGATGCTGCATAAACTGGAATTGGAAATAAATAACAAAATTAGAAGGAGGTAGTAATAGTATGTATGGATATGGTGGTGCTTGTGGCGGTGGCTACGGATTAGGAGCAGGAATTATTGCCATCGCAATTCTTATTCTAATTGCTCTGGGTGTAATTTTTTAATTAAATGAAAAAATCTAAGATAGGGAGGAATGAATGATGGCTTTCGGAGCAGGTGTAGCTGGTGAAGGTGGTTATGGTTTGGGTGCCGGAATCGCAATCGTAGTGGTAATTATCTTGTTATTGATTGCTATGGGGATCGTCTTCTAATATCAGTTTTAATAAACGGCATTACCGAAGCAACTCTCAGCGCCAAAAGCTGAGAGTTACTTTTTGTTCATATGATTTCTAGAACAAGGTTTGATTTGGGTAAGCTCACTGTCATAGTTGTTCCTGATGGGGAAGTGTCGGAAACCCAGATTTTGCCTCTATGCATTTGGATAATTTGATAACAGATGGATAGGCCTAAGCCGGCACCATCGTCTTTAGTTGTATAAAAAGGATCAAAAACATGGGGCAAATCCTGAGGATTAATACCTGATCCGGAATCAATAAAATGAACGTCGATGGTATCCTTACAATCAACGGATTGGATGATTAGCTTTCCTCCGCCATGCATTGCCTGAATAGAGTTCAATATCAAATTGACAAAGACTTGTTTTATACGATCCATGTCAATGTTTAGCATAGGAAGGCCGGGTTCAAACTTCTTCTCAAGCTCTATTTTGTTTTGTCTTAACATTGGATAAGTAAAGGTAAGAACGGATTCTAATAAACTATTCAGATTAACAGGGCTGACAATGGGTTTACTGGGACGACCAAAGTCTAAGAGCTCTTTGATGACTCGATTTCCTCGGTCTACTTGTTCACAAATAACCTGGGTATATTCTTGCAAATCTGGTTGACTTTTAAATTCTCCTTCCATGACTTGAACGGTGGCTTTAACAATGCCTAGAGGATTTCTTAATTCATGGGCAATTCCGGTGACAAGACGACCAAGAGCTACCAGTCTTTCAGAGCGCATTAATTCTTCTTCTAAGCGTTTCTTCTCTTTCAGATTATCCGCCATAGTATTAATGGCTTGGACTACTTCCCCAATTTCCCCCGGTAAAGAAGGAAGTCTTTTTTCACTATCTTCCTGCATACTTAGAATCCCGTTTTTGATAATTTGCACCTCGTTAGCCAAGTTATGAATCACATAAAGTGCAGCTCCAAGACCAAGAATTAATCCCAAAAGAGTTAAGCAGCGGGCAATGATGCTGAATTGCCGGCTCTGGGCAAAAACAGGATGAACCTGTTCGTCTGCCCAGGCAATGGCAACAAGCCGTTCACCTTCCACGACAGGCATTAAATATTCAAATGTTTGGTTGCCAAGGGAACCGGTAATACGGGAAAGGGGTTTTTTGGTAGCATTCACCGCCACTAATCCTGAGGAAGCTTCGTCTAAAACCCGATTTTCTCTTGCTTTGATTTCTTCAGGGGTTTGAGGCCGGTATTGATGGAGAAATCCGTAAACGAAAAGGTCATTTGTTTCGGGAATGTAGAGTCCCAGCCGTACTCCCGGGTTGGCATCAGCTAGTGGTTTGGCGACTTCGAAGGCATTGGCAATGAGACGGGTATCCTCTGGAGTAAGAGGAGAGTGGAATTCTGCATTCCAGCGCTGAAGTGATTCGTTTAACCCCTGAATGGTAGCGTTGACCATGGTTCCCAATCGTTCTTCTTTGGTTTTTAGAAGCATTTCATCTTTAACACCTGAGAAGAAGATATCATAGACCATCACCAATATGGGAATTAGCATGATGGCAGAAAATGTGACCATGATTTGAGTTGCAAAGGATGTATTCTTTAAAATTCTCAACATAAATAATACCCCCTAAGCGTGTGAATTCAGACAATTCACACGCAGCTGTCTAATAACAAACAAGAGGAAACGGGTGTTAGGAAGGGCTTAGATTCAAGGATTTGCCGGGTTCTTATTGGCGATAAAATACGGCCCAGGTGTGTGGGCGGCAGATTCACTGTCTGAAAACATACAAAACCATCAAAAAAAGGCCTAAAAATATTGGCACAAAAATTGCACTGAATATCTTGTGTATTTAAATAATAGAGCGAATAAGTTCTAGGTTTGGGGGGCAATTTGATGACCATGGATCAATTCAGTGAGTGGGTTCAAAGTGTTTTTGATTCCTGCAATATTCATAATGAGCTTGAAACGAGGGAACTAATCATAGAGGTCATGAGAAAATTCCATTCCTTATACAAAAGTATTTGATAATTTGGCAGCTTACTTAAACTATGAAAGGTGGAATCGGCGTGAGAAGTGTCGTGTTGAATGAATATTCAAATTCAAGTGTGAAAATGATCCGGGAATCTGGAGATCAATCCAGCCCTATTTGGTTATTAGTGAATTCTAGGTATCCCAATGATGTCTTCGACATTTGGACGCCAATATTATATGAGATTCAAGATCGGGTATATCGTAAGCTGCATGGGAGAATTGATAGGGGAAGAATCTATATCATGTATGCTTCCAGCAATATTGGCAGAGTTTCCATTCCCTCAAAACCTTTGCCTGCAGAAGCTGCAACGGAAATTGTTGAATTAAGAAAAAGCGTGCTCCAACACCAGCCTAAACTGCTGATTACCTTTGGGACGATTACGAACGAGTTAGTACGGCGTGTCTTTGATCAGCAGGCAGAGGATGGTCCCAACTACTGGAAGACTACAAACCTGGAAGATGAATTCCAACGATCCATCATGAATTTTGATATTAACCGAACCAATTGGATACCTCTGATTCGCAAGGTAAAGGGCAGGAAAAGCCTGCAAGATTGGGAAGAAAGTGAACGTTATTTTCGTGAGGCGGCAATAAATATTGCTGATAAAATAATCGAACACAAAGATAGTCTAAATCTTTGGATTTAAAAGAAGGGGTGATTTAAATGAAATGCTTTTGGGATTTTCTGGTTTTCTTTGGTCATTGGCTTTGGCACACGGATGATTTAACACTGGAGGAAAGCTAATTAACGGTTCTTGTCATAACTTAATTTGGTACTTCTGAGCCCTATATAAAAGTGCAGACCTAGTTAGCCCTAAAAGTTGAGCCGCTTTGGTTTGATTGCCGGTACTTTTTTCAAGTGCTTTAAGAATCAACTCTTTCTCCACATTATCAAAGGAGATGCCCTGATCAGGAAAGTTGAGAATCAAACCTTGAGCGGCAGTGTTTTCTTTCTTTTGAATTTCATTCGGTAAATGATGGACTTTAATGTCATTACCTTGAGATAGGATAATAGCTCGTTCAATAACGTTCTGTAACTCACGGATATTCCCCGGCCACTCGTAGGTCATTAACTTTTCCATTGTTTCGGGAGAAATCAGCTGTTCTTGAGAAGGGTTGAATTTTTGCAGGAAGTGCATGGTCAGCAAAGGGATGTCTTCTATTCTCTGCCTTAAGGGAGGGACATGAATCGGCAATACATTTAAGCGATAATACAGGTCCTCGCGAAACGTCCCTTTTTTGACACAATCTAAAGGATCTCGATTGGTAGCCGCAATGACCCGGACGTCGATTTTAATACTTTCGGTGCCTCCGACCCTCTCAAACTGCCGGTCTTGAAGTACCCGCAGCAATTTTACCTGCATCGACGGCGGCATTTCCGTGACCTCATCCAGGAATAAGGTTCCTTTATCCGCCAATTCAAAACGACCGATTTTCCGAACCACGGCACCGGTGAAAGCACCTTTTTCATGACCAAATAACTCACTTTCCAATAATGACTCCGGCAGTGCTGCGCAATTAATGGGCACAAATGGTTTGTCCCTGCGGTAGCTCAGGTTGTGAATGGAAAGAGCCGTAACTTCTTTACCTGTCCCGCTTTCACCGGTAATTAATACCGTAGCATTGCTGTCGGCTACTTTTTCCACAAGAGTGTTAACATCCTGAATGGCAGGACTATTGCCTAAAATCCGCCCATGTTGTTTGTTTAGTTCAGATCGTAAAAAAACCACTTCTTCCCGTAAACGACTAACCATTAAAGCTTGTTTGATGATTATTTTAAGTTCGTTAAGATCAAAGGGTTTGGTGATATAGTCCGTAGCCCCCAATTTCATAGCTTCGATGGCTGTATCAATAGAACCATGGGCCGTAATAATGATCACCGGCAGTTTGGGAATAAGATCTCTGGCTTTAACCAATAGTTCTAATCCATCCATGCCAGGCATTTTTAGATCAAGAATTACTAAGGACGGTGTTTCATTCTGAATGAGTTCCAGACCTTTTTTGCCTTGAGTAGTCGTCAGCACCTGATAACCCTCCTGACGGAGGCCTTTATCAAGAGCCCAACATAGATGTTCCTCATCGTCGATCACAAGCAACTTATTCACGTAAAACACTTCCTTTAGGTTTCCATGTGACTATACTCACAATTAAAGTATCATTACTGACATTCACTGTCTACAGGAAATCAATATCTTCATAATCAGGATACGTAATTACGAAATTTAAGTCCCGGGATTCGAAATATTTAAACCTAACAACTGACATGGTTAATATAAGCATGAGACTAAAGGTAAACTGTACCTTATAGTTTGGATCACAGCTGCTTTTCTGTGTCCATTCTGGAGGGTACAGTTTACCCCTTTCTTTATGTTTTTTCTGGAATTACATCGAGCTATTAAGGTGATACTAATTGTCAGGCGATGATATCGAAATTTAGGAGGGGGCATAAGAGTGCTGAAATTATTTAAGTATTTAAAACCCTATTCAGCAATGCTTGCCGGTGCATTGGTTCTGATCTTTATACAGACCTTAGGAGATTTGTACCTGCCGACCTTAATGTCGGATATTATTAATGATGGAGTTATGAAAGGTGATACAAAGAAGATTATGAGTATTGGAGGATATATGCTCTTGGTTGCCGCCGGAGGGGCTCTGAGTTCTATATTAGCCAGTTTCTTTTCATCCCGATCAGCGGTGGGCTTGGGTACGATCTTGCGCAGCAAAGTGTTTAGAGTAGTTGAGAGTTATTCCCTCCACGAATTTGATAAAATCGGAACCGCAACTCTCATAACCCGAACCACTAATGATATTAACCAGATTCAGATGGTCACCGTCATGATTTTGCGCATGATGGTCAGTGCTCCTATGATGGCCATCGGAGGTGTTATTATGGCTTTACAGGAAGACAAAGAACTTACCTGGGTCCTGGCTGTCGCTATACCTATACTGGCTGTTGTTATTGCTTTAATTGCTTCGAGAATGATACCCCTATTTCGCTTAGTACAAGTGAAAATTGATAAGATTAATCTTGTTCTGCGGGAGAAACTTACAGGAATTCGCGTGATTCGTGCTTTTAATACCGTAGATTTTGAGATGAAACGATTTGATGAAGCAAATGTTGATCTCACGGATAATTACATAAAAGTCAATAAAATCATGGCTTTTATGATGCCGTCCATTATGCTGGTTATGAATATGACCTCCTTAGCTGTTCTTTGGTTTGGCGGAATTCGCATCAGCAACGGCAGCATGGATCTGGGGGCTCTTTCGGCGTTTACTCAATATGCTATGCAAATTATGTTTTCCATGCTGATGCTTTCTCTTATGTTTATTATGGTTCCCAGGGCGCAGGCAGCCGCCGTAAGAATTAATGAAGTTTTAGATACGGTTCCTGAAATTACTGACCCCAAAGAAACTATAAACTCTTTTGCAGAAAAAGGGCATGTCCAATTTAAAGATGTAACGTTTTCTTACCATGGTGCTGAAATGCCAGCTTTGCAAAACATATCCTTTAGTGCTCATCCTGGGCAGGTGACAGCGATTATCGGCAGTACGGGTTCCGGTAAATCCACCCTCATTAACTTAATTCCAAGATTTTATGATGTGGATAAAGGAAGTATTCTAATTGATGGGGTGGATGTACGGGAGATATCTCAGGAAACCTTGCGCCGGAAGATAGGATTTGTACCTCAAAAAGCCCAGTTATTTTCGGGAACCATCAGTGAGAATATTCGCTTTGGTAATGAAAAAATTACGGATGAAGAAATAAGACATGCTGCAGACATTGCCCAGGCTAGGGAATTTATCGACAATTTTGACGAAGGATTTGAGCATCGCATTACCCAAGGAGGTACGAATGTTTCCGGGGGACAGAAACAACGCCTTTCCATCGCCCGCGCCTTAGCCCGAAAGCCGGAAGTCTATATTTTTGACGATAGTTTTTCTGCTCTGGATTTTAAAACCGATGCCAAGCTGCGGGCAGCTCTGAAACGGGAGATTGCCGAAGAAACGGTGATTATTGTTGCCCAGAGAGTAGGGACGGTTATGGATGCGGATAATATTATTGTTTTAGATAAAGGGCAGATAGCCGGAATGGGAACCCATAATGAATTGTTAGCCACCTGTGAGGTCTATCGGGAGATCGTTGCATCACAGCTGTCAGAGGAGGAAATTGCATGAGTGAGGAAAGGAGACCCCAAGGACCCGGTCCCAGACATGGAGGAGGCGGGGGATTTGGCGGGGGTTTTGGAGCCCCGGTCCAAAAAGCTAAGAATTTCAAAGGAAGTTTAAAACGGCTGATCCGCTATTTAAAGCCGCATAAGATAAACTTGATTATTGTTGTTATATTTGCCGTTGCCAGCACTATTTTTACCATAGTTGCTCCCAAAGTGGCTGCTAAGGCCATGAATAAGCTGCAAGACGGTTATATGGCTAAGATGATGATTCAGCAAATGACTGCTGTACAGAATCAAGTGGTTCAGCAAATCAACGAGCAAATGAAACTAATGCAAAATCAGTCCTTGGCCGGCGGAAAAACCCCACAGATACCTACCGACGCTGAAACTCTTAATGCTTTGCAAGAGTTTATGAAGCTGCCCATGTTGAGTACGGTAACGGACCCCAATCAGAAAGCTGATATCATCCAAAAAATGTTGGCTTTAAGTCAAAAAATGCCTGCAAGCTCTCAAACGGGGAAAGGAACCATAACATTAACCCAGGATCAGATTAACGGAGTTATTCGGGCTATCCGTGAAACCAATGGAAAGTATGATTTTGACTACATTGGCATGATTGTCTTGATTCTATTAGGAATGTATTTCATCAGTGCGGTCTTTAGTTTGATTATGGGTCTGGTTATGTCAGGTGTATCTCAAAGAACAGTTAGGGATATG
Source organism: Desulfosporosinus orientis DSM 765 (assembly GCF_000235605.1). Classification (GTDB taxonomy): domain Bacteria; phylum Bacillota; class Desulfitobacteriia; order Desulfitobacteriales; family Desulfitobacteriaceae; genus Desulfosporosinus; species Desulfosporosinus orientis. The sequence goes on from NC_016584.1 coordinate 2,192,510, forward strand.
CGCAGGCAGGTTGATCTTAAGCTAAGCAAATTGCCGTTAAAATATTTTGATAAACATCCCCACGGCGATATTTTAAGCCGTGTAACCAATGATATTGATACCATCGCAACCACTTTGCAGCAAAGTTTAACCCAAGTCATTACCTCAATCTTTACAATTATTGGCTATATAATCATGATGCTGACCATTAGCCCTGTTCTAACTCTCATAGTCTTTGTGACCCTACCTCTCTATATTATTTCCACGACTGCGATCGCCAAAAAATCTCAGAAATACTTTGCTGCTCAGCAGAAAGAATTGGGCCAACTCAGCGGTCATGTTGAAGAAATGTATACAGGGCATAAAATTGTCAAAGTCTTTGGCAGGGAAAAAGATTCTATAGAAACATTTGAGCGGATCAATGAACGTTTAAACACTGCCGGCTGGAAAGCGCAATTCATTTCCGGTATTATGTTTCCGCTGATGAATTTTATCAGCAATCTGGGGTATGTAGGTATCAGTATTGTCGGCGGAATATGGATCACCCGGAACTTACTTGGTTTAGGAGATATTTTAGCCTTTATTCAATATTCCAGGTCATTTACCATGCCCATTACGCAAACGGCCAATATTGCCAATGTCATACAATCCACAGTAGCCTGTGCGGAACGTGTCTTCGAAATTCTTGATGAAGAAGAAGAAATTCCTGACAAAGCCAATGCCCAAGTTATGGACATGCCCAAAGGCCGGGTTAGTTTTGAGCACGTGGCATTCAGCTATGAAAAAGATGAACCATTAATAGAAGATATGAACTTAGAAGTTAAACCTGGTCATACCGTCGCCATTGTCGGACCCACCGGCGCGGGCAAGACCACTCTGGTTAACCTGCTCATGCGCTTTTATGAAATTGATGAGGGCGCTATCAGAATCGATGGAGTTGATATTAGGGATATCAGACGAAGTGAATTAAGACAAATGTTTGGCATGGTACTCCAGGATACCTGGCTGTTTAACGGTACAATTAAAGATAATATTGCTTATGGGAAACAAGGAGCCACCATGGAGGACATCGTACAGGCGGCGGAGGCGGCTCACGCCGATCATTTTATCAGAACGTTGCCGGATGGGTACGATACGATTCTCAATGAAGAGGCGACCAATATCTCTCAGGGTCAAAAACAGCTGCTGACTATAGCCCGGGCCATTCTGGCAGATCCGACAATCCTGATTCTTGACGAAGCCACCAGTAGTGTGGATACAAGAACGGAAGTATTGATCCAAAAGGCCATGAACAATCTCATGCAAGACCGAACGAATTTTGTCATAGCCCACAGGCTGTCAACAATTCGTGACTCAGAACTGATCCTGGTGATGAACCAAGGCAAAATTGTCGAGATGGGCAACCATCAAGAACTCCTTGCGAAAGGCGGTTTTTATGCAGATCTTTATTACAGCCAGTTTTCAGAACAAAGTTTGGGAGCGTAAGCAGTTGGCTGCGCTCCCATTTGGCGCAGCGTCAGGGGGTGCTGTTTAATTAATATTATCTAAATTATAAATTTTAAGAAAATTTAATATTGACATACTAGTCGATAATGATAGAATATAGGAAACAGGCTAATGCATATACTTGTATATACAGGTATATGTAACCGACAAAATCATAAAGGAGAGAATGAGTATGCTAGATTTAGAGGTGTTGACACGAGCTATCGGAGATCTTGATGAGGGACAGGTGGTAAAGCTATTAGAAGAGTTTGTTGCCTCCAACCCGAGTATTAATGAAGCAAACCAGGTAGTAGGGGCATGTCAGCGAGGAATGAGCATCGTAGGGGATTTTTATGAAAAGAAAGAGTACTATGTCGGTGACCTTATTTTTGCTGGTGAACTCCTAAATCAAGCAATTACGATTTTGAAACCGGTTATTGGCGGGGAAAATACCAGTAAGATAGGCAGTATCGTTGTCGGAACTGTTCAAGGGGATATGCACGATATCGGCAAAAATATTTTTGCCAGTATGGTCGGAGCGGCAGGTTTTGAAGTTTATGATCTTGGCATTGATGTACCTCCCGCTGCCTTTGTCGAAAAGGTTAAAGAGGTTAAGCCTTTGATTTTAGGAATGAGCGGTGTGCTCACCTTAGCCATAGATTCCATGAAAGCAACGGTTGAAGCTTTAAACCATGAGGGTATAAGAGACCAGGTAAAAGTCATCATTGGCGGAAATCCTGTTACAGAGGAGGCCTGCAAACAGATTGGGGCGGATACGTTTACAACCAATGCTGCTGAAGGTGTAAAAATTTGTCAAGGGTGGGTGAAATAAGATGTCCGAGATCAAGTCATTATCTGAGGAAAGAACACAACTATTTATCGATTTAATGGATGGTAAAATTCCTAAGCGAGTTCCTGTTGTTGGGGGTTTTACTCATGAATTTGCCATACAATATGCAGGCAAGGATTTAAAAGAGGTTCAGTGGGATACAACGGATTTAGAAGCTAGTTTCGAAAAAGTATGTAAGGATTTTTATTCTGATCTATTACCGGTTTCTGCCTTTCGCATGCCTTCTTTTTACCAAATCCTCGGTTCCAGAAATTTTGTCATGGGCTCTAACGGCTTTTTGCAGCACCCTGAAGTCGAAGGGCTGCGCTTAGAGGATTATGACGACTTCATTGCCTCACCCTATAACTGTATCGTAGAAAAGGTTTTGCCAAATTTATACTCGGAACTTAATTCTGATCCCGTAACTAGGTCCCTCGTCATGGCTAAGGCTTTCAAAGCTTATACGGACGAAAACAACAATCTGTTTAGAATCTATGGAAATCTAATCAATAAGTGCAGCTATGGTACGGTTACCTTTTATGCAGCTTTCTGCGAAGCACCTTTTGATATTTTGACAGATCAATTGAGAGGCTTTAAAAATATTTCCCTAGATGTTAGAAGAATTCCTGATAAGGTAGAAGCTGCTGTTAATGCGGTTACTCCTTTGATGATCAGAATGGGGGCTCAGCGTTTTCCTAGTAAGTACAATGCAACCTTTATTCCTTTACACATGGCGCCTTATCTCAGGGACAAGGATTTTCAGCGTTTCTATTGGCCGGGCTTTAAAAAGCTTGTTGAAGGTTTGGCGGCAAACGGACTTCGCTCAAATCTTTTTGTTGAACAAGACTGGATGAGGTATTTGGATTATTTAGAGGAGCTTCCGGCCGGAACGATTATGACCTTTGAGTATGGTGATCCTAAGGTTGTTAAAGAAAAGCTGGGAGGTAAGCATATTATCAGCGGATTCTATCCTCTAACCCTCTTAAAAACCGGAACAAAACAAGAGTGTATTGACAAAGCGAAAGAGCTCATCGACATATTAGCACCCGGTGGCGGTTATTTCTTTGGTTTTGATAAAGCTATTATTACTTTAGACAGTGTCAATGTGGACAATACGAAGGCTGTTTTGGATTATGTTGCCAATAACGCTGCTTATTAAAGGGAGGGATTCTAGATGAACACAAATTACTATAAAACTTGGGAAGAGTATCTTGCTGAACATCCGGAAATAGATGAAAAAGAGGCTCAGGTGATGGCTCCTAAAATGCAGTCCTATGAAGAAGAGTTGTTTGCCTTTGTTATGTTTCTCTGCGGATAAGAGAAATAAATAGGGAGGGAGCCAGAGGGCTCTCTCCCCATTTCAGACAACTTGACGCAACATGAAAGGAGCTTGGTTATGATCATTATCGGAGAAAAAATTAACGGAACAATCCCTAGTGTAAAGGATGCTATTGCTGACAGGAATGAAGACTTTATTCGTAACCTTGCTATAATACAGACAGAAGCGGGAGCTGATTATCTTGACGTGTGTGCCGGTACTGCTCCTGAAGTTGAAACAGAGACACTAACCTGGCTGATGAAGGTTGTTCAGGATACTGTTGATACACCTTTATGTATTGACAGTCCCAATACCCGGGTGATTAAGGAAGTCTTGAACCTTGCCAAACATCCCGGACTCATTAACTCTGTTTCTGCGGAGGGGGATAAATGTGAGATTATTTTTCCCTTGATTGAGGGTACTGACTGGCAGGTTATCGCCTTAACTTGTGATAACAAGGGTATTCCTTCAAATGTAGAGACAAGAGTGGAAATTTGTAAACTATTGGTTGAAAAGGCTCAGGCCCATGGGATAACGCCGGATAGAATACACATTGATCCTCTGGTATTAGCTCTGTCGGCTGATAATAAATCCTTACTGAATTTCACCGAAACCTTAAAACAGGTAAAAGAATTATATCCTACTATTAAAGTCACTTCGGGATTAAGCAATATATCTTTTGGTATGCCATTACGGAAAGTGGTCAATCAAGGCTTTCTGACCATTGCGATGTATGCAGGCATGGATTCCGCAATTCTTGATCCATCCAACAGAGAGATGTTAGCAACGATTTTGGCGACGGAAGCCTTATTGGGCAGAGATCGATTATGCAGGAATTTCTCCAATGCTTTCCGAAAGAACAAGATTGGGCCTCTTAAAAGTTAAAACATTCGTCTGAGAATTATGCCGCATTGACAAACATTTTTTAGGGCAATAAGATATTCATAACGATACCGCTGATACCTGTTTATTGGAGGGTGCAATGAAGGACGTTTTCGAATCGAAAGAACTTCTGGTTAGTTGTGTGGAGCAACTGGAAGAAAAAAAGGTACTGGAGCTCGCTAAACAGGCTTTAGAGCAAGGAATGAATCCTTTAGCCTTGATTAATTTGATAATTGAAGGTATGAATCGGGTTGGGAAACGTTATGAAAATAAGGATTATTATATAGCGGATTTAATCATGGCAGGTATTATCTTCCGAGAAGTGCTGGGGTTGAGTGCCATAACATCTTACTCCAGCAATCACTACAAAAATAAACGGGGCAAAGTTCTAATTGGTACGGTAAAAGATGATATTCATGATATTGGCAAGGAAATTTTCAGGGCATTACTGGAGACCCATGGTTTTGAAGTTATTGATCTGGGCGTAGATGTCTCCGGAGAGACATTTGTACAAAAGGCAATAGAGTATCAGCCGCAAATTATCGGACTGAGCGGTGTTTTAACAAATACCTTGGATCAAATGAAGCAAGTTGTGGATGAATTTACGAAAGCTGGTCTAAGAGATAAGGTCAAGATTATTGCAGGAGCAAATTATCTTAACCCTCATGGATGCCATTATATTGGTGCCGATGGTTTCGCAACGGAAGCATCGAAAGGTATAGAAATCTGTCTTGAGTGGACGACCAGTCACAACGGGATGGGAGAAATTTACAATGACTAATCCCGTGTATATCCGGATTGTTGAGGATATAAAACACAAAATTAATAATGGCAGTTTAAAACCTAGTGATGCGGTGCCTTCTGAGAATGCTCTCTGTAAAGAATACGGGGCCAGCCGGATGACGATTAGGAAAGGTCTTTCTGTTTTGGCGAAGGATGGGTATATTTATTCCATTCCGGGCAAGGGCAGTTTTGTAAGAATGCCTGAGCTTAATAAATACACCATCTTTTATGATGAAATGAAGAATTCCATTAACACCGTGGATCAGTCACGATTGTTAGAAGTCACGATTATCATGCCTGACGAAAAACTAGCCGGTGAACTTCAAACAACCAGAAATAAGAATGTTGTTGTGATCCGCAGGCTCTTTTATACAGAAGGTAAACCCATAGCTTATGATATTAAATACCTGCTTTATTCCAAAGGGATGCCTATTGTCGAAAAGGAAATAGAACAAGCTACTTTTCCCGAAATCATTTCCGGGAGTATGTCCGCATTTTCTCTCAAGAAGGAATTAACCATCTATGCCCAGATTCCCGATAAGGAAATTAAGAACCATTTAAATATTTATGATGAATTGGCACTACTCGTGGTGGAACAAAAAATATACAACGAGGACAATAAGCCCATGGGCTTATGTGTGACGTATTTTCGCGGAGATTATATTAAGCTGAAAGGAAACAGCGAATAGAACTTTCAGAGCCTTGATAAATATAACTGCATCGATAATGATGCAGTTACTTTTTTCACCCATGATAAGGTTTGTGCACTATGGCGGCTTCGTTCTTTACCTAGGATATAGATGGGAGGAATTTTCTTGAAATACGTTAATATTATATTCCAACCTGGAAGTATCGGCATCCAGGTGGAAACAGGTACCACTATTATGAAAGCTATGAATCAGGCAGAACTAAGAGCGGATTTTCCCTGCGGGGGAGTGGGCAAATGCGGAAAGTGCCGTGTTAAAGTCTTGGCAGGCTCGGGAGAACTTACAGCAAGTGAAAAGGATCGACTTACGATCCAGGAACAAGAGGAAGGAATTCGCCTGGCTTGTCTTGCTGAAATTCATGAGAATATGATTGTCGAACTATTAAGTCCCCAACAGTTACAACATCATATTCTCATGGATGCTTTAGACAGGCCCTTTTATCTTAACGCAAATGTCATAAAGCAATTTGTTGAAGTTAAGGAGCCTTCGCTTAGTAACCACAAGTCAGACTGGCAGCGCCTGAAGGATGCACTTGCTATTTATGGCTATGCTGAACATCAATTACAGGTTTGTCTCCCCATATTACGTCAATTGCCTGAGACTATAAAACAAGGGGAGGGCAAATTAACGGCGGTATTGCTAGGTTTAGAAGTAGTCGGGGTCGAAGCGGGGGATACCTCTGCAAACCTATGGGGGATGGCCTTCGATATTGGAACGACAACGATAGTAGGATACTTGATGGATTTAATCTCCGGAAAGGAACTTATAGCTGTATCCACCCTTAATCCCCAGGCTCAATATGGAGGGGATGTCATATCTCGAATCACCTTTGCGGGAAACCGTGAAGGGATGGAGAGGCTCCATAGGGCTGTAACGGTTGCGGTTAACGGGCTCATCGGGGAAGCTGTCGAAAGGGTGGGCGGAAAGAGAGAAAATCTCTATGCAATCTCAATTGCTGCCAATACAACCATGCATCACCTTTTCTTAGGAGTAAATCCTCGCAGCATAGGAGTTTCACCCTACGTTTCAGCCTTTAACCAAGGGCTTGTGGTCAACGCTTTTGAATTAGGACTAGAAATCAATAGAGCAGGGCAGGTTTATGCTTTACCAAACATTGCAGGCTTTGTAGGAGCTGATACAACGGCTGTGTTACTAGCCTCTGAACCGGAAAAACGTGACTATGTCACTCTCATTTTAGACATTGGAACCAACGGAGAAATCGTCTTGGCTTCGAATAAAAAAATGGTTGCTTGCTCTGCTGCCGCAGGACCAGCCTTTGAAGGAGCCCAGATTACCAACGGCATGAGGGGGGCGATAGGGGCTATCGACCACATTTCCTTTGGGGAAAATATGGAGTTCAGCGTGATTGGAGGAGGAAAACCTGCAGGTATCTGTGGTTCAGCTCTCCTGGATGGAGTGGCTGGATTTGTGGAGTTGGGGATGATTAATAAACGGGGTAAATTTTTGGAACCGGATGAACTTACCAAGACTCATTCACTAAGATTTAAAGAGAGACTGATTGAATATGACGGAGCTTGGGCATTCCTGATTGCAGATGCCGTTGAAACCGTTCATGGCAGGCCAATTATGATTACTCAGAATGATATCCGTGAGCTTCAGTTAGCCAAAGGAGCTATTATGGCAGGTGTTAAGATTCTGATGGAGACCAGCGGCAGTCAGTTTGACGATGTTAAAGAAGTGTTGCTGGCTGGAGCCTTTGGGAATTACCTCAATCCTCACAGTGCTTGTGTTATAGGATTAATTCCTAAGGAGCTGGAAGGGAAAATAAGGATGATCGGCAATGCCGCCGGTACAGGGGCAAAGATAGCCTTACTTTCAGCAGATGAGTTTTCCAGAGCAGATAACCTGGCTGATTCAGTATCCTTCATTGAGCTGGGCAGTTACTCTAAATTTAATAGGATTTTTGCTGAAAATACCTACTTCCAGTTAGATTAACGACAGAGGAATTATTTACCGCTCAAGGCGCAAACTATGGCAGGAATTCAAGCTAAACATGTTGAAGCCTATATTGCTGGATATAGTTTCTGATGTATTAGCATACGTTCTAATTAAGAGAGTGTTTGGGGGAATTAGCATGGAGCAGAATCGATCAGTCATAAGGATCACCATGATTATTGTCATGATTACTTCCTTTATTACTCCCTTCATGGGCAATGCCATTAATTTAGGAATTCCTCAGATTGGAATAGAATATGGCGTTGATCAATTTGCACTTAACTGGGTGGTCACCAGTTATCTCTTGGCTACAGCCGCATTTTTGCTGCCCTTTGGTCGTTTGGCAGACATTGTTGGCAGAAAAAAGATATTTCTTATTGGTATGCTCCTTTTTGCTGCAGCCTCTCTAGGATGTGGTCTGGCCGTTTCTTTTTCTCTTTTGATTATTTTCAGAGTATTGCAGGGAATGACAAGTGCCATGATTTTTGGTACTTCTATGGCAATTTTAACTTCCGTAGTTCCGCCTAAGGAACGAGGAAAAGCTATGGGGTTAAGTGCTGCTACAACCTATATTGGCCTTTCCTTGGGACCTGTTTTGGGGGGGCTTATTTGCAGTACTTTAAGCTGGAGGGGAATATTTTACATTAGTTTTATTCTTGCCTTAATCATCATTAGCATGACAGCAGCTAAGTTGCCGGGTGAATGGATTGGAGCAGATGATGAGAAATTCGATGCGTGGGGAAGTGTTCTTTGGATTTTTGGTATCCTTCTCTTTCTCTACGGATTAACGGATATTACAGCAGGATTTCGTTATATTTTCGCTTGTATTTTGGGCTTGATTCTGTTAATTGTTTTTACCGTTTACGAAAACAGAATCTCCTATCCCTTACTTCCTATTCCCATGTTTACGAAGAATCGTTCATTCTCTTTTTCAAATTTAGCGGCTTTGATCAATTATAGCGCTACCTTTGCTTTAATCTACCTCATGTCTTTATATCTGCAAAACGTACAAAAAATTGATACTTCTCAATCAGGTTTAATCCTTCTGAGCCAACCTATTATTATGGCAGTATTATCCCCTTTAGCCGGCCGTTTATCGGATAAGATTAACTCCCAGATACTAGCTTCTTTAGGAATGGGGATAACCACCGTAGGTTTATTTTTATTCATCTTTCTCAATCAAAATACTTCAATCCTGTTTGTGATGATGAACCTGGCCTTTATTGGTCTTGGCTTTGCATTCTTTTCTTCACCTAATACCAATGCTGTGATGAGCTCGGTGGAACGAACCCTTTATGGAGTAGCCTCTTCTACCCTTGGGACAATGCGGCTTCTCGGTCAAACTCTTAGTATGACCATTGTGGCTCTTATTACCTCTATATACATGAAGAATATGACTTTAGATTCAGCAAATTATATCATCAGCTTCCTGAAAAGTTCGAGAACCAGTTTTATTGTTTTTACGTTGCTGTGTTTTATAGGAGTTTTTGCATCGTTAGCGAGAGGAAGATCAGAAACGGGCCAACAAATCTAAAAAGAAAAACAAGGCCGAGGCTTAGCCTCGGCCTTCTCTATGACAGTTTACATTACCAGAAGCTGGACATTAATACCTGCTGTGTACCAAATGTACATTTTATGTAAAATATTTGGTTTTTGATGCTCGAACTTAGAGGGATTTTATAAAAAAAGTAGAATATTTCCACAAATTAAGGGAGCAATCATGAAAGGGGCTTGTATATGCCTAGTCATTCAATGATTACAGGTAGTATTGTAACAGATGAAGATCAATGTCAAGGATGCAATAAATGTGTCAGAGAGTGTCCTGTTCATGCTAACATTGTTTATGTTAATCATGACAAAGTAAAAGCAAAAATTAACTATGAGCGATGTATTGAATGCGGAAGATGTATCGAAAATTGCGATCATAATGCGCGTTCTTTTGTTGATGATACGGCGGCGTTTTTTCACCGGCTTAACAGCGGTCATAAAATAACAGTATTGGCAGCACCATCTATAAGAGTAAATTTCCCGGATTATAAAAAGTTATTTGGTTTTTTAATTGCCAAGGGTGTCAATGTCATTTATGACGTTTCTTTTGGGGCAGATATTACAACTTGGGCTTATCTTAAGTCCATTAAAGAAAAAGAGCTGAAGCCATTAATTGCTCAGCCCTGTCCAGCTGTTGTAAATTACATTGAGAAATTCAAGCCTGAATTGCTGGAGCAGCTTTCTCCCATTCATAGTCCTATGCTGTGTACTGCAGTGTACGTCAGAAAGTATCTTAATGATAATTCTGAGTTGGCAATGCTATCACCTTGTATTGCCAAAAGAGGAGAATTCATCAGCACCCAATCACTCATTAGTTACAATATTACCTATCAACGTTTGAAGGAGTACTTGGATAATCATAAAGTTGAATTGAGCAACAATAAAGAGGTAGATTTCTCTGATATAGCCTGTTCATTGGGGTGTCTTTTCAGCAGGCCGGGGGGATTAAAAGAGAATGTAGAAGCCTTAGTTCCGAACGCATGGGTAAGACAAATTGAAGGAACAGAGCTAGCATATAGTTATTTGAATCATTATGATGATAGAGTTCGACATAATAAGCCGGTACCTCTCTTAGTGGATATTTTAAACTGTCAGCATGGTTGTAACATAGGTACAGCATCCATAATAACGGATGAAGCGCTGGATGATGTCGATAATATGTTTAATAAACTGAAAATCGAAAAAGCCCAAGAGAAAGAGAAAAGTGGATTCGCCAAGACGAAAAAACGAATGGAGTTTCTGCAAAACTATTTTGACAAGGTCTTAAACGTAAAGGACTTTCAGCGGGTTTATGATCATTCAAGAAAGGCTCAGGAATTACGAGAACCATCGGAACTTGAGTATAATGAGATTTTCTGCAGCATGTATAAAGAAGATGAAGCATCACGCTCCATTAATTGTGTTGCTTGTGGTTATTCAACCTGCCGAGAAATGGCAAAGGCTATATATAATGGCTTAAGTGTACCAGTTAATTGTGTTAATTATTCCCGGGGTGAAGTCATCGATACTAATCGAAAAAATCTCGAGATCAATGAGATGCTAGCCAAAATCAAAGAGCTTAGTGACGATAGGCTAAAGTATAGTAAAAAGCTTGAAGTGGATGTCACTAACATTAAGGCATCTTTGGATGAAATAGCAAGTGCCAATGAGTATAGTGCGGATAATTTGCAGACTATAATGACTAAAGTAAGCAATAATACTGAAACGTCTTCAAGATTACGTCAAGATGTTGAACAAATGAAAGAGAGACTAAGTAATTTTGCCAATGCCTCCAACCTGATTGTAGACATAGCCAGTCAGACAAATCTATTAGCCTTAAATGCAGCCATTGAGGCTGCTCGGGCAGGTGATCATGGCAGAGGTTTTTCCGTGGTAGCTCAAGAAGTTCGGAAATTAGCTGAGCAGTCTAATCAAGTTGTGCAATCGACATTAACGGATGAAAAGCTTATGGTTGATCTGATTGAAAGTATATCAAATATTGCTGTTGGCTTAGAGAAGGAAATGCTTGAAGTTAGTCATCGCGTTGAGCAGATTTCAGCATCTTTGGAGCAACTAACTGCGAGGAGTCAAGAAATCTTATCCTTTGTCGAGAATATTTCACAAAGCAGCTAAACCGCAAAATGGAATTTGAAAAGTGTATAAACCCGCTTACCGAGTCTCCACTTTAAATAGTGGAGGTGAATTTATATAGCCTATTTGAAATTTCTAGTGATAATAAGAAAAGCTGAGGAATCTTAAGGTATTTCGGCATAATTGGCAAAAGAAGATTCTCTTGGTCAGAGAAGGTCAAAGTCGTAGTTTGATCTTTATAACCTGAAGGTGTATAAATATATTAAAGGTCAGTAATGGTCAGAAATAATATTGAAACAATAAGGTGGTGTTACCATGCTTTAAGTTAAGTAACAGGTTTATGATGATGATGTGATGGATTAACTTCTAAAATGGTTTCTCAAATAATACGGAGGTGTTTGTTAATGTTTGATATCGTACCCTTTGCAAGAAGGAATTCAGTAATTCCTAAAACTAGTGACTTATTTGATATTGAAGGCATTTTCGAAAATCTCTTTAATGATAGATTCTTCCCTGCTATGTACAAAAACAGTTCTCAAATGAAAGTGGATATTAAAGAGAGTGAAGAGGCTTTTGTCATAGAAGCCGAATTGCCTGGAATCCAAAAAGATGAAATGAACATTCAAATTGATGAGGACAAACTTACCATTTCTGTACAGAAAAAGGAACAGAAGGATGAAGAAAGAGATAATTATATCCGCAGAGAGAGAAGTTATAGTGCCATGACCCGATCCTTTGCCATCGCCAATGTGGAGATTGAAAAAGCTAATGCTAAATTTGAAAATGGGATTCTTGTTATCAACTTACCCAAAAAACAAGAACAAGTCATTAAAGGCAGAGAACTTCAAATTGATTAAGAGAGAAAAAGAGCATCCAAGGGTGCTCTTTTTCTTTGCACTCTGGCTAAAAGTCGAAAGCAGAAGGAATAGGGCTGTAAATGTAGAATAGGAATTGATTAAGGGAAAGTTGAATTGTGGGTCAAGTGACGAAAGAGGAGATGTTTTTGTCAGAGATTGCTTCTGTTCTGCGCAAGCGTTATGTTTTAGCCCTATCTATTATTGCTCTATTAGTATTGTTGAGTCAGTTAATTATTCAGTTTAATATCTATTTAGAATCAACAGATTCAACGGTCATAAATATTGCCGGAAGGCAGAGGATGTTAAGTCAGCGGATTAATAAGTGTACCTTTGGCTTATCTTTAGCAAAAGATGAAGAGGAAAGGACTTACTATCTGGAGGAATTAAAGGAGTCTGTTGCTTTATGGGAACAATCCCAAAAAGGGCTCCTCTACGGAGATGAAAAATCAGCTCTTCCTGGCCGCAACAGTGCAGCTGTCAGATCCCTTTTTTCTCAGCTTGATCCCATCTATGAAAAAATCTTAGTTGCTGCTAAGGAAATCATTGCAGAAGCGGATAAAAACCAAGGTAACATTTCAGAGAAGTTAGATATTATTAAAGACAACGAGCAATCTTTTTTGAAGCTGATGGACACGATTGTTTTTCAGTATAATAAGGAAGCCAACAACAAAATATTTGTTATCAGGCTTACGGAAGTTATCCTGATGATCATAACCTTTGTTGTTTTGAGTTTGGAAGCCCGCCTGATTTTTATGCCCGCTGAACGCAGTCTGGAAAAGACATTCAAAGAAATTCGTGACTATAATGATAATATTCGTAAGCTTTTTGAGATTGCACCGGCAGGGTTGTTTTTATTGCGCCTCCCAGACTTAAAAGTTTTGCAAATGAATACGCTTGCTGAAAATTTTACGGATCCTTCTAATAATAAAGATGAGAGAGATTCTCTGCTCACTTATTTTAAAAGTAACCTTGAAAACGACTGTGATTTAATTGGAAAAATAACTGGGGGAGAAACCTTTGCTGATGAAGAGGCCGTGCTGAAGATGGGGGATTCTACAAAAGTAGTGTTGATTTCCGGCAGCCTAATTTATTATGAAGGTACTTCTGCAATCATCCTTAGTATGATGGATATTTCCAGACAGAAGAATGCTGAAAGAATCCTAAAAAAGTATGCCAATACAGATGAATTAACCGGCCTTTTAAATCGACGCTCAGGTAAGATTATTCTTAGTAATGCTGTCGAACGTTCGAAAGACGATATGCAAAGTTTTGCCGTTTCATTTTGTGATATCGATGGACTGAAATATGTTAATGACACATTCGGCCATGAAGAAGGGGATTGGTATATCGTTTCTATTGCTCAAGCGATAAAAGCAAACTTAAGAGAAGATGATTTTGCTTTTCGCTATGGAGGAGACGAAATTGTCATTATTCTCAAAAACTGTGATCTAAGAAAGGCAGCTATAATATCTGAGAGAATTAACCGGTTTGTAGAACAAAAACGCCTTGAATCCCAGAAAAGCTATAACATGAGCATAAGTATTGGCACAGTCATAGTTGATTCAAAAGCATCGGCAACGGTTGATAGTTTGATTGCTCAGGCAGACAACCTAATGTATCAAGAAAAGAAGCGAAAAAAAATGCAAGGATCAATTAAAACACGTACATAGTGTTTGGCGGGCAGTAAGCATGAAGATGCCTTTATATTAAGACACCTCATGCTTACATGTCATAGCCAAGGTATGACTGTTACATTCTTCTTTTGGACATAAGATTACTGAAAAACTCTTTGATTCCGCCCTTTTTTGGTCCTTCCCAGGCTGGCTGAAGCGGCATTTGACCGTATCCTTGGTTGATAAATTCTGGGGAAGTCTGATAATTGGGCATAGGCTGCCTGAATTGCTGCTGACCAAAGCCTTGTTGCTGACTAAAGCCATGCTGCTGTCCGAAGCCTTGGGGCGGATAGCCGGGAGTAGAGTATCCTTGAGCACCCGCGTTTCGCGGGCCAGTCTCTTGAACAGGATTCCAGCCGGGCATAACGCTTCCTGAACTAGGTTTATAATTAAAGCGGTTAAATCCCGTCGGCATCTGAGTCCATGGATTTTGCTGAGGAAACGTTTGTTGATTCCAGAATGGATTCATATTGTTAAAAGGCAATGTAGTTCACCTCCATTAGTCATTAAAAGGTAATATATGGTAATTTATTCGAGAGAAACTGATTTGCTACACATTGGCCTTGCAGAAGTTTGTTTGCGAGAGAAAAAGAAGATAAAATTATCATTAGGATAAGAAACAAGAATCTTACAGATAAAAATAATTTACCAATAAAATATCAGGAGGTAATAATGTCAGACTATATACTTACCTATAGCAAAATCAAATTCTTTCCTTTGGAACCAGTTAAAGAGGATATTAATATTAAAGATATTGCTCATTCTTTGTCATTAATGACCAGGGCTAATGGGCATTGCAAGCATTTTTACTCTGTTGCCCAGCATTCTATTCAGTGTTATCAAGAAGCAAAAAGCAGAGGTTATTCCCAAAGAGTACAACTGGGTTGTTTGCTGCATGATGCCAGTGAAAGTTATATTTCAGATTTAACAAGACCTGTTAAGCGGAACCTGCCAGAGTATTTTGCTATTGAAGAAAAGCTGCAGAAAGTAATCTACGATAGATTTGGACTTGGGGACTTATCCGATAAAGAACGGAAGCAAATTGAAGAAGTTGATGATTCTTTGCTGCACTATGAATTTGAAGAATTGATGAATTATCCCATCTTCGATCAGCCTCCCTACATAGCCATGGATCATGATTTCTCACAAAAGGACTTTTTGGGAATAGAGCAAGAATTCCTGGCAGCATACCAAGAGTTGGTTAATGAAATGGGTGATTTGGTTTTTTAAGTTAAAAATTAATCTTGCAAAAACATTAGTAATAAATGCTAAAAAAACAGTATCTTTAGAAGATGCTGTTTTTTTAAATGTTTAAAATCACATTTATAGCTAAGAAGTTGTTATTTCTTATGGATATTATTGGCTATTGTTATATAAATTAACCAATATTCTATGAATGTTGCTAAAATTGGATTAAAATACAAATTGACCACTTGGATTTACGTATGATATTATTGCGTAGTAATGTTATTTAATAATAAATCTAAATAACTGCAAATAATGTTAATGTTTTTATTGCATTATTGAGGTGATTTATGAAAAGGTTAATTTTTTTATTAACAATGGTTTTGATTATGTTAAGCTCAATTGTTGCTGGTACCTTAGCTATGTATACGGTTTCCATAGATAACTTAGCTAAAGGCAGCGTTATAGCTAAAGAGTTTGTCTTCCTTGGCGAAGGTACGGATACCTTTCAGCAGGGACTAAAAATATCACCTAATGAGACGGTGGATTGGCAGTTTAAAGTTAAAAATTATAAAGACCAAATTGTTTCTGAAACGGATATGTACTATAAACTGACCTTTAATGTACAAGCTTTGACAGGAAAAAAAGCCATAGATCCTCTTACAGTTACTGTTAAGGATTTGGACGGTAATATTCTAAATAGTGTTACGGGAGTAGGGACCTTTGATGTTCTGGGGGAATTTCCTCTGGCCGTTAATGGACAAGAGAAAGAATATTTGGTGGAGATTAACTGGCCTGGAGACGGAAACAGTGATATTAAGTATGCCGGCAGCAAATACGGAACTATGATTAATGTGGATGCAGCCGCCTCTCAAATACCTTTTGCTTCCGAGCCGGAAAATCCCCCTCAGGGAAATAAGGTCAGCGTCCGCTATGAAACGACAGTTCCCTGGCAGAATGGACAAAGTGGTCCTTATCAGTATGAATATAAGGTTACGATTATAAACAACTCCACAGAACCTATTAATAGCTGGAACATCGCTTTTTACCTTTCTACCGACCGGCTTACCAGTGCTTGGAGCAATGCCAAGCTAGAGCCTAATCTGCCGTCAGGATACTATAAATTTATTAATCCTGGGTACAACAATCCGACAACGGACAATATCTTACCGGGACAAAGCGTTTCCTTTAGAGGTCCGGCAGTTGGCATGGGTACTGAAGCAATCCATACAGTCACCGTTGGCGGCAGTAATATCAGTGATACCACGAACGTTGATTTAACTTGTGAATTCGGCAAGAAATCCTTGAACTAGAGGATTCCTGAGCTGAATGATAAAGATGAGAGTTGAGGAGGGGGGAAGATGAGAAAAAAAATCTTATTGATTCTTGCCTTATGCGCCGTACTCTTCATATCCTTAACGGTGGGCACCCTTTCCAACTATACCAGTGTTACCAGTTTCGGAACCACTGTCTATCCCGATGTTAAAAAGTAAGTAATTTTGAATTTATTAAATCTACGGAGGGGAATTATGAAAAAAATATTAATGATTATTGCACTTGCATTAGTTCTTTCAACATCTGTTATCGCAGGAACTTTGGCAATGTATACGACGACCATAGATAATGTTGCTCAAGGGAACGTGGTAGCTAAAGAATTCGTACTCCTAAAAGGTGGTACTGATACCTTCACAGAGAACGTAAAAATCGCTCCTGCTGAAACCGTCGATTGGAAGTTCAGTGTTAAAAACTATGACGGAGATATTGTTAGCGAAACCGGAATGGATTTGAATTTTGATGTAGATGTTATGGCAGAGAACGGCAAGAGCGTAATTGCTCCCCTTGAAGTCACAGTGAAAAATTCTGATGGTGATGTTGTCGGTTCCGTAACTTCCAGCGGCAAAATCCAGTTCAACGACGAATTTGCGTTAAGTACAAGCGGTCAAGAAAAGGTATACACCGTTTCTGTAAAATGGCCCGGCAATAGTGACAACGATTTACTCTATGCGGGAGCAGATTACGGCACAGCTGTTAAGGTATCTGTAACCGGAACTCAAAAATAAAATAACAGATATTAAGACTGTTTTAGTGAGAGGGCGTGAGTACGATAAGGTACTTGCGCCCTCCGTGATTTTTTGCATAGCTCCAGGACATAATATTAGGAAGTCAATGTTTTCGCGTAATCCTTTAAAAAGGAGTTGAAGCAATGACACCACCCAAATACACGACTCAGGAGCAAATCGAGAGTATGCGGGAAGCGATTATGCGGGAAAAAGAGAAAATGGCGGGAGTAACCAGGGGTAAAGAATCTCTGCAAGGACAAAAGCTAAAAGTTATGTTGGGAATCAAAATCTTGGGCAAGGTATTCTTTGTCGCTTTGAGTCTTTTACTGGTTTACTCCATTATATCCATACAAATCACAAAAAGCAGAGGAGAAATCCCTAATATTTTAGGTTATCAGATGTTTGCCGTAGAGTCCGGCAGCATGGAACCGACCTTAAAAATCGGAACAGTCATTATCAGCCGTAAGCCAAAGGATCCTGACAATCTTAAGAAAGATGAGATTGTTACTTTTAGAACCTTAACAAATGCTGTTGTTACCCACCGGATAATTGAGGTGACAAATTACAATGGAGGTGAGGCCTACCGTACGAAAGGAGACAATCCCAGAAACTCTGCTGACCAGGAATTGCTTACGCCGGACAGGGTTATCGGAGTATTTGTCGCTAAAATCCCTTTAACCTAAACCAATTAAACAGGAGAAGTTAACATGGGTCAAAATCCAGAGCAGGTTGTCTTAATGGAAGGCATTTCATCCATAGAACATTTTCTATTTCCAGGAAAAACACCTCGTCGTGTTCTGGATGATATCTCTCTTTTAATTCGCAAAGGAGAAGTTTGGGGTATCAGCGGGACATTGCTGTTTGAGATCAAGCTACTTTTGGAGATCATCGCCAATATCAGGCCCTATGATAAAGGGAAATGTGTTTTGATCGAACGGGGCATGATGCGGCGCAAGAGGGTGATCCTAAATCATGTGTTTTATATAGGCAGCTCGGATATGCTTTATAAGAACATGAATGTTCTGGAATTCTTGATGTTCGCAACGGCGAAATTTAAAATCAACAAAGTCCTGCTTCAGGAGGAAATTTTTGAGTTCATTATTGCAATTGGACTGGGCCATATTTCTCTGACTTCTAACTATAAGTTGACAAAAGAAGAGAAAGCTCTCATTATCCTAATCGTAGCTGCTTATTCAGAGAGCCTGATCATTGTCTTCAATCTTCCCGAATATCAATGGGACGAAGTATTGATTAATGCCATGGCTAAGATTGCGGACTTTATCAGAGAACGGGAGAAAACCCTGATAATGGGGACTCAAAACTGTTTATTAATTGAGAAGGCCTGTACTCATACAGCGATTTTAGGAAATGGCAGCCTGATTTATAGCGGTACAGTGAACAATTTCCGCAGGCTTTACGACAAGGTGGAAATCATCATCCAAGACAGCAATGTCCTGGACATCAAAGAAAAGCTAGCCCAAGGGCTTCCTAATTACAATTATGTTCTTAAAGGAAACATATTGAAAATTCGTAAAGCCGGCCGAGAAGAAAGTGACCCTCGTACTGTATATACCAAAATTTTAGAGTCCGGCATTACTCCAGATTCCATAGAAATCAATCCCAAAACAGTATTAAATGCCTATGAGGAGCTTCTAAGGGAGCATGATCTATAAAAACAGTTATTTTAAGAAAGAACTTCGCCAGGCTTACCTGGGCAATAAAATAAGCACGAACCGAAAGTTAGCTTCAGCACTTTTTCTGGGCTTGTTTTCCTTTGCACTTTATTTTGTTTTTCAAACTCTCCAGGAAAGTGTTCTTTCCGATGTGGTACCGGAGATTATGCAGCCAAGTTTTTTTTCCACCCTTTATCTTTATATTCATATCTCTGTTTTATTTAATAGTTTCTATTTTATTCTCTACTATGACTACCTGTTTTTCTCCGAAATCAGAAAGAACTCATGGTATCTTTTGATTCAGATGGGCTACCAGCCGGTCATCATGTTCTTCTCTAAGTTTTTGGCTTTAATGTATTCTGTGCTGCTGATCTATACTGTTGGTTTTATAGTGACGGTGGTCCTTACATTCCTGCTTAAATACACATTCATTATTGCTTATTTGCCATCCCTATATTTCGTTGGCTTGGCAGACCTGTTTCTGGTCACCATTCTGTCCATGACCTTCTCACTTTTTGCCAAGACGATCATTAACGGGCGATATTGGGCCTTTTTATCCTTGGTCTTAATCTTTATTCTCAAATTAACTTTAGGTCAGTATAATATTATTTCTAACCGCGTGGCCATGCAGAACTTTTATAATTTGTTTGATCTTAAAGTTTCTGTGTATTGGCCAGTCACCTTGGTGATCATCACAGCCTGTGGTTTGATCTGTTTATTTCGCAGCCGAAATCTGGCCAAGTACTATAATGTGCCTTCATATTCAGACATTATGCCGGCTAATGTACAGCTTGCTGAAATAGATCCCAAAACGGGAAAAGAGATTTTGTTGGGGGGAAAGTTGAAAAGCGGCTGGCGCAGCCGGATTGTCGATACGGTGGCAACAGTTTTTTTAATTATTTTTATTTGTGGGGCTTTAGGGTTCAATCTCTTGATTATCTTAATTAATGCCTCGACACCGGGGCAGGAGGTGAGTATTCGGGGCGTGATCCCTTTCGTTTTCAATACAAATACCATGGAACCGGAAATTATGATCAATGATTTAGCTTATTTTCAAAAAGTTGATGTGCAATACCCCATCAATGAAGGGCAAGTGATTCTTTTTGAGGATAAGAATGTGCTTTATGTAGAAAGGGTGGTCGCGAAAACAGATAATCAACTGACGGTGGACATTGACAATTATCCGCCTATGTCCTTGGTGGGTGCAATGAAGAAGACCATCACCCGCCAAGACGTACATGGAATCTATACAGGCAGGAATCGCTGGCTGGGGGCTTTGATACTCTTTGCCAATACCATCGTGGGCAGGATACTCTTTTTGTTGGTACCGACAGTTTTGCTGTTCTATCAGGGCCAGATCTACAAGTATTTAAAAAAAGAAAAATAGCTTTTCAGGGGAAAAGAGGGCAGAGAGGCAGGAAAATGATGTTATTTCAGAGAAAATTAGTTATAGCTGAAAAATAAAAAGTGACAACGGATAAATCCGCTGCCACTTAAAGAGCACGTAATCATCTACCTAACACCAATATAGATCGCTTATTACCTAACTAAGATCTTACGACCATAATCAAGCAGGTCACCACCTATACTCATGATTCGTTCGACCTTGCAAGATATCTACCCAGCTAAAAACAACCTTTCGGCTGTCAATAACCGAACTCTTACACATGCATATATCAGACGACATATGGTTGAGTAAGAAAACTCAACACCCGGCAAAATCTTAGCTCGACCCTTAAAGATAAGTTGGGACCTCAAAAACAATCGCCAATGACTGCTTTAAAGCCTTTCCCCACCAATAAAAATCTTCCCGCCGACTATATACAAGCGTTTATCACCTGTAAATAATCTTTGGCCGACCCATATACACCCGACTAAGAGCATATATAAATCTTGGCTCAACAATTACGTACCCTTATGATCATAGTATGGCTAATGGCTGTTCATTCTATGCATGAATTAAAAGGAAATTTGCAATTTCGTTGATGTTTTTTTGGAGTGTTTTCATAGTAGCCGCTCATGCCGCTATGCGCCACCTCAGATGATGAAAAAGAGTGCTCCCGGGGTAGGGCAGCTTCGCCATATCCGCTCACCGCAGCATTCCGAGGCTCGCCCACTCGCCGGCGCGGGACTCCGCAAAACCTCAGGGTAGTACCTGATGTTAACCTGTGGCTCCGTTCCCCCGCGCCGTCTTGTGGGCTTTACCGCCTCTCCATACAATGGGTTCGCTTCTATGGACGAAGCTGCCCTTGCTTTTGGGTCTTTTTCACTGAATATGGAGCAGGATCTAAGTTGATAAAATGTATACTGTACACATGTAACGCCTGTCTAAGTCTGAGTGGGCTTAGGTCTAGGCAAAACGGCAGTGCTTCGTGTATAGTAGAAGACGGGGGGATGCTATTGAGTTAAAGTAATAAAGGCATTTTGGATTGTTAAACTCTTTTGCACAGTGAAGGGAAGGAAGGGAGAAGGAAGAAATTATGAAAAAACGATGGGTCGTATTATTTGCAGCCATCTGTACAGTCGCTCTTTTAGTATCAGGATGCGCTCAGAAAACGGCAGACACTAAGCAAACTGAGGATCAATCATGGAATAAAATCAAAGAAAAAGGAGAATTCGTCGTCGGCTTGGATGATAACTATCCCCCTGCAGGCTTCCGTGATGAAGCTGGTGAGCTGGTGGGCTTTGATATTGACTTAGCTAAAGAAGCCGCCAAGCGCTTAGGGGTTAAAGCTGTCTTTAAGCCGGTTCAATGGGATGGAGTTCTTTTAAATTTAAAAAGCGGTGACATTGACTTGATTTGGAATGCCCTGGGTATAACTCCGGAAAGACAAAAGGAAATTGGTTTTACAGACAGTTACATGTCCGACCGAAATATCATTATCGTGAAGTCCGGTTCTTCAATTAAAAGCAAAGCTGATTTAGATGGAAAAATCATTGGACTTCAATTGGGAAGTACCGCTGAGCCTGCGGTTAACAAAGACCCCATCTCTTCAAAAATTAAAGAAATCAGAAAGTTTGAAAGTCCAACTGTAGCACTAATGGATTTAGACGCTGGACGTATTGATGCCGTCGTAACCAATGAAATGAATGCCCGTTACTTGATTACCACGGAAAAAACAGCTGATAAATACTACATCTTGACAGAAGAACAAGGTGACTTCGGTAAGGAACCTTTTGGTGTCGGTGTCCGTATGGAAGACAAAGCCTTCTTAGCTGAACTTAACCGGGTGCTCAATGAAATGAAAGCCGACGGTACGGCTGGGAAAATCAGTGATCAATGGTTTGGTTCAAATATTATTAAGTAAAAACATAAAGGAATAGGAAGTATTAAGCATCTTCCTATTCCTTCTTTATAAAAGCATCAGGTATTTACCTTCTTAGTCATACGGGTTAAGAAATGCAAATCATAAGGAGATAAGAAAAAACGATGGATTATGTTCTGACAATATTGCCCGTCCTATTAAAAGGTTTGAAGGTATCCCTAACGGTATATGGGATTGTCATTGTCTTGATTTTCCCACTAGCCACTCTCGCCGCCATCGGCAAAGTTTCAGGCCCGGCGATTCTTAGAAAGCTATTATCCTTATATACTTGGATCTGGAGAGGCACTCCTTTATTGCTGCAATTATTTTTTGTATATTTTGGGTTGCCCTATTTTGATATTAGTCTGCCCCCCTTAACGGCGGTGATTATAGCCTTTGTCTTAAATATCGGGGCTTATGAAACGGAAATCATTCGAGCAGGAATCGAGTCCATTGATAAGGGGCAGTACGAAGCTGCCAAGGCTCTGGGGCTGACCTATGTTCAGACCATGCGCCGCATTATCATTCCTCAAACCATTCGCAGAGTACTGCCGGCCACCTGTAATGAAGCTATTCTCACCTTTAAGGATACAGCTCTGGTTGCCGCCATCGGCATGGGGGATTTATTGCGCTCGGCCAAGGAAGTGGTCACCACGGATTTTAAAATTACGGCTTTTTTTGTCGCTTTTGCTTTCTACTTGATTATTTCTTCAATTTTGCTACAAATATTCATGAGATTGGAAAAACGATACTCCATCTATGAATAAAAGGGCCGTCTGGGGGTTGAACCTGCGGCGATAATGATAGATTATAAAATGAATGAAAAAGGCAGACGGAGGGACAAAAAACTATAATGGATCATATGGAATACGTTCTAAAAATATCTCCGTTTATTTTATCCGGACTGAAGTTAACAGCGAAAATATATGTGGCAACCATGATATTTGCCTTGCCTTTAGGTATCCTGGCGGCGGTGGGCAAGGCGAAAGGGCCGAAGATCCTGAAAAAGATTTTATTTTTATATACATGGATCTGGAGGGGGACGCCTTTGCTTCTCCAATTGTTCTTCATGTTCTATGGTCTGCCCATTATTGGTATACGATTTTCCCCCTTTGTGGCAGCAACCATTACCTATACTTTAAATTCAGGAGCGTACTTGACAGAAATTTTTCGCGGCGGGATAGAATCCATTGATAAAGGTCAATATGAGGCGGCCAAGGCCTTGGGAATCAGTTATCCTCAGACTATGCGCCGGATTATCATTCCTCAAACTGTGAGACGGGTATTGCCGCCAACTTGCAGCGAAGCTGTCAACCTGGTCAAGGATACTGCCTTGCTGGCGGTTATTGGGATGCCGGATTTGCTGCGTATTGCCACCCAGATTTTTACGCGGGATTTTAATATTATCCCATTTATCGTCGCCTTTGTTTTATATTTGATAGTCTCTTCTGTTCTTGTCAAACTTTTTGGCAAACTAGAGAAGAAGTATTCGATTTATGAATAGGAGAGGGAAGCTATGAAAATGATTCGTATGAGTAATATTCATAAACATTTCGGAAGCCTGCAGGTCTTAAACGGAGTTTCTTTGGAAGTGGACAAAGGAGAGATCATTTCCATTATTGGTCCCAGCGGCTCAGGAAAAAGCACCTTGCTGCGCTGTATGAATCAATTGGAAAAAATCGATCGAGGAGTTGTTGAAATAGAAGGGGTTGTCGTAGAGGCTGTCGGTGATAAAGAAAAAACCATAACGGCAACACAACAGGAAATCAAGGCCAGCTTTCGCAAAATGGGCATGGTTTTCCAAAGCTTTAACTTGTTTCCTCATATGACGGCTCTGGGGAATGTCATCGAGGCACCTATGCTTGTCAATAAAATGGCGAAAGAGGATGCCATCCAAATCGCAGAGAAGCAATTGGATAAAGTCGGTTTATTGGCCAAAAAAGATGTCTATCCCTCTAAATTATCCGGAGGGCAGAAACAACGGGTAGCTATAGCCAGAGCATTGGCTATGAACCCGGACATTATGCTTTTTGATGAGCCCACCTCGGCCTTGGACCCGGAGTTGATTGGTGAAGTGTTAAGTGTCATCAAAACTCTGGCCCAAGAGCATATGACCATGGTAATCGTAACTCATGAAATGAGTTTTGCAAGGGAAATTTCCGATCGAGTGATTTTTATGGATGGCGGAAAAATCCTTGAAGACTGCACTCCCGTCGAATTTTTTGAAAATCCCCGTCACCCCAGGATCAAAACCTTTTTGGAAAAAATGCTTTAAGCTATCCTATTTCCAAATAATTATTCTTTTAGCATATAAATGCCGCACGTGACATAACTATATTTCAGGGCAAAAAAAAGATAAGAGGATGTCCCTTATCGTGCAGGCAATGCAACCTATGGATGGTGAGAAGTAGCTCGGTTTGGCGCTGGCTACTTTTTACCTTTGAGAAACTAATTTCATTTTAAAATTGTTCTTATCACCTCCACGATTAAAGCTAGTAAACTAATTAGTAAGGAACAGGACCCGATAACAATCATAAACGTCTCATATGTTTTCATGATCCCAACTCCTTTCTTTAATAGAGAGAAATTGGTCACATGCCCGCGAACATAAATTTATGTCTATTACAATACTTATGCGGCAATAATGCCATTAATTACTATTTGGAAAAATAAAGTCGTCCAAAAGGGCGGATCTTTAATATACTTATTATTAATAACAGAGGCCTATTCAGCCTCTGTTATTTAATTTGTTAAAAAGAGATGCCAGAAGGCTGCTCTGCTATGTTAACACGTGCGAAGAAAGTGCCTTCGGGCACCGGCCAAGTTTTTAAACGCATTAGATAACCAAACAAATTAGGATGTGTGTTAGAAATAATTAATTACAATTGATAACATATGGTATAACTATAGACATTGGATTTTAGAGACGGTAAGCTTTAATTAATCAATCATAAATAAAGGAAAGGGGAGTGGAGGCGGCAGTTAAAGTGAAAGTGAATACAAGGGCAAACTAAGATAGTCATCATTCCAAGGCTATTAAGGATAATTGTTATAGATGATAGTAACAGGTGGTTTTATAAAAGGAGGGAATGTAATGAAAAAATGCGACGAGCATCTGCAAAGATTCACCTTAACCGGTCAGGACAGCGGGATCAGAAAATTAAATGAAGCCGAAGTTGACCATTATAATTCCATCTATGATACTCTGATAACCAAACTCGTGGAAACCGGAGGAGAACTTCCGAATAATGCGGATATTCAAGTCATCAATAAAATTTACACTTGTAACGACGAATGTGTAACCCCTTTAGGCTTAGTTAATGTGAGTCTGGAATATCTGGCAAAGTTAATGACGTTTTGCAAACTGGAAGGCGTAAACTGGTTAGTGGATATCAGGGAATGCACGGATACTCATTTTAAAGAGCTGTCCTATTTTAAAATCATTGTCGATTGTTCCAGAGAAAAGTTTATGGGAATTGCCAAAGGAGGAGGCTTTAGGTACTCTAGGGTAAAATAATAAAGGGCTAATATCTTTTCAGATAAGTACAAGAAGATCGGTGAGACGATAAGGTGGTTAAGGAAATATTGGCGCAGTCTTTAGAGAGCAATATAGGCTCTCTATTTTTTTCTGCGGCTATGAAAAGAGACCCCAAAGCCACACATAGAAAGAACACTTAGACCCGAAAGGCAGGGCAGCTTCGTCCACAGAAGCGAACCCATTGCATGGAGAGGCGGTTAAGCCTACAAGCGGCTGCGGGGAATGAGGAGCCAGGTTTACTTCAGGTACTACCCGGAGGTTTGGCGTAGCTCCCGCAGCCGCGGGTGGGCGAGCCTCGGAATGCTGCGGTACGAAGACACTGTCTTCGCACGAATTAACTTTCTTGCATGGATGTGGCGAAGCTGCCCGACCCGGAAACTCGAAATATACCGCCAAGGACCTTTCAAGAATTAACATAAATCAGGAAAATATGATATTATTATGGTTGTTCCAGTAAGAAAACTTTAGGAAGTGATTTTTTTTGCCCAACGAGAATATTCATCGCATCGAAATGGACGGCAGGCAAATAATCTTAATCGGCACCGCTCATGTCTCTAAAAAAAGTGCCGAAGAAGTTAAAGAGCTTATTGAAGAAGAAAAACCCGATACAGTTTGTGTAGAGTTATGTCAATCCCGTTATCAAGCGATTCAGGATGCGGAAAGATGGAAAAATACAGATATTGTTAAGATTATTAAACAGGGACAATCTCTTGTTTTGCTGATTAACTTAATTATGTCCGCTTATCAGAAAAGGTTAGCCAAACAGTTCGACATCAAACCGGGGCAGGAAATGATCCAAGGTATTGAATCGGCGAAGCAGCTGGGTGCCACACTCTGTTTAGCGGATCGGGACATTCAGACAACCATGCGAAGATTGTGGCGGGGCCTGGGGTTCTGGGGCAAAGCGAAGTTGTTTTACCAGCTGATTGTAAGCCTGGTAGCTGATGAAGAGATCAGCGAAGAAGAACTGGAAAAAATGAAAAGTGAGGATATGCTTACCACTGTCTTAAATGAAATGGCAGACTCATTTCCTTCATTAAAATCAGTTATTGTTGATGAGCGGGATAAGTACCTGGCCCAGAAAATCAAAGACACTACAGGGGATAAGGTAGTAGCGGTATTAGGGGCAGCGCATATTCCCGGCATAAAAAGAGAACTGGAGAACGACAACAATCTGGAGGAACTTGCCAAGGTTCAGCCGGCGTCAAAAACCGCCAAAATCATTGGCTGGTCTATTCCCTTTCTTATCCTGCTGATTATCATCTCAACGTTTTCCGTGGATAAAGCCTCGGGAATGGATCAGATTGTAAGCTGGATTCTTTGGAACGGGGCCCTGGCGTCTATTGGATCTATGCTGGCCTTTGGACACCCAATAACAATCCTGGTGGCTTTTCTGGTTGCCCCCATCAGCTCCTTAAGTCCTCTTTTGGCGGCAGGCTGGTTTGCAGGTCTTACTGAAGCCTTGATCAAAAAGCCCAATGTGCAGGATTTTGAAAACATCTCAGAAGATGTCAGCTCCTTAAAAGGCTTTTGGCGCAACAAAGTCACACATATCCTCTTAGTTGTGGTTTTGACAAATCTGGGCAGTACTTTTGGAACCCTTATTGGCGGCGTGGATGTGCTCAAAAAGTTTGTTAATATTTTTTAATTTGAAGATTTTGTCTAAAAGGGAATGGCCCTTTAACACTTTTAATTCGAGTAAAATCATGGTATTATGCAAACTAAGAGAATTCAGCGTCAGCTATGATTGCGGAAGAAGGCCATAGTCAAGTGCTATGGCCTTATACATATTTAAAACAACAACTGATGGAGGATGATATGGAAGTACAGGCTGTAAAACGAATCTATGTGGAAAAAAGGTCGGGCTATGATATTGAAGCCCAAGGTCTCTATAATGACTTAATCGAGAATTTAGGGATCAAAGGACTACAAGGCTTGAGAGTCATTAACCGCTATGATATTTCTGGAATTACGGATGAGGAGTACGTGAAGTCCCGTCCCATTATCTTTGCTGAGCCGCCTCTGGATTTAGTGTATGACGAAGAACTGGAAATTTCCAAGGAAGACCGAGTCTTTGCCATGGAATATTTACCTGGTCAGTATGACCAGCGGGCAGATTCCGCAGCCCAGTGCGTACAGATTTTAACTCAGAAGGAGCGCCCCACCATTGCTTCAGCTAAAGTCATGGTGCTGAAGGGGCAGCTATCTGATGAGGAGTTTCAGAAAATCAAGGATTATTGCATTAACCCTGTTGAATCCCGGGAAGCAAGTCTGGAGAAGCCGGACAGATTAGAGTTCGATTCGGAAATTCCGCAGGATGTAGCAATTATTGATGGCTTTATTGAAATGCCGGCACCGGAACTTCTTAAGTTCTTTCAAGAAACGGGACTGGCCATGAGCTATGAGGATTTAGAGTTCTGCCAGAAGTATTTCCGTGAGAATGAGCAGCGAAATCCGTCAATTACTGAAATTCGAGTTATTGACACCTATTGGTCGGACCATTGCCGGCATACCACCTTTAATACGAAGATTGATGCTGTTTCTTTGCCGGAGGGGGACTTCGCCCGCCCGCTGAACCAGGCCTATCAGGAATATCTGGCCTCCAGGGATTATGTCTATGGACCTGCTGCCTCCCAGCGGGATGTCTGTCTGATGGACATCGCTGTCTTAGGGATGAAAGAGCTGAAAAAGCGGGGAGAACTGCCGGACCTGGATCTCTCGGATGAGATCAATGCCTGCAGTATTGTTGTCAACGTGGATATAGATGGACAGGATGAAGAATGGTTAGTGATGTTTAAAAATGAAACTCATAACCATCCTACAGAAATTGAGCCCTTTGGCGGCGCTGCTACCTGCTTGGGAGGAGCTATCCGCGATCCCTTGTCCGGCCGTACCTATGTCTACCAAGCCATGCGGGTAACGGGAAGCGGAGATCCCAGAGCCAAACTGGAGGACACACTGCCGGGCAAATTGCCGCAAAGCAAAATCACCCGGGGAGCAGCCGCAGGCTACAGCTCCTATGGCAATCAAATCGGCTTGGCTACGGGACAGGTAACGGAAGTCTACGATGAAGGGTTTATCGCTAAACGTATGGAAGTCGGGGCAGTGATCGCAGCTGCTCCCCGTAAAAATGTGGTTCGGGAAGCTCCTCAGCCTGGGGATATCGTCGTTTTAGTCGGCGGCAGAACCGGGCGGGACGGCTGCGGCGGAGCGACAGGTTCTTCCAAAGAACATACTACGGAGTCGCTGTTGACTTGCGGAGCCGAGGTTCAAAAGGGCAACCCTCCTACGGAACGGAAAATTCAGCGCCTTTTCCGCAATGAACAGGTCAGCAGGATGATTAAACGCTGTAATGATTTTGGGGCAGGCGGCGTATCCGTTGCCATTGGTGAATTAACGGATGGTTTAGAGATTAACCTGGATGCCGTCCCCAAAAAATATGAAGGCCTTGACGGAACAGAACTGGCCATTTCGGAATCTCAGGAGCGTATGGCAGTTGTTATTCGTGCTGAGGATTTTGAGGGCTTTGTAAAATATGCTCAAGAGGAAAACCTGGAAGCAACCTTAGTCGCCCAGGTAAGTGTACAGCCCCGTCTGACCATGAAGTGGCGGGGAAAGAAAATCGTTGATCTCAGCCGGGAGTTTCTTAATACAAACGGCGTAAAACAGAGGACAACCATTCAGGCCGGTTTGCCTGAAGCAGAAAACAACTACTTCCGCAAACTGCCGGAAAAAGCAAATCAAACCTCTTTAAAAGATGCCTGGCTGGCGAATTTATCCGATTTGAACGTCTGCAGTCAAAAAGGCTTGGTGGAGAGGTTTGACAGCACTATTGGGATGGCGTCTGTGCTGATGCCCTTAGGCGGAAAATATCAGCTCACCCCTGCGGAAGGTATGGTGGCTAAACTCCCGGTGCTGGCAGGAGAAACCAAGACAGCAACCATAATGACCTATGGCTATAACCCTCAATTAGCGAAGTGGAGTCCTTTTCATGGAGCTTTATATGCCGTCGTTGATGCCGTCACCAAGGTTGTAGCTTTGGGAGGGGATTACCGCCAGGTTCGCCTTACCCTGCAGGAGTATTTTGAACGCTTAGGCAAAGATCCGGAAAAATGGGGGAAACCTTTCAGCGCTTTGCTGGGAGCCTTTTACGCTCAGAAGAAGTTAGGTATCCCGGCTATCGGCGGTAAAGACAGCATGTCAGGAACTTTCATGGATTTAAATGTCCCGCCAACTTTGGTAGCCTTTGCGGTTACTGTGGGAGATGCCGGTAAAGTTGTGTCACAAGAATTCAAAAAGAGCGGCAGTCAGGTTGTCTTAATCAAAGGGGTTCGTGACGAAAACGAGATTCCGGACTTCCGGAATCTAAGCAAGAACTATACAGCCATTCATAACCTGATTCAAGGCGAAAAGGTTTTGGCTGCTCATACTGTACGGGTGGGAGGGCTGGCAGCAGCCCTCAGCAAAATGGCCTTTGGCAATGGTATTGGTCTGGTCTTCAGGGATTCCATAGATAGTCAAGATTTGTTTTCTCCGGACTATGGTTCCATAGTCCTGGAGATTGCTGACTCCATTGACCTGTCCGAAGCTTTGGCAGGTATTGAGTACCAACCCTTGGGAGTCACCCAGGCTGCCCCGGTAATCTCAGTTAATGGTGTGGATATTGACCTCGAGGCAGCTCAAAAGGCTTGGGAAAACCCTCTGGAGAAAGTCTTTCCCACTCAGACTGAAAAGGTTGCCGAACCCCAAAGCATAAGCTATAAATTGCGGAATACCCAGCCCCCTTCTGGGAAAGTGGCAAAACCCAGGATCTTTATTCCGGTTTTTCCGGGAACGAATTGCGAATACGATTCGGCTAAGGCCTTTGAGAAAGCCGGAGGTATCGTTGAAACCTTAGTCATCAGAAATCTCAGCGCTTCCCAAGTAGAGCAATCCATCCATGAGATGGTTAAAAAAATTAATCAGGCCCAAATCGTTATGCTCCCGGGAGGCTTCAGCGCCGGGGACGAACCAGATGGTTCCGGCAAATTCATTGCTACAATGTTCCGGAATCCCTGGATTAGTGAGGCAGTAGCTGAGCTGATGAATCAAAGGGATGGCCTGATGCTGGGAATTTGTAATGGCTTTCAGGCTTTAATCAAGCTTGGCCTGGTACCCTATGGCGAAATTGTTGATTTAATGGAGGATTATCCAACACTGACCTATAACAAAATAGGCCGTCACGTTTCCAGTATGGTTCAAACCAAAGTAGTTTCTGTTTTATCGCCATGGTTTAGCGGCGTTAATCTGGGTGACATTCATACCGTACCTGTTTCTCACGGGGAAGGGCGGTTTGTCGCTAGCCCGGAGATTATCCAGACCTTAATCGACAATGGACAAGTTGCTACTCAATATGTGGATCTGACGGGGAAACCCAGCAATGAAGTAATTTATACGCCCAATGGTTCCTTTGAAGCCATTGAGGGCATTACCAGCCCAGACGGACGAATTTTGGGTAAAATGGCTCATTCCGAAAGAACGGGTTCGGAGATTGCCAAAAATGTCCCGGGGAATAAATATCAACCTATTTTTGAGGGCGGGGTCAACTATTTCAGAGGCTAGAGAGGAGTTTGTTGGTTCCGACGCTGAATTAGTTGAACTTTATAGGTTTGTTACAAAGGGTTTTTAGTATGTTTTGACGAATTTTCATTTTAGACTAAGTAAATCATTGAATTTTAGGAGTGAAGTTTAAATTGTTAACAACATTTGATAGTGCTGTCGTCACTGTAGAAGACAAAACAATTGCGGTTGTGTCTGTCAAACCTGGAGTATTTCAAAATTCTTTTAATGCGTCCATGGTTATTAAAGGATTGCTTCCTGCTTTTCCGGGGATGCCGGTTATGCTCATGACCATAGATCCTAAAGGAAATCCTGCCTTTTTTGGTCGATCCGACCTTATCCTTCTCCTGGAAAGCATTGACATCAAACAAGCATCATGGAAGGAAGTAAAAGCAGATATTGACTTAACCAACTCTTGTCCAATGAAAGAAGACGAACAGTAACCATAGTCGAGGTTAAAGATGGACATTTGGGCGAACTGTCGAAAAATATTGCATGTGGATATGGATGCTTTCTATGCTTCCGTGGAGCAGCGGGATGACCCTTCTTTGAAAGGTAAGCCCGTTGTCGTGGGAGGCAAACCTGAAAGCCGCGGGGTTGTATCGGCGGCATCCTATGAAGCCCGCAAGTACGGTATCCACTCGGCAATGCCTCTGGCAGAAGCATTGCGACGCTGTCCGGAAGCTGTGTTTCTGCCGGTGAATGGGCGGAAATACCAGGATGTATCGGCACAGATCATGGAGATTTTTTTGACGTATACTCCCTTAGTTGAGCCGCTGTCCTTAGATGAAGCATTCTTGGATATTACGGCATCGACAAGTCTCTTTGGCTCTGCAGAAAAAATAGCTTTGACCATTAAACAACGTATTCAACAAGAGCTGGACCTAATGGCATCGGTTGGCGTGGCTTGTAATAAGTTTTTAGCAAAATTGGCCTCAGATCTGAAAAAACCGGATGGTTTTGTGATTGTTCCGCCGGATAAAATTCAAGAGTTTCTTGACCCCCTGCCAGTAGAAAGAATTTGGGGAGTCGGAGATAAAACGGCACAGCAGCTCCATAGATGCCATGTGAAGACTGTTAAGGATTTGCGTCGTTTGGAGCTGAAGGATTTAACGAAGCTTTTCGGCACCCTAGGAACTCAGCTTTATCATTTGGCGCGGGGCATGGACGAGCGGCCCGTAGAAAGTGATAGGACGGTTAAATCTATCGGCCATGAGACCACCTTTGCCCAGGATCTCGCGGATTATGAAGTGCTGAAGACCACTTTGTTAAAACTGGCCATTGACGTAGGGCGGAGACTGCGAAAAAAATCCCTGAAAGGCAAGACCGTCACCATCAAAGTAAGGTACGCTGACTTTCGGACTTTGACTCGTTCTCACACCCTTTTGTGCGCCACGGATCTTGACGACGTGATTTATCAGGAAGCCTGCTCTTTGCTGGAGGAAGTTTCCCTTAAAGAACCCCTCCGCTTGATTGGTGTGACAATGCACAATTTAACAGACCGGACAGAAAATCAGCTTTCGCTGTTTGAAGATCCTCAGCCGGACAAAGAAGCCCTCACCAAAGCCCTGGATTTAGTTAAAGAAAAATATGGGGAAAAGAGTATTACCCGAGCAAGGCTATTATAAGAATTGTAAAAAGGCATCCGCTAGTTTTTAGTGGACTGCCTTTTTTAAAATTACAGAAAAGATTTAAAAGACTTTAAAAATTCCTGAGCCTGAGGGGTAATTGTGGAATCATTTTTCCATATATATCCCACTGCATAATCCATATCATCTCTAATTGGTATATAGGTGACATGATCTTTAATAAAAAATGGACTTTTAGAGACAACATAGTGACTGGCAAATCCAATGGCCCGGCCTTCGCTTATTAGCTTGAATCCTGTTTCCATATTATTAGACTTTAATACAATATTGGGTTCTCCATAATCGTATTGGTCATCCAAACCATCTTCATAGAAATCAGATACGACTATAGGACATTTAAGTGCTTCTTTAAAAGTGATGGTTTTATTTTTCGAAATAGGAGAGTTTTTGGAGGCATACACATAAAGTTTACTTTTAGATAACTGTTCATAACGAACTCCTTCTAGCAAATTATGCTTACAAAGTAACAACTTTGTTGAAGTAATTAAGCCAATATCGCCGAGTCCCTTTTGAATATTATTAATAATATTCTGAATGCTTTCTTCTATAATTTTTATAGAAATATTGGCATGGACTTCAGAAAACGAATTAATTACCTCAGGTATTATGGAATGGCTGATTGTCGGAACGGTATAAACAAGCAGTTTACCGCTCAGTGAATTAACTTTTGATTTTTGCTCCAGCGCATTTCCTTTGATTTTCTCACATAAAGATAAAATCTGCTCCGCATATTGTACGGTTTCTTCTCCAATTTTTGTTAATTTCAAGCCCTGAGCATCTCGATAGAATAAATTAGCGCCTACTTCATTCTCCAAACTCTTCAAGGCTTCACTTATTGTTGGTTGACTGACATATATTAGCTTCGATGTTAAGCTAATAGATTTATTTTTATACACTTCAACAAGGTAATATAATTGTTTTAACCTCACTTAATTAGCCCCCTAATTCATAAAAGTTTAGAGACCCTAACTAACTTAACAATATTAATAACTCAACTTTCCACCTCAGCTGGGAATATCAGTTCCAAGGGAGTCATGCGGCCGATAGGTGTTGTACATAACTATGTAGGAGTTGATGCCGTTCAAAGCTCTCGCAGGGTCTGATATAGACGTCATTATACTTGATGCTGCGAAAAAACGCTTGGTCCTCACATTATCCAGGGCTTGGCCTTGGCATCCATTGAAATACGGATCTCATTATCGTCTAGAAGTTTAAGGTAGTCTCCGGATTGGTAAAATCGACTGCCTTGGTCGCTATACATAATTTCTGGTTTGCAGCTATACCAGTCCATGATAATGAAAATGTACATGAAGCCTTTTCCAATTTGATAGATTGTGATTGTGATAGTATTCATTAACTGGATTAAACGCTGGACTCATTTATGGTTGATTAAATCCCCCCTTCGAAGAATTTCTGTGATCTTACGATAGCCTAAGGTTCAGGTGTGATTTGGTCACTTTGAAAAAGCTTCGATACCCCAACGCACGCATTCCATAAATCTTACAATCTCAGAATTATCTATGGCAATCTCTGCGGTTGTTACGATTTTGGACGAAGACAACCTTAAGTGATGACCCTGGTTATGGTTTGAACACGAACTGAGCTTGGAATTTCTGCTTTGTGGTTTTAGGGATTTTAGCAGAAAGCTCACTTAGACTTAACGTATTTCCCTCGAAACAATAACGTTGTTTGAGTTCTTTTACCATTCCAATGGTGAAGTCCCTTATCCATCTGTTTTTGTAGAAGTGGAGCATGAGTAAACCAACTATCTATAAAACGTAATCTCCGAAAATCCCGCATTGAGAGCTCTTTCAAGCATTTGTACGACGGCATCCGGTTTAGGATTCATCGCTTCTATGCGACGCTTATAGCCAGTGGATCGTTTGTTCAAGTCTTCTCTCATTTCACAAAGGCGGTTTTTAATCCTAACCGGACTCATCAACGTGAAATCTATGGGTGCAAAGCTGTAGCCATCAGACCAAACCTGCGTGAATAAGCTATAGCTACAGATAAAGTGACCAGAAACATAGTCAAAGATTCGGGCTAATAGTTCAACTTTCTTACTTCTTTCTCGTCTCTGGGGTGAAGGTAACTTTCGCTATGCCAAAGTTGAGTTAATAATATATCTTAGAAAATAATAATGCAACTATTTGTATGCTGTGTAATACTTAGGAACAGCAGTGTACTGGATGGTTGCTGTTATAGTATAAAATAAAATTTTACCTAATTTAAAGAGCAAGAATATCAAAACAACCAATTGGACTATAGCCTTTGGATATCATACAATAAAATTAGTTTATGACCTTAATAAACTTTCAGATGGGAGGTGGTTCCCCCTATTGTCTTGGCGCCAAAGACAAAGAATCAAGTAAACCTTACACAATATAGATTTAATTTAATAATCAAGAGTATAAATTTCTTTTTTGAAAATGAAATACTGTGAAAGCAAGGGTATTGAGAACAAGATTAGTTTATAAAAGGAGAGAGTTTGCGTGGCCGGATCTACAGTAAATGGAGCCGCATTTTTTGATGGAAGGGAAATTAGCCGTTGTCAAAGACAATTCCTATGGATAGCTGCTCTCGCATATGCATTTGATCAGGTGGATATTATGAATTTTGCTTTTGCCTCTCCTGTATTGATGAAGAGCTACGGTTGGACTATGGAGAATGTGGCTCGCGTCAATTCGTCTAATATGATTGGCATGTTTTTCGGAGCACTTTTCGGAGGCTGGATAGCTGACAGGATTGGACGAAAACGGGGACTGATTACTTGTATTGCAATTTTCTCATTAGCTTCTCTGATAACTGCTAGCATGGTTGATTATCAAGCTTATGTTGTTCTGCGTTTCTTTGCAGGTTTCGGCACTATTGGAATGGTAACAATCGCAATGGGTTATATTTCAGAAATGATGCCCGCAGAACGAAGAGGTAAGGTACAGGCAATGACAATTGCAAGCGGAACTATTGCAATACCAATGGCCGCTATTTTTGCAAAAATTATTATTCCTATTTCGCCGAATTCCTGGCGTTGTATATTTATTCTAGGCGGATTAGGCATAATCTTAATATTTTTTTCTTTCAAAATGCTTAGGGAGTCGCCACGCTGGCTGGTTTCAAAAGGACGTTTAGAAGAGGCGGCCAGAGTTCTTGAAGAAATATCACCGGGAGCAACCCTTCCGGATAACGCCTATGAACTAGCAAGAAACAAAAATGCCAGTTATGCCGAGACCATTAAGGTTATCTTCAGCAAGAACTATATTGGAAGAACTATTACTGTATTCATCGTTGTTTTCGCAGCAACATTGGGAACTTTCTATTTGATGGCTTTTTATCCTGCCGTTCATTTGAAAATGGGCTTTACAGCATCAATGATTGCATCTCTTGCCATTTATCAAAATTTAACGGTCCCCTTTGGTGATTTTGGTGTCTCGTTTGTTGCGGACAAAGGAGGAAGAAAAAATCCAATCGTTGTCTATTTCCTCATTTCAGGCTTTCTGTTCATTTTACAAGGATTGTTCAGTAATACATTACCTATCAGCATTATTTTCTTGATTAGAGGATTATTTACTTCCGGTGCTATGACATTGACCTGGACATATCTTGCAGAGTCTTATCCGACACATATCCGGGCCAGTGCCAATGGAATCATGTTCGGAACCGGAAGGATATTGGCATCACTTTTGCTGTTCACTGTTCCGCTTGTATTCCAAACATATGGTTATTTTGGAGTACATTTGGTCAACGGATTGCTGTATATCGTTCCGGCATTTGTCGTATTAGCAGTCGGGCAGAAAACGGCTAAGATTTCTCTCGAAGCATTACATTTATCAAAAGATATGTAAATAAATACTTCAATTCAGTCGGGGCTGTTCTGGGTGGGTGGATTGGGGAAATAGCTGGGTTTATACAAATAAAATATATTAGAGGAGGACAAAAAAATAATGCAAAGAAAAGCAGCAACCGAAAAAGTATTGT
Organism: Desulfosporosinus orientis DSM 765; assembly: GCF_000235605.1. GTDB lineage: Bacteria > Bacillota > Desulfitobacteriia > Desulfitobacteriales > Desulfitobacteriaceae > Desulfosporosinus > Desulfosporosinus orientis. The sequence goes on from NC_016584.1 coordinate 2,229,580, forward strand.
GTCTGGGCGTAGATGGCATGGATCCCAGACTGACGCGTAAGTATGTGGATAAAGGTATAATGCCGAATACAAAAAGGCTACTGGAATGGGGCGCCGCCCGTGAAGATTTAGTTCTACTTGGCGGGCATCCGACGGTAACGCCTCCGATGTGGACGACCCTGGCCACAGGAACTAATTCCAATGTCCACGGGATCACAGGGTTTTGGAGAAAATCCAGTAATAAAACATTGGACTTTATGGATTATAACCTTGACTCAAGATTGTGCAAGGCAGAACCGGTTTGGAACTGTTTTGCCGAGGCGGGAAAAAAGACACTGGTATGGCATTGGCCGGGCAGCTCTTGGCCTCCAACCTCAGACAGTCCGAATTTAATGGTTGTCGACGGAACATCCCCCGGAAGTGTCGGTATGGCTGTTTCTACAGTCGATCCGGAGTTTCTTGTTGAAGCTGATGCTGAAATAAAAGAGTTGGGCATTGCGCCTAAAGGAAACGTTCAAAGTGTCGCCCCCTGCGTTGTCGAGAACCTTGATGTTGGTTCCACGAAAGCCGATTCGGAAGCAGGTGTAAAAACCGACCAGGGCTTGACAGATGGAAGTTTTAGCACCGGCATGTCTCTCAGAGTATTGATTATGGGTGAAGAGCAACAGATGACTGGCATAACCGAAGCTCAGTTAGATGTGTTAAGATCTCCGATTAAAGAACCGAGCGGCTGGGAACATGCGCCTGAAGGAGCCAAAGAATTCATTGTGATGTTTTCCAAGGGATTACTGCGCCGCCCCTGTTTAATTTTAAAAGGCGATAATGGCGAGTATAACCGGGTAGCTATTTATAAGAGCAAAAAAGATGCCGAACCTATCGCTGTCCTGGAACCGGGTGTTATGACCAGACAAGTAGTTGACGAAGGAATGAAAGCGAACGGAAATAAATTCCGCGTTAGCCGGAACATAAAGCTATTATCGATTAAACCGGACGGATCCAAACTGAACATGTGGGTATCAAGCGGTATGGATATTGATAATGACAGTGTCTGGCATCCTAAGAGAATCTACAAGGAAATTACGGAAAATGTCGGATATATTACACCGACTACAATGGTCGGCTGCCAGGATAAAACCTTGATTACCGACATAATGCTGGACAACTGGTACAGTACAGCGGATTGGCAGTCGGCTGCGATTTTGCACTTAATTGAAACCGAGGATTTAGATGCCGTATTTTCCCATTTCCATGCAATTGACTTGCAGGCGCATATGTTCATCAAGCATCTGGCTGAAAAGGACTTTAACAGATTGCCGCGCGAAGATTATGAAAAATTCATGGAAGATATATATATTCAAACCGATTATTATCTTGGTAAATTCATTCATCTTATGGATGAAGGCTGGACGATATCCGTCTTTTCCGATCATGCTCAGGTAGCGTCAAAACACGATATTCCGTTCCTTGGCGAAATTGCGGGTGTAAATGTTCGAGTAATGCAGGAACTTGGATTTACCGTCTTGAAGACTGATGAAAACGGCAACGAACTTCCTGAAATCGATTGGGAAAAAACCAGAGCCATCGCCCAGCGCGAAGGACACATTTACATTAACCTTAAGGGCAGGGAATCAACCGGTATTGTCGATCCGGCAGACCAATACGAGCTCGAAGAAGAAATCATGACTGCCTTATATGGTTATAAGGATAAAAAGACAGGACACCGGGTTGTATCCGTTGCTTTGAGAAATAGAGATGCGGTTCTGCTCGGACAGGGGGGACCTGAGGCAGGAGATATCTATTATTGCTTAGCAGAAGGATACAACTATGATCACGCCGACTGCTTGTCTACGACTTTGGGTGAAGGGGACACATCCATATCACCGATATTCTTTGTTGCGGGCAATGGTGTCAAAAAAGGATATTACACGGACAGGTTAATCCGCCAGATAGATTTTGCCCCGACCATGGCCGTACTTGGCGGAGTACGCATGCCGGCCCAATGTGAAGGTGCTCCCATGTATCAGATTCTTGAAGAAGAATATTAAAACTTAAATTATTTAAACGAAAAGTATAAACATGATTAAGTCTTATCTTTAAATAACGCATGAAACAGAACACAATCCGTTCTCATACTACGGAGAGCGGATTGTTGGCTTGCCCCCTATATTTTGGACAAATTCCCCTCTTAAGTAACTTTCTCATAGGGATACACTAGATGCTATAGTTATTCAGTTCTTTGTATAAATCCGCGAACTTGACAATGAGCCTCAGTGGGCGTGATGTTCGACAGTTGGGCGCTTATACCGTCTAGCGATAAAGCCTATCACGCCCACCTTCATGTTAAGCTGACTAAGAATGATAGCTCATAACGAGTTAAGCATTCATCTTCCAAAATAGAGTTAAAAGATTCGATAGGAGCATTTTCATTAAGCGTTTTAACAGGAATTCGTTCATATCCTAAGTTGTGGGCTGCACAGAATTTGCCAAATACCTGGCGGTCCATTGTTACTTCGGATTATTAATTTTTCCACTTTATGATAGGGTTGCCGTCGTAGTAACGATCTCTTTGCAGAGTCGGTAAACCTTCTTCTTGTTGATCTTTAAACCCTTGCTTATTCTGGAGAACCTTAGTATGTCTTTCAATTCTAATGAATAATTATGCCTAGTCACCTAAGCCATCCTCTCGAAAATAGTTTTATTATATAGAGAGTTGATCTGTCCAAGTTCATTAAGGGGCTAACTAGTTGTGTTCTATTAAGCTTTAGAATAAGTAAACGGAGTGTGTTAATTGTGGATTATTCATATAATACGAAGTCACGGCTTGAATCGCTAAAGAAACGCAGTAAACGTTGTTTATGCAAATACTGCGGCAACAAGCTGTCCTTAAAACGCATTATTTTTAGTAATTTGGAACAAGCCCGTCTGGAAATCTTCTGCGAGCAATGCGGTCGGATCGAATACGGCGTCGAACCTGAGATCTATATGAGTGCTAAATATTTCATTGAGAAATTCGGTTTTAATGCCTTCCCCGATATGGATAATAATGAGCTGACAACGCAACGGTCGATTGCCAAGGTTTGTGAAATCATGACGTGGGAAAACAAAAATCTGGGTATTATCAATGAAGAAGGTTTTCAGGTTCAGATAAAAATGAATAAGAACATCATGGGCGAATGTGTCATTTTAACCGATGAAGACATCGCTGGTTTCACGGAAAAAGAGGCTAAAGATTTTGATGCGGAACAGATAAGAGCAATAGATATTGTGGAGATACAAAATACGTGAGGTGGGTTAAATTGATGCGTCCGGTCATTTCTCTCAAAGGATTATCCCACATGACAGGCAGCCGATACCTGCTCAAAGATATCAATTGGGATATCAATCAAGGCGACCACTGGGTGGTCTTTGGCATGAATGGAAGCGGCAAGACGACACTCTTGACTATACTGGCTGGTTTTAAGCCGCTTACGCATGGCTCGTTAACGGTCTTTGGTGAGCCCTATACTAATGATAATGTTTTAGAGATCCGTAAAAGGATCGGATTGGTAAGCGCTTCCTTTTTTGACCAGTATTATACGAGAGAGTCAGCCTTGGATATCGTTTTATCGGGTAAATTTGGTACGTTCGGCATCCGGTATGATATTCAGGATGAAGATATCATCAAAGCAAGAAAACTATTGGTCGAGTTGCATCTGGGAGATAAAATCGATCAATTATTCAATATGATGTCGAAAGGGGAACGCCAAAACGTCTTGATAGCCCGAGCGCTGTTCTCTAATCCTGAAATATTAATCATGGATGAACCGTGTACCGGTCTGGACGTTTATGCAAGGGAACATCTTTTGAATGTAGTCCGGGATCTGGCTGAAAAAACAGATATAGCCATTATTTATGTCACTCACTATACAGAGGAAATTTTAAGTGTCTTTGATCAATGCTTACTCTTGCGTAATGGTTATTGTTATACCATGGGTAAAACCAAAGAAATATTTAATACTAAAAGCTTAAGCGATTTTCTGCGCTTCCCTGTGGATGTAAAGATTGCGGAAGATGAGAAAATCTATATTAAAATGGATATAAAATCGAATGTACGTGATGTGATTCGGGGGAGTGATATATGGCTGCAATAATTTTAACGGTTAATCCTGAAAGAGTTATGCGGCATAGAGACTTGCAGATAGCGGAAGATTTTTCGAGAATGGCTGAACTTGGGTATGTTGACACGGAATTCACCATGTACGGCGCAGCCTATTTAGGTTTAGATAATGAAATGAAATATATCATCAGCGGCAAACGGGATGAAATTTATAAATTTATTGAAACGAGTGCCTATGATAACTTTTGTCCATCTGCTGTAAAGCATTATTCGGAAAATTGTCCTGTGCCATCGGGTTATGAAGAGGAAATTGCCCAACAAGTAAAATTTCGTCTGGCCAAAAAGCTGCAGCAAGATTATAAAAAGCCCATATTCGAGTCCTTGAAATATTTTGCACAGATGGATGGCAATGACGCAGCGTATGATTTGTTACTGGCGGAACAGGAAAATTTGGAGGGCCTTTTCGACAGAGATGCACTAGTGGTTTTTGAAGGTTTGGTTGACCTAGCTTTTCAGAAAAAACTATTAAGTCGAAGAAGCTTGAATGAATTTCAAAAATGGATTAGGAAAGTCAAACTGCAAATGGAAGATGATCTGATTATCAAGGATATCATGGAAAAAACCTTATATGCTTGTGTCTACCGAGCTGAGGGAATATTAAAATATTATATCAATGCCCAGTACGATAGTATTTGTGCCTTTGTATTGAAGGCCCAAAAGCAGGGTTATCGGCCAAGTCCTCTTTTCTATAAAACGTATTACTTCAATTATAGGTATACGTTAATCGATGCCAAAAAAGACTTCAAGGTTATTTTGGAAAAATTGTTAGACGAAGAGTATATGAAAAAATTAGAAGTAATGAATACTATGCGTTCTGTCGTAAGTGGCCATGAATATAGAATGCTTTCTGATAATTACAATAGCAAAATTGGAAGTGGTGATTTAGAAATAATTAAAAAATATGGTATTAAATGGAACGTAAAAGTTTGACTACTCTAGTCTAATATATAACAAAATCCGGTGGTTAAATACGTTATAAAACTTTTAGTTTTATAAATGTGGGCTGAATTTCTTTAGGTAGTTGATTTCTTTGTTCCTTTTCGAGCTATTTTATCATGTAGAAGGTACCTCTTTTTCTGCGTGACAGTGGTTCTGGACAAACTCACGATACCAAATAAGGGAGGTGTTTTCTATTTTTAATGATCATTTTGGAAGAATACCTTCTCCTTTAGCATCATGGGGTTAAACAAACTTTTTCGCTCTGCGAAAGTCAAGTTTTAAAATATAAAAATTTTATTTAAAGGAGTGTTAAGACTATGTCTTTACAGCAATTAAATTCCAATCGTTTCGAAGAAATTATCTATGATAATTGTGAACCCTGTTTAGTTATCTTTTCAAGGAAAGATTGTCATGTGTGTAAAGAAGTGGTGCCCATGCTGGATGAATTAAAGCCTCAGTATGAAGGCAAATTTGGTTTTTATTATGTCGATGTTGAAGAAGATAAGAATTTATTCCAACGTTTTTCTCTAAAAGGTGTTCCCCAAATTCTCTTTTTCAATGATGGAGAGTATCAAGGTAAACTGGCCGGCAAAGCTGAGGAAGAAGCTGTCGAAGAGAAAATTGAGGAAGTTCTGGGAGCTTAAAATGAGAGGGATGTTGGAGTCTTGGAAAATAGTTATGATTTGATTGTTATCGGAGGCGGACCGGCCGGCTTAGCTGCAGCTATTTATGGGGGCAGGGCTAAGCTTAAAACGCTGGTACTTAATAAGGGGACCGTTGGCGGTATGGTAAATACCACCAGAGAAATCGTCAATTATCCCGGCTATGCCCATGTCAGCGGACCGGATCTGATGAAAGATTTCAAGAAGCATGCCGAACACTTTAATGTTGAGTTTTTAAAAGGAGAAGTTGTCGGTGTGGATTTTTCAAAAGAGGATAATGTCATTAAAACAAAAAAGGGGCAGGAGTTAACGGCGAAAGCTGTGATTGTTGCCTGCGGCAGTGAGCCGAGAATGTTAAACATTCCCGGTGAAAAAGCTTTGCGGGGAAGCGGAGTGGCCTATTGTGCGACCTGTGATGCCGAGTTCTTTGAAGGGGAAGATGTTGTCGTCATTGGCAGCGGCGATCAGGCCATTGAAGAAGGGATGTACATCACGAAATTTGCCCGTAAAGTAACTGTGGTGGTTCTCCACGACAAAGAGATTCTTGACTGCAATAAAGTCAGCGCAGAAAGAGCCTTTAATAACGAGAAAATGGAATTTATTTGGAATTCCACCATTGAAGAAGTTCTTGGGGATGGCAATGTGGAAGGTGTAAAACTTAAGAACTTAAAAACCGGTGCCTCATCGGAACTTCCCTGCCAGGGTGTGTTCTTCTTCGTGGGCATGATCCCCTCAACGGGTTTCTTAAAAGACAGCGGTCTTGAAATGGATAAACGCGGGTATATTCCTGTCAACGAAAGTATGGAAACGAACTTAGAAGGGGTCTATGCTGCAGGAGATAATATCGTAAAATATTTGCGGCAAGTTGCCTCTGCAGTGGGTGATGCTGCAACTGCAGCAGTGGCTGCCGAGAGATATCTTGAAGAGTTGCATTACTTCAATTCAAATATCCTGCAAAATGATAAGAAAGTACTATTGTTATTCTTTAACGCCTTAGTCAATGAAAGCCTGGAATTCAGCAGTTTATTAGAAGGAATTCTCAGTGAACAGGGTGATGACTATAAACTGTTTAAAATTGACATGGCTACTAAGAAAAGCTTGGCCGGCAAGTATGGCATAGAACAAGCACCGGCAGTAGTCGTACTGGACAAAGGAGAAGAGATTCAACGTCTGGACTGCAGTATGGATAAAGAAAATTTAAGATCTCAATTATTTTAGACTCATCCGCCAGAGGTTAGTCTATCTATTGCTTAAGATGATTAACGACCGCAAATTAACGTATTCCGGTCGTTTTTTTTTGCACGACGTTTGTCTTACCTAGGCTATTATCGCCTAGGTTTTCCTTTCAAAGTGAGCAGAAACATTAGAAAGCATGCTGGAATGGCTTTATTTTACTGATCAGACGCTTTTTAAGGAAACCTTGCCAACGATTGTGACAGACCGTGGCATCACTACTAAAGAAACCTTTAAAAAATGAAAAAGATGCTTATACCAATGGTTAAACTTTCTATGAAACGAAAGTCGGGTTAAGGTGCCAGCCAGGATTTATAATTCTATGGTTTTAATCGTTGTCGAATAATTAGTGTTATTATCGAAAAAATTTTCGTCAGAAACAGAAGAATAAAGCGTCTATAGATTACGTAAAGATCATGATTGGGGATTTATCCTTAATTTCTTTGCAAGTTTGTTTAATAAAGGAGGAATGTAGTGAGCTGATTTAGAACTAGCATAACAAAGAGAATATAGAGAGGAAGGTAGATAAGAATGAAAAAAACGTGGCGCTCTTTCCTGGCCATGTTTGTAGTTGCTGTTTTGCTGGTACCGGCGGTTTCACCCCTGGCTTTGGCTGGTGAAACGAATATGATAGCAGTTGGAGGCCTGGCTAAGCCGCAAATAAATCTGGAAAAAGCTATTCAGATCGTTAAGGCAAATTTCGAAGTGCCTAGTGACTATACTGACTTTACTTCGAGTTACAATACTTATGATGACAGGCAAGTTTGGGCTTTGCGTTGGAGCGGTACAGCGGAACAACCAGGAGAGTTTGCAGCTGAGGTTAATGCTGTCAACGGGGATATTGTCAGCATGAATTATTGGAACAATGAAGATCAATCCACCAATAGTTCACTGATCCCAGCGATCACAAAAGAAGGAGCTCAAGAAATCAGTGACAAGCTGTTAAGCCGTTTGTTAGGGAAACGGGCAGAGGAGTTAAAGTTTGTTCCTAATGATCAGGAAATTTTGCCTTTAGGCTATGGTCCATTCAATTATTCCCTGCAATATCAGAGACTCATTAATGGTGTGCCTTTCCTCAGCAACGGAGCAAATGTACAAGTTTCAAGCGCGGACGGACACATTACTTCCTATAACCTGACTTGGAACGAGGTTACTGCCCCTGATGCCAATGGCGTCATTAATGCCGACCAGGCACAACAGGCCTTTGCAAAGGCCCCCTTCTTTAAATTGGAATACTGGATTCCCTCGTCCTACAGAATATTGGCAGCCGGGGAAAAGCAGGATGCCAAGCTTGTATACGAATTCCACACGGAAAACGGAGGCGCAATTGATGCTTTCACAGGTCAGCCGATTCAGTTGAGACCAGGGGAGTGGCTCTCTGCAGACTCTCTTGGAGTCGGTGGCATGGGCAGTGCTAAGGCAGATAGATCCAGCATGAACTCAAATGGGCAAGTGCTGACTCCTGAAGAACGTCAAGAAGTTGAACGGACTGAGAAACTCCTGCAGCAAGATGAAGCTATTGCAGCGGTGAAGCGCTGGATTGACGTTCCTGCTTCCTTGACCTTGCGCAGTGCAAATTTAAGCAAAGATTGGCGCAATGCTGATCAGCGTATTTGGAGCTTTGACTGGAGTAATACTGACAGCACGGATAAGAAAGACGGAACTCCTCAATATTTAAGTGCTAGGGTTGACGCTAAAAATGGCGAGTTGCTTGGGTTTTCCCTTTCCAATTCACAGACAGGCAATAATGAAGTTAAGCTGGACCGGGCTGCTGCTCAAAAACTGGCTGAGGAATTTTTAAATCGTGTCCAGCCTGAACGCTTCAAGGAAGTTGCTATAGATCAAGAAGACGATGCCTTGCTCAGTAAAATACCTCCGGAACCGGCGAATAACCAGGCCTTTAATTATCGTCGGGTGGTCAATGGAGTTAGTTTTCCGGCAAACGGGATGATTGTCAATGTCGATCCTGTGACCGGAATTATCACTAATTTTGAACTCGACTGGGCTGACTATAATTTGCCGAGTGTTTCCGGAGTTCTTAGCAAAGAAAAGGCGGTGGGTTCTTTCCTGATGGAACGCCCTTTGACCTTGTCCTATGTTCGCATCTATTCCAATGGGATACCGGGGGGGTTGCGGTTGGTTTATCTTCCCGTTGCGCAGTATCGTGGTGTTGCCAATTCTAATATTTTGGACGCTAAAACCGGAGAATTATTGGATTATCAGGGCCAGCCTATTGAAAAAGGGCCTAAGCCATTTGATTTCACAGATCTAAATGGAGTTGATGGTGCTCAGGAGATTACCGTACTCGGTCAGGCAGGCTTATTTGGGGATTATGGGAACAGCTTTAAACCCTCAGAAAGCATGAGCATTGATTCACTGCTCCGGGCCATGTATTTAAGCCGCTATGGTTTATGGGGAAATAGTAATCTTACAGATCAAGAAATCATGGAAAAAGTCAAAGATCTGGGCTGGCTGAAGGAAGACCTTAAACCAGGAGATCCGGTCAGCCGTGAGCTTTTAGCAAAAGTTCTGCTGCGTTACATTCAATTGAACAGAATTGCAGAACTTAAGAATATTTATAAAGTCGACTTCCAAGATGCTGACCAAATCAGTGCGGATGTCTTAGGCTATGTCGCCATCACTACCAGCAGCGGTATGATCAAGGTTAACGGACAAACCTTTGCACCTGCAGAAAAAGTCAGCCGTGCCGAAGCTGCCACTGCCCTCTTCAGGACATTAGGCTGGCGCAATTAATTAATACCAATGGAATAAAATTGTTCATTCTTGAACAGAAGTTTTCTCTTCTCTTTGAAGGGAGGACTTCTGTTTTTATGTTGCTGAGATCTGAAGGATGGGATTCCGCAGTCTGAAAAAAATGGTTTTGAAAGGTAAGAATATGAAAATATAGAAATTTCTAAAGGAATTGTTATAGTCGTGTTGAAATATATCTTAAAATGCCTAAGTCTTTTTGCTGAGACTTATCTCATGTTAACTAGGGTTAAGCTGCAGACAGAGAATCCGGAAGGCCAAAAAGAAGTGCGTGTCGTTGAAATCGTAGTCAAATTCGTCAGCGCTGACGAATTTGGATTTGGTCACTGGAGGGAAGATTGCCGGAGGTTGGATGAGATATATTTCTACTTATAGGATATAGTGATTGAGGGTTGTTTGTGCCAATTATTACCTTAAGACATGAGTAGGGCAAAGAGTGTAAGCCTGATTTACTAAAGAACAAACCTGGAGGAGCAAGACATGAAATTACAAACATTCTTCGTCATAATAATAATTTTAGGTTTATCTATTTCAGTGGGATGCGCTCAGGAAAAATATCCCGAAGATGTGGTTGCCGCAGTTAATGGCAAAACCATTACTACAGGGGACATTGAACAAACGTTAACAGAAAGAAAAATGACGATTGCTATTGCCAATAAACTATATTCGCCAGATTCAAATAGTTTGACCCTAAAAGATGCGTTAATCCAATCGTTAAGTAACCCTCAAGAAGAATTAAATCCTGAACAAAACAGATATCTGGAGTCAATGGAAAGAATGACAACCAAGGATCTTAGTTATAATGAGGCATTTAATATTTTATTAAGGCAAGAAATCTTTTTCCAAGAGGCAATGAAACTTGGACATGAGGTTTCTATGGGTAAGGCTAAAGAAATATTGGCAGAGAGTAATGTATCAACTAATCAAGCCCTGAGGGAAGATGAAGAGGCCTGGAAAAAATATAGTCAAAACATTAAATACATTGACGAAGTTTATAAACAGTTTGGCTTTAAATCGGAGGAAGATTATCTCAATCAACGTATCGATAAAACTGCTCAATTTATGACAATTAGCAGAATGAGAAATCAATTTAATAAAGTAATGGCTGATAAGCTGCCTGAGTTAGACACCTATCAAATCAGCAATGCTTGGAACGATTACGGAGAATTTCTCTTGGACAAAGCCAAGGTCAAGATTGCCAACCCGGACTATAGTGTGGAATGGTATGGTAAGCCTTGGGGTTATGGTTCTCTGGATTTAAAGTAGGTATTGTGGAAATAGTTTGAATTACAAGTTCATAAATTCTTGGAGGCTCCATTATGTATTCGAGGAAATATAGCAGGCTGGTAATTCCCTTATGTTTATTTTTAATCGCCTTAGCTGTTGAATTCATTTATATTAATTCATATAGCGTCAAGTTCTTTATTTCGCCGGATGGATTGACCTATTCCAACATCGCTGAAAACTTTTTACATGGAAAAGGATTGATTAATACAGCCAATTTTGCTGAAGGGGCTGATCATATCGTTGAAGAATTGCCTCTAACCCGGGAGTATGTGGTTGGGCCAATCTATCCTTTGCTCTTGGCTCTGGTCTATGGTATGTTTGGCTTTAAAAATTATGAGATGGTTGTTGTATTCCAGGCCCTGCTTAGTGCGGGCAGTGCAGTTATTGCCTATAAAACCGGGGAACTCCTTTTGGGCAAAAAATATGCATGGATTCCCTTTGGCCTCACTCTGGGATATCCTTTATTTGCTTCTTGGGGAATGTACGTTCTCACAGAAACTACCTACGTTTTTACGATTTTACTTTTCCTGTATTTCTTAGCGCTCTATTCAAAACAGGTTAAACGCTCACAGCTGAGAACTATAGTGCTTTTAGGGGCAGCCATTGGAGTTTCCAATCTGGTCCGCCCGCTGCTTTTACTGTTTTTTCCGGTCTTGGGGATTTGGATTTTTTGGCTGAAGAGCTGGCATTTAAAAACTGCCCTCCGGGACTTCAGCCTCATCGTGATAGTGACGATTTTGGTTATGAGCCCTTGGTGGATACGTAATGGGATCAAATATCATCATTTTATTCCGGTTTCAAATTACGGTTCCTGTGAATTTTACTTAGGAAACAATCCCTTAACTATCACGGATAAATACTTTACTTTTGATCAATCAAGCTTTGATCCGGAAGTGAAAGCAAGTATCGATAAACAACCGGTTTTAGAACAGGAAAAGGAATATAAGCAACTGGCAGTAACTTATATTGTTAAGCATCCTGTGCAGTTTCTGGGGCGTACGCTGGCTAAAGAGATTAATTTATTCTGGCGTCCGGTAGCCCTTCCGGAAGCGCAAGGCTATAAGATGATTGGTTATCAGCTGGATAAGTGGTACCTCTGCCTGGGACTGGCCGGGGCATTGCTTAGTATTTTCTATTTAAAGAAATACAGCTTTTTGCTGCTGTTTACTCTTTATTATAGTTTTGTTGTGAGTATGATTACGGTGGTTTCCGGAGCTCGTTATCGATTGCCGGTGATGCCCGCAATAATTTTCTTTATATCGATAGCGGCGGTGATAGTCCTTAGAGGAATATCAAAACTCGGAAGTCTTCTAGGCAAAAAGATGACTTTTCGTAGGCTTTGAGGAGGAGAGGATATGGAAATTAGGGTAATGTCTATTGAAGACTATAATAAAGTATATGGGCTCAAAGGATAAATCTCTGACATTTAATATTAATGAAAAAGCACAGGAAGTTACTGACTTGATCAAGGGGGAAGCAAGTTCGCTGATATCCAGCTGGATCTGAGAAAGTGATAATTCGTCTTTGGAGGATTTTTGAGTGACAAGAGGATTTTCGGTATCTCTAAAACGATATAAACTAAGGTATATTGCCTTAACGGTATTGATCATTGCAGCAATCTTTGTGAAAGAAATTTTAATCGATATCGTTTATATAGAAAAGCAGTATGAGAAAAATAGGATTATTACCCCGTGGGGTGAAAAGATAAAATCAGGAAATCTTTCTGTTGATTACACTATCGAACAGGCTTTGCTGGACGTTGAGCGCCTGGGATTAAACACAGTTAACGTACCGGTTCGGATCGACATTCCCTCCTTAACTGCTAATGGGGCGGTGATAAACGAAGAAAGCAAAAAGAAGGCAATTCAGTTAATTAAAAAACTAAGGTTCCGCGGAATTAATATTATTCTAGAGCCTTATCCCTACATAAAAAACGGTGAACTTTATGAGACGCAATTGAATCCTAGTAATAAAAACGAATGGTTCACTAATTGGGAACAGGAAGTACTCGCCCCACTGATCCGGGAGATAGCTAAGCCGTATAAAGTTTACGCCCTATGTATAGGATCGAATTTTGATCAATTTGAACAGGAATATAAAGCCTGGGCTGGCATTGCTGATTTTGTCAGATCGGCTTATCCCGGTCGTATCACTTATAAAACCAACTGGTGGTATACAGCCGAGTGGGATACGCAGAAGAACGGATTATATGACACCTACACAGCTAAATTGAATAATCCCGTCTTGGAAAAGGTAGATTTCATATCAGTGGCAGCGTATTTTGAATTAACCGATCAAGAGACCAACACTGTGAAAAATTTGGTCAGCTCCATTTACAGTACTCAAATATTCCAAAGGCACCAAAATGTTTATGATGAACTCAAGAAACTATCGACGCAATGGAATAAGCCAGTTTTTTTCGGAGAACTAGGCTTTCCCAAACGGAATATGGCGGCGGTTCATCCCTGGGACCCGGAGCCATCTAAAATAGTCAATGGGCAAGAACAGGCCAATGGTTTTCAAGCATATAAAGAAGTCTTTGAAAAAGAGAGCTGGATTCTAGGTTTTTCTGTATTTGCCATTGGGAAAGATGATGAGTTTAAGAATTATTATCCAAGTGATCAAAGTATTAGTGTCATAAACAGTTGGTACCGGTAATGCCGGTGAGGAATAGAGATATTTTAGGGAGATATTCTGAGAGATGTTTAGGAAGGTATGAGCAAATGGAGAGGGGCTGCAGAGGTTTGGTATATGGATATACTTTTGTAATAACAGAATCTGTCTAAGCGAATACCTTAAAAGAATGAAATTAATGGGGTGGCTTTATGTTGTTTGCTAATGGTCTATCGGGTTTAATGTTTAATGTAATGCCGGGGTTTATGATGATATTTTTTGTCTTAGTATTCGGCATAGTTATATTCGGAATAGTAAAGGGAATCGGACAATGGAAATACAACAACACACAGCCGGTATTAGATATAACGGCCAAGGTTACAGGGAAGAGAACGAATACCTCAAGTAGTTTTCACGGCGGTGTGGGAGAAACCGGGACACATCATAGTCATTCCAGTACGACTTATTATGTTACCTTTGAGGTCGAAAGCGGGGATCGAATGGAATTTATGGTAAATGGCCGCGAGTATGGTCTGCTTGCCGATAATGACTCTGGAATGCTTAGATTTCAAGGGACAAGGTTCTTAGGCTTTACCCGGAGTAAATAGGTCAAAAGCGTCACCAGTGACTCAGTTGGGGTATCTGACATGGAAAAACCTTCTATAAATAATTCGGAAAATGGGGGCAAAGTGTTGATATTTTACGAACAAATATAGATGAGAAGGAAGAGTGAGAATATGAGAGATATTAACGAAAGGCTTAACTACTTAATTCAAACAGTACCGGCAAAGGCCGGACAGTATTCGGAGCAGGAATTTTCAGCCCGCAAAGATGGCGGGTGGTCGAAAAAGGAAATCATGGGCCATTTGTGTGATTCTGCAAGCAACAATTGTCACAGGCTCATTAGAATTCAGTTTGAGAAGCAGCCCTTTGTGATAGTGCCTTATGACCAAAACAACTGGGTATTGATGCAGGATTATCATGGCATGCCGCTGGATGAGATTATTTCCCTCTGGACGGTTTTAAATAAACATATCCTTAGAGTTATTTCAAAGATACCGGATGAGAAACTGGGCTATGTGTGCGATCTAGGTGACAATAAATCATGCACTCTCTTGGAGTGGGTTCAGGATTACTTGGGACACCTGGAGCATCACTTGAAACAGATCTTTGGCATCTCGGAACTATGATATTAAATAAATAGGAAAAGAGAAGATGAGGAACATTGATATGCCTGCCAGTTTAAATAAGATCGTACGAAAAATTGCAGGGGTGCTTTTTCTTGTTTATTTTAGCTATCTGCTGTACCGGCTTTTCTTTTTTGCTTACAGTCAATACTTTAGGTTTTCTGCGGAGGATCTGCGGTTTAATGTAATTCCATTCAAAACAATCATGACATATATGAGAACGGTTAATGACGATAACATTGATATCTGGTTTTTTAACTTGTTTGGGAATGTATTAGCTTTTATGCCGATGGGATTTCTCCTGCCCCTTGCTTTTAATAAGCTCAAAAGTGCCAAAGCCATTGGGATTACTACCTTGCTTATAAGTTCTGTCCTGGAAGGAATACAGCTAATTTCAAAACTTGGGACGGCGGATATCGATGATGTTATTTTAAATACATTAGGGGGCCTTCTGGGCTACCTGGTGCTGATTATATGTTTAGGGCTGCTGAGAAAAACAGTGGAGTTGGAAGAAAAGTAAGAATTCTTCTATCATTTGCAGGGGGATGTAAACGGGCACGCTTAGCCGAATAATCCCTCCAGGTATTGTTTGCTTGCTTCGGCTTGGGGATTTGTGAAAAATTCCTTGGTCGTATTCATCTCTATAAGCCTGCCTTCCAAAAAGAAAGCTGTGTAATCGGCAATTCTTCGGGCTTGCTGTAAATTATGAGTGACAATAACGATGGTATAGTGGGCGGAGAGTTTTAAGATCAAGTCTTCAATGAGTTTCGTATTATGGATATCCAGGGATGAACAGGGCTCATCCATCAATAAAACTTCGGGTTCCACACATAAAGAGCGGGCGATACAGAGTCTTTGCTGCTGGCCCCCTGAAAGCTTAAGGGCAGACATGGTTAAATGATCTTTGACTTCCTCATAGAGACCGCACAATTTTAAGGTTGCTTCAATAATTTCAGCTAAGCTGCTTTTACCTTTTACACCATGATATTTCAAAGCATAGGCCAGATTATTATATATGGACATAGGAAAGGGCAGGGGCTGCTGGAAAACCAGTCCAATGTCCTTTCGTAATTTAGCCAGGGGTATCTGCTGGATGGGCTTACCCTTGAAAAGGATCTCACCGGATACTTTGGCCTGGCTTTCTTCCTCAATGAGCCGGTTGATAGTCCTGAGCAAGGTGGTTTTGCCGCAGCCGGAAGGGCCGATAACCGCTAATACTTTATTTGGGGGAATGGCCAGGTTTACGGTTTTTAGTATTTCCACAGTACCGACAGCGACACTTAAATTCTTCAGAATTAGGTGCTGGTTCATGATCTTCCTCGTATTCTCAGTATAGCGGGTAAGGCCGCCAGTAAATTAAGGCCCAACACTAAGACCATCAAAATGAAAGCAGTGCCGTAAGCGTATTCTAAGGAGATTCCCTGACCGATCAGGACATAAAGGTGATAGGGCAAAGACATAAAGGGCGAGGTTATGGACTTGGGTACGGGAGCATTCATCATGCAACCTGTCAGCATGACCGGAGCGGCAGCCCCCATGGCAAAACCAGAGGCTAGGGTGACAATGGCAAGAATCTGCTTTCTATACAGGGGCAAGAGCAAGTTAAAGATGGTGTAGGCTTGGCTGACGCCTAAAGAAGCCGAAGCTTCCAGAAGCTGTTTGCCGGTCTCCTGAAATAGTTTTTGCAGCCTGATTTGAATAAAGGGAAAAATCATAATGGCCAGAGTCAGGCCGGAAGCCAGGAGGGATAAACCCAGTTTCAGCTTAATCACTAAAAAGGCATAGCCGAAAAGTCCCAAGACAATGGAGGGAATACCGGCAATGCATTGAATAATTAGGTTAAGTATGAGCAGAATCCGGAGACTTTTGCAGTAAAAGACCATATAGACTGCCGCAAAAAAGGCCAGGATACCTGCAGAGAGACCGGCGATCAATGTTACCAGCAGACTTCCGGCAATGGCCGGCCAGATTCCTCCAGCCGAGCCCACGGGAAAGCCTGCCGGTTTGGTCAAAATAAAGTTGGGAGTTATAACACCTTGAGCTTTAATAAAAACAAAAGCTAATAAAAAAACCAGCAGGCCTAGGGAGAGAACTGTGCTTAAAACAGACCAGAACCTTAACATTACATTTCTTGCCCTCATTGATTTCTTCCCCTCCTTTCTGTCTTTTAGCGGAGATTTTCAGGTGAGTTCTTTCTAATCAAATAAAAAAGAGCGTTCAGGAAAATCAGGAATATCATCAGGACAAACCCTGCGGAAAAGAGGGCATGGTAATGCAGGCTTCCCAGTCCTGCAGTCCCTATTTCCAAAGCGATCAGTGCGGGAATGGTTTCGCCTTTCCCGAGGAGTCGGGGAAGAATAGGTGAATTGCCGATGACCATCATTACAGCCATAGTTTCTCCCATAGCCCTGGAAAAGGCTAAGATCATGGCGGTTAATATGGCGCCCTTGGCTTGGGGCAGGATTAATGTTCTCAACATATAGCTCTTGGAAACACCTAAGGCTAGAGAGGTTTCCTTATATTTCCTGTAGGATTTTTCCATGGTTTCGGCGGCGGTGGGAACGATGTAGGGTAAAACCATGACGGCCAGAACAATTCCTCCGCTAAGGATGGATTCACCGGCGGCCAGGAGGAGCCTATTCTCAAGGAATTTCACGACAACCAAGAGACCGATGAAGCCATAAATAACGGAGGGGATTCCCGCCAGCACTCCTAAGACGGAAGTGCAAAAGCTCTTGAGGCGTTCATTTTCAAGAGCCGCTAATTCCAAGGCACAGCCGATACCTATGGGCATAGAGATTAGGATGGCAACGATAGAGACATAAATTGTTCCTAAAATCATGGGCAGAATACCGACTTTGGGTTCAGAGGCCAAGGGATTCCAGCTGATTCCGCTGATAAAGTCCAAGAAATTGACTTCCTGGAAAATCTGCAGGCTTTCCCGGGCAATAAAAATAATTACCAGGAAAAGCAGAGTTGCAGAGAAAGCCGTAAAGAGCCTGCTCAAAAAGCTGAATAGTTTTTCCAATGTCTGATTCATAAAACACCCCGTCTGATTAGAAAACTTGGCTGGCGCCCACGAAAACACTGTTTTCGCACGGATTACTCTTCTTGCAGTATGTAACGAAAAGTTATACTTTCTGATTAGTATAAAAAATTCAGAGGCTACGTGGCCTCTGAATTTTTGCTAACCCTATTGGCTGTTATTTATTGGGGACAAAGCCCAATTTCTCGATGACATCCATTCCCTCCCCGGAAACAACATAATCCATGAAGGCTTTTTCTTGAGGCAGCATAGTTCCTTTTTTAAGGACAATCAGAGGTCTGGATATTTTGTAGGTACCATTTAAGATATTTTCCGCAGACGGCTCTATCCCGTCAACTTTAAAAGGCGTCAGTTTTCCTTTGTTTTGATTAACCATGCCATAGGAAGCGTAGCCTATAGCATTTTCATTTTCCATGATTTTAGTAACCAAGGCTCCCATAGAAGGGGCTTGGATGACATCAGCCCGGACCTGGGTGTCTCCCATAATCGCTTTTTGGAAAACCTCGTGGGCTCCGCCCCCGATATCCCGGGTGACGACCACAATTTCCGCTGCCGGCAAGGAAGAATCCACATCGTGCCAAGTTTTAAATTCCCCGGAGAATATTTTTTTGATTTCGTCGCTGGTCAGGGAGTCTTTTAATTTAGTCAGATTGTTCTTAGGGTTCACGGAAATAGTTAAAGCATCCATGCCTAGCTTGAATTCCTGATAGCCTTCGATCTTGGCTTTTTCCTCAGCGGATACCTGCCTGGAAGCCATACCGAAGTCACTGACCCCATCAATCACGGATTTGACCCCGGCACTTGAACCCGCACCGGATACGTAGATGGCGATATCCTTTTTATCAAATTGGCTGTCAACTTTATCCCAAGTTCCGTAGTGCTCATTAAAATTCGTGGATAACTGGGATAGGACGGGTGCTAAGGTTGTTGAGCCGTAAAATTTCATTTCTGATTTGAATTGGTCTTTGCCGTCCTCGGCAGGCTTTGCAGCTCCTGTTGAGTTGGAACACCCCACTAAACTTAAGGCCAGAGAAACCATCAAAAGGATTGCGGGTAATAGGTTTTTCTTCATTTTTGTCCCCCTTATTCTAACTGCTTATCCATATAATTCATCTGAAGGAATTATATGATTGATGTTTGAATATGTACAATATAATTTTTTAATGATGTAGTAAACTTATATTTTAATTATTTAAGATCCCAATATGGATTCTGAATGCAGGCAGGTTTGGAAATGATTACCTAATATAGATTAATAGAATACTTATAATTGTCGAAAACTATTAATATAGAACGAATATTTGCGTTTATACTAATAGACAATCGTAATAAAGTATGTACTAAAATATTTAAAAAAGCATTTGTCAAGTAATTGTTTAAGGGGTTATAATGACTTCATCGATTGTTGATTGTAGACAATCGACTATGGAAGCAGAAAGGTAACTGGTGTGCCTACCGGTCTTCAAAACCGTGTTGCGGCATTGAGTGCCGTGGGTGGGTTCGATTCCCATATGCTTCCGCCAATATGGCTCGGGTAAGCCGTGGTCTTAAATGAGGCGTATTGCTCGGGCCACCAATTTTCGGGGTGACAATAACATCGTTGTGCGGGGTTGAAGACATGGAGAGTATTGTCATAGGAACCGCAGGCCATATTGACCATGGAAAAACAATCTTGGTAAAAGCACTGACCGGGCGGGACACAGACACACTGGAAGAAGAAAAACGGCGAGGTATTACGATTAATCTGGGCTTTGCATATTTTACACTGCCATGCGGAAAAGTCGCCGGTATTGTGGATGTACCCGGGCATGAACGCTTTATAAAAAATATGCTGGCAGGTGCCAGCGGCATTGATATTGCCATGGTGGTCATTGCCGCTAATGAAGGTGTAATGCCGCAGACAAAAGAACACATCGATATCCTAAGCTATCTGGATATCGAACGGAGCATTGTTGTTTTGACAAAAATTGACATGGTAGATGAGGAGCTTAAGGAATTAGTTCTTGAAGACACTAAAGAGTATTTAAAGGATACCTTCCTGCGGGATGCACCGCTGGTCGAGGTGGATTCACTTAGCGGCAAAGGGATTGACGTTTTGGTCGGCCACCTGGATGGTATGGCGGTACAGACGGACCGCCGCAGTGTGGAAAAGGACGCCAGAATGAGCGTAGACAGAGTGTTTTCTGTTAACGGATTTGGCACGGTAGCCACCGGAACCTTATCAGGTGGGAAATTACAGGTTGGCGATGAGGTAGCGATTTATCCGCAAGGGTTCCCGGCCAAGGTTCGCAATTTGCAAATACATGAGCAGAATGTGTGTGAGGCCCGTGCCGGACAACGCACGGCGATCAATCTGGCAGGTATCGCAACGACACAGGTAAGCCGTGGCTGTGTCATTGCCAAAAAAGATTCGGTCTTTGCGACAAAGGTGATGGATGTTCGTTTCAGCCTGAGCAGCGACGCGCATTTTACAGTTAAGAAAATGGATCGGCTGAAACTGTATATCGGTGCTCGTGAGCTGATTGTGAAAATTATCCCATTCGGTGTTAGGCAGGTGAGTGCAGGCCAGGAGGCGTATGGGCAGATCTTGTTTGAGCAGGAGGCGGTGGTGCGTAAGGGAGATCCTTTTGTTCTACGTACAATTTCGCCGGTCGAAACCATTGGCGGCGGCAAGGTAGTTGATCCGACTGCGCTGCGGTACCCCAAGGTAACACAGGAGATTTTGGACAACGTACGACTGAAGGATGCCGGCTCTGCACCTGATATGTTGGAGACCTTTGTGCGGGTGCATCCGCTGCTTACCAAAAATATGCTGACCAGGTTGGTATGTCTGGCATCGTTTGAGGAAACACTGCAGGAATTGCTGGCAGCCGGACGGCTGATCCGGCTGCAGGATCTCTTCATACATCCCGAAAGTGTTGGTGTGTTTCGTAAAGAAGTGATGGGTCTTTTGCAGAACTATCATCAGACCTACACATTGCGCAGGGGAATGTCCAAGGCAGAGCTGCAATCACGCCAGACTTTCGCCGGAGGGGATAAAGAGTTTTCTTTGCTGCTCTCCCTTTTGGAATCCAGAAACGTGGTGAAAGTAGCCGACAATCTGGTGGCAATCGCTGATTTCAGCCCGCGGCTTTCGTCACGCCAGCAGGAAATTCGTGCGGAACTGGAGGGCCAGGTTCGTCAATGCGGCTATACCTTGCCAAGCCTGCCGGAGCTTGTGGGAAATTATGAAAAAAAACTGCAGGTGATGGAATTTTTGCTGAAGGATACGCTAATGGCGCTGGATGGGCAGTTTGTGATTGACCGGCAGCTATACCAGGCTTCCAGAGAGATCGCCAAAGAGCTCGCGGCCACACATGGGGTGATCAAGCTGTCGGATTTCCGCGACAGGCTGCAGACGAGCCGTAAATATGCGCTGTTGTTGTTGGAACGCTTCGATAAGGAGAAGCTGACAAAGCGCGCCGGCGAAGATCGTATTTTGTTGTAGATTTTATAGGCATAAACAAAACTATGAAAAGAATGGTGGAGAAACAGTATGCAGGTTTATGACGTTATTATTATCGGGGCAGGCCCGGCAGGCCTTTCCGCCGGCCTGTACGCAGGCAGGTCTCGACTAAAGACGCTGCTGATCGAAAAGCAGAAGGATGGCGGCCAGATTGTCATCACTTCGGAGATTGAAAACTATCCTGGGTGTTTAGACGAAGAGTCCGGCGCATCGCTGGTGGCGCGTATGACCAAACAGGTAGAAAAGTTCGGTGTGGAGCGCGCGCAGGATACCATCACGTGTGTGGATTTTTCCGGTGATGTCAAGGTTGTCAAGGGTTTGCACGGTGAATATCACTCTAAGACCATTATTGTGGCGACCGGCGCATTCCCGCGCCCGATTGGGTGTCCGGGTGAGAAGGAGCTGATCGGCAAGGGTGTATCCTATTGTGCCACCTGTGATGCCAATTTCTTCGAGGATATGGATATATATGTGGTTGGCGGCGGCGATACCGCTGTAGAAGAAGCCCTATATCTTGCAAAATTTGGGCGCAAAGTTACGATCATCCATCGCCGTGATGAACTGCGTGCAGCAAAATCCATTCAGGAAAAGGCCTTTGACAACCCGAAGATTGAATTTATGTGGGATACCGTTGTAGAGGAGCTGAAGGGCGAAGGCCTGTTGGAGAGCATGGTGGTCAAAAATATTAAGACCGGCGAATTGACCGAAGTGTTTGCTAATGAAGAAGATGGTACCTTTGGTGTGTTTGGCTTTGTTGGGTTCCTGCCGCAGTCGTCTATATTTGAGGGCGTACTGGAAATGGAAAACGGTTATATCAAAACTGATGAAGAGATGCGTACAAATGTACCTGGCGTATTTGCAGTGGGAGATATCCGCATCAAAACACTGCGTCAAGTAGTCACCGCGGCAGCGGACGGAGCGATTGCTGCCATGACGGTTGAAAAATATCTAGAGCATTAACCACACAAATGTCTTAAATATTGTTAAGAATAAAGTTAAAAGAAAAGGAGAGAACGACATGCTGTTATTGGACAAGGGATCCTTTGAAGCCGAAGTTTTGAAGGCGGAGGGCACTGTACTGGTCGATTATTTCGGTGACGGTTGTGAGCCCTGCAAGGCTCTGCTGCCGCATATTGAGGGCTTCAGCGAAAAGTATGGCGACAAGATCAAGTTCACGAAACTAAACACCACCGCTGCGCGCCGTTTAGCGATCAGCCAGAAGATTCTGGGCCTGCCTGTTATTGCGATTTACAAGGGCGGGGAAAAGGTGGAAGAGCTTGTTAAGGACGATGCAACTCCCGAAAATATTGAGGCCATGATTCAAAAGTATATTTAGTGCATGTAGCGGTACTTTGCCGCTGGGCACTGATTATAAAATTCTACAAGTGAAAAATTCTACAAGGAGGAAGAAAACGTGTTGCTGAAAGACAAGAAAGTCATAATCATTGGCGACAGGGATGGCATACCGGGACCGGCAATTGCAGCTTGCTGCACAACAGCCGGCGCAGATGTTGTATTCTCATCGACAGAATGCTTCGTCTGAACCGCGGCGGGAGCCATGGATCTGGAGAATCAAAAGCGGGTGAAAGAGTTTACGGAAGAATTCGGTGCTGAGAATATTGTTATTGTTCTCGGGGCAGCCGAAGGTGAAGCAGCCGGACTGGCAGCTGAAACCGTAACTGCAGGTGACCCGACTTTTGCAGGTCCATTGGCTGGAGTCCAGTTAGGACTAAGTGTATACCATGTCTGTGAGCCAGAGATTAAAGAAGAAGTCGATGCACAGGTGTATGAAGAGCAGATCAGTATGATGGAGATGGTGTTGGACATTGATGAAATCATCAAGGAAATGACATCGATCCGTGAGCAATATTGTAAATACTAATTGGTAAGGGATGATGGCAAAGGAAGGAACCAGTATATCGGTTTACTTTCGTGTCATCGCCCCTTTGTATATCAAAAAGGCCTCTAAAAGCAATGCACATCCGCCGCAAGTGTGGTGCGATGGATTGGTATCGTAGTCAATCGCACGCCTTTGGCGTGCTGGCAGACTTCGCTTTCTGCTTCGAAATGATTTTATGATTGGACTGACTATATTGCCAGAGGAAAGGGTGTTTCAATTGTACAGCGTGGTAAAAGGCGCGAGCTACTTTCTTGCCCACGCGCCAAATATGGTTGTGCACAATGGTACAACACAAACGACACAGCGCAAAGTGGATCCAAATGCTGAATACTTGACACAGCTGGAAAAAAGCCTGCGCAGCTACGAGGATTGTGTAGCTTATCTGCCAAATCAGGTATACATCGGCAACATGACCCCTGAAGAGCTCGAGGGTTATGCCTTACCGTGGTATGAGCAGAAGGCCTCGGGGGCACAACGCAAGGGGAAATACGGGGAAATCATGCCGGAAGATGAATTTATTGGTATGATGAAGATTTGCGATGTGTTTGACCTGGTCAAGCTTGAGGCCGGTTTCTCTGCCTCCGTGAAGGACAAGCTGGGGCAACATGCTCTGATCGATGCATCTCAGCTTCAGGTGTTCGATAAGCACAGCGAGGAGGCGGAATTGCGTGAACTGGTTGACAAACATCACGCTGAACCGATCTTTTACATGGGTAAGATGGTAGGCTGCATAAAGGCTGCCCACGACATCGACGATTCTCTGTCAGCGCATGTTATGTTTGAAAATATTGTATCCAAGGCGTCTTGTGTCTTGTCTATCCTGCATCTGATGGATAAAACAGATGTTCCCAAGGACGAGATTGCCTATGTTGTCGAATGCTCGGAAGAGGCGTGCGGCGATATGAACCAGCGCGGCGGCGGTAACTTTGCAAAAGCTGCTGCTGAAATCGCTGGCCTTACTAACGCAACGGGCTGTGATGTACGCGGCTTTTGCGCAGGACCAACGCATGCACTTTTACAAGCATCATCCCTCGTAAAAGCCGGCTTGTTTAAATATGTAATTGTTGCAGCTGGCGGCTCGACTGCGAAGCTGGGTATGAACGGCAAAGACCACGTGAAAAAAGGTTTGCCGGTATTGGAGGACTGTGTGGCCGGGTTTGCCGTACTTGTCGGTGAAAACGACGGGATCAGCCCGGAAATCAACACGGATATCCTTGGCAAGCATACGGTGGGCACCGGTTCGTCACCGCAGGCTGTAATCTCCTCGCTGACAGCAACCGCGCTTGAAAAAGCCGGACTCAAGCTGACGGATGTCGACAAGTATTCTGTGGAGATGCAGAATCCGGATATAACAAAGCCAGCGGGAGCAGGCAATGTACCGGAAGCAAACTACAAGATGATCGGTGCGCTCGCTGCTATGCGCGGTGATATTCAAAAAGCGGAGCTTACCAGTTTCGTTAAAAATCATGGTATGGTCGGCTGGGCGCCGACACAGGGGCATATTCCTTCCGGTGTGCCGTATATGGGCTTTGCTAGGCAGGATATCTTGGACGGCAAAATCAGCCGGGCTATGTTTATCGGCAAGGGGAGCCTGTTCCTCGGCCGTATGACAAACCTGTTTGACGGCGTATCCTTCGTTTTACAGCAAAACAGCGGGAAGGGCCAGTCGGAAGCAGTTTCGGAAGAAACGGTGAAGAAGCTGATCGCGCAGTCGCTCAGAGAATTTGCTGGCCACCTGCTGCAGGAATAGGGGGGAGCTAAGTTTGAGCAATATGATCAACAAGACCATCTCTGATGTATTCCTGCAAATGGCGGATATCTTGGAAAACGGTGCGTCCATGCAGCGTGTGCCTATTGCCGTAACGGCGATGGGCAGTGAGCACGGCGAGGATATGATTTACCAGGCAGCCAAAGAGGCTGCTGACCAGGGGCTTCTCGTAAAGCTGATCGGCAGCCGGCCCTTTGACTACCCCGGTGTGGAGGTCGTATCCGTCTCTAGCAGCGAGGAGGGCCATAAGCGCCTCGAAAACCTGCTCGACAGCGGTGAAGCCCTGGGCGGCGTAACTATGCATTACCCTTTTCCAATCGGTGTTTCCACCATTGGCCGTGTAATTACGCCGGCGAACGGAAAGGAAATGTTTATTGCAACAACGACCGGCACAACTGCTCTTGATCGCGTGGAGGGCATGGTGCGCAACGCAATCTATGGAATTGTCACAGCCAAAGCCTGCGGCATTCAAAATCCTACGGTTGGCATCCTGAATGTGGACGGCGCCAGACAGGCAGAGATCGCCTTGCAGAAATTGCAGGCGGCGGGTTACCCGATGACATTTGCACAGTCTGGGCGCAGCGACGGCGGTGCGGTGATGCGCGGCAATGACCTGCTGGCGGCTACCTGCGATGTGATGGTGACGGACCCGCTGACCGGCAACCTGCTGATGAAGCTGTTGTCCGCCTATACTACCGGCGGCAACTACGAATCCCTGGGGTATGGCTACGGGCCTGGCCTGGGAGAAGGCTTTGACAAGCTGATTTTGATTATCTCGCGGGCATCCGGCATGCCGGTTGCGAGGGGCGCAATGGTGTTTGCCGCACAGCTTGTAAAGGGCGGCTATCAAAAGATTTTCGCTCAGGAGTTGGCCGCAGCAAAAAAAGCGGGCCTGGAAAACCTTTTGGCCAGCCTGCAAAAGGAGAAAAAGGGTGCGGAAGAACCACAGGAAATAAAGGCACCGCCGAAGGTTGTCGTCACAGAGGAGATCATGGGGATTGAAATCCTCGATCTTGAGGACGCCGTTCATCAGCTCTGGTTTGCGGGCATTTATGCCGAAAGCGGCATGGGCTGCACCGGGCCGGTGGTGCTGGTCGCGGAGGAACAATCGGAACAGGCGCGAAGGATTTTGGCTGACAAGGGCTATATCGGCGCGTAACTCATGAAATCTGGAGGCTATGCTGTGGAAGAGAAACAAGCCCTGTTGCGTGCGCTTCCCAAGGTGGATGACTTGCTGCGCCGGCTTGCGCCGGTAACAGCCGACATGCCCGGCCTGGTGGTTAAGCGTGTGGTGCAGGAACAGATCGATTTATGCCGGCAAGCAATTCTGGACGGACAGTCGAGCGATGTGGGTGTGCCGGGCATTACGGGCAGGATTATAACGGCACTGGGGCAGGTGCTGCAAAGCCATCTGCGGGGTGTAATCAATGCGACCGGCGTCATTCTGCACACCAACCTTGGCAGGGCGCGGCTCTCGGACGGCGCAATGGAGACGCTGACTGCCGCCGCAACGGGTTATTCCAATCTGGAGTATGACCTCGAGAGCGGGGAGCGTGGCTCACGCTATGCACATGTGGAGGCGCTGCTTACGGAAATTACGGGAGCAGAGGCTGCGCTGGTGGTCAACAACAATGCAGCAGCGGTCTGCCTCATACTGGATACACTGGCAAAAGGCACCGAGGTGATTGTCTCGCGAGGTGAGCTGGTGGAGATCGGCGGTTCGTTCCGTGTGCCGAACATCATGGCGCACAGCGGGTGCAAGCTGGTAGAGGTGGGAACAACCAACAAAACGCACCCGGCCGACTATGCGAAGGCCGTTACGGATGAAACCGGCGCATTGCTTAAGGTGCATACCAGTAATTACCGCATAGTGGGCTTCACCCAGGACGTGCCTCTCAAGCAGCTGTGGAAGATCGGGCAGGAGAACCGGCTTCCAGTCATTTACGATCTGGGCAGCGGGCTGCTTGCCCAGCTGGGAGACTATGGTATTAGCACGGAACCGACTGTAGCGGAGTGCGTGCCCTATGCCGATGTGCTGAGCTTCAGCGGCGACAAGCTGCTCGGCGGGCCGCAGGCCGGTATTATTGTGGGGCGTAAAGCACTGGTTGACCGCATGAAGAAAAACCACCTGCTGCGTGCGCTGCGCATCGATAAGCTGACACTGGCTGCCCTGGAATATACGTTGCGTCAGTACCTTGACCCGGATAGCGCGGTGCAGAGTATTCCGACATTACGGATGATTACTGCACCCGTCTCGGAAATGGAGGCCAAGGCAAAGATGCTTACCAGCCTGCTGGAGGCGCGTCCTGATGTACATTATTCGATGATGGATACACTGTCCCAGGTTGGCGGCGGCTCGCTGCCGGATGTGACGCTTGCATCCTGTGCGGTTGGGATATTGTCTGATCGGCTTTCCGCTAATACGATCGAGGAGCGCTTGCGAGTGGGTAATCCCCCTGTGATCGCACGTGTTTCACAGGACAGCGTCCTGCTGGATATGCGTACGGTCGAAGGCAATGAAATACCAACATTGGCGGCACGTCTGAACCATATTTCAAAGACATAACGAGGGATCTATGTGAATCAACAAGTATCGGAAAGGAGATGTCTCTGTGAAACTAACCCTTGCAAACTTTTATGTAAAGGAAATCTGTTTCGGTGCAAAAACCGAGTTGAAAGACGGAGTCCTGACGGTGAATAAGGAAGAGGCTCTCGCCGTTGTGCGGGAGGATACCCATATTACAGAAGCAGAACTGCACATTGTCAAGCCCGGCGATATGGTTCGCCTGGTGCCGGTCAAGGAAGCAATCGAGCCGCGTTACCGCGTTGGCGGCGGGCCGGTATTCCCCGGTGTGACCGGCGAACTGATGCAGGCTGGTAATGGCACAACCCATGCGCTCAAAGATATGAGTGTGCTGGTGGTTGGCAAGCATTATGGCGGCTTCCAGGATGGCTTAATTGATATGGGGGGCGAAGGCGCAAAATATACATTCTACTCACAGTTGAAAAACCTCGTGCTTGTTGCAAATTCTGATGAAGAATTTGAACACCATGAGCAGCAGAAGAAGAACCGTGCGCTGCGCTGGGCGGGCATGCGTCTGGCAGAGTATCTTGGCGCCTGCACAAAGGATATGCAGCCGGATGACACCGATGTCTATGAGTTGGAGCCGTTAACCAAGCGCTCAAAGGCAGTTAATGATTTACCGAGCGTCGTGATGGTGTTGCAGCCGCAGTCACAGATGGAAGAGTTGGGCTATAATGACCTGAACTATGGCTGGGACTGTAACCATATGGTACCGACCTTCATGCATCCTAACGAAGTACTGGATGGAGCAATGATCTCCGGCTCTTTCATGCCCTGCTCATCTAAGTGGTCGACCTATGACTTCCAGAACTTCCCGATGATTCGCCGTTTGTATGAAGAGCATGGCAAGACGCTGAACTTCCTTGGCGTCATCATGTCGAACCTAAATGTCGCATTAGAGCAAAAAGAGCGTGCGGCGATCTTTGTGGCACAGATGGCAAAATCTCTCGGCGCAGACTCGGCGGTTGTGGCCGAGGAGGGCTATGGCAACCCGGACGCTGACTTCACGGCATGCCTGGTGGCCCTGGAAGAGGCCGGTATAAAAACAGTTGGTCTTTCCAACGAATGTACTGGTCGCGACGGAGCCAGTCAGCCGCTTGTTTCTATGAATGAAAAAGAAGACGCAATCGTTTCCTGCGGTAATGTATCCTCGTTGATCGAACTTCCAGCTATGCCGGTTGTGCTCGGTGAGTTGGAATCTCTTAGCCGCGACGGCTTGTCCGGTGGCTGGGGCAATGATGAGAAACTTGGACCGTCCGTGCGTCCAGATGGATCGATCATCATGGAAAACAATGCCATGTTCTGTGGCGACCGGGTTGTTGGCTGGTCGACAAAAACTATGGTGGAATTTTAAAGGAGGGTCAAGGCGTGAAAGCAATTCTGTATTTAAACCAGTTCTTTGGCCAGATTGGCGGCGAAGAACTTGCAGATCATGAGCCTGAAATCCGCGAAGGTTGTGTCGGTCCGGCATTAGCTCTACAGGCAGCCTTGGGCGATCAGGTGACCGTAACCCACACGATTATCTGCGGCGACAACTTTATAGGTTCGCATACAGATGAAGCCATTGATAGGATTCTGGGTTTTCTTAACGACAAGGAATTCGATATTTTCTTTGCCGGTCCAGCATTCCGTGCCGGCCGTTATGGTGCTGCTTGCGGTCATATTTGTAATGCAGTACAGAACAAGTTTGGTGTACCAGTGCTTACTTCCATGAATGAAGAAAACCCTGGAGTGGAAATGTACCGTTCCAAAATGGTTATCTTCAAGGGCGGCGCAAGCGCTGCAGCGATGAAAAAAGACGTTGGGGTAATGGCTAAATATGGTCTGAAGCTGCTCAAGGGTGAGAAACTGCTGCCTGCAGTTGACGAAGGCTATTTCGGACGCGGTATTCGCGATCAGATCTGGCTTGACCCACCTGTTAGAGCAACGGACCGCGTTATTGATATGCTGCTCAAGAAAATTAATGGAGAGCAATACCAGACTGAGCTGCCGATTCCGAAATCTGACCGGGCGCCGATTGCTCCGGCTATCACCCCGGAAGAACTCAGCAAAATGGAAGTTGCTCTGGTTACCTCCGGTGGTATTGTGCCGGTTGGCAACCCGGACCGCATTCAGTCTGCATCTGCTACAAAATGGGGCAAATACGATGTCAGCGATCTCGAGGACCTGCAGAAGGGCGAGTACATGACAATCCATGCGGGCTTTGACCCAGCCGCTGCCAATAACGACCCCGACGTTATCGTACCGCTGGATGCCATGCGTGCCTACCAGAAGGCAGGTAAGATCGGTGGAGTTTACAAATATTTCTACTCTACCGTTGGTACTGGCACCACACAGGCCGAGGCTGCCAGAATGGGTCGAGAAATTGCACAGGAGCTTTTACAGGATGGTATTCGTGCCGCTATCCTGACCTCCACATGAGGAACCTGTACACGTTGCGGCGCAACGATGACAAGAGAGATTGAAAAGGCTGGCATCACCATCGTACAGATGGCCAACCTGGTTCCTGTAGCAAAGACCGTTGGTGTAAACCGACTGGTGCCAACCATCTCCATCCCCTATCCCTTAGGTGATCCGAGTACGTCTGCCGAAGAGCAATTCAAGCTGCGCTACCACCGTGTGGGTGTCGCGCTGGATGCTTTGACAACAGATATTAAGGAACCTGAGGTGTTTAAGGTTAAGATCTAACAGCTGCCAATTCATTCTTATTTTAAGGGGCTAAGTGCCTTTCATGCAGTGTCATGGAGGGCCCTGCTGCCCAAAATCAAAAGACAGCATTGGATTAGGAGATGAGAGCAATATGAAAAAGAACAACACTGTATTTATTGTATCTTTAGCGATTACGTTAATAATAGTTGTACTTGGACTCATTATCCCGAAACAGTTTGCGGACGGTATGAACGCCGCATATGCTATTTTGACTGACAAGTTTAGTTGGTTGTACCTGATTTCTATGTTTATTTTCGTTGCGTTTTGCCTGGTGCTTGCATTCAGCAAATACGGTAAAATCAAGTTGGGTGATGATGATTCTAAACCGGAGTATAGCACGGTTTCCTGGTTTGCCATGCTTTTTGGAGCTGGCATGGGTATTGGCCTTGTATTCTGGGGCGTGGCCGAACCACTTAATCATTACGTGTCTTTCGGTATGAACGAAGAGGCTGCCAATCTGGCGATGCGCAAGGCGTTCATGCACTGGGGGTTCCACCCCTGGGCGGGCTATGCAGTAGTCGGCATGGCGCTGGGCTACTTCCAGTTCCGCAAAAAGGCGCCAGGCCTTATCAGCAGTATTTTTATACCGTTGCTTGGCGAAGAGGGCGTGCGCGGACCCATTGGAAAACTCATTGATATTTTTGCAATATTCGCGACAGTTGCGGGTGTGGCTACATCACTCGGACAGGGTGCGCTTCAGATAAACGGCGGTCTCAACAAAATGTTTGGTATTCCGTCGACAATTGTTGTACAATGTATTATCATCGCTGCGATTGCAGTTCTTTATATTTGGGCAACCGTTAGCGGCATCGACAAGGGCATCAAGCTGCTTTCCGACATCAATATGGTGTTGGCAATTGTCTTGATGGGTGGCGCTTTATTGGTAGGTCCCACTCTCATGGACATTAATATTTTTACAAATAGTCTGGGCAGCTATGTGAACAATTTTATTGCCGACAGCTTTGGTATCAACCCCTTTGGCGACAACAGCTGGCTGAGTAGCTGGACAATCTTCTACTGGGCATGGTGGATTGCATGGGGTCCGTTTACGGGAACCTTTATCGCCCGTATCTCCAAAGGCAGGACAATCAAGGAGTTTGTACTGGGTGTTATTTTAGCTCCTTCGCTGGTTTCTATGGTATGGTTTGCTATTTTCGGCGGCCTTGGTCTGAATTTGGACAACGGCGTGATCCAGACGGCGATCCAAAATACAGAAACGGCACTATTTGTTGTATTAAGTCACTACCCGCTAGGCTTTATACTCTCGATTATTGCGGTTTTCCTGCTGATCACGTTCTTTGCGACAAGTGCAAACTCAGCAATCTTTGTATTGTCGATGTTCTCATCTGAGGGAGATCTGAACCCGGGCAAATCTAAGAAAATTTTGTGGGGTGTGCTGCAAGCTGTACTGGCGCTCGTCCTGTTGATGACTGGCGGCTTATCAGCACTGCAGACGTGTTCGATTGTGGCGGCATTCCCCTTTGCTATTATAATGCTGCTGTGCTGCGTATGTCTGTTCAAGGCACTGCTCGAGGAGCAGCTTCCCCAAAAAAATAGATAGAATTGCGCGTGGGCAAGCAAACTGCGCACCATCTGAAACAAGCTTCTCCGGTAAATCGAGCGGCTTGTTTTCCTTACCTTGATCAGAGCGGGATAATTCCCGGAAAGGCGGGCAGCTATGGATTTGAAGCAACTGGAAGCCTTCGTATATGTTGTAAAGCTCAACAGTTTTTCAAAGGCGGCCGATACGATTTATTTATCCCAGCCGACCATCAGCGCACATATCAGCTCTTTGGAGAAAGAGCTCGGTACGCAGCTGCTGGTGCGCTCTACAAAAGAAGTCTATCCCACCAAAGTTGGGGTGGAGTTTTTTTCCTATGCACAAAACATGTTGGCGCTGCGTGATCAGGCGATCCAGTCTGTCAGCGGTCTTGGCCGCAACTGCAGGGGGGAGATATCCGTACTGTCCTCCAGTGTGCCTGCACAGTACCTTCTGCCGGAGATTGTCACAGCGTTTCGCCGGCGTTACCCGAATATTATTATTCGTGTCCACCAGAGCAACAGTAGCCTTGTTTGTGCGAAGCTTGGCAGCTGCTATTACGACTTTGGAATTGTGGGTACGAAAATACAAGGCAATAAATTCATACAGGAACCTTTTTACGATGATACGCTAGTATTTGTATATCCAGCGGATTTAGATATGAATGAGGCAATTATCCGTAAAAACCTAGCTGATTTTATTCGCAGTCAGCCCTTTATCATGCGCGAGACAGGCTCAGGAACCTTGCAGGAGCTCGACAGATATCTCAAAAAGCACGACCTGTCCCTCGATGATCTACAACCGGCCTGCTATATGGACAGCACACAAGGCGTCATGCAGGCAGTCTCCAGCGGGATGGGGATTTCCTTTCTTTCGAAGGCAGCAACCGCTCTTTATGTGCAAATGGGCCTGGTGAAAACCATCGAGGTTGACCACCAGTTTTTCTTGCGCAGATTCTACCTGCTTCTTAAGAAGGATATGGTGTTATCCCCGGTGCAGAAGCTGTTTGTAGATTTTATCGCTCAATATTACTATGGAACAAACAAACAGGTATAGTACTGTGCATTTTTTAAAATATATAGTATAATAAGAGTCATTATAAAATGATTGGTGAGAGAAAATGGACTTTGCGCAAAATTATACCAAGCACAACCTGAGCGAACTGGCTGTACTATATATTAAGAATAAAATTTTGTCTGGAGAGTTTAAAAGTGGCGATAAGCTCGTTGAATCCGATATTTCCAACGACCTGTCCATTAGTCGTGCACCTGTGCGGGAGGCCCTGCGGGAACTAAATATGCTGGGTATGGTCGTGTTTTCGCCCCGCAGGGGCAATTACGTACTGGAGATGTCGCATGAGGAAACCATGGAGGTGTTTGATATCCGCATCGCCATGGAAAAGAGGATTCTGGACCTGCTCGTCGGTGCAAAGGCCTTGCAGGATGCGGATTTTCGGCAATTGGACAGCTTGACTGCGGAGATGTATGCGCTGGAAGATCAGCAGATGGAACCGCATGAGATGTTGTACCGCCTGAATCACTTGGATTTTTTGTTTCATAGTCACCTCTGGAAGGCGTCCGGCAGCTTGCGCCGGGGAAAGATTCTTGAGGGACTTTTCTACCAGTTGCTGATCGTCATGAATAAGGATGTGATCACCCTTGGTACCTTTCATGAAAAGGCGCAGGAGCATACCCGGATTGTACAAGCGTTAAAGCAGAACGACTTGTTGCTGGTATACCGGGAATTTGATGCTCATTTTAAAACCTATATAGAGGCAGTTGAACAGCGGGAACTGCAATAGCCTGTATCGGTGATGCTGCGATGGAATGCACTCTGCAATCCATCGCTTTTTTACTTTCAGGCATACCGGTTTTTGATGATGAGCACTGGGTTATCTATCAATATTATCAATAGCAAAAACACTGGGAGTTCATTGACTTGTTCAACTGGTTCCGATAGAATAAAAATGTAAATTGTCGACAATTTACAAAAGAGGAGCAGTTTGAGGAATTGGGCGGTTGGAAGCATGCAGAAAGAAATTATATTTACATTTTATAATACGAATCATGTAATTGCTGCCGTAGAGGTGCTGATAAAGGGTGATGTACCGGTTAAGGTGATGTCCATTCCAAGTGCGATATCGGCCGGATGCGGGTTATGCCTGCGGGTGATGCCGGAAAACCTCACCAGAGCGTTTGAGGCGTTTGCAGGCAACCAGGTTGCAGTACAGCAGGTGTTTTTTACAGAAGGCGGACAGTATACCGCTATTTAACCGAGAGGAAAGCAAAAGGGTCACTGAAGATTTACCGCTTGCATGGTGGTTGGAATATAAACTGTGTTGCAAATGTGTACAACAACATTATCCTGTCAAAAACTATATCAGCCCGGAGATTTTAATCTCCGGGCTATATTCATGTTTGAAGAGGAACGGAAGTATTGTGAATCTGCGCTATGAAGATAATTTAGATCGAAAAGCCAGATAGAAATCACTTGGAGTTATTTCATCTTAGGATAATAAGCTATATAATTAAGTAACTTTACAACACGATTTGAGAAGGGACGAACTTAAGTATATATGATGTGACATCATGAGGCTGACAGGATTGTAAGCCTTTTATTATTGTGGTAAGGGCTGTAGTTGAAGAAAACGGGGTTAGGATGGGACGAAAGAGAATTAAGGCACTATTAAAAGCTTAGTAATTTAGTAATAAGGAAGGTAACAATGGTCTATTTAAATATTTTTACATTTCCGAATGACGAGATGGAATTTAACTTTTTCATGGATGTAAAGAGAACCTGCTATGACGTGTTCTATCCATTTAAGGTTTTATCCATGAATGGTTTTGAGAGAATTGATTTCGAGCCGGTTACGATTTTATATGGAGGAAACGGTTCGGGAAAATCCACGGCTTTAAATGTGATCGCCGAAAAAACGGGTATCCAGAGGGATTCTATTTATAATAAATCGAATTTCTATCCCGACTATCTTAATATGTGCGAGATGCACTTGAAGGCCGAGATCCCTGAAAACAGCAGAATTATTACCAGTGACGATGTCTTTGACTATATGTTGAATGTTCGTAATCTCAACGAAGGAATTGACCAGAAACGAGATAAACTTTTTGAAGAATACTTGGATGCCAAGTATTCGCAGTTTCAGATGAAGTCCCTATCTGATTATGAGCAGCTTAAAACAGCAAATTTGGCCAAAAGCAAATCTCAGTCTCGGTTTGTGAGAAAGAAGTTGATGGCCAATGTGCGTGAATACTCCAATGGGGAGAGTGCATTTCTCTATTTTACGGAAAAAATTGAAGAAAAGGGATTGTATATCTTGGACGAGCCTGAAAATAGCTTGTCACCCAAAAGGCAGATGGAATTAATGACATTTATTGAGGATGCTGCACGGTTTTGGAATTGCCAGTTTATTATTTCTACCCATTCGCCGTTTTTGCTTGCCATGCGGGGCGCCAAAATCTATGATCTTGATGAGAATCCCGTAGATGTTAAGCGGTGGACGAGATTGGAAAACGTGCGTACATACTTTGAATTTTTCAAGAGACATAAAAACGAATTCTTAAACTAATTGGGCGTACTTTTGATGATTACAGCAAAATGTTTGCTCTGGTTTCTCACTTTCTTTTCAGACCGGGATTTTTGTAGGTACTCAAAATCTCTAAGGAAAGTTGCCTGCGAATTTGTTAAAACTGGAAACGATATAAATTCCCTTGTCAATACCCCTATTCCTATAGTAATTACGCTATTGGATATTCAATGGGATTTATGCGTGTGAAATAGGATTTACATTAAACCCAATATACCAGGAGCAAGGATTTGGACTTGAAGCAGTTAGGTGCCTTTTAGGGTATATAAGCATGTTTTTATTAGGATTTATTATCTTTGCACCAGGCATAATAAGCTGGGAAGCAGCGCCAGCAATATTTGGACAGTAGTTTATAAATGTATTTGTTGTTAAGTGCAGGGATAGTATTATTGTTTCGATATAATGAGACCAGCCAAGATACAGTAAAGCCAGCCAACATTACTTGTAATCGCCAGTGTTATTGAGATGTTCGTGACAGTCTAATCGCTGCAGCAACGAGGGAGTGTAATAGTTTATGATTAATGAAAAAATGAAAAAAATACCGCCATCCATGGATGAATGGCTCAAAGAAGTTAAAGCAGATCCTAGGGCTTTACAGGAAGGGATGTTTTTAGTTCATAATGGCGTTGTGCGCCAAACGCCTAAAGCCAAGGTGCGTCAAGGGATTGATGACGGTTCAATGGTTAAGGGAATGGAATTTGCTTATGATGCAGCAAAGGTTGATGCTGCAATTGCAGAAACCAATAAGATGGATGGTATTTTCCATGTCAGGGTTTGGCTTAATGAAGGCCAGCTTGAACTTGGCGATGACATAATGTATGTGCTGATAGGAGGCGACATCAGACCACATGTTGTTGATGCCCTGCAATTCCTGGTTGAAAGGATTAAAAGCCAATGTGTTACGGAAATTGAACAGAAATAACAGGCCTTGGAGATAAGAGGAGGAAGTTTGAGAAGATGGATTTCAGTAAATACCATGCATTGGGTAACGACTATATAGTTATTGATCCCAATAAGACAATGTTTAATCTTACAAAGGAGAACATAGAACTGGTATGCCATCGGAACTTTGGAGTGGGATCTGACGGAATTCTATATGGACCGATTTTTGAAGGCAATAACATCAAACTTAAAATACTCAATCCTGACGGCAGTGAGGCCGAGAAAAGCGGCAACGGAATTAGAATTTTTTCTAGGTATCTTTTAGATCAAGGTTATGTGGATACAACAAGTTTTGCCATAGATACTTTAGGAGGCCAGGTACATGTTACTCTGCTAGATCCCAAAGGCAAGTTGGTCAAAGTTGATATGGGGTCGGTAACTTTTTTAAGTGATTCAATACCCGTGGCCGGAAAAAGCCGGGAAGTAGTTGATGAGGTATTAGAACTTGACAATAGATCAGTAAAAATAACATGTGTATCCATCGGTAATCCACACTGTGTCATTGCAAAGAATGATATATCGGAAGAGTTAGCCAAAGAGTATGGTCCGCTCATTGAAAATCACCCAATGTTTCCAAACCGGATTAATTTGCAGCTACTCAAGGTAATCGATAGAAGTAATATACAAATTGAAATTTGGGAAAGAGGGGCGGGCTATACACTGGCATCAGGGAGCAGCAGCTGTGCGGCTGCCAGTGCTGCTTATAAATTGGGTGTAGTCAATAGTAATCTAAAAGTCCATATGCCTGGCGGAAGTATTGATATTGATATTAATCCGGATGGCCACGTTCACATGACTGGATCAGTATCAAGTGTCTATAGTGGTAAATTCTCAGAGGAGCTATGGCAGAATTTGATGTCAAGGTAGAAGAAAACTCAGAAAGGATCTTAACAATGCATATCAGAATTGTTCACGATAGCAGTAGGGTTCATGAATTTCTGAAAGGCAAAACAAGATATAATTACATTTATCAATTTATTAGTTTATCTCCAGCAATATGGGATCGAGTTGTGTGTTATGGACTGTTTGATGGTGATCAAATTAGCGAAATAGCTGTAATAAACATGAACTATAATATCCCCGTTTTACTCGCCGCAAGCTTTGATAATAAGGAATACAGCATAAGGCTTGTTGAAGAAATAAAGAGGTTTCTTCCTGCTAAGTTTTACACCCATATTGATAAGAGCACGTTGGATGAGTTGTTCTCCTCAAATAGCATTGTTGATTTAGATGAATATATTAACATGGGTCTTTGTGATTATGATTTATTGCATAGTAAGCAGCAAAGTAAGGCCGTACGCCTTGGGTCCAGGGATTTACCAGCGATTAAAGAATTAATTTCTTTAAGTTACCCAGAGGCATGGTTAGATGACGAATTAGTCGGAGTAAATGAAAACTTCGGGGTATATGATCACAAAAAGTTGATTAGTTTTGCAGGTATTCATGCCTATTCGGAAGAATATGAAGTCGCAGCTATAGCTCACGTTACAACACACCCTGAATATCGAGGAAAAGGTTACGCTGAGAAGACTGTGGCGGCATTAGCGAAAAGCCTTGAGAATAAAATCAAGTACATCGGACTGAACGTAAAGGTTAGTAATTTGCAGGCAATTAGTTGTTACAGAAAATTAGGATTTAAAGAGTTTGGAAGGTTTTATGCTTGTGAGGTGTTGCAATAAACAGTTGGGAATTTTATGAGGGAAAGGTAAGAGAGGTAGGAAAAAAGAGGCATTCCCGAACCACCAAGATGAAGTTCTTGATGCATTGGGAATGCCCCAAAAAGGGTAATACTATTCAATTCGAGATGCAATCGGCAGCCACGTTTCTTTGGTCAAAAAGCTCTCATCCACTTGCTCTTCTAATTCCAAAAACCGTTTATAGGGGATACTGAAGGAAAGGATATCTTTGTCGATGAATTTACGTGCCGAGGGATCTGTTAACCCTATAGTGCACTGTGAATTATCTTTCTCAACTTGCTCTAGAGCGTAGAGTACGGACTGATGACAGCCGGCACCAAATTCTATTTTGACATTGTCTTGGGTCGATTTATCATAATTAGCGAACTGTACCAGTGCGGATAGTTGGTCTGCATTAGCTAAGAAGATAATAATTTCTGGTTTTTCATCCTCAGCCAACTCTATTAAAGGTTTAAAGACAATATAAGTTTTGGCAGTAACTTCCGGTAATCCAGTAGCAAATTTTGCTGCAAGCTCAGGACTTTTCTTATAGAATTCTCCTTCTCTATTACCCACACCGCCGGTAGACAAAAAATGTTCAATAAAGCCTAATTGAAATCGGTTAAAACCAAGGCCAACTTTGCCCCCTGCACATGTGGTGGTTTTCTCGTCAAAAACAGCGACACGGCCTTTGGCTGCAGCATTTAACATGGAAATTACGCAGCCCCATTTTCCTTCCTTAAACTGTAAGGCTCCTTCAGGTTTGACATCTGTTCGGAATACAGCGACAGGTTGGGTTTTAAGTTTAATGGAATCGGCAATCTTGCTTTTCATACTAACACTCCTTAAATTATTATTTTCCCTTACTATTCCTGAATAAAGTATTTTATAGGTTTGCATGATAATAAAACGTATAACTATTATCAGTATTAATGCATACGTAATTTACAAAAAGCTTTCCACCCTAGTCAAATGGGTGTTAGTTGTCAAAACAACTATAATGCTAAAAAAATGCTAGCTAATATTATCGTATATTTGATTTAACAGTTTTATCATTTCTGTGACTTTTTCTTTTTCAATTCCTTTGGTAGCTTCCTCTAATGATTGTATAGCCTTAGGAATTAATACATCTTTTAAAGCCCAGCCACGATTAGTCAGAAAGATTTGAAAAGCTCTTCTATCTGATGGATGAGGTTTACGGACAATTAATTCTTTTGTTTCCAACTTTTCAAGAATACGATTAGTATTGGGTTTATCTTTAAAGATCATATCAGACAACTCTTTAGGGGTAAGGCCTTCTTGTGTCCATAAACAGTTAAGTACAGACCATTGTTCTGGTGTTACATTATATTCATTGAATCGCTGCAATAACTTATTTTTAAGTTTTGTATTCGTCTTACTTATAATAAACCCCAATGAATCCTCTAGTTTAAATTCCATCTAATCATCACCTCAGTTGTCTTGACAACTATATTATATAATCGTTCTATTTTTCAGTCAATATCTATGATGCAATAGGATTCTCGGGTGGCATGCCAGAAATAGATTATTGATTTGAGATAACGAGGCAGATGATAAATATTATAAATATGTTAAACTGCCTTTAGCCAGGAAGATGTGGATGTGAGTAGAAGTTGTATAAATCATGTGAAATATTTTTTATGAGTGGAACAGGAAATTCATATCGAACAGCAACATGGATGGCGGAAACAGCCAAAAACAGAGGGATAAAGTCTAGGCTGCATCAGATTTTTAAAGACTCTGATGATAAAGAAGAGGGAACAGACTTGATAGGGGTGGTTTTTCCAACCCATGGATTTACTGCACCGTGGCAAGTCATTAGGTTTACAATAAAGCTGCCGCCTGGGAAGGGAAAACATGCCTTTGTGGCAGCGACAAGAGCGGGTACTAGAGTTGCGTCTATTCCGCTGCCGGGCATGGAAGGTACAGCTGGCTATCTGATTGCACTCCTGCTTATGGTAAAGGGTTATATAGTACGAGGAGTCATGGGGCTTGATATGCCATCTAACTGGATGTCATTACACTGGGGATTAAATCCTGAAAACTCCATGTTCATCATTCGTAGAGCAAAGATAAAAGCAGACTCTTTTATGGAAACTATTTTGGCTGGGAACAGAAAGTTTAAGGGAATCTTATCCCTATTATTGGGGTTGATATTGAGCCCGATTTCTTTAGCGTATCTGTTTATAGGGCGGTTTTTCTTTGCAAAATTATTTTTTGCTTCAGGAAGTTGTACCGGTTGCGGTTTATGCGCCAAAAGCTGTCCAATTGGGGCAATTAAAATGACTGGTGGTAATAAGCCCCGTCCTTATTGGACATTTTCATGTGAAAGTTGTATGAGGTGTATGGGCTATTGCCCCAATAAAGCAGTTGAATCAAGCCACTCATTTGCCATTGTTTTATATTTTATCGCCTCGTTGCCAGTGTCTTTGTATGTCTTAAAGAGCATGAGAAAATTTATACCAATTGAACATTGCCTTTTCTTCTTTAAGATAACGTTTGATTACATCTACAAGTTGATATCATTTTTTGTAGCTTACCTTATCCTTTCTTGGCTAATAAGGATTCCTTTGTTTAATAAGCTCTGTACCTATACAACCTTTACTCATTTATATCGCCGGTATCATGAGCCTGATACAGCATTAAAGGATATGGAGTTGGAAGAGTATAGCTATGATTCTCCTCAAAAGCACAAGGATGGTTAAGGCACTTGATATAGTACAAAAGGATTGTTTAGATTACGATCAAAACCTTAGGAGTAGGACCAATCCTATTAGCTTTAAAAGGAGTGGACACACTATTTCTTTTCAATCGGAACTTGCAGCTCGGTAAGCCATTCATCTACGCTATCCTTGTTCCAAATACCGTCGATGTGGCTTTCCCGCACATGGCCTGTGATTCTGTAGCCATTCTGTTCAACCCACTGCATGACGTAGACATAGGCCACGCCAAGTTTTTCATAGGCGCCCCGGTGCAGCACCGAGACTACTTTAACGGCGGGGATGTCTTTGAAGAGGATGCCATCGCCATCCTGTCCCTTGTCGGTTACTGCCTCACAAAATTCCACATTAATATCCGTATCCCTGTATTCACCGTCTAGATAAACGTTGAAGCAATAACCGGGCTCGATGCATTTTATCCCAGGATTTGCCTTGCGCACCTTTTCACCAAGTGCAGGGATAATTTTGAACAGTGCGTTGTAGTTAGGGGCGACAAAACGCGATGAGTAGACTGTATACCTAGGAATATCCTTGATAACTGCCTGATAATTCATAGAATGACCTTCTTTCTGTTTAAGAATGTAGTTTTCCAGTCGAAAGAGACGGTCAGCGATAGATTGTTGCTCGGATATAAGCTCAGCTTTTCGCTGTTCCAGAATCCCGAAGATATTGCAGCCGTCAATAATATCAGTGATTTCAGGAATGGAAAAACCCATCTGCCTCAGCGCCATAATTTCATAGAGACGGAAAAGCTGATTCGTTGTGTAATAGCGATAACCATTTTCCTTGTCTACATGAGCAGGCGTGAGAAGCCCAACCTCATCGTAATGGCGCAGCGTCTTGATAGTCACCCTGCCCAGCTTTGAAAACATACCGATGCGGTACATTCTTTCACCGTCCTTTCTTCTGTGGATTTATCCTACATTCTCCTGCAGCAGGAGAGTCAAGATTATTTTAGCATAGCCTTTCATAATTATGTCACACTTTGAATAATTCCTTGTCTAAATATATGTAAACAAATTTTAGGGAGGTATAAACCGTGTCAGATACAATCAATGCTCTGGCAGAAAAGGCAGTTAATGGGGACAAACAGGCCCTCGACCAATTGATTCTGGGTATTAAGGATAAGATCTACAATCTTTCCCTCC
This sequence comes from Desulfosporosinus orientis DSM 765, assembly GCF_000235605.1. GTDB lineage: Bacteria > Bacillota > Desulfitobacteriia > Desulfitobacteriales > Desulfitobacteriaceae > Desulfosporosinus > Desulfosporosinus orientis. The sequence goes on from NC_016584.1 coordinate 2,271,565, forward strand.
GCATGCTTTGGAATCCTGTTGATGCGGAGGATGTAACCCAGGAAATCCTGATCAAAGTGATTACCAATTTGTCTAAATTCAGAGGGGAGAGTAAATTTTCAACCTGGGTTTACCGTATTGCATCCAATCACTTAATTAACACCAATAAAAGAGGGCTGGAGAATCAGGAATTATCCTTTGAAATTTACGAACAAAGTATAAGAGAAGGTTTTGCAACCAAGGAACCGGTCCTGATTTCGGAAGTGGAGCGTAATATTTTGGCGGAGGAATTGAAAATCTCTTGTACCCATGGCATGCTTTTATGCTTAGACAGGGAACACAGGATGATCTATATCTTGAGTTCGATGTTTGGAATTAACAGTCATGAGGGAGCTGTCATTATGGAGATAACTCCTGAAACCTATAGAAAGAGATTATCCCGAACCAGGCAAAAGATGAGAAGTTTCATGGAAAACAACTGCGGATTAGTAAATCCGGATAAAATGTGCCGCTGCCAGCGAAGGGTTGAAGTCGCAGTCGAAAAGGGCAGGATTAACCCCAAACAATTAATCTTTGTTAAGGGTGCTGCAGCGGATACCCAACTGGTTGGAGTGTGTAAAGAGGAAATGGAAGAATTCGATCGGGTATCGGCTGTTTTCACCAGCAACCCTTATTATCTTACGCCTGAAAAAGTTCTTCAGGGTATCAAAAAAGTAATTACATCTCACAACTATAGAATTTTGGAGGCCTAAGGAATTTTTCGAGAGGAGAAATGATATTGGGGAAGCTTCTATTATCCTTATTGATAGGACTTGTGGCGGGAGTTATTGACATCATTCCAATGCTCATTCAAAAGCTGGATAAGTACTCAATAATATCTGCGTTAATTCAGTGGATTGTAGTCGGAGTGGTGGTTTCGCATATTCAAATTGAACTAGAAAGCTGGTTAAAAGGCCTGGTTATTGCTGTTTTGATGGGTCTGCCCATAATTGTTTTGGTGATGAAGAACGATGCCAAATCAGCACTGCCTATTTTGATGATGTGTGTGATACTTGGCAGTTTCGTTGGTTTTATAAGTGATAAGTATGTCAGATAAAAATAGCGTGAGTTGAGCAGGGAAAAGGTTAGGCCGCCTTCAGGAAAAAGGGAAGTAGGTTGGACCTGATAGCTCAAGGATAATTTGCTATGACCAGGGGTTTACGGCAGCGGATGAAGGATGCAGCCAGTAAGCCGGTGCCGTAAACCCCTCGATATACTAAGAGAATTTCGATACGATTTTCGAGAAAGAGAGAAGAGGTATGGTTAATCTTGTAGGGAAAAAGGAAAGAATAATTTGGATTTCCTTAGTGACCGTTATTTTGGTCATTTTTGTGCTTGCTATGGTAAATTTGGAGCAAGAGAAGACCGCATGGAGCCAGGAAGAGGCGAATTTGAGAGGACAAATTTCGGAGCTTACCTCTGAGACAGAAAGTGTGACAGAAAGTTATACACGGCAGAAAAGCGTTTTTCCAGGTAATAACCCCAATATTAAGTATGGTTTAGAACAGCAGGGATTTGTGGGCAGCGTTCAGGATATTGTTAATGACCTCATAAAACATCCTGAACTGATTCCTTATGAGGGAGTTTTAGGCGGAAAAATGGGCTTTTATAACAAAGACGAGATATATGTTCTTACAGATCAATGGGTTTGTGCGTATTTTAATGATGGGCACATCGGTGGATCTTTGTTGCTTAGTTATAAGATCAATAACGGGGCTATTGAATGGAAGGTAATAGATTCGCGCTTGTTTAATTGAAAGGAAAAGAAAGTGACAGCACTTGGTGCTGGGGTTTGTATCCTCTTAACTCTGCCCAAACCAGACTGGTGTCCCGGATACGGCTTCGCTGCAGGTGGCTATCACCAGCGATAATATTTTCCTTGTTAGTGGATGCCGGTGATATAATCATGATGAGAAAATGTATGTTGGGGATTAAGCAGCGGGCAGAAGAATTATAGCTCGCTATTCTTTCGACTTAGGCTATTTCCATTTTAGTGTAATTTGAGATATAATTAGCTCAAGATCTGGAGGAGAAATAGTCAGTAAATAATACTCAGGAGGCCTTCTACCGCTGTTTCCTTAGGGGACAGAATATTGAAGTGAATTTATCTATCACCAGGAGACTGACAAGAAATGTTAGTCTTTTATTTTTAAGATTGCTCCGGTAAAAGGTCTTTTTAAATGAGAGGAAGTAGTTGCATTGGAATTGCGGAAAGCAGACATTGAGGATTTGGATGTAATTTTAGATATTTATAATAAGGCAATTCGGGAAATGAACAGCAAGAATATCTATCAATGGGATGAAATTTACCCCGATCAGATAATTTTAGAACAAGATATATTAAATAAACAGATGTATGTTGGGATTATGGATAGCGAAATTGTCTCTGCCGTAGTTGTTAATGGTGAATTTGATGAAGAGTATAAAAGCGGGCATTGGAAATATGACCAGTTTGCTGTAATACACAGGCTGTGTGTTCACCCGGCTTACCAGAATAAGAAAGTTGGCAATGGTACCATGACCAAGATAGAAGAGCTATTGAGAACTGAGGGAATACAATCCATCAGATTAGATACTTTTTCGCTGAATCCCTATGCTTTAAATTTGTATGAAGCCCTGGGATACCTAAAGGTGGGCGAGGTGAATTGGAGAAAAGGTTTGTTTTATTTCCTTGAGAAAAAATTGGACGAAAAGGAGATAGTATGAGCGTTCAAATAATACTGGTATTTGTACTTAATTTTATTATCTCGATTATTGGGACCTTGGCTTACTCTGTCCGGTTGGTGGGTGTCCGAACCGGGAAAATAGCGGTATCCTTTGCCCTTTTCAATATTTTGATGCTGGTTTCAAGGATTGCAATTACTTTTCAAGTTCCCATACTTACTAAATATGTAGAAAAAACTTCCGGGGGCGGTGATTTATTAACTATTTTCAATGCAATAATTATTATTTCAGGGGTTGCCACAGTTTTTGGGGCTTTATTAATTCCAACCTTTCAAAGAATTCTCTGTAAGGGAGTGGAATCATTTTCTGCCGATAGGTCGTTATCGAAATTAATTTTGCATAGCTTTTCAAAGGCTGGGATCCGGTACATGAAAGAATGTGTTTCTGTACCATCTAGAGAAAATGTTAGACATCTGACTCATACAAAATTACCCAAGAAAATTATTGCTTGTAATCTGGCGGCAGTTGCATTACTTACGGTTGGTTCGCTTGCTCCCATCTATGCAGGGGTAATAGAACCTGACTTACGAGCCACATGTATTACGCTAGCATCGATTGTGAATGGTATTGCAACGATATTGATGACAGTTTTTATTGATCCTCAATTATCAATCATGACGGATGACGTAATTGATGGCAAATGTACTGAGGAAGAATTTAGATTATGCGTAGTTGGGTTGGTTGGGAGTAAAACATTAGGGACATTTGCGTCAATAGTGTTGCTTATTCCATTCTCATATCTAATTGTAATTGCAGCAAACATTATATAGGACACCCATTTCCGCAACTTTGTATAGATAAGGAAGAATGCGATGTTTAATATTCGACGAGCCGAAGCTGCAGATGCCCGGTTGTTATCAGAGATAGCTTATAATTCTGAAGCCTATTGGGGATATGATTCCGATTATATGGAAAAGTTCCGGTCTTTCTACCAGGTAACTGGAGATTTTATTAACAATAGTGAGACTCATGTTCTTGAAAATCAGAACAGGGCAGTTGGTTTCTATGGTCTGATAGGGGATGATACAAGGATTTCATTAGAGTACTTTTTTATTGAGCCCCAAAGTATAGGCAAGGGATATGGGAAATTATTATGGAAGCATCTAGTTGATTTTACTTGTAAAAACTTAGGGATTGATGAGTTCCTGATCATAACAAGCCCACAAGCAAAAGAGTTTTATACAAGGTTAGGAGCTGTCACTCTGGGAGAAGTTGAATCTTTGCTAAAAAAAGGATGTATGATACCACAGTTATTATATAAGGTAGTCGCTCATGCCGCCCCAGCACCAGCAGATTGAAAAGGGAGTGCTTCTGGGGCGGGTGGCTTCCAGATAGCAAAGGGGATTTACATGTTTAAGAAGATTCTAAGTTTTTTCTGGGGTTGGGAAACAGTTTGCCTCACACGTAGTATGGAAGAATATGCACGCATTCGCGGCAGGCTTATCAATAATGGAGTAAAAACAAAAATAAAAGTTACCAATAATTCTTCTAATGGTATTGGATCAGCTATGCCCATTAGTACAAACTATGAGATATTAGTTAGAAAAGAAGAGGCACATAGGGCTAATGAAATAATTCATAGCCGTTGGTAAGGTTAGTATTTCTTGGAATAGTGAGAAGCAAATCCTATATACAGGATTACTTTAATAATTAGTACGGCTGCAAGGGTCAGACATATTTCTCTGAACCCAAGAAGCCCTGTTACCAGAATTCCGGCACTTTCAACATAGATCATGACAGAGTAAATTGCAGCTCCAGTTTTCATCCTAAGGAATTGAGTCCGTTCCTCAGTTTTGGCCATTTCGACTTCCGCGGCTTTTTTGGGGTTTTTGATTAATCGCAAGCTAACGATTATCCCTAATACTCCGGTTGTGATGAATCCTCCGATTATGCCGGATATCATTCCTTCCCTATATCCTCCTGAGAAAGAGCTAAAAAGGGCATACAATAATGCAATAATACCAACGGAAGTGTGTCCGATAAAATATAGCAGGGTTTTTTTAGCGTAGTTCATGATTATCCTCCTCAAAAAGAAATACCTCTTCAATTGTCAAATGAAATATTTGAGCAATTTTGCGGGCAAGAAAAATGGAAGGGTTATAACGGCCATTTTCAAGAGAAATAATTGTTTGTCTAGTGACATTACATAATCCGGCTAATTCTTCTTGGGTGATGCGTTTCTCTTTACGCAATTCTTGAACACGGTTTTTCACTTGTGGATCCTCCAATGATAGTAAAGTTAACTTTACATAAAAGTATAGTTCGCTTTACATGTGATGTCAAGCGTGTTTTACATTTCTTTTGAGATTATGGAAAGGTGGGTTTTGTTATCCTTGAAGATACAATGAATGTTAAGATCGGAAAATTGGGGAGAGGGAGTAGATTATTCTGAGTGTAAAGTATAACTTTGGGACTAAAAAACCCGTCGATCGTTCGAAATTACGCATGACCTTTGGCAAATATTACTTTACATGGCATCGTTATTTTCGCTGGTTTTGTAACCGTTCAATTAGTTATGCTTCACAATTAAGCGCGAAGCAGCTTCCCAATATCGCAGCATCTCATCAAACCCCATTGTATCGACCGCTGCGTAATGTTGATATGTGGCTGCAAGAGAATAAAGTGACCAATCTCCGCTTAGCTTCAGAAAGACTAAACGGTTTAATACTAAAATCCGGAGAAACCTTTTCTTTTTGGCGTTTGGTTGGTAAACCTACAAAACGAAAAGGCTTTTTGGACGGTATGGTTTTAACTAATGGTACCTTTACATTCGGAGTGGGCGGTGGCCTATGCCAACTTTCGAACCTAATATATTGGATGACTCTTCATACACCGCTGACCGTATCAGAGCGCTGGCGACACACTCACGATGTCTTTCCAGATGCTAATCGGACTCAGCCATTCGGAAGCGGTGCAACGGTTGTTTATAATTATGTAGATTTACAGATCAAGAATGATACCCCATATGATTATCAACTAATTATCATGATTGGAGATTCAGACTTAAAGGGTGAGTGGCGATGCCAGCAGCCTTGTCCATTCAAATATGAGATTTACGAGAGTGAGCATTTAATAAGCCAGGAGTGGTGGGGAGGATATATGCGCCATAACATCATAAGACGCAGAGCGTTTGATCACGACAACAACGAAATTGACAACGATTTCATTACCGAGAATCATGCTATTATGATGTATGAGCCGATGTTAGAAGAGAGTGCAAAAAGATGATGAGAGCAGGAAGGTCGGAAATAATCTGGAATTATTTTCATCCTAGTGTAATTTAGGGTATAATAAACTTTAAGGGTTATACTCGTGGTATCTTTGTTCTTGTTCCCAGATAAATCATCTTCATAAATGATAAAACCAAAAGTAAATATTAATTGCAACATGAGGCTGACAAGATTTGTTAGCCTTTTATTCTTTAGGTTGTCTTTATTTATGAAGTGGAAAGAGTGGTTAGGTATGAATAACAATATCTTGAATATTGTAATCGTTCTATTATTGACCACACTGATTTTTAAGGTTTTCATGAATATCATAAATCAGTTTGGTGTGGATTTTGTTGGTTTCTTTGAGGATTTGTGGAGGAAATTCTTTCGCAATTGAGTGGATTGTTATCATTGTATCGTTGTTAACAGGGGTAACGTTATTTGGATTATATAAATCAGATAAGAGAGAAATAGACACAATTCTTGATAAAGTAATAGATTCCTCATGCGAGATTAACTTAAGAGAATATCAAAGACTTTTAGGAGATTAGATACTATGGGAATTATAAAGGGTAAGGGAAGAAAGAGATGGTTGTTACTTGGGATAATCTTTGCTTTTCTCCTTAGTGGCGTGATACACGTTCTATCACCTTTTCCAACAAGAGAATTTAAAACCGACAGGCTCCCCGATAAATACGAAATACCGATTAATACCGGATTTGAACGCCAGGGAAAAAATCAGTGTGCAGCCTTTTCGACAGCTTTTGTTCTAAGGTACTTTGGGCAAAACGTTCAAGGGGCAGAGGTTTATGCTAAAATCCCCTATAAGGTACCGATTTCCGGATATGTTTTGCCCAAGGGAATAGTCACTTATTTTCAGTCTCAGGGGTATAGTCCAGCTATTTATAAAGGGGACCTCAACTCATTAAAGACGAGGCTTGTGCAAGAAAATAGACCGGTTATTGTTTTAGTTGGCAATGGTCTTTTCTGGCAGCATTACATGACCTTTTTAGGTTATGACGATGAAAAAAGTGAGTTGTATTTTTTCGATTCCGGCAGGGATAAGGATGAAAATGCCGGCATTACAGGGAATAGGACAATGACAGAGGATTATTTCTTAAAATGGTGGAGTAATGGTTTACCTGTTTTTAATAATGTTTACATAACTGTGGAGAAAAGGTTGTAACATGTAATGCATAGGGGAATATGAGGTTGTTAGATACTTTTCTAAGGTGTGAGAGTGAATGAAGGTTTTAATTTTTGGCGGAACGGGCTTCCTGGGAAGGCAGCTGACTGAGGAGTTACTCTCTTGTGGTTACCAGGTATCGGTCATTACGAGGAACCGGCAAAGTACTGCCAAGAAAGTTGCAAGTGAGGTTGAGTTGCTGGAGTGGGACAATAGGTCTCCGCTGTCATCAATTTCTAATCTAGAGGCAATTGATGGGGTGATAAATTTTGCCGGGGAGTCAATCGGTAATCGTCGCTGGACGGATTCGGTGAAGCAGGAGATTTTGCAGAGCAGGATCAATGCTACGCGGGCTATTGTTAAGGCCATCAATGATGGGACAATAAAGCCAAAAGTTCTGATTAACGCATCAGCAGTAGGGTACTATGGACCTCGTCAGGATGAAGAGATCACTGAGGGTGAAGCTCCGGGTGAGGATTTTCTGGCTGATGTTTGCCGGAAATGGGAAGCAGAAGCTTACAAAGTTCATAATCCCTTAACAAGAGTGGTAACCATCCGCATCGGGGTAGTATTAGGCAGCCAAGGCGCACTTGCCAAAATGGTAACGCCCTATAAATTCTATGCGGGCGGTCCCTTGGGCAAAGGAGATCAATGGCTTTCCTGGATACATATTCAAGATTTATTAAGGATGCTAAGATTCATTATTGAAGAGGATCAAATAAAAGGTCCGGTCAATGGAACTGCCCCAAACCCGGCAGCTATGAAAGACTTTTCTAAAGCTTTAGGAGAAGTGTTAGGCAGGCCATCCTGGCTGTCGGTTCCTGAATTCGTATTGAGAATAGCATTAGGTCAAATGTCAGAAATGCTGCTCCACGGTCAGCGGGTTATTCCTAAAAAAGTTATCGAGGCTGGTTTTGAATTTAGGTTTCCAGATTTGAAAGCGGCATTTGAGGATGCCTTGGGGAACATGCAGGTTGTCTGAGAGGATGGGCAAAACACTTTGTATAGAGGAGGAAGATTGAATGGGCGGAAACCCGATTGTATTTGACTGGAGTTTAGTAATAATGCAGTTAATTCCGATATTGATTTTTATTGGCTTAATAGTGCTCTCGATTTTTTTAATTGTAAGTATCACTAGATTTTTAAAAGATAAGACAAAGAATGATCAGGAACTGCTGAGGAAGATGGATGAACTAATCAAAGTAATGTCTCGGGAGTAGCAACCTTAGGAGGCGACGATTGAAAGCAAATGGAAGAAAATCACCCTAACCTCCGTCTAAATTATAAAAGATGATACGAAAGGATGGGGAAGATGAAGAGGGCGTTTTTGATAGGATTGATGATGACATTGGCGATCACTGCTTTCATTGCAGGGTGCAGTTCCCCTGAGGAAAAACCTGAAAATGAGGGTAATAATACTTCCAATCAAAAAAACAGTGCGGAAGAAAGAAAACGAATGGATTTATACCTTGCTGTGATGGAAGGTGCATTTCAAGAGGAGAATGGTGGGAACTCTTTTATTGCTGTAAAGCTAGAGACATTGGAAGGACTTGGTGATGAGGAAAAATCAGAGGTGTTAAAAAAGCTAAATAATTTGTCTCCCAATGTCTATGGCTTTGATAAGAATAAGGTTGACAACAGCCAATTTGAGGTTGATGATGAAGGACGGTTGATAAGAACAATCAATGGCTCTTTGTTGTGGATAGAAATAAAGGAATATCGGGAAAATAAGGCGAAAATAACCGGAGTATCTTGGTTTGGCAATTTAGGAGCTGTCTTCCCGAGCTATGATGCAGTTTATGTAGGTGGAAAATGGCAGCTAAAATTAAACAGTATGGCTATATCTTGAATCATAGATTTTAGATCCTAATGCTGGAAAGGTATATCCCGTCGATTGAAATTTCATATTGCCCATGAAAGAAAGGATTTGCAGATATGGATTTGGGATTTTTCGTTAAAGGTATGATCATTGGCCTATCCATTGCAGCTCCAGTTGGCCCAATTGGAGTTCTTTGTATTCGGCGGACCTTGGCCGAGGGAAGACTGGCGGGCTTTGTTTCCGGTATGGGCGCGGCTACTGCAGATGCAGCCTACGGTATGATTGCCGGGTTCGGCTTGACAAGTATAGCAAGTTTTTTAGTAGGACAACAATCATGGCTGCGGCTTATAGGGGGACTCTTTCTGTGCTATTTAGGGTTTAAAACCTTTCTTACCAGACCTTCCGATGAGACCATAGCCTCTAAAAAACAAGGGTTAATAGGAAATTACTTTTCAACATTACTACTAACGATAACAAACCCAATGACGATTATTTCCTTTGCTGCTGTTTTTGCAGGATTAGGGGTTGGGACAAGTCAAAGGGACTATCAGTCTTCGTTAATATTAGTGACGGGAGTGTTTTCTGGATCAGTGTTATGGTGGCTGACACTAAGTACTGTAGTTAATTCTTTCGGTAAAAGATTTAATTCACAAAGATTGGTATGGGTAAACAAGGTGTCGGGGATTGTAATTTTCATATTTGGCTGTATTGCCCTGATCCATTGACCGGAGGGGCTTTAATTATCCTTAATGCAGGAGGTTGCGCTTTGCGGTTCATAGATTATTTGAAAAAATTAAGAGATGGCTATGTTATCAATCAAGTCAATCATCTTAAGTTCCCTTTATTTAAACCATCGCCAATTGTCAGGAATAGGCTCATATTTTCAGGAAGAGTGCAGAAGGTAGGCTTCAGATTAGAAACCTATGAACTGGCGAAACGTCTGGGCTTAACAGGGTGGGTAAAGAATAGAGCAGATAAAAATGTTGAAGCTGAAATACAGGGGGAAAACGCGAAAATTCTTTTCCTAATACAATATTTAAAATCCTTAAAAAGAGCATCCGTTAGTGATGTAGAAATTCAAAAAATGTCCCTGGCAGATGATGAGATAAATTTTCAGGTAATAAAGTAATCATAAAATTTCATTAGGAGTTTTAACTATGAATAAAGGGAGTAGACGCTGCTTATTAAGGACTAAATGCTGTTTATTAGTTATTGTTTTATGTATAGCAATACTGTCAGCCTTGCCAGGGACAGCGTCAGCAAATTCTGCAGAGCCGCCGTCACTGGTGATTCTTGTTAATAATCCGCCGGATGACCTTGCTATAGTCATGGTCTCTAACGATAATAAACCAGAAGCGTCCGTTCGGAGGGTTGCCTGGGAAGGGTATTACGTTTTTTATTCCCGGGATATGCAGGCCGATGGCAAGTACAGGTTTAAGGTTGCCACAAAGGGTGAGAGTTTTGAATGTACCATAGATACGCCTCTGCAGCATTATAATAATGTATTTACTTTGGATTTAGCCCAAGAGAAGCTTACACCCGGGAAATATCCATTTCGCCAGGCGATTTTGGTGTCCATACGGTTACTGCTTACACTCATAATTGAAGGTGTTGTTTTTTGGCTGTTTGGGTTTCGGCAAAGGAGAAGCTGGCTTGTATTTCTGGCAATCAACCTTGTTACCCAGGGGGCACTGAATCTTTGGCTGAATAACGGGGGTTCACTATTACCCAGCTATTTGTTGATCGCCTTAATCATCGGAGAGTTTTTTGTCTTTGTGGCTGAACTAATTGCTTTTCCCTATTTTATTAAGGAACATAAGAAGAGCCGCATCTTGATTTATGTTATTGCTGCAAATTTGCTGAGTCTAATAGCCGGCGGTTATATTATTTCAGTCTTGCCGGTCTAGCAGCGTTGGAGTTGCTTTTCTTAAGAGGGATACCTTGGACAATTCCACTAATATTGTACGCCTAATTCTAATTACTTAGTTAGCAGTTTACGAAATTTACGCTTTCAGAAAAAGCAAATCACTTAAAAATAAAATTATGCCAATGATATTATTGGTTGGCATTGGGCTGGTTTGCTTTGTTCTTATAATTTTGGAAACCATTTATTATCTGGCAGAAAGAGTCTATTGAGTGGGGAGGAGGCAGATTGTTTGAGTAAAGATAGTAAAGGATTGTTAAAATACCTAGGTCTTATATTCATATCATTATTACTTACCTTTAAACTGCCGCGAGACTCTTATTCCGTCATCCAATATCTGATTAAGCCCATTCGTTTTGAAAATTCCGTACTTTACCTATCCGGGCTAGGCCCTTTAATATTATTAATTGTCGGTATCAAAGGTTTATTTAAATTAAGATGGTTTGAAAATAGAAGCAGACTATTAGCCATCTTAATGGTGTTTGTCGTAATAATGCCTATAATGATAAAATCATTGAATATAGCAAAATCCATTTGCTTTTCCCAGTACGAAGGAGTGCAAGCTATAGATTTAAAAGATGCGGATATTCAAATAACTGGTCTGAAGGGGAATGAAGCCACATTCAAGGTAAGGTTGGGGTTGATTGATTACGGAAGCGGGAATAGAGATGTTGAGGTCAGAATGTATTTGCCGGAATCAATGAAGTCTTTAATCAATGGGAATTTTATTGATTTTAAGGACACATACAATACATATGGACATGGTCGGGAAATAAACATCGTTAAAGAAATCAATGTTCAATTAGCAGAAGGAGCGAACATTGAAGATATTATTGACGCTCATTGGGATTGGGAAACGGTCTATTTTGATCTATATAATGATGATAGCTCTTCGAAGCTCATCTATCATGGAGTATGAAACAGGAGCTGCAAAGAAATGGAAATAACAATGAAACAATGTACTATAGATGATCTCTTCTTACTGCGTGAACTTTCTTATAAGACATTTGATGAAACCTTCCGGCCTATGAATTCGCCGGCTGTCATGGAAGCCTATCTTGAGAAGTCTTTTAACCTAGATAAATTGCGTAATGAACTAGCGAATATCAATTCACGGTTCTATTTTCTCTATGCCGGCAAGGAATTGGCAGGTTACTTAAAGCTTAATGAATTTGAGGCTCAAACGGATATCAATGATCCCCAATCCTTAGAAATCGAAAGGATTTATGTCGCAAAGGAATTTCAAAGCAGAGGCTTAGGAGGAACCCTTATGAATAAGGCCATTAGTGTTGGAAATGACCTGGGAAAATCCTATCTCTGGCTTGGTGTCTGGGAGAAAAACGAAAGAGGAATTCAGTTTTATAAAAAACAGGGCTTTTATGTCATAGGCAAGCATCCATTTTATATGGGCCAAGAAGAACAGACAGATTATATTTTCCGCAAAGATTTAACAAATAATGAAGAGGACGTTTTGTAAAAATGTTAAGTAGTCTCAGCACTTCTTTTTCCTTCAATATATTTATGTAATTTTAAATACCCCCAGGTTGCGTAAGTAAACCATAATGTGAAATTGGCCAGTCTTAGTAAGAAATCAGGCTCAATAAACATTCCTAGGTTGACTAATACTCTGGAATAGATCATACTCATGACTATCCCGGATATTGGAAATGCGTACAACAGTGGTTTTTGTTTTGGCAACAGATAGAAATACATGATATAGAAGGCACACCAAGAAACCGGGGAGTCAATGGGTAAATAATTATAGCCAAAGGGTTCAAAGTTAATCCAGCGAAAAATGTTTGTAAAATATCCAATTGTAAGTCCTATTACATCGTAGGCACTGCCAAATATAATCCCATAGACAGCAAGACGGCGTATTTCGGCTTTGGGAACAATTAAAATAAGCAAGAGAAGAAAGATTATAAGTTTTATAAGATGGTAATAACAAATCGGCATATAAAAACCCCCTCCTGATTCCGTCGATTATCAGAGTTATTATTTAAGGTAATGGCTATATTTATTCCAATGTTTCCTTATTGGGGTTGCTTTAAAGAATAGGAAGATAAAAAAATAAAAGGGAAGTAATGTATTGGTGAATAACTTGAAATTTTATTCTGCCCTTCAAGCATTATTAGCAGCCTTATTATTCGGGGCAAGCGCGCCCTTAGCAAAACTCTTTTTAGGAGAGATAGATCCTATCCCGCTGGCATCCTGCTTATACTTGGGAAGTGGAATAGGGCTTTTGCTCTACAGATTGGTTAATCGTCTGAAAAAGGGCTATACAGAGGCCGAAGCAAAAATCCATATCAATGACGTTAAATGGATACTAGGTGCGGTTGCTGCAGGAGGTGTGGCTGCACCCATTGTTTTAATGTATAGTTTGCGCAATACTCCTGCCTCCACAGCCTCATTACTATTGAATTTTGAATGTGTTGCGACAACCTTAATTGCAGCTGTTGCTTTTAAAGAGGCTATTGGCAAGAGAATCTGGTTTGCAATAGTTTTCATTACCAGTGCCAGCAGCATTTTAACCTGGGATTTTAGCGGGGAATGGGGTCTGTCTATCGGGGCCTTGGGAGTATTATTGGCCTGTATACTATGGGGGATGGATAATAACTTTACGCGTATGATCTCCGCGAAAGATCCTTTAATCATTGTCACCATTAAAGGGATCGGGGCGGGGTGTGTTTCTCTGATTTTAGCGAATCTTGCAGGAAGTCATTTTCCAGATCTCAAAATAATAATGGGAGCAATGCTTTTGGGGTTTTTCAGTTATGGCTTAAGCATCGTACTGTTTATCTTTGCCATGCGTCATCTTGGAGCCTCCAGGACTAGTGCCTTTTTAGGAACGGCACCTTTTGCCGGTGCCTTACTGTCGTTTCTTTTGTTTCAGGAATTGCCCAACACCTTGTTTTATGCTGCCAGCCTGTTAATGATTGTTGGGGCAGCCCTGATTTTTGGAGAAGAGCATGAGCATAAACACATTCATCACAGTTTTAAACACGAACATAAACATAGGCATGATGATGATCATCATAACCATGACCACCTTCATAGGGCTGGTTTGGAGCATTCCCATGAGCATACTCACGAGACTATTGAGCATAGTCATGGGCATACCCCGGATATTCATCATAGACATGTCCATTAATTCCGATCATAGGAACTGATGAATGCTCAAAGAGAATTGATAATGAAAAAATGCCGCGATTTCGCGGCATTGAACTTATTGGATTTATTGAAGCAGCCATTGTTCTGCTTCCGCTTTGCTCTCGTACATTCGAAAATAATTGCCTTTATTCGTTTCCGAAGCTAATTCGCGAAAGCGGCCTTTTTGGATGATCTCATTAGGAAGTACGGCAGCAGCTTTGATATGATAGTTCATAAACTTTTGCAGAATATTGCCGGCAACTTTGGTCTTAAGCTTGAAGAAGTCTTCGGATAGGGCAGTATAATGGATCATGAGCAAATTTGTATCATTTTCACCGCATAAAGCCACTAAATCAAGGGCATCGTTCTCAGTACTTATAGGAGTGGCAGCCGACATAACTTCAAGATATTTTTTAGGGCCTTCAATGAGTTTATAGTTCATTTTCGATTGCTCCTCGTTGATTTGATGTTTGAATAACCTTTCTTTGACATCCTGAACCCAGTCTAATTCAGTTTTATAGGAAGCTGTTAAATTTTGAGAAATCATATCCCAGATCAAGGTTTCTCGCGGGTTTCTGTTAGGTGAGTTCAGAGAACGTTTGTGTTTTTCCTCTTGGATAAGCAGCTGTGCTTTGAGCTCATTTTCATAGCGTGTCAGCAACTCATTCAACTCCTGGTCATTTAATAAGCCGGACCAGGCCAGTTGGATCAAAAATGGCTTTTTAAATTCAGGAGTCTCTGGGGATGAAAGAATCCATTCTTTTAATTCGACCATTCCCTCTTCAGTTATTTGATAGACTTTTTTTGAGGGAGAACTTTCCTGGTGGATAACTTCGCTGCTGACCAGACCTTCTTCTTGCATCTTGAGAAGGGCTTTATAGATTTGGTTGTTATTGCCGGACCAATACATAAAGGAGGATTCTTCAAATAGTTTTTTTAATTCGTAGCCGGTTGAGGACTTCCAGCTAAGGATACCTAGTATGGCATATTTAATAGACATTTCAGCACCTCTTTATACAAATAACATAGGTTAATAGTAACCTATGTTATCGTGATAGTCAATAATCTCATTAAGGTAGGCAAAGAAGAATTGGATGAAAGGTTGTTGTTACATGGAAAGAATCAGTAAAACCATTACCGCCTATGATAAACATTGTGATGTCTATAATGATAAGTTTAAGGAGTTCGAGCCCTACGTCCAGAAGATCAAGGAGTTCATTGAATTACTCGAGCCGGGCATGAAAGTTCTGGACTTGGGCTGCGGACCAGGGAATGTATCCAGACAATTAATGTTGTCAGGAAAGGAGTTTAGTATTGAGGGGATCGATCTTTCCGAAGAAATGGTCAAATTAGCACGAAAGAATGTGCCCTCGGGAAAGTTTAGCTGCAGAGATCTAAGGGATATTAGCTTTCCTGCGGAATCTTTTGATGCTATCCTCTTGTCTTTTTGCATTGTTCATCTCGACGGAACGGAAATGGCAGACCTGCTTAAAAAAGTTGCCAAGTACCTGAAGCAGGAGCGGAGACTATATTTGAGTTTTATGGAAGGAAAAAAAGATGGCTTCGAAAAGACCAGTTTTTCAGAGGAAGAATTATTCTTTTACTATCATTCCTTAGAAAAAGTCCAAGATATACTGAAGGATAACCATCTCTCAATAAATAAGCTCACCAAACAAGGCTATTTGGAGAGCGATGGTTCTATCACTACGGATGTCTTTATTTTTGCTAGTAAGGGGAATTAGGACAGAGTTACCACAATGGTTTGGGTTGAAAGGAAGCATTGATTATGTCAGAATTAGTTCTGCCTATTACAACAGCAAATCTAGAACAATGTGTTGAGCTCTATATAACCGTGTTTAACAGTGAGCCTTGGAATGATAAGGAGCGGCAGAATACTTTTATAGAAAAAACAATTATATAGTCAATGAAAATAGGATAGTTATGAACAAAGTTTTGCCAACAGTAGCGGAAAGTTTTCAAAGTTCCGATGCGTAGGTTTGCAGATGAGCTAATAATTCCTCATGGGTTTGGATTAAATTTTGAATAGTATCTTCTGGTAGCTTTTCCAAGGCAGCCATCATTGCCCTATAGGATAGGGCATTTTCAGAAGACTTAAGAGATTTTTCCTTCCCTTTAGCAGTTGATGTTAAATTAATTTCCCGCCGGTTATTGCTGTTGGTTTTCCTGTCAATGAGATCTAAGTTAACCAGTTCATCAACATTAATGCTTACAGTACTTTTAGGGATCTGCAGCTTTTCTGTTATTTCCTTAAGGGTTATATTAGGGTGAGAGTTAATAATATTTAAAATTCCCATCTGATGTAATGTCAGCCCCAGGCTGGCGGCATTCTGCATTGTGAATTTCGTTAGGAGCCTGCTGATGTTAAGAAAAGATTGAACGACTGATGATGCTTGTTTTACATAGGGATCAGAATAATTCATAGGGTTTGTACCTCCAAATTAATTGTGTTCAACTTTAAACTGTTCAACAATGAACGATTGAACATAAAAATAATATCCCGGTATTGAGAACTTGTCAATTCTATTCTAAAGTATGAAATAGAGCCTTTGAAAATGAGGAGAAGAAGGGATAAGGCAAGATGGCTAAAGTCGATTCTTATAAAGAAATTCTCAAAAAACTCCCTGAGTGGGATTCATACTTATTGGCGGAGTCAGGTCTTCCTGGCCCCAGAGGGAATCTGGAGCTTCTGGAAGCTGTTTCTGAAGTGGGCAGCGAAGCTCTCTTTAAACGGTACTTGACCTTTGATCCAGAAAAAGCTCCCACTGGAACAGCGGAAGAATTTATCGCTGTATGCGGAGTCGTTGGTTTGGGTCAGCTTATTAAGCAGGGTCAAACAGACTACCTGCCCTGCCTGCGCTCCTTTGCCCAAGATCCAAGATGGAGGGTACGGGAAGGGGTTGCCATAGCTTTGCAGATCGTTGGGTCATGGAATATGAAGTTTCTCCTCCATGAGATGGATGTTTGGAGCAGGGGGGATTTCTTGGAAAAAAGAGCAGTAGCTGCTGCAGTATGCGAACCAAAGCTGCTTAAGGATAGGGAAACAGTATCCGGAGTTCTAAATCTTCTAGATCGTATTACTGAGGATTTATTACATGCGGCCAATCGCAAAGACGACAACTTTAAAGTTCTTCGTAAAACCTTGGGTTATGGCTGGAGCGTGGCAGTGGTTGCCGGGCCTGAAAAGGGAAAAGCTTTGCTGGAAAAATGGTTTAGTCATGAAGACAAGGATATCCGCTGGATCATGAAGGAAAATTTGCGCAAAGACCGGCTGAGCCGGATGGATAAAGAGTGGACTGGGCAATGGAGACAGGTGTTGGGAGTAGGGGAAAAGAAAAGCTTAAGTAAAGCTAAGTAAAGTAAGACAAAGTAAAGCAAGACTAAATGAAGTTAATTGAAGCTGCATATTAAAGATTATCAGAAGGTGAAGAAATGGCGAATATAATTATTAGACAGGCAACAGAAGGAGATGCGGCTGAAATCTTGGAGATATATGCTCCGTATATTAAGGAAACCAATATTACCTTTGAATATGAGGTACCCACTCTGGATGACTTTAAAAAGCGCATTCAAGAAATAGCAAGCCACTATCCTTATATAGTTTGCTTATTGGATGGCAAAATGGTGGGCTACGCTTATGCTCACAGGCATATGGAGCGTGCCGCCTACCAGTGGAATGCCGAATTGTCGGTCTATGTTGCTAAAGATTGTTTGCGCCTGGGAATCGGCAAAGCCCTGTATAATGCGCTCATAGAAATTCTAAAACTCCAGAATGTACAGAATCTCTATGCTATTGTTACCTACCCAAATCCTAACAGTGAAAAAATGCACCAGTATTTTGGATTTCAAACAATAGGGATCTATCCTAAGACAGGTTATAAATTTGGGCAGTGGATTGATGTCATCTGGCTGGAAAAATCCATTGGCGAACATGAAAAGAACCCTAAACCTTTGGTTTCTATTGGAGAAATTAGTGGAGAAGTAATTACTAACATATTGGATAAATGTAGCGCTGCCATAAAAAGAAGCGCAAATGGTTATACAAGATAGACTTTGATTTTATAAATATGAAAGGCATAGGCAGTAAAGTATGATAGTGCGTCAAATGATTAGCCAAGATATTCCCCAATTAGCGCGGTTATATGAACAATTTTGGGGTGAAGAATCTTGTCTGGAGACAATGAGGTCGAAGTTTGAAAAGCTTGAAAAAGCCGGATCTCATATATTGTTAAGCGCTTTTGAAGATAATCAATTAATCGGTTCTGTAATGGGAGTAATATGCGAAGAGTTGTATGGTGACTGTAAATCATTTTTGGTTTTAGAAAATATGATTGTTGATAAAGGTTTTAGAAATAGAGGAGTCGGAAGCGCGTTAATAAAGGAATTAGAAAGAAGGGCAGCTGAAAACTGCAGCCAGATCATTCTCGTAACAGAGTCAAACAGAATTGATGCTTGTAAATTTTACGAATCGGCAGGTTATACCGGCGGGACGCATCAAGGCTTTAAAAAGAAGCTCTGAATCTTAATCTGCGGAGGAAACTGTTTTGGACATTCAAATTAGAGAAGCAGTGCCAGGGGATTACCAAAATCTCTGTGAGCTTTACTTAGAACTGGATAACCAGCATAGGCTAAGCCATCCTGAACTATTTGTTTTACCTGAAGATTATACCGCGGCCAGGGCCTATTTATTGGAAAGCATGGCTGACAGCAATCAGGCGCTTTTTGTGGTGGAAATTGCTTCAAACCTGGTCGGCTTTGCCGAATGCCGTATGCAAATCTCCTCGGATTTTCCCATCCTTAGAAAGAGAGAATGGGTACAACTTGAAGGCTTAGCCGTAAAGCCGGGCTATCAAAAGCATGGGATTGGATCCTTGCTTTTAAAGAAAGTCCGTGAGTGGGCACAAAGCAAAAAGGTGAACAGAATTGAATTAAAGGTTTATACCTTTAATTCTCAAGCTGAAACCTTCTATTTAAGACATGGTTTTAAGGAATTAAGCAAGGCCATGTACCTGAATTTATAGTTTTCTAACCACTTGTGTGGTTGAATTTGCTAAAAAGGAGGCCCCTGGCGCTAATCATCATCGCCAAGGGCCTCCTTTTAAAATTTTGGTGTTCTAATATACAGTTATAGTACACTTAAGTGTCATATTAATGCTATAATTACAGGATAAGCTGAATTTAGAATTGTTGTTCAATTTAGTATCGATAACTGTTAATCGATACTAATCTTTAACCCGGATAATCGCTCTGAGGGTTGAACGAGAACCATTTGGCCTGGCTGGTTAAACTGAAATTGATAAGATTCCCCGGAGGTTTGGCCAATGACTGTCTTCCAGCTAAAGTTATTCAAGGCCACACTGGGATCACCGCCGCCGTTGAGACTACTTGTCCAGGCAACAACGGCATCAGGATCCACAACGCAGGGTGCTTCAAGCATAAGAGGGTTCCCGTCGGTTATAACGGCGACTTGCTGGGGCTGGTTGGAATGATTATTGAGAACCGTCGTGGCTAATCCTTTCTGGGATAAAACCCCGCTGCCAATGAAGCGAACGTCATATTGAAGATCTGTGGGGAAAGCCAGAAGGTTTTCGCTTTCAACAGACAAACAATCTCCGGGCTCAAGTTCAAAAACTGAGACATGGTAAGCGTTTCTGGCTAAATAAATAGTTCCGGAACCTTCCACAGTCATTAGTTCGATATTTTCTCCCGTTAATTTCCTCTTCGCCAAGCCTAAGAGCGAGCCCATAACTCCGCCGCCGTTGTCAGGACCCAGCAGCATTTTATCGAATTTGAAGTTTCCCTTAAAGGCAACCATTGCCCCTTTCTTCGCATAAAATCTCCCGTTGCCTTCAACTTTACAGCATAATTCTTCTTCTATATTAAACTTAAACACCTCAACGACCCCTTTCCTAGTAATCTCGACGAATTTTACCATAGATCACTAAAATAATATAACAAAAGGGCTTCTAATACAATGTTAGTCAAAACGCATCGCTAAGCTGAGGAGTGAATTGTATTGGACAACAGTTTGAAATACGTCGGACATACTTTCCCAATTCATGATGCACCCCAAAAAGTTAAGGGCAGTTTAGTGTATTTAAGCGATATAAAACTGCCGGAGATGTTATACGCTAAATTGCTCTTAAGTCCCATTGCCCATGGAAAAATCAAACAAATTGACACAACCCGGGCCGAGGCTCTGCCCGGCGTGATCAAGGTTTTTACCCATTTAAACACTCCCAATAAAACCTTCAGCCGCTATCGAATTGTGCCCAACCAGGACTATTGCTTCGAAGATGAGCGTCTTTTGACGGACAAGGTGCGTTTTGTGGGGGATCGAGTGGCTGCAGTCGTGGCCACGAGCAAGGCAGTCGCCAAGGAAGCCCTTGCCTTAATCCAGGTGGAATATGAGGAATTGCCGGTGCTTAGCACTCCCCAGCAGGCCCTGGAAAATCCTGAGATAAGAATTCATCCCGGCGGAAACTTGCTTCATGAATATGACTTGATTTTAGGTGAGAAAGTACCCATTGCCGGGGATTGCCTGGAAGCAGAAACCTTGATCACAACCCAAAAAGTCCATCATGCCGCCATGGAAACTCATGTCTGTCTGGCGGATTTCGATAGCTTCGGAAAATTGACCATTTGGGCAGCCTGTCAGGGCGCTTTTGGCATCCGCACCATTGTTGCTGACTTGCTGAATTTAAGCTATCACAAGGTCAGAGTCATTAAGGTTCCCATGGGCGGTTCCTTCGGCGGCAGACAGGAAGCTGTCTTAGAGCCTCTCACAGCCTTCCTGGCGAAAGAAGTGAGACACCCGGTTAAACTCTCTTTCACAAGGGAAGAGTCCATCATAACCACCATGACCCGGCCGGCAACCTCTTCAAAAATCAGAACCATTGTCAGTAAAGAGGGAATTCTGAAAGAGTTCAGCGTAGAAACTATCGTTGATGCAGGAGCTTATGCCACCAGCTCAGTTGACAATACTTATGTAATGTCTAAAAAGATAGGCAGGCTCTATAGAATCCCCTATTACCGGCATACTGGGAAAACTGTCTATACCAACACCCCTATTGCCGGAGGAGCACGAGGGTGGGGCGCTCCGGAAATTATAACCGCCGCTGAAATCCATATGGATGCAGCGGCGAGACAGCTGAAAATGGATCCTTTCGATATTAGGCTGAAAAATCTGGTTCATCCTTATGATGAGGATAAAGCTACTCAGTATTCTTTAGGCAACGCTCGTGTAATTGAGTGCCTGGAGAAAGGGGCTGAGGCTTTTGGGTGGCATGAACGATTTAACGGAGATCCCGGCCAGGGGAGGTTCCGCAAGGGTGTAGGTCTGGCCTGTGCTGCTCATAAAAACGGGATGTTCGGAGGATTTCCTGAGCACAGTACCATGATCTTAAAAATGAATGAGGACGGCAGTTTTATTCTCAATACAGGTCTGCATGAGTTAGGCTGCGGAACTATTACCTCCATGATACAAATTACTGCGGAAGTTCTGGATGTTGATCCCAGCCGGATTACGGTTTTAGAAGCTGACACTGAATATGGTCCCTATGATTTCGGCTCTTACGGCAGCAGAGTAACCTATATTTGCGGTGCCTGTGCCTTTGAAGCTGCCAAGGGCTTAAAAGAGATCATTTTAGACTGTGCGGCTTATATTTTGCAAAAGCCTAAGCAGTACTTAAGGGTGAAAAACGGCCAAGTTTGGGAGCTGGGCAATGAGGAGAAGGCCCTGACGTATAGAGAGATTGCCTCAACAGCTAAAGTGAAGAATAATACGGATATTATCATAACCCATACCTATCATGGCACCTCTAATCCGGGAGTTTATGCCGTCCATTTTGCCGAGGTGGAGGTGGATACCGCTACAGGCCAGGTTCAGGTGCTGGATTACCTGGCTGCTCATGATATTGGCAAAGCTATCAACCCAGGTATGGTTGAAGGGCAAATTCAGGGCGGAGTTCAAATGGGAATCGGTTATGCCTTATATGAAGAAATTCAGATCGGCAAAAACGGCAGGATATTGACCAACGGTCTGAAAAATTATCATGTGGTTAATGCCCCGGACATGCCTGAGGTAAAAACTCTGCTTATCGAAGAAGGCGGGGATGAAGGACCCTATGGCGCCAAAAGCATCGGTGAAATCGCCTTAGTGCCCGTTGCAGCGGCCATCGTCAATGCCGTCAATCATGCACTGAATACCTCATTGTCAAATCTGCCTCTGACGCCGGAGAAGATTTTGGCAGCACTGAAATAGACCTTTTAGCAAAAATAGCAGAGGCAAGGGGACTAAAAGCATGGAAATTGAGTTCAAAGTCAATGGCAAAGAATATCGGCGCAATGTTCCTCCGACTATGAGATTAGTGGATTTATTGAGGGATGAACTGGGCTTGACAGGGACGAAAGAAGGCTGCGGGGAAGGAGAGTGCGGCTCCTGTACCGTGCTTATGAACGGCAAAGCCGTCAATTCCTGCTTGGTTCTAGCTCCTCAAATCAGGGGCCAGGAGATCTTAACCATCGAGGGGCTGGATCAGGACGGCGAACTGGACAAACTGCAAAAATCCTTTATCGCAAACAGTGCCGTTCAATGCGGATACTGTACACCAGGGATGCTGATGTCCGCAAAAGCCCTGTTGATGTCCAACCCTTATCCCAGTGAAGGGGAGATAAAAACGGCCATCGCCGGGAATTTATGTCGCTGTACCGGATACAATAAAATTGTTAAGGCTATCAAAGAGGCTGCAGATGAAAATTAAGCCTCTATGTAAAAAGAAAGCTCTAATTGATAAAAGAAGCCTCTAACTTAGATAAGAGTCATAAAGGAGAAGCTGGCAGTATGAATTATGATTTTGACAGAATAATTGACCGGCATCAGACCTGTTCCGTAAAATGGGATTTTAACCAAAAGATCTTCGGCCGGGAGGATGTTTTGCCTCTCTGGGTCGCCGACATGGATTTTCAGGCTCCTCAGGCGGTTGTTGAAGCCTTAGTGAAACGGGCGGAGCATGGAATTTTTGGCTATTCTGAGGGCATGGACGGATATTACGATTCCCTGATTGCCTGGTCAAAAAAACGTCACGGCTGGGCAATCCAGCAGGACTGGATTTCCTTTAGCCCGGGGATTGTCTTTGCTTTATATGAACTGGTGCGCAGTTTAACCAAGCCGGGGGATAAAGTTCTGCTTCAATCTCCTGTTTACCCGCCTTTTTTTAAGGCTATCCGGGAGAATGGGCGGGAAGTTGTCAACAGCCCCCTTAAGTTTGAAGGCCGGCGCTATGTCATGGATTTTGCGGACTTGGAAGAGAAGTTTGCCGGCGGAGTTAAGATGATGTTATTGTGCAGTCCCCATAATCCTGTGGGCAGGGTTTGGGAGCGCCAGGAGCTTGAGCGCTTAGGACAGCTTTGTCTGGCTTACGGTGTCCTGCTTGTCTCTGATGAAATTCACGGTGATCTGATTTTTGAGGGGCACCGGCATATTCCCTTTGCTTCGCTTTCCCCGGAATTCGAGATGCAATCCATTGTCTGCACGGCTCCTAGCAAGACCTTTAACCTGGCCGGTCTGCAGACTTCCAATTTAATCATCCCTAATCCGGAGTACCGCCAAACGTTTATTCAATCCCGTAATCTGACGGGGATTCACAGTCCCAATGTCTTTGGCATCACTGCCTTGGAAGCAGCTTACCGGCATGGAGAGGATTGGCTGAATCAATTAATGCCCTATTTAGCAGGAAATGCCGAATTTCTGCTCAACTCTCTGGCTCAAGAACTGCCGCAGGTTAAAGGGATTAAGCCGGAAGGTACCTATCTGGTCTGGCTGGACTTCAGAGAATTAGGTATGGAGCCTAAGGAATTGGAAGAGTTTTTAATCCATAAAGCCGGAGTTGGTCTCAATGCCGGCTATCAGTTCGGTCCCGGAGGAGAAGGTTTTGCCCGCTTCAACATAGGCTGCTGCCGGTCCTTAGTGGAAGAAGGCTTCCGGCGTATTCGAGAGTCCATCGCGGAAAATGGCCACCCCACAGGTAGTTTCCCCCCAAATTGACCAACTCTGAAAAAGTCAATAATCCTCCTTCGTCTAAGTATAAATCACTCAGGATTTAATCTTGGCAGAAGTAGATAATTCAGAAGAGCCGGGGAATTTTATTCTACATTCTGGTGAAACGCGAACTATCCTATCTTATAACTCGATTTCATTGAAGAATGGTTATAATGGGCAGGGAAGTATGCAAGGGCCGAATCTTATTCTTTATACCAAAGATGAAAGCCGGACAGTAGGGAATAATCTATGAATATCCTTCAAAATTAATTTGTGAAAGATCAGCTGAAGTCTGGGTCTGTGCAAGTATGAATGTGGGGAGCGCAATATCCGATAACAGAGAATATTGATATTGCTGTAACTGATTCCGGATCAGACACGATGGTGGAGATATTCAATATTCTTTAAGTTCATACAGATCATCTAAGAAGCGCCTGTTTCCTTATTAAGTGGGAACGGGCATTTCTTATTGAAACATATTAAATTCCGAAACTGTAATTCACCGTATTTGTATTGACCTGGATAACCTTGATTTTACGGCAGCTCCTGAAAATCCTCCGCTGATTTTGCAAATTGTGAAATTGTTATAAATGCAACTATTTTGGATTGATTCCCGTCTAATAACCAGAGACACAAACGATACGCATTCTGGAATGCCAATAAAGAGGTGTGACGTGGAGAATCTGATTAAAAAAGCCCAAAAAGGGGACAAAGAAGCTTTCATTCAAGCGGTAACTTTATATATGCCTCAGCTGTATAAAGTGGCCGGAACAAGACTTTCCTCGGAAGAAGATATGGGGGATGCCATCCAGGAAGCCATTCTCGCGGCTTTTATCAATTTACAGTCCCTGAGAAAACCGGAATATTTCCGTCAGTTCGTTGTCAATACGCTGGTAGATGAAAACATTTGGCTCAAGACTCAGTTAGCCGATTCAAGGGGCCATATTTAAGTTATCATGAAAGCCTATGAAAACCTGCACAGTCTCAGGTCTTTTCAGAGTTTTAAGCCCTGGATTATGAAAATCGTGCTGCGCCAGGCCTATAATTTAGCCGGCCGGCGGCAGAAAATTGTCTACATGGACGATTTGGAGATCGAAGAAGTGACTGACGCAGAGACTATGGCGGAGGATAGCCGGGAGTTATGGCAGGTTGTGCATCTGCTGGAGGAGGAGTTCCGGCTGACCACGATTCTCTATTACTACGAGGATATGAGCGTCAAGGATATCGCTAAAACCCTGGACCTGCCGGTGGGGACCGTTAAATCCCGGCTGGCGAGGGCCAGGGAAAAATTAAAGGGGTTGCTGACCGTTGAAGGGGGCAGGAAAGATGGATAAAACAAAAAATTGGCAGATTAATCATAAAATGAGCAGAGGGCTGATCAGGGAATTTGATGCCTACCTAAAAAGCAGAGCGCAAAGAGAACCGTTCGAAGCTCCCGACGGCTTTGCGGATCGGGTTGCCAGGATCACTGCAGGTCTGCCTGATTTGAGGAATACTGCCAACAGCAGCCGCGGGATAAGACCAAAACGACTCCTGGTACGGGTGCTGGCCGTCACAGCGTTGATGGTGGGGCTGGCGGGAGCGACCTCTTTGGCAGGACCCTATGTCTCCAAAATGGCCGCCGGGGCCATTGATTATTTTAACGCGCCCCAGGAATTCAAGAATCTTTCCAAACAGGAGGTCTATGAGCAATATAACAGCAAGGTCGGAGTTTCCGTCACCGATCAGGGAATTACCCTGACTGTGGACAATATCGCCATGGACGACAATTACATTCTGGTGTTTTATACTCTGCACCAGGATAAACCCATTAAGCTGCTCGGTGATCCAGAGGATCCGGAACAGTGGCGGGTAAACTGGACCGCACCCTATTTCTGGTTTAAAGAAAACGGCCGCTACATCGAACCGCCTGCCCAGGGCGAGGTCGAAGCCTATTTACAGGATGAGACCACCCTCAAAGGCATGCAGCGCTTTGCCGTGATGGATACCTTACCGGATCAACTCAATCTGGAGATTTATACTGAGGATATTTTCGGCCGCCAGGGGCAGTGGCACGTGGCCCTCAGTGTAGACAAAAGCGCCGTGGCGGCTAAAAGCCTGAACGTGACCCCCGGCCTCAAAGCCCGGGTGACATCGGGGTGGAACCGGCAGTATGTCCATAACATTACCATTGAGAAAGTTTCGGTTTCCCCCTTCGGCAGCCAAATCGTGATCAGTGAACGAGGGAATAATCCGTTTTTCCAGTTTGCCCTGCGCGATGAAAAGGGCCGTTATCTGACCATGATTCCCGGTGCAATAGCCGGTGGAAATCTTCTCTGGAAATCGATCAACAGTTTTGAATTTGCCGGAGGCAGCACGGAGATGAAGGAATTAACCCTGATCCCCATTGTCAGCGGGAGTGACGATGATAATTTATCGCCCCCCAAGGTTGAGACGGTGGATATCGGCAGCTACCCTGTCCGGATGCCGGTCAGCGAGCTGGGCGGATTTGTCCTGGACAACCTGGAGATCACGGCGGAGAAAGCTGTCGCCACTTGCCATCAGGAGGGGGCCGTTCAGATTATGACACCTACCCTGCGGCTGCAGGATGAAAACGGTAAGAATCTGGATTTTGCCGCTTATGAGGACAGCAATTATAACCGGGAAACAGGGGAAATTACCCTGACCCAATATTTTCGGGGGGTGAGTGCAGACGATTTGGCCAGGATCAAAAAGATAGGCTATGTCGTCAGGCCCCAGCGCCTCAATGAAGATGAAGCGGTGACCATTCCCTTGAAGTAGAAGGGAGTTGGTCTCAATGCGGTTACCAGTTTGGTCCCGGAGGGGGAAGGTTTTGCGAGGGTGCCCTTGTTCCATTGTTTACCCTAGTTGAAAATCCGGCTATTTGGGATTTTACTAATCTAGATTAGTAAGCCCTAAATAGCCGGATTTTTAATTTGCTCGCCCAGAGGAGGGGATCTATTGTTGAAAATGTCGTTTTGTGAAGTAATCCAACGTAATTTTTCCGTAACTTTATTTAAATTTTTTGTAAAGCTTCGGATCTTAAAACTTGCTATGATTAACCAAAGTAATTTTTACCATCAATGGACTAAAAAGCAAAGAGGGTTTATGCCATGCATTACAAAAGCTGCCTTAGATTCGGAAAACTTTGTGGATGGATGATTCTTGCTGTTTTCTTGCTGAGCGGATTGTCCGTGCAGACCGGCTGTGCTCAGTTGCAATCCGCTATGACTGGCAGCCCGGATCTTAAACAAGGTACTATCCCGGATCTGCAAAGTTCCGCCGGTCCGGAATTCGGAAAGAACTATCTTACGTTCCTACAAATGATTGATACCGAAACAGGTTGGGCATGTACTCCGAAAGCTGTCTTAAGAACAGTTGACGGCGGTGAAAGCTGGACGGATGTGACGCCCAGGGAGCAGGCCGGCCAGGCCGAAGGGCAAGGAGCGCCATCCGCCGGCAGTGCGAATATGGAGAAAGGCAAGCTTTGGCTGGTCAGCCGGGATGGCGGACAAACCCGGGAGATCCAGGAGCTGCCGGAACTGCCTATTGTACCGACGAACATTTCCTGGTCTCCCGCCGAGAGCATCCTGAAGGTACAAGAGCAGGGTGAAATCTGGCTGGTTCCTGCAAAGGGGAAACCGTATCAGGTACATGGAACGGAGACTTTTTCCGGTCTCAGCAGCTGGTCCCCGGACGGGAAATCCCTGGCTTGCTGCAGCGAACCGGCCCTGTCTCAAGAGGACAAGATTTCCGAAGAGCGCCGGATGATCTTTAATTCCTATAATCTCGATACCGGACGGCTGACTAGGACCAAGGAGTTAAAAATGCCCGCCGTGACCGGGACTCTCTTCGCTGCCTGGCAGCCTGACGGACAAGGAGTGCTGTACTGGCCCGACCCTGCCTATTCGGCTTCCCTGGCGGCAGATGGTTTGGAATTGCAAAGCTTGAGATGGGGGGAATCCCAGCCGCAAGTTTTGCCTTGCGGACTGGCGTACCGGCACTGGCTTTCTTTTTTCCCGGATGGCCGGCTGTTGATGGTTGCCGGCGGTGGCCGCTCCCTCTGGTCGGAGAAAAGATTGGCAGTGTGTGAAACGGAAACGGGAAATACCAAAATCCTGCCCAATCCTGCAGGAAGCGTAGCCACTGATCCAGCCCCGTCCCCGGACGGAAAACAGATTGCCTTTGTTGCCGCCCAAAACCTTGGCAAAGAGACAGGAGGATTCAAGGAACCCGGCCAACTTGCAGAGTGGGTTGCTACCCGGAGGCTGTGGCTGGAAAACAGTGACGGTTCCGGTGCCCATCCGCTTAAAGCGGCTGGCGGCGGTATTTATCAGCCGTCCTGGAGCCAAGATGGAAGTGCCATTCTATATATCCGGGACAATTCCTTATGGCTGGTTGAAGTCAAAAGTGAAAAAGCGCAAAGAATTATTGGCCCGTTCCCGGATTGGAGTAAAGACCTGTTCGGTTATTACGGTTATGTTTGGCATGATGATTTCGCCTGGTTCTCAAAATAACCGGTGAAATATTTTTATCCATTGTTTATTTGATTGTTCTGCTTGGAATGATCAGACTGACAATTTATTTTATGATCAGTGCGATCGGATTTTTTGACAGAAGAATTAATTAATAAGTTTGGCGATAGACACTTCAGGGTTGTCACTAGGGAGGAGAGAATTTTTTGAGAAAATCATTATTAGTCTTGCTTATTTGTCTAAGTATTGTTGCCTCAGTAACTGGTTGCTCTGATCAGACAGACTTAAATAATAAAATTCAATCCTTAGAAGATAAAAATAAAGATTTTCAGATGGAATTAGATAAAATCAACTCATTATCGATACTCTTTGAAGATTATAAAGATAAACAAAGGCTTGTACCAAAAGAATCTCAAATTTATGCTCTTCCAATTCAAGGTCTGACAAAATTGCACATAATTGAACCAAACACAGTTATTCAAGTATTAGATGCGGCCCAATGCCAAGATAAACAGTTGTGGTTATATGTATCAATTCCAGTGTATGACACGCCAATTAATTCTAAGGGTTGGATTCCAGAATCTGAAACTATTAAATTAACAAAAGCTAATATTGGGCAGGTGCAGGGAGATATCTCACTTAAGAAAGGTACGCCAATCTATGAAGTCGATGAATTTAATAAGATAAGTGATGCATCTTCAACTAAAATTACTAATGATGTAAGAGGTAGAATTCTGAAAAGAGAAGGCTCTTTTGTTTACTTAATGTCTCCAGGTGGATGGGATTTTTGGGTAGAAGAGAAGTATCTCATATATCCGAAAATTGACTAGGCGGAGTCCGTGGCCTATCAAGGTGTTTGGCGTAACTTGCTTAGATGTATGTGGAGAGACACTATGCAAACGCCCTGACTTTGGACGAATTAATAAGCCGGCAGAGGAAACAAGAAAATAAAGAAAGGCAAGCATAGTGTTATGTTTGGACAATCTTAGATTCCGCCGGCTGAAATAAAGAGCTAATAGCGAAGGCGCCATGGGGAGGATGAATATGAACACTATTGTCCGGTCTATAACGCGGCCGATCAAAAAGGCCCCTGGAGGAAGGATATCTTTTCTCTTTTTACTCCTGATTTTTTTAACTTTAACAGTCGGCTGTTCGGCCCAGTCGGTTCAGGTTCAGCCAAAGGAGAAACCCGACAGGTTTACCCTGGCTGAACAGGAAGGGCAGTTTATCGCGGTCAACCGTTCGGTGGACTGCAAGGGGACTCAAGTGTCCATCGAAAAAATACTGCTGGATAAAACCCACACCTTTATGATTGCCGCCGTCGCAGGAGAAACCAAAGGATCTATGGATTCTCTCACCGTGGATCTCTTTGGAGATCAGGACCAGGACTTGGGGCGCTGTAACATGACCCAAAAACTGCCTGATGGTAAGACTTTGCTGACCTTTGACGCCATAGAGAAGGCTCCCTCCGCTTTACGCCTGGAATTCTTCGGCGGTCCGGTGGGCTATGGCGGTAATGTCAACCTGACCTTAAAAGATATCCCTTTTCACCTGGTTGACTCCAAAACCCTAAGCGAATACATCGCCCCGGCGACCCTGGAGAAGAAAGGGTACCGGTTGGACATCAAATCCATTGAAAATGGGGTTAGCGAAACCGGTTTGCAGTACCAGCTCACAGTTTCAGGTGACTACGACGGAATCGAGAGCGGCTGGTTATTTGGTTCTTATCATCAAAGCTATCCGCAGATTTTATTTCTGTCTGCCGGTGGTCAAAATATTGAGCCGCACCTGTCTTATCCTTTTGATTCCACTCTTTCCTATAGAAGGTCGCTAGACGGAAAAGCTTGTGTCGGCCATGCTTATTTCGACAGAGTAACGGCAGGTATGCCCCAGCTCAAACTGACGGATATTTACGGCTATTATAACCTCAATGAAATCATCCCTTTAGACGGGGTCACCGATCAACTGGAGATCAACCGGAAAGTTTCGGTCCATAATGACACTATTGAGCTAAAGACTCTAAAACCCGGCAAGGACAAGGGGACCTGGATCTTAAGTTACCGTATCCAGGACCAAACCGGCAAGCTGGTAGACGGGGCTATTGACGCCGGGTTCTATCAAAAGGGCGATCATTATAAGAGACCCAATCCTGTATTGAAAGACAGTTCGCCCAGCCCGGTCGGGCAGGATCAGGAACTGGTGTTAAATGCCGGCGTACCGGCACCCGGCGAAGCCGATTTTCCGGCGGGCACCGCTTTGAAAATCACCAGACTGGGGATCAGGCAAGAGGATGCGGTCTTGAACATTGATCCGGACAACCTGCCCCAACCGGCTGCCAACAGTACTGAAACACAAATCCTGGCCGCTGTCCGGGACTATTACGCAACCTATGGTCAGGCTTTAAAGAGCAACGATCTGAGTATGATGACGAAAAAATACGGGGATCTCCAGCCGACCGGCCGGAACGGGGACGGAATTAATGACTGGCGGCGTAAGCTCCAAGTTTGGAGTCCCCTGGGAGTTAAAGATTATTTTGTGACTTTCCAGGATCCTATTGTGATGGTGAACGGCAGCACAGCCACAGCGGATATCGGGGGGCAGGAAAAGATCGTCCGCGCTGACGGCGATTCCGGTTCGGTCTTTGCTTTGGTATTTTCTCTGGTTCAAGAGGATGGGATCTGGAAAATCACCAAGGTTGATGAATTGACGGATGGGGAAACAGGGGCGTAAACATACCTTTGTTCTACGATATATCGGTTAAAGGTATCAATGGCAAAGATTGTGTGATTCCTTGATTAAAGGGAGAGTTAATGATGACTGAACCTGAAAAACAAATTTCTACAGGTTTGAAAATCTCATTGAAATTTATCGTGGCAGCTCTGGTTTTCATGTTTTTGGCAGGTTGCTCTGCAGCTGAGTCTTCCCCTGACGGCCCGGTCCCAGTCCGCTATCAGAATACCCAGTATGGCTTTAGCTTTGTCCTGCCGCCAGAATGGGAAATTATACGATTATTAATGGCAGATGGGAAGGCAATGAGGTCAAAACCGGCCGGTATACAACGATTGGTTCCCAGATTTCCATCCGCGATCCCCGCTGGACTTCGGAAAGCCCGCGTCAGGATATTCCGATCATGATCTTTACTCTTGACCAGTGGAATTCACTCCAGCAGGGAAAATACCATATCGGTCCTGCGCCAATAGATCCAAGCGAACTGGGCCGCAACAACAGCTATGTTTTTGCCCTGCCGGCCCGCTACAATTATGCTGTTTTGGCTGGTGTCCAGGAGGTGGAATCCATATTGGACGGTCATCCTCTGGAAATTACTCAGCCTGAGCAGCCTATACAGGAGGCCGATTCATCAACCTTGTTCTTGTTAAATATAGCTTGGTTCGCTTTCGGGGGTGAATTGGCTGATAACAATCATTTTTCGGTTAAAACAAGCCGGATCGCAGATGTGGAGAGAGCCTGGGGGAAGCCTGATTCTACAGTATATATAGAAGCGGCTAACGGTACTTACGCTACGTATGCGAGTCACCATACTGTCCTCGGCTTTAATAAACAAGGGCAGATATTTGAAATCCGGTCCTTTGAGCACGGCTTGAAGAGCATATCACCGGAGGAGGTTAAAGATGTGTTGGCCACTCCGCCGATGGCTGCTCCGCCTGCTTATGACAATGAGTTTGACGGGCAAATGATTCTCGGTTATTTGGCAGGACCGGAATTTAAGCTTGAATTTGTCTTTACTCCGACTACAGCTGCTTCGGACCTGTCGCTTGATCATTATAATATTCTTTATCCTAGAGGTATGGAGACCCCGGGTCGGGAATGGTAACCGTTTCTACCTTACCTTATATCGGTATTATGGGATGGTTAGGCTATACGGTTTTATCCCAATCAAGATGAGCTATTACGCTTCACCTCCTGCCAATCCAGTTTTGCTGCGGTGTTCTTATTCTTTTCAATTTGATTCTCGAATTGCCCAAAAGCCTCCGTCAGAGAAGCTTCTAAATTATCGTCATACATCTTAGAAAAACTATTCTATATAGAAATTAAAGGCTATAGGGGATGATCGAATGAAGAAAAGGTTTAGTTTCCTGCTTTGCATCGCCCTGACTTTGGGGTTGTTGGCCGGATGCTCAGTTCAGCCCTCTCAGACCGTTCAATCAGATCAGAACAGTATCGTTCAGAACAATGACATTGAAAAAAATGATACTGAAAATGTTAATCAAAATACTATTCAAAACAATTCCGTTGAGAGTACGAAAATCAGTCAGGACGTTATCAACGCTAATAACCGTTTTGCGTTCAATATCTTTAAGCAGTTAGACAAAGAAGACGGAAAGCAGAATATTTTTATCTCGCCCTTCAGCATATCCACCGCTTTAACAATGACTTACCAGGGAGCAGCTGCGTCAACGAAGGAGGCTATGGCCAAAACCTTAGGATATATCGGAATCGATGAGGCGAAACTCAATGATAGCTACAAGAATCTAATCCCTTATTTAAACAGGTTGGATGCTAAGGTTCAGCTCAATATCAGCAATTCCCTCTGGGTGAGGGAAGGAGAAAACATCAAACAAGATTTCTTGCAGGCAAACCGGGATTTTTTTAACGACTCTGTCCGGTCACTTGACTTTAACCAAGAAAATGCCCCGGATCAAATCAATCAGTGGATATCCGAGGCTACCAATAAAAAGATTGACAAGATGATTAGTTCCCCAATACCCTCGGATGTCATCATGTACCTGATTAATGCCATCTATTTCAAAGGGGATTGGGCCAAACAATTTGATCCTCATAATACCTTCAAGACTCAATTTGAAGCAGGAAACGGCAATACCGACCAAGTCATGATGATGAAAAGAACCGGAACCGTTGAATACGGACAGGGAAATGGGTTTCAAGCTGTCCGTCTCCCGTACGGAAGCGGGAAAATGGCCATGTACTGTATTCTACCGGAGAAAGATGTATCGATTAATGATTTTATCGCAACCCTGGATCCTGACCGGTGGCAGGCTATCCAAGACAGCATTGCCAAGAGGGATGAGGTACATTTGCAGTTGCCGCGTTTCAAATTAGAGTATGGAATCAAGAATTTAACCGGCAGCCTGACCGCTTTGGGAATGGGGGAAGCTTTTACAGGTAAAGCCGATTTTTCCGGTATCGGCGCTAATATTTTCATCAGTAGAGTGCTGCATAAAGCGATCATCGAGGTCAATGAAGAAGGCAGTGAAGCTGCAGCGTCGACGGTTGTGGAAATGAAGCAGGCGCTTATGGCTAACCCTTTGACCTTTAGTGCCGACCGACCATTCGTATTTATCATTGCGGATGATGAAACAGGAACGATTTTATTCATGGGCAAATTGTATGGGATCAAGTAGTGACGTAATCTTTTCGTTCCTGGGTACTGCTCTTTTTATCATGACGATATGCGTCTTGATATTTACCATAATCAAGTTCCAGGTCGGTATGGTTGGTCCTGGTTTAGTCAGCGAGAAACCTGCTATGGATATAGCTAAAAAGAATTGTCAGAAAATCTAAAGTGCTTCGTATGAGAACCTCTTGCAAACCACCGTTTTTGAAAATTCGGCTATTTGAGTCTTACTTCAGTGCCTGCTGGAGGATTTGAAAAGTAGGGTGGAGAGGATGGAAATACTCCCTGACTGACGGTCAACAATTGCTCAGTCTAATTTCAAATTCGGATTCGTATCCGAATTTCAGGACAAGCCCGGCCGGCTCCATGGAACAAAATGGTTTGTTTTTGAACAATTAGACCAGGAAGGTATTTAGCAATACAGAATTAAGTGTAAAAGAAAAGGAACAAAGTGCTTACTCTGCAGGAAGCGGACAGTTAAAACGAAAAGTTATTACCAGAAATTCTATATCCGAACCTTTGCCGCCAGAGGCCAAAAAGGCTTTGTCAACGCCAGATAAAGTGGCCCACAACAACTGCCGAATGTTGATTTAAGTACTCCAATTATAATTACAAAAATGCCTTATCCTGAAAAACAATAAGTTTTATTTCACTTGATCGTTTTGGATCTTTAGCAAAATAACAAAATGTGAGTTAAAGAAACTTAGCGCGGAAAAGGAATTTGTTGTATTTCTTCTAAGTAACAAGATATTACGTTATTGTAGGTGGGGTATAAAGATTAAATTAACATCTGAGAGGGATTTAAATAAATCTAAAATCAATTGGCATTGGACAAGATTCTATGTGTTAGTTTAGAAATGAGGGTTCAACATGAAAAAAATTTTAGTAATCCTTGGACTTATAAGTTTATTTGTTTTTACTTTGATGAGATTTGGTTTTGAAAGCGTTCCTATCTACACTAATAATTCATTACAACCTAAACAAGTAATAGAAAACTACTTTAAATTCTACAATGAGAAAAATAGGCAGGGTTTGTCAACCACATTAACTAAATGGCATGACCAATCTAATGTGGATTTTGGTTTGGATAATCTAATATTTATAAAGCTTGTGAGTATTGGAAATAACGATATGACCACAGTTAATGCTTATTTGGGGTGTGGTCATGGGTCAGTAAACGGAGTTAACCCGAGCAATGTTGTGGCGTACAAAGTCACTTATGTATCTTTATATAGCAAATGGGCTTCACCATGGCCAAGTGGAATCCAAACTGAAAGTTTAACTTTGATTAGAGAAAGTGATAATGCACCGTGGTTAATTGATGACATGGGTCAAGGTTAGGGATAAGTACATTATGTCGCATTCTTCTTAGTTTGTGTCTTAGTGTCATTGCTGGTGAAATTTAAGGCATCGCCGTCCATGGCACTGTCAGAGTCTGGCGGCACGACACGCCGTAGAAACCAGCTAATTGTTGTCAAGAAAAAGTTTCTTTAAAAAGTTTATCCAGAAAGAAGCGTATAGCAAAGCTAACCTACCAAATAGTAAGCACAAAAACGGTCTGTAGATAAAAGGTATCCATAAGTTCACATAGAATAGTTATTTTGGATCAGAAAATGGCTGCTGAGAAGCTAAAATACCGAAAATTATCCTAAGTAATTTGTTAGAAGTAGCAATGATTGCGACTTTAGAAGGCTTGCCTTCGTTTATTTTTCGAAGGTAAAAACTTCTAAGGATCATATTTAGAGGGCCACTGGCTCTATTACTAATTCCAGCTACAGTGGCTTGATAGATTGCCTTTCTAAGATAAGGTGACCCTCTCTTGGAAATCTTGTTATGACTCGATTTGAACTTTCCCGATTCGAAGACAGAGGGGTCAATGCCTGCAAAAGCGACCAACTGTTTAGAACTCGGGAATCTCTTAATATCACCAATCTCAGCGAGAATGGTGGTGGCTGTAGCCTCTCCTACGCCAGGAATTGAACAAAGGAGAGGGTAATCAAGGGAAAAGTTTGCCCAGTAGACCATTTGAGCCCGTATATCTGTCAGAATACTTTGTTGGGATCTGAGGAGATCCATGTACATCCTTAAAACCCGTAAGTTTGACTGTTGGGCGCGGTTAAAAGGCAGACTTTCCTTGGCAGCCGATATCAGTGCATCCGTTTTCAACTCGTACCAGCTCTTCGCCATCTTTGCTGGCTTAAGACAATTAATAATCTGGTCCCTACTAGCCGATAGAATAGCATTGGGAGAAGGAAAAGAAGAAAGGACTCTCAAAGCAGTAGGACTACATAAATGAGCAAATACTGACTCAAACTTAGGAAACAGAAGGTCTAAAACGGAACGAAACCGGAGTTGAGTCTCAATATATAGAGTGTTGAACCCATCATACTGGCGGCAAAGATTCTGCAACTCCGAGATGTAATCCATATGAGGTTTGGCCTCGGTAAATTGATTCAGGTAGTAAACCTGAGCAATACGATTCGCATCAATCGGGTCAGTCTTAACTTTACGAACGGATTTCTTTTTCTCAGCGTGAGTCTGAAGAGGATTTAAAACGACCACCTTGAACCCAGCATCTTGAAAGAAAGCGGCAATAGGCTTGGAGTAGTTGCCAGTAGCCTCCATAACCACATGAGGACGTTGACCCATCTCCAATTCTAACTTGCTGAGTCGATCGACTAATAGAGATAAATCGTTGGGTGAATGAGAGAACGAAAAGGGTTTGGAATCTAAAACTTGATAACGTTTAAAGACAGCAGCCACACTTTTGGACTTGGAAACATCAATACTCAAGACTGGAACATCAAACATGAAAAACCTCCTCTTTATCTGGGTCCATCTTTAAACATCAATCCTTAGGTTCGCGTTGTGATACGGGCTCGAAGCCCAACCAGCTCAATCGAGGTAAAGGTGTCAAAGAGGGCCTGAACAGTTTATGCGACGGGATCTAGGTCCCAACAGAGTGTACGTTCTAACCCAGTTTTCTTAAGTATAAAGGAATACAAAAGAAAAAAGATCCATACCCAGATTGAACTGGTTATGAACCTATAATACGAACAGGGTGTTCCCGTAACTTAGTAAATATGGATATAGTATGACGCTACGGGAACACCCAGAACGTTAGTGCGCCAAGCAAAGCTTGGTACTTCTTGCAAGGTGAAAGCCCTTGTTGGGCAAGGTCTAGCCACGCCGGGATTCTGTGCGGGGTGCGCCGGGTAACCGGCGCGTCTACCGTGACTCTGACATCTGTCTTTTGGAGTTAGGTTAAAAAGTCATATTTTCTTTTTCCGTGTAAAATTCTCCGGATTTCAACAACCTCTTCTCCATCAAGAACAACATAGAACACTAAATAGTTAGCCACTATCAGCATTCTATAATTGAGAAGGATAAGTCTTTGGTCCTTAGGAGCACTTCCCATATACGGAAAATAGGACAATTCAGATATAGCCTTATCTATTTCATTCAATAAAGTTAGAGCGGCGGTCGGGTTGTCAATTTGGATATATTCTAGGATTTCAGTTAGATCTTTTTCAGCAATGGGTAGATACTCAATTCGAAACTTATTGCTCATTGACCTGATTCCTCAATTTACTCATAAGTTCTTTATGAGAGATTCGTGGCATACCTGCAGCACTTTGTACTTCAGCTTCACCTAGTTTTTGATAGAGATCCAGTAATGCCTGTTGTTTTTCATAAAGAGCCATGCTCATCACAACTAGGTCGCCTTGACCATTCTTTGTAATAAAAACGGGTTCGCTCTCCTTATGACAAATTTCGGATATCTCGTTAAAGTTATTTCTTAAATCAGAAATTGGTTTTATTACAGGCATAGATAACACCGTCCTATCATTATTGTTGGTAATATTATATCATAATTGTGATAGATAGATGCAAGCGACAGACGTCAGATAATAAAACACGGATAAGTGATCCGTTTGAATAGACAAGAGGAAAAATGTGGGATATCTTTCATCGAGCATATAATCTTAGATGGATACGTTTCAGAAGTTGTGTCCTTGAAAGACAGAAGTGCTTTTATGACAAAAGTTTAACTGCTTTATTTAGAATAATGTTGGCTCGAAACTAGATATTGGAGGTGTAGAAATTGGGTGGAATAATAATAGCTACAGTTGTTGTATTGTTTTGTGCTATTGTTTTTATTGGAATAGGAATATTTGCTTTAAACAAGAAATCACCTATGCATTTCTGGTCTGGAACGGAGGTTAAGGCAGCAGAAATATCAAATGTAAGGGCATATAACAGAGCAAATGGGATTATGTGGATAGTATATGGCTCTGCATATGTATTAGCAGCAATGCTGGGATTAGTTTTCCGGAATGCTATAGGAGTAGCAATTATTATTAATTGCACTTTGGGATTAATTATATTGATCATCGCTTATCGACATATTTATAGGAAATACAAAATATAGAAGGGCATTTTTGCACCTAGGTTAAGAAGAGTTTAATTATTGCAGTTGTTCGCTATTTGTTTGATTTTTAATTAAAGGAATGATTTAGATGAAATGTAAAATTATAAGTATATTTCTTTTGGTTCTATTAAGCATTACAACTACTGCTTGTTCCAATTCTTCAGACAGCAAAATAGAAAGTTCAAAGACCCAAGCCCTATCTGGAAACAATCTGAATCCAGCAATGGAAGCATATAAGACAGTATTACAAAACAATACTGAATTTTACAGCACAGATAGTAAGAAAAAGGTATATTTGAATGATTTTTTAACGAATGAAGAGCTTTTTGGAATTCAATTTAAAGTAACGAACTTTACCGTGCTTGATGTGGATGGTGATAAAATACCAGAAGTTGTTCTTGAACTAAAGGAGAATGATTTTTATGAGGTTTTACATTATATGAATGGGGAGGTTTATGGATATATTCGGTCGTACAGACAATTAGAAAATATTAAAATTGATGGGACATTTGGCTGGTCAAATAGTGCGTTTAATAACGGAATTGGCCAATTAAAATTCAAACCCGATGCCTGTGAAACTGAAAATTTAGGCTATTATGATGCAAATAAAACAGATCAATACTTCATTGATAACAAGCCTGTTACAGAGGAAACATATAACTCTTTCCTCAAAGAGGAAGATGAAAAAAAGGATGCTGTTTGGTTTGAATTCACTCAAAATAACCTTGAAACAGCGCTCTCTGCTTCATCAACTCAAGCCAGAACAACTGCTGAAACGACTATTCCAATTACTTCAGACAATAAAACGGTTGAAGAAAATTCGAATATCGGTGACAACGTAGATACCGGCAAAAATCAATTTGAAAAAGGGTACTATGATTACAAGGGCACTATAAATAACAACATACACATCCAAATGAGTATCTACCCTTCAGGTCAAGATATAGTTGGAAGTTATTTTTATGAGAAGGAGAAAAAGGAAATTAATCTTAAAGGGAAAGCTGGGAACAATGAAATAGTTCTTTATGAATACGATTTTCAAGGCAAAAATACAGGCATCTTCCGGGGCACTATGAACACCCTTGATAGAATTCAAGGCACTTGGGCTAGTCCGGACGGCAAAAAGACTTATCCCTTTGCCTTAGACCTTGCCAGCAATCTTCCTGAAGTTGAATACGGGAAACGGTATGGAGTACCCGAAGGAGACCAAGCTGTAGAGGATTTTGTAACGCAAATCCAAAGTTATGTAATTAATAACAACAAAGAGGAACTAGCTGAACAAATTGCGTATCCGATAAATATAAAGGTAAATGGGAAAGTTGCGGGAATACAAACCAAGGATGATTTTATTTCGAAATATGACCAAATCATTAATGCGAATTTCAAACAAGTAATTAGTAATACTGTTACAAAATATTTGTTTGCTAATTATCAAGGAATCATGTTTGGTAACGGTAAGTACAATCTTTGGATTAGTGAAGTGGTTACTACTGGAGTTCCCTCAAAACTGATGATTATCTCTATAAATAACTGATAAATCATTCAGTGAAACAGGAAAGATATAAGGCAAAAGGACTCCCATCCATGGTCGTTCTGAATTAAGGGGCATGGTCCGTTGGATTTGAAGCCACGAAATAAATATAGCCCCTTTCTTTGCCGCCATATGAATGGCGGCTTATTAATTTTTTCCGTCACCATCTACACTCAGAAATCGGAGGAGTTCAGGCGGAAAATATATAATATTTATGTCAGAAAATCTAAGGCACTTCGTATTAACTGGTGAGAGCTTCTTAAAGAATGGATGAAGGTGGAGGGAAGATGTGGAGATCAATGATACCAATTTTGTGGCTCAATTGAAAAAGAAAAACAGAAGGGCACTGGAATTTGCCATTGAAGCCTATGGGAACCTGGTTTACAGTATTGTGCGCAAAGTACTTCAGGCTGGCTTCGGCAACTCTTATGTTGAAGAATGTCTGAATGATGTTTTTTTA
Source organism: Desulfosporosinus orientis DSM 765 (assembly GCF_000235605.1). GTDB lineage: Bacteria > Bacillota > Desulfitobacteriia > Desulfitobacteriales > Desulfitobacteriaceae > Desulfosporosinus > Desulfosporosinus orientis. The sequence goes on from NC_016584.1 coordinate 2,311,924, forward strand.
TCCGTTTGGAACAACATGGCAAGTTTTGACGAGACCAAAGGCGATTTCCAAAGCTGGCTTGCTGCCGTCTCCAAATATAAGGCCATTGATTATCAGAGGAAGCTAAGTAAACGGGATTCTGTAGAATGGACTACCGACAGGGAATTATCTGCTGAGCTTACCCCGGAAAATATTCTGGTATCTAAAGAAAACAGGAAGGAGCTTTTGGCGGCTATTCGGGAGATGAATGACCAGGACAGGGAGATATTCATCCGGCGTTACTTTCTTGGTGAAGATATCAAAAATATTGCCAGGACATTTTCTGTGGACAGGAATGTCGTCGATCAAAGGCTTTCCAGGGGCCGGAAGTTTTTAAAGCAAAAACTGGTCGCGAAGGGAGAGAGGCTCTGATGAATCACCGGAATTTAAAGCTGGAAGAAAAGGATATCTATCGGCTGTTGAATGAAGTCAGGTTTGATCAAAGCGAATGGGAGCCAGTGACTGATGAGATGCCGGAAATTCTTAAAGATAAGATCAGGAAAAATGTGTTGAAAGAAGTCAGGAACAAAAACTATCTGAAGAGCGTAAAAAGAAGTTTAATTGCTGCAGCTGTATTGCTTATTATATTGATAGGAGCCGGGACGGTGTCTCCGGCCTTAGCTAGGAATATACCGGTTCTTCATTCGATATTTGAGATATTCAATGATAAATTCGGAACCTGCCAAGAATATATTCCTTATTCCCAGCTGGTGGACAAGAGCGTCACCGATAACGGCATAACTCTGACCATCAATGAAGCTTTGGCTGATGATTCCACCCTGATTTTAGGGTATACCATCAAAAGTGACAGCCGAAATGAGAATTTGAAGCTGGCTGAAACCAATATCATGCTAGGAGGGCTACTAATTAATGGCAGTCCGCCTGAAGGAGGCGGCATTACCGGAGATTATCTTGACGAGACAACCTATGTTGGCGTTGCCAGAATAACTTATCATTCTCCGTCGGCTTCGGATTTAGTGAAAATTGATTTAAATATTGACCAGTTTATGGGTGTGAAAGGTCATTGGGATTTTTCCTTCACGGTATCTAAAACTGAACTGGTCCAGAAGACCAGGGTATTTAAGACCAACAATCAGGTGGATTTGCCGGAAGGCCTGGTGACGGTAGATAAGATAGTACTTACACCGATTGACAGTACGATTTATTTCAGCGGAAACTACAAAGACCAAAACGCCGCAACAAAAGCCATGGATACCGTCGTTTATAGGTGGTTTGTTTTTGATGACCAGGGAATAGAGCTCTCCTCGGGAGGCGGCACTTTCGGTGGCAATGAGGCTCCTTACGGTAAGGATTTCCAGGGGACAGCAAAATTCCAGGCAGTTAAAACCATTCCCCGCTCTCTTACGATCGTTCCCTGCAGGTTTCCGGTTATCAGCGGCGATAGTGCAGACACAGAGAAGCCTCCCGAAAGCCTCCAATCAATTGATGGCAATTATCCGCTGGAGCTTTCTCAAGGGAAGATGGGGAAGTTAATCATTAAAGATATCACCACAGAGAAGGGAGAAACGGTGGTCCGTTATACGGCTGAGGGCAAAGCGCCTTATTTTCAGGGAACTAACTTGTATCTAAAAAATACCGCCGGGGAATATATCCATCCTCAACGATATGATATCAGGAGGGATGAAAATCACCCGAATGACTTTACCATGGTATTTCCGGCCTTGGACTTAAGTCAAGGGTACAGTGTCAGTACATCTCAGTTTACCCATATGGATTTTATGGAGGATTTTAAGATTAAGATTGAACTTAAGAAATAACGGAAATTTTGTGACCGTAGGTGAGAACCTATTGCAAACACACCGTTTTTGTAAATTTGGCTATTTGAGCCTTGCTAAGCTAGATTAGTAAGATCCTTAAATAGCCAAATTTTAAACAGGAATGAGGGAAGGACTCTTGACAAAACCTACTACAAATGTAATATATAATTATGATCAACTACATTTGAAGTAGAAGGAGTTGCGTATGAAATATAAACGCCTGCCTGATAGCGAACTTGAAGTCATGATGGCCTTATGGACGGCGAAGGAAGACGTCACCCGTTCGTTTCTAGAGGAAAAGCTGAAGAATAAGGGATGGGCCGGCAACACCATCAATACCTATCTGTCCCGCTTGTTGGAAAAAGGCTTTTTGTCTTGCGAACGGAGAGGAAAGACCAATTATTATACCCCCCTTGTCGGGGAAGAAGAGTACCTGGAGTTTGAAAGCAAAACCATGCTGAGTAAGCTGTACGGAAGTTCGTTGAAAAATTTTGTGGTTTCTCTGTGCCGCCGTGATTCTCTCACTCCTGCGGAAATCGACGAGCTTCAGTGCCTGCTGGATGATTTGAAAAGGAGGGATGGAAAGGATGGAAATACTCCCTGAACTGACGGCCAACATTTTAGAGATCACCTTTGGGGTTTCCTTTGCCCTGATCTTTTTATTCCTGCTCGGTCCTGTACTGAATCGCCGCTACATTGCCAAGTGGCGTTATTGGGTCTGGCTGATTTTAGCCGTCAGGCTGTTGGTCCCCATCAATCCCAGCTTACCGGCGGCTCCTGTGCAAATTCAAATGCCTGGGGAAGTCACTCAATTCAGCCCGGTTTCCGTGCAATCAGGGGAGACTCATCCCCAGGCAGCCGGCCCCGCTTCTCTTAGTGTCGCCCCCCTAACCCCTGAGGACAGGGAAAATAACAAGGTGATGGGGTTAAAACTGCTCTCCGGTCTTTGGGCGACGGGTATGGTACTGTTCCTTCTCTGGCAGCTTGCTGCCTATGGTCGTTTCCGCCGCTTTATCCGCCGTTGGAGCAGGCCTGTCACTTCATCTAATGCCTATGACATGATGGCTAAACTCAAAGAAGAATTGAAGATCACCTCCGCTGTTCAGCTTATAGTCTGCCCCCCCATCAACAGCCCCCTCTTAACCGGGGTTTTCCGGCCGCTGATCGTGCTTCCTCATGAGGAGTATACCGAAAGTGATTGGTTTTTTATCCTCAAACATGAGCTCATTCACCACAAGCGGCACGATATTCCCTATAAACTTTTGATCCTGGCAGCCAACATGGTCCATTGGTTTAATCCGCTGGTCTGGCTGATGGTACGCCGGTCCAACAAAGACCTTGAAATTTCCTGTGACGACGCTATAATCGCCGGTCTGAACTGGGAAGAGCGAGGGTGTTACAGTGATACCATGATGGCGGCTATCATTAAAAAGTCCCCAAAGGCTCCGGCCTTATCCACTCATTTTTTGCCCGGCACCAAGGCCATCAAAGAGCGGTTTGTGAACATTTTCGATATCCGCAAGAAACAGAAAGGACTCCTGGCGCTCTTCATCCTGACGATTTGCCTGGCAGCAGCAGGCACGCTGGTAGGATGTAAGGCCGGAAATAAGCCGGACATAAAGGTTACGGTCCTGCTGCAAGACCTGACAGACGAGGACTACCTGCGTGTCGGGACCGGTGAGATTTATAACCCAACCATTCAGGATTTTAAGAAGTTAACTATAAGACTGGACACACATGGGGTCCCAAACCGCAGCATCAGTTTTCCGACCTCCCGGGATCTCCAAGACTTGTTTACCTCCGATGTCTACTGGTTCGGCCGTTCAGAATCCATGGACCCTAAAGTGGAGGATGTATACTATTTGCTGGAATCAACCTTATACACCCGAAACGTCACGCCCCAGGAAATCCGCGAAAAATTAAAGAATCTGGAGATTGATATTTCCAATACGGATCAGCAAGGGAAAACGTTGGAGAGCACTTATAACCTGGCCGATTATTTTCAGGTTAAAGGCAAAATCAGCGGCCTGAATCAAGCAGGAAGGAAGCAAAAAGAGGAGTTAGAGAGCCTGATTGGAAGGGAATTCCCGGAAACTGTCTCCAGAAAACAGGGGGTGCTGATATCGTCAAAACTTATCCCGCAATCCGTCATTCCCCAGGACGACCTGCTCTTGGCTTTAATCATGAATGAAGGGAAAATGGGGCAGTCTGGTATCAGTTTGTTGGTTCTGGACCATGATCTAAACTTGATCGGCAAATGCGACGGAGAGATTCCTTTAAGTCCTGGCTATTCAGTACAAACCTTCCGGTCCGAGGGTTATAACCATTACTTTCGGCTGCACGGATCAAAGCAAATGGCTTGCTGATTCCGATACTGTTGTTCCCGTAGATATTCAAAAGGCTAAGGCGGTCTATGACAATGGGAGTGAGGATTTGTCCCCGGTACAGAATAACAGCTATATCTGCTGGGTCAAAGGAAACCCCAAGCTGGCGGGATTATATTTTTACAATGATAAAGATGTGCTCCAGGTCCTGTACTGCCCGACCTGAAAGAAGCCTTGCCCGAGGCGGATACCTTTAAGAAATGGTCGAAGCGCTTGAAAATTTCAGGGGTCATGGCGTTGGCCCTCATCCTTCTCGGGGCTGGGATTGGCGTTTTAAGCTTTGAAGCCGGCAGTGTGGTGAAAAAAGATAACTTAACGGTTAAAGATGTTGCTCAAACCCTGAAACAGGCGGGGTTGTCTCTGAACTCCGCTTCCGGTGTGAATCCTGAGGAGTATAAAATGGGGCAGGTGGAGCCGGGGATTTATCAGGTCAAAGAGCTGAACGGGGTGCTTTTAAATATAGGAAAGGCTGTCTTTTACAAACTGAACGGAGGGGAACAGATTGTACCAAGGGGAAGGGGATAACTGGAAAGGGAAAGTGATCATTAATTACTATAACCAGTTTTGGACCGATGATAAGGGGGTTAACCGTTATGACGGCGGGGCCCATAAACAAACGGTGCTGGAGTATAAAGGAGATCCCACTACGATTCATGGTAATTTCAGTTCATTTGGTTCAACATATTCAAGGATATCGTCCTGTTGGCAATACTGGAAAATAGCCGCTCCACATGGGGCTAAGGACAATTCTTAGTTAGAGCTAGTTATTCCGGTTAAAATGGCTCAATTCCTGAAAGGAAAAATAATCTAATTATTACAAATAATAAAGGAATTGAGATGTTTATGTTGAATTCCTACTCGTTACTCTTCTATGGAGAAAGGGGAAGATACTACTTGCCTATTTTGATCCAAAATATAGGTGATTCAGAGCTTCGGATCGTTTTAATGGCCCCTTTTCACAAGAGGATTTAAGTAAGATAAAAACAATCAAGGGAAGACGCTGGAATCCGGCGGAAAGATATTGGTGTGTACCATATTCGGAAGAAACACTAGGTATTTAAGGTAGTTTCGCTCAAATCTACCAACTTTGAAAGAGTTAGTAATCCTCCTTCTTCTAGTAAAACTCCATTAGATTTTTTACATAAAAATGATTCTTTGGATTTTATTTCTGACAGAACAAGTGAAGTTCTGCTTAAGACTCATAAGGAACTTGCCCTTCGCGGTTATAGTGAGAATACGATTACAGCCTATTTGGGACAAATCCAACGATTTCAAATTTTTTCTAATAAAGATTTAGTCGATTCCACGAATGAAGACGTCAGAGACTTCTTGTATTATTTATTAAAAGAGAAAGGCAAGTCCCATGGGTATGTTAACCAAACTCTAAGCGCACTGAAATTTTTACTAACAAAGATTCTACATGTTAAAGAAGGAGTGAATCAATTACCGAGGCCTAAAAAGGAGCATAAGTTACCAGATGTTCTAAGTCAGAATGAGGTGCTTCAAATTTTGAACCCAGTTAGAAATTTAAAGCACAGGACACTCTTAGTTTTGACTTATTCTGCAGGTTTAAGGGTAAGTGAAGTTGTAAATTTAAAGATTAGCGATATTGATTATACTAGGATGTTAATACATGTAAGACAAGGGAAAGGAAAGAAAGATCGTTATACAGTTTTGTCCACAGGGGCAATTGGGGTATTGCGTGATTACATGACATCTTATCATGTGATTGATTGGATGTTTCCAGGCGAAAATCCAAATAATCATATTACTGAACGAACCGTACAAAGAGTATTTGAAAATGCACGGGATAAGGCTGGAATTAGGAAAAATGTTTCGGTTCATTCTTTGAGGCATTCTTTTGCAACGCATCTTTTGGAAAGTGGAACTGATTTGCGATATATCCAAGAATTATTAGGCCATTTGAATTCGAAGACTACTGAAATCTATACACATGTGACTGAAAAAGATATCCAAAGGATTAGAAGCCCCTTTGATTGGATTAGCTTGAACGGTAATAATCAGGGAAAATAAAGGGGATATATACGACACATGTCGCAAATCCCATATGACATTAAGGGATTTGCGACATGTGTCGTGAAATAGACGTTGAACTAAACCGCTACGCGGTAGCTCTTTAATAGGAGTTTTTTTAGTTTATGGGAACAATCTTGTCTACAGTTATCTCCTGCAGGTAAGAATAGCCAAAACCTGTAAAGGAGATTAATTATGAGTCAGTTAAGAAATCAAATGAAATCGGACCTGGAGCTAAAGGGTTATAGTCCAAAGACCGTAAGGTCTTACATTAAGCAAGTCGAAGGATTTGCCAGTTACTTTGAGAAATCTCCCGATAAGCTGGGTGAAGATCAAATAAAGAAGTATCTTCACCATTTAATTACTCTAAAGAGAAGTGATTCCTATATTAATTGCGCCTATAGTGCGTTGAAATTTCTATACCAAGTTACGTTAAAAAGGAATTGGAATAGCATAAGAATTCCACGAACCAAGAATCGTAAACGACTTCCTGAAGTGCTCGATACTTCAGAGATTAAAGCCCTATTGAATGCGACATTGAATCTAAAACATCGTGTCATTTTGATGACGACCTATGCAGCAGGACTAAGAGTAAGTGAAACAGCTTATTTGAGAGTCGAAGACATTGATAGCAGACGAATGCAAATCAGGGTGCAACAAGGCAAAGGAAATAAGGATCGGTACACTATTTTATCTGAGACTAACCTTACACTCTTAAGAAGGTACTGGGAGGAATATAGACCTAATACTTGGCTTTTTCCTGGCAGTATGCCAAATAAAGCGATTACAACCCGTACCATTCAGAGGGTTTTTGAGAATAACAAAACGAAAGCGGGTATTACCAAAAATGTTACCGTTCACTCTTTAAGACACAGCTTCGCTACACATTTGTTGGAAGCCGGTACGGATATCTATTATATCCAAAGGCTAATGGGGCATAGTTCGCCTAAGACAACGTCGGTCTATATTCACCTTAAACAAGAGAACCTGCTTAAGATAAAAAGTCCGCTGGATTGTTGGGACTCAAATGACTGAGGTAGCAAATATCTTTAGAGAATTTGGGCCAGGGTATCGGCATGCTCATAAGTTGACCCGACATATGCATAAAGTCATGAATGCTATTGAGCGCTGCCGAACCTCTGCCTTAGGTGGTCATGTTGATGAATGTACCAATTGCGGACACAAAAGAATTTCATATAACTCATGTCGAAATAGACATTGTCCAAAATGTCAGGGAATGGCAAGGGAAAAGTGGCTGTTAAACCGGGAAAAAGATTTACTGCCTGTTGGATATTTTCACTTAGTCTTTACTATACCGAATGATTTAAATGTTTTGGCCCTACAGAATCAGAAGATACTTTACAATCTCCTCTTTAAAGCATCTTCAGAAGCACTAATAGAGCTCGGAAGGGAGCGAAAGTATTTAGGAGCAGAAATTGGTCATATATCCATACTGCATACTTGGGGTCAAAACCTTATGGATCATCCGCATATTCATTCAATAGTACCTGCTGGCGGACTGGCTTTAGACGGGAAACGATGGATACACGCACGAAAGAATTTTCTTATTCCGATCAGGGTGATCTCTCGTGTTTATCGGGGGAAGTTTATGGCTTATTTTAAAGAAGCCTGTCGAAAAGGGCGGATTCAATTTGAAGGACAACTAAAAAGACTTACTAATTCTAATGAACTCAAGAGTTTGATTGACTGCTTGTACAAAAAAGAATGGGTAGTTTACTGTAAAGAGCCATTTGATAACCCTATGAAGGTCATGGAGTATTTAGGGCGGTATACTCATAGAGTAGCAATATCCAATGATCGGATTGTAAAAGTTGAGAACACTAAAGTAAGCTTTAAGTGGAAAGATTATGCCGACCAGAGTAAAAACAAAGTCATGAGTATAAATGGAGAAGAATTTATTCGTCGGTTTTTACTCCACGTGCTACCTCTGAACTTTGTAAAGATTAGGCATTATGGAATCCTCAGCAATCGAAGTAGGAAAATAAAGCTAAAGAAGTGCCAAGATATCTTAGAAGTTAATAGAGATAGCCTAGAAACGAAGGCGTTATCGTGGAAAGAGTTGCTTCTCAAAGTCAAAGGTATAGATATCGAAATATGCCCCATTTGTTGTCAAGGGAAAATGACTAGAAAAGAACGAATAACACCAAGGGCATATTCACCGCCAAAAGACTTTATTGTAGCGTAAACTTGACAAGAACTTGGGATAATTCTGTCCTTTTTTAAAGGATGCTTTGTTAAAAACAGGAAATGGGTTATAAGATGGCGAAGTAATTCAATAAACTCTTCCAAATAAAGTATCTTGATAAGATTTGAGGCAAAAAGAAGAGTAAGCTGTCAATTTTCATAGGGATTGGTATATTTGAATTCCCATAGAATACTGTGGCGGCATCGTTCAACGAAATTGTATCTGAAATTGAGTATGAGGGGAGGCTATGGAATCAAGGATATCTTGCTCAACTTCAGATACAATTCTATGACGTTATATGTCATTCGCAAATCGGAGTTGTTTAATACTGAATCTGAATTGGTTATGAGAAAAGAAGAGGAGTTGTGTATGTGGACATTCTTCATTGCCTTATTAACTTACTTAACATCTAGTGCGATCATTATAGCTCTGCATATTGGAGGTTTAATAACACTTAAAGTTGCTGTAATTGGACATATACTTGTAGTTACATTAATCTTAATAGTCATGATTTCTATTGTTGAGAGGTCCAAAAGATCATTAGGTAGTACTGTTTTAAAATTAAAGAGTACCTCGGTTGTAGTTAAGGTTATCTTTACATGTATTTCAATTTTCTTCTTTCTCGCAGAATACAAATTAATTCCGCCATCAATAAACTTTTTGCCATGGAGTGCTGGTCTGATCATGTTTGCGTTATATTTAATATGGTTCTCGGGAAGGTACATTATGGATAATGGATTGGTATATGATGGAACGATTTTAAGGTGGGAAGATATCGATAGTTATGAATGGAAGCAGGGTTCAAGTGCTACAACTATACTATTTGTCAGGAGGAAAGATAAGGGGATATTGTATAAATTGCGGATGAGGATTCACAAAGAGCAAAAATCAACACTAGACAGAATTCTTGAGCAAAAAATATGTAAACAGCAAAATTAAAAAGCTGCGAACAACATATAAACCAGCTAATTGTTGTCAAGAAAAAGTTTCTTTAAAAAGTTTATCCAGAAAGAAGCGTATAGCAAAGCTAACCTACCAAATAGTAAGCACAAAAACGGTCTGTAAATAAAAGGTATCCATAAGTTCACATAGAATAGTTATTTTGGATCAGAAAATGGCTGCTGAGAAGCTAAAATACCGAAAATTATCCTAAGTAATTTGTTAGAAGTAGCAATGATTGCGACTTTAGAAGGCTTGCCTTCGTTTATTTTTCGAAGGTAAAAACTTCTAAGGATCATATTTAGAGGGCCACTGGCTCTATTACTAATTCCAGCTACAGTGGCTTGATAGATTGCCTTTCTAAGATAAGGTGACCCTCTCTTGGAAATCTTGTTATGACTCGATTTGAACTTTCCCGATTCGAAGACAGAGGGGTCAATGCCTGCAAAAGCGACCAACTGTTTAGAACTCGGGAATCTCTTAATATCACCAATCTCAGCGAGAATGGTGGTGGCTGTAGCCTCTCCTACGCCAGGAATTGAACAAAGGAGAGGGTAATCAAGGGAAAAGTTTGCCCAGTAGACCATTTGAGCCCGTATATCTGTCAGAATACTTTGTTGGGATCTGAGGAGATCCATGTACATCCTTAAAACCCGTAAGTTTGACTGTTGGGCGCGGTTAAAAGGCAGACTTTCCTTGGCAGCCGATATCAGTGCATCCGTTTTCAACTCGTACCAGCTCTTCGCCATCTTTGCTGGCTTAAGACAATTAATAATCTGGTCCCTACTAGCCGATAGAATAGCATTGGGAGAAGGAAAAGAAGAAAGGACTCTCAAAGCAGTAGGACTACATAAATGAGCAAATACTGACTCAAACTTAGGAAACAGAAGGTCTAAAACGGAACGAAACCGGAGTTGAGTCTCAATATATAGAGTGTTGAACCCATCATACTGGCGGCAAAGATTCTGCAACTCCGAGATGTAATCCATATGAGGTTTGGCCTCGGTAAATTGATTCAGGTAGTAAACCTGAGCAATACGATTCGCATCAATCGGGTCAGTCTTAACTTTACGAACGGATTTCTTTTTCTCAGCGTGAGTCTGAAGAGGATTTAAAACGACCACCTTGAACCCAGCATCTTGAAAGAAAGCGGCAATAGGCTTGGAGTAGTTGCCAGTAGCCTCCATAACCACATGAGGACGTTGACCCATCTCCAATTCTAACTTGCTGAGTCGATCGACTAATAGAGATAAATCGTTGGGTGAATGAGAGAACGAAAAGGGTTTGGAATCTAAAACTTGATAACGTTTAAAGACAGCAGCCACACTTTTGGACTTGGAAACATCAATACTCAAGACTGGAACATCAAACATGAAAAACCTCCTCTTTATCTGGGTCCATCTTTAAACATCAATCCTTAGGTTCGCGTTGTGATACGGGCTCGAAGCCCAACCAGCTCAATCAAGGTAAAGGTGTCAAAGAGGGCCTGAACAGTTTATGCGACGGGATCTAGGTCCCAACAGAGTGTACGTTCTAACCCAGTTTTCTTAAGTATAAAGGAATACAAAAGAAAAAAGATCCATACCCAGATTGAACTGGTTATGAACCTATAATACGAACAGAGGGTTTGCAACATCGGAGAGAATATGAAGGTAGTAACCTGACGTCGCAAACCCTCGGAACGTTCTACGACATATCGTGCAAGGCCGCGCCATCCTTGGCGCGGGTGAAAAAGCTTTGTAGTATTACTTTGTGTTTATAAAATGATTAGAAACAAAAGATGATCCAATTTTGCGAGGTGATTATAGGTGAAAAAAGCATTTGTAGTTATAGCAGGGTTAATTTTATTATTAAGTTCAGTTATTTGCAGTAACAATGTCAAGCAAGATTTTTATGGTATATATGCTTTTGAGCAAGTTTGCTATTTATCACCTTTTTCATCTTCAACTGTTTGGTATTTGAACAAAAAAATGGTGGGAACGAAATATACCATTAAATCTGATTTGTTTAAAATAGAATCTAATAATATTTACAATCCGATTGAAATTAGTTCTCCGAAGTATGTGAAAGAAGAAATCTCAACAAATGTATCAAAATTAGCTGATATTGGTTCTTTTCTTGGCACAAAAGTGGAGTGTCAATATACCCTTGAAACGATTCATATGAGATTATATGTTTCTTCGGATTATTTGTGGATTGCTTCGTATGCTGATAATACAGATGATGGTTTGGAGATTATAATGTATATTTATAAATTGTCAAAAACCATTGAGTGATTATGAGTGATAAAAGAGTATAACAAGTATAATAATATCACTTATAATAATATCACTGAAATAAAAAGCTGGGACAGTATAAGGCAGCGCCGTCCATGGCGCTGTCTGAGTCACGGGGCACGATACGTCGTAGAACAGCGAATTTGCAAAATCTGAGAAGATATGAATGTTGTAACCAGACTTCGCAAATTCGCAAAACGTTCTACGACATATCGTGCAAAGGCCGCGCCGTCCATGGCGCGGAGCCGTATTTGGAGAGAAATATATTTGGAGTCTTTAGAGTTTTTCATATAGATGTAAACGTTATAATTTCTGGGGGTAAAGTCTATTGAAAAGAATGGTAATCAAGGTCTTGGCATTGATTTTTGTAATAGTAATAGTAACCTTCGTTGGTTTTAGATATGGGTGGCGGTTATTTGGATTTGATGCTTGCGACAATCCTAATTCCCTATTTACGGAAAATATAAAGATAGAAGAAAATTTGATAATCCTCAGTGGTGATACGTCTCAAAGTGCTCCTGCATTTGTTGGATATATATATGAAATACACGATGGCAATTTGTATGTCGGACTTAAATACAATTTGCTCTTTGGATTCTATGAAAGGTTAGGCCGATTTAATATTCGAATTAAGTGTGATACAAGTCAGATAAAAAAGATTTATTTCAAAAATGGAAATACCGAGAAACTGGTATGGGAAAAGATAAGGGATTCGTAAATGTCTATAATGATCATAGTTTATTAGAGCAGTTAAGTGACAATATCATTTTTGAAGTTACCAGTAAATGTTTAAGGCAGCGCCGTCCATGGCGCTGCTGAGTATGGGGGCACGATACGTCGTAGAACAGCCGGTTCCCGCCACTTGGAGGATGATGTATGTAGTCAGGGCGCGGCGGGAACCGGCGGGACGTTATGTGCAATACGGCTCCGGGTCAATCTTTTAAGAAAGGTTATGGTATTGTTGAGAATTTTTCAAGTTGATGCTTTCACTGATGAAGCATTTAAGGGAAACCCTGCAGGAGTATGTATATTAGATCAGATAAAATCTGATTCTTGGATGCAAAGCTTAGCAAATGAAATGAATTTATCTGAAACAGCTTTTCTATCTCGAAATAATGATGTTTTTGATTTACGTTGGTTTACACCAAAAACAGAGGTTACTCTTTGTGGGCATGCTACTTTGGCAAGTGCCCACATATTGTGGGAGGAAAGACTAATAGCTAGTGATAGAGAAGCGATTTTTCATACAAAAAGTGGGTTATTAAAAGCTACCAAAGGAATAGATTTATGGATTGAATTAGATTTCCCGGCTAGGTTTATTAAGAAGGCTGAAAACCAGGAAGTATTAAATATGGCTTTTAATATCACCCCAAATTATATTGGTCGATTCTCTACTCCAAATGGAGATTTATACTTAATAGAAGTTTCAGACGAAGAAGTTGTTAAAAGTATAAGTCCTAATTTTGAATTATTAAGTAACAGTGATGCGAAAGCAATTATAATAACAAGTATTTCAAATTCGAATGATTATGATTTTGTTTCGCGTTTTTTTGCTCCTGGAGTGGGAATAAATGAAGATCCAGTTACTGGCTCTGCTCATTGTTCCTTAGCACCTTATTGGAGCAAGAAGTTGGGTAAAAGAGAATTAATTGGTTTCCAAGCATCATCCCGTACTGGAATTATTAGATGCATATGGAATAACGAAAGAGTTGATCTAAAAGGCAAAGCAGTTACAGTGTTTAAAGGGGAATTGTTAATTTAGCATTTCTAATACTGGCCGTACTGCACATAACACGCCTTTCCCAAAACTTAGCATAGATGAATGCTTTATGACGCTTCGGGAACGGCTGAACGTTACCCGAAATGTCCTTACCCAAGTATTCTAATCCTGTCCATTTGGAACGTTTTGCATGTGGATATGAATGTCTGTTTTGTGAATGTGGGTATGAATGTTTCGGAAGGAACGGAGGGAATGAGAAAAGACCCCCTGTGCAGGGGATCTTACTAATTATCGTGAATATGTTCGATTTCACTCAACAAGATATCAAAATCTGTTATGTGTATTTTCCCAAGAATATCCTCTTTCTTAACCGAACCCATAAGTTCTTGTCTTGTAACGTGTATTAATTTAAAACCAAGACCCCACGAAGGTTTTGAAAACCCTGATCTTCGCCAATTAAAAATGGGTATTTTGAATTGATCGAAATATTTAGGAGGATCATTCGGAGGGACACTTGTAGTAGATACTAAGATGAAAAGGTCTTCGCCCTCTTGAATCATAATTATGGCGGGTCTTTTCTTGGATTCCTCTGGGATATCGTCGAACCCAACATCAAAATAAAAAACATCGCCTAAACTAAACCAATGCATTTGAAACCTCTTATTCACCCTCGTTTACAATATATCTGTGGTCTTTATTGTTTCTATCAAACAGAAATTTCCCATCTTTAATTGTCACTGGGCGAACAGAGATTTCCTTTAGTTTCTGTGATGACAGTGATGTTTTTCTATATCCCTGGTTTTTTACAGCACCGTTCATGTTCTCGTCCTCCTTGTTTGACAACTTCTCTTCCTCTTTGTCCATATCATATCACCTTCCAAATACTGTTTCAATACAATATGGCTAGTTTTGCCAACTTAGAAGGGGTTAGTCATATGGCTGTAGAATAATGTAAATTATTAGCATAAGCACCTGATTTTCTTGCATGTTTTTCTCACAAGCAGGACACTTCGGGTAACAGCGAATTTGCGGAAATTCTGAGATATATGAATGTAGTATGCAGAACTTCGCAAATTCACGAGACGTTATCTGAAACTGCTGGGTCATAATTTAAAGTATAAGTGTTTAAAGGGAGCGTGGGTTATGTCAAATTTCTTCAAGGCTTTAAAACGAGGGGCTAAGGTAGCAATGGAGTCATTTGGACCGAGTAGATACCGGGCTTCCGGTATTGTTGTTACCTGCCCTCATTGCAAAGAGGATGTTTTTGAACAAAGGGAGGCACAATTTAATACCTCTTTTGCTACCTTCCTTAATCTAGATTGGCTAAACAAATCGGCCGTTGTCTTAATTTGTGCTAAGTGCGGATTAGCACAGTGGTACAATAGCAAACCTCAAAGGATAGATGTTTGACACGCTTTCAATCTTATTTACCAGGGAAGGTGAGAATATTGGCTACCGGTGAAATTCATGATAGAGACAACTTATCACACATGAAGTTTTTCGGCAGGGGTATTAGTGAAGATGGCAGATTATGTAATGTAGAAGAACAATTAAAGGTCAGACAATTAATGAGTTCAGTTCGACCTGTCATAGATAAACAAAGTGAAGCAGAAAGAACCTCAAGCAGGATTGAGATTTACTTACTCGATGGAAATTACATTGAAATAACTGCAGTGGGAAATAGCCTTGTTCAGATAGTAGATCCTTTTAGTTACAAATATGTTGTTGAGCAGCCCGATATAAGGGATATACTAGACAAACTTTCCAATCCAGACTAAAAATTAAAAAGGCATGCATGAAGTTCTTTGCCGCAGCATCAGATAACACGGCATTCACGAAACTTGCCAAGATGAATGTAATATGACGCTTCGTGAATGCCCTGAACGTTATATGACAGAATGTGCAATATAATTATTTAAGCGAAGTTTTTAAGATTTAATTTTTGGAGTGGTTTAATTTTGGGTCTTATTAAAATCCTAAAGAATCCGTATATTATTCTAATATTCGTACTCATTTTATTTATGTTTACTGGTATAGCATTAAAAGCCTTGGAAATGACAATAAATAATTCGTTTAAAAAGAATCCGCATACAGAAATAATGCTATGGCAGTCACTAGGTTATTCAAGTAATCCCCAATTGTATTTTTTTGGAACGGAAATTCAACCTCGTTCTGATAAGATAATTGTAAACTATAAAATGGAAAATAAATCGGATAAAGTAATTAATATAAAAAATCTTATAGATGTTGGTGTTGTTAAAGCAGACGCTAATTCTATTGGTGATCCTGGAACTTTAATTTGGCGATGGTCACAGCATTATAAAGATATTGGAGATAAAACAATTGAATTATCAAAAGGAGACATATTTGAAAAGCAGATAGAAATTGACAGAAAAAATCTCGATATTGCATTTCAATACTACATAAATATTTATTATAATGATGAAATTGTCGCTCAATATAAAGTTATTGAGGGGATTTGTGACAAGTAAGATTAGCTTAAATCTGGGGGCACATTCCATCATATAAACCAGCTAATTGTTGTCAAGAAAAATTTTCTTTAAAAAGTTTATCCAGAAAGAAGCGTATAGCAAAGCTAACCTACCAAATAGTAAGCACAAAAACGGTCTGTAAATAAAAGGTATCCATAAGTTCACATAGAATAGTTATTTTGGATCAGAAAATGGCTGCTGAGAAGCTAAAATACCGAAAATTATCCTAAGTAATTTGTTAGAAGTAGCAATGATTGCGACTTTAGAAGGCTTGCCTTCGTTTATTTTTCGAAGGTAAAAACTTCTGAGGATCATATTTAGAGGGCCACTGGCTCTATTACTAATTCCAGCTACAGTGGCTTGATAGATTGCCTTTCTAAGATAAGGTGACCCTCTCTTGGAAATCTTGTTATGACTCGATTTAAACTTTCCCGATTCGAAGACAGAGGGGTCAATGCCTGCAAAAGCGACCAACTGTTTAGAACTCGGGAATCTCTTAATATCACCAATCTCAGCGAGAATGGTGGTGGCTGTAGCCTCTCCTACGCCAGGAATTGAACAAAGGAGAGGGTAATCAAGGGAAAAGTTTGCCCAGTAGACCATTTGAGCCCGTATATCTGTCAGAATACTTTGTTGGGATCTGAGGAGATCCATGTACATCCTTAAAACCCGTAAGTTTGACTGTTGGGCGCGGTTAAAAGGCAGACTTTCCTTGGCAGCCGAAATCAGTGCATCCGTTTTCAACTCGTACCAGCTCTTCGCCATCTTTGCTGGCTTAAGACAATTAATAATCTGGTCCCTACTAGCCGATAGAATAGCATTGGGAGAAGGAAAAGAAGAAAGGACTCTCAAAGCAGTAGGACTACATAAATGAGCAAATACTGACTCAAACTTAGGAAACAGAAGGTCTAAAACGGAACGAAACCGGAGTTGAGTCTCAATATATAGAGTGTTGAACCCATCATACTGGCGGCAAAGATTCTGCAACTCCGAGATGTAATCCATATGAGGTTTGGCCTCGGTAAATTGATTCAGGTAGTAAACCTGAGCAATACGATTCGCATCAATCGGGTCAGTCTTAACTTTACGAACGGATTTCTTTTTCTCAGCGTGAGTCTGAAGAGGATTTAAAACGACCACCTTGAACCCAGCATCTTGAAAGAAAGCGGCAATAGGCTTGGAGTAGTTGCCAGTAGCCTCCATAACCACATGAGGACGTTGACCCATCTCCAATTCTAACTTGCTGAGTCGATCGACTAATAGAGATAAATCGTTGGGTGAATGAGAGAACGAAAAGGGTTTGGAATCTAAAACTTGATAACGTTTAAAGACAGCAGCCACACTTTTGGACTTGGAAACATCAATACTCAAGACTGGAACATCAAACATGAAAAACCTCCTCTTTATCTGGGTCCATCTTTAAACATCAATCCTTAGGTTCGCGTTGTGATACGGGCTCGAAGCCCAACCAGCTCAATCAAGGTAAAGGTGTCAAAGAGGGCCTGAACAGTTTATGCGACGGGATCTAGGTCCCAACAGAGTGTACGTTCTAACCCAGTTTTCTTAAGTATAAAGGAATACAAAAGAAAAAAGATCCATACCCAGATTGAACTGGTTATGAACCTATAATACGAACAGAAGGTTTGCAACATCGAAGAGAGTATGAATGTAATAACTCGACGTCGCAAACCCTCGGGACGTTATTTGAAACCGCTAGGAATATATAAGAGTGGACTACCTGGGGTTTAATCGCTGAGGTTTATTATTCAAAGAGGAGTCTAAAACGGGGGAGGAGAGAAAGTTATGAATGATCTATTTGGAGTATTGGCTTTAATCGTCTTTGTAATGTGGCTAGGTATGGGTTTAATTTGGTTTAGATATATGAAGAAATTACCAGTATTTTGGAAAAACGATAATTCTAACAATCACACTATTTATCCGCCATTATCTGTAATAATTCCGGCTTGTAATGAAGAAGAATCCATTGAACAGGCAGTTACACAGTTAATTAGCCAAGACTACCCTAGTTTAGAGATAGTATTAGTGAATGATCGCTCGACTGATCAAACAGGGGCGATTCTGGAGGATCTTAAAGTAAAATATCCTCAACTGAAAGTTATAACAATTTTTGATTTACCTCCAAACTGGTTAGGTAAAAATCATGCTGTTTACCAAGGTGTGAAGGAAGCTACGGGTGAGTGGCTACTTTTGACTGATGCCGATATAATGTTTTCCCCCGATAGCTTAAAGAAAGCTGTTAGTTATGCTTCTGAGCATACACTTGATCACTTAACAATAGCTCCAAATTTTTTAGTAAAAAGTATTTTGGGAAATGCTCTTACTGCCTATGTTATGTTAGCAATTACATTTCTTGCGATATTTGGCAAGAGCGTAGGAATAGGGGCATTTAACTTAATAAAAAGATCCGTATACCAAGAAATTGGTGGTTACGAAGCAATCCCTTTGCAACCAGTTGATGACATGTCTTTAGGTAAATTAGTAATACAGAAGGGATACAAACAGGGCTTCGGGTTTAGTAAGCAATTTATTACCGTAAGAGGGTATGAGAACATCTCAGCCACTTTCAAAGGACTTGAAAAGAATCAATTTGCTGGTGTGAATTACAGTGTTTTAGTTGCAATGGGATCATGCTTTTCGATGCTATTACTACATGTTTACCCATTTGTCGGTTTATTCTTTGGATCAATTTGGGCAAGAACATTGTGCGGCTTTTCTGTCCTCACAGTGTTTGCTGTCTATAGTTACTTAGCGAAATATATCGATACCTCTCGCTTTTACGTTTTGTTTCACCCTATATCAGCTTTGGTTTACATTGGAATAGTAATTAACTCTACTGTTAAGACACTAAGTCGAGGCGGTATCGAATGGCGGGGAACCTTTTATCCTTTGGAAGAGTTGAAGAAACATAATGATTGAAATGATTTATGTAACAATGAGCGACTTGGATAAAAGTGTTCATTCCGAATCTAAGTAAATTTGGGTATGTCTTTGCCGCGGCATCAGATAACAGCGTATTCCCAAAATCTGAGATAATATGAATGAAATAACCAGACTTCGGGAATACGCGGGACGTTATCTGAAAGCCAGATGCGGATATGCCCACCTTCCTGGTGGGCAGGGAAATCATTTTGAGATATTTTGAGGTGATAAAAATGGATGATTACAAAAATTTTGCTCAAGATTATGAGGCGCTTAATCCGAAAGAAGAAATATTTCTTCAAAGGGATTTCTTTTCTCAAATCATTGAAAAGTATAATGTAAAAACCTGCTTAGATTGTGCTTGTGGTTTAGGCTGGCATTTATATATGATTAATAATCTTGGAGTGAAGTGTTATGGGTCTGATATTTCTCCAGAAATGATTGATATTTGCAAGAATAACCTAAGAGGTACAAATATTGAACTTAGGATCGAAGATTATTGTAAACTATCAGAAACATGGGAAAGAAAGTTTGATATGATTCTTTGCGTTTCAAGTGCATTAAATCATATGTTGGAAGATGAGGATATTATTAGAGCATTAGATTCAATGTATGAAAGGTTAGAGGAGAACGGAATAGTTGTAATGTTTTCAGGAATATCAGATGTACTTGCAAGAAGTAGACCAAAATTAATACCGGCAAGAACAAACCATGACGAAGCAATCTACCATATCATTGAGTATTTTGATGATCGAGTAGTATTTAACATATTAGACGTGAAAAAAACAAAGGATTCATTCATCCATTCACTTAACTCAATGACTCTAAGTTTGCTTACTAAAGCAAGATTTGAAAAATGTGTTTTAAAAACAAAATTTACCAATGTTAATGTTTTTGGTGATTTTGATTTTTCCACGTATTCAGAGGATAAAAGCAATAGGTTATTTGCTATATTACAGAAGTGATGACTGTTTTTAAGCGCTGCCATCCGTAGCAGCTCTGAATATGGGGGCATCTGGCCTTCAGATAACCAGGTGTTACCGTAACTTAGCCAATATGAAAGTAGTATGACGCTACGGGAACACCTAACCGTTATCTGAAAGATGGCAAAAGACCGGCCATCCATGGCCGGAACCGCAGAAGGCTAGCTTATGAGGTTGAATGTTTGATGGAGGATTGTATATGTTGCTTATTACCTCTGACCCCAGAGATGAAGTTTATCGAGATGTAATTGATAAGGCCTTTAAGTATTGTGATGAGTTTATATTAGTTGTGAGAAAAGACCTTTCTTTATCTTCTCAAGCTAAATTAGTCTTGAGTAGTTTATCTAATTCGCTTATTGAAATCAGTGAACAGTTTGAATGGCCAGGAACCATGTTAGGTGGTGGAGAATCTGCCATAGTGAATTATTTCAAAACTGATAACCATGCAAAGAAAATATTAAAAGAGGTTTCGAATTCTTTACACTCATGGGTGCAACCTGATCTTCCGGAAGATTTATCCTTTATTAAAGGGAATAATCTTTGGCTCGTTAATACATCCCATGAATCAGAAAGCTATTTTGTTACTGAAGAAAAGGAAGATCTTGAGGAGATTTTAGGAATTAGGAATTTGCAAATAAAGCAGAAATAGTCAAGGGGCTGCCGTCCATGGCACGGAAAACGAATTAGGGGTTTTCTTTCGTGTTAGTAGCATTATGTACAATAGCAAATAATCCGGACTTAACATCAATATCCTTAATAGAGGAGAAGCAAAGATGGAGAAAATAAGAAAATTAGACAATGCAAGCTGCCCTATATGTGGAATAAAAATGGAAAATGGTTATATTTATTCGGATCGGCGAATAAAATGGGCAGATAACAATAACCCCAAATACTTTACTATAGGGGATGAAACATTAGTTGGAATTGAAATGTCATTTAAGTTAAAGAAATTAGTAGCTTACAGGTGTATATATTGTAAAATTGTTACATTTCAATATGAGTCATAAGTTTAAAATTATACACATCTTTTTGCACCCTTATGGAATATTTTCAAATAGTGAATTACAAATAATACAATCAAGCACAAATTACTTGAAGTTGTAAAATGCTTGTTCAGAACTACTTATTCATATTGCCTTGCATGCAGTTTTTAATAGAAGGAGAAAAGCGATGAGACAGTGGAAGATAGGAATATTACTATTTAATGAGGTTGAAGTATTAGACTTTGCAGGACCATTCGAGGTATTTTCCATTACGAATTACCCAGAATCCAACGTTAAACCATTTGAAGTTAAAACTGTTGCTCAAACAAAAGAAACAGTCCGAGCACGCAATGGACTTAAAGTTGTACCGGATTATTGCTTTGCGGATAATCCTAACTTCGACATCTTGGTTATCCCTGGTGGATACGGTGCAGAAGAGATTGAAATTCATAATGATGATGTTGTTGGATGGATAAAAGACCAAATGAATAAGGTTACATTAATGACATCTGTATGCACTGGCGCATTCTTGCTAGCTAAAGCGGGTTTGTTAGACGGTAAAAAAGCCACAACTCATTGGATGGATATTGATAGGTTAGAGCGGGAATTCGAAAAGGTTGAAGTGGAACGAGGCGTTAAGTACGTTGACGAGGGTTCAATAATTACAGCTGGCGGGATCTCAGCTGGAATTAATATGTCCTTTTTTATGATTCTAAAACTTCTAGGAGAAGAGATCGCTCGGACAACTGCCAAGAGAATGGAGTACGATATCTGTTTTTAGTTTTTAGGGAACGGGCGGCTTCGTCTAACAGTGAATTTGCAAACTCTGAGAGAAGATGAAAGTAATAACCAGACTTCGCAAGTTATATGAAATACTGGCAATGGGGAAGGAAAGTGGGGTTAATGGAAAAAGAAATTATAAAGTTTATAAAACAGTTGGCTTCTGTAGAACGGTTAACTGATGTGTTCAATCAATATTCGTATGAAGTATCTGACAATGAAGTGCGTAGGGATAATTTAAGACTATATTTTAGTCAAATGAGTCAGTTGAAACCAGAAGTTCTTCTAGTTGGAGAAGCACCTGGCTATCATGGTTGTCGATTGACAGGAGTTCCTTTTACAAGTGAGTATATCCTTATCAAGAATAACTCTGTTTTTGGGAAAAATCAGAGATATCGGAAAACAACAGAGGTAAATGGATTAAAAAAGGAACAAACTGCAACCGTAATCTGGGAAACGTTAAATAACCATAATTTCGTTCCATTAATGTGGAATGCATTTCCTTTTCATCCTCATGAGAATGGAAATCCTACGAAGAATCGGACTCCTTCGAGAGAAGAATTAGAATTCGGGCAGGTATTTCTAAAACAGATTATAGAAATGTTCGGAATTGAAAAAGTGGTTGCTATAGGAAAAAAGGCGAAGGCATCTTTAAATAGATTAAATATTGACTGCAGTGTGATAAGACACCCTGCCAATGGTGGAAAACCAGAATTTGTTCAGGGTATAGGAGAAATTCTTTCGGGCTGCCAGCACTTCATATAACAGAGAATTCCCGACACTTTGCGAAGATGAATACGGAATGACGCATCGGGAATTCTCGGGACGTTATACGAAATAGAAATAGTCATTAGCTTTCCATAGTTTGAAGGTTAAAATAAGATTAAATCGTTAATTAACGAGGAGATTGTTATGAAAAATGACCAAGGAAGTGTTCAATCACATGCTCAAAGTGCATATTCATATGATGAGCAGGCTCGAGAATATGGCTGGTACGGCCCTGAAATACTCTTTGGTATGTGTTTTGAGTATATTTCTCCCGATTCTAAATTGTTGGATATCGGAATAGGTACAGGATTAAGTTCAGCATTATTTGCTAAAGCTGGATTAGAGATTTATGGAATTGATGGTTCAGTTGAAATGTTACATATCTGTAAAACAAAGAACATTGCTAAAGAACTAAAACAATACAATCTGAATGATTTGCCTTTACCATATTCAAATTCATTATTTCAACATATTATTTCTTGCGGTGTTTTTCATTTTATTGGTGATCTACAACCAATTTTTAGAGATGTTTCTCGGATTATTAAACCGGGTGGATTATTTTCATTCACAGTAAAGGCTGAACATTACGATAGAAAGACAGACTATAGCAAAACAAATGATATGTACTATTCTGAAAGGTCACCTGAAGGGGTCGAGATATTCACACATAGAAAACAGTATTTAAAATATCTTTTACAGTTACTCCATTTTGAAGAATTAAAAGAACAGCTTTTTCTTGTGCAAAATGGACAAGAGAATAATTACAGTACATTTTTTGCTCATGTGGTTAAGTATAAAAAATAAAGCTCCATTAAATAAGTATTAGATTTTAGTTAAACGATTAGTCTCAGGTAACACAATACTACTTCGTATAACAGCGTATTCCCAAAATCTGAAGGATATGAAAGTAGTAACCAGACTTCGGGAATACGCGGGACGTTCTACGACATATCGTGCAAAGGGCGCGCCATCCTTGGCGCGGACGAAAAGAACTTGACAACTCCATTGTTGTATTACTTCGCAGTAGTAGAATAGCACTAAACCGCTGGCGCGGTGATTTAGTGCTATTCATATAATACGTAGGAGGCCAATTAAGTGAGTAAAAATCCATATGACCAGTTTCCACATATTACAACGAATGAGATTACATTGAGGAGAATTATTCCATCAGATAGTGACAGCCTTTTTGAGATATACAGCAACGAAAAGCTTTTTGTGCATTCTCCTTCCATGCTCAAAAAGAATAAGGACGCAGTTGCCAATATGATTGGGCACTTTGAACGGGATTTTAACAAGAAAAAATGGATTCTCCTTGGAATTACACTGAATGACAACCCCAATTTTATTGTCGGTGTAGCGGAAATGTTTGATTATGATAGTGATGTGAATATGATAACCATTGGCTACCGGCTGAACGACCGCTTTTGGGGTAAAGGAATTGCTACGAAAACAGTCAAAGCAATAACAGATTACCTTTTTCACGATATTGGCATAAATCGAATCCAAGCATTTGTTATGCCCGAAAATACCAAGTCTTTAAATGTTTTAAGAAGAAATAATTTTGTAGAAGAAGGCGTTATCAGACAAGGGCATGTTTGGAAAGGTAAAGGTGTTGTAGACCTGACACTGTTTTCAATGTTAAAGTCTAAATACATAGTATGAGCATAATGAGGAGTGAGTTATTTCGCATCATTCTTAGTATGCGCATTAGAGGCTTTTCGGGTGATGTTTAAGGCAGAGCACCATACCATGGTGCTGTCTGAGTCTGGGGGCACGATACGTCGTAGAACAGCGTATTCCCAAAATCTGAGAAAACATGAATGTAGTAACCAGACTTCGGGAATACGCGGGACGTTAGGCGACAGACCATGCAGGAGGTCGCGCATCCATGCACGTATTAGAAAACTTGTTGATAGAGTTTTTAATTAATGAGCATTTTAAGGAAAATGCAAAACAAAGATTCTGTAGAAACAAGGGAGAAATAGGGAATGAAAAATTTTCTTGGAACATTTGTAATAAGCCTTATACTGTGCTATATATTTCTTTTCTTTGGCGGAGCACTTATTTTTGAGAACTTTTGGGCAATCATTGTTTTTGTAGCACTCATTATTACCATTCTAACCACGGTCTTTATACATCAAGAGATAAAAATTGAAGAATTAGAGGCACGAATCAAAACATTTGAGTCTCAAATCGAACCAAAAGAGTAGATTTCATTTTCTATGTATATTATGAGCATAATGGAAGCTAAATCGCATTATTCTTATTCTGTGTATGAATACAGTTGTGGGGAAAGGTTTAAGGGACGCCCATCCGTGGTCGTAACAAGGCGTTCCCCGAAACTTTGTCGAGATGAATGTGTAAAGACGCTTCGGGAACGCCCAATCGTTAGGCGAAAGACCATGCAGGGAACCGCGCATCCATGCGCGGATTGGAAAATGACGAATAAATGATTAGATTGTTGCACATGCGTAGGATGTTATGAAGTACAGATAAACAGGAATTTATTGAGCGGATAGCCATAATGAAAAGCACAAAAAATTGGTCTTGGGTAAATTATGGGAGGCTTGTAAATGAACAAAATGATTAAGATTAGGAATGAAGAAGAAACAGATTGTGAGAAAGTGGAAGAAATCACAAGGAAAGCTTTTTGGAATTTATATATCCCGGGGTGCGTGGAACATTATTTGGTTCATGTTATGCGATCCCACAAAGATTTTCTGCCGGAGCTGGATTTTGTGATTGAAGTTGATAATCAAATCATCGGGAATATCATGTATACGAGAACAAAACTAATTGATGAATCCGGGGAAGAAAAAGACATTCTTACTTTCGGTCCGGTTTGCATTTTGCCGGAATATCAGAGAAAGGGGTATGGAAAAAAGCTAATGGAGTATTCCTTTGAACAGGCGGTCGCACTTGGTTATGATGTGATTGTAATATTTGGAAACCCGGGTAATTATGTAAGCCGTGGTTTTAAGAGCTGTAATAAGTACAATGTCTCTCTTGAGAATGGGACATATCCGGCGGCAATGATGGTAAAAGAACTCAAACCGGATGTCTTGGACGGAAGGAAATGGGTTTACTATCAAAGTCCTGTATTTGAGATAGACGAACAAGAAGCCGGGCGCTTTGATGAGGGTTTAGAACGCTTGGAGAAAAAATACCGGCCAAGCCAGGAAGAATTTTATATTCACAGCCATTCTATTATACAGTGAGTTTCCTTTAGTGGCATAAGGATAAATTCCAATTTATCTTTGAGATATATAGATAATTCGTAGTTGAAGTTAGGGTACATCATTCTTATTTTGTGCATAAATACAGTTGTTGAGGAAAGTTCAAGGGACGACCCTCCATGGTCGTCTCTGAATCTGGGGGCATGGTCCATCGCCTAACAGTGAATTGCCAAAATCTGATAGAATATGCAAGTAATAACCAGACTTCGGGAATTCACGGGACGTTATCTGTAATGCCTAGGTCTATGTTTTGGGTGTATTCTTTCTTTATGATTACTGAATAGTTGGGAGGAAAATACAGTGTCAACTCGCAAAGATATTATACTTACACAGTTGAGGTCTTGCCGCGATCAGGATGGATGGTTTGCTCCGTTGAGCGTTGCTCTTCGAGGACTAACTGCAGAACAGGCTGCCAAAAATGTTGGGCAGTCTACAAATTCAATCTTTGGTATAGTTCATCACCTTGTATTCTGGAATGAGCGCTACTTACAACGGTTTAAGGATAGTAGTTTACCGCCTCTTAAAATATCCAACGTTGAGACGTTTGTTAAAGATCCCGGTGAAATTGTAGAGCGTTGGGATGATTTGTACCAGAGATTAGATAACCTATTTGTCCAGTGGGAAGAAGCAATAATTAAGTGCGATGATGCGAAGTTGGATAGTCGGACTCACCCAGATAGAGATGAATCTTGGTGGACCTCATTAGCCCACTTAGCTATTCACAATGCACATCACATAGGACAAATTGTTCATATTCGAAAAGAACAAGGTTTATGGGAAACATGGTTTGAATGAAGCGAAAATAGTTTAATGTCAGACCATCCGAATAAACTCATGATATTTAATTTCTCGTTACTCATAAGGTCGATTGTTGTAGGAACGAGATCTATACCAGATATATTTCTAAGTCATGTAAGCAAAGATTTGCCGGCACTACAGATAACAGAGGATTTGCAACATCGGAGAGGATATGAATGTATTAACCCGACGTCGCAAACCCTCGGAACGTTATGAGACATCTGGGTCTCTTAAGGATAAAAGCATAATTCTTATGCCGACTGAAAAGTTATTAGGGAGGTGTTAATTGATGAGAAAATCATTAACCTATATAATTGCGCTCCTAATTATACTTCTTGCGATTTCGGCTGGATGTTCTAAACAAGCACAAAAAACGGATGATAATACAAATCCAGTTAAAGTAACAAATACTGTTAACTTAAATCCGCTTGTTGAAAATATAATTTCAGAGAAATACGTTAATGAGATGCGTTGTACCAAAAAGGATATAGAACAAATAATAAATACAGCAGCTTCCTATGGGATTGAGAATCCATTTATTCCCTTAAGAGGTATATCAACGGAATATATAATGGAAGTAAGAGAGGAACCGGATGCCCTTGCGATTATATATCCTCATTTTTCAATTCGAGAATCTATCAAAGATTTAATGTCTAGTTATGAAACTGAGGAGAAGCATGATGTCAAACTAACTATTGGAACTGCCACATGGGTGACGGTGCAGGGGCAAGAAAAATTATTTCTAAAATTAAACGGTATAAATGTTTCAATAAGTTCAGCAAAACCATTTAAAAAAGAAGATTTTGAAAAAGTAGCAGAATCCCTAGTTGAAATCAAAGACTAATTTGTTAGCCGAGCCCGAAAAAAGGGCGTTTTGGATGCTGGTTTTTGCCGACGTCTCATAACACGGTATTCCCGACACTTTGCTATGATGGATGCGGTAATGCGGTATGGTGCGTCGGGAATACCTGAAACGTTATGAGACATCTGGGCTTTGATTTTTGAGCAGGAATAACTAGCGAAAAGCTTAAGACTTTTGGCGAGAGTGGAAGGAGTTTCTCATGTTTTCTTGGTACATATTTTTCTATGGACCGCCTGCAATTATAATTACGCTAATTGTTTCAGTAATTGGTGTTATTGCCAAGCGGGCGAGTCCTATATTAATCGGTGCAATTTTATCGGCACCATTTGCTTTGCATATATCAATGACAACTATGACATCATTTTCTAGATATTTGGGTTCAATTATTCCCCTTACCCTAGCGGGAGCATCTCTTGCTATTCGACTGAAGGTGAATTGGTTATCTTATATTCTTATTTTGCCTTTGTTAGCCTTATTCTTGTGGGTGATTAAGGGCGTTTTTACTCAGTAGCCTTACGAACCTTGGACTTTGGATTGAAATCGTTATTTCTCAAATGACTACATTTCTTTCTCTAAATTTAAAGGAAAGAACAAAATATTTGAGTAATAACAAGAAGTTCTAGGGGTACTTGAATACATAGAAAGTATGGATTTGTCTGGGTAATCTTTGCCGACGTCTCATAACAGCGAAGTCCCGCAACTTAGAATAGATGAATGTAATATGACGCTGCGGGAATGGCGGGAACGTTATCTGACATTTCCTGCAAATCCCACCATCCAGATCCATGGCGGGATAAAGGATTTTTTTTGAAGGCTATACGTAAAATTTGTGTTCTAATCCTCAAGCTCAAAGATTTCCTCAACAGGGTTTTCTAGTAGTTTCGCAACTTTCATTGCGAGTTCAAGCGTGGGGTTATATTTTTCATTTTCTATAGCATTTATTGTTTGTCGAGTAACCCCTAATCTGATTGCCATATCTTCTTGCCGTAATCCCATATCTTTACGTAATTGCCTAATTTTATTTTTCATCTTTTCCCATCTTCCAATTTGAATACTGATTAATAGCAAGATATATTAAATTTTGTGTAACGAGTAGGAAGGAAGCAGGACTATTAAACGTATCATGAACAATCAAATCATATATCGTCCATCCAAACAAAAACAATACCGTATAAAACCAGGCCCATTTGATAGACTTAAGATTGATGTTCATTTCCATTTCATCCATTTTTTTCATGAGTTACCTCCGTCAAATTATTAACAGTTTTCCGACTGTCAGAATCAATATTACACAGACCATTATACTAAGTAACAATTTTTTCATAGTACTTCTCCTTTTGAAATGTAAAAAGCTTTTTACATTTAGTATCTTAGCACAAGGCAATAAAATGTCAAGAGTATTTTACATTCTTGTTGGACTATGACATCATAGTATTGGATAAATTGCAAATCTATTAAATGTAAAGTACATAAGGATAGAAAATGGAATTCATTCAAGGGCACGCCGTCCTTGGCGTGCTTTGGCTTCGTGGGGCAGGAAACGTTAGATAACAATACATTCCCGCAACTTTTCTATAATGAATGGTTGATGACGCTGCGGGAATGCGAGACGTTATATGACATTGGTCGATTGGCCCGCACGTCCTGTGCGGGATAAAGGATTAGAAATTTTTTGAGGTAGATGTTTATTTGAAAGAGGTATGGAGGGTATGATTATTATTGAGAGACTATTTACAATAGGGAAAGAGAATTTACTTGAATTCAGTAAAACCTTACAGGCAGGAGACATATCTCAGCTGGTGGAATGGTTAAATGAAAAAGATGATAAATTGAGATATCATTCATTGCTATTATTAGAACGTCGTTCAGAGGAATATGATGATGTGTATTCTTATTGGAATGTTTTTTGTGAAAAACTAACAAGTACTAATTCCTATCAGAGAAGTATTGGAGTAATGCTTATTGCTGCTAATGTAAAATGGGACAAAGAAAACAGAATTGATAATTCAATTGATGACTATTTAAGAGTTTTAAATGATGAAAAGCCAATTACGGTACGCCAATGTATACAGTCATTAGATAAAATAGTTTCTTGCAGGACAGATTTACATTATAAAGTTACAAATAAACTTATATCCATTGATATTATGGATATTAAACCAACAATGAGAAAGCTAATATTAATTGATATTCTAAATATTCTTGTGTTAATTAAAAAGCATAATACCTCAGAAGAAATTGATACGTACATTTTTAAAGCACTTACAGGCGGACTGCTTGATAAGAAAGCCATAAAACAAGTAGAATTGATGTTATAGATCGTTTTTCTGGGGGGCCGCCGTCCATGGCGGCCTGGGCTTCGTGGGCCGACCAACGTCAGATAACAGTGAATTCCCAAAATCTGAGAGAATATGCAAGTAGTAACCAGACTTCGGG
Source organism: Desulfosporosinus orientis DSM 765 (assembly GCF_000235605.1). Taxonomy (GTDB): domain Bacteria; phylum Bacillota; class Desulfitobacteriia; order Desulfitobacteriales; family Desulfitobacteriaceae; genus Desulfosporosinus; species Desulfosporosinus orientis. The sequence continues at coordinate 2,341,557 of NC_016584.1, forward strand.
AATACGCGGAACGTTATATAAAATCGCGCGCAGGGCCGCGACGTCGTGTCGCGGAAACTATCGTGTGTAAGAGGAATTTTTAAGTGTTGAACTGGATTTTCGAAAGATAGCCGGATAGGAGATTGATTATATGAACTGGAATGAATTATTCAGCGTTAATCAGCAGCCGACTTATGAAGAAATAAAAGAATTTATTGGTCAAGGGGAGCCATTTTGGTCTGAACTACTATCATATATTGATTTCAGATATCAAGTCCAACCTAAAATGTCATATAGTAAATGTTCTGCGCAGCCGGGTTGGAATGTAAAATACCAAAAGAGTGGTAAATCATTATGTACGCTATATCCAATGGAAGGATATTTTATTGCGTTAATAGTGGTAGGGGCAAAGGAGGAAGAAGAAGTAGAAATGGCGCTAGGAACATTTACACCATATGTTCAAAACTTATACCGGAAAACGTCTTGTTCCTGTGGCGGTCGTTGGCTAATGATAGAGGCAAGAGATAAGTCTGTACTCGATGATATTAAGAATTTAATTGCAATAAGGGTAAAGCCCAAAAAGTAGCGTCAATAATAAAACGAAATATCCATTATCTATCGAAATCAATTTTTCTAGGGGTCGACGTCCTGTCGACCACTGAGTCTGGGGGCGCGCGACTTTATATAACAGAGAATTACCGAAACTTTGCAAAGATGCATGTGGTTGGGACGCTTCGGCAATTCTCGGGACGTTATCAGAAATCCTAGCTTAGGGTAGGGAGAGGCAGTGATCGATGTTTGACATTTCATAGTTAACGTTATGGGTCTGTCATCAAATTCGGATTCGAATCCGAATTTGGGCAAGCCGTCGGGCTCCATGGTACAGAATGGTCGGTTTTAGAGAAAAATGCATGTTTCGTTTTGTTTGGGCAATATGCAAGCGTCGTTAATATTTTAATAGAACACCTTCACATCTTATGTTGTATGAAAAGGAAGGCAATTCGAAATGTACTAGAGCATAGATGAATGTTCCATTTTAGTATATGGGTTGATTGAGCAAGATGCATGTTTTGTTTATTCGGGGTTTGATACTAGCTTCGTATAAGTTTCCCATGACCACCGATACATTTTTATCTTAAAGGTATTTGAAGTGGAAAGGTCACTCAATCGGTTGCCTGGGTGGAGACGAATGTTCCGTAGTTTGTCTTGGCATTTCCGACGGACTTCTGATAACAGCGGGTTACCAAAATCTGAGATAATATGAAAGTAGTATGCAGACTTCGGTAACCCGCAAGCGTTAGGCGACAGAAATTAATTTGGGGTCTGTTGAGGGGATGTTCTGGGGGGGATGGATAAATTAGAACACTGGTCGGAATTTACAAACCTATACGTCGGATTATAGTTCTTATCATGTTCGGCGGATTATTTATCTTAACTGCCTGCTCTGTTACGGATACTTCATCAATAAATACGGTACAGCAGTTTAACGTAGATACAGGCACTAGTGATCAGGGTCCAGTGCTACGATTATTGACCCAGGATGGGAATGAAAAAATTGAAATCTTCGACGGACAGTTTGCTGATGGAACGAAGATTTTAGAATCGGTTATTTACGAACTACGGTTCAATAAATGGAACCAGACAACCATGAAGCAATCATCCTACATACCTAACGCCCCAGTAATAGTATCTGGTGGAGGCCAATTTGGAGTACTCGAAGTAATAGATCCAAACATTATTCGCGTGGATTATGAAACACAAAAGGATAAGAGACAATTGTCTATCATTCAAGTGAAATCTCGTAGATTTGTTGCTTACCATCATCTTCCCGGAAACAATGAGTATTATCAAATCCGCGGTGTCAGTAAAGATGGCGATACTATATGGCAACTATTCCCTGAGGAGTATTGGAAAAAGTAGATGTTTGGAGAAGAGTTGCAAGTGATTTCCGCCGTAGAAACCAGCTAATTGTTGTCAAGAAAAAGTTTCTTTAAAAAGTTTATCCAGAAAGAAGCGTATAGCAAAGCTAACCTACCAAATAGTAAGCACAAAAACGGTCTGTAGATAAAAGGTATCCATAAGTTCACATAGAATAGTTATTTTGGATCAGAAAATGGCTGCTGAGAAGCTAAAATACCGAAAATTATCCTAAGTAATTTGTTAGAAGTAGCAATGATTGCGACTTTAGAAGGCTTGCCTTCGTTTATTTTTCGAAGGTAAAAACTTCTAAGGATCATATTTAGAGGGCCACTGGCTCTATTACTAATTCCAGCTACAGTGGCTTGATAGATTGCCTTTCTAAGATAAGGTGACCCTCTCTTGGAAATCTTGTTATGACTCGATTTGAACTTTCCCGATTCGAAGACAGAGGGGTCAATGCCTGCAAAAGCGACCAACTGTTTAGAACTCGGGAATCTCTTAATATCACCAATCTCAGCGAGAATGGTGGTGGCTGTAGCCTCTCCTACGCCAGGAATTGAACAAAGGAGAGGGTAATCAAGGGAAAAGTTTGCCCAGTAGACCATTTGAGCCCGTATATCTGTCAGAATACTTTGTTGGGATCTGAGGAGATCCATGTACATCCTTAAAACCCGTAAGTTTGACTGTTGGGCGCGGTTAAAAGGCAGACTTTCCTTGGCAGCCGAAATCAGTGCATCCGTTTTCAACTCGTACCAGCTCTTCGCCATCTTTGCTGGCTTAAGACAATTAATAATCTGGTCCCTACTAGCCGATAGAATAGCATTGGGAGAAGGAAAAGAAGAAAGGACTCTCAAAGCAGTAGGACTACATAAATGAGCAAATACTGACTCAAACTTAGGAAACAGAAGGTCTAAAACGGAACGAAACCGGAGTTGAGTCTCAATATATAGAGTGTTGAACCCATCATACTGGCGGCAAAGATTCTGCAACTCCGAGATGTAATCCATATGAGGTTTGGCCTCGGTAAATTGATTCAGGTAGTAAACCTGAGCAATACGATTCGCATCAATCGGGTCAGTCTTAACTTTACGAACGGATTTCTTTTTCTCAGCGTGAGTCTGAAGAGGATTTAAAACGACCACCTTGAACCCAGCATCTTGAAAGAAAGCGGCAATAGGCTTGGAGTAGTTGCCAGTAGCCTCCATAACCACATGAGGACGTTGACCCATCTCCAATTCTAACTTGCTGAGTCGATCGACTAATAGAGATAAATCGTTGGGTGAATGAGAGAACGAAAAGGGTTTGGAATCTAAAACTTGATAACGTTTAAAGACAGCAGCCACACTTTTGGACTTGGAAACATCAATACTCAAGACTGGAACATCAAACATGAAAAACCTCCTCTTTATCTGGGTCCATCTTTAAACATCAATCCTTAGGTTCGCGTTGTGATACGGGCTCGAAGCCCAACCAGCTCAATCAAGGTAAAGGTGTCAAAGAGGGCCTGAACAGTTTATGCGACGGGATCTAGGTCCCAACAGAGTGTACGTTCTAACCCAGTTTTCTTAAGTATAAAGGAATACAAAAGAAAAAAGATCCATACCCAGATTGAACTGGTTATGAACCTATAATACGAACAGAGGGTTTTCAACATCGGAGAGAATATGAATGTAGTAAGCCGACGTCGCAAACCCTCGGGACGTTAGACGACATATTGTTGAAGTAAACCAATCATTTTTTCATAGGGTTAGCCCTGAATAAAATATTACAATGTGATAGTGGTTATCCAAGAATATTTTTTACCCCAGGTTCTTCTGCTTTCTGTTGAGAAGCAATAGCAACTATGATTATCCCAATCAGTAATATCCAGCTTCCAATAGTAACAAGCAGTTGAGGGTGAATATCCTCCTTTTTGGACATAAATAACTGTTTATATACAAGGCCCCTAAACCGGGGACGCATTGTTAAATGCTAATATTCCAATGCCAGCTCCCCGTATCCAAGCTGATAGTGCAGTTATTTTAGCCGGATCAATCGGGTTTGCTTTTATTCCTAATCTGTTAAATATTTTAACTCTCTCTGATTGTAAACAAGAGATAACAAGAAGAATATAACCAATCGTCGTAGTAACGCTTCCGACTTCACCAATTTTTATATATAGCAGTTCATCCCTTATCATTATTTAGACTCACCAATCTTTAGAATCTACTATCCTATTTTATGTCCCGAGATTTATCCCGGTTACTATTATTTGGTTTGCTTTTTGTCTATAAATATTACATATGTAAGGCAATTTCAATTTGTCAAATAATACGTTGGAAGATAATCATGATGTAGATTTAGCATACGAGACTTAAAGCAGATACGCTAAAGTAAAAGATTTTAGTATACTATACTTGGTCACTGTCTAAGTTTGGGAGACAATACGTCGTCTAACACGCCATTCCCAAAACTTAGTATATTTGAAAGCAATAAGACGCTTCGGGAATGGCTGAACGTTATCTGCAATCCTAAGCGTTTCTATGGAGGCTGGTTTGGCTAGTGTTTAAGGTATTATAATTGTTTTAAGGGAATTTGAGGAGGCGGTTCTAATCAGAATTAGAAACAAGATTCCAACCGCTAGTGAAATGAGGCATCGGGAACTGATTGAAAGGCAATGGGTACTGATACGAGAGCCAAGGAGTATTGGCCTCTTAATTTTGGCATCAATCCCGTTAATGGTGCTAAGTTCTCTTTTTACGTTACTTATTCTTAGTTTAGTGTCATCAATTTCGTTTGAAGAGTTCGGACTTAATGCTTCATCAATCTCCATATCAATTAATTTATTTCACGTAGTGGGGATTTTCTTATTGCTATTGATTCATGAATTTATTCATTTATCCCTTATTCCAAGTTTTATTAAATCTGAAAAAACATTTTTTGGTATCAACCCTTGTTATGGGTTTGTTTACTCTGAAGAACTTATTTCGAAAAATAGATATATTATTATTACTCTGGCGCCTTTTGTTATTATTTCTGTGATATTGCCTGTGATAGGTGGATTGATGGGATTATTAAACCCATTTGCGAAATTTCTCATCTTATTTAACGCCATGGCTTCTTCGGTAGATATTTTGAATTTTATTCTTGTCGCTAAACAAACTCCATCAAAATCGTACTTAACCAGTAATGGACAATACACATTTTGGACATCAAAATCAGCCACTAAACCGGACTGCAGATAACATGGCATTCACGAAACTTAGCGTTGATGTATGTAGTATGACGCTTCGGAACTTCTCAGGACGTTACATGACATCTAAGTCTTTATAGAAGAGTTTACAAAAAAAGCGGGTCATAACTCCCGCTTTGGTATGATTTTAGTGGTGAAGGTGTTGCTCATATGTCAAATTAGCTACTGTTTTAGGTGTACTATATGAAGTTGTCGATTTAAGGTTATAAGGCTGTGCGGTGGTGCGACTTTCGGTTTCGGGGAATACTGAGGAATCAGCTAAGGAATACACGGTATGTGCCATTGTAATTCCATATAAAAAGTTGTTAAACAAAGCTGTGTAGTGAGTCTTAGTTAGATGAGCTTTTGTATAGAAAAGACCTATTTTTTGACCAAAGTCATAAAGAATTCCCTACGACAGGCCACCAGCAAGTAGACCTTTAACCAGATGATGGTCTTTACCAGTTTTCTTTAACAAATATACATAAGGAATGCCAAGTATAGCCCCTGTGAATGTGTGAAGTATTTGCCCTAGTAAAAAGTTTTTAGTTTGATTGGTTCGGAAACCTCGCATAATCATTGAACCCGACAAATGTCCGTAAAGCCCTTCAGTTTTATTAGTTCTCCATAGAAAGAAGTTTGACAAGTCCATTACAATAGTACCCGCAAAACCTCCTATCAAGCCGAGGACTATCGAATCCTTGATTCTTTGACCGCTTCTTAAGCCACTTAGAATGCGACTAATATTCATTGTGTTAGCCTCCTTTACAGTTAATTCCTTTCTTAATATAACCCAAAATGAATAATTATTGCTGAATTACGTTTCCATCAATAGATATTACTGTAAACGAGAGCTAATCTGTACTAAATTTTTGAATGGATTATCTGGGTTGTCTTAACCGACGTCATGTAACAGCGAATCCCCAAAATCTGAGAGAATATGAAAGTAGTAACCAGACTTCGGGAACACGCGAACCGTTATATGCAATGGCAATATCGGGGTGGGCTTCGAAGTTTATAACCATCTTTTTTGGTTAAAGCTAAGCTATGCTTGATAAGGAGAATTGTTAATGGAAATTAAGTTAGTTAACCGAGATGAAATTACAATCGGCGGTAATGTAGTTGAGACATCACTAGATACTTGTGAAAAAGATCTTAATGAGCTATGGAATAATTTTAGATATAAGAGTTTTGATACGGTTAATTTAGAAAGCAATAACGGTTTATATGGACTCATGTGGTACACTCAAGATCATCGATATTGTTATTTGCTTGGTAAAGAGATCAGAGCAAAAGGTGAAAATCTTGATTCATTAATCATAAAGAAAGTACCAGCTGCACGTTATGCTGTAGTCTCAGTACCCAAAGATATGTCAATTGTTCAGGCTTGGACGCTGTTTTTCGAAAATGTTCTACCTAAAAATGGTTATATTCCTGATTCAGAACATGGGTTGTATTTCGAATACTATGATAATGAAGGTTATAAAACATGTGAATTATGGACACCTGTAATAGAAAAGAAGTGTTAGGGATTGTTCAAGAAGTTGCCACAGCATATAACACGGGGTTAGCGACATCGAAGTAATACATCTTGGGTAATAACTCGACGTCGCTAACCCCCTAAACGTAGTTTGAAAATACCCAAGATACTTGCATTAAGCACTGTGTCCTAAAAAAGGCAACACTAAAAAGGAGCTATGGATACTCCAAAAAAACATAGCTCAAATAAGACCATTTACCATTGGTAAGGCTAAGTCGCTGCTTCTAGTTTATATCCACGTTTAACTAATTCCTGAATTAGAAATTCATCGGCGACCTTTGAAAAAGTATTTGTCCTTTCATTAGTAGTGTTTGGTTCGGACACTTCTTTGAAAGGCTCGTTATTTAAGAGCATGTGGAATATGGCCGTTAAAAGAGATCGACAAACAGCCATCACCGCTTTATTATGACCTCTGCGGATTTTAAGAGAGTGAAACCGGCTCACTAGACGTGACTTCTTTTTGCTCCTGGAAAAAGTGTTTACACACTGAGTTAAAGTTGCTTTGAGGTATCGATTACCTTTCTTGGTTTTTGCCGGACGTCGTTTACCCCCAGTTTCATTATTCTGGGGACAAACTCCTGCCCAAGAACATAGGTGCTGGGCCGAAGGAAAACACGACATATCTGTACCGATTTCCGAGAGAATGGCCATAGCGGACACTTTTTTAACCGCAAAGCAAGAGCACAAAAGCTTGATGGAATCTTGAAAAGGTCGTGATTTTTCTTCAATGAGGTTCTCAATTTGGGTAATCTTCTCATTAAAGTTTCGAAGATTATCCAGAGCAATAGAAAGCTTGTCTGCTTGGGTTGCAGTCAGCTGTCCCTTGAGAGCAACTTGGAGTTGAGGGATCTTCTCACGGAGCTTGCCCATAACAAGATCGGAGAGGAGATCCTCATCAAGGGGCTGTGACTGAAGTAGAGCTTTCATTATGTTCATGCCGGATTTTCCGAAAATATCGGTGGTTACAGAAGACAACATCAGATTGCAGACCGTAAGAATATTATGGATTCTGCTTTTTTCAGCGGAACGTGCCCGGACCAGCTTATGCCTATATCGAGTAAGGTCTCGTAATTCGCGAATAGGTTTTGGGGGAATAAAACGGGTTGAACCAGACCCAGCCTGTGTAGCTCCGCAAGCCACTTAGCATCCCGGCGATCCGTTTTGTTGCCCGGAAATGTTTTTGTAAAGTAGGGGTTTGCTAGGGTAAGAGCGAAAGAGTCTTCCATAAGATTAAATACGGGTATCCAGTACTTGCCGGTGCTTTCAATCACGACAACGTGGCAGTCGTGTTGATGAAGCCAACTAATTGCCATTTCAATACCATCGATCATAGTTGAGAATGTCTTTACTTCGGTCTGATAGACACCATTATTTTTGGTAGTTATACATACAAAAAAGGCCCCTGGGAAGGGACAAAAAAACTTAAACACTATTTTCATTATCATTGATGCCGCGAGCCGCGGCATATGGTTGAGTTATACGAAACAGTACGCAAAGGCACCGCGTCTTCATGCGCGGATTTTTTAGGGATTATCTTTATAGTTATTTTCTTCGGATTATTAATCGACAGGAGATAGTGAATGGATATTATATCGGTTAAACAAAGCCCAGAATATATGGACAAAGCAATTCAATATTTCCAAAGTAAATGGGCGAATGAGAATACTCTGATGGTGTACGAGGACTGCATTACTAATTGCATAACAACAGTAAATCCATTGCCACAGTGGTATTTGCTGGAGGATAATGGAGAAATCATTGGTTGTGCAGGACTTGTTACAAACGATTTTATTAGTAGAATGGACTTGTATCCTTGGTTTGTTGCATTGTTCATAGAAGAAGCAAATCGAGGTAATGCTTGTGGTTCATTGTTATTGGATAGGGCAAAGAAAGATGCAAAACTTGGAGGCTTTTCTCATTTATATCTTAGCACTATCTATATTGGGTTTTATGAAAAGTATGGGTTTACTTATATCGGAATGGGATATCATCCATGGGGTAAAAGTTCGCGGATTTATGTAACAAATTTATGAGATGAAAGTATCATTTTTATTTATTTTTTTTTAAGCAATATATAAATGAGAAAGATAGTCTATGGAGAGTTTTTGAGGGGCCGCCGTCCTGGCGTCCTCTGAATTTGGGGGCGTACGGCTTCGTATAACACGCCATTCCCAAAACTTAGAATATATGAATGTAATATGACGCTTCGGGAACTGCCGGGACGTTATATGACAGATGGCGCAAAAAAAAAACGGCCATCCATGGCCGCAGAATACTGTTTTCTTAAAAGATAGATTTATGTTGACTGCACCAAAGAGGTTGTGTGATTAAGATTATCTTTATACCATAATAAATGAAATTCTTCGTCGATCATATTGTGCCAAGCTCTCTTTTGTATGTCAGGATATTCCCAATTTTCGACAATGAATGTTCTATACATTTCAATAGCTTTTGTTTCCACTGCTATACCAAATTTATAGCGGTTTTCAGCAGTTGTTAAATCCAATGCAACATCGCCTAAGATATGTCCAGCAAGAGAAGCTAGCCCACCACTAAATATTGGAACATCTTCACCATATTTTATTATTATCTCCTTATAAAAATCGACATGATGCCGTTCTAGTTCGATCATTCTTTCATAAGCATGCTTAATATATTCGTTTTGTAATGCACCCATTTGAGATTCGTAAAGAGTTAGTTGGAACATTTCCAATAGGTAGAATTCCTTAAGCCTTAGTATATGGTTCATCATTAACACCTTTTTCTTATTATTTTATTGTTCTGCAAGAACTACTATTAAATTAAAGTTAAATTATAGGCGAGATGGATTTGCAATATTCTATTGTTTCCTTAATAATAATTTTTATGAAGGGTTATTATCATTTTAGAGAGCAAGGTACTTTTAAAGGTATGGGTGACTGTAATATTTTTAAGATTTAAGGGGCTGCCCTCCATGGCAGCCTCTAAGTCACGGGGCGCCATCCATCATATAAACCAGCTAATTGTTGTCAAGAAAAAATTTTTTTGGATCACTTAGCTAGAAAAAATGGAATAGCAATGCTAACCTACGTGATGTAAGCTTGTAAAAAGGTTATGTAAATAAAAGGTATGTCCAAGTCCACATAGAATAGTTAATTATTACTAGAAAATGGCTGCTGCGAGGACAAAATTCCGTAAATCATCCTTAGCATTTTGTTGGCCGTGGCAATTATCGCGACCTTAATCGGCTTACCTTCGTTTATTTTTCTAAGGTAAAAATCTCTGAGAATCAGGTTTAGAGGGCCACTAGCTCTATTGCTGATTCCGGCCACAGTGGCTTGGTAGATTGCCTTTCTAAGATAGGGTGACCCTCTCTTAGATAGCTTCCAGGAATAGAACGTAGAAGAGGGTAATCCGGGGAGAAGTTTGCCCAATGGACCATTTGAGCCCGTAGATCAGTCAGAATGTTTTGTTGGGATACCAGGAGGTCAATGTACATCCTTAAAACCCGCAGGTTGGACTGTTGGGCGCGGTCAAAGGTAAACTCTCCTTGGCAGCCAAGATAAGCTCATCCGTTTTGAGCTCGTACCAGTGTTTAGACTTCTACGCAGGCTTAAGACACTCAATAATCTGGTCACGGCTGGCAGACAGAATAGCATTTGGAGAAGGAAAAGCAGAAAGAACTCTCAAAGCAGTAGGGCTACATAAGTGAGCAAACACCGACTCAAACTTTGGAAACAGAAGTTCTAAGACAGATCGAAACCGGAGTTGAGTCTCAGTATATAACGTATTGAAACCATCATATTGGCGGCAAAGGTTCTGCAACTCCAAGATGTGCTCCTTAAGGGGTTTTAGCTTCGGTAAATTCATTCAGATAGTAAACCTGAGCAATCCGATTCGCATCAATGGGGTCGGTCTTAATTTTGCAAACCGATTTCTTTTTCTCCGCATGAGTCTGTAAAGGATTCAAAACAATCACCTTATAACCAGCATCTTGAAAGAAAGCGGTAATAGGTTTGGAGTAGTTCCCAGTAGCCTCCATGACCACATGAGGACGTTTGCCCGTTTCATTTTCAAGCTTACTGAGCTGATCTGTCAATCGAGACAAATCGTCAGGTGAATGAGAGAACGAAAAGGGTTTAGTAAGTGATACTTGATAACGTTTAAAGACAGCAGCTATACTCTTGGACTTAGAAACGTCAATGCTTAAGATCGGAACATCAAACATGAAAAACCTCCTCTTGTACCGGGTTCCTTCTTCAAACAGCCATCCTTAGGTTCGCGTTGTGATACGGGCTCAAAGCCCCACCAGCTCAATCAAGGTAAAGGTGTCAAAGAGGGCTCGAACAGTTTAAGCGACGGGATCATGGTCCCAACAGCGCATGCGTACTTTACCCAGTTTTCTTAAGTATAAAGGAATACAAAAGAAAAAAGATCCATACCCAGATTGAACTGGTTATGAACCTATAATACGAACAGCGTGTTCCCAAAATCTGAGAGAATATGAATGTAGTAACCAGACTTCGGGAACACGCGGGACGTTATCGGAAATTGCGCTTTGAAAGCATTATAGATAAGTGTATAGGAGCTACTTCATTAGTTTAAGAATTGAGTCGAAATTGACCTGATTCAGATCTTGAGATTGGAGGGATATACAATGGAATTAGGACTCATATTGGGCTTAGTTCTTTTAGTTTTCGGGGTCGTTCTAACTGTTTTATCTTACCAAGGATGGTATATTAATTGGGTTAAGGAAAGAATTCCGATGGAACGAAATAAGCTTATTAGATCTGAACGAGTATCAGGAGTTGCACTATCTATTATTGGACTACTACAAACAATGAAGGTTCTGATATAAGTAAAAGGGCTCATATATAATTCCTTCATCTTCGAGAGGGGTGGAAATATGATGTTGTTTTTAGCAGGGTTAATAGTAAGCGGGCTCCTACTAATCACTTCTTTATTTCTTAGTATCCTAAGATAGTAATGTACTTACTTTTGATAATTGGCATTATTCCAGTTGCTTTCAGCGGACTTATGTCTGGAGCATTTATAAGCGGAGACAGGGTAAGAGCAAATTATTCCGACTCCAAAGATTTCATAGAGCGGACGAATCTAGGTTCAAAGCTCTTTTTATTTGGTTTACCATGCTTGGTTGCTGGAATTGCTATTTCTTTCATTAGATGAGTATTAGACCGATTATGTTTTAGAATATACAAGATTGGTTATAGCCCGGATATTTGCAAGCGTAGATCTGGGGAGGCGCAACATCCGATAACAGATGGTTTGCGACATCGGAGAGAATATGAATGTAGTAACCCGACGTCGCAAACCCTCGAAACGTTATGTGTAATGGCAATGTCGGTGTATTCTTTAAGGCTTCTGTTTAGGAAAATGGGTTTTGTTTATCGAAAATTTGCTATGGGGGTTGATCATGAGATATAGATATAGGACCCAAGGGGAGCTAAATAAAGGTAAATCTCTCATTGATGTCTAATGATTTAGATGTCTAAGGAAATTATGGGGGAGGTATCCAAATGAATGATACGCATCTGAAATCGTTTTCACAGTTTAATGGTGGTTTTTCTTGCAGCCAAAGAGTTTTTGCTACCTTAGGTGTGAATGGTAAACTAAACCATACACATTTACGCCAATGAAAGCATACAAGTTTCTGCCACAAACCATACAACATTTTGCCAATAACCATACAACTTAAATCAAATACAGCTATCTGACTTTGTTAGAATAGGGGCTAGCAAAGAGGTCAGGAGCTGTTAGAATGAAAGGATTTAAGATGTATAAACAGATACAGCAACTTAAAGAGATTGGATTCACTCGATCTCGGGCTGCCAAGCAGCTGAACATAAATCGGGAAACCGTAACAAGATATTGGAACATGACAGCGGATGAATTCGCCAAACAGCTGTATAGCATTAACCGAGAACTGCTACTTTCAAAATATGAGGAAATTATCATCAGCTGGTTGAAACAATACCCAACAATGACAGCCGCACAAGTATGCGATTGGCTCAAGGAGCATTACAAAGAGGATATCAAGGAACGAACGGTCAGCCGTTATGTCAAAGGGTTACGAGAGGAATATAATCTTAAAAAATCCAATCATCCCAGAGATTATGAGGCTGTAGAAGAGCTCCCAATGGGGCAGCAGTTACAGGTGGACTTTGGTGAAAAGTGGATGCAATCCATTGATGGGCAGCGTGTAAAGATTCGCTTTGCAGCCTTTGTACTCGCTCATGCACGTTACAAATGGGCATTCTTTCAAACTCGGCCATTCACAACAAGCGATCTGGTTTCAAGCTGTCATCAGTGCTTTAGATATATAGGTGGGATGCCGCTAGAAATGGTATTTGATCAGGATAGTATCGTCAGCGTTTCAGAAAACTATGGAGATATTATTCATACCTTTGAGTTTGAGAAGTTCCGGCAAGAATGCAATTTAAAAGTATACCTCTGCCGCGCAGCTGATCCGGAAAGCAAAGGTAAGATCGAGAATGTGGTTAAATTCATCAAGTATAATTTCCTTGAAAACAGACTTTTTGCTGATGAGGAAGTTCTCAACAGTTCGTTCCTAAAATGGTTGGATAGAACCGGTAATGCGAAAATTCACGGCACTACCAAAAAGATACCAGCCAAGGTGTTTGAAGATGAACGTGAACACCTAAGACCTCTGCTGGACATCCGATTAAATGGTGATGTAACCATCTGCAGAAATGTTCGGAAAGATAACACGATCGTCTACGACAGCAATCGGTACTCTTTACCTCTCGGTACATACAACAACCAAAAAGAGGTCAGCATTGAAGCGAAGAATGAAAAATTGACGATTATGACCGTATTCGGTGAATTTATCTGTGAACATCCCATCTCAACCGGCAGAGGTCAATTAATTAAGAGCACCAGTCATTCCAGAGATATTACAGACTCGATGGATAAAGCTCAAACTACTGTTGATAAGCTGTTATTATTCAAGGCAACCGATTTTCTGCAGACAATTCGAACAGAAAAAGCACGCTATGCCCGTGATCAGTTCCGGTTGCTGCAAACATTATGCGATAAATATGGAATTGATGACGTACTAAATGCCATCAAATATTGTGAGGTGAGCAAACTCTTCGGAATAACGTATGTAAAGGATTTTTTAGAGCACAGTGCTAAACCAAAACAAGTAATCGTCCTGAATGCTATTCCGGTTAGCAACAACAAGTACCATGTAACTACAGAGAAACGCTCTTTGGATGTGTATGCAAAGGCAGGTGGCAACCATGAATGAACGGATTGAACGTGTCAATGCATTAGTATCGGGACTGCATTTGGTCCCTGTTGATTTAGAAAACCTATATGCTAAAAAGAATAATCTCACGCCTCTCGAAAGCGTTGAGGTTTTCCTTTCAGAGCAACAACGTCTTCGGACCGAAAAGCAAAATCTAATTCGCAGAAGAAGAGCAAATCTACCCGCCGAAAAAACCCTGGAAACCTTCGACTTCGGATTCCAACGCAGCGTATCTAAGGAACAGATGCTAAGATTGTCCGATATGACTTGGGTTGAGCAAGCGTTCAACATTTGTTTTCTGGGCCCCCCTGGTATCGGAAAAACGCATTTGGCTTTATCCTTAGCGGTCCAGGCTTTAAACCTAGGTTATGCCGTAGCTTTTACGACCTTGGATGAACTCATAATTACACTAAAAACCTCGCAAATCTCGACCGCCAGTAAGAGACGAATAAAAATACTCAACTCGGCAGCACTGGTTATTATTGATGAAGTTGGCTTCATGCCACTTTCTACAATAGAAGCCAACCTATTCTTCGGTTTCGTGTCCTCAATGTCCGAGAAAACATCACTGATTATTACCTCAAACAAAGGATTCGATGAATGGGTTGACTTTTTAGGGGATGCAACAATTACAACTGCGATTTTAGACCGTCTTATCCACCACTGCGAGATTTTAAATATGACGGGCAACAGCTACAGACTCCAACATAGGAAGACTATAACCCAGAAATAAAATGTTGTATGGTTTGTGGCGAAAAGTTGCTGGTTTTACTTGACTGCTTACAACCTTAGGCGAAGAACTTGGTATTGAACGCAAACAAGCTCTTAGATTGGCTACTGGGTTTGGTGCAGGGATAGCATATCAAGGCAATATTTGTGGAGCTGTTAGTGGGGCGATTATGGCAATTGGTTTAAAACATGGTAATGATGAGCCCTCTGTTCAAGACTTTAGCAACAAAGCTATTTTTCTTACACGAGAATTAATTCAAAGAATCACTGCTAAACATGGTTGTTATACATGTAAAGGTCTTACTGGGATTGACCATATGAATTTAGAAGAAGGAATGAAGTTCTATAGGGAGCTAGGCATAGCGGAGAAAATTTGTCGACCTGTAATAATAGATTGTATAGAGATAGTGGAAGAAATATGGTAAGTGTTACTGACTTAAAAATTTTGGCTTAGTTAAAGAATAGTGAAGAGTAGTGAAGAGTAGTGAAGAGTAGTGTTGATTTCGCAATAGCATCAGCGTCACTTTTGGACTACTGGTGCTATTGTCACAATGAGAAAGAGAAGCATAATCTCTGTTTTCATTATTTTGATCATTAGTTTTGGTGTAATGACTATTGGTTATTCAAGGATTAACACAAATCAACTACCGGAAGAAATGGATAAGATAAAATTAGAGTTCGTTTCTAAAAGTGAATTACCAGAAGGAAGTGGCTATGCTATAAAACTGAAAAACGGCAACTCGTTTTTGATTAAACAAAATACTGTATATAATTATACTAAATCGCGTATAATCGATGATAATCTAAATGACGTTATTATTTGAAACAAAAGGATTATTCCTTTGAACCTTACTAATACTTTATAGGCAAATTAGTATTAGTTATCCAGTAAGAAATGGAAATAGTGGGGATATAGAAAACAAAGCCAAAGTCGAGGCAGTTGGGAATAAATTAGACATTCGTCCCAGTGAAGAGATAATGTTGAATGCGTTTATTCCAGATGCTTTTGATAGTGACAAAGTTGATAAACATAGACTTCAGTATGAGATAAATGGTTTATATCAACGAAGTAAAAGATTTAAACCATTTTGAGCAGTCAGGCGGGGATTTATTACATTAGAACCATTTAAGGGAGTTGCCACTACACATAAACCAGCTAATTGTTGTCAAGAAAAAATTTTTTTGGATCACTTAGCTAGAAAAAATGGAATAGCAATGCTAACCTACGTGATGTAAGCTTGTAAAAAGGTTATGTAAATAAAAGGTATGTCCAAGTCCACATAGAATAGTTAATTATTACTAGAAAATGGCTGCTGCGAGGACAAAATTCCGTAAATCATCCTTAGCATTTTGTTGGCCGTGGCAATTATCGCGACCTTAATCGGCTTACCTTCGTTTATTTTTCTAAGGTAAAAATCTCTGAGAATCAGGTTTAGAGGGCCACTAGCTCTATTGCTGATTCCGGCCACAGTGGCTTGGTAGATTGCCTATCTAAGATGGGTGACCCTCTCTTAGATAGCTTCCAGGAATAGAACGTAGAAGAGGGTAATCCGGGGAGAAGTTTGCCCAATGGACCATTTGAGCCCGTAGATCAGTCAGAATGTTTTGTTGGGATACCAGGAGGTCAATGTACATCCTTAAAACCCGCAGGTTGGACTGTTGGGCGCGGTCAAAGGTAAACTCTCCTTGGCAGCCAAGATAAGCTCATCCGTTTTGAGCTCGTACCAGTGTTTAGACTTCTACGCAGGCTTAAGACACTCAATAATCTGGTCACGGCTGGCAGACAGAATAGCATTTGGAGAAGGAAAAGCAGAAAGAACTCTCAAAGCAGTAGGGCTACATAAGTGAGCAAACACCGACTCAAACTTTGGAAACAGAAGTTCTAAGACAGATCGAAACCGGAGTTGAGTCTCAGTATATAACGTATTGAAACCATCATATTGGCGGCAAAGGTTCTGCAACTCCAAGATGTGCTCCTTAAGGGGTTTTAGCTTCGGTAAATTCATTCAGATAGTAAACCTGAGCAATCCGATTCGCATCAATGGGGTCGGTCTTAATTTTGCAAACCGATTTCTTTTTCTCCGCATGAGTCTGTAAAGGATTCAAAACAATCACCTTATAACCAGCATCTTGAAAGAAAGCGGTAATAGGTTTGGAGTAGTTCCCAGTAGCCTCCATGACCACATGAGGACGTTTGCCCGTTTCATTTTCAAGCTTACTGAGCTGATCTGTCAATCGAGACAAATCGCCAGGTGAATGAGAGAACGAAAAGGGTTTAGTAAGTGATACTTGATAACGTTTAAAGACAGCAGCTACACTCTTGGACTTAGAAACGTCAATGCTTAAGATCGGAACATCAAACATGAAAAACCTCATCTTGTACCGGGTTCCTTCTTCAGACAGCCATCCTTAGGTTCGCATTGTGATACGGGCTCAAAGCCCAACCAGCTCAATCAAGGTAAAGGTGTCAAAGAGGGCTCGAACAGTTTATGCGACGGGATCAAGGTCCCAACAGCGAGTATGCGTACTTTACCCAGTTTTCTTCAGTATAATGGAACACAAAAGAAAAAAGATCCATACCCAGATTGAACTGGTTATGAACCTATAATACGAACAGCGTATCACCAAAATCTGAGAGAACATGAATGTAGTAACCAGACTTCGGGAATACGCGGGACGTTAGTGCGCCAAGCAAAGCTTGGTACTTCTTGCAAGGTGAAAGTCCTTGCTGGGTAAGGTCTAGCCAACCACCCATATCGAGTGTTGCGTCGAAACTGGTAACAGTAAGGCGAAGCGTACACAGAGAACTATATAGGCCACAGGGAGGACAGTAACTCCTGAAGCACATTCAGCCCCGTTAACGCGAAGAATGCAGATGACGACGTGTTTAACGTCACTGAAGCCAACACAGAGGAATCGAAAACAAAAAGGCAAGATTTCCGAGGGTCTGCCGGGGTCAGAGAACGTGGCATGTACGGAGAGAAGTATCAGGAACTTGGGAGGTCCTGGAGGTTCCAACTAATAAGTTGGTAGGAAGGTGCAATCGAAAAAGAGGCTGACCGAAGACCTGCAGGAATTCGGACCAACTCATACTACACCGGAGAATTAATGCCAACCTCACTGCCGAAAATACCAAGAAGCTAGGAATAGCTGATTACGGAAGGGAGTATTCCTGATGAGTCCGGTGCGGTAATTCTGCACGCCGGGATCTGCGTGGGGTGCGCCGGGTAACCGGCGCGGTCTACCGTGACTACGACATATCGTGCAAACGACGCGCCATCCTTAGCGCGGACGAAAAGAATCTGCAGTATTTCTTCGCAGTAGTAGAATATTGTACAGTAATTAGCTCTAGAATTTAACCCATTTCCCTACAATTAGAAGTTTATTAGGATATTGCTAGAAAATTTAAATGTGGTAAAAGAAGAAAGGAAGTGGTTAGATGGGTGGTATTACATTATTTGTAGTCGTCAATGCACTATTTCCGTTATTTATAGGTATATTTGCAATCTACTTTTTTGTAAATGTAATGAGATTTATGAAAGAAAAAATAAAGTTGGATGAACAGCGAATTGAACAAACAAATCGCTTTATCGAAATATATAAAAGTAATAAAGATTTCAATAATTAGTAGCTTATTTTAAATTAGGGAGTAGGTGTACTTATTTGCAATTCTTAAAAAGAGAACTTATCACACTTGTAATATTTACCATTCTGTGTACTTTAGCTTTTTATTTTTTTGTAGAAGAGCCATTTTTACAATCTGTAATAAGTGTATTGTTTATTGGGGTACTTCTCACTATTTACAATATTATAAGAAATTATATATCTAATAAAAATCAATAACTAATACTCTTTTCTTAAATATAAATCTTTCCTCCAGTCTCGAATTTCCTCAAGTGAGGATAATTAAAGAGTAATAAACCTAAAAGCAACTTCGAAAATACTAGTAGTATGCTCATTGTGGGCAGACTTTCCCCCTCCCCAATAAAGAGGCGATTTTTAAGAAATATTCTGTTGCAAAGCATCATGGACTAGTGCCTATTGCTTGGGAAAAAGAAGCGTAACAAAATGAGAACAGCCACAGTTATGGCAGGTTTTCGTGTATTTACAAGGGACAGGTTCTGAAGGCTTAGAAGCATCCTTGTAATGCTTCCAGCCAAAACTCACTTACCATCAAAAGACTTAATCGGGGAATTGCTAATGGCCACTCTGTGAGTATAGCGGCCCAGATATTTCACAACCTGAGCAGGGGATTTAAAGGGCTTCTTACAAAAGATAACCCAGTCCTTATGGTACAAATCATCGACGAGGGCAAGAAAGTTGTTTTTAATCGACAGCGGTTTAGCCTGATTATAGAAAACGAGGGTGTTCAGTTCCTGAGCAAGAGTAAAAACGATGTGAAAATAGCTAACAGGCAGGAGCTTAGACATCTGAGCATCAACCCATTGAGCTTGAATTTAGGACAATGCCTGTTGCGGCAAGAATTGTAAGACACATCCACCGAACCGCATTCCGTACACACCTCGGAGTGGTACCCCATGGATGAAGTTCTGCATCGACGAATCCTATGAAAAGCCTTGGTTTGAGCAGGAGACATGGACTAAAGACGAACCTGATTAAAAATATCTTGGAGTTCAGTCATGACTTGAATAGTACACAGGTCGGCATGATCCTCTAGCAAATGGGTAGCAAAACTGTGCCGAAGGGTATGAACCGATCCAGGCTTAGAAATACCAGCCTTAGCTTTCGCCTGCTGAAAAACATGTTGAATATTTCTCGTGGCAAGGGGTTTACCCTCAATAGGCCCTGGAAAAAGTAAGTCTGTAGGTCGATAAAGTTTCCAGTTTCGATCTTCATCTTCTGAAGATGGTACGAGAGAGTTTGAGAATTTGCCGAGACGTTATCGGAAATGTTCCTTGCATGTAAATATAAGGGGTCTTGAAAAATCAAAAGCAGATCTCTAAGGATCTGCGTTAATCAGTAAATCTTTTTTCCAGCCATGTTGATAGCTCAATTATATTATCCATATTGTACCACCCTTCATTAATTGGAACAATTGCAATGATACTATTATTATGCATAATGAGGGGATTTAGTCTTGGGTTTTGGAAAACTGAAACACTTCCGATAACTAATTAGCGATTCATGATGTTCCGAGGCACAGAAAAAAATGAGGTTATAGTCATAGAATTTAATGATAAGATATTATCAAAATTCGAAGGTCAATATGTAGAGTTTAGATAACTCGTTATTACTGCTCGGCTTTAAAGTAATATTTTTGTGTTATTGGCAATGTAATGCCAATCTAAGAAGCGCCCGTTTCCTTATTAAGAGGGAACGGGCATTTCTCATTCAATCAGTCCAAGCCAGCTATGGTATATACAGAGGTATTATTTAGAAACTGGTAAATTTTCGAATCTCTCACCGATGGATGCCCCCTTCAATACACTAATAAAGACCAAAGGGGTGTTAAGGAGGGATGCCATTGAAAGCAGTAGTGGAAGTTCAGAATATCGGCATGAAATATCAATCTCTCAATGGAGAAATAACCGCCCTCGAAAATATCAGCTTATCTGTTCATGACGGTGAGTTTGTCAGCATCGTTGGCCCAAGCGGCTGTGGAAAATCCACCCTTTTATCTATCATTTCGGGTTTGCTTGCTGCCACTTCCGGAGCAGTTTTGCTATCGGGGGAAAAGGTTACAGGGACTTCTCCGAAGATTGGCTACATGCTGCAAAAGGATCACTTATTTGAGTGGAGGACGATTTATCAAAATGTCATGCTCGGCTTGGAGATAAGAAAAAATGTTACGAAAGAAGCCAAAGCGCGGGCCCTAAAGCTACTTAATACTTATGGACTATACGAATTCAAAGATAAATATCCCAATCAGCTTTCCGGGGGAATGAGGCAAAGGGCAGCCCTTATCAGGACCCTGGTAACCGATCCGGAAATTCTCCTTCTTGATGAAGCCTTTTCGGCCTTGGATTATCAAACCAGGCTGGTGGTCAACGATGACATCTATGACATCATTAAAAAGGAAAATAAGACGGCTCTGCTGGTGACCCATGATATCTCAGAAAGCATCAGCATGGCAGACCGAGTCGTGCTCCTATCCAAACGACCTGGAAGAGTAAAAAATATCTATGAAATTAATCTGAACTGTGCTCACAGGACGCCCCTTTCGTCTCGGGAGACACCGGAATTCAGGCATTATTTTCAAGAGATATGGAAGGGGCTGGATGTTCATGTCTGATCAAGTGAGCAGCTCAGACCTGGCTAAGACTTCAGAAATTTCCCAGGAACATAAAGAGTATCTGCGGCGGGTGAGGATGGAGAAGATCTGGATTCGGGTGATACAATTTTTGCTTTTGACCGCAGCCGTGCTGCTTTGGGAAGTATGTGCCAATTTCAAAATTGTTGACCCCTTTATCACCAGCCAGCCGTCGAGAGTGATTAAAACCATCATAGCTTTGTATAAGGATGGAATGCTCTTTCACCATATCGGAATCACCTGTCTCGAAGCAGTGATTGGCTTTGTCTTGGGAACTCTTATCGGTACTATAATCGCGATCATGTTATGGTGGTCCGAATTCTTATGCAAAGTAATAGAACCTTACTTAGTTGTTCTAAACAGCTTGCCCAAAATTGCTCTTGGTCCTGTGTTTATTGTCTGGATCGGTGCAGGGCCGGCGGCAATTATTGTCATGACCTTAGCAATTTCACTTATCGTTACGGTTCTGGAAGTTTTAAATGGTTTTCTGACAACGGATCAAGAAAAAATCAAATTGGTCAGAACCTTTGGTGGAACAAAAATCCAAGTCTTAACGAAAGTGCTGCTTCCCGCTTCCTATCCCACCATTATTAATGCCCTGAAAATTAATGTGGGGTTGTCTTGGGTAGGGGTTATTGTCGGAGAGTTTCTAGTATCCAAGGCAGGATTGGGATACCTCATAGTCTACGGGGGGCAGGTTTTTAAACTGGATCTGGTAATGACCAGCGTTATCATTCTGGGTATAGCGGCAACTGTCATGTATCAGGGGGTGGTATACCTTGAAAAGGTGCTTGTGAAAAATAAACTTTAAACATAGTTTTTTAATGTTTAATGAAAATATCAACTTAACAGGAGAATCAGCTGACTATAAGAGGAGGAGCAGAATAATGAAAAAAAGGTTAATGCTCATACTTATTGTGCTTATTTTAGGAGTTTCCTTAGTGGTTACAGGCTGCAGCAATCAATCAGAGCAGCTTACCAAGGTTAAACTATCAGAGGTTACCCACTCAATATTCTATGCTCCCCAGTATGTGGCCCTGAGCAAGGGTTTCTTTAAAGAAGAAGGCCTGGATATAGAGCTTTCCAATGGGCAGGGAGCAGACAAAGTTATGACGGCTGTCTTATCAGGCCATGCTGACATTGGTTTTGCCGGGCCGGAGGCCAGTGTCTATGTATATAATCAAGGAAAAGAAGACAATAGTGTTGTCTTTGCCCAACTTACCAATGGTGACGGAACCTTTTTAATGGGCAGAAATCCGGATCCCAACTTTCAGTGGAGCGATTTAAAAGGAAAGACCGTTATTGGCGGACGTAAAGGCGGAATGCCGGCGATTGTTCTGCAATATGTCTTAAGCAAACAAGGATTGACAGTTGGAAAAGATGTCTACATCGATACAACCATGCAGTTTGCAGCAATGCCCGGTGCTTTCATCGGCGGGCAAGGGGATTATGTGATTATCTTTGAACCCACAGCCTCAAGCTTAGAGAAAGAGGGCAAAGCCTATATCGTTGCTTCCCTCGGCAAAGAAAGCGGAGAAGTTCCTTATACCGCCTATTTCGCTAAGAAAAGCTTCATTGAGAAAAATCCCGAGCTCATCCAAAAGTTCACCAATGCCATCTATAAAGGACAGCGCTGGGTAGCAACTCATAGTCCTGAAGAGATCGCCATGGCCATAAAACTTCAATTCCCTGAAGAAGACGATGCTATTCTCGTCAGTGCAGTTAAACGCTATCAAGAACAAAACACCTGGAAAACAGACCCCATCTTACAGGAAAAAGATTTTTATCTGCTCCAGCAAATCATCCAGGACGCCGGAGAACTCAACAAAATCGCTCCTTATGAAAAAGTCGTTACGAGAGACTTTGGACAGAAAGCCATTGACACCATCAAATAAACTGTAAATGAGGAAAGGGATCAGGCAGCTGAGCTTGCCTGATCCCCTAGTATGTGATGTGAGAAAACTTTTGGCTCATTATAATCGACTACTTTTCAATAGGGGAAGTACATATTCTACAATTAAAATAAGAGCAATAATAGATATATTTAGACTGACAGTTTGATAGATAATCTTGTGGTCCTTGATTTTAGCAAATGATAAGCAATTTAAAATGCTAAAAAAGACAGAAAGAGCTATTAGAAATAATAGTGGAATATAATCTGGAAGATTATCAAGAGGTAAATGGTTAATACAGATCCCAATAACTAGAATAAATCCAATATCAACTTAGAGTTGTGAAAGACTACTCGGAGAAATCCATCCTTGAAAATGTTCCGAACCATTCTAAAGAACCACTAGACCCTAGAGCCTTCCTGAAAAATGAATTGACAGAAATAGCCGAATCCCTGATAATAAAGGAACCATCTTCCAAAGGAGTTAATGAAATGATGTACCGGCAAAGAATCACAGCAATCATTAAAATTGAAAAATGAGCAAGAAACGCATGTATCATACAGGTACAGGACCGGCTGTACTCTTAGTTCTGATTTCCACCTTGGGCTTTAGTGTTTATCCCATTTTTGGCAAGATTGTTTTTGCCGGGGGAGCGAGCCTGGCGACGGTATTATTTGTACGATTCACAATTGCCGCTATCGTTTTTTGGACGATAACGATTTGGCTGGAAGGGTTTCCCCGGCTGAGCTTAAAAACCTGGCTGATATTATGGGGAATGGGCGGGATTGGCTATTCCATGATGGCCGGTCTTTACATATCGTCAGTACTATATATTCCAGCTTCCCTGGCAGCTTTATTGCTTTACGCCTATCCGGTGATTGTTACCTTTTTGGCTGTATTGACCAAACAGGAGCGATTTTCCGTCTTCAAGTTGGCAGGAGTGGTTTTAGCAACTCTGGGTCTGGTTTTAGTCTTGGGCCTGGCCCTTCAGGGAATAAGTATCATTGGCGTTAGCCTGGCCCTGGGTGCTGCCTTTGTTTATTCAGTTTACATTATTATCGGTAATAAAATGCTGGAGACTGTCACGCCTTTGGTAAGCACCGCCATCATTTCAACCTCGGCGGCAGTGACGTATGGAACCATTGGCTTACCCATCGGGGGAGCTACCTGGCACTTGTCTGGGCATACCTGGCTAGGGATTCTTGGCATTATCCTTTTCTCAACAATTATTGCCATGCTGACATTTTTTCAAGGGATCAAACAGATCGGCGCTACTTCAGCGTCCATTATCAGTACCAGTGAACCTGTGATGACGGTGATTTTTGCAGTGATTCTCTTTAATGAACACCTGACCATAATCCAAGGGATAGGGGGAACTTTTGTAGTTATCGGCGGGATCTTAGCCGTTATATCCCCGTCATCAAAAATGCCCCGGCAGCTCAACTCTCCTGCCGGCTGAAAATCATGCAACAAGTTAAAGAGCGTTGAGTGACTTCCTTCGAGGACGTCCTCAGCGCTCTTTTCATCAATTTAGCAATTTTTAACAAGTTTATCCCTATCTCTGTGGTACAATAACAATATGGTTGCCATCTATGAAACAGAAAGAAGGAATCCTAGATGGAAAAATCCAGTGCTTTACAGCGGCAGGGCATGAAGCCGACGCAAAAACAAAAGATCTGGAGGAGAATAAGTCTCATCGTTCTTGTGCTTATTGCTGCTGCTGCCGTTGGTATAACCGTGTATATCTCCTCCTTAGATATCAGCAAATTGCAGACGCCTCTGTCCCAGCCTTCGTATTTATACGACCAAAAAGGGGTGCGGATTTCCCAGCTTTCCTCATCCCGCATTGAACCTCTCACCAGTCAGCAAATACCTCAGGTGATGAAAAACGCAATTATCGCCGTGGAAGATCGTCGCTTCTATGAGCACAAAGGGGTGGATATCCGCTCGATTATAAGGGCTCTCTATCGGGATGTGATTTCCGGTGATTTTTCGGAAGGCGGCAGTACCATAACCCAGCAATTAGCCAAGAATATGTTTTTAGCTTCTGATAAAACCCTGACCCGCAAACTGAAAGACGCCGCCTATGCCTTAAAGATAGAAGCTGTCTTAAATAAAGACGACATCCTGGCAGCTTATCTCAACCGGATCTATTTTGGAGAAGGCCGCTGGGGCCTGGAAAATGCAGCTCAGCTTTACTTTGGCAAAGATGCTGGGGAGCTGACCCTGGAAGAGTCCGCCATGCTGGCAGGACTCCTGAAAGCGCCGACGATTTATTCCCCCTTGAATAATAAAGAAAAAGCCCTGGAACGGAGAAATTTAGTCCTGTCCCTGATGAAGGAGCAGAATTACATATCGCCTGAGGACTTTGAAAACGCCGTAATACAGCCCATTGTTTTAAAAAAAGGAGAGCAAAGTGACCTTATGGGGCAGTATGCTCCTTATGTGGATTACGTTATCGAAGAAGCTATCGATCGGGTGGGCTTCACGGAAGAACAAATCTTAAACGGGGGACTGCAAATCTATACGCAAATGGACGCCTCGGTCCAGAAAGCAGCGGAGGATGTCTATCAAGACAGCCATTACTTTCCCCAAGGGAAAGAGGACCAGATTGTGCAAAGCGGGGTAGTAATCCTGGACCATGCTACAGGAGGAATTCGAGGCTTAGTCGGATATAGGGGAGAGAGAGTATACCGGGGGTTAAACCATGCCACCTCAGACCAGCTGCAGCGTCAGCCGGGGTCTGCCTTGAAACCTATTTCCGTTTATGGACCGGCTTTGGAACAAGGCTATACCCCTCAGTCCTTGCTGCGGGATTATCCCCTTAATATCGAAGGCTATGCTCCGGAAAATTATGATTATCAGTATCACGGCTATGTCACTATGCAAGAGGCGATCAGCAACTCCTGGAATATCCCGGCGGTGTGGCTCCTCAATGAGATAGGGATTGAAAGCGGGGTTGATTTCGCTAATCGCTGCGGGATTCCCCTTGAACAAGCCGATCATAGCCTGAGTCTAGCCTTAGGGGGAATTTCCAAAGGAGTAACCCCCCTGCTGATGGCTCAAGCCTATGGGGCATTTGCTAATCTAGGGGTTATGAATAAACCCTATGCCATTACTAAAATTACTACCAAAGACGGCAGGGTTTTATACCAGGCCGAATCGGAGGCCCAGCGGGTGACTTCGCCAAGTGTTGCCTATAACATGACCCTGATGCTCCAGGATGTCGTCGCCAACGGTACGGGAAAAAATGCCCAGCTGGACCGGCCAACGGCAGGAAAGACAGGTTCGGTGGAGCTGCCGCCAATCCCGGAGTTTGCCGGCATCAGCAAAGGGGTTAAAGATGTTTGGTTTGTGGGTTATACTCCTGAGTTAACCGCCGCCGTGTGGATGGGTTATGACAACACGGACCGCAGCCATTACCTCACCACTTCCGGCGGTTCCGAACCGGCTGGTGTATTCCGGGAAATCTTAAACCGGGCCCTGGAAGGAAAACCCGTAGTTCCTTTTGATGTTCCCCAGGAATACATAGATGAAAATAAACCTTCCAGTAAATTTTTCAAATGGTTTCACGATAATTTTAATTTTGACAATTGGGGCAGCGAGTAAAAAGGTAAAACCCAGCTCATGTCGAATAATTAAAATTGTCTCTAAAATAAAGGCAATTTACAATGAGGAGTGTCGAAGTCGGATGAGAAAAGTCTTTATCAAGTTGAGTATTGTCTTGGTTGCGCTGAGTTTAGCGGGTTTCCTTTTTGGCTGTTCTGCCCAAAAAACCTCGGAGAATCAAGGGGAGAAGAGTCAAGGCAAAACTATTAAGATTGGAGTATTGCCCATTGAAGATAATCTGCCCTTTTATGCGGCGGAAAAAGACGGCCTTTTCGCTCAAGAGGGCGTTCAGGTAGAACTAGTCAGCTTTCCCAGTGCTATGGAACGGGATGCCGCCCTGCAAGCCGGTCAGATTGACGGACAAGTGGCCGATCTGGTTGCGGTTGCCCTCTTAAAGAAAATCGGTACAGATGTTAAAATTGCCTCCATTGGCCTGGGGGCCACGCCTCAGGAAGGGCGCTTCGCCATTTTATCCTCGCCTAAGTCAGACATCACTGATTTAGCTCAGTTAAAAGGCGGAACCCTGGGCATATCCCAGAATTCCATTATTGACTATGTCAGTGACCAAATGCTGACGGATCAAGGGATTAAATTGGATGATGTGAAGAAAATGGCGATACCCAAAATGCCTGTTCGTTTAGATATGCTGCTTTCCGATCAAATCAACTCCGCCTGTCTGCCGGACCCCCTGGCTTCCCTGGCCCAGGCTAAAGGCGCTCATCTTCTAAAGGACGATACCTACAAGAATATTTCCCAAACGGTTTTCTTATTCAGAACTCAGGTTATTAAGGAAAACCCTGATGAAATCAAGGCGGTTGTGCGAGCTTACGGTTCCGCAGGACAAGCTCTGACCAGTCACCCTGACCAGTATCGGGAGTTGTTTTTGGAAAAGGCGCAAATCCCCCCGGATATTAAGGACAGTTATCAAATGCCCACTTTTTCCCAACTCCAGCTGCCCACCGAGGATGAAGTCAAGAGTGTCATGGAATGGATGGTGGCTAAAAATTTAATCAGCGAAGCCTACAGTTATCAGGATTTAGTAGATCCCAGCCTGCTCCCCAACCAATGATGATGGAAGAATCCGGAATTTGCTGCAACCTATCAGAGAGAAGGAGAGTATAACCTGTGATTGAAGTTTCACATTGTGATTTGACTTATAAGCAAGGAATGTCACAGGTCCAGGTGTATGACGACTTTAGTTTAAACATTGCCCAAGGAGAGAGTTTAGTTCTCATCGGACCCTCAGGGTGCGGAAAAAGCACCCTGCTCTACCTGTTATCAGGGCTGCTTTCCCCTACAGGCGGGGAGATCAGGATTTGGGGAGAGCAGTTCAAGGGGACCCGGCAAAAGTCCGCCTTTATTTTACAGGAATACGGCCTCTTTCCCTGGCTGAATGTTGAACAAAATGTCAGTTTGGGTTTAAGAGTCCGGCATGCGGCGAAGCAAACCCGCCAGGAAAGGACTGAAGAGCTGATCCGGAAAATGGGACTGTGGGAAGTAAAGCATCACTTCCCCAGTCAATTAAGCGGCGGGCAGAGACAGAGAGTGGCTTTAGCCAGAGCTCTGACTCTAAACCCGGATTTGCTGCTGATGGATGAGCCTTTGTCTGCCTTGGATGCCCTGACCCGGGAACGCCTTCAGACCCTGCTTTTGGAAATCTGGCAGGAACAGAAGCTGACCACGGTATTGGTGACCCATAGTATTGAAGAAGCTGTTTTTCTGGGCAGCCGGATCTTAGTGCTCCTGGACGGCAGACCCACTAAAATAGTTGGAGAGATTCTCAATCCTTTGGTAGGAACTCCCGGCTATCGTCAGAGCTCTGAATTCTTTGAGAAGACAAGCTATGTCCGTTCTCTTCTGGAAAGGGGGGGACAGGATGAAGGCAAGTAGATTCTGGCAGGGTAAGTTTTTCGGCTACCTGGGAGCCACGGTTTTTTTGTTAGCTCTCTGGCAGTATGCCGCTTGGAGCTTAAACAGCCCTCTATTGCCCACCCCCAAAGCAGCCATCACGGCCACCATCCGCTTATTGGATGGGAATCTGGGCAGGCATCTTTGGGTAAGCACCTACCGGGTTGTGATCTCCACAGTGACCGCCTTGCTCATCGGGCTGCCTCTGGGCTTAGTCATGGGTTATGAAAAGCGGATTGACGGTTTTCTGGCTCCTTTAGTTTATATCACCTATCCCATACCTAAAATTGTCTTCCTGCCTTTAATTCTTTTGCTCTTGGGGTTGGGAGACGTATCAAAAATATTTCTCATAACCTTTATAGTCTTCTTTCAGATCTTAGTGACCACCCGGGATGCGGTACGCAAGGTCCCCGCGGAAACTATTTCTTCCCTGCGTTCCCTGGGGGGCAGCCGGGCTCAAATCTATCGTTATGTACTCTTGCCGGCAAGCCTGCCCGATGTATTTACCTCCCTGCGTTTAAGTATGGGAACAGCTATTGCGGTCTTGTTTTTTGCCGAGTCCTTTGCCACTACCGAAGGGTTAGGGTATTTCATTATGGACTCCTGGAGCCGGGCAGCCCCGGATGAAATGTTTGCAGGAATCATTATGATGGCCTTACTGGGCGTAGGATTATTTATGGTGGTGGACTTTTTCGATAACATCCTTTGCCGTTGGCAGCATATGAATGGAAACAGAAAGTAATTCTACTTTATGGAATTATGGCTATACTAAGAGGGTAAGGAGTGAGAAGGGATGATATTTAGAGAAATTGCAGCCACAGAGGACTTGGAAAACGTCCTGGCGGAGTCCAGCCAGGGAAAGGTTCTGATCTTTAAACATAGTACCACTTGTCCTATCAGTGCCCGGGCCTGGCGTGAAGTGCAGAAGTTCATGGCAGACACAACGGCAGCTATTCAAGTAATCATGATTAAGGTCATTGAGTCACGGCCGGTTTCCAACTTTGTTGCTGAGAGTATGAAGGTTCAGCACCAATCACCGCAAGCCCTGCTCCTAAGTAATGGTCAGGTGGTGTGGCATGCATCTCATCAAGGGGTTAACCAGGCTGATATTGAAAAAGCCTTAGGGCCCCTGGGCTAAGGTGATGAAGATGACGTGCAGGGAATTTGCATTCGCAGCAGACGGCGGCGAATTATTATATGGGAGAGAATGGCGGCCCGCTAGCAAGCCTTTGGGAGTTGTCTTGCTGGTCCATGGCTTGGGCGAACACTGCGGGCGGTATGAATTTGTGGCAGAAAAACTCAGCCAGGCAGGATATGGCTTACTGGCCTTTGATTTGCGTGGTCATGGAAAATCCTTGGGAAGACGGGGGCATATATCTGCCTATGAGATTCTATTGGCAGACTTGGACGGTTTCATAAAAGAAGCCGGCAAGCGTTTTCCGAACTTACCGGCTTTTTTATACGGGCACAGCATGGGGGGCAATTTAGTACTGAATTACGTCCTGCGCCGGCAGCCTCCCTTAGCCGGGGGCATTGCCACCAGCCCTTGGTTATGGTTAGCTAAGGAACCTCCCGGGTTTGTAAAAATCTTACTGAGGTTTCTCGCTAAACTGTGGCCAACTCTCTCCATACCCAACGGACTGGATGTGAAGGCTCTTTGCCATGACCAAAAGGTAGTCAAGGCTTACCAAGAGGATCCTCTGGTTCATAATCGGATATCTCTCAGCTTATTGATGGAAATAGATAAAGCCGCAAATTGGGCAATGGCCAATGCTGAAGGGTTCGGGATGCCCTTATTGCTTATGCACGGCGGCAGCGACGGGATTACATCCCCTGAAGCTACTCAGCAATTTGCTTTTCAGGTTGCCAAGGATTGCACCTTTAAACTTTGGCCAGGGCTTTTTCATGAACTGCATAATGAACCTGAAAAAGAAGAGGTATTAACCTACCTTATTAATTGGCTCCAAAACAGAGAGACTAATTAAACGTCCCGCGGTATGACGAACCAGGCCACGAGGTAGGCCAGAAATCCCGTGCCTCCGACAAACATTAAAAGAATTGCGGCAATCCGCACAAGACTGGGATCCAGGTCTAAGTACTCAGCAATTCCGCCACAGACACCTCCAAGCTGTTTATCAACGCTGGAGCGATATAAGCGCTTCGACATAGTGTGTTCTCTCCTCTTAATCAAAATAGTTTCAGCCTGCTAAGACTTGTTTAGGGGCTATATCTTTATCATTACTTTTAATACGTATGAGAGGGAGAGAATGTTACAGACCAAATTTAAAATTTTAGGTGCAGGCATCCGCTATATATTTCCTTGACTCAATCCCTAGAAATTAACAGCAGAAAAAACAAGCGTACTTTATCACGGTCAAAGTGAATGAGTACGCTTGTTTTTTCCCAGGCCTTAATAGTCAATCGTAAATTTAGTGTGTTAATTCATGGCGGTCAGCAGTTTCTGGTGTTTTTATTAACCACCCATATTCAATCAGCAAATCTGCTCCATCCTTACTGTAAGCCAGGATTTCAGCCATAAACTTACTATACGCCGCAATTATGTCTTTTCTCATAATCCTCGATAGCCCAATAGCATAACCGGTTTGAATATAACTATTAACCGCTGTTGTATGGTACAAAATTAACCTATCACTAAATGGCGACTCTTTAGAATCCGTAACTTGATAATCCACAAGCTCTGGTCCAGGTAAACCGTTATTCTCTAAGATGGAACGGAGTGTTTTCATTTGTTTATCACCAATTTGTAATCCTTTATTTAGATGTTTTCGAATTTCATCTGACTTAACGACTTGAGCGAATCCTAACATTAAAGCTCTGATTGCCATTTTAAAATCTAAGACAGCAAAAATATTGGCAATCTCCAGAGCATTCAATGGTCTTTCACTTCCCAAAAATGAACCGTAATAATTCTTGTCATGAATATTTTCTACTCTTTCAGGGGTCACAATGTTAGGGGATGCTGGGAATACCCCTTTTGCCAGAAGAACGTCATCAGCTTTTTGGATAATATCCCTCGAATCATCAATAAATCCGTAGAATAACTGTCGGAAATCGGAACGTGTACACTCACTAAAAGCTAAAACGTGATTTTGTAAAATAAATTTTGTCATCAGCCTCGTGTATCTAACTACGAATTTATCATCAAACAATTTTGGAGTATTTGAATTAACATCTTTTTCGCCAAAAGCATCTGGAATAGGATGTTGTATTAGATTGAACAGATTCTTTATTAGTTGAATATTTTTAGTTGACAAATCTAACGCTGCTTGCATTACTTGATGGAAATCAGGGTCTGTTGTATGTGCAACCATATGTTTTTGAATTGCACATGCCATACTTTCAGCTATGTAGGTTGACCAAAGATGGCTAATTTCAGCAACAGTTTGTTTAATATTTGATAAATTATGTTGGATAGCCCCAATGGGCATTTGCTCAGAAACATTTGGATTTACTTGTTGTAGGTCAGACATAAATTCTTACCTCCGGTTTACTGATGTTTTTATTATGTAATAAGACAGCATTAACAATACTAAATAATTAAAATTTAATTAGTCAGATGCAAATCTCGAACGCAAAAGGAAGAAGAAATCCAGTTGAGATGTCATTATCTTCTTCCTTTTGCGGCTTAAATATTTATATCAGATCATCTATTTTTGTGTTGAACCTGAAGCCGCCCGACTCGGACGAAAATTCACGAAAACTGTCAGTAAATATTTGCCATTTATTAACAGGTAAACGCCTCTCTTTCGAGAATAGTAGCTATAGAGAATAGCCCCAGAAATGAGGGAGCAAAAAACCATGAGCAAGTATCACTGGCTAACCCTTGAAGAAGTTTACCTTTTTAACCGTGGAGAATTATACCACAGCTATTTAAGGATGGGGGCTCATAGAATAGGAGGTCACGGAATTCAGGGTACCCATTTTGCGGTTTGGGTCCCGGATGCTCTTAAGGTTTTTCTGGTGGGGGAATGGAATCACTGGCGTTCAGACAGGGATTTCATGCTTGAAGAGATAGGGAGCAGCGGGATATGGACCCTTTTTGTACCTGAAAATTTAGAAGGGCAATTATATAAATACGAAATCCATACCAAGAAGGGGCAAGTGTTCCTGAAAGCAGACCCCTTTGCCTTTTGTTCGGAATTAAGGCCGGCCACAGCTTCAAGGGTTTGGACCCTGGCGGGTTTTTCCTGGCAGGATCAGGAGTGGCTGGAGAGACGAAAAACAACGGACATCAGGAAAGCTCCTCTTTTAATCTATGAGGTTCATCCTGGCTCATGGCGAAAAAGAGCGGACGGGAGCTATTATCAATGGCCGGATTTGGGGAGAGAGCTCATCAGCTATGTAGTGCAAATGGGGTATACCCATATTGAATTAATGCCCATTATGGAGCACCCTTTCGATGGTTCCTGGGGGTACCAGGCAACGGGGTATTATGCCTGTACCAGCCGCTTCGGCAGTCCTCAGGGATTTATGGCTTTTGTCAATCAGTGTCATCGAGCCGGCATTGGCGTAATTTTAGACTGGGTGCCGGGGCATTTTTGCAAAGACGCTCATGGACTGGGGAGATTCAACGGTGACTTTCTCTATGAAAGGGATGAAAACCAACAGTGGGGCACTTATAACTTTAACTTCGAGAAAACCGAGGTTTGGAGCTTTCTCATCTCTAATGCCGTCTTCTGGTTGGAAGAATTCCACGTGGACGGGCTGCGGGTGGACGGAGTAAGCAATATGCTTTATGCCGGTCATGAACGAGCTAATCGCAAGTCCCAGGCCAATAGGGATGGAGGCAGAGAAAATCGCGAAGCCGTATCCTTTATGAAGAAATTAAATGAAGTAATCCACCGGTATTTTCCCGATGTTCTGATGATTGCCGAGGAATCTACGGATTGGCCCCATGTAACATCCGGCCGGGAGGAGGAAGGCCCGGGGTGTCAAAGGGGGCTGGGCTATGATTTCAAGTGGAACATGGGCTGGATGAACGATACCCTGCGCTATGTCAGCTCGGATTTTTCCCAGCGGAGCGAGTTTCATAACCTGCTGACCTTTTCCATGACCTATGCTTACTCGGAGCAGTTTATCCTGCCTTTGTCTCATGACGAGGTGGTTCATGGCAAAAAGTCCTTAATTAATCGCCTGCCGGGGGACTATGGGCAAAAATTTGCCGGTTTAAGGTGCCTCTACGGCTATTGGCTGAGCCATCCCGGCAAGAAACTCCTCTTTATGGGTGGTGAGCTGGCTCAGTTCATCGAGTGGAATGAAGAGCGCCCCCTGGATTGGTTCTTGCTGGACTATGAAATGCACCGTCGGCTGCAAGAATATGTGTGTGATCTGAACCACCTGTATCGAAAGGAAAAGGCCTTTTGGCAAAATGATCAGGACTGGTCGGGCTTTGCCTGGATTGACGTCCATAATTGGCAGCAAAGTATTCTGGTTTTCTCCCGCCGGGGCAGTCAGCCCCAGGATGAACTGGTTATCCTCTGTAATTTTCAGCCGCAAAGCTATGAGAATTTCCGCATTGGGGTACCCCGCCCAGGGGTGTACGAAGAACTACTGAACTCTGATCAGGAAAAATACGGCGGGGAGAATTATCTCAACCAGGGTTTGCTCAGGGCGGAAAACAAACCCTGGCATGGCCAAAAAAATTCCCTGGTTATTCATGTTCCTTCATTAGCAATAGTTATATTAAAGCCGATTTTGAATACTAAAGTATTGGAGGAATAAATGATGTTTATGGATACAGAAGCTTTTAAGGAGGCCTATCTGAAAAAATTAATTGAGGGTGAAGGAATTACTGCCGACGAAGCGACTACCTGGGATAAATTCGTGGCTTTAGTGATGCTGCTCAAAGATAAAATAAGTTATTACCGGGCTGTTAACAAGAATTCCTGGTCCCCGGGAAAACAAGTCTACTATTTTTCCATGGAGTTTTTAATCGGCAAGCTTTTATACAATTATTTAGTGAATTTTAAGATTGAAAAAATCGTTAAAGAAGGCCTTTTTGAGTTAGGCATAAACCTGGAAGAGCTCCTGGAACAAGAAGTAGATCCCGGGCTGGGCAATGGAGGGCTAGGCCGGCTGGCCGCTTGCTTTCTGGATTCCCTGGCCTTTCTCGGCATTGACGGGCACGGCAATGGGATCCGCTACCGGTACGGGCTCTTTGAACAGAAGATTGTGGCCGGGAATCAAGTTGAGGCAGCGGACAACTGGCTGAAAAACGGCTACCCCTGGGAAACACGTAAGGCCCACAAGGCAGTGACAGTGAAGTTTAAAGGCAGGGTCAGAAGCGAAATCCAGGAGGGACGGCTTGTTTTTATCCATGAAGATTATGAGCCGGTCTTAGCCGTTCCCTACGATGTCCCGGTTATCAGCTATGACAATCCCAGGTATATCAACAATTTAAGGCTCTGGAGCGCAGAGACCGTAGCCAGTGAACTGGATTTGGCCAGTTTTAACCGGGGTGAGTTTAAACAGGCTACCGGCTTTAAGTCGGAAGTGGAAGCCATTTCCTATATCCTCTATCCCGATGACAGCAGCCGGGCGGGACGGGAGCTGAGATTGAAGCAAGAATACTTTTTTGTGGCTGCAGGCTTGGGAACCATTGTCAGAAGCTATAAGAAACGCTATGGCCGGCGTGCCTTTCCCGATTTTCCCAGGCGGGTAGCCGTTCATATTAATGATACTCATCCCGTGCTCTGCATCCCGGAACTCATGCGCATTTTAATAGACGAGGAAGGCTTGGGCTGGGATGAGGCCTGGAATATCACCGTCAATACCATGTCTTTTACTAATCATACGGTGATGCCTGAAGCCATGGAAAAATGGCCTGTGGATATGCTCAAAAATCTTCTGCCCAGGATCTTTATGATTATTGAGGAAATTGACTGCAGGTTCAAAGAGGATTTGAAGGCTCGCTTCATGGATGATGAAGAGGTGATTCAAAACACCCATATCTTCAAAGACGGCTATGTGTGGATGACTAACCTGGCCATTATCGGCAGTTCATCCGTCAACGGAGTGGCCCATCTCCATACCAAAATTCTTAAGGGTGATGTGTTTAAAGATTTTTACCGGGTCTTCGGCTATAAATTCAATAATAAAACCAATGGCGTCAACCACAGGCGCTTTCTCCTGGCAGCCAACCCGGGTTTAGCCCGGCTTATCACTGAGGCCATCGGGCCTAACTGGCAGGAAGATGCGGGAGAGCTAAAAAAGCTTCATGTGTTGAAGGAAGATCCCGGTTTTTTAGAATGCCTGGGGAAAGTGAAGTATGACAACAAATGCCGTTTAGCGGCAAGTCTGCAGAAAAAATACGGCCTGATCCTGGACCCCTCTTCCATTTTTGATGTTCAGGTTAAGCGGATTCACGCCTACAAGCGGCAGCTGCTGAATGTCTTAAAGATTATGCACTTATACAACCTCGCTTTAAGGGACCCGGAGAGCTTAACCGGCTCCCAGACCTTTATTTTCGGCGGCAAAGCCGCACCGGGCTATCATTATGCCAAAACCGTCATTAAACTGATTCATTGCTTAAGTAAAAAGATTGCCCAAAATCCGGCCATCAGCTCCAAACTGAAAGTGATTTTTATAGAAAATTTTAACGTTTCTCAAGGGGAATTAATCTATCCCGCCGCTGATATCAGCGAGCAAATCTCCACCGCCGGCAAAGAAGCTTCGGGAACGGGAAACATGAAGTTTATGCTGAACGGTGCTCTGACCTTAGGAACCTTGGACGGGGCCAACGTGGAAATCCGGGAGGCAGTGGGGGAGGAGAATATTTTCATCTTTGGGCTGACGGCGGAAGAAGCATTGACCTACACCCATTCCGGCGGCTATAAGCCTTGGGATGAATATCACAGCAACCCGGATCTGAAAATTTGCGTGGATCATTTGAAGGGCAGTTTTTTTGAGGATGCCGGGGAAGAATTCCGGATGTTATACGATTCCCTGATGATCTATCATGATGAATTCTTTATTTTGAAAGATTTTCCGGCTTACCTGGCAAAGTACGGAGAGATGCAAGAGCTCTACGGTCACCCTCAGGAGTGGAACAAAATCTCCCTCCTTAATATCGCCAACTCAGGCTTTTTTTCCAGCGACCGGACGATTCGAGAGTATGCCGACTGGATATGGAAGGTTCATTATCGAACCACACACAGCAAAACCATCATTTAACGTTTTCAGCGACAAAACCCCGGTATCTGAGAGGGAGGGGAAAAGCATGAAAAAACAGGAATGCATTGCTATGCTTTTGGCAGGTGGACAAGGAAGCAGGCTGGGCGGCCTAACCCGCAATCGCGCTAAACCGGCGGTATCATTCTGCGGCAAATATCGGATTATCGATTTCACCCTAAGCAATTGTGCCAATTCCAACATCAATACCGTTGGTGTCTTAATTCAATATAAGCCCTTTCTGCTTAATTCTTATATCGGTTTGGGGTCGGCCTGGGATTTGGATAATCCTTTTGGCGGGGTGCATATTTTGCCGCCCTTTCTGGGGGAGAGTGAAGGAAGCTGGTATAAAGGAACGGCGAATGCAGTTTACCAGAATTACGAGTTTATCGAATACTACGCTCCTGAGTATGTGATCATCCTTTCCGGCGACCATGTCTATCAAATGGACTATACCCAGATGTTAAAGTTTCATAAAGAAAAAGGCGCTGAAATAACCTTGGCAGCCATTGAAGTGCCCTGGGAAGAAGCATCGAGATTTGGGATTCTCACTGTTGATAATAATGCCCGGATAACCAAATTCACGGAAAAGCCCGGGCATCCGGACAGCAATCTGGCCTCCATGGGGGTTTATATCTTTAACACTTCTGCTTTAAAGCAAGCCTTAATCGAGGATACGAACGATACGTCTTCCCAAAATGACTTCGGCAAAAATATTATTCCCCAGCAGATGAAGGAGGGAAAGCGGGTTTTTGCCTACCGGTTCAGCGGCTATTGGCGGGATGTGGGGACTATTGAAAGTTACTACCAGGCCAATATGGAATCCTTACAAGAAGGGCATTTCCTGCGCATCTTTGATCCCCACTATAAGATTCTTTCCAATGAAGATATTCTGCCCCCCCACTTTATGGGTTCTCAGGCAGACATTCAAAACAGCTTGATTTGCAATGGCTGTAGTGTCCAGGGCAGAGTGAGGCATTCCATCCTGGCCCCGGGGGTTTATGTAGGAGAAGGAGCAGAGATCGAGGATTCCATTATTTTGCCTTACGCCAAAATTCACAATGGCAGCAGAATTAAAGGGGCCATTATCGGCGAAAGTGCAGAAATAATGGGCCAATGTGTGATTGGGGCTGAAAGACAGGCAGCGCCGGGCCAGCATGGGATAACGGTAATCGAGGACTATCATTTGATGGGGCCGGGAACCGTTGTTGAGTCCGGCAAGCATATTTATCGAAACCGGACGAGTTGAGAGGAGGAAGTCTATGTCCAATGCCATTGGAATTATCTTTGCGAATAGCGGCTCGGATAATTTGCAGGGACTGGCGGCAGAAAGACCTGTGGCTGCCGTGCCCTTTGGAGGGAGGTACCGGATTCTTGATTTTGCCCTTTCCAGCATGGTCAATTCAGGAATTCGAACCATCGGCTTAGTAACCCCTCATCAATACCGGCCCTTGCTGGATCATTTGGGTGCTGGCAAAGACTGGTTTCTTGAACGAAAAGACGGCGGCTTATTCATCCTGCCCGGAGTCATGCATGGCTTAGCAGGAAGCAATCATCTCTTCTGCATTAAGGATTTAGAAAATAATTGTGAGTTCCTGGAGAAGGAATACGTCAAAAATGTCGTCATAAGTAGCGGGGATAAAATTTATAATCTTAATTTTAAAGAGACCTTGGAATTCCATAATGAAAAGCAAGCGGATATAACCTTGCTTTACAAGACCAATCCTTATCCCGGCTGCTGTCTTAAGAACAAGCTGGTTCTGAGGCTGGGTGAGGAGCAAAGACTGGCCGCCATTTCAGACTTCTATTTACCGGAGGAGGACGATGGGGAAATCCCTGAATTTGCCGGTATTCTAGTGATTCGCCGGGAGCTTTTACTAGAGATGATTCAGCGCTACAGTTCCGGAGGCTGTATTGATTTAATGGCTATCATTACCATGAACCTGGGTAGCCTTAAGGTCTTTGCCAAGGAAACCAATTCCTTAATAGGAACCATCTGCACCATTAAGGATTATTTTGAGCGTTCCATGGATCTTCTCCAGTCATCTGTCCGGGAACAGCTCTGGCTGGGGGTTGACCGTACTCATACGAAAATCGTGGATAACCCGCCCACAAAATACGCTGAACAGGCCCAGGTCAGAAACTCCTTAATAGCCAGCGGCTGCATCATTGCCGGGGAAGTTATCAACTCTATCGTCTTTCGCGGGGTAGTGCTGGAAGAAGGCTGCAGGGTTCAAAACAGCATTCTGATGCCCCAATGTCATATCCATGCCAATGCTCAAACCAACTATGCCATTCTTGATAAATCTGTCCGGGTTCACAGGGATAATAGTTTACAAGGAAGCAAGAGCCATCCTTTGGTTGTCCTCAAAAAGACGGTGATCTAAAGAGCTCCCTGGACAAAGACGAAGTCTGAGGGATCAGGAAAGGTGTGAGACTATGAAACTGGTTTTTGTGACTGCGGAAGCATGTCCTTTTGCTAAAACAGGCGGGTTAGGGGAAGTTGCGGGCTCCCTGCCGGCTTACCTGCATCAACAGGGGGTGGACGTCAGGGTGATCATGCCCAAGTATGGCACCATCCCCCAGGAGCTGCAAAGAGAGTTTAAGCTTTTGGCCCAATTTGATGTTTCCGTTGCCTGGCGGAAACAGTACTGCGGCTTATTTGAAGAGATTTATCATGGGGTTCCTTATTATTTTATCGACAATGAGTACTATTTTGACCGGCCCAATGTGTATGGAGAATACGATGATGCGGAGAGGTTTGCCTTTTTTTCCCGGGCGGCTCTGGAAAGCCTGATTCATATCCCGGGCTTCAAGCCGGATATTCTGCACTGCCATGATTGGCATACCGCCCTAATTCCTTTGATGCTGAAAGAATTTTATTCCCGAGGACCGTTATACTATCCTATTAAGACGGTTTTTACCATACATAACCTGAAATACCAGGGGATCTTCCCCAAGGAAGTCTTAAGTGATGTGGTGGGACTGGGGATGGAGTATTATCAGGAAAACGGCTTGGAATATCACGGCTCGGTGAATTTTATGAAAGGCGGGCTGCTTTACGCCGATCAGATCACGACGGTGAGTCCCACCTATGCTCAGGAAATCCAGGACCCTTATTTCGGAGAAGGCATGGACGGCTTGTTAAGGAAAAAACGGGACCAACTCTGCGGAATACTCAACGGCATTGATTATAGGATTTATGATCCCTGGCGTGATCCTTTGCTGATGAATTCAGAGCAGAGGGAAGGGCTGACAAAAGAAATATGCAAAAGACATTTGCAAAGGAGGATGGGACTTCCTGAGGACCCTGAGAAAGGGTTGCTGGGCATGGTCAGCCGGCTGGTGGATCAGAAAGGCTTTGACCTCTTGGCTCACGTTATGGAACAACTCTTGGAATTAGACCTGGAGATGGTGATCCTCGGCACCGGGGATCAACGCTATGAGGAAATGCTGGAATCATTCGCTGCTGAATACCCGGATAAACTGGCGGTAAGGCTGGAGTTTTCCGAAGTTCTGGCCCATCAGATCTATGCTGGGACGGATATGTTTTTGATGCCTTCCAAATTTGAGCCCTGCGGTATCGCCCAGATGATTGCCATGCGCTATGGTTCTGTGCCTATCGTCCGGGAGACGGGGGGCCTGAAAGATACGGTGGTTCCCTATAATAAGTATACCGGGACTGGGAACGGTTTTAGTTTTGCTAATTATAATGCTCATGAGCTGCTGTTTACGGTTCAGCGGGCGTTGGAGATTTATAAAAATAATAAGCCGGTATGGGCAGGAATTCGGCAAGAGGCGATGAATAGAGATTTTAGTTGGAATCGGTCGGCGGGGGAGTATATGGGGATTTATCGGAGGCTGCTGGAGGTTGATTAAGTGATTAACGGTAAGGAAATGGTGAAAGAGTATGGAATTGAAAGCCTATCATAATTCTCATGATTTGTATTATCGCAAACCTTTTGGTGCGGTTCATTGCGGGGAGAGAATACGATTTCGTTTCCAGATCAGTTCCTCTGTGCCTATTCAAGGCTGCTTTCTGCACCTGCGGGAGGAGGATTGGGAAAGGTCTGTTCCTATGAGCCGGATCAGTGAGGGGCTGGAGTTAGAGACAGAGTTGGAGTTGGAGTCTGAGGGCGCTGGGGAGTCTGGCTGTTTTTATGAAACAGAGCTGGAAGTTATGGATGGCACGGGGCTTGTTTGGTATTATTTTGTGATTAATACAGAGTCCGGGACTTATTATTATGGCAATAACCGGGATAAGCTGGGGGGAGAGGGCTGTCTGGGGAAAGAGGTGCCTCTTGCTTATCAGATTACGGTTTCTAAGCCGGCGGAGGTTCCCCGCTGGTACCGGCGGGGAATTATGTATCAAATCTTTGTGGATCGCTTTTTTAAGCATTTAGATAAAGGTTTCTTAGATGATTCGAGGCCTAATGCTTTGCTCCATGCCAACTGGTATGATGATCCTGTTTATATTAAGGACGAGCAGGGCAGGGTGACGGATTGGGACTTTTTCGGAGGTACTTTGCAGGGAATTATCGATAAGCTGCCTTATTTTGAGGAATTAGGAGTCAGTATTCTTTACCTGAATCCTATCTTTGAGGCGGCCAGCAATCATAAGTATGATACGGCGGATTATTTGAAAATCGATCCCAGGTATGGAGACGAAAGGACCTTTGCCAAGTTAACTGCCGCTGCTAAGGAGTATGGGATTTCAATCATCCTGGACGGTGTTTTCAGCCATACGGGGGCGGATAGTATTTACTTCAATAAATATAACAATTATCCGGAGCTGGGGGCTTTCCAGTCGCCAGATTCTCCTTATTATTCCTGGTATAAGTTTAAATCCGGTCAGGAGTATGCAGGATGGTGGGGTGTGGATTCCCTGCCGGAAGTTGAAGAAATGACTCCTTCTTACCGGAATTTTATTTACGGCGGCGAAAACAGTGTGGTTCAGCAGTGGCTGAACCTGGGAGCCGCCGGCTGGAGATTAGATGTGGCGGATGAGTTGCCTGATGAGTTTATTAAAGAGCTGAGGCAAGCCCTGAAGCAGGTGAATTCAGAGGCGGTTTTAATTGGGGAAGTGTGGGAAGACGCCTCCAACAAGGTGAGTTATGGCCAGCGCCGCCGCTATTTCGGGGGAGAGGAACTGGATGCCGTCATGAACTATCCTTTCCGGGCAAGCTTCCTGGGCTTTATCCTCAACCAGACGGATGCCGGGACTCTTTGGCGGGAAATGATGAGTATCTTTGAGAATTATCCCCGGGAAAACTTCTATGGGGCGATGAATTTACTGGGCAGCCATGATACCAGGCGTATTTTGACTCTCTTAGGAGAAGCTCCTCCGGAACAGACCTTGACCTCTGCGGAGCAGAGACGGTTCAGGCTTGCTGGGGATGCCCGGGATCTGGGGATACAAAGACTCAGGCTTTTAAGCTTGATTCAGGTGGCATGGCCGGGAGTGCCTTGTATTTATTACGGAGATGAAGTTGGCCTCGAGGGCTATGCAGATCCTTATAACCGGGGCACCTATCCCTGGGGCCGGGAGAATCAAGAAATCCTCC
Source organism: Desulfosporosinus orientis DSM 765 (assembly GCF_000235605.1). GTDB lineage: Bacteria > Bacillota > Desulfitobacteriia > Desulfitobacteriales > Desulfitobacteriaceae > Desulfosporosinus > Desulfosporosinus orientis. The sequence continues at coordinate 2,383,640 of NC_016584.1, forward strand.
AGTGGTACCAGCGGATTTTGCGGATGCGCAGGGAATATGACCTGCTGCAAACCGGGGATTTTCAGCCCTTCTTTTGCGATGCTGATGTTTTTGGCTTCTCCCGGGCCGGCACTGAGGAAACCCTGACGGTACTGGTCAACCGGCATCAAGGGGAGAGCAAAACCGTGAAATTTGAGGCAGGAATGGATTCCCCTGAGTTAGTGGTGGATCTGCTTACCGGGGAAAAGCTTTCCCCGGAAGAGCTGGCTGCTTTGTCTGTTCCGGCTCTGTCTGCCAAGGCCTTGCTGACTATGAAAACCCAGCCTCATCAGCTGCGGCTTAACCGTTCCTGCGGAATATTGCTGCATATCAGTTCCTTGCCTTCCTCCTGGGGACTGGGGGACTTAGGCAAGGAAGCTTATGATTTCATAGATTTCTTAGGAGCAGCCGGTCAATCCTTGTGGCAGGTACTCCCTTTGAATCCGTCGGGAGCAGGAGGGTGTCCCTATCAAAGTGCGTCTGTCTTTGCCGGGAATACCATGTTTATTAGTTTGGATCATTTAATCTATGAGGGACTATTGGATTTACGAAAGACCCAGGAAAAATACCGGCAGTTAAAGAGCCTGGGTTTAAGGGAAAGCCTCTTGAAGCAGGCTTTTCAAGAACTGAAGAATAATTTGCTCCATGAGGCCTACCTGGAATTCCGGCAAAGACTGAAATTAGTTCCCAATCCCTTGTCCCAGACAACGGATTCCAAGTATTTATCCCCGGAGAATTATGGTGAGTTTCAAAGAGAGAACAAGGCCTGGCTGGAAGACTTCAGCCTTTTCCGGGCTCTCAAGGCTCACTTTGACGAAGCTCCCTGGTATGCCTGGGAAGCTGGGATTGCTCGCCGGGAGCCTGAGGCCTTAGCTAAATACACCTCTCTCCTGCAGGAAGAGAGAGACTTTATCACCTTTTTGCAGTATACTTTCTTTTATGAATGGGATTTGCTGAAAGAATACGCGGCAGGGAAAGGAGTCCGCATGATTGGGGATTTGCCTCATTTTGTCGCAGAGGACAGCTGTGATGTTTGGGTAAATCGAAATTTGTTCAAACTGAGTACAGGGGGGAGAGCCGCCAAAATTGCCGGAGTACCTCCCGATTATTTCAGCAAAACCGGTCAGTTATGGGGCAACCCGGTCTATGATTGGGATGAGTTAAAGAAAACGGACTATGCCTGGTGGAAAATGCGCCTTAAGTTCGGCTTAAAACAGTTTGACTACCTGCGCTTGGATCATTTTCGCGGCTTTGAAGCCTTTTGGGAAGTAGAGGCGGGTGAGGAAACGGCGGAAAAGGGCAGGTGGATGAAAGGCCCGGGGAAAGATTTCCTGGCCAGCTTAATAGCTGCATTCGGCCAGTGTCCTTTTATAGTAGAAGATTTAGGAATTATTACGCCGGAAGTCCGGACTTTAAAACACATCTTCGGCCTGCCGGGGGTTAAAGTCCTGCAGTTCAGTCCTTTGGCAGAGATGTCTGAGGATGAGGATTGGAATCTGGTGTATTACACAGGAACCCATGACAACAATACCCTGCTGGGCTGGTACAGCGGCTTGCAGCCGGGCACGGTGCCGCCGGCGGGGGATAAGGGGCAGGCTTGTTATCAGGTTATCGAGGAGCTCTACTCCAGCCAGGCAGCCTGGGTTATCGTTCCCATGCAGGATATTTTAGGCCTGGGGGAAGAGGCGCGGATGAATGTCCCCGGCAAAGTCCATGGCAATTGGAAATGGCAGCTTGAGGAAGATACGGATCTGAAGGAAGTGACTGAATCACTGCACAACCTGGCGGTAACCCGGGGCAGAGTCTGAAAAGAATCCTGAAACATCCTTGGCTGAGATTAATAAAGAACAGAAATGGGAGCAGCAATGAAGAAGATATTAGGAATTTTTGTTAAGGGGCTGTTGGTTCTGGCCCCTATCACCGTCACCATTTATATACTCTACAAGATTTTTGAGCTGACCGACGGTCTATTTAAAGGCTTATTGGAGAGTGCGGGGCTGTATTTTCCGGGCCTTGGAGTTATCGTAACCCTGGCCGTTATTTTTCTGGTAGGGTTACTGGCCTCCAATTGGCTGACCAATAAACTGATTGATTTTATGGATAACCTTTTTACGAGAGTACCTTTGTTTGGCAGCATTTATGGGATCATTAAAGATACGGTCCATTCCTTTTCCACCAATAAGAAAGGCTTTTCTCGTTTAGTCATGGTTCATATGCCCGGCGAGCTGAAACTCCTGGGGTTTTTAACCAATGATCAGGAAAGCGCCTTTGTTCCCGAGGGTTACGTGGCGGTTTATTTGATGCAGTCCATGCAATGGGCGGGTAATCTGATTCTCGTCCCCAGGCAGCAAGTGGAATTATTGGACGTATCACCGGAAGAAGCTTTGAAATTTATTGCTTCGGCAGGATTGCTGCATAAAAAGTTAAAAAATTAAGTTAGATTCTCTTAAACTATAAATAAAAATTAAGACCTGCTAAAAAGCAAGTCTTAATTTTATACTAATCAGAAAGTATAACTTATTTCGTTATTACTTATTACTCTGGAAGAAATGTTGCGCAGTCTGTCATTTCAGTGCTTTTAGCATTTGGGGCCTGAACTTCAATTTTGTCAGCGTGACAATGATCCCCTGTACCATAATAATGGCAGGTGTTGACCATACATTTAATTCCTTGGTTAGGCTGAGGCATTTTTTGAGCGCGTCCAGTCATGTGGATACTCCTCCTTTTAATTGAATTCTATAGTAGTATGGGCAGATTCTTAAAAATCATGAGTGCCAATTTAAACTTATAGAAATTTTTTATTTGAGATAAGATAGAGTCAAAGGAATAAAACGCGATCTGCAAGTATCATAAACAGCGCCAAAGGAGAGTTTGAAACCAGTGGATGATATGCCGGAAAGCAACGACTTAAAGCCCTATAAAGTTAAAGCGGATATGTATATTAAGGACAAGAAAAAATCCCTGCAGCTTCTTGATCAGGCCCTGCAAAAGGCAGCTGACCACAAGCGGAGATTAGGGAAGACCTGGGAAAAGCTCCAGCTGCTTTTGGGAGTTTTCAGGGATTGGATTAACGGCAGCTACCGGGAGATACCCACTCGCTCTCTGGTGATGATTGTCCTGGGCATTGTTTACTTCGTCTCTCCTATTGACGGGATTTTTGATTATATCCCTTTTGGCGGCTTCGTGGATGATGCGGCGGTTCTCGGTTATGTTTTATCTCAAGTGGGGGCTGATCTGGAGAAGTACAAGCTCTGGAAAGAGCGGGTTGATTTGGAGAAGGACCCTTTATAGTGAAGAGGGGGTCATAAAGATCATTAGTTTTTGTGTCAATGATCTTTATATCCCGTATTCCCGTCAGGGCACCGCTGGGTGTTAAGAATATATCGCCGGCGATAAGGGTGATCAAGTATCATGTGTCGCTTCATCTTGGGATGCCGTGTAGCCTTCAAAAATATCATCTGGAGAAGATTAATGATATAAGAATTAACTTATGTTCTCACATGTTGAAAATATTGTGAATAGAACTTGCCTGTAACGATCAAAGTATATCGATTCACGGTTTAGGCTCTATTTTTTTTGTCAATTTTGTCCCAGATGATATTTCTGAAGTCTACAGGAATAAAAAATTTGTTTGTGAATTGTTGCACCAGAGCCATCGTATTGATGTGGTATTATTAACTCGTATAAACATTTTTAAGAATAAGTATTGGATAAATATATATCAAGCGGAGAGCAGGTGACGGGAATTCAATATTTTAAAAACAGGGATACGCTGCCGATCGTGATATTAGCGGCGCTTCTGATAACAATTGTCCTGATGCTGTTGGTCAGGCTACCGGGTATGATTGACAGCGAAGATAAAAGCATTACTATTACGGGAGAAAATGGGATTTATGATTTGACCGGTATTGCGGAATTGGAAGAAAAGTCTGCTATTCTGCTTCCCGGTCCCCTGTATTATCCCAGCACGTTGATGACTCCGGAGACAGCCAAGACCGACCTTCCTGTCAGTACGGAACAATTTGACGCACTGCGTGCCGACTATCTTTCTCAGCGGTTTGTGGTCCTGGTACCCGACAACAGTGATGTGTACACTTTGACCTTTAACCTATCTGGTCGTCATGCCATGCGCGTCTATGTAAACGGCAAAATAGTTGGTCAGGCCGGCAATCCAAGTGCTACGAAGCAGGGTACCGAGGTTTGGGAGAACAACCTGACCTGTTATGCTTCGCCGAAAGACGGTGTAATGGATATCATTTTACAGTCGGCGCAGTATTATCACTACCGAATCGGTGCGCAGCTGGCCGCCTTAAGTATACAAAACACGGCGTTCGCCGCCGGTGGTGGATTGACCGTTGATATGATCGGCTTTTTTTTGATGGGTGCGTTTGTGTGTGCGGCGGTGCTGTTACTGTTTATTTATTTGCTTTTATCCCACACCAAAGCGACGTTGTTTTTTGCTTTGGCCTGCCTTTCCATGGCCTTGCGGGAGTGTATTCAAAGTCAAGCTTGGACGCATCTCTCTTTCCTCTCCGGAAATACATCCTTTATGCTGGAATATATGAGCGTAGCACTCCTCACCATATTTTTGTCGCTTTATCTGGGGCAATATATTGAAAAACAGTTTTTGCACGCAGCTCAATATACGGCCATTGCAGGATCTTTGGCTTACGCAGTCTGTTTACTGGTTTGTGATTCTGTCTTTTATACAGCGATCCTTAAATACTATCAGGCACTGTTGGTTCTTTGCATCGTTCCGGGTATCGCCGGGCTGATTTGGACAATGCGAAATCCGAATCGAGAACAACGAGCGGCTATCTTTGGCATTGCGGTGTTTTTTCTGGCTGCTGTCAGCGATATCATGCTGTACAACAACCTGTTTGGATACCAGCATCCGAGAACGCCGATATCCGAAGCTGCGATGTTGGTTTTCGTCGTGGCGCAGACTGTCTCCCTGTTTCTCATGAACAACCGGGTACTGGCTGAAGCCAAAGATGCGGAGGAAAAGCTGGCGGCAGAAAAGGATTCACTGGAGACTCTTAACCGGATGAAAACGGAGTTTCTGGGCAACGTTTCCCACGAGCTGAAAACGCCGCTTACCGTAATGTCCGGCTATGCGCAGACCACCGGGCAGCTGGCTGAGCGACCGGGCGAACTTGACGGTGGAGAGGTGACTCGCCGGATGAAGCTTATCTCCTCCGAGGCGGAACGATTGTCTCTGATGGTGGGGCAGGTGCTGGATGTAACGCGCATGGAAGAGGGGCGTATGGCGATGGAAAAACGGTCCTGTCACATCGACGAAATCATCCATACCGCTGTCGAGACCCACTACCCGATGCTCAATAAAAACGCAAATCGGCTGGAAATACATATTGATCCAGGGCTTCCGGCGGTCAGCGCAGATCCCGCCCGGATTTCTCAGGTGATCGTCAACCTGATTTCCAATGCGGTACGGTTTACAGCAAACGGCTTGATTACGATTTCTGTGAAGCGCGAGAACAAGAATATCGTTGTGCACGTTGCCGATAACGGTACCGGCATTGCCCCGGAACGCTTTCCCTATCTCTTTCGGCGGTATTATCATAAAGAAAAAGCCGGCAGCGGTCAGAATACCGGCACCGGACTTGGTTTATATATCTGCAAGAAAATTGTGGAGCAGCATGGGGGCAGCATTTGGATTGAAAGCAAAGAATTAGCGGGAACCTCCGTGTTTTTCTCGCTACCTCTTCCTTAAAGACAGCAAAAGTCTCAATAACGCACCTTGCTGAAAATATATTCTCCTTTTCCGGAGTTTGCAAGCTCAAACCAGCCCGCACCGTCCGCACCCAGCTTTTTGCGCAGATTAGCCACATGTACGGCAACGGTGTGGGCCGCACCGGGAGAGCTTCCGCCCCAGGCCCTGCGGTAGACTTCGTCATAGCTTAAGCGCCGCCCCGCAAATATGACAAAACAGCCCAGTAGCTGCAGCTCCTTTTGTGTCAAAGGGATATGCTTGTTATCCAGTATCGCCTCTCCTTGCAGAAAGTCGATAGATAAAGGAGGAAGCTCCAGCTTGCCAGCGCTCATGAGGCCGGTTCTGCGAAGCTGCGCATTTACGCGTGCGGCAAGTACATTTAAATCATAGGGCTTGGTGACGTAATCGTCTCCGCCCTGTAAAAGACCTTTCACAACGCTCTCATTTTCATCCCTGCAGGTCAGGAAGATGATGGGAGCGTTGGTCTTTTTTCGCAGCTCGGCGCAGAATTCAAAGCCGGAGCCGTCCGGCATCATAACGTCCAGAAGAATCAAATCAGGGCAGTGCTCGTCTAGATGGAAACGCGCTTGTGCAAGAGTATCCGCGCAAATGACCGCATAACCCTTGCCCTCGAAGTATTCCTTGTTGATGGCCAGTACATCGGCCTCGTCTTCCATCATTAATAACGTCACCTTATTCACTTCGTTACCCCCTATTTTCCGACTCAGTTTACCATATCTTTATGGAAAATAAAACGCCCCAAAAAAGTTTTGCGTTGATCAATCAAGTATTCTTGATAATCCGCACAGGGTTATTTTTTTTTGCTAGGATTAAAACAGATTAAAACGATATGTTGGGGTGTTGAAGTTTGTACAACGTGAAAGAGGTGTCAGCCTATGCTGAGAATAACAAGGGTGGATATTGTGGATGACTGGACTCTGGATATCGAGCTGAGCAACGGACATTTGATCCTGTTCGATACCAGAAGGCTATTGGAAACCGCTCCCGGTTATGGTATTTTGCGAAAAAACGAGGTGCTTACCCGCCCGAGAACTGATGGACAGAACATTTTCTGGCAGGACGGTCCCCGGCTTACTCTCGAAGAAATCATGGCCCTGCTGAATAGACAGGGAGACAATGAAAGATGAAAGTGGAGGAAATATTATGGTAGAAATTAAAAAAACGCTGGTACTCATACTCGGTCTTTGTATTCTATTATCTGGGTGTGCCGGCAACCAAAGCTCATCTCCTGATACACAGGAAAAAGGACCTGATACTCAGACAAAAACGGCAATGCTCTATACCAACATGGAAACCGGTAGTGAATCAGCCAATTTTGAAACCCATTCGTTTGAATACTCCGGTGATCTGACGGTGGAAAAGCTGGCCCAAGGGCTTTCACAGCTAACCGGACTTGATTTTTATATCACGGAAAAACCTTCCGCTCAGGAAAATGAGATTTACATCGACTGGGAAAAGAAGTCCACATTGATTGCAAATCTCGATGACCGGGAACAGAAAGAGGAATTTCTCTTTTATGACGCCGATTCAATGCGCTGGTTTATGATGGATAGTTTGTGGCGTACGGTGATGGAAAACTTTGAAGTAGAAAATGTCTATTATACGATGGATGGCGGTGATGAACTGGTATTTGATGAGCTAAACCCAATCAATGAATTTCCGGGCGATGTCCCCTACATGGGCAGTGCCTTCTATTCTGCTCATGCTGACGTCAAAGAGTGATGAGAAGATCAACGGGGATTAATGAAACATTAACATAGTAAACAAAACGAGGAGGTTTGATTTAGAAATGAAAGGAAAAAGATTGTTAACATTATTTTTGCCCTTGGTGATGGTTGCGACGCTTGCTGTTCCGGCATACGCTGCGACGAGTTATGTTCCTTTAGCAGTTGAGCAGGATGGAGCAAGAAGTGGAAACACAAGTATTACATTTAATAAATCTTTTATTAAAAAAGGGAACTTTTACATGAGATTTAAGCTAATAAATCGATTAAGGGATAGGAACCTTCAGGTGAGTCTTTACAACGCCAGTGGTAAAAAAGTTATAAACTGGAACGATTATACCATGGTAGCGGACAAAACCTTATATCGCGGTTACGGATATGATTACAACAAGCTTCCCGGCGGTTTTTATACCGTAAGGCTGAAAGCTGGTAATGATTCATGGTGTTTTAGGGTTGACAATACCCCGCCGCAGGGTATGTATCTTACTAAAGCCAAAATGTTTTATAAAGACGACGGCAGTACCTACAATAGGATCTATTTTAACTATAATCAGAGTAAAGGAAAGACTCCAAAGGCTGAGATCTATGATGCCAATGGTAAGCTAATAACCACAGCAACTTGGAAAAAACCTTTTAGCAAAGATAGTGGCAGCACCTATCTGACTTGGAGCGGCTATCCCACTGGTGGGGGAATCCGATGTGAGTCGGGGGACTATATTGTTAAATATTGGATTGATGGCGGCAAGCCAAGGCAAACAAAAGTACATCTGGTAATAGAATAGGGGGGATAGGCAATGAAACACATGATTAAAAGTATGATTCTGGTTGTATTAGTGTTTGCATTAATACTCAGCGGCTGCAGTAAGGAGAAGGCAAGTAGCCAGGGGGAGGTAAACACACTTAGTAGCAGTGCATCGACAGCGGTCTGGGAGACCTTGTCCGGCAGCTTTGCCCGTAATGATAGCAGTCAATATAATAGCGCAACGCTTCAAATGAAGTATCTCTCCAACGACTGCGTGATGTTTGAATTCGACTTAATGGCAGGCAGTGAGTCGGAAGACTGGTCTGATAATTTGGTGCTGCCTTTTGTTCTGCTGGTCGATGAAGATACCGGAGTGGGTCACTATGAATCAGATCCTGATGCCGAAAACCCGCTGACCATAGATCTTTACTTATCAGAGGATGGTAAACAGGTAACAGTTACGCATACAGGCGAGATTTCGATCTCCCCCGACGGCGTATATGATTACATCGACGATGGTCTGGAGGTATCTGAAAACTCCGCCATTGCAATTCTTGATCACCTGCCAGCGGCGGTGACCAGCTTAAACAGCAACAATGGCGCGTATACGATCCAGTATCCAACCGAGCTTGTTGCTAACTGGTTCTACCCGGTTGAGGCGACTTTTGATGATAATGGTGTCGTGCTGGCTAAATTTCTAATTGCCAAGGATCTCAGCGCTGTATACCGTGCGGATGATGATATTGATCCGGTATTAATTTTTGGATCGGCTCAGCCCATGATGGATGCGGAGATATATCAATATGAAAATACGAGTGATGAATTATCAAAAGATGAAGATACAAGTGCTGGATTATCTGAAGACAAAAACATGACGGATGAACAATCTGAAGACATTATTGAGGGCTCAGACGTACTGCTGCCGGTTGTTTCGGTGGAGATGACAGACGGCATATTCCTTCCAGTTGATGCAAAGAGCCAATTGGTTGCGGTTATGCCTTGGAAGCTAAACTACACACTTATGGCCAAATCTTCCGATCCGTCAATAGTCACGGTGGATGAAAGCGGAGCAGTGACAGCTGTAGCTGTCGGGGAAGCAACAATATCCGGGACGATCTCCGTAGACGACGGGCAAAAAGATTTTTCAATTGATGTATTGGTAAAATAATGGAATAGATTTATCTCTTCTATATTTCAACAGAATGGAATGCTTCAGGCATTTTCTTAGGAGCATTCCATTTTAATAAGTTGAGATACAAAATAGGAAAGGTGTTTGTAATGAAAAAATTACAAATTTTAATTTTAATTGTAACTGTATTTTTAAGTATGGCGATGTGCGGATGCAGCGGAACCTCAGAACCGTCACCAACAGCTGAAATTGAAAACTATCAATATAATAATTATCTTGATGAGAAAAACCAACTGATATTTAGTTACACGAACATATTTGATTCAGCGGGGGAGCCTGATCAAACAGGTACGGTTACGTTTACCTCTTCAAAAGATAATGTGGTAATGATGTATTCGGTCCTGAAAAATACCAATAAAGAAACCCCCGAAGAATTCTTGGATAACTTTTCACCGCTCAAGGGAGAAGTGTTAGAAGGTAATGCAGTAGTTGGTCTAAATGATGATACGTATCTTAAAACAGGAGAAGCTGCTATTCCATGCGCCTTTTACTGTGTTATCGATATTGATTTTATTGTATATGTTGAAATTGCCTGTGAGACAGATGATGAGGCCGAGATATGGTACAACCGGCTTCGTTCCAATGCGGTGTATCTGGAAAGTGCTGCGGGAACAAATACTTCCACGCTGGATGAGGATGAGGCGCTTAACCTTTTAAGTGATGAATTAAGCGGTATGCTGACAGAGGATACGGTAATTGTTTCTCTTGGTAAAGATACCGTAAACGGAGAGGATTGCTGGATGTTTGCGACAGGCAAAAACACACCGGAAAAGTTTACGGCAGAGGAGCATTTTGCTGTAAAGGAAGATGGCTCGATCTATGTACTGGATATCTATAACAGCAATGAATATATACCGTACACACGGCTGTATTTTTCGGATCCGCCTGAAGATGAAGGATAATTTTAGGGGTTGATTTAATTATGTTCATATTTTGGGCAATTAGCGGTTTAATCATTTTTACGGCCGGAATGATACTCCGGATAAAATACCGCAAAAAAGCAGGGACTATCCTGACAGGGATTGGTATCTTTACTCTGGTTATTGCCGTTATGCTATTTATAGGTACCCTTTTGCTGGTTAATCGGGACGATACCGATGGACGGATTGAAGATCCTGCTGTTCCAAGTCAAGGGCAGGTAACTGGCGCTGATTGGCGGACCTGGCGAGGATACACCCAGGACTACGTGCTTAACGGTGATTTTGCCGTATGCTTTTCCGGACAAACCAGCGATGATTTTTATGCTATGTACGATGCTTCCTCCGGAGCACGCATTGCGACGCTTTTGCTGGAGGAGTATACGGTAGCAGATACCGGCGGTTTTACGGTTGCGGATTATAACGGCGATGGGCTCGACGATATTGGTGTCCAGCTGCATGACGGACAGGTATTGATGTTTTGTTATGATCCTGAAGGCGGGTCCTGGCCCGAGGATGTAACGGGCGGTTATCGGCGTTATAAGTAATGGGATAACAACACGGAAGCAGAAGAACCTGGAGTGCAGGCTGAGCTGTACTAAGCCTTGGTATTTTAAAATAGGGAAGGTTTTTATAATGAAAAAAATATTCCGTTTAATAATGCTTGTAGTTTTGAGTATGGTGATGTGCGGATGCAGTGGAACATCAGAACCAGAACCGTCCTTGTCGGATGATGTAAACCAGTCGGAGAATAGTTCAACAGAACCATCATCGATATCTGAGTATGGAAATTATCCATATAATGCTTATGCCGATGAGGAATATAAACTGGTAATGCGTTATCCGGACATCTTTGATTCAGAACAAAAATTGGATGAAAACGGAAAACTTACAGTTACATCGACGACAAATAGTGCGGCACTGAATTATTGGACCATAGAAAATGTCAATAATGAAAACGCTGATGATTTATTAGTTAACATGGCGCCGGTTAAGGGCGCGGCCTTAGGAGATAAAGAGGTAATCGGTATTAAAGAAGATACAAATCCGGAGACAGGCGCATCGGCTCCGAGCGCATTTTACTGGCTTGTAAGGCCAGACTATATTTTGACAGTACAAATCAAATGCGTGGATGATGAAGAGGCAGAAAAATGGTACAGTGCGTTTAAAACAGACGCAATAGCCGTTGAGGAGGATGCTTGGTTCTTAATGAACGACTCGGATGAGAATTCGGATGAATGAAACAAACGGATTTATCAATAAAAAGTCAATACAATAACTGGTGAACTACAAACGAATTCCGTGAAAATGTTTATCAAAGGAGAAAAGAATATGTGGATATTGCTGATAATTCTGGCAGCATTGATCATCTGGTGGATAAGCGCTTACAACAGCTTTCGAAGGAAAGACAACAAGATACAGGAATCTCTCAGCGGGGTCGAGGTGGCCCTGACCAAACGCTATGACATGCTGACCAAGCTGCTTGACACTGCAAAGGGCTTCATGGAGCACGAGACTCAGCTGTTTAGTCAGGTTATACGGCTGCGTCAGGGTATGAGCGCCGGGGAGCTGGAGCAGGCCGGTGCGAAAGTGGACGAAATGGCTGCCCGCCTTAAAGTAGCCGTGGAAGCTTATCCTGAGCTTCGCTCCGTCGAGTCGGTTACTAAGCTGCAAAGCGGCATCGGGGATGCAGAGGACCAACTTCAGGCGGCAAGACGGCTGTATAACAGCAACGTCAACGCCTTCAACACCTATCTGGATGTGTTTCCCTCAAGCCTTGTGGGCAGGACGATGAAGCTGGAAAAGCGTCAACTGTTTGCCGCGGAGGAAGATAAAAAACAGGACGTAAAAATAGAGTTTTGACGGGGAGGCGACGGCGGATGCGAGTAAAACAAAAGGCAAAAGAAGCCTCTCGTAACTTTATGAAGGATATCTTTTTTTGGATACCATTCATCATTATAGCCCTGGTCTTATATAACTTTATTTACAACGGTTTTGATTGGGGTGCCGACAGGTTTTTTCCGCTGGTGCTCCTGATCGTGCTGCTGATCATCAGCTACTATCTTTGCAAAGTTCTGGCGTCCTTTCTTTCCGGCATTTTTTCTGTGGCCAGGGGCATCGGTGGTATGAAGGACGCGAGAAAGCTGGACGCCATAATGAAAGGGAATGAACAGGACAGTAGTAGTGAACAGGATGGGATGAAGAACGCGGATAAGCTGGACGGCAGCGTAGCTGCTTTGGAAGAGAAGCGCATCACTATCGCCATTGCTTCCATTGTTTATGCGGTGATTGCTGTCATCATTGTGGCGCTCCTGCTGTTTTCTTATGGACTAACGGTGGGCTGCATTGCGGGTGTCATTGCGGCGTTTGGCTACGCCATCATCCGGGTGCAGCGGTCAAAGCTCAATAACGAGACTAAGGGTGCCTTTGCGGAGAACATATTGAAAAAATATTTCCAAAACGTGGTTTATCAGCCAGTCAGTTGCTTTCCTCAAGACGAGATTCTGTCCCTGGGGCTGTTCGAAAATGCGAACAATATTAAGGGTAGCGACCTTGTCAGTGCCCGAAAGGGAAACATTTCCTTTGCCCGCTGTGATCTGCTTGCGGAAAAGGTGGTGTGGGATCAAGTCTATGACGTACAGCTGGAAGACTGGAAGGATGAGGAGATTCATACGAGCCTGTTCTGGGGCTCCTGCATCCGTGCAGAGCACGGTCTTAAAATCCCGGTCCAAGTGGTGGTCTGTACCGACGGCACGCCCAATCTAAACGTAAAAGATGATGAACATCTGGATGTGGAGATGTACGAGTTCAACCACCGGTTGGATGCTTTTTGCGTCGATCCTGTGGCGGCCAGGATAGTCTTAACGCCTCAGGTTATTGAAGCACTTAACACCATTGCCGGGAAGGCTGACGGGGATGTGATTATGACCTTTACGGAACAGTATTTTTATCTTTTCGCAGCGTCAAACGAAGATTATTTTGACATCGATTTAAAGAAGACCATTGCCCAGGGACTGGAGCTCATGCACAAACAGGCAGGATTCACAGCGAGGCTTGTGGATTGCCTGGAATTTTTGAAACAGCAGGCAAACTAAGTTATAAAACCTGGAAGACAGATATATCAGGGGATTAATAAGTTGATCTTTATGGCCATGGTAATAAAATATTGAAGATAAATACTGCCATCAAGGCCTTACCAGGCTTATGCGGCATTTCTTTTGTATCCTCAAGGCACGTTGGTGTTACTTCATTGTTTTTATCTATATATGTATTACATAAATCCTACAGAGTATTATCACCCATAAATATCTGTAGAAAACTAATGTGCTAATTTATACGAAACTTTCTACATTCTCAAAGACAAGCGGATTGGTTCAAGTTATATCGACACTTCAGAAATGAATTTCATCCGACAATGAAATTATCGTACGGGAGTTTATTTTCAAGGTGCCTATTACTGGTCGGATGTTGCAACAAAGGTGCCGAATAAGATGAGAAATCTGTATTATAAAAATTCCTGGCAAAAAGCCAGGAATCCAAGGTATTATTTATATAGGCGGAGCAACTATTTTGAATATCATCACTCCATCTGGATTAAATACCTCAAGTACCAAACTAGAAACGAGCGTTTCAAGCACACCTTTGGGAGTGACTATTAAGGTGTAAAATTCATTGGGCGTTATTGCTATTAGTGTAATATCAGCAGGCGAAAACGCTTCAATACTAAATAACGGAGCGGTTAATTGAATTCTAAACCCTTCGAGAGGTAAAGATATTGATAATTTATTCAAACTATCTTGATTGATTTTTACGTTGTTATTTTGGGAACTGTTTGCTCTATGAGTTATCAAGTGATTTTTTAAAACAACGCTATTTCCTTTTCGTGGCTGCCGGGAATTATTAATATAATTCATTATATTCCGCCACCCATTACAACGCGAAAAAATGGTAATAATTCTTGTTCAGCAGCAAGGGCATTTACAGGTGGAACAACTCGAAGTTCGCCTCCAGTAGCAGTTGTCTCAAATACTGCTCCGGGAGAGGTTTTTTGAATAGAATATTGAGTTTGTGTTTGTGCGGCAGAAATGAGTTCTATTGCTTCGATTCTTGTGTCAATAGCATTATTTGCCTCTATATAATATTTAGGAACATCTAACTCCAGTACGGTATCAGGGGCTATATCCCTAATTAGGATTTCATTTAAGTTAGTCATAATAAAAACCTCCATTTAAATATTTTTTTAGTACAATATATGCATGTCCTTCATTGTTGTTACTGGATTTCTTAATCGGTATTTATAAATGGAGGGGACGGAATTTTCTAAAACTACTTCGGCGACGGGGTGACGGCCCGAGGATATCAATAAAAAAATAGGTCACGATACAGGTTGATGTTACTTCATTGACATTCAAAACATAAACATCAACCCACGTTGAGACGGTAATAATGATGACGAATTGTAGTCGAGACAAAAAATAAGGGGGTCTGACCACAATACGTTGTGGTTTTTGAGCCCAAAATGAGCAAAAAACGAGGCAAAAAAGTCAAATTTAGCCCGATTTTTTGGTCAAAATTTATAATTTCATACATGAAAATCTAAAGGCATCAGGACAGAAAATCTTGATGCTTTTGTTTCTATATGTTGACCAGAAACAAGATTGTCTTTTTATAACGAATACCGTAGCATATTCTGCAGATACCACCCTCTCTGGAGGAAATAAGCAGGGCGCAAAGGGAAGCAACTATCAAAGAGCAATATCATACAAGAATGAAGCTGAGACATCTGGTACACTGAATATCAAATAAATAATTAGGAAGGAGGTAAACTCTTGATCCTGTAAAAACAAGGAGTATACCATAGAATCGGGAGATATGTTACTGTTCAATCAGTTGATAACCATACCTGCCAACAAATCGATGGCAAAACACTGGATTACCGCTGTATCAATATTAAATCGGATATTATGAGTAAAGCTGTTTTTGAAATAACGGGAAGGGATGATTTGTCTTATTTTATAACACCGGTAGTTTTTCATAGTGAATTGGTTTCACTATATTCTTTTTACTCTTGGAACAAAATTTATAGGACTAACACCAAAACAGTATATGAACATATTTAAGGATATGCCAAGGTAGACATATCAACAGTAAGGAGTTTCATGGACAGAAAAAAAGACAGGGGCTGGGTACATCTGCATTATGCTTTGTCACCTGGAACTCATCGTAGGAATTGTACTTACGTTAGCAGGATTGTATATTTCGGGGAATAAAATTATAATAAAATAGGAGAATTTAAAAATGAGTGATTGCAATATGAAATGTGTAATGATTATAGATTCAGAACTACCAATCGGTGTCATAGCCAACACCTCTGCTATCTTAGGGGTAACATTGGGGAAGCATATTCCAGAGCAAATAGGAGTGGATGTTGTTGATGCCACAGATAAAACACATTTAGGGATCATAACAATCCCAATTGCAATGCTAAAAGGCAATAAGGACATTTTAAGGGATTTGAGGGAACGGTTATATGCCCCGGAGTTTAGTGATTTAGTTGTTGTTGATTTTTCGGATGTGGCACAATGCTGTAATGTGTATAGTGAATATATTGCCAAAGCAGCATGTGTACCAGAGATAGAGCACACTTATTTGGGAGTAGTCATTTATGGAGAAAAGAAAAAAGTAAACAAATTGACAGGGTATATGCCTCTTTTAAGATAATGGAGGATAAAACCCATTTAGTGTGATACTGAGATGATTTTAATACCTTGAACTAATTATTTTTTGAAAAGGAGTAAAATCATGAATACTACAGTGAGATTTGCAACGAATGAAGATTTTAAACGTATTTTTCCATTATTTAAACAATTATGGCCAAATAAGTCTTTAAATCAAAATGAACTTAGTAAGGTATTTAATCGTGGAATAAAATCAGATTCAGATGTTTTACTCATTTTAGAATTAGATAATAATGTAATTGGATTTTGCGCATATGCAATTGTGAATAATTTGTGGCAAGAAGGGCAAATATCTTATATTTATGCAATGGTCATTGATGAAAAATATAGAGGAAAAGGATGTGGTTCTAACTTGTTGCAGGAAGCAATAAATAAATCACGAGAACAGGGGATGAAAAGAGTCGAATTAGATTCTGGATTTCCACGAGAAGAAGCTCATCAGTTTTATGAAAAATTCGGATTTGAAAAACGAGCATACTTATTTTCATATACCTTATAGTGTCTTTTGAATAAATATGTATTTAAAAGCTGTCTGCTTATTTAGCACCGAAGCAGGGGAGTACTGGACAAAGTTGGGCTTCAAACGAACAGATACTTATGAACTTATTGCAAAGTTAAAAATACTCCACAAGTAAAACTATTTGATGAATTGGGTTGGTGGAGTTACATATAGATATATTTTATAAAAAATATAAAATGCTTTACAGTATACTGTTAATTCGACAAGCCGCCAAGGCCCCACCAGGTTCGAGTGGCATCATTTTTGTTGGTTCAACCCATTGTGGGAGTGTCTGTCTTTTACAGAGGAAAAAATAATTATATAAATTGAGGTGCGATATGGAAGTAACGATAAAAGAAAGAGTACATGAATTGTATTGGAAACATGATATTAATTGTGCAAGAACGATGTTAACTTGCTTATGTGAATTATTTCACGTAAATCTTGAAGAACAAACCTTCAACTCTGCGATTGGTTTGCATGGAGCAGGAGGATTTAGAGCTCAATGCGGATTGGTTGAAGGAGCTTTGATGTTTATTGGAATTTATTTCAGTCAGAAAGGAAAATCTGATTTTGATATAGCATCGCTTTGCTATCACTATGCTAATGAATTTACTCAAAAATATGGCTCATTGAAATGCTACGATTTGCGTCCGAATGGCTTTAGTGAAAATGATCCGCCACATGCTTGTGAGAAATTAACTGGTCTAACTATTGAATTTTCAAGTGAATTTATAAAAAAGCAAATATAACAACAATGTATTAATGAAAATATAAACTTCAAAATGCCTGCCGCCTAGGCTCTACCAGTCTCAAGCGGCATCTTTTTTGACCGTTCAAGGCATACAGAAGTAGTTGCCGAATTATATCATACCGTGTAATTAATGCAATTGTTTTATAGTTAGTTTATTCTTAAGGCTAAGTATAGGAGTTTGGGAATATGAAAATAAACGTATATACATTAAATTCTTTTGCTAAAACAAAAGAAGGCGGAAACCCAGCAGGTGTTGTTATGAATGCGGATTCATTATCCGCAGAAGAAATGATAAAAATTGCTGGTGTTCTTGGATTCAGTGAAACTGCTTTTGTATTGCAATCAAACGTGGCAGATTTTAAAGTGAGATTCTTTACACCTAATGAAGAGGTGGACTTATGTGGCCATGCTACGATTGCCACCTTTTATGCAATGTCAAGTCTGAATTTGTTAAAACAAGGTAAATATAATCAAGAAACCAGAGCTGGAATACTTGGCATTGAAATTCATAACGATAGTTTTGTTATGATGGATCAATCTATTCCTGTATTTTCAGAAGTTATAGATAAAGATGAATTAGCAGATTCCTTGAATATCAGTACTTTCCAAATTTCGGAAGACTTATTGGCTCAAGTTGTGTCAACAGGGCTTCGAGATATTATAGTTCCTGTAAAAAGAATTGAGATTTTAGATGCGATCAAGCCGGATATGGAAAAAGTAAAAAAAATCAGCCAGAAGTACAATACCGTTGGATATCATGTTTTTTCTTTGGAATCTACATATGGAGCCAATGCTTATTGCAGGAACTTTGCACCTTTATATGATATTCCGGAGGAATCTGCAACAGGAACATCAAGCGGTGCGCTTGCATGCTATTTGTACCACTATGGAAAAATAAGCGAAGAGGAGGCGGCTAATCTTATTTTTAAGCAGGGGTATTCCATGAAAAAGCCATCTGAAATTCGTGTATCATTAACGGTCAAGGGAAATGAGATACTTGAGGTAAAGGTTGGAGGAAGTGCAATGAACTTGAGCTTAGCAGAAATTGAAATAAATAAGTGATTTTGGGATTGCAGTGAAATTAGATCTGCAAAACGGCTATTCATGTGAATTCCGCCAAGGCCCTACCAGATTTAAGGCAATAAAAAAACTGCTCATGAGTTATTTGCCAACAATTTGCCAACGTATTTTTCTTTGCGTTAGCAAGCATACTTTTCGAATGTTTCTACAGTGTTATCTACCATCTTTTCTGTTGGATGTGTGTATGTATCCATCGTGGTTGATAATCTTGTATGCCCAAGGCGTGACACAGGGAAGGATATTATCCTGCGCAAGGTATCTTTTTCTTCATTGCCTCTCCAATGCGACAACCAGTGTGATATCCGATTATGATCGGAATGTAATAAGGGGTATCTGCGGGAGATCGCTCTATAATCTGCTCAAACTCGTCGCTTGGAATGACATGCCGGTCTATCTCCTCTTTTGTATGCTCAATATCGGGGGAATTTATAAACTCGGTAGAATTGAGATATTCCGTCTGCAGAACCGACAAGAGCAGCAAGGCTGGAAAGTTACTCATAAGTAATGAAGGTAAGGTTATAGTAAGTCGGTGTTATGGAGACGCCTTTTGAGTCTTTGAACAATGATTTATGTGCCGTCAATGGGAAATATATTCACCAGATCATTTAAATAAAATGGTCTGGTTTTATTTAATTTAGGAGATCAAATTTAAACCGTGGTATAATGTCATTAAATTTAGTGGGATTTTTGATATTCTGTGAAAGGATTAACAATAAAATGAATTCTAACTTTGACTTAAAAACAATGTTTATGGTACTGGCTTTAGGCAATTTTTGTACAATAATTCTTATGATAGCTTATAATAATTTTCAGGGAAAAAATAATTCTACTAAATATTATATTGCTGGAAAATTCCTTTTGATGATAGCATGGGTTTTGTTCGCAATGAGAGGAGTAGCCTCGGATTTAATTTCAATTATAATTGCAAACTCATTACTTTTTGTAGGAGTATCGTTGAACGCTATCGCTTTTATTCTATTGAAAGGGTTTTTAATAAGAAGTGTTAAACAACTATATCTTGTGTTTATTGTAATAAGCATTTTGATTTTTAATATTGTTTCATTTTTAGGGAATGAAAATATTAGAGTCGCAGTTGGTTTTATTATTCCAGCTTTAATAATCATTCCTATATATGTAAGTTTCTTAACAGACAAAAAAGCTTCAAGGCTACAAATACTTATTGCTGTTATTCACATGCTTGCAAGCGTTCCGCTGTTTTTGAGGGCATATGTCTCTTTGTCTTCTCCTTATGTGATCCAGTTATATACCCCAAACGTATTTACAACATGGTCGTTTCTGTCACTTTTTGTTTCGCTGATTATTGGAAGCACAGGATTTGTGCTACTCGCAAAGCAGCAGGATGATGAAGAATTGATTAAGTTCGCAAGATTTGATTTTTTAACGAATATTTATAACCGACGCACATTTTTTTTGTTTGCACAAAAAAGCATAGCACTTTGCGTCAGGAAAACTATGCCTGTATCTCTCATTCTAATTGATATTGATAATTTCAAAAAAGTAAATGATTTATATGGACACCATATAGGGGATGAAGTGCTTAAGGATTTTGCTTCCGAAACGCAAAGGATATTAAGACAAAATGATCTGCTTTGCAGGTACGGAGGAGAGGAATTTACTATATTACTACCTGGAGCAGATGAAGAAGATAGTAATAAAGTTGCTACGAGACTTAGAGAAGTTATCGGTCAGAGAGGTATCCCCAACCATCCTGAGTTGAAATATACAGTCAGTATGGGAGCAGTTTCTGTAATCCCTGACTATGAAACTGATTTGGAGATACTTTTGAAGCAGGCTGATGTAGCCCTGTACACAGCTAAGAATAACGGAAAAAACCGTATTGAAAGGTATTCAAAAATGGCTTAAGTGATTAAAATGCAAGAATTTAAGGAACAGGATTGCGCTCTGTCATTATTATCGGCTAGTAGTAAAGAAAAGTCTCGAATGAAATGTTTCTTACCAGTGCACGTTGGTGTTACTTCATTGAAGGTTTTAGAATGTTATTATATCAGTGACAGGTCATGTGGGGTGCGTGGTGGTGCTATATCGTGGTTGAGTGGAAGCCTTGGTTTGAGCGGGTTTGAGGAGTGTATGTTCTTTTTGGAGTGACAGGGTGTGAGAGGGAATATATTGAGCTGGATCGTTTTTGGAAACGGTTTGGCTTTTTATGTTTATTTATTGGATTATTTTTAATCCTTAAAGGATATGGAGGAAATATGTAGAAATTTTGTAATAAAAAAGACTCGCAGAAAAGGAAGTAAATGGAATGAGAATTGGAATTTTGACATGTTCTAGTGCAACACAGGACTTAGGCT
Source organism: Desulfosporosinus orientis DSM 765 (assembly GCF_000235605.1). Classification (GTDB taxonomy): domain Bacteria; phylum Bacillota; class Desulfitobacteriia; order Desulfitobacteriales; family Desulfitobacteriaceae; genus Desulfosporosinus; species Desulfosporosinus orientis. Next base: position 2,404,389 of record NC_016584.1, read on the forward strand.
GTTCTTCATGAGGCTCACATTACTCATGAACAATTTAGAGGAAGTGTCAAAGAACTGTTTTGCCAGCCAAAAAGAACTATGGTGGGACTTGATTAAAGGAAAATAAGTGATTTCCACACAGCCAGAACGTATTTTATACACATGAAGCACGTGGTAGTGCTATATTGGGATTGAGCGAAAGCCTTCGTATGAGCGGGTTTGAGAAGAGTATGTTCTTTTTGGAGTTTTGTAGTGTGTAGGGAAATATAATTGATTTGTGTTGCCAGAGCGTCAATTGTTGGATGACCTGGCCTTTTTTGTTTTTTATTAGATGATTGTTGGAAATTTAAGAGGATATAGAGGAAGGATATGGAAATATTTTAAAGTCAAACTATCAAGAGTGTAGGCTTTTGATGGTTTTGCGGTGGAGACGGAGTAGATAAATGTGTGATCATTGATCCTTCCATTTATTTCGGCCCTGCATGGCAAAAAAATTAACAGTATCTATAGGTCTAGGCTCATCGTCCTCTTCTATCTCAATGTTTTCTTCATCTTCGGGATCATTATCACAATCCTATGCATAATAAAAAAATACACAGATAATGGAAATAAATCCAAATAAAATGCTATGTTGCATGACTGTTTAACATCAAATTTAAAAGTACATTCAGATGATTTTGGTATAGCAAGAGATGCTTTAAAAGACATGGATGGTTATAAGTTAAATTTAAAATTGTTACAAGAGGATTTAAAAGGAATGCAATCAACTTAATCCTAGAAAAGTATGGGCAAAGAATAGCGGTTGGGTGAAAATGCCCCAGCAGTAGATGGCCGGGAAATTTTATCGACAATTATTTTTGCAAAGTAAACTTGACATGAATAAGATTAGGGGTGTAGAATAAATGCAAAGTTAACTTTGCATAGAGGGTGTAAAATGAAAAATAGAATTGCCGAATATAGGAAGGAAAGAGGTATGACGCAACGGGAGTTGGCAGATCTTGCAAGCGTCTCACGTCAAACGATTACTTCGTTGGAAATTGGAAAATACAATCCATCTATCATTCTCGCATATAGAATTGCAGCGATTTTTTTGTGTAAGATTGAAGATATTTTTATTTATGAAGGAGAGTAATTTAATATGAATACTAAAACTAAAACGATTTTTTATTACGGTATGATTGCTTTATTGGGAATCATATTCATTATCGTAGGAGCCATTTTACAAAGTGATAATGCTATTTCTCATCGTATGATTTGGTCTGGTTTTGGATTGCTAGCTGTCGGAATAATATTTATGACAGTTGCTTTGAAAGTACAGAAGATAGAAACAAGCGACAAGGGTTTACAACAATTCCATAATGCTCAATTCGATGAGAGAAATCAGTTTATAGTTGGAAAGTCATCCAGTATTACAATCGACGTAACGCAGGGTTTTAGTATATTAGCATGTTGTGTGTTTTCCTTTTTCGGAATGAATAACTATGCCTACATCATTGCTGGATATATAGTAATCAGTAGTGTTCTTCGGCTCGGAGTCAGCATGTATTTGCGACATAAGTTCTGATGAAATAGATAGAGATTAAAGCTATGCACGTGCTTCAAAGAGATAAGACATATAATCACTAAATCAAAGGATATGAAAGGAGGGTATTTGCAACAAACAAAGACACAAGACCAAAGGGTCAACAAGCAAATACATTGCTGATTTTGATATGCCCGAATTTATTGGTCGTGGATTTAATACAGTATAATTCTGATGACGAATGGTGGTTTAGAGGAAAAAAAGTAGAGTTTAACCACAATATGTTGCGGTTTTGAAGCAAAAAATGAGTAATAATCGGGCTGAAAAAGTGAATTTATTCGACCCGGTTTTTTTACCCGTTTTATAGATGACATCGGAGATATAGGGGATAATAACTATTATTTTACAGATATGGATGGTGGTAGTATTTCCAATACTCTTCAACTCAATATGGTTACTTTTGGAACTTCCGAGATATCCTTGCCATTGGCATAGTTCCACACCAACAAAAGATGTTTCATTAAAAAATCTTCATTTTTAATTCATTTAGTTTTAATTAAACCCATATAAAATACTTTATGTGAGCCGGACTGGATGGGTTGAGGATAACAATGCTTACTCACAAGCACTCTAATATTAGCATTGTATTAATCGTGATAATTCATTTTTAAAGTAGTGCCGTTAATCGGGGGTTGCTTATGCGCATTCTAATCGTAGAAGACGAAAAACGAATTGCCTCATTTATAAAGCGGGGCTTGGAAGAAGAGGCTCACGCAGTTGATGTGGCTTATGATGGTGAAGAAGGTCTTAATTGGATAACAAGCTTCAATTATGATCTCATAATTATGGACATTCTCATGCCTAAAATGGATGGCATAACACTTTGCAGGACCATTAGGGAACAAGATATCGATACTCCTGTCTTAATGCTGACAGCCAAGGATGCAGTTGATGACAGAGTTGAGGGATTGGATGCCGGAGCAGATGATTACCTTGTGAAACCTTTTGCCTTTAAAGAGCTGCTTGCCAGAATCAGGGCCCTATCGAGGCGGTGGACAGATGGTAAAGGGAATACATTGGAGATTGGAGGCTTAAAATTAGACTTGGTCACCCGTAGAACAGTTCGAGGCGGGAAGGAAATAGAACTGACCAACCGTGAGTTTGCTCTTTTAGAACTGCTCATGCGAAATACCGGTCATGTCCTCAGCCGGACCATCATTGCGGAGCATATCTGGGATTACAATTTTTTAAACCAGTCCAATGTGGTTGATGTATATATCCGGCAGCTTCGCAGAAAAATAGACGAATCCTTTGAGGAGAAGTTGATTCAGACTGTTCGGGGTTCAGGTTATAAAATTCAGGGTGGTACTAACAAATGAAAATAAAAAAGCCGGTAACTTTACGGTCCCGCCTTTCACTTTTTAATGCTGTTTTTATGTCTGCAATATTTCTGGTTGCGCTGGTTCTCGTTTATTTTGTTATGCGAAGCTGGATATATCATCAGGTGGACAGCTCTTTGACCGAAATGGCGAAACAGGTTTCAGCGGACATTGCTATAAATCATAACAAGATCATTTATCATGAAGAAATTCCTACTGTTAATCTGGAAAAACAACGCCAATTTGTGCGCATAGTTGACAAAAAAATGCAGGTCCAGGGACACTGGGGGCCTGTTAATGAATTACCTGTGAATATCCGAAGTATTAGTAATCCAGGATTTCAGGATCAGACCAGAGTTAATGATGATGAGCCAATCAGGGTGTACACTTTGCCAATCAAAAATTCCGGTCAGGTTGTTGGTTTCGTGCAGACCGGCCAATCACTCGAAACCATAGAAAATGTGCTGGACATGTTAATGGCGACTGTAGTAATATTGGCACCGCTGTTTTTTATAATTACCCTTTTAGCCAGCAGGTTGATAACCGGAAGAGCATTAGCTCCTATAGCTGGTATCGCAGCCGCTGCCGAAAGAATTACTGATCAGGAATTACACAGACGTTTGGACATTCCAGGGGATGATGAAGTTGCAAGGCTGGCTAGCTCACTGGATCGAATGCTGGACCGACTGGAAATTGCCGTTGAGGGATATAAACAGTTTACGGGGGATGCTTCCCATGAACTGAGAACGCCTTTTACTGTTATGAAAGGAGAAATATCCCTGGCTTTACAAAAAGACCGCAGCGCCACTTATTACAAAGAAGTGCTGGAAGGTATGGAAGAAGAAGTAGACCGGCTTATTCGCATGGTTGAGCAATTGTTGTTTTTAGCACGGGCAGATGGTGACAAAATTAAAAACCGTTTGGAAACAGTTAATCTATACGAAACCTTGGTACCTTTACTTGAACAAATGAATGTTTTAGCAGTGGCCAAGCATCAGCAGTTAAAATGGAATATCCCGGTTAACACTGATGCTTATACAGATTCAGATGCTATTCAGCAAATTCTGTGGAATCTATTGGACAATGCCATCAAATATACGCCTGACCACGGGGAAATTGAGGTTAACATTGAACGACGCCCTGGTTGGGCTAGAATTCTGGTTAGTGACAACGGTAACGGTATATCGGAGGATCATTTGAAATTCATTTTTGACCGGTTTTACAGAGTTGATAAAGGTAGAAGCCGTGAATTAGGTGGCACAGGGTTGGGACTAGCCATAGCTCAGAAACTAGCTCATCTGGTAGGCGGAAGTCTAAAAGTAAGCAGTGAGGTCGGCAATGGTACTATTTTTTCGCTGGAACTTCCATTAACTCCGGCAGCACCTTAAATCCGTTCTGATTAGAGCGGATTTTTCTATTTTCATGGAAGGCCTAGATTTATTAAGAAATCTTAATTTTATTTTCATCTTGTCCTAATCTATGCAATGTATATTTTGTAAGGGGGCGTAAAGTTCCCGATTACTGCAAGCTCAGTAAACAACTTTTTTAGAAGGAGTGGGGGGCGACTTATGCAGTGAGGCAAATATTAATTTATTAAATTTCGAACAAAAATAGCATTTACTTAAGCTAATGACACCTTAAATTCAAAAACGGAAGACAAATTGGAGAGGTAAGATAAAGAATTAAGGAGGGCTCATAAATGGAACATAACGGTAGAAAACCATCCTTTTCCGGTGAAGTTGCGGCCACTAAATCATTTGGTCGGGATATGTTGTGCAAGGTCCCCGAAGTTACCATCTTTTTCTGGATAATAAAGGTTTTATGTACCACTGTCGGCGAAACATTCGCAGATTTCTTAAATATAAATCTAGGGTTTGGACTTACTCTGACCTCAATAATCATGGGTGCTGCATTCGCAATTGTATTGTTTATTCAATTTCGAACTAAGAAGTATGTTCCCGGCATTTACTGGCTGACGGTTGTATTGATCAGTGTTTTTGGTACATTGGTAACCGATAACATGGTTGAAAACATGAATGTCAGATTGACAACAAGCGTTATCCTGTTCACAGTTCTTTTGGCAGCAACATTTGTGGGTTGGTTTTTAAGTGAAAAAACTCTCTCCATTCATTCAATATATACAGCAAAAAGAGAAGCATTTTACTGGTTGGCAATACTCTTCACATTCGCTCTCGGAACAGCAACGGGCGATTATGTGGCGGAGGAGCTGTCATTAGGATATACTCTTACTGGATTTATAGTTCTTGCCATAATTGCCAGCACATTTATTGCTTGGAAGGTTTTTAAATTCGATTCCATTCTTACATTTTGGATTGCCTATGTGCTTACCCGTCCGCTCGGCGCATCACTGGGAGATTACCTGTCGCAGCCCAAGAGTTTAGGCGGCTTGGGGCTTGGAGCAACAGTTACTAGCGTTATTTTCCTTTCTGCGATTTTGCTTGTAGTCCTATTCATATCGGTTTCGAAGATAGATAGAATTTTGAATGAAAAATCAAAAGCAGCAGAAAACCGAGCAACTTCAAAAAAGTTTATCGTGCAGATTGCTGCAATGACTTGCGTTTTTTTGGCCGCAGGGGCATTCATAGGGGTATATGCAAGCAGCCATAATAAGACTATTGCAAACAAAAATGACTTAACCGGCGAGCTTGCCGGGTTTATCAGCACCGAAACGGATATGAGAGGTTATGTTGTTGCAAACGATTTTACAGATGCTCGCGCAAAAGCAGATAACCTCGAACACGATTGGGACTCGCAGGAAGGAACACTTCGTCCACAGAACCAAAGCCAATGGACGGCTATTGACAGCACATTTGATCAGGTGTTGACAAGCGTCAGAACAACCACCGATCCTGCAAAATGCAAATCAGTAATTGATAATTCACTTTCGGTGCTTGAACGGACAAATGCAGGCACGCAAAATAATTCACCGACTTCAACCGATTCCAGTCAGCAAATATTTTCTCAGCCGGAAACTTCACAAAGTTCGCCGTCCGCCTCGACCAGTGTATCGCTCGGCGATTTGTCAAGCTTTATCAAAATTGAACAGGATACATTAGACCTTGTAAATAAAGGTGATTTGTCGAGTGCAAAAACACGTATTAAGGATTTGGAAACAGCATGGGATGATGCACAATCAACACTTCAACCAAAAGATTCTGTAAAATGGACTCAGATTGATGGCACAATCGATACTTTATTATCGGAGCTACGGGCAAGCAATCCTAGTCAATCCGGCTGCAAATCCGCTCTGGAAGCGTCAATTTCCGCAATGCAAAAATAGTATGATTTAATCAAAGTGTTACGCTAAGAATTTTCTAACCGATAAATGGCAGAAATAATAATTGAAAACCAAGCGACTGTTTCTGAAAGATACCCCGCCGCCAAGGGGATACCATAGAAATATGGCATCTTTTTTATCTCCTCAAGGCATGTTGAGACGATAATAATGATGACGAATTGTGGTCGAGAAAAAAAGGGTGTCTGACCACAATACGTTGTGGTTTTTGAGCCCAAAATGAGAAAAATCGAGGCAAAGAAGTGCAAATTTCAGCTTGATTTTTTGGTCAAAATTACAATATCATACAGGAAAATCTAAAGGCATCAGGACAGAAAATTCTGGTGCCTTTGTTTCTATATGTTGACCAGAAACAAGATTGTCTTTTTAGCAACTATCAAAGAGCAATATCATACAAGAATGAAGCTGAGACATCTGGTACACTGAATATCAAATAAATAATTAGGAAGGAGGTAAACTCTTGGCAAAAGAAATAAGAACAGTGAGATTTGATGTGGAACTAAAAATTGAAGCATATCATTTTCAAGGGATTATGCAAAAATTCCCTAACCATTTTCATGAGTATTATGTAATTGGATTTATTGAAAACGGCAGGCGATATTTATCCTGTAAAAACAAGGAGTATACCATAGAGCCTGGAGACTTATTACTGTTCAATCCCGGCGATAACCATACTTGCGAACAAATTGACGGTAAAACGCTGGATTATCGCTGTATCAATATTCAACCGGAAATTATGAGTAAAGCAGTTTTTGAAATAACGGGAAGGGACTATCTGCCCTATTTTACAACACAGGTAGTATTTCATAGCGAATTGGTTTCACTATTAAGGGAACTGCATTTGGTGATTATGCAGGAAGAGCAGGATTTCAGAAAAGAAGAAATATTCTTTTTGCTTTTGGAGCAGTTAGTTGAAGAATATACAGAAGTGGAGATGCTGTCACTGAAATCCGAACAAAGCATGGAAGCCAAGGCCATCTGTGAGTTTTTAGAGAAAAACTACATGAAGAATATCACTTTAGATGACTTAAGCAACCTAACAGGGTTGAGTAAGTATTATTTACTGCGCTCCTTTACCAAGCAAAAAGGAATCTCGCCCTACAGTTATTTGGAAACAATACGCATCGATAAAGCAAAAAAACTGTTGGAGCAAGGCGTATTGCCGATTGATGTGGCATTGCAGACGGGTTTTACCGATCAAAGTCACTTTTCAAATTTCTTTAAGAAATTTATTGGGCTGACGCCAAAGCAGTATATGAATATTTTTAAAGATATTTAAAGTTAGAGATATTTACCAGAAAGGATTTTCATGGACAGAAAAGAAGAGATTACTGGACATTTATTTGCTGTTATCACAATTGCTATTTGGGGGACCACTTTTATATCAACAAAGGTGCTTTTAAAGGCGATTTCCCCAATCGAAATACTGTTTTTGAGATTTACCATAGGATTGATTGTGCTGACACTTGTATACCCTCAAAGGCTTAAAATTAAGAAAAGAAAACAGGAATTGTATTTTGTTGCGGCTGGCCTATGTGGTGTCACACTTTACTATTTATTGGAGAACATAGCCCTGACGTATACCTTTGCTTCCAATGTAGGTGTAATTATTTCCATTGCCCCCTTTTTTACCGCTATCTTAGCACACCTGTTTTTAGATGGTGAGAAGTTGAAACCACAATTTTTAGTGGGCTTTCTTATCGCACTTGTAGGAATTTTTCTGATTAGCTTTAATGGACACAGTGTTTTTAAGTTAAACCCATTCGGCGACATATTGGCTGTTTTAGCTGCCGCTGTATGGGCTGCCTATTCCATCTTATCAAAGAAAATCAGTGGGTTTCATTATAATACGATTCAAACAACACGCAGAATTTTCTTTTACGGACTGGTATTTATGTTACCTGCATTATTTATATTTGGATTTAATCCAATCATTAACCTGCTGATTCAGCCTGTGAACTTATTTAACATATTATTCTTGGGTCTTGGTGCATCAGCACTTTGCTTTGTAACATGGAACTCAGCAGTTAAAATATTGGGTGCAGTAAAAACCAGTGTATATATTTATATGGTTCCTGTAATAACTGTTGTTACCTCCATCATCATATTGCAGGAAAAAATCACGAGTATTACAGTATTCGGAATTGTACTTACACTAGCAGGCCTGTTTATTTCTGAAAATAAGATTTTATAAAGACAAAAGGAGAACTCGAAAATGAATGATTGCAATGCTAAAAGGCAATAAGGACATTTTAAATAATGTTTTAATATCAAGGTCACAATTATGGTATAATAATACCATAAAGGAGCTGATAATAGATGCCGCGTATTATCCCGATTAAAGATTTAAAAAATACAAGCGAAATTTCTGAAATGTGCAAAGAAGCAACTGAGCCGATCTATATAACCAAAAACGGATATGGAGACATGGTCATTATGAGCGTAAAAATGTATGAAGAAAAACTATATATGCTTGATGTTTACAACAAATTAGCAGCAGCTGAAGCCCAGATAGCTATGGGGAAAGTACTGGACGGAGATGCGTCAATAAAAAGCATACGAGAAAAATACAATGTATAGGCTTGTAGTTACTGAATTTGCTAATGAAGACTTGGACAATATCGTTTCGTATATCGCTGTACAGCTCGATAATCCCATGGTTGCAGCAGCTTTCTTGGATGAAGTTGAAAGATGCTATGGTTTTTTAAAAAGTAATCCGCTTATGTATGAAAGATGCCATGACGTTCGTTTAGAAGCAGATGGTTATCGCAAGGCAACAATTAATAACTATGTTCTGGTTTATAAGGTGGATGAAACGGCTAAAACGGTGATCATCTATAGGTTTTTCTATGGAGCGCAAAACTATATTCTATTAATATAGAAATAACTTATTTGCCCAGAACTTAACTATCGGCAACTAGTACAGAAGAAAATGACTTTAAGCTTTTATTTACCATAAAAAGATGCCAGGGCAATGATAATTGCCCCACCGATTAACGAAATATTTTTCATAAAGTGCTGCATCTGATTGGTTTTCTCTTTTTTATTCTTAACACCCCAAAATTTGTGGCCGAAATAGGTTGCAGGTAGCAAAAACAGGATAATCATAATTGAACCATACAGGCTGTAGGCGTGAAACACTATACCGATGCCACCTGCTACCGCCATTAAGCTCGAAGCAATTGCTGAAAACTTTGGAAAAGGTACACCTGAAGTGGACATAAGCTGAACAGTACCTTTATAATTTATTAACTGGGTGATACCACTGAAGATAAAAGTTAGCGCAAAGAAAATACGTCCGATTAAGAGTAGGATTAAGATAGTCATGAACTCTACACCTCTTACCAACATAGGCTGATATGCTCACTTTTAATAAAACAGGCTACGGTAAAGGAATATTTAACAAACTGAGTTAATACATACATGTCAGTTGCCAATGGAACTATAAGTTAAGACAAAAGAGATGTGAAAGCCTGTGCTGGATCGGTAGGCCAGGCATTTCTTGAAGATTAGTATACCCTTTATTCGCGCAGACGTATTCAGTGGCTGGGGAAAGCTGCAGCATATTTAGTTCCTTAGATGGACAAGAAACAAGTTAAGGAAGAAAGCTCTGGCCCCTGAGAAAGTTTCAGGGCAGCGCTATGCTGCCTGGATTATGGAGACAATAGATGTACAAGCCCAGGAAGGTTCTCCCCCTTGCCGGGGTAATTCTATAATTTCATCATTTCCGCCCATTATGCATCCTTCAACAGTGGCTAGTTTTCTTTCCGCATAACAGATTTAAAAGGAAGGCATAAACTCAGTCAGCCATCGACTTACTGCTTCCGAATTGATTCGCTGCCGGTTTATTAAAATATAGCTTTCCATACTTGGCGGTATCCTTTCGAGAAGCTTTACTTCCACTAGTGAACCTTCTTCCAGAAACCTCCTGGCGGCGGGCTCTATCATAAAGCTATAGCCAATTCCTTCTTTTAAAAATGTAATAATGTTGCTGCTAATATTGATATCCAGTGGATATACATAGTTTTTCGGAAAAACCGAGTAGAACCATTCTTGAAATGGTTCCGTCAGAATTGCAGAGGATAATAAAGGCAGATTTCTAAGCTCGTCGTCTGTGATAGCGCTTACAGTGGAACTGTTCTGCGAACCTGTAACCAATATGATTTTGTCGCTATAGAATGGTTCACATATCAATTGAGAAGATTTAATGTCCAAATATGTAAATGCAATATCTAGCTGATTCTCATGAAGCATTTGTATCAGGTCTTCACTGTGTTCAATAGTGACTTTAATTGCAATTCTTTTATTTCGCTGTATGTATTTAAGAATCATGTCCTGAACATGACAATCGTAAATTGAGTGAACAGCACCTATATTAAGCGTATCTTTGAATAATTCCAGAGCTTTAATCCTAGAAATAGCTGATGCATGTATGCTTAATAATTTTTTAGCATAGGGAAGAAAAATTTCTCCCGCATTTGTCAGTACAACATTTTTATTCGTGCGGATAAATAAGGTTTCACCAATATTATGTTCCAGTTGTTTAATCCTGCTGGTGATGGTAGATTGAACCACATGGAGCTGTTCCGCTGTTTTGGTAAAGTTTTTTAGCTTAGCTAAGCAAATGAAGGTTCTTAAAAGCTCATAGTCCATACTGTAGATCACTCTTCTTTATAATCGATGTTTTCGATAGTTGCTATTTGATATATTCGTTATTCAAATAGAAAAGCCTCTTTTATAATCTAATTATGCGAAACTATTTTATAGGACGAAGAAATTGCATCGATGTATTGCATTAAATGCGGCGAAAAATATCCTGTAGGAGATTGTTTTTTAGGATGCCCAAAATGCCTGGAAAAAGGCGAAAATGCCGCTCTTTCACTTCGGTATAAGGCATCAATTATTAACAGCACGAAGAAATTAGAATTGAATATAGCGATCGTATTATGCAGTAATTGGGATGCCCGGAGCGATGGGGAACTTTAAGTAAAGGAAGTAAGTACTATGAATAATATTGTATTGTTGGTGGTAGATGTTCAAAGCGCGTTGATAAATGAACATCCTTATAATGAAGAAAAAATAATCGAAAATATAAGAGAATTAATTTCAACTGCACGAGATAATAAAAAAGAAGTTCTATATGTACGTCATGATGACGGAAAAGGCACCGAACTTGAACATGGCACAGATGGATGGCAGATTTATTCTAAAATAGCACCTAATGAGAATGAATTTATCTTTGAAAAAAAGTATAACAGCGCCTTTTATAAAACTGGATTAAAGGAGTATTTGGGCCGAAAAGAAATAGATACCATTATACTGGTAGGGCTCCAAACAGAATATTGTATTGATGCTACTTGCAAAAGTGCCTTTGATTACGGATATAAAATAATTATTCCAGAAGATACAAACACAACTTTTGATAATGAGTATCTCACTGGTAAGAAACTATATGAGTTTTATAACTATAAGATCTGGAATAAACGTTTTGCAGAAGTCATATCAGTTGAGGAAGTTAAAAGACTTTTAACCATGCCAACTTGAAAGCTGCATTCCGAAAAATTTTATCGCCCTACTTACCTCGCGCCCTGCTAAGCTCAAGAAGAAATAGCCGCCTGGATACAGCTAGCTGGTGGTCGAGTAGCGATGCTTCCAAAAGGAGGCCGGTTTCGAAGGTTGGGTGGGAGGAATAGCTAAATATCTATGATTTAAACGAAATAGTTTAACAGGAATACGAGGAGGCTTTACATGAGTGAATTTTTGAAACTAGAAGATTTTATTGAGCTTTCAGATGTAGGTTATGAAAAAGCCATCGTTCAATTTTTACAAGATAACGGGATAACAATTGATGATTTTGAGTATGTTGGGAAATGTGATTCTGAATGTCCGCAATGTGAAGCGGAAAGCTTTAGTGTCTGGCGAAGGGATATAGGATTTATTAAAGATGGTAAAATTTTTACTTCCGATTTAGATGCAGCTGATGATACATTAGACTTCGCTATATACTGGTGTAATAAATGCGGTAAGTGGACTACTTATATTGATTAACGCATTAATAGAATACCGTGGCTTGGAACTTCATGAAGCCAGAACTAATTTTATCATATTAAAGGAGCGCTGCTTTTTTGTAAATGGGGATGCTGACGAAGATGAGGCAGAGCTTAATTTGCATAATGCAAGATAGCGAGATCCGGAAAAATATAACCTGCCGTTAAGGGGAGAGCAAACAGAGTAGAGGATTAAGAGGTAAAGTGTATGGAATTCAAAGTTGAAGACAAAGCAAGAGATATCATTCTAAAAAATGGTGGGAATTTAATTGTAAAAAAAGAACTTGCCTACACTTGAAAGGGTTTCATCAACAGACTCAGGTCAGAGGCTGGCAACAAAACTAAAAGTCCTAAGTTCTATAATGAGTATCAACATCAGGGAATCAAAATATTTATTGATAAAACCTTGGATGTGTCTAATCCTATTCACATTGACCTGCAATCAGATCTCCCTTCAGAACCGTCCTTTACAATTAAAGGTGTGTGTCTTTGTAAAAATGGACCAGAAGGTTGGTGATTTTAAACTGGAAGTTTTTTTGGTAAACACGAATTTACTGATGAACATTGAGATACTTATCGAAGAGTTCTGCAATACTTTAGTCGAAGAAAGCGGTGTTTTGTTACTGCCTTCATCTGTCTACTCGTATGAAGGGCAATATTTCAGAATGGGCTTTGGGAGAGCAAACTTTTCCCATAGTCTAAAGCAATTCGAAAAATACTTAAAACACAAAAATGTAAAGTAGGGCGGGGGTAAGCGGCCGGGCTTGTACCAAGAATTTTACGCGCGTAAGATTCTTGGTACAAGGCTTGACACGGAAAGCAACAAGAGATAGTATGTAAAAAATAAAATATTTTGCGGGGGGACTCTTAGGAGTTGAGAAGGTAGAACCTGACCCTTAGAACCTGTCAGTTAACACTGGCGTAGGGAAGCAATCCATTATCAATGATGAAAAAGTGCTTTTCTTACTAAAGGAGAGCATTTTTTTATTATAAAAACTGAATAAATTGCGGGGGGACTCTTAGGAGTTGAGAAGGTAAAACCTGACCCTTAGAACCTGTCAGTTAACACTGGCGTAGGGAAGCAGTCCATTGTCAATGATGAAAAAGTGCTTTTCTTGCTAAAGGAGGGCATTTTTTATTATAGAAACTGAGAAAGGAAGATATAAATGGTTAACAAAGAGGAGATTCAAAACCAAATAATTCAGGCAGTTGAAACTGTAAGACGGACAAATCCTCTGGCAGGGTCGATCACCAACACAGTAACGATGAATTTTGTGGCTAATGCACAGCTTGCTGTCGGGGGATCTGCGGCTATGGTTTATCTGCCTGATGAGGGCGAGTTTTTGGCAAAAGCCGGCGGAGCAACCTACATAAACATGGGTACGCTTCTGCCGGTTTATGAGGAGACTTTACCCCATACAGCCAAGGTCTTGTACGATACGGGGAAGCCTTGGATCCTGGACCCGGTTGCGATTGGTATCGGCACCCTTAGAACTCAGCTGTTGAGGCAGTTTAAAGATTATAAACCCTCTGTGGTCAGAGGAAATGCCTCGGAAATTATCGCTTTGGCTGGTTTGTGGGGGTTGGACGGCGGTACGGATGTATCCAATGTCCGCGGCGTTGACTCTACGGATTCGGTCAATGCCGCCAAAGCTGCGGCTGTTGCCCTGGCAAAGTGGACAGGCGGGGCTGTTGCGGTATCGGGCGAAACGGATTTAATAACCGACGGTAACCTCATAGTCTTCTCTCAGGGAGGGTCCCACTTTATGGAGAAAATTACCGGGTTTGGCTGTTCCTTAGGGGGAGTGGCTGCGGTCTACGCAGCGGCCGCCTCGCCCTTTATTGCGGCACTTACTTCCACAGCGGTTTACAATTTAGCGGGAAACCGGGCTGAAAACAAAGCGGACGCTCCCGGAAGTTTTCAGGTCCAGTTTCTGGATGAACTGTATAAGGCAACCGCAGAGGATATTGCTGACAATCCATTGGAAATTGAGGAGGTTTAATCCGTGAATACCAAAGGGAGCATTAAACATAGTGCCACTTATCCCGCCGCTTAAAGAAGCAGGGGCATAAGTGGAAGTTATCTATATGGAGGAGGAATAGCCATGAGAGAATATGCAACGCAGATGGAAGCGGCAAGAAAAGGAATTATCACCGAGGAACTGAAAATAGTGGCAAATAAAGAGTTGATGACGGCAGAAGAGCTGATACCATTAGTTGCAGCCGGGAAAGTAGTCATCTGTGCGAACAAAAAACATAAATGTATCGACCCCCAGGGAGTCGGCTCAATGCTGAAAACAAAGATCAATGTAAACCTTGGTGTTTCGAGAGACTGCAAGGATTATGATATAGAAATGAAAAAAGTGATGGAAGCGGTTAATATGGGTGCTCACGCAATCATGGATTTATCCTCACACGGAAATACGATTCCTTTTCGCAGAAAGCTGACAGCGAAATGTCCGGCTATGATTGGAACAGTGCCGGTCTATGATTCTGTTATCCACTACCAGAGAGACTTAAACACCCTGACAGCAAAAGATTTTATTGATGTCGTAAGGCTTCATGCCGAGGATGGGGTTGATTTTGTTACCCTGCACTGTGGCATTACAAGAAAAACTATAGAACAGATAAAAACGCATAAACGAAAAATGAACATCGTCTCCAGGGGCGGCTCTCTGGTATTTGCCTGGATGTCTATGACCGGTGAAGAGAACCCCTTTTATGAGTATTACGATGAAATTCTTGATATCTGCCGTGAGCATGATGTGACTATCTCATTGGGAGATGCCTGCAGACCGGGCTGCCTGGCAGATGCTTCGGATGTATGCCAGATTGAGGAGCTTGTGCGCCTGGGCGAGCTTACCAAAAGAGCCTGGGAAAAGGATGTCCAGGTAATAGTGGAGGGACCTGGGCATATGCCGATTGATCAGATTGCTGCCAATATAAAGATCCAGCAGACCATTTGCAATGGAGCACCATTTTATGTATTAGGACCACTGGTAACGGATATTGCACCTGGCTATGACCATATCACATCGGCAATCGGAGGCGCTATTGCGGCTTCAGCAGGTGTCGCCTTTTTATGCTATGTGACACCTGCAGAACACTTGGCGCTGCCGAATTTAGAGGATGTAAAGCAAGGCATTATGGCCACAAAGATTGCTGCCCATGCAGCAGATATTGCCAAAGGTGTAAGAGGGGCAAGGGAAATTGACGATAGGATGGCGGATGCAAGAAGGGTGTTTGACTGGGAAGCACAGTGGGAGTGCGCCATAGATCCGGAAACGGCAAAAAAAATCCGCGCTGACAGGAAGCCCGAGCATGAAGACTCCTGTTCCATGTGCGGAAAGTTTTGCGCAATACGAAGTATGAACAAAGCACTTGCCGGAGAGTATATTGATATTTTGTAGTTATAAACTTCACAGCCATTTTCCGACTGATGCAAAAGTATAGGCTATTAGCGATATTCAGTTTCAGCAAGCTGCGTAAAAAGACCACCTTTGTTAAATGCTGTCATTTATCATAAGTGGTCTTTTTCTTTTTTAGATTAACTGCCAAATTCAGTAGTGGTTTAAATTGGATATTACTTATCTAAAATATTCCGCTATATTTATAACTTATTACTTGTTCTGAAAAGGAAGATGTTAGAAAAAAAGTATGATATTATAAACATTAATAAAAAATTAAAATTTTAACATTATATTGGGAGGAGGACATTAAGTGGATAAAGTTAATATCCTAATTGTGGACGATGATAAAAATATATGTAAATTAATAAACCTGTATTTAAAAAAAGCAGAATACGAAACAACTATTTGTCATGATGGCAGCAAAGCTATTGATCTAATCCAAAAAACTAAAGTCGACTTGGTTTTACTGGATCTTATGATCCCCGAGATCAATGGTTGGGAGGTCTGTAAGCTCTTAAAAATTGAACACAATATTCCGGTCATTATGGTAAGTGCCAGGGATGTTATTAAGGATAAGATTGCCGGTTTTGACGCAGGGGCCGATGATTATATTGTTAAACCTTTTGATCCGGAGGAACTGGTGGCCAGGGTGAAGGCCAGGTTAAAGTCACGGACTTCGGAAATAAGAAACATCAAGGAAAAAAATGTTGTAACTATTCACAATTTGGCCATCGATATGGATCAGTACCAAGTAAGAATGGATGGGCAAGAGGTTGACTTAAAACCGAAGGAAATCCAATTGCTCCATTTCTTGGCCAAGAATAAAAATATCGTTTTTACGAGAGAACAGCTTCTAGAGAAACTTTGGGATTATAATAATGCCGGAGATACAAGAACTGTCGATGTGCACATCAAGTGTCTCAGAGAAAAATTGAAGAATACCACCGGCGGCTGGAAAATCAAAACAATATGGGGTGTTGGGTATAAAATGGAGGTCCAATAGGATGTTAAAAAGTATATTTTTACGCCTATTAGTCACCTACCTGCTAATTACTATTTTCGTGATAACATCTATGACTTTCATTGTTGCCAATATTTATAAAAATACTGTTTTTAAGGAGGAGAGAGAACATCTTGAGTCGGTTGCCCAAAGAGCGAATAGTTTAGCCCAGGATTACTATAATCAACTAATTTCAGAGAAGGAACTTAACTCTGCGGTCAATGCCATGGGTTACAGTACAGAGTCGGTGATTTATGTCCTAAAAATCAATAAAGAGCATTTTGCAGAGCATCAGAAATTATTATTAAGTGGTCTAAATGAAGAATTTGTTGCTCAGGATTTAAAGTTGGTGCTGGACGGCCGGAAGGTTTTCCGCCAGGAACAGTACTCAGTAGGTTTCGGCACCTATGTTTTATTTTCAGGCAGTCCCTTGACTATTAACGGCAAGGTCGAAGGGGCAATCCTCGTGATTTCTCCGATCAATAACCTCAATCAAAATATTGCCCGCATGAACCTAATTATCTGGGCCGTGGCCGTAGCCATGATAATCGTGAGTGTGCCGTTTGTTTATTTAAACTCCAGGAGAATCTCCAAACCCATTAAAGAAATGGAAGTAACAGCACGCAAAATTGCTGCCGGAGAAAAAGCCGATCACACAGTGATTTTCTCCCAAGATGAAATTGGCCGCTTAGCCAACTCCTTTAATAACATGAAAGATCAAATAGAAAAAACAGAAAAAATGAGACAGGAATTGATTGCCGATGTTTCCCATGAACTAAGAACGCCATTGACCTCAATTAATGGATTTGTACAGGCCATTATTGACGGTGTCATAGAACCGGAAAACCATGGCGAGTATTTACTCCTAATTCAGGATGAAGCTAAGCGTTTGATCAGGTTAACCTCCGATTTGTTAGACCTGGCTAAGCTTCAGTCCGGCGGAATTGAAATGTATAAGGAACGGATTAACTTATTTGCGCTAGTGGAAGGTGTTTTGGCTGTATTCAGCCCCCAAGCTGAGAACAAAGAGTTATCTATAATTAACCGTGTGGCCCAAGAGCTTTATGTTAGGGCTGATTCCTCAGCCTTAAAACAAGTATTAATTAATATCATTAGTAATGCAATCAAATATTCCCCGGCAAAGGGACAAATTATCGTAAACGCGGAGCAAGACAGTAATCATGTCCGCCTGGCAGTTTGTGATAACGGTATCGGGATAGCGGAGGAAGATTTGCCTTATATTTTTGAAAAATTTTATCGTTCCGACAGAGTTCGGAACTCGGAAGATAAAAGTACGGGACTCGGCTTATCCATCGCCAAAAATTTAATTGAGTTAAACGGGGGAAGTATTTGGGCTGAAAGTACAGAGAGAAGGGGAACTTCAGTCATATTCACTTTGCCTGTTGATTTTTAGATTAAAAATTACAATTATTTTTTTTTTACAAATTGTTTACATTTAATCTATGGCGATTTTACAACTTGAGTTTAAAGTAGAGTTAATAGAGATGGGCAGTAGCTTATATTAATTATTAATCTGCAAGAAGGGGTGGACTATGAAGAGATGGCTTGCTCTAATTACAACTGTCTTTGGGTTATGTCTTCTTGGCAGTCTGGCTTGCGCCAAAAGTATAGACATTCCTCCATCAGAAGTAATTGTTGACAGCCAGCCAAATGGCTTGGACAACAACTTGGCGCCAGACAAGGTGAACCGCACTAAGACGTTGAGCCCCCCCGGCGATATTAAATTCCCGGAATCAAACACAACGGAAGAATCAACTTCCCAGGCTGTTGGGGAGTCTCTTCGGAATGAACCAAACGGAGATATTACCATAATTACCAAGTCCAATAATGCATATACAGATGCCCAAAAATTAGAAACCCTGGAGGAGTTGACGGGGGAAATTGATAAACTTATTGAGAGTCTTAAAAATTTGGAAGATGTGCCGGATTCAGAATTAAGTTTTGAATGGCAAGGGAGTTGACAATATGTTGAAGATAAAAAATAGCTTTATCTTTGTCCTGGCCTGTTTGTTGATAATCGGATTCGGTAGAATTGCTTCAGCGGTTGGCCAGCCCTCCAGGCAAACAACCAGTGAAGTACAGCATAGTTCTGATAGTCAAGGCTGCCCAGGTAAAGAGCAAAATACTCAGGATAGTCAGAGAAGTTCCGGCCTTGGTCAGCAGATTGACAGCCGGCGGACAACTAATCAGGGCAGCGAGACTAATCAAGTAAAAGGAAATAAAGAGGCAAATCAAATAAGAAATCAGGAACTTATGCGCAACATGGAACAAGTCAGATCAAAAATTGCTGAGACAACAAGTGTTAGAACAGAAATAATTAATTCTTCTGAGGAATTGAAGCTTAAAATTCAAAACAGACTGCAACAATCGGAAAATATCAGTACCGAAGATATGTTGCGGTATCAAGCGATGATTCAAACTCTTAGTCAAGAGCGGGAAAAAATTAATGAGCATAAGGGGAAGATTCAGGAGCAGGTGGCCTTACTGTCTAAAGCCCGGCTTGAGGGGGATTGTGAAGCAGCAAATACAGCCATTAATAACATCCAGGAGGAGCAGCAACTGCGCTTAGCTGCTTTGACGAAGGTTTTAGAGTATTTGAAAGATCTTCAGGCTGAGATTAACTGAAATCCCATGATTTAAACTATTACTAATCCAGAAAGGTGGTGGTGGAAGGTTAGGAGGTCAAGGGCTAAAATTTTGCCTAAAATAATAGTATGGGAGGAAATGAAATGAAAAAATTACTCTTCACTTTAGTGTTAA
The DNA here is from genome assembly GCF_000235605.1 of Desulfosporosinus orientis DSM 765. Classification (GTDB taxonomy): domain Bacteria; phylum Bacillota; class Desulfitobacteriia; order Desulfitobacteriales; family Desulfitobacteriaceae; genus Desulfosporosinus; species Desulfosporosinus orientis. Next base: position 2,423,823 of record NC_016584.1, read on the forward strand.
TGGGATCGATGCTGGTATCTGTGGGTTCTGCATTTGCTTCAGGTAATGGTGCTTGTGATCGTGACCTGTTAAAGCTTCATTTAAGAGACGGATCCTGTCAGACGGCCTTAGTTGACCAGAGTGGGAGCGGGAGCGGAGATTGTGACCAATTAAGACTTCAAGACGGGTCATGCCAAACCGCCTAGAGATATTAGGACATTACCCCCTCAAGTTCAAAATAATACCTGGAACAAGACGTTCTGGGTATTATTTTTGACCACCTGAAAGATTGTATTCAGCCCCTATCGTGAGCTCCGCGGTCTTAAAGGTTAACCGGACCACCTTGGTTGTCGATAGGGCCATTTTTTCTCCTGTAAATACTGAGAATTATCCCCACTGCCAAAGCATTAATGATGAGCTGCGAACCGCCATAGCTGATGAAGGGCAGCCCGACCTCACTAATAGGAGCAAAACCTAGATTCATGGCTATATTCCATAAAAACTGCACAGCAAAAATAGCAGCTAACCCACTTGCAAGCAGCCTGGCATAATTGTTTTTCACTATAACTGCAATCCGTGTCATACGTATTAAGAACATCATAATTAGAACCGCCAATATTATTGCCGCAATCCATCCAAAGGTGCAGCTTATATAAGCAAAGATAAAATCAGTATGGGCAGCAGGTATGCCCCTTGTATCAAATGTAAAGCTCTGTCCATAATACCCAGAGGAACTAATTAAATTACTCAGCATAATAGTTTGGTAACTGCTTCCCAATGGATCTGCATGAGTATTAATAAATGCAGTTAACCTGTGAAGTATGTAAGGCTTGCTGATAATTGACAGAGCAGTTGTACCCCCTGCCAGACCCATTAGCAATAAAGCGATCCTGTATCCTGCCCCTGAAACAATTAAGAATACCATACAAGTTATGAAATAAATGGCCCCGGCAGCTAATGAACCATTAAGCAAAATGAAAACCAATGGCATTACACATAATAATAATCCAGACAATAACATTCTGGATTTGCTCCAATCCCATTTGTTTAAAATGCCTGCCAGAGTTATTGCAAACAATAACGGAGATATTGCTGCAACGTCCAGGGTTACTCCTCCTATTTGCAACCAGTGTTTACCACTAATTGATAAACCTGAAAAATATGTTATAGCCAGCAGCAATATGGTACCCACGTAAATATGTTTAGAATAAGCCTCCAGCTTTCTATAATCAAAGAAATACAACCCAGCTATAATAAACACTCCAAGCGTAGTATAAAGCAAACCCTTTGTAAAAAATGAAGTCGTAAGCAGACCTTGGTTTCCCATAAAGTACAACACCAATAGGCCCGTACTTACAAACAATAGGCTTAGTGCCAGGATGCTCCATTCTTGTTTAGGCTTGTGCACCTTGTCCAGTTGTTTTCCGACAAGGGCTGCATCTCCCATTTGAGCAATTGCCTTGCTCACTGCTTCATCGTCTGAAAAGCCTTGGGACAAATACTCATCACACCCTTCTCGAAGGTGGGACATAAGCTCAAGCTTGATTTCCTGATGGGCATCACGCAAGCTTATTTGCGAGCAAACTTCATTGATATATACTTGAAACTTATCACTCTCGGTTATCACCATGCATAGACCTCCCCAGTTATGACTCTATCAACTGCTGAACGAAAGGTTATCCATTCCTGTTCTTTTTCTTTTAAAAGGCCCTTTCCTGCACTGGTAATTCGATAGTATTTCCTCTGACGAGTTCCTTTGTCTCCCCACCAATAGGACTCAATCATGCCATCAGCTTCCAATGAGTGTAGAATAGGATAAAGTGTCCCCTCCTTAAAAGTAAATACTCCACTGGATTTCTTTTCAATTTCCTTTGTCATCTGATAGCCATACATAGGTTCACGATTTAATAAACTTAGTAGTAAAATTACGGTGCTTCCCTTTAGCATTTCTTTACTAATTTTCACTCTAAATACCCCTTCATATTTGACAATTTTTCTTCTTATCAACTTATTAATAACTATTTAGAATTTCCAGTATCTCATTATTTATCACTTCTGGGTTATACCAGTGAATAGCGTGCCCTGACCCTGTGACTACAATTTGTTTACTATCAGTAGACCATTTCTGTAGATTTAATTGATTTTCTTTACTTTCTTCATAATTATTTAATTCCTCAGATGTAATTATTCTGAGAGGAACATCATTTATATAACCATTTGCTACTACTTCCAGAGCATTTGTCTCTTTGTTTTTCCCTTCATCAACTTGGTTCCTATTTAAACAAGTTTTTACGAACATCGCTGAATCTAGCTCTTCAAAATTATCTGGAGCTGACACCAAGTTATTTCTGGCAGTGACTAGTGGTGATGAAGAATAGAAATTTGGCACTATATTAAATAACAATCGAGATATCCCGCTTTTATTAAGCAGATAAATTGATTTATGGAATATGGAAGCACGCATGGCAGCAATTGTTGAAGGTTTTACCATGTTTGAATACATGTCAGGATTTGACCCATCTATCAAAACAACACCCTTGACTTCATTTTCGTAGAGCTGAGCAAATCTTATCACTTCAAGCGAACCTATCGAATGCCCAACAAGAATGTATGGAGGTTTTTCTCCTGATTTCTCAAGCAATTCATGTATTTCTTTTGTTATAGTATCTATGTCTCTAGGAGTATCAGCAATATCACTCCATCCATATCCCGGCCTGTCATAAACCGCTGTTCTCGCATACTTAGATATTTCACTATATAGTGGATAGAAGTCAACATATGGGCTTGGTACTGCCCACCCTGATGCAAATACTACTGTTGCATTGCCATTGCCTTCTGCATAAATGTGCATATCATGTCCATTTATATTGATTATTTGGCCAACTGGTTTATATTTTTTACTGTCAAAATATTGTCCGATCTGTTCATATGTAATGCCTAGTAATAAAAGTAGCATTATACCTAATAATACTTTTTTCTTCCTGCTCATGGTTTAGTTGTTCATCTCCTTATTGATTTTGCATTATTTCATAGTCCGTCTTCCATATAGCAAATCATCCTCACTCTAACTCCCTGACAATAAGTTTTATATCTATGCATCGTATATCTAGGTATTCATTTTAAAGCATATTCACCCTTTTAGCAATAGTTTTTACACTATTTCCATTGTCGGGGAATGTCCCCAGGTATTCGATTTAAAAAAAGCAAGGGTATAGAGTTATAATTGTTGAAAGGCATCTCGTTTTTTATAAGATAAATGATGTAGATAAATTAGTTATTGTTTATGCCATTGTCGATGGAAAAAGAGAATACTGTAATTTAATATAGAAGTTGAACAAAGCATTCAGGTTAAATCTGGATGTTTTTCTGTTCTTGATCGGAGCGCCCAGGGCGGTGAGTCAGGCTGGGCATGTACCAAGAATCTTACGCGCGTAAGATTCTTGGTACATGCCCAGGAGAAAGCGTTCAATGAACTGAGTTATGAAATAGGTCTGTGACAAAGGTTGATGCCCAGGTGCCTAGGGAGCATATGAAGACGCTGAATGGTTTTTGATCTTTCAACCTAAAGTTGAATTCACAAGAATATCAAATATTAAGTTATTGAAAGCGGAAAACTTCGAGTAAGCGTCTGAGCAACAAAATAAAAGGAAATATTTTTACGACTGCGGCAAGGATGCCAGCAGTTCCGCATAAAAACGGAATAGTGGGCGAGGATCCTTCAGTGACATGAGGCCGATCACTGCAGTATGGTCAATTTTATTCAACTTACCGAGATAATTCCATTTTCCAGACTGAGGAGTCCCGCTATATGGAATAATTTGGTCTGCTGAACCCAAATGGGGACCCTCAGCAGTGATTACTGAAACCAGCCCGTCGTTTTCCCACCAACTTTGATCAATCTGAACCGGCTGGCTCTGAGTATAGGACCCAATATGACAGGACAGCAAGAAAAATAGGGGGTTCATTTCCACACAAGGAAGCTGATGACCTGTAAGTAGACTTTTATAGGTGCAGGAAGCTGCTTGTGAGAAATAATAAATATCGGACTGGGCTCTGACCCAAGTATTTAGTTCTTTCGCTCCTTCCGGATCTAGGTCCCAAGAAGCCAAGTCACGAGAAGTTTTCCAAGCATTGCTGCTTTCCACCCGTTCTAGAAAGCTGGCAATACTTTCACCAGGTTCCCTTTTCAGACCCCACTGATCAAGGTTGAAATCGTAAACATCGAGACAAGAGGCTCCTCCAAGGGCGCTAAGAAAGACAATCGCTTGCTGTAAAGTCGAGTTTTTGTCCAAAGCTGCGTAGGCTGCCGAACTACCGTCATGGGGAGTTGCAATTGTTAAAATACCGCTGATCCATCCCTTTTTATCGCCATTAAAGAGCGGAGAAAGCTCTTGCCCAGGAGTAACTGCTCTTTCCTCAGCATTGCCATTTTCTAATAACTGGGCTAAAACACGAATTGTCTGTCCGCCCATGCTGTGCCCTATAAGATGTATTTTATTTATCATTCCAGTTGCCGGGTCAATTTTACCCCATTGAGGATACAATCCGGGATAAGTTCTTCCATAACGCTCGTGTCCATATTCTTCCGAGTGGGCCTTACCATAATCGACCCTACCGCCCACGATTTGGGCATAAAGCTCACAGGCTCTGTCCCAGTTGCTGCTAAAGGGACCTACAGCCGCAACAAAGTTTGGATACCCTTGTGAAGCCAAATCTTGAGAAATGTTGTACGTCCCTCCCCAATAAGGGATACCCAGCAGGTTATCAAAACCTGCTAGTCCGTGGACAAATACTATTGGATAATTATTCTGGCGAGAAACAGCGGCACTGACAGAAGTTGGTGTAGCTGAAAAGACAAGTAATGAAAGTACTAGAATAACAATCAAGACCGGGGAAAATAATTTCTTCATAACCTTCCCTCCTCATGGAATTAAGTACATCTTTATTCAATTCCATAAGAAAAGTACGCAAAATTCTGATATTTATTACTGTAATTTTATGGCTACAAGGTAAGTGTCAACTAGGTAATTCCCACCTTGCTTTTTAATAATTATTCCATGCTCTATGGGTAATAGTGTTGTTGCCGGGTTAGGTATCTTATGTACTTATAAGACAATTTTCAAAATCTCTTGCAATTTATAACAAATATGATATAATAATAAATATAAAAAATGTTGTGTTTATGAACTCGTTAATATTATTTGCGTTATTTTCAAGGTGATTTTGGGGGTAGAAATTTAATTTGAGGGAGGAGTTAATATGGAAGGGCTGGATTTCTTGGTAACATCTATTTGTTTCTCTGTTTTAGGTTATGTATTATGTTATCTTACTCTTTCAAGTAACAATGAACTTAAAAGGGCTAACGATACTCAGACCAATCATTGGCAAGATGAGAACGCAAGCCTAAATAATTTCTAACCTGTTCGTGTAAAGAAATATAATCCCAATACGATGAGAAGGCCGCCGCTAAGTAATGTAATTTAGTGTTCTGGCCAAAGGCTTTACTTAAACTAACATGAGGAGATTAAAAATTCAGCGGTTTTGAGGTCTGACTAATCTAGATTAGTCATCTCAAAACCGCTGAATTTTTTAAATGGTTTTTGAGCTTTCAACCTAAAGTTGAATTCACAAGAATATCAAATATTAAGTTATTGAATGGACTTCTGGTGAGCTATTCATGTATTATAACGATTGGATAATTAAAGATTGTTCAGAAGTAATTTTTGATTGTAATTCCTCTGGCATACCTCATCAACATGCAATGAATACTATTATTGCTCAGAAGATTAAATAGGATGGCTGGCTTGAACAAGATCAACTTGATTACACTTTACTTGAATTATTCCCCTCTGAGTTTTTGCTTTTCATCTTCAACAGACTTGGCCCTGCGTTTTGTAAAGCTGTTTGCTCCGGCAGACAGCTTTTTCGTGAAAAATAATATATGCTGTATTGTAACAAACCCAAAAGATTTGACACTAATCTTCTGAAAGGGGGAAACGTATGGCTAGAATAAACATTCAAACCATTTACGAACAGAATAAACATGATGTATATTCCTACTTACTGAGCCTTACGCATAACAAGTCCCTTTCAGAGGATTTGACCTCAGATGTTTTTCTTAGTGCAATAAAAGCATTGCCTGCCTTCAGAGGTAATTCGAGCATAAAAACTTGGCTGTTTTCGATTGCTCGGCACAAATGGTATGAACATCTAAGAAAAGGCAAAAAGGAACTTGCCCCTGAGGATTTCATGAGAATCTATTTATCGGATGACACAACTTTAGAAACTGCCATGATAACAAATGAGCTGGTGGGTCGAATCTATGAGTTGTTAGAACAAGAACCTGTCAAAAGCAAAGACATCGTTTTGATGCGAGTGGATGGGTATTCTTATTTTGAAATTGCACAGAAACACAATATTTCAGAAAGTTCGGCAAGAGTCATTAATTTTCGTACCAAAGACAGAATCCGAGCAAATCTACTGAAGGAGGGATATATCAGTGAATCAAATTTCTTGTAATGTTTGTATGGACTTAATGCCGCTTGTAAAAGATGGTATTGCCAGTGAGGAAAGCTGTGCTCTGGTAATGAAACATATTGAGACCTGTGAACATTGTGCGAAGGCCTTGGGCGGAAAAACGGCGGCAAACGCAGCTATGGATGATGTGGTTGTATTGATTAAACTCAAAAAGCAGTTCACATTATTTTTAATAAGTGTTATTTTTGCTGGGACACTGATTGGCATGGTACTCTCCGATGGTATGAGTATGTTCTACAATGCGCTTATAATGCCTGCAATCGGGGGCTTTGGCTATATGCTCTTTAAGAAGAAATCATATTTTGTGCCGCTTGGCTTGTTTTTGTTTTCATTTGTATGGGTAAGTATTCGTGAAATAGTGAAAGGTTTTTTAACCTACTCGACCGTAGTAGACTTAATCATTATGTCTGCTTGGTGGTCTGGGGTTTTTGCAGCATTTAGTGCCGTTGGTGTTCTGATTGCAGGACTTTTATACTACGCATTTAAGAAGTAAGAAGGAGAGATAAAATGAATTTAAAAATGAAAAAGATATTGGCTGGAGTCCTTGGGTTCGGACTTATTATCTTATTACTGCTTTTTGTAAACAGTTTTGTCGGCAATCCTGTATCCAAAGCCTTAGCCCAAAAGGCCGCTCAACAATACATTGACACAAAGTACAGTGATCTGAATCTGAAAATTCAAAAGTCCAATTACAATTTCAAGTTCGGTTCGTATTTTGTATTTGTACAGTCTGGTACAAGCGAGGACACTGCTTTTAACATCTATGTTGACAGCTATGGAAATGTCATACGTGATGACTACGAGTACGAGGTTGCCAACAACTTTACCACCTTTCGGAGATTGGATGAAGAGCTGAGGGAAATCGCTAAGGAGATGATTGGCGGTGAGCTTGATTACGACTTTGATCATATCTCACTTCCTTTTGTAAAGGAGGGAGATTTAATGAAACTTGAGCGGGATATGAAGTTGGATATCCACAATCCTCCCCTGCCACTTACGCTTGATGTGACATTGTTTAGTCAAGAAGTTTCCTATAGCAAAATTGCAGAAGTCGCCAAAGCTATAGAAGCCGTCTTACATGAGCAAGATATTCCTGTCCGCGAGTATAACATTCGCATTTTGCCCCTATCTGATAAGCCCCAAAGTGAAAACCAAGCAGTCTCATGGGTCAATTCCCTTTCTGTTTCTAATTTTCCTGCAGGACGAATGGGGGAGGAAAATTTGCCGCAAGTTATGGAGCAGTTTGAGACTGGTCGAGTTGCCGAGGTGAATGCAAAGGATAAAAAATGAATAATAGCCGGCAGCACTCGTATCTGAGTGGCTGTCGGCTAAAGGCGGGCAGAATATCCGCGATTATTGTTACCGCATTTTGAGATAGATGAATTCTCAATCTTGGCGGTGATGGAGGGCAGAGTTAGCCCGGGAGGAAGGAGTTCGCACTATTATTGCCCAGAAGATTAAATAGGTTAGCTGACTTTAATTACAATCTGCCTTATAATGGAAATGGCTACAAATGAATTTTATACATGTAATCAATATGGGTGGTAAGGAGGTAATGTGTGTGGGTGATTTTTTTGACGGGCTGAAACTTGGTAAAAAGGCCTTCAAACAGGCACTGGATAAAAAAGGGGAGTTTCGTGCAGGGGGGAAGCAAGTTGTCTGTCCTCATTGCAGCAATGTTTTATTCGAAAAAGGCGAAGCTCAACTGAATACACAGGGGGCTACTTTTTTAGGCTTAGACTGGCTTAATAAATCAGCTTCCCTTTTAGTATGTACGAATTGCGGCCTTATACAGTGGTTTATCATCCAACCGGAGAAAATTCAGAAAGGCTAAGAGTGATTAACCTCAGTGCCGCCCCATTCTACTACACTAAAACCTGTTCTGTTAAAAGTCGTAAATTGTTGTGGAGTAATATCGATTTTACTTGTAAGAGGTTTATAAACCATAAAAACTCGAAGTACGGAGTCTGGATTAGGATCTATGGATAAATGCACCTGCTGTGCATACTCTTCGTTGGCAAAAGTAATCAGGTTATAGTCATTGCCCTGCATGTAAGGTAACCAGTAGGCGATAAAATCATTGTATTCCTTTGGGGTAAGACCCATTAAAGAAAGCTTATCTTGAAGGAAATCTTTGGTATCTTTGCCGGCTACCACAAATCCCTTGGAGATATCCCAATTGTTATGCTTGAGTAAGCCCTCCCAAAACAAATAAGAGTACTCTTTGTCGTCGTCTAAATTGTAAGAGGAATAGGGGCTTTCAGATAGAAGGCCAAGGGACCGGCGGTTAAAGCATCTGCCATACCATAAGAAGTTGATGATGAAAGAATAGCGGTGCCGGTCCAACCTGCTTGATCTGCAATTGCGTTTGCAGTTTGAACAGCAGTTGTACCGGCTAGGCGTGTTGGAACGGTACCTGCTGCAAATGAATTAAACGGAAGCATATTTAATGCTAAACCTGCGGCAGCTAAAGATGATAAGAGTTTTTTGGTTTTTTCCATGGCGGAATTTCTCCTCTCAATTTAAGCCTTTATCAAGTAATGGAATGATTTCTATCAAGTTTTTCTGCATCTTCACCATAAATTATGTACCCTCAATTAATCGTAAGAGGATACCTAATTATAACATGGAAAATACATACAAAACGTAAATTAATGGAGCATTTGGACACCCTTTATCCAGGAGATAGAGATAATAGTTGAATAGTACGATAGGTTAAGATACCCAAAAGTAATCGCTTCGAAATGCTGCCAGGCTGTAAATCCTGTTTCCTGTGGGATACAAAAATCACTGTCGGTGGAATTGGATAACGCAGATGAAATCTTTAAGATTCATTCCAATACTTTGGGAAGCTGCCCTATCGGGAGCAATGTCCGGGGATTATTGGTACCCCATCTGAATAGTGCGGTGGCGGCTATGAAAGCAGAACTTTCAAAAGTAACTTTGGGTCAGCTGATAGATGAACTTTACCGGAAAATCTTGCCCAGTAAAAGCAGGGGATTAAGAGGTAAACTATATGGAATTCAGTATTGAAAACAAAGCAAGAGATTAAAGGTGTGTCTTAATAAAAATTGAGGCAGCCTCCGGGAGATTCACCTGCACATGGGAAAAATTAAAATACAGAAGGTTGGAGATTTTATTGAAAATCAATGATTTTAAACTGGAAGTCTTTTTTGGTAAACACGAATTTACGGCCCCCTATTTGTTAACCCAGTCAGACTGTGAATCAATGTCCAGCAAAGAATTATTGGATTACGAGCCGGGGGCAAAAGAAGCCTTTCTAAATCAATGGCTTGGATATACTGAAGTCCAGGGAAATCCGGAACTGCGCAGGATTATTGCTGGACTTTATTCAACTTTAAGCCAAGAAAACATCCTTGTTCATGTGGGAGCCCAAGAACCAATATTCAATTTTATGAATGCCGTACTTGACAAAGGAGATCATGTAATCAGTCAATTTCCAATTTACCAGTCATTATATGAAGTGGCTAATGCTATTGGCTGTGAAGTGTCGAAGTGGTCCATAGAACATACTAAAAATGGTTGGGCAATGAATCTGCGTGAGCTTGAGAAGCTAATCCAGCCGAATACAAAATTGATTGTCCTTAACAGTCCCAACAATCCGACGGGATATACTTTTTCGGAAGAGGAAATAGACAGGATAGCAGAGGTTGCCCAAAAACATGGGGTTTATGTATTTTGTGATGAAGTGTATAAGGGCATCGAGCTAGATGGTATTAAACGGCCCTGGTTTGCTGATCGCTATGAAAAAGGCATTTCCCTTGGGGTTATGTCAAAAGCTTATGGCTTGGCAGGCCTTCGAATTGGATGGCTGGCGATAAAGGATGATGAGCTTATGCAAAGACTGATTAAAATGAAGCATTATACCAGCATTTGCAGCAGCGGTCCTTCAGAGTTCCTGGCCACGATTGCTTTAAAGCACAGCCATGAAATATTGGAACGTAATCTTAGGATCATCAAAGAGAATATTAAAATCGCTGAAGTATTTTTCGCAAAATACCAGGGATTATTTGAGTTCTCCCCCCCAATGGCCGGGCCGGTGGCATTCGTTAAGATGAACATTGACATACCTATGGAAGAGTTCTGCAATACTTTAGTTGAAGAAAGCGGTGTTTTGTTACTGCCTGCATCCGTCTACTCGTATGCAGGGCAATATTTCCGAATGGGCTTTGGGAGAGCAAACTTTTCCCATAGTCTAAAGCAATTTGAACAGTACTTACAACACAGAAATTGACCATGGGAAAATCAAGGCTTGTACCAAGAATCTTACGCGCGTAAGATTCTTGGTACAAGCCTTATACTGAAAGTGGCAAGAGATAGATACAAAGGTGACGAAGGAGGATTGTAGACGAACTGTTTACAGGAGACAGCGGATGATCGTTAAAAGAGGTTATATAGAATGAAGGACCAATAAAAAATGAGCGGGTGTATTTTCAGAACGAAGATACACCTGCTTTTTATGCTTTTTTAGTAAGATAAAGATCCGGATATTCATAGTAAGCCATTCTCATATTTCTCATCGTTAATTTTTTAAGCTGCTCATTAACAATTTGGGCTGAGTTACGAGAATCGTAGGCTTCGATTTTAGAATCTATGAGTTTGAGATTTTCATTGAGGGTATCTATACGGTTTAGGATCTCTTTTCGGTGTTCCCGCAGCATTTTTTTTCGCGAATCTATTGTGCCGGCACCTTCCATACAAAAATCAATGTATTTTTTGATGCTCTTAATTTGCATTCCTGTATTCTTCAGACAACAAATCATCCTAATCATATTAACATCGTACTCCGTAAACACACGAATTCCTGAGTTGTTTTTTAACACAAAGGGAAGAAGACCTTGCCAGCTAGTCCGTTAAGTGTTACACAATAGAGAGTCCCATGGGGCGAAAGGATCACCAAAAGTGCAAAAACCAATGGGTTTCTTCGGCAGACAGCTATTTCCTTGTGAATTTTAGTCAATATATTGACAACTTCAGCAAGCTTACTTAAACTGTATATAGTAAATATATTGACTAAAATTATAGAGATGAGAAGCTCTAAGCTTCTATAACCGGCAAGGGGGGAGTCAATCATGAAAATTACTATTGAGAACCAAGAAGCATTTGTTGATGAAAAAGTACGTATCACAGTTTCCGGGTTAACTCCGAACAGTCAGCTGAGGGCGAGGATGAAAATGGAACTGCCGTGGTGCAGCGGCGAGGAATTTTCATCCTATGCTGTTTTTGAGGTGGGAGAAACAGGTGAAGTAGACTTTGACCAAGCTGAACCGGTAGCGGGTACCTATAAAGCCCGGACTAGTATGGGCCTCATTTATTCTCTGAGGCTGTCAAAGTCAGCCGGGAAGAATATAGCAGAAAACATCAGCATTGAAAAGCCCATCCGCATAAATTTGGGGTTGGAAGCTTCTTCGGAACAGAAAGAAATTCAGCTAATAAGATACTTCGCGGCAAAAAATCTTATCATAAAGCCGGTTAGCGACGGTTTTACCGGGCAGCTGTTCTACCGGGAAAATTCCTGTGACAAAACGATTTTGATGCTCGGCGGGTCGGATGGACAGATGGAAAGCCTCGCTTTAATAGCTGGTCCCCTTGCCTCCAGAGGCTTCAATGTCCTATCTGTACCTTATTTCGGCGTTGAAGGATTGCCGGAAAAATTAGAAGAAGTCCCGTTAGAATACTTTGAAAAAATATTTCACTGGCTGGAAACAAATGCAATTACCAAAGCGGAAGAAATTTACCTCCACGGAACATCGAAAGGCGGCGAATTAGCGCTTTTGCTGGCCTCGCGTTATCCTCGGATTAAAAAAGTAGCCGCGGTGGAACCGCACGCTTATTGCTTTCAGGCATTAGACGGATTGATGAGCGGCAAAAATGTTTCTTCCTGGTCCTATCAGGGAAAATCCATTCCTTTTATCGAAGTAGATAACAATATCTTCTTTGAAGATCAGAAAAAAGCCGTTGGTGCAGGAATGCCCTTTGGGTTTGCCGGTACCTATCAAAAAAGCCTTGAAAGAGCAGGCAACAAAGAAGAAGCCAGAATAAAAATTGAGAATTCAGAAGCCGACATTCTGCTAATCTGCGGAGAAAAGGATAACATCTGGAACAGTTACGATGCCTGTTCCGAACTATTGCAAGTTCTGAAGCGTCACAATTACAGGCATTCTGTGCAGCTCTTGTCCTACGAAAACATGGGGCATCCTATGCCCGTTCCTTTTGTGATTCCCCTTAGTCTTACTCTGGAAATGCCGGTGAATGGCGGTCTGTTTTCTTCCGGCGGAACGGTTGAGGGAAATGCAAGGGGACAGTACGAATCGTTTCGGAAAACTATCGAGTTTTTTAATTAAAAGCCTTGGCCGGCTGCCTGTTAAATGGATGACATTCTTGATAATGGTTTGGATTCGTTGTATATTAAAAGACAATTAATTGACTATGTTTTTAATTCTCGATAAGGGCGGTTGCAGCAGTGGATTATGATAAGGAATTGCATCTGTTACATTTAATGCAGCAAGTTTATTCCAGCTTGATTTCCGCTTCCAATAAACTCCAGACAACGGGAGACAAATACTGTGTTCCCTTGACTTCCAGGCAGTACATGACAGTACTGGCCATGCTTCATTTGCCCGAAGAAGAAACTACGATTGTCAATATTGCCAATAAACTAGGGGCTACTAAGCAAAACGTTACGCAATTGGTTGGAAGCCTTGCCAAGAAAGGCCTCGTTGAGATCGTTCCCAGTAAAAGGGACAAAAGAGCAGTCAATGTACGTCTGACGGATTTTGGTCTTGAAACGATGGTGAATTGCGGAAGCAATATGTCCATTGATTTTATGGCGGATATTTTCAGGGGATTTGACGAGAAAGAGCTGGAAACATTATGGAATTTGCTTGGCAAATTGTATCGTTTCGACGGTACAGAGATGGAGGGCTTTGAAGCCGATGTTAAAGTTCCAAATACGTTCAGTGATGAAGAAGTTCGGCTTGCCATTGAACGATTCTCACTAAAGCGAAGAAATTAACCATTAGCTTGATTAAAATATGCCGCCAGGAGCGGTGATTAACCTGGTACAGGTACTTCCTGTAAAACAGTATTTATTGGAGTTGGAGAAACACTATGCCTGATCTACAGTATTTTGATTATGGAGAAAAGGAAATCCAATGGCTAAAAGCCCGTGATCCGATACTCGGCGCCGCGATAGATGAGATTGGGCATATCAACCGTCCAGTTATCCCCGATATGTTCATGGCTTTGGTAAATGCCATTGTCGGACAACAAATATCCACAAAGGCCCAAGTGACAATCTGGAATCGAATGCTGGAAAAATTCTCATCTATTATCACCGTAAAATTACACCTCAGCTTTTTAATAAATACAAACGCCGTTATTCGCCTTATGCAACGGTAGCCAGCCTTTATCTGTGGGCAATAGCCGGTGGTGCCTGCCGGAATCTTGTTGACTATCAGCCTAAAAAAGCAGCTTCCCAAAAAGAAGCGGCGAAGAGAGGGCGAAAACAGGTGCATGGAGCAGAAGAGACAGTAAATTAAGCTCAAAAGCCAATGAAAAAGGATACTTCCCTATTCAACTTAAATACTGGATAATATGCAGCTGACGGCGCAGATTTGCATTTCCAAGCTGTGGAAATGGTGTTAAAATTGTGTTTGAAAGGAGGAGAATTCCATGAAAATAGCAATTGTGTATTTTAGCACGACCGGTAATACCCAAAAAGTTGCAGATCTTATAGCTGAAGGTGCGATGAAAGTTGAAAACGTCGATGTCAAAAGTATGTCTGTGGAAGAAATCGACAATGAATTCTTGACTGAAGCCAAAGCGGTTATCTTTGGGTCGCCTACGATTGCGGGAACCTTTGCCTGGCAATTAAAGCAATGGTTAGATACCTCTAAAAATGTCGGCGGAAAACTTGGAGCTGTTTTTGCTACAGCAAATTATGTTGGCGGCGGCGCAGAGGTGGCAGAAATCGCAATGATTGCCGAGATGTTGGTAAAAGGCATGTTGGTATACTCTTCAGGCGTTGCTGAGGGACAGCCTTTCATTCATTATGGACCTGTATGCATTAAAGATGGGGATGACGGACAAAAAGAGCGGGCCAAAATATTTGGGGAACGGATTGCCAGAAAGGCCGCAGAATTGTTCAACTAACACTCTGATCTTTAGGGTGGAAACTTATAGTGTTATATTGAAGTATATTTATATGAAGGGATTTAAAAATCGGGTGTTTTGAGCTCTGACTAATCTAGATTAGTCCGCCTCAAACCGCCCGATTTTTAATTTGGAGTTTTCTTGATCCGAGAGTCTGGTGGGGTGAGTCAGTCGGGCTTGTACCAAGAATCTTACGCGCGTAAGATTCTTGGTACAAGCCTGGGCAAAAGCTTCTTCCCGATTCAAGTTAGGGGAAAGCAGCACTGCAGGAGGTAATGGGAACAATACAAAAATGTATTGTGAAATACTGATATGTATTAGAGCAAAATACCCGGTGGGTTATTTTATTAAAAATTAATAATACATTTTTGTATTTCAGTTTCTTTTAATAGCTAATTATCAACATTCCTCTAAGCCTAAAACCCCATGATTATAAAGACATTAGAAGCAAATAAGAAAATATCGGACTCTTAAGAAATTGGCATAAGAATTGCTTATAAATATCTTTAAAGATATTTAAAGTGAAGGTGAGTACTATGAATAAGCTCAAAGATATTGATGAAGCAATTGGATATATAAAAGATGGCATGGTTGTCATGATCGGCGGCTTCATGGGAGTTGGAACTCCGGAAATTTTTATTGATGCAATCCTGGAAAAAGGCATAAAAGACCTGACGATTATTGCCAATGATACAGGACTTCCCCACCGGGGGATTGGCAAGCTTGTAGTTAATAAAAGGGTCAAAAAAGTTATAGCATCTCATATAGGTCTTAATCCGGAGACCGGTCGACAAATGAACAATCAAGAATTAATCGTCGAGTTAGTGCCCCAAGGCACATTGGCAGAGCAAATTAGATGCGGGGGTTCGGGAATTGGCGGCTTTTTAACAGAAACAGGGGTTGGCACGATTGTGGAAGAAGGAAAGCGAAAAATTGCCGTCAACAAGACAGAATATCTTTTGGAATTACCCTTAAAAGCAGATGTGGCCTTAATAAGAGGATCTGTCGTCGATAAACAGGGGAATGTTTTTTATAACGCCTCAACAAGAAATTTCAATCCATTGATAGCAGCAGCTGCCGACTTAGTGTTAGTAGCTGCTGAAAAAATTGTTGAAGTTGGGGAACTGGACCCCAACCAAGTCATGACACCGGGAATATTTGTTGATTATATAGTGGGAGGTGAAAAGTAGTGGAGGTTAAGAATGAAAGAGAATTCATTGCCAGGAGAATTGCCAGGGAGTTAAAGGACGGAGACGTAGTCAATTTAGGGATAGGACTACCAACCAGGGTTGCTAACTATATACCTGAAGGTGTTAATGTCATACTTCAATCCGAAAATGGCTTTGTGGGTTTAGGTTCAGAACCTAAAGAAGGGGAAATCAATAAAGACATTGTCAATGCAGGGGGACAGCCTGTAACCATAAAAAAGGGAGCTGCATTTTTTGACAGCGCTGCGTCTTTTGGAATAATCAGAGGCGGGCATGTCGATGTTACGGTTTTAGGGGCTTTAGAAGTAGACCAAAAGGGGAATTTGGCAAACTTTATGGTGCCGGGAAAAATGGTTCCAGGAATGGGCGGTGCCATGGATTTGGTAAGCGGGGCAAAGAAAGTTATTATTGCCACGACCCATACGGATAAGGGAGCACCTAAAATTCTTAAGAAATGCAAATTACCCCTGACGGCTGTAGGAAAAGTAAGCTGTATAGTTACAGAATTAGCATTTATAGAAGTTACACCAAGGGGTCTTGTCTTACAGGAAATTGCACCGGGTGTAACTTTAGAGGATATTCTCAGAGGAACTGAGGCCGATCTTACCATTAGTGATAACTTAAAGATCATGTCGGTTTAACCTATGAGACGGAAATTTGAGAGGATAGGGATATGATGATAGAAAAAATTGCTGTAATCGGAGCAGGGACAATGGGGCATAGTATTGCTTCAGCGTTTGCTCTGTATGGTTATTCTGTAAATCTCTTTGATACTTATGAAGATCAGTTGAAAAATGTTAAGGGTATGATGGAAAAAGAATTGGCAGAGCTCGTTGAAGGACAGTTAATTGATCGGGCAGAAGTTGAAAAAACCTTAGCTGGGATAACCCTATTTACTGACTTAGAAGCGGCAACAGAGGACAGGGATTATGTCATTGAAGCTATACCGGAGAAAATCGATCTGAAAAGAGAGTTGTTTGCTAATTTAGACCGGTTTGCCCCAAAACACGCAATTTTAGCCAGCAATACCTCAAGCTTAACCTTAGACGACATGATGGAGGCAGTAACTGATGAACGCAAAAAGAGAATGATCATCAATCACTGGTATAATCCGGGACTTCTCATGCCCCTGGTGGAGCTGTCTTTCTTCGGGAATATGCCGGAAGATATTTATAGAGAAGTAGAAGAGCTATATAAGTCTATCAAAAAACAAACGGTTAAAGTCTTAAAGCCGGTGCCGGGATTAGTTGCGAATCGAATTCAGCAAGGTGTGGCCAGAGAAGTATTTTCACTGATTCAGCAAGGCGTCGCCGAACCAGCCGAAGTAGATAAAGCCTTAAAATTTGGCCCGGCCTTTCGCTATGCAACAACGGGTCAATTAGAAGTCGCGGATTTAGGGGGGCTGGATATCTGGTGTATCGTGGGAGACAACCTGCTGAAGGAGATGGACAACTCCACTTGTGCAAGTCCAATCCTGCGTGAAAAAGTAGAACAAGGTAAGCTGGGGGTTAAATCAGGCTCCGGCTTTTATGACTATAACTCAGAAGAAATCGAAAAAATCAAGAAGGAATTCAGTCAAAGATTAATCCATCAATTAAAGGCTTCGGAATTTTATATTAAATAGGATGTGAGTTGTTTCCATGAGAGAAGTAGTGATTGTAAGTGCGGTCAGAACAGCAGTGGGCAAATATGGGGGAGCTTTAAAAGATGTTCCCGCAGCAGATCTGGGGGTTATCGTGATTAAGGAAGCCCTGGAAAGAGCTAATCTCAAACCAGAGTTGGTTGATGAAGTAATCATGGGTAACGTGGTGCAAGCTGGTCTTGGCCAAAATGTAACCAGACAATCCATCCTAAAGGCCGGTTTGCCGGAGGAGGTACCGGGCTTTACTTTAAATAAAGTCTGCGGTTCCGGACTAAGAGCCGTCAGTCTAGCGGCACAACTCATCAAAGCAGGTGATGCGGATATCGTGGTTGCCGGGGGCATGGAAAACATGTCGGCAGCACCCTATGTCCTCCCAACCACAAGGTGGGGACAAAGAATGGGCAATGGAACTATCGTCGACGCCATGGTCAACGATGCCCTTACAGATGCCTTCCAAGGCTATCACATGGGGATCACAGCAGAAAATATAGCCGAAAAATGGGGTCTTAGCCGAGAAATGCAGGATGAATTCGCAGCAGCATCCCAGCAAAAAGCCGAAGCAGCGATTAAAGCAGGTAAATTTAAGGATGAAATAGTACCTGTGCTTATAAAAACAAAAAAGGAAGAAATTATTTTTGATACTGATGAGTTTCCGAAATTCGGAACAACTGCTGAGGGCTTGGCGAAATTAAAACCAGCCTTTAAGAAAGATGGAACAGTTACAGCGGGAAATGCCTCAGGAATCAATGACGGGGCGGCAGCTGTCGTGGTTATGAGTGCCGAAAAAGCAGCAGAACTGGGCATTAAGCCCATGGCCAAGATCGTATCCTATGCTTCTAAAGGATTAGATCCGGCAATTATGGGGTATGGACCCTTCCATGCAACAAAGAAAGTTTTAGAATCCGCTGATCTGAAAATAGATGATATTGACTTGATCGAGGCCAATGAAGCCTTTGCAGCCCAAAGCTTAGCCGTCGCAAGGGATTTAAACTTTGACATGGCAAAAGTTAACGTCAATGGAGGGGCTATTGCCATAGGTCATCCCGTGGGATGTTCAGGAACAAGAATATTGACGACCTTGCTTTACGAAATGGAAAAAAGGGAGGCCAAACGAGGATTGGCAACTTTGTGCATCGGCGGAGGCATGGGGACTGCTTTAATTGTGGAAAGAAAGAGGGATGAATAATGGCAGTAAATAAAACGATTATTACAGTGGCACCAACAGGTGCCTGGCCGAAGAAAAAAGACAATCCGAATATTCCTATGACACCGCTGGAAATAGCCAAGGATGTTTACGAATGTTATCAAGCTGGAGCAGCGATTTGCCATCTGCATATGAGAGATGAAGAGGGTAATGGAACGATGTCCAAAGCTAAATTTGAGGAAACCGTTGATTTAATTAGGAAGAAATGTGATATCGTTATCAACTGCACAACATCCGGGGACTTAAAGGCGACGGATGAAACCAGACAGGCTCATTTAAGAAGTATCAGACCTGAAATTGCCTCTTATGACTGTGGTTCCATGAACTGGATGCATAACAGCATATTTATTAATCATCCCAAGTTTTTGGAAGAGTTAGGCATGACCATGCAGGAGTGCGAGATAAAGCCCGAAATTGAAATATTTGATTCAGGTATGATCTACAATTCACTGTACTACTTAAAAAAAGGGGTTTTAAAAGCACCTTGTCATTATCAATTAGTCCTGGGAGCTGCCGGGGGTGCAGCTGCAACCATAGAAAATTTAGTATACCTTCGAGGATTGCTGCCGGAAGGGTGTACTTGGGGAGCCCTGGGTATAGGCAAGCAGCATGTCCCCATCATGTTAGCAACGGTTGCCATGGGGGGGCACTTAAGAGTTGGTATGGAGGATAATGTGATGTGGAGTGCAGGTGTACCGGCAGAATCAAATGCCCAATTGGTTAAACGTGCTGCCGACATCGTTAGAATAGCAGGCAACGAAGTTGCCGCCCCTGCCGATGCCAAGGAAATCCTAAGTATTGACAGACAGTGTACTTTTTCAAAATAATGTTTTTTATAATCGGGGCTGTGGCAAAAGTAAGTCTAAATAATTTATTTTTGACACAGCCTTTTTTATTGTAATTTACTTATAAATAAGTGGTGTGATTTTCCGTGTTGTGTAAATAATAAATTATGATAGAATATATTTAACGAGCTATACTCAGAATTTTGGAAAAATAAAAAGGGTATTAAAATCCCAACTCGCTTTAAACTAAAATATGACAATTTGATTCAAAATTTAATTTTAGGGAGGTGTAAGAATGGGTGAGAATATATTTCAAATTGACGATATGTTAAAAAATGAACTTAAGAAAGATATCGATTATATCAAAGTTGACGATATGACTTTAAAAATCCTCAATTCATATAAAAACTTACTAAACAATAAAAACGAAACTATCATTAAAATCAAGGAAAGTCAAATAAATGCCTTTAGCATTGGTGATGCCATATCCGATGGCATATGTGTGGTTGACAAAGACGGAATTGTAACAGCTATCAATAAAGGTTACACACAGATAACCGGAATCGAAGAACATGAAATTGTGGGGCACCACATGCAAATCCTCTTGGATAAAGGGCTTTTTTCCAATGCAGTTTCATTACAAGTTTTAGAGCAGAAAAAGAAAATAACAACATTGTCAACGATTACCGGAAATAATAAAAAAGTACTCATCACAGGAAATCCCTTTTTTGATAAAGAGGGGGAAGTAATTCAGGTTCTGACGGTGATGAGAGATTTAACAGAGTTGATAAGGTTAAGAAATAATATCGAAGAGATGGAAAAAAGAAATGAAAAGTATTTATCCGAGCTGAATTATCTTAGGAATATGAATAAAGAAGATGAAACTATTATTGGAGAAAATCATGATATTAAACGCTTAATCGAGTTGATTAACTATGTGGCCAATACAGATATAACGGTTTTGATAACCGGTGAAACGGGATGCGGAAAAGAAGTATTTTCTACAGAACTTCATCATAAGAGCAATAGAAAGAACTTGCCTTATGTGAAGGTGAATTGTGCCGCACTGCCTGAGAATCTAATTGAATCAGAGTTGTTTGGCTACGAAAAAGGTGCATTTACAGGTGCTTTAAATAAAGAAAAACTGGGTATGTTTGAGGTAGCAAATGGCGGGACGATCCTCTTAGATGAAATAGGAGAGATGCCCCTTAATTTACAGTCAAAATTGCTGCGAGTTCTTCAAGAGAAAGAAATAATGCGGATTGGCGGGACCAAAAGCATTAAGCTTGATGTCAGAGTTATAGCAGCTACCAATCAAGATTTGAGCGAACTGATTAAACAAGGGAAATTCAGAGAAGATCTCTTCTATCGCTTAAATGTTGTACCCTTAAAAATACCTCCCCTCAGGGAACGAAAAGATGATATTGCCATCTTAGCCTACCGGTTTTTGGAAAAGTTCAACATTAAATACAGCAAAGCTAAAAGTTTTGGCAGTACAGCCATCAAAGCCTTAGAATCCTATAGCTGGCCGGGAAATGTCAGAGAGCTGGAGAACTCCATTGAAAGGCTGGTAGTCATTGATGACAATAGTTATATTACCAATAATGATATCATCAACATTCTCGGCAAAGACAAGATTTCATTAAGCCAGGTAAATACTAATCTGACCTTAAAAGAAGCTGTCAGTGTGTTTGAAAAGGAACTCATCGAGAATGCCCTCAAAAAACTGGGCAGTACCTATAAGGCGGCACGTGCCTTGGGGGTTACCCAGCCTACCGTTTTTAGAAAAGCAAAAGCTTACGGAATCAAACTAAAATAACTCAACCAAGGTACGCCTTAAAAAAGAGTATTGCTGATGAAAAAGGCTGTGCTGGATAAATCTTAAAGATTTGTTTAGCACAGTTTTTTGTTTTTTTAAAAATTAATGCATTATTGTATTATACTAAAACGATTTTGTAGTGCTTATAGAGGGCAAATTCCATGGTTTTCGATGTGATTGAAGAAAATAATACAATATTAAATTAAAATTATAAATTAATAAAAATACGAATCAGGAGTTCCGGGAAACGAGGAGTGGCTAAATCATTGATTTCAGGGCCCTGTTTGATTTTGTTAGGGCTAATTAATCACTTGGCATAAGAATTGCAAAATTTAAAGCTAAAAATGCAGATTAAAGGAAGTTATAAATCACTGAGAAGGGAGTTTATTTCGTGAAGAAAGTTGAGCTGAAAGATGTCATAGCCTATCATGCGCCCAAACATTTTGACACAAGAACAATGAAGCTCCATGGCACAGAAGAAACGGGTGCAACAAAATTTTGGATGGGAATGTCCTATTTCCTGCCGGGCGGCGGCTCTGAGTACAGCTACGAGGATTCTCCGACGGAAAAAATATACTTTGTCATCGACGGAGAAATTACGGTCAAGTCAAAAACTGAAACCTTTGTCTTACGTAAGAATGATTCACTTTTCATAGGACCCAATGAAGGCCGGGAAATGATCAATGAGACCAACCAGGTAGCCACTGTTTTAGTGGTTATCAGCTATGAATAATCTGTTTAACGAATGATAAGGAGACAGCATATGGTGGATATTCAATTTGTAAATAATCTTTTTGACGTTAAAGATAAAGTGGCTCTCATTACCGGGGCAACAGGTGCTTTAGGAAAAGCAATTTCCTTTGGTTATGGCTTAGCGGGCATGAAGATTTTTGTGACCGGGCGGAGCGGGGAAAAGTGTAAAGCTCTTTGCGATGAGCTTGAAGCCCAAGGCATTGAATGTGGTTATTCAATTGGCGATCCGGCGGTAGAGGCCGATGTGATCAAGGTTGTCGAGGATGCAGTTCAAAAATTCGGAGAAATCAACGTCTTACTGACAGCAGCAGGCTATAACCATCCCCAGCCCATTGTTGATCAAGACTTAGCGGAATGGAAAAAAATAATGGATTCTGATGTCCAAGGGACTTGGCTGTTTTGCAAATACGCAGGCCAACAGATGATTGAGCGGGGCAAAGGCGGGAAAGTAATTTTGGTATCCTCTGCCCGGTCCAAGATGGGTATGGCCGGGTATACGGGTTACTGCACGGCCAAAGCCGGAATTGATCTTATGGCCCAATCCCTGGCCTGTGAATGGACCGCAAAATACAAGATTAATGTGAATACTATTAACCCAACGGTATTCCGCTCGGATTTAACGGAGTGGATGTTTGATCCGGAAAGTCCTGTTTACGCTAACTTCTTAAAACGCCTCCCGGTGGGACGTCTTGGCGAACCGGAGGATTTTATCGGACCTTGTATTTTTCTTGCCTCAAATGCCAGTGATTTTATGACCGGGGCAAATGTTGCCACAGAAGGCGGATACTGGGCTAACTAACCAGCCTATTCATTTTAATAATTGCAATTTTAGGAGGAAATTAACATGAGCAAAAAAGTATTTGTAGACCTGACCCATCCTTTCAGTGCGGAAATTCCCCGCTGGCCTTATTTTGACAAGCCGGTCATCGATAATGCCCATACCATGGCCAAAGGCGGCGTTCTCACCCAAAAGATCACCTGTACAATGCACACCGGTACTCATTGCGATGCTCCCCGTCACGTTATGGAAGTGGAATTCGATGGCAAAAGAGCTCGTTACACCCATGAGATGCCAGTGGATGCCTACACCGGCGATGCCATTTGCCTGCCTATCGAGATCGAACGCTGGGGACTGATTGGTCCCAAGCACCTGGAGGCTGCCTGTGAAAAAGTTGGCATCAAGCCCAGTGAACTGGAAGGGATGATTGTTTGTTTAAATACGGGTATGCATCGTAAGTTTGACGATTCCAAGGAATACTATCATTACTCCTGCGGTACCGGTATCGATGCCGGCAAGTGGTTTGTGGAGCACAAGGTTAAGTGCGTCGCTATGGATAGTCAGGCTCTGGACCATCCTCTCCACACGGCAATGGGGAACAACGGCATGACCCGCATGAACCTGATCGGAGCTTCCGGCAAACCCATCACCGAAGAATACATCGAACAATTCGGGATGGATGCCTATGCGGAATTTGACAAAGAAGCTTATATCAAAGTTCATGGTCAGGAAGCATATGATCAAAAATTTGGTGCTTTGGAAGCAATCGGCTGCTGGGGTACCTGGGAGCCCTGCCACAAGTACATGCTGGGTCACGGCATTGTCGGGGTTGAAAATCTGGGCGGTAACCTGGACAAGGTATCCGGCAAACGCTTCCGCTTTTATTGCTTCCCCCTCCGCTGGTACCTGGGGGATGGTTCCATGGCTCGCTGCGTTGCGGAAATCGATGAAGATGACTTGAATGACGTACCGGAAAGAGTTTACCCCTACGGTGGTTTTTAAGCCGAATTCAATTATAATAGTTATAAATGAGGGGAGGGAACCAAGTGTCTTTAAAACAAATGCAATTTGACCTTACTCTATTTGCTTTAGATAAAATGCTCAACCGGGCAGCCGGCAAGTATCCGGAAATCCGATCCAGCCTGAAAGAGAAAGATGCCGTAATCCAAATGAAGCTGCGGGATAATTCCCAAGCCCGGCATTATTTAATCCAAGGGGGGAAAGTTCACTCTTCAGCAGGACTTCACCCCTCCCCTGATTGTACTATGTCCTTTGAATCCGCGGAGATCGCCGCCCGTCTCTTAAAACCAAACTTTGATATGCTGGAATTCGTCAATGCCGCCAAGAACTTTCAAATGGAACTGATCGGAGCGGATGAATACGTCATTTGGTTTGCGGAAATTCTCAAGATGATGATGAGCCCTATCACTGAATATGGCCAAGCGATGGGAAATGGAATTACACGCTATACCAATAATACCAATGGCGGTCCGGTCTTTGTCTATGTCAAAGATGGCAAAATCATCCGGATTACTCCCATTGAATTTGATGAAGAAGATGCTGAATCATGGACGATCCGTGCCCGGGGCAAAAGTTTTACTCCTCCCCGCAAGACCACAGTGAATCAGCATACCCTGGCCTGGAAATCTATGATTTATTCCAAAGACCGCTTGCTCTATCCTATGAAACGGGTTGACTTTGACCCCAATGGGGAAAGAAATCCTCAAAACCGCGGGATTTCCGGTTATGAACGGATCAGTTGGGACGAGGCTTATGACATTGTCGCCGGCGAGATACGGCGGGTTAAACAGCAGTACGGACCCGGTGCCATTATGAACGGGAGCGGTTCCCACCATACCTGGGGAGCTTTAGGCTACTGGCTGAGCGCCCGGATGCGCTTTTTTAACGCTCTGGGCTGGACTCAGATTGTTCACAACCCGGACAGTTGGGAAGGCTGGTTTTGGGGGGGCATGCACCACTGGGGGTTCAGCGCCCACAACGGCGGAGGGGAGAGTTATAATACCGTGGAGGACTGCCTGCAGAACGCCGAAATGGTGGTCTTTTGGTCCAGTGACCCGGAATCCACTTCCGGAGTTTATGGCGCTCATGAGGGAACCATCCGCCGCCAGTGGCTCAAGGAGCTGGGTATTCCCATGGTTCATATCGACCCTTTCTTTAACCATACTGCGGCCCTGCTGGGCGGTAAATGGCTGGCCCCCAAGCCGGCCACGGACAGCGCTATGATCTGCGCCATCGCCTATGTTTGGATCAGCGAGAACCTATATGACAAAGACTATGTGGAGAAGAGAACCACCGGTTTCGACAAATGGCAGGATTATGTCCTGGGTAAAGAGGACGGCATACCTAAAACACCGGAATGGCAGGAAGCTGAAACCGGCGTGCCCGCTAAAGATGTTAGGGCTTTAGCCAGAGAATGGGGCAAAAAAAAGACCTATCTGGCAGCCGGCGGTATCCACGGCTTCGGCGGTGCCTGCCGCAGCGCAACGGGAACAGACTGGGCCCGGGGTATGATCTACCTGATGGCCATGCAGGGTCTGGGCAAGCCGGGCGTCAATATGGGCGGTATGCAGCAGGGAACCCCCGTGGATACCCGCTTTTTCTTCCCGGGTTATTCCGAAGGCGGTATGTCCGGAGACCTCTTTGGGACAGGAGCTGCCGTCAGCATGTATCAGCGCCTGCCTTCCGCTCCATCCGTCAATTCTGTGAAGCAGATTGTACCCCGTCTTAAAATTCCCGAAGCCATTATGGACGGACATTGCGAGGGGTATCCAACGGATCCCTCGACTATCGAAGGCCAGTTCTTTAAATTTGCTTATCCGGCTCCCGGCTATTCCCCGGTGAAAATGTATTACAAATATGGGGGCTCCCACTTCGGCACCATGTGCGATACCAACCGCTATGTCAAGATGTATGCCACGGAAAGCCTGGAGTTTGTAGTGAATCAAGGGATCTGGTTCGAGGGGGAAACGAAGTTTGCCGACATTATCTTACCCGCCTGCACCAACTTTGAACGCTGGGACATCAGCGAATTTGCCAATTGCGGAGGGTATATCCAGCATTCCTTCACCCAGGTCAACCACCGGGTGGCTGTGGTTCAGCATAAATGCATCGAGCCCTTGGGCGAGTCCAAGTCCGACTTCCAAATCTTCTCGGATTTGTCTAAACGCTTAGGCCTTGGTACGGTGTTCTCCGAGGGCAGTAACGAATTTGATTGGTGCAAGCGTTACTTCCATGCCACGGATCTGCCTTACAATGTTTCCTGGAAGAACTTCCTGAAAAAAGGCTATTACGTGGTTCCGCCCCTGCCGGAAAGCCGCCGGGACCCCGTGGCCTTCCGCTGGTATGCCGAAGACCGTCTCAAGGACACGCCGGAGCTGACTCCGCTGCCCGGAGATTATAGCGGGGAGTACAAACGGGGATTAGGAACCCAAAGCGGGAAGCTGGAGTTTGAATCCTCAAGCCTCAAACGCTTTGACCCCAACGACCCTGAACGCCCGCCGGTTATGAAATATAATCCCTCTTGGGAAGGCCCCCACAGTGAGCTTTATCAGAAGTATCCTTTGCTGCTGCTTTCTCCCCATCCCCGCTTCACTTTCCACACTCAGAGCGATGGCAAAGACAGCACCCTCAACGACATCAAAGACCATCGCGTCCTGATCGATGGTTATTATTACTGGATCATCCGGGTTAATCCGGACGACGCCAGGGCCCGGGGCATTAAGGAAAATGACCTGATTAAAGCCTATAACGACCGGGGAGCCGTTATTCTGGCTGCCCAATTGTCTCAGCGGATCCGCCCGGGCACCGTGCATTCCTACGAGTCTTCTGCTAATTACGATCCCATCGGTAAGCCTGGAAAATCCCCTGATCGGGGAGGGTGTATCAACCAGCTCACCTCCAGCCGCATGATGATTAAGAAATCTCATAGCGGTGCCTATAATTCCTGTCTCGTTCAAATTGAAAAGTGGAATGGAGAGGGGGAGGAGCTATGAAAAAATGGCATTTAATCATCGATGTGGAAAAATGCGAAGATTGTAATAACTGCTTTCTGGCTTGTAAAGATGAGCATGTAGGGAATGACTGGCCCGGCTATACCCTGGCCCAGCCTCTTCACGGCCAGCGCTGGATGAATATTGAGCGCCGGGAACGAGGGCAATATCCTTTAATTGATGCAGCCTATCGGCCGACCCCCTGCATGCAGTGCAGTAATCCTCCCTGTGTTAAAGCAGGAAAGGGGAGTATAAGCCAGCGGCCGGACGGTATTGTTCAGATTGACCCCGTCAAAGCCAAGGGACTGAAAGAGGTTGTTAAGGCATGTCCCTATAACGCCATCTACTGGAATGAAGAGTTACAAGTTCCCCAGAAGTGTACTTTTTGCGCTCACCTCCTGGATGAGGGCTGGAAGCAGCCTCGCTGCGTTCAAGCCTGCCCGACAGGTGCCCTGCGGGCAGAGCAGGTTGAAGAATCCCTGCTCAATGACCTGATTGAATCCCAGCAGCTGGAGGTGCTCCACCCGGAATGGGGGACTCATCCTGCCGTCTATTACAAAAATCTCTACCGTTTTAATAAGTGCTTTCTTGCCGGAAGTGTAGCAAGAATGCACAATGGAGCTGAGGATTGCGTTCAGGGGGCAAGGGTAAAGCTTTTCCGGGACAGTCAACAGCTTTGTGAAACAGAGACCGATGCTTTTGGTGACTTCAAAATTGACAGACTTGAGGAGAACAGCGGCAAGTATCGTCTGGAAATTGAGTTTGAAGGCAGCAGCAAGCGCATTGAGGATATTGAGTTTCAGGCAAGTCTGAATTTGGGTGTGATTAACCTTTAGAAACGGGCAGCGGAGACTAAATTAATGAGAAAACCTTACGAGAGATCGTGAGGTTTTTTCTTACAATTGGGCTTTATGCTGATGTTGCGGCAGCATTCCCAAGGGTGAAGAGGGGACGTGTCCGGGCCGGGCAGTTTGGGGTCCCTGGGCCGGGCAGTTTCGCCACATCCGCGCACCGCAGCATTCCGAGGCTGGCCCACGCGCGGCCGCGGGAGCTCAGCCAAACCTCTGGGTAATACTTGGAGTGAACCTGGCTTCGCAATCCCCGCAGCCGCTTGTGGGCTTTTATCGCCTCTCCATGCAATGGGTTTGCTTCTGTGGACGAAGCTGCCCTGGCTTTCAGGTCTATGGGGGGCTTTAGACTGTCTTGGGGGGATTAGGGTTGCTTTTTCAGAGTAGCCGTTCATGCCGCGGTGAGGCACCAGCGGATGATGAAAATTGCTAAAGAATCCGAAGTCTAACCCGAGCCCCCAAAGTTCAGCTTCCGCTCCCAATAAACTGCAGAGGGAGCGCTTTTTCAGCTAAGCGGATGCGTGAGTGGAGCCGCGATAAGACGAGCGCCGACGGTTCGCGTCCCCGCAGCGCGCCGCAGGGACTAGTCCACGGATGGACTGATGCCGCGGTGCCCGAAGACACTGTCTTCGCACGGATTAACATAGCTAGAAAAGCGCTCCGCCCCAGAGATGGACAGAAGAACCGACCCGCTGTCTACCCAGGAAGCTTTTTTCAGGGTGGCCGTCTATGCCGTTGCCGCAGAACTGATACAATACTGAATCACTTAACAATACATTTCTTAATTAAAGAGGGAGCGTTAAATAAACAGCTTTTTTCCGCTCTTTTGAGTTAATCCAATACGTTTTTGTATCAAAGACAGTGGATGGGATTATAAAGGTACTGAATTTTAAAGCATTTCAGGCTGGCATAGTATTTGCAATTACAAGAATAATAAGTTCAAGAATTCTTAACTGAAAATTTATTTTGAAGACTCAAAAAGAAAGGCGTGATTTTTTGTGATGCTAGAGCAGGCTAAGGAAACCCAGCAGCTTTTCATCGATATTGACGAAGGGAGGATTCCGAAAAGAGTACCGGTTTATACCTGGATGGATATTACCTACATTATGCAGTACGCCGGAGAAGATTTGCGAAGAATTCAATGGGATGTGGACAAGTTTAAAGACATGATTGAAGTGGGGGCTAAATCTTTCCAATCCGATATCAACCCTGCTACCTTTACTCGCATCATGCCTGTATACAATATTCTTGGCGCGGAGAATTTTCGCATGTCTTCCTCAGGTCAGATCCAGCACCCGGAAGTGGTAGGAATGAAGCCGGAGGAATATGATGAGCTGATTGCTGATCCCTATAAGTTTACCCATGACAAAGTACTGCCTCGTTTGTATAAAAACCTGGACACCAATCCTGTGAAGCGGTCCATGGTTTTTGCCAAAGCTATGAAAGCCCATAGCGACATTTACGGTCAGATCTTCCCTCATCACGATTTGATGGCAGAAAAATATGGTTTGGCATATGACAGGGTGGGCTGTCAGTCCATCGCTCCTTTTGATCAAATCGCGGACCAGTTCAGAAGTTTCAGCGGCATTAGCATCGATATCCGCAGGTGTCCGGACAAAGTGATGGAGGCTTGTGAAGCCGTGCTGCCGATGATGATCAAAGCCGGAATCAAGCCCCACTCTTCCAAACAAAAACGGACCTTCATACCCCTTCACATGGCGCCTTATCTCAGGCAAGCCGACTTTGAAAAAATTTACTGGCCGACCTTTAAGAAACTGGTAGAAGCATTATGTGCTGCCGGTGCCTACCCCTTATTGTTTGTGGAACAGGATTGGAGCCGCTTCCTTGATCATTTGAATGAATTGCCGGCAGGAGTACAAATGATGTTCGAATACGGAGATCCTAAAACCATCAAAGAAAAAGTCGGGAAAAAACATATTATATCCGGACTTTACCCGTTAACCTTGCTGTCCGGTGGAACGAAAAAAGAATGTATTGGCAAGGCGAAAGAGATTATCGATATTCTGGCTCCTGGCGGCAATTATATATTTACCTTTGATAAAGTTGCTTTAAATCAAGTTGACGCTAATCCGGAAAACATCATTGCCGTCAACGAGTTTGTTAAAGAATATGCTGTCTATTAATTTTCGTTTTTAATTGGATGGAAAAACCAGATTATTGCCCTTTATCGAATCGCTAAAAAGGAGGAAATGAAATGGAATTCAAATCGGAATACTACACTTCTTGGTCGGATTATCTGGAACAGAATGAAGTCAGTAAAGAAAATGAAGACGTGATTGAGGCCAATACCCAGGCTTATGAAGAAATGGTGTTTGGCTTCACCATGTGGTTGGTTATGTAAGTCAGGCGTAAGAAGCTGAAGAAGCTGTCAGGGTTTGATCAGGGATTACAAAGAGGGGGGTAATTAAAAGTATGGAGAATTCAAAGAGAATCATTCACAGTGATGAAAAACTTTCAATTAGTCAGTCATTATTCTATGGTTTCCAATCTGTACTTGCTTGTAACTTTTTCTTAGGCCCCATTGTTCTCATCGGTGCTTTTCAGTTAGATGTTAAAGATGCCGCAGCACTTATAGCCTTCACATTTTTGGCCTGCGGCCTGGCCACAATCGTACAATCCGGTTTCTTTCTGAAATTCCAGGTTATTCAAGGCATGTCCTTTGCGACCCTGGGAGCCATTATCTCAATCGGGATGAAAACAGACTTTGCCACGCTTTTTGGGGCCTTAATGATAGGCTCAGGTGTCCTGATTGTCATTGGTGTAACAAAGATCTTCAGTAAAATCGTCAGCAGATTAATTCCCGGACTTGTAGCCGGAACCGTTATTATTTGCATTGGTCTTGCCTTGATGCCTATAACCTGGAATTCTTTAATTGCTATTCCAGGCAATCCTGGAATTAACTTTCTTGAAGCCGGCGTCACATTTGCTGCGATGCTGATTTTCATGAGACTGGGCAGTTTTCAAAGTAGTTTAGGCAGAATTCTTTCCATCGGCTCCGTAATTTATGCTATTGTCCTGGGGACAATTGTCGCATCCTTGTTTGGCCATGTTGATTTGTCTCCCGTTGGAACTGCTCCGTGGTTTTCCATTCCGAAACTATTCCCATATGGCCCTCCGAAATTCGACTTGAATGCTAGTTTGGTGATGACCTTTATCTTGCTGATTGTTTTGGTTGAATCAATTGGTACTTGGTTTACCTATACCGCTCTCTCTGGTGAGACTATGGATAACCAACGAATTGACCGGGGTGTTATCGGGGAAGGCCTTGGCTGTCTGATCGGGACATTATTCGGTGGTATGCCAGTTACCAGTTATGGTTCGAACTCCGGCGTTCTTGCTGTCACCAAAGTATTCAGCCGTTATGCTGCCCTGGGAGCCGGCGTTATCGCAATCGCCATGGCCCTTTGTCCTAAACTCATGTATCTCATTGCTGTAATCCCTTCATCCGTTATCTGGGGAATATATGCTGTCATCTGTGTTGCTGTCGTCATGAGCGGTTTAGCCAGTATTCGCGTTTATCCTTTCAGCGAGCGCAATAATTTAGTTGTAGGGGTTTCGATTCTAACAACCATCGGCGCCAGTCTTTTACCGCCCCAGCTGGTTAATAGCCTGCCTTCTCTCATCAGCTATGTGTTGGGATCCGCAATTATCGTAGGTGCCTTAACGGCCATTATTTTGAATTTGATTATTCCGGAAAAAGAAGAAGATGGGATTTCACTGGGGCAAATTGAGGCTAATCCAGCTGCAGTAGCTACTAAATGATCGGCTTCAAAATAAGGGGTGAAAAAGTGGTATCAGCTTAGATTAAATATGTCAAGGTGTAAGTGTGGAAAGTCAAATAATAATATCACCACACTGACAATTGAAATAAACTTAAGGATGGTGATTGAAATAAATGGATACAGCAAAGCTATTTGAAGAAAGAGTAAAACGTTTTGTTGAAACGACTAATCATCAGGAACCGGACAGAGTACCGATCTTATCCAATATAGAAACCTGGGCGATTTCTTACGCCGGTGCTACGGTCCATGAGTGTTTGGAAAGTCATGAAAAAGAATTTGAGATCTTTGCCAAGCCATTTCAAGATATTTACTTTGACGGCACCTTAGGCTTTTCTATGAATCGGGCAATGAAGCTTTACTCAGCCTTAGGGTCCAATGCTTACTTCGTATCCAATGACGGCACTACCCTTCAGCACCAGGAAATATCCCCCATGCAAGCAGATGAGTATGATGCCTTCATTGAAGATCCAATCAAATTTACCCGCAATGTATTATTTAAACGAAAATATCCTGCCCTTAACAAGCCCTATCCGGAAAATAAACAGGCCTTGAAAGCAGCGGCTTTAGAGCTGGTTGATTTTGGAGCAAAATTAGGGAATGGCGCTGCTTATCTCAAAGAAAAGCTGGGTATACCCGTTACCTCCTACAGCCTGGTTATTTCACCCATGGATATCTTATTTGACTATATGCGGGGATTTGTGGGAGCCACAACGGACTTGCGGAGAAATCCGGAAAAAGTAAAGGCTTCTACGGAAAAGTTAGCTGAATTTTGCATGGGTATCTCAACCGGTGGCGCGCCCAAAATTGATCCTTTCCCCTGGACCTTTACGCCCCTGCACATGCCGGAATTCCTGTCCCCCAAGCAATTTGGCGAATTCTATTGGCCCGCTTATAAGAAAGTTCTTCTGGCGATTCATGAACGAGGGGGGAAAGTATACGCCTTTTTGGAAGGAAGCTGGGAACGGTTTTATGAGTTTTTGCAAGAACTGCCCAAGTCATTCTTAATTGCCGCTTTTGAAAGAGATGATGTAGCTCAAGCCAAAAAGGCACTTGGTGATAAAATTACCATTTGCGGCGGGATGCCATTAAGTCTGCTCAGGTATGGAACAAAGGAAGAATGTATTGATCATGCTAAAAAGGTGGTCGATGCTTGCGCTCCGGGCGGGGGATTTATCTTTGGCACCAATCTTGTTTTGCTGTCCCAGGGGGATGTTAACCCGGAAAACTATAAAGCGGTTAATGAATTTGTCCACAATTATGGAGTTTATTAAGCAAAAGCCGTGATAGGGGGTATAAGAATGTCCGAAGAAAAGACAATTGATGAACTGTTTAAAGAACTGAAAAACGAATTGGACTTTTTACCCGAAGATGATAACGTACGAGAAGGATTTTTGATGGGATTAACGTTTATCATGATCATGTGATTTCCCAGTTCACAGACGGAGCACAACTTAAGATAAAAACATAGGAGGGTTAATCATGATTGACTTACAAAAACTAACACAATACGTGGGTGATTTAGACGAAAAAGCCGTGCTGGCTATGCTCAATGAATTCGTGGCAGGGGGTCCTTCCGAGGCCGAAGCTCAGGATGTGGTCGCTGCCTGCCAAAAGGGTATGACCATAGTGGGCGACCTGTTTGAAAAAAATGAGTATTACGTAGGCGACCTGATTTTTGCCGGAGAGCTTTTAATGTCTGCGCTGGATATTATCAAGCCTGTGCTGGGTCAGGGAGTGTCTGCGAAAATTGGCTCCATCGTCATGGGCACAGTTGAAGGGGATCTCCATGACATCGGCAAAAACATCTTTAAGGGAATGTCCGAAGCCGCCGGTTTTGAGGTATATGACCTGGGTATAGACGTATCCCCCAGTGCCTTCGTTGAAAAGGTTAAAGAAGTGAAGCCAAATATTTTGGGTATGAGCGGCGTTCTGACCCTGGCTCTCAGCTCAATGAAGAAGACGGTGGAAGCTATAGAGGAAGCGGGCTTGCGCGATGATATCAAGATCGTTATTGGCGGCAACCCGGTCAACGCTGAAGCCTGTCAGCAGATTGGCGCCGATGCCTTTACAGTCAACGCGGCTGAAGGAATCAAAATCTGCCAGGGATGGGTCTAAGAATGATCATCATCGGAGAAAAAATTAACGGAACCATTCCCAGTATGAAAAGAGCGATTGAGGAAAAAGATGAAGGGTTTATTCGTGACATTGCTGTTAAGCAGGCCGAGGCTGGAGCAGATTTTATCGATGTCTGTGCAAGTACGGCTCCTGAAATAGAAGTTCAGACCTTACTCTGGCTGATGAATATTGTACAGGATGTCACTGATACTCCCCTGTGTATCGACAGCCCAAACCCCAAGGTCATTGAAGAGGTTTTTAAGCATGCCAAGCGGCCCGGCCTGGTTAACTCCGTTTCCTTGGAAGGTGATAAATGTGATATCATTTATCCTCTAATCAAAGGGACGGAATGGCAGGTAGTAGCCTTAACTTGTGATAATAAGGGAATACCTTCTGATGTTACAAGAAGGGTTGAGATAGCCCAGGTCCTTGTCGAAAAGGCTGCTCAATTTGACATTACCCCGGATAGAATCCATATTGATCCTTTAGTGATTGCCCTATCTGCTGAGAATCAATCTTTGCTTAAGTTTGTTGAGGCAACGAAAGCAATCAAAGCATTGTATCCTACGATTAAGATTACCTCTGGTTTGAGCAATATCTCCTTTGGTATGCCTTTGCGTAAGGTAGTTAATCAAAGTTTCCTGACTATGGCGATGATGGCAGGAATGGATTCAGCCATTATTGACCCGATTAACAGAGATATGATGGCTTGCCTGTTAGCTAATGAAGCTTTACTTGGCAGGGACAAATACTGCAGAAATTACGCTAATGCCTATCGCAAAAACAAAATCGGACCTCTTCGGGTAGTTTGATGCACTTACTCTTTGTCACACTTGACCAGGCAAGGAATATAGTGTAGTGGGCTGTTATTTAGTGTAGTGGTCATGTTGATATCTTCCTTGCAAAAAGCAGAACCCTGGTGTGGCCGGACCGGGGTTCTGCTATTTTATGGCTGAAATCTGCTGTCTAACCTCTAAACCACCTGCTGTGCATACTCTTCGTTGGCAAAAGTAATCTGGTTATAGTCATTACCCTGCATATAAGGTAAGCCAGGGGAGCATCGGCAATAGCGTCAATACCAGTTTCGCCGTTGGCATATACACATTATCATAGTCAAGAGCTGTATTGAAATCATGATCACTTGGTTGTTGGTATCATAAGCGGTTTCACCTGAATGTTTGCCGTGGCGTGGCTGTCTTTTGTTTTGGAGTAGAGGAAATGCTCCATATCTTTTCCGTTGTAATGCTTTATAAATACTGTTTTTTTCTTGAAGCCCGCTGATTCAGCAACCGCTATGGAAGGAGTGTTATTTGTTTTGATTTGGGCATAGACTGCAGGCAAATCCATTTCTCCAAAAGCATAATCTGTCAGTGCCCTGATGCCCTCCAAAGCGTAGCCGTGGTGCCAGTTCCGGTGCTTGAGCATGTAACAAACTTCAAAGACACTTTGCTGATTGAATTCACAGCGATGGAGCCCCATCTGTCCCACAAAAGCTCCGGTGGTTTTCTCAATCGCAGCAAAATAGCCTGCGTTATCTTGCCTGTAGAAGGATAATTGAGTTTCTATCCAATCATGAATTTGATCGTCGGTAAAGGTATGTTCCCAGGCGTACATGACCTGGGGGTCAGAGAGCATTTCTTTAAGGGAAGCAAAATCTTTGGGGGTTATATGGCGAAACTTTAAGCGCTCGCTCTCCAGAATATATCCGGAAGGGTCGTGATCGTTGGTTATTTTCTTCATATTAAAGTCCTTTTTAAAAGTAGATTTGATATAAACAGCAATATATATTGGTATATAAGAATAACAAAGGCGGATTAAAATTTCAACATAGGATAATTTTAAGATGATTCAATATACGGCTGTTTGCTTCGGCAGACAGTTTTGTCGGCAATCCAGCATCCAATGCCTTGGAGATTGAGACCGGTGGAGTTGCCCCTTTAAAAAATAAAGTACTTTAAAAATGGGTGAAGTAAAGGTCTTAAAAAAGGGTAAAACACAAAGAACATACCGTCGAATGCGCTGACCAGATAAAACCATGCCTCTTCTATTCGGTAATACGCAACTATAGAGTAGTTCACAAACTCAAACAATCTCTGCTCCAGGGTGCAGAAATTGATCATAACCAGGATTATAGAAAAGCCAGATTGTTGGGAGGTATATTGGCAGGCATATTTATACCCATGGCCTTATTTACGATTATCATACCAGTTGTTGAGATTGCTAAAAGCACTGACTATACACTTCCGGAAGGCAATACTAATCTACCAATTATCAGGCTTGCAGAGATAGAGAAAAGCCCTAATCTTAGGCGGGAAACAGGTTATCATGGCAATAATGTTGATCGGGAAAATCGGGTTAGCCGTGACTGGAGCCTGCTGGCGCCTGTTCAATATGAAATCGATGAACATGGAGTTATCAACGGCGAAATGTGGGGAGATAACAGCGGTGTATATTCTCCGAGTATCACCACCCAATACTATAAGCTGACTTTTGGGAGTATGGCAGAAAACCTTACGCTTGATCTTATTAATCGCTATGTTTGGAGTGATAACAGTGAAGTTAAGGAGGTTAATCACCTGTCCTTTGATAAACTATAAATAGTAGAGGATGGTATCCGCAGACAGATCTTTGCCTATTTGGATAATCAAGTAGTCTATGTTACCTATTATGGGGAAGAGGGAATAGAGGATATTATACCGCCCCTTGCTCAAAAGATGAAAGAGGTGATTCCATGAAACCAGATACAGCTGTTCCTGGATTGCAGGGCTATTATCAAATGAAATCTGAACTGGAATTGCTCAGAACTCTTGCAGAAGCAGAAAATGATGTGGAAAATGGACGGTTAGCACCAATACAGGATTCATTTAATGATCTTCGTGCATCTTTACTGGAAAGGATGAATAGATGAAGTATAAAATCTTACTTAAAAAAACAAGGGTATGGACAAAGCATTCAGGTTGAATCTGGATGCTTTTCTGTATTGATTGTCTTTGTAAATAAACAGGATGGAAGTCGTCAATAAAAAATTTGTAGATTAAAATGTTTGAACCTAAGACATGGGTCTAGTATAGTGAAACTCAAGGCCATTGGAACGGCTTCTAAACTCAAACTCAAGCTGGCGAAAGTGAATAAAATCATAATTGAAATGAGGAGCTGAGACTGGTTGCATCTTTTTAAAGATCTTATGTGGTTTTTTAAGCAGGAGAAAAAAGGCTATATCTTAGGGATCATTGTCTTAGTCCTGGTCGCTCTGCTAAATTTATTACCTCCTTATGTTGTTCGTGTTATTGTCGATGAAGTCAGCCGTGGGGCCCTAAGGTCGGAATCCTTGCTTTATTGGACGCTGATCCTTGCCGGGATAGCTTTGGTTGTTTATGCTCTGCGCTTTTCCTGGCGGTTAATGATTTTTGGGGCGGCAAGCCGTTTAAGCAGGCTGCTTAGAAAGCAGCTTTTTGATCACTTTACCCGGATGTCCCCGCAATTTTATCAAAAGCACCGCACCGGGGATTTAATGGCCCATGCCACCAATGACATCCAAGCCGTTGAAATGACGGCCGGCATGGGGGTATTGACTTTAGTAGACTCCATAATAACCGGTGGGTTAGTGCTTTCATCAATGGCGGTATTTATCAGCTGGAAACTAACGCTGATTACCCTATTGCCAATGCCCCTGATGGCTTGGTCCACCAGCCGTTATGGGACAATGCTGCACAACCGCTTTCACCGGGCTCAAGCCGCCTTTTCTGATCTTAACAATAAAGTGCTGGAAAACATTAACGGGATGAGAGTTGTCAAAGCCTTCGGAGAAGAAGAGGCAGAATTAGAAGATTTTCGCAGGTTATCTGAGGATGTGGTAGCGAAGAACCTGGCTGTTGCCAAAGTAGATGCCCTCTTTGACCCGACAATCCAGCTGATTATTGGGCTTTCTTTTTTTCTGGCCCTTATTTTTGGCTCAATTGACGTGATTCATGGCCAATTAACCTTTGGGCAGCTGACTCAGTTTACCATCTATTTAGGTCAATTTATCTGGCCCATGCTTGCTTTCGGCTGGCTGTTCAACATTCTTGAACGGGGCAGAGCCTCCTATGACCGCATAGAGGGGCTATTGAAGATCAAGCAAACAATTAAGGAAAAGGAGGGGGCCCTTAGCCGCTTCAACAATGGTATTGTGATCTATAAAGGAGCTTCCTTTACTTATCCTGAAGGCAATACACCCATTTTGCAAAATATCAATGTCCGGGTGGAGCAGGGGCAAACCCTGGGAATTGTCGGTAAAACAGGGAGCGGGAAGACAACCTTTCTGCGCCTGCTTCTGCGGGAGTTTGACCTTAACCAGGGAGATCTGCAAATAGGCAGAACGTCGGTTTACGGTGTAACCCTGGAAGCTTTGCGCAGTAAAATAGGCTATGTGCCTCAAGATTGTTTTCTTTTCTCCACGACCATTGCTGAAAATATAGCCTTAGGCAAACCGGAGGCCTCCCTGGAGGAAATTCATCAGGCGGCAGAAATTGCCCACATCCACGAAGATGTGCTGAGTTTTCCCGAGGGGTATGGCACCCTGGTCGGAGACCGGGGGATCACACTTTCCGGAGGGCAGAAGCAGAGGATATCTATTGCCCGGGCCCTTTTGCTGGAACCGGAAATTCTCATTTTAGACGACTCATTATCGGCAGTTGATGCGAAAACGGAGAAATCGATTTTACAGAGTCTGGGAAAAATGCGGGTTCAAAAAACCACCTTCCTATCTTCTCATCGTCTTAGCGCCGTCGAAGAAGCAGACCTAATCATCGTGCTTAAAGACGGACAAATCACGGAACATGGTTCCCATGCGGAGCTGATGGCTCTCAAGGGCTGGTATGCCGCCACCTATCGAAGGCAGCAGCTGGAATCCTTCCTTGCAGAGGGGGAGGAAGATTGAGATGGTGATCCGACGCTTACTGAACTATCTTATCCCCCATAAAAAAGCCTTGACCTTGGCTTCTTTCATTCTGATCCTGGCTACCTTTGCCGATGTCATCGGTCCTGTTCTGGTTAAGGTTTTTCTCGATCAGCACTTAGTTCCCCGCTCCTTTGACCGGGGTGCCCTGATCATTCTGGCTTCAAGCTATCTGGGGCTGAACATACTGTCGGCAATATTACACTATTATCAACTAGTCAGCTTCAACGAAATTGCCCTGGAAATCGTCCGGCAGCTGCGAATTGATGTTTTCTCTCATGTACAAAACCTGGAGTTTAAGGTCTTCGACAATACTCCGGCCGGTGCCTTAATTTCTCGCATAACCAATGATACGGAAGCCGTTAAAGAGCTGTTTGTGGGGGTTTTAGCGGCCTTTGTCCAGAATGTGGTTTTCATGCTGGGTGTTTTTGTGGCTATGTTTTATTTAGATGTTCGTTTAGCCTGTTTTTGTCTGATCTTGCTGCCGGTTATTATCATCCTGATGATATCCTACCGCAAAGTAAGTACCAAGGTTTACCGAAGGCTGCGCCAGGAACTTAGTCATCTTAATGCCAAACTGAATGAATCCATCCAGGGGATGAATATCATCCAGGCTATGCGCCAGGAGAAGCGCTTTCGCCGGGAATTTCAGACCATCAACAATAATTACTACCGGGAAGGGATGGCTAATATTCGTTTAGAAGGCCTTTTTGTCCGACCGGCTGTTGACCTGATCTATACCTGGGCCTTAATCATGGTTTTAAATTATTTCGGGTTCCAATCCTTGGCGGGGCCCATTGAAATAGGGGTACTTTACGCTTTTATCAACTACCTGGACCGTTTCTTTGAACCTGTCAACATGATGATGGAGCGTTTGTCCCAATTCCAACAATCCTTCGTTGCGGCCGAGCGGGTTTTTGAATTAGTGGATGACCGGCGCGTAACTCCCAAGGGTGCCTCTGTGGATGTTCCTGGGATCAGTCAGGGAAAAATTGAGTTTAAAGAGGTCAGTTTCTCTTATGACGGCGACAAGGGGGCAAAGGTTTTAAAATCAATCAATTTCACCGCCTGCCCGGGTCAAACGGTTGCTTTAGTCGGGCATACAGGCAGCGGTAAGAGTACCATTGCTAACCTGCTCATGGGCTTCTATCCGCTCACTCAGGGAGAAATCCTTATTGATGGAGTTTCCCTTTCCCAGCACTCCCATCAGGAGCTGCGGGCAAAAGTAGGGCTGGTAGCTCAAGACTCCTTCTTATTCACAGGTACTATTTCCAGTAATATTGCCTTGGCCCGATCTGAGATTACCGAAAAGGAAGTTCGGGAAGCTGCAGCCTTTGTTCAGGCGGAAGATTTTATCGGCAGGCTGCCCCAGGGATTTCAAGAGCCCATGGGAGAACGGGGGACAACCTTATCCAGCGGACAGCGGCAACTGATCTGTTTTGCCCGGACTATGGCCGGCAATCCCAGGATACTTGTCTTAGATGAAGCAACAGCCAGCGTGGATACGGAAACAGAGGAAGCGATTCAAAAAGCTTTGAGAAAGATGCGCCAAGGCCGGACAACTATCGCTATTGCTCACCGGCTTTCAACCGTTCAGGACGCCGACCTGATTTTAGTCCTTCACCATGGTGAAATTGTGGAGAGAGGAACTCATGCCGAACTATTGGCACAGGAAGGGTTATATTATAAGATGTTTATGCTGCAGTATGGGAGTAAAGAATAAGAATAGGACAAGGGTGCTTGTCGTGAGGCGAGATCTGACATTTTGGACACTATAATCAACCTTACAAAAGGTTAAGCTTAAACTGGAAAATGTAAGCCAAAGTTATGGCAGGGCATTTTCCAGTTTTGCTATACAGAACATACTCAGCAAAGAAGGTTCTTTTTTCAGGACCATTATCGAGGTGAACAATCTTAAAAAAGTCTATACCACCCGCTTTGGCGGCAGCCCTGTTCAGGCCTTAGCCAATGAATCCTTCTCCGTGGAGCAGGGTGAATATGTAGCGATCATGGTTGAATCGGACCCAGCAGCGGTGAGGTTCTGCTCAAAGAGGGCGCTATGGCAGGTCTGTCTGTTTTTTCAGTATGCTTAAATTCTATCCAAAATCACAGGTGCCAATATTTATTGCAAGCAGAACATGCGTTTGGTATAATTTGTATGTGAATTTAAACCTATCAAATCACTATCGAATGAATTAATTTCGGTAGAAGGAGGTGTGATAGTTGGCTAAAAAAATGACAGTAGGCGGAACTGAAATTTCAGTTGTTCAATACGAAGAAAAAGATTATATATCTCAATCCCGATTTTAATTCCCCCGAATTCGAGGGAATTAAAAATAAAGCGGGGCTAAATCGGTTTGTATTGTCTGTAAAACAATGGACGGAGAAAACGAATTCTCGTGGGATCATAGCAAAAGCGGGCAGATACGGTGGTACATATGCACATGAAACAATTGCCTTTGAATTTGCCTCGTGGGTATCTCCCCAGTTTAAGCTGTACCTGATTAAAGAATTCCAACGTCTGAAAGAGGAAGAATACAAACAGTTAGGCTGGGATATTAAACGCAATCTTGCGAAAATCAATTACCGCATACATACGGATGCAATCAAAGAAAATTTAATTCCTCCACAGCTTACGCCCCAACAGGTAAATCAGGTATATGCCAGCGAAGCCGATGTGCTAAATGTTGCCTTGTTTGGAATGGCTGCAAAACAGTGGAGAGACGCTAATCCTGAACTCAAAGGGAATATCCGTGATTACGCTAATGTTTCACAGCTTGTTTGTCTTTCCAATATGGAGAACCTGAATGCCTTTAGGATAACAAACGGGCAATTTTACAAAGCCTCAGATCAGGCGATGATTGAAAAATGTGTTTTTTGAAAACCGCAGAGAGAAAATGTACGCTCTTTTCAGAGGTGCTGTATGTAGGAATACAGCCGTACAGCCTATAACGGTACAACTTGACGACTTTGAAATGATTAAACTGAACAGCAGGGGTTGGTATCGGGAGTATTTAACGTTGACCCAGTACCGGTCTCTTATCGGGTACATCCTGAAATGCATCGAAATCAAAATGCGGGAACACTTCGGCTACAAGCGAAATCTGCAAATACCGAATATTTCTCAGGTAGAAAACAGCTTTTTGAACAGCGAACCGGATAAATTCACCTATCCAACCCGCCCGACCATGGGTAGGCTAAAAGTATGGAAAGCTAAGGCCTTCTTCGTCATAAGCAGCACCAAGTTTGAGTCGGCGATCGTCCGGGCTACACTGCTTAATGCCTTAAAAGGCGGTGTGGTCCCTCGCACTGGGCTTAGCTACATTACTGTGGGAAGAAAAGATGAGATTGATGCGCTTTTGCACGATGTTGAGACCATTTCCATCGGCGGGGCTTCGTTCTGCTTCATCGGTGGGAAATAGGGTGCGGGCAAGAGCTTTCTTTTACAAACAATCCGCAACTACGCCATGGAACGCGGTTTTGTGGTCGTCGACGCAGACCTGTCTCCCGAACGACGCCTGTACCGCTGTCCATCGGTGACTTAAGTATCCCTGATGAGATAAAGGTGGAGGGGAAATACAATGATTTTGTTCCGGAGGCATTACTGAGGAAACAATATGCTACCAAATACATTGATATTGGTGAGTGTTTTGGCTAAATCCGATTTTCAATCTCGATAAATCCAAGTTCATGGAGTTGACGAAAAATCATTATCTGGAAAAAGGGATTATTGAATTTTTACTACTGTGTTTAAGTACTGAGAGTTATGAATACCTTATTCAGGGCGAGACTCCGGCATCTTTTGCGGCCAGAGTCAAAGCGATTATCAAAAGCGAAAATAAAGAAGTAAATAAATATATGGAAACTTTAGTAAGTCGGGCTAATGAATGCAGGGAACCGGCTATATCTGATTGGGAAGTGACGCGACTTATTAATGAACTACAAAAATTGCTTGATAAATAATAATTATACTTTGACGATTAAATTTGTGGTTAAAGGAGTAACTGACAATGCGCGACAACAAAAAATTTTGGAACCGGTATTCTGGACTGTATGACTTCGAGATTA
The DNA here is from genome assembly GCF_000235605.1 of Desulfosporosinus orientis DSM 765. GTDB lineage: Bacteria > Bacillota > Desulfitobacteriia > Desulfitobacteriales > Desulfitobacteriaceae > Desulfosporosinus > Desulfosporosinus orientis. The sequence goes on from NC_016584.1 coordinate 2,466,483, forward strand.
GGCGGTTTAACCAAGCGGCATACCAAGAAATGTACAATCTGATGTCGGAAGTACTGCAAGCCGATATGCGGGTTTTGGAAGTCGCCACTGGAACCGGTTTAATCGCGCTTGGCATAGCCAAATTTGTCCGGCAAGTTGAAGCGACGGACTTCTCTCCCAAGATGATTGAAACCGCAAAAAAGAAAATTGCTCCGGGCAATGTTAAATTTTCCATCGAGGACGCTACAGCATTATCCTTTGCGAATGACTGGTTTGATGCGGTCATCATTTCCAATGCTTTGCACATTATGCCAGACCCCGAAGCAGCGCTTGCGAGTATCCGCAGGGTACTGAAACCTGGCGGATTGCTGATCGCACCGACTTTTTCGCATGGGCACCTAAAAAACTCCTTCTGGAATCTGAACGCCAAAATACTGAAACTCATCGGGTTTGAAACTTACTCGAAGTGGACACCGGAGGAATATACCGGGTTTATTGAGAAAAATGGTTTTCCGGTTGGCCGGCGGAAAGTATTAAGAGCCGCTTTTCCGCTTGTCTATCTTGAGGCGACTAAAGTCTGATAATCTTTATAGAATTAGGATACTTAATGAGTTCCGGGAGACGTGCAGACGTCGGTTAAGGAAGAAGCGCTGCTGGAGGGGAAGGATAGGAAGCCTCAGTTGAAAGCAGGGGAGTTGAAAACTCCAATGAGGTTTAGAGTGAATATAGTCTTCATTTACACTTTAATACTTTTCTTATATATTTAAGAAAGAGTTAAATGGAGGAGTTGGAATTAAGTATGAAAAAGCCTTTTTACAAACGGTGGTGGGTCTGGGTCTTTGTTGCTTGGTTTATTTGGGGCACTTATATTAATCTAAGTACGAATAAATTCCCCAATGAGGGAAAAAGTATGGATCTAATCATCGAAAGGGGTATTTATCTTGTTTTTGCCGTAGGGATAATTCAACTAATTTTAAAGGCCTTAGAATATCAGAAAAAAATAAAAATGAAAATGAATAACGTTACTGAGCTAGATCCAAATGTATTAGCAAAAATTTGTGCACATCATCTAGAAGGTCTTCCTTTAGCGGAAAAAACATTTTGTGAATTGATACTAACATCAGAGCAACTAAACATTGTCGGAGGCGGGGCCAATTTCAGTATTATGATTCCGCAAATAAGAGCTGCCGAGTTGAAAACCGATACTGAAATCGATAATATTGTCCTTGGAGGATATACTCGTGATCCATGGCCCTATGAGAAATATATTTTGAAAGCAGAAACAGAAACAAGATTATTCAATAAAGAGAAAAAGACATATACTCACTTTTTGATTTTGAGTTATATTAATTCTGAAGGTGTGCTTGCTTCAATAGTATTTTTAGTAGAAGATGCTGATGAAATTCGTGCTTTTGAAGCAGTATTTGAGATAAAATCTTTAATAAAAAATAACCCAACGGTAACGATACAATTATAAAAAAATTGTATTTAGGGCAATCTTACCTAGGGTTTTACTCGGAAAATGTAACAGGGGAGAGCCGCGCAAGCTCTCTCCCTTTATCGAGAGGGGTGCAGGGCAGTTACTGCCTGACTAAGCCAAAACGCAAAAAAGGAGAGGAAGCATTGATTACACCTTACCTTACATTCAACGGGAACTGCAAAGACGCGCTGAACTTCTACCGCGCTGTCTTCCATTGCGACGAGCCAAAAGTCCTGCCCTATGGTGACTATATGCCGGAGGGGTCAAAGACGCCGCCTGAGCTGCTGCGTACTTGGGTTATGCACGCCGAGATGGTCATCTGCGGTACGAACGTTTGGTTTGCCGATGAAGCTGCGCCGCCTAAGAACGGCGACAACATTAAACTAACTGCCACGGTACCTACAGGCAAGGAAGCGACGGCTATCTTCGACACGCTTTGCGCCGGTGGTGAGGTGACCCTACCGCCGACCGAGACCTTCTACAGCGTGTTCCACGCTGCAGTAACAGACAAATTCGGAGTGAACTGGAATGTCGTTGCTGAAGAAATGCCGAAGCAAGTGGAGGGATGAAGCCCATACAGCACGGGAATACGTCAAATACCTGGACCTGGAGATATTCAGGCCAGGTATTTTTTTATTTAACATATTATGTGCGTATAAGACAATTTTCACAATCTCTTGCAATTTACAAGATATATAATATAATAATAAATATTAAAAGATAAGGCGTTAAACATTGTTGTGTTATGAACCCGTTAATATTGTTTACGTTATTTTCAAGGTGTTTTCCGGGGGTAGAAATTTAATTTGAGGGAGGAGTTAATATGGAAGGGCTGGATTTCTTGGTAACATCTATTTGTTTCTCTGTTTTAGGTTATGTATTATGTTATCTTACTCTTTCAAGTAACAATGAACTTAAAAGGGCTAACGATAACTCAGACTAATCATTGGCAGGATGAGAACGCAAGCCTAAATAATTTCTAACCTGTTCTTTCTTTGAAAGAAAAGGCCCAAAAACATACTGCCAATGTGATCAATGTCCAGTTTATTCCGGCAGCAGCATCGATGGAAGTTTAAAAGTCATCGACGATGCGAAAGTTCAAAGCTCGGTTATAAACTTTTTTGCAGGAGCCGATGATTATATGACGAAGCCATTTGAAGGTATTGAGTTATTGGACGTTGAGGTGTCATGCTATATAAATGGGGTAAAACAATTAATTGGTTAGGATATCTTGTGGTCATTAGAATTACGCGTTCACATATTCTAAATATCAAGGTCACGAATCAGTAACATTTTTGTTCTATGATGTGTATAGTAAAAGATATCCGCAACATAACGGTTGAAATACAGACTGGCTTTCTCTCCTTAACCTCCTTTGTCACGCCCCTCAGCGAGGGGCGTTTTCTATGCCCAACGATGATCTACCGAACCAAAGGCACTGCCAATATTTTGCACGAGCCGGGTGCCGACACTGGCTTGAGATATTTCTTGTTTCACTATACGGCGGAACAGGTTCCATCAATGCCTGAGTCTTTGTGCCTGTATAAGTGAATCAACTTTTTTGCCTGTGTAAGCAGGAAATAGAAGATAGTGGTGGAAATAGTAGGTGCTGAGATGCATGAATGGAGGAAGAGGATGAATTTTATTGGCAACATTATTTGGCTTATATTCGGCGGACTAATAGCATGTATTGCCTGGGCAATTGCCGGTTTGATCTTGTGTATTACGATTATTGGGATACCTTTTGGCGCACAATGTTTTAAGATTGCCTTATTTGTACTTTGGCCCTTTGGAAAAGAGATAGAACTTGGCAACTTCGGAGCAGGGGGATTACTTTTAAATATCATCTGGCTGATTGTTTTTGGCTGGGAGTTTGCTATAGCTCATTTAGTGATTGGTCTGTTTTTTTGTCTGACGATTGTTGGTATTCCCTTTGGACTCCAACATTTTAAATTTGCGAAACTTGGTTTGATACCTTTTGGGGCGACGATTTATTAATAGATAGATGGAGATGTGTAAATTGAGTGTGCTTACATATATGAATCTGCCGTCATCCTTCTGCACGAGATCTATGGAATTAACCCCCATATTAAATGGGTTTGTGAATATTATTCCGAAGCAGGATACGCTGTAATATGTCCAAATTTTATCAAGCCTGATCTAGGATATTTCGAATACAATCGAGAAGAAGAGGCTTACCAATACTTTGTTAATCAGGTATTGACGGACTGAGCAGTTCAAATTGGTCACTGGCTCCCAATGAGCCGGTTTTTTATCGCCCATTTTTCATGATAGAATAGTATCGTGAATAGGGAGGGGCTGTTTCATGCATAAGATCCTGATTGTCGAAGACGATGCCGTCATTGCTAAAGCGATTAAAAACCATATCGGGACCTGGGGATGGGAAGGGGAATGTGTGACGGACTTTGAGCAGGTGATGTCTCAGTTTGTCTCCTACAATCCCCAGCTTGTGCTCCTGGACATCTCACTGCCTTTTTACAATGGCTACTACTGGTGCAGCGAGATACGCAAGGTATCCAAGGTACCCATCATCTTTATCTCCTCCGCTTCCGATAATATGAACATCGTCATGGCCATCAATATGGGCGGTGATGATTTTATTGCCAAACCTTTCGACCTGAGTGTTCTGACGGCCAAGGTGCAGGCCATGCTGCGCCGGACCTATGATTTTGCCGGACAGACGGATTTGTTGGAGCACCGGGGAGCCATCCTCAACACCAGCGATGCTTCCTTGACCTATAACGATATCAAGGTTGAGCTGAGTAAGAACGATTATAAGATCCTGAAAATGCTGCTGGAGAATAAAGGCAAGGCTGTGGGCCGTGAAGCAATCATGGCCCGCCTGTGGGAAACGGACAGTTATATCGACGAAAACACCCTGACGGTGAACATGACCCGGCTGCGCAAAAAATTGGAGGCGGCAGGGCTGGCAGGATTTATTGTGACCAAAAAAGGGATAGGGTATATGGTGACGTGATATGAAAGAGATCAGCCTATGTGCGGCGGGGAAGCAGTACCTCCGGGGGCATAGCCGGGGAATCCTTTTGTACTGCATCTTTGCCGGTGTCTTTGCTTTGGTGTTTTATCTGTATCATCTGCCGCTGGAAGCAGTGCTCTATGCCGCTTTGCTCTGTGCCGTCCTGGCCCTCCTGGTTCTGACGGCGGATTTTTATCGCTATTATCAGCGCTGCAGAGTGCTCGGGGATTTGCAGCAACAGATCATGTTCAGCCTGGAAGGGCTCCCTGAGGCTAAGGGATTATTGGAAAAGGAGTATCAGGAGCTGATCGCCGCCCTCTACCGGGATAAGATCAGGCTGGTTTCCCAGGCCGATAATGAGCGGAGGGATCTGGTGGATTATTATACCCTGTGGGCCCATCAGATCAAAACCCCTATCGCCGCCATGGGCCTCCTCCTCCAGTCCCTCCCCTCGGCGGAGGACGACGGGAGTACTGCTCAGAGTATGGAGCAGAACAGGGAGCTGGCTATAGAGCTGTTTAAAATTGAACAGTATGTGGAAATGGTTCTCCAATATCTGCGGCTGGAGAGTCCTTCTTCCGATTTTGTCCTGAAACGCTATGCTTTGGACGATATTGTCCGGCAGGCGGTGCGTAAATATGCCAAGATGTTTATCCGTAAGAAGATCAGCCTGGATTTCTCCCAGCTGAACTGTGACGTGCTGACCGATGAAAAGTGGCTGGTGTTTGTCATTGAGCAGATCTTGTCCAATGCTTTGAAGTATACCCGGGAGGGGAAGATCTCTATCTATATGGAAAGGGAGGGTGCCAAAACCCTGGTGATCGCCGATACAGGGATAGGCATTGCCGGGGAAGACCTGCCCCGGGTCTTTGAAAAAGGCTTTACCGGTTATAACGGCCGAAGGGATAAAAAGTCCACAGGGATCGGTCTCTACCTGTGCCGGAGGATCCTGACCAAGCTGTCCCATACCATTGTGATCGAAGGGGAGCCGGGCAAGGGCACGAAAGTGAAGATCGGCCTGGATACGTTGGATACAGTGATGGAGTGAATAAAATTATGATTTATATAAGGAGCTGAGACTAGTTGCTTCTTTTTAAAGATCTTATGTGGTTTTTTAAGCAGGAGAAAAAAGGCTATATTTTAGGGATTATTATCTTAGTCCTGGTCGCCCTGCTAAATTTATTACCGCCTTATGTTGTTCGAGTTATTGTCGATGAAGTCAGTCGCGGGGCCCTAAGGCCGGAATCCTTGCTTTATTGGACGCTGATCCTTGCCGGGATAGGCTTGGCCGTTTATGCTTTGCGCTTTTCCTGGCGGTTAATGATTTTGGGGGCGGAAAGCCGTTTAAGCAGGTTGCTTAGAAAGCAGCTTTTTGATCACTTTACCCTGATGTCCCCGCAATTTTATCAAAAGCACCGCACGGGCGATTTAATGGCCCATGCTCGCTTTCGGCTGGTTGTTCAACATTCTTGAACGGGGCAGAGCCTCCTATGACCGAATAGAGACGCTGCAGGATTTTGCAAAAATAGGGTCTTACATTAGGCAGGAAATAGAAGGGTATTAGTGGAATTAGCATATAGCAGAGAGCCAACTATTTAAGAGTTTCACAAATGGGGAGGGAATTAAAGCATGAAAAAAGTGGTCGCTTTTATGGGGAGTCCAAGAAAAAATGGCAACACAGTCACCCTTGTTAAAGAAGTTATTCGTGGAGCACAAGAGGCTGGGGCCGAAACAGCTATTTTTGATCTGTATGATATGAATCTTAAACCATGCAAAGGCTGTTTAGCTTGTCGCAAAACCGGAAACTGCGTCATGCAAGATGATTTTCAGAACATGTTTAAACATATTATCGATGCCGATGTTGTGGTTTTTGGATCCCCCGTATATCTTTGGCAGATTACAGCACAAATGAAACTGTTGTGGGATAGGCTCTGCGGCTTGTTCGATGAAAACCACAAGCCCAGGTATGCTGCTAAAAGCCTGATCATGGTCTATTCCCAAGGTAATCCCAACGCCCAAGCTTTTCAGACATCCTTTCAAAGCAATGAAGCTATGTTTAAGATGTTTGGTTTGCATGTAGTTAATACCATTATACAAACCGGCGGCACTGACCCCAGCACTGCAGCTAATAATCAAGAACTCTTATCAAAAGCCTATGAAGCAGGAAAGGCCATTTAGTTGCTGTCCAAAATTATGAACTGCCTTACAAAAGGGTAAGCTTAAACTGGAAAATGTAAGCCAAAGTTATGGCAGGGCATTTTCCAGTTTTGCTATACTGAACCTACTCAGCAAAGGAGGTTCTTTTTTCATGACCATTCTCGAGGTGAATAATCTTAAAAAAGTCTATACTACCCGCTTTGGCGGCAGCCATGTTCAGGCCTTAGCCAATGTATCTTTCTCCGTGGAGCAGGGTGAATATGTAGCGATCATGGGCGAATCAGGGTCAGGCAAAACGACCCTGCTCAATATTCTGGCCTCCTTGGACAAACCCACCAGCGGTGAGGTTCTGCTCAAGGGGAAAGGGCTCGGCACCATTAAGGAAAAGGAGATTTCCGCCTTCCGCCGGGAAAATCTCGGCTTTGTATTTCAGGATTTTAATCTGCTGGATACCTTCTCCTTGCAGGATAACATTTTCCTGCCCCTGGTGCTCTCCGGCAAGTCTTATGAGGAGATGAGCCGGCGTTTGGAGCCCATTGCCCGCAAGCTGGGCATCGGCAATATCCTGGCCAAATATCCTTATGAAGTGTCGGGGGGACAGAAGCAGCGCTGTGCCGTGGCCCGCGCCCTGATTACCAATCCCCAGCTGATTCTGGCGGACGAACCCACCGGCTCCCTGGACTCCCAGGCCGCTGAGGGCTTGCTCCGCCTGTTCAAGGAAATTAATCAGGAGGGGCAGACCCTGTTGATGGTGACTCACAGCGTGAAAGCGGCCAGCCATGCCCAACGGGTACTGTTTATTAAGGATGGTGAGGTTTTCCACCAGCTTTATAAAGCCGGAATGTCGGATGAAGCCATGTACCAGAAGATCTCCGATACCCTGACCACCATGGCCACAGGCGGTGTGCGACATGAGTAGATTCTTTTATGCCAAGCTGGCCGCCACCAATCTGAAAAAGAATGCCCAAACCTATCTGCCCTACATCCTGACCTGCATCGGTACGGTGATGATGTATTACATTATGGTTTTCCTGGCTGAGAACGAGGGCCTGGGAAAAATGTCCGGCGGCTCTCAGGTGCAAGCCATCCTCAGTCTGGGCTCCAAGGTGATTGCAATTTTCGCGGTAATTTTTCTCTTCTATACCCACAGTTTTCTGATTAAACGGCGCAAAAAGGAATTCGGCCTTTTTAATATCCTGGGGATGGAAAAGAAGCATATCGCCAAAGTATTGGGGTTCGAAACCCTCTATGTGGCGGTAATCAGCCTGGGGGCAGGCCTGCTGGGCGGGATACTCCTCTCTAAGCTGATTTTCATGGTCCTGCTGAAAATCCTCAACTTTGAGGTGCCCCTGGGCTTTGACGTGTCCGGCCCCGCTCTGGCGGCTGCGCTGGTCCTGTTCGCCGGAATTTTTCTGTTGACGCTGCTCAATACTTTGCGCCAAATCCATCTAGCTAAGCCTGTTGAACTTCTGCAGGGCGGTCAGACCGGGGAGAAGGAGCCGAAAACAAAATGGCCTCTGGTGATGGTGGGGACCTTGAGCTTGGGCGGAGGGTATTATATCTCCCTTACCACCCAGTCTCCTCTGGCCGCCCTGAGCCAATTTTTCTTTGCCGTTCTCCTGGTGATGGTTGGCACCTATTGTTTGTTTACCGCCGGCAGCATCGCAGTGCTTAAACTGCTGCGCCGGAACAAGGGGTATTATTATCAGACCCGGCATTTCACCGCTGTTGCGGGGATGATGTACCGGATGAAGCAAAACGCCGTGGGGTTGGCCAGTATTTGTATCATGGCCACTGCTGTGCTGGTGATGGTGTCCACTACCGTGTCCTTGTACATTGGGATGGAGGACGTGCTACGCACCCGGTATCCTCAAAATATTATGATTTCCACCCCTGTGCCTGCCCGGCAATCCGTCGAGGGCCTGCAGAGGTCGGTTCAGGAAGTCTTGGCAAAGCACCGGTTGGTGGTGAAGGATAGGCTGGATTACAGGTATGTGTTCTTTCCCGGCAATCAAGAGGGCGGCACGGTGATCACAGCTGAGAGCAAAATGTCCAACGCCTCTTCTTCGGTCAGGGAATTCTATCTGATTCCCCTGGAGGATTATAACCGGCTGACTAAGAGAACGGTCAGCTTGGAGGATCAGGAGATTCTGATTTATTCCGGCCCCAGCAAGTATGAAAACGATACCCTGACGGTGTTAAACCGGACATTTACTGTCAAAGAAAGGCTGGACTCCATTTTTGAAAATAACCTGGATAGGGTATCCATCTCGGGCAGCTATTACATTGTGGTCAAAGATATGGATGTAATCAAAGCCATGGAGGAGGCCCGGGCCAAAGAAAATGGGGATGAGCCCTCAGGTTATAACTATTATCTGGGCTTTAATCTGGACGCCGGTGAGGCTGACAGCTCGGCTGTTTACCAGGACATCCGCACTGCCGTGGGCAGTGATTATCCCGGCAGCAGCATTGAATCCCCGGTGGCAGCCAAGGAATCCTTTTTCGCCATTTATGGAGGCTTGTTCTTCCTGGGCATTTTCCTGGGGGCACTGTTCATCATGGCCACCGTGCTGATCATCTATTACAAGCAGGTCTCCGAGGGGTATGACGATAAAGCCCGCTTTGAAATCATGCAGAAGGTGGGTATGAGCCGTGAAGAGGTAAAAGGCTCCATCCGCAGTCAGGTCTTGACCGTATTTTTCCTGCCCCTGGTTACCGCTGGGATCCATATTGCCTTCGCTTTTCCCATCATTACTAAATTGCTGGCAGTACTGAATCTCACCAATGTGGGTTTGTTCGCCTGGTGCACTGCGGGTACCATCTTGGTTTTTGCCCTGTTTTATGCCCTTGTCTACGGGCTGACGGCCAAAGTGTATTATCGGATTGTCAGCTGGGGGACGTCTGTATAAGCGGTTGGAGAGATAACCTCCAAAATTACAATTTCAGGCAGAAAAAACAAAGGCATCAGGACAGCAAATCTTGATGCCTTTGTTTTTATATACAGGTCAAAGGAACAACTTTGGAAGTTATCTTGCCTGTAGAAGGATAATTGAGTTTGTACCCAATCATGAATTTGATTGTCGGTAAAGGTATGTTCCCAGGCGTACATGACCTTGGGTTCTGCTATACCGCCGCCATTTTGCAGGTTGTTTCCGGGATAGGCGTTCTTATCAGCATTGTCCTGCTGATAAGCGGCGAAAAGCTCGGCTTCGGTTTTTTATTGTAAGCTAACATCAGAATGACAGAACTGCCTTGCAACTTCGGGCCAACTTGGTCCGAAGTTGCAAGGTTTGGGGCGGATTGCCCCAACAAGCAATTTTCAGAGTTGACCGCAGGGAAATTCTTAAAAATGTGCAAGTGTCAATACAACTTGCCCTGCTTGCCGGTTATTATCACGCAGGAAAGCATTATATAAGCGCTGGCGTTAGTACGAACAAAACATGAGTTGATTGGTCACTTTTATTAATAAAGCGATGCCTTACATTTGGAGGAATGCGAACGACATCTCCTTCATCTAAAAAATACTCTAACCGCTCTAATTCCACAAATACTTGCCCTTTCATTACAACAGCAATTTCCTCTTTATTGGAATGTGAGTAATAGCTTTCTGTGGTACTGGCGTGTGCATTTAAATCCATCATTAAAAGTTCAATGTGCGCTTTCATAAAATCAGGTGTTAGCACGTCATATACAATGTGGTCGCTATTTTCCCGGTAGACCTGTTTGCGATCCTTTTTTCTTGAAATAAGCGATTTGGTATCAATATCGTTAATAAATAGTGTATAAAGAGGAACGTTTAATGCAGTCGATAGCAACTCTAATACATTTAACGAGGGATTGGCTTCTCCTCGTTCAATTTGGCTAATTAACGATGTGCTGATTCCGGAATACTCGGAAAATTCTCGTATAGTCATTTCCCTTTTTTTTCTATAGCTTAAAAGCGTTTGACCTAAACGGTGATGGTTCATGAACACTTCCCCTTTCCAGTATAATACGGTTTTTTAACGATTTGTGCTGACATAATGGAAACACATATTAAAGCTGTTCTTTCACGAGTGACCGTATTATAATTATTTTGTAAACTATATTGTATCACGTATTTTATATAGTACAAAGAGAATAAGGAGATAAATAATTTGAAAGCTAAAGCTGGTATTTTCTTGTCATTGTTAATTGGCGTTTTTTCATTGTCTACTTCCGCTATTTTTGTGAGATTAGCAAGTGCTTCTGCTGCTATTACAGCCTTTTATCGTTTGCTTTTTACATTGCTGATACTTTTACCTTTTTTGCTACTAAGCAAAAAAAATAGAACTGTATTGTTTGGCTTATCAAAAAAGCAATGGATTTTGGGCTTTTCTTCCGGTCTGCTTTTAGCCATTCATTATGTGTTATGGTTTGAATCATTGAACTACACATCTGTTGCCAGTTCGACTGCTCTAGTAACATTACAGCCTCTCTTCTCGATAATGTTGGGATATTTATTTCTTAAAGAGTGTTTAGGAAGATTAACATTTCTTGGTTGCGTTATTTCTATAGCTGGTTGTTTTATTATAGGTTGGGGAGATTTTCAAACGAGTTATAGGGCGTTATTAGGTGACTTATTAGCTCTTTTGGCTGCGGCAATTATTAGTATCTATTTTTTTATCGGGCAGATAGTTCGAAGAGATACTCCTCTAATTCCATATTCCGTAACAGGCTACTTGAGTAGTGTTGTATTTTTAGGACTATATGCTTTAATTCAGCAAAATTCTTTTACTCATTACCCCATATCAACGTGGAGAGCGTTTTTAGGACTAGCCTTAATTTCAACAATTTGTGGTCAACTCATTTTTAATTTGTTATTAAAGTGGGTATCAGCCACAACTATATCAATGAGTATCTTGGGCGAACCTATTGGAACCTGCATTTTAGCGTATTTTGTTTTAAATGAAGCAATTAATTTTCAACAAGGTGTAGGTATTGCCATAATTATAGTAGGTTTAATAATATTTTTTCTGCCTATAAAAGCAATAGTGGAAAACAGGGAAATCAGTAGCAGCCTTACGAAATAACATGGGCAAGGTATTCATTGCCAACACTTATCCTGTCAAATATACCAAAACGATAGGCTTAACTTGCAGAGTGGTAGCAAAAATATAAAAAGATAAACACACAGGAGGTACAGAAAATGGATAAGATTAATTTAGAAGATAAATTTAGGCTTTTCATGGAATACTGGAGTCCTAAGATTATTGGAGAACTAAATGATTCTTATGTGAAAATTGCTAAGTTTAAAGGTGAATTTACTTGGCATATTCATGACAACGAAGATGAAATGTTCTATGTAGTAAAAGGTGTATTAACAGTAAAATTCAGAGATAAAGACATATGCTTGCAGGAGGGTGAAACTATTATCATTCCGAAGGGGATTGAGCATATGCCCGTTGCTATCGAAGAAGTTCATGTGCTTTTAATTGAACCCAAAAGTACGTTGAACACTGGCAATATCGTAAACGATAAGACCGTTGAAAAGCTTGAAAGAATATGACAAGGCAACAAATGCGTCCGTCGTAAAAAGACAAGGGAACGGTTCTCTTGTCTTATAAACAAAACCAACGGGGGTTTTTTTTCAACGAAGCCCCTCAATTTTTTATGTACTTTTAGGGTTGCCCAGCCGTTTGTATTGTAAATAGAACGTATGTTTGTCATAATACAAATGAGAGCATATCCGTTAGAGAAATATAGTCCTTATCTTCGTTTATGATATATTAAATTCTCTATCATTAGCAGGAGGATTTTATGCAGATAAACCGGTTATTTGAGTTAATATATATACTTTTGGAAAAGCATACTGTAACCGCTGCAGAGTTTGCCGAGCGTTTTGAGGTGTCGGTGAGAACCATATATCGTGATGTTGAAACGCTTTCACAGGCAGGTGTACCTATTTATATGAGGAAGGGCAAGGGTGGCGGCATATCCCTTTTGCCGGACTTTATCCTAAATAAAACATTCTTCACCGAGGAAGAAAAAAGCGAAATTCTCTCCTCTATGCGGGCGTTCGGCGCGGTAAGTCTTGTGAATAACCAAACGGCGCTTGATAAGCTTAGCAGTATGCTGGGCGGACAAAACGCGGACTGGATTGAAGTTGATTTTTCCTCTTGGGGCTATTTTGAAAATGATGTGAAGTATTTTTCCATGCTGAAAACCGCAATTATCGAAAAATATGTTGTCACCTTCCTTTACGCAAGCGGAAAGGCTGAAAAACTGTCTCGTGAGGTTATGCCGCTAAAAATGGTGTTCAAAGGGGCGGCGTGGTATCTTTACGGTTTTTGCACCATGCGCAAAAATTACCGCTTTTTTAAACTGAGAAGAATCACTGAGCTTTTTGTAACACAAAAGCGTTTTGACATGAAAGCCCCTGTCAAGGTGCTGGGGGAGCAAAAATTTGATAGTATGTTTTTCATAAAGACAAAGATGCTGATCTCAAAAGAGATGGCATTTCGGGTTTATGATGAAATCAGCCGTTATGAATTAACTGAAACCGGCGATTTTATATGCGAGCTCTATTTACCCGATATTGGTACGGCTTGTACTTATGCAGCTTCCTTCGGCGAGCACTGTATTATCCTTTCTCCTGACGAAGCCATTTCCGAGTTGAAACGCAGATTGGAAAATTCCTTAAGTAATTACTTATAATATGACACTATGTTGTCATATTATTTCATTTATACTGTGTTTATCCTACAAAATATGAAAAGAGGTAATTATAATGAATTATGAAATCGTTACACTGAAAGAGAAAATTGTAGTAGGTATAGGCGCAAAAACAGGTAATAATGACCCCGACTGCTCAAAAATCATCGGTGGCTTATGGCAAAAGTTTATGGGCGATGGCATTTTGGAATCCATAAAGAACAAAGTGAATGCTTATTGTATCGGGCTTTATTCTGATTATGATGACACTTCCTATTATGTTACCGTTGGCTGTGAGGTTACGAAAAACGGCAACCCCGAGTTGACCGAAAAACGAATTGTCACCGGACAATATGCTGTGTTCAGTGTTAAAGGCGATGTTGTAAAGGACGTGGCGGATGCATGGGAGAAAATCTGGGCTATGCCTTTAGACAGAAGTTTTTCTGGCGATTTTGAAGAATATCTGAGTAACGATAACGGCGTTGCAGACATTAACATTTACATTGCGCTAAAATAAGGAGTTGAGTACACGGCTAAGTGTGCGAATCGGTCACAAAGAAAAAGGCGCATATCGCAATATAGGAGCGGCATCTTTTTTACCTAACTGCTCATCATTTTAGGTCGAAAAATGATGCCATGCGGTCAAAGTAGCATGACATCGGCTTTTTTCCAGGGTAATCCCCCCATTCTGACTGACCAGCCGACACAACGCTCAGCCGCAAAATATTGGAGTGTTTTAAAAGAAATATAATCCCAATACGATGAGAAGGCCGTCGCTAAATAATGTAATATAGCGGCTCCGGCCAAAGGCTTTACTTAAAAGTGAGGCTCCATGCTCCTACAGCTGGTTCACCATTCGGCATAAAACTCTAAAAAAGTCAATTTCCCAGATTTTTGAGGCCTTGGAAATCAATCATTGGTTGATTGGTTGGGTGGAATTCCGAAGGGCTTGAGAATCTGGGAATTATTATTATGGAGAAAATGGCAACCATTAGTATGATTAGGACCTTGTTTTTTGCCTTTACCATTTACACCTTTATCATTTGCTGGACTTACAACGTTGATAAGAAGATTCGTGGACTGGCATTTTTAAAATGATGAACAGACATTTCGTTTCGTTTTATCCTCTCTAAATAGACATAATTGTAAAATTGGTTTGATAATCGTCTTTGCCTTATATATCTGATGCTTGAAGAAGCAGATAGTTATCAATATAATGTACTCGTATCTATATATAGACTATAGTTTAATAATGGACTTTAGTCCAAGGATCAGTAATTGAAAGGAGCGAATATTAATGAACAAATTCAGACATTATATGGCCCCCATAAGGATTGGAAGCCTTGAGCTGAGAAACAGGGGAGTTATGCCCGCCATGGTTACAAATTACTGCAACGGGAACGGCTCGGTGACCAACCGTCTCATTGCTTATCATGAAGCGCGTGCCAAAGGCGGTGTCGGGTTAATTATCGTTGAAGCCGCGTACATTGATTGGGCCGGCAAAGGATTTCCCAATCAAATCGGTATTGACAGTGACGCGCTCATTCCGGGACTCAAAAGATTAGCGGAGCATGTTCATCGTCACGGTGCAAAAATCGCCATACAGCTACATCACGCCGGTCGCCAGGCCGACCTGAGAGTGACAGGGACGGATGTTGTGGGACCATCTGCGATTCCCTGTCCCGTGATAAAGGCAATGCCGAGGGAGTTGACTGTTGATGAGATTAAAGAAGTGGTAAACAAATATGCCATGGCGGCTGAGCGCGCCAAGAAAGCAGGCTTCGATGCGGTTGAGCTCCACGGCACGCACGGTTATATCCTCAATCAGTTTCTTTCTCCTCTCAGCAACCACAGAACCGATGAATACGGTGGCAGCGCTGAAAAAAGAATGAAATTCCCATTAGAGGTCATTGCTGCCGTCCGAAAATGCGTGGGCAAAGATTACCCCATCATTTATCGGATTGCTTCCGAAGAATTCTTACCCGGCGGACTGATGCTTAAGGACGCCGTCGCCTTTTCAAAAATATTAGTTGAGCATGGCGTTGACGCTCTCCATATTTCCGGGGGCACGTATGCATCGGACAGGAGTTCCAGCGGTTCCGACGATATTTTAGGCGTATACGTTGAAAATGCCTCGGAAATCAAGGAAGCCATCAATAATGCGATCCCGGTTCTCGTCGCCAACCGCATCAAAACGCCGAAGTTTGCCGAAGAAATTATTGAAAGCGGAAAGGCCGATCTCATCTCAGCCGGCCGCGCCGTACTTTGCGATGCCGATTATTACAATAAAATAGGGGAAGGACGTGAGGATGAAATCCGCACTTGCCTCAGCTGCAATCACTGTACCGGCGAATTAGTAAGCGGCTTTCCGGTCTCCTGTCTTTATAATCCCATGCTGGGGAAAGAACTGGATTATGATTTAGGGGTGAGGGCTCGGGAAAAGAAAAAGGTTCTCGTTGTTGGCGGCGGGCCGGGCGGCATGGAAACCGCCTACATCGCAGCCAGCCGTGGCCACCGTGTTACGCTTTTTGAACAAAATGACTACCTGGGTGGAAATTTGATCCCAGCGACAAAACCGCCATTCAAATCCGAAATGATGGCGGCTGTTGAATTCCTCTCACATATGCTGGAGAAGTACCATGTACAAGTAAAATTGCGTACTAAAGCCGGCATTGATGAGCTTAAAAGCGAAGATCCGGATGTCGTCATAGTCGCCAGCGGTTCAACGCCTATCCTACCTAAAATCCCAGGCGTGGAGAAAGATTTTGTCTTCACGGCGGAAGATGTTTTAATGAATCGAAAAATTGTGGGTCAAAAAGTTCTTGTGATTGGCGGAGGCTCGGTCGGCGTGGAGACAGCCGAATTATTGGCCTCACAAAACAAAGAGGTCAGCGTTGTGGAGATGGCAGATGAAATTTTCGCCGATCTGTCGCCGGTACTGAAAGCCGGGATGATGGGACTCGTTGCTCAGTCCAAAATTCAGATCATGACGGGTGAGAAAGTTCTTGAAATCAGAGATCATGCCGTCGTTACCAACAAGCAGACTCTTGTAAATATCGATTCGGTCATTCTTGCAATGGGATACAGGCCCAATAACGAACTTGCGCAGCAATTGCAGGAGGCCAATATAAACTGTCAGGTAATCGGCGACGCCGTTAAGCCCAGAAAAATTGTTCAGGCGGTGACGGAGGGCTTTGAAGCTGCCTATAATCTTTAAAAGCAGAAGCTGTGATAAGAGACGGATATAAAGATCGTGCCCTTCGCTCCGATAGGAGCGAAGGGCACTGCTCAGGCGGAAAGAGCCAATAAATTGTTTATGACAAAGGCGATTGCCGGCGATTGAATCCATTTCGAACTTTATCTGCCAATATTGATACAGTTTGGTGGTCAATTTCCGCAAATTCATATTGTTCAAGCAGACTTATGATGCCGCTAATGACAAAAGAAACCGTACATCTGCAAATCACGCTGTTTCGATCCTTGTCATCCGCTTTTTCCAACACTTTCACAATCATAAGGCTCTTCATTTTACAGGAACTGAACGCAAGGCTTGGAGATTTAAGAAACGGCATGTAGAGGTTTTTATTTTTATCAAACATGCTCATGATGTTTTCAACGAAAATCTCAAACCTGTTAATGATGTCCTCAAAGCTGAATGGTTCGATCAATTTATTAAAGTCGTCGACAATCGTATCTCTTAAGCGGTCCGCGCAATCATAAATGTCCTTATAATGCAGGTAAAAAGTGCTCTTATTGATATTTGCCGTTTCACATAAACTTTTTACCGTAATATTTTCCATGTTTTTTTCGGAAAGCAGTTTGGCAAAAGCGGCATGAATGGCGTTCTGTGTTTTTTTTATACGTCTATCTTCCATTTTTCCTCTCCTTAATAAACTTATTCATTGGATTCGTTGAATTATAGACATTAAACCGAAATATTGACGGTTGAAAAGCCGGGATCACATCAATATAATAGACTTCAGTCTACAAATAAATAATAGTCTATTAACTGGACGGTGTCAATAATTGTTCATATAAGGAGCGTTATTATGAAAATATTTTATTTTACCTCAACGGGAAATTCTTTGGCGATTGCGAAGAAATTCGAAGCTGAACTCTATTCCATACCTCAGGTGCTGAAGAGTAATACTGATGAATTTTCTGCCGATGCGGTAGGGATCATCTGCCCGGTCTATCATTTTGGTGTACCGGGCATTGTAAAAGACTTCTTAACAACAGTTAACATTAATTCGCCCTATGTTTTTGCTTTATTGACATATGGGAACATGACGGGCAACGCGCCCGGCCATATCGATCAGCTGGCGTCTTCAAATGGTATAACATTAAGCTACATCAATACAATTAAGATGGTAGACAACTTCCTGCCCGTTTTTGACATGGAAAAAGAGCGCCGGAAGCTAAAAGAATCGGATGCGGAAATAAACCGTAAAATCAACGATATCCAGCAGCGAGTCAACCATAGAAAAATCAGCAAAAATCCATTTGTCATCATGAGCACGCCAATCATAAGATCTGTGATGAAGGAAACCGGAATAGAGAAGAAGTTTTGTATTTCAAAAGACTGTACGGCCTGCGGAATCTGTCAAAAAGTATGCCCTAAAAATAATGTAAAGCTGGATAAAAGGCCGTATTTTGGAAATAACTGCTGTTCTTGCCTTGGCTGCGTTCATATGTGTCCCCAAAAGGCGATTACAATAAAAGGTGAAAAAAATCCCAATGCCCGATTTAGAAACCCAGATGTCAGTTTGAAAGAAATAATAGAAGTCAATAATTTATAATCGAAAGGAAGATAACAAAAGGTATTAAGGTTAAAATAAACACTGATGAATAAAGAAAAGGTAAAACGAATAAATAAATTTATTAATAAGCAACGGCTGCGCCATCCTTCCGGATTCACCCAAAGGGCTTCTGGTACCGGATTTCTCCTTTTTAGCCAGCGTATGTACACCAGGACCGTATGTGTTTGACCAATTTTACCGAGCGGAAAAGCCCCTTAAATGATTAAGAGCGGAGGCAGGCTTTTAAGGTTTTGAAAATTTTTCCTTATACACCCACCTAAACTGAATAACTAATACGTATTACCCAATGTAATCCAAATAATTAACAAGAGGAGGTATTTAATTAATGTCCAAACTCAGAAAAGTAACGTTAGTCAGTGTTTTAGCTGTAGGATGGTTAGTCGCTGGGGGTATACTATTAAATGTTCCAGTAGCAAATGCTGCTTCCATGCAAGCTAATCAAAAGCCCGGTCTGCGACTTGGACAACAGGATCAAAAGCCCGGTCTGCGACTTGGACAACAGGATCAAAAGCCCGGTCGGCGACTTGGACAACAGGATCAAAAGCCTGGCCGGCGACTTGGACAACAGGTGCAACAACCGTCGCTTGATGAACTGTCCGTACCGGATGATCTTACGGCTACAGTTGAAAGTTCCAGCGAAATATACTTAGATTGGGATTCCGTTAGTAATGCAACATCCTATGATATTTACAGAGCAACTTCTTTTTCCGGAACATACACCAAAGTTGATACCGTTACAACCACAAGTTATACCGATGATGATTTGTCCGATGATACAACCTACTATTATAAAGTAAAAGCAGTAAACAGTTCAGGAACCAGCGATTACTCATCAGTAGTTCATGCAACAACTTCTGATGAACTGTCCGTACCGGATGATCTTACAGCTACAGTTGAAAGTTCCAGCGAAATATACTTAGATTGGGATTCCGTTAGTGATGCAACATCCTATGATATTTACAGAGCAACTTCTTTTTCCGGAACATACACCAAAGTTGATACCGTTACAACCACAAGTTATACCGATAATGATTTGTCCGATGATACAACCTACTATTATAAAGTAAAAGCAGTAAACAGTTCAGGAACCAGCGATTACTCATCAGTAGTTCATGCAACAACTTCTGATGAACTGTCCGTACCGGATGATCTTACGGCTACAGTTGAAAGTTCCAGCGAAATATACCTAGATTGGGATTCCGTTAGTGATGCAACATCCTATGATATTTACAGAGCAACTTCTTTTTCCGGAACATACACCAAAGTTGATACCGTTACAACCACAAGTTATACCGATAATGATTTGTCCGATGATACAACCTACTATTATAAAGTAAAAGCAGTAAACAGTTCAGGAACCAGCGATTACTCATCAGTAGTTCATGCAACAACTTCTGATGAACTGTCCGTACCGGATGATCTTACAGCTACAGTTGAAAGTTCCAGCGAAATATACCTAGATTGGGATTCCGTTAGTGATGCAACATCCTATGATATTTACAGAGCAACTTCTTTTTCCGGAACATACACCAAAGTTGATACCGTTACAACCACAAGTTATATCGATGATGATTTGTCCGATGATACAACCTATTATTATAAAGTTAAAGCTGTAAACAGTTCAGGAATAAGCGATTACTCATCAGTAGTTCATGCAACTACTGAAGACTAGTAACAATATATGGAACCTCCGAAACTAAAATTTATTGAGTTTTGGAGGTTCTTTTTTTATAAAAACAAAAAAGAAGATAAATTTGCCGAATGAGTTCCCGGAATGCTTCATCGCTGAGGCGCTCGCCTTTATAAACACCGTCTTCCACCAGACGATCGTCAATCAATCTTGCAAATTCATCGTCTTCACGGGCCATCTTCTGGTAGCGTTGTCTTTCCATCGGGCATACCGCCAGTTGTTTTTCAAGGTCAAACAGCGCGTCGCAATAGTGTTTTCCGCGCAGGGCTAAAGACCCCTCCCGGTCTTTTTCTGGGAGAGCTTTCGCCGCTATAACCGTCCGCATGCAAATATCCGGAAAAACTCTTCAGAAATTCGGCTGGGCGGCGGGCTTTTCGATCCGGCTGGTATTCATACAAGATAATCGGCTGTCCGGTATCCCCGCTGGTCCGGTATAACCACATATAGCTCTTGGATTGAGCAGATTTCCCTGGTTCCCGTAGCACTTGCAGAGTGGTTTCATCCCCATGCAATACCTGCCGAGCACAAAGCCTGCGACGCAGTTCACGGTAGATGGGCTCCAGCCAATCCTCGGTGCTTTTCAACACCCAGTTGGATAAGGTTTGTCGCGAAAGTGTTATTCCCTGGCGCAAAAAGGCTTGCTCCTGCCGGTACAGCGGGGCCCCCATGACAAACTTTTGCGTGATGATGTGCGCTACTGCCTCCGGTGAGGTAAAGCTACCTTTGATGACAAAAACTAAGACTAATCGAAAGCGCAAGGGATTAGCTAGCAGCTCGCGATAAGCTGATCACCTTGAAAAGTTCAGTATTGGATGTCATGTAAATATGAGGAGGAGTATTCAATGCAGAAGGTATCAAGCGTATGGCAAGGCGGCCCAAAAAATAGTGTTTTTTTAATCAAGATGTTAATTTCTAGCCTGTTCGTGTAAAGAAATATAAACCCAATACTATGAGAAGGCCGCCACTAAGTAATGTAATATAGTGGCTCCATCTTTGTAAGCGCGGCAAACTCTTTAGCACAGCTGTAAAGGTTCCGGCGATAATCAACGGTAACCCATGCCCAAGTCCATAAATAAAGAGCAGCAATCCTCCATACCAAAGAACACCTTGACCGGCTACATAAGTCATCAAAACCGCTAATACAGGAGTGGCACAAGGTGAAGCAACTAACCCAAACAATAAGCCCACTCCAAAAGATCCCAGAACTCCGCCCTTTTTCTCGGGCATAGCCTGTAAACCCGGCAAATTGATATTAACAACGCCAATTAGCTGTAACCCCATAATAATGGAGAAAAGAGCAATGATATAAAGCCAGGCGGAGCCTATCTGGCCAAAGGCTTTACCTAAAAGTGAGGCTGCTATGCCCAACATAGCAAAGGTCGTGGCAAGGCCCAGGACAAAGGACATTGAGGTTATAAACCCCTTGGTCTTAGAGGGCTTTTCCAAGCCGCCGATATACCCTAGCATGACGGGTAACATAGATAATATACAGGGGCTTAGGCTGGTCATTATTCCCCCTAAGAAAACAAAAAGTAAAATGGTTAAACCGCCATTAGACAAAACACGCGGCAGAGTATCGTTAAAGAACGATTCGTACCAAGAAGCGTTTGGATTGCCGGAATTGAGGGCATTATCCAAGACGCTTTTACTTTGAGGGCCAGAAGCACTGTAAGTGATTTGGCCTTGCTGATCCAGCACAAAAAAAGCGGGGATATAGTAAATGTTAAATTGTCGGGCAAGATCCTGTCCTTGAGGATCGTCGATATCAGCGACAATAAAGTTGACCTTATCTCGGTATTCTTTCTCTAGAGCCAGCACCACGGGCTCCATGCTCTTACAGCTGGGTCACCATTTGGCATAGAATTCTAAAAAAGTCAGTTTCCCAGATTTTTGAGCGTCTTGGAAAGCAACCATTGGTTGATTGGTTGGATGGAATTCCGAAGGGCTTGAGTATCTGGGAATTATTAATGCCATTATGGACAAAATGGCAACCGTTAGTATGATTAGGACCTTGGTTTTTGTCTTCATAATCCACACCTTTATCATTTTATCAAGGCTGCAGCCCTTAAGTTGAGATCAACTCCTATTATGACAGAAGCACCGATTGCGGTCAAAGCAAGGTACCATGGCAGTTACCCCATAACCACACTGAATTGACGAGGATAGGAAGAATCGAATTCCCAAGCCGAGGGCCTGGGAATTCGATTCTTTACGTTATCATTCAGATGCAATTTGTAACTGTTTAAGAAATATTGGTTTGATCACCCCTAACCGTTTATTTAAAAAATCTAAATCATCTCTATTTTACTTTTAACGGTATTCCGTTTCAGCAATATTATATACAACCTTCTAAAATTTCGGAAATATCGAGAGCTTTTAAGGCTTCTCCCGCTTCATGAGACGCTATTCCGTCGACGATCATGGTTAAGCAGAAAGGACATGCGGTACCTACATAATCTGTCTTAGCGGCAATTGCTTCGTTGGTACGCATGACATTAATGCGTTTGCCTTCATGTTCTTCCAGCCACATTCGACCGCCGCCGGCCCCACAACAGAAGCTTTTTTCACCAGTATGAGCCATTTCTTTTATTTCAAGGCCAACAATTTTGAGCAATTCACGGGGTTGAGCATATATCTGATTATATCGGCCTAAATAACAAGAATCATGATAGGTAATTGATTTTCCGGAAATATTGTTTAGCTTAAGTTTTCCGGATTTTATGAGCTCAAGCAAGAAGGTTGAATGGTGCACGACTTCGAAATTCCCGTTGAATTGAGGATACTCATTTTTAAGAATGTTGAAGCAGTGAGGACATTGAGTGATAATTTTCTTAACCCCATACCCCTTCATGACTTCGATGTTTTCTGAGGCTAATGTATAAAACAAGTATTCATTTCCTAATTTACGGGCAGAGTCACCACAGCATTTTTCTTCGTTACCTAAGATTGCAAAATGAACACCTGCCGTTTGTAACAGTTTGACTAAGGCAGCGGAGACTTTCTGGTTACGTGCATCAAAGGCACCTGAACAGCCAGGCCAATATAAATATTCAGCTGTAGGATCTTCTTCGAAGGTTTTTACTCCTAATCCTTTTAAAAAGTCGACCCGTGATGTCCAACCGATGCCCCAGGGATTCCCGTTATTCTCCATATTTCTGAAGGCTAGCTGAGCCTCAGCAGGGAACCTGCTTTCCATTAAGACTAAATGTCGTCTCATATCAATCGTTTTATCAACATGCTCGACGAAAACTGGGCATTGCTGTTCACAAGCACGGCACGTGGTACAGGACCATAAGTCTTCCTCAGGAATAACTTCACCTATGAGAGAACGTACCGGCAGTTCGACGGTCTCTTCGGTTGCAGCGGTTTCGGCTTCCGCTGTTTGATTGGCTAAAGCGTCTTTCTGTGCGGCTTTAACGGCCGTACCTGTTTCTTCCATTAAAACCCGCATATCCTGAATGATTTTTTTGGGATTTAAGTGTTTACCGCTTAAATAAGCCGGACAGTTATCCTGGCAACGTCCGCAACGTAAGCAAGCATCCGTATTGAATAACGTTTTCCAGGAAAATTCGCGAAGCCGGCTTTTCCCGAAGGTTTCCAGGCTTTCGTCTTCAAAATCTATAAGCTCGGGGATTCCCATGGGTCCTCTGTTGCGGAAAACCATATTTAATGGCCCTAATAGCACATGGAACAGCTTCGAATAAGGGAAGTAAGCGATGAACGACATTGCCAAGAGCAGATGGAACCACCATAAAAATCTATGCAATGAAAGTAACTGTGCCTGATTGAGAGATGCTTTGAGGGGAATTGACAGCCATTGGCCAATAAATCCCCATCCGGCCCAGGGATCAGGTGCTGCCGCAATACGAGCTCCTTCAATTAGGAAGCCGGTTAGTAGTATTATAAATATTAAGGCTAGTGTGATTGCGTCATCCGTTTTATTGTCCAGGCGATCGGGTCTTTGGATATAGCGGCGATATGCTGCTATTAGGATACCGAGGATTGCCGCCAATCCAAAGAGATTTGCGGTCAGCTTGATAAACAGATAAAGCCATCCATGGAATATTTGTAAGCCAAAGTCAGCTTGCAAAGTAATCATTGCTGTTGCAAAGGCTAAGAATACAAATCCCCAAAAAATACAAAGGTGCATAATTCCCGGATAAGAATCTTTTAGAATTCTCTTATGCCCGAATCCATAGACAATAATATCTTTTATGCCTTGCCATAGATTTTTCCAGCGATTCTCAGGCTGACCTAATTTCCAAAGTGACACTCGTTTGTACACTCCGTAGCCGAAGAAAATAAGTGCAATGATGAAGAACAAATAGAGCCAGTGCTCTCCTTCAATGTTCCAATATACTTGACGTGTGGCCATGCTCATCTCTCCTCATTTGATCCGCGCAGCATACCTGAACAAGCGCTTTGCAGATCGAATTTATGTTTTAGAATCTTCTGTTTTTGTTAAGCTAAGGGTAAAACAGACTGTAGAGTTTATGTTTATTAATTTTCCGTTTTATTACAAAAATCACAAATTCCTTCGATTTCGAGGGTATACTTTCCAATTAATGATTCAGGTACTATTAAAATTTCCAGGGGTAAAGCCATTGACAATGCTCTTCTTTTCCATATTTGACAACTCCTTTTCATAAATATATCCTATGATGAGAACTACATTTTTTATTTAACAACTATCAACTTTTTGATAAATACAAGAAAACGATCGCTAAAAAGCCCTGTTTCAAAGGGGTTTTTCATAATGGACTAATTGTTCTAATAATTCATACTAGTTTTACTGCTTTAATTATACCCTCAGACATAATAAACATCAATGGCATTTGGCGTTTTTGGAAAGATTCTACAAACGAATATCTCGATTTGAGTATTGATAATATTTATGGACATCGAGCGTTTCCAAAGCTATTTGAGACAAAATTAACCTTGTTCATCTCTTAGATATAATCCCGTCCGACGATGCGGAAATAAGAGTCCGGCAGGTGACATCGAGGTTGGAGGGAAAATTAGTACCATGGCAAACTACCTCGGCTTAAAATATCGGATATTGTTTGCGGTATTATTAACTTGTAAAAATTATCTGGTGTTATTAAAAAAAGCTCCTTTATGATGAAAAACCGACTGCCGGCAGTTGGACGCTGCCGGCAGTCGGTTTTTCAGTCAGAGAGCAGGAGGTAACCTGCGGGCTTGTACCAAGAATCTTACGCGCGTAAGATTCTTGGTACAAGCCCGGGAGGAGGCTCTCACTAATTTTAGCAAACAGGGTTTATTGAAATAATGGATTTAACATTGTTCTGGATTTTTCAGCTGATATCAAGAAGTCGTTTAAGAAGTGACGAAAATTCAGCAGTATCGACGTTAATCTCAAGAATTGTTTCGTCCTTGGGATCATCGGGATACATCACAAAGGTTAGTTTACCGGGTTCCGATTCAAAGATTTCGAGCACATTTTTATCATCAATGATTTCAATCTTAAGCTTACCGGACATATAAACAACCCCTTTGTGATGATAAACGAAGATTAACGCAACTCAATATTTTCGCGGGTTGACCAACCCATTATGTCATAAACAATTCAGTAACCAATAGCAGCTTCTAGTAGGTTGAAGAGACCAAGGATATTAGTTATGGTTGCTATCCATCCTGTGATAAATCCCATTGCGGCTAAACCGAATAAAACCAAGCTAATAACAACACGTATTCCTCTGTCTAAAGCGCCTAGATTTCTCTGAAAGTTAAGTTCCACAATACATTCCTCACATTTAATAAAGATATGTTAATCTTTCCCTAAAAACTGAAGGGTATTCCTTGAGACAGATATGCTAAATGGCAGAAAATGCAATGTCATTCTTCCCTTGGTGTGACGATTTTTTACCCGTGGGAGCCCTGAACTTGACGCTGTGGTCGTTAAGGTTTGAGAGTTTGAGCGTAAAACTACTACAATAGGTACTATGGCTGGTTCCACAGATGGTAGTGCAGCAGGTTAATTTAGAAAAAAACCTTTATATAGTGAAGAGGACAGCCAACAGCTATGTCCCTGCCGGCTGTTTCCTTTTCCCTTTAAACAGTTAAGCCTGGGGAGGGTCATAAAGATCATTCAAGCCTCCTGCTTGTCATGACATAGTTTAGGGATTGACGGGTGTCCTGGGGAGGGGGGGTAACTGGTAGGGGTTGTACCAAGAATCTTACGCGCGTAAGATTCTTGGTACAAGCCCAGGAGAAGGCTTTTCACCCTTGCCGGGATAATCCCATATTATGTCATAAATACAGAGAAAGGATCCGGTGAAATAAGATGGGGGATATTATCCCGGAGCGTACGTCGTTTTTAATCGCGGCTGAAATTAATATCATCAAACACCAAACCGAGAAAATGGTGCTTAACAACTTTATCGAAATCGGCCGGCGGCTGGCAGAGGCTAAGGGTCTGATCAAGTATGGGGAATGGGGCAAGTGGCTGAAAGAGGAAGTCGGCTTTTCATTGCAGCAGACATCAAGGATTTGGGGCACTTCTTGTGCTTACAGACTGTCGAACCCAAGATTATATGAATATGCTTATTATACAAAGAGCTCTTTTACCTTCATAAAAGGATAAAAGAGCTCTTTGTATTAATGGCCGTTAAGAGTGATTGAAATTAGATGCTAGGAAATTTTCTCAATGGATTGTATGTCTGTTAGAACTATATAAATCTACTTTATAACTTTTTTAGCCATTTCGTTAAGCTTTTTGCTATATTTTCTTGCCTAACTCTTTTATACCAGTCGTAAATTGTCAAAGTAAGACACTCTCCTTTCAATAAAGACGTGAAATTTTTCTTACATATTAGTATTATGAGTTAAAATGTTAATATATATTACATGGATCGGCATCATTCATTATCACTGACGTGACAGTGTGAAAAGAGGTGAACAGCCAGAACACTTTTTGTGTTATCTCGGGTGATACGCCTTATAAATCGTATAATCCTTTGTGGGAAATACATTTCATATTTTTGAAATCTCAATAATATAAACTAGCCTTAGAGCTGACCGCGAAAGCCTGGATTATTCTTGTAATCTTTTCTTAAAACTATCAAGCAAGATTTGAAGGCCATAATTGTAATGTTCATCTATATCGTATGTCATATAGTCTGCAAGACTGATGAGTGTTGGATATTGATCCGGAGGCAAATTGCTGAAAAAGATTTTTGCATTGTTCATCACTTCTTGGGCACTAATACCTTGTGATTGGGCCATTTGTGACATATGCATTTCATTCTTCACAAAGGAGAGCATATAATCATTTATCAGCATTGATGCCATTAAAATCTCTTTAGGAGGAAAACCAGCATTAAAGAGGACCTCAAACATTGCCCCGCTAAGAAGAAGTCGTTTTGGTGTTAGTGGAGGAGTTTCCAGCAATACTACAGCAGAGTCGCGTATGGATAGCAAAGTTGCACGATATTGCATAGCAAAGGAGAGTACCTGATCCTGCCAGGAAAGACCTGGATCTGGCAGGTGCAGTTTACTGCAAATACTTTCAGACAATAATTGCAGTAATTCTGCTTTATCCCTAATATGCCAGTATAAAGAGGCGGAACGTATACCGAGTGCTTCTGCTAAGCGACGGGTTGTCAGTTGTTGAAGTCCCACCTCGTTAAGCAATTCCAGGGCGGTTTGAACTATCTTCTCTATATTTAAAGGTTCACGAGATTTATTTTTGCTCTGCTTTTTTTCATTACTTTTCTTTGTAGACATTTATTACATACCGCCTTTAGTAATAGTACAGTTATTACAAAATATTTCAACAAATGATGGCCTTTCTATAGCTATTATCATATTTTGTAACTATATTTCTATTGACAATTATATCATTACAATGATAACCTATCAATGATAGACAGTAAACTATCATTGATAGGTTGTATCAAAAATGGGAGCAGAACTGATTATCGGCGGTATTGAAAAGGCAATCATGGGGGGGAATAAAGTAAAGATATGGAATTATTATGAGGAGAATAATACTTGGGAAGAGGAGGAGTTAACATGGTAAAACTCGGGGAAAATGACTTATCTGAGTTGCTCCAAAATAATGTAAATCTCAGACTCAGTGAACCGCATATTTACACGGTTTATCAGAACACTGAAGTCGCTAACTCCTATGACACAGGGTTTGGGAACATATACGACTGGGTAGCGTGCAACCCCTTGTACAATCGTTTTATTTGGGGTTATTCGATCGCCAAATTTGCTTCCTTCGATTATGAGGCCCTTACGTCATCAAATAAGGGATATGTATTGGACCTTGGCTGTGGCTCCTTGGCGTTTACGGCACAAACATATATTCAATATTCTGATCGCCCTGTTGTCTTGATAGATCAATCTCTCAAAATGTTAAAAATCGCTAAGTCAAGACTCATACAAATAAATGGAAAAGTTCCAGACAATATGGTTTTTATTAATGCAGATGCTCTTCAATTACCTTTTAAACCTAATAGTTTTAATACAATAATTTCATTAAATTTATTGCACTGCCTAGATGATATTAATAAACTAATGATTGGTTTAAAGAACGTCTTATCTACGGATGGCAAGATGTATTTTTCAACTCTGGTTAAAGGCAATCGTGTTGGTGACAGATATCTTAAGGCCTTGGGAAACGCAGGCAAATTAGTACCCAGAAACATAGACCAACTTCGAGCTGTCTTGGATGAACCACAAAGATCTATAAGATACGATCTTATTGGTAATATGGCATTCATCTATTATGAAGAAAATGAAACCAGCTAAATGGGATATTATATAAAATGTTCTTATTCTTAAACTGGAAAGTTCAAAAAATCAAGACATTGTCGCTACCCCCTGAAAGTTAGTTCTGACCCCGTATAATATATTGGATTGGAAAGCCATCTTTTCGACGATGATGGCTTTTTTGGTGTTTGTCTAAAGGGGAGGATCTTTATGAACAAAGGAATGCAAGCCCTCTACATAAAAGTCATCAAGCCTGCGGGGAAAAAAGGTCTTGATTTACTCAAAAAGGGAACTGTCCGAATCCGTACGACACATTTTTGGAGGGATCTGAAGTTTTGGAAAAGGTTTTTCATAAGTTTTACTGCCTTTCTTTTCCTTTCGGCAAGTGGATTCGCTATCTATGTTTCAACCCTAGATGTGAGTAAACTCCAAAGCCCCCTCGCCCAACCTACTTATATTTATGACCGGTATGGAAATAAAGTATCCGAACTTTCTTCTTCGAAAATCGACCCCGTACTCATTGATAAGATACCCAAGACGATGCAGCAGGCGATTGTTGCCACCGAGGACCGTCGTTTTTACCAACACCAAGGTGTTGATGTTTGGTCTATCTTTCGAGCTTTAGTCCACGACTTGCGTTCCGGCGACTTTTCTGAAGGCGGAAGTACGATTACCCAGCAGTTAGCCAAAAATATGTTCTTGCCTTCGGATAAAACCCTGAGCCGAAAATTTAAGGAAGCAGCTTACGCTTTTAAGATCGAGTTGACGTTAAGCAAAGATCAGATACTAGAAGAGTACCTCAATCAAATCTATTTTGGCGAGGGTCGCTGGGGAATCCAAAATGCAGCCCAGTATTATTTTGGGAAGAACGTTCAAGATCTAAATTTAGCTGAATCAGCAATGCTTGCCGGTCTTCCTAAAGCCCCAAGCCTCTTTAATCCGGTCAAAGACAAAGAGAAAGCCCTTGAACGCCGCAATGTAGTTCTTTCTTTAATGAAAGAACAAAACTATATTTCGGAAACAGACTATGAAAGAGTGCACTCTTCACCTATTACCCTTCGTAAAGGAGTGCTTGATACTCTTACTGGAAAATTCGAACCCTACGTCAACTATATCTTAGATGAAGCAGTTTCATTGTACGGATTTACTGAAGACCAGCTCTTGACTGGCGGCCTCCAGATTTACACGGAAATGGATCCTAAGGTTCAACAAGCAGCTGAAGATGTCTATAAGGACAACCGATATTTTCCCCAAGGGAAAGCTGATCAAATTGTTCAAAGCGGTATGGCAATTATCGACCAGCACAACGGCGGGATCCGTGGACTCGTTGGCAATCGCGGACAAACGGTCTTCCGGGCTTTTGATCATGCAACCCAGCTTAAACGCCAACCCGGTTCTTCCATTAAACCCTTAGCCGTCTACGGTCCCGCCCTCGAAAAAGGTTATACACCAAACTCTCTTCTCTATGACGGTCCTCTTAATATTAATGGCTACTCTCCCAAGGACTATGACTTTCAGAACCGGGGACAGGTTACAATGGAAAACGCTCTTCAAAACTCTTGGAATATCCCAGCAGTTTGGCTCCTCAATAAAATTGGCTTAGACGCAGGAATGTCCTTTGCCCAGCGGGCTGGTCTTCCCTTAACAAAGAATGACCGTACATTAAGTCTCGCCCTCGGGGGACTCTCTGCCGGTGTTTCTCCGCTTCAAATGGCTCAAGCTTACGGAGCATTTGCCAATCTTGGAACTATGAATAAGGCCTATGCAATTGACAAAATAACCTCGGCAAACGGATACGTCTTTGCCCAAGCTAAACCAGAGTCTGTGCAGGTGACAGACCCTCAAAATGCTTATACCATGACCAAACTACTAGAAAACGTCGTAAATAATGGGACTGGGAAAAATGCCTTTTTAGGACGTCCAACTGCCGGCAAGACTGGTTCTGTTGAACTCCCCCATACCCAAGAGTTTTCAGGTGTCGCCAAAGGAGCAAAAGACGTGTGGTTCGTCGGCTAC
Organism: Desulfosporosinus orientis DSM 765; assembly: GCF_000235605.1. Classification (GTDB taxonomy): domain Bacteria; phylum Bacillota; class Desulfitobacteriia; order Desulfitobacteriales; family Desulfitobacteriaceae; genus Desulfosporosinus; species Desulfosporosinus orientis. The sequence continues at coordinate 2,497,034 of NC_016584.1, forward strand.
ACTCCCGACCTAACTGCCGCAGTTTGGATGGGATATGACAAAACTGACCGGAACCACTATTTAACGATTTCAGGAGGTTCCGGACCGGCCGTTGTATTCCACGAAGTTTTCTCCAGGGCCTTAAAAGATACCCCTGTGCAAGAATTTAAGATTCCTCAGGGCTACCAGGACCCTTGGAAGCCTAGCTCATCTGACATCTTTGGTAATCAAAGAGGCCCAGGCAACAATAAAAATGCTTCAAGCTTAAGAGATCAACTTCTTCGACGCTTTGGGTTGGACGCTAATCGGATAACCCCAGATCAAAAACAGGATCAGAAACCTAAGGGTAAAGGGAAAAAGGGGTAACGTATGTCATAGAGTCTGCAAGACTGATGATAGTTGGATGCGAAGCATCTCTCTACTCGGCGAAACTTGTCGTTTCGCGAAGGGTCATGGAACCTACGCGGAACGACAATAATGCCGACTCAAAATACGTTCCGTCGAGTACTTACCCGTGAGAGCCAATATAAAGAATTATTTTCTCTTATTAGTGAATTGGATAATTTACATAAATATCTTTTTGATCAAGACGAATAATTTTGATAGAAGAGATTTATTAACAAGGTCATCTGAAAATGGGTGAAAGAATGAAGATATATTTGGGGTTACCGGTAGCAGTTGGTTTAACTACCTAAAGAATATTCAGCCGGATGGAGTGAACTTTTGGCAACCAGGTGGGAGGCAGGCAGGCATTCAAGGCACTCTATAATTCAGTATGGTCTGAGGAACTTAGAATTAGTGAACATAGTGCTAGATACGGAACTGAGCAAATAATTAAGCCTCGACTTGGGCAGGGGGCTTTTCGAGTAATGGTTACGGAGGCATATTATCGAAGGTGTGCGATTACAGGAGAAAAGACACTGCCAGTGCTAGAAGCTGCTCATATAAAACCATATTCCCTGGAAGGTAGTCATGAAACGAATAATGGTCTTCTGTTAAGAAAAGATTTGCATACGCTGTTCGACAGAGGGTATATTACGATAACTGAGGACTGTCATATGAGGTAAGTAAACGAATTAAAGAAGACTATGGGAATGGGAAAGAATATTATGCGCTTCATGGGAATATTGATTATATCCCTTATGAGGGCATCTCTCTTCGAGGCTATCCATATATGACAATATGCCCGTGGAAAAATTGTTGCCAAGGAAGGATGCTTTTTAGGAGAAAAAGGATCGGGAAAGTTCATCAAACGAAAACTGCCTATACTCACGATATAAAGCCGCTAAGATTAAAATTCGGTAGTTTTGAAGTCTGACTAATCTAGATTAGTCCATCTCAAAAACGCCGAATTTTAAAACTGAAGGCTGTGTGCAGCTCTGCTTGATGTGTATCGTTCCCAATCAATTTTAACCATTTGAGAAACGTTATGCCGCTGGAACAAAATAACAGGTGACTATTCGGGTATCGGATTAGAAACCGCGCGTGGTTATGAGCCACAAACAACATTATAGAGATACTGTGTGTTTTATTGCGAGCAGATCTGGTAACCCGAGGCACGTGGAGTAACGGCAAAATAAAGGGAGAAACCCCATAAGTTAATGCTTTACGGGTTTCTATCCGATTTTTCCTTTATTACGGTTGATAACCGTCTGTCAGGGTATTTAAGAAGGCAACGATGGCATCAACTTCATCTGAGGTTAAGCCAAGATTCCCTACCTCTTGTTTATTCACATTTTCGGGAACCTCCGGGGCAGGCCAATTATCAATATCTCTTGTATTGTAAAAATTAACCACTTCCCGGAGGGTTTTGAAATAGCCGTTATGCATGTAGGGGTACGTTATAGACACATTGCGCAGAGAGGGAACCTTAAATTTACCATATTCATTCGGGTCATTAAGAACACCTCCCAGGCCTAAATCCACATAGTTCTTGCCTTCGGGATTAAAGGCGCGCGGCAGATATAAATAAGGACTATCCCAATTCTTCGGCACACCCAGATTATCATAACTATAATCCGTGAAAAGTGGATGGTCAGCATTATAAGGCCCAATTTGGCTGGAGTGACAGGCGGTACAATTACCCTTGTTCGGATCATTGAACAATTCAAGACCTAATTTTTCCTGCTCCGTCAGTGTGGTTTCACCTTTCAGATAGTAATCATATTTAGATGTAAATTTATTTAATTCATCCGTGTTTTCATAGGCCGCAATGGCGTCGGCCACGTCATTATAAGCTATTTCCACATTATCAAAAGCGTTGTCACCGTAGACATCTGTAAAAAGAGAGGCATAGTTTGAATTGAAGACTGCCGAAATAACTGCCTGTTTATTAGGGTTATGCATTTCCAGCGGGTTCAGGAAGGGTCCTTTGGCCTGTTCAACAAGGTTTGCCGCCCGCCCATCCCAGAACTGTCCGCCGACATATCCATTCGCTGTGAGTTGAAATGTCGGGCTAAAAGCAGCGTAGGCCGCAGACGGGCTGTTGCGATTGCCAAAAAGCCTGGGCACTACGCCCTGTGATACAGGGAGGTTAGAGTCGGGATCTGTAAAGGCTACCGATGGATCGTGGCAAGAGGAGCAAGACATACCATTAGGTGTTGAAAGATTTGTGTCAAAAAACAAAAGCTTGCCTAGGGCTTGTTTTGGAGTAGTTTCTCCTGCAAATGCAGTTCCTAACATAGTAATCATTATAAGAGACATGGTAAAGATTAAAATACAAATTTTTTTGCTCATTTGAATTGCTATTCCAGAAGCCTGAAAAACAACAGTTTCTGGCTTCCACCTGTTGGCGTCGAACGGGTGGCCCGGTCACTTTTATACCTGCAGGATTACTAAAAGAATTTTAGTAAATCCTCAGTGTTCTGTGACGGTCTGGAATACTCCTCCTTTCAATTTTTTATTTTAATTTATACATATTCTGAGTTTCCTTTTGGTAACACACAAAACTTTGAATAAGTGAGTCAGGGGAAGGCAGGATGTATGAAAAGGTGGAATTTGCCAACAACATATGACAACAAATGCACCTCTCTTTGAACTTACTTTTATTGATTACTGAGATGTTGGTAAAAGGTATGTTGGTTACTCTTCAGGAGTTGCTGAGGAACAACCTTTCATTCATTATGGAGCTGTGTGAATTAAAGATGGGATGATGGACAAAAAGAGCGGGCAAAAATATTTGGGGAAAGGATCACCAGAAAAGCCGCAGAATTGTTTAACTAACACGCTAATCTTTTAGGTTGGAAAGAAATAGTGTGTTCTATATTGAAGTTTGTTTAAATGAAGCGATTTAAAAATTGGGCGGTTTTGAGGTTTGACTAATCTAGATTAGTCCGCCTCAAAACCCCCCAATTTTTAAACTGAAGGCTGTGTGCAGCTCTGCTTGATGTGTATCGTATCCCAATCACTTTTTAACCATTTGAAAAACGTTATGCCGCTGGAACAAAATAACAGGTGACAAAAGAAATTCCTCACTCTCTGACTGTAACTCCGCAGGAGTATCACGGGGACACCTTGGTTCCGCGGGAGGAGCTAACCTTTATCATCCCGCTGGATCAATCAAACAAATAAGCCAAGCAAATAATGCTGCAAAAAAATTGATCCAAACAATAAATTGCTCCCATCCCTAATTCATCGGAAATTTATCCGGATAGGTCGCGATTTCCGTACTCGGCATTATTGTCGTTTTGCGAAGGGTCATGGAACCTACGCGAAACGACAATAATGCCGACTCAAAATACGTTCCGTCGAGTACTTATCCGTGGGAGCCCTGAACTTGACGCTGTGGTCATTAAGGTCCGAGAGGTTGAGCATAAAAACCACTACAACAGGCACTATGGGTGGTTTCGCAGATGGCAGTGCAGCATTGATTAAGAAAAAAACTTTATAGTGAAGAGGACTGCCGGCAGCTATGACCCTGCCGGCAGTTTCCTTTTCCCTTTGAACAGTTAAGCCTGGGGAGGGTCATAAAGATCGTTTGTAGTAGTGTCGATGACCTTTATATCCCGTATTCCCGTCAGGGCTCCACTGGGAGTCAAAAATATATCGCTTGCTATAATGGAATTCATAGCAGCCATAGCCTCAGTCAGCTGCAGGTCCTCCTTTGGATTATCAATAGTAATCGCAAAGGTTTTGCCCACTGCGGTAGTAAAGGTTAACCTGACAACCTTGGTTGATGATAGGGCCATTTTGTCCCTACCTCCTCTATCATAGATTTAGTTTTTGCCGCTTTATTCCTCAATCAGCTCGAAGGTCTTCCGGTTGAGTACTTCTACCACCGGATTCTGGGACAGGCCGAATAAAGTATGAGCCGCATCGTGAAGAGCCTGATCTGAGGCGTCGAACCTCAGGTAATTCAGGCTTTTCTGTTTTTTAATCGGTGCGCCCAGAGCAGTGAGTCCGGCCTGGTAGACAACGACCAGGGCCGAATTCAAAGGAATTGATTGTACAGACATTATCTTCTTCTCCTTTCTCAAGATTGATAGGATGTTTGAAGTAAGACCGTCTGTATAATGTATGAGTTGTCCTGTCAAATGGTTACACAAGCCTCCCTGCTTGTCATGTCATAGATTAGAAACTGATGGGTGTCCTGGGGGAGGGGGTAACAGATAGGGCTTGTACCAAGAATCTTACGCGCGTAAGATTCTTAGTACAAGCCCAGGAGAAGACTTTTCACCCTTGAGGGGATAATCCCATATTATGTCATAAATACAGAGAAAGGATCCGGTGAAATAAGATGGGGGATATTATCCCGGAGCGTACGTCGTTTTTAATCGCGGCTGAAATTAATATTATCAGACACCAGACCGAGAAAATGGTGCTTAACAACTTTATTGAAATCGGCCGGCGGCTGGCAGAGGCTAAGGGTCTGATCAAGTATGGGGAATGGGGCAAGTGGCTGAAAGAGGAAGTCGGCTTTTCCCAGAACCGGGCTGAAAAATTAATGCGTCTCTACGAGGAGTTTGGGAGAGAACACTCCCCTTTAGGCGGCGCCGGAGCCTTGGGCCGGGAACTGCCTAACTTGAGCTATACTCACGCCCTCATTCTTCTGGGGGTGCCGGAAGAGGACCGGGCGCAATTTATCCGTGACATAGATATTGAAAGTATGACCACCCGTGAGCTGGAGCAGGCAGTTAATGAGGTGAAAGAGTCCCAGAAGGAAAAGGCAGGTCTCCAGGAAGCCCTGGCAGAGGAAAAGGAGAAAAACATCCGGCTGGCCCAGGAGCACGACAACTTAAAAAAAGAAGCAGGTGATTTGCGGAAGTCTAAGCAAGAACTCCAGCAGGATGTTGAGAAAAAGACCCGGGAGCTTAAGAAGATGGCGGAAAATTCGAATTTTAAGAGCTACCAAAGGGTGAGCAATGAGCTGGCGGCTGCCCAGATCAAACTGCTCACGTCTAAAATTGCTTTTAGCCTGGAGGGCTTGGAGAAAGCGTACAAGGAACTGAGTTATGAGATGACTTTGCTGGCAAAGGTTGATGACCAGGTGCATGGGGAGTATGCTAAAAAGCTGAATGAGTTTTTGGTTAAGACCATGAAAGAGAGGATGGGGAAGTAGGGAGGGGGGTGGACAGAACCTTCTCTAAGATAGCTTCAATGTGTTCCTGGGTACAGGGTTTGCATAGGATTTGTAAAGGTTTGACCGGCATGAATTGATCGTGATCCTCAGCGGAGGTCACAAATACTATATTGCAGGTTGACGTGGACTTGGATTGCCGTATTTCTCTGGCGGTCTCAAGACCGGTCAGCTTTTTCATGCTGTTGTCAAGAAAGAGGAGGTCAAAAACCAAGCCCTGCTTTTCAATTTCTGTGAGAAGCTCCTCACCGCTGCTGAATTCGTAAATATTAAATAAAACATCTTTTTCTTCTTCATATAGATGAATTAATGCCTCTAATAAGCGACGGGACAACAGCCTGTCGTCGCAAATGCCGATAGTTAGCAAAACATCTCCTCCAACATCAGGGGTTTGTTGAATAATTTTAGGACAAATAGTCCAATATGTCAATAGGACTAAACGTCCTAAGATATACTTGCTTTGGTGATGATAATGCGCTTAAAAATACGTGATGTTCGAGAAGATCATGATTTAACTCAACAGCAGGTTGCAAAATATCTGATGTGTGATCAATCTTTGTACTCTAAATATGAGCGAGGAGAGCGTGATGTTCCTCTGAATATCATGATTAAACTTGCCCAGTTTTATAAAACCAGCATTGACTATTTAGTCGGGCTTACAGAAAATAAAAAGCCTTATCGCTGAGTGAGCGCAGAAGTTGGGGAAATCGACGCTGTGCGACTCATCCACAGAGCAGTTCGTGACCCAAAATTTTTGCCGGTAGATTATTGTGGGCAAATCGGGCAAGCGTGATAGGTGCAAAGCCGCTCACCATAGAGTGAACAATCTCGCAGGAGGGAATTGTGCGATATGGATGACAGAGTCGAGACTCTGGAATTCAGCGGGAGTATTTTTAAACAAAGATACTCCCGCTTTTTGAGTTGAGGAATTTTTTTGAAAGCAAAGACTTATGCTAAAGCTCAAAAAGGCACAACAAAAAGCCATATAAAATAGTTTTAAAAGCCCTCGTGTTTGTAATAGATTACGGATGTAAGCAGTCAAGTAAAACCAGCAACTTTTCGCCACAAACCATACAACATTTTATTTCTGGGTTATAGTCTTCCTATGTTGGAGTCTGTAGCTGTTGCCCGTCATATTTAAAATCTCGCAGTGGTGGATAAGACGGTCTAAAATCGCAGTTGTAATTGTTGCATCCCCTAAAAAGTCAACCCATTCATCGAATCCTTTGTTTGAGGTAATAATCAGTGATGTTTTCTCGGACATTGAGGACACGAAACCGAAGAATAGGTTGGCTTCTATTGTAGAAAGTGGCATGAAGCCAACTTCATCAATAATAACCAGTGCTGCCGAGTTGAGTATTTTTATTCGTCTCTTACTGGCGGTCGAGATTTGCGAGGTTTTTAGTGTAATTATGAGTTCATCCAAGGTCGTAAAAGCTACGGCATAACCTAGGTTTAAAGCCTGGACCGCTAAGGATAAAGCCAAATGCGTTTTTCCGATACCAGGGGGGCCCAGAAAACAAATGTTGAACGCTTGCTCAACCCAAGTCATATCGGACAATCTTAGCATCTGTTCCTTAGATACGCTGCGTTGGAATCCGAAGTCGAAGGTTTCCAGGGTTTTTTCGGCGGGTAGATTTGCTCTTCTTCTGCGAATTAGATTTTGCTTTTCGGTCCGAAGACGTTGTTGCTCTGAAAGGAAAACCTCAACGCTTTCGAGAGGCGTGAGATTATTCTTTTTAGCATATAGGTTTTCTAAATCAACAGGGACCAAATGCAGTCCCGATACTAATGCATTGACACGTTCAATCCGTTCATTCATGGTTGCCACCTGCCTTTGCATACACATCCAAAGAGCGTTTCTCTGTAGTTACATGGTACTTGTTGTTGCTAACCGGAATAGCATTCAGGACGATTACTTGTTTTGGTTTAGCACTGTGCTCTAAAAATCCTTTACATACGTTATTCCGAAGAGTTTGCTCACCTCACAATATTTGATGGCATTTAGTACGTCATCAATTCCATATTTATCGCATAATGTTTGCAGCAACCGGAACTGATCACGGGCATAGCGTGCTTTTTCTGTTCGAATTGTCTGCAGAAAATCGGTTGCCTTGAATAATAACAGCTTATCAACAGTAGTTTGAGCTTTATCCATCGAGTCTGTAATATCTCTGGAATGACTGGTGCTCTTAATTAATTGACCTCTGCCGGTTGAGATGGGATGTTCACAGATAAATTCACCGAATACGGTCATAATCGTCAATTTTTCATTCTTCGCTTCAATGCTGACCTCTTTTTGGTTGTTGTATGTACCGAGAGGTAAAGAGTACCGATTGCTGTCGTAGACGATCGTGTTATCTTTCCGAACATTTCTGCAGATGGTTACATCACCATTTAATCGGATGTCCAGCAGAGGTCTTAGGTGTTCACGTTCATCTTCAAACACCTTGGCTGGTATCTTTTTGGTAGTGCCGTGAATTTTCGCATTACCGGTTCTATCCAACCATTTTAGGAACGAACTGTTGAGAACTTCCTCATCAGCAAAAAGTCTGTTTTCAAGGAAATTATACTTGATGAATTTAACCACATTCTCGATCTTACCTTTGCTTTCCGGATCAGCTGCGCGGCAGAGGTATACTTTTAAATTGCATTCTTGCCGGAACTTCTCAAACTCAAAGGTATGAATAATATCTCCATAGTTTTCTGAAACGCTGACGATACTATCCTGATCAAATACCATTTCTAGCGGCATCCCACCTATATATCTAAAGCACTGATGACAGCTTGAAACCAGATCGCTTGTTGTGAATGGCCGAGTTTGAAAGAATGCCCATTTGTAACGTGCATGAGCGAGTACAAAGGCTGCAAAGCGAATCTTTACACGCTGCCCATCAATGGATTGCATCCACTTTTCACCAAAGTCCACCTGTAACTGCTGCCCCATTGGGAGCTCTTCTACAGCCTCATAATCTCTGGGATGATTGGATTTTTTAAGATTATATTCCTCTCGTAACCCTTTGACATAACGGCTGACCGTTCGTTCCTTGATATCCTCTTTGTAATGCTCCTTGAGCCAATCGCATACTTGTGCGGCTGTCATTGTTGGGTATTGTTTCAACCAGCTGATGATAATTTCCTCATATTTTGAAAGTAGCAGTTCTCGGTTAATGCTATACAGCTGTTTGGCGAATTCATCCGCTGTCATGTTCCAATATCTTGTTACGGTTTCCCGATTTATGTTCAGCTGCTTGGCAGCCCGAGATCGAGTGAATCCAATCTCTTTAAGTTGCTGTATCTGTTTATACATCTTAAATCCTTTCATTCTAACAGCTCCTGACCTCTTTGCTAGCCCCTATTCTAACAAAGTCAGATAGCTGTATTTGATTTAAGTTGTATGGTTATTGGCAAAATGTTGTATGGTTTGTGGCAGAAACTTGTATGCTTTCATTGGCGTAAATGTGTATGGTTTAGTTTACCATTCACAACGGATTAACCGGTGCCCCTTTTAGATCCGAATGGGCTTGTACTAAGAATCTTACGCGCGTAAGATTCTTAGTACAAGCCCAGGAGCGGGGACAGTCTGAAAAAAGAAACGGGCGATTTGCGGAAGTCTAAGCAAGAGCTGCAGCTGGATGTTGAGAAAAAGACCCTGGAGAATAAGAAGCTGACGGAAAGTTCTAGTATGAAGAGCTACCAAAGGGTAAGCAATGAGCTGGCGGCTGCCCAGATCAAACTGCTTACCGGTAAAATCGCTTTTTGCTTTGAGCTTGGAGAAAGTGTTTAAGAAGATGAGTTATGAGATGAACCTGTTGGTAAAAGTTGATGCCCAGGTGCATGGGGAGTATATGAAGATGCTAAATGGGTTTTTGATTAAGGCTATGGGAGAGAGGATGGGAGGGTAGGGAAGGGGGAGGTATCTCGCTCTAGTAGCCTAAGTGCCACTAGCAACTTGCCTTTAGAATTTACGATTGTACAAAAATAAATTTTGGTAAACCTCTGGAAAGAATCTTTGAGTTCTTCAAAGCGGGGTATACGGTTTTTTGAGATGTAAACTGTGGATATGTTTCCTACCGGGTGTGCAGTTCGGGCAACATCCAGAATTCCTTGAAGAGTACCTCCCTGGAGTCCAGAAGTTCAAGAGGCCTGCAAATAGAGCAAAAACTCAGTTTACACGAGTTTTTGCTCTATTTATATCCACCGATTTATTAGACGCTTACTTCTTTTCAATGTTATAGATTCTAATCACGTTTCAACTTATAGTACTCAAGAACTTCTAGAATTTTTGCATCGCTGCAATTATGATCCTCCTTTGTGAAATGGTTTTTTGAAACAATTTTTTTAAGTTTTGTGCTTTGTTCATCAGTGAGAGATTTGAATTTCTGCCACCATTCGTTGGTCAGGTCACACTCATCTTCGTATTGTATTTTTTTTCCTTTGAGTTTGGAATACTGTTCCCTTTTAATTTGGTCATACTTATACCTATAAATTATCATTGCTTCTGGCATCCAGAGTATTTTCCTGAATTCGTCAACATTACACCCGAATGCTTCTTCAAAGAAAGTCTTTCCTCGACCAATTTTACCTTTAGTTGCATTTAAGACGGCTTGTATGGCACGAATAAATTTTCTGTTCCAATGAATACCAATATAATCGCGATTATTAAAGTAATCAGGGTCATCAATAGGGTGATATTTCATCGGGAAAGAATAAATCGTCACACCAAGTTCTTCACACAACTCAACGTTGAGTTTCATTCTTTCATACAAATCCTCTGGTTTGTCGTCATAATTATAGAGCAAGTAATTTGATAAATCCTTAATGTTGTATTTTGCTGCTAATTTGACAGCTTTAATATATGTGTCTTTCATTGAATAGTGGTCAAATGCTATTCTTAAGGGTCGAATGTTAACTTCAGACAATTTTCTCATCTTTTCATTTGTCACAAGTCGTGCGTCTATACCTTGGTTGAAATCAATATACCTTGTCCGATTAACCCGCTTGAAGTGTTTTTCATAGAGTGGTCGAGTGATTGTGTCGAACTCAAGTATTGATTCTCGTGTTGCGTAAATTGCGTATAACAAATTCGCATTTTCTCTTGCCAAGTAAAATTCTGCTTGCTCTTTCTCCGGAAGCCGCTCTGAAATTTTGTCGTATAGTTCAATCATCTTTTTCGTATACGCACGAATATTGCGGCGTTCCTTTTTGGGGGCACGAAGATTACTGATAGCGATTTCGTATTCACTTGGTGGTGTGTAAGTTGCCCCAAGTCCGAAACCGCAGGCCTTGATCTCATCAATAATTTCATCGAAACGTTCGGACGCAAACACGTTATTATCCATAAGCAGCAAATCTTTCTGCGCCCCGAACATATCGTCTGCTTTCTCTAGTTGAGGTTTAAGACTAATATAATTACAGTAATATGGTTCTAAGCGCGGGACAGCACAAAAAGCGCAGCGGTTTGTACAGCCGCGAGTCATATAGGCAAAATATGCATTGCTTGCGGGATATTTGTAGTCTATCTCTTCTAAAATAGAGTAATCTAATGGCAACTCATCTATGATAACTTCACTATCATTGTCCAGGATACCCGGCACGTTAAGCAACCCTATATTTGGCTTAACTCCCGTGTCTTCGTAAATCTTATCAGGCATTATGCTAGCGGCTATACCGCCAACCAATATTTTCCCTCTCTTCTTGAGAAACTTCTTTGCATAATTGATCGTGTCAACAGTTTCTCCCCAATAAAATGTAAATAAAGTTGTTATGCATATTACATCAAATTGAGGGAATTGTTCGTCTTTATACATTTTTCTATACAGTTTTAGTAGAGATTCATTATCACTTCGTCTGAATCCTGGAATTGCATCAATAGGTGCATACTGCCCAGTCTTAATGAACTGAAAAATTTGTGAAGTGTACTTCGCCTGTGTAGAATCACAAACTTCTAGAAGGTATTCTTCGCATAGAAGCGAAGCGGCAAACTCTTTAAGGTTCCCCTTGAAAAAGCGGACATCATTGCCTCTACTTCGATAGTAGGTTGCAAGTTTCATCAAGCCCATTGGGGGGTATTTGTTTTTGTATTTGGGTTCAAGTAATAGAATTTTTTGCATTATGAAAGACCATCCTCGATTTTACTTATAATCATTTCTGCTGTTTTGCTGTCGGTTGTTGAAACAATAATATCGAATATTTTGGAAATCAGTTTGCGCTCTTTTTTATTATAGGCTGAGAGTTTATCCGTTCTGCGTACCTGACGGGCTGGAGTCGGTGGGGTTGTAGATGGCACCGTCGAAACTGGATCTTGAGGATGTTCTTTCTCAATTCGCTCAATAACTTTAGCAAAGATGCCGTGAGCTTTTTGTTTTGTTTTAACAATTTTACTTTGTGCATCTGCTGCCTGCTTTTTTGCAACTTGAACAATTTCGAATTCGATAGCACGATGCTCTTCACTAACGAAGCTACCTTTTATTTCTTTTTCAGCAAACTCTGCTTCCTTTGCTTTATATGCATCGATTTTTTTATAAGCACTGTTAACCGTTGAGCCGTTATAATATGTTTTTTGCAGTTCCTCGTTGAAAAAGCGTCTAAGTACTTTCTCAAAATAGGCACGAGTAGGATTTTCGTTAAAATAGTCCCGCTGAGAATTAGGTATCAAATCTTTGGCTACAGCGAAAACTTCACCAACAAAATAACTGTTTCCTCTATCTTCTTTAAACAGCTTCTGCAACGCGTCCTCACCGCCGATTTGAATATTATTTTTACGCAACCTAAGACCACGCATTTGATTAATCTTCGGGATAGCCTGTTTGAATTGGGTAAGCCCCACCCACATCCAAGCAAATAGACTGCCATCTTCGTCTCGGAAATCCTCAAAAACCACATCGAATATATCATCTAGTTTATTGTTATCAGCTTTTTTCAAGATAGTATAATACTTCTTGAATATGGGTTGACCATCTAGCGTAATAGAATACTCATCAATATGATAGGCTATCTCCTTTGCATGTTTTTTTATCTTCTCCCGATAATGAAAAGTGTTTTGATATGGTGCAGGAGCAACGAATGACAGATACTCTTTAATTTTTAGTGTATCGAGTAAATCCTCGTTTTCTTTGTTAATACCTATCAGCTCTACTTTGAAAAAATGGGCGTTAATATCTTTCGTTTTATTACTCTCAAATTTGTTTATAGCTTGAAGAACATCGCTAGCCGTATGCTTTTTGCCGCGTGAATTTTCATCAAATAGTTGGCGCATTTTTTCTGCGTTACAACGCATGATAGAAATAGTGTCTTCGCCCTTTACAGTGGATGTAAACACAAGCTCCTTGCAATAGGCAAGTCCACAAAGCCTGCCTATTCCTCTGAATCCTTTATCCTTACCTATTTGCTTGTCAGAATCTGCAATGTTACTTAGTGTTCGCTCAAACTCGGATGCAGGAATACCAGTCGCGTTATCTTCAATGCTTATCGTACGTTGACTTAAATCAAGCCATATCTCGATTTTTCCTTCCCCTTTTCTGAGAAAACCTTCACTTATCGCTTTATCGATTTGGTCACATGAATTCTGTATGTACTCGCGATAGATAACCTTAGAATCTTGGTACATACCGGTAGTTAGATTTTCAATTATATTAGCGCCAAAGACATATTCATGCATGACTTTGCTCCTTATTTAAACTGCTTGTAAATTGGTTTTGGGAAACGGATTTTTAATAACGATCGGAAGACAGGGTTCTGAATTAAATAATCGCCTTGCTCCAGGCGAGTAAGCATATTTTTGTATGTATTGGGCAGGCTTCCGTAATTTTTTGTTGAAGTTTCAATTGAGTTTGTTCGTCCGTAGGCATGTGTTGCACAGTTTCCTGTGACACGGTCATGGATTGCGGAGCGAAACTGTTCGGCTCCAAACAAAACAACACCCAAAGAACGACCGCGCTCTGTGACGTCTAATAATTCTCGGAGAATGGGGGAAGTCTTTGGAACATCTTTCGAAGCATATTTATTTAACTCATCGATAAAAACAATTATCCTTGAAGGAGGTGCAACATTAGTTTCCGCATCATATTCTCCAAGTTTCAGATTGTATATTGTACGTACGGCATCGCCAAAAACGAAAGCTTGTTTATCTTCAGGTAATTTTGCAACATCTATAACAACTACGTCATTTTTGCTAATCTTTTTAAGCTCATCAGCTAAGCGGCACTCATTCTTTTCAGGAACAACTCTGTTGGCAAACATTTCATCTTGAATGGCTTTGCGAACAATGCGCTTAAATTTTCGCCAGCTTAACACGGAAATGTCGTTGCTTCCTTTCTGTCCCGACCCTTTCTGTGAATTTTCCGTGACTTTGTCAAGAAAATCTGTCCAGGTTGATAGTCCTTTAAAGTCCGGGTCGTCTTCGTCAATAATTTTACTAATGATGGATTCCATTGTTTGCGCAGGGTCATCGATATTGGAAAACATCATTTCGATACTCTCTTTGTCGTTTGAATAGACGTACTTATATTTTTTTAACTGACCATCTTCCAAATAACGCTCAATATCACTTTTGGGGAGATATGTGCTATGTTTAGCTGAGTTGCTGTCGTAATACGGAATAAAGTATTTCACATTTTTGAACGGTTCGGGGGACAATCCTAAATTCTTATACTCAACAAGGGTTTCTTCTTTAGCATTTGGTATGTCTTGTTGAAAATCGTTTAATCTGTCAATGGCCATAAGGTCACAACCTTTGACGTTGAAGATCACGAATGCAACACTGTCGTTAGAATCTGCACTACTAAGATACTGATCTTGAATCGCCTTCATTAAAAACATTGCGTATGATGTTTTTGATGCAAGCCCCGAAATTCCTGAAATGTTGAGGTGTGCTCCCTCTGGACCTAATATGAATTTTGAATTCAGCTTTACTGGTAATGTAACCTCGTCTTTTGTTCCTTCATACATTTTCAGTGAACCACAGACAAGAGGGTTCTGTATCTTATCCAGTCCCAGAGCCATAGTGATTTCTTCGGCTGAGGCTAAGTAAAATTTAGCGTTATTGTGAACAGGAGTATAGAGATTTTTGCTGTTGAAAGAAACTTTAGCTTCAGCATAATTCATTCCGACACGCAATGTTGGTTCGTCTATTTCAACATCACCGAAATCGCTCGAAATGAAATTGGTCAGAAAACTTTGCGCATCTGTAATATGAGAGATGTTCTCAATAACGCCAAAAGTGAACGATTTATCGATGTGTTCAACTTTAACGATATCAAAAGCATGAAGTTGAAGATTTGCATCTGTCCAAAAATTGAACTTGTCCATGGTTGTAGGTGTTTTTTCCGTAGCTAACACTCTTCCGATAAGCTTATTCATTTTTGTCCTCCTCAGAATAGTTGTAAGAAGCTATCAGTACTAAGATATTTTGCTTTAACAAACGACTCCGTCAAGTATATCGGGTAGATATGGTTTGCCCATCTTAAATCTGAGCCGTAGCATACAGGATTTCTTTCATTAATAAGGTAAGCGCTCAAGGTATCAACTAATTCGCTGTTTATGCCTTCGCTCACTTCCTCTTCGGTAACGAGTATTTTTTCTATTTTAAGGATACCATCAAAAGGAGATCGAGTTCTCTGTTGATCACGTAGTCTTATATACCAAACAGCAAACTGTACGTCCCCTAAGTAATCGGGGTTTTCATAACAAGCTACAGGTGTTCTGTGGTAAAGAGGCAAATCGGCTATAAATCCTGGATTAGGTTTTCCATTAACATCCAGGCAAACTTCGGGGTTGAAACTTTTTGAAGCTCCTAAAACCCAGCTATAATTATTTTTAAAAGTTTGGTAGCTTTTCTTGTTCGCTTTATCTTTCTGAGTAGGGCGATACTCTAATGAACCATCTTTAATAAGATAATTATCCTGATTCAACTTACCTTCACGAACAAGTTCGGCAACAAGTTCTTTTTCGCGTTCAATCATCTTATCCTGGACACAAGCTGTCGCCCTGTCTTCAAATTTTTTTTCCTCATTCTTCGAAGTTTTATAGGGAAGTATTGCACTAAACTCTATACCAAGCTTCTTAAGTTCCTCGCAACTGTTTAGTTTTTTAGTAGTTGCTTGGAAGAACCCTGGTTTTCCACCCGAGTTAGCGATATCAGGTATTGAAAGAACGATTTCTCGCTTAAACTTTTCAGGCACCATTCTTTTGTTTACACGGTGGCAACAGCCAACGCCAATTTGACCAGCGATTATTGGGAAAATCATGCTCCTACTTCCATCAAAATAAGCTCGGTCATCTACTTTAAACACTCGACGAGAACCGTCAAGGAAATAGCTCAAAATCTGGTCATTTTGCTGAGTGATTATCTTGCACAACCGACTTAGGTCAATATATTTCGTATGCCTTGTGGTCTCAGCAGTCTTTTTCCATATAATTTGATTGTTTTCATAATCAATAGTTGGTCTCTCGATTGCATCTAAACTGTATTTATGTGCCTTATAGCTTTTCCCGCCAGTTTCTTCTGTAAGGATGTCACGTATTTTTACATGAGGTTTTCGATTGTTGTTTCGTATCTCCATTTATTTCCTCCTTAGCTTTACTTAATGTATTTAGAGTGATGTAATAACTGCTTCCATTGGTCTGAACTTGTTTCATCAAGAGGAAATTAAGTGAAATCAAAAAGTAACCAGGAAAGGAATGCTTTACTTTTGATAAGGAATATGCGAATACGTTTTCATGTAACTTCAAGACTGATTTATAAACTAAAATTTTAATAGCATGCTGAAGTTGGGTACAGCACAATTTTATTAGGTTTGTTTGTAATCACGAATAGCTCACTAAGATTTCTTCAGTGATTAATCCAAACAATAACATCAATTTTTATATTGAAATGCTTCATTGAGTCATTAGATTTCTTTAGCGTGTAATTGAAAGAAACATAACGGTATTTACTAAGTCATCCTCTTTCTACACCAGTTTGAGGAAAAAAATAGGTTTAGAACTAGTCCAAACCAAGGGGAAAGGGATTCTATTGGGATTATTATCAACGACTTTTTCCATGAAATATATTCCTAAATGATTGTCGATTACAATCAAATTTGATAATTATTATAGCACATTTTGATGTTTAAGGGTGATTTTGCATTAGTGCATAACTTGAATTAATTTAGAAATCAGGCGTAAACACTTGAAACGCAGAAGCAGATCTCTTTCTGTTGCAAGGAGTTCTTTGTCTTGCAATTTGAGAGTGCTTAGCTAAGTGATAGACACTATGGAGGCTTTTAAATTTAGTGTGGAGAAGATACCGGAATACTTTAAGTGGTTTGAGTTTGTTCTCCAGCACGGTCTGACCTTGAGAGATCATTTTGATCTATAACTGGAATGGGAGGGGGTGAATAATATCCACTTGATATACAAGTTTTAAGCGAAACTATTGCACTACTTTTTCAGCCCTTTGATCAACTCGTGAATGTTCATTATTTGCTTTTCGTCCAATTGATTTAAGTCATCAATAACCGCTTTTATTAAAGGTGGATTGCTTGTCTCCTCGTCAAAGAATTCCTTGGGGGAGATGTTAAAGTATTCACAGATATAAAAGAATACTTGCATAGAGGGCATGGATTTTCCATTCTCAATATGATTAATATAATTTTCATTTTGTCCAATGGATAAACTCATATCGCGAGCAGAAACCTTTTTCATGGTTCTCAGTTTTGCAATTCGTTCAGATAAATACTTTTCATACATATTATGTGATCACCGCCTTGTATACAATATTGTACATTTTAATAAGTTCTTATTCGCAACATCTAAAGTCTTATTTTTATTGACATACAATTTATAAAGTTGCAAAATAGAATAAATACAATGTTTAATAATGTGAAAGGCGGCAAGCTAACATGAGTATGAGAAATATATATCGAAAAATTGCCAAAGAACATGGCATAACCGCTTCTGAAGTTAAAAGAGAAATGCAAGGTGCTATTGATTATGTCTACAATAAAATCGATAAATCAGAGAGTGAAAAGATTATGCAGGAAAGTATACCGCGTAAGGGTGGAATCCCGACTACAGAAGAGTTTATAAAATCATTAGCCCATAAAATAAAAAGATAAGTATCAGAGGACCTAGCATGCTGGTGAAGAGATGGCATTCGAAGAATGGGCCGACTTGGGCAATGACATGAACAAAGAGAGAGGCGCAAAGATCATGGCTTGTACCAAGAATCTTACGCGCGTAAGATTCTTGGTACAAGCCCGGGAGCAGCCTCTCTCTTTTTATGATGAAGAACATATGAAAACCATCCGCAAGGGCAGGTTGAAGACTTCTTTTTAAATAATACCGACTAAAACAGCACTGGCACCACCCATCGCTGCGATCCCCCATATGCCCAGGGCTGTGCCGACTTTGTTGTATTCCCCGAAAGGGAAGGAAATTAATGTGCCGTACCCTTTAAATTAAGTAGTGCAACGCCGATAATAATTAATACTATACCTAAGCCGTTATATATGTTGAGTTGTTCTTTCCAATATAGAATTCCAATCACTGCCGTTAACGCAGTTCCTACGCCTGCCCAAATCGCGTAAGCTATACTCAAAGGAATAGTTAATAGAGCTAGCCCCATTGAGTAAAAAGAAATACCATAGCCGCCTATAAAAAGAATACTGGGTATGAGCTTTGAGAAACCCTCTGATGCTTTCATCATTGATGTTGACAATAATTCAAAGACAATTGCTATCCCCAAAAGCACGTAGCCGTTCACTATTTTTCCTCCTCAGTTAATGAAAGTAAGTAGTTTAAAACTTGATCACGTAGAGTTTTATTCTTCTAGATTACTTCCGGTTAGTCTGCTGCAAAATCATATACCGGCCAGCCGGTATAGTCAAGAGACGCTTGTAAGCAATACTAGCTAAATTCGTTCACAGGGGCTGATTAGGATGACCTAAAGATAATGGCTTGTACCAAGAATCTTACGCGCGTAAGATTCTTGGTACAAGCCTAGGAGCAGACTCTCTTTTTTATGATGAAGAACATGCGGTTTGAAAACAACCGCAAAAGTTAAAATGAAGAATTATGAACCAATTCAAACCACCCTCTTAAACAGCTGTTTCCTTCGCGGGAACCATTTTCTCCTTCGTCTTAGCTGTCCTTCTCTTGATAAATAAAAAGACACAGGGAATACATATAAACAAAGGCAGGGCGGAGATCAGAAAAGTATCGGCAATGGCAGAGTTTAAGGCTTCTTTTTGCATAATACCGACTAAAACAGCACTGGCACCGCCTGTCGCTGTGGCCGCATCCGTACCCATTTGGGCAAGTGCTGATGAAATCTGACTAAGAACTTGTGTCGCTAGAAAGGAATCGGAAGGAATACCGTCAGCGATGTTCCTGACATGAAAAATCTGGCGGTTGGTCATGATCGTGGTAAATATGGCAATAGACATAGTCCCCGCAACCTGACGCAAGACATTGGATAGGGAGGAGCCCCGTCCGATAAGTTCTTTGGGAACGGAATTCATTCCGGCAGTGGTAATGGGCATCATACAGAGCCCGATTCCCATTCCCCGAATGGCCAGAAGAACAGTCAGCCAGGGAATGGGGGTATTAATAGCCAGGTGCTGCAGCTCATAGGTGGTCGTACTCATTAAAAGCAAACCGGATATCGCCACAGGGGCTACCCCTATCTTATCGAATAGTCTGCCGCTCAGGGGCATCATTAAGGCCATTAAGACACCTTGAGGTATCATAATAATCCCCGTGTCAATGGGAGTTAACCCCTGTACATTTTGTAAATAGAGGGGAACAAGAAAAGAACCTCCCATTAACCCTGCCATGACCAAACCGCCGCAGATCACACTTAAGGTAAAAATCGGATTTTTAAATAATCGTAAATCCAGGAGGGGGTCTTCCGCTCCGGATTCCACCCAGATCAGCAGCAGCAGGCTAAAGAAGGAAACAAACAACAGGCCGACGATATAAAAGGAAGTCCAGCCTTCTTTATTTCCCTGACCTAAAGCCAGAAGCAGGGTGGAAAAGAAAATAACGGATAATATCCCTCCTCCTATATCAAAGCTGGCTTGCTTCAGGGGTGATTCTTTAAGCAGGAATATCCCTGCCGTAACGGCAAAAATTCCAAAGGGAACACTGATGAAAAACAGCCAGCGCCAGCTGAGGAAATCAATTAAATACCCGCTGACAGTAGGTCCGATAGCCGGTGCTGCCATAGATGCGATCCCCCATATGCCCAGGGCTGTGCCGACTTTGTCTTTAGGAACAATCCCGTA
Organism: Desulfosporosinus orientis DSM 765; assembly: GCF_000235605.1. Lineage (GTDB taxonomy): Bacteria > Bacillota > Desulfitobacteriia > Desulfitobacteriales > Desulfitobacteriaceae > Desulfosporosinus > Desulfosporosinus orientis. The sequence goes on from NC_016584.1 coordinate 2,516,855, forward strand.
AATGATCGTCATGCTTAAAGGGGAGAGTACCCCCCCTGACATGCCCTGCAGAACCCGAAAGGCAATCAGGCTGATATCACTCCAGGCCAAACCGCATAATACCGAAGATATGGTAAAACCGGCTAAGGCAATAATGAATAGTTTCTTAGTCCCAAACCGGTCACCGAGAAAACCACTGAGGGGAATGACAATTGCGGCTGCCAGGGAATACCCGGTTAATACCCACTGCATCATATCGGTGGTAGATCCAAACACATTTGTCATTTGGGGAATGGCTACATTAATTAAACTATTATTGAGAACCGTTACAAAGGTTCCCAATATGACCGCACACAAGGCTAACCACATTCTGTCGTCCCTCCTAATTTATCTGGACCTTAACCCCGTCGGTCAATTGGGAGCCTGGATTAATGACGATCTCATCATCATTGGCAACTCCGTTTATGACGTAATCCCAGTTAGAGTTTTTTTCCTTTACTTCCACCTGGACGAGACGAGCGACATCTTTATCTATCTTGTAAACATAATATTTCTGGTCTTGCTCTACGATAGAGGATTTTGGCAGTTCTGAGATTTTTCCGTTCATGGAATCCAGGGAGATCCTGGCAATCATGCCAACCCGCAATAAACCTGAACTATTGTCGATCCTAACTTTTACAGGGAAGGTATTGTTGGTCGAGTCGGATACAGGGCTGATAAAGTCGATGGTTCCCTTAAATTTCTGGTCTATCCCGTCTACAAATACTTCTACAGGAGTCCCTGGCTTGACCTGAAAAACTTTATCCTGAGGAACGCTTACCTGGAGCAGAACTTCCTGCATATTAACGACGGTCAGCATCGAGACCCCGGGAGATGCCATTTCGCCCGGATTAATCAGCTTTTCGGTTATGATGCCGTCTAGGGGAGAATAGATGGAGGCATCCTGTACGGCACTTTGGGCCAGGTCTAAAGAAGCTTGGGCTCCGGGCAATCCGGCGTTTGCTTGTTCGTAGGCCGCTTCAGCTGTCTTCAGCTGGGTGTGGATCGCATCCAAATCACTTTGAGGGAGGGCTCCGGCTTCCGCTAAGGCTTTGTTTCGCTCGTAATTGGTTTGGGCGTAGTCAACTGCAATTTTAGTTTGAACAACGGTTTGTTTTAAAGTTTCCAAAGAGCTTTGAGTTTGGATTACTTTATTGGCATTGTCAAAGGAATCCAACTGAATAAGCAAGTCGCCTTTTTTGACAAGGGAGCCTTCCTTGACGTTTACCGCGTCCACCTTGCCGGCCACCTTGGAGAAAACTTTCGCTTGTTGGTCCACAATAATCTTGCCGCTTAAATTGGCATCATTGGTGGTACTGCCGACTTTCATGACTTTGACCGGAATTGCTGAGGGGGCCGGATTGCCGGGAGATGCAGTCTTTGCTGCGCAGCCGGTAACTGTTAAAGCCAAAGTTGAAGATAATAAGGTAATGGCTAATAGCCTGTTAATCATGCCTTTGCTCATGTTTCTTTCACCTGGTTACCCTTTCGCTTGAATTTTTAAGACAACGTTCATACCTGGAGACAATGAAAGACCCTGCTGGTCATCAATGGATAGTTTGATGGGAATCCGCTGGGTTACCTTGGTGAAGTTGCCGCTGCTGCTGAGAGAAGGCATCAAGGAAAAGCTGGAAACCGTCCCTTCACCGATTTCGATTATTTTTCCTGTCAGGGTATGACCAGGAAAACTATCCACGGTAAATTCCGCTGTTTCTCCGTTTTGCAGGCGGCTGATATATGTTTCCTCAATGTTGGCGGAAATGTATAATTTGCTTTTATCCACCACTAAAGCGATGGGTTGGCCGGGGGAAAGAACTTCTCCTTCTCTGGCCAGGGTTTTGGTTACGGTTCCCGTGATGGGAGCCCGGAGGCTGGCGTTATCTAATAAGCCTGTAGCCAGATTGTTCGTATCCTGCTGACCGACAATCTGGTCAGCGACCACCGTATCCCCTTGTTTTATCTGAAGGCTGAGGAGCTTTCCTGAGATGCGCGGCATAACCCGGTATGTATCCCCGTCAATACGGGCGTCTTCAGTAGACACGTAATGGGACCCTTCATACCAGTAGTAGTAACCAATGCCTCCTCCGGCAACAACCATTAAGGCTAAAATGATATACAGCACTATTTTTCGTTTCATTCTTATATCTCCTTGCTCTTTCCAACTGGTTAATCGGGTGTTTCCTTTTCATATGTAGTGGATAGTTTGAAGCTTTCTGCGTCCCTAATGGTCAAAGCCCTGGAGAAGATCCTTGAAGCAGTAGCGGATCACATCCCCGCGGCTAATGATGCCCACTAATACTCCATTTCGCTCAACAGGCAGTTTTTTGATTTTCTTTTTCCCCAGAATAGCAGCAATGTTTTCAACTTCTTCGTCCCAGGAAACTTTAATGACCTTACTCTGAGCAATCTTAAGTACCTTTAAATCCAGCAGGAGTTTGATTCTTTCCGGGAACTCCTCATCATCCTTAATTACGGTAAAGTAGTAGAGTGAATCAAAGATTCGATGTTCATGTGTGCCGATATAGCGCATGATATCCCCGTCACTTATGTACCCCACAATTTTATTGTTATGGTTGATTACCGGAACACCGCTGATCCTGTGAGCAATGAATTTAGCAATGACTGCACCGACTGTATCGCTTTCTTTAACGGTATAAACATCACTTATCATAATTTCATGAGCCTGCATAATTAACCCTCCTAACCTTTGCTTGTATCCTTTTTAATATAGTTGTATTGTGAAACTATATAATTGTATTATACAACTAGCTTATATAATGTTCAATTCCTGATTTTTTAATGAGTTTTCCTCGTTTTTTAAATTCTTGTCCTTGTGATAAAATAAGTCGTGTTAAAAATTCGGCGAGGCAGTAAGGAGGCAATCATGAAATGAATGAAAATTGGCTGGAGACCATTCTATCGGAATTAGCCGTCCTTCACCGCAGTCTTGGATCGGCGGCTAAATATAATAAGCCCGGAACCATTGAACGGTCCGCGCATCTGCTGCTTGGGCAAATTATTTCTCAGGGTCCAGCCGGTGTCAAAGCTTTGGCGGAGGAGTTTCAGTTGGATATTTCCACCGTAAGCAGACAAGCAGCAGCCCTGGAGAAAAAAGGATATGTCTATCGTATACCGGACCCTTTGGATAAAAGGGCGTATTCACTTCAGATCACGGAACTGGGAATGAAAGAACTTATGAATCATAAGCAAAAACGTTTGGCTGATCTGGAGGAACTTCTCAATGATTGGTCTGCTGAAGACTGCGAAGCATTCGGGCAGCTTTTGAAAAAATTCAATCATACCTTGTTGAATTCCAGCGACAAGTAGAAAATCATAAAGTCCCGTACTTATATTATGAGGAGATTGAAAATTCGGCGGTTTTGAGGTCTGACTAATCTAGATTAGTACCTCAAAACCGCCGAATTTTTAAACTGAGTTCGTGTTGCAAATGGGAATCGCTGCAATTATACCTGTATCAGTGCCATTTTGCTACAGGCCTTTCGCCGGCGGAAGCTCTCCAGAGTGCAACAAGCAAGCCCGCGGAGTGCTTTGGACTCAAGGACAGGGGAATAATTAAAACAGGGAAGAGAGCGGACCTGCTTCTGATTAATGGAGATCCGACCAGAGATATTAAGGCAATACGGAATGTCGAGGGAGTTTGGATAGGGTGAAGGGCTGTTATTAGGTAAGAAGAAGCTGGCGGAAGGTTCGAATTTGAAGAGCTGCCAAAGGGTGAGCAAAATCAGGGAGTGAATGTGTTGTACAGTGAGGAACCGGGGGGCCTGAGATATTTGAATCCATAAGCTGGAATTTCAACATCGCTCCTTGTTCTATGGTTGGCAGGGATTTGTGAGTAAATATAGAATTCAAGATGATCAAAGGAGGAATCTATTCCTAAAAATATAAAACAACGAATGGAGGTGGCTAATGGGTAGGTATGGAGTTCTGGGTCTACTGCTAATTATTAATATCTTTAATTATATCGATCGTAATGCTTTGGCGGGGGTTAGTCCGTTATTAAAAACGGCCTTTCAACTTAATGATGCTACCATTGGGCTCTTGGGCAGCGCCTTTCTTCTGACTTATACTCTGGTTGCTGTTCCTTTCGGGATTTGGTCCGACTTATGGAAGCCCCAAAAGGTAGCGGCAATTGGCATTTTGATCTGGAGTTTGGCTTGTGTCCTGACCAGTACCTCAACTTCGGAAACGCAGTTGTTTATTTGGCGTTCTCTGGTCGGGGTTGGAGAAGCTGCTTACGTTGCTACGGCGGGAACAATTATTTCCAAACGGTTTGATAGTGGGCAAAGGTCGAAAATGCTAGGGGTTTTTAATCTTGGCTTACCTTTGGGGGCAGCCTTAGGGGTTGTCCTGGGAGGTATGATCGGGGAAAGATTGGGCTGGGGAGCAGTTTTTGTCATCGTCGGAGTTCCGGGGTTTTTATTGGCTGTTATGGCCTGGTTGATTCGTGATTACACACCTATGCAGAATCCGGTTGCAGGGTTCCCACCAACTGAGGTTAAAGACAAAGAGGGTTTTGATTGGCTAAAATTGAAGGGTACCCTTAAGTTGCCGTATTTGCTGGTCGTCTTAGGTTATATAGGGATAAGTTATTGTTTCGGAGCGGTTATAAACTTTTTGCCCCTGTATTTAACCAGGATTATGCACTTTTCTTTAGGGAAAGCCGCTACCAAAAGTGGGATAATCATTGTTCTGGCCGGACTTCTGGGGGCCCCCATAGGTGGCTGGATCGCTGATCGCTGGTATGTTCGCTACCGTGGAGGGCGCGGTTTCACCCTGCTGTTGGCCTGTTTGGTCTCGGCGATTTTGATGTGGCTGGGGATTGGCTTACAGTCTACGTTGTTGTTTGGTTTAGCAGCTTTTTTCATGTTGTGGCACGTTGGCGTGGCCGCCGCTATGGTTTTTGATACGACGCAGCGGTTAGTCTGGAATTCGGCCACGGCCATCGCCATGTTATTTATGCATTTGCTGGGCGATGTGCCGTCTTCCGCCATTACGGGCCTTATTTCCGATCAATACGGCTTGGTGATGGCTTTTAACTTTCTCCCCGTTGCCATGCTGATCGGTGGGATTGCTTTTGGGCTTTCCGGTTACCTGCAGGCCAAGAGCGAAGGCAGTACCTATTAAAAGATTTGCTTATATGGCGCCAAGGTTGAGGCGGCGGCTGCAGAGACCTATAAGCTGGATGGTATTTTCTATGTCAGGGTTTGGCTTAATGAAGGACATCTTGAACTCGGTTACGACATAATGTATGCCCTGCAATTTCTCGTTGAAAGGATCAAAAGCCAATGTGTTACGGAAATTGAACAAAAGTAGTCAAGCTGAAAAAACTTGGGTTGTTGCATATAAGTTAAGGGGGAGGGATTGGATGAGGAAAACGATTGCCTATCTAGGCTATGGATTGGGTCTGATGCTGCTTGTTTATTATGGCCTAAATTATCAGGACGCACTGCATATCGAAGCAGGCAGAAACTATGACCCGTTTCCATTAATGCTGTTTAGTTATGTTTATTACCTGATAATAGGTATGTATATTGCCTTGCCCGGATTTATAAGGGGAATGGCACTGAAAGGAACGTTATCTGTTAACTGGTTAAAGATCTTGATTCTCGGAATACCTATGTTGTTAATCAGTGCTTCAGGTATCCTATTTTATTACTCCGTTTCACCCCAGCTTAATTCATTAACTAGATGGATATATCTCAAGCTTAATATGAATGGAACCATTTTAATTGGAGTAGCTTGCGGATACACGTTATTAAATTCGATTGCCAAAAAGGAGAGCGAACCGGACACTGTCCCCGTTGTTAAGTCTCGCGTTGCCAAAATCGTTGTCCTGCTTATCTTAGGGTCTTCTTTACTTTATATTGCTTTGAGCGGATTCCTTCATCCTATGAAGTTTGTAGGTGTTCAAGCTGATATCGTAAAAAATGATGACCAAACAGGATATTTAGTTAACGATGGAAAGGATACTGTTTACTTTATACGCACAGAGATTAATTACCGTTTGAAGTTCGAGAATATGCCGATCAGATCTATCAGGCAATCCGGTAGGGATCTCAAGATAAAGGTTGAACCTCAAGAAGAATTACGCAGCTTATTTTCAGAGGATATCTTTAAACAACCGGATGGCTGTGGATTTAGCAGCAGCGGTAAGGAGACAGAAATAACTCTTACCTATACAATCGGATCCATTGACCCGGAAGGCAATAATGTTGATATTCTCCCACCCTCTCTGGAGGTTTTGGAAGAGATCAAGGATCATTTATATAATGCTGAATTAGTCGTGGAACTTAGTGATACGGATATAAAAAGATTCAATTTGTTAGATTATAAAAGGAATTAGCGCTTAAGCTATTCTAAGCGATGTTTTCTGAGTTTGAGGAGGCGTAATATAAGAAAGAGGATAATGGTATTTGAAAAGCCGCCCGTCCATGGCGGCTTCTGGTTTACGGGGCACATTAAGAAGTATAGGCGTTAATTTGCATTGAGATTTGATTGCATGTGCCTTGGATTTCTTGAAAAAGGGAGGAGATTTTCGCAAATTAGGTATCGGACATTGTCTAATGAAGAGAGTACTGGATTGGTTGGATCAGCAATCTGTAGAAACGAAGAGCGTCAGTGTGGCGGTTGTAAACAAAGATATGGAAGGAGAAAATAATATGGCTATCAATAACGAAATCTTAAACTGCATCCGTGAGCGGAGGAGTACGCGCCGATTCACGGACCAACAAATTTCACCGGAACAACTGGATGCCCTACTGGATGCCGCAATCTGGGCACCTAGCGGCAGCAACAGCCAAAGCTGGCTGTTTACGGCGATTCAGAACAGCGATGTACTGCTTCATTTAAACGAACTGGTGCGTGAAGGATTTCAACATTGGATTCCTGATGACGATTACCCCGGCAAGCTGGCTATCAAGGAGCGTTCCCAGAAGGAAGGCTATAACTTCTATTATCAAGCGCCAACGCTCATAATTGCCTCCAATCGCCCGAATTACGAAAATGCCATGGCCGACTGTGCGCTGGCCCTCGAGAATATTTTCCTTGCGGCTCACTCTTTGCAGCTAGGGAGTTGTTACATCAACCAACTGCACTGGCTTCGGGATGATCCTGGTGTCCGGGAGTATCTGTTTGAATTGGGCATCCCTAAGGAGCATACCATCTGCTCTTCCGCGGCTATCGGTTTTAGGGGGGCAGAAGCCGCTGCGCCGATCCGTAAAGACGGAACGATAAACATTATTCGCTAAGGTAAATTGGTATCGGGGTGGAGGGAAGCGTTGATTCACTTCTTGTCAATTTTACGGACAAGGAATGTTACCCTTTTCTCATAGTTCACTAATGTCCATTGAAGCGGTAACACAGCCGGAAATTTGTCCTTTATTATCATATAGAGGCTCAGCAAAAACAAAATAACTATGATCTCCATCGGATAAGGGGAATGTTATTTTTTCCTTAAGTTTCATCCCTTTTTCAATAACAATTCTTTTTAATAACATCAACGCCTTTGTTCCTTCATTTTCCGAAAGTTCAATGTCAGTTTTACCTAAAACTATATTTTTGTCGAAGTCTGGATGAGGGTTAAATATCCACGTATACCTTAAGTCTTTGTCTACATGAGCAATAACCATTTCGGAATTTCGCATAGCAGTAATAAAAGGATCGCTGATTTCTTCGGTAAAAAAGGCAGAAGGACTAAACCCTAAAACATTAGCTATAGTTCGTGCAATATCAAAGCTTGGATTACGTGTACCCTTTTCAATTTGGACGTAAAAAGTTCGGCTCAAAAATGCTTGCTTAGCTATTTCTTCTTGTGTTAGCTTCTTTGCTTTTCGTATTTCTCTCAACCATTCGCGCACTATGTAGCCCCTTTCGAATATGTATTCAAAATAAATCAAATATTTTGCTGCAAATTTAATATATACTATGTGGCAATTTGCGACAATACATTTTCTGTCATAATGCGACGCTGTTATAGTAGTAAAATAATTTGAGAATGCTTTATCTCATGATTAACGAATTAGATAGGGCTAACTCAATAAATGACGGAACCGCTGCCATGATCCTAAGCCCCCATATTCCGTTTGCCTTTGGCTACCCCGTCAAAGCGATTATGGGGGGTTCTAAAATTGTCTAGAAATAAATTATAGAGTCATGGTCAGAAATGAGATGAATGCTTGAAAAAAACGGATTTTCATAACGATGAATCCAACTTGCAACCAGATAGGCATAAAATCAGATTACTGAAAGTGACTCAGCGTAAACAATGCTATACCTACGATGGCCAGGTGCGTCGGGAGCGGGAAAGATCAACCGAGTTGCAAAGGTCAAATGAGAAACTCAAAACAGAGATTGAAGAAATTAAGCGAAATGAGACTGAACTGCAGGAAAGTCGGAATCTGATAATGGCTAACATAGAGACTATGGAGCGGTTTCGCGCGCTCTTTGAGCATATGAACGAAGGTTTTTTCCTTGCCGAAATGATCTGCGATGATTCCGGTAAACCGCTGGATTACCGTTACATAGACTCCAATCCAGTGTTTGAGCGTGTGATCTGCAAGAAGAAGCATGAAGATATTGTGGGCAGGATGAATAGCGAAATTCAGCTTTTTCCAAGTGATTGGATTGAAACTTTCACCAGGGTTGCAATGAATGGCTGTCCCGAATGTTTCGAGGGTTACTCGGATGATTTTAACTTATATTTACAAATTAACGCTTTCTCACCGGGAAAAGGACAATTCGCTTGTCTCGTCCAGGATATCACCGAGCGGAAACAAGCCGAGGAGAGTCTGCGTAAAGCCGACGAAAACAAAAATCTTTTTCTAAGTAGTCTTTCCCACGAACTAAGAAATCCACTGGCCTCTATGATGATGAGTATTTCCCTGCTTAAAGTCACATCCCCTGATTTGGCAAAAACTATACAAGCCATTGAGAGTTTGGAGCGGCAGACTTTGCACCTCTCCCGGTTGGTGGATGACCTCCTTGAAGTGACTCGTATATCTCAGAATAAAATTGAAACCAAGAAGCAGCGAATAGAGTTAAATGATCTGGTTTCAGGGATTGTAAGGGATAAAAGCCCGCTATTCTCAGACAAAGGTGTAGCCCTGGAAGTTGATACATTCTCCAAGTCAATATATCTGCAAGCTGATCCATCCCGGTTGACACAAGTCTTGGGAAATCTGCTTCATAACGCCCTTAAATTTACGGATGAGGGAGGCAATACTCAAGTTCGTATTACTGAGGATGAGGACACTAACGAAGTAATTGTAGAAATACAAGATGATGGGTGCGGTATCAAACCTGAACTGTTACCTGATTTATTTAAACCATTTACTCAAGCAAATGCTGCTCTTGAACGAAATGGTGGAGGTCTTGGTCTGGGGTTGGCAATTGCCAAAGGGATTATCGGTTTGCATGGCGGAAGTGTAAGTGCAAGTAGTGAAGGGTTGGGAAAAGGTTCTCTGTTTACCGTAAGGCTTCCTCTTGCGCAAAATGAAGAAACTAACCCAAAGACTTCGCTGAAAGAATCCGTGAAAACAACGAGATCTCTGCAGATTTTGGTAATTGATGATATTCCCGATGTGGCTGAGATTCTTCGTTCCTTACTGCAATACTTGGGACATGAAGTTATCACTGCAAGTGATGGACCTGAAGGGCTAAAAAAGGCCATAATGTTTAAACCAGAAGTCATATTTTGCGATATAGGTTTGCCCATGATGAATGGTTATGAAGTTGCTGAAAATATTCGCAAAGATGAACAAACAAAAGACATATTTATGATTGCCTTATCGGGATACGCTCAAATTGAAGACTTAAAGCGAGCCAAAGAGGCAGGTTTTAACCAACATTTAGCCAAACCTGTAGATTTGGATGGATTAAAACAAATATTGACAGAAATTTCCGATAACGGACAGTCTTAACTGGTTTTTACCTTTCTTTCCTCGGGAACATGAAGTGCAACATTCAAGCCCGCGGAGTGTTTTGGACTCAAGGACAGGGGAAGAATTAAAGCAGGGCAGAGAGGGGATCTGCTTTTGATTAATGGCAGATCCAACCAAGGATATTAAAGCGATACGGAATGTTGAGCAAGTTTGGATAGGGGGAAGGGCTGTTATTTAGGTAATAAGAAGCTAGCGGAAGGCTCGATTATTTTTAAAACAAGCTCCACTGATTAAGGGTGGAGCTTGTTTTTTCACAGTTACCTAATAGGCTGTTGCAGAATATCAACGGGTTAAACAAAATTGTGATCACAGCGTGAAAAAGTCCAGAGAAGATATCCATTATGCAGTTGAATTTAGTAAATGCTGTTGTTTGAATGCATATCTCAAATAATTCAGAATATTTATGCATAAATACGTACTCCTAATGATTTGTTTTTCTGATCATAGAACATAGAACAAAATAGAAGGAGGTCTTCTAATGGAAACGCAAACAATTGAAGAACTGATTTACAACGAAACAAAGCGACGTCTTGAACTGATGGAGCAAGCTGATTACGAATTTCCGAAGACGATTGGTAAGGGCGATGTGCTGGCTATCATCGTCAGTATCACAGTGTGTATTTTGTTGATTGCTTTATGCATGATTGGGGTGATCCAATAATGTCTATGAATTCGAATTATATACAACAGGAAACAGTAATGGGTGTCGTACCGATGCTGAAGGGAGACCGCCAATACTCCTTTATGGACCTTTTCCTTACTACGAGTGGTTTTGGTATTGCAACGTGGTGCTATACTCAAGGCGCATATGTTGCACAGTTCCTTGGCTTTAAGCAGATGCTTATCAATATCTTCTGCTTTAATATTATATGGATCCTGATTGCATGTCTGCCGGTCTTATTTGCGGTGCGGTATGGAATTGACTTATGGATTTGGCTGCGCTCGGTATTAGGTGGCAAAGGGGTTGCTGTATTGGCAACAGTAATTAGTTTGGCGAACTTTGGCTGGTATGCTGTGTGCGCCAATTTATTTGCAACATCGATGATTAACCTTGCTGGGACTTTTGGTCTTATATTAAATGAGGCAATATGGGAGCCGGTATTGGGGACCCTTTGCGTTGTACTGGGTACATTAATAGCACTTGGTGGTCCTAATGTCATTAGGTGGACAAATCGATTCCTTGTAACAGCTTTACTTTGCGCCGGAGCAATTATAGTTATGCTTTGTTTCACTTCAGTTCCTTTGGCCGACATTGCAGCAGTCAAACCAGTTTTAGGATCCGGAACTAGCCCGCTGCAGAATTTTATGCTTTCTGCCGAAGGAAACGTAGCATTTGCTTTCTCTTGGTCTACTCAGGCTCTGGTAATGCCGCGTCTTGCTAAAACTGAAAGAAGCGGTTATTGGGCTACAGCGCTTTCTTACGGTGTAGTTGCCCCGTTCTTTGTCGCTGCAGGCGGTGTAATGGCTCTTGCTATGTTTGTTCACACAGGTGTATATGAAAGTGACCCGACTAAAATACTTGCGACACTCGGCGGCTTCGGTTTCTCACTTATTAGCTTATTGTTGGTTGCTTTTGCAAATGTTGGTACACAGGGAACCGGTTCCTATGTTAATTGCATGATTGTAAAGAGCGGATTGCCCAAAATCAGCTACCGTCTGCTTGTAATTATAGCTTTTATTTATGTTAGTTTATTGACAATATGGGGCGGTGTGGCTGAACACTTCGGAGCTTTCATTTCTCTTGCTGCATACATCCAAGGACCAATTATCGGCATGATAGTAGTTGACTATTTGATTGTACGAAAACGCAAGCTGTCGTTGAAATCAGCTTATTTCATTAAAGGACATGATGCTTACAACTATTCAAATGGGATTAACCTAGTTGGTATTGCCTGCGTGATCATCACATTTGCTGTAGCTATTCTTTTTATTTACAATCCGTTTAATGGTTCGATTAAGAGTACTATTTTCCTTCTCACTACGGGAAGCGGCTTTACTGCGATTTTTGGGGGTCTGCTTTATTGGATTGCTAGTCTGACTTCTTTTAAAAAGTATATGCTTCGAGATCGGGACGACTTGGGAATTGTCTAAACCTTAGAGTTGTTTCAAAGGTTGAGTAGTATTTGTGTTTAAGGCGGGGGAGTACAATGCCTGCCAGAGTATGAATTGGAATAAGTACCAGCAGGTTAGCACCTTTCGTGCTTCTAGCCAAACCGCTGCTGCATGGTGCTCAGAGAACAATCTCAAAATTAATTCCCTTCGATTACTGGCTAACCAATGCAAGGGAGAGGACCAAGCTGGCTCAACGGTAAAATTGAGCCAGCTTCCTTATTTTTCAGTAATCATTCAGTAATTCCTAAGGTCAGATTCAGCTAGAAATTTTATAATTACAACATTCTCCGATAAATGTCTTTCAATTAACAATTGCCTCAATTATGGAGCACACCTCAAGGAAAAATGCGAGTAATTATTCCTATCTTAAAAATCTTGGTTTGAGGATTTAAGGCATTATGAAACAGTCTATGATTCGTCGTTATTCTTTATTATTTATCATTCTAGTGCTAATGAGTTTATACTTACATGGTAGTGGATTACAACAACAGATTAATGTTGAACAAAATTTAACATCTCAGGATTGGCTGAAAAATGCGGTAAATGAGTGTAAGAAAAATGCACCAGCATATTTTCCCCAGTATTGGAATTGGCTTTGGTGGATTAAGGATACTACAAATTGCTATGCATATGCTTTTGATTTAACTAGGGACCCACGGAATGGTACGCAGTTTCCAACACATTTAGGACTACAACCAGGACTTCTGTCTTACCAAGATTTTACCTTGAATTCCTACGATGGGACAAAAGAATCAGATAAAGAACTTGTAGAAACTATCACTGAGGATATGAGTATTATTGGTTATTCATTTATAGAGGCGAAGCAAGGTGTAAAAATTCCCGAAAATGCATATATGGTTGCACTGGCAGTTTTCCCAGGAGATTCTTATGATAATAGTGATTATCATTGGTACAGATTAAATCCTAATGGAACATGGTCTGATAAACTTGGGTTCGGTTCTGTAACTGATGTTGATGAGTCAGGAAATATTATAACTGACCCTCAGTTGGCAGATAGAGGATGCTATACTGATTTCGTTGGGTATTTTTACGTTACCAAAAGTAAGGTGAGTTGGAGCAAAATGCACAATACAAATTTAATGGGTTATCAGTTCAGCGGTGGAAAGTTAGGCAGAGCTGATCACCTCACTAGACAAAACTAATATCATAAGAAGTGAAAAATAAACCGCCAGTCAACCCAGACCCGGGAAGAGTCCGATGATACCTGCAGAAGTCATTTGTACAGCAATCACAGTAAGTAGAAGTCCCATCATTCTAGTAATTAAGTTTATTGTTGTTTGTGGCAAATGCTCTTGTACCCATGGAGCATTATAAAAAAGTAAGAAGGTTACCAATAGAACAAGTGCAAAAGCTGCCATTACGATTACGGTTCCTGTCAAAATTGAAGCATAACTTCCAGATAAGGCCATTACCGTTGTGATTGTACCAGGCCCGGCTAAAATAGGAGTTGCGAGAGGCACAACAGCAATATCATCTTTCTCGATGCTTTCCGTATGTTCATCGGGGCTGGGATGATGGATGTGGGATGACTTTCCTTGAAGAAGATTGAAAGCAATGAAGAAAAGGAGAATACCTCCAGCGACCCGAAATGCGTCAAGTGTAATACCTAGAATTTTTAGAATAGCTGGGCCTAAAATGGCAAAAAACAAAACAATAAAAAAGGCTATTAGAGTTGAACGTCGTGCTAAGCTTCTTTGCTCAGCCTGAGTTTGATCGCTGGTAAGCGCCATAAAAATAGGTACATTGGCAATTGGGTTCATAATCGCAAAAATCGAAGCGATTGAAGAGATTGCAAAGATGAACATTTCCTAACCTTCTTTCGCATATAATTGCAATTATTTTCTCATAATGCCTATTCAAGTGCAACAACAGTAAGCGATCAGCATAAGCCAACACGCCATAGACGTTGGCATTTGTTTAATTATGGTAAATGGGCACATTGAAAAAAACCGTGTTAGGAGGTTATTATTGTACTGGACAGGTTATCGTAAGTTGTGTTAACATTTAAAGTAATTGAATATCAACGGATGAGTGATTCTTTCCTGAGGGAAAGAATTGAAAAGGGAAGTCAGTTAAGCTGATGCGGTACTCGCCACTGTAAAAGGGAGTTTGCTTACAAAATGTCACTGGGGATCTATTCCCGGGAAGACGTAAGTTGATGAAGATCTTAAGCCAGGAGACCTGCTTATGCCGAAGTCAAAACTACCTACGAGATGTTAGGGAGGTATATTATCTATGTATTCTTGATTATTATTGCTGTCAGATAATAGTTAACCCCTTTACCATTATATGTGGTAAAGGGGTTCGTTTTTTATCTAGTATAAATAATTGGAGGCGTAATAATGGGTGGTATTTTAAACTGGAAACATTTAGATGCGCTAAAGTACGGATCAGCTGTATTAACTATACTTCTTACCGGATTGATCCTACTCGCCACAGGTGTCTTTAAATATCCGGAACTTCTGGGATTGGCCTTAATATCTTATACTTTTGGACTTAGTCATGCTTTTGATGTAGATCACATTGCGGCTATTGATAATATGACTCGTAAGCTAGTTCAACAACGAAAAAAGACTATAGGTGTAGGATTTTTCTTTTCATGTGGACATTCAACCGTGGTAATGATTATGGGGATGCTTACTATTTTTGCAGTTGAATGGGCGCAAAAAGCACTTCCTCAATTCCAGGCCATCGGTGGGGTTATTGCTACTTCAGTTTCAGGTGTTTTCCTTCTTATACTAGCAACTGTAAATTTTATTATTTTAAAGGATATCCTTAAAACTTTCAGTAGCATGCGTGATGGAACGTATCACGCAGAAACTGCCGAGCGAGAAGATAAAGGGGTTATAAATCGTACAATAAACCGTTTATTTAACCTTGTTAGTAAGAATTGGCATATTTATATAGTAGGGTTCTTGTTTGGACTTGGATTTGATACCGCAACACAAATAGCAGTTCTTGCTACATCGGCAGCCGCCTCAGCCAAAGGCATACCTTGGGTTGCTGTCTTATCTTTCCCGATTCTTTTTACTGCTGGTATGAGTATGATGGATACATTAGACGGCTTTTTCATGTCTACAGCATATCAATGGGTACTTTCATCTCCTTTAAGGAAAGTTTATTATAACCTAACCATCACTGGTCTTTCAATCATAGCAGCAGGAGTCATAGGTATAATCGAAGTGTTCCAGGTGTTTGCCCAAGAAAGCGGGCGCAACAGTGGTTTTTGGCTTTGGATACAAAACTTGAATTTTAATAAAATGGGGTTTATTCTTGTAGGTATGTTTGTTTTGGTTTGGTCAGTATCTTTAATTGGATGGAAATTACTCCGGCTAGATAAAAAAGAAAAAAGTTTTGTCTAATCTGCCTAAAACTTAATCTACAACAAAGTTGAAGACGCTTCACAAACGGAAAATGAAAGAATTTTATACATTAATAAATAAGGGGGATTTCATTGACGGACTGAAACGTGGCAGGGGGAAAGCAAGTTTTATGTCTGCATTGCAAACGTGCTGCAATGACTGAAATTATCAAGGAGGACTAATAAGATTGGACGGCCAAGTAAGAAGTAATATTCATGCTGGAATCACAGTAGATATTGTTTTAAAAGAAGACCAAAGAACAGGAAAAAGGACGCGTGGCATTGTCAAAGATATCCTGACAAACTCCCAGAAACATCCGAGGGGAATTAAAGTAAGACTTGAGGATGGGAAAATTGGCAGAGTTCAAGAAATTATCAAGACAATTTAAAATTATTAGGGCATCTGCTGAATGAAGGCAGATGCTTTTTAACTTTCAATATTCGACCCTGGTCACCGGGGGAACAATTGCTAATGCGGGTAACGCGAAAACAACCTTTTCCATGCCGGGCGAAGCGGTTACCATTACGGCTGGCTTTGATAGAGGCGGCTCCGACGGTGGTTATTTTTGTTTATATTGAACATATAGAGGAATCTAAAGAGGAAATATAGGAAAGACGTGGAATTATATTTGGAAATCTGATGCTTAATGTCTGGAACAAGAAGTTAGCGAAAGGTTCAAGGGAATTGAGAGGGATTTTTTGAACTTTAGTTAATTAGAGGATGATCTTAATGGAATTTATAGCTGAACTAAAGCAATTCGAAGTTTTACAAAGTAATCAAATAGTATTATTTAGAAATTATATTCAAAAAAAATATCCTGCGGCCAGTATAGAGCAGCGATCAATAATTCTTGCTGATACACTTGATAAAGTCATTGATAAGTATATACAGGACTTCAATAAAGAAATTAGAGATCAAGTGAAATATGAAGTTCTTCAACGGGCGGTATTAACTGGAAATTACAACATCAACGGATCAGATATATTTAGGGCATGTCTATTTATAAAAGACACTGGGGAAAATTTTAAGGCCTTACTTATTAATTGGCTTAATAAAAATTGCTCACATCCGGTTGAAGAAAAACATATTGACCTATTACTGACAAGGGTCTCTGATTCTTATAATCAGTATGTAGAATCTGAATTAGAATACATAATCGGTAAATCCATAATTAATCTGAAAGCTGATAACTATAATCATCCAACCGCTTTGAAGGATACCTCCAATTTCATAGTTTATTTTGTTGAGAGAGTTCGTGCTGCTCATAAATATTTAAAAGGAACGATAGTTAAAGAGAGTATTTCATATCAAATTTTAGTTGCTTCGTTATTTCTGATTGTATTATTAAATTTAGTTCAATTTTTTATAAGGCAAGATAACAGCGTTAATGGTCAGGAAGCTTTCGCTTCCCAAGAGATTAATCATCAACAAAGTATCGTTCAAGAGCAGCTGGTGTATGAACTCCAATATTGTCAAGTAGATGAGGCCAGTTTAATTCAATACTTATCAAAAAGGGGGTCCTTGCTTTGTGTGGAACCTTATTTTTCTGCAATAATGCAAGCTTCTCGAGAATATGATATTAATCCATTATTACTATTTGCAATCGCAGGCCAAGAACAATCTTTTGTTCCTAAAACTACTAGAAATGCTAGACTGATCGCAAACAACCCATTTAATGTCTATGGTAGTTGGCAAGTTTATAATACCAATATTCTAGATTCGTCCCGAATCGCGGCAAATTTAGTAGCAACTCTTAATAAAAATAGACCATTGTCGGTAGATCCGATAGTTTGGATAAATACAAAATATGCCGAGGACAAGATGTGGCATGTTGGAGTTGCGAAACTATTTGCTGAGCTAAATAATGAAGTGCTAGTTGAGAGAGAGGGGCTGGAGCTAAAATAGAGGGGGAATAATATTCATGCAGGTAATAAGAGCTGAGGACAACATTTCCTCAGTTATCTTTGGGTCAATTGATAGATGGCAAGGTTTGGAGATTGAAAATTCGGCAGTTTTGAGGTCTGACTAATCTAGATTAGTTATCTCAAAACCGCCGAATTTTTAAGCTCCAGTTCGTGGTGCAATGGGAATTGAACAGCTGCTCGTTAATATTTATGAGCTGGTGTTATCTGAGGCCATCGGATGCATCTTTTAAAGTATCTTTTGAAAGAGCCACAATTACATCACGATTTCTTTTGACTACTTGTGGCTTTTGGCGAACTACGTTGTCGATAAAACCTCCAATATAATATAGAAAGTATAAATTGTACATAGTGTACTATGGGAGCAGAACTTTGGGGGACTCAGGCAGGCTCTGCGGAATCTTTAGCGGGCGCCAACCAAGTTTTCTTTATCCATCATTTGGGCAGCACTTCTAGCAATGCCAATTTTTGCAGTACTTTGGTACGAACTTACTTACCAGGAAGGGAATGACCTCAAGTATACTTTCAAGGATGACCCATCGTGTTTATAACTCTAAAATGATTGATAGTGGTGATAAGAAATTTATTATCCAGGATAGTTGCAATGGATGCAAGATTTGTGAAAAGGTTTGCCCGAAGAACAATATAGTAGTGGAGCGAAAACCCCAGTTTTTGCATATATGTGATTCCTGTTATGCGTGCATTCACCACTGTCCACAAAATGCCCTACACCTAAAGAATGAAAAGAGTAATGCACAGTTTATTAATCAAAATATCAAACTCAAGGAAATAATCGACTCAAATAATGCCCATTGGAGTACGGGAGCCTGAGAATGGATATAAATAGATATTTCTTTATATTTCCCTGGGGAGCGTAAGGTTAGCGATTGTCCAGGATTTCTATCTTCTATAATCCATATTTTGTGTAGTCATTACGAACTGGGGTTATATCTTATCTGTTGAGGGAGGAATTTCGTGAAAGTCATTATTTTCGGCTGCCATGAAACTGAACTTTATTGCTATCAAAACTTTTCTTGTGTTGTAAATCATCCCAGTTAACAGTTCCTTTTATCCCTGGCGCATAAAGGGAAACGATAGCTTTTCCAGTGTTCGGGAATAAAGACAAAAGAAGGAGGCGCCTAAAGAACTGAGTGCAGTTCAAAAGGCGCCTCTTTTTCTGTGAGAACAAAAAAACCTTGTAAGATTTTCTTTGAAAAATCTACGAGGTTTTTTTGCATAAACTACTTAATTTCCTGCTCTAGATGGGAAAATAAATCACTGTCGAAAAAATATGACGAATCTGACCTACACCCAGGCGCTCCTCTTCCTGGGGATCCCGGAAGAGGAGCGGGAGGAGTTTATTGCGGAGCATGATGTTGAGAGCATGATCAAATTGGAAGTGCAGCAGGCTGTCAAGGACAGAGAACAGGCCATTCAGGAGAAAAAAGACCTGAACTTGAAAAGCAGCGAACCCGCCCAATTAACCACTCAGACCAAAAGCCTGGAGCAACAGGTGAAAGACACCGCGATAACATGATCAAAGCCTACGATGAGCTGCTGAAAATGCTCACCGTATTAGACAGAACGGATCGTTCCGCCGAGTAAAAGCAGAGGTGCCTGAAATTGAAAAAATTGTGATATATATCGAATACTGCTTGCGAAGAAGCTTACTCCAAAAGCTATAAGGCAAACTGCTAAAACAACTATTATAACCTTATATACTTTAATATTGATTAGGCGCCTTGTTTTGCTTACAAGAGCAGCAACAAAGGTAAACCAGGAAATATCAGCTAGAATATGTCCGATATAAAATACTCCGATACCCATAATACCCAAAGTATAGTAAGCATTCATTATTAATGCAAGACCAACAGCAGACCACCAGATGATGAAATACGGATTGGATGCACTTAATACTGCACCTGCTAAAAACATATTCCCTTGTTTACCACTTTTGCTGTCTTTGGTATCCAATGAAATTTTGTTCAAATATACATCCTTTATCATTCCAAATCCAAGAAATTCCAAAACCACTCCGCCTACGAGCCCTATGATAGCTCTGGCCATATCTGTAGAGAGATATTTTCCAGCTCCAAGAAATATTATAATTACTAAAATCAAGTCAAGAAGAGAATGTCCAAGAGATACAATCAACCCCGTCTTCACTCCATGGCGTATACTTCTATCTACTGTATATGTAAACATAGGTCCTGGCATCATCGCCCCCGAATACCCAATTAGTACTGATTGTAAAAAAATTGCTATCATAGTTACCCCTCCATTAATATAGCAAAATTTGAAGGACAAAAACTTGCTATACTTATTTTAAACTATCCAGTTACTGGAGGGTCAATAGTTTTCTTACAGGTATTTGAATTTCGGTAAGATGGTAGCTTTTATCTTCAGAAATAAATTGGTTAATTATTGTCCGTTCGATTGAATCTCCAATAATTTCTAAACCATTTTCATCCAAGTATTCAAGGATCATTTTATAGTATTTTGGAGATTCGCTGCGGCCGCCCCTGAAACAAACACAGGCATAAGAACCTTGTTTTATTGTCTCTATAAATATATTGTTTTCAATACATTCTTCTAATAATACAAATATGGAATTGTACTCATCAAAGATCATTTGCATTATCTTATCTTTAGAAACGGTAAGCCCAACCTTACCTACAATTATGTGCCCTGGCGAAATAACATTGTTTTCTAGTTTTTTCAAGAATAACTCTAATTCCCGTTCACTACAAATTTTTTCTGTTAGTTTTAAAATTTTTCTTTCCTGAAGTTCATTTATTGTTACAGTATCTAAATTTAGTACATTTTTTGATCCTTCTATTTCTTTAATCCTATTTTTTAGTGTTATTTTTATCTTTTCAAACTCCTTAATTTTATTTTCTGTTATACTTTGCTGCTCTTTTAGTAGCTCTAGGAAACAGTCTATATTTCTCTTTTCCAAATGATTCTTAATGTCTTTTAAAGATACTCCTCTTATTTTTAAATAGATTATGGTATGTAATTGTTCAAATTGTTCAGATGAATAATGCCTGTATCCAGTTTTTTTATCAACATCTATGGGTTTGAATAGTCCTATTTCATCATAATACCTGAGAGTCTTAATGGGGATATTATATAACTTTGATATTTGGCCAATAGAAAATTTATTCTTCATTTCACCACAACGTGTCGCTGGAAACCCTTGGATTAATCCATAAAGAGAAAAGCAACATACCCTTTCTATGAGATTTTTACAAGTTGAATTATATTTTTCGTAATCCATTGTACCATAAAATACTCTTGTAATTATTAACCGGGATTTGAAACCATCAACTGTAAGCGTGCCAAAGCTTCAGCATTGGCGTCGGCCTCAAAGAACATATCAATGTCCATGGAAGTTCAGCTTATTTTCAGGAAGCAGCCCAAAAGTTTGAAGATCTACTAGAGGGTAAGATCCAGGTTAAATTTCTTGAAGAAGTTTAATAGGCAGCAGTGAGCGATTGATGTCAAACATAAACGTAATAAGTAAAAGGAGGCCTTCGCGTATTGATGGGAAAGCCTCCATTACTTTACTTAACGTTGTAGGATGAAACGGAACGTTTTTGTATTTCAGCTGATGTGTGAAGATAGTATCGAAGAGAGTTTCAGTTGAGCGGATAATTAATATTAGTAAAGGGAGCGGAACTAAGAGAATCTTAGGCTTCGCTCCTTTTTCACATAGAATGGTCTGAGCTGAGTGTTATGCTTTACGCAGAGTAAGCTAAGCAAGATAGACTATCAAGAGGAGGTCCGTGCTAATAGTGTATAATTAAAAGAATATTGTAAAAGGAACAGTTGTTGGCAGGGTTTTTTACAGAATAATGAAGAATTCAGGCTATAGAAAGTGTTTGCAGTTATACGAGCTATTAGAAATAGGATGCCAGATTTTCCGCTCATGGGTGACACACGAAATAAAAAGTCAGAACTCAGCATGTCGAAGGTATACATAAAAAGAAAGCTGAAGTAGCGTACCAAATTGGCGCTAATAGTTGTCCCAAATGTGGGGAGTTAATCACGAGAAAGGGTAAATATGGAGATTTTTAGGGCGTAGCAATTATCCGAAGTGTATGTTTACGATTACCAGCTAGGAAATTAATCCTGATTTTGGCAATAGTGGAGTCAATAGAGTATAAGTATTGATAATGTTTATAATTATATGGATTTGAACGTTAGATATGGCTAATAATTGGAAGTTTCTAAAAGCATAGATTAATCGCAGTTAGTAGGATAACAAGGATTCAGGATATGTTAGATGTTTAAAAGACTCTTCTGACACCAGTAACTTCAGCAGTATCCCGGTCTAACGTGACTAAATCATCTGGAGTTAATTCCTTTAGAGAAGATTTACCTAATGCTCGAATCGCTTCTTCCATTTCGAGGACCATTGAATTAAGGATATTGACCACACCTGTAGCCCCAACTTCGATTTCAAATTTAGCTTTTGCAGGAGAGTCGTAATAGACTAGTGTTGTTAAAGGTTCATATGGTATAGCTTTTTGAGTTTGATTGTGGACAAGGGCGAATAGGGGGACTGTTGCTAAATAAATTGCATCAGCCCCGAGTGCCAATGCTTTGAGACATTGACCAGGGGTAAAGAATCCTCCCCCAATGATTAATGTGATATCTTTGCCTTTAAAGCAGTTATCAAGGAATCGCCTAGCTCGAATCAAGGCATTTAAAGTGGGGATACCAAAGTCATCTTGCGTGATGGGAGAAGACGCGTGTGTACCACCTTGTGCGCCGTCTAATACAATGACATCAAAGCCGAGATCAATTGCTTCTGATAGGTCATCCTCAAGATCATCAGTGGCCATGAGTTTAATGGCAAGGGGTTTACCATTCGCTCTTTTGCGTAGAGTTTTAATAAAGTTTTTCCAATCCTTTGTCTGTTGTACCCCTGGGGGTAATGGTAAGGGTATGGCTTGCTGATCTTGGTTCAATCCACTGAGTTCTTGCGCTCTGCCTTGCATTTTTCCAAATTCTAAAGCAGATGTCCCCAAATAGGCCCCATGTCCCATTAGAACTTCCAGCATGTCTGCGGTTTCAATCTGTTCGTCGGTTCTTGCGCCCCAAGGCCATCTAGAAATTTGCAAAACGTACTTATCCGCCTCTTTAGCTTCTTCAGGGAGAAACGGACCTTGGCCAGAATTGGTCACAGTTCCAAGTTGCTTGGATGCTTTGGCTAAGGCAATTTTTGCCTCCTCGCTCAAAGCCATTCCGTATGCCATAGCACTGATCATTAGGGGAATTTTAATGTTCAACGGTTTTTTAGCTTTAATTCCTATCTGGACACTCATATCTATCGGTGTAGCGTCATGAAGGAATGGCTTTCTCATTTGCTTTAGAGTAAACATAAGATTTTCGAATCCAAGGAAATGCTTTGGCGAACCAAGTGGACGCATAATCATTTCCCCGTGTTCTGCACGTAAACCTAGTTCGATTACATTTAATAGAGAGAACCTTTTTATTGATGGTATGAATTCTGCAAGATTCTGTGTGTACTTCTCACTTAATAATTTAGAGGACATGTCATTAGCGACTAATTTAATCATTAAGCGTAAAATTGGTTTAAATAGAAGTACAAGACACAGCATGGTAAAAAATAGTATAACAGACGGTAGAATAATCCACCATGCATTATTTAAAGTTATGTTAAATTCCATTACAATCGCCTTTCATCGCACATGTCTTATAACATAGGATACCTCCTTCGAGTCAATTTTAATCTATGGGACCAGCCCCATCACTAATATGAATATCTCTTTTCATAATCTTCGATATCGGACTCAAATTAAAATGGTTAACAACTTACCTTCGCCAAAGACCCATTTAGCGGACCTCGCAAAATCCATATTACTAATTAGGCTAATAATGAGTATATGAACAAACATAAGTGAATTTCATATTGTTATATTTTGAATACACAACACAGCTTTCTAAGATGGTAAAATGTTATCATCATTAATAAAGTTATGAGAGGTGGTTACATTATGAAAAAAGTCGTGCTATTTGTTATTTTGGATAAATATGCTGATTGGGAAGCCGCTTATCTATCGTCATTAATATTATCTTTAGGTCAAGATGACTATTCTGTGAAGACAGTTTCATTAACAAAAGATATCATTCAATCCATAGGAGGATTTACCGTTCTTCCGGACTATGATATTCAATCAGCTCCAACAGATTTTGAGGGATTAATTCTAATTGGTGGAATGTCATGGAGAAATGAGGCTGCACAGCAGGTTAAACCTTTGGTACAAAATGCATTTAACAATAGAAAAGTTTTGGGTGGTATCTGTGATGCTTCGGCTTTTCTCGGTACACTTGGTGTTTTAAATAAGGTTAACCATACCAGTAATGATTTAAATGACTTAAAGCAATGGGCTGGAAATGCATACACAGGAGAAGAAAAATATATCATGCAACAGGCGGTAAGAGATAATAATATTATTACAGCCAACGGTACAGCATCTTTGGAGTTTGCTAAAGAAGTAATGCTTGCGTTAGGAGCAGCACCTGAAAACAGAATTCTTGAATTATACAATTTCCATAAACTTGGTTACTACGGGGCACCTATGCCGAGCATGTAAATTTATTGGAGATAGATAGTTTATTACACCAAATGAGCATTATAGGGTGTTTAAATTAATTGGATTCCGTTTCGCATTATCCATATTAGGCTAAAAATGCCAAGTCACCCAGAATTTATTAAAGGATAATCGATATATAAGCAAATATGGATTTGAGAGGAGGATAATATGATTGAAATAGTATTCAGCGATAGTGCTTGTGGAAGTCTTAAAGTGGCACAGCACTATGGCGAGGGGAAATATCAAGGTGGGTGTATTGGCGTTATCGTTAGTCACGCGGATGGAAGCAAGCCAACCAAAGAGGAAGTTGAAGCTGCCCGACAAGAAGCAAAGGAAAAGGCACGCTTAGCGTGGGAGAGTGCTGTCCCCTTGGGTGGAAATACAGCAGACATCTATGGATTCAACTTGGTGCTGAGCGTTGGAGATATTTCGGAGAATCAGCCCGGTATCAAGCGGAAGCAGACTTTGGAACACTTATACAGCGTTTTTCCGAATGACGAGGGTCATCAGGTGGTTCAGGAAATGTTTAAAAGGGTAAAAGAAGATCTGAAAACGGTTCAGGAACGCGCAGCAGTGGGAGAATCCCTTCGAATCTGGTACAGCAATCAGCCTGATGAAATGTGTGGACTCTATTGGTTCATGGAGCAGTTGAATCAGTGGAAAGTGCATGGTAAACGGGTTTCTATTGTCAAGCTCCCGGAATGGGAAGCTGACGAAAAGGGAAATATCGTGCAGAAAAGTGGTTGGGGTGAAGTTGCTCCCGGAGAATGGCATCGGTATCTTGCCTTGCAAAAGCCTGTGCTACCAGTATTTGAACAAAGCTGTGCATCTCATTGGCAAGAGCTTCAAAGGGAGAACGCACCTTTGCGGGCCACGCTGAATGGACAGTTGATCAGTGCACCGGAAACCCTCTATGATGACTTTATCCTTCGTGAAATCGCAGCAGAAGGTGAGGAATTTCAGGAGGCAAAGGTTATCGGGCGGGTGATTGGTAAATATCAACTTGGAATTGGTGATCCCTGGGTCGCATTCCGTATAGAAGAAATGATTCGTGAAGGAAAACTTGAGGCTGTGTCTGCGGTTGCCGAAGATATGCCAGTCTATCATCGAGTGTTGAAAAAGTGTCCTTGCAATCCCCGTCAAAAAATCTATAATTAGAAATAGGTGGAAATTAAAAAGTCGCCGTTTTCTGTTCACGCCGGTTTGTTTTCCCGTTGATGGGGTTGGGTGTTTAGGATTCAGCAAATAACGAAGCATAGCGCATGTGTAGGGTAAAAAACTTCGCATGCGCTTTTTAATTTCCCCTATAAAAGCAGACGGCAGGACTGGGTCATGGCCCTTAAGGAAAAACAAACGGCTTGACGATTCTAAAGGAATAGATTTATAATCCAATTAAATGAACCGTTCGTTCAATTATTCGAGGTGTATGATGAAAAATAGAATGAGGTTATATAAACAATGCGAACTTCAATATTGAGGTGATTATACCATATATTTCTCCGGAATGTATCCCTCTGTGCCATCACAGCTCTGTGATGGCGTTTTATTTAATAATTCCGTTTTTGCTTCGTGTCAAAGTAAAATAAACCGTCACATTTGCGGCAACACTTATTGCTGCGGGAATACCCGACAGGGTAGTTATAGGACAATGAAAAAACAATGGGAAGCTGACGCGTACATCAGTTTCCCATTTTGCTCAAAATAAGCTGCTTGATTTCTTTGACTTTTTCAAGATCACCACTACACAGGGTTTCAAGGTTAGCGAATATTTTGCAAGGCTAATCCCACCAATTAACAGCGAGAAGATAATTAATAAGTTTATCATCAAATCTTTTTTTGAGCGTCTGGCAAGGGTTTCTGCCAGCAATATGGTATGCGGGAACGTCTTTCACCACCACTGAGTTTGCGGCAGTGATCGCGAGTATTAAAATAGGGGTTATGTTTTTCTAAAAATAAAAAAAGCAAACCATAAAAATAGTCTGCTTCATCTTGACAATAAGGAATTGTGATTGTATAATACTTAGTTAATTCAGTATATAAATAAACTAATTATATCATATCACATCTTGCTTGTGTTGTCAATACCTATTTTTTAAATTAGGAGGATTATTTTTTATGGCCTTTGAATTATCTTTGTTCAGCGGCGCTCTGGCAGAAAAGCAAGCTGTCAGTGAAGTCATGAAATGCAATGACCTGACTGTGAAATTTGGTCTTGTTCTGACAGAGGCACAAGCTCTGGCATTGGTTGAAACCCGCTCCTATGCATTAAAAGGAAATGGCCGTATTGAATTCGGCGGCGGCGTAATTGACAAGATAATCAAGGAATTTTGCGACTCACCTTATCTTTCAAGGCATAACTATGAAGAAACCTTGCATGACCTTTTAGAAACATTTTATTATTACAAGAACGAAACTCTTGATCTGATCAGCGATGACGACTTGATCAAGTATATGAAAAATGCTTTTAATGGAATATGCCAAGGCTCTCTTGAACTGCTGGCGGGGCGGGAACTCTATAAGCTTGCCCGAAACTTGCGCTATGGCTATGCTCCGGATTATGCAGAGGATGCTGTCCAATTGGCTGAGGACGAGGAGGATGAATATGGCAGATATTGATAAGATCCGCAGAATCAAGAGGGAAACATTAAGCAGTGAATATTATTTCAAATCCTTACTTGAGCAAGCCTATGTGTGGGGAATGTTGTCCGATACACAGCTTGAAAAAATACAATTTGACTGCCTCTCACTTTTGGCAAAGCAAACAGAGAGGTATAACAGCGGGGGCAGCACCTCGATCCCGGTAGAAGGAGCACAGAGTCTTCTAACCTCCATTATGTTCACCATCAGTGTAGGGTTAAAGACCTATCCTAACCCCGATGAAGCAGTGGCTGCACTACAAAAAGACGGCATCTCCCCTCTCTATCAAAAGGGACGTGAGGGTATTGACGGACTGATAAAGTCAACTAAAATCCTGCACTCTTCCATTATCAGTCATTTGCTGCAAACGGAAAATGTGTTTTACCATTCCACCATTGTGGACGGCATAAAGGGTTTTTTCAAACTGTATTACCCTGAATTTGCCGCACAGGAAATTCATATCACGGCAGACTATCCTGTTCATCACCGGCTGGAACGGTTGGCTGGGATTGAGTTTATTCAGAAGTATTTAGAGTGCATCTACTACGAAAATCTGTTTTGCCTTCAATTCTCTGCAGAGGATATTCATCATCTCCTTTGTGGCTGCGATGAACATTATGAACAGCTCCTCGTTAATATTTATGAGCCGGTGTTAGCTGCGGCTATGGGATGCATCCTTTCCGGCAGGGATATCCGCAGGTTGGAGATGGTGCCTTCTTCCCTCCAAATCCTCAATGATTTGTTTCGTGGCAAAAGAAGACCTCAAATCGAGGGGATTCTCAGGGAATCCGTAGGTCAACTGAGCGGGCTGCTGGAGCTGAGCGAGCCCTTAGAAAGGTATCTAAGGGGCAGTCTGCCTCAAATTGCTGGGGCAATCGAAAACGCAGTCCGGCTGCAAACCTTGGACCGTGTGTTCATCCTCCCCAAATATCCGGAAAATAACCCAAAGCTCGTCTTTTCCTTTGGAGAGAAGATGGAGGATGAAAACTATCGTAAGGTATTAGAAGAAATTAGGCAATGCCGCTATCTGACAGACAAGAAAGCCCTGATCAAACGTGAAATACATTCTCTTGCCGATTTAGAGGATGTTTTACTGGATGCAGAACTCAGTGAAAAAGAAATTCTCAGCATTTTTAGGGAGTTAAACCCTGCTGAAATAGCAGCGCTGCTTAAAAAACATCCGATGCCCTCTGCATTAGATCAATATGAGCTAAGGGTAAGGGAAATTGGACTAGGCCAGTGTTTGCAAAAGTTCCTGGCTGAGCTTCCGGCAAAGGAGAGGGATTTGATAAAGCAGGCAGCAGCTATACTGGATAGTTTAGAGATATAGTATGAATAGGTGGCTGAATGAAGGCCGATGCTTTTTAACGTTCAATATTTGACCCATGTGCTGTATAATAAAGGAAGAAGTTCACATTAGAGAATAATAGATGAAACGCTAAGCCCAAAGGCAGGGGCATAAGGGGGCAGAGCATTGCTGAAAGCTAAACTTCAGGCACCGGTTGTGAACCAAAAGATCATTAGCCGAGAAAAACTGCAAAGGAAATTCCGGCGCGTCCGGGAATGCCATCTGACCCTGGTCACCGCCCCCGCAGGCTCCGGAAAAACCACCGCCGTCCTGGAGTGGCTGGGTAAATGCGACCTGCCTTGGGCCTGGCTGTCCCTGGACGGGGGAGACAATCAGCCTGTGACTTTTTGGCGGTATGTTGGCGCTGCCCTGGACAAAATGGTCGGCGGCATCGCCAAAGACACAGAATATGTGTTGGCTTCCTCGGAGATGGTCAAAGCCCATATCCACCTCAACATCCTCATCGACCGCTTGGCGGAGGCTCCCACGGATTTCCTGCTGGTCTTGGATGATCTCCATGAGATCAGCGAGCCCTCGATTCTCAAAGGTCTATCCTATCTGATAGACTATCTGCCTGTTAAAATGCACCTGATTCTGATCAGGCGGAGGGAGCCGGAACTGGACCTGGCCAGGCAGCGGATTAAGTGGCAGGCTCAGTGGCTGGGGAACAAGATCTGCGTTTTCAGGAAGAAGAAATTTCCCGCTTTTATCAGGCCAGAGGCTATAGCCTTCCTGAGGAGGAACTGAAAAAGGTGGAGAGCTATACGGAAGGGTGGGCCGCAGCCATGGTAGCTGTGGCCATGTCCATGGAAACTGTCGGCGGGGATAACGCTCTTGCCGCCCTCACTCAATCCAGCCGGGATATTGAAGAATATCTCCATGCGAGGTGCTCAGTACCTGGAGGCCTGAGCGACGGGCCTTTGCCCTCAAAACCTGTATTTGCGGGAGTTTGAAATTGGGAATGAACTAGCAAAAAATGAGTGACGTCCCTACAAGGGCGTTTTTTTATGTATTGTTTTGTTGGACAATACCTGCCTGCATATGAACGAGAAGAATAAAAATATTATCAAGTTCGGACCGCAGCAGATCCCATGGCAATGAGATGATCCGAGGCGTAAGTTTTTCAAGGCGGATTTCGCTGTGAAGTTCCGCGTTTTTCAAAATTGCCTTTAAAGCCACTGTAATCTTATCCTCTGATCTCTGCTCGATCATTTGCTGCATGGATTTGATGATAGTTTGCTGGGATTTCTGAGGAAAAAGTTTGTATCCCAATTAATATCAAAATAAATCCTTACTATTATGGTATCCTGTTCTCAGGAGGAGGAGGTCTCATGATGCAATCTGAGATTGAAAAGGCGGTTCTGTATGTTGAGGAAAATCTGACAGGAAATCTTTCTTTAAGTGATGTGGCGCAATACTGCGGGTATTCACCGTATTATGTTTCTGTGCTGTTCCATCAAGCTTTTGGCGAAACTTTGAAAAGTTATATAAAAAAGCGCCGACTTACTTGTGCGGCAGAAGATATTAAGAACACACAAATAAGCATTATCAATATTGCAATAAAATACGGTTATTCCTCGCAGGAAGCTTTTTCCCGAGCTTTTGCTGATATGTTCGGTATAACACCCAATAAATATCGACGTACTAAATCACCAATTCAGGTGACATATAAAAAAAGAACTTCAATAATTTGTGGTAATGAAGGAAATGGAGTTATGAATAATATAGTCAGAAATCTTCAAGTGAGAATTGAAGAAAAATATCCGGTTAACATTCTTCACGTTCTCAATGGACTGGATATGCTTAAGAAATTTAAAAAGAGTCGACTAATTAATGAAAAACAAACTTATGTACCATTTAATGAGGCAATGTGCTGGGGAGAAACTGCTATCGAAATATTTTCAGATTCTTTCATAGAAAAAAGAGTCAATTCATTAAAAACGACAGAAGCTGAGTATCATAGGATAGTGCTGGAGCCTTTAAAACCTATTTTTAACAAAGAATTTGATATTATTGTCTTATGGTTTGGAGATGATATGTTTTGTCAAATAAATTTGATTACAATTTTAGCATATCTTGAACAGATTAAATATCAAGGTGATGTTCTTTTTTGCATGGCACTTGAAAGAATTTCAGGAATGTTTCCAGATGCATTTGAGATTGATATTAATGGATATGTTAATATCTATGAGGCTGTTTTATGTGAACACAAAATGCCTGATTCAAAAGTGCTGCCTGTAACCTATCAAGCAATAAAAATGTATTTAAACTATATGGAAGAAGAAAGCCCGATTTTAAAATATATCAGAAGCAATTTAGGCAAAGAGAATCTTATGGCTGAACTATTCGCGCTTTTCCCTGAGTATGGGCTTGGGGATTTGCAATATCAAGGGATAATTGATGGGAACTTATAATAAATCATTACAACTCATTATAAAAGGAGGACTAATCATGGATTTCAGAAAAACGGAAGAACAGGAACTTCTGCTGAAAGTCTCAGAGAGCTTGTAGAAAGGGAAATGCCGGAAAGCTATCTCAAAGAATGTGATAAAAAACACGAGTATCCGGCTAAATTGGATAAGGCTTTGGTTGACAACGGTTTTTCTCTGTTGGGGGATTCCTGAAGAGTACGGCGGTACACCGGCCGATATCCTGACTCAGATTTTAGTCATTGAGGAAATCGCCAAAGCCGGAGGACCGTTCTATCTTTTTACAACGGCTATACAAATTGATGACATGCTGACCTTCGGAAATGAAGAGCAAGTCAGACTAACGATGGAACATACCATCAAGACGGGAGATGCAGCCTTCTGCTTGGGGTGACGATGAAGGTTGTGCCTTTTCCTTGCACGCTTTCTACCTCACAATACCGCCGTGCAGCTCCACAATTTTTTTTACAAGGGACAGCCCCAGACCATTGCCGCCAAGGGAGCGGTATCGGGATTTATCCACTTTGTAGAAGCGCTCAAAGATATGGATCTGATCTTCCGATGAGATACCCATGCAGTTGTCGGCAATGGCGCAGATCGTTTTCCCAACCTTTGTGGCAAGGGTAATGTGAATCCTACCACTCTCCGGCGTAAATTTGATGGCGTTGTGCAGGAGATTAATCCAGACTTGGGAAAGAAGTTCCTCGTCAGCGGAAACAATGGCTTTGTCGAGTTCGGCTGTTATAGAGATATTTTTCTTCGACCATTGGGGGGGCCGGTAAAATCACCGCGCTTTGCAATTGTCGCAGATATATGGATCATCATCAACAATCAGGATGGTATTCATGCCAAGGCCTCCGTTCTCAAATAGTTGTTTTTATTTTAACACGCCAATATAAACGGAGGATAAACAGAGGCCTTCTCGACGCTGTGACGGACGGGCACCGGAGGGCTTTGGGCGTTTTTGGTATTTGAAATATAAAGGGAATTTCCATTCTTAAGAAGAAGTATTAATGGTGGAACAGATATTGGGGTAAAGAGAACTGTAAAATTGAAGATAGCTTTTCATAAGAAAAGAGGATGCTTAGTGTTTAGCAAAGTTGATGGGGATTCAATGGAATATTGGTTGTTGTTTAAAGGGAATAAAATACTCATTTCAGAAGATAAAGTGCTGGAATTTACTTTACCGGAGATTGATTTCTTTAAATTAAGCAAGAAGCTGGTTCGTAGTCAATTCCTGGGCCAAGTGGAGGGGCGTTCTTATTATGCGGCAGAACTTACCCCGGAGATTGTTGCTCCGGAAAATATGTTGTTTTGCGACTTGTATCGTTTACTTGGCAAGATCCCGGATGCTTTGTTTTTCTTAGCAGGTAAAGCCTATCAAATTCTACATTGGGATCGTACCCATCAGTACTGCAGCCAGTGCGGAGCTCGGACAGAAAACAAAATAGATGAAAAGGCTAAGCTTTGTCCATCATGCGGGCTTGTAAACTATCCAAGAATTTCTCCGGCAATTATAGTGGCGATTACAAGAGACCGCGAAATATTATTAGCGAAGGGGAGTCGCTTTCAAGCCGACTTCTATAGTGTTTTGGCTGGTTTTGTAGAGCCGGGGGAAACATTTGAAGAGTGTGTGCAAAGAGAAGTCAGAGAAGAAGTTGGCCTGGAAGTTAAAAATATTAGATATTTTAGCAGCCAGCCTTGGCCCTTCCCGGATTCTCTGATGGTTGGTTTTACAGCGGAATACGCTGGTGGGAACATAAATATTGATGAAAATGAAATCTTGAATGCCGGATGGTTTGATGTGGATCAGCTTCCGCTGATACCTAGAACCGGAAGTATAGCCCGGAGTTTAATCGATTGGTTTATAGAACAGGTGAAAAGTGAGGAGACAAGTTCTACTTGAAAAAATAAGTGTGGGCTATACTAGTGTCTAGTATTTAGGTGATGAGATAGATTGGAGAGCAATCATGATTCATAAGATACATTTGAAAACTAGAAAACGGGACGAAATGCTGGATATAACATACGAAGTAGAGAAACTCCTGGTGCAGGAAAATGTCCAAGAAGGTCTAGTGGTAATATATTCATCCCACACTACGGCAGGGATCACTATCAATGAAAATGCTGATCCGGATGTACAGAAGGACTTTCTGCAGAGACTTGATGAGATTTATCCATGGAACCTGGCTAGCGATAGGCATTTTGAGGGTAATTCTGCTGCGCACTTAAAAACAAGCACTGTAGGGGCATCTCAAACTGTCATTGTTCATCATGGAAAATTGCTCTTAGGCCGTTGGCAGGGCATTTATTTTTGCGAGTTTGACGGTCCTCGAGAGCGTATTTGTTATGTAAAGATCCTTATGTAACGAGACTTTTGGCTGGATTTAAAACTTCCGGATTATATGTCCATGATTCAAAATGCCGATCTTATTCTGGTCATGCAGGACGGCGATATTATCGAAAGTGGAAGCCACGAGGAACTGTTGGCCAGGAAAGCCTTTTTATAATGATATGGCGTAATAAAACGACGCGGTTAATCCAAATTCAGGGTTAACTGCGTCGTCTTTTTTCAAATCTTTCAAGCCCTTCACGAAGTTCTTCTTCCGTATAGGTATTGGGGATCTGGACCTTCTCTTCGAATCCGTCCATTTTGACACCGTCAAAATGATAGAGTTTCAACAGCAATTGCCATAAAACATCCAATTCTTGTTGGATAAAGCCCCTAAATATATCTGCCATGTAATCGACGGTGACGTTTTTTGCGCATTTGACCATAATATCAAGTCCTGCTTGGGTCATGCGTACGTTGATGGCGCGCTTGTCCTTCAGACTGGGAAGGATAGTTACAAATTCCTTTTTCTGCAGACTGTTAATGATCTGGGTGACGTTCTGTTTTGTGGTACCGAGTTTGTTGGCAATATTGACAAAGGTGGTCTCATCTTCCGGCAAATGAAGAATCGCCAAAATTGTCATATATTGTCTTGATGTCAACGGATCACAGTATGCATCGCCTGCCATTTGCACTTTATTTGATGTAGCGATCAAGGTGGCAAAAACCTGCTCCATCGTATGTAATATTTTCAACTCTTTGTTAAAATCCATTGGGCATTAACCTCTTGAATCCTGCCTGATTAGTTAGCTTTCTTTTTATAATACCATAAATGCAATTTCATAGACAGATAATAGTGCGCGCTAATGTTGTGACGCTAAGATGCCTGAAAGAATGCAATCGTCTTCTTCCAAGAATCATATTGAGCGTTGCTGTTGCCTTCAACGGTGCCTCCGGAAGTGAAGATACCGCCATGCATCGGCATCCGAAGTGTTAAGGTGATGGGAAGAATATACGGGATCGGCAACGGGTGCCCCATGTCCTCATAAGCCAAAAGCTTGACATCTTGAATATAGTCATTTGACTTGGCAGCTTTGAGGAGTTCCAGACAACCGTCATAACTATTCCATATATTATCCGATTTACCGCAGATCAGAAGAAGGTCCGCCGAAGCATTTTCGATTTTAATACGCGCTTCTTCACGGTTCGTTGCTTTCTCAATTGCGCGTTTATAAGTACTGGCAAATCCGAACGGAGAGTTGTTTTCGACGTCTTTATTTAATTCTTCGAAAAAGATGTTGTTCTCGACCGGAATAAAGGGTGTTGAAGCACCTCCGTAAGACCAAGAAGAGACGAGATTTCCGCTCATTAAGCCGTTTAGAGCTTGAAAACAATAGGTGTGCGGTTCAACGGCAACTACCTTTTTAACTTGGGGATAGCGCGAAGCGAGTAATAGTGCGAGTTCTCTGCCTTTAGATGTTCCATGCAGATAGATATCACCCATTTGTGTCAGGTTGCTCGTTTCAATCCAATGAAAGACCTTTTCGAAACATTCAAGAGGTACCATCTCAAGTCGTTCCGGCAAATCTTCTGCACCGAAATAAGGGATGACGAGGACAGTGAATCCTCTGGAAGCAAGCGGTGCGGCCAATAGGCTAAGCGCTTCCATTTGTCCGTCGGATCCGCCGAGCATTAAAATCGTCTTGCGTGTTGGGTCACCGTTGTGGAAGAGCCGACCGTTAAACGAATCGTAGATAGGGGTCACGATAATATCGTCTGTTTTAAATAATCTTTTTATCTGTAAGGTTTCCCTTTGCATATCGGTTTCAAAGGTGAAGTGAAAAACCATCGGATGATCGATGGTAATATTAGTTGCTAAGTCTTGGTTGAGAGGCTCAGTTACTTGCAGGGAATAAACCAATCCCATCGGATTCGCATGTTCATAAGTGCCTTCAATTGGGGCAACGGTGTTCAAATCGACGATGCCTGTGGAATCGGCAATGTAATTGGCATAAGAGGAAAATTCGACACTTGGGCACCAGGGCAGAGTAGTTTTCAATTGAATATTTAATCGGCTGTAAGGGGTTAGCCCTGAAATAACGGTTTGAATTTGGTCATCGACCATCGAGGTTGTTTCGTTTACTTCAATTTGCATTATGATTGGTTCTCCTTTACATCCATTAGGTATTTTGCTTAACATGAATAAACAATATATTGTCTAAAATATAGTATAGAAAATCGCTCATGGTCAATATATTGTCTAAAAAAATCTTTGTAGATGTCTGTGCCCCATCAACGTCTATGGCGTAGAAAAAACTGGTAATCCTAAATTTATTAAACTGTGTAATATTTTTTATCTAAATGTGACTCATTTTCAGCTTTAAGATATTAAACTTATACAAGTTAGGATTGGGTAAGTAACTGCATTGTATAATGTTGGTTCTCATTCAGGTCTATCATCTGGATCCGCCGACCTTTGCTGTGCGGGGCTTGAGCATGGGCTTACAGATGTTTCCAGGG
The DNA here is from genome assembly GCF_000235605.1 of Desulfosporosinus orientis DSM 765. GTDB lineage: Bacteria > Bacillota > Desulfitobacteriia > Desulfitobacteriales > Desulfitobacteriaceae > Desulfosporosinus > Desulfosporosinus orientis. The sequence continues at coordinate 2,552,141 of NC_016584.1, forward strand.
GAGGCCGATTTTGTGACTTTGTCTTTTGTGCCGAGCAGGTTTGAGATACAGCTATGAAGGAGACTTCATGGCTGTTATTAGTTTTTGACATTGGCCCTACTATGTATTACAATGTAGCAAGCTACTATGTATCACATTATAGTTAGCATGGGAACTAAGAAAGCAGGAAGAATTATGTTTGATAAATCCCAACTGATGCGCGGAACATTAGAGGGCTGTATCTTAAAGATTATCAGTTTGGAGGTCACCTACGGTTATGAAATAATGTTGAAACTAACAGATTATGGTTTCGCTGACATACGTGAAGGTACAATTTATCCGCTGCTTGTAAGACTGGAAAAGAAAGACCTTATCTACGGGGAGTTTAGACCTTCTCCGCTAGGGCCAAGCAGAAAATATTATTTTATAACCCAAAACGGCCTAGAAGCATTGAATTCTTTTGAAGCATATTGGAAGAGTATTTCTGTGGCGGTAAGCAAGATTTTAACTTTGGAGGGAAAGTAATGGCTAATCAGTTAGAGAAGCTGCGCAAAGAAAATAATGTTCTAGACAGGCAATTATCAAAAGAAAACAATGCTATTATAACGGATATGGTGTGCTATCTAAGATCATCGGACTTATGTGACTATGATATTGAAATAATTCGTAAAGAACTCACAGGTATGGCCCTGGAAACTCAATTGAGGAATGAAAAATTTGATGACGTTATTGGTGATGACTATAAATCATTATGTAACGAGCTGATGAAAAATGGCAGAACGAAAACACTATATGAAAAAACATTGACATTGTTGTACATCCTTGTTTATGGCGTTGGTACGTTGTATCTGGTGGAGATTCTTTTCTCCTCAACAATCATCAATATATTTAAGCTCGGTCAATTCACTATGCCAATTACGTCAGGATTTCTCATTTCATCCCTTTTGGCAGTGGTTATTGCGTTTGGTGTTTATGGTTATTTCACTCGGAATTCCTTCGAATTCTCTAAGCATAATCGCAAAACCCAAATAGTATTTATCATCGGTTTTACGGCAGCGTGGGCGGTAGTAATGTTAACAAAAGTATTTATGGGGAAAAACACTATAATATCGATCAATTGCATATATCCCATTGTGTTCCTGGCAATTGCTTTTGTATTGTTAAAAACGTTGGAAGACCAATACGTTAACAATTTATTTAAGACATATAACTAGGATTAGTATTCTTTTTCTAAACTTTTTAGTCTAGGGAGTTATTTTAAGTAAAGATAAAATGTTCATCAGGCAGACGGGATATTCCTGACGAATGTTCCTAACGAAGGGAATTATCAGAAATGGAGCAAACACATTCAATTAAAGAAAAGCTCAGGCAGTTTTTCATCATACTTTTTCCGATTCTGGTCACTCAAGTTACACTTTTCTCAATGACCTTCTTTGATACCATGATGTCAGGGCAGGCTAGTCCCTCTGATTTGGCCGGAGTAGCTATAGGCTCAAGCCTCTGGGTTCCGGTCAGCACCGGATTAGGCGGAGTTTTTTCAGCTATCACACCGATTGTGGCCCATTTAATCGGTGGCAGACGGAATTATGAAGTCGCCCACAAAGTAATTCAGGGTGTCTACTTAGCGATAATTCTTGCCGTTTGTGTTATTTTAATAGGCAGTCTGACTTTGGACTGGGCCCTTTCATCGATGATGCTTGAATCAGGAGTCCGGGAAATCGCGCGCAAATATTTAATCGCACTGGCCTTTGGAATTCCGGCCCTTTTCGTTTATCAGATCCTGCGTTCATTTATGGACGCCTTGGGCGAAACCCGGATTACCATGTTGATGGCGCTGCTTTCATTGCCTATCAACGTCTTGCTTAACTATATCCTGATTTTTGGGAAATTCGGTTTTCCGGCTTTGGGGGGCGTGGGTGCCGGTATAGCTTCAGCGCTGTCCTATTGGTTTTTAATCCTGATTGCCATCTGGATAATAGTGCGTCATCCGGCATTTTCTGCCTATCATGTCTTCGGCAAAGGCTATCCCATTTCCCTTCCAACTTGGGGTGAACAATTGAAAATCGGGATTCCCATTGGGTTTTCCATCTTCTTTGAAACCAGCATCTTTGCTGCAGTGACTTTGCTCATGAGTGCCTTTGACACCGCGACCATCGCTGCTCACCAAGGGGCGATGAATTTCGCAAGCATGATTTACATGATTCCGCTGAGCTTTTCCATAGCGATGACGATACTGGTGGGCTTTGAGGCAGGAGCTCACCGTTTTCAGGATGCAAGGCTTTATTCCCGGCTGGGAATTGTCAGCTCGCTGGTGATGGCCGTGCTCACAGCCATTATCTTGCTCAGCTTCCGGGAGCAGATCGCCGGTTTATACTCCAAGGAATTGAAGGTTATTCAGCTTACCCAACAGTTTCTGATCTTTGCTTTGTTTTTTCAGTTCTCCGATGCCATCGCTACTCCTATTCAGGGTATCCTGCGCGGCTATAAAGACGTCACTGTACCCTTTATAACAGCTCTGGTTGCCTATTGGTTAGTGGCTTTGCCGGCAGGTTATCTCCTTGCCCATTTCAGTTTGTTAGGAGCCTTTGGTTACTGGGTCGGGCTGATTGCAGGAATCAGCTTCAATGCAGCCGCTTTGCTGAGACGGCTCTATATGGTTCAAAACAAACGAGTTGCCAGAGTGGAAATGCTCTAAACTACTGCTTATTATAATGAAGGCCTTTGCTAAAATAGAGGGGGAATAATAGTCATGCAGGTAATAAGAGCTGAGGACAACATATCCTTTATTCAAAACAGAAGCCATACAATAGTTACTGACAATAAAGACGGTACCGGAACAGTGCAAAGAAATATCTATGCAGTAGCAGACAGAATTTGGCTGGACGAGGAATTCTCAGGTAATTACGGGATGGCCTATAAGTATAAGCTGAAATTTGCGAATCAACTATGTCAGGAAGGTTTTGTCGTTGAAAAAGGAAAAGATGAATATGGTCACTATATCCTTTTTTTCAATAGTAAAGCCTTTATGTACCTGCATAATAAGGAGGAACGTCCCAGTATTCCTTGTGGTCCGGCAGAAATGAATTTAATTATAGCTCCTGAAATGATAGAAGGTTCGGATGAATTAATAAAAAATTTCAAGGGAAGTTGGCCAAGTTTTCACGAAGCAAGGATTCGAATTATAGAAAAGTCTATGAAATCCATGATTCTGGAATTTTATGGAGGATTTCTGTCGTATGAAGTAGTACGATTGTTTATAGAGGATATTATTTCTCAAAGTTATGATCAGAATAGCCTTGAAAGCTTTGAAGAATTAACCAGCCTTGAATTTAGAAAAGCTGAAACTCATATGGAAGTGTTGCTGTTTAATGACTATATGACCCAGAGGTTACCCGAAGGTTTTGATGATTCGGTGTTTAACGATCCGGAATTTGATATTAATACCATTGAGCATTTATGGGTGATTGAAGAATATCAGAATCATGGTGTCATCTCCTGTAAGAATCTAAAAATGACGGTGTCAATTGATGAAGAGGAAAAAAGGAAAGAAGAAGAATCGTTTAAGAAGTTTCTAGAGGAATGCCAAAAAAATCCGTTTTCATTAGATACTTGGAATAAGTCAATAAAAGTTTGATGCGGTTATTGGTAATCTGAAGGTCGCAGTAAATGACCATTTGAAAAATATTTACGCTGGTGAACTAGTGTTTGGAGATTGAAAAATCGGCGGTTTTGAGTGTCTGATTAATCTGGATTAGTCGTCTCAAAACCGCCGATTTTTTAAACTGGTGGGCGTGGTTCAACCACAGTGATTAGAAAAAGCGCAAATATAGGTCGTGGTATAAAATGGATAAGGCAATGTAAGTCAAGATTAAAGACATTATCTTATTGAAGAAAAGAATCACTTTTTGGTTCTGAATAATATCGGAGAAAAACTGGCCGATAATAGCATATAAAGCTGGTGCCCCAAAAACAAGCAGGGTAAAAAAGATAGCCATGTAAAGAATTTTAATCCCGGTGATATTTAATTGAGGAAAATAAATGGTTACAACAGGCATTACAGCAATTATAGCCTTTGGATTGAAAATCTGCATAAGAAAGCCATCGCGAAATCCTATCTTCGTAAAAAAAGCTTTATTTAAATCAACATTAGAGAGGAATATTTTATAAGCTAAATAGAGCATGTATATACCGCCAATCAAGCTGATGGGCCATAAGTCATGGGATGGAAGCAGCAGGCTGCCAAAGAATCCGATCAATATGTACAGGACGAAAATAGCTAAACTAACACCGGCATAAAAAGGTAAGCCATCTTTGAATTTTCGGTTTAAGCCTATATTGGCAGCGGTAATAGTTACAGGACCAGGTGTATACATAATGGTTATTGAATAAATTATCATTTGCAGCATCTCGTTTTACCTCCTAACTAGTGATACAATTGATTATAAATCACTTGATAAGAGTAATACAATTGTTATATTGTATTAGATACAAATTTAATGAATTGTAGGAGATACAATTGTTAGAAATATCGAGATAAAAGAAGGTAATACGATGAAACTGGATCAATATGGTAACGAAATAAGCTGGATACCGAAACTAAATACAAGGGATGATATCCCCTTATATCAAGCCCTTGTGCAAGCAATACAAGATGATATTAATAAAGGGATACTGATGCGTGGTTATAAAATGCCGCCGCAACGTGTACTTGCTAACCAACTTGGCCTTAATCATGGTACGGTTACAAGAGCGTATAAAATTTGTGAAGAAAAAGGTTTGGTTAAAGGTATTGTTGGGAAAGGGACCTTTATAGCTGCAAGTCCCGGACTACCCATCTCATTATTAACGGATCATAAAGATACTGATTTGATTAGTTTAGGTATGGCAATCCCTCTTTATGAATGCAATCCTTTAATTGAAACGCACATTAAACAAGTCCGGGATTCCATGGATTATGGCTTAACCATGACTTATTGTCCGCCGGAAGGACATATTAAACATCGCTATGTTGCGGCTAATTGGCTAATAAAGTATAAAATCAATGTTGAGGCTGAAAACATTCTCATTACATCGGGAACACAAAATGCGTTGGCTATTATTCTTATGACACTTTTTGAAAAAGGGGACAGAATCGTTGTTGATGAATACACATATACAGGTTTAATAAGTTTAGCTTCATATATGAGTGTTATTCTAATTCCTGTATTGGGAGATGAACAGGGTATGGATATTGAAGATTTAAAGTCCACCTGTAAACGGGAACAACCTAAGGGCATCTATTTAATGGCAGATTATCACAATCCGACCACAGTAACCTTGAGTGTTGAAAGAAGAAAAGCGCTGGCGAAAGTTATTGAAGACAATAATTTACTGCTTATAGAAGACGCCACCTTTAGCTTTAGTCTGGAAAAGAAAATTAAGCCGGTAAGCGCATATATTCCGGAGCAGAGTCTGTTTATAATGGGTACATCAAAAGCAATTAGTCCGGCTTTTCGTATATCGTATATTGCTGCTCCGTCATCTCTGGTTGAGAAGTTATCCCATGGACTTAACAACATTATCTGGATGGCATCGCCATACACTTCGGAAATTGTATCACTTCTTCAATCAACTGGGGCATATGAACGCATAGAAGAAGAAAAAATCCGCTTGCTTAAAGAACGCAATAAACGTTTTGATGAAATTATGACAGGATACGATGTATTACCGGCCCCAACTTCATGTTATCGATTTCTTCAGCTGCCAAGCAACTATGATGATGTTGAATTAGAATACTTGGCATTAGAAAAAGGTGTTCAAATTTTATCTGCTAATCGATTCTATGTAGGATCGAAACCTGAAAAACCAACGATTCGGCTGGCTGTCAGTGCACCAAATACCCTGGAAGAACTGGAAATAGCACTAAATATTATCAAAGAATTACTGGATAATTATCGAAGACGAAAAAGTCTCTACCCAGTTCTGTAATTTATGTCTATCAACTTAGTGAAGTGTTAATGCAAAGAAGTTAGTTAACAAGATGTCGCCAAGGCCTCAGTGGGTTTTCGCGACATCTTTTTGTCTACTCAACGCACGTTGGTGTTACTTCATTGAAGATTTTATGAAGTTATTATTCCAGTGACAGGTCACGTGGAGACCGTGGTAGTGCTATATGAGGGTGGTGAATAGTAAAGATTCAGTTGCTTTTCAGTAAAGATTCAGTTGCTTTTCAGGGAATAATTATCATTTCTAGTATACTTATTATAGGATTTATGTTAATAGTAATACTCGTATACTTGGTTAAACCCTACCCCAAAACATACGAATTTCATCTAGTTAAATGAGTCAAAAAGCCTTGTAAATTTGCGCACCGTTGTGTTTCTTTGGCTATAGAGACTTGCTAAATCACTTTTTGGGCTTTCAGTTGGTCTCGCAACGAGTGATGGAAAAGGCTAATGACCATTTCGGTGTGGGTGAAACCTTCTCCAGCTCTTCAAGGAGAACTTAATCACTTTATTTACTTCAACTACATACGTCCTGTTTATTATTACTCTATAATTTAAGAGGAGGTAATAATTAATGTTCAAATCTGGTAAAAAAGTATTCATTGGTGCTTTAACTGTAGGGTGCTTATTTGGGGGGAGTGTACTGTCAAATGTAACAGTAGCAAATGCTGACACAATACAAGGAAACTCCCAGCAAATGATAGGCTTTCAAACAGGAATGGACGATCAGAGGCTGTTGAATATGTGGCTTCAATTGGGTATTTCTAATCAACAACAATCTGGGGAACAGCCTGGACAACGAGTTAGACAACAATTTGGGCAACAGCCTGGACAACGAGTTGGACAACAATCTGGAGAACAGCCTGGACAACGAGTTGGACAACAGCCTAGTCAACAACTGTCGCCAATTAATATCATTACACAAGTTGCAAGTATTCTAAACGTCGAGGAACAAACCATTACTGATGAATTACAAGCTGGCAATAACTTGGTTGAAATCGCTGAAAGTTATGATGTTAGTGAAGCCACTCTTTTGACGGAGCTAGAGGATCTTCTAGGCGATGCTATTGATGATGCAGTAACGGCGGGCACTATTACTGAAACTCAAGCCACAGAAATGAAAAGCCAATTAACTGAACGTCTGACACAACTTGTCGAGAGCACATTTAACAATTCGAACAGTTCTCTGTCGGCCCCAACTGATCTTACCGCTACAGTTGAAAGTTCCAGTGAAATATACCTAGACTGGGATTCTGTTAGTGATGCGACATCCTATTATATTTATAGAGCAACCTCTTCTTCAGGAACTTACTCAAAGATTGATACCGTTAAAGCCACAAGTTATACTGATACTGACTTGTCAGATGATACAACCTATTATTATAAAGTAAAGGCTGTAAACAGTTCTGATACAAGCGCATATTCATCAATAGTTCATGCTACTACAGAGGAAGAAGACTAGTATCAATATATACTATAAAATATAATCCTGAAACCTCCGAAATTGAAATTTATGAGTTTTGGAGGTTCTTTTTTATAAAAACAAAAGAGATAAATTGCCGAAACATATAAATTCACAAATTATGATTATAACGACTTGTATGGATATGGCGCTCAAGACATTGTTTAAAATAATAAGAGCACGATGGGGTATTGAGAACTCAATCTTCAATAACTTGAAAAGTAAATGTGGTTTGGAGCATTGCTTTGTGCATGGCGGAAAAGCAGTAGAAGCTAAATTTGGGGTATAATTGTAATTTAAATTACAATTATAGCGATGTTTATTGCTCTATACTATATATGAATTATGAGAGCTTAAGTGATAAATTTACTGCCTAAAGGAAGGTGAGTTTATAGCTCTGACTGGTGAAAAGAATTATTGGCAACAACAAATAGTAAAAACTAATCTGAATAGAGACTAACCTGTAAAAATTGTAAATATTAGGAGGGATATTCGATGCAGAAGGTATCAAGCGTATGGCAAGGGGGCCAAAAAAACAGCGTTTTTTTTAATCAGGATATTAATTTGCTAATTGATGAGAAAGGACCGAGACCGACAGATCTGCTATTGGCAGGGTTAATCGGCTGCAGTCAGGGGGTTTTCCTGGAAATCATAGAAAAAATGAGGATTAAGGTCAATAGCATTAGCATGGAGGTAGAGGCAGAGCGTGAATCCGAGCCTCCAAAGCTATTTTCGAAAATTGCTTTAAACTATCATATAGAAGTGAATGAAGGCTTGGAATCTAAAGTGGTCAGAGCGATAAAGCTTGTAGAGCAGTATTGTACTGTGTTTAATATCATGAAATTAAGCGCTGACATTGAGGTGTCATGTTATATAAATGGGGTACCGTCAAGAGTTTTTCCGGAATCACAAGCAGATTAAATGAGTCGATTAAAAATCGGCGGTTTTGAGGTCAGACTAATCTAGATTAGTCATCTCAAAAACCGCCGATTTTCAAACTGGATGCTGTATGTACGGTCTGTTGACCTAATATAAGCCAACTGTTGTGAGTCTTTGACCTTAGTTAATTATAATTACGCAAACAAAATCATTGATAAACTACGAACTGAAGGATATAATAAGAACATGAGTTCGATTTTAGCAAATATATGTACTGTGAGGCGAGTAAAATGAAGGATGTTTGCGCAGATTGTAATCGGAAGGCCTATTGCCTGGAACCCTGTGAAGCCTGGTTAATTGCTCATAACCAATGTCCGGTCTGTCGGAATAAACTCATACATATCGGAGGTTGTACTGAGTGCATCACAGGTGACTGGGCGAAGTGCGGTTAATATGATAGTATTAATGAAACCGGTTGAAATGATTGCCTGGTTTACTCAGGATGGTATTCCTAATCCTATCCGCTGCAGGCTTGGTGACAAGGTTATAAGAGTCCAGCAGGTGACGTCGATATCAGAGGAAAAGCTAGCTGGAAATCGGATGTTCATTTACCGTTGTCAGACGGAAATTAACGGGAAATTAATACCCTTTGAGCTAAAGTTTGAGCTGCAAACTTGCAAATGGTTCTTGTTTAAAATGTAGGAGAGGGTGTCTCGTGGATGGTGAAGGTGAGAGTAACCACTTTGTATATTTGTGAGTTCTGTCAAAAAGAATACGCCAATATCAATGATGCCGAAAAATGTGAGAGCATTTGTCGCCGGTTAGCTGAATCTCCCGGAATCGAGATTTTGAATCTAAGCGCGCGGTCGTTTAATGCCCTCTATAGGGCAAATATAGAAACGGTCCGGGAACTGCTGGAACTCTCAGACAAAAATTTAGCGAGAATAAAGAATTTAGGACTTGAAAGCCGGCGGGAGATAAAATCTAAATTAGCACAATACCAAACTAGGACTTCGGTTTAAAGGCCCTTTATGGTGAAGAGGAGACTGCCGGCAGCTAAGATGCTGCCGGCAGTCGGTTTTTCAGTCGGAGGGTTAAACCTGGAGAGGGTTGGAGGGCAGGGGTAACCCGTCGAGCTTGTACCAAGAATCTTACGCGCGTAAGATTCTTGGTACAAGCCCAGGAGAAGGAGTTCAAGGAACTGAGTTATGTGGCCATTCTGGCCGGAGAGCTTTGGGGTGTGCTGTATATGGCGGGATTGGATATCATTGACAAAGAGGAAATTTAAAATTAACATTGCAATAAGGGATGGCGCCGTTACTGTTTTGATAACTGACAGCGCTTTTCCATATATAGAGAGGTGAAACTTTTGGATCTATGGTAAAACTTCATTTACATTTTGGTTGGCGGATCATCAAAACTGGGATAGCAGTAGTGATATGCATTTGGATTGCTAATTTACTTCACTTTGAATACCCCTTTTACAGTGCAATTGCGGCGGTTATCGCTATGCAAGCGACCATAGCAGATTCTCTTAATCAGGGAATTAACCGCATGAAAGGGACAATCGTTGGTGCAATAACAGGGTATCTTTTTGCTCTAACTCCATTCAATAACCCGGTTTCGATAGGTATTGGACTTATTATTACACTGGCTATCTTAAAAAGGATGCATTGGAACGAAGCTATGAATATAGCCAGTATTGTGTTTATTGCCATAATGGTTAACAACGCCGGACATCCACTCAGCTACTCACTGAACCGGATCATCGATACGGCACTTGGGATAGCCGTAGCCTATCTGGTTAATTGGTTTATTTATCCGCCACATTATCAGATTGAGGTAGAACGGTGTTTTCAAGAGACTAGAATCAAAGTTATTAATTTATATCAATGCTCTTTTCGTTCTTTGCTGAATCAAAACACTTATATCACTGGAAATGATATTGTAGAACTGCGTGAGACTCTGCAAGAAGCCCGAGCATTAGTTGTAAAAAAACGCAAAGACCATGCTTGGGGCAAACCGAAGGATGATTTTCGTTTGAAATATATAGGGCCATTATGTAGGTTGGAAAGAATGAGCGTTGCTATCGAGCAGATATTTTCCTTAAGCGAGAAATTAATCCATCCTCTTAGTCTGGAACTTGAGCAGGATTTAGCCGATCTTTTAACGAAGAGTTTCTGCCTGTTATCGCTGATTACTGAGCCCAATATGGCGGTCGCGCACGATTTATTCGGTGAAACGGAGGCTGTTGTAGAGGATATCTATCGGAAGCTAGGTCAAGAAAATACCTATTCATATGTTGATAGCAATAGAGGATATATTTTAGAGTTATTAAACTGGATAAAGGAAGTAACGAAGGCCACAAGAGGGTGTCTGGGGATTTCTTAGGATTATTCCTAATCCTATCCGCGTTCACATATTCTAAATATCAAGGTCACGAAACAGTAACATTTTTGTTCTATGATGTCTATATAGAAAGATATCCGGACATAACGGTTGAAATATAGACCGGCTTTCTCTTAACCTCCTCTGTCACGCCCCCAGCGAGGGGCGTTTTTTCATCCCCAACGATGAGTTGAATGGAGATATAGTTTAGTCTCCAAAACTTTCCTCTATTAAATTTTCGACATTCGGCATATAATTAGAACAAACGTTCTGGTTAGGGGCGAATGTATGTATGCAAAACAGAATTATTATGCACATTGATGTTAACTCAGCTTATCTCTCATGGGAAGCTGTTTACCGTCTTCAACATGGTGATTCCCTTGATCTCCGTACCGTCCCCTCCGTGGTTGGCGGCAACGAACAGACCCGCCACGGCATTGTTCTCACTAAATCCATCCCTGCAAAAGCTTTTAGCATCCAAACCGGCGAAACCTTATACACTGCCAGGATGAAATGCCCAGGCTTACTTGTCGTTCCGCCCAACTACTCCCTCTATATGCAGTGCAGCACTGCTATGGGCGATATCTTAAGGGAGTACTCTCCCTTTGTAGAACAGTATTCAGTGGATGAATACTTTCTTGACTTTACGGAGAGCAAAAAGCTCTTTGGCGATCCTGTTCAGGCAGCTCACAGTATCAAGAATCGTATCCGTGATGAACTGGGATTTACGGTTAACATTGGTGTTTCCTCAAACAAGCTCCTTGCTAAAATGGGTTCTGAGCTTAAAAAGCCAGACAGAGTACATATTCTGTTCCCGGAAGAAGTCGAGAAAAAAATGTGGCCTCTGCCGGTGGAAGAGCTTTTTATGGTAGGCCGGGCTACTGCGAAAAAGCTCCAGGATCGCTGTATTAAAACGATAGGGGATTTGGCCAACTCCGATCCGAAATGGTTGGAGCTCTTTCTCAAATCCCACGGCCGCCTTGTCTGGAATTATGCTAATGGCCGTGATATTTCTCTGGTTCGTGTTAATCGGCATCCCGTCATCAAAAGCATGGGTAACTCTACCACCACGGCTTTTGATATTATGGACCGGCAGTCGGCTCACCTTTTGCTCCTGTCCCTTGTGGAAACAGTTAGCGCCAGACTCCGTGATGCCGGCTATTGTACCAAACTTGTTTCTATCTCTTTCCGGACCCACGAATTTTATCACTGCTCCCATCAGCGCAAGTTTTATACGGCCACGGATAGCACTAAGGCCATTCATCAACTTGCCTGTGAGCTCTTTGATGAACTATGGCAGGGACATCCTCTGCGGCACATGGGTGTCAGTGTATCGGAATTATGTGGAAACGATTTTATTCAAACGGCTTTCTTCCAAGAATATAGTGAAAAACAAAAGCGTCTTGACCGGGCTATTGATCTCATTCGTCAGCGTTACGGTTCGGATTCAATTTTCAGATCGTCTTTCATTAAAACCGGATTAAAGCCTATGGCTGGCGGAACGGGGGAAGAGATAGATTACCCTGTCATGTCAAGTTTGTTGTAAGAGGTAAAGCCAGAGTATGTAACTGCTGTGGAAAATGTAAACAGGGGAGAGTTGCCCAGGTTCCCGTGACCTTCCCGGGCTTGTACCAAGAATCTTACGCGCGTAAGATTCTTGGTACAAGCCCGGAAGAAGGTTGTCACTCTCAAAATCATAGTTGCAAAATTGAGAAAATGGTAATAATCCCATCATTCTACATAGTTGACAGAAACATTGAATTAAGCTATGCTTATCTCAAATTTATAATTTTTTACAGGTGCCAACTATCTGTTGGATAATAGGGAACCGGGTGATATTCCCGGACGGACCCGCCACTGTATTGGGGAGCAATTGTCATGACCACTCTTTTTGGAGGAAGGGACAATGTTGCAATGAACCTGAGTCAGGAGACCTGCCTGTAAGATTTCGTTGTTAGCTTCGTGAATAAGCTGGCAGCTGTGAGGATGAAGGAAAAGTCCGCACCCGTTTTGGATGCGGACTTTTTTGTTTATTTTTTAAAGATAGAAGTGTGATGGAAGTGGAATTTTTACTAGCATTACAATTTTTAACCAAAATTCCTATTACAATTGACCGCATGGAGGGGGATAAGGTGATGGCGCGGTCCATGGCCTATTTTTCCTTGGTTGGTTTATTGATAGGCGGAGCAGCTGCCGGATTGCATTATGTGCTTTGTTTGGGATTTTCTCCTGCAGTGGCCAATCTTGGTGCAATCATTTTTGTTATTTTATTGACCGGGAATCTGCATGGCGATGGGTTAATGGACACGGCTGACGGTATTTTCAGCGGACGACCCAAGGAGCGGATGCTGGAAATCATGAAGGACAGCCGGGTCGGCTCTCATGGGGTGATGGCAGGGGTACTGGTCGTATTACTGAGGTGCCTTTTGTTAGGTGAACTGGATCAGACCTCACAGATGATGGCGTTGGTACTGGCACCAACGCTGGGGCGCTGGGCGCAGGTTTATGGGGCTGCTCGTTATACCTATGCAAGAAGCGACGGCGGAACTGGCTCATTTACCGCTTACGTTGGTTGGCGGGAGCTGGCTGTTAACTCAATCATTGCGGTAGGAGTAGGCTGCCTGCTGTTAAAAATGTCCGGAGTTATCCTCCTAGGGGTCAGTCTAATCGGTGTGATTCTGTTTTATGGCTTTATCAAGGGTAAACTCGGCGGGATCACGGGTGACACTTTGGGTGCAGCCAATGAATGGATAGAAATATTAACTTTAATGATGATGGTTCTCTTACCATTGTTCAAGTTTTGAGAGGAGTGAAATGATGCAATTATCTTTAGAAGAAGTCTTAACCGGCATCAGACCGGTAGAACAGGCCTGGCGGGTAAAGGCCAGAAAACGGCTGGATGATCTGGCCATTCCGCGTGATAGTTTAGGGTGTTTGTTGGATTTGGCCGAGCAGTTGGCGGGCATTAAAGAAAGCATGATGCCTTCCGTGGCGAAGAAAATGGTGGTGACGATGGCTGGAGACCATGGCGTTGTAGCGGAGGGTGTGAGTGCATTTCCCCAAGAGGTTACTCCGCAGATGGTAAATAACATTGTCGCTGGCGGCGCAGCAATCAATGTTCTAGCCGAAGCGGCAGGGGTCGGTGTGACCATCGTGGACATGGGAGTAGCGGTGGATCTCAGCTCTTTGGTGGAGCAAAAAAAAATACTTTCCTATAAAGTTGCCTATGGTACGCAAAATATAGCCAAAGGTCCGGCTATGACGAGGGAGCAGGCTGTCCAAGCTCTGGAAGCAGGAATTGAAGTTGCCGGCTTATTGATGAAAAGCGGCATTGAACTGTTGGGTACGGGAGACATGGGAATCGGAAATACAACACCGAGCAGCGCCATTCTGGCGGCGTTTTCCGGTCGATCCCCCCGGCAGGTGACTGGCCGGGGAACCGGTCTCAATGACAGTGCCTTGGAGAATAAAATAAAGGTCATCGAAAAGGCGATTGCTATAAATAAACCGGATGGAAAAGATGCCTTGGATGTGCTGGCCAAGGTAGGAGGCTTCGAAATTGCTGGGATTGCTGGATTGATTCTGGGTGCAGCGTATTATCGCGTGCCGGTGGTAGTCGATGGACTGATATCTTCAGCCGGGGCCTTGGTAGCGAAAAATTTGGCGCCCGACACCGTTGATTATATGATCGCAGCCCATCAATCCATGGAACCAGGACATCAATATATGCTGGAAGTATTAGGTCTAAAGCCGATCCTAAATCTGAACTTGCGTTTAGGTGAGGGTACTGGGGCGGCTCTGGCCATGAATATTGTGGAGACCGCTTCTCGGGTTATTTACAAAATGCTGACGTTTACGGACGCGGGGGTTACGGGACCGGAAAATACGGAGGGTATGGTCCATGCATGATCCACAGGATATGAACCCGCAATACTTGGAAGATCTGGCTACCGGCTATTGGTATTCGGAGGTGCTCTTTACAGCGGTGGAGCAAGGGCTTTTTACTCTGTTGGAGCCCAATGGGAAACTCGTGGTGGAGCTGGCGAATGGCTTAAACTATGATTTTAGAAGTTTAAAACGCTATCTACATGTCTTGGCAGTCTTGGGACTGGTTTTTGAGGCGGATGGATATTGTACAAATACAAAACTCTCCCGAAAATATCTGGTTCAGGGCTCTGAGACTTATCAAGGGGATTCCATTCTTTGGCGTAAATATCTAGTTGAGAATTGGAAAAGCATGAATCAATGTTTGGAAAAAGGCACCCGGGTGCTGTTTCCACCAATGGATGAGCCCGAAGAAGCTGTCAGAGAACGTTTTCGCCGCTATTGTCGGGCGATGGACTGCATCGTTAAGAATAAAATTGAAGAGATTTTGCCGATTTTTTCTCAGATCAAGCTGCAAGGAGAGATTCTGGATGTTGGCTCAGGTTTAGGCGTTTTCTCTACCGGATTTCTAAAAAAGTTTCCAGAGACGAAAGCGACCCTGCTGGATATGGAACAGGTGTTGGACTATGCAGAAGAAACTCATGCCGGAAAGGCTTATGCAGACCGCATACAATATCGGCCCACCAATATCCTGGAGGCATGGGAACTGCCAAAAAAACAATACAGCTTGGTGATTCTATCCAACATTGTTCATGCCTTTGCTGAGGCAGAAACTGGGTATGTGCTTTCTGAAGCCGCTGCCCATTTGGCGGAGGATGGTCTGTTAATCGTTCATGATTTTTTCATGGAACATGCTTCAGCCAAGGCAGCTTTATCGGATCTGAATATGCTGGTAAACACCTATAACGGCAAAGTTTATTCGTCGGCCTGGGTGCAGCAGCAACTAATAGATGCAGGTTTGACGGTAACGGAGTTGATTCCTTTGGAATCAGATACTTCAGTTCTAATAGCGGCCAGGCAGCCGACGAAACTGGCAGAGCTTTGTATTTCTGAGTTGCAGCAATTGTCAGCTAAAATACAGACCTTGGGCTTTGAGGTTGTGAAGCCGATTGAGGCGGATATCATTCACGTACCGGAGTGGGTAGGACTCAAGTGTGAATTTGGCTGCGATGGCTTTGGCCTTCCTCACTGTCCTCCTAATTCAATTCAGTCTGAAAAAACACAAGCCATGCTGAAGGATTATTCTAAGTGCTTGCTGTTGCAGGGTGTGCCGCCAACCCGTGATTTTCAGAGAATGGTGCTGCAAGCAGAACATACAGCCTTCAAAACAGGCTATTATCGAGCCTTTTCGCTGTGGGCGGGTCCCTGCAGTATTTGCCCGGAATGCGGCGGTAGAGATAATTGTAAAAATCATAAAAATGCACGGCCTTCCATGGAGTCCTCCGGTATTGATGTTTACGAAACGGTTCGCAGAGCTGGACTTTCCCTAGAAACACGACCGGAAAAAGATGATTATATTAAATATTTCGCATTACTGTTATTGGAGTGACGCAGATGAAGATACTTATGGTTCAGACGCCCTCTGTAGAAAGCCTTACATCTGAGCGCGTATATCCCATTGGCATTGTTACCCTGGGAACACATCTTCGCCGGGCAGGTCACCAGGTGGTTCTGATGGACATGAATCTGGAAACTGATGCCTATGGGGCTTTAAAAGCTAAGCTTCTGGCCGAACAACCGGAGGTCGTGGGATTATCTTTAAGGAATATCGATCCTTTGGCGAATAAGACCAGTTCCCTGATCCCGCCCTTTGTCATTACGGTGAAACTGGTGCAGGCAATTTTGCCGAAGACCCCTATTATTGTGGGTGGAACTGGTTTTTCGCTGTTTCCCAAGCGCATTATGGAAGAACTTCCGGAAATTCGCTATGGTATCCAGGGGGAAGCAGAATATAGTTTGCCAAAGTTGTTGGAAAATTTTGAACAACCGGGAGAACTCCCGGGCTTATGTTACCGGGAAAAGAACCAAGTGATCGTGAATCCGGCAGCCTCAAATTTTACGTTTAAAGACTATCTTGTACCCAACCGGGATTTGCTGCCCCCCGACTTGTATCGGGATATTAATAACTATGTGCCGGCATTTGGCATTGAAACCAAGAGAGGTTGTCCTTTGAAGTGTTCTTACTGTGTTTATCCTCAGCTTCAAGGAGTGACCATGCGTTGCCGCAATCCGGCGGAAGTGGTCGATGAGATGGAAATGCTGCAAGCTAAATACGGACTGAGGGATTTTCATTTCAATGATCCAGTGGTCAATCTGCCTGTTGGTCATCTGGAGGAAATCTGCGAGGAAATCTTAAGAAGAAAACTGCAGGTCACCTGGACTGGTTTCTTTAGGGAAGATGTGTTGGATTTGGACAAGGTGAAGCTTTATGAAAAATCTGGCTGCATTTGTTTTTCCTTTTCACCGGACGGTTTATGCCAGAGCTCATTGGATGTGCTGCAGAAAAATCTGAAAGTAGCGGATACACTCAGGGCCGCAGAGCTGACGGCCCAAACCGAGGTGGTGGTTATGTACCATTTCATGACCAATGTGCCGGGTGAAAATATCGAGACAATTGAACAGGGCAAGGCGCTGATCGATCAATTGTATGAGATTCACAAGCCGAATCGAAATCTGGGGGCCATTGTTTTGAATAATGTCAGGGTTATGCCGGGGACGTCGATTGAAGCCATAGCTAGAAGCCAGGGAGAGATAACTGAGGAAACGGATTTGCTATATCCGATTTACTATAACCCGAAAAAACATGAGACCCTGAGATATACCTTAGAAACCTATCATATGAAGAAGAATGTATTTATGTGGCAAAGAGTGGAGGGTTGAGTTGATATGAAAGTTTTTCTCTTGGAGCACCCCCGGCAGATTGAGCCTGACCGATGCAATGACATTGCCAATACCCCTTTAGCGTCCAGCCTGATTACCGGCTGTATCGCCGGCATGCTGAACAGCATGGGGCACGACATCAAGATTGCCGAAGGATTTTTAGATAACTTGACATACGAGGATGTTGCTCAGCAGATCCTTGAATTTGCACCGCCCGTGCTGGGTGTCCATTTGATTTATAACTGGGAAAACAACCGGCAATTGTTTTCATTTCTCAAACGTCTAAAGGAAGACGGTTTGGTGGAGAAGATTGTGGGCTACGGGTATTATCCCACGTTTGCCTATCAGGAAATTCTTCAGTTATGCCCACAGTTTGACGGACTGATCATCGGTGAGCCGGAGCAAACCTTTGCCGAGTGGTTGGAAACCGGGGTACCGGTGTCTGGGATGGCATGTGTGGATGCAGCCGGACAGATCCAGATGCAGCGTCGTGAGGCATATCGCAATCTCGATGCCCTGCCGGATCCCATTCGTACTGCGGCGATGATGAAGATCGGAGAGGTGAATATTGAAGGCAGCCGGGGCTGCTACGGGAGATGCACCTTTTGTTATATCAATCCGTATTACGGCGAAGGTTCTTGTTGGCGGGCCAAGAGCCCGGAACGCGTGATGCAGGAAATAGATCGGATCATAGCGCAATACGGCCCGCTGAAATTTTACTTTACAGATCCGAATTTCTTTGGTCCCGGTAAAGCAGGTCAGGAGCGCGCTATGAAGCTGGCAGGGCTGTTAAAAGAAAGAAAAATTCGTTTTGGCATTGAAGCCCGGGTTAACGATATTCATGAGGATAGCATTGCAGCTCTTGTTGAGGCTGGCTTAGAGGATTTATTGATTGGGCTGGAAAGCGGTCGTGATGATTCGTTACGGCGGTTGAATAAAATGACAACTGTTGAACAAAACGAGAGCGCCTTGCGCATCCTGCGCAGCCATGGCATTGAGCCAAATGTCGGCTTTATTATGTTTGAGCCGGATTCCACGCTGGTGGATATTCGCACTAATTTTGAATTTCTCAAGCGAAATTCTCTGTTAAAAAATATTTTTATCACCGCCAATGTGCTGTATCATCCCCAGATTATCCTTCAGGGTACTAAAGCATACCGGGATTTGCAGCAGGAGAAACGTCTCATCCTTAGAGGCACTACTTATGAAGGCATGACGACTTTTTTGGTACCGGAAGTGGCGCGCCTGGCCGAAATCATTGGACAGATTACTAATTATTTCTTTGTTAGAATGGATGATATCTGGAAGGGCAAGCTGCAGGAACCTTCGGATGTGGGAAGTATTTATCAAGCCGTCAATCAACTGTTGGTCAACTGCTTTGAGGAAAACTTAAGCCGCCTGGAAGCGGGAGAACCCATGGATGGGGCGGCAGTAAGTGCGCTTATCGATAAAGTCAATAACAAAATAAAAGCAATTTTTGATCAGTTCCCTAAAACCTCGGGGATCAATAACAAATTTGTTGTCGATCAGAATTAATTATAAAAGCAATCCAGAGCGATCATAGGCTCTGGATTTTTACTTTTATTTAAAAGTTATAAGTTTAGTTTTAGTTGGAATACTCACCTTCTCTACGTTACTTTCATTAACGCTTCGGATACCAACAGGGTAAACAGAAACAGTACAATCCTTGGCTGAGGTAGCGTTTTTGTTTAAGGTTAAGGGAACTTCGATCGGCGATTTGTGTTTATACACAAATATATAAGTATAAAAATAACTTGAATAATGTGCTAGCCATTGGCTGACACCGGGTTTTTGCTTTTATTTGACTGCTATATGCAGGAAATAGGGGATAGTGGTGGAAATAATAGGAGCTGAGACTCATATGAATGGAGGAAGACAATGAATTTTATTGGTAATATCATATGGCTGATCGTTTTTGGCTGGGAGTTTGCTGTAGCTCATTTAGTTATTGGCCTGCTTTTTTGTCTAACGATTATTGGTATTCCCTTTGGGCTCCAACATTTTAAATTTGCTAAACTAGGTCTGATACCATTTGGAGCGAAGATTTATGAAGAAAGGCTAGGGATTTAAGATGGAAAAACCAAATATGAACATTATGACGAATAGTCATATTCAAACGTATGATCATCTCGAACAGCTCATGGCAGAAGAGAAACAGGTTATTCTTTATTTCAGCTCTCGAGACTGTAATGTTTGCCATGCTGTTTTTCCAAAGTTAATGAATCTAATTAATGATTACTCAATCAAGGTCATAAAAATAGATATCAATGATCATGTAGAAATTGCAGGGCAATTACTGGTATTTACAGTACCAACGATTCTCATGATGTATGATGGCAGAGAAGTTCTTAGAGAAAGCCGATTTATTGATTTTCAAAAAGTTGAGAGAATGTTGAATTCTTTTTAGGTGCTACCTCACTAATCCTGTCGAGCGCCAATCCCAGATTACGTAATCAGCGTGGTAATGAAGAACTAGTGGTTTGTTCAAACATACGGCTAATCTCAAATTGTGATTTCAAGTCAGTTTGCATTAGAGGTTTCTAAATTGCTCATTTTTTTATCTAAAAATCTAATGCCTTCAATACATCCTTTAACTAATATAAAAGTAAATGAAAGAACGCCAAACGTAATATAGCTATTCCAACCTTTATGATACTTTACTAAATTCGTATTCTTTTCAAGCCAATTCTCTAGAAGTGTCATTGGTCCACTAAAAAGAAATACGCTTAAGAACATTTTTAATGGTTTCATTTTATCAGTGAATTGATTATAGATGACACATGATAAAGGAAATAGTATGTATAAAAATACAATGTTTGAATCAAAAAAATTGGAGAAATAACGATAGGGATATCTCAAATAGCCTCGCTTTATAACAGGCCCATCAATAATAGTTGAAACTAAAGTTTTTATAAAATAGATTAGAAACCAGTCTTTTAACTGGCCTTTTTTCCTTAATAAGAAAAATATGCTTCCAGTTATTCCTAAAATGGTCATTGAATTTAATATAGTCCTATCCTTCATTAGAATACCTCCTATATAAATAGGATGTTCATTTTTGAGGTTATTATTTAAATTTAAAAAAAGTTAGTTAGTCTGTTTGACGGCAGCAAAATTGAGTGCGAGATTTGAATAGGATTTGTCCTGATTTAGTCAAGAATTTCGACATTTCTTGCAAAGGGGATGTGAGATAATTGGTCATATGTAATCTTATAGACCAGCTAAACATCGAATCATTCTATTGGAGTGACACGTATTTTACGGATAAGACCTCTGATGAGGGATCAAGGAGGGTCGGAAATGAGTTCAAACTGCGAAAATTGCAAGATGCGTATCAAAGCAGAACAGAAGCCAAATTCATTTTTAGCGAAATTCTGGCGCTGGCATACTCGATGGTGCCCAGGCTGGAAAGCGTACCAGAAGGAATTAACGGGAAAAAAGTAAGTTGAATTTACAAGATAGGAAATTGTAACTTAAATTATTAAAAACAGGCCGGAGAATTGTTTGATGCTGAATAATATGAGAGGCAATGAATCTGCAATAATCGTTCTGCATGAGATATATGGAATTAACCCCCATATTAAATGGGTTTGCGAACATTATTCAGAAGCAGGATACGATGTTTTATGTCCAAATTTTATCAAGTCTGATTTAGGATATTTCCATTACAATCGAGAAGAAGAAGCTTACCAATACTTCGTTAATTATGTTGGTTTTCCGTATATGGTACATGAAGTTGGAAAAATACTCATTAACTCAAGAGCAGTCTACAAAAACATAGTTCTTTTAGGATTTAGTGTTGGGGCAACCGCAGCATGGATATGCAGCGAAAAAGAAAATACTGCAGATAAAGTTATTGGCTATTATGGTTCTCGAATAAGAGATTATCAAACTATAACTCCCAGATGCCCGACGCTGCTTATTTTCGCAAAAGAGGAAAAGTCATTTAATGTTTCTGAATTGACGAGCGTTCTTGAAGAAAAGAAGTCCGTCAATGTCAGTGTGCTAGACGGAAAACATGGTTTTAGTGATCCCTTTTCGAAAAACTTTAATGAGCAATCGCAAAGAAGAGCCTCGGAATTAGTAGATGAATTTCTGTTTAGGGGAAGAGAGACGAAAAGTAATCCAGAGCGATAATAGGCTCTGGGTTTTTACTTTTATTTAACTGCTTTATGCAGTCAATTTCTCTATAGAAAGGATTTCGTCATATCCATCATGTAGCTAATATTTGTCATGGCCATACTGCTTAGTTTCTTCCTCAGTTTTCTTATGAGTTTTCTTTGCATAACAGAATTCCGGAAGCGAATCTGCCCAGGGTATAAAGCCTTCCAATAACTCCAGCTTGTTATGAAAGTCCAGATTAGGCAGATTTCTAAATAGGTAGACCAGATATTCATAAGGTTAATCCGAATCTAGTCCTCATTTTGCGACCGATCAGCTAACTTTAAAAAAGCCTGATTAATATTTGCAATTCGCAGTTCCATTTTCCTTGCTGCAGCATCCAAAGTAAAACCGTCATCTAATAGCTCTTTAATCAAGATGATTTTCTTAATGTTCAGATAGTTATACCGCCGTACAGAGCCTTCTCCTTCCTTCATTGATTGAATAATCCCCTTTTCCTCCCAATAGCGTATCTGTCTTTGTGGGACACCTGTAATATCTGACACCTCTCCAATTCCCACCACCAGTTTGCTTAAAAGGTCAAAATCCAAAAGAACATTGGCTTCATCTTTGATATCCAACTGCGTCACCACTCTCCATTCATTGTAGATATTTTACGTCAACGGATAATATTTTGCAAATGCTCCACTCGAAAGATATTGACATGTATTGTAATAATGTTACAATAGAGGCGTCTTACTTCCGGAAGCAAGGTGAGAAAGGGGCTGTTTATATGAGTATTTCTGTGACCAACGAACAACTACACCAACAACAAGTTAACAGGAACTTAACCGTAGTGACTATTTTACTTGCCTTGTGTGGCCTAACTGTGGTTTCGAACGTCTATACGATGATCCCGCTCATTGGGATACTTTCTTCTACGTTTCACGTTCCAACCGCAACAGCCGCATGGGCAGGCAGCAGTGTCTTTTCGCTTTTTTATGCGTTTGGATTTTTAATTTTTGGGCCAATTTCTGACCGTTTCGGGCGAAAACAGGTTTTAGTGCCGGGTATGATTACCTTATCAGTAAGCACTTTGCTCGTGAGTTTCGCTCAATCGATTCAGTCGTTACTTTATTTCCGTGCCGTGCAAGGTTTTGTTGCTGCCTCATTTGGCCCGGTGGCCTTAGCTTACGTGTTTGAATATCTATCCACCGGTAAAAAGGCCCACAGCCGTTGCCTTGATTAGTACTGGGTTTCTATTAGCAGGTATCGTAGGACAGATTGTTAGTTCCTCTATCGCTAGTTCGCTGGGTTGGCCCTATGTGTTCATTTCGTTTGCAGTGGTTTACGTTTTAGCTTTCCTGCTGACTTTGGCAATTCTACCAACTGTTCCTGTTAAGCACACCGGACTCAGTCTTTTTGCAGTGTGGAAGCAAATGTTCGGGTTGTTACGGGACGTGAGCCTAGTTAAGGGATATACCATAACTTTTACCCTGCTCCTCTCCTTCGTAGGGATGTACTCTTCCCTGGGCGGGTATTTGGCAAATACCCACGGGTTAAAGCCTGAGCAGTTACTGAGTATCAGAGCTGCAGGGATTCTTGGAATGATGATGTCGCCATTTGCCGGAAAGTTTACCGCACGCTTTGGTTACAAAAGGGTACTACTGGCCGGATTGATTGGGGCAACCACAGGTCTTTGGTTGGAATGGGCAATGCCAACCGTAGCCCTTATCACATTAGCTTCGGTAGTGTTTGTGGCGGGTATTTCCATAGTCGTGCCTACTCTTATCAATATCATTGGCATCTTAGGTAAACAAGCTAGGGGTGGAGCAGTTGCGTTATACACCTTCATCCTATTTTTAGGTGCCAGCGCCGGACCGATAATTGCTGCACTTGCAGGTTTTAAAGTGATAAGTTTAGTTTTCGTTGGAATACTCACCTCCTCTACGTTACTTTCATTAACGCTTCGGATACCAAAGGAGGGGAGATAGGATTATGGAAAACCCGGATTTCGGATTATTTTGCACAGGCGACCAACTGGGGAGCCTATGGATTGACCGGCATGAGAACTTCGATCGGCGATTTTGTAAAATTAAAAACATAGGAGTGAAAAGTGTGGCCAATACCAAGGAAAAACACCGAATAATTTCAGATCGTTTCATTGATGCGTTAACGAGTGAAACGGACCTAGGTTTAAGTCGAATATTAAGTTTGGTTAAGACGGATACAACTTTGTGTTTAGAAATCAGGAGAAATTATATTAACATTTACTATCGTGGGGGAAATATTATGAAGATCTCGGAGGATAAGGACCTGTTTTTCGCTTCCTTCGATTCGAAGTATATTACTAAGGGCTTAATGAAGGAATTGCCACCCGCTGTACTCTCGACCTTTAATGATGTATCAGAGTGGATTTGGGCAATACCTTTTTTAAAGCATGAAATGGATTTGTGGTTTGGGAAAAACCATAAAAACGAGAGAGAATTTCAACAATTGATGGTTCGTGAAAACAATTTTAAAGGTTCTGCAAAAGGAACCGACTATTTTATTTGCGATATTGAGTATGCCAATTCCGAGGGACGGTTTGATTTAGTTGCGGCATATTGGCCATCATCCGGGGCAGAGCGTAAAAATAATAGAAATATTGGATTGTCGTTCATTGAAATGAAATATATGGACGGAGCGTTGACGGGCAAAGCAGGTATCCGTAATCATATACAAGATATGAGAAATTATTTAGACCCTGCCTATGACAATCTGTCTAAACTGAAAGATGAAATGAAGGAAGTCTTTAACATTAAACAAAAACTTGGTTTGATTGATAATCAGAAGCATATCGAAAAATTCAACGACCAAAAACCGGAATACATTTTTGTATTTGCCAATCATGATCCGGATTCACAGATATTGTACGATGAGCTGCAAAAAGTAAAGGCTATTACAGATGAGCTTCCGTTTGATCTGAAAATTGCTACAAGTAATTTTATGGGATATGGATTATATAGACAAAACATTTATGAACTAAACGATTTCTTGAATTTATTTAGCAAACAAATATATGCTAAAGTTACAGGGAGTAATAAATGCTGATTAATTGAATGAAAGTTATGCTAAGGTGTCTGAATATACTGGTGGGAATGAGTAGTGTAACCTCGGAATTCGTACATAAAATGTATAAGAGAAAATCTTGATTCACGTTGTAATGGCTGAATATTAAAGAAGAACCCTGAAATCAGATTAATTTCTGATTAGGTGAAGAGATACATGCGTGGTCACTGACTAAACTTGAATGGAGGTTTACCATGCTCGATTTTCCGGAGTTTATGAAATCAAGTAAAAACCGAATTAGTGACAAAGAGCAGAATACACAGGATATAGAGGGGTATTATTATACTGGTACTGACGGCAGTCAGATGGCATTTTGGACATGTTATGCCGACAGAACTTCTAAGAAACATAAGCATGAATTCGATGAGTATATGGTTTGTATTTCTGGCCAATATACAGTAATTATGAACGATGAAGAGTTTGTTCTTAATCCGGGAGATGAGATCTTCATTCCAAAAGGGACTGAGCAATGGGGAAAGTGTGTTGCTGGAACAAGAACGATCCATGTATTTGGTGGTAAACGTGTTCTTGGAGAATGAACTGAATTCCCTGCTGGGAGCGTTTAGAGTTGGTACATTCAAAACCAAATAATCTAAACGGCTTAGTGGGGTTCGGAAATATCGGCAAAGAAGTTGCCAAGCGGGTAAAAATCGGACTTGAAATGGAAGTGACGGCCTGGACCAGAAGACATGGCAAGGGTGTCCATCGTGAGGTGGATGAAATAGGCGAATTCCATTGGAATTCGCCCCTTCTCGATTAATAATTAGCACCAGCGTAGTTCATAAATGAATGCTGGTGCTATTGTCATTTGGACATTAATGATTAATTAAAGATTAATTTTCATTCCGAATTAGCACTTTTAGACATATGTATTTAATGATAGAATTATATAATAAATTGATTATATCAAAGAAGCAGCCCCCTTGGGAATGAACTTATAAGAAGGTGTAGTATTATGGAAATTAAACAAGACTTGATGACACCAAAGGAGAGGATGCAAGCATTTGCCCAAGGCAAACCTACGGATAGAATTCCCTGTAACCCTATCATGGGTGAGACCTTATCCTCTTTGATTGGACGCACTACATATGAAGTTTATCATGATCCGGAAGTATATGCAGACCTGGAAATTGCTCTTTTTCGCAAATTCAGACATGATGCTGTCGGCGTAGGAATAGGTCTGAGAGAAGTTGCTGAAGCCATGGGGACTAAAGTTATATATCCTCCCAATAATATTTCCTATGTTGCTGAACCCGCCTTAAAGGATATTCGGGATGTCGCTAAACTTTCTCCTGTCAATCCTTATCAAGACGGTAAGATCCCCATTAGATTAATAGCCTTAAAAATGACTAGGGATGCTTTATTTAAAGAAGTAAATGTGAGCTGCGGCATCCCAGGTCCATTTACAACGGCATCGGGTTTATTAGGAACTGAGAATTTATTAAAAGCTTTAATAAAGTATCCCGAAAAAGTTCATGAGCTCATGGAAATTATCGTGGAGTCAAACTTTAGAATTATCGATATTGCAGCAGAAATGGGTGTTGGGATTGGTATAGCTGATCCGATTTCGTCGTCAACTATTATCAGCAAGAAATTCTTTCAGATTTTTTCTATGCCTTATGTGGAAAAATGCATTGATAGAATAAAACAAAAAACCGGAGGGGGTATGTCTATACATGTTTGCGGCAAGAGTAAAAAGATTTGGGGCGATTTAGTTGAAATAGGAATCACTTCATTGAGCATTGATGATATTGAGGATCTGGAAGATGCAAAGAATGCGGTTGGGGATAAAGTATGTTTGGTTGGCAATGTGCCTCCTGTAGACATAGTAAGGAATGGAACTTATGAAGACGTTGTCAGGGAGAGTAAGTTTTGTATAAAAAAAGCCCATGATAATCCAAAGGGTTTCATACTTTCAACTGGATGTCAGATTCCGATGAATGCGCCTATAGAAAATATACAGGCACTTTTGGATACGGCAAGAAGTTATGGCGTTTATCCGGTAAAGCCTGAATTATGGGAATAGGTAGATAATAATTAGTAGGCAGAGGCTATATATTCTCAAAAATAATGGTATAATGTGTGTGTAATAAATAACAATAACTGAATGATTATGAAAAAAGACGTTTTAAAGTAAAGGGAAAAATAGTACATATTTGATGTCGAATTTTTCATAACTCATAACTAAAGAAGGAGAGGTGAATGAATAACAGTATTTGTTATTTTTTTCATAAACTAAATATACGAGGTGGTCAAAATATGAAAAAGAAAATTTTTGGTATACTATTATGCATAAGTATGGCTGTAATTTTAGTGGGTGGGTGTTCTAGTACAAATACAAGTTCAGCAGGTAAATCTGAAGAAAAAACGGTAATTAATATTGGAACAAGCTCAGTTTCAAAAGATTTAGCTGAATCAGGAAAAAAAGCACTTGAAGATATGGGATACAAAGTGGAAATTAAAGTATTTGACGATTATGTATTACCTAATGATGCCTTAGCGGAAGGAACATTGGATGCAAACTTTTATCAACATGAACCATATATGAATAACTATAATAAATCACATGGTACAAACATTATTATGCTGGAACCCAAATTATACAATTACTATACGGGTCTCTATTCTGTTAAAGCAGATAGCATTGAAGATTTGCCAAATGGCGGAGCAGTCGGTATTGCCCAAGATGCTGCTAATATTAGTGTACAGTTAAAACAATTGCAGGAAGCTGGAATTATTACCTTATCAGATAAGCCGGCGGCTGGTGATTTTTATACAGTGGCGGATATTGTTAAAAACCCTCATAATTATGATTTTGTACAGTCCGATCATGTGAAATATAAGAACATGGATGATTATACCATTGTTATTGGTACGTCAAATACAATGGCTGAAGCTGGCGTCGATCCCACCAAACATCTTCTTAAGAAATTTGTAGATCAAGATTTAACGCAAGGCATTTGTGTATTGGCCCAAAATAAAGATACCAAGTGGGCTAAAGATATAATGACTGCTTATACATCAAAGGAAGCTATAGCTAATGTTCCGGCTTCTTCAGGATTTGAATACGCTGGAAAATAGTTAGAAGTGATAAAAAATGCAACAAAATTTTCTTGTTGCATTTTTTATTGAATACGAGGAGATAAATTATGATTGAAATAACGAATTTGCAAAAGTCATTTGGCGGGATAGAGGTGTTGAAAAATATAAATATAACGATTCAGGATGGAGAAATATACGGTTTGGTTGGTAAAAGCGGAGCTGGAAAATCAACACTATTGCGTTGTATAAACGGCTTGGAGACCTATTCCTCTGGAAGTATAAAAACAAATGGAGTTGAATTAAATTCGTTAGATAAAAAGGGTCTCAGGAATTTTCGGAAAGAGGTAGCCATGATTTTTCAACATTTTCCTCTGCTAGGACGTAAAACTGTTTATGACAATATTTCATTTCCTATGAAATGCTGGAAATATGATAAGAACGCAATTGATAAACGGGTAAGAGAGTTAGCAGAAATTGTTGGCATTTCCGATAAACTGAAACAAAAACCGAGCACATTATCTGGAGGGCAGAAACAGCGTGTTGCAATTGCCAGAGCCTTATCCATGAACCCCAAAATCTTGTTGAGTGACGAAGCAACATCAGCATTGGATCCCAAAACAACAACCGCTATTTTACAGTTGTTGCGTGAAATCAATGAGAAATTAGGGATAACAATTGTTGTTGTCAGCCATCAAATGGAAGTAATTCGTCAGGTTTGTCAAAAAGTTTCGCTGCTTGAAAATGGACATATTGTAACTTCCGGAAAAGTTGATGAGGTTTTCCTTAATGTATCAAAAGAATTGCATAAATTTCTGGGTACTGAAGAAATGTTTCCTTCAATTGACGGTGTTAATCTACAGATCATGTTACTTGAAAATGATGATTCGAAACAGGTTCTTAGCAGACTAGCGAGGACGTTAGATGTCGATTTCTCTATTCTAGGCGGAAAGGTAGAACGATATAGGGATAAGCATCTCGGATCTTTAATAATTAATTTTCAAAAAGAAGATATTTCGAAGGTAAAAGAGTATTTAACGGATAAACAAATCGTTTGGCATTCGTTTGAATAAGTTTTTAGTTATTGTAGTTGGAAACGAGAAAGCGCTTTAAGGCATTGAGGAGAAAAAATGTTTGATTTTTTAACAGATTATCAAAAAAATTTTTGGAAAATGATTATGATTCCAGCATTTAGCTCAACAATTGAAATGGTAGTAATTACAACTGTCTTAGCAACTGTTTTTGCATTTATGATATCAGTTATTTTACTAGTAACAAATAAAGATGGGATACATCCCAATAAAGTGATTTATCAAATTATTGCTTTTATCATTAATGTCATTCGCTCTTTTCCATTTGTCATTCTAATGGTATTTTTATTGCCATTTACCAAAGCAATTACAGGAACATCATTTGGAGTTAAGGCAGCATTGGTTCCTTTAACAGTTTCTGCAACTGCTTTTATAACTCGTTTGATTGAAAATGCCATGAAAGAAGTCGATCCAGACTTGATCGAAGCTATGAGATCATTTGGTATATCTGATTTTCAGGTTATTTTTAATGTTATGTTATCAGAAGCGTTTCCGGCCATTATATCTGGAATTATTCTGGCTACTATTGCAATTTTAGGTTCATCAGCTATGGCGGGGGTAATGGGAGCAGGCGGAATAGGGGCTGTTGCTATTACATATGGATATCAGAGTTTTAATGATAATGTTATGTATCTAACAGCTGCAATTTTAGTTGTTATGGTTCAGGGTATTCAAAGTATAGGTGACTGGATATATAGAAAGATGAAATAATGAGGAAGAATATGCTACATATCAACTGCGAAATCCGTGGCAGGACTTTAACCTTCTGGTATGATATAATGCACTATAAAAAATTTGATCAATATTTTGTTAAACTTAACCCACAAGGGAGGCAGTGATGCATACTTTGTGGGTTTTTGCTTTTTATAAAAAGCGGAAAAATGTGAGTGCGTTTGGATATTTTGGTAGCAAGTTTTTTAATTGCTGATTTAAAATATTTTATTTAAAATACTATCTATGTCATAAGAATTTACGTCTAATATATGTATTCCCTTATGACCACTATAGTAAAAAAATGCTCTGTTTAACAGGAGGATCACAATGCATCTTAGACAAAATATCTACGGACCTGATAGTGCCGAAAACCAATATTCTTTTGACCAATTAATCTCTGAAAATGAAGAAAAAATTCTAAATCTGATCTATGGTATGACCGGAGATTTTCATTTAGCCCAAGACTTAACCCAGGAATCATTTTTAAAAGCGTTTCAGGCTAAGCAGTCATTTAACAGACAATCAAAGTTTTCGACCTGGCTTTATCGAATTGCTGTAAATACTACAATTGATTATCAGCGTAAAGCTCAGGTTCGCAGAGAAAACCCTGCTGAGGAAATTGAGGTCAATTCGAACGAGCAAGACCCTGACTGTAAGTGCCAAAAAAGAGCAATGAAAGAGGTCCTTTTTAAGGCTATTTCAAAACTACCTTTTCAACAGCGGGAAGTCTTTACTCTCCGGGAAATAAACGGTTGCTCCACTAAAGAGGTTGCAGAAATCCTCAATATATCCAATGAACTTGTAAAATGGCGCTTGCACAAAGCTCGTAATATACTCCGGAAGTCTTTATCCGAGGGTTATCTTTATAAGAATATCGGTTCGCTCAAATTAGGGCCAAAGGGAATTGAATAGAAATATTTAAAAAAAACCTATCGGAGTACTATCCAAAATACTCTTCGTTACGTCTTAATAGTGCAACTAAACTTAAACGAAGGGGGGTAGTAATATGTTTGATTCAGAGAAAAAACAGACAGCAATTGAGGCACTAGCAGCTATGTGTCACCAATGTGGAGATAAGCACAGTGATGAATGCCCACTGGCCAAAGCAATTGCCTCAGCGAAATTGATCCCAACGCAAGAATAAGAGTACACCCTCTGTTAAACCGTTACAGGTTGACTACATGGTTAGGACAGGCCATATTTACTATTTGTAAAATGAGTCTGTCCTAATCATGTAGATGGAGATTCGACGGAATAGGTTTCTAATAGTTACTGTCATAAATTATACAGGAGGTAATAACTTTGAAACATTCAATCAAATCCATAATCGGTCTTATCCTACGCCTCTATGTTGGCTATGATTTTTTAACTTCCGGATGGGAAAAGATTATTTCTGGTTTTAATGGCACTGCAGTTACAGGATTTCTAAAAGGTGGTCTTGCTCAGACACACGGGGCATTACTTGCAAGTAAAGGGGCAGCGGCTGCTGCTCATCCTAACGTCAGTGATGTTTGGGCTTGGTTCATAAGCAATGTTTTCATTCCTTCTTCACCACTGGTGGCCTGTTTTGTGAAGTTTGGAGAATTTTTTGTTGGTTTGGGTTTAATTCTCGGTTGTTTCTCCGCTCTTGCAGCGTTCTTTGGTATAATTATGAATTTCTCCTACTTGTTAAGCGGAACAGTTTCCGTAAATCCGCAACTCATAATTTTTCAGCTTATAATCTTGCTAATTGGGGCTGCCATTTACACGATCGGAGTTGACCAGTTCTTTATGGGAAAACTAGTTGCAAAATATCCCGTATTGCAAAAAGGATTTTTCAAAGTACTTTTCCCTGTTGATAATAACTCAGAAGTTTAAATGAACTATACCTAATCATAAAAGGTTTTCACCCGTTTACTTTGTATAAGGAGGGCTATGTTAAGCTTGGCATAACCCTTCTTGAGATTAAAAAATCGGCGGTTTTAAGGTCTGACTAATCTAGATTAGTCATCTCAAAACCGCCGATTTTTTAAATTGGAGGGGTTGTGAGTGCTTATGTTACAACCATACAGCCCAGTCGCCATAATCGAATGTTCCGCTGCCGTGATGCAGCTGCCCTTTGGCTTGGAGCTGTCGGAAAGCATCGTGCATCCGGATAAGGATTTCAGGTTGAATGTCCAAAGTATGGTGTGCCGGGAACACACGCTTCACCTGTAGTGCCGAAATCTTCTCCAAAGAAACTAGATACGCTTCCGGATCGGTGGATGGATAGTAGGCAAACAGCGTGTCTTTATAGACCAAGTCACCGGTAAAAAGATGGCTGCGATCTTTTTCCCAAAAGCACATATGCCCCGGTGAATGTCCGGGAGTATGCAGTACCTGAATGCATCGGCCTCCAATGTCAATTTTATCGCCGTCCTTCAGCACCCTTGCCGGTGTACCCTGAAAGAATTCATATTTGTTTACATCATATCCTTCCGGCAGCTCACAGCGGTCAACTACCATGCCTTTGATCTGTTCCATGGTCAGAGGAAATTCGCCGTTGAGCCAATTCAGTTCTTCTTCATGAGCGTAAAAATCCGGAAAATATTTGTGACCGCCAATATGATCCCAATGGATGTGGGTGGCAACTGCGATAACCGGCTTGTCCGTCAGCTTCCTTACCTCGTCATAAATATTACAAATACCGAGGCCGGTATCAATCAGAAGACTGCGCTCAGAACCATTCAGAAGATAGCAGTGCGTTTCCTCCCAATGTCGATATTCGCTGATGATATGTGTATCTGCGTCAATGCGGTCGATTGTAAACCAATCTTTCATACATTTATTCCCTTCAAATTCTTATTTATTGTTATCCTACCATCTACAGGTATGTTTTTCCACCATCCTTATGCGAGGATCGACTGGTCTATTCTCGGCTTATAGCAGAAAAACACACAGGGTAGCCACAATTGGCAGCTACCCTGTGCTGATTTGAACTAGGTAATAAAGTTTGTTTACACGCTTATTACTCTGGTCAGAACTTAGCAAAAGACAGAAGGCCAGCAACGATATCAACTCAGATATTTAATTCCTTAATAATATCAGACAATAGTATAACACCGTTTCTGATTACATCAGGTTCCAGATGCCCATATCCAATAAGCAGCTTGCTTTGATGCTTGCCTTTTTCTATGCAGTGGCTTTCTACAGGTGTAATATATATTCCGTTTTGTAGACAGCTGCTTTTAAACGCCTCATCAAAGCGCATTTTAGGAAAATCTATAGCAACATGCAACCCGGCGGAATCTCCATAAGCAATCCACTCGCTGCCAAAGGCTTCTTCTAGCGACTCAAACAACACCTGTCGGCGCTGGCTATAAATTTTACGCATCTTTTGGACATGCCTGTCAAGCTTGCGTGTCCTTAAAAATTTTGCCAAAGCAGCCTGCTCAAAGGGTGGGTTTTGTACATCCGTATGAGTACGCAGATCACACCAGCGCTCTTGAAGCTGATAGGGCAAAATTACATAACCTATCCTCAGTGCTGGAAAAACTGCTTTACTGAAGGTACCAACATAAATCACACGTTGCGGGTCCAAAGTGTAAAGAGGAGCAATGGGCTCGCCGCCATATCGGAATTCGCTGTCATAATCGTCTTCAATGATATAAAGATCGTTTTCTCTGGCAAAGCGAATCAGCACGGCACGGCGTGATGCGGGAAGAATTCCTCCCAAGGGAAACTGATGAGATGGCGTAACATATATTGCGCCTGTACTTCCGCACTTTGACAGGTAATCGGTTTGAATCCCCTCGGCATCAACTGGTATAGGAACAATGGGGCAGCCTTTGTTTATGAACGTGCCCAGCATACCGAGATGGCAGGGGTCCTCCATCAATATTTTCTGACCGTCCCCACACAGAATATCCGCAATAAGATGCAGCCCGTGCGTTGCGCCAGCAGTTATAAAGATATCGTCCGATGCAACTTTAAGACCTCGACTTCTGAACAACCAAGCTGCAATTTCCTCTCGAAGGTCAGGCAATCCCTGCGGTCCGGTATAACCAAAAGCCTCAGGAGGCAGTTCCTCGGAAGCCTTATGCAGCAACTGCTGCCAAAGGAACCTAGGAAATTGCCTTAAGTCGGGTCTGCCTGTCCGAAAGCTTACAGAAATTGACCGGACTGCCTTGCTTTTTTTATTAGGAGATAATGCCGGTTTAACCGGTTCAATGCATAAACCGTCCGAAACCCGTGTGGGGGATCCCTGACGGCTTATTACAAAGCCCTCTGCAATAAGCAAGTCATAAGCCTCGCAAACTGTATTGCGGGAAACATTCAGCTCCTTCGCTAATTCCCGCGTGGACGGCAGAGCTTCTCCCGCCTTCAGCTGCCCGGATATCATCAGTTCTTTTAAATACTGATAAATTTGACGCCATAACTGTAATTCACTTTTCCGGTTCAATTCAATTCCTAACATAATGCCTCCAACTGGCTCTGTAAAATCTGCTCTATACTGGCTCTTAAATAGAACCAGTGGTATGGGTAGAATTATACCATCATCTTAAAAGAATCCAATACATTTTCGGAGAGATATTAGAATGGATCGTTTGAACGGGAAATTATATTTGATTTGCGCTTTTTCGCTGGCGGGAACCAGCGTCATATCGGCCAGATTTGTTACAGGAAAGCTCGGGACATTTACAATCACGGCAGTAAGTCTGTTTTTTGCGCTCGTGTTTTTGGTTCCATTATGTGGTAAACAACTTGTCCAGTATATTCGATTAATGTCATTTCGTAATTTTCTTTTTTTGTCGCTTCAGGCCTTATGCGGTATTTTTCTGTTCCGTATGTTTTTACTAAGCGGCCTTTATTATACCAGCGCTGGAGAAGCGGGCATACTCACAGGCGCGACGCCTGCCATAACAGCGCTTCTCGCTATGATTGTATTAAGGGAGCCGGTCAGCGGCAGAAAACTTGCCGGGATACTCTGTACTGTAGGAGGCATTCTAATCATCCAAGGAGTATTAACGCCGGGAAACGGTTTATCCTTAGAACACATTGGCGGGAATATGCTCGTACTTTGTGCGGCGGCCTGTGAGTCCGCTTTCAATACGCTGTCACGTATTTCAGCCGTTAAGGCTGCGGCGGACTTGAAAGGACTTTCAAATCCTATTGCTCAGACCGCAATTGTATCGGCAATTGCTCTGATTCTATGCCTGATCCCCGCACCGTTTGAGCATCCATTGAAGGAACTGTCAGGGATCGGCCTTACGGAATGGACAGCTCTTCTTTGGTACGGTGTATTTGTAACGGCTCTGGCATTTATCTGCTGGTACTCTGGAATAAAGCGATGCGGCGCGTTCACAGCTGCGGCTTTTTCGGGCATGATGCCGTTTACTTCCATGCTACTATCAACCGTAGTGTTGGGCGAAAGTGCCGATTACCAGCAGTGGTTGGGCGGTTTTCTTGTAATCGTCGGCATGATCCTTATTGGGACTGAAGTATTGATGCCGCGTCTCCGATATTTAAGAATACAAAAAACAAAGGAAAGGAACAGGTAAAGGAATAATGGATTTTTTTGTTAATGAAGCAGGAGATACAGCAAAGTGCTCCATCGGAATTCTGGTCATGGAGAACATACAGAGTGTATCTTCCGAAGATAAGCTAATGCTTGTCAAGCAGGAGTTTGAAGACACGATAAGATCAAAATATGGTCAGGCAACACGCGGGGAACTGAAAGCACTTCACCCTATGGACGCTTATGTTTCATACTATAAGAAATTCGGATATACTTATCATGTTCTGCCTCAGCTCGAATCGGTTATAAAAGGAAAAACAATACCGTCTGGCTTACCGTTGGTTGAAGCAATGTTCATGGCGGAGCTTAAAAATATGCTTCTGACAGCCAGCCACGACCTCGATAAAATAAAGGCACCGCTGAGCTTAAAAATCTCAACTGGGAGCGAAAGCTTCACAACTCTGAACGGCCATAATGTGAAAACCATACCTTGTGACATTATGATTGCGGATCAAGAAGCTGTCATCTCAACTATCCTTCGGGGCCCGGACATGCGAACCGCCATAACGGAGCATACAACTCGTGTTATTTATACGGTATATGCGCCTTTCGGAGTAGAAGAACAATTAGTGTGCGAACATTTGAGAGATATTGAATCTTATGTTCGTATATTATCAGAAGAATCAGTCGCTTGTTTAAATCAGTTTATTAAATGAAGTTGATCCAACCCCAAATACTTATTATAAAGCGAACTGACATTAAATGATCACGATTTCGTGGTCATTTTTTAGCTCAAAAAAAAGTACTATATATTGACAGTTGGGATCTTTTGTCACTGATTCAGGTGGAGCATTGTCTCACGCTGCAATCGTTTCAAGAGAATATAGACTTCCTTCAGTTGTTGGGACGATTAATGCAACAAAAATATTGCATAATGGGCAGCGTGTTCGAGTGGACGGAACCGCTGGAAAGCTTCAAGTCCTAGATTTGAAGAAGATAAAGTAAAATAGGTTAATGGAGAATAAGACAATGAAATTTGTACGGTTACTTCAAGAATTAACAAGAAAAGACCTATCCTTAGCAGGAGGAAAAGGTGCTAATCTAGGTGAATTGGTTTTAGCCGGAATGAAAGTGCCCAAAGGTTTTGTTTTAACCGTTGAAGGGTACCGTCATTGTATAACTAAGGTTCGTTTGCCGAAAATTAATGTCCATGACTTACCAACATTAGAAGCTGTAACTTCTAAGATTCAGATGGAAATA
The DNA here is from genome assembly GCF_000235605.1 of Desulfosporosinus orientis DSM 765. Taxonomy (GTDB): domain Bacteria; phylum Bacillota; class Desulfitobacteriia; order Desulfitobacteriales; family Desulfitobacteriaceae; genus Desulfosporosinus; species Desulfosporosinus orientis. The sequence continues at coordinate 2,588,411 of NC_016584.1, forward strand.
GAAAATGCTTCCTTGCCGGAAGAAGTTATGCTGGAAGTATTTAAAACTTATAGAAAAATGGGCAGCCCGACAGTTGCTGTTCGTTCCTCGGCTACTACTGAAGATCTACCAAGTGCGAGTTTTGCAGGTCAACAGGAAACTTATCTTAATATCCAAGGAGAAAGTGCCGTTCTCGAAGCCATAAAAAAATGCTGGGCTTCACTTTGGTCACCAAGAGCGGTGCAGTATCGTTTATTACAAGGATTCGAAGATAGTGAAGCTGCTCTTGCCGTAGTGATTCAGGATATGGCCCCGCATGAGGTTTCGGGAGTGGTCTTTACGGTTAACCCCCTTACTTATAACTCAAGTCAGTTGATCATTAATGCAGTACGTGGTGTAGGAGAGGCTTTGGTTCAAGGAGAAATAATCCCTGATCAATGGATTGCCAGACGTCCCGATGGTGCGGTTCTTATATTCACTCCTCACTTATGGACTAATGATGTGTTTTCAAACCCGACAAATCGCACACTCCGGGCATGTTGAATTCCGGCAGCGTATCCGCCCAGGGCATGAAGCCTTCCAATTCTTTAAGGGCTCTTGATTAGTATTCACCTTTTCAGCCCACACAAAAAAAGCATTTAGAACAGAGATACTCTGTTCTAAATGCTTTATTTTACGTTCCTCATGCGGTAGCTCTTTCCATTGCTTTTCAAGATTAAAGAGCTTGTTACAATAAGCTCTTCCTTTGGTACCGGCAGAACCCGGAACTTCATAAAAATTAAAGACAGAAGGTTTTTTCGAGCCGCTATTTTATCTACCACTTACAAACGGTCTGGGATTTTATGCTTTTAATTGGAATATTTATGGGTTTTGGAAGGAATTAATGCTTAGATATAGAATTTTAGTTTAAAACGGCTTCAAATAAGAGAGCATCCCACTTTTACCTAAGATGTGAACTAGACGTCCAATATAATGCACAACTATGAGGAGGTAGAATGATGCCATTTGGCTACATGGGAAAAATACTATGGGTAGACCTGACTACAGGAACCTTACAGGAAGAGGAAATACAAGATAGCCTTTACAATAAGTTTTTAACAGGTTATGGTTTGGGAGCGAAAATAATATTTGATAAACTGCAGCCAGGGATAGATCCGTTGAGTCCTGAAAATATTTTAGGTATGATGAGCGGCCTCTTAACCGGCTCTGGTGCATTTTTCTCTGGGCGTTGGATGATTATGGGGAAAAGTCCGCTAACAAATACTTGGGGCGACGCCAACTGTGGAGGATATTTTGCTCCGGCAATAAAGTCCTCCGGATATGATGGTATATTTTTTGTGGGTAAAAGTGAAAAACCTGTTTATTTACTGATAGACGGTGATAGAAAAGCGCTCATAGATGCCACTTATTTATGGGGAATGGATTCTAATGATACGATTGATGATTTAACTAATAGATATGGCGCTCACTTTAAAACAGCTTGCATCGGACCGGGCGGTGAAAAAATGGCCAGGATTTCCGGTGTCGTAACTGATAAAGGAAGGTTGGCTGCAAGAAGTGGATTAGGGGCAGTAATGGGTTCGAAAAACTTAAAAGCAGTATGCCTTGGTGGTAACAAGAACGTCAATATTTTTGACGTGCAGACGATAACTAAATTGACAGATGATTTTGCCGAGCAGTTTTATACTTACAAACATCCTCTGAAAGACAAAATGTTAAATGAAGCGGCAAATATGCCGATATTATCAGGCGTTGTACGGATTCTAAGCGAAAATAATATGTTGCCTATTAGTGGAGAACCTGAAAAATACGCTATGAAAACATGGGGAACATCCGGCACAGTAGCTTACTCAGCCAACATTGGTGATTCCCCGGTTAAAAACTGGAAAGGTGTCGGTTATATCGATTTTCCTGGAAGGTTAACCCATGAAATTTCCAACGATTCGGTAACTAAATATGAAACTGACAAGTATGGCTGCTACAGCTGTCCACTTTGTTGCGGTGGAAAAGTAACTGTAAAAGAAGGTCCATATCCTATTTCAGAAACCCATAAGCCTGAGTATGAGACGATTTGCGGCTTTGGGACAATGCTGCTCTGCAATGATATGCCTAGTATTATCAAGATTAACGATCTCTTGAACCGTGCCGGTATTGACACAATCAGTTGTGCTGCTACTGTTGCATGGGCTTTTGAAGCATATGAAAATAGAGTAATCACCTCCGCTGATACGGATGGTTTGGAGTTAACCTGGGGTAATAACGAAGCGGCTATAAAATTGGTAGAAAAAATTGCAAAAGGGGAAGGCGTAGGAAGGTACTTCATGAACGGCGTCAAATTCGCATCCGAACATTTTGGAAAAGACTCAGAAGCATATGCTATGCATGTGGAAGGACAAGAATTGCCGATGCATGACCCACGTAATCCCGATGGCATGGGTCTAGGAGTTGGATATGAAGCGGAGCCCACACCAGGTAGACATACCAGTACGCTGGACTGCTGCGATTTGTATAGACCTGCTCAACCGAGCAATAAGTTAAAAGACAAGAACCTTCATCCGATGAAGAATAAGTGTACGGATGCAGATCCGGGTGTTAAATTGAGGGATGCCAGCTGCTTTATGGATCTTATCAACGGTTTGGGGCTTTGTGCCTTTGCTTTTGACACAGAAGTTACACCACCTATCGTTGAATGGACTAACGCAATGACAGGATGGAACTTAGACTTTGAGGAATACCTGAACATAGGGCGAAGAATAAAAACCCTTCGTCATTCATTTAATATTCGTGAAGGCATAAACCCTAAGGAGTTTAAGATGCCTGATAGGGCAAGGGGCATCCCTCCTTTAGAGAAAGGTCCCAACGCAAAGATTCAAAATGATTTTGAAAAAGGAAAGATAAACTATTTTAAGGCCATGGGATATGACATAAAAACTGCCAAACCGCTTGCTGAAACACTTGATATGCTGGATTTACCTGAGGTTAAGAAAGCCTTATACAAGTAATACACAGTTGCATAGACAAAACAGTCTGAACTTGTATTATTAGCTCTAAGACTGTTTGTCTATCATATTAAATAAAACTAGTTTTTGGAGGTGTGGTGCCATTCTGCAATTTCTTATAGTAATTGTCTTTATCGTTGATTTTATCGTCAACTTGTATGCCGACAAAAATAATATACAAAAACTTAAAGTGCTGACAAAACCCCTATTAGTACCATTAATTATTCTTTTCTATTTGACAAGTGCAGTGCAAATTAACTGGTTAATCGTATCTGCTTTATTTTTCGGGTTTCTTGGTGATTTTTCATTATTATGGGGATCGAAAAAAATATTCTTTGCAATTGGTTTGTTTGCATTCCTTGTTGGCCATTTATTCTATACCTGGGCTTTTTTACAGTCGATACAATACTTTGAAGTTGTTCCAATCTGGTTTTTTATATTCTTAGTCCCATATATTTTATATTGCTGTGCAATTCTGAGGATTCTTAGGCCAAACCTGAAGAACATGATAGTTCCGGTTGTTATTTATATGTGTGTCATACTGATGATGAGTTTCACTAGTTTATGCCGTATTTGGAACGGGTTTACGCTACCCTTTATATTGCCCTTTCTTGGTTCCTTATTTTTCATAGCTTCTGACTCTGTATTGGCATATAATAACTTTAATGTGCCGTTAAAAAATTATGAGACTCTTATCATGTACACTTATATTTTAGCTCAGGTTTTAATTATGGCTGGTTTTTTATATTAATACCTCGGCCACAACCTAGCATAGGTCAAGCGTTCTTGAAGAAAAGAAAGCCGTCAATGTCAGTGTGTTAGACGGAAAACATGGTTTAGGTGGGGGAGGTTCACACCGGATAGTAATTAATTATGATGGACTTCATTATACAGTCTCCTTTATTGGAATAGACATGAGGATTTGTGGAGGCAAAACAGATAGAATCTTCTTTGTTCAAATGATATTCACTCTCATTAGTGCGCAAACAAAGATTACCTTCCAAAACAACAATATATTCGTAGGATTTCTCAGAATGGCCAACAGATGTATGCTCAGTTCCAGGATCAAGTTCTATCATGAATAATTCAAAATTACGAAGGGGTGTGCTGTTATAATATTTGTAGATTCGATAGTGGCCGTCCGAATCATGTTGCTCTGTTCTTTGTTGTTGTGAAATATATTCCGGGTCATTATCCTGATCATCAAGCAATGAAGTATAAGGAACCTTCAAACCGTTTGCAATTTTCCACAGCATGTTGATCGTTGGATTGGAATCACCTTTTTCAATTTGGCTAAGCATTACTTTGCTGACCTCTGATAGTTCTGCCAACTGCCCTAAACTCAGGTTTCTCGCCAAACGAAGTCGTTTCAGATTTGCTGCGATTATTGCATTTAAATTCATCTTTGGACCTCCATTAAAATGATTTCCATGGAGCAATGAATCAGATGCTAAAGAAGAGAAGCATCTGATTCATATGAAGTCAGAAGCTTACAGGCAAACGAATGTGATTAGGTTAGTTCTAAATTCTTCATCGATTGATTAACGGATTCTTCACAAGACCTCATTGCCAATATCGTTTTTTCCAGAAGCTCATCCAGATTCCAGTCCAACATCTCTGCTCCTTGTTGGATGACATTCCGGGAACAGCCTGCGGCAAATTTTTTATCCTTAAATTTCTTTTTTAAACTGGAAAGCTCTAAATCCATTGAACTTTTGGAAGGGCGCATTTTAACTGCGGCATTGATTAATCCTGTGAGTTCATCTGTGGCATAGAGTATTTTTTCCATTAAGTGTATGGGCTTAGTATCAACACATATTCCGTATCCATGACTGGCAATGGAATATATCATTTCATCGCTGACATTTGCTGCACTTAATAATTCTTTAGCTTTTATACAATGTTGGTCTGGGTACATTTCATAGTCAATATCATGTAGTAACCCGACGATCCCCCAGTATTCAGATTCACCGGCATATCCCAAGGTGTCGGCAAACCACATCATTACGCCAGATACGGTTAATCCGTGTAAAATATGAAATGGATCTTTGTTATATTTCATAAGTAATTCAAGTGCTTCATCTCTGCTAATGGTAGTTGTCATAATCATAGTCTCCAATCAATTACATTTTAAATTACTGAAATAAATCGGTACTCAAATATTTTAGTCCACTGTCATTCAGTGTCACTACAATATTTTTTCCTTTTTCAGTAGTAGATAATAGTTTAAGCGCGGCACATACGTTTGCTCCAGATGAAAAACCTGCAAATATACCCTCGCATTCAGCGAGCTTTCTGGCAGTATCCTGTGCTTCATCATTTGTAATCTGTACATAACCATCAATAAGCGCCTTATCGACTAGGGGCAGATCCATACAATATCCGCCGCCTTGAACTTTGTGGCCTTTATCCGTGATTTCTTTACCTGCATAAATTGCAGCAGTTGAAGGTTCTGCAACGTAGCAGCGAATTTGAGGATTGTGTTTTTTTAGGGTTTTAGAGCAACCAGAAAAAGTACTGCCGCTTCCGAGAAAGTCGACAAAAGCATCTATTTTTCCATCTGTTTGCTCCCATAGTTCTTCACCAGTATAATACTCGTGGGCATGATTACACGCTTCTAAACTGAATTGATCAGCTCGAAAAGCATTAAGCTCTTGTACAATTTGCTTTGATCGTTCTTCAACAAGAGCTAAATCCTCACCGGAAACTTGGCCTTTGATTGAGCCGGGCATCTGATCAACAAGAACTACTTCTGCACCTAAGGCTTTCATCATTCTGGCACGCTCTATAGAATTACCTTTAGACATACAAGCGATAAATTTATATCCTTTGCATGCACATACAATTGCTAAGCCAGTTCCAGTATTACCACTTGTCAACTCAACAACTGCTTGCCCCGGAGTAAGAAGTCCTGCTCTTTCTGCTTCGACTATCATCTGCAAAGCAACGCGGTCTTTTTTACTAAAACCTGGATTTAAGTATTCTAACTTAGCAAAAATATTGCCTTCTGCGCCAAATGCCTTTGCAATTCTAGATAGGTTCACCATTGGAGTGTTACCGATTGTTTCTGTGACATCTTTCAAAAGTTTCGTAAAATACACCTCCTCCGTAAGTAATGGGTTTTTCATACAGGAAACTGTAAAAATATATTTATCGTTTGTACAATATATTGGGCGTTAGTAATATTGTACGAACGATAAATATATTTGTCAATGTACTACAGTAAAATATTCTTCTTGTCACCACCTGGGTAGGGCCGGATGTATTTGAAATGTACCATCATCTTATGGGTATGGAAGATGCCTTGAAAAACCAATGTGACAGAAAGAGCACCGAATGTTCGGTGCTCTATTTTACAATGCTGATAAGGATTTTCCATGTGGCTTAAACATCATAAAGGATCAGTTTCTGGTATAGCAAAAAGATACAATGGTCAATTGTATTACCTTGCGTAACTATTAGCTATCAATGGGGGAAGGGCGTAACGGGCTAAGAGTTTAGCTCACTTACTGATAATCAGATTACATTTGTTAAGAAGTATATAGGTTCCCCGATAGTTCGATATGCGGCTATAGAATTTAATTAAGTTCGGCGAGTAAGGCCGAACATTTTTCTACGTACTGATTAATCATTCTTTCTACAATAGAAGAGTCAAGCGTTCCATGCATGCTTGGAGTCTTAAAGAAGCGTTTAGGTAATTCGACTTGTCTCGGATCGAACCCTAGTTTTTGCTTAAGGCGCAGCTTTGTTGAGTATATTCGCTTAGCAATTAGTGTGAGATCATCATCTGAGAAAGGATAGCCTGCTGCTTTGAGAGCTTTTAGTACAGTCTCTCGGTTATATAATTTTCGAGCGAAAAGACAGATAACGAGGGAATTTAAGAGACATCGTTCAAGTTCCTCGTCAAAGAGTTTATCGACAGCTTTGTGCTCGTCAAAGTCTTTTATGGACTGATCGACTGAGTAACCCGCATTGCATAAATGTGAGTGTCTTGCACCTACGGTAAGCCCAACTAAGTTGGCATATCCAGTGTGATAGCCTGGTATTTCATTTCCTGCAACTTGGAGCGCATGCTCTTTTCCGCCGAACTTTGCTCCGGCAGAGCGGGTCCCTTCACCGAGAGCTTGGTAAAAGGAATTTTTCCGACTGGCTAAATAGCGAATGGCCTTAGAATAGTTCTCCGAATTCCCAAAGGTTAGGGGGAGAATAGTTTCTGTTTCGGTCACAATTCCTTTCAGTAGACTTTCAGTGGCCCACGCTAAGGCGACACCCGCAGAGATGGCGTCCATACCTGTTTTTTCTACTACCTCGATCATGTGTAATACTTCATCAGTTTTGTTGATACCCAGTAAGCTTCCTAGTGAATAGATCAGCTCATAATCATAGGCAACGCTGACGGATTCATAGTCATACCCATCGTCAAATTTCCTTCGGAATTGACCAATATGGATACAGCCTACTGGACAGCCCGTACAGGCCATCTTTCGGACAAGGTTTTCTTCTGCAAAAGTTTCCCCGCTAATCTGCTCGGCATCGTCAAAGTGGTTTTCTGTCAAATTCTTAGTGGGCAAGGCTCCTAAAGCACTTACTGACTCGACATTGATGGCTGTCCCTAAATCATGATATTTTGACATTAAATCAGTTTCAGTTACAGATTTAAATATAGCTTGATAGGAACGAAAATAGTCTTTGAAGTTTTGAATTTTAGTAGTCTTATCTCCAGAGACAATAATTGCTTTGACAAGCTTGCTGCCCATCGTTGCACCTAAGCCAAGCCGTCCAAAATGCCGATAGGTATCTACACAAACGCTTGCAAACTTGACCATCTTTTCTCCGGCTGGCCCGATACGCAAAATGCTGCGTCTGCCTTGGCCTTCTTCTGAATCTCGAAGGAATTGTCCAACAACGTCCGAATCCATCCCCCAAATGGGACGGGCATCCTTGAGTTGGATATCATCTCCCTCAATAGCAATATAAGAAGGACGAGCTGCTTTTCCTGAAATCACAACAGCATCATAGCCAGCCATTGATAATGCTAAAGCAAGTCTGCCTCCCGCGTAGCTTTCCCCCATTTCACCAGTAAGGGGGGAAAGGAACATGGCAACTGTCTTAGTAATGAGTGGATAGATACCTGATATTGCGCCAATCGCCAATATAATGGGTTGTTCAGGGGCTAAAGGAGGGAGTTCAGGTCTAACCGTTTCCTCGAGCAATTTCGATGCTATGCCGACTCCACCGAGATAATCGTTTAAGTCCGTACGCTGCTTGATTTCGATTTTACCTGTAGCCAGGTCTATGTATAAAACCTTGGCAGCTTTTTCGTATAACATCACTGAACCTCCTCAATTAACTCTAAACATCCGTGCGGACAAAATCTTACACAGACACCACAATGCTTACAGACAATAGGCTTTTTTGTATCTGAGTTAAAATAAATTGCATCAACAGTGCACGCACCAACGCAAAGTTCACAGCCGATACATTTTTCTTTATCTAATAAAACTCCTCCGGCTTGACGTTTTATAAGTGCGCCTGTCGGACAGATTTCTGCACAGGGTACATCGCCTCTACACGCTTGACAAACAATGGCAATAAACTTGCCTGTCAGCCCACCGCTGGTTTTAATACGAATAGCACTTTTCAAGATGGAATGGTCTTGTTGGTTGACGGCGCTACAGGTTATCATACATGATAAACAGCCTATACAGCGGTTCATTTCAATTGCTCTTAATACTTTCATCATTAGCCTCCAGATATTCAGTTCATTAAGATTAATAAATCTAAGTATACTACAATATACCAGTTGCAATATAATGTTTTTAGCTTATTCTTAATGATTTTTAGGAGATTAATGTTAACTTTTAAGCATATGTTACTTAATCCGTATCCTTATAGTTCTCCTGGGTATCATGCTGGCAACCGTATTGATTGTTTTCCGCTTAATCAGAGAGTTACGATAGTTTTTTAATTGTCTCCTTAAGTCCAGCTAGAACAATTAATCTATGAAAAGGCTTTACCGGAAAGAAATATAGTTTTCCCAACAAATTATTGAAGTGAACTACTGTTGATACATAAATAAATTGATTAGAGTGTTCTTTGTATATTGTCAAACGAAAATTGAGATGTTTATCATCTTCACCTAGGAGAATTTCTTTCTCACTAATAGAGTAAACCTTAAAGATTCCTATCCGTTCTCCTGGTTCTATTTTGGTATTAAGCTGTTGGAGCTTTGGTGATGTCTTTAGCCCAAATAATTTAACAATTGTATCTCTAATAGACATAAGTTTACTTACCCAGGATGGATAAGAGACAACTAATGTTAAGGTAAAAGTTTCAAGACTACAGTTAACTGGTGCTTTTAGTCTAAATGAGTCTAAGTAGTGAATTTCGGGAAAAACTTTATTTACAAGCGAGTCTTTAGGTACGCTGGTCATTTCAACTATTTTCATACAATCAACTCCTGATTAATTTTAGCACATTCATCCAAAAATGGGTTAATAAGTGCCATCTAATAGTCATTTGTTTATTTGTTCAATGATAAACAGCTTCACTGACAGTAGTTTTCAGTGAAGCTGTTTTATCATGGAGATAGACATTGATTTTGATCAGGGATGGATGTTTGATTAGCGCTTTATATTTGAAAATAGGAGGAAATGTAAATGAATAATACTGTATATCTTTATGTATTTGATACCATGGCAGATTGGGAAGTAGGGTATTTAACTGCTGAACTGAACTCCGGAAGATATTATAAGGAAGGATTAGCCCCATCCAAAATAGTTACTGTGGGCATTGAAAAGACTCCTGTCACTACAATGGGAGGCTTGATGGCACACAAGCAATGACTTGGAATATCTGAAAATGATCTGCCCTAACTATGCAGGAGAAAAGTACTATAAGCAGGAGTCTGCCGTAACTGATGGAAAACTGATAACTGCTTCCGGAATAGCTCCATTGGAATTTTCTGTACATGTCTTGAGAGCTTTAGACGTGTTTTCTCCAAAAATAGTAAATGCCTGGTATAATCTTTATAGGACTCATGAATCCGGATATTTTTATGAGTTGATGAAATTTATCATATGACTCTCTTCATGCAACAATGGGTGGAGAATGGGGGTGAATATTATAATCACCAGCGAATTAATAAAACAAAGTATTGATTATATCATGCAACATATTGACGAAGAAATCTCCATAGAAGATGTAGCAAATTACTGTAATTATTCAAAGTATTACTTTAGCAGAGTTTTTAAAGCGGAAACAGGAGAAAGTACTTATGCCTTTATTAAACGGTTAAAAATGGAACGGAGTGCTTTAAGATTAAAGCTTGAAAAAGATAAATCCATTACCGATATTGGTGTTTCGTATGGATATAGTTCATCAAATTATAGTTCGGCGTTTAAGAAACACCATAATATTTCTCCTGCGGAATTTAGAAAAGCAATGTATACAGCCATTGCTCCCCATCCTTTTTACGCGGACAAACTTGCTCGGTTTAAATCATTTATGGAGTATGATCAAAAGATTATAATAACGGAACTGGATGACTTTGTAGTTATCCATGAAAGACATATTGGGAACTATAATGAGCTGGGCAAAAATTGGCTTGAATTCACCGAAAAGTATCATGATTGTATTAAGGATGATACACTTTTGATCGAAAGATTTTATGATGATCCATCCATTACAAGTGTAAAGCAGTGTTTATATGAGCTTTGTATGACGGTTGATCAAAACTGTCCGTTAGATAATGTCATAATTATTCCAGGGGGGGGATTTGCAAAATTCCGCTTTGAAGGATTGATACAGGATATTTTTGCTGCCTTTCAAGGGGTATTTACTGTCTGGTTGCCCGAGAGTGGTTATGAAATGAGAGAAAGCTATGGTTTGGATATTTATCGGGCTATAGACAGAGAAAGCATGCGGGTTGTTATGGATTTATGTATACCAATTAAATAGGGCAAGAATTAAGAAGTAATAAAACGAACCTCTTAATATAATAAGAACTGCAGCAGCATTAGTTTGATTTATAGGAGGTTTTAAAAATGTTTGATATAAGGAAAATTCAAGAACAGGCAATTTATACAGCTGTCAAAAGTGCCAGTAATGATGAAAAAGCGAGAGAGATCATTTATGGAATGGATGGACTGGCTGGGGCTGAGGATAATCCGACATGGGTTAAATCTACTATGAAAAGATTAGAAAACCATTTTTATGAGTCAGCTATTTATGAGATTAGAAGGAACTGTCAATGCGGATATGGAATGGATGAGAAATTAGCATTAGTGAAAGAACTGATAGCCTTGTCATTGAATATGGAAGAATTCGGGAATTTAGACGAAGCTCAAGCAGCCGGTTTATATTGTGAAAATGGAGAGCTATTTCTTCAATTTCTCTTTTGCCCATGTCCAATGCTTGCAGAGGTAGATCGATTAGATACAAATACATGGTGTCAATGCACGACAGGGTATAGTAAAGTCTTATTTGAGAAAGCCTTTGCTTGTGAAGTAGATGTGGAACTGTTAGAAAGTATAAAAATGGGGAATAAAAAGTGCCTTATGAAAATCATTCCTCAAGAAGCTGTGTGGAAATAGAATCAGAAGAGTTCCTAGGAGATAAAAAATATGCCGCCAAGTCCCCACCAGGCATTGCTTCTCCGAGTTCCTTGGAGACCTGGGCGAGAACATCTCGGTCATTGAAGTGAGTCGTTGCCGCGACTGTAGTGAAAGACAACACTGTAGTGCACTACAACGGTTAGGGTGAGTGCAATATTGAATTGAATCGTGACATGCTGAATTGGCGCCTAATTAAGGGTTTCTTAATCCGTGTTGATTGGCATGGGTTTTGCTATCAATATAGACCGAATAGACCGACAAGGGCTGACCTAAACTGCTAACCAGTGTATAAAGTACTAAGAATGAATAAGGGAGGGTTTATAAGTGGAAGAGGTTGTAATTGTAGGGGGGGCAAGAACGCCCATTGGTGATTTCCTGGGGTCTCTCAAGGATGTCACAGCTGTTGAGCTGGGGACTGCAGCGGTGAAAGCAGCTCTGAAGAGAGCGGGAGTAGAACCAAGTATCGTTGAGGATGTGGTAGGGGGTATGGTCTATAAAGCCGGCGTCAAAGGAAATCCTGCTCGTCAGGTTCAGCTCGCCGTCGGTATTCCTGTAGAAACAGCTGCAGTTACAGTTGACCAACAATGCGCTTCGGCTATGCGGGCGTTAGAAATTGCAACACAGCAGTTGCTCTTGGGCAAGTCATCGGTAAGTGTCGTCGTTGGAATGGAAAGCATGTCGCGAGTTCCTTATCTATTACTCAAGGGGCGCCAGGGAATGCGTTTGGGGGCAGACTCGGTCGAAGACAGTTTGTTGTATGATGCGCTAATCGATCCCTTTATGGGATATCACATGGGTGTTACGGCTGAAAACTTGGCGGAAAAATACAACATATCAAGGAAAGAGCAAGATGAGTTATCAGTTCTAAGTCATAAACGGGCAATTGCAGCAATTAGAGAAGGAAAATTCAAAGACGAGATAGTCCCGGTTGAAATCAAAACTCGTAAGGGGACAATCATGGTTGACGAGGATGAACATCCCCGCGCAGATATCTCGCTGGAAAGTCTTGCAAAGTTAAAACCGGCTTTCAAGAAAGATGGGACTGTTACGGCCGGCAACGCTTCCGGTCTTAATGACGGCGCCGCGTCCTTGATATTAACGACGGCAAAGAAAGCTATGGAGCTTGGCCTTAAGCCTATTGCCAAAATTCTTGCCACTGCGTCGTTCGGTGTGGAACCTAAATTTATGGGTATTGGTCCAGCATACGTTATCCCTAAAGCTTTAAAATACGCCGGACTGGAGCCTAAGGATATTGACTATTATGAAATCAATGAAGCTTTTGCAGCGCAATTCCTGGCGGTGAACCGTGAATTAAAGTTAGACATGAACACTGTGAATGCCAATGGTTCGGGTATTGCTCTTGGACATCCTGTAGGATGCACTGGAATACGAATTGTAGTGACCATGCTTAGTGAAATGAAACGGCGTGGGAGTAAATATGGGGTTGCATCTCTTTGCGTTGGCGGCGGACCGTCAATGGCTACTGTAGTGGAAATGCTCTAAAACGATTAGCACATATTTCTGCTGAATTAAAGGAGGTAGTACTAATGTCATATGAGACAATATTAGTGGAAATCGAAGAAGGAATCGCCACGATTACACTAAATCGTCCTGATGTGCTAAACGCGTTGAATGACAAAGTATTCAATGAGTTGGAGGAAGCAGCCACAAAACTCGCAGCTGATGAAGCAGTGAGAGTAGTAATCATAACGGGAGGAGAGAAAGTCTTTGCGGCTGGGGCAGATATCAGTCAAATGGCCACTTCTTCTGCAGTGGAAGTAGCGACTGGAGGTAATCCCGCGCAAAAGGCTTTCATCAATATTGAAAACATGCCAAAGCCCGTTATAGCCTCAATCTCAGGTTTCGCCTTGGGAGGAGGGTGCGAACTAACCTTGGTGGCTGATGTACGCATTGCGGCGGACAATGCTCAATTTGGCTTGCCAGAAATCAAACTAGGCATTATACCAGGCGCCGGGGGAACCCAACGTCTGCCTCGTCTGATCGGTATCGGTAGAGCCAAAGAATTAATTTTTAGCGGAGCTTTTATTAAAGCAGATGAGGCTTTACAGATAGGTCTTGTGAATAAAGTAGTGCCTCCGGATCAGTTATCTGCGGAAACCCAAAAAATGGCGAAACGATTTGCCGATCAGGGTGCAGTGGCCTTACGCTTAGCCAAAGCAGCTGTTAATGAGGGGTTAAGGATGGATTTAGAAGCTGGTCTGGAATATGAACATAAATGCTTTAGTCTGCTGTTTGCGACAGAAGATCAAAAAGAAGGTATGAAGGCCTTTATGGAAAAACGTCCTGCTAAGTTCCAAGGAAAATAGGTGCCCGAGTTTGCGGAACGAATAGAGGTTGGAAATCTGAGTGATAATTTAGGACGTTTGAGTGAGGTTGACTGGGTTATCGAGGTTATTGTCGAACGGCTTGATATCAAGATGGATCTTTTCCAAAAGGTCGCTGCAAATGTCCGTCAAGGTACTATCGTTACATCTAATACCTCAGGGATCTCACTGAGAGCAATGGCGGAAGGGCTTCCAGAGAGCTTTACACGCTACTTTCTAGGTACGCACTTCTTTAATCCGCCACGCTACATGGCCCCTTTGAACTCTGGGATGCTCTTGGAGTGAAAGCTACACCTGATCGTATCGTCGCCGAAGGTGGTACTTTGCCTCCAATCGTGGAAGAGTTGCTTGCCAAAGGGTATGATAGCTTCTATAAGAAGACAGACGATGGCCAGACCGCTTATTTAATCTATGGATATGAGTACAAAATTATGGATATAAGATAAAAGGACCGAGGCGCAGCCTCGGTCCTTTTATCACCTATCATAGGGGGTGATAACCCATTTGAGGCAGTCGTCCTTCTTGTTGCCGAAAACGTCATATCCCTTGATGATATCGTTTAGAGGTGCTTTGTGGGTCATTAAGAACTTGGTATTAATTTTTCCTGCCTGGATAAGCTTGATCAGTTCAGGAAGGCGGTCAACCGGGACAAATCCCATACTGAGAGTAATATTTTTTACCCAGTAAGTGTTTAGTGGCAGAGTTACAGGTTTTGCATAACTACCAACGGTACAGACACTACCACCAATCCTTACCGCTCGAAGAGCCGTCTGTAGAGTGGTTTCTGATCCGATTGCCTCAATGACTCTGTCAGCACCACGTCCGTTTGTTAGTTCACGTACATTTTTTATAATATCGACGTCCGCAGGATTTAGTGCTATGTCAGCGATACCCTCTCTCAAGCACACATCGAGCCTCGACTGATCCAAATCAACGATGATGATTTGGGCAGGTCCCCACAGTTTAGCAGTTAGTGCAGAACACATTCCAACTGGGCCAGCACCGATGATGAGTACGCTTTCCCCTGGTTGAATATGAACCTGTTCGCAGCCAAAATAGCCTGTCGATAAGATGTCGCCAACAAACAGCATGTCTTCTTCCGTAAAACCTTCAGGAATTTTATGCATATAATTAGAAGCATAAGGTAAACGAACAAATTCGGCTTGGCAACCGGAAAGCGACGGTCCGTTCGGTCTATTTGTTCCGAAACAGGTACAGTCTTGATCAGTGCAGTGATAATGCAGACCCTGTTTGCAGTAAAAGCATTCACCGCAAAAGGCAACACAGGATATAGCTACCCTGTCTCCGATTTTAAAATTATTAATAGCAGAGCCAAGTTCAATTATTTCTCCACAGAATTCGTGTCCAAGAATATGTGGAGGTTGAACACCAGCATGACCCCCGATAATATGAATGTCGCTGCCACAAATTGTTGATAAGGTCACTTTTACAATAGCATCTGTTGATTTGAGAATCTTTGGCACCGGAGCATCATCCAAACTGATCTTTCCTGGTTCATGATACACAAGGACTTTCATAGTTTCCTGTTTCATTTTCATTCCTCCTGCTTCTATTTTTCTAATTGCTCCTTCCCTAACTTTCTAGCAGCAATATTTGTGCCAGACTTTAACAACAGACCCAAGAAAAGAGCTGCCCCTCCCATGACCCCAAAGCACGTTCGAAATTCTCAAGCGAATCCCTCTCAGCGATAAATCAAAGCACATTCCTCTGTCACGCTGACGGGATGAGCGGAGAACTCGAACGGACTTTAAAAACAGACTTATGGTACAAGATTATTGCACATGAAGATCTTAAAATTTTAGTATAATCCTAGTTGTGGAAATAAGTTAAGCCGTAGTAAGTTACAACACTGTACATAATTAATGCAGTGCTATAAAATATAGATAATTCTAAATAATATGATATTGTTTTAGGAGCTAAGCGGGATTACTTTGAACTCTTTAAGGCTTTGGTTTGTGCATAAAGATACAAATACAAAATGATACTGGGCTTATTGCTGATTTATTATTAACTCAACTTTCGGTGCGACCAAGTTGAAAAATTGAATCCTATTGAGTTATAAAATAAGAAGACAATATTCTAAGAATAAATCCTATCAGGAGGTTTCATCATGATTTATACATCGCAGGACCAGCTAAAAAAGACTTGGAGAAGGTTCATCAACGAAGGGATATTTGAGGGTGAATCTGTTCGGGAGACCATACGGGATTCTTGGGAGCGTTGTCATAATTATAATGTTGACCCTATCAAATCAAAACCCATTGCTGTGTATCATGGAGCTGAATTAGAAAGTCATTTGCATAAATATCGCAAACTGATCAATGTGAGTATACCGGTCATGAAGAACCTTTTAGATTATGTCGGAGATGGAAATTTTGTTATTGTCTTAGCTGACGAGCAAGGATGCTTGCTGGAAATGCTTGGTGACGAGAAAGTAAAAACGTCAGCAATCGCCGGTGATTTTGTGCCAGGGATGAATTGGTCGGAAAAAACGATTGGCAATAACGGGGTTGGGACCGCCTTATTTTTAGATAAACCCGTACAAATATTCGGACGAGAGCATTATTGGCGGGAAGCACACCATTGGACTTGTTCTGGGGCTCCCATTCACGATCCTCAAGGTAGGTTAATCGGTGCCCTCGTCATTAGCGGCGCATATGAAAAAGTTCACCCTCATACCTTGGGAATGGTGGTTACCGCAGTTAAGGCAATAGAAAACCAGTTAAAGTTGGAAGAAACAGTTTCATTATTGGAAATATCAAATAACTACAAAAATGCTATTATTGAATCTATCTCAGAAGGGTTATTAGCTGTCGACGAAGAGGGGAAGATCACTCAAATAAACAGTATAGCCGCCCATTATTTAGAGCATAATGCTGCCGAAGCCCTTAAGGGCAGCTGTGATACCATTTTAGGTGATAAAAACTATGACTTGAAGAATATCATTACCTGCAACAGGCAGATAACGGATCAAGAAGTTGATATTTCTACCGATAAGAGCAAAAAAACCTATCTGGTTACGTCGCGTCCTATCAAGGGTAATGGTATTAATAAAGGCACTGTCCTTCTGTTCAGCGAAATTGCACGTGCTCAAAAACTGGTACAACGTATGAGCGGAGCCAGAGGGGATTTTACCTTTTTGGATTTAATCGGAGAAGATCCGGCTTACATAGAAACTTTGGAGCTTGCCCGAAAAGCCGCAGACAGCACCTCCAACGTCTTGCTGCTCGGAGAAAGCGGCACCGGCAAAGATGTGTTTGCCCAAGCAATTCATAACACGGGAATTAGAAAAAAAGGTCCCTTTGTAGCGCTGAATTGCGGAGCTATCCCCCGTGAGCTGATCGCCAGTGAGTTGTTTGGTTATGTTGAGGGCGCCTTCACCGGTGCCAGACGAGGAGGGAAAATGGGGAAATTTGAGCTGGCCAGCGGCGGCACTATATTTCTGGACGAAATCGGGGAAATGCCCTTAGAACTTCAAACCTCGCTTTTAAGGGTCTTAGAAACCAAGACGATAACTCGCGTCAGCGGCAACGAAGTCATACCGGTGGATGTACGGATTATAGCCGCTACCAATAAAGACTTGGCTCTTGAAGTCAGTCAAGGCAAGTTTCGCCAAGACCTTTTCTACCGGCTCAACGTCTTTGCCATACCAATGGTGCCTTTGCGTGAAAGAAAAGAAGACGTTGTCCTTTTCACCAAAAAAATTCTAGCCAATCTCAGTATTAAATTTAAAAAGCCGCCTATTCAGCCGGACAAAACTGTGCTGGAACTATTTAAGAAATATTCTTGGCCGGGAAACGTACGTGAACTGCAAAATGTATTGGAACGTGTGGTGAACGTCTGCAACGACACGATATTAACCATCGATCATTTGCCGGCAGAGATTCGTTCTGCTAAGACCCGAGAAAATCATATTCCAGTAAAAAATTATGAGAGGTCTCTTATCGAAAGTCTTCTCGAAAAGCACAACCGCAATATCACTCGGGTCGCTAATGAACTCGGTATTGCCAGAACAACGCTTTATCAAAAAATCGCCCGTTATAATTTATAAAACTATGATTATCCTCAAGAAAGACAAATAGCCATATTCAAAGAGAGCACATACGCGAAATTTGAGTGAACTCATTCATTATTGCGACAAGCCCGTGATGTTTTACATGATTGGGCTTGTTTTTTGTTTTTTAAGCGAATCCCTCTCAGCGATAAATCAAAGTGCGACTTTGACGACCAGCCAAATTTTCTTTACCAATCGTATTAATTGGCATAGAAATTGCGAGTTAGATTATTGCGGGTTATATTTGCTAGCCTAATGAAAATAAAGGTGCGTTCATTCAGGTTCAAGTTCTATTTCAATTTCAATTTTAATGAAGTGGAGGATTAAATCATGGCGGACAAAAACGAAGTAGTAATTGTAAGTGCCCTTAGAACACCGTTCAGTAAATTCGGAGGCATCCTAAAGGAGATTCACAGCACCGATCTCGGGGCTTTAGTAATTAAAGGATGCTTGGCCCGCGCCGGAATCACGGATAAGGAAATAGACGAATTGTATTATGGAATGTGCATCCAGTCGGAAGCGGCACTAGAGTACAATATCAACGGCCGTCAGGCGCTGCTGAAGGCCGGGTTGAGAGAAGACTTGATATCTTTAACGATTGACAGGGCTTGTTGTTCCTCTTTGACCGGAACTCAGCTGGGCTACCGCGCCATTATGCTGGGAGAAGCGGAAGGCGCAATGGCTGTAGGGGCAGAGAACATGAGCAACACGCCGATTGTAATGAACGGTCATCGTTGGGGACTGAAAATGCAATTACCTATAATAATTGATCATCTTAACCCGATTCAATATCACGGCTTTAGTCCCTTAGCCAAAGATGCCGGTGAAGTAGCGGTTGAACTGAATATCACCAGGGAAATCCAGGATCAGTGGTCAGTCGCTTCCCAGCAAAAGTATCAGAAAGCCTTAGCAGCCGGGAAGTTCAAGGACGAAATAATGCCTGTAGAGGTTCCGCTGGGCCGCGGCAAGACGGCAACGTTTGCAGAGGATGAGTTTCCTAAAGCTGATACGACAATAGAAGGCCTTGCTAAGCTAAAACCGATCTATGGAAGCCCAACAGTGACTGCCGGAAATGCTCCGGGTCTGGACGCGGGCGCCTCAGCTCTTATTCTTATGAAGAGGGCTAAAGCCGATGAATTAGGTCTAAAACCATTAGCCACGCTTCTCTCGGTTTCCAGTGTGGCCGGTACACCCAGAGAAATGGCTAAGATTCCGGCTTACGCCACCAAGAAGGCTTTAAAGCAAGCTGGAGTTTCCCTGGAGCAAGTGGATTTAATAGAAATTAATGAAGCCTTTGCGGCCGTGCCCCTGGTTTCGACCAAAGTGCTGGCGGATTTGGAGGCGTCAAAATGGCTGAAACTGCTGGAAAAAACCAATGTAAACGGCGGGGCAATTGCCATAGGTCACCCGGTTGGGGCAAGCGGAGCGAGGATACTTATGACTATGATGTACGAACTGAGGAGACGAGGCGGCGGCATTGGAGCCTGCTCCATCTGTGGAGGCTTGTCCCAGGGAGATGCGGCGATCATCAGAGTCGATTAAACACCGGAACAAGCGCAGAAGTGAATTCGTTCAACTAAAGATAAACAGTTTGGATCAGAAAATGTGCATTTTAGGGGGAGTGGCGAAGTGGGTAATAAATTATGCGATTTAAAGGATGCTCGTTTTATTCTCTATGAACAACTTAATGTTGAAGAATTGTGCAAGTCGGAACGTTACGGCGACCATTCCTTGGAAACTTTTGAAATGACCATTAATGCGGCGGAAAAAGTTGCGGTAAACGATTTTGCGCCGGCCAATAACCCCGGAGATATTCAGGGCTGTACTTGGAATAATGGCAAGGTGAAGGTTCCGGATGTCTACCATAAGCCTTTTCAAAAGCTATGCGACGGCGGTTGGTTTTGCGTTCATGAGTCTTATGATGTCGGAGGGCAGAACCTGCCTCATGTTATTGATTATGTCTGCAAGCAGCTGTTTTTTGCCGCTAACCACAGCCTAACCGGTTATTATGGCTTGACCCACAGCGCCGCTAAAGTCATTGAGGTTTTTGGGACCGAGGAACAGAAAAAGAAATACATGCTGCCGTTATATGCAGGAACATACGGCGGCACCATGTGTCTGACTGAATCTCAAGCCGGTAGTGATGTCGGAGCCGTTAAAACAAAAGCCCGGAAAAATGAAGATGGGACCTATTCCATCAGCGGTGGGAAGATATTCATTACCGGCGGAGAATCGAACCTGACGGAAAATATCATACATATCGTTTTAGCCAGGATTGAAGGCGATCCTGAAGGAACCAAAGGATTATCCTGTTTCGTGGTTCCTAAAATACGAATAAATAATGACGGAAGCTTGGGTGCAGTTAATGACGTTAGCTGTGTCGGAATTGAGCACAAAATGGGCATGAAAGGCTCAGCAACAAGCGTATTGGCTTTTGGCGAAAACGGAAATTGTATTGGTGAGCTTCTCGGCCAAGAACGAAACGGGATTGTAACTATGTTCAACATGATGAATGAACAGAGACTGCTGGTTGGACTGCAAGGATTAGCTCAGGGAAGTACAGCCTATTTGCATGCCTTGAATTACGCTCGGGAAAGAAAGCAAGGTCTTAGACTTAGCAAGAAAGGATTGGGCCAAGAGCCAATTATTGTTCATTCCGATGTAAAAACAAACCTTTTATGGATGAAATGTTATACCGAAGGGATGAGGGCCTTAATCCTCTACACGATTTACTGCATGGACAAAATGGTTGTTTGCAAAGATGATGCGGATGCGGAGGAAAAAAGAAAATACAGTGACATTATCGAGGTTCTGACTCCTATTTGTAAGGCCTATGGCAGCGACAAGGGTTTTGAGGTTTGTGTCAAGGCAATCCAAGTTCACGGAGGCTATGGCTATTGCTCAGAGTATTTAGTAGAACAGTTCGCCAGGGACAGCAAGATAACCTCGATTTACGAAGGAACAAACGGCATTCAAAGCCTCGACTTAATCGGACGCAAACTCAATCTAAAAAAAGGGGACGCCTACAAAGCGATTATCACCCAAGTCTACGAAACAATCCAAGAAGCGCTGGAAGTCGCTGAATTAGCTCCCTATGCTAAGGAATTGAGTATGTACCTAAGCACCCTTGAAGAAGTAAGCGATCAAATCAAAACCCTAAAATCTCAAGAAGACTTGCTATTAACATACTCTTGGGCCCAGACCTATCTGGAAATATGGGGAGATTTAATGGTAGGGTGGATGTTCCTCTGGCAGTCCGTCATAGCGAGTAAAAAAATGAGAGAGACATTTAAAGAAGATCATTCGGATACCGTTTTTTATATAGGCAAAATAGTGACCGCAAAATACTACTTAGGAACGATATTACCAGCGGTAACCGGTAAGTTCCAAGCCATTAAGAAAAGTGACAGAGCCTTCTTAGAGATGAAAGAAGAGTATTTCTAATCGCTGCAACCGAACTTAAGCCATGATACTGTAGCAATAGACAACAGTGTTAAATATTACTACATTAAAATCAGCCTGTTCCACTCGTTAATATCAAAAAACCAGCCGTTTGCATAACTTAGCCGAATAAACTTATTGGCACAATAATTGCAATATTCATATTAATGTGATTATATTTAGAACAGTTTTAAACACTTTAGAACACTCTTTGAACATCTTAGATCATCTTTAACTTTAGCAGAGCAAGTTCACATAATGACTGCGAGATGAGGCTAATCCAAATTTTATCAACTGGTCTGAGCGGAGTCATCGGGTCCGATGTCTTTTTCCCTAGAATTAAAAAAGATAGTATCAAAAGGAGAAGTAACGGATGTCAATTCAAAGAATGTTGGATCTAAGTGGGCGTGTTGCAGTGATAACCGGGGGATCAATCGGTTTGGGCCTGCAAATGGCAACCGGTTTGGCTGAGGCGGGCGCCGACGTTGTTCTGGCTGCGAGGAAATTGAACCGCTGTGAAGAAGCTGCTGAAAAAATCAGTAAGAACCTGGGGGTTAAAGCGTTTCCCATAGCTTGTGACGTCAGCAGCCAGGAAAGCGTGCAAAATTTGGTAGCCGCAACGGTGCGTGAATTTGGGAAACTTGACATTATGGTTAATAATGCAGGGGTGGTATGGGCAGAGTCGGCCGTTGATCATAAATTAAAAGGCTGGAATAAGGTTATGGATATTAACCTGAATGGCTGTTTCTTCTGCTGCCAGGAAGCCGGTAAGGTGATGATCAAACAAAACTATGGAAAAATAATCAACCTTTCTTCAGTCTGCGGGTTTGTAGGTGCCGAAGCGGAAACAACGGATGCCTTAGCTTACATGGCCAGCAAAGGGGCGATCAATGTTATGACAAAAGACCTTGCCGCGAAGTGGGCTCGTTATAACATTACTGTCAATGCAATTGCTCCAGGGTATTTTCCGACGGATTTGACTGTATCAGGGTATTTCACAGCGGATTTGACTGAGGAGACTAGGTACAACGAAAAGGGAAATAATGTGCTGAAGCATATCCCCATGCGTCGTTTCGGAGGGGATGAGGAGCTTAAAGGGGCAGTAGTGTACTTTGCATCAGATGCTTCCAGTTATTGTACCGGACAGATTCTGGCCGTTGACGGAGGCTATCTCGCTATTTAGAGCGAGAGTTATTTTAGAAAGGAAGGTTATTACCGTGTCTTCAAATTATGCTTATAAAACTAGAGACCTAAAATTCATACTCAAAGAATGGCTTCCTATTAATGAGGTATTTGCCTACGACAAACATAAGGATTTTTATAGTGTGGACGACATTGACCCGATTATCGATTCGATCGACAAAGTCGCGCGGGAAGTAATGGCTCCGACCGCTGATGATGGCGAAAAAACTCCGGTATACTTTGAAAATGGAAAGGTCTATCTTCCTGAGTCTTTTAAAGCTCTGTTCAAATATATTAATGAGAATGGTTGGGGAACCAGCAATGTGAACGACGAGGGTGGAAGCCTTCCTTTCGTCCTCTTGTGTGCGATCAATGAATTCATGACCGGTGCCAATCCGGCTTTTATGCCGTATGTGGCCCTGACATCCGGGGCCGCAGGTCTCATCCAGTCCTTCGGTGTAGAGAAGGATAAGGAAATGTTCCTGCCCAAGATGTTTAACGGCACATGGTCAGGGACAATGTGCCTAACCGAGCCAAGCGCCGGCTCCGATGTGGGTGACATTCTTTCTAAGGCTTACCCCACTGATAATTCGAGAATTTATAAGATTAAGGGCAACAAGATATTTATCTCGGGTGGAGACGGCGACCATGTGGAAAACGTGATCCACCTCTATCTCGCTCGCATCGAGGGGGCTGCCGAAGGTACCAAAGGCATATCTTTGTTTATCGTGCCTAAATACTGGGTTAACGAAGATGGCAGCCTTGAACCCAACGATGTGGAGACAACCGGAGTTGAGCATAAGATGGGACTCAAGGGGTCAGCTACGGCGGCTCTGTCCTGTGGCGAGAACAGCGGTTGTCGAGGAGTGCTTCTGGGAACTTATGACGTCGAGACTGGGACCGGTCAGGGAATGGCCCAGATGTTCCAGATGATGAACGAGGAAAGATTGTTGACCGGGTCGGCTGCCCTAGGAGTAGCATCGATTGCTTACTGGAACGCGGCGGCATACTGCAAAGAGCGTATTCAGGGGCGTTCTATTGCTAATCCGAAAGCTGGCCGCACACAGATCATTAACCATGAAGATGTAAAACGGATGCTGATGCTGAATAAGGCAACTCTGGAAGCTTGCCGGGCGATCATTAATAAAGCTGCTTTCTACATTGAAGTGAGTCACTTGGATACTGATCCCGAACGCAAGAAAGCTGCTTCAGGGATGGCGGAATGTCTGACCCCGCTGGCTAAAGCCTACCCGAGTGATGAAGCCTGGAACTGCATTTGCGAATCAATACAGGCCCACGGCGGATATGGTTTCTGTGAAGAATATCCCGTAGCCCAGGCTGCGCGTGATGTTAAAATCTATTCCATTTGGGAGGGTACGAATTTCATTCAGTCCCTGGATCTGTTGGGCAGGAAATGGAATATGGGCAAGGGAACTGTTTTTGCAGCGTTCCTCAAAAACATCGAAGATTTTGTTAATGAGAACAAGACGGTCGTTGGGTTTGAAAAAGAATTTGCTAATCTGGAGAAGGCTCTCAGTTCATATAAGACGATTATGGCTGCTATGGCAAAGTACTTAGCTGATGGTAAAACCGGCATGATGCCAACCTACTCTCGCCGTATCCTGACTGCTACCGCCCAGCTCTACGGCGGAATGTGCCTCCTGGAACAGGCTTTAATTGCTAAGAAAAAAGCAGAAGAACTTGGCAAAGAACATTTTGAGTACAACTTCTACAATGGAAAGCTGCTGTCCGCTCGTTACTACCTAAGGAACGTAGTTCCCAATGTTTGGTCGGTAATGGAAATTGTCCTGGAAGGTGATACATCGGTTATAGAATCAAGTGCTGAAACGTTTGACTACTAATTAGTACCAAGAGAGGAGCTTTATTAATGGATTTTTTAACCGAATACAGAAGAAAGTTGGTTTCCCCGGAAGAAGCAGTCAAGGTAGTAAAGTCTGGTGACAAGGTGGCCTACGGACACTTTGCGATGGCCCCTACCTTCTTGGACCCTTATTTGGCTCAAAGAAAAGACGAACTTAAGGCGGTTAAGGTTTACGCTGTTGTTTACCCCGGACTAGCTCAAGTGGCCGTCTGCGATCCAACGAGGGAGCACTTCATATACAACAGTTGGCATTTCAGCGGCGGAGACCGGATGCTCCACGACAAGAATTTGTGCAACTTTGTGCCGATGATCTATCATGAAGGCCCGGCCGTTATCGAACGTTATTGCGATGCAGATGTGTTCATGGGCAAGGTGACTCCTATGGACAGTCACGGGTATTTTAACTTTAGCGTCGCCAATTCCGATACGTATGCCTATATTAAAAAGTCCAAGAAAGTCATTGTCGAAGTTTGTGATAAGGCTCCTTACTGCCTGGGGGGCAACCTAGAGGCTATCCACATTTCGGAAGTTGACATGATCGTAGAAACAGACAGCAAGCCGCTGATCCAGGTGCCGGAGGTCCCCCCGAATGACGTGGATAAAGCGGTTGCCGGCCACATTATGAATTTAATAGAAGACGGATCAGTCATCCAGCTGGGTATCGGCGGTATGCCCAGTGCAGTAGGATCGATGATCGCCCATTCCGACCTTAAGGACTTGGGAGCTCATACGGAGATATTGGTTGATTCCTATGTAGACATGTATGAGGCGGGGGTTCTGACCGGCAAACGAAAAGCCTTTGACCAAGGCAGGATGGCCTACACATTTGCCTTGGGCACCCAGAAACTGTACGATTTTCTGCACATGAATAGGACAGCCGCCAGCTACTCAGTGGATTATACAAACAGTCCTTCAATTGCGTCCCAGCACGATAAGCTGATTTCCATCAACAACGCTATTGAGATTGACCTCTTTGGGCAGGTTTGTTCAGAGTCTTCCGGGACTCGCCAAATCACCGGTACCGGTGGTCAGTTCGACTTTATCTTCTCCTCTTTCAAATCGAGAGGCGGCAAAGGAATCATCTGCCTGTCCTCGCTGAAGGAAGGCAAAGGAGAGAAAAAGTCACGCATCGTGCCAACCTTGACACCTGGCGGAATCGTCACGGTTCCCCGCGCTGTTACCAACTATGTTGTAACAGAATATGGTGCGGTGGATATTAAAGGCAAGAGTACCTGGGAGCGCGCTGAGCTGCTTATCAGCATTGCTGAGCCAGATCTGCGGGAAGATCTGATCAAAGAAGCCGAAAAAATGAAAATTTGGGTTAAAACCAATAAGCTTTAACGAAGGTATACTATCAATGCCAAAAAACATTTGTCAGCTGAATGCAGCAAATGTCGAGAGTCGATATTACTAAAGAGGAGGATGGACAAACAAATGAATACCATTTTCTCAAAGCAAAAGTTAGTAACCGGGGTATTACTACTTGCCATTATTGTTCTATTGGAATGGGTATTACATCATTTTAAGCTGCCTACTTGGCCGGTATTTATGGTTATGGTCTTCATTTTCATGTCACATCAGGACAACAAAGAGATACCCAAGATCCTTGTAGGTGGAGGGTTTGGAATCTTCAACATTGTCCTTATTAAATATTGGATGGGATTGACGGCTGCTTCATTTGGTACTTGGGAATCCAGTATTGCGTATGTTTGCCTATTTGTTTTCAGTATTGTTTTATTTATGGATGTTCTTCCAATTGTGTTTAATAATTATGCTTTTATGTATTTCCTTGTAACAGCAGTAGCAGCTTCACTTCCTAAACCGAATCCCATGCTCTGGATAGGATGCGAATTAATTGGAGGCGCAGCTGTAGTAATTTTAATTATGGGCCTCACAAAAGCTGTAGCAGCAATTATGGGGGCTCCTGCAGAAAGCCATGATATAAAACAATAAGTTCTCAAATAGCCCGCTTTATGATTCATCAAATAATTTGTTATCCACGTGCCCAAGGAAAACCGTTGTTTTAATTCAACTGAGCTAACGACCAGATTGACCACATCATGTAGGAGTGAATGCAGTCCAGGATCAAGAAGTAATCTTCGTGTTAAAAGCTGTCCCAGCCCGAACTGCAGTCTGGTTGGGAATAGAACGAGGATAGTTAAATTAGCAAGGCCTTGGGTATACATTTATACAAGCATTCCTGTAATAAAAGATTGGGAGGTATTTAGATTGAAATTAGAAGATATCAAAAAGATTTGTGTGATTGGGGCCGGCAACATGGGGCATCAGATTTCCGTTTGTTGTGCATTGGCCGGTTATAAAGTGTCCTGTACTGACCTCAGCCAAGATATGCTTGACAAGGCAGAAACATTTGCCAAAACTTATTTGCCGGAACGCGTAACTAAAGGGAAATTAAGTCAAGTACAAGCTGACGAGGCCTTAGGGAAATTGAGTTTTACGCAGAATTTTGAAGAGGCTGCTGGTAATGCTGATTATGTGATCGAAGCCGCAGTGGAGAAAATAGACATTAAGCGAAAGCTCTTTGCGGATTTGGACAGGATTACTCCTCCGCATGCGATTTTGGCTACTAATAGTTCTTTTATTGTCAGTTCGCAAGTCGCGGATGCCACAAAGCGACCGGGTAAGGTTTGTAACATGCATTTCTTTAATCCTGCCCTGGTTATGAAACTGGTTGAGGTTGTTCAGGGGGCGCATACATCTGCAGAAACCGCTCAAGTTACAATGGACCTGACCGCCAAACTCGGGAAAACCGGCATCCTGCTTAAGAAGGAAATTTATGGTTTTCTTGTAAATCGGATCTTAAATGCGATAAATACTGAGGCCTTGTATCTCGCCGATATGGGTATTGCAGCCCCCGAAGAAATAGACCTGGCGGTAACGAATGCTTTAGGCCATCCTATGGGGCCCTTCCGTCTTATGGATCTCACTGGGATAGATCTTGCGTACTACAGCACCATGGAACGCTACCAGAATACCGGTGATATTGCCAACAAGCCATCCCCACTGCTAGTTGAGAAATTTACCAAGGGAGAATATGGTATTAAGGCGAAAAAGGGTTTTTACACATACGACTAAAAAGCTAGAGATGCAATTCACAGCCCAAAATTCACAGTCTCCTCGTTTAATTTACAGATTTATGAACTTTAAGGGGAAATGATTATGAAAACAGGCTTAGAGTATATGGAAAGTTTACGGAAGCGCAATATCAAGGTTTATGTGAAAGGTCAACTTTTAAAGAGTCAAGAGGTAATCGACCATCCCTTTATTCGTGGTCATGTCAATTCTGCCGCGATGACCTATGAACTTGCTCATGACCCTGTTGCTGAAGACCTGGTGACCGCCACTTCACATCTTACTGGTAAGAAAATCAATCGTTTTACTCATATTCATCAAAGCAAAGAAGACTTAATCAAAAAAGTAAAAATGTTACGAATGATCTCTCAAAGAACCGGAACTTGTTATCAACGATGTGTGGGGTTTGATGCTCTAAACGCTGTGTATTGCACAACATATGAAATGGACCAAAAACTTGGCACCGGTTATCATGAGCGAATTAAGAAATATGTGGAGTACATTCAGGAAAATGATATCATGGTTGCAGGTGCAATGACTGATCCTAAAGGAGATAGAAGTCTGAGACCAGGACAGCAAGCGGATCCTGATATGTTTGTACATGTTGTTGAGAGAAATGACAAGGGAATTGTGGTCAGAGGTGCCAAAGCCCATATGACCGGAATGGTTAACTCTCATGAGATGTTAATTATGCCTACTATGAGCATGGTGGCCGAAGATAAAGATTATGCAGTATCCTGCGCAATACCAGTTGACGCCCCTGGAGTCCTGCACATCTTTGGGCGGCAGACGAACGATGACCGAAAATGTGAAGGGGAAATAGACC
Source organism: Desulfosporosinus orientis DSM 765 (assembly GCF_000235605.1). Taxonomy (GTDB): domain Bacteria; phylum Bacillota; class Desulfitobacteriia; order Desulfitobacteriales; family Desulfitobacteriaceae; genus Desulfosporosinus; species Desulfosporosinus orientis. The sequence goes on from NC_016584.1 coordinate 2,616,848, forward strand.
AAGGTAATGCACAGTTTGGTATTGTCGGCGGCGAGTGTCTTACAGTACTGGAAAACGTTTTTGTGCCTTGGGAAAAGGTTTTTATGTGCGGTGAAACGGATTTTGCTGGAATGATGGTAGGAAGGTTTGCCAGTTATCATCGGCAAAACTACGGCGGCTGTAAGGGCGGTGTTTCTGATATAGTCATCGGCGCTGCAGCAGTTATGGCTGATTACAGTGGTTATGGGAAGGCTACTCATATTAAAGATAAGATTAATGAAATGATTCACTTGACTGAAACACTATATGCTTGTTCCATCGCTTGTTCCTCGGAGGGGAAACAAACTGCCTCCGGTTCTTACTTCGTGGATCCTCTGCTTGCAAATGTTGGCAAACATAATGTCACACGGCTCATTTATGATATTGATCGAATTGCCCAAGATATTGGAGGAGGGTTGACCGCTACACTTCCTTCAGAATCCGATTTGAGGAATCCCGAGATAGGCAAATATGTGGAAAAATATTTTAAAGGCGTCGCAACTGTTCCAACAGAAGATCGGATGCGGATAGCCAGACTCCTTGAAAATATGACAGGTGGTACAGCATTGGTTGAAAGCATGCATGGAGCAGGATCGCCTCAAGCGCAGAAAATAATGTACTCTAAACTGTCTAACCTAGAACATAAGAAGCGCGCTGCAATGGCTCTTGCTGGGATTAAACTCAAAGAAGCCGAATAACAAAATAATGGTAGAGCAGCAAATTACAATCTATCAGCCACATTTGAAAAGCTATGGCAATTCATCGGTAACGTTATGAAAATAATTGTGGGTGTTAAATATTGCGGGCATTGCAACCCGCTAATCGAAGGACCGGAAATTGTTAAGAAAATCAAACTATTGCAGCCTGATAAACTGGAGTTTGTGTCTTGGCATGAGGCAGAAAAGGATATCCTTCTCATAGTAAGCGGATGCGCAGCGGATTGCGCAGAGCGACCACCATTCAATGGACCGGTAATAAGCGTGGCCGGCAGTTCCGTAGAGCGAATTCAGTATGCGCTGACGGAACTGCCTGGTCAAATCCTCAAAAAGATTAAAGACCCTTTATGGTGAAGAGGAGACTGCCGGCAGCTAAGACGCTGCCGGCAGTCGCAGTCGGAGGGTTAAGTCTGGAGAGGAGGTAGATCGATTAGCGCCAAGTCCCCACCAGGTTTTGGCGGCATCATTTTTGTCTATATATCACCAGCCCCGCTCGGACATTCTTTCATTTTGGGGTAAATTTGAAATTTCCAGACCAGGCATTGCTTCTCCGAGATCCTTGGAGACCTGGGCGAGAACATCTCGGTCATTGAAGTGAGTCGTTGCCGCGACGATGGCTTTGGCACGGGCCATAGGGTCTTGGGATTTAAAGATTCCCGAGCCGACAAACACGCCGTCACAGCCAAGTTGCATCATGAGCGCAGCGTCAGCCGGGGTTGCTAAGCCTCCTGCAGCGAAGTTGACCACTGGGAGTCTGCCGAGTTCTGCGACCTGGACAACAAGGTCATAAGGTGCTGCAAGATTTTTCGCTGTGGTCATTAACTCTTCTTTGGGGAGGTTTTGAAGGCGTCGTATTTCGCTCATCACCATGCGCATATGGCGAACCGCTTCGACAACGTTTCCCGTACCCGGCTCTCCTTTGGTACGAATCATGGCAGCACCTTCGCCAATGCGGCGGAGGGCTTCCCCGAGGTTTTTAGCGCCACAGACAAAGGGAACTTTGAATTCATGCTTATTGATATGGAACTCTTCGTCGGCAGGAGTTAAAACTTCGCTTTCATCGATGTAGTCCACGCCGAGGGATTCGAGGATTTGTGCTTCCACAAAATGTCCGATACGCGCTTTAGCCATGACAGGGATGGTGACGACTTCCATGATTCTCTGAATGATGGTTGGATCAGCCATCCTGGCAACTCCACCGGCCGCACGAATATCAGAAGGGACGCGTTCGAGAGCCATAACGGCACAAGCGCCAGCCTCTTCGGCTATTTTAGCTTGCTCAGGAGTGGTTACATCCATGATTACTCCGCCCTTAAGCATTTCTGCCAGTCCCTTTTTTAAACCCCAAGTACCTCTTTCAGTCATTTTTCATTCCTCCTTTTATTAATTATAAAAATGGATTTGGAAGCTGCATAACAATCAGAAGGCGCGGTGATCACGGAATCACCACGCTTCTTAGGCAAGTCGGCGGCAGGTCGCTTTATTTTACTAATCAGAAAGTATAACTTTTCGTTGCATACTGCAAGATGGTTAATACGTGCGAAGACAGTGCTGCAAGAAGAGTAATCCGTGCGAAAACAGTGTTTTCGTGGGCGCCAGCCAAGTTTTCTAATACACTTTAATAAGGATTTGCTAAATAAGGAACCTGCGATTTAGTCTTCGATGGGTTTTAGACGGCAGAGGAAGTGACGGAGAACCTTTGGCTCGTAAGTGAATTCTAAGCCTTTGATTTGATTGCGACGCTCCCAAATCTTAGCGAGGGCTTCAACGACGACATCTATGTGGCGGTCGGTGTAGACACGGCGGGGAATCGTCAAACGCATGAAGTCCACATCGGCTTTTTTCTGCTCACCGGTTTGCGGGTCACGGCCGAGGAGGAGGGAACCAACTTCGACAGGGCGGACGCCTGCTTCGATATAGAGTTCGTTACAGAGGGCTTGAGCAGGGAACTGATCGGCTGGGATATGGGGCAGGAACTTGCCTGCGTCGACGAATACGGCATGTCCTCCGACAGGCCATTGGATGGGAATACCGCGTTTGCGAAGTTCTTCACCGAGGTACTCAACCTGACCGATCCGGCTTTCGAGGTACTCGACATCTAAGCCTTCTTGGAGACCGACTGCGAGTGCTTCCATGTCACGACCGGAAAGACCGCCATATGTTACGAAACCTTCCATCGGGACACAGCTTGTTGCTGCAGCTTGGTAAAGCTCTGCGTCATTCTTAATTGCGATCATTCCGCCCATGTTGACGATGGCATCTTTTTTAGCACTCATGGTGAGGAAGTCTCCCATGGAGTACATTTCACGGATGATTTCCTTGATGCTCTTATTGGCATAGCCGGCTTCACGTTTCTTAATGAAGTACGCATTCTCGGCATAGCGTGCGGAGTCAATGTTGATTTTGAGGCCATACTTATCAGCGATTTTTCTTACGCCACGGACGTTTTCCATGGAGACGGGCTGACCGCCGGCGGAGTTACAGGTAACAGTAACAATGATGAAAGCAATATTCTCGACCCCTTTTTCCACGATGAAGTTCTCTAGCTTCTCAAGGTCAAAGTTTCCTTTGAAGGGATGCTCTTTTTGAGTATCAAAGGCATCTTCGATGACGAGGTTCACGGGAATCATGCCATTTAACTCGATATGAGCCATGGTGGTGTCAAAGTGCATGTTGCCAAGGACGAATTGCCCCTTTTTCCCCATGATATGTGGGAAGAGAACCTGCTCGGCACCACGGCCTTGGTGAGTCGGGATAACATAATCGTAGTTGAAAATATCCTTTACTGCCTCTTTTACTTTGTAGAAGGACTTACTTCCTGCATATGCCTCGTCGCCGAGCATCAGAGCGGACCATTGCTGATCACTCATCGCGCCGGTACCGGAGTCTGTGAGGAGGTCGATATAGACATCCTCGGATTTGATGAGGAACGGGTTGTAACCAGCTTCCTTTAATTTTTCGATACGCTCTTCGCGAGAGATCATGCGGATAGGTTCAACCATTTTAATACGGAAGGGTTCAGCTTTTCTAGTCATGGGTTTTATCCTCCTTAGATGTCTTGTTAGAATTTTTGACTCTGTATAGAGTTATTCGCAATTTTCGTGCCAACTTATGATGCCCGAAAAGTATGGGATTTTGAAGGGTTATTTGATCAGTTGATAAGAAAAGTTGACAAGTTTTTTGGTAGTGATAAGAAAACTTATCGGTCTAAGAATCGTTTGAGTAAAGGAATCATCTATCGAGCAGATTTCTTGGCTTTAAAGCCAATCCATAGAATGAGTAACCATACAGGAAGAATATATACCGCCATTCTCATGCTTTCGATAGTCGTCATAAGAACCACAATCATGATTAAAAAGGCAAAGCAAAGATAGTTCGTATACGGATGGAGAGGTGTTTTGAAATCGAGCTTATCGGCTTCGCCTTGTGCAGCTTTCGCTTTACGGAATTTGAGGTTTGTAATAATAATCATGGTCCAGTTAATGATTCCTGCAATGATTGCTACTGCGAAGAGATACATAAAGACCTTTCCCGGAATCAAGTAATTGAGTATGACCGCGATTAAGGTCATACCAGAGGAGGCTAAGACTCCAGCGACAGGAATTCCGTTTTTGTTCAATTTTTCTAAGAACTTAGGTGCATTTCCTTGTTGGGCAAGACTATAAAGCATACGGCCGTTACTATATATACCACTGTTGTAAACGGATAGGGCGGCAGTTAGAACAACGACATTAAGAAGGGTAGCAGCGGCGGTAATTCCCATTTTCGAAAAGATTTGAACGAAGGGGCTGCCGTCTAAACCAACCTGATTCCATGGGTAAATGATCATTAAAACGGTTAGTGCACCGACATAGAAAATGAGGATCCGCCACATAACCTGATTAATGGCCTGTGGAATGGTCTTCTTTGGATTAGCTGCTTCACCAGCGGTGATTCCGATGAGCTCAATCCCCCCAAAGCTAAACATAACAGGGACTAAGGAGAGAACTAGGCCGCCAAGGCCATTTGGCAAATATCCGCCATGTGTCCACAGGTTGCTTAAGCCGGTTGCTTGTCCATTTATTCCTGAAAAAATGAGGAAGAGTCCAAAGATAATCATGCCAAGAATAGCGACAACTTTAATTATTGCGAACCAGAATTCGAATTCGCCGTACATTTTAACGTTCATAAGATTGGCTAGTGTAATAACTACGAGGAAAACGAGGGCTGAGACCCAATGCGGGACATTCGGGAACCAATAGTTGATATAAATTCCGACCGCGGTCAGTTCCGCCATACTCACAACGATATAGTTAAACCAATAATTCCAACCGGATACAAACCCAGGAAATTCACCCCAATATTTGTACGCAAAGTGGCTGAAAGAACCGGAAACGGGCTCGTCAACCGACATCTCTCCGAGCATCCGCATGATGAAGAAGATGACAAGTCCTCCGATGAGATAAGATAAGGTGATGGCTGGGCCAGCTAGCTTAATGGTTTCAGCTGAGCCGTAAAAGAGTCCTGTACCGATTGCCCCGCCTAAGGCAATCATCTGGATATGCCGGTTTTTAAGTCCGCGTTGCATATCATGTCCTTGTGTGCTCATAGCGATATCCCCTTTCACATATTTTGTTGAATTAATCAGAACACTATCAGAACAGTGCAAGTCTTGTGCCAAGAATTTTTTTAACCTTAAGGTTTAAAAATCGAGACGTGACAACGTGGTTAGTTAGGAAAAATGGAAAAATTGAGAAAAAGATTTTTAAGTGACAAAAAAAAGTGACAAGTTTTTTTATCAACGATAAATAGACTTGTCACTTTCGAAACTTTTGTTTTAATCTCAAGAGCGTTACTCACCGATTCCATAGCTTTTCATTTTATTCAAAATGGTCGTATTGGATACTCCTAATACTTTTCCTGCTTTCCGTGAAGAATGATGAGTTTCGAGAACTTTGAGCAAGACTTGACGTTCGACTTCGGCCACAATTTCTTTAAGGGTCGGCCATTCCTCATAGACCGGAATCTTAATTAGTGTATCATCATCTTCAGGTTCACTCAGGGGCTTTTTCGGGGTCAAATCCGTCCATTCATAAAAAAGTTGAGGCTTGATCTCTGCGTTATCGATAATATTGAGAATTCGCTCAAGGGTATTTTCGAGCTGTCGCACATTTCCGGGCCAGGGCTGGGTTATGAGTAAATCCATGCTTTCTTTCGTTAGATGGATTTCAGATTTGCCAAGCTTCTTAGCGATTTTGCGGATTAAGGCATGAGCGATCAGGGGAATGTCCTCGGCGCGCTCCCGAAGGGCAGGGATTTTCAAGGGAATCACGTTTAAACGATAGTAAAGATCCTCTCGAAACTGTCCGCTGCCAATCATCTCTTCAAGATTACGGTGAGTGGCTGCGATAATTCGAACATCGACAGGGATTTCCTTGGCTCCGCCGACGCGACGAATCATCCCTTCTTGTAACACTCGAAGGAGACGCACCTGAACATGAGGGGAGATTTCTCCGATTTCGTCTAAAAAGAGTGTTCCACCACTGGCTTGCTCGAAGAGGCCCTTTTTCCCTCCCTTAGCAGCCCCTGTAAAAGCCCCTTCTTCGTAACCAAAAAGTTCGCTTTCGAGGAGTGTGTCAGGTAAGGCCGCACAATTGATGGGAATAAACGGTGACTGTGAGCGGGGACTTTCCATATGAATGGCCTTGGCGAACATTTCCTTTCCTGTGCCGCTCTCGCCACGGAGAAGAATTGTGGAATTTCCTTTGGCGACTGTTTTGGCAGTCTCTACGAGCTGCTTCATTCGGTGACTCTGATAGACAATAAAATCAAACGTAATCGCAAAAGGCTTACGTTCCACTTTGGAAAGAATTTCTTCGATTTGGCGATAATCCTTAATTGTCATGACACCGCCGATGATATGTCCCTTATCATTGAGGATAGGGACACCGCTGGTCAAAAAATGGATGGTTTTGTTTCCTTTGCGAATTTTGCGCTCTTTTAAACTGTAAGATGCTCCTGTTCGAAGGGTCTCGAGGATGGGGGGATTGGCTTCGAATATCATTTCAGCATCCAGTCCGAGGGCCTCTTCCCAAGTGGTATGGAAGATGCGGGAAGCCACTTCATTGATATGCGTGATTTTGCCTTCCTTATTAACTGCGATAATGCCTTCACTCACAGAGTTTAAAATCGTTTTTAATTCTTGCTCGCGGTCTTCATAGGGCATATGATCGCGAAGTCCTACAGAAATAACCCCATGAACGGTTTTGAGATCCTGAATCAGGGCCTTAGCCTCCTCCTTCGAGGAGCAGCGGAACTTAATCATCATCCCAAGCTCAGGGGAGACTTCCATTCCCACTTTATCGATATGATGGACCTCAAAACGTTGAAAAATATCGTAACCTAAACTGGGTCGATCAACGAATTCGATACGCACAACAAACTCGAGGGTTTCCATTTTGTTCACCCCTTCTTGTTCCTAGGAAAAGTCGAAAAAGCAAATATTTTGTAATATGATTATATCATGACCGGATAAGTTCTAATAGTGATGAATGGAAATAAATGAGTCGTACAGGCTATTACTACATCGTTTATAGTTCATCACAAAAGTTAATTACAATTAGTTAATAACATATTGTAATTAAGTAAAACTTGGTATATAATTGGCTCAAGAAAATTCGAAAGGATCATGACCCATGAAACGTGACTTTAGCACCCATGATCGAATGAGTGTAGCAACAGATGTAGTGGTACTGACAACGGATAATAAACCTCTCACTAATAACAGGAAAGTGGCAGAAAAAGGGCTGCAGGTACTGCTTGTGAAAAGAGACGAAGAACCCTACAAGGGAGGCTGGGCTTTACCGGCAGGCTTTGTCAATTATGATGAGCCATTGCTGGAATGCGCTAAAAGAAAACTTCGGGAAAAGGTTGGCCTCGATGACATTTATCTGGAGCAATTATACTCCTACGGAGACGATGTGAATCGGGACATAAGGGGCAGGGTTATTAGTATAGGCTATATTGCCCTTGCGCCCAAAGAGAAAATCCTTCTCAATTCAGAACGGGCCAGCAAGGAAGCGGAATGGTTCTGGATAGAATCCTCAGCATCCCAGTGGGAGTCGGATAAGCTAAGTTTCCTTTCCGTAAAGGACCCAAGTGTTCGGATTACCAGCCTGGCCTTTGACCACAGGATGATTATTGCTGATGCCCTTAACCGGATCAAGAATAAGATTATGTATACCGATGCAGGGTTTCACCTGGTTAATGAACTCTTCACAGTTAAGGAGCTGCAGACCGTTTATGAACTGCTCCTGGGCCGGGAAGTCCAGGCCTTCAGAAGGGTGTTGAACGATAAAATCATTGAGACGGACCACTGGACCGATGGCAAAGCCCACCGGCCCGCCCGGTTGTTCAAGAAAAGAGAGTGTCAATGAATGGAGTAAGGCGGTGACAGCATGGTTAATATCAATAACCCTAATGAGGTCCTGGCAGCTGTAAAATGCGGGGACCTGTACTCCAACGATCCGGTTAAAGCCAAGGAAGAGTACCGGTTGCTTGTTCAGAAGTACCATCCTGATCGCAGCAAGGAGGCTAGGGCTGAGGATGTGTTCCGGAAGATTAGAGATCTGTATGCTCAGGCCGAAAGTTTGTTTGTCTCCGGCCAATGGGAAGAAAGCAATGTTAGGGAATTTAAGACCAAAGAAGGCAAGTACAAGAGGCTGAAGTTCATCAAAGAGTTCCCCTTTGAGCTGGGCGTGCAGTACGTGGCATCCTCTGTGGTGGTTTATGTACTTGAGGCAGAGCACAAAAAGTATTTTGATAACGCCCTTCAGCGGGTGAGTTCCCTAAGATATGAAAACAAAGCCATGGAGGATGAGTTCAAACGGTATTTCCCGGAATTCATGGATAAGTTCGAAACAGCCGCAGGGGAATGGGTACTGGTTATAAAAAAGACCAAGGACTTCGTTAGATTGCAGGACCTGCTCAATTATTATCAAGGAAAGATTGAACCCAGGCATGCAGCCTGGATGTTGAGCCGCTTGGGCAGTATCTGCTGTTTCCTGGATTACAATGGGCTCGCTCATAATGGAATCAGTTTGGAAAACTGCTTTGTCTCACCTGAAAACCACTCAATTGCTTTATTGGGGGGCTGGTGGTACTGCGTCGGGCAGGGGGAAAAGATGTTGGGTACCCAGAAACAAATTTACGATGTGATGGGCCCCTTAATCAAAACAAACAAAGCGGGCTGTATTACAACTGACCTGGAATCCATCAAACTTATGGGCAGGGAATTGCTAAATAAGGCACAAGTGCCGGATAGCTATCAAGCCTGGCTGGAGAAGGGGTCTGCAGACTCGGCCAGAAAAGAGTTCGTGGGCTGGAACACGGCTTTAAGAAACTCCTATGGACCCAGAAAGTTTATCAGCATGGAAGTGGGAGAGAAGGAAGTCTACAGCCTTTAATAATTGCTTGGTTATTTTAAGATAAAAAATGAATTCCTAAGGAGGAGTTGCTCATGGGATATGGAGGTTGGAAACCAGAAGACTGGGCCAGGTACTCAGCTAAAAAAGTGGCTGGACAATCCACAAGTACAATTTATGCTTCGAGAGTGATGACCTCAGAGTTCGATCCTAAGCAGGTTGCTTTCAGAGAAAGCCGGGACAGCAGCGAACATCCCAACAGCACACCAATTATTATCGGACTTGATGTAACCGGCTCAATGAGTCTTCTTCTTCAGGTGGTTGCTGAGAAACTTGGTGTTCTTGTTCAGGAAATCCTGGACAGAAATCCGGTCACGGACCCGCAAATTATGTTTAACGCCATTGGAGATGCTCCTGCCGGTGACAGTGCGCCTTTCCAAGTCACGCAATTTGAATCGGATATTCGCATCGCCGAACAGCTGACAAAGCTTTACTTTGAAAAAGGCGGCGGCGGCAATGGCTTTGAAAGTTACCCCCTGGCCTGGTACTTTGCCGCCCGCCACACAAAAATTGATTCCTTCGACAAGCAGGGCAGAAAAGGATTCTTATTTACCATGGGAGATGACGGTTACCCGGAACAACTCACCCAGCGGGAGATTCAAAGGGTCTTTGGCGATGTGGTGGAGGCTGATATTCCCGTGGCAGAAATGCTGGCCGAGGTGAACCGGAAATACGAAGTCTTCCACCTCTGTATGGCTCAAGGCGGGTCCCACCGGGACAGCGACCTGGAGAAATGGCGGGAGTTACTTGGGGAAAGAGCCATTAGAGTATCAGATTACCAGCGCATTCCTGAAATTATCGTGTCGATTCTGGAAGCTATGAGGGGCAGGTCTATTGACTCAGTCGTGAATTCCTGGGATGGCACAACGGCTCTGGTTGTTAAAGAAGCTTTAAAAGGTTTAACCGGAATTACAAAATCCAAGGGGCTCATCGAATTTTAAGAAGGACGGGGGTAGGTGGGATGAAAAAGGTTAAGATTGTCATTGGAGCAAACTTTGGTGATGAAGGCAAGGGCTTGTTGACCGACTATTTCTGTTCTGAATTCCCTGCCCGGGAAAAGGTGCTGAACGTAAGGTTTAACGGCGGAGCCCAGGCAGGGCACACTGTGGTTAAAGCAGACGGGAGAAGACATGTTTTCAGCCATTTTGGCTCAGGCAGTTTTAACGAAAACAATCTCACCTACCTCTCCCGTTACTTCATTCTTAATCCTATGCTCTTCGTTAAAGAGTACAAAGTCCTGGAAAGTAAGGGGGTTGTGCCAAGGGTATACATCCATAAGGATTGCCTTGTTACCTTCCCTTGCGATGTCATGATCAATCAGATGGCCGAGGCTCACAGGGATAAAAACAGGCATGGAAGCTGTGGGGTAGGCATTTATGAGACCATCAAGCGAACAAGCAATCACCGGAAAACAACCATAGGGTATATCCAAGAGAACTTCGACAAATTGGCCGACATGATCGCCAACACCATTCAGGTATATGTTCCCAAACGCTTAGACGAGTTGAATACGGAATTAACGGATAGGGAATGGGAGCTGATCCAAAACGATAACATCACCGAAAACTATATCGCAGACTTAGGGTTTATGCTTAAGCATACGGTAATAGCAGACGATAATATTATTAATGAATACGACAACATTGTCTTCGAGGGCGCTCAAGGATTACTCCTGGATGCGGATAATATGGAATATTACCCCCATCTGACACCCTCCCACACCGGTCTTAAAAATGCCATACAGATATTAAGCGCTGTCGATGCCTGCGATCTTTCCCTGTGCTATGTAACCAGATCTTACTTTACGAGACACGGGGCCGGTCTATTTAAGACAGAGTGTGATAGGACCAACATTAAACCGGAGGGCTTAAGGGATAAAACAAATCAGACCAATGCCTATCAAGGCAGCTTTAGATATGGCTATTTCGATATGGCTGCTTTCCGGCACTCAGTGGAAAAGGATTTGGGGTTTTTAAACCGGAGAGCTGGGGTAGAGTTAGCCGTTACCCACTTAGACGAGACAGATGGATTCTTAATCACGGATAGTGAAAAGTTTGAAGTCGCTGATTTGTTAAAAATTATGAATCTAAATACCTGTTATAGTTCATATGGAGAAAAGGCAGAGGATATCCAATGCTCTGTTCTTTGACCATTACTTAAGATTTTATTAGATAAGGTTCTAAACCGGAAGCTGATAATATGGAATAAACTGAGAAGGGACAAACCCAAGTCGTTGAGCTAACTGGTATGATGAAATATTTCCTAGTCGGCATGCCCAAATAGGTACCAGACTATTTTCCAGACAGTAATTTATAAGAGCAGAACAAACACATAAAGCAAACCCTTTGCCTCTGTACTTTTCCCGGGTCTCAATCCCAATTTCAAGTTGGTTATTGATTATAAATGATGAAAATGCCGTAGAGGCCACTTCTCCGTCACATATTAGGCTATAACCTATTCCTGATTCTTGAAAGTGATCTTCATCATTCCAGAAATACTTTGGGATAACGTTCCCATGAAAATTCCGGAAAATTTCTTTAGTAGTACGTAGGATTTCGTATTCTGGTTTATTGAGTGGCTTATTTAGTTCCTTATATTTATTAAAATCGAAAATAAAGTTTACCCTTGTATTCCTAACCACTCTGTTGGTATGTGAGCCCAAAATCATCTCTAGTTGTCTGCTCCATGAGGTGGGAAATACTTGTAACCACTCATCCTTGATCCTGACATTATCCCTGTTTATTAAATACGAACATAAAGTTTCATTAAATTTTTCACTTTTCATATTGCCAAATAACAACGACATTCCATAAGGATGGGCAATATAAAATACTTTGGGTTCTTTATCACTATCGGCATAAACCGAGCCGTCTACATGTCCATATATAACTGATTTAGCGAATAAGGTGTTGATGGTTAGTTTTTCTAATGGCTCAATGACTTTGGCATAATCATTAACTTCAAGCTTTATCATATTGTCCTCCTTTTATGTCCGATTTTTTCGATGTTAAAATAATTTTAATAGAAGGAGGCTGGTAAAAGCTAGAAAAGAAATTTCAATCTATACTGGTATAGAAATGAGGTTGTATATGGCCTATAAATATGTGATAGCTGCGGATTTTATAAGAGAAAAAATCTTTTCCCGTACATATAAGCCTGGCGAAAAATTACCGTCCGTACAGAGACTTTCCAAAGAATTGTCCTATAATTCCGATACGATCGTGAAGGCGTATAAGCTCCTTGAGGATGAACACTTAATTTATGCTTCTCCTAAAAGCGGATATTATGTTGTTAAATCCGAGGTTCAGGTTAATAAAAAGAATCACGTAATTGATATGGTAACTGCTTCTCCGCCAGATTCCGTTAATCCATATAGGGATTTTTATCATTGTATGGAGAAAGCTATTTCCCTATATGAGAAGAAGTTATTCGAGTATTGTTCGCCCCAGGGGATGCAGGAACTGATTAATGTCTTAGCTAAACACATGGCAAACTTTCAGGTCTTTACAAAACCAAATGAAATTTTTATAACCAATGGCTCCCAACAGGCATTATATATTCTGGCGGCAATCCCTTTCCCCAACGGACGGACGAAAGTACTTGTTGAACAACCGACATATTCCGTTATGCTCCAGGTATTGAAGTTAACCAAAACACCAGTTGTTGGTATTGGAAGAACACACGAAGGGATAGATCTCTCCGAGTTGGAAGCAATATTTAAGCGAGGTGATATTAAATTCTTCTACACAATGCCAAGATATCAAAACCCTACGGGATTTTGCTATAACAGTTTGCAAAAAAAGGAGATAATCAATCTAGCCAAACAGTACGAGGTCTATATTGTTGAGGATGATTATCTGGCAGATCTAGAGGTAGATGCAAAGGCAGATCCTATGTATGCTATAGGCGATAAGGAAAGGATAATCTATATTCGGAGTTTTTCAAAAGCACTGTTGCCGGGATTACGCTTAGGCATGGCTATCGTGCCGAAAGAACTGCAAAATGAATTTTTTATCTACAAGCGAAGTATCGATCTTAATTCCCCAATCCTGACACAAGGAGCGCTGGAAATTTATTTGCAAAGTAGTATGTACAAGTTCCATGTGCAAAGAACAAAACAATATTATCAAGAAAAGATGGAGATTTTACGGGAAGCATGTATTCAAAATAATATTGTAAAATGTTATATTCCTCCCACAGGAATTTATGCTTGTCTAGACATAGATGGTATTTCATCCGATATTCTTGTAGACAGGCTGGCGAAGGACAATGTGCTTTTAAACAGTACGACTGGTTGTTATATCGATGGTTTCCCTCATCCGGAGAGTATACAATTATGTGTCTGTAAATCAGAAAATGAAGATATTAAAAAAGTAATCCAGCTTATTAGTCACAAATCAGTATTTAAATCCTAGTACATCTTCAGAGCTAAAATAATGCACCCCCCTTTGAAAAAAGAGTGGGTGCATCGTTAATTTTTAGCAAAGATTGAGTTAGTCGTTGCAAGGAGCGGGTGCTTTCAAATTTACAAATTGTTTCTATAGTAGTATGATAAGCATATAATAAGTATACAATATTGCTACAAAACGAGGTGTTCGGGATGATGAATATCAAGCCTTCTGCGGCAATTCGAAAGAACTACAATGAGATTTCCGAGCTGTGCAAGCAGTCGGGAGAACCGGTATATCTGACCAAAAACGGAGAAGGTGATCTGGTGGTAATGGACATTAAAGCCTTTGCCAGACGTGAAAGCATGCTGCGCCTTCGGGAAAATTTGATTGCTGCGGAGGAAGACAGATTGAGCGGCAAAAAAGGCTATTCCGTTGACGAGGTGTCCAAGATGATGAAGGACGCTGTCAAGGAGGTATTGGATGGGCAACGAAAGTAAGTTGTATAAAGTGATTATCTCCGATGAGGCAGCTCAAATGTTGGTATCCCATTCCCGTTTTCTTGCACAGGTTAGTGAAACAGCAGTCCTGCAACTTATTGCTGAGTTTAATGAAACAGCAAAGTCCCTGGAGAAATTTCCAGAGCGGAACCCATGGCTTTCCGACCCGCTGGTGCCATCGGGCAAATACCGCAAGCTTCTGATAGCAAAGCGGTATCTGCTGGTTTATCAGGTGAAAAACGGAACTGTATACGTAGATGCCGTAGTGGACTGCAGGCAGGATTACGGCTGGCTTTTGTAGGCACTGACATGTCAGGCGTATGAGTTTTTCAGAGGGCAAATCTCGGATTTGAATCATGCCGCTTGCTTAGCAGCTTAAATGAGAGGATTGAAAATTTGGTGGTTTTGAGGTCTGACTAATCTAGATTAGTTTATCTCAAAGCCGCCGAATTTTTAAACTGGTGGCTGTGTGTAGAGGTCTGTTGACGCAAAGTAATGAGGCCTGTGATATGAAGACCATTGCCTCCATAAGAATAAACCTATATAATAGGAAGTAATCCATCAGTTCATACTGACATATTATTAGTCGTTTGTTCAAAATTACAAAAAAATGACCCGTTTTTTGTAGAAAGTTACAAAGAACGGGTCTTGTTATTGTATCCCTCTAATTTTAACTCTTCTGGGAGTTAAGTAATAAACCGAGGGATTAGTAAGTCTTAAACCAGGCAGCGGTGCCGTCAGGCGTATGAGTTTTTCAGAGGGCAAATCCCGGATTTGAATCATGCGCAGGGCATCCGTCGGGCAGGCTTTTACACAGTAAGGAGATAGTCCTTGATCAATACGTTCGTGGCAGAGCTGGCATTTACTGGCCTTTCCTGTTAAAGGATGAATCTTAGGCACATTAAAGGGACAGGATGACACGCAGGATTTACAGCCGGTACATTTAGAGGGAATATGAATCACTATGCCATCCCGGCGTTTAGCATAAGCACCATTGGGACAGACTCTCAGGCACTCGGGATTAGCACAATGATTACAGGCAACTGAAAGATAAAACTTGCGGATGCCTTCTGGATCCTGTTCATCAACCTGGCGGACAGAACGATAGGTGAGGGGGGCAGGGAGACGGTTATTGAGCTGGCAGGCGTTAACACAGGCACCGCAGCCTAAACACCGGTTGGTGTCTAAAATAAACCCTAATTGTTTAAGCGTTGTTATCCCCTCCGTTTCAAATTTGCCAAAGTACTCAGATCCTGCGCAGGTTAACAAAGGTTTCGTTTAGAGCTAATCCCGGTGCTCCGGTGGTTACCCATCCCATATCCGTGGTGTTTGACTTGAGGAGAACGTTGAGGGCTGGGGTTTTTTGTTCAATAGCCTCCTTATAGACAATAACTATCTCTGTTGAGATCATGGGATCGAGAGATACCCGGACCTGCTGGGAACCGGATTCGTTAAAGATTTCGGCCAGGTCCCCTTCCTTGAGTTTGTAGGCCTGAGCAAGTTCCGGGTTAATCGATAGTTGATAATGGTCAGGAATCTCATCCGCCTGGTAGGACTGGGAATTAATGGTTGATGTATGATGGGGGGTTAACAGGCGCAAAGGAGCATCCTTGGGAGGCTGCTGGGCAGGTAGGTAGATGGGGAGAGCCGGAAACCCCGCTGAGGCTGCCCTTGCTGAGAGGAATTCAAATCGTCCTGAAGGAGTGGCAAATTTGCGGTCCTTCCAGGCGACTGGTGACAAACCGGCCTTTATCGGATTCGCTAAAATTTCTTCAGAGGTATTTAAGGCGAGTTTCCGGAGTAAACCAGGGCTTAGTTGTTTTAAGACACTTTCCTTTTCGGAACCATGGGTGGGAAAAGTACAACTGCCTGGCTCCAGTGTATTAAGGGCTGCAGAGACATTCCAGGCAATTTCCAGATCGGAGCGGGTTTCGCCCACGGGGGGGATTGCAGGTTCATTGACGCCAACCCAGTAATGCCAGTAGCTGGAGTTTAAGTCCCAGTGTTCGTAATGTGTAGTTACCGGCAGAAAGATGTCCGCGGCCTCAGCGGATGAGGTCAGGAAGAGGTCGTTGATCACAATCAGGTCCAGCTGCTGCACAAGCTGATGCCAGAGTTTCAGATCCGAATCTTGGGCGAGGGGGTTCCGGCCATATAACCAGAGCATACTTAGGTGCGGATCAGTGCAGGCCAGAGCTTCTGCGGCAAACCTGTTAATATTCAACAGCCGGTCAAGCCCGGTGTTTTGGTCCTGAACTGACGGGGCGTCTGAAAATTGCCAGGTTTCAAAATGAGCATAGTTGACGCCGCCGCCTTCTTCACCGATATGGCCGGCTAAGGCCCCTAGGGCGTCGATGGCCCGCAGTGTCTGCCCTCCGTTAGAGTAACGCTGAAGGCCAAAACCGACCCAGATACAGGCCGGATGGGTTTGGCCGTATTCTCTGGCCAGTTCACGAATGGTCTCGGTTTTTACCCCAGTTATTTCGGCAGCCTTCTCCAAATCCATCTCTGAGTTTAAATAGGCGATGAATTCCTGATAGCCCAGGGAATAGTCCTCAATCTTAGGGTCGATGAGATTTTCCTCGGCGAGAACCTTGCACATGGCCAGGGCAAGTAAGCCATCCGTACCCGGCTTTACTTGGATAAAGCTATGGGATCTGGCAGCAGTGGCACTAAGGTGGGTATCGAAACAGACAACCGTCGCCCCCCGGTCGATAGCGTCAAAAATAACAGACATCTGATGGATCGCTGTCCATGCCGGATTAACCCCCCAAAGCCAAATCAGCTTAGCTTTGCCCATAGACTGGGGATCGGAACAGACAAATCTGCCGAAATCAAAGGTCTGAGCATCGATACCGGCGGACCAGCAAGGGGAGCCCACTGCTCGGGTAGTCGGTCCAATCCCGGAAAACAGCCATTCTATGGCGTTGTGGAGAGCGCCAAAATTGCCGGAGTATTTGTTCAGCACGATGGGCAAGGTGGAGCTGAATTTATGTTTAATATCCAAGATAGATTGAGCAATCAGCAAAAGGGCTTCGTCCCAGGAAAGCCGCTCCCAATCACCGCTGAAGCGGTGCTTTTGCCGCATGGGATATTTAATCCGCTCGGGACTGTACACTTTTTTTATGTCATGCATAGCTTTCGGACAGAGGTTACCTTTGGTATAATCGTGAGCCGGATTGCCTTCCACGGAGACCAGAAGTCCGTTGACGGTTGTGCTGATCATGCTGCAAGTATCATAACAGTTGCGCGGGCAAATATGATGGTGCTTTTGAACGCTCATATTTTTTCCCCTCCTTGCAATTACCTACCTTATTATTGTTCGTTGTAATTAGGATAATTCCTTTCATTATAAATAGGCAATAAAAAGGCATCCGTTGGCAACGGATGCCGTCAAGGAGATTTTCCGCTAAAATACCCTATTTACTTTAGGGCAGATATCTGGATACCAACAGCACTTAAATAGAAGAGAGCACGCCCTAAAAATTCACCGATGCCGCTGCAGACAAGTATGGTCAGGATTAGGTTTGGCTGGGCTGCTTTTTTGTTTTTAATCACCGGGTATAGGAGGATCATGGGTGCAATCCAGTTCGTGATTACCCTGATCCAGAATAAGGGGCTGGTACTGAGGAATTGTACCGTGGCCATTCCTTCGCTGCCGCCGGCATTTAGCATAGAAAGATAGAGAATATAGGTGAGCAAGCTGGCGGCAAGACAAGAGAGCGACCAATATACCAGGTAGGTGGTTTGGGCGGAAGTCAGAGATTTGCGGCCCAAAAGCAGGAGAATCAAGCCTCCTAATAAACCCGTTGTCAGGAGGAAGAAGAGGGGCGTTTGGGCACTGTCCCAGGCCGGAACACGGGGCAAAACATAAATCATGGCACTGCTGAGAATCCCCAGAAGGCCAAGGAGGCCGGCGATTCCGGCGGCCATCCGCCGCTTGCCGTCAGGCCGGCGAATTTGGATGAAGAGATAGAGCCAAGCGGCTGCGGTCATTAAAAAGAAGAGAATCTCCCGGCTAAGCCAGGATGTGCTTAAATGAGAGACGGCGCGATAAGCCGCTTCCGGGTGCCCCAGGTGAGCCAGGGAGGCCACAAGGGCGAGAGCTAAGAGAATTCCGGAAGTGAGAGTCGCTTTTTTATATACTTTTATATCCAAAGGGGTACGGTCCAGCCACCACAAGGCCAGGAGAATGCCAATGGCGGCCTCTCCCATAACTGTGAAGATGATTAACGGCCATTCCCAAGTTCCCATGCTAATCCCTCCTTATTTGTTTGCCTTGTTTTGGTCCAATGAAGCGGATCGACGGATTGGTTAGTGCCGGATTAGGCAATCCGGGCAGGGTTTTCAAAACTCCGGTTTTTTGATCCAGCTCTGGGTTGATCTCCGCCAATTGCAAAGCTCCCGGAATGCAGGCGGCGACGCAGGCAGGCTTTAGGCCCTGGTCGATGCGTTGGTAACATAAACTGCACTTTTCTGCCTTACCCTTTAAAGGGTTAAATTGAGGCCTGTCATAAGGGCAAGCCATGGTGCAAAGGCGGCAGCCAATGCAGCGGTCGTGGTTGTGAACCACAATGCCATCCTCTCTTTTGGTGTAGGCTCCTACCGGGCAAACCTTTAAACATTGGGGGTTCGCGCAGTGGTTGCAAGCCATGGAAAAGAACATCCGGGCCGGCAGGGAATAACTGTTTTCATCAAGTTGAAAAACCTGGCGCCAACGGGGTGTCGCGTCAATTTGGTATTCATTTTTACAAGCCATTTCGCAGCCCCTGCAGCCCAGACATTTTTCAGAATCCAGCAAGAAGCCAAGCTGTTTGCTCATGCATTACCCCTCCTTAAGCTTTTTGAATCATAACGAAGTTGTCGTGGAAGGCCAGACCATCGTTGCCGGTGGCTTGTTTGCCCATATCACTGGGTATGGCTTTCACGGTGTAGTTGACATTATAGTTAGAGTTTTTGTACCAGGATTCATAGGAGACGATCACATCCGGGGGAGTGGTCCGGGTTAAATGGGCTTTCAGGATGATTGATCCTAAATCATTAAAGACTTTGACCTTATTACCTTCGCTGATCCCGTATTGGGCTGCCAGTTGGGGGTGGATTTCTAAAATGGGTTCCGGGTTGGCAGTCATCATCCAGTCTAAGTTTTGGAATTGAGAGTGTAAGGCATGCTGGGGATGAGGTGTGATCAGGCGGATGGGATAGTTAGCGGGGGCTTTCATTTCCTCCACCCAGATTGGCAGGGGCGGGAGTCCGTTTTTCTCAGCAGAGTCACTGTGAATTTCGATTTTCTGAGAGGGAGTACGGAACTTACCGTCGGACCAGGATGCCGGGGGCATTTTGGCTTTGCGGGGGCTGTCGATAAGTTCCTGCCAGCGGGAAATTTCTAAAAACTCATAAATGCCGGGATTGAACTCCTTGGACAGCCATTCTTCCGGGGTGCCCTTCGTGGGGAAGGTACAGGAGCCTGGCTCCAGAGCGTTCATTTTTTGGGAGAGAAGCATGGCGATTTCAATATCATTTTTGCTTTCGTACATAGGCTTAATAGCCATTTGGTTGATGCCCACCCAATAATGCCAATAGCTGGCATTGACATCCGTGTTTTCAAAATGGGTGGTTGTGGGCAGAACGATATCCGACATCTGCACAGTTTTATTGAAGAAGGAATCAACGGTCACCACAAGTTCCATGGAATTAAACATTTTCTCAATGGCTGTGGTGTCCGGGTCCTGAGAACCGGGGTTGCGGCAGGCCAGCCAGAGCATTTTGACGGGAGGGTCCTGCTGGGCCATGACATCCTGGGCGAAGTTATTCATGTTAATATTGCGGTCCCCTTCTTTGCCGTCAGGACCGGCAAAGCCTTTGGAACCCTTAGGGGCAGGGTAGGACATGGCGTTATAATTAAAGCCCCAGGTTTCTAAATGTCCATAATTGACGCCGCCTCCGGATTTGCCGACGTTGCCGGTCATCACCCCCAGAGCATCGATGATCCGGACATTCTGACCACCGTTGGTATGGCGCTGCAATCCGTAGCCCACCCACATGCTGGCAGGCTTGGCCGTGGCATATTCACGGGCAATCTCCCGGATGATGTCAGCAGGTACTCCGGTTTTTTCAGCCGCCCAGTCCAAGGTCACATTGTTTCTCAGGTAATCGATCCATTCGTCGAAGCCAACACTGTTGGCCCGGGCATAATCCCAATCCACCCAGTTGTTGTCCAGAATATAACGGGCCATACCCAGGGCCAAAGCTCCATCCGTACTGGGCTTGATTTGAATATAGAGGTCCGCTTTGGATGCTGTTGAAGTTTCGATGGGATCAATGACCACCAGTTTTGTTCCCCGTTCCCGGGCTTTATTGATGAAAGGGATACTGTGAACCGCGGTCCAGGCTGCGTTCTGCCCCCAAAGGATTAAATAGTTGGCGTTAACCATATCTTCCGGGTCATTTGAATACAGGGTGCCGAAATCATAGGTCTGGGCATCGATTCCTGCCGGCCAGCAAGGAGTTCCCAAAGCACGGGTAGTGTAGCCAATGCTGGACATGGTTCCGTCAGCACCGTAGTGGAGGATGCCGAAGTTGCCAGAGTATTTGTCGAAGCAAATAGGTAGGGTTGAGCCATAACGCTTTTTTAGGTCCAGTATTTTCTTGGCGATTGTTTCCATCGCTTCATCCCAGCTAATCCGGGTCCAGTTGCCGGAACCCCGGGGGGTCTGTTTCATAGGATATTTGATGCGGTCCGGACTGTAAATCCGTCGGGTATAGGTATAACCTTTAAGGCAAAGTTTGCCGTTGGTATAGCCATGTTTAGGATCACCTTCGACTTTTTTTAAAATCCCGTTTTGTACGAAGGATATTTGCCCGCAGGTGTCGTAGCAGTTGCGGGGACAGACGTTGCGGAACTGCTGAAATTCAGCGTTGGGATCTGCTGCAGCAGCGGGGTTTAATTTTGTCAGCATTTCAAAGCTAAAGAGACTGGCTCCGGCGGCAGTGGCCGCTGTGGCGCCGATAAATTTGCGGCGGGAGATTTTCATAAGAACCCTCCTTTTGACGATGTAGATTAGAACGATAACTGGATTGTGCTTAAGAGTACTTGCATAACCGGCAAAAAAACGGGGTGCTGGGTATTTTCCCTGACAATCGCTGCGAATTCCGGGAGCCAGCGCCGGGGATGCTCTTCCATAAAGGTATTGAATAAGTGCCGGTACTTGCTGGCCTTTGAGGAATTGCCTGCGGAGGATTCTTCTCTTAACCGGCTGAGCAGGTAGGCTGCAAATTCCAGTTCAGCAGCAATAAAATCATCGGGAGCAGAGCCTTGGCAAACACTCATTAAATTTTCTGCCTGGTAGCTTTGGCGTACTGCCAGGGTTTGTTCCTGCATGACCAATCGATCCGGGGATAAATAAATGGATTCATAGGGTGGTGCCGGGGGGGAAGCAGGGCCGACAAAGAGACGATTAAATTCAAAGCACATTTGCTGGAACTCCAAGGGCTGAGCTTGGACATGATTTTCCAGGCTTTCTCTGATCTCCAGTAAACCGGGCAAGTCCCTGCCCAGACACTGGCATGATTTTCCCAGTTCCGCCAGGGTGCGAGATAATTCTTCCCCCCCGCCTATAAACAAGCGGCTGAGGGCAAGTAAGGCGGAGATAGTGCCAGTCAGGAGTTCGCTTTGATGATTGGTTGTGCCGGCAAGGACAGCAGTCAAAGGTGTTTCCTCCTTTCAGCTAATTGTAATTTTTTTAACTTGCTTAAAGTATAAAGCTGCTGTTCTCTTTTGTCTTTGGCGGCAAATATGAAAAAAAGGAGAGGTTTTTGTTAAAAAAAACAACGCTTTTCAATCCGGTAGCGCAAGGTGTTGGGGTGGAGGTAGAGTTTTTGAGCAGCCAGGTTAATTAACATATTATAGGATGTTAAATGGCACTTTTTGATGGTCAACTTACCAATACTTAAAAGGAGGAATATATTACCATGACAAAATATAAAAGGAGAATGCTTTATGGGAACGAACAAATGTAATTGTCTAAAGATTGAATCCAAAGATTTACCAATTGTGATTGGTGGAATTATTGTGTACGAATTAGCAATCATTACAGTTCTTATGGTTTTAATCTATTTGGATTTAGATGAGCCATGTTGTCAAGGGTCATGTGTGAAAGAAGAACAATCTTGTGAAATAAATGCAGAAATGACAGACTAAACGATGAAAATTCGGCTGAGGTTATTTTGTTGTGACTTTGGCCGACTTTTTGTTTTCGTGACTGAGTTGATTTAAAAAAACGCCTCCCGTTTACAGAGAAACGAGGGCGAAGCAGGGGGGACACAAATTGTCAGGACCAGAGGCCTTTCAAACGGCCAATTTGCA
The DNA here is from genome assembly GCF_000235605.1 of Desulfosporosinus orientis DSM 765. Taxonomy (GTDB): domain Bacteria; phylum Bacillota; class Desulfitobacteriia; order Desulfitobacteriales; family Desulfitobacteriaceae; genus Desulfosporosinus; species Desulfosporosinus orientis. Next base: position 2,639,297 of record NC_016584.1, read on the forward strand.
GAGCGATAAACAGATTAAGCTGATGATTAATCTGGGAAACATCCCGGTCCAGAACCTCGGAAGCCTTCTTAATCCGGTAACGCAAGGTGTTGGGGTGAAGGTAGAGCTTTTGAGCCGCCAGGTTAAGATCACCGTTACATAAGTAGTAAGTCAGCAGGGTTTGTTCCAGTTCCAGGTTACCCTCCCGATCAAATTCTAAGAGGGGTTTAAGAATCTCTTGGCGATAATCTTCAAGTTCCTGGTGATCCAGTCTTTGCAGCAGGCGCATGATGCCAAGTTCATTGAAAACGGTAACTGGTTTATCCGGGTACAAAAGGCGGCCGATTTCCAAGGCGGATCGGGCCTCTTGGAAACTGCGGTGAATTTCCCGGGCAGTGGGGTAGAGGTTGCCTAAGCCGAAGTAAATCTTGCGGTCTGGGAATAACGTTTCGGCTGTGTCCCAGAAGGTTTGCAGAAATTGTTCAGCCGTACCGGCAGTCTGGGACTGAGCAATCATTTCTTGAAGGGGAAAGAGACATACAACCTGATCATTCCGTTCCAGGCAAATGGTACCTGGGTTGAGATTGACGATAATACGCATTGCTTTCGTGATTAAGCTGCTAAGACGCTGTCGTTCCGCCGGCAGGGGCATAAAATCCTGGATTTCTCCCACGGCTACTAAATGGGGTTTGCTAAAATCCCATCCCCATAGTTTACCCCGTGAACAAATGACTTCAACAGAATCAAAGTTATTGTAAAGGAGATCAAAGAGGAAGTCGCGATGGTGCTGCTTTTCATTTTCGTTAATAGATTCTATCTTTAATAATTCTAAGCTCAGAAGAGTGGCAGTTTTATTAAGGAAATAATGTTCTATGCTTCCCAGTTTATCTTTGCAAACACTTAAACCCAGATAGCCCAGAACACCTTCCTGGCCGGAAAGGGGGCACCAGGTTAAGGGAGTGTCTTGATAGGAGCCTTGCCAGGCACCCTCTATTAAATTTACAAATTTGGAGGGAGGGGACAATTTAGATTTCTTCCCTGGTTTGGGAGGGAGAAAAGGAATGGGCTTTTCAGGCAGTTGTCTGCCTCCTGCCCAGGCTAAAACATCAAGTTGCTGGTCGAGAAGAAAAACATCGTATCCCAGAATTAGCTGCAGCTTTTCAACGACTGAACTACTATATTGGTTTGATAAATCCTCTGTCAGGGTTTGATAGAATTCTTCGCAAGCCGCCAAAATACGGCCTTGTTGTTGTTCCAGCCAGTTTTTAATCTTTGCACAGAGCTCCTGCCAGGCAGATTCCGTTTGCTTGAGATGGATTTGGATAGGATGCTGCCGGGCATTGGGATTTTGGCGGGGCAGAGCCATAGCCTGCATTAACAGCCCATGCTCCTCAGGTGATAATTGTACTTCCCAGCCGGGAAAAGGGAGGACGTGCTCTTCATTACCCAGGCGCAAGGAATGAATTGCCAACTCACGGATATCTGGGGTTGAAGTATCAGAAGAGGGAGCTGCTTTTAAATTAAAAGTATCCATTAAATGGCCCAGGGTAATTCCTTGTGGTAAGTTGAAGGGCATTCTTTCACCTCGTTAACGATAAAATCTACGAAAAAAAACCTAATTATTGTTCAGTTCTCCGATTTCTTTGTACATAGCCTTAATTATGATTCGGATAATCAGCTTATTGTTTGCCCAAACCACCACAGTATTATCCATAATATAAATCCAGTGGGGTTAACAACGTAACAGGATTATAAAGAAATGGATTTTGATAATTTCTAGGAATTCGACCATAGTGGAATGTAAAGTAAAGCAGAGATTATGCTTCTGTACTCAACCCCATAAGGGCATAGGATATCAAACTTTTAACAAAAGTGGAATCCACGGTTTCTCCTGTTATTAATAACCGGTAGAAAAGAGGGGCAAAAATCAGATCAATGCTTAGCTCTATGTCCAGGTCCTTTTTTAACTCTCCTCTTAAAATGCCACGCTCAATGATATGCCGTGAAATGAGACGGCGAGGATTGAAATACCTGTTGCGGTATTCTTCAGCGATGTTAGCGTCAAATTGGCCTTCTGCAATAAGCTCCGTAATTACCTTTCCCTTGGGACTGGTAATAAAGGATGCCAGATTATTTACTTGAATGAAGAGATCTTCTCTTACTGAACCGGTATCCGGTACCTGGAGCATTGATTCTGTGGCAGCAAAAAAACCATCTAAAACCACAGCTGCTTTGTTAGGCCACCATTTATAAATCGTTGCTTTACTTACCCCGGCTCTTTCGGCAATACCTTCAACGGTTACAGCATTAAAGCCATTCTCAAGCGATAGCTCGTAGGAAGCAGTGAGAATGGCCTTTTTTGTTCCTTCACTACGTGGACGTCCTATCTTTTTATCCATCGAATCCTCCTTAGAATTTATCTGAAAAACAATATAAAAACTATACGTATATTATATATTATTATTTTGGCAAAAGAAATACTTGACATAAACTAAACGTCGCGTTTATTATATTAACATAAACTAAACGTTTAGTATATAAACTGTTTCGTTGATTAAGAATGGAGGGTATTGTATGAAAACTGAATTATCTCAAGAAAAAAAACTTTCCCGTTGGCTTATATTTTTGCTGGCAAGTGCGTGTGGTTTGATTGTTGCAAATCTATATTATGCACAGCCCTTAGTAGGTCCCATAAGTGTGTCTACAGGAATCTCTGCCGGTTCATCCGGATTAATTGTTACTATGACGCAGCTAGGCTATGCGATTGGTCTTTTGTTTCTTGTTCCCTTAAGTGATTTGTTGGAGAATAGGCGATTGGTTGTATCCATATTGGCTATTGCAATTTTAGGTATGATTACAGCAGCAAGTGCTAAAAATTCATATATATTTTTTGTTGCCGCAGCACTGATCGGATTTGGCTCTGTTGCAGCTCAGATATTGGTGCCCTTTGCCGCACATCTGGCACCAGCAGAACAACGAGGCAGAATTGTTGGAAATGTAATGAGTGGTCTTCTTCTGGGGATTATGCTCGCAAGGCCGGCAGCAAGCCTTATTACAGGTATTTGGGGATGGCAGGCAGTGTTTTTTATATCCGCAGTCATTATGGGAACACTCATGCTCCTGCTGAGCCGTCAGCTGCCAAAAAGGAATCCGCCGCCTAAAGATAGTTACCGTACTATCATAAAATCGTTGTGGTATATTTTTAAAACAACTCCTGTTTTGCGTAGAAGATCGCTGTACCAAGCAGCTTTATTTGGCAGCTTTAGCTTATTTTGGACTGTTGTTCCCTTATGGCTGTCACATCATTTTCATCTGACGCAGAAAGAAATTGCATTATTTGCTTTTGTAGGCGTTGCAGGTGCTGTTGCGGCACCAATTGCAGGAAGGCTGGCAGACAGGGGCTGGACCAGGAAACTCACGGGGATTGCATTGATAACCGCAGCTTTCTCATTTGTGATAACTCATCTTTTACAAAACAACCAAACAATATCACTTATAATATTTTGTGCGGCTGCAATTCTCCTTGATATGGCTGTCTCGGGAAACCTTGTTCTTGGACAGCAAGCAATATACGGGTTGGGTGATGAAATACGCGGACGTGTAAATGGAGTATTCATGGCAGTTTTCTTCGTCGGCGGTGCAATCGGATCTGCTTTGGGAGGCTGGTCTTATGCCCATGGGAATTGGGCAACGGCGTCTATAATAGGAATCAGCCTGCCGGTTCTTGCATTTCTTTACTATCTTACTGAAAAAAGCAGCTGTATTGATATAAGTTTTACAGTACAGGAAAGTTCCGGAGGAACTAGAACAGAGGCACAGCAAATGTCCGATAACTTTCTAAATGGAGTTACCCAGAAATTTTAATGAGGTGAAAGCATATGGATGCTGAATACTAAATGAGGAGAATAAGAAATCGGCGGTTTTGAGGTCTGACTAATCTAGATTAGTCAGCTCAAAACCGCCGATTTTTGAGGCTAACAACGTTATAGGACTATTTTTTTAGGCCTTTGATTAGCTCGTAAATGTTTGTTATTGTAACTTTGAAGTTAACTTTTTGCTGTAAAGAGGATTATAATTCATATATAGAAATGTCACAGACAAACCGACAAATTGTTTTATTAGTTGAATAAAAGGGATGATGCGGGTTGGATATTTTATCTTATATGACCAGTAGGTCAGGGACAGATACAGTAGAAAGTCTCATTACACTGGATTACCCAAAAGTTACTGAAGACTGGCTGATTTCTGAGGTTTATGAGGAATTCGGTCAATTAATCGAATATCTTTATGTTGTAAATGCAGATGGACTATTAGTAGGTCTTCTAGATCAGGCAACGATAAAGATACAAGCTGAAGTTCATAAGGCAATACAAAAACCAGTACGAGATCTCATTTGTAAAGTATCTATTTGCCTAGCTTCAAATAGGTCAACTAAGGAAGCAATCTCCCTCTTTATTAAACAGAAAGTAACTGAAATTCCGGTTACAGACGAGGCCGGAAGGATGATTGGAGTACTGAAACTTTGGTCTTTGCTAAATTATCATGAAAGAAAGTTGGAGCAGTTGGATCAAGAACTGGATAATTCCAAGAGGCTAACAGCTACATTGGAGGCCGTTATTAAAAACCCATATGAAGGTATAGTTGTCGTCGACGAAAGTTCCCATGTAATTATGATCAATAACTTCTATCTTGAGGTTCTTGGACTTACTAAGGAACAAGCATTAGGAAAACATATTATTGACCTAACTCCTCATTCTAAACTTCCAGATATTATTCGTACTGGAGTCGCTCAATTTGCAGAGCATTGGAAAGTTCGAGACCGTGATTTTTTAATAATTCGAGCTCCAATCAAACGAGGTAGCAAGACAATTGGAGCATTTGGAAAGACCCTCTTTAAGGATATGGGGCTTGCTCATACTTTCGCTCGGAAACTTGCCCAATTAGAAGAGGACTTAAAATTCTATAAAGAGGAATTAAGTAAGATCCACAAAGCCGACTATACTTTTAATGATATTATAGGTAAAGGACCAAAAATTTCTTCAACTGTTAGCTTAGCTCGTCGGGCAGCACGCACGGCCTCAACGGTTCTGTTAACAGGAGAAAGTGGAACGGGAAAAGAATTGTTTGCTCATGCTATTCATAATGATAGCGTTCGTCGGCATGGTCCATTTATTAAGGTGGATTGTGTCGCGATTCCAGAACAACTCTTTGAATCTGAGTTGTTTGGTTATGCGGAAGGGGCTTTCACCGGCGTGTAAGGGCGGGAAACCAGGTAAATTTGAATTAGCCAATCATGGTACTATTTTTTTGGATTAGATCGGAGATATGAGTCTGACAATGCAACTATTACAAAGCTATTCTTGGCCAGGTAATGTACGGGAATTGGAGAGCATTTTGGAACGAACTATGAATATATACGATGTTCCGCTTATTTTCCAGGAACACTTGCCTACTCAATTAAGATGCTCAATAGTTGGGACGACGAATCATCTAGATGAAGACAAAAGGATGTTAGAAGTCGGTTTGAATTCAGCTGAGAAGGATTTGCTGGTTGAAGCTCTACGACGTGCCGAGGGCAATAAAGCTAAAGCAGCCAAAATCTTGGGAATTCATAGATCTGCTCTATATAAGAAGCTTGCTAAGTATGGACTCAAAGGTGGGAAATCGTCTTAGGAGTAACGGAGAATATTTAAAGATATATACAGCTAAGAAATGAGGGATAGTTTATTCATTTTTGCATTGAATACTATCCCTCAAAGTATTTAAGTTGTCTTGGGAAATGATCTCAATTTTAAACTAATTCTTTTAGGAGCAAATTGATTTGAAATGTTGACTGATGGAGACGATATGTCCTATTTGAAAGAATATTGTCTCAAATAGAAGACGCAAAATCAATTCGTTTCATCATTCAAAGGTTATGATATCTTGTTAAAGGAATTTAACTGCACATTAAGTACATAATTTTCGAAAAGAAGATGGGCGTACACGATAAATAACAGCTATAATTTCCATAAACAGGGAATATTTGCAAATATCAGACATTAATTTTCGCAAAATTTTAATTATTTTTGTTTTACAGCAAAAGTAGTAATAAAAATAAGAAAAGTGGAATTATTCTTGCATATTGGGTCATTCGAAAGGAGGACAAATAGGATAAGTTTTTCACAGCAAGGAGGAAGAATTATGAAAATAAAAAAAATTGGAGTTTTAGGTGCAGGTACAATGGGTGCGGGAATTGCTCAAGTAAGCATTGAAGCGGGATATAACGTCGTCTTAATTGATGTAGTTCCAGAAGTTGTGGAAAAGGCAGTAAAAGGTTTAAACAAGGTATGGGGGAAAGGTGTAGAAAAAGGCAAACTGACCGCCGAAGCTGTGGCTAATTATAATACGCTGTTAACAAGCAGCACAGATATTAACGATTTTAAAGATGTTGACATTGTCATTGAAGCAATTGTTGAAAATATCGAAGTTAAGAAAAAAGTTCATAAACAACTTAGCGAAATTTGTAAGGATGATACTATTTTAGCATCCAACACCTCCGCCTTAAGCATTACTGAGATTGCTGCCGCTACCAACAGTCCTGGTAAAGTGTTGGGAATGCATTTCTTTAATCCGGTACCTCTTATGAAATTAGTGGAAGTAATTCCCGGCGTTGTAACAACTGATGATGTTGTACAAACAGTCATGGAATTGTCCAAGAATATTGGTAAAGATCCAGTGAAGGCTAAAGAAAGTCCTGGCTTTATCGTTAACCGTATCTTGGTTCCTTATATTAATGAAGCTGCTAACGTATATCAAGAAGGTATCGCTACAGTTGAAGAAATTGATAAGGCAATGAAACTGGGCGCAGGAATGCCTATGGGCCCCTTGGCTTTGGCTGATATGATTGGAATAGATATTGCTTTAGCAGTATGCGAATTTTTCTATAACGAATTTGGCGATTCCAAATATCGTCCTTCACTGGCATTCAAACAAAAAGTCCGTGCTGGACACTTGGGTAGGAAGACTGGTAAGGGCTTCTATGACTATAGCAATTAAGAACAACAGACTGATCATTAGGCCATGAGCATGGGAAAGTAACTCCTGGCCTCCAAAAAATAAAGAGAGTTATTGTTAGCGCTAGAGCCAAGGCCTTCAAAAAATAATCAAGAATGAGGGATTTACTTGGATTATAAGAGCGAGTATGAACGTAAATTTGTCTCTGCTGAGGAAGCGGTCAAGGTCGTTAAATCCGGCGATGTTGTTCATTACGGTGAATTTGTGATGGCTTCTCATGTTTTGGATGCGGCATTGGACAAGAGAAAAGATGAATTGAACGGGGTAATCATAAGATCCGTCTGCACTACTTTTATACCCCAAACTGTGGTCAATGATCCGGAAAGAAAACATTTTATCTATAATGACTGGCACTTCAGTGGGGTTAGCAGAAAGTTTCATGATAAAAATTTGTGTAACTATATCCCAATGACCTATCACGACAAGGCAGATTTCAGGAACTGGAGGACAGTTGGACTATATTTATGGGGCCTATAAATCCAAGGGAGGCAAGGGGCTGATCTGTCTTTCCTCTACATTTGTTGATCATGAGGGCAAGGTACGATCCCGTATCAACCCAACTTTGACTCCTGGAGCGATTGTTACCGTTCCTAGAAGTATCAATTATTATGTGGTCACTGAATATGGGATTGCAATGCTAAAGGGAAAGAGTACGTGGGAAAGAGCCGAAGCCTTGATAAATATAGCTCATCCTGATTTTCGTGATGATCTCATCAAAGAAGCGGATGCCCATAAAATTTGGGTTAGATCCAACAAGATATCCTAAGATAACTGTTCTTCTAAAGCCTGTAATGTGAAATGTTAATTACAAAGGAGGAATTTTAATTATGGCAACGGAACTTAACGAAGTTGTAATGGTTAGTGCTTGCAGAACACCGATTGGTTCCTATGGTGGTTCGCTCGCGTCGGTACCGGCCAATGAATTGACTAAGATTGCAGCTGCTGAAGCCATTAAAAGAGCGGGAATTGAACCAAATCAGGTGGATGAAATTGTGGCCGGAATGTGCATGCATCATGGCAATGGTTCATTACCTCCTCGTATTGTGGCAATGGAAATAGGTATGGATCCAAGATCAAGCGCCTCCATGGTTAATCAAAACTGCGCGTCAGGCATGAGAGCTTTGGAGATTGCTGCCATGAAACTTCAATTGGGTAAATGCGATATAGCGCTGGTAACCGGTACAGAAAGTATGAGCAATGTTCCTTATATCTCTAGGAATATGAGGTGGGGGGCAAGAATGGCTGATGTCAAAATGGAAGACCCTATGCTTTCTGATGGACTGGTATGCAAACTGGCTGGCTCCCACATGGGCGGGACGGCTGATAACATTGCTAAACTGTATGGAATTACCCGAGAGGAATGTGATGAACTGGCACTTCTTAGCAATCAGAGAGCAGTAAGAGCTATTGATGAAGGCCGTTTCCAGAGAGAGATTGTACCTGTTCCGGTTAGAAAGGGAAAGAAAGAATTTTTGTTTGCCCAGGACGAGCATCCTAAAAGGGATGCAAACCTTGAAGGTTTGGCTAAACTGAAACCCGCATTTACTAACGATGGAGTTGTAACGGCCGGCAACGCATCCGGTCTTAATGACGCTGCTGCAGCTGTTGTTTTGATGACCAAGAAAAAGGCTCAAGAATTAGGAATTAAACCTCTGATGAAACTGATCAATGTCTGTGATGAAGGGGTAGAAGCTCAGGTAATGGGTTTAGGCCCCGCTGTTGCCATACCTAAATGCTTGAAAGAAGCCGGAATGAAATATGAAGACATTGATTACTGGGAAATCAACGAAGCCTTTGCAGCCCAAGTCATTGGTGTTGCTAAGAAGATTAAAGATGAAGCAGGCATCATTTTGAATATGGGTACCTTTGAACAGGACGGCAACATTAACAGTAATGGATCTGGAATCGGACTGGGACATCCGGTTGGATGTACTGCACTGCGCATAATTGTCAGTCTTTACTATGAACTGGAGAGACTTGGGAAAACAACAGGCGGAGCATCTCTTTGTGTAGGCGGCGGACCAGCTATGGCTTCTCTGTGGACTCGGGAGATATAGTCTTGGAATGGAAAATAGATTTCCCTTATTGCATTTTTCAGAAAGTAGTTTAAAATATAAATGAATGAATATTCATTTTTGATGGAGGGGATTTAAGATGTCTGCAAATTTTGCCGTAAATAGTATCCGGGATTTCGAGTTTATTCTTCAGGAATGGCTTCCAACAGAAAACGTATTTAATTACCCCCAGTTTGCCGACTATTATTCCAAAGAGGATATTAAATCAGTTCTTGAGCCAATTCTTAAAATGTGCAAAAACGTTATCGAACCTACCAACGCTGAATGTGAAACCCACCCAGTGACCTTTGCTGACGGCAAGGTAACGACCCCGCCTAGCTTTGGGCCTTTGTTTCATAAGATCCAGGAAGAAGGATGGGGAACGAGCAATATCGATAATTCAGACGATGCCATGGTTTTGCCGGAAATGTTGCACGCAGCCGTCTGGGAATTGATTTGTGCGGCTAATCCCTCGTTTATGCCCTATGTTCTCTTGACCAGTGGGGCAGCCGGCTTAATTCAAAGCTTTGGCGATGAAAAAGTTAAGGCGATATTCCTGCCTAAGATGATGGATGGAACTTGGGCAGGAACTATGTGCTTGACTGAGCCCGGTGCAGGTTCCGATGTAGGGGATATTACTTCCAAGGCCTATCCAACTGACGATCCTCGGATTTTCAAGATTCAGGGCAATAAGATATTTATAACCGGCGGAAACAATGATTTTACCGAAAATATTATCCACCTTTTCTTAGCCCGGATTGAAGGTGCTAAGCCGGGTACAGGAGGCATCTCACTGTTCGCAGTGCCGAAGTATTGGGTCAATGAAGACGGCAGCCTTGAAGACAATGATTTTGTAAACACCGGGGTAGAGCATAAAATGGGACTTCATGGTTCTGTCACTGCAGCTTTGTCTGCGGGGGAAAACGGAAATTGCCGCGGATGGCTGCTGGGTATCGACCCACGTGAAAATGAGGGCAAGGGCGAAGGAATGGCTCAAATGTTCCAAATGATGAATATGGCTCGAATGGAAACCGGTCATATGGCTTTGTCTTGTATTATCAATGCCTTTGCCAATGCCCGTGACAATGCGAAAGAGAGAGTTCAAGGTCGCTTGCTCACGAATCCTAAAGCCGGTCGGGTACCGATTATTAACCATGAAGACATCAAACGCACTCTTATGATGGGTAAAGCACATATCGAAGCAATGCGCGCCATGATGTACAGGGTTTACCTGGCTTTTGACCAACGTCATCGCGATCCCGATCCGGAAGTGAGAAAAGCCGCCAACGACCTGATTGAAATCTGCACTCCGCTTTGCAAGGCATATCCTTCCGACGAAGCCTGGTGGCTCATTGGGGAAGCGCTCCAATCCTATGGCGGGTATGGTTACTGTGAAGAATATCCCGTATCCCAAATTGCTCGAGACGTAAAGATCTACTCCATTTGGGAAGGCACCAACTATATCCAGTCCATGGATTTACTCGGACGCAAGATGAACATGAAGGGCGGCTCAGTTTTTGCTGCTTGGGTTAAGGAAATGTTCGATTTCTATGCAGCAAACAAAGATAACGAAGCCTTAAGTAAGGAATTCAATATCCTCGGCAAGGCCCTGAACTCTTATCAAGCTATGATTAAGGCTATAGCCGAATATTCAAAGACAAATATAAGCAAGATTCCTCTCTATTCCCGTCGTATCCTTACGGCCTCTGCTCAACTTTTCTGTGGACGTCAGATTCTTGATCAGGCGATTTTGGCAGATAAGAAGGCCAAGGAAGTGGGACCAAGTCACTTTGATTATAAATTCTACACGGGTAAAGTTGCTGCGGCTAAATATTACATGCATAATGTAGTACCTAATGTTTGGGCGGTTGCAGAGATTGTCATTGACGGTGATGCCTCAGCTCTCGATGTTCCGGATGAAGTTTTTGAATATTAAGATTGTATTACAGCTATGAAAAATAGCCTTCGCTTAATAAGCGGAGGCTATTTTTAAAGCCTTCAAATATCTCTGATGGCTTGAATAATCGTCGCTGAATCGAGACAAGGTGTCCCTTTGGAGAGAATTTTGTCTCAAACAGGAAACCCGATAGTACTCATAGGCATGATTTTGGAATGGTTACGATGTTCTTTTGCTTAAGCTTATATCTCGCTAGGAAGATACATACTGTTAAAAATCGGTTGAAATTTAGTACAAATGGAGTAATTTCATGATTGTTTTAAACCTAAGAATTTTTCTGAGTCTTTTTTAAATAATTAGTCTTAAAAGTCGGAAAATTGGATTTGTTCTTGCATAATGATTTGGTTTAAAAGGAGGGAGTGAACTTGGATTATAAGAGCGATTACAAACGCAAATCCGTCTCTGCTGATGAAGCGGTCAAGGTTGTAAAATGTGGTGATAATGTTCATTACGGGGAATTCATGATGAATTCACATGTTTTGGATGCTGCCTTGGCCAAGAGAAAAGACGAATTAACGGGGGTCAACATTAGATCTGTTTGCTGTCCTTTTCCTCCGCAAACAGCTACAAGTGATCCCGAAAGAAAACATTTCATTTATAATGACTGGCACTTCAGTGGTGCAAGCAGAAAGCTTCATGATAAAAATATGTGCAATTATATTCCGTTGACCTATCACGAAGCTCCCAGTTTTTTTGACAGAGGTTGGATACCGATTGACGTGGCCTTGATTAAGGTAACTCCTCCTGATCAACATGGCTATGTCAACTTGGGTACTTCTAATTCGTGTACTCATACTTTTTGTGATGCAGCTAAAATCGTTATTGCCGAAGTCAATGAGTCTGTACCGAGATGTTTGGGTGGCTCAAGGGAAACCTTACATGTATCTGAAATTGATTTTTTTGTTCAGGGTGACAATAGACCCTTAATTCAACTTCCCGAAATATTGATAACCGATGTGGATAAGAGAATCGCTACAACCATATTAGGGCAAATAGAGGATGGTGCCTGTCTACAGTTAGGAATCGGAGCAATGCCCAATGCAGTTGGGGCATTGATAGCCCAATCGGACTTAAAAGACTTAGGAGTTCATACTGAAATGTTAGTGGATTCTTTCGTGGATATGTTTGAAGCTGGGAGAATTAATGGTCTGCGCAAACAGCGTGACAAAGGAAAAATAGTATATACCTTTGCCATGGGAACACAGAAGCTCTATGATTTCTTGGATAATAACCCTAATTGTGCAATTTACTCAGTAGATTATACTAACGACCCCGATATAATTTGTCAAAATGATAATATGATTTGCATAAATAACGCTATTGAAGTGGATCTTTTCGGTCAAGTCGCATCAGAGTCTTCTGGAATAAGGCAGATTTCAGGAACCGGCGGCCAGTTGGATTATATTTATGGGTCCTATAAATCCAAGGGCGGTAAGGGTTTGATCTGTCTTACCTCTACTTACGTAGATCAAGAGGGCAAGAAGCAATCACGTATCAAACCAACTCTGACTCCTGGGGCTATTGTTACCGTTCCTAGGAGTATAAATTATTATGTGGTCACTGAATACGGTATAGCAATGCTTAAGGGAAAGAGTACGTGGCAACGAGCGGAAGCCTTGATCAATATTGCTCATCCTGATTTTCGTGAAGAACTGATCAAAGAAGCTGAAGCAAATAAGATTTGGGTGAGATCCAATAAAGTATCCTAAGGTGATAGTTTGCTGGAATTCTGAGTGTAATTTAAAATATACAGGGCAATTATCAAATTGTGGCAATGGAACCATGAGCATGATTTTCCTCCTCTATTCACATGTTAAAAATTTTTTTTAATTGCTGCTATAAGTTCCTTTTCTTCATTGGTAGAAGTTGCAACTCCTTCAGTCAGTTTAATTATGTTCAATCTGTTTCATCATTTGAAGAAAAAATTGCAGCTGCTTCAGAAAATATTTAGGTTTCTAACGATGGAGTGACAGCAACAATGGATAATATAGCTTTAGCAGCCAAACTAATAGCTCAAATGGATTTAGAATTACAAAATATTATTAAAAAATTTAAGATATAGGGATGAAAGGTCACGGATTGATTGGACCGGTGGGGTATTGCATATGCACAGAACTGATGTCTCTTCTTCAGAAGAGGCGTTAGTTCTATTTTTAATTGAATCCTTTGGTTGTTGTAAAAGTCAAAATAATCAAGACCTTTTAAAAAGGAATTATAATCGCAGATATAGAAATATAGTTTCATTATCACAAATTATTTTTAACAAGTAGAGGGAACATGCCCAAAACATAAATGTGATAAATCTCTCAAAATGATAAGTATAGGCAACAAATGTCGATCTAAAACTATATCAGGACATCTATTTCCAATACTACATTAAAGAAAAGGGAGATGACGAGATGGGTTTTTTCGTGGATGAGATGATTATGGCTAGACAGGATTCAGTGGAAAACCTAAGCACAGCCGACTTCCCAAAAGTTTCGGTTGATTGGAAGATTTCAGAGGTCTATGAAGCATTCGCCCACACGTCAGATTATATTTATGTTGTAAATAAAGAAGGGCTATTGGTAGGTGTTATAAATCATGAAACTATGTTAAAGAGCGGATGCGGATCATATAAAACTATGCGACAACTTGTTGGAGAGTTTAAGTATCAAATGCCGATGAGCCTAGTATCAGGTAGTTCAGTTAAAGATGCAATTTCCTTTTTTTTTGAACAGAAAGTGAACGAAGTTCCGGTTATCGACGAGGCGGGTCGGATGATTGGAGTACTCAAGCTTTGGACCTTGCTTGAGCACTTAGCAAGCACGTTAGATAAGTTGTATCAAGAGTTTAATGAATCTATGAAACTTACGGCAACACTGGGGGCAGTTATAGAAAATCCGTATGAAGGCATGGTCGTCGTCGACGAAAACAGCCGTGTAGTCATGATAAACAACTTTTATTTAGAGGCACTTGGGATAACTAGGGAACAAGCTTTAGGACAACACATTTATGAACTAACTCCACACTCTAAACTTCCAGACATTGTGCGTACAGGAAAAGCTCAATTCGCAGAATACTGGAAAGTACGAGGCCAGGAGTTTATGATTTTCCGGGCACCCATAAAAAAAGACGGCAAGATAATTGGTGCACTTGGGAAGACGCTCTTTAAAGACATGGGTTTAGCTCGTGTCTTCGCGAAGAAACTAAGCCAATTAGAAGATGATCTGAAGTTCTACAAAGAAGAGTTGCGTAAAATACACTGTGCGACGTATACTTTTGACGATATTATTGGGGAAGGACCAAAATTTGCTGCGATCGTTAACTTAGCGCAACGAGCGTCTCGTACCACCTCAAATGTCTTACTAACGGGAGAGAGTGGTACAGGAAAAGAGTTGTTTGCACATGCTATTCATAATGATAGCGTGAGGCGTTATGGACCGTTTATAAAGGTTAATTGTGCATCGATTCCAGAACAGCTCTTAGAATCTGAGTTGTTTGGCTATGCTGAAGGTGCCTTCACCGGGGCGCGGAAAGGAGGGAAACCTGGTAAATTCGAACTTGCCAACCATGGTACCATCTTTTTGGATGAGATCGGGGATATGAGTCTGACAATGCAGGCAAAACTTTTGCGTGTCATACAGGAGCGCGAAATTGAAAGGGTGGGCGGAACGAAACCATGCAAAATCGATGTGCGCATTATTGCAGCGACTAACCGTAAATTATACGATATGGTCAAGGAAAGAACGTTTCGTGACGACCTTTTCTATCGGTTAAATGTTATGGTCATTGAGCTTCCAAGCTTACGGGAAAGGCCCGAAGACATCGAATTACTTGCTAATTTTCTTGTGACTAAATTGAATCGGAAACTAGAGACAGATGTGGAAGGGATTTCTAGTAAGGCCATGCAAATATTACAAAACTATACTTGGCCGGGTAATGTCCGGGAATTGGAGAGCGTTCTTGAACGAACAATGAACATTCTTGACGAGCCGGTTATTCTTCCCGAACATTTACCAGTTCGGATATTGCAATCGAAAATGGATACAGGTCTAAGTGTGAATGAGAATCAAAGTTGGGAACCAAATAGCTTGGAGGAAGGCTTAATTTCTGCCGAAAAAGAGTTGCTGGTCACCGCTTTGCGGCGTGCTAACGGCAACAAGGCGCAAGCAGCTAAAATCTTGGGTATTCACAGATCTGTACTGTATAAGAAATTAATAAAACATGGGCTTGGAGGTGCGAATTTGTCTCTGAAGTAGAAGGGCAGCTTAGGAAGCTGGCCGGGCAATAAGGTCAACGATAAGCGCCATATAATCAATAACGATAAACGACTATGTACAGCTGTGTTTAATTACAACGGTACTTAGTCGTTTTTGCAATCACGTTGCCCAATAACACACCAAATTAACTCTGCAATTGTACACTTTCTTGGATCGGGGCAGCTGTCGCCGTTTTCAAGAGTAGTGAACGGATACGATCATGAGCAACCAGCAGGCTGAGCAGTAATAGAAGTAAGGTTAGAAAGTCCTTGCCCAAAAGTACAATTGTTGAGACTATTGGTTTGATATAAAATAATACATATCTATAATTTTAAATATTAAAAATATACTTAAGGCATAATTATTGAAAAAGGTCTGGTGGGGTTAATTTGCTAAATAAGTTCAAAGCGGCATTTACAACAGACTCAGATATTGTTAGTCAGCCAAAGTCTCCCCTCATAGTAGGGTTTTCTTTAGTTTATGTAACTACAATATTTTTGGTATCTATAAAAAAGTTGGATTTACATCAGGTTGCAGGTTTTACAATAGTAATGATGATCCAACTGGTATTATATTTGTTTTTAAATAATATATTTAAGCATAAGTATTGGATTTATTTTGGTGTACAAGGAATGCTTGCTTTCAACTATGCTATTATTGCTCCAATGGGATATGTAGCTATTTTGCTTGGTTTAATTCCTGTTTTAATCTTCCAAGGTATAACGATTTATTCTAATACTGTAAAAGTTATATTTTTAACCGTTTTCTTTTATAGCATATTTTGCATTAATATTATAGTGTTTAATGGATTGAAAGTGTTAATCGATTACATCCCAATCCTTTTGCCTATAACTAGTGGTGTATATGCATATGCAGCTATTTTTCTTAAACAGGTAAAATTACGTATTGAGACCCAAAAGATTTTAAGGCAATTAGAGTTTGCTTACGAGAAGGTTGAAGATCTTACTATAATTAATGAGAGACAGAGAATAGCGAGAGACTTGCATGATACTCTTTCTCAAGGGCTTGCAGGCCTAATCATGCAATTAGATGCAGTAAATGCTAATCTAAATAATAACAATATAAAACGGGCTCAAGAAATTGTACAAAATTCTATGAAACACGCAAGAAAAACTCTGTCAGATTCCCGTCTTGTTATTGATGATTTGCGGATTAACACAAACACAGATTTAGATTTTGCTAAGGCTGTAGAAAATGAAACAGCGGAGTTTAAGGGTGTTTCGCACACTTCAATAGAAACAGATATTAGAATAGAATCTGAGCTGCCTATAAACATATATAAACACATTTTATATATTGTGAGAGAGTCTCTCAACAATATTGCAAAGCATTCAAAGGCAAAAAATGCACTGGTCGAAATAATAGAAAACCACAGTCAAATTAATATAACTATTATAGATGATGGTATTGGCTTTGATACTAAGCTTTTAGATAACCTATTTGGGCATTATGGCATACTCGGAATCTCCGAGCGGGTAAGAAATATGAACGGAAAGATTGAAATAAAAAGTGATCGGAAATCTGGTACCAAGCTAAAAATCATAATTCCAATTAGGAAAGGAATCAACAACGTAAATGAATAAGAGAAGAATATTGGTAGTCGATGACCATTTGGTAGTTAGAGAAGGGTTAAAGCTTATTTTTGAAACAGAGTCAAATTTCGAGGTAGTGGGCGAAGCAGACAATGGAGATGAAGCATTAGAATTAGCAGAACAGTTAAAACCGGATGTGATTTTATTGGATTTAAAAATGCCAAATGTGAGTGGGATTGATGTAATAAAAGCTTTGAACGAAAAAAATAATTCAGTGCCAATTATTATCTTAACAACTATCAATGATGATAGGTCAATTCTGGAGGGTCTCTCTTTAGGGGCAAAGGGGTATTTGCTTAAGGATACTACCCGTGAAGAACTGATTAGAACAGTTGAATCTGCCATAAGAGGAGAGCTGCTTCTTCAACCAGAAATAAGTAAGGGGCTCTTTAAACCTAAAAAAGAACTTCGTCAAAGCAATCATTCATTTAATTCAGCAATTTCCGAAAGAGAATTGTTTGTTTTACAAGCTATTGCAAGGGGCTGCACTAGTAAGGAAATAGCCCTTGACATGGGTATAGCTGAAAGAACTGTTAAAGCTCATTTAACCAATATATACAGTAAGCTCAAAGTGGATTCCAGGTCTCAAGCTGTGGCAGTAGCCATTGAGCAAGGAATTATCCATATTCAAAAATAGCCATGCTTTTTAATATTATGCAGTTTTATAAATTCTTTAATCTAAAAGATACAACCGTGGATTAGGTTTGATTAATCCTCGGTTGTTTTTTTGCCTAAACGTACATGGATTACTGCCCTAAAGTACAATTGTTATTGTTTTTGAATCCCTATACCATAAAACTAAGCCCTTTAGCAACGAAATATGAAGAATGTATAGACCAAAATACTAACAAATAAACAGGAGGATAAATTTTCATGCTATCTAAACAGAAGTTAATACCCATCTTAGTGGTGGCAGTTCTTTTAATTATTGGCACCGCTATAGTTAAAGACAAGGATTCTGGCACAATTATGGCAGCTTCTCCCAATAAGGTTTCCGTTAAGGCATATCAGGTTAATTTTATTGAAAAAAATTCAACGAATACATATAAGGCTTCATTAGAAGCAACTGAAGAGGGAACTGTAAGCAGCAAAGTGTCCGGGAAAGTTATCCAAGTCATGTTTGAAAATGGTCAAGTAGTATCCCAAGGTGCTCCGCTTGTTAAACTAGATGATCAGGATATTTTAAATAACATTGCTTCGTCGGAAAGTAAATTAAAATCTCTGCAAATTAATTTGGAAAAAAACCAATTGAATCTCGAAAATGCTCAGCGTTCTTACGAGAGAACGAAGTACCTGTTTGACCAGGGGGCGGTTCCTAAGGTTGATTTAGAAGCTGCTGAAACATCTTTAAAAAGTGCGCAAATTGATTTAGAATCCACCAAAGCGAACATTAATTCTGCCCAGATAGATTTGAACAATCTTAAAAATTCACTTGACAATACAACCATTACCGCCCCAGTTTCAGGAGTAATGGATGGTAAAAGTGTGGAGTTGGGGCTATTTGCTAATGTTGGCGCTACTTTTGGAAAAGTTAAGAATATATCCCCTATCAATGCTGTAATTGAGGTGGGTCAAGACGATTTGAGTTCGGTTAAGGTTGGGCAGGCTGCCAAAGTTAAAGTTGGAACAAAGGAATACGATGGAGCTGTTAAAACCATTGAAGCATCTGCTGATCCCAATGCAAGGGTTTTTAAATGTAAAATTGAGGTTCCTAATCAAGAGCAATCTTTAAAACCCGGTATGTATGCTAATGTAGACATTATCAGTAACCAGAAAGCAGAAATGCTTGTAGTACCCACTGATGCTTTAGGTGGGACCCCAGGTAATTATTCAGTTTTCGTCAACGAGGATGGGATTGCACGTAAACACGCTGTAAGTATCGGAGAAATTGCCGAAGGCTATGTTGAAATTAAAAGTGGTCTCTCCAAAGGGGATAACGTCATCATTACCAATGTAAATACGCTGCAAGATGGTGATGAGGTTACCGTCGTTAAAGAATAGGGGGAGGCAACTATGTTTATTTCAAATCTAAGCATTAAACGGCCCGTACTTTCCATTGTGGTAGTTATTGCCCTGCTTGCGGTCGGTGCGGTCAGTTATTTCGGATTAGCTATTGAGCAATATCCAGAAACCGATACTCCTGTGGCAGCAATCTCCATCACTCAACCAGGAGCTTCAGCCGAATCAATCGAAACGGAAATAACGAAAAAAGTAGAGGACACTGTCGGCCAGATTTCCGGAGTGAAACACGTCAGTTCCACTGTTTCCGAAGGAGTTTCTCAGACGGTGGTCCAATTTAACAATGAGAAGTCAACAGATGAGGCAGCTCAGGAAGTCAAGGACAAAATCAGCAGTATCAGGGGTTTTTTGCCGCAGGATATAAATGAACCGGTCATCCAAAAATTTGATTTTAGTTCACAGCCCATTCTATCTCTTGTGGTCACTGGACCTCTTTCCGGTAGAAATATGTCTCAGTTCGTGGAAGATGAAATTGTGAAAAAATTGAATACCGTAAAAGGCGTAGGCTCAGTAACAACCTACGGCGAGCAGGATCGGGAAATTCATATCAAGCTCGATAAAGAGAAAATGACAGCACTCAATCTGACAACTTCGGAAATCCTAAGCAGCCTGCAAAGTGATAACATTAAAGCCTCAAGCGGAAATCTAACCAATGGGGATAAGGACGTTTCCATCCAGACTGACAGTAAGATAAAAGAGGTCAGTGATTTTCTGGATGTATTAGTGGCCAGCCATAACGGGGTAGAAATACGCATAAAAGACATTGCCCAGGTAGAAGACGGTGTTAAAGCTAGAAGCAGCATAGCCTATTATAATGGCTCCGAAGCCATTAGTATCGATATTGTTAAGCAATCAGGGCAAAATACAACACAGGTAGCCAAGGATGTTAAAAAAGAGATAAGTCAAATACAGGCCTCCCTGAAAAATGGTGTACAAATCTATATTGTGGATGACAATTCCTTGACCATCCAAGACTCCGTGAATGAAGTGCAGAAAACCATACTTGAAGGATGTGCACTGGCAGTTATCATTGTTTTCTTATTCCTTCGAAATTGGGGAAGTACACTAATCAGCGCAGTTTCCCTGCCGACATCGATCATCACAACCTTTGCAGCCATGAAAGTAATGGGTATCTCACTCAATACCATGTCGTTAATGGGCTTATCCCTGGCAGTGGGCTTGCTCGTAGATGATTCAATTGTTGTCATAGAAAATATAATGCGTCACTTAAACATGGGGAAATCAGCGATTCAGGCCGCAAAAGAGGGTACTGCTGAGATCGGTCTTGCGGTTATGGCGACGACCTTTACAATTGTTGCGGTGTTTCTGCCTATTTCTTTAGTCACAGGAATGATCGGACCCTACTTTAAACAGTTCGGCATGACGGTTGCATCCAGTGTCTTGGTTTCCCTGTTTGTTTCCTTTACACTGGTGCCCATGTTATCATCCAAATATCTCAAAAGAGAATCTGAGGAGCTCAAAGCCCCCAAAGGGATACTTCAGCGCTTTCTGTTATGGTTCAATCACCAGTTTGACAAATTATCTAGGGTATATTCCGGTATTTTAACTGTGGCCTTACGACACAGGGTAAAAACCATGACCATTGTTTTCATCCTGTTCTTTGCTAGTTTGGGTCTTTTTTCGGCAATCGGAACAACCTTTGTCGAGACCACAGATAACGCAAAGATTACTATTGAAGCAGTACCGGATAGCGGCACAACCCTGGAAAGTGCCGCTAAAACGGCCAAACAAATGGAGTCGATTCTCAAAACTTATCCTGAAGTCAAGAACCTGTACACTACAATAACAGCAGGTAAAATTAATATTGTCGCAAATGTACCGGAGCGAAATAAAAGAACTGAGAGCTTAAGCTCCATTGGCAATCGGATGCGTACCCGTCTGCAGGAGGTTTCCGGTGTAAGCATTGCCTTAACTACCGGTTTAAATCAATTATCAGGAAAGGACATACAACTGCATTTTACCGGCAATGACTTTAACCAGCTGCTTAATTTTTCACAGAATGCAGAAAAAATCATAAAACAAATTCCCGGAACTGTTGATGTGAGCATGAATTATAAGGCTGGAAAACCAGAAGTCAAACTTGAGGTCGACCGCGACCGGGCAGCCGATTTAGGAGTAAGCCCTACTGTTGTGGCCAGCACCTTGAGCACTCTGTTCAACGGCTCAGTGGCAACGCATTTTGAAACGGGTCAAGATCGCTACGATGTAAAAGTTTTGCTGCAGGATGAGCAAAGGCAAGACTTTGATAGCTTGAAAGGAATCTATGTACCGGGGACTAACGGCCGGGCGGTACCTCTCGATCAGGTCACCAAACAAGTCTTAACAACCAGCCCGACTACGATTCAGCGCTATGATAAAGCCAGAGAGATTCAGTTGTCGGCAAATCTCGTTGGTATCGCAACCACTGATTTTAATAAAATTTTTGCTGATAAGTTAGCCAATGAATTAAAGATGCCGGTGGGAGTTAGCCAAACCACTGCCGGAAGTGAAGAAATGATGGCAGAAAGTATCGTGAGCCTGGGCACCGCATTTTCAATGGGAATTCTATTTATATTCCTGATTCTAGCTGCGCAGTTTGAAAGTTTTATGGATCCCATGGCGATTATATTCTCCTTGCCCTTCGCCATTATCGGGGCGGTACTGGCGTTATTCCTATCAGGCAGCCAATTTAGTATGATGGCGTTTATCGGAGTTATTATGCTTATGGGATTAGTTACGAAGAATGCGATCCTCTTGATCGACTTTGCCAAACAAAAGCGGGCACAGGGCACAGAGCGCAATACAGCTTTACTTGAAGCAGCCGCTACACGCCTTAGACCTATTATTATGACGACCTTGGCGATGATTTTCGGGATGCTTCCCACAGCACTATCTACGGGGACCGGGGCAGAATCACGTGTGCCAATGGCCTATACGATCATAGGCGGTTTGATCTCTTCGACCTTCTTAACCCTGGTAGCAGTTCCGGTGATTTATACCCTATTGGATGATCTAAAGGGATTTGTTAAGAAGATATTTACTATGGAGTTTTTTCGAGGAAACCGTAAGAAGTTAGAAACTTAATCCGATAATCACTATATGAGCAGTTCCTCATGCAGAGTATGTTTATGGATGCCAATTTGGCTGAGGACTGGCCTCAGGATATTGAATATCTATGGTTGTATGAAAGCAGCCCAATAGAGGAGGTTGTCGATATCGAGGCCGGCGAATCCTGGGATATCCCTGTGGAAGAGGTTCATGGGGCAGATAAATAAATGAGGGGATTGAAAATTCGGCGGTTTTGAGATCTGGCTAATCTAGATTAGTCATCTCAAAACCGCCGAATTTTTAAACTGGAGGATGTATAGAGGTCTGTTGACGTTTTTTCGTTTTTGTTTCTTTAGAGGTTGACTTGGAGTCAACTCCAGGTGTTACGATATCGTATACGAGGAGGTGAAGCACATGACCATTGCAGAAGTAAGTGAAAAATATGCTGTTTCCCAGGATACACTCCGTTACTATGAACGCATAGGGTTGATTCCCCGTGTGAATCGAAATAAAAGTGGAATTAGGGATTATTCGGAAGATGACTGTAATTGGGTCCAATTTATTTATTCTTGGGGCACAGGAGGCGGGCCATCAGACAGAAAAAGTTTTTTTGAGGGATAAAAAGGTTGGCTACTGCACAGGGTGTGAGTCATGCTATAGCAGCCATAAGTGTGTTCAGAAGGATGACATGGCGGAAATTTTGGGAAAAATACTTGCCTTCGATGTGATCGTCATGGCAACACCGGTTTACTTCTATACTATGGACGCTCAGATAAAAACACTGATTGATCGGACGGTTCCCAGATATTCAGAAATCATCGGTAAGGAATTCTATTTCATAGTTACCGCTGCTGATACCAGTAAAGAGTCTATGGAAAGAACAATTGACGGCTTTCGTGGATTTACGATCTGTCTGAACGGTGCCCAAGAAAAGGGTGTCGTCTACGGTGTCGGCGCATGGCGCAAGGGTGATATTATGGGAAGTCCCGCCATGAAAGAGGCATATGAAATGGGGAAAAATGTTTAACGGAGTCGGTAGCGTTGATGATCGGTTTGTCAGAATGGCAAAGGCCATGGAAGTATCATGCTTGCAGCTATTGAACGCGGCCTTGCGACAATGCCTGCAGTGACTTTAGTTCACTACCCAGAGATCTTGCACAACAAGCTTAACTGGCTTGCTTGTGTATAAGTCGGCGATGCTGACTGTTAGTTGGATTGCAGTCGTATCCGTCGCGATTTTGCAGTAATTCTTGCGTCTGTTTTTATGTGGTAAACACGGAATGTTTTAATTAATTAGGATTTACCAGGATATGGGGGGGTATTTTGAGAATAAAATGGGGGGATAATTTCAATGACCATGCTTTGGTGATAAAAATGTATTGAGATACTAGTAAATACTAATAACATTAAGGGGGAATTTTATTATGAAAATCATGAATGCTGAGGAATTTGACAAACAAAATTGTTTTGGTAAAGGACAGGAGAACACATTTTTTGCACAGTATTTTGTTGGAGATTCTTTTTTAAATCCACTGACAATGCCAGGCGAGTATCCAATGTTTCTTGCGAATGTTACTTTTGAGCCAGGATGTCGCAATAATTGGCATATTCACCAGGCAACGAAAGGTGGAGGACAAATTCTGCTCTGTACTGCAGGAAGTGGATGGTATCAGGAAGACGGTAAAGAAGCAGTAAGTCTTGAACCTGGAACAGTTATCAAAATATCAGTTGGCGTTAAGCATTGGCATGGTGCGAAAGCTGATAGTTGGTTTAGCCATATTGCCATCGAAGTACCTGGTGAAGATTGTAAGAATGAATGGTGTGAGCCTGTAACGGATGAGGAATACAATAAATTGAAATAATCAAGGGAATGAATTTAAATTAGAAAGGAAACGAACTATGGCAGACGCAGATAAACTTTTTGAGACTGATCCTGAATTTATGGAACGCTTCGAAGCATTTGCTAATAATGAAGTAGTTAATGAGCCGGGACAGGAACTGGATAATGAAACGAGATTCATGTCAATCCTGGCAGCTTTAGTAGGCTGTCAGGGTTTGGATGAATATAAAGTAATGCTTTCCCAGGCGTTAGAGAAATATCTGACACCTGTAATGGCGAAGGAAATCGTCTATCAGGCTGTCGATTATCTTGGTATGGGGAGGGTTTATCCATTCCTCGTTGCTACGAACGAAATTATGATAGAAAGGGGTATAAAACTGCCATTGGAAGGTCAGGCTACGACGTCAATGGATGATCGTCTGGAAAAAGGTTCAGACGCACAAGTCGCTATTTTCGGTGAAGGTATGAAAGATTTTTGGAAAGGAGGTCACATCAATCGTTGGCTGGCAGCGAATTGTTTTGGTGATTACTATACTAGAACCGGACTGGATCTGAAACAGAGAGAATTGATTACTTTTTGTTTCTTGGCTGCACAAGGAGGATGTGAACCACAGTTGGCAAGCCATGTAGTTGGAAATATAAGGCTTGGCAATAACAAAGAGTTTTTGATAAAGGTAGTTTCACAGTGTTTGCCCTATATTGGTTATCCAAGAAGCCTAAATGCTCTTGGGTGCATTAATAAGGCAACAGAAAAATAACAATCGATAATAATGATATTGCATAGAATTGCAAAGAATGGAGAAAAAAATGAATTTAGATTTTATTTATAAAAACCCAACGACCATTTATTTTGGAAGAGATGCATTAAATAATTTAAGAACAGAATTAGGCAATTATGGTGATACCGTAATGTTAGCTTATGGTAAAGGTTCTATCAAAAATATGGGATTGTATGATCAGGTTGTTTCTATTCTAAAAGAGTGTGGGAAGAACATTGTGGAACTTACTGGGATCATGCCAAACCCCACATATGAAAAAGTAACGGAAGGTGCAAAGCTGGTCAGAGAAAATGATGTGGATTTAATTCTGGCAGTAGGTGGAGGTTCTGTTATTGACTGTGCCAAAGGAATCTCGGTATCAGCATATTGTGAAGGGGATCCGTGGACAAAATATTGGCTGCAGTTTCAGCCGGTTGATAACAAAATTGTACCGGTAGCCTCAATACTCACTCTCGCAGGAACAGGATCGGAAATGAATGGTGGTTCTGTTATTACGAATGATGATATGAAATTAAAAATGGGACGTGTCTTTCCGGCAGAAATGAATCCTAAGTTTTCGATCCTGAATCCGGAATATACATTTTCATTGCCAACATACCAACTGGTAAGCGGAATATTTGACATGATGTCTCACCTTATGGAGTCTTACTTTTCAGGGGAAGATGACGTAACCACCGATTATCTTATTGAAGGATTGCTTCGTTCCATTATTCATAGTGCTAAAATCGCAGTGAAAGATCCTAAAGATTATGAAGCAAGAAGCAACCTGATGTGGAGTTCTACCCTTGCCATGAATCCAATCATGGGATTGAGCAAGCCTCAAGACTGGCAAGTCCATATGATTGAACATCAGCTGGGAGCATATACAGATTGCGCTCATGGTATGGGGTTAGCTGCGGTTTCACTTCCATATTATCGTGCAATCTACAAAAATGGTCTGGATAAATTTGTTCGTTTTGCAACACAAGTATGGGGTATTGAAGAAAGAGATAAACCAAAAGAAGAGATTGCACTCGCAGGTATTGATGCTTTAGAAGCTTTTGTTAAAGAATGTGGTATTGTTATTAATTTGAAAGAACTTGGCGCAACAGAAGAAATGTTACCATTGGTTGCCAATTCTACAGTGATTTTAGGTGGATATAAAAAGTTGACACATGAGGAAATACTTGATATTTTGAAGTCTGCTTATGCTGCAGAATAAGCAGGTATTATAGAATTACAGATCATCATAGGTTTATAAGAGTAATGATGACTCATTATCTTGAACGGGGCTATTGCTCTAGCGATTAAATCGCTAGAGTAAAGCTCCTTTTTTATTGACCTATTCCAAGAAGAAAAGATGCCACCCATAAAGGGTGGCATTCGATACATAAAAGAACTGTTTGTACCATGTTGATAAACTGTCTATATCTTCATATTATTGTTCTGAGATGCTTCTTCGCGAGCAAGCATTTCTTTTTTCACATACTCTTCGATGGGCTTTTCGCTTCCTGCTTCAATGGCTGCTTTGTAATACCAGCATTTGAAATTTACGATTTCTAGAGTGGACTGTAATTCTGCCATTTGCGATTCTACAACCTTTTTTCGCTCTAAAAACATTTCATAGCGCTGGGTAAGAGAAGCGTCACCCTGCTGGACCCAATCTATAAATTGGCGAATCTCTTTAATTGGCATGCCGGTTTTTTTGAGACAGTCGATTGTCCGAAGCATGGCCAGGTCTTCCTCGGAAAAAACGCGGTAACCGGATTCCATCCGTTCCATAAAAGGAAGCAGCCCTTCTTTATCATAAAAGCGAATCGTGCTAGTTGGTACATTCATGATTTTAGCAGCATCTTTAATTGTATATTTTTTCATTATAGCTCCTTAATGATCTTCAAAATGCACAAAAGATTTTTCAAGAAAAACATTGACCTTAAACTTAAGTTTAATGTTATCATAATCCTACAGTGAAATCAACGGAAACTGGAGAGTATGTGTGTAAAGTGTGGTAAATGCGAAAAGCATTGTCCTCAGAATATTCCAATACGTGATTCTTTAGTACAAGTGAAAAAACGCATGGAGCCATTTGGGTTTAAGCCAGTTAGGGCATTAGTGAAGAAAATTTGTGAAATAGCGCGTATGCGTAAGGATATCAGGAAAATAAGAATACGGAGGAACAAAATTGGATCGACGTAAATTTATAGTTAAAGGTGGAAAAGTTGTTTTAACTACCTCGCTTTTAGGTACCGGACTAATTAGTTCATTTTTAAACTTCGACCCAGCTTTTGGAGGAAATCCAACGAAAGATCAGAAAGAGACTTTCAATCGTTTAGCCAATTATGTTAACGGGAAATTTGTTAACGAGATTCCAACACAATTAATTATAAAGTCGTCAGATTCTACATCAACGAAGGCGGATCCAAGTGCTGATGCAAAGGACCGAAAACCGTCCAGTCCAATTCCTGTTTCCGTAGTTGATTGGAATAAAATAAAAAGTGAAAGAGATAATTTGACCTGGTTTGGGCACTCTGCTTTTCTAGTTAGTATTAATAATAAAAAGCTGCTAATTGACCCTATGCTCGGTCCTATTGCCTCACCGGTTTCCTTTGCAGGAATTAAAAGATATAAATATAGTGAAAATATTATACAGCAAATTATTGATAAAATGCCGCCTATTGACGCAGTCTTTATTTCCCATGACCATTATGACCATTTAGACTATCAATCCATTGTAAAGCTAAAGAACAAAGTATCCCATTTCTTTGTTCCTCTCGGAGTAAATGACCATCTGATTCGCTGGGGTGTTCCCAAAGAAAAAATAACGGAGTTGAATTGGAGGGAAGAAATGGAGTACCAAGGATTAACTGTTGCCTTGACACCAGCCAGACATTACTCGGGAAGAGGGATTTTTGATCGAAATACGACCTTATGGGGTGGGTGGGTCATCCTTGGGAAAAATACACGTTTATTTACCAGTGGAGATAGTGGATATGGTCCCCATTTTAAGGAAGTTGGAGAGAAATACGGGCCTTTTGATATCACCATAATTGATGGCGCTCAATATGACCAGCGCTGGCCGGATATTCATATGATCCCGGAACAATCTATCCAAGCAAATTTAGATGTGAAGGGTACGAATATGATATTAATGCATTGGGGGGCATTTACCTTAGCTAATCATGGTTGGAAAGACCCCATAGAAAGAGCTATAAAAGAGGCAAAAAAGGAAAAATTAAATTTGATTTACCCAAAAATTGGTGAAACAGTCCTATTAAGTTCAGACCTACACCTTCCTAGTTCTTCATGGTGGGATTTTTAGACTGTCAAAGCCCCCTACTTTTTACATGAAGGTATCAATTATTCATAGAAAGAAGGGATCGTGATGCCAAAATTACTCATCGTTGATGATGATATACATCTTCGGAAGCTGGTGCTCACATATGCCGAACTGGACGGATTCCAGTGCGAGGAATACGATAAGACCCTGGGAATAAGAAGAAGCTGTTTGCAAAAATACTGTATGAGTAGAAAAATTTATGGGTGGTTTCCATAGTACGAATCGAATAATAGGAACGCAGTTAAATTGAAATTTTGGAGGTATTATAATGAACGTAAAAGAAGCACTATACACTCGTCGTGCCTGCAGGGCATTTAAATCAGATCAAGTTGACCGTGACACAATTATAGATATACTAAACAATGCACAGCAAGCTCCATCTTGGGCGAACACTCAACCATGGGAGATATTTGTTGCAGGTGGCGATGCACTTAAGAGAATTAATCAAGCTTATTTGGATAACACAAAAAATCATGTTCCAACAAGCCTTGATATTCCAAGACCAACCAGCTGGCCGGAAGCAGCAAATGAGCGCATGAAGGAACTTATGTCTGGAGTTTCGGTTTTAGTGGACAATGCAGACAAGTTATTCGGTGAGTTGAATCTGAAGTTTTTTTATGCTCCAACAGTTATTTTCCTTTGTATGGATAAAAGCCTTACTCCATGGTCAATGTTCGATTTGGGAGCACTTTCTCAGAGTATTATGCTTGCGGCGACCGAGCGCGGTTTAGCAACAATGCCGGCGGTAGAACTAGTTCATTACCCAGAAGTTCTTCGTAGTCAGCTGGATATCTCAGACAATCTCTCAGTTGTCTTTGGCATAGCTATTGGCTATGCAGATGAGCAACATCCGATGAATAAATTTAAAGCCACACGAAGACCGATATCGGAAGTAGCTGTAATTAAAGGGTTTGAATAAAGTTCGTTTTTCGTTCTCTTGGCTGGTTTTAAACCAACTATATAAAGAGATAAATTATTTAGAAATTGCTACTGAGTCAGTAGCAATTTTTTTTGTTAGTACTATATGTTAGAAATATGATTTTAAACGTGGCTAAAAATATTTATAGCATTTACAGTAAAATTGTCATATAATATATTTGTTAGAAAGCTAACTATTAGCTTTCTAACAAATACGATAATTAGGAGAGCGAAAATGACATTACCTATCCGATTTTTATTAGCCCAAATTTTATATATTCGTAACAAGGAGTTCCGACCTTATATGGCGCAAGCTGGTCTTAGCTCTGGATACCCTAAAATACTGGATTACCTGTCTTTCTGCGAAGGAAGTACACAGAAGGAACTGGCAGTAGGTTGTGGAGTAGAACCTGCAACTATGTCGGTGCTTTTAGATAACCTAGAAAAGGAAGGCTATATTGAGAAAAGAATTACTAAGGAAAATAGAAGAGCTTTTCAAATATTTTTTACGGAAAAAGGCAGAGATAAGCATGATGAGATAAGACAGAAGATCGACTCTCTGGAAGAGCAGGCGTTCAAAGGTTTTACTCAGGAAGAACAAGAACTATTTCAATCATACTTAGAGCGATATTACCGTAATTGGTGTGATGAAAGTAATTAGAAAAGTAGTAAAGGCATAAGGGAGACTGCAAATGGTACAAGTTAAACCAAGTAGCGAATCACAACATGTTGACAAACTATGGAATAAGAACTTTATTATTTTATTAGGAGCTAATATATTTATCTATATGGCTTTTTATCTTGTCATCACTCTATTATCAAAGTATGCAATAAGTTTAGGCGCATCATTAAGTATGGCAGGAATGATTGTAGGCTTATTTGCAATTATTGTACTTTTCATTGGCCCATTTGGGGGCTTACTAACAGATAGAACCAATAAAAAGTATGTAATGATAATAGGCACTTTAATAAATGGTATTGCTACACTTGGGTATAGCTTTGCACCTAACATTGGAATTCTGATATTTTTTAGAGTATTGCATGGAGTCGGTTTCAGTGTTACTACTGCATCAGGTCTTGCTTGGGCCACAGACTTTATACCTAAAAACAAGATGGGAGAAGGTATAGGTTACCTTGGAATTAGCCAAATTATTGCTACAGCTTTTGGCCCTGAAATAGGAATAGAGGCAGCAAGCGGAATCGGTATTTCAAAAACATTCATCATAGCAGCAGTATTACCTATTATAGCGTCAATATTTATGAGCTTTATATCCAATGAAAATCAGGCTTGTAAGAAAAATAGTGCAGATAAAAAGAACAAAATTAATTTTAGAGCTATTATTGCAACTGAAATTCTACCTCTTTCTCTCATCGGTGGTTTATTTTCCCTCGGAAACGGTCTGGTTGCCTCTTTTTTAGTTTTGCTAGGGGAACAACGTAATATCAAAGGCGTTGGCATATATTTTATAGTAAATGCATTGCTTCTTGTTTTTACAAGACCATTATCCGGTAAACTATATGATAGAAGAGGCCTCTCCATCATATTATATCCTGCATTACTTTTTAGCACTATGGAATCACTGTTATTAGGTCATGCCAATGCACTCTGGATGATAATCTTAGCAGCGGCTGTTAAGGCATTCGGACAGGGAACTGCACAACCTGCACTGCAGGCAGAGTGTCTTCGTAAACTAGGCAGCCAACGAAGAGGGGTAGCTTCAAGCACGTATTTTTTAGGCGCTAGCATTGGACAGGGGTTTGGGCCGCTGATAGGCGGAAGTATTGCGTCCGTATTTGGATATGCTGGAATGTTTAATTTCAGTGCAGTGATGATGTTGTGCGGTATTTTAGGATATACTATATATAATAAAAAAAGAGCCGTACTTCATGTATAGGAACCCATGGACAAACTGAGGTATAGGGATAGAATGAGCCAACGTTTAGAACGTTGGCTTATTTAATGCCTAAAAACGTGTATATCTTATCTTTCCTTATAAGATTATTAATAACGTTAAATGAAAAGGTAAATTCTCGATTCTGCCAAAGCATTGAAAATGCAAGGCTAAGGTCAACTCATTTTGCTTTACAGGAGTAGAAAATAGGCTGTATAATGCCACTAAAGAGATCTTATCTCTGTTTTTCCCATGAGAAACAGACATCTGAAACAGTGTGCAAAACTAAATTCCACATGTCGTTGTCGTGCAGGACTAAATTCGGCAGTGGATTCCCCCGCGAGATGAGTGTTATTTCAAGAGCGATTGTTTTAGAGTGACCTCATCCGGAGGAATTTGAACCAGTTTCAGAAGATCATGCAACTTAGGATTTAAAAGCAAAAGAGACAGCCTGAACGGAGTGCAGCCGTTCAGGCTGTCTCTTGCTTCACTGTTGATGTGGTTCATTAACAGAGTAGCATCGTTCTGGTCGTAAGCATCCAGACTCTGCCCCTTGGGAATGACATAGCGCAGGTATTCATGGTTCTTCTCAAGCATTCCTTTCTGCCAGGAACTGTTTGGATTACAGTAAAAGATCCGGGTCCGGCTTGCCCCGTGACGATTGCATTCCAATCGTTGAGGGTTCTGAAATTCAGTTTCGTTATCGGTAAGGATGAGCGGGAAAAGGTCCTGGAAGGTTGGGACCCCCAGCTTTTCCGAAAGCGTATCAAAGACTTCAGTAACGCATTCCTGAGTTTTTTCGGCGAGAACAAAGATCAGCATCAGGGAACAGTTTCGGAAAAACAGGGTTAAAAAGGCCTGCTTACTATTCCCGCGCCCGCCTTCCACGGTGTCCATCTCCACCACTGAAGAGGAAGGGGCCTTTTTCATCAGAGCACAGAAATCATCATAAGTGCGATTGATTCGGAATTCCCTGGCCGCGAGGCTCACTCGGGTTCCTTGCTTGCGTTCCTTGCATTTGTAACGGACTCGTCGTCTCAAATCGATATTCCTGGCGGTAAAGACCCCTTGATCGATGTAATTGTAAAGCGTTCTGCGGCAGCAGGGGATTTCATGGCCGTGATGGGCATAAATGTGGGCTAGAGATTGCCCCTGTTTTAACAAAGGAGAAATGAGGTCATCGAGCAGGGCGATGTCAGCCGGAGACTGGTTAATCCCGTTGCGGCAGGAAACTAAAAGATCCTGGGATGCCTCATCGGCCCGCTGGGCAGAATAGAGGGCATGCTGAAGCGAACAGCGTTTAAACTTAGGGCACCCATTACAGACATAAGGAGCCTTCTGAATTTTAGGGCAGACGGTGGCTGTATAATCGGGGCAGATTTCCTGACAGTCCGCTTCACGGGAGGGATCATAACAGGTTTTGCAGAGTTTGACACAATCTTTTTTGTCACAGAGAAAGCGGATCTGACAGTTCTTTTTAAGAAGGCAGGGAAGCTTTTTTGAAGGAGTTTCCCGATCGGGAAAGTAGCGGTATTTCCTGATTTCCTTAGCCACTGTACTGGGGTGCTTGGCAATTCTTCTGGCAATAGAAGCCAAGGATTCCCCATCCAGTAATCCCTTTTCGATCTTAATACGTTGGGTCGTTGTTAAGTGTTTACCATCATAATTCATGTTAGCCATAATGACCTCCTCGGGTGAGGAGGAATCCACTGCCTATCCATTGTATCAAAAACTAGTGCAAGACTAACATCATGAAACACGAATTAACTACTGCCATCACGAATTTACCTTTTCATTTAACGGAGATTATTAATTATAGGGCTTGACCTGGAGTTAACTCCAGGTGATACGATATTTTTAGGTACCGGATTAATTTAACAGTCCAAAAAGTCTTAATGCCATCACCTGTATGATAAAGCAGCAGATAATAAATAATTTGAAAGGGGGGGTGCGGGTGAAGAAGAGACTTAGTCTATTTTTTATAATTCTGCTGGTCTTGTCTTTAACCGCCTGTGGTGTAAGGACTGAGTCAATACAAAGTACAGACGAAAAGAAAACAGACAAACTTGCAGGAGAAGAATCAGACACTGTCAGAGAGGAGGCGGATAATAAGCATATGAAGCTCCAAATGGGAGAGTATGTATTTACAGCAACTTTAGCAAGCAATTCCAGTGCAGAGGCATTAAAGGAAATGCTGGAGGAAGGACCCATCATCATTGCTATGCGGGATTACGCAAACATGGAAAAGGTAGGTTCGCTGGGTACAAACTTGCCTAGAAATGATGAACAGATTACAACGGAGCCCGGGGATTTGATTTTATATCAGGGAAATGCCTTTGTCATTTATTACGCACCAAATTCATGGAATTTCACCAGAATTGGGAAAATAGAAGATGTTACACAAGCAGCACTAAAAGAAGCCCTTGGAAATGGTGATGTGAAAGTCACACTTTCTTTAGAGTGATATTTATTTAATCTGACGAAAACCGAAAGGAGAATCAATTATGATTTTAGAAGAAAACTATTTGCTTAGTAATGGAGCAGCTATACCAAAACTAGGATTAGGGACATGGTTTATTGCGGAGGAAAATGCAGCACAAGCTGTCTGTGATGCTGTAAAGATTGGCTATCGTCACATTGATACTGCACAGGCCTATGGAAATGAAAAGGGAATTGGAGAAGGCATCCGTAAATGTGGAATTAGTCGTGAAGAACTTTTTATAACAACTAAACTTGCAGCTGAAGTAAAGGATTACCAGGGAGCTGCCGCAGCTATTGAAGGTTCTCTTCAGGCACTTGGCCTGGATTACATTGACATGATGCTGATTCATAGTCCCCAGCCATGGATGGAGTTTGGAGAAGCAGATCGTTTCTTTGCAGGAAATAAGGAAGCATGGCGTGCACTTGAGGATGCATACAAGGCAGGAAAGCTTCGAGCCATTGGTGTTTCCAATTTTCAGAAGGAAGATTTGGAGAATATTCTTTCTTCCTGTACAGTTGCCCCCATGGTAAACCAGTTACTGGTACATGCAAGCAATACTCCCTTTGAACTCATGGAATATTCCCAGAGTAAGGGAATTCTGGTAGAAGCATACTCACCAATTGCTCACGGAGAAGTGTTAAAAAATCAGAAAGCTGCAGGGATTGCAGAAAAATATGGTGTAACAGTACCACAGCTTTGCATTCGTTATGATTTACAGTTAGGAACATTACCTTTACCGAAGACAGCTAATCCAGAGCATATGCGCAGCAATGCTCAGGTTGATTTTGTGATTTCAGATGAGGATATGGAACAACTGAAAAATTTAGAACGCATAGAAGATTATGGAGAATCTAGTTTCTTCCCTGTCTTCGGCGGAAAATTGAAATAGAGAATTTACATTAGACGGGGGTGTGCATTTTTTGAATTTGGAAATTAAATCTCAAGAGCACAAAAAATGCAAGGAGGTATGAAAATGAAAAGACGTACCTTTATAACCGGAGCTAGTATTCTGGGCCTATCTGTGGTTACAGGATGCAGCACCGTAAATACTAGTTCGGTGATAAATTCCCAGACGGAGGGTTCTCCAGATAAATCTGAGGATGGAGTAGCAAAAGTATTTATGACAACCGATATCAGCCCTCAGGGCTTGATGGATGTTTATAAAGCGCTGGGCCGTGAGGCGACGGGCAAGGTGGCAGTTAAACTCAGCACAGGGGAGGCCGGTGACACATACTATCTTTCTCCAAACCTCATAAAAGATCTTGTCCAGTCTGTGAACGGCACAATTGTGGAATGCAATACAGCTTACGGAGGTCAGCGCACCAGCACTGCAACGCATATGCAGGTGGCTAAGGATCATGGCTTCACGGCTATTGCCAATGTGGATATAATGGACGCAGAGGGAACAATCAGTCTTTCGGTTAAAGACGGAAGGCATCTGAAGGAAGATCTTGTAGGGTCCCATTTGAAAAACTACGATTTTTTAATTATATTGTCTCATTTTAAAGGGCACCCTATGGCCGGTTTAGGAGGTGCGATCAAAAATATGTCCATTGGAATTGCTTCTGGTATTCAGGCCTCTTCAGGCTCAGGCAAATGCCTGATCCACAGCGCGGGAAAATCGACCTCACAGTTTTTGTTTAACACCCCGCAGGACGACTTCCTGGAATCCATGGCGGAAGCGGCAAAGGCCGTTGCCGATTATGCAGGCAACAATATCCTGTATATCAACGTTATGAATAATTTATCTGTTGACTGTGACTGTCTTAGTAATCCTGCTGCTCCCACCATGAAGGACATCGGGATTCTGGCGTCCCTCGATCCGGTAGCGCTGGATAAGGCTTGTGTGGATCTCGTCATCGCATCTTCCGACGGACACGACTTGCAGGAACGCATGAAATCAAGAAACGGCGTTCACACAATTGATTGGGCGCAGAACATCGGTCTTGGCAGCGAAACCTATAAACTGGTAAAAATCAATAGCTGACCCACTCGATATCAAGAGTGCCTGTTGATTGTTTTATAATTTTTTTTTCATAACCCAGTAGAAAAATGAAAAAACTAAGAGCTCTGAAATATGCCAATGATTCCTGTTAATTACTGTAAAAGCAAAAAAACGAGCGCGTTTTTTAATGAAGACACGCTCGTTTTTTTAATGCTAAATTTTCAGCTTTTAGTTTTTGCTTTTGGTCCTAATTCAGGCAAAAAGAGCATTACGATTCCATAAATCAAATAGCCTATAGCAATATATAAAAACACTTTATTAATATCGGGTCCTGCCAGGGGGATGATTACGTAGGAGGAAATAATAAACGCGCCTGCCATTTGCATGGTGCTGATTATGCCTCCTGCGCTCCCTGCATAAATGGGACCAATTTCTGGAAGTGTCATCGGAAGACTCATAATAAGCGGGGCAGATGCACCTATCAAAAGTCCGGCAATAATAAGAAATGTGAATGTTAACGGTCCGAATGGGACATTCCAGGCTAAATAAGAACTAATTGCACACAGGATGGCGGTTGGAGCTAAGAAAGGCTTGAATAATCCGGCTTTATTAGCGAGTACCGGTCCTGCCATTCCTCCAACAATAAAAGCAAGGGTAAAGGAAGAGGCAACCAAGCCTGCCTGAACAGGATTAATCCCTTTTGCCTCAACAAGTGCATTGGATAAAAATCCGCTATGGGTAACATAAGTTCCCATCATGAAAAATATGGCGATGCCGCCAATCCAAATATTTTTGCTTTTAGCCGCTACGCCCAGATATTTTGTCATGGGATGAGCGGGAAGATCAGGCGCCCCTGCGGGTTTGTTTTTAACTAAGAGCAGCCATAATAGGGTTATACCTAACACTGCAATTCCCGAAAAAGTAAAAGCAGTTTGCACTGAGGTAAAGAACGGAGAAGTTGCTAAGGCAATAGTGATACCCATCCCAGCGCCGGCAACATAGATTCCCATAGCCATTCCCATTTGCTTGTGATTAAACCAGGCTCCCAGTAATTTAGAGATATTTGCGTTCAAAAAAGCGCCGCCAAATCCTAAGAGAAACATCCAGACAAATAATGTGATGAAACTGTCTGCTGTAATTCGGCCAAAGGCGCCGATTGTAGTGACTATCAAACCTATCCAAACGACTCTTTTGACACCGAAGCGATCAGCTAAAGCTCCCGCCGGGATGCCAATGATTGCGGATGCTAACATCGGAACAGATAAGAGCATAGCCAGTTGAGTGGGCTGCAATTTCAGGGCTTGCATCAGATTACCAGCGAGCCCGCCTATTTGAAAGCTCATGATGTTTACAAATATTTGGACCAGAAGGGCTAGTAACAGGATGACCCACCTATAAGCATAATCTTTTTGCACATCTTCCGTATTCATTGACCTTCCCCCTGTCACCTTAAATTAAATTTTTCTACCGGCGGCAGGACCGGGTTTAAGGCTGTGAATCTCGTCGATATGAATGAGTACAACGGCAAGAGGTTTTTTCATACCCATTTTTTCGGACATAGCTGCGGCCTGTTCATATAATTCTCCGTTGTTTTGAACTTCCGGAGTACCTACAAAGCGGTAACCATCGACGATTTCTCTGTTCACTACAGCCACCGATACCTTGGAACCATCCAAGATGTTTTGATAGGTTGCCCCGCCAGTACCCTCGTTAAAAATCAAGGTTTCGTCATTAAGGACACGAGTTGAACGTTTTGGTGCTACATTGGGCATACCTTCTTTACTGACTGTGGCATGAAAGCACTGTTGAGAAGCTATCATATCTTTCATTTCCTGGGTTAATTTTGCCATTACAGAACATCTCCTCTTTTAGTTTTATTTGCTGTATACGTATAATCTTAGCAGCATCCTTCAACAAGGTTTTTTTAAGTTTGTATTATAATCTTAGCTGTTTAATATCCTTTTTACAATTAGGCACTTTATTGTGCTATAGTAACTAAAAAGATACTTAATTATTATTATTTAGCAATTTCTTCTTTTTTAAATCCGGAAGCAGGAAAGCTAAAAAGCCGGCGGCGAGAACACATATGCCACCCCAAAGGAAAAGCTCAGACATGCTGTCCCGTGCCAAGGGTACAATAATCCAACTTGGAATGATAACGGCTCCAAGCAGCTGCAGTGTCCCAGTTAATCCGCCTGCGGTACCGGCATATAACGGACCGATTTCCGGAAGCTGAATGGGTAGAGAGATCAACAGTGGCATAAGACCGCCCATGGCAATTCCGGTTATAAATAAAGCACTCCAGAGCAACACTCCTTGCGGCGCCAGCCAGGCATAAGCCGTCGATATTCCAGCAATCAGCCCTAAAATAAAAAGAAACAGCCTGGGCGTTCCCAGCTTTGAAGCCAGAACAGGAGAAAGCAGGCAGCCTGTTAGGCTGCCCAGCATGACGGAAGACGAAATAGCGCCGGCAGCCACAGAATCAAAGCCGCGCTGTCCAAGTGCGCTAGGTAAAAATGAACTGAGAGTGACATTTCCGCCCATCGCAAACATCAAACTCAGCCCAACCACCCAAACAGTGCGGTTCTTTAAGACTACTTTCAAGCATTGGCCAATCGGCGGGGACTGAGGTTGCTCACCTGCTTCAGGAGGTTGGGGCGGAGATTTCATCAGCACAACCCATAAAATAAAAGCCAGCAAGCTAACGCCAAAGGAAATCAGATACGCTGAGGGTACAGAGGGCAGCATAGCAGTGGCGCCCATTCCCAGAGCCATGCCTAATGTAGAGGCTGCCAAAAAGGCCCCCATAGCGGCGCCTAAGCTGGAGGCGGGGAACCATCCGCCTAAAATTTTGGGGCCGCTGGCGTTTAAAAATAGAGCTGAGAAACCAGCCAGGACCATACAGGAAAATAAAGCAAAATAGCTGTTTGCCGTCAGCCGCAGACCGATGCCTGCGGCAGAAATAAACAGTGAGACGCCAAGGACCCTCCTGGCTCCGAATTTATCCACGAGAATTCCGGCGACTAAGCTGAGAAAAATAGCGGGAATCATGGGCGCGGAAAAGATGCCGGCAAACTCTCCAGAAGTAAGACCAAAATCGGAAATAAGCTGCGGAGCGAGGGGGGATAACTGATACTGGGCGTAGTTGGGCGAGAAAATAGCAATACAGGCAATGAGCAAAATCACCAACTGATAGCGTTCTTTTTTCATAATGCACTTCCTTTCATATTCAGGCAGGCTGCAATTTGAAGAGCTTTTATCCAGCCTTGAGTAAAAAATCCATATAGTCTCTATCTATAAATAAACAGAATTTTATAAACAGGGATAGGTACCGGCAGTACGAAATAAGGAGAGAATATTTGGATCTGAAGCACAAGGCAGCAGCTGTGCGAGGTATTTTGTTGCTGAAATACTGGGTTGTAACTATAATGGTAAAAATACTGTCATGAAAGAGAGGAGCAATTATGAAGCTTAATTTAGCTGTGTTTGCTTATCATTTAGCTGATTATGCACCAACGCTTTGTGAGTCGGAAATCCATGCGTTGTCGGTTGCTGATGTAAGAATATTGGACAAGCAGGAACTATTTCGGTCAGAGTCAGCCTATCTTGGCAGGTGGGAAAAATTTCAAAACCTTGCCAAGGTTCCTTCCTATGTCATATGTATCGGTCGGGATGATGCCACTACCCAATGGTTGGAGGAGCGTAGAGTAAAGGCGCTCATTTTGGATACCGAGGCTGAGATAAATGTTGTCTACGAAAGGCTTCAGGATGTTTTTCTGCGTTATAACCAGTTAGAGGCTGAATTGTTGGATGCTGTTTTTCGCAAGCAGCCATTGAGTACATTGCTGAACATCAGTGCTGCTTTCTTTGACAACCCGGCTTTTATAACCGATGCCGCCCTTTGTCTGGTCGCAACCTGTGATAATTTTGCTCATCCGGAGACAGATCAGGCTTGGAAAGAAGCAATAGAATCGGGACGTTCCAGCTCGGAGATGCTCCAAATGATGAAACGGAAAAAGCTGACCAATCTCCTTAACACCACCAGAAAAGCGGAATTTGTCAATGTCGGTGAAAAATTTCCTAAAACAATCAGCACCAACTTCTTTGACCAAGAAGTGAGGATCGCTACCTTCACTGTCAGCGAGGCTTACACGACTCTGAGTCCTCTTCAGGTGGGACTGGTTGACTATGTAGCTAAGCTTCTGACTGAAGAGGTTCATAAACAAAACAATGTCTCTTCCCGTCACCTGTCTGCCCTTCGCAGTAATATCGGCAATCTGCTCCATGGGCAGAAAATAGATCCCGGTATCCTGAAAACCAATTTGGCGAACATCGGCTGGACTGCTCAGGACGATTACCGGCTTCTTAAGATTTCGCTGACTACTGAAGAACTTTTAGACGGTACAGCCAGCCATAATATCAAAGTGTATGAGAGTATTTTCCCCCAAGCCATCTCACTGGATCTGAACGATGTGCTGATTTTGATCATCCGCTGTGCGAAAGAGTCAGAGGTAGACAAACGATTTTTTGCCAAGCTGAAGAAACATCTTAAAAGTGAAAATGCCGGCTGCGGCGTCAGCAAAATATTTCACGATTTTGAGATGCTCAGTGAGGAATATAAACTTGCTAAGGCAGCTTTGGAAATCGGCAGCTGGAAACACCCTAAAGAATCCCTGCATTTCTATGAAGACGTGATGATGGAGCACCTCTTCAGTGAAGGCAGCCGTATTTTTCATTTGCGGTCCCTGTGCCATGATTCGGTGCTGCGAATTGCCGAGCATGACAAGCAAAACAACAGCAGCCTGCTGCAAACCCTGAAAATTTACCTGATGCAGGAAAAAAGTCTCCTTGCAGCGTCACAGGAACTGCACATTCACCGCAACACTCTGGTTTACCGTCTGAATAAACTTGAACAGCTGAGCAGTATGGATCTAAACTCTCCGAATATCCGCCTGCATGTGATTTTATCCTGTCTGATTCTGGAATATCTGGATTCTTTGGAAGAATAAAATCTGGTGGATTGGGAGCTTGATTTGTACTGAGAGAACAAATTAGAGTGTTTGTTTTAGTATCGGCAATATATTGTTCCGATCTCTTTTCACATCTATAGTTATTGATAAGCTGAAATTGTTTAAAAATACAGTGTAGTGTGAAAAAAGGAGGAAGCGAAAATGACAAACAGTTCTGTTATCCCCATGAATGAAGGAGCTTCTCTATTAATGGGGAGCGGTGAAATCGGGTATTTTGCCTACACCTATACCGGCTGGCGTGACGAGACTATGTCCTGGAAAACGACTGCTTATCTGGGTACAGCCCTCATGGCATCGCCAATTGTCGATGTTAAAGGACCGGATGCAGCAAAATTCTTCAATAAAATTTGTATCAACAATTTTGATAAATTCCAAGTCGGAAAAATCAGGCATGCCGTGCTCTGCAATGAAAAAGGCCAGATTATGAGCGACGGTGTGATCATGAAAATCGCAGAGGATACGTACCGGACCTATTGGTTAAACCCTTGCATTGAATTTTTAGCAGACAAATACAGCAGTCAGTATGATATCACCGCAACCAATCTAACAGGTCAAGAGTATTTTTACCAGATCGCGGGTCCTTTAGCTTTTGAGATTATGGCTAAAGCCTGTGACAGCGATATCAGTGATTTGCAATTTGCCAACCACAAAATGATTAAAATCGCCGGTAAAGACGTGCGCATTCTGCGTTTGGGTATGACAGGAAACCTGGCGTATGAAATTCATGGTGATATTTCAGAAGCTTTCGAAATCTACAACCACATCTGGAATATTGGCAAGGAAATGGGTATGAAAAAACTCGGCCAGCTTTCCTATTGTATGAATCACACCGAGGGCGGTTTTCCCAATATTAATATTCATTACCCTTTGCCCTGGTATGAAAGTGAGGACTTGGGGTATAAAGGATTTACTGATTACATGAATACCCGTCCCGGTGCCGGCTGGTATAACGAAAACCGTACTTTGGTGGGAAGCGTGGGCGAGGATCTTCAGGTCCGTTTCGTAAATCCTTATGATGTGGGCTGGGGAAATCTTGTTAAATTTGACCATGACTTTATCGGCCGTGCAGCACTGGAAAAGATCGCAGCTGCCCCTGCCCGGACGGTTGTTACTTTGGAATGGAATGCCGATGATATTATGGAGGTTTACGGGTCCCAATTCAGGGGAACGGAGGTGGAACCCTATGATTATATCGAGGACAGACCTAACGACGTTTATTATGTGACCGATGGAAACTTTGTTTATCACGCCGACCGGGTTCTTGTTGACGGCAAACCGGTGGGAATCAGTGTCGGACGCGGAGTAAGCAACTATTATCGCAGAATGATATCCATGT
The DNA here is from genome assembly GCF_000235605.1 of Desulfosporosinus orientis DSM 765. Classification (GTDB taxonomy): domain Bacteria; phylum Bacillota; class Desulfitobacteriia; order Desulfitobacteriales; family Desulfitobacteriaceae; genus Desulfosporosinus; species Desulfosporosinus orientis. The sequence continues at coordinate 2,680,802 of NC_016584.1, forward strand.
GCTTTATCGATCCGAAAGCGGCGGAGCTTGGCCAGGATGTGGTTATTCTTTGGGGAGCCCCAGGCCATCCGCAAAAAGAGATTCGCGCCAAAGTTGCCAGGTATCCATACCTGCAGATGGAACGAAATGAAAAAATTGAAATCAGCAAATAGCTTCGATTAACCAAAGGAGGTATTGCCTTTACAGCAATACCTCCTTTGGTCTATACTTCTCAGTTTCGGGGTAAGAATGCACAATCACCAGCGGCTTCTTTCAGCTCCAAATAATCTGCGCCGAAGCTGTGCATCATTTCCAATAAAGGTATGATTTTCTTACCTAATTCCGTCAGTCCGTATTCTACTCGCGGCGGCACGACGGGATACACATTCCGATAAATCAGGCCGTCTTCCTCCAGGCTCCGCAGCTGCTGCGTCAACATTTTCTGTGTGACGTCGGGCAGCTTTTTCTTAATCTCATTAAAACGCAGCGTTGTGTAGCTCAAATACCATAAAATTATGATTTTGCGTTTTCCCGAAAGAATATTCTGGACGAGAACCATGGGGCAAATGTCGTATTTTGTGCATTTATCCCGCATATGGCACGCGGCATGCTTATCTTCCTTGCCCAACATCCTGCGCCTCCTTTAGGTATCTTTTTTAATACTATAGAACTAAACAGTACTTATTTTGTGATTTGATACCGCGATGCTAATCTTACACTAGTCCACGTTAAATGTAAAGCATATGTAATTTTCAGTTTATTTAAGTATCATTTACAATACTATAGTACTAAATAGTGCCTACTTGAAAGAACGATACTGCAAAGTTAAAATTTTCTAAGATAAATAATTCATAGCTAATTTTAAAAATTAAGGAGTCGTACATATGTCAAAATTTAAAAATGCGAATCTCAGTTTGATCAGCCTATGTAATGAATGTCCTAACTATAACTCAATGGATTGCAGCAAGAGTAAGTGCCTTGTTGGTTTCGCTAAGGATATCCTTCAGATTTCTGAAGAAACTTCAGAAAGGTCTATAAAAAACGGTCTGTCAATGATTCCAATTTACGATTTAAAGCCTTACAACAAGGAACTTATTGCGAATTCAATTGCCGAAGTTTGCAAGCTGTGCAGTGAGTGTCGGAAAAACCATTACGAGGAGTGTATATTATCCTTAGTAAGACGTTCACTTGAAGCTGCAGTTTTTTCAGAGGATGTTTTATTCGAGGGCAGTATTTTGATGTATTTAGTGGAAGTATCCAAGCAAAATCCAGAATTGGCTTTAATTATGAAGAATAAATATATGAAGATAGTTTGATGAGCTGGGGTTTTCCGGGTGACAGAAAAAAACGAGTTATTGGATGCCTTGTAAACCTTATGATAAATCAAATAGCCGTCGAATACCTTTAACAACAGGCATTCGGCGGCTGCGCATTTATAATGCCAATTAGGGGGGCATAGCTTAACCCATCGTTATCAGATAAAAAAATTAATTGATTTCCTAAGGAATAATTATAAAAAGTCTCCGGATGGAGACTTTAAGTTTCTATTGGGAGACTTTTTTACCAAAATATCTTTGGATATGGAAAGGTAATTTGAAGTTGACCACGAAATACTATTTCAAATATAAATTATCTTGAGATTTGTTAGTATTTTAGATTCTCATAAGTTATGGAGCTCTAATTTGATTGTTGTTATCAGGAATAGGAGGAAATGAAAAGAAATGACGCAACCTGGGATTAGCGAACAAGCTGACATTCCTGTTTTAACGCAATATTTAAAAGGCAAAGAGACTTATGAATTTATGGTCGAGTGTAAAGAAGATTTCCTGAAAAACAGTGATTTTAATCCCCAAGATTACTCGACTATTAACCCATTAATTATCGGGTCATGGCTGAGGTCTCGTAATTATCAGGTTGATCCCTTTAAGAAAAGTATTGACAGCAGCCTTAATTGTGAAGTTCTTGCCAAGAAAGAGAAAAAAAACAAATTACTTATCGAAGCAACCCTGCCTCTTATGGAGGCTTTTAAAGGAATAGCCATAAAATCAAGTTATAACCTTGGCTTGATTGATCAAGACGGCATACTGATTTTAACCCGGGGGAATCTGAATTTATCCGCCACAGCATTATCAGCTACCGTGGGTTCAGACTGGAGTGAAAATGCGCAAGGGACCAATGCTCATTCCCTGTGCTTACAAGGCCGGAAACCGGTACAATTACTAGGCCCTTTAGCATATGGTGAGTTGTTTAAAGATTTTATAGGTTATGCTGCCCCGATAAGGGATGAAAGCGGGGAAATCCTGGCAACAATCAATTTAGCCCAGCCCATTTTATATAAACCATGGGAAAACAAATTTCAAGTTTTAAGTTCCCATACCATGAGCTTGATTATAGCTATGGCCTTAGCTGTTGAAAGCAAACTTCAAGTCATAAAAAGTTATAATGCTTTGTCATATACCCATAAAAGACTGGAGTCCACTTTAGAGATTGTGGATGAAGGAATTATTACTATCGATAAGTACGGACAAATATTAAATATCAATAAAGAAGGCAATCGGATCTTAGGCCGCAGGGAAAGTGATGAATTACCCAGTATCTGCAATTATTTGAGCGGTGAATCCCGGTTAATGTCCATGATTAACGCCGGTGAAAACGGGAATGTTGAGGAGTCACTCTTAGGAAGTAAGCGAAGAAATAACTATTTAATCAATGTCAATATTATTTATGACCTGAATACAGGAGAAGTAGAGAGTGCTGTATTAAGATTGAATCATATCGACAAGATTAATTCTCTGGCCAACAGCAGATTAGGAGTTGTCCCCACTTATCGTTTTAATGATCTTATGGGCAAGAGCCCGGAGTTTTTAAAAGCGATACAATTGGCAAAAAACTTCGCCCAATCCTCAGAAAACATCCTTTTAATCGGCGAAAGCGGCACAGGTAAAGAACTTTTCGCCCAGTCCATTCATAATGCCAGCCGTTCTCAAGAACCTTTCATTGCAGTAAACTGTGCGGCAATTCCCCGCAACTTAATCGAAAGTGAATTATTTGGCTATGAAAAAGGGAGCTTTACAGGAGCCGACCGGAGCGGCCGGCCTGGAAAGATTGAACTGGCCAACGGGGGAACCCTTTTTCTTGATGAAATCGGAGATATGCCTATCGAACTTCAGGCAGTTCTGCTCAGGGTGCTGCAGGATAAACAGGTTATGCGCATTGGAGGACAGCATAGCAGAAGAGTAGATTTTCGATTAATTGCAGCAACCAATAAAGAACTTGATAAAATGGTGGACACGAAGTTCTTTCGGGGGGACTTATTCTTCCGCTTATCTGTTTTGTCCATTGAAATTCCCCCCTTACGGAAAAGGGGACATGATATTCAATTATTAAGTCAATATTTTTTAGATAGCTATTGCCATAAAATGGGTATTCGCAAAGCCATCAGTCCTGAGGCATTAGGTATGCTTAGAAAAAAATATGATTGGCCCGGCAATGTAAGACAACTGGAAAATGCCATAATTTATGCAATTAATGCTGCCGTTGAACATGTCATCAAACCGGAAGATCTGCCCGCGACATTAGTATCAGGTATAGCCCTAAAAAATACCATGGACTGTAAAGAGGTGATTTTTGAAGAGCAAGGGCATACCTTAAAAAACTGTGAACGAAACGCCATACTAAATGCCCTGGCTGCAAAGAATAACAACGTTGCGGAAGCCGCTTTACTGTTGAATATAGCTAAGTCCACCTTATACAAGAAAATAAAAAAATATCATATCAAACTTAGATATTAAATCCTACCGCTGTGTCCATGTGTAGAAAAAGTTTCCATTTGTAGAAAAGTCTCCGGATGGAGACTTTTTTCTTTGCAAGATATCCGCTTGTTAAGGCAGTTTCTATCTGGCATATTTTTTGCAATCTTCAAAAGGGTTGTTTCAGGATTATACAATCATCAATGTTTGGAGGGAAAAAAATATGACCAATGAACCTGGGGTTAGTCAAAGTTCAGGTTTCAAGATGTCCAGGCGCAGCTTCATCAAGGGGAGTTCGGCCGTAGTTGGTGCAGCTATAGCCGGCGGGGTCCTGCTGGATACCGGCAGGGGAGGTTTAGTAGAAACGAAGACTGCCAAAGCGGCTGGAACTGAAAAATGGGTAAAATCCTATTGTGGTTCATGTATTTGGGCCAATTGCGGTACGGAAGTAAAAGTTGTAGACGGTGTCGCCGTGGAATTACGGGGGAACAAAGACCACCCCAACAACCAAGGCACCTTATGCCCCCGTGGTTCTGCCCAGTTAATGAGCACCTATAATCCCTACCGTGTCAAAACACCTTTAAAGCGGACCAATCCTGAAAAAGGCCTGGATGTAGATCCTAAGTGGGTGGAAATCTCTTGGGATGAAGCTATATCCACCATCGCCCAGCGCTTGAAGTCAGTTATGGCATCGGATCCCCGCAAATTTATGTGGACTTATGGTTTTTCAACGGGTTTGCATGAATGCGCTCTTGCTCCTGCCCATGTTATGACCATCGGTTCTCCGAATAACTTTGCCTCAGCCGGTCCCTTATGCGACGTGCATTACGCTCCTGCGACATTCAATGCCAGTTATGTTGACCGTATTGATATGAACTATTGCAATTATATTGTCACCTTCGGACGCAATCTGGGCGGAGCCGCCATGTTCGCCAGCGGTCCTGGACGTGCCCTGGCTAACGCGCTGGAGCGGGGCTTGAAAATTGTCTCTGTCGACCCCCATTGCAATGCGGAAGCCAGCAAAGGGGAATGGGTTCCGATTCGCCCGGCCACGGATTTAGCCATGGGGTTTGCCATGCTGAACGTTATTCTCCACGAATTGAATGAATATGACGTTCACGCGATGAAATTCCGCAGCGACGGTCCTTACCTGATCGGAGGGGACGGGGATTATCTCCGCGGCGCCGGCGGCAAACCCCAAATATGGGACGCCAAAGACGGCCAAGCCAAGGACTATGATGATCCTACCCTGACTGATCCCGCCCTGGAGGGTGATTTCCTCGTGAACGGCGTCAAAGCATCCTCCGGCTTTATGGTTTTAAAGGAACATGTGAAACAATACACTCCCGAGTGGGCTGAGCCCATTACCGATGTGCCTGCGGCAACCATTCGCCGGATTACCAAAGAACTGGTCGACCATGCCTGTATCGGCCAAACGATCATCATCGACGGGCATGAGATGCCGTACAGGCCGGCCTGTGTCGCCGTTGGCCGCGGGGCTGCCAACGAATTTCAGGGACAAGCGTTTTATTATATAGCAGATGTGATCAACCTGGTCATCGGAGCGATAGGGGTTCCAGGTTCTGTCGTAAGCAATCTGCCGTTTGTTTTAGACGTGAAAGATGGGCTGCTGAATTTCAGATGGGTAAACTGTGATACCACCTTCTCCATACCGGCCCGTGATTATAGCGGCGGTAATTTTTACCCCCGCACCACTTTCGCCATTCCCGGTCATACCATTGCCGCTATCCTGGACCCGAAAAAGCATTATCTTGACTACGAATTGGAAGTCATGTTTACCCACGGGACCAATCAATTTATTGCGGAACCCAACAGGGAAGACGCAGTTGCAGCCTGGAAAAAGTTCAAGTTTATTTTCAGCCTGGCTTATGTTCTGGACGAAAATACCATGCTGTCAGACATTGTTTTACCGGAGCATTCCCTATATGAGCGGCAGCAAATCCGCCAAGCCAATGAAACCATGACCGTGGGCGACAATATTCGAATGAACGGCTGGAACTACAGAGAGAATATTCTGGAGAAGCCCTTGTATGATTCCATACAGTATGAAGAGCTCTGGACTGAGATATTTGCCAAGATGGGTCCGGAAATGTTAGGCAAGTGGAACGCCATTTGCAATATGTTAACGGGAATCAATCTGGATGTCACGCAAAAACACACATACTCGGAAATCGTTGACGCCCGCTTGAAAGAAGTCATTAACAAGGATCCTAATAAAGGAATCGATTTTATGCGGGAAAAAGGATTTTTGGATATCCGGCTGCCGCTTTCCGAATGTTACGATTACTACTATCTGGGTATCAATTCCAAAACTCGTTTGCATATGTTTGATATGGACTTGATGCGGGACGGTAAAACACTGTTTAAAAATCTGGCGGCTCACGGGATCAAGGAAATTCCCGGGTGGGAAGGCAAGATGGACGAAGTGGAACGCGCTTATGAGCCCCTGCCAACTTGGTATGACAACCGGATGTCCAAGGAGAATCAAGAATTTGATTTATATGCGGTCAACTGGAAGATTTCCTGCCGCAACCTCGGAGCCGGCGGTCAGGACGACAACCCCTACCTGCGTGAAGTCGTGGAAAAATGGGATATTGACGACGTGCGCATACAAATGAATGAAAAAATGGCCGCGGAAAAAGGACTGAAAACCGGCGATAAGGTCGAGGTGGAGTCGATTACCGGAGGCAAGGCCACAGGAATTATTAAGACAACCAATTTAGTGCGCTATGACTGTCTAGGCTTTGCCGGACAGGGCGGTAGAATCTCGCCCTTCGTTTTCCCGGGCAGCCGCAAAGGCAGCAATTACAACCAGCTGCTGTCCAACAGGATGGGAGATATATTGCCGGAAAGCGGTTCCATACCGAATTCCGTACGCGTTAAAATCAAGAAGGCTAATTAGGGTGGAGGTGTCTAGAAAATGAGATACGGAATGGTTCTTGATCTGAAAAGGTGTTTTGGCTGCAACGCCTGCAGCGTTATCTGCAAGCAGAAAAACAGTACGCCTCCCGGAGTATTCTGGGCTAAGGTATATGCCACAGAAACCGGGAAATACCCCAACGTGCGCCGGGAGTATCTGCCCGCCCTCTGTATGCACTGTGCTGATCCTGCCTGTGTGAAGGTATGCCCGACGGGGGCCAGCTACAAGCGGAAGGATGGAATTGTCCTGATTGACAAGGATAAATGCATTGGCTGCCGTTATTGTATGACTGCCTGTCCCTATAATGCCCGTTACTTTGATTTCGGAGAGTCCCAGGAATATTTCCCGGGGCAGGGTTTAACTGCTTATGAAAAGGTTAAAAATGAGGGACATGAAAAAGGTAAGGTTAGCAAGTGCACCCTCTGCGTAGACCGGGTGGAAAATGGAGAAGAGCCGGCCTGCGTTCAGAATTGCCCGACGAAAGCCCGCATCTTCGGTGATCTGGATAACCCTAACAGTGATGCTGCCAAGCTTGTTCTTGCCCGCAGCGGCTACCAGCTTCATCCTGAACTAGGGACCAAGCCGTCAGTCTATTACTTGCCGGAATAGGAGGGGAAAACTATGTCAACACAAACAACCTTTGAGAAGAACGAACCTGTGGTTTCAAATTCAGGCTTAATCTTAGCAGGTGTACTTGCAGCAGCCGGCATAGCGGCCTGGATTTACCAGCTAATCCGGGGGATGCAGGTGACAGGCATCAGCCAGCAGGTGGTATGGGGGCTTTACATTGCAGCTTTCTTTACCGCGGCAGGAGGGGGCGCCGGGTTGCTGGCCCTGATTGGTTTATCCGAGTTTAAGCCACTCCTGTCCTTAGATATGAAAATACGGCTGCTCTCTTTAACCCTGGCAGCCTATGTAATTGCCGGTCTGCTGATTACCATGGATGTAGGCAGTCCAATGAACCTTTGGAGGCTTCTCCTTGTTTTGCCTAAATCAATGATGTCCTGGGATCTTTGGATCTTCGCGGTTTCAGCCCTGATAACCTTATACTATCTCTTTAAGGTTCGGAAGGCAGACTCCTTACAACCTCTCAAAGGCTTGGGTATTCTGGCCATAATCTTGGCTGCTGCGCTGGTTACAGTGGAGGGCTGGATGATTTCTACCCTGGCAGCCCACCCCTTTTGGGGGTCGGGTATGACGGTGGTATCTTTCCTGGCAGGTGCGGTTATAGCCGGGTTAGGGCTGGCCTTGCTGGTTCTCCCCAAGGAAGGTTTTCTGAAATCTGCCTTTACCGGCATGCTTATTCTTAATGCGGTGCTGGTTCTGGCGGAAGTCTTGACCGGTTTGCTGGCCAAGACGCCCCTTACCCATGGGGAGATAAACCTGATCCTCACCAGTCCGATCTCCATATTTTTCTGGTTCCAAATGATCTTCGGGTTAGTAGTTCCCCTGTATTTGCTCCTTAAAAACAGGCTGGCCTGGGCGGGAGGGCTGGCCATAACCGGAATACTGGCAGAGAAGGTATGGCTTCTGGCGGCAGGGCAGGCACAGCCCTGGATGCCGGGACCGGAAAGTATCTACCTGCCGTCATGGCTTGAATTTATCGCTGTGATTGGCATAGCCGCTCTGGGAGTACCCTTGTTTAAATTGTTCCAGAGATGGGCTGCTCCAGCCAATAAATGAAATGAGGTACTGTATGACTGAGAAGAATCTATCATGGTATGAATACGCAAAGGCTTTCGGATTCCTGGCAGGTATTCTTAATAATTCTCCTCATGCCGAAATGGTCCGTCAATTACGGGATATATTCAGTGATCCTGGAAATAGGTTTTTCCATGGAGATATGCATGCTGGCAATAAAACCATGTCAGCTTATTGGCATCAACATGGGGAAAAACCCTTGGAGAAGATCGTTCAAGAATTAGCTGTTGACTGGACCCATCTTTTTCGAGGGGTAAATCCCAGCTACGGACCGCCCCCGCCTTACGAGGGAGTATATTCTGAAAAGGATAGAGTAGGGATAAATGTTATTCTGGATGTTAACCAGGAGTATCTTAAATATGGATTAAGTATTGCAGAAGATAAGAAGGATCGTGGTGACTATCTGGGATACGAACTGGATTTTATAAGGCATTTGGCGGAAAAGGCTGCTGCAGCCCGGGAAGAGGGCCGTAGAGATGAGGAGGAAGCCTATAAGACAAGTATCTGTGAATTTCTGCGCAAGCATCTTTCCTGGACAGGAGGCTTTTGCAGCAAAGCGGCTGATTATGCAGATACAGATTTTTATAGGGGTTTTCTAATATTATTAAGGGATACAGTGTCCGAGGCTGCAGCTGCTTGTTAGGTACTTGAAAGATGTGTGTTATATTTTTCCCGTAAACTAGTTTTACGGGAATTTTGCATAGAGGGTTTTAAAAGGAATGATCCCGCCATTTTTTCACATGACAGGTGACAGCTGAACCAGAACGATAGTTATAATGAAGGTATTAATTAAGGTATAAAATAAGATACTATAGCACAATAAAGTGCCTACTTTACCAAAATATATCAATCAGTTAGTATAATACCAGAAAGTTGATAGAGGAATAATAATACTCAAAAAAAACATGATATTACGAGGAGGATCAAGCAATGTGCTCAGCAGAGAGAGGAATATCAACCCTTTACTATACCTGAGTATGCTTACCCAAAGTTTGATCATTCTGGGGCAGGTATATTACTCGGTCTATGTTAAAAATTTGGGATATGGTGTCGCTATCAACGTATTGACAGGGGAATTTAAATTGCCGTATACCGGCTGGATTATTACCGGTGTGGTTTTGCCTCTGATCTTTTGGCGGATGTTTTTCTTCCTGGCCGGAAAGCACATTAAGTTTTTCCCCCAATATGCAATGGATTTAAAAACAATTTTCTAGCATTTTGGATTTTGCCGATAAGCTAGATTAATCTAAATGCCAATTATTAAAAGTATGAGGAGGAATTTTTCATGGCTACATTACTGTATATCAAGGCAAACCCCAAAACAAACCAAGATTCAAGAACATTTCGTATTTCCGAGACATTTATTGATTCCTACCGTAAGAAAAATCCGGGCGATCAGATCATTATTCGTGATTTATATGAAGAAAATGTTCAGCCTCTTACAGCTGAACAACTTCAAGAAAGATTTAACGCCATGGATGAGGAAAGTATCAAGAAGCATCCTGTTTACAAATATGCGCTGGAGTTTAAGAATGCAGACAAAATTGTTATTGCAGCACCCATGTGGAATTTAGGCTTTCCGGCCATTCTTAAATGCTATCTCGATTACATTATGGCGGTGGGGATAACGTTTAAGTATACGGAAAATGGTCCAGTGGGGCTATGTGAGGGGGGCAAAAAAGTAGTTCATATTGTAACCAGGGGCGGAGTATATTCGGAAGGACCGGCTGCCGCTTATGAGATGGGAGATAAGTATTTAAGAGTAGTCTTTGGCTTTTTAGGCATCTATGATTTTACAACCATTGCGGCGGAGATGCTGGATGTAATTGGTACCGATGTGGAAGGGATAATGGCTAATGCTCTGAAAGATGCCGAAGATACAGCCAATAACTTCTAATGCAGAAGTAAGACAGCCCCGAAAATAACAAAAGACGGCGACTGGCAGATGCCAGAAGCCGTCTTTTTCCGTAAATACAAGTTGATCAACTGGTTCAGGCTAGATTCAAAGAGCTGACAAAATATTGTTGAAATGATTTTTCAGTGGAGAGTTCGATGTGTTCGGACTGGCGTGCCAGTTTGCCGGCACGTTCCATCTCGACCTCTGACAGCAGGGCCATCTGGGCCCCGTTTCCAGCAGCGTTGCCGATGGAATGAATGATATTGACCGGTACTTGAGGCAGCAGGCCAATGCCAAGGGCACTTTCTTTTTGAATATAGTTGCCGAAGGCTCCTGCCAAATGAATTCTATCAATATCCTTGGCCTCAAGCCCCAGGTGATCAAGCATAACATTAATTCCTGACAGGATCGCGCCTTTAGCAAGTTGAAGATTCCGAATATCCTTTTGCGTGATGACGATATCTTCTCCATGTGCAGTATCTTCTTTCCAGACCAGTACAAACTCACGGTTTTCATCCATTGTACGGATTCGTTTTTGCAGGGCAGTTGACAGCTTGGCTAATTCGCTGTCTTTATAGGTCAGCCGCCCATTGGCGCTGATAACCCCAGCTTTCAGCATTTGGGCAATGGCGTCGATCAGGCCTGATCCGCAAACCCCGATGGCTTTGGAGTTGCCAATGATCTGAACCTTCACATCGTCGGTGATATATACCCGCTCAATCGCACCGTCGGCGGCACGCATGCCGTGTTTGATCCCGGCACCTTCGAAAGCAGGACCTGCGGCAGTGGAACAGGTGAGGATCCTACCGTTGCCAACCAGAATCATCTCACCGTTGGTTCCAATGTCCACCATTAAATGAACGCCTTCGAGACGGTCCGCCTGAGCCGCAAGCATCACTCCGACCGTATCCGAACCTACATAACCGGCGACAATTGGCAGAACGTTGACGATTCCGTCCTCCAGGATTTGCAATCCCAGTTCGGAGGCTTTGACATTAACTCCGTGCCGGTAAGCCGGAATAAAAGGAGCCGGCGCCAGAAATGTTGGGTCAATTCCCAGGAAGAGATGGCTCATAGTGGTATTCCCTACAATCACGGCGTGATAAATTTCAGAGCGTTTGATACCCTGCTCTTCGCTTATGCGGGCGATAATCTGATTCAAGCCGTTAATAACCTGGGTTTGCAGCTGCTTTACGCCGCCGGGCTGGTCGGCTGCATAGGCAATCCGCGTGAGGACATCCGCTCCCGCACCTTGCTGGGGATTGGTCAGCGCTCCGCGAGCAACAATTTTTCCACTATTCAGATCCATCAAATATATAACAAGTGTGGTGGTACCGATATCGATGGCCAGGCCAAAGGAACGCTCATGGGTATCTCCTGGTTCAACAGCCAGCAGTTCATCGCCTGCTGTTACTGCCGTAACCAGAAAGTCTGACTCGCGCAAGACTCGCGGTAGAGAAGCTGTAATTCCAAGATTAAAACGTACGGATGAACCAATTCCGCTAAGGGCTGCTTCAAAACGCTCCCAATCAGAGCTCTGATCGTGAATACTGGGTGCAGTCACCTTAAGGTAATGCTTGCGAACCAAAGGTTCAATGGATTGGAGTGCCTCAGTCTTTTCAAGCTGGGTTTTGCGGTCAAAAACATCTTTTTGCTCGGTCAAATAAATCGTCATATCCTGGTTAATATTGCGCTTGCAAGCCAGAACCCATCCTTGAGCAATTTGTTCAGAACTGAGAAATTTTTTTTCAGATGGCAGGGGATCAGTACGATCCTCCGGTGAAAGCATAACCCTGCATTTTCCGCAGGTTCCTTTGCCGCCACAGGTGCTTTGGAGCTGAACTCCTAAAGCAATGGCTGCCTGCAAAACCGTACTTCCGGCAGGAACTTGCCCGCCTTTTTCAATGGGTAAGAAATTTACGGTGACCATTTCAGGTGTGTGCTGTGTTTGTTCCTGCATCTTATCTACTCCTTACTGACTTATTGAACTTATCGAGAACGCTGATGATTCAGAATATTTTTGTATAGCTTTATTGTAAATATGCAATATCTTCTTTGCAATTAGGCACTTTTTTGTACCATAGTACCTAAAAAGATACGAAGGATTTTAGAGAAGCTAAACGAGGAACTCGCCCGCTTAAAGGAACAACAAGAGCCTTGGGAATGCCAAAGAGCTTTCCCTGACTTGAAGGTTAGGAAAAGCTCTTTATAAGATGAATTTTAATTCACTGGAGAGGAGGTGGACACTAATTCCTATCATCAATGGAATGGGGATGAGACAACATTTTGAAAGATTTAAACATTGAATAAAATACTTCTATAATATAATTTGCTAAAAGAAAGACATTTTGATCGTTATTCCGATAGCACAAATAGATTTGTTGGTTTGCGCTTTTTGAGGATATTTTTATAAATCGTTTTGATAAGCACGCTTCTCTATAAAATGCAGCATGAAGGGAATCGGAAATATATGAAAAAGAAGAGTTGCTGGCAATTTTGGCGAAATAATCATAATCATAATGTTGAATAAAGTTCAATTTTACCTTTTCCTTAAGACAAACATCCTCCAAATAGTTACTAAAATTAATAGACTTAGGATCGTTTTCTGAAACTCTGATCAATTTTTCATTTATTAAGTCCCTTAAATTAACCTGATAGATGTTTTCATATTTGTTACAAGGCGTTGTAAGAAAAAGATCGTTTTTAAGAAGATATAGTTTAGAAATATGATTATCTTTTAACAGATGTGCAGCATCATCCAAGCTGAAATTATCTGTAAATACAATGTCTGCTTGGTTATCAAGCAATAAGTCTAAGGCTTTTTTATAGGATTGAATTTCTTTTTCAACAGGAATATGAGGATTTTTTTGAAAGAAGGGCTTTAATATGAAATCCAGCAAGTCCCCGCTGATTTCACAAAGTCTTACTGGTTTTAAGGGTTTCTCAATGGTGTTGAAATGTTGATAAATCTGCTCATAATCCTTAAGAATAACGTTGACATACTCTAACAATTGTTGGCCGTTATGATTGAGTTTGATTTTTCTCCCTATCCTATCAAACAAGTTACACCCAAGTTCTTCTTCAAGGCTATACAATACTTTGCTAAGCGCAGGTGCAGAGATATAGAGCTTTTCAGCAGATTTAGTTATACTCTCATTTTCCGCAATCATTTTAAATTGCTGCATTTGCAAAATGTTCATGTAACCCTCCGTACCATTAAGAATGTATATCTATTATATCATAAAGCGGTGGACTGTTAACTTTTTGGTTAATGGTTTGTAAATATTATGTAATGGATTAGCTAATCATAGTGGGTTAAGATGATTAAAAATAATGAACATTTAAATTAGTTCAGAAAAAGATCTCCGATTCACAACAAATTTATTATGCGTACAGGAGGAAGAAAAAATGTTTGACACAAAAGAATTGACGCAAGCTGTGGGAAATTTGAATGAGAAGGCCGCAATATCCATTTTGAATGAATTTATGGCGAACTCTCCCTCTGCAGAAGATACTCAGAAAGCAGTAACCGCCTGCCAAGAAGGAATGGCGATAGTAGGGGATTATTACGAAAAGGGAGAGTATTTTGTTGGGGATCTTCTTTTTGCCGGAGAACTTTTAACTAACGTTATGGAAATCTTAAAGCCGGCACTTGGATCGGTCAGTGGGTCTGCAGTAGGAAAAATTGTCCTCGGTACGGTTGAGGGCGACCTTCATGATATAGGCAAGAATATCTTTAAAAGTATGGCTGAAGCGGCAGGATTTGAAGTGTATGATTTGGGGATTGATCAGTCGGTAAGTGCCTTCGTCAATAAAGTAAAAGAAGTTCAGCCTCAAATCTTGGGTATGAGCGGAGTCCTGACTTTAGCGCTGGATTCCATGAAGGCGACAGTCGATGCCCTGAGAGAAGCCGGAATTAAAGACAGTGTTAAGATAATCATCGGTGGTAATCCTGTGACCAGAGAGGCTTGTGAACAAATTGGCGCGGATGCCTTTACCAATAATGCAGCAGAAGGCGTTAAAATATGTCAGGGGTGGGTGAACTAATATGACCGATACCGAAAAACTGTATCAAGAACGGTTGAATAGAATAATGACTGCAGTGTCTCACCAAGAAACCGATTCCGTACCTGTAATCTTACAGGCGGAAGCTTGGACCATCAGTCAATGCGGGTTGAAAATAGCCGATATTCAGGATGATATGCAAAAGGAATTCGCATGCTTTGGGAAGATTTTTGAAACCTTTTATTGCGACGGCACACTTTTCAGCAGTATGACCAGAGATGTAAGAGCAACCACCACTCTTGGAGGGAGCCTCTATTTCTTATCAAGTAACGGCATAACCACTCAGCATAAAGAATCCATTTATATGAATGAAGATGAATACGCCCAGCTTACAAAAGATCCTCTGGGCTATACAGTTAACGAAATATTCCCTCGCAAATACCCTGAGCTGAACAAGCCGTATCCCCAAAACCTGGAAGCCTTGAAAGAATCTCTGAATTATTTTAACAAGTTAATTCAAAGATCAGTAGCCGGAATGCAATTTTCTAAAGATAACTACGGTATTCCAACGATTACGGGTGCGGTGGGAGAGGGCCCCCTTGATCTTATTTTTGACTTTTTCAGAGGCTTTCGGGGTACTCTGGGCGACCTGAGAAGACGACCGGAGGAACTCAAAGAGGCTGCTGAGGCCGTCCTTCCTCTGATCATGTCGGTTATTACCATGGGACAACCCACTTTGCAGCCTTTTCCTTTCATCTTTTTACCTCTTCACGTTCCCACTTTCCTTAGTCCCAAGCAATTTGGAGAATTCTATTGGCCGGGTTTCAGAAAGTTGCTGTACCAGATTAAAGCATTAGGTGGAAAAGCTTTGATTTACCTGGAAGGAAACTGGGAACACCTGTACGAATACGTCAATGATTTCCCGAAAGATTTTGCAGTTTGCATACTGGAAAAAGACAATATATTTGAAGCGAAGAAAAAGATCGGAGATACAGTTACCCTCTGCGGTGGAATAGATCTGGGCATGCTCCGGGCAGCGTCGAAACAGGAATGCATTGATCATGTCAAAGAAGTAGTGGATAAATGCGCTCCAGGTGGGGGATTCTTGTTTTCTACTGATAAATTATTACTGGCGCCCGGCGATGTAAATCCTGAAAATTTGAAAGCTGTTAATGAGTTTGTGCATTCTTATAAATAAGTAAGCTATAAAACGACTTTATTGTACAAAGGAGGATTTGATTATGAGTGATACAGCTAAAGAAACAGCCCCAGAAAAGCAGCAGGAAAAATCGATTACAGAACTATTTGAAGAGCTTAAAAAGGATTTGGATTTTTTGCCTGATGACGATGCAGTTAGAGAAGGATATTTGTTTGCGTATAAATATTTCCTAGTTTGTTAATTAAATTAATACTTTCATAATTCTATTTTAGCCAAGGGAGGCCTTGCTGCAATGGCAATACCTCCCTTGGTTTAGCACCAATTGGACAGGAGTGATTTTTTTGGAAACTATGAAAGCGATTGCCAAAAGAAAGTCCACTCGATCTTATAACCAAGTATGTCAATACAGGTTGCGTCCTGGAAAACATGATGATAGCGGCGACAGACCAAAAGGTTGATAGTGTTCTGATCTGGGGAACAGCGGTGGCTGTGAGCGCAGATTCGGATTTGCGCAAAACACTTGAAATCCCTGACGAGTTTAAGCCAATGGCAAGTGTTGCATTGGGGTACGCGGCTAATCATGATCAATCGGAAAAAGACCTTAAAGTAAAGATAGCTATGAACCGCATATAAAAAGTGACACCCGCCCAAAAAGAAGCTTTGGCAGTAGAGAATAGGAGAAAAGGAGAAAACAAATGATCATTATCGGCGAAAAAATCAATGGGACCATTCCCAGTGTTAAAAAAGCAATCGAAGCAAAAGATGACGAATTCATCAGAAATCTGGCGTTAAAGCAAAGTGAAGCCGGTGCTGATTTTATCGATGTTTGTGCAAGCACAGCTCCTGATTTTGAGGTGGAAACCTTGCTTTGGCTCATGGGGATTGTTCAAGAGGTTACAGATACCCCCCTATGCATTGACAGTCCCAATCCAAGAGCGATCAAGGAAGTTTTTAAATACGCCAAGAAACCGGGGCTTATCAATTCTGTATCGATGGAGGCTGACAAATGCGATGTGATTTTTCCGCTTATTCAGGAAACTGAATGGCAAGTTATCGCTTTAACCTGTGATAATGACGGAATTCCTGCCAATATTGAAAAGAGAGTTGAGATTACCAAGTTAATTGTTGCAAAGGCCCAGGAATATAATATTGCTCCGGACAGAATTCATATTGATCCTTTGGTCATCGCATTATCTGCGGATAACGATTCCTTGCTCAAATTTGCGGAAGCGACAAGGCAAATCAAGGAGTTATATCCCACGATAAAAGTAACCTCAGGATTGAGCAATATATCCTTCGGTATGCCTTTGCGAAAGGTTGTCAATCAAAACTTTTTAACCCTTGCTATGTTTGCTGGAATGGACTCCGCTATTTTAGACCCAATCAACAGGGATTTAGTGGCCACTTTACTTGCCACTGAAGCTTTATTAGGACGTGATAAGTATTGCCGTAATTTTGCGAATGCTTATCGCAAAAATAAAATTGGTCCGCTTAAAGAAATTTAGCCTGCTTTCGTCAGCGAATGCGCCAAAGATGCCAAGGATACAGCCAATAGATATTATATTCAGAAGTGGTGAAGGTACAGGCGCCTCCTCTAACTATCTGAGAATAATATGCTATAAGACCAATATGTGGAATAGGGGGAGGAAGTATGCGACCGATAGTACTCATGGCAGGCGGAGTTGCGGCCGTTGGCGTCATAGCTGCCGTTTTACTCAATCGTTCAGGAGGTATCCTTTTTCATAGTACAGCATTGCACGCTTCATTTTATGAGCGGTTCCTCATGCAGAATATGTTTATGGATGCCAACTGGGGTGAGGACTGGCCGCAAGATATTGAATATCTATGGTTGTATGAAAGTAGCCCAATAGAGGAGGTTGTCGATATCGAGGCCAGTGAATCCAGGGATATACCTTTGGAAGAGGTTTATGGGTCGGAGAAATCAATATAACACAAATCACTAAGGCCTCGGAGCGCGAAAGTTCTCTGAGGTCTTTCCCTATTTGCTGTCTTTAACAATCAATACCGGATACTTACACTTCAATTGGAAACAATAAGCCAAAAAGAAGAAGGAATCGGCAAAACCTATGACTGTAAAACTCAGGGAGTACAACGAAAAAAGAAATTTCTCCAGAACCCTGGAGCCGGAAGGCATACCGGAAAACCCTAAAGAAGGGCTGAGGTTTGTAGTCCAGCACCATATAGCCCGCAGGGATCACTACGATCTCCGTCTGGAGTGGGACGGGGCCTTATTGAGCTGGGCCGTGCCTAAAGGCCCCTCCTATAATACCCGGGACAAGAGGCTGGCCGTAGAGGTGGAGGATCATCCCCTGGAATACAGGAACTTTGAGGGGACAATTCCCAAAGGGGAATATGGCGGCGGTGTGGTCATGCTCTGGGATGAAGGCATGTGGGAACCCTACGTGGATGTAGGGGAGGGACTCCGCTCAGGTGTGCTGAAATTTATCCTCAAGGGACGGCGGCTTAAAGGCAAGTGGGCTCTGGTGCGTTTGAAAAGAAAAGCGGGGGAGACCCAGGATAACTGGCTGCTGCTGAAAGAAAAAGATGAGTATGCCAATCCCGAAGACGGAATTTCCGAGTTTACTACCAGCATCCGAACGGGACGCACCATGAGGGAAATTGAAGAAGGGGAAGACGAAAAGATAACCCAGAACCCTTTCAGCAGTACGGTTGTGCAGCTGGCCAAACTGGTTAGTACAATTCCAAAGGGTGAGGATTGGCTCTATGAGCTGAAATACGATGGCTACAGGATACTGGCCTATATCGAAGGCAATAGCGTCAGGCTGATCACCAGGAACGGCCATGATTTTACCCAGCGGTTCCAGGATGTGGCTTATTCCCTGGTGGATTGGGCTGGGGGCAGGGCAATGATTCTGGACGGGGAGATGACCATCACGGATGCTGCGGGGAAGACGGATTTTCAGGCACTGCAGAATTATATGAAAAATCCCCAGGCCCAAAACCTGACCTATATTATCTTTGATCTTCTGGCCTTGGATGGAGGGGATCTCCGGGGACAGCCCCTCATTGACAGGAAGACAACCTTGGCAGCCTTGCTGGAGGATGCCCCTCAAAATCTCTACTACAGCCGGCATATTCCAGGGAAGGGCAAAGAAAGTTTCACTGCGGCTTGTGAGGCGGGCATGGAAGGGATCGTGGGCAAAAAAGCCGCTTCCGTCTACAGCGGAACCAGAAACGGTGACTGGATTAAACTTAAATGCGAGCATAGGCAGGAATTCGTGGTAGGAGGCTATACTCTTTCTAATCGAAAAACCAGGGGGATAAGTTCTCTGATCCTGGGGGTCTATTCCGGTGGGGAATTAGTCTATGCCGGACGGGTCGGCACCGGGCTGAGCGAAGCTGACATGAGAGAGCTGGCGGAAATCTTTGCGAACCTCAAGAGAAAGGTCCCCCCTTTCCGGATGGCGCCTAGACCTAAGTCCAATGAGCAGATCACTTGGCTGGAACCGGAACTGGTGGCGGAAATAAAATTTGCCGAATGGACGTCAGACAATCTATTAAGGCAGGCCAGTTTTAAAGGCCTGCGCAGGGATAAGAATCCCAGGGATATTAAAAAGGAAATAGAGGAGGAGGAAACCCTGTCACCTTCATTTCCTAAAGAAGAGGCGAGGCCTATGAAGGCCCGGGACAAAAGTCTCATTATCGAAGGAATCAAGATCAGCAACCCCGACAAGGTGATTTTTGCTGAGCCTGAAATCACCAAAAGGGATGTGATCCGCTATTACGAAAAGGTGGCGGAACGCATGCTGCCTTATGTGAGCCATCGGGTTCTCAGTATTGTCCGCTGTCCCAAAGGCATCTCTCAGACCTGCTTCTATAAAAAGCATCCCGGTCCGGGCAGTCGGGGAATCGTCACTATTCCTGTCTCCTCCAGTGACGGGGAGACGAATGACTACTTTTATATTGAGAATTCAAAGGGGCTGATCTACGAAGCCCAAATGGGCACCCTGGAATTTCATATCTGGGGAAGTCGTGTGGATGAGCTGGAAAAGCCGGATCTCATGGTCTTTGATCTGGACCCTGATGAGGGGATGGATCTAAGCAGGGTGCGCCAGGGTGTGCGGGATATGAGGGATATTCTGGCCGAGCTATCCCTGAATTCCTACCTTAAGACCAGCGGCGGCAAAGGGTACCATGTGGTTGTGCCTTTAAAGCCTGTCGTTTCCTGGGATGTTTTTTATGATTTTGCTAAACGGGTTGCCCAAGTGATGGAGCAGAAGTGGCCGGACCGCTACACCAGCAATGTGCGCAAGGCCAAGCGCACCAACAAGATTTTCATCGATTGGATTCGCAATGGCAGAGGCGCTACCAGCATTGCCCCTTATTCCCTGCGAGCGAGAAAAGGGGCGGGAGTGTCCATGCCCATAGATTGGGATGAGCTAGACAGGGTGGCTCCCGGAGGCGTAGACATGGCGGAGGCCCTCCGGAGGATCGGATGCCATGATCCCTGGCAGGATTTTTTCCGGAATCACCAACGGCTTAAATGAGCCAAAACAAATGTAACGCTTTATGGTACAAACGTTAAATGAAAAGGTAAATTCTCGATTCTGCCAAAGCATTGAAAATGCAAGGCTAAGGTCAACTCATTTTGCTTTACAGGAGTAGAAAATAGGCTGTATAATGCCACTAAAGAGATCTTATCTCTGTTTTTCCCATGAGAAACAGACATCTGAAACAGTGTGCAAAACTAAATTCCACATGTCGTTGTCGTGCAGGACTAAATTCGGCAGTGGATTCCCCCGCGAGATGAGTGTTATTTCAAGAGCGATTGTTTTAGAGTGACCTCATCCGGAGGAATTTGAACCAGTTTCAGAAGATCATGCAACTTAGGATTTAAAAGCAAAAGAGACAGCCTGAACGGAGTGCAGCCGTTCAGGCTGTCTCTTGCTTCACTGTTGATGTGGTTCATTAACAGAGTAGCATCGTTCTGGTCGTAAGCATCCAGACTCTGCCCCTTGGGAATGACATAGCGCAGGTATTCATGGTTCTTCTCAAGCATTCCTTTCTGCCAGGAACTGTTTGGATTACAGTAAAAGATCCGGGTCCGGCTTGCCCCGTGACGATTGCATTCCAATCGTTGAGGGTTCTGAAATTCAGTTCCGTTATCGGTAAGGATGAGCGGGAAAAGGTCCTGGAAGGTTGGGACCCCCAGCTTTTCCGAAAGCGTATCAAAGACTTCAGTAACGCATTCCTGAGTTTTTTCGGCGAGAACAAAGATCAGCATCAGGGAACAGTTTCGGAAAAACAGGGTTAAAAAGGCCTGCTTACTATTCCCGCGCCCGCCTTCCACGGTGTCCATCTCCACCACTGAAGAGGAAGGGGCCTTTTTCATCAGAGCACAGAAATCATCATAAGTGCGATTGATTCGGAATTCCCTGGCCGCGAGGCTCACTCGGGTTCCTTGCTTGCGTTCCTTGCATTTGTAACGGACTCGTCGTCTCAAATCGATATTCCTGGCGGTAAAGACCCCTTGATCGATGTAATTGTAAAGCGTTCTGCGGCAGCAGGGGATTTCATGGCCGTGATGGGCATAAATGTGGGCTAGAGATTGCCCCTGTTTTAACAAAGGAGAAATGAGGTCATCGAGCAGGGCGATGTCAGCCGGAGACTGGTTAATCCCGTTGCGGCAGGAAACTAAAAGATCCTGGGATGCCTCATCGGCCCGCTGGGCAGAATAGAGGGCATGCTGAAGCGAACAGCGTTTAAACTTAGGGCACCCATTACAGACATAAGGAGCCTTCTGAATTTTAGGGCAGACGGTGGCTGTATAATCGGGGCAGATTTCCTGACAGTCCGCTTCACGGGAGGGATCATAACAGGTTTTGCAGAGTTTGACACAATCTTTTTTGTCACAGAGAAAGCGGATCTGACAGTTCTTTTTAAGAAGGCAGGGAAGCTTTTTTGAAGGAGTTTCCCGATCGGGAAAGTAGCGGTATTTCCTGATTTCCTTAGCCACTGTACTGGGGTGCTTGGCAATTCTTCTGGCAATAGAAGCCAAGGATTCCCCATCCAGTAATCCCTTTTCGATCTTAATACGTTGGGTCGTTGTTAAGTGTTTACCATCATAATTCATGTTAGCCATAATGACCTCCTCGGGTGAGGAGGAATCCACTGCCTATCCATTGTATCAAAAACTAGTGCAAGACTAACATCATGAAACACGAATTAACTACTGCCATCACGAATTTACCTTTTCATTTAACGCTTTATGGTACAAAGACCTGTTGACTTGAAGTTAACTCCAGATGTTAAAGTTTATATAACAAGAAGAAACAATCAAGATGGACTCAGGACAATTATAATGATCGGAAGGAATTTATCATGGATGAAGATAGCCTTATAAAACTGCTTGAAAACGTAAAAGAGGGAAGGGTGGGTGTGGAGGAAGCCGTTAGTGATCTGAAAAAGCTCCCTTTTGAAGATTTGGGCTTTGCCAAGGTTGACCAGCACAGAAATATTCGCAACGGTTACCCTGAGGTCATATTCTGTCAGGGTAAAACGATTAATCAGATAAAGGTAATCGTTCAGAAGCTTATGACGTGTAATAACAACATCCTTGCCACCAGAGCCGGGAAAGAAGTATATGAAGGCATATTGGAAGTAACCGGTGATGCAGTTTACTATGAAACCGCAAGGATCGTTGCGGTTAAAAGAAGGAATATTATTGTAACAGATAAGACGATTGCGGTTGTAACCGCCGGAACCTCGGATATTCCTGTAGCGGAAGAGGCAGCCGTCACTGCCGAGATTCTTGGCAACAAAGTGGATAGAATTTATGATGTCGGCGTTGCGGGCATACATCGCCTGCTAGCCAATACCGGCCACCTGATGCGGGCCAATGTGCTGATTGCTGTAGCCGGAATGGAGGGCGCTCTGGCAAGTGTTGTTGGCGGATTGGTAGATAAGCCTGTTATTGCTGTGCCCACCAGTGTGGGCTATGGAGCAAATTTCGGAGGACTCTCAGCGCTTTTGACCATGCTCAACAGCTGTGCCAGCGGCATTGGCGTTGTCAATATTGACAATGGTTTCGGAGCCGGCTATCTGGCCAGTATGATCAATAAATTGTAGCATAATCAGGAGGAAGCATTTTATGAAAGTACTTTTTTTTGACTGTTTTTCAGGGATCAGCGGGGATATGACTCTTGGCGCCCTAATGGATCTGGGTGTCGATGAACAGATCTTTAGGAGGGAGCTTGCCAAGCTTAAGCTTGAGGAATATAGGTTTGTGATAAGTAAAAGCATCAAGAACGGGATAACCGGTAAGGATGTGCATGTAATCCTAACTCATGATGAAGAGGATCACCAGGTACGAAACTTGAGAGACATCGAAGGGCTCATTGAGGAAAGTGACCTGTTCCAAGGAGTAAAAGATTTCAGTAAAAAGGTATTTAGGGAAATCGCTGGGGCTGAAGCTAAAGTTTATGATCAAGATATTGCAGAGGTGCATTTCCATGAAGTCGGAGCTGTTGATTCCATTGTCGATATTGTTGGCACGGCCATATGTCTGGACTTGCTGGGAATCGACAGAGTGTATGCCTCAAAGCTCTATGACGGACATGGCTTCGTAAAATGCCAGCATGGTTCCATACCGGTTCCGGTA
Source organism: Desulfosporosinus orientis DSM 765 (assembly GCF_000235605.1). Classification (GTDB taxonomy): domain Bacteria; phylum Bacillota; class Desulfitobacteriia; order Desulfitobacteriales; family Desulfitobacteriaceae; genus Desulfosporosinus; species Desulfosporosinus orientis. The sequence goes on from NC_016584.1 coordinate 2,703,875, forward strand.
CCGTCGGTAATGGAAATGCTGTCCGGAAGCGGAATACCTTTGATTCAGACAGAGATCAATACAGAACTTGTTACACCCACTGGAATGGGAATAATAAAGTGCCTGTCGTCAGGCTTTGGCAGTATGCCCCAAATGTCTATAGACAGGGTCGGCTATGGTATGGGAAAAAGGGAAACGGTCGGTTTCAATGCATTGAGGCTCGTTTTGGGTACGATGGATGATACGGGTAAGGACACTTCGGATGAGATAGTCACCCTTGAAACTAACATCGACGATATGAACGGCGAAGCAATGGGTTACACCATGGAACGGTTGTTTGAAAATGGAGCCCTCGATGTATTTTATACCCCCGTATTTATGAAAAAGAACCGCCCTGGGGTTATGATGACGGTAATTGCTGAAATTCAGGATGAAGAGAAGCTTGCTGCTATGATTCTAAGAGAAACAACGACTTTGGGGATAAGAAGAAGCAACTGTAAAAGATACATTATGAACCGAGAAATTATCAAGGTATCGACGAAATTTGGGGATGTCAGAGTAAAAATGGCTTCCAAAGACGGTTTTGTCAAATATGCGCCTGAATATGAAGACTGCAGAAATATTGCCCGGAAAACAGGAAAGACCTTTATTGAAGTTTATAATGCAGCGTTACAGCAGGTAACTGAGGAATGAGATTCCTCCTTTTAAAAATCCGGCGGTTTTGAGGTCTGACTAATTTAGATTAGTCGGTTCAAAACTGCCGGATTTTTAAATTGAAGGTCGGCAGTATTTTAACTACTTTCTTTTTCGGTTGCTGTTATGGTTATAGAGTGTTTTACACTCTGGGATGTTTAAGTTAATATTAAAATAGAAATAGTTACTACCTGTATTAAAATAATTTCAAAAGAGTAGTGTATTAAAGGGGGGAGTGTAATGAAACCTGAAATGGAAGTTTCCGATTGGCAAGAAATTTCCGAATCCTTGCACAATGGTATTATTGCAATTAACCGTAACGAAGAGGTTATTATTTTTAACCGAGCAGCTTCAAAAATTCTAAATATCCCTAAAGAGGATGCAATAGGCAAACAGATTGATCAGGTAATCCCTAATACACAGTTAATTAAAGTTATGAAAACTGGATTGGAAGAGCATAACCAGCATATAAATATCAATAATCATGTAATTATTTCTAATCGGAATCCAATCTGGCGTGGAAATGAAATAATTGGGGCTGTAGCTATCTTCCAAGATATTTCTGAAATTGAGGTATTGTCCCATCAATTAGATGCATTTAAAGAAATTAATAATAGATTAGATGCTATTATTGAGTCTTTAGACGATGGAATCGTTGTAGCAGATAATCGGGGAATTATCATTGTTGCTAATGATGCCTATCAACGAATGACAGGGATTACCGCCAAGGAATTTGTTGGGAAACATGTACGCGATTTATTGAGGCAAGGTTATATGAATAAGTCAGTTACTGAAATGGTCGTGGAGCGGCGATCAAGGGTAAACGTGATGGATGTTAGAAATGGAAAGAATTTATTGCTGAGTGGTAGTCCAATTTTCGATGATAAAGGAAACGTCTTATATGTGGTTACTGAGGTTCGTGATGTTTCTCAATTAAATGAATTGGAAGGGAAATTGGCGGAAAGTGAACAAATTAGGGATAAATATTTTCGGGAATTAGAACATTTACGTTCACAACAGTCTTTCAAAAAAATTATTACAAAAGATCCGGAAATGCAAAAAAAGCTGGAAATGGCTTATCATGTTGCCGGTGTTGATTCAAATGTATTAATCCTTGGTGAGACAGGTGTTGGCAAAGAACTTATTGCCCAATTAGTTCACCGTGCCAGTAAACGTGCAAAGCAACCTTTCATAAAAATTAATTGTGGTGCAATCCCACAGAATCTGCTAGAATCAGAGTTTTTCGGTTATGAAGCTGGAGCATTTACTGGGGCTCTAAAGGAAGGGAAATTGGGTCTCTTCGAGCTGGCTCAGGGCGGAACCATCTTTCTTGATGAAGTAGGGGAATTATCCCTTGAATTACAGGTTAAGGTGCTTCGAGCAATTCAGGATAAAGAGATAACAAGGATAGGCGGCAAGAAACCTATTCAACTCAACGTAAGAATTGTTGCGGCGACAAATAGAGACCTGAGTGTTATGGTGAAAGAAAAGTTATTTCGTGAAGATTTATTCTACAGATTAAATGTGGTACCTATAGTTATTCCCCCTTTAAGAAAACGTAAGGAAGATATTCTTTCTCTTGTTGAGGAGTTTTTAGGAAAATACAATCGAAAATATGGTTATCAAAAATGGATTCATTCAGACGTAATGGAGACGTTTTGGGAATATGACTGGCCGGGCAATATACGGGAACTTGAAAATACCATCGAACGTTTAGTTGTCACATATCATGAGGATTGCATAAAAACTGATGCTTTAGCCGAAACATCTCTCTCTTCCTTAAAGCCTCGCAATAAAGATATTTCTTCTTTACAAACCTGCATAGAAAGAGAAGAACGACGGTTGATTTTGGAAGCATATCGTTCGGCAAGAAGTACACGTAAAGCCGCTAAAATGCTTAATATTAGTCAATCATGCATGGTTAAAAAAATGAAGAAGTATAACCTTGCTGTTGAAGAGATTTTATAAATGATGAAATATGGAATCAGCCGAACGCATTTGGAATCAGTGTTAAGATAAGTCATTTGAAGCTGGTTTGTGGGGTGAATTTTTTTAATTTATATAATAGATGGTGATTCCAGTTATAATCAGAGTATTTCAATAGATGCGAAATACTCTGATTTTTTTGATTGGCATAATAATTGCAAAATAACATGAAATTATATTGCGTTTTATTTATCATTATTCACTTTGAAAGGAGGATAGTTTGTTTTTTTAGCAATATTTCTAAACTTAAAAATGGAGGGTTAGAATATGGCACAACCGGCAGTAAATTATGGGAGAAGTTTCAGTATTCCGCAAAGGTTGGAACGACTTCCCCTTACATCTTATCAAAAGAAGATCTTTTATATTATTGCAACGGCTTGGTTTTTTGATTCTATGGATTTAGGAATGCTAACTTTCGTTTTAGGTTCATTAAAGACATATTTTAATCTGACTACAGTACAGACGGGGTTGCTCTCCAGTGCCAGTTTTTTGGGAATGTTTTTAGGAGCAGCCATTGCAGGCATGGTAGCAGACAGATTTGGTCGGAAGATCGTTTTCCAGAGTAGTATGATCATCTGGGGTGCGGCGAGTATATTATGTGCTCTATCTCAAAGTGCAGAGCAGTTAGCCATTTTTAGGATGATGTTAGGCTTTGGAATGGGCATGGAGTTTCCAATCGGCCAATCTCTTGTATCTGAATTTATACCTGCTAAAAATCGTGGACGTTATATTGCTCTATTAGAAGGATTTTATCCGATTGGTTTTATTGGTGCAGGACTATTAGCATATTTTGTTCTACCCGTTGGTGGTTGGCGATGGGTATTTGTTTGTGAAGGAATTCCAGCGATTTTTGTCCTGATTATCCGGCGGATTGTTCCGGAGTCCCCTCGCTGGCTGGATTCCAGCGGACGACACGAAAAAGCTAATGAGGTAATGCTGGATTTTGAGGAACAGGTGAAAAAAGCATATGGTCAAGAACTTCCTCTTGTTCACGATATTGGAAACATAGGAGAAACTTCTGTTAAACGAAAGTCATCTTTCCTTGAGCTTTGGTCGCCTGGATATGTTAAACGAACAATTATGGTTTGGTGCCTGTGGTTTTTTGCTCTCCTGGGTTACTATGGGCTAACTACCTGGCTTGGAGCATTTTTGCAGCAGGCAGGTTATTCAGTGACCAAATCAGTTTTCTATACTCTTGTTATATCCCTTGCCGGTGTCCCAGGTTTCTTCACTGCCGCTCATTTTATTGAATCTAAAGGACGTAAAATTACTGTCATAACAGTACTATTAGGTTCAGCTGTTTCTGCTTATTTCTATGGAACGGCAACAAGTCTTACAACTCTAATTATCTATGGTTTATGTATGCAATTCTTCCTCTTTGGCATGTGGTCAGCTATGTATGCCTATACTCCTGAGCTATATCCAACCAGAGCAAGAGCGACCGGAGCAGGCTTTGCCTCAGCAATTGGCAGGGTAGGATCTTTGATAGGGCCATACGTTGTAGCAGTAGTTTTGCCAAGAACCGGACAGTCGGGAGTTTTTGGGCTGGGAGCAGCATGTTTTATAGTAGCAGCTCTTTCGGTGGGAATTTTAGGGGAAGAAACCAAGGGAAAAGTACTTGAGGAGATATCAGCCTAAGGGGATTATGAAAAATCTTATGTAACCTTATTCTCAAAATGGAGGAATTGACATGTCGAAACTTCAAGAAATCTCAACAGCTATTGAAACAGGTAAGAAGAAAATAATAAAAGGTTTAGTCGAAGAAGCACTGGCTAACGGTATTGCCCCATTAGAGATTCTAAATCAAGGGATGATTAACGCAATGGGCATAGTCGGAGAGAAATTCAAGGCCAATGAAATCTTCGTTCCTGAAATGCTCATTGCAGCACGTGCAATGAAAGAGGGAGTTGAGGCTCTTAAGCCCCATCTCGCAGGAAATAAAGCAGCGATTAATGGCAAGTTTATTATCGGTACGGTGCAAGGAGACCTGCATGACATAGGAAAGAACCTGGTGGCAATGATGGTTGAAAGTGCTGGTTATGAAGTTATCGATCTGGGTGTTGATGTCTCCAAAGAAAAATTTATTGAAGCTATTAAAGAAAATCCGGATTGTAAACTTATCGGCCTTTCAGCTCTGCTCACAACAACTATGCCTGCTATGAAATTTTTAGTTGCGGCGATTACTGAAGCAGGTTTACGAGATCAAGTCAAGATTATGGTCGGTGGGGCCCCGATCAGTCAGGAATTTGCTGATTCTATTGGTGCGGACGCCTTTGCTGCGGATGCAGCTTCGGCTGCCGCAATTGCAAAATCCTTTGTGGCATAAGGTTACTAGTGAAGGTTAAGTAATTAAGAATTCACTATTAAATTAAAGATTAGCATAAATCAGGAGGCAGAAACTATGAACAGTCACGAACGAGTTTTAACCGCCTTGAATCATAAGGAACCAGACCAAATTCCCCTGGACTTGGGAGCTGGATGCTCATGTAAATTTACAAAGTATTTTTACGTAAAGCTTCTCGATTATTTCGGTATTGAAGATGAAGAAACCTTGGAAATGTGTCATATCCCTTATCAGCTAGTCTATGCTTCGGATAAAGTTCTCGATCTTCTTGGCTGTGATGTGCGGGCGGCCCGGCTTAAACCTATCCAACAAGGAGAGAGCTACTATGCCAAGAAATGGGATGATGAGAAAAGTTACTACTATAGAAACAATTGGGGAACTACCTATAGAATGCCTAAGGAACAAGGTCTCTACTTTGATTTGGTTGGCGGAGCGATGGAAGATGCAGAAGATGAAGACGATGATAAAAAGTTTGTGTGGCCAACACCGGATAAATTCGAGATGTCAGCACGAAAAGAACTGGAAAATTACTGCACTGCCGGATATGCAACAACCATCTCAGAGCAGTTCGGGAATGGCTTCTTGCAGCACGGTCCATTAATCTATGGCTTTGAGAATTGGCTTGCTATGCTGCTTACTGAGCCCGAACGATGTACCGCATTTATGGACAAATTACTTCAGAAGAAAATGGAGTACTATGACAATATCTTTGAAATATATGGAGGACTCGTTGACGTAACCAGTGAAGCAGATGATTTCGGAACCCAGCGGGGGACCTTTGTTTCTCCGCAGCTCATCCGAGAGATGATCCTTCCGTACCATAAGAAACTGAATGAATACATCAAATCCAAACAGGAGGTGAAGATCACCCTGCATAGCTGTGGTTCAGTAGAAGCAGCAATACCGGACATTATTCAGGCAGGCTTTGATATTCTGAATCCGGTACAGATTTCCGCAGCTGATATGAGTCCTGATCACTTGAAGAAACAATTTGGTAAAGACATCGTCTTTTGGGGCGGCGGGATTAATACGCAATCCACTCTTCCGAATGGAACGCCTGATCAAGTCAGAGAAGAAACCAAGAGAAACATAGATGCGTTTGCACGTGATGGAGGGTTCATTTTTTCGACGGTCCACAATGTACAGGACGATGTGCCGATTGAGAATTTTATCGCCATGTGGGAAACCTTCCGAGAAAATTGTAAATATTGATAATCCAGCATTGGCCCTTATTCCCTGCATACATCAAGCAAGTATGCATGTAATGAAGCATGTTCTTCCTTTTCATTGCCATTTCCGATGTATTCTGTCAGATTATCGTTGTGGTATAATGTTGAGGGGTTAAGGGAAAAAAACATGGTCAGGTTGTATTTCCAGGGAAATAAGTCTGGAAAATGCAACCTGACCTTAACTTCACGCCAACTGCCAGGCAAGGATTATGAGAGCTTGGTCTCCGGAATTTGAGAGTAGGAGATTAAAGATTTTCGGCAATGTCGTAAATGAGTTTCTCCGTACTTTCCCAACCCAGACAAGCGTCTGTTATGGATTTGCCATAGACATTTTCACCAATAGTTTGTTTGCCCTCAACCAGGTAACTTTCTATCATTAAACCTTTAATCATTTTTTGCAGCAGGGAATCGTATTTCCTGCTCATTAATATTTCCTGGGTAATGCGGGGCTGTTCATTGTAACGTTTCATTGAATTAGCATGGTTTGTATCCACTATGATAGCAGGATTTTTTAGGGATTGTTTTTCGTATTCTTGGGCGATATGAAATAAATCTTCATAATGGTAGTTTGGAATACTATTACCATTAGCATCAACGGCACCTCTTAATATGGCATGAGTCAAGTTGTTCCCCGATGTTTCAATCTGCCAGCCGTTGTAAATAAACGTATGGCTGCTTTGGGCGGCGTTAATTGAATTTAGCATTACGGATAAGTCACCACTGGTGGGATTCTTCATTCCCACTGGTACATCAATGCCGCTTGCAGTCAGCCTGTGTTGTTGATTTTCTACAGAACGAGCCCCAACTGCAACATAGCCCAATACATCAATTAGATATTGGTAGTTTTCCGGATACAACATCTCATCAGCTGCAACCATATAGTATTCACTTAAAGACCGGATATGCAGTTTCCTGATAGCTTTGATTCCTTTATAGAGATCCGGTTCTTTACTGGGGTCTGGCTGGTGAACCATTCCCTTGTATCCTTCTCCAGTAGTACGGGGCTTATTAGTATAAATTCTCGGTATGATAATAATTGAATCTTTAACTTTTTCTTGTACGGCAGCTAACTTTCCAATGTACTCACAGACGGAATCCTCGTTATCTGCAGAGCAGGGGCCAATGATCAGAATAAACCTATGGTCCTTATCCTCGAACACACTTTTTATCTCTCTGTCCCGCTCCTTTTTGATCAGCTTAATATGATTGGGTACGGGCAACTCTTCAATAATTTCGCTGGCTGAGGGTATTTTCTTAATAAAGTTCATACACATATGCATTCTCCTTACCTTGTATTGTTTATTTTGATATTCAAAAAGGCCATGGTTTCGTCCAACTCGGGACGAAAGCCATGGCCTTCCGCGTTACCACCCAATTTGATCAATCAATGATCCACTCAGTAAAGTACAGGATTATTTGCGTGCACTTTAGAAGAAAGAGGGAGGAACAAATAAATAAAACTTCTCGTCCGCATAGGGACGAGAAGTAATTCTCGCGTTACCACCCAACTTAACTTCACTCAGTGAAGTTCTCTCTCCAAGGTGCAGGATAAAATCCGATACCCTCTTCATTTAACGGTGAAGTACCGTCTGAGCCTACTTAGCAAAGCTGTTCAGTTCAGCAGCTCCAGAGTGAACTTCAATTGCCGTTGACTATGGAAAAGCTTTCAGTCGATGACTCTTCCTCCCTGAATAGCAGTCCAGCAATTTACTTTTCTCTATCATAGCTTTTGTAAAATAATATAAACTTTTGCTTGGATTAATGATATTCTATAAATATTGATGTGTCAATATCATCTTAGTGGTTTTTTATTGATTATTGATAACTGCAACTAATCGATTATAAATATAATCTGACATTAGTTTATTGCCCTGATCATTGGGATGGAGTACGTCCTCCAACAATCCACTTAAAAGAACATCATCTTTAGGAAAAGCACTCCATAAATCTAATAAATATGAGTCTTTCTTTTCAGATACGTTAATAATTGCTTTTCTGATATCCCAGAATTTATATTCGTCTGCAGAAATCAAAGAGGGAGGTTCAACAATACAAAATATATCCGCGTTGGGAGCTTTCTCTTTAATGATATTTATTAATTTTGTATATTTTTCACTGAACTGTTCAGGTGTGTCAAAATTTCGATCAATTCTTCCTGAACAAATAAATACTGCATCTGTAGTGTTAGGTATCTCTGCAGCTTTTTGTAAGGAATAATCAATAAGTTTTCCTGATGACCCTTTGTTGTCCCACTCTATTTTGTTGGCATACTTATCGAATAGGGAGTTAGTCAGATCAGCATTCCAGCCGGTGGTTGAGGGATTTGATGCCCCTTGACTGACTGAGATGGAGTCCCCGAGAATTACTGCCTTTACTGCTCCGCTTTTTATTTTACCAATGCCTTTTAAGGGCTGGATTTTAGTCACTGTATTAGCAGGTACGGCTTCCTGTGTTGTTTGAACTGTATTAGCATGTAAAGCTTTCTGAGATGCTTGAACTTTTTCACGAATACTTAGACCCACAAGAACTAAAACGAGTAATGCTGATACTAAATATATACTTTTTTTCACTACATAATCTCTCCCTTGTGTCTGATTACGAGTTTAGTTATTTGAACTTGAACTTGATCTTTCAAATAGATAATTAGGAATGTGATAGGGATAAAGCTCGAGGACAACACAATTTCGACATATTATACAATATATTTACAAATTTGTGTTAAATAGTATATTGGTATATTGTAGAAGTGCTAGTATACAATTCAAAAAGTGCCAATGTAAGTAAGACAACAGCAGCAGTTCAACAAATTGTCGATGCCATAAAAGAATAATTAACCCCTGACAATAAAGGAATATGAGTGTCAGGGGTTAATTATTTAGTGGCAAGATTAAATTAGAATTTTACCTAGTTGAACAAATAGGATGTAAACTGATATTATCTGAATGAGTTACTTCAATACTTCTGAGAAAGGTGAGGCAGTTGTGGATAATAAAATAATTTGTGAAAACAGGACTTATGCCGATGCCATGCAAACCCATGACCACAAATTTGTTCAGTTAATCATGCCGCTTCAGGGGGTATTAGATATCAAGACCGAGGCAAAAAAAATAAAGCTGGATGAAGCTCATCTGTTTTTGCTTCCCACCTCCTGCCAGCACACTTTCTGGGCGAAAGATCATAATAAATTTCTTGTCTTAGATATTCCCCAATTTATGTTTCAATTGGGGGAACTGGATCGATTTCCAGGTGGGAGAAACTATGAAATGGATGAAAAATGGAAAGCAATCAGATTCCTTTTACTTAGTGAAGCTGATAATACACTCGAGCCATCAAGGATTAATTCTCTCTTCCATTATTTTTATCCCATCTTGACAGAAGATAAGATTCCGGATTCTGCTAAATATATTCAGCGGCACTATAATGAAAATATAAGCTTGGAGAAGCTCGCTGCCTTAGAGCATTATACTGTTAGCTATTATTGTTCCTGGTTTAAAGGCCTTATGCATTGTACTCCCATGGAATTTCTGAAAAAAACGAGAATTGAGAGGTCAAAACAACTTCTTCTCGGGACAAATCTAAATATTTTACAGATTGCTTGGGAAGTGGGATATGCCCATCAATCTTCACTAAACAGGATTTTTAAAGATATCGAAGGCATTACTCCGGTAGAATTTAGGCGGAAGAATATGAAGATGAGCTAAATTATATCCTAATCTCGGTAAAAACAACAATCTCATTAGGTTTTATTATTGTTATAAAGATGCTGTTCAACGGTAATTAGTAACAAATATGAATTGCTGAATACGCTGAAGGAGAACAATATGAAACAAAATGAGACTTTTTTTTCGATACTGGTACTGGCAGCAGCGATGCTTTGGGGAACAACAGGCACAGCCCAGTCTTTCGCCCCTCCCGGCGCTTCGCCATTATCCATAGGATCTATACGCCTAGCGGTGGGAGGAGCGGCTCTTTTAATGTTTGCCTGGCAGAAGGGAGCTTTGCGCGGAAAAACACTATGGTATAAAGGGAGTACATTCATCGCTGCCGGATGCATGTCTGCCTATCAGCTTTTCTTTTTTGCTGGGGTTTTAAAAACAGGGGTGGCTGTGGGGACGGTGGTGACCATCGGCAGCGCGCCGGTGTTCGCTGGCTTGATTTCTATGATTTTCCGCCGGGAAAATCCTGGAGTGAAATGGGCTGCAGCTACTCTGCTCTCTGTTATTGGATGTATTTTGTTGATTACAGGCGGCAAGAAATTGGAAGTGAACTCCATCGGTGTTGTTCTTGCCTTGGGGGCCGGTGTTTCTTATGCACTTTATGCCGCCGTCAGCAAAGAACTTTTGGAGTCTTACCCCCCGGAAGCAGTGACCGGGGTTGTATTTTCTATCGGTGCATTATTCCTTTCTCCTGTTCTCTTATGTTACAATCTGGATTGGCTGAAGACCATTCAAGGTATTAGTGTCGCCCTACATTTAGGATTGGTTGCTACTGCCCTTGCTTACGTTATATTTTCTCACGGCTTGGCAAAAATATCATTCCCTAAAGCCGTTACGTTGTCCCTTGCGGAACCGGTTACTGCATCTGCTCTGGGGTTATTTTTGCTGAAAGAAAAATTGTCCCTTGTTTCTTTAGTCGGGATGTTTTTAGTTTTTGCCGGATTGTTTATTGCGGCTTTAGCAAGGTTACGAAAAAAAGAATAGGCGGTTTTAAGTCTAAACAAAGAGGGATGGGAAAATGCGCTTTCGGAGCAGAGTAAATACCTTAAAGATCGATATGGGTATGATATGCCGAAAGTACAGGACGACCAAGTGGATATTTTAAATAAGTAAATGTTAAGCAAACTTTCAGGTAGCCCTCAGTTCAAACTCAGGAAATGCCTATAGAATCATAGTGAAAAATGAAAACAAAACATTATGATATGGGGGCATTTATATGAAGAATAGTAATTATATCAAACTGACATTGGATATAGTAATTGTTTTACTCTTTACATTGCTTTATAATGTAAGAGTTTTTGGAGGGTTAGCCTTTCACGAAATGGTTGGCTTGGGGATAGGCGCTCTATTCATGGTGCATATTCTACTTAACTGGCAATGGGTTCTCAAAGTAACGCAGAGGTTGTTCGACCGTAGTTTGCCGGGTAAAATTCGTTTCGGTTACTGCCTTAATATTTTACTTTTATTCTCAATGGCGTTTACAATTATAAGCGGATTGATGATTTCAAAAGTGTTATTCCCAGGCTTTGCTGGCGTGAATGGACGAGTATTTCGTGGGTTACATAGCAGTATCCCTTATGTAACTCTTGTACTTGTGGGAGTTCATCTTGGGCTTCATTGGCAATGGATAATGGGTCTTATGAAAAAGGTGTTCAACGTTAAATCATCTAGTACGGTTAGTGTAGCAGCCAAAGTTGTATTATCGTTGATACTATTGTTAGGGAGTATTCAAGTTCTTTCCACACAATTTAGTTCTAGTATAGCCCAAATAACAACGAATGTTAGTGTGAACTCAGAACAAATTCAGCCAAACGGACTTAATGATCAGTTTGATAAGAATATTCCAACAGGCAAAGACGGAATAAGACTTGGCCATGAAGATGGAAAAGGTGGGAATGCGAATACTGCAAGTGTGATCATCACTTTCTTAGGAATTATCGGGGGAATTGCAGTAGGTACGAATTATATAGAAAAACAGATTATAAAAAAACCCTTAAAGCCGCAAACTCAGAATTAGAACTTAATCGGTTAAAAAACTGTTAAAAGGCCCAGCTCATTTTTGTGAACTGGGTCTATTTTTTGCTTTCAACAACTTCTAGAAATGGCACAAATTGAGGGATAAATAAAGTATTCAAATGAAAAACTTGTTCGATTGGCATATGGGAATAGTCTAACAGGATATTCGATTAATCTAAGTTCTACTACGCCTAATCCTACCGCCCATGTAATTACCTGCTTAAATAGAAACGCTATAAGCGCTTTACGAATTTTGTCTTTTGGAATAAATTTTATAGTCCAATTATCCTGATAATCCGGCTAAAGCGATAATTATATATTCTCTAGTCATAAAAATTTCCACTGATTTAGACAGTCTGGCAACAGCAGGTACCATTACGCAAGTTCAGGAAGATGCAATTACAGTCGGTAGAGGCGATGGACATACTAGCAATTCTAATTAGCCATTTGCCGAATAGTAGACATATTTTCGTTAATGGCTAGTGATATAGTTATTATCGGAGTAAAATAGGGGAATACAGATTTAAAAATCGTGAATAAACGGTCAATGAAAGGAGTTGTTTAAATGCTTATTATAGATCGATATGAAGGAGATTGGGCTGTGATTGAAAACGGAGGAATAACGTTTAATCTGCCTCGATCCCTGTTGCCCCATGATGTTAAAGAGGGCGATGTTATCACTATAAGTATTTCAGTTGACCAATCAGCCACCAATGAACGTCGCCAAAAAGGGCTGGAAATAATGAAAGGCTTCTTTGACAGCTAGGAGGTATTTTTTTGATTATGCGGAAATCTAGATTATTTTACGTTTTGGTAATATGTATAACCCTTTTGGTCACTGGTTGCGGAAACACATCAACAACGACTGCCACTTCCACTTCGAGCAGCCAGACATCAGTTGATCAAGGTGAGGAATTAAACAACAACCAGCCAACGCCCATGAACGCACACGGAAATCTACAAGTACATTTTATCGATGTTGGCCAGGCTGACAGTATTTTAATCAAAGCCTCAGATGGTACAGCAGTACTTATCGACGGAGGAAATAATCCGGACGGTCCCAACGTAGTAAACTATCTGAAGTCACAACAGGTTAAAGAACTAGCAGCAGTAATCGCCACCCACCCTCATGAGGATCATATTGGTGGGCTTGATACAGTGATAAATAGTTTTCCAGTAAAAGCAGTCTACATGCCAGATGCTTCAACGACGACGAAAACCTTTGAAGACTTTATATCTGCTGTTGCTGCTAGTGGAGCCAAACGAATCCAGGCTAAGGTGGGGGTTAAACTAGATGTCCCTGGGTTAACTGGACAATTCATAGCTCCCAACGGGAGCGGGTACGAAGACCTGAACAATTATAGTGCAGTCTTAAGACTGACGTATGGGAAAGTAAGCTTTCTTTTTACAGGCGACGCCGAAGAAGTTTCTGAGACCGAGATGCTGGGGAGTGGGCAGATTGTGAAAGCGGATGTGCTTAAAGTTGGGCATCACGGCAGTTCGTCGTCTACAAGTAGTGCTTTCCTAAAAGCAGTTTCACCGAAATATGCAGTTATTTCCGTTGGAGCAGACAATGACTACGGACACCCTACTGCATCTACATTATCGAAGCTCTCTGGTGCAGGAGTTAAAGTGTTCAGGACGGATCTGGATGGAACGATTGTGGCAACCTGTGACGGAGAGTCTGTGACTTTTAATAAAAAGGGTTCTGCGCCTGCTTCCGTTTCCATCACTAGTATTGATTTGGCCGGCGAAATAGTGACTTTAGTCAATGATGGCAGTTCAGCAGTCGATTTGACAGGATGGAAGCTTGTTAGTGAAAAGGGTAATCAAACGTATAGTTTCCCCAGTGGTATAACCATTCCTGCAGGAGGAACCTTGAAGGTCTTAAGTGGCTCGAAAGCAGAGTCAAGTACAGGGGCTCTGCTATGGACAAAATCGGATGTATGGAATAATGATGGCGATCCTGGCTCGCTATATAATGCCCAGGGGCAGGTTGTATCTGTAAAGTAGATAGGATTAGGATGATCTAAACCTGATGATATGCAAAGGTATATCGGAGGGATTGCGACAAATAAATCATTGTTTAATGAACAAGCACAAAATTTAGGTGCTCTTAACGAAAAAACTACACATTTAAGGTTTTGGATTTCTTCTACTACTTCTTTAGAGAAATCATTTTGGTTAAGTCCATCAAGTAGGCGTTCTACTTGGTTAAATTCTCTTTTTAGAATTTTAATTTTAAGCGTCATTTAAATTGTTCTCCAATAGTTTCAATTTGCTCGTTAAAACGGGATTCCCAATGGAATCCCGTTTAGTGGTTTCATTTGCCTCATGATGCATTTTGAATAGCATTACCGAGATGTCTCCTATAGTGTTGCTAATAACAAACATTTATCCAAATATTTTTCTCGTAAAATGTTGTGTGGGAGTTAACCTATAAAGCGAATTAGTTGATAAATAGAAGATAGCACTCTTTAAAAGTAAGTCTTAATAGTGGAATAAAATGGAAATTAGGCATAACTTGTAATAGACATGTAAGAAAGGAGGAATAGAAATGGCATTTGGAGGCGGAGAATATGGCGTCATTTTCTAAAAATGTAAGACTGTCAGTAATTTGTTGGTGGTCTTAATTACAAGTTGTTCTTGAAAGAGTAAGGAGATGAATATTAAATGAAACCGGAAAGTAAGAATACTACTGATACAGAGGTCCAGGAAACCAGAGCAGAGGTCCCGGTTCAGCGGCAAGCTCCAATTGCAATGAGTCGGTTTTTATTTAGAAAAGGTAATAGCTCTGCAAATATAACGGATAATTCCAATGAAGGAGCTCAATTGAATATACTGCCTTGGAGAAAAAGACGTTAAAGTTATTTCTCTTATTGTAAACTTAAATCTTACGATGTTTGCACCATTAATTATGGTGCAATTTTTTATCCATTTTTTGAGTTTAAAATTGCCTGATTTCTAAACTGGAGAACTTGAATAGTTTTGTTCTAGGGGATATCGTTGTGTATTTAATATTGTGAATTGCATTGACAATAAAAAGGATTACATACTATAATACATACTATAAAAATTATACTATAATAAGTATATTGATTTAGAGGAGGGGGAAAACATGAGTGAGTGGAAAAAGACCAGTTGTGTTCTTTGCGGTCAAAATTGCGGTCTTGAGGCACAGGTAGAGAACAACCGTATTGTTAAAGTCAGAGGAGACAAGGATAATCCCCGCAGTCAGGGTTATGTCTGCCGAAAGGGGCTTAATATTTCCTATTACCAGCATCATAAGGACCGGCTGACTCATCCCTTAAAAAAAGTTGGAGAGGATTTTGTGCCAATTTCCTGGGAACATGCTCTCACTGAGATTGCAGAGAAGCTAGGGTACATAACTAAAACCCATGGGCCCCGGGCCTTGGCCTTTATGGGCCTCGGCAACCTGGGCGGTCATTCTGAAGCTGTTTTTGGCCTTCGCTTGTTGAGGTCCCTCGGTTCTAAATATTACTATAATGCCTTGGCTGGTGAACTTACCGGTTTGTTCTGGGGTTACGGGCGAACCATTGGAAGGCAATACAATTTTACGATTCCCGATCATGACCGGACGGATATGATGGTGGCGATTGGCTGGAACGGCTGGATGAGCCATCAAATGCCCCAAGCCAGAAGGTTCCTTGACCAAATGTCCAAAGACCCAGGAAAAATTTTGGTGGTCATAGATCCGCGACGTTCTGAGACGGCTGTAAAAGCAGATATTCACCTGGCATTGCGTCCGGGGACGGATGCCCTGTTAACCCGTGCTTTGATTGCCATCATCTTACAGGAAGGCTGGCAAAATCAAGCTTATATAGATCAGCATGTCGGTGAGATTGAACAGATTTACTCCTGGTTTGAGAATTTCGATGTTAGAAATGCATGCCAGGTATGTGAATTAGACTATGACCAGGTTAGAGAAGTGGCCCGGCTTTTTGCAACCCGCCAATCCTCTCTCCACCCGGACTTGGGTGTATTGATGGGCAGGCACAGTACGGTGACGACCTATTTAGAAATCATTCTCCTTACTATTTGCGGCAGGCTATTTGTTCCTGGCGGGAATGTGGTTCCGGGTTATTTAATGACCATGGGTGCCCACACGGACGATCGTGATCCCAAGCATTGGCGAACGATGAAGACGGGATTTCCCGCTCTGCTGGGCATGCATCCGCCTAACGCTATGCCAGAGGAAATCATGAATGATCACCCGGAACGGCTGCGGGCTGTCATCGTGTCTTCCAGTAATCCCATGCGTTCTTTTGCTGATACTGCCGCTTATGAACAAGCCTTTTCAAAGCTGGATCTATTGGTCACCATTGATATTGCCATGACCGAGACAGCCAAGATGTCTGATTATGTTCTGCCGGATCGATCTGCTTATGAGCGTTGGGATACCACCTATTTTCAGCTGAATTATCCCGAAATTTATTGTCAGCTGCGTCAGCCCATTCTGGAACCAGAGGGGGAAACTCTTGAGGGGAGTGAGATTTTCACCCGTTTGGCTGACAAACTAGGTATGATTCCGGATATCCCGGAATCACTCCGTATGGCAGCGTCAAAATCCAGGCTGGAATATGGTCAGGCCTTATATGCCTACATGCAATCCGATCCCAAGATCGCGGCAACCCTTCCTTATGTGGTGGCCAAAACTCTTGGTCAAGAAATGGGTTCGGTTAACAAAGCCTGGATGTGGGCTTTGCTTCAAACAGTTCCCAGCAGTTTTAAAGATAATGCCGCACGGGCGGGTTTTAAACCAGGCCTGACAATGGGGGATGACATCTTTCAAGCAATAATTGATCATCCTGAAGGGTTATGGATTGGGAAGGTGGATCCGGAGAACAACTTTGCCAACATAAAAACCGCCGATAATCGCATTAATTTATATATCCCGGAAGTGAAAGAGTGGGTAAAA
This sequence comes from Desulfosporosinus orientis DSM 765, assembly GCF_000235605.1. Taxonomy (GTDB): domain Bacteria; phylum Bacillota; class Desulfitobacteriia; order Desulfitobacteriales; family Desulfitobacteriaceae; genus Desulfosporosinus; species Desulfosporosinus orientis. The sequence goes on from NC_016584.1 coordinate 2,720,777, forward strand.
AGTATTACTCCTGAGTCTGAAAAAGTGGAGCTGCAAGCCAGTGGACACTACCCGTTGATTCTGCTGGCCGGAAGACACATGGACATGAATGCTAATAACTTAATGCGAAATCCGGAATGGAATCGAGGGCGGCGAGCCTGTACCCTGGCTATGCATCCGGAAGATGCAGGGCGTTTAAACCTCAGTGACCGGCAAACTGTCCGGGTGACCACTGAAGCGGGGACGGTAAATATCGAACTGGAAATCACCGGGGATACCCGTCCCGGAATGGTGATCATTCCCCACGGTTTCGGCTTGGAATACAATGGAGAAACCTATGGCGTGGGGATCAACCGCCTGACCAAAAATACTCACAGGGACAGGATCGCGGGTACACCCTTGCATAGGTATATCCGGTGTAAGGTGGAAGCATAAACATTACAGTTTTTATAACTTAACAGTTGAAATTAAAGGGATTTTGAAATACTGTAAAAAGAAAACGAGTATGCAGAAAGGTTAATGCTAATGGCACGTAAGTATAACCATTATTGTCCGGTGGCTTTTTCCTTAGAAGTAATGGGGGGCAAATGGTCCCTGACCATCATCCGCGACCTTTTGACAAAGCCCCAGCGATTCAGTGACTTATTGAAGTACTCTGCGAACATTACGCCAAAAGGGCTTACGGAAGCTCTGCGCGAACTGGAGGCGGCGGGTATTATTGAGAGAGAGGACTCGGGTCACCGCGAGGTCTGGTACAGGCTGACGGAAGCGGGAGAGGATCTGCGTCCAGTGGTAGAAGCAATGAAGGAGTGGGGACTTAAACACGCTATGCGCCCACCATTGCCTGGAGAGGTTGTGCACCCTGATCTGGCCATGGGCTTTCTGACGGATTCCCTCAATAAGAAAGCTCGTATGCTGCCCCAGCCGGCAACATGGTTGATGAGTTTTACCCATGGCGGTACTTATGTTTTGTCTTTTGATGGCTGTCGGTGGACAACTCGTTCGGGGGAGGCAGATAATCCTGATGTTAAGGTATTGGTATCCCCAGAACTATGGGCGACGTTTCTTGCCGTCAAACGGAGTGAGCGAGACAAATACATTCACTATTTGCAGCTAATTGGTACCCCGGAACGTATTGAGGAGTTTATGCAGACCTTCGTTATGATGGATAGGTGTAGCAAACCTAAGGAAGCATGATTAAAAATTCGGCGGTTTTAAGGCTGGCTAATCTAGATTAGTTCATCTTAAAACCGCCGAATTTTTAAACTGGAGGGTGTAAGTATTCGAAAACTGCTCTTCCATCACCTTGACATCAAGAGGAAGCAATAATATAATAAATTTAATATATTAGATAATGCTAATATGATAATGCGTTTTGAGGTGAGAAAATGGCGAATATGGGCAACCAACTTATTTCAAATGTCTTTAAAGCTTTGGGTCATCCTACAAGAATCCAAATAATTAAGCTCCTAAGAAAAGGTGAACTGTGCGTTTGTGATATCTTACCTAATCTTGATTCTGAACAATCGAATACTTCTCAGCATCTTACAGTCTTAAAAAATCAAGGAATTGTTGAAAGCAGAAAAGATGGTTCTAAGGTTATCTATTCAATAAAAAACAAGGAAGTTTGCGAAATGATTGACCTCGTCGAAGCAATTATTCTGCGTCAAATAGAAGAAACTAAGACTTTATTATCTAATAAATGAGGTTTCTTTAGGATGCTATAATATCTCAAACTATTGTAATTTGAGGAGGATTGTCATGGATAAGCGAAAAATTATTCTCATACTTGGTTTTGCGGGGTTTGTGGCAATGGCCGATAATTGGGTGGTTTCTCCAATACTTCCATCCATTGCACAGGACTTGAATGTAGATGTTCCCTCAGCGTCAATTATTATTACTGCATATATGCTGCCTTTTGGTCTTTTTCAGTTACTATATGGATATCTTGCAGAGCGCCTTGGAAAGAGACAGGTTATAACAATTTCAATTTCACTGTTTACGATAGCCACTGCACTTTGTGCATTTGCTTTTTCCATTAGTGACCTGGCAGTGTATAGGGCGTTGACTGGAATGTTTGCTGCAGCTGTCATGCCAGTATCTCTTGCACTTATCGGAGACATTTTCCCTATGGAGGAAAGACAGTCAGCTATCGGTTCATTTATGGGAATCTCTTTTCTAGGTCAAGGTCTTAGTATGGCGATTGGTGGTTCAATTGCTCAATTCCTTAATTGGAGAGGAGTCTTTGCTGTTTATGCAGGTCTAGCTGTCATTTCTTCAGTATTGCTGTTTACGATAGGCAGAAAGATACCGTCTGCAAAGAATAAAGAAAGTAAAGCATTAATGCCATACATTAACTTATTAAGGAATCCTTCCAGTCTTATGATTTATGCTTTAGTAGTATTTGAAGGTCTTTTTTTGCTAGGTTCTTTTTCATTTCTCGGAGGTTTTATAAAGACAACATTTAATCTTAATAATTTTGCTGTAGGTATGGTTATGACAGCTTTTGGTATTATGGCCCTGCTTGCCGGTCGAAAATCCGGTACTCTTGCAGCAAAAATAGGTCGTAAGAAAACCGCTGCCATTGGACTAAGTTTTGCCTTTTTAGCAGATATGTTATTGGCTTCTATAGGAGATTTTCTGCCTATTGTAGTAATTGCTGTTGGATTAATGGGGTTTGGTTTCATGATGGCTCATTCTACATTCTTGACGATTGCAACAGAGTTTGCCGCGAAGGCTAGAGGTATAGCCATGTCATTAGTTGCCTTCTGCTTTATGGGGGGTGGCGGAATCGGAACGGCTATTGGCGGACACATTGTCTCCGTATCCAGTTTTGAAAGATTATTTATCGTTTATGGCATTGGACTTATGCTAATAACGGTTAGCACATTCTTTGTGAAGAGTAGTTTCAGGATGAGGGCTCCGTTATAAAGGAGCATTAATTAGGAGAAAGATATGCTGCCTTATAGGATTGGGATACGCTATCCGGTAGTGGGCAACTTGGCTTTTTCTCGGATGAAGGCAGGTGTCGGAAAATGTTTACAATAGTATTGTATGGCCTCGCAGGAGTCCTACTTTTGCTATCGTTAATAAAAGATAAGACCAAAACAAAAAAAGCGCTAACCAAAGCATGGAAATCGTTTGAAAATATCCTTCCTCAGTTCTTATCCATTCTCGTTATTGTGGGGATTATGCTGGCAGCTTTAAGTCCGGAAACAATATCAAAACTTGTCGGTCAACAATCAGGATGGCTTGGAATGCTTATTGCTTCAGTTATTGGTTCAATCACTTTAATCCCTGGTTTTGTCGCCTTTCCACTCGCTTCGGCTTTACTCAACAACGGGGCTGGAATCATGCAGATAGCTGTATTCATTTCTGCGTTAATGATGGTAGGAATTGTTACACTACCCCTTGAAATCAAGTATTTTGGAAAGAAGGCCACAATATTACGAAATTCTTCTGCGTTTGTTTTTTCGTATATTGCCGCGATCGTAATAGGGATGGTGCTGAGATGAAAAAACTATTAAGAAGATATAAATTTCTCTTAGTCCTCTTAATCCTGAATATTCTCCTTGTAGTACTTTATCCATCAATTGGACAAAAATCGGTTGTTATCACTGGAAACAGTTTGCTGGAAATGCTCTCAATTATCCCTCCAATATTTATTCTTCTTGGACTATTGGATGTATGGGTGCAACGAGATACCATGATCAAGTTAATGGGTGAAAAGTCAGGCTTCTTTGGGATTTCACTGGCCTTTTTTCTAGGTTCAGCGGCAGCAGGGCCATTATACGCCGCCTTTCCCATTGCAGGTGTATTATTGAAAAAGGGTAGTAAATTTTCCAATGTACTAGTTTTTATAGGGGCATGGTCTACAACTAAAATACCCTTACTCTTATTTGAGGCTACTTCGATGGGATGGAAATTTATGCTGACACGATTTATCATAGATATTCCAGGTATTGCGTTAATTGCTTATACCACGGATAAGCTTTTAAGCTCAAAAGAAAAGCAGTATATCTATGATAATGCAGTATCAATGGAAAAGCATATTTAAGCTTTAAAAAACAGGGTTTCACCGATAGAGAAGAGTCGTCAAGGCCGTAGTAACGTTAGTATGATGACAAAGGAGATGATCATTTGTTTATTTTTGAATGGTTAAATAATCAATTACTTAAAATGGAGTGGCTTAATAATTTAATAAGGCTTTTGGTAGAAAAGGTTTTTGGATTAAGCATCCAGGATCGATTAGGTGGTAGCATTCATTTCTATATTTATGATGTCATAAAAATCTTCATATTGCTTTCAGTCTTAATCTTTACAATTTCATATATCCAAAGTTTTTTCCCGCCTGAGAGAACAAGAAAGATTTTAGGTAGATACAGTGGAGCTTCAGCAAATATATTAGGTGCTTTACTTGGAACAGTTACACCCTTTTGTTCGTGCTCTTCCATACCGTTGTTTATAGGTTTTACAAGTGCAGGTCTGCCGATTGGTGTGACATTTTCGTTTTTAATATCGTCTCCTCTAGTAGATTTGGCATCGGTTATTTTACTTGCCAGTATCTTTAACTGGAAAATTGCTATAGCCTATGTGGTTGTTGGGATAATCCTTGCGGTTATTGGCGGGACCATTATTAGTAAAGCGAAACTTGATAAATACGTTGAACCGTTTGTTTTCGGTAATAAGGTACTGGATGTCGAACAAGAAGATCTGACGACTCGTCAAAGAATGGAATATGCAAGAGATCAGGTCTTAGATATTATTAAAAAAGTATGGCTATATATTCTCATCGGTGTTGGAATAGGTGCAGCCATTCACAATTGGATTCCTGAAAATATCATTTCAGCCGTGCTTGGCCAGGATAAATGGTATTCGGTTTTGTTAGCCACGCTTGTTGGTGTGCCAATGTATGCGGATATCTTTGGAACCTTGCCCATAGCAGAAGCCTTAGTCATAAAAGGAGTAGGAATTGGCACTGCCTTATCCTTCATGATGGCTGTAACAGCACTTTCACTGCCCTCAATGATCTTGTTAAAGAAAGTCGTGAAGATGAAACTTTTAGTGATTTTTGCGGGGATTGTTACTCTGGGAATTCTTATCATTGGATACTCTTTTAATGCCTTTGGTTATTTATTGATGTAAGCTAAACATCTTTCTATCAAACAGAGAAGGAGGTGTAATGAGATGTCAAAAAGCTTTCAGCAAGTAAGAACTATGGCGGTGTGAGTAAAATTCTAAGAGTTGTTATGGGCACGTTTATTATGTTAATTGCTTTTATATGTTTTATTTGAGATTCTAAAAATAATTAGGGAGTGGATTATTATGATCATCAAAATTTTGGGTTCGGGATGCAAAAATTGTGAGACTTTGAAAGAAAATACCGAGAAAACCTTAAAAGAGACAGGCATAGAAGCGGAAATAATTAAAGTCAATGATCTTAAGGATGTTATGGCTTATGGGGTAATGTCGACCCCTGCCTTAGTTATTGATGAGAAAGTTGTCTCCGTTGGCAAGGTCTTGAAACCGAAGGAAATAGCTAAGATCCTTGAAACTTATAAATAAATGGATAAGATCTCTTGCCGCCGTTAAACGCTAATGCTGATTTGAAAGGGCCGTTGCTCCACGAACTTACCCGTGCGTGAGCAACGGCCCTTTCTTAGAGAGCCGGAGTGTTATACAAGTTTTCTAATAAATTATCTAAAATAGTAGTTCACTTTTATAGGACCGTAATGTATAATATACGTATAATTGCATAAGCGAATATACGTATATTAAGAATGCAACGAGGTGAAGCAATGGAAAAACTGTTGGATGCCTTAAAGGCCCTATCTGACGAAACTCGCTTAAGAATTCTAAACTTATTATTTGAAAAAGAACTCTGCGTTTGCGATATCATGGAAACCTTACAAATTACACAAGCCAAAGCGTCGAGGCACTTAATTTATCTCAAGAATGCCGAATTGGTGAAAGACCGTAAACATGCCCAGTGGGTTTACTATTCGTTGGCTATCGATGAACGGATCAAGTTTATTGATAGCCTGGTTTATGATAATTTGAGGAATTTGGAACTATATCAGAATGACCTGCAAAACCTAAAAGATTGGTTAAAACGCAAGACGTTGAACTGTGATTAGATTTATGGAGGATGATTAAAGTGGAAAAGGTTGAAAAAGCCAGGTTGTCGTTTTTAGACAGATTCTTGACACTATGGATATTTATTGCCATGGCAGCAGGTGTTCTGGGAGGGTATTTCTTTCCTGACTTAGCAGCCTCATTGGCTGAATTCAGCACCGGAACAATCTCCTGGCCAATAGCAATCGGTCTTATCATCATGATGTATCCGCCTCTGGCTAAGGTGAAGTATGAAGAGATCGGAAAAGTTGTAGAAAATAAAAAGATCTTTTCCTTTTCGCTGATCCAAAACTGGATTGTTGGTCCAGTCCTGATGTTTGTGCTGGCTGTCTTGCTGCTTGGAGACAAACCGGGCTTTGCCATTGGTCTTATTATCATAGGCCTGGCTCGGTGTATTGCCATGGTAATTGTATGGAATTCCCTGGCTAAAGGTGATAACGAGTATTGTGCTGCTTTGGTAGCGCTGAACTCTATCTTCCAAATTCTTTTATACACTGTTTATATTTATATCTTTGTAACTCTCTTGCCTAAATGGCTGGGACTTTCCTGGGGAGGCCAGGTCGTAGATGTTTCCATGTGGGAAGTAGCCAAGAGCGTTCTTATTTATTTGGGAATTCCTTTCGCAGCAGGTTTTATGACACGGTTTAGCTTGATAAGAATTAAAACAAAAGAGTGGTACGAAAAGGTATTCATTCCCAAGATATCTCCTTTAGCTCTGATAGCACTCCTTTATACCATCGTCATAATGTTTATAACCAAAGGGGAACAGATTATTAATAATCCCGGAGATGTGATCAGAATTGCCATACCCATGCTCATATACTTCGCCATTATGTTCTTTTTCAGCTTTTATATGTCCATTAGGGGCGGGTTTAGATATGACCAAACGGTAACTCTCGCTTTTACAGCCGCAAGCAATAATTTTGAACTTGCCATAGCAGTAGCCGTGGCTGTCTTCGGGATAGCATCTGATGCAGCTTTCACGGCGGTAATCGGTCCTTTAGTTGAAGTGCCGGTCATGATTGCGTTAGTAAATTCAGCTCTTTTCTTTAAACGGAAGTATTTTAATGAAAATGGCCTGCCTAAGCAGGGCCTTTAAAAGGGGGGCTAATATGACAGCTCAGAGACTAAAGGTCGCCTATATTTGCGTTCATAACTCCTGTCGATCACAGATGGCAGAGGCAATATCCAAGCTAATTGCAGCGGGTGAATTTGAAGCCTATTCGGCGGGAACTGAAACCAAACCACAGATTAATCAGGATGCAGTTGAAGTAATCAAAGAGATCTATGGTGTTGATATGAACTTAACGCAAAAATCAAAATTGCTGGCAGACATTCCTCCTGTCGACGTTGTCATTACCATGGGATGCAACGTGGAATGCCCTTTTCTGCCTTGTAAATACAGAGAGGATTGGGGATTGGATGACCCAACAGGAAAGGATAGGACTGAGTTTATAAAAACTGCACAAATAATCGAGCAAAAGGTCATGGAGCTGAAAAGTAGAATAAACAAATTGTTGTAAACTCTTTACCTATGTTTAAGTAAGGAAGGAAGATTTATTCAGGGGGAAGAGGTATGATCGAGATTGAGGTGTCTGAAAGAAAGGAGTTGTAACATGAAGACATGTCAGTGCTGCGGTTTAGGTATTGAAGAAGACAACGATGTTATTAGCTGTTTTAAGTACAAAACTTTGAACAATCCCCATGAGGAGAAATCCAACTGCCTATATTTTATCGAGAAAATTATTGAGGATGGCGAACCTTTGCCCCCTGTACAACACCTTATTTTAGCAGAACAAGAATTAGGAAAACGAAAAATGAAAGTAAGTATCAATAATGGTTTGAGGATGTAAAAGTTTCTAACATAATTATTAGCTTTTAACCTCCGATGTTAATGGCTTTAGGGTGTTGAGCTTTCTTTTATGGCCGAGCTTTGCCGGCGAACCGGTCTCCTCCAAGAGGCTGAGGATCTGCAGAGCCTTGACCAGTTTGCGGACCTGGATTCATATACTCATGAAGTATAAAAAAATAAAGTGATTAATTTTTTCTGACATTTCACTGAAGGTGTACTTGACATGCTCGGTTTATTTAAGTATTATCATTAATAAATAAACATAATTTTACAGGTGCCCAATGAGGGAGAATAGGGAACCGGGTGTAAGTCCCGGACGGACCCGCCACTGTAAAGGGGAGCTTTGGCCATGACCACTCTGTAAGGAGGAAGGAGGCAAGGAAGCTATGAGCCTGAGTCAGGAGACCTGCCTGTAAAATACTTAGCATCGACTTCGCGTTTAAGTCGATTTAGGTGAGGATGATGGAAAAATCCGCGCTCTATTGAGTTGCGGATTTTTTTGTTTCAAAACCAACCTAACATAATTATTTCTAAGGAGGAGAGGAAAATGTGCCCTTGGGAATTTCATGATAAACCCCGAGATGAATGTGGTGTTTTGGGTATTTATGCTCCAGGAAACAGTGTGTCCCTGAAAGCCTACTATGGTCTCAATGCACTGCAGCATAGGGGAGAGGAAAGTGCCGGTATAGCTGTTTCGGACGGGAAGCAAATTAGAGTGCACAAAAAGATGGGGCTGGTTGCGGAAGTCTTTAATAAAGATATTTTGTCTGCTTTAAAGGGGAATCTGGCAATCGGACATGTAAGGTATTCTACCAGCGGTGACAGTTCGGAGGTAAATGCTCAGCCTTTATTGTATAAAGATGACAAGGGCAGTGTCGCAGTGGCCCATAATGGGAACATAACGAATGCTCGTCAATTAAAAAAGCGGTTGGCCCAAACAAGAACATCCGGTTATACAAACCTGGATAGCGAAATTTTTTTGAGACTTCTTGCCTATTACAGAAATCTCTCGCTGGAGAAACTACTTGAACTCTTTCTGAAGGAAATATCAGGTTCTTATTCGTTGGTAATAATGACAGAAAATAGTCTCATTGGCTTGCGTGACCCTTACGGAATGCGGCCATTATGCCTGGGAAAACTGAAAGAGATGGAATCAGGTTATATACTGGCTTCAGAAACCTGTGCACTTAGGGCTGTAGGTGGAGAGTTAGTCAGGGAAATTGATCCCGGAGAGGGTGTAATTATTGATAAAAACGGGGTTAGTTTCATGCGAAGCTTTCCAGGACGGTGCAGACGTCTGTGTATTTTTGAATACATTTACTTGGCGCGTTCAGACAGTGTGATTGACGGCAGAACCGTGAATTCGGTTCGCAGAGAGTTTGGCAGAGAGTTGGCTAGAGAGCATCCAGTGGCTGGAGACGTGGTAATTTCTATTCCCGAGTCTGGCACGGCAATGGCAATGGGATACGCCGAACAGTGCGGTCTGCCCTTTCGGGAAGGCTTGCTTAGAAACAGGTACATTGGAAGGACTTTCATCAAGCCTGGACAGAAGAACCGGGAATTGGCTGTAAAGATGAAATTTAATGTTATTAGCGATGTAATTCAAGGGCAAAGGGTAGTGGTAGTGGACGATTCGCTTGTACGGGGAACCACCAGCTGTCAAATTGTCCGAATGCTCAGAGAAGCAGGGGCAAAAGAGGTACATCTTCTGGTGGCTTCTCCCCCCTTAAGCTCTCCCTGTTATTATGGCATAGATATTCCGTCAGCTGCTGAGCTCGTTGCTGCCCACCGGACTCTTGAAGAAATCAGGCAATATGTCGGGTCGGACAGCCTGCAATACCTTAGCTTAAAAGGAATGCTTCAAGTTTTGCGGCGGCCTAAGGAGTTTTGCACAGCGTGTTTTGACGGGGTTTATCCTGTTCCGGTTTTTGAGCAGGAAACCGGTTAAAACAGTGACTCTAAGTAAATATGATAACGTTCAGGTGCCCGCGAGGGAGAATAGGGAATCGGGTGTAAGTCCCGGACGGTCCCGCCACTGTAACCGGTAGTCCATCTCATAGCCACCGCTTGTTGTCCGATAGGCAAAGCAGGCGGGAAGGGAGACGCGGACGTTACGCCGGAAGTCAGGAGACCTGCCTGAATTGTTGCGAGCTGTTGTTAGTAAGGCAGCAAGACGGGAACGGTGGAATGTTCACATCTAATTAAGGTGTGGACTTTTTTATTAAGTTTTTAAAAAAAGGGAGGGTATGCAAACAACAGACCTACTGATAGGGGTTATGATTTTGAGTCAATAAAAGGTTATAAGGAGGATAATGATGAGTTTATTAACGAGCGCCTTAGAAGGAACAATTACTCCTGAAATGGAGCAGGTGGCAGCCCGGGAGAAAGTCTCCCCGGAATTTATCAGGCAGGGAGTTGCAGCGGGTACAATTGTCATCCCCGCTAATATCAACCATAAGACTATTATTCCTGTAGGTATTGGCAAGGGGCTGCGGACAAAGGTTAGTGCCAGTATCGGTCTTTACGGCAGTGAAGCTTCAGTTGCTGAAGAAATCGTCAAGGTCAAAACAGCATTGGCAGCAGGTACAGATGCTCTGATGGATCTGAGCGTCAGCGGCGATATCGATACCATGCGGAAAGAAACCTTAAATTCTGTTTCCGTACCGGTTGGAACACTGCCTGTATATCAGGCAATCGCTGAAGCTGGGAAAAAGTACGGTTCGACGGTGAAAATGACTGCCGAGGAAATGTTTGAGGTCATTGAACGGCATGCGGCAGATGGTGTTGACTTTCTGGCCTTACACTGTGCAACGACCATGGATGTTGTGGAACGAGCCAAGAGAGAAGGCCGCATTGATCCGCTGGTAAGTTACGGAGGTGCTCACTTAATCGGTTGGATGATCGCCAATCAATGTGAAAATCCCCTTTATGAACAATATGACCGGGTATTGGAAATTGCCCGGAAATATAACGTTACTCTCAGCCTGGCTGATGGGATGAGGCCGGGATGTCTGGCTGATTCCTTGGATGGAGCCCAGGTTCAGGAATTGGTTATCCTGGGCGAACTGGTCAGACGGGCCAGGGAGGCGGGAGTCCAAATCATGATTAAAGGACCTGGACATATGCCCCTTGACCATGTGAAGGCGACGGTTACTTTGCAGAAGAGCCTTTGCCAGGGAGCACCATATTTTGTGTTCGGGCCATTGCTGACGGATATTGCCGCCGGGTATGACCATATTAATGCAGCGATAGGGGGCGCACTAAGCGCCTGGGCCGGGGCGGAATTGCTTTGTTATGTTACTCCGGCAGAACATATCGGCGTACCCAGTGCTGATCAGGTGCGGGAGGGAGTCATAGCCGCCCGGATCGCTGCCCATGCCGGCGATCTGGCCAAAGGGAGCCAAGAAGCCTGGCAATGGGATTTGGAAATGTCTATGGCCCGCAAGAAACTGGACTGGAAAAGACAGTTGGAACTGGCCATTGATCCGCCCAGAGCGGAAGAGATCAGGAAAACCCGCAACAGCGGGGAATCCACGGCTTGCGCCATGTGCGGCAAGTATTGCGCTATGGAAATTGTCGCTAAGTATCTGAACACAACCAAGCATAGCTGTTAAGAAGGGAAAGGTGGTTAATATGACACAGGTATTAAAAGCCCGGGCCGGGATCATTACCGAGGAAATGGAAGCGGTGGCGGCCGATGAGAATCTTGATGTGGAATTTATTCGGCGGGGAATTGCCGAAGGGAAAATAGTTATTCCCAGAAACAAAGTCCGCAAGGAATTTAAATACTGTGGCATCGGGGAAGGCTTAAGGATTAAGGTTAATGCCCTGATTGGAACTTCCAGCGACCGTGATGACATGGAAATGGAAGCCCGCAAGCTGGCCATTGCCGAAGAAGCCGGCTGCGATAGCTTTATGGATTTAAGTACGGGAAAAGATATTGACGGTATGAGGAAGCAATCCTTGTCTCTGGCGCATGTTGCTGTGGGCAGCACCATGATTTATCAGGCAGGTATTGAGGCGATTGCCAAATACGGCAGTGTTGTCAATATGAGAGAAGAGGATATTTTTGAGGTTATTGAAAGACAAGCGGCCGATGGGTTGGATTTTATGGCGATTCATTGTGCTCTGAATATGGACGTTATCAAAAGAATGCAGGCTACAGGACGGGTAACGGACGTGGTCAGCCGGGGCGGGGCTTTCCTCACTGGCTGGATGCTGCACAATCAGAAGGAAAATCCCCTGTACGAAAAATTTGACCGGGTGCTGGAAATATTAAAGGCTTATGACGTTACCTTAAGCCTGGGCGATGCCATCCGGCCCGGCAGTATTGCCGATTCCTTGGATGGTGCGCAGCTGCAGGGAATGATCATCCAAGGGGAACTTACCAGGAGAGCCCAAGAGGCCGGTGTTCAGGTCATGGTGGAAGGACCAGGTCATGTTCCCCTGAATCATGTTGATGCAACTATGCGTGTACAAAAAAGGCTATGCAACAATGCCCCCTATTATATCCTGGGCACTTTGGCGACAGATGTAACGCCAGGCTATGATCACATCAGCGGGGCCATCGGCGGGGCGTTGATCGGAGCCTGTGGCGCGGATTTCCTCTGCTATCTGACGCCTGCCGAACACTTGGGGTTACCGACTGAGGAAGACGTCAAAACCGGAGTGATCACGACCAGAATGGCGGCTCATATTGCTGATATCGCCAAAGGCAATAAACAGGCTTGGGCCAGAGATCTGGAAATGGCTAAGGCCCGTGTTGCATTGAACCTGGACAGGCAGATTAAAGCGGCTCTTTATCCTGAACAATTGAAGGCAGCCGCGGCAACTGCCGGTGATGATCACGGTTGTGTTGTCTGCGGGACCGGATGTACCGCCCAGGTTGCAGCCGAATATTTTGGGATTGGGTAAAGAGGCAGGTATGATTAGAAAACGTTTAGCTTTTTAAAACAATATCCCCAGTTAAATGGCGCCCAGTACCTGGAGGATTTGGCTACGGGTTACTGGTACTCCGAGGCTCTTTTTACCGCGGTGGAATTGGGGATATTCACCTTGTTGGAGCCGGAGGGAAAACCTTTAGAAGAGATCGCCGGAATTTTAAAGTTAGAACCGGAAGGACTGCGGCGTTTCTTTCAAGCCCTCAAGGTTTTGCCCCCCGGACAGCCTTTCTGCCGGAAAGACCAGGGAGATGCTCCGGGACTACAGGGATTGCCTGCTCATCGAAGGGGCACCGCCTACCGGTGAATTTCAGCGGCTAATCCTGAAGGCGGAACGGGAGGCCTTTGTGGCAGGTTACTATAAAGCCTTTGCTCTCTGGGCGTTTGGCAGACCGGAATGCGAAAGCGTGAAACACAACAGCTGATGATTAAAAAAATTCGGCGGTTTTGAATTGACTAATCTAGATTAGTCAAACATCAAAACCGCCGAATTTTTAAACTTAAGAAATCGAAATCCAAAAATATATTGATGTTTTTCGATTTGAAGCCTATAATATAACATATCGAAAATATTAGATTTGAGGTATTGAAATGAACACACAAAATCAATACGAAAGGTACGCTAAAATATTTAAGGCCTTTTCCGATGCGAATCGCCTAATGATCATTGAAATGTTGCAAAGGGGTGAAAGGTGCGCTTGCGAAATTTTGGAAGGCATGCATATAGGACAATCCACTTTATCACACCATATGAAAATACTTATGGAATCCGGGATTGTCTCAGGCCGCCCGGAGGGAAAGTGGATGTACTATTCATTAAGTAAGGAGGGCTGCGCAGCAGCCAAAAACCTTCTTCATGAACTAACAACGTTAAAGAAAAACCTGCCTGAGGCAGAGAGCAAATGTAAGTGCTAATTTAGAAAAGGAGCAGGATGTATGTTGGACATCACCATGAGCAGAGAAATTAAGATCACACCAACTTCAAGTCAGCTGACAGCTCAGGATATTAGAGGAACCTGGAAGGCCCGCTGGGGGATCGGCCGAATGAATTACAAAGTAGAGCCCGGTCTTTACCGGTTAGGTAATCCTGATCCCAATGCTCCCGTACTGGTCACAGCCAATTATAAAATGACCTTTGATGCCCTGAGAAAAGAGTTAACGGATTTAGATGCCTGGATTCTGGTACTGGATACAAAGGGAGTCAATGTTTGGTGCGCCGCCGGTAAGGGAACCTTCGGTACTACTGAACTTATAAATCGACTTGCCGTTGTCCAGCTTGAAAAAGTGGTATCCCATAGACTGTTGATATTACCCCAATTAGGTGCCCCGGGAGTAAGTGCTCATGAGGTATTAAAGTTTTCCGGTTTTAAAGTTCTCTATGGACCAGTAAGAGCAAAGGATATTAAAGAGTTTATTCGTTCCGGAATGAAGGCCACCGGTGACATGAGAAAGGTTAAGTTTAATACTTATGATCGCATTGTGTTGACTCCGGTAGAGCTGGTAATTACCTTCAAAAAGTCTTTTGTGATTTTTGGGGTACTCTTTTTGCTGAATCTTATGGGAATAGGTCCTTTTGGTTTAGTGGATTTCTATTCATATCTGGGCGCAGTGATTATAGGATGCGTGTTAACTCCCGTATTGCTGCCTTGGATTCCCGGCAGGGCCTTCGCTTGGAAAGGCTGGCTGTTAGGATTTATTTGGGCTGTATTGGTTAATTTTCTCAATGGATGGCCTGCTGCACCTGAATATAGTTTATTAAGGGCTCTGGGTTATATGTTGATTTTGCCTTCAGTATCAGCTTACCTGGCTATGAATTTTACAGGCTCTTCAACCTATACCTCCTTTTCCGGAGTTTTGAAAGAGATGAAGATCGCCATTCCCGGGATTATTATTTCCCTTGTTTTAGGTGCTGTTTTAATTCTAATCAATAGCTTTATTTAAAGCTTCAGAGGAGGGTAAGCGATGAAACATAAGTACTTGAAAAATGTCTCTACCTTAAAAATGGAGTCTGATAAATGCACAGGATGCGGAAAGTGTCTGGAAGTTTGCCCCCATCATGTGTTTGTCATGAGGGAAGGCAAATCCATAATTGCAGATAAGGACAGCTGTATTGAATGCGGTGCCTGTGTTAAGAACTGTCCCTTTAAAGCATTGGAGGTTAATCCCGGAGTCGGGTGTGCTGCTGCAATTATTAAGGGATGGTTAACTGGAACTGAGCCAAGCTGCGATTGCTCAGATGGCAGTTGTTGCTGATTTCAGACAGAAATTGTCAGATTTGCTATATTGAAAAAATTCTTTTCTGTTTATAGAACCATTTATAGATTACCATTACCATATAGATTACTAAAGACATGCTAATCCATGTCCAATACCATTTCCATGCATGATATTTAATAATCATAGTATATCTTTCTATGATAAACTCAATTAATGTAAATGCAGAAATGATGGCTGCAAAATATAGTATTCTGACCTTAAATTGTTTATGGTTTGGATAATTAAGGATAAAATAAATAACAATAATCGGAAGCATAAGAAATTCAAAGAGAAAGCTTGTTGCGTTGGCCTTCGAGAATTCCCGCACGGGATACTCAAGCCAGCCATATTGTACAACAATTAAGCCTAAAATCCATGAAAAAAATTGTGTTGTCAAAAAAATAAACGCAGCTCTATCCAATTTTTTGCGGGGAATGAAAAATAGAGCAAAAAAGCAACTAATCCATGCGCCTGTCAGCAGAATACTCTCAATAGAATAGATGACAATCATCCTCCTATCGATAAATTGGATTTTTTGGAAAACCATACAATAAATCCATGAGAAATGTAATAATAAGCGAAAAAGGTAATATATGAACGAGTCGTCTGAGAAAACAGTGTCCCTGCTAGAGGGTTTTCTAATGCTGTATAAATTGTTGTAAAATTAATAAACCATACTGAAAATGAGACAAATATAAAATAATGTAGAAACCTCTTGGTTAAGCATGCTTTGCTAGGATACATGATAACGAACCAGACAAAGATCATGGGATAAAATAAGTAGTTAGTGGTAAAACCAACTTGTGTTGCTTGCGTAAACTCTCTCACGGGAAACTCGATTTTGCCAAATTGAACAAGTAGTATAGTACCAGGCCACGTGAATGCTTGAAATATTAAAAAACTTACTAGTGCTTGCCTATACTTTTCTTTTGGTATATAGAATAATGATGCAAGTGAAATTGCAGTGATTGAAAACAAGATGAAACGTTCGATCGTCAATGGTACGCACTTCCTAAATACTATTATTAGTAGTATGTCTTCTGATTAAGAACTAGATTCGAAATCTGCGGACCTAAGAGAAGGGAGCCACCTTTTCAGCTCCCGCTCAAGCCCAGGTCTAAGGCAAAGATTACCGGGCTTAAACCTGAACTGGTTGCGGAAATTAAATTTGCCGAATGGACCGCAAATAATCTGTTAATGCAATTTGATTAGATGCTTATTTATTGTTTCATATTAATTATTTCCTTGCGGTCGGCGGCAAGAGGAATTTCTTCCATCCATCCTTTTTTAATCAATAACTCTATGCCGTCTTTCCAATATGAATGGACATCGTAAATCGACTTAACGAAATCCCCAGCTAAGTCCATTCTATTGCAGTGAGTTAATGCAAAGCCATTAGCTGCAACAGATAAAGTCAGCATCGAAATGAAGTGGAACAACATTAGCTTATCGGAAAATGGAGATTCCGAGGAATCTGTTACTTCACCTCGCCAACTTGGTGGCATAGGCTGATCCTCATCGTCTAGGACTTTACTCCACTTATTCACTTCTTTGTCTAAAACATCATGCCCCTTGGAGAAATAGTCTTTTACCTTGTGATCTTTGGCAACTTGTGTAAATCCCAAAAGAATTGCCCGTTCAGCTAATTTTGTTTCCATCCGCTCAAACACATGTGATAACTCTAACACATTAATCGATCGTTTTTTTCCTAATCCCCCCCCAAACCAACTATCGTCGGACACATAATTAACTCTGTCGGGGACGGGGATGTAGGGAGCCTTAACGGCAAGGCCTTTGATGGCTAAAAGGTCTTCGGTTTTGTTCAAAAACTTCCTTACTTCCACTGTAGCACTGTTAACATAGGCTCTAATATCCGGACGAGAAACCAAAGGCAATACATGGCCTAATTTAACCAAGCCATATTTATTGACAACTCTTAGATAGGATAACATCAAAGCATCGGAGAATAAGCGTTTGGCATTGGGTTCAACATCCTCGTCGCTAAAACCGTGGGGAATTGGAAATCCTGCTGAGTTAAATATATTACTTATGGTGTCAAGCTGGGGTACTGCCAAATTTTTTGCTTCGTTAAGCAGTGCCTTAATTTCCGGGTCCTGGGCCGTTGTATAGAAATATTCCAGGATGTATCTAATGGAACTGTTAGCCAAATACAAAATCCAAAGTTGACTCATTTCCCAAGACGAGAGCCTCTCATCGAATGGAAATTCTTTATTCACATTTGGGGCAGGTGCGTTTTGTTGGCCAAGTCCTTGATAAAATGTTTCCATATGCCCTCCTAGATTTTTAGTATTCAATAACGTAGAAATTTACTTATCATAAATTAACGATATTATCTTAGTGGTTTAACCCGCTAATTTTGTTTCGATCAGGTGCTAGAGGTATTTCTTCTATCCACCTGTTTTTAATCATTAATTCCAGGCCCTTTTTATTAAAGGTTATAAGGTCCAATGTGGCCTTGCCAAAGTTATTAATTAAATCTGTTCTGAAACTATTAGCTAAGCCGAATACATTTGCTGTAATTGAGATCCCAAGTATCAGAAGGTAGTGAAATAACATAAGCTTATCAGAATACGGGGACTCTGTGGAGTCGGTTACATCTCCTCTCCAACTGGCTGGCAGCGGCAAATCTTCATCATTCAGAACTTTGCTCCACCTATCTATTTCTTTGCTTAAAATATCTTTGGCTTCAGTGAAAAACGTTTTTAGCTGGGGATCCGTGGCAACTTGAATATAGCCTAAAAGAATTGCCCGTTCAGCTAACTTTGTTTCCAATCGGTCAAATACATGGGTAAGCTCTACCACATTAATTGGCCGCTTTCTGCCAAGTAAGCCTCCAAACACATTGTCAGCATCAGACAGATAATTAACCCTATCAGGGACTGGTGTATAGGGTGGTTTTGAAGTAATCCCTTTTTTAGTCAAGGTGTCTTCAACTTTGTTCAAAAGGTTCTGAGCGTTTTCGTATGCACTATTCGCGTAGGCTCTGATATCCGGACGAGTGACTAGAGGCAAAACGTGTCCTAATTTAACCAAGCCGAATTTGTTTAGAGTTTTTAAATAGGTTAACATCAAACCGTCTGAGTACAAGCGTTTGGCATTGGGTTTGACATCCTCATCGCTAAAACCATGAGGAATCGGAAATCCAACTGAGTTAAATATCTTACCTATGGTGTCAAGCTGGGGTATCGTCATATTAAATGCGTCGTCAAGCACGGTTTTAATTTCCGGGTCCTGGGCTGTTGCCACGAAATATTGGAGAATGCATTTCATTGAACTGTTGGCCTCATAAACTACCCAAAGTTGACTCATTTCCCAGGACGAGAGCCTCTCGTCAAAGGGGAATTGTTTCATGTTTGCGGGTGCAGGATTTGCTTGTTCAAATCCCGGTTGGAATGTTTCCATATTGTCCTCCTTAACGTGTTATTAACGCTAAAACAATAAGAAGAAAAGTCATTTCTGTACATAGAATTTCTAAGAATGCTGATTAATATTCCTCACTATTATTTTATTAATTAATATAGTGCAGAAGCCTGAACCAAAACTGTTATGCCGATCCCTATTTCTCCTGCAAGAAGCCGGGCGATAGGGGCTTTTTTTATACTTTCCATGAAAAACTATTGTTTAGCCAAGATACTTTTAATATAATATATCTTGAATATCAAACAATAAAATGTTCTTACTAAATTTGGAGGTGTGCGGGCCGGCTTAATTGCTCTAACAGAATCGGTAAAGAGGATAGGGATATGAAAGGATGATGTAATTGCTAACACTATTAAAAGACGAGGAAAAAAGGACAGTCGTGTTCCTTGTGATATCGTTCATTTCTGTGGTAATCAGCTTCTTTAACATTGGAAGTTTACCTTTTAATGCCGCATGGGTGGCAATTTTGCTGTGTGGCCTGCCAATCGTCAAGGGGGCCGTGGTTGGTCTTGTTACGGAATTTGACATCAAAGCCGACGTGTTGGTATCCATCGCTTTAATCGCCTCGGTGATTATCGGTGAGACTTTTGCTGCCGGTGAAGTCGCATTTATTATGGCAATCGGTGCCTTTCTGGAAGAAACCACCGTGGCCAAAGCCCGGGCCGGCATTGAAAAACTGGTTCACCTCACTCCGACAACGGCCAGGGTGGTCAGGAACGGCAAAGAAAGGATTGTTCCTGCTGAGGAGGTTAAGGTTGGTGATATTCTGCGTGTCCTCGCCGGTGAAACTATTGCTGTAGACGGCATCATCGTAAGCGGGCAAACCTCCGTCAACCAGGCGCTAATGACGGGAGAATCCCTGCCTGTTGACAAGAGCGCCGGAGACGAGGTTTCCAGCGGAACGGTTAATCAATTCGGCACCTTCGATATGAAGGCCACAAAAGTTGGCGAGGATAGCTCCCTGCAAAGAATGATCCGGCTGGTCCAGTCTGCCGACGCCGGCAAAGCGAAAATTGTCGGGATTGCGGACAGGTGGGCCACCTGGATTGTAGTTATAGCTTTGACTTCCGCAGTCCTGACTTGGCTGATGACTGGGGAAATTATCCGTGCCGTGACCATACTGGTTGTGTTCTGCCCTTGTGCTCTGGTGCTGGCTACGCCTACAGCCATTATGGCGGGGATCGGCAACGCCACGAAGTTTGGCATCCTGATTCGCGAGGGCGACGCCCTGGAAAGACTGTCCGGGATCAAACGAATTGCCTTTGACAAAACAGGCACCCTTACCTATGGAAAACCCGATGTGGCGGCTGTCCGGAGCTTTGATCCCGCTTTGTCTGACCAAGAACTGCTGTCCCTGGCAGCCTCCGTAGAACTGCGTTCCGAGCATCCCCTGGGGAAAGCCATTGTCGCTCATTTTAAGGCTGCTTCAAAAGCATCTCTGCCCGAGCCCGGCGATTTTCAGATGCTTGCGGGGCGGGGTGTTTCCGCACTGGTAGACGGCCGCGCCATTCTTGCCGGCAATGCAGAACTGCTGCGGGATTACTCAGTCCCCTTGCCCCCAACGATCCTGGAAAAGGCAGATGAATACAGAAATGATGGCTGCACCATCATCTTTGCTTCTGTGGACGGCCAGGCTTCAGGTTTTATAGCCCTGTCGGACACTTTGCGGCCGGATGCCGTGGATGTGGTCAGGAACATTGAGAAATTAAACGTCAAGAGTACCCTGCTGACAGGTGACAACCACCATGCTGCTTCTCACATGGCCAAGATCGCAGGAATTGATGACCTCCATACGGATTGCCTGCCTGAACATAAAATGACTGTTATCGAAGAGTATCAAAGGGGTGGTGACTTGGTCTGCATGGTTGGCGACGGTGTAAACGATGCCCCCGCTCTCAAAAAAGCCCATGTGGGCATTGCCATGGGCGGAATCGGCAGCGATATCGCCGTGGAGGCAGCGGATATTGCCCTGGTCAGTGACGATATCCAGAGCATTCCTCATTTGCTGGCCTTGTCAAAACGAACCATGAATACCATCAAGCTCAATATGGCCCTTTCCATGGCCCTTAATTTTGCCGCAATTATTCTGGCCATGGTCGGTTTGCTTGGTCCAGTTGTAGGTGCGTTGGTACATAATGCCGGCTCCGTCGCGGTGATTATTAATTCTTCTCTGCTTTTAAAATGGAAGGAGCATTTGTCGGCATAGGTGAGACCAATTGAGTATTAATCAGGCCGCGATTACAGTTACGGTCATGAATATGAAGACGAATGATGTCCCCGTTTTTATTTTTCAAAAAAAACGGTGAGCGGATCCGTGAGAGCCTTTATTCCTATGCTGAGCACCTTTACTATACATTTCTTCACCATTTTGTGGGGGTATCTCGAAATTTTGGCTATTCTCCTGGGTGGGATCAGTTGTTGAATCTGCTGGAATCTGGCCATATAGATTTTGATATTCAATCTTGGCAGCCTGCAGCTGGGCGTTGCCCCTGTCACATCTGAGATTTAATAGGGAACAGTGTTTACTGCAGCCTGTGCAGAACATGTTGCCAAGGAAATCAGAGAGACTCATAGTTTGGCCATATGCTTGGGTGTCTTGGAGGATTGGGTTTCCAGAATCATCATTGCCTGGAGGATTCGCCGGGCTGCGTGACGAAACACTTGGAGGTGTGCTGGTATAGGGTAACTGCTTATCTGACCCTAGCAGAGTTTTGGTACATAAGGTGCCGATAATTATGCCTGTTACTAAGGTTAAGGCAGTTTTTATTTCACGCTGGGCAAACACGCTGCGCATAAAAGCCCAAATATAGCTTCGATGTAAGAAAAGATGTATTGCAATAAGTACCAGACAGAAATATGAACTGAATTTATGTATGGAAACTAAGAAGGCCGAATTTCCATTTGATCCGGAGGGGAAAATCACTTGGGAAATCCTTATCCCGGTTAAGAAAATAATACTAGTACCCAGCAATAGTGCTAAATTTAAAATGTACATTAACCTGGGCTTTATCGTATTTTTTGTTCTCAACAAATTTCTGGTGGAAATTTTAACCCATGACCAGTTTAAAAGGATGTGGGCTATAAAAAGGACAAAAATGAAAAGTCCCGCAATTTCATGGAAGACAAGTCCTGTACCAGAAGCATCCTGTAAAAGTAAGAATACAAGGATCATCAGGAAATCAAGGGTTATCTTGGTTGATATTGTTCTGTTCATATTATCTGCTCCTTTCGTTGCATCGAAGTTTTCTTCCTGTCTTGTAGGCAATGTTTATTGGTTAAGACTATTTTATTATGTGATTGAAAACTGAAATAAAACTGAAATAAGGCTTAAATAACGCTGAAATAAATGAGAAACTGAACGTTTACATTTTCAGGTTAATTTCAGTTTAGGCAAGTATAGTTAACATAATATTGTAATACAGGAAGCTGCGAATGTTGAGTAGGTATTGGCGATGAAGGAGGACTGCAGTGCGGATTTTGCTTGTGGAAGACGATGCTCATTTGGGAGAAATAATAGTTCGGGGTTTACGTGAGGAAGGATATCAGGTTGACTGTGCCGCGGGCGGCAATGAAGCAGAGCTTTTTCTGCGCACTCGTACATACGGCGTGATTGTTTTAGACCGTATGCTGCCGGATATTCGGGGCGAAGAGTTGCTGAAAAAATGGAGACAGAGGGATTGTAATACGCCCGTTCTTATACTGACAGCTTTGGATGCGGTTTCGGACAGAGTCACCGGTTTAAAAGCAGGAGCGGACGATTACCTTGGTAAGCCTTTTGCCTTTGCGGAATTATTAGCCAGGCTTGAGGCTTTGCAGCGACGCACAAGTTTAAACACCAGTTCAGTCATCAAAGCCGGAAATTTGGAACTTAATCCTCAGACCAGGCTGCTTACCTCTCAAAAACGTTCGGTATTATTGAACAGGCTGGAATATGAGCTTATGGACATTTTCCTGCGCCATCCGGGCCAGGTACTTGGTAAGGAGACTTTGGCAGAACAGTGTTGGAAAGAACCTTGGGATGCCTCCGATAACACGATTGAAGCTCAGATTAAAAACCTGCGCAAGAAATTAAAGTTAATTGATGATCGCGAATGGATCAAAACAATGCGCGGTGTAGGCTATCGTTTGGAGGTAGTATGATTGCGTCTTTGGAAAAACAGTTTACCCTTGCGTCTTGCGGTGATAACCGGTACCGTTTTTATCGTAGTGCTCATTACAGCCCTGCTTGCGTCCTTTTTAACGACGGACTACTTGTTGAAAAGCAGTGTTGACTCGACTCTGACTTCCCTGGCCCGATCCATTGCCGATAGTTGGACGAGGAATAATGGGCCTCAGAATTTACCGATTAGGAATGATAAAGACTCTGAGGTTTACGTACAAGTCGTGGATAGTCAGGGTACAGTGGTTTATACGTCGAGCAAAGAGGATTACCTGCCTGTGGAAGGTGATTTGCTGAGGCAAGCGTTACAGGGAAAAGAGTTTTTCACAGATGCCGTTGGGCGCCACAGGCACCGCGGGCGTCTGGATGTCTCAGCCCTTTCAGACCGGGAGGGTTCTCTTTGGCCTGAAAAGGGGGGAGTACGAATTATCTACTGGCCTTTGCCTGAGAGCAAAGAGGGAAACTATGTGCTTCAAGTCGGCTTGCCTGTAAAAGAACAGGTTGAGATGCTTCTGAATTTAGGGAAAATGTTGATTGTGATATCTATAGGAGCTGTATTGATTGTGGTTGGTGTTTCAGCCTTTTTAGTGTGGAATACCTTTAAACCGCTGCGCCAAATTATTGCTGTGGCAGAGGAAATTGACGGCAGCACTTTAACTTCCAGAATTGAGGTGCCGGTTAGAGATGCCACCCTAAACCATTTGGTAGAGGTGTTGAATGCCATGCTGAAGCGGCTGGAAACTGCCTTTCTGACCCAAGCAAGGTTCGTAAATGATGCTGCCCATGATTTGCGGACTCCATTAAGTGCCCTGCGTTCCGAGTTAGAGATAACCTTGCGCCAAACACGAAGCGAGAATGAGTATATTCAGGCTTTAAAGGGATGTCTGACAGAGACGGAATACATGGGTTCCCTGACCGAAAATCTGCTTGCTTTAGCTAAGTTTGACAGCGGATTGCAAATGGAAATAGAAAAAGCCATTCCCTTGGGCCCCTTACTGGAAAGAGTAAACAGTGAATTCAGGGAATTGGCTGAACAAAATCAAATTACCTTAATTATGGATTTTGAGAAGAACTTAAGGGTGGACTGTGATCAACTAGCAATAGAACGGCTTTTGAGAAATCTTTTGGATAACGGCATTCGCTATACACCGGCTGGAGGACTGGTCGAACTGGTTTTAAGAGACAAGAGTGATCTGAAAGGCTGTGGGGGTGCGGAAATAACGATCAGAGACACCGGTATCGGTATCGGCTCCCAGGATCTGCCGCATATTTTTGAACGGTTTTACAGGTCGGATGGTGCCCGCAGGCGGGACGGAGGGGGAAGCGGATTGGGGCTATCCATTTGCCGGTCCATTGTCCTGAATCATGGAGGGGCTATTCATATTCAAAGCGAGCGCGGGAAGGGGACCTGTGTTGCCATATGGCTGCCTTGTACCAGTTCGTAAGACTAACCTTTTTCAAAACCTGAACATAGCGGGTAGTAGCCGGGGCGGTGGAGGCATCGGGGGGCGAACTCTATGTTTCCACCCTGGGGAAGAGTTATAAAATCCATTGGCAAAAGGATGGTCAGGCAATAACTTGTTGGGCACAATCAATACATAATGAACAATGTTTTGGATGGTCCTCTTTATTATGGTAGCAGCTGCCGCAGGACCAATATTCAAACTGAATGGTTGAATGGGAGATTCCAAACTTGTCAAAAATGGTATGCTGAATGCTGTGCAACAGCTCTGAAGATTGTTCTTTGCTGACATCATGAACCCAAACATGAGCTGTCATACTTTTGATTTCCTTTGAAATCGACCAGACATGAATATCACTCACTCCCTTAACCCCTTTAATTTCTAGGATTGAAGAACGCAGCTGTTGAATTGAGATGTCTTCGGGAACTGACTCCAGGAAAATAATCAGACATTCTCGGGTCATTTTGAGAGCGGATCTTAAGATTAGACAAGCAAGGCCTGCACTAAGGAGTGTATCAATATTTGACCAGCCTGTGAAAAAGATGACGATACCACCGATTAATACTCCTAAATCAGCAAGGGCATCTCCTACGAAATGAAGGAAGGCGCTTTTAACGTTGAGGTTATTAGTATTCTTTTTAAGGTTAAGAACAATGGCTATGTTCACAATCATCCCAACGATAGCAACAAAAATCATGCCTTGTGGTTCTACCGTAATAGGATGGAAAAAGCGGTCAATAGCTTTATAGAATATTAAAAGAGAAACGGCAATAAGAGATACATTATTAATTAGAGCAGTGAGAACTCCGTAGCGGTAATAGCCATATGTATTTTTATAATCTGGTCGTTTTGAACCGATTTTTAACCCCCACCAGCTGATAATAAGTGCTGAAAAATCGGTCATTAAGTGCCAGGAGTCACTGAGAAGTGCAAGACTTTTCGTAAATAGGGCAAAGCAAATCTTTACGACAAGAATTATACCGACGAGAGTAATTGAAATAAGTAACCTTTTCTGGCTTTGACCCAGGCTATAATCATCCATTATTTTTCCCTCCCCTATGATTCTTAGTACAACCGAGGATATTCCTCGGTTGTACTTTTACCAAAGATCTATGCTATTCCAAGAAAATGGGCGACCTGAGTGACGATGAAGCACACTGCGAAGGCAAGGACTGTGGGAACCATAAAGCCAACGAAAGTCCACTTCTTACTGCCAGTTTCCTTAAGCATGGTCAGCAGCGTGGTGGCACAAGGCCAATGCAATAGAGCGAAGAGCATGGTATTAAATGCAGTAAGCCAGGTCCAGCCATTAGCAACCAAAATATCCTTAAGTTCTTGCAGACTTGCAAATTCTGTGAGTTGACCGGTGGCTAAGTAGCTCATCAACAGAATCGGAATAACAATTTCATTAGCCGGAAGCCCTAGGATAAAGGCCATGAGAATAAATCCATCCAGACCAATAGCCTTTGCCAGGGGATCAAAAAACCCTGCCATATAGCTGATAACACTGAGGTCACCAATATAAATGTTTGCTAATATCCAGGTTACTGCTCCAGCCGGTGCAGCGACAACAATTGCTCTTCGTAAGACAAAGATGGTACGGTCAATGATGGAACGATATAAAACTGCACCAAATTTGGGTTTACGATAAGGCGGCAGTTCTAATACCAGTGAGGAAGCTTCCCCCTTGAGCACTGTTTCTGAGAGTAATCTTGAAACAGCAAAGGTGACAACAATACCAATGAGAATCAAGAGAGTAATCGAACCTGCAGCAACCAGGGATTGTTGGACCATGGTGAGTGCTCCGGTCATGAAAATCGAAGCGATGGCAATAAGTGTGGGGAACCGTCCGTTACAGGGAACAAAGTTGTTTGTCAAAATAGCGATGAGGCGTTCTCTCGGCGAATCGATGATTCGTGCGGCAACCACTCCGGCAGCATTGCAGCCAAAGCCCATGCACATGGTTAGGCATTGTTTTCCGCAAGCTTTTGACTTTTTGAATAAACTGTCAAGGTTAAATGCGACTCTAGGCAGGTATCCCAAATCTTCGAGAAGGGTAAACAAAGGGAAAAAGATAGCCATAGGGGGCAGCATGACAGAAACAACCCAGGCTAAGGTACGGTACATGCCTAAAACTAAAACTCCATGTATCCAAGCAGGGGCATGAAGGGCTTCAAACCAATAGGTAAGAACATCCTGGAAGCCAAATAATACATTGCCGATCATTTGTGAGGGTATGTTAGCTCCGGTTATAGTAATCCAAAAGACAATTCCTAAGAGAACAAGCATCAGTGGGTAACCTAATAATCGGGAGGTTACAATTCTGTCTATTTTTGAATCCAGGCTCTTTTGTCTGGAATAGCCATATTTTGTTACGCTTTTAGCAATTTGTTCTGATTCCAAAAAGATATCTTTAACAACCTCATCGCCAAGCTGACTAGTTGTTGTTTTTCGAATGTCTTCAGCATTCACATAAAGTTTAAGCAGCGGGTCTATGTTTTTTTGTATGGAAGCCACTTTGTTCATCTCCTTATTGATACTGCTATTTAACAGCGTTTTGCAGGTTAATATAACGGTTAATGCTTTCAATAAATGAGCTGTCATTGTCCAATAAGCGAAGGGCTAACCATCTGGGATTAATCATTTGAGCAATATTGAGGGGTTCGATTTGAGGTAAAAGAGTGTCTATGGCTTCCTCAATTTGTGGTGAATACTTTATCTGTTTGGGCTTGGTTATTTGTGATCCAATCACAAGTTCATAGACTGCCTTTTGAAGATTTTTAAGGCCAACTCCGTTACGAGCTGCCGTGGGAATCACGGGAACACCTAATTTTGCTTCCAGTCGTTCAAAATCAATCTCTATCTTCTTTTTTTGTGCTTCATCAATAAGGTTGACACAGACGACGACCTTATCCGTGATCTCCATGATCTGAAAGGCTAGATTCAGATTTCGTTCCAGAGAAGTCGCATCAAGGACAACAATTGTAGCATCAGGTTTGCCAAAACAAATAAAGTCTCTTGCTATTTCTTCTTCAGCACTATGAGAAAGCAAGGAATAGGTACCCGGTAAGTCAATCATTAAAAAGGATTTGTTCTCATAGGTATAAGATCCCTGAGCGTTATCGACGGTTTTTCCTGGCCAATTTCCCGTATGTTGGCGTAATCCTGTCAATGCGTTAAATACGGTACTCTTTCCTACATTGGGGTTTCCGGCTAAGGCTACTACATACTGTTGATCGTTAGTCTTAATTCCAAAATGTTCTCTCAATCTGTGACGATAATCCATATTCAATTTTTTCACCTCATTTATATTCCTTGGTTGTTTTAAATAACAAATCTTTCTGGCATCTTCACTGCAATAACAGAACTACGAACGATGTAGGCTATTGGATCTCCTGACGGTGCTTTCCCTACACAGGTAAGATCAGTTCCCGGGACAATTCCCAAATCCAGGATGCGGCGACGAAGAAGGCCTTTAACTTCTAGGCCGATGACTCTGCATGTTTCACCAGGGTTAGGGCGGATAATGATTTGGATAAGGTTAACATTTTCAATAACCTCCTCAGAAATGTTAGACACGGTTAACTTTTAGGTAATAATTACGGAGAAAGTTAAACAAAGCCACGTATGACAAAATAGGTTTGAGAGTAGGAAGATTAAGGATTTGTACAAAGGGTTAACAACTAATTATGAAGGTTATACTCTATGTAAGCTATCGATTGTTAACTCGGACTAACTTCTACTCCAAGAATGTTTCTGAGGTATTATATGACACTCTTTTTTGAGTTGCTACAACTAAATAGTTTTATAAAGAAGGTACTTAATTGAATGGATCGAGTGAATCTTTTCTAAACTGGGACTAGGTTGAAGATAACTGAGATAGGAGCAGAAACATTGAAAAATGTTATCAAGATTTATCATAGAGATCTAAAAAGTATCATTACCAATCCGGTTGCTCTCCTAATTATTTTCGGTATTTGCCTTCTACCTTCTTTATACGCTTGGGTAAATATTTTTGCGTGTTGGGATCCTTATGGAAACACCAGTACAATTCCGGTGGCAGTGGTCAATCAGGATAAGGACACTGTTTATCTCGATAAATCAATTAATATGGGAAACTCTATTGTGGATAAGTTAAAAACCAATAAGCAGATTGGCTGGAAGTTTGTCGATGAGAATGAGGCTGATTTGGGAGTAGTTGACGGTACATATTTTGCGGTGATAGTGATTCCCAGTGATTTTTCTGCGAGCTTTGCCAGTGTGTTAACCAATAGCCCCAAGAAACCGGAGATTATTTATAAAGTGGATACTAAGGATAACCCTGTTGCCACCAAAATTACTGAGACGGCAAAAAATTCACTTGTGGATCAGATATCTTCAAGTTTTATCGCCACAGTCAATGAAACCCTCTTTGCTACGTTTAATCAAGTTGGCAAGGATGCTGAAGCGAATAAAAACAAACTCATTCAATGGAAAGACGAGATCATCCAAGTTAATAGAAATATGGATTTGATTTTAAACATCCTGCAAGATATTAACAGCCGATCCAGTAACTTAAGCGCCTTGCTCATAGAATTAAATGCCACTATGCCGGGCGTGGATAGACAATTAAGTACCATTGGCCAGGTCAATGAAAATAATGCGAATTTGATTAAGACGACACAGCAAACCCTCAACCAGTCCTTTAATAATATAGATACCAATTTAAATAATGTTCAAGCCTCAGTTATAAGAATTCATGATTTATTAAGCGGTATTAATTCCTCAAATACTTCAGCTGCACAAGCAAATTCGAACCTAGATCAGGTCAATATGATCGTTAATGCTCTTAATGACCAACTTAGTTCCAACCTTAAATTTTTACAGCAATTGAACAATTCTGTGCCTAACGCTCAGGTTGCTAGGCTGATAGCTTCTTTACAAAGCATACAAAGTTCCTTAGCTGATGAATCGAAAAAACTCACTTCATTACAAGAGCAGTTGAACAGTGCTCATACGATCAATCAGAATATGTTGGACCAAATAATCAATGATACTACAAATATGAACCTACAGATTATCAATGCCACAAAGTTATATAATAGCAGCGCCAGAAATAGTTTGAATGCGATCAGCAATAGCTTAATCACAGCCACAAGCGATGCAGCGAATCTAATTTCTTCGGCCCAGGGCCTGCAAAGTCAAATCGATAGTTTAATGTCAACTGCGATTGAAGGAAGTCAACTGTCTGCCAAAGTATCCGGTGATTTAAGGAACCGATTACTTGAATATAAGGATATTATCGCCAAGCTAAGTGATAAACTCCAAATGATTAGTAATAATGATTTGGTTCAAATTATAACTATACTTCAGAGTAATCCTGAATTGATAGGGAGTTTTGTGTCCTCACCTTTCAATCTGCGGGAGGAGCCCATATACGTGGTGCCAAACTACGGATCAGCCATGGCTCCGGTTTATTCAGTGCTGGCACTTTGGGTAGGAACCCTTATCCTGACATCGTTGCTTAAGACGGAGGTGCCTAATTTTAAGGGAAGTAAGACTTATACAATACGTGAGAAACATTTCGGAAAGATGTTAACCTTTATCACGCTGGCTCTTATCCAGGGACTGATTATTGTACTGGGAGATAAACTGTTATTAGGGGTTTATTCAGTTAATACCCCCTTACTGATTGTCGCAGCTTTGGTTTCCTCTCTAACCTTTGCTGTTATTACCTATACATTAGTTTCGCTCTTGGGCAATTTTGGCAAGGCCTTGGCCATAATTTATATGATTATGCAATTGGCGGGAAGCGGTGGAACTTATCCCATCCAAGTTGATCCGCTGGTTTTGAGAATACTTCAGCCAACCTTTCCCTTTACTTATGCTATTTCCGTTTTTAGGGAGGCAATTGCCGGGCCGCTGATAAGTAAGGTCGTTTTAGACTTTATTATGCTGCTGTTATTTGTGGCGATTTTTGTCGTAGCAGGCTATTTCCTAAAAAAACCCCTCTATGAGCGCGTTCATAGATTTGAAACCAACTTTGAGTTATCGGGAATCGGAGAATAAGAAACACTTTGATAGATTATAAGGAGACGGTAATGAAGAAGGTTTTAGGAGTCTTTCTCCAGGATCTAAAAAGCATTTCTAAGAGTAAGGCAGCAATTCTAATTGTTATCGGGCTATGTATTTTGCCGTCCTTATATGCTTGGATAAATATCAAAGCAAGTTGGAATCCCTATGCTAATACCGGAAATCTCCCGATAGCTGTCGCTAACAATGATGAGGGAGTGGCTTATAATGGGCAAGAAATTAATGTTGGGAATCAAATCGTTGAAGAACTAAAGAAAAATAGAGACATTGCTTGGATTTTTACCGATTCCTGGCAAGGAAACTATGGATTGAATGAAGGAAAATATTACGCTTTAATTGAGATCCCTAATGATTTTTCGAGAAAAATTGTTACTCTAACCACGGAAAATCCGATTAAACCTGATATTGTCTACAGGGTCAACGAAAAGCTGAATGCCATAGCTTCCAAAATAACGAATGCCGCAACCTTAGAATTAGCCGATAAAGTGAAGAGAAACTTTGTGGCTGCAGTTACTAAAGAGGTATTAAAAACTTTAAATCCGGTTGGTGGAACCTTGCAGACTGACAAGGCAAAAATTCTTCAATTAAGAGATACCGTGACTCAGGCCAGTAATAACATCGAAGATATCAAAGGATTCATTGCCAAGGCTAATTCGAATGCCGAATCATTACAAAGCTATTTAAATAGTGTCAAAAACACCCTGCCCAAACTAAATGAGCAAATAAACAGCTTGCAAAATGTTGCGGAAGCCAATAAATCTCTAATTTTAGCAACGAAGCAATCAATCAACACCATCGAATCAAATATCAATAATGACCTGATCCAACTCCAAACAATCAATCAACAATCTCAGACCCTGTTATCAACTCTAAAGTCGATGAGTGCGGCTTCCAGTACCAGCGATTTAGTCAGCATCATCAATCAGATATCTGCCCCTTTAAGCAGCGCTGCTAATCTTATCGACGCAGATATTAAAAGCTTAGAACTGCTCAATCAGAGTTATCCAAACAAAGCATTTACCCAGCTTATAAGCCTGCTTGATGATCTTAAAAGGTTAATCACTGCTGAAGAGACAAAGGTAAATGGGTTAAAGACGTTGCTGGACAACGGTGCTTCAAGAGAGTCTATAGCTTCGGCTATCGACCAAATTTCTGCGCTCAACAATCAAGTTTCCGATAATCTTTCCCGCATATTTAATAATTTTTATTCTGTTAGTACTAATGTTTTAAATAATTTGGCCAATAACCTGACAGGAAGCATGGATAATTCCGATGCGATCTTGGAAGCGACAAGAATCATTATCCCCCAATTAAATGCCTTGGCCAATTATGGAATCGCCAGTAGTGAACTATCCGTCAAGGAAGCTAATGATTTAAGCAATAAATTATCCGCCCTGCAAAATGAATTAAATGACTTAAGCGTCAAAATGCAAAATCTAAATCAAGAAAACCTTGATCAGATCATTGATCTTATGAAAATGAATCCAGGTATGGTGTCTGATTTTCTCTCCTCACCCATCAACGTCAAAGAAATCGATATTTACAATATGGGGATCTTTGGAGTAGGTTTAACTCCCTTTTATACTGTTTTGGCAATTTGGGTAGGAGGATTGTTGCTATCCTCACTGTTGAGCGTGGAGCATACTGCTTTAGAGGATGCCGGGAACCAAAAGCTGACCATAATGCAGGCGCATTATGGCAAAATGTTGCTGTTTCTGGCGATTTCTATCATTCAAGCTCTAATTGTAACCTTAGGTGATAAATATATCTTAGGTGTTAACCCGGCTAATATGCCTTTGATGATGGGATTTGCCATACTTTCGGCTATATGTTTTACAACCATTATATTTACCTTAGTGTCTATCTTTGGCAACGTTGGCAAGGCTATGGTCGTGGTGATCATGGTATTTCAAATCGCAGGTTCGGGTGGAATTTATCCTATTCAAACCAACCCCAGAATCTTTGGTATACTACAACCCCTGTGGCCATTTACCTACGCTATTGGGGGATTCCGTGAAGCTATTGCGGGTCCGATTTGGAGTAGTGTTATAAGATATTCAATCGCTCTGCTTCTTTTCATCTGCGTATTCCTGTTTTTGGCCATCCTAAAGAAGCCTTTCCATAAAGTGACGGCGTATATGGAACATAAATTCAGAGAATCTGGTTTATAACCTTGGGGGCTATTGAAATCCCTGTCAGAATACTTTTAGTTAAGCTTTTTTAAAGTTACCAGATCCAATTCCATAACGTAGCGATGATGGCCCTTGCCGAATTCATCTTCACTCATTTTAATCGTTTTGAAACCCAATTTATCCTTATATAAATGAATTGCCCCTGGGTTTTCCGTATTAACCGTTAAATCCATTTTATTAAATCCTTGTTCTCGTATATTTATACAAATAGAATGGAGAAAATGATAGCCTAAGCTTTGTCCCTGGTATTCGTCGGCTATGGCAAAGTCAAATAGATAGGCTTTATCAAATTCTTCCCAGTCGCGCATTAAAATGGCGATACCGATAATTTTCTTTTTATTTTCTTCCTTAAGAATAAAAACATTGCCATGGCGAATTTGAGGAACTAATCCCCATTCATCGATTCCTTGCTCATTGAAAATGTCCAGTTCAAAATTAACGATCCGTCTTAATAAGGATAAATTGAAGTCCTGAACTAAATAAACTTTTATATTTCCTTGATCACCATCAAGATTCTCCACTACTTTCCGGGGTAAATCGTTTATTTCTTCTAACATGACAACAACTCCTCAATTTGTTGAAATTGTTGTTATTATCCCCCTAAAATTTTGTTTATAATCTATAATATTTTAACGGCCAAAGAGACTTTACGCTGACTCATTTTAAAGGTTATTTCTAAATAGTCTCCCTCCAATTGTAAACCATAATAAAAAAATTGGTTGACAATTGGAGGGAGACTATTATTATTAGTTATATAGAGGGGACAATCCCCGGGTAAGGACTTTGTTGATTACTAAATGTACTTGAGATTTTATGGTAAAAAATTATTTAAGAAATCGGGTGAAGCTTATGGGCCTGTATAGTATAAAGATGAGAGCAAGTAATTGTGAAGAGGGAACTGAAAAACATATTTCCGGAGCGGAGAAGATAGTAAGCGGCGGCAGTCTTCTCAGGTATTCAGACGCTTTATTAAAGAGAGGGTTGTATCATTCCAAAGGGAAAGCTGATTTCATTAATCTCAAAATCGAAGCTATCAGCAGCGCTGAAATCCTCTGTTTAGATTCATTGCCTGCCCGTACAATCCCTGTACATAATCATCAGGAAGGTATGCAAACCATTATCGGTCTGCTGGAAAAAATGAATATCCCTAAGGCGGCAGAGATTATAGAAAAGCTAAAAGAAACCTATCCTATGCGCGGTGCCATGTTGTTGGATGCCGACTCATTAGAACGATTGGAGCCTGACAAAGAGAGAGGAATTCGAGCTGTCTATATGGATGCCGATCATTCCGGCAGGCAGGAAACGATTGAAATGAAGAACCCTTATTATGAAGCAATGGTCTTAGCTGCGAAAGCAGCCTATGCTCCCAATATTATTGGTGAGATCTGTATATCGGATGATCCTAATTATGTAACAGGTTATGTGGCTTCTAAAGACATGGGATATGTACGCATTACGAAATTAAAGGAGAAGGGAAGCCAGGATGGGGGCAGGATCTTTCTTTATCGAGGAGACCGTTCCGAAGTCCAAAGCTGCCTTGATTATTTAGAGAAGCAAAAAGTACTGGTTAGAAATATACCTCCCCTGTCAGATCAGCCAGTGCCTGGCGGGAAGGGTGCCAATAACAAATGGAGTTTTATAGAGAACACCTTAGGAAATCTAAAAGACAATAATTTGTTCCGCAGTATGAATGAACTTTCCTCGGCCCAAAGTGCCCATGTCAGCTTTCAGGGCCAAGACATGCTGATGCTGGCTTCCAATAGTTATTTAGATATGTCCAACGATGGACAAGTGAAAACGTATACCTTAAAAGTCATGGAGGAATATGGTGTAGGCTCAGGCGGATCACGTTTAACAACAGGTACAACATCCATCCATCAGCAATTGGAGAATTTGCTGGCAAAATTTAAGGGGACAGAGGCGGCTTTAGTTTACAATACGGGTTACATGGCAAATGTAGGAATTATTTCCGCCCT
This sequence comes from Desulfosporosinus orientis DSM 765, assembly GCF_000235605.1. Taxonomy (GTDB): domain Bacteria; phylum Bacillota; class Desulfitobacteriia; order Desulfitobacteriales; family Desulfitobacteriaceae; genus Desulfosporosinus; species Desulfosporosinus orientis. Next base: position 2,755,242 of record NC_016584.1, read on the forward strand.
TTGTGCCAAGGATGACATTGTCTTCAGCGATGAGCTGAATCATGCCAGTATCATTGACGGCTGCCGGTTAAGCAAGGCCAGAATAGTAGTCTACCGGCATAATGATATGGATGACTTAGAAGCAAAAATAAAAGCCAATCCCTGTGCTAAAGGATTGATCGTCAGCGATGCTGTTTTCAGCATGGATGGCGATATCGTGGATTTACCAAGGTTGTTAGAAATTGCGGAGAGATATGAGCTGTTTTCCATGCTTGACGAGGCCCATGCTACGGGTGTCATTGGTAAAAAGGGATTGGGGACGGCAGAGTATTATGGTCTGGATAAAAAGCCGGATATTCTTATGGGAACCTTAAGTAAGGCAATTGGCAGCGAAGGCGGGTTTGTCTGTGGAAAACAAATCTTAATTGACTACCTGAAGAATAAATCCCGCAGTTTTATCTTTTCCACATCCTTGTCTCCTGCTGTGACGGCATCCTCCATCAAAGCCATTGAACTAATCATGAATGAGCCGCAAAGGGTAGAAGCGTTGCAGAAAAATATCCAATACTTTTGTCAATGTTTAAGGGAATCAGGGATTGAGGCAGATTCCCAAACTGCCATTATTCCGATTATTATTGGCGGTGAGAAACAAACCATGGAGATCTCGAAAGAATTATTGGCACAAGGCTATTATATTTCAGCGATTCGCTATCCGACAGTTAAGAAAGGAAGTGCCAGACTGCGCATAACCTTGATGTCGACTCACACCAAGGAAGAACTGAAACGGTCCGCCCAGACTATTGGGAACATTGTCAACAAGTACCGGGGGAGGAATCAATCATGAGTATTCAGCACTATAAAGAAAAAGTGATCAATGGAGCCCTGATCTCGAAAGCAGAAGCAATGCTCATTGCGGAGGCTCCCCTGGAAGAAATTTGTTCAGCCGCCAATGAAATAAGAGAATATTTTTGCGGAAACAACTTTGATATTTGTGCCATCGTCAATGGCAAGAGCGGCAGGTGCTCCGAAAACTGTAAATACTGTGCTCAATCAGCATTCTACAGTACTGAGATCGATGAATATCCCCTCTTAGAGACAGGGATACTTGTGGATCAGGCCAAGTATAACGATGAACGAGGAATACTCCGTTATTCCATAGTAACTTCCGCAAAGAAACTCAATGAACAGGAAGTAAATCAAGTATGTGAAAGCATAAGGGCGATTAGAAAGGAAACAGGAATAGCTGTTTGTGTTTCCTTTGGACTATTGGATGAAGTTCAGTTCAGAAAATTGAAAGCGGCAGGGGTAAGCAGAGTACATAACAACTTAGAAACTTCAAGAAGGAACTTTCCCAATGTCTGTACTACCCATTCTTTTGATGAGAAGATTGAGACCATAAAGGCTGCTCAAAGGGCAGGGCTGAATATCTGCAGCGGGGGGATTATGGGACTGGGTGAGACGATGGAAGATAGAATTGATATGGTTCTTACCATCAGAGAGTTAGGTATCCGTTCGATTCCTGTGAATATGCTGAATCCAATTCCGGGAACACCTTATGAAAATACTGAGAAACTTACCAATGAGGATATGTGCAGAATTGCAGCGGTATTCCGTTTCTTGGTACCGAAGGCATCTATTCGCATGGCAGGGGGCAGAGGGTTATTGCCGGATAAAGGGGAACAATGCTTTCAGTCAGGGGCCAATGCGGCTATATCAGGAGATATGCTTACCACATCTGGAATTTCTATTGAACAGGATATGCAAATGTTAGAAAAGTTAGGTTATAAGGCAGGGCTATGGAATGAGTAAAGGGATTTTTATTACGGCAACAGGAACGGATATCGGCAAAACGTTTGTGACAGCCTTAATGATTAAAAAACTTCGTGAAGCAGGATTTAAGGCAGGCTACTATAAAGCTGTCTTAAGCGGGGCCGAAGTGACGAAGAATGCCTTAATTCCAGGTGATGCGGACTACGTTAACCGGGCAGCAAAGCTTGGCGAAAAGCCGGAAGGTCTGGTCTCCTACGTTTATAAAAATGCGGTTTCTCCTCACCTGGCGGCCAAGCTGGAGGGCAATCCAGTGGCAATGGAAGTGGTCAAGTCAGCCTACCGGAAAGCCGCCGCCAAATATGACTATCTTACCGTGGAAGGCAGCGGAGGAATCGTCTGTCCTATTCGTTATGATCATAGGAAAATTATGCTGGAGGATATTATCAGAGAGTTGGATTTAAGCACCTTGATTGTTGCAGATGCCGGATTAGGTACCATTAATGCTGTTGTTTTAACCGTTGAATATATGAAGCAGAAAAATCTGTCCATCAAAGGGATTATCTTCAATCATTTTCATGAAGGCAATGTTATGGAAGCAGATAATAAACAGATGGTAGAAGCCCTGACAGGGATTCCAGTCATAGCTTTGGTCAAAGATCATGATACGGAACTTAACCTTGATGCCAATAAACTTGCCGCTTTGTATGATTAGAAATCTAAAAATCAAGGGAGAGGAAGGGCAGCAATGAATTTAGTAGAAAAGGACTTAAAGTATATCTGGCACCCCTGTTCACAGATGAAAGATTATGAACAACTCAAGCCGATTATTATCGACCATGGCAAAGGCGTTTATTTATACGATCAAGCAGGTAAGGAATACATGGATATAGTAAGTTCATGGTGGTGTAATCTTTTAGGACATAGTAATGCAAAGATTAATGAAGCGATCAAAGCGCAGCTGGACCGCCTGGAGCATGTGATTTTTGCCAATTTTTCTCACGAACCGGCAATTCTTCTCTGTGAACAGTTAATGGAGATTATCCCCAAAGGACTTACTAAATTTAATTTTTCGGATAATGGTTCCGCAGCTGTAGAGTGCGCCTTGAAAATGAGTTTTCAATATCAGTATCAGACAGGACATGAAAAGAAAACCAAATTTATGTGTCTATCGGAAGGGTATCATGGGGAAACCATCGGAGCCTTGTCAGTGGGAAGCATGGATTTGTATGCCAAAATCTATAAGCCCATGTTAATGGACACGATTCATGTGGAAGCACCTGACTGTTACCGATGCTCTTATGGGAAGTTCAGAGACAGTTGTAATGCCGAATGTTTTGAACATGCGGAAAAGGCCTTTGCTGAACATGCTGATGAAACCTGTGCTATGATCGTAGAGCCTTTGCTGCAGGGAAGTGCAGGAATGAGAATCTATCCTGCCCTCTATTTAAAGAAACTTCGTGCATTATGCAACCAGTATAGGGTGATTTTAATTGCTGATGAAATTGCCACAGGGTTTGGCAGGACGGGAAAAATGTTTGCCTTTGATCACGCAGGGGTAAGCCCTGACATTATGTGCCTTTCCAAAGGTCTGACGGGGGGGTATATGCCAATGGCTATTACGATAACCACCGATGAGATCTACAATGCCTTTTATGCTGATTATAATGAAGGAAAAGCATTTATGCACAGCCATACCTACAGTGGAAACCCTTTGGGATGTTCAGCTGCCTTAGTTGTTCAGAAAATCCTAAGAGAAGACCGGATAATTGAGAAGGCTGCTCTTAGGGCTGAATATCTGCACAATCAATTAAATGAAGCATTATTAGACCATCAGCATATTGGCGAAATCAGACATCTCGGCTTGGTGAATGCTATGGAATTAGTAATCGATAAGAGGACAAAGGAAGAATATGACTCTCAGCTTAGACTGGGTTATCAGGTTTATAAGAAGGCTTTAGAGAAAGGTCTTATCTTAAGACCCCTTGGCAACGTTTTATATTTTAATCCGCCCTTGATTATTAATGAAGCAGAAATAGATAAAGCAGTATCAATCTGCGCTGAGTCCATTAAAGAGGTTATAGGCTGAAGACCCATCTATACCCAGTGTAATGAATATTGTATAATATTATTATCGTGTAAAGGAATGGAAATAGTTTGCTGGATAGCAGCAGACATAAAATATCCTGCACCGGAATGGGTATATGTCGGTTATGATGAGAGCGGAAGTTACAAATAAACATCACTTAAAATGAAAAGGAAGATAAAAATGGCGAAAAGACAAGGGAGCTCTAAGAAAAAATTATTTGAGTTACTGGAGATCCTATTTTTTGCATTTATACTATCATGGGGGCTACGTAGTACAATTATAGAAGCAGCAACCATACCAACTCCTTCTATGTCTCCGACAATTCAAGTAAACGATAGGGTCTTGGTAGACAAAATGTACTATAAATTTTCGGGAATTAGCCGGGGAGATATAATCGTCTTTAACCCGCCTGAAAATGTTAATAATCCAAAGGGTGACCCTTGGATTAAAAGAGTTATTGGTTTGCCGGGAGACACAGTACAAATAAAAGATGGTAAAGTATTTGTTAATGATGAAGCATTAGCTGAACCTTATGAAAAGGCAAAACCGAATTACAGTTATGGCCCTTTGATAGTTCCTCAGAATTCATATTTTGTATTAGGGGACAATCGTAATGATAGTTATGATAGTCATTACTGGGGAGTCTTGCCAGCAAAAAACACTATCGGAAAAGCTATGCTCAAGTACTGGCCGCTTAATGATTTTGGACAGCTAGCCAAATAGTTCAATTTCTTTGCCGGTGGTGGTTCCTGAATAATTATGGCTCATATACTTCAGGCAATAACATGCAATTTCTTGTCATAGCCATTGTCCAGCAAATTTTTAATATAAACGGCAGGGGTTAAACCGGAAAGATTCATAAATTCTTTGTAATATAGGTATAAGGGTGGAGAGGAGATGCAGGAGGAATTCACTACCTGAAAATAACTTAAATAATTTTTGCCGCTAAGGAGCTTAAAGTTTCAAGCGGCATTATTTTTTCTCATCAAGGCATGAGGAGTGTATAGTTCTGATGACGAATAGGAATTTATCCATCGTAGATACAGGGTATTGTTATGTATTCTTGAGAAAAAGTGAATATGGATTTTGATGAATAAAATTAAAGAAAAAATTGGATAGCTTTTCAATTGATACTTTTATGTCTCCTTTTAAATACATCCGGATGATTCCAATAAAACCCGAAATTAAATATTCAATAAAAAGATCCTTTTCTTGACCTGTGGAATCGGAGATATACGGGTATACGATATCCTTTAGTGTAGTTGCTAATTTTTCTGTGAAAAAGGCTGAATCACTGTCAATCATCATTGACCTATAAAAGCCCGCATTCATTTCTATCGTATTTAAAACATCTTTAATTATGGTATATAGCAGATCATCGTCTAATTCAGGAATGTTTTTTTCCGCAAGACATTTTTTGAGATCGTCCAGACACTCATTGCTGAGCTTTTCCAGTAGATCTGTTTTGTCAATATAATGGGTATAGAACGTATTTCGGTTAATAAACGCCTCCCTTGCAATATCCTGTACAGTTATGTTTTCATATTTTTTTTCTGTAAGCAGCGTTAAAAAGGCTTGTCTGATAGCTCTCTTCGTACGGATCACTCTCATATCATTCTTCAATTGCAAATTCACCGCCTGTTGGAAAATCTAAAAAATTTCGATATTTTCCAGACACAAATATGAATTGTGCCTTTTATTTTGCATGATACTAATTATTAACCATTGTGTCGTTATATCTGATATATTACATTATTGTCTGAACGTTATCAAATTTTTTACAAGAGGGGTTTTTAAATGGCAAGACATGCAGGGACTGATTTTATCATAGGAAAAATTATCATAATCATTTTCTTTATCATTGTGATTATTATCATAGGCTTTACTGCTTTCCACGACCGCGAAACAGTTGTGAATTCCATCGCGCCGAAGAATGTGGCAACTCAGAAGGTTGAAGAGAAAGGTTACGCGATATCTCTTGACTACCGGGGTATTGTCCAGCCTTATGAGACTAAAAAATACGCCTTTCCTCTCGGAGGTAAAGTCGAAAAAATATATGTAAAAAAAGGTCAGGAGATACATCCCGGCGATATTCTGGCAAAGCTTGATACCGAGACTTTGGAGTTAAACAGCAATACGGCGGCACAATATGTGAAAAGTCTGGAGAATTCGATCCGCTTGTCTAAATCCTATCTGGACGCTATGGAGCCCCTGTATAAAGAGGGCGCCATCCCTTCCAAGGAGCTTGAGGCGAAGCAGACGGAATACCAGAATCTGCTGAATTCCTACGAAATAGCGAAAAACAGTCTGAATGAGGCAACGGAGGTTTTGAATAATGCAGTCCTTTATTCCGATATGTCCGGATATGTGATGGAGCTTCCCTTTAAAGAGGGAGAAATCACAGCTATGGGCAATCCTGTTGTGATCGGCAAAAGTGAAGGCGTTAAGGCGGTAGTTGGCGTTTCGGTTGAAGATTATGCAAAGATCACCACGGAAAGCGCGGTGTGGATCAACGAGAAAATTAAAGGTAAAATCAGCAGTATTTCTGCCTTCCCGGATGAAGAGAACATGCTGTATACCGTGGATATCATCTTTGATTCCGACGATATCGCAGTCGGCGAAACCATTGACGTGCAAATCATAATCGGCGAAGACAAGGGATGCTTCATTCCGATTGAAAGCGTGTTTAATCTTGACGGGATCGACTATGTATATACTGTTTCGGAAGAGGGGGCCGGGAACTGGAAGGTCAATAAACAGCAGGTCAGATTACATGAGATCAGAGACGACAATATCCGGGTCACCGGATTGAAAGCGGGAACTCAGATCGTAACATCCGGCGTTAAATCTTTAAAGGAGAATGACATGGTAAACATTGTAAACGCGGAAAGGGCTGTCAACCAATGAAAAAAGGCTTGATAGAACATGTTATTGAAAAGAAAGTATTTATCATCATCGTCATCATTTTACTGATGGCCGTCGGCTTTTATTCGTACATAAACATTCCCAAACAGAATTTCCCGGAAGTTGTCCTGCCTGTCGCGGCAGTTACCGTGGTATACCCTGGAGCATCCGCCGAAGATATGGAGGAACTGGTGACCAAAAAGGTCGAGGAAACCGTCATGTCGCTGAACGGGTTTGATTACTGCTCCTCAGATGTTTATGAAAACTACTGTACGGTGACGGTATGCCTCGATATGAACCTGAGCCAGGAAGAGGTCGATGAAAGTTTTGACGACCTGCGTCTTAAGGTTACCAGTTTGAAGGAAACGCTGCCTGGCGGCGTTACGCAAATTTCCGTAAACACAGACATCATGGATACCGCCGGCCTTCTTGTCGCGGTAACCGCGGATAACATATCCGGTGATGAATTAGTCCAGAGAGCGACGGAACTAAAAGACCGGCTTAAGCTGCTGGACGGAGTGAAAAAAGTCGACATTTACGGAGAGCAGCTTTCTGAAGTGAAGGTAACCGTAGATGTAAACAAACTGAATGCGCTGGATCTCTCGCTGTCGGAAATCTCATCGCTGATATCTGCTCAAAACAGCATGATTCCGGCCGGCACGATGGATATCAAGCAGAATGTTATGACGGTCAGCTCCAACGGAAAATTCGCAAGCATTGATGAAATCAAAAACATCATTGTCGGATCTTCGAAATCTAATGGAGTCATCTATCGGTTGTCCGATATCGCCGCAGTGAAAAAAAGCGTACCGGACGAACCTCGGTACTATTATAACGGCGAGCCCTCCAATTTATTAGTGCTGTATTTTGACAAGGGGATCAATGTCGTGACCATGACCAGTTCTATCCGGGACGCCATGGAGGCTTTTTCCGGCACGCTCCCGGATAATATACAGGTCCATGAAGTCTATTTACAGTCGAATGTTGTCAAAACAGCAATCAATGGATTTGTTGAAAACTTAGCGGAAGCCATTATTCTGGTCATGCTTGTAGTAATGCTGTGCATCAATCTGCGCAACAGTATTGCCGTCAGCATTGCGATACCCTTGTCGATCCTTTCCACATTTATTTTATTGCCGTGGTTCGGCGTGGATATCCAGTTTGTTTCCTTAGCCGCCCTGATCGTTGTTTTGGGCATGCTGGTGGATAATTCCATTGTCGTAAGCGACTCTATACAGTCCAGACTGGACAGCGGTGAGGACAGGTATGCGGCGGCGGTGAAAGGGACGGAAGCAGTGGCGCGGCCGATCTTTGTTTCCATGCTGGTTGCGGTTTCGGGATTTTCCTCCTTGTTTACGTTATCCGGAGCCTATAAACAATTGGCCTTCAGCCTTCCCGTGGTTGTTATAACCTGCCTTGTTATCTGCTGTTTGGTCTCCCTTCTCGTCACTCCGCTTATGTCATATCTTTTTCTTAAAAAGCATGACGGGAAAAAAGAGGATAAATTTAAAAAGGTTGCCCAAATATACGATCAATATTTTCTGATGGCATTTTACCATCGCAAAAAGGCGATCGCCTCCGCGTTGTTTTTTTTGATTGTCTGCGCTTTAAGCCTAACGCTCATCAATTTTGAGCTGGTGGCCAAAGCGGACAAAGATGTGGTGACCATTGAGGTCAGGGGAGACCGTGAAAACGGACTGGATAAAACAGAGGCTGTGGTCAAGCAGATACAGGGGATTTTGGCCGAACAGCCTGAAGTTGAATACTATCTTTCCGGAGTAGGGCAGGGAATCCCGAGATATGATTTTTCCGTGCTTCCCAAAGGAGTGGGTGATGACGTTGGCGATATTTTTGTACGAGTCGATCTGAGGAAAGGTAAGCGGTTTGATATGACAAAGGATATGGTCGCCTACCTACAAAAAGAACTTGATGAAAAGGTGTCAGGCGGACAGGTGATAGTTGATGAACTGGGAGTTATCGCCTTTATGACAAAGCCTGTCGAAATCAAATTGTACAGCGATAACCTGGAGGATTTAAACACGGCTTCCGATATGGTCGCAGAGGTGATGAGCAGTATTGAGGGGACGAAAAACATAATCAATTCCCACGATATATCCACTTACAATTACTACGTCGATATGGACACGAAGAAACTGAACAGCTTGGGTCTTATGAAAGCGGAGGTGCAGAACGAGCTCAGCCTGGCCTTGATGGGAAGGGATGTTTCCTTATACAGGGAAGGAAGCAAGGAATACGATGTCTTTTTGGATAGTAATATCGACAGTCAAACTATGCTGGAAAACTTTAAAGTAAAATCCTCGGCGACAGGGAGCAAATATCAACTGCAGCAATTTGCGGATATCTCACCGGAGCCGCATCTCACGGGAATTACGCGTATAGACGGACACCGGGGAAGAGTGGTCGGCAGCTATGTCGACGGCGGTCACAGCAATGTCGCGGTGCAGTCGAAATTGGAGAATAAGCTGTCAAAGCTGGACTTCCCGGTCAGTGTAACGCTGGAAAAATCCGGAGAAAAGAAGGAATATATGAATGTGGTAAAAACGATCGCCTTCGCTGCGGCAGTTTCGTTTATTCTGATTTTCCTGATCTTGGTGTACCAGTTCAATTCTGTGAAAAAGGCTTTGATTGCGTTCATATCTGTGCCATTTGGAACATGTGCGGGAATTGCCGGTTTGTTTTTGACCGGACAGAACCTTTCGTTGTTTGCGCTAATCGGGATCATCAGCATGATCGGCGTCGTGCTTGCAAACGCCATCATGTTAATACAGTTCATCGATGATGAACGCTTAAAAGGGGCCTCCGTGCTTGACGCATGTAAAACCGCAGGGGTAAAGCGCCTCAGAGCGATCCTGACAAGTACGACCACCGCGACCTTAGGGCTGCTGCCTCTTGCTGTCGGGGGCGATACTTTATTTATACCGATGGCAAGATTGCTTATGTCGGGGCTCATAATATCCATGATGATCAATCTTATCTTCGTTCCGATTATTTATCATCTGGTATACAGCGACGGGAAAGATAATGATCCTGCAAACAGTCCTGCAGCTATTTGAATATCCGCCGGGCTTGCCTCCAAATCGTATACGCGTAGGATTTTGGAGACAAGCCAAGGAGAAGGTTCCAGTATGAAAGTTGTAGCAGAATAAAACCACGCCGGGAACGTTCTTAAAGGTTATTTAGCATATTGACTGAAAAATACGATGATTATATGTCATGACAACCTAGGTGATTAATAATATTTCAGGCAGGAAGTTCGGACTGGGGTTTAATGGATCAGGCAATAACATGCAATTTCTTGTCATAGCCATTATCCAGCAAATTTTTAATATAAACGGTAGGGGTTAAACCGGAAAGATTCATAAATTCTTTGATAAAATGGGATTGATCATAATACCCGGCAGCCAGGGCCGTATCCGTGCAGTTTATCCTGGGGATGGAACTGATCAGATTGCTGACGGATTTCTGAAAGCGGATTAAGCGAATAAGGTTTTTAGGATTCATGCCAAACTCCTGATGGATTTTCTGATTCAGGTATCTCTCCGAATATCCTGTGTAAGCACTCAAATCCGCCAGTTTCAGATTGCCGTTTGAAGTCAGGATAACCTTGCGCATGACACGCTTTAAGCTACCCTCATTCTCAAGGGAATGATCACTTTGTTTTATATAGAAATTCAGGAAGGCCTGCACTTTCTCCTCAAATGAGCCGGCCCAATACATGGTTTCCAGCAATTGTTCTTTGTCATCATACTGGGCAATCATATCCTCAAAATCTTCTTCATGGTTGACCAGCTCACTCAGTTTCATAATATTATTGACGGGGTTAATGCCGGGTAAAAAGCGCACCCCAAAATACTCGCATTTCAAATCAGTGGGAGCTTCGCCTTTTTGCAGAAAGGTTCCTGCGATTTTGGCTTTTATTTTATCGTCTTTTTTCCAGAATAAAATGTCAATACAGGCATCGGGGATGACGCCCATTTTATCTGCTTCCGCAGTAAAGGTATAAAAGTGGGAGATATTATAGTTCATTAAACATTTTTTAGAGTAAGTGGATGTGGCAAGAACAAACTCCGGCTGCTTGGGGTTCAGTTCATTATTGCTTAAGCTTGGGGTATAATTCCTCATAAGATCAGCTCCTTTATTAAGAAATTTTGAGGTTGTTCTTGGCACAAAAAAAGACACAAAGGCGTTTGCACACCTTTGTGTCTTTTTAATTTTATCCTTAGGGAGGGTTAAGGTCAAGAAATACTTGCTGTAACACTCAGGTAAATTATTCCATCAAAAATTTCTCAGCTCAGCTCCATTTGAGGAACAGGATTTCGGAAACCCTTCGTGACAGCCAGCAGATACATTAATCCTGCGGCTAACCAGACGAGGCCAATGGTATGGGCGGCTGTTCCTAAATTAATAAAGATCCAGAGGGTCACAACTAAGCCGATTAAAGGACAGATCAGATATTGTATAATAGCTTTGCCATCTTTTGGGCATTCTTTATCTTGAATGAAGAATCTCCAGACAACAGCAACATTAAGCAGAATGAAGCCAACCAACGCACCGAAGCTTACTAGGGTGGAAATGAACCCCAGAGAGCAGAATAGGGCAATGGGGGCAGTAACCAGACCCACAAAGATTGTGGCAACAACCGGAGTCTGATGCTTCTCATTGACATAGCCAAGTTTCTTAGGCAACACACCGTCTCTGCCCATGGCGAACAGGATTCTGGCTACGGCAGCCTGAGAAGCCTGACAGGTTGCGATGCCGAAGGATAATATGAGGGTAATGTTGGTCAAGACGGTAAGCCATGGGCCGCCCACGAAATTAACGATGTCGATAAAGGCAGTATCCACATTCAGCTCTTCATAGTTGGGATAGGCGAGTCCGGCAAAAAAGGTGATAACCATAAAAATGATGCCAATGATTATAATCGACCAAATAATTGCTTTACCAATGGATTTTTCAGGTTTGATAGCTTCTTCCGCAAGGGTGCTGATGGCATCGAAACCAAGATAACTCAAAATGACAATACCCGTTGCCTGGAGTACACCTGACATATTAAACTGGGCAGGATTGTAAAAAGAAATAGTGTTAAACTTTATGGTGCCATTAAGCCAAAGGTGGATGACACAGGCAAGAAAGACCAGGATGACAATGATTTGCAGAGCAAATAAAATCCAACTGCACTTGGACATCAGATCAATACCAATGATATTGATGACCGTACTGAGAATTATGAAACCAATGACCCATATCCAAAGAGGGATAGAGGGAATCAAAGCATTGGCAAAGGAACTGCCAATAATGACAACCGTAGCGGGAAGCAAAAAGTAGTCCAGCAGGATGGACCAGCCGGTCAGAAATCCCAGTGGAGCAGAAACACCCTTCTGTACATATACATATACTGAACCTGCCATTGGATATTTTTGCGACATCGTGCGATAGCTCATCCCCGTGAAGAACATTGCTATCATCCCGATCAAATAGCAAAGTGCCACCATTCCGCCGGCTGGTCCCAGAAACGTTCCATACATAGCCGCCGGTGCCATTGGTATCATAAACACCAATCCATAGATAACCAAGTCTCTTGTTTGAAGTGTTCGTTTTAACGTCGGTTGTATACTGTTTTCTAGTTTCATTTTCTCCAACCTCTTTCATTATTATTTTTAGTGATATAAAAAGGGCACTCTACTTACCGCAGAGCGCCCTTGCCCATAACTTTTTTCATGTTGATATTTTAGCAAATCGTTGGAACCTTTCATTGTAAAAATCGGAACTAAAAATATAAATCCGAGTCAATGTTTTTAGGGAAAAATACCCTTAATCTCTTCTGCATATAGAAGACGGCGAATTGCCAGAATATAGGCCGCCATGCGCAGGCTGCATTTGGAGACCTCGACTTCCTTCAATATTTCATAAAAAGCCTTGGTCATAATACCCTCCAGCATCTCATTGACTTGGTCCCGTTCCCAGGTCAGTGTCTGGATGTTCTGGACCCACTCAAAGTAGGACACGATAACACCGCCGCTATTGGCAAAAACATCCGGTACGAGGTTGATGCCCCGCTCTGACAGAATAGTGTCTGCCGCCGCTGTGGTAGGACCGTTGGCTCCTTCGACGATAAATCGGCATTTTATTTTTTGAGCCAGCTCTTCATTAATCTGATTCTCCATAGCTGATGGAACCAGAATGTCGCATTCACATAGCAACAATTCCCGGTTAGAGATATGGGTTACACCAGGTGCGTTATAGTCCTTTAGTAAATTTTCTCCATCTGTGACAAAGTCCGAGATTAGATCTATGTCTAGACCATCGCTGCAATATAGACCGCCGGATATATCACTAATGGCGATAACTTTTGCCCCTCTGTGATGAAAAATACGCGCCGCGTTTGCTCCCACATTTCCCATTCCCTGGATAGCAACTCTCACTCCGGACAATGTTTCCCCCATTTGTTCTAGAATCAGCTTACTGCTGATGACAACGCCGCGGCCGGTGGCAGATTCTCGTCCCCTTGAACCGCCTAGTTCCACCGGCTTGCCCGTTACCACACCCGGACAGGGCTTGCCCTTGAGCATACTGTAGGTATCTAGAATCCAGGCCATCGTCTGACTGTTGGTGTTCACATCGGGTGCGGGAATATCCGAATCTGCGCCGATGATTGGCTCAATGGCATAGGTATATCTACGTGTCAGACGACGCAGCTCTTGTTTTGATAGTGTTTTGGGATCCACCTTAATCCCGCCCTTCGCTCCGCCGAAGGGTATATTCACTACGGCACATTTGAGGGACATCCAAGTGGACAGAGCCATTGTTTCGTTTAGGTCGCAGTCTTGATGATAGCGGACACCGCCCTTGAACGGTCCTCTGATGTTGGAGTGCTGAACCCGGTAGCCCTCAAATACACGCACGGTTCCGTCGTCCATTTCCACCGGTAGGTAGACAATGACCGCTCGCTGCGGGTTCTTAATGATCTCGAACATTGATCTGTCGATGTTTCCCACATCCATAGCCTGTTCGAGTACTGTGACAACATTTTCATAAGGATCATAGGCTCTTTCCATAACTTCCTCCTTTTATATTATAATTCACGATACTACTCCCTTTTTTTTCTGGATAATTGTAAAAATCGGAACAGCAGTGCTTTTGTTGATGTTCCGATTTTTACAATGCGCAAAGAGGAAATGTCTATAGAATATAAAACACCAACGACAAAGAAGTCTTGCGATAAAAACCAATCGTAAGACTTTCATTTTATGTAAAGGGAGGCGGATCAATGAAGAGAATCAACTATTCCTCCGGAGCGCCTTTGGAAGGGAGGATCGGATACTCCAGAATGGTCAAAGTCGGAGACCATGTGTACATTGGCGGTACCACGGCGGTGCAGCCGGATGGTTCTGTATCTGGAGAAACAGCTTATGAACAGGCTAAATATATATTTAGTAAGTTTATGGATCTTTTGGAAAGGGCAGAGGCGAAGCCGGAAGATGTCATTAAGATTAAAGCCTATGTGACAGACATGAAATTTGCGCCAGAAACTGGTGATGCCTTCTCAGAATTTTTTAAAGACATAGGCCCTTTGTTTACCATGGTGGAAACACCAAAATTAAACCGTCCGACACAGTTGGTGGAAATAGAATTGGAAGCTGTCATCGGGTGTAAAAAAATTTAACCAGCCGGTTAGGAAACACTCTTTCCTTAAATAAATGAAAAACAGGAGGATTCAAAAATGGCAAACCCAAAGATTGATTTCATCTATCTGAATGAAGAAGACATGATCAGGGCAGGCGTTACCGATATGGCAGGCTGTGTAGAGGCCATGGAAGAAATGTTTAAGTTATTAAAAACAGGGGATTACCGCATGGGTGGTGCCAATGCCAATTCCCACGGCGTCATGATGACCTTCCCGGATAGTTCCCCCTTCCCTAACATGCCGAAGAATGGGCCGGACCGAAGATTTATGGCTATGCCCGCCTACCTGGGCGGGAAGTTCGATATGGCTGGTATGAAGTGGTACGGTTCTAATGTAGAAAACAGAGAAAAAGGCCTGCCCCGATCCATCTTAATGCTTACTTTAAATGATAAAGACACCGGGGCGCCCTTAGCCTACATGTCGGCCAATATCTTAAGTGCTTACCGAACGGGAGCTGTTCCCGGGGTGGGAATCAAATATTTCGCCCGGGAAGACTCCAAAGTTGTGGGAATCATCGGCCCTGGCGTTATGAGCAAGACGGCCTTTGATGCGGCCATGGCAACCAGACCCGGTATTGAAACCGTAAAGATTAAAGGAAGAAGCCGGATATCCGTGGACAGCTTTATTCAATATGTGCAAGAGAAATATCCCACCGTTAAAGATATACGAATTGTTCAAACTGAAGAAGAAGCCGTAAGGGATGCAGATATTGTCAGTGTAGCTACATCCAGTCCTACGGGGGATCCCAGCGTCTACCCCTATATTCAGGAGGACTGGATTAAACCAGGGGCTGTACTTTGCTGTCCGGCGTCTGCCAGATTTGATGATGATTTTATCTTAAACCGGGCCAGGAATGTAGCAGATAATATCCAATTATATGAAGCATGGGCGGAAGAAATGGAGTTCCCGGCTTACCATTCCATTCCCATTCCTGCCGTACATTGCATGGATTTGATTGCTGAAGGCAAGATGAGGAAAGACCAGATTGACGATTTAGGGGATATCTTAATGGGCACGGTTCCTGTGCACAGAAAAGAAAATGAAATCGTGATCTATTCCGTAGGGGGTATGCCCATCGAGGATGTTGCCTGGGGGACTATTGTCTACCGAAACGCTTTGGCTAAAGGAATCGGAACAAAATTGAACCTGTGGGAAACTCCTTATTTAGCCTAAGGGAACACGTCAAGGGGGGTAAAAATTATGAGAATCACGGAACATCCCATCCTGGGAAAACCAGCTGAAAAAAGAACCATTGAATTCAGCTATGACGGAAAAACAATAACCGGCCTGGAGGGGGAGCCAATTGCCATGGCCCTGGAAGCTGCCGGTGTCCTTATCCACCGTTATACGAAAAAACATCATCAGCCCAGAGGCGTTTTTTGTGCAATCGGCAGATGCACCGACTGTGTCATGGTGGTCAACGGACAGCCGAATGTCAGAACCTGCATTACACCTTTAGAAGCCGGAATGAAGGTTCAGACTCAATACGGGTTAAGGGCAAAGGAGCAGTAAGAGAGGGGTGAAAGGATGAAACGATACGATTTAATCATTATTGGGGCCGGTCCGGCGGGTTTATCAGCCGCGATTGAAGCTGCCAAGCGGGGAGTCAAGGCGATTGTCTTTGATGAAAACCCTAAACCCGGCGGCCAGCTTTTTAAGCAAATTCATAAATTTTTCGGTTCCAAGGAGCATAAGGCCAAGATCCGGGGCTTTAAAATCGGTGAAGAGTTATTAAAAGAAGCCAACGATTACGGTGTTGAAGTCATTTTAAATGCGATAGTAATCGGCTTGTACATGGATAAAGAAATCACTGTGCAAATCGGAACTGAAATCCTTCATTATAAAGGGGATGCTGTCATAGTCGCAACGGGAGCCTCGGAAAATATGGTGCCCTTTCCAGGCTGGACCTTGCCTGGCGTTATTGGTGCCGGCGCGGCCCAAACTATGATGAACCTGCATAGTGTTAAACCGGGGAACCGTGTCCTGATGCTGGGCTCCGGAAACGTGGGGCTGGTGGTAAGCTTTCAGCTTATGCAGGCCGGCTGTGAAGTGGAAGCCCTGGTGGACGCGGCCTCTCAGGTGGGGGGATACGGTGTTCATGCTTCGAAAGTGGCCAGGTGCGGCGTGCCCTTTTACCTTTCTCATACAATTATCAAAGCTGAAGGGGAAGAGTCTGTGACCGGCGTCAGCATCGGTGAGGTTGACCGTACCTGGCAGGTCATTCCCGGCACGGAGAAACATTTTGAGGTAGACACTATTTGCCTGGCTGTTGGTCTGTCACCCATGTCTCAGCTCCTCAGCATGGCCGGCTGCAATATGCAGGATACCCCAGGCGGGTTTGTACCGGTCTGCACTGCCAGGGGGGAAACCAGTGTCCCGGGAATCTTTGCCGCCGGTGATGTTTCAGGCATTGAAGAAGCCAGTTCCGCTATGATCGAAGGCCGAATTTCCGGTCTCGCTGCCGCAAACTACCTGGGTTTTATCACGGCGGAGGAGCTGGGGGCCGCAGTAAATGAACTGAAAAAGGCTCTGCAAAGTTTGCGGGAAGGAATGTTTGCCCCGGAAAACAGAGGCAAGGTTATTGCTGAAACGGAGGAGGGAATTGCTGTTTCCCATAATCTGCTCAGAAAAGGATATCTGGATGAGCCTGAAATCCTGCGTTTTCCCGGTGTCAGCAAAGCCGCGGGAATTCATCCCGTCATTGAATGTACCCAGAATATTCCTTGTAACCCCTGTCAGAGTGCCTGTCCGAAAAAGTGCATCGTCATTGGGGAGAAAATTTCTGCTCTTCCCGCCATTGATCCGGAAAAAGAATGCAGCGGCTGCGGCCTGTGTGTGGCCTCCTGTCCCGGTCAGGCCATCTTTCTTGTCAACGAAGACTATGAACCGGGCTGGGCCTCCATAACCCTGCCCTATGAGTTTTTACCTCTTCCGGCAGCGGGAGATGAGGGGATAGCCTTGGACCGGGGAGGCAGGGAAGTGTGCCGGGCAGAGGTTACGAATGTAAAAGCTGCCCAGGCATTTGATCATACGAATTTGCTCACGATCAAAGTTCCCGCTGAGGTGGCAATGAAGGTCCGGTTTTTCCGGGGTTTGGAGGCAGAGCTATGGGCAAAATAAAGGATCGTTTAACGGATATTGGCAAGTATGTTCCCCGGGGGGATGATGACCTGATTATCTGCCGCTGTGAGGAAATCAGCAAAGGGGAAATCCGCCAGGCAATTCATGACGGCATGTTCACCCTGTCGGAAATCCGCAGATATTTAAGGGCCGGTATGGGGCTTTGTCAGGGACAGACCTGCTCCAGACTGGTTAAAGGAATTATCGCCGCTGAACTGGGGATATCCCCTCTGGAGATAGAGCCGGCACCAGCCAGGGCTCCTATGCGTCCTATCCCCATGAAAGTTTTGGGAAATGAACGGAAGGAGGTCTGATAGGTAATGGGGTATTGCGCAGATGTGATTATCATCGGCGGAGGGATTATCGGCAATTCCACCGCTTACTATTTAGCCAAAAAGGGTTGTTCCGTGATCGTTCTGGAGAAAAGTGATGCTTTGGGCAACGGCGGTTCCAGCAGAAACGGCGGCGGTGTAAGGCAATCAGGGCGGGATAAACGGGAATTACCCTTAGCCATGTATGGCGTCAAGCATTTATGGCCCGCTCTTTCCGAAGAATTGGGAATGGACGTGGAGTATTACCAGCAAGGCAACCTGCGCCTAGGCAAAAGCGAAAACCATCTTAAAATTTTGGCAGGACTTACGGAGCGGGCTGTTGCCTTGGGTTTAGATGTAAAGATGATTGATAAAACAGAGGCTAAGGCCATCAATCCTTATCTCTCCGACGAGGTCGGCGGTGCCAGCTGGTGCCCAACGGACGGGCATGCCAATCCCCTCCTGGCAACTCTGGCCTATTACCGCAAAGCAAGAGAATTGGGCGTCAGGTTCATCAGCGGTGCAGAAGTGACTGGGATTAAGAAAGTTAAAGGGCAGGCCAGACAAGTGGTGACCACTGAGGATGTTTATGAGGGTGAGAGAATTATTTTAGCAGCGGGGTATGAGAGCCGGGATATTGCCGCAAGTGTGGGTATTGACGTGCCCATGACCAAGGCTTTGCTGGAAGTCCTGGTGACGGAAGCCCAGCCCGCCATGTTTTATCAGATGCTGGGCACGGCAGCTGCCGACTTTTATGGGCATCAAAGCTCTCATGGTTCTTTTGTCTTCGGCGGCACCTCAGGTTTAGAGGACGTGAATAAGGATAACGGTACTCCGGTTACCAACAGTATCACCGCACCCTGCATCTGCCGGGGTATTATGAACTATTTCCCTTGTCTCGCCGAGGCTAAAATCGTCAGAACATGGGCGGGCTGGATTGATGTCTGTGCGGATCACGTTCCGGTGATCAGTCAGGTTGAAGAGGTGCCCGGACTTATTCTGGCCTGTGCCTTTAGCGGGCATGGCTTTGGAATCGCTCCTGTCGTAGGAACTCTGCTGGCTCAGATGGCTGTGGGCGAAGCGCCCGCTCTGGATGTCAGTGATTTTCGCTATGATCGCTTCAAAGCTAAGCTATAGCAGTGGATGGGATGGCGAACTTATTAAAGGAGTTTAAAAATCGGCGGTTTTGAGTCTGGCTAATCTAGATTAGTCCATCTCAAAACCGCCGATTTTTTAAATGGGTAGTGTTAGTATGTTTCAGCCCTTTGGTTAGCCAAAGTCAAAAAAAGAAAACATTGCATTTCTCCATTTTAAATTGTCGTATATAATAAAAGCAATTATCAGCTGAGCCGCGGAAGATTTCAAAAGGTGAGCAATAAATTTCTAAGAGAAAGGCAGTGGACCTGTGGAGATAAGGCATTTAGAGTATTTAATGGAAGTTGCGCGTCACAAAAGTTTCAGTAAGGCGGCTGAAGTTACTCATATCTCTCAGCCGACTATCAGCAAAGCGATCAAGGATTTGGAGGCGGAGCTGGGCAAGACCTTATTTTACCGCAGCACGAAATATGTTGAGCTAACCGATGCCGGTGAAGCCATTCTTGAACAGGCACAGCAGATTGTGGCCTCTTTCAGAAATATTCATGCCCAACTGGACGGGCTTGAAAAACTGCAGACAGGCAAAGTCCATATCGGATTGCCTCCGCTTACGGCGGTGACTGCATTTTCCCATATGCTGGGCGCTTTTAAGAGTCATTTTCCGAAAATCCATATACAGCTTTATGAGTATGGTCCCAAACAGATTGAAGCGTCTCTTCAGGAGGGTTTGTTGGACTTTGGGATCTTTACCCCCGAAGACAGTGATCTTTTTGAATGGATCTGGTTTGAACAAGATCCCCACAGAATCATGATGCATCCCACCCATCCTTTAGCGAAACGCGGGCACGTGGATTATGCAGACCTGAAAGGGGAGCAGCTGATTATCTATAACAGCTATTACAAGCTTCATGACCAGATTATTAACGGGTGCAAAAGGGCCGGCTTTATTCCGGAAATTGCCTTTGAGACTACCCAGCGCGAGTTAATGACCCAAATGGTGACAGCCAAACTGGGTTTAGCCCTCCTGCCCAGTAAAATCTGTAAAGACTTTGATCCCGAAATCATTGCCGTCCGCCCGTTTTCCGATTCTCAATTATTCCTGGAATTAGCATTGACTTGGAAAAGAAACCGGTATCTCTCTCATGCTGCGCGCCGGTTTTTGGCGTTTGTTTCAGACTCTGTCCCAGGCCAGATTTAAAACCCTTTTGGCATTGGCTATGACCAAACCGGGATCCTCGTCGGCGGCAGGTTTAACCTCAAGGCTGACGATGGGCCGGTTTTCTTTGTTTAAAAAGCCGATGGAAAGGAGGACGCGGAGATAAGCGGTTAATTCTTCAACATCATGTTCACTGCCGGGAAAGCCGAATCTGGGGTGGGCGTCTCCGTAGGCGGGACTTGATTTATCCTTGATAACAGCATTGCCCATGTGGGCTTGAATGATATAATCCTTAACGGGAATTAGGGATTCTGCCGGAGTTTCCCGCAGCTGAGGCAGGTGGCTTAAATCCACCAATAAGCCGAAATGATCATATTCCTCACGTACAGCTTGGGCATAGCGCTTGGCCAGCTCAACGGGCCCGATTAGGGAGTAATTTTCTATGTCATAGTCGAAGACTTCCAGGGCAATTTGCATTTTCCCCTTGGCCCGGGCATAGGCGCATAATTCCTTGGTGGATTGAATGAGAGCCAGCAAAGCTTCTTCTTTTCTGTCTTCCCTATACCTGCCGCTCATAAAAGCGTAGGTTTGGGCTCCCATTTCATAGGCTTCATCAATTTCTTTTTTTAGGTCAGCCAAGGCCTGAAGCCGTAAATTCTCGTTGAGGTCGTTAATATTCCGGCTTGTTTTCTTTTGCCCGGGCATCCCGGCGTAAGAGAGTTCCAGATGGGCAGTGTCCACTATCTTTTTTACTTGTTTTCTGATTTCCCGGTCCCTGAGCGGGGTAATCTCAACTACTTCAAAGTAATCGTCCAGGGCAATCTCTCTTAAAGTTTTGAGGATGGGGCCATCACCGTTGATCGTGGCGGGATACGCCATAAAATGGACCAGACCTACTTTCATATATTGGCGGATTGCTTCATTCATACGACATATCCTCCCCGGAATATATTTGCCTATTGGTTATTCTTAAAGTTCATAGTAAACGCTGCTGTCCCTGCTGTGAAATACTTATTAGGCATACACTGCATTCCTTTAACGAATAAACATCTTCTACAGTGTAAAGATCTGCCTGTTGATTGAAACAGCTAATTCGGATGATATGTCCATTAGGTGGCAGAGTCCGCTTCTCTTCTAGCTACTACGACAAAGCGTCCGTTTTCCGTATGATAGCTGCAGGTGGATAGAGTAAGAAGCTTGTCGCCATATGCGGGAATAACTCCGGTATCGTACAGGGAGAGGGAGCGGATATTATTTATAAATTGATTAAAGTTCTCTCTACTTCCAGCCTCTGTGAACTGATAGTATTTAAATACCTGATCGGTGCTGTAGTATACTTGAGAATAAAAAACTGCCACAACCCGGTAGCAGTTGGGACGATAGAGGGTATCAAAGTGGATGAAGGGATGCTCCCGGCAAAACCCTTCATCTTCATAAGCTAAGAGCTCGGCAAACATCATACCGTTTTTCATGTTGTGCCCGTGAATAATCAGATTATCGCTGGGACGGATAAAGTCACAGGCTGTGTCCAAAATCGGTAGGCCGTTTCGGTTATCTTTTTTAGTAAAGTCTTTATCCAGATAATATACCTCGTTCTCAGGTGTCTGCATTACGGGATAATCAATGGATGTGCCCTCAATGGAGAGCCAGCCGACAATGTCGTTGTTTTGTTCGTAAAGGGGGGCGAGTTTTGATCCTTCGCCTGGCGACGCTGCAATGGCTTGTTTACTTTCCCGCAGCGCCTTCATTTCTTTGTGCAGTAACTGCAGGTCAATATAATAGTTTAAATAAATTCCTGCGCTTAAAAGAAAGAGCAGAGAGGAAAGAGCGGCAATAATCCGGAATGATACCTTCATATGGTCACCGCCTTTTTACTTTCTGTTGTTTGATGTTGTCGCCTCTATGCTTTGCTGAAGGCCCGTTTAACAAAGATGCCTGCCGCCCCTCCCAGGCAAAGGAAAGCTGCGGGAAGTACCGGATTGGCGGGGCTGTTATCGCCGGTTTTAGGGACATCGTCCAGCTTGGGCTCCGCCTGCTTTGTTGCCGGGGCTGAGGAGGAGCCGGATGCTGAAGGAGTCTGACTTTGAGGCTTTTGTTCTGTTAGTACCGGTTGAACTGGTTGATTAGCTGCCGGCTGCTCTGCTGGCTTTTCAACGGCAACAGCTCCAATTGTTATCTGATTGGAGAAGGGGGAATAGATATAGTCCCATTCACCGGGGCCTTCCCCATAATAGTACTGGTAATAGAATTGCAGTTTCACATCATAAGTATGGGCCGAAATGTCCAAAGGCGCCATGTTTTCGACTTCTACAGGATAAAGGGCGACCAGGTAATTGCCGGGTTTTTCGGGTACGGCTGCCATTTCATCTTCTGTAATGAGGTCCAGATATCCTCCATCCCATTTTTTAAATTCTCCTTTATCCACACTTAGATAGTAGTCGAGAAATACAGCGCCATCGGTGGGACGGGTTTGGTCAAGTTCCAGAATGCTTTGGGGGACTTTTACCTCCAGAAGAAAATAGGGTTTGCCGTTGTCCGCCTTCTTCAGCTCAATTTTTTCTGCCACGGGCGGCACAATTGTTTCGGGGACTCCGGCAGGAAGTGCGGCCAAAGCAGGGACAGAAAGGACGGCGCTTATGATCAATGAAGCGGCCAAAGATATAAGGGTTTTCCAGGTTCTTTTTTTCATGAAGTTAATCCTCCTCGATGATTAGTTTTTTCACGTACGCTTACATCAACATTATTAAAAAGCTGTTCATTGGGATAGGTGATATAAAACTTTTCTTAGTAAGAAAAATACCATCTAAAAAACAGGTCTTTGTTTAAGCTCCAAAGACCTGTTTCTGCAGAAGAGACGGTTATTAAGAATTGACGGTATTCCGGTATTGAGCTGGTGAAAGGCCTACTTTTTCTTTAAAGACCCTGGCAAAATGGCCATTGTAATCCAGGCCGCAGATTGCAAAGGCTTGAGCTACAGAAAGATTGAAATCGGATAATTTTTCTTTTAGCTTGTTGATTTTATAATTTGTGTAATAATCGTGTGGGGTCATGCCGGTATGTTTTTTAAATAGCCTTGTGAAGTGAGTTTTGCTGAGGCCTGCAGCTTTGGCGACTTCACCGGCAACAAAGGTATCAAGCCAATGACTTTCTATGTACTCTTTGGCCCGGATAATTTCATTTTTTCCCTGGTAGACTCGTCTGTTAATAAGAAGTGCCACGATATAGGAGATCTGGTTTTCGCTATTCAGAATAGGAAAAATCGTGATATCCTGATAAAGGGCTTCTATATCTAAATCATTAATGCCGTACCGCTGGGTGATATCCTCAAAGGGTACCTTTATGTCCGTCAAAAAAATCGTTTCTCCTTGAAAAGCGCGCTTTACCGAATGGATAAGGTTTGTTCCGGCAATGGCAGGGTCTTTGAAAATATTGTATTTACCGACGATCATATCCGGGCTGGGGATATGATATTCTTTGAGGAGTGCCTGATTGACCAGCACCGATGTGCCGTCAGGGGAGTAAACCTGGATTGAGTAAGGAAAAAAATCAATTACTTGGGCAAGGAGTTTTTCGCTTCCAAAAACCGAGTGAAATGAATTAATGATACGAGTGTGTTGGTTATTGGACTCATTTTCCACATAATTCACCTCGTTTTTTTTGCTTCTTTATTTGGCTGTAATACTTGTATTATACATTATCCGCGTTTGGGCAAATAGGGTTTTGTCATGGAGTATAGATACTATTAGGCATACAGCATTCCTTTAACGAATAAACACCCTCTGCCAGATGATGAAGGCTCATTACAGAGCCGAATCAGGGCGGGGATGTTTTTTGCTGTCCAATTATTCCTTTCCTGAATGCACCTTATTCCAAACAAGTATTTTACTAAAGGAAAGGAGACAGATAGGATGAAGATAACGCAAGCGCTTGTAAACTTTTAAATATTAGGGGGATAAGATAATGACTGTCATGAGATCGATGCTCTATGTTCCGGGCAACGACAAGAAAGCTCTGGATGAAGCTTTAACTTTTCAGGCCGATGTGATCGTCCTGGATCTTGAGGATTTGGTCCCTCCTGCTGAGAAAGAAAAAGCGCGGCAAATGGTTCGGGAAAATATTCAATATGCCGGATCCGCCGGCTTAGAAGCCTGGGTCAGAGTCAATGCCTGGGAAACCAATCTGACCAATTCCGATTTGGAAGCGGTAGTCTATCCAGGCCTGTGCGGAATCAATCTGACTAAGGTCAGCGGCGCTCCAGATGTTCAGCGTTTAGACTGGAGGCTGGAAGAGCTGGAACGGGAGCGTGGGCTGGATGTAGGCAGTGTAAAGATCTGCCTGCTGATTGAAACAGCAGTAGGGATTGTTAAAGCCTATGAGTCTTGTGCAGCCAGCCCTCGTGTTGTAGCCGCGATTTTTGGTGCTGTTGATTACACCCGGGATATGCAGGTGAAATTGACGTCGGAGGCGGTGGAGCAGCAGTTTGCCAGGGGCTATCTGGCGGTTGCGGCCCGTGCTGCCCGGATCCTGGCCATTGATGCACCGTTTCTCGCTTATCGGGATATTCCCGGGTATGAGCGCAACGTGGCGGAAGGACGCCAAATGGGGTATAAAGGCCGGATGATCGTCCATCCCAATTTAGTCGAAGCCTCAAACCGTCTTTACGCTCCCGATCCTGCGGATGTTCAATGGGCGCGGGACGTGTCCAAAGCTTTTGAAGAAGAAGCTATTGCCCAGGGGAAGGCGGCCATTGTTTTCAAAGACAGACTGGTAGATACTCCGGTGTATTACAATGCTTTGGATATTCTCGCAGCCCAATCCGAAATCGAGGCCAAGCTGGGCAAAAAATAGAGTTTGGCGAGATTTAAATCAAAATAATCTTTTATGTAAGTTGAGATAGATCATGTATTTTTTCAGGAGAGGTTTTAAATTAAGAGATTGAAAAGATAAAGTTTAACTAAATTAATTAGAATAATTAGAGGTGTTACACATGTCTTTAAATACGGATGCACTCAAATTGCACGCAGAAAATCGGGGAAAAATAGAAGTTGTAGGCAAGGTAGCCTGCCGCAGTTACGCTGACCTCAGCTTAGCCTATTCCCCGGGAGTTGCGGAACCTTGCCTGGAAATTGCCAAAGATCCCGGCCTGGTCAATGTGTATACCAACCGGGCCAATTGTATCGCCGTAGTTTCTAATGGCACTGCCGTTCTGGGACTGGGGGACATCGGCGCCCGGGCGGCAATGCCTGTCATGGAAGGGAAAGCCCTCCTTTTTAAAACCTTTGCCGGAGTGGATGCCTTTCCGATTTGCCTGAACACCAAAAACCCGGATGAAATCGTAGCCCTAACTAAACTATTGGAGCCCACTTTTGGAGGAGTAAATCTGGAAGATATTAAAGCACCGGAATGCTTTGAAATTGAAGAGAAGCTCAAGGAAATATATGACGGTCCTATTTTTCACGATGATCAGCATGGCACCGCTGTGGTTACTTTAGCCGGAATAATTAATGCCCTGAAAGTGGTCAAAAAAGATCTGGCTAAAGTCAAAATCGTGACCAGCGGAGCAGGCGCGGCCGGGATGGCCATCGTTAAATTATTAATGGATTGCGGTCTCCAGAACGTGATTATGTGCGATACTAAGGGAACTATCTATGAGGGCCGCAAAGAGGGAATGAATAAATATAAAGAGGAAATTGCTCAAAAGACAAACCGCTTTATGGTCAAGGGAAGTCTGGCAGATGCCCTGCAGGATGCCGATGTGTTCATAGGCATATCCGTGGGAAATACGGTGACTCCGGAGATGATCAAATCAATGGCCAAAGACGCCATTGTCTTTGCTCAAGCCAATCCGGTTCCGGAAATCATGCCGGAAGAAGCCAAGCAGGCCGGAGCGGCGGTGGTAGGAACAGGCCGCTCAGATTATCCTAACCAAATTAACAATATCCTGGCTTTTCCCGGAATTTTCCGGGGTACCCTGGATTGCCAGGCTTCAGAGATTAATGGCCCAATGAAAATTGCGGCGGCCCAAGCTATTGCCGCAATAGTCAGTCCGGCGGAACTGAATGCCGAGTATGTCATTCCCCAGGCCTTCAACCCCCAGGTTGCTCCTGCTGTAGCCTCCGCTGTTGCCAAAGCCGCCATGGACAGCGGCGTGGCCAGGAAAGAAGTAGATCCGGACTGGGTAGCTCAAAATGTCTACCATTTAACTTGAATCGGATTAATTTGAATCAGGCCTTACGTATCAGACGCCATTGTGTATAAAGGAAAAACTGAGTTTGATGAGAACAGCTCGCACATAAATTTTAAATGTGCGGGCTGTTTTGTCTTATGACATCATGGCAGAGGTCTCCCTTGAGCGGCATTTACACAGATTGATATTCGATAAATTTACTGGACAGCATGATATGAAGAATTTCATTTTCATCCATAATTCGATGAGTGCAGTCAATCCCAATCAACTTGTTAATAATCCCTAATCGATAGGTCAGTGTATTTCTGTGCAGATGCATTTGTTCTGCAGCCAAGGATTTACTTTGACCAAATTGAAAATAGGTGAGTAAAGTCTTAACAAGGTCAGTTTTATTTCGCTGATCATACTTGTGAAGTAATTCAATTTTTGTATGAATGAACTGGTTCCTGCCATTTTCTACAAATATAAAACGTGTGAGATGTCTTATCACATAATCCTGAAAGAAATGAACGGATGTATCCTGATCACCATCTTGGCCGTATTTTAGGGCTAAATTGCATTCGTCATAATGGCGTTTTAAGTTCTTAAAGTCATAGAAAATCGAGCTGATACCGATAGTTAAGGAAAACCTTTCAATTAATAATAATAGTTTAGCTCTTAAATTGTTCTGGTCGAAGGGAAAATCAGAATTACGCAAAATAACAATAATGCCGTTTTTATAATCCAAGATCATGGCAGTAGGGAAGACCCAACTTAATTCATGGGAAAGAACATCCATGAGGACGTCTTTGACATGTTTGCGGTGATCACGGATGAAATATAAACAGTAATATTCATCGTATACTTTCCACCCTATCGACTTCAGACAATTGGTAATAATATTTTCCTTCAGGTAAACATGTTTCAGCAATTGATAAACAAATGAGTTAGCATTAGATGAAAGAATCTGAAAATCCGGAGTGCTTTTAATGGCTTGTTCAAGGATGCTGCCAAAATACTTAACAAGGGTCAGCTGGCCGGTTGTAAAGGGATGCTTAAGTTCATTAAGCATTAAGGCACCGCTGCGTTTTCCATCCTGAAAGAGATTGGAAATAAGGTAGGTAAAATTATGCTTAGGGATTTTTACGGTAAAAGGATGATCCTCGTTGGGATATTTATAGGCTGCTTTTAAGAATTCATTGTATAAAGGGTGTTCATAGGAAACATAGCCTTGGTCCAGAAGTTCTCTCCAAATGGAATCACTGCAATTACCGGGTATTTCACCAACTGCCAGAATCAGTGTATTTAATGGTCCAACCAGGATCATGGGGTTATGAATTACATCTAAACCAATATCAAAAAATTTTTGCATGGGTTGTTTGGAGACGATAGCGGAGAGCATGCGATTATTCCACTCGTCATATTTCTTTTGGATTTTAAAAATCAGGCTGGCGATTTGATCAATACTTAAAGCCTCAGTAAAACTAATAATATTGCATTGATTCCGAAGTGCAAAATCAGAATCCAATGCCCCAAGGGATATTAAATTTGCATCCTTTAAATTACCATCATAAACCATCAAGTCAGCTGCACTTCCTAAATATAGGGTGTCCGGTGAAAAAACAGCTTGTGGGCTGATCCAGGCAATAGAACTAAGGGTAAGATCAATGGAATCGTTAAGAAAAGATACGGGATTCAGATCACTGAATTCGTCTAAGAGCATATGCATATTCAAGTTCAATATAAATACCTCCAAATAAGGTTGATGATCTTATTCATAGGCGGAATAGTTAAAGTTGTCTATAATCTTACATGATTAATTCTAGTTTGTCTGTTTTTTCTACAACACAATTTAAAAGAATTGTGCAAAAACGTCGAAAGATTGCTTAAATAATCTAAATTTATACACAATGATAAATTGACTTAATTGTTTTATAATTGAAAATGAAAGATGAAAGATAATCTTTCTTAAGCACTTAATCACTGTAGTGATTAATGGAAGTATAGCAAGAGTGAGAAGTGAAATCTCCCTGGTTTTTTGAGTTATTTAATAGTAAAGTGAGGTAACAATGATTTGAAAAGTGATATTGAAATTGCACAAGCAGCTGTTATGAAACCCATCCAGGATATTGCCAATAACCTTGATCTCCATGAGGATGAAGTTGAACTTTATGGCAAATATAAAGCCAAGGTTAATCTGAGTGTCTGGAACCGCTTAAAAGATAAGCCCAACGGCAAGCTCATCTTAGTCACGGCTATTAATCCAACCCCTGCCGGAGAAGGCAAAACAACAACAACCGTGGGCTTAGGCCAGGCTCTCTCAAAAATGGGCAAGAAGGCGATGATTGCTGTCCGTGAACCTTCCCTGGGTCCTTGTTTTGGAGTTAAAGGCGGGGCTGCCGGAGGCGGGTATGCTCAAGTTGTCCCTATGGAAGATATTAATCTCCATTTCACCGGAGATTTTCATGCTATCACCTCTGCCCATAGTCTTTTGGCAGCGATGTTAGACAATAGTATTCAACAAGGAAACCCCCTGAATATCGACCCTCGTCAAGTGGTATTCCGCCGTGTCGTGGACATGAACGACCGTGCGCTCCGCAAAATCGTCATGGGTTTAGGCGGCAAAATGGAAGGAGTACCCCGGGAAAGCGGTTATGATATTACTGTAGCCTCGGAAGTCATGGCTATCCTTTGCTTGGCAAGTGATTTAATGGATCTCAAAGAACGCTTTGGTAAAATTGTTGTGGCCTATACTTACGAAGGAAAACCTGTAACTGCCCACGATTTAGAAGCTGATGGGGCAATGGCTCTGCTCATGAAAGACGCCATTAAACCGAATCTTGTTCAAACTCTGGAAAATACCCCTGTATTTATCCATGGCGGACCCTTTGCCAATATTGCTCATGGCTGTAACAGTATTATGGCTACAAAACTGGGGCTGAAACTGGCGGATTATCTCGTCACTGAGGCAGGCTTTGGTGCTGACCTGGGAGCAGAAAAATTCTTTGACCTGAAATGCCGCTTTGGTGGCTTAAAGCCGGAAGCTGTCGTGATTGTGGCTACAGTTCGTGCTTTAAAAATGAACGGTGGAGTGCCTAAAGACCAGTTAGATGGAGAGAACCTGGAAGCATTAGGCCGGGGTGTAGTCAATCTTGAAAAGCATATTGAAAATATGGCCAAATTCGGGGTTCCGGCAGTTGTCGCCATCAACCGGTTCCCATCAGATACAGAAGCTGAACTGAATTTAGTGCGGGAGAGATGTCAGGGGTTAGGCGCAGAAGTTGCCCTTTCCGAAGTGTTTATGAAAGGCGGAGAAGGCGGCATAGAGCTTGCAGAAACAGTGCTTTCTGTTCTGGAAAACAAAGAATCCAACTTCAAAGTTCTCTATGAATTAGAGTTATCCATTCAAGAAAAAATCGAAAAAATAGCTAAAGATATCTATGGCGCAGATGGAGTAATCTTCGATAAAGCCGCACAAGCTTCCATTAAGAAATACGAAGAGATAGGGTATGGCAATTTGCCCATCTGCATGGCCAAGACCCAGTACTCTCTTACCGACGACGCCACTCGCTTAGGACGGCCCACGGATTTCACGATTACAGTACGGGAACTTCGGCTTTCTGCCGGCGCCGGCTTCCTCGTTGCAGTCACAGGGGCAATCATGACTATGCCCGGCTTGCCAAAACGTCCGGCAGCGACAAGAATGGACATTGATGCCGACGGCGTCATTACGGGATTGTTCTAAAAACGTCCTCAAGAACTGAATACTTCCTCGCCGAAAGGCGAATTTGCGGTGGCTCCATCTTTTAGGTGGAGCCACTTTTATTGTCTTAAGAAGAATATTTAAAGTAGAAATTACTAAGACCAATGGGAGTTTCTTTGTGAAGTAGTATCTAAATCAGCACAATTAATTACGGAACATATGAATATGATCACGCAAGATATCCAGCTGGTTATGGCAGGATCACTTACCAGATGCAATCGTTTCTTCAATTATGGAAGTTGCAAACATTCCTAAGGAAATAGCAGGCATTCTTGAAAGTGTGGTGGCCGGGACAGAGGAACAGAGTGCGTCTATGGAGGAAATCCGCAGGTCTGCTAATTCCCTGGCTCAAATTGCCACGGACTTTCAGGGCAGCGTAAAGATGTTTACACTCTAGTTAGAGGAGGAGCTTTGCAAGGGCTCTGGGAAATAGTGAGCTGTGTTATAAGGTGATTTAAAAACCGGCGGTTTTGAGTTTGGCTAAGCTAGATTAGCCGCTCTCAAAACCGCCGGTTTTTTAAACTGAGGACTGTGAGGTAATGTTTTGGAAACCAATCCTACCTCTTATAACCCCTCATTATTCTTCTATGGAACAGGAATTGATAAAAATTAGGCGAATTATAACGAAAATGCCTTACAATGATTAACAAGACGGAAGTGGATAGCGAGATGGGTACTATCCCTTGATGATTTTAGGAGATAGTACTTTTTTGTGTAACTTTTTAAGCGATAAACAGTCTATAATTGCGAAAGAGGTTTACCGGTAAGCTGTGAAAGGAAAGATTCATGTTGGATGCTGAATTTTCTGCTTTATATAAGAAATACAAAAACCCCATATTCGCTTATATATTTTATCTTGCCGGAGATAGGCCGGCAGCTGAGGAAATATGCCAGGATGTTTTCTTGAAGGTATACCTAAATATTGCGAAATTTGAGAACAGGTCTAGTTTTAAGACTTGGATTTACAAAATAGCCAGGAATGCATATCTTGACTACGCCCAAGCGCAAAAGAGGAAAGTGACAATTGATAATATAGAATTTTTTGTTAAGGAATTAGAAGATAGGGGTATGAGTCCGGAAGAACATGCAATTAATATGGCAACCAAAGAGCTTATTGAAAACACCTTAAATAAGCTCAGTCAAAAATATCGGATGCTTTTAATCCTTCGGGACATTCAGAATCTATCCTATAAAGAAATAAGCGATATTGCAGAGATGGAGTTAAACTCTGTTAAAGTCGGTATTTTTAGAGCGAGAAGAGAGTTTCAGAAAATTTATGAAGAAATGGAGGAACTCTAAAATGGCCTGTTTATATATAGAAAAAATAAAGGACTATTTAGAAGAAAAGCTCCCTCAAAAGGAGATGGAAACCATAGAAATCCATTTAGAGAGCTGCGTAGAATGCCAGGGAGAATTGGATAAGTACCTTGATAATAAGCTAAGTTTAGCAATAAAGCCTTTGGAGGTGGAAGACGAAGTCTTGGTTAGCAGAATCAAAGCCAGGATAAAAGGAAAGAGACGAATTACCCTATATGGCCTGTTAGGATTTGTTCTGGGTATATTCTCCAGATTTTATACCAAGGATGATTTTTTCTTAACCAAAGCAATTATGGCTTTGCCTTATAAATTAGCGGAATTTGCTCTCGGTATTTTTTTCTCGGGAAATAGCTTACCACTTGGAAGGATGAATTATTTTTATCAAGGAGAAATGGGCTTTTTCCCCTACCACCCCATTCTTGAATTTTTGGCAGTTACCATAACCCCGGCTATTGTTGCATCATTTATTGCTGTAGTTATTGGTTATTTCTTGAGTGATAAAAGGGTTTTCCGCCGCAAGAATATTATTAAGTTCCTTCTAACCTGGTTAATTATTTTCTTGGTTTGGACAGGTATTCTGTACGGCGCCTATAACCATGCCTTAGATAAAATTGAGAACCTTGAAGGGATTAAAGCCATGACCGTTTATACTGCAGAGAAAAATAGTACATCTTGGTTGGTGAGAATTGACAAAGATGCTTTAAGAGATGAAAAATATTCAAAGTTAGTGACAATAATCTCTGAAGCAAAGGAAGTTGAAAGAAAGATCTATCCTCAGGAGAAAGAGGGTTACGAAATGCTGGTAGACTTTTCCGGAGGAGGAACAATTCCCATTTACTTGGATATGGATAGTGGTGAAATGATTGTGAGAAATGGCAGAGCTTATCAGATTTCACCTGAAAAGCTGGAATATATCAAGGAAGTATTAGGAGGCAGGAAAAAATGACTAAAGTTTTACGGGATAAAATTATCACATTATTGGGAGCAGGTTTTTTGGGGTATTACTTGAGCATTTCTCTCTTTCACAGTCTTATTCGAAATAATCTAGTGAAAATATTACCGCCAATTAACGACCGTCACCTTCCGGATATTTATGTGGATATTATGGGAGCTGCAATACTAGCCATTTTCGCTTATCTATTATTTAATGTTGTGCTGGAAAAAAGGAGCTTTAAGCTTTATAAAAAAAGCTACTTAATAGCCATTTCTTTGTTGATCATAGCGCCCTTGGTGATCGCCGGCATCTTTAGAGTCCATGCTGTCAGTTGGGTGCAAAAAGCAGAAGGTACTGCCCCTAAGGAAATTACAATCAGAACAGATAGAGAAGGCGATTCGCTGATGTTTGCTGACGGTACATCGTCAGCGAGTGGTGTAGCTAAATCCATTTTCTTCACAGAGCCTCTTTTGGATGATTTTGGCAAGGGTATTCGGGAAATGGAATTAAAGCAGGTAGTTAGCAGCGAAGAACAAAGAATGGATTCTTCCTATCTGACAATGTGGATTCGTTATGAGATAGATGGTAAATGGTACTCAAAAATATTAAGCTATGGCCAGGGACTGTTTGAAGAACATGTTGCCGGAGGAAGAATTGCTTACTATGCTAATCCAGAGCTTGAGAATTTATTGAAAAAAGCATTTGGGGAATCAGCTGATATTAATAATTATGACCGGGCTAGAGTTATAAATTCCGTGACAATAAATAGGGAAAATGGGGCTGAAGAAAGGAAAAGGTTTCTGACCCCTGAGGATTTTCAAATATTAGTTGATTCTTTAAGGCCTGAGAATTTAATTCATCAGGATACTGAAGGAGTTAAACGGATAAAAGAGGCTTTAAAGGAATGGGTTCCTCAGGAGGAAACAAATATTTATGGTATAGAGCTTTGGCAAAAGGGTTCCGATGAAAATATGGGTCAAAACTTTATGGTATATGATAAACGCACCCGGACTTTGATGTTTGAGTGTGCGTACTATCAAGTGGATTTGGATGATATAGTGGCATAATGTAGTTTCTGATGATTTTCCTTCTGCCGCGTCAATGGGAAGATGGCGAGCCTATCCTCGGCTTAAAGGCCTTCGGCATCCCTCGCATCACCCTTGACACATTTTCTTCGCTCCATTGCGGTTTGTTCGTATGGAAGCCATAGCTAACTTTAAAATTCGGCGGTTTTGCGATCGATTAATCTAGATTAGTCAATCTCAAAACCGCCGAATTTTTAAATTGAAGACGTAAAAACCCTTGCCCTCCCGACATTTTTATATTTTTTTGCGAAAAATTGCATCCTCCTTCGTTGTATAGAGTGTAAAAGCTTTTACAATAAAGAGAGAAAAGGGGGAAACCATGAAGACGGATCAGAGCAATTACATACAGCGCTTAAAAAAGGGAAGGGAAGAAGCTTTGGAATTTGTGATGGATGAATACTTCCCTTTGGTGAAGGGGATAGTCACTCATATCTTGCTTCCCTTAGCAAGACGGGAGCTGGCAGAGGAATGCATAAGCGATGTGTTTCTTACTGTTTGGCATAATGCCCAAAAATTCAAGGGCGAGAACGAGGAGGATTTTCGCAAATGGCTTTGTGCTATAGCGAAATACAGGGCCATTGATTTTTATCGCCGCGAGAAAAAACGCCTGGAAATTCCCTCCTCCGGTAAGGAAAGTATGGACATCTTCCCGCCAGAAGAATCGGCGGAGGAGCATGTGCTTTTAAAGGAGAGCATCCGGGAGCTGGAGAAATTGCTGAACCTTTTTTCTCCCGTTGACCGGAACATATTGATCATGAAATTCTTCTGGGGTATGTCTTCAGAAGAAATCTCCAAGAAATTGGGGTTGACTAAATCGGCGGTGGATAACCGTATTTACAGAGGTAAAAAACAACTGGTGAAAGGTGTCGTGAGTTTTGGAGATGGAGGTAAGTAAAAATGAAGGATATATATGAACTTTTTAACGACATGGATGTGGATCTGAGTGAGTTTCAAGAAGTGGAAGGCGATGAACTGGAAAGAGCCAGAGTAAAAAAAATGGTGAGGGAGAAGATTACCCAATCAGAATCAGGCGGCTTGAAAAAAAGGAAAAGAAGTACGGCACTGGCGGCGGCTGCCGCAATTGTGATTCTGACCGCAGGTATCGGCGGCCTGGGGATGGCCTTTCCCGCCTATGCCAAGGAAGTTCCTGTTGTAGGTGACATTTTCCGGTTTTTAGATGCCGGGCGCAGCGGAGTTTATGATTTATACAAGGAAAGTGCTCTGGATATTGATATGGTCAAGGCGGATAACGGTATTGAGGTGACCCTGAATCAAGGTGTCTATGACGGAAAAACCCTAGCCCTGACCTATACTATCAAGACCTCTCAGGATTTTGGGGAAAATCCCTTCCTGAACAGTAATTTAGACGTTGATTTCGCTGATGGCATCGCCGGGAGCGAGGGGCTGAAAATGGTCAGTCCCGGGGTGTATGTAGGGCAGAGCAATTATACCTTTTTTAGTGAGAAGGAAAACAGGGATAGGATTTCCTTCCGCTGGAGTGTTTCCGGTCTGACTAACATGGATGAGGAATCAGGGGATGCAGAAAGGAAGACTACTGCCTGCCGGCTGAATTACAGTGTATCCTTAAAGGCACTTGATTATAAAGTGCTGGATGTTGCCGAAAACCGGGATGTGGCTCAGCAGGTGGCCATTAGCTTGCAGCGCCTCTCGGCTACCCCGATTAATACAATTCTTTACTATGCAGAGGAAGTCCCCAGTGATCTGGTCAATTCGGTGCAGATGGCTTGGGAAATCAAGGATGATTTAGGTAATGTTTATGCCTATAATGAGAACGGAGGGCAGGGGAAAATCAGCGGCGAAATGCTTAAAATGGAGTATGTTCTGACCTTCAATCATCTGGATCCCCGGGCGAAGACCCTTTTTATCACGCCGACCTTGAAACTGGTTCATACCCAGGGTGGTGGAGTGGCAATCGCTGAAAATGGAGAGGAAACACCTTTAGTATATAAAGGGCTGCCGAAAGGAATGGCTGCCGGAGAGTGGACAATGAAGCAGGTTAGTATTGATATTAGTTCACTGCAGTGAAGATTAAGTAAAACTTGAAGAAGTTCATAAGAGGGATTCCCAAACAGCTCCTTGTTCTGTGGTTAAATTAATTCAGCACAGATTAAGGAGCTGTTCCTTATCAACCAAAAGACTGTCGAAGATATTCCCAGCGCCCAAAAATTAGCTAATTCAGAGAGAATTGTTGACCAATTAGCTAAACATATACATAATGGAATATAAATAGTTAAAATGGAGGGATTATTATGAGAGTTCCTTCGACAGAAGTACAGAATAATTTTGGTAAATACTTAAAATTTGTGGAGGTCAACGAAGAAATAATCGTGACCAAAAACGGAAGGGATATTGCCAGAATACTGTCATGCGATTACCCGAATAAAAGCCTTGTGACGGAAGGCGTAGCAGAATATCAAACTCGTGAGGGAAGGGTGAGTTATGAGGAATTTCTGGAGCTCGTGGAAGCTTCCGAGCAGCGGTTTGAGCTGATTGACGGCGTCATATATAATCTTGCATCGCCCTCTTACGAGCACCAATATGCTGTTAACGAAATTCATGGCACCTTTTATAATTGGTTTAAAAACAACAATTGTATCCCCCTTACTGCGCCTTTTGATATTACCCTTTTTAAGGCGGAGGACAACATTTGTATTGTTCAACCCGATATCATCGTTATCTGCGACAGGGATAAAATGGACAAAAAAGGTAAGTACCAAGGAGTTCCTACTCTGGTGGTTGAAGTCCTTTCACCCTCCACCAGAAGTAAGGATACCCTTAAAAAGCTGGAGCTCTACAAGCAATGCGGCATTAAGGAATACTGGATGGTTGATCCGAAAAATAATCTGGTACATATTTATATACTTGATAAAAAAGAAATAACCGACAGCTTTGCCTTTCAGAAAGGCGCCCATGAATATGTTGAGTCGGCATATTTCAAGGGCCTGAAGGTAGCATTGACTGATATGTTTTTATAGAGATGAGAATTCAATCCCCGTTAACATCTAATTACCGGTCAAAGATCAAGGACTTTACAACGGCAAAATACTCTCTTAAGTAAGCATTTGGCCTTAAATACCAAGGAGTCGCTGAAGGAACGCCTACTGGATTTATTCCATTGCGCTTGGCCAGAATCTTAGAACGAAACATATGGAAATCATTCGTGATGACCAGCACAGGTTCAGTAGGTTCATAACCTGGCTGTTGCCCAAGAAGCTCCCGGGTATAACGGAAATTCTCCATGGTGCTTGTTGCCCGTTCTTCCTTGATAATCCGTTCCTTGGCGATACCTTGCTCCACCAGGTAGCGCTGCATAGCTTCGGCTTCTGTGATCCACTCTCCCGGTCCTTTGCCTCCGGAAACCACGACTTTCATATCCTTATGGTCCTGTAAAATTTTCAAACCCTTATCAACCCGTTCCCAAAGAGTCCAGGAGAGTTTATCCCCATTCAGCCCCGCTCCGAGAATAATCAGGTAATCCACTTGCTCGGGCACCGGGTCTTGGGTGTTGTAGAGAAGCAAACTCTCAATAAGAAGAAATGAAGTAAGGAGAGCCAAGGTGCCTAGACGAAGGAACCGGCGAAGCCATATAAAGTGATCTTTAGGAAAATGCTGCCTTAAATAGTTTCCTTTAAATTTCCAAAGGAGCATGACTGCACCAAGGATACCAGGCAGAAGGGTTCCCAGATTGATACCTCCATTAAAGCCAAGAACGAAAATCGTGTCCAGAATTCCCGCCCATCCCAATATAACGAGAACTATCGAAGCTCGCTTATTTGCCAATACCTCAGCCGTTGCCAAAACTATATAAAAGTCTGTAAAAGCAATAATTGCTTTTCAACCTTTAAAATACTGCACGTTTTGACGAAACGGCTTCCCTCCTTTATTGTTCATATTTTCGAGAAGCTTTACGCTGCAGCTTGCGTAGTCATTT
Source organism: Desulfosporosinus orientis DSM 765 (assembly GCF_000235605.1). Taxonomy (GTDB): domain Bacteria; phylum Bacillota; class Desulfitobacteriia; order Desulfitobacteriales; family Desulfitobacteriaceae; genus Desulfosporosinus; species Desulfosporosinus orientis. Next base: position 2,792,585 of record NC_016584.1, read on the forward strand.
CTCCAGCCTTCTGACACTTTGGGACCTTTTACCAACGGGTGTTCCTGCTTTTCGTTGGGCTTGAACCTAACTTTCTTCTCTGTATGAGCCCTTTTTCCCTGCAACCTGAATAAACGCTGTGAAATAATCAACATGTCCAAAAAATTGGTAAAGTTGTCCATTTTTTGGACATGTTTTAGTTTGAGCTGTCTCTGTTATATTCTAACAAAGCTTGTTGCAAAAAATCTTCTTTGTTGTCTTTAGTTAATAAACAGACATACAAAGGAGATTTTATTTTGAAAAATCATTTCCAAAATAAGAGTTAAGGTTTATTAAATCTTCATAATTTTTATTCCTGTTTCTTTAAAAAGAAGTGTCAAAATATCTAATAGTATTTCTAGGGAAATAGCGGAGGTTTTAGCATGTTCAGTATAGAATCAGAAGAAAATAGCATCAAAAATAGTTTGATCGTAGTGGAAATCCTATTTTTAACAGCGGCCATATTTTCGGTGATCAAATACGGGGATTCATTTCTTTTGGGAAGCCTTGAGAAGTTTGACAATGATGATGTGAAATATATTAGAAGCGTCTGGAATTATATGGATATAGGCATTATCAGCTGTGAAAATATTAAGGAACCAACGGTCTATATGATGCCGGGACTAACGATTATCCTCTCGTTTTTTATGATTACTTTCGGAAAAATAGATGGGTTGACTGCCTTCAGGATTTTTCAGGCCATACTTCAGGGGGCAAGCATCTATCTCATATTCCTTATCGGCAGGAAGGTATTCGGAAGCAAGACTGCCTTAATAGCATGCATTCTCGACGCCTTATATGTTGTGGAAATATTTGCAGCCAACACCATATTGACGGAATGCACATTTAAATTCTTACTGCTTCTTTTGGTTTACATAAGTATATGGGCCGTTGAGACCCGGAGCCTTAAGCTTTATGCCGGAGCCTATTCGGTAAAGCCCATAAGAGCTTAAAGGGAGGATTGCTTTTCCATGTAATCGTACTATTTAATGTAATGCATCTGCCCTTTTTTACCTTTGAACGATATGCCTATCCGGCCATGCCTTTGGTAATTATTTTGGCGGCAGCCGGGTTAAACCAAATCTACCAAAGGAAGTGGAAAATACCCCATGGAAAAGAGTCAGGTTTTAGTAGTTGATGATGAAAAAGATATCAGGGAAGTCATTGAGATATTTCTCAAAAATGAGGACAGCGACAAGATTTTAGGATTGAATGTGGGGGCGGACGACTATGTGACGAAGCCTTTCAATCCTTTGGAACTCACGGCGAGGGTCAAGTCCCAGCTGCGCAGGTACAAGCATTTCAGTAAAGATACAAAACCCGGTGATGATGAAATAGCCATCAACGGCTTGCTGATTAACCGGGCGTCAAGGGAGGTATTTGCGGATGGAAATTCCAAGCAGGGAGGCTCCGGCTTAGGACTTGCCATTGCTAAAAGTATTGTCGAACTCCACGAAGGACAAATATGGGTGGAAAATGAAGTTAAGCTATTTAGGGTTAATTTAAGATTGGCTTGTCCGTTTTGCTGAATAAAACTTCACCTAAGAACTGCCGGCAGGAATCGCCGCCGTAAATCAGCATCTATTTAAAGACATAGCATTGACCGCGTTTGTGAGGCAGGACACAAAACCTTTATTTTTTATTAGGACTGAAATCTTGTCAGAAAAACTGCCTTTGTTCGTATTAATATATGAAGAGTTTTTTTGGGGATTGAAGAGGGTGGCGGAACAAGAATGGATAATCTGAATTTTATAGCGAATATAAAAAGAAAAAATATAAGAGCCCTGGAATTTGTAGTAGACCATTACAGCAGCATGGTTTACAAAGTGATACGCAGCGTGCTTCCGGCCAGTGACTGTGAAGCAATAAGCGAAGAGTGTATGAACGATGTCTTTTGGCTGGTGTGGTGTAATATCCATAGTTTTGATGAAACAAAAGGGGATTTTAAATCCTGGATCGCAGCCATTGCAAAGTATAAGGCGATTGATTGTAAGAGGAAGATGTATAAACAAGGTCAGTGGCTAAGTATCAGCGATGGAACTATATATGAAGAGACCTCAACAGAAGAAATCGTTGTGACAAAGGAAAACAGAAAAGAACTTATGAATGCCATCAATGATATGAAGGATGAAGACCGGGAAATTTTTATCCGGCGCTACTTTCTGGGCGAAGGAATAGAGAACATAGCCAAGGCTTTTTCCGTGGACAGGAATGTGGTGGATAAACGGCTATCCAGGGGTCGTCAGTATTTGAAGGAAAAGCTGGTCTTTTGGAAAGGAGAAAAGCTCTGATGTTTGATAAGAATCTGCTGTTGGAAGAAAAAGATATCTTAAAGCTGTTAAATTATTTCCGGCTGGATGAGGAAGGGCTGGGTCCCGCAGGGGATGAAGTGCCGGAATGGCAAAGAAAAAGGATCAAGAAAAAGCTTAAAGGAAAAATCAGAAGCACACGGTCTTGGAAATGGAAAATCCTGCGCCTCGCTTCCATAGCAGCGGTTTTCTTGCTGGCGGCAGTCATTGCCCTGGAAACAACATCTCCCGTTCTGGCCAGGAACATTCCTCTGGTTAATTCCGTTCTTCAGATGTTTAGTGATAAATTCGGCTATCAGGGGGACTATGCGGCCTATTCCCAGCTGGTGGACAAAAGTGTGACCGATCAGGGGATCACAGTGACCATCAATGAGGCCCTGGCCGACGACACCAAGATTATTTTAGGTTATACCATTGAAAGTAACGGCAAAATCGAGGCTAAAGATTTGTGCTTGGCAGATATATTTGAGTCTACGAAGGTTAACGGCAGCAATTTAAATGGAGGCGGTGCTACAGGGGAATTTACCGATGATTTTACCTATGTCGGTAGCGGTGAGTTTGATTATCTTGCTTCTCCAATCATTAATAAGCTGAAGGTTGATATCAATGTCAAAGAAATATTAGGGGTTAAGGGAAATTGGGATTTTGCTTTTTCTGTGTCAAAGGATGAGCTGATTAAAAACAGCAAGGTTTTTAATCCAAAGGTTAAGGCTGATCTGCCGGATCAGGTAATCACCATCGACAAAGTGGTTTTTTCTCCCATTGATACGACGATATTTTATAGCGGGGTCTATAAGGATCAAAGTATAGACCAAAGGGGATCTCGTTACTCATGGATTGCTTTTGATGATCAGGGAGTGGAGCTTGCGCCGAAAGGTGCAAGTCGGCATGGCATAGGCCCCTTTACTGGATCGATGCAGTTTGAAAAAACCAATGGCATCCCCCACTATCTTACCGTCATTCCTTATGTTCATATTTTACCCAAAGAGGTTAAGGTTAGCTTGAAGCCTAATGATCAGAAGACTCAGGTTGTCCAAACCATAGAAATTCCCAGCGAAAGCAGAGTTTTAGATGGTAACTTCCCATTGGAGCTTCCTCAGGGAAAGCTGGGCAAACTGATTATCCGGGACATTGCCAACGAGAAGGGAGAAACGATAATCCGCTACACGGCCGCAGGAAAAGCGCCGTATCATCAGGGTAAAGCTTTATACATTAAAAATGCTGCAGGGGAAAATGTGGCAGCTAAGAATTATGATATTCGAAGGGACGCGGCGCACCCGGACGAATTTACGAAAGTATTCCCGCTTCTTGACCTCAGCAAAGGGTATTATGCCTGTACAAGCAGGTTTGAAGATGAGGAGTTCCTGGAGAATTGTCAGTTTACAATTGAACTGAAGTAAGAAGCGAAGGCCGTGTCAGAGAATATGTTTAAAAATCTGCCGATTTTCCCTTTACAATTTACAGGCTCTAAAGAAGTTGGGGCATGGATTAATAGATTAGCAGGAAAGTATTGTTGAGTCTGCGTTTAGTTATCAGGGGCAAAAGAATATAAATCCGGAAGTGTAACGGGAACCGGGCAAGGTGTTGAGAAATCGGCACCTTTTTCTTTTGATTTTGGGTTTGTCACCGTTTTCGAACTAGTTCATATGATGAAACATGGACTGGCTTTTACTCACAAGAGTTTGCCGCTGCTATAAGAGACTATTGCCAAGCTGAGATGCGAAAGGAGAAAATTATGTCCATCAATTCAACACATGCTGAAACGGCTATGGTGGTGCGCTATCAGACCGGATTGAATGCCGAGGGCCTTCCCCTTACCCGCCAGAAATCCCTGGCGAAAGTAAAAGAAAGCGCTGCTATCGAAGAGGTTTATGCGGTTGCCACAGCACTTTTCAGTTTACTGGAATATCCCATCGTAGAGATACGTCGCAACAGCAGTTATATTCTCACTGAAGAATAGTGTGTCAATATTCAAGATAGAAAGGAAGTGATTATCCATGCCAACGGCAACTCAGAAAGTTGTTCGCCTCGTCTTCACCGTCGCCGGCGGAGGCACGTTTTCCATGACACTGCCCTCGCCAAGGGCGGACCTGACCCAGGCGGAAGTTGAGCAGGTCATGGATCTCCTTATCGAAAAGAATATTTTTGAGCTTCCCGACGGCGACCTCGTTGCCAAACGGGATGCCAAAATCATAGAAACAGTGACGGAAGATATTTTTGACCCACCTGTTGCTTAAAATGTTTTGATATCGGCGCAAACTCGGTAAAAGTCCAGTCCATACCCCAAATTGAATAAATCAAACCAAAAATGGCGGCCGGCTGTTAACCGGCCGCCATTCTTGTGGTCTGCTGTTTCTTCCTGGGTATCCTCCGGCAAGTCCGCACCTTCTTAAGCACGGGCACATATTGTGTAGAAAGTAACCAGGAAGGATCGATGCGCGAATGACTCCCACAGCGGAACGCACCCCGCGGATTATCGCGGCTGAAATAAATACAATTAATTATCAGACCGGAAGGGCTCTGCTGGCTAACGCTATTGAGATCGGCGGGCGACTGAAAGAAGCCAAGGCTCTGGTCCGGCACGGGGAATGGGGCCAATGGCTGGCGGAGTCTGTCCGTTATTCCCAGCGCTCAGCCGGGCGGTTGATTCAGCTTTATGAGGCCTATGGCGCTTCCCCTGATCTTGAAGCCGATCCAAATTGGTCAGCGCTGTCTAATTTGACCTACACCAACGCCCTCATCCTCCTCGACGTCCCGGAAGAACTGCGGACGGACTTTATCGCCCACAACGATGTCGGGAACATGTCTTCCCGGCAGCTTAAGCGGGCTGTGGGAATTGCCGGGGCTGATGGAGACGGGGAGCGCGCCCCGTCTCTGCAGAAACTCGATCAGGCCCTGCGGAAGATCGACGAACTGGAAAAGACGCTGAACACCATGATCACTAAAATCAGCGACCTTGCCGACCAGGTCCGGAGCCTGGAGCAGCGGGTGGAGGAGGCAGCGTCAAAATTCCGGGCAGGACGGACGAGAGCCGCGGGCAAAGAAGTGAATTCGGACGACAGCCCAAAAGAAGCAGCGCTGGCTGAGGCCCAAAACCTCCCAGCCGCCGGCCCTCCCATACCCGTCCCAGGCACCGAATTCCCCGAATCCCCTCAAGTCTCCGAAATGGCGGAACCAGCCGCTCCGGAAGCGGTGCCGGCCAAAGTACGCTCCGCCTCCACGCGTTCCTCAGCTCCCGTCCTCGTCACGTCTGATTTAACGGTGCCCGAGTTTCCCAAGTTTACAGCCTCAGGATTTGAAAACGCCGATCCTGAATACTATACCCGGCAGGCCGAATCCCTGTTTGAATTTCACCGCAGCAATATTTACAATTCCTTTGAGCAGCTCACCCTGTTGTTGACCGTGCTAACCAGGAAGGACAAGGAGATGAAGGAGAGACTGCGCAAGCAGCTCAAAGCCTTCCTGGAGAACATGGCCAAGAGCATCAGTCAATGGCCCCCTGCGATTAAAATGTCTTAAACGGGACCGGATATCACCTGGCCCGAACGAAATGGCACAAAACTTCAATTGGATTATGTGAGAATTTAAGCCTGCTTTAGCCTCTCTGAAAAATTACTTATTTTTATGGCGTGTAAGATAAAATATTGACGAATTTATCTATAAGCCATAAAATGACAATGAAATTATTCTAATTCCCTTCGCACTAAATGTAATAGGATTGAGGTGAAGGTATGGAGACTAGGTTCAAGGACATCATCAATCGATTTCCGTTTTTTTGTAACCTTTTAGAAAGCCTTGACGAAGCTGTATATTTTTGTGATGTTAATGGCCGTCTGTTTTATATCAATAAAGTGGCAGAGCGATTGGATGGGTATACCAACGACGAACTTTATGGCCGCTCTATAGGGGATGCCTATGGTTTAGATAACAGAACCAGTCCGATGCTGCTGGCTTTGACTACGGAAAAACCCGTGGTGAATAAAGCTTTTCGCTATATTGTTAATGGCCGGGAGGTTTATCAGATTTGTAATGCCCGCCCTGTTTTTTTTGAAGGGGAAAAAGTGGGGGCCTATACTATTCAAAAAGATATGACTCAGTTAATGGAGGTAATAGAACAAAATATCAGTCTGCAAAAGAAAGTTTATTTGCCAAATGGGGATGATCCCAAGAAAGCTCACCAAGATATCGTTGGTTTGGACCGCCTTATCGGAGAGCACCCCCTTTTTAGGGAATGCAAGGAAATGGCAATAAGAGCGGCTAAAAGTGATTCTCCAGTTCTTCTCGTCGGGGAAACGGGCAGCGGGAAAGAACTCTTTGCCCGCTGTATCCATCAAAACAGCAACAGGAAAGAAGGCCCCTTTCTGGCCATCAATTGCGCAGCGATTCCGGAAACTTTGCTGGAGAGCATCCTTTTTGGTACTTCTAAGGGTATTTATACCGGGGCGGTGGAACGGAAAGGCCTTTTTGAAGAGGCTGAAGGAGGCACCTTGTTTTTAGACGAAATCAATTCCATGCCTCTCTTTTCCCAGGCAAAACTGCTTCGGGCTTTGGAGGAAAAAGAAATTCAACATCTTGGCAGTAAAGAGCGAATCAAGATCAATGCCCGGATTATCAGCAGCAGCAACGTTTTCCCGGAGGAGGCAATCAGTAAAGAACAGATTCGGGAAGATCTTTTTTATCGTGTGGCCGTGGTGAATATTATGATCCCCAGCTTAGTCAGCCGCAAAAGTGATGTGTTTTTACTAACCAACCATTTTATCAAGTTGTACAATGAGAGCTTCCAAAAACATATCATTGGTCTCGATGACGAAGTTTTAAGATTCTTTTCGGATTTCTCCTGGCCCGGTAATGTCCGCCAGCTGAAGCATTGTCTGGAAGCAGCCATGAACTTAGTTACTGATTACGATCGGAAAATTAGAATGAAACATCTACCTGCTTATCTGCTTTCCGGAAATAATGCCACCACTGGTGGTTACATCCAAAAAAAGACGATTGATAACAATAAACATCTTAAATATTCCGAACCGGATAGGACCAGCGTCTTTTTAATGATTTTTGAGAAAGAAAAAGAAGAGATTATCCAAGCATTAATGGAGAATAAAGGGAATGTATCCAAAACCGCCAAGCAATTAGGAATGCATCGTCAGTCTCTTATTTATAGGATAAAAAAATATAAGATAACATAGATAGTAATTTACAAATTGCTTGATAAACAGCCTGCCTCTTTTGGCAGGCTTGTTTCTTTTCAAAAAGTCTAAACAATTTTGAACAATAGTATTTAAAAATAAACTATTTTAGTCAAATGTTTAAACTTAAGAGCTAAATTAAGGCATTATTCATAAATTTTTTGCTGGCATGAATATTGCGTATATTAAACTGCGGTTGAGATTAAAAAGTTAAGGAGGCTTCAGTTATGCAAAGGTATCAGATTTTGTCACAGAATGAAATCGGTCAAATTCATGAGACAAGCTTACGGATCATGGAAGAGGTAGGAGTGATTTTCAGTTACGCCCCGGCTCGGGAAATCCTGGCCAAGGGAGGGGCCAAGGTTGATGGGCAAAGAGTTTATTTTCCCAAAGCTATGGTGGAAAGAGAAATAAAAAAAGCTCCCTCTTCCTTTACCCTTTACGCCAGGAACCCTGAAAAGAATGTTTTGATTAATACGCAGAAAACAGCCTATGTTGGTCCCTATGGCTCACCCTTTGTTATGGATATGGACAACGGTCGCCGTTTAGCAAAGTTGGAAGATTTTATTAACATCTGCAAACTGGAACACAAAATGGATAACATTGACATCATGAGCCACATTCCCTGTGAGCCTCAAGACGTGGATGTAGAGGTTCGTAGTTTGGAGATGGTTTATCAGACACTGAAACACAGTGATAAACCTTTGATGGCCACAGTTTTAGGTTATGAGATGACAAAAAGGAACCTGGAAATGGCTGCAATCGTTTTCGGCGGTCTGGAAGTGATCAAAGAAAAACCCGTTGCAGTAGGCATTCCCTGTACCTTAACCCCTCTTAGCTACGATGACAAAATGGCAGGGGCCATTATTGCCTATGCAGAATACCGGCAGCCGCAGTTAGTGAACTCACTCTGCATCGCCGGGGCAACGACTCCTGTCACCGTCGCCGGTACAGTAGCCCTCCAGAATGCAGAAGTTCTCGCAGGTATCGTTCTGGCCCAGTTGGTCAGTGAAGGAACTCCAATTATCTATTCTGCATCCTCTTCCAATGCCGAAATGAGCAACGGTTCTCTGGCGATTGGCACTCCGGAAGATGCGGTATTTTCACTGATCAATGGTCAGTTAGCTAAATTCTATAATCTTCCCTGTCGGATCAGCGGTGCTCTTTCCGACAGCAAATGTGCGGATGCTCAGGCGGCATACGAATCTATGCTTACTTTGAGCATGGCCCAAATGGCCGGCGGCAATTTCATTCTTCACAGTGCCGGTATCATCGACACCTATAACACGATTTCACTGGAAAAAATGATGTTTGACGATGAAATTATTGGTATGATTCGCCGTATTGATCAGGGTGTTGTCGTCAATGAAGAAACCCTGGCCTTCGATGTCACCAAGGAGGTTGGTCCTCAGGGCCAATTCCTCACCCATGTCCATACCTTCAACCATTTCCGCAAAGAATTCTACCGTCCAATCCTGAGCGATCGTAATAATCCCACCCAGTGGGAAGCAGAGGGTTCTCTTACGGCAGAAAAGAGAGCCAATGCCCGCTGGAAGAAACTCCTTGAAGAATACGCAGAACCTGTTTTAGACAAAGATGTAGATGCCGCCTTAAGAAAATATAAGGATAAATAGAATCTGATAGCATCACGGGATGTTATTTAATACCGGCATCAGAACAGAAAAATGCTTAAAACAGTTGCTGGTGTAATTGTTTGTTCTTGCTTAAAAATATGCAGAACAGAGGTGTAATAAATATGAAAGCCAAAGCCGATAATCAAGCCCAAATCGACCATATGTTGTTTTGGCCCCCCTTGCTGGCGATTGTATTAATTTGTGCTTTTATCGTTATAAATCCGGAAGCAGGTAATAATGCCGTCAACAGCCTATTCGCAGTGGTAACCGGTAAGCTTGGCTGGACCTACGAGATATTTGTCCTAGCTAACATAGGGCTAATCCTATACTTCATTTTCGGCAAATATGCCAATAAGAGATTTGGGGAAGAAAAGCCGGAATTCAGTACCTTGACCTGGCTGGGAATGCTCTTCACGGCAGGTACCACGGGCACTATCTTTTTTTGGGCCACCATCGAATTCTATTACTTTCTCTCCGGACCACCCTTTGGGCTAGAGCCCTTTTCCCCCGGAGCTTGGGATTGGTCCATGGCCTACAGTCTCTTTAACTGGGGAATAGGCGGTTATGGACTTTATGTAGCAATTGGGGTTGTTTTTGGTTATTTTTTCTTTGTTCAGAAGAAAGAGGTTTTTCGTCCAAGTACGGCCTGCGAAACTTTCTTAGGAAAACAGGCTAGTGGAGCTGTTGGTAAGGTCATTGATATCTTCTATATGATTGGAGTTATAGCAGGGGTTAGTACCTCAATTGGCTTAGGAACTCCAATTATAAGTGAACTAATTACCAAGATATCCGGCATTCAGCATACCCTGGGCTTGGATGCAGCCATTATCATTATCTGGACGATCATTTTCACAGTTTCCGTTTATTCAGGCCTGGAAAAGGGGATTGCTTTTCTCAGTAATGTCCGGGTTTATTTGGGATATGGCTTGTTGATTTTTGTTATTTTTGTTGGGCCAACAACATTTATGTTAAACAATTTTTTTGATGCCTTAGGTATTTCCCTGAATAATTTTATGCGGATGAGCCTGTATACGGATGCCCACCTGCAGACCGGCTTCCCCCAAGGTTGGACCATTTTCTTCTATGCCTGGTTTATGTCCTTTGCCCTCAGTACAGGCATTTATCTGGCACGCATATCCAAAGGACGCACAGTTCGCGAATTTGCCTTGGGGGCTACATTTTCCGGGGTATTAAGCGCCTATCTCTATTTTGCGGTTCTGGGCAACTACAGTATTCAGGTCTTTAATGACAAGGTTATTGACGTAACCAAAATCTTTAACGATTATGGAGCCCAAAGGGCTGTTGTTGAAATCTGGAATACCCTGCCCTTGAGTATAATTATCCTGCCGGTTTTCATGATTCTGATTTTTATCTCCACTGCTAACGTTATTAATAGCGTGGCCTATACTTTGGCGATGGTTTCGTCAAAAGAACTGAAGAGCGGAGAAGAGCCAGGCAAGTTGAGCAGGATAGTCTGGGCAGTTATTCTTGGCTGTCTAAGCCTGACACTAATGTTTTTGGGCGGCCTTAAACCACTCCAGACATCGGCTACTGCCGGATCGTTCCCGACGATGATCATTATGGGTCTAATATTTTATGGCTTTCTGAAAGAACCCAAACAGTGGGATTAATAAGTAATGGAAATTAATTTTTTGAATGAAAATTTTTTAAGAGAAAGTCCTGGGATGGAATATTCCAACTTTATGGAAATAGGGAGGAAATAATAATGAGCGATTTCATTAAGTTAGCAGAGGCTGTCTTCCGGGGAGACTTTGGCGGCGCAGGTCAAATCACCAAAGAACTTATCGATAATGGTACGGATCCCTTAGCTATCATCAACCAAGGATTAATCGCAGGTATGGATATCGTAGCCCCTAAGTTTAAAGCCGGTGAAATGTTTGTGCCGGAAGTAATGATGGCTGCTCGGGCCATGGCTGTGGGCATGGAATTACTGAAACCATTAATTAATGATGTAGATATTCCTTCGAAAGGAACCGTCCTCATAGGGACTGTAGCCGGGGATCTCCACGACATCGGTAAAAACTTAGTAGCCATGATTCTGGAAAGCGGCGGCTTCAAGGTTGTCGATTTAGGTGTGGACGTCTCCGTAGAAAAATTTGTTGAGGCAGCAAAGCAATATAATCCTCAGGTTATTGGTATGTCTGCCCTTTTAACCACAACCATGGTTGCCATGAAGGATACCATTGATGCCCTTAGGGAAGCAGGTTTGCGCAATAACTTGAAAATTATTGTGGGTGGGGCTCCTTTATCCCAGGAATTTTCCGACCAAATCGGTGCGGACGGTTATGCCTCGGATGCCATGGCCGCCAAGGAACTTTGCGAGAAACTTGTGGGTTAGTACGTTTGAATACGGTTCGGGCAGTGATAGAACTGCCTGAACCATTTCCATAAATTTGATGTGAAATATATAAGAAAGTAGGTTAAGAGATGTTAATTATCGGAGAACTTATCAATACGAGCAGAAAAGCCATTAAAGAAGCAGTGGCCAACAAAGATGCCGATTATATTAAACAAGTGGCCAGAGACCAGTGGGAAGCCGGAGCAAATTATATTGATGTTAACTGCGGAACCATGGTTCATAACGAGGCTGAGATCATGGAATGGCTGGTTAATACGGTACAGGAAGCGGTTGAGGCACCCCTCAGTATTGACAGCCCGGATCCCAAAGTCATTGAAGCCGGTTTAAAACTTGTGAAATATGGCCAGCCCATGATTAATTCCATTTCTGATGAGAAGGAACGTTTTGAGAGCATCTTACCATTAGTCGTTAGATACAATTCTAAAATTGTAGCCTTATGCATGGATGATACCGGAATGCCGGAAACCGGCGAGGATCGGGTACGAGTAGCCAAAAGCCTTTATCGAAAACTTACGGAAGCCGGTGTTCCCGACGAAAATATTTACTTTGACCCCCTGGTTAAGCCCGTTAGTGCCGTAGAAAAAGCGGGTGTTGAAGTATTGGAGTCCATAAAACTTATCAAATTATTATATCCTAATGTACATTTTACTTGCGGTCTCAGCAATGTTTCCTATGGACTGCCCAACCGTAAAGTATTAAACAGGCTGTTCGTTGTGCAGACCATGACTGTGGGGATGGATGGTTATATTCTTAATCCTACAGATAAAGAAATGATGGGAGTTATTTATGCTTCCCAGGCATTATTGGGTCAGGACTCTTATTGTATGAATTATTTGACCGCTCATCGCAAAGGTATCTACGATATTTAACAGAAGGTTAAGCCTCGGAAAGAGAGAACTGCTCCCATTTGACTTGCAAATGGGCTAATTCGTTTGATGATATGCTATTAAACTTTTGGCCCGGTTGAATCCGGGCTTTGTTGTCCAACAGAAAAGCTGTATAGGATCAGGAAATGTATATAGCATCTGCAATCGTTTTTATAATTAAGAAAGGAGTTGACCAGAGATGGCATTAGCTAAGACTTCTGTTGAGGATTCTCCCTTCACACCTTTTCTTATGAAACTGTCTGTCTATTCAAGTGGGGGCCCCTTCTTGGATGGATATATCTTAGTTATTATAGGAATAGCACTCATGCAGTTAGGCCCCGAGCTTCAGCTTGATACCTTTTGGACGGGTATGATTGGGGCTGCTGCACTGGCAGGATTATTCCTCGGTGGTGCTGTTTTTGGATATATAACGGATTTAGTGGGACGTAAACTTATGTATACCATTGACCTCATAGCAATTATAATTTGCTCTGTTTTGCAAATGTTTGTTACTACGCCGGGAGAATTGTTTTTCCTCAGGTTTGCCATAGGAATTGCCGTAGGTGCCGACTATCCAATTGCCACCGCCTTGCTGGCGGAATTTGCGCCTCGTAAGTATAGAGGGATTCTGCTCGGAGGATTAATTGTTATGTGGTATTTAGGGGCCTGTACAGCGAACCTTGTCGGGTTTGCTTTTGCCAATACGCCGGGTGGCTGGAGATGGATGCTTGGGAGTGCTGCAATACCGGCTTTAATTCTTGTCATAGGGCGATGGGGTACTCCGGAATCAGCGCGATGGCTGGTTAGTAAGGGGCGGATTGATGAAGCCAGGTCAGTCCTCAAGCAGGTATATGGACCTAATGTTGATATTGAGAACTTGGGTGAAGTAACGAGTGTACAGACTCGATACCGCAAATTACTTGAACCTGAGTATTTAAAGAGAATTATCTTTGTTGGCGGCTACTGGATGGCTCAGGTTGTGCCTTGTTTTGCTATATATACATTTGGACCCGCTATTTTAGGGGCATTTGGCCTGGAAAAGGGGAATCTTGCCATACTGGGCGATGGTTTGATTAGTTTATTTTTCCTATTAGGTTGTATTCCTGCATTGCTTTTAATAAATTCCATGGGACGGCGTCCCATGCTCAATTGGAGTTTCCTTTTCATGACCTTAGCAATGTTTATTCTCGGCTTCTTGCCTGATGCTTCTACAATGATCATCATTAGTGCCTTTGCCTTGTACGCATTTTTTTCGGGTCCACCAAGTGTTCTAGACTGGGTCTATCCCAATGAGCTTTTTCCTACGGAAATTCGTGCTTCCGCAGTAGGTCTTTGTACGGCAATCAGTCGAATTGGGGCTGCTCTCGGAACATTTCTTCTGCCGTACAGTTTAAAATCCTTTGGAATTGGTCCAACAATGCTGATTTGTGCGGTAATAACATTGATGGGGCTGATTTTATCACTATTTATGGCTCCGGAGACAAAAGGAATGACCCTTGCCGAGGCTAGTTCAGTTTCCCAAATTGGGTAAAAAAGAATAGGTTCGCCAGGAATTAATAAAAATTTTGCAAATTGACTTTTTCTCAAATTCAAGCTATAATTTAGCCGAACTCAAGAAGTATGCTAACTTGAGAGAGGTCATCGGAGGGCTTGTAATCGTAATTACAATGCTGGATAAGATGTCGGGTGCGCCCGGTGTTTTATCTGGCATTTTTTAATTTCCGGAGGAACTTAGCCAAATTTTCTTTATAAGAAAGAGGAGTATCTTCTATGAATTGGAAAAGAACAAATTTAGTGACAGCAATCATGCTGGTCATGTTTTTAGCAGCTGTTGAGGGAACAATTGTTACTATGGCAATGCCAACTATTGTCAAAGAATTGCAGGGATTTGAACTGATCAGCCTGGTTTTTTCGGTTTATCTGCTGACCTCAGCCATATCGACTCCTATTTATGGTAAGCTGGCAGATTTATATGGCAGGAAACATGTGCTTTCAATTAGTATTCTGCTGTTTTTAGCCGGCAGCATTTTATGCGGTTTATCCCAGAGTATGATTATTCTGATCGCTTTTCGCGCTGTTCAAGGGCTGGGGGCAGGCGGTATATTCACAGTCTCATTCACCATCATCGGAGATGAGTTCCCGCTGGAGGAACGGGCAAAGATCCAAGGTGGTTTAAGCACGGTGTGGGGAGTCGCGACTCTTGTGGGTCCGTTTTTGGGAGGATTTTTAATTGACATGCTTTCCTGGCACTGGATATTTTTTATTAATCTTCCCTTTGGTCTGGCAGCGGTTGTTTTATTGCAAAGATCTCTGCAGGAAACCTTTGCCAAGAAAAAACAGAGCATTGATTATGGGGGAATTATTACCTTATCTTTGGCGGTAATTGCCCTCTTAAGTATTTTTGTTGTTGATAAAAACTCCAACTCCCATGGTTATCCTCTTTTTATCGGAACCGCGCTAACGGCAGTGATTCTGCTGCTGCTTCTCTTTTACAAATTCGAAAAAAGGGCAAAAGAGCCGGTTTTACCTTTTGCTATCTTTACCAAGACAAGTGTCATCGTGAACCTGTTATCCTGTCTGATTTTCGCCGTCTTAATGGGTATTGATGTTTATATACCTTTATACTTACAAACTGTTTTGGGATACCGCCCGACAATATCCGGTCTGGCAATGCTGCCGATGTCGATTTCCTGGCTGATCATTTCCATTATCCTCGGAAAGATCATGGTAAAATATGGCGGAAAAACTGTCGTAGTGGCAGCTAATGCGGTTATACTTATCAGTACATTATTGCTGGCCACCCTGGGAATTGCTACTCCGGTACTATTAGTGTTAATGTATTGCTTCATCCTTGGTATAGGTTTTGGCGGAGCGTCGACAGCCTTGACAATCATTATCCAGGATTCTGTAGATTACCACCAAAGAGGAAGTGCGGTTGGTGCCAATTCATTGCTCAGGACTTTGGGACAGACCATTGGAATTAGTGTTTTCGGAAATATATTCAACTCCCATATAACAAACTATTTTAATAATCAAGGGATTGAGGGAATCAATTCAGGTAACCTCTATCAGTCTTTGCCGTCTGATATTGTCCTTACTTCCGAACAGATACGGTTATCCTTGAATAGTTCTATGCATGTTCTCTTTATTGCTTTTGTCATCATCTCCGGCTTATCCGTAATTCTGTCCATGGCAATGCCCGGAAGAAAGGAAACGAAGGGGAAGGAAGCAGTATCCTGATCATTTGACATGCATTTTCACATCCCTGCGGATCAGGCGGAAATTCTATTCATAAAAGGCATTGATGCATCCGTAATACTAAGCGGAGGAAATCAGTTCCAGTGGCAAAGATGTTATCTGTTACTTAAGGCACGTGGAAAAGGAAGATGGAGGTGTTGAGTATGTTCAAAATAGGCGAATTTTCCAAATTGACACAAGTATCAATCCGAATGTTACGATATTATGATGAAACAGGATTGCTAAAACCTGCTGAAATAGATAAATTTACGAATTACAGGTTATATTCCATAGAGCAAATCCCTGTTTTGAATAAAATAATATTCTTACGGGATTTAGGGTTTAATGTTTCTGAAATTGCCGTTGCTCTTAACCATTGGGATGATGAATTTATAGCAAATCAACTTGACAATAAGCGTCTGGAAATTGAGAAGGGGATTAAAGCCGAGCAAGATAAACTATCTAAAATTGAACTGGCAAAGAGGGATATTCGACAGGAAAAGATTACAATACATTACAATGTTTCCCTTAAATCCATACCCAGTTATCAGGTGTTTTCTCTAAGGCGAATTGTCTGTAATTATTATGCCGAGGGTCAACTGTGGAAGGAAATGTCGGCTTTTGCAGACCAAAATAATATCCCCATTTCAAACAATACCTTTACCATTTATTACGACACTGATTATAGGGAAACAGATGTCGATATGGAAATATGTGCTCCCGTGGCCCGCATAGGTAAGGATATGTGTGGTTTTACGTATCGGAATACAGAACCTGTACCAATTATGGCATGTACTATGGTATATGGTCCTTTTGAAAATATTGCAGGCGCGTACATTGCCTTTGCAAACTGGTTGCAAGAGCATATTCAATATAAAATGAGTGGGCAGAGCAGGCAAATTGTTCATCGTGGGCCGTGGAATGAGGAAAACCCTGACAAGTACCTAACCGAACTTCAAATACCGTTGGAAAAGATATAATAAAAATGAGTTTTGAAGATTTTGGCAAGACGCTTTTTTTAGCTGTCCTATCTGATTATTGACTCTCACACGATGTGAGGGTTTACACTGAATTTGCAGATAAATCAAGTTTTAATGGAGGTATGCACTATGCAGAATCTTGAGATCACTCCTATCGGCAAAATCAACGTAAACGATGACGGAATGTTCATTGAGCTTGAGCCAAAGTATATCCCGGCGTTACAAGGATTGGACGGATTTAGCCATATCAATGTTATTTGGTGGTTCAGTGACTTTGATAATGAGGAAATGAGAAATATACTTGAAACGCCCCAACCCTATAAAAACGCTCCGCCTGTAATGGGGATATTTGCCACAAGGTCACCAGTTCGTCCAAACCCTATAGCTTTAACTACGGCACAGGTTATTTACACTGACTACTCAAAAGGCATCCTACAAATTGCCTATATTGACGCTAACAATGGAACGCCGGTACTTGACATAAAGCCGTATACGCCGAGCCTTGACAGGGTGGAAACCCCCGGCGTACCGGAATGGTGCAGCCATTGGCCTAAAAGTATAGATGAATCGGAAGATTTTGATTGGGAAAATGAATTTAATTTTTAGTCAAACAGAAGTTACATACTCAGAATTATGGAAAATGAATTTATTTCTTTTACTGAGGTGCCGCTATGACTCAAGAAGCAGCGCTCAGTTCAATTAACCTCTCAACTTAGCGAATAAAGGCCGGGAAATTACTTGACAGGTGATTTCCGGCCTTTAGCATTTAAACATACCTCAATTTTCACTTGTTGCGTACAAGAATTCTCTTAACCACTAAGGGAATAAGCAAAACAAAAAAATCAAAAGCAGTTAGTTGGGAAATATACCTGGCAAAGTCGAATAAAACGTTAATGGTTCCAAAGCTATAGCATCTATTATTTCAAATGATCTGAATTTTAGTTATTGACATATGTCTTTAACGTAGTATTATTAATTATAAGGGCATATGTCAATAACTAATGGGATTGCCTTATTTACATTTAAGCTTTTGCGACACTGTATTTTCCCTAAACTTAAAGTGAGCCTTGAAATTGCACACTTTGACTTTTTTAATTGTTAATTTTTTAACATAGTTATTAGAGCATTCAAACATAAATTAGGTGAAGATGCAAGTGTATAACACAAATCCGGCAGCAGGGAAAAGTTAAGGCGACTCATATTGACTGGAGCAAGGAAAATCTCCAAGCGCTCTTGTTAAGGGAGTGAGGTGAAAGACAGCCTGATATTCCATGGATGATTAAGTATTAAATAATGTCGGAGGTGCGGTTAGATTGCGGGAACCAATAAGAGTTAAAGATTTAGATCCAACCCTACGTGAAGAACTAGCAGGATTATTGAATGGCTACGATTTCTCTAATTGCCTGACTTGCGGTATGTGTACTGCCGGTTGTATTTATAGTGATCTCCACAAGGATCAGGACCCGCGTAAGTTTATACGTAAAGTTGCCCTGGGGATGCGGGAAGAGGCAGAAAATGACCCCTTTATCTGGAATTGCACAATGTGCAATCGCTGTACTGTGGAATGTCCCATGGGCGTAAATATGAACGCGCTGACGAGAGCCTTCCGGGGAAAAGTAGAAAGGGCGCCGGGTTATCTGCAGGTTATTGCAGACGATCATATCCGGACAGGCAACCAGATGGGTGTTGAACAAATAGATTTTGATGAGACATTGGAATGGATCGAAGAGATGCTGCAGGAGGATTTGAAGGATCCTACTTATAAGATTCCCTTAGATGTTCCTAATGCCGATTTCTTTTTTGGCTTCAATGCCCGAGAGATTAAACATTATCCCGCGGATCTGCAAAGTATCCTCAATGTTTTCCACGCCGCCGGGGCCAACTTCACTATTAGCTCTAAGCGCTGGGATGCCACGAATATTTGTTTGTTCACCGGCAAAGACGATGAATTCGCTGAAATTTCGCGCCCGATGTTTGAAGAAGCCGAGAGGTTAAACGCTAAAGAAATTATTGTCACAGAATGCGGTCACGCCTTCCGCTCAACCAGAGTGTTTGCCCGGGATTATTGGCAAGGAAAACCCATGCCCGTTCGTCATATCATGGAGCTGTATGCGGATTGGATTAAAGACGGCACCATAAAACTGGATAAGACCCGGAATACCATCCCGGTAACCCTGCATGATCCCTGTAATACTGTGCGTAAAGAGGGAGTTGTGGACCCTCAGCGCTATGTTCTGAGTCATGCTGTCATGGATTTCCGGGAAATGACCCCTAACAGGGAGCATAACATTTGCTGCGGGGCCGGCGGGGGAGCTGGAGCCGTGGCTGAATCTAAAGAAATGCGGATGATTAAAGCCAAACCTAAAGTGGATCAGCTTCTGGCTACCGGTGCGAAGATCGGCTGTATTCCTTGTCACAACTGCATGGATCAGTTTGTTGATATGAACAGGCATTACAAACTTGGTATGAAAATGATGCATCTCACTGCTTTAGTAGAAACTGCCATGGGTTTAATGGATGAGGATAAGCAGTTTTCCCATTGATGGATTGGAGGCTATCGGTGTGAAGGTTGCATTTCTCAAACGTGAATATGAGAAGAAAATTTTCTCCAAAGGTCAATTGACTCAATTCGCGCAGCGCTTAGCCGGCTTTTGTGATTTTCCACCGACTGATCTGGGCATTATTATCCACGAAAAAAGTGCTGATGCTGAGACAAGCAGACGCTGTGCTCTCAGCGATTTAATGAATATCTGTGAGATAGGCAAGACAATGAGTTGTCTTGCCTTCCACTCAGATTTAAATATTATCAAGCTTCGATTTCAGCTGAACTCTCAGGCCATTACGATTACCTACAATATTAAAGGGAATATAGAAAATGCTAGGCAGATTGTCTTCCTGACAGAGGACACCTTGGAGCTTACAAGGCTCAGTGAGGAGGCGCTAAGCAGCCAACGGGAGTTTATTGAAATTGATGAATCGCTATTTGTCCTTATGCAGCAGGTTTATGAAAAGGAAAAGAAAAAGAAAAATTCAGCCGGATCCTTTGACGAATATTTTAACCAGGTGATCAAGATGCGCTGCCAAGAGGGTATAGACGACTGGCCAAAATAGTTCTCTGACAAGGAAGAGGGGATAACCCATAATGAATACGGAAATCCGGCGTCAATATGAAAATAAAACATTTCCTAAAGGTAAATTAAAAAAGTTTGGACTCAAAGCATGTCGGTTCCTAAATATTGTGCCATGGGACGGCTGCATTTTCCTGCGGGAAAAGGATGAGGATTTTGAGATAAGTTCGAAAATCACAATAGATGAATTAAATGATATCTGTGAGCTTGGAACTGGGGTTTTCCGTCTGGATTTTCATTTGAGTTATAATATTATTAAAATATGCTGCAGGCCGGGGCAGGTATTAGATGTTTTGTATGTAATAAACGGCAATCGGGAGTATTCCGAACGATTCATATTTTTTGCCGAGAACCTGCTGGAACTTAAGAAACTCCCTGAGGCAACGGACCAGCAGCAAAGCCTTGCTCTTGATCAATCCGTCCTTAAACTTTTGGAACAAGTTTATGAAAGAGAGAGGGTAAATAGGGGGGGATGGACATTGGAAAAGTATCTTCATCAGGTGATCCAGGCCCATTGCCGGGAGGTTTTGGGCTCAGTCCCTACCTTTCCTTGAGAAGGCTGTTAATTATGAACAAATATTTAATGCGTTGGCGAGAAAATTCAAGTTTTCACGCCAACGCATTTTAAAAAAATTTATATTTAATTATACATTTACTGACGTTCCTGTAACTGAACCCAGGCATGTGTATCTAAAAAGCTGCCGTCAACACTTGATTCCATTTCTTGGAACATCTTATAGGGTACAGTAAAACTTATAATTTCCCTGTCGACCTTTTTGCGCTGAGAAATATCAAAAAAGCCTATTACTCCTCTGGGATTATCTTTTTCTGCTTCTGCATACCCAAATAGTATTGATTGACAGGCCGCCCCAAAAGGTGCGGTGATGCTTTGATTTGATCCCCGGTTATAATCAGATAGAAGCACCAAGGCAGATAACTGGTCGGCATTCACAAAAAATATAACTAACTTGGGCTCCTCTTGTTGCACCCTGTACTATTTCCCCAGAAAACCATAAATCACCCCCTTTCAAAATAATCGGCAAGATAGGTAAAATAGGCAGGGTAGATAAGTACCAACATTTAAGACTACTTCAAAACCTAAGTCCACAGTGTTAAGAAAGAATAGCACTAAAGCCTCTAGTTATTAATTGTCAGGACAATTAATAACGAATAAAAATTGTCATTCTAGATTATTAAATATTTTGTTAAGAACAATTTTAACTTCTTCAATTTGCTTTTTATCAATCCCGTTGATGGCTTTCTCATAAGCTTTTAAAGCTAAAGGAAATAATTTATCTTTTAATTCTTTACCCTCACTTGTAAGATAAATAAAATAGGCTCTATTATCATCCGGATTGACTTGTCTGGTAATAAACCCTTTTTTTTCGAGTTTTGACAGCATTCTGACTGTTGTAGGCTGATCTTTGGAGGTAAGTTCGGCCAACTCTTTAGGGGAGACACCTTCTTGATCCCATAAACAATTTAATACAGCCCATTGTTCGGGAGTCACATCGTAATCTTTAAAATGGTGTAGTAAATTATTTTTCATCCTTGTGTTAGTTCGATTTATAATGAATCCAAGGCTATTAATAAGTCTTAATGTCACGGTGATGGCTCCCTTTATGAATATAATTGTCAGGACAATTATATTCTTTGTTACAGAGTTTCGTCAAGCTAGAATAACCATCCTTTTTTCGGCATGTTTTGCCGCTAAAATAAGATATAGTTGGTTTGAGAAGCTGAACCAAAGGAGGAGTGGCGAGTAATGGTTAAAATAACAGAGCCGGCAGCCCAAAAAGTTAAGGAAATACAAAAAGCAAAGAATACAGAAAACGCATTTCTAAGAATCCATCTCTTAAATGAAGGATGCAGCGGCCCTAATTTTGGTATGACTTTTGAGGAGTCGATAACTGAAGATGACATGCTATATGAAGAATATGGGATATCAATCATCGCCGACATAGGATTGGCTACAGCTTTAGAAGGAGTTATCATAGATTATAATGAGTCTGACAACGGCAATGGTTTTATAATGCTCAGGGAAGGTATAGGACATGGCGGAGGCTGTGGCGGGTGTTGCGGAAACTGTGGAGGAAGCTGCTAATGACATAGAAGTGGCTGTTTAAAAATTCGGCAGTATGAGATTTAACTAATCTAGATTAGTCAGTCTCAAAACTGCCGAATTTTAAACTGGAGAGAATCTCAAGTTATAGAATAACAAATGACGGCGGAAGGATATGGAAATAAAATACATTTAAGGAATGGGAGTTCAATCAGCTTGACTGGATACGGATCATAGTTTATTGAAAGGGTGGATTAAACAATGGAAGGAAGAACGGCTGTCATTACAGGGGCCACCAGCGGCATCGGTGCAGCTTATGCCCTTTGGTTTGCCCAGGATGGATATGATCTCATTATCACGGGACGGCGCAGAGCTGTTATTGAAGAGTTCGCCCAGAAGCTGAGAAAATCTTATGGCATAAAGGTGGAAGTTGTCATCGCGGAGCTAGCCAAACCTGATCAGGTGGAGAAACTCATTGAGAAAATCAGGCATCGCCAGGTTGAGGTCTTAGTCAACAATGCCGGTTTTGGAGTGAATAGTTTCTATCAGGAGTCTGATTTGGAGATCATGGAACAAGTTGTGGAAGTAAATGTGCTGACCCCCATGAAGCTTATTCATGCACTCTTGCCCGGCATGATCCGGAGAGGCCGGGGAATCATTATCAATGTTTCCTCAGAAAGCGCCTACTTAAGCATTCCCAAAAACTCAGTTTACTCAGGAGTCAAAGCGTTTTTACTAAGCTTCACGGAAGGACTGCACTTAGATTTGCGGAACACCGGCGTAAAAGTACAAGTGGTTTGCCCTGGGTTTACAAGGACTGATTTTCATGAAAAGATGGGAATGAAGAAATCAAAACAGAGAAATAAAGGTTTAATTCATTGGATGTCTCCGGAAAAAGTTGTGGAAATCTCTTTAAAAGATCTTAAGAAGGAGAAGGTTATCTGTATACCTGGAATTCATACAAAATTACTAATTTTTTTTGGTAAAATACTGCCCAAGAATTACTACTATAAATTTGCAAGTACGTTTAATCAAAAAAATAAAAGCAATAGCCGGAAAAATCAGATAAAACAGTAATATTTTAAATATTGTACCTATACGAAAGTGGCAATTAGTTGTAAAATATTAATTAATAAACAAAATATCAGTTAGAATGTGGGTGAGACACAGGAAGATGTTAGAGCTATCTAAATCATCATCAGTGATGTCTGAATTAAAACTTAATCAAGCCTATGTTCAACAAATAGCTGAAGTTATTGCCGCTGTAATAGAATTTGAGGTTGTTATTATTGATAGTAACACTGAGGTTATTGCCGGAACCGGCAAATATCAGAGCGAAATTGGTTTTGTTTATGGTAAAGAATCTATTTCGGGGCAAATGATTAAAAATGGAAGTAATTCTATCTTAGACGATGATCCAAGTAAACACGATATCTGTAAAAACTGTGATCAGAAAATTCACTGCCGAATTAAGGCAGCCATACTGTCGCCGATTATTTTACATGACAAGGTTATCGGTAACATCTCAATATTTGCTTTTGATGTGGCAGAGAAAAAACAATTGCTGGCCAATCAAAGAAAATATGAAGATTTTCTGACCAAACTGGCGGCTTTGACCAGCAGCAAAATTGATGTCAATGAAATGAACAGCCGGCTAGCCATTATGGCCAATCAATTCAGCGCCGTTATCAACTCCATCATTGAGGGGATTATTGCTATTAACCATGGAGGCTACATAACCCATATTAATAAATCGGCTGAAAAGCTATTAAGCATCACCACTAGGCAGATGAACGGCCGGCATATTAATGATATTTTTCCTGAGTTTTCCGTTCCCAAAGTTCTCAAATTTGGCCAGCAATACGTTGAACAAGAAATTAAGTATTTCACCAAAGACACTAAAGATGAACAGTGCCATTTTATCAGCACCATCACCCCCATTAAAAAAGACCTGGAAATCGTGGGCCTGGTTATTTCCTTTAGAAGTATTGGTGAAATGAGGAAGTTAGCCGGACGTTTGATCAGAGAAGAACGTAAATATTCTCTGGATGGAATACTGGGCACAAGCAAGGCCATGACCGCCCTAAAGCAAAAAATGCAGCTGGTTGCTGCTACGGATTCCACCATCTTAATTACCGGGGAGAGCGGCACAGGCAAAGAGTTATTTGCCCGGGCTATTCATGAAGAAAGCCACCGCAAGAACGGCCCCTTTGTGGCCATTAACTGCGGTGCCATTCCGGAAAACCTCTTGGAGAGTGAACTCTTTGGCTATGAAGAGGGAGCTTTTACAGGAGCCAGCAGGGGAGGGAAACCGGGTAAATTTGAGCTGGCCAATGGCGGGACTATCTTTCTCGATGAAATCGGCGACATGCCCATGCACCTGCAGGTAAAATTGCTGCGAGTACTGCAAGAGGTTAAATTCGAACGAATTGGTGGAGTAAAGCCGGTATGGGTGGATGTTCGAATCATTGCCGCAACAAACCGCAACCTGGAAGAAATGATCGAAGAAAAGCTATTTCGCAGCGATCTCTTTTACAGGTTAAGTGTTATTCCTTTTTATATACCGCCCCTGCGGGAGAGGAAAGAAGATTTAATCCTGCTTCTCCATCATTTCTTAGATAAATATAACTTGATTTTAGGTAAACAAATTACGGGATTTACCCAGGAAGTTCAGCGAAAAATGCTGGCCTACCCGTGGCTGGGGAATGTAAGGGAACTGGAAAATGCCGTAGAATATGCCGTAAATATCGCCACAAAAAATGTCATTGACAGCTCCTTTTTGTCTTCCCGGGTCAACGATTACTTTAAACATAATCCCGGTTTGACAACAGGAGAAGCACCGCCCACTCTGGCCGAGCTGGAAAAAAGCGCAATTGAGGCAGCCTTGAAAAAGTTTGGCAACACTCGGCAAGCTAAAGAGAAGGCCGCCGAAAGTTTAGGCATGAGCAGATCCACCTTTTACAGGAAGATTAAAAACCTGGGTTTGAGTACTAAAGCCCTTTAAAAAATAAAAATTACTTTAAATCTTAAATTCCTTAAAACCTAAAATGATTAAGCTAAAAGCTTTTTGGATAGTTAAAAGACTGCTCCAAAAAGCTTTTTTATATAATTTATCTTTCATTCTCTGTTGGTGCAAAAATGCATTCTGTAGAAAACGTCGACCCAAAAGCCAGGGCAGCTTCGTCCACAGAAGTGAACCCATTGCATGGAGAGGCGGTAAAACCTACAAGCCGGCGCGGGCTAGCGGCCAGAGGTTCACCGCAGGTACTACCCAAAGGTTTAGCACGAAAGTGTCCGGTGTACATTTCGCTAAGCGGTTATCTCCAAAGAACTTATCCGCTGAAGATAGCTCCCGCGCCGCGAGTAGGCGAGCCTCGGAATGCTGGGGGGAGGGGATGTGGAGCGAAGCCGCCTGACCTACGCACCCCACTTTCATTTTTTTACAAAAAATATTTTTTATTTAATTTCCCAAAGCCTCTGAGAAAACCATACTAAAATCCTAAAACAGGATTCAAAAATCCTAATTTAGGATTTTGAGAAGTGGTCCTATCACAGCCTTTTGAGGATTCAATTATTATAAATTCTCAAAATAAGATAAATCTTATGAGCTTGTATTGCTGACAAGTCTAAAAATAAGGATTTCCCTAGTGGCATAATTTTTGCAATAATCAAAAATTACAAAATACCGAATTTAACATTACATTTTATCGAGGGAGGTAGAAAAAACAAATGTCAAATTTTGAAGAACTTTCCCAAAGTATCATTAGCGGGCAGCTGGATCGAGTCAAGTCACTTACACAACAGGCTATCTCAGCCGGAAGCAATCCTGTGGACATTATCAATCAGGGACTCATTCCTGGAATGAGTGTAGTAGGTGCCCGGTTTAAAGCCGGTAAAATGTATGTCCCGGAAGTCTTAATGTCAGCCCGGGCGATGGATGCCGGTATGGAGCTTGTTAAACCCTTAATTTTAAGCGGTGAGATCCCATCTGCCGGAAAAATCGTCATCGGAACTGTTAAAGGAGACCTCCACGATATTGGTAAGAACTTAGTCAGCATGATGCTGGAGAGTGCCGGCTATACCATCATTAACCTGGGTGTTGACGCCGGACCGGAGAAATTCGTTCAAGCTGTGAAGGAGCACCAGCCTGGGGTTATCGGCATGTCTGCATTATTGACCACCACCATGCTGGCCATGAAAGATACCATTGAGCTGCTGAAAGAAGAAGGCCTCCGGGATAAAGTTAAAGTTATTATCGGAGGGGCTCCTATATCTCAGGATTTCTCAGATGAAATCGGTGCTGATGGTTTTGCTCCTGATGCTGGATCTGCAGCTGATCTTTGTAAGAAACTTCTAGCCTAGTCAGTTTAGAAAGGAGAGTGTGTGACTTGTCAAAAAGCCAATACGTTAGGGCCAACTATCAAGTTAATGCTACCCCACAATTAAAAATGTTAAGCGATGACCAATGCGAAATGGTCATGAACGGTGCCCTGGAGGTGCTGGAGAGAACCGGTGCGGAGATTCACAGTCCGGAGGCCTTGGAAGTCTTCCGCAAAGGAGGATGCTGGGTTGAGGGCAATATGGTGCGTTTTCCCTCTCACCTGGTGGAGTGGGCGATCCGCAGCGCTCCGTCACGGATTGTAGTTTCCAATCAGAAAGGGGAAAGAACCTTATTTTTAGAAGGACAAAACATTTATTATGGCCCTGGCCCCACTAATACTTATACTATTGATCCTTTCACAGGGGAACGGCGCCGTCCCAGAAAGTCTGATACCGTCAGAGCAGCCAAAGTCATCGATGCACTGCCCAACATTGACTATGCTATGGACTGCGGAACAGTCATGGATGTAACTCCCACCTTATCCGATGTTCATGCCTTCCAGGCCATGTTGGAAAACACCAATAAACCCATTATTCACTGGGGATTTGGTATTGAACAATATCAAGACATTATTGACATGGCCGCCGCTGTAGCAGGCAGTCTGGAAGCTCTGCAGAAAGATCCTTTTATTCTTCTCTATTCAGAATCCAGCCCGCCCCTGCGGCACTCCATAGAAGCCATTGATAAAGCTATTTTTGCAGCGAAAAACAATATCCCCATCGTTTATACTCCCTGCACCTTTGCTGGCGGTGTAGCACCTGCCACTATGGCAGGAACTCTGGTCATTGCTGTGGCAGATTCCCTGGTCGGTCTGGTAGCAGGACAGCTGGTACGTCAAGGTTCTGGTTTTGTCATGGGCGGTTTGATTTCCACCATGGATATGGCAAGTACTATTCTCTCCTACGGCGCAGCAGAGCTGAGCCTCCTTTCCGCAGGATTAACGGCAGTTGCCCGCTATATGAAAATTCCTATGTTCAGTACCGGCGGCTGTACGGATTCCAAAGTCATTGACGTACAGATGGGACTGGAAGCGGCCTTCTCAATTTTGATTGCCGGCTTAAGCGGTGCCAACCTCATTCATGACTGCAGCTATATGGAGTACGGAGCTACCTCCTCTCTGGAACTGATGACCATGGATGATGAAATTATCGGCATGGTGAAACGAATTCTTCAGGGCGTCAAGGTAGACGATGAACACTTAGCCCTAAATGTTATCAATGACATTGGTCCCGGCGGACATTACTTAGCACACGATCATACCATGGCTCATTTCCGTGAATTCTGGACACCGACCTTGATTAATCGCCTTAGATATGACGGCTGGAAGGCAGAAGGCTCCAAGTCCATGGCCCAGCGCGTTAAGGAAAAAACTCAAGACATCATTAATAATCACCAGGCTGAACCTAAACCGGATCATGTCTTAAAAGCTATTCAAGCCATTGTAGACAGAGCAGAAGCTCGGGAAGCTAATAAACGATAGGAGGTCGATTAATCAATGTCAAATTTTGAAGAACTTTCTCAAAGCATTATCAGCGGGCAGCTGGACCGGGTTAAATCCCTTACTCAACAGGCCATCGGAGCAGGAACCAATCCTGTTGATATTATCAACCAGGGACTAATCCCGGGAATGAGCGTAGTAGGAGCCCGGTTTAAGGCCGGTAAAATGTATGTTCCGGAAGTCTTAATGTCAGCCCGGGCTATGGATGCCGGTATGGAACTTGTTAAACCGTTGATTTTAAGCGGAGATATCCCATCCGCCGGGAAAATCGTGATTGGAACGGTAAAAGGAGACCTCCACGATATCGGCAAGAACTTAGTTAGCATGATGCTGGAAAGTGCCGGCTATACCGTCATCAACCTGGGTGTTGACGCCGGACCGGAGAAATTCGTTCAAGCTGTTAAGGAACACCAGCCTGGGGTTATCGGTATGTCCGCTTTGTTGACTACCACCATGCTGGCCATGAAAGATACTATCGAACTTCTGAAAGAAGAAGGCCTGCGGGATAAGGTCAAAGTTATTATTGGAGGAGCTCCCATATCTCAGGATTTCTCCGATGAAATCGGTGCCGATGGCTTTGCCCCCGATGCCGGGTCCGCAGCGGATCTTTGCAAGAAACTTCTGGCCTAGTAAGTTTAGAAAGGAGGATGAAAATGCCTGTAAGAAGCAATTACGCAGAAAATACCAGTCCTATGTTTAAGATTCT
Source organism: Desulfosporosinus orientis DSM 765 (assembly GCF_000235605.1). Classification (GTDB taxonomy): domain Bacteria; phylum Bacillota; class Desulfitobacteriia; order Desulfitobacteriales; family Desulfitobacteriaceae; genus Desulfosporosinus; species Desulfosporosinus orientis. The sequence goes on from NC_016584.1 coordinate 2,820,970, forward strand.
TTCTCCCAGACAGTGTGAAGAAATTCTTCTCGCTGCTCAAGAGGTTCTCGAACGTACCGGGGTAACTGTCTACGATGAAGAAGCCCGGGAAACTATGAAAAAAGCCGGCTGTTGGGTTGACGGTATTTTAGTTCGTATCCCTTCCGCCGTGGTGAACAGAGCTTTACAATCCGTTCCGAAAAGGGTCACTCTTTGCAATAGCCGTACGGGTTCCCGGGATGTTCGCTTAGAGGGCTATAACGCTTATTTTGGTACAGGTTCTGATACCCCCTTTACCATTGATCCTTATACCGGCAAGCGGCAGCGCTCCACAAAGCAGTCTGTCAGCAACGCCTGCAAAGTCATTGACGCTTTAGAAAACCTGGATTTCGTCATGTCCTTAGGGATTGTGCAAGACGTGCCGCTCCTCATTTCTGACCGCCATCAGTTTGAGGCTCAAGTCCTGAATACTGGCAAGCCCATTGTTACCACAGCTCATGACATCTATGGCTTTGCCGATATCATTGAGATGTGCGAAATCATTGCCGGCGGTGTAGAGGAGCTGCGCCGCAATCCTTTCATGACCCTTTATGCTGAGCCGATTTCACCCTTGCAGCATGCTTGGGAAGCGGCTTCCAAATTGATACTGGCTGCTAAAAAAGGCTTGCCTGTTGTTTACACCCCCTGCGTTATGGCTGGAGGAACAGTACCGGCTACCATGGCAGGAGTCTTAACCCAAGGCTTAGCTGAATCCTTAAGCGGCTTAGTCATCAACCAGTCTACCAGAGAAGGTTCACCCTTCATTATGGGCGGCGTCTTCACCATTATGGATATGGCTACCACCATCTTCAGCTATGGTTCGCCGGAATTCAACTTGCTCATGTCATCTTTGGCTGATATGGCTCATTACCTGCACATTCCTATGTTCGGCACCGCCGGCTGCTCAGACTCCAATATTGTGGATGAGCAAGCAGGTATTGAAGCAGCCATGTCCATTGCTATGACTGCTCTTTCCGGACCTAACCTTAACCATGATGTGGGCTATATCGAATATGGTTCTACTTCATCTTTAGAGTTTTTAACCATTAATAATGACGTTATTGGTATGGCCCGCCGTTTAGTCCGGGGTATCGAAGTGAATGAGGAAACCCTGGCATTAGATCTGATTCATAAAATCGGTCCCGGCGGACACTTCCTCTGTGAAAACCATACTATGGAAAACTTTAAAAAGGAAACCTATTATCCTAATCTCATTGACCGTCAGCGTTTTGAGTCCTGGACGGAATATGGCTCAAAAACCTTATTCGAGCGGGCCAATGAACGAGTCAAAGATATTATTGAAAACTATGAACCCGATCCCCTTCCTAAGGACATCCAGCAAAAAATCAGGGGGATTGTTGAACGGTCAGAACAAAAAATCGCTAAGTAGTAAGTGGGCGAAATGGAGTGACAGAAAATGCCTTTAATACTAGGGATTGATACTGGCGGAACCTTTACCGACGGGGTGCTTCTGGATTTAGACACCAAGGAAGTGAAGAGAAAAGCCAAGGCATTTACGACACGTGGGGATTTATCCATTGGTATTCGAAATTGCATCGAAAACATGGGTGACTTAGACCCGCGTCAAGTTCAGCTCGTATCTCTGTCTACGACATTAGCAACGAACGCCATTGTTGAGGGTCGCGGTTGCCGGGTTGGTTTAATTATGATTGGTCATGAATCCTCCGGCAACCTCCCTGCTCATCAGGTATTTGTGGTTAATGGCGGGCATGATATTAAGGGGATACCTGTTTCGGAACTCGATTTGGAGGCTATCCGAAGAGCAGTGACAGATATGCGCGGGCAGGTGGATACTATCGCTATTTCCAGCTATCTCAGTATTCGCAATCCCGAGCATGAACAAGCTGCCCAGAGATTAATCCAAGAGCTTTGGGATGTACCCATTGTCTGTGCTCATCAGCTGACAACAGCTCTTGGCTATTATGAAAGGACGGTAACCGCCTGCCTGAATGCCCGGCTATTGCCAATTATTGCCGAACTCCTTGCTGCTGTAAGATCTGTCCTTAAAGAAAAGAATATTACCACCCCTTTGATGATTGTCAAAGGGGATGGTTCCCTGATGAGTGAAACCATGACTAGGGAGAAACCCATTGAGACCATTCTTTCAGGGCCGGCAGCAAGTATTGTGGGGGCAGTATTTTTGACAGGGAGTGACTCTGCCCTTGCCTTGGATATGGGTGGAACAACGACGGATATCGCCATATTAGAAAGTGGACGTCCCCGGATGAATCGGGAAGGAGCGACAGTCGGAGGATGGAAAACCCGCGTTGAAGCTGCAGAAATCAGTACTTTTGGACTGGGCGGCGACAGCTATATTCAGGTATCCAAGGACAGAAAACTGATTATTGGGCCAAAGAGAGTTTGGCCATTGTCAGTGATAGCTGATAAATATCCTAATTTAGTTGACGAACTCAAAAAAGTAGAGCCTAATGCACAGCTTATTGATAGTCAGCCTGCTGATTGCTTTATGTTGGTTAAGCAGCCCATGGATAAGGATCAGTGGAATGAAACGGAATGGAAAATAATCCATGCTCTCCAAGAGTGTGCTCATAATATTTTCACCCTTGCCGATATCCTTGGGAAAGATCCGAATCTGTTGCCATTAAAAGGCCTGGAGCAGGCCCAGGTTATCGGCAGGATTTCCTTTACCCCCACGGATTTGTTGCATGTCCGCAATACCTTTACCGCTTATAATGTTGAGGCAGCCCAGGCAGGTGCCCGGATTCTCGCTCACCGTCTGAAGATAGAGATGGATGAGTTCCCGGAAAAGGTCTTGAATGAGATTGAAGCCGGACTGTGTATGACGGTATTGCAGAGCTTTGCTTACCGCGATGGGTTAAAAGGGGATCTTAATTCAGAGGCCAGTGTGGAATTCCTGTTGGGTAACCTGCTTCATAGAACCCATCAGCTGGGCTTTAAGACCCATATCACTTTGGACTATCCCATTGTTGCTCTGGGGGCTCCGGTAACCGGATATCTTCCTGCGGTAGGGGATTCTTTAAATACCGCGGTCTTGATACCCACCCATGCAGAAGTGGCTAACGCTGTGGGAGCTGCTGCTGGGCAGGTGGCGGAACTCGTGCGCATTTTGATCAAGCCGGGTGTAGCCGGGGGGTATTCAGTCCATGCTCCTTGGAAACGAGAAGTCTATTTGTACCTGGAAGATGCGGAAAAAAATGCTTTGGAGAAGGCGAAAGAAGTTGCTTTGGAAAGAGCACGGCTAGCGGGTGTGCCTAATCCTGAGCTGTTTATTGAGAAGGAAGAGGTTACAAGTCATACTGCCGGAGGGGATGATGTGGTTTTTCTGGAGACACGCATAGAGGTTACAGCCATTGGACATCCCACCTGGGAAGAGTAGGGGAGGAGAAACATGTTAATTATTGGAGAACTTATTAATACCAGCCGAAAAGCCGTTAAGCCTGCCGTAGAACAAAGAGACGCTGCTTTTATCCAGGAACTGGCTAAAAAGCAAGTTGAGGCAGGAGCTCATTATGTGGATGTCAACTGCGGAACCATGGTCCATGATGAAGTTGAAACCATGGAATGGCTGGTTAACACCATCCAAGAAGCTGTAACGGCACCTCTTTGTATTGATACACCAAGAATGGAGGCTATGGAGGCAGGATTAGCGGCTTGCAAAAATGGCCAGCCCATGGTTAATTCCATTACGGCGGAAAAAGAACGCTATTCCATGGTTTTGCCTTTGGTTCTAAAATATAAGGCTAAAGTCGTGGCATTGTGTATGGATGACACCGGTGTACCCGCCTCGGCAGAACAGCGGATCACCATTGTTAAAAAATTAGTGGGGGACCTGACATCGGCAGGCGTTCCTGAAGAGGATATCTATCTGGACCCCCTGGTCACACCCATTAGTACCGGGGATAATTGCGGCAACGATGTTCTGGATACGGTTCGCTTTATTCGCCAGACCTATCCGAAAGTTCACGGTGCTTGTGGATTGAGCAATATTTCCTATGGGCTGCCTAACCGCAAGATTTTAAATCAGGCCTTCATGATTCAGACCATGGTAGCTGGAATGGATGCCTATATTTTAGATCCCCTGGATAAAGCCATGATGGGCTTCGTCTATGCTTCCCAGGCATTGCTGGGGCAGGATTCCTTCTGCATGCAGTATTTGAATGCTCACCGCAGCGGGTTGTACGAATAATATTTTAAACTTGCTTAAAAGGGCAATGGGAGTGCTGGAGTACACTTCCATTGCCCTTTTGTTTTGTTTTGGAGTGGGAAAATTGATTTTAGCGTAATGGACACTATAAATAACTTAATAAGTAAAATAAAGGTAATAATTCGATCGGTGACGAATATTATATGATTCCTGAAGAGTGGGGTGACTAAAGGATAAATACCCGAAATTGCTTTCGGGTATCCACGGGATTTAGGAGATTAATCGAAGGTGATTTCGGTAATCCCGAATTATATGAAACCGTACGCAAGGGACGGGACCGCGCATCCATGCGCGTATTTACTGGAAAGAGTCAGATTGATAACTTGCTAATAAGGGGATTAAAAAAATGAATACGCGGGGGGAAGAATATGAGTAATTCAAATTATGATACTTATTGTGGGAATTATTGTGGTGCTTGCTCAATAATTTTGGCTTATAGGACTGGATTCAAAGATTCAGTTGCTTCATATTGGACTGAATCTAATTTGAAGGCATATTTACAGACAATAGGGATTAAGCCAACAACTGAAGATAGTTTTCAGCTTAAGTGTAATGGGTGTAAATCAGATGATTTATTCATTAATTGCAAATATTGTGGAATAAGAGCTTGTGCAACAAATCGTAAAGTTGAACATTGTAATAAATGCAATGAATACCCTTGTCAACTGCTTAAAGGGTCCTTATTAAACAAAGATATTCAGGAAAAATTACCACACTTAAAAGTTACATCAAATAATTTAACAACTATTAATAACGTTGGTGTTGAACAGTGGCTTGATGACCAGGAAAAACAATGGAAATGCCCACAATGTCATGCAGACACTTCCTGGTATATGTTTACTTGTGCGAATTGCGGAAAGGATTTAACAGGAGAGAAAGACTATCTTAATATAAAATAATTTATGTTCTATAACGTGGCAACATTATCAAGTTACAATATACATGAACAGAGCCAAATATAAACTACTAAAATCAACTATTATGTGTAATTCAAGGTTCTTACAGGGGCGCTTAAGGGGCCGCTTGGCGGCATCTGAGTTGGGGGCGTACGGCTTCGTATAACAACTGAGTTCCAAAATCTGAGAGAATATGTAGGTAGTAACCAGACTTTGGAACACCCAGAACGTTATCGGTAAGATGAGTAAGTTAGATTAAAAGTATTATTTGTATTAGTTTGTTTTAACATCCAGGCTTGGAATATCTGCAGTTGCCTTATTGCATGAATTACTACCAACTAAGGGAAGCTTGGTTTTTGAATTTATTTTGCTATCCGGGAAGAGACTATCATCGCCCATTTTCGATACGCAATACCCACATATTGAGCCGGCAACTGTATGAATGAAAAAACTGAATATTGGCGTATGAGCTCTTCTGGCCTTTGTATCCAATACCTCTTTATATAGTAAACCATTTAATGACAGCCATGAAAGGGCATAAACTCCTATTCCTTTTAATATAGGTTTATCACGTCCAGTGGCCGATAGTACATAACTAGTTGCAACTCCCGTAGTACAATTCGTAATATTATTAACCAAGGCTGATACTATTTTGCCTCGAAGTGTATTTGATTTAGACCTTTTAATAAACAGTGTTGAGGCATGATTATAATAATAATCTGAAAGCCCTGTTTTATTTGCAAATAAATCCATTATAGTTGCTGGAACTGTTGCAATCAGGCTGGATATTATACCGAGTGTAATACGATCCTTTATCTTTGCCATTTGTTTTCCTCCCGTATTACTTATTTAAAATTATTTTTTCCATTGGGAGTCATAATATTAATGGGAATTTATCTCAACATTTCTCTGTTCGTAATAAGTTGAAAAATAAATTCCTTTAGAAAACAAATACAATGATGGAGTAGAGTTTATTACAACAGTATGAATCTGGGGCCTCATCCTTCCGATAGCAAAGGAGTCCCGCAACTTAAGAATAAATGAATGTCGGATGACGCTGCGGGACTCCTCGGAACGTTATCGGAAAGACTGTGCCCGAGTTTAGCCGTTCGCCATCCTTGGCTCACTAAGTGAGGCTTTGAAGTTGAACGGATGATATTATTAATAACATAATGGAGGTAATATATTTGGATAGTAAGATTATCAACATAGGGAGGTCAGCGCGGGAGCCCGAATGCTTGAAAGCATTAATCATTTATTTTTCTCAATCAGGAAACACCTATAAGATTGCAAAATGCATTTGTAATAGTCTAAAAAACGCAAACATTAACTGCGAATTATTTGACATTAATAAGATTGATAAGAATTCATTATCAAATTATGATTTGGTAGGAATAGGATCTCCAGTATTTTACTATAAAGAACCTTTTCATGTTCGGGACTTTTTGGAATCTCTTCCAAGGCTCAACGGTCAACACTGGTTTGTATTCTGTACCCATGGAAATGTGTTGGGAAATTTTTTCCCTTCGGTTGTAAACCTATTAAAGACTAAAGGCGCTTCCGTCATCGGCTTTCACCATACATACGCTGATATCACCGTTCCCTATTATCCAAGGCCAAGCTATACATCGGGTCATCCGGATGCACATGACTTAGAGCAAGCGAATTCCTTTGGAATGGAGATCGTTAAACTCAGCAAAGACATTAAAGCGATAGAAAAAATGTCAATCGATGACTTTCCAGTATCTTCTGAGGAATGGATACAGGAAAGTCATCGATTGACACAAAATGTACTTAGTCATGCTTTGCCGAAACTTAGAATTGATTCTGACAAGTGCATTAAATGTTATGCGTGTGAAAAAAATTGTCCTGTTCAAGGTATTGATATCACAATCGAACCACCTCGCTTACAAAACCCATGCATATATTGCTGGAATTGTGTAAACATTTGTCCTACACTTTCTATAGATGCAGATTGGGAACCTCTCGTACGTATGGCTCCAGCATATTATGCCAGATATAAAAAAGAATTGGATAAGGCTACCGCTCACAGTGAATTCCGATGGTTAATCGACCCGAGAACAATTAATTTCGATGACCCATTATTCAAACAGCGCAAACGTAATAATAAAGAAAAATAATGTATATTGATGTGTCAATAAAAACAATGTTAAGGTTAGGGTGAAATCATATTCTAGCCAGCAAGTAGTATTTTCTTTATATGCACAATCGACTAGAGGAGGGAATGTAATGGAAATTCTTTCTGGATTGGCAAGAATGCTCATTGGATGGCCCGGTATAATTACTGCAATAGTTCTTGTAAGTTTCGGAATATATTCTAAGAGGATTTGGTTAATCATTTTAGGAACGATATTTACTTTACCGATATCCTGGTATTTAGGCTCTACTCCGAAATTTAGATACATTATGTATGCTCTTCCCATATTCTTTGTTGGATCAGCATTAGCTATAAAATTAGGCAAAAACATATTAGCGTGGATTTTAACGTTACCATATGTTGGGGTTGTCGTATGGTTAGGATTTACAGTTGTATTCCAATAATCGCTTTGTACAAGGGACTTATTAATAAAAAGTCTGGGTGAGATTTGTGAATGTTAGTATCTCAAGCTGCCACTTTACGTAACACCGTGTTGCCGACACTTAGTAAAGATGGTTTGGTTGGACGCGTCGGCAATACGAGCAACGTTATATGCAATACGGCGTTTGGGAAAAGCAAAGATTTCAAGAGTTAGATAGTTTTGAGTATCTAGTATTGAGAAAAGTGGTCTTTCGAAAGAAGAGATTGAAGCTGGATACGAAAGAATTAAGCTTGATAAGGAGACACCTTTACTTACACAATTGCAATGGTTAAGTGAGGCAGGTTTTTCCGATGTTGACTGCATATAACATGCCGTTCCCAAAACTTAGCATAGATGAATGCCTTATGACGCTTCGGGAACGGCTGGACGTTGAACAAAACCGCTACGACTTATAGGGTTTGCCCCCGGACTATTTGAGAGAGGGATGTTTATTGATGAGAAAGTTTGGGGTTATTATTGGTTTGATCGTTATATTGGGATTCTTCATTATTACACTAAACAGTTCAATTTTTACTAGCAATCCAACCGGAAACACAGTTGTCGATGCCATTGAAAAAACTGGTCGAAACGTTACAAAGGTTGTGTATTCTGAAGGAGTTAAAGGTGGAGTGGTAGTTTTCTTCAAAAAAAGTACTGGTAACGTAGGGGAATCAGTTGCCGCAGGTTATGTTAAAAAAACACTGTGGGGATGGGAATGGAGCTGGGGCGGAGAACATACCGATGGAGCTTCAGAGGGTTTTAGTTCTCAATATTTCCCCTATGCTAAAGGTACTCCATTCCCATTACTATTTGGTGAGATAAAAGATCCACTAATAAAGTACATAAAGGTATCGGAAAAAGATAGCACGAATGTTAGAGAAGCTAAGATAGTTGGAAAAGGTACAGAACTTTTATGGTTTACTTTTTTAAATAAAACGGAAGGACCCGATTTCACAATTACTGGATTATCAGGTGAAGGAACTATTCTCTATTCTCAAAGTATCAACACAGACAGAAAGAGTTCAGCCCAAACCGTACCTAGAAATTCTTAGGTGACGAGGAAAGAGATAGAGTAATTGTGAAAGATTGATCTTTGCTGTGACATCGTCTAACATAGAATTTAGCGCCACTTAGCCAATATGAAAGGGGTATGACGCGGCGCAAATTCTTAAACGTGCAAGTACAATTTCCACTTTAAGATTTCAGTTATTTAATATCCAGAATTTGTTCGATTATCAATGCCGCATCTTCAACGAACTTTGGACAGAGTGTAGTGAAAAGTTGTTTTTCGTTGGCGATTTTTGCGCCTTCAGTAGTACTTATGTCACAGCAAAGTAGATCCTTACATTTAATAGAGTCATTACATTGTGTGAATCTGCTTACAAAGTCCCATGCCACTCCGTAGGTCCTTTCTTTTCCTTGTTTGTCATCGACATTTGTATTGCCTGACTTAAGCCCGATTACCATTAATGCACCTGTAACTGCACCACAAGTTTCCCCCATTCTGGCCATACCCCCACCGAAAGAGCAGGATATTTTGAGAGCTGTTTCTCTATCCAAACCTATTTCGGGAGCATAAGTCGAAAATATTGCTTGGGAACAAAGGAAACCTTCTGTGAAACAACTAACTGCCTCTTTTACCTTACTCATAATCAATCATCTCCTCTTACTTTTGAATTTGTATGGTTTTTGCGAATTACTTTCAACGGTACAAATATTAATTCAATAAAATAACAAGTATTCCTTCATTTAGGACGATAATAGAAACTCAAATATTAGAATCTCTAGATATACGCAAGGGGGGATGGAATTTAAATAAACTCACTAAAGACCCAATTAACGAACGTCCTACGACTTATCGTGCAAAAACCGCGCCATCCTTAGCGCGGGAATAGTATGTTTTTGGAGGGAAAGTATGCAACCACAAAATATATTTGATAATGAATTTTTTTTTCAGGGATATAAAAAGCTTCGCGAAAATCCTAATAGCGCAAACATATTGGAAGAAAAACCAGCAATTTTTAGCCTGCTACCAGAATTGACTGGAAAAAAAGTACTAGATTTAGGTTGTGGTTATGGAGAAAACTGCAATCTATTTTCTATAATGGGTGCTAATAAGGTAGTCGGTATAGATGTTTCTTCAAAAATGCTTGCTATCGCCAATGATGAAAACAGTGGAGATAATATTTTTTATGAAAATATGTGTATGGAGAATATTTTCAGCATTAATGAGAAGTTTGATGTAGTAGTTAGCTCTTTGGCAATACATTATGTTCAGGATTTTAATAACTTGGTAAGTAATGTGAACTCATTGTTGAATGATAATGGAATTTTTGTCTTTTCTCAAGAACATCCGCTGACAACCGCACCGAAAAATGGTGCAAGTTGGTTTAAAAATGCTGATGGAAGGATTACTCACTATAAGTTAACTGATTATGCGATAAGTGGAAAACGGACTGTATCGTGGATAGTGGATGGGATCACGAAATACCATAGGACTTTTTCCGGCATTATCAACTCATTGATCGATGCCGGTTTTACTATTGAAAAAATGCTAGAACCCGTTCCTACAAAGGAAATTCTTGAAAGAGATACTTCCTCTGCAAAAAACCTACATAAACCTAATTTTTTAGTGATTAGAGCACGAAAGAAATAACAAAGAACGTTTTACGACACCACTAGGCGATTTTTATCATAAGGAGAGTGCATTTAGTGAAAAAAATAGGGATGATTGGTGGATTCGGCCCAGAGGCAACACTTGATTATTACCGTCTAATGGTTAACCAATACCGGCAGCTGCAAGGAGAAGAAAGCCTACCCGAGATAATCATTTATAGTATGAATATGTATACTCTTTTTGACATGGTTGGTAGGCAACAATGGGGCACTCTAACAAATTGGTTATTGGACGGGATACATACACTTTATAGAGCGGGGGCTGATTTTGGAATTCTCTCTGCTAACACGCCACACATCGTTTTTGACCGACTCAAGGAACTATCACCAATACCACTTATCAGCATTGTTGAAGAGACATGTAAGAAAGCAGAAGAACTACGCTTGCAAAAGGTCGGATTAATCGGAACAGGCTTTACAATGGAATCCAATTTCTTTCAAAAGGTATTTGCAAAGAATAACATCTCAATAGTTGTTCCTAGTGAACAAGAACAGCAATATATTCAACACAAATTACTAACAGAGATTGAATTAGGCCAATTTCAAGAAAGAACACGTACCGGCTTACTTACCATTATTAAACGCATGATTGATGAGGATATGATTCAGGGGTTGATTCTAGGATGTACTGAATTACCTTTGATTCTTACACATGACGAGTTTGGCATTCCGTTTCTTAATACGACCAAAATACACGTGGACAGTGTAATTAGTTATTGTTTAATGGATGACTAGAGATGAGGGTATTATTCCTTTACCGTGGCATGTATATCTAAAGTAATAAAATATATAATAGATTTAACGCTTTATGATATAGAAGGAGACTTTGTTATGGAGCAACCGTCTAGGGTACACAGGTTTGGGTCGCTTTTAGTTGATTTTATAACTATATTCATAATCATATTACTACTTGCGAATTCACCATCTTATCCAGTCAAACTCATTGCTATTTTCATCCCACTGGTTTATTTTCCCATTCTCCACGCTATTTTGAGCCGTAGCATTGGTGATATGGTTTTCGAGTTAAAGGTCGTTGACCAACAAGGTAATAATATAGGGTTCAGGTTAGCTCTAAACAGATTTTTTAGTGCATTTAAGTATTCTATTTTCTCTTTAATATTAAGTAACCTGTTTGTTATGTTTTATTTCTTTTTCTCAGGTAACTTAAAAGAGATTTCATTTGACTATGAAGAGGAGAGCCAAACCTATTTAGTGAAATCAAGGTCTCTTGCAAACATAAATTCACTTCGCTAAAGACCCTAATTAACGAACGTCCTAAACATTTGAGTCTCTTATCCAGACTTCCATTATTCCTGGGGCATATTAGACCCGTGCATGGAACATCAACGTATCGCTCTTATGAAAGTATCTTCGGGTTACTAATGAGGCCCACATAATGGCAAAAAAGGGAAGAAGCAAGGTGTCACTCCTTAATGGAATTATTTTTTTACCGGCCAAGAACGACGAATAGTTCAACGAGAGGTTGACATCGTTAACACAATGGTGGGAGTAGTAACCAGACTTCGGGAATACTCGAACCGTTATCTGAAAACCACTTGGTATATTATTTGAAAGAAAACATTAAAATCTTAAACTCAGTGGTATAACTGCAATCAAGCCGGCGAGAAATCCAACAAAATATTGCTGGTTTTATTGTTGGGGAGGAGAAGGTACTTGTCATTGATACAGGAGCCAATAGGTTTGCTGCTCAGACAATTTACGGTTATGCATCTTCGGTAGGTAGAGGAAGACGTATTTTGGCCATAAATACAGAGCAACATCTTGACCACATCGGAGGGAATGGACTTTTTAGGGAGAATCAGCTTGATATTTACGGCCATTACAAAATCAACCGAACTACTGCCGATTTAGCCTCGATGACCAGGGAATATAACGAATGTATTCCGAACCTAATTAGACGTAATCGTAATGAAGCGGAATTTTTATTCACGGATGCAGAAATCTATAACCCGAATATTCTACTGAAATCAGATACCGTAATTCAATTGGGCAGGATTGAAGCACACGTGATTTTTACGCCGGGACATACACATACAAATCTTTCAGTTTATGTTCCTTCAGAAGAGATTTTGTATTGTGGTGACTGTATACTAAAATCATATTTGCCCAACTTGGAGTCGGGTAATATAGTTGATTGGGAGATTTGGCTTGAATCATTATTGAAATTGCAGAATCTTAATCTAAGTACAGTGGTTCCAGGACACGGTGAAATTCTTCAAGGAAGTGAAATCACCAAGGCGTTTGATTGGACTCGTGGAATTATTGAAGAGGCGGTTTCTTCTGGTGTAGCACCAACTTAATCAACTGAGAAAACCTCGAAACGGCGCATATTTTGTTCCTGCGATTACTACTGTTGCATTCTCCTGTGAACTTGCGCTTAAAAATAATTATAAATTTATTTACTTCGCATAAAGAATTTAGATTTCGTCGTGTTTCCCGCAACTTTACATAGATGACATGTGGTTGGGACACTTCGGGAACGGCCAGGACGTTAGATGCCATGCCTAAGATATGGAAAAGGGAAGTGGAGATTAAGTGAGAACCCTAAAGATATATCAGGTCGATTCGTTTACTACAGAAAAATTTAAGGGTAATCCTGCTGGTGTTGTCTTGAACGCAGATGGTCTAACCGATCAAGAAATGTTATGCATTGCTCGGGAAATGAACAATTCAGAGACAGCATTTATATTTAAGCCAGATGGGGCTGATCATGAAATTCGGATAAGATATTTTACGCCAATAACTGAAGTCCCGGTGTGCGGACATGCAACTGTTGCTGCTCATTATGTGCGGGCAGTAGAACAAAAACTGAACTCTTCCACCGTTATACATAAGATTGGAATTGGAACTTTACCGGTTGAAATAATTAGAGAGGATAATGATTATTCCATAATGATGACCCAAGGTAAAATTGAATTTTATCCACCATTTGCCAGGCAAGAACGTGACAATATTGTTGATGCCCTAGGTTTAAATGTGGAAGAATTGGATCCACAATGTCCGATTCAAATTGTATCTACAGGACATTCCAAAGTTATGATTGGAATTAAAACTAGACGCAGGTTGAATGCATTGTCTCCGGATTTCCTAGCTTTAACCCAAATTAGCAAAATGATTAACTGCAACGGATATTTCGTTTTTACAATGGATTCAGAACAAAAGGATATTTTAACTCATGGAAGAATGTTTGCGCCTGCCATAGGTATTAATGAAGATCCGGTAACTGGAAACGCAAACGGTCCCCTTGGGGCATATCTGATTAATCACGGTTTGGTTAAACATAATAAGTCAAGCTTTTCCTTTACGGGTGAACAAGGATTCGCAATTGGACGAAGCGGTTTAATAAACGTGACGGTTCATTTAAATAGTGGAAAACCTGAGCAAGTCAAAATTGGAGGAAGAGCGGTTATTGTATTTAAGACCGAGATCCAGATTTGAGATGCTTTTTAAGCCGTCTAACGGCATAGCGTCTAACAGCTAATTTGCGTAACTTTGCTTAGATCAATGTAGAAAGAAGCGTGATCAAAAGAAATATATGGCATTATTTTCAAACTGGGGTAGTTCAGGTATAATTATTGGTAAGGGGTTGAGTCTTCTCGTACTAGCCTGATGTGAAATTCATAAAAATGAGCTTATGGCTAATTGCTTGCAGGGGTCACCATATCATTGTGGGAGATAATACGAAAATATTAGAGGATTATGTTTTGATAAGCTTGGGAGATGGATAAATTTAATAGGTTGGAGGAAATTATGGACGAAATAGGATTTCAGAAATTAATATATGATCAAATTCCAATAACTGAAAAAATGGGGTTAGAGGTCATAGAATTTAAGCCTTTAAGTGTTAAGATACTCGCTAGGCTTAAACCAAACCTAAATCATAAATGTACTGCGTTTGGTGGCAGTATTAATAGTTTAATGACAGTATGTGGATGGGCAGCTGTATTTATTAATATAAAAGAAATTGATCCAAATTCACATATTGTTATCCAAAGAAGTAATATAGAATACTTTTTACCTATAGATAAAGATTTTACAGCCGAATGCACAATCGAAGAACAAGCAGGCATAGAAAAGTTTTTATTTACCTACAAGAAGTACAGTCGTGCTCGGTTAAAGTTAAATGTTTTTTGTAGAGATAATGATAAGATATTATCAAAATTCGAAGGTCAATACGTAGTGTTTAGATAACTCGTTATTACTGGTTAGTTTTATCGTAAAAATTTTTGTGTTATATGAGTTAAGTGTCTGGAGACCGACGTCCTGTCGGTCTCTAGCTCTAGGGGTGTGCGACCTTACATAACAAGCAATTCCCGCTAGCTATATCGTACATAACCATACTTTCTACATTGCGAGTGTCGACCTATTTTGCTTCTATGGAGTAAATACTATTTATATTTGTCCAAATAGTGAAAGGGGAATTAAGATATGAACGAAGTTATACAAAGCTTGCACGAGAGAAAATCTGTAAGGGTATTTAAAGATATAAAAATCTCAGACTCTGATAAGGAAGCTATTCTACTGGCAGCAATGGCGGCACCAACTGCAGGGAACCAACAGCTATATACAATTTTAGATATTACCGAACAAAGTCTAAAAGATAAACTGGCAGTATCCTGTGACAATCAACCTTTTATAGCAAAGGCTCCTATGGTATTAATTTTTTGTGCCGATTTTCAGAAGTGGTATGATGCTTTTCTAGAAGGTGGGTGCAGCCCAAGAGTGCCGGGTGTTGGAGACTTAATGCTGGCAGTTCAAGACAGCGTTATTGCTGCACAAAATGCTGTAACTGCAGCCCAAAGTTTAGGAATTGGTTCTTGTTACATCGGTGATATTATGGAGCTTTGTGAAGAGCACAGGGAGATGCTCGAATTGCCCGAATATGTTTTCCCGGCAACCATGCTGGTGTTTGGATACCCAACAGAACAACAACAAAATCGACCAAAGCCGGAACGGTGTGATTTGAAGCACATAGTTCATACAAATCACTATAACCGGATGTCAGGAGATGAACTGCGTATTATGTTGCAAAAGAAATTGGGCGAACAGAGTTACGAGGACTGGGCTGCTGCCTTTTGCAATCGCAAGTATAACTCCGGCTTTTCACGAGAAATGACCAGATCAGTAGGAGAATACCTGAAGTCATTTGGTTACGAAAGAAAGTAAGAAATTCATTTTTCCTCTGATTCGAATTTTTTATTTACTTAATTAATAAGGCATAGATGGAGAGTAGGAGAATTTCATATGATCCGGAAATTTGAAGGATATACAATCAACTCTGATAAAACTATGATTTCTGTGGACCGGGTTAAGGAGTTCCTAACAGATAGTTATTGGGCGAAAGATAGAGCTAAAGAAATCATTGAAAAGACCATTATGAATTCATTGTGTTATGGAGTGTATAACGAAGATGAATTGATCGGTTTTGCGCGGGTTGTATCCGACTTTGCTACGATGTTTTGGATTTGTGATGTTTACATTGATAGGATTCATAGGGGAAAGGGGCTTGGGAAGAAACTAATTGAATGTATCCTTGAGACCCCTGAGCTTAAAAACATCAGAGGTTTTTTGGTGACAAGCGATGCCCATGGATTGTACGAGCAATTTGGTTTTGAAAGAGTTGAATCAAAAGTTATGACACGATCGTCAGTTGGATAGGTATTTCAAAGGGAGAGAAGATATGTGGTTGAGATATGTTATTTAGAGGGCGGCCAGGAGTTATTGGAAAAGGTTGCTCCTTTATGGAAGAGTTTAAATGAGCATCATCAGAATGCCTCCAAACATTTTTCCCGATACTATAACCAAATTACATTTGCTAAGAGAAAAGAAGAGTGGCTGAAAAATATAGAATCAGGAAAGATGCGAATCGATTTGGTACATTCTAAAGGCTCTTATGAATATATTGGCTACTGTGTAAGCATCTGTAACCAAAACATTGGGGAGGTAGAATCTATATTTGTGGGCGATGCTTATCGGAACATGGGAATCGGACGTTGTTTAATGCAAAGAGCGCTGGACTGGATGGATCAGCAATCAGTAAAAACCAAAAGGATTAGTGTCGCAGTTGGAAATGAACAGGTTCTCAAGTTTTACCAGGGTTTTGGGTTTTTTCCAAGGTCAGTCATGCTGGAACAAGTGTCTGAAAAACTCTCGAACTTAGAGTAACTTCGGAGCGCAACCCATTGTACAATAGGGCATTTACGAAACTTCCCAAATGTGCTCATGTTCTAAAATAAAAAACTCGATATTTAGAGACATACTAAAAAAGGAGGGCCTCTTCTAGTGAAGACAATCCATCTTAAAAACGGACAGACTGTATTCCTAAGGGAGGCCATTAAAGGTGATGCTCTCGAGCTGGTAACCTATTTACAAAAGGTTAGCGCTGAATCAGACTTCCTAACATTCGGACCCGGCGAGTTTTCAACATCTGTAAGCGAGGAGGAAGAGATCCTTGAAGAAAGTCATATCGCAAAAAATAGGTTCATGCTCCTAGCTTTAGTAGAGAACACGGTAATTGGATGTTTACATTTTACTGGTGGATCCAGAAAAAGGATTCAGCACACTGGCGAATTCGGCGTTTCTGCTCTAAGGGAATACTGGAATCAAGGAATCGGTACAGCGATGGTACAGGAATTAATTCAGTGGGCCAAAGATTTAAATGTGATCCGCAAAATTAAACTGCGAGTTAGAAGTGATAACTCCAGAGCAATACGAGTATATGAGAAACTCGGATTTGTTCAAGAGGGGCTAATTACTCGGGAATTCCTAATACAGGGAGTGTTCTATGATTGTTTTTACATGGGTCTGTGCATTGATTAATTTCAACCCTGGGGCAGGTTTCTGGGGAGAGGGGTACATCGGAGAGACAATATTTAAATGAGCAGGACCAGAAACAAAGATTGTGGCTAATGGGAATGGTGTTGTACAAAGCAATAAATTTGGATTTGAGGAAAATTACTATGGACAAATACCCAAGAAAAGAATTGGAGGAAGCTCTGCAAATCGTTTCTTCAATCATCAGTAGATGTGAAAAAACTCAGCCAAAATTTGTGGAGGGTACTTCACAGCACACACTCCTTAAGAACAGGATCAAAGCCATGTATATTTCAAAATCCTTAATAGAAGATGAAAATATTGTGGACAAATATACTAAAGAAGAACTGATAGAAGCATTGCGCCCCGTATCTTCAATTATCAGCAAATGTGAAAAAGCACAGCAAAAATTTGCGGAGGATACCTCTCATCACACCCGCTTCAAGAACATGATCAAAGCAATGTATCTTTCAAAATCATTAATAACAGATGAAATTAGTAAAAGAAGTTAAATTCCCCTTTGACTTGTATGATAGAGCTTTAAATTTATTTGCCGTCAGCCCGCTGAATACAAGGGGAAACTATGTGCATCCGGTAGCAAGAGATTTTATGGACTTCCTGCGGCTCCTGCTGACTTGCGGAGATGCTGCGGTAATGGAGCAGGTATTTGGCTGGGATCAGGCGGAGTTTGACACCTTCCTGCAGGACAATCCTCTTACCGCTGAACAGCAGTCTGTGTTGGATGCTATTCGTGAGAATCTGCTGCTCGCGCCTATGGAGCGGCCCTTTGCCTATATTAAAGAGTTGCAGGCTGAATTCGATTACAGTCTCCTCATATATCGGGAAGATTACAATGAGTGGGTTTCAGTCGAGTCAAAGATACCCGAATGGAAGGTTTATTATAACGGCAACTTTTGGGGGCATCATGGCCGTGCAAGGGCCGGCAAGGAAATTCCCCTTGATAAGCAGTTTGTCTGGGACGATAAAGTTTTTCTCATTCCTTCGATTTACACTTGCAATAAGGGCTTGATAGTGGACTTTTGCTTAAAGGTTCCGACTGAGCGTATCCGTTATTTTATCGACAAGTGGAATCTCTCTATTGAGAATGATAGATCGGACTTTACCGCTGAACAGCAGATGCAGATTGATGCAGAAAATCCTCTGGACGTCGATATAAGTTTAAAAGTTGTGTTGAACGGAACTGTCCTTTCTGGCTCACATGGCTGCGGCGTTTCCTGGAATCCCTGCCTCACAGAGGGAAACGGCCTTGAGGCCAGGAGTGTGATCCGGCACTATGGCCTTGATCATGACTATGGCTGGGTAATCCGGCGTGCTGCTTTTCCTTGGAAGACGAAACGCAAACCGCAGATTAAGTCCCTCAGCGTAACGCTGATTCAGCGGCCTGTCGCATTGTCCGGACCTCACTTTCATGTATCAGCGCCCGGTGAGCAAATTGAGTTTACGCACCCGACCACCGGACTGCAGCATACGCTGACTGTGCAGGAATATGAACAGCAGGAAATACTCCTTGAGCATTTTGGCAGCCAAAATCAGGAGTTTCCGACACACTATACTGTGATGAGCTATACGCTCTTGCCGGATCTGCCTGATAATGCATTCAGCGTTACTGATTGCGTTCGTTCCGACCAACTTCGGCAGAAATACACAAATATCAATGAGCCCCAGGCATCTAGCAGCGGTTTTTGCTTCGGTATCAGCTCAGATTGTCCGACTGCCATCATTTTTGGCGGCAGCGGCCAGGGCAAGCTCCAGGCAGCTTGCTCAGCACTCCACTTTGAGCCGGTAGACAAAGTAGAGTGGCGCATGGTGTTTTATGAAAAAAGACACGACGATGTTACAGTGGAGCTGATATAAATCTGATACTGGGCAGCTTCATTTAACCTGGGGTTACCGTAACTTCGCAAAGATCATAGAGAAAAAGGTATTGCCAAAGAGCTTATAGATAAAGTGATTACCATTTCGAAGAAATTGGGATACAGTAGATTATTTTTAAGGACAGAATATGCTGGAGATTATTATAAATGAATTTAATCTCTCAACCGAAGTGTATTCAAAGAAAATATAAAGCAAATCCAATTAATACTTTTGTAACACGCTGATCAGTGGTGGCGGGAGAGCTGTTATCCATGGCGGCTTTTGAATTACAGGGCGCGGTCCGTCGCCTAACAGTTAAGCGGTTGAAGGAGGACGTTATGAGAGTTCTTTTAAATGAACCTATAGGTGAGGATTATAGAAGTCTTATTCAATTTGCTTTTGATGTATGTGACACCTTTCTTTTTATTAAACATAGTCAACGTTCATACAATCAATCATTTGACAAGGTGGTAAGAGAATTAGAGTCAGATTTTATTTATTGTAAGGAACAGAATCAATGGCCTGGAACAATTTCCGTTCCAACCGCAATGGTCTATTATTTTCATACTTCGGAGAAAAGCAAAGGAATAATTAAAAATATAACTGATTCACTCTTTAACTGGAATGCGCCAAACCTTCCGGATGATTTATGTTTTCTGAAGGGGGATAAGCAATGGCTTGTTAATACATCTCATGAACGTCTCTGTGATATTATCACAGAGAGTGAATCGGAACTTGAACAACTTAAAACAATAAATGGATTAATATATAGGATTGTCAAGAAGTAAATCATTTTTAGAGCTGAACTCTTGTCACCGCTGAGTCAGGGGGTAAGCTTGGGAGATGATAAATCTAATATGTACTGCCTTTGGTGGAAGTATCAATAGTTAAATGTACTTTGTAGAGATAATGACAAGATATTAGCAAAATTCGAAGGTCAATATGTTGTGTTTAGTTAAGTTACTAAGATAATATGCAAGTAATACAACAAGGCTTCGGAACTTCATTGAGAAGTTCACTTAAAATCATACAGGATAGGAAGATGAATGTGGTAGAATTAGAAATCCTGGGCGAAAAACACATTCCTGAACTTCAAGAGCTATTAATGAGATGTTCGGACTACCTTGCTTTTCAAGACGGTGAACCGGTTAAGAAGGATGCTGCTAAAGATTTACTAATATCCAGGCCTGATAATGTTACAATCCAAGACAAAATTGTTTATGGGATATACCAAGGTCAAGACCATTTGCTAATTGGAGTCGTCGATATAATCATGCGCTTTGCGGGTCCTGACATCTTGAGTTTGGTATTATTAGTTATCGAACCAACGTTTAGAGGAAAAGGACTTGGAGAAGTCGTACATAAATTGTTGGAAGAATGGGCTCATAGCAATAAGTTTTCACGGATAAGGTTGGGCGTATTATTCGATAATGAAAAGGGGCATAGGTTCTGGAAGAGAGTTGGCTATGAAGAAACAGGTGAGATCAAACCCTATTTAGCTCACAAGTTTAGAGTACTGGAGAAGGCGATTTGAATCTAATCTTAATACATATATCATTAGCTGCATTTTGACTTTCAGATGTTAAGCTCATATTTGGTGGAGATGATTTAATGGAATCCAGTATCACACAATATATCAGGTCTATAGAATTAGATAGAAAAAATATACCAACATGGTCTGAATATCCTTTTAATTTACCTGCAATCAAGGATTTGCATAAATTATCATTTCATCCCAAGGTGACCTTTATAATCGGAGAAAATGGCTCGGGAAAGTCAACAGTATTAGAATCCATAGCAGTTGCTTATGGTTTTAATGCTGAAGGGGGGACAAAGAACTTTACTTTCTCCACCAAACCTACGCATTCTGACTTGAAAAGCTATATCAAAGTTGTCAAAGGAATAAAGAAGCCTAGGAACGGTTTTTTCTTAAGAGCAGAAAGCTTCTATAATTTCGCGACAAACTTAGATGATTTGGATGAAGAAATGTCCACTGAGCCGCGTTTAATTGACTATTATGGTGGCCGTTCCCTGCATGAACAATCACATGGAGAGTCATTTTTCGCGTTATTCCAAAATAAATTTGGGCGGGAAGGAATCTATGTTTTAGATGAACCTGAAGCAGCATTATCACCCTCCCGTCAAATGGCTATGCTTTCGAGAATGCATGATTTAGTTAAAGAAGGTTCCCAATTTATTATTGCTACTCATTCTCCAATAATAATGGCCTATCCCAATGCATGGATATACCAGATTAACGAAGGATTTGAAAAGGTTAACTATGAGGATACAGAACATTATCAAGTTATGAGGGCTTTTCTAAATAATAAAGAGAAGATGCTTAATATTCTATTGGAATGAGAAACACATATTGTCTAAAGGGCGGCCATCCGTGGCTGATTTCTTCCTGGTTAAATGAGTTAGAGGTGATAGAAAGTGAAATATTTTACAAGAGAATGGTATAAATTGTGTAAGATGATGAGTGCTCATTTAGGATTAGAAGAAGATAAACAAGCAGAATCATTTTCAGAACAATACTTTCAAGAGTTATATAATCAAAAATTAACGGAGTTTCTAACACAATTGCAGCTTGTACATGAGGAAATTGCTTTAAAACATCAAAATTTTAAAGAAAGCAATATTAAACACGAATCATTTGACAGAGAAAAAGTATCGGAAAATTTTCAGCAATCCTTTCTAGATAACCAACAACGAATTATAAACAATTTCCCGGAAGAGATACTAAAGAAAATAGCCGATATCCGAGTATTTGCCTTAAATAAAGCAACAAGACCAGTAATAGAAGATGTAACTCAGCTATGTCAGGACAATGAAAAATTAGTGATGAAAACAATCGCAGACTATAGAGAATATTTTAAGGAAGTATCTAAAACCCTGGACAAGAATGTGATAAATGAAATAAATTTTCATGATTGTTTAGTTACAGGTGTAGAAGAATCAGAAAAAACCTTAACGATTTCATTCGATAGTTCAGGAAGTTTCACCAACATAACAAAAATGCATTTGGATAATTATGAAATTCTTAAACAAGATGCATCCCTGGAAAACTCATGGTGTGTTAATGATGAAATATATCAAACAAATGGAAAATATGAATTACACATAATGCTTCGGAATAAGAAGAATAGGTTAATCGAATTTATCGTTTCGGCTGAAAACTTATCATTTGAGCATTAACCGAATTAAGTTTAAGCATAGCTAAATATGTTAAAATTTAATATAGCCGGGGTTTGAGCATAGGCATGCGAAAATCCCAAAATGGGATTGTTGTATCCCAAACCGGGATGGCTCTATTTCATATTGAGATAGAGTAAATCCGGCTTTTTTTATGCCCTCAACGCACCATTGTCCGAAATTGAGATTTTTTGCATTAACCAATAGCTGAAAACCCTTGCCAGGGGCCAGTTTGGCGGGTATTTGGGAATGGCACATCAATTGCATATCAAGAATCATAGTCATGAATTTTAGAAACTAGCGATGCAGTAGGAGCAGCAATTTTCTCTATCGTTAGTTTTCAGATTACTCAGTCAGTTTGCGGCAAGGGAGGAAGGTTATGTCGGAGGTCTATGACATTCTTATTATCGGTGCCGGTCCGGGAGGATTGGCGGCAGGGATGTACAGCGCCAGGTCAAAGCTGAAAACTGTCATCTTGGAAAAGGGAAACCCAGGCGGGCAGGCGGCTCGCACTGAGGAATTGGAAAATTACCCGGGTTTTTCCCGGGGCACTACAGGACCGGGGTTAATGGCGGCGATGGAGGAACACGCTAAAAGTTTTGGTGCGGAAATACTCAATGAAGAAGTCATTGATTTGGATTTAGAGGAACGGATTAAACGGGTTAAGACCAAAAGCGGCCGGGAATATCAGGCCAGGGTTGTGATTCTTGCTTTAGGGGCAGTGCCTAAATCATTGGAAATCAAAGGCGAAGCTACTCACCGGGGCAAAGGGGTCTCCTACTGCGCCACTTGTGATGCCGATTTCTTTGAAGAATTAGATGTGGTGGTAGTGGGCAATGGGGATGCAGCCGTTGAAGAGGCCATGTATTTAACTAAATTTGCCGAGACCGTCACCCTTATTGTGAGACGTGAGGAAGGGGACTTGAGATGCAATAAGACCAGTGCGGAACGAGCCTTCGCCAACCCAAAAATACAATGGGTTTGGAATTCCGTTCTGGAAGAGATCAAAGGAGACGGTCTGGTGGACAGCGTGGTCATTAAGAACACCAAAACCGGGGAACTGTCGGAGAGGGAAACCAATGGCGTATTCTTCTTTGTGGGAACCATTCCTAAGACTGAGATGTTAAGAGGAAAAGTTGAGTTAAATGATCAGGGATACATTCTCACCAATGATTTAATGGCAACCTCCGTGCCCGGAGTCTATGCCGCCGGGGATGCCCGGGCAAAGTTTTTTAAACAAGTAGTTACAGCGGCCAGTGACGGAGCTATCGCTTCCATGGCAGCGGAAAAATACCTGGCCGAAGGGGAAAGTCATAATTGAGTTCTTAAGGCGGCAAGAACCCCCGGGAACTTTTTAATAATAGAAAACTAAGGAGTGTGTTGAAGATGGTCGCATTAACAAAAGACAATTTTGAACAAGAGGTTATAAGCACTAATGGTCTGATTATGGTGGATTTCTGGAATGAAAAGTGTGAACCTTGCAAAGCTCTAATGCCTAAAGTTCATGAATTGGCGGAGAAATATCAGGGAAAAGTTAAGTTCTGCACTTTGGATACCAAGGGCAACAGGAGACTGGCTATGGCGCAGAAAGTTCTGGGCTTGCCCACCATCCAGTTTTACCAAAACGGAGAAGTGGTCGCCGAACTAAGCAATGAGATTGCCATTGAAGATGTGGAATCTAAACTTATCGAACTGACTTAATTTAAAGTTACTAAACAGGTAAGGTTTTCGCAGCTTATGCTGAAAAAAATACGAAAGTTTAGGGGAGAAATGCAAAATGTTGAAAGGGAAGAAGGTAGCCATTCTCGGCGACCGGGACGGGATTCCCGGACCGGCCATTGAAGAGTGTGTCAGAACCGGCGGCGCCGAAGTCATTTTTTCGACGACGGAATGTTTTGTCTGAACGGCAGCTGGTGCAATGGACTTGGAAAATCAAAAACGGATTATGGAATTTGCGGAGAAGTACGGTAATGACGATTTAATCGTCGTGCTGGGGGGTGGGGAAGCAGAAGCTTCCGGCCTGGCAGCAGAAACCGTTTCTACCGGAGATCCAACCTTTGCAGGTCCATTAGCAGGAGTCTCGTTGGGACTCAAAGCTTACCACATTTTTGAACTTAAGGATATGGTGGATGCTTCTGTTTATGATGAGCAGATCAGTATGATGGAAATGGTTCTTGAAGTTGACGAAATTGTTGAAGAAATAAAAACCTATCGCAAATAACAGATAAGGGTAATGGATATGAGTCGTACGATTATCCATTACTCTTTACTGAAATGGAGGTGATTTGATGAATTTTCCTGTTGTCAAAGGTGCGGCTTATGGGATGATTCATGCTAACGGGCTGCTTATTCACCATGGTACGACCCAAACAATGGAACTGGCCAAAGATACACCTTCAATCCATCTTGAGAAGCTCCCCCGGCACTTAAGAAGTTTTTCAGAAGCCGTAGGTTATCCTCCCAACCAAGTGTATATCGGCAATATGTCCCCGGATGAATTAAAAAACCTGTCTCGACCCTGGTATCAACAGCAAAGTTCCGGCTATAGTCCTATCGGAAAATACGGAGAGATTATTCCGGAAGACGAATTTATCGCACTCATGAAAATAGTTGATGCTTTTGAATTAGTGATCCTGGAAGAAAAGTTCCAGCAAATGGTCAAGGAAAAGATAACAGCTCACCCGGTATTGGGGGCAATCAAGGATGTTGCCAAACTCGACCACAATCCGGGCAAGGAAGAGGCGCTTCAGGAATTAGTAAGCTCCCATGTGGCAGAGCCCCTGTATTTTGAGGGGAAATTAGTGGGGTGTGTGAAAAGAGCCCATGACTTTGACGAAGCCCTTTCCAACCATGTTATGCTGGAAAACCTGGTTAGCAAAGCTTCAGCTGCCTTTGCTTTACAGCTTCTTTTCCATAATACGGACTTAAAGGCTGAAGAGGTGGATTATATTATTGAGTGTTCAGAAGAAGCCTGTGGGGATATGAATCAAAGAGGGGGCGGGAACTTTGCTAAATCCATCGGTGAGATGTGCGGGTGTGTAAATGCTACGGGTTCAGATACCCGCAGCTTTTGCGCCGCTCCTGCTCATGCCCTGGTAGAAGCAGCTGCCCTGGCTCAAGCTGGAATTTATAAGAACATCGTGGTATTAGCCGGTGGTTCTTCCGCAAAACTGGGGATGAATTCCCGCAATCATGTGGAAAAGGGCATGCCGGTTTTTGAAGATATGCTGGGAGCCTTTGCAATTCACGTGGGTGAGAATGATGGGGTCAGCCCGATGATCCGGACGGACGGAATTGGCCGGCACCGGATTGGCTCAGGATCTTCCCCTCAAGCTGTGATGACGGCTATTGTTGCCGATCCCTTAGATAGGATCGGGTACAAAATCCTGGATGTGGACCGTTATGCGGCAGAACTGCAGAATCCGGAGATTACTGAACCTGCCGGTGCCGGGGATGTGCCCCTGGCCAATTATAAAATGATCAGCGCCTTAGGGGTAAAACGGGGGGAATTAGCCAAAGCAGATTTGCAGAAAGCCGTCGACGGTTTTGGAATGCCCGGCTTTGCACCGACACAGGGCCATATCCCATCGGGAGTACCTTTTGTAGGGCATGCTTTAGATTTGATCTTGTCAGGAAGAATCAGGCGGACCATGATTATCGGCAAGGGAAGCCTCTTCTTAGGCAGGATGACCAATCTCTTCGATGGCGTTTCCTTTATTCTGGAAAGGAACAGCGGCATGCCCGAGCAGGGATTGGATAAACAAGAGGTTCGCAAAATGATTGCCGTAGCTATGCGGGAATTTGCTAAGACTTTGAGTGATAAATCTTGATTTAAATAAGAAAACTAGCCCCCTCGGAGGTGAAAAGATGGGCAATAATCCTATTAAACGCACGATTTCGGAAGTTTTTGAAGAAATGGCTCAGGCAATAGAAACAGGTATGATAGGCAAGAAAACCAGAGTGGGTTTGACAATTATCGGCAGTGAACACGGGCCGCAGGAACTTGTCCGGGGTGCAGAACTGGCTATGGAGCAGAATCCGGATTTGGAAGTGGTGATTATTGGCGATGGAGGGGCAACTAGTTTAGAAATTGTCTCAGCCGGAGACGAAAAAGAGGCTCAAGCTGTTATGGAGGAAATGCTGGCCCAGGGTGGTTTAGATGCTGCGGTAACTATGCATTACAATTTTCCTATTGGGGTTTCCACAGTAGGGAGAGTCATCACTCCCAGTAAAGGAAAGAGCATGTTCGTGGCCACTACCACCGGAATTGCTGCCACGGAACGGGTTACAGCTATGCTTAGGAATACGGTTTACGGTATCGCCGCAGCAAAAGCCTGTCAAATTCCTAATCCAACCGTGGGCATCTTAAATATTGATGGTGCCCGGCAGGTGGAAAGGGCTTTGCAAAAGCTAAAAGAGGGCGGCTACCCTATTAATTTTGCTGAATCCTTGCGGGCTGACGGCGGTATTATCATGAGAGGGAATGACTTATTAATAGGGGTGCCGGACATTATGGTTATGGATAGCCTCACAGGCAACCTAATTATGAAGGTGTTTTCTGCCTCCGGCACAGGAGGAAATTACGAAGCTTCCGGCTGGGGTTACGGCCCGGGAGTGGGTGAAGATTATGACCGTATAATTGGAATTGTCTCCAGGGCTTCAGGTGCTCCGGTCATTGCCGGTGCCCTCAAATATGCTGCTGATTGTGCCAAAGGAAATTTACCGGCCAGAATCAAAGCTGAATGGGCTGCTGTCAAAGCAGCAGGCTGGGATAAGCTGTTGGAGTCCCTCAGTTGCCCTGCCTTGCCCATGAAAAGGGCAGAGGAGGCTGTCCCGCCGGCCAAAAAACCGGTGACTGAATCTTTGCCCGGGGTGGAAGTGATCGAGCTGGAAGATGCTGTTCAGGTGTTATGGAAAGCCAATATCTATGCGGAATGCGGTATGGGCTGTACCGGCCCCATCGTTATGATTGCACCGGAAGATAAAGAAAAAGCCTTTGGCTTATTAAAGGAAAAGGGGTATCTGTAAAAACAGAATTTACTTCTCCGAGGTGGGTGTTTTATGAAAAATTTAATTGTAACCAATAATCCCGCGGTGGCAGAACAAAGGAATAATGTGCTTTTTGTCGATGGCTCTGTGGAGGAAGTATTGATTAAAGTCCGGGATTTAGTCCATCAGGGCTATGAATTAATCAGTCACCCCTTAGGGGCCAGTATTCGGATCATTTTCTCCCCCTTTCGCTCCATCGTTTTAGGAAAAAAGTCCGCAAGAGCAGATCAGTTGTCGGTGGAAATTATTGAGGACAGTATTCTTAAATACACGCGCCATATGGCCTTCCGGAATAAAGAGACCGTGGCCGGGGATGATTATCAGATGATTGATCTCATCCTGATAGAATCCGCCTTACTTGAACAACCGGTGTTGTTATGAGATTTAGCAAGGGATAATTTTAGGAGGAGGTGACGGTTTTGAAACTGGAAATCGGACGGATTTATATTCATGATATTCAATTGGGTGGTGAGACTTCGCTTGAGGACGGTGTTTTGACCATTGACCAGGAAGGCTTGATCAGCAAACTGAAAGAGGATGAACGAATCAAAGAGGTTCACCTGGATGTGGCTAAACCCGGTGAAAAAATTCGCATTATTCCGGTGAAAGACGTGATTGAACCTCGGGTTAAAGTTGAAGGAGGGCAGAATGGTTTTCCCGGTGTGACCAGCAAACAAGCGCAATGCGGGGAAGGAAGAACCCACGTTTTGTATGGCGCTGCCGTAGTGACGGTAGGGGATATCGTAGGCTTTCAGGAAGGCGTCGTGGATATGTGGGGGGAGGGTGCCAAGTGGACCCCTTTTTCCAGAACCTTAAATTTAACCGTTGATATCAAAGCAGCAGATGGTTTGGATCCTCATACTCATGAAGAAACCGTGAGGATGGCGGGTTTGCGGGCAGCGGAATATATCGGTTTAGCCGGGAAAGATGCAGTTCCCGACGAAATCCTGACCTTTGAAATGGGCAGTGTTTTTGAAGAAGCTGCTAAATATCCTGATCTGCCGAAGGTTCTCTACGCCGAGATGAATATCACCCAAGGATTGCTTCACGACACCTATATTTACGGAGTTAATGAAGCGGGGATTCTTCCGGCCTTGCTCCATGCCAACGAGGAACTGGACAATGCGGTAATCAGCGGCAACTGTGTAGCAGCCTGCGATAAAATTACCACCTACCAGCATCAAAACAACTCAGTGATCTATGATCTCTATGCCCAACACGGTAAGGAAATCAACTTTTTAGGGGTGATTATGGTCCCTGAGCATACCACCCTGGCCGGGAAGCTGCGCGCTTCGGATTACACAGTAAAGCTGGCTAAAATGCTGGGTGCCGATGCTGTAGTTGTCTCAGAAGAAGGTTATGGCAACCCGGATTCGGACCTTTTGATGATCTGCAAGAAATGTGAAAAATCCGGGATTAAAACCGTACTGATTACGGATGAATGTGCGGGGAGAGACGGCATGTCTCAGCCTTTGGCGGACACGGCGGCTGAGGCAGTAGCAGTGGTTTCAGGGGGCAATGTCAGTCATGTGGTTACCTTGGAGCCTGCGGACAAAGTGATCGGCAGCCTTGAAGCCATTGCCGTACTGGCCGGGGGATGGGAAGGTTCCAGCCAGGAGGACGGCTCCTTCATGTGTGAATTAAATGCTGTGATTGGTGCTACTTCAGAAATCGGATTCCACAATGTAACCTGCAGGCTCTATTAAATCAAGTGAAAGGAGGATAATCGATGTCTGATCAATTTAAGGTCCTCTACTACGTCAACCAGTTTTTTGGTCAAATCGGCGGCGAAGACAAGGCGGGCATGCCCCCTGAGTTCAGACCGGAAAAAATAGGTCCGGCTTTAGGCTTTGAGGGGCTTCTCAAGGGAGAAGGAACCGTTGTCGGAACCATCATCTGCGGAGATAATTTCTTCAATGAAAACACAAGGGACGCTCTGGGAACGATCCTAGGCATGGTCAAGGAGGCAGCTCCGGATGTCTTTATTGCCGGTCCGGCTTTTAATGCCGGACGGTATGGTGTGGCTTGCGGAGAACTTGCTAAGGCGGTTGTCCAAGAACTTAATATCCCTGCAATTACCGGTATGTATCAGGAAAACCCCGGTTTGGACAGCTGCAAGGCTTTGGCTTATGTGGTCAGGACCAGTGATTCGGCAGGGGGAATGCGCAAGGCCTTACCAACTATGGCGGTTCTGGCCCGAAAATTAGGTAACCGCCTGGAAGTGGATTCTCCTGAAGAAGAGGGTTACATTCCCCAGGGAATGAGAAAGACTCTGACGGTGGAGAAAAGAGGTTCACAAAGAGCTGTGGAAATGCTGATCGCCCGCTTAAAAGGCCAGCCCTTTACAACGGAAATGCCCATGCCGGTCTTTGATGTAGTTGCTCCAGCCCAACCTATCAAAGATTTAAGCACGGCCACCATTGCCTTATGCACTTCGGGGGGAATCGTACCGGAAGGTAATCCGGACAGAATTCAGTCCGCCAGTGCTCAAAAATGGGGAAAATACAATGTGGCTGACAGGAAGGCTCTGGATGCTCCTGACTTTTATACCACCCATGGCGGTTATGATCCTGTCTATGCTAATGAAATCCCGGATCGGGTGGCTCCTTTGGATATTCTCAAGGAGTTTGAAGCAGAAGGATATATTGGCAGTGTCTTTGAATGGTTCTATACAACCACCGGAACAGGTACGGCGGTTAACAAATCCGTGGAATTCGGAGCACAAATTGGAAGGGAACTGCTGGCCGCCGGAGTGGACGGTGTGATTTTAACCTCCACATGAGGGACTTGTACACGTTGCGGCGCAACGATGGTTAAAGAAATCGAACGATATGGAATCCCGATTATTCACATGGCGACTATTGCTACAATCAGTGAATCCGTGGGAGCTAATCGAATTGTCCCTACCGTTGCCATTCCTTATCCCGTAGGGAATCCCAACCTTAACAAGGAAGATGAACACACTCTAAGGAGGGAAATGGTCAAAAGAGCTTTGGATGCCCTGACTGCCGAAGTCTCCGGACCAACTCACTTTGAGTAAAAGGAGGATAACCCTGTCGGAATTAAAAATCAACCAATCCTATATTCAGCAAATTGCGGAAGTGATTGCCGCAGTCATCGAATTTGAGGTTGTGATTATTGACAGTAACCTGGAGGTTATTGCCGGAACGGGAAAATATCAGAGTGAAATAGGTTTTGTCTATGGAAAAGAATGCATCACAGAACAAATCATTCACAAGGGTTGTAATTTTGTCTTGGATGACGAGCCGATTAAACATCAGATTTGTAAGGATTGCAGTCAAAAAAGCATTTGCCAACTCAAGGCAGCCATACTTTCGCCGATTATGTTAAACGAAAAAGTTATCGGGACCATTTCAATTTTTGCCTTTAGTGAAGCAGAGAAAACCCAGCTCTTAGATAATCGAGGTAAATTAGAGGATTTTCTAAGTAAATTAGCAGCTTTGACCAGCAGTAAAATTGACGTAAATGAAATGAACATCCGGCTCTCCATCATGGCCAATCAATTTAGTGCGGTGATTAATTCCATTGTTGAGGGAATCATAGCTATTGACCATAAAGGTTATATAACCCACATGAATAAGTCCGCTGAAAAGCTATTAAATATTACCAAGCAAATGAGCGGACAGCACATCAATGAGATTTTCCCGGAGTTTTCCGTGCCCAAAGTCTTGAAATTCGGCCAGCAATATGCTGAACAAGAGATTAGGTATAAAAACAAGGACGAACAGTGTCATTTTATCAGTACCATTACTCCTATTCAAAAGGATCAGCAAATTATTGGTTTGGTGATATCCTTCCGGAGTATAGGGGAAATGAGGAAGCTGGCAGGGAGAATCATCAGAGAAGATCGCAAGTATTCTTTGGATGGAATACTGGGAACCAGCAAAGCGATGACCACCCTCAAGCAAAAAATGCAGCTGGTTGCTGCCACGGATTCCACCATCTTAATTACCGGGGAGAGCGGAACGGGCAAAGAGTTATTTGCCCGGGCCATACACGAAGAAAGTCATCGCAAGAACGGCCCCTTTGTAGCCATTAATTGTGGTGCTATTCCGGAAAATCTCTTAGAAAGCGAACTCTTTGGCTATGAAGAAGGGGCTTTTACAGGAGCCAGCCGGGGAGGGAAACCGGGAAAATTTGAGCTGGCCAATGGCGGGACCATCTTTCTCGATGAAATCGGCGACATGCCTATGCATCTCCAGGTAAAATTGCTGCGGGTATTGCAGGAGGTTAAAATTGAACGCATTGGCGGTGTAAAGCCTGTTTGGATTGATGTCCGCATTATTGCGGCAACCAACTGTAATTTGGAAGAAATGATTGAAAAAAAGGAATTCCGCAGCGATCTCTTTTACAGGTTAAGTGTTATTCCTTTTTATATCCCGCCCCTGCGGGAACGAAAAGAAGATTTAATCCTGCTTCTCCATCATTTCTTAGATAAATACAATTTGATTTTGGGCAAACAAATCACGGGATTTACCCAGGAAGTCCAGCGAAAAATGCTGGCTTATCCCTGGCAGGGGAATGTCAGAGAACTGGAGAATGCTGTAGAATATGCCGTAAATATTGCCACCAGTAACGTTATTGACAGCTCCTTTTTGTCAAACCGAGTCAATGATTACTTTAAACAGAATCCCGGTTTGACAACTGGGGAGGCTCCCCTCACTCTGGCCGAGCTGGAGAAAAGCGCCATTGAGGGTGCCTTGAAGAAGTTTGGCAATACTCGCCAAGCCAAAGAGAAGGCCGCGGAAAGCCTGGGTATGAGCAGGTCTACCTTCTACAGGAAAATTAAAGAACTGGGGCTCAACGCAAAAATTCCCAAAGCGAAATAGCAAATCCTAATTTGAGAAACCTGAAAAGACTTGAAGCACAAGGGTTTGAGAAAAAATATTATTGTTTATCTTCTTATATTGAGACAACATATAGACTCAAAAGCTTTTTGGATAGGACTTAGATAGTCTGTCTGAAAAGCTTTTCCTTTTTGCCAAATAATATTTTAATATTAAGATAACCTTGATAAATTGCCAAACAATAAGCTATGAACCTGAAACTACTGATTTTGACAGGATTTTTAATCTTAAGATAATTTAGAGACCGGAATTCGCATAATAACAATACTTGAAAATTGATAAGAGTATATATTTAGTTGCCAAGATTGGCATGCTAATTGCAATATATTAAAAATTCAGAAAATAAAATATTGTTCGTTAGCAATTCAATGATGATTTGCGGAACTTTAATGATGGAAAGGGGGAGAGACTAATCCACAAGAGCGGGTTTTCCAGCGTCTTTTTTATTGCTAGTTAAAGGAGGTAATTCGGTGGATTTCTTAAAAAAATTAGACAAGAAAGTATTTTATCCTTCTGCTTTAATCTGTTTAGTTTTTATCGCCTGGATGGCTGCCATGCCGGAAGCTGCGGGAAATGCCATTAACGCAGCTTTGACCTTTATTAATACTACCTTTGGCTGGTTATACCTAACCCTGGTAAGTATCTTTGTCCTTGTCTGCTTTATCCTTGCTTTTAGTAAATATGGAAAAATCAAATTAGGCAAAGACGATGATGAACCTGAATATTCCACTTTTAGCTGGTTTGCGATGCTTTTCAGTGCCGCCATGGGGATTGGCTTGATTTTCTGGAGCATTGCCGAGCCCATGTCCTATTTTGTTGCTCCTCCAGTAGGGGAACCGAATACAGCTGCAACTGCTCAATGGTCCTTAAGACAAACTATTTTTCACTGGGGACTGCATCCCTGGTCCATCTACGCCATAACCGGTATGGCCCTGGCTTATGCAGGATTCAGAAAAGACCTGCCGGCTAGAATCAGTTCTATTTTTGAACCAGTCTTAGGAAGAAATAATTTAAATGGCGGGTTGGCTAAAGCCATTGACGTCTTCGCGGTCATAGCTTCTATCGCCGGTGTAGCAACATCCTTGGGTTTTGGCGCTATGCAAATTAACGGGGGTTTAAATTATTTGATCGGGATCACTGTTGAAAATAGCGTAACTGTTGTGATTATTGCTGTTGTTACCTGCTTGTTCATAATTTCGGCAGTAACTGGAATTAAAAGAGGGATTCTCTGGTTGAGCAATATTAACATGTCCCTCATGGGAATTCTGATGGTGTTCATGCTAGTTGCCGGTCCTACCTTGTATATTTTAAATTCTATTGTATCAGCAACAGGTGATTACCTGCAAAATATTGCCTGGTTAAGCTTTTATGCCGATCCTAATGGAGTATATGCCAAGCAGGCCGGTTACGATTGGGTAGGAGGCTGGACGGTATTCTACTGGGCCTGGTGGATATCCTGGGGTCCATTTGTCGGTGGATTTATTGCCAGAATTTCCAAGGGTCGTACTGTCAGAGAATTCGTTCTTGGTGTATTAATTGCCCCGGTACTGTTAAGTATTCTCTGGCTGGGTATTTTTGGTTCAACGGCGATTCATATTGATCTCTTTGGAGCTGGGGGAATTGGCGAAGCAGTCAGCAAAGATATGACCAGTGCTTTGTTTATTACCTTAAGCAATCTCCCCGGCGGCCATGTCTTTGCCATTGTGGCAACAGCCTTAATTGCTACCTTCTTTATTACCTCGGCTGACTCAGCTACCTTCTGTATTGGCATGTATTCTTCCGGTGGCGATCTTGAACCGGATACCGGATTAAAAGTGTTCTGGGGGGTTATTGAAGGAGCAGTGACAGCTGCGCTGGTAGCATCCGGCGGGATTGCCGCCTTGAAGGCATCATCAATTTTGTCGGCATTTCCTTTTATGCTGATCATTTGCGGGATTATCTACTGTATGTTTAAGTCCTTTAATGGAGAATTTGCCCCTCCTAAAAAATCGGCCAAAGGTGCTGCTATGGCAGATAGGGAAGCGGCAAGAGGATAATAGGGTATTTTCCTGCAGGCACTAAGAAAGTAAATAATAGTCAGCCAAACACACCTCAAAACACGAAATCTGCATTACGTATCTCAGTCGAGGGTTTGAATCTGTTTGAACCTTAGTGAAACAAAGACCTGCACATGAAGGTGTTGGGTCTTTGTTTCAGTTCTTAAAGGAAGGTGAATTCAAATGTCTAAACCAATTCTTACAACCCTGTCCCCGGAAGAAATTGAAAAGGTTAAAACAGCCAGTCTTGCACTCCTGGAACGAACGGGAGTTAATATTGATCATGCTTATGCCCGGGAGGTTTTACAAAGGGCGGGAGCAAAAGTTGACGGAGCACGTGTTTTTTTTCCGCCTAAACTGGTTATGGAGGCAATAGCTAAAGCTCCTCGTCAGTTTACCATTTATGCCAGAAATCCCAACTGTAACATAACCATTGGTCAAGAAGAACCTGTCTTTGCTCCGGGTTACGGAGCACCCTATGTCACTTTAGCCTCGGGCGAAAGACGGAAAGCGACCTTTGTTGATTTTGTCAATATTGCTAAACTTTCCGGCTCAAGTTCTAATATGGGGGTCTCTGGAGGGGTGCTGGTTGAACCCAGTGATATACCGGAGAAAAACAGGCACAATGCCATGTTGTATGCTTGTATAGTTAACTCGGATAAACCCTTTATGGGCAGTGCAACCGGCGAAGAGCATGCCAAGGATTCCTTGAAAATGGCAGGCATGATTATGGACAGTGATCAGGGAATTCCCAAACAGCCTGTCATGATAAGTTTAATCAATACAATCACCCCGTTGATGCTGGATGAAAGGATGGTTGGGGCCTTGATAGCCTATGCTGAAGCAGGACAGCCGGTGATCATTGCCTCGTTAGGAATGGCCGGGGCTACTGCACCTACTACTTTGGCCGGGACTTTGGCTCTGCAAAATGCTGAAGTACTGGCGGGAATTACCCTGGCCCAAACCATTCGCGAGGGGACTCCTGTGGTTTATGGTTCAGCATCCTCCATTACCGAGATGCGGAACGGATCATTAAGCATTGGTGCGCCGGAAGGAGCCTGGATTATTGCAGCAGCTGTACAAATTGCTCACTCCTATGGATTGCCCTGCAGAGCAGGAGGGTGTGTGACAGACAGTAAGACTTTAGATCCTCAGGCTGCTTATGAAAGCATGATGAATCTCCAGGTCGCCGGAATGGCAGGGGTGGACTTTGTTCTGCATGCGGCAGGAATTTTAGAGTCCTATATGTCTTTCTCTATGGAAAAGTTTATTATAGATGATGAAATTTGCAGTATGGTCAGGCGCTTCCTGAGAGGAACAAAATTTGAAGCTGAAGATT
Organism: Desulfosporosinus orientis DSM 765; assembly: GCF_000235605.1. GTDB lineage: Bacteria > Bacillota > Desulfitobacteriia > Desulfitobacteriales > Desulfitobacteriaceae > Desulfosporosinus > Desulfosporosinus orientis. The sequence continues at coordinate 2,856,542 of NC_016584.1, forward strand.
TAGCCGTTCAACTGGTTAATGAAGTGGGTCCGGGAGGACAATTCTTAACGGCGGATCATACTTATCAGAATTTCCGCAAAGAGTTTTGGACACCGGCCTTATCAAACCGGGAAACCTATGATCAATGGAAAATGAATGGTCTCGTGTCCATGCTTACCCAGGCTGAACAGCGCGTCCATGAAATTATTGAAAATTACGAGATACCCTACTTAGAAAAATCTGTGGAACAAAAACTGAAAGAAATGGCTGGAATTTAAAATAGTACAAGAAAAGACTGCTCAAGCCCATTGTGTTGGTTTGAGCAGTCTTTTCTTGTACTAATCCGAAAGTATAACTTTTCGTTGGCAAGCTCTGTTTATGATTATTTTGACAAGATATTCCTATTTAGAGGATGAAGTTTTTACTATAATGAAAAAGGTGAGTACTATTGTAGATCTCAGAATATTAAATCTATTGATATTCTTCTCATTAACTATTATCAATGAGTTTAATTTTATTGGCAAAACATACGCTGAAATACCTAAAAAAGAGCACTAAATGTGATCCAAGGGGAATGGGGTGACTAATAATGTCTTTAATTTTAGGGATTGATACCGGCGGTACCTTTACAGACGGGGTGCTGATTGATCTGGACACTAAGGAAGTCAGGAAAAAAGCCAAGGCCTTTACAACACGTGAGGATTTATCCATAGGTATTCGTAACTGTATTGAGAATATGGGAGAATTGGATCCCCATCAGGTTCGCCTGGCGGCTTTGTCCACAACTTTGGCAACTAATGCCATTGTTGAGGGCCGGGGCTGCCGGGTGGGTTTAATCCTTATTGGGCATGAAGCCAGTGGTGAACTCCCCGCCCAGCAGGTTGCTGTGGTCAGTGGCGGGCATGATATTACCGGGATGCCTGTTTCAGACCTTGATTTGGAGGCTGTCCGCAGAGCAGTGAAAGATATGCACGGGCGGGTGGATACCATTGCCATTTCCAGCTATCTTAGTATTCGCAATCCTGAGCATGAACAAGCTGCCCAGCAAATAATCCAAGAGCTTTGGGATGTGCCTATTGTCTGCGCCCATCAGCTGACTACGGTTCTGGGCTATTATGAACGGACAGTAACCGCCTGCCTGAACGCTCGGCTATTGCCGGTTATTGCCGGACTTCTGGCTGCTGTGAAAGAGGTTCTTAAGGAAAAGAGAATTAGTGCTCCTTTGATGATCGTCAAAGGGGACGGTTCCCTGATGAGTGAAACCTTGACCAGGGAAAAGCCCATCGAAACTATTTTGTCAGGTCCGGCAGCCAGTATTGTCGGGGCGGTATTTTTGACCGGGAGGGACTCGGCTCTGGCCTTGGATATGGGAGGAACAACCACGGATATCGCCATCCTGGAAAAAGGACGTCCCCGGATGAACAGGGAAGGAGCGACGGTAGGAGGCTGGAAGACACGGGTTGAAGCAGCGGAAATCAGTACCTTTGGCCTAGGGGGTGACAGCTACATTCAAGTATCCAAGGACAGAAAACCCCTCATTGGTCCCAGGAGAGTCTGGCCATTGTCAGTGACAGCGGATAAGTATGCTAATTTGATCGAGGAACTGCAAAAGGTACACTATGATGCCCAGCTTATGGAACTGCAGCCGGCAGATTGTTTTATGCTCCTGAAGAAACCTGACTCTCAGGAGCAGTGGAATGAAACGGAATGGAGCATAATCCTTGCTCTGGAAGAGAGTGCCCATAATATTTTTACCTTGGCTGATATTTTGAGGCGGGACCCTAACCTTTTGCCTCTCAAAGGTCTGGAGCAGGCAGAAGTGATAGGGAGGAGCTCCTTTACTCCTACGGATGTGCTGCATGCGGCAAATAAGTTTACTTCTTACAGCGTTGAGGCTGCTCGGGCCGGTGCAAAGATTCTGGCTCGTCAGCTGCGCTTGGGGCAGGCGGAATTCTCGGAGAAAATATTAAATGAGATTCACGCCGGTCTTTGTATGACGGTTTTACAGAGTTTTGTATATCGAAAAGGTTTAAACCTGGATCTGAATACAGAAAAAGGTGTGAACTTTCTCTTGGATTATCTCCTCCATAGAAACCCAAGCCCAGGCTTCACGACCAATATAACCTTAGACTATCCTATTATCGCTTTAGGGGCTCCGGCAACGGGCTATCTGCCGGCGGTAGGAGATTCCCTGAATACTCCGGTCCTGATACCCCCTCATGCTGAAGTAGCAAATGCTATAGGAGCGGCTGCCGGTCAGGTAGTGGAAGTCATTCACATTCTGATCAAGCCTGTGGAAGACGGGGGCTTTGCAGTGCATACTCCTTGGAGCCGGGAACTCTATAAAGACCTGGAAGAGGCGGAAAAAATAGCGGCAAAGATGGGGGAAGGGACCGCTTTAGAAAGGGCCCGGCGCGGGGGCGTCCCCAATCCTGAGCTAATCGTCGAGAAAGAACGGGTGATTAGTCAAGCTGCAGTTGGGAAAAATGGGGTTTTTCTGGAGACAAGAATTGAGATTACAGCCATCGGGCATCCCACTTGGGAAAGCAGATAGGGGTTTAAAATAAAAAAGTCCTTGTAATCCGGTACATCTTGTATTAAACTACCATTAAATCAATAGATTTTTTGTTATAGGTGCCCATTGATTTGGGTGAATAGGGAACTGGGTGAAAATCCCGGACGGACCCACCACTGTATGGAGGAGACCTATGCATATGCCACTGGGAAACTGGGAAGGCGCATAGTGTCGATGATTCTAAGTCAGGAGACCTGCCTGTAATGTAGCATCATGGATAATGGCAAAGTTCATGGTCAGTTCTTTATTCCTTTGTGAAAGAGAATTGACTGTGGACTTTTTGTTATTTGAAAGGGGGTAGATAATCCTTGGGGTACTATGGCCGGGATGTGGAGGTTGTTTCCATCAATGAGAAACAATGCTTAGTGGCTGCTTGTGATTCATGCGGAGCCATTGGTATGAAGGATCTGGATGAGTATAAGATTTCTTGGTTTATTACGGGGAAGCTGACGGCGAGAGTGGCACTTTTGGAAGTATTGTCCACAGGTGCTGTACCGCAAATGCTGACTGCAGTGATTGCCAATGAGCCTTCTCCTACAGGCGAGGAACTATTAGAGGGGGTGAAGAATGAACTGACTTTGGCCGGGTTAGAAACTTTGCCCATGGTTATCAGTACAGAGAAAAATATGCCGACCCGGCAAACCGGCTTTGGAGTCAGTGTCATTGGAGTAGCTGAAAAAGAAGAATTGCGTATTGGCACTTCTCAGCTTGGAGACTACGTCTATTGTTTGGGACTTCCGAAAGTCGGAGCTGAACTTACTGATCCGGAAGACCCGGAAATCATCAATGTCAAAGCCTTTCGTGCTCTATTAGACTACAGAAGTGTCCATGACATCATTCCTGTTGGTTCCAGAGGAATACAATTAGAAGCTGAACAGCTGGCAGCCTCTGTCCAGACTCAATTCCAAGGGGATCCTGACTGTGTTCTTGACTTGGGAAAATCTGCGGGTCCGTCCACATGCCTTATTTTTTCTTCATATGAGATTATCGATGAGAAGGATATAAGCAGTTTTGGATTGCTTTTAACGAAAATAGGTCAGTTGATAAGAAATTAGGAGTCATTTTTAGATTATGAGGGAGGGTTTTTATAATGGAAGATTTAAGTACAGAAAAAGAGTTAAGGTTATCAGCTTGGAACGTAAAGAGACTTTCAATCATGGCCATTTTTATTGCTTTAAGTGCAGTAGGAGCCTTGATTAAGATTCCCAGTCCCGTGGGAACAATTGGTATGGATTCAGCCCCGGGGTTTTTTAGTGCCTTAGCCTTTGGCGGGCTGACTGGAGCTATCGTCATTGCTTTTGGACATATGCTGACGGCAGCTGTCACCGGCTTTCCCATGACGATTCCTGTACATTTATATATCGCATTACAAATGGCCTTGTGGGCTGCGGCGTATCGCTGGGTGAATCAAAAAATCGGCTTAATTCCCGCAGTTATCGTTGGAATTATCCTTAATGGCGTGGTATCTGCTTTTGCCATGCTTCCTATGATGGGTATGGGCGGAGTTTTGGGACTGCTGCCTTTCCTCGTTGTCGGGGCTGCTTTAAACGTGATTATTTCCGCAGTGGCATATAAAGCAATTAAAGGAAGCCGGCTCATTTAAAGCTTGAGGTGAACATCTTGAAGTCCTTATATAACTCAGATAAAGCTTCAGAAAAAGATATAGGTCTTGAAAAAAATTTAGAAAAAGCTATTGTAATAAAAAATCTCAGCTATGCTTATGCCAATACTGCAGAACAAAGCTTGAAAAATGTCACCCTCACTGTGGAAAAAGGAAAATTCCTGGCCATCATGGGTTCTACTGGGGCCGGCAAAACAACCTTAAGCTTATGCCTTAATGGCTTAATTCCCCAGCTTTTGGAGGGAAAACTATCCGGTCAGGTTCGAGTCGCCGGGAAGGATGTGGGGAAAACCGCCGTCCAGTCTCTGTCTAAAGTACTGGGACTGGTGCTCCAGGACCCGGAGACTCAAATCATAGGCCGAAGTGTAGAAGAAGATACGGCTTTCGGCCCCCGCAATTGTTTGGTACCTCCTGATGAAATTAAGCGGAGAACCAATCAAGCCCTGGCGGCTGTTCGCCTAGCAGGCTATAACCAGCGGTTAACCGAAGAATTATCCGGCGGTGAAAAACAGCGCCTGGCTATCGCCGGGGTCTTGGCTATGGAGCCGAAAATCTTAGTCCTAGATGAACCGACTTCTGAACTGGATCCCATTGGCCGGTCAGAAATTTACAATACCTTGGATGTTTTGCGGCGGCAAGATGATTTAACAATTTTACTCGTTGACCACGCCGCTGAAGAATTAATCACTAAGGCAGATGAGGTAATTGTCCTGCATCAAGGAGAATTGGTGTGGCGAGGAGTTCCGGAGGAACTCTTTCGCGATCTGCCCCTGTTGCCTCAATGGGGTATTAGACCCCTTCCGGTCAGTGAGATAGGATGGGATTTCTATAAAAAAGGCTGGATTAATTTTGCAGACATCCCTTTGGATATCCCATCTGCGGCAGCTTTAATTAGAAAGCTTTGGCCAAAATATGGACACAAGTGTTTGCAAGTTCAAGACCAAAATCAAGTACATGGATCGAAGTTAAATCTGGATCAGACTATTTTTGAGAAGGGCATTGCAGTTGAAGTAAAGGATTTATCCTACAGTTACAGTTCCGGGCGTCCAGCTTTAAGGGGAATCAATCTGAAGATTCAATCAGGAGAATTCGTAGCCTTAATCGGGCAAAACGGGGCGGGCAAAACCACTTTGGCTAAGCATTTTAATGGGCTGCTGAAACCCGCCGCCGGAGAGGTTATTGTTGAAGGTATGAATACCTTAAAATATGATACCCCTGAATTGGCCAAAACCATCGGTTACGTTTTTCAGAATCCTGATCATCAGATTTTCTCCACGACGGTGGAGAAAGAATTGGAATTCGGCCTTAAAAATGCAGGCTATAAAGGCAGGGAAATCCATGAGCGGGTGGATGAAGTCCTGAAGTATACCGGTTTGGAACACTGCCGCAGTGTTCATCCTTTCAGTCTGGGCAAAGGAGAGCGGCAAATGATTGCGGTAGCTTCTGTCCTGGTTTTGAGACCGAAACTATTGATTATTGACGAGCCGACCACAGGTTCAGACTGGGCAGGAATTCAAAGGATGATGGCGTTAATCCATAAGCTTCATTCTGCAGGAACGACCATCGTTATGATCAGTCATGACATGGATTTAGTGGCTCAATATGCCAAGCGGGTTATTGTTATGCAAGACGGGAAGATTTCATTAGATGGCAGTCCTCAAGAGGTTTTTGCCAACGAAGGGGTTTTGTCCCAATCTGCCCTTGTTCCTCCCCAAATGTGCAGACTCTCAGCCCAACTGAAGGATATTCTGGGGCAGCAAACCTATATTGAACCCAGTGAATTTACAGCAATGTTTGAAAGCAGGGAGCAGACAAAATGCTAGAATACTTGCCGGGGGATACCTTAATTCATCGCCTGGACGTGCGGACTAAAATGCTCGGCTTCTTAGGTCTTATGATTATTTCATTTCTTTTTCAGTCTCCTATGTTTCAATTAGGGATTGTCTTATTGACAGGATTGTTGGCTGCATGGATAAAAATACCCTTGAAAAAAATCTGGGGAATGCTCTTTCCCTTGATTCCCATCATTATATCGATTATTCTAATCACAGGGTTTACCTTTGCACCGGAGCGCTTTGATCGGGCTGCCAGTCAAACAATTCTCTTTTATGCTCTGCCGGGAAACCATTTAGGGGCTACCGTGGGGGGATTTTTGATGGGGACAACCTTTATTCTCCGCCTGATTAATATGATGATTGCTTCATCGGTTTTAACCTTAACCACTTCCATGGAGGAATTTACTCAATTCTTTCAAAAAATGAAAGTTCCCGCTGAGGTATCCATGATGCTGACAATGGCTATACGCTTTATTCCTACTTTAGATAAAAAGCGCCGCCAAATAATTGAAGCACAAAAAGCGCGGGGTACCCGATTTAACGAGAAGGGAATCATAGGTGCTATTCGTTCTTATCTGCCGATTATGATCCCTATGTTTATTAACTCCATTATGATGGCCAATTCCTTATCCATGGCCATGCTTAATCGAGGGTATGGCTTGACGAGAACTTGGACTACCATGAAGGATCTTACCTTTACATCAAGAGATTATTGGGCAATAGCTCTGATTCTTCTGACACTTGGAGCGGCATTTTATCTTCGCTTTGGATTCAAGTTAGGGGTGTTATAGAGGTATTGTTCTTGCCTCTGAAATTTTCATGAGTATTTTACATCGCATTGATTGATGGGAGAGAAACAATGGCAAGAGATAAGGATCGACATAATTGGCGAGAAGGATATACTACTGGAAGCTGTGCTGCCGGCGCAGCTAAAGCAGCATGCCTGCTTCTTAAGGGGGAGAACTTAGCTGATAAGGTGGAGATTCCACTGCCCAGCTCGGCCCGTCTGACCATGCCTATCCACAGTTGGGAGAAGGGGTATCCGGAAGCCAGGGCCTGCATTCTTAAAGATGGAGGCGATGATGCGGATATTACTCATGGTCTGGAGATTCAGGCCATTGCCCGTTATGTTTCTCCTTTAGGAGAGGTGGGCATCCAGGGTGGGCAGGGTGTTGGCAAGGTTACTAAAAAAGGTTTGGCTATGCCCGTCGGGGAAAGTGCTATTAATCCTGTACCCAGAAGGATGATCATGGAGGCGGTGCGGGAGGTTTTCCCGGCAGAAGAAATAGAAATAATCATTGAAGTACCCGCCGGAGAAACCACTGCTCAGCGCACCCTCAATCCAAGACTGGGGGTAGTGGGAGGAATCTCTATCTTGGGAACGAGCGGAATAGTTCGCCCCATGTCTGAAGAGGCCTTTAAAACATCCATCCTCCCTGAGTTGGACCAGGCAGTAGCCTATGGACACCGATCCATAGTCCTTACCCCAGGACACTATGGCTTCCGAGTAGCGACAGAAGGCTTTAAAGTCCCGGCTGAAGCGATTATTCAAATGAGTAATTTTGTGGGCTATATGCTGGAAGAAGCTGCCTACCGGGGAATTGAGGAGGTTATTCTCTTAGGTCATGTCGGCAAGCTCATTAAAGTCTCCGGAGGGATATTCCATACTCATAACCGGGTTGCCGATGCTCGAATGGAAGTTTTGCTGGCCCATGCCGCATTATCCGGACTTAGTATGGAGACCTTAAAACATTTGGCTGAGTTTCCAACCACGGAAGGGGCGGCCACTGAACTTTTGCATATGGGAGAACAAAAACTGCTGCATCATTTAGCTCACTTGGCCAGTGAACGGGCGCAAGCTTTCGTCTTTGGAAAGCTGAGGGTTGGAACAATTATGACCTTGTTGGACGGCCGGCCGGTGGGTTGGGATATTAAGGCTCAAAAAATGGTGAAAGAACAAGGTTGGACTTGGGCGGTTGACTGAAAGCCTCCGGTGTAAAAAAATTGCCGTTTTTGAAATTTACGACACTAGCTGAGTGGATTTCAAAAACGGCAAATTTTTAATATAAGGGTACCGTCAGGAAAATGCGGATTTACAACGCTAAGCCCATTTTCAAGACGATTCCTTCATTTTTAACAACGTTAAGAAAGTTTTAGTGGTCTTAAAGAATCTAATGAGATCACTTTCTCCGAATTAAAATGGTATTCTCCTAGTAAATTAAAATGTTCCCAGCCTAAAGGTGACATATGGTAGAAGGTGACATCATTTATGTTGCGGACTTAACTCGGATTACTCGTAGTACACAAGATTTATTTGAATTAATCGATAACATACGGAAATTACAAATGTGTCTAGGGCCTCATTATATAGAAAATAAATTCCATATAGAGGTGGAATTATATGCCTAAAATTGACAATATGTTAGCAATTCTATGGATGCTTCGTTCAGGTGAAAAAATTACTGCAAAACAAATTTCAGAAAAGTTAGAGATGAATATAAGGACTGTGTATCGTTATATTGATACAATTTCAACAAGTGGCGTTCCTATAATTTCAGAACCAGGACATAACGGTGGATACACTTTATTGAACAATTTTATTGAGGCTCCTCTTTTTTTTGATTTTGAGGAGCAAACTTCACTATTTCACGCTGCTGTTTTTGCAGAAGAAGCCGGATATTATGGAGGTGAAGCACTAAATAGGGCCATTTCAAAACTAAGTAAATACTCAAATCAAGAGCAGGAAATAAAGATAAACCAACATTTAACTAGTCTTGAAGTAATAAGTCGATTAAGTTCACTCTCTATGGAACCTTTTTTGAAGGAGTTGGAGCAGGCCGTAGCTGACCGGTACTCAGTAAAAATTCTTTACCATAAAAGTGGCGAAAAGCAATTTAATTATAGATTGGTCGATCCGTACAGAATTATCTATTGGAATAATAAGTGGTATGTGATTGGATTTTGTCATCTTAGGAATGATATCCGTAGTTTTAGAGTAGATCGAATTGAAAGTCTAATGCTAACCGAAAATAAGTTTAACCGGCCAGAAAATTTTTCAGCACGTGACTTTTTTATGAAAAACCTCCTTCCTACTATAGAAGATAAGGAAGGGATTACTTCTTTAGTTATTAATGGGAATACAAGGACGTTGGGAGATATTTGCCAACATTGGTTTTTAGGACATTATTTACAAGAACGGACTTCAAATCAAGCAGTATTTCTTCTTGAAAAGGATATGATACATACATATGTACCTTATTTACTTTTACCATACGGTAAATCTATTCAAGTTATTGAGCCATTAAGTCTAAAGAAAAGACTTATTGAAGTTCTATCGGAATTAATAAAATTTCATCAAGTATGATAACTTCCCTGACGCTAGCTGTCAGGGAAGTTATATTATAATTGGCTATATCAATTGTGATTGGGAGTGTTATTGGATGCAAACAAAAAAAGTTTATCTATATGTATTTAACACAATGTCAGACTGGGAATATGGATATTTAATTGCCGAACTAAACACAGGGAGATATTTCAAAAAAGATATAGCACCTTTAAAAGTAGTTACAGTAGGAGCTAATAAAGAAATTATTACTACGATGGGGGGACTGAGCATAAAACCAGATATTTCCCTTGATGAGTGTACTCTTGAGAGTAAAGATCTTTTAGTTTTGCCTGGAGGGAATACTTGGGGAGAAGTTATTCATCAACCAATCATGAAAAAAATTGGCGAAGCCTTAAAGCTCGGCACTATTGTTGCTGCAATTTGTGGTGCAACTGAGGCCCTTGCGAATATGGGATACCTAGATTCTAGAAAGCATACAAGCAATAACTTAGAGTATATTAAAATGGTTTGTCCTAATTATAAAGGAGAAAAATTTTATGAGATGGGACCTGCGGTATCTGGTGAGAATTTGGTTACTGCATCAGGAGTAGCTCCTCTGGAATTTGCGATGGAAGTACTGAAAAAATTAGATGTATTTGCACCAGATACATTACATTCATGGTATAACCTAAATAAGACTCACAAACCTGAATACTTCTTCCAGTTAATGAATTCAATAAATAGATGAGCTAAAAAAATCAACTTAGCAGATTTTATATTAGTTTAAATAATTACCATGCTTTAGACGATGTCAAAGCATGGTTTTTGAATATAACTTGACAAAATACATAGAATGAGTTATTTTATAGCCAGAATAGTTCTTATGACGAAGTATTCTTTTGAGGTAATAATTACTGGGGGTCAATCATGGGGCAGGAGAAGGTTTTAGATTTCGTATTGGACAATTTAAAGAAAGTATTTTTCCCTGAAGAATGGATTCAGTTAGATCTGAGTGTCTCCAAGACTGAACTTTTGGCCATGCTGATTGTTGACAGACACGGAGAGGTGATCATGAGTCAGATCTCGGATTATCTTAACGCTCCTCTTAGCACCACCACAGGGCTCGTTAATCGCTTAGTTAAATGCGGCTATCTGCAAAGAGAAAGGAGCGATGAGGACCGGCGAATTGTCACCATTCAACTGACGGATAAGGGCAAAACCATGATGAGAGAGCTTAAAGCAACCCTTGAGTCTTATCTGGAAAGAATTAATACTCTATTATCCGCCGAGGAACGGCAAGTTCTTTTCAAGATTATCATGAAGATCGTTAATGAACTGAGCCGCAAAGATCTTGTCGCTGAAGACCGTGAGAAGGATCAATTCTTACGAACAATACCCATTGACTAAGCTATCATAAACTTCTTTATCCAGATGCTGATGTATGCCTTTAATTAGGCCCCCCTGAAATGTTGGTATATGGAGGAAGAAGATATTTTTAAAAAATACTTCGGATAAAGTACTATTCGCCTCGAAGATAATACCTATTATGAAATAAAATCAATTTGATCACAATTTAGGAGGGAATCATCATGAGAATTATTTTATATACTGGTAAAGGCGGCGTGGGTAAAACAAGTATTGCAGCTTCAACAGCTTTGCAAAGCGCGAAAAAAGGTCAAAAAACCCTGGTTGTCAGTACGGACAGAGCCCACAGCCTGGGAGACTCATTGGATATCAAGCTGTCACCTGAGCCTCAAGAGATTCGTCCCAATCTCTGGGCCCAAGAAATTGATTCTGTTCATGAGGTTGAAAAAGGATGGGGTCAAGTACAAAAGTATTTAACCACCTTATTTACGGCTAAAACTATTAAAGACATTACCACGGAAGAGTTAACTGTGTTTCCCGGCATGGAGGATTTGCTGAGTCTCCTGAGAATTTTGAAGTATTATAAAGAAAAGACCTTTGATGTTATTATCATTGATTGTGCGCCGACAGGTGAGACCTTAGCCTTACTCAGTTTCCCGGAAATGCTGCGCTGGTGGATGGATAAACTCTTTCCTATTAAGAGAAAAGCAGTGAAATTTATGAAACCGGTGGCGGAACCCATTCTCGGTATTCCTCTGCCTACAGATTCAGTGATGGAAGAAATTGAAAACATCTACCATGAGCTGGATGAGATGCGACAGGTTTTTTCCGATCGTGAGATCACAAGTATTCGCATTGTTGTCAACCCGGAAAAGATGGTTGTTAAAGAAGCTCAGCGCAGTTTCACCTATTTGAATATTTATGACTTTAATGTGGATGCAGTTGTCGTGAATAGGATTATTCCCAATAATATATCGGATGAGTATTTTTCCCTCTGGAAGGATATCCAGAAAAAGTATCAGGAAATGATCAGAGACAGTTTTTCCCCGCTGCCCATCTATTATGTACCTCTCTTTGAACAAGAAATTGTGGGGTTAGAGATGCTGGAGAGAATGGGTGAGGAGATCTTTAAAGGTGAAGAGCCCGCGGATATTAAGTACAATGCTCGGACCCAGAAAATCAGCAAAGACAATAATGGGTACGTTATGGAAATCTATATGCCTTTCACCACAAAAAAGGATCTCTCCCTAAACCAAAAGGGGGATGAGTTGATTGTCAGGGTGGGAAACATTAAGCGAACCATTACCTTGCCTAGAACTCTGCAAAGTTTGACTGTACAAGGGGCAAAATTTGAAGATGAAATTTTGAAAGTTCGCTTTGGAGGTGTCAGCAATGAGTGAAGAAATCCTTAAACAGTTGGTTAACTTCAAATTTTCCTTAGTTCATAAGGTCGTGGAGAGATTGCCGGAGACCATTCAAAAACCTATCAAAGGTCTGGAAGGCCAGCTGATGCAGACTCTTTATGATATCAGCAAAGAGTTCGTTGAGAAAACACCAGTTGGAGAGACTGATAAGACGGGTGGACTGAGGACAATTGATGTAGAATGATGTTTTGCTGCTGCTGCTATTGTTTAAGTTCAAATTAAGGGACAGGCAAGATGATGTGTTTATCTGTATCGTGCCTGTCCCTTTTGTATTATAAAAGAGAACTAAAACTATGAATGTGAACAATTAAACATAAAACTAAATACAGTATAATAATGAAATTTCTGTTCCACACGTGAAGGAGGACTTTTAATGGAAATCCATATTGTGCGGGAGGGTGAGACTTTATCCCAAATCTCGGGTACTTATAACATTAGTATTCAAGAAATCATGAGATTAAATGATCTCAGGGACGCAAATCATCTTGTCATAGGGCAGTCTATCGTCATACCGGCATCTGATGGATATTATACTGTCATGGCGGGAGATACTCTTTGGAAGATTGCTCAGAGATATAAGACAACGGTTGATGCTTTAGTGCAGAGGAACAAAATAACGAATCCTTCCCTGATCTATCCGGGATTATTATTAAGAATTCCCACCGTAGCGGTTAATTACACCATTAAACCTGGTGAAACCCTTTGGCAGATTGCTCAAAAGAATAATACTACTGTTCAGGCTTTGGCAGATCTCAATAAGATCAGCAACCCTAATCTCATTTATCCGGGAACCAGCATAAGGATTCCAGCAGTGAAACCTCGGATTGAAGTTAATGCCTACACTTATGCTGAGGGTCAGGAGGAAAATGCTCTTGTCCGGGAAGTTGGCCAAGAGTTAACCTACATTAGTCCATTTGCATACGGAATTCGGTCTGATGGTGGCCTTAATCAGTTGAACGACGAGGCGGCAATCAAAACAGCTTTGTCAGAAAATGTCCTGCCCATGATGTGTATCTCGAATTTTACATCAATCCAAAAAGGCTCGGATATAGCTCATACAATCCTTGTCGACCCTGCTTTACAGACCTTATTGTTGGATAACATCATAAACGTGATGAAATCGAAGGGGTATCGGGGACTGAATATTGACTTTGAGAATGTGTATCAGGGTGATCGAGAATTATACAATCATTTCATACAATATGCTGTGGAACGGCTGCATCCAGAGGGGTTTTTCGTCTCAACTGCCCTAGCTCCCAAACTTAATGCCGGTCAAAAAGGCTTGCTTTATGAGGCTCATGATTATGCAGCTCATGGGCGCATAGCAGACTTTGTTATTCTCATGACCTATGAATGGGGTTATCGAGCCGGTCCTCCCCAGGCCATATCTCCTTTAAATCAGATTAAGGGTGTTTTAGACTATGCTGTCAGTGAGATTCCCAAGAATAAAATTTTCTTTGGCTTCCAAATTTACGCCCGTGATTGGGTGGTTCCCCATATCCAGGGGCAGGTGGCTGAAACTTTCAGCCATCAGGAAGCTGTCAGCCGAGCTCTAAAATACAAGGCTGCCATCCAGTATGATAGTGTTGCAGAATCTCCTTTTTACCGGTACGTGGACGAAAGGGGCGTTAACCACGAGGTATGGTTTGAAGATGCCCGCAGTGCTCAAGCAAAGTTTGATACAGTTAAGGAATATAATTTGCGTGGTATCAGTTATTGGGTACTGGGTTATCCTTTTACGCAAAATTGGGAACTTCTTGAAGCAAATTTTGATATTATTAAGAAGCATTAAATCTTGTCTTGAATTCAAACTTAAAAGAATAGCAGCATTCATTTTGTCAGAAATGAAGTTATTTACATTATATTCGCATTTGGCAATTAAGTTTTTGATAAGTTATTTTGAAAAAGAGGAATTTAGTATATACTTATAGAATAAATCATCATCCGTCGAAAACAATTCTCGTGAATTTAATAGCGATATACTTAAGGTTCCCTCTGTTAGAGGGTAATAGGGGAAGCCGGTGAAAATCCGGCGCGGTCCCGCCACTGTGAACAAGGAGTTCTCTGCCCAATCCCTTGCTTGAATTTTGGGAAAGGCAAGAGAATGATGATCTGAAGCCAGGAAACCTGTCTTAAGTAAGATCACAAACCTACGAGCGATAGGGAATGTGTGTGTTTATTTTAGGGTAAACCATACGAGCCGCTCAGGCTCATTTTTATTTATGTTTATTCAATAATCTTCTGCACGAAGTGACAAATTTAGGAAGAGGGGTAATGTATGTTACAGGTGATCGGAATCGGTCCCGGCAGGCCGGAATGGTTGCCCCCAGCAATTATTGAACTTGTACAAAACTGTGAAGTCTTAATTGGCGGGTCCAGGGCTCTTGAGCTGTTTCCGGATTTCCAAGGAAGCAGGTACACTTTATCGGGCAAATTGGCTGATAGTATTGAGGTGATCAGAAAGGCGCTTCAGGAAAATAAAGTTGTTGGAGTACTAGTTTCCGGTGATCCTGGATTCTTTAGTTTTTTGCCCAGACTTAAGAAGGAATTTCCTGAGGAAAAAATGGATGTACACCCGGGAATCAGTTCTTTGCAATTTGCCTTTGCCAGAGCAGAACTTGCTTGGCAGGAGGCGGCCTTTGCCAGTGTCCATGGCCGTGATCTGTCTGTACTTCCTCAAGTGATTACTCGCCCAACGGCGGTTTTAACGGGCGGAGAGAATACTCCTCAGAAAATCGCTCAGTATTATTTAGATAGAGGCTGCCGGCCTAAAATATCTGTTGGCAATGCTCTGAGTTATCCTGAGGAGTTCTGGGCGACCATGGACGCAGAACAGCTGGCTCAAGAAAAGACCTCATTAAAGAATGCTATTGTTATTCTTCATCCGTCCTTAGGGACAGATATGGATAAGGATACTGAACAAAGGAATGGTCAGGTTAATCCAGGATCTTCAGCTAATTCTGGCAAGAAGGGTATAGGAAGCAGGCTGGGAATTCCCGATGAGGAATTCCTGCGAGGAAAAGTTCCTATGACAAAATCAGAAATTCGTGTGCAAGTCTTAGCGAAGGCTCAAATCTCCAAAACAGACAATGTTGTTGATATTGGAGCAGGTACAGGCAGTATTAGTATTGAAGCGGCGGGTCTGGCCTCGGAGGGTATGGTTTATGCCATAGAACATCACACAGAAGCTCAAGAGCTTATTTTAGCTAACCAAGATAAGTTTGGGGTTGACAACCTGCGCTTGATTCCCGGAGCTGCCCCGGATGTGTTTGGAGAGCTGCCGACGGTGGACGTTTGTATTATTGGCGGAAGCAACGGGCGCTTAGCTGAAATCTTAGCAAAGGTTCCACTGGCTGACGGGGGAAGAATCGTGATAACCGCTGTAACTATTGAAACAGTGGCCCAGGGGCTAAAACTTCTCTCAGAGTATAACTATCAAGATATTGATACCATATCCATTCAGGCAGTTCGTTGGAAGGCTGTTCAAACCTTGCATATGGCCCAAGCATTGAATCCGATTTTTATAATTTCAGCAAGAAAAGGGGAAGCATCATGAATATTAGTTGGGGAAAATTCTATGGAGTTGGGGTAGGCCCGGGTGATCCTCAGCTCTTGACCTTGCAAGCTGTTGATGTCCTGCGTTCCGTTGATCTCGTAGCCATCCCGAAATCCAAAATGGACCGGGAAAGTGTTGCCTGGGATATTGCCAAAATTCACTGCCCGGCGGATGTGCGCCTTGTTGAACTGGAAATGCCTATGACTTCAGATCAAGAGGTTTTGGCCAAGGCCTGGCAGGATGGTGCTCAAACAATTTTAGCAGAATTAAAAGAAGGCAAATCCGTAGCTTTTATTACCTTGGGTGATCCGTCACTTTACAGTACTTACAGCTACCTCCTTAATATTCTTCAGGATGAGCTGCCCCAGGAGCAAATCACAACCGTACCTGGGATAATGGCTATGGCAGCTGCCGCTGCCAGAATTAATTTGCCCCTGGCTACGGGGGACGAGCCCCTGCTGGTCCTGCCAAGTACAGAGGATGTTGGGGAGTTTCTTGATTTCCCCAATTTAGTCTTAATGAAAGTATCCCGCCGACTCCCTGAAATTTTAACCCTCCTTGAAGAACGGGAGAAAAAAGCCGTCTTATTAACCCGTCTGGGACAAGAGGAAGAAAAAATTCGCTGGGAGCCTCAGGCAGAGGACTTTAAAACTGAAAAAATTGATTATCTCAGCCTAATGTTGGTTAAAAAAGATTTGCTGGGGAGGGGAAAAAATGAGCCAGAATAAAACGAACGGCGAAGTTATCTTCATCGGAGCCGGTCCGGGGGACCCGGAACTGATCACAGTTAAAGGTGCTAAAACTTTAGAGCAGGCAGATCGTGTTATTTATGCCGGCTCCTTAGTCAATCCGGAATTGCTTAAATTATGCAAGCCGGGCACCCCTTGCCATGACAGCGCTCACCTCACCCTGGAAGAGGTAGCCGGACTCATGTTGGAAGGGGTTAAAAACGGGGAAAAGATTGTCCGTCTCCATACAGGAGACCCCAGCATGTATGGTGCCATTAAGGAGCAATTTGAGTATTTAGATAAGCAAGACATTCCTTATACCGTGATTCCGGGAGTAAGCTCCGTATTTGCAGCTGCTGCAGCGGTTAAACGGGAGTTCACTTTGCCGGATATCAGCCAAACTTTGATCCTGACCAGGATTGCAGGCCGGACACCGGTTCCTGAGCGTGAAGCTCTGGCTAAGCTGGCCCAGCATCAATCCAGTATGGCTATTTTCCTCAGTGTTCAGGACATGGGATCTGTGGTGCAGGCCCTGCTGGAAGGGGGTTATCCTGCTTCGACACCCATTGCCGTGGTAGCCAAAGCCAGCTGGCCGGATGAAGAAATGCTGATGGGAACTCTGGAGACTATCGTTGAGATGGTTAAAGCAGCCGGCATACGCAAACAGGCTCAAATCCTGGTGGGCGATTTCTTAGATCCCGCCAAAGGCTATGCCCGCTCAAAACTCTATGACCCGACTTTTACCCATGAATACCGGCAAGGGACAGACAAGTGAAGGAGAAAATTGCCCTTCTAACCTTAACGGATCGTGGCCTGGATACCATCCTGCGCATTGTCCATGGTTTGCCGGAGAGTGTTCAGCCTAAAATATATCTGCATCAGAAAGTTATTCCTCAAAAAAACATCACAGCGCAAAGGGATTATCAGGTATTTTCCCGGTTGAAGGATATTGTACCCCAGTTGTGGCAGGAATCTGAGGTTCTGGTCTTTGTAATGGCTTCCGGAATTGTGGTCCGGCAAATTGCTTCCTTAGTAGAAGGAAAAGACCGGGATCCGGCTGTTCTGGTCCTTGATGAGGCAGGAGAGTTTGTCATACCTCTGCTTTCCGGGCACTTAGGCGGTGCCAACGCCTGGGCACGGCAGATTTCTGAACATATTAAAGCGGTTCCCGTGATTACTACAGCTACCGATGTAAGGGGAATGGTGGCTCCGGACGAATATGCCCGCAGGTATGGCTGGAAAGTTGAGCCTGTATCTCATTTGCCGGAAGTCAACAGTTTATTGCTTAAGCGAAGTTATCTTAATGTTTGGACGAGTTATCCCTTTCAAGCCAATGAAAATGCCTGGCTCCAGGATTCTCACTACCGGTTTTTGCCGGATTCGGATAAAGATCAAGCCAATGTCATTATTGATGCTTTTCCGGATTCAAATGTTAAAGGAGATTCCCTGTATCTTGTCCCCCCGGTTTTAAGTGTGGGAGTAGGGTGCCGGCGGGGGGTTGCTAAAGAAATTATTTTAGAGAGGATTCTGACTGCTATCCAGCTGCTGGGAGCCTCCCCTAAGGCAATTTCCGGATTATATAGTATAGACCTTAAATCAGACGAAGTTGGGCTGATTGAAGCGGCCGCTTACCTGGGGGTTCCTTTCAGAACTTTTCCGGCGGAGGAGCTTCAAACTGTAAATCATCAAAATCAATTAAATCGATCAAATTTTGTAAGCGAAAAGATAGGAGTGGACGGTGTATGCGAAGCAGCGAGTTTACTGGGAACCAGCAAGGGGCGGCTCATTCTGCCGAAGACCAAGGGACAGGGGGTAACAGTAGCAATCAGCATAGAAAACTTTATGTTGTAGGTCTGGGACCTGGGGATCAAGCTCATATGACGGGAAAGGTTCAATCTGTCTTAAACGAAGTTGAGTACATAGTAGGATATAAGACTTATGTAGATCTTATTCGTTCTTATTTAACCCATCAACAGGTTGTGGCCACGGGGATGCGGCAAGAAATTGACCGCTGTCGTGAAGCGATTCGCTTGGCCGCCGAAGGTCATCGCGTTGCCGTTATCAGCAGCGGAGATGCAGGAGTTTATGGAATGGCCGGAATCATTATTGAATGTATGGAGCAGGAAAATCTCCTGGATATGCCTTTAGAAATTATCCCTGGGGTAACAGCAGCTTCAGCGGCTGCTTCCATGCTTGGTGCACCCTTAATGCATGATTTTGCGGTGGTCAGCTTAAGTGACCTGCTGACTCCTTGGGAGGTCATTGAAAAACGAGTTCGCTTAGCAGCTGAGGGAGATTTTATCTTCGCTCTTTATAACCCGAAAAGCAAGGGCCGCCCTCATCATATTGAAACTGTC
Source organism: Desulfosporosinus orientis DSM 765 (assembly GCF_000235605.1). Lineage (GTDB taxonomy): Bacteria > Bacillota > Desulfitobacteriia > Desulfitobacteriales > Desulfitobacteriaceae > Desulfosporosinus > Desulfosporosinus orientis. The sequence goes on from NC_016584.1 coordinate 2,875,307, forward strand.
AGGGAAATCATTTTACAATACCGCCGTCCGGATACTCCCGTTGGCTTGGTCCGGGAAGCATTGCGGGGTGAGGAATCCAGTGTGGAAATTACCACCTTGGAAGATTTCACAAACCACACCATTGATATGCTTACTACTGTCATTATTGGCAACTCCCAAACCAGGATTGTCGGACCCTACATGGTTACTCCTCGGGGGTACAAGCTGTGAAGCTTTTGGTCTTAGCAGGCACTGAAGATGGGCGTGAACTGGCTGAAGCTTTGCTGCGGCGGGGTCATGATGTTTTAGTGTCTACCCTGACTGCCTATGGAGCCGATTTGGCTCAAGGGCAAGGTCTTCAAGCTCGCTTTGGAGCAATGGATGCCCGGAGGCTCACGGATCTTCTCAGAGCACAGGAGTTTTCGGCTTTAGTGGACGCTACTCACCCTTACGCATTGCAGGTCAAGGAACTTGCCCGAAAAGCTTGTGGGGACCTGGAAATCCCATACTTGCGTTGGGAGCGCTCAGCTCTGAACCTGCCGGAACATCCTCTCATTCATTGGGCGGAGGATTTGCCTGAGGCTGCTTCCCTAGCTGCAGCATTAGGACAGCGTATCCTGCTCACGACTGGCAGCAATGGACTGCCGGAATGGGCAGTTCATCCCGCTATGAAGGATAAAACTCTTTTTGTCCGGGTCCTGCCGACTTCAGCAGTTTTGGCCCGTTGTGAGGAACTTGGCTTTAAACCCAATCAAATCATCGCTGCTCAAGGTCCCTTTTCTCAAGAGTGGGATGAAGCTATGTTTAAGCAGCTTAAAGTTGAGGTTGTCGTGGCTAAAGAAAGCGGAAAAGTCGGGGGCACTTTGGAAAAAGTCCTGGCCTGTCTCGGTCTACACATTCCAATGGTTATGATTAAACGGCCGCCGGCCGATAAGAATCTGAATCATCGAACCTTGAAGGAATTTATTAACTATGTGGAGGAAATGACATGAAATCAGAAATTATTCTTTTAGGGCATGGCAGCCGTCGTGCCGAAGCTAACCAAGGTCTGTTAGTCGTTGCTGAAAAAGTCAGCCGGATTATGGGACAAGAGGTAACTCCAGCCTATATGGCACATGATAAGCCGAGTCTGCCTGAAGCTGTGGAAGGGAAAATTAAAGACGGTGCAACTAAAATTGTGATTATGCCCCTCTTTCTTTTCCGCGGCATGCACGTTACGGTGGATATTCATGAGGAACTACAGGAAATCCGGGAGCAGCATCCTGAGGTAGAGATTATCTTTACCAGAGAACTGGGAGCTGACGATGGAATTGCCAGTTTGGCCAGCTTTCGTATTAAGGAGGCACTGGGGGAATGACATCAGAGTTTATTTTAGACCCCGGTCAAATTGAAAAGGAAAGCATGCGTATTATCCGAGCAGGATTAAGTCGTCCTTGGCTGGAACAAGATCTTCCTGTTGTTGAACGGATTATTCATACCACGGGAGATCCTTCCTTGGAGTCCTCTATTGCCATTCACCCGGAAGCCATCGCTTGCGGCCTCCAAGCTTTAAAAGCAGGGGCCGATGTCATTACGGATGTGGAGATGGTTCGAGCTGGAATCTCCAAAGAGAAACTAAAATCACTGGGCGGACAAGCAGAGTGCTTTTTAAACGCTCCTGGAGTACCCGAACAAGCAAAAGCTTGGGGTATCACTCGTTCAATGACAGCATTTCGCATGCATGCCGACCGCCTGCGGGGTTCCATTGTAGCCATCGGCAATGCTCCCACAGCTTTGCTGGAAGTTCTGCGTCTGGCAGAAAATCCGGAAACCCGGCCGGCTTTAATCGTCGGAATTCCAGTCGGCTTTATCGGAGCCAAAGAGTCTAAAGATTTATTATGGGAACACCAGGAGTTTCCCTCGATTACCGTCCTGGGAACCCGGGGTGGAAGTCCTATGGCTGCAACTGTGGTCAACGCCTTAATTTATACAGTTTTAAAAAACAAGTAACAGTATGAAACAGTGACTCTGTCTGCAAAGCTATTCTTTGAAGAAAATGGGAAGCAACAAAACTTTCCTGTGCTTCCTAATAAAGGGGTGAAAGATGATGTCTTCAAACAAACTAACGGCCAAACTCATGATTCAAGGAACTTCTTCGAGTGTTGGCAAAAGCGTGTTGGCTGCTGCATTTTGCCGGATCTTTTATCAAGAAGGATACAAGGTCAGCCCATTTAAAGCTCAGAATATGGCCTTAAACTCCTTTGTGACGGCAGATGGGGGAGAAATGGGCAGAGCCCAGGTTGTTCAGGCTCAAGCAGCAGGGGTAGATCCGGATGTGCGTATGAATCCTGTATTGCTCAAGCCCAGCGGACCAACAGGGTCTCAGGTTGTGATTATGGGGAAATCTCACGGCAATGTAACCGCTTTGCGTTATCATGGAGAATATCAGCGTATGACTTGGCCCTATGTCACGGAAGCGCTGCACGGGCTGTTGGATGAGTATGAAATTCTCGTTATCGAAGGAGCGGGAAGTCCGGCTGAAGTGAATCTTAAATCCAACGACATCGTCAATATGAGAATTGCCCTGGAGGCTGATTCCCCGGTCTTACTGGTAGCGGATATTGACCGGGGCGGTGCTTTAGCATCCGTTGTGGGGACGTTAGAACTGGTGGAGCCTGAAGAGCGAGCCATGATTAAAGGAATTGTTTTTAATAAATTCCGTGGTGAAATCAAGCTTCTTCAGCCGGCTTTGGACTTCATTGAGCAAAAAACAGGAATTCCGGTGGTAGGAGTTGTTCCGTATTTCAAAATCCGTATTCCGGATGAGGATTCTGTAGCCATCAGTGAAGCCCAGGAAAAACCATCTGTTGCCTTAGACCAACAATTAGATGTTGCAGTTATTCGCTTGCCTTATATATCTAACTTTACTGACTTCGATGCCCTTCAGGATGAAGCTGATGTAGCAGTTCGTTATGTCACGGATCCTGCCAATTTAGGGAAACCTGATCTCTTGATTATTCCTGGCAGCAAGAATACCTTAGCCGATTTGCGTTTCCTGAATGAAAGCGGCATGGGTGATCAAATCCAGGCTCTTCGTGCTCAGGAAGTACCGATTATTGGCATTTGCGGCGGCTATCAAATGATGGGACGCTTAGTCAAGGATCCCCTGCATACGGAGTCGGAGCTGGAGGAAATGCCTGGCCTGGGAATCCTGCCTATGGTTACGGAGTTCTATCCTCAAAAACATACCGTTCAGAGTAAGGGAACGGTTTTGTCGGATCAAGGCTTCTTTAAAGGATGTACCGGAGATACCGTTGTCGGCTATGAAATTCATATGGGACGTTCCTCCTTAGATGAAGGACACTCACCTTTGTTTAACTTAACATCCAACGGAGAAACCAATCTCGATGGTTTGCAGAACGGTAATTCCTATGGCACCTATCTGCACGGTATCTTTGATAATGACAGCCTGCGCAGTTCATTGCTCAACTGGCTGTGGGAGCGCCGGGGGATGGAAAGGCCCGTTGAGGCTTCACTTTCTCAAGCAGCACTGCGGGAATTAGCCTATAATGAGCTGGCAGATTTGGTTCGTCAAAATGTGGACTTGGAACGAATTCGTGAGATTATGGGCTTAAGAGCCGAATCATAAGGAAAGACCGGGTAATTATAGCATGATGGAAAGGCTTTATTTTCTTTGGGCGGTACTTCCTGTCCCGGTGCTATTAGGCTTTGTTCTTGATCAAGTCATTGGTGATCCACGCAGCTGGCCACATCCTGTTGTCGGGATTGGCAAAGCCATCAGCGTGTTGGAGGATAAACTTAATCATGGCTCTCCTCAGGTACGCCGCCGTAATGGGGTCTTCCTTACCTTTCTGATCGTGGGCGGCAGTTATTTTATCACTTGGGCTGCTGTATGGGCAGCCAACTTCCTTCACCCTTTATTTGGCTTTGTAGTAAGCACGTATTTTATTTTTACAACACTTGCTGCAAAATCTCTTTTAGACGCGGGCAAGAGTGTTCTTATTCCTTTGGCCCAGGGAGATTTGAGTGAGGCTCGTATCAAGCTGTCTTGGCTGGTTAGCCGTGATACCTCAAACCTTTCAGAAGGGGAGATTGCCCGGGGAACTGTGGAAACTTTGGCAGAAAATTTTGTGGACGGGATTTTATCACCCCTTTTTTACGCAGTTCTGGGGGGAGCCCCCTTGGCCATGGCTTTTAAAGCTGTCAGCACTTTGGATTCTATGGTTGGCTATAAAAACGATAAATATCAGGATTTCGGCTGGTTCTCGGCTCGTACGGATGATTGGGCTAATTACCTGCCGGCGAGGATGTCAGTGCCGATTTTGCTCCTGGCCGGCAGGCTGAGGGGAATGCCTATTGGTCATGCCTATAGGATCTGGAAAAGGGATGCATCCGGTCATCCCAGCCCCAACGGCGGAAATCCTGAAAGCATCGTTGCTGGCTTATTGGGTATTCAATTAGGCGGGATCAATATTTACCACGGCCGCACTCATCATCGAGCAGAGATGGGGGATGCCCTTCACCCTGTCAATGGGGAGGACATTGCCCGCTGCCGCCAATTAGTGCAAACAGCGACCTGGTTATCTCTTATTCCTACATTGATTTTGGGTTATGTTGCTTATTTAATATTTTGAACATCGAATTGGGGGATGCAGCATGAAGATTCCACGGATTGTCCTGGCGGGAACGCATAGTGGAGTGGGGAAAACAACCCTGGCTACGGGTTTGATGGCGGCTTTAAGCAAGCGCCAGCGCCCTATCCAAGGATACAAGGTTGGACCTGATTATATTGACCCCAGTTATCATGCGGCAGCCACGGGAAGGGCTTCCCGTAATCTTGATCGCTGGCTGTTGGGAGATCATCTTCCTGCCGTTTTTGCCCAAAGCGCCAGGGAGAGCTGGGCTGTTATAGAAGGTGTTATGGGAATGTTTGATGGGATGAGCGGAACCCCTGGTTATGGAAGTACAGCGGATGTTGCTAAACTTCTTCAGGCCCCGGTTATTCTCATTGTGGACGCATCCTCTATGTCCCGGAGTGTAGCTGCTCTGGTTCATGGTTTCAGCACTTATGATCCTCAAGTTAATCTTCAAGGAGTCATTCTTAATCGTGTCAAATCCTCAGCTCAAGAAACGATCCTCCGCGAAGCTCTTAGCGAAATAAAAATTCCGGTACTGGGTGTTCTGCCTAAGGAATTATCTCTAAAGCTTCCGGAACGGCATTTAGGCTTAGTTCCTGTAGGTGAGGGCGGTCTTTTAGAAGGCTTTATTGAATCTTTGTCTGACTTGATCAGTAAACATATTGATTTAGAACAAGTTGAGAGGATTATGCTGAGTGCGCCGGAATTCAGCGAGCCTGCACCTTTAGCAAAAGCAGAACCACTAAAGCATCCCGATCAGCCCTTTCGCTTGGGTCTGGCCTGGGATGAAGCTTTTCTCTTTTATTACCAGGATGCTTTGGACATGGCAGAACGCTTGAATTCCACCATTATACCTTTCAGTCCTTTACATGATTCAGCACTTCCGGAAGGCTTGGATGGGATTATTCTGGGCGGTGGTTTCCCCGAATTGCATCTGAAGAGCTTAAGCGAAAACACGCCGTTCCTGGAATCCCTGCGCTCTTATGCCGATAGTGGCAGGCCCATTTATGCTGAATGCGGAGGATATATGTATCTTGGTAAGTCCATACAGGATTTTGAAGGGAAGGAACTTCCCATGGCCGGACTAATTCCTATGAAGGCAGAAATGACCAAACGCCTCCAGGGAATTGGTTATCGTAAAGGGGTGTTCCGTGAGGATAATTTCCTGGGTCCCAGGGGAACCACAGTTCAAGGGCATGAGTTTCACTATTCACGGGTGGTTTATGAAAAAGAATATTCGCCTGTTTATGATCTGTTCCGAGGGGACCGGCCGGATCGAATGGAAGGGTATGCTAAAGACAATATTGTTGCTTCTTACTTGCACCTGCATTTCTCAGGACATCAAGAATTGCTGGAGTACTGGTTTACTCATTCAGGGAGAGCTAAGGTATGATCACAGTCTATACCGGACAGGGCAAAGGAAAGACCACCTCGGCTGTGGGAGAAGCCCTGCTTGCTTATTCTGAAGGGAAGAGAGTCCTGATGGTACAGTTTCTCAAGGGAAGTACGTACAGCGGGGAATTAGTGGGGCTGAACCGTTTAGGAATTCCTCTTATCCAATTTGGAGTTGGCTGTCGTTGGTCAGGGATGATTCGAACTGGTCTAAAGCATTGCACGGGGTGCGGAGAATGTTTCAGAGAAAATCGCAATCCTGACATAGCCCTGGATTTAGTTCAGCAAGCCTTAGAATATGTTTCAGGCCAAGTGGGAACGAATACCTACCATATGATTATTCTGGATGAAATAAGTCACGCCATCAATCGTGGTTTTCTCAATTTAGATCAATTAAGGAAGCTCTTGTCAGATGAATCCTCCCGGCAGGTTCACTGGATTCTTACCGGCCGGGGTATGCCAGAGGAATTAGAACCGTTGGTCGACCATTGGTGGGATCTAAACATGCTGAAACATCCTTTTTCGCAAGGGGTTAAAAGTCGTAGGGGGATTGAATATTAATGGAATTCACAGTCGGGTTGGCCCGGTGTCCGGGAACATGTGGAGAATGGGTACAAGGGGCTCGAGAAGGGGTTCCGTTTCTGATTGATTGTCCCATTAATCGATTTTCCGAGGCTAGGGTAGCATTATCCATGCACGCTGCAGGCTGGGATCTTTCCGATAATAAAATTAAAGCGCGTCAAGTGTTGGAATTACTCAAAGAAAACTTGGGCTTGCCTAAATTGGGGGGGAAAGTAGAATTTTTGCATCAGCTTCCCGAAGGAAAAGGTATGGCAAGCTCCACGGCAGATATCAGCGCTGTGGCGGCGGCAGCTTTAGTAGCCCTTGGCGAAGAGCCTGTTCCTGAGCGTTTGGCCCACTTAGCATTACAGATTGAACCTAGTGACAGTGTCATGTTTCCGGGAATTACGGAGATAGAACATGTGCAGGGACACAATTATCGTTTCCTCGGCTCTTCTGTTCCGGCTGTTTTTTTAGCTCTGGACTGGGGCGGAGCTATTGATACTAAAATGTTTAATGCTCGACCGGACTTAGCTGGACATTATCGACGTCACGAGGGAGATATTGGCAAGGCCTATCAGTTGGCTTGTGAAGGAATCGGCCAAGGAGACCTGGAAAAACTGGCTGCAGCAAGTACCATCAGTGCGAAATGTAATTTGGAAATTAATCACAAAGCCTTGTTCCATCCCTTTTTAGCTTGGGTTCGTGAAAAAGGCGGACTGGGTGTTGTGACTGCTCATAGCGGGACTCTGTTGGCCGGAGTGTTTCCTCAAGGAGAGTCCTTTAATCATAAAGCTATCAGTAACTTAAGGGCTGAAGCTCAGCAGTGTTTTACTCCCGTTTACATTGATTCTTTTTACAGTCACTCAGGTGGGATAACCGCTGCAAAAGATCTGAACTCCATTCAGCTTAAGCAGGTAGAGTAGATAACAGGAAATCGGGGGTGATACTATGCATGGCGGAAATCTGCGCAGAGCTAAGGAATTGTATGGACTGGAAACCTTTATTGACCTGTCCGCAAATATTAATCCCTTTGGACCCCCTGCAAGAGTGTGGGATTCCTTAGAAAAGGGGATGCCAGATATTGTACATTATCCGGATCCTGAGAGCATTAATTTAAGGAAGACTCTTGCCGGCTCCTTAAGTTTGGCATTAGAAAACATTATGGTGGGCAATGGAGCAGGAGAGCTGATTTTTACAATTATGCAAGCCTTGAAGCCTCAAAAGGTAGTGATACCCATACCAACCTTTAGTGAATACGAGCGTGCTGCAGGTGCTGTAGGCTCCGAAGTGCTTCACGTACCCTTTGGGCCTGAGGGTTGGACCAGGTTCAAGGGTTCAGATAAAGAAACTTTAGAAATCTGGAAAGGAATCCTTAAAGGGTGTGACTTACTCTTTCTTTGCTCTCCCCATAATCCTACGGGAAGCGTTATTGACAAGGATTTTTTTGAATATATCCTCAGGATAACGAAAGACGGCGGCTGCAAAATCCTTTTTGACGAGTCCTTCCTGGACTTTTTACCGGATGAGTGTCGGAAGTCGGCTCGGCAGTATTTAGCTGGAAACGAGCATTTAATCGTGCTGTACTCCTTAACAAAATTCTATAGTATACCAGGACTGCGCTTAGGTGCTGTTTTTGCTCACCCTTCACTGATTACCAACTTTGATCAATACCGTGATCCTTGGTCTGTAAATGTATTTGCTCAACAGGCCGGGATTGCGGCATTAGAGGATTTGGAGTATCCCAGTGAGGTTCGAGGAAAAATACAGGAAAGCAGAGGGTATTTTTACCGGGAGTTTGAGCAATCCAGTTTTCCTGATCTTAAACTATGGCCATCTGCCGTCAATTTTGCCTTAATTCAGGTATTCAACCACCCTACAAAAGCACTGATCGAGCATTTAGGACGGTTAGGCATTCTTGTGCGGGATTGTTCCAGTTTTGAGGGTTTGCACGCTAACTTCATACGGGTAGCTATCAAAGATATCCCTGTTATGCAGCGCTTAATCGAGGGGGTTAAAGACTGGAGTAAAAGATCATCAACAACATGAGACAAGTAAAGATCGATACAAATTCAGCAAAAAAATCCCTGTGCCTATAACGTTTGAAAGACTAAAATTAGACTTAACTAAAAACTCTAAATAGTTGTACTACATCTAAGGCCATTAAATTTAGGAACTTTTTAATTTGTAGGTCAGCTAAAAAAATTAAGGAAATTAAAAGGAGGAACTAATTAACATGCTAGTTGTTGGAGAATTAATTAATGCCAGCCGTAAGGCTATAGGGGAGGCAATCAAAGCACAAGATGCAGAATATATCCGGAAGATTGCCAAAGATGAGTTTGAAGCCGGGGCAGATTACATAGACGTTAATGCCGGAATTTTTGTCGGTAAAGAAGCGGAATACTTGCAATGGCTGGTTAAGAATGTTCAGGAAGTAGTAGATGCTCCTTGCTGTATCGACAGCCCGGATCCCAAGGCTATTGATGCAGCCTTATCCGTACACAAGGGTACTGCTATGATCAACTCAATTTCGTTGGAGAAAGAACGTTATGATGCCTTGATACCGGTGGTTGCGGGAACAGATTTGAGAGTTGTGGCACTCTGTATGAGTGACGACGGAATGCCTGAAACCATGGATCAGCGTTTGAAAATTGCCGAAAAACTGATTGACGGACTGGTTAAAAACAATGTTCCGATTAACAACATCTATGTAGATCCTTTAGTTCAGCCCATTTCTACCAACAGCACTTTTGCAGTGGAATTCATCAACTCTGTTGAAGCGATTATGACACGCTTCAAAGGGGTTCATACTATGTGCGGACTGTCCAATGTATCTTATGGGCTGCCCGTTCGTAAATTCATGAACCAGGCCTTTGCTATCATGGCTATCGGTAAAGGTTTAGACGGCTTGATCATCAATCCTTTGGATAAAATGATGATGGCAAGCTTAGTTACAGCGGAAGCCCTGGCCGGCCGCGATGATTTCTGTGTCAATTACCTTAAAGCCTATCGCAATAAACAATTTGATTTCTTAGGTTAATCTCCTTTCGCTTATTCCGATCTATTCGCATAAAGGGCAGTCGCAGAGAGAATTTCTTTGTGGCTGCCCTTATTAATACTACTCTGAAAAAAGCCTCTTGGGTAGACAGCGGGTCGGTTCTTCTGTCTGGCTCTTGAGAGGAGCGCTTTTCTAGTTATGTTAATCCGTGCGAAGACAGTGTCTTCGTACAGCACGCGTCTGCGAGTTCCGCCGCTGCCTCGCTGGACGGTTCGCGAGCGCGTCCGAACCTCTGGGTATTCCTGCATGTGTGCCGCTCCTTGCCATCCTTGGCACCGCGGCATCAGTCCATCCATGGACAAGTCCTGCGGCGCGCTACGGGGACGCGAACCGTCGGCGCTCGTCTTAGCGCGGCTTCACTGACGCATCCGCTTAGCTGAAAAAGCGCTCCTTCTGCAGTTTATTGGGAGCGGAAGATGAAATTTGAGGGGCTCGGGTCAGGTTCGCGGAATCTTTAAGCATTTTTCATCCTCTGCTGGCGCTGCGGCAGCGGCATGGGGGTCTATCCTGAAAAAGGCACCCGAAAGCTCCAAAATAATCTGAAGAATCCAACTTTGTTTTCGTCGTGGGCGCCAGCCAAGTTTTCTAATGCCGGCGGATTTCCAGTAGTTTGAGAAGAGAAACTGACACGGCACTCAAAGTTTTCGCGGACGCCACGAAAACTTTGAGTGCCGTATGACTAGGGTTACATTTAATTATCAAGGGCGAAAAAAGAGGTCAAGGCTTCTTTTTTTAGACCGTTCCCGATAAAGCTGACAATGCCGATTTGGGTGTCCGTTGTTTCTTCAATGGAATATTGTCCCTCCACATAATTGAATTCAAGAAAAGCAGAACCGGAATTAAGAATGCCTTTGCCCCGCATCACCTTGCCCAAGGCCCCGGTCTTACATATTTCCAGGATGCCCTCCAACTGAGAGAAGCTTATGATTTTAGAAGTTTTTAAGCCTACGGAATCAAAGTTATGATCGGGGAAATGACTGGGAAAGGTCAAGGGGAACTCAGAAGTCCGGTTGATTAAAGCCTTGGTGTCCTGAGCCGTTAATTTGGCCCAATCTTTAGAAAGGACAGGAGCCTTTTCATTAAGGAGCTGCAGTTCCTGCACAATAGGGTCAAGATTCTTGTCATCAAGAAACTGTGCTTTGCTTATCACCAATGATGAAGCATTGAGGATCTGGCTTTTAAAAAAAGCTGAGTGACTTTGGATATTGTCGGCAAAATTCAGAGCGTCAATCACGGTAATGACAGAGTTAATGGTGCATTTGTCAGCTATTTCCGGGTCGCGGAAGACATCCAGAATCTCACCGAAAATAAAAATTCCCGAGGGTTCAAAGATAATTCTGTCAATTTTCTGGTTTAATAACTGTTTTAAGGTATAGAGAAAGTCTCCTTTAAGTTTACAGCAGACGCAGCCATTAGATAGTTCATAAACCTCAAAGCCCTCAAATTCAAGAATCTCCCGATCGACATTGACTTCTCCGAAATCATTTTCAATTAGAACAATCTTCTCACATGTATCAAGAGAATGAAGGATCTTTTTGACGAGAGTGGTTTTGCCGGCGCCTAAAAAGCCAGAGACAATATCAAATTTTACCATATCCATTGTCCTCCTATGAATCAAAGTAATTGTCTCATTATAAGTAAGCTTAATGATATTTCTCTGACTATACCATGGATTATTTTGTATTATTGGGGATTTTCCGATGACATTTTTAAGGGCAACAGGGCATTAATCGGTGGTTTCGGAGAAGAAAATCCGGGACAGAACTGGTTAAGATCTATACAGATAAAACAAAAATGTCCATGTAAACAATTTGGATAAACAATTACAATAACATCAACGAGATAAATCAAAAATTTTTGAAGATTCTTTCTATACTTTTTTTGTCGAAGAGAGAGTTGGTGAAGTGAGGTGAGAGGAATTTGGGATTGTAGCTGTGGATTAGGCAGGCAAAAATAATTGACAAACTATGAAGAACGAGGAGGATAATGTATGTTTGATTTTACTGAATTGAGTAATGCCGTTATTGAAGGGGATAATGCGCAAGTCCAGGCGAAGGTTAATGAAGCCATTAATACCAAGGTAGATCCTTTGGAAATTATTAATCAGGGACTCATCGGAGGTATGAATGTTGTTGGACAGCGCTTCAAAGTTAATGATATGTTTGTACCGGAAGTATTAATGTCGGCTCGGGCCATGAATATGGGTATTGAATTAGTAAAGCCCTTGCTGGCCGGCGGGGAAATGACCAACAAGGGTACGGTTATTATCGGAACAGTTAAAGGCGACCTCCATGATATCGGCAAGAGTTTGGTCGGCATGATGCTGGAGTGCACGGGATATAAAGTTGTGGATTTGGGCGTGGACATTGCACCGGAAGAGTTTGTGGTGGCTGCCAGAGAAAATAATGGACAAGTCTTAGCTCTTTCCGCCTTGCTCACTACCACCATGTTGTCTATGAAATCCACTGTCGATGTCTGTGTGGAAGAAGGCATTCGCAATAATGTCAAAATTATCGTTGGCGGCGCTCCCATTACCCAGGAATTTGCCGATCAAATTGGTGCTGACGGTTATGCCGGAGATGCTGCGGGGGCTGTGGAATTAGTCAGCAAGTTAGTGACTGAAATGGCTGCGCGCTAAAAAAGGGAGGGTTTTATTGTGGCAAATATTCAATTTACGGAACTTGCTTATAATAACGCGGATGAGATTATTTATGGTTATGCCAAGAAACCGGTTGTCTGCAATAATGGCATGGTTATCGGCGGAGGAACTGTTTATCCGGAAGTCAATCTTACTTTGCCGACGATGCTGATTAGTGAAGAAACCATGCCAAAAGTATTAGCCCAGTATGACGAAATGATCCATGGTATTTGTTCTAAAGCTCATGAGCTTCATTCTCCGGGTTTTATTATTGAAATTGAACTACTTCCTCCCTGCACCTTTAATCCTCAATGGGGCAAAGATGTAACCAAGGTTGTTAAGGGAGTCATGGATGAATATAGCACCAAATTCGGACAGAAAAGTCTCCTCAGGATGACGGTGGTTGATGTTCGCGAGGGCAAAACCCTGGCTCATATGTATAAAGGCGAACACTGGGATAATGTTATTAATACTTTTAAAGGATGTGCCGAAGCGGGAGCGGATTTCCTGGCTATTGAGTCCATTGGCGGCAAGCAGCTTCATGATGAAGCGGTTATGAATTGTGACTTGCCGAAAGCGGTCTTCTCTTTAGGAGCTATCGGCTGCCGGGATATGGGTATTCTATGGGATGAAATTGTTAAAATTTCACAAGAATATAACTGCATCCCCTCTGGAGATACGGCTTGCGGCTTTGCCAATACCTCCATGGTTATGGCCCATAAGAATTTTATTCCTAAAGTTTTTGCTGCTATTGACCGGGTTATGTGTGCGGTCAGAACCTTAGTTGCCGTGGAACGGGGTGCGGTCGGACCGGATAAAGACTGCGGCTATGAAGGCGTATATCTTAAAGCTATTAGCGGAACCCCGATTTCTATGGAAGGAAAAACCGCTGCCTGTGCTCACTCAAGTTGCGTCGGAAATATTTCTGCCAGTGTCGCGGACTGCTGGAGCAATGAATCGGTAGAAAATATAAGATTACTGGGCGGAATGGCACCCACCGTCTATATTGAACAGTTGATTTATGACTGCCGTTTAATGAACGGGGCGACCACCAGAGGTTCCGCTAAAGAAATCAGGGATATTCTAATTGAATCGGATAAAATGTACGATCCTCAGGCTTATATACTGGATCCTAAAGTAGCTTTCAGGATCAGCGGGGAGATTATTAAAGGAAAAACTCATTTTGAACGGACCAAAATAGCTGCTGCCGCTACTATTAATGAAATAAGAGCAGGATTTAAAGATGGCTTGCTTCAACTGGATGCCAAGGAATTGAAATACCTGGATATCTTTGAAAAGCAATTAAAAGCAATTCCCGATGATGAAGCAGAATTTGCTAAACAAATTTTGCCGATGTGCACAGTCGATAAATTTGATCCTGCCAAATACGATTTTAATGTAGCTGCAAAATAACATGTATTTTAGCATCTGAAACATTTATTTTATTATAGAAGTTCCCCTAATAAAATTATTCTGGCACCCTTTTTCCGGTTGTTTAGCTTAAAATTTACCGGATTAAAGAGTGCCCCTTTGAATTTTTAAATTTTTCATAAAAATACAGTTTTGCTTATGGTATAATGTTAATAATAAGTTGAAATATAGTTTTAGCCGCCTTTTCTTCCAAAATGGGACGGGAATTAACTGAGTATTTGCACATAGGTATGTGTGAAACTACTTTGGAGGTGGTAATATGAATAAGAGAGAGGTTAACCAGGACAAAAAACTGCAATGGCTCGAACAATTAGTCGGGCGTAATCTATTGGAAAAAATGCTATGCTCTTTTTCTAAATCTACCGGTTTAAAGGCGATTCTCGTAGATAACAAGGGTAATACCTTAATTTCTCCGGATCATGCCAAAAAGGATTGTGATTTTTGTGAGATGATTAAATCTGACAGCAACGGTGCTAAGAAATGCCAGCGATCCTATGCGCGGGCTTGCACTGAGGCTTCAAAATATGGAGAGCCTTATATTTTTCGTTGTCATGCCGGTTTAATAATGTGGGCGGCGCCGATTTTACTGGACGAATATGTTGGCTCAATTATTTGCGGGCAGGTACTGATGTGGGAACCCGAAGACTATTTTCTGGAAGAAATTGAAGAAATGGTTAAGGGTCTTAATATTGATGTAGCAGCAGTCAAGTGGTCTGCCTCCCATTTAGAAATTATGTCAAGTGATAAAGTGCAAGCAGCAGCGGACCTGTTATTTGTCGTCGCCAACCAAATTATGCAAAGCGGCATGACGGTCTTAGAACAGCGAAGAGAGATAGCCGCTCAACAAGCAAGATTAGCGGAAGAAATACAAGCCCGTAAACGTGCGGAAGTTGCTATGAACACCATTGAATCCAGAACCAAGAGAATTAATTCTTTAGAGAAAGAACAAGAACTCAAATTGAAAGTGCGAAATGGAGAAAAACGTACAGCAGAAAAACTGTTAGAAAAAATTTTGGTGGATGTTTTTTCCAAGGACTCCAATCATTTAGATACCTTGAAAACCAGAATGATGGAACTTGTCGTGATCATATCCAGAGCTGCTGTGGATGGAGGGGCTGAATTGGGTGAAGTCTCACAGCTTAACACTCAGTTTTATCGAGAAATACTTGAGATTACATCTCCCGATGAACTTTGTTTATGGAGCAAAAAAATGTTAGAGACTGTTATGAATTATATTGAAACCAATAAAAATCAGAAGAACCTGCAAGCAATCCAGAAAGCTGCTGAATTTATACGGAAAAATTATCGGAATAAACTGACAATCGATAACATTGCTCAGGCCGTTTATTTGAGCCCTTGCTATGTCAGCAGAATTTTTAAACAAGGTTTAGGTTGCACCTTAATGGAATATCTCACCCAGGTGCGGGTGGAAGAAGCTAAGGCTATGCTGAAGGATCCTAAATATAACGTCATGCAGGTTGCTGAAGAAAGCGGTTTTGAAGATCCGGGCTACTTTACCAGAGTTTTTAAGAAGCTTGAGGGAGTAACTCCAAGCCGGTATAAACAACATGCATTATAATGAATACCACTTCTTAAGGAATCAGATAAGGAGAGTGGAGGAGATTGGCAACGACGGAATTAGAGTTGGAATTAATCACAAAAGCATTGATCAAAGGGCAAGCCAGTCGAGTAAAGACTCTGACTTTGTTAGCTATTGAAAATGGGGTCACTCCCCAAAGGATTTTTCAACATGCTTTACTGCCCGGCATGCAAGTTATTGGCAGCCAATTTCGAGATAAAGCAATTTACATTTCAGATGTACTCATAGCATCAAGGGCGATGCATGCGGGACTGCATGCTTTAAAGCCACTCCTTTCTCAGCCCAAGCAATCGTCATTGGGTAAAATAGTTATTGGCACAGTTGCTGGGGATTTACATGATATCGGCAAAAACCTAATTGTTATGATGTTTCGGGGTGCCGGCTTTGAAGTCATTGATCTAGGCATTGATGTTCAAACGGAGGATTTTATGGAGGCAGTAATAAAACATCAACCTGATATATTAGCCTTGTCAGCGATGCTTACGACAACTTTACCCATGATGCCTGAAGCAATAACTGAGTTAGAACGTTTACAGTTACGCGACAGTGTTAAGATAATTATTGGCGGAAACCCTGCTACCCAAGAATTTGCTCAGTCAATCAAGGCTGACGGGTATGCGGTGGATGTATTTAAAGCCGTTGATTTAGCGGTGCAGTTTGTGCAGTGAGGTTTGAAACTATGATTTACAGAGAGTTATTGCAGTATGTGCTACGGAGTAAACTAGGAGTTCCTTACCTAAGATAAGGAGAACTTCTAGTTTATTTTTTGTTTGGAGGAACTGGGGCGAATTTTCTAATTCCTGTCTAAGGTTTGACTACGAAAGATTGATTTTGGAAATAACTAGACTCTATGAAAAATTTGCATAATAATGGGGGAGGATTACCGGTATGATAGGGTACTTAATGTTACTCATAAGCCTTCTCCAGGTTGTACTCTTGGGCAGAGAAATAATCTTAGAAAACCGTTCCCCAGGCAATACAGTGACTTGGATTTTTATACTTGCTCTCTTTCCGGTACTAGGTTTGATTCTTTATATACTGTTTGGAAAATCCACTCATGGACCAATGTTTCATGGCAAGCATTATCAGGATAACCCGATAAATCGTTGGGTTAGTCAACAGCAATTTGCTATTAAGAACAAGGAATTGCTGTCTCACAGGGAGATGAACTTTGATTTAAAATTGCTCAATCTCCACTTAAACTCAGGATTTGCTCCATTAACCATCAATAATCAAGCAGAAATATTATTAAACGGCGGAGAGAAGTTTAAGGCATTATTCTATGCCTTGGAAAAGGCCTCTCACCATATTCACCTCAGCTATTTTATTTTTAATGATGATGAAATTGGGGAAGATGTGTTAAAAATTTTGTCTCGTAAAGTAACTGAGGGAGTGGCGGTACGAGTTATTCTCGATGGCATGGGAAGCCTGTCAATTTCCGGAACTATGATGAGACGTATGAAAACAGCAGGCATACAAGCAAAGTGGTTTTTCCCCATACAATTTCCTTATTTAACCTCTAAATTAAATCTGCGCTATCATCGCAAGATCGTTGTTGTTGATGGAAGTATCGGTTTTATTGGAGGATTAAACATTGGAGATGAATATTTATCCCGGGATTCTAAATTAGGTTTTTGGAGGGATACTCATTTAAAGCTACAGGGAGAAGCAGTCCATGCCATACAAGCAGTCTTTTTGAATGATTGGTATTATGTCACTCGTCAACAGATTAAGGGTGAACACTATTTTCCGAAAACTAAGATTTCTCAAATGTTGCCTATACAAATACTTGCCAGTGGACCAGACTCAAAATGGAACTCCATTTTGTATAGTTTCTTTAGTTCTATTACCATGGCAAAAGAGAGTATCTACATTGAAACTCCATATTTTATCCCGGATCAAAGCCTGATTATTGCCCTAAAAACGGCGGCACTCAGCGGTTTAGATGTTCAACTTATTGTCCAGGGGATACCTGAACACAAATTTACCTATTTAGCTATGAATTCTTATTTTGAAGAATTACTTCAGGCTGGTGTGAAAATTTTTCAATATATGAAAGGAACCCTACATGCCAAAATCCTGATTATTGATAATCATCTAGCTTTAGTAGGATCTGCCAATATGGATATACGAAGTTTTTTTCTTGATTTTGAGATCAGCGCCTTTATTTATGACCCAATAATTACCGAAGAATTAATCAACTATTATGATCTGGATTTAAAAGACTGCAATAAAGTTATTCTGGAGGAATTCCAGCATCGCTCATCCATAGAAAAATTTAAAGAATCCAGTGCCCGTTTGCTTTCTTCTCTCTTGTAAGCAGACAGGGGCAGACAAGGGGACGGTTCTTTTGTCTTGAGGCAGGACAAAAGAACCGTCCCCTTGTCTGGTTTTTAAAAATTTAGTGTCAGATAATCTGATATTTGTGCGTCTATAGTGTAGATGTAGAATTATAGATATAATAGTTTAAGTATTAGACAGAAAAAAATTTTCAAGAGAGAAGGCAGGAGGCTGGCGACGAGGTGGAAGCCAATTCGTCTTTTGATGAAATCTATGAACTAATGTTTCCCGTGATCTACCGATTTGTATCCATAAGAATTCCTAAAGCGGATGTAGAAGATGTAACCGCTGAAATTATTGTAAAAGTATGGCGTGGTTTACCTAATATGGAGAAAAAGACAGCTTTAAAATCCTGGGCCCTGACCATCGCTAATCATCAGATCGCGGACTATTACCGAAGCAACAAGCGTGCTCCCATGATAACCTTAGATGATGCACCATTGCCCATATCAGAACATCCTGATCAGAGTGAGTCTTGGGCAACTCTTTTAAGTGTCAAAGAAACCTTGGCCAAACTTTCTCCTCAGCAAGTTAATGTTATCCAACTTCGTTTAATCGAAGGATTCAGTGCCGGAGAAGTGGCAGAAATATTAGGAACAACCCAGCAGGCAGTGGACAGCCTTCTATACCGGGCAAAAAAAGGGTTCCGAAAAATCTACCAGGGGAACCTGGACAGAGGAGGCAGAGTCCGATGAAAGGATTTTTTGATAAAAAGGATCTCACCGTTCTCTGGGAAGAGGATGGAGATTTGCAGCGTATGAAAGAATTCTTTTCAACGATTGACGGGGATACTGAGGATAAGGAAACAATTAAGCTGAGTATCAAACAAAAAGCTTTAGAGAAACTTGCTAAAACCGAAGGATTGGAAGACTTGCCGGTCTACCAGCCCAGGTATGAGAAGAAAGGTTTTAAACAATGGACATCTTTGGGTTGGTGGAAATCACCGGGGCAGTGGAAGTTAGCCCTTCCCATAGCTGCTCTTGCCATTCTTATTGTCATTGGGCAAGGCGCCCTAAGCAACTCATGGAGCATTTTTCCGCGCATGGGCAGCTCAGAAAAATCGACACAATCTGCGGATATAGCTATGCAGGCACCCCCGCCAAGTGATTCGACGGGTGCAGGTACAGAATTCAATGTCAAAAGCAAGTCCTTTAGTAACAGTGCTGAAGTCAATGGAGGAGCAGAACACCAGCCACAAACTCAGTTTGGTATGGACAGTACTTCTATTATGGAAAACAAAGCTGTTCTTCCCGTTCCGCCGGATCAAGGCAATGTTCCTCCCGCCGATGAAGAGATGCCTCGTAAAGTTACTCATAATTTAGACTTGACTCTAGAAGTGGCAAATATCAATGAATCCGTGGACAAGATTAGTCAAGAAATTCAGAGTCTGGGCGGATACGTCGTAACTTCTCAGCAAAGTGATTCGGATAATTACTCCTCAGCGTATTTAACGGTTAAGATTCCTGCTGATAAGCTTAACGGTTTACAAGATTCGGTTTCATCATGGGGTAAGGTTCTGGATCAGCGTCTGCAGGCCAATGATATTACCAATGAATACTATGATTCTCAAGCGCGTTTGCAGGTTTTGGAGGCCGAAGAAAAACGCTATCTTGAAATTCTCGAGCAGGCCAAAACCGTTGATGATGTGCTTAGAGTTGAAGACTCACTGAGCAATGTTCGACAGCAAATTGAACAATTGAAAGGTCAATTAAAGCTTTGGGATCATCAAGTCAATTATTCTACAGTGACCTTCCAAATTGTCACGCACCAAACCCCTAATCTGAACGTCAAGGACCCATGGCAGCCTGTCTCGTGGAGCGAGACTTGGCAGGCGGCCAAGGACGCTGTGTTAAAAACCTTGAGCAGTACGTGGAACGGACTCAATTATTTGGTTGTCGGCTTAGGTTATGCTATACCCTATTTGCTGATTGGCGGCATCGCTTGGGGGATTTATCGATTCTGGAAAAAACGGAATAGGTAGGTTCCTTGGGTCTCGGATTCCTTAGAAATACGCCTTAATGCGGCTTATAAGCTGCATTAAGGCGTATTTTTCACGACTTCACGCATTGTAGACATTCTGCGCATTATGCTTATCGCTTGCTTAAAGAATTGGATCAACTTTACGTATATAGAATAACTCTGTATAATAGTAAAATATAATCTTTAACCAGTATTTAGGGGGTTTTTACTTGAAACTAACAAAGCGGACAAAGTTAATTACCGATATTTTGGGAATTGTTGCGGGTGCTATCCTTGCCGCTTACGGGATTCAAGGCTTTATTGTATACTCTGGGTTAAGCGGAGGTGGAGTGGGAGGTATTGCTCTGCTCCTTTTCTATACGTTAGGTTTGCCGATTGGGATTATGACCTTTATTCTCAATGTACCTTTATTAGTGTTGGGCTGGCGTGAGATTGACAAGAAATTTGTCTTTAAAACCATATGGGGCTTGGCCGTTTTTTCTGTGTTTTTGGATTTGTTTAGGGGGGTTCAGCCCTTAGACTTTAGTGATGTTTTCTTAGGGGCACTTTATGGAGGAGTTATCTCTGGACTGGCTTCCGCCGTCGTATTCCACTTTGGCGGGAGCTTAGGAGGCACTGACATTATCTCCAAAGTTATTCAGCAAAAGTACGGGGTGCCTATGGGAACGTCTGCACTAGCAATTAATGGTGTTATCATTTTGATATCCTGGGCTGTGCTGGGTTCAAAAGCAGCTCTCTATACATTGGTTTTGCTCTTTGTCTATGGACGGGTATTGGATATTATCCAGAGCGGTGTCCCTTCCAAATCAATTACCATAATTTCAGATCGTTCTGAGGCCCTGGTCGATCGAATTATGGTTGATCTGGGCCGGGGTGCTACTTTTTTACATGGACGCGGGGCTTATTCTTGCGAACCTAAAGACATAATTATTTGTGTCGTAAGTCTTCCCGAAGTTGGGCGTTTAAAACGAGCCGTCCGGGAAGTTGATCCCCAGGCCTTTATTATTATTCAAAACGCAGGAGAAGTATTTGGGAGTGGATTTATTGCCAATGAGTGAACTACTTCGTTTCAGAATCCAGAGCTCTGAGTTCACTTAATGTAGCGAAACGATAACCACGAGCTTTTAATTCATCAATAATCGGACCTAAAGACTTAACTGTTTGAGTGCGTTGATAGCCACCGTCATGCATAAGAATAATTGATCCCGGAAAGACATTTTTTAGAACATTGTTTTGTATTGGTTTGACACCGGGGTTCATCCAATCTTTACTGTCGACACTCCAAAGTGCGACAATATGGCCATGCTGTTTAATTGTTGCCAGTTGGGTTTGACTCACCAACCCTCCTGGTGGACGATAATACAGGGTATGGGAACCTGTTGCAGAAAAGACAATGTTGTCGGTTTTATTGATTTCTTCAACTAAATGTATTTGCTGATAATCATGGTTAAAACCATGATTTCCAATTTCATGGCCATCTTTGGCTATGCGCTTTAACAAATCAGTGTATAATTGTCCCGCATCCCCTAAAATGAAAAATGTGGCATGCACGTCCTTTTCCTTAAGGATATTTAATACTTCCGGTGTATCAATAGGGTCAGGTCCATCGTCAAAGGTTAAAGCTACAATGTTTTCCTGGGTATTTGCCATATAATAAGTCCCGGGAGTTCGAACCAAGGATGGAACCGTTAAGAAATGCTGTGTTGTTGTCAGTACGATCCCTATCACAAGCAAAAACAAAAAGGTCAGAAACAGTTTGCGGCGATATAAAACGTAGATGCGCATATCTTTCACCCCCACATCGCTTCTATATAACTATGGATAAAATTCCTTTTCCATGCATGGTATAATCCTATTTTATATTAATACATTAGGGAGGAACTAACGATGGGCTTCCGTTTCATTTTTGGACGGGCCGGCAGTGGCAAGAGCACCTTATGTCTGGAAGAAATTCGAGCTGAACTTCGCAAGGAACCTTGGGGTAAGCCAATTATCTTCCTTGTCCCTGAGCAAGCAACCTATCAAATGGAAGTTGCTCTCTCGGATACTCCCGATCTGGATGGAAGTTTGCGAGCTCAAGTATTGAGCTTTCAACGGCTGGGCTGGCGTGTTTTTTCCGAAACCGGCGGAGGACAAAAGGTGCTTATTGGCAAAATTGGCAAACAGATGCTTCTGCGCCGCATTCTTTTAAAGAACCGTTATGAATTGAAAGTATTTGCTCGATCCGCAACCAGACCGGGTATGGCCGAGCTTTTGGCTCAAACAATCGGGGAATTTAAAACCTATCGAGTAGCTCCGGAAACATTAAGAACTATTAAAAGTACAAGTGGCATGTTGACTGAGAAGCTTGAGGATTTGGCACTATTATATGGAGAATTTCAAGCTTCCCTGGGTCAGGAAATCAGAGACCCTGATGATGAACTTTCAATCTTGGCTGGCAAAATACCCTTTGCCCCCCTGATGCGAGGGGCAAAGGTCTGGGTTGATGGGTTTAACGGGTTTACCCCTCAAGAACTGGAAGTCTTGAAAGCCATAGCAATAACTGTTGAAGAAGTTGTAATAACCTCTTGTCTGGATCCAATTTATGTTACCGAAGAGTTCACTTCGGAAACAGGTGTTTTTAAAGCCGGAGAAGAGTTTTTTACTGGTCCTTGGAAAACTTTTTTGGAATTGCAGAGGATTGCCTTAGAAAATAATATTCCCATACATCCCTCTAGTTTGCTTAAAGGTGGCACACGCTTCAAAAATCCTTGGCTTTGTCATTTAGAAACCTTTTTTTCTGCTTATCCGACCATGCCCTTTGAGAAGGAAGAACTAAATTTCGGCGGAATCCAAATTATTTCTGCTGTCAATCAGAGAGTAGAGGTTGAAAGAGTTGCTCAAGAACTAAGGCGTTTAGCAAGAGATGAAGGACTATGCTGGAACGAAATGGCCGTCCTGAGCCGGGATCTTTCCGGATATCACGAGTTGATTGCTCAGCTGTTTACATCCTATGAAGTTCCCCATTTCATAGATTACAAACGTCCTGTCCTGCATCACCCTTTAATAGAGCTGCTTCAATCCTGTCTTGAAATAATGAGAACTCAATGGAGTTATGAACCTTTGTTTCGCTGCTTAAAAACAGACTTTTTCCCGCTGTCCAGGGATGTTATCGATCGATTGGAAAACTATGTTCTGGAATATGGAATTCGTGGTGAAGCCTGGTCCAGAAGCATAACCTGCCATCGTCAATGGTCATTGGGTCAAGATGAGGAACAGCAGGCTATTGAACTAAAATTGCAGGCAGAGCTTAATGCAGCTCGCCAAACCATATATGATGTCTTAACCCCCTTGAGTCAAGGTATTGTAGTTGATTGTCAAGAAGAAGAGCAGGGATTAAAAGTTCGAACCATTACAGAAAGCCTCTATACTTTTTTAGAAACCTTAAATGTTCCCGGGACTCTTGAAATATGGGCTCAAAAGGCTAAAGAAGAGGGAGATCTTAGCGAGGCTAGGTTACACGAACAGATTTGGGAATCTACTATCCAAGTCCTGGATGAAATCGTTGCCGGATTAGGGGAGGAAAAGGTTGAGCTGGAAGACTATGCTTTAATCCTTGCTTCTGGAATGGAGGGTATTGAGCTGGGACTCATTCCGCCGGGATTAGATCAAGTTTTGGTTGGATCCTTAGATCGCTCAAGGAATCCTGAAGTCAAAGTCCTCTTCCTATTAGGCGCTAATGAAGGAGTTCTTCCAGCACGACCGGTTTCTGACGGTATTCTTGACGTTGAAGAACGTAAACAATTAGAAGAAGCAGGGATTAGTCTGGCTCCTAAAGGTAAGGACCAGACTTATGAAGAGCAATTTTATATTTACACGGCCCTTACCCGGGCAAAAGAAACATTGGTAGTCAGTTATTCTTTAACGGATGATGAAGGTAAAGGACTGACGGTTTCCCCTGTAGTCACACGGCTTAAGCATCTTTTCCCATCTCTTGCCGAGAACTTTTTAAGTATTCAAGAAGACATTGAGAAGATTAGTCAGCCAGATTCTGCTCTTCTGTTTTATGCCGAACAGCTCCGCAAAGTTCGCCAAGGGGAACCTCTTTCTCCCCTGTGGACAGCAACGGAAAAATGGTTACTGGAAGATTCTCTTCGCCAAGGACAAACGCTGAGATTACGTACCAGTCTCGCAACAATAAATCAGGAGGATAAGCTTGAGCGTCCCTTAGCCCGCAGGCTCTATGGCAAACGATTAAGAGCAAGTGTGTCTCGGTTGGAACAATTCGCCAGGTGCCCCTTTGGACATTTTGCCCGGTATGCTTTAAAGCTGCGTGAACGACCTGCCTATCAACTGACGAGTCCTGATATGGGTGAATTTTTTCACTCTATGCTGCGCGATTTTGCCCTCTATCTGCAGGAGAGTAGTTTGGACTGGGGTAAATTATCAAAAGAAGAATCCTGGGCTCTTATCAATGAGCTGGCTGACCGCCTTGCCCCTAGTTTACAGCATGAAATTCTCTTAAGTAATGCTCGTTATCGTTACTTAACAAACAAACTTAAACGTACTGTTCACCATGCGGTTCGTGTCTTAGGAGAACATGCCCGCAAGGGATTGTTTATTCCAATACAGCTGGAAGTGGGTTTTGGTCCCCAAGAAACACTCCCAGGGATAGAGGTTCCATTGCTGGAGGGCGATTCCTTGATTCTCAGCGGGCAAATTGACCGGGTGGATGCCGCTTTATTAGATGATCAGATTTATTTGCGCATTTTAGATTATAAATCACGGGAGTTATCCTTACCCCTGGACACCATTTACTATGGGTTAAATCTTCAATTACTCACATATTTGACAGTTGCTTTACAAGGTGCCGAAGTGTTACTTAATACAACACCAGCTTTGTCTGGTGATTATATCCTTCAGCAGAAAATTCCGGCGGGATTTTTATATTTCCCTGTGCTGGAACCTCAGCTTGAGGAGCAAAGCCCATTAAGTTCCGAAGAATTGGAACAACGACGGGTCAAAGCTGTTAAGGTTAAGGGGTTCCTACTAGCAAACCCTAAGGTTTTAGAAGCCATGGATTCAACCTTTTCCTTAGGACAGTCCGATTTGCTGGGGGTAAGGTTAAAGAAAGACGGCAGTTTTCAAAAAGGTGCTAATGTATTAACCGAAGATCAATTTTCTCTGCTGGGCAGCTATCTCCACCAGTGGTTTAAGCAGAAAGGGGAGGAAATCCTAAACGGTGATATTTCACTGTCACCTTACCGGCGAGGCAAGAGAACCGGCTGTCAATATTGTGATTATAAACCTGTTTGCCACTTTGATCCTTATCTGCCTGAAAACCGGTATCGTGATCTTCCGGCCTTAAAGCCGGAAGACGTCTGGGCACGAATGGAAAAAACAAATCACACACATGAGTCGAATTTAAATTGGCTTGGAGAGGAACCTGGAAAGGCGGTGACCAGTGATGAGTAAACCTCAATGGACTGATGAACAGAGTGCCGCCATTACTTTGCGAGGGGAACTCTTAGTTGCCGCTGCAGCCGGTTCAGGTAAAACAGCGGTCCTGGTAGAGCGCCTGATACATCAAATTACGGATATACATTATCCCGTTGATGTGGATCGCTTCCTTGTTGTTACCTTTACTAAAGCAGCGGCAAATGAAATGCGGGAGAGAATCGGCAAAGCCTTGGATGAGGCATTGTTTGGGGAAAACGACCCTCGAGAAATCGAAAGGCTGCTCAGTCAGCGTACTCTTTTGCAGAGAGCAAGTATTACTACATTGCACTCCTTTTGTTTGGATTTGATACGCAAACATTTTTACCAACTTGAACTTGACCCGGGGTTTCGGGTTGCCGATCAAGCTGAGGCGGATCTTTTACGGCAGGATGTGATTGAAGAACTCTTTGAGACTAATTATCAAAAAGAAGACCAGGGTTTTATGAAACTGGTGGAAGCCTTTGGCAGTGATCGCGATGATCAGCCGCTGATGGACTATGTTTTAAGTCTGTATACCTTCGCTTATAGTCAATCTCAGCCAAGCACATGGTTAAGTGCTCTAAAAAACCCTTACCAGTGGGAAAGTACTGAAGCCTTTATGCAAAGCCAATGGGGTCAAGCAGTTTGTCAAGGGCTGCTGGACTTGGCCAGTGAAAGTTATCATTTGCTGCAGAGGGCGGAGGTGATAGCGCAATCCCCGGAAGGACCTGTTAATTATGTGCCTACGCTGCAGGATGACCTCAATCGAGTTGGCTTGCTCTGCCATGACTTAAAAGTAGGGACGTGGCCACAGATTGACGCTCAATTTCAATCCGCCGTAACCTTTCCTAGATTGCCGGCTATTCGCTCGAAATCCAAACAAAAGAAGGGTCCTGAGCAAGAGTTTGGCGAAGTTGATGACACTTTGAGCAAAAAATGGCAAGAGGAATGTAAACGGATGAGGGATGAAGCTAAAAAGAAGCTGACTTCTTTAAAAGATGCTGTTTTTGCTTACCCCTTGGAGGGCCAGTTGTCCGCTTTCAAAGAAATGAGTTCTCTGATCCAGTCACTTAGCAGTTTAGTCATTGAGTTTGCCCGTGCTTATACAAAGGCTAAAACTGCACGCAATATTTTAGATTTTACAGACCTTGAACATTATGCGCTAAAATTATTGGAAGAAGAAGGCGAACCTTCTCTGCTGGCTCAAGGTTTGAAAGACTATTTTGCGGAAGTGCTAGTGGACGAATATCAAGATATTAATCCTGTTCAGGAACGTATCTTATATCTCGTATCCAGACAGGAAGAATCCCCTAACCTTTTCATGGTCGGAGATGTTAAGCAAAGCATCTATCGCTTTCGTATGGCGGATCCAGGCTTGTTTATTGCCAAGTATAATGATTTGCCCCATTGGCAGCCACAGGTTTCTCAAGATCTTAAGAAGATGGTCATTGATTTAAATCGAAATTTTCGAAGCCGGCTTGAAGTGATTGAAGGAGTTAATTTTATCTTTCGGCAGATCATGACCTCAAGTGCCGGAGAAATTGCCTATGATCATCAAGCAGCCTTGCAATACGGAGCATCCTTTATCACCGGAGAAAGCCCCATTCCTATCGCTGAAGGTCCCATTGAAGTACATCTTATTGATCCTAAAAGTATAAAAAGCGAGTTAGGCTCATATTCTGATGAAGGACACGGAGAAACTGTGAGTATAATTGCTGGCGAAGGTGAAGCAGAAAATGACAGTTACCGTCAAGAAAGGGGGAGTCAATCTGACACTCATGGAGAGGGTACAGATTTTGAAGATGATCTATCCTCAGAAGATCTTGATAGTATAAGAATTGAAGCACGCCTGGTCAGCGAACGAATACAACGCATCATTGCTGGAGAAGAATTTCAGGTTATTGACAAAGTCACGCGAGAATTTCGTCCGGTGCGATTCTCGGATATTGTCATCTTGATGCGTTCATACTCTTCAAGCGCACCTATTTATGTAGAGGAATTTCAAGCTGCAGAAATTCCGGTGTATGCCGAAACAACCAGTGGTTATTTTGGGGCTAGTGAAGTAGAGACTATGTTGTCCTTGCTCAAAGTCATTGATAATCCTCACTTGGATATTCCCTTGGCAGCTGTTCTTCGCTCACCTTTTGTGGGTTTAAACGGACGTGAGTTAGGGAAAATCCGTATGACTCTCCCGGAAGGAGACTTCTATGAAGCATTAACCTTGGCAGTATGGGCAGGATTTAAGACTGATTTTGCTTTAGAGCATGTTGATGAATTAAAGCAAATTCTGGGGCTCTATGCGGACTCTTTACCTCAGAGACTTGAAAGAGCTCAGGAATTATTATCGGATGTTCCCATGTTAGGGGAAAAACTAAGGGATTTTTGGCTTAAGCTTCAAACCTGGCGAACTCGGTCACGACGAATATCTCTGGCAGATTTGATCTGGTCATTATATGAAGAGACCGGGTATTTAGCCTATGTAGGTACCTTACCAGCTGGGGTTCAACGTCAGGCCAATCTGCGTGTCTTCTATGATCGTGCCTGGCGCTTTGAAGCCACACGGTACCGTGGGTTATTTAGATTTTTGCGCTTTTTAGACCGCTTCCAAGGACAAGGAAAAGATATGGGAAGCGCACGAGCCCTTGGAGAAAATGAAGACGTTGTAAGATTGATTTCTGTTCATGCCAGCAAAGGACTGGAGTTTCCGGTTGTGTTTTTTGTCGGTCTGGGGAGAACCTTTAATACCCAAAACCTTAGAGGAAGGATGCTCTTACATTCGAAGTTAGGTATAGGAATGCCGATCATCGACATTGACAATAAGGTTCGATACCCTTCATTGATTCAATATGCCGTCAAACAGACCTTAGCTCAAGAGGCTTTGGCAGAAGAAATGCGAATTCTTTATGTTGCTCTGACAAGGGCTAAAGAGCGTCTGTTTTTATATGGATCTTTGGATAAATTTGAAAACACTCTGCAGAAATGGCAGCGTACGGCAGAGTGGCAGGAGGCTGCCTTGCCCGAAGGGTTGCTTAGGAATGCAAAGTGTTTCATGGACTGGATTGGACCGGCACTGGTACGTCATCCGGACCGGCTATTTATACAGGCCGGTTTTGTGGATTCCGAGATAATTTATCCATTAGAGGACGAACATTCACGTTGGGAGATACTATTCCATCGCAGCTTAACCTCCGAAAAAATGGCAAGTGACGGGCAAAGTCAAGAAAGTATTGTCGATCAAGAAACTGAAGACCATGCTCAAGTTGAACATTGGTATTCTGAGGTTGCCCGAAGGTTAAACTGGCAGTACCCGCATCTCTCGGCAGTTCGTCAGGCAGCAAAAACCAGTGTAAGTGAACTTAAACGTCAAAGTATCTGGTATGTCAACGATGAGGCGTCTGCCGTTCCGGGTTTAGGGAATCCTAGGGACCTTTCGCAACGGCCGAAATTTCTTCAAGCCACTCAGCCACTGACAGCAGCAGAACGAGGAACAGCTTTGCACACGGTTATGCAGCATCTTTCCTTTAAAGAATTGGAGTCTCTCTGGTCAACCTTATCTGAGAAAGAGAAAATGAATTACATCAACGGCTTTTTGAACACACTTAAAGAGCGTGAAATTCTTACACTTGAGCAAAAGAACACTATTCATTCGGAACAGATTGTTCACTTTTTAGCGACGCCATTGGGTAACAGGCTTTTTAGAGCCGATGAAATTCTGAGGGAAGTACCCTTCACATTAACTTTTCCAACAGAGGATCAAAACAAGATCTTAGTGCAAGGCGTTATTGATGTGGTGATTATAAACACTGATGAAAATCGTACTATTAAGGCAGAAATCCTGGACTACAAAACTGATTCATTGAGAAAGGACGGCGAGATAGATCCTGAGGAAATTTTAAGGGATCGGTATGCTCTTCAGTTATCTCTTTACGCTCATGCCATAGAACGCTTAACCAAAGCCCAGGTCACCCGCTGTACCCTTTATTCCTTTACCCTTGGGCGGGAAATAGAGATCTCTGAGCAGCGACGGAAAGATGTCCTGAGACCCGGTTTCCCTTTCTTTAACTAGAGCAACTTAGGCAGCCGCCTTTGCTATAAGGATCAGCAGCTTTAAGTCAGCGATGGTAATGCGGCAGCGGCACGAAAAGCTACTATGAAAAACCCCTTCTGACAGGGGACGGTTCTGTCGGGCTCTGGGGCGGAGCGCTATTCAGCACGCGTCTGCGAGTTCCGCCGCTGGCTCGCTGGACGGTTCGCGAACCGTCGGCCCTCGCCTTAACGCGGCTCCACTGACGCATCCGCTTAGCTGAAAAGCGCTCCTCCAGGCAGTTCGTTGGGAGTGAAGCAGAAGCGAACCCATTGCATGGAGAGGCGGTTAAGCCCACAAAGCGGCTGCGGGGATTGCGTAACCATGGTTAACAATCTTCAAAGAATACTTACCCGCTGAAGGAAGCTCTCGCAGCCGCGAATGGGCGAGCCTCATACTTGAAAACCTATTGGTATAGTGTTACCCTAATACTAGAATATGTTCATCATTATAGAAATTTCCTCAGCTAATTATATGATTATTTTAATGAACATATGTCATTAAGTGACTTATTAAGGGTAGATTGCTATAAAATTATTTAATTCCATAATATTTTGTCATCTTGCGAGAGGATTTTCAGAATTTATGGCGAACTTACTACTTAGTATTCCTTGTGATTGTTGTAACTATCTTTAATAAGGGAGTAAGGATGAAAGAGGGGTTGTAATGAGTCAAAATAAAATCGGTTCTGTTTTGATTGTTGGCGCAGGGATTGCTGGGATTCAAGCTGCACTGGATTTGGCAGAGTCGGGATACTTAGTTCATCTGGTAGAAGAATCGTCAGCTATTGGCGGTACTATGCCGATGTTGGATAAGACCTTCCCAACCAATGATTGCTCAATGTGTATTCTATCCCCTAAACTAGTTGAATGCGGGCGCCATCTGAATGTCAGAACCTACACCAATTCACAAGTCGTTAAAACTGAAGGAGAAGCCGGAAATTTCAAAGTTACCATTAAGCAAAAAGCCCGTTATATTGATCTGGATAAATGTACGGGCTGCGGCGCTTGTGCAGAAGCTTGTCCTGTAAAAATTGATGATGAGTTCAATCAGGGCTTAGGAAAGCGTAAAGCTGCTTTCAAGCAGTATTCACAAGCTTTCCCTAATGCTTATGGCATTGACGAAAAGAACTGCTTGTATCAAACTCGCGGTAAAGCTAAAGGCAAAGACATCTGTCTGAAATGCGTAAAAGCATGTCAAGCAGGTGCTATTGATCATCACATGGAAGACAAGGAATTCGAAGTTGAAGTCGGTTCTATGATTCTTAATCCCGGCTTTAAAATATTTGATGCTTCCTCCCTTGATTATTATGGTTACGGCAAAATAAAGAGCGTTGTCACAAGTCTGGAGTTTGAGCGCCTTCTCAGCGCCTCGGGACCCTTTGATGGACATTTAGTCAGACCCTTTGACAAGAAGGAACCTCAAAAAATCGCCTGGATTCAGTGCGTCGGTTCCAGAAATGCCAAGATTAATAACAATTACTGTTCCGGCGTATGTTGTATGTATGCCATCAAAGAAGCTGTCATTGCCAAAGAGCACAGTCATATCCCCGTTGATACCACTATTTTCTACATGGATATGAGAACTCCCGGCAAAGACTTTGAAAAATACTATAACAATGCCAAGAACCAACAAGGTGTTAACTTTATTCGTTCCCGTGTCTATGAAGTCACTGAAGCAACAGACGATTCGGGAGATGCAGTCATTCGTTATTCCACGGAAGATGGTCAAATTGTCACGGATCAATTTGATTTAGTTGTCTTATCCGTTGGTCTGGAACCTGGTGACAGTTCTAAAGAATTAGCCAGTCTCTTAGATCTGAAGGTCAATAAATTCGGTTTCGCGGAACTTGAACCCCTGACCGGTGTTAATACCTCAAAAGCAGGGGTATTTGCAGCAGGTGCCTTCAGTGGTCCAAGAGATATTCCGGAAACAGTTATGCAGGCCAGCGCTGCCGCAGGAGCTGCTTCTGCCTTATTAGCAGAAGAGCGTGGAACCTTAGTCAGCGAAAAAGAGTATCCGCCGGAGATGGATGTAGCCGGGGATGTTATCCGTACCGGGGTCTTTATTTGCCACTGTGGTGTTAACATCGGCAGTGTTGTTGATGTACCCAGTGTTGTTGAGTATGCTAAGACTCTTCCCACCGTTGCTTATGCCACGGATAAAATTTATGCTTGTTCTCAAGATGCTCAGGCATCTATTAAGGCTCTGATCAGTGAACACAAATTAAACAGAGTCGTGGTCTCCTCCTGTAGTCCCAGAACTCATGAGCCATTATTCCAAGAAACATTGAAAGAAGCGGGCTTGAATGCACACCTATTTGACATGGCCAACATCCGTGACCAATGTTCTTGGGTTCATATGAGCGAGCCTGAAAAAGCGACGGAGAAAGCGAAAGATCTCACAAAACTCGCTATAGTTCGGGCTTCCATGCAGCAGCAAGTTCAGCCAATCTTTATGGATATGAATCACGCAGCCTTAGTTATCGGCGGTGGCGTAGCCGGTATGACCAGTGCTCTTTCACTGGCTGATCAAGGATATGAAGTTCATCTCGTCGAGAAAGACAGCACTTTGGGCGGAGTGGCCAGACGATTCTCCACAGGTTTCAGAGGAGAAGACATGAAAGCCTTTTTGGCAGACTTGATTGAAAAGGTCAGCAGCCATGCCAATATTAAACTCCATGTGGGGGTTGGTATTAAAGATGTTGGCGGTTTCTTAGGCAATTTTACAACCACTCTGGAAAATGGGGAACAGATTGCTCATGGTGTAGCTATCCTGGCCATCGGAGGTCAAGAATACAAACCTAAAGAGTATCTGTATGGAGAAGACGCTCGTGTCATGACTCAAATTGAAATGGATGAAGCTCTTTTCAATCATGACTCAAAAGTGGAAAATGCCAAGAATTTTGTCTTTATCCAATGCGTTGGTTCACGTTGTGATGAAAATCCTTATTGCAGCCGTACTTGCTGTACAAAATCTGTAAAATTAGCTCTTAAAGTTAAAAAGAAAAATCCGTCGGCCAATGTCTTTGTTCTCTATCGAGACATGAGAACCTATGGTTACTTTGAAGAGGAATATGAAGAAGCCCGACGAATTGGAATTCTCTTTGTTCGTTATAGTGAGAATGCTAAACCGGTTGTCAATAAGGAAGGGGATACCCTTGTTGTAACGGTCAATGATCACGTCTTAGACAGACCCATCAAAATTGAAGCTGATGTGATTTGCTTGGCTGCTGCCATTAAAGCACCTGAAGACGGCAAACAGCTCTCTAAATGGTTCAAAATCCCATTGAATGCCGAAGGCTTCTTCTTAGAAGCACATATGAAATTGCGTCCCGTTGATTTCAGTACCGACGGTGTATTTATGGCTGGTATTGCCCACAGTCCTAAGAACATGGAAGAAGTCATTGCCCAGGCTAAAGCAGCAGCCGGACGTGCCGGTGTGGCCTTAGCTAAAGATAAAGTAGAGTCTGCCGGTCTCAATGCTTTTGTCAACTCACGCAAATGTACCGCGTGTGGTACTTGTGAAGCTGTTTGTTCTGCAAAAGCAATCGCTGTTGATAAGGAAAAACGTGTTGCGGTTGTCAACGATGCCCTCTGTAAAGGCTGCGGAGCCTGTGCGTCCAGCTGCCGCTGCGGAGCGTTAAGTCTCAGAGGATGTACTAACGAGCAAATTGTCGAGATGTTAAACGCCCTATAAATATGGGACTTAATTAACAATCGGGAAAGGTAGATGATTATGGGAGAAATTCAGGTAGAAACTGAAAATAAACAGTACCAACCTAAAATTGCTGCTTTCTTGTGTAACTGGTGCAGCTATGCTGGGGCGGATTTAGCCGGTGTCGGCAGAGTTCAATATCCGGCAACAATTAGAACCATCAGAGTCCCATGCTCAGGCAGAATTAATCCCCTTTATGTTTTAAAAGCAATGGCTAACGGAGCGGACGGAGTCTTAGTTTCCGGATGCCATCCTGGAGACTGCCATTATATCAGTGGAAACTATGTTGCCCGTCGTAAATTTGCCCTCATTAAATCCTTGCTTACCCATGTTGGACTGGAAGAGGATCGAGTCAACTTTTCCTGGGTATCAGCGGCAGAAGGCATTCGCTTTGCTGAAGTCGTAAAAGGAGTAACTGAACGGGTCAGTGCACTTGGCCCTAATAACGGTATTTTTAAAGTTGATGACGGGGGTGCGGCGGATGAATAATCTCGTAAACGATATCCGAGAAACGGCCCGTCAATTGCTGGCTGAAGGAAAAGTGGATGTTGTTATCGGCTATGAAAAAGGTTCTTTGCCCTTAAAGGCAACTCCCTGTTTTGTGCATTCTGCAGAAGATGTTGACGCGTTAATTTGGGATGAAACCTGTGAAAATAACCTGGCAAATTATGCAGCTAAAACTCCGGGCAAAAAGGCTATTGTTGTTAAAGGCTGCGACAGCCGGGCTTTAGCGGTTTTAATGCAAGAAAACCAACTGGTCAGAGATGACTTGTATCTCATCGGGGTAACTTGCCATGGAGTCATTAATCAACGTAAAATTAATGAAGAAGTAGGAGAAATTCTCGAAGCCAGTGTTAGTGACGGGAAAATTTCCGTAAAAGGAATGGAAGGGGACAAAGAGTATCTTTTTGCTGAGGTAAAAGATCCTACCTGTCAAAACTGCCGATATCCTAACCCTGTAGTAGAGGATGTTCATTTGGGTGACAAAATTGAAGCTCCTCAAGCAGCTGCAGATTTTGCTGATGTTACAGCAATGGAAGAAAAATCATTGAGCGAACGCCAAGATTATTTCAAAGAGCAAATGAGCAAGTGTATTCGCTGTTATGCTTGCCGTAATGCATGTCCTTTGTGCTATTGTCAGGAATGCTTTGTTGACTGCAATTCCCCGAGATGGCTGACCGGCGGGGTTAATCGTTCTGAAAATCTCTTCTTCCAAGCCGGACGTGTCCTGCACTTAGCCGGCCGCTGTGTTGACTGCGGTGCCTGTACTCGTGCATGCCCCCAAGGTGTGGATATACGTGCCTTGAATCGCAAAATGACCAAAGACGTCTATGTTATGTACAATCATGAAGCCGGTATCAGTGAAGACGGCAAACCGGCTCTTAATGAATACACCACTAATGACCCAGAACAGTTCTTGGTAAAGGAGTGAGGTGAAGAAAATGAAGATAAGTAAAGAAAAATTTGGCCAGGCCTTTGATGCTTTAGCCAGTGAGTACCAACTAATTGCTCCAGTTAGTGATGCAAACGGAGTTGCTTTCAAAGGAGTCAAAAGCTTCTCAGAAGTCAAACAAGATTATCTGAATTCTAAACTTCCTCCCAAAGCCATCTTCTTTCCTCAACACGAGAAACTCATGTCCTATAAAAAAGAGGGTAAGGACATCACCGTTAAGAGCGAACTTAAGGCTGAAAACGCAGTTCTTTTTGGAATCAGACCTTGTGATGCACGGGGAATGCAGCTCTTAGATATGGTTTTCAAGAATGACCAGTATACCGACCCATATTATTATGAACGACGTGAAAAAGCGGTGATTATCGGGCTGGCATGTTCAAAAATTGCCCCTACTTGTTTCTGTTCCTCTTTTGGGCTGTCTCCGGCCGGCAGTGAGGGCTCGGATATTCTCCTCATTGATCTCGGAGATTCCTATACTGTCGAAGTGATCACTGAAAAAGGTAAAGCCTTAGCTGCCCGTTTTGAAGCTCTCTCTGAATTGACTGCTGATGAGCAAGCGCTGGTTGACAAAATTAAGAGTGCAGAAACTCCAAGTAAAGTTGATGTTGCTAATACCACCAGTAAGCTCGACAAAATGTTTGACAGTCCTTTTTGGGATACTCTTCAAGAGAAGTGCATTGGCTGTAATGTCTGTTCCTTCTCCTGTCCCACTTGCCATTGCTTCGATATTTCTGAGGAAGTGCGCAAAAATGAAGGTTCCAGAGTACGGACCTGGGACGCCTGTATGGCCCCACTCTTTACCCTTCACGGTTCCGGTCATAACCCGCGTGATTCTAAAAAAGCACGTTGGCGTCAACGGATGATGCACAAGTTTAATTATTTTGTCCATAACAATGGTGCTATGTCCTGTGTAGGCTGTGGACGCTGCATAAAAAGCTGCCCGGTTAATATGGATATTCGTCAAGTCATTGCTGGGGCAAACAAAGCAGAATTGGTGGTGGAATGATGCAACAGAATCCATATATCCCAATAACAATGAAGCTCGTGAAAAATTTAGTGGAAACCGAAGATCGTTTGATCAATACTTTTACCTTAGAGTTTATGAACAAACAAGATGAAGAAAACTTCAAATATATGCCGGGTCAGTTTGCTGAACTGAGCGCTTATGGTCATGGAGAAGCTCCTTTCGGAATTGCTACTTCTCCCACGGAACCCGGAATCTTAAAGTTTTCCGTTGCTAAAGTAGGATGTGTCTCTAATGCCCTCCACCTCATGGAAGAAGGCACGATGGTCGGGGTTCGCGGGCCGATGGGAAACTATTATCCTATTGAAAAGTTTAAAGGCAAAAACGTTGTAATCATCGGCGGAGGTTTTGCTTTCACAACCCTGCGTTCATTAGCAAAATATATGCTTGATGATAAACATCGCGGCGATTATGGCGACATCACCGTTATTTACGGAGCAAGAAACCCAGGCTTACTGCTCTATAAAGAAGAGTTGGCTGAATGGGAAAACAATCCCAATATTAATTTGGTGACCACCATTGACAGACCCGCCGAAGGATGGACTAAACATGTAGGCTTTATTCCGACTGTGACAGAGCAAATTGCTCCTTCCTCAGTTGATACCTATGCTGTCGTCTGTGGTCCTCCGGCGATGATTAAGTTTACCTTACCGGTCTTAGAAAAATTAAAGTTTACTCCTGAGACTATTTACACTTCCTTGGAGATGCGCATGAAGTGTGGACTGGGTATTTGCGGCCGCTGTAATATTGGCACCGAATATGTGTGCAAAGACGGCCCGGTCTTCTCCATGGCTCAATTAAAAGAATTACCGAGTGAATATTAATTAAGGCGGAGGTGATAGTAAGAATGGCTGAACCCATTAGAGTTAAAGAATTAGATCCAACCCTGAGAGAAGAAGTGGCTGGACTGTTAAAAGGATATGATTTTTCCAATTGCCTTACTTGCGGTATGTGTACAGCCGGATGTAAGTACAGTGATTTAGTTGAGGATAATGACCCTCGCAAATTTATCCGTAAAGTTGCTCTTGGCTTGCGTGAAGAAGTGGAAAATGATCCCTTTGTCTGGAACTGCAATATGTGTGAACGCTGTACTGTAGAATGCCCTATGGGTGTGAACATTGCGGCTATAACAAGAGCCTTCCGTGGAAAAACTGCTATGCCTCCGGGTCACTTACAACACATTGCTGATGACCATATAAATACAGGTAACCAAATGGCTGTAGAGCAAATCGATTATGATGAAACTCTGGAGTGGCTTGAAGAGGAGCTTCAGAAAGAATTAAATGATCCAAACTACAAGATTCCCATCGACAAGCCGGATGCTGACTTTATGTTTGGCTTCAATGCCCGTGAAATCAAACATTATCCTCATGAACTTCAAACAATTCTTCACGTCTTCTATGCCGCCAAAGCAAATTATACCTTAAGCAGCAAGCGTTGGGATGCAACCAATATCTGTCTGTTCACAGGTAAAAACGATGAATTCTGTGAGATCTCACGTCCATTATTTGAAGAAGTAGAGCGGTTAAATGCCAAAGAGCTTATTGTAACTGAGTGTGGTCACGCTTTCCGATCCTCCAGAGTGTTCAAGCGCACTTACTGGCAAGGAAAAGACTTCCCTGTACGCCACATCGTTGAACTTTATGCTGACTGGATCAAAGAAGGCCGGCTTAAACTGGATAAGAGCAAGAATCCGCTGCCGGTAACCATGCACGATCCTTGTAACACTGTTCGTAAAGAAGGCGTCTATGAGCCGCAGCGCTATGTTATTAAACATGTTGTTGAGGATTATCGAGAAATGAATCCTGACGGCAAGTATAACATTTGCTGCGGAGCCGGAGGAGGAGCTTTAGCAGTTGCGGCTACTAAACAGCAGCGTATGACTAAGGCTAAACCTAAAGTTGATCAATTAATTGCAACCGGTGCTAAAATAGGATGTATTCCATGTCATAACTGTATTGACCAGTTTAACGACATGAACAAATTCTATAAACTCGGTATGAAGATGCACCATCTTAGCACGCTGATCGAAAATGCGTTGGTGCCGGATGATGCCCCAGAAGCTCCAGCAGCAGAATAATACACCTTTTTAGAAAAAACTGATGAATTGTGAAGCCCCGTCAGCGTAAAACCGCATAGAACGGGGCTTTTTTTATATTCTCGTTATGTGTGGCAGGGATAGGAATAGAAATTTTAATAGATTCGTGGTACTCTAATCATAAATTTGCGATATTATTTGGAGTGACAAGTGTGGTAAAATGGATAACAGTTCTCCTAGTAGAACCCGGCAAGACTCCGGATATACGACAAATGCCCAACAACCTTAAGGCTTTTGAATTAACTGTCGGAGGCTATCCAGAGATTGTTGAAAGTATACGGCCCGGGTGTTTTATCTTTTATAATGGGGTTCAGCCGCTTCCGCAAAAGTCCCTTTCAAGAGCCGATTTTGAGGGCACTTTTATCATCCTTCGAGTGGATCCTCCAGAGTTGGTTTCCCTTACTCAGGAAGACATCGATATTCTCTCTCAAGCTTACCAATGAATGATTGAATTCAATTCGCTGCCTTTTGGGATGATTTAGACATTAATTAACCTATGCCAATCAGGCATGTTAGGAAAG
Source organism: Desulfosporosinus orientis DSM 765 (assembly GCF_000235605.1). GTDB lineage: Bacteria > Bacillota > Desulfitobacteriia > Desulfitobacteriales > Desulfitobacteriaceae > Desulfosporosinus > Desulfosporosinus orientis. Next base: position 2,913,277 of record NC_016584.1, read on the forward strand.
AGAGCAAGAGAATGGCAGTACAGATTTTAACAGACAGCACGAGCTATTTGAGTGAAGAAACACGAAGAACATTGAATATCAGAATGGTATCCTTGAATCTTTCCTTTGGCCGTGAAAGTATGAGGGAAGTCGATATAGAAAACTTCAGCTTTTATACCATGATGGCGGAAAAGGGTATACCCACATCTTCTCAGCCTTCCACGGGAGAAATGTATAAGGAAATGGAAAAAGCGGTTCAGACAGGAGATAGTCTTTGCTGTGTCTTTCTGTCTTCGGACATGAGTGGTACATTTTCAACGGGACAAATCGTCAAAGAGATGATTTTAGAAACCTATCCCGGTGCAAAGATTGAAATTATTGATTCTCGATCAAATTGTCAGCAGTTGGGGTATGTAGCAATAAGGGCGGCAAGAGCAGCAAAAGAAGGAAAGACTCTTGATCAGGTAAAAAAGGTAGCTTTAGAAACCATACAACGAACAAGGTTTTTATTTATTCCCGAAAATCTAGAATACTTAAAAAAAGGGGGCAGAATAGGGGGAGCTGGCGCATTAATCGGGAATCTGTTTAAAATTATTCCTGTTTTAACGGTTGAAGATGGCAAAACAACTGTATTGATGAAGGTTAGAACGAAGCAAAATGCAATTAAAGCTATGGTTGACAAGATGTTGCAGGACATAAGTTTGTATGGATTGGGCGAAATAGCAGTAGTACATATCAATTGTCTCAAGGAAGCTGAAGAGCTTGCCCGCCAAATTAGTGAAAAGCTGAATGCTCAGGTTGATGTCCTGGATATTGGTCCGGTCATTGGCCTTCATGTTGGCCCGGGAGCAATTGGAATTACTTATTATACAAAAAATGCAATGAGATAAGACTCGTGTTACAATGAGGTTAGAATTAAGGAGGGGATGAGTATGTCCAAACAACTCTATAAGATTCTTTGGTCCCTTGCAATTCTAACTATTCTGATCACCACGGTCATATTTTCCTTTGGGATTATTATGATTGGAGCAGTTACGATTGGACTATACGGAATTTACCGATATTATTTTCCCAGAAAAAAGCGGGCCTCAAACAATTTTTCCCGGTCCCAGGTACATCCTTTTGGAGAAGTGATTGATATAAAATCCGAAGTAATTCACCAAACTATTGAGACCAAAAGAACGAAGTGAATAATCAAAGAAGACTAGACCGATAAAGTACTGCTATTCGCAGTACTTTATCGGTTTTTTGGTACTGTTAAACTTGGCAGTTGCTTAAGAACATTTTTTTGTCCGTTCCTGATGCTATAGTTTAAATAATAAATTATCAGGAAAGTAGGCGTCGAGATGGCAATATCTAAAGCAAGTTGGGATAGAACAGCAAAACCTAATCAAACAAGAGTTAGAACAAAAATTACAAGTTTTGAACAAAAAGCGGCAATACTTCTGACGACTTTTCTAAATTCCGTATGGATTATGTCTGTCTTCGATTTATTGCTTGCCTATATAAGAAATGATTCATTAGTCCACTACACCATGTCAGTTCTGCTTAATTTAGTATTAACCATATTAGGTCTAATCGTTTGTTCAGATCTTATTCTTGCTAAGAAACAAGATTTTAGAACGTCTTTCCTTGCCTATATGATCTTTCTGTGGGTATGTATGGCGGTACTTAAATTAGTATTCATATCCTGAGTAATATACAAGTTCACTGTCAGTAAACTTGGCTATGGAATATAATACCACATACCCCCAAGGGAGGCGGGCGCATTATGATATCTGAAAGCAAACGAGTGGATGAAATGAACTATTTCGAGCTCATAGCGTGGTTAGGTATAGGAAGTTCTCATCCAGGGGGCTTTCCAGCCACCAAGCAAAATTTAGAGGTAATAGCGGTACAACCGGAGGAATACGTTCTCGATGCCGGGTGTGGTAGTGGTTTAACTGCTTGCTTTTTAGCAAAAACAGTTGGCTGTAAAATTTTAGGGGTAGATATTAATCCCCATATGATTGAAAAAGCACGCTTAAGAGCAGAAAAAGAAGGAGTAACTCATTTGGTTGAGTTTAGGGTAGCAGACGTCAATAAGCTGCCTTTTAGTGATAATCACTTTGATATTATTATTTGTGAATCAATAACCGTTTTTTTAGATAAAGAAAAAGTGTATCGAGAATTTTATCGAGTTTTAAAACCAAAAGGCAGAATTGCCGATTTAGAAATGGTCATATTAAGGGATTTACCCCCTCAGGTCAGGTATCAAATGGAAGATTGCTTCGGATCTTCAACGAATCCTTTATCATTTGAAGAATGGATGAAAGTTGTTGCCCAAGCAGGCTTTGAAGAAATTGAAATCATTAATCCTCAGCCCTTAAAAAATAATAGCAATGTCGTTTTTAATGAGTTGAAAAAAGACTGGGTTCTTGTAAAAGACTTAACCACAAAAATTCGGCGGCAGCCTGCTTTGCTGCCTAGATTACAAAAAAACGCCAATTTTATTAAAAAAAATAGAAGTTATTATGGATTTGGCTTAGTCTATGGACTTAAACCCCTCCCTAAAAAATTAGGATTTAAAGATTGGATACGAAGTAGAATCATGGGCAGAAAATTATAGTATCTCCAAATTGGCCATTTTCATACCGATTCAGCCATTATTAATGTATGAAACTAATAATTTCTGCTAATCCTATGGAAGGGCTAATAGGGAGGTAGTATAATTACATGTCAGATCAATTCATCAAAAATCAGACAGACCAAGAAATCACTAATATTTACTTTAATCGTTGTTTCACGTCTACACCAAAAATAATTCGGTATTTGTTAGACAATGAAGATGGTCGGAAATTTAAAGTATTCATCTCCCATGTCTGTGAGAATGACTATATACAAGATATTGCTGACTATTTTGAAGTCGAGCCGTCCATTGAAGGAAAAGATTATGTTAACTACTGCCTTGATTTTTGTCGTCAACACAAAATTAAGCTGTTTGTGCCTAGATATAATGTGGAATATTTAAGTCGTTATCAAAATGAATTTGAGCGTCTTGGCGTAAAAGTTATGTTTGTAGGGAGCAGCTCTACCTATCAATTGCTTAATGACAAAGTTAAAACCTATCAAACACTAATTGATAGGGAAAGTGACAGGGAGGGTATAGCCATACCTCAAACCTTTTGCGTCAGGACTTATTTTGATTTTAAAAATGCTTATCATAAAATAACAGGGAATAAGAGCAGTCCTTGTCTAAAACCTATATCTGGAATTGGCGGTGATGGCTTCAAACAAATCCTGGAGGATATGACAGAAGTTGACGAGCTTTATAAGACGACAGCCTCTACAATTTCTAAGGATCGTCTCCTACGCGTCTTAAAGAATTCTAACGCCATAAAGCCCCTAATGGTTATGGAATACTTAGAGGGGGAGGAGTACAGTATTGACTGTTTAGGGTATGAGGGAGAACTCATCGTAGCAATACCAAGAAGAAAATTAGACCTTTACCGGCAAGTGATAGAATATCGAGAAGACTTGATAGCTATGGCCAGAAAACTGACCCAAGAGTTTTCATTAAGTTATCTCTATAATATTCAGATCAAGTATCATCAGGGCAGAGCTTACCTTATTGAAATAAATACTCGAATGTCGGCGGGAATTCATAAGTCTTGCTTAGCCGGTGTTAATCTCTTATATCTTGCAGTTAAGTTATTATCGAATGAGACTGTAACACCACCTAAGAACATTCGTTGGGGTTTTCAAATAAGAACTAATGAAAGTTATGAACTTCTTGACCTAGTTGACATAGGCAATCAACTAAAAAGCAGGGAAGTATAAAAAAGCTCATAGATTTTCTATGAGCTTTTAAGCGGAGTTATGGAGCGGGTGATGAGAATCGAACTCACGTAGCTAGCTTGGAAGGCTAGTGCTCTACCATTGAGCTACACCCGCATGATGTTTTGGTGGGCCATCCGCGACTCGAACGCGGGACACCCTGATTAAAAGTCAGGTGCTCTAGCCGACTGAGCTAATGGCCCGTATATTGGCTGGGGTGGGAGGGTTCGAACCTCCGAATGCCAGAGTCAAAGTCTGGTGCCTTACCACTTGGCGACACCCCAATACCAAGCTAGTATTGTTTTAATACTTTTCGAGGAAATGGTGGGCAGGGATGGATTCGAACCACCGTACCTTTCGGAACAGATTTACAGTCTGCCGCCTTTAACCACTCGGCCACCTACCCATGTTACTTAAATCTCTGGAACAGACGCTTATTAGTATACACAATAATACGTGAGAGGTCAATGGTTTTAAAAAATGTTTTTGAAAAAGTACATAGAATTTTTTTTAGTAGTATGGTTAAAGTAACATTAGTAAAAGGAGGGCGACTGAATGGATAACTTAGATAAAATTCTTGACAGTCAAGAGAAGACTAAACGTAACAATCAGCACCAAGGACATGGGAATCCCGGTAAAAGGCTGCCTAATAAGCAACATAGTACCAATAAATAAAACTAATTTTAGGAAGTTGAGGTGTGTTACATAGAAGTAACACACCTCTTTAGTTTAATTCTAAGACGCTACATTAAGCATAATCAGGAATTAATCGCTTAACCCAGATATTCATGTCTTCAAACTTCCCCATAATGTGACAGTTATTGATTTGGCGGCCAGTAAACTTATAGCCGTGTTTGCTGAAAACAATGTTAACACCCAGAGAAAGAGCTCTAGATAAACTGAAAAGGGTAATATAATGATTAGTATTTAAAGTAGTTTCCAGATGATAAACTAGCTCGCTTAATAATCCCTTTCCCCGAAATTCCTCGAGAGTTGCACAGTCTGTTATCTCAGCATGAAGAAGTTCATGATCAAGGTCTGCCGAAGCGGCGCTTACAATGCGGGAATTATATTCGGCAACTTTGAAAATGACCTTTTTCGATTTTATCATGTTAGCAATAAATTCGTGATTGTTCATAGGTGTTGGGTAGGTTTCGAAAACCTTATCATATAAGACAGCTAATTCTCTGGTATCCTTAAGGGTAGCCGAACGGATTAAAAAACCTTTGTCGATACCATTGGGAGCATACTGGTTTATGTAACCTTCCGACTTCTCTATAATGCCATCTTCTTCTTTGAGTTGATTGCTCATTCCTCGGCTGGGATCGCAAAAATGGGAAAGGCAATAACCTGTCTTACCTTTGAAGTAGCCATCAATGCTGCCTTCTAGAATAAAACCATTCTCACAGAATAAGGGAACGTCTTCTCTATAAACCGTGGTAATGATTTTCCCCATACCGTGCCGCTTACACATCTCCACAGAGCTTCTGGCTGCTTGTACTGGATTGCCTTGAAAATTAATCAGCTTAAGTCTCTGATTATGTAAATCGACATATTGTTCGAAGGTTACGTCATGTTGACGGATTGTTTCATATAAGCCCAGCTGGACAGCTATTTCCATTGATCACGCCTCGCGATACGATTATTTGATTTTGGGACAAGACTTAATTTCTTTTCTCTAAAAAGCTTTTCGATCCCGGTAACAGGCAGGTTCTGATAGTCATGGCAATAATGACATTCATGACATTCTGTTGTTTTATCTTCCGGTTCAGTATAAGCACAGATAACCCCTTCATAGTTCCGTAAAATGACTTTACTATCTGATTGAGAGATAAGGTATTGGGGACTTACAGGAATTTTGCCTCCTCCCCCCGGTGCATCCACCACATAGGTGGGGACAGCATAACCGGATGTGTGGCCGCGCAGCAGTTCTATGATTTCAATACCTTTACTGACAGAAGTTCTAAAATGTTCAATCCCTGATGACAAATCACACTGGTATAGGTAATAAGGGCGCACACGCAATTTTACTAATTCATGAACCAGCTTTTTTATGATATAGGGACAATCATTTATCCCTTTTAAAAGGACGGTCTGATTGCCTAGAGGAACTCCTGAATCAGCGAGTTTATTGCAGGCTTCTTTTGCCTCAGGAGTAATTTCACGGGGATGGTTAAAATGGGTATTAAGCCAGATGGGATGATATTTACGAAAAATGCTGCAGAGGTCATCGGTAATTCTTTGCGGTAATACGACAGGTGTTCTTGAACCAAAACGGACGATTTCTACATGATCTATAGCTCTTAGACTTCCTAAAATAAATTCAAGAGTCTCATCACTGACAAGTAAACTGTCACCTCCGGAAATCAAAACATCTCTGATCTGGGGTGTATTCTTTATATAGTCTATGGCGGCTTGCAGTTCTTTTCTGGGCATGGCTTGATCCGTTGAACCTGCCAATCTGCGCCGGGTACAGTGCCGGCAGTACATAGAACACTGATCGGTAATCAAAAATAATACTCTGTCCGGGTAACGATGGGTGAGTCCTTTCACTGGAGAATCACTGGCCTCATGAAGAGGGTCTTCCATGTCGCATCTAGCTTCTTCCATTTCTAATGCCATAGGGATGGCCTGTTTGCGAATAGGATCATCAGCATTGTTTGGATGGATCAGAGTTGCATAATAAGGGGTTATAGCCATTCGCAGGCTTTCTAGGCAATGATTAATACCGGCTATTTCGTCTGGGGTCAAATTAACGACCTCTTTTAATTGTTCAACAGTAGTGATTCTGTTAGCTATTTGCCACTTCCAATCCATCCATTGGGCCTTAGACAGATCACTCCATAAACTGAGATCTTTATAGTTTCTTTGCATATTAAACTCCTTCTGTTATGAATATAAACTAGTTTTTCACATTAATAATGGACGTATACAATTTATAATTGATTATAGTAGGCAAGGAAGAAAATGTGAAAAAAATATCGTATAAGATAGAAGATTGTAGTACTATGCTATATAATAGATGGAATAAGAATGCTAGCTAAAATGGATTATTACAAAAGGAGTTTAGTACCATGCGTATATTATTTGAACTTTTATATAATCTTAGCATTCTAGTGTCCATAAGCATTATTTCAGGTTATATTTCCTACCGAAGGGAAAAAAATCAAATCAGCGACTGCTTGCAAGGGGTACTTTTCGGAAGTGCCTGTATTATTGGAATGCTTCATCCTTTAGTAGTTGCACCTGGACTGATTTTTGATGGCCGTTCCATCATGATTAGTATAGTTGGATTTTTCTTTGGCCCTATAGCAGGGATTATTGCCGGATCAATGGCTCTGATTCTTCGCATTTATCAAGGCGGAGATGGTGTGATTATGGGTGTTTTAGTGATTTTGACATCCGCCTTGTGGGGAAATCACTTTTTTCAATGGAATCTAAGTCATCAAAGCAATTCCTATAAGGAGACCATCAAACAACTTTTTTCCATGGGTGTTTTTGTTCATATCACCATGGTTTTATTGATGTTTACTCTTCCAGCAGATAAAAGCTTAAGTACCATGAAATCAATGGGTCTGCCTGTTTTGCTTGCCTATCCTCTGGCGACAGTATTTATTGGCAGGATCATTACAGAATCTAATGAACGTACACGTATGGCAGAGGCTTTGAGAAAGAGCCAAAAGCAACTGATTAGTATTAATCACGAACTGGAAGCCTCCATGGAAGATGTAGTTGCTGCTCAAGAAGAATTGCGAAGTCAATTTGATGAGCTGCAAAAAAGCAATGAATTGTTAAAGGCTAGTGAATATACTTTTAGAAAGCTCTTTGACGATTCCTCAGATGCAGTTTTTATAATTCAAGAAGAAACGATAACGGATTGTAATCAAGCAGCTGCTGAATTGTTGGGTTATGATTCGAAAAATAATATGATAGGCAAACATATACTAGAAATATCACCGGATTATCAGGCTAATGGCAACAAATCTGAAGAATGTCTGACAGAAATCCTTGCCTCAACGAATAAGCATGGGAAATCTAAGTTTGAATGGTGGCATCAAAAAAAGGATGGTACCTTGTTTCTTGTTGAGGTGATGCTGACTTCAATCTTACTTCATGGGGAAAGAGTCCTTCATGGGGTGTTAAGAGATATAAGTGAGCGAAATGCTATGGAACAGCAATTAGAGTATTTAAGCTATCATGATCAATTAACAGGGCTTTATAACCGGCGCTTTTTTGAAGAAGAGTTAAAACGACTGGATACAAAGAGAAATCTGCCTTTATCGATAATCATGGCCGATGTCAACGGACTAAAACTGATTAATGATTCCTTTGGTCATGCTGTAGGAGACGAGCTCCTAATCAAAGTGGCTGATGTGATAAGAAAAGGATGCCGGGCTGATGAAATCATCGCCAGGGTTGGAGGAGACGAATTTGTCATTCTTTTGCCTAAAACTGATGGGAATGAAACGGAGCAAATTATTCGACGAGTGAAAGATTATGCCCGGTTGGAAAAGGTAAATGCTGTGGATGTCTCTGTGTCTTTTGGCTGGGATACAAAACATAATGAGGCAGAGAAGGTTCAGGAAATTTTAAAAAAGGCTGAAGACCATATGTATAAAAGGAAGCTCTATGAAAGTCCAAGCATGAGAGGCAAAACCGTTACTGCCATTATTGATGCCCTGTATAAAAAAAATTCGAGAGAAGAAAGGCATTCCTATAAGGTATCATTATTATGCAAATCCATGGGTCAAGCTCTGGGAATGATGGAAGGGGAAATTGAGGAACTTAGAACGGCTGGATTGCTTCATGATATTGGCAAGATAGCTATTGAAGATAGAATCCTTAATAAAAAAGAAATTCTTACTAATTCAGAATGGAAAGAAATTAAGCGCCATTCGGAAATAGGTTATCGAATTCTAAGCACAGTCAATGATTTGTCGGAAATCGCAGAGTACGTGTTATACCATCATGAAAAATGGGATGGAAGCGGATATCCTAAAGCATTAAAAGGATATGAAATACCCATTCAATCAAGGATAATAGCTATTGCGGATAGTTATGATGCAATGACCGGTGAGAGGAGCTATCAGCGTCCTTTATCGGAAGAAAAGGCAATTAAAGAGCTGAAAAAAAATGCAGGTTCCCAGTTTGACCCGGAATTGGTTGAGGTGTTTATTAATATAATCTGGGAGTCACATGATTCCGATAAAGATTAGTATTAAATGATAGTAATACTAAATTTTTAGCTTATCTATGTCCATATTTTGAATAGATAAGCTATAATAAAGATAGTTAAGCAGATATTAAAAATCTTAAAAGGAGATAAACTGTTTCAATGAATATACGTCAAAGCACATTAACTAGCACGAAACCTACCAATACTCGTTCACGCCGATTATTAACTGGTATCATTTTAGGTTCACTGTCTGCCTTCGGTCCATTGTCCATTGATATGTATTTACCGGCTCTGCCAATTTTAACGAGTGATTTACATACCAGCCCATCTCTTGCCCAGTTCAGTTTAACAGCCTGTTTGCTGGGGCTCGCCTTTGGACAATTGGTATCCGGATCCCAAAGCGATGTTCGCGGAAGACGTATTCCTCTGCTCATCGGATTAGCTTTTTATACCTTGTCCTCTTTAGTATGCGCCATGAGTCCATCTATTTGGGGATTAATCGCATTTAGGTTTATTCAGGGAGTTGCGGGTTCGGCCGGTATTGCGATTTCTCGGGCAGTAGTCAGAGACCTATACTCAGGCTCAGACATGATCAAATTCTTTGCCCTTTTGATGTTGATCAATGGGATCGGCCCGATTATGGCTCCAATCCTAGGCGGGCAACTGCTGCAGTTTACCTCTTGGCGCGGTGTATTTTTAGTATTGGGTATAGTGGGTATTGTCATGCTTCTTTCAGTCTTTTTTGCTCTGCCGGAAACATTGCCTGTTCTGCACCGTTCTCAAGGTGGGCTGCGCAACACACTAAACACATTTGGCAAGCTCATTTGTGATCGGGTCTTTATGGGTTATGCCATACCCCAAGGACTTGTCATGGCAGCGATGTTTGCCTATATTTCGGGTTCACCCTTTGTTATCCAGAACATCTTTGGTGCTTCTCCCCAGATGTACAGTGTTCTTTTTGCGATTAATGGGATCGGCATTATTTTAGCCGGCCAAGTCACAAGCAGACTGGCAAGCCGAATCGCCGGAACTAAGCTGTTTTTGGGTGGCTTAAGTATGGCCGCAGTTGGTGGAATTAGTTTGTTGGCGGTGATTCTTGTTGGAAGTGGGCTAAAAGCAATTTTGCTTTCTCTCTTTGTGGTAGTAAGCAGCGTTGGGATTGTTTCAACAGCGGGGTCCTCTTTGGCTATGGAAAATTATGGACATTCGGCGGGCAGCGCTTCAGCCTTGTTAGGGTTATTTTCCTTTGTTATAGGTGCCTTAGTAGCCCCATTAGTAGGTCTTGGTGGGGAATATACAGCGGTGCCCATGGGTATTGTCATTGCTGTTGCTGAAATAGGCGCAATGTCATGTTATCTTATATTAAGGCCCAGATTATCCTGAATAAGACGACTGATAAATAGACTATCAGGAAATTATGATGTAAAATAACTAAGTATATTATTTCTCAAATAAGTTAAACTACTGGGAGGCCAATCAAGTGAAAGACAATCCAAATAAAGTCTGGGTCGTTGTAAACCCCATTCGTGCCAGAAATCCTGAATATAATCAATACAATTCTTTAGCAGAAGCTCTTTCTGATTTTGACGACTGGACTCTTGAAACAAACAGCATAGCAAGTTGTGAAGTCCTCTATCGGGGAGTTAGTCTGATGCACTCCCTAAAAGGAAAAGTAAGAGGTGCAGCCTGTGAACAGTATCACCAAAACTGTACGATCAGAAATAAATTACCGAATTCAAAAGAAATTGTTATCTGTGAAGAATGTGTTAAGAAAATGATTGACGATTATGTCTTATAACAAATCATTAATAAAGAACACCGAAGCTGCTTATATCGGTGTTCTTTAAACTTATTTTATGGTTCGCGTTAGTGAACATATTAGAGAGGTAATCTTATGGTCTTAGGTAAAAGTTTGGAACGATGGCGGCGGGAATTTCCATTGCTTGAGGAATTAATCGCTACAGAAGAGGTTTTCTGGCTAAATCCCTTATATAGGCGTTTTAATGATGCTATTACAGAAATTCCTTTGAGTTTAAAGGATGTAGAGGATGCCGAAGAACGTTTGGATAAATTTGCGCCCTATATAGCCAAGGTATTCCCTGAAACAAAGGAATCAAAAGGAATTATCGAGTCGCCTATCGTAAGTGTTTCTAATCTAAAAAAGCAAATGGAAGACATGTTGAATCAGCCTTTGATTTGTAAGGATTTATTGCTGAAGTGTGACAGCCATCTTCCGATTTCCGGGTCCATCAAAGCAAGAGGCGGAATCTATGAAGTGCTAAAACATGCAGAGGATTTAGCCTTAAAAGCAGGACTCCTTGCCGGGGATGAGGATTATTCAATTTTTGCTGAGGATAATTTTAGAGATTTCTTTTCGGGTTACTCCATAGCTGTCGGTTCAACAGGAAATTTAGGCTTAAGTATAGGGATCATGAGTGCTAAACTGGGGTTTAAGGTTACAGTGCATATGTCCGCTGATGCAAAGACCTGGAAAAAAGATCTGCTTAGAAGTAAAGGAGTTAGGGTGATAGAATATCCCTCCGATTACAGCAAAGCTGTTGAAGAAGGACGTAAACAAGCAGCCAAGGACCCTAAGGGTTATTTTGTCGATGATGAAAATTCCGTCAATCTATTCTTAGGTTATGCTGTTGCAGCACTGAGATTAAAAGATCAGCTTAAGGATCTTAATATTAGTGTGGATGAAAACCATCCCTTATTTGTATATTTGCCCTGCGGAGTTGGAGGCGGACCCGGCGGAGTTGCTTTCGGACTGAAACTAATTTTTAAAGATCATGTGCATTGCTTCTTTGCCGAACCGACACATTCGCCCTGCATGTTGTTAGGATGTATGACTGGAGAGCACGACCAAGTGTGTGTCCAGGACTTTGGCATTGATAATATAACGGAGGCTGATGGCTTAGCAGTTGGCAGAGCTTCAGGATTTGTAGGGAAAATGATGGCAAACCTGTTAAGCGGCATCTATACGGTTCAAGATAAGACACTTTTTAAAATGCTTAAAGCCATGGCGGATACGGAAGGAATATTTATCGAGCCCTCAGCTTTGGCAGGGGTTCCAGGTGTGTATAATCTTTTAAGTTCAAAGGTAGGAGAGCAATATTTAATGGCTCAAGGTTTAAGGGATCAAATCCAAAATTCGTCCCATATTATCTGGGCAACCGGAGGCAACATGGTGCCGGAATCGGAAATGAAAAGCTACTATCAAAAAGCAGAATACTATCAGTAGTAGTAAATAAAGAGACTATTTTTAAAAGCAATTTGACGATGTTGTGAATAGGCAGCCAAAGATGTGCGAAACATGGTATTGTCATTGAATATGGATTTTATAAAGATACAAACTAATAATTAATCAGAGATTTTCTTTAAAGAGATTTTGATGAATGTTGGAGAGATAAAATGATTGAATTTAAAGAAGTAAATATAGAGGACAAGAAGTGGATGGATCCTCTTCTTGTCACAGCGGATATGCGCGGATGCCATCAAAACTTCACAAATATCTTTTCGTGGTCGAAAATCTATAACTATCGTGTCGCACAAGTTGAAAATTTCCTTGTTGTCAAAGGAATTATGAATGATCTCCATTATTATTTTTATCCTGCCGGCTCAGGTGATATAAAACCAGTATTTAAAGCTCTACAAGAAGATGCGTCTTCTTGTGGTCATGAATTTGCTCTGGCAGGAGTATCATTAGACAATATGGCTGAGATGAAGAGAGTGTTTCCGGATCACTTTGAATACAAAGAGATGCGAGACAGCTTTGATTATATTTACAGCCTGGATAAGCTTGTTAACTTGTCTGGGAATAAGCTCCATTCTAAACGCAATCATGTCAACCGGTTTATCAAGTCCAATACGAATTGGAGTTTTGAACAGATATCCTCAGAAAACATTGCTGAGTGTTGGGAAATGAATTTAGAATGGTGTAAAATCCATTCTGAACCTGGGGATGAAATTGCTAAAGAATGCTGTGCTGTACGTCGTTGTTTTGAGAATTTCCAAGCCCTTGGCTTAGAGGGCGGATTAATTCGTTTAGAGGGTAAAGTGATTGCCTACACCATGGGAGAAAGGTTAAATTCTGATACTTATGTAATTCATATTGAGAAGGCCTTTGGGGAGGTGCCTGGGGCTTATCAAATCATTAACCATGAATTTGCGGTTTTTATTCAAAATAATTACCCTGAACTGATTTATGTCAACCGTGAAGAAGACATGGGATTTGAAGGATTAAGGAAAGCAAAGGAATCCTACCACCCGGAATTTTTAGAGGAAAAGTATTTAGCAACTTATTTCGATTAATAGAGAGATTTAGGTGATATGATCCATGTATAAGATCCGGCTGTCACAAAGAGGCGATATCCTTCGTCAAAAGGAGATATGGAAGCTTTGTTTTGGCGATTCTGATGATTTTATTGATTTCTACTATGCCCAGCGATACAAAGAAGAAGAGACAGCGGTATTGCTTCACAACAATGAGATTATAACCATGCTGACAATGATACCGGTAAAAACAGTCTTTCCGGACAAACGGATGGTAAATACGGCCATGCTATACGCTGTCGCAACCCATCCCAGTCACAGGAACAAGGGCTTTGCCGGTCAATTATTAAATTTTAGCAACCAATATCTTAAGGATCGTAAGATCGAATTATCCGTGCTGGTCCCTGCCAATCGCAAGCTATTTGATTATTACCCAAAACAAGGTTATGAGGAGGGATTCTACATTCAGGAGACTATTCTCAACCGAGAGAGTATTGATCGCATGTCCGTCCCCAAACCTTATCACTGTGAGATTTCAGCGATCTCCTCCAAAGAGTATAATCAACGCAGAACAGAACGATTGTACGGTCGATTCTATATTTCCTATGCTGATGAGGATGTTGACTACCAGAAGAAACTGTCGCAATCCTCAGGAACAGACATTTATGGCATTAATATTGAAAATATTGAAGGCTGTTTTGCAGCGGAAAGAATAAGCTCAGAAAAGCTATTCATTAAGGAAATCTTAATCCCTGAGAATTTATTGAACCTGGCCATTAAGCAGATTGCCAAGCTGTTGCCCGCAGAGGAGTATGTTTTACGTACACCGCCTTATTTGGGTAACTATTTAGGAGGTTCTATCCGGGCATTTGGAATGTACAGGGTTCTCAGCAAAAGTGATTTAAGAATAACCTCAAAAGATCTGGGATACTTAGGATTTGCCTTTGATTAGTATGTGATGTAAAACTGAGGAAAAGGCTGAATAACTAAGGAAATGCACATTATAAATGGATAATGAAGGATATAGCATATATAGCCCTGTTTACAAATAAGAAAAATTCCCTTAGTATACCAAATATACATCTAACAAACTATATGGATGAGGCAATAAGGCAATGACGCCAAACGACATCTTGATGATAACGTTTGGCGTATTTTATTGTTTGGACAGATGCCCTAATCCTAAAGGAGGTTGATAAAACAAACATAGTAGAACTCTAAATAACAAAAAATATCGTCAGAAGGAGAAAAGACTATGAATGAGTTGATTAACAAAATTGATTCCTTTGTCTGGGGACCATTTACCATTGTACTATTGGTTGGTACAGGAATTTTAATTACTTTATTAGTTCGTGCTATTCAAGTCCGCAAATTTGTATATGCCTGGCAGCTGCTGTCCGGTAAATATGATGATCCCAATGATGAAGGTGAAATCACACACTTTCAGGCGTTAAGTGCAGCGCTTTCTGCAACCATTGGCACCGGTAATATTGCAGGGGTTGGTACCGCTATCGCCATCGGCGGACCGGGAGCTTTATTTTGGATGTGGGTTACCGCCTTTGTTGGGATGGCGACAAAATACGCAGAAGCGTTACTTTCTTTGAGATTTAGAGCAGTTCATGAAGACGGTTCCGTCAGCGGCGGACCTATGTATTATCTGGAAAAAGGCTTAGGTCAGAAATGGCTGGCCATGCTATTTGCTCTGTTTGCGGCCATTGCTTCTTTCGGGATTGGTAATATGGTTCAAGCTAACTCAGTTGCTGAACCTGCTTTGAAATACTTTCACATTCCTAAGATAGCAACAGGAATTATTTTGGCAGTTTTAGTTTTTGCAGTCATCGTTGGTGGAATTAAACGAATTGGACGAGTTGCCAGTCGTGTTGTGCCTTTTATGACAATATTTTATGTTTTAGGTTCACTGATCGTTATTATCTTGAACTTCAGCAGTGTTCCCCATGCTTTTTCTGTAATCTTTCATGATGCCTTTACAGGAACAGCTGCCACCGGCGGTTTTGCAGGATCCGTTGTCGCGCAGGCTATCCGCTACGGCGTTGCTCGGGGAGTCTTTTCCAATGAAGCTGGTTTAGGCAGTGCCCCGATTGCTCATGGTGCTGCTAAAACAAAATACCCTGTCCGTGAAGGACTTGTAGCCATGCTTGGACCTTTCATTGATACGATTGTCATTTGTACAATGACAGGCTTGGTTATCGTCACAACCGGTGCTTTTGCCAAAGTTGATGAGGCAGGTAAAGCTTTAACCGGAGCTAACCTTACTGCCAAAGCTTTTAATCTGGGACTGCCCGGACCCGGTGAATACATTGTTGCAATTGGTATTATTTTCTTTGCTCTTTCTACTATTATTAGTTGGTCTTACTACGGTGATCGTGCTGTGGAATATCTTTTGGGATCAAAATTCATCCTTCCCTATCGCATCCTTTACTGCCTGCTCATCCCAGTGGGAGCAGCAACCACCCTTGAAATCATCTGGAATATTTCCGACGTATTTAACGCCTTAATGGCTCTGCCTAACTTAATTGGCTTAATCCTTTTGAGTGGTACAGTTATTGCGATGACAAAAGAGTACTTTGGGAATCCAGAGAATATTAAAGCTAAAGTATAAATAAGTTTAATAAACAACGCAGAGGACGTCAGGTTAATGAAGTTTGACGTTCTCTGCGTTGTTATGTAATGCATATTATTCTGGGTTACGATACTCTTCTGGAGGATTTATATGAATAATGAGGAATCCTAATATAGGCCGCCTTTGAAGACCTAAATAGCATTAGAACGGTGGACACATAGCTAAGTAAGGAGTGAAAGAGTATGCAGTACTAAAATTCAGCAAAACTGCTATGGAAAGTGTTTCAGAGTGCATTAATTGCGGTGAGTGCCTGAATCGCTGTCCCTATGAACTGCCAATTCCAGAAATCCTGCAACGCAATTTGAATTTATACACTGAATCACTTAGAATCAGGGTCATTTGCCTTTGTACCTAACGATAAGCTGCATCAATTTTCAAATACAGGCAACGGCAGATTCCGTTTCATTTGCATTGTACCTGAAGAGGGAGATAAATAGTACGATTATTAAATGGAGAAGCCTTCAGTTGGATCCTGCAGGAGGCTTTTTCCTATTTTTATAAGCATTTATTAATATGATTATGATATAATATATGACGACAAATAAAGACAAATAATTACAGAATTTTAAGCAGGGACGTCTATACTTATGTGATAGGAGAGGATATTTTGATTGCATTGTCAAGTATTGAGTCATGTAAAGTATTTGCCGAGTTTATTGCAAACATGATACCGGGTGGCGTGGGCTTCGGACTGGTCGAAAAAGATACCTTTGTATGGGTAAAATTATCAGATTCATTTCATCTGGACATTTTAAAGGTTGGGATCAAACTAAAGGATGATACAACCACTATGAAAGCTATTCGTGAAAAAAGGGTTTTGATTCAAAATATCCCACGTACAGTCTACGGCATAAGAGTATCAATCCTTTCGATTCCTGTGATTGATGACAATGGGGATGCAGTGGGCGCTTTGTCAATTTTTTTCCCCAAATTACATCCTGTTGCAGCTGCCTTTGGGGATTTTGCACCAATTTTAGCGGAAATGTTTAGTGAGGGTTCTTTCTTATATATGTCAGATTTAACTAAAATTGCTTACACCCAGCCGTCTGCGAAATTTGATATGCCGTCGCTCTCTGCGGGGCGCGAATTAAAAGAAACGGATATTGCTTATCGGGTTCTTCAATCAAAGAAACCGATTATTGAGGAAATTGATGCTTCAATATATGGAGAACCTCTTACTATTGCTAATTATCCATTGTATGACGATGAAAATAAAAATCTCGTCGCCACCCTGGGGATTGTTACGCCAAAGAAAACTGCTGTGACCCTTCGTGAAATGTCCAGTAATCTTGAAAATAGTTTAGAAGGAATAGCTGCGGCTATAGAACAACTGGCTGTATCTGCTTCAGAAATCCACTCCAATGAAGATGAGCTGAATTATCAGATTAGTCAAATTATCAAAATAACTGAAGAAATTAATGAAGTATCTGACTTTATTAAAGTGATCGCTGATAAGACAAAAATGTTAGGCATCAATGCCGCCATTGAGGCCGCAAGAGCAGGGGATGCCGGTCGGGGCTTCGGAGTTGTTGCAGAAGAAATCAGGAAACTGTCCGATCAATCGAAGAGCACAGTTCCTAAAATAAAAAATCTGACGGATACTATTAAGGAAAAAGTCGAGGATGCAAGCCGTAAAAGCAATGTTTCCTTAGATGCCAGTCAGGGACAAGCGGCGGCTGCAGAAGAGATTTCGGCGAGCATTGAAGAAATAACTTCTATGTCAGAAGAACTCAATAGAATCTCTAGAAATTTATAGGATGAGTACTGGACAATATGTCTGCTATCGCATAATCTTGAATCAATAGAGATCCTTCTCTGCAAAACGAAAGGAGTAACAAGATGTGCGGCCGCTATTCATTGACCAACTCGAAATCGAAGGAAATTATGGAGCGGTTTGGTCCGGTTCAGATTGAATTTGAGTTTGAGCCGCGCTACAATATTACTCCTTCGCAACAAGTTCCTGTGGTGATCAATCAAAATGGAAACAAACGACTGTTAATGTTTCACTGGGGACTAATACCTCATTGGGCAAGGGATGAAAGTGTTGCCCATAAATTAATAAATGCCCGGGCTGAAACTTTAACGGAAAAGCCTAGTTTTCGTGAGTCTTTTGAACAAAGGCGTTGCTTGGTCTTGGCAGATGGTTTCTACGAGTGGAAAAAGGAAGGACGTGTCAAAATACCCTATAGAATTATCATGCGAGACGGTAAACCATTTGCTTTTGCCGGTTTGTGGGATACTTGGCTGTCACCTGCAGGCCAAAGGTTAAATTCATGTGTTATCATTACGACGGGGTCTAATACGTTGATGGAGACAATTCATAGCCGAATGCCTGTGATCTTGCCGAAGAACATGGAATCAATCTGGCTGGATTCGGCTTACCCTATACATAAAGTGAAAGCACTATTAAAACCTTTTCCGTCAGAAGAAATGTCTGCCTATGAGGTATCCTCGCTGGTTAATTCGCCGCGTAAGGATGAACCGGCCTGTATATATCCTGTAAACAGACTCTTTTAGCTGGCATTTGAAATTCATAAAAAGCCCATCAAAGTAAACTGTACAGAGTCCAGTTCACTTTGATGGGCTTTTTATTATATCTTTTGCTTTGGTTAATTTGTATAAGTATAACTATCCGTACAAATAATAGGATTTAGAGGTGGAAAGAGACAATATAATCAAAGGAGGATAACTATGCCTGAACAAAATCAAATGCTTACCCCACAGGAAACCATAGAACTTCACGAACTGATTAGCATGAAAATAATGGAGAAGAAGAAACTGAAGGCTACTAAAGCTACAATTCAAGACAATGGTGACCTTTCAAGTTTTATTGACGACGCTATAAAAACTAAAGAACAGCAGATTGATGAATTAAAACAGTTTATTAGCAGCAGCATAATGCAATAGGAGGTGTCATTATGGGATGGTTAGATGACTTGTTTGGAGTTGAAAATGCTGAAACAACCAAAATGATAGAAAAAGATGTTGCCTTAGATATGCTAAAAGATTCGAAGTATATTCTCAATGCAACGGCTATGGCACTTACAGAAACAACGAATCCTCAACTTAGAGAAATCCTGAAAAAACAACTTAATGAAGTGGTTCAAAACCATTTCAGATTAGCTGATCTTTCTGTACAAAATAATTGGTACATGCCTCATTCAGCCCCGATTGAACAGATTAAAAAGGATTACGAAGAGGCTTCAACTTAAGTATTTTTTGCTTAGGTAAATTATATGTTAGGAGGGATTCTGCTATGGAAAATCAAAATGAACTAACTGCTCACGAAATGTTGAAGATGCATGAAATTATATCTAATGAGAACTTAGGAATTAAAAAATCAGAATCTATCATAAGTATGGTGAAAGACCAAGAACTGGTCTCTTTTATCCAAAATTCAGTAGCTACTCGACGCCAAAAATTAAAAGTATTTCAAGACCTTGTTTTCAGTAAGAATCTTCAATAGAAAGGAGTTTAACCTATGCCGTTAACTACAAGTTCCTTAAATGATCAGGATATTGTTAATGATATGTTAAAGGATTCTAAGTTTGCTATTCATTCACTCACGGTTGCCCTTGGAGAAAGTACCTCAGCGTCGTTTAGGGAAAAGCTTGTTAATCAATTAAATAGTTATATTGATGAACATTTTAAGTTAAGTGATTTTGCTACTCAAAAGAACTGGTATCAGCCTAATCTGGCACCTAAAGAGCAACTGCAGCAAGACATTAATACTAGCCTTAATTTAGGACAATAAATGCTCAATGCGTTGGTTGAGAAGGATTAAAACTTCTAACCAATGCATTTTTCTTTTATGGCCCCTTGATGGGAGCTTATTTTTCGCTCATCATTTTTAAACAGCGGAGTGCGATTTAAGTCCGGAGGGACAATTGAGGATGAAGAATACTCGATGTTCTCTTCAGTGTTGTAGTGTATTGTAAGTATATTGGTATAAAAACAATAAAAACCCTGCAAAATAAAGGGTTTTTATTGTTTAAATAGTGTATAGCAAGTTGCCTAAATTCGCCCCAAAATCTCTAGGATAAAAAGTTATTATGTACTTAAAAAAAGATTAATAAACACTCTCTTTTCTTTTAATAAGATATATTATACTTATTATACATATATACGATGAAAAGTGGGGTTTTAGTTGGAAACACATGTTATTAAACAAGTTGGGCAAAAAATGGTTGTACTTCTTGATGACGAAATGAAAATCGTAAAACCGGTTTATAATTTTATGAAATTCTTAAGGCAAAATATTACGCGAGTGATTTGAGCATATTTTGGGAATGGCTTAACAAAATCAATTGTGAATATGACGAGATTAGCACAAGAGTATTAGGAGACTTCATCGATTACCTAAGACGAGGTGACCAAGACATTCTGGCACTCAACATGGAAAGTGTGAGAGATGGTAAAACCATAAACCGAATTTTGGGTACAGTACGGCGGTTTTATGAACATTATGCAAATATGCTAGAACAAGACGAACCAATTCTTAAGAAAAAAATAAACAGGCCGTTTTATATGTACAAGAGCTTTCTCCACCACGCCAAAAATGACAACAGTACGTGGCGATCCATCTTTAAAGTGAAGGAAAACAATTATAGAGTTAGACTCGTCAAGGATGATGAGATGGAAACAATTCTAAATGAACTTACTAAGAAACGGGATTATTTACTATATAAGACCTTATACCTCACGGGGGCGAGGATACAGGAAGTGCTTGACTTTGAAATCGAGAGCGTACCAATTCCGGACAACACTAAGGAAATTGGAGTGTTTCAAAATATTAAGTCAAAAGGTAAGTATAGGGATTTATATATTCCCATGTCACTTATTGAAGAAATCGACAACTTTATATTTGAGGAAAGAAACCTTATCGAGACTGACCACAGCTACATCTTTGTTTAGGAACAGCCACAGTGGTATGGCAAACAGCTAACATATAGAGCTGCCTACGATAAATTAAAAGATATACAAGAAAAAGTTGGTATCAATTTTAATTTTCACGATCTACGCCATACATTCTGTAGCGCTTTAATTAAAAGCGGAATGGATTGTCAGCGTTGTGCAACTCATCATGGGACACGCACATATTTCGACCACACAAAAATATACGCATTTAGATGATCGCTATATTAAAGAGGTTCTTACTAATTATTGGAGAAAAAGTTCACTAGTGGCGGGAGTGATAAATTAACTAAAAGCAGACCCGAAGGTAACTTTTGGGGACTCAAGGATACGGATACTCAATCGCAACACTATGGGAAGACCTTTAATTTTGATTTCTCTTTTATTGTTAGTGATGAAATAAAAGATATCGCAATGGATTATGTTTGGAGAAATTGCAGAACCGGAAATAAGGCAATTAAGAGTTTATATTCATATATGCACGCTTTTAAATATTTTAATTCATTTGCAGTACAACGAAAAATTTTACGGTTTAAAGATATGACAAATAATGATGTGGACAATTTTCTGTCATATCTACGTACAAGCAAATTGGATAACTCAGACAAACCATTAGCTTACAGATATCAACAACAATGTTTGGGTGTCTTGAAAAATATAATCTACTGGGGGCAAATACACGCTCCTGATGCAGTCCCCGATAAGGAAATCTTTACAAGGAACGAACTCCCCGGTAAAAATCAGACGCTCAAGATTAAGTACATACCGGATAATATATTGAAGAAAATTAACGAAG
The DNA here is from genome assembly GCF_000235605.1 of Desulfosporosinus orientis DSM 765. Classification (GTDB taxonomy): domain Bacteria; phylum Bacillota; class Desulfitobacteriia; order Desulfitobacteriales; family Desulfitobacteriaceae; genus Desulfosporosinus; species Desulfosporosinus orientis. The sequence goes on from NC_016584.1 coordinate 2,934,874, forward strand.
CCCTAATCGATGAGGAAAACCCATATCTTAGGTATGGGATCGTCATTCTGGAATATACAGGAATGCGCATTGGTGACTTGATGTTACTTTCCGTTGACAGCATTGAGCCCCATCCAATAGATGGGTATATGATGAAATGGTTTAACCATAAGAAGCACAAAGAAAAACCTCCTATGCCAATCAGAAGAGAATGTGCTGCGGCTTTTGAAAGATTGCTGAAATACACGAAGCCAATTCGAGAAGAAGCAGATGATAACCTTAAGAAATATTTATTCATTCACAAGGGCAAAAACGGGAAAGGAATATCAAGAATTCATAATGCAACCTTTGGCGATTGGCTTAGAGAGTTTACCCACATACATAACTTCGTTGGCTCGGATGGAAAACCTTACAACCTAACGTCCCATCAATTTAGGAGAACACTTGGGACTGACATGTTCTCCAAGGGAACGAATCTTAATGTCATTCAGCAAGTATTGGATCATGCCGATCCATCAACAACTAGGCGTTTTTATGCCGATGTAAAAGAGCAAGAACGTGCTGAAATCTTTAAAGGCATAGGTATCATCGGATATATTAGTTTATTAGATGAAAGCATGTTTGACAACAATGAGGAGTTTAAATGGTTCCAGGCTAACAAAGATAGAGGAGCCTGCGGGAACTTGGCAGAGAACGCGAATGGCAGCGGGAGTTCGTGAAATACAAGTCTCTGAAACCATTGGTGGAAAGTCTTGAGGTGGAGATGCGTGGCGAAAGCGCCTAATAAACAATTGGCAGGTATAAAAGCCTATGCAGAGCAGAAAAACAAAGAAACCATCGAAAAAGTTCATAAAGCTATTGATTCACTAAAAAGAAAGAAAAAAATATCAACTTTGATTCAGTATCAAAAGAAGCAGGCGTTTCTAGAGCAACCCTTTATAATAATCCCCAACTAAAGGAACGCATTTTGAGTCTTCGGGCTGTATCAAAAGGAGTTCCTCTTGATGGCACGATGACTGTTGCGAAAGATAAGAAACAGCTACAGGAAGAAAAGATTATTGCACTTCGTCAGAAGGTTAAACAACTAGAGGAAGATAAGGCGAAACTAATCGCTCAATTAGTTGAGATGGAAGAGCTAAAGCAAGAAAACGAAAGACTTAAAAATCGGAAGTCAAAATTTCTGAATAATTCAGAGTTGATTGAGCTACCCGTCCAGATAGAGAGCTACTTTGGTATATTTCCCCACAGTAGGAAACCCAGTATTATAAAATGCCGCCCACCAATACGTAGTTGGACGGCATTCGTAAGACAATCCAACTGGAAGCTTCGTTTTTTATACAACAGGCTAGAGAATAATACCACATTTTCTTTCAAATTTTCATTTACACAAAATTATTTACATTCCCCTGACGTGTTCTAGCTGTGTTTATTTATAGATGTCCCATATTTAGCTGCAATCTCCTCATGCGATAGCCAGCTAATCTTAATACTACTATCTACTCGATTGGATCGTTTTTGACGTACAATAAAATTGTGTTCCTGTTGCTCATTAGCATAGGGAAAAGTTCCTGGGACGTTTAGATTCAGGTTTTTGTCCCGATCCAGTTTAACTAAATAAGCAAATAGTCTGTACGGTTCTGAAAAAAGCCGTAACTTTTTGGACTTGATTCCTGCTTTTTGCTTAGCGTCCTCATAATAGGCAAGTTGCTCCGGTGTAATGCTTTTTGAAGTTTCGAACCGGCAAGCTTTTTCCTTTATATCTTGCCTTTCTATAGGTCTATCTGGAATAGTAAGAGTGTACGGTATTTGTAACTTATCTTTCGTATAAGCTTGATATTTTGCAAAACCAGTTTCATTCATACGCTTTACTAGAAAGTTCTCTACTTCAGCAAAATTTCGTGTAAACCTGCAGCCTGAAGAAAGCAATGATTTCTTAACTTGTTCCGAGTAACTTCGGTTACATACTCTCGGGTCCAGTATAGTAAAACAACCAAAATCCTCAATTGTACGAATTAGACGGCCCCCTGCTTGCTGTAAGCGAATAAGCATTCTGGGGATAAGTATATCATTCATAATTTCACTTTTGCTCAAATCCTCTGCTATGAGGTCTATAAAGGGATCATTGTAAGCAGGAAACGGTAGGCGACAAAGTATAACTGAAATGAGAGATTTTCTTGGAATAGATAAGCCAGCAAAAAAAGTACCGCTCCCAATAAGTACGCTCATTTCATCACGCTTAAAATCCTCAGAAAGGAGTTCAGTGCTTTTAGCCCCTTGCTTTAACAATGTAATTCCCATCATATCCAGATGGGCTTTAATTTGGTTATGCAAAAGTTCCAATTGTTTATGCGAAGTGCACAATATAAGGGTACGTCCACCAGTAGCCTTGATTAGTTTTATAATTTCATCACCTAATATTTTGCAGTAATCAGGGTATTGCTTATTTGTACTATCGAGGGGATTAGGTATATGTTGGGGAACATAAAGTATTGACTGATTAAGATAATCGAATTCAGTAGGTAAATCCAGAGTATCACTGGCCGAAGGAGGCCCACCCCAATCATAAAAAACCGAACCAAAAGAGCCCTGGACAGCAAGTGTCCCAGACATAAATACCATCTTATTATATTTGCCCATACTGTCTATCAGAAATCTAATGTCCCTTCGGAATGAATTGCTAACGACGATAATTTCTAATTCACTTTTCTGGTCTAGTTCAATCCAAGAAGTGTAGTTTTCTTTATCTAAAATCTTGTCAATAATATCAGCAGTTTGTTCTAAACTTGATTTTGTTTGAGACCTGCGAAACATAGGATTCTCAGAAATTCTAGCAGAAACCAATTGAGATAGCATTTTTTTGAATAATAGATTAAGATTATTTAATGCCTTAAGCCCCTCTTCAGGAATTGGAAGCCTTCCATGAGTAATGTCTAAGTCCTGTTGGAGATATTTCGTAGAATTTATTAAAATGTTAAAAAAACGAAAGGCTTCTGTCCTCTCATTATGTACCTGGTTTATTGCATTTAGAAGAATACTTGTAGATAATTTCTTACTTAACTGATCTAAGGCAGCATCCTGGAAATCATGAGCTTCATCTATAATAATTATACCTCCACCGGATGTTCGAAAGTCAATGATCGGGCTGCAACCGTCAGTGACATTGATAACGGACTGAAGTAATTGGTTATGATTGGTAACCACAACATCAATACCCTGGCGATTAAATTTACTACGATGAATACCTGTTGGACAGGTAAATTTTCTTTTACAAGAAAAGCATTCACTATGAGCCTGAAGTTTAACCCTATTCCACTGGTTATCCAGGATAGGTCCGAAATGTTGTTCAAACTCAAGCCGATCCCCTTCTAAAGCATCAAATCCAAAAGAAATCAAAGATTTCCGCAATTCATCCTCTAATAAAGTTTGTTCAATTCTTTTTGGGCAAAGGTAATTGCTTATCCCTTTAGCTACAACGTACCGACGAAGTAAACCATGCTGATGAAGATAATTTAATTCTTCATTTTTTAACTGAGCTTGAAGGTTCAATGATGATGTGGCATAAATAAGTCGTTTACCGTCATAAAGAGAAGGTACTAAAGCGGCAAAAGTTTTACCTGTTCCTACGGGAGCGTGAACAATAAGCGTATTTGTCTTAGAGTGAGTTGAAAGCATTCCGGCAATAGAAACTGCCATTTGTACCTGTGTATATCTTGGTTGAAGGCAGCCGTAATGAGCAGGGAGCTGATTTTTAAAAAAATCTAATACATGGTTTAGCCGATTATTCATTTTAATCCTTCTTTCATTGACTTAAGATAAAAAAACACCTTATGACACAACAGGTAGTTTTAAATAAAGAATAGGCCCCATAGGAGGGGCCTTTCAAAATGAAAGCTAAGGTGAAGACAACCTTATTAAATTAGCTTATTATTTTAGTTTTTGTTTGCTTCTAGAGCCAATTTTACGTACTCCAGAGCATTTTCAATACTGATTAAGGGAGTAATTTCTGTCTCAAGAAAAGGAAATATAGGAGATTCGGATATTAATTTATGGAGTTCTTCGACGGACTCAACATCCCAAATCACACAACCACCTTTTCTACCGGCAAACATCCCTTGTGCCAAAATCTTCCCTTGTTTCTGATAGTTAATAACTTTTCCCCACCCTTGTACCATGATTTCTTTGACCTGTTGAGGTGGGAACGGAGGCAATTGTGTCAATTCGCTTTTAACTAAGAATAACATACTTAACCCTTCTTTCTTTTTCGTTTTGGCTATTCATTTAAGACATGCTAGCCTTTATTTGCTTCACCTTAGCTAATAAAATTCGAGTTGATGGACTGGAATACCCAGTTTCAACCCGAAATAAAAAACAAGAGCAATCCCTACCTTGCAAGGTTTGGATTGCTCTTGTTCTTTATTTGGGACTGAAGAATTGATACCGCCATAGAGGAAATTAAAGCAGTAAAAAATAAAATCGGCGTAAAGCCGACTTAACTTCCATATACTTGATATTTATCATTATATCGATTGGTAAAACTTTGTCAATAGCATTATAAGAAATATACAAAGTAATTTAAAATATAAATTCAAGGAAGGGCTAAGAATACAAGCCCTAAAACGGGTATTCATCATATCGAGCTTGACAACTTAGTATCTTTTAAGAATTTCAACTTATAATTATAGACAACAAATCGCATATGCTAATTGGTACTATACAAGCTCTTGACTCGCGCCTTAAACTGCTAATTATTCTTATACTGTGTCCCTTAACCTCCTCCTTCTCACAACACCAAACATACCATGTACATACATAATACATGCTATAGCACTCGTGATCAATAATGGAAAACTACTTTTTGGGTTTATTAGAACATATTATACAACTATAAATGTAAAACAAAGATCAAACTCAGTAAGGACAGGCCTTACAATCGCATAATACAGTCTTGAACTAAAGATAACCCATGATGTCCAGTATTCTGTAGAAGCATCTGCTTATTACCTTAAATAATGAAATCTGAACTATATTATTAGGAGGGTAACAAATCTAGGGTAGTTGTGATATTATAACAGAATATACTGAATATATAGACTATTAGAAGTGAGAAGAGATTTATTAATTCATACAGAATTCTATAGAAAGTGAGGGATTAATATTAATAACTTATATTGTAGAATTTATCAAAACTTTTTTCGGTTAGCGGCCTATTTTCTGCCCTGGCGAAAGCCCGTCTTACTCGAAGGAAAAAACAGTATAACCAGACTCCCAAACTTAATTAAGAGCAAAGGGATCGATAAAGTATTGATAGTGACAGATAATAGCATTGCATCACTGGGGTTGATGAAGGAACTGCTTAAAGGCTTAAAGGCTGAGGGTATTAGCTATGTTATATATGATAAAACCGTACCCAATCCAACTATTGATAACGTTGAGGAAGCATTGGTAACCTATAAAACAAACCATTGCCAGGCACTCATTGCTTTCGGCGGCGGTTCTCCAATGGACTGTGCCAAGGGAGTGGGAGCACGTGTTGCCAGACCCGATAAAAAAATACCTCAGATGAAAGGTCAACTTAAGGTTAGGAAGAAAATACCCTTATTGTTTGCGGTTCCAACAACAGCAGGAACAGGAAGTGAGGCAACCATTGCAGCCGTTTTAACGGATAGCAGAACTCATGAAAAATACGCAATTAATGATATGGCACTAATTCCTCACTATGCGGTACTAGATCCATTGCTTACAGTTGGGTTGCCGGAACATATTACGTCAACAACAGGGATTGATGCTTTGACCCATGCCATTGAAGCCTATATAGGCAGGAGCAACACAAAGGAGACAAAAGAGCTGAGTCGTATAGCAGTAAAACTAATCTTTGATAATTTGTATGAGGCATACAGCAACGGCATCAACCTTACGGTTCGCACGAAAATGCAAAAAGCCTCTTATTATGCAGGAGTTGCATTTACACGGGCTTATGTTGGGTATGTTCATGCCATTGCTCATACTTTGGGTGGATTCTATGGAATTCCCCATGGTTTGGCAAATGCGGTTATTTTGCCTTATGTACTGGAATATTTTAGGGATTCCGTTCATAAGCCGCTGGCAGAATTAGCTGATTTTGTTGGCATAGGCGAAGCATACCCTACCGTAAAGCAAAAGGCAGAGGTCTTCATTGAAGAAATAAAAAGACTCAATAAACGCTTAAATATCCCTAATAAAATAGAAGGGATCAATGAGGCTGACATCCCAATGATGGTCGAACGTGCTTATAAAGAGGCCAATCCCCTCTATCCTGTACCAAAAATTCTGTCCAGAGACGATCTTTTTAATCTTTATAAGATGATCACTTAAGTAAGTGGGTCAAGCCTGAAAAAGTCAAAACACCCATTACTCATATGGGTTCCACCGGTTATATTTATCGGGAACCCTATGGAGTTGCCTTAATCATTGCTCCTTGGAATTATTCCTTTCAATTAGCGGTTGCCCCATTGATTGGTGCAATCGCAGCGGGCAATTGCGCTATTATTAAGCCTTCCGAATTAACCCCAAATACTGCCGATATATTAAGTAGGCTTATATCAGAGATATTCCCTGAAGAGTACATTGCTGTGGTTCAAGGTGGCGTTGAAACAAGCCAAGGATTACTGGCTGAACAATTCGATTACATTTTCTTTACAGGGAGCGTTCCAGTTGGAAAGATCATTATGGAAGCTGCTTCAAAAAATTTAACCCCTGTTACGCTGGAATTAGGCGGCAAAAGTCCTTGTATTGTACATCATGACGCAAATATTAAACTGGCAGCAAAACGAATTGCGTGGGGTAAATTCATAAATGCCGGTCAAACTTGTGTAGCCCCTGACTACTTATATCTTCATCAAAGGATTAAACATGAATTCTTAAATGACTTGAGCCAAGCTATCAGAGCGTTGTATGGAAAGCTCCCTCTAAATAATCCTAATTATACTCGCATTGTCAGCACAAGACACTTCCAGCGCCTGCAGTCGTTTTTAAATAATGGGGAAATATTGATTGGCGGAAAGACCAACGATGAAGGCTTAACTATTGAGCCGACGGTCCTTACGGGGATTACATGGCAAGATCCTGTCATGCAGGAGGAGATTTTCGATCCTATACTGCCAATTATGGAATACAATCAATTATCTGAAGTCGTGGAAGGAATACATAACCATCCCAATCCCTTAGCCCTTTATCTTTTCTCAGAAAGCAGGAAAATTCAAGAAACTGTGCTTAATGATATATCCTTTGGAGGAGGATGTATTAATGATACAGTCTATCATTGTCTCTCCATACTTGCCCTTTGGGGGTGTTGGAAACAGCGGGGTAGGTTCATATCACGGGAAGGGAAGTTTTGACACCTTTTCCCATGACAAAAGTGTCCTGATTCAAACAACACGATTTGACATTCCCCTTAGATATCCTAACATGAAAAATGGGCTAAAAAAATTAAGTATATCTTAAAATAAACCATTGTTGTTATAATTCTTAATTATAAAATTGAATCTAATGCTTAGTCTAGATGGAACGAAAGCTATTTATTAATGGTATTTGTTTGTTTTGTCGTCCATAAATAGATAAACAAAAGAACAATCCCAAGCAAAATGCTGCCACGGAGCAAATAATGATGGAGAATTATCGTAATCTCTTTCCAGTGTGACCCCAGCATTCGTCCTAAACTGATAAATGTTATGGACCATAAAACAGCACCAATTCCTGTAAGAAGAGCATAGAGTCTGTAAGGCAGTTTACTAATACCTGAAAAGTAAGCTATGAAGTGACGAAACCCTGGAAAGAAATAGCCTGCGACTACTGTTTTAAGTCCAAAACGTAAAAACCAATCTTCAGCACGATTTAGCTTTTGGGCGTTAAGATGAAGGTAGGGGCCGAGCCGTTCAAATAAAGGCGGTCCTAGAATGCGACCTAGCCAATAACTTAAATTGACGCCTGCAAAACTGCCCAAAGAAGAGACTAGTAACGTTTTAGCAAGAGTCATTCTTCCTATAGAAATTAGAAAACCGCTAAATGCCATAAGCAGTTCATCAGGTACCGGCAACCCAAGCATGCCTAGGGATAAGAACGAAAATAAAGCTAGATAACTATGGTGGTAGATAGCATAAATGACATATTGTTCTATCCCTCGCAAATTTATCGTCCTTTCCAAATAAAAAATCATTATTAAAAGAATACCCCAAAATTAACCTGCATAACCCAATTAAAAGAGGAACTCTTACTAAAAGCGTCCCTCTTTTTCTTTAATATGTGCTCCATGATTTCAGTCTATGGTTACATGGCCATATTGGTTTAATTACTGGGGAGGATCATACAGAGGCTGCTATGGAGGCTACTACGGAGTCTACCCAGGTTTAGGAAGATGGTGGTATTAATCTCAGTCTGAGTACTCTTAGGCACCTAAAAGGTGCCATTTTTTATTTATGTACATATGGCTAAAAGGCTAACAAGTGCGAAGACAATTTGGACGTTAAGCAAGTTTAAAATTGTTAGATAGATAAAGAAATCTTCCAGGGAAAGGCATAAGATATTAAGTATGATAAGAGCTTAACATAGCAGTGGAGGTGCAGCTATGGAGTGGGCATTGGCAATTCCCAGTCTCCAAGGGACGACAGAAATTAATGGATTTCTGACCGGGAAAAAAGCAGCTTTTGTGGCTGACATTAAGGAAATGTTCGAAGAAAGGTTTGGTACGGTAAGATTTACCCGGCTTTACTACGGTCAGGAGTTTTGCGAAAAGGCCATCTCTGGAAAAGAAGATATGAAAAGAGCTTTTAATATTTCTGAAGAGGAGGGCTTGAGCTTTTCTTATGTCACTCCCTATGTAACAGAAACCGGCTTGACTAAACTAAAAATTAGATTAGACAAACTCGCTGCGGAAAAACCTGACTCTGAGGTTGTCATCAACGATTGGGGAGTTCTCGATTGGTTAAATGACCAACAGTTAACACTCACTCCAGTTTTGGGCAGGCTCATGAATAAGATACTGAGAGATCCTCGCATGCCAAATAAATCAATTAATACCGTCAATTCCCAAACGGCGGATTGTTTACGAACCAGCTTCTTAACAGGAGTTGGTATGAAGAATTTATTAGACCAATATCATGTTAGGCGCATTGAGTTGGATCACCCACCCCAAGGTCTTGATCCAAAACTTTCAGACTGGGGGTATCAATCATCTCTATATCTCCCTTACGGTGTTGTGACAACTGGCCGTATCTGTCTCATGCAGTCATGGGGATTGGAAGACAAGGATAGATTTAAGGCTGCAATGGTTTGTGATCAAAAGTGCGGGCGTTATTGGCTGGAGATGTCGGATCCTAGTGGAAAAGTTAAAAACACTGCTAATTGGAAGCTAATGCAGAAGGGTAATACCATCTTCTATCGTCAGAGTAGAAAATTTGCAGTCAAAGCTTTAGAACAGGCTGTAAGTTATGGGATAAGCCGGATTGTTTTTCAGCCTGAACCGTTGTAAATAGCCTAAGGGGTATGGAAAAGGAGGCGGGAAGGTGAAGATATTAGCACCTGTGAGTTCAATAAATGAAGTGAAAATACTTATCTCGAAAGGGGCTGAGGAGCTTTATTGCGGCATAAGCCTTGAGGCATGGGAGCATAAGCATGGGCAAGATCTTTGGCTTAGTCGGCGTGGCCCGGGAAAAGCGAACATTGGCAACCTGGAAATTTTGAGCGAACTTGTAGAAACAGCTCATAATTGTGGAGCAAAAGTATTTCTTACCTTAAATCAACCGGGTTATGTCAAAGAACTTGCTGCAGAAATCCTTCCCTTCGTTCAAGAAGTAAGGAGGAATTGTAAGGTTGATGCCTTCATTGTGGCTGATCCAGGACTAATTCGTATTTTGAAGGAGAAAGAGCAAGATATTGTCATCCATGTAAGCAGCCTGGCTGCCGTTTTGAACAGTTCCTCAGTAAATTTCTTTAGAAAACTTGGTGTGGAACGAATTATATTTCCCCGTTATTTGAATGTGAATAGCTTGAACAAGATTATTTCAACGTGTGGACGAGAGCTGGAATACGAAGTCTTTATCCTTAACGACGGCTGTGTATTTGAGGAAGGGTATTGTCATGTAAGTCATGCCTACGGAGGGGCTTTTTGCCACAACCCTGCTTGGAGTTACAAGCTTCTCTCTATGGTCAGAGAGGATGAAAAAGAATCGTTTCGCCATTGTGTGGATGAGTATAAAAGATGGCTCTGGGTTGGCATCAAGAACTTTGGCGGCTTAACCGGATCTGATGGTTATCCCTTAGGTATGTGTGGTCTTTGTTCTCTACATGAGTATAAAGAATTGGGGATTACATCCCTAAAAATTGTCGGGAGGGAAGCGCCTTTACGAAAAAAAGCTAAGAGTGTGGAACTTGTTAAACGTATTTTGGATTATGAAAATGATGGTCATCCTTCGGGAGAAGTTCGTGACTATGCCCGGAGATTAAAAGGAGTTAAAAGACTTTGTGAGACGGGATATATGTGCTATGACCGTTAAACTATTAATATTTCTTGTATTTAATGGTTACATCTTTAATTGGTATAAATTAACGTTTTAGAATCTCTCCTTTTGCAAAAACTAACCTTAGTTTAAGGTAAAGGAGATTAAAGATATGGCTACGCTAGGGAAAAGCAACAATACTAATTTTTTGCCAAAAGGAAATACCCCTAAGCCGGGAATAATATCACCAAAGACAAAAATAATTGCTGAAAAAACCGATGTCCCAACCAATGAAAATACAGATCCTAGTCATAGTTAATTTGCGGATTCCTTACCTCATGGCAGCTAGTCATCCTTAACGCCGCCAGAACCCAGCCATACAAGGTTTGTGTTCTGGCGATGCTCTAATATATACTAAAATAAAAGCAACCTACGTTAAAAAGGGCGTAGGTTGTTATACTTGTAAAAAAATACTAGTTTTAATTCCCAAGGAGATGTTTTTTTAATTGAATTGGAAACGAACACTTTGGATTTTATGGGCGGCTAATTTCTTTGTTACTGCAGGCATGAGTTTAGTCATTCCTTTTCTTCCCTTATATATTGAAAAACTTGGCGTTCACTCTTTAGAAAATATTGAGCGTTGGTCAGGGTTGGTATTCTCCGCTCAGTTTATTACCTCAGTTATTTTTCAGCCTATTTGGGGAAGATTCGCTGACAAGCATGGTCGTAAAATCATGCTTTTACGGGCAGGACTAGGTATGGGAATAGTCACAGCCCTCATGGGTGCTGTAGGAAGCGTATGGCAACTACTTTTTCTCCGGTTATTCAATGGGATTTTTTCTGGTTTTATCTCCATGTCTGTTTCCCTCCAAGCTTCGATAACCCCTGATGAACAATCAGGGCAAGCTCTTGGCATGCTTCAGACAGGGGCAATTGCCGGCAACCTAATCGGTCCCCTCATTGGTGGTGTCATGGCAGAAAAGTTTGGTTTTCGTCAAGTGTTCTTTTTAACGGGTGGGTTGCTTGTCCTTGCCAGCGTGATAGTTATGATCTTTGTTCATGAACATCATAAGCCAAGAGAGTCTGTTAAAAGTTCTAAACTTAAGGAATTAAGGCGATTAAAGCCTCTCTTTCCGATCTTTTTAGCTTCCACATTTACGCAAGTCGGCATGATGAGTATTGAGCCCATCGTTTCGATTTATGCGAAAACTTTGTACACTGGTGCCCATCTTGCTTCCATTGCCGGTTTAGTCGTTGCCATCAGCGGTATTGCCAATCTTATTGGGGCACCAACTTTAGGAAGACTGAGCGACCGTATTGGTCAGCGAAAGGTCTTAATTCTATCCCTTAGTGCTGCGGCATGTATGTATATTCCTCAAGCACTTGCCGGGAGCATTGGGACTTTGCTTATAGGTCGATTTTTACTGGGATTATTTATTGGGGGGATGATTCCATCCTTAAATGTACTGGTGAAAAAGAAGGCTCCCGAAGAATTGCAAGCAACGGCCTTTGGGTTTAATTCTTCCTCTACCTTCTTAGGCAATCTAGTTGGCCCTCTTATCGGCAGTACTGTAGCCGCAAGCTATGGAATAAAAAATGTCTTTTACGTCACGATGGGGGTTTTGCTGATGAATGCCGTGATAATCTTCTTCAATCGAAAACTAGAAGTTCATTCATAATAGATATACCAAATAATACAAAATCCCCGTTTATGTTCCCATAGAGATTTCATATTAATCGAGCTTTCGACATTGTCATTAGCGTATAATGACAATACTAGAAAATGGTAGTGCATTGGTAGAGTCGTCATTGCCTTTTAAAACACAAAGAAAGCAGATGATGAGAGTGATATCTTTGGGATGGACAACAAGTATTCAAAAAACGAGCGGAGAAAAGGCGCCAGCAGCGCTATCTTTCATAGCATTGATTTCGGTGGCCTTAAGTTATTTTGGTTCATTTTTTCTTCAAACCCCCTGGGAAAATGACCCGATTTTTCTTCATTCCGCATTTGAGGGAGCTTGTATTTCAGTCGCTGTTTTTACGTTTCTTACTATGTGGCAGAATTATGAGCGTTGTTCCCATATCAATCGAGTTATTGGATTTGGGTTCTTGTTAGTTGGATTTTTTGATTTTATGCATACATATTATTATCCGGCTCTGAATCATCATCCCATGGGTTTTGTGGACCTATCATCTCGTTACTGGCTGTTGGGCCGGTTGACAGAAGGGATTACTCTCACACTGGGAACATTTAATTTCTTTGGCAGACTTCAAAAAAGGTGGGTAGGATTAATAATTACGATAACCATAGGATTAACGTTATCTTATGCTGTCTATGCTTATCAAGGGTTATTCCCACTTCTTTTAACTGAGAACGGCGGTGTAACTGCTGCTAAAGTTATTATCGAATATGTAATTACAGGGCTGTTTCTTTTAAATATAATTTTGCTGTATCCAACAATAAATAGAGAAGATTCCATTATTGAAAAATATTTGGTTGTTGCCTTAATGATTGCCATCCTTGCTGAGAAAGCCTTTGCCTCCTATGCAAGCTTATCAAGTTTTGATTATACCTTTGGACATGTCTTAAAAGTCTTGTACTATTTTTATCTTTATAAGGGGTTGTTTGCGTCCACAGTGTCTCACCCATACAGGTATTATGAGACCATACTTAACGAATTACCTTTAGGTATCGTCAACTTTGATAAACAGGAAAACATTCGATTTGTCAATTATGAAGCTGCTAAGCTGATTGGAGTCACTCCCTCAGAGTTAATTGGCCTGAATGCTTCAGATTTTGAAAAAAGGTTTTATAGAAACAGGGAGAAATGCACAATCAGAGATGTAAGACCCGATACCAAACGGTTTTATAACTTTTTGCGAACCATTGAATACGGAACGGCTAAAGTCGAGTTGGAACTCAGCGGTTTTCAATTTTCTCGGGGCGGTTGGTTAGTGTATTTTAATGATGCTAAGATTGCACAACAATTTGAAAATTTACAGCTGCAAACAAAAACCATTTTAAATTCTATGGACAGCATGGTTTTAGTAACGGATGCCAGGGACCGAGTTACCATGTGCAATAACAGCTTTCTTTATTTGACAGGTCTCACTGAACCGGAAGTAGTAAACGAAAAAATAAGTAAGGTAAAGCACATCTTAGAACTAAAATTAAGCAAACCAAATAAAGTAAAGAAAATACACGAAGTGATAGAAGGCAAATTCCGTAGTATGAATGGGGTACATCGGGATATAATTTTAAATCTTAACTCAGTTAAGGGAGCAAACGGCAACATTATTGGCACTGTGGCAGTTGCAACAGATGTTTCCTCCGTCCGCAAAGAAGCCGATAGGCTCCGACAGCGAGAAAAGCTTGCGGTTTTAGGCCAAATGGCGGCAGGGATCGGTCATGAAATACGGAATCCAATGACCACTGTTCGCGGGTTTCTGCAATTATTAGGAGAAAAAAAGCAATTTGCATCCCAAAAAGCAGTCCTGGATTTAATGATATCAGAGCTTGACCGAGCAAATGCTATTATTACGGAATTTTTGATGCTTGCCCGTACTAAACAAACCAACCTTAAGTTTCAAAACCTTAACGACATTTTAGATCACCTATATCCTCTCATTGAAGCGAATGCCTTTACCCAAAATAAACAGACTAAGTATGTGCCGGGAGCTATTTCAAGTCTTGAGCTCAATAAGAATGAGATTTCCCAGCTTATCATGAATTTAGTTCGCAATGGTCTTGAAGCCATGGAGGCAGGGGGGCTTCTTACGATTCGAACCTATCAAAACGAAAATAGAGTACTATTGACAATTGAAGATGAGGGATCCGGTATTTCCACAGAACATCTAGAAAAGGTCGGAACACCATTTTTTACCACAAAAGACAACGGCACAGGCTTAGGGCTGGCAACGAGCTTTACAATCGCAGAAGCCCATAATGCCCAAATAGATATTGAGTCCAGTTCGAAAGGTACAAAATTCAATATATCGTTTCCCGTACCCGATGGGATTCATGACCAAGACACAATGATCGTTTAAATAATTCAATTAATATTTCCATTATAAAAACAATTTGGCAGGATAATTCTCCCTTTTGTCGAAGTATGAAGGAGAGGGAGGGATAAAACATGCATTGTGAATTAATTAATAAGGATGTTCAAATTAATCTCTGGAAAGAAATTAAAAACCATAAAGATGTGGTTGTAAAAACAGTTTATAAATGCAGCGAATGCTATCCTGAGATCAAAGGATCCGGGGGCAGAAAGATGTTTGTATACTGTGGAAAAATGAGTGATGCTCAATGTCTGTTAAAACATATGTAGTCCATGATAATCAGAAATAAAATTATAAAAAATCCGATTGAAGTTACACCGATTTGTAATTTCAATCGGATTTTTTAATTTTGGGTGGACGATAATGAACTTTCCCCAGCCTTAATGGTGCAATAATGTAATAGTTATCATAAAAGATAATTATTACATTATTATTTGGAAGGACTCTGTCTTCATTGTGTAGAATCAGTTTAAGAATTGAATTGAAGAGGGTGAAGTGGTGATAACTGCTGGGATTGACGTGGGTTCTACAGCAACAAAAGCCGTTATATTTGATGGAACTATCAGGAGTTATGGAATTATTCCAACGGGGTGGAATCCCAAAGAGGCCGGAAGGTCTGTTTTACTTGAAGTGCTAAAAAAAGCCGGGCTTAAGGAAAAGGACATAGGTGCAATTGTTGGCACAGGCTATGGACGGGTGTCTCTGCCTTTTGTCCAGCAAAAAGTAACGGAAATTACTTGTCATGCCAAGGGCGCGAGATTTCTCTTTCCCCAAACCAGAACCGTCATAGACATAGGCGGCCAAGACAGTAAGGTTATTGCAGTCGGCGAAGACGGTTCAGTTACTGATTTTATCATGAATGATAAATGTGCAGCCGGTACTGGGCGCTTTTTGCAAGTTATGACGGGAATTCTGGATATTACCTTAGATGAATTAGGGCAAATGGCATCCGCCAGCCAACCTGTAAGTATTAACAATATGTGTACGGTTTTCGCAGAATCCGAAATTATCGGCCTTCTCGCCCAAGAAGTTTCTAAAGAAGCCATAGCTTCAGGGATTGTGCAAACCATAGCTAATAAAATTATCAGCCTGGCTTCCCGAGTCCCTTGTCTTGAGGAAATCACGTTTACAGGCGGAGTGGCTAATAATCCGGAGATTTGCGCCAGCTTATCCTCGGCTTTTGGGGCCAAATTTAATATCGCCCATCAGCCCCAGATTATAGGAGCGTTAGGAGCAGCTATTTTAGGCTATGAAAAACAAATGAAAAAGGTGATGTAATCATGGAAGCTGATTGCTTATGTGAATTTGAGAATTTGCGGGCCAAGAGCATCAAGTCAATTCAAGCAGCCAAAGAAGACGGCCGCAAAATTGTTGGGAAATACTGTATCTACTCCCCCATGGAAATAGTCCTGGCTGCCGGAGCCATTCCCATTCCATTGTGCAGTACCAAGCAGGACCCTATTGCTGCTGCTGAAAAGGTTTTGCCCAGAAATTTATGCCCGCTTATTAAATCAAGCTATGGATATGCAGCATCCGGTGCCTGTCCGTATTTTAATGCCTCGGATCTTCTTATTGCTGAAACTACTTGTGATGGGAAGAAAAAGATGTATGAACTTCTTTCCGAAATAAAACCTCTTCACTTACTCCAGCTTCCCCAAAAGCAGGATAAAGAGGCTTTAGAGTATTGGTATGGAGAAATTATTAAACTAAAAGATCGGCTGGAAGAAGAGTTTGGAGTAACGATAACGGAACAAGATTTGCGAAAAGCCATTCACTTGATGAATGAAGAACGGCGTTCTCTCAAGGATTTCCAGGATATCGCCAAACTTAAGCCTTCCCCTATTAGTGGTATGGATATACTGATGGTTCTATATAATCGGGGGTTTAGTATCGATAAAGAAGAAGCGATAGCCTTGGTGGACAGCTTAACCTCTGAGTTAAAGGAATTATATCGTCAGGGAAGTAGCCCATTTAATGCCAAGACGCCAAGACTATTGTTAACCGGGGTTCCTGTTGGGATCGGCTCGCACAAAGTTGTAGAGATAATCGAAGCAAGCGGCGGAAATGTTGTGTGTTTTGAAAGCTGCGGAGGATATAAAGCAGTGTATGACCAAGTCGATGAAGAAAAGCCCCCGCTTTTGGCAATAGCCGAAAAGTATCTTAGAACGCCCTGTTCCTGCATGTCACCTAATAGGGACCGCTATGAGCTTTTGGAACAATTAGTGGATGAATTCAAGATTGACGGGGTCGTGGATCTTACTTGGCAAGCCTGTCATACCTATAACATTGAGTCCCATAGTTTGAAAAAATACCTACAGACGAAGAAAAACTGTCCCTTCTTGCAAATTGAAACGGACTATTCAGAATCTGATATCGGGCAACTAAGAGTTCGGATTGAAGCTTTCATAGAAATGATCGCCAGTGCCTAAGGTCTCTGTTAATTTGTTTCGGGCAATAGACAAATTTGTGAAGAGAAGAGGAGACGAAGTATGTCGGATTTAAAGAAGAAATTTTTAAGTGAATTAGCAGATTCTGTTGTCAATATGGATGAAGCAATGACGGCAGACCTTGCTCAAAGGTATATTGAGAATCACTTTAATCCTTTAGAAGGAATTAATCAAGGTTTAGCCCAGGGGATGGATCGTGCGGGTGTTTTATACGAAGAGGAGGAGTACTTTATTCCTGAGCTGCTGATGTGTTCTGATGCCATGTATGCCGGCTTAGATGTTTTACGACCCCATTTGCAGAAGCGGGAAGGTGATATCACTCGTAAAGCTGTTATTGGGGTTGTTCAGGGAGATACTCATGATATTGGCAAAAACCTCGTCAAGATCATGTTGGAAACGGTAGGCTTTGAAGTAGCGGATTTAGGCAGAGATGTGCCGCCTATTGACTTTATCGTCAAGGCTAAAGAAATTCAGGCAGACATTATTGCCCTATCTACCCTAATGACAACCACCATGGAAGGGATGCAAGAAGTAATGCAGCTCTTAGAAAAAGAAAAGCTGCAAGAGAAAATCAAAGTTATGGTTGGCGGCGGGCCGATATCTAAAGGTTTTGCCGACAGAATCGGCGCCTACTATGCAGATGATGCTTCCAAGGCCGCAAATTTAGCTTTGAATTTGGTGAAGGAAGGTTAAGACTATGAAGGACAAAATGACTCCTATGGAAAGAGCGAAGGCTATTGCCAGAGGAGAAACAGCGGACCGCTTGCCCTGCAACCCTAATGTAGCTAATGGGGTTGCCAGAGTGTATGGCTGCAAAATATCCGAATTTAATAGTAATGCCCGGCTTATAGCCGATGCTCAAATCGCCTCTTATCGGCGTTTTGGTTATGATGGGGTGAGAATATTCACGGATTTGTTTCCATGGGCAGAAGCAATGGGAGCCAAGATACATTTTCCGGAAGACAATACTGCCGACCTGGCATCTCCTGCCATCAGTGATCTCAGCCAAATTGATAATTTGGAAGCGGCTGATCCCTATAAAGACGGCCGTTTGCCCATTCATATTGAAGCCATGAAATATTTAATCGATGAGTTAGGAAAAGAAGTCCCTTGTGCCGGCGGGATTGTCGGGCCTTTCACTAATGCCTTCTTTTTATTAGGAATTGAGAAGATGAGCAAACTGATTTTCACGAATCCCGGGGTTGTTCATCGCGCTTGCCAGGTTTCTTTAGAAACTTGTCTCAGATATGCTCAGGCGATCATTGATCTGGGTCTTACTCCAACCATTTCTGAACCCATGTCTTCCTGTACCATAGTAAGTCCTAAGCATTTTCGTGAATTTGGCGAACCTTATGTGAAAAAGTTAGTGGAATACATTAATTCCAAAGGGAAACCTGTGACCATGCATATTTGCGGAAAGACCGAAAAGATATGGGAAGATGTGGTGGCCATGGGTATTGCCGGATTCAGTGTGGATAATGTAGTTGATCTGCAAAAATGCAAGGAACAGATCGGAGACAGGGTTAAAATATTGGGACATGTGGACCCCTCAAATGTGATGTATGCAGGCACTCCTGCCGACGTTCGGGAGGCGGTGGTAAAGTGCGTGCAGCAGGCCTGGGATTCTCCCAAAGGCTATGTTATTATGTCGGGCTGTAGCTTGCCTGTTGAAACGCCTTTAAGAAATATTGAAGCTATGATGGATGCCGCTCGGGAGATCGGCTATCCTATCGATCCTGAAAAGCTGGATAAAATGATTTAAATCTCAGAGTCAGCATATACATTAAGTACGTATAAATCCATCTTAAAAAGGGAGTATCTAAATGGTAAAATTAATCATCCTTACCTTTGATGGAACTGTGGTGGATTCAAAGGAAGTCTCCGTCGCTATTTATAACAAACTTGCTGATAAATATGGGACACAGAAAGTCGACGATATCAGGAACATACAGCGGCTTCCTTTACTTGACCGCTTTAAGGCTCTGCATATTCCCCTCTATAAGCTGCCCTTATTTATTGGAGACTTTACTAAGCTTTATAAGCATTCACTTAAGGGCATAAAGATGGTGAAGGGGATGAGAGAGTTATTACTGGGATTGAAAAAAAGTGGCAATCAATTAGCCATTGTTTCATCTAATTCGGAAAATAACATTAGTGATTATTTTCGAGAAGCCCAACTTGAGGTAATCGATACCATCATTTGTTGTACCAGTTTGTTAGGCAAGGAAAAGTATATTAAGAAAGTGCTTGCCATACACAAAGTGCAGCCTTCAGAAGCGATCTTTGTTGGTGATGAATTAAGAGATATTAAAGCTTGTAAAAAATTAGGGATACCTATTATTTGGGTTGACTGGGGATACGATTTGAAGGAGATGATCATTGAGGAACCCCCCGATTATATTGCTCATTCACCCCAGGATATTTTAGAAGTATTGAATTAATAGCCAACATATAATTTAAGGTATATCATGGTACAAACCCTGAGTATTAACTCGGGGTTAAAGTTATCTGTTCTCCTATGAATATTTTACTAAAATGATATTGACAAGTAAGAATAGATTTAACATAATGAAGCGAAATTACTAGTGGTTCAATTTAATGAGGGGTGAATATATGAGTAAAAAGAGAGTGGTCTTAGGGTTAATTATCGTTATTATTTTTATTGGCGGGGTTGCATTTTTTCATGAATTTGGATCTCTATCTATCAATGCAGCCAAGGATAAGGGAAGTGCTGCAGCGGTTACAAGCAACAAGGTTGCAGTGAAAGTCATCACGCCAAAAGAAGCAGCTCAAAGCGATGGCTCATACTATAAAGCAACAATAGAAGCTGATCAGGAAGGGATCGTGTCTTCAAAAAACAGCGGCAAAGTCATCAGTGTATTATTTGATGATGGGAAGCAAGTTACCCAGGGTGAGCCCCTTGTCCAGTTAGATGATCAGGATACAAAAAATCAGATCAAGACCGCTGAAAGCCAGTTAGAGGTTTCTAAAGCTGCTATGCTAAAGACGGAGGCCAACCTGGAGAGTAGTCAGCGATCCTATGATCGTATAAAAACCTTAGTAGAACAGGGGGCTGTTGCCCAAGTTGAACTGGAAAACGCAGAAACTTCTCTGAAAATGGTGAAGGCGGATGAAGCTTCCTGTCAGGCAGCGATTCAAGCAGCACAGACCACTATTGATAATCTGCAAACGACATTGGCTGATATGGTAGTACGGGCTCCAATCAGCGGGGTTATGGATGGGAAAAATGTCAGTGTTGGGCAATTCCTCACTCCGGGAAATGTTTTAGGAACGGTTAAGGATATCGCCTTGATTGATGCTTCTATTGAGGTAGATCAGGCCTTGATTCAAAACATAACAATTGAACAAAAGGCTACAGTAAAGCTTAATGAAGATGATACTGCTTATGAGGGTGTTGTGAAAAGCATTACCCCCTCTGCCGATCCATCCTCTCGCGCCTTTAAGGTGAAGATACAGTTGAATAATGAAAACTTGTCCTTAAGACCGGGGGTATTTGCGAAGGTTATGCTGACGGATGATACTAAAACCCAGAGTTTTGTGATCCCGGTTAGCGTGATTATTGGCAACGAGGGAAATTATTATGTCTACATAAATGATAACGGGGTTGTGAAAAAACAGACAGTAACCGTGGGAAATCTGGCAAACAATCAAGCAGAGATTAAATCAGGCCTAAAAGGAAATGAATCCATTATCTCGACAAACCTCAACATGCTTCAAGAGGGTGATGAAATCACGGTGGTTTCAGAATAGGGGGACAAGGGTATGTTTGTAACAAATATTAGTATAAAAAGGCCTGTATTTATAACCGTTATTATCATTGTGTTCATTGTTGTGGGAATGCTTTGCTATCAAGGATTAAGTATTAATGACATGCCCCAGGCAGACTTTCCCTATGTAACGGTAGCCATAGAACAGCATGGGGTTGCTCCCGACCAGATGGAGACCAATGTAGCTAAGAAAGTAGAAGAAGCCATAGGCCAAATATCCGGTGTAAAGCATATTTATACAAATATCAGTGAAGGGGCATGCAATGTCATCGTTGAATTTGACTTGGCAAAATCGCCGGATGTGGCGGCCCAGGAAGTACGGGATAAAGTCAGTTCTATACGAAAAAGTCTCCCCAGTGATATCGAAGAACCTATTATTGCAAAATATGATTTTTCAGCAACTCCTATCTTATCACTGGCAGTCAGCGGAACCTTGGACAATCGGGCTAAGTCTAAGATCGTAGATGATGTCATCACCAAGAGCCTATATACTGTGAGCGGCGTTGGCTCAGTGAAGGTATACGGCAAAGAAGAAAGGGAAATTAAGATCAAGGTGGATCTGGAGAAGCTGGCCGAGTATGGTTTGGTTCCGGCGGAAATGGTTAGCGCCATTCAGAGCGGCAATCTGGAAGTACCCGCCGGCAAGGTGACAGATGGACAAAGTGAAATATCCCTCCGAACAGATAACAAAGTCAAAAGTCTCGAGGATTTTTACAATATTACCGTTGGAGAACGTTCAGGGCGTGAGATTAAAGTCCGTGATGTTGCCACAGTATCTGACGGAATTAAAGACAAAGACAGTATTTCTTATTATGACGGCAAAGAGGCTATTGGGATCGATATCATCAAACAGTCAGGCTCGAATACAGTGTTGGTATCGGATAATGTTAAAAAACAATTAGATTTTATCAAGGCAAATCTGCCTCAAGGGATGAGCATTGATGTTGTGGCAGATAATTCCGTGTCTATCCGTGACTCAGTAAACGAAGTCGTAAAAACAATCCTTGAAGGTTGTGTACTGGCGATTATTATTGTCTTTGTTTTCTTAAGGGAGTGGGAAAGTACCCTCATCAGCGGAATTTCTTTACCAACCTCCATTGTGACAACCTTTATTGCCATGAAGGTTATGAATTTTTCTCTGAACACTATGTCCCTTATGGCCCTGTCTTTAGCGGTAGGCTTGTTGATTGACGATGCTATTGTGGTGATCGAGAATATTGTTCGACATTTACATATGGGTAAGTCTCCCATGCAGGCAGCCCAGGAGGCAACCTCGGAAATCGGCTTAGCGGTATTGGCAACGACCTTTGCCGTGGTGGCGGTCTTTGTTCCTATCGCCATGGTTTCGGGAATTATCGGCAAGTATTTTGTAGAATTTGGACTCACCGTAGCTTTTAGCATGCTGGTTTCTTTGTTTATTTCTTTCACTTTAGTGCCTATGATGTCTTCCCGATTGTTAAAACCTGAGCAGAAGACGAAAAAGACCTTTGTCGGTCACTTTCTGGACTGGTTTAACGACAAATTTGATTTGCTGGGAACCACCTATTCTAAAATTTTAAAGGTTGTTCTTAATCACCGTCTTATCACTATCATCGTTACCATTATCATATTTGCGGCAAGTATGCGGATCATTCCCATGTTGGGCTTCAGCTTTATCCCATCCACCGACGCTGGGGGTGTTAATATAAGTGCCGGTACGGACTCCGGTTTGACACTGGAGACGGTGGGGGAAAAAGCTAAAGAAATCGAAGCAAAACTCAAAAAGTATCCTGAAGTAACTCATATGTACACCACGGTCAGTTCCGACAAAATTTCAATTTATGCTAAATTAACGGAAAAACAAGAGCGTGAAAAATCCTCACAACAGATTGCTTCAGAAATGAGAGAGGATTTAAAAGGAATTACGGGAATTGAACTGGCAGTTAAAGCAAGTTCTTTAGGACCTAACGAAGGAAAGGATGTCTCTTTTGTAATCATGGGGACTAACATGGAGTCCATGCAGGCTTTCGCGCTGAAAGCTAAACGACTGCTAAGTCAGGATCCCCATGCCAAAGATGTAGCCCTGGATCTTAAAACGGGCAAAACCGAAACCAAATTAGAGATAAACAGGGATAAGGCCTCAGATCTGGGAGTTAATGTATCCCTGGCGGCTGCGACCATCCAGGCGCTATTCGACGGGATTGATGCGGGCAAATTTGAATGGGCTGGTGACAGGTATAACGTACGAGTGTCCTTGCAAGACGATCAGAGAAAGAGCTTAGATAATTTAGATGGGATCTATGTCAATGGCTCAAATGATCAAATGATTCCTCTAGCCAATGTATCGCAAAAAGTACTTTCTACATCCTATTCCACAATCCACCGCTATGATAGATTAGTTCAAATTGAACTTTCTGCTAATGTGGAAGGAATACCCACTGGGGACTTTTTAAACAGTTATACCAACAAGCTGGAGAATGAGATGGAAGTTCCTGCAGGCGTTATTGTCAAGGTTGGGGGAATGAACGAAACCATGCAGGAGGGTTTCAGCAGTCTTGTCACGGCTCTCTTGATGGGCATCATGTTCATGTTCCTGGTTATGGCTATGCAGTTTGAAAGCTTTTTGGACCCCATCGCCATCATGTTCTCTCTGCCAATGGCCTTGATCGGTGCTGTTCTGGGGCTTTACATTGCCGGCAGTGAGCTGAGTATTTTATCTCTCATCGGGATCATCCTGCTGATGGGACTGGTAGCCAAAAACGGTATTTTGCTCATTGACTTTACGAAGCAGAAAATGAAAGCAGGATTCGAGGTCAAAGAGGCACTTATTGAAGCCGGGGCCGTCCGCTTAAGACCTATTCTGATGACAACCCTGGCCATGATCTTCGGCATGATTCCGGTTGCTATTGGTTCGGGTGCTGGGGCTGAAATGCGTGCGCCCATGGGGCATGCCGTTATTGGCGGCTTGATTACTTCAACGTTGTTAACCCTCTTTGTTGTCCCTGTCGTCTACTCATTGCTGGATAGTCTAAAGATGACCTTCCGCAGAAAGGGAAAGAAAACAGTATCCCCTATGTACCCTGGGAAAAGTGCGCCTTTTCATTAATAAATTATAATTTCCCTGGGATTAAAAAAGATCCTATTGCTT
The DNA here is from genome assembly GCF_000235605.1 of Desulfosporosinus orientis DSM 765. GTDB lineage: Bacteria > Bacillota > Desulfitobacteriia > Desulfitobacteriales > Desulfitobacteriaceae > Desulfosporosinus > Desulfosporosinus orientis. The sequence goes on from NC_016584.1 coordinate 2,958,746, forward strand.
TAGTAACTGCAATAGGATCTTTTTAGCCCGGGTGTGTTAATTTTCAGACCCACAGACACTGTGTAAAATCATACCTAAGATGACAAGGCCCATACCGGCTAAGGACCAAAGCGTTGGGTATGCCCCATGAAGAATTATTAATTCTCCCAACAGAGCAAAAATCACTTCTCCTGATTGAGTCGCTTCCACTGCAGCCAGTTTATGTACATCGCCCTTCACCATATCCGTTGCCGAGAAGAAGAGTGTTGTGGCAATGACTCCTGAAGACAGAGCCACGATCAGGCTCTGAGATGCTTGATTCAGGCTGGGAAGGCCAATCTCCGCCATGCCGAGGGCGGATAACACAAACCAAAAGGGAAGGCTGGCCAGTGTCATTCCCAGGACTCTTTGAAAAGTATCAATATCATCCCCGCACACTTCCATCATCTTGCGATTTCCTAAAGGGTAAGCAAAGGCTGCCAGCAGAACGGGAAAAACTCCATAAAAGATGTCCTTGCCGTTGAGTGTCCGGGCCTGCTGGATTTGTATGAGGACTACTCCCATTAAAATAAGCAGGGAAAGGGCTAAGCCGCGCAGAGGTAGGGTAGAACCGATTTTATGGAACCAAGACTTGCCGGCAGTTTCTTTAGCAAAAAAGGGAACAAGGAGGGAACCGGCCACAATGGTAATTTGCCACATGCTGGCAACCAACCAAGCAGGTCCGTATGCTGCTGCAAAACAAAGAGGTGCATAGAATAATCCGAAGCCAACAGTACTCCAACCCAGCCAAGCTAAAGGTCTGCTGTGCAAAGCCGATAATAGAGGTTTAAGATTTCCTCTCGTCATAACAATGATTACCAGAAAGGGTAACATGAAAAAATATCTTAAAACTGCACTCCATACCCAACTCCCGCCGGATAAATCCATAGCCCGATTTAAGACAAAGGTTACTGCAAAAAAGAACGACGCTAATATTCCAAGCAGAATCGACTTCAAACTCATTCCTCCGAACCACTATCATTTAAGCTTATTGAAACAAAATACCGTTAAAACCTTACCCATGTTTACTGTTATTTAAATTTTATCAGGTTGGCTGCTTGCTTAAGTTGCTCATCCAGCACCTTGGCATAAATTCTTGTGGTTCTGGGATCCGAATGGCCAAGAGCATCCTGAACAATGGCCAAGTTGTCTGTTTCGCGCAGGAGCAGCGTAGCAAATGTGGATCTCATCTTATGGACACTAAAGCCCTCTGTGTTATGGCCAAGAGTTTTGAGGATGGTCATGTATTTCGCGATAAGATTTTGCACCGCTCTTTTACTGATGCGCTTTCCCTGCATAGATAAAAAGAGGGCATCAACATCTTGGCGGACATAGCGAGGGCGTTCATTGAGCAAATAATCATTCAGGGCTTGGCCCACATCCTCGTTAAAATAAATAACTGTTTCTTTATTCCCCTTGCGGAGGATCTCAAAATAACCTTTATTAAGATTTGTCTTGCTGATATCAAGGTTACAAAGTTCCGATAAGCGCAGCCCTGTGCCGATCAGCGTAAGAACAATGGCATAATCCCTTTTCTCGGTATAGACGTGATATTTGAGCTGGCCTTCTGATAATCCTATACCAGTTTCCAAAGCATCCGTTAAATCCGCAATCTCGTTAGGCTCCAATGCTTTGGGAAGTTTTTGGTTTATATTAATGGGATCTAGTTTTATGGTAATATCTTTATGTATCATTTCTTCACGAAGCAAGTACCGGTATAATGACCTTATAACGGTTTGTTTTCGGGCCAGAGCACGAGAGCCATTAGCTCGTTCAGTATTGGACCAGCTTAAATAGGACTCAATATGCCGATGACCGACCCTTGCCATGTCTGACAGCTGAATATCTGATGAAGAAGAAGGGAAATCTGGCATTAAGCCGCATAAATACTGGAAAAACATACATAGTTCATAGGTATAGGCAACTTGAGTGGATTTCGATTTATTGGTTACGGCAAGATGGTTAATAAAATCTTTGGCGAATGAGGGAAGAGGGTACTGGTTAAATCTAGTATCCATTATCAAACCTCCAATAGTTTAAGTGTAGTTAATTTGAAGGAGGAAACCATGAATTTAAAGATTCAATTTGATTGTGCAAATATTAATTGGGATTTAGTGTCTGGAACTTTAAAAATGGTTGGCATGGCCACCTATGCAGCGGAAATTCATAAGAAAGCTTTTGAAAATAGCCATACAGTAGTGTTTATTTTTGACGACGACAGATTAATTGGCTTTGGCAGGGCAATTTCAGATGGGGCATATCAAGGTGCCATTTACGATGTAGCAATATTGCCGGAGTACCAGGGTCAAGGGATTGGAAGAATGATTGTGGACAGTATTAAAAAGTCACTTCAAAACTGCAATCTCATATTATATGCTGCCCCCGGCAAAGAACAATTTTATGAAAAGCTTAATTTTAAGAGAATGAAGACAGGGATGGCTCTTTTCTGCAACGCCGCCGACATGCAAAAAAGGGGTTTTACGGAGTAAGGCTTAAGTCACATCATTGTTGTCCTAGGCAGAACAAGGCAAGGGCTTTTCTGGAAGTAATAAACTCAAAAATCGGATCGTAACCAAGCCTCCTAATGCTCTTATTCTTCATAAGCTATAGCAGCTTGAGTTTCAGAAGAGTTTGAAAGGATGAGACCATTGAGCAAGCTGGATATATTGCGGAAAATCCTAGGAGCAGTTGAAGAATCCATGCCTGTTTCTGATGAAAGGACAAACCACAAGGATAATCAGGTTAAGAGCAGGCCTAAAAAATTAACAGACAATCCAGAGGAAGAAGCTATAAGAGCATTAGCCCAAGAATTTGCCAAGGCTTTAAACAACCGTGACTATGAACATTTGGACGGTAGGGCAGAGTACCATCTCTATACTATGAACCACCTGATCGAGCTTGTAAAGAACAATGACGAACAAAAAACCATAAAACTGTTTAATGAGAATAAAATTAAATCCAAGTTTGAAGACTGTGAGTTTATCTCAATTACCTTTAGTACCGACCCAGAGCAAGCGGTAGTTGTTTATAATGTCAGGACCTGCCTTGACAGTGCTGCAGAAAAATTCTTTAATGAATTAAACAAGAACAACAAGACAAATACCATTAAAAGCGGAACTCCTTTCAGCACCGTCTATACCCTTGTCGTGAAAAAGGAAAAGGGAGCTTGGAAAGTAAATAACTTCGAGGCTACGGGGAATTTAAAAGCTTAGTAACATACTACTTGGGAATGCTCTAAAAAATATAGGGCCCTGCTGCAACAACATGCAACAGAGCCTTTTGTTTATCTATAGTTGCCTAAAAATGCGCTTAATGGCTATTATTCTCTGAAAGTGCAAATAACAACGCGTTGTTATTTTTAGATTCGAACATCTACCGGAGTCCCCAGGGTTATCTCGTCCTCAGAGACTATAGAATCATAGGCCAGGACTTTTACGCCTTTTTCAGCGGCAAGCTTTAGGGCCTTTGTGAATTCCGGGTCTCTTATTTCAAAGGGTTTAAAATATTTAACCCCTTTCATCTGAATGAGAAAGACAACATAACCGGCATACCCTGCTTCCACAGCTTTCACCATTTCATAAAGATGTTTGGTACCCCTGAGAGTGGGAGCATCCGGGAACATGGCGATACCATCGGTTTCCAGAGTCACACCCTTTACCTCGATAAAACCCTTTTTCTCCTTAGTTTCAAAGTATAAGTCAAATCTGGAATTGCCGAAAACCACCTCTCTGGACAACACAGTGACATCATGAAGCTCTTTGACGTTTCCATCTTGGATACCCTGATAGACCACAGTATTGGGAACTTGAGAATCGATATTGATCAGGAGATTCCCTTTATAGACAGCAATCAGGGAGTACTTGGTTTTCCGTTTGGGATTGTTGCTTTCTTCTAGAATTACCACATTGCCTTCCTGGAGCAGTTCCTTGCAGCGCCCGGTGTTTTTAACATGAACAATTTCTTCATGGTTGTCTAGCAGTACATGAGCAATAAATCGATTAGGCCGTTTTAAAAATTTTGCAGCTATAGCAGAGGGATATTTCAAACCTGGCACTCCTTTTATTCTTAAATTCGGACTTTCTTCCAGTCCAATCTGCCCTTAATTAAGAGTTTCCCGCTCCTTAAGCCATTGGGAAAATTCAAGGGCAGATATTCGTTCAGCGGTTATACCATCGGACTTGCTGGAAGCTAAGAATATAATAGGCTCGATCATTACTCTGGGGCGCAGCAGCGGGAATGTAATCTGTCGCCTAAATTCTTCGGGAATCATCCCGGTATCCGTTGCTCCGCCGGGAAGCAGCATATTGACAGTAATTCCATAGGTCTGAAGGTCCGCGGCCATGATATAGGACAGTGATTCAGTTGCGGCGCGAGATGGCCCATAGGGGATAAAGCCTTGGCGTTTCATAGTTTCATGATTCATGGAAATGTTGATGATTTTTCCATAGCCCTGTTTAATCATGAGAGGAGCAAATCCCCGGGCAACCAGAAAATAACCTGTGAGATTGGTGTCAATCAGATTGCGGAATCCTTCAGGGGTAACCTGGAAAAAAGGCTGCGGTTCGATGAGGAAGCGCTTATTGACGGTTTGCATGCCAATGCCGGCGTTATTAACTAAAACGTCAAGTTTTCCCCATGTTTTTTCTACCCAATGAACGGCATCGGCAACCGATGTTTCTGAACGAACATCTAAGGGCAAAGGATAGGCATCCAGACCCGATGATGCAAGCCGTTTAATTTGATTATTCAATTTTACTCCCGGCCGGGATGCTAAAGCAACTGTAGCTCCCGAACGAAGAAGCCCCTCTGCCATGGCCAGCCCGATGCCGCTTGAAGCACCAGTCACAACAATGTGGATTCCCGATAAGTCTGTGTTAGGTTTTGAAGTAAATATATCCGTCATTTTTGGCCTCCTGAAAAATTGTACTATGAGTATAATACGAAAAGGGGAAAAAAGAAAACCAGTATTTTTGTCAGCAGCCGCGGCGATATGAACATTAAAAAAGAAGGAAAGCAGCAGATTATTAATTTTAGTTAAATTTTAAATTTTCTTGGTTTGGAGAGTTTTCGTAGAAGGAGTTTAAGAAACATTCCAGAATTCTTATAAAATTATTAATCCTATTGGGGTTAGTTAGCTTGTTGTAAGGAGGATGCCTTTATGGATGCTGTCGTTCTAAATAATATTCCCTGCCAAATTGACCTGGAAATACTTTGCAAGAAGTTACGTCTTAAAGAAGACAGTTCTTTTTACGAAGAAGTCGCAAAACTGGTAGCTGAGGCGCAGCAAATTGCCCGGCCAAAAGGAATCTACAAAAGTACTCTTATCGAAGAAAAGGGCGATAATTTTGTTACAATTGAAGGAATTAAATTTACAAGCAAAATTTTGAGAAAAAACATCGGTGAAAATTACATGGTCTTTCCCTTTGTGGCAACATGTGGGGTGGAGATCGAGGAATGGTCAAAACAATTTGATGACTATTTTACAGTCTATTGTGTGGATACAATTAAGGAAATGGTTCTGCAAAATGCACGTCAAGCTTTAATGTCACAAATTGATAAAATCTTTAATTTAGAACATGCTTCCAATATGAACCCAGGCTCACTTCCGGACTGGCCAATCACGGAACAAAGACCGCTATTTAAACTTTTAGGAAATGTCGAAGAGTTAATCGGCGTTCATCTTACAGAAAGCTGCCTTTTATTGCCGGTAAAAACCGTATCTGGTATACGTTTTTTCAAAGAAAGTTCATTTGAAAGCTGTCAATTGTGTCTCAAACTAGAGTGTCCTAATCGAAAAGCTCCTTTTAATGAAGAAATGTATAAGCAGTATCATGGATAATTTAAGAGCAGGGACTTAACCTTTAGTGGTTAAGTCCTTTTCTAATCCTATACAAAAAAAGACGTGACTCATTTTCAGGGAAATGGTGTAGTCCACAAATGTGGCGCGTGGCCGCGAAACCATAGTCATCTATAAATATCTTGATATAGTTAGCTGAAATTAGTTGACTATGTCAAGTTAATGTGGTAATTTTAAACGAAATATGGAGGAGGCAACACTATGAATGCAATCAACACGCAGTTAGTACATACCATTCGCAAGTTTAACCGCTTTTACACAAATATCCTTGGACTTTTAGATCGGCACATGCTGGAGAGCGACTTCTCACTGTCAGAAGCCCGCATATTATATGAAATTAGACATATTGAGAATTGCACGGCTAAACGATTAAGAGAGGAACTAAGAATTGACGCAGGTTATCTAAGCAGGATTTTAAAACGCTTTGAAAAAGAAGGTTTAATTTATAGAGAACAGTCTGCCGAGGATGGTCGACTGTATTACCTTTATCCGACGGAATATGGAAAAGAGACTATGGCCAAACTGGATGAGCGATCTAATCAACAAATCCTTGAGATGATTAGAGAATTAGGGGAAGAAAAGCAAAAAAATCTCGTTCAAAGTATGCAAGGCATTGAAAGTGCCCTGGCAAGAGATTCTTTTAAAAATAATAAATTTACTTTGCGATCTGATTTGCAGCCTGGAGATGTTGGGCAGCTGATTCACCTGCATGGTCGGATTTATGCCGATGAATGTGGGTACAACCATTTTTTTGAAGGCTATGTCTGTAAGACCTTTTACAACTTTTTCGAAAACTATAGTCCTAATAAGGACAGGTTTTGGTTTGCTGAATTAAATGGAGAGATGATAGGTGCCATTGCTATCGTCGGACATTCGGCTGAGAAAGCTCAGCTCAGATGGTTTATACTCCGGCCGGAATACCGGGGAGTGGGTATTGGCCAAAAAATGTTGAAGGAAGCCTTGCAATACTCCAGAGAAAAGGGCTATAAAACCCTATTCTTGGAGAACACGGAAGACCAACAAAAGGCAATAAAAATGTATACGAAGGCGGGGTTCAGAAAAGTGTCAGCCCACGAAAATCATGCCTGGGGAAAAGATTTAATTGAGCAGACTTTTGAGCTGAATTTATAGAAGTGGAAATAAACGATTGCACATGTGGAAGATTTTCGATATAATCAAATTAGTTGAATAACAGAAGATAGAGGTGGGTCAAACAAGAGTAACTAAGCTGAGGTTGGGAGATACCTGTGATGCTTAGAGAAAGGGGATGGCTCCGAAGGGTGGATTTCTCTCAAATTCATGCCTGGTTCCCGGATTAAGAGTTCTGGAACTGTCACCGTTTATCGGTGAAGAGCTATCGTTTTATGTGCATTATTTAATTTATTAGTTTTGTATATAACAAGGCGTTAGCATAAGCAGCGCCTTGTTTTTTTATACTAATCAGAAAGCATAACCTAAAGGTATATACTTTCTGAAGCATAAGTGCAACTATGGCGGCTGCCTTCGCCTAAAGGCTGCAAGAAGGCTAATACGTACAAAGACAGTGTCTTCAGGCACCAGCCTAGTTTTCTAATCAGCAGTGGCAAGGTTATATACAAAAGTGATAAAACTTAAAGCTAGGAATGTTGGGACCTTGCTAAATGTGCAGACATAATAAGTGTAATAAGAGGTAAGGAGTGGAAATATGTCTTTTGGAAAAATACTAACAGCGATGGTCACCCCATTAAATGAACAATTAGAGGTTGATTATGAAGCAGCAAAGCAATTAGCTTTACACTTGATTGATCACGGAAATGATGGAATTGTTGTTGCAGGGACAACGGGAGAGTCACCGACAATTTCCTCAGAAGAAAAACTGGAATTATTCAAAGTGGTTAAAGAGGCTGTTGGACCTCGAGGAGTTGTTATTGCAGGGATAGGTTCCTATTCCACTGCTGAAAGTGTTGCTTTGGCTAAAAAAGCCGCTGCCCTTGGAGTCGATGGGCTGATGGCGGTCGTGCCTTATTACAACAAACCATCACAAGAGGGTTTGTATCAGCATTTTCGAACTATAGCCGAAGCCACACCGCTGCCTCTCATGCTTTATAATATTCCGGGCAGAACGTCTATTAATATGCTACCGGAAACAGTGCTCAGACTCAGTGAAATTCCTAATATAACAGCCCTTAAAGAAGCCTGCGGGATGATGGATCAAGTCAGCGAATTGAAACGCATCTTACCGGAGAACTTTGCTGTCTACAGTGGCGACGACTCTCTAACCCTGCCCATGCTTGCTTTAGGCTGCAACGGTATCATCAGTGTTGCCGGACATGTGGTTGGAGATGAAATGAAAAGCATGGTCGATGCCTGGTTCGCAGGGGATACTCAAACTGCTCTCAAATGGCATTTGAAGCTTTTGCCTATGTTTAAAGGAATGTTCGTTACTACAAACCCTGTACCCGTTAAATACCTGTTGAAGTACCAGGGAATCGAGGCCGGCGGAGTAAGACTTCCGTTGGTAGATGCCGGGGACAAGGAAAAGGCATTCTTAGATGATTTATATCGCCAAATTAAAGGGTAAAGCTTACAAATCCGGCATCGCTATTCCATGTAATAAAATGGCGGCGCCCACTGGTGACTTAAAGGAACGGGAAAAGTTTAAAAAATAAGCGAAGTCAGATCGCTATCAAGTTAGCGATCTGACTTCGCTTATTGACCTTAGCCTTTTGCTGCCGGAAGTATGGAAAATCTAATGGCGAGGAACTATTGACTTAGAGTCCACTTTAGTATGTATAATAAGATGATATGACACTTTAGATCAGAAAGAAGTGAAACAAAATGGAATATGTATCCTATGGGAAAACAGGGATGAAAGTATCCCGATTCGGCCTTGGCTGCATGCGCTTTCCATCAGAAGAAAAAGAAGCTATTGAAATGGTACGTTATGCTATCGATCATGGGGTGAATTATCTGGATACTGCCTTTATCTATAAAGACAGTGAAATCATTACAGGAAAGGCTTTAAAGAATGGCTACAGAAACAAAACTTTCTTAGCGACGAAAAGCCCTATTTGGAATATCAACAAACATGAAGACTTTGAAAAATATCTCGATGAAGAATTGATGAGGCTTGGGACAGACCATATTGATGTCTACCTTCTGCATAATATGAATCATGGCCATTGGGAAAAAGTCAAGCGGTTTGATGGTCTTACTTTTTTGGATAGAATGGTAGAAAAAGGTAAAATAGTTCATAAAGCTTTCTCTATTCACAATACTTTAAAAGCATTCAAAGAAATTGTTGACTCCTATGATTGGGAGATGGCTCAAATTCAGCTTAATATCCTGGATGTAAAACAACAAGTTGGTGTCGAAGGCTTGCATTACGCAGCTGATAAAGGGCTCGCAGTGGTAATTATGGAACCACTGCGAGGTGGCTATATCTTAAATACCGTTCCCCTGGAAGCACAGGATTTAATCAATCAATATCCTGAAAAGCGTTCTTTGGTGGAGTGGTGTTTCAGATGGCTTTACAACATGCCGGAAGTATCGGTTATTCTAAGCGGTACAAGCAATTTACAGCAATTGAAGGATAATCTGAGCATATTTGAACATTCGGCTCCCAATGTTATGTCAGAAGAAGATTTAAACTTAATTAAAATGATTCGTGAGGCTTATGAAGCCAAAAACAGCATTGGCTGCACCGGTTGCCGGTACTGTATGCCCTGTCCGCAAGGTGTTACTATTCCGGAAATATTTAAGCTATACAATAGCCAACAGCTTATGAAATCCCATTTCATCGATACGGTAGTGTATCAAAGCAATTTAGTTCCCGCAGGGTCCGGCGCTGATCAATGCATATCTTGTGGGATCTGTGCGGAAAAATGTCCGCAGACATTAGAAATTCCAGAGCTATTACAAAAAGTGCATTCCGAATTTATGAAAAGTACACATACACCACAAAAATAGCATTGAAATGCAGCATATCCTGAAAAATGGAAGGGTCAAGAGGTTTACTCCAGACCCTTCCATTGATATAGAAAGCGGTTCACAGGGAACAACCGTTTACGTTCGGTTTAAGATCTAGCCTGGGAGGGCATGGTGTCGCTCCTGTGGGAGAATCATCCCCGTTTTTCGGATCTTCGATTTTGGGATAAAAAAACCGCTTATCTGCGTCTTTTTTATATTCCGGTTTTTGCTTTTAATGCTGAAAAGCTTCTCTGTCAAAGGACTCCGGCGGCTGTTCCATCCAGCCTCTTTTAATCATCAACTTAATGCCTTCTTCACCATATCTGGATATTTCCACCATTAGGGCGGCATAGTGTACAGCTAAATCTTTTCTGAAGGAAAGGGACATGGCGTAGGCGCATAAATAGATACCTGCCGTAACTGAGGTAGCAACCAGAAACATAATTAACCTATCTGAAAAAGGTGAGATTGTTGAATCCGTTACTTCCATGCTTACCGGCAAATTGCCCAGATGGTGTTCTTCCTTGAGGATTTTATTAAAGATGTCAATCTGCTTTTGCGCGAGGTCTTTTCCCTTAATAAGATAGTCTTTAATCTCTTTGTCACGCATCACTTGAATGAAGCCCATTAACATCAGCATGCCGATGTAATTTCTCTCAATAATGTAAAATATCTCACCTAATTCCATAGCATTTAAGGGGCGATGCTCACCAAACCATGTTTCTAAGAGAGACTCTCTTTCATGTATAAACTCTACCTGGCGGGGATAGGGAATTTTGGGGGGCCGATCATAAATTCCTTTGGACAACATAAGATTTAATGCTTTCTTAAATAAGGCACCGCTCAAATTTAAACATTCATAAAAGAATTCAACAACATCCTCCCGGGCTACTTTTGTAATGGTTGTAGCATAGTCACTAAAAACCATTTGGTTAAATCGATAGACATAGCTTAAGCCATAAAGGTCAGTGTATAGTGAAGGTGCGGAAAGATTTAAATCATAATCCGAAAACCCCTTTGGTATGGGAAAATGTTCCTCTGTAAAGATCTCTTTAATTCTGACTGTGAATTTTTGCAGTAAATAGATTTGCTCTGTCACTAATGGCTTTATTTCGGAGTCCTGTATATGTTGCTCAAAATGCCTGAACACATATAAATGGGAGATGTTCTGCATATATATTTTCCATAAACTCGCAATTTCAGGAGTTGTTAAGTCGAGGTGGTGCTCTTTCATCTGTCCCTCCATAAGAAATTAAATTTTTTAATAATATGTATCATACCCTGCTATACTATGCAGCATGTTTGCCGGCTCATAGTCAGGTAAGAATAATTGTGAGATGATTAAGTCGCCGCAGGAATGAGCGTCAATTTTTGTTTAAGGCATGATATGGAATGTTACGTTAAAAAGCCTGTTCCTGCGCATTCAAATCAGGAACAGGCTTTTTAATATGTAATTGGTTCATAAAATATGCATGAAAAGCCTCTTTAGATTGGTGTTATGTTAGCCGTGGCAGAGGTGCTTGAGTTTGAGTCAAACGCATATTATTCACCTCTTCAGTCATACTACTTGAGAAGTCTTTTTAATCAAATTTAAGGTGAATTTAAGGCTTGTATAGTATATTTTTACTAATATAGAAAACAAATTCTAAATGCAGGAGGTTTAAATTATGAGGTCATTGCGAATTCTAGTCTTTTCAGCAAGCTTTGGAGCTGGACATATTATGGCTGCAGAAGCGCTAATTCAGGCCTTTAAGGATATAAAACCTTCCGTAGAAATCATTCATGAGGATTACATGGGGTTATACAATAATGTTGTTAACCGAATGATTAAGAGTTCTTATATAAGTATTATCAAGTGTGCCCCAAAACTTTGGGGAACTTTCTACCATAGCACTAAAAACCTCACCTATGATTCAATATTTCAAAGACTTATTAATAAAATTGGCCGAAAACAATTAACGGACTATGTCTATAGTTTACAGCCTGATCTTATTATTTGTACTTACCCAACCATTTCCGGGCTGCTTGCTGAGCTTAAAAGCAGCGGAGAACTAAATATTCCCCTAGTAACTGTAATCACTGACTATACGACTCACTGTCAATGGATTCATCCCGGTGTGGATATGTATATTGTTGGCAGTTCACAAGTAAGCGATGGTCTTGTTGAAAGAGGAATTAACCCAAAATCTATTCAGTTAACAGGAATCCCAGTGAGTCCTAATTTTGATCGTATCTTAAATCATCAGGAGGTACGCAAAGATTTAGGGCTCAAAAATGATCGTTTTACTTTTTTGATCATGGGCGGAGCCTATGGAGTTCTCAGTAACATCAAGTGGATGTGCAAATATATTGCCGCCGCGGATGCACCAATTCAGGGGATCGTCGTCTGTGGGAAAGATCAGCGGCTTTATAACTCCCTCGATTCTGTTTTAGAAGAGGCTAGAAATCCTATTGTACGCTTTAATTTTGTCGATAATATCGATGTATTAATGACAGCATCTGATGCCATAATCACTAAAGCTGGCGGACTAACGGTATCCGAGGCCTTGACGAAGCATTTACCCATGATTATTTATAAACCTATTCCTGGGCAAGAAGAAAATAATGCAAATTACATTGAAGCTATTGGAGCAGGGAAAATCGCTTATACCCAGCAAGAAATGCAAAGTATTGTTAAAGAACTCATTGAAAATCGGGATATTACTGACAAAATGAGGTTGTCTTCAGCACATGCTTTTCCAGGGCACTCAGCAGAACGTGCTGTTAAGGCTATTCTTAATCTAATCTATGAGTTACCGTCAGCCCTTCCTGCAGGAGCTAATACTGCCGTTTAGGAGAAACTAATGAAACAACTGATTCTAAAGAAATCCCAAAGCTCTGGAAAATCACACTTGGTTATTTTGGCGATAGGTTCCATTTTTGTCTTGTTGATTGTGGCCTTCTTCTATCTGGATCGTCACAATGCCCTGTCTGCCTTGATAAAAAGCCTTGGTCTGTTAGGGGTACTACTCGCTGTCTGTCTAATGGCCATACTCAGTATGACACCAATTCCCTCGGAAGGGCTGGTGTTAATGTATCTTAAAATTTACGGTGTAGTTTGGGGAACACTTTTAGCCTGGGTTGGCTCAAACCTCGGTTCCCTATTGATTTATTTTATTGTTAAACATTATGGGCAATTTCTTCTGCAAAAGATTATTAGCAAAGAGCGTTTTGAAGCGGTAAATCAATGGGTGAAACGGCGAGGAACCTTTGGTTTGTTTATTGCCCGCCTGCTGCCTATTCCGGCATTTGCAGTCAATTATATCGCCAGCTTAATCCCTTCAGTGGATTTGTGGCCTTATCTTTGGACGCAGATGGTCAGCATTATTCCTTACTATGCGGGAACTGCTTTAGTATTTTTAGGCGTGGCTAAAGAAACGTGGTATTGGTTAGTGATTGGAGGTCTTGCTATAGTTGCTTTTTGGAGTTTCAGCTACTTGTTAAATCGAAAGAAACTACCGAATTGAATGGTTAATAATAGAGGTGAACAAAGGAATGATTTTCTGGCTTTGGCTCCTATTGGGAATCATACTCTTTATGGTTGTGTATACCATTCTTCCTGATTTATTTCTCCATCGTCTTGGCCTGGGAAGCTGGAAGAGACAATTTTCTCCTGGGGTTGCCCTTACTTTTGATGACGGGCCAGACCCTGCCTACACTCCCCAATTGCTGAACATTTTAGGGAATCATAATATTCCTGCTGCATTTTTTGTGGTTGGCGAAAAAGCACAAGAAAATCCAGACCTTCTCAAGGCAATTTTGGCACAAGGTCATGAAATTGGGGTACATAGCTTGCAGCACCGCTACGCCTGGTTTCAAGCTCCCTGGACAACTTGGCGGCAGTGGGATGAAGCCGTTGCCACAGTTGAACACATTACTGGAAAACCTGTGGTATGGATACGGCCACCATGGGGAACGTTTAACCTGGCCCTATGGATTTGGATGATTGTACGTCATAAGAAAGCGGTACTCTGGACAAGTGAAGGCCATGATTGGAAGGTTTCTCATAAACCGGAACAAATTGCCCAGCGCGTTCTGGAGAATACAGCGGAAGGGTCTATCATTGTCTTACATGACTCAGGCGGGGAGAAGGCGGCACCCGGAAATACCCTTAAGGCGTTAGAGATTCTTTGCCGGCGGATCAGGGAAGAACAAAAACTTCCCTTTGTAAAATTAGAGATTCCAACCTGGTCCATGACACGGCGTTTAACCTATCGATTTTGGGAAATGTGGGAGAAAGGCTTTGCCAGACTTTATAAAATTGAAAGGATAAGTGCCAATAATCTCCTGAGACTCTCTCAAAAAAGGTACAAAGGACCGGACCTTTACTCTTCAGATGGGAGGTTGTTGGCTAAGGAGGGGGACATAGTCGGGGAAATACACTTTGATAATGCCCGTTTTATGGGTAAAGAGACCGATACTCAGTCAATTGCTCTGAAAGCACTGCATAAAATCAAACCCTCTCTTGCAGAAGTAGCTGCTTATATCAATCAAAATCCAAATTATGCTGAGATCAAAGTATTTCTAGGTTTAACTTTAATTCATCGCGGGGTTAAAAGACTGGGATTTGAAGTCAATGATGTGCCCATTACTTTCAGTACTCGTTTAATAGCCTTTCTGCAGAGGTCTATTATGCGAATCTATCATCCAAAGGGTAAGGTAAGAGCTGAAAAAATGAATACGATCTATCCAAAACTGGTGTTTATCACCAGAGAACAGCTCGTTTGCAAATGGTTAAATCAATTTGAAAATCCATTTAAAATATAATAATATAAATACATTACGAAAAGACATTTATGAAAGTCGGGGATATAATGGCAATCAACAGGGTAAATAGCATGGAAGTAAAAAAGATGAATCGAAATGCTATTTATAAATTTTTATATAAGAGGGAGCCTCTTGCCATTCAAGAAATAGCACAGTCTTTAAATATGAGTTTGCCGACTGTTACCCAAAATATTAAAGAATTGCAAGAAAGAGATTTAATTATTGAGACGGGTTTATTTGAGTCTACAGGCGGCAGAAAGGCCAAAGCAATAACCTATAATAACCATAAATACGCTATTGGCTTAGATATTACTCGAAATCATGTTGGAATTGTGTTAATTGATTTAAGGGGCAAGCTGCTTAAAAATGTTCGCAAGAAGTATCCATTTGTCAACTCCAAGTCCTATTTTGAAGGAGTTGGCAACTTAGTAAAGGAGTTTATTAATGAGTGCTCAATAGAGAATTCAAATATTTTAGGTGTAGGTATTGCTTTGCCTGCAATATTATCAGCTGACAAACAAACCGTTAATTACGCCACTGTTATTGATTTTCGAGGGGGAAGCGTAGAGGCGTTTTGTGAATTTATACCCTACCCATGCATTTTAAGTAATGACGCTAATGCAGCAGGATTTGCAGAATTATGGAATGAAGAAGATGTACAAGATGTGGTATATCTCTCACTTAATAATAGCGTTGGCGGGTCAATTATTATAGGAAAGAATGTTTTTTCAGGACAAAACCAACGCAGCGGCGAATTTGGACATATGACCATTGTTCCCAACGGCGCCACTTGTTACTGCGGACAGAAGGGTTGTGTTGATGTCTATTGTTCAGCTAAAATCCTCTCAGACAGTACCAATGGAAGTATTGCTGAGTTTTTTAGACTTCTGAGATTAGGACATCAACCACAAAAAGCTCTATGGGAAGAATATCTTAACCATTTAGTTCTAGTTATCAATAATTTAAGAATGCTCTATGACTGTAATGTAATTCTGGGTGGATATGCGGGAGCTTATATGGATGAATACATTGAACTCTTAAGAGAATTAGTTTCAAAAAGAAATTCTTTTGAGGTTGACGGGAGTTATCTCCATGTCTGTAAATATAAGTTGGAGGCTACTGCCGTTGGAGCAGCCTTACAACATGTTGAACGATTTATTAATAGTATTTAAGACCAGTTTTTTACGATATCATCTTTACTGGATATCAATGATTCAAGCAAGATGATTGTTTGTTATTTACAAGATTAATTCTGAAATGTATAACATTACTAAATCAACAGTAGTTGACACTGAAACGAGAAAAGGGATATAATTTTAGAGACTTATTAAAATATATTTACAAAAGTCTTATATAAATCACGAAAAATATGGTTTGTTATTTGAAGTGGTTTAAGTTGAGAAATATGAGGAATCTTAAACTATGATTCAAATCCGGGTTTCTGGATCAGCATGAGAAAAGATCAAATAAATAATCTCATGGGGGAAGAAAATGAACAATAATATTAAGCTGCGCGTGTCACAGATTGAGAAATCCTTCCCGGGTGTTAAAGCTCTTGATAGGATTGATTTCGCTGTAAAAAAAGGTTCTGTCCATGTATTGTGCGGAGAAAATGGGGCAGGAAAATCAACCTTGATGAAAATTATTAACGGGATATATCAACCGGATAGTGGTGAGATTTACATAGACGAAAAACCTGTTAAAATCAATAATCCTATCCAAGCGAGAAACCTGGGGATATCAATGATATTTCAAGAGATGAGTTATGTACCGGAGATGACGGTGGAAGAGAATTTATTCCTTGGGAACCTGCCTGTTAAAAGGTTCGGCAATGTTAATTGGAAAGAGGTAAGACAGCGAACTCAAGACCTCTTGCGAACTGAAAATCTTCCTTATTCTCCCACGACTCCGCTGAAAGATCTTACAATCTCAGATATTCAGATGCTGGAAATCATTAAGGCTATTTCCTACAACTCAGAGATTATCATAATGGATGAACCAACCTCAGCTATTACCCTTAAAGAAGTAGAGAAACTTTTCGTTAAGATCAGAGAGCTTAAAGCCAGAGGGGTAAGTATCATCTATATCTCTCATAAATTAGATGAGATTTTCCAGATCGCGGATGATATAACAGTCTTAAGAGATGGGACGGTTGTAGAAAGCCATCCTAAGGAAGAATTAGACATTGAAACGGTTATCTCCCTGATGGTAGGACGTAAACTAACTACGACATTTCCCAAGGAACAAGTTGAGATTGGGGAAGATATGCTCGTGGTTGAAAACTTCAATTGTCCCAAAGTATTTCATAATGTCAATTTCCATGTTAAAAAAGGTGAGATTTTAGGATTTGCAGGTCTTATGGGTTCCGGACGAACGGAAGTTATGCGTTCTCTATTTGGGCTTGATCCTAAATCATCCGGAGTTGTAAAAATTAAGGGCGAAGAAGTTACCATAACCAATGTTCGACAGAGCATCGATAATGGAATGGTCATGCTATCTGAAGACAGGCGACGATATGGCATTATTCCTATGCGGTCGGTTAAGGAAAATACAACCTTATCCAACTTGAAAAGTGTTTTCTTTGCCTGCAGAAACCATAAGAAATTAGAAAAGAAACTTGTCTCAGATATTCTTAATAAGATGAGAATAAAAACACCGTCTATGGATACGCCCATTGCAACCTTGAGCGGCGGCAATCAACAAAAAGTTGTCCTAGCCAAATGGATGGTAAGAAACCCGGATATTCTAATCTTGGACGAACCTACACGGGGAATTGATGTGGGTGCTAAATTAGAAATCTATAAGCTTATGACGGAGTTAGCTAAAGAAGGTAAAGTTGTCATTATTGTTTCTTCAGAACTTCCCGAAGTTATTGGTATGTGTGACAGGATTTATGTCATGGCTAAAGGGACAATCACTGGCGAAATAAATCGAAAAGACTTTTCCCAAGAGTTGATTATGAAATATGCTACAGGAACTTTAACATCAGAGGGGGTGAACTGAAATGAAACTAAAAAATAGCTTTTGGAGTACCGCGAAAAAGAAATACAGCATTTATTTGATTCTGGTAGGTTTATTTGTTATTTGTTCTTTTGCCAACCCTAATTTTTTGTCAATCAACAATCTGACGAACATTTCACGCCAGTTGTCGGTAACAACTATTCTGGCCCTGGGTGCAACTATGCTCATCATCAGCGGCATGCTGGACTTGTCATCTGGATCTGTACTGGCACTTGCCGGAGTATTTGCAGTATCTACTTATAAAGCAACCGGCTCCTTGTTGTTAGCCGTTGCGGTAGGTGTTTTAACCGGAATTATATGTAATGCCTTAAACGCCTTAATGATCAGTACATTTAAAGCACCTCCTTTTATTGCCACCTTAGCTATGCTTACAGTGGCTCGAGGCGCAGCACTCCTATACACGAAAGGACAGAATATTCTCCAGTTAGGAAATTTTGTTAAGTTAGGGCAAGGCTCCATCGGAGTGGTACCTATTCCTATTATCTTTCTGATTGCCATTGCCATACTGACCTGGTATTTGTTGAATCACACGCGCTTTGGCCGTTCTCTTTATGCTGTGGGAGGTAATGAAGAAGCTGCTATTGCCTCTGGAATTAACGTCCATAAAGTCAAGTATACTGCATTTATCATTAACGGAATTTTTGTAGGGATTGCCGGGGTTCTCTTTATGTCCCGTGTCAATGCAGGTCTTCCTAATGGCGCAATCAATTATGAATTTACAGCTTTAACAGCAGCAATTATCGGAGGTACCAGCTTTTCTGGCGGTATCGGTACTGTCGGCGGAACCCTGGCTGGTGCATTTATTGTTGGGTTTTTAGATAACATTATGAACTTAAACAATGTTGATTCGTATATGCAACAGATAGTACGGGGCGTAATTATCGCTCTGGCAGTTATCTACGATATTCGTTCAAGGAACCGCCGGTCAAACAGCATGTTGGTCAAAGAAAAAGAGCCGGCAGTGAGTAAAAAATAAAAACATCAGTTTAAGGCTTGTTTAATAATAAAAGATTCGTAATTCTTTAGAAAGACTTTGACAAGGATTAGATAAGCCTTACTGTTTAAAGATATATATAACTAGAAAGAGGGATGGGAACAGATGAAGAAAAAACTGTTAGGACTAGTTTCAGTGTTATTAATGGGGACTTTATTAGTCGGATGTTCATCAAATAAACCGGCTGAGAGTGGTTCAGCCAGCGGCGAGAAAACATACAAGGTTGCTTATATTGCCCGAGCTCAATCCGACTCCTTTGCAGCTTGGCTTGCCAATGCAGTCAAAGATGAAGCAACAAAATATCCCAACATCAAACTGGAGGTATTTGATGGTCAGGCAAACGATGATAAAGAAAACTCCATGATTGAAAATGCTATTACCAATAAATTTGATTTGATTATCGTTCAACCTAATAGCGGTGAATCTCAAAGACCATACGTTGAAAAAGTTGTTCAAGCTGGTATCTACGCCATTACTACTAACGCACGGATCGCCGGTATTGAAGGTGCATCCTCAGTGGATGCTCAGCCTTACGAGCAAGCAGCCGTTAATGCCCGGGCTGCCTTAACTCAGGTTCCTCAAAACGCCAAAGTCGTTGTCTTAAAAGGACCTTCCGGTAACTTCCATGCTGATGAGCGTCGTGCCAGCTGGCAAAAAGAGTTCTTTGACAAACGCCCGGATGTTCAAATCGTAGGCGAACAAATTGCTAACTGGAACAAAGATGAAGCTATGAAGTACATGGAAGACTGGGTTCAAGCGAACGATAAGATTGATGCTGTAATAGCTATGAATGACAACATGGCTGCCGGTGCTCTGGAAGTTGTAAAAGATAATCCAAAGTACAAAGATATGCTTGCCTATGGTGTTGATGGTACTGCCGAAGCATTATACCTCATTAAAGATGGTAAAATGACCTCTACTTGCTTACAGAATGCCAATGAACTTGCCGAGAAACTCCTCGATGCCAGTAACAAGCTGTTAACCGGCCAAGAAAAAGAGATTAACACAGATATCGGCAATCCCCTTGTTAATAAGGATAATGTAGATGAATATATTGAAGTTCTGAAAAAATCCGGAACAATTAAATAATCCCATTTAACTCTCTGGAGTTCGCAGGACATTCTTCCTCAGGGATGAATGTCCTGTTCATAACATTACGCCGATAATCGCTTATATGCTTGCACCATTTTTAACTTATTCGTTTAACTCAAGGAGGGTATTCAATGAAAAACAGAGCGGCCTATATGACAGGTCTCAATAAAATGGAAATCCGTGAGATTGAAGTTCCTGTACCGAAGGAAAAAGAGGTTCTTGTCAAACTGGAATATGTGGGAATTTGTGGCTCCGACGTTCATTATTTGGAACATGGCAAAATCGGGGATTTCATTGTTAATGGTGATTTTATATTAGGTCATGAATGTGCGGGAACCATTGAAGCCGTCGGATCAGGCGTAGAAAAACTCAAGGTGGGGGATAGAGTAGCCTTAGAACCGGGAATAACTTGTGGGCAATGTGAATTTTGCAAGACGGGCCGATATAATCTTTGCCCGGATGTAGAATTTTTAGCCACACCACCCTATCATGGCTGCTTAATGAACTACATTGCCTTTCCGGAAAACATGGCTTTTAAGCTGCCGGAGACGATCTCAACCAAAGAAGGTGCTCTCGTCGAGCCTTTAGCCGTTGGTATGCATGCTGCGAAGCAAGGCAATGTTAAGTTGGGAGATTCAGTGGTGATCCTGGGCTCAGGTACCATAGGTCTGGTTACTCTTTTAGCCTGTAAGGCCTTCGGGGCAACGGATATTACTGTTGTTGACGTTATTCCCAAGAGGCTGGAATACGCTAAAAAGCTGGGTGCAACGACGGTCTTGAATGCTGCAGAAGTGGATGTTTTAGCAGAAATCGATAAACTTACGAATAACAAAGGCGTGGATGTTGTCATTGAGACAGCAGGCTCTGCCCAAACCATAGCCCAAACCCCCTATGTCATTAAAAATGGCGGGCGTATCGTTCTGGTTGGCATGGCACCTCAGGACATTATTGAGTATAACTTTGCCAAAATCTTAGCGAAAGAAGCCGAGATCAAATCCGTCTTCCGTTACAGAAATATTTATCCTCAAGCGATTAATGCCATTGCCAAAGGTATTATTGATATCTCCAGCATTATTACCCATGAATTCGATTTTGATGACGTTGCCAGTGCCTTTGACTTTGTAATTAACCATAAACAAGAGGTTGTAAAAGGGGTTATAAAAATAGGTTAAGTCAATGGAACCAATATTTATGGACTTGTTAAACAGGAGGGGTAGACGATGCAATATTTGCTTGGCGTTGATCTGGGAACTTCGGGTACAAAAACTGTGTTGTTTGATCTTGCCGGGAATCCAATCTGTGCTAAAACCATTGAATACCCGCTATATCAACCGGCCAATGGTTGGGCAGAGCAAGACCCTTCTGATTGGTGGAATGCCACCTGTGACGGCATTAAATATGTAATCACTGCGAGTGGAATAGATGCTTCTGAGATTGCCGGAATAGGTCTTTCCGGACAGATGCATGGGCTTGTAATGCTTGATAGGGATGGAATTGTTTTAAGAAAATCAATCATTTGGTGTGATCAGAGAACAGCTGACGAATGCCAACAGATGAATGAACTGGTTGGGGAACGAAGACTCATTGAAATTACGGCCAATCCTGCACTGACTGGGTTTACGGCTTCCAAAATACTTTGGGTTCAGAATCATGAACCTGAACTATATGAAAAATGTGCTCATATTTTGCTTCCCAAGGATTATATCCGCTATATGCTGACGGGTGAATTCGCTACAGAAATGTCTGATGCCTCAGGGATGCAGCTCATGGATATTCCTCAACGGCGTTGGTCTGATGAAATACTGTCGAAGTTTAACATTACCAAGTCCATGCTGGGTAAGCTCTACGAGTCACCGGATATTACAGGTCAAGTACACCAAAGGGCCGCTGAGTTAACAGGACTGCGTGAGGGAACAATCGTGGTGGGCGGTGCCGCCGACAATTCTGCTGCTGCGGTGGGTACAGGGGTGGTAAGGTCAGGCAATGCTTTTACCACCATTGGTACCTCCGGCGTAATTTATGCCATCTCTAATGATGTTTCCATAGACATTCAGGGCAGGGTTCATACATTTTGCAGTGCAGTGCCAGGGAAATGGACGGTTATGAGCTGCACCTTAGGGGCTGGCTTGTCCTTGAAATGGTTACGGGATACCTGCTGTCTTGAGGAAATCAAAGAGGCAGAAAACCTCGGAGTTGACCCTTATGTTGTGATGAATACCCTGGCTGAACAAGTGAAGCCTGGAGCAGGCGGTCTGGTTTATCTGCCTTATTTGATGGGGGAAAGATCCCCACATCCGGACCCTTACTGTCGCGGGGTATTCTTCGGCTTGTCGGCTTCCCATAATCGAGGCAACATGATTCGTGCAGTCATGGAGGGAGTTGCCTATTCTCAACGGGAATGTGTTGATGTCTTTAAAGAAATGCAAGTCAATGTCCAGGATATGATAGCCTGTGGAGGGGGAGGAAGAAGTCCCCTTTGGAGACAAATGCTTGCAGATATGTACAATTGTCCTGTCAGCACCATCAAAGCGGATGAAGGACCTGCTTTTGGTGCAGCTATACTTGCAGGAGTTGGAGCAGGAGTCTATACATCAGTAGAAGATGCCTGTGACAATTTGGTCATTAAGAATAGCATTCAACATCCTAATCCTGCTGCTCAAAAGACCTATGAGGAATATTATCAGCTTTATAAAAAATTGTACGTTGATTTACAGGAGTCCTTTAAATATTTGTCCAGACTCCCAAAATAAGACCAGGAGAGTTGGCTTTTGTAATTTAACTGGTATCTCGCAGGATTATAATTGTAGAGGATTCTAACATTAAAAGACAGCGGGTAAACCGTTGTCTTTTAATGTAAAATCACCGTTTCTTCAATACCTGCCGATGTTTCCTCAGCAATTGAGGCAACTCGCTGAATAGAGGCATTGACTCTTCAGCCACTCCAGCGAAACCCTGGCAGATTCGATAGCGGCATTTAAAGCTAAAAGATTGGTCTGTACAGCTATGGATTTAATGATATTAATCAGCTTGGAGATTTCTGAGGTTCTGCGTTCCAAATCTTTGACGTGGGCTATTGCCCTTTAGCCGAATATTGGCAATGGAGGCTCCTAAATTCTGAAAATACTAGACAATTAACCGTCCCCATGATACTTTAGTCTAAAATACTATTAAAAAGCAGGTGTCTTAGATGGATAATCTGGATGACTCAGGAAGAGGCATGAAAAGAAAAAAGACCATCGTCTGGGATGATCCTCAAATAAACAAAAGAGATGCGGTGTCATCTCTTTCCGGACTGTATTATCTGAGAAGCATAAGGGACGGGAAAATTAGTCCGCCGCCGGCTGCAAAATTGATCGGGTATCAGATTAAAGAAGTAGACCATGGCTTTGCTGCATTTGAACTTCAGCCTGGAGAGCACCACTATAATCCTTTTGCCACCGTTCATGGAGGAATTCTTTCCACGCTGTTGGATACAACAATGACCGCTGCAGTGATTACAACGCTTCCGCAGCACATAACCTGTTCCACGGTTGAGATTAAGGTGAATTTTATCAAGCCAGTCAGTGCCGAAAGCAAACTGGTGCGCTGTGAGGCCAAGATTATCCATATCGGAAGAAAATTAGCTACTGTTGAAGGGCGCATAAAGGGCATAAATGATGAATTATATGCTCATGGCGTGAGCACATGCCTGATTTTCAAAGTAAATTGAGTTGCCTCATAAGTACGGTTGTCGAAGTGATTACCGACGCGGATCTTGCAGTGGGAAGATAGCCATTCTTACATAGCATTAGAAACTATTATGGCTGGGCAAAATAATTATTATATATTTCTGAAAATTTTAACATTATAATTGTTATACGGTACTTTAGCTCAGACTAGTAACTTCTAAATCTAAGGCGGTGAGGCAATTTTGGGTAGAACCAAGAATTATCCGAATATTCTTGTTAAACCACAGACGGAGAATAAACTTAGCATAGAAAGTTTGCAGCAAATCATGAATTGTTCACATGACCCAATCTTTGTGACCGATAAATATGGAAATTGTATTGTGAGTACCGATTCCTTTTCTATGGCTTACAGGACTTTGGGACTGAAGCCCCAGGAACTGGTGGGTAAAAATGTGCGGGATTTCATTAAAGCCGGTATATATAATTGGTCTCCGACGTTAAAGGCGCTGGAGACAGGTTCAACCGTGACGGGATTAATAAAGACTATCAATGGCAGTGAAATAATGGTTACCAGCACCCCGGTAAAGGATGATAATTGTCAAATTATCATGATTGTCACAAATATTCGGGATAAGGATATTGTTGAAAAATATAGCGAAGAACTGAAGAGAGAAAAAAACGAAACTGAACGCTACAAAATGGCAGTAGAATATTTGGGAAAAGTGGCCAATTCGGATAATGCCGTCATATCTGAAAGTCCCCAAATGAAAAAAATACTGGAAACTGCCGATATCGTTGCCAAAACAGAAAGTACAGTCTCCTTGTACGGGGAGACAGGTACAGGCAAAGAAGTTTTAGCCAGGTATATTCATCATAACAGCCGTCGCGTCCAAAGGCCCTTTATTCCCGTTAATTGTGCGGCAATTCCGCAAAAGCTGTTTGAGTCCGAATTTTTCGGTTATGTTAAAGGGGCGTTTACCGGAGCCAACCCTCAAGGAAAAATGGGTTTGTTTGAAATTGCCAATCACGGGACGCTATTTTTAGATGAAATCGGAGAATTGCCTTTGGAAATGCAGTCCAAACTATTAAGGGTTTTAGAAACAGGCGAGATACAAAGAATAGGAAGTATCAAAACAGAACGGATTGATGTTCGCCTCATTGTCGCTACCAATAAAGATCTGAGACATAAAGTTGACCAGGAACAGTTCAGAAGCGATTTATTCTACCGGCTGAATGTCATCCCCTTTACCCTGCCGCCCCTTAGGGAACGCAAAGAAGACATAGGGGCGCTGGCCCAAAAGTTTTTAGGAGAATTGAATGCCAAATACGGCCTGCATAAAGTCATCCCTCCTCATACCCTGCGGGTGCTCTTAAACTATAACTGGCCCGGCAATATCAGAGAATTGCGCAATGTCATCGAGAGAGAATATATTACTTCAACCCAGGATGGCATAAAGGTTAAATTTGAAGCGGCGGACAGCTCTGCCGCCGGTTTGGCTTCTCCAAGCAGGGAGGATAAGGCCGGTGGAGCCTATAAGGGAACATTAAAAAGCGTCTTGAAAAAAGTTGAAGCCGAATATATAAACGAAGTATTAAATGAATGCAATGGCAAAGTGGGTGAAGCATCCCGTTTGCTGGGCATCCATCGAACGGTGTTGTACCGGAAGACCAAGCTATCCATATGATGGTTGAAGAGATAATTCCTCCTTCGCTTTGGCGGAGGAGGGCTTTTTTATACCCAAAAAACCACTCTGAAGAATTCATAGACCCCAAAAGCCAGGGCAGCTTCGTCCACAGGAATGAACCTCTGATGGTGTCTTCCGGCAGAAGCGTGGCGAGAAATGTCTCAGATTTGGAAGTTGCAGAAAAAATACAATTTGTCGTTGTAAAACAACCTGATCCGTTGCAAAAAAAGTCCATTGAAGTTGCCATAGCGCCTTTTTAGAGCTTCAGAGAATGTACTCAGAAGCACAAAAAAGTCATAGTCATGGTCTCCGACAATTTATAAAGGGCAGGGGAAGTTGGTATGAAAGTTGCGAACAGAGTAAGGGAAATATTATAAAAGACGGGAGAGGAACGACAATGGAACGATGGAGAAATGTGGAGAAGAAACCAGCGCCTGTGTTTATCCCAGCCTATGGGCCGCTAAGCGGACTGAGAGTTTTATTGAACGGGAGTGTGGCCGCGGCTCCCTTTGCAGCCACTATGCTCAGTGATTTCGGCGCCGAAGTGATTCAGATTGAACTGCCGCGTTTGGGAGATGCCCTGCGCACCCAGCGTCCGGGGATTACTGATGGGGATAAGGATGTAAGCTGCACCTGGGCCCAAAATGCCCGTAACCGCTTGAGCTTTACCCTTAACACCAATATGAAAATTCCTGAATCCAAGGAAATCTTCCTGTCCTTGATTAAAAACTCAGATGTTTGGATTGAAAACCTGGTCTGGCTTGACAAATTAGGTATCAGTGATGAGATGTTGATGGAAGTCAATCCCAAATTAATCATAGCCCACATCAGCGGCTATGGCCGGCCGCAGTTTGGCGGACTTCCGGAAGTATGCAATCAAGGGGGCTATGATCCTGTTGCCCAGGCGGAATCCGGTTATTTATTGTTAAATGGCTATCCCGACCGTCCTCCCGTCTGGGCCACCCAGTTTATGACCGATTACACAACGGGTCTTTATACCGCTCTCGGAATTATGATGGCGCTGCACCACGTAGGGAGAACCGGGAAAGGGCAAAGTATTGACATTAGTATGGTGGAAGCTATCATGCGCCAAATGGACGATTGCTTCTCGGCGTGGCTGAACAGCGGTCAGCTGAAAAACCGTTTTGGCTGTAAACTGCCGGTCTTTCAGCCTGCGGAACTCTTTACCTGCAAAGACAGGCGCTGGATTAATATCGGAGCTTTTGGACCAATCGTCTATGACCGGGCACTGCGGGCTTTCGGTTTGGACCCTGAGGAATTTCCCTATCTTGAATGCGGAGCCTCCCCCCAGGCGGTAGCCAGCCCCAAAGGCGTGGAGCTGTCCCGCCGGACCGCGGCTTTTGCAGCCCAGCACACGGCGGATGAACTTAAGCAAATAATGGTAAAAGCCAAAGTTCCGGCCGGAATTGTAAAATCTGTCGATGAGGTCTGTAATGATCCCCATTGGATTCAGAGAAATACCTTTATTCAGGTTAAAGACGAAACGTTGGCAAGAGACATAAAGATTATGGGCGTAAAGCCGATTTTAAGTGAGACCCCCGGTGCTGTTTGGCGGGGAGCTCCACGCCTCGGGCAGGACACCGAAATGATTTTGCGGGATCTCCTGGGCTATAGCGCAGGTGAAATTGAGCAGTTAAAAGGCCGGAATTTAATTGATTAATGGTGAGAGCTGAATGAATATAAAGGAGTCTTCTGCTATTCAGATTCACGGCGGCTACGATTATATCAAAGAATACGAGGTTGAATCTCTGGAGAGAGATGAAAAATTTCAGCGATTTGGGAAGGTACATACTATATTCAGGCGCTGGATTTGTTTGGAAGGAAATTCACCATGGCTAAAGGGCAAGTCAATAAGAATTGGCTGGCCGACATCAGTACATTCATTGAAAGCAACAAAGGCTCGGTGAGCTTCGGAGAGGAATTTGCTGCGGCGAATACTATGCACAATTACCATTGCCAAAGAAATAAAAAATCGCCGGATCCCTTTGTATACGTGGGATTCGGCGATTTTAAAGTTTTTCCTATAATGGGCTTGGAGTAGACGGCGATCCCCCTCCGCTTCTCTCAGGGGATTTTCTTGAATTTGCCTCAAGGCATAGCAAAGTTGTTAGAGGATTGAAAGGCAGGGAGAGATGGATTGAGGGCTTGCTGTAAAATACTGCGTTGAATTTTAGGAAATATCCTCCTAGAATGATTATAGCTGAATAAACGGTGGAGGCCTGAAAAGTGCCTTGTATTAATTATTAGAGTCCTAAGTATGGTTATTGTGGGAATGTATCTATTCCTAAAGTAAGGATTTCATCTCTTTCAATAATCGGCATTTTTAAAACTGGAGTCAACAGGGTCATGATTGGAGTGATGTTTAATGATAGTTTCAGTGTCCCGGCGCACGGATATCCCATGTTACTATACAGAATGGCTGATAAACCGCTTGAAAGAGGGATTTGTAATTACCAGAAACCCGATGAACAAGGCACAGATTTCCCGCCTGCCCCTTAATCCTGAGCTGGTAGACTGCCTTGTATTCTGGACAAAGGATGCTGAAAATATCCTCAGGTCTCTCAAACTCATTGATGAGATGGGATTCAAATACTATTTTCAGCATACGCTGACACCTTACGACCGCACACTGGAACAAAACCTGCAGGATAAGCTAAGGATTGAGGACACCTTTATTGAGCTTTCCCAACTAATTGGCAAAGAGCGTGTGATGTGGCGATATGACCCGATTGTGCTCAACGACAGGTTAACCATTGATTATCATAAAGTACAATTTGAACGGCTTTGCCAAAAACTTGCACCTTTTACCGAAAGTGTGACTATCAGCTTTGTACAAACCTATCGAAAACTAAAAACCCCGCTGATCCGTGCAATTACCTGTGAAGAGAAAGCTGAGCTTGCCGGCTTTATTGGGGAAACCGCCAAGGCCTGGGGACTAACTCCAAAGGCTTGTTGTGAAAAAACCGACCTGACACCCTATGGAATTCAAAAGGCCAGCTGTATTGATAAAGCTGTGCTGGAAAGAGTTTGCGGCTGCAGTTTGGATATTTCGCCTGATAAAAACCAGCGTCAGGGCTGTGGTTGTATAGAAAGCATTGATATTGGGGTCTATAACACCTGCCCCAACGGTTGTGTTTACTGTTACGCTAATGACAGTCAGTCTATCGCCCTGGAGCGTTATAACTCCCGCCAGCCAGACAGTGACATCCTTTGCGGCTCAATAGCCGAGGAGGAAAAAATCACGGACAGAAAGTGTAAATCAAATAAGCAGCAGCAGCTTAGCCTGTTTTAGTATTAAAAATTTATTCTTTTTCCTTCTGCAGATACTCTAAAATCTCCGCAGCATTGGTGTCGGGCTTGACCTTGGGCATGGCTTTTTCAATTACGCCCTCTTCATCAATAATGTAGGTAGAGCGAACAACACCCATGCTCACCTTGCCGTAGTTCTTTTTTTCCTGCCAGACATCATACGCCTGAATGGCTTGGAGCTCCGGGTCGGAAAGGAGAATAAAGGGCAGATTGTATTTTTCCGCGAACTTCTGGTGGGAAGCGGTGCTGTCCTTGCTGACACCGATTACCACTACGTTTTGGCTCTTGAAGGCCTCGTAGGCACCGGCGAAGGCACAGGCCTGCCGTGTGCAGCCAGGCGTATTGTCCTTGGGATAAAAATAGAGTACCACCTTTTTACCTCGAAAATCTGATAGAGAGACGTTGTTGCCGTCCTTATCGGACAGAGTAAAATCAGGGGCTTTGCTACCAGCTTGCAGCATCTTTGTTTCCTCCTTCTTTAATAAACACAAAATTATTGTCAGATGAAAGATCTTTGCGGTATGTATACCCTAAACGGTCAAAGTCTATAAGGCTATCGGGATCTGCTATGGAATTTTCGGCCAGCCAGCGGACCATCTCACCCCGGGCCATCTTGCACATAGTACCCTTTTCAATAATCTTGCCTTCTTTCCATTCTCCGAAAAAACAGGTGAGAAAACGCACTGACTTGGGTAAATGAAGGGAAACGGCTTTGCTGTATTCTTTGGAAGCCAGGTTTATGATAACATCTGTTTCGGCTGAGAGGAGCTGCGCCAGCTTGCTGCCCCAGAAAGCATAGAGGTCTTTACACCCGGCGGCTGAGAGTTTGGCCTGCATTTCCAAACGGTAGGGGGTCACCCCGTCGAAGGGACGCAGGACTCCATAGAACCCCGACAGAATGCACAGGTGTTCATTGATGTAGGCAAACTGACTGTCTTCAAAGACGCTGGGAGCCATGTATTGATACTGAATGCCCTCGTAGGCCAGCAGAGCCGGGGTCAGATTGCTGCGCAAATCCATCTCCTGGACACGCTGGTAATTAAGGGCGGCGATAGAATCGTTGCAGCGCCACAAGGATTTCAGCTCGGCATAGTCCATACTCCGCAGGGCCTGCAGCAAGGTTTCTGCTTCAGCCGTAAAACGGGGCACGGTCTCATAGGGCAGGCTATCGTTGTCGGTTTTCATTTTCTTGGCAGGGGAGATGATGATTCTCACGAGGTCACCGTCCTTTTTGCTTCCCTCACTACTTTAGCATGATTGAAGGTCTGCGTACAGTGAGGGAATGGCGGTGATTGCTAACGGCACCCAGGAAGTACTTATTAAACGCTGAGCCGTGAAACAGGGCCGTGAAGGTATTTGCGAAGACATTTTCGGGCGCTAACCAAATTGCTAATGGCTCTTTTACGAAAAAGAGTAATCCTGATTGAAATAAGGTTTCCGAATATTGAAGTTGTACAGTGCCAATGAAATTTTTAGAAATTATTACAGATACCAAATCTCAAGCAGGAATTCTGAATGGTATAGTAGAATTCTGCTGTAAAATACTAGTTAATATTGTAAAGCAAAACTATGAAAGTTTGCAGAAGACCATGGAGGTTTGGCTTGGCAGAGCCTGCTTTGTGGTCTTCTTATTTTTCGTTCACTTTCACAAATGCAGAGAGGGATGGATTAAAATGGACATAGTAAATATTAAGGAATTGTGGAAGCCGAATCTCCGCAATCTGAAAGTGGGGATAAAGTGGTGGAACAGCAAGGCAGAGAGATTTTCCGAGAAGGAACTGCCCACAACGGAAAACAGTATCGCTATGCGGATAATCCAGCAGGAGAATATGGTTGGCAAAGGAAGCAGAACGCTGGACGTAGGCTGTGGCGGAGGAAGATTCTCTTTCGTTCTTGAGGCTATGGGCGCGGAAGCGACAGCAACGGATTTCGTATTTCTTCCACCCATGAGCTTTCAAACGGTGACAGCGAAAAGATTAGAGAGTATCTCGAAAGCGTTGCGGATGACGGGATTGTACATGAGGTCACTAACACCACCCTTGTGGCTATGTATTGGCATGTGAACTGAAAAACCTAGAAAATTTAATTATTTTTTCCAGATAAGGCAGGAATTTGTATGTTTGTGTAGAATTGGATTATAGAATTTCATTTAAAGCAGAACTACGAAGGTACTGCAAAGACCATGGAGGTTTGACTCAAAAGAGTCAGCTTTGTGGTCTTTTTTGTTTGTTGGAGGGAGGGCAGAATTAAACAGAGATTTGAAAGCATCCGATTGTGAAGAGGGGGTAAAACGTGGAAACTGAGAGCGTCATAGAAAAGATAGGAGCATATTGGGATGAAAGATCATCGGTTTTTGATAAGGAACACGATACCGAAGACCTCAATGCCTGGAGCTGCTCTTTAGAAAAGCTTCTGGGACCTGATAAAAGTAAAAGCGTTTTAGACCTGGGTACCGGAACAGGTTTTCTGGCCAACTTAACTGCCCGGCTGGGCTATCCCAGCCTAGGCATTGATATCTCCCAGGAAATGATGAGTTATGCCCTTCGCCATGCCAAAACCGTAGGTTCAAATGCCGTATATATGAAAGGAAGCGTCCTGGATCTCCCCTTTATGGACAATACCGCTGATTATATCATTAATGCCCGGCTGATCTGGACCATTGTTGAGCCGGATATCTCCATCCAAGAATGGTTTCGCGTAGTTAAACCGGGGGGGAAGATTTTTTGCTTTAACAGAATGAAGGAAGGGGTGGGTCTGACCTCAAAAAAAGAAAGCATTTACGAAAATGAAGAAGTAGACAAACACTTGTTGGTTAAAACCGCCCGTATGGATGAGCTGATGGACTTGTTGACCAGAAACGGATTTGTGGATGTGCAGATTGAAAAGCTTCCCGGCTTAACCCGTCCTGGCTATGATTACGAGCCCTGGTTTGTACTCATGGGAACCAAGCCGGTATTCCCGAGACAGATTGAAGAGGACGGTATGGCGGCATTTTGGGACAAAAGCACCGGGGACTATGAAGAAACTCACGAGGTGGCCGACAAAGAGACCTGGCAGGAGGTCTTGAGAGAGCTGATTGGTCATAGTCAAGGGCTCAAAATCCTGGATGTAGGTACGGGAACCGGAATTTTGGCAAACATACTGGGCAGTATGGGCTATCAGGATGTCCTGGGAGTGGACTTGTCTGAGGGCATGATGCGCATCGCTATGGAACACGCCAAAGAGCAGGATAATAAGGTCCGGTATAAATATGCCAACGCTCTGGACTTGCCCTTTGCCGGCCAATCCTTTGATGTGGTCATAAGCTCGCGGCTTTTATGGACCCTCACCGAGCCGGCGGCCGCCCTTCAGGAGTGGCGGCGTGTCTTGAAAAACGGAGGCCGGCTTATTGCCATCAATGAGCTGGAGCCGGGGACCGGCATCCGCTGTGAAAATATCGAGGATTACCGCCAAAACATTAACGCCCGGGCACTTCCCTGGGGCAATGGGGATAATGAAGAAATCTTAGGGATGTTTAAAGCCTGCGGCTGGAATCAGGTTGAAATCAAGCATCTGCCGGGCTGTCATTTGCTCAACAGCCAGCGGGAAAACTGGTATGCCTTCACCGGCAGAAAATAGGTCAAGGCTTTAATGATAAGAGTATGGGGAGTAAATTTTAAGATCTTAAGGAGGAAAGGGAATGAGAAATAAGAGAATTTTGATAGCCATCGCCCTGATTTTAAGTCTTTCCCTGCTCACCGGCGGCTGCACAAGCAATACAAAACCTGCTTCTAAAGTGAGTGAAACCGATAAGGGAGAAAAGGTTCTCAGAATTGCTTTTCCGGATACCCTGACAACCCTGGATGTGGTTAACGGCTCGGCTGCGACCATGCTTTTAGAAGTTGCCGGAGTTGTGCAAACCCTTGTTGCAGTGGACTCCAATTTCGCACTCCGCCCCTCCCTGGCTGCGGAATGGAAGCGAACCGGGGGTACCACCTGGGTTTTCAAGCTGCGGGATGACGTGACTTTTCATGACGGGACAAAAATGAATGCCGAGGCCGTCAAGTGGTGTCTCGAGAGAAGTTTGGCGCAGAATCCTTCCTTTGCCCAGACAATCAACCTTAAATCCGTGTCCGTTATTGATGATTATACCGTGGAATTAGAAACAGCAGTAAAAACCGGTGAGCTGCCGGAGGCTTTAACCAATGTGGCCACGGCCATTGTCGCCAAGTCTTCCCTGAATGAACAGGGGGAATTCACGAAAGCCGTAGGAACAGGGTATTTCCGGCAGGACAGCTTTGATGTGTCCTCAGGACGATTTGAATGTGTTCCTTATGATGGCTACTGGGGAGGGCCTGTCTCTTCCGGGATCACCCGGCGGGTGGTCCTGAGCATGCCGGATTCCTCGACGAGATCCCTGGCGGCTCAAAATGGCGAGGTGGATATTGCTTCCGATGTACCTTTCAGCGACCTGCAAAAACTTGCCGGTGCCGAAGGGGTGAAGGTTGAAAAATTCTTTACCGCCAGAACTTATTTTTTCAGCTATAACCTTAACAAGCCCTACTTGCAGGACGAGAATGTCAGGAAAGCCCTCATCTACGCTATCAATAAAAAGGAACTGGTGGATGATGTCCTCCTGGGCGTTGGTACGGTACCCAAGGGAATTTTCATCGATAGCATGCCCTGGGCCAATACCAATGTGGACACCTATGAATATGATCCTGCTAAAGCGAAGACTTTACTGGCGGCCGCGGGCTACAAGGACTCCAACGGAGACGGTTATCTGGATAAAGACGGGAAAAAGCTGGCCCTGCGGATTATTACCGGCTCCAGACGGCCGGGTAATTCCCTGATCGTCCAAGCAGTGCAGGGCTACTATAAAAATATTGGCGTGGAGGCTGGGGTGGCCGTGATCGACGGCAATGCTTCCAATGAAGCCATTAAAAACAATGAGTACGATTTGAATTTAAGCTCGGCAGCCACGGGCTATGTTCCATCAGCTTCCTATTATCTGAGTACCTATTATTATTCCCGGAACACCAATGGCCAGCGTATAAACTACAGCAATCCCGAACTGGACAGGCTGATTGACGAATGCAGGGCCGCCAGCGATCCTGCCGAGAAATACGCCTCAAGCAAGCAGGCTCAGGCCATTGCCCAAAATGATGCGGCAGTTTATACCGTGGCTAATTACGGAGCGGTTTTTGTCCTTTCCAGTAAAATTAAAAATTTCTCCTACAGTGCCGCCGTCCATGATTTTGTGGTACCTTACGCAACGGATTTGGAGTAATGCCTGCAGATGAAGGAATTAGGAGACAACCATGATACGATATATCCTTAAGCGGCTGGCAACCGTCCTCTTAGTCCTTTGGCTGGTGGCGACAACGGTCTATTTCACCATGCACGTTACTCCGGGGGATACGGCCAATGCCATTATTGTTGAAGTCTACGGTGAGGAAGCGGTTTCTGAAGAAACCCTGGCCAAGGTGAGACACAGCTTTGGTTTAAACAGAACGGTATCCGCTCAGTATGGGGAATGGCTGAAAAATGTTTTCCAGGGTGAGCTGGGGACTTCTTATAAATACAATCTGCCTGTCAGTTATATGCTGAAAGTAAGATTGCCCAACACTTTGCTCTTAGGTTTTACCGCCTTCCTGATTTCAGTGCTTGTGGCAATCCCCCTGGGCATCGTCAGCGCCCTCTGTCACAACCGCTGGCTGGATCATCTCAGCCGCTTGTTTACCCTGCTCCTCTCGTCTTTTCCTTCCTTTTGGATAGCCCTGCTATTGATTATTGCCTTTTCCATCCATTTGAAGCTTCTGCCGGTGAGCGGAATGTCCGGCCCTGAAAGTATTGTTCTGCCGGCCCTTACTTTGTCCATGGGCATGACGGCAGCCACAACCCGGATGATGCGCTCCAGCATGCTGGATGTTATAGGCCAGGATTATATAGCGGTGGCCCGGGGGAAAGGTCTTAAACCAGGGGAAATTATTAACCGCCATGTCCTCAGAAATGCCTTTCCTCCTATTATAACCGTCATGGGGCTGCAGATCGGCCATATCCTGGGGGGTGCCGTAGTTATCGAAAATATCTTTTCCTGGCCGGGAATCGGCGGACTGTTTATTGATTCCATTAATGCCAAGGACCTGCCCATGATGGAAGGATGCGTATTGATATTGGCTTTAGGCTACGCTCTGATCAACTTAACGGTGGATATGATTTATGTGGGTATCGATCCCAGAATTAAATACTCCGGAGGAGACAACCAATCATGAAGAGGGGATATTTCAAGCTGCCTGAGGGTTTAAACCGTAAAAATGCTATCCTAATCACTGGCGCCTGCCTTTCCGGATTGATTGTTCTTATCGCTCTCTTTGCTCCTCTCATCGAGCCCTTTGATCCTACAGAGATGGTCCTGGCCGATAAGTTTATTCCGCCTTGCTCCGAGCATATTTTCGGCACGGACAATATGGGACGGGATATTTTCAGCAGGGTTATTGAAGGTTCGAGAATTTCCCTGAGCATAGCTTTATTAGTGGTGGTCATCAGTGCAGGACTGGGGATTATCATAGGTTTAACCTCAGGCTATCTCGGCGGTAAAATCGATATGCTCTTTATGAGAATTGTTGATGTTTTATTAGCCTTCCCAACGATTATTTTTGCCCTGGCTGTTTCAGCGATCCTGGGTACCGGGCAGGTTAATCTGATTATCGCCATCAGTTGCATCCAGTGGACCAGATATGCTCGGGTGGCCCGGGGGGAAGCCCTGATTTTTAAGCATTCCGACCATATCGATGCGGCCAGGGCTATCGGCAATAACAGCCTGAAAATTATCCTAAAGTATTTTTTTCCTCAAGTCATTTCCAAAATCGTGATTTTAATGTCTCTGGATATTGGCGGCATCATTTTATACTGCTCGTCCCTAAGCTTTTTAGGGATGGGTGCTCAGCCGCCTTCGCCGGACTGGGGGGCGATGATCAGTGACGGCAAAGAAAATATGAGGTATGCTCCCTGGCTGGCCTTGTTTCCCGGTCTGGCCATCGCGGTTTCGGCTTTGACCTTTAACATGCTGGGGGACGGGATCAGAGATTTTCTCGATCCCAGGCTGAGGGAGTCGGCTAAAACGGAATAGGAGACGTTGAATAAGATGGGCGTTCTTTTGCAGATCAGGGATTTAAACCTGGACTTTATGGTTGACAAAAAAAGAATACATGTTTTAAACCATGTTTCTCTGGAACTGTACGAAAGGGAAGTCCTGGCAGTGATCGGCGAAACCGGCTGCGGCAAATCCGTAACGGGAAATGCCATCCTGCGCCTGCTGCCGGATAACGCGATGGTCAGCGGCAATATTCTTTACAAGGGTGCCGACATCAGCAGTATGAGCGATCAGGAATTCCGCCTTTTGCGGGGCAAAGAAATCGCCGCCATACCCCAAAGCCCCGGCACATCCCTCAATCCCTTAATGAGGGTGGGGCTGCAAGTTGGTGAGTGTGTTAGGGAGAACGACCGGAAAAAGGGCCGGGACTCTAAAGAGATCCTTATGAAAGTAGACGGGATTTTCTCCAGGCTCAGACTGCCAGGAGGGGCAGGCTTCCGAAAGAATTTTCCCTGTGAATTAAGCGTCGGGATGTGCCAGCGGGTGCTTATTTCTATGGGGATTATCCCCAACCCTAACCTGCTCATTGTAGACGAGCCAACGAAAGCTCTGGACTGGACCCTGCGCAAGGAAGCGGTTGAACTCATGGCTGAGTTAAGAGAGGAAGCCAAGTGCGCTATGATGTTCATAACCCACGATTTGGGGGCGGCCAAATATCTGGCGGACAGGATAGCCGTCATGTATTGCGGTGAGGTGGTGGAAATTGGCCCTGCTGCCCAGGTGATCAATACCCCCCGCCATCCCTACACCCAAGGCTTGATCGCTTCCATGCCTGCCAGAGGGTTTAAAGTTATGAAGGGGTTTATGCCATCATTTCAGGAATTGCACTCCGGCTGCCGGTTCAGCAATCGCTGTGAATGGCTGACCGGCCAATGCCGGGAAACGGAGCCCCCGATGGCCGAAACGGCCCGGGGGCATGCCGTAAAGTGTTTTCATTGGAACAGGGTTGCAGGGAGAGCGGGGGCCAAAGAATGCTGTTAGAAGTGAAAGGCATCAGCAAAAACTATCATGCCGGCTTTTGGGGCCAAAGAATGGTTAAAGCGGTGTCTGACGTAAGCTTTACCATTAATAAGGGCGAGATATTTGGTTTGATAGGGGAGAGCGGCTGCGGAAAATCCACTCTGACCAGGATTATCCTGGGACTCCTTAAACCCACCCGGGGGAGTGTATTTTACCGGGACCGTGACTTGACCAAACTGAAGAAAGGTGATTGGCAGCGATTAAGAAGGGAAATTCAGGTGGTTTTTCAGCATCCCCAGTCCATGTTTAATCCGCGCAGGAAGATTTATTTTTCCTGTGCGGAGCCTATCAGACTCTTTAAAATGGCTGAAAACAAGGGAGAGGAAGAAAGGATGGTAGCTGAGCTGATGGAAAGAGTCGGCCTCTCCGAGGATCAGCTGAAAAAATATCCTCACGAATTAAGCGGCGGGCAAGCCCAGCGTTTGTCCATCATCCGTGCTCTGTCTTTAAACCCCAGACTGCTTATCTGTGATGAGCCTACCTCCATGCTGGATGTATCGGTGCAGGCTCAAATCCTGAATCTCTTAACCATGAACAAGGATCATGATCTGGCCATGCTCTATATCTCTCATGATCTGGAGGTTATCAGGGCTATCTGTCAGCGGGTGGCAGTTATGCGGCAGGGTGAAATTGTGGAGATGGGAACTGTCCAAGAGGTGTTTGAAAGTCCCCGGCATGACTATACTAAGCATTTGTTGGCTTCCAATCTGGAGGTGTAAAGAAGGGTGGAGTGAAAAAAACTTGAACAAAAAAGTAACTGTTATTAAAAAGATAACAAGAAAAATACTAGGCTTTATATTAGCCATATTTATTCTCTCTGTCGGGGTTTTTTATATTGCCCGTTTGGCACCCGGGGATCCGCTGCAATCTTATTACGGCGATGCCGTTGAATCCATGACCACAGCGGAGCTGGATGCTGCACGCGTACGCTTAGGTCTAGATGGTCCAATTTATCTGCAATATATCAAATGGATCGGCAACGCTCTGCAGGGTGATTTTGGCTTATCACTGAAATATAAGACACCGGCTATGGAAGTTGTTTCCCCGCTCATTGGCAACACTTTGCTCCTTGGAGGCACAGCCTACATACTCGTTTTTGCCTTGGCTACTCTGCTGGCTTTGTTTTGTGGGATGAATGAAGATACGTTAGTGGATCGAATCATCTGCAAAGTGGGGACAGCAGCCTATTACATCCCTCCCTTTTGGCTGGGCGTTGTCCTGGTTTTGATTTTCAGTATTAATCTCCGGTGGCTGCCCAGCAGTGGTGCCTATGATATCGGCAAATCCGGGGATATCTTAAATCAGATCCAGCATATGATTTTACCCCTGGTGGTTATGATCCTCAGTCACCTGTGGTATTACGCCTATATGATCCGCAATAAGCTTTTGGATGAAATCCGCAAGGATTATGTCTTATTAGCCAAGTCCAAGGGCTGCAATAAAGCTGAAATTGTCTTCAAGCATTGTTTCCGCAATGTAGCACCCACCGTTGTCAGCATCATGGCTATTTCCATTCCTCATGTTTTGAGCGGAACCTATATTGCAGAGTCTGTTTTCAATTATCCGGGAATAGGGGCTCTTGCCGTGGTCAGCGCTAAATATCACGATTACAATTTACTGATGCTGGTGGTGCTGATTACAGGGCTGCTGGTGATTTCATCCAGTATGATTGCTCAGTCGGTCAATGAAGTCATAGATCCAAGAATGAGATTGAGGGAGGGGCAGGCATGCCGGATGACAGAAAGCAGTTTGTCGTAGTGGGTGCTGATTACAGGCCGCACTTGCCGGAGAGGAAGGCTCCGTCCCTTAGGGATAAATTAAAAGGAAAGCCGCTGCTATCCATGGGTATTCTCAGCATTATCGTCTTGGGGTGTATTTTTGCCGAGCAGGTGTATAACCATGATCCGACAGGTTTTTATCTGCAAAATCTTAATGAAGCACCCAATGGGAACTTTTATTTCGGGACAGACTCCCTGGGACGGGATATCTTTTCCATGATCTGGTATGGCGGACGAGCTTCCATCCTTATTGGTCTGCTGAGCACGGCGATTATTACTGTGATCGGCGTAATTTACGGATGTATCAGCGGCAGCGCTGATTCGCGGGTTGACGCTGTCATGATGCGGGTTCCTGAACTTATTAATAGTATCCCGATAATTTTGCTGGTTCTATTGCTTACTTCAGTTATGGGAAAACAAAATATCCTGAAAATATCCTTTGTCATCGGCGTAACCGGCTGGTGTGCTTTGGCCAGAATTGTGCGCAGCGAAGTGAGACAGATCCGCAGCAGCGAATATGTGCTGGCCGCCCATTGTATGGGGGGGAGTTTCCTGCATATCATGGCCAGGCATTTAATTCCCAATTTTGTCTCGACAATTATGTTTGTGGTGGTATCCAGTATAAGCTTAAGCATGTCCATGGAGTCGACGCTGAGCTTTCTCGGACTTGGGCTGCCCGTGGACGTTATTTCCTGGGGCAGTATGCTTTCTTTGGCCAACAAAGCGCTCTTGTCCAATACTTGGTGGGTGATCATCATCCCAGGCTTGTTTTTAATCATCACCTTAGTGTGTATCACTAATATTGCTTATTTCTTTAGAAGAGAAACCAACAAACTGGAAAGCATTCTATAAAGGCATGAGCCTATAGAATAATAAAATTTGAGGGGGATTAAATTGAATTACAAGGAAAGAATCAAGACACTGATGACCGTCGTTTTATGCTTATTAGTTATCTTAAGTTTCACAGGGTGCGGCTCAAGCCCCTCCAGTACTTCCGGCGACCCGGCAAAGAACGCCTCGGATTTGTCCAATACTCTGGTCTATGCCGGTGAAAATACAGATACCATCAACCCGGTTATCACAGGGCAAAGCGAGTTGGTGAGTATTATATTTTCCGGCTTGATGAAGTACGATGTTTCCGGCCATCCCGTTGTAGACTTAGTCAAAAGTTATACTTATGATGAAAACTCACTTACCTATACCTTCAATCTGAGACAGGGAGTATTGTGGCAGGATGGTCAGCCTTTTACAGCCGAAGATGTCGTATACACTTATCAAGAGCTGACATCGGACAAAACCTTGGCTTCAAGTATTCTTGATGATTACAAAGATATCACTAATGTAAAAGCGACGGATGAGAATACCGTGGAAATCACTCTTTCTCAATATGACGCTGCCATGCTTAATTATTTTACCATTGGCATCCTTCCGAAGCACCTGCTTGAGGGGCAGGACCTGACCACATCACCTTT
Organism: Desulfosporosinus orientis DSM 765; assembly: GCF_000235605.1. Lineage (GTDB taxonomy): Bacteria > Bacillota > Desulfitobacteriia > Desulfitobacteriales > Desulfitobacteriaceae > Desulfosporosinus > Desulfosporosinus orientis. The sequence continues at coordinate 2,998,570 of NC_016584.1, forward strand.
CAACCAGAATCCTGTGGGGACCGGCCGCTACAAGTTTGTTCAGTGGGATAAGGCCGGCGGAACTGTGACCCTGGTGAGAAATGAAAAATACTATGATAAGATCCCAAACATTGAAAAAATTGTCTACAAAACCGTGGCGGTGGAAAGCACCAAAGCCCTGATGCTGCAATCCGGCGAAGCAGACCTGGCCTGGCTCAATGCTAAATATGCCAAGGATTTCCGAGGTAAAGAGGGCTTCACAAATTATGATTTTAAAACAGCTGACTACCGGGCAATGTCAATGGACTTCAGATCAGCGTTCTGGACACAAAACAAGGATTCCATCGGCGTACTCAACTATGCCATTGATAAAGAAGCTGTCGTCAACAGCGTGCTCACTGGTCAGGGCTGCACTGCCTACAGTACTATGCAGCTGAATGCCTTTGGCGGCAATAAGGATGCGGACATTTACCCCTATGATCTGAGTAAGTTTGCTGCAGAGATGGCTAAGCTCGGTTGGACTAAGGGCAGGGACGGTATTTATGAGCGCAATGGACAGAAGTTTCACTTTAAAATTCAGGTTCGCGACTACGAAGAAGAGCGGGTAGATATTGCCAATGTTGTTTACAAACAATTGAAGGATGCCGGCGTAGAGATGGAAATTGTGCTGGTTACAAAGTTCGACTGGAATTCCGGGTATGACGGTTTCTTAGCCGGATATGCCGTAGAGTTTGACCCGGATGCAGCCTATAAACAATTTATTACCAACGGCAGCTCCAACACAATGAAATACTCCAATCCGGCAGTGGACAATATCCTGACCCAGGCAAGACATGCCCAGGATGCTAAGGAAAGAAAGCGCTTGTATGGTGAATTTGAAGTCGCCTTTGCCAAGGAACCGGCTTCCGTCTTAATCGCCTATCTTGACGGCAATTATGTCGGCATCAGCGGTCTTGAAGGTCCGGACACTAAAAGAGTTCTCGGGCATCATGCCGTGGGCGTGATGTGGAATATTGAAGATTGGAAACTCACTAAGAAATAATTGAAAGTAAGTCAGTATCAAACTGCAGCAGTAGTTGTCAGATGTGCCAGGCATTTGCAGCTTGGCACATCTGACCTGATATAGAGGAGGAACTGTTCATGGCTGAACCTGTTTTGGAACTTAACAACTTATCTGTTAGCTTCGATACACCAAATGGTGAAGTTGAAGCTGTCAGAGACGTCAGCTTAACACTCATGAAAGGAGAAATCCTAGCGTTAGTGGGAGAATCAGGCTGCGGAAAAACGGTAATGAGTCAAGGGGTGATGAAGCTGCTTCCCAAAACTGCCAGGATAAAACAGGGGCGAATAATAGTTGACGGCGAGGATATCACGGATTATAAAGAAAAACAAATGCGCCGGCTGCGGGGCAGCGTTATGTCTATGGTATTTCAGGATCCTATGACAACCTTAAACCCCACGATTCCCATCGGGAAGCAAATAACTGAATCTATCTTTAAGCATACCCGGTCTAGCAGGGAGCAGGCCAAACAACGGGGGCTGGAAATGCTGAATTTGGTGGGCATAGAAAATCCTGACCAGATGTTTGGGCTGCAGCCCCATTTTTTTTCAGGAGGCATGCGCCAGCGCTGCGTCCTGGCTATCGCTCTGGCCTCCAATCCCAAGGTGTTGTTTGCAGATGAAGCGACGACTGCTCTGGACGTAACGGTTCAAGCTAAAATAATTGATCTGCTTTTGGATATCCGGGATAAGAGCGGTCTTTCCATCGTCTTCATTTCCCATGATTTGGGAGCTGTGGCCCGCATTGCCGATCGTGTGGCGGTTATGTATGCCGGAAAAATTGTGGAAATAGGTACGGCTGAGGAAATTTATTATGATCCCCGGCATCCTTATGTTTGGGGTTTGATGTCGGCGCTGCCGTCTCTGACTAAAGAGGGAGAGAATCTTAGCGGGATTTCCGGCATGCCGCCTGTGATGTTGAATCCTCCCCCGGGTGACGCCTTTGCTGTGCGCAACGAATTTGCCCTGACCATTGATTATGAAGAAATGCCGCCTATGTTTCAGATTTCTCCTACTCACAGCGCGGCGACCTGGCTGCTTGATGAAAGAGCGCCAAAAATTGCCCCTCCAATGGCACTGCAAAGAAGGAAGATCGTATGAACCCTGATGAAATATTACGTGTTAATCACTTGAAACAGCATTTTCATATTCATAAAGGCCTAACGATTAAGGCTGTCGATGGGGTAACTTTTCAGGTTAAGAAGGGCGAAGTTTTTGGCCTGGTAGGTGAAAGCGGTTCAGGAAAGTCCACGGTGGCTAGAACTATTATGGGAATCTACCCAGCCACAAGCGGTGATGTTTATTTTAAGGGCCAGAGGATATCGGAAAAAGAGATCTCTAGGCAGATTAAAAAGGATTTACATTTAAACATGCAAATTATTTTTCAGGATTCAGCGGCTGCTCTGAATCCGAGAATGACCGTCGAGGAGATCATTACCGAGCCGCTGAAAGTGAACCGTATTGTGAAGAACAAAAATGAACTTCGCGCTAAATTAGAGTCTTTGCTCCGGGAAGTGGGTTTGGATAACAGCTATAAAACCAAGCGTCCCGCTGAGATTTCCGGGGGGCAGCGTCAACGGGTGGCCATTGCCAGGTGCTTAAGCACCAGTCCGGATTTAATTATTGCCGATGAGCCTGTGGCCTCCCTGGATGTTTCAATTCAGGCACAGATTATTAACTTATTCCAGCGATTGCAGCGCGAGCATGGGTTTTCCTTTCTCTTAATCGCCCATGACCTCTCCATCATTAAGTTTATCTGTGACAAGGTGGCGGTAATGCTTCAGGGCAGGCTTATGGAACTGGCGCCGGCTCAAGAGTTATTTAATAATCCCCTTCATCCCTATACCCGGTCTCTTTTATCCGCTGTTCCTGTGCCTGATCCTGTTTTCGAAAGAAATAAAAAGATTATAGACTATGATGTGCAAAACGTAAAAACAAAAGTGAAAATGGTTGAAGCAGCACCTGGTCATTATGTTTGGCAATGATTAGAGCTATATTCTCTCCGCATTTCTTGCTTTATTACTCATAGGGATTTTAGGATTTATTTTTCAACGAATTGTTAGTAATAAGGCTGAAATAAGTTATAAACATCACCATGAAGGTCTGCCCAAGTTAATGGGCATATCTATGGTTTATTTTTAAAACTTTATAAAATTTTTAATCTGAAAGGAGGCATGAATATTGAAACATCAAGAGAAGGGAGGGGAGTTTGAGTTTGAAAAACACAAACAAGCCTTACTGAAAGAGCGAGGAGAAACTACATGCCTATCCCCAATACGACTGCGGTCGAATTGGGGATAGGCATTTTAGGTGACGTTGATTACGTTATGATAAACGTTATGATAAACGTTAAATGAAAAGGTAAATTCTCGATTCTGCCAAAGCATTGAAAATGCAAGGCTAAGGTCAACTCATTTTGCTTTACAGGAGTAGAAAATAGGCTGTATAATGCCACTAAAGAGATCTTTTCTCTGTTTTTCCCATGAGAAACAGACATCTGAAACAGTGTGCAAAACTAAATTCCACATGTCGTTGTCGTGCAGGACTAAATTCGGCAGTGGATTCCCCCGCGAGATGAGTGTTATTTCAAGAGCGATTGTTTTAGAGTGACCTCATCCGGAGGAATTTGAACCAGTTTCAGAAGATCATGCAACTTAGGATTTAAAAGCAAAAGAGACAGCCTGAACGGAGTGCAGCCGTTCAGGCTGTCTCTTGCTTCACTGTTGATGTGGTTCATTAACAGAGTAGCATCGTTCTGGTCGTAAGCATCCAGACTCTGCCCCTTGGGAATGACATAGCGCAGGTATTCATGGTTCTTCTCAAGCATTCCTTTCTGCCAGGAACTGTTTGGATTACAGTAAAAGATCCGGGTCCGGCTTGCCCCGTGACGATTGCATTCCAATCGTTGAGGGTTCTGAAATTCAGTTCGTTATCGGTAAGGATGAGCGGGAAAAGGTCCTGGAAGGTTGGGACCCCCAGCTTTTCCGAAAGCGTATCAAAGACTTCAGTAACGCATTCCTGAGTTTTTTCGGCGAGAACAAAGATCAGCATCAGGGAACAGTTTCGGAAAAACAGGGTTAAAAAGGCCTGCTTACTATTCCCGCGCCCGCCTTCCACGGTGTCCATCTCCACCACTGAAGAGGAAGGGGCCTTTTTCATCAGAGCACAGAAATCATCATAAGTGCGATTGATTCGGAATTCCCTGGCCGCGAGGCTCACTCGGGTTCCTTGCTTGCGTTCCTTGCATTTGTAACGGACTCGTCGTCTCAAATCGATATTCCTGGCGGTAAAGACCCCTTGATCGATGTAATTGTAAAGCGTTCTGCGGCAGCAGGGGATTTCATGGCCGTGATGGGCATAAATGTGGGCTAGAGATTGCCCCTGTTTTAACAAAGGAGAAATGAGGTCATCGAGCAGGGCGATGTCAGCCGGAGACTGGTTAATCCCGTTGCGGCAGGAAACTAAAAGATCCTGGGATGCCTCATCGGCCCGCTGGGCAGAATAGAGGGCATGCTGAAGCGAACAGCGTTTAAACTTAGGGCACCCATTACAGACATAAGGAGCCTTCTGAATTTTAGGGCAGACGGTGGCTGTATAATCGGGGCAGATTTCCTGACAGTCCGCTTCACGGGAGGGATCATAACAGGTTTTGCAGAGTTTGACACAATCTTTTTTGTCACAGAGAAAGCGGATCTGACAGTTCTTTTTAAGAAGGCAGGGAAGCTTTTTTGAAGGAGTTTCCCGATCGGGAAAGTAGCGGTATTTCCTGATTTCCTTAGCCACTGTACTGGGGTGCTTGGCAATTCTTCTGGCAATAGAAGCCAAGGATTCCCCATCCAGTAATCCCTTTTCGATCTTAATACGTTGGGTCGTTGTTAAGTGTTTACCATCATAATTCGTGTTAGCCATAATGACCTCCTCGGGTGAGGAGGAATCCACTGCCTATCCATTGTATCAAAAACTAGTGCAAGACTAACATCATGAAACACGAATTAACTACTGCCATCACGAATTTACCTTTTCATTTAACGAACGTTATGATAAAAAGTGCTTGACCTGGTGTTAACTCCAAGTGTTAAGATATAATACAAAGCTAACCTCAGTTAGCTAAATAGCATAATGTTAGTCCTTGTTATTGTGCTTAGAAAATATATGGAATGACAAAACTGTATAAGTGTAAGAAGCTTTAATAAGAGAGGAGAAAACATAAAATGGCAAAAAAATTAGGCTTTGGATGTATGAGGCTGCCGCTTCTGGATAAAGATGACCAGACATCCTTTGATACGAAAACCATAAATAACTTGGTGGATACCTTTTTGCAGAAAGGATTTACTTATTTTGACACTGCTTATGTCTACCATAGCTATATGAGTGAGGAGGCAGTGAGAGCAGCTCTTGTCCAAAGACATAGCAGAGAGGAGTTTGAACTGGCCACAAAACTTCCTATGAGAGATATAAAAACTGTGGAAGATCAGGAAAAGGTCTTTAATGAACAGCTTGAAAAATGCGGCGTGGAGTATTTTGATTATTACCTCCTTCACAATATTGGGGTTATTTCCTATAAGAAGGCCTGTGAACTTGACAGTTTCAGTTTTGGAATTCAAAAGAAGCAAGAAGGCAAAATCAAGCATCTGGGTATGTCATTCCATGATACCCCGGAATTACTGGATGAGATTTTAACAGCTCATCCGGAACTGGATTTTGTGCAGCTGCAGATTAACTATATTGATTGGGAAAATCCAAGCATTCAGTCAAGAAGGTGCTATGAGATAGCCCGAAAGCATCACAAACCCATCATTGTCATGGAACCATGTAAAGGCGGCTCTCTGGCTTTAGTTCCGGAAAAAGCCGAAAAGTTAATGAAAGACTATAATCCGGAAGCATCCATACCATCCTGGGCCATCCGCTTTGCAGCCAGTCAGGAAGGAGTCATCATGGTGCTGAGCGGCATGAATAGCATGGAACAGGTGCTGGATAATACCTCTTATATGGCAGACTTAAAACCTCTCAATGAAGAAGAGTACAAGATTATCAATCAGGTCAGTGAAATTATCAATGAAAACACGGCCATCCCTTGTACTACCTGCAGATATTGCGAAAAAGGCTGTCCCCAAAACATTGCCATAGCAGATTACTTTGCCTTGTATAACAGCAGCAAACGTGCTACCAGCAATAACTTTTCCAGTCAGTTTGTCTATTATCTAAACCTTGTGGCCAACCATGGCAAGGCCAGTGACTGCATCGACTGTAAACAGTGTGAAGAAGCATGTCCTCAGCATTTGCAGATAACGGAACACTTAAAAGATGTTTCAGCAACCTTTGATGTGACGCCACAGTTTCCTAGCAGAAAATAATAATAGCAGCAAGAATGAGGGAACCTTTTGCTGGCCTTGAACTGAATTGGATAGAAATAACTAATACTTAAAATATCAAGTTCCAATTTCACTTCTTAAATCTCAGGTATTAAGATAAAGGAAAAGAAGAAGCTCGGTAAAGGTAAGGGATAAAGAAGGAGGAGTTGGAATGGACGCGTATTTAAAAGAGGAGATCCAACGTATCAAGGATTCGGTTAGAGTTACAAAAAATGATGCCAGTCAGATTTCCATAGATTATCAAGCACCGGTGATCCAGGAGGATACTCCATCTTGGAGTGCTATTATGGATTGTGCCTACCGGCAGATGCATTCGTTTTCAATGTTTAAAGCAATCTATTATACCTTTTTTAAGAAAAAGGAGATTGTTAATCCAACTCCTTGCAGGGCATTCGCTGATTGGATGAATGAAATCGATCATGCTGTCGGAGTAAAATAAGTTTAGAATTCGACTTCGCCTTTCATATATAGTAAAGGCGAAGTCTTTCAACTTTCAAACATTTGAGGTGGGCAATGCACATAGAAACAGCTCCAGCATGTCATCGAACTTGACAACAAAAAATCCATATCTGAAGCGGCTACGAAAGGGTTAATTACTAAAAGCCGGTGACCTTACATTTTAAGCTTGGCCACCGGCTTTTAATTTATTGATTTCCTACAGCTTTATTTAAATCATTAATCAAACTTGGAACATCAATTCCATGAGCTAGAGCACCTTGCTCTATGTTCTCAAAACGAGCGGCCATGCAGCCAAAACAATGCATACCGTATTTCTGAAATACTTCGACAGTTTCAGGATGGTTTGAAACGACTTCTGTAATGTTTTCATTTCCAGTAATCATAAGATCATCTCTTTTCTTTAGTTTAATTCAATACCGAATGGTTGTAACAGTTTACCCTTAGTGTAACCATTAACCTTTGATAACAGTCAAAAGCATTTTAAAACGTTTTCGAGCTTCTAATCCGTGAGGTATACCGGAAGGCATAATAACTGTCTCACCGGCTTTGACAATGATCAGATCATTGCCAATCGTAATTTCTGCCTCTCCATCTAAAACTTGAACAATTGCGTCTCCTGATGTGGTATGGGTGCTGATGCCCTCGCCTTCATCAAGGGAAAACAAGGTTACATTTGCGGCGGGAATCTGAGCAAGAGTCTTGCTAACGACCTGTCCGGGTTGGTAACTTATTAATTCTTCTAGCTTTAGTGCTTTAGAAAACTCAATGTTTTTTACTATATTCACCAATTTAATTTCCTCCTTTAAGTTCCTCGATTTATATTTAGTTTAGTATTACATGAAAAATTTATCTGTGATTGAAATCACCTTAATTAATTAATTAATTAATAATCCCTGAACAGGAAATTCAATAAAGGATGTATTATAATCTTTATAATTTTGTATTATACTAATTCATATTTTATCTTGGAAACCGAACTGTAAACACAGTTTCTTTACCTGGAATGCTGGATACCTTAATCGTACCTTTATGGCTTTTTACAATCCAATTTGCAATAGAAAGACCAAGCCCTGTACCTTCAATGCTTTTAACTCGGGCTTTATCAATTCGGTAAAAGCGCTCAAAGATTTTATCTAAATGTTGTTCTTCAATTCCTTCTCCGTTATCAGTTACTAAAATCTCTATGATATTTCCCAGTTCCCTCATCTTTAAACTGACTTTACCGTTTGATGGGGTATGTTTAATAGCGTTGTCAACGAGGATAAGCATGAGCTGGCTTATTCTCTTTTCATCCCCGTAAAAGTCTACTTCTGGTTCAGCATCAATTTTTAAGGTTATACCTTTGTTGTCTGCTATAGGGATAAGCGGTTTTATGACCTGGTTAATAGCTTTGTCTAAGGAGAAATTACCTTTTTCAAGTGATTGTTGATCAGAATCAGCTCTAGCTAAGAACAATAAATCTTCCACTAGTCGGGTCATATGTGTCACTTCGATTTTAATATTTTTTAACCATGCTTCCTGTTCTGCCACAGTTTCTTTTGGATTACCCATCACCAATTCAAGGTTTGTTTGGATGACTGCCAAGGGAGTGCGCATTTCATGTGAGGCATCCGCTACAAAATCCTGTTGCCTTTGCCAAGACTTTTTAATAGGTATTAAAGCTTTATCGGCTAAGTAGAGGCTAGAGTAAAACGCCAATCCTAAACAAATAACACCGGTAATAAAAAGAGCTGCCAGTAAAAATTTTAAAACCATTAATTCTCGATTGAGACCTACTGAAACTATCAGGACACCTTGTTGCTGATTTTGTGGGACTTTCAAAAAAGTATAAGAAAGATCGTGCCAATCAAAATCACCTTTACTGCTTTTCCTTCTTAAAATTTCTTCAGCGAGCTTATTTAATTCCTTTGAATCTAAGTGTGGGTTCGTTGAAAAGGTTTGTGTAATTTCGCCAGATTCCGTTGCCTTGATATAAAAATAATCAGTATTTCCAAATTGGTCCAATTGTTGTGCTGAGCCAGAGTTGATAGCAGATGCAATATTTTGGACCAATTGTTCGGATTGGTTAAAGATTTGATGTTCCATAAGAAGATAGGTGCTTATAACAAATATCATTAAGAGAATGGTCATTATTAAAATGTTCGATAGGGTAAGCCTTAATCTCAAGGCGTCAAATAGCTTATCACCTTTAAATATATATCTTATGATTGTCGAGCTGAGTTTTCTAATCCTTTTAAACAATAGCCTACCCCCCGAATCGTTTCTATTGAACAATGATCAGATTTAATCTTTTTACGCAAATAATAGATATATACTTCGACATTCGACAACTCTACGTCTGAGTCTAATCCCCATACTCTATCTAAGATTTGTTCCTTGGTAATCACCTGAGAAGGGTTGCGCATGAAAAGTTCCAATAATAACGATTCCTTATAGGTCAGCTTAATGCTATTCTTCCCGTCTGTTACTTCGCAGCCAAAAGGATCAAGAACCAATCCAAAGGCCATAACTTTATCTCCAGTAAGTTGGAATCCTTTCCTTCTGGACAGTGCTCTAATACGAGCCATTAATTCATCTGTTGAAAATGGCTTTATCAGGTAGTCGTCTGCTCCGGCATCTAGTCCAGTGATTCGATCTTCGACGGAATCCTTGGCTGTTAATAGGAGCACAGGGGTCATTATTCCTTTATTGCGAAGTTCTTTTAAAACCTCTACACCTTCTTTATTTGGCAGCATCCTATCGAGAACAATAAGATCATATATCCCAGTTTCGGCCATCGCTTGACCAGTTTCTCCGTCATAAGCCAAATCAACACCGTAATTATTTTTTCTGAGAATATAAGCTAAGGGGTCTGCTAATCTTTGTTCGTCATCGACGAGTAATAACCTCATTAAAACTCACCTCATAATAATTCTAACCCACTTTTCTTTAAATTACTTTAAAAATGGGTTCTCTTTTCTAAGCTAAATTTAAGTTTAGGAATTTATACTTAGGTTAATAAATTTAGGAGGGAAATACCAATGTTTGAAAAACTAAAAAAACTAAACAGGAAGTGGTACCTATTACTAGTCTTAGTGATACTTCTAGGAGGGGGCGGTAGTTTTGCAGCAAAATATTATCTTCGACAGCAGTTTCAAAAGAATATGCAAGCAAATGCCGGAGTGCATATGACAATGTCAGTAGAGCAAGATTTACTGTATCTCGATAATACGTCGTCTTTAAAATTGTCACCGGACCAAGCAAAAGCAATACTTCCGCTGGTTGAAAAGATGTCCAATTCTGATACAAATAGTTCGGTTTCAATAAATGATCTAGCGAAACAGGTTTATGAAAGTCTTACACCAGTCCAATATCAGGCATTAACACACTACGGAAATCCTGTAATAGGGAATGTCGAAAGAGAACGAGAAGATAAAGATACTAAAAAGGATAACAGACGTGAGGATAACCAGCGCTTTGAAAAAGCTGAACATTATACTAAGGACATAGCTGATCCTAAAGCTGACGCCCTTCAAAATATAGTTATAAATATGTTAAAGGAACGCAGTTCGGAAACTACAACTAATCTGGCTTCCTAGAATATTTAGAGGAATAAACCTTCGGAAAAGGTTTATTCCTTTTAGTTATTTGACTATTACTTAAGTAGTGGAAATTCTAGAAAGGTATGAGGTGCCCATAGACTTAGCCCCTAATACCAGTAGGATATTAGGGGCTAAGCAGTAATTTAATTAAATTTGGTGAGCATTTTAAAGGTCTAATATTAACGTTTTAAGTGTTTTTTCTTTATCAGATAATAAATAATGAAGAGGAAAATAATGATCCCAATAACTATATCAAAGCGATGAAACAGAGGTTTTAACGTATTCCAATTCTCTCCTAATTTTTGACCAGTAATAATGAGCATTAAGCACCATGGCAGAGCTCCTGCAACAGTGTAGATCGACATTTTAACGGAATTCATTCTTGCAATTCCCGCCGGTAGGGAGATAAACGTTCGAACTACCGGCAAGAGTCTGCCAATAAATACTGTTAGCTCACCATGACGATCGAATAATTCTTCAGTCTTAGATAATTCTCGTTCATGGATAAAAACGTAGCGCCCGAAACGCTTTATGAAAGGTCGTCCGCCCCATCGTCCGATATAATAGGCGAATAATGCACCCAATAGATTTCCTAACGTTGCGGCTAGTGTAGACTGCCATAGACCAAATCGGCCCAGGAAAACCATATAACCAGTGAAAGGGAGAATAATTTCACTTGGTAAAGGAATACAGGCGCTCTCAATTGCCATGGCGAGGAAAACTCCGATATAGCCTAAATGTGAAATAATATTGATTACAAATTGTGCAAGATGCGATAAAATTGTCTCCAATTTACTTCTCCTTATTGAATGTAGTTTGTACTTTAGAGCTTATTGTGAGTTAATACCGTAATGAAATATTCGAAGTCCCCAGTTTGTAATCGGTTGAAACAATGAACTAAACTTCCAAAGCAAACGGCCGCTAAGCATACCGATGAGAATTCCCGCAATAACATCGGTTGGCCAGTGCACACCAACATACAGGCGTGCAATAGCGTTGAGAATGCCTAGAATTGAAAAGCTTATAGTAATCCATTTTGGTGCTTTTCCCCAGGATGCGGCGGCAAAACCAAAGCTACCGGTTGTATGATCGCTTGGGAATGAAGCGTCAGGAGCATGCGGAATAAGCTGGGTAAATGTACCTTTTTCGAGCACCATAAACGGACGAGGCCTGAAGTAAATGTGCGATATGATAACATTAATAATCAGTCCTAACACACCAGATAAACCCATGATGAGTAATGTGTGCCGTTGTTTAACTTCAATTTTAGGTAAGGTAAACCAGGCGATGATGAAAAGAATGATATACAGTTCAAGTGAATATTGGGCGAAAAATGCGAATGTATGGTCAAGAATCGGATGATGACCGGCAAATTGATTGAACAAGTGGTATCCTTGAATGTCAAAAGACAAGATTGGTTAGCCTCCTTTATATTTGTGTAATATGCTTATCAAAAACATGATAAGATACTAACCTTTAATTCAGCTTAAAATACTGTTTAAATTAAAGAAATGTACGGCAATAATCACGATAAATGGTGCGGTAGTAAATATTCAATTTGCTACCGCCTTTAAGTTTTTAAAGGAGAATTAAAGATTTGTGGTTTAGACTTAAGGTCGAGTTTACAAGAGAGGGCAAAGAAACTTCAGTAAAGACTTAATTATCGTTATTTAGGAGGGAATAAAAAATGAGGCCACTGCGTGTACTGGTATTTTCCGCAACGTATGGAGCTGGTCATGTAAAAGCTGCAGAAGCCCTAATTGCAGCAATTCGAATGATTGATAGTTCTGTCGAAATTATTCACAAGGATGCCATAGCCATCATCAATCGGGGTTTAAATCAAATACTGCGGCATTCTTACATTGGAGTTATCAAACACGCCCCAAAGATTTGGGGTAAATATTATTATCGTACACAAGAAATAGCCGATGATTCACTCCTTCAGAGATTTCTTAATACATTTGGCCGAAGACAATTAATCAATTATATTCGGGATCTGGAACCGGATGTTATTGTATGTACTTACCCAACCGTGGCAGGTGTACTTGCTCAGTTAAGGGTAAAAGGTGAATTGAGTATTCCAGTTGTTACTGTCGTGACAGATTATACTGTCCACAGTCATTGGATTCATTTCGGTGTAGATTGTTACATTGTAGGCAGCCCTCAAGTAGCAAGGGGGTTTGTCCAAAGAGGAATTAAAGCATCCCGTATTCAAATATCAGGAATACCAGTTAATCCACTGTTTGAACGTGAAGCTGATAAAGATGAAAGACTTTCAAAATTAGGATTGGAGAAAGACCGGCTAACGTTCTTAGTTATGGGTGGAGCCTATGGAGTTTTAGGAAAGGCGAAATGGATGTGCGACCTCGTGGCCAATTTTGGCGGTCCGGTACAGGCGATTATAGTCTGTGGCAAGGATCATAAACTTTATAATTCTTTAGATTTTGTACTCCAAAAGGCAAGTAATCCAGTGGTACGGTTTGAATTTGTCAATAACGTTGATGAGTTAATGAGTATAGCTGATATCATAATCACAAAGGCTGGCGGGCTTACAGTATCGGAGTCTCTTACCAAACGACTTCCTATAATTGTCTTCAATCCAATTCCCGGGCAAGAAGAAAACAATGCTCAATATATCGAGGAAATCGGGGCAGGTCGTGTTGCCCGTACGGACCAAGAGTTTATAAGCATACTGGATGAACTGATTACGAATCCGCAGGAAATTAGGAAAATGAGTAACGCTGCAGCTCAAACCTTACCTGGACACTCTGCTGAAAAAGCTGTTAAAGCCATTCTGAAGCTGGCAAGGGATTCGGCATACCAGAGCAAAGACGAAGAGCAAGTTTGTTAGAGGATTATTACGGTTAAGAACAAGGATTGGGAGGTATGAAATTGAGAAGCTATTTGACTAGTGGAATATGGATGCTTCTAATACCGCTAATCAACTTATTGTACGCGCCATTGAATCATGTAAAAGGAAATGTTTATTCTCTTATCACCGTTTTAGATCAACATATTCCTTTTATTAAGTATTTCATTGTCCCTTATTTGGCATGGTATCTTTTAATGTTTGTAATCTTATCTTGGTTTATGAAACGTGATCATAAGCTTTATATTTCGAGTTTAGCCTCTATTTGTGTCGGATTACTCCTTAGCTTTTTGGTCTATGCCTTCTTTCAGACTAAAGTTCCTCGCCCGGTCATTATGGGGCAGGATTTATTCTCGAATTTAACTCGATTTTTGTATGGGATAGATAATCCATATAATGCTTTTCCAAGCATTCATGTCATGACGGCATATATTATTTTTGTGGCGAGTAGTAAAGCTAAAGGGTGTGGGAGAAAAATGGTTCTAGCAAGTCAGACTCTTTCTGTACTCGTTATTTTATCAACGGTTTTCTTAAAACAACATACACTTATGGATGTTGCTGGGGGTATTTTCTTAGGGGGAAGTCTATTCAAAGCAATGACCTTGATTCAGAGGCTAAATCATAAGAGTCTATTAAAACAGGCAGCCAAAAGCTTTACTTTGAAACCACAAGAGGATAAATATGGTAGAGGTTATGCAACAAAAAGGGTTATTCAAGAATAAAATTAGCTAAAGAGCTTCATAATGTAATCATACTGGGCTCCCTTGCATTCAGGGCCCTTATTTCTGGCTTTATTTTGGAAATTCTCTATAAGGAGACCAGATATGGAACATGGCTTTATCAATATCATAGGAGCACGTGAGAATAACTTAAAGAATATCAGTTTGAAAATCCCGAAAAAGAAAATAACAATTTTTACCGGAGTATCAGGGTCGGGCAAGTCATCTATTGTCTTTGATACCATCGCCCAGGAAGCGGGCCGGCAATTAAATGAAACCTTCAGCAAATTCGTTCAAATTTACCTGCCCAAGCATGGTCATCCCGATGTGGATGCCATCGAAAACCTGTCCCTGGCCATTACCGTTGATCAAAAAAGGATAGGCGGGAATTCACGTTCAACTCTGGGGACAATAACGGACATCAATCCCTTGCTTAGACTGCTCTTTTCCCGAATCGGGCAGCCGCATATTGGGCCATCTAATTATTTTTCTTTCAATGACCCCAATGGTATGTGCAAGACTTGTGAGGGCATCGGCAGGAGTGTTACCCTGGACCCGGACAAAGCTCTGGATAAGGAAAAGTCCTTAAACGAAGGAGCGATTTTGTTGCCGGGCTATAAACCGGGCAATTGGGCCTGGAAAATGTATGCAGGGACAGGCTTTTTCGATTGTGATAAAAAAATCAAGGATTATTCCCAAGAGGAATACGACAAGCTGGTGTATTGTAAACCAGTCAAAATCAATTCGGTCATCCTTGATGGAATGAACACTACCTATGCCGGCTTGGTGGAGAGATTCATAAGTCAGTTCGTCAAAACCGAGTTTGAAAAATCTGAGACCTCCAAGAAGAAAATCACCCCCTTCATCACGGAACAGGTCTGCCCTGACTGTGGGGGCAAACGCTATAACGAAAGTGTTTTGGGTTCGAAAATCTGGGGCTATTCCATTGCGGATTTAACGGCCCTGCAGGTGGATGAACTTCGGGACTTAATCCAAACAATTGAAGATAAAAATGTAAAACCGATCCTTAACAATCTGACTGAGCGCTTAAACGATCTGATTCATATCGGGCTGGATTACGTGAGCCTGGATCGGGAAACTTCCACCTTATCCGGCGGGGAATCCCAACGGGTTAAAATGGTCAAACACCTGACCAGCAGTCTGACGGATGTGATGTATATTTTTGATGAACCCAGCATCGGCTTACATCCCAGAGATGTGCACAGGCTTAACGATCTGCTGGTTAAACTGCGGGATAAAGGCAACACGGTACTGGTAGTTGAGCATGATCCTGATGTGATCAAGGCTGCCGATTATATCGTTGATGTGGGACCCCAAGCCGGAACAAAGGGCGGGAGGATCGTCTTTGAGGGCAGCTATAGCGACCTGCTGGAAGCAAAGACCCTGACTGGCGAATACCTGGGCAGGCACCTGCCCCTGAAGAGTCAGCCCAGAACCAGCCATGAATTTTATAAAACCCAAAAGAGCAGCCTGCATAATTTAAAAAATGTCAGTTTAAGAGTGCCTAAAAGAATCTTCACGGTTGTAACCGGGGTGGCCGGGTCCGGGAAGTCTACCCTGGTTAACGGAGTTTTTGCCAAGGAATATAAAGATGCCATTATTATCGACCAATCCGCTGTCAGCGCCAATTTACGCTCAAATCCGGCGACCTTTACGGGAATCATGGATGAAATACGGAAATTATTTGCTGCTGAAAACAAAGTAAGTGCCGGATTGTTCAGCTATAATTCCGAGGGGGCCTGTGAGGTTTGTAAAGGGCGGGGGTATATCGAGACCGACCTTTCCTTTATGGACTCCGTGGAAACCATCTGTGAGGAATGCGGCGGCAAACGGTATAAGCAGGAGGTTTTGAAGTATAAGTATCATGGCCGGTCCATTGTGGAAGTCCTGGAAATGACCATTGCCGAAGCCGTTGACTTTTTCAGCCAGAAAGAAATCAAAAATAAGCTGAAGTATATCGTGGAAGTGGGCCTGCATTACATGACCCTGGGCCAGCCCCTGGACACTCTTTCCGGCGGAGAATGCCAGCGTTTAAAGCTTGCTAAGGAATTAAGCAAAAAGGGCAATATTTATATCATGGATGAGCCGACAACTGGTTTGCATATGTCCGATATTACCGGCATCTTGACCATTATTGACCGTCTTGTGGACAAGGGCAACACCGTGATTGTCATAGAACATAACCTAGATGTCATTCGCAATGCCGACTGGATTATTGACGTAGGAGTTGAGGGGGGCAGCAAGGGCGGGCGGATCCTTTTTGAAGGGCAACCCGGCAATTTGAGAAGCTGCCGGGAGTCGATAACGGCAAAATACTTGTAAAGAGTGGGGGAGTAGTTGCCCTCAGTCCTGCTTCATTTTGAAACGGCCTGTCCCAGATTCGAATGCGCATTCGAATCTGGGACAGGCCGTTTATCTGGATACTATCACAGACTGGATTGTTGCGTTAGAAATTTTCAACGCACTTATTAAGCTCTTTAACAACATATTCAGCTTCATCTACGGACAGCTTCGAGTTAAGAGGCAGTGTTATTTCATTTACATACTGCGCATGTGCATTTGGATAATCTTCAAGTCTATAACCGAGATTCCTATATAGTGTAAACATTGGCAGCGGCATAAAATGCACATTTGCGGCGATATTTTTTTCACCCAACATTTGAATTACACGATCTCTTTGTTCTTCACTAAAGCCCTTTAGTCTTAAAGTATATAAATGATAGTTTGTTTCTAATTCAGTGTTTTTTTCAAAAGGCAGAATCGCCCATTCTTTTGTACCTAAAAGTTGGCTATAAATTTCATGGAGCGCTGCTCTTGTTCTCAACATTTCTTCATATCGCCGAAGTTGAACACGCCCAATTGACGCCATAATATCGGTCATATTACATTTGAACCCATCAGTTAAAATATCGTATTTCCATGCTCCAGCTTGAGTTTTTGATAGGGCATCCTTATTTTGTCCATGTAAGGAAGTATATTTAAATTCCTTATATAAATCATCTTTTCCATAAAAACTGTTGTCATTATAAGTAATTGCTCCTCCTTCTGCAGTTGTAAAGTTTTTTACTGCATGAAAGGAAAAAACATGAAAATCCATTTGACCTCCAACCTTATGCCCCTTATATGACGATCCAAAAGAATGTGCGGAATCGGAAATCAAAGTAATATCTTCTCGTTGTTTTATGTTTAAGACTTTTCGTATGGCATCGTAGTTAACAGGTACTCCTGCTATGTCAACCGTAATAATAGCTTTCGTTTTCGGCGTAATGGCCTCATAAATCTTGTCTTCATCAATCAAAAAACTATCTTTCTTAACATCTACAAACGTTGGCTTTATACCCCGGTGAACCAGTACATTTGAAGTTGCGGCATAGGTGTAAGGCGTTGTTATTACTTCATCATCTCTACCAATATCTAAAACTTTCAAAATCAGTTCCAAACCTGCTGTAGCACTATTTAAAGCAACAGCGTACTGGGTACCACAATAATGTGCCAATTCTTGCTCAAATAAAGCAGTATTTGGTCCTGTTGTGATCCATCCAGATCTGAGAACTTCTGAAACAGCAGCAATTTCATCCTCGCTAATATCCGGTGGGGAAAAGGGGATTTTATACATTATTAAACTCCTCCTTTAGAGTAGTTTTAATTTTCACTTGCGATTAATACCTTAATTCCTAACTGTTTAATACTCTCAATTTCTTCATCCGGCGCTTCCCAATCTGTAATAAGAATGTCTAAATCCTTTAAATCAATAGTTTTTGAAAAGAATTCAGTTCCTACCTTGTCAAAGTTAGCGAGGCATACTGTTCGACGTGAAACTTCCGCTACAGTTCTTTGAAAAATAGCTCCTTCCGGAGTTGAACTACTTAGTCCATGTTTTGCAGAAATTCCTCCACCGGTTAAGAAAGCCGTATCTAATCGTAAGGTTCTCATAAATTCGGTCGCCAATGGATCAACAATTCCTTCTTCACTTTTAACTTTTCCACATACTATATAGGTTTCGATATTACTATGATGTTGTAGTTTTTCGGCAATAATGAGTGAATTCGTAATTACAGTATAATTTCGATCCGAAGGAAGGTATTTTAATAAAACATAATGGATACTGGCCCCGCCGATAAATATAGTGTCACCTGCCTCAATAAACGATATGGCAAGCTTAGCTACAGCGTTTTGATGTTCTGTTCCCTCACTATACCTAATGCGGTCATCCATCGGAAATCTTCTAACCTTAGATAACAGAACTGCCCCTCCATGTGTTCTTTTTAAAAGACCGTTCTCTTCCATAGAAGTGAGGTCTCTGCGAATAGTATCAATGGAAACCTGAAATTCTTCCGCAAGCTCCTTTGCAAAAACACTTCCAAGAGATTTCAATTTTATAAAGATTAGCTCTTGACGTTCTTCAGCAAACATACTTAACAACTCCTCAATCTGATTATATCATACAATTTGCTGTTTTATGCAGTTAAGAATGCGTTTTTAAGCATTATTATGCAGTTTTAAGTATTGGATTGATTTATTGCGGTAGCTGATTCGGAGCGATAATGAACTTTCGTCGGTTATGTCAGGTTGGTGGTGTGATTTTTATCACACCAAAAGTATTTCAACAATCACAGAACAGACTTTAAATTTAACCTATACTTAGCCTAGTCAATTGATTGTTTATTAAAATTAAAATATTAGGAGGAGTCATTGATGAGTATGTTTTGTTTTCAGTGTCAGGAAACAGCTAAAGGAACCGGTTGTACGTTGAAAGGGGTTTGCGGGAAAACAGAGAATGTTGCCAATTTGCAGGATCTCCTTATCTACACGTTAAAAGGAATCGCAATCTATGCTGTTCAAGCCCGTGAGCGTTATCTAGTACGCAAAGACGTAGATCAATTTATTATGGAAAGCCTTTTCAGCACCATTACCAATGCTAACTTTGATAAAGAGCGTTTCATAAAACGGATCCAGGCTGCCCTCGAACTTAGAGAAGATCTGAAACAAGCACTCATTCGTGTGGGAGGTACTATACCTGAGAACTTACAAGATGCTGCGACTTGGACGGGTACCCCGGAGGAGTTCGAAGGGAAAGCCGCTCTTGTAGGCATCTTAACCACAGAAAATGAAGATATCCGTTCTCTCAGGGAGTTGCTCACCTATGGTTTAAAAGGGATGGCAGCCTATGCTGAACATGCCTATACTCTTCAACACCAAGATGCCGGGATCTTCGCCTTTATAGAAAAAGCCTTAGTGGCTACTCTGGATGATACCCTTGAAGCTGGGGATCTGGTAGCTCTTGTCTTGGAAGCAGGAAAACACGGGGTTGATGTCATGGCTCTATTAGATAAAGCTAACACCACCACCTACGGAAACCCGGAACTGACCAAAGTCAATATCGGGGTACGCAACAACCCAGCCATTCTCATCAGTGGACATGATCTCAAAGATCTCGAAGAACTTCTCATCCAAACAGAAGGAACCGGCGTGGATGTTTACACCCACGGCGAAATGCTTCCGGCTCACTATTACCCGGCCTTCAAGAAATATGAGCATTTTGTCGGCAACTACGGTAACGCCTGGTATAAACAAGATAAAGAGTTTGACACGTTTAACGGGCCAATATTCTTAACCACCAATTGCTTGGTTCCCCCGAAAGATTCCTATAAAGACCGGGTCTACACTACTGGAGTGGTTGGTTTTGAAGGGGTTAAACACATTCCCGATCGGGAAGACGGAAAAGCGAAAGATTTTTCAGCACTGATTGAACATGCCAAGCAATGCCCGCCGCCCACAGAAATCGAGACCGGTGAGATTGTTGGGGGATTTGCCCACAATCAAGTTCTGGCCCTGGCAGATAAAGTCGTGGATGCCGTCAAGTCCGGAGCTATAAAGCGCTTCTTTGTTATGGCAGGCTGTGATGGCCGCATGAAGAGCCGTGATTATTACACAGACTTTGCCAAAGCATTACCTCAAGATACCGTTATTCTGACGGCAGGCTGTGCTAAATACAAGTACAACAAGCTCAACTTAGGAGATATTGGAGGCATCCCCCGGGTTCTAGATGCGGGACAATGTAATGATTCTTACTCCTTAGCAGTTATCGCCCTGAAACTCAAAGAAGTTTTTGGCTTAGAGGATGTTAACCAACTCCCCATCTCCTATAACATCGCTTGGTATGAGCAAAAGGCAGTCATTGTCTTGCTCGCTCTCCTGTATCTGGGTGTGAAAAATATCCACCTCGGACCCACGCTTCCAGCCTTCTTATCTCCAAATGTAGCCAAGGTTTTGGTGGAGAACTTCGGCATAGCAGGAATCACAAACGAAGAAGACGATCTTAAAATCTTTATGGCTTAAATAAGCCCAGGCCCAGCTCAAAATCTTACGCCAGTAGGAGTTTGAGCTGGGTCGTTTTTTGGGGTTTGTCACCTTCGTAAGTTAGTTATAAGGAAGCCGACGGATATTTGGACTAGAAAGAGTAAAATCGACCTTTCTGTAAAAATCTGTGAATTTTTCTTATAGAAATTACCAGTGTTAAATTGCACCATTTGGTTAAGATAAAGTCACTGGAAGAAAAATATACACCAAAGGAGGGGCATAACCATGGCAGGAGAAAGAAACACTAATACACCTGCAGCTCAAGGAGCAACACGACAGTTGGATCAATTCAAATGGACAGTAGCTAACGAAATGGGACTTCAGCTTGGAGGGGACCGTACAAGTCGTGAGAATGGCTCAGTAGGCGGGCAAATGACCAAAAAAATGATTCAATTTGCAGAGGAACACCTTAAACAGGGTAACAGGATATAATTACAGACCATAATAAAGAAGAAAGGAGAGGGATACCCTTCTTCTTTAGAAACGTCGGAACAAATTTCGGCGTTTTTTTATTTCTGAAACCGAAGGGCAATTAACTTAGTTTTCGGGTGCGCCATCCAATACCCGCTCTGCCAACTCGCAAAGCGGGTATTGGTGTTCAATCTGAATAAATAAAACCCGGCGATGGAATAGATAATACTATTTAGAGAAGAACCAAAATTGGCATTCAAATGAGGGTAGATTCTAAGATGCAAATTGACATTTTGCCGCGGACAGCATTAGCATTTTTCGTGTTGTTAATTTTGACTCGACTATTAGGTAAAAAACAACTTAGTCATCTTACATTTTTTAATTATATTACAGGGATAACCTTTGGCAACATTGCCGCAGAGCTTGCAAGTGATAAACAAATAACTACTGCGGAAGGGTTGGCAAGCTTAATTCTTTGGACGGTGTTAACAATTATTGTTGATTTTTTAAGCTTAAAGTCAGGATCAATTAGGACATTCTTAAATGGAGAACCTGCTGTTTTAATAAAGCAAGGGAAAATTCAACATAAAGTAATGTCCAAAATGAGGTTGAGTTTGGACGAGTTACTTACAATGCTTAGGAATAGCAATGTGTTTTCAATCAAAGACGTGGACTATGCTATAATTGAAACGAATGGGCATCTCAGTGTGTCAAAAAAGCAGGATCAACAAGCGGCTACGAGACAA
The DNA here is from genome assembly GCF_000235605.1 of Desulfosporosinus orientis DSM 765. Taxonomy (GTDB): domain Bacteria; phylum Bacillota; class Desulfitobacteriia; order Desulfitobacteriales; family Desulfitobacteriaceae; genus Desulfosporosinus; species Desulfosporosinus orientis. Next base: position 3,020,146 of record NC_016584.1, read on the forward strand.
GATATGCATATTCCTGGTAGTGATGAGTTCCGGATTCCAGTTGAGATAATTGTTGATGGTAAAATAGTCAAACGCAATCTTCAGGAATTTAATATCAGTTACCAGTGGATATACCATGAACTGAGAAAAGTAGGGATTGTTTCAGTAAGTGAGGTATTATATGCCGAGCTTGAGAGTGAAGGCACAATCTTTATTGACAAATATGAGAACAGTAAATAATTATGACCAATTTGCTTCGCTATTAAAGAGCACTGAATATTAATGAGTTAATTTTTCACGATTTATTGCTTGCGGTACTTAAACGCCAGTCCCTCTTTGATATGCACATCGAAGGGAGACTGGCTTTTAAGTTTTATAACTTAAATGGAGGACGATAAATCGCATATCAAAGGGGAAGGAGAAAAGGAAATGGAAATATAGCGGCGAAATTATCTGGGAAGCAAAAGGCAAGTCAACCCCAGGAAGGTGAGCTAGATATGGTGCATTTAACAGCATGTGGAAAAGAAATATGTAAAAACTGATAAAGACGGGCAATCCCCATGTATTAGAGTTGTAATTATTAAAAGGATGGTAATAAAAAATGGATATCGATAGTATTATTTTTGATTTAGACGGCACTCTTTGGAATTCAATAGAAGGAATCTGTAAGGCTTGGAAAATAGTCCTAGCAAACTATCCAAACATTACAAAAGTAATAACACCTGAAGATATGCAGGGATGCATGGGGCTGCCAATGAATGAAATAGGCATAAAGTTATTTCCGGATTTCGATGAAGATTTTCTAAGGAAATTAATGAAAGAATTCTGTGAAACAGAACAAGTTTATTTAGAAAAACACGGTGGTATGTTATTTCCTAAATTAGAAGAGACTCTTAAAAAGTTATCCAAAAAATACAAATTGTTCATAGTTAGCAATTGTCAGGATGGCTATATTCAAGCCTTTTTTAAGGCTCATAAATTAGATAAATACTTCAGTGATTTTGAATCTTGGGGAGTAACAGGGCTGTCAAAAGGCGAAAACAATAAACTTATCATGGTCAGAAATGATCTGAAAAAACCAATTTATGTAGGAGATACAAATGGAGACGCCGAGTCAGCCAAAGTGGCAGAAATCCCCTTTGTATATGCCAGATACGGGTTTGGCAAGGTTGAAGAATATGATTATGTTATTGATAGTTTTGAAGAACTGATAACTTTAGGCATATAAGCCATACATAATGAAATATGAGGTGTGCATAATGGAAAAAATTAATTTAGAAGAAAAATTCCGCCTTTTTAACGAATACTGGAGTCCCAAAATAATCGGGGAGGTCAATGATTCCTATGTCAAAATAGCCAAGCTAAAAGGAGAATTTACCTGGCATTTACACGATAATGAAGATGAGATGTTTTATGTTGTCCAAGGCTTATTGACCATAAAATTCAGAGATAAAGACGTACACTTGCGGAAAGGAGAAACTATCATCATTCCTAAAGGAATTGAACACATGCCTGTTGCTGATGAGGAAGTCCACGTACTGTTAATAGAGCCAAAGAGCACCTTGAATACCGGAAACGTAATAAATGATAAAACTGTGGAAAAATTGGAGAGAATTTAATTTTTTGCTAAAAGGACTGATTCATTTGAAATACACCGGCACCATATATCGCCCGCCCTTCGAGGCAAGATCCTTACTGCTGCAGGTCACCTCGGGCTGCAGCCATAACCAATGCAGCTTTTGCAGCATGTATAACGAATTAGCCCCGATACCACGGTTTCGGCAAATATTTCAGGGATGACGCTATTAGTGATAGTTTTTCTCAACAGAAAAATTTTCACTAATAGCATAATTAATGGCAAAAACTTCATTGACATGAAAAGGCTGGGTGTTATATAATATCACAAAAGTAAGATTGGTAATCTAATACTGACTATTCGAGGACACCTAAGAGTGCCGAATATAAATATCAAACAAAGGCGTTTTATAGGATATAAAGCGTTTTTGTTTTTTTATAAATAGTTTCACTATTTTACAAAATTAAAAAAATCACAAAAGAGGAGGTTTTCACATGCTAAAGAAAAGAATCTCGGCAATCCTTTCCTTACTCATGATCCTGACCCTTCTTGCCGGCTGCGGAGCGCCCGCACCCTCAGCCACGGACGGCCAGCAGGCTTCCGGGGAAAAAATCATCCGTATTTCTCAGTCTCCCGGAGGTAAAATCGACCCTGGAGTCATTACAGACTACACTTCCTGTGTGGCAGTGGTCAATATGTATGATTCTCTGGTGTATCCTGACCTGGACAATAAAATCGTACCCTCTGTGGCCAAGGAATGGAAGGTAAGTCCTGACGGTCTCGAATGGACTTTCACCCTTAATCAGGGGATAAAGTTTCACGACGGCTCAGAACTAAAAGCCAGCGATGTCGTTTTCAGCGCCAACCGCCTAATGACAATCGGTGAAGGTTTTGCCTACCTTTTCAAGGATTATCTGGCCAAGACGGAAGCAGTGGATGACTATACTGTAAAATTCACACTCTCCAAACCCTTTGCGCCTTTCCTGTCCATACTTCCCAGGCTGTACATATTAAATGAAGATCTGGTGAAGTCCCATCAAGCGCAAGGCTCTTACGGTGAATTCGGTGATTACGGCAAAACCTATCTCGCGGAAAACGATGCGGGAAGCGGAGCTTATACCTGTTCGGAAATGAAGGTACAGGACAAGATCGTCCTCAAAAAATTCAAAGACTATTTCGGTACCTTTGAAACCAATGCCCCTGACATCGTGGAAATAATCATGAATACCGAACCTGCCACCATCCGTACCATGATGACCAACAAACAGCTGGATATCAGCGACCAATGGCAGACCGACGAGGCCTATTCCGCCCTTGACAAAATCAATGGCGTAGATTTGGGCAGCTACTCTAACGGAACCGTATTCTATCTCATGCTCAATACCAAAAAAGCTCCCACCGACGACGTGCATATCCGCCGGGCCCTGGCTTATGTAATCGATTACGCCCAGGTGACCCAATCCTTGTTCCCCGGTTATGTCAAGGCCGACTCCGTCGTACCCAAGGGGGTCTTGGGCTATACGGACGAATACAAATATGATTTCAATCTGGAAAAGGCCAAAGAAGAGCTGAAGCAGTCAAAATACGCCAATTCCCTGGATTCCACCCCTGTAGAAGTCGACTGGATTGCCGATGTGCCGGATGAAGAAAAACTGGCCTTGCTCATTCAGGCCACCGCTCAGCAAATCGGCTTAAAAGTCAACGTGGTGAAGGTTCCCTGGGCCACCCATGTGGATAATGTCTCCAGAATCGAATCCACTCCCAATGCCACGACCACCTTCGTATCCAGTGACTACAGTGAAGCGGGCGCTCTGCTTTATCAGCGCTTCCATTCCGATACGGCTTCCACCTGGCAGCAAACCGAGTGGCTGAAGGATTCCGCAGTGGACACCAAAATCAAAGATGCCCTGACGACCACCGATGAAACAGCCAGGGCCTCTGTATACAAGGAACTGCAGAAAGAAGCTTATGACAGCTGCTGGGGGATACCCGTTGCCGAGCAGGCAGAAAAGCACGCTTACTATGATTACATTAAATTCCCCGCCATGGAAAGAGCAGCGGAAGGCAAACCCGTCTCAATGGCCATGGGCTACAACTTCCTGTTCCGGACCTTTGCCGTCAATAAATAAACAGGACATAGAAAAGTGGGTTTACTATGAATTTCAAGAAATTTATTCTGCATAGACTGCTCCTATCCATTGTGGTTATCTTCGGACTTTCCATTGTTATTTTCTGCATTGCCCGCATTGTCCCCGGGGACCCTGCTCGGATGGCCCTGGGGGCTACGGCCACAGAGCAGGCTTTGGCAACCTTCCGGGTCGAAAATCACTTAAACGATCCGCTGCCCATGCAGTATGTCTATTGGATCAAAGGGGTTTTAACCGGTGATTTCGGGATATCCACCATGACCAAAAGGCCGGTGGCCCAGGATATGGCCGAGTTTCTGCCGGCTACTCTGGAAGTCGTCATCTTAGCTGCGGTATTTCTGGTCATGGGCTCCGTATTTTTGGGAAGGCTGGCTGCGAAACACAGGGACAGCGTCCTGGATGCGGCGGTCCGTGTATTTTCTTATGCCGGAGTTGCCATTCCAGGCTTCGTGCTTGCCGTTCTGCTGCTTTTGCTGTTCGGCTATGTCTGGCCGGTCATTCCCGTACTGGGCCGCTTGAGCTATGGCATCCCGGTACCGCCCCATATCACGGGCATGTATACTTTGGACAGCCTGCTGACAGGTCATTTTTCCACCTTCTGGGATGCCTTTTTGCATATCCTGACACCTGCCCTGGCCCTTTGTGCCGGGGGCATGTTCCAGGAAGCCCGTCTGGTCCGAAACGCCATGACGGAAAACATGGGTAAGGACTACCTGGCTGCTATGGAGGGCTACGGTGTTCCCAAAAGACTGATCATGAACAAATACCTTTTTAAGCCTTCCCTGATTCCCGCTGTGTCCTGCATGGGCATGGACATAGCGGCCCTGATGAGCAACGCTTTCCTGATCGAAGTGATTTTCGGCTGGCCCGGAATTTCCAAATACGGAATGAACGCTATGCTGGCCAAGGATCTAAATGCCATTTCCAGTGTAATCATCATTTTTGGGACGATATTTGTCGCCGTTAATATCATCGTTGACATTATTGTTGCTTATCTGGATCCGAGAATACGGTTGGGAGGCGGTAAGCAATGATTAAGAACCGGGAAGCGGAGATCAAAAAAGCCCTGGCCTATGAAGCCAAACGCAAGGAAGAACGCCCGGTAACCAGCGATTTTCAAAAACGCCTGGAAAATCTTAAAATAGCCGGACACAAGTTTTTCCGGAATAAACTCTCGGGAGTTGGCCTGGCGGTGGTTGTCCTGATTATTCTTGCCGCCGCTTTTGCCCCATATATCACACCTTATCCGGCTCATGCCGGTGCCTATGTGGATTTCGCCCATTCCAACAACCCGCCTTCGGCTCAGTTTCTGCTGGGAACGGACAATATGGGCCGGGACATCCTGACCCGCATTATCTTTTCCTTCCGGGGAGCCTTATACATGACTGTGGTAGTTCTGGCCATATCCGTGCCTGTTGGCGTATTTCTGGGGATATTGGGGGGGTACCTCAAAGGCACTCTCGTGGATACAATCATTATGCGCATAACCGATGTGTTCCTTTCCGTGCCGGCCCTGCTTCTGGCCCTGGCGGTGGCCTCGGTGCTTAAACCCAACCTGACCAACGCCATGATTGCGGTAACCCTCATGTGGTGGCCCTGGTATACCCGACTGGTGTATGGCATGGCTACATCCTGCCGGAATGAAAACTTCGTCATTTCAGCCGAACTGATGGGCGCCAGCAAGGCCCATATTATTTTCAAGGAAATCCTGCCCAACTGTCTCTCGGCGGTCTTCACCAAGATGGCCCTGGATGTGGGCTGGGTTATCCTGATTGGCGCTACCTTGAGTTATGTGGGCCTTGGCGAACAGCCCCCCACACCGTCTCTGGGCCAGATGGTTTCGGACGGCGCCCGCTATATGCCGGATTCCTGGTGGATGACGATCTTCCCGTCCATCGCCATTATCATTATCATTCTGGGCTTTAACTTTATGGGGGATGGTATCGGCGATATGCTCTCAAAAGGAGATGGCAAGGATGCATGAGCAGCATGAAGGGGACAACCCCATTCTGGAAATAAAAAACCTCAAGCTCTGGTACAAAGTCTACAAAGGCTACTCCAAAGTTCTGGACGGGGTAAACCTCACCGTCCGCAGAGGAGAAAAAGTGGGGATTGTCGGAGAAGCAGGCTGCGGCAAAACCACCACGGTCAAAAGTATCCTGGGCATTATCCCGGAAAAACGCTATGTCATACCCGAGGGGCAGATCTTCTATAAAGGCCGGGACATCCTGGAGATGTCCGAACGGGAATTGAACGGAATACGCAGCGGGGAAATATCCATGATCTACCAAGAACCGGCGGCAGCCCTCAACCCGGTCTTTACCATAGGACAGCAGATGATGGATGTTGTCCGCTATTCCTCTCAGGGCAAGGGAAAAACCAAACAAGAACAAAAAGAGATGGTACTGCGGGCCATCAATGAAGTCTTCATTCCCGATGCGGAACGCATCTTCGCTTTTTACCCCAGCCAGCTTTCCGGGGGAATGAAGCAGCGCATCTGTATTGCCATGGCCATCATGACCCAGCGGGACCTGATGATCGCCGACGAGCCGGGTACGGCTCTGGATGTGACCATTCAGGATCAGGTGCACAGGACCCTGAACGAACTGGTGGAAAAGAGGAACATGTCCCTGATCATGATTACCCATTCCCTGGGGGTGGCCAGAGAACTGACAGACAGCATCAATGTAATGTACGCCGGCAATGTGGTGGAATCCGCTCAGACGAAGGACCTGTTCAAGCGGACCCTTCACCCCTATACCATAGGGCTGATGGAGGCTGTTCCGCGTCTGACCGGCGGAGGCATACAATCTGGTATTTACGGCTCCATTCCCGACTATCTTTACCCGCCGCCAGGCTGCCGTTTTGCGCCCCGCTGCCAGCGGGCCACTGATGAATGCAGGGAGCAGAAGCCGCCGGTCAGGGACGCAGGCGACGGGCATTGGGTTGCCTGCTGGCATATCTAGGAGGGGAAAGAATGTCTGAGACGATTTTGAGCATCCAAAATCTCAAGCAATACTTCAATATTGGTAAAAAGAACGGCCAGCCCGTCTATGTCAAAGCAGTGGACGATGTATCCCTGGATATCCGCCAGGGTGAAGTGATAGGACTGGTAGGGGAAAGCGGCTCCGGGAAGAGCACCATTGCCTATTCGGTAATTGGCATGTACGAACCCAGTGGAGGCAAGATACTGTTCCAAGGGCAGGATCTGAATGTTAAGGGTCGGAAAAGAACCCTGGCAATGAAAAAAGATATGCAGATTGTCTTTCAGGACCCGGGTTCTTCCCTGAACACCCATCATACTATCAAGGAAATTCTGGAACTGCCCCTCAAAGTGCACAAGATCTGCCGGACCGGTAAAGAAAGGGAACAGCGCGTGCGGGAACTGCTGAATATGGTGGAGCTTCCGGAAAATTACATGTTTAAGTCCCCCGGTTCCATCGGCGGCGGTGAAAAGCAAATGGTGGCCATTGCCCGGGCGCTGGCCAGTGATCCGAAGTTCATCATTCTGGATGAGCCTACCTCGGCCCTGGATGTATCCATCCAGGCCAAGATTATCAGCATGCTTTTAAAACTGCAAAAAGAAAAGAACCTGACCTATTTGTTTATAACCCATGATTTAAGCCTGATGCGCAATATCGCCACCAGTGTAGGCATTTTGTACCTGGGCAGGCTTGCCGAAGTAGCCCCTACCGAGGAATTTTTTCATAAGCCCGAACATCCCTATACCCAAATGCTTATTTCCTCCTTGCCGGTTATCTCGGATGAAGAAGAGCGGCTCAAGCCCCAAAAAGTAAAATCTACCGGCGAAATTCCTTCGCCAGTCAATATACCACCAGGCTGCAGCTTCCATTTGCGCTGTCCTTATGTCATGGATATCTGCAAGGCAGAGGATCCTCTTATGTCTTACCCGGATGAATTTCACTGCGTGCGCTGCCACCTCTATAATTTAAAAAGCTCTAACTAACCGGAGGTATGGGGGAAATGGAAAATAAGCTGCTGTTTATCAATCCAGTGGGGCATAACAATTGGGACCGGGAAATCAAGGATTATCTGGAGCCCTATAAGGAAGAAGGCACCCAGCTGGATGTGGTCAGCCTGAAACCAGGCCTGCCCCAGCATCTGGAATATCATTATTACGAAGCGCTGATCGCCGCAGATCTTTTGCACACGGTAAAAAAGGCTGAGCAGGACGGCTATGATGGATGTATCATTGGGTGCTACTACGATCCTTTTTTAAGAGAAGCGAGGGAAATCTGCGAGCAGATGGTGGTCACAGCTCCGGCTGAGGCGGCCATGCATATCGGAACCACTCTTGGCTCCAGCTTTTCCACTATTGTAGTGCGCAGGAAATGTATTCCCGATATGCGCGATAATGTATTTCATCACGGTTATATTAACAAGCTGGCTTCCTTCCGCAGCCTGGAAATCGGCGTCTCTGAACTGCAAAAAGATCCGGAATATACAAAAGAGCGTATGCGCAGGGAAATCCGGGCAGCTATTGAAGAGGACGGCGCCGAGGCCATATTATTGGGCTGTACCATTCAGCTGGGCTTCTTTCGAACACTGCAGGAGGAGTTTGGCGTTCCCGTCATTGATGCCAATATTGCACCTTTAAAATATGCCGAATTTTTATGTGGCTTAAAGAAAAAAACAGGCTGGTATTTCAGTAAAAAAGCCCTCTATGAGACGCCGCCGCAGGAAGAAATCAAACAATGGGGAATTGAGAATCCTCATTACACCAAAGTAAATGGAGCGTTGTGATACTTGGAAAAGGAAATTTATATGAGGATTAAAGAAATTCGCAAGCAAAAAGGCATGACTCTTAAAGATTTAAGTGAAAAGACCAATTTATCCATTAGCTTTCTTTCTCAGATGGAGCGCGGGAAATCGGCCATCACTATGGTCTCCTTGAAAAAAATCGCAGATGTCATGGGATTGCCTATGAAGGAGCTGTTTTCGGAATCGGATGTCAAAGAAGAATTTGTGGGTAACAGCCGTGCCCACCTCCTTTTGGGTATGCAGCGCAATTATAAGGAATTCAGTGTACTCAGCGGAAGATTTGAAGGCCGGAAGCTGGACAGCTTCTACTTGAAAATGGCGCCTCATTTTTTGGATATGGAAGAGATCGCCCATGAGGGAGAGGAAATTTTCCTAGTGCTTAAGGGAAGGGCTACAGCCATTGTGGACGGTATAGAATACACAGCTAACGAGGGGGAAACCATCCATTTTCCCTCAACCCGACCTCACAAAATTGTCAACAATGAAGATACGGAACTCGAAATGTTCACAGTGATTATTCCGTCCATATTTTAAAAACAAGCAAACTCCCTATTAACAAACAGCTATTAAAAGGAGGGAAATAATCAAATGAGAGTAGCAACGGATATTGGAGGAACGTTTACGGATATCGTCTATATTGAGGAAGACGGTACGGTACGCTTCAATAAAAGCCATACTACCCCGCCCAACTTTGAACAGGGCGTTGTCGATGTCATTAAAAAGTGTCCCATTGATCCAAAAGCCATTCAGGATTTGACCCACGGGACCACGGTAGTTATCAATGCCCTTACTGAGCGCAAAGGAGCCAAGACCGGCCTGATTACCACCAAGGGCTTCCGGGATATCCTGGAAATCGGTCGGGGCAACCGACCGGATTTGTTTAATTTCAATTTTCGGAAACCGGAATCTTTTGTTCCCCGCTATTTAAGGCTGGAAGTGGAGGAACGGATGGATTATCTGGGGAATGAACTTATCCCCCTCAAAGAGGAGGATGTAAAAAAATGCCTGGAAATTTTTAAGCAGGAAGGCGTGGAAGCTATTGCCGTGGTTTACCTGCATTCCTATGTAAATGCAGCCCATGAGATCCGGACCGAAGAACTGATTGCTGAACTCTGGCCGGAGGTGGAGGTCACTGCCTCTTACTCTGTATCCAAGGAATGGCGGGAATATGAACGCAGCACAACAGCAGTGCTAAATTCCTATGTCAAACCCACGGCCAAAAAATACATCGACCGGCTGTTCGGAATGCTGGAGACCATGGAAATCCGTTGCCCCAAATACATCATGCAGAGCAACGGTGGAACTACCACTTTTGAAAAGGCCAAAGAATTGCCCATTAACATGGTGGAATCCGGCCCAGTGGCCGGCATCTTCGGTGCGGCTATGCTGGGGAAAATGCTGGGAGAGAATAAGATCATTGCTTTTGATATTGGCGGCACTACAGCCAAATGCTCCCTCGTGGACGGTGGTGAAGTCAAGACTACCACGGAATACAAAATTGAAAAGACCGGACGCTTTCCCGGCTACCCAGTGCGGGTTCCGGTAGTGGACATTGTGGAAATTGGCAACGGCGGCGGATCCATCGCCTGGATTGACAACACTAACTCTCTGCGGGTAGGCCCCCAGTCCGCAGGCGCTCTTCCCGGACCCGTCGCCTATCAGAAAGGCGGCACAGAGCCTACGACTACAGACGCCAATCTGGTCGTGGGCCGGCTTTCCAAGAAGAATTTTGATATGGACGTGAATTTGGACCAGGTCTACTCTGCGATCGAAGGCAAGGTCGGCATCCCCTACGGACTGAACGCTGAGGAGGCGGCTATGGGGATCATCCGGGTGGCTAACTCCAACATGCTCAACGCTCTCAAGCTGGTGTCGGTGCGGAAAGGCTACGATCCTCGGGAATTTACCCTGGTGGCCTTCGGCGGCGGCGGTCCCATGCATGCCGCTTCCCTGGCCCGGGAACTGAACATCAAAAAGGTGGTTATCCCCTTAGCTGCTTCAGTCTTTTCGGCCTGGGGAATGCTGATGACGGATCTGCGCTCCGACGATATCCAGACCTACAACGCCCGGCTGATTGATCCTGATTATAAGGCGATCAATGCTGAATGGCGGAAACTAGAAGAAAAAGCATACCGTGACAACGCTGAAAAAGGTGTGTCCAGAGAAAATATTTATTTTGTCCATTATCTCGATATGCGCTACATAGGACAGGATCATACGGTGAAGGTTCGTGTACCTGCAGAGGATATACACCCTGAAAACCTGGGCACTTTCATCGAAGCCTTCCACAAGGAGCATGAGCTCAATTACTCCTTCCGGCTGGATGACAGCGGCGTGGAGATTGTCAATATGCACCTGGCCTCTTTTGGACGAGTGGAAAAAGTGCCTGTAAAAATCCTGGAAGCAAAGCCCTATACTCTTGATGAAGCGGTGCTGGAAATAAGGCCGGTTATATTTGAAGGTACCGGCAAGATTGATACCGCTGTCTATGCCCGGGAGAAGCTGTCGCCAATCATGCAGGTAACAGGTCCGGCCATCATCGAAGAGGTGAGTGTCTCTACTGTGATCGAACCGGGTATGACTGCCAAGATCGACGATTTCGGCGACATCATTATTGAAACGGGGGTGTAATCAAGATGTCAGAGCATACAACAGATATGGTTACAGATCTTATTACCTTGGATATTATTAAAGATTCACTGCAAGCCATAGGTGAAGAAATGTTCTATTCGGTAGCGAGAACGTCCAAAAGTCCCATTATTTACGAAGTTCTGGACTTTGCCTCCGGGCTGACGGATGAGAAAGGACGCCTGCTGACCCAGGGAAATGGCGTTGCAGGTTTTTTGGGCATGCTTTCTTCCATGGTTAAGGAAGTTATTGAAAAATATACTTCCAAGGGCAATATTAAGGAAGGCGACATTATTATGATCAACGACCCTTATAGGGGCGGCGGTTCGCACCTGCAAGACGTCGGTCTGGTCATTCCCGTTTATATTGACGGGGAGATTTTTTGCTACTGTGCCAACAAATGTCACTGGTCAGAATTAGGCGGCAAGGACCCCGGCTATTCCGTGGATTCCAGTGAAATTTACCAGGAAGGTCTCCAGTTTCCCTGCATTAAACTCTTCAATGGAGGGGTTATCAACGAGGCTGTTATTGAAATCATCCGCAGCAACGTCCGTTTGCCGGACATGTCCATCGGGGATATGTGGGCACAGGTTTCAGGTCTGCGCACAGGCGAAAAGCGCATCCGGGAACTTTGCAACAAATACGGCAAGCAGACGGTCAAGGATGCTATTGAGCGCCTGCTAAAAAACAGCGCAGAATACTCTCGCAGCAGGGTGGCAGCTATCCCGGACGGCGTCTACACCGCCAGCGGCTTTATGGACCGGGATGTGCTGGGCAACGGACCCTTTTCGATCCGGACGGCCGTAACCATCAAGGGCAACCGGATGATAGTTGATTTCACGGGCAGCGCGCTCCAGACCTCCGGGCCCATTAATTTAAGCCGCACCGGTTTGATATCGGCTATGCGCAGTATTTTCCTGGCCTGCACCGGTCCCGAACAGGATATCAATGACGGTGTCTTCGAGCCATTGGAGATTATTGCCGAGGAAGGCAGCATTTTCAGTGCCCAAAGACCGGCAGCAGTATCCTGTTATTATGAATCCATGCAGTTTGCCCTGGATTTGGTTTGGCAAGCCATGGCTCCGGTGGTGGAAAAGGGCAGGCTGACCGCAGGGCATTTCCTCACTGTCGGCGCCTATTCACTCTCCGGTACCCATTCCGTGACAGGAGATCCCTTTGTGGATGTCGGGCCAACTTTGGGCGGCTGGGGCGCCGGCGTCGATCGGGATGGCGACAGCGCCCAGTTCTGCACCGGCGATGGAGAAACCTACAACATCCCAGCTGAAGTACTGGAGGCCAAGTTTGGCTATCGGGTCACGGAATACAGCCTGAACACCAACAATGCCGGTGCAGGGGAATACCGGGGAGGCTACGGCATTATTCTCGGCCATCAGGCCTTAAACGATAACGTTTATTTTTCGGGAACCTACGGGCGCTTTGATTATCCGGCCTGGGGCTACAACGGAGGACAGGACGGTTCTCCCAACGGCTTTGATTTCATCCGCAGGGACGGCTCTTATGAGCCTCAGGCCGGCACAGGCTCAAAAATCCTGCTGCACAAGGGGGATATCGTCCGGATGGTCACCGGTACTGGCGGCGGCTACGGCAATCCCTTGCAGCGTCCGCCAGAAATGGTAGCCCTGGATGTAAAAAACGGCTATATCACCGTTAAAGACGCAGAGGAAATCTACGGGGTATTGGTAGATGAGACGGGCAATACCCTTCAGGGTGTTACCGAAGCGAGAAAGGCCTTGGTCATTTAGGAGTTTAGCTTTCGAAGAAAATGTCATCAGGCCCGTCCTAAATTGAAAGGCGCCTTTCAATTTAGGACGGGCATTTTATATGGGGGGAGGAGTATGGGTGGACGAGTATAAAGTAACTGCCTTTTGTCAGAAATTATGCGATCAAGTCACAGTGATCAAAGGGTATATTGAACTCAATGAAGACAAAAGCAAAATGCAATTCTCAACAGAGTTAAGGCGAGAAATTGATGAGATGATAACCTCAATTAAAGCATCCATTGATGAAATCAAAGGGCAATTCCCTTCGCTTTAAGTTTGAAGCGCCAACAAGCTAAAAGCCCCATTGCCCAAATACGCCTCCTCGACCTAAAAGATTTGCTTTCTTCGTATACACTGTGTCAAATTGTTCTTAACATCCTGAAGAGTGTTATCGCCATGCCAGTCCCACTTTGAAACGCGCGTTTCAAAGTGGGACTGGCAGTTTTAACACATTAGCCTTTGCTTTTTTCAGGCAATGCCTTGGTTATTTGCTTATAAAAGGGCATTGCATGAGAAGTGAAAATAACAATCTCATGTTATGCTTGTTATACGGAGGTGTTAAAAAAATATGCACGCATGGGAAGCAATACAAAAATCAGTCGATTATATCGAAACACACACAACAGAAGAAATCAGCATTGAAACCCTTGCCGGTATTGCCGGCTTATCGCCCTATTATTTTCAAAGATTATTTAAGCGGCTTGTCAAAAAAACAGTGTTTGAATATGTTCGATTACGGAGATTAGCTCAATCTGCACAGGCTTTGAAAGATAATAAGAGAATTGCAGATGTTGCCGCAGAATACGGATTTTCAAGTCACGCAAATTTTACCAGAGCATTTAAGGAGGCTTATAATATCACGCCGGAAGAATACCGCAGAAAATCAATTCCCCTTAATCAGGTGAATAAGCCGGATTTACAACTTAACTATATTTTGGTAGACGAAAATGTCCCCTTAATTACTGATGGGATTGTTATAGAAATCACACGAAGAAAACTGGATAAGCCAGAAACATATCACGGTTTAACAGCACAAATATCAATATCCAATCAAATACCGGTGGGTGAAACGACAGGCATTGACACTCCATTTATATTGTGGGAGCGTTTTCATAAAATGAAGCCGGAAATAAAAGGCCTTTCTCCTAATGGGGTTGAAATTGGCGCCTCTATGATGGGAAATATGAAAAACGGCACTTTCACCTATTTTGCGGGTGCGTCCGCCATTGGCGAAACACCTGTTAGTGATCCCTTGACAGCTTGGGTATTGCCTGCAGCCGAATATATTGTTTGTTCTCTTGAAACTGAAAACTTTACAGAACTTATAACGGCTGCTCTTGATAAAGCTATGAAATATCTCTTTGGCACATGGCTCCCCAAGCACAAATTAACGACACAACCATTTTCGGCGGAAAAATATTATAGACCAACTTCTGATGGTGCCTATATGGAAATATGGGTAATACCTGTTCCTATAGAAAGTGAACAGATTTCGAATTGACATCTAACGATATGATATTAAATTCAGATGATGGCCATAAGTTTTGAGTGTTAGAAGTAACAGTCAAAACTTATGGCCATCATCATTTATTTATCGGGTATACGCCAGCCATCTGTAACTTATTCAAAAAATCCTTACCAAATCCGATGAATTTACTTGGTTACAGATCTAAATCTTTTTCAAAATATAGTTCTTATGCTATTGACAATATTGCGAATTTTAAATATGCTTAGGTAAATCACATAAACACGTGTACACCAGTAAGATCTGAAGCTATTGAACGGAATTGATTATCTGTAAATTGACAGGTGTACACATGTGTACCAGAAAGAGGAAAAGGAGGATTGATATGGTCGTCGTTGGAGAATTAATAAACACCAGTCGAAAAGTGATTCGAGAAGCAGTAGAGAAGAGAGACACTGACTACATTCAACAAATTGCCAAAGCTCAAGGAGAAGCGGGTGCCCATTACTTAGACATTAACTGCGGTACAATGGTAGGCGAAGAAGCTGCAATTATGGAATGGCTCGTCAATACAGTTCAGGAGGTTAGCAACCTGCCTTTGTGTATCGACAGCCCCAGTACCGCAGCCTTGGTAGCCGGCTTAGAGCTTGCTAAAGCACCTAACCCCATGATCAACTCCATAACCGCTGAAGAAAAGCGGTTTCAAAATGTCCTGCCCTTAATCAAAAAGTATAAGGCCAAAATAGTAGCACTCTGTATTGAGGATGCCGGTATGCCGGAAACAGCAAAAGACCGGCTGCGGATAGCACAGTATTTGGTTACAAAATTGGAGACTGAGGGAATTTCTCAGGGAGATATTTATCTTGATCCATTGATTAAGCCAATCAGTGCCGGAGATACCTATGGCCGGGAAGTATTAGAGAGCATCAGGCTTATTAAAGAGGTATTTCCTGAGGTCCATTTCATGTGCGGGCTAAGTAATGTTTCCTATAGCCTGCCCAACAGGGCTCTTGTTAACCGGCTGTTTATGGTGCAGACCATGGCTATGGGAATGGATGGTTATATTCTAGACCCTACCAACAAAGACATGATGGGTGCTTTGTATATCGCCACAGCTCTAACCGGTCAGGATAAATACTGCAGGGGATATTTAAAAGCCCACCGCAAAGGCCTGTATAGTTAGGAACAGGTTGCTGCTCGTCTATTAATGGAAAATCAGGTTACTCGCCTGTAATTGCTTAGATAAAAAGGAGGAGAAAGAAACTATGTATGAGGAAATTTCCAAAGCCCTTGCGGAATTAGAAGAGGATGCATTATTAGATGGGGTTAAAAATTTATATGGCCAAGGGGTTCCTGTTTTTGATATCCTGGCGGCTCTCCAAAAAGGAATGGAGGAAGTGGGCCGGAAGTTTGAAGCGAAGGACTACTTTCTTTCCGAGCTGATCATGTCGGCAGACGTCTTCAAGGAGGCTACTGGTCTTTTAGGGGATGCCTTTGCCAATACTGCTTCAGAAACATTGGGAACAGTGGTCATGGGAACGGTCAAAGAGGACATTCATGATATCGGTAAAGATATCGTGGTTACCATCTTAAAGTGCAACGGCTTTAATGTCATTGACCTGGGAGTGGATGTCCCTTATGAAAAGTTTGTGGAGGCCATCAAGGAACATAATCCTCAAATTGTTGGTTTATCCTGTCTTTTGACCTCCGCATTTGATAACATGAAAGGAACGATAGCGGCCATTGAAGAGGCAGGTCTCAGGGAAGGCCGGACCATCTTAATTGGCGGCGGGCCAACTGACGAAAAAGTTAAGGACTTTGTGAGAGCCGACGGCGTTTGCAAGAACGCCCAGGAAGCTGTTGAAACTTGCAAAACGATTGTGGGGGGGAATTAAGAATGGATTCTCAAGTGCTATTGGCAGAACGAAAAGCCCGAATTGCCAAGGCGGTTGCTCTTGAAGAAACGGACCGCACACCAGTCATCCTGGAGATGGCTGCCTTTACCGCTCGGGTAGAAAAAATCCCCATGGCAAAATGGGGGAGCGATAGTTTTATCTCAGCTCAAGCAATGATTAATACCTTTAAAAAAGTCGGCGGAGCCGACGGCGTCGATTATGGCAGTCTGTTCCCGCCATTGCTTTCATTAATATGGCTAAGTAAGGTCAAATTAGCGGGCAAAGAGCTTCCTGAGGATTCCCTATGGCAAGTATCCGAAGCTGAGTTAATGACCAAGGACGACTATGACAGAATTATTACGGAAGGCTACCCCAACTGGATGATAAGTTTTTTCCATGAAAAAATAGGCGCTGATGTGTTTCAGCAAATTATGGCTGAAATGCAGAAGGGACCAGAAATCATGGAAATGTGGAAAAATAAAGGAATTCCTGTCATGAGTGGCGGCACTGCCTCCGTACCTTTTGAATATTATTGCGGTGCACGCTCCTTTGCAAAATTTGTTCGTGATCTATACAAGATTCCGGATAAAGTACAAGCCGCAATGGATGCTGCCCTACCCTATATGACTCCGCAAACGATCCAAGGGACCAAAGAGTTAGGCTGTGACTATATGTGGATCGGCGGCTGGCGCTCAGCCGGTTCCATGCTTTCCCAGCCCCTCTGGGATCGCTTCGTCTTCCCTTATTTTGAAAAAGTCATTACGGAAACCATCGAGGCCGGTTTGATTCCTATTCTTCATTTCGATTCTGATTGGACCAGAGATTTAGAACGGTTTAAGATTTTCCCTAAAGGCAAGTGCATTTTGGAATTAGATGGGATGACGGACATCTTTAAAGCTAAGGAAATTCTGGGGGATACTATGTGTATTATGGGAGACGTACCGGCATCCATGTTTACCTTAGGAACTCCCGATGAAGTTTATAAGTACAGCCGCAAGTTAATTGAGGAGATAGGACCGCAAGGGTTCATCCTTCACTCAGGCTGCGACATTCCCATTGATGCAAAATTGGAAAACGTACAGGCCATGGTCGCTGCTGCTACAGGAAAATAGCACGGCCGTAGCGGATGGAGAGTGGAAAATGAGAGAACCGGTCATCTGGGAAATCCCCTTACCCGAGATAACCTTAAATGAAGTGTTTCAAGCAGAAGGGGCGGATTATAGCCGGCGTCCCCCTCAGCCCCGGACTGTGAAATTACACCAGCGGATGATCGATGAGGCGGCAGGTTTAGTGCGGCCAACGGCAATCTGGGTTGAGGTTGATGTGACTGGCACAGGTGTAGGGGAACTTTTTCTGGAGGACGGCTATAAGTTTTCCAGCAGCCTCTTGCCCAAAGCAGCCGGAACAGCCGACAAGATGCTCTTAATCGCAATAACCATCGGAACTGCCATTGAAGACCGGATCACAGAGTATAAGGAAGCAGGGAAAATATCTGAAACATTTACTTTAGATGCCTGTGCCACAGTCTACGTAGCTAAGGCTGGTATGACGGCTATGAATCGGCTGGAAGAGACTTACCATCGTGAAGGCTTGAAAACAACCTTTCCAATGGGGCCGGGTCACTCCTATTGGCAAGGCTTGGATGATATGCAGGTTATCTTTCACTTTCTTAAAGCAGAACAAATCGGACTTCATCTCAACGACTCAAACTTAATAATACCGCGTAAGTCCGTGGCCATGGTAATGGGAGCAGGCACTGATCTGCCCGATTTCCAGGGGAAAACTCATTGCGACTTCTGCAGCCTGCAGACAACTTGCCCGCTGAGTAAGGCTTCTTGTCGTATTGACAGTCAAAATCTTAGGGAACTATAATAGATGTGTATACAAGTGGGTGAAAAAATGGCAGCGAGAACGGGCGGGAAAACGGTAACCATTTACATCAATAATACCCCAGCCTGGGAAGTACCGGCTCATGAAACCCTCCTAAGTTCACTGACTGAGGCGGGAATGATACTGGAAGCGAGCTGCGGTGGCCAGAGTTCCTGCGGGAAATGCAGAATTAAGCTGCTCAGCGGGCAGGTAGTGGACCGGTTGGGAAATCCTGCTGAACCTATGGATGATGGCAGGCACCTGGCTTGTCAGGTATATCCGGCGGAGGATTTAGTCCTTGAAAGACCGGTCCCGGCCCAGGTCAGCAGTAAAGGGGAAATAGGGGATCAGTTTTTAGAAGATTTTGATTTATCCCCGCCTGTTAAAAAGAATCTGCTCAGGCCTGTTTATCCTACCTTAGAGCATAACTACTCTCTTCAGGAAATGATCCAGCAGGGAATCCGCGCTATTGAAGACAGAGAGGAGGATCTCTCAATTGCAATCAGTGCTTTGCAGGATTTGGCCCGGATAGCGCCTGAAAAGCCTGACGAGATTACCCTCCTGCGCACTTCTGACCAAATCATAGCCTTTGAGGCCGGAGATACCCTGGCGTCACTCTATGGAGTGGCCTTTGACATAGGCAGTACCACGGTTGCAGGGATGTTGGTGGATTTAAATAATGGCAAAATCCTTGCTGCGGCAGCAGAAACCAACCCTCAAGCTGCCTATGGTGCGGATGTAATTTCCAGAATCAAAGCAGCCCGAACTGAAGCCGGTTTAAACACTTTGACGTCGGCGATCAGAAATTGCCTCAATGATATCTTAGAAAAACTATGTGCAACTGAGGGGATTTCCAACCAAGATATCTATTGGGCCACAGCAGCGGGCAATTCAACCATGGAACACCTCTTAATGGGTGTCTCACCTGAATATCTTACCATCAGCCCTTATGTTCCGGTATTTAAGGATCTACCCCTGCTGCCCCCCAAGGTTATTGACTTAGCAATTAATCCCGGCGGCAGAATCCGCTTATTACCCAATATCGCCAGCTTCGTGGGAGCAGATACTGTAGCCGCAATCCTGGGCGTCGATCAGGATCTTACTTCCAAGCTGACCTTACTCATTGATCTGGGAACCAACGGCGAAATAGTCCTGGGAAATAAGGATAAAATCCTCGTCTCTTCCACAGCAGCCGGTCCCGCCTTTGAAGGTGCTCAATTAAGCTCAGGGATGCGGGCGGCCAATGGGGCGATTGATCAAGTTACCATAACCGATGATGTTTACGTGCACACCATAAAGGATGAGCCAGCCAGGGGAATTTGCGGTTCAGGGGTTATTGAGGGTATTGCCGGATTATTAAAAGCAGGAGTGATCACAGCTTCCGGCCGGTTTATCAGCAAGGAACGGCTGGCCCTCTGGCCTAATAAACTTGGCAAGAGGCTTAAAGTAGAAAATGGCCAAAAGGAATTTGTCCTGGTACCGGCGCAACACAGCGCAACAGGAAGGGATATCTCCATTACTCAAGGAGATATCCGGGAGATTCAATTAGTGAAGTCATCGATCTTTACAGGTGTCGAAATCCTCATGGAGAATTACGGGATCACCTTTGCAGAAATTGAGGAGGTCCTGATTGCCGGGGCCTTCGGCAATCACCTGGATTTAGGCAGTGCCTTAGGGATTGGCCTGGTACCTTCAGCTTTACGGGGGAAAGTCATCCCCGTCGGCAATGCAGCGGGAACCGGTGCTGTTAAGGCGCTGTTATCAGAACCTATCCGGGAACGCTGCCGTTCCATCGTAAATAAAGCCCTGTTTATTGAGCTGGCCAATCACCCAGGGTTTCAGAAAAAATTTATTAACAACTTATCCTTTCCGGAGGGGAGCTAATGAAAACGAACAGAGACTTTATGCCGGTCTATTATCAACTGGCCGATGATTTAAAACAGCAAATTGAAGCCGGGGAATTAAAACCAGGGGATGCTGTGCCATCGGAATCCCAGTTGGTTAATGACTACGGTATCAGCAGGGTAACCGTAAGACGAGGGCTGGCCATCTTATTGGAAGCGGGGTTGATTGAGACAATCAAAGGAATTGGCAATTTCGTGGCCAAACCTAAGTTGAATCAGGTTACCTTGACCTTTCAGGAGAATGACCCTCTTAACGAAAACAGCTTTATATATCAGCTGCTGGAAGTAAAACGGATTAGTGCTGATGAGATTATCGCCGGCAAGCTGGGTGTTGGCGAAGGGACAAAGGTCTTTCTGATCCGGCGGCTGATTAATAGCGATGACGGCCCTGTAGGGGTTGATATGAAGTATCTGCCTTATATAAAGGGACAGCCGATACTGGAAAATGAAATTGAGTATGCCGATTTCCCGGCGATTGTCGCCAAACATACGAATGTGACCATCCACAAAATTGAAATGAGCATTGCAGCGGCACCCTTGAATGATGAAGAAGGGGAACTGCTCAAAACCCTGGCCGGGCATCCTGCCTTATGCATCCACCGGGCTTTTTACGCTAAGGACGGCAGGACTTTAGGTTTTTCCAAGACAATTTACAGGGGAGAAGCCTTTGAATTAAGTGCCGTTTCTTATCCATACTCTGCAAAGGTGTGATTAGATGGTTGTTAAAAACAATGTTGAGGAATTTAAAGCAAGGCGGTTTTTGACCTATGCTATGGGGAAATTGGATGAAGACACTGTGCTCAACCTTGTCCAACAAGGACTGGAACAAGGTGTGGATTCTTTTCAGCTGATTGAAGAAGCCCGAGCCGGAATGGAAAAGGTCGGCGAGCTCTACGATGAGGGCAAGTATTTCCTCTGTGATTTAATCGTGGGAGCCGATATCTTTACAGGGGTCATCAATTTAGTTTTAAAATCAACCAACGTCGAGCCTGTGAAGGATGCTCCCCCCGTCATCATCGGGACAGTCAGCGGGGATATTCATGATATTGGCAAAAACATTATGATTTCTGTCCTGAAAAGTAAAGGTTGTCAGGTCTATGACTTAGGTGTGGACGTACCTAAAGAAGCTTTTTTAGAAGCAGTAAAGAAGACCGGCAGCACAGTGCTTTGCCTTTCAGGACTGATAACCACAGCCTACGAGTCTATGAAAAAGATTGTAGATTCATTAGAAAAAGAAGGTCTGAGGTCCAAGGTTTCCGTAGTGATCGGCGGCTTAGTTAATGAAGCGGTCAAAAATTATACCGGTGCTGACTACTGGGTAACGGATTGTGCCAAGGGCTCGGATCTCTGTATGCAGATAATCCACGCTCACAGCGGCAGGCAAGGCCTTGCTTGTTTATACTAGTCAGAAAGTATAACTTTTCGTTGCATACTGCAAGATGGCTAATACGCACGAAGACAGTGCTGCAAGAAGGTTTAACCCGTGCGAAGACAGTGTCTTCGTCGTCTGAAGCATAAGTGCAACTATGGCGACCGCCTGCGCCTGAAAGGCTGCAAGAAGTCCTAATTCGTGCAAAGACAGTGCCTTTGGGCGCTAGCCAAGTTTTCTAATAGGAAAGGAATAACTGAGTTGGGTACAATCATTGTGGCTTGTCAGACTATCAGGGATGAAGTAAATCTGGCAATATCTGAAACCGGTGTTAATTACCCGGTACTTTGGATCGAATCCGGGCTGCATAATTTTCCGGATCGCCTGGGCTGTAAAATCCAAGAAAAAATTAATGAAATCGAGAATGTAGAAACTATTCTCTTAGCCTTTGGTAATTGCGGGAATTGCTTATTAGGCATAAAATCACCCCTGGCTCAATTAATTATTCCCAGGGTAGATGACTGCATCTCTCTTTTGCTCGGCTCTTATGAACGCAGGCAGAACCTTTTTAAAGAAGTTGGGACTTATTTTTTAACCAAGGGATGGTTAGAAAGCGAACAGAATCTTATTTCTGAATATGAACGCTGTGTCAGGAGGTACGGGAAAGATAAAGCACTGCGGGTTATGAAGATGATGCTTAACAATTATCATCGTTTGATGGTCATTGATACTCAAGCCTATCAATTTGAGGGTATTCTTGTTAAAACAAAGAGTTTTGCAGACACCTTAGGGCTGAGTCATGAGGAAATCCACGGATCCCTCAGGCTTTTGAAGAAACTTTTCCTGGGTCCCTGGGATGAAGAGTTTGCGATTATTCCACCAGGGGAAGAAGTAAGCTTAAAGCATATCTTCATTAACAACGTAGAGACCCCCAAGCAAAATCAAGCCTTGTTTAGTTATTCTTAAGGAGAAGCGTCATGAATATTTTACTTTTTGGCGGGTTCTTAGGATCGGGAAAAACTTCAATCATCTTGCAGGCGGCGAAGCATCTTGTCCACACTGCCGAAGCTAGAAGTCCGGCAGGACAGTCGGAGAACGGAAAACCCTCCCTGGTAATCATTGAAAATGAAGTAGGAGAAATGGGTATTGACGATAAAATTCTCAAAGCGGAAGGACTAAGTGTCCGGGAGCTTTTTGCCGGTTGTATCTGCTGCACCCTGAATGCGGAACTTACCAAATCTCTTAATGAAATCCGGGAAGAATTGTCTCCCCAATGGGTGATCATTGAGACCACAGGGATGGCCTTCCCTGATAAGATCGTGAAAACCCTCGCTAAGTATGGCAAAGGTATTGACAGTCTAAAAACCATTGTGGTGGCCGATGCTGAGCGATGGGATGAACTTTCTACAATCATGCCGGGGTTAATCGAGGGACAAATGGTTAAAGCAGACGCCATCCTCTTGAACAAGATCGATTGTTTGGAACCTGAGCAGGTTCGCGAGGTAGAAGAAAGCGTTAGGAGGATAAATTCTTCAGCACTTTTCTACGCTGTATCCGCGCATCATGGAGTTGATCCGCAAATCTGGCATGAGGCGGTGGTTGAAAAGTGAGTGAACAACGGAACTCGAAAAATCAAACTGACCCGGCTATCTTTTCGGAAACACATGCTTTGGTTTTTCCGGAAATGGTTACCTCAGAGAAAATTCAACAAGCTCTCACACTATGGGTCGAAGAGATTAGAGATTGGGCAAATGGCGATGGCTATTTGGTTGGACAATCTTCACCGTCGCCGGCGGAAGCACGTTCACCATGACGCTGCCCTCGCCAAGAGCGGACCTGACACATGCGGAGGTTGAACAGGTCATGGATCTCCTTATCGAAAATAATATTTTTGATCTTTCCGACGGCGACCTCGTCGCCAAACGGGATGCAAAAATTATAGAAACAGTGACTGAGGATATTTTCGACCCGCCTGTCGCTTAAATTGTTTTGATATCGGCGCAAACCCGGTAAAAGCCCAGTCCATACCCCGAATTGAATAAGCCAAACCGAAAAATGGCGGCCGGATGAAAGCATCTTCAACCGGCCGCCATTCCTGTAGTCTGCTGTTTCTTCCGGGTTTCCGCTGGCAAGCCCGCACCTTCTTAAGCCTGGGCACATATTGTGTAGAAAGTAACCAGGAAGGATTGATGCACGGATGACTCCTGCGACGGAACGCACCCCGCGGATTATTGCGGATGAAATAAACATAATCAACCATCGCACCGGAACGACTCTGCTGACTAACGCCATTGAGATTGGAGGGCGCCTGAAAGAAGCCAAGGCCCTGGTCAGGCACGGGGAATGGGGCAAATGGCTGGCTAAGTCGGTCCGTTATTCCCAGCGCTCAGCCGGGCGGCTGATTCAGCTTTATGAAGCCTATGGCACCTCCCCTGGCCTTGAATCCGATCCAAATTGGCCGGCGCTGTCTAATTTAACCTACACCAACGCCCTCATCCTCCTTGACGTCCCGGAAGAACTGCGCGCGGACTTTATCGCACACAACGATGCCGGGAACATGTCTTCCCGCGAGCTTAAGCGGGCCGTCGAGGCTGCCGGGGCTGACGGAGACGGGAAGCGCGCCCCGTCTTTGCAAAAAATAGACCAGGCCCTGCAGAAGATAGACGACCTGGAAAAAGCGCTGAACACCATGATCGCTAAAATTAGCGACCTTACCGACCAGGTCCGGAGCCTGGAGCAGCAGGTGGAAGAGGTAACGTCAAAATTCCGGGCAGGACAGACGAGAGCCGTGGGGAAAGAGGCGAATTCGGATAAGAGCCAAAAAGAAGCGCCGGCGGCCGCCCAAAGCGTCCAAACTGCGCGCCCCCCCATACCCGCCGCAGGCGCTAAATTCCCCCAAGCCTCCGAAACGGCGGAACACGCTGCCCCGGAAGCAGCGCCCGCCAAAGCTCGCTCCGCCGGCCCGCGCTTCTCTGCTCCCGTGCTCGTCGCGTCCGATTTCACAGTTCCCGAGTTTCCCAATTTTACGGTCTCCGGACTTGAAAATGCCGATCCCGAATACTATACCAGGCAAGCCGAATCTCTGTTTAAATTTCACCGAGGCAATATTCACCGCTCTTTTGACCAGCTCAAGCTGTTGTTGACCGTGCTGACCACGAAGGATAAGGAGATGAAGGAGAGACTGCGCAAGCAGCTCAAATCCTTCCTTGAGAACATGGCCAAGATCATAAGCCGATGGCCTCCGGCGATTAAAATGACTTAAACGGGACCCCAGACAAAAAATAGCCCCTTGAAGACTTTTTAGGAAAGGCTTCAAGGGGCTGTGAAAAAGAATAGTATCCCTTTTCCAGATAGCCAATCAGCGCCATAAGCATAAGCGGCTTGAGTGGCTGCAATACTGAGTGGATTATCGAAGTTATAATGACGTTCCTTCCAGATACTTCTTAAATCACTATTTGGAATGATAATATTGGACATCATGAATCCGGCCATGTTAAAGGTTTTGCTTGGGGCCATACAAGTAATGAGCTTGTCGTACTCAGGATACAATTTGGCCAGAGGGGTATGCACCATGCCTACTCTTAGAAGGTCGCAGTGAATTTCATCAAAAATAATCCACAGATTGTGGTGTAAGGTAGAAGCGGTGAATGAAGGTTGATGTGGGGAAGTATAGGAGTTTACACTTGACTTGTGCGCAATAATGATATATTTTATATAAAACGAACGTTCAATATAAAGGAGATCAAAATGCCTAAACTTGGAATGGAAGAAATACGTAAAGATCAGGTCATAAAAGCTACAGAAAGGTGTATAGTGGAAAAAGGTTATTCAAATATGTCCGTTAAGGATATTTCGGCAATGGCTAAGGTCAGTACAGGAATTATATACCATTATTTCAAAAATAAAGAGGATCTGCTTCTCCAGGTTCTTAAGGAATCCTTCCGGAAGTCCCACGAACAAGTAATGGAAACTGTAGAACCATTAAGAACCTTCGATGAAAAACTTATGAAGCACATTGAAAATATAAATAGGGTGCCCGTAGATAACCCTGATTTTTATGCCGTGATGCTTAATTTTCTGGGTCAGACAATAAATAATCCGGAAATAAATGGGATTATCGCAAAGTTTTTTGGAAACCTCAGGTCGTATATCTCCCAATATATTCAGGACGGTATTGAAGTGGGCCGCTTACAACCGGAAAAGGCTAAGCATCTATCCGCACTGACTGTTGCACTCGGAATGGGTATAGGCATGCAGTGGATAGTTGATCCTGAGTCATTTGATATAGTGGATATTGAAGAAAGCTATAAAGAAATGATCGAGTCCTATATTTTGCTGAAAGAGTAAGGGAATTATCACTACAATGCCTGTTGAGGCGGATTATGAGCACCCTGAAATAGGCTCTCTGGTTAAAAAGTACATGCAGGGTAAAGTAGGCACCTTAGTCGAAGAACGTTATCGCATACTGCAATTGATTCAGGATATAACTGCTTCAAGGTTGACGGGATATTTAATCGGAAGTTTACTATATGCCGGTGGCACCCCCGAAACTAATAGAGTCGAGGTCTTTCGAAATTACAACCTGGCAGAAAGTAAAGAAAATGCCAAAGTACTGGCTAAAATTAAGCCGGATCCGTATTGAGGAGTATGTCTATAATCATATAGATCCCTATATACAATAGGTCCAACCTTTTGCTAAAAAAAGGAGGTATTTTTTGGCTTGGTCATACTGAATATTCAATATAATTGAAATATTATAATTCCGTTTGAATGGGAGGGTGATAATGTTTAGCAAGCCGTTAACCTTGGGACAGACTTAAGGAAGAAGGAGTTACCAAAGATACCTTTTATCTAAAGTTATAAGAATACTTTTTATCTTATTTATAACGATTGTTCAATATAAAATAAATTTAAGAGGGTGCTAGAGTGAACGTATTTACTGAAAAAAAAGGCAACATCTGCACAGTCATAATAAACCGTCCTGAGGTTAGGAATGCGGTGGATGCCGAGACAGCTGGACAGCTCGCGGAAGCGTTCAGGGTCTTTGATACGGATGATAGTCTGAAGGTGGCAGTTTTATGGGGGGCTGGCGGCAATTTTTGCGCCGGTGCCGATCTTAAGGCTATTTCCAAAGGAAAAATGAACCAGATGGACCCGGACATGTCCAAGGACGGGCCGATGGGACCGACCAGGATGAGGCTTTCCAAGCCTGTTATTGCCGCGGTGTCCGGCTATGCCGTGGCAGGAGGTCTTGAGCTTTCCTGTTGGTGCGACCTGAGAGTTGTAGAGAGGGATGCTGCATTCGGAGTTTTTTGCCGCCGTTTTGGAGTGCCCCTTGTTGACGGGGGTACTCAGCGCCTGCCACGACTTATAGGCTTGAGCCGGGCCATGGATATGATCCTTACAGGACGAACAGTTAATGGCGAGGAAGCCTTTGCCATGGGCTTAGCCAACCGACTTGTGGAACCCGGCACCTCAAGGCAGGAGGCAGAAAATCTGGCCGCTCTGCTGGCGGGGTTTCCCCAAAATTGCCTGCGCAGTGATCGGGAGGCAGTTTACCGCGGTTTTGATATCAATTTTGATGCCGCCTTGAAACTAGAATTTGAAATGGGCTTAAAAGTGGTGCAAAGCGGGGAAACCCTGAAAGGGGCCACCTCTTTTGCCGGCGGGGTGGGTCGTCACGGGCAGGTTTGAAATGACTTAGCGGAGTTTAATGGAAAACTACCGGGATTAACTACCCCTAAAACAGGTGAAGGAGGGATAACATGTCATTCGAATTTGCCCCCACCCAGGAACAGGTTGAAATGCTTAAAATGGTGCGCAAGTTTGTGAAAAAAGAAATTATACCGGTAAGGGCTTACTATGACGAAGAAGAAGAGTTTCCCTGGCCCGTTTTTCAAAAAATGGCCGAAATAGGAGTTTTATGTATGTCCGGTCCCGAAAGTATCAGCGGCTATCCCTGGGATAACCTGACCAGATGCCTGGTGATGGAAGAGCTGGCCAGAGGCTGCGGCGGGATTGCTACCACGCCCATGGCTAACATTCTGGCCTCTGAGCCGATTGAGATTGCCGGCACAGCTGAACAGAAGAAATGGTGGTTTTCGGGTCTGTGCCTGAAGGGGGAGATGGGAGCATACTGCGTAACAGAGCCAGGCGCCGGATCCGATGTAGCCGGACTGTCAAGCTCCGTTAGGAGAGAAGGCAATCACTACGTGTTGAACGGAACTAAGTGCTTTATCAGTAACGGAGGTGTGGCCTCTAAATATGTGGTGCTGGCAAGGTTGAATAAAAGCGCCGGAGCCAAGGGGCTTACATTTTTCCTGGTTGATCGCCACTGGGATGGAGTAAGTCATGGCAAGAAAGAAAAAAAGATGGGCAACAGGGCATCCGACACCAGCGAGGTCATATTCACCGATGTAAAGGTTCCGGAAGAATATCTCCTGGGAGAGGAAGGGGGTGGATTTAAGATTGCCATGAACGCTTTTAACATGTCCCGCCCGGTGATAGGCGCTATGGCGGTAGGTGTAAGCCAGTTTGCTATGGAAACAGCCAGGGATTATGCCAGGGAAAGAAAACAATTCGGAACACCAATAGCCAACATGCAGGCAGTCCAGTTTATGCTGGCGGAGATGGACATGCGCATTGAGGCGGCCAGGCTTCTTTATCAGAAGGCTGCCTGGATGCTTGACAAGGGCCTTGAAGTTGTGAGAAACAGTGCCTTGGCCAAGTGCTTTGGGGCAGACATGGCACAAAGGGTAACCAGTGACGCGGTGCAAATACTGGGGGGATATGGGTATACGCGTGAATACCCTCTCGAAAAAGCTATGCGGGACGCTAAGCTGCTTCAAATTGTTGAAGGAACATCCCAAATTCAAAAAATGATCATTGCCCGGGAAATATTAAAATAAACCAAACCATTTGAAAAGGGGGCGTATTTATGGTTACAAGTATTAACAAGGTAGGTGTCCTAGGGGCCGGACTCATGGGCCATGGTATAGTTCAGCTGGCTGCCCAGGCTGGCTGTGAAGTAGTAATGGTGGATTTGTCGGCGGAAATGCTTTATCGGGGCTTTGAGAAAATAAACAAACTAATGTACAAAGCGGTAAAGCAAGGAAAAATATTGCCTGAGAAGTGTGAAGAGGTACTGAAAAGAATCAAAATCTCCACTGACATGAATGACTTAAAAGACTGCGACGCTGTAATCGAGGCTATTCCAGAAATAATGGAACTAAAAAAAGAGGTGTTCGCCAAGCTGGACAAAATCGTCAAGCCCGGAGCCATACTGGCTACAAACACCTCACAGCTGAGCATTACGGAAATTGCCTCGGCTACCGGCAGGTCCGACCTGGTAATCGGCATGCACTTTTTCTATCCCGCCCAGGTAATGAAGCTGATTGAAATACCTGTGGGGGAACACACATCAGAAAAGTGTATCAATGCAATTGTTGATCTGAGCATGAGAATGGGCAAGGAAACCTGTGTCTGTAAGGATACTCCGGGTTTTATCGTGAACAGACTGCTGGCAGGTCTGATGGTAGAGGCTAGCCGGATTTATGATGAAAAGCTGGCTGATGTGCAAGAAATAGACAAGGCCCTTAAATATGCTCTGGGCCACCCCATGGGGCCTTTCGAGTTATTTGACTTTAGCGGCATTGATACAATGGTCAGGGTGGCGGATGGCCTGAGGGACGCTTTTGGAGACAGGTTTTGTGTGGGTGTTGGCGTCAGGAATAAGGTCAGAGCTGGCGATTTTGGTCAGAAAACCGGCCGGGGCTTCTATGACTACAACAAAAAGTAGTACGGCCTTCTTCTGGCAACAGGGGCAAGCTATAACAGGTTTTAAAAGGGAGGCGTAAGGATAGATGGCGGGAATTGTTGCCTATGGAGCTTATATTCCCTTTAATAGACTTAATCTGAAACATATAGGTGAAATTCACGGCACACCGGCTTTGCGGGGAGAAAAGGCGGTGGCCAATTATGACGAGGATAGCCTTACAATGGCAGCTGCTGCTGCTCATGACTGTGCCTCCGGCCTTGACGCCGGCACCTTCGACAGGATCTATTTTGCTACCACAACTCCACCGCATAGTGAAAAGCAAAGTGCCACCACTCTTGCAGGCACCCTGGATATGAGGAGGGACGCAAGGACCCTGGACATCACAGGGTCTCTACGTTCAGGTTCCAGTGCCATGCTTACCGGTCTTGATGCAGCCGAAAAGGGCGAAAAGGTTATGGTCGCCATAAGCGACAACCGAATGGGCGCGGCTGGAGGTCTGTACGAGATGCTCCTCGGAGACGGCGCGGCCGCCTTTTTGCTGGGCAATGAAGATGTGGTGGCTGAGGTGCTGGGTACACACAGTGTAGGTGTAGACTTTTACGATAACTGGCGCGGTCAGGGGGACCAATTTGTGCGGAGCTGGGAAGATAGATTTTCTCATACCCAGGGATACTCCCGCTTTACCGTGGAGGCCGGACAAGCGGTGATGCAAAAGACCGGACTTAGTCCCCAGGATTTCTCAAGGGTCGTAGTATACGGACTGAAGCCCGGTGACCCTTTGCCGGTGGCAAAAAGAATGGGTTTTAAGCCTGAACAGGTGCAAGACAGCCTTATTGACAGGATAGGAAATACCGGGGCGGCCAGTGCGCCTATGGCCCTGGTTGCAGCGCTGGAGGAATCTCAGCCCGGTGACAATATCCTGTTCTTAACCTATGGTGAAGGCAGCGACGCAATTGTTTTCCAGGTCACCGATGCCATTTCCCAACTCCCCCTCCGCCGTGGAATAAAAGGTTACATTAATAGTAAGAAAAGCGATATTAATTACGGTAAATATTTTCGATGGAAACAGTTGCTGAGTATGGAACCGCAGAGAAGACCTCCTCTGGTTCGACCCTCCCTGCCTGACCGCTACAGAAATCTTAAGAAAATACTGGGCTTTTATGGCAGCAGGTGTACAGCCTGCGGTACTCCCCAGTTTCCGCCGCACAGAGTCTGCGTGCAGTGTCAGTCTATCGACCAAATGGAAGAATACAAGTTCCTGGGTAGAATGGCCAGACTGGCCACATACACCATCGACTATCTGGCTCCCTCCCAGGACCCTCCAACGGTTATGGCCGTGGTGGATTATGAAGGGGGAGGAAGATTTGTCTGCCTTATGACTGACTGCGATGTGAACAGTGTTTCCGTAGGTATGGATTTGGAAATGTCATTTAGAAAACTCTTTGAAGCTGACGGTATAAACACGTACTTTTGGAAAGCCATGCCAAAGAGAGGTGGGGAATAACTATGGCCAGGTCAATTAAGGACAGGGTAGCGGTGATTGGTATGGGCTGCACCAAGTTTGGGGAAAGATGGGACTGCAGCCTGGACGACCTGATTATAGAGGCAATAAATGAGTGCTGCGAAGACTCCGGGATAAACCTTGAAAACATAGACGCCTTCTGGTTTGGGACATTTTCGTCAAGCACCATTGGGGCGCTGCCGTTTTCCATGTGCATGAAGACCCAGTACAAGCCAGTCACCCGGGTGGAAAACATGTGCGCCACCGGGACAGATGCCTTTAGAAACGCCTGCTATGCAGTGGCGTCCGGTGTATATGATGTGGTAATGGCCATCGGGGCTGAAAAATTAAAGGACAGTGGTTATAGCGGTCTGGAGACTCCCATGGCGCACTCTGACCGGACCACTCCGGAGCCCACTGCTCCCGCAAGGTTTGCACTGCTGGCACCGGCTTACGCCAATAAGTATAACCTTGAAATGAAACAACTTAAAAATGTAATGGCTAGAATTGCTTGGAAGAACCACCATAACGGAGCACTGAACCCAAAAGCTCAGTACCGCAAGGAAGTTCCCATGGAGGCAATTCTCAAGTCCCCCACAGTAGCCTATCCCCTAGGTATCATGGACTGCTCCGGAGTCGCTGACGGAGCGGCATGCGCCATTATCTGCAGGACTGAGGACGTACACAAATACACCAAAAAGCCCATGTACGTAAAGGGTATATCCATAGCGGCAGGACCCGGGTTCGGTGATCGCCACCAGAACTATGACTACACCGGAGTGTGGGAAACCCGTCATGCGGCACAGGCCGCCTTTAAAGAGGCGGGAATAATAAATCCCCGGAAAGAGATCAGCCTGGCCGAGGTGCATGATTGCTTTACCATAACTGAGCTGGTTATATATGAAGATCTCATGTTAAGCGAGCCAGGTGGAGGGTGGAAAGATGTCGAAAGCGGTTATTTTGACATAAGAGGAGCTTTGCCCGTAAACCCGGATGGAGGCCTGAAGTCCTTCGGGCACCCCATCGGAGCAACAGGACTGCGCATGTTGTACGAGTGTTATTTGCAATTTTCCGGCCGGGCCGGAGATCGCCAGATTGAAAATCCAAGACTGGCGCTTACTCATAACCTGGGAGGCCAGCCTGCAGGCTGCGTGGTTTCAGTTTGTATAACCGGTAAGGATTTGGGATGAATCAGCAAATCAGGATAGAGACAAGAGATTATTTTATCAGGTAAGCACGGAACTGATTAATAATTTAACAGGAGGTTGATTAAATGGTAAAGCCCTCCATGGAATTTATCCGCCCGACATCTGGTTATTCAAACAATCTGGTCAGCAGCATGAAGATGAACCTGGCTAAAAACCCGGACATGAAGGCCATTATCTGTGAAGACCGTTGGGAAACCTGGGCACAAATGTGGGAAAGGAGCAATCGTCTGGGTAACGGTATGTATGGGCTAGGGTTGAAAAAAGGTGACAGGGTGGCCCTATTACTAAAAAATTGCTTTGAATTCCCAGAGACATTTGTCGCCACAACCAAAAGCGGGTTTGTTATGAGTCCCGTCAATTTCCACCTGAAAGCAAGTGAGGTAGCCTACCAGTTGAATGACTGCGGGGCCTCGGCTGTGGTTGCCAATCCCGAATTCATTGACTTGTTAAAATCCATAGGGGACCAAGTTCCCAGCCTTAAACATATTATCGTTACCGGAGATTATCCTTCATCAGGGGTTATCTCCTATGAGCGACTGATCGCTGTAGCGAACCCGGGGGAGTTAGATATAGAAATATCTCCTAATGATTTACACATGATACTATATACATCGGGAACCACCGGTAGGCCCAAAGGGGCTGTAAGGGGCTATTCAGAAGACTACCACACCGGCATGACCGTATGCGTGGAGTGGAGGATACGGAATGGTGACGTTCAGCTGGCTGTTGCGCCCCTGTATCATGCCGGTCCCTGCGCCTGGTACAGCGCCACCCTGGTTTCCGGGGGAACCCTGGTGGTGGTTCCGGAATTCCTTCCCGATAAGGTACTAAAAGCAATTGAAAAGCACGGGGTCAACTGGATGATGATGGTTCCGGTTATGTACGACAGAATGTTTAGCCTGCCGGAAGATGTTCTCGGCAAACATGATATAAGTTCCCTGCGAGCGGTTATATCCGGGGGCGCCCCCCTGCACACACCTACAAAGTTAAAAATCAAAAAATATTTTCCAAAGGCAGAATTAAATGAGTTTTATGGCAGCACTGAACTGGGAGTATCAACAACCCTGCGGGACGAAGACCAGTTGAGGAAAGAGCGGTCTGTGGGACGACCCCTGCAAGACCTGGAAATAAAGTTGGTTGGAATGGAAGGCAAGGAGGTCCTCAGGGGAGAGGTGGGCCTTTTATATTCCAGAGGCCTGGGGGGATTTCGAGGGTACTGGAACAATGAGCAGGCGACTAATGAGGCATTTCTAGACAATGAGTGGGCCACCGTCGGCGACCTGGCCCGCCAGGACGAGGATGGGTACTATTATATAGTGGACAGGGCTAAAGATATGATTATAACCGGCGGGGTAAATGTTTACCCGGTGGAAGTTGAAGAAGTGCTGCATTCCATGGACAGGATACTGGACGTGGCAGTAATAGGGGTGCCCGACGAAAACTGGGGAGAATCGGTCAAGGCTATGGTTATTCCTAAACCTGGTGCAGATATAACCGAGGTAGAAATTATTAATTTCTGCAGGGACAGGATGGCAGGGTTTAAGGTTCCCAAATCTGTGGACCTTGTAGAGGCTATACCCAGACTGGCGACCGGGAAGATATTGAAGAGGGAGTTAAGAAAAAAGTATTGGAAAGAGGATTCGATACAAGTTTACTAGTAATGTTAACTTTCTTACGGTGATACCTTTCTCCATAAATGCATGAGTTATTATGTTCAGAATAATGTAGTAACTAGAGTAACATCACACCAAAGGGGCAAAAAACGCAAATCCCCCTTATCTATAACAGAGTTAGATAATGAGCGCATCGCGAAGTTAGATGAGGAGATTGAGAAACTCATCAAATAAGAACGGGCGCTCTTTTTAGTTGAAGAAAAGAGTTTCGCTGATCACAATTTACTGAAAGCTGAACATGAGGAATTAGTTAAGAATTTGAGGTCGGCAAAGCCTAATGATTCACAAATGAAACATTGGGCTCTAAAATGACCCCTATATGTAGAATGAAAAAATCTTTTTTCCATACACACTTCCTCATCAAGAAGCATTATTAGCCAATCAACGTTGATATTGCACATTTTATTGGCTGATTCTTAATTGGCACGACATTTGCATATGTGTTAATAATTAACAACAAGCAGAATGAAACTTGGATTTTGAAAAGGATTATTGATCAGGAAACAATGCAGCCTTGCTCTGTTAAGCGAACATGTCAGGGCAGGGCACATGTTAACTTGACATGATTGCGAGTATAGACGTTGTAGATTAACGACGAAAGGGGCCTTGAAAATGGAGGACTACAAAGGTAAAGTTGCTGTAATTACGGGTGGAGCAAGTGGTATTGGTTTCGGTATCGCGTTAGCTTTGGGCCAAAAGGGTTGTAATATCGTGATTACTGATATTAATGTGAAAGCAGGCAAAGCAGCTGAAATCAAATTAAATGAAGAAGGTATCAAGGCATCATTCATCGAGCACGACATATCAAATGAAAATAGTTGGGATACAGCCATTGAGATGATTAAATTAAAGTTTAGCGAAGTTCATTATTTATTTAACAATGCCGGAATCGTTAATCGTGCCGTTCCACTTAATAAAATGATAATCAAAGACTGGCAATGGGTACTAGGTGTTAATCTGTGGGGGCCGTTGTTTGGGTTGCGAAAATTTACGGAGCTTATGGATGGACAAGCAGTTCAGGGCCGGATCATCACGACTGCTTCAACAGCTGCCGTAGCACCTTTCTCAAAATGGGCAGCGTATTCGGTAAGTAAAGCTGCCGTAGTGCGTTTGGTCGAAAATTATCAAGCGGAGGCCAACTTGTATAAAAAGGACAAAGTGAAGTATTCAGTTGTGATGCCGGGAGTGGTTGAAACAAATATCTTTAACAGCGAATTGAATCGTCCATCAGAATATGCGAACTCTGATGTTCCGCCTAAGGAAATTATAGCGAAGGGGGCTGGCACAGCGGAAGGAGATACGGCTGGGAAAATCTCGGTAGAGAAGGCAGTTGAAAGAATACTGAAGCAGATTGATTATGGATACACGTATATTTACACACACCGTGATTTGACCGCAATGCTGATTATTGAGCAAGCCAGTGCAATGCTTCTGAACAAAGCTCCAGTTGATCAGTTGGTAGTCGATTATGCATATTACGCAAAAAAAATGCAACGCTAATAATAGTCTGTATTTTAGTGGAGGGTATATATCTGGCAGCTAAAACACTGGGTATTACACGTAACGTACTTTATGAAAAATTGAAGAATATAATATTTCTAAATCAATACAAATAATTGGTAGTTAAAAAATAGAAAGAGATTCCGGGACTGGGAGCCAAATCGATGTGAAATAAGACGGTACTTTTTAGGGGCAGATGGCCGAAACAGCCAGACTGCCCTAACGTTTGAATTATGCGGTAACGGTTTTACTTGTCAATCCTACAGATACTAAAGCAGATTTCCGTCTAGGAGTGGATTCTGCCCCAAACCTACCACCTGCCCGGTCCTTTTTTAGTTATATCCACCATAGCCGCTTGGCGCCAGCAAAGGTTTCTTTAAGAAACCAGATTAAAGCTATAAATTAAATTTTTAAAATATTGACACAATTTATTATATTAAGATACAATAAAAACGAACGAGTTCGGTTTTAATCGTTATAGTTTTTTATAACTTCTTATTACATACGAACTATTAAATTCCACCTTAGGTACCAAGAATCGCATTAAGCAGGAAGCTGTGTTAAATTAGTTGTTCGCATGTATTGCAGTTTGTGATATGTTTGGACGACTAAATGTTTAATATCTGTATTTTATATTGGCCCATTTATTGCGTGGTCTATAAATGAGAGGTATTAATAAATGTATAATGAAATAAAAAAGAACAGCTTAATCAATTACTCAATGCCAGTTACTGATGTGATGAATACCTATTTTAAGCCGCTTCGCCGCGATGATACTCTGCGTACGGCCTTCCAGTACTTTAAAGAAACAAAACTGGATACTCTACCGGTGGTCGATGAACAAGGCCGCCTAATTGGAGTTTGTCCCAAGAGACGTTTGTATAAAGCGCTTCTGAAGGGAAGCAGCCTGGAACAAACCTGCGCGCCCTTTATAGTCGAATCACCCAAATTCTTTAGTTCAGATCTTACTTATGACAAAGTATCCTTCGACGGCAGGATCGGCACAGTTCCGGTTGTTGACCACGACGGTAAGGTCGTAGGGATGATTGGACTTAAAGAGTTTCTGTATCAAAGCCTAAATCAGGTATCATTTTCCTATGCTTCTCTGGATTCTATACTTCGTGCTATTTATGAAGGCATGATCGTAGTTGACAACAATGGGAATATACTGAAAATTAATCCCTCGGCAGAAAATATGTTTGGAATTAAGGCCGAGGACGTCATTGGCTCAAGCCTGATGGAAGTACTGCCGGAACTCCCTTTCTCAAGCCAGTTTACTCAAGGGGTCAAAACGATTGTCTGCTGCATACCAGTTCTTATCAACCAGGTACCTATATTCCAGGACGGTGTTCAGATTGGCATCAACATTGCTATTTTGGACATGTCTGATCTTGAAAGAATAGCCGCCGAACTGGAGAGTGTCAAGGAGCTTCAATCTACTCTTAGCGGATTATTAAGCGCATTGTCGGATGGTGTTTTTGTATTGGATTATGCAGGGTGTATAAAATATATAAATGATGCCGCCAGTCATCTGGTCCATGAAAACCCGGATAAGATCATCGGTAAACCGCTTGTAGAATTCCTGAATTGCAGCGATCCTGTTCAGGTACGTCAGACTGGCATAGCCGAAGTTGATGTGTGCAAGATAGACGGAAAAAACTGTATGGTATCACACGTTCCAATTTCTGCTAATGATGACAGCGATAAAATCGTTGGGGTAATTAGTATTGTGTACCTTGACGACAATAAACTTACCGAAACAATTGCCCGCAAATGGTTTTCACTTCGGCAGCAGGTGCAATACTACAGGGATGAATTTGAAAAATGGGGCATCGAAAACAGTAGCTTTGAGCAGATTATAAGCCAAAACCTGGAATTTATGACTAAAAAGGTCGAAGCCCTCAGGATAGCTCGAAGCAGTTCTACTGTGCTTTTAACCGGGGAAAGCGGGGTCGGCAAGGATATGTTTGCCCGGGCTATACATTCGGCCAGCCTTCAGCGTGCCAAACACGCCTTCGTAAAAGTGAACTGTGCAGCTATTCCTGAGACCTTGTTCGAATCAGAAATGTTCGGTTATGCTCCGGGTTCGTTCACCGGTGCTTACGCAGGAGGCAAAATTGGTTATTTTGAGATGGCCAATGAAGGTACTATCTTTTTAGATGAGGTTGGGGAAATGCCCCTATCCATACAGGTAAAGCTGCTGCAGGTAATCCAGGACAAAAAATACACGAGAGTTGGAGAAACCAGTCCCCGAGATGTTGATGTTCGGATCATCGCTGCCACCAACCGGGATCTGCGTAATGCCATCAACAAAGGATTGTTCCGGGAGGATCTGTTCTATCGGCTTAATGTGATAGAAATGGCTCTTCCTCCCCTGCGTTCCCGCTCCGAAGATATTATCCCTTTGGCCAATATGTTTATCAAGAAATACAATGGGATTTTAGGTTCAAGTGTAACCGGCTTAAGCTCCACAGTTGAAGAAGCGCTGGTTAGATATCCCTGGCCCGGTAATATTAGAGAGCTGGAAAACGCTATTGAGCGTGCCGTTAATTTTGCCTGGGAAGGCGAGATCAGGGTTGAACACCTCCCCCGCGATATTCTTAATCCTGTGCAGGATATCTATGTTCCAAACTCTTACGTAACTGTACTCAATGATTTAGGAAAAGACATAATTCTTGATGCGCTGAAAAAAACTGACGGAAATAAAAGCGCTGCAGCCAGGCTTCTAAAAATGAGCCGTTCCGCTTTTTACGAAAAATTGGCTAAATACGGAATTTAACGAGGTAAAAAAGGAGAATACTATGGCGGTTAACGAGAAACTGGCATATATAGCAAGAGCCCAACTGCCCGTTAAAGAATTGATGAATAGAAGCTTTCAGGTTATCCGGCCTGAGGACAACCTGCGTAAGGTGTTAGAAATATGCCTGGAGACAAAATTAGACACGCTTCCGGTAGTTGATGAAAACGACCGCATGATAGGAGTCTTACCAAAAGGCAGATTGTACGATGCACTTTTAGAAAGCCAAGGGCTGGATGAGCCCTGTGCATCATATGTTATATACTACCCTATTGAGCACTCTATGGAAAACGCCTATATAAACCAGGCAGCAATGATAGAAAGGAGTTACAAAAGGCGTGCGGGCAACGTTCCGGTCCTGAATTCAGGCGGAAAAGTTGTTGGCATTATCGGTAAGGTGGAATACCTTCGCGAAACGCTGGCTCTCACCATAGAATCCTATGTTCTTCTTGAATCAGTTTTTCAAACGATCTACGAGGGTATGATTGTTGTGGATAATGAGGGGACTATATCGAGAATTAACCAGTCAGCTCAGAAAATGTTTTGTCTTCAGGAAGACAAAGCATTAAACACTAAAATCCAGGATTTGATTCCAGAAGTTGAGTTTATTCCCGGTTTTAACTTGGGAGTAAAGCGGACTATCAGATCCGTTCCGGTTATTATGAACCAGGTCCCTATACAAGAAGAAGGAAAGCAGATTGGCTATAATTTGGCATTTCTTGATTTATCTAATATAGAAGACATTGCCCAGGAATTGGAAATCGTTAAAGAGTTGAAAAACACAGTAACCGGAGTTCTTCGTGCTTCCTCTGATGGGGTGTTCATCAGCGGCCGAAATGGAGTGATAATTTACGTTAATGAAAAAGCCTGCAATCTGTTGGGTGTCTCATCAGACAAGTTAATAGGGCTTTCCCTGGCTAGCGTTTTCCACAACGATCTGCCTTTGCAAGCTGCTAGAACAGGTATAGCTGAAGTAGATATATGCAGGTTCGATGGGAAAAATTGCCTTATTCATCATCTCCCTGTGAAGGATAAGGAGGATGAGTTCGGGCCGGTCAGAATATTTACCACTATCTATTTGGCCGACAAAAAGTTAACTGAAGATATAGCCCGCACGTGGCTTTCATTAAGACAGCAGGTTCAATATTATCGCGAGGCTCTGTTGAAGAAGGGGATGGAAAAAAGCGGATTCGAATCGATTGTTTCTAACAATCCTGAAGTTATTAAAATAACTTTAGAAGCACAACAAATAGCGCGCAGTAGTTCCACAGTCCTCTTAGTTGGCGAAAGTGGGGTTGGTAAAGATCTATTTGCCCGGGCTATTCATTTAGCAAGCCCTCGCGCAGATCAAATCTTTGTCAAAATAAATTGTGCAGCCATTCCCGAAACACTTTTGGAGTCAGAGCTATTTGGTTATGCTCCCGGCTCCTTTACCGGAGCTTCCAAAAAAGGCAAACCAGGATATTTTGAACAGGCTGATCTAGGAACTATATTTCTGGACGAAATTGGAGAGATGCCGTTATCTATTCAGGTTAAAATCCTGCAGGTGATTCAGGAGAAGCAGTTTATGCGGATAGGGGGTACAACTCAACAGAAGGTCGACGTACGAATAATTGCTGCTACAAACCGGGATTTAAAAGAAGCTATTGCCAAAGGAACCTTCAGAGAGGATCTCTATTATCGTCTCAATGTCATTGAGTTTACTCTGCCACCATTGCGCTCGCGCCCAGAGGATATTCTGCCTCTGGCTGAGTTCTTTGTTCAGAAGAACAACCGGACTCTTGGAACCAGTATAATCGGCATAGATAGAGCATCCCAGGCTGCCCTGACCAATTATTCCTGGCCCGGGAACATCCGGGAACTGGAAAATGCAATTGAAAGAGCCGCTAATTATGCATGGGAAGGGGAGATAGGGGTGGAACATCTGCCTCCCCATATTCTCCAGAATGAGAATATACAAATAGTTCAAGAACCTTCTTCTTTTAGAACATCCCTTGATAATACAGACAAAAACATAATTATAGATGCATTAAAAAAAGCCGAAGGGAACAAGAGTGCAGCAGCCAAAATTCTGAAAATAAGCCGTTCTTCCTTTTATAGAAGAATGGCTAAATACAATCTGTGTTAAAGAACACGCATTCAACAATAAATTAAGTAGTAGGGGGTGGTTAGCCCCCTACTTTACTTATAATTGGGTACTTAAAAATACCTAAGCAATCATGTAATCCAATTGTTATTCTAATCATTAAATTACTCCCTGCTGCTGAAGGTCTGCTATTTGCTCCTTGGTGTAGCCGAGACTTTTCAATATGAGTAGAGTATGTTGACCATAGCCTGGAAATTCAAGTTTAACTTTACCTGGGGTATCACTTAACTTTACAGGTATGCCTGGTAAAAGAACGGTTTTCTCATTTATTTCAACTTCAACGAGCATATTTCTAGCTTGAATTTGGGGATGAGATAGCAAATCATTCATATCCTGTACCGGGGTAAAGCAAATATCGCTGGCTGCAAAGAAATTAACCCATTCAGCTTGACTTTTCTGTACAAACATCGAAGTTAGATTGGTTATTATTTCACCCTGCCGACAGGGATCGAATTGTAGGGGTATATATTCAGGCTTAGCTATTTTTGTACAAAACTCTGTCCAGAATTTTTTTTCTACAGCCCCAAGGCTAACATATTTGCCATCCGCAGTTGGATAAATATTATAAAATGCATAACCCCCATTTAAATGATCGCTGCCGCGGGCAGGAAGTTTACCGGTAACTGAGAAATCCGCTAGGGGCATAGCTAACCAACTCAGCGCTCCATCCAACATGGCTACATCACAATACTGGCCTTTCCCGGTTATTTCCCGTGCTCTTAAGGCCAACAAAATCGCTACAATACTCCACAGGCTGCCCCCAATATCGGCTATTGGGATCCCGGCAAGGGGAGGCCTTTCGTCTTTATGACCAATCCGGTCACTTATCCCCGCCAAATTCAGGTAATTAAGGTCATGCCCTGCTGCATCCCGATAAGGCCCGCTTTGTCCATAACCGGTTATAGCACAATAGATAAGCCTGGGATTAATCCGTTTTAGTTCATCGTAACCAAGGCCAAGTTTTTCCATTACCCCTGGGCGGAAACCCTCCAGCAAGACATCACTTTGGTTGATCAATTGTCGGAATATTTCTTTGCCCGGTTCTTCTTTCAAGTTGAGTTTCACACTCTTTTTATTTCGGTTAACTGCATAGAATCTAGCACTGCTTTCGCCCAATACAGGAGGGTACCAGCGAGTGTAATCCCCTAATTTGGTATCTTCAATTTTTATAATCTCAGCTCCAAAGTCGGCTAATACCTGGGAACAGAAGGGACCTGGCAATAGTCTGGTTAAATCTAATACCTTAACCCCCGTTAACGGTGTCGTTTTTGATTCCATAGCCTATCCTCCTTTAAACGTAACATTCAAATGTTTAGTTAACTTTAATTACACAGCATCCCACTGGGGCAAACCTCCACAAAGGCTTCCCACTGTAACTCAATTTTGAAGACGCGTCACAATAAATTGAGTAGCAGGAGTGGCTAGCTCCCTACTACTCACAGTACTGTACTTCAAAAATACCTAAAAGGTATCTGTACTAATGTTACCTTCGCTATCACCGATGGTCATGACAAATGACTGTGTTAACAGATTTTGTTTGACCTTGTCCATATTCCCTGGGCCTGGGCTGCCTTAATCAGCTCATCACGGAAATCCGGATGGGCTATGCCGATTAGCATTTCAGCCCGTTTCCAGGTAGATTTACCTCCTAGTTGGGCTTTGCCATATTCAGTGACGATGGTCGGAGCCCATGACCGGGGAACTGTAACAATGGAGCCCGGTTTTAAGGTGGGAACTATCCTGGATTTGACTTTACCGCCACCATGAGTAGTAGTTGAACTCAAGCATATAAATGGTTTGCCCCCTTTGGACATAAAGGCACCCATTGTGAAATCCAGCTGCCCGCCGGTGCCGGATATTTGCCTGATCCCATCCGATTCGGAGCTTATCTGACCATAGAGGTCGACTTCAATAGCATTATTAATAGCAACCTGTTTATCATTTAAAGCAATCCGGGCCGGATTATTTTGAATATCCACTGCATAACTGGCAAAGGCCGGGTTTCTATCCAGGTAATCATACAGTTCCTTGGTTCCCCCGGCAAAGGTAAAGGTGGCCTTGAACTTGTCAATTTTTTTCTGGGATCCATTGACCCGGCCCTTTTCAATCAAATCCATAAATGGAGTAGACGCCATCTCTGAGTGAATACCAAGGTTTTTTAGATCGCTATCCGCTATCATTGTGGCTATGGTAGCAGGTAATTTTCCGATGCCAAACTGCAGGCAGCTTCCATCTTCTATCTCTTCAACCAGCAGAGTGGCTATTTTCTTATCGGCATCGGTAACATCCCCTTCGGGGGAGTGTACAATCAGCGGATAACTTCCTTCAACGATATAGTCAACGTCGGAAATGTGTATAGTCTCCCCCTCTCCTCCATATACCCAGGGAGCCTGATCATTGACTTCAAGAATAACAATATCAGCAAGTTCGCAGGCAGTCCGTGCATAAGAAACGGCTGTGCTGAAATTAAAATAGCCATTGTTATCCGGTTTGGTTACCCCAATCATAGCTACATTGGGATGACCAGCGGAGCCATTGCGTATAAAAATAGGGCTTTGACCATAGTTGCTTGGTATATAAACAGCAAGACCCTTATCTGACAGCTTCCTTTCAAAAGCACTGAAATATCCACTGTGAAATGTAAAACTCTTCATTTCGGGATCAACCTTACATATTTTGGGGACCGAGGTGGCACATACAGTTCTGACCTTAACATCGCTTACTTCGCCGACCCTTCTAGAGAGCGCTTCATCTAGTAACTGCGTGTACATAGCGAAATGACCTGCATAAACCCAATCGCCTGATTTAACAACCTTGACCGCTTCGTCCGGAGTTCGTAATTTTGATCTATATTCATCCCTAAATCCTGCCATTGAAAAACCCCCATTCTAAATACTATAATTGGCATTTTTTTTGTTCTAATCTGAAATATAAACCTTACCTAGAAACAGTAGATACTAAGCAAGCCTAGATTAAAATCATTCTATGTCTTTCAGTTTTTATGGTGTAGTGTTTCCATTTACGGTTCGTATCCTCCACCGACCCTGTAATGCATTAAGAGACGGCTAGTTTAAACTGGTCTCCGGTAAACATTACTTAATTGATGAAGAAAAGTGAAATGCTTAATACGTTGCAATACTAATTCAAAAATTCTAAATATTTATTGCCGATGGCGGAGAGCATTCTAAATTAGAAGATTACAGATATTAAACGCAATGACAAGTGAGTATTCACTACAATGGGCAAAAGAGCTTCTTTACGATAATTCTTAGAATTCAATTAAAGCGAACGTCGTTTTACAGGCTAACTATGGTGTTCCCTGGAATACACTTTTTGGCTGCAGATTAGTATCTGATATTTTTGGTTAAGCCTTATTAAAACTAGCCTCCAGGGTAGCTTTGACAACATCATCAGGCAGCGGGAATTTGAAACCAGCGGGATCGGACTTGACCAAGGCGAACAGCGTTTCCAAGCCTTTGGCATCAAGCTTCGGGGTAAACTTGGAATTCACTCCGCATTTCGTCTGCAGATCGCGCAGTGCCTGGGCACAATCAGCTACTAATTCTTGGGAGGATTTACCTTCTTTTTTTACCCCAAAGGCGTCAGCCAGCACATCCACATGGGGTAGGTAGAATGCCGGGAAAGACTCCATTACTACAGGCATAAGGACAGCATTGGCTTCCCCATGAGGAATTCTCAGATGAGCGCCCACCGCATGAGCGAAGTTATGAATGGGACATATCCCACCTGCCATGACGAAACTCATGATGGCCATATTACTGGCAATCAGCATTTTGGTGCGGGCTTCCAGGTTCTTACCGTCCTGAACAGCAATGGGGAGAAATTCGTCAATCAATTTAATCGCTTGAATGGAGAAAGCGTCAATCATGCAATTGGTTTCTGGCGAAGCGACAGCTTCTACGGCGTGACATAAAGCATCAAATCCCGTAAAAGCAGTCAAATGCGGAGGCAATCCGACAGTAAGATCCGGATCCAGGAAAGCATATTCGGCAGCAGTGAAAGGATGTTGCAGAACTCCTTTAACCTTATCAAACTCGTTAAATATAACCGCGCCGGTGGATGTTTCAGAACCGGTTCCTGCGGTTGTGGCCACAGCTATGTGAGGAATCCCCAGCGGCTGCGCAATATCCTTATATAAGCCCAGGTTGTTGGGCATAATGTGCCGTATATCGGTAGCTTTTAATCCTATCATAGCTTTAACACCCTTAACCGAATCCAGCACGCTTCCGCCGCCTACAGCCAGCAGACCGTCTACCGCCAGTTCCCTGCACCACCGTGCACAGTCATTGATGATTCCCATTAACGCGTCTTGCTGAATCTTATCATATATTCCGACTACTTTGACAACGTTCTGCGCCTCAATGACATCCATAATCTTATCAACGATACCAGCCTGTCGAATACCCGGATCGGTAATCAGTGCGATCCGCCGGCTGCCCATCTGTTGAAAGCGCTGGGGAATAAAAGTCCGGCAGCCTGAGCCTACTTCCAATTTACTGTAATATTCCCAGTTGAAATACTTAGGTGTTGCCATCTGTAAAGCCCTCCTATCCACATAGTTTAATTAATGGCAGCCGATAACTTCGGCTATATGCTTCTCTGCACCATCCGGAGTAAGATCCATGCAGATATGTTTTACTTCGCTATAGGCTAAAAGACCATGGTAACAACATTCACGCCCATAGCCGCTTTGCTTGTAGCCGCCAAAAGGTGCATCTGGACGCAGGGCATGCCAGTTGTTGATCCAAACTGTTCCTGTGCGCAGCTTATTAGCTATCTTTTGTCCTCGACCAGCATCGGTAGTGCACACTCCTCCGCCCAG
The DNA here is from genome assembly GCF_000235605.1 of Desulfosporosinus orientis DSM 765. GTDB lineage: Bacteria > Bacillota > Desulfitobacteriia > Desulfitobacteriales > Desulfitobacteriaceae > Desulfosporosinus > Desulfosporosinus orientis. The sequence continues at coordinate 3,064,986 of NC_016584.1, forward strand.
GCCATAAATAGAGTCATTGGCCATGGCAATGGCTTCATCCAAGTCATCATACGGAATTACACACTGAACCGGGCCGAATATTTCTTCTCTTACCTGAGTCATCTGGTTGTTGCAGTTCATGAATATGGTGGGCTCAAAGAAAAATCCTTTTTCGTAGATGCCATGAGTTAACCGGTTTCCGCCGCAAGCGAGCTGGGCGCCTTCTTGCTGGCCTATCTTAACATATCTCATAATGGTCTGGACCTGATCTTCATTGGCAATGGGCCCCAGATCAGTTTCCTTAAGCATTTGATCACCAATTCGCATTTTCTTGATCTTAGTTACCATCCTGTCCACCAGTTCATCCTGCATATGCCGCGGCACAAATAACCTGGTCCCCGATTCACAGGCCTGCCCGCTATGAAGCAGGAATGCCAGTAAACCCATTACGGTGGCAACCTCCATGTCGGCGTCATCAAGGACTAATATTGGAGATTTGCCCCCTAGTTCCACGGTAACCCTCTTTATAGTATCAGCAGACTGGCGGATGATTTGCCGTCCAACTTCGGTGGAGCCGGTCAGACTAACCTTATCAACTAGAGGATGTCCAGCCAGGTAATTACCAACTGCAGAGCCCGGGCCGGTGACTACATTGAGTACCCCGTCTGGCAGACCTGCTTCTTTGAATATTCTGGCAATTTCTAACGCAGTAACCGGGGTAATGCTGGCCGGTTTAATCACAATGCTGTTGCCCATGGCGATGGCCGGAGCTATTTTGTTGTTGGTTATCAACAGAGGAAGATTCCAGGGGCATATACCTGCACAAACTCCGATCGGCTCACGCTTCCAGTAGCTGTGCATAGGCAGACCGGCAACCTGCATACTGGCATATTCGGCTTTAGGCAGTTGTTTTAAGATTGTGGCTACTGTAAAAACTGTACCAATTATCGATGCCAGATCAACACCAAAGGTGCGGCGAATGGTTCCCCCGGATGTCAATGACTCCAGATAGGCCAACTTGGCTTTATTGGCCATAAGCAACCCACCTGCTTTCATCAAAACCGCCGCTCGTTCTTCAACCGATTTTTCTGACCAAATACCTGATTCGAAGGTCCTGTGGGCGGATTCCACAGCCTTGTCAACATCGGCTTTGGTTCCCCGGGGAACTCTAGCCACAACTTCCTGGTTAGAAGGATTTATGACGTCCATCACCTCTCCCGACTCTCCCGGAGTCCAGGCGCCGTCAATAAAATGCTGGTACTCTAATATGCTGGCCATTTAAATAAACCCCCTATCAAATTAGGTTGCCGCCTCAACTAAATCCATTGATTAACCTTATATCCCTAAAAGTTTTGGTAATATTGATCCCGCTCTCAATCACTATCATGCCTTGCCTAGATTTCTGCCATGGCCTCCTTTCAATAGTATTTTGTTTTAAGGTTCTTGGCTATTGATTTAATTTTAATAGCAAATAACGTACCAAAAAGCCGATTAGATTAATGTTTTTGCTCAAACTTAATAAATACCTGTTTTAAGTGCCTTCTCACTTGTCCTGTTTATCACAAAAGATACAACTGTTGTTCTAAATTCAGACAGGGTGTACTACATCTGGCACAAACTGCCAGATGTATATTATATGGATTAAACACCGCTATATATAAATGTTCTATCTTCAGCGGCAGCCGCTTCATATTCCCGCAGGCTGGTTAAGGATCAAGATAAAAGAAAGGACTGGTGGATGAAGTTTTATACTGTAAGTTCTTGTGCTGGCACAATATTTGCTTAGTTAGGGGTTTATTAGATATGTTGTCTATTTTTTTCCTTAATTTCGGTGGTGATGGGTGGAATACGAAGAACGATAGATAAACTCGTCTTTACCGAACAATACCTGGATAAATTCACAGTTATCAGTTCTTTAAGGAGGAGAGGAAATGGAATTTAAATACAATGTCCGAGACTTAAAGTTTATCTTAAAGGAATGGCTGCCTACAGAAGAAGTATTTGCCTGCAAGCGATTCAAAGATTATTACGGCATGGACGAAATAGATCCTATATTGACAGAAGGGTATAAAGTGGCCAAAGAGATGGTCGTCCCTATTAATGCAGAGGGAGATAAGAACCCGGTCAAGTTTGAAAACGGGGTTGTAACCAACCCCCCCGGATACCGGGAAGTCTTCCAGTTCATACAAAAAAACGGCTGGGGCTCTTCCAGCGAGTGTGTGGAAGTAGAGGGAGGAATGCCCCTGGTGTTGTATAAGGCGGTGGCAGAGATGATATCCGCCGCCTGCCCGGCTATGGGTTCAAATGTTAAATTGACATCCGGTGCGGCCAACTTGATTCTAACCTTTGGAACCGAAACCGACAAGAAACGTTTCATTCCCAAGATGCTGACCGGTGAATGGCAGGGAACTATGAACCTTACCGAACCGTCAGCCGGATCCGACGTAGGCGACGCCCTGGCCAGATCCTATCCCACCGACGATCCCCGGATTTATAAGATCAAAGGTACCAAAATGTTTATTACTGCCGGTGATGGATCTTTATGCGACAACGTGATTCACATGGTTCTGGCTCGTCCTGTAGGAGGGGCTAAGGGATCATCCGGGTTGGGACTGTATATCGTGCCTAAAATTTGGGTCAACGACGACGGCAGTCTGGGCAAACCCAATGACGTAACCACTATTGCCATCGAACACAAAACCGGACTGAATGGGTCGGCCACCTGTATGTTGAACTACGGCGAAAACGACGAGTGTTATGGAATTATGGTAGGATCTCCCCCTGATGAAAAGGGGCGCTCCAAAGGATTGGCCATGATGTTTAACATGATGAACGAATCAAGAATAGGCACCGGTCACAATGCTAACAATCAGGCTGCTGCTGCCTATGCCTTAGCGTCTCAATATGCTGCGGAACGCATACAAGGGTACAAAAGCGGGGAGCGAGTGCCCATTATTAAGCATTCTGATGTACGGAGAATGCTTTTGGATATGAAAGCCCACACCGAAGGGATACGGGCGATGATATTTAAGGGCTTCTACTTCCTGGACATTGCGGAAAACTCTGAAGATAAAGCCAAAGCCAAAGATTATGCCGACTTTGCCGCCATATTAACCCCGATTATAAAGTGTTATGGCAGTGAATCAACTGTTCTAATGACTGCCGAAGCCATTCAAGTTCTGGGAGGAGTGGGATATACCAAGGAATATCCGGTAGAACAGTACTTCCGTGACTCCAAAGTCCTGACGATTTGGGAAGGCACTTCCTTCATTCATGGCAATGACCTGGTGGGGCGGAAAATGACTATGGAAAAAGCGGAGCCCTTTAAAAAGTGGATGGCAACTATTAAAGCCTTTATTGATGCCAACCATGGCGCATCTGGATTGGAAAAAGAAATGGAAACCCTGGATAAAGCTTATAAGGCGGCGGAAGAAGTTAAAGAGATAATCTACGCCTGGCAGGCGGAAAAGGACAAAAAGGGGGAACTGGTCAATGTTTATGCGATCAGAGCCCTGTTTGTATTCGCCCAGCTCTATGTGGCTATGTGCTTGATAGAGCAGGCGATCATCGCGGTAAGAACATTGAATGGTCTGCCCGCCGACCATTACGAAGTCAACTTCTACACGGGCAAAATTGCCAGCGCCAAGTACTATGTGAACAACTCTCTGCCCAATGTATTCACCCTGGCCGGAATTATTAAAAATGCTGACACCACAGTACTGGAAGTTCCGGAAGACATTTTAATAGTCAATTAAGCGATTTTTGATAAGAGGAGGGCACATCAACAATGAGAGAGATTTATTTAGTGGAAAGCGTTCGCACCGGGATAGCCAAGGCTGGGAAAAACTCTTGGTTTGCCAATCTGAGAGCCGACGACATGGCCGCATTGGTAATGAATGAATTAATGAAAAGAGCAGGCTTGGAAGACAAAAAAGATCAGGTTGACGGAATAATACTGGGAGGGACCGCCTTAATCAATGATATGGCAGGTAACATTGGGCGCTATGCCACCATCATGGCGGGGTTCCCCTACAGCGTACCGGGCTGCACCGTTGACCGTTTTTGCTCTTCCGGGGTACAGACCATTTTTAACGCAGTGGCAGAGATTAACATGGGATGGGGGTCGGAAATGCTCATTGCCGGTGGAGTCCAACATATGACCCATGTGCCCATGGGAACCGGCAGCCTGCATAACCCGCGCCTGGGTGAATTTACCGACGAAAATATGAAGAGCATGGGTTGGACGGCGGAAATGGTTGCGCGTAAATATGGTATCATCCGCGCAGAACAAGATTTAATGGCTTACGAGAGCCACGCCAAAGCGCACAAGGCCACAATGGACGGCCTCTTTCAAGCGGAAATCCTGCCGATCGAAGTGGAAGCGCCGACCAAGGACGGCGGAACCCAAAAGATGATCGTTGATCGTGATCAGGGGATCAGGCCCGACACAAACCTGGAGTCTTTGGCCAAGATGGAACCGGTTTTCTTGAAAGATGATAAAGCAACCGTAACTGCAGGAAACGCCAGTCAGACCAATGACGCCGCGGCAGTGGTACTGGTGGCCAGCAAGGAAAAATTCCAGGAACTGGGTCTAAAGCCAAAGATGAAGCTCATAGGCTATAAGGCTATTGGGGTTGATCCTGCTTACATGGGGATTGGCCCGGCAGTAGCTATTCCAATGGTACTGAAGCAGGCGGGGATGACCATGGACCAAATTGATATCTGGGAAATAAACGAAGCTTTTGCCGCCCAGGCGGTGTATTGCACCAGGGAATTGGGTATTAGAAATCATCCCTTGCTTAATCCACGGGGCAGTGGAATATCATTGGGCCATCCCTTGGGGTGCACCGGAGCTCGTATAGCCACTACTTTGATGCATGAAATGCCCTTCTACGGCGCCAAATACGCGGTTGAGAGCATGTGCGTCGGACATGGCCAGGGAGTTGCGGCCATCTGGGAATGGATTGGCGACAAATAAATGAGGTAGGGTTAATCTTAATCATGGTTTAGTGCAGTAGGTATTAAACAAAAAAGCAGGCCGATAGGCAGCATTAACTGAAGCAGGCCGGCCGCGAAATCAATTACCAAACAAAAACAAACAATACGGAGGGCATAAAGATGGAAGGAAAAACAATCATGATCGTCGGAGCGGGATTTATGGGAGCCGGTATTGCCCAGGTGGCTGCCCAGGCAGGGTATAAAGTTCGCCTCTATGATATTTCTGAGCCAGCAGTGGAAAATGGAATTGCCGGAATTAAGAAGATACTGGACAAGAACGTAGATAAAGGGAAAATGGCTCAGACAGACATGGACGCAGCCCTAGCTCTAATCGTTCCCAGCACCAGCCTGGATGATGCAAAGGATTGCGAAATGGTTATTGAGGCGGTTTTTGAAAACTTTGAACTGAAGAAAGAAATCTTTCAGAAACTAGATGAAATCTGCTCCCCAGAAACCATCCTGGCTACCAATACTTCGTCAATTCCCATCACCAAAATAGCTGCAGCGGTAAAAAGACCCGACAAGTTCATTGGCATGCATTTCTTCAGTCCGGTGCCGGTAATGAAGCTTTGCGAAATTATCCGAGGAATTAAAACTTCCGATGATGCTGTTAAAGTCACCACTGAAATCGCAGAGAAGATGGGCAAGGTAACCGTAATTTCCAAGGACGTTCCTGGCTTTATCGTCAACCGGATCAACGCTGCCTTCAGAAATGAAGCCTACCGTTGTATGGAAGAAGGGGTGGCGACCATTGAAGATATCGACAAAGCTATTAAATTTGGATTAAACCATCCGATGGGACCCTTTGAACTGGCCGATTTTGTCGGATTGGACGTTGGATTTAACGTAGCTTCCACCCTTTATGCAGGATATAAAGATTCTCGTTTTGCACCCAATGCTACTCTGGAAAAACTTAATATCTCGGGCGACTTGGGTAGGAAGACGGGAAAAGGGTGGTATGACTATACCTCAGGCGAGAAAAAACCCCGCACCGATGTGCAGTTTTAATTCGGTAGAAGAGGTGAAGGTCATGACTTACACTACCATTCTGGTAGAAAGACTTGAACAGGAAAAGGTTGGGTTGATTACCTTAAACCGTCCCGAAGTGCGCAATGCGATCGATTATGTCCTGCGTCAGGAGGTATACCAGGCCATTGCCGAATGGGAACCCGATCCGGGTGTGCGCGCAATTATTATAACCGGGGGAGATAAGGTCTTTTCGGCAGGTGCGGACATTGCGGCCATGGTGAATCAGACGGCTCATGAGGCGTTTAACCGCATCTCATTGTGGGAACTTTCCGCCAAAATGATGAGCTCCAGAAAACCAATCATTGCAGCTATTGCCGGCTTTGCTTTGGGAGGCGGATGTGAATTAGCTCTGAGTTGCGATATTCGTATTGCTGCAGAATCGGCTAAAATGGGTCAGTCCGAGATTAATATAGGCATCATTCCAGGCGGGGGAGGGCTTTCCCGCCTGCCCAAACTGGTAGGTATAGGCAAAGCCAAAGAGCTGGTCTTTACCGGGAAGCCCATATCAGCCCAAGAGGCATTAAGAATTAATCTGATCAATAAGGTGGTGCCCGATGAAAATCTGATGGAAGAGGCATTAAACATGGCAAAAGATATAGCCAAACATAGTTCCGTTGCTTTAGGACTGGCTAAATATGCCCTGGAGAACGCCATGAATATGGATAGTTATACCGCCGAGTCCATAGAAAACGCCTGCTTCTCCCTGGCGTTCGCCAGTGACGACCAGAAGGAAGGGATGAAGGCATTCCTGGAAAAGAGAAAACCATTTTACCAGGGAAAATAGAAATTGAGTTTTCCATGTTGAACGAGGAGGAATTGTTATGCGTGAAGTTGTCATTGTAGACATGGCAAGAAGCGCCGTGGGCAAGCACGGAGGCACGATTAAAGATGTTCCGGCCCTGGATCTGATTGTCCAGGTAGCTGAAGTAGTGGTAGAACGCAACAAATCCAAAGTAAAACCGGAAATGTATGACTATGTTATTCTTGGTCAGGTAAAGCAAAATACAGCAGCTGCCAATATCGCCAGAAATGTTTCCCTTAAGATTGGACTGCCGGAAGAAGTTCCTGCTGCCTGCGTAACCATGGCCTGCGGGTCGGGATTGCTTTCCATAGAAGAAGGGGCCGAGTTTATCAGGAATGGTTTTGCCGAGATAATCCTGGCTGGCGGTGTTGAATCGATGAGTGGCGGGGAGTTTTTTTTGTCATATAACAGCAATCAAGCATTTGGCACCGGGCCTGTGCAATTATTGGATTCAATTGTTTCCGGGGGCCCCGGTGCCGCACCGGTGGAACGCTACGGCAATATACCCATGGGAATAACGGCGGAAAATCTTGTAGACAGGTTTCATATTTCCCGTGAAGAACAGGATGTCTTTGGACTTCGCAGTCAAGACCGGGCTCTCAAAGCGATTGCCAATGGCGATTTCGAAGCGGAAATTGTACCGATAAAGTATCAGAAAGCGGATGGCAGCACCGGTACTTTTGTTGTGGACGAGTATCCACGCGTCACAAGCATGGAAGCTCTGGGCAAACTGAAACCGGCATTTAAGAAGGACGGAACCGTAACCGCCGGTAATTCATCAGGGCGAAATGACGGGGCGGCTGTGGCTTTAATCATGTCTCGGGAAAAGGCTGATCAACTGGGAATAAAACCCCGGGCCAGATTTGTATCAGCAGGCATCGCCGGAGTTGATCCCACCATTATGGGAAGAGGACCGGTGCCGGCGGTAACGATTGCCATGCAAAAAGCGGGCCTCACCTTGAAGGACATCGATGCTGTTGAACTAAACGAAGCATTTGCCGGTCAGAGTCTGGCTGTTTTCCGGGAGTGGAAAGACCAGTGGGGTGTTTCCGATGAATGGCTTGATCAACACGTGAATCTATGGGGTGGAGCGATTGCAATTGGCCATCCTCTGGGAGGCAGTGGAGCTATTATTACCACCAAGTTGCTTCATGGACTGGAGCGCATCGAAGGCAGGTACGGGTTATCGACGATGTGCTGTGGTGGAGGTATCGGGGTGGCCGGTATCATAGAACGCTTGGCGTAGGAAAGAGGGGTTTCAATGCAAGAAGTAGTAATTGTCGGCGCGGCGCGTACACCTTTTGGACTCTACAAGGGATCCCTGGCTGATCAGAGGAGCCAAGATCTGGCGGCTTGCTCCATGAAGGAAGCAGTAGCCAGGGCAGGGATTGATTCCTTAAAACTGGATGTCAGCATTTACAGTGAAGCGATGCAAACCAGTCTCCCAGCTAATGTGGGCAGGCATGGCTGGCTCCTAGCCGGGCTGGATGAGAACCCAGCCGGTTTTACCATGAATGCCTTATGTGCCGGGGCGCTGCAAACGATTGTCAGCGGATTTAATAAGATTGCGTCAGGAGAATACCAGGGAATTCTCGCCGGGGGTGTGGAGACCAACAGCCAGGCGCCGTACTATATTCATCATCCCCGATATCATTTTGGATCAAACAATCTTTGCTTTCACGACCAGAAGGCAGAAGTGGAAACAAACGCTCAGCCGGTTGATATATACGGTAAATTGGCAGCAGCTAATGTCGCCGATATTATAGCTGTGAATAATGGAATCACCCGTTATGAACTCGATATGTACACTCAGACGAGTAAAGAAAAGGCTTCGCAAGCGGTCAAGAACGGCTTTATGAAAGATGCCATCACCATTATCACGAAAAAGGGGAAAAAGAGCGAGGTTATTGTCGAAGCAGATGAAGGGTTGAAGGCGTTCTCCGACATTGATAAATTGATTTCCTTGCCAGCAATCAATTCCGGCGGGACTTCAACTAAAGGAAATCTGGCTCCACTTGCCGATGGATCCGCCAGCATCGTTCTATTATCCTCCCAAAGAACCGGGGAATTGGGTTGTAAGGCTATGGCAAGAGTATTAGGGTTTGGAATTGCTGCTGGGAATCCAACTCAGATTGAGAAAATCGCGATCAAGTCAATGCAGAAGGCTTTGAATTATGCGGGTATCCGCATGGATGAGTTGGATTTTATTGACCTTCATGAGCACTCAGCGGCATTTTCCGTTGCCGTAGCAAAAATGATAGGAGCTTCAGCAGCCGGAATAACCAACGTCGATGGTGGAAGTTTGGCCTATGGGCACGCAGGAGCGGCCACTGGCGGGGCGATGCTGGTGAATATGCTATACAGGCTTCAGCGCAACGGGGCCAGGTATGGTCTGGTAAATGTAGCGGCTTATGGAGGACAGTCTCTTTCAGTGCTGATTGAAGCTATTCTTTAACCTGAGAGTCATTGCAAACAAATAAAAAAAGTTAGTCAGTGCGGCATAAAAGAAGGTGTTTAGATGAGTAATAAATATTCCCGATTGTTCGAACCGGTTAAGATTGGAAATGTGAAGGAGTTGAACCGTCTGGGTGTAAATATACACTTTAACACCACCGTATCATCTAAGCAATTGCTGGTAATGGATGCAGATACGATTATCTGCGCTACCGGCTCATGCGATTATATACCCCCGATAGACGGGATTAACCATAAACAGGTTGTTACCGCCAAGCAATTAATGGGCGGGGCTATGGTAGGGGATAAGGTTGCGGTTATCGGCAGCGGTTTGGTAGGTTGTGAAGTTGCAATTTCCCTGAGAAGTATTTCATAACAAGGAGAGGAAATTATGAAAATTAGAAAAATTGGAGTTTTAGGTGCCGGCACAATGGGAGCGGGAATTGCGCAAGTAAGCATTGAAGCAGGTTATAACGTCGTCTTAATCGATGTAGTTCCAGAAGTAGTGGAAAAGGCAATAAAAGGTTTAAACAAGGTATGGGCCAAGGCTGTGGAAAAAGGCAAACTGACCGCCGAAAGTGTGGCAAATTATAATGCTCTGCTGACCAGCAGCACAGATATTAACGATTTTAAAGATGTTGACATTGTGATTGAAGCCATTGTAGAAAATATTGATATCAAGAAAAAAGTTCATAAAAAACTTAGCGAAATTTGTAAGGATAATGCTATTCTAGCATCCAATACCTCTGCCTTAAGCATTACGGAGATCGCTGCTGCCACTAACCGCCCAGACAAAGTGTTGGGAATGCATTTCTTCAATCCGGTACCCCTTATGAAATTAGTGGAAGTAATTCCCGGCGTTGTAACAAAGGATGATGTTGTGCAAACAGTCATGGAATTGTCTACGAAAATTGGTAAAGATCCAGTGAAGGCTCAAGAAAGTCCTGGCTTTATCGTCAATCGCATCTTAGTCCCCTATATTAATGAAGCTGCTAATGTTTACCAGGAGGGCATCGCCACAGTCGAAGAAATCGATAAAGCCATGAAATTGGGCGCAGGAATGCCGATGGGCCCCTTGGCCTTAGCTGATATGATTGGAATCGATATTGCCTTAGCAGTATGTGAATTTTTCTATAACGAATTTGGCGATTCCAAATATCGACCTTCACTGGCATTCAAACAAAAAGTCCGTGCTGGACACTTGGGCAGAAAGACAGGCAAGGGCTTCTATGACTATAGCAGATAAGAGAAATTGAACGGCCGATCAAGGATGATTATAGCAACAAGATAGAATGGAGGACAAAATATGGAATTCAATACTCTTATTTTGGAGAAAGAAGAGTATCTTGCCACACTTTATATTAACCGTCCTAAAGCCCTGAATGCTCTTAATTCCGAAGCATTGTTCGAGCTTGAAACAGCTGTTAGAGATATAAGATCTGATTCCAACATTAAGGTTATGATCATTACAGGAGCAGGAGACAAGGCATTTGTGGCCGGGGCCGACATCACTTTTATGGTTCCACTTACTTCAGATGAGGGAAGATTCTTCTCAGATCTAGGAGAGAGAGTAATGCGGCAGATAGAACTTTTGGAAAAACCTGTAATTGCTGCTATTAACGGTTTTGCCCTGGGCGGTGGTTGTGAGCTGGCCATGGCCTGTGATATTAGATTAGCCTCGGAAACTGCGGTCTTTGCTCTGCCCGAAGTAGGACTTGGCATTATACCGGGCTTTGGCGGAACACAACGGCTTCCTCGTTTGATTGGCGAAGGACGCGCTAAAGAACTTACTTTCACAGCTAATAAGATTAATGCCCAGGAGGCTTTCCGAATCGGTCTGGTAAACAATGTTTATCCACCCGACCAATTGATGGATGAAGCAAAGAACCTTGCTAAGAAAATTGCTGCCAATGCTCCGCTGGCAGTTGGTTATGCCAAACATGCCATCAACAAAGGCTTGCAAGTAGATATTGATACGGCTATGAGCATTGAGTCTGATATATTCGGTTTGTGCTGTGCAACAATTGACAAGATTGAAGGAATGAGTGCTTTTGTTGAAAAGAGAAAGCCGAAGTTTGAGGGAAAGTAACTTTACTTTCTAAAAAGAAAAAGTTTTAGCGATGCCGATATTTTGAGATTCGAGGGACAGGAAAAACTCCGTTGCTACGAATGGTATCGCTAATGATATAGCTGGTTAGGTATGTCATTAGCGATACCATTCGTTGAATATTGCTCATCCTGATTTTCGCGATGATCTCATCAAAGAAGCGGATGTCCCAAAAATTCGGGTTAGATCTAACAAGATATCCTAAGATGACTGTTTTTCTATACTCTAATGATGTGAATGATAATTCAAAAGGAGGAATTTTTAATTATGGCAACGGAACTTAATGAAGTTGTAATGGTAAGCGCCTGCAGAACACCGATTGGTTCTTATGGAGGTTCGCTCGTATCGGTACCGGCCAATGAATTGACTAAGATTGCAGCTGCTGAAACCATTAAAAGAGCGGGAATTGAACCAAGACAGGTGGATGAAATTGTAGCCGGAATGTGCTTGCATCATGGCAATGGTTCATTACCTCCTCGTATTGTGGCAATGGAAATAGGTATGGATCCAAGATCAAGCGCCTCCATGGTTAATCAAAACTGCGCGTCAGGCATGAGAGCTTTGGAGATTGCTGCCATGAAACTTCAATTGGGTAAATGCGATATAGCGCTGGTAACCGGTACAGAAAGTATGAGCAATGTTCCTTATATCTCTAGGAATATGAGGTGGGGGGCAAGAATGGCTGATGTCAAAATGGAAGACCCTATGCTTTCTGATGGACTGGTATGCAAACTGGCTGGCTCCCACATGGGCGGGACGGCTGATAACATTGCTAAACTGTATGGAATTACCCGAGAGGAATGTGATGAACTGGCACTTCTTAGCAATCAGAGAGCAGTAAGAGCTATTGATGAAGGCCGTTTCCAGAGAGAGATTGTACCTGTTCCGGTTAGAAAGGGAAAGAAAGAATTTTTGTTTGCCCAGGACGAGCATCCTAAAAGGGATGCAAACCTTGAAGGTTTGGCTAAACTGAAACCCGCATTTACTAACGATGGAGTTGTAACGGCCGGCAACGCATCCGGTCTTAATGACGCTGCTGCAGCTGTTGTTTTGATGACCAAGAAAAAGGCTCAAGAATTAGGAATTAAACCTCTGATGAAACTGATCAATGTCTGTGATGAAGGGGTAGAAGCTCAGGTAATGGGTTTAGGCCCCGCTGTTGCCATACCTAAATGCTTGAAAGAAGCCGGAATGAAATATGAAGACATTGATTACTGGGAAATCAACGAAGCCTTTGCAGCCCAAGTCATTGGCGTTGCTAAGAAGATTAAAGATGAAGCAGGGATCATTTTGAATATGGGTACCTTTGAACAGGACGGCAACATTAACAGTAATGGATCTGGAATCGGACTGGGACATCCAGTTGGTTGTACAGCACTGCGCATCATTGTCAGCCTTTACTATGAACTAGAGAGACTTGGGAAAACAACAGGCGGAGCGTCTCTTTGTGTAGGCGGCGGACCCGCTATGGCTTCTCTGTGGACAAGAGATATATAAAGAGAATTAGATTTGGAGGAAAGTAAAGATGTCTTCAAACTTTGCAGTAAACAATATAAGAGATTTTGAATTTATAATCCAAGAATGGCTTCCAACGGAAAAAGTATTTAATTACCCACAGTTTGCCGACTATTATTCCAAAGATGATATTAAATCAGTTCTTGAACCAGTTCTAAAAATGTGCAAGGCAGTAATAGAGCCTAGCAACGGCGCATGTGAGACCCATCCAGTTACTTTTACTGACGGCAAAGTAACGACTCCTCCTGGCTTTGGACCTCTTTTTCATAAGCTGCAGGAAGAAGGCTGGGGTACCAGCAATATTGATGAATCACCCGATGCCATGGTATTGCCGGAAATGCTGCATGCCGCCGTTTGGGAATTGATATGTGCTGCTAACCCCTCCTTTATGCCCTATGTTCTGCTGACCAGTGGGGCGGCTAACTTAATCCAAACGTTTGGCGATGAAAAAGTTAAGGGGATGTTCCTTTCTAAGATGATGGATGGAACTTGGTCAGGGACCATGTGCCTGACAGAAGCTGGTGCCGGTTCCGATGTAGGGGATATTTCATCTAAAGCCTACCCGACCGATGATCCGCGGGTTTTTAAGATCCAGGGCAATAAGATCTTTATTACAGGCGGGAACAATGATTTTACCGAAAATATCATCCACCTCTACTTAGCTCGTATTGAAGGGGCTAAGCCGGGTACAAGCGGCATCTCACTATTCGTAGTTCCCAAGTATTGGGTCAACGAAGATGGCAGCCTTGAAGACAATGATTTTGTAAACACTGGGGTTGAACATAAGATGGGCCTGCATGGTTCAGTCACGGCCTCTCTGGCTGCTGGGGAAAACGGAAATTGCCGCGGATGGCTGCTGGGTATCGATCCGCGTGAAAATGACGGCAAGGGCGAAGGTATGACCCAAATGTTCCAAATGATGAATATGGCCCGAATGGAAACTGGTCACATGGCTCTGTCTTGTATCATCAACGCTTTTGCAAATGCCCGTGATAATGCTAAAGAGAGAGTTCAAGGACGTTTGCTGACTGATCCTAAGGCCGGTCGAGTACCGATTATTAACCATGAAGATATCAAACGCACTCTTATGATGGGTAAAGCACATATTGAAGCAATGCGCGCCATGATGTACAGGGTTTATCTGGCTTTTGACCAACGTCATCGCGATCCCGATCCGGAAGTGAGAAAAGCCGCCAACGACCTGATTGAAATCTGCACTCCGCTTTGCAAGGCATATCCTTCCGACGAAGCCTGGTGGCTCATTGGGGAAGCGCTCCAATCCTATGGCGGGTATGGTTACTGTGAAGAATATCCCGTATCCCAAATTGCTCGAGACGTAAAGATCTACTCCATTTGGGAAGGCACCAACTATATCCAGTCCATGGATTTGCTCGGCCGTAAGATGAACATGAAGGGCGGCTCAGTCTTTGCTGCTTGGGTTAAGGAAATGTTCGATTTCTTTGCAGCAAACAAAGATAACGAATCCTTAAGTAAGGAGTTCAATATCCTTGGCAAGGCCCTAAACTCTTATCAAGCTATGCTCAAGGCTATAGCCGAATATTCAAAGACAAATATAAGCAAGATTCCTCTTTATTCCCGTCGTATCCTTACGGCTTCTGCTCAACTTTTCTGTGGACGTCAGATTCTTGATCAGGCGATCTTGGCAGACAAAAAAGCCCAGGAAGTGGGACCAAGTCACTTTGATTATAAATTCTACACAGGTAAAGTTGCTGCTGCTAAATACTACTTGCATAATGTAGTGCCTAATGTCTGGGCGGTTGCAGAGATTGTCATTGACGGCGATACCTCAGCTCTTGATATACCGGTTGAAGTTTTTGAATACTAGATAGTAATACAGCTATCCCCAAAACCAAAGAAGGCTGTTCGGAGTTTGTAGAAAAACGCAAACCGGTATATCAACGATGAAATGAAGATTGGGGTCCATGTACGTGAAGATTAAAGATAAATCTCAACGGATTATTGATGCTGCTATTCTGGGCATTGCAGAATCAGGATTTCATAATTGTCAGATCTCGAAAATTGCCAGTTTAGCGGGGGTATCTGTTGGAACAATATATTTGTACTTTGAGAATAAGGAAAAAGTCATCATTCGAGTCGCTCAGGAACGTATTGAGTATTTTATCGAAAAAATGCGCCGGGAGATCTCTCAAGTAAAAACGACAGAAGAATGTTTACGGGTAATTGTCCGAACTCATTTTTCCTATATGGAACAAAATCGGTCTTGGGCAATTGTGGTTTATTTCGAGCTTAGGCAATTAAATCCTAAGTTACGTTTAATAATTAATAGTTTGATAGCGAATTACTTTAGTCTCGTTGAAGGCGTGATTAAGAGAGGCATAAAATGTGGAGAAGTTCCGAAAATAGACACACAAGTAGCCCGGCAAATGATTTTAGGTACCCTAGATAGAGCCACAGTCGATTGGTTAATAGCTCGCAGCCCTCGAACTCTTATGAGCGGGATTGAGCCGGTCTTAGCTTTGTTTAATGGTGCACTTGGTTTAAAAAAATGTAAGAACATAATTTAAAATTTATGCGGCTAAGAAATGAGGGATAGTTTATTCATTTTTGATAATACTTTCCCTTTTTTTAATGAAAAAGGTACCAGATAAAAGCTAAAAGTATTATCAAAATAAAAAGGTGGAATTTTCTCCATATTGGGTCTTTCGAAAGGAGGACAGATAGGCCATAGTTATTTAGATATTCATTCAACACAATTTAGAATCAATGATAAATGAGGAGGCGTTGATCATAAATTTCGCATTGACAGAGGAACAGAAAATGGTGCAAAAAATGGCCAAGGATTTTGCCGAAAACGAAATTGCACCATATATTGACCAGGATGAAGAAAACCATTATTGGCGCAGAGAAATTTTTGACAAAATGGCTGAATTTGGGTTTTTTGGGTTCTGTATTGATGAAGAGTATGGCGGTAACAGTATGGGGTGGCTAGAAGGAGCCCTGGTTATAGAACAGGTGTCCAAAGTTCATACCTCGTGGCGCATGGCCTTTAACATGCAGGATTGGGGAACTGCTTTGACCATTCAGAAATTTGGTGCCGAGGAACAGAAGAAGCACTACATTCCCAAATTTGTTAGCGGAGAATATGTGGGTAGTTTTGCCATGACGGAAGCTGATGTGGGGTCTGATGTGGCAGCCATGAAATGCCGGGCAGAAGACAAAGGAGATTATTACCTGCTAAATGGGCATAAAATGTGGATCACAAATGGTACCGTATGCGATCACGGTTTGCTCTATGTAAAGACAGATAAAGATGCAGGAGCCAAGGGGATTACCTGTTTCATCATGGATTATAGTCTACCTGGGATTGAACGCAATGCGATCAAGAATAAGGTGGGTTTGTGGGCTTCTGATACAGCCGAAATCGTGTTTGAAAACGTAAGAGTCCCTAAAGAATTGATTCTTGGCAATGTTGGTCAAGGTTTTAATATCTGTATGCAGCAGCTTAATGGAACCCGTTTAGGGTGCTCCGCAGGCTCGTTGGGTTTGTCCGGAGCTTGCCTGGAAGCTTCCATTCGTTATGCCAATGAGCGCAGCCAGTTTGGAAAACCCATCGGCAAATATCAACTAATTCAGCAGCAGATTGCTGAAATGAAGATGGAGCACGCCGCATTAGAGTACATGGTATATAAAGCGGCATGGTTGAAGGATCAGGGTCTGCCCAACCAGATGGAAACCTCCATGTCCAAATTATTCGGAGCTAAAGCGGCTGTACATGCCGCCAATGAATGCATGAAATTGCATGGCTCTTTTGGTTATTCGAACGAATATCCCTGCGGCAGGTTTTTGAGAGATTGTAAGCAGTTTGAAACCCTGGAGGGCACCTCAAACATGCATACACAAATCGTTGCCAATGCCGCACTGGGGTATTCTCCCAACCGGGTTTAAGAGGTATCGCTTAAGGAACAAAACGGGTTAGTATGGAAGCGAGTGTCCCAGGGACAGCACATCCTGTCTGGATTAAGAACAACAGTTGTATCTTATGTGATAAACCGAACAAGGGAAAAAGATGCGGAAATCCGGTATTTATTAAGTTTGAGGAAAGAACAAATGCTTTGCGGATCATGGCATGCAATTTGCGTATTAAATGATTATGGAAGAAGTACAAAACAAACTATTCGTGTCTATTTGAAATATGAAAGGGTGATGAGCGAAACTTAATTATTAACAAATTAAAGCAGCAAAAGGAGTGATGTAAGATTTTTAAGCTAACCGATGAACAAAAACTTTTAGTCGACACAACAAAAAAACTTATGAAGCGTGATATTCGTCCGGTTGTAGATGGTCTTAAGGCTAAAGGACAGTCCATGACTAAAGAAATCTGTCAGGAGTTGTTAAAAAAGACAATTCCCTTAGGGATAATGGGAAACGTCGTTAAAGAGGAATACGGCGGAGCCGGAATGGATTATTTGACCTATGGTCTAATGTATGAACAGATAGACAAGGCCATCAATTCAGTAATTATGATATCTACCGGGGTAACGAGAGCTATTGCCTCGTTGGGAACCGATGCGCAGCGTGAAAAGTGGCTGCCAGGTCTGTTAAATGCAGATCTTATCGGCTGCACCGCCATTACCGAACCCAATGTAGGATCCAATCCAGCCTTCATTGAAACCAGGGCGGTAGAGGATGGCGATTATTATGTAATAAATGGAAACAAGCTATTTATTACCAATGGTGCCATTGCGGATGTTGCAATCGTAGTAACTTCACTAGATCGGTCCAAAGGAGCCAAGGGGCTGGCCAGATTTATTGTTGACAAACGCGAGTCTCCTTTTGAGGCCCGTCATATAAAAACCATAGGTGGCGAGGAATTTCTTGGAGAACTCATATTTGAAGACTGTCGTGTACCCAAAGAAAACATTGTCAGTGCAGAGGGCTCTGGGTTGAAAGACCAACTGGCAGGTTTTCAGGTAGCCAGATGCTTTGTTGGCTTAACCGGCTTAAACCTGATGAACGAGGCTTATGAAATTGCGTGTCAATATGCCCGCGATAGAAAGCAGTTTGGCAAAACCATTGGCAGTTTTCAGTTAATTGCTGAAATGATTACGGATATGCTGGCTGATATAGAGACATCAAAACTGCTTCTTTATAAAGCTCTTAGCGTCATTGATGAAGGGCTACATGTTAATTCTTATTCTTCCATGGCGAAGTACTGGGCAACTGAAGCGGCGGTCCGGGTTACATCAAAGGCCATCCAGATTCACGGCGCCTATGGCCTATGCACCGAGTATCCATTAGAAGAACTGTTCCGGTTGGCGCGGATGCTCAGCATTCCTGATGGTACTACTGAGATTCAGAAACTCATAGTAGCCCGGGAGCAATTAGGAATAAGTGCATTAGTTTGAGGAGGGAAAATATGGAGATACCGATTAAAGAAGGTGTATTTGAGTATATAGGCGACGGTGACAAGATTCAGGTTATTGGCACACAATGTCCAACCTGCAGTGAAAAACAATTTCCCCCGGCAGAATTTTGCCCTAAATGCAGCACCGGAGGATTAAATAAAGTTATGTTAGGGAGAACCGGCATTATTACGTCCTTTGCTGTAGTCGATACCAAGAATCCATTTTGGAAAGGAGAAATTCCATACACAATCGTCAAAGTAGATCTGGATGGCGGTGGTAAATTGATGTCCCACCTGACTGGCTTTGACTCCAAAGATGTGCCAATAGGTGCGAAAGTTGAATTGGTAGCGCATAAGGCATTTACTGACATGGAAGGCAATGATTTAATAGCCCCTATGTATAAACTAATTTAATCGAAAAGGAGGTAGTAATGTGAGGAAAGTAGTGGTAGCCGGTGTGGGCATGCACCCTTGCGGCATCTGGCCGGACAAGGAACGAAGCGAAATAGCGTTGACCGCTATAATAAATGCTCTTGAGGATTCCCAAGTTCCTTTTAAGGACATTCAAAAAGTTTACTGCTCTCATGTCTTGGAAGGTGCTTCTATTGCCCAAATTATTTGTCAAAAAATCGGCCTTATCGGGGTTCCTATGATAAACATGGAGAATGCCTGTACAAGCGGTTCAACTGCAATGGGTGAAGCATACTTTGCGATAGCCACAGGCCAGTATGATGTAGCCCTGGTAATTGGAGTTGAACAAATGAGTAATATGGGAGTACTTGGCGGGGTTGCAGACACAAAGAGTTTGGATTCTCTTTTAGGAATGAATATTATGCCTGCACTGTACGCGATGAATGCTAATGAACATATGCATAAATACGGTACGACCAGAGAGCAATTAGCTTTGGTAGCGGTTAAGAACAAGAAAAATGGTACCATAAACCCCTATGCGCATATCCGCAAGGAATTTACGCTTGAAGAAGTTTTGGGATCCAGAAGGATTGTTGATCCGATTACTCTTTTAATGTGCTGCCCCAACAGCGATGGAGGAGCAGCGGCTATACTTTGTGCCGAAGATGTTCTAAGCAAATACAATTCAAAACCCAAAGTCTATATGGCTGGTACCGCTTTAAGAACCTATGCATATGGAGAGAACTCAAATGATTTAAACCGGCGTGCCGCTAAGGATGCTTACGAGATGGCCGGTGTGGATCCTAAAGATGTTGATGTAGCCGAGGTTCATGATGCCTTTACTATCGGTGAAATTATGCATTATGAGACTCTGGGATTCTGCCCTCTAGGAGAAGGTGGCCGTTTCCTTGAGGAGGGACATACACAGATTACCGGTGATATAGCGGTTAATCCGAGTGGTGGACTCCAGTCGAGAGGCCATCCGCTGGGCATGACCGGAGTTGCCCAGGCATGTGAGGTTGTTTGGCAGCTAAGACAGGAGGCCAAGGGCCGCCAGGTTAATAATCCTAAAGTTGGGCTTTGCCATACTCAGGGTGCTGGTGGAGTAGCTTGTGTAAACATATTTACCCTATAGTTGACAGGAGGTGTTTCTATGTCCGGTTATCAATCCTTGATTTATGAAGTCAAAGAAGGGATTGCTGTGGTAACTTTAAATCGGCCTGATGTCATGAATGCTCTGAACGAGGAATTATCAGCAGAACTAAGAAGTATTTTAATGGTTGTGGAACAGGATATCGAGGTAAGAGCTCTGATTCTAACCGGAGGAGCTAAATGCTTCTGTTCCGGAGCCGATATAAAAGAAAGTCTCTCAATGAAGGACGCTCCACCTATGATAAAGCAACAGCGCGTTGAACGTTCTCGCCCGTTGTTTGATGGAATCGCGAATTTATCAAAACCAACCATTGCTGCAATTAGCGGGGCTGCCATGGGAGCAGGCTGTGAAATGGCTCTGGCATGCGACTTCAGAATAGCGTCCGAAAACTTGAAAATCGCCCTTTCTGAAATAAAGATAGGGATAGTCCCGGCAGGCGGGGGGACTCAGAGGCTGCCTAGGTTAGTAGGTATAGCCAAGGCCAAAGAGATGATCTTACTGGGTAAAACCCTTAATGCCCAGGAGGCTCTCCAGATTGGATTGGTCAATATAGTCGTACCGGTGGAAGAATTAATGAAAGAAGCTCAGGCATTTGCTTCCCAATTTATTAATCTGGCTCCTTTGACCTTAAGCCTGGCCAAGAAGTTGATAAACAAGGGGATGGAGATGTCATTGAAGGATGCTATTGATTATGAAACACAGTGTGCGACCCTCCTTGGCACTACTGAGGATAGACTTGAAGGTATGAAGGCTTTTTCGGAGAAACGCAAACCGGTATTTAAAGGGAGATAGTCATCCACTAAGCAAATCATTGAAAGAGGAGATGTAATAATGGAAAACATTCTAAAAGGTAAAGTTGCTATTGTTACCGGCGGCGGACGTGGGGTCGGAGCCGGAATATGCAGTGTTTTTGCGCAGGAAGGTGCCAGTGTGGCGGTAGTGGATATTGATGGGAATACTGCTGAGGCAACTGCTAAGAAACTTACCGATGCTGGATACAAGGCCATTGCCATTAAGACCGATATTCTTGACCCGCAACAGGTTGAGAAAATGGCAGCAACTGTCAAGGACGCCTTTGGACCGGTGGATATTCTTATAAATAATGCCGGTTACGGGGTGCAAAAAAAGTTCAGTGACACTACTCCCGATGATTGGGCAAAGGATATTAATATCAATATATTTGGGGTTTTGAATTGTACCAAAGCGGTTCTCGGGGAAATGCTGGAAAGAAAATACGGAAAAATAGTCAACATAGTTTCCGACGCGGGCAGGGTTGGAGAACCAATGCTTCCGGTTTATTCTGCTGCCAAAGCAGGTGCCATTGGCTTTTGCCGGGCTTTGGCCAAGGACGTTGGAAAGAATAACATCAATGTAAACTGCGTTGCTCTGTCGGCTATTAAGACCGAGCTTATAGCCAGTATTTTAACTCCGGAAAAAGAAGAAAAAATGACAAAAGTATATCCCATGAGACGCCTGGGCCAGCCGGAAGATGTGGCTCATATGGTTGCCTTCCTTGCTTCAGATTTGACCGGCTATATAACCGGACAAGTTATTCCAATAAATGGCGGTTATGCTTTAGGTTTCTAATCAAGTCCAGATATAATTGTGATCGCGAGAAATGGCAGTCAGAAGTATTAAATCTGACCGTAAAGAGGAATTAATAAAGCTTGAGTGCCAGATGTTTTGAATAATCAAAACATCTGGCACTCAATAATCCATCATCGGTGCACGGTTCCAGGACATGCTCTTCATCGAAGATTTATTGTTAACATTGAGCGAAGAATTGATGAACTGATAAAAAATCATAGTAATCGTATCGCCAACGTATTGTCGATATTAAAAAGCGGAACGATGAGCGCTTACCAGGTGGCACAAAAAATGGACTGGAATTTGAATGCTTCTTGGGAGGAGTTTCCCCACCTGCAACAGGTATGCGCTACCGGTGAAGCCATTTCTCACCTAGAATATTTAGTGCATCAACACGAGGTGCAAGTGACAGAGCAAAAAGGGTGCCTCCTTTTCAGTTTGACTATGTAATGATGTTCCTTTTACTTTACCGAATCATAGACTACTTTAAGCCACCGATTCATATTTGTGGCTTTTTTTGCGTTTATGAACATCATAAATGACTATTTAACAATGCCGGATTAGCAAATCATATCAAGCGGAGGCCAACTTGTATAAAAAGGACAAAGTGAAGTATTCAGTTTAGACGACTCAAAACAAAGCTAGCTGAAATAGTGAATCATTAATGATCCGTTAGGCTCGAATGTGAACCCTATACATATGCAAATACAATTGTCTTCAATGTACATTTTCTCCCATAGAAGCATTATAGGCCCGTGTATGTTGATATCGTCAAAATAAAAAAGCTATTTTACTGTATTTTCATAATTGGCATACTATTTGCAAAAGTATGAAAATACATAGCGACGAAAACTAAAAAGAATATCGAGGTGAGAATATGTCTGCTGTCACATTTCAACAAGAAGGAAAAATCGGAATCATTAATATCAATCATCCTGCGACACTAAATAGCCTGTGTCAAGAGGTTAGATCAGGATTTGTAGAAATGTTCCGCTTTGCAGAAGCATCTGATGTCAGAGCTGTGATAATTAAGGGGAATCAACGCAGCTTTTCATCGGGAGGGAACTTACATGAGATTGGGGATTTAAAAGATCCCGTCGCTGGGGCCGAATATATTAACGAAGCCTCACAAGTAATCAGGATGGTGCATGACTCGCCAAAAGTAACCATTGCCATGGTTGAAGGGTATGCATTCGGTGCCGGACTGAGTCTGGCAACAGCTTGTGACCTAATTTATGCAGGTGATAAGGCGAAATTTGCTTCATCGTTTGTCAATGTGGGATTAGTGCCGGATTGTGGTGTCAGCTTTCTTCTAACCAGATTGGTAGGTCTGCAAAAAGCTAAGGAAATGGCATTTACCGGTAAAGTTGTTGACGCCGCAGAGGCATTGCAGATGGGATTGGTTTCGCAAGTATTCGCATCACACCGATTATTCGATGAAACCAGATCTATCGCCCGCAAGATTTCCATGGGACCGCCAAAAACCATTGGTATGACCAAAGCTATTTTAGAATCAGCCCTCAAAATGGGTTTGGATGCCACACTTACAATGGAGAGCAATGCGCAGGGGGTTTGCATGTTTGGTGATGAACATACAGAAGGAAGAACTGCATTCTTTGAAAAACGCAGCCCCATATATTGATCAACCTCAGTTAAAATACTCCAAAATTGATTTTAAAGGAGGAAAACCCCATGGTCAACTTTGATAAATTATTACCCGGCTGTCTGGACGGCGTTACAATTGTTGATTTTACCTGGGTGCTGGCAGGTCCGCATGCCACTAAGCTGTTGGCTGACATGGGAGCTTCGGTGATCAAGATTGAGCCGTTCAAAGTGGGGGCAAATGAACGGCATCTACTCTTAACAAAAACAGTTAATGACGTTAAGCACAGTTCATATTCTATCAATGTTAACCGTGGTAAAAAGAGTATTTGTTTGGATATGAAAAAAGCCCAGGGAAAGGAGATCGTTACCGAATTAATCAAAAAAGCAGATGTACTCGTTGAGAATTATTCTCCCGGCGTGATGGAGCGATTGGGTCTTGACTATGAATCAGTTAAGAAAATTAAAGAGGATATCATCTACTGCTCGATTTCTTGCTTTGGACATTGGGGGCCCTATAGCGATAGGCCTGGATACGATATAATCGCCCAGGCAGCGTCCGGTTTTACCGCCATGTATGAATTGCCCCAGGGTGCCCCTATGTCTATAGGAGATACTGTAGCTGGTACACATGCCGCTCTGGGTATTGTTGCCGCTCTTTTTGACAAAAAGGTACACGGGCGCGGGCAAAATATCGACATCTCAATGATGGATTGCCTTTTCTCCCTTCATGAAAATTCTGTTCCCTGGTACACGATCTCTCAAGCGGTTGGCGAAAAAATAGCTCCACCCCGCCTCGGACGTTATTATTTCAATTACGCTCCTTTCGGTGTTTTCCAGGGCAAGGACGGGAGGGTTAATATAGCTTGTTTGGAGGAACCGCGTTGGCCCAGGCTTGTTGCGACGATGGGTGAGAAATATGCATGGCTGATGGACGATCCCCGAACCAAAAATGTTTCCACTCGATGTCTGAATGCAACATGGCTTAACACGATTATTGATGAGTGGGTCATGTCTATGGACTCAGTAAATGAAGTGGAACGACTCCTTCAGGAGGCGGAAGTGGCCTGCCAGCGAGTTCTGGGAATTCCAGAATTAGTTGATACAGACCCTCATGTTAAAGCCCGTGAGATGATCATAGAAGTGGATCAGCCATTTTTAGGTCCTATGAAGATGTTTGGCAGCCCTATCAAGATGTCGAAAACACCCTCTTGTTTACGGGGATATGGACCGTTACTTGGAGAGCATAACGATGATCTGCTTTCCAAAGTCTTAGACCTCAACGAAGAGCAGATAACGGCTCTCTACAGCGATGAAGTACTTTATCATGAACCGGCTGTGGAACTCGATAATAAGGGCTAAGTATAACGAATCCGATTTACGAAAGGAGAATTGAAAATGTCAGAAAAAAATCAGATCCCCATTGATCCTGATCTTTTCGAATGGCCGACCAGCCAACCTGAGTTATTGGGGTCAAAATGCAGCGAATGCGGTAATGTCGCATTTCCGGTTGTAAATATGTGTCCCAAGTGCAGAAGCACTGCTATAGTGAGAACGGGTTTAAAGACTAAAGGAACTCTATGGACATGGACCTCCCAGATGTTTCGCCCAAAGAATCTTGTTGATAACCTAGATCCTGAATCATATAAGCCCTTCTATGTCGGATATGTTGAACTGGCCGATGAGGTGAGGGTGCAAACTCGTCTTTTGGTAGAGGATTCTTCTCAGTTAAAGATTGGCATGCCAATGGAACTGGAGATAATAAAGTTGCGCGAAGAATCCGACGGAACTGAAGTTATGACCTACGGTTTCAAACCGGCAGCTTGTTAAGAGGTTCATAGTCGAGAAGCTAAATTGCCAGGAGTAAGGGATGAAAAAGAGTTAGTTATCCAGTGTAAAGGAGGAATTGCTTTATGGAAGATATAGCCATTATTGGCATAGGGCTTCACCCTTTTGGAAGGTTTAAGGGCAAGTCTGCCTTGGAAATGGGTGTAGATGCAGTAAATGATGCATTAAAGGATGCAGGTGTTGCCTGGAAGGATCTTCAAGTTGCCTATGGCGGAAGTGGCCATGGAGGATACGCTGACAGTTTGAATTCTAAGTTTGGGTTCACGGGGTTGCCCTTCTACAATGTTTTCAACGGATGTGCCACAGCCGCCAGCGCATTAATCGGAGCTGCCACGGCCCTTAAATCAGGTGCTGCAGACTTAGCTTTAGCAGTGGGGTTTGATAAGCATCCAGTGGGAAGCTTTGAGATGGATCCTGAAGAGTGGGGTCTTAAAAAATGGTATGCAGAAAATGGATTTATGATTACCACCCAATATTTTGCCATGAAAATTCAACGCTATATGCATGATTACGGAATAACCAATGACAGCCTGGTGCGCGTGGCTATGAAAAACTATTACAATGCATCGCTCAATCCTAAAGCGTATCGCCGCACAGCCCTTGATTATGATACCATAGCGAATTCAACGATGTTGTCTGATCCTCTGCGTCAATATATGTTCTGCAGTCCAGATGAAGGAGCTGCTGCAGCAATATTGTGCAGAGCCAGTGATGCGAAGAAATACACGACCAGGCCAATTTATGTCAAGGCTTATGGCCTGAAGTCTCGGACATACGAATCATTTGAGGTAGTTAGTCCCTATAAAGCAATAAAAAATGTTCCCACGGTTGTTGAAGTAACTGCTCAGGCAGCTTATAAAATGGCCGGGATTGGTCCTGATGAAATTCAAATTGCTCAGGTTCAGGACACTGAGGCCGGGCATGAAATTATGCATATCGCAGAACTCGGTCTTTGTAAACATGGGGATCAGGAGAAATTAATAAGAGATGGTGAAACCCAGATTAATGGCCGCATTCCGGTAAATACGGATGGAGGACTTATTGGTAATGGTGAGCCTGTCGGTGCATCTGCCCTAAGGCAGATATATGAAGTCTGCCTGCAGATGCGCGGGGAAGCAGGCGCACACCAAGTGCCGAATCCACCCAAGACTGCGATAACCCAGGTTTACGGTATGCCGGGCGTTTCTGCCGTAACTATTCTGCAGAGGTAATTTCCCAATTTCATTTGGGTAGGTATAATGAGCATTTATGTTATATGTAATTGAGCAGGCGTCTCAAGGACTACGCTATCACATGAAATATGGAGGTTAACGGCAGGTATACGCATCCGCTGACCTCCATCTCGAATTGTGAAATTTTTCAGGAGATGATTCGATGGACGTTAAAGAATTATATAAATCAAAACTGATGAGTGTTGCAGATGCCGTTAAACTGGTGAAGTCCGGCGATCGTGTTGAAGCCCCGTTCGCCAATGGTACGCCGGTAGCTCTGATGAATGCTTTAAATGCCCGTACGGAGCTGCAGGATATAACGATTGTCGGCGGAGTTGAAATGTGGCCGCTGGACGTTTATAAGCCAGACCGTAACCCCAATTTTGATGTAACCAGCACCTTCCTGGGTCCAGCGACCCGGGCTCCGGTGAATTCTGGCGTTATGAACTATCTTCCCATACGTCTGGGGAAATGTCCTGAGGTTGTTCGCCGTCATTATCCAATAGATGTTGTAATGCGGGTAGTGTCCCCCATGGATGAACACGGATTTTTTAGCAGCGGAGTTCAAACCGACCATACTTATGCTATTTGCAAAATGCCTACCACGCGCCATATAATCGTTCAGGTAAATGAGAATATGCCCCGTACATGGGGTGACAATCAGTTACACATATCTGAAATAGCTGCAGTGGTGGAATATAACCAGCCTATGATGGAGCTTCCCAATATTCCATTGACTCCAGAAGACCGATTGATTGGAGAGGCAATAGCTGAAATGATTGAGGACGGTTCAACCATACAACTGGGGATTGGCGGAATTCCTAACGCCGTAGGCAGCTTCCTTAAGGACAAACACGACCTGGGAATCCATACCGAGATGTTTTCCGATGCCATGTTGGACTTGTACGAGATGGGAGTTATAACGGGTAAAAAGAAGACCCTGAAACCCGAAAAATGGGTGGGAACTTTCGTCCTGGGAAGCAACCGGCTCTACAAATTTGTCAACGACAATCCCATGACCGAGCTTCATTCCTGTGAGTTTACCAATAATCCTCGAATTATTAGTATGAATGACAAGATGATTTCCATCAATACGGCTATGGAAGTAAGCCTGACCGGGGAAGTTAACTCTGAAAGCCAGGGCTGTTATCAATACTCAGGCGCGGGTGGTTTTGCAGATTTTATAGATGGCTGCTGGCAATCCAAGGGTGGAAAATCGTTTATAGCTCTATATTCCACTTATAAGGACAAAGAGGGCAATCTTAAATCAAGGATAAACCCCTATATGACATATGGGGCACCAGTAAGCGCAGTCCGAGCCGATGTAGAATATGTAGTTACAGAATATGGTGTAGCCTGTATGCACGGAAAGAACATAAAACAGAGGGCGAAAAGCCTCATCTCTATAGCTCACCCTGATTTCCGTGATCAGCTAACTTTCGAGGCCCGGAAGGCAAGATTCATAGATTAAACACCAGTGATAGATGGAAAATATTTAGCTATTGTTTCATATCATCGATCATTTAGCAGGGAGAAATCGGACTAAGCAGACCACTTGCCTTTAGGAGTGGAAAAACATTTTAGAAAGAAAATAATTGCTTAGTATATGAGGAGATGATTCTGGATGGACGTTAAGGAACAATATAAATCAAAACTTATGCGCCCGGAGGATGCAGTTAAGCTTGTGAAGAAAGGTGACTGTGTTTCTACCCCTTTCGCCAACGGTCTGCCTGTAGCCCTAATGAATGCCTTAAATGCCAGACAGGACCTAGAGGATGTAACTCTATACAGTGGTACTGAACTTTTTCCCGTGGATGCATACCTGCCTGACCGTAACCCAAATTTGGATGTGCTCAGCGCTTTTGTGGGTCCTGCGACCCGGACCGCTGTTGCGAAAGGTAGGATAAGCCATGTTCCCATGCGTTTTGTTCAGATTCCTGAAATCATCCGCCGTCGTATAAAAATTGATATAGTAATGCGGGTGGTATCACCCATGGATGAACACGGTTTTTTCAGCAGCGGAACTAATGCCGACCATACTTTAGCCATTTGCAAAATGCCTACCACCCGCCATGTGATTGTACAGGTAAGCGAGACTATGCCCCGAACCTGGGGTGACAATCAACTGCATATATCCGAAGTGTCTGCAGTGGTGGAATCTACCCAGCCTTTGTTAGAGCTTCCTAAGATTCCGTTGACTCAAGAAGACCGTATTATTGGTGAGACAATTGCAGATATGATCGAAGACGGTTCAACCATACAATTGGGGATTGGTGCAATCCCTAACGCGGCAGGTAAATTTCTGAAAGATAAACGCGATCTGGGAGTCCATACTGAGATGTTTAACGATGCAATGCTGGATTTATACGAACAAGGAGCTGTAACATGCCGCAAGAAGACCCTGAAACCAGGAAAATGGGTGGCAACTTTCGCTCTGGGAACCAACAGATTATACAAATTTATCAATGACAACCCACTGACCGAGATTGTTTCCTGTGAATTCACTAATGATCCAGCAGTGATTGGGATGAATGATAATATGGTTTCCATTAATACGGCTCTAGAGGCAGACTTGACCGGACAGGTCAATGCCGAAAGTATAGGCCCGGTACAGTACTCAGGACCGGGGGGATTTCTAGATTTTATTGAGGGCTGCTGGCGTTCAAAAGGCGGTAAATCTTTTGTAGCTCTTTATTCCACCTACCAGGATAAGGATAGAAAAACAAGATCCCGGATCGTGAATAGTTTTAAGCCAGGGACAATTGTATCAGGGAACCGTTGTGAGATCGACTATTTAGTGACAGAATATGGAGTGGCCTTAATGAAGGGAATGAGCGTAAAACAGAGGGCTAAAAACCTTATCGCTATAGCTCATCCTGATTTTCGCGATGAGTTGATCTTTTATGCCCGGCAGCAAAGATTTATTGACTAAAGCTCAATAAAATATTGTGAATGAGCAAAAGTTGTGATAATGTGACAAAATTGTTCGAAAAAGCTCAATATTAATTAAAGGAGGCCGCAAATATCATGGCTTTTAATATACAATTCGATGAGGACCAACTCGCGATTCAAAAAATGCTGCGAAAATTTGTGGAAAATGAAATCATTCCTGTTCGGGCTTATTATGATGAGACTGAGGAGTATCCATGGCCGGTAGTTAAGAAAATGCGGGATCTTGGCCTTAATTGCATTATTGCTCCGGAAAAGTACAATAGCTTTTACTATGACGCAGTTACCTGCGGCATAATCGCGGAAGAACTTTGCCGGGGCTGTTGTGGAATAGCATTGTGTGTTCTGGACAATTGTCTGCCTGCTAAACCTGTTATATTCGCGGGCACCGAGGAACAAAAGGATTGGTGGTTTACCAGATGCTGCCAAGAGAACAAGATTGCCTCCTTCGCGATGACTGAACCTGGTGCTGGTTCGGATGTTGCCAACATTACCACCACAGCAAGGAAGGATGGCGACTACTACATCATAAATGGAACGAAGTGCTTTATTTCAAATGCCAATGTTTGCAGCCAGTTTCTGGTGCTTGCCAATGTAGATCGGAGTAAGGGCCATAGAGGATTAACCTTTTTTATAGTTGATCGTGATACGGAAGGTATAACTGTTGGCAAGCATGAAAAGAAAATGGGTATTAGGTGTAATGATACAGCAGAAGTTGTTTTTGACAACGTACGGGTTCATAAAAAGTGGCTTTTGGGCCAAGAGGGGCAGGGCTTTTTGTTATCCATGAAAACTTTTGAGGTTTCCCGCCCGCTAACGGGTGCGGTAAGTGTGGGTTTGGCCCAAGGTGCTTATGAAGTTGCCAGAGACTACGCCAAAGAGAGGGCGACTTTCGGTAAACCAATCGCTTCTCACCAAGCCATTCAGTTTATGTTGGCCGATATGGCAATGAAGATTGAAGCAGCAAGGTTGCTTTGTCAAAAGGCCTGCTGGATGGCGGACCAAGGAAACCCTAACCCCATGCAAGCATCTTTTGCTAAGTTATTCAGTTCTGATATGTGTGTGGACGTTACATCCAAAGCAGTACAAATACTGGGAGGGTTTGGTTATTCCAGGGAATTCCCAGTAGAAAAAATGATGCGTGACGCTAAGGTGATGCAAATCTTCGAAGGGACCTCTGAAATACAGCGCATGATTATTGCTGGCGAGCTGCTTCGTTAATACGATAGTTGTTCAGTTGTTCTTCATAGGTAAGTATTAACAATAAGTGGTGGCATGAGATCTTTGTCAGTAAGCAGCAAGAGTATTTCGATAATAGTTTTTTAAATCTCAGGAGGTAGAAGGTATGTCATTTAATATGGGATTAAACGAGGATCAGATTGCGATACAGAAGATGCTCCGTAAATTCGTGGAAAATGAAATTATACCAGTTCGTGCATATTACGATGAGAAAGAAGAGTTCCCTTGGCCGATCGTTAAGAAACTGCAGGATCTGGGGCTCAATTGCGTTATTGCCCCGGAGAAATATAATGGTTTTTATTACGACACATTAACCTGTTCCATCATCGCGGAGGAACTATGCCGGGGTTGTGTAGGTATAGCCCTGGGTGTTTTGAACAACTGCCTGGCTGCCAAGCCGGTTATGATTGCAGGCACTGAAGAACAACAGGATTGGTGGTTTACCAAGGCCATCCAGGAGGGTGCAATAGGGGCCTTCGCGATGACCGAACCAGGGGCAGGTTCCGATGTGGCCGGCATTACCACCACGGCCAAAAAGGATGGAGACTATTATATTCTTAATGGAGCCAAGTGTTTTATTACCAACGCAGGTGTTGCCAGCCAGATGGTAGTACTTACTACTCTGGATCGGAGCAAGGGCGCAAAAGGGATGGCTTTTTTTATACTGGACCCCAGTGAAGTGGAGGGGCTAACTATCGGCAAACATGAGAAGAAAATGGGCATTAGGGCTTCTGATACGGTGGAAGTCATTTTTGACAATGTTCGAGTTCATAAAAAGTGGCTTATTGGTAAAGAGGGAGAGGGCTTCAAAATAGCTATGAAAACCTTTGAGGTCTCCCGCTCGTTAGTTGGTCCTTTGGCCGTAGGGCTGGCCCAGGGTGCATATGAGTTCGCCAGAGATTACGCCAAACAAAGAGAAACTTTCGGCAGACCTATCGCACAACACCAGGCCGTTCAGTTCATACTGGCCGACATGGCTATGAATATTGAAGCAGCCAGATTGCTCTGCCAAAAAGCCTGCTGGCTGGTAGATCAGGGACAGCCCAGCGCTAAAGCGGCATCATTTGCCAAGTTGTTCGCTACTGATATGTGTATGCAAGTGACCACCAATGCTGTGCAGCTTCTGGGGGGATTTGGTTATTCCAGGGAATACCCGGTGGAGAAAATGATGCGTGACGCCAAGGCGTTGCAAATTTTCGAAGGGACATCTCAAATTCAGCACTTAATAATTGCCAACGAAATACTTAGTCAATAAATCATGTATAAAATCTAAATTGAACTGATCTACTAAGGCAACTATAATAGGTCATGTTTTACCATCAGACGGTAGAGAGTACTTTTTGAAAGATTCAGTAGACTAGCGGCCTTTTTGCGATTACCGTCACACTTCTCTAAAACTGAAATCAACTGTTCCTTTTCGGTTTCTTCTAATCTTGTTTTGAGCATCTGACTATCACAGGATTTTTTCGAAATACTATGCAAATTGTGAAGGTACTGAAAAGCATCCATATCCAACATAGAGCCTAAACTGAAATTCATGGCTGATTCCAAGACATTCTTTAACTCACGAATGTTACCGGGCCAATCATAGTCAACCAGTAATTTTTGTGCTTTAGAAGTTATCCCTACTATAGATAGATTTAGGTTCTTATTTAGTTCCAGAACAAAATAATTAGCTAATTTAAGAATGTCTTGTTTTCTTTCCCGTAGTGGGGGGGCGTGAAGATTGATCACATTTATACGATAGTAAAGATCTTCTCTAAAAGTTCCTTTCTCGACTAAAGCGGGCAAATTCTTATTTGTAGCAGTTATGACTCGCACATCAACAGGAATAGTCTTCTCACTGCCAAGGCGTTCGATTACTTTTTCCTGTAATACTCTTAATAATTTTGCCTGCATTATCAATGGCATATCGCCGATTTCATCCAGGAAAATAGTGCCTTGATTGGCTAGCTCAAATTTCCCCATCTTGCCCGCTTTCCTTGCTCCAGTAAAAGCGCCTTCCTCATAGCCAAACAGTTCAGATTCTAAGAGATTTTCTGGTATAGCGGCACAGTTGACTTTAACGAAGGGATGAGAAGAACGGTCGCCGTGGAAATGTATCGCCTGAGCGAACAACTCTTTGCCAGTGCCACTTTCACCGGTTATTAAAACCGTTGACGGGGATTGACTGACCTTCAAGATCCTTTTTTTAAGTTCGATCATGATCGGAGTATTGCCAATTATGTTTTCGATGCCGAGCAAAGCTTTATTTGATTTGTTGAATTCATCTTTATACGAATTGAGTTCCATTATAGTTTGGGATACGTTTAACATAATGTCTTTCATTTGAAATCCGGAAAGTATATCCACCCAGTTTTCGTTGAGTATTCTGCCTACATCTTTAGCATCAATACTTATGTACCGACAAAATACACCGACGAATTTTTCATCACGGTATACTGGACTCTTTGAAGCAATAAAACTCGTTCTATCTATTTTCACATATTTCAAAGGTTCATAGGTTTGAGTTTTAATAACACGATCAATATTTTCTACATCGAATTTTAGGTTTTTAAACTTGTGGTCTATACTGTGGCCAACTATTTCCTCTCTGGTAAGATTGTTGTATTTAACCACGGATTCATTGATGTATCTGATAATTCGATTTTCATCAATATAAAAAACACCTTCATAGGGGTTGTTTATAAACAAATGCAATATTTTGTTTTCGGGCAAATCAAAGTTGTTCTGCTCGTTTTTCAACTTTTTTCTCCTTATCTTTATTTACGATTAACACATTAAAAAAACAGAATCTTCTTAATATATTATACCAAAATAAGACTCTGCGTGGTATCCACTGATGGAAAAATTCGTTTTCGCTGAAAGCATGGCTATTGTTTGTTACTTTAGGCCCTTGCACGAATTATATTACCTGAATATCGAAGTTACTTAAGCCTGGCGAATACCACGAATCACAAATGAACCATTGGGCTCGAAAATGATCTCACTTCTGGCCTTTTCCCGCCTGATAGGGATTAATAAAGAGCGCTTTCACAGGCATTCACGTAGTTGGCATAACAATTGCAGAATATTCAGTTCTAGTAATAATTAGTTTGAAAACAGAATTGAAGGGAGAGTTAATAATGAACGTCACCAAAGCGTTGCACTCGCGCTATACCTGCCGCGCGTACAAACAACTTCCAGTAGACAAGGAAATTCTGTTTAGCATTTTGGAGGCTGCCAATCAGTCCTCATCCTGGGGGAACACACAACCTTGGGAAATATTCGTTGCCAGCGGAGCAGCCATTGATAGGCTGCGGGCGTCCTGTGCAGAAAGTTTTTCCAAGGGTGTTCAGCCCATTCCCGAGTTAGGTATGGTTGAAAATTGGCCGCTAGCATTAAAGACTCGTTATCAGGAAGTAGTTAAAGTAAGGCTTGCCAATGCTGGCATTGCCCGTGAAGACCGTAAGGGACGTTTTCTACAGGCAGCGCAGGGTTTCGGTTTCTTTGGTGCTCCGGCAGTGATCTTTTTGTGCAGAGATCGCTCTCTGACCCAATGGTCTTTATTCGATCTGGGCCTTGTTGCTCAGGGTATAATGCTGTCGGCTGAGCAGATGGCGCTGAACACTGCTATAGCAGTGCAATGTGTATCATATCCAGAATTGATTCGCGCAGAGTTAAACATCCCTGAAGATTTAGAGATTATTATAGGCATCGCCATTGGATATGGTGACCCCGATCATTTAGAGAATCGGATCCGGATCGACCGCCGGGCTATAAAGGATGTAGTTCGATATAAAAATGTGTGAGTAATTAGGTTGTTCGACCTCCATAATGAATATTGAAACTCCTTGCAAAGTGTTGAAAAATATTTAACGACGAAAGGGGTTAGAGAAATGGAGAACTACAAAGGTAAAGTTGCTGTAATTACGGGTGGAGCAAATGGTATTGGATTTGGAATCGCCTTAGCACTGGCCAAGAAAGGCTGCAATATCGTGATAACCGATATAAATGTGAAGGCAGGCAAGATAGCTGAAAGCAAGTTGAATGCCGAAGGCATTAAGGCCTTGTTCATTGAGCACGACGTATCGAATGAAAACAGTTGGGATACCGCCATTGAGACGATTAAAAAAAAGTTTAGCGAAGTTAATTACTTGTTTAACAATGCCGGAATCATGCTCAGGGCCACTCCTCTTGCTCAACTGACAGTTAGTGACTGGAGATGGATAATGGACGTTAATGTGTGGGGAGCGTTGTTTGGGCTGCAGAAATTCACTGAACTTATGGAGGGACAAGCAGTTCAAGGGCAGATCATTACGACTGCTTCAACGGCTGGTCTAGCACCTTTTTCAAACTGGGCAGCATATTCGGTAAGTAAAACTGCCGTCATCCGTTTGGTCGAAAGTTATCAAGCGGAGGCCAACCTGCTTAAAAAGGACAAAGTGAAATATTCAGTTGTGATGCCGGCAGTAGTCGAAACCAATATTTCAAATTGCGAAGTGAATCGCCCATCAGAATATGCCAACTCTGACACTCCTGCTGAAGAAATCCCACCTTCTAAAGCTGGAACTCCAGAAGGGGATGCAATGGGAAAAATCACAGTAGAGTTGGCAGTTGAAAGGATACTGAAGCAGATTGATTATGGAAATACGTATATTTATACTCACCGTAATTTGACCGCCAGCGTGATTATTGAGGAAACTAATGCAGTTCTCCTGAACAAAGCACCTGTTGATCAACTAGTACTGGATTATACTTATTACGCAAAAAAATTGAAACGGTAACATTTATCCGTCTGGCCAACCATTATCCGAACAGACGGATAATGGTTGGCCAGATATCATTAGGAAAAATAATTGCTTCTGGTTTCTAGCTGTTAATTCTGAAGTACGCTTTGCACTCTCACCGGACATGGGAGGGACTACTCGCCTTGCAAAATTGGTAAGAACAAGGCGTAATGTTTAAGCGTAATAATGCATACTTTAGCCTTGAATGCTCTCAAGAAACCAATAGATTTTGGATAAGACCTAACAAGATTTCCTAAGGCAAGAGAATGCCAACAATTCATCACGGTGACTTGACAGCTGACCTTATCAACCCTATACTAATTATACTATACTAATTATACTTATTTATATTAAAGGTAATTTGAATCCATTATTTGTCTTGTGGCTTTTCCGCTCAAGGTATGGACGGTAAATAACAGGGCCAAGAAAACGTTTCAAAACGCAGAGAGAAGAAGGAGAGGGATTCCTTTAATATGAATGATCATTCATTCATATTAAAGGTTATATAAATACGTTCTGAATCTTCTCTGAATATTAGCGAATAAACTTAGAAAGGGGTCGATAAAACAAGATGATGCAGAATATGCCCAACTTGTTCATTAAGGTTAATTAAATGGTGTTATTTGCTTTGATCATGCAAGGAACTAATTTGATTGAAAGAAAGAGGAGGGTCAAACTTGAGCGAATGGAAAAAGACCGGATGCGTACTTTGTGGTCAAAATTGTGGTCTCGAGGCACAGGTGGAGAACAATCGAATTGTTAAGGTCAGACCAGACAAAGAAAATCCCCGCAGTCAGGGATATGCCTGTCGGAAAGGGCTCAATATTGCTTATTATCAGCATCACAACGACCGGCTTACACACCCGTTAAAAAAAGTGGGGGACGGTTTCGTGCGCATTTCCTGGGAACAGGCGCTCACTGAGATAGCGGAGAAACTTCGCTCCATTGTCAATGAGCACGGGCCTCGCTCGTTGGCCTTTATGGGGCTGGGCGGTTTGGGAGGACATTCTGAAGCGGTATTCGGACTTCGTCTTTTGCGTTCTCTGGGCTCTAAATATTACTATAATGCCTTGGCTGGTGAACTTACCGGAATGTTCTGGGGCTATGGACGGACTATCGGGAGACAATACAATTTTACCATCCCTGATCACGACCGGACCGATATGCTTCTGGCTATTGGTTGGAATGGTATGATGAGCCATCAAATGCCTCAGGCCAGACGGTTTCTTGATCAGATGTCCAAAGAGCCCGACAAACTTCTGGTGGTCATAGATCCGCGACGTTCGGAGACGGCTACAAAAGCGGATATTCATTTGGCTTTGCGTCCGGGTACCGATGCACTGCTAACTCGAGCTCTGATTGCTATTATCCTACAAGAAGGGTGGCAAAACCAGGAGTATATTGACGAGCATGTCAGTCAATTTGAGCAGATCAGCCCCTGGTTTAAGGGTTTTGATGCTCTTGAGGCCTGTCGGGTATGTGAACTGGACTACAATCAAGTCAAAGAAGTGGCTAGGCTTTTTGCCACTCGCAAATCGTCGCTCCATGCAGACCTCGGGGTATTGATGGGCAGGCATAGCACGGTAACTACTTATTTAGAAATTATTCTGCTCGCCATCTGTGGTCGGCTTTTTGTACCGGGAGGGAATGTTGTTCCTGGCTATTTAATGACTATGGGAGCACATACAGATGATCGAAACCCCAAAAACTGGCGAACGATGAAGACTGGATTTCCTGCTCTTCTCGGTATGCATCCGCCTAACGTTATGCCAGAAGAAATTAACAATGATCATACGGAACGGCTGCGGGCAGTGATCGTCTCTTCCAGTAACCCCATTCGTTCTTTTGCAGATACAACAGCCTATGAACAAGCCTTCTCAAAGCTGGATCTATTGGTCACGGTTGATATTGCTATGACTGAGACAGCCAAGATGTCGGATTACGTTCTCCCGGATTGCTCCGCCTACGAGCGTTGGGATACTACTTACTTTCAGCTGAATTATCCTGAGATTTACTGCCAGATGCGCAGGCCCATCGTGGAACCAGAGGGTGAACCCCTTGAGGGGAGTGAGATCTTTACTCGTCTGGCTGACAAACTTGGTTTGATTCCGGACATCCCGGAATCACTCTATGTCGCAGCGGCTAAATCCAGGCTGGAATATGGTCAGGCATTATACGCATATATGAAATCCGACTCCAAGGCAATGGCGGCGATGCCTTTTGTTGTGGCGAAAACCCTAGGCAAAGAAATGGGCTCAGTTAATGCAGCCTGGATGTGGGCATTGCTGCAGACCGTTCCCAAGAGTTTTAAGGAAAATGCAGCCCGGGTCGGCTTCAAACCAGGTCTTACAATGGGTGATGACATCTTCCTGGCCATCATCGATCACCCTGAAGGGTTGTGGATCGGTAAAGTAGACCCGGACAACAACTTTACAAACATAAAAACCGATGATAATCGCATCAACTTATATATTCCGGAAGTTGCGGAATGGGTTAAAGGCATAACCCCAGAGTCTGAAGAAGAGCAATTACAGTCGGATGGGAAGTATCCGTTTGTTCTCTTAGCCGGAAGGCACACGGACATCAATGCCAATACCCTAATGCGCAATCCCGACTGGAACCGTGGGCGACGAGCTTGCGCCCTTGCCATGAATCCAGAAGACGCCGAGCGGTTAGGCCTAAGTGATCAACAAATTGTCCGGGTCACTACTGAGGCAGGGGTGGTGAACATCGAACTGGAAACCACAGTGGAAACTCGCCCCGGAATGGTGATCATTCCCCACGGTTTTGGTTTGGAATACAACGGGGAGACATATGGGGTCGGTGTCAATCGCTTGACCAAAAACACTCACCGTGACAGCATCGCTGGTACTCCCTTACATCGTTATGTAAGGTGTAAGGTGGAAGCGGCTAGCGGATGCTAAAAAGATGTACCGCAAGTCTAGTTATTAAATGAAGCCCGAGAATAATGTTAGTTTAATCTAATATAGGGGGGAAGCAATATGAAAACCAGAATAACGGAGCTGCTTGGAATCGAACATCCCATCATTGCCGGAGGAATGCAGTGGATCTCCCGGGCGGAAATTGCCGCCGCCATATCGAACGCCGGAGCCCTGGGGACCATCACTGCGGCGACCCATACTACCAAGGAAGAACTGATTACCGAGATCAGGAAAACCAGGGATCTTACAGACAGACCCTTTGGAGTAAATATATCTATGCTCCCTGAAACCACCCCCGGTGATATGACCTCAAAGTTCATGGAAGCAATAATAGAGGAGAAGGTTCCTGTGGTGGAAACCTCGGGTAGAAGCCCCGAGGCATACGTTCCTGCCCTGAAAAAAGCGGGGATTAAAATAATTCACAAGGTCCCGTCAATCAGGTTTGCCCTGAAAGCCGAGAGGGTAGGCGTTGACGCCGTGACCATCGTCGGCTTTGAGTGTGGAGGGCACCCGGGTATTGACGATGTGACAACCTTTGTAATGATTCCGAAAGCCGCCAGACTTCTGTCCATACCGGTCCTGGCCGGCGGTGGAGTAGCCGATGCTCGAGGACTTCTGGCCGCCCTAGCCATGGGGGCAGAAGGGGTGGTGATGGGCACCCGGTTTGTGGCTACCAAAGAGTGCGTAGCCCATCCAAATTATAAAGAATGGATGGTCAACGCCTCTGAGACCGACACCATGATTATCCTGCGGTCCTTAAGGAACCCCTTGCGGGCCATCAAAAACAAGGCGGCATTAAAAGTGCTGGAGATGGAAAACCGTGGTGCCAAGCTGGAGGAACTGCTGACTGTTGTGGGCGGAGGAATCGGCAGGAAGGCCCTTATCGAGGGTGACATGGAAAACAGCACCTTTGCGCTGGGGCAGTGCATCGGGAATATCGAGGACGTTTTACCGGTACGGGTAGTGATAGAGGAAATGGTAGAGGGGGCCGCAAAGGGTATGGAAAGGATGAAGTCCATTTTCAGTTGAGCTGAAGATAGCGGATCAATTTCATAACAAGCATAGATTCAAAGGAGGACAAAACTGTGCATAAGCTTTCCTTGGAACAACGTATAACATCGATGCAGACTCTCTTCATCCCTGAATCAATCGCAATTATCGGGGCTTCGGCTGATCCCTCAAAGCCGAGCGGACAGCCGCTGGAATCGCTGCTGGCCAATGGTTATAAAGGGAAGGTTTATCCTGTCAACCCCAAGTATAATGAATTGTACAACATTCCATGTTATCCCAGCATATTTAATGTTCCCGGAGATATCGGCCTGGCAATTATTGCAGTACCTGCGGCAATAACCATATCGGCGCTGAAAGACTGCGTTTCCATGGGGGTTAAATCCGCTGTGGTATTTACCTCCGGATTCGCAGAGATGGGCGGTAAGGGGAAAGTTCTGCAACAGGAGATGACCATTCTGGCCAGGGAAAGCGGAATGGTAATTTGCGGGCCCAACTGTATGGGAATTTTCAGCGCCCACAACGCACTAATGGCCAATTTTGCCGTGACCAGACTTCCTGAAAGGACGATTACAGACAGTTTCCTCGGGTTTATAAGCCAGAGCGGCGGTTTTGGTGCGGCTTGTTACAGCTCAATCAGTGAACGGGGTATTGGTTTCAGCCATTTTGTCAGCACTGGTAATGAAGCTGATTTGGAGTTTTCTGAATACCTGGCCTATATGATCGCAGACACCAACACCAAGGTTATCGGCGGTTACCTGGAGGGTGTGAAGGACGGGGTGAAACTGGCCAGGGCAGCGGAAATGGCCATTGAGGCAGGAAAACCCGTATTGCTGATGAAACCCGGAAGACACGAAGTGGCCGCCAGAGCAGCGGCGTCTCATACGGGGGCGATGGTTGGGTCTGACAGGGTTTACGATGCTCTTTTTAAGCAAAAGGGGATTATCAGGGTGGAAAGCGTGGAGGAGTTAAACGAAGTGCTTAACATACTTGTTTCCGGTAAGATTCCCCAGGGCAGGAAGGTTTGCATACTGGCCACTTCCGGTGGAAGTGGCGTAATGCTGGCAGATAAATGCGTAGAATTTGGACTTGAAGTTCCCGAATTATCCGCAGATACCCGAAATAAACTGGATAAACTGCTGCCTGATTTCGCTTCCAGTATTAACCCGGTGGATATCACCTCCCAGGTAATGACCCAGCCTGCGCTATTGCGCCAGTGTGCAGAGATTATACTGGCAGATCCCGGTATTGATATTTTAATGCTGTGCTACTGGGCCGAAACGTTGGGTGAAGTTGAAATAATAGAACAGATAGCCGAAATAAGTGGTTCCACGGATAAAATGGTGTTAAATCTGGTGAATGGCCAGGAAGAGGCGGCACGTGATACTCTGGAAAAGCTGCATGATAAACTTATACCTGCATCCCGAGATGGTGAATACGCCATAAGGGCACTTAAGCTGCTGACTTGGTATAATGAAAAGAAAATCGGCTACGGGTCGGAGCTTTCTTTTCCGGAACTGCCTGCCGGCGCCAGGGAGGAAGTGGCGGCCTATCTGGACGATTTTGCTCCGGGGGCAAAACTGACGGAGTTTCAAGCCAAAAAGATATTAAGGGCATACGGTATACCCTGCACCAAAGAGATACTGGCTGTCGGTCCGGAGGAAGCCGTGGAAGCCTCCGCAATCTTAGGCTGCCCGGTGGCAATGAAAATAGAGTCACCTGATATACTGCACAAAACCGATGCCGGCGGTGTTATGCTGAATATCGACAGTCCGGAAAAAGTTCGGGAGGCCTTTACCAGGATTACTGCCGCTGCCGGGGAATATAAAAGAGACGCTGATATCAGGGGGGTGCTGGTACAGGAAATGCTGCCCCCGGGTACGGAGTTGATTGCCGGGATATCAAGGGACAGCGTATTCGGATCGGTGGTATTATTCGGATTGGGTGGTATATTTGTTGAGGTCTTAAAAGATGTAGCCATGCGTATACCGCCTCTCAGTGAAATCGACACCATGGAAATGATGGATGAAATCAAAGGGAAAAAGGTACTGGAAGGAGTGCGGGGCAGACTACCGGTGGACAAAAAGGCGCTATCACAGGTGTTGCTAAGGCTTTCCATGCTGGCTTCGGATTTCCCGCAAATTGCAGAGATGGACATTAATCCCCTGCTGGCCTATCCGGACGGGGTTGCTGCGGCGGATGCGGTCATTGTTTTAAAAGCATAACTTTTCCTTAACATGAAATGAATATCATAATAATTTACACCCATAATTCTGACAAAGTTTAGAAGCCAAAAACCTATTATTTATAAGAGGTTGCGGCTTTTATTTTTCCCCGATTTAAACACTGATAATAATGAATAAAAATGCTAATGTAATAATCTATATTGAAAAAATTGCCCAACAAAAAGTTCTTTGGGAGAGCAAGAATTTTAGTAATTATCCTTCAAAATCAGCCGATGAACGTTGGGAAAGCGATGGGTCAGAGGTCGTGTTGCAGCGGGAGAACTTCTCGTCGTCATTCGTTGAATTGAGTGGTTTATCTATGACAATATACTTTGGTGCGGACAATGGGCGGGGAAAGCTCCAAGGTTGCGATATGGTATGGGATCTGCTGAGACGGGCTCCCTATTCTGGGGCCCTCTTAGCGATTTGACTAGACCGGTTTTCATCGTTCTGGCGTTTTGTGTTCCTCCCGAAATAATGACCAGCCTCCTATCCGATTGCCTGTGAATCGGGTTGCTACTCTGGTTAAGGAACTAGATTGTATGATAACGACTATTACGATTTAAGAGGATGGGAGAGTCGAGGATGCCTCAATGCGATTTAACATCAATGCAATACCAAATCGCATCATGGTGAAATGGAGCAAATTTATCGAATTCTGGAGCAGCCCTTGGGGGCTAATTTGAAATTAAATGCCTAGATGCATCTTTCATCGAGACATTAATTATACAAACCAATTAGCAATCAGCTATAGGGTAAATTAAGAATGATGGTACGAAAATTGCAACATTAATATTCAGATTCTTTTGAACTTTGGCATATTTTAAGGAGGGGTAAGATTATGTTTGGAAAGGACATATTAGATGATTAACCAATCAAGTATCAATAATACAGAGAATAATACGAAGGATTTCGAGACCTGTGGCGTTAAGAATATCTCTAAATGTATGAAATGTCATGGGATTACAAGAGGAGTACAGCCATCTTATTATCATGAATGTGGAACACCACATCCTTGGACTTCAAACAGATTTAAGGATTTAATAAAAATGGTAGAGTATTTTGAATTAAATCCTGAAGATGCAGAATGTTAAAGAGTTCAGTCGGTAAATAGACACTAATTTGAGATTAAAGAATGGAGGTTGTTTCAAGTGTCTCAAGAACTTAAACTGCCGGGACCAAAATCTAAAGCGCTGATTGAGAGGAAAAATCGCTGTACAGCTCGAGGAATTTCTCAGGGAACTCCTTTATTTATTGAAAGAGCAGAAGGTGCCTTATTAATCGATGTTGATGGTCATGAATTTATAGATTTTTATGGCGGGATTGGTGTTTTAAATGCGGGTCATTGTCCTAAACCTGTTGTTAAGGCCATAAAGGATCAAGCAGAAAAATTAATTCATACTTGTTTTATGACTTCCATGTATGAAGGATGGGTCGACTTAGCAGAAAAGCTGACTCAAATTGCACCGATAACTGGCGATCTAAAAGTAACATATGTTAATAGCGGTGCTGAAGCCGTAGAAAATGCCATAAAAATTGCGAGATCTTATACCAAAAGGACTGGCGTTATTGCTTTTGAAATGGCTTTTCATGGGCGGACAAATCTAACAATGGGGTTAACCAGTAAAGTTAAACCCTATAAATCTGGTTTTGGCCCCTTCGCCCCAGAGATTTATAAAGTCCCATCAGCATATTGCTATCGTTGTTATTATAAATCGACTTACCCGGGTTGTGGAATGCACTGTCTAGAACAATTTGAACGTTTCTTTGCGGCTGAAGCAGCCCCGGAATCAATTGCAGCAATGATTATCGAACCGGTACAAGGGGAAGGTGGTTTTATTGTTCCGCCAAAAGAGTTTTTACCGGGTCTGAAGTCGATAGCCTCAAAACATGGCATTGTTTTTATAGCCGATGAGATTCAAACAGGTTTCGGCCGAACAGGGAAAATGTTTGCTGTTGAACATAGTGGAGTAGAACCAGATCTTATGACGATGGCAAAATCAATTGCCGCTGGGATGCCCTTAAGTGCAATCGTTGGCAAATCTGAAATCATGGACGCTCCCGGACCTGGTATGCTTGGGGGCACTTATGCAGGAAATCCAATTGCTTGTGCAGCCGGTATAGCTACCATCGATTACATTCAGCAAGAAAATCTTTCGTCACGCGCAGCTTGGATCGGCAGAACCGTTATGGATCGATTAAAAACAATGCAGGAGAACTATCCTTTAATCGGGGATGTTCGGAGTCTTGGGGCTATGGTTGGAATTGAACTGGTTAAAGACCGTGTGACAAAGGAACCTGCAAAAGAGGAAACTTCTGAAATTACTCAAGAATGTTTGAAACATGGCCTTGTGATTATTTCTGCAGGAGTTTTCGGAAATGTAATTAGGATGTTAATGCCTCTGGTTATCACGGATGATCAGCTTGAGAAGGCCTTAACTATTTTAGATGCCGCCTTTGCGAAAGTTCAAGGAGCTTAATAGAAATAACTGGTATTTTTCGACACTTTTGGAATAACAGATAAGGAGTTGTTCTAATGTCGTACGTAAAAGAAGCATTCGAAACAGTCAAAAGGCGAAATCCGGGCGAACCTGAGTTTCATCAAGCTGTTGCTGAAGTTCTCGAGTCTTTGGAACCGGTCATTGATAAACACCCGGAATATCGGGAGGCACGTTTGCTGGATCGCATTGTTGAACCTGAAAGACAAATAATTTTTCGAGTTCCGTGGGAGGATGATCTTGGCAATATTCATGTTAACAGAGGTTTTAGGGTCCAGTTCAACAGTGCCATCGGGCCTCATAAAGGAGGATTGAGATTCCATCCTTCCGTAAATTTAGGGATTATCAAGTTTTTGGGATTTGAGCAGATTTTTAAGAATTCCTTAACCGGTTTGCCCATCGGTGGAGGTAAGGGTGGTTCTGACTTTGATCCTAAAGGGAAATCAGATAGGGAAGTCATGCGATTTTGTCAGAGTTTTATGAGTGAATTGGCTCTGCATATTGGCCCTGATGTTGACGTACCTGCTGGAGATATCGGAGTGGGCGGCCGAGAAATCGGTTTCTTATATGGCCATTATAAGCGTCTCAAGAATGCTACTGAAGCAGGGGTTTTAACTGGTAAAGGAATTCCTTTCGGCGGCTCTCTGGCCCGAACTGAAGCGACCGGATATGGTACTGTTTATTTCTTAAGTGAGATGTTGGCTGATAAGGGTTTCGAGTTAAAAGGTAAATCTGTCGCTATATCAGGTTCAGGTAACGTATCCCTTTATGCCTGTAAAAAATGCCAGGAATATGGGGCAAAGGTCGTCGCGATGTCCGATTCTAACGGGTACATTTATGACAAAAATGGAATTGACTTAGATTTAATGATACGTCTTAAAGAAATTGAGAGAAAAAGAATTAAAGAATACAAGAACTTTCATCCGGAAGCCGAATTTGGTGAGAACTGCAGGGATATCTGGTCGCTGAAATGTGATGTGGCATTACCCTGTGCTACGCAGAACGAGCTGAATGGTAAAGAAGCAGAGGCTCTTATTGAAAATGGAGTTATTGCGGTA
Source organism: Desulfosporosinus orientis DSM 765 (assembly GCF_000235605.1). Classification (GTDB taxonomy): domain Bacteria; phylum Bacillota; class Desulfitobacteriia; order Desulfitobacteriales; family Desulfitobacteriaceae; genus Desulfosporosinus; species Desulfosporosinus orientis. Next base: position 3,109,756 of record NC_016584.1, read on the forward strand.
GCAGAAGGAGCAAATATGCCTTCTACGGCTGAAGCAGCAAAATTGTTTCAAGAGCGTAAGGTCTTGTTCGGTCCTGCCAAAGCTGTAAACGCTGGAGGGGTTGCGACATCTGCTCTGGAGATGTGTCAAAACAGCATGAGATACTCTTGGACCTTCGAAGAAGTTGACCAAAGACTTCATAAAATTATGGTCAATATCTATACTATGACCAAGAATGCTGCCAAAGAATTTGGCATGGAAGGCAATTTAATTGCCGGCGCAAATATAGCCGGCTTCCAGAAAGTTGCTGCAGCCATGATGTCTCAAGGTATTTATTAGGACTTGGTTTGGAGAATTATTATGGATACTTCGGACTTTTATAAAACCCAGTTTTCAGGTTTTCATGACTTGATGAAATTTCGGGTCCGGGAGATTTTACTGGTTTCCAGTCCTTATGATGCCTTTGTGCTAGAAGAAGACGGTCGTTTATCTGAGAAAATCTTTGGTGAATACTTAGATATGAACCTTCAATTCGTTCCCCGTATTCGCAGGGTTTCCTCGGCAGAAGAAGCGTTTTCCGCAATGCGGGAAAGAACCTATGATTTGATTATTACCATGGCCAGAATTCGAGATATGAACCCTCTGGAATTTGGAAAACGCGTTAAGGAAGCCTATCCTGGGAAACCCGTTGTCATGCTTACTTACGACACACTCAATAATGAACTGCTTAGAGAAATTCGAGAGACCAAAACCATCGATAAGATATTCTATTGGTCCGGAAACAATACAATTCTGTTAGCCATCATTAAGTATGTAGAGGATCTCGGAAACTTAGAGTCTGATTGCCGAGAGGGTGTTCAAGCAATTTTGGTGGTTGAAGACTCGCCTTGGGCGTATTCTCAGTTCTTGCCTATTATCTACACAGAAATTATGAAACAGACGAGCTACCTCATTTCAAAGGGTATTAATAATCTGCATCGTCTGTTGAGGATGCGGGCCAGACCCAAAATATTACTGGCAGAGACTTATGAGGAGGCTATAGAGTTCTTTAACAAATATCGGCACAACTTGCTGGGAGTAATATCTGATATGGGCTATCCGAAAGAAGGGCAAATTAACTCGCAGGCAGGTCTGCTTTTAGCGAAAAAAATCAAGGCGGAGATTCCATACCTTCCGTATCTGATTCAATCCAGTGAACTTGCGCCAGAGGATAAGGCACATGAGATTGGGATCAACTTTCTCAATAAAAACTCTCCCAGTATGCTTTTGGAACTAAGTACTTATGTAAAAGAGAACTACGGTTTTGGTGACTTCTTGTTTAGGCAACAGGATGGGAGCATTATTGCCAGGGCATCTATTATCGACGAATTTGAGGAAATTATTCGAATCCTGCCCCAAGAAAGCTTAATATTTCATGCTAGCCGCTATGATTTTTCAAAGTGGTTCAAAGCCAGAACAGAATTTGAATGCGCAGAACAAATCCGTCGTGTGGATGTTTCTGATTTTCAAAACCCAGAAGAGCTAAGGGAATATATCCTGCAAGTCATTAAAATGTATTTTAAGCGCATTCAGGAAGGAGTCATCACGGATTTTGGGCAATCAAAAATGGACATGGACAATTCTTTGCTTAAATTAGGTAGTGGTTCACTTGGAGGAAAAGGCAGGGGAGTAGCGTTCTTTAACTCTATCCTATCTCAAACGGAAGTCTTTAAAAAGTATAACAACATTAGGATTAAAACTCCCCAATCCTTTGTTATTTGCAGTGAGGTATTCGAAGAATTTCTCGAAATTAATTCGTTGCAGGAAATGGCTATCGTTACCGAGGTGGAAGAGACGATTGCTGAAAGGTTCCTAAACTCCGAACTTCCATTAAAAATTAGGAACGAACTTCGTATCTTAATCGATAAGATTCACTATCCATTGGCAATAAGGTCATCAAGTATTCTTGAAGACTCACAGATGCTGCCCTTTGCGGGAATATACAGTACTTTTATGCTGCCTAATAACCATCAGGACCCAGAAATCCGCTTGCAGCAGCTCCTTAATGCCATAAAGCTCGTGTATGCATCCGTTTATTATAAGTCTCCCAAACGCTATGTTAAAAATGCAGATTTACGAATCGAAGAGGAAAAAATGGCAATTTTGATTCAGCAGATTGTCGGAGATGTTCATGGGGATGTCTTTTATCCGGTAATATCCGGGGTTGCCCAATCCTATAACTTTTACCCTATCTCCTATATGCAGCCTGAACATGGAATTGTTAGTCTGGCTTTAGGTTTGGGCAAGGCTGTTGTTGACGGAGAGCAAGTTTACCGTTTTTCCCCTGCTTATCCTAAGATGAATCCCGATTTTGCTTCTACGGATGATTTTTTAAAAAAATCTCAAAACAAATTTTATGGTTTAAAGTTAGCCGATCCTTCTATCGAAATTTCCCAAGACACAGGCTGTACTTTAGGGGCATATACCTTGGATCGTGCAGAAAAGGATGGTACTTTGAGTTTTGTAGGCAGTACGTATTCCAAGGAGAATGATACCATCTGCGATACCCTAATGATTTCCGGACCAAGAGTTGTGTCATTTGCTCCGGTTTTAAAATTAGGTCTCTTTCCACTGACCAATATTATCAAGGATTTATTTGTTCTCGGAAAAAATGCCTTCGGCACGGATATCGAGATTGAGTTCGCTATCAATATTCCAGCAGACTATAAAAAGGAGATCGAATTTTATTTCCTTCAGATTCGCCCGTTAGTTTCCGGAAGAGAATTACAGGAAGTTATGGTCAATGATTATCCAGACGATCAGGTTATGTGCAAAAGCAGTCATACGATTGGCAATGGAATCTATGAGAATATATACGATATCATTTACGTTAATCCGGATACTTTTGATCGTAGTAAGACCAGGATTATTGGACAAGAAATAGGTGAATTGAATCAATATTTGTTTATTGAAGCTCGTAATTACCTTCTCTTGGGTTTCGGACGACTAGGTTCCTCGGATCCGTGGCTGGGAATCCCTCTGACCTGGTCACAAATATCCCAAGCGAAAGTGGTCGTTGAATCAGACTGGGAGACCCTTCAAGTAGAACCTTCCCTTGGGAGTCATTTTCATCATAACCTTATATCGCTGAGAATGGGTTATTTTCATATTGGTAAGGAAAATAAATCCGAATTTGTTGACTGGGCATGGCTCAAGAGGGCACCGATTCTCAAGCAAACTGAATATGTCAGGCTGATTCGCTTGAAAGACCCTTTGACTGTGAAGATTGATGGTCACGGTTGTCATGGAGTCATTATCAAACCGAACTGAATTGCATTAACATAATCCGGTATGCAATGTTCATGCATTGCATGACTGATCAGTATTGTCCATAAGCTAAAAGTTAGATCAAAGAAATCACATCGACTTTCTGTTAAACAGTGGACAAATTATTAAGGAGGGGATATACTGATAATGTTCAGAATAGTTAGATAATAGGGCTGAAGGCTCTAATATGCGTGCAAAACGCTTATTAGAGCCTTTAATAACTTTGTGTATGTAAATTTATTACATAATTAAAAACTATTTACAACGATTCTATAAAGTTTAAAGATTCGTCTAAAATAATTCTCTAATGCATTATTTTAATGCCTAGGTGCATCTGCTGGTTTATCCACCTAGAGAAAAGCAAGAGAGCAAAATATAATAAGTCGGCAAAATTGAAATGCAATTTCGCATTAAAAGAAATTATATATGCAGAATTTTCTTAATAAAATTAACAATTAGAATTTAAAATGCCGTTGGCATAGAAGTTGCTATAAAAATAACTAGTCGAGGTGGTAAACTATGAAATTTGAAGCAGGGTTTCAGGAAATTTATCATGGCGTTGTGATGGTTAATACAGATGGGTATATTTTAGCTTGCAATAAGGCCGCGAAAGAGTTATTAGGCATTGATGGCCAGATTGTTGGTGAAAGAGCCCGAGAGGTGCTGCCGGATTCAGCAATGTATGATGTATTGAGCACAGGCATCCCTGTCATCAATAATAAGGTTGATATCGGTGGCAGAGTGATACTCTCGAATCACAAACCCGTATATGAAAGAACCAAATTAACTGGGGTCGTTACATCCTTTCAAGATATCACGGACTTAGAGGCTATTGCCCAGGAATTAGAAGCCACAAAAAAGCTTAATAAGGAATTGGAAGCAATTTTTAGTTCTTCCTACGACGAAATTTATGTTACTGACGGGGAAGGTTACACTCTTAGGGTGAACAAAGCTGGTGAGCGTTTGTATGGAATGAAAGCTGAAGAATTAGTTGGCAAACATGTTTCGAAATTAGAGAAGCTAGGATTGTTTTCACCAAGTATCACTCCTCTGGTTCTAAACTCCAAAAAGCGAACCACCTTAATCCAAACGACCAAAAGCGGCCAGAAAATCATTGTTACTGCAAACCCGGTTTTTGATGAAAAAGGACAAATTATTCGAGTCGTTACCAATTCGCGGGACATTACAGAACTAAGCAATTTACGTCAACGCTTAGAAGATACAGAAAAACTAATGGATAATTATCGCCTTGAGATAGCGAAGTTACGCAAGGAGAGGATAAAGACTGCCGAAATTATCAACCAAAGTGTCACCATGCAAAAAATCATTGAACTTACCGAAAAGGTCGCAACCGTTGATTCAACCGTTTTAATAGAAGGGGAGTCAGGTGTTGGCAAAGGAGTGGTGGCTTTAAAAATACACCAAATGAGTAAACGTTGTAATTTTCCATTTATTACGATCAACTGCGGTGCTATTCCGGAGAATCTGATGGAATCGGAATTGTTTGGATATGAAGGAGGTTCTTTTACTGGGGCAAAAAAAGAAGGTAAGAAGGGTCTTTTTGAAACCGCTGGAGGTGGAACCGTTTTTTTGGATGAAATCAGTGAACTGCCTCTTAATCTTCAAGTGAAGTTATTACATGTCATCCAAGACAGAAGACTAAGAAGGGTTGGAGGAAGTGACTATATCGATATCGATGCCCGAATCATTGCTGCTACAAATCGCAATATTCCCCGACAGGTTAAAGAACGAAAGTTTCGGGAGGATCTTTATTATCGCTTAAATGTGATTCCCGTTGTCGTACCGCCAGTTAGGCAGCGTAAAGAGGATATCCCAATTCTCATTGAGCATTTTCTAAAGGCGTTCTTCCAAAAATATGAGGTACATAAAATGATTGTTCCTGAGACGATGGATCTGTTGCTTAATTACAATTGGCCGGGTAATGTCCGTGAAATTGAGAACTTGGTTGAGAGATTGGTAGTAACCGTAGATGGTTTGGAGATTTTACCGGTTCATTTACCGGAATATATTGTACATACCGATGGGAGTTCCGAAAAGGTTTTCGTGATGGATATTTGTCCTCTGAAAAATGCCACCGAAGAAATGGAACGACAACTATTAAACAAGGCCTTACTCAAATTTCACAATACCTATAGAATGGCAGATGCTCTTGAGATTAACCAATCAACGGTAGTAAGAAAAATGCAGCGTTACGGTATTATTAAGGAATAAGTTTACATGTTTTTAGAAAAATCAGCCAGCACATTCTAATTACCCTTGATTTAGGTATTTTTCTAAAGGTTGTCTTGAGAAGTACCTTTGTTTATACATAGCTCGAAAAGGAAGGAGTTGAGATAAGATAAGTACGGTATGAAACCTAAGAACCGGTAAACGCAACAACTCACATATTGCTAAGACTTTTGAGGAGGAGAAACTATGTTTAAAAAGTTCTCGATTAAACATGTTTTAGCGTTAGTTATGACGGTAGGCCTTATTGGAACATCCGCCGGTTGCGGCAGTGCTCCATCGGGCGGAACCGCAAGCTCGGATGCTCGAGATTATTTTAAGGTAGGGGTTATTACCTCGTTGTCTGGTGCTGAAGTTGAGGGTGGGAATCTTACGAAATATGGATATGATCTTTGGGCTGATACTGTGAACCAAAAAGGCGGTATTAAAGTTGGGGATAAGAGCTACCAGGTTAAGCTAGTTTATGCTGATGACCAAAGTGATCCTTCTGCAGGAGCCAATGCTGCGGAAAGAATGATCACATCCGAGAAAGTGGATTTCATTCTTGGACCGTATACCAGCGGTGTTACAAAGGCTGTGGCTCCAATTCTCGATAAATACAAAGTTCCAATGATTACAGGGTCTGCAGAATCGCCCTCAATATGGACACAGAAATTTGCTTATACGTTTGGTACAATTCCCGCAGCAGATTTAACAGCCATTTCGCCTTTAGAGACTCTATCTAAAGTACCCAATCCGCCAAAAACAATTGCTATCCTCGGTGTTAATGACGCTTTTTCAAAAGCAGTAGCAGAGGCATTTAAAGCAAGTGCTGAGAAAAATGGAATGACTGTTGTTAAGTATGATATTGTTCCGGCAGGTACAGACTTTACGCCGTTAATAAGCGCTTGGAAACAACTTAACCCCGATGTAGTTGCCGTAGGTGGCCATGAAACTGAACATATGCAGATTATCAAAGGAGCAAAGTCGTTAGGGTTGATGCCCAAAGCTTTCGTTATGCACTATGGTATTACGAATCCGGATTTTACCAAGAATCTTGGAAAAGATGCCGATTATGTATTTGGTGCCGCTCCTTGGACACCTAGTTTACAACTCCAAGATAACTTGTTTGGTACAGTTCAAGATTATGTAAAAGCCTATCAAGCAAAATATAATGCTGTTCCCGATTATACTGCAGCAGGTTGTTCAACTACCGGCGAATCCTTTATGGCAGCATTAGCTGAGATCGGAGCAAAGCCCCCTCTCTCTGATCAGCAAAGAGAACAACTGGCCAAGGCACTTGAAAAGACCGAAGTTAATACTGTTTTTGGGACCATTAAATTCGCAACTGAGGGAAACTGGTACCATGATAATGTGGGTCAAAAAGCTATGGTTGTTCAAATGGTTAATGGTGAACAAGTTGTTGTCGGCCCGGAGAATATGAAAGTCAAAGATCCTATTTATCCAGTTCCAGCTCTCAATGCTCGTTAAATCATACTAATGAATGATTATAAGGAAACTTGGCTTCAGGTTTCCTTATAATCCCAAGGGGGATTTTCATATGGAATTGCTAATGCAAACCTTGGTCAATGGTATCCTAATTGGTGGAATTTTTATTGCAGTTGCAGTAGGATTTTCTATTGCCTATGGAGTCATGGATATTGTCGATTTTGCCGTAGGAGAATGGATAATGTTAGGGGCTTTTAGTGCCTTTTGGATTAATCATTATACGCATTATGATCCCTTGATGCTCATACCGGCGATTGCCTTGTTTTTTGCTTTAATCGGTTATCTTTTTCAGCCTGTCATTCAAAAAGTTGTAAATATCAAACACAGAAGTGCGGCTCTCATGGGCTTGGCGTTCACCTTTGGTTTATCCACCTTATTCAGAGGTTCCGCTTTAACGTTATGGGGGTTTAACAACCGTAATCTCGTGACTGTGTTATCTGAAAAGAATATGTCAATATTCGGGATAACCGTCCCGGCTATAAGAGCAGGAGCTACATTATTTTCGATTTTGATGACAGTAGCTTTTGCCTTCTTTCTTTATCGTACCAAGACAGGGATTACGATTCGAGCAGCAGCTGAGAATAAATCGGTTGCCGGTTTAATGGGTATCGATGGGCATCGAATTGCACGGTTGGTCTATGCCATCTATGTTGGCTTAACCTCAATGTCAGGTGTCTTTATAGGTTGTATTTTTTCGGTTTTTCCTGATATGGGATTACGCTATACAGCATTTGCCTTTTTTGTAGTTGTCGCAGGAGGCATGGGGTCCTTCTCCGGAGCAATCATTGCCGGCTTGCTTCTGGGATTGATTTCAAGTTTTGTTTCCGTCTATGTTGGCGGGGCTTATGTATTCTTGATCTTATTTTTTATCCTGTATTTAATTCTGGTATTTCTCCCGAAAGGCATTTTGGGAAAAGGTTGGTAGAAAGGAGGTATCTTCTTGATAAAATCACTATCGTTTAGTCCTAGGAAATTGATCCTTTCGATAGTTTCTCTTGTTGTTTTAGGTGTTTTGCCTTATCTTATTCCATCCTTTCAATTGCGGATCGCGACGGGTATTATGATGTGGATTGGTTTAGCTTTAAGTTGGAATATGCTTGGCGGGTATATGGGTTATATTAGTTTCGGTCATGGCGCTTCCTTTGGTCTGGGCGCTTACATTACCGGGTTACTGATGACCCAATTACAGTTGCCGTTTTTTATCGCCTTATTGATTGCGGGAATTTTGACCTACATTTTTGCAGTTTTGGTAGGATATCCGACACTACGTCTCAGCGGTTCTTATTTTGCCATAGGGACATGGGCCTTTGCAGAAATGATGCGTCAATTGGTTCTGGTCATTAACATATCAGGTGGTCCTGAAGGGATGCGTTTGCCGCCGATGCTTGATGATTATTTCTTTTACTTCGTTATGTTGGGTCTGGCCTTGCTGGTTTTCATAGTCGCCTATTTCTTTTTCGAAAATCACGATTTTGGCCTGAAAGTAAAGGCTGTACGTGAGGAAGAAACTGCTGCACGAACTTTAGGATTAAATACAACTTGGATTAAGAACCAGGTTTTTTCACTTAGCTCAATGTTTGCTGGGATAATAGGCGGGGCTTATGCTTATTGGATTACGTTTATTCATCCGGACAGTGTGTTGGGGCCACTGATTGCTGATCAAATGGTGATCATGGTTCTCCTGGGGGGAATCGGAACATTATTCGGGCCGGTTATTGGGGCGATTGTTCTTTATGTCGGGAATCAATATATGCTGGCTGCATGGGGCCAAAGTTCTGCGTATCTAATTATCCTTGGGGTGGCGATCTGTCTTGTAATCCTATTTCTGCCTGAAGGACTTTTGAGTTTGCCAAAAGTTTGGAAAGGTGTACACAGGCGTGTTTTCACGACCATACTTACCCCAACTCGCAAATCAAAAGTTTAAGGTATGTGCTATAGAAGGAGGCCCTATGGAATTGTTAAGAATTGAAAATCTTACCCATATGTTTGGTGGGTTGAAGGCCATTTCGGACCTGCATATCGCCGTTAACCGTAAAACTATTTATGGAGTGATTGGAGCGAATGGCGCAGGTAAAACAACCTTGTTTAATTTGATTACCGGAATATATAAACCAACAGCCGGTCGTATTGTTCTTGATAGAACGAGTCTGGTTGGCAAACCCTCATACGAGATTTCCAGACTCGGAGTAGCAAGGACATTTCAAAATTTACGTTTATTTAATGATCTGAACGTTATAGAGAATATCCATGTCGGTCAAATTTGTCATCGAGGGTTAAGAAAGAGTAAAGCTAAGGAAATGTCTGACAAAATAGAGGACTTGCTTAATCTCTTTGGACTTGAAATGCGGGCCAACGAAAAGGCAGGGAATTTACCTTATGGAATGCAAAGGAAGCTGGAGATAGCAAGAGCCTTAGCTACAGAACCGAAATTATTATTATTGGATGAACCTGCTGCAGGAATGAACCCCAAAGAGGTCCTTGGGTTAGTGAGTTTAATTCAAGAAGTAAAAAAGCAGTTCAGTGATATAACCATTGTGTTAATTGAGCACCAGATGAAACTGGTGGAGGGTCTCTGTGATTATGTAACGGTCATGAATTTTGGTCAAGCAATTGCTAACGGGACAGTACAAGAGGTGCAAAGTAACCCCAAAGTGATTAAAGCATATTTAGGCGAAGCGGAGGTGAGTTAATGCCAAAAATTATGGAAGTTGAAAATCTTGAAGTTGTATACGGGGTTATTAAAGCATTACAGGGGATTTCGTTCTATATCGAGGAAGGAGAAATCGTGACGATTATCGGAGCGAATGGAGCTGGAAAATCAAGTACTCTACGGGCAATTTCCGGCATGGTGCACCCGAGTTCCGGAAAGATAAGGTTCAAAAATAAGGACGTTACAAATTCTCCTTCTCACATGATCGCTCGCCAAGGATTATCACATGTTCCTGAAGGAAGGGGCATGCTGACAAAGTTAACTGTTGAAGAAAACTTAATTCTTGCTACATACAACCGAAAAGATCATGATCAAGTTAAAAAGGACATGGAAGATGTTTATAAACAATTTCCACGTTTAGCAGAGCGGAAAAAACAAGCAGCCGGCAGTCTTTCGGGTGGAGAACAACAGATGCTGGCAATTGGCCGGGCTTTAATGACTGGAGCCGATACATTATTGCTGGATGAACCGTCGATGGGGCTGGCTCCCTTGATTGTCACAGAGATTTTTGCCGTCATTAAGCGCATCAATCATAGTGGAAAGACGATTTTATTGGTTGAACAAAATGCAATGACAGCCTTAAGTACCGCCCATCGTGCTTATATTTTGGAAAATGGAGTAGTTTTAAAGAGTGGTAAAGCTAGTGATCTTATTAGTGACCCGGAAGTCAAAGCAGCTTATCTAGGGGGGCATTAATCAATTTTGAGGAGAAAGAGAGGATATCTGATGGCTGTTTTTAATGAGGATAAAATCAAAATCGAAGTTTTAAACTCCCAATGTAAATTATATCAGCCAGGCGATCAGATAGTGATTGACGGACCGCTCATTGATTTCGAGTCCTCTAATCATGTTTGTGTTACAGCTCTAAATGCCATGTATCCCTTTGTTTTCGCCTTGCGTAAGAAAGTGACTCCAGAGGCTTTAGGATTTGATGGAGATGTGACGGTTCAGTGCCCGGATTATTGTGCGCCGGTGGTTTTTAAGCTTTGCCAATTTACTGGGAAATAACTGATATGGACGTTAAGTTTCTTGATGATAATGATTTTTTGCTGGATTGGGGGTGGGATTGACATGTTTGGTCTCGGGTATCGACATTAATTTATGAAAATTGTAATTGGAGGAGAATCTTATTGAAAAAAATACTTCTTAAAGTCAATGGCACTTCACGTCACGTGGTTGCCGACTCGAATTTAACCCTGCTTGACTTGCTTCGTGACAAATTCCATTTGACAGGAACCAAGCAATCCTGCGACAAGTTAGGTCAATGCGGTGCTTGCACGGTTATAGTCAACGGCAAGGCAGTCAGATCTTGTTTGTTAAAGGTTGAAAAACTGGATAACGCCGAGGTGATCACTGTTGAGGGCTTAGGCACTCCTGAGAATCCTCACCTTATACAAGAGGCTATGGTTTTATCTGGAGCCGTTCAGTGTGGTTACTGCACTCCCGGCATAATTATGGCTGCCAAGGCTTTATTAGATGCAAATCCAAATCCCAGTACAGAAGAGATAAAAGAAGCCCTACGTCACAACTTGTGTCGTTGTACAGGTTATGTCAAGATCATCGATGCTGTAAAGTTGGCAGGCCGGTTTATTCGGAATGAGATTTCACCCGATGAAGTACGACCTGATCCCAATGGCCCTATGTACGGTGTCTCTCATCCTCGCCCGTCAGGGTTGGCCAAAGCATGCGGCACAGCACAATTTACAGCGGATATTATCATTCCCGGAGCTCTGGAGTTAGTTACTGTACAAAGCCCACATCCTCATGCCTTAATTAAAAAGATAGACTATTCGTCCGCTTTAAGCATGCCCGGGGTAGTGGGCGTTATGACGGCAAAAGACATCATGGGCACTAATCGTTTGAAATACACTGTTGCCGACCGTCCCGTTCTCTGCGAAGACAAAGTACGCTATATCGGCGATCCTGTGGCAGTTGTAGCAGCAGTAACCCGCCCTCAGGCGTTGGAGGCCGCCAGGATGGTGGATGTGGAGTATGAACTGTTACCCGTATTGAATTCACCTGAAGAGGCAATGGCCGACGGAGCAATTCAACTGCATGATGATAGGCCAAATCTATGTTTTATTCAACCCCAGATAAAAGGTGATGCGGAAAAAGCTTTGACTGAATCGACAACGGTTATTGAAGCGCATTTCACCACTCAGATGAACCATCAAGCGCCCCTCGAGCCGGAGGCATGTGTCGCTTACTTTGAAGGCGAGGGTAATGATGCCCAGCTCGTTGTCATTGGACGCAGCATATTTATTCACAAACATCTGAGTATGCTTCAGGAGGCCCTTGGCTGGAAAAATATGCGCTACGAAGAAGCCTATACAGGCGGACAGTTCGGCATAAAATTGGAAGTTACCTCGGAGGGTATTGCTGCTGGTGCCGCCATATTCTTTAAGAGATCGGTTCGTTACATCCCCAGTCTGACAGAGTCAATGCTGATGACGCCGAAACGACATCCTTTCGATATGCAAGTTAAGCTTGGTGCAGATAGCACGGGCAGGATCACCGCCTATAAGATTGATATCAGTGTGGACAACGGTGCGTATCACTCAAATGGTGATGTGATCATCAACCGGGCAATGCAAATGCTTTCAGGCGCATATAACATACCCAATGTACACGCTTTTAGTAAATTGACTTACACGAATAATCCCTGGGGATCTGCAGCGCGGGGAGCAGGCCCGCCGCAAGCTCATTTTGCTTTGGAGTGCGCGGTTAATATGCTGGCGGATAAGCTGGGAATAGATCCATTGACTATGCGGATATTGAACTCTCTGAAGCCGGGTCAATCAAAGTCCACAGGCAGTATCGTAGAACAGTGGCCTTTCCCTGAACTCTGTGAAGCTATGCGTCCCCACTATGAACGAAGTCTCCTTGAGTCCAGGGAACATAAAAAGGGCGTAATCCGGCGTGGTGTCGGGCTGGGAGCTGGTGCATTTGGTATTGGGGGAGCCGGTGATCGAGCTGTTGTAAAAATAGAACTTGATTCCGACAACGGAGTAACTATCTATGCCGCTGTAGCCGATCCCGGCGAAGGAAGCGATTCAATGCTTACTCAGTTGGCTGCTGACGGTTTAGGATTACCTCTGAACAAAATTCGTCTAGTGACGAAAAATTCAGACTATGCCGGCGCCACAGGACCTGCAGCTGGCAGCCGAATGACTTACATGGTGGGAGGGGCTTTAGTAGACGCAATTAAACAGCTAAAACAGGCAATGAACGATTTAGGGGCGACTACTTATCAGGAACTTAAAGAAGCTGGGCGTCCGGTTTACTATGTTGGAACAAAGACTACTCTTGAAACCGGTTCACTGGATCCCAAAACTGGCCAAGGGCCTTCCTTTGAGTCTCAGGTTCATGCGTTACAATTAGCCGAAGTTGAGGTGAATACTGAAACGGGTAATGTTAGGGTTCTCAAGATGACCACCGCAGTGGACAGCGGACCGGTAATTAACCCTCAGACCTATGAAGGACAGCTTGAAGGCGGTGCAGATATGGGTGCTGGGTTTGCTCTTCGTGAACAGTATATTGCAGGCCAGACAAAAGACTGGGTAACATTTAAGTTTCCGAGTATAAGAACCTCATTCGAAATGGAGTCGATCATCAGAGAGACGCCTAGAGTGCATGGTACTGGTAAGGGGTCAACAGGAGTTGGTGAGATGACGATGGTCCCGACTGCTCCGGCGATTATTAGTGCCATTAAGGATGCAATAGGAATATGGATCTGCGACTTGCCGGCAACACCCGATAAGATTAAAGCAGCCTTGGACAATTAATCAGCGCTGCCGCCACGCCAGTCCGACTTTGAAATGCGCATTTCAAAGTCGGACTGGCATTTTTAACGAATTTTCATTTACTTTTTCAGGGGACAGCCTTGGTTATTTGATTATAAAAGAGCATTGTATGAGAAATGAAAATAGAAATGTTCATATGGAAATATGGTAATACGTGTTTCGTTGGAAAGTGCAGACGATTGATTCATGGTATGGAGTGAGCATCAATTATTTTATTAGACACTTAGAAAATAAGTGCTATAGTTATAAAATAGGGGAATAACCCGAACTGCGGTAAGATATTAGATGTATCCCAAAACAGAAAGGTAGATATTGATGCTGAATAGATTTGCTGCTTGGAATAGTTGGTTAGGCCGGCGCATGTTTCTTCTTGTTATCGCGGCTATAGGTGCAGGTTTTATAACAGCCATTCCAAAGTCTGCCCTGACCAGCAGGTTGGTTGTAATTTTGTTTGCCTATATGACGTTTATTAGTGCCCTGGACACCAGTATTAAAGACTTTTTCCGAGTTTTAAAAAAACCTTGGATTGCTGTTTGGATTCTCATTCTGGTTCATTTCGTTATGCCGTTTGTTGCTTGGGGTATAGGAATAATTTTCTATCCGCAAGACATTTATACAAGGACCGGCTTTTTAATTCAAGCCGCCATTCCCATTGCGGTAACATCGTTAATTTGGACTTCAATTGTAAGTGGTGATATGGCCCTTTCCATCGTCGCGATTACAATGGATACAATTATCAGCCCTTTCTTATTGCCGCTGTTTTTCTCGATAGTACTTGGGAAGACAGTTCAATTAGATTATATAAGTATGATTTGGGAGCTCATGTTAATGGTATCCCTGCCTAGTCTTACAGGTATGATCATTCATGATTTGACAAACAATCGTCTGTCAAAATTGACAAGTTCTATCGGCGGATTTTCATCGAAAATAGCCATATTTTTGATGGTGGCATTAAATGCCGGCAGTATCGTACCGGAAATACATTGGGATCTTGGCCTTGCTAGGCTGCTGGTGATAATCGGCCTTTTAGTAGCATGCGGCTTCATATTAGGATTTCTCGGCTCTTTACCCCTCCGCCAGATCAATCCTGCGACGCTGGTAACAATGGTCTACACCATAGGGATGCGTAATATCTCTTTTGGGGTTGTCCTGGCTATGGCATATTTTCCGGTTAAGGTCGCTGTGCCGGTTACTTTGGCAACCTTTTTCCAGCATCCTATCGCAGGCATAGTCGCTCAACTATTTAAAAAACATGGTAAAATCGACTCAATAGCATAACCAGATATCTACTAATAATTTTATTATTACATAAAGATTTTGAGATTGGGACGATTGGCATATATCTTGCATAATTTAATATTTAGGTATAGCGATATTAATACTGGGGGAATGAGGCTAAAAGATTATAATCCATTAAAGAACACCGGGAGGCGATAAGCGCTAAATTAAATAGTTCAGTCCATTTGAGTGTTGGAATAATGCTGATTTTTAAGCTTAAATGAGGTAAAAAATGATTTCAAGTATAATAATTATATGTATTTTTGGTTTTCTGTCAGCAGCCGTCGATGCGATTTCGGGAGGCGGCGGGCTGATAAGCTTACCTGCTCTCTTACTGGTTGGAATACCGCCGCACCTGGCTTTAGGTATCAATAAGTTTGCTTCCTCCATGGGCTCGTTTAACAGTTCGCTGACATTTGCCCGTTCAGGAAAAGTAAATTTTCAGTTGGTTAAATGGTTAGTGCCTTTTACTTTCCTGGGAGCTTCTTTAGGTGTGTGGTCTGTTCTCAGAATCAGTCCGGACTTTCTGAATAAAATAGTCCCTATTCTGGTTATTTTTGTGGGGATTTATACTCTTATCAACAAAAATTTAGGAATAGAAAATAGATTTAATGGCTATAAAACCTCAAGTTTACTCCTAGGAATAGTCTTTGCTTTTTCTTTGGGATTCTATGATGGGTTTTTTGGTCCAGGCACGGGTTCATTTCTTATATTTGCTTTTATATCTGTATACGGCTTTGATTTTGTTTCAGCTTCAGCGAATTCTAAAGTCCTTAATTTTACGAGCAACCTGGCTTCCTTGATCCTTTTTGCCTGGAATGGGAAAATCTTATATCAATACGGAATTCCCATGGCGATAGCCATGATTATCGGATCCCAGGTAGGGACGAGGCTGGCAATCACTAGGGGCGCCAGATTAGTAAAACCGATATTTCTGACTATGTCATTCCTGGTATCCCTGAAATTGATGATTTGGTAAATAGTTAACATAGACTAATTTAAAGGAGAATGATCATGACAATTAAAAACATCTTTTGTGTAGGACGAAATTACCCTTTACATGCCAAAGAACTCAATAATGCGATTCCCAGCGAGCCGCTTCTCTTTTCAAAGCCGTCTCATGCTGTTGCCGAAGCCAATAACAATGAAATTATTCTGCCCCAAAGTTATGGCGAGATTCACCATGAACTTGAGTTTGTAATTCATATCTCCAGAAGTTATGAGCCGGGACTAAAAGTCGATGATCTTATTGATAAAATAGCCCTTGGCATTGATTTTACCTTAAGGGATGTGCAGAACGAACTAAAGAAAAAAGGTTACCCGTGGCTCCTGGCGAAGGGCTTTCCCAATTCTGCTGTCCTAACAACTTGGACTTCTTTTTCAGGCTTAGAGGATTTTGCGAAGAGCGATTTTACCCTTGAAATAAACGAGAAAGAGGTTCAGCGAGGTAATATTAAAGATTTGTTATTTGATATACCGACACTTCTGGAATATATAGCTAAGCACTTTGGTCTTGGTGAAGGGGATATTATATTTACAGGAACGCCTGCCGGCGTAGGTCCGGTGTCTGATGGAGATCATTTAGTAATGAAGTGGAATCAGACGAAAATGGGAGAATTTACGGTTAAACTTAAGTAAGAGATTATAACATTTTTCATTTTTCTATCAGCAAAGGAGTTTGCCATCAGGTAAGCTCCTTTGCTTTCAATTAGATGTTATAATGATGATGAATAAAATGAGGCGGGTGATCTCAAATGCGGCCAAAGTTATGTCTCCTTGCACCCAATGAAGATATTGCCCATACAGCAGAAAACGTTATTAAGGAGAGAGAATTTAATTGCGACATACTAATTGGCAATTTGAAAACGAAAGGGATTGAACTTGCTAAGCAGGCACTTAAAGCAGGCTGCGAAGCAATCATTAGCCGCGGCGGAACCTTTTTAAGAATTCAAGAAGAGATCACTGAGATCCCAGCAGTTCAGATAAAAGTTTCAACGATTGATTTGTTGAAAGCTTTACACGCGGCCTCATATTTCAGTTACAAGGTTGGTGTCGTCGGTTATTCCAATACAATTTATGAAGCTTCGTCAGTGGGAAAGTATCTTAAACTGGAAATCATAGAAATTCCCATCGACAGCTCTATTATATTGCAGGATCGTCTTAAAGAAGAAGTTAATCAAGGCTTAGAAGTGATCGTCGGTGATACGATGGCAAGCAATCTGGCTTCAAATTTAGGAATTCAAGGAATTCTGATTGCCTCAGGGAAGAGAGCTATCTATGAAGCTCTGAGCCAAGCGGAAGACCTGGCAATTCTGCGCAGAAAAGAAGCCATATCCCAGCAGAGGATCAGCACCATTTTAAACAAGCTTTCAGAAGGAATCTTGGCAACGGACAGCGGGCAGAGAATAACCCATTGTAATCCCGCAGCCGAAAAGTTCCTGGGATTGTCAGCAGGGGATATGCTTAATAAGAACATCGAAGGTATTCTTAATGGGGCCTACAATAATAACGAACTAATTACAATTAAAGGTCAACAATATATTTTGACTATTGAACACATCCAAGATCACGGAGTCAGAAACGGAGAAGTGTTTACCCTGAAGCCTGTCAAGGAAATTCAAGATATGGAAACTAAGTTAAGGAGAAAGCAGCATAGCCGTGGTTTAATTGCAAAATATACCTTTAATGACATTGTTGGTCAAAGTGAATCCTTGATCCAGACTATTCATAAAGCAAAGCGCATCAGCAAATCCAGCGCCACTGTGCTCATTATCGGCAAAACCGGGGTTGGCAAAGAAATGTTTGCTCAAAGCATACACAATGAAAGCCCCAGAAATCGGGGGCCTTTTGTAGCCGTTAATTGTGCCGCTCTCCCGGAATCAATACTGGAGAGTGAATTATTTGGATATGTCGAAGGCAGTTTTACGGATGCCAACAAGGGCGGGAAAATGGGTTTGTTCGAATTAGCCCATCGGGGGACCATTTTCCTTGACGAGATTGGAGATATGAGTTTATCGGTTCAAGCAAAAGTGTTAAGAGTTATTCAAGAAAAAGAAGTTGTACGTTTGGGCGGAGATAGGGTCATTCCCGTAGATATTAGAGTCATCGCGGCAACAAATGTAGATTTATGGGATGCGGTAAACGATGGGCGTTTTAGACAGGATTTATATTATCGAATTAATGTGTTAAGGGTGGATATACCATCCTTATCTGAGAGAGGTCAGGATGCTCTTCTTCTGACTGAGTTTTTCCTAAATAAGCTAAATCCCTCAATTCAGGTTAAAGAGGGGGCTTTAAAACCTTTATTAGATCATGACTGGCCCGGCAATGTACGGGAATTATATAATTTTGTCGAGCAAATTACGGTCCTTCAGGAAGATAATGCCTTAGATGAATCGGCTGTTCGCAAATTCTTGGCTTTCAGCGTCAAAGGAAACAAGGTATCTAATGCCAAAAGAATAGGCAACTTCTCCAAAAGGCTGACAGATGAAGAAATTTTAGAAACATTAGAACAGTGCCGCGGCAACCAGGCTATGACCTGTGAGATTTTAGGAATTAACCGTTCTACCCTTTGGCGGCGTTTGAAAAAGCTGGAGGTTAATTCCTAAGACATCCATTGCAGCGTTGCGTTTGTTGCATCCCTATGTTGCGTATGTTGCATTGCAACACAGGGATGCCTTCAGACCCCTTAAAATATAAGGGGTCTTCTTTATCTAAGCTTGGCACGCTTCTTGCTTAATACTTAAGTAAATATTAAATTTTCACAGTATTATTACAAATGAATGGGGATTAAAGAGTTTTTTCTCTTATCTCACAGTTCTAGGAGGGATGTCAGGAGTTAATGCCTCTTGAATTAATGGAATTATTAAGAAATTCCATAAAAAAGCAATCATTTATAAGTAATAAGAAGGAGGAAAATTAAAGTGAAAAAGAAGACGTTTTTTAGAAAGGCTGCTCTCTCAGGGCTGGTATTGACCCTGGCCTTAACCCTAACGGCCTGCGGAACTGCAAATCAGTCCTCAACCACAGGTTCTTCGAACCAAGCAGCTTCAAATTATCCCACCAAACCGATCACTGTCTTACAAGGATTTAAAGCCGGCGGCGGAAGTGATCAGCTGGCCCAAATGACTCAGCCCTATTTGCAGAAAATTATCGGGCAAACCTTTGTAAACCAATATATACCTGGAGCAACGGGGGCCATTGCCTGGACACAGCTGGCCAAACAAACTAAAAATGATGGCTACACGATCAGTATTACCAATACACCTATGTTAATGACCAACTACCTGATGAACTCCGATATTAAGTACAGCATTGACGAACTTACGCCAATTGCTAATGTTGTTACCGACCCTGGAATTCTCGTAGTTTCTAAGGACAGTCCCTTTAAAAACTATCAAGACTTTGTGGACTATGTTAAAGCACATCCGGGACAACTTACCATTGGGAATTCGGGAACAGGGGGAGATGACTTTTTCTCAATTCTGCAATGGGAAAAAGCCACAGGCCTAAGCGTAAAACAAATTCCCTTCCAGGGAGACGGTCCGTCATGGCAAGCTGCAGCAGGAAATAAGGTTCAAGCAAGCTCCACTAACCTGGGAGTAGTATACAGCCAGGTAAAAGCCGGAAACGTCAGAGCATTGGCTTTATATGCTGAGAATAGAAACGACCTGCTTCCGGATGTTCCTACCCTGAAAGAACTTGGTGTTGACATGGTGGCCGGTTCTTCCCGCGGTTACAGTGCTCCCAAAGGAATCCCTGACGATGTCAAACAGAAACTGGAAGACGCTTTTACTCAAATGGCCAAAGATCCGGAATTCCAAAAGGGATTACATGATGCAGCCCTGCCCATCGACCTTAAAGTAGGGGACGATTATGCTAAATATCTCAAAGATCAGGAAACGACCTTTAAAGACATTTGGGATTCAGTAAAGGATCAAGTCGCAGCTCAAAAATAATCTCTTTAGAGCAAATAGGAGAGAGGAAAAATCCTCTCTCCGTATCAGCAACGACGTGGAGGTGCTTCAGATGAGAAATTTGGCCAAACACGGAATCGCTTCCGCCGTGGCCTTAATTTTTGCGATTGTCTTTTATGTGAATTCTTATAAGCTGCCTCAAGATGCGGCAAGCTTACCCCGCATACTTGCTTGGCTGATTATCCTATTAGCTCTGGCAATGTTCGCAGAAGCTGTTTATAAAGAACGAAAAACAGTCAATCCCTCTCAAGATCCTGCCCTAACTTCCCCTGAATCTCCTGAACCTCAAGAACCCATTCATGTTTTTCGAGTTTTTGTATTTGCGGCCTTCATTGTGGTTTATGTGGCTCTCATAGAACCCTTAGGATATTTTCTTGTAACTCCTGTGTTCGTTATAGGGGCACTGGCCTATCTTAAGTCAACCAAGCTTTGGAAATCAGTGCTCATAGCCCTTGGCTTTACAGCTTTCTGCTATTTTCTTTTTGTTGCGTTTCTTAAATTGCCAATTCCAATGGGACTTATGTCTTAAAGGAGGACAATAATGAATAATTTACTGATGGGCTTATTAAACGTTGTATCGCCTTTCAATCTTTTAGCGGTTGCTGCAGGAACTGCTTTAGGGCTATTCGTAGGAGCCATGCCAGGCCTTTCAGCTACCATGGCCATTGCCTTGCTCCTGCCGGTAACCTTTGGCATGGATCCGGCCACCGGAATTTGTATGCTGGCTGCCCTGTATATGGGAGCAATGTACGGCGGGTCAATTACAGCTATCCTCATCCGAACCCCCGGAACTCCAGCAGCAGCGGCAACAATCATGGATGGCTATCCAATGGCCCAGCAAGGTCGTGCCGGAAAGGCCTTGGGTGTATCCTTAACAGCTTCTTTAATTGGCGGAGTTATCAGCAGCATTGCTCTCTTAACCATTGCTCCAATCTTAGGGAAGGCAGCTCTGTCCTTTGGGCCCGTAGAGTTATTTGCTATAGCAGTTCTCGGCATGACAATTATCGGCTCCCTTTCTTCCGGTTCACCCATCAAAGGGATTCTTTCCGGAGTAGCCGGATTGTTAATAGCCATGGTAGGGATGGACCCTATCTCGGGAGTACCCCGGTTCACCTTTGGGACCATCTATCTTTTTAACGGAATCTCCTATGTTGTTGCTTTAATCGGCCTTTTCTCAATTCCCCAAGCTCTCCGGCTTGTAGAAAAGGATGGGGGAGGACCACAGAAGGCTGCCTCCATTAACGATAAAATGCTGCCAACCTGGACAGAATTCAAGTCCATGATTGTCACAATTCTGCGCTCCAGTCTGATTGGTACCTTTACAGGATTGATTCCCGGAACAGGCGGGGATACAGCTTGCTGGTTCGGATATAACGAAGCCAAACGTTTCTCCAAAGAAAAAGAAAAGTTTGGAACAGGCCATCCTGAAGGTGTTGCCGCTTCAGAAGCAGCGAATAATGCGGTTGTCGGAGGATCCTTGGTTCCGACCATCACTTTGGGGATTCCGGGAAGTTCTGCCACTGCTATCCTCTTAGGCGGCCTCATGGTTCATGGCATAATGCCCGGGCCAACCCTTATGACGGATCACGCGGACATCACCTTTACTCTGCTTTGGGCAGTTATGCTTGCCAATATTTTTATGTTTTTGGAAGGCCTTGTCTTTACTCGAGCTGCAGTTTCTGTGACCAAAGTGCCCAATAAAGTCCTGGCGCCGATTATCGTCATTCTCTGTGTTATTGGCTCCTTTACCATCAACAACAGTATTGATGATGTGTTTGTGATGATCGGTTTTGGAATTTTGGGTTACTTCATGGATAAGCTCAATATCCCTACAGCTCCTATGGTCGTCGGGATGATTTTAGGAATGATGCTGGATAACACCATGCGCCAGTCATTGCTGATGAGCAACGGCAGCTGGTCCATTTTCTTATCATCACCTCTCTCCGTGATTTTGCTGATCATTGCCTTGATATCTCTCCTTCAAGCTACACCGATTTTTGCTGTGCTGAAAAAAGCTTTCTTCAAGAAAAACACTCCTCAGCTTGGTGGAAAGTAATAATTGTTAAGGAGGAGCTATAAACATGAGTGCCATAAATCAACTGTTGGATAATATACCTATTCCCAGGATGCTGAAAGTTAACCAAGTGTTCCCGCGTCCAGTGACTGACAGGCTGGAACATGAGCTTCTGGCCAAACTTGAGGGTAAAAACAGCGGCCTAAGGTTTAAACCCGGACAAACAGTTGCCGTAGCAGTTGGCAGCCGTGGCATAGACAGAATACCGGATGTGGTTAAGACTGTTGTCGGCTATCTCAAAAATTGTGGTGCCGATCCCTTTATTGTCCCAGCCATGGGGAGCCATGGAGGAGCAACCGCCCAAGGGCAAAGGGATATGCTGCGCGGCCTTGGGATTACGGAAGACTATGTCCAGGCACCGATTCGGGCCACTATGGAAACTGTCCAGGTGGGAGTCGCCGAAAATGGACTGCCTGTCTATGTGGATAAATTCGCATCTGAAGCAGATGCCATCGTCATTATTAACCGCATCAAACCTCATGTAGCCTTCCGAGGCCCCTATGAAAGCGGATTAATGAAGATGATTACCATTGGTCTCGGGAAACAAAAAGGGGCGGATATTTGTCACGAATTAGGGTTCGGTCACATGGCTGAAAACATACCGGCCATTGCCAGAGTCACCCTGAAAAATACCAAGTTAATTTTCGCAGTGGGTATCTTAGAGAATGCCTATCACGAGATATGCCAAATCGAAGTACTAAAGAATGAGGAAATCGAAGGCGCAGAACCTGTTTTACTGGAAAAAGCCAAAAGTTTGTCTCCCAAAATCTATTTCGATAACTTGGATGTTTTAATTATTGATGAAATAGGCAAAAACATCAGCGGCACGGGATTTGACAACAATGTGGTTGGCCGCTATCATACCCCCTTCATAAGTGGGGGACCTGTTATAACAAGAGTTGCTACCCTGGATTTAACAGACGTTTCCCATGGCAACTGCAATGGTCTGGGGATTCTTGATTTCACAACTAAACGGGTCTTTGAGAAAATTAGCTTTGAAGCCACTTATCCCAATTCCCTAACTTCAACCGTTCCCTTAAGTGTAAAGATTCCCATGGTATTAAAAAATGATCGCCAAGCTATTCAGGCTGCCATTAAGACATGCAATATCAAAAATTTGTCTGAAGTCAGAATGGTTCGTGTTAAAAATACGCTGAGCCTTGGAATGATGGAAATATCGGAAAGTCTGAGAGAAGAAGCCAGCAAAAATCCCTGCTTGGAAGTTCAGAGTTCCCCTTATAACCTGGAATTTAATGAGTATGGAAATCTCTTTTAGTGAATTCCCCAGTCTTGACTGGAGGTCTATTAATGGCAAAAAACAAAGGATATAAGAGTTATGAAATTACCGAGGGTGTGGAGAGGGCGGCACATAGAGCTTTGTTATTTGCTCTCGGTATTGAACGGCAGGATTTAGACAAACCGATTATTGCTGTGGTGAACAGCAGGAATGAAATGGTACCGGGCTGCGTTGCCCAGGAATACATCGTCGATAAAGTAAAAAAAGGAATTATTGAAGCCGGCGGCCTTCCTTTTGAGATTAATACCATAGGTGTTTGTGACGGGCTGGCCCAGGGACATGAGGGAATGAAATACTCATTGCCTGCCCGGGATATTATTGCCGACTCCATTGAGATTGCCTTGGAAGCTCATCGTTTTGACGGAGCCGTTTTTTTGGCCACCTGTGATAAAATGACACCCGGCATGCTCATGGCTGCCCTGCGTGTTAATATTCCTTCTATTTTTGTTCCTGCCGGGGTTATGAAAGCGGGAGATTATTTAGGACAGCAAATTACGATTTCCAACATGAGAGAATATGTCGGCAAATACCTGACCGGTAAGATTGACTGGCAGACTCTGCAGCAGATTGAAGAGCTGGCATGCCCGGGGGTAGGTACCTGTTCAATGATTGGTACGGCCAATACCATGGCTGGTATTTGTGAAGTTCTGGGCTTAGCTCTGCCTTTATCGTCAACCATGGAAGCCAATACACCGGCGAAAGGCAGAGAGGCCCATAAAGCCGGAAAACGCATTGTTCAGCTGGTCCATGATAATATCAAACCTTCCGATCTATTATGCTATGAATCCTTTGCCAATACGATTCGATTTACGTTAGCCATAGGCGGTTCAACGAATACGGTCCTTCATATTCCGGCCATCGCTTATGAACTGGGTATAAAAATAAATCTTGAGTCCTTTGATCGTTATGTCAATACTCCCTATATCGCTAAAATTAGTCCATCAGGGCCTAAAACTATGGGAGATTTTCACAAGGCAGGAGGAGTTCCTGCTGTGCTTAAATCTCTTCAGGAAATCATGGATTTAAACCAGACTACTGTGACTGGACAAACTCTGAAAGATATTGCCTTGCAGGCTGAATGGAACGACAGGGATATGATTCGGGAAAAAGACAATCCAATTCGTTCAGATGGCGGCTTGAAGGTACTTTGGGGAAGTTTGGCACCGGAGGGGGCCATTGTCAAACGATCGGATTGTCAAGAGAAAATGTGGATTCACGAGGGTCCGGCCTGTGTTTATGATTCTATGGAAGATGCTATTGAAGCCATTAAAGAGCATCAGGTCAAATCCGGCTCTGTTATAGTGATACGCTACGAAGGTCCTGTAGGAGGACCGGGCATGCGGGAGATGCAGATGATTACTTCTTTACTGATGGGTTCCGGGCTGGGCGAAAGCACTGCTCTGGTAACAGATGGCAGATTATCGGGTTCTTCCCGAGGGCCTTGTATCGGACACGTTTCTCCGGAAGCAGCCTTAGGAGGAGCTATTGCTTTAGTTGAAAATGGAGATAAGATTTCAATTAATCTCCTGGCAGGGACTCTTGAACTTAACGTTCCTCCGGAAGTTATGGAGGTAAGACGCCGGAACTGGGTACCCATAGTAAAAGAAGCTAAGGGAATTTTAAAACGCTATACAAGGATGAAACCCAACCCGTTAAACGGAGCAATATGGGAGTAATTGCATCATTGCAAATGTTGCATTTCATTGCAAAAGTGCAACAAATGCAACATTTGCAACGCAGTTCAATCCCTTCAGCCCGCAGAATTTACAACAAATAATTGGCATTGTTTTTGCAATGTATCCTAGATAAGAAAAATAACAATGATTCTGGCCAACCCGGAGTTAGGAGAGTTAACCGGGTGTGGTTTGGGAAGGAGGATGAAGGAATTGAAGAAAATGCTGCGTGGCTCTCAGGAGTTATTCGAAGGAGTTAAAGGTGCCTACCCTAGAGCAATGTTTAAATCAGTAGGCTATAGCAAAGAAGACTTGAAAAAACCGATCATCGGTGTTGTTAGTGCTTGGTCGGAAATTCATCCCGGGAGTTATGCCAATAAAGAGTTGGCCCAATTTGTCAAGGCCGGGGTTTGGGCCGCGGGAGGAACTCCTGTTGAATTTCATACCATCGCAGTTTGTGATGCTATTGCTCAAGGTTTAGGAATGCATTATTCATTACCCAGCAGAGAAGTTGTTGCTGCAGAGATAGAAGTGATGGTAGGTTCAGGAGGATTTGACGGCCTGGTTTTCCTGCCTTCCTGTGACAAGTCTCCGGTTGCTATGCTTATGGCGGCAGCGAGATTAAATATTCCCAGTATTTTTTTGCCGCCTGGTCCAATGCTTTCGCATTTTGACGAAAATGGCGAACAAAGGGTCATGTCCGATATTAAAGAGGGAATGGGTGCAGTCAAAAAGCATTTAATCAGTGATGAACAGTTCGAAGCAATAGAGACAGACACCTGTACTACCATTGGGGTTTGCGGCATGATGGGAACAGGCAACACAATGGGCTGTCTCATTGAAGCTCTGGGAATGAGCTTGCCTGAAACATCAACCACACCTGCAGTTTATGCTGAAAAACGCCGCCAGGCTAAAGAAACCGGAAAACGTATTGTTGAAATGGTCCGGGAAGATTTAAAACCCAGCAAAATAATAACTGGGCATAATCTGGAAAATGCTGTTCGTTTCCTGATGTCCATCGGGGGTTCGACAAACGTTGTCTTACACTTACCGGCTATTGCCAGGGAAGCAGGGCTGGAATTGAGCCTGGATCAAATCGATAAACTGTCAGGGACAACTCCTTGTATTGCTAAATTTAAACCCTCCAGCAAATTTACCCTTTGGGATTTTTATCAAGCCGGCGGGGTGGGAGCGATCCTTCAAGTATTGGAGCCTCTGCTTAATAAAGAGGTTATGACCGTGACAGGACAAGCCATCATTAGTTATGGCCGGGAGGTAAAAAACCGGCAGGCCATTCAGCCTCTGAATGCTCCTTTGCAGCCTCAAGGAGGAATTGTCATTCTTAAAGGCAGTCTGGCTCCTGATGGAGCTGTTATCAAAGTAAGCGGTGTCAAGAATGCTCCTTCTCGTCAGGTAGGTACAGCTAAGACCTTCGAGTCTGAAGAAGGTTTAATGGATCACATTATGAATAAGGAAATAAAACCGGGAGATGTCCTAGTGATTCGTTATGAAGGCCCTGCAGGCGGTCCGGGAATGAGAGAGATGTCCATTCCGGCAGCCTTGCTGACGGGAATGGGGTTGGGTGACAGTGTCGCTATGATTACCGACGGACGTTTTTCCGGAGCCACGAGAGGTTTCTGCATCGGTCATGTTACCCCGGAAGCTCATGTAGGTGGTCCTATTGCCATTGTGCAAGACGGTGATTCTATTGAAATAGATATCGAAAACAAACAGCTGAATCTTCTCATTAGTCCTCAGGAAATGGCTGAGCGGTTAGCTGCACTGACACCCAGAAAGTCCCCTGTTGATACAGGATTCCTTGGATTGTACAGTCGTAATGTTGGGCAGGCAAATCGCGGAGCCCTTCTGGAAAATATGGATTAACTGCTAGGAGGGTAGTTATGCAAAAGGCTTTAAAAATCGATTCACGGGACAACGTGGCTGTTGTTCTATCAGAGTTAAATAAAGGCGACGATGTTTTAGTCAATACTGAAAGTGGTGCTCTTCAGTTAAAGGTCCTGAGTAATATCCCTTTTGGCCATAAGATAGCCTTAAAACCCCTTCCGAGTGATGAACCTATTATTAAATACGGTGAAGTGATCGGAAAAGCGAAAACTCCAATTGAACCAGGAGAATGGGTTCATTTACAAAATCTCTATTGTGAAAGAGGCCGGGAAGATTAATTCTGCGGAAGTTCCAAGGAAGGGAGTTAAGTACATGCATTCGTTTTATGGATATAGACGATCACAAGGCTTACCTGGGGTTAGGAATTGGGTAGCAGTTATATCGTCAGTTTTTTGCGCCAATAATGTTGTACGTCGTATCACACAGCAGGTTGCAGGAACAGTTGAGCTGACCCATCCTGTTGGCTGCAGTCAGGTAGGTTTAGACTTGGAACTGACAGCGAAAGCACTAAAGGGAGTTGGCAGACACCCGAATTTCTATGGCGTTGTGGTTGTCGGACTTGGCTGCGAGCGTTTCCGGGCCAAGGAGCTGGCAGATAGTATTGCTGCAACAGGAAAACCGGTAGAGATGGTTGTCATCCAGGAAGAGGGTGATACCCAAAAAGCCATCGCCAAAGGAGTTTGTTTGGCCCAAGGCCTTGTTGAACAGGCAGCCAAGCAGAAGAAAGAAGAATTCCCCATATCCGAGCTGTTTTTGGGTCTAAAATGCGGGGGTACTGATGCCACATCCGGGATTGCCGCTAATCCTGCCCTCGGCTGGGTTACTGATCAAATTGTTGCCGAAGACGGACGAGCCATGTTTACTGAGGTCACAGAACTGATCGGTGCTGAACATGTTCTCGCTCGGAGAGCAGTTAGCCCGGAAGTAGGACAAAAAATTCTTGATACTGTTAAAAACATGGAAAACAAATTAAAATTGGGAACCGCCCATTTGGATCTGCAGAATAGATCAGCTCTTATATCACCGGGTAATGAAGATGGCGGCGTAACAAGTGTCGTCGAAAAGGCTCTGGGTGGAATTCACAAGGGCGGCACCGGTCCGATCACGGGAGTCCTTGATTATGGGGAACCTGTCGGCGGCCCCGGATTATATATTCTGGATTGCCCTGGTCATGATGGAGAAGCAGTGACAGGACTTATTGCTTCCGGCTGTCAGGTTGTAGTTTTTACTACCGGAAGAGGAACTCCTACTGGTTTTCCCGGCGTACCGGTTATAAAAATTACCGGAAATACATCGACCTATGAGCGGATGAAATTCAACCTTGATTTTAATGCCGGGGAAATTATTGATAAGGGACTAGCCATCTCCGAAGTTGGAGAAGGACTTTTCCGGAAGGTCATTGACACAGCTTCCGGGGAACCTACAAAGGCGGAGATTGCTATGGGAGATGAATTATTCTGCATCACCCGCAGTTATGGTGGTTAAATCAAGGAATTTAAGCGATAAATCAGGTTTAGTTTAAGGGAGGAGAGTTTTTGATGGCATTTAAATTGAAGGGGATTTATGCCCCGATTCCAACTCCTTTTGCCGGCGGTAAAATTGCCTACGATAAATTAGATGGGAATTTGGAATTTTGGCTGGGATCTAAACTCGAGGGCCTTGTTGTATTAGGTTCCAATGGTGAATTTGTTCTGCTCAGTACCGAGGAGAAAGTTAAAATTATTTCCTATGTCTGTGAAAAATCCCAAGGACGTAAACCTGTCATCGCCGGAACAGGAGCCGAATCCACTGAAGAAACCATCTATTTGAGCCAGAAAGCAGCGGAAGCCGGAGCTGCCGCAGTCTTAGTCGTAACCCCTAACTACTATAAGGGCTCCATGACGGAAAAAGTGCTGAAAAAGTTTTATTTAGAAGTAGCAGAAGCTTCACCGATTCCTTTGATTCTCTATAATATGCCGAGGAATACAGGAGTTAACTTATCAGCAAAAGTTGTGGCTGAGTTAGCTCAGCATCCCAACATTATCGGGATTAAAGACAGCGGCGGAAATATTGTTCAGATTGCAGAAATGATCAAAAGTACCCCTTCTGATTTTTCCGTATTTGCCGGCTCCGCCAGCTTCCTTTATCCCAGCCTGGTACTGGGGGCGGCAGGGGGAACCTTAGCCCTCGCCAATGTGTTTCCAGATGAATGTGTTAAGGTTCAAGAATTATTCGAAGCAGGAAAACATGAAGAGGCTAAGGCCTTACAGTTTAACCTGATTGAAAGTAATGCGGCAGTGACCTCTCGCTTTGGAATTGCAGGCCTGAAAGCTGCTATGGATATGATCGGTTATTATGGCGGGGATCCTCGTTCCCCCCTGCAGCCTCTTGGAGAAGCCGAAAGAGAAGAGCTAAAGCAAATTTTAGGCCGGACCCCATATCTTCAAAAAGCTATGTAGAAACAGAACGTGTAAATCAAGACAAACAAGGTGACTGGGGCTGAAGCTCCGGTTACCTTGTTCTTCTAAAAGGGAGGAGTTTTTATGCTGCCCAAGGTGTTCATAGCTAAACCTATTCCTCAAACCGTCAGAGATTATCTCGGAAAGTTTTGTGAGTTCGCAATGTGGGATAAAGAACGGCCGATTAATCGTCAAGAACTCATAGAGCAGATCTCTGATAGGGAAGGATTGCTGACGACAAGTTTGATTACCCGGATTGATGAAGATTTATTGCTAAAGGCACCCAACCTTAGAATTGTCAGCAATATTTCTGTCGGCTATGATAATTTTGATTTGGAAGCAATGAGAAAAAGACAAGTATTGGGGACTAATACACCGGACGTTCTCAGCGATACAGTAGCAGATTTGGCAATAGGTTTGATGTTATGCTCGGCCAGGCGAATCGTGGAACTTAATGGCTTTGTTAAAGAAGGCAAATGGAATGCCCAGATTTCAGAGGAGTTGTTTGGTTTAGATTTACATCACCAAACCTTGGGAATCATTGGTATGGGGTCGATCGGTTTAGAATTGGCGCGGCGGGCAAGAAATGGTTTTAAAATGGATGTTTTATATCATAATAGAAATCGCAAAATTGTCGCTGAAGAGGAGCTTGGAGTAAGATATTGTGACCTGCCAACACTTCTGGCAAAGTCAGATTTTGTTATTTTGTTAACGCCATTGACAAAGGATACAAAACACTTAATGGGTTATAAAGAGTTTAATTTGATGAAACATTCGGCATTTTTCCTTAATATTTCTCGGGGCGAAACAGTCGATGAACAAGCTTTAATTCTTGCGCTTCGAGAAGAAAAAATTCAAGGAGCTGCTTTGGATGTATTTTCCCAGGAACCAATTAATAAGAATAATCCGTTGCTTCAATTTCAAAATGTAATTACGGTTCCTCACATTGGATCGGCAACCCTGGCCTGCCGGACAGAGATGGCAATGCTTGCTGCCAAAAACTTGGCAGCTGGGCTAATGGATATTCAACCTCCGAATCTGGTTAAGGAACTTTATTAATCATTAGTTGAAAGATTAATCGCATAATGAATTTGAGGAAACAGTAGCCGGAGCCGTAAAGGGTATTGAAAGGATTAAAATAAACACTGATGAAATTGAATAAAATGTGCTAATATAATAATCATAATATTTAGTATATTCTGTTCATTGCTGCTATAATGTAAATGTTACTACAACTAATTTTACTTGTAGCAAAGTGCATAAACAAAGTCCGTTTAGACACATTACAAGGATTAAAAACTCCTACAGAAGCTAAATGGCGAGGGGAGTGCGTTGTTATGCATAAAGGAACTAAAAATGAACCTACTATAGCAGTCTTTAGTTATCATGCTTTAACATCGTTAATCAATAAACTTCAATATAAGGCTTCTTATCCGGTTCGGATTTTAGTGATTGATTGTGAGTGGAATGATGTTCTCCAAAAAGCTGAGGATATGGAAAAAACCAGGGAAGCTGATGTTTTCGTTTCCGCAGGAGGAACAGCAAAACTTCTCTCTACTAAACTTTCTAACCCATTAGTTGAAATTAAAGTAACCGGCTTCGACATTTTAAATGCCCTTAAAGAAGCTAAACATTATTCTGATACAGTTGGAATCATTGCCTATGAAAGTAAGATCCCAAATCTGGATAACTTTTCTGAATTGCTGAATATCTCCATTAAACAATTTACTTATCAAAAGCTTAGCGATATCGAAGAGTGTTTAAACCATCTGCAAAACGAAGGTATTAAAGTCGTTATCGGAGGCAGTTTTCTCCAAGAAGTAATCAGCAAAAGAGGAGTTACAGGAATAAAGGGAATCTTTATATATTCGTCAGATGGTGTTACTCGAGCCTTGGATACTGCGGTCCAAGTGGCTTTTTCTAAGCAAGTAGAGGCTAGAAAAGCAGAAGAACTGCGGACAATTTTAGCTTTTTCGTATGAAGGTATAATAGCCGTCGATAGGGATGGACTAATCACAGTAATTAATTCAAGTGCTGAAAAAATTATTGGCGCTTCTGAATACAAAGTGATAGGTAAATCTATTACTAAAGTATTTCCGAATGCCAAGCTTACAAAAGTTATACAGAGTTGTAAGGCAGAGTTAAATCAGATTGAGACTTTCGGGAATAGCCAGATTGTCATCAACCGTATACCTATTTCGGTAAACTCGGAAGTTATTGGAGCGGTTGCGACATTCCAAAATATTGGGATTTTCCAAGAAGTCGAGGAAAAGATTCGTAAGAGCCTATTTCAAAAAGGTTTTGTAGCCAAAACATCTATCAAAGACATCATTGGTACTAGTGACCAGATTCAAAAAGTCAAACGAGAAGCCTTTCTCTATGCAAAGAATGCTTCTTCGGTTCTAATCACTGGGGAATCAGGTACAGGTAAGGAACTTTTTGCTCAAGGTATACATAATGCCAGTATTCGATTTCGTCACCCTTTTGTTACCATAAACTGTGCGGCCATTCCTGATAACTTGCTGGAGAGCGAACTTTTTGGTTACGAAGAAGGTGCATTCACTGGAGCTAAAAAGGGTGGAAAACCCGGATTGTTTGAACTGGCTCATGAGGGAACGGTATTTCTAGACGAAATAGGTGAACTTTCTATGTCTCTGCAATCTCGTCTGTTAAGGGTCCTAGAACAACGTGAAGTTCTGCGCATCGGAAGTGACCATATTCGTTCGGTTAATATCCAAGTGATATCTGCCACTAATAAAGACTTATGGGAAATGACAGAAAAAGGTTATTTCCGAAAGGATCTATATTACAGACTTAATGTTTTAGAACTGCGTCTTCCTCCTCTACGAGTTCGCAAAACTGATATTCCTTTACTCGTTAAAAGTTTTCTCACTGAAATGTGCCATGACCTCAATGAACAGGAAATAGAGAGGATTTCCAAGCTTACTGTATTTAGAGATTATAACTGGCCAGGTAATATTCGCGAACTAAGAAATATCGTTGAAAGATTTGCGGCTCTCTATAAAGAAGAAGATCATGAGTCCTTACTATTATCTTTATTCGAAAGGCTAACTTTTGACGATCTTGGTTCAGGTGAACAAGCAGAACTAATCCGAGTTTTAAATAGCGTCAAGGGCAATAAAACCGAAGCTGCAAAAAAACTAGGAATCAGTCGAACTACGATGTGGCGAAAACTAAAAGGATATAAGGAAAAGACTTGAAACATTTGCAACACAATATAACGCTTAATGCAACATTGTGTTACATCAAAAAAGGAGAGAATTAAAACCATAAGAGACGGAAGGCAGAATTCCGCCTCTTTTTCTTTTGCACGATGGTGGCATGAATCTTGCTAATAAATATCTGAAAATTCAAATTATTTAAGGGGAGTGAAATATACTTGTGGAAAAAAGTAAGGAATTTGAAAAAATTGCCCAACAAAAAGTTCTTTGGGAGAGCAAGAATTTTAGGAATAATCCTTCAAAATCAGCGGATGAACGTTGGGAAAGCGATGGGTCAGAGGTCGAATTGCTACGGCTTTATTCACCAGATAATCTTAAACTCGACTATCTAAGGGATTTAAACTTTCCGGGAGAATTTCCGTATACACGTGGTGTTCAACCGGACATGTACCGGGGTCGGCTCTGGACAATGCGTCAATACGCAGGTTACGGAACTGCACAAGAAACAAACTCCCGTTTTCAGTATCTGCTTAAACAAGGACAAACCGGCCTCAGTGTGGCTTTCGATTTAGTTACCCAAATTGGTTATAATTCTGACGATCCTCTTGCCCAAGGAGAAGTGGGCAAGGTAGGTGTAGCGATTGATTCCTTGGCAGATATAGAATCGCTTTTCAAGGATATACCGTTAGACAAGGTTAGCACATCTATGACGATTAATGCTCCAGCCGCCATACTTCTGGCTATGTATATAGTAGTAGCCGAAAAGCAGGGTATAGCTTCCACCAAATTATCCGGAACCATTCAAAATGACATATTAAAGGAATATATGGCCCGGGGAACTTATATTTTCCCGCCGAAGCCCTCAATGCGGCTAATCACCGATACCTTTAAATATTGTGCCGAGCATCTTCCAAACTGGAACACGATTAGTATCAGTGGCTATCATATTCGAGAAGCGGGCTCTAATGCGATTCAAGAAGTGGCTTTTACCCTGGCAGATGGAATTGCTTATGTCGAGGCCGCTCTTAATGCAGGGTTGGAAATTGACCAGTTTGCTCCACGACTCTCCTTCTTTTTCAACGCTCACTCCAATTTTTTGGAGGAGATCGCCAAGTTTAGGGCTGCCCGCAGAGTATGGGCAAAGATAATGAAAAACCGGTTTAAAGCTGATAACCCCAAATCCTTGATGATGCGTTTCCATACCCAAACAGCCGGTTGTACGTTGACGGCTCAACAACCCGAGGTGAATATTATGCGGGTAGCTTTTCAGGCCTTGAGTGCTGTGCTGGGCGGTACCCAATCATTGCACACCAATGCCTGGGATGAGGCCTTAGCTCTTCCCAGCCAAGAATCGGCTCTACTCGCTTTACGAACCCAACAGACCATTGCCTACGAAACTGGAGTTACAGAAACAGTGGATCCATTAGGGGGATCTTATTGTGTGGAAAAATTAACAGAGGATATAGAGAAGGCCGTTTGGGGCTACCTCGAGAAGATTGATGAATTAGGCGGTGCCGTACGGGCCATTGAACTTGGTTTTCAACAAAAAGAAATCCAGACAAGTGCCTATCGTTATCAAATGGAGATCGAGAATCAAAAAAGGATTATCGTTGGGATTAACAAATTTGAGATTAAACAAGATCCACCACAAGGGTTACTCAAAGTAAATCCCAAAGTCGAACAAGAACAAAAACAACGATTAGCCGCTGTGTATCGGAAAAGAAATCAGGCTGAGGTAGAGAACAGTCTGATTCGGTTGGAAAAAGCCGCAAAGAGCACGGAAAACTTAATGCCTTTTTTTCTGGATTGCGTGCGGAATTACACCACCTTGGGTGAAATCTGTGACGTTTTACGACAAGTATTTGGAGAATACCGGCAAGATAACACCTTTTAATCAGGAGGAGTCGTAATGGAAAAAGAACAACGTATTCGGGTCTTAATCGGCAAAGTCGGATTGGATGGTCATGATCGCGGGGCTAAAGTCATAGCTCAGGCCCTGCGGGATGCCGGGATGGAAGTTGTTTATACCGGCTTACGACAAACCCCGGATCAAATTGTCGAGGCAGCGATTCAAGAGGATGTTCAAGTCATTGGAATTAGCATCTTATCGGGTGCCCACAGTTATCTGCTCCCGAGAATCATTGAGCTTCTAGCCCGAGAAGGAGCTCAGGATATCCCAGTAATCGCAGGGGGAGTCATTCCCAAAGATGACCAAGAATTTTTGAAAGAAGCAGGAGTAGTTGAGATATTTGAAACAGGAACACCCACGGGGGATATTGTTACTTTTATCAAAGAGTATAATAAGGGTTTACGTAACGATGTAGAGGCTTAAGAAAGGAGAATTAAGATAATATGGACCTTCAATTAAAGCTGGACCATCTGGGGATCGCTGTCAAAAACCTAGACGAGGCTATAAGTGTATACCTTGGCTTAGGGCTAAGTTGTAGTCAACTTGAAACGATCCCTGAACAAAAAGTTCGGACGGCTACTTTACGGATAGGTGACACCAATCTGGAACTATTAGAGCCTATGGAAGCCAACAGTCCCGTTGGGAAATTCCTTGCAGCCCGTGGTGGAGGTATTCATCATTTAGCATTTCAAGTCGAGAGTATTGAAGAAAAGTTATTTGAATTAAAAAATTCAGGAATACGTTTAATCGATAAGACCCCTAGAATTGGATTGGGTGGAAGCAAGGTCGCTTTTATTCATCCCCAAAGTACTTTCAACACCCTAATAGAACTGGTTGAGCGTTGCAGCCAGGTTTAAGGAGGTGGAACCCTTGGATATCTACGCTAAACTTAGCGAACTAACAGCTTTACAAGAAGCAACAAAACTAGGAGGTGGTGTTGGGCGCATCATTAGGCAACACGAAAACGGCAAAATGACTGCGCGTGAGCGGATTGATGTACTCCTTGACGTCGATAGTTTTATTGAGACCGATACCTTTATTAAAGGAGAAATGACCGATTTTACAAAACCAGACGTGGTCAACGTAGGGGAAGGTGTCGTTACAGGCTATGGTACAATACATGGTCGCTTAGTTTATATTTTCTCCCAGGACTTTACCGTTTTCGGCGGAGCTTTGGGGGACCTTCACTCCCGAAAAATTTGTAAAATCATGGACCTTGCTCTAAAAAACGGCGCTCCTGTTATCGGCCTTAATGACTCGGGGGGAGCACGTATCCAAGAGGGAGTTAGTGCTTTATCTGCTTACGGAGACATCTTCTATCGAAATACCTTGGCCTCTGGAGTAATCCCACAAATTTCAGTTATCATGGGGCCCTGTGCCGGTGGCGCTGTCTATTCTCCGGCTATTACCGATTTTACATTTATGGTGGATAAGACCAGCCAGATGTTTATTACCGGCCCCCAAGTTATAAAATCTGTGACAGGGGAGGAGGTAACGACTAAAGAATTGGGGGGGGCCATGGTTCATAACCATACAAGCGGAGTAGCCCATTTTCTTGGTCAATCGGAAACTGATACCTTGGAAATGGTCAGGCATTTACTGACCTACTTGCCTCAAAACAATCTCGAGGAGTCCCCCATATTAGAGGGCAAGCCACCTAAAGCAGAAGATGACGATCTGCTAAACGTAGTACCAATTGAACCCAATAAACAATATGATGTCCGGGATGTCCTCTATCTTCTCGTCGATGGCGGTGAATTCTTTGAAGTTCATCAACGTTTTGCGCAAAATATTGTAACCTGTTTTGCTCGTTTCGAGGGTATGGCGGTGGGTATTGTTGCGAATCAGCCCGCCTATCTCGCCGGTTGCTTAGATATTGATGCTTCTGATAAACTATCCCGTTTTGTACGTTTTTGTGATTGCTTTAATATACCCTTAATAACATTCGTAGATGTTCCTGGCTTTCTTCCAGGAGTTGATCAAGAATATCGTGGAATTATCCGTCATGGAGCTAAAATCCTGTATGCTTACTCCGAAGCCACAGTCCCCAAGATTACGATTATTTTGCGGAAAGCTTACGGCGGTGCTTATGTCGCTATGTGCAGTCGCTCCTTAGGAGCGGATGTCGCTGTAGCCTGGCCGACAGCAGAAATCGCGGTTATGGGACCGGACGGTGCAGCGAATATTATCTTCCGGGAAGAAATTATGAAGTCTGCAGATCCTAAGGCCACCATGAAACAAAGAACTGAGGAATACCGCGAAAAGTTCGCAAACCCTTATATTGCTAGTGCCAAGGGTTTGATTGACAATATTATCGACCCGCGTGATACCCGAAAAATGATTATTCAAAGTCTCAACATGCTAAATTCTAAACGAGAAGCGCATCCGCGAAAGAAGCATGGCAATATTCCATTTTAGGGGGTGAAAAGATGTTTCGGAAAATCTTAATTGCAAACAGAGGGGAAATCGCTGTCCGAATCATTCGAACTTGCCAAGAGATGCAGGTTAAGACCATTGCCATTTACACGGAAGTCGATTCAGACTCTCTCCATGTTAAACTTGCGGATGAAGCAGTTAAATGTGTCTCCAGAACTGGTTACTTGGATATGGAATGGATTATCCAAAAAGCAGTGAACATGGGGGCGCAAGCGATTCACCCAGGTTACGGTTTTTTAGCAGAGAACCCGCTTTTTGCAAAGAAGATTCTGGAAGCCGGGCTTGTCTTTATCGGTCCTGATGCACACACCATGGCCTTAATGGGAGATAAATCAAAAGCTCGAGAAACGATGGCTTCCTCTGGTTTTCCTGTCGTTCCAGGAGGCACGGGGATTGTCATGAGTACAGAAGAAGCACTACCTATGGCCAGGACACTGGGTTACCCAGTACTGATCAAGGCCGTTGCCGGAGGGGGAGGCCGAGGCATGCGACTCGTCCTTGAAGAGGATCAACTTGTTCTGAGCTTGGAGAGCGCAAGCTCTGAGGCAAAAGCCTGCTTTAATAATTCAGATGTTTATTTAGAAAAATACCTCGAGGGATGCCGACATGTGGAAATACAAATTCTAGCGGACAACTATGGAGAAGTTGTCTCCTTAGGCGAACGAGATTGTTCTATCCAACGACGGCATCAAAAATTGATCGAAGAGTCTCCATCGCCTGCTCTGACACCCGAGCTTCGAAATCGCATGAGCGAGGTTTCCTGTAACGCAGTTAAAGCCGTTGGTTATCGTGGTGCCGGTACCCTTGAGTTTCTGTTAGACAAAGACTTGAATTTTTACTTTATGGAAATGAACACCCGTATTCAGGTTGAACACACAATCACAGAATTAATTTGTGGCCTTGATCTGATTAAGGAGCAGATCCGGATTGCAGCCGGAGAGCCGTTAGGGTATAAGCAGACCGATATTCGGCTCACAGGTTGGGCTATGGAATGCCGTATTAATGCTGAAGATCCGGTTACCTTCATGCCTTCACCCGGCAAAATTGAATATTTCCGCCCACCAGGAGGGTTTGGAGTCCGAGTCGACAGTGCCGCTTACTCTGGATATACAGTTACCCCTTTTTATGATTCCCTTATCAGCAAACTCCTCGTTTATGGCCGAACACGAGCAGAAGTCTTAGCCCGAATGCAGCGTGCTCTGGCAGAATTTAGTATTAGCGGAGTAAAGACGACGATCCCTTTCCATCAACGAATCTTAGCAGACAAGGACTTTCAAAGAGGGAAATTCACAACAGACTTTATTCAGAAAAAACTTGATTCAGAGAAAGAAAACAGTTTAGAACTTGAGTACCACTCAGATCTTGACGATCAAGCAAGAGATAACCTACTAATCGCGGTTCTTAGCGCCGCAATTGAAACTTATGAAAAATCAGAACATGTGCGCTACCGGATTATTAACATTCAACCTTCTGGTAAGATGCGTTCAGCATGGCGTTTGGCTAGTTTATATGGAGGTGGTTGATCATGAAAAAATTTCTGGTACGTGTAAACGCTCAAGAATTTGAAGTCGAAGTTGAAGAGATAACACAAAAGGCAGCAAAGAATACTCCGGCTTTGCAAAGCCCTGTCAAACATCAAATAACTGGTAGTGGAAATGGGCACGTATTGGCCCCCATGCCTGGGGTAATTACACAGGCCCATGTTAAGATTGGAGACATCGTTAAAGCGGATCGAACGGTAGTGACTTTAGAAGCTATGAAAATGGAAAATCGAATTCCAGCTGGTAAGGACGGGCGGGTATTGGATATCCTAGTCAGTGTCGGTCAAAATGTTACAGCGGGAGAACTTCTCGTCGTCATTAGTTGATTTATTGGTAGTGTCAGACAACTCAGGAAGTCCTTCCATACCGTTCGACAATGAAATCCATAAAGTAGCGGCTGGCAATGGGCAATACCTTCTTGTTTTTAAAGGCCAGGGAAATGGTGCGGACAATAGGCGGGGACAGCTCCAGGGTGGCGATACAATATGGGGATCTGCTGATGATTAATTTCGGCAGAATCGATATTCCCAAACCGCTTTCAATCATGGACATAATCGTATAATCGTCATGAACACGGTATTGGACGTTAGGATGGAGATTTTCCCGTTTAAAAAACTCCAAGGGCACGCTTAACTGGCCTTCATCTAAGAGGATATAGGCTTCATCCACCAGGTCCCGGAGTGAAATTTTCTCCTTGCAGGTTAAGGGGTGGTTCTGAGACACGACCACCAGCATTTCATCCTGCTGGAGAGGGATGGTCTTCAGTTCAGATACGGCTTGGGCGTCGGGATTGACAAAGCCGAAATCCACGCTTCCTTCTTTAATCAGCTGGGCAATGCTGGTGTACTCCCCCTGGTGAAGCTCAAAGCGAACGGAAGGGTACCGGGCTTTAAAATCCCTGATCAAATCAGGCAGCCAATTGCTGGAGACACTGGAGAAGGTGCCGATGCGAATAATCCCTTTCTGCAGTCCTTGCATTTCCCGGCGTTTTTCCTCAAGTTCCCGGTAGGAATAATGGACCGCTTTGATGTAGGGCAGGAATTCCTCGGCATCAGGGGTCAGGGTGATCCCTTTGCGGGAACGCAAAAAGAGCACGGTGGAAAGCTCCTCCTCAAGGGCGCGGATCATCTGGCTGATGGCGGATTGAGTGTAGCCCAGTTCCTCAGCGGCTTTGGTAAAACTTCCTGTTTCCATGATTTTCATAAAAGCTTGATAGCGATTCATTGCTTACCTCAAATACATTAGAAAATCTTATATATTCATTATGGAAATTCGTTTTACTTATGTCAAGAGGGGAGAGTATGATGAGAACAAACAAGAATGATTGATCAGAGGTAAGTTTCAATGAGCAACAAGAATATCCCCTGGAAAAACGGGATCAAAGACGGCATTCCTATCGCACTCGGCTATTTCGCCGTTTCCTTTACCTTCGGCATTGTGGCAAAGAAGGCCGGCCTGACGCCCTTTCAGGCTGTCTTTATGTCCGGAGCCAACCTGACCTCAGCCGGCCAATTCGGAGCACTGGCTTTAATCGGGACTTCCGCTACATATCTGGAAATGGCCCTGACCCAGCTGGTCATTAATTTGCGCTACTGCCTGATGTCCTGTTCACTATCCCAAAAATTTGAGGCAGGAGCAGGCTGGCCCCACCGTTTTCCGGTGGCCTTCGGTGTTACGGATGAAATATTCGGGGTATCCGTCTGCAAAAAAGGGAAACTGAACCCCTTCTACAATTACGGTTTGATGAGCGTCAGTATACCGGGCTGGATGTTGGGTACCTTTTGCGGGGCAGTTTCAGGAGGGTTGTTACCGGCCAGGATTATCAGTGCCTTAAGTGTCGCTCTGTACGGGATGTTTATCGCGGTGATTGTCCCGCCGGCCAAGGGTAACAAGCTCTTGACAGGAATCATTGGCTCATCTATGCTGCTGAGTTTGTTATTTGCCCAACTGCCCATCCTCAGTGAAATCTCCCAGGGATTCAAAATCATTATTTTAACGGTATTAATAGCAGGAATGGCAGCACTCCTGTTTCCTGTGAAGGAGGAGGCTGCCCATGAGAGGTAATACCTATCTCTATATCCTGGTCATGGCGGGTGTTACCTATTTGATCAGACTCTTTCCTTTGCTTTTCATGCGTAAGGAAATCAAGAATGTATATCTCAAATCCTTCCTATATTATGTACCCTATGTCACCCTGGCGGTAATGACCTTTCCCGCGATCTTAAAGGCCACGGCAAGCCTGTGGTCCGCCCTGGCAGGATTCGGCACGGCCTTAATCCTGGCTTACCGGGGCGGCAGTCTGTTCAAGGTTTCCCTCCTGGCATGTCTAACGGTCTTTATTATAGAGTTGATGGTTTAGCAATAGAGAAGAGGCAAATTTGCGCCCTCGCTCTATTGCTTTTTTTAAGCGCTTAAAGAAACAGCCTGCAGTTGT
The DNA here is from genome assembly GCF_000235605.1 of Desulfosporosinus orientis DSM 765. Taxonomy (GTDB): domain Bacteria; phylum Bacillota; class Desulfitobacteriia; order Desulfitobacteriales; family Desulfitobacteriaceae; genus Desulfosporosinus; species Desulfosporosinus orientis. The sequence goes on from NC_016584.1 coordinate 3,150,432, forward strand.
TTGGCTAATACCGGCAGCACTTCTTTGATATCGGCGACAAGTCCGTAGTCAGCAACCTTAAAAATCGGGGCATTCGGATCTGAATTGATGGCCACAATGCAACTGGAGTTCTGCATGCCGGCCAAATGCTGAATGGCGCCGGATATCCCACAGGCAATATAAAGTTTGGGTTTAACTGTTTTGCCCGTTTGGCCGACTTGGTGGGCATGATCGATCCAGCCAGCCTCCACTGCAGCGCGGGAAGCGGCCACCGAGGCGCCCAGCATGTCAGCTAGTTCGATTAATTTATGGAATCCTTCCTGTCCGCCAGCTCCGCGGCCCCCGGCTATAATAATTTCAGCATCTTCGATATTTATTGAGGCCTTTGCAGCCTTAACTAACTCTATAACCTTGGAACGAATAACTTCAGGAGGAATATGATAAAGTTCTTCAATGATGTCCCCGCGTCGATTAGTGTCTAGAGGGAGCTTTTGCATGACACCGGGACGGACGGTTGACATCTGAGGCCTATGATTAGGGCAAGCTATAGTAGCCATAAGGTTTCCCCCAAAGGCAGGACGTGTTTGCAGAATAATTTTCTCCTTTGGCTCTACAGCTAACTCGGTACAGTCTGCGGTTAATCCGGTTCCAAGACGCCGGGCCAGACGAGGGGCAAAATCTCTTCCGATAGTGGTAGCACCGAGCAGGACAGCCTCCGGTCGGTATTTTTTTATCAAATCCGCAAGCACATAGGTGTAGGGTTCGGTACGATAGTGGTTGAGATCGGGATTATCCACAACGATAACTCTGTCTGCCCCATAGGCAATGAGTTCATTAGATATTATTTTAATGTGCTGGCCTAACAATACTGCGGTAACGCCGGTTTGCCGCTGTATCGCCAACTCGTTGGCAATACCCAAAAGTTCTAAGGCCACCTCGGAAAGTTTTCCTTGACGTTGTTCGGCAAAGACCCATATTCCATCGTAATTCTCCAGGTTGACGTTTGAAGTGGATTTTTCCTCTTCTAAGATAGCATTAAATTTACAAACTTCAGCACACGCACCACAGTTCGTACAGTTATCTTTAAATTGGGCTAGTTTATCGATAACCTCAATAGCTGCAAAAGGACACTGCCTTACGCAAAGCCCGCATCCTTTGCAGCGTTCGTTTAATAATATCATTTGCGAAACCTCCTGCTGATAAATTATTATTTAGCGGCATTTGAGACAACTAAATTGAGAAGTTGGCACTCTTTAAAGCACTCAATAAGTTTTTGGCACTTTTCAGTGTTAGAGCCTTCAAGTATTGTACAGGTCCGCTTCTGTTCAGGGACAAAGGTACGTCGTACCTGAGTTGGAGAGCCTTTCAGACCGAGATAATTGTAATCCGCATTAACATCCTCTGCGCCCCATATTAAAATCCCTTGCTCGTTAGCACGCATGATGCCCCGAATTGAAGGATAACGCGGAGAATCAGGAGCTTTAAGAACAGTAAACAGAGCGGGGAGTTGGATGTCAACGATCTCGTGGCCATCTTCGATGGCGCGTTCAACACGACAGGTCTTGTCATCAAGAAGGGTAACATTTTGAACATATGTCGCCTGGGGCAGACACAGGAGTTCAGCGATTTGCGGCCCAACCTGTGCAGTATCACCATCGATGGCTTGGCGACCTGCGAAAATCATGTCAATATCACCAATTTTTCCAATAGCCTGACTTAAGGCATAGGAGGTTGCCGCAGTATCGGCTCCCGCAAATGCTCTGTCGCTGAGCAGAATGGCTTGATCCGCTCCCATAGCAAGTGCTTCCAGGAGTGCATCTGCAGCTTGTGGAGGGCCCATGGATAAAACGACTACTTCTGCTCCATGCTGGTCTTTTAGGATTAAAGCTGTTTCTAAGGCATGACGATCTTCCGGATTAATAATGCTTGGTACTCCGGAACGAATGAGCGTCCCGGTTTTGGGATCGATTTTTACTTCATGAGTATCAGGGACTTGTTTTATGCAAACAATAATACGCAAATTTATTCATCTCCTTATTTCAAAAGATTTGCTGCAATAACCAAACGTTGAACTTCGGAAGTTCCTTCGTAAAGCTCTGTGATTTTGGCATCACGCATAAAACGTTCAACAGGATAATCTTTGATATAGCCATAACCGCCATGAATCTGAACGGCCTTAATTGATTGCTGCATTGCTGTTTCAGATGCAAAAAGTTTGGCCATTGCAGCTTCAGTTGAAAAGGGACGCTTTTGATCTTTGTACCATGCAGCTTGATACGTCAAAAAACGAGCGGCTTTAATCTGAGTTGCCATATCTGCTAACATCCATTGGATAGCCTGCAGAGAACCAATAGGTTTGCCAAATTGCTCACGTTCTTTAGCATAACGAACTGATGCGTCCAGACAAGCCTGAGCGATTCCCAGGGCTTGAGCAGCGATACCTATACGGCCGCCGTCAAGTGTTTGCATGGCGATTTTAAAACCTTCACCTTCTTGCCCCAGAAGGTTCTCCACAGGGATTTGGCAGTCATTAAAAATTAGTTCTGTGGTCGATGATGCCCGAATTCCCATTTTGTCTTCTTTTTTGCCAAATGAAAATCCTGGTGTACCCTTTTCCACGATAAAGGCGGCAATATTTTTAGTCCCTCTCTCCGGAGAAGTTTTGGCAAAGACAACGTAAGTGTCAGCTATACCACCATTAGTAATAAAGATTTTGCTGCCGTTTAATCTATAGTAATCTTTTTGGCGGATTGCCGTTGTCTGCAGAGAACCCGCGTCTGTTCCGGCATTGGGCTCGGTAAGCCCGAATCCGCCAAGTTTTTCGCCACGAGCCAGCGGTATTAGAAAGAGCTCCTTTTGTTCTTCAGTACCAAATTGATAAATCGGATGAGAGCCTAAAGAAGTATGGGCGGAAACAATAACCCCTGTGGTTGCACAAACCCTGGATAGCTCTTCCACGGCAATGATATAACTAAGGGTATCGGCACCGCTGCCTTCATACTTCCTAGGAAAGGGGATTCCGAGTAAGTTATATTGAGCCATTTTTTTAACGACTTCCCAAGGAAATTCGCCGGTGGTATCCCGTTCAGCCGCTCCAGGTGCAACTTCGTTCTGAGCAAAAGTTCGAACCATTTGCTGAATCATTTTTTGTGATTGAGTAAGATTTAAATCCATCTTGGTAAATACTCCCTTCTGCTTGCGGGCAATTCTCTTATTCGACAAAAAACTTCTTTATGCAAAAATTATGCCAAACATGAGTAAGGAACTTTGAAGCTTGAATATGTAAATACTTGTCGTATAATGACGTATTAAGAGTTTCGAGATAATTTCTCGTTTGCCGCAAAATCTTCAAGGAGGACGAACTATGTATAATGTTACCGAATTGGAAGAGGTCCGAAAAAAACTGAAAGACACGGAAAAGTGGAAAAATATCTTAACAACCGTCCTGGATACTGCCTATGAGGGAATTGTAATTGTCGATGAGAAGGGTTATGTAACAACCTTTAACGAAGCTTATGAAAACTTTATAGGGGTTAAGCGGGAAGAGATGATTGGCCGTCCGGTAGAAGAAGTTGTGGAAAATACACGGCTGCATATCGTCGTTAAAACAGGAAAACCTGAAATACGGCAGGTTCAACGGATTAAGGGGCATGATATGATTTGTGACCGAATCCCTATCCGCGAGGGGAATAAAATTATTGGTGCAGTCGGTAAAGTACTTTTTAGGGATGTTTCAGAAATTGATCAGTTACAAGAGCAAACTCGCCGTTTAAAGCAAGAACTGGAGTATTACAAAGGCAGATTGCGGCGTCAGCAATCACAGGCCCGTTACTCAATCAAAAATATTATTGGCAAAAGCAAAGCAATTTCTGACTTGAAAGTTATGGTTAATAAAGCAGCCTCAAGCCGTTCTACAGTGCTGCTTAGGGGAGAAAGCGGGACAGGTAAAGAACTTTTCGCCCACGCGATTCATAGTTCCTCACCTTTCTTTACCAAGCCATTTATTAAAGTAAATTGTGCCGCTATACCGGAAAACTTATTGGAATCTGAATTATTTGGTTATGAAGAAGGCGCTTTTACAGGGGCCAAAAAAGGCGGCAAAATCGGGAAATTCGAGCAGGCGGAGGGCGGAAGTATCTTTCTTGATGAGATAGGGGATATGCCCTTGAGCATGCAGGTCAAGCTTTTACGTGTTTTACAGGAGAAAGAGGTAGAACGGGTTGGCGGGACGAAAACAATTAAAATAAATACCCGTGTCATTGCTGCCACAAATTGTGAACTTGAAAGACTTGTTGGTGATGGAAAGTTTCGACAGGATCTCTTTTATCGGTTAAACGTTGTTAGTTTAGAAATACCGGCGCTGCGCCATAGACCTGAAGATATTGGAATATTAATTGAGCATTTTCTGGATAAGCTCGGAACAGTTCTTGGCTGCGGACGTAAAAAAGTTAGTTCGGATGCCTTAAAAATCCTCTTAAATCATAGTTGGCCAGGGAATATCCGCGAATTAGAAAATGTATTGGAACGAGCATTAAATATGGTCGATGGTAATGAAATATTACCTCGACATTTGCCGGATTACCTTATAGAGAACCATGATGGAGTTCCAATAGTAACGTTAAAAGAGGCTCTTGCCAAAAAAGAAAGTGAGATGCTCAAAAAAGCTCTCGAAACTACGAAAGGAAATGTTATTGAAGCGGCCCGTCTTTTAAGTTTAAGTAAATCTAGCTTTTATGAAAAAATGTCCCGATACGGACTTTGAAATTCCAGATTTGTGGAAATTCAGTCCGGAATTGCGGAATAACTGCTAGAAGTCTATATATTCAGTATTTGCCCATGTATATAAACAAAAGGAAGCTTTCATGTTTTTCCGGATTTCCGGAATTGCAAACTAGGAAACCTGCTGATTTATCTAGTCGACAGGTTTCTCTTTTTTTTGGCATGGTTTTTGCTATTTAGAATATTCGAATTCCAAACATCAAGAAATTTGACGAATAATAGAGGAATAAAAGGGGGGTGTACTAGCCTTGGCTTCTTTACAAATTTCTTGATGTTGATCATGTCCAAGCGGCTAAGCAGAAACGGAGGAGAAGATAGGACGTGAAAAAACAGTTTGTGTCAGCAGATAAGGCAGTAGAGCTAATTCCACACGGCAGTACCGTAGCAATTGATGGTTTTGTCGGGATTGGCCATCCGGAAGAACTGACCGAAGCATTGGAAAAGAGGTTCCTGGAAACGGGTGAACCACGGAATTTAACGTTGGTTTATGCTGCCGGGCAAGGAGACGGGCGGGACAAAGGGTTAAACCATCTAGCCCATGAGGGATTGCTGAAACGTGTCATTGGCGGTCATTGGAATTTAGCTCCTAAGTTAGGAAAAATGGCAGTTGAAGAAAAAATTGAAGCATACAATTTTCCCCAAGGTGTAATTTCCCACTTATTCCGGGATATCGCCGCAGGCAAACCTGGAACTTTGACTCATGTAGGGTTGGATACCTTTGTCGATCCCCGTTTGGGCGGGGGAAGATTAAACAAAGTTACCCAAGAAAATTTAGTTGAACTTTTACCGGTCCAAGGTAAAGACTATTTGCTTTATCATAGTTTTCCAATTGAAGTTGCACTTTTACGGGGTACGACGTCTGATGAGGATGGAAATATATCTCTTGAGAAAGAAGCCTTAACCTTGGAGGTACTTTCTATTGCTCAGGCAGTAAAAAATAATGGGGGCCTTGTTATTGTACAGGTTGAAAGGGTTGTTCGGCGCGGTACTATGAACCCCCGGGAAGTGATCATTCCTGGAATTTTGGTTGATGTGATTGTCAAAGCTAATCCTGACAAGCATATGCAGTCATTTGCAGAACAATATAACCCTGCTTACAGTGGAGAACTGCGCTTACCCCTCTCTCAACTTGAAACGATACCTCTTGATGAACGAAAAATTATTGCTCGCAGAGCTTATATGGAACTTAGCCCTGGAGCTGTCGTAAACCTGGGTATTGGAATGCCTGAAGGGGTAGCAGCCGTCGCAGCTGAAGAGGGAACCTTAGATGAACTAATCCTGACGTTGGAATCTGGAGGAATCGGAGGGGTTCCTGCAGGCGGCTTAAGTTTTGGTGCCAGCTTTAATCCGGATTGTATTGTCGATCAACCGTACCAATTTGATTTTTATGACGGCGGCGGGCTTGATATAGCATTTCTGGGAATGGCCCAAGCGGACGCCCAAGGTAATGTCAATGTCAGCAAGTTTGGGCCGAGAATTGCCGGTGCCGGTGGGTTTATCAACATCACCCAGAATGCCCAAAAAGTAGTATTCTGTGGGACTTTTACTGCCGGTGGACTCGAAGTAGAGGTTAATGAGGGTAACCTAAACATCATTAAAGAGGGGAAAATTCCGAAATTTATAGAAGCGGTAGAACAGATTACCTTCAGCGGTCATTATGCGAGGAAGAATGGCAAGAAAGTAATCTATATTACTGAACGGGCTGTATTCTCACTGAGTGAAGAAGGTCTGGTCCTTGAAGAAATTGCCCCGGGGATTGATGTGGAAAAAGATGTGTTAGCGCTAATGAGTCCCCGTCCCGGAATCTCATCTGAACTGAGAGAAATGGATGGCCGGATTTTTAGCCTTGGCTTAATGAAATCTGAAAAAACGTATGTGGAGTGTGTTGCAAAATGAGAACCAAAGATCGCGTTACTTTGATAACCGGTGCCGGCCAAGGTTTGGGAAAAGCCATAGCAATGACCTTTGCCCGTGAAGGAGCAAAACTGGCAATCAATGATGTTCGCTTCAATGAAAATCAAGCCCTTGAAACGGTTGCAGAATTGAGAGAACTGGGCGTAGAAGCAGAACTTTTTCTTGCAGATGTGAGTAATGAAGCTGAAGTTGAAGAGATGGCTAAGAAGGTTTTGGAACGCTTCGGTCGTATTGACATTTTGGTTAATAATGCAGGAATTAATCGGGACGGTTTAGTCCATAAAGGGGATAAAACGAAGTGGGACGCAGTCATGGCAGTCAATCTTACCGGGCCTTTCCTCTGCACCAAAACAGTTTTACCTGCCATGCGCCAGCAAAAATATGGCCGGATTGTCAATATTTCTTCAGTAACCGCCAGAACCGGTGTAGCTGGAACAGGATATTACGCAACGGCTAAGACGGGATTGATTGGACTAACGAAAATAACAGCTGCAGAAAATGCCAATAAAGGCATTACAGTCAATGCAGTTGCTCCCGGCTATATTAAAACCTCCATGATGACGAATTATCCGGAAGATGTCATTAACGGAATTATTGCTAAAATTCCAGTTGGGCGTTTTGCCGAACCTCAAGAGATAGCGGAAGCGGTGCTCTTTCTTGCCGAGGACTCTTCTGGTTATGTAACAGGCTCTGTCTTAGATATCAACGGTGGTTTCCATTTTTAAGCACGGGATGCTTATAAGCACTGGTGACTGGAAATTACCTTATTTTGAGTTTGTTTTTAGTAATGAGGAGGAAAATTATGCGACAAGCAGTAATCGTAAGTGCTGTAAGGACACCCATTGGCAATTTTGAAGGAGCTTTAGCTCAGATACCCGCAGCTGAACTTGGAGCTATTGTCATCAAGGAAGCGATAATGCGTGCCGGCCTTAAGCTTGACCAAGTCGAAGAAGTGATTATGGGGAATGTGTTATCGGCAGCCCAAGGACAAAATCCCGCTCGTCAAGCTGCAATGAAATCAGGGGTTCCCCAGGAAGTTCCTGCCTGGACAGTAAGTAAAGTTTGCGGATCCGGCTTAAAAGCTGTGATCTGTGCGGCACAGGCGATTCTGAGCAACGATGCAGATATTATCGTCGCCGGTGGAATGGAAAGCATGTCCCAGGCGAGTTATGCCTTGCCTAAAGCCCGGAGCGGTTATCGCATGGGTAATAATACAGTAGTTGATACTATGATCAATGATGGTTTGACGGATGCCTTCCATAATATCCATATGGGGGTTACCGCAGAAAATATTGCTGAACAATATGGTATTTCCCGTGAAGACCAGGACAAGTATGCAGTTTCCAGCCAAAACCGAGCCGAAACTGCAATTATGTCGGGAAAATTTGCAGATGAAATCGTCACGGTCCCTGTCCCGCAGCGTAAGGGCGAGACAATCCTGGTTAATCAAGACGAATTTCCTCGTTTCGGTGCTAGCTATGATGGGTTAGCTAAATTGAGGCCGGCATTTAAAAAGGATGGTACCGTGACAGCGGGAAATGCTTCCGGAATCAATGACGGTGCAGCGGCTGTCGTAGTCATGTCTATGGAAAAGGCAGAGGAACTTGGTTTAACTCCGCTGGCAGCTATTACTTCGTGGGCCTCCGCCGGAGTGGACCCGCTGATTATGGGAACCGGCCCAATTCCTGCTTCGCGAAAAGCGTTAGCAAAGGCTAACCTTAAGATTGAAGACATCGATCTTGTTGAAGCCAATGAGGCCTTTGCATCTCAAACTTTAAGTGTGGCCAGGGAACTACAACTTGATGCCGGCAAAACCAACATCAATGGCGGAGCTATTGCGTTAGGACATCCTATTGGTGCTTCAGGAACACGAGTGTTGGTCACATTACTTCATGAAATGAAAAAGCAGCAGGTCAAACGCGGCTTGGCAACACTGTGCATTGGCGGCGGTCAAGGTATAGCTATTATAGTACAAAGATAATAAAAGATTTTAAATGAAGGGGGATTAATATGTTAGCAGTACTAGGAATTTTGCTTAGCTTGGGACTCCTGATGTTCATGGCTTATAAAGGATATTCCGTTATCTTCTTCGCCCCGGTGTTCGCCCTCCTCGCAGCAGTTCTGTCGGGAATGGCCATTATGCCAACTTACACGGAAGTGTTTCTCCCCAACATGGCCAGTTATTTAAAAGTCTATTTCCCCTTCTTCCTTCTTGGAGCAGTGTTCGGCAAAGCGATGGAGGAATCCGGAGCAGCGAAAGCCATTGCTAAAGCCATAGTACAGAAGCTTGGCAAAAAACAAGCTATGCTCTCAGTCGTTTTGGCATGCGCAATTCTTACCTACGGCGGGGTTAGTCTTTTTGTTGTTGCCTTTGCTGTTTATCCATTTGCTGCTTCAATTTTTAAAGAAGCGGATATTCCCAAACGTCTAATCCCGGCAACGATTGCCTTAGGAGCCTTTACGTTTACTATGGATGCTCTGCCAGGAACTCCGCAGATCCAAAATACAATCCCAATGAAATTTTTTAATACGGATTTATATGCTGCCCCTGTGTTTGGAACTACAGGTGCGATTATCATCTTTGTGGTTGGCATCCTTTATCTGGAATGGCGTAAACGGAAAGCCCAGGCGGCCGGTGAAGGATATGGCCATAATCATTCAAATGAGCCTGAACTGGTTGAAGACAAAAACCTGCCAAACGCTTGGTTGGCTACAGTACCTCTAATTGCCGTACTTGTTGTTACATTACTACTACAAAAACTTGTTTTTCCTCAATGGAATATTGCTTCATGGGTCACACAAGCTCCCTATAATATTTCTAAAGCAGGCATAGTCGGAACTATGAACAACTGGGCTTTAATTATTGGTTTAGCTGCGGGCACATTCATTGCTATGGTGCTTAATCCTAAGAGGATTAATGGGAATGTTGCCAAGGCAATTAATGCCGGTGCTATTGGCTCTTTGCTCGCAGTCATGAATACTGCGTCCGAAGTCGGATATGGCAACGTCATTAAATCCTTACCTGGTTTCCAATCCATTGCCCATGCCCTCACCAACATCAATAGTGGTGGCAGCCCGTTGTTGTCCGAAGCGGTAACGGTCAATACTTTGGCCGGGGTAACCGGTTCTGCTTCAGGCGGAATGAGCATAGCGCTTGATACTTTTGGCAAAAACTATCTGGCCTGGGCCCAAAAAACCAACGTGAGTCCGGAACTCCTGCACCGGGTTGCCTCCATGGCTTCCGGTGGGATGGATACCTTGCCGCATAATGGTGCGGTAATTACCCTCTTAGCGATTAGCGGCTTGACCCATAAGCAATCCTATAAAGACATCTTTGCCATTACCTTAATTAAGGCAAGTACAGTGTTTGTTTTAATTGGATTTACCACAATATTCCATTAATTTACAGGAAGTGCAGCAAAATGAATGAACTAGCATTTGCAGATATTAAAGTCGGTGACAGCGCAAGCCTTTCGAAAACAGTGACAGAGGCAGATGTTGTGACATTTGCCGGATTAACTATGGATTATAACCCGGTTCATATTGATACTGAATTTGCCAAAAAAACGATATTTAAAGAAAGAATTGTCCACGGTATCCTTTCGGCGGGTTTTATATCCGCTGTATTAGGAACGCAGCTTCCCGGACCGAATTCAATTTATCTCAGCCAAGACCTTAAATTCACCGCACCCGTAAGAATTGGGGATACGGTTACGGCTAGGGTTACGATTATTGAGAAACGTGAAGTAAAGCAGATTTTGATACTTCAAACTACAGTAACTAACCAACACGGAGAAGTTGTTGTGAACGGTACGGCAGTTATTAAGAAATGCTCTTGAGAGACAATTGAACTTCAATAGAGAGGTATCACGGGGAAGGTAGACTTTAACTGCCTTCCCCATTTTGGTTGTGTTTTATATTCAGAAATATTTTGTTCTATAAAAAAGGAAATGTATGTAAATTGTAGAACATTTGTTATGTAGCCTCCGTTAGCTATGCGGAAGAACGAAGTTTAGTAAAGGAGAAAAAGTATATGAAAGTGAGAGAAGGGGTATCAGAAACAGCAATGATAATGGCATCCTTGCGAGCCTTATCAAATTATGAGGAAGAAGAACGAATTAGGAGTAATGATAATATTGCAGAATATTTTTTACCAGAAGATAGACGATCAGTTTTAATAGCAAAAAGCGAACGAGAAAAAATAAAAGCACTAATTCCAAAAGGCCTTTATGAATATGTGATCTCAAGAACTAAATATATAGATAGAGTTCTTCTTGAAGCTGTAAAAAATAATACTGTTCAAATAGTATTTCTAGGTGCAGGATATGATAGTAGACCATATAGATTAAAGGCTTTGCTCGGAAATACAAAGATATTTGAAGTTGACGCTAAACCAACACAAGATCATAAGATTTCGTTGCTCCATAAGTGCGGAATTGAGATAAGCAAGAATATAACCTATGTGCCAGTAGATTTTGAAAAAGAAGAATTATTTAAGAAGATTTATGAAAGCGGATACGATGCTCAAGAAAAGACATTAATCATTTGGGAAGGCGTTACCTTCTATTTGCCCGAAACGACAGTGATAGAAATGCTGAAAACTATCAAAGAAAACACCCTTGCGGGGAGCAAAGTCTGCTTTGACTTTCAAACAATAGCCAACAAAAGTGACTTAATAAAAACTGGAATCAAGGAAGAGGAAATAAAATTCGGGATAGAGACTGGAAAAATCGAATCTTTTGTTTCTGAAAATGGGTACGCCATTGTTGAACACATTAATTCAACTGATATGGAGATAGAGTTTTTAACTTTGGAGAATGGCAATGTGTTTGGAAAGATTATACCGATAATGAATTTCCTGTTGATTGAGTCTTAGAATGCCATACATAATGAAGCTTCCTTGCCAGTCCCATTTTGCAATGCACATTTCAAAATGGGACTGGCAGCTAAACCAATGAAGGAAGTAGGTCTTAATGATGCATTAAAAGAAAAACAGCTAGGGAGTGTAATGATTCCATTACATTTTTCACTGAATTTTATTTATTATGTAAAAATATTGTTACAGTTTTGACAAAATACGAAAACTTAGTGTAGCAAATTCTGACATGGATAGCCTCTTATCATGATCTTTAACACCAAAATGCCACTGAACAGGCATTTTGGTGATGTTTTTGTTTTGGCATGCTTTTTGCTACTCATAATGGTATCAACTCACGCCTAAGATCTGTTTCATTATAATAGGGGAACGATGCTCAATTGGGGCAGTTTATTAAATGGAAAGCTGCAAGGCAAACAACATCCAAAATGGGGGCTGATTGGCAATGACTCGTCTCCAAGCAAACGATATATATCGTATCACAGAACAAATGAAAGAATATAACGAAGAGTTAGCAAATAAAACCGGTCATACTATTATAGATATTGCCGCCCATGCTGTTGGAATGAATCCAACAGACCTATTCGACGATCCAGGACTTATTGCCATATTACCCATGACCTGCTGATCAGGAATAATCAAAGGATTTTCTGAAACTGTTGCAGGAATACTAAAATTTCTTGGTATGAGAACTTTTCTTCCTTCTTCTTCTGATGTGAAGGGGTTTGCTGAAGCATTAGAGAATGAGGCCGAAATCATTTTTATGGCCGACGATGATCGATTTATTGCAGCTCCAGGATTACCCTTAGGGATTCCTATTGAGGAGTTAGATCAAATCCAACCCCGGTTAATCCATGACCCGCTTCAATTGGGTGTAGCGACAATGATCTATGAAATCCTTAAAGGAATTACGGAAAAGGGTTAGATGGAGTTGAAAGAAGTTTCTTTGGAGGTAAGAAGGTGATTCAAACAAATATTACTTTTGAAAATGAATTACAAGGGATTGAGAACCTAGCGGAGTGGAATCTATTGAAAAAAATGCTCTGTTCGTTTTCGAAATCTACCGGGTTAAAAACCATAATCGTTGACACTCAAGGGAATACACTTTTTAATTCTACGGATCATGAGATAAAAGATTGTAGCTTTCGTCGAACGATTAGGGAGGAAAGTATAGGAATAAAAAAGTGTAATGGTATAAAGGTCTGCACCCAAATTAAGGACTGCACAGATCGGCAGGCGAGACTGGCTGAAGAACTACAGGCTCGCGAACGTTCCAAAGTTGCCATGCGTATCGTTGAGTCGAGAACAATGAGTATTAACTCTTTGGATAAAGAATATGAGCTTAAAATGATGGTACGAAATGGTGAAAAGCGAGCAGCTCAGCAGCTGCTGAACCAATTATTAGTTGATATTACCGAAGTCAAGTATGAACACTTCGATACTTTTAAAACCAGAGTTATTGAACTGGTCGTTATGATCTCCAGAGCTGCTGTAAACAGAGGAGCCGATTTAAATGTGATCTTACAGCAAAATTCCTCATTTTATAAGGAGTTGCTTGAAATAACTACAACTAAAGAAATTTGCGCCCGGACTAAAGAGATGTTGGAAACCTATATGAATCTGCCTGATTTTAATAAATATCAAAAGAATTTCAAGGAAATTCAGAAAGCCGCAGAGTTTATAAAAATTAATTTCCGCAAAAAGATAACCATTGAAAATATAGCCCAGGCAGTTTATCTAAGTCCCTGTTATATCAGTCGGCTTTTTAAACAGAATCTTGGCTGTACAATATCGGAATACATTACTCAGGTACGAATAGAAAACGCTAAAATGATGTTAAAAAGCTCTCAATATAATGTTACACAGGTAGCTAAAGAGAGTGGTTTTGAAGATCCTACCTATTTCGCAAGAGTTTTCAAAAAAATTGAGGGAATTACTCCAAGTAGATACAGACAATATGCTTTTTAACCAAATGTAATTACAGCCACTGGAAAGTGCTGGAGAGACGAAGGGTGTGTTGATATGCGGGTTGCAATAGTAGGCGGAAAACTGCAGGGAGTTGAAGCAACTTATCTGGCCAAGAAAGCCGGATGGGAAGTTCTTCTCATTGATAAAACATCGGAAGTTCCTGCAGCGGTGCTTTGTGATGAATTTTATTTGCTCGACGTTACAAAAATTTTGGAGTGGCTGCCAATCCTTAAAGGTGTTGATCTGATTATTCCTGCTCTTGAGAATCAAGAAGCATTAGCTAGTCTGGTACGAAGTGCACGATTTACCAGGACTCCTTTATTATTTGATAAGGATGCTTATGCTATCTCTTCTTCAAAAATCGACTCTAACCGAATGTTTGCTAAAATAGGAATTCCCGCTCCTGTACCGTGGCCGGAATGTGGTTTTCCAATCATTGTGAAACCTTCAGGTGCCAGTGGAAGCGAAGGGGTTTACAAAATTAATAATCCTCAAGAGTTCGAGGAATTATTTGCAAATGGTTTGAAGGATTGGGTATTAGAGGAGTACTTAGAAGGGCCGTCTTATTCGTTGGAAGTTATAGGATTTTCAGGTATTTATAAAGTTCTTCAAGTCACGGAACTGTACATGGACGAAAGCTATGATTGTAAACGGGTGGTGGGTTCAGCTGTTTTGCCGGAAGAGCTTAGGGCAGAATTTGAATCCGTCGCACTAAAGTTAGCCCGAAATCTGAATCTTGAAGGAATCATGGATGTTGAAACTATTCTTCATCAAGGAAAGTTAAAGGTTCTTGAAATTGACGCTCGCCTGCCCAGCCAAACTCCAATCTCAGTGTATCATACCACCGGGATCAATATGCTGGAGATAATCGGTCAGGCATTTATACTAGGTGAGCCCTGGCAAGAGTTTGATGTATCCGTGAAAAAAAGCGTGATTCTCGAACACATCCATATAATAAATGATAAACTTGAGATCTGTGGCGAACACATTATGGCTGAAGCCGGTCCCCTTTATTTATATCCGGATTTTTATGGAGCAGATGAAGCAATCTCGAACTATATTCCAGGTAAAACGGATTGGGTGGCTGCACTGATTATCACCGGGGTGAACATCGAAGAAGCTTGGTTAAAAAGGCAAATTGTCATCCAGGCGATCAAAGACGCGTGGGGGATAGAGAAATTCTTTGATCGGTCTGTCTATGCTTGCAGCAGGGATGATAAGCTCCCCCGCCCTTCCCGCATATTGCGGTTAAAAGGTATTTAGCTTGCACGAGATTGGAATTAATGGTAATCTAAAAACAACATGGGGGGTAGATCGAATTGATCACACGGACTCTAAATTCGTGCAGGCGGGTGAAACTCCCGTACTCCTCGCCATTTTTATGTCTGAGGGCCCAGAAGCTTAACCTATCTGGATGGAGTAGTGAATTAAATGTGTAACTGTTTTTTAAGAGGACATCATCCGAACTGTAAATTCATGATTACAGTTCGGATGATGTCCTCTTAATTTTAATACCGGCTAAACAGAGAAGTCACTTTAAATTTTTATAGCTGATAAGCTATCAGTTCCCCAAGCCATCAAAATTGCCGAAGAACATGAAGGACTATAATTCTTTATTCGTAATTCCCAAGGCTTTAAGTTTATAATGTAAATTCTGCCGGGATATCCCCAGTACTTTGGCGGATCGGCTAATATTCCCTTTATTGCGCATTAGGGTGCTCTCGATGATAGTTTTTTCGGTTTCCAACAAAGCATCCTGAAGCGTTCCATTATGAATTGCTTTTTTATGATATTGATAGTCTGTATTATTTTGAGGGTCTTTCTTAAGCTTAAGAAGAAAAAGTCTTTCTTCAAAGTATTCAGGTACATGATCCAGCTGCAGCATCTTTTCTTTGCTATGAATAAAATTCATTGCACCTTCAATAAAGTTTTCTAATTCCCGAACATTGCCCGGCCAGTCATATTGTTCGAAGAAACTAATCACTTCCTCCGAAATATCCTTAACGAACAGGCCAAATTGATGATTGTATTTTTTAATAAAATGCCTGGCCAATACTTCAATATCTTCTTTTCTCTCCCTCAGGGGAGGAATATTCAGGGTAATGGTAGCCAAACGGAAGTATAAGTCGGAGCGCATGATTTGTTCTTTAACCGCCTCAATTGGATCCATATTTGCAGCACTTATAACTCTGCAATGAAGGGGTATCCGATCTTTGCTGCCAAGTCTGCGCACTGATTTTTCCTGGAGTACTCTGAGCAGTTTAGCCTGCAGGGACAAGGACATGGAATTAATTTCATCCAAGAAAATAGTTCCTTCTTCGGCTTGTTCAAATAGGCCGGGCATATCGGCTGCACCAGTAAAAGCACCTTTAACCGTTCCGAAGAGCAGGCTTTCCAAAAGTGTATCTGGAATAGCGGCACAATTTATAGGGACAAAGGGACCTCTCGAATACAGACTGGCATTATGAATCCCCTGAGCAAATAGTTCTTTGCCTGTACCGGTTTCCCCTACGATGATCACTGGAGAGTTACGACGAGCTATTTTTCGTGCTTCTGCTTTAATCTTTTTCATCTTGCTGTTGATGCTTATGATATCGTCGAGGAGATACACAGCTCCATCCTGACTAAGCTCCATTTTGAAAAATTTCTTCTGCATCTCTAAAGTAATTGCTATAAAATCACTGAGCTGATTCATATTGCGAAAAATAACGTAAACTGCTGTGATTTGACCCTTGTAATAAAAAGGATAGGCACTAAAAATCATATTAGTTTTTCTGCCGTCATTTAAGTTATACCAATAGGGCTGGTTAATCAGGGACTTCCCCGTCTTGAGAATCTTTTTGGTTACTTCCTCCGAAAAGTAGTAAGGCTGGGCAAATACATCCTCTTCCTTTTTCCCTAAAAGATCTTTTCTATCGAGACCTTCCATTTTTTCTGATTCGGTATTATACAAAATGATTTCATCTTTTTGATCAACTATATATACAGCTTCATGAATCCTATCAATAACGGTTTTTAGCAACTCATTCTCTTTCTTTAATTCTTCGTTTTCCTTTTGAAGTTTTTCGATCATATCATCAACTGTCTTATTCACTGAAAAATCCTCCAAAACCAAGTTTTTTAGATTGTGGCTTTTTCATTGGCATAAAACTTGCTTGTTAAAAATTATATAGAGATTACCTTATTCCAACAAGCCTGAATATTGCGACATAATTTTATTTCCTTCGACTATTTTGCCAAATGTTTCAATTAATTACCTGTCAGCAGAATTAATATTAGACGGAAAGGAGAAAGTGTTCAATGTTTATGTCGAAATTTGACAAATGAATGATGTCATGAGTTGACAAGTAAATGAGACAAAACATAATGAGCATAAACCATCAGACGAAGCAAGGGGGCAGCTATAATGCAGGATTTTAATATAGACGGGATTCTCGACAAGGCGAGACAGGAAATTTCCCTTAGCCGTGAGGAAATCTTGAGATTATTAGATATAACCTCAGAAAAGGAATTAGGTAAAGTTTCACAAGTAGCCAGGGAGCTTCGTGAACGGTATTTTGAGAATAAAGTATTCTTTTATGGCTTTGTATATTTTTCTACATACTGTCGGAACGATTGTACCTTTTGTCTCTACCGAAAATCCAATAGAAATTATCCTCGTTATAGAAAAACCAGGGAAGAAATCGTGACGGCTGCACAATGTTTGGTTAATTCCGGAGTGCACCTTTTAGACCTGACAATGGGGGAGGATCCCCTGTATTATCATTCAATTCATGGATTCGATGATCTTTTGGAAATGGTTAAAGAGCTAAAAAAAGAAACCAAAACACCGATTATGATTTCTCCGGGGGTCGTTTCTCCGGAGGTTCTTCGGAAATTCAAAGAAGCCGGTGCCGACTGGTATGCATGTTATCAGGAAACTCACAATAAGACCCTTTATCAGGGATTACGAATTGAGCAGAGTTATGATGAACGGATGAACCGAAAGATCCAGGCTAAAGAAATGGGGTACCTAATCGAAGAAGGATTCCTGGCCGGAGTTGGTGATACCAATGAAGATATGGCAGATTCTATTCTGACTATGACAAGAATGGGAGCGGACCAAGTTCGGGTTATGAGTTTTGTTCCTCAGAAAAATACACCCCTGGCAAATTGGAAAACCAATTCTCCTTTTCGCGAGTTGCTGATCATTGCTGTCATGCGTATGGTTATGCCCGATCGCTTGATTCCTGCATCTCTGGATGTGGATGGTTTAAAGGGGTTGGAACAACGGCTGAATTCCGGAGCAAACGTGATCACATCAATCATTCCGCCTGCGGTGGGTATGGCCGGAGTATCTCAAAGTACTCTGGATATTGATGACGGAAACCGGTCGATGGAGAAGGTGCTCCCAGTTCTGAAGGCCAACAGGCTGGAAGCTGCAACAGCCGGAAGCTATCAAGCCTGGGTGAACTTTCGTAAAGCCCACATCCCTTCCCCGGTGAAAGGTGTGCATAGATAACTATTTTAAGGAGGTGGGGATCAAATGTCCCAAGCGGCCCTTAGAGAAAAGAAAAGGTATTATCGCAAAAACGTAGATTTCTGTAATTTAGTAGAAAAAATTAAACTATGGCCTTCCCGTAGCGGTAAATTGCATGGAATCAAGTCTATGACCCGGAGAGGGGATAGGGCAGAGATTGTAACTCACTGTAACCGGCGCTTTATTATCTACAATTCTAGGCATAGCCGGGCAGCCCGTTGGCTGAGGAATAAATGGTATATAAGTGTTTGCCCGATATGTAAGGTCCCGGAATGGAAGATCCAGAAGTATACATCGACGGTGATGAATCAACATTATGGAGCACATCTATAATTTAATAACTATTAGTCCGCTCAATCCATATAAGCGCAATTTTGGTGAATTCTCTCAAACGTGCAAAGAGTCAACTGAGCTAATTTATATTACCAAAAACGATTATGATGATATGGGCATTATGAGCTTAAAGATGTATGAGGAAAATTGTTTATGCTCGAGGTTGATTATCGTATGCGGCCACTGCTGCTATTTCTATGCTTACACTTACTTTCAGTTCTTGAAGTAAAATAGTTTTTTTATATTGCGGACTAGTATTTTAAGGTATATATTAGAACTATTATAAATAACTTTTCTTGTTTCTTTTAAGTCAGTTACTAAGCTATCAGAAAAAAGGAGGAACAAAAATGCTAAAAGTGATCAACAAAATACTGGTCCCTACTGACGGTTCTGAATATTCAAAGCATGCCCTAGCCGCCGCGCTTCAATATGCTGAACAGTATCAATCAAAAATCAAACTGATCCATGTTGTACATCAACCAATTTCGAGTATGACTGTAAGTGCAGAAATCTATAGTTTTTCTTTGACGGAAGAACAAATTAATGAAATCGGCAACACTATCATGGAAAAGACACTGGTTGGAAATGATATAAGCAAAGTTTCCATCGAGAAAGAAATTTCAGAGGGTTATCCTGCAACTGTAATTCTTGATGAAATCAAAGAAGGAATTGATCTTGTTGTCATGGGAACCAGTGGCCACGGCCCGCTTGCCGGCGCTTTAATCGGAAGCGTAACCCAGCGAGTTCTTGCCGATGCCACTTGTCCTGTACTTATCGTTAAGTAATAACGGCTCCGGATATTTAAATTGTAATGGGAAGGATATTCACATGGAGTTAATTGCCTTAAGCGGCATGAGGGAACTATGAAAATCTCCGCCATCGATTTGCTTTTTATCCTAGTAATTGTCATAAATTTGTTTTTCACCTTGACCAACGGGCTGCATGACGCCAGTTCGGTTGTGGCGACATTGATTACGTGCGGGGCCGCCAGTCCGGTTCAGGCGATCCTAATGGCGGCGGTCTGCGGGTTCGCCGGAGCTGTGACTGGTGGCAGCGCAGTAGCCAATACTGTTTCGGGAATCGTCAATGTACCGGCGGATAACACGCTGCTCATGGCGCTGTTGGCAGCCATGATGGGAGCGGTAGCATGGAATATTATCACCTGGAAGCTCGGCTTCCCATCCAGTTCCACACACGCTTTAGTCGGGGGATTAATTGGAGCGGTCTGGACAGCCCGGGGTGCAGATTCCGTTTTATGGGGCTGGCATGAGCTGATAACTTCCGGTCATCAGCTGACCGGAATGATGAAAATCCTGGCAGGATTGATGTTTTCGCCCCTTTTGGGGTTTATCACGGCTTTCATCCTTCAGCGCTTAACCAAAATCCTGTTCAGAAATGCCAAATATACGTTGAATACCTGGCTGAAAAGGATTCAATGGATTATCGCCGCATTATTGGCTTACAGTCATGGCGCCAACGACACCCAAAAAACCGTCGGGATTATCGTCTTGGCAATGTCTTCTGCCGGATTTTTGAACGGACTGTCTAATGTCATCCTGATTAAGGCTTTGGCCGGAGCGCTTATGTTTGCGGGCACACTTCTGGGAGGATGGCCGATCATGCGGACTATCGGGAGAGGAATTTACACGATTCGCCCGCTCCATAGTCTGAATTCCCAGTTATCCTCGGGGGGGAGCCTTATTTTAGCCACATTGCTCGGTGCGCCTGTTTCCACCACCCATGTGGTGGTTGGCAGCGTAGTGGGGGTTGGCGCCGCCGATGAATACCGGATGGTCAATTGGAATATCGGCAAAGAGATTCTGATTGCTTGGTGCATCACCATACCGGCGTCCGCTATTTCAGCTGCTATTTTCTATTTACTTCTGCAAGGGATTGGGTAAGGCGCCGGGAATAGAACAAGGGAGAAGTTTATGGGTAAGGAAAATTTTTGGGAAAAATTATTCCCTGTTAAATACGATTTTTACCAAATGATCGGAATGCAGGCGGAGATTTCCGCTAAAGTTACGGCCAGCCTGGATGCTTGGATTCGCAATCATTCTGAAGAAAGTTACCGTCAACTCTTGCAGGAGGCGGAGACTGCGGACCAACTGCGCTTTGATATGGAAAGCAAACTGATTGAAGCTTTTGCGACGCCCTTTGACCGGCAGGATATTTATTCCCTTTCCAACGATATGGATAAAATCGTGGAATATGCCAAATCAACACTGCTGGAAATAGAAGCCTTTGAAGTTAAGGTGGATTCGGTGATCCAAAATATGCTGCAGCAATTAACCTCAGGAACGGATAACCTAGCTGAGGCAATCAGTCTGCTAAAAGAAGACCCTCTTCAAGCGCAGCTTCAGATCAGAAATATCCGCCAAGTTCAGCAAAGCATAGAGGAGGAATACAGAGCAGGGATGGCGTTGTTATTCAAGAACCCAGATCCCATGCTTGCCTTGATATACAGGGAGGTTTACCACCATATCAAAGATGCCGAGGTTTCCCTGGGTTATACAGCCGATACTTTACACAGGATTATTATGAGGCTGGCTTGATGGGCTTAAAGGCCGCAGACTTCATCGCGGAAAATCATGGGGGTTTACCGAAATACACTTTTGCTAAATCCCTGCGTGACTAATTGGAATTATTGTTACGGTTTGATGCCATACTCAATGAATTTCTTGCCAAATTTCTCATAGTGCCACACAGTGAATAAGAACCAGGAGAGATAAATAGCGATCGGGAGAATGATGTTGCTGAATGTCCAATGAAAGATTCCTAAATTAGTAAGGACATTGGAAAAAATAACGCTATAAAACACAGCAATTGCAGCATAACTATAATTCCATGGTTTTTTGTCAGGCAAATAATTGAGAAAAAGAATGAAGTAGATTGTCCAGGCAATCGGGGGCATAAAAGGAATGTTTAAAAAACCCAGCGGCCCATAATTTAAATAACCTCCGCCATCGATGAGACTAAGTAAGACGATCCAAAAGATGTCGATTACCGCACCGTAAAATATTCCCAAAAAGGCATATTTGTGAATATCCTTACGGGAGACAAGAATTACCGCCAACAAGGCCAAAATAGAGGTATAAAGCAGGTAAGTAAAATATATTGGCATTTTCAAATATCGCTCCTGCATTCTTTTTTCTCTTATTATTGATAAATAACATGGTAAATATTCCTACAAATGAGTGCGCACACGAAGTTTGATCCCAGCGGAAAGTTAATTGACGAGTACAGCAGAAACGCAATCACTAAACTTTTACAGGCCCTGGTGATAAAACACGGGAAATGAAGGAGTGCCAAGAAAGAAGTTAATCCCTGCCCGTCCCACTTTGAAACTCAAGTTTCAAAGTGGGACGGGCAGTTAGTTTAAAGCAGCTGAAAACCTTGCAGCTTATGCAGTTGCAAGGTTTTTTTAGTTCCAGAACAAAACTAAACGGCTTTATTGCATATGATCCAAGTCAAAAGCGAAAAGAGCCAGAATTCTTATTATAATTAACCCCTATTAAATATAATGAGCCATTCAGAAAATTCATTGAATGGCCGCATTTACATGGAAGCAGATAATATGATGTCTTAACCTCGAGCTTCATCCTTTTTTTCTGCTATGAAATAATCAATACTTTCTCTGCGCCGATCATTTTTAGCTTCAATAGCCTGCCTTTCATCCTCTGAAATCTCGTCTGAATGCTCATCTAAGTAATGCTCTGATTTACGCAAATTCGCAAAAGTGTGGTCGATATGATCCTGGAGGCGCTCCTCATTATCTGACCGATCATCTGGTTTGGGCAAAGTAATCACTCCTATCTATCATTTCTACCTATTTAGGATGACCAAAACTGGATGATGATATGCGAATTATTAGTCAACCTGATTGCATTATAAATATCTACTGCACATCGAGTAGGAATTGCTAATTCCTAAATTTTTAATTCAATAGATGCAGGTATGGCAATCGGAGCATATTACTCTGCCCACAATGTTTTCGAAATCATCTCTGATTCTCATGTCGTACGGATCAGTTAGTAGTTCATGGTACAAATATAGAATTTACCAATTAAACATGTTGTTAAAAAAATACTATTGGTAGCAATAAAACAACCTTTTTAAGTTGTTTTATTGCTACCATCGAGGTAAAATAAAGCCTTTTAAAAAATGTTTAAAAAGCACTAAAAATCACAAATCAACAATAGCCCCAGTTTTGAAAAAAATATCAAATATAATTAGTTGGTATGAAAATTGCTTTATGAATAGTCAAAATTATTCGAATTATTGATATAAGGAAAGGGGCTTACCAATAATGAAAAAGTCTTTGGAGAGAAAGGAGAATTTAAAAAATGATTAATATTGGTGTAATTGGTGCAGGAGCAATGGGATCAGGTATAGCCCAAGTGGCAGCTGAAGCCGGATATGGAGTACTAATTTTTGATGTAGATCCTAATGCATCTGAAAAGGCACTTGGTAAACTTCAAAAGAACTGGCAAAAAGCCGTTGATAAAGAAAAAATCAACCCGGAGGAAATGCAAAAAAGAGTAGCCCTGGTGCGAGTGGCAAGCGATCTAGCCGATTTAAAAGATTTTGATTTAGTAATTGAGGCGGTGGCGGAGAATCAAGAGGTAAAGAAATCAGTCTTCTCTCGCCTGGATGAAGTATGCACAGAGAAAACCATATTTGCGAGTAATACCTCTTCACTGTCGATTACTGAAATAGGATCTTTTACAAATAGACCTGACAAAGTAGCGGGCATGCATTTCTTCAATCCGGTTCCAGTTATGAAATTAATAGAAATAATTAAGGGTCTCGCAACATCGGAAGAGACAATAGATGCCTTAAAAGTAGTTGCCGCTAAAATGAAAAAGGTTGGGGTCGTAGCCAATGATACCCCTGGCTTTATCGTAAACCGGCTGTTAGTTCCTCTTTGTAATGAAGCCATTAAAATGTTGGAAGCTGGTGTAGCTTCACTTGAAGACATAGATACAGCAATGAAACTAGGTGCTAATTGGCCTATGGGACCGTTTGAGCTTTCTGATCTAGTCGGGCTTGATGTTCATATCGGTGCAACTGCAGGTTTAGAGAGAGAATTAAATGACAGTCATTATGCTTGTGCGCGCTTAGCACGTCAGATGTATAGAGCCAATCGTTTAGGCAGGAAAACCGGTAAAGGGTTTTACGACTACAACAAATAGATTGGAGTAATATGCTATGGAATTCAAAAATCTAATTTATACCCAAGAAGATGGATTGGGCATTATTACACTTAATCGTCCCAAAGCTCTTAACGCCCTTTGTGATGAGTTAACTGGCGAGTTGGGCGAACTTATATCAGTGCTGCAAAATGATACTGATTTAAGGGTGATTATTCTTACCGGCGGCAATATAGCTTTTGCAGCGGGTGCTGACATCGTCGAGATGATGGATAAAGATTCTATTGGGGCATACCGATCAATAATTAAGACTCATGATGTGTTTGATCGTTTGGAGGAATTTAGAGTTCCGGTGATTGCAGCGATAAATGGACCTTGTATGGGTGGCGGTTGTGAGTTAGCCCTGTGTTGCGACATGCGCATAGCTGGGTCCAAAGCTCTATTTGCTTTGCCTGAGGTGTCCCTAGGGATAATACCCGGATGCGGCGGTACACAAAGATTAACTCAACTAGTGGGACCCGCACTAGCTAAAGAACTCATTTACTTAGCTGCTCCTATACATGCAGCTAAAGCTCAGGAAATAGGTCTCGTAAATAAGGTGGTAGATGACGACAAAGTCATGGAAGAGGCAAAAGCAATAGCTAACAAATTAATGGAAAGACCGGCTTTAGCCTTAAGATTTGCAAAGGAAGCTGTTAATTGCGGGGTTAAAACCGACTTAACAACCGGAAAGAATATGGAATTAGCCAGGTTTACTATGCTCTTTTCCAGCGAGGACCAAAAAGAAGGTATGAAAGCATTTTATGAAAAAAGAAAACCTCTTTTTAAAGATAAATAGGAAAGTGGATAACGAGAGGAGATGAATAATAATTGAGAAACGAATGCAACGAGGTCGTACTGGTAAGCGCATGCAGAACAGGAATTGGCAAGTACGGCGGAACACTAAAAGACGTAAAACCTATAGAATTAATTAAATTAACAGCAACGGAAGCTATTAACAGGGCCGGTATCGAACCCACGATGGTGGATGAAATTGTTTTAGGAATGGCAAATACCGCTGGACAAGGCTCATCGCCTCCTCGTATTTGTGCACTAGAGATTGGAATGGACCCTCGATCCAGCGCTAGCACAGTTAACCAGAATTGTGCTTCCAGTATGAGGGCCCTAGATGTAGCAGTTATGAAGCTGGCGATGGGGCAGACCCAAATTGCAGTGGTTTCAGGAACCGAATGCCAGAGTAGTGTTCCCTTCATTTTGCCTAATATGCGATGGGGAGCACGCTTGAATGATACCAAGTGTCTGGATTCCTTGCAGATAGACGGAATGTTTGATTCGGTTGTTCAAGCTCACATGGGTTTTACTGCTGAAAATGTTGCTGAGATGTATGGCATCACTAGGCAGGAATGCGATGAACTAGCTTTGATTAGTCATCGTCGGGTTGCCAGGGCGACTGATGAAGGGCGTTTCAAAAGCCAAATTGTACCTGTAGAGATCAAAACTCGCAAGGGTATTAAGATATTTGATATCGATGAGAATTTTATGCGTGACACCAACTTGGAAAAATTGGCCAAGTTACCTTCGGTATTCAAAAAAGGAGGAGTAGTAACCGCGGGCAACGCATCGAGTTTGAATGATGCATCTTGCGCGGCGGTACTGATGACCAAGAAGAAAGCTGACGAACTAGGCCTAAAACCATTGATGAAATGTATAAACATTGTAACTGAAGGGGTTAGACCTGAAGTTATGGGACTGGGCCCGGCCGTAGCTATTCCTAAAGCACTTAAAGAAGCTGGCATGAAATATAGTGATGTGGATTACTGGGAAATTAACGAGGCTTTTGCTTCCCAGATAATAGGCTGCTTTAGAAAAATGAAAGAGGATCATGGAATAGATATGGACTTTGGTACCTTGGAGCGTGACGGCAATATCAATAACAATGGATCGGGAATCGGTTTGGGCCATCCAGTCGGTCAAACTGGGCTACGCCTGATAATCGCTCTTTACTATGAATTAGAAAGGCTAGACAAAACTACAGGCGGGGCTTCATTGTGCGTAGGCGGTGGTGCAGCAATGGCTTCCCTATGGACCAGAGATATTTAAGAGAAATTAATAAAGAGGAGAGTGGCAATATGAACAGGTGGGAAAGGTTAGAAAAAGTACCTGCTCCGGTCTTTACTCCAAAGTTTGGACCTCTTAGTAGAATAAGAGTATTACTTAACGGAACTATAGTTGCCGGGCCCTTTTGTGCAACAATGTTCGGTGATTTTGGGGCTGAGGTTATTGCACTTGAGAGACCTACAATGCCCGATCCATATCGCTTCCAAGTACCCCAAGTGATGGGAGACAACGGCCAAAATATAAGCTGTGCCTGGATTCAAAATAGCCGAAATAAGTTGGATGTTGCCTTGGAAACCAATATGAAGATTCCTGAATCAAAAGAAATCTTTTTATCCCTTATTAAGCAAGTAGACGTATGGATAGAGAACATGGTTTGGATCGAGAAGCTCGGCATTACAGATGAAATGCTGTGGAAAGTTAACCCTAAGCTGGTTATTGCCCATATCAGCGGTTTCGGCAGGCCAGCGTTTGGTGGAATTGACAAAGAGATGAATAGAGCTTCTTATGATCCGATTGGGCAGGCAGAGTCCGGTTATTCCCTGCTCCAGGGTTATCCTGATCGAGCTCCCACCTATGCTACCCAGTATATCGGTGATTATGTCGTCGCTCTAATGGCCTTCAGCGGGATTCTGATGGCCCTTCGGGTGGTTGAAGAGACAGGCAAAGGCCAAATCGTTGAGGTTGCTCAGGCTGAGTCGATGATGAGAATTATGGATGATAACTGGACCGCTTGGGCGAATCGTGGCTTCCTGAAGCAGCGGTTTGGCACCAAAATTCCGTTTTTCCAGCCCGGGAATACATGGAAGTGCAAAGACGGTAAATATATCACCATCGGTGCCTATGGTGAAATTGCCTATAATCGTATTATGGAAACGTTGGGGCTGTCCCTTGAAGAGTTTCCTTACCGTAAGGCTGCGCTGGGGATAGAGGCTGTTAATTCTGAACTCGGTCAAAAACTTCATGATCGGTTTTCCGAATACTTTGTCACCCATACGGCGCAAGAAGCTTCAGACCTCTTGAATTCTAATCGAATCGGGGCCGCTGTGTTAAAGACGTGTGAAGAAGTATATAATGACCTGCACTGGCAACAGAGAAATAACTGGGTAAAGTATACCGACCTAACCACTGGCAAAGAAGTTGAAGCATTTGGGCTTCATCCTAAAATGAGCGAAACGCCAGGCCATGTATGGCGTGGAGCTCCGGATCTAGGGCAGGACACCGATGTGGTTCTCAATAGGTTGCTTGGTTATAGTGAAATAGAAATTGCAGCCTTTAAGGAAAAGGGTGTTGTTAAATAGAGTTTTTCCTAGTCAGAGGTTTATTGATAGGGAGGTTTATTAAAAATGGCAATATCTAATTTTGTCTATGATCTAAGAGAGCTTAAGTTTGTACTTAAGGAATGGCTGGATTTAGAAAAGTTACTTGCACTTCCGCCATACCAGGAATATTACGGGGTAGATGAAATCGATCCAATTCTTGAGACAACTTTTAAAATTGCCCGCGACGTCATTGGTCCTATTGCCAAAGATACTGATCAGATAGGAGCTCGCTTTATCGATGGTAAAGTCGTGACTCCGGATTCATTTAAAAAAGCCTATGCAACGATCAATGAGGCGGGTTTGGGAGCGTCCAATGCTGATCGCGAAGCGGAGGGACGCCTTCCCTATACAATAATTCAGGCGAACATGGAAATGATGTCGGCCGTTAATCTGTCATTTATTGCTTTTTGGGGGTTAACCACAGGAGCTATCTCTGTTATTCAGCAGCATGGCAGCGATTATCTTAAGCAGAAGTTTCTGCCTAATATGATTTCCGGGAAATGGTCCGGAACCATGAATCTTACGGAAGCCGGAGCGGGATCTGATGTCGGTGCGAACATTACGAAAGCCTTTCCTACGGATACACCAGGGATTTATTTAATTAAAGGCAACAAACAGTTTATTACGACAGGTGACAATGACTTAGTAGAGAACATTATCCATTTGGTTCTAGCCAGGGCAGAAGGAGCCAAAGACGGTGTGGCTGGGTTATCCTTGTTTATTGTTCCTAAATACTGGGTTGAAGACGATGGCAGACTCAGTAGATTGAATGATGTCATTTGCACAAACATAGAAGAGAAAATGGGAGTGCATGGTCAACCGACCTGCAGTTTATCTTACGGGGAAAATGATAAATGTCTCGGTTATTTAATTGGTGATCCGCCCGATGCCGATGGGAAGGCCAGCGGAATTGCTCAAATGTTTACCATGATGAACGAAGAACGGCTGAACGTTTCTTTACAAGGATTGGGTTCTTCTACAGAAGCCTACCTGAAAGCGCGTGAGTATGCTAAGCTCCGGGTTCAAGGAACTCGATTTACGGATCCTAAAGGCCCCAAAGTAAGAATCATCGAGCATGAAGATATTCGCCGCATGTTGATGGTGCAAAAAGCCACAACAGAGGCCCTGCGGGCCTTGATCCTGAAGTCCTGCTATTATTTGGATCTGTCCCATGACAGTGAAGATCCAGAAGAACGTAATTTCGCTGAAGGCATGTTCCAGATCAGTAATCCTATGTGTAAGGCCTTTGCAACTGATATGGCATGGTCGTTAATTAGCGATGCTATTCAGATTCACGGCGGCTATGGTTTTATAAAAGAATATGAGGTTGAATCCCTTGCAAGAGATGTTAAAATTTCATCGATTTGGGAAGGTACCAACTATATCCAGGCATTAGATTTAGTTGGAAGGAAATTTACCATGAGTAAGGGGCAAGTCTTTAAGAATTGGATAACTGATATCAGCACCTTCATTGAAAATAACAAGGGTTCAGTTGGTTTTATGCAAGAATTTGAAATTATGAATGAAGCCTTGGATGATTTTTTGGCGATAATGCAACAAATTCAAAAATATGGGCAGGAGGGTAGGCCCCAGACGATGCCAATCTTTGCAACCCGCATATTGTATGCTGCATCTATACTTTATTGCGGCAGATTAATACTTGATCAAGCTTTATTAGCCGATAGCAAATTAAAAACTCTAGGCGGAAATCATTTTGATGCAAAATTCTATACAGGAAAAGTTGCCAGTGGATGTTTTTATGTGAAAAACGTTGTGCCACAGATAGCTTTTATACGAAAAGTGATCCAGATTGGGGATACTTCGGCAGTTGATTTGGACGAAGAATGTTTTGGTTAATAACTATTTTGAGCACACGAAAGGAATGATGTTTATATGCAAAATGAAAATCAAGCTTGGGCCAATCCTATGCCCGCAGGTTTAACTGCATTAACTATAGCAGTATTTATATTTTATGGCATGTTCACTGGTAAAGTAACTGGCTCGGCAATTGCTATCGGAGGAATTTGGTTAATTTGCGGATTCTTTGTGCAAATAGTTGTCGGTATTATTGAATTGAAAGAAGGAAGCGTAGTTGGAGGAAATACCTTCACGTGGTTCAGTGGCTACTTCATGTTGGCTACCGGATTGGTGTGGATTTTCGAGTACTTCGCTGCAATTAACGGTTGGAAATTCGATTCCCACATTACAGGCTATACCTGGTTGGCTATAACCATAATATTGTGGTTAGAGTGGCCAGCATTGGCGAAAAGCATGCCCCTTACTGTATTTCTGTTAATCTGCGTTATGAACTTGTCTTTACCTTTAATAACCGGGATAAATCTTGGATTACTTGACCCAACAGTATACGGACCTATAGCTGGAAATATGGCTGGAATATCCGGTTTATTTGGTGCCTATTCTACCGCAGCAGTGATGAATAATCTAACTTTTGGCAGACAGTTATTTCCCTTCCCTGGCCCAATAATTCGAACAGTATCTATTGATAAAAAAGGCCCGGCACTCTGATTTAAATTTAAGATACAACCTTTAGGTATAGTTTGATTCTTAAACAATAACTAACCACCTTGGACAATTATCCATAATAACCAATTACTTATGATTCTTGTAAGGTATAATTATATTTGCCTTACAAGAATTAATTTTTAAGAAACATTACAATAAAAGAATAGTGTCCTAAAATCTTACCGCTATTTATCGTAATATTAAATCGTATAAAAAACAATTATATTATTTTGTTGTATTCGCTATATTATTTTGAATATTATAATAATATAATAGTTCTACGAAAAACTTTGTCTTAGAATGATAACTCCTAAATATAAGGCGGTGAATCAATTTTGGACAAAACTAAAAGCTATCTAAACGTTCTTGTTATGCCTCAGTCAGGGAAAGAACTTAGTGCAGAATGTTTGAAACAAATTATGAATTGTTCATACGACCCAATCTTTGTGGCAGATAAATATGGAAATTGTCTTATGAATTCCGATTCATTTTCTATGGCCACTAGGGCTTTAGGGATTAACCCTCCGGAAATGGTTGGGAAAAATATTAGAGAATTCATTGAAGCGGGAATATATGATTGGTCCCCAACTTTAAGGGCTATAGAGACTGGTACAACAGTAACTGGATTAATAAGAACTATTAATGGTAGTGAGATAATGGCTACCAGTTCACCAGTAAAAGATAAAGATGGTCAAATTATTATGATTGTAACGAATATTCGAGATAAAGATATTGTTGATAAATATATTGAAGAACTGAAAAGAGAAAAAACCGAAATTGAACGATATAAAACGGCAGCAGAATATTATGGTAAAGTTGACAATCTGGATAATAATAATAGTGTTATTATATCTGAAAGCCCCCAAATGAAAAAAATATTTAAATTTGCGGACATGGTTGCTAAAACAGATAGTACAGTATCACTATATGGGGAGTCAGGTACAGGTAAAGACGTTTTGGCGAGGTATATTCATCATAACAGTCATCGCGCACAAGGACCCTTTATCCCTGTTAATTGTGCAGCAATTCCTCAAAAACTATTTGAGTCTGAATTTTTCGGCTATGTCAGAGGGGCGTTTACCGGGGCAAACCCGCAAGGAAAAATAGGTCTGTTTGAAATTGCTAATAAAGGGACTCTTTTTTTAGATGAAATTGGAGAATTGCCTTTAGAAATGCAGTCAAAATTGTTAAGGGTATTAGAAACAGGTGAGATACAAAGAATAGGAAGTACAAAAATTGAACAAATTGATGTTCGCTTCATTGTTGCTACGAATAAAGATCTAAAACATAAAGTTGACCAGGAACAGTTTAGAAGTGACTTGTTTTATAGACTGAATGTAATCCCTTTAACCTTACCGCCTCTAAGGGAACGAAAAGAAGACATAGTTGCACTTGCACAAAAGTTTTTAGAGGAATTAAATATCAAATATGGCCTGCACAAAATCATACACCCTCATACGACACGGATATTGTTGAACTATAGCTGGCCCGGTAATATAAGGGAGTTGCGTAATACAATAGAACGAGAATTTATTACATCAACAGATGATTATTTAAAAATCAAATTTGATACTGCAGGGACTATTAATACCAATTTAGGTTCTAAAAATCGGCAAAAAAAGGCTAGCGCATATATGGGAACATTAAAAAGCGTTTTGAAAGAAGTTGAAGCCGAATACATAAACCAAATATTAGATGAATGTAATGGCAGAGTGTGTATGGCATCCCGTTTGCTTGGAATACATCGAACAGTGCTATATCGAAAGACCAAATATAAGTAATGATAGTGGAAATTCAGGCAACTAAAAAACCTTGCAGCTTATGCAGTTGCAAGGTTTTTTTAGTTCCACTAAACGGCTTTTTGCAGAGGATCAGATAACTTTTTTATTATCCGGGCCCGGTGTAGTGACAATAACCTTTTCCGGGGTGATAATAAGGGCACCCTTGGCACTCATAGCACCTTTGAACATGTCCGAGACAAGCTTTTTGAAAGTCTCAACAACAGGGCCTTCCGTCACGTACTCGGCCTTGCCTTTAACCTGATATCCTTCCATGGTCCCTCCATTGCAGGCAGAAACGGCTATCTTACCGTTTTCTTTAATGTTGGCAAGGGTGGTTTCCAAAAAAACATCACCTACCACTAGTTTGCCGTCATCGGTAACATCCTTGAAAGCTACGGGTACGGCATTCGGCTCATCCGAATATGTACTTAAATACCACATCTGCTCCTTGAGAAGCTTCACTACATTTTCATTCATTTGAAGAACCTCCTATTTGATTTGCTCTTTTTTTACCTTACTTAAGTATAGACAAGCTGCAGCGTGATTTGAAGATACCCGTAAATTTATGAGTTACTCATAAATTTCATAGTTACTGGTATTTTCAAAGTATGCCTTTTATAATGACGGTACAGGAGGGAGTTCGGAATGTATAAACCCAAGTTAGAAAAGGATATTCGCTGCCCACTGGAATATGGCCTGGATATTTTCGGCGGAAAATGGAAATCACGGATTATCTGTGTTCTGGCAGAGAAAGAGGTTCTGCGCTACAGCTCTCTGCGCAAGGAACTGACCAATATCACGGACGCTGTTTTGGCAACGACTTTAAAAGAGTTAATTGCTGACGGAATCGTTCAAAGACGGCAATTTGATGAAATACCGCCGAGAGTGGAATATTGCCTGACGGATAAGGGAAGATCCGTTGTACCCATCCTGCAAAGCATCTGCAGATGGTCGGGGGCATACCACAGGGAGAATAGCGATTATATCCTTTCACAATGTCAGAAATGCGATTACAAATGTGAAAATTCAAGTGATTGAATTGGTCTTTTCCTAGCAAGAACATTAGGGTACATTAACCAAAGGGGTATAGATAGTATGAATAGGATTTAACAAGGATTATAAAAGTGAAATAAATTGATACCATGCGGCGGGTAATGATTCCAATGTTTAGAAAATCATTACCCGCCGTTTTTTATTCAAAAACAATCCACGATGAATCTTTAAGGAATATTCAGGTTAAGATAAAACAATATTTTTCATAATTTTGTTTCACACAATAATTAGGCTGGAGGTTAGAAAGTGAAAATTTATCGAGTCAACATGACCAATCTTTCATTTAAGATGGAAGAAGTACCTGAAGAGTGGAGAGTGCTCGGCGGCAGGGGACTGACTTCAGCAATTGTAGCGAAAGAAGTTGAGCCAACCTGTCATCCCTTAGGCAGCAACAACAAATTGGTGTTTGCTCCGGGGTTACTGACGGGCACAATGGCTGCCAATTCAGGACGATTGTCGGTTGGGGCCAAGAGTCCTTTAACCGGCGGAATTAAGGAGAGCAATTCCGGAGGCACCGCGGCGCAAAGATTGGCCAAGCTGGGTGTCAAAGCCTTAATTGTCGAAGGGATCCCAGAAGGGGACAAGTGGTACTGTCTTCATGTTCATAAAGACGGTGTGGAGATTAAGGAAGAAAGCGAGCTTTTAGGTAAAGGCAATTATGAGGTTATTCATACTTTAACAGCGAGGTATGGGGAAAATACCGGCGTCATGACTATTGGCCAAGCCGGAGAATACAAAATGTCCGCCGCCAATATTTCGGTCAAGGATCCTAAAGGCCATATCCGCAGTGCTGGGCGGGGGGGACTGGGAGCGGTGATGGGTTCGAAACGAATTAAATTTATTACTCTTGATGACAATGACGGTTCAGGTATTGAAATCAAGGACAAGGAAAAGTTCAAAAAGGCCGCCCAGATTTTCAACAAAGGATTGCTGAGTCACCCTGTCAGCGGCAATGCCTTGCCCAAATACGGAACGGATGTGCTTGTCAATATCTTAAATGAAGCCGGCGGCTTACCGACGAAGAACTTCAGAACGGGGCAATTTGCTGGGGCGGAGAAAATATGCGGCGAGACAATGTATGAAACAATCATGAGCAGGAAAGGGGACCCGACTCATGGCTGCCATGTCGGTTGTGTAATTCGCTGTTCCCAAACCTATAACGACAAAGATAACAGGTATCTCACGTCCGGCTTCGAGTATGAGACAATTTGGGGATTTGGAGCAGGCTGTACTGTTGATGACCTGGACATTATCGCCTCCGTGGACAATATTTGTGATGATATTGGAATAGATACCATTGAAACAGCCGGGACTATGATGGTTGCCATGGAAGGGGGAATTCTTCCTTGGGGAGACGGCCACGGGATTGTCCGCTTATTGAAAGATGAGATTAAGCAAGGAACTTCCTTGGGCCGAATACTGGGCAACGGTGCCGACTTTACAGGCAAGGCCTTTGGCTTAACCCGTATTCCGACGGTAAAGCACCAGAGCATGCCGGCCTACGATCCCAGATCCGTCAAGGGGATCGGTGTGACCTATGCTACGACTACCATGGGTGCTGACCATACCGCCGGGTATTCTGTCACGGCCAATATTTTAAAAGTCGGCGGGCATATTGATCCCTTGAAAAAGGAAGGACAAGTGGAGCTGTCCCGAAACCTGCAAATTGCCACAGCCTGCTTGGACAGCGCAGGGCTGTGCATCTTTACTGCGTTTGCCATACTCGACTATGAACCGGTGTCACATGCTCTCATCGACATGATTAACGCTCAATACGGCACAAACTGGACAAGCGATGACTGGTTCGACTTAGGGCGCTCTGTCCTCAAAACCGAAAGAGCGTTCAATGAAGCAGCAGGGTTCACGAATAAG
Organism: Desulfosporosinus orientis DSM 765; assembly: GCF_000235605.1. Taxonomy (GTDB): domain Bacteria; phylum Bacillota; class Desulfitobacteriia; order Desulfitobacteriales; family Desulfitobacteriaceae; genus Desulfosporosinus; species Desulfosporosinus orientis. The sequence continues at coordinate 3,184,619 of NC_016584.1, forward strand.
GATGACCGACTGCCGGAATTCTTCAGCGAACCTGTTCCGCCGCACAATGTTACATGGGATTTTAGCGGCGCTGAACTTGATCAAGTCTATCAGTTTTAGGTGTGCAATGCTGCTGAACATCAAATTATTTGGCGGCTTAGTCTGCGGTAACCCTGATTTGCCGTTTTTTGGCCTTAACAGATTGCAAATGGAAATGGGCGAGAGAGCCTCACTGACTGAAGTCCTTGAATCCTTGAATTTAGCAGCGGACGCAAATTTAGTCTTAATGGTCAATGGGCATGCCCAATCACTTGACTATATTTTACATCACGATTCGGTTATCAGCGTTTTTCCACCCATGATTCCTTAGCCGGTATTGAGAAGCAATGTCACAAGGAATTCCCTCTGGGGAAGACTGAAAAGGGGAGAAATTATATGGAAGTAAATGTAAGGTTATTTGGCGACCTGCGTGAAGGACGTTTTGAGCAGCAAAAAACTCAATTAGAGGAAAACAGCCGTGTGATTGACTTAATCAACAAACATCAGCTGCCCCTGGAAAAAGTGGCGGTTTGTTTTGTTAATAATCATTCGGTGGAATTTGGGCAGCCTTTGCAGAACGGGGATACGGTTGCTTTTTCTCCACCGATCGGCGGCATGTAAAACTAAGGTTTTCTGACCACCAAACGTACACTGGACAACGATGGACATCGCTGTCCAGGCAAAAAGCAGGGACGGCTTAATATTTAAGCCGTCCCTGCTTGCTATTGGACCAAAAAGTGCTGAACTTCTTCTTCGGAATGATAACCGATAAGCGTATCCTGTGCTTTGCCGTCTTTAAAAAGGATGATGGCCGGCAGTTCTTCTACATTATATTTATCCCTTATCTCCGGAACCTTATTTACATCCACATAATAGACTTCCACTTGGTCCTGCAGCCGTTCGGAAATACGTTCGACGTTTTTATGGAACCGTTTGCTGTCGGAGGAACCGGAGCCAAATTCGAGAGCAAAGGGTGTCGGACTCTGAAGTACTGCAGGTAATTTGCCGGATAAAATCTCCTTCATGTTGTTGTCACATCCTTATTTCAGTTATGATACTTAGTCTTCGCAAACAGGCTGAGATTTAGACTAAGCTGAAAAAAAAATTTTTTAATTGAATACTGCAATTATGTAAACGTTTGTTCTTTATCGGACCTAAAAGGGGAAATAAAGGTAATTGATTATTTATGGCGAACTATATTTGGAAAATCAAGGAGGTATGTAGGTATGGATTATCAAAACATGACTGCACCCTGTGGATTGGACTGTTTTAATTGCCCCGTTTATCTAGCAAATAGCAATGAAAAACTGAGGGAGATGGTTGCCGCCAGGCTTAATATTCCAATAGAGAAAGCCGTTTGCCACGGCTGCCGTAACGAAGCTGGAGTAATTGCCGCCATTGGTCGAGACAAGCCTTGTTACGTCTATAAATGTATCCAAGAAAAAGAAATTAGTCTTTGCTGCGATTGCGACGATTTTCCCTGTGACTACTTGCATCCCTATGCTGATCAAGCAACCCAGAAGCCGCATAATACCAAAGTGTTCAATTTATGTCTGATTAGGAGGATGGGGCTGGAGAATTGGGCTAAAGAAAAAGCCAGAAATGTCAAAGAGACTTATTATGAAGGTAAACTGAAATTGGGTGACTAGCAGGTTCACGCAGTTTTACCGCAATGTCTTCTCAGTAACGCTTCGTTAAAAAATGAAGGAGTGCAAAAAAAAAGTTAATCCCTGCCCGTCCCACTTTGAAACGCGCGTTTCAAAGTAGGACGGGCAGGGATTTTCATGCAGCTAAAAACCTTGCAGCTTTATAGCTGCAAGGTTTTTAGTTAAAGGACCGAAGAAACCGTTAGATGCTATATAGAAAATTGGGAATATTTTAGTGTCTCTCAGGGGTGGACATTTTATAGAGAAAGTGGTATTTTTAATAAGAATTATCTTAATTTTTGGACTTAATGTCTCTCCAGCGTGGACATTTGGTTTCGGGAAGAGAGGTGCATGAGCAAAGTTTAGTAATAGTTTTTTGACATTGCCAATTGTAGATGAGGAAAAGGGTGTGTAGAGATTGGATAAAAAAGAAATGTTTGCCCTAGTCAAGAGCAAAGCTGAAAAAGGATTATGGATGGAAAAGGTCCCCATACCGGAAATCGGACCTAACGATGTTTTAGTGAAAATAAAAAAAACATCCATCTGCGGTACAGATGTCCACATATATAATTGGGATACCTGGTCCCAAAAGACCATACCTATCCCCTTAACTATTGGACACGAATTTGTAGGGGAGATTGCAGAAATCGGGAGTAATGTCAAAGGTCTTAAGATTGGGGAGCGGGTATCCGGTGAAGGTCATTTAGTATGCGGAGCATGCCGTAATTGTCTTGCAGGCAAAAGACACTTGTGTAAAGACACAAAAGGTGTGGGAGTTAACCGTAATGGTGCTTTCGCGGAATATTTAGCAATACCTGCCACAAATGTTTGGCGATGCAGTCCGGATATTGAGGATGATATACTTTCATGTTTTGACCCCCTGGGAAATGCAGTGCATACGGCCCTATCCTTTGATTTAATCGGGGAAGATGTTTTGATCACAGGCGCAGGTCCCATCGGTATTATGGCTGCAGCTATTTGTAAGCATGTTGGTGCCCGGCACGTTGTCGTGACAGATATTAATGAATATCGGTTACAACTAGCCAAAAAAATGGGTGCTACTATGGTGGTCAATACCAAAGAACAAAAATTATCTGAAGTTATAAAGCAATTAGGGATGAAGGAAGGGTTTGATGTTGGGTTGGAGATGTCCGGAAATCCTCAGGCTTTTTCGGACATGGTAAATAATATGTATCATGGAGGCAAAATTGCACTGCTGGGTATTCAACAACCAAACACCATTATAGATTGGGATAAAGTTGTATTTGGCTGTTTAACTATTAAAGGAATTTATGGCCGTGAAATGTTTGAGACCTGGTATAAAATGACGACTATGCTGCAAAGCGGTTTGGATATTTCCGGGGTTATAACCCATAGATTTGATGTTCGAGATTATGAAAAAGGTTTTGAAGCCATGAACTCGGGAATGTCGGGTAAGGTTGTTTTGGATTGGTCTAAAATCTAAGTTGCTGGAGGAAATCATGAAAACAGCTATTAAGTATCTAATACAAGAAATTGAAAATATCAAAGAAACAGGTACCTACAAGGAAGAAAGGATCATTACCACACCGCAAAGCAGCAGAATAGATACTCAAGACAGAAAACAAGTCCTCAATATGTGTGCTAATAATTATTTAGGCTTATCAAACAATCCGGACTTAATTGCTGCGGCAAAAGAGGGATTAGATAAGTGGGGTTTTGGTCTTTCTTCCGTTCGTTTTATCTGCGGAACTCAAGAAGCACATAAAGAGTTAGAGAAAGCGGTCAGCGATTTCTTGGGAATGGAGGACACCATTTTATATTCCTCTTGTTTTGATGCCAACGGCGGCTTATTTGAAACCTTATTAGGAGAAGAGGATGCTGTTATCAGCGATGAACTAAACCATGCCAGCATTATCGATGGAGTTCGTTTATGCAAAGCAAAGCGTTTGAGATACAAGAATAATGATATGGCAGATTTGAGGGCCAAGCTAATTGAGGCGGGCAACGCCAGGATTAAACTGATAGCTACAGATGGTGTCTTCTCTATGGATGGGTATATTGCTAATTTAGCCGGTATTTGTGATTTGGCTGAGGAATTTGATGCGCTGGTTATGGTTGATGATAGTCATGCTGTCGGATTCATGGGAGAGAAGGGACGGGGTTCACACGAGTACTGCGGAGTGATGGGCCGTGTGGATATTATTACCGGCACCTTAGGCAAAGCCTTGGGTGGTGCGTCCGGAGGATATACCAGTGGTAAAAAGGAAATAATCCAGCTTCTTCGCCAAAGAAGCAGACCTTATCTTTTTTCAAATACTCTGGCACCTTCCATTACTGCTGCAGCCATTAAGACACTGGACATGTTAAAGAGTTCTACTGTATATCGGGATAAAGTGCATGAAAATGCCCATTATTTCAGAGAGCAAATTGCCAAGATTGGCTTAGATGTACTGCCAGGGACTCATCCTATTGTGCCTATTATGCTGTATGATGCTAAAAAGGCCGCCGAATTTGCCAGACGAATGCTGGAAAAAGGTGTTTATGTCATAGCCTTTTCTTATCCCGTCGTGCCTCTGGGAAAGGCCAGAATCAGAACCCAGGTTTCCGCCGGCCATAGCAAAGAAGATTTGGACTTCGCTGTTAGTTGCTTCAAGCAAGTCAAAGAAGAGATGGCACTCTAATCATGAATTGTCAATTTGGAAAGCTTCCTTAACTTGAACTTACAGGGAGGAAAAAAGATTATGAAAAGTCTGATCAACACCTGGAATAAATTGAGCCTGGTAAAACAAATAATTATAGGATTGATTATTGGTATTATCTTGGCTGTAACGATTCCAGACACCGCAAAACCCATCGCAATTTTTGGTTCTTTATTTGTCGGTGCTTTAAAAGCGATTGCACCTATTTTGGTCTTCTTCTTAGTTATGTCGGCAATCTCTCAACACAAGAGTGGTCATCAAACCAATATGAAATCCATTATCGTTCTTTATCTATTAGGAACATTCTTAGCCGGACTTGTGGCGGTTGTTGCCAGCTTCCTATTCCCAATCTCCTTAACACTTGCGGCGGGCGTTGATAATGTGGCACCTCCGGGAGGTGTCGCAGAAGTTCTCAAAGCGTTACTGTTGAATGTTGTAGATAACCCTGTAAAAGCACTTTATAATGCCAATTATATCGGTATATTGTCTTGGGCAATACTTCTTGGCTTTGCTCTAAAAAATGCTCCTGAATCTACAAAAATCATGATTTCCAATATTTCAGATGCAGTAACTAAAATGGTCCGATGGGTCATAAAATTAGCCCCATTAGGTATCATGGGTCTCGTGTTTGATTCTATTGCTACAAATGGAATTGAAGCATTATTGAGTTATGGGCAATTACTTGTACTTCTGCTTGGTTGTATGTTTTTTATTGCTCTAGTTGTCAATCCTATCATTGTGTACGTGAATATCCGTAAAAACCCCTACCCACTTGTATTGAGGTGTTTAAGGGAAAGTGGTATTACAGCCTTCTTTACACGCAGCTCAGCTGCAAACATCCCTGTAAATATGACCTTGTGTGAAAATCTTGGTTTAGATAAGGATACGTATTCCGTATCCATTCCCTTAGGCGCTACCGTCAATATGGCCGGTGCGGCTGTTACCATCAGTGTTATGACCCTTGCGGCGGTTCACACCCTGGGCATTCAAGTGGATATAGCTACGGCATTAATCCTCAGCGTATTGTCGGCTGTAAGCGCCTGCGGTGCTTCAGGCGTAGCCGGCGGATCCCTATTACTGATTCCTCTGGCATGCAGCTTATTCGGGATCCCAAATGAGGTTGCTATGCAGGTAGTTGGTGTAGGCTTTATCGTAGGTGTTTTACAAGACTCTTGCGAAACGGCTCTTAACTCATCCACTGACGCACTTTTCACGGCAACAGCTGAATTCGCTAAGATGCGTAAAGAGGGAAAAGAAATCATTATTAATTCAACAGCTAAATAAAAATGAATTTGAAACCTTAGTAATAGCCAGACCCCCTTTGAAAGGCGCCTTTCAAAGGGGGTCTGGCATTTTTAATTATTATTTGGAAGATTCATCGCATAATGGACTTTATGACACCCAACTATTTTATATATGGTCAAAGATTCATCCATATATGAGAGAAGAAACTAAGGGGATGGGATACCACTACAGCGTCCAGGTTATTAGCTTCTTTGAGTAGTTTTTGCAGCACTAAACAGTTCTCAAGGGTTAGTGGTTCTTTTACAATTTCAGTAAATAGTTTTATTTGTGTCTCTGGATTCCAAGTTTCTGAGATATATATACAGCTAATAGCAATATTTTATAACGCTTATAGAGTATTAATTAAGGATAAACTAACCTTTATAGTTACTATTAAAGGGGTTGTGGTTGTGGATTACAGCATAATTGGTGAACGAATAAAACAAGAACGATTAAATAATGGATTAACACAGGAAGTACTAGCTGAAAAAGCGAATATTTCCACCTCATTTCTTGGTCAAATAGAGCGGGGAGAACGAAAATTAAGCCTGGTAACTTTAATTCAAATTGCCAAAGTTTTAGGTGCCAGTTTAGACTACTTAGTTAGTGATTACTCACCAAGAGAAAAACCTGAACTTGATGAATTGATTTACTTGCTGCGCAATCACAGCCGGCAAGAAATCAGAATGATAATCGATATTTCCAAAACGGTTTTTAAATACTGTGATAAATAGCAGTTCTTAATTGAATATCCATCCCCTAAAGGAGTAGAAGATTAGGCATTTCAGGGGATATTAAAAAGCACTCAAAGTTGAGTGCTTTTATGTTATAATTTACCTGTAACAGATCGGCTTGCGGGGCGGCCGGCATTCCTCCAAAGGGAGGTGATGCCGTGGAAGTATACCAGACTTTGATGCTGATGATTTCATTTGCAACATTAGTTGTGTTAATACTTTCATTCCATAAACGGAAATAGACCGCCTCACACCAAAGGTTCGGTCTATTCCGCACTTTTAAAGCCGTCCGCTCTTTAAGCGGCTGTTGCATTGGAGTCATGCTACTAACATGACTCCTCTTTTTTATAGTATACCACAGGAGGCTCAAAATATCACTATTGATAGGATTCTCAAAGCGAACGGGAAAATACCATTAAAGAAATAAATGGCTTCAGGACTGTATCACCGGCTTAGAAGTACTCTTGGGCAACGTTCTCATCTCAAATAGAATAACTGTAACCGTAATCAGAACAGACAAAGCATCCGCTATGGGAGCTGTTCTCCATACTCCCTCGATTCCCCAAAAGCGAGGCAGGATGATCAGGAGCGGAATAAACAACAATACCTGGCGGGAAAGACTCAGCAGAGTTGATTGTACAGGTTTGCCCACAGCTTGAAAGTAACTGGAACAGAGAATTTGAATGCCGATGAGAGGTAGAAGGGTGAAGAAGGTCAGCATCGCATGGACAGTCAGCTCGGTAAGGGACAGATCCCCCTTGCTGAAAAGCCCCACAATCTGATTAGGCCAGATGCGAATAACGATAAAACCGATCACGGCCATAATAGTACTGACAAACACGGATTTCATTAAAGTTTCTTTAACCCGCTCATATTGTTTAGCTCCGTAGTTAAAGCCGATTAAAGGCTGAGCTCCCTGGCTGATACCAACAATGGGCATGAATATTAATGTAGCAATACTCATGATAATCCCAACTGCAGAAAGGGCCAGGTCTCCACCATAGACCATCAGAGTTTTGTTCAAAATCGTTTGTTGAACGCTGTTGGCAATCTGCATGGCAAAGGGAGCAAATCCAATGGAAAGAATTCTCAGGACAACAGGCATTTGCAGCTTAAGATTTTTTAAATGGATTTTAATGATACTGCGGCCTGATAGATAATAGCCAAGAACGAACATTGCGGATATAGTTTGACCGCTAATCGAAGCTAAAGCAGACCCTTTAATACCTAAACCGAGTTTAAAGATAAAAATGTAGTTTAAAATCGTGTTGATAACTGCACCAATGATCTGAGTCAGCATAGCATAGCGGGGGTTTCCTTCGGCCCGAATAAAGTTGTTCATACCAAAGGCAATGGAACCGGAAACTGAACCCAACATAATGATATGAGTAAAATCACGGGCATAGGGCAAAACTGTTTGATCCGCTCCGAACAGCATCAAGACGGGGTCGGTAAAAGCCAGATAAAGTGCTGCCAGCAGGAGTGGCAGTAAAATGAGCAAGACAGTGGCATTGCCGGCTATCTTTTCGGCGTCTTCTTTCTTCTGTTCGCCAAGGCGGATAGAAATGAGGGCCGTTGCTCCGATAGCAATCAACATGGACGTTGCCATCATGATGATCATAATCGGAAATGCCACTGTTGTGGCGGCAATCCCTACAAATCCCACACTGCGACCGACAAATATCCGGTCAACAATGTTATAAAGGGCATTAACCAGCATTGCGATAATTGCCGGCAGGGAAAACTTCCAAAGAAGTTTACTGATCTTTTCGTCGCGCATTTCTAAATTCTTATTCACTACGTAGCTCCTCTAAACTTTCTAATATAATTTATGGCTGATTTGACTTCTTTAACTAAATCATTGTATCTGAAAAGTGACTTGGAATCAATTGTAATGAATGTTTGCAATAAGCTCCGCTGCCCGAACTAGTAATTGAAAAGGATTTAACTTTATTAATACAGAATAAACTAATTAAATAAGCATAAATGGGGAGGGATAGCATGAAAAACCTTTTTCAACGCAATTGGTACACGGAAGTGCGTCGCAGCGATACCAGGTTGCTTGAGGCAAAAACAAGTTATGTTGATACTTATCGGGAAACCGTAGCGCATCTATTGGTTGACGTAAATTCCTTTATCATTAAAGAGGCCACGTGGGAAGAACAGAGATCATCAGGGCCACTCCTAAATCGTATTTGTCAGGTAACACCCTTGCATGGAGCTGAAGCATACTTCGGTTCCGGTCCGGCGCTTAAAAATGTGGCAGCCTTTCTCGAAGACCCACTTGCGGTTGCTCTTTTTTCCGAAACCGTCAAGGGTATCATTCAGGCCGAGACCTTTCTCCTAAGCGAGCGGGGCTATGGTTCAGAAGAAGAATATAATGAAAAGTGGTTTAATTTTTATTTAGGTTCCTGCAGGTATTACAGTAACTTGGACCGAGTGACTAATAGTTGGTATGACCATGTAGGGGAAAGTAAACGAACCGGCAATTTGTTCGTACGCTTCAAGACCCAGAGCCTTTTCGAGTTAGGTGCGGGGCAATATCTGCTAACCGGAAATCTAAGTGATTCATTCCACGAGGTTAATGTACGTTTAAAACTAGATGGGTCTGTGGTTCAAGAAGCAGATGGGGTTCTTTTGCGGGCTCCCGACATTGTTTGCCGTGAGGCAGCCCCTTTGCTGGAGAACCTGCACTCCATAAATTTACGGGAGATCTCCAAAAAAGAACTGGCCGGCGTCTTAGGCAAAGGGCAAGGATGCGTCCATGTGATTGATTTAGTAAGTGATTGTGCTCAACTATTAGCTTTATGGTCAGTATGACCTTTTCTCAATAAAACGGACACTCCAGAGTTAGGTTTTCTAACAAGTGATTCATGCAGCTTTGTGACTCCATCACGAACTAAAGCTTATCTCCAATTGGCCTGCGCGGGCAATTGGAGATAAGCTTTTTGATCAAAAATGGGGAAGAGAAGCCAACAACAAATCCAGTCACAGCTCCCTATCGGTATGAGATCAGCGCTGAACAATGCCGGAGCTGTGACCGATGCAAAAAAGCCTGCAAAGCCGGAGCAATCAGGGGAGAACGCGGGCAAGCAGCGTATTTGATCGATGAAGAGAAGTGATAAAATGCAGAAACTGTATGAAATGGTGCAAGCATAAGGCAATAAACAGATGGGGAACAATCTTCCACGGGATTTTTAACGGTATTATTATGGTGGCGGTTTTTTTCATTATAACGTCAGTATTAAAGGAGAATACTACGATAAGTTCTTAGATTTTATGAATCCTAAATTATACAGTGTATATTGTGAAAAAGGTAAAGACTTCATAAGAAAAAAGAGAAGAATGAACGCAATATGTTATTACCTCATTTCTGGGATAATGGGATTTAATGCATTCATGCAAATTAAGTTGATGGATAAAATAAATACAAAATATTTGTTTAAGTGGAGTGATATATGGCCTTATGCTATAGTATTATTGATTTTAATTTTTTTAGTTAATTATTTGTCCATACTAACAGTGCAGAAAGTCTAAAACAGCCATTGGAGATTTAGCATGGAATATCATTATAGGTATTGTCGTTGTAATTATTCTAATGGTCTTTATAAGCTTTAATATTTAAGGATTAGAACAAAAGAAATATTCATTGTAAATACCATAATGAACTTCACAAAATTTTGAAGCTACCAAATCTCAATCCGAAACATAGCGCAGGAGGTACTTATGGAACCACGAAAACCAGTGATCGGCGGTAAGTACTGCCATTTTAAGAATAAAATATACCAATTGCTGGCGGTTGCCACCCACAGCGAAAGTAATGAAAAATATATCGTTTACCAGGCGCTGTATGGCGATTTCAGGGTATATATACGTCCATATGACATGTTTTTGAGCGAAGTAGACCATGTAAAATACCCAGAGGTTATACAAAAATATCGTTTTGAGTTGATGCAGGAGCCGGAGCGCTGATGGAATTCTTGAGAGCTTCTTACTCAGTTATCCTTTCAATCTCTGATTTCCTGGTTACCTTTTCATTAAACTTAGCCGCATCTATGATGAATCTCTCATGAGTACCTTCAGAAATTAGGTCTACCCCATCATGGGCTTCTACATGAAACAATAATCTTTTACCATCGATCTTTTCTAGCCGTAATTTAACTGTAACAGTAAAACCTGGCGGTGTAGCGGCAATGTGGCTTAATTTAACATCGGTTCCAACAGTTTGTTCATTAGGCCAATCCAAATGAGGATTGATAGCTTTAATACATGCCCATTCAAATAAGCCCACCATAAATCCAGTTCCAAACACTTTAGGCATTGCTTGGAATTCTTCCGCTTCAGGGTAAAGATAAGGAACCGTTTTGTTGTCTGGTACAGTAAACTTAAACTCATAATCCAGACCAGATTGTAAAGTACTTTTCACTTGAAACACCACCTTGACGATGTTGAATATTCTATAATTTCTGTTTATTTCCCAGGCTGTAAGGCCTGGGAAATTTTTTGTCCACCTTTGATGCTGACAAATTTGACACTGGAATCCCTCCCTAGCTCATGAAGCACAGTGGACAGTTCCGTTATGTGTCAAAATATTTTGATTTTATTTTATACTACTTGCTAACAAATATTTTGTCAACAAAATAATCTGCTGAAAAAAATAGGCCTGCCTTGCCTTACTTTATACCAGATTATTAGTTTAAATTCGCTTTAAAACACTCTTTAATTGATTTATTTCTTCTGAGCTAAAAGGTTTTAATACTTCTACGTTTACATCTTCAACAATTTTACTGATTGGCTCACGCAATTCAGATCCTTTTTCAGTCAATTCAACATTAATGGTTCGCCGATCTCCAATATAAGTATTCCGCGTAATCAATTCTTTGTTTTCCAATCGATCCAGGATTCCAGTGATAGTTGAACTATCTAAACCCAAAACAGTCGCAATTTGCTTAGGAGTTTGACTGCCCTCATTCCAAAGACATTGTAATACTCCATATTGCACAGGGGTTACGTTAATGGGTTCAAGTTCTGACTTTAAATATTTAAAAACTTTTTGTTGGGCTTGAGTCAGTAAGAAATTAATACACTCGGTCATTTCCATAATTTTAGCACCTCAATCTTTTTTATTATTTAACCACACTATATTTCAAATTTATCAAACTTGTCAATTTAAGTTTACACTTTTCAGAGCTGAAGCATGACGCTATTAGGGGAAATATTAAATAGTGTTCCATTTACGAGCAAAAGTCTACAATTAGCGACACAAAAGGAGATGGATTATTCTCTCAATGGCTGATTTAATTTGGGATTCCTCAGAAGGAATTTTGAGTCTAAAATACTATATTTATACATATTTATTTGTTGACAAATTATTTGCTAGCAAGTAATATACAATTATCAAAAGCTTTTGAATATTACTTTTATTGCAAATACGAGGAGGGGATATGGAATTTTAGTATATGCGACACCCCAAATTTAATAGAGTTAGTTCCCTTGCTACTCAATTATCAGGACGTTTTGAGAAAGTCAAGTGTTGTTAGCCGTTTATAGGTACATCGGAAAACTATTTATTCCATGTGAATTTCCAGTTTAGCTCGATAAAACAAATATCCTCCCACTAAAAAGTGGGAGGACTGCAATAAAGTTGGTTCAAGGAAACCTTGTCCCGACTGCCACGGCGAGTGCCGGGAGGCTATCTAAAATTTAGGAGGTAGCATCAAATGGATTTTATTTTATCGGAAGAACAAGAAATGATTATGAATACGGCAAGATCATTTGCTCAAAAGGAACTTAAACCTATCGCACTTGAGCTCGACGAAACTAGTACATTTCCTGTGGATCTATATAAGAAGATGGGTGATATGGGTTTGCTAGGCTTACCGTTCCCATCAGAATATGGTGGTTCTGACGGAGATTATTTATCCTACATCTTAGCCGTAGAAGAAATTTCCAAGGTGCTTAGTGCCGTTGGCATCTCATATTCCGTAAGTACCTCTCTCTGTATGGGAGGAATATATCAAAACGCTTCCGAGGAACAAAAGAAAAAATATCTTCCGGATCTATGTTCCGGAAAGAAATTCGGCTCTTTCGGCTTAACTGAGCCAAATGCCGGCTCAGATGCAGCAGGTGTAAGAACCACAGCTAAAAAGAATGGGGATCACTACTTACTAAATGGTTCTAAATGCTTTATTACCAACGGCCCCCTGTCAGAGACCTTCTTAGTATTTGCTTCAACGGATATAAGTCAAGGCACAAAAGGATTATCAGCGTTTATCGTTGAAAAAAGTTTCCCTGGATTTTCCATAGGCACTATTGAAAACAAGTGCGGGATCAGATGTACTCAAGTCTCAGAACTGCTTTTTGAAGACTGTGTTGTCCCGGTTGAAAACTTAGTAGGGCAAGAGGGAAAAGGGTTTGGCATCGCCATGAAAACTCTTGACGGCGGGAGATTCGGAGTCGCAGCCCAAGGACTTGGTCTTGCCGAAGGAGCATTTGATATCGCAAAACAATATATGAAAGATAGAATCCAGTTTGGCAAGCCTTTATATAAAAATCAGTATTTAGCCTTTAAAATGGCTGAATTAGAACTTGAAATTGAACAAGCTAAGTATATTTTGTATAAAGGAGTTCTCGACAAACAAGCAGGAAGACCTTATTCAGTTTCAGCAGCTAAGGCCAAAATGGCTTGTACCGATGCAGCCATGCATGTCACTGTAGAATGCGTTCAGATGCTTGGCGGAAATGGCTTCATGAAAGATTATCATGTTGAAAGAATGATGAGAGACGCTAAGATAACCCAGATCTATGAAGGCACCAATGAAATCATGCGCATGATTATATCCGGATCCATCTTCAAATAATTCTCCATTTTGAGTAATGATTCCCCTGAATTTCGAAGTTGCAATGAGGAAGAAGGAATGAATGAATGAAAGAGTGTATTGCATGTCATTCTGGACAAATAAAACAGGTGGATATCAAAACCAAAGATGATGAGTTTACCTTAATCGAGAATAGCGAAGTAATTCTTAATCCCAAACCCCAAAGTCAAAAGGTCATCAAATTTGTTTGTTTAAACTGTGGATTTATAAACCTTTATGCAGAGGACTATTTTTAAGATATCCTGTTCAAATTCGCCTTAATAACAGAAACCTGACCCTTCTGAGTACTTATCAATACGAGATTAGCCGCATACTTATATCATTCGTTTTGTGAATATTATAATAATTTATTATATTCAGATGGGTCTCCTTTAATCCCGACTTACTGAAGTAAAAACAACCGAGTAGTCCAACCATGACTGACATGTCCACTGTAACTTGATAATCGGAATATTGTATCTAATGCCCCGCAATATGCGGGGCAGGTTAAATGGCTGAGGATAACATTGAAGGAGGGGCATAGTATGAGGAAGGTTAAGATTATGACAGCAGAAGAGGCTGTTGATTTAGTTAAAGATGGGGTGACTCTCTGTACAAGTGGATTTGTTGGAAATAGTCTTCCGGAAGCACTTTATAAGGCTATCGAAAAGAAATTTTTAGAGACCGGCTATCCTCAAAGTATCACTTTATTTTATCCGGCCTCACAAGGCAGCAGAAATGGCACCGGCGGTGATCATTTTGCTCACGAAGGTTTGGTTAAAAGAGTCATAGCCGGTCATTTAAATACTGCTCCCAAGTTAGGCGAGCTGTGTCTGGCTAATAAATGTGAAGGTTATAACTTACCCCAAGGTACTTTGGAATATGTTATCAGAGATGCTGCGGGTCATAGGCCCGGTACCATCACCCATGTAGGCTTAGGTACTTTTGTTGATCCCAGAAATGGCGGAGGTAAAATAAACGCCAGGACGACAGAAAATTTAGTGGAAGTTGTAAAAATCGGCAATGAAGAAAAGCTTTTCTACAAAGCATTTCCTATAGATATCGCTTTCTTGAGAGGTACTTATGCGGATGAGTATGGTAATGTAACCCTGGAAAAAGAAGTAGCTACTATTGAGGTTACTTCCATAGCACAGGCAGTTATCAATAATGGCGGCAAAGTAATTGTTCAAGTGGAAAAGGTTGTAAAAGGCGGGACTTTAGACCCCAGACTGGTGCAAATACCTGGCATTTATGTTCATGCTGTTGTCGAAGCTGATCTGAAAGATCATGAACAAAGTGTCGGGCATGAATATAACCCGGCACTGTGCGGGGAAGCAAGGGCACCTGAAGGCAATGTTGAAATAACTCCCTTAAGTATTAAAAAAGTTATTGGCAGAAGAGCCGCTATGGAATTGGTAGAGGATACCGTTGTCAATTTAGGTGTTGGAACACCTGAGTATGTTGCTCAAGTTGCCAGTGAAGAAGGAATCGCCAATTATATGACCTTAACCGTAGAATCCGGTGCCATCGGCGGCAGTCCTCAAGGGGGAGCCCGATTTGGTGCTACTTTAAATCCTGACGCTATTATTGATCAAAATAGTCAGTTTGACTTTTACGATGGCGGCGGTCTGGACATGGCATTTTTAGGCTTAGCTGAATGTGATGAACAGGGCAACATTAACGTCAGCCGCTTTGGTCCCAAAATACCCGGTTGCGGCGGTTTCATCAATATCACCCAGAATGCCAAAAAAGTATTCTTCTGCGGTACATTTACTGCAGGAGGCTTAAAAGAAAGAATTGAAGACGGCATGCTAATCATAGATCAAGAGGGAAAACAGCGGAAATTTATCAAAGAAGTTGAACAGGTTACCTTTAGCGGAAGATATGCCATTAAAACCGAACAGCCCGTTTTATATATTACGGAAAGAGCTGTCTTTGAATTAAAAGAAGAGGGGCTGAACTTAATCGAAATCGCTCCCGGCGTTGATATCCAAACCCAAATTATTGATTTAATGGATTTTGTCCCTACCATTGACAAAAACCTCAAGCTTATGGACCCAAGACTTTTCAGTGAGGAAAAAATGAACTTGAAAAACAACGAGGGAGAATAATCTATGTATACTATGGGGATTGATATCGGTTCCTCATCCTCAAAGGTTGTCATACTTGAAGATGGAGTTAACCTCATCGCCGGCGAAGTCATTCAGATTGGAACAGGCTCGACAGGTCCTAAACGGGTACTGGAGGAAGCTCTTGCCAAAACAGGTCTCACCTTGGCAGACATGGCTAAAATTATTGCTACCGGCTACGGCCGATCTTCTGTGGAAGTATCCGACAAGCAAATCAGCGAAATCAGCTGTCAGGCTAAGGGAGTTTACTTTTTAGTTCCTACAGCAAAATTAATCATTGATATCGGCGGTCAGGATGTGAAGGCCATTAGACTTGACCGTATAGGCGGCGTCAGGCAGTTTTTTATGAATGATAAATGTGCCGCCGGAACAGGACGTTTTCTCGATGTGATGTCACGAGTACTGGAAGTGGATCTGGATGAAATGGCAGAATACGATGCCCGGGCCACAGAACCCGCCACGGTCAGCAGCACCTGCACAGTGTTTGCCGAATCCGAGGTAATATCTCAGCTTGCCAACGGAGTTGCTAAAGAGAATATTATTGCCGGGGTTCACCAGTCCGTTGCCAGCAAAGCCTGTGGACTCGCCTATCGATGCGGGGTGGAAGAGGACGTTGTGATGTGCGGAGGAGTTGCTAAGGACTTAGGAGTTGTCCGGGCCATCAGCAAAGAACTAAAAAAACCGGTCATTGTAGCTCCTAATCCCCAAATTACAGCCGCCCTTGGCGCTGCCCTATTTGCTTATGAAGAAGTTATGGAAGCTAATAAATTAAGGAAAGAGGTATGAGAAATGACTGATACAGCCAATATGAGTGCTAAAGAATTGTTAGGTTTCTATCAGGAAGAATTGTATGAAGAAGCGAGACAGGCCAAAAAAGAAGGAAAACTTGTTTGCTGGTCGGCTTCCGTTGCTCCTTCGGAGTTTTGTGTAGCTATGGACGTGGCCATGATCTATCCTGAAACCCATGCTGCAGGGATCGGGGCCAGAAAAGGCGCCTTAGATATGCTTGAAGTTGCCGATGAAAAAGGGTATAACCTGGACACTTGCTCCTATGCCAGAGTGAATCTGGGTTATATGGAACTTTTAAAACAAGAGGCTTTAACCGGAATAACCCCGGAGAAACTGGAAAAATCTCCGGCGGCCAGAGTACCCCTGCCTGATTTTGTCATAACCTGCAACAACATTTGTAACACCTTGCTTAAGTGGTATGAAAATCTTGCCGTTGAGCTAAATATTCCCTGCATCGTCATTGATGTTCCCTTTAATCACACCATGCCCATTCCCCAGTATGCTAAAGACTATATTGCGGAACAGTTTAAGGAGGCAATTGCTCAGCTTGAAGAGATTTGCGGCAAGAAATTCGACTATGACAAATTCTTGCAAGTCCAGGAACAAACCCAGCGCTCTGTGGCCCAATGGAACCGGATTGCTTCTTTGTCAGGGCATAAACCATCCCCCTTAAATGGTTTTGATCTTTTCAACTATATGGCCCTGATCGTTTGTGCCCGCAGCAGGGACTGCGCAGAAATTACCTTTAAAAAGTTTGCCGATGAACTGGAAGACAATCTAAGCAAAGGAATCTACGCCTTTAAAGGCAATGAACAAAAGCGTATCACTTGGGAAGGCATCGCTGTTTGGCCGCACCTGGGCCATACCTTTAAAGGCTTAAAGAATCTTGGCAATATCATGACCGGTTCAGCCTATCCCGGTTTGTGGAATCTTTCTTATACGCCCGGTGATATGAGTTCCATGGCAGAAGCTTACACCAGAATTTATATCAATACTTGTCTGGATAACAAAGTTAAGGTTCTTAGTGACATCATCAGCGGCGGAAAGTGTGACGGTGTTATTTATCATCAGAACAGAAGCTGTAAGCTCATGAGTTTTCTCAATGTCGAAACGGCCGATATCCTCCAACAACAAAATCATTTACCCTATGTCAGCTTTGATGGAGACCAAACCGATCCCCGTAACTTTGCTCCTGCCCAGTTTGATACACGGATCCAAGCCTTAGATGAAATGATGAAGCAGAATAAGGAGGGAGTTTCCCATGAGTAGAATTGAAGCGATTATCAGTGAATTATCTTCTATTGCCAATAATCCCCGTAAGGCCATGGAAGATTATAAGAAAGAAACGGGCAAAGGGTCGGTAGGGATTATGCCTTATTATGCTCCGGAAGAAATCGTTCATGCCGCCGGTTACCTGCCCGTAGGAATTTGGGGAGGGCAAAAGAGTATTTCTAAAGCCCGTGCTTATTTACCTCCTTTTGCTTGTTCAATCATGCAATCCGTTGTGGAAATGCAGCTGGAAGGGGTCTATAACGACTTAGCGGCGGTCCTTTTCCCCGTTCCTTGTGACACTTTAAAATGTCTCAGCCAAAAATGGAAAGGCACATCCCCGGTCATCGTCATGACTCATCCTCAAAACCGAAAACTCGAAGCAGCCAATAAGTTTCTGGCTGAGGAATATCGCCTTGTTCGTGAAAAGCTGGAAAAAATCTTAAATGTTCAGATTACCGATGAGGCACTGAACCACAGCATTGATGTTTATAACGAAAATCGCAAGGCAATGCGTGAATTTACGGACATAGCCGCTAATTATTTGAACATTATTGATCCCAGAAAGCGTCATGAGATTATCAAGGCCAGATTCTTTATGGAAAAATCCAAACATACCGCCTTGGTCAAAGAATTGAATTCCGAGCTTAAATCTTTACCTGTGGAAGATTTTACAGGCAAAAAGGTGATTTTAACCGGAATCATGGCTGAACCCAATGAAGTATTAGACATTTTGAAAGAGAATGATTTTGCTGTTGTGGCAGATGACCTGGCCCAGGAATCCAGACTGTTCAGGATTGATGTTCCGGCTGGTCCAGACCCACTCTACCGCTTGGCTAAATGGTGGCAAGAATTCGACGGTTGTTCTCTGGCTGTAGATACGAAAAAATTAAGAGGACCCATGCTGATGAATATGGTTAACGTGGATAAGGCCGATGCCGTGGTGGTTTGCATGATGAAGTTCTGTGACCCTGAAGAATTTGACTATCCCATCTACTACAGACAGTTTGAAGAAGCCGGAATTAAGAGCTTATTTATAGAAATTGACCTGGAGCCAACCTCCTTTGAACAGACTAAAACCAGAGTTCAAAGTTTTCGTGAAATGCTGTGATTTTAATACAAGGTTAAGTTATATCTCTTGTTGCTTGTTTGCAGCCTGACTTGGGGGGAAGAGGTAGTATTGTGCCCCTTCCCCTTGTTTGTTCAGCAGAGAATTATCATTACTTGTTTAATTTCACTTTACATGAAGCAATTAACGTTCTGCCAGTCGTGCCTATTCGAAGCGTTATAAAGGAGGTATAAGGATGTTAGCTCGTGAAGTCTTGGATGAACTTGTTCGAGTCCTGGGTCGTGAAAATGTCCTCACAGAGCAGGAAGACTTATTAACCTATGCTTATGACGCAACTGCGGCGATGAAACATCATAAGCCGGATGTTGTGGTTGCTCCTCTTTCCACAGAACAGGTGGCAGCTGTGGTGAAAATCGCCCTGCGTTACCATGTCCCCATTTATCCACGCGGTTCCGGGACAAACCTCAGTGGGGGAACGATTCCTACGGCAGGGGGCATCGTTCTCTCCATGCTCCACCTCAACAAAATTCTGGAAGTGGACCAGGATAATTTAACAGCTACGGTTCAGCCCGGGGTCATCATTCAAACTCTCAATGATGAAGCAGCCAAACACGGCCTCCTGTACCCGCCGGACCCCGGTACCGTTACCACAGCAACCATGGGCGGCTCGGTTTCGGAGTGTTCAGGGGGATTGCGGGGTCTGAAATACGGTGTAACCAAACACTATATTATGGGCTTGAAAATAGTCTTAGCGAATGGGGAAGTCATTCGGTGGGGCGGAAAAACGGTAAAGAACGTGTCAGGGTATGATTTAGTGGCTCTCTATACCGGGGCTGAAGGAACCTTGGGGATTATCACGGAGATAATTGTCAAACTCATTCCCGCTCCGGAAGCACGCAAGAGCATCTTAGCGGTCTTTGATGATGTGGATAAAGCCGGGAATGCCATCGCAGCCATTATCCGCAATAAAGTGATTCCGGCAACCCTGGAGATCCTGGATAATGTGACGATTCAGACAGTGGAAAACTTTGTCCATGCGGGACTCCCCATGGACGCGGAAGCGGTCCTCTTATGTGAAGTGGACGGCTACAAGGAAGTTGTCAAACGGGAAGCTGTTTTGGTGGAACGAATTCTCAAAGAGGAAGGAGCCGTTCAGGTCAAAATAGCTAAAGATGATAAAGAACGGGACCTTTTATGGCTGGCTCGCCGCAGCGCCCTTCCTGCTCTCGCTCAAAAAAGGCCGACCACCGTACTGGAAGATGCCACCGTTCCCCGGAGTAAAATTCCGGAAATGCTTAAAGCCATCCGTAATATTGCCACAAAATACAATCTGCAAATCGCTACATTCGGGCATGCAGGAGACGGAAATCTGCATCCCACAATTTTAACCGATGAACGGGAAACGGAAGAAATGAAACGAGTGCACCTGGCAGTGGACGAGATTTTCGCAACAGCGCTGGCCCTGGGCGGAACCCTTTCCGGTGAACATGGGATTGGTATCGCCAAAATGAAATATCTTGACAGGGAATTTGGAGAAGCAGGTGTGGCGGCCTTGCGGCGCATTAAAGAGGCCCTGGATCCCGACTATTTGCTGAACCCTGGGAAGATTGTAAGGAGGGACTGATCGTGTCCGTATATGATTCACTGGGTTCGATTACCGAAGAACTCCATAAATGTATGAAATGCGGAAACTGCATGGCGGTATGCCCCATTTACAAGGAAACACGCCAGGAAGTCGGAGTTGCCAGGGGAAAGATTAGTTTAGCGGAATACATTCTCTCCGGCGAAACAGAGATGACTAAGAGAATGGGGGATCGTTTTTCCCTCTGTACCACCTGTATGGCCTGTAATAGCAACTGTCCCTGTGGGGTTCGGTTTGATAAGATTATTCTTGCGGCAAGAGCAGAAGCCGTCCGCAAAAAAGGGCTGCAGCCGGCTAAAAAAATTGCCTTTACTGCCTTGAAGATGCAGCGGGTGTTTGATTTCGGGATGAAGGCGGGTAGTATCTTCCAGGGTGTAGCCTTAAAAAACATACCGAACAAACACAGCAAATTAGCGCGTATGCGCGTGGATGTGGGGATAGGTAAGGAGAAAGTTTTCCCCATGTTGGCCAAGAAGACCCTGCGTTCCGAATTCCCTGAAGTGATTAGAGTTAATAACCCAAAGATGAGAGTTGGGTTCTTCACGGGCTGCATGATCAACTATTTTTACACGGACATCGGCAGAGCGGTGATCGAGGTGCTTAAGGAAAATGACATAGAAGTTGTCATGCCTAAGTCCCAGGCTTGCTGCGGTATCCCAGCCTCCGTCAATGGGGATGTGACTTCAGCACGGACTTTAGCCAAACGCAATTTGCGAGCCTTTGAAAGAATGGGGGCGGATGCCTTAGTTGTCGCCTGTTCTTCAGGTGGTACTGCCTGGAAGCATGTATTTGGCGAACTGCTGGAAGATGATCACGAACTTAAAGCCTTGGCGGATCAATGGGCTAAAAAGTCCTACGATATTTCTGAGTTTCTGATTCATCAAGTTCCCTTTAAGAAAGAAGGTTTAGGGCGGGTAGAGCGTAAAGTGACCTATCATGAACCATGTCACTTAAACCGCGGACAGGGGATTAGTAAGGAACCCCGGGAGATTTTAAAAAGCATTCCCGGAATGGAATTGATTGAAATGAAAGAGCCGGGTCGCTGTTGTGGTATGGCCGGATCATTCAGCCTTGTCCACCCGGATCTCTCCGGACAGATTTCTGATCGTAAAACAGCAGATATCCAGACAACCCATACGGATACCGTGGCAACGGGTTGTCCGGCTTGCCGGCTGCAGCTGCAAAGCGGGGTGGAAAATGCCGGATTTGACGAAGAAGTATTGCATACAGTTCAAATCCTGGCTGAGTCTTATCGGGCCGGTAAAAAAGAATAAAACCTTCTAATATATATAGTTGGATGTGGAAACTCTTTGCATAAGTGTTTCCATGTTCTTTGTAAGGGTATAATCTGAATCTTCGATAGTGCTATCAAATCAGGTTATTGACATATGTCAATATTATGACATACCTTGTAATATAATTTAAACAGGCAAAGTGATATCTAAGTATTCTGAATATTGGGTCAAAAAAATCTGAAATTTCATTTGAAAAGTAAAAGGAGGAGTTTGCCATGTCCGAATCGAAAATGCCCGAAACCAAAAAGGTAAAAGATTTAATGGTCCCCGTTTCCTTTTCATCAGATTACCCAATTGTTTATAATACCGATACCTTAAAAGATGCTATAAAGGTTCTGAAAAAATGTACGGGTGAGACCAAAATTCATCGTTCCATGATCGTTTTAAAAAAAGAAGGGACAGAAGAAAAACTCGCAGGTATTTTAACGGTTCGAGATATACTTAATGCCATAAAAGTAAAAACTATAAATGATGACAAGGATGGGAAGTTTCCCGAGAAGTGGGGCAATTTTTATCGTAAAAGTGCTTTAGGTCATAGTGTCAGTACTAAGGTTTCCGATGCCATCCGCCCCTTAGTCACTGAGTTTGTTAATTCCGAACAGGATGTAGCTGACGCGATTCGGATCATGATGACTAAGAAAATTAATATTTTGCCGGTTTTTGACGGTGGAAAGCCGATCGGAATTATTCGGGCTGTTGATATTTTATATTATATTGAGGAATGTCTATAAGAAATTAAAGGGGTACCACGAATGAGGTTAACCACTGCCCGTCCTACTTTGAAATGCGCATTTCAAAGTAGGACGGGCAATTATTTTTAATGGGGGAGGAGGCTAATCATTATTTAATCGCCTCCTGCCCCATTAGACATCTAGATATAGGCATACTAAGCTATTACGATATCATCCGATTTATCAACTTGGCTATACTGGAACAACTCTGCTTCAATGCTTACAGTATTCGCCGTCATTGGCTCTTGTATAATATCGGCTTTCAGTTTCAGTCCCAGTTTTCCCATGGGTTCGTCAGTTTTCATGAAAAAGCCCAGAGCACTGTTCTTATGGATTGGTTCCACATCCAGCCACCCCTTGCTATAAAACTGAAGGGAGATATCCTCCTCACACTCATACTCAATAACCGGATAGTACATTCCTTTAGGGCACATTTCAGAAAAGCGCTCCTCAAATTCCGCTTTACTCCGGGCCAGTTCCTCCGGGGATACTTGTTCCTTCAGCCGAGGATTATCAAATGTCTTCGACATCTCGGTCCACATGTCGCAGAGGGTAACCCTGTTAATCTGCACCCAATGCTGCTCTCCGCTTACCTTGTCCGTAAAATGCAGCTTATCCGGGTACTCAGTGCCGACAATCAAAGTCACAGGCATTTCCACCAGATGGCGTATGCTGTTCCGTCTCATGGAAAAACGGATGGATACTCCTGTATCAAACGCCGGAATAGCGTCATACGTACCCACGAAATTCAGATTCGTCAGAAACATGGCGCCAATATCCTTTGTATCAAGACTCACCGGACTCCAGCCCTTTAAGAGAAATTGGGTAAACAACGCTACCTTATCCCATTGCTCTGTACCGCATTTGCCGCTGCCGCTTTCATTGGTCGTCAGTTCCAAGTCCCCAAAGCAGACTTTTTCCACGCAGCAAAAACACTGGGTGGGTTTCAGATTCCTGTCGCCCCGCTGTACGATGCGGTTAGTCATTAATTCCCCAGGTGAAACGGTCAATTCTGCAATTTCTGCATTCTCCAGCTTTTCCCGATACGCCTCGTCATATTCCAAAATCAGCATCTGCAAAGTACGATCGTCAAGGAGCACCATACCCATGATATGGCAGATTACACCGTCGATCTCGGCATTCCTGCTGATGACGGCTATTTCTTTGATTTGGGATAATCGGTTTTGTAATTCTTGAAAATTCATAGAGGCCTCCTTTGTGATTATAGTGGCGGTTGTCACGTATCGTAATGGCATTTTGTGCTGAATCACTCTATTGTAAATAAAGCCTTATTACAAATACGAAAACTTAAGCGATTGAATTGGGCTTATCCCCAGCACCGGTAGTCCTAATGCCTGTCCGAGATTGGCCCGCGCGGGCCAATTTCGGACAGACTATTGATACCTGAGGTTTGATGACTTCCCTCGGACATTTGCGTGAAGATTTAGGCCAGTATCTCGCAGAGACAGGGTAGCCAGTCCGACTTTGAAACGCGCGTTTCAAAGTCGGACTGGCAGTTAGTTTCAAGAATCTAAAAAACCTTGCAGATTATGAAGTTGCAAGGTTTTTTAAATACCATTGGCAAGCATGAGCGCTTCGCCCAGCATATTTAAAAATCAAACAAATCCTTTGGAGAAATGTCTAAAGCCACTGCGATCTTATAAATATTATCTAATGAGACGTTTCTTGTTCCCCGCTCAATGTCTGAGATATATGTCCTATGTAAGTTGCTGCTGAATGCCAGTTCTTCTTGGGAAATACCAAGGTCTTGTCTTAATTTCCGAACCCGTTCTCCGAAAAGAATCCTGATATTGGGCACTTATTTATTACCACCTTATTGGCAAAGTATTTAAGCGAATGATAGAATTTTTGCAGACATTAAGTCTACAGACTATAAGTGACATCCGGTGAAAAAATATGATATATCTGATCCAACAACCAAGGTTATCATGTGCAAAACCATTGTTAAAATTGCTATGTGATCAAGTCACGGTAATCAAAGGGTACATTGAACTCAATGCGGACAAAGGCAAAATGCAATTCTCAACAGAATTAAGGCGAGAAATTGATGAGATGATAACCTCAATTAGAGCATCCATCGATGAAATCAACAGATGGAATAATTAATTCCTCGACAGACAATGGCGGATAATAGGGGAAACTGAGTGTATGGCGTCTGGCTGGTAATTGACTGACACCCTGTCGATTTGATCCTGCGCGATGTGGCAGCTATTCCGAAAAATCATATCAGTATTACGAAACTTACGCCCGTGAGATTTCCTTCAGGCTTATCGGTTCATACAGCGGCTTAAATTTCCTTGTATCTATAACGAACTATTTTATTTAGTTATACAATATTAAGTTATGCAAAGGGACATTTACCTAAGCTTATCCGAAATTGGCCCGCACGGGCCAATTTCGGATAAGCCTTTTGATGAGGTTAATCCTACAATTACTTTCAGATCTTTGAGGAAATTATGAGAATAGGTAGTTAACTTATGAATGATTTGCGAAAAACCGAAGTCATTGATTCAATAGAAGAAGATATGTTAAGATATGTTGCTCGGTTCACTAGAAAGTCAGAAAAATCCCTGTGTCAGTTCGTTTAAAAAGCCGGAGATAAATCCCATTAGCAAAGATGAGTAAGTAGCTGAAATATTATTCTCCTATTTCGTAACCAATATATAGTAACATGAAGGGCGCTGTGTTATACGTTAAAACTTATCTGTGGATTTCTGACAATATTCCCCTTACTTTGCAAAGAAGATATGTAATGATTAAGGTTGTTAGGGTGCTAATAAAGGCCTTCTATATTAAGAAATTTAGTCAATAGCTTGTAACTATTATGTCTAAAATGGGAAATTACATACGATGAGCAAGATAGAGAAGTATTGCTTTCAGTTTAGATTATTGCATGGAGAAATGGAGTAAGAATTATATACAAAAAGGGTGATAATTTACATGAAATATGAAGAGTTTTTTAACGACAATAAATTTAAAATGGCTAATGACAAAATTAAGATGTTAATTAGTAATTTAATTAAAATTTTTGACAAAAAATGTATCAAAGAGTTTTATCCAGCATGGCGTGGTGATGAAGGTGATACAAAAGTATTTGTCCTTAAATTACAAGAAAGACTTAAAAGTAAATATGGCAAGAAAAGGGAGAACATTATTACAGTTAGATTAAGATTTTCACAATTAGATATTGAAGTGTTTAATGGTATTTATTGTAATGGAAATGAATTTTCTTGCAACTCAAATTTTACGGATAGTGATCTTACAAGGTTATATAAAGATATTAATAATTCATTTAGTTCGAGAATTATCAATGAATAATAGGTTATATGTTAATATCGTTAGGCTAATAATGGACGTGCGACAAGAAGCGGCTTCTTCTTGAAATTAGTGCAGACTTAGGTCTGATGTCCTAGTAGTAGGGATATTCCCATCCGAAACTGCGTCGGGAGTAACTCCGGGGTGGGTTGCATGAGGAAAAGCCCAACTGGTTGCCTAGTATCCATGGCAACTGGGGGCGAGGGAAAGAATGGTATGGTTTATGATTAAGCATCGTCATTAGCAGCAGTGGCTGGGATATGTTAACCACTGTATTGCAGATTGGAAAACGCAGCTTTCCATATGCGTGTGTTACTACCTACATATCTGCCGGTGTATTGAATGAACCTAACCCATCCGTATCTAATAGAAGCTGAACTTGGTAAGTCCTATGGAGTCCGATTTTTCGGTAGGTCAACCGCAAGGAAGACACAATCTCCAGAGGATAAAGGAGCGTTGGAAAAAGCAAAGGTCGCTATGATGCAAACCAACAGGAATAAGAAATAACTGGGCGAATAATGTAAAAATTACATACCTGAAAGGGTGCTGACTTCCAACTGGTAATCAACACGGAATAAAACGAAAAGCAAGATTTCAAAAGTGGGGTAACAGATGCGAAAAACTTCAAATTATAAGAAGTCCACATTACCTCCCGATACCCAACGGAAACAAACCGACTGGTTCCATGTAAACGGGTATGTAGAAAAATTGCAACAGCGGATATACCGTGCCGAATGTCTTGATGATAAACGTAAAGTAAGAAATGGTGGGAATATCATAAAGACAGACGGATAAATGAGAGCTTGAGCTGTATGTCTTGAAAGGGACACGTACAGTTCTTAGGCGAGAAGGAGGGAGCAATCCCTCCGACTTAGCCGACAGGTGATGTTGTAGCATTAATTTGGGTTAACTAAACATGGTAAAGTAATTTCTAACCAAAGGTTTATTTCTGGGGAGGGATATTAATGGTCAGTAGAAACCCTAGTGGCACAGCATTTATGATGGCATTTCTACGAGGATTTCACGCAGTTTATGATAATACGAAAATATTTAATGATCCACTTGCTTATGATTTAATACCTGAGGAAGTTCGGGAAGCATTTAAACAACATTTAATTAAATCCGCTGCAGAAATGGCCCCGGAGTTAGCAAAAGAATGTAATGATGCCGCAACCTCATTACGCCTGGCTGTGAGGATCATGGCTGGTCCCGTCCTAGCCAGAGCACGATTTGTTGAAGAACGGCTTGAAGAAGCCATCCGGAAAGGTATAAGACAATATATAATCCTGGGTGCAGGACTTGATACCTTTGCTTATCGTCGTCTTGATCTGACAGATCGCCTCCAAGTATTCGAGCTTGATTTGCCTTATACGCAAGAAATAAAACGCCAATTATTGGGCCGTCTAAATCTTGAAAAACCGGATTTCCTGCACTACATTCCGGTAGATTTTACTAAGGACAATCTAGCTTCGGCCCTTTCAGAATCAAAATATGATTCAGGGCAAGGGAGTTTTTTTAGCTGGATGGGAGTGACCCATTACCTGCCACTTGAGTCTGTATTGTCAACACTCAAGGCTATTATAAGGTTATCAAGTAGCGTTAGCGAGATTGTATTCGATTATTACGATAAATCAGCTTTTGATCCTGACAAAGGCTCGAATCGTATTAAATATATTATGAAAAATACAAAGACTATTGGAGAGACCATGATCACTGGATTTGATCCATCAAAACTTAGCACGGAACTTGCTCTTCTGGGATTACGACTGCTGAATAATTTAGGTCCTGAAGAGATACAACAGAAATATTTCAAGGAATGTAATGAAGGCTATGCAGCAAGTGAACATGTACATTTGGCCCATGCAACGTGGTAAATTAAGGTCAGGTTATTGATTAGAGTGTATCCGAACTTCGTAGAAGGCTAATTGAACCATGACTTTGCACCATGGTAGCTGGAAGGCTCGGGCGGATTTTAGCAGGGAAAGCGGATTACATGGGGAAGAAGGAATGCTTTTTTAGGTTCTTGCTGCACTAGAGAAATATGCTGAGACTTACTGAATCTTTGGCCAAATCCGCTTGATAAACCATAACAATACAATGTAACTCTTCATCAAAAAGATATTTAACGCATAGTTAATAGTGCATGTGGTCGAGTCGAATTCCAATAAGTATTCATAGCTCAAATGGCTATTAATGCAATTCTTTTATCAAACATAAATTGAATCTTATAGAGTCCAGAAATTAGTGTCTGAAAAATGACCTGTATTATTTGATACATATTCAAGGCTTTATATAGCTCCTAAGGCCATAGTTTGCTTGGATTAGACCATTTACAATGATTATCTTAACGGCAAAGGCCCCAACTGGATAGCTAAAGAACTTCAAAAAGAAAAGGTTCCTAAATGGGAGAGTACGTATAAGTGGTACGAAAGCAGCATCCGAAAAATACTGAACAACGAGAAATACAAAGGGGATGCGTTTCTTTAAAAGACCTACACCATTGATTTCCTTTCGAAGAAGCGGGCTGAGAACGATGGGGATGTTCCTCCGTACTATGTCGAGAACAGCCATCCAGCCATTATTGATAAGGACACCTCGGAAGCAGTCCAGCTTGAAATGGAGAGAAGGAGAGCTTATGCCGAGAAGCATGGGATTCAGAAGGTTGATTATGCTTCTGGTGACAATCCCTTTGCAGGAAAAGTTATTTGTGGAGTTTGCGGTAGGGCTTATGGCAGAAAGGTTTGATGTAGACCTTTACATTAAACTGACGGAAAAGATAACGGTAAACGATGGGAAGTTAGTTGTCGGTTTGCTTGATGGGTCTGAAGTAGAGTGCGAAATTGAATAGCAGAGTAAAAATTTAAGCCGACTGGGGTGAGTTTAAGGCAATTCACCTCGGTCGGCTTTTTTTATTGGAGAACCACACTAGACTGTAATTGTACGTCGTGGCACATTCACCATCGAAATCCTGTTTTATTTGATCAGTTCAAGTACCTCTTCAACGATAATGTCAGAGAAAAAGTTTTGTAATTTTTCTCCAGTTTCCTTAGTAGCTATTCGCGGATCGCCGAAATATGCCAAGGGAGCGCCCGCATCAGCGAAGTTATCTTTGCCATGAGCGAGGCGTTCGAAAAGGTGCTCTCCCTCCCAGTTGGGCTCCAGCTTGCTCAATGCTTCCATATCTACCAATTCAGGATATTTCAGAAGCATGAAGGAAGTTTCGATTTCACCGGCATGAAGATCCCATTCTGGGTGAGCTCCTTTGCATATTGAACCTACTTGGGGCAATCCTTTGAAAAACCATTCAGATAACTTCGCTTTAATTTTTTCATTTTGTTCTGAAGCCCTTCTAATTCCCTCCATCATCGCTTCAGCATTCCTTGGTTCGGCATGACCGCTGATAATTACGATTTCGTTAAAACCCCATTTAGCTAAACTCAAGCAAATATCTTCAAAAAGATTAGCCACGGTTCCATATCTTAAGGTAGTGTTCCCGTCAAAAACGTTGGCAACATCAGCTAGTCCATAATTTAGTGGCGGAGCTATCAGTGCTTCCATGCCTTTATTTTGTAATTTTGTTGCAGTTCTCTCCGCCAAATCGATAGCACTGAGTACATCGGTCGCCGCCGGCAGATGTTGGCCGTGAACTTCGTTTGGACCAACAGGCAACAAAGCAATATTCGTTTTTTCTTCTAATATTTTGACTTGATTAATGTTCATATTTGGCAAATAGTTAAGTGACATTAAACAGTCCTCCTTTAATTATTAGTAGTATATTTCATAACTTTCAAGCTCTCTTTTAAATCGTTACTTGAGTTTTTCTTACGAATATATATATTACCTAGAAATTTTCCTTACGCCTATCATCAACAAACCACCAAATATAGAAACAGCTGCGGCAAAGTAATAGGCTTGTGTCCATCCAAGTGTATCTACGAACATACCAAAGAGAAGTGTAGACATGAAAAGACCTATAAACTGTCCTGTAGTCAAAATACCCATGGCTAAACCCATCGTTCTTGGGTCATCAACCACCTCGGAAGCACCTGTAAAAATAACCGGAGGAACCATATTGGGAAAAATTCCAACGAGAACAATTGCAATCACGATTGAAGCAGGGAAGTTAGGAATCGAAGCATAAACTAAACCACTGATAATCATGAGTACCACAGTTAACCATTTACGGGATTTCAATTTATCTGAGAGCGTGCCTGCGAGAACAAGTGTAAAGAGACCAATTAGGCCTATTAATCCGCTTAATTGGGTTGCGGTGCCCATTTCCATGCCTTTAACTTTGGCAAGGAAGGTAGGCAGAAAGATCATAACACCCTGAAGTGAAACCATAAACATGCAAAAAACCAGAGTGATAATCCAAATGTCCATATTTTTAATCACTTGACCAAATGGAAGTTTTTCTGCAGCCTCTCCCGTTGCTTGATTTGTTGGTGAATCTACGTTTCTTAGAAATAGGAACCACAATATGATGAATAATAGCGAATAAATGGCGGTGAACCACCAAACGCCACGCCAACCAAACGAAGCGATAATACTCGGAGCGGCATTAAACATAACCGTTTGACCCAAAGCAATGTAACAAAGAAAAATTCCCATTGCTTTGCCACGTTGCTCAGGTGAAAACAATTGTGCCACAATGTTAGGACCTATTGTTGCAAGCATGGTCATAGCAAAACCTTCTATTGCTCTGCTCATCAGCATTGGAGTAAGCGAATTAGAGTAAACACCTATCAAGGATCCAATCACTAGACAGATCAAGGCTATCAGGCCTAGTTTCCAGTTACCGAACTTTGCAACAATAATTCCGGCAGGAATTGAGATAAAAATAGGTATTAGAGAAAAAAATGAGAATACAAAACCACCTTGTGCCGCATTCAGGTTGAACTCCGCCATTATATTAGGCATAACGGTTGGAACCTTGAACATTGCCAGTGGAGCCGCTGTTGTAGCTAATAGTATGATAATTAGTATAAACCAAGGATTCATTTTGCTCCTTGCTGCTTGATTATCCATTTAATTTCATCCTCCAAATCTTTATTGATCAGGAAAAAGTTCACTACCCTCCTTTTTAGTTAGATATACCGATATACCGATATACCGGTTTGTTTATTAAGAAGTATACAATGTTTAAAATAGTCCGTCAACGGTCTTTTAACTATCTTTAATTTAATATGTTAATATTATAGTCTTGTGTTTATACCACCAAAATAATATAATTAAATTTGAATGTTTATGATGGTTTAGCGTTTATACCTTATGATTGTAATATTTTTTTAATAGAAGTACGGAGGCGATTTCCATTAATCTATTAAAAGATGAAGCCTATGTATACATCAACGAGTTGATTAATGAAGGCAAAATAAAATATGGAGAAATATATTTTATAAATAATATTGCAGCAGAGCTTAATATGTCTCGGACACCTGTTCGAGAAGCGATTCATAAGCTTAGCGATGAAAATAGGATTGATATTCTGCCGAGCCGAGGGTTCCGGATGCATTACTTAACGGAAGATGAGATTTTGCAGCTGTACCATTTCAGTAGTGCAATTGAAGGCTATTGCGCTGCTCGTCTGGCCGAAACGTACAAGTCACAGGGTAACAGTAGCTATGTTGTGCAGTTAAAAGCGCTAGTCGAAAAAATGCGTAGCTCTGATTTAGAACAAATCTCGTTCAAAGAGTTTTATTTTCTTGACAACGAGTTTCATCGCGTTCTTATTTCATCTTTGGAAGACAACTACTTAATCAATCTCAATGATTCCAAAAAAGGCTTTCCAGATCGTCCAGAAATACACTTGATAGAAAACTTCATCAGCAAATTAGACATTCTTCAGGCTCATCAAAGGATTTTGGACGCTATTTGCTCCGGAGATCCTGCTGAAGCTTTTCTGGCTATGTTGTCACACGCGGATATTTTATTACGTTGCTATAAATCTAATAAAAACACTATAGTTTCGATCACGAATGAATATGCCACGGACATTTGAATTACGCCTTAGTCTACGCATCTTCTTATGTTGTGATTTAGCAGTTAATAGCCCTTGCGTTCTTATTGATTGAATGCAAGGGCTACTGTTTCATTTATCGTTAATCATGGAACTTTAAGTTTTGTTATTGAAATCTCTTGGCTTTTCAAATCATAATTAAGTGGTTAAAAAACCTTAGGCTATTTCCAGTTTCTAGTGCTTGTTTTTCGAAAATTAATATCCATACTTAAATTTATAAGAGTTTTGATCCATACCCATCATTTACGGATAACGTAATTTGATGCATATTTTTTGGAGGAGATGTTTGTGAAGATTACCAGACACGTTTGTCCCCTTAATTGTTATGATACTTGCAGTATATTAGCGCATGTAGACAATGACCGGCTTATTAAGGTGTCCGGTGATCCCCTTCAGTCTTATACACTCGGCACGCTTTGTTCAAAAGGTTATAGCTTAACTGAGCATACTTATCATCCTGATAGAATTCTCTATCCTTTACGGCAAAGTTCCCGTGGTTCGGAAAATTGGAAGAGGATAACGTGGGAAGAGGCTTTACAAGAGATATCTGGGAAGATTCTCGAGATTTACCAGAAGGATAGCAATCTTTTACCTCTAGCACTATTGGATGGGAAGGCCAATACAGGAGTGTTAGCTCGTTCTCTATCGCATATGCTGTCTTCGATAAGTCCGATTACCCAAATTGAAAATCCGCATAGCGGGGGGGCAGTATTAGATGCCCAATTACTGGATTTTGGCGGGTATAGTCAAAAGGATCCCGAAGATATGAAAAAGGCAGACCTGATTGTTCTCTGGGGTGTAAACCCTGCCTCAACTGCAATTCATCAAATGAGAATTCTACAGCAAGCGCGAAATCGGGGAACGAAAGTTATCCTTATTGATGTGTTTCCTTCAGTAACAGCGGACAAAGTTGACAAAGCGATTTTCGTCAAACCAGGTGGTGATGGTGCGCTTGCCTTGGCTATCTTACGTGAATTGATGTTAAAAAGCAGTCTAAACTATCATTTTCTCTTTCGTGAATCGGAAGGATGGGAAAATTTACGGGACTGGCTTTTGGAAACCGATCCAGAACAAATGCGTAATGTGGCTGGAATTTCTGGTGAAGTAATTACGTATTTGGCAAACGAAATACGCCGTTGTTCGACAACTGTATTTTGGATTGGTAAAGGGTTACAAAAGTATACCAATAGCGGACAAAATATTCGCGCAATACATGCACTTGCTGTTGCTGGTGGGCTTATGAAAGATTGCGGAGGGGGAATTTACACCTCACATTCCGTGGATTTTTTGTTTAATGATATATGGGGCTCAGATTTAATAAATAATCGGAAGATGAATTTCTCTTCATTCATGCTTCATCATAAGGCCCTTGACCCCGGCATCCGAATGCTTTGGGTCACGCAAAGCAATCCGTTGGTCCAAGGAACTGAGCTTCAGGCTTTTCGGAAGATGATGAGCAGTCTGGATTTGATTGTAACAACAGAACATTTCCTTACTCCGACAGCACGCTATAGTGACATTGTCCTTCCGGCTGCAACATTATTTGAGATGGAAGATATTATAGCAGGAGGCTGGCACCAGTGGCTTGGTTTGAACGAACAAGCGATTACACCATTGGGAGAGGTACGTTCTGAGTTGGAAATTGCCCAAGCACTATCACGGGTTCTAAATAAAGCGTTCCCTGGAGTTTGTCCGTTTCCGGCAGATCGTGCAATATCAGATTGGCTTCGCCTGGCAGTTCCCCCGCAATTATGCCGGCAATTGGGAATTGACACCTATAAAGAATTAAAAAATGGCCCCCAAAAAATTCCGCTAAAGAAGTTAGCAGATAATTCTCAACTACAAAGAAAGTATAGATTCGTCGTCCCCGAAGCGATGGAACTTGGTTGTCCGGAAATACCGAGTATAATAGCACCGGTATCCCCACCGGAAAGTTATCCATATCGTCTTATCTGTGTGCGCCAAGCGGATCGCCTTAATTCTCAATTTGGAAATTTAAGTTGGTTACTTGAAGGACAAGTAAGAGATGAAATTATTTTGAACAAGGAATTGGCTGGATTAAAGAAAATTGTTTCCGGGGATCAGGTATCCGTTTATAACCAATGGGGCGAAATTACGTTAAAAGCCAAAGTGAGCCAAGAGTTTCCTGATAATATTGTTGTTTGTTCGGCCAGGCAGGATTTAAACGTAAAAAGCATAAACAACCTAATAGGCGGACGTGAAACCGATATGGGGAAAGCTACCAATGGAGTTTTTGATATGGCCTTCCATGAGACATTTGTAAATATTGTTCGCAGTTAGCAAATATTGTTCATTGTTAGTAACAAAGTACAAACTTTTTATAAAAAAATTATACTAAACTACAACTTGATAAAAATATGAGATAAGCAATAAAGCGAAAATGAACAAATGAGTATCCTTTTTTTTAGCCTCAGCTACAATTTTATCTACTTTAAATTCATCGTATAGTTAATTGAACTCTATTTTTCAACGAAAGAGAGGATACTTGAATGGAGATCTCAAGGCGGAATTTTATTAAGGCAAGTGGAGGGGTCACTGCTTTAGGAATCGTGGGTATTACGCCTTTTACCGACTGGATTCGTCCAGCATCGGCGGAAGGCGAGGGGCAAGAGAAAATTGCTTACACTTTTCATCCCCCAAACTGTGGAGGTCGTTGTTCTTATAAGTGCACTGTCCGTGATGGGAAATTAGTGAAACTTGAGCCAAACGACTGGCCGGATATGGCTCAAAAAAAATGTTGTCTCCGGGGACTGAGTGAAATTGAACGCAATTACAGTCCGGACCGCTTAAAAACTCCTTTAAAACGTGTTGGGGAAAGAGGAGAAGGCAAGTTTGTCGCTATCTCCTGGGATGAAGCCCTGAAGACCGTTACTGACAAATTCACGGAAATGATAGAGAAATATGGTGCAAAGTCAATATTATTAGGACAAAGCTCCAACGTCCAGTACCCTTTCAATTCCTTGGCAGCATTGTTAGGTTTCCAGAACCCATCGCTGGCATTTGCTGGGATCGACTTGGCTCAAGCAAGCGGCATGACTATGGTCATGGGGGTCAATGATACCGGTACAAACGAGATTACTGACTGGGTAAATTCCAATATGGTTATTTTAGTCGGTAATAATTTATTGGAAACTTCTCTTACCGATTCCGCCTTTTTCTTTGAAGCCAAAGAAAAAGGTACAAAAATGGTTTGTATTGATCCATGTTATTCCACAACCGCGTCAAAGTGCGATCAATGGATTTCTATCCGTCCCGGAACGGACAGCGCTTTATATTTAGGCATGATTAATTTAATACTCAATAATCAATGGTATGATGCAGATTATATTAGTAAATATACAAGCGCTCCATTCTTGATCCGTCAAGATAACAAAGCCATTATGCGTGAAGGTGACAAATACCTTGTATGGGATAAAAACTCCAATTCGGCTAAACCTTCTGATACTCCAGGAATTACGCCTGCTTTAGAGGGTGAGTATACTGTTAACGGAGTTACAGTCAAAACTGTCCTCACTGGTTTTATCGAGCATGTGAAGGATTATACTCCTGCCTGGGCGTCCCAAGTTACGGAAATACCGGAACAAGTTATTACCGATTTAACCAAGGAATATGCTCTCGGCGGACCGGCAGCAATTCAATGGGGCGTAGGCGGTCCGGATAAGTGGTATAATTCAGACACCACCGGTCGTTTGGGAACCATGGTTGCCGGTTTGACAGGAAATATCGGACGTGTAGGCGGCGGAACAGGTCGTGCAACAAACCACATGACCAACTATGCTCACTTTGCTGCCTTCTCAATGCCGCCGTGGCCATTGCCGCCGCAATTTCAGAGTGCGCCTGCTGAGGTTACATCTAGTGCTGAATATCCAATGAAACCAACATCGGTTAAGGGATACTTTTTCCAAGGAAATACTCTTCATCAATTCTTAACTAATATGAATGAAACTATAAAATGGGTAAAATCCCTGGAATTCATCGTGGGTGTCGACAATCAGCAATGCGATAGTATAAATTACGCAGACATTGTATTACCTGCCTGCTCCTTTTTAGAATCGGAGTATGACATTGCTTATCTGACAGCTGACCGCAACCATGTATTGCTGCAGGAGAAAGTTCTTGAGCCTTTGTTTGAAAGCAAGTCAGATTTCCAAATTGAACAGGAAATTGCCAAAAGAATGGGACTTGACCAATATCTTCCCAAAACCCCCGAAGAATTTGCGCGTAATAGCTTAAAATCGCCGGATCCTATGTTTAAGGGAATATCGATTGAGGGACTGAAAGCCAATAAATATGTATTGAAATTGAATGTCCCGAACACACCTTTCGTAGGGTATCTCGATCACAAATTCGGGACACAGTCGGGCAAGATTGAGCTTTATAACGAGGTGTTCATAGAAAATAATTGTGCGTTCCCAATCTGGGAAGAACCAAATGAAGCAACTCCTTCCAACCCTCTTTTCAAAAAGTACCCGCTGATGCTGGGAACACCTCATTCCCGCTTCCGTGCCCACTCAACTTTCTCTAATTCCCGCTGGATAAATCAAATCTTAAACGAACCTATTATCAGAATCAATCCTAAGGACGCTCAAGCCAGAGGAATCAGCAACAATGATTTCATTGAAGTATTCAATGACCGTGGCAGATTCCAATGCAGATGCAATATTGTGAATGATATGCGTCCCGGCATGATTCAGATTCCCGAAGGTTGGTGGTCACGCTACTTCAAGCAAGGTGACTTGCAAGAGGTTACCAACTCGAATTTGAATCCTAGAGGAGAAAAATTATTTTTCAATAAAGTAATTCCATATTTAGATACGTTGGTCGAAGTAAAGAGAGTGGAGGGGTGATGATATGACAAAGCTGGGAATAACGATAGATGTCGGCCGGTGCGTGGGATGTCATACCTGTGCTATGGGCTGTAAAATGCAAAATAATGTGCCAATGGGGATGCTGTGGAATCGTATTATTACCGAAGGCGGCGAGAATTTGGACAGCGCTAGCGGCGAATTCCCTAATCTTAACAAATCATGGAGACCTATGGCCTGCATGCATTGCGAAAATGCTCCGTGCGTTAAAGTCTGTCCGGTCGGAGCCACCTATAAGGCGGAAGACGGAAGAGTCCTCATCAATTATGACCGTTGTATTGGCTGTCGATATTGCATGGCTGCTTGCCCGTACAATGCGCGGGTGTTTAACTGGCAGAAGGCAGTCCGGCAGCCTGACTTTAACTACGGAGATGCTCCGGCACGCCCATTAGGGGTTGCAGAAAAGTGTTCAATGTGTAAAGAACGGACAGACGTAGGCTTGGAGCCGATGTGTGTAGTGGTATGTCCAGCCAAAGCCCGTAAATTTGGGGATTTGGACGACCCGAACAGTGAAGTTTCCAAAGCGATCCGCAAGAAAGCTTCTACTCGGCTTCTTGAAGAACTAGGAACAAAACCACAAGTTTATTACTTGCGTTAAAGGAGGAGTGAGAATATGGAAAACAAGAATAAGAACTTTCTTTGGGTTGGAATACTAGGCTTGCTTGTTCTGGCCGGGCTGGGCGCCTGGATTTACCAGGTATCGAACGGACTTATCGTGACAGGGATGCGCAATGTTGTCTCCTGGGGTCTTTATATTACAGCATTTATGTACTTTGTGGGTCTTTCCGCAGGAGGATTAATTGTATCCTCTTCGGCGACCGTATTTAATATTCCCTCGTTTAAGAAAGTATCACTGCCTGCAGTACTGCTTTCCGTAGCCTGCATTGTTATGGCGGCAGGTTTTATTGTGGTTGATATCGGGAAACCGCAAAGGTTATTGAACCTTATTATCCATCCCCAATTCAGGTCTCCTCTTATGTGGGATGTAATTGTTATCACGTGCTATTTGATTATTTCTGTCCTTTACCTGTATTTTATGACTCAGTCTAATCCGGATCAAAGAAAAATAACCATCATGTCTCGAATTGCCTTGCCGGTTGCCATATTAGTCCACTCCGTTACTGCTTGGATATTTGGTTTGATGATATCAAGAGTCGCTTGGCACAGCGCATTAATGGCGCCGATATTTGTCGCTTCGGCCTTGGATTCCGGCCTTGCACTTCTTCTTATCGTTCTCTGGGCGCTGAACCGTTCAGGCAAGTTTAAAATGGACGATAAGCTATTCAGCAGCCTTGCCGGGCTTCTGGCCGTTTTCGTAGCAGTAGATGCATTTTTTATAGGATGTGAAATACTAACCTTAGTATTTCCAGGCGAGGCTACTGTAATGAAAGACCTGTCCCTTCTTTTCAGCGGCAGTTTGGCACCTTTCTTCTGGGGAGAAATGATATTGGGATTGCTGATTCCTTTCTTATTATTGCTTTTTGCGAAAAACCGCGAAAAGAAAAGTATTGTCCTTTTAGCCTCAGCGTTAATTGTGATCGGTGTATTCTTCAAACGGGTATGGCTGCTGTTTTCAGGCTTTATATACCCCATGGTACCAGGAGCATTAGGTGTAACGCTAGGCCAGTACAACCAAGGCGTAGATTCAACTTTTGTCCCTAATATCTGGGCTGCTCAAGGATACTATGCTCCTACTTTTGTTGAGATCCTCATTTTCCTTGGCATTATTTCAGCTGGTACTCTGGTTTTCAGGTTTGGATTTCAATGGATCACGAAGGGTGAATCCGGAAAGACTAAAATTATCGGAGGAAATACCATTCAACAACTTGGAGGTAAGTGATAATGACGTCATCTTGGGAAGAAGTATGCGGCTTACGCACAAAGCTTTACTACTTCTTGGGAAATTGTCTGCTTGAATCTATACCGGATAAGGGTACAGAGGCTATGCAACGAGAGTTTTGGCAGCAGTTTCCTTTAGAAGCAGCCAACGATAAGATGAAGAGCGGGCTTGATAGACTAATTAATTGTACGGAGTATCTTGAAAAATTGCCGGCTTCCCAAGCGAGTCAAGAAATTCAGTTAGAATTCACAAGTCTTTTCATCGGGCCTGGTCAACCGAAAGCCCCCCCGTGGGAATCTGTCTATAGGACTCCGGAAAAACTGCTCTTCGGTTGGCCTACCTTACAAGTTCGTAAAGCGTATCAGCAGGACGGATTTGAGATCAAGCGCAAGTACCAGATGCCGGAAGACCATATGGGATTAGAACTTATGTTCTTATCAACGGTAAGTGATGCTTTAGCAAAGACAATAATTAATAACAATCAGAGTTCTATTCCAGTAATGATAGAGCGGCAGATAGACTTTATCTCAAACCATCCGCTAACGTGGATCGAGGATTTTTTTAATGACGCTCACTCCAGTGAATCCATTGGTTTTTACAGTGGCATGATTGAATTGATTTGGGGGATTCTCCTTTGGGATTTAGAAATCCTTCGTGAAATGCTCCAAGATTTTAAGTAAGAAAAATAAATAACTAGTTTATTTCTAATGGATAATTACTACATGAGAGAGTACGGGGCATTGGCCCCGTACTCTGTAACTATGGCAAGGATGTGCGAAGTTTTTTCGATAATGGTAAAATAGACATATAATTTTAAACTGTAAAGAAGGAATAAGGAATGGCTTGGCGCTTCTTGTTTAACCCGGATCTATGTTTAGGCTGTCGTAGCTGCGAGATAGCTTGCCGTAATGAATTTGCTTCACAAGGCAGTGAGCAATGGCGATGGCTTAAAGAAGTATCCGAAATTTCCGGGGAGCATTATTTTCTATCATTGAGTTGTAATCATTGTGAAAATCCGGAGTGTGTTCGCGTATGCCCTCAAAAAACCTATAGGAAACGCAAAGATGGCATTGTATTGCACGATCCAAGACTGTGCAGCGGATGTAGAAAGTGCACATATGCCTGCCCATTTCATGTTCCGAAATATTCCTTGCTAACAGGCAGGGTAGACAAATGTAATTTGTGTTCACATCGTCTGGACAATGGACTCCCAGCAGCCTGTGTAGCGGCTTGCCCGGTTAATGCGCTTGGTCACTTGTTCCCTAGCGAGCCTGACCCGATAGAATCATGTAACTCTGTTCTGGGGTTTGCCGATGTTTTAATTACCAAGCCCTCAATAAGATTTATTCGGAATATTGGAAATGAATAAAGATTGATTCGAGGAGGCCGAAATGGAAAGTCATCTTGAATGGGTAAAACGAATTGCGCGGGCTCAGACAGAGAAATGCGGCTTGATAGGACTAAGCCGGCTGTTAATGGAGAAATTAGAGAGAATTGTCTTTGTTACCGATGAACAAGGAAATGTGCAATGTTGGCATGTTCCGCAAAATCAGTCTGGTTCTCCTCAGGAAAAGGTATTGCTGCCTAGTCTTGTTGTAGGCTCTAACGAAATGACCAAGGGATTCATTACGTTTGGAGGGATGAAATACTTCTTCTATTGTTGGCCTATAGCTAATCAGAAGAAGGAGGGTTATTTGTGGGTGCTCACAGATAATAATAACTTACTATCTGAGGAAATCGAGAGCATAGAATTTCTTTGTTCGGCTATGTTGGTAGAAATTATGAAGAGGCAGGAGCAGATAGAGTTAAAGCAGTACTTGCGAGATGAATCCCTACTCAATTTGTTATTCAATAATTCCGTTTATCCCGAGACAATAGGACAGATGTGGGGATGGAACCTTGCAACAGCACATATTGTTGTCATTATGGAAGGGAAGATGAAAGTTCGCGGACATAGTTTTTCCGATGTTCGCCCTACGGCTGAGAACTTTCTTCTCGCCAAATATCCTGGGGTTGTGACAGGAATGATAGGAAAATGTCTTATAGCCCTGTTCCCTTACCAGAGAAAGACAAGAGAGAAAGACGGTCAAATCAGTGGTAACTGGAAAAAAACCCCTCTCAAAGCTTACGCGGAATTGCAGGGAATATTAAGCGATGTGGAACTTTGGGCCGGAGTTGGTAACGTTTATTTTGATCCACCATTGCTTTACCGCAGTTATCAAGAGGCGAAAGTAGCCTTAGAAATGGGCAAATTATTAGGTGGAGAAGAAAAACTGGCTTTTTTTGAGGAATTAGGAGCAAGCCGTCTATTTTATAATCAAAGAGAGCAGGACTTGCGTGACTTTTTCAACGAGACTCTTGGTTCGGTTTTTAGGTATGACCAACAACATGATAGTAATCTGCTATTAACTCTTTGGTATTATTTCATTTCAGGTGGAGATATCCAGACAGTGGTAAAAAAACTGTATATCCATGCCAATACCCTCCGATATCGTTTGCGTAAAGTGGAAGAACTTACCGGATGCAGCCTTGATGCCCAGGAAGTAAGGTTTAATGTTTATGCTGCGTTAAAAGTAGGGATTATACTTGGGATTATTATGGAAAGAGAAAATTGAACTATTGGGTTTTAGTCATCTGAGAAAGTGTACAAACCAACTGGTTTTTTAATCAAAGATATACGTTCAATGCATTAGCTGTGCCCAGATCTGCTGACATAGAGCGATTTTGATCCTATGTGAAAAGTTTAGAATGCGGTAGCATGAGAATTAAACAAAAAGAGAACTGAGGTGGTTGACTATGATAACATTTGGCATCATCACCCAGCACTTTAGCCTCTACCATAGTCAAAGCATTGATATTAATGACATTTTTGCCAATTACAAAAGTGTATCAAATTCGGAGATTTTCAACTTCTGTCAGACCTCCCTTTCTGCTAAAATCAGAGGAGAAAAGAGGTTGAAATGAGAAAAAACTACTTGTTAAAATTGGTAAAATACATGAAGAATGTTTATCAGATTGATCATGGCTTGAATAAGCTGACTGACGGAAGAGTTAACCCAATTTATAGTACAGGTCAAGTGATTTTGCCTGTACTTTTTGGTTTTTTGCTAAGAATTAAAAGCTTTAATGAACTGAATTTTATGATTAAAAATCATGAATTTAGTAAGCTGTATCCCCGAGGAACAAGGCTGCCGCAGATTGATGCGATCAGAGACACACTTAAAGTAATTGATATAAACGGCCTAAACCAAATTAATTATCACATTATAAAGAAGTCAGTTGAGAATAAGGTTTTTGAAAACGGAACAATTGATGGATATACTGTGGCAGCTATAGACGGAACAAAATTCTTCGGGGCAATAAGAAATGTTGTCCAGAATGCTTGAAAAACACTAAAGGCGATAAGACCCATTCCTTTCACAGTGGCGCTGTCATGTCAACAGTAGGGAATGGACCTAAACTGGTTATTGGCTTTGAGATGTACAAGCCCGGACAAGATCCTTCCTCAAAAGATGAAGGAGAGTTGAACGTGGGGAAAAGGCTGATTTCAAGCATCATGAAGAGACATAAGAATTTGATTGATGTTGTCGTTTACGATGCTCTCGCCTGTAATTCCGTTTGGATTAACCACTGTAGAAATCTCGATATTGATACAATTGTGAGGGCAAAAAATAATAACAATAGGAGTTTGCGGTTCGTCAAAAAGAAAACAAATAAGTCAGTAGCGGTTGATATTTGGGAAGATGAAAAAGGATTTAAGAAAGTTGAAATTTACGAATCAACATTTACTATGGATAATGTAGAGCAACCTTTACGATTTGTGAAATTTGCAATGAAGCATAAAGACAAGAGACGTTCACAGATTATGATTGTAACGACTTGTATGGATATGACGCTCAAAACATTGTTTAAAATAATAAGAGCACGATGGGATATTGAGAACTCAATCTTCAATAACTTGAAAAATGAATGTGGTTTAGAGCATTGCTTTGTACATGGCGGGAGGGCCATAGAAGCTGTGCTCTATTTGATATTTATTGCTTCAAACATCCTACAATTATTTTTATTAAGACGACTTAGAAAGCACATTAAAACCCAACGGGAAATGGTGAGGCTTTTATTAAAGGGACTATATCAGTTGAAGTACAAAGTCGAATTAGTTTTGAGTAGCGCATAGAGATTAGGCAACTAAATAAGAGGGATTAATTTGGGGGTAGGGGAGGTATATCCATTTTGCAGTCAAATTAAGTAAATGATGTTGATAAAATACATAATAAGGGAATTCCTCAATAATGGTCTACAAAAATCATACAGAAGCTAAATTGCTGGGAATATGGGGAATGCGCAAAATAATCCCCGCCAAATTCAATGTGGGGATTATTTTGCGCTTACTTTTAAACAGCAGGGTGGACAATGGCCGCCAAAACAGTTCGATTAATTGTCAACGGCAGTCCGGTCGCCGTTCAGGTTGAAGAAGACCGTACACTCCTTTATCTCCTCCGGGAAGTCATGGGACTCACAGGAACCAAGGAAGGATGCGGGGAAGGGGACTGCGGGGCCTGCAGTGTGCTTTTGGACGGAGAACTTGTTAACTCCTGCCTGGTCCTGGCCATTCAGGCAGAGGGCCGGGAGGTGCTGACGATTGAAGGGGTAGGGGGGGCAGATCAGCTTCATCCCATTCAACAGGCTTTCATCGAGGCTGGTGCCATCCAGTGCGGTTATTGCACCCCGGGCATGGTGTTGGCGGCCAAAGCACTCCTTGCTAAAGTGCCGAATCCCAGCGAGGAAGAGATCCGGCGCGGCCTGTCGGGTAATTTGTGCCGCTGTACGGGCTATCAAAAGATTGTTGATGCGGTTAAACTGGCGGCTCGCCCAAGGGAAGACAACTAATGAGCAGCCTTTCATGCTGCTTGACAGCGCCGGCAGAGAATGAAGAGCTGGAAATCATACAAAGCAAGCCGCGGCCTAAAAAAACAATCTCTGCTTGAGCAGATGCGGGGTGCATAAGAACCTGGGCGGCAAAACAGCAGAAAATATCATGCAGGCTCTCCCTTACTCCGGTAAACTGAAGAAAACGAAGGAGGGGGACCTAGGATGCTGACACTGCAGACCCATACCGCAGAGCTGAGCGGAACGAGCTATGAAATCGGATATCAGTTAGGAAGGATGACCGCCTCAATCCCGCCATTAAGAGCAGCGCATACTGCCGCCGTGGACAACTTTGGCCCCAGGCAGGCAGAAGAAGGGGCAAGGCTTTTCGACCGCTGGTGTCCCGGCCTTACCGAAGAGCTTTGCGGCTTCGCCGATGCCTTGGCGGTTCAGCCCGAGGAGATCTTTTTCTACGGGATGACCTATCTCTTGCCCCGCTGCAGCCAGATTGCCGTGCTGCCCGGTCTTGCCGCAGAGGGGAAACCTCTGCTGGCCCGCAACTACGAGTTCAATCACGAAGCGGAGGACTT
Organism: Desulfosporosinus orientis DSM 765; assembly: GCF_000235605.1. Taxonomy (GTDB): domain Bacteria; phylum Bacillota; class Desulfitobacteriia; order Desulfitobacteriales; family Desulfitobacteriaceae; genus Desulfosporosinus; species Desulfosporosinus orientis. The sequence continues at coordinate 3,228,303 of NC_016584.1, forward strand.
CACTCTGCTCAAAACCAGGGTGACAGGGAAATACACCCACATGGGCACAGGGGTGCTTCACTTCGGGAGGGACGACGGCTTTAACGAACATGGACTGGCCGTCACCATGAGCTCCTGCGGCTTTCCGGTGGGAGCGCCGCCTTCTATGCGGGCACCGAAGCTCAAGGGTCTCCAGTTTTGGGCGGTTGTCCGCGCCCTGCTGGAAAACTGCAAGGATGTAGGCGAATCCCTGGCCTATCTGGAGGGCATGCCCATCGCTTATAATATTAATATGATTTTAATGGATAAGGCAGGCTATGCCGCATTATATGAAACCTTGGACGGCCGCACCGCAGTCCGTCGGATTGGCCCCGATTCCCCGGAGCAGCTGCTCTACGCCACAAATCACGCGGTCTTGCCCGAGCTTAGGGATGTGGAGCCGGAGGTGATGGCCCATTCGGCCAGGCGGTACGACTATATCAGCCGACAGCTTGCCGGCCGGAGGGGAGTAACCAAGGAACAGCTTAAGAGCATGCTGCTGGCGAAGTATCCGGAGGGACTCTGCTGCCATTACTTTGAGGAATTCTTCGGAACCACCAAGAGCATGGTGATTTCGCCTGCAGACGGCATGATCGACCTCTGCTGGGGAGGACGGGCGGAAAACGGCTGGCAGGCCTACGCTATCGCCCAGCCGCTGGCCAATCAGGCCGGGACGATACAAATCAACAGGGAGATAGCCCTGCCGGGAACTTACGCCTGGCAGCCCCTGTATTAAAGAGTGAGGAGGATGGCTGTGGATTACCGGGAGGCGTTGAAGCAGACCGTGATATACATTGAAAATCATTTGGGCGGCGATATCAAGGTAGAAGAGGTGGCCGCGGCGGCGGGCTACTCCTATTACCATTTGAACCGGCAGTTCACAGCCGTCCTGGGGGAGAGTATCGGCAGCTATATCAAAAAGCGCCGTTTGGCGGAGGCCGCCAAGAAGCTCCTCTATAGCGACCGGAAGATTATCGATATAGCCATGGCAAACGGCTTTGATTCCCCGGAAGCCTTCAGCCGGGCTTTCAAAGCCGTTTTTAAAGTCAGCCCCCAGACCTATCGCCAAAACCGCCTGGATACCTTCATTGCCGGCAAGGAACGCTTGGATGCCGGACTGTTGGAGCATCTGGCCTGTAATGTGACGGTACATCCCAGAATTGTGGAGCTGCCGGAGATCAAGGTCGCCGGGCTTCGGGGAGAAACCACCTTGCGGGACAACCGTCTGCGGGAGCTTTGGGAGTGCGCCAATTCCCTCTATCCCCAAATACCCAACCGAATCCCCCAGGGGCGGGCCTTCGGTATCTGCGAGGCCTGCGCGGAAAACACCCTGTACACGATGAATGACGATATCCTCTTCACCGAGGTGGCCGGAACGGAGGTGTCGTCCTTTGAGGGGCTGGCCGGGCCCTTTGTGCCCAAGGTCATCCCCGGCGGGCGCTATGCGGTGTTTACCCACCGCGGCACCCTGAGGAGGCTGCTCCAGACCTTTGACTACATCTGGGGCACCTGGTTTCTCACCACAAAGGAAGAGCTGGACTGGCGGGAGGACTTCGAGCTGTATGACGGGCGTTTTTTGGGCTATGACCATCCCGATTCGGAGATAGATCTGTATATCCCGATCAGATAATCTGAAAAATCCTGATAACGCCCCTTTGTGAAACCTCTTTACAAATCCCTGCTCCTTGACCGGATCAGCAGAGATACGCCAGACTGTACGGAAAGCTCGCTGAAAATGCACATCAGTCATCTGCGCAGGAAATTGCGGGATGCCTCCGGCTAGGATTACATTGAAGCGGTATGGGGGATCGGTTTAAAACGGAAAACAGAGAACGGGGAAATCACCGAACTAAAACATGTCCCAGAACGCGACTTATTGTCGCGTTCTGGGACATGTTTGTGCCGGTTGTCACCTTTAGCGAGCGGAGAATCCTCTCAGAAGGCTGTCTCAGTCCACTCGAATTCAAAAACAGGGCACTTAGGAAAATTGTCTGGTTTACTTTTGTTAATCCATCCTTTATCTGAAGCGCAGGGTATTCATGCGGCAACCGAATAACCCTGTATATAATGACTCAAGGCTTCTTTAATTTCCGGGTAAATAAAGGTTTCGGCGATCTGCTTTTTGGTCAGACGTCTGATAATGCGTTCGCGAAATTCCCCGAGATACAGAATTTTCTCGTCATGTTTCCATGACACCTGAAGCGGACAAGACGGTTTATTCACACTACCCCTCTCCCATACCTTGCAATTCACCTCAAAAAAGCTATAATTAGGAATAGGTGGAAATTAAAAAGTCGCCGTGACCTGAAAGTGTTGGAGCACTTCCAGGCACGAGCAGGTGAGAGAGCACCTACACGTAACAGACTGTCCACGACGACATTTTTATTATACAACGCTGCCCGTTTATGCACAAGCAAGGTGCCGGCAGGGTGAAGCGAGTGTAATGAGGCGTCGGCAGGGAGCAGACTGTGCGGCTTCACGCAGCAGGAGATTCAGCCTATTCCTGACCCAGGCAGCGGAAAGGAACTGTTCGCGTACCCGTTAGGCGGACCGCTTTTCTGTGTACATGTTCACAGCCGGTTTGCTTCCGGTTGATAGGGTTCGGGTGTTTAGGATTCAGCAAATAACGAAGCACAGCGCATGTGTAGGGTGAAAAAAACCTCCCATGCGCTTTTTAATTTCCCCTATAAGAGCAGACGGCAGGACCGGGTCATGACCCGGAGCCTTGCCGCTGCTTGAATAGGGGGTATAGACTGGGATGGATTATAAAACCATGTATTTTCAACTGGCGGCTAAAGTTGCCGATGCCCTGGATATCCTTTTAAAAGTACAGCAGGAAGGAGAAGCTCAATTCATGAACGGAGAGCCGGGACCAGGGCTTAAAGTCCTGGTCATTCAAGATGAAAACCGCGATTCGGAATAGCCCTGAATTCAGAGTTCAATAGTAATAGAAATTGAAAGTGTCTTTTTTGAGAATAAATAAAAAGCACTCTAAAATGAGTGCTTGTATGCTATAATATTTTCGTAACAGTAAAGGCTTGCAGGGCGGTCGGCATTCCTCCGAAGGGAATACTTTCATTCCATAAACGGAAATAGACCGCCTCTCTCAAAGGTTCGGTCTATTCCGTTCTTTTGAAGCCGTCCGCTCTTTAAGCGGTTGTTACATTGGAGTCATGCGTCAACATGACTCCTCTTTGATTATAGTATATCATAGTTGATTCATAATATCACTATTGATAGTGTTAGACATTACATAAATTGGGCATAGTTGCGGCAAATCATCTCATTGACAAAGTAATCCAGACATTCCTTTAGCTGAAGCGCAAGGTATTTGCGGCAACCGAATAACCCTTGTATATAATATATAGAAAGGAAGGTTGAAGAGGATGGAGAAAAAAATCGTAAAAACAACCTGTACAAGAGACTGTCCCAATAGCTGCGGCATTTTAGCCTGGGTTGAAAATGATCGGGTTGTGAAGCTGACCGGAAATAAAGAACATCCTCTGAATAACGGAAGAACCTGTGTGAAGTGCAATCACTACTTAGAACGTGTTTATCATCGCGAGAGGATCACTTATCCTTTAAAAAAGGTCCAGGGAAAATTCATACGCATATCATGGGAAGAAGCCCTCGATGAGATAGCGGGGAAAATCAAGGAAATATGCCAAACCAAATCCCCGGAGTCCATTCTTTATTATCAGGGATTTGGGGCCAGAACCGCACTTAAACTGGTCAACAAACGATTTTTTAATCTATTAGGCAAGACAACGGTTACCAAGGGAACTATCTGCGGCGGAACAGGTGAGAGCTCTCAGAATTTAGATTTTGGCACGAGAATATCCCATGATCTAAAGGATTATGAAAATAGTAATTCCATGATTTTATGGGGCAGAAATCCTGTCGCTACCGGGGTCAACCTGGTACCTATGATTGAAAATATTAAGGCCCGGAAGGGAAAAGTGGTCTTAATTGATCCTGTGAATACCCAAACAGCTCCCCTTTGTACCCTTCATCTTAAGCCCAAGCCGGGAACAGATGCTTATCTGGCCCTTGCATTGTCCAGAATTTTACATGACGAAGGTGTTGCAGACAATGATTTTTTGCAGAATCATTGTCTTAACTATGAAGCCTATAAACGGATTGTTTATTCCCGCACGGCAGAGGAATATGCGGCCTTGTGTAATGTCCCATCAGAACAAATCTTTGCAGTAGCTGAGGTGCTGAAGGAAATGAAGCCCACAGCTTTTGTACTGGGCTGGGGATTGCACCGCTGGGAATACGCCCACACAACCCTGCGCGCTATCGACGCCTTAGGAGCAGCAGCGGGTTCTATCGGTGTAGCCGGGGGAGGAGTCAGTCAAGGGTTTGAGGAGTATGCGCCCTATGATTGGAGTATATGGGGAGACGAACTACAGCCCAAAAGAAGAAGATTCTATATGCAGCTGCTGGGTGAAGAACTGAAAAATGCGAGTCCCAAAATTGAAATGGCAATGATAACGGCAGGAAATCCGGTTTCAATGCTTCCCAATGCCAACCGAACCAAGGAGGCTCTTTCAGAAGTCCCTTTTTTAGTAGCAGCAGGCCACTTCCTGGATGATACGGGTATACTGGCGGATATTTTTTTGCCAGTTACAACATTTTTAGAGGAAAAAGACATCGCAGCTTCATATGGGCATAGTTTAATTGGACCAATTAATCCAGCCATCCCACCCCTTGGCGAATGCAAATCAGATTTTGAGATATTTATGGAACTAGGAAAGCGCTTTGATTTTGCCCCAGAATATGTGAAACCTTTGGACGAGTGGCTGGAGATAATCATGAAGCCCACCTTGGAACGCGGTATTTCCTTGCAGCAAATATTCAACGGGGGCGCCTATAATCCGGACACTCCTAAAGTTCCCTATCTGGATAAACACTTTCCTACCTCAACGGGCAAGTTTCAATTAATGAAGGACTTTGAACTGCCGGAAGGAAGAGATTTAGACTATAAATATCAGCTTATGTCGATTGCCCCGAAAGATTGGCTGTGTTCCGAACTTTCCTTAGAAGAGCAAACAACCCTTCTTCCCGTAAAAATCAACGCGGAAGAGGGCTTAAAACTTGGTTTAGTAGAAGGGAAAGTATGTATCGTCGAAAATCAGTTCGGAGCCATCCGCTGCATTGCTGAATTTGATGGTGAGCAAAGAAAAGACCTGGTGGTAATTCCAAGAGGAGGCTGGGGCCAGGCTGGCCGTAACATTAATGAACTGACCAGGGGCTTAGTATCAAAGGTGGGGGACGGAACACCCTATTATGAAACCAGAGTTAATGTTCGAAGCGTGTAATGGTGTATCATTCTCTTGTTAAATTAAGACTTGCATAGCAGTTCCTGTAGTGCTAATGTCTGTCCGAAATTAGCCGAGGTCCGATGACTTACCTCGGACACTTGTGTGATGATTTAGGCCAGCATCTCGCAGAGGCAGGGTTAGCCAGTCCCACTTTGAAACGCGCGTTTCAAGGTGGGACTGGCAGTGAGTTAAAGAATCTAAAAAAACCTCCCACAACAAGGGAGGCCTTAATATGCTCAATGGTTTGAAGTTGTGTAATATAGATTTCCGATATGAGGAAAATGATATGCTCCCCTTTGAGTCAATGTCATTAAGTTAAGCTCATGAGAAACCCCAGCGGTAGAAAAGTGATACCGCTGGGGTTGTCGCATACACGGAATGACATAGAAAACACAGGTGTTTTTGAATTTTGAGCAACACAAAAGCAGATGCCCGCAAAGCATCTGTAAAAGTCCTATCACACATGTTAAATCTCTAATAATTCTATACTGGAACCCTACTGCTGAAATTGGATTTTAAGCATTTTTTGAGTCACATCAGGTAACCTTCTCTTTATACCACTAAATCTTAATACTTTGTTGCTTAGATACCACAAAATCATGATTTTTCTTTTACCTGACAGGAGACGCTGGACCAGAGCCAAGGGACAAGAATCATACTTCAAACATTTATCATTCATAAAACAGTCATCATGTTTCTTTAAATTATTTGTCATCTAATCACCTCGTAATAGCAGTATCAAAAGAGATACTATGGCACAATAAAGTACCTACTTAACAAGATAAATTCTATACGTTAGTATTATACCAGAAAGTTAATAAAAGGAATAAAAAAATCATAATCATAAAAAGAAAGTACTCATTTAACACCAAGTATCTTTTTATTAAATGGATTCTTAATGGTTATATTTCAAACAAACGTTTAATACATTTTTTCTATATCTTTAAAAATATATTAAAGTAAAAAAAGGCCGACTCAAGAAAATGAAGCAAAGTGACATGAGCTCACTCGCTTCATTTTTGTGTACTAGCAGGTGGTGAGATAGGGTATTCATAGAAGAAGTCATGATCATGAACTTTAAGTTGTAAGTGCTTATGTGGCCCATTCAATTTATTAAGACCATTTTTGCTTTACAGTCTCATTCCGTAAAATGGTATAGTCTTTCGATTTTCTCTTTGATTTTCCGAATATCTTCCGGAATATCTTCCGGTTTCATTTTGTCATGTATGGCGGTGGTTCCGGCTTCCTTCGATATTTCATAACGCCAGCGTTTATACTTAATGACCTCAAGAGCATCCTGCAGCTCCTTGATTTGCTGTTCCACTGCTTCCTGACGTTCTTTAAACATCTCTAAACGTTGCTCGATGGTCGTATCACCTTCCATAGCCCACTTAATGAATTGCTGGATGCCTTTAATAGACAATCCGGTTTTTTTCAAACAGTCGATAATGAAAAGCCAACTGAAATCTTCCTCTTTGAATAAACGAATTCCACCCTCGCTGCGATCAACAAAAGGCAACAGACCTTCCTTGGAATAAAAACGCAGCGTATGAGGTGAAACATTTAGTTTTCTGGCAGTTTCCGCTACGGTGTAATGCATTTCCATCCTCCAAAAGCACAATAAACAAGCTCATAGGCAAAAAATAACATAAAAATTATCAAAAATCTCTTGACTTAGAGTTAACTCTCAAGTTTAAGATTATTATACCACTTGTTATTTTGACTATCAATGTAAGGTTCACACTTTCATTTGAACAGTGAGAAGGGGGAAATTCCATGATCTACAACATGTATGTTCCTACCCGCACTTTGTTTGGTGCAGGCATGCTGAACGAATTACACAAACAGGCCATGCCGGGAAATAAGGCGCTAATCATTATATCCAACGGAAAAACCACAAGAATAAACGGCTATCTGGAACGGACCGAGGCTCAGCTTCATGCGGCAGGTGTGGACACTACCGTATTTGATAAAGTACAAGCCAACCCGCTGAAATCCACGGTTATGGCAGGCGCAGCTTTTGTCCGTGAGAACAATTGTAATTTTATTGTAGCATTGGGCGGCGGCAGTGTGCTGGACGCGGCCAAGGCCATCGCGGTGATGGCGACGAATGACGGCGATTATTGGGATTATATTGGCTCCGGTACAGGAAAGGGCAGGCCGCTGGCAAATAAGCCCCTGCCTATTATTGCGATTACCACCACGGCAGGCACCGGTTCTGAAACGGATGCGGCCTGTGTGATCACAAACGAGGAAACCCATGAGAAAACCGGATTCGGCAACCCGGCTCTGTTCCCAGTGCTGGCTGTCGTTGATCCTGAACTTATGCAAACAGTGCCGCCAAAGTTCACCGCTTATCAGGGGTTCGATGCACTGTTCCACAGCCTGGAATGTTATATCTCGAACCGCGCGAATCCCATGGGCGATTTGTATGCTTTGACCGCCATCGAAAATGTGGCGGAATATCTGCCGCGCGCTGTAGAGGACGGAAAGAATATGGAAGCAAGGAAAAAGGTGGCGTTTGCCAGTACACTCTCCGGTGCGGTGATGACCATTAGCGGCTGTACCAGCGAGCACTCCCTTGAACACGCCATTTCTGCCTATCATTAGGAGCTTCCCCATGGCGCAGGTCTTATCATGATTTCCAAAGCGTACTATGAGCACTTTATCGGCAAACATGTCTGCAGCGGCCGTTTTGTACGTATGGCACAGGTAATGGGCATGAAAAACGCAAAGGAGCCGATGGACTTTATTACCATGCTGGCAAAACTCCAAGAGGACTGCGGCGTAGCAAATCTCAAGATGTCCGACTATGGCATCACGCAGGATGAATTCGGGATGATGGCAAAGGATGTCAAAGACACTATGGCAGATTATTCCAAAACGATCCGGCAGAACTGACTCAAGAGAGTTCGACCTCTCGGGCCTTGATTGAAAAGCTGCCATTAACACTGCCCATGCTGGACTTATATGGGCGGGAAATGTGCTACCGTTTCCCTGACGAGCTGCCCACGGACAGCCTGCGATCAGATGGATATGCAGTGGGAGACTTGGCTTATTGGCCGCTGCGTCATAGCTTTGTGATCCTGTATAAGCAGAACGGAGAAGAATTCACCCGTCAGCACATCGGCCATATCGATTCCGGCGTTGATATTTTTGACGGAATGGGGGATGTGAACGTGACGTTTGAGCTGCCGGATGAGTAATCCATATTGGTTGCCCGAGCTACATGGCTTAGGCAGCCGATATATCCCATAACGAAAACATAAGGAATAAGGAGGAACACAAGATATGAAACGACTTTGTGTATGGATATTTGCTGCGGCCTTATTGATTTCCCTTTCTGCTTGCAGCAGCAATAAGGCTGCTCCCCAAAACAATTCATCTGAATCCCTAACGATCATTGATAATACAGAGAGCGGGCAGGAAACGGAAGTATCTGCAATTGATGACACGGAGACGGCAGATATCAATACTTCTGTTCCGTCAGAAACACCCGGTATTCAGGAAAGCGCCTCTGATGCGCTGGTAACCAGCAGTCCGGAAAATTCCGGGACGACAAGGCCGAGTACTGCGACTGACACCTCGGCTCCGGCTCTTACACAACCGGCGGAAACAGCAAAGCCACCGAATCCCCCGACTCTGGCTCCTACACAGCCGGCAGAAACAGCAAGGCCCAGTACTGCTCCTGATTCTCAGACTCCGTCTCCTGCAAAACCGACAGAAAGTGAGGAACCGACAAATATGGAGACTTCTGAAATTAAAGTAAGGATCACCGTCAGCGGCCAGGAACTGACCGCTGCACTGGATAACAATGCAACGACGCAAGCCCTGATAAAAAAACTTCCCTTGACGCTGCCCATGATGGATCTGTATGGCCGCGAAATGTGCTATCGCTTCACCGACGAACTCCCTGCAAACGAGGTGCAGACGCGCAATTTCCAGTTGGGTGAAATTATCTATTGGCCACCCCGCCACAGCTTCGTCATTATGTATAAGCAGGACGGTGAGCAGTTCAGTATGCAGCACGTAGGACAGATCGACAGCGGAGTTGAGATTTTCAATGAAACCGGGGATGCGGAAGTTACCTTTGAGTTGATAGACGACTAATTCATATCGGTTCTTTAAAGAACTTTCAGACTGTTGAAAACAAATAGTCGGTAAAATCGTCCTTCTAAATCAAGTACTTGAGAATAGGGACCACGATTTAATAGCAACAGCAAAATTATAAATAAAAAATAAATGTAAATATTAGTATTATTTATATTTATAAACCTTATCAGTTTAAAAAAGAAAAGGATGATGAAAATGGCTTTAAATAATGATTCTACACCAACTGCCGCTGCAATGCGGAAACGAAAAACAATAGGCTTCATAGGAGCAGCCTGCTCCTTAGCAGTTGCGTTTGGAGCCTCATCGCGGCGGAGCACCTGCATACAACGAATACACTGACAGCAGCAGCGGTATTTGCCTGCCTGATGGCGCCTAACGCTATCGGCAGTTTGCTGGTTGGCCGTCTACAACCGAAAACAGCTCAGCGTATAGGCATTTGTGCATTTTTCATGTGTGTGGTCGCAATTCTTGCCGCACTGAATGTTGGTTCTGTTATCCTTTTTCTTACAGTAAGTGTATTGGCGGGAATAGCACAAGGAACTGCATTTACCGGAAGTATGCGAAGACTGCTGGTTAAAACCGGTCAGCAAGACAGGGCCGGTGTGCTTTCGACGATTTATCTTTTGTCCTACAGCGGTGCCGCGGTTCCGAACCTGATTGTGGGGCGGCTTTCCGGTATGTTCGGCTTGTTTCAAATAGCGATTGGATATGGCTTGCTGGTAGCAGCGTCTTGTATAGTTACACTCTTCGCTTCACACCGTGATGAGACTGTCTAACGATTCATTTCTTCTGAGTTTGATACACGGTGTTTTTAAGTTGTTTGTGCTAAATACAACACAACGTCCCATTCGGGAATATAAAAGCCAACATTTTATACTGCAAGATTCTTGAACTTTTCCGTTAATTCTTGGACAGAACACATGCTTAATAATTTTGTCCAATCTGCGGGACCCCTCATAACAATAATGTGGAAAACAAGTTTAACTTATACAGCGAGATAGAAGAATGCGAAGAAACTTTCTTTTGCTTTTGGGTTTGTCACCCTTTCCAGACAAGTTCATATAATGAAGCATGGGCCGGCTTTTACTCACAAAAAAGTGATTATCCATGCCCATTGCAACCCAGAAAGTTATTCGCCTCGTTTTCACCGTGGCTGACGGAGGCACGTTCACCATGACGTTGCCCTCGCCAAGGGCGGACCTGACGCAGGCGGAGGTTGAGCAGGTCATGGATCTCCTTATCGAAAAGATTTATTTTGATCTTTCCGACGGCGGCCTCGTCGCCAAACGCGATGCTAAAATCATAGAAACAGTAACTGAGGATATTTTCGACCCGCCTGTCGCTTAAATTGTTTTGAAATCAGCGCAAACCCTGTAAAAGCCCAGTCCATACCTCAAATTGAATAAATCAAACCGAAAAATGGCGACCGCCTGAAAGGAATTTCAAGCGGCCGCCATTCTTGGGGTCTGCTGTTTCTGCCGGGGTTTCCTTGGCAAGCCCGCACCTTCTTAAACCTGGATACATATTGTGTAGAAAGCAACCAGGAAGGATTGATGCGCGGATGACTCCCACAGCGGAACGCACCCCGCGGATTATCGCGGCTGAAATAAACACACTCAACCATCAGACCGGAAGGACTCTGCTGACTAACGCCATTGAGATCGGCGGGCGCCTGAAGGAAGCCAAGGCCCTGATCAAGCACGGGGAATGGGGCCAATGGCTGGCGGAGTCCGTCCGTTATTCCCAGCGTTCAGCCGGGCGGCTGATTCAGCTTTATGAAGCCTATGGCGTTTCCCCTGATCTTGAAGGCGATCCAAATTGGTCAGCGCTGTCTAATTTGACCTACACCAACGCCCTCATTCTTCTTGACGTCCCGGAAGAACTGCGGGCAGACTTTATCGCCCACAACGATGTCGGGAACATGTCTTCCCGCGAGCTTAAGCGGGCCGTGGGAGTTGCTGTGGCTGACGGAGACGGGGAGCACTCCCCGTTTTTGCCAAAACTCGACCAGGCCCTGCAGAAGATCGACGACCTGGAAAAAGTGTTGAACATCATGATCGCTAAAATCAGCGACCTTGCCGATCAGGTCCGGAGCCTGGAGAAGCGGGTGGAAGAGGCAACGTCAAAATTCCGGACAGAACGGAGGAGAGCCGGGAGGAAAGAGGCGAATTCGGACGAGAGCCCAAAAGAAGCAGTGCCGGCGGCCGCCCAAAGCCTCCAAACTGCAGGTCCTTCCATACCCGCCGCAGACGCTGAATCCCCCCAAGCCTCCGAAACGGCGGGACCCTCTGCCCCGGAATCAGCGCCTGTGAAACCTGCCGCCCCAGAAGCGGCACCTGCCAAAGCCCGCTCCGCCCGTACGCGCACCTCTGCTCCCGTGTTCGTCGCTACCGATTTCCCGGTGCCCGAGTTTCCCGAATTTACGGCCTCCGGATTTGAAAACGCCGATCCCGAATACTATACCAGGCAGGCGGAATCCCTGTTTGAATTTCACCACAGCAATATTCACCGTTCCTTCGACCAGCTCACGCTGTTGTTGACCGTGCTGACCAGGAAGGATAAAGAGATGAAGGAGAGACTGCGCAAGCAGCTCAAATCCTTCCTGGAGAACATGGCCAAAAGCATAAGTCAATGGCCTCCGGCGATTAAAATGTCTTAGATGGGACAGGCAGGAAACATTCCGCCCCGAATCTGCGTATCTCGGCAGATGGGAAAATTTTGTTTGGCCGGTTTTATTTATGGTCTTGGCTTTGGAGCCGTACAGCGGGCCGTACCACGTGAAATATGGAAAAAATTTGGAGACTACGGATATCTTTGTACGGATGTAGATGAAGAATACGGCGGAGCCGGGGTCGATTAGACATTTCACCTGAAAACCATGAAAGATTGGACTATATTGGGGTAGAACTGGACTATCAACAACGGCTGGCCCTTTTAGAGGCTGAATCCTGGCAAGAGGGCCATTTCGAAAGAGCTAAGGAATTAGTTATACAGCTGCAGTTATTTTTAACTAGGCACACTGGGCTATGGGTACCATCTTTTATCAAAAAAGCATTGCTATACGCACAGACCGATTTTTACCGGCTTTCATCAGTTACTAAAATACTGCTCACCGGTCTCTGGGATGAGGAATTTGTCGTCACTATCATTTCCCCGCTATTCATAACCACGAGCATTCCTGCACTGTTGTACTCCCGATGTCAATTGGCTCACTGATAAACCTGGCAGGCTAAGTATGAATCATCTTTTTCAGCTTTAGCTGGGCTTCCATTTCGATCCGTTACTTGCCCGTTCAGGACTCAAGCCTTGCATTTACCACAAGTCCCTTTCCCCCCAGATCGAATCCAAAGAAACACCTGAAACCATTAATGCTTCCATAAGAGTCTGGCTACTATCTCGTATTTCAATTGTTTTTTGCTCGCTACCTCATTAACGCCTCTGTTTTGTTTCTAGCGAGCTATGCCAATGATCCTTTGCAGCATCGGCTCGGAATTTTCTTGGTTTAAATGCTTTAAAGTTATTTCTACTCTTGGTGAAATAGATAGCATCTTAAAGGGCTATAGCACTACTACTTGTTAGAGTTTGCTATAGCCCTTTCCGTTAGAAACTATATTGTCATGTTAAATGCATCATTACTTCTTTTCACTCTTGGTCTAGACCCGCATTTAAATATTAGGAGCCAAAACCGAGCATGAGATGAAGATATGATGTTTGCTTTTCTTACGTATTTAACCTATTAAATTACACCTCATAACCTTGTTATAATGCAAAATGAAATTGCTACTAGAAAAGACTAAGCTTAACCTAAAAAGAGTTTATTGGGAACTCAAATCAGCGAATACTGACTGAAAATGCGAAGCTTAAGCCCCGTAGAGCTAGAAAGTGTCTTTGGAGATATAAAAGCTAATTTTGGTGTGCGACGATTTATCCTCAAAGGAATAGATTAGGTCAAACTGGAGTGGGGACTACATTGTATGGCCCACAATATGAGAAAGCTGGCTGCAGTCTTGGGATAGACTGTCAGCCAGCTTTGTTTTTTCATTCAATAAAACTAAAATGCTTCTTTAAAAGGGACGGGCGGATTGTAGGGCTTGCAAATATTCAGAAATCTGTCAGTTTCATCACGTTCCAACCAGTGGCCTAAACTCGCTTGGAAACAGGCCCAGCTGTTGCCATTTTAATCGGCCACAGATAGGGCAGCCTGCACCCTCGCTAAAAAGACCTCTGCGGCTTTGGAAAATGCCTGATACTTTTTCCATACAAGGGACACGCCAGCCTCAAGCCTCGGTTCGAGCGGTCGGAAACACAGATTGCTTTCAGGTGGGATGTTGAAGAGACGGTCGAAACAGATTGCGCTCCCGATCCCCTCCTCCACCATTAGCCTTGGAGTATTAATCAGATTATATGTGGCGACCACATTTAACTTTTCATAGTCGTATCCGAGCCATCCCGACAACCCATTCTCGTTTAACAATTGCTTGGAGCAGAGAAGTGGGATTCCTTTCAAATTCTCTGGCCTGATGTTATCCAGCTCTGCCAGTGCTGAGTCTTTCCGCATCAGCAACCCCCATGTATCCGCACCGGGCAGGCGCAGATGGTCGTATTTGTTGAGAGCCACAGGCTCAAACAGCGTGCCAAAGTCAATCAGCCCTTTATCCAGCCGCTCCGTCACATCATAAGAGTTTCCGCTAAAGATGTGATAGCGAATTTTGGGGTAGTCTTGTCGAACCTGTTTCATGACCTTGACCAGAAAGCGCATACCTTCTGATTCACCACCGCCGAAATAAATGTCTCCGTTAATCTCTTCGTTGGATGCTCTGATTTCAGCCTTCGTCTTTTCCAGTAAGTTCAGCATTTCTTCGGCCCTTTTACGGAGAATCATGCCCTCGTCAGTTAATGTGATCTTTCGATTGCCTCTGATAAACAGCGTCTTGCCCAATTCTTCTTCAAGCTCTTTCAGCGTCCGAGACAATGGAGGCTGCGTCATATTCAGTTGTTCCGCAGCCCCGCTTATACTTTGCTCCCGCGCAACTGCGAGGAAGTATTGTAAAACTCTTATATCCATATCGTACCTCCTGTGATTATATATTATCACATTTTCATATATCTTTTAAGTATGTGAATGTATATCATATATGTATTTGGTATTTGTGATATCCTGATTTATTATATAGTCATTATCATCAGTACAGTGACCACAACATTGGATAAAGAACTTGCCGGTCAATAAGGCATAAGAAAATTCGGAGGCGCTGGCTGATTTTGCTGAGAAACTGAATTGATTACAAAGAGGAGAAAAACAATGGATCTCAATGAATATTTGGAACATCTAAACCGTGGCGAAACCGTGATCGGTGGTTCGAAAATACACCTATTTATGCACAGAATGAGCCAAGAGGCACTGGAAATCACGGCAGAGCTGAACGGCTCTTACCACACGCCGGAAGAAATCCGCAGCTTGATGTCCCGGCTGACCGGCAAGCCAGTGGATGAAACCTTTGCTATGTTTCCGCCCTTTTCTACCGATTGCGGGAAAAACATCACTATAGGGAAAAATGTATTCATCAATTCCGGCTGTAGATTTCAGGATCAGGCCGGCATTATCATCGGGGATGGAGCTTTGATTGGGCATAATGTGGTGCTGGCCACCCTCAACCACGGCTTTGCTCCAGAGAAGCGAGATGATCTACACCCGGCGCCCATTGTCATTGGTAAAAATGTCTGGATTGGCGCGAACGCAACCATTCTTCCCGGTGTAATGATTGGCGATGGGGCCATTATAGCCGCTGGTGCTGTCGTAACAAGAGATGTCCCTGAAAACACAGTAGTTGGCGGTGTGCCGGCAACCGTTATCAAAAACATCAAGCAGGATGAAAAACCATGAAAAGAATAATGACGGAGTTCATGCGGCGATTGACCAGAAAGGATGACAAATCGCAAAATGTCAAATATAAATAAGGATTTTTCAATTTCTCATACTTTGCGAGAACTACTTAAGGCTTCTGGATTAGGGTTAGATGCTCTTACCTGTACCTTAGGGGAGTTGTTAAATGTACCGATCTTGATCGCTACTCCCTCTTATGAGACATTAAGTACTACCTTTCTTCACCCAGATCTTGACTCATTTCACGTTGAAATAAATGGTCCAAAAGGAAATGAGAAGCTCTTTCTCTGTACAATAGCCACAAAATCTTTGCGAATAAAAGCAGCAGGGTGGGCAATTGCCCCTAACGGTCGTGTTATAGGATATGTCTTTCTACTTTTTGACAAAGACGATCCCGACTTTGAAGCTTATCAATCTTTGATGGAAAGTGCTACGTCTCTATATGCAACTCATTTACAGAATCAGTTGGAACTGAAGCAGGAAAAGCACAAGACTAAGAATGCTTTCTTTTACGATCTGTTATACGGAAACCTGAAACGAAACGAAGAAATTATTCAAATGGGTCGAGTTTGGGGCTGGGATTTGAGAAAACCGCAAGCCGTTCTAACGATGGTCATCTGTGAGCTGGAGCATTATTCACCAGATTGGCATCTGATGGATATTCTTCAAAGGACTGTGGATAGGGTAATCATTGATAAATATTTTAGAAATCCGGCGACAACAGTGAATCGCAATGAATTCATAGTACTAATTCCTTTTAAAACGGAAAAAGACTCAGAACAAAACCTGGAAATTTCTTCTTTAATGAAAGATATACTTGTTAAGATTGAAAATACTGAATTAGCTCATCGGGTTTGCTGTGGGGTAGGTCAAACCTATAAAGAAGCGATTAATCTATTTCGAAGTTACCAAGAGGCTAAAGTTGCCTTAGATATGGGGAAGCTTCTAGGGATTGAAATCCCTTTCTTTAGCGATCTGGGCTTGGAGCGAATTCTTTATAAGCATGATCTCCAAGATCTAAAAGAATACCATGATCATGTCCTTGGAAAGCTGTCAAATTCTGAAGAAATGGAAGATGGCCTACTTGAAACCTTAGAAACTTTCACGATGAACCAATTTGATGTAAATAAAACGGCTCAAGAACTATTTATTCATCGAAACACATTACGGAACCGTTTAAACAAAATCGAAACAATCCTGGGGTGTTACCTTGATGACATGGATACTCGCCTAAACATGAGTGCAGCATTTACAATTCGCAGACTTCATAAATTTTAATCCTATTTTAATCTAAGGTCGGTGCTGGATATGCCTGTTTATCGAAATACTTGCCCTCGAAATTGTTATGGCTCCTGCGGCATAATCTCTCATTTAAATGGAGGAAAAATAACGAAAGTCTTAGGGGACCCTGAGCACAGCTATACACAAGGACGACTTTGTGCCAAAGGGTATGCTTTATTACAGTATCCTTTTGATGAATACCGTTTAAAGTACCCGATGAGACAAGTACGGAGAGGATCCGGTGAATGGCGGCACATATCATGGGACCAAGCTTACCAGATCATTTCGGATAAGATTTTCGAATTAAATAAACGTTACGCTTCTAATCTAGCTTTAGGTTATTTTAAAGGAACGGGAAACATGGGGCTTTTGCACCACGCCGTAGAAGGGATGTTTGCAGGCCTCGGTGCTCATACCCGCCCCGTAGGAGATAGTTGTTCCATAACTGGAGATATAGCCCTTCGAAAAACCCTTGGCGAACTTGATAGCCCTGATCCAGAAGAAATGGCTAATTCAAGTTTAATTGTACTCTGGGGGGCCAATCCTGCGATTACTAATGTAAATCAAATGAGGTTTATACACCAGGCAAGGAAAAAGGATACCCCGTTAGTTGTAATTGATCCAGTCTTTAGCCAAACAGCTGAAAGGTCTGATCTCTATATTCAGATTAAACCGGGAACGGATGCCTGGCTGGCTTGGGGAGTCTCTAAAATACTTTTTGATAGCTTCCGAATGGACCAAGAATTCCTTAGACTAAAAACCGTTGGATGGGAACACTTCGTCCAGAGACTTTGCCAAATTGACTTAGATGAAGTACACAATCGTACCGGAGTTTCTTTAACGGCCATTGAAGAGCTTGCTGAATTATATGCGAATCTCCGACCCGCAGCAAATTGGATTGGGCTAGGTATTTTACGTAACCGCTACGGGGGAGAAGCAGTTAAGGCCATTAGCGCACTCGTTGCTCTTACCGGAAATCTTACCTCTTCAGGCGGTGGACTTTATTTTCGTCATCACCATATCCTTGACTTTCCTCGTGCACTTACTCAGCAAGTCTCAACCACGACGACTACCAATACCATAATACGAGAAATTCCCATAAATGATTATGCTCAGCAGGCTCTTGAACTTCGTGATCCTCCGTTGAAGATGCTTTGGATATCTTGTGCTAATCCACTAGCACAAGATTATAATCTTCGCAATTGGAACGCCTTGCTCAAGCAAATGGAGTTAGTCATTACTGTTGATCTTTACCTTACGCGAACAGCGGAGCAATCCGATCTGTTGCTCCCGGCGAGCTCCTTTTTTGAGGAGGAAGATTTGCATCTAAGCTTTTGGCATCACTTGCTTTCCATTAACGAGAAATCCCTTCCCGCTTTCTATGAGGCTAAAAGCGATCTACAGATTGCGCGTGAACTTACTCAAAAATTAAACTCGATTTACCCTGGGTTTTCTAATTTCCCTGCGGACAAAGAGCCTAGTCAATGGATTGAAGAGGAGATTTCCCCCCAAGTCAAAGATCTCTATGCTTTAGAAAATGCCAGTGAGTTAAAATTCAAGCCCCATAAAAGAAAAAAAGAGCCTATCTCTCCCACTTGGAGATATCATTTTCCTTCACCGCAATTTGAAGTGTTTAAGGGAGCTATAACTACTTTAAACCATCTATACAAGCTTCTAACCCCTCAATCTTTGCTAAAATTCCACTCGCAATATGAGACTTTGCCTTGGCTTAACTCCGAGAAGGATCCGGTTATTGAACTTGCTGAAGAAACAGCTCTGCGGCATAACATCTGTGAAGGGTCTTTAGTTGAAATTTATAATGAAAATGGCCGAATGAGAGGATATGCAAAAATTAATCCTAATTTACTCAAAGGGATCATAGTAACCGAGCAAAGCGGGCAGTTTTCGGTGAATCGTCTCATTAAAGAAAAAGTCGTGAGTGGCCAAAGCGTCCCTTATTACGACTGCCGGGTAAGTCTTAGGAAGGTGCAAAATAATGTTTAAAAGAATGGGCTTTCTCTTTAATGCTGATCTCTGTATTGGCTGCCGAGCCTGTGAGATGGCCTGCCGTAATGAAAATCATACTCCTGCTGAGATTCATTGGCGACAAGTAATGAAGCTGTCACCGGGAATGTACCTTTCCCAGTCCTGTAACCACTGTGAGAGTCCAGAATGCTTTAGGGTCTGCCCGGAACATGCGTTTACCAAAAGGAGAGATGGTATTGTAGAAATTGATTCTTCTTTATGTAACGGTTGCCGGCTTTGTATTGGAGCATGTCCCTATAATGCTCCAAAGTTTAATCCAGAGACTAATAAAGTTTCTCGTTGTCAAATGTGTTATCCGAGGCAGGATTACGGTTTACCTCCTGCTTGCGTTGAAGCATGTACAACAGGTGCCTTGAATGTAGGGGATCTAAATGAGATAAAGCCTTCTGAAACAGTAAAAGTCCTGCCGGGTTTTCCTAGTATGAATCTCACGAAACCATCCATACGCTTTTATCCACCGAAAGCGAAGAAAAGATATTTCATAAAAGAAGCTAATAAATAAGAAAGCCCTTAGCCATTATGGCGTAGTGAGCGGCGGATTTGTCAGCGTATCTACACGCATGAATGTAATCAAGCACAACAAATGAGGTTCATGTTTGTGCATGTAAACGTTTTAATAATTTATAAGGCTTATATAATTAAATCGTACTGATTAGAATCCTTGGGCAACAACGTGTTAGTGAACAACGGTACTAAGTGTATCATTTAAGATTGAGGCACTGCGATTTTAAATGTTACGATTAGCACAAGCAGTGCCTGCTTATAGTTGCTCAACTAGTATGTGAGAACTTTGAATTCTCAAGGAGGTAGGGAAAATTTATGGCAAATCTCTTCGATAAAATTGCCGAGAAAAAAATAAGCCGCCGAACTTTCTTAGCAGCCACGGCGGCAAGTACAGCGGGATTAGCGCTTACGGGTTGCGGCAGTGTTCTCACGACTGGAGGAACGAACGTTGAGACTGCGGCTGCCAATAAGGAGGGAACATGGATACCGGCTGCCTGTTGGCATAACTGCGGCGGAGGTTGTAAAAATGTAGCTCTGGTGGTAGATAATATCGTTGTCCGCCAAAAAACCGATGATACTCATCCGGACAGCCCTGATTATCCACAGCAAAGAGCTTGCTTGCGCGGGCGCTCCCAGCGAAGACATGTATTCGGCGCAGACCGTTTGAAATACCCCATGAAGCGTAAGCATTGGCAGCCAGGTGGCGGCGATAAGTCTCTGCGCGGAAAAGATGAATGGGAACGGATTTCCTGGGATGAAGCCCTAGGCTACGTGGCTGCTGAATTGAAAAAAGCCAAAGAAAAATATGGCGCCCGCTCAATTTTGTGTGCCGGTTGGGAAGATCCTTCACCATTTATGGGCGATTTCTATCCTGCACTCTTTGCCAATGGCGGTTGTACCACAGTCCATGATGATGCATCCTGGGGAACTTATTATGTAGCGCCTACAATGGGTATTCCTATGAGGGATGACCATACTTCCAATGATCGTTTTGATCTGCGCAAGGCTGATACGGTTGTTCTTTATGCCTGTAATCCTTCCTGGGCTTCATTGGGCAGTCCCTCTTACCATTATTGGAATGCAAAAAAAAGGGGAGTTCAATTTATCTTTGTAGGCCCCGAATATAATAATTCGGCCAGCCAACTCGATGCTAAATGGATTCGCGTGCGTCCGGGTACGGATACGGCCTTTTTGCTTGCGGTGGCCTATACCATGCTCAAAGAAGATAATCCTGTAAGTAATCCGATCATTGACTGGGAGTTCCTTTACAAGTACACGGTGGGCTTCGACTCGGATCATATGCCGGCTGATGTCACAATCAATGAAAATTTGAAGGACTATTTGCTGGGCAAATATGACGGACAGCCTAAAACGCCAGAATGGGCAAGCGAAATCTGCGGCACTCCTGTAGAGGATATTGTCTATTATGCCAGGGAAATGCGAATGGATAAAAAGGTTTCCATATTGCATAGCTTTGCTGCTGCCCGCTGCAATAATTCGGAGAATTTAGGGCAAATTTTAATGACTACCGCAGCTATGGGGGGGCATTTTGGCAAACCAGGCCATTCTTGCGGTGATTGTCGGCAAGGTCAATCAGGAAATGATGGGCCTAACTTAGTTAAAACGGATTGGTTTGGGATAGTTAACCCTCTTAAGAACCCTGTTGATGATATCATCACGGGTGCCGACTTGTGGGACGCAGTTCTTAAAGGAAAATACAAACGTACCGGAAATCTGGAGGATCCTTTCAAAACTGATGTCGAAGAGCGAGATATTGATATCCATGTGATCGCTCATGTATTTAGAAATACACTGCAAACGAATATGGGTGTAATGAAGGGCATTGAAGCTCATCGCAAGGTTGACTTTGTCTTTTCCTTGGCGTTTTCCTTGAACGCCAGTGCCCAATATTCAGATATCGTATTACCCATTACGACCCAGTGGGAGAGACAAAGTGCTTACCTCTTCCTGAGTTACGCCCAGAACAGGGAAGTTTCATTTTTCCCATCAAGGGTCATTGAGCCTCTCTATGAAGCGAAAAGTGACCAAGAGATTGGTGAAGCATTGTGTAAATATTTAGGCGTTGATCCAAAAGTACTCTATCCTCGGTCGCAAGAGCAGCGGTATTTCGATTTTATCGCTAATGCAACGGTGATCAAGAAAGATGGTACCGGAATGGAGACCTTAGCAACGATCACTGAAGAAGATCTTGCCGAATGGGGACAGAAATGGGGCGTTAAAGGGAAGACCCAACAGGGTAGAATCGGTCTCAAAGAGCTGATGAAGCAAGGGCAATACCAAGTGGAACGCTACGAGGGAGATCCGTACGGGCATATCAAATATGCTGATTATATCCAGGATCCCGAAAAAAATCGCCTTGGTTCGAAGAGCGGCAAATTCGAAATCTATTGTCAAGCAAAAGCGGATAAAATCAATATTATTGGGCGAAGCAAAGTAAAACCTTATCCCGACTATATTGAACCCTTAAATGGCTATGAACAAAGCTTCAAGGATTGGAAGAACAAGGTGAAAGGGGAATACCCTTATCAGATGTTTACCCCGCACTACTTCAGACGGTCGCACACTATCTATGATAATATTGCCGTGCTAAGAGAAATGGCGCGCAATCCTGTCTTTATTAATGCGCAGGATGCTGCAGAAAAAGGGATTAAAAATAGAGATACAGTGCTAATCTATAACCAATATGGCAAGATTTTGCGTCTGGCTTCTGTTATGGATACGATTATGCCGGGTGTTGTTTCTATACCTCATGGCAGCTGGCTGGATTTAGATGAGGAAACCGGTATTGATCATGGAGGCACCGAGAATGTGCTTTGTGCGCCTGTCGCCGCCGGGATAGGTAGTTCCGGTTATAATACCAACTTAGTTAACTTTAAGAAATACAACGGTCCCGCACTTCAACCCGACTATTTGCGGCCTCTCAAAATTGTCAAACTCTAAGATAAAGGAGGTTAAGAAAAGTGAGTTTAGGATTTTATTTTGATGCTAATATGTGTATTGGCTGTCATACTTGCCAAGCTGCCTGCACAGATAAAAATAACCTCGAAGCAGGCACTAATTTCCGCAAGGTTCGAAGTTTTGAGACCGGTGTTTATCCTAATGCCAAAAGGTATCACTTCTCTGGAGCTTGTAATCATTGTACGGATGCAAGATGTGTTAAAGGCTGTCCTACTGGTGCAATGCATTATGCTGAGGATGGAACAGTTCAGCCTGATTTAAATAAATGCGTCGGTTGTAAATACTGTACCTGGAACTGCCCGTATGGTGTACCTCAATTTATAGAAGCAATTGGTCAAGTAAATAAGTGCACAGGCTGTAAGGATCTGCGTGATGCTGGCCAAAATCCCGCTTGTGTTGATGCTTGTATTATGCGTTGTCTTGAATTTGGTGATCTCGACGAACTTGCCGCTAAACATGGTCAAAAACTTGTAAAAGATTTACCGATATTACCTTCTTCTACAATCACCAAACCCTCGGTTTTAATCAATCCAAAGGATTGCTCGCTAGATCCCAAATATAAAGAAGTTGTTCTCTAGTTAAAGACACTAAAAAGCACATTAAAAGGAGGTTTGGCTATGATAATAAGCGGAGAAGGACCATTAATCATTTTCACATTGTTAACACAATTAGCCGTGGGAACCTGGGTAGTCGCCCTGACCCTAAGACAACTAATTTCAAAAAAAATAAATCAGAATCTTGGAGCCCAGCTAACTGGACCTGCAATCATGCTTGTCGGTCCACTCGTTGCCATTGCATTATTGCTTTCATTATTTCACCTAGGTAAACCAATTTTTGCCTACGGGACGATTGCTAACCTTGGCTCATCATGGTTAAGTCGTGAGATTCTTTTCAGTGGATTATTTATGTTTCTCTGGATTGCAGCTTATTATCTGAATCATCGTAAAGCAAATGCCGCTAATTTAGTTGGCTGGATTACGGCTATTGTTGGTATAATGGCGATATTTAGCATGGCAAGTATTTACCATTTTGCCAGTGTACCCGCTTGGTCATCTCTTGACACGTTTATAGCTTTCTTTGCTACCACACTCGTGTTAGGGTCCATTACTACGGCGACGTTAATAGGTTATTCAGCGAAGGGAGCTAAACTCGAAAAAGATGTCGTAAAATTATTATTCCAACTCTCATTTGTAGTTCTAGCGGCAGTCGTTATTCAGTTGATTTTCGTTGTAGTTGATATAACGAATCTTAAATCAGGAATAGGTGCGGCACAAACTTCGGCTCACCTTCTCTTAAGTGTTTATATCGTACAACTCATTTTACATGGGGTGCTTGGGATAGTCGGTGCCTTTCTCTTTGTCATTGTGTTATATAAAAAAAGTAAAAATGAAGCCGTTGTACTTCCTATTTCAGCTTTCTATGCAGCTTTTCTGATCCTTCTTGCCGGAGAATTGTTGGGTCGTTATTTGTTCTATGCTAGCGCAGTAACAATGGGTATCGGTTAAGCTGCTCTTATAAGTCAGTCAAATTTTAAGGGAGCACCCTTAAAGGGTGTTCCCAATAATACATTTTTTTCATTAGCTATTTAAGTAGGGAGGTGACTTATGAGCGAGTTATCTCGTTTTTTACAACATTCCTATCAGAAAATTATTTATTTCGCTTGTTTATCTAGTATCGTTTTAGTTTTCAACTTTAATTACTTTGCAAAACAGGCAGGCGGTATAGCATGTTTTATCATAGCTTTATTACTAATTCTAAGTGTAATTAAAACATTGTTTTTAGAGATCATTAAAAATCCGGAAACTCGAAGCAAGACGAAAAGGATCTTTGAAATATGTCATAGGGGCTTAGGTTGGATAATGTATATGCTCATTATTTATCACAGCTTCTTCTATATTTTTTTATGGTTTCAAGGAGTAGATAATTTTTCCGTAAGTTATATAATTACCGGCTTAATCGCCACAGTAATCATGATTATAGTACTTTTAACGGGTTTAGATACAAATGTCACATTAAGGAGTTTAAATATAAAACGTAAATCCGTATATTTTAGCCATATCTTAATGACAATTATCTTAGCTCTTCTTATTGTGACTCATATCAATTTTGGGTAAGATAAAAATTTTCAAAAAGGCGGGACTGTATATGACGACACAAAACGATGAAATTGCCATTGTTCTTGCAAACCGTCGTTACCTCTATGAATTATGTCAGCATATTTTTGGTCATGAACCAAGCAGGGCATTGCTTGAACTTTTAATAAATGAGCATACTCAAGAGGTTCTAGACCTATTACTTGCTGACGAGAATGATCATCATGAAGCTCAACCTCAAACGGATGCTTATAAAGCTTATTTGACATTAGTTGCGGAATTAAAACAGGCCCTTAATAGAGACCCAGAGGGAACTCTGGAAAAAATAATAAGCGAATATACCTATTTAATGATTGGACCAAATAAGCTCCCAGCTCCTCCTTGGGAATCTGTCTATCTAACAAAGGAGCGGCTAATCTTCCAGGAAAGCACTTTAAAAGTGCGACAAAAGTTTCTTAAATATCATTTTCTTCCCGCTAATTATCCTCATGAGGCGGATGACCACATTGCGTTTGAACTAGATTTTATGGGGCGGTTAGCTAAATCGACGATGGAAAGCTTTGATAACGCAAATATGCTAGAAGTTAAGAATCTTTTGACTGATCAAAAGGCATTTCTTGAAGAACACTTGCTCGTTTGGATTGGCGATTTTGCTGAGGTGATTCAGGAATCGAGAACACATTATATTTATCCTCAAATTGCAGTGTTAGTCCACGAGTTTATAAAGATAGATAAAGAGATTATTGACGAGTTAATGAATCTGCATATTTAGCCAGGCACATTACTGTATTAAACTAATCTCCTTTTAATCTATAAAGAATTGTTTTCGTTAATTATTACTGTCTCAATTATAATTAGGAGGCTATATATTATGTATACATTTGGATTTATAACACCAATGACTGCGGGAATCGTCTTAGTTATTGCTCTTGTTATTTTTGGACCGGGAAAGCTTCCGGAGCTGGGGCGTTCCTTAGGTCAAGGTATCAAAGAGTTTAAGAGTGCAACGGATAGCGAGTCAAATGACACTATGGTCGACATCACTAAATCCAGTAATAGCCAGTCTATGGATAATGAAGGTTAATGAGGTTAATTGGTTAAATTGGAGAAACTTTAACGGCAAAAATGAAAATTTAAACAACCGTTAGTATTTCATATATACAGTTATGAAATACTTAGCGGTTGTTTTGTTATGCAGAAACGCAATTCTCTATTTTTTTAGTTAAAGAATATCTTCAGTTCCAGCTACCAATGATCATAATTTTGCATTGTTTTTGAAAATAGTATTGCCTAAAGTTAACTCTATTTTTCAAGCTAAGTATGCGAATCTTTGTTTCTATTTAATATCATTATTTTTCGTTTAGAAACTTATGATATTCCTCGGGAACATTCTCAATTCGTATATCATCGTGAACAGCGCAGGTGCCTGCTTCTTTAGCGGTTTCATAATACCAGCACTTATAATTGAGCATGCCGAGCATTTCATGCAATTCTTTCATCTGCAGAATAACAGCATCTCGCTGTGACTTTATAATGGAAAGACGTTCTTCAATAGTGGAATCGCCCTCGATGCAGCAATCCATGAAATGTTTGATGTCCTTGATTGGCATGCCCGTTTTTTTAAGGCATTCAATAATTCTTAACCCTAACATGTCTTCATCCTTGAACATACGTATTCCGCCACTGGAGCGTTCCACAAACGGAAGCAAGCCTTCTTTATCATAGTACCTTAAGGTTGAAGCAGTCACATTAAGCTTCTTTGCTATTTCGCCGACTGTATAAATCATTTAGATTTCCTCCAAAATAATTTATGCTTATTTGAAAAAATGTATTGACTTAAAGTTAACTTTAAGTTGTAGTATTGTATCGAACTCAATAGCCAAAGTGTAACACAAGTAATATTTCTAATCAATGGAGGAAGGCAATTTAGGATTTGCAGAAAGGAATAAAACCTAAGGTAGATTGAAAAATTATCCGGAATATTAGTAGCATTATATTGGGTAGAACTCTCACGACTCCTGACCCAATGTGCAGTAAAAAGAAAGTGAGGAA
Organism: Desulfosporosinus orientis DSM 765; assembly: GCF_000235605.1. Taxonomy (GTDB): domain Bacteria; phylum Bacillota; class Desulfitobacteriia; order Desulfitobacteriales; family Desulfitobacteriaceae; genus Desulfosporosinus; species Desulfosporosinus orientis. Next base: position 3,254,600 of record NC_016584.1, read on the forward strand.
TTTTATATGTCTGAATACTATACTTTTGAATTAAGTGAAAACGTTAACCGAACTTCTGTGTCATACAGAAACAGATATGGAATCACACTGGTAGGTGATTTATATACTTCAAAGCATATGGACGCAGAGAAAAAGTACCCTGCACTGGTAATTGGAGCCCCTTACGGTGGTGTAAAGGAACAGGGTCCCGGTGTCTATGCAAATCAGTTGGCACAGAGAGGTTTCGTTGTATTGACCTTTGATGCTTCTTATAACGGAGAAAGCGGCGGAGAACCTCGTCACACTTCTTCTCCTGAAATTTTTTCTGAGGATTTTAGTGCAGGTGTGGATTTCCTTGGCTCACGCCGATTTGTCGATCGTAATAAAATCGGTGCGTTAGGTATCTGTGGAAGTGGTGGATTTGCTCTCTCAGCTGCAGCAATGGATGTACGCATCAAGGCAATAGCAACCTCCAGTATGTATGACATTAGTGCCTTCAGAGACTTATTCCCACCGGAAATGATGGCTACACAAATGGAGCAGTTGGCACAGCAGCGTTGGGAAGACTTTGAAAACGGCAAACCTGCCTATATTCCAACCTTCCCTGAAAGTCCTGTTGACGCTGTACCAGAAGGACTTGAAGCTAACGCAGAAGAATTCTTTAGCTATTACGGATTGAAGAGAGGACATCATCCAAATGCCCGTGGTGGATTTACTTTAACCAGCAATTTGCCTTTTATGAACTATCAGCTTTTGAACCATATAGCAACCATTTCACCTCGTCCAATCTTGTTTGTAATGGGCGAAAATGCACATTCCCGTTTCTTTAGTGAGAATGCCTATGAAGCAGCTGCTGAACCAAAGGAAATGTATATTGTTCCTGATGCAATCCATATTGACTTGTATGATCAGGTAGACATGATTCCTTTTGATAAGATTGAGGAGTTTTTTAAGAGCAACCTGTAAAGGAGTTACCACTTTACATGAATAAATAATGTAACGCTAATGTAAAAAAACAAAATGGTTTTCGTATTCTATAGAGTGATTTGTCGTAATGGAAGCAAGATAACACATGGGCTTAACAATAAGAAGGAACAGATAGAATGAAAAAAATTCTACCATTATTTCTTACTCTTGCAATGATTTTTGCTTTAGTAGGATGCAGTAATATTGCAACAAAAAATGGGTATACACCTTCCGGAAAATCAGCGGTTTCTGAAAATAAGTCAGCCGATGAACACAATACAAGTCAAATTGATAGTGTGACGGAGGTAACTGCGGAAGGAAAAATGATTACTCTGAATATCGCAGTCGGAAGTACGAGATTCACCGCAACACTTGAGGATAACGAGACGACAAAAGCGTTTGTAAAACAGCTGCCGTTATCGGTGGATATGTCTGAACTTAACGGGAATGAAAAGTATAATTATTTATCAAGTAATCTACGCGCGGATGCCTCATCTCGCCCTGACACGATCAATGAAGGTGATTTAATGCTCTACGGAAACAACTGTCTTGTGCTTTTCTACAAGACATTCAATACTCCATACAGTTATGTAAAGCTTGGGCACATTAACAATACAACAGGTCTTGAAAAAGCCTTAGGTTCGGGTAGCATACAAGTTACATTTTCGTTAGTTAAACAGCCTTAAAATAAGGAGTGCAGTTAAATTAATGTGGTCCCCATGTCAAGGACATTTTGAAAAAGGGGCATTATAAAATCGAGGATATTTCATATACACTCCTGGTAAGGAGGAGATATGACAAAAGCACTGGTTGTTGCATCCCTGCGGATACAATTTCCAGTGCTTTTATTCAAAACTCATATCTATAATAATTTATGGAAAAGTTTATAAGATCGTTGGATATTTTCAAGGAATATATGTGCGGTTCGCAAGTGCCTAACTATGTAAGGCGCTACTGTGATAACCTTGATGAATTCAAATGGCAGTGGTTTTATAACCAAATGATAGAACCGATGGAATTCGTGGCTGATACGGATTATCTGCTTTATGTTCTGAAATGGATTCTAAAGTACGATTTCGACGACCTTGGATATGCGGTCTATTTCCAGACTATCATGGATCCTGAAATGTTGCCGGAACCACTCATCAAGGATAAATGGCGGACAATTCTTGACAAGAGATATCAGGAACGCTTTCGTAACGATATATCTGAAATGCACTAAGACAAGAATGACTCTTTGGGTGGCGTAAAATGTGACTTTGTTTTGGTAATACTATAAATGGCTCTTATCTGCCAGGGGGATAGGGCTCTGCTGGAGAGCAACCTGAGCACCTGACAGGGTTCTGCCGGGAGATGGTTGGGGGATTTTTATCCCCTTCATTTCCACTTATCTCCTGGGAGAATAAAAGCGATAAACTCACGGAGCGAAGCCCCGTTTTTCTTTTACATAGCAAGTTCGAGCTTTAATCTATAAGAAGATGACATTGGGTTTATACTTTGATAGGATAGTCACCGGTGCTGACATATTCTGCATACTCATTTGGTGAAAGCTTTGCCAGTTCCCACTGGTATCTGTCGTTGTTGTAATAATCCATGTAATCATCAATGGCCAGTTGCAGTTCTTCGAAGGAATTGCAGTTTTTTATGTCCAATTCATCCTTCATGTGTCCGAAGAAAGACTCTTGTGGGGCATTGTCCCAGCAGTTTCCTCTTCTAGACATGGATTGACGCAAAGACTCCATAGAACGAGCGTTAAAAGAGGCAAAAAAAGAAGGAGTAAACCTAATTTACCCCGAAATTGGTGAAACGGTCGTATTAAATTCAGACCTACAACCTCCTTTTTCTTCATGGTGGAATTTTTAAAATACTTCAATTTCTTTAGATGATCCCGTTTCCGTCGCAGGGGGTATATCTTTTCCGCTTTCTCCTGGCGGTATAGTACTCTCAGGTACTTTTTTCTCCGTCGTCTTGACCATAGACCGAGAAGAAGAGAATAGCCAAGGCAATCATAAATGTTAAATATGTCATTACATTTTGTCCTTTCTCCATTTTCTTCGGAATTGAACATTCGCAGCCCCGCTTTTGCGGGGCTTTTTACGTGTGACGAGCAAAGTTCCGAAAGCAATCATTATAATTATAGAATTCTATCTAACAATGTCCCCAGTTGTTCAGCCAAGACCCGATGTGGGAAAGGTTTTTCATTCGTGAACCACCATTCCACTACTCCTACGTAGGCTGACGCAACAAACCTAACGATAACATCTTCATTTAATCCTTGGTTTTTTCCTTTGGTTACATCAGCCTCTTTTCTAAACTCTTCGAGAAGAAAGTCGAGGAACCGGTTACGAAAATAAGGCGCCCCTTTATTCGCCAACATCAGGGAAAAGAATGAATAATTGCTATCAAAGTATTCGCAGAAGATCAAAGTCGCGTCTATAAAATCCAATTTACATGCCGATTCGCACATTTTCTGAAGTTCGTTAATATGTTCTTGAATGAGCTTATCAAGTAGATCAAATTTATCTGAGTAATGAAGGTAAATAGTTCCGCGGTTAACATTTGCCTGGTCTGAAATATCCTGTATGGTAATGTCATCAAAATTTTTCATAGACATTAGTTCAACCATAGCTTTTTTAATTGCTTCTTGAGATTTGAGGATTCGCCTATCCACTTTAGCCACGAGTTTCACCAAACTTCCTTTAATAATTAACAATTTTTAATGATTTGTTCAATAATCAACATTAGGCATTAATTTAACTATTGAGCATTACCTATATTTATTTTTATAATTATAAACAGATGTTCAGTAATAAATCAATGTTGATTAAAAAATTAACCATTGGATTATTTGCTATCTTTTTAACAAGCTCAAAAAGTTGAAGTCATTGTTGCTGAACAATCTAATTCACAATTTTAAGGTCAGAGAACCTTTCTTCGCTGGCTTAAAAAAAAATGTAGGGAAGAAACGAAAGGAGGAAAATATTTATGAAAAAATTATTACTTTTGGTCTTTCTAGCCCTCACATTGGTAATAGCCCTCTCACTAACCGCTTGTAGCAGGAACTACAATGTTACAGCTAACAGTAACCAGCAGGCCGAGCAGGCATCGACGTCGCCTAGTATAAGCAAGCAGGAAGGAACAAAGGAGAATGTTGCTCAAACTCCACCCTCAACGACTGTCGACGAGCTTGTCAAATTCCCCGAGAACTACGCTGATGGTGTGCTTTACACAACTGTAAATCGAAGTAACATTAGGGAGGAAATTTTCACGAGCCGAGAAGCGGTCAACGCGGTGAAAAGCGGTCAGCCCATCCCGAGCGGCACTGTGATTACTCTGATGGATTACAGAGATGGAAAACTTTTCAGATACGTTGTGATGGAAAAGCATACAGGTTGGGGTGTCGAGTACCCGCCCGAGAAGCGTAACGGAGAATGGGAATTCCAGGCGTTTAATGCCGATAAGTCCGTCAATGAAAAAGAAGATCTCAATCGCTGCTTTTCCTGCCACAAGTCGGCGGAACAGAAGGACTTCGTATACACGTTTGATCAAATGAGGAGTGTTAAGTAGGTTGAAACCAAGGATAGTAAAGCCATGGTGGTTATATCTAATGGTAAATCCACGAGAACAAATGGTTATCTTTCAAGGACAGAAGAACAGTTGAAATTAGCAGGAGTCGAATCCGTGGTCTTTGATAAGGTTGAAGGCAATCCATTGAAATCAACGGTTATGGCAGGCGGTGCATTTGCGAAAGAAAACCAGTGCGATTTTATTGTTGCCTTGGGTGGTGGAAGTTGTATAGACGCATCAAAGGCAATTGCGGTTATGGCAACCAATAACGGCGATTACTGGGATTATATCAGTTCAGGTACTGGAAAAGGTAAATTAGTTGCAAAAAAGCCTCTCCCTGTGGTTGCCATTACGACAACAGCTGGGACAGGCTCCGAAACAGATTCAGCAGCAGTAATTAATAATGAAGAAACCCATGAGAAAACTGGATTTGGTCGTGAAGATCTGTTCCCTATTTTGGCAATTGTTGATCCGGTATTAAAGCTTACCGTTCCGCCAAAGTTCACGGCTTATCAGGGATTCGATGCGTTGTTTCATAGTGTAGAGGGATACGTTTCGAACGGTGTCAACCTAATGAGTGATATGTATGCTATCACAGCGATCGAAAATATAAGCAGGAATCTTGCGAAAGCAGTAAAAAACGGAAATGACATTGAAGCGCGCGAAAAGATTGCTTTCGGCAACACACTTTCCGGTACGGTAATGTGTGTGGGACGTGTTACAAGTCAGCATTCCTTGGAACATGCAATGTCGGCCTATCATCAGGACCTTCCTCATGGTGCGGGTCTGATCATGATCAGCAAGGCGTATTTTACTAAACTGATCAGCAGCCATGTCTGTGATGACCGATTTGTCCGCATGGCCAAAGCGATGGGCATGGACAATGCAAAGGAGCCGATGGACTTTATTACGATGCTGACAAAATTACAGGAGGATTGCGGCGTTTCAGTTCTCAAGATGTCCGACTATGGTATCAGACCGGAAGAATTTAAAACAATGGCTCAAAACGCAAAGGATACAATGGGTCGTTTATTCTTATGTGACAGAATCGAACTGAGCCTTGAAGATTGCGTAGCAATCTACAAAGCATCCTATAGATAAATGAAGCAAAATGTTAGGAGAACATGCAGGTGAATTTAAACAAGGATTCTAACTTAACTTGGGAGAAGAAACAAAATCGAAAAAAGATCGGCTTTATAGGGGCTGCTTGCTCTTTAGCAGTTGTGTATGCAGCCTCTTCTGCCCCAATTCCTCTATATAACTCTTATCGTCAGACCATAGGTCTTACAAACGGCGATCTTGCCATGACGTCAGTTGCCTACTTCGTCGGGACTGTGATTACACTGCTGATGTTTGCTAGGCTGTCAAACTATCTGGGTCGCCGTCCGGTGGTACTTGTGACATTAGGGCTGGCCATGATTGGATGTCTAATGTTTTTTTACATTCATAATGCGCCGATGTTTTTGATTGGGAGGTTGATACAGGGTTTTTCTTGTGGCCTGGCATCCAGTACAGTTACCACATATATCATAGATAATGCACCTGAATCTCCAGGCTGGATAGGCGCGGCTGTTACCAGCGCAGCGCCTATGATTGGGCTCGCAGTCGGTGCCTTTGGTTCCGGTGCTCTAAAACAGTACGGCTCCGGCTCACTGTCGCTGATTTTTGGAATACTCATCGTTGCACTTGCAGGCTGCGTAGTGTTAATTACGTTAAGCCCGGAAACGGTTACACGTAAAAGGGGGGCTGTAGCCTCAATCGTTCCCCAAATCCGGCTACCCCAAAATATCCGCTCTCTTCTCCCTGCTGCGAGCGCCACGTTTGTAGGAACCTGGGCGATTGGCGGATTTTATCAAGCTTTCAGTGCTCCCATGGCAGCGGAACAGCTAGGCACAACAAATACAATGATAGCCGCAGCGGTATTTGCCGGTATGATGGCTCCCAATGTAATCGGTGGTTCGCTGGCTGGCCGCATGAAAACGACAATAGCCCAGCGTATGGGTATGTCAGTATTTTTCCTGTCTCTGTTAGTAATCATTGCTTCCCTGCGGGCCGGTGCCGTCGTCCCGTTCCTAGTAGCGGGTATATTCGCCGGGGCAGCATGGGGAGCGGCATTTACCGGAAGCCTCCGTGGAATACTCAATAAAACAAGTCAAGAAGACAGGGCTGGCGTGCTTTCCACAGTTTATCTCATATCCTACAGTGGTGCTGCAATTCCAAATCTGATTGTGGGAAGATTACCAAAAACCATTAATTTATTTGAGATAGCTCTTGGATATGGCCTTCTGGTAGCAGTAGCCAGTATCATCACACTCGTCACAGCACGTCAAGGCACTGAAGGTCAATGTAATCGCTGATGGTAACACTAGTCTAATTCGACCTGATGAATGCGCGGAAGAAAATTTTTGATTGACCAAACTGTGTTGTGGATTTTATATGATTGTGAATGCCGGGGAAGGCCTCAAGAGTCAATGGAACGAACGATTGAGGGTCTTCCCCGGCTTTACAAAGTCGTTTGTTCAGGAAAAGAAAAGACATGAACTACAAGACTGGAGTCCGTAGTGTTGGAGAGTCATATTGTGCGATCCAATTCGAATGATACCAGCCTTAGAAAAGTAAGGGAGTAACAGAAGTGAAGATAAAGGTTACAGCCGGTAAACATGTGCTGACAGCCACATTAGTCGATAATGCAACTACACGCAGCCTTGTTTCCAAGTTTCCGTTGACTGTTCCGATGATGAATCTCTATTCCAGAGAAATGTGTTACCGCTTTTCCAATCCGCTTCCCGCCAACGAAGTGCAACAAAGTGGCTACGAAATAGGGGATTTGAGCTATTGGACACCCCGACATAGCCTTGTGATTTTTTACAAGCAAAACGGAGAAGTCATTAGCAATTTGCAAAAAATAGGTCACTTTGATTCCAGCGTTGAATTCTTTAAACAAACTGGAGAGTGACATTTGATATAAAATATGATATAGTCTGAACCTGCATACATGGTTATCATGTGCAAAAAACCATTGTTAAAGTCGCTAAAGAAGCGTTACACATTGGTGCGATTGATTTGCTTTAAAATACAGACCCCGGTGTACTGCTCACCGGGGTCTGACTTATATTCCTTAATTATGACTCACGAAATAAATCACCTAATAATAGAAGGGTTACATCCAAAGAAATTTGCTTAATAAACGACTGAGGAGGGGTAAGGTTGGACGAGTACAAAATAACCTTTTGTCAGAAATTATGCGAGCATTTATGTGATCAAGTCACGGTGATCAAAGGGTACATTGAACTCAATGAGGACAAAGGCAAAATCCAATTCTCAACAGAATTAAGGCAAGAGATTGAAGAGATGATAACTTCAATTAGAGCATCCATTGATGAAATCAACGGGTGGGATAATTAGTTATGCTCTATTTTTGTCGTAAAAGGCAAAATGATTAGGAACTAATAATATTAAGTGTATGTTCACAGCCAAAAGATTTAAGTTTCTCTTAAATTTGACTTGGGCTAAATCTATGCTTTTTTATGGATGCTTTGTTGAAAACAGGAAATAGGATGCACGATAGCGAAGTAGTCAAAATCTGTTTGTTTAATGACATTTTGCTAAACTGGGGGTATTATTGCTAAACCAGAAGTTCCTCCTTCGAAGGATAGGGGTCTTAATAGCATTCGGCATCAGATTGGAGGTGGAACATAGGTGAATAGGGATATTGAGGTTGTAGTTCAAAGCCTAGCTCGACGAAATATCGAAGCTCGCTACTTCGAAAGTCTGCCTGAGCTCGAAAGGGAAATCCTTAAAACAGTACCTATAAGCGCTACAGTGGGAATAGGCAATTCCCAAACCCTAAAGAAAATTGCAATTTCAGAAAAACTAAAGGCTAGGGGCAATGTTGTATTCGACAAAACAGTTGCTTCAAATAAGTTGGAATCAGGAGAATTGAGTAAGAAAGCTATTCTTTCCGATTGGTACATATCCGGAACTAATGCCTTGTCAAGGGAAGGACATATCGTAAATATTGATCATACGGGTAATAGAGTGGCTGCTATGATTTATGGTCCTGAAAAAGTCATAGTAGTTGTGGGAGTAAACAAAATTGAAGATTCGCTATCTGCTGCAATAGACAGAGCGAAAAACAAAGCTGCAATTCTAAATGCGAAAAGAGTAGGGCTCAACCCACCCTGCGTTGAACTCAACAAATGTGTTGACTGCAGATCTAAGGATAGAGTATGCAACAACCTAGTTATCATCGAAGGGCAAGTTGACAAAGAAAGGTTAAAGGTGTTCTTAGTTAATGATAACATTGGATTTTAGCTTAGATGAAATCTGCCGATTGCGTATAATCGAAGGTTTGAAACATTGGAGAGAATATGAAAGTAGTAACCCCAGTCACAAACCTTCGAGACGTTAGACTACACATAGCTGAAAATATAGAAATAAAAGGGAATGTCATAAGCTTGGATACTTGTGATTCAGGTGATGCGAGGGTGATGCTAAGTGTTAACATACAAAACGGGAATCGACTGTATCAATTGGTCTAAGCTGTTCCAACTCTACGATAGAATAGGGCTAGTTGCTGGTCTTGCAAAAAGTAGGGAGTATGAGAAAATCAAGGAAGCGTTCGTCCAGAGTTATAAATTAGCTACAGCATGGGATGGTGACTCCTTGGTAGGAGCGGGGCGATTATTGTCTGATGGAATCTGTTATGGAATGATCTTCGACCTTGGTGTACTACCAGAATATCAGAGGATGGGGATTGGTAGAGGTATACTGGATCAACTACTACAGAATAATGAACATTTGCGGGTTCATTTAACTTCTACTTTTGGAACCGAAGATTTTTATAAGAAAAACGGATTCAAACAACACAAGACTGCATTTGCGAAGTATCCTTTTGATTCAGAATATCTGATGGATTAAGCGGTGCCTATGGGGATACCATGGGACATTATCTGAAATAACTGAAGCCAATATTAGTGGGATAGAATTTATGAATGTCCAGCTGCAAGATTATCAAAATGAGCATTTAAAGTTAATAGAGAGCTGGGAAGTTGTAGGTGATATTTATTACTACTTGTCACATTCCCGCCCTAAGTGCCTGAGGGAAGGGTCTGAGGAATTATGGAATACTACTCGCCTGTAAATGATCGATTTGGGCAGCCAGCTAGTAGGTTGCGTATGGCTTGAAGATTTGGACTGCATACGTAAGGTAGGTAAACTCGGAATTTATATAGGGGAGATTGAATGTCGAGGAAGGGGAGTTGGAAGAGCAGTCTTGAAGGAAATCTTGAGACGTGCTTTTGGTCCTTTTGAGTTGGACAAGGTAATCTTACATGTTCGTGAGCAAAACACAAGGGCTATAAACTGCTATAAGAGTTGCGGTTTCGTTATTACAAAGGAATTCTCCAAAAGGAAATTTCCTGATGGTTCATGTCAAGGATCTTACGAGATGAGTGTCCAAAGAATGCTTAAGCAAGCCACACAATGAGATACTTTCAGCTATTTTGATAAATACAACTTCAAGAAGGTGAGAGATTTGATTAAACATATTGTAATGTGGAAACTGAAGGAATTTGCTGAAGGGAAAAGTAGAACAGAAAATGCCAGAATATTAAAAATTATTTTGGAAGGTTTAAAGAATAGCATAGCTCAAATTAGGCATATTGAAGTTGGTATAAATATCAATCCGTCAGAAGATTCATATGATGTTGTTTCGGATGGATAAGAGGTGGATTGACCAATTTGGAGAACGATTGTATATGCAATATCCTGAAGAGAATTCCTTTTATGAAAATGATGTTGAGAACTGCTACGGATGGTTGATACAATTTACAGACGGTAATCGTCTGGACTTACACGTATGTACATTAACTCCTGTACTTAAAGACCTAAAGAGAGACGGACTGTATAAAATACTGTTTGACAAAGACAATTGCTTACCAAATATTAAAGCAACAGATAGGGAGTATTGGGTAAAGAAGCCGACAGAGTTACAATTTTCACATACATGCAATGAGTTTTGGTGGTCTCTTAATAATGTCGCAAAGGGCTTATGGAGAGAAGAAATACCATACGTAATGGATATGCTAAATTACGTTATCCGACCACAATTGACAAGGTTATTACAGTAGAAAATCGGCTATGAAACAAATTTTACCGTTGCCGTTGGAAAATACAGGCAAATACATGTATAGATGGTTAGATGCTGAGACGTGGAACGCATTTTTGAAAACCTATTCTTCTGGAGTCGTAAAGGACATTTGGAAAGCTGTTTTTCTCATGTGTGAGTTATTTGATGGTGTTGCCAAAGAGGTATCCCCTCTTATCAATGCAAGGTATAACGAGATCGAGGCAAATAACAGTTTAAAGTTCTTAAAAGCTGTCTACTCGTTACCTAAAGATGCTAAGGAAATATATTTTGTGTAAAGCATTAAATCATAAGATACAGAGCATTTCTGGGTATTTAACCTTTAGATAAATAAGCTACCTTGGAGGTTTAGGTTCATGAGTTTAAACAATTTTAGAGATGAAGCTGGAGAATTCTTGAAATTAATTGCTGCAAAGAATGATATGAGTGATACCCTAAAAATAAATATGCTCGAAGAAGAATTTAATATTTTAAAAGAAGTAATGGATAATCCAGATAAATTGAAACATCAAATTTATGATATGTTATTTATACTTTTTGAAATAGCTTCTGACCATCAATTTGATTTGGATAGTGAATGGAATGAAGGGAGAAAAAGAAAAGAAGCAAAATATATCTCTACGTGTAAAGAATAATAAATATAAGCCTCGCCAAAACCAAATTATAAGATAATATGTGTTTATGAGTCTTAAACTGTAACGCATTCGTAAGATTTTGCTAAGCATGGAATGGTAGGTATATAAATAGGAATTTATCAATGTTCATAATTAGTGCAAAAGGATTAAATATATTTGGCAGGAGAAATTTTGGCATGGTTATTTTGCGAACACCACGATTGTACATTCGGAAAATACAAACAGATGATTATAGTTCTGTCTGCTCAATTTTGCAGGACATTGATGTCATGTATGCTTGGGAACATGCCTTTTCTGATGAGGAAGTAGTGCAATGGATTGACGAAAATATTATGAGATATAATAGGGACGGATATAGTTACTGGGCAATAATAGAAAAAGCATCTGATAAGTTAATTGGAGTCACCGGGTTAATTTCAGAACGAGCAGATAATGAAAACTATGTTGGAGTTGGCTATATTTATCAGAAATCATATTGGGGAAACGGGTATGCCTTTGAAGCTGCTTCTGCTTGTGTTGATTATGCTTTTCATATTTTGCATCAAAATGAAATTACGGCGCAAATTCGACCGGAGAATACGGCTTCAAGAAAAGTAGCTGAAAGACTTGGCATGTCTTTAAAGAAGCAGTTTATTAGACATTATAAAAACAAAGACATACCTCATCTTCTTTATAGCCGTACAATATAGCGTAGTTTTTCGCAGTTTATATTTCCCCACTACAGTCAGGGGAGTCGAAATTCCGAAAAAGGATGGCAAGAAAAGACTACTCGGAATTCCAATCATAAGTGGCAGGGTCGCTCAGATGGTTGTGCGAATAAACTTTAAACCACTAGTGGGGTCAATATTTTATAATGATTCGTATGGATACAGGCCGAATCGCTCTACATTGGATGCGGTCGGAGCAGCCCGTATGCAATGTTGGAAAATGCCATGGGATTGATCTTGACGTCATTGGACTGTTTTAATTACCCCGTGTATCTGGCAAATAGCAATGAAAAACTAAGGGAGATGGTTGCCGCCAGGCTTAATGTTCCAATAGAGAAAGCTGTTTGCCAGCTGCCGTAACGAAGCAGGAGTAATTGCCGCAATTGGTCGAGACAAGCCTTGTTACGTATATCAATGTATCCAAGAAAAAGAAATCAGCCTTTGCTGCGATTGCGTCGATTTTCCCTGTGATTACTTGCATCCCTATGCTGATCAAGCAGTCCAGAAGCCGCATAATACCAAAGTGTTCAATTTATGTCTGATTAAGAGGATGGGCTTAGAGAATTGGGCTAAACAAAAAGCTAATAATGTCAAAGAGACTTATTATAAAGGTAAACTGAAATTAGGTGACTAGCAGGTTCGCCGCAAAATGGCTAAATAGCAAGAGGACGTTGTTAATAAATAGCACCAGCGCACGTATGATAGACGCTGGTGCTATTGTCATAAGATCGGTTATCGGACTCATAGAAGATCAGCCTGGGGCTCCGGTAAAAATAAGAAGCACTTTTGGATTTGCATCAGCCATCAGATGAACGGCGATTCGGCATATGACCAAAAAGCCGTTAAAGAAAAGGCTTTTGTTCGGGCGATGCGGGAGACCCTGTAGGAATTACGGAATTATTTGTTGCGCAGGAGAGTGGGATTGACAAGTTTGAAGATTTGATATTTCGGAGGTTTGTGGAAAAGGTAATGATCCAATCGATGGCAGAGGTGACGTTGTATTTAAAGTGGGTGTTTAGGGAAGGGAGGTGCTTTAATAAATGTACTGCCGGTCGGGGATGAGTTGATATTCCATAAAAACAATTCTTGACCGATCGTTCTCAAAATGCTACTATTACAATAACAGGAGGGAAAGTAATGGGACGCAGCAAGGAATTTGAGGAAAGTGTAGTTCTCCAGAAAGCCATGGAATTATTTTGGGAGCAAGGCTACGAAAAGACATCTATGAGTGACCTGGTAGAGCATATGGGAATCCATCGTAGAAGTTTATATGATACCTTTGGTGATAAGCATACATTATTTTTGAAAGCGCTAGATTACTTTGCAGAATTTATGAATGCCAAACTAAAGTCTGAAACTTCACATGCAGAAACAGCAAAACAATCCATACAGTTTATCTTTGATCTCATGATCGAAGGAGCTGGAGATAGCCACTGGGGGTGCCTATTTGTGAACTCTGCAGCTGAGCTGGCTCTCCGAGATATGGAGGTAAACGAAAAAACGGAAAAAGCATTTATTCGAACAGAGCATCTTCTTGAGAATCTTATTCGCAAAGGACAGCAAACAGGTGAATTTTCGTGTGATTATGATGCAGAAGTTTTGGCGGAAAGTTTGCACAATACTTTGCTGGGGATTCGGCTACTTGCAAGAACCACAGCGAGTAAAGATAAATTACATCGTATTGCAGATTTTTCTTTAGCACTGCTGAATAAATAAATTTTTTTTTTGTTAAAACTAGAATGAACGTTCTCATAATAATCTCTATGGAAAATTATGATGTACATTGTATCAAGGGTTTTGCAGGGGATGTTTTGTGTGAACTTCATATATAAAAATATGTTAAAAGGAGTAAAATTCAATGAAATCTTTGTTTGACAAAACGGAACTGGCAGGTATGAGGCTGAAAAACAGATTTATCCGCTCAGCAACCTATGACGGATTTGCTGATGAAAATGGTCATATGACAGAAAAGGTGTATGAAATCTATGAAGATTTAGCAAAAGGGGGAGTAGGCACAATTATCACGGGGCTTACTTTTGTAAGTGATTTAGAGAGTGTTTATCCAGGACAGGAAGGGATCTATGATGATACATTTATCAATGGGTATCAAAAGCTGACCGAGATGGTTCACCGATATGATGCCAAAATCATTATGCAACTTGTAAGCAACGGTTCACAAGCCTCGGTTGCCGCAAATAGTGGTAAGGTAGTGTGGGGGCCAAGTGCTGTGGAAGACCTTGCTTATAAAATTACGCCGCAGGAAATGACAAAGGAAGATATTGCATTTGTACAAAGAGCGTTCGCTGATGCGGCGGATAGAGCTAAGAAATCCGGGTTTGATGGTATCCAGATGCACGTGGCACATGGCTATTTATTAAATAGATTTTTGACACCTTATTATAACCGCCGGACAGACGAATATGGTGGTAATCAAGAAAATCGGTCAAGAATGGTGCTGGAAATTTATGAAGCAATAAGAGACAGGGTTGGTCCGGATTATCCAGTGTTTATAAAAATCAACAGCGAGGATTTTTTTGAGCAGGGAATGACTTTTTCGGATTGCAAGTATGTATGCCACAGATTGGCAGAGTTAGGAATAGACGGGATTGAAATCAGTGGTGGCAACCCTGCATCGCGTCCGAACGAGGGCTTCTCCCGCCGAGTTTCAACTGAACAAGAATCCTACTTTAAAAAATATGCCGATGAAATCGCGCAAGAAACCAAGATACCGGTCATATTAGTAGGCGGTAATCGGCATGTAAAAGGCCTAACAGAAGTTTTAAATAGTACTGCTATTGAGTATATTGCTCTTTGCAGACCATTTATTCGTGAAAGCGATTTAGTCAACCACTGGTTGGAAGATGATGCCGTTCCAGCAAAGTGCATCTCTTGTAATAAATGCTTCACCGGTGCTGGAACAGTCTGTATTTTTAAGAGCCAAAATAATGTTACGCAGTAATCAGTTAATTTATTAAATGATTTCCCTGCAGAAGTCAAAAAGCAATATTACAAAGAGAGCATATTTAGCGAAATTTGCGTAAAGCGAACACAGACGATAAAGCGTTAAGCAAGCCAATGGTTCACATGCAGCATTACAGAAAGGGTTTGGCTTGTAGCTTTATCGGTAAGTGAGTAGCAAATGCAGCATGTGCGAACGTGTAATATTGCTTTTTACCTGCAATTCAGGGTTTATGCAGCAGAATCATTAAATAAAAAAAAAATTAAAAGGGGTAATTTATAATGGGACATGGCGCAAGTGCTAAGGAAGCAGTGTATATGTTACTTGCCGAGAGATTGAAGATGCACCCGCTTGGCACATCAATTAACGAGGATCTGATGGAAATACTTCACCATCTCTATACCGAGAGTGAGGCCATGGTTGGCGGCAAATTTCCTATGGCACCTATGAAATTGGAACAGATGGTCAGTAGTACTGGAATTGCAAAAGATGAGTTGGAAAGAACGATTCAGAGCATGATCCACAAAGGCTTAGTACTGAACATTCCCACGCCGGATGGTACTATTTATATGCTCTCTCCAATGATGATCGGCTTTTTTGAGTTTACCTTTAAGCGGTTGAATAAACCGGATTACGTGGAATTGAAAAAATTGGCCGAACAATTTGACAAATATTTAAGTAACCCCAAGATTAGAAGTGAGCTTTACGGGAGCGATACTAAACAATTTCGAACACTGGTTTACGAAAATGTGATGCCCTTTGCCGTGCAAACAGAAGTCATGACATACGAGAAAGCTTCTGAAATTATCCGCCAGGCAGGTTACGGGGCAATCTCCCTTTGTACCTGTCGGCATAAGGCCAGTCACTTGGGAAAAGAATGTGAGATAAATGCACCAATGGATGTGTGTACCACGTTAGGCATTCATGCACAAATGGCTGTAAAAAAGGGTTGGGCGAGGGAGGCCACAGTGGATGAAATGCTGGAGGTGCTTGACCGAACACAAAAGTTGGGATTGGTACACCTCTGTGATAACGTATTAAACCAACCGGCCTTCATTTGCCACTGTTGCAGTTGCTGTTGCGAAGTTTTAGGTACTATCAAGAAATTTGGTATATCATCCGCGCACCATAGTAATTTTATCCCGGCTTTAGACCTGGATAGCTGCGTTAAGTGTGGTATCTGTGCGAAAAAGTGCCCTATTGATGCCATCAAAATAACCGATGACGGAAAGGGGTCGAAAATACCGGATGTTAATAAGGAAATCTGTATTGGTTGCGGAGTTTGCGCTTCTAATTGTCCAAAAGGATCACTGACCATGATGCAACGGACGGATTTATATGTTCCACCGGAAAATAAAACGGAGCAACTCAAGCGAATTGCCAAAGAAAAGGCTATACGGGAAAGTTAGACCAAGTTCTTTGTCGTTGATGTTGTCATAGTATTCAAAGTATTTAGCTTTGCTTGAGATTCGGCTACTTGCAAGAACCTTAGCTATCAAAGAGATATTATATCGTATTAGCAGGTTTTTCCTTAGCAGTACTGAAAAATGAATTTTTGTATTAATACTAGAATTAACATTCTCATAATACGGCTCTTTAAAAAATCATGATGTACATTTACATCAAGGGTTTTGCAGGGAGATTGTTTTGTGTAAAGTAATATATAAAAATATTTTAAAGGAGCGAAATTAAATAAAATCTTTTATTTGACAAAATGGAACTAGCGGGTATGAGGCTGAAAAAAAGGTTTATCCGCTTAGCAACCTATTACGGATTTGCTGATAAAAATGGTCATATTTATCCATGAGTATCAGACTTTGACCGAGATGGTTGACCGGTATAATGCCAACATTATCATGCAAAAAAACTTTAAAAACGGAGGATATCAATAATGCATAAGTTTAATCCTGCTCATAAAAACAAACTCGATAATGATTGGCGAAGGCAGGTTCTTCTACCGAAACCTATACTTGAGAAACTAGGACTTTTGGCAGAGGATGTTGTTGCCGATGTAGGCTGTGGTATCGGCTATTTCTCAGTTCCGGCAGCGGAAATGATTTCACCCGAAAACATAGTATATGCTTTGGATACCTCTAAAGAGATGCTGACTGAGGTTGAAAAGAGAGCAGAGAGTGCCGGTATTTCCAATATTGTTGTCGTCGAGACAGAAGAATATGATTTCAAGCTCCAGGATGAGTCTGTAAGCTTTGTGTTAATTGTCACTGTATTGCATGAGATAGTAGATAAGGAAATGTTCCTTAGAGAAGCAAACCGGATCCTAAAACCTGCGGGTCGTCTAGCGATAATTGACTGGGAGAAGAAGCCGACTAAAGTTGGGCCGCCAATAGACCATAGGATTGATAAACAAGAAGCAGTGGAGTTTCTTAAATCTTCAGGGCTTAAATTAAGCATGGAGTTAGAGATCGCTGATGTTTTCTATGGTCTTGTAGGTGTTAAGTCGTTTTAGTCTGTTTTTGGATAGAGACATGTTCGCATTCACTTACCTCGGACTGCAAATAAAAACAAAAGATTCACACATCGTCTGGCATTAGTGGCAAGCGAGTCTCTTTGTTAGTGTTATTCACGATGTCTATTTTAATTTAGCTTCAGGGTCAGACCAAATATTTGAACCATCACATCAACGGTATCCTTTGAAAATTCTAATACATCTCCCGAAAGACGGTAGGCATACTTGACTATTTATAAAAAGGGAAGTACCTATTTACCCGAAGATTATCAATATAGTTTATTCCCATCCCCACTTCGCCCACCCAACGCTCTCTGGCTAGAAGGTCCACCTCCGGTGATCCCCTAACGCTAAGACTCGGTACTTGACAGCCAGATTTCAAACCGCATGTTCTTCTTGAACTTAGCAAGGCGCAAATATGAATGTTTGAAGTTACTTATACACTATTAAGAACCATCTCAACTAAGTGTAAAGGAACTCCACAACCTATTTTATTTCAGCCATCTTTCATTACATCATAAACGAAAAGCTATTTACCAAATACCCTGTATGGGTATTGTACGAAGGACCTTGGCGGTAAGCTAAGGGCAACATCATTACATAGGAGGGGTATGGTATGAAAATAAAATCGCTGAAACTTGTTTATTTTTCGCCAACGGGAACAACAAGAAGGATTATTGAAGGAATTGCACGTGGAATTAACCAAAGCGATGTGGAACTTGTAGATATTACTAGACCAGAGACAAGAAAACAGCAATTGCAAACATCGGAAGATGAATTACTTGTTATCGGAGTGCCGGTTTATTCCGGTAGAGTACCGTCTATAGCAATTGACTGGATACATAAGATTAAAGCTCATAACACGCCTACCGTGTGTATCGTTGTTTATGGTAATCGCGAGTATGAGGATGCACTTCTCGAACTCAAAGATACGATGATAAAACAGGGATGTATACCGATCGCCGGTGCAGCATATGTCGGGGAACACTCCTTTTCTAATGCCGAAACGCCTATTGCCGTAGCTCGACCTGATGCTGCTGACTTAAATATGGCAGAATTACTTGGGCAAAAAGTTATTGAAAAAATACTGTCTATTTCATCAATTGATCATAATTCAAGTATAACTGTACCTGGTAATCATCCCTATAAAATACCTAAGGCAAAGATTTCTCCAGTTGATTTTATTGCAATTAACGATAATTGTTCGCAATGTGGGATTTGTGCCCAGGTGTGTCCTGTTGGTGCTATCGATTATAAAAACAGTACTATGATTGATAAGGAAAAATGCCTCCACTGTTGTGCTTGCATAAAAAGGTGTCCCGAAAATGCACGAACGGTCAAAACTGGCACATTCAAAGATGTTGCTATATGGCTAAGTCAAACGTGTCAAAAGCGAAAGGAGCCTGAATTCTTTTTTTAACTGAGTAGAGTCTAGCACCTCTGCTGCTTAGTTGGCATATTTCGTGCGCCTCGTCGAGTAAATCACCACGCCAGTTGCACCTTACTAAGTTCCATGTGGTTTAAAATAGCCGCCTTGAATTCACTTCATTTTTTGATTTATCTAAATTATGTAACTATCAATTTTGTAACCCATATTAAAAAATAAGCGCAATAAGTGACCATTAACATAATTCTTGACCGATCGTTCTTGAAATGTTACTATTACAAATAACAGGAGGAAAATAATGGGACGTAGCAAGGAATTTGAAGAAAGTGTAGTTCTCTATAAGCCATGGAATTATTTGGAAACAAAGCTATGAAAAGACATCTATGAGTGACCTGGTAGAGCATATGGGAATTCATTTTAGAAGTTTATATGATAATTTTGGTGATAAGCATACAGTATTTTTGAAAACGCAAGATTGCTTTGCAGAATTTTCGTGTGATTATGATGCTGAAGTTTTGGCAGAGAGTTTGCACAATACTTTGCTGGGGATTCGGTTACTTGCAAGAACCTCAGCTAGCAAAGAGAAATTACATCGTATAGCAGATTTTTCCTTAGCACTGCTGAATAAATGAATTTTTTTTATTGATATTAGAATAATCGTTCTAAAAAGTATTTTTAAGGTTGCCGGTATTCTTCCTCCGTAAGGATTACGCTATCCTCAACAGCCAGTTTCTCATAAGTGCCTGTAATGGCCAATATGAGTAATAAACGTTCCCTAGTATGGGGTTTCCCTTTCGGGTCGAGGTCTCGTAGGGAATTTTGATATTAATGTCTGGAATAATGAGGACGGCCCCTTTACCAAGAACCCGAATCTGGGGATAAACTTCATGAAGTAATTGCTTCGGATAAAGCTTTATGTACTGCTCCTTCCCAAGCACTGGGTCACAGATTTTCCTGAATAACACCGTATTGCGTCTAGCTTTCGGATGTATTGAGGAGTTATTTTATTAAGAAAGAGGGGGATTTGAGTATGAAAGAATGGTTTAAATCCGGATGTGCGCTATGTGCTCAGAATTGTGGTGTGGAATTATTAATCGAAAACAACCATATTATTCAGGTACGGGGTGATAAAAGCAACCCCAAAAGCCAGGGTTATATTTGCCGTAAAGGTATGAATTTGGCTTATTACCAGCACCATGACCAACGCCTGAAATATCCTTTAAAAAAAGTAAATGGTGAATTTGTGCGAATATCATGGGAGCAAGCAATTTCAGAAATTGCAGCCAAGCTAAGGGAGATCAAAACTGAACATAGCCCGCGCTCCATAGCCTATATGGGAGGGGGCGGACAATCCTCCCATTTTGAAGCTGCTTTTGGCATTCGGCTGCTCCGGGCGCTGGGTTCACGTTATCATTATGGTGCCCTTGCCCAGGAATTGACAGGATATTACTGGGCTCAAGGCCGTTGTTTGGGACGTCAGTATCTGGGCACGGTGCCAGATGAGGAGCATGCCGAAATGCTGGTATCGATTGGCTGGAACGGAATGGTTAGCCATCAGATGCCCAGAGCGCCTCTGGTGTTACGGGAGTTTTCCAAAAATCCCAACAAGATTTTGGCAGTTATTGACCCGCGCAAATCAGAAACAGCAAGGATTGCCGATATCCATCTTGCAGTACGCCCGGGAACCGACGCACTGCTCCTCCAAGCTATCATTGCGATGATTATTCAAGAAGGTTGGCAAAACCAGGATTATCTTGACGAGCATGTTAGTGGTTTTGAGCAAATTAAGCCGCTCTTTATCAGTTTTGACATAGAGACGGCCCTAAAAATATGCGAACTGGATTACCAGCAGGTAAAAGATTTTGCCTATTTGATGGCTACTCGAAAAACAGGAGTACACACTGACTTGGGGGTGTTAATGAACCGACATAGTACCTTGGTATCTTGCCTGGTTATGGTCCTGATGGGGATTTGCGGACAGATTGGGTTACCCGGCACAAACCTAATACCAGGCCATTTTATGCCAATGGGAGCCCATAGCGATGAACGCAAAGATAGTAATTGGAATACAGTTACAACCGGATTCCCCAGTATCTTGGGGTATTTCCCACCTAATGTACTGCCCGAGGAAATCATATCAGATCACCCAGAGCGCATTCGTGCTGTGCTATGCTTCCAATCCAATCCTCTTCGTTCGTATGCTGATACTAGTGCATACGAAGAAGCCTTCCAGCGGCTTGATTTGTTAGTGACCTGTGAATTGGCCATGACCGAAACGGCGGCTATATCTCACTATGTTTTGCCATCACGGTCTGTTTTTGAATCATGGGACAGCTCTTTCTTTTCATGGACGCTCCCAGGTGTATTTTTCCAGATGAGGCGTCCGCTCATTACACAAGAAGGAGAAGCCCTAGAGGCATCCGAAATTCATCTGAGGATAGCCGATGCTTTAGGGATCATACCCGAGTTGCCAGATGCTCTTTACGAGAAAGCTGGGAATAGGCTGGAGTATGGGTTAGAGCTCATGCAATACCTGCAGGCCAACCCGCAGTCGGCAGATTTGATACCCTTCATTTTAGGTAAAACACTAGGTCCAGCCCTAGGTTCCACTAATCTCGCCGCTTTGTGGGGATTGTTACAGAAAATGCCCAAAGAAAGCCGTGAAAACGCTGTCAGAGCAGGTTTTAAAAAAGGTCCGTTTATGGGTGAAGAGATCTTCCAAGCCCTACTAGATCACCCAGAAGGAATTTGGCTTGGACAAATCAACCCTGAAGAAAATTTCAAGTTTTTAAAGACAGAGGACGGCAAGATTAACCTATGGATTCCGGAAATGGCTGAATGGATGCAGGAGGTAACTCCTGAAAAGGAAGCTGTCGCTCTGCAAGCAGATGATCAATACCCCATGATTTTAATGGCAGGAAGGCACACATCTACCAACGCTAATACAATAATGCGAAATCCAGCTTGGAATGAAGGGAAGAGAGCCTGTACCTTGGCGTTAAATCCACTGGATGGGGAGAAACTTGGATTGGGGGATGGCTCAATGGCGCTGATTACGACTAAAGCCGGAAGTGCTGCAATTGAGGTTGAAATTACCGATGATACCAGGCCGGGACAGGTAATAATACCGCATGGTTTTGGTTTGGAATACAATGGGGAAGTATACGGGGTTAATGTTAACCGCTTGACTAAGAACACCCACCGTGATAAATTTGCAGCTACGCCGCTGCACAGATATGTGCCTTGCCAGATTGAAGTGCTGGAGCGTCAGGATTAGCCAATATTAATTCCCCCTCAAAGCCCGATAATATTGGTAATAATCCCTGAACATCCCTCAACTAAGGTTACGCTATTATCCCTGAATGTTAACGTACCATAGGCCCTCATGTACCTTACCCCCAGTGGTCATAATTTTACTATTTATCTTCGCAAGATATACGTATGTTATGGTCATTTGCATAAGTATTAGACCAAGCATACAAATCGTTCAATATATTATCTAGACTGCGTCCACATTCTGTAAGCGAATATTCTACTTTAGGTGGGACAACAGGATAAACTTTTCGATGAACCAATCCTTTTTCTTCTAACTCTCTTAGTTGAATTGTTAGCATTTTTTGCGTTATTGTTGGCATTAATTTATCTAATTCATTAAAGCGTTTAGAACCATCAAGAAGATGCCAAAGTATGATTAATTTCCACTTCCCACCGATTAAGTCCATGGTTAGTTCAAGTGCACAACCATAGTTGTTTTGTACATTTGCCATATAAACCTCCAGTTAATACTCAAACTATCAAAGATAACTGTATACAATAAAAATTAAAGTACATACCTAATTGTAGTGTAGATATCAATATATCAGTAGGCTGAAAAAAATGCAAAGGGAAAAATATTTAACAAGCCAATAAGATGTAGATTGGAGAATTACTAAAACGGTCTTTACACTGTAAAAAACGATAGTACATGAGAAAAAAGTAAGTACTTGCTCAATCGTTTGATATGAATTATTATATCGGTGTGGTCAAAAACTAAAATGTTAAATGAAATCAGGGAGGACAAATTAATGAATTATATTTACTGGCCGGAGGGCTATTTACCAGGGACAACAGATAACTATGCATCAAATGAAATTATTGTAGCAGGTCTAACTGCAGAGCAAGTATGGCCATATATTAGTAAAACATCAGAATGGCCAAAATACTACAGCAATGCATCAGATATACATTTCTACAATGGACCAGGACCTGAATTATTTGAAGGAGCTCGTTTCCGTTTTACTACATTTGATTTAATTGTAGAAGCTGAAGTAACTGAATATGTGCCACCAGTAAATGGAAAACCAGCTCGTATTGCATGGCATGGATGGTGTGAAGGTTCAGAAGATGAAAAGTTAGATGTTCATCATGCATGGTTATTCGAAAGTCTTTCCGGAGGGAGAGTGCGAATCCTTACACAAGAAACACAAATTGGAAAACCCGCTAAAGATATGGCAGTCCAAAAACCAAACCCCATGATTAATGCTCATCAAGAGTGGATCGAAGGGTTAGCGAAGGCTGCAATGAAATAATTCATTTAAGAAAATGTAGAGAAAAGCCCATCGCTTAATAAAGAGGTGGTGGGCTTTCATTTATCAACAAAAAATAGTTAACGGGAAAGTGGAAAAATTAGAAGGGCCGAAAGGCCTCCAGCAAGTCGTACTTTTGGTTGTATCGTAACGAGCAAAGTAAGGGGCCACCGGTCATTTTGTTTCAGTACACTCGGACCCGAGCAGGCGAAAACGCCAAAAAATTTCTGGCGAACTTCTCTGGTTATTTAGTTTCAGATGCCTACGCTGGGTACGAAAGGGTAGAAAACATCATACGCTGTTTATGTTGGTCCCACCTCAGACGATACTATCTGGACGCCATTCCCCTGAGCAGCAGCAAAAAGGAAATCCCAGGCTCAGCCGGTGCTAAGGGAAGAGCGTATTGCGACAAGCTCTTTAAGTTGGAGAAGCAGTGGAAAGAGCTATGCCCTGAAGAGCGACAACAGAAGCGTCTAGAACAGAGTGTTCCTGTTCTAAATGCCTTTTTTGCGTGGGCAGAAAAAGTGACGACCAACCAAGACCCTTTAAAGAAAGCCATCAAGTATACTCTGAATCACAGAGAGTCCTTCACAAATTTTCTGCAGGATGGGCGCATTCCCCTCTCGAACAATTTGTCGGAGAATGCGATAATAGTCGTAGCGGTGGCAAGGAAGAACTTCCTCTTTTCCGACACTCCACAGGGTGCCGAAGCCAGTGCCTTAGTTTTTAGTATCATCAGCACAGCTACAGCCAATGGCCTAGATCCGTATGAATACCTGGTTCACCTCTTTAGAAGTCTTCCTAATCTGGACTTTCATAACACACCGGAAGTATTGGATGATTGTATGCCATGGTCGGAGAAGCTTCCCGCAGCATGTCAGGCAAAGAAAACTATGAGAGAGACCAAGGAAGGAAATGAGCAAAGTGGGAATACCGAATATTAACTACGTCATGACTATGACGAAATCGTTTCTAGATGGAGAAATCGACGACATAACCTATTGGCTGGACTTTCCCTATGAGATTGAAAAGCGCTACCGGAAGATGGTTAAGGAAGACAGAGATTATGCTGAACTCATCTTTGATTGTCTCGTTGAAGAAGGAACCAATCGGTATAACGATCTGTCTAATGCTGAGTTCGTTAAGCTTATCCGCAAGCAGTACAACTACATAATGGATGTCGCAAGCGAAGGATTTTTTTAAAAGGTTAAACTCATGATGATGCCCCGATTTTCAAATGATGAAAATCGGGGCTAACTTTTAGGCAACGCTATTTGTTCCACCGCTTACAGATAATTTACGACATGCGTAAAAAATGGCAAAGACTATTCTGCACATGCATGGCTATCGGCTTGGCAAGCGTTTTAGGGTTCTCAGTACAAATGGCCTCCGCCGCGACACTGATTTAAAGACAGGGTCTGTCGTTTGTAGGACGCAACATCTTAGTAGTGAATCATAGAAATATAAAAATTACAACTGCAGGAACTACCGGGGCGCAAATGTTGGATAAGCCATATAATTACATATAGGAAATAATCGAATAAAAGGGAGGATCTGGTAATTAATCCATGTTGATTTGATTGTGCCACATGAGATTATTGTCATTACAACCAGCGGAAGTAAAACTGCGACAGGTACGGCGACTGTCAACAAGCCAGTACCGATCATAATCTTTGTTTGGCGAACACAACAGATGCCTATACGAAAGAATGATATAAAAGGTTAAGTACAAAAGTGGATAAGGATTATCTTAATTAATACGAAGAAGGAGGTTTGTTAGGTGAAAAAGACAGCGTTCATAACATTAAAATCAATATTCTTAATTTTAATCACAGTACTAATTTTTCAGGTTAAGCCACAAACAGCACTTGCACTTACATCCGGTGATTACCTCTACACGGTGACCGGTACTAATGCTACAATTACAAAGTATACAGGTTCAGGAGGTAATGTTACTATCCCAGCAACACTGGATGTATATACGGTGACCAGCATTGGCTACAAGACGTTTAATGAATGCAGTAACCTTACGAGCGTGACAATACCAAGCAGTGTAACCAGCATTGGTGACCAGGCATTTAATGAATGCAGCAGCCTGACGAGCGTGAATATTCCAAGCAGTGTAACCAGCATTGGATCTAATGCGTTTTCTTGGTGCAGCAGCCTGACGAGCGTGACAATTCCAAGTAGTGTAATCAGCATTGGCGAAGAGGCGTTTTCTAGTAGCAGCCTAACGAGCGTGACAATCCCTAGTAGTGTAACCAGCATTGGCAAATATGCTTTTGCTTCCTGCAGCAGCCTGATAAGCGTAACTTTCTCTGGCCCAAGCAGTGTAACCAGCATTGGCTGGGGAGCTTTTCTTGACTGCAGTAGCCTGACGAGCGTGACAATACCTAGCAGTGTAACCAGTATTGGCGTCTGGGCGTTTCGGAGATGTAGCAGCCTGACGAGCGTGACAATCCCTACTAGTGTAACCAGCATTGGCTGGGGTGCGTTTTATGAATGCAGTAGCCTGACGAGCGTGACAATACCAAGCAGTGTAACCAGTATTGGCGACCAGACGTTTTATAAATGCAGCAGTCTGACAAGCGTGACAATACCAAGCAGTGTAACCAGCATTCGCTGGTGTGCGTTTTATGAATGCAGCAGCCTGGCTTCGGTAAAGTTCCTTGGGAATGCTCCGACTATGGGATCTACCGTGTTTTACAATTGTGCTTCGGGCTTCAAAGTTTACTACCTTGCTGGCAAGAAGGGATTTACCAATCCTTGGTATGGATATCCAACAGAACCTTTTGGGATAGCAACTTATACTGTAACTTACAATGGAAATGGAAGTACTGGAGGAACAGCACCAATAGATAGTAGAACATACTTAGTTAATGAAGAAGTAACAGTACTAGGAAATACCGGATTTATTACCAAGACAGGCTATACTTTTTCAGGGTGGAATACAAAAACTGATGGGACAGGCGTAAGCTATACTGTAGGAGATACCTTTAACATAGGAACAACAGATATTACACTCTATGCAAAGTGGACGATAGCCGCACCGATAACCCTGCAAAGTATAGCCATAACTACTCCAGCTACCAAATTAAACTATACAGTAGGCGATACATTAGATATAAGTGGATTAGTAGTGACTGGGACCTATAGCGATGGTAGCACTAAGGTAGAGCCTATAACTACTGCGAATATAACGGGCTTCAACAGTACAGTAGCGACAACAGATCAGGTTTTAACTATCACAGTTGGTGCTAAGACAACGACTTACAAAGTGCAAATCGTAGCCGCACCGATAACTGTATCAGGAGTAAGCTTAAATAAAAATGTTACAACCATAAACGTAGGTGCTAATGAAACTTTAAGTGCCACTATCACACCGACCAATGCTACTAATAAAAATGTCTCTTGGAATTCGAGCGATCCAGCCATAGCAACGGTAGACTCAAACGGCAAAGTAGTAGGTGTCAGTGCAGGGGCATCAGTTATTACCGTAACAACGGTGGATGGAAGAAAGACAGCCACTTGTACAGTAACAGTAATTAACTCAGATGCAAGCGGAGGTTCGTCACATACGGCAACTCTTGATCAAATCGTAACTGAAATTATGTCCTTCCGTGGCTATCTTAATCCGAGTGAAAAAGCTTCCCTTAATGAAGCCAGATCAAACCTCTTGACTGCAGTGCAAGATGGGACTTTAAGCAGTGCCGCCGATAGACTTTTGACGGATCAAGTCGTTGCAAAATTTCAAGCAAAAGGTGTTACGAGAGCTGATGCAAAAGCGGCAATCATCAAGTCCCTCCAAGGTTTTCAAGCAATCCACTATTCTGATGACAACGCTACTATAGAAAGAGCACTCGTAAAGTTTAAAACCGAGAATGGGAAAACATTTAGAACGCTTTTCGGAGATGACTTTAAAGAAGAATTATTCTATGGTTTCATGATGGCTACGCAAGATGAGCTCCAAAAAGAGATCAAAAAAGAAATTAAAAAATATCCATCTGCTTTATTAGGCCTTGTAGGGGGTTCTAGTACAGAAATCAAGGATAAATTAGTTGAATGGCTGAAAACAGCCTTGCACAATGTTGCAGATCCTGCGAATAGTAAGTACCACGTCTTTGATCAAAAGCTCGCAGATATTGGCTGGAATATAGATTTACTTGTTGAAACGCAACGTAAAGTAGGGGCGGTTATTGATCCATCGAATGCCGCTGAAAAAGCCGTGGCAATGTCTGTTATCCGCTCTCAAATCCAATGCAAAATCAACGGAATTATCTGCGATCCGTTAACCCCTCTGACATTAAAAAAAGATGATAATAAACTTAAACTTGTTCTTTCTGTCAAAGGGATAGATACTGGTGGATTTAAACTTGCAGGCCTGCTTGCTTGGAAGACCGATAATTCGGCGATTGCAACTATTGCTGAGGATGGCTCTTCAATTAAAGCAGGTACTGCAAAAGGTACAACAGTTATTACTGCTTATAGGATGAATGATTCACAAGTAGAAGCGAACGAATTAATTAGGATCACAGTGGCTGTAAATTAATATAGATTTGGCTCAATGCGTATATCACACTCGCAAGTTGCGGGAGAAACATATCGGATTATACAGAGAGTTGGGGGTTCCAGCTCTCTGCTTTTTTACGTCAGTCTTTTCAAGACAGATATTTAAATCAACTTATTGAAATTTAATCGAATGTTTAAGGAAGGGATAATTTACGACATGCGTAAAAAATGGCAACGACTATTCTGCACATGCTGGCTATCGGCTTGGCAAGCGTTTTAGGGTTTTTAGTACAAATGGCCTCCGCCACGACATTGATTTAAAGACAGGATCTGTCGTTTGTAGGACGCAACATCTTAGTAGTGAATCATAGAAATATAAAAATTACAACTGTAGGAACTACCGGGGCGCAAATGTTGGATAAGCCATATAATTACATATAGGAAATAATTGAATAAAAGGGTGAATCTGGTAATTAATCTATGTCCATTGATTTGATTGTGGCACATGAAATTACCGTCATTACAACCAGCGGAAGTAAAACTGCGACATGTACGGCGACTGTCAACAAGTCAGTACCGATCATAATCTTTGTTGCGAACACAACAGATGCCTATACCTAATGCAGTGAGTCGAGCACAGCTACGTCATTGAATGAAGTGAGGAGGTAACAATGTTCTGCAAGTGTGCTGATTTAAAAATTTGAAAGAGGGAGTTTCATGAGAATACTTAAAATTAGCAAAGTAAATACATTATTTATCGGCATAATGATGATGGCTATTTTATTGTGTTGTAGCAGTCAAGTACAAGCAGCACAGGACGGAGATTATACTTACACTGTAACAGATGGCAAAGTCCAGATTACGGGGTACAAAGGGGCTGGAGGGGTTGTTACAATACCAAGTACATTAGGTGGATTTCCTGTAACAAGTATCGGCGACAGTGCTTTTAGGGATTGCAGTGGCTTAACTAGTATTAGCATTCCGCAAGGAGTAACAAGTATCGGCGATAATGCTTTTGCCGCTTGCAGAAGCTTAATTAGTATTAGCATACCGCAAGGAGTAACAAGTATCGGCGACTATGCTTTTTCCGCTTGCAGTGGCTTAACTAGTATTAGCATTCCGCAAGGAGTAACAAGTATCGGCAGCGGTGCTTTTTCCACTTGCAGTGGCTTAACTAGTATTAGCATACCGCAAGGAGTAACAAGTATCGGCAGCAGTGCTTTTGGCGGTTGCAGTGGCTTAACTAGTATTAGCATTCCGCAAGGAGTAACAAGTATCGGCAGCGGTGCTTTTTCCGGTTGCAGTGGCTTAACTAGTATTAGCATACCGCAAGGAGTAACAAGTATCGGCGGCAGTACTTTTTCCGGTTGCAGTGGCTTAACTAGTATTAGCATACCGCAAGGAGTAACAAGTATCGGCAGCTGGGCTTTTTATGGTTGCAGTGGCTTAACTAGTATTAGCATACCGCAAGGAGTAACAAGTATCGGCAGCGGTGCTTTTTCCGGTTGCAGTGGCTTAACTAGTATTAGCATACCGCAAGGAGTAACGAGTATCGGCGACTATGCTTTTGGCGATTGCAGTGGCTTAACTAGTATTAGTATTCCGCAAGGAGTAACAAGTATCGGCATCTGTGCTTTTTGGGATTGCAGTGGCTTAACTAGTATTAGCATACCGCAAGGAGTAACAAGTATCGGCAGCGGTGCTTTTTACGATTGCAGTGGCTTAACTAGTATTAGCATTCCGCAAGGAGTAACAAGTATCGGCGACTATGCTTTTTCCGGTTGCAGTGGCTTAACTAGTATTAGCATTCCGCAAGGAGTAATAAGTATCGGCGACTATGCTTTTTCCACTTGCAGTGGCTTAACTAGTATTAGCATACCGCAAGGAGTAACAAGTATCGGCAGCAGTGCTTTTGGCGGTTGCAGTGGCTTAACTAGTATTAGCATTCCGCAAGGAGTAACAAGTATCGGCAGCGGTGCTTTTTCCGGTTGCAGTGGCTTAACTAGTATTAGCATACCGCAAGGAGTAACAAGTATCGGCGGCAGTACTTTTTCCGGTTGCAGTGGCTTAACTAGTATTAGCATACCGCAAGGAGTAACAAGTATCGGCAGCTGGGCTTTTTATGGTTGCAGTGGCTTAACTAGTATTAGCATACCGCAAGGAGTAACAAGTATCGGCAGCGGTGCTTTTTCCGGTTGCAGTGGCTTAACTAGTATTAGCATACCGCAAGGAGTAACGAGTATCGGCGACTATGCTTTTGGCGATTGCAGTGGCTTAACTAGTATTAGTATTCCGCAAGGAGTAACAAGTATCGGCATCTGTGCTTTTTGGGATTGCAGTGGCTTAACTAGTATTAGCATACCGCAAGGAGTAACAAGTATCGGCAGCGGTGCTTTTTACGATTGCAGTGGCTTAACTAGTATTAGCATTCCGCAAGGAGTAACAAGTATCGGCGGCAGTGCTTTTTCCGGTTGCAGTGGCTTAACTAGTATTAGCATTCCGCAAGGAGTAATAAGTATCGGCGACTATGCTTTTTCCGGTTGCACAGGTTTAACAAGTATTAGCATTCCGCAAGGAGTAACAAGAATTGGCGACTGGGCTTTTTCCGGTTGCAGTGGTTTAACAAGTATTAGCATTCCGCAAGGAGTAACAAGTATCGGCGATCATGCTTTTTCCAGTTGCTATCGTTTAACAAGTATTAGCATTCCGCAAGAAGTAACAAGTATCGGCGACTATGCTTTTTCCGGTTGCACAGGTTTAACAAGTATTAGCATTCCGCAAAGAGTAACAAGTATCGGCGAGGGGGCTTTTTCCTTTTGCACAGGCTTAACTACTATTACAGTAGCTGTTGATAATTTGAAATACGAAAGTATAGACGGTGTGCTTTATAACAAAGCAGGGACTATTTTAATAGCGTGTCCTGGAGGCTTAACTACTATTAGCCTACCGCAAGGAGTAACAAATATCGGCAACAGTGCTTTTTCCGGTTGCAGTGGCTTAACTAGTATTAGCTTTAACTCGGCAACAACAACAATATTTGATAGTGCATACACAATTCCAGTCGCAACAAAGATTATAGGCTATGACCCATCTACCGCAAAAACATACGCCACAAAATATAACCGGACATTTGAAGATATAGCCGCACCGATAACTGTATCAGGAGTAAGCTTAAATAAAAATGTTACAACCATAAACGTAGGTGCTAATGAAACTTTAAGTGCCACTATCACACCGACCAATGCTACTAATAAAAATGTCTCTTGGAATTCGAGCGATCCAGCCATAGCAACGGTAGACTCAAACGGCAAAGTAGTAGGTGTCAGTGCAGGGGCATCAGTTATTACCGTAACAACGGTGGATGGAAGAAAGACAGCCACTTGTACAGTAACAGTAATTAACTCAGATGCAAGCGGAGGTTCGTCACATACGGCAACTCTTGATCAAATCGTAACTGAAATTATGTCCTTCCGTGGCTATCTTAATCCGAGTGAAAAAGCTTCCCTTAATGAAGCCAGATCAAACCTCTTGACTGCAGTGCAAGATGGGACTTTAAGCAGTGCCGCCGATAGACTTTTGACGGATCAAGTCGTTGCAAAATTTCAAGCAAAAGGTGTTACGAGAGCTGATGCAAAAGCGGCAATCATCAAGTCCCTCCAAGGTTTTCAAGCAATCCACTATTCTGATGACAACGCTACTATAGAAAGAGCACTCGTAAAGTTTAAAACCGAGAATGGGAAAACATTTAGAACGCTTTTCGGAGATGACTTTAAAGAAGAATTATTCTATGGTTTCATGATGGCTACGCAAGATGAGCTCCAAAAAGAGATCAAAAAAGAAATTAAAAAAAATCCATCTGCTTTATTAGGCCTTGTAGGGGGTTCTAGTACAGAAATCAAGGATAAATTAGTTGAATGGCTGAAAACAGCCTTGCACAATGTTGCAGATCCTGCGAATAGTAAGTACCACGTCTTTGATCAAAAGCTCGCAGATATTGGCTGGAATATAGATTTACTTGTTGAAACGCAACGTAAAGTAGGGGCGGTTATTGATCCATCGAATGCCGCTGAAAAAGCCGTGGCAATGTCTGTTATCCGCTCTCAAATCCAATGCAAAATCAACGGAATTATCTGCGATCCGTTAACCCCTCTGACATTAAAAAAAGATGATAATAAACTTAAACTTGTTCTTTCTGTCAAAGGGATAGATACTGGTGGATTTAAACTTGCAGGCCTGCTTGCTTGGAAGACCGATAATTCGGCGATTGCAACTATTGCTGAGGATGGCTCTTCAATTAAAGCCGGTACTGCAAAAGGTACAACAGTCATTACTGCTTATAGGATGAATGATTCACAAGTAGAAGCGAACGAATTAATTAGGATCACGGTAGCTGTAAATTAATTGGCTTTTGCTCAACGCGAGGTTACTACACTCGCTAGTTGCGAGAGAAGACATATCGGATTATACAGAGAGTTGGGGTTTCCAGCTCTCTGTTTTTTTTGCAACGCCGGGGGGAAACATGAATGTAATAACCCGACGTCGCAAACCTTCAAAACGTTAAAAGAAATTAGCCGGAAAGCAGCACCGTCCTGATGCCGATTGTGCAAATAGATTTAAAGATTCAAGTTCCAATAAGGCTAATAATTGGAAGCTTCCAAATCCCAATTCGAAACATAGCGCAGGAGGTACTTATGGAACCAAGAAAACCAGTGATCGGCGGCAAGTACTGCCATTTTAAGAATAAAATGTACCAACTGCTGGCGGTTGCCACCCACAGCGAAAGTAATGAAAAATATATCGTTTACCAAGCGCTGTATGGGGATTTCAGGGTATATATACGTCCATATGACATGTTTTTGAGCGAAGTAGACCATGTGAAATACCCAGAGATTAAGCAAAAATATCGTTTTGAGCTGATGCAGGAGCTGGAGCGCTGATGATGGAATTCGCACTGGACAAAAAAATATTGCTGGGCAGAGAACAGTTGGGATCACCGGATTAGCCGGAGGAGCCACTGATGATCTTGCAGTCGGGTAAAGACATCGTGCAGCAGATGTCGGAAATCCGTGAAATGCTGTTGCCACGTATCGAAGTGGGGAAGTGCCAGCCGTTTCTAATTACTTGATTCGGACCCATCGACTAAAACAGGACTTTGCACCATGGTATCTGGAAGGCTCGGGCGGATTTTTGCAGGGAAAGCAGATTACATGGGGAAGAAGTAATGCTTTTTTAGGTTCTTGCTGCACTAGGAGATGATAAACCATAACAATACAATGTAAGTAACTCTTCATTAAAAAGATATTTAACGCATAGTTGATAGTGCGAGTGGTCAGGTCACTATTTCTAACAAGTTAATTCATGGCTCAATAGTATTAATAAATGCAATTCATTTAATCAAACATCAATCGAATCGTGTTGAGTCCTGAATTAAGCACCTGTAAACCAGACTCATATTTATAGAACATATTCAAGGCTTTATATTAGCTCCTGTGGCCATAGTTACTCGGATTAGTCCAATTGTACTTGGCATTAGTTTCTAAAGCCTTACAGAGCATTCTAGAGGCTGTTTTTTAGTTGCTTTTATCGTAAACCTTATAAAAGGGTTTACTGGGTTTAGTAAATTCCAAACTCGATGATTAACCTGGCAGATGAATCAGTTAGAGTTATCAATTAAATTTGTCCAAAATGTTAAATATGAATTCTCGTAATAGATTAAACACTGATAGCCTGAAAAATTGCTGATACGGACAAGTTGGTTAATAATTCCACATCGAGCTTTTCAGGCTATTAAATAGTATTACCCCCTTCGATAAAATACACTCTACTTTACATAATATCTATTATCGGACCCAAATACAATTTGCTATCAGCCAATTATTATTAATGAGAGCGACGACAAAAATTATTTGGACTTTTTAATAGAAAAACCAGACCGTTCAAAAAAGACGATATGGCTCAATATATTCCGACTCACTTCGAAACCGTAAAAGAACATACACTCTCTCAAAACCGGCTTTATACCAAGACTTCGACTCAACCCCCTATATAGTTCTATCACGATCTCAACGCACTCTATTATCGGTTACCGGAAAATAAACATAAAATGCTGTCCCTTTATCGTCTGATTCGACCTCAATCTTGGCATTGTGTGATTCAGCGATCCTATAGGTTGTTGCTAAGCCTAGACCGGTTCCATTATCTTTGGTTGTAAAAAAAGGTGTACCTATCTTGTCGATAATTTCCTGGGGTATACCGCAACCTTGATCCTGAACCTTCAAGATTACTTTGTTATCTTCATTCAAATATGTTTCAATTGTTAACAACCCATTCTCTTTCATTGATTCCATGGCATTTCTGGTTAAATTTAATATCATTTGAGATATTTCATTTTCATCTATAATAATATTGGGCAGTTCCGCTTGTCTGAAGTTTATTTGTTTGTTTTGGGTAAATACATCGGCTTCAATTAAAGGATATAATTTTTGAATTATGTCATTTAAATTTCTATTTTCCGGCTTATTGGGCTTTGTTTTTGCAAGAGTTAAGAATTCCGTAATTATAGCATTTGCTCTATCTATCTCATCAATCATTAACTCCATTTGATTTTGGAATTCTTGAAATTCCTGTTTATTTTTAAGTAATTGGAGATATCCACGTACTGTTGTCATTGGATTCCTAACTTCATGAGCAATTCCAGCTGCCATTTCACCAATAATATTTAGTCGATCTAAACGTTGCATTTCTTTTTCAAAACGTTTTTTCTCAGTAATATCTATATCCATACTAATAAATTCTCTTTTCCCATCTGGTAAATTAATTGGAAATATTGTTGAGGATATTATTTTCTCAACACCATTTTCATTTTGAAAAATCCATTCTTTATCTTTAATGATTTTCTCTTTATTATTACTCTTTAAATCTTTCCAACAATCAAAACTTATTTTTTTATCAGAGATCATTATTTGATTTAAATTTTCCTCAATTTTTTTATTATATTTACAACCAAACATACTTTTAGATGCATTGTTAAAATATTGTATTCTACCATCAAAGTCATAACTTTGAATAGCCATATAAGTAGTATTATTAATGATAGTCTTCAGTCTTTCTTCACTTTTAGCTTCTATCAGTTTAAGATAAGCCAGACCATTCTTTGCCATAGTTTCAATAAGTTGTCGGATATTAAACATAATTTTATCTAATTCTTTTTTCGAATATATTGGCACTTTAGCCAGTGCTTTTAAGTATTCTTCTTCATTGAATCCGTATTTTTTAGCCTGCATTCGAAATTGTTCTTTGTCTGGCTCTTCAAAAAAAAATTGTCCGTGATAAGCCGTGGCTATATGTTCCCCTTCAATAATAATTGGAGCTGCAGCATCAATTAATCCGTTTGCACATCTATAACAAATATATGGTTCATTACAATTAAGGTAATTTTTTATATATCTGTCACTTTGTTTACATAAAAGTGCAGTTTCACTATTTAATCTATGATAGTTTACACAGATCTCTTGCCAGCCAAAAGATACCAAAATATTACTATTGTTATCAAGTATGGCTAAAACAGGGTTTGAAATCGAAAATAAACTATTCAAAAAATTCTGAAGGTCAGAGACGTTTACTAATTCAGAAAAACAATATTTCATACGCTTACATCTCCAATAATACTCAAATATACTAAATATGTTCTGCATATTTCATGAATATTCCTTCCAATTAAAGGAGCTAATTATTTTATTCTTCTCTTCAAATCAAAAACATTTATGATTTTAGGACTTCTTGTCGCTGCTGGCGGGATAATTATTTCTCCATTCTTAAGTAGCCTTCTAATCTTCTTGCCATTAACTGTAGCGAGTTTGGGAATGGGTGTTTTTTATCTCGCATCAATGGGCTTCTTAAATGAAATCGTACCCAACTCTTTATAAAGGTACTATTTCAGGGGCATATTATCTCTTTTGGGGTATCGGGATGTTTTTGAGCCCCCCAATAATAACTAAGATTGCTGCATACGTCAGTTTTCAGGCATCAATGACCGGTTATTCGTTTATTATGCTGCTAGTGGCTTCCGGGATGATGAAACTATTCGGCTGGAATATAACCGACAGTCAAGCGAAAATTTCAAACTAATAGATTAAAAATGGCGTCTATTCCTTTTAGAAATAGACGCCTCATTTTTCATCTGTTTACTTCTGAGTAAGAATAATTTTATTTTTAACAATGATCAATAAACTGATAATCCGGCCAATTGATTTGATAATATGATTTTGCAAGTTTTGGATCACTAAAACTTAGCCATCCACCATCTCGTTTCAAATCACCTATTCCTTTATACAGGGTCTCCCTCTTTTCTTGTAAGTAGGAACAACTGCCGTTCATGTGTAAGGTACACTTTTTAGTTGGTTGATCAACATCGAGCCAAACCATAATCAGTTCCCCCTTCTTCCCATGACTGTATTAAGGCTAAGTTTTAAGATGAAAGAGTCAGTCAATATTTAATTTTCTCATCCCAATCATTCTTCATTCGCTCCAAGATTCCTCTATAGAAACTAAGAAAAATTGAAGGAGTTTGGTAAGGCTCATTTATTTTACCTTCGATCTCCTGAAATTGGAACATATTCTAAATCCCATTCGAAATTAAAACGTTCTCTCCACTTTGCCGGTGAAAAGAGAACGTTTAGTATATGCCTAAGCACCAAATAACCTGCCGGGATTATCAATAAGTAGTGTTTCAAGTTGTTCATCCGTGATTCCCGCATCCTTGAGCATGGGAATGATATCCTCAAAAATATGGGTAGGATGCCATTGGGCTAATAACTGCTGGACTGCCGGCGGCAGAACAAGGGGCCTGCCCAACCAAACGTTAACTGAGTCCTGGGAAATAAAGAGTTGTTTCTCGAAGCCTAGATCAATAAGATTCGCCAACACTTCTACTCGCTTGGAATCAAAAGGCGCTCCCACGATTCCTTCCAGACCAAAACGATCGAATCCAACATTGGCCCCTAGTTTTAAGACACGAGCATGATCTTCCAGTTTGGTATTGCCGCACATATGCCCTATCAGGACGCGGCTGGGATCGACGCCCAGTGAAATCAGCAGCTCGGCTTGCTCTTCCCCCATGGTTCCTTCCTGGGTATGAGTAATGATGCTTACTCCCGTTTCTTTATGAGCCCGGGCTGCAGCTCGAAAAAACATCGTTTCATATTGAGTTATCACATCTTTACTGGAAGCAAGCTTAATAGCGCCCGCTTTCACCCCTGTTTTGCCGATCCCTTGAGTGATTTCATGAATATACATTTCATAGATCTCAGTCTCCCCATCCCCCATACCCGCTCTAAATTTAAAGTAAGCCGGGGCAGACTCTCCTTCATAATAATAGCCCGTCGAACAAATAATCTGTAATCCGGTCCTTTCGGATATTTCCTTTAATAATTCCGGATTTCTGCCGCACTCGTTGGCTGTGGCATCCACGACAGTCTTCACTCCGTAATTCTGCAGCTTTTTCGCAGTCTCAATACCTGCCTGCAGGGCAGCATCCCGGTCAAATCCGCCCAAGGTACTGTCCCCTTCAAACCCTGGATAACCAAAAACAAAGTGTTCATGAACTAAAGTCTTTCCCAGCTCACCCGCAGTAATAGGGCCTAATACCGTATTCACAGTTGCCGTCACAGTGTCCCCTCCCCTTTCAATTAGCGTTGTTTTTCTTTCTCCTGTAACTGGCGCCAGAGAACTTTGCCGCTGGCCGACATTGGCAGACTCTCGGCAAATTCCACGATTCGCGGATACTTGTAGGACGACATTTTAGTCTTAGACCAATTAATGATCTCTTCTTCTGTCACCTTACCCCGTTCATGTTCATGCAGGACTACATAGGCTTTAACCGTTTCTCCCCGTTTGGCATCGGACACGCCGACAACACAGGCCAGCTGAATAGACGGATGTTTAAACATCACGGACTCCACTTCTGTTGGCCATACTTTAAAGCCGGAGGCATTTATCATGCGCTTAATTCGATCCACGATAAAGAAATAACCTTCCTCATCATATTGGCAGATATCACCGGTACGAAAAAACTCCTTTTCGTCAATGGTGATAAAAGCTTTTTGGGTTTCTTCGGGTCTTTCCCAATATTCCTTCATAACCTGTGGGCCATGGACTACCAATTCCCCTATTTCATGGGGACCCAATTCCTGAAAGGTCTTTAAGTCTATTATCCTGGCATCGACATTAAAGGATGGAATTCCTATGCATTGTAATTTAGGACGGTCCGGCGGATTAAAATGAGCTTGAGAAATCGTCTCGCTTAAGCCGTATCCTTCAATATACCGGACTCCCAACAGTTGAAACAGCCTTTCCCCCACTGCCTCTGGCAATGGTGCTCCCCCGCCGCCTACATAAGAAAGAGATTGAATATTATAGTTGTTCAAATGGGGATTAGCCAGAAAATCCACAACCATCGTCGCTATATTGACCCAATGGGTACATTGAAAACGCTCAATTAAAGCGGCAGCCAGGTCTCTCTGCCAGCGGGTGAGCAGCACCATGGTTCCCCCTGAGAAAACCGGTGCATTCATACTATGCTGCATCCCTGTAACGTGAAATAAGGGCAAGGTGACTAGTGAGGTGGTGTTAGCAGTCATAGATCCCCAGGCTGCCGCCCCCACGGTATTTGAATTAACCGTTCCATGAGTATGTAGACATCCTTTCGGTATTCCCGTTGTTCCGGAGGTATAAGGCAAAACGGCAGTATCATCGGCTGTAACTATCAGCTCGCCGGGCTTTAAGCCTGCAGATATTGCTTCTTGCCAATCAATCGCATCCTCATCTGGAAAGCCTTGACGAGGCTTCCATACTTCCTCAGGAATCTCTGAATCAAACTGAGGAGAAGCATATTCGCTGTAAGCAGCGGTGATAACATACTGCAGGGATGTACCCTTCTGCAGGGGGGCAATGCGTTCATATAATTCCTGTCCAACGATGGCTGCCTTGGCCCGGCAGTCTTTAATATAAAACTCCAATTCACCAGTGACATTCATAGGGCTCAAGGGCACGACAACGGCATTGGCTCTCAAAACTCCGTAATAGGTAATGATGAATTGGGGTGAATTTTGCATTATGAGCAGGACCCTGTCATTTTTTTTGATTCCCAGCCTTGTCTGCAAATAGCCGGCTAAAGCCTCGGCTTCATCCTTAAGACGACGATATGTAATTGAACCGCCATAGTAATGAATTGCAATTTTATCAGGATACCTGCGGGCTGAAATCTCAAGGTTGTCAAACAAACTGGTTTGCGGTACAGCTAAGTCCTTCGGCAAGCGTTTCGGCCAGAATTCATAATGACGATCAATCCTCATAAATCCAACTCCCTTTTTACATTTGTGCAGGCACATAAATGTGAGCATTCTTTTATTTATAAAATATTCGAATAGTTCTGAAATATTCGACGGCAATTCTGCTTCACCTTCCCTATTGCAGGCTCAGCTTAAAATAAAAAACCGGCTGACGTTGATCAGCCGGATACCCGAATACTTTTTTATGCCTCGTGAGGATTGTCTGTAGATTCTTCGACAACCGCCTTTTCAACCGCCTTGTTTTGTTCCCCGGTCAGGTGTTTGACCAGCTGCCCCAGATCGATTCCCGAGACACTTTTCAGCATTTCCGGAGCCGTTGCCATTAAAGACGTTACATAATTACTTACCCTGGCTGCCCCTTCCCCTTTGCCGGTATCCACAACTGTGAGTTTATCAATGGATTTCAAGGGTTCGGCAACCTTGCCGGCCAGTTCGGGCAGCATCTTAACGATAATATCCAGGACAGCTGCCTGCCCGAATTTCTCAAAAGCTTCCGCCAGCTTTTGCTTGGCTTCGGCTTCGGCCAGACCCTTCAGCCTTACAACCTCTGCCTCAGCAGTACCTTTGGCTTTTTCAGCTTCGGCAACAGCCAGACCTTCCAGCTTTTTCTGTTCAGCATTCGCTTTAGCCTCAGCTTCAATCTTATATTTGAGGGCATCTGCCTCTCTCATCCGTTTAGCCTTATCTGCTTCAGCGGCCTGTTCCACGGCGTACCTGTCCGCATCAGCTTTTTTCTTAACCTCAGCGTCATATTGTTTCTCACGGCGGAGGATTTCTTTTTCTTCGAGTTCAATCTCTTTTTCTTTCTTAACAATGGAGACCTTCATTTGTTCTTCCGTTACCTGCTGCTGGGAACGGGCTTCCTGAATATGATAAGCCTGATCAGCTTCAGCCTTGGCAGTATCCTGATCTTTTTTAAAGGAGGCCACTTTAAGCTCTTTTTCCTTGGTTGCTTCAGCAATATTCGTATCTCTGAGCAACTCTGCCTTTTGTCCCTCTTCATGAGCTTTCGCCTTCTGAATGCGGGCATCACGAACGGCTTCTGCTTCCGCAACTTCCGCATCCCTTTTCACAGCGGCAATCCTGGGTTTACCTAAGGCCTCTAAATAGCCGTTTTTATCACGAATGTCTTTAATGGTAAAAGAAACAATCTGCAGTCCCATTTTCTTCAGGTCTTTAGCGGCAACCCCTTGGACCTCCTGGGCAAATTTATCCCGGTTGCGGTAGACTTCTTCCACGGTCATGGTCCCCAGTATGGCTCTTAAATGGCCTTCGAGAACTTCCTGAGCCTCTTGCTGCAGGGATTCTGTGGGTTTGCCCATAAATTGTTCTGCTGCGGTGGCAATATCTTCAACTGAACTGCCGATTTTAATGATAGCCACCCCATCAGCCATAACCGGAACGCCCTGCTCCGTATAGACCTCAGGTGTTGTTACATCCAGTTTATGGGACAAGAGAGAAAGGAACTCTGCTTGCTGAAAAATTGGCAGAATGAAAGCTCCGCCGCCGCGAACGATTTTAATGCGGCGATTTGACTCGTCAGTATGAACATTTTTGCTGCCCAAATAGGACCCCGTCACAATCATGGCTTCATCCGGTCCCACCGTCTTATATCTGGCCCAAAACGCTAAGCCCAGTACAATAATCACCCCAATAACCATGGTGGGTATGGCCAGTATATCCAATCCTAAAAATCCAAGCATCAATAACTCCCCCTTATTTATGATTCATACGGAAATACGTAAAGCACTCCTTCTTTAGCTTCCCCAACCACAACACGAGTTCCGGCCGGGATTTCCACTTTCTCAAGATTGGCAGCAATCTGATTGGTATTGCCGGCGCCGACCTTGATCACCACTTCTCCATAACCGTCTATGGGAATAGGTACCGATACTTCACCAATCTTGCCTACCAAATCCTTGAGTGAAAAACCGGTGGAGTTTTCACTGTTCTTCATAGGTTTCACATACGCGAAATATAGCAATATAGATAATATGATAGAAATCATCAGGGACAGTACCGCAATCTTGAGAGGGTCCAGGTTTGTATGTTGATTAAACATGATCCCTGAGCCTCCAAAGATGGTAAGTCCCCCAACCAGTACCATTGGCTGCAGAAAATCCAGGTGATCCATGGAGAGGGAATCAAAAATGCCGCCGAATATATCACCCAGAATATCCCCAAAGACTAAGGTTACCAGAGCAAACAGCACCCCACCACTAAAACATATCCAATAGATATTCAGCATTGATATCCCCTCCACGGTGATATACGGCCAAGGCCAGGTTTACTCAAAGGCTTTGGTTAGTGATTTTTTTAATTTAGCAAGTTCTAAGTCTATTTCATCATCTTGATAGCCTAGGGCCTCTAGTTCCTGGTCAAGACTTTTCTCTTTTCCGGATAATTCTCTGGCCACTTGGGCTTCAGCTTCTAAATGCAAAACTTTCTCTTCCATACGTTCAAAATTTCGCCGGGCGCTGTCGGGCTTTAACCCATTGGCAAATCCGTAAATCTCCTTTTGAGCTTTGGCGGACTGGACTCTTGCTGACAAGGTGTCACGCTTCAGCCGCAATTTCTCGTATTCCTTTTTCATTTCCTGTAATTCTGTCCGTAATTCTTCAACCATAACGTTACAGTTGTCAAACTGCTGATGGTAATCGTCTGCTTTAGCTTTTTGAATTCGTTTGTCTTCCAGGGCTTTGCGGGCTAAGTCTTCACGTTCTCTTTTCAAGGCTTCCAAGGCCTGGGCTTCTCGCTTCTCGGCCGCTGCCAGGGCATCCTTCAATTGAGCTTTGAACTTCCAGGCCACAGCCAGCTGCCGGGCCACTGCAGATTCTGCATCGGCAATATCCTCTTCCATGTCCCGCAAGTACTGATCAAGGAGTTTTTCCGGATCCTCTGCTTTATCCAGCAAAGCGTTTAGATTAGCCCTAATGTTGTCACTGACTCTTTTAAATAACCCCATACTCTTTCACACTCCTTAGGAAATTAATTTGGGCTAAACAGCTATGTACCCTCCTTTCCTATGCCTTTGTTGTATTGATCTTTACACCTATAATATATCCTGTATTTACAATTACCTCAACACGTTGTTTTGGTTACTACGTAATGTGTAGTCTGATTATGCCATCGTTTACTACGTTTATCTCGATATTTCACGACGTAGCTTCAAATACTACATGTTGAGTATAAAACAGTTTGCTTAGAAGTAAGCAATGCTATATAATAGAGACGAGGTGACTGAGCAATGGCATTAAATGAAATGGATCTTAAACAATTAGTGGATGAACTCTCTCTGACTCAGGATATTAGTCTCGCTGAGATTCCCGACATTGACTTGTATATGGAACAACTGACCTCATTCATGGACAACCGGCTCGGAACTCATAAACGGGATGAGCAAGATAAGATCCTTACCAAAACCATGATCAATAATTATACAAAAGCCGGACTTGTCATGCCCCCCATTAACAAAAAGTACAATCAACGACATGTGATTCTTTTAATCCTTATCTACTATCTAAAAAACATCCTATCCATTAACGACATTAAAAGTCTCTTCGAACCGGTTCTTAACAATATCTCTACCCCTGAGGATGATTTAATTTCCCTGGAGGATATTTATTCAACCTTCCTGGAAGTTAAAAACATTGAGCTGGCTTCCTTCTATGAAAACATGATCGAAAAATCAAATATGATCAAAGAAAAGACAGATCTCATCGATAAAGACGGCAAACATACAGCTGAATTATTTCTCATCGTTATCATGTTAGTGGCCCAGGCAAATGCCCATAAAAAATTAGCAGAAAAGATCATCGACAACTATTTCAGCAAAGAACCCAGTTGATTCTAATTTACTCATCCCTAGGTTAAAGGATTACTACAACCAAAAACATCAATAAGCTCAGAGTTACCCTACTCTGGGCTTTTTTGTCAGTTCTTTAAGCTATAAGCGGTAGTGCTCTGAAAGAGACTTAAGATAGCTCACCCTACACTTCTAATTTCCAATATTCAGAATGTATATTTAATTTAAACTTTGTTTTCAAACTCTAAAAACAT
Organism: Desulfosporosinus orientis DSM 765; assembly: GCF_000235605.1. Lineage (GTDB taxonomy): Bacteria > Bacillota > Desulfitobacteriia > Desulfitobacteriales > Desulfitobacteriaceae > Desulfosporosinus > Desulfosporosinus orientis. The sequence continues at coordinate 3,297,896 of NC_016584.1, forward strand.
AATTAAAGATGTATCAGTATTTACTGAATTATCTACACATTTTACCATCTTTAGATAATTTTCGCGCTTTATTATTAGAAAATTCTACTCAAACACCTGTCCTTTCAAATATTTTATTGCATTTTGCTATAAGCAGATTATATCATTAATTTCTTTATATTTCTATATATTCTAGTTCATGGATATCATCCGGGAGTACAATACATAAATTTATTGGAATCTTTTAACTTTCTTTGAATAAAGATATAAAAATTTGTCATTTTGGTGAAAAGCATCCATATAGTATCTTAATATCAGAGATGTTGACATAATACGACCAACAATGTTAGTCTTTGTCTATAAGAAAAACGGAGAGTATTATTAATAATATTAAAAAACGAGTTAAAAACTCGGATTTTTATTAGAGATACAAGTTACTATTTTCACTAATATTCCAATATTTATTGAAAATTTAAAATTCATTATAGGAGGATAAATTCATGTCATTATTTTTAAAGTCTAACACCCGGTTCTTATTTTTTTGGGTTTCAAAAACTTCTTGAGCGACGGGATCTCGTTACCATTATTTAGATATTAGAAATCATTATTAAATGGAGGGGTTTAAATGCGCCTAGGATGGCTATTAGTTTTCTTAGTTCTTGCAGCCTTTGCAGTTTTTTCCTTTAGTACTGCTCTCAAGAAAAAAATCGGTATCTTAACTTTAGGTGCCAAAGAAGAACGATTTGACGAACCTGGCAAACGGTTCAAGAATTTTGTTACTTTAGTATTGGGTCAAAGTAAATTAATTAACGAACCTTATGGTTTTATCCACTTCATTATCTTCTGGGGCTTCATTTTTATTTGTTTAGGCGAATTGCCACTAATCTTTGAAGGACTCTTCCCCGACTATTCGTTCCCAATCTTAGGAACCAGCAGCATTTTCTATATGGTTAAAGATGTCCTCACCGCATTAGTTATTATCGGTCTTTGTATTGGTATCGTTCGCAGATGGGTTTTAAAACCAGCTCGTTTATCCCGAACACCGGAAGCAGCCATTATCGTAGCCCTAATCTTTGGAGTTATTGTCACAGAATGGATATCCAGCGGTGCAAAAGTAGCTTTAGAATCCAACAGTGTATACTCCCTGGCCATTATGTATAATAGCTTTGCTTATCTGTTCAGAAATCTAAGCACAGATACTCTATCAGCTATCCAAAGCAGCTTTTGGTGGATTCATATGTTTATTGTCTTTGGTTTCTTAGTTTATATACCTAATTCCAAGCATATGCACCTTTTAGCAGTTCATCCAAATACCTATTTCTCATCCTTAAAACCTATCGGCGCTCAAATCGAAAAAATCGACCTGGAAGATGAAGACTTAACCGAGTTAGGGGTTGCCAGAATCGAAAGCTTTACTTGGAAGCAATTATTAGATAGCTTTGCTTGCGGTGAATGCGGACGTTGTATGGCCAACTGTCCTGCCAATATATCTGGAAAGCCACTGAATCCCAAACATTTCATCAGCCACCAGTTAAAAGATCATCTCTTAGAGAAGGGCGCTGTTTTAAAAGCTAAAGGTCTTACCTCCACAGGAGATGAAAACGCAGAAGCCTTAGCAGAAATTGCCGAGAACGACCCACAGGCAGCAGAAATTTTACAAAAATCCTTAATTGGTGATATCGTCACAGAAGAGGAAATTTGGTCTTGTACTACGTGCATGTCCTGTCAAGTACAATGTCCTGTTGCCAATGAACATGTGAATAAAATCGTTAATATGCGTCAATCACTGGTCATGATGGACAGTAACTTCCCTCAAGAGTTGCAAACATCCTTCCGTAATGTTGAAAACAATGCTAACCCCTGGGGTATTGGTTACACTGAACGCGCCAACTGGGCTGCTGACTTAGATATCAAGTTGATGAGTGAAAGTGAAAATGTTGACTATCTCTTCTGGGTTGGCTGTGCCGGTTCTTTTGACAGCCGCGCTCAGAAAGTAACCGTTGCAGTCTCGAAAATTCTTAAAGCTGCCGGTGTTAACTTCGCGATTCTGGGAACTGAAGAAAAATGCTGCGGTGACTTCGTACGTCGCTCCGGGAATGAATACTTGTTCCAAACAGCAGCTATTGAAAACGTCGAAATCTTAAACAATTACAATGTTAAAAAGATAATTACCACTTGTCCTCACTGTCTCAATACCCTGAAAAACGAGTATCCGGAATTTGGTGGAAATTATGAAGTAATTCACCATACCAAATTCATTGAACAGTTAATTAAGGACGGCAAATTAGCGCTTAATAAGAACGCTGATATTGAACCCCAAAGAATTGTCTATCACGATTCCTGCTATCTCGGCCGTTACCAGCAAGAATTTGATGCCCCCCGTGCCCTTTTCAACATGGTCCCCGGTGTCCAATTAGTTGAAATGGATCGCCATCACAACAAGAGCTTCTGCTGTGGAGCCGGCGGCGGACGCATGTGGATGGAAGAGCAAAATGATCAAAGGGTTAACAACCTTAGGGTTGAGCAGGCTCTCGATAAAAACGCTGAAGCAATCGGCGCGAATTGCCCCTTCTGTATTACCATGATGGAAGACGGCATTAAAGACAAGGTTGACACCGATAAGCAAACCGTTCGAGTTTTTGACCCTGCAGAGCTTATTGCTAAAATGATCAGTTAGTTTTTTAAACAGAATTCCTAGTTTCGTTTCCTAAGGAGGCAATTCTATGACAGAGTGTGAAGAATTAGTTAATCGATTTACTTTAGCAGGTCAAGATCGCGGTATTAGAGAGCTGTGCGCTGACGAGCTTAATGAGTACCATTCCATTTACAATGACCTAATGTCCAAACACGTAGAATCCAATGGTGAAATTCTCAAAGACATGGAAATCCAGGCCATAAACAAAATTTATGCCTCAAATGATCTCAATATCACGCCCATGGGTTTGGTTAATGTCAGTTTGGAGTACTTGGCTAGAATCCTGACCTTTGCTAAAGCTCAAGGTATTGAGTGGCATGTTTGTTGTGATAAGTGTACGGATACTCACTTTAAAAACTTATCCCACTTTACCGTCAAAGTAAATTGTCACAAGGACGAATTTGTGACAATGGCTGAAGCTGCTGGATTTCGCTATTAATACTAATTTTGCTGCTGATTTTAAATCAGCTGTTATGAGAGCTTAAGATTCGCTGAAAAAGGTGTCCCGTATGGGATGCCTTTTTTTATACTACTCAGAAAGTATAACTTTTCGTTGCCTACTGCTAAGATGGCTAATACGTGCCAAGACAGTGTCCTCGTCGTGTCTGAAGGATAACTAAAACCCTTCTGCTTTAGCTGACATGATGGCATTAGTTTTATCCACTAACTCCCCCATTAAATTGGAGAGGGACTTTTTCGCAAGTTCATCAATCAGCTTGCTATCCGGACTGAATTTCTTGCTGGCATTGGTGATTAAAACCTGTCGTTTATTCACCGTTTTCATCTCCAGCTTGGCACAGACCCGACGCAGGTGATGCTGAACATATCCCCCGCTGAGCATTCCTAAGGATGCTGTAACCATAGCCAGGGGTTTGCCTTTTAAGGGCAGATCATTTCCCCGAGAAGCCCAGTCCAAGGCATTTTTGATGACGGGAGGTATGGAATAATTGTATTCAGGTGTGGCGATGAGGATGGCATCTGCTTTTGCAAGTTTCTCTTTAAAATCAATAACAACTTGAGGTACTCCTTTAGCTTCATCGTCTTCATTGAATATTGGGATTCCCGATAGATCTACTATTTCCAAAGTTGCGCTTTCAGGAAGTAATGATGCTGCAGCATGCAATGTAGCTGTGTTGTAAGAGTTTTGTCGGAGACTACCAGATATCCCAATGATCTTAATGTTTTTAGTCATTGTTAGCACCCCCAAAAAATCTTCAGCTTGTTTTGTTACTAAGAGAACATTAAATGCAAAAAATAGACTCCTTTTTTTATATTTAATATATTCCAAATATTCTACGCATCATGATTATTTCCTGCAATTAAATTATAAATATTTTGATAATATAAAATAGTATAAAATAATACCAAAAATTAAGGATCAAACCGCATAAACGATCTGATCCTTTTGTGCACAATCGAAAGGAATGCATAAATGTATAATTATACTATAGGCATTAGTATTATCCTGATTGAAATGAAGAAAAGCTTATTAATTTATGTTCAAAAATTGAAAAAACAGATTACTATAGTTTTATAAATAGTCTATTGTTTCTTTATCTTAAACTTTTTATCTATAAATTGATTAGTTCTTGAACTGGTCTTATTTTCTGTATTTATGAGAATATCATCGATCTCTATTTCAGCGTAATCTCCGTCAAGAGTATCTATGCATTGACAGCAGTTATCACATTGTTTTGTCGGGTCCAGATCGCAGCGATCACATTCTCCGCAGCGGGTACAAGGACGATCTTGCAAAACACATGGTTCACCCAAGTTATTCAAAACTTAACCCCCCAGTTAAAGATGATTGGTCAGAGACCCCTTAAAATATTCCCGGACTAGAAAGAAGTGATTGAGGATCTGCTGCTAAACCTTTTAAGGCTGCACTCCCCCTCTCTTCCTCCCAGGCTTTATCAAGCAGTTGGATTGTGTCCCTGAAACGCTGTTGACTTCCCAGCAGCACCAATAAATAATCCCCGTCTGCTCTAGAGACATAGGATACCAGGCACTGTCCTGCGGCTGTCGTTGTTCCGGTTTTTAACCCTTGGCTGCCAGGATAGATGCCGAGGAGGTGATTAGTCGTTTCAACGTCTGCTTCATGTAACCCTCCCTGTCCATCTTTCCATTGCAGATGGGCCTTCGTTTGTTTGACGTACTTCATCAAGTCTTCATTCTTAAGAAATTCGCCGGCAATTTTACTCAGATCCCGTGCGCTGGTATATTGGTTTGGGTCAGGCAGCCCATGGGGATTGGTAAAATGGCTGTTTTGGCAGCCCAGAGATACTGCATATTTATTCATTTCCTCAGCAAAGGCTTCAATTGACCCACTTGTTTTAACAGCTAAAGCTGCCGCTGCATCATTGGCACTGTGAACATACAAAGCAGTTAATAGGTCATGGACAGAAATTTCATCACCCGGCTTAAGCCCCAACTGAGAGCCTTCAAGGATCACTTCATTGCCAACTTTGACAACATCCGTCTCCTTCAAGGTTTTCATGGCAACGAGACCGGTCAGAAGTTTTTGGGTACTGGCAGGAGCACGCTGCAGGTCAGGATTATGAGAATATATGAGATGCTGAGTACTAGGGTCTATGAGAACATAACTTTCATCTTCTGTGGATAGGGTATCAAACCATTGATCAGGATCCGTGGAATTACCCTCCTGAGGACTATTTGGAAGGCTATTTTGAGAATTCTTTTGAGAATCTACGGTTTGTATACCTGAAGATTTATTAGCCAAAAAGGCCAGGATATCCCCCGCAGGTTTTCCTGAACTTATGTATGAATAACCAGCATAGCCAATCACAACTATGGTCAGTAATAAAACTATAAATTTAGTTTTTCTGAATTTTGCTCTGGACCTGGGTTTGCTAAAACTATAACGATCCTGTCTCAAACCTAACCCCTCTTTAATTAAAATTGAAACAACGCCATTATAACTAATTTTAGGATTAGAGGCAAGTTCGTTTTCAAGTTACGATGCCTGTTCATCCTCCCAAAGCTGCCAGACAGCCAGGAATGGGTAAGGATTAATCCATTGCCCGTTGGGAAGCTCAATTCCAAAATGAAGATGGTCAGGGGTTGTTAAAGCATCCCCCGTATGCCCCATTCCTCCTATAACCTCCCCTGCTTCGATTCGATTGCCCTGCACTAAATGGGGGGAAATGTATTGCAGGTGCGCATAATAATAGTAGTTTCCATCATCACCCCGCACACCAACCCGTTCGCCGCCTAAGCGGTTCCACCCTAATTGCTCAATAATACCGCCGCAGCTGCTGATAATCGGTGTACCTTCTTTCCCGAAAATATCCGTACCTTCATGCCTGCGCTTCCCTCCTTCCCGGTCAGCGCCATAGCTATCCTCATACCATATCTCGCCATGCACAGGAAATAGATACCTGTTAGGGTAGTAATAAGGATTTTCCCGGAGGATTTGCCGATGCCTGTGCACTGCTTTAAACCTGTCTTTGGAAATATTGCCGCATGTTAAGCTGGAGAAAGGAACGTTGGTTCGCAGCTGGTCAATCAGAACTTGAGCCTCTTTTTCCGGTACCGTTGAGCGAATAGCTAACAAATCTTCATAAGAAACGGAGGTCAGTGTGTCTTTATCTTTCACACATTGCCGCACAAGTTCCGGGGAAATGGAATTGAGATAGGGGTAGATATCCGGTGAAATTTTCGGGGATAGATGTATTACTTTCCATAGGATCATTGCTAATATGATAAGAAAGCTATAGTGAATAAGCTCACGTTTCGATATCTTCCTCATCCTTTCTCCTCCCTTTCAATAAATTTACATAATTTACGAACATTTGTTTGCGTAATCGTAGAATGAATGGTACAATATTCCTGAAGATGGGGGTGTTATCTATGTATCCTGATTTGTCCCAACGACAAACTAAAATCTTAGAATTCATCAAACAAGAAATTCGTAAAAAAGGATATCCACCGGCAGTAAGAGAAATCGGCGAAGCTGTTGGCTTACTTTCCAGCTCAACAGTCCACGGCCACCTGCAAACACTTGAAGATAAAGGGTACATCCGCCGTGACCCAACCAAACCCCGGGCTATTGAGATTTTAGACAGTTCCAGTGAAACCATGGAAACGAAAAACGTCGTTCAAGTTCCTATTGTTGGGCATGTTACAGCGGGCCAGCCTATTACAGCCGTGGAAAACATCGAAGGCACCTTTCCCCTGTCAACGGATTTTGTCCGCCAGGACAACGTCTTTATGCTGAAAGTTCAGGGGGAAAGCATGATTGGCGCTGGAATCTTAGATGGAGATTACATTATCGTCCGCCAGCAGAATCAGGCGCGAAACGGAGAAATTGTTGTCGCCTTAATCGGTGATGAAGCAACGGTTAAACGTTTTTACAAAGAAAGAACTCTTATCCGGCTCCAGCCTGAGAATCCCAGTATGGATCCCATCTACTCTCAAGATGTCTCCATTCTCGGCAAAGTAGTCGGTGTCTTTCGAACCCTGTAACACATGTAAAATAGCCTATATATAAAGATATGCGCCTGGTTAACAATTATGGTTTAAGAAACGTATATTCAGCTAATTGTGCAAAAGAGGAAGACCTTTAATTCAGGTCTTCCTCTTCGTCTCTCAAACCAGGTAATTTACCCATATCAGCCAGTGCACTGATATATCCTCTGAACACCAGGCTCCGGTTTAAAATATCATCTTCACTGACACCCTTAAAATTCATTACGTTTCGTGCGGGGTAAATAATAGCCTTTAATATTAAGCCCGAACTGTTCAGGCGAAGAATTCATAGCTTCCTGGCGCTTATCATTAGGTGCAAGGGGCAAAGCATCACACCGGTCTAAAAAGAACGCCTCTGTTTCCTTTAGGGTATGATGACAGGCCATCACTAGTTTAGTACAGTCCTCCACCCATTGTTGAAACTTTTCTTGGCGCTGTTCATTTGAGAATTCCACCATCTTGCCAATAACAGTTGAAGAATTATCGTTTTTAATAGAGACACTGCCATCTTTATTTCTCTTTACAACCATTATATTTCCTTCCATTCTTACAAAGACTCATTTTTAGTCTTGTTATGTCTTTATACATATTAACTGAATAAATGATAGTACTCCTTAGTATCTAAGAAAAAGAGGCTATTGTGAAGTAATCACATTTTAGCCTCTTTTTAAGTGAATAATAAATATGCAATTTAGAATTTAAAAGGACCAGACCATAAACCCGAAAAGCATTCTAAAAAAACCTTTAGACCCATAAGCCAGGGCAGCTTCGCCCACAGGAGTGAACCCATCGCATGGAGAGGCGGCAAAGACCACAAGCCGGCGCGGGGCAGCGTAGCCAGTGGTTCACATCAGGTACTACCCAAAGGTTTGGCACGAAAGTGTCCGGTGGACACTTTCGCTCGAAGCGGCTATCTCTAAAGGATACTTATCCGCTGCAGAGAAGCTCCCGCACCGACGAGTGGGCGAGCCTCGGAATGCTGCGGTACACGAAGACACTGTCTTCGCACGGATTAACTTTCTTGCACGGATGTGGGAGAAGCTGCCTGACCCTATAGACTTTTTTCCACTGATGGCACCATGGTCGCGGTATAAATGATTATCAGGATATCTTACTCCTCTGCCGATCCTTAAACCGTTCCAACCCCAAAGCAATCAATTGATTAATCAATTCCCCATAAGGGATTCCCGTGGCTTCCCAGAGCTTAGGATACATAGAAATCTCCGTAAAGCCCGGCAAGGTATTGATTTCATTAAGATAAATTTCATTGTCCGCCGTGACAAAAAAGTCCACCCGCCCCAAACCGTTGGCTTCTACAGCCCGAAAAGCTTCCATAGCCATGCTTTGCAGCTCCTTGATGACGGAATCATTAAGCTCGGCAGGAATCAAGAGCCTGGAACCGATATCCGAATATTTGGCTTCATAACTATAGAACTCATGGGCCGGCAAGATTTCTCCAGGAAGGGATGCTTGCAGGTGCTCATTCCCTAAAACTGAGACTTCCACTTCATGGCCTGTAATGGCCTCTTCAATAACCATTTTGCGGTCAAAGCTGGCCGCAGTCTTTAAGGCCTCCAGCAGTTCCTCACGATGATGAGCTTTGGATATCCCCACACTGGAACCGAGATTAGCCGGTTTTACAAAACAAGGATAACCCAGCTTTTCTTCGATAGCATTTAAACAAGACTCTTGCTGGAACTCAAATTCTGAACGCAGCAAAGTAATATAGCGTGCCTGCTGAAGATTTTTTTCCTGAAAGACTGCTTTCATCCGGTCCTTATCCATACCCAGAGAAGATCCTAACACTCCCGAACCCACATAAGGGACATTGGCCATTTCTAATAGCCCCTGCAAAGTCCCGTCTTCACCGTAAGGCCCATGAAGCACAGGAAAAACCAAATCGAATTTTCCCTGGTTAGGCAGAGCACCGCCATCTAATCTTATAAAGCGCGGGTTGGTGGGATCAATTACCAAAGTAACTTGTGTCCCATCATCATTATGAGGAAAACCCTGTTCAATCAGTTGATCCGGCAAAACTCCCCAAAACCAGCGCCCCTCTTTACTGATGCCAATAGTCTCAACCTGATAACGGCTTCGGTCAATGGCATTATAAATTGACCCGGCAGAATTTAAGGATACCTCGTGCTCTCCGGAGCGGCCCCCAAACAATAGAACAACCTTCAGTTTGTGATCATCCACAATACTCCACCCTCTCCAAAGTAGATTTATGAATTCTAATTATGTACTATAGATCAGTATATGCTTGAAAAAGAAAAAAGCTCCCGCCTAACGGGCAAGAGCTCCAAATGTATTCAATGGCCAATACCGAAATAGAGTTCTTCCAGTAATGTTTTCCTCGGGCAAAAATCCCCATTCTCTTGAATCAGCACTATTATTGCGATTGTCGCCCATGACAAAAACATTACCCTGGGGGACGACAATCGGACCAAAGTCACTTTTCGGTTTTTCTAAGATATAGGGTTCATTAAGAGGTTTATCATTAATGTAGGTGGTCCCGTTCTTAATTTCAACTTTATCTCCCGGTAAACCTATGACTCTCTTGATATAATCGTCTGTGGCGTGGGCACTCGGAGGCGGATGAAATACAACAATATCCCCTTCGACAATATGATCAAACCTTTTAAAGAAGAACTTGTCCACAATCACCCGGTCTTCCAGCTGAATCGTCGGCAGCATTGAACCTGTAGGAATTTTGCGGGCTTCAATAACATAGGTACGCAGAACCCAAGAAAGTGCAAAGGCAATAAGGACAATTTCCAGGAGTTCTAATAAAAACCGGGCGGAACTTTTTGGTTTCTCTGACTCTTCCATAGTGCACCTCTTTCCTACCTTTCATAGTATCATAGATTGGCCAAAGTTGAAAATCTCGATTACTTACTTAAGAGTCCCTGCTGCCAGAGGTTTAAAGCAGCTAAGATATTGCCCATACGAACGTATTGATAGGATATGCCCCCCTGCTGGTATGCAATATAAGGTTCGCGGAGAGGTCCATCCGCTGAAAATTCACTGGTAGAACCTTGAATAAAAGTTCCTCCCGCCATGATCACTTCATCATCATAACCCGGCATTCCGGATGGGATGGGCAGAACATGAGAATCAATAGGAGAACCTTTTTGCAGGCCTTGGCAGAAAGCAATCATTCTCTCCCTGGACCCCAGTTTGACGGCCTGAATCAGGTCGGTCCTGGGGGTTTCCGGCGCCGGATGAACTTCAAACCCTAAAGCCCGCCAAAAGGCTGCAGAAAAAACAGAGCCTTTAATGGCTTCAGAAACAGTTAAAGGACTAAAGAATAGCCCTTGATAAAACAATCGCTGCCATTCCAAAGTTGCCCCCATATACTCCCCGACACCCGGGGCTGTTAAACGCTGGGCACTTAGCTCCACTAAGTCTGCCCGCCCTGCTACATACCCTCCTGTAGGTGCTATACTGCCGCCTAAATTTTTGATTAAGGACCCTGCCATGAGATCCGCACCTACATCGCCGGGCTCTTGTCTTTCAACAAGCTCTCCATAACAGTTATCCACGAAAATAATGATCTGGGGATGCTCGGGTTTTACAGCATCCACCAGCTCTTTCAGCTGAGCAATCCTGAGAGAATTTCTCCAAGCATAGCCTCGGGAACGCTGAACCATTAACATTCGGGTTTTATCTGTAATCCGTTCCTTAATCAGGTCCAGCTGCAATTCTCCTTGAGAGTCTAAATCTACCGTCTCATGGGATATGCCAAAGTCGAGCAGGCTGCCCTGTCCTTTTCCCCTCAAACCAATGACTTCTTCCAGGGTATCGTAGGGGTTTCCGCTTACGGAAATAACATGATCTCCCGGGCGCAAAACGCCAAATAAAGCTGCTGCAATGGCGTGGGTACCTGAGACAAACTGACCGCGCACCAGAGCGGCTTCCGTACCTAAAATCCGGGCAACAATGCGGTCCAGAACTTCCCGTCCTGTATCTCCTAAACCATAGCCCGTGGTTCCGTTCAGATGATAAGAGGAAACTCTCTCCTCCTGAAAAGCTTTGAGAACTTTTTCATGGTTTAGACTGGCTATTTCCTCTAAGACTGGTAGTTGTCGGGCAAGAGCAGATTCTGCTTCAATGACTGCGTCGCTAATATTCTTTGGCCATTCAGGATCCTTATACAAAAAAATTTCCTCCTAACAAACAAAGACAGGCTTATTCATGCTTCAGTAATGAGCTGAGTATTTCCCATACCGGCTTAAGAGAGTCTCCCCGGGTGAGAGAAATTTTAACAGGATAGGGAAAATATTTCTCTAAGTCCTCTAGTTCAGGCTCATCTTCAGGTTTGATTTTATCGATTTTATTTAAGAGGGTGATAGCGGGTTTATCTAAGCAGCCCAGCTGATCCAGAACGTCACGAACAGTTTCAGCATGTTCCAAAGCCTGCCGGTGACTGGCGTCAATCACATGGATTAAGGCATCTGCTTGCTGAACTTCTTCTAAAGTAGCGATAAAGGCCCGGAGCAATTGGGTTGGCAATTTACGAATGAAGCCAACAGTATCACTGAGGAGGACTTCCAAGGAAGAATCGATCTTAATACCCCGCACAATCGGGTCCAGGGTGGCAAATAATTTATTCTCACCCATGGGTATATCTGATCGGCTGCCAGCCTGCTCCATGGCTAGTTTCATAAAGGTAGTTTTCCCTGTATTAGTATACCCCACCAGAGCAATAATAGGTAGTCCGCTGCGAGTTCGCTGCCGGCGCTGAACATCCCGGTGCTGCAGCACCTGTTTTAACTCTTTTTCCAAATGATTGATCCGGTCTCTCATCCGCCTGCGGTCAAGTTCAAGTTTCGTCTCTCCAGGTCCCCTGGTTCCAACTCCCCCTCCTAAACGGGAAAGTGCTTGTCCCTGGCCTGTTAAATAGGGCAAGAGATGTTTAAGCTGGGCTAATTCCACTTGAAGCTTACCCTCGCGGGAGCGCGCCCGCTGGGCAAAGATATCTAAAATTAAGCCGGTTCTGTCCAGTACTTTAAGTCCTGTTTCCATTTCCAGAGTGCGCATCTGAGTTGGGGAAAGTTCATCATCACAGATCAGTACATTGGCCTCGGATTCCTGCAGTCGATGAAGAAGCTCCTCCAACTTTCCCCGACCAAAATAACTGCGGGACTGGCCGTATCGCCTAAGCTGAACCAATTCCCCGACCACATCCACTCCGGCAGTTCGAGCCAACTCCCGAAGCTCCAGTAAATCTTCATAGGTATCCAGTTCGCTGTCTTGGAGAGCAATTAAAAAAGCACGTTCCCTGGCGTTTTTAGGGGTCACTTTCTTGGACTTAGCCGGCCTAAAACTGGAAAGACTGCCAAGGCAGTCCTGATAATCGAAGTGATGCCAATCTTGAGGACTTAGTTCAAGGGTGTAAGGAGGCCCCTCCTCCCTCAGGAAAGCCATCTGAATTCCCGTCAGCTTACCTTCCAAAGCCCCCACCGCGGCCATGCTTTCCAGCTCAAGGGATGTTAAGGCACTATAATCCAAGGAGCTTAACTGGAAATTCCCACTGGGATGGGTGTGAATACAGCGCAGGTGTTTGCCTTGAGACCTGCGTTTAATCTGGGGCAGAGTTACCTGAGCGTGACGGCCCACGGCAGCAGCCAGCAGCCTACCGGAACGGGAAAGATAGACAGCAATTTCACGGTTCCAAAGCCGGGTAAGCTGGATAAGTTCCCTGAGAATCCCGGGATTAATAAGTTGGGAAGGCTCTGTTTTTATGTCCTCTAAGGCTTTTAGCTCTTGTAACTGACTTGCCCGAATCCCCGACAAGTCTCCTGAAATGTCCATAGTCATAGAATACCTCATCAGCTATTAATCAATTATAGATTTTCCAAGGTTATATCCTCAGGCAGAATCTGAATAAGTTCATCCCGGCTGGAGCTGGACTTTTGAAACAAACGAACAGCCTGCTTTCTGACGGTTTTTTCAACAAGATTGCGCACCAAGCGGGCATTTCCGGCGTAACGATGAGAACTTAACAGGCATTGCAAATGGTAGCGCAGAGTATCCTCGGCTTCTGTGGTTAAGGTATATTGACGAGTTTTCAGCATGGATTTAGCGATAGCCAGCAATTCCTCTATAGTGTAGTCCGGAAAATCGATGTGAATAGGAAAGCGTGACCTTAATCCGGGGTTGGTTTGTAAAAACCAATCCATTTCCTGACTATAGCCGGCTAAAATCAATACGAGATTATCTTTATTGTCTTCCATGGCTTTGACTAAAGCATCAATGGCTTCCTTGCCAAAATCCTTTTCCCCGCCCCGGGCCAGAGAGTAAGCTTCATCAATAAACAAAACTCCTCCTAAGGCCTTCTTGACTTGTTCTCGCGTCTTTTGCGCCGTATGACCAATATATTCGCCAACCAGATCTGCCCGTTCACATTCAATAATATGTCCTTTTTGTAAAACTCCCATTTCTTTAAACAGTCGCCCGACCAAGCGTGCCACTGTTGTCTTGCCCGTTCCGGGGTTCCCTTTAAAAATCATATGTAGGACCAGTGGTTCTGCCACGAGTTTTTCCTGGGTGCGTCTTTTCTGGATTTCTACAAATGCTTGTAAATCACGAATCAGACGTTTTACTAGTTCTAAGCCAATATAGGAATCTAATTCATCAAGGATTTCTAAAACTCTGTTTTTATCCTTGTCTTTTTCTTTGTCCTTATCTTTATCAAGGGCTGAAGAGTTGGTTTTGCGTGCACGCCCAATCCCCGTTAAATCTGAAGCCGGTGTATGTGTATCTTGGGTTTTGGGGGGCTTGGGTGTCTGAATAACCGGAGGAATCTGGTTGTCCGGTCCAAACTTTATTCTGATTGTCATAAGTACAGGCACCTCCCATCCTTATTACTATACGCAAGTAAAGATGAAAGGTGTCCTGTTAAAGTAATGTTATTATTTCCCTATTATTTCCCTGTTAAACTTTTTGCATAACGAACCCGGGAGGTATGATCTAAAAATTTCTTGCGTAAGCGAATACTTTTAGGTGTAATCTCCACTAACTCATCGTCATTAATGAATTCCAGGGATTGTTCCAAGGAAAGCTCCCTGGGCTTATCCAGACGCAGAGCTTCATCAGCGGAACTGGTACGCATATTGGTCAGCTGTTTTTTCTTACAAACGTTAACTTCAATGTCCTGCTCCCGCTTGTTCTCTCCCACGATCATGCCGCCATAGACGTGGAGACCGGGATCAACAAACAAAGTGCCCCTCTCCTGAGCAGAATAAAGCCCGTATGCATTGGTTTCTCCTTCTTCAAAGGCAATGAGGACTCCGCGGTTACGCCCGGGGATTTCACCTTTATAAGGTTCATAGCCCAGGAACACATGGCTCATCATTCCTTCTCCCCGGGTCTGGGTTAAAAACTCGCCCCGGAAGCCAATCAGGCCCCGGGCAGGGATGCGAAACTCAACCCGCAGTTGGGTTGCGGAAAGGTTGGTCATATTGACCATTTCTGCTTTGCGCTTACCCAGCAGCTCCATAATAGCGCCTAATGAGCTTTCCTGAAGATCGCAGATCAAATATTCCATGGGTTCGCATTTGACGCCGTCAATCATTTTATAAATAACTTCGGGTTTAGAAACTTGAAGTTCATACCCTTCACGACGCATATTTTCAATAAGAATGGAAAGATGGAGTTCACCCCGGCCGGATACTTTAAAGCAATCGGCAGAATCTGTCTCTTCAACGCGCAAGCTGACATTGGTCTCTACTTCTTTCCAAAGACGTTCCCGTATTTTCCGGGAAGTTACAAAATGACCTTCCCGACCGGCAAAGGGACTGTTATTGACCATGAAATTCATGGACAGTGTGGGCTCATCCACTTCAATGGTGGGCAATGCTTCCGGATTCAAGGCGCAGGCTACGGTTTCTCCGATATTGGCACTTGTTAAACCGGTCAGGGCCACGATCTCTCCCGCCGAAGCTTCGGAAACCACTTCCCGTTTAAGACCTTCAAAAACCATGACTTTACCCACTTTGGTTCGTTCAAAACTCTCGTCGCGTTTAATTAAGGTAACGTTTTCATTTTGAGTTATTTTCCCCCGGACAATCCGGCCAACTACGATTTTTCCAACATAATCATCATAGTCCAGGGTTGTAACCAGCATCTGGAAAGGTGCATCCAGATCCACCACTGGTGCGGGTATATGATCTAAAATCACAGAAAATAAAGGTTCTAAAGAGTCGCTTAAGTCATCATGAGCCAGTCCTGCTATGCCTGTACGGGCAGAAGCATAGACGACAGGGAAATCCAGTTGGTCGTCGTCGGCACCAAGTTCAATAAAGAGATCCAGAACTTCGTCAACAACCTCCTCAGGGCGGGCGTCCGGACGGTCGATCTTGTTAATGACAACTATTGGAACAAGCTTCAGTTCCAAAGCCTTGCGTAAAACAAAACGGGTTTGAGGCATAGGACCCTCATAAGAATCAACAATCAGAAGTACCCCATTGACCATTTGCAGTACCCGTTCCACTTCACCGCCGAAGTCGGCGTGGCCCGGTGTATCAATAATGTTGATCTTCGTTCCTTGCCAATGGACTGCGGTGTTTTTGGACAAAATCGTAATGCCGCGTTCACGCTCTAAATCATTGGAATCCATAACACGTTCGACTACTTGCTGATTTGCTCGGAAAGTTCCACTTTGTTTTAACATGGCGTCTACAAGTGTTGTTTTACCATGATCAACGTGAGCGATAATTGCAATGTTGCGTAAATTTCGAGTTTCCATAGTTGGGTAGAATTCCTTTCTTTCACTAACTAAAAATATATCACTTTAAGATATCATAGTTAAGTATCGAATTCAAGCATAAAGAACTAAGTCCGATTGCAGCGAACTTAGTTCTTTAAAAGCTCTGTTAATTTAAAATACGATTGCTTATTTTTGTGTACCGGAATTTCCTTCGGCAGCATTTAAAGCCGCAAGATTAATGGGACGAATGGGCATGACTGTAGAAATGGCATGCTTATAGACCATTTGTTGTCTGCCTTCAAACTCGATGATAACGGTAAAGTTATCGAAACCTTTTATGAGTCCTTTAAGCTGAAATCCGTTAACCAAGTAAATGGTCACCGGGAGGTTTTCTTTACGTATTTGATTTAAAAAGGTATCTTGTAAATTGATGGGCGATTTGTTCATTTATTTTCCTCCATCACCTTATAATTCTTCTCTCTAATCTTATTTTACACGAGTTTGGTAAGCTCTGCAAGCTTGAACCACGGACTTAAGTATTACGCTGAAGCCACTTTCAATGTCATACCAAGTAATTCTGGGATCACGCCGGAACCAAGTCAGCTGGCGTTTGGCAAAATGCCGTGTATCCCGCTGCAGCAAACGCAGCATTTCCCCTTCCGTAACTAATCCTTGCAGCTGCCAAAGGGCATGGCGATAGCCAATACTTTGCAGAGGCTTTAAGGTGGGTGAATAACCCTCGCGAAGGAGATTAAGTGTTTCTTCCAGGAGTCCTTGTGACAACATTTCCACACAGCGCTGATTAATTCGTTCATAAATCAAACTGCGGGGGGCGGTTAACCCTATATATAAAATTGAAGGGTCCAGCTTCTGGTATTCGTCATCTTTGAACTGCTTCTGACTGGACAGAGGTTTGCCCGTTAAATCAAAGATTTCCAGGGCTCTGGAAACGCGCAGGACATCATTAGGATGCAGCTGCCCGGCACTGACCGGGTCCTTCTTTTTAAGTTCTTCATGCAATAACAGCTTGCCGTGTTCTTCTAAGAATAATTTCCATTTTAAACGAATTTCTTCACTGCCACGTTGAGAAAACTCATACGGGTCCAGCAAAGAACGAATATACAACCCTGTTCCGCCCACAACAATAGGAATATGTCCCCTGCCCCGAATTTCTTCGATTTTAGAAGCAGCCATAGCTTTAAACTGGGCCGCCGTAAAGGGTACTGCCGGGTCCAGAAAATCGATTAAATGATGAGGAACCGACTGCATTTCCTCAGCAGTAGGCTTAGCAGAACCTATATCCAGCTTTTGATAAACCTGAACAGAATCCCCGGAAATTATTTCACCGCCGAGCTTTTCCGCCAAGGCCAAGCCCAAAGATGACTTACCTATTCCCGTAGGTCCAATAATGATTACAAGTGGATACACCTAACCACCCTCCATTAAACTAGTATACCCCTATCCCCTCCTCACAAACCAGCTAGTCCCCATCACCAGAAGCACTGCTCCTTAAGTCCGATAAAAACGCTTCTCCAACTCAGAGCGCGTCATAGTGACCATAGTCGGCCTGCCGTGAGGACAAGTATAGGGATTATGAGTCCGGCCCAGAGCAGCAATCAGCTGTTCCATTTCGTGAGTATTAAGAGAATCCCGGGCTTTTATGGATTCTTTGCAGGCCAACATATAAATCCATTCCTCAATCATTTTATCAAAGGTAGGCGGTGAATTTTTGATCAAGACCTCCTCAATAAACTGGCGAAGCAATTCATCTGCCGGGAAATTGCCGGTTTGAACAGGTATACCACGCAGCAAATAGGTTCTGGAACCAAATTGTTCAAGAATGAATCCCATTTCATTGAGGATCCAGAGATTTTCAAGCAGAACTTGTTCCTCCTGGACCGTAAATTCCATGGGGATAGGAATAAGCAAGACCTGGCTGGGCTGATCCGCTTCTTTAAACTCCCTGAGCAAGCGTTCGTAATTAATGCGCTCATGAGCGGCATGTTGGTCGATAATGGTTAAAATTTTGCCGTCTGTCGCTAAAATGTAAGTGTTAAATAGTTGAGTTAAGGGCCACATATGACTCAAGGACTGCACGGAGTCCTCAACCTTTACAGCGGATTTAACCTCCGGTATAGGCAAATCCGTTTGCTGAATGGTTCTACTTAAAACAGACTTGTTTGCTGCAGCAGGGAAATTGCGGGGTACAGCAGGCTGAGGTTCAAACTTAATTTGTGGCTGTTCATAACGAGCAGTATTGTCAGGGGCAGATTCTCGAACTGCCATATCGACTTCAGCTCTTCTCGGCAGGTCTTGCAGGCCCTGCTGCTCCTGTAAGTCCGGCAGCTTCTGCATATTCTGAGGCGGGGATGATTTTTGTACCTGAAACGAAGGGAGGGGCGCCTTTGTCACGGGAGAAGGCTGAGCTTTGGATTGGGATTGGGATTGGGACTGGAAGGCAGGCAGAGGCTTGCTCCTAAGCAAAGCAGCATTCACTGCCTCCCGAATAAATTGACTAAGACCCGCTTCATCCTTAAAGCGCACATCCATTTTCGTCGGGTGGACATTCACATCGTACTCTGAGGGTGGCAGAGATACATGCAGAACAGCGATTGGATGATGCTTAGCGGGAATTAAAGTATGATACCCTTCGGCCAGGGCCCGGCTTAGTAAAGGCGAGCGAATGATCCGCCCGTTAACCATGAAAAACTGGGCTTGTTTTGAGGAGCGAACTAAGTTTGGCGGGCTGATAAAGCCTTCTAACCGCCATTTTTCGTCACTCATTTGAATGGGAATCAACTGCCGGGCCAGATCATAGCCAATGACAGCGCCGATGGCTTCCCGTAAATCTCCCCGTCCGGTAGTCTGCAAGACCACTTGCTGGGGATGGGTCAAAGAAATAGCAATCTCGGGATGAGCCAGAGCGATTCGTCCCACAGTATCGCTGATCAGTCCAAACTCTGTAGCTGTGGATTTTAAGAATTTTAAGCGTGCCGGTGTATTAAAAAACAAATCCCGCACAGTTACCGAGGTTCCCACAGGACAGCCGATTTCTGTTAACCCCTCTTCTTCTCCTCCCTTGAGGGTGAAAGACAATCCGGCTTCTTCATATTCCGGACGAGAAGATATCTCAAAGTGGGATACCGAAGCAATACTGGGCAAAGCCTCTCCTCGGAACCCTAAGGTTTGCAGGTGATCCAAGTCTTCAATCTGGGTAATTTTACTCGTGGCATGACGAATTACGGCCAAAGGCAGGTCTGCCCTGCCGATTCCGCTGCCGTCATCCCGCACACGGATTAAAGGCACGCCATTGCCTTCAATAGTGATATCGATGTGTTTGGCCCCAGCGTCTAAGGAATTTTCCACCAGCTCCTTAACCACTGAGGCAGGGCGTTCCACAACTTCTCCGGCGGCTATCTGGTTGGCGGAATTTGCATCCAGAATGTGAATTAACGGTGTCAAAACTGCCTCATTCCTTCTTTTCTCTCCCAAACAAATTCTTGATCATAGAGTTGGTTTTGCAGCAAGGCGCTGGAAATATCGGCGGCTTTTTGCAAGTGTTCCCACAGGTCGTAGCCGGCTTCTTCACAGGCCGGGCAGGCATGAAAGGGTATGCGTATTAAGGCGGATTTCTGGGTATAGCGCCTGCTTTCAATATAAAGGGTTCCGGGACAATGGCTGCATTCCCGGATATAATCATGACGGGTTTCCTGGAAGCCTTCCGTATCATAGTAAACAGAATGAGGGCTATGCACCCAGTTACCTGCCGGGAAGAAGTCCTTAGCCTGGTATTTAAAGTTAGGCTTTAGCGTCTCAAATTGCTTTTTCAGTTCTTGTACATAGGGTTTCAGGGCGGATAAAGGAATTGAATTGCGTTTCATTTTCTGGGGCTCGCGAACATGATGATAATCTTCCCCGGCCAGAGCCAGTAAAATAGACAGGTTAACATAAGGCAGCGCCCCTTCAATGGAATAGCCGCCTTCCAGAACCGCTAAATCCGGCTGCAGGAGTTCAGTGATTCGTCCGTAGCCCTCCGCCGTTAAATTCATGGAGGCCAAGGGATCGGTAAAATGATTATCCTGACCTGCGGAGTTAATAATCATCTCCGGAGCAAAGGACTGAACCAGGGGCAAGACCCATTCTTCCATCAGGTAATGATAACCGTCATCACCGATTCCCGGCGGCAGGGGTATATTTAAGGTTTGACCCCAGGCATTGGGTCCTCCTTTTTCAAAGGTAAAGCCTGTTCCCGGAAAAAGAGTGCGCCCGTCTTGATGCATGGAGATAAACAAAACATCGGGATCGTGATAAAAGATATCCTGGGTGCCGTCGCCGTGATGCACATCCGTGTCGACAATTGCGATTCTGCGTTTGCCGTACCGAGCTCTTAAATGATTAACCAGGATTGCTTCATTATTTAAGGAACAAAAACCCCGGTTTCCCCACACTGTCGCTCCGGAATGATGACCGGGAGGACGGGCCATCACAAAGCCATTATGAATCATCCCCTTGACTTGAGCTTCACCCATTAACAGTGAACTGCCCACAGCAATCAGATGAGGATCTAAACCATCTGTATGGGCACCGGGATTGGGAAATAAGGCTTGGGTTCTTAAAACATCCTTGAGTTCCGCAACCCGGGGGGAAAACTGTTTTATTTGAGGCAAATCCAGAATTCCTTCTTCAAAGAGCTGTTCTTGGGTATAGAGAAGACGTTCTTCACGCTCTGGATGGGAGTCGCCTAAAGACCAGTCAAAGGCCGGGAAAAATAAGATCCCTGTCTGTTTCATTACTCCACCCTCCCTAACACACCAGGCCGTACATGAACGGCCCCGCGGACAATTTGTCCCACGGTTTGATAATTTTGGACAATGGGAAAGAAATCAAAGGGCTCCTTTTCCAAGTCATGGAGCTGGATCTGATAATCCTCAGCCTGCTTTTGGACCAGAGAATCCAGAAATCCCTCAACTTCCCGGTAAGGCCGCAGGGGTCCTGTCCATTTTCCCTGCTCTCCTGTTTCTTCAACATTATACTTCTTCATATAGGTATCCAGATGCAGAGTGCAGTCGAAGGTGGACCGGGCCAAGGCGGCTCCCAGGGCATTGGCTACTTCCGAGAAACGGCTGAGCTGAACCGGGGTATCCAAAGTATTTCCTAAAGCATCTGCGATCCCTTTGGCACCGCCGCCGCTGACTAAAGTCGTGAATTCCTTGCTTTCATGGGGATGGAGGACTTCCCAGACCTTATAGGCAGGTTCCTCCTCCCATTCCTTTTTCAAAGAGTCCACAGCCCCGGCAATCCTTTCCACTACCCGGTTAATGATATCCTCAGCCAGTGCCTGTAAACTGGCAGGGGTCCTGCCTCCAGAGGGCAGCAGAGTAGCAAGGCCTTCTTCCGCCAATTCTAAGCTGCCGTAATCAATCAGCTGCAAATAGCGCATAGCATCCGTAGGGGTGGGTGCCCGGCCGCCCAGGCAATAGGCCGGCCCGATACGGTAGTCCTCAATATGGAAGCCTTCCTCAGAAGTCCGGATAACAGAGTCTCCGCCGACGGGAATTGACCGGACGGCTAAAGAGCGAACAAGGGTTGAAAAGTCGCCGATTTGGGCTCCTTTAGCGCTAAGCAGGGGAATTCCGGAAAGAATCAGGCCAATATCTGTGGTCGTGCCGCCGATATCAACGACGATGGATGAGGCACCGGGATCAATTTGAGTAAGAGCCGCCAGGACACTGGCTGCCGGCCCGGAGTAAATGGAGTCAATGGGCCGGATTTTAGTGAGAGGTATACTCCCCCCATCAGCTTTTAAAATATAAATGGGTGCCTGAATGTTCCGGGCTTTAATGGCGTCTTGGAGCTGTCGGGAGAACTGGTGATATAAATCGGATACCCCTAAGTTAAGATAGGTGGTAAGACTGCGACGGTAAAAATTAGCTTGACCCCACTCATGTCCTAAAGCAATGGTTAATTCAGGATTAGCTGCTTTGAGATAGTCAGCCAGCTTTTCTTCATGGAGCTGATTGCGGTGAGAAAACTTGCCTACAATGGCAACGTGGCTGACATCTTCCTGAGGTGCTGCCAGCTGTAGGCCCTCCCATTCCCCAGGATCTGGGGACTCGATTTCCCGTCCCCGGAAATCCATTTCTCCCTTAAGTTCTACATAGCTGACAGGCCAGGGCAGAGCCGTAACATTCATCCCATGCCCGGAAAATAAAAGCAGCTGAACAGCAGGGATTCTGTTTTGGAGAATAGCGTTGGTTACCAGGGTTGTACTGACGGTAATTTGTTCAATCTCCTGCTCATCGGAAATTTCTAAGGCATCAAAAGCATTCATGAGGGTCTCTACTATGTTTTTAGATTGGGTAGGCACTTTGGCTTTGCTTTGGATTCGGCCGTTTTTTAAGAAGACTGCGTCCGTATAGGTACCGCCTACATCGATTCCTACTCGATTTAACATCATTCATCACCCCTTGATCGTTGTGTGAAGATTAAAGTTTACTTACATAGTTTTCGTCGCTTGGATTCTTTCCTGTAAATCAAAGAGATATTGCAAAGCTTGACGGGCCGTCATGTCATCTAAGGGCAGCAATTCGATTTCCTGCAGCAGCGGGTGCATTTGCGGTTCATCAAATAAGGAAAACTGAGTAACCTTGGCAGGGGGAGCCGGTACCGCATGAGCGGGTTCAGCCGACTCTAATTCTAACAATAAGGTTTTAGCCCTCTGCAGCAATTCCGGGGGAAGACCAGCTAAACGAGCTACTTGAATGCCGTAACTGCGGTCTGCCCGGCCAGGTAAAATTTTGTGCAGGAAGACGATGTCCTCACCACGCTCTTTGACCCCGACATGTAAATTGAACAACCCGGCAAATTCGTCTTGAAGCTGGGTTAGCTCATGATAGTGTGTAGCAAAGAGGGTTTTGGGTCTGAACTCAGGATGTTTAACTAAGTGCTCAGTTACCGCCCAAGCTATGCTAAGTCCATCATAAGTTGCTGTCCCCCTTCCGATTTCATCTAAGATAATCAAACTCTTGGGGCTGGCATATTTCAAAATATGAGCGACTTCCTGCATCTCAACCATAAAGGTACTCTGCCCTGCCGCCAGATCATCGGAAGCGCCAACCCGGGTGAAAATACGATCCACCAGGGAAATACCGGCATTTTTAGCAGGGACAAAGGAGCCTATGTGAGCCATCAGAACAATCAAAGCGACTTGACGCATATAGGTTGATTTTCCAGCCATGTTTGGCCCGGTAATGAGGGCTAAATGCTGGCTTTCGGATAAATGGGTATCGTTGGGAACAAAGAGGTTTTGCTCAAGCATTTCTTCCACAACAGGATGCCGGCCTTCGGTGATCAATATTTCACCATCATTTTTGATCTGAGGCCGTACATAATGGTTGCGCACAGCAACTTCAGACAGGCTGACAAAGACGTCAATCTCTGCCAGAATCTGGGCGACCTGGATAATTCGTTTCGTTTGCAGGCGAACCTCTTCTCGAAGGGCTAAGAACAACTCATATTCAAGATCTTTAAGTTTTTCCTCTGCACCAACTATTTTAAGTTCGTAGTCCTTGAGCTCCGGAGTAATAAAACGCTCAGCATTGGCAAGGGTTTGTTTGCGCTGGTACTCCTTAGGGATAAGATGGGCGTTGGCATGAGTGACTTCTATGTAATATCCGAAGATTTTATTATAGCCGATCTTTAAGGAGCGGATGCCGGTTCGTTCTCGTTCAGCATTCTCCAGTTGAGCTAACCATTCCTTGCCGCCGCTGGCAATCTCCCGCAGCTGGTCGACTTCCCGGGAGTAGCCGGTTTTAATAATATTGCCGTCCCTTAGAGAAATGGGCGGAGCCGGATTAATAGCGTTTTTCAGCTTGGCCACAAAGGTCTCCAGTCCGCCAAGCATAGGAACCTTGGTTTTCAAAGTTTCTGCCCTACTGGAACTGAGAAGTGAGCATAAATCAGGGAGCAGGGCCAGGGTTTGAGTCAGGGATAACAAATCTTTAGCGTTAGCTGTACCATAGGATACTTTACCCATTAAGCGCTCCAGGTCGTAGACTTCCGATAGAAGCTTCAGCAAATCCTTGCGCAGGAATGAGTCGGAAATTAATTCTTGGATAGAGTCCAAGCGGCCTTCTATTTCATCTTGCAAAAGCAAGGGCTTATCAATCCAATGTCTTAAAAGTCTGCCCCCAAAGGCCGTTTTGGTTAAGTCGAGGACGGAAAGCAACGTGCCTTTTTTCCCGACCCCACGGAGAGATTCCGTAAGCTCTAGGTTTCGCCGTGTCCATTGATCGAGAAACATCCAGCGTTCCGTTCGGTAGGTTTTGATTTCCACGATATGAGTCGGATCAACGCCGGGCATGGTTTCTAATAAATAGGTCCAGAGCCCCGTTGCAGCACGGGTGGCTGCGGGAAATTCGCGAAATAAACTCTCTTGACCCGGGAAATGTTCCGGAATGGCATTACCGTCAAAAGTCTTGCGGTCCCGTACGGTACAATAGTACCCTACCCAAAGTTTAGTCCTTTTAATAAGTTCTGGAGTTAACAGGAGTTCAGCAGGATTAATGCGGGAAATCTCCGTGAGCAAAACATCCACATCCGCTGTTTGAAAAACCGTAAACTCACCCGTTGATAAATCCAGAAAAGCAAGTCCCCAGTGATCAGCAAAATAGATACTGGCTAAATAATGATTGGAACGTTCCGCAACAGCTTCTGTCAGAGTCCCCGGGGATACAATCCGGATGATATCACGTTTAACAATGCCTTTAGAAGCTTTAGCATCTTCCACTTGTTCGCAAATAGCAACTTTATGGCCGGACTTTACGAGCTTGGACAAATAATTGTCCACAGCATGGTAAGGAACTCCACACATAGGAATTCGCTTTCCTTCCCCGGCATCCCTTCCTGTTAAGGCAATTTGCAGGATGGGGGCAGCGACTTCAGCATCTTCACCAAACATCTCATAAAAATCACCTAAGCGAAAAAAAAGAATGGCGTCCGGGACTTTCTCTTTAATAAGGTGATACTGCTGCATCATCGGGGTCGTCATAGTATCCTCTTCTCCCCTTTAAGTTCTTTCTGCGTAGTATTAAAAAGGGGAAGAGCTCAGAATCAGCCCTTCCCTCTCCCTGTTTCAGTGATTTCTTCAGGTTAGGCCCCGCAGCCACACCCGCTGCTGCCGCAGCCTCCAGGATTGCATCCGCTTGGGTCACAACCGCTGTCCCCGCAAGAACAGCTATCCGATGCATTAGCAATAGCCCCTGCCAGAATAGCATTAACACCATCCAGCATCTCAGTAAATTTATCTTGGGCTTCCATGTAGGCAGCAATGGCAGGATTAGCTTCTACTTTCGTCTCAATCTCATCGACAGCAAGTTTATCAGCTTCAGAAGGCTCTTCCCCATTTTGTTGGGCTTCCATAAAACGTTCTTGAGCTTTCTGTAATTCAGCAATCAAAACCTGGGCTGATGGATCGGCAGCCATGGCATCTTCCTTGCTGTGCAATTCAGCGAGTTCTTCACTGCGGGCAATGGCATCAGCCAAGAGTTGGGCTTTTTCAAAAATCTCATTTGTCATGTATTACACCTCCGCATATTCTCTTTATCATTCTACATAGTACAGCATGATTCCTGCATAATCAAAATCAGGCTGAAACTATTTCTCGGTTTCAATCTCTCCCACTAAAGTCCAGGTTCCTGCTTCCGTTATTTTCAGATTAACCAGAGACCCGATATGGTCCGGAGATCCGCTAAAAACCACTAACTCATTTCCTCGGGTTCGTCCGGTTAAGCGATCAGGATTGGTTTTACTGGGCCCCTCAACCAGGACCTCAAAGGTTTTACCGATCATTTCCTGCCGCCAGAGCAGGCTCTTTTCATTTTGCAGGCTCATTAATCTCTGTAAGCGGCGTTTTTTAATATCCAGGGGAATTTGATTTTCCATAGTAGCCGCCAAAGTCCCTGAACGTTTAGAATACATAAAGGTAAAAGCGTGACTATAATTCACCTGATTGATGATATCCAGAGTCTGTTCAAAATCTGACTCCGTTTCACCGGGAAAGCCTACGATAATGTCCGTGGTAATACTTGCTTTGGGCATGAATTCCCGGATTCTTTGGACACGGCTAATATAGTATTCCCTCGTGTATTTACGATTCATGCGTTCCAGGATAAAATTGCTTCCAGCTTGAATAGGAAGATGAAAGTGTTCGCAAAGATTCTTGCCCTTGGCAACTGTTTCAATAAGTTTATCCGACAAATCTTTGGGATGAGAGGTCACAAAACGAACTCTCAATACCCCTGGAATTTGGTCGACTTCATGAAGTAAATCGGCAAAATCATAAGGGGGAGAAAATTCCTTACCATAGGAGTTAACATTCTGGCCAAGTAAGGTCACTTCCCGGCAGCCGCTGGCGATAAGGTCCTTAATCTCTTGAATAATCTCCTCAGGTTTACGGCTTCTTTCTCTGCCTCGCACATGAGGAACAATACAATAAGAACAAAAATTATTGCAGCCATACATAATATTGACATTGGCTTGCAGCTTGCCTTTCTCAGCCAGTGGAGTTGATTCCGTGGTCAGTTTAGGTTCCGCCCATACTTCTGCTGCCTTTCCTTCTTGCTCTGCTTGGTGAAGCAGCGCAGAAAAGTCGTGGAGATTATGGGTTCCCGCCCAAATATCAATATGGGGTGCTCTTTTCTGCAATCTCTCTAAAGCCCCCGGCTGCTGAACCATACAACCACTGATGGCAATCTTTAAGTTAGGATTCTTTTCCTTCAGCCGTTTCAATTCACCGATTTTACCAAGAATCTTATTTTCGGCACTTTCTCTGACACAGCAGGTATTAATAATGATAAGATCCGCTGTGGCAAGATCATCGGAACTCATATATCCTTCTTCCCGTGAAATCTGAGTTAAAGTCTCAGCATCACGCTCGGACATCTGGCAGCCATAAGCTAATGTGACAACTTTCTTTTCCGTTTCCAAAAATTGCTCAACTCCATATCTACCTCATAATCCATAGTTGTTTATTATACTTGATTTTAAGATCAAGAGCAATCTGGGCATACTGATAGGTATTATTCACTTCCGCACAGAATTTTATAATCCGTATTCAAAAGCACCTATAGTTTCTTGGAATTCTCTCTGCGCAGCCTTCTTGCTCGCCGGCGCAGATAACGGGCCCGGTTTCGTTGTTTATCAATCACAGCTGCAAAGCCTAAGATCACCAACAAAGTGCCAGCCATCCAGGGCAGACTTAGTGAGGCAAAAAAGCCTTTAGGTTCCTCAGCCTTAGGCAAAACAGTTTTTGAGGCAATTAAAGGTAGAGTGTTGAGGTGTTTTTCACCCTCAAGCACTTCAACTTGGGCCACGGCTTGTCCTTTTTCTACTGAGGTTAAAGGTTCAGTATTGAGGGAGGTCACTCGCAAATTAAGGAGGGGCTGGTCCTCATTAAGTTTTTGGGTTACATAGATTGGGCTGTCAATAGTAAGGTCTACCGGCTCATTATTCACCGTAATTGAAGAAAGCACGGAACCTGCAGGCTTAACAACGTTATTTTTATACTGGGTAAAACCATAATCAAACATGGCCTGCATATCTGTGTAGATTTCTTTTCCAGGCGATTTGAGAATAACGCCAATAAGCTGCCGGCCATCTTTCGTGGCTGAAGCAACCAGACAGTTCTGAGCTTCACTTGTATAGCCTGTTTTAATACCATCCACTGTGGAATCTCTCCACAATAGTTTATTTTCGTTAACCATTAAGACTGGGACATCATCTTTCGATCGGGAGATTGCCTGAGTTTTTGTGCGTACAAACTGGGCAAAGGTAGGATTTTGATAAGCCACCCGGGCTATGAGGGCTAAATCATGGGGTGTCGTGAGATGTTCTTTTTCCGTTAAACCGCTGGGATTAACAAAGTGGGTTTTAGTTGCTCCAATTTCCTGAGCCCGTTGATTCATCAAATCAACAAAACTATCCACATCTTTACCGACATATTCCGCTAAAGCAACTGCTGCATCATTGGCTGAATTAAGCAAGGTTGCATATAAAAGGTCTCTGACGGTTAGTTTTTCTCCTGGTTCAAGATATATTTGAGTACCATAAACCAATTTACTGTTTAACATTGTGGAGCTTATGGTAACAGTGTCGTCAAAATGTCCGTTTTCAATGGCTAATAAAGCTGTCATAATTTTAGTGGTACTTGCCGGGGCTAATAATTCATCGGGATTTTTTTGGAAAAGAGTTTGTCCGGATTGAACATCAATTAAATAGCCTCCCTCTCCGCGTATATCCGGCGGAGCAGTGTTATCAGCATAGGCTGGAGGGGAAACCGAAAATAATAAATAAAGCGCCAGTAATACTGTGGTAATGAATTTCAACGAGTATGCCTCCTATAATGATTGCTTAATATATCCGGCTATATCAAACTCTGTAGAAAAGAGCTAAAGTCCCCGGTCCGGTATGACTTCCGATAACACAGCCGATTTCGCTGATCCAGATGTCTTTTACCTTTAGACGTTCGCGAATTTCTTGAGCTAAAAGATTCGCTTCATTTAAGCAAGCTGAATGGGAAATACCAATAACTTGCTCCTCGGGGTGTTGGATTTCCTGTTCCATAATATCAACGAGTTTGCGAATAGCTGCTCGTCGGGTCCGAACTTTAGCGAAGGGTTCAATATGTCCTTCGGAAGTGATATGCAGCACAGGTTTGACATCCAATAATCCGCCAATAAACCCGGCTGATTTGCTGACCCGGCCACCCATAACCAGGTATTCCAGGGTATCAAGAGTAAAAATATAGCGCATGGATTTACGGCATTGGAGAATCTTTGCCTCGGCTTCTTCCCAGGATGCAGCTGATTGGACAATATCTTGAGCTAAAAGAGCTAACAACCCATAGCCAAACGAAGCCCCTAAACTATCGATGACATGGACCCGATCCGGTGCCGAGGTCGTCTCACTAATCATTTTGGCCGTTGCCACAGTGGAACTCAGACCCGATGAGAGATGGATGGCAACCACCTCATGCCCTTCCGCTAAAACTTGTTCATAATGTTCTAAGAGCATATTCAAATTAGGTTGTGACGTTTTAGGCAATTCTTTAAAACTAGCGAACTGAGCATAAAAATCCTCAGTTTGTAAGTCAATCCCTTCTAAATAGGTCTTTCCATCAATAGTTACAGGCATGGGAACGGTTATAATACCGGCTGAAGCAGCTTTATTCTTAGGAATATCGGATGAGCTATCAACAAGTACTTTGAAGGACATGACACACCTCCTACAAATTACATGAAACTATAACCTAGAATTTATTCGTGGATAAACTAAAAATATCCTGCTATCAGACTACAAAAAATAAAGCTCATCTTGTCGATGAGCTAAAGTTACATATTAATAAATCTGAACAGATGGATTAGTCCATAAAAGGAATTCTTTTCAAGCTGAAATCTTTTGAATAATCGGATGTTGTCCAAGGATAGCCATAAGCCCTGGAAGTTCCTGCTTCTTTACAACTCGATAGTTAACTTCTTCTCCCTCGATCCACGTTACAAGAAACATAGGATCCCCTCTCTCCTTGTATTATGTATACATAATACCATGGGCCATGGACGAATACAATTGCTTTCAATATTTAATTGTTTAATTATAAATTCTTCTGCAAATGCCCTTGTTGTTCAATAATCGGCTGCAAATCCTGCCATATTTCATAACTTTTTACATTTGTAAGCTTTCCTTCCTTGTTAACAAAGACATGAACGGTCTTTCCTTCAGCTAATAGCGTTTTCTCTCGAATAATGCGATAAGAAAACGTAATGCTTCGGGCAGACATTGAGATAATTTCTGTAACTATGGTGATTTCGTCGTCATATTGAGCAGGCTTGCGGTAGCGGCAATTTGCATCAATTACAGCCAGACCAAGACCTTGTTTCTCAAACTCAGTATAGGGTAAGTTTAACTCTCTGAACAATGCCGATCTGCCAACCTCAAACCAGACGATATAATTGGCATGATAAACAATTCCCATCTTATCCGTTTCGGCATAGCGGACACGTAAGTTTGTTTTTGCAGACAATCCCATAGGATACCTCTTTTCTTAATCCTGATTTGTATGGATTTTGAATAATATGTTATAATGTGCAAAATAATCAGCGGATAAATTAAGGAGGATTTCTCTTGAGCATATCACCTATCAAGCTTTTTATTGAACGAATTAATGAATTATCTCGAAAGCAAAGAAGCATTGGTTTAGAAGAATGGGAGCATGCTGAACAAGAAGCATTGCGTCAGGAATATTTAACCTATATTCGTGAACAAGTCAAAGTATCTCTGAGTACTATGCAGGCAGAAGAGAGTTCTCCTCTGCAATAGTCTTTTTGTACTGTCAGAAAGTATAACTTCGTTGCATACTGCAAGAAGACTAATTCGTGCGAAGACAGTGCCTTCATCTTCCAGCATAAGTGCAACCAACGGTTTCGCCTTCGCTAAGGCTCGGCGAAGCCGGGTTTTCTTTAGGTGATTCTAAACTCTGCTCCGGCCATGTATTTGTTTCAAGGAATAAGCAAATAATAAACCAAGAAACATGATACTGTTTTAGCGATAAAGGAGGAGGATCACCTTTGCCGGAGCGTATTTTGAAGTACGGTGGTACTAAATTCAGAAATCTCGTCCCCCCAGTAAAAATAAACCGTTTTGTTAATAGCTTGCCCAGCAATAAACGAGATTCCCTTTTCGAAATATCCAGTGAGTTGCAGCAGGCTGGGTTAATTGAGGTCTTTAACGACCGTTCTCCCAGCACCCTTGATAAAGATACTATTGATGACCAAATGACCAATTCCGGCAGTTTTAACCATGAACTGCAAGGATTAAAACGAAATAAGGATGATTCCCTTACTCTGCCCAAATAAACGGCGGTATTCGATTAATAAACGCGAATAGTCTTAAACTATTCGCGTTTATTTAATTATTACTCATATAAGTTAATGCATCTCTGGTTAAACTGCCTAATAAATCTAATCATCTTAAAGGATACTTACCGAACCTTCATACATCATACCTGTTAAAGCATCCACAGTCAAAGTCTGACCGTTAATCACTTTAGAAAAGGCTTCTTTAGCCCCAACGATGGCAGGAATACCAAACTGCAAAGCCGTGATGGCCGCATGGGATGTTAAACCGCCCTCTTCAACGACTAAAGCACCTGCCCGGGAAATCATGTCGACAAAACGGGAGTCGGTCCTTTCGGTGATGAGAATTTCACCGTCATTGAATTCATCCTTTTCGGGATATTTGATTTTACGAGCTAACCCAGAATAGGATTTTCGCCCAATCCCAAATCCTTTGCTTAAGATATTGCCCATGATTTGTACTTTTATCATATTCGTTGAGCCAACCTTGCCGATAGGTACGCCGGCAGTGATTACCACCACATCCCCAGCCTGAATGAAATTTTGATTTAAGGATGTATTTAAGGTTACAGCCAACATTTCATCCGTCCCTGAACTCTCAGGAACTAAAATAGGCCGGACTCCCCATTGCAGAGATAATTTTCTGGCGGTATTGGCAAAAGGCGTAGCAGCTACAATAGTTGCTGCCGGACGATATTTAGAAATCATACGTGCAGTCATACCTGAATGCGTCGGTGTCAAGATAGCTGCTGCTTTTAGATCATTGGCTATGGTATAGCTGGCAAAGCTAATAGCTTCGGCAACGTTGAGTTGATTATGCCTGGTAGACTGTTGCTTTACATAGTTTTTTTCAATTTGCTGGGATATTTTATCCATCATGACAACAGCTTCCACAGGATATGATCCTGCTGCCGTTTCCCCAGAAAGCATAATGGCATCCGTTCCGTCCAGAATAGCATTGGCTACGTCACTAGCCTCTGCTCTGGTGGGTCTGGGCTGCCGGATCATGGAATCCAGCATCTGAGTTGCCACAATCACTGGTTTGCCTAATAAGTTACATTTACGGATCATTTCCTTTTGGCGAATAGGTACTTCCTCAACAGGAATTTCCACGCCTAAGTCTCCCCGGGCAACCATTAAGCCATCGGCAACTTCAAGAATATCATCCAGGTTGTTTATGCCTTCCCGGCTTTCAATTTTAGCGATGATATGCACATCGGCTCCCATTTCTTCGACGACCCTGCGCACATCTAAAATATTGGCGGCCTTGCGGGTAAAGGATGCGGCAATATAGTCGATTCCCTGGGAAATCCCAAATTTGATATCCTCGATATCCCTTTCCGTTACAGCGGGCAAGTCAATGAGGGCATTAGGAGTATTGACCCCTTTTTGGGATTTTAAAACTCCCCCGTTGCGTATAACCGTTCGAATGGTTTCTTTTTCCACAGAAGTTACTTCCAAGTCAAGCTGACCATCATCAATAAGAATGTGACTGCCAGGTTTCACCTTTCGCCACAAATCAGTGTAAGTAATTCCTACTCTCTCTTGATTGCCCAGGCTTAGATCTGTATCTAAAATAAACTCCGCTCCGTTCTTAAGGATAATTCCTTCATCAGGAGCTTTACCTGTGCGAACTTCCGGGCCTTTAGTATCCAGAAGAATCCCTAAATGTTTTCCCATTTTAGCTGCTTCTTGACGTAAAACTTCAATCCTGCTCCGGTGTTCATCATGGGTACCATGAGAAAAATTTAAACGGGCCACATCCATCCCCGCGTTTAACAGAGCTTGAACTTTTTCCTCAGATTCACTTGCCGGACCAATGGTACAAACAATTTTTGTTCTTCTCATCGTTTTCTCCTTCGAATTACAGACCTTTTCCTACAATATGCTTTACTAAATCTAAAACTCGATTTGAATAACCCCATTCATTGTCATACCAAGCTAAGACTTTAGCCATCCGCTCTCCAACCATCATGGTCGATAAACCATCAACAATGGAACTGGCCGGATTTCCATAAAAATCATGAGAAACCAAAGGCAATTCGGTATATTCCAGATACCCTTTCATCCTATTGGCTGCAGCTTCCTTGAGAACAGAATTGATTTCTTCTTTGCTGGTTGTTTTGTTTAAGCGGACAACCAGATCCACTAAAGAAACATTAGGTGTTGGCACCCTGACCGCCAAACCTTTTAGCTTGCCTTCTAATTCCGGTATAACCAAAGAAACTGCCTTGGCCGCACCTGTGGTCGTAGGTATCATAGACTGATAGGCGGCTCTTGATCTGCGCCAGTCCTTATGCTCCAAGTCTAAGATCCGCTGATCATTGGTGACGGAATGTGTGGTAGTCATCATTCCTTCTTCAATACCAAATTCGTCAAGCAAAACCTTGGCTATAGGGGCCAAACAATTTGTGGTACAAGATGCATTGGAAATAATATGGTGTTTATTGGGATCGTAAAGTTGTTCGTTAACTCCCATGACAATGGTGATATCCTCATTTTTACCCGGAGCGGAGATAACAACCTTTTTTGCTCCTGCATCAAGATGCTTGGCGGCGTCATCACGTTTGGTAAAGCGTCCCGTTGATTCAATGACAATGTCAACTCCCAGTTGTCTCCACGGCAAATCTGCTGGATTTTTCTCGGCAAAAATTTGAATCTCTTGACCGTTTATTACCATGTTTTTGTCATTGATTTCGACTTGGTTTGGCAGCACCCCATGAACAGAATCATATTTAAACAAATGAGCTAATAAATCCGGACTGCCTAAATCATTAATTGCAACAATTTCGAAAGGAAAAGACTGACTAAGGGATGCCCGCAGTGTAAGCCTGCCAATTCTGCCAAATCCATTGATTCCTACTTTTATACTCATATGGTTTCCTCCTCATCAAAAATTGCATTGTTAATGTAAAGATTACTTTTAAAACACTATTCTGTAAGCCAAAAGAAATTCCTGCTCTGCAATTTAGTATACTTTCTATAATTTTCCTAAGCAAATCATAGTTATCCAAGATGGAAATATCTGTGTCTGGTGTGTTGAACTTTCAAATTTATAATTCCCTAAAAAGAAAAAAACTTGCAAAATCGATTACAAAGAATTTATTAGATTTAATTACTGAATTTTATCTAATATTATAGATTATCTAATCTATTTTTTTCCTTTTTATGTAACATCATGATCTTTAACTTTGCTATTAAAGTATCTAATTATACCATAGTCTATCTTAGGGGTTAAATCACACTTCTTTATAATTTTTGAAGCTATGAAGTAAAGTTTACATTTCTGTAAAACAGCATTAATGGAATTAAAAATGGAAATTAATGTTTAATCGGTATTATATTATGTATTAAAATTTAAATTCCAATATTAAAGACCAACTGTTTTGTTTCAGTTGGTCTTTAATATTTAGTCTTAATTTAATTGATTGTTTTGTTTAATTATTTAAATTAAACTTTCTATTATAATTATTCTGAAAATTAACAGCAAAATTATAGGGCTTTTTCTAAGATTTCGGCGATATCCAATGCTTTCATCTTTTCTCCTGCTTCACGAGCGGCGATACCATCATTAATCATTGTCAAACAGAATGGGCAAGCAGTACCAACATAATCAGGGTTAACCGCGATAGCTTCATCTGTACGCATTTCATTGATTCGTTGACCTTCGTGCTCTTCAAGCCACATACGGCCTCCGCCGGCACCACAACAGAAACTCTTCTCACCGGTGTGGGACATTTCAGTAATGTTTAGACCAACCGCTTTAAGCAGTTCTCGAGGCTGTGCATAGATCTCGTTATAACGGCCCAGGTAACAAGAATCATGATAGGTTACTGTTTTTCTATCTGACTTGGTCAATTTCAATTTGCCGGACTTAATTAAATCTAAGAGGAATACGCTGTGGTGAATCACTTCAAAGTTACCGCCAAGTTGAGGATACTCATTCTTTAAGAAGTTGTAACAGTGTGGGCATTGGGTAATGATTTTCTTAACACCGTATCCATTCATAACCTCTATATTTTCAGTGGCTAAGGAATAGAATAAGTATTCGTTACCTAATTTACGAGCGGAGTCACCGCAACATTTCTCTTCATTACCAAGGATTGCAAAACTGACACCTGCAGTTTGGAACAACTTGACAAGAGCTGCGGAAACTTTTTGATTTCGGGCGTCAAATGCTCCTGAGCAGCCGGGCCAATACAGATATTCTGCATTCGGATCTTCTTCAAAGGTTTTGACCCCGAGACCGGTCAGATAATCCGCACGTGTCGTCCAGCCAATACCCCATGGGTTACCGTTATTCTCCATGTTTCTGAAGGCCAATTGAGCTTCTGCCGGGAAACGTGTTTCCATAAGTACGAGGTTCCTGCGCATATCAATGGTTTTATCAACATGCTCGATGAAGACCGGACACTGCTGTTCACAGGAACGACAGGTTGTACAAGCCCAGAGGTCCTCTTCAGGGATAACTTCGCCAATGAGCGCTCGGCCAGTCCACTCTTCCATCTCTCCAGCTTCACTGGCAGCAGCAGCTTCCTGGTCCGCGGCTTGTGCCATAACTTTAGTTTTTCCTAGAAGTGCTTCCCCTGTTTCTTCCATCAAAACTCGCATATCCTGAATGATTCGTTTAGGACTTAAGTGTTTGCCGCTTAAGTAAGCAGGACAGTTATCTTGGCAGCGTCCGCAGCGCAGGCAAACATCCGTGTTAAACAATGTCTTCCAGGAAAACTCACGTAATTGGCTCTTGCCAAAGGTCTCCAGGCTCTCATCTTCAAAATCAATAGGTTCAGGGATACCTATCGGTCCCCGGTTGCGGAAGAACTGGTTGAGAGGCCCCAGTAAGATATGGAACAGTTTGGAGTATGGAAAATAAGCGATAAACGCCATTGCCAAGAAGAGATGGAACCACCAGAGGAATACATGCAAGGATAAAATTTGAGCTTCGTTAAGTAACGCTTTGATAGGAAAAGACAACCATAGACCGATAAATGCATAATCAGCCCAAGGATCTGGCAATACAGCGATACGAGCTCCTTGGATAAGAAATCCTGTCAAGAGAATTGCAAATAACAGAGCTAAGGTAATCCCATCATCCGTTTTATTATCGAGGCGATCCGGGCGCTGAATATATCTTCGGCAAGCCGCAACAACGATGCCAAGAAGAGCAGCCAGTCCAAACAAGTTGGCTGTGATTTTAATAAAGAGGTAAAGCCAACCGTGGAAAAGATGAATGGAGAAATCTGCCTGAAGGGTAATGATGGCTGTCGCGAAGGCTAAGAATAAGAACCCATAGAATATACCTGCATGCATCATGCCAGGGAAGGAATCCTTAAAGATCCGTTTATGAGCAAAGGTATAAACCAGCACGTCTTTAATCCCCGGCCAAACTTCTTTCCAGCGATTTTCAGG
The DNA here is from genome assembly GCF_000235605.1 of Desulfosporosinus orientis DSM 765. Lineage (GTDB taxonomy): Bacteria > Bacillota > Desulfitobacteriia > Desulfitobacteriales > Desulfitobacteriaceae > Desulfosporosinus > Desulfosporosinus orientis. The sequence continues at coordinate 3,334,089 of NC_016584.1, forward strand.
CTGACCTAGTTTCCATAGCTTAACACGCTTATACACTCCATAAGCAAAGATAGCAAGTGCAATGATAAAGAATAAGTAAAGCCAATGATGTCCTTCAATATTCCAATACACTTCACGTGTTGCCATTCTTCTCTCTCCTTACCCTATTAAGGAAGCGCCTGGGTAGGCGCTTCGCTTAAGTAATTCGTTATTCAATTTTTATTCACTAACCAGCTTTTTAAACTCTTCTGTAAGCAGCGGTACTACTTCGAATAGATCTCCGACAATACCATAATCTGCTACGTTGAAGATATTAGCCTCTGGATCTTTGTTAATAGCTACAATGAATTTAGAAGAGCCCATACCTGCTAAGTGCTGGATTGCACCAGAGATTCCGCAGGCAATATAAAGGGTTGGAGCAACGGTTTTTCCTGTTTGTCCAACTTGGAATTTATGCTCTTTCCAGCCTGAGTCGACTGCAGCACGGGAAGCACCTACAGCCGCACCAATGACGTCAGCCAATGCTTCGAGAATAACATAATTCTCGGGACCTTTCATACCACGTCCGCCGGAAACGATGATGTTAGCCTCTGTAAGTTCAGGGCGTTTGGAAGCTGCAACTGCTACTTCCTTAAGAATGGCTGTCAAATCTGCTGCATCAATCTCTGCTGCTTCTTTAACAACTTCAGCTTGACGGGAAGCATCCGGAGGAGTTACAGGGAAAGTATTAGGACGGATGGTAGCCATAATCGGGCGTACGTTGGAAGTAACGTGAGCAAATGCTTTACCTGCATAAACTGGGCGTTTGAATGCTAAGAAGTTAGCAGAATCAACTTCCATTCCTGTGCAGTCAGATGCTGCTCCAACACCAAGACGTTGTGCCAAGCGAGGAGCAAGGTCTTTACCAACAGCCGTATTTCCGATTAACACAGCTTGAGGCTCTTCTTTACGAATGATCTTGTTGAGTACGGAAGTATAAGCACCTGTCGTATATTCAGCCAACTTAGCATCGTCTACAACGATGACTTTGTCAGCACCAGCGGCAGCAAGGGTTGGAACAAGCTCGTCAATGCCTTGGCCGAGCACAACAGCTACAACAGACTCGCTGGTTTGGTCCGCAACTTTACGGGCTTCACTGAGAAGTTCTAATGAAACTTTACGAATTTGCAAATTGCGTTGTTCAACAACAACCATAATTCCTTTTGCCATTTTTATTCCTCCTTTACAGAACCTTAGCTTCTTCGCGCAAGAGTTTTGCTAATTCACTGGCTGCTTGGGCAGCGTCGCCATCGATTTTACGTCCGGCCTTACGAGGGGTAGGCAGGCTGTATTGATTAATAACCATTTTCAGATCTCCAGCGCTAAAACCAAGATCGGCAAGGGTCATTGTCTTTAATGGTTTTTTCTTTGCTTTCATAATACCGGCAACAGATGGATAGCGGGGCTCGTTTAAACCTTTTTGAGCAGTAACGACAACTGGTAAGCTAACTTCGATTAACTCAGTTCCACCGTCAATTTCACGAGTAATTGTTGCTAGAGTTCCAGCAATTTCGAGTTTAAGAACACTGCTGACAGAAGGAATGCTTAATGCTTCCGCTACACGAACAGGAATCTGGCTTCCACCATCATCAATAGCAATACGTCCGGCTAAAACGATATCATGGGGAATGTCTTTAACAACCTTAGCCAGGATCTCAGCTACACTAAATTCGTCGATGCCTTCTCCGGGATCGCTTACCAACACACCTTTATCTGCCCCCATTGCCAAAGCAGTGCGGATAGCTTCTTGGGCACGTTGACCTCCCATGCTTACGACCGTTACTTCGCCACCGAATTTTTCTTTGAGTTTGATTCCTTCTTCAATCGCATACTCATCGTAAGGGTTGATGATTAAATTAACCCCATTGGTATCGATTTTACCGTTAGCATCTAGTACGATTTTTGCCTCAGTATCAAATGTTTGTTTGATGAAAACGACAATATTCACACTGTTTCCTCCTTACTGCAACAAAATTAATACTTACAGAATATGACTTTTGATAACAATGCCTTAAGTCTCACACACTTAGGATCTTTGACTCATAAAGTCCTTCTCCATTTTTTAATACAGTTTTTTTCTAACACCCCCTATAAAGCGTGAGAAGGAATTTATTTTCCAGCACATGTATTGTAGACTCTGACTAGACGCAGGCTAAGCAGAGTTACCAGCAATAATACCCGGATAAGAAAACTCCCGTTAGTATAAAAAGGCACAAATTAATATTTGTTTCACATATTAAGATTTTTTAATTCTAGTTAAAATAAGGCCGTAAACGTAATAAATTGCACAAGCTTTTTTATGTTTACCGTTCCTCACAAATTAAGACTAGCATCGAGTGATCAATAAGTCAATATAGCCATAATTAAGAAATTATATAGCCAACTTTGTTCCAGTTTACTTCACCCTTTGTCAAGAGATTGTTTTGATTCTTAAGTCTAATTTAATTCAGAATTATTGATGTTATTTGATTATTCGACTAATATTAGATAAATCCTTCTTTTCGCAAAATTTATTTACTATTTTTTAGAAAAAAATTATAAAGAGAAGTGGGGAAACCTCACTTCTCAAAATTGATTTATTGGAAAGAATAAAGTTATCGACTTGAAATTGGTTTTTGAATATTACGTTCCTTCTGGGTATCAAATTCAGAATAATGAGGATCTCTAACCGTTACCGGTGATTTCGGCCGTGACACTTTCTTGTGAGCTCCCATTATAATCCTCCCTTTTTGTACATTTAAGAGTGAATTCCTCCCTAGTTTTCTCCTGCAATATGAATCATATGCTTGTAAAATTGTGTTAGTTTGCTTTGACCTGTGATTTCCCAGCTTTTCCTTAAATTATCCGTGAATTGTGCTATAATGTAGAGAAACTTGGCCAGAGACATGCAGATAGGCTTTGCACTTGTTAACTTAGCGGCAAAGGCAGCTCATAATTGCATGTGCTTAATCATATACTAATTAGTTTTGTTTTATGCCCTGTGTATAGAAATCTTCAGCCGGCGTAATGATGGTTTAAAATAGTTGGGAGGATATAATGATAACAGAGCAACAACTTAGGGATATCTTAGCAAGCCAATTCTTTTCCGGAACTATGCCTCCGGAATTTGTTGATTTTTGCCTTGCTCACGGACGAATTCGTCATTTTGCACCAAAACAATACTTATATTTTGCCGGGGATGAAGCAACAACAGTCTATTTTCTCATTGCGGGAAGGGTCAGGCTTTACTTAATGGGCGAGTTTACGGAGAAGATTATTCGCGTCATCAATCCCCCCATCTTTTTCCCCGAGGTAGTCTTGGACGACAAACCCTATCCCCATGCTGCCCTTTGTATCGAAGAGATAGATGTATTGGCCATCGATAAGCAAATCTTTAAACGATATCTGGAAAGCAATCCATCCTTACTTTGGCTTTTTATCAAAGAACTTGCTTTAGATTTACGTCGTTCTTACCGACAAATTCGCAACTTATCATTAGGTGATGCCCGTTTGCGTTTAGGTGCTAAATTATTTGCTTTAGCCCATGTACATGGTCAGAGTTCCAAGCATGGTGTGACCATTACCATTCCCTTATCTGCCACAGAACTGGCAGGTATGTGCAGTCTCGCCCGTGAGTCTGTTAGCCGGATATTATCCGAATTAAAGGAAGTTAAACTCATTGAAATACAAAAGAAAACAATTACGGTATTAGATATGGAGAATTTACGGACTTGGATTCACGAACGGGCAGCTCGCTCTCAATCCCTGGATTGAATTTGCTCTGTTTTCGAGGAAGTGAGTTAATCGTTCATGTGGCAATCCTTGTTTAATATAATCTTCTAAGCTATCTGTTACCCATGCAATCACTTCTGCATCTGTCAAAGCTTGCCCTGCAAAGGTGGCAAAACGAGGATGCCTCCCCACCCGACCTCCGATTCGTAAATTCCAGCCACTTTCTCCTGGAGCGATTGTTCCTGACAGACATACCTTTTGACAATTCCCACAGGCAAGACAGCGATCCTTGTGGATGATGACACCCTCGGGAACTAATGTAATGGCATTTTCTAAACATCCCTTAACACAAGCACCGCATTGTAAACAAGGGTTATCGCTAATTCGGGGAGATTCATACCCTGAAATACTAAAGTCTTTAATATCCGGCTGAGAGCAGCCATTAGGACAGCCTGCTATAGCAATTTTCGGAAGATGATGATGAAGTACAGGACTAAACTTTTCTTCTTGTACTGTATACAAATTTAAATCTATTAATTTATGATTTAAGGTTTCATAAAGCTCATCCCACTTGCGTACTGATTTTGGACAATTGGGACGACAATGTTCAAGTTTAAATCCTAAGTTTTTCATGTTTATTCCCCCAGAAAGTACTGCTTGTATTATCTTTCTGAGGTAGTTTAGCAAATATGCATGGTATTTGGTGTGCTTACAGTCACATAGTAAATTTATGGAATAGAGTTTTGTAGAAAAGAGTGCTCCCGGGTCGGCGCTTCTTTTAAGAAGTACAAAAACCTATAACTAATGCCTTCAGCATAGTTATAGGTTTTCCTTTACTTACTTTAAAATCTATTCATTCAAATCCATGCGCTTGCCGTTGCAGATGAAGATAATTTCTTCGGCGATATTTGTGCAGTAGTCCCCTAAACGCTCTAAAAAGCGGCTGGCAAAGAGCAGGTAGTTTGCTTGGGTTACTTTATGGGGTGCTTCCATCATAATTGCTTTGAGTTCCCCAAATACACCAGCATAGATTTTGTCTATTTTATCATCCATTAGGGCCATTTCTGCCGCAGCTCCACAGTCTTCATCCACATAGGCCTTCAAACCGACAGTTATCATTTCCTGCACTAAGGTACTCATGCGGGGCAGATCAATGAGTGGTTTAATTAACTCTTCGCGACCGATTCGGATGGTTATTTTGGCGATATCGACGGATAAATCCCCCATTCTCTCCAGATACATTGAGACCTTAAAACCAGCGACAAGCTTGCGCAAATCCCTCGCAATGGGCTGTTGAGTTGCAATTAATAAAATACATTGCTCTTCAATGTCTGCCTGCAAATCATTAATCTCTAAGTCTTTCACAACAATAGCATTAGCTAACTCCAAATCTTGATTTACCATGGAGGTGACTGCAAGGCCTATTTGTTCATTCACAATTCTTCCAAGGTCTAAGATTTTCAAACGTAAATCCACCAATTCATGATCGAATTTTTGACGTGTTGGCACTATTAGACCCTCCTCTCTAACTCTATCTTACGTTCAGTATCCAGACATTATCCAAACCGGCCTGAAATATAATCCTCCGTTTTTTTCTTAGCGGGCCGAGTAAAGAGAATACTTGTCACATCTTCTTCAATTAAATCCCCGCTCAAGAAGAACGCGGTTCTGTCCGAAACCCGGGAAGCCTGATGCATGTTATGAGTCACTATAATAATAGTATATTTGTCTTTTAATTCTGCAATCAGTTCTTCAATTTTCATGGTTGAAATGGGGTCCAGAGCTGAGGTAGGCTCATCCATAAGCAAAATTTCCGGACCAACGGCTAAAAGGCGCGCGATACAAAGTCTTTGCTGCTGTCCCCCCGAGAGTCCTAAGGCTGACTCATGTAAACGGTCTTTCACTTCATTCCATAATGCGGCGTCTTTTAAACTGCTTTCAACAATCTCACTTAATTTTCGTTTGTCCGTTTCCCCATGAATTCGCGGACCATAGGCAACATTTTCAAAGACGGATTTTGGAAAGGGATTGGGATGCTGGAACACCATGCCTACTTTCTTACGCAGCAAAACCACATCAGTATCAGCATCATAAATATCCTGGCCATCGATCTTAACCTGCCCTATGATCTTTACACCCGGGGTTAAATCCTGCATACGATTAAGGGTGCGCAAGAAAGTGGACTTACCACAGCCGGAAGGGCCGATAAGCGCGGTGACACTTTTCTCCTTCATCGTGAGGGATATATTATTTAAGGCCTGTTGCTCACCGTAAAAGAGGTCTAGGTTATTGACCACAATTTTATCCATATCAACTCTCCTTAATCTCACTTTCTAACCTTTAAGCTCTTTTTTTGCCGAGTAGACGAAATTGCAGCCAACGACTTGGTAATGTTAAACAAAGGTTGAAGAAGATAACCATGATGATTAATAAAGCGGCTGTACCGTCAGCAATTTGATCGGCATTGGTGCCTGGCAAAGGATTAGATTTAACTGCAAATAAATGAACGGCTAAGGTCTCTCCGGCTGCCATAGGATTCACATCAAAGAGTTTTCGGGATACGTTCATGCCTGCCGTAAAAATCAAGATAGCAGTTTCTCCCAAGGCCCTGCCGGCGACGAGAGTTACTCCCGTAATCAGGCCCGGCAAAGCGGTAGGCAAAACAACTTTGCGTAAGGTTTGCCACATGGTAGCCCCTAAAGCTAAACTGGCTTCCCTGTAACTACGGGGCACTGCCCGCAAGGATTCTTCCGTAACACGGACTAAAATCGGTAAATTCAATAAAGCCAGTGTGGCTGATCCTCCTAAGATGGTAAATCCTAAACCAAACATATTCACAAAGACAATCATGCCAAAGAGACCAAAAACGATGGATGGTACACTGGCCAAACTCTCTGTGCTTAAACGGATCAGATCTGTAAACTTATTCTTTGGCGCATATTCTGCCATATAAATTCCTGCCCCTAAACCAATAGGCAGGGAAAAAGCCAAAGACATAAACAATATATAGAAGGAATTAAATAATTGCCCTCTCACTCCATCAGGTCCGTTAAAGAATTCCCAAGATAAATAAGGAAGCCCTCGTCCTAATATCAAACCTAAAAAAGCGATTAACAGAGCAACAATGAGGAAGGCTCCCGCCCAAAGAAATACACTGGCAAGGCGATCTGCTCGACGAGCTTTCATCGGACTGCCCCCTTTCGTGAAGCTGTGCGGACAAGAATAATCATAATCAGAGCAATTATTAAGAGAAGAAAAGCCATCATAAATAAGCCGTTATTCCAAGTTGAACCATAAGGGGTATTGCCCATTTCCATGACAATATTGCTTGTGAGCGTAGATGTAGGGCTTCCTAAAGAATCAGGAAAACGAGGGGAATTACCGATGACCATCTGGACAGCCATAGTCTCTCCTATGGCTCTGGCCATAGCGAGAATCAGCGCTGTTAAAATCCCCGGAGATGCCGCCGGGACAAGAACTCTGCGAATGGTTTGCCAGCGCGTAGCTCCTAAGGCTAGGGAAGCTTCTTTGTAGGTTTTCGGCAAGGAGCGCAAAGCATCTTCAGAAAGACTGATCACGGTGGGCAAAATCATAACAGCTAAGACAATACCTGCAGCAAGCATCCCGTACCCTGTGGCGGATTTGGTAATATCCCGGGTAAAACCTACGACGACGGTAATACCCACATAACCATAGACTACCGAGGGAATCCCAGCAAAAAGATCCGTGGCAGGACGCATAATCTTTCGTATCCAGGGTGGGGCAATCTCGGCCAGAAAAACAGCTCCAGCCAATCCCAAAGGTCCTCCTAAAAGAATGGCGATAAGAGTAGTTCCGATGGAGCCGACTACAAAGGTCAGAGCGCCATACTGACCGGAATCCGGACTCCATTTACTGCTCGTAAAAAAGTCTAAGACACTTGCTTCTTTAAACATGGAAAGACCTTGCATGCCTACGAACCAAATGATACAGAGGATGATTAAGGAGACTAATACTGCGCTGCTAATAAATAAGTATTTTGATATGCGATCGTTATAATAGACCTTTGATTTATGGTGAGGCAATCTGTCACACCTCCAGATTATTTTGCAAAGCTAAATGCCAGCATGGCTTTACACAACCTAACAATTTAGCATGTAATAAGTTTAACTCATGTCTGTAAATTAACGATTAAGCGAATGTAAAGTTCAGGTTAAGTTATAACGACCTAATTAACATAATCAGCAAAAGACACAAGCGTTCTCACCCACTTTAAAAGTCGAAATGAGAACGCTTGATCTCGGTTTACTACTTATATTTAAATGTAGTGAGGCTAATTTACTTCTTCATTTTGCTAACGGGGATAAAACCGGTTTGCTCAACAAACTTATCTTGGAATTCGTTGCTCATGATGTAATCCAAGAAGAGCTTAACAGTTCCGGTAGCTTCACCTTTGGTATACATGTGTTCATAGGAATAGATAGGATAATCACCATTCATCACGGCTTCCGGTGAAAAGGCTACGCCATTGAATTTTAAGGCTTTAACAGTGTCTTTTAGGTAAGCAGCATCAATATAGCCGATAGCTCCCGGGGTATTAGCGACGCCGGTGAGTAAGTTGCCTGTAGAATCTTGAGCTGCTGCTGCATCTGTCATCTTTTGACCGTCCATAACAATCTTTTCAACATTTAAACGGGTTCCGGAAGATGCTGCACGTCCAATAATGGATATTTTTTCGTCTTGACCCCCCACATCTTTCCAGTTGGTTATTTTTCCGGTAAAGATATCAGCTGCCTGAGCTTTGGTTATGTTATCAATGGTTACGTCCTTGTTAACAATCAGCAAGAAAGGAGCAACGCATACTTGATGGTCAACCAATCCTGCACTTTTTAGTTCATCAGGAGTAATAACGTCTGAATTGCCGATCTCAATGGAACCGCTGGCAACATTGTTTAAGCCTGTCATAGAACCGCCGCCGCTCAGGTTTACTTGAACGCCGTCATTTTTTGCCATAAACTCATTAGCAGCTAATTTGACCAGAGGTTGGAGAGCTGTTGAACCGGCAGAAGAAATGGTTTTCTTGTCAATAGTTGTAGCGGTGTTTGAATTATTGGATGAAGCTTCTGGAGTTTGTTCAGCGGTTTTTCCGCATCCGGAAAGAACTAATAAAGCAATAAGAGCGGTGCTGACAAGAGCAATTTTGGATTTCGATCTAAACAATTTTGTTTCCCCCTTAATTTTTTTCTCATGTACAAGTCTGATTATAATTGAGTTCTGTAAAGTCCCAATGAATATAATGTAAAGTTTGCGTTAAAATTCAATTTTTATGCCTGTGTGTAAAGGTGTAACCCACTCCGCGGACTGAATCCAGGACCGGACCTAACGGTTTCAGTTTATTCCGCAGATGACTGATATGGACATCCAGCGCTCTGGTACCTGAACTGGAAAGGCTGCCCCAGACCTTTTGGATCAGATATTCTCTACTAAAAACTTGGTATGGATTCGATACGAAAAGAACCAGGAGTTCAAACTCTTTGACGGTTAAATTCAATGGCTGATCGGCTAAGCTAACCGTATAGCTTTCCTTCATGATCACTAAATCGCCCCAGCGCAGAAGATTATCCTTCGTTTCCATTTTTCGATGAACCTCTCTTAAGCGAGCTTTGATTCTTGCGGCCAATTCTCTGGGACTAAAGGGTTTGGTTAAATAATCATCAGCGCCAAGTTCCAAGGCGACAATTCTGTCTGTAACATCACTGCTGGAACTTAGTAGTATAATTGGGATAGCTTCAGTATCTTTGTGAGCGCGCAGTGTTTTCGTAACATCAAATCCATTCAGCAGAGGTAACGCTAGATCGAGGATAATCAGATCAGGTTTTTCTTTCTTAGCTATTTCAACCCCTTGTTCTCCGCCGGAAGCAGAAGTAACTAGAAAACCTTCTCTTTCTAAACTTATCCTTAAGTCTTTTTGGAGCTTAAGTTCGTCTACTATAACTAAAATATTGGCCATAATAAAACTCCCCTCAATAAGGCCCCCCCTTTGCTCAATTAAAATTCACATCCAACATCTTTATTCTAATTGACAAATGTAAAATCTTAATGAACTGAAGGTAAAATTAAGGTTAAATAATAAGGCCGATTGTTAAGAAAGCTTAATTAAGAAATCCGGCTGGCTTGACTTTCTAATAACAGTTCAAACATTTCATTTACTGTTTTTTCCGCTGACTGAGACGGTACAGCAACGGCTGCTCTTACTCGCATTCTTTCGATGACTCGCGGATTATTCAAATAGTAGTTTATAAAATCCATTAACTCCTTTTCGGAGTTAGCGGTCTGCCCGGCCCCTGAACGAAGAATAAACTCAGCATTTGCTTCTTCCTGACCTGGAATGGCTTTATATATTAGGAGAGGCAATTGTTTTTTTAGAGCCTCTGTGACTGTTAACCCGCCTGCTTTGGTAATTATCAAATTGGAAACTGTCATAAGTTCTTCAAGATTATGAACGTATCCCAAACGGATCATGGGATTGGGTGATTGGCCGCTTACATCAGCTAATGATTTATACAGCTTACTATTTTTACCGCATACAACAATCGATTGAATGGGTACTTCAGAATTGGACAACTTTGTGCAAATTCGTTTGGTGGTTTTTACTCCCCCATAATCACCACCCATAAGGAGAAATATGGGTATATCCGGGTTTAAGCCTAATTTGTTAATTAGGTTTACACGTTCTGTTTTCAGTTCAAACTTCGGATTGACAGGAATCCCTGTCACCAGAATCGATTGTTCCCGGATTCCCCAACTCAACAGAATCTCTTTTACTTCCTTACAAGCAACCATGTATCGATCAACCCCCGGATGAATCCAATGGCTGTGGGCTGTATAATCGGTTATCACCGTAACCAGAGGAACTTGCAGGATTTGTTCCGATCTCAGCTGAGCTAGTATAGAAGAGACCGTTGGATAAGTACAGACAATCATATCCGGGGAAAGATCTTGAATAAACTTAAGAAATTCTTTGCGCCCTAATTGTTTTAAAAATCGTTGAATCCTGGAGTCGGGATGAAATTTAGCCGTTGTATCATAAAATTTACCCCAAAGTTTCGGAGTATGTTTAATCATCTCAATATAGAGGTTCTTCGCCATAGCATTAAAACGCTTACTGAGAAAATCCCCAAAATCAAGATGAGTAATCTCTGCCGACGGTTCTTTGGCTTTAATGGCTGCGATAACCGCCTCTGCGGCTTTATAATGTCCGTTCCCAAATCCCGCAGAAAAAACCAGAATCCTCAACTGCTTCAACACTATCCCTTCCTCTCATCTTTGATGCGGTTATGAATAAGATCCAAAAATCCTGCAGAAGTAGCGATGGTCAAGGGAATTAATAATTCCGATGCCCTTCTGTAACTTTTTTCAGTGCTGTTATGTTTTAAAGAAACTAGGGGATATAAAGGTCCTGAATAACGGGCGTTATGCTCAATCCACTGGGCCGGGTGAGAAAAGGACAAATACAAACCACGTTTTGCCTTGAAGGCTTCACAGTTTTGAGTGGCCCAAGTTTCAAATTCTTTATGCCCGTCAAAGACAGCTCCCAGAGCATGATGAGGGACACAAACATCCTGAACTAAATGCAAAGCCGCCCCTAAGAAAAACATTCCTTTATCAGCGTCCTTGGGGAATAATGACAAAGCTTTATTGAAGTAGGATTGGCACTCTGTCACCGCACCCGGCCAACCCATGATTCCTTGCTTTTCAGGATGGATGTAAAAATGATTGACATTTTTCCAGCCGCGATCCGCCCAATATAAGCCTTTCGTCAGCATGGCATGATGGTTATGAAAAAATCGAGCTGCTTCCCCTTTGCCGTCACTTTGTAAAACCTTATAGGCTTGGTTCAGACACTGAACATGAGTAGCGCCAGGGGAATCAAGAAAATATTGCAAGGGACCGGCGGAAGCAAGAATTAACTTTGTCATTTTACCAAGTGTCTGACCAATAATCCTTTCATTCATAGTCAACCCCACCTTTCTAATAAAACTAAATTCTACTTTTCAGCACTAGTAGTAGCAAACTTTCTTATCAATAATTTTAAGTGACGACTGTAAAGAAACCATTATTCCTTTGTTAAAAATCCAGGGATTACTGTTAAATTAAAGTTATCTACTTTCTTGTGAATTATTTAACATATTTACTTATTAATATTTATTAATTTTAAACTTATTAGAATTAATACAAATCATTCAATCAGAGGATAAATTTAACATGAACTTAATATTCCGTTCATTATAGCTTTACATTAGGCCCTTATTATTAAATAAGGATGTACATAACCAGGCTAATTTTACGACTTATGATCAAGAAGGAGTTTGCATATGTTTAAGTCCGTGGATATAAGCCAACGAAAACTATACCGTTTAATTAGAGAGGACAAAATTGTCTGGGTATTATATCTTGATATCGTTAAATTTCAGGAGGTGGAATTTCGCTATGGTTATAAAACCTGCAGACTAATCTTAGACGAAATTGAGCGAGAAATAAGTCAAACTATGAAAAAACAACGCAAGCACTACCTGTATTCTCATTTTGAAAGTCGAGGCGGGGATGATTTCGTTGTTTATTTTATCCCGGGCAAGACGATCCCCTGGAACATAACGGAAGTCAGTGAATACTGGATTAAACCTTTGGAAGAACGATTTAATCGCAGAATAAGGAAATTGGTTAATGAAAAGATTAGCCTACGTTCAGGTATTGCTCAATGCCTTAACGAGCCTGGCCGGAGTCCGGATTATTTGCTGTATGCCGCAGTCAAAGAAGCTTTTCTCCTTAATAAATCCGAACCTGATCCTAATTTTTTTGCCCGACGCCGGGAAATTGCTAAAGTCATTGATGAACCTGACCAACACTTAAAATCCGCATTTCAACCCATTATTGATTCTGGCAGCGGTGAAGTCTTTGGTTTCGAAGCCTTGGCCCGTTTGCCGGAATCCAAATGTTTTAACAATATTGCTGACCTCTTCCCCTTTGCAGAAAAGATTGGTCAGCTTTATCCTATTGAAACTATTTGCCGGCGCCAGGCCATTGCTGCCTTTCCTGCAATTGCCCAAGATAATGAACGACTCTTCCTAAATATTAATCCTCTAGTTCTTATAGATCCTGAGTTTGCCTCAGGGCATACTAGAAAATTGCTTAGTGAAAGAGGTTTGACTCCTTCCGACGTCGTGCTGGAAATCACGGAACGCAGTGCCATTGAAGACTATGCCACCTTCCGGGATGCACTGGATCACTATCGAAATCAAGGCTACCTCATTGCCCTGGATGACGTAGGTGCTGGTTATTCCTCTCTGCAGTCTGTTGCCGAACTGCACCCGGATTTCCTTAAGATTGACCGCTCTTTAATTAAAGGAGTCAATGCCGACCCTATTAAATGGGCTTTGCTGGAAACCTTTGTGACCTTTTCCAAGCGGATCGGCTGCCGCATCATCGCCGAAGGGGTTGAAACCACTGAGGAAATGCGCACTGTTGTACAATTAGGTGTAGATTACATACAGGGATACTTTGTAGCGAGACCATCCCTCCAACGAGGGGAGATTAACCCGGACATCACGGGCATACTAAATCCTAAACATCGTCTGAAAACTCTAGAACAAAATTCCGTCCTGTCCATGGTTGAACCTTTGCCGCTTTTCACGACTCATACCCTGGTTAATGAAGTCGAGACCTATTTTCGCGAACACCCTCATCAATGGCTGGTGGGAATAACCGAAGACTCTCGCGTAGTTGGGGTCATGCAGCGGGACAAGCTTTTTGCTGCTCTCGGCACACGCTACGGAGTCACACTCTATCTGGAACGCACAGTTTCAATCCTAATGGATACCAATCCCTTAATTGTAGAAGACACCACTCCTTTAGAAGTGGTGTCAAGTATTGCTATGCAGCGTTCCGGTTCCCAAATCTACGATGGCATCATAGTGGCTAATCAGCGCAAACCCATCGGGATGGTTTCCGTTGCCAATTTGATTAAGACAATGGCTGAACGCCAAATCCAAATAGCGCGAGGAGCCAACCCGCTCACAGGTTTACCCGGCAATTTGCGTATTGACCAAGAAATCCGGCTGTATCTCGATCGAAAAATAACCTTTGGCCTCATTTATGTGGATCTAAATAAATTTAAATATTATAACGATCGCTATGGTTTTCAGCAGGGAGACGAAGCTATCAAAATGTTAAGTGAGGTCTTGGTCAATGCTTCCGAAAACTTTTCTGAAGATACCTTTGTAGGACATATTGGCGGTGATGACTTTATTACTATTTCCTCACCTTCTAATTTAGAAAGGTTAGCTGTTGACATACTCAAACATTTTAATGAGTCTTCCCAACTAATAACCGGGACCGAACACCTCAGCGTTGCTTTAGCTGGCCTGGTCATAAACGCCGCCGACCAAGCTTGGACACCCTTACTCGTATCTGAACGGGCCGCCCAAATTAAGAAAGAAGTAAAGGCTATGGGAGGTAACTCATATTTACTGAGATAGGGGGATAAAAATGAAGAGGCTGAACCTCAAATGGTTTACCAACTGGAAAACCTTCTATAAGATAAACGCCTTAGTCCTGGTCATGGTTATTTTTATGCTTGGCTTGAGTTATATGGGATACTATTATTATCGTCAAGCCAAGGTAGCCATGAATGAAGTCTATGATAACTCCTTAATGGCAGTGAAGTTAATTAATGAAGCTAATGCCAATGTTCGCATGATCCGAAGTGTCAATATTGAACTATTATTAGCCCCTCTGGACTCGGCTCAAAAGCAGAACCTGCTTATTCAGACATCTGTATTAATGGGCTTGATTAATGAATCCTTAGATAATTACACCCCTCTGGCCAAAGAGCCCTTTGAAATTTCCAAGCTGGCTCAAGTACGAGAGGATTTAAAAAACTACGACACGGAATGGCAGCAGGTTATTCTTCTCATGAATCAAAATGATCACGCCGGAGCCTATAGCCGCTATTCTATGAACATAACCCCAATCATTGATGACATAAATACGTTGTTTCCCCAACTGGTAGAATTCAGTACTCAGAAAGCCAAGAGTACCATTGTTCGGGAAAACCTTAATTTCGAAAATGCAGAAATAATGTTATTTGGCTTCCCCATCACCGCTGCTGTCCTTGCCTCTGTCCTTGGCGCCTTAGTAGCACGAGCTATGTCCAAACCCTTGCAAAAGATGCTGGTCAGTGTTCGAGAACTAGCTGCAGGTAATCTTAAAGTAGAGCAGATCAGCCTTCAATCCAAAGATGAGATTGGACAACTGGCTGAGGCTTTTAATCAGATGATCCTTAGTCTTGCTGCTTTAATCAGCAGAGTTTCAGTTTCTTCTCAAGAAGTCAATTCCTCTGCTCATCAACTCCATGCCATTACCAAACAAGGTTCCATTGCCTCCGGGCATATTGCTGCAGCTGTTACAGAAGTTGCCGCAGGTACAGAAAAACAAGCTGCCTCTGTCAGCGAAACTGTGTCAGCCATAGAGCAAATTAATGCCAATATTCAAATGGTCGCAGAATCGAGCCAGCGTGTTACTGCACTTACAGCCAAAACCGCTCTGACTACAGAAGAGGGGCAAGGTTCTCTGACTCAAGCTATGGAACAAATGAACAATATCAATACCAGCACTCAAACCGTAAAAAATGCCATTAATATGTTAGCTGACAGTTCTGAGCAAATAGCGGGCATCGCTCGTTCTATTAGCGGTATTACGGATCAAACCAACCTCCTAGCCTTAAACGCAGCTATCGAAGCTGCACGAGCCGGCGAACACGGACGTGGTTTCTCCGTTGTTGCTGATGAAGTGCGCAAACTGGCTGAAAAGGCAAAGGCCGCCACAGCGGAAATCACAGCTTTGGTGGTCGTTAATCAAGAAAATATTGCTCATGCTGTCATGGCTATGAACCAAGAAGAAGCTCATGTTAGTACCGGAATCGATGCGGTCAACAAAGTAGGTTACGGCCTTAATGACATTTTAATCAGCATAAGCGAAGTCTCAGCACAAGTGGCCACTATCGCAGCCTCCATTCAGCAAATGGCAGGGGGCAGCCACCAAATTGTTGCCGGTGTTCAAGAAATTGGCGCCGTAAGTCAGGGTACTGCTGAGCAAGCAGCCAACGCTTATTCAGAAATTGAGGAATTTACCGCCTCTATTGATGAGATATACCTTTCCTGTCAGAGCCTGACCAACTTAGCTGCCAACTTACAAGCCGGGATCAGTCATTTCAGAATCTAACCGGCACGAATCATAATCAACTAAATACAACAAAAATGCGGTCGCTGGATACCAGGCCGCATTTTTGTACTTATCAATAGTATAACTTTTTGTTGCTTACTGCAAGATGGCAAATAAATAGAAAAACTCTGTCTAATCTTATCTATTATTTCTGGCTTTTTTAGTCGCCAGATACCTTTGCCGCCCTTCCTCAAACAAAGTGCGTTCTTCTTCATTTTCCAGAATCAATGGCGGAACTTGCCGTGATTTTCCCTTGTCATCTATGGAAACAAGGGTGAAATATGAGGTTAAGGCAGTCTTTGCCGGTTCATCCTTTGTAGTATCTTCTACAGTCACTGTAACGGAAACCTCCATAGAACTATTGCCTACAAAGGTCAATTTTCCGTAACAGGTCACCACATTACCAACGTGGATAGGGTGATGAAATTCCAATTTGTCCACTCTGGCAGTCACGACATTGGTTCGGGCATGCCGCTGGGCAGCCACACCCGCGGCACTGTCCATCAATTTCATAATTTCACCGCCATGGACGTTGCCAAAGGGATTAGCATGCTGCGGTAACATGACATTCGACATAATGACTTGCGAATACTTTACAGTTTTACCCTCCATCACAATTCCTCCATTACACCTCATCTTATCCAAACAGACGACTTTTCATTTAACAGCTTGTCCTAAAATTCGGATTCGAATCCGAATTTAAATAGAGCATGGATGTCGATAGTTTAGTCACCCTTGAAAAAGTAGACTGCAGCATCAATTACCTGCTTCCTTCCGCCAGGAATCATAATGCGGTGGTCTGCACCTTTGATCTCAGTCAATCTTGCTCCGAATAGCGTGGCAAAACGCCGGGCATCCACTACTGAGGCAGTCTCGTCAGCGTCACCGTGGATCATCGCGATCTCCCCCATATCTGGCCGGCAGAGTTTGAAGAGGTCATTTGCCTGAAGGTCGTCATCAAATTCCCTCGTGATCTTTAACGGCTGAACAAAGCCAAGATCCAGGAAAATATAGCCTTGCTTGCGAAGCTGTGAATACTTCTCCTGAGAAATTTCCTTCCTGAACAATCCCGGCATATCCACTGCTGCACAGCGCAAGAAGGATTTCTTTCCCTCATGTCTGCGTGTTGCTAAATAGACCAGATTAATGTATGCACCAAAGCTCGATGAGAAGTAGGCAATCTCTGTATTGGGTCTGAGTTTGCGCACATGAGCTTCCACCGCGGCAAGATCATTCAAACAGTTGCCTATTCTAAGCTCTTTGCCGTCCACCGGACTCTCGCCGTGGGCGGGAAAATCAAAGCTATAGGTTCCTATGCCGTATTCTGGCAGCGCCGCTGCAATGGCCAGGGCCGTTGGACTTTCCTTGCTGCTCCCAAAACCATGGCTGATAATGACAGCCATCTTCTCTCCCCTGGGTAAATTGTTCAGGCCAGGTATATTGTAACCGTTTAATCCTCGGATGATTTCCTTATTCATAACACCCTCCAGTCTTCACTTTTACCGGCTTTTTTGTATCTAAAGTTCATTGTATTTTTTATTCGACCCATATGCTTTTTCCACAGGATACTTTTCTCCGTTCTTTTTCATCTTTTCGATAATTGCTTGTTGAGGATCAATCTTTAATTCATTTGAGAGCAGCAAAGCATAAATTAACACATCTGCCAATTCATCTTGAATTCTTGCATAATTGTTACTGACGCTCTCCTCACTGGTTTTCCATTGAAAATTTTCTAATAACTCACTAGCTTCTATGCTTAAGGATATGGCCAAATCCTTAGGATTGTGGTACTGCTTCCAATTTCGCAAATCTCTAAACTTAACAACCTTCTGAATTAACTCATTCATTACTCGTCACCACACATTCTTTCCTATAATCCATGGGGCTCTGAACAATACCTTTATAATAGTTTAAATGCGCCTCTTTGAAATTCCTCTTTCAAAAGCAAAAAAGACGTTTTATACAAACGTCATATCATTGCCAGAATTCAATAATCTCTTAACACTCCTGCATCATAAGCCTTTCCTTTCGTCATACAAAAAATCTACCACCGGGGATCGATGATGTCATCATCCTTAACTTTATAATTCAACTTCTTCCCAACAAGACTTGAGAAGAACAACATTATTTTTTGGTTCTTATAGTTAATGAACTGAGGAATATCGTGTTTAACAACTTGAATGATTCCTTCGGAATTGATGGTTAGCTGACAAAGAAAGTCTGCAACATCCCTCTTATCTTCATTGTAGTAGTCTTTAAGAACAAAGTTCATTGCACCATCCTCTTCAAAGATTTCTGAATCCACGTAGCCTTCAACGGGCATGATGTCTGCCAGTATCTTCTTCATTTCATCAAGTTTAATCGTTGAATCTTCAAAGCAGCAATCTTTGATTTTTGGGTTAAAATTGTTGTTTGTCATATTTATATTCCTCTTTAGGCCTTTATCTTAATTAACATTATTAGCATTCGTTAAAAAAGCTATACCTCTTATGGCATTATCTAGACTTGGGAACAAATTTTAGGCAACCCGATTTTTTCTTGTCTTAACCCATGAAGAAAAAAATAATGATTTCTGACAAAAGTATACCCCCTAATAATAGGGGGCATTGTTCTCTTATTCAGTGTCATTTTCTTCAAGCAATCTCGTATAGTAAAATCCGCTCGTATATAACGCTCCCGCCGGATTATGGGCCAGAACGCGATCCTTAGTAATCAGGGTTGTCACAGGTGCATCCGAATACTTAATAAATATTGAGTCATGACCAACACACAGCCCAACTATCACATTTAAATCGGTCTTCTCCTTATTAAGCAGCTTTGCTTGCAATACAGGATTACATAGGGATTCATGGGTATCTTTTTTTATTTTAAACTTTTCGTCAATACCGATGGCTGTTTTGTCAGTTGAGCTTACCTTACAGATCACACAATAACTTTCCAGCCCTTTGGCCTTAAGTATCTTTGCAAAGGTTTTAGCTTCATTCATTAAACCAACACAGGTGGCAATGCCAATTTTTTTCGCCTCAATTCTTTTAGCGAAGAGAACGATTTCTTCTACTCGAGTAATCTTACCAAAGTATGTTCCCTCAATCTCTGCTGCCGCATGGGAGAACTTAGCAACGAACTCATCCTTTAGATAATGCCTATTCGCATCTTCAATTATTTCCTGATCAGTATTGGTAGTGAGGCAGAATTGTGGAAAGCTTTTTTCTTGCCTATAGCAGTTTATTAGTCCGCAGTCTGAGCAGCTTAGATTTTTTGTTTCATCACTCATTTTTCAAACCCCTTTTTAGATTGGCTCAATCACCGACTAAATGTTACTGTCATCCCTCCTTCCGCCAGCTGAAAATTAAACCTTTACGAAAGTTCTTCAAATTTCTTTCGATTCCTTCTTTTTTAATTCAATTAAAGCGAATCTATATTGCTATCAACAATGAAATTTGCTATTTTATAAAAGCAGCTTGCGAGGAGGAATATATCATGAGAAAAAAAGATGTATCAAGTATTAGAAAAGAATTTAAATTGGATAATACGAAATTAAAACTTGGCGATGTAGTAAGTATTTACGTAAAAGGAGATATAAAACAAATCATCGGAACCGAAAAAGAGTTTTTTGAAAGGATGGATACTGAGAAACAAGAACTCTATCTTAAAAATTTTAAAAAACTGCTAACGGGACAACTTGATTCCAAAGTATTTGAACTCGAATTTTCGGATAATAAATTAGGACAAAACCCTACCCAAAAAGCTTTACTAGATACCCTTCAATCCAGTGATTTTATGGAACAAGTTCAAGCTATAGCTCATAAAATTATCAGTAACTGTGATTACCAAACTGATTATATGATTTCCTTTCTAAGAGGTGAAGTCTATATACCAACCAAAATAGAACCAAGGTCAGACGAATCAGGCATAGATGACGAAGTCTTTTCCTTTAGATTTTTTATGGGATGTATTAACCCTGTAACTATTCCTAAAACTGCCCTCAAATTTGACTTTGAAGTTAGAACCTTTAAAGCTGATATTCCCATGGACGTGATTATTAACCTAACTGCCCCCTTAGACGGATTTATGTTTCCTTCATGGCAGGATAATTCAGCAGATGTAAATAGTGTGGTGTATTACTCAAATAAAGCCAATACTCCCAACCTAGAGTTTTTAACAAAGGTCTTAGAATGTGATCTCCATTCAACAGCTCAAACAGAAAAGGAACAATTCCTTGAAATTGTTCAAGAAGTTGCGGGTAAAGAGATTGAACCTGAGAAAATTGCTAATATCTATGAGAGCGTGAACTACATTTTAACGAGGAATGAAGAAGAAGAAAATAGTGAAATTCCCTGTGTGGGATTAAAGGATATGGAAAAGATTCTACAATCCAGCGGAGTTGAAAATACACAAGGTTTAGAAACTGCTTTCATGAAAATCACAGGGACGGATAAGTATGAGTTTAAAGCACCAAATATCGTCCCCAGCTTCACAGGAAAATCAATTAAAATCGAAAATAATACAGTTAGCATTTCTGTTAGCCCACAAGATCTAAAAAACATTAAGCAAGTCAAGAAAGATGGACGGCGGTACTTACTCATTGAAATTGATGAAACAGCTAATCTCGAAGGTTTCGAATTAAGCACTGAAACGATTTAAAATCTCGGGATATTTTAACGCTTACATAGAAACAAGCAGTCCCAATACGAACGCACGCGTTCGTATTGGGACTTTGTATAAAAACAAAAACCCGCAAAACTTTGCGGGTTTTAATCTCCATTGGTGCGCCACCCAGGATTCGAACCAGGGACCTGCCGATTAAGAGTCGGATGCTCTACCAGCTGAGCTAGTGGCGCGAAGCAACAATCATTAGTATACAGATTGACCATAGGGTTGTCAATAACTTTTCTCTTATGTATGGATTTTTATTTAGTGATATACCTATAAATTGAGAAAAGAGGTTACAGGCTTTTGGATCCCGCTGCCAGGTTAAGAATAGCTTGAGCATAAACCTTTGCGGTTAACAGGAGATTATCGACGGAAATAAATTCATCAGGACAATGAACCGCGTCAGGTTCACCAGGAAAGACCGGACCGAAGGCGACACCCTGAGGAAGAGCTTTAGCATAGGTTCCTCCACCGATAGCAAAGGCAAAAGGTTCGTACCCCGTTACCTCTGAGTAAGCCTTGAGCAAAGACTGAACTAAGATACTCTCTTTTGGGACGTGATGAGCTTCTTGATGGGCGAGGATTTTGACCTTATATTGTTCGTTTTGAGCAATTGACGCGATGGGGTCTAAAACATCGCTGCTTTGAAAGGTGACAGGATAGCGAATATCAAGGACAAAACGTATACTTTGAGAGGTCCACTCCAGAATTCCTACATTGAGGGATAATTTACCGGAAGGTTCATCTTCAAAGTTAATACCAAATCCTTCCCCGTAGAAGCCAGTTCCGGGGTATTTTAAAATAAAAGCGATTTGCTTTTGTTCCTCTGGACTTAAGGGCAAGGTTTGTAAGAATTGCAAGGCAAAGAGAACAGCATTTTTGCCATTTTGAGGCAAGCTGCCATGAGCACCGGATCCTTGGATAAGAATTTTGATTATTTGATCTGCCTCATAGCTCTCTATAGTACCGCTGACTCCTTCCGGAAATGAAAAGCCCTTTAATGCCTGAAGAGTATCTGGGTAAGAGAGTCCTTTCAAGACGATGTCGCAACGGTCAGGTACAACATTAGCCCGTTCTCCTCCCTGTATCCTGTCGATATGAGGAAAAGAGATGGGATTATCTTTGGATAATTCAAGATGTAGAATTCCTTTTTCAGCATGGATGACCGGGAACTCAGCATCCGGTGCAAAACCGATTTGAGGTACTTCTTCCTTTTTAAAATAATAGTTCATATCCTCCCATCCGGATTCTTCATCCGTCCCTAATATGAGACGTACTCTCATATTCAATGGGATACCGGCATCTTTAATAGCTTTCATAGCAAAAAGGGCAGCTAATGTCGGGCCTTTGTCATCTAAAGCGCCTCTGCCTAAAATCTTGCCATCAACAATAGCAGCATCATAAGGAGGTACCGACCAGCCATCCCCCTCCGGAACAACGTCCAGATGACCTAAGATACCTAATAAGTCTCCTTCCCCCATTTCAATATGACCGGCATAACCGTCAACATTTTTAACGGAAAAACCCATTTCTTTACCTAAAGCCAAGGTCCAATCTAAAACTTCTCTGACACCTGGACCAAAGGGTGCCTCCGGAGCGGCATGTTCAATATCTTTGACACTTTTAATCCGGATACATCCTTGAACGGCGGCGATTAAATCTTCTTTCATTGCATCTATTTCTTGGTTCAAGCCCATTTTGTCATTCCTCCAAAACGATTTATCAAGTGATCCTAGCATACCCTAATTGAGAAATGTTGATGATTAGGACGATGGCAAAGGTAAAAATTTAACGTCAACAGTGGCACCTTTAATGACAACCTTTCCCGGTTGAGGAGATTGCTGATTAACTAAACCGCTTCCGGAAAAGTTAAAATGCAGTTCAGACTTGGCCAGAGTTTCCCCGGCCTGGCGCATAGTCATGCCCGTCAAATCCGGAACAACCGCTTCACCGTTTACTGGTGTACGCTCAGGGACTACAGGCTGGGGGGACGGCCGGACGGCAGAATCCTCGGGAGAAATGGTAACCGTACTTTGGGTGTCGTTAGACACCGGCATGCCATAGTATTGAAGAGCCCCTTCGATAATAGCTTTTGCCCTGGGCCCTGCTAATGTCCCCCCTTGATGCCCTTCCTCCGTGTGGGGCGTATCAATAACCACAAGCACAGCTATCTTGGGATTTTCCGCCGGAGCATAGGCTGCAAAGGAAGCAATAAAGTCTGTCGTGGAATAGCCGCCCGTTTCAGGGTCTACCTTTTGTGCCGTACCTGTTTTTCCCGCGACTTTAATGCCAGGAATTTGGGCAGTATGTCCAGTTCCGTCAGAAACAACTTGCTCCAAGATATTGGTCATTTGGGCAGCTGTTGACTTTGAAATAACTTGTCGTACCGGAGTCGGTTTGTGTTGCTCTATGACTTTTCCATCAGCGGATGTGATTTTATCCACGATATAGGGGCGATAAAGAGTTCCTCCGTTAGCAACGGCTGATATGGCTGTCAATAGTTGAATCGGAGTCACGGAATTAGCTTGACCGAAGGACATGGTCGCCATATCAATGTCCCGGATTCGGTCCTCGGGCAATAGTATGCCGCTTTCTTCTCCGGAAATGTCAATCCCGGTTTTTGAACCAAAGCCAAAGGCTTTTAAGTACGTCTCAAAGGCTGGTTTGCCCAATTTCTGACCTACTTGGGCCAAAACAACATTGGATGAAAGCATCATCCCTTCTGTAAAAGTAGGATTACCGTGAGGTTTCAGATCCGAATCCCAGTTTGTAATAACACGCGGCGGAACCCTTAAATAACCTGGATCCTCGAATCTATCATCCGGTTTGACGGCCCCTTCTTCCAGGGCAGCCGCACCGGTAATGATTTTAAAAGTGGACCCTGGTTCATAGGTCATGCTGATCGCCAAATTACGACGGACTTCAGGGCTGACCTGATTGTAATTCGTAGGGTCAAAGGATGGCCGGGATCCCATGCCTAAAATCCTCCCGGTCATGGGGTCCATGGCCAGAATTGTAACGCTCTTGGCGTTGGTTGATTTTATAGACTCATTTAATTGTTGTTCAACATAGTATTGAATTGTAGAATCCAGAGTTAGAGTAAGGGACTCTCCAGGCCGGGACGGATCCTCTTGGTTAAGGGCATCGACAATAGAGCGTGCTCGAGTATCTTGCTCTTCAGACTGAAAACCGGGTTTGCCGAATAACTCTTTATCATAATAATACTCAACCCCCTCTACACCATGCCCATCTTGATTGACTATCCCCAGGGCAGAGGAAGCAAACATTCCCATAGGATAAACCCGTTTTGCTTCGTCATCGGTCCCTACACCCGGAATTTTCAGAGCCATTATCTTATTGGTTTTGTCAATATCCACCTGATGGGCAATACTGACCCAAGAGAGGTTTTTATTGAGTTTATCTAAAATACCTTGTGAATCAATTCCTAAGATTTCTCCAAGTTGTTTGGCAACATCCTCTTTTGTGCCTTTAAACTGTTTTTTTTCAATTAAAGTGCTAAGTGTATTTGGATCAGCGAATATTCCTTTGACAGGGATACTTTGAGCCAAGACATTCCCTTGTGCATCATAAATCGTACCTCGATCCGGTTTCAGACGTTGATCAATGGTACGGCGTTCAATACCCTTTGCCTTAAGGTCCGATGCTTTGACAACTTGAAGAAATACTAACCTGCCGAAGACAGCGATTATGATTATTAGCAATATAATCTGGATCCAGCGATCGCGGGAGAAATAATGAACCTCCGATATGTTTTTCCTCAAAGTCCCCCTCCTCTCTTCATCCATTATAACATTTAGAAAGGATATTCCTAG
This sequence comes from Desulfosporosinus orientis DSM 765, assembly GCF_000235605.1. Classification (GTDB taxonomy): domain Bacteria; phylum Bacillota; class Desulfitobacteriia; order Desulfitobacteriales; family Desulfitobacteriaceae; genus Desulfosporosinus; species Desulfosporosinus orientis. The sequence continues at coordinate 3,358,562 of NC_016584.1, forward strand.
CGAAATGTTAATAAATCCCAAACAAATCTGTTTTCTCTTAATAATTGTTCATTGTCACGAAAAAGAACTTACGCTTTCCTAACTAACGATGACCTTTTAAAAGTCACCTTGCTAAGAAACCGCAAGCTCTTGAATCTATTTTGTCCTGCGCCAACAGAAAAATACACGACTTAAAAGAGGTATTTTTATGTAATAATGGAACAGTTTTACCCATTAATTGGGGTTCATGGAATGGTTCAAGAGAATGCTCGACAGTAGTCCTGTCAACAATCCGCCAAGGTGAGCAAAATTATCGATCCCCGGCTGAGTAAGACCGAAGCCAAAATTGATGACAAGTACAAGTACTAAGTTCATACCTAAGCCTGATTTCCATAACCAAGGTCGTTTTAAACTGTAGTATAAGAGAGCTCCTAACAAGCCAAAAATCGCTCCGGAAGCTCCTGCCGATAAACCGGAGGTAAAGAAAAAGCTGGCAATGGAGCCGCCCAGACCACTTAAAAGGTAAATAACAAGAAAACGCCAATGGCCAAATAGTTTTTCGGTAAATGGCCCCAGGACCCATAAGGCATAAAGGTTAAAACCGAGGTGCAGATAACCGATGTGAATAAACATGCTGGTAAAAAAGCGCCAAACTTCCCCTGCTAAGATCAAGGAGTTGACTTTGGCACCAAAGGCAATAAGAACCTCCCGATTTTGGGATCCTCCCGCTAAGGTCATCAGGAAAAATACGACAAGGTTTATGCCAATAAGACCGTAGGTAAGAAAAGGAATAGAACCTTTACCAACTTCCTTACGGGGCTCCGCCTGAATAGGTTTGCCTTGGGTTAAATCCTTTAACCAAATAGGAATTAATGAATCCTTCGCAGGCGGGAATGGAAAGAGATTGCCTCGCTGGGTATCCCAATACCAAAGCTGGATTCCGGGAAAATAGTTATTCTTTAGATCGGAGGAATCAATGCCTTCCGGACAAAACACAATAACATCCCATTGGCTAATACCTGGCTCATGACTAAGCAAGGGCTGGATGTCAGGAGGAAGTTGGCTCAAGTTGCCAAACAAAAGTCCTCGTTTTTGAGAGTCGTATACTGCCGATACCCAATTTTCCTCTAAAGCTGATACCCTCCAGCCGGATTGCTGGAGAGTCTTTATCATTTGCGCGAACATAGCTCACCTCTGTTTTTAATTCTCTCCTAATACTGCTCGCAGCAAACTTGGAATGCCATAATCATTTTTTCCGGATCCGTAACCCACATTCAGCAGAGACATCTCCGGAAAACTTGATTGTTCTGCCAAAGCACTAATGAGAGCAGCACCCGTTGGGGTAATGAGTTCCCCTTTAATTCCGGATTCGCGAAACTTAAAACCTTTTAAAAGCATTAAGGTTGCAGGTGCCGGCAACGGCAATGTACCATGAGCACATTTTACAAATCCGTGGGACCAGGGAAGGATAGAAACCTTAAGAGAGTCGATATCCAGCTGATCTAAAGCAATACAAGTTCCTACAATGTCGACAAGAGAATCAACAGCCCCTACTTCGTGAAAATGGACCTGATCAATGGTCGTACCGTGAACATGAGCTTCTGCTTCAGCCAAGGCATTAAATACCAAAAGAGCATTGTTTTTAGCCCGCAGTGACAAGTCTCCGCTTTGGATCATTTTTTGAATATCCGGGAGACGGCGACTGTGTTTATGAGCATGTTTCTCTGAATGAGAGTGAGAATGATCATGCTCTTCGTCTGAATCCTTGGTAGGAATCTCGATAACATTGATATCCGTAGCTTGAATACCGGAAACTTGCCGTTGTTTATTTTCAAGGACGAATTCTGTTAAACCGATGGAATGAAGCTGATGAACAATATTATCCGGATCAGCTCCTAAAGCAATTAACGACCCCAAAGCCATATCTCCGCTAATTCCGGCAAAAGTATCCCAATATAATACTTTCAAATATATTCTCTCCTTCTAGTTCTCTCTGTGAATTCGCCGTACGATGGCTGAAGCTAAAGAAGCCGCCCCAAAACCGTTATCAATGTTCACGACCCCAACTCCTGATGCACAACTGTTCAACATACTTAGCAAGGCGGCTAAACCTTGAAAATGAGCTCCATAACCCACACTCGTCGGAACAGCAATCACCGGCTGTTCCACCAGACCTCCGACCACACTTGCTAAAGCGCCTTCCATACCTGCGACAACAATGATTACCTCAGCTTGATCCATAAGTTCCCGCTGTTCAAGGAGTCGATGAATACCGGCAACTCCCACATCAAAGAGTGTATCCACATCATGCCCCATATACCTGGCTGTCAGCCAAGCTTCCTGAGCCACAGGCAAATCGGCGGTACCGGCTGTCATAACCAGGATTTTACCTGGAATAGTAGGTTCGTCCAAGGGGTGAAGCAGCAAGCAGCGTGCTGGCTGATCATAATGTGCCTTGGGAAAATGATCTAAAATGATGGCTGCAGCTTGAGGTTCAAGTCGGGTCGCCAAAACATTATTCTCCTTAGAACCTAAGTGCTTTAAAATCTTGATAATATGCTCCGGTTGTTTGCCTTGACAAAAAATAACTTCCCCTTGTCCGGTTCTTAAGGCTCGATGATGATCTAAGCGGGCAAACTCTAAGTTTTCATAGGGAAGATCTTTCAATTGGCGCAAAGCTTTTTCGGGAGTACATGATCCCTGCTGAACCGATTGAAGTAATGCTTTTAAACTCTCTTCATTCATAGATAAACCTCCTGTTAACTGGGATTAAGACTTCCCGAACGCAGTCCCATTAAGTCTAGGGTCACATATTGAAAATCCAAATCTAACAAGAGGGCCGTAATTTCAGCGCGTTCCTGGATACATTTGGCAAGGTCCTTAACAGGCACCTCAAGACGGGCAATCTTGCCATGTACTCTGACCCGGCATTCTGGAAAACCATGTTCATGAAGAAATTCTTCAGCTTGGGCAATACGCTGAAGCAGCTTGGAATCGATGGGATCTCCATAGGGAATTCTAGATGCCAAGCAGGCCATGGATGGTTTATCCCAAGTTGATAAATTTCGGAGTTTGGACAGCAGGCGAATTTCCTCTTTGCTAAGACCAGCTTCCAGCAAGGGACTGATAATTCCTAATTCCTGCAAGGCTAGCCGCCCTGGGCGGTAGTCTTTTGCATCAGAAACATTAGTTCCTTCAATAATGACAGCTTGATCCAGACTATTATTGTATTCCATAAAAGTTTCAAAGAGATTCTTCTTACAATAATAGCAGCGGTCCGGTGGATTTTCCCGAAACTCTTTTAAATTCAAGACATTGATATCAATGATGTGGACAGGTAGATTATAACGCTGCACTAAAGCCAGAGCTTCCTGTTCTTCGCGAGGAGAAACCATAGGTCCCCGGGCAAAAACAGCTTTACAGTTTGGACCTAAGGCTTCTTTGGCAATAGTTAGCAAATAGGTGGAATCTACTCCCCCAGAAAAAGCGACTAGAACTTTATTTAAAGATTGTAACCGCTTAATCAGTAATTTTTCTTTTTGTAGGGCCTCATCTTGTTGAACGGTCTCCATTCTAAAGTATCCCTTCCTTCGTCTTTATTCTACCTATTGGAGAAATTGCTGTCAAAAAAAACGTAAAGGAAGCCTGAGCGGCTTCCCTTGCGTTATTTTATTCCTCTTAACCATTTTTCCAGGAAACACCAAATCCGCCTCTGGGATACTTCCAATTAATATTGCCAAAAGGACAACCTATTAGACAAGTCCCACATTCCAGGCAGCCTTCATAACCTACGGCAATCCGTTTTTCTTCCTCATCCCAATCATATACATGTGCAGGACAAAAACGTGTACAAGGCTTATCTTGGCACTGTTGCAAACAAACATTGGGATCAGAAATCTTTATGTGGTTCAATTTATCTGTATTAAACCGCACCAAATAGAGTTTATCATCTAATTTCATAAGAGTGCCCTCCATGCTCCATAAATATCTTTAATCAAACCGCCTTTAGAACGGTTTTCGAAGGCCATCTTGATAATTTCCTTTTGACGCTGTTTTTTGGGTGTTCCATCAGCAGTAAGATACATTTTAGCTGCTTGCGAGAATAACTTGGGATAGATCTTGAGAAGATGAGTGTTTTCTTCAAAGAATTTACCCATATGTCGATAATGGTAGAGGTCTTTCAATACGAAGGAATCACGCAAACGTGCTTCATATACAGACATGCCATGATCGCTGATATCACCAGAATTGATAGCCTGGGCCGCGACTTCTCCTGCAATTTTTCCGGAAATCATAGCTAGGTTAGAGCCTTCACGATTCAAGGAATTCATGAGCATCGCCGTATCTCCAACCACCATAACTCCCTGGCGATGAAGTTTGGGAACTTGAGTATACCCGCCTTCCGGTATCAAGTGGGATAAATACTCCTTGGTTTCACCGCCCTGCAGAAGCCGTTTGACATAGGGTTTCGATTTCATATTTTCCAGGAGATCGTTAGGAGTCCAGTTATTGCGGATTAACTGTTGAAGAATCGTGCCTACCCCAATGGAAATCGACTCTTTATTAGTATAGATAAAACCGACTCCCATCATACCAGCCGTTGAATCCCCATAGAGTTCAATGGTAGCACCCTGGCCTTCTTCAAGACAGAAGCGATCCTCAATTTTTTCTTTTGGCAGTGAAATAACTTCTTTTACAGTAACTGCAACGTGTTCTGGTCGTAAAGGTTTGGCCAGACCAGCCTTTACAGCAATAAAGTTATTGACCCCTTCTGCAAGAATAACCACTTTGGCACCGAGGTCCCCTTCTGCCCGGCCTGTTCGAACCCCTACGACATTATCACCTTTGTAAAGGAGATCTTCGACGATGGTTTCGGTAATAATCATTGCGCCAGCTTTTTCAGCCTGTTGGGCAAGCCAACGATCGAATTTAACTCTAAACACTGAGTGAGCATTGTAAGGCTCTGAACCCCAAGCCGGATCACGGTATCCGGCTAAGATTGATTCATCACCGCTTAACATGGCTATACGTTGTTCAATAATTGGTCGTTCTAAAGGAGCTTCTTTCCAAAACTCCGGTACAACCATTTCAGTAGCTTTTGTGTAAAGGATACCGCCCATAACATTCTTGGTTCCCGGATAGTCACCACGCTCGATAACGACTGTTTTCATACCTGCCTTCGCAGCACTGATCGCGGCAGACAGGCCGGCAGGACCACCGCCGATGATTATTACATCAAAGTTTTCCATGTTTGCCCCTCCTTAATTTGCCACGCCATGCTGTAGACGTTTCTTAAACTCTGCAGTCATTGCAGGAACTACTTGAAAAAGGTCTCCGACGATACCATAGTTTGCTACCTTTAAAATGGCAGCCTCAGGGTCATTGTTAATGGCGATAATAAAGTCAGATGTCTCCATGCCAACTAAATGTTGGATAGCCCCGGAAATACCAATGGCAATATAGACTTTGGGCCGCACGGTTACACCGGACTGTCCGACTTGCTGATCATGGTTCAGCCAGCCTGCTTCCACTGCTCCGCGAGTTCCCGCTATGGTAGCTCCTAAAACCTCCGCCAGCTCTTCAGCTATGACTAAGTTTCTTTTAGCCGCCAGACCTAAACCAACGGCCACAATGATTTCAGCTTTATCCAAGAAAGCACTTTTAGCATCCATATTGATGAACTCAAGAACTTTTGTATGGAAATCACTTTCCTCAAAAGCGATTTCCTCACGAATGATTTCTCCGACCCGGCCTTCAACTCGTTCAGGCATAGCCATAACTCTCGGCCGAACCGTTGCCATTTGCGGGCGACTTGTACGGCAAAGGATTGTAGCCATAATATTTCCGCCAAAGGCCGGACGAGTTTGCTGCAGTAGTTTCGTTTCAGGATCAATGCCGAGTACTGTACAATCTGCGGTTAATCCCGTTTGCAGCCTGGTGGCAATGGCTGGAAAGACATCTCGACCCATAGACGTCGCACCCATGAGTATAATCTCAGGTTGGTATTTTTTCACGACATTTGTAATTGCCTCAGCATAGGGTTCTGTCCGATAATCTTGAAGAATAGGATCATCGATGACGTAGACCTTCTCTGCCCCATGAGCAAAGGCTTCTGGTATAACACTGTCCACTTGATTACCGGCGATGACTCCGCAGAGACCACAGCCTATGGCATCTGCTAATTTTCGGCCTTCTCCAAGCAATTCCCAGGATACAGGAGCAATTTTGCCGTTGCTGTACTCGATAATTACCCAAACACCACTCCAGACATCTCCGCCGGCAATAGGTGCAGCTTGAGCTCGAATGGTCTTTTTGTCATTGCCTTGGGCATAATCTTTAACTGAATCAGGCTGATCTTTGATCTCAAATTTAGAGCCTGCTTCGGGATCCAGATTTTCATTAGCTTTGGCAGGGGTTATTGCATTTGTTGGGCAAACAAGAGCACATTTGCCGTTGTCATTACATTTTTTAGGATCAACCACGGCAACTCCATCAACAAGGTCAAGAGCTTCAACAGGGCATTCCATGACACAAGCTCCGCAGCCGATACATTTTGTCTTATCAATTGCAACGGTCATTAGCTCCTCCCTCCCTTCACATGAGGATTAACCATGATAATATTCTGTTGAAACATCTTTTGTACTACAGAGGCAGCTATTGCCTTAGGATCTTGCATAGCATCAAATAGTTCTCCGCCGCTGCGTCCGGGGGGAGCAAAAATTCTTGAAACACTTGTGGGAGAACCTTTTAGACCCATTTGCTTGAGATCGAAAGGAAGAGACTTCACATCCCATACTTCCGGTTCATAAGCAGCAGCTTTCATCATATTCGGGAGAGATGCGTAGCGCAAATCATTGAGCTCTTTCTCTACGGTAAGTAAGGCTGGTAATTGAGCTTGCACAATTTGACGACCGCTCTCTGTCTTACGTTCAACGGTTACAGAGGTTTCCGTAAATTCTCTTATTTTAATAACATAAGTCAATTGAGGGAATCCCAGGCGTTGAGCGATACCAGGTCCCGTTTGGGCGGTATCTCCATCAATCGCTTCTTTGCCGGCAAAAACTAAATCGATGGGTTCCGTTTCATGGATTTTTTGCAAAGCCATAGAAAGGATATAGGCTGTGGCTAAGGAATCTGAACCTCCGAATGCCCTGTCACTCAGCAGAATTGCCCGGTCAGCACCATAGGTCATGGCTTTCTTCAGGGCTTCTTTGGCCTGGGGAGGTCCCATGCAGACAATGGTCACCTTTCCACCTACTTTTTCTTTAAGGCGAATTGCTTCTTCAAGACCATGTGCATCATAGGGGTTGATGATTGATGGGACTCCCTCTCGCATAAGTGTATTAGTAGCCGGATCGATTCGAACTTCAGAAGAATCTGGGACTTGTTTTAAGCAGACCACGAAGTTCACGAAAATTCCCTCCTTTATCTGTAATCTTTAGACAATTTACAATAAAAAATCTCTTAAAAAGAGTAATTGTTATTCATTTTAGTATAATCATCTGAATTTTTCAAGACGAACCAAATTTAGTCTATGCAGTTGCAATCCTGTTTTATTATTAATAGAAATTATTTCTCTGCTAAATACTTTACAATCTCAACGGCAGCTAGAGCTCCATCTCCCACTGCAGTGGCAACTTGACGCAGAGGCGTATTGCGAATATCCCCGGCAGCATATACTCCCTCGATATTCGTCTGTAATAAAGCGTTCGTCAGTATATACCCGCGCTCATCTGTTTCAAGCTCACCATGAAGAAATTGTGCATTAGGATCTGTGCCTACATAAATAAAGACCCCATCAGCTGGAATTTCCCGTGTCATTCCCGTGAGTACATCCTTTATGCGAACTCCTTCAACTTGAGCGGAACCAAGAATCTCTTCTACGACAGCGTTTAATTCAAATTTGATTTTTGGATTTTCTTTGGCTCGATTCAAGGCAATTTGCGAAGCTCGAAACCCAGTTCTGCGATGAACCAGAGTTACTTCATCCGCAAATCTTGTCAAATAGCTTCCTTCTTCGATAGCTGCGTCTCCCCCGCCGACAACAACAACCTTTTTTCCTCTGAAAAAAGCTCCGTCACAGGTTGCACAATAGGATACGCCGCTGCCGTGAAATTTATTCTCACCGGGAACTCCCAACGGCCTCGGCTTTGAACCTGCAGCAATAATGATCGAACGAGCCTCAAGAACTTGGCCTGTGGTATGAACTCTCTTAACATCCTCTTTAAGATCAAATTTAGTAACTTCCTCAAAAATAAACTCAACACCGAAACTCAAGGCTTGTTGATGAAATGAATTCATAAGTTCGTATCCATTGACCCCGTTAGGAAAACCAGGATAGTTCTCAATGTTTTCAGTCGATGCTGCCTGCCCTCCCGGCATTGCTAACTCTACGATTGCTGTCTTTAGCCCTCCTCGAGCAGTATAAATTCCCGAAGTAAGACCCGCTGGCCCTGCACCTACAATAATAACGTCATACATGACTTTCATCACCTCATATATATTTACTCATACCCCTTAAGGGTATTAACTCGATAATTAGTATAACATAGTTTAACCATAAATTAAAAGAAATTAAGATAAAACCGGGAATTTTAATGAAGGGATTTTAAATTGTTGGGAAGAATATACTATTGCAGTAATGTTATACATACTTATGTGCTATTTCTAAAGAAGTTTTATGTTCTAAAAAGGGGGAATACTCTTGTACCGTATTTACAAAATTCTCATTGCCATAATTATAGTTGTTGCCTTACTCACAGCAACCAGCGGAATGTTCGAAGACTGGCTTTGGTTTAGTGATCTTGGCTATTCTCAACTATTCTGGACACCGTTTTTAAGCAAGCTGCTTTTCCAAGCTGTCAATGGCACGATTTTATTTCTTTTTATTGCCGGAACTTTACTATCCGTCCGCCACGCCATTATAACCTTCGTTAATCAACGCATGCGGCTCCGCTTACATTTAGTTCAGGATATGAACCGCCCTGCCTTAAACCTTAGCAACCGTAAAGCAACCATTTGGTTATTAATCATCTCGGCAATGGTTAGTATCGGCATTAGTTTTGTCGCAGGCTTTAAAGGGTGGTTAGATATTCTATCCTTTACCCATGCTTCGGACTTTGGCCAAATCGATCCGATTTTCGGCAAGGACTTGTCCTTTTATTTCTTTAAGCTTCCCTTCTTGAATACCATTTTCAATGCCTTTTTTGGTCCACTGTTTTTACTCACCTTATTCACCGTAATTTTTTATGTGGTAACCGGTGTCATTCGCTTTAACTCCAAAAAACTTTGGCAAAATGGAGCTATCACCATGGGATCAGACTGCCGAAGACATATTGCCTTTTTAATTTGTATTCTTTTTGCTTTAAAAGCTTTTGGTTACTACTTGGACATCTATAAATTGGTATATTCAACCCATGGCCATGTCGTCGGAGCAGGGTTTACAGACTTAAATGCTACGCTCCCAGCTCTTAAAGTTTTGATTGTCCTGTGTGTAATTGGTTTTATCCTGGCTCTAATTTCATTCCCTTTCCAAGATTCACGCTTATTAACTGTACCTATTGCCCTCAACTTTATTGTAGGAATCTTAATTTATAGCATTTTCCCAACACTCATTCAATCTTTTATAGTCCTTCCAAACGAATTAAATAAAGAAAAGCCTTATATAAGCAACGAGATTCAACTTACCCGCTTTGGATATGGTTTAGATGCTATTAAGGAAGTAGAATACCCAGGTAATACGCCTATTACCATAGATGCTCTAAACCAAGATCTCGGAACCATTAATAATATACGCCTTAATGATGCCCGTCCTTTGCTGCAAACCTATAATCAAAAACAAGGCATTCGGCTCTATTATAAATTTAACGATATTGACATCGACCGCTATACCATTAATGGCGAATCTCGTCAAGTCATGATTGGTCCCCGGGAAATCTCGACACCTGATTTAGACCCTAAAGCAATGACCTTTGTCAATATGCGCTTTAAATATACCCACGGTTTTGGTGCGTCTGCTTCCTTTGCCAACGCAGTAACTGCAGAAGGGCTCCCTTCCTTTGCCATCAAAGATGTCCCTCCCATTACTGATTTTCCGCAGTTTAAGATGACCGAGCCGAGAATTTATTACGGAGAACTTACGAATGACTGGGTGGTTGCCAACACAACTGCCAAGGAATTTGATTATCCTCAAGGAAATTCCAATGCAGAAAATTCATACAAGGGCAAAACAGGGATACCCTTCACTCCATTCAATAAATTGATGCTTTCCCTGCGCCACGCTACTCCGCGGTTTTATCTCTCCAGTGAAGTGACTCCTACAAGTAAAATGCTTATCTATCGCAACATCACCGAACGAGTTCAAAAACTCGCACCGTTTTTGACCTATGATACGGATCCCTACATGGTCATCGATTCTGGACGCATTAAGTGGATTATTGATGCATACACCACCTCTAATGCACTTCCTTATTCCCACGTCTATCCTGATCAAGATTTTAATTACATTCGGAATTCCGTCAAAGTTGTTATTGATGCTTATGATGGAACGGTGGATTTCTATGCCGTGGACCCTAATGATCCCATTTTAAAAACCTACATGAAAATATTTCCTGGAGTTTTCAAAGACCAGTCAGCCCTTCCGCCCAGCCTGGTAGCCCACCTGCGTTATCCCGAAACCCTTTTCAGCATTCAAAGCAACATGCTTGAAAACTTTCATATGACCAATGCCTCAGTATTTTACAATAAAGAAGATGCTTGGAATATTGCTCAAGAACTGTTTGACCAAGAACCCCAAAATGTTGCCCCTTATTACACCATTATGAAGATTCCCGGTGAAGATAAGCCTGAGTTTGTATTGATGCTTCCTTTTACGCCGGCCTCAAGTGCTACCAATACAAGAAATAATATGATTGCCTGGATGGCAGCACGAATGGACGGTGAACATTATGGTGAGCTGGTACTGTATAAGCTTCCCAAAAATTTTGAAATTGACGGCCCCTTACAGATTGAATCCAGGATCGATCAAGACCCAGGAATTTCTGAGCAGCTCTCCTTATGGGATCAAAAAGGCTCCCGAGTTATTCGAGGCAATCTCTTAGCCCTTCCCATCGGCGGAAACTTTCTTTATGTCGAACCTATTTATCTGCAATCAGATAAAGGCGGTAGTATTCCAGAAATGAAACGAGTGATTTTGGCATATCAAGATCGTTTAGTGATGACTGAAAATCTGGGAGCAGCTCTCACCCAGCTTTTCGGAGACGGTGCTCCTCAACCGACAACACCTGGACAAAGCACAACTTCGACGCCTCCTGTCACTCAGAATGAAACGCAAGTTAACCAAGGCACTATCAACATTACCTCCGTACTTGATCAAATGAATCAAATCCGTGAACTGCTGGACAACTTGGAAGCTCAGCTGAAAGGGTTACAGGTACAAGAGCAAACCTCTCCAGAAAACTCAGCAGAAAACTCCACTATAGCAAACCAATAAGTAAACTAAAGGCGGCTATCAACTGAGCTCCAAAGCTCAGTTGATAGCCGCCTTTCTGGCGTCTCAACCAAAATCGCTGAGTTTGAAAACGAGCGCCGTATTGTGTGCGCTCATTTTATTTTTCATAAAACAAATTTTGACAATGTGCTAATGCATAGAAGGAGACTGCTACTTGTCCTACTTAAGAGGTTTCAACTTAACAACCGTTGATGTCCCTGTTTGCTCTAGCTGTATCAGTTCTGCTCCATCATCAGAGATGTAATTCTCATCGCCTTCCAATGCAATCTCATCCATCTTTCCGGCAGCTATTACATAAGCTGTTTTTTGATTATTGATGACAACCTGGCCTTCAGAACCGATCAGTGTGGTCACGTTATCAAAAGGGATACTCCCTTCCCATTCTGTTTTAAAAGAAGGATTATCTTTTACTTCTGTGAGATCCTCAGTGGTTTTAATCTTAACAAGCTCATTGTCCTTCACTTCACCGACATAAATCTTTCCATCTCGAACTCCTAAGACTAGATCATTGGCACTCTTAGAAATGACGTGTCGATCTCCGACACCCAATGAGACAATTTGTTTCGTCCCCCCGATTTTGCTGTTGATAAATAGAGTTCCATTTCGATCAGAAGCAGCCATTCCATTAATGGTTTCACCACTACGATTCAATTTGCGAACGTTTTTCATGACATCAATTTCCATAAGTGTTTCATTAGATCCATTTTTAACCGTGAGATAGATCAGATTCGTTGAGGTTGAGAAAACTAATTCCTCTATTTTACCACTTGCTGGAAATTCATTAATTGTTTGGTTAAATCGATCATCAGGGGCAGTATCTTCATCGCTGTCTGGCAGTTCGAGGGTATATAGTTCGGTAATTTGGGGGTTATTATATCGAACTTCGGTCCGAGTTTGAATCGGAACATCCTTAGATTCAACTTTTTGAGGTGTTTTCGTTTTCTCATTAGGATCTTCAGATTTGGTGTCTGTTTTAGTATCTGTTTTGGTATCCGAACTATTCGTCTTTGAGGGGGTAATAGGAACTTGCACATAAGTTACAGGATTAGGATTCTTTTTGGCGTAAAAATAAAGCAAGGTATCCCGGTCAGGCAGCCATTGATAAGAGAGAACCCCCATAGAGTTATCACTGCTGGCAGGCAATTCTTTTTCGAATACGATTTTTTCTTTTTTTAGATTAAATACTTTAAGAGTATTATCTTCAATATAAGCCAAATAGTCTTTAGCGTATGATACTTGGATATTTTCAAAACCAGACCCCGGTACCGTTGCCTCTAGTTGCTTGGTAATAGGAGCATTGGCATCACTAATCGGCCCGATTACTTTAGCCAGTTGTTTATCTAAATAAGCGTATGCACCAAATTGAAGAAGGAGGGATACCAACATCCAAACTACTATCACACGCAGCTTCTTTTTCATGCGTCATTAATCTCCTTTATTAACCGTCATTTAAGGGGTAACTACAAAGGCTGTTGGAATATACCGTTCGCCAAAAATGTTCCAAAGTTTATTCATAACTTTCCCGTCATAGACGAGTTCAGAAGAGGATCCACCATCTAAATTAACTGCGTTAACAGCATCATAATCTTCAAAGACATTCATAAGGTCGCGTAATGTAGCTCCAATACTCCAAGTAGGCTGACGTCCATCAATAACGACAAAAATGACCGTCCCATCAGCTCTTTGACCTATACCTGTTCGGGGAGCAATCCCCCATCCTCCATCACCAACAACGGCCGGTTTGCCATCGACAATTAAATTAGGTTCAAAGGTAACAACTTCCTGCATATTTTTTTTGATAAGTTCATCCGCTGTCATTTTACCAAGGACCAATTTCCCTTCATCATCAAATCCCACAATGTTAACGGCCTTATTGCCAACATTATTATGAACTATTTTTCCATCATGCATTGTTATACCATCAGGAAATGCTCCATTGCCCTTCCCATTGGGATCATAAAATCCCCCTGCATTAATCCCGGCAATTGCACCCATATCTTTAACCAGGTCACTAACCCGTTCTCCGGTAACTCCAATCTCTTTGGTAACGGCTAATTTTACTCGTTTAGGATCTTTAATCAGCATGACTTTACCTTTAAAGCTCCGGCCTTGAATATCTTCAATGGTAATCCCCGCTGTCTTGTCAGTGACCACTTCAGTGCGGCCTAAAGCTTGTCCGCTGCCAAAACCTTGTGAATTATTGGAATTCATAATCCGGCTGATCTCTTCTTGGGAAAGGAATGCTTCTACTACCTGGGGATGTCTTGAAGTTGCAACTGCCCCAACGGCAACGATTTTTAGAGATTCAAAAGGTCCCCAAAATAAAACAAATGGAACCAGAATTGCTGCAAAAATTATATTAAAGAAAATAAACACAAATATCCTGCGCATTCGAATCTTACTTTTTCTTTTCATGCCTTTTCTCCTTTAGTAAAGGTATGCGTTAGCGTTATGATTGGATAAAAAACAGCCGCAGATTAAGTATTATGCGGCTAATTATTTTACTCGTCGTTTTTTTAGCTCCGTCATGGCTTTCCAGACCGAATAGATAAGAATACCTGTTAATAAAATAAAACTAATTTGTATTGAACTCCAACTTAGTTTGCCAATACTGACATTGACTAACTGGATTGCTAAGCTGGCAAACATTCCTACAATAATTGCAAACCACATTTGAATGACAACATCATGTTGTTTTCGCCGTGTAAAATAATAGATATATAAAGCAACAGCGAGAAAAAAAACACTTCTTAAAACACCTAAAACTATACTCATCTTATTCTTATGCCTTCCTCTAAATAATTTTAAATTATGACGTACATAGTATAACAAAACATGTATATTCTATCAAGGATTGTCTGCATATGTCAATCGGTGAAAAATGAGCTGCCTTGCAATGACAGCTCAATACTGGTCTAGTTATTCATTAGGAATTAATTTCAATTCGATAAGTCAGGTCGGCGGCTTTGTCAATCATATTCGCAACACTACAATATTTTTCGATGGAAAGCTGGACAGCACGTTCAATCTTTTCCTTAGTAAGACCTTCACCCCAAAATTTATATACAATTTCGATGTCCCTAAATACTCGAGGGTGATCACTGGCTCGTTCACCTTCTACTGTAGTTTCAAACCGTCGAAATTTTACATCCATTTTCTCAAGTATTGTAACAATATCCATTCCGCTGCATCCCGCAATAGACATTAGCAATAACTCCATTGGACTGACTCCATGCCCTGTTCCTCCGGCAGTAACACTAGCATCAATATTGATTAAAACTTTCGAACTACCTTCTCCTTGAAAATGCAAACCTTTAATATGGCGAACAGAGACTTTCATTAAACCAACTCCTTGCCTATATTATTTGGCCACTGCGTCAAATTGCTCATCATCAGAATAATATTCAGGTTCTGCCACCGGCATGGATCGATTATGAAAGGAGGTTTCTAATCTTAAAGGAAAGATTAGAACCATTAAAGCAAACCCGCCTAGGGCCAGCATAACGTATTGTATGGATAAAATCGAAGAGACAATTCCGGCCTCTTTAGCCGATAAACCAATTGCATATGAAAAGGGTTTTACCAACTTCAAACTGCCATTAACACTTTGATCAAATACTTCAAATCCCTTATTTTTATGATCTTGTTTACTATCAGTTTTATTC
The DNA here is from genome assembly GCF_000235605.1 of Desulfosporosinus orientis DSM 765. Classification (GTDB taxonomy): domain Bacteria; phylum Bacillota; class Desulfitobacteriia; order Desulfitobacteriales; family Desulfitobacteriaceae; genus Desulfosporosinus; species Desulfosporosinus orientis. The sequence goes on from NC_016584.1 coordinate 3,373,715, forward strand.
TCAAAATCAACTGAATTCATCAGCTGTTTGGCAATAGAATAATAAGGATCCGTAGATGAAATGTAGATAAACCCTTTAGTGGTATAAATCTTATCAAATTCCACTGGCGAACCAGTAAGCGCTGTTTTCGTGTAGGTTTTTTCGATTCTCATAATATCATCTTTGGCGATATTCACTGGCCCATTATCCGTGATGACTGAATATAAACCCCGATCAATTAATTCGATATTTGTAACCTTAACGTCAAATAATTTGATTCCTGCCATCGACAATAAGATGCTAAACAAACTAATAAATATGATGACACCTGAGATTAGTTCACGATCTATAGGACCTTTTTTCAAAAACAACTGTTACACGTCCTTTACTTTTACTATGCTTTTGGATTAATTCTTTGCGGATAGTTTACCCACAAATGTCATTGTACTATAAATAATTTGTTGAAACAAATGCATTCAGTATACATTGTATTGAAGTATCATCCTGCACAGACCCTACAGTCGCTGTCGCAGCACCATCTAAGAATGAAATATGGGAAAGGTTTGTGTCGGGCAGCTTTGGGGTCAATGGTCCTTTAGAATCCATGCCCTATGCTGCGCCAGCAGAAGAGAATAGGAAGGCAAAAAACCTTCCTAAATCGAAAACTTCATGAACTTTTTCCTGATGAGGATTAGGCTTCTAAAATACTCGGGCGATTTTTGCGGCGAGTGGCTAGGTAATCTAAAACACGCTCTGCAGAAGTATTGAGAATTTGATTTTCTTTAATTCCTACCTCATGCACTAAAGAAAGTGCATGGTCAAACCCTCCGACCAGATCTGAAAAATGAGCATCGCTTCCCAGTATAATCGGTCCCTGATATTGGAGCATATAACGGGCAAAACGACGACAGTTGCCCCACGCCCCCTTTTTCTCACTGGATAGGGAGCTATTGTTAATTTCTACTGGAATACTTAATTCAGCAGACGTATAGGCAATACGTTCAAGATCCAACTCAAACTGCGGTCGTCCCGGATGAACCATCATATCTGTAAAAGGATTTTTCATCGCATTAATATATGCTTGGGTATTTTCTTCTGTAGTACCTCCCGGGTAACAAATTTCATGCAGTCCTACCAATACAACTTTCATCCTCGCTAAATAGCGTATAGGGATATCCAATTCACCTTCATGACTGGTTATATTTGCTTCAACCCCCGGTAATATTGTCACGCCATGTAGCTCTTCCGGGAGGATTTCTAAGTTGCCGAAATGATAGAGATGCGGTGCCCCAGGCATAGAGGGGCCATGATCAGTCATCCCCAGTAACTTAATTCCCCTGCGGGAAGCTGCAAGAGCGTTATCTGCCAAAGTGCTGTATGCATGTCCACTCGAAATCGTGTGTGTATGTAAATCAACTACTATTTCCATTGCTCATCCACCTCAGGTATATTATATCCCGAACGAGGCAAAAAAAAAATAAGTGCTCAATTTGGCACCTATTTAAATGATTATTGTTTATTGACCGTTGAAGGTACTTTTACTGTTGTATCTACATTAAAGCGAAAACTTGCTTCAGTTGCTTGTTCTACTCCTCCCTCAGGATTGGCTTTAATTCTTATGGTAATTAAATGCTGTCCGTCTGTAGCGCTTTTACCTAAGGCATCCCCTAATACTTTTATCTGACGAAAAGCAATACGAGCAGTTGCTCCTGGCTCCAATGATTGTAAACTTCCGGGTGATATGACTTTTTTTGTATCATCACCGATTAAATTCACTTGCAATTCCACAGGAATATTGGTCATTTTCTTTGCTGTCATGTTTTGAACTGTAACAATAAGATCAAAGGTCTTTGTGGTGATGACCTGAGCCCCTTTGAGGGTTACACTGCCATAGTTGAGATCTTTGACAACGGATGCCGGCTCCACTGTCACTCCTAGCATTTTAATTTCTGGTGTTCCCATTTCCTTGCTTACATTTTCATGACGATTCTCCCAAAAGGAAAACCCCGAAAACCCGATGAGACAAATTACTAAAACACTGACGACCATAGCAATGTATTTTCTCTCAATAGTAATGATTTTAGCCAACAGCTTAGCACCTCCCAATAATTTTGATTTACTCCTAAAAAAAACCTATGCACGCACCATAAAGGACATGCATAGGTTTAAAAAATTTTTTAATTATTTTCTGCCTTCACGCTCTTCGTAAATCTGAAAGCGAATATCTTTTGGGACGGTTAATCTGAAAATCCGGGAAGATTGAATGATTCGGGATGTGGTCCGTAGCCCAATATAGTCTTCCATTTCTTCCAGGGGCAGATTGGAAGTAATGACCGTAGGGAGATGCTCATTCAAACGATAATTAATGATGGAATACAGTCTGTTTTTCGTCCAGTCAGTATAGTTATGGGCACCAAGATCATCCAAAATCAAAATCGGAATTGTCCGGGCCGAATCCAATAAGTCCAGCTCATTGAGTTCGGATTTATAAGTCGCTCTCAGTTCATCCAAGAGATCTGGCACTACCAGAAACAATACCTTGCGATTGGCCGCCATTAATTCATTAGCTATGGAAGCTGCCAGATATGTTTTTCCAGATCCTACAGGTCCTGTAAAAAGAATTCCCAGACCATAAGGGCTATGCAGACACTCCTTGACGAAGCTCTTGGCGGCATTTAAGGCCTTAATCGCTCCTTCACTATGACTTTGGTCGGATGCTGACGAGGAATAATAGTCAAATCGAAACTTATCAAATCTGCAGTTCATCAATTCTCGAGAAATTCGAGCATGACGAAATTGATTCTCTAGTTTTTTCGTTTGCATACAGCTGCAGGGATAGGCAACGTCCCCCTCCAGAATAATTCCTCGGTCCTGGCAAATAGGGCATTTAAACACTTCAGAGGCAGGCAAAGCATCTATTTCATTTTTTACTGAATTTCCCGTTGAAGGTATCTCTGATAAAAGATTACCGTTCAAAATATCTTTGACGCTTTTCATAGTTGGATGTCCTCCTTATAAAATCAAGACATACCTCAATTAAAGATAGAAGTTTTCATATTTGCTAGGCGATGTTTTTGGGCCTTTACTTTTACCCTTCGACGTCTTTTTTTCCTGCCGGGCTTGGAAATAGACATCCTCAGCTTCAACCTCTGCTCTGGTACGCAGCCCCTTTTTTTCCCACTCTCGTAAAATTGAGTCTAAATAGCGAAAGTTTCGAATCCCAGCGCTAACCCCTCTCCTTAAAGCTTCTATAATGAGTTCTTGAGAATAATGGACCGACAGCCAGCGATCAATATTTTCACACTCTAAGCGTGTGAGCGGCCGTCCCAACTCTTGTTCAAAAGTCTGCACTAAGTTTTCTAAAGCTGGGTTAACTGACGAAGAGAGGTTACTAGAGACTGCCCCTGTTTGTTTCAAAGCACGTTCTTCTTCTAATTGCTGAGAGCGCTCAATAGCCCATAATTCGGCTAATTCCTCGATCAGGCCAACGAAACTGTAGCTATTCCCCCACTTTAACTCTATTGGATTCCAATGTCTTTCAATGGATAAGAGCTTTCTTTCAACTAAACTGCCCAGTAGTTCTTCGATATCTGTAGGTGAAGCACTCATTCGCTCTGCTATTGCCGCACTGGAAGGGTATGGATTTGTCTCGGAATCACAGAGTATCTGAATCAACACCATCATTTCCATATTGCTAATTCCAATTTTTGTATAATGGGTTAATAAATATTTTGGAATGGAAACCACACCAGAAAAGAAAAGAGCCTGTGTAAAGCTCCCATAAACATTTACTTTATTCATTGACATTCATCTCCTATGTACCGGTCAGAAATATTCTCTAAAGTATTCTCTAAATTATTACATAATCCTTTTTTAAATAACCTTAAGAAAAGAAAGATAGATTATTTTTGGCAATTAAAATCAAAAACTCCCATTAAAGACCGCCATATTATGGAAGGATTTTGAAGGCCTTTTGGCGTATATATAGTCATCGTATTTAAGGAGGTATTAGGGATGGATTTGAGAAAAGAACTTATTCAAATAGTCGAAAAATCAGGAGCCCTCTCTGCTTGGGGAGTTAAGCATTGCTTTAGAGTATACCACTTATCAAAAGAACTTTCGAGTCATTTATCTTTAGATGATGAAGTTCTCTATACTTCGGCAATGCTGCATGATACAGGGAAATATCCAGTTTATGCCTTAAAAAATATTGATCATGCTTTACGATCAAAAGGAGTAGCCGCCAATCTACTCCAACAAATGATGTTTCCTCCTGAAAAAATCCCCCTGGTTCTGGACGCTATTGAAAATCACATGTACTACTCAGAACCGGGAAAAAGCGATGAAGCCATCTACCTGCGAGAATCAGATATTCTCGATAATCTAGGTAATATTGGCCTAATGCGTTTATTTAGTTTAGTTGGGCAAGATGAATTAATTCAAACACCGGAAGATGCCATCGAACGTGCCCGCCTCTTGGCAGACGCACTTCCTGACAAAGTTGTTACTAGAGCCGGCAAACGCTTAGCAGTTAAACGCCGGGAAGAAACCCTTCGGTTTCTAGCCGGCATCAAGCGTCAATCTTTAGAGTTTGCTTGGCTGTAAGTTTGTGGCACCTAATGTTTTCTTCTGCGATCTTGATCTTCCAGCCAACGAGTCATGCTATCAAGAACATTAACCACATGCTCGAAATCGCGTTTCTTCTGTCCATCGTCAATGAGTCGTTTGAGATAGTGTTGTAATCGCGCGTAGGCTCTATTAACATGGGAGCGGGACAACCTCGAGGCAGATGTCTTTCCTCGTTTTTGAGCAGGAAGAACTGGGGGAATAATTGCTTTGCTTGAAGGTTTATCAGTTGCCTCTTTGGCCGTTTCAATACTGATTTCGGTTTTCGGTGTTAACCAAGGTTTTTCAGGTGCCTGTTGAATAACTTGTTCAAGGGTAAATACTAAACTTTCTCCAAGCTCAGGTATAAGGGGTTTTTTACCAAAGGCTTCAAATACTTTTTCGGAAAATACACTCTGAGCTTCATGCTCACCATGAACAAGGATAATTTGCTCTGCTTTTTTTCCTAAAATTGAAAGCCAATGTAAGAGTTCCGCCTGATCTGCATGGGCAGAGAAGCCATCCATATGGCCAATTCGTGCATGCACCGCAACTTTCTCTCCATGTATAGTTACTGTTTCAGCTCCATCGGAAAGAATACGGCCAAGAGTTCCTTGAGCCTGATAGCCAACAAATAAGACCGTTGCATTTTCTCGCCAGAGATTATGTTTGAGATGGTGTTTAATTCGGCCTGCATCAGCCATACCACTGGCGGCAATTATAATTGCTCCGCCCTCTATTGAATTTAGAGCCATAGAATCTTGAGCGGTTTGACTAAAATGCACATTCGCCATATTTAAAGGATTATTTCCAGTTCTAATAAGCTCGCTAGTGATAGCATCAAAATTTTCGGTGTTTTCTTGGAATATCTTAGTAGCAGCGATAGCTAACGGACTGTCAATATAAATCGGTAAAATGGGTATACGTTTTTCATCTTGCAATTTTCTCAGATAAAAGAGAAGATCCTGAGTTCGTTCAATTGCAAATGCAGGAATCACTAAATTCCCACCGGCCTCATAGGTAGAATTAATAATGTCGGCAAGCTGATCATAACGTTCTAACGTGCTGTTCTCTGAATGAAGACGATTTCCATAAGTGGTTTCCATGATAACAATATCAGCGACACTTAATATACTGGGATCTTTTATATAAGGTTGATTAATATTACCAATATCTCCAGAAAAGACAATTGTTTTGTTGAAGTTCGGCTCTTTAATATGAAGCATCACATGAGCTGATCCCAGAATGTGCCCAGCATCAAAGAATTGAAAGGATATAGTGGGAGTAAGTTCAATGAGATCTTTATAGTGAGTTGCTTGGAAATAGGCAATGGTATCCATAGCATCCTGAACAGTATAGATGGGAGTCAACGGCTCTAGTCCAGCGCGGTTGCGCTTCCGATTCTTCCGTTCAATTTCCATTTCTTGAATATGTCCACTGTCCGGAAGCATGATAGAACATAATTTAATTGTTTCAGGTGAAGCATATATCTTGCCCTTGAAACCAGACTTCATTAATTTGGGAAGCATTCCGGAATGATCTGTATGGGCATGGGTTAAAATCACCGCATCCAAACTTGCCGGGTTATAAGGAAACTCTCCATAATTTAATTCTTTCACTGCTTTGGAACCCTGAAACATTCCACAATCAATTAATATCCGTGATTCTCCTGATTCCACAAGAAACGATGATCCGGTAACGACCTGTGCAGCGCCAAAAAAACTTATCTTCATCTATTCATCCTCCAAAAATAGCGTCTCGACTGCTTTTTTACAGGTAATTTAAAGTAGAAAAGCATTTTAGACGCCTTTGCGTATTATTTCTATCTTGATTTTAATATCTTACTAGAGAGAGGTCTGCCAATTTCCGAATATTATTACATTTATTTTACCTGTTTAGCAAAGATTTAGCAATGAAAAGCACAAATCCTAAATTAATCAAGTTTAAAAAAGTTTAACTTAACGGCTTTTAGGGCAGCTTGTGTACGATCTTCTACAGATAATTTTCGATAGATACTTGATAAATGGTTTTTTACGGTTTTTTCACTAATAAATAACGAAGTGCCAATCTCACGATTAGAAGCTCCTTTAACAACATAATGGAGGATTTCCATCTCACGCTCACTTAGACCGCAGGTATCTTTAGAAGGGCTTGGCTGACTGATTTGTTCCAGGAGTTTACCCGTAACTGTGGGAGATAAGATCGGCTCACCGGAATAAACTTTTCGAATGGACTGAATCAACGTCTTTGAATCCACATCTTTCAGCAAATAACCTGCTACTCCCAGCTGAAGGACCTGAAAAACTTTTTCATCGGAATCATCAATAGTAAGCACTAAGATGCCAATATTTGGATGTTCACGCCGAATCACCCTTCCCGCCTCCAGGCCATTAACCCCCGGCATATTCAGGTCCATTAATAAAATATCAAAATTCATACTTCTGGCTACATTGATGGCACCTTGACCGTCACCAACTTCGGCAACAACTTCAATACCATCTTCAAATTCTAAAATGCGACGCAATCCCTCTCGAATTAGAGGATGATCATCGGCAATGACTATTCTTATCAAGTTGTCTTTCCTCCCTCCTGGCTCGAAGGAATTGATAACTCTATCAACGTCCCCTTGCCTAGGATTGATTGTATTCTAAAGTGTCCGGAAAACATCTCTACTCTCTCACGCATACCAACTAGACCAAAATGTTCTCCTGGAGTATTCATAGCCGATTTGACTTCAAACCCTTTGCCGTAATCACGAATCCTGGCAATCATCCAATCATCTCGAAATATCAAATGAACATCTACTTTTGGAGAATGAGCATGTTTTGCAACGTTTGTCATTCCCTCCTGAACTAGACGGAAAAGTGCAACCTCCATGGCCGGGAGAAGTTTTCTCTCTTCTCCTTCAACACGAAGTTGACATTTGATTCTATAATTATTCTGAAAATTATCCAAATAATTAGAAATAGCCCCTAGGATACCTAAGTCATCTAGGGCCATAGGCCGAAGATCAAAAATAATCCTGCGGATATCTTGTAAATTAGCTCGTACTAAATTCTTCAAATCCTTAAGCTCGGCTTTGACACGACCGGAATCCAACTCAAGTAATTTCTCAGCAATTTCCAGGCGCAAAACAATATTCGCTAAGGTCTGAGCAGGACCATCATGAATTTCTCGAGCTACACGACGACGCTCTTCCTCTTGAGCTCGAATCACTCTTAAACCCATCTCATATTTTTGTCCATGATTTTGGGACTGAAGAGCCTCAACGACTTCACCTTGCAGTAAACTAATCGCCATACTGACTTGAGTCATTAAATTTTGGGCGCGCTCAATCGTTATCTCCATTTGAGTTAATGATCGTTCCAGATCATCCCGGCGTTTACGCAATTCAACTTCTTTCTGTTGTAATAACTGCAATTTAACTTGGGCATCTTTAGCTTCTGAGTATGTCTCCATCATTTCTTTTTGAGAATATTTTTCATGCAGTCGATTGACTTCCATCAACTTTTGGCGCATCCGACGTTCTATTTTTTCTTGACTGTCAACTAGAGATATTATGTCTTTGATATCTAATTTGAGTTGAGAGAGCTCGTTGATTAATCGTTGTGTTTCAGTGCGTGAAGTTTCGGCAATATAAAAGATTTCTTCCTTGCCCGATTCAATAGCCTTTAAAGTTTTTTTTATGATTTCTCCCAACTGGTCCGTCAACATTATTCCTCATTTCAGTAACTTATATATCTTCACATTTCTTACTCTATCATTGTTTATTCGACACAGAACCATTATTTCCTACTTCTTTTCATAAAAATTAAGATATTAGATTTCATCTCACTTGATTTTCTTTCCAATCCGCATTAGGTTTTTTAGTTCTCTCTCTAAACGCCTAGGATAGGCTAGCTCCTCTTCCCCTACAACCATGACCTTCCATCCATCTTTAAAATAAATTTCTTTATTTAATTTTTGATCCATATCAGCGCAATATATCAAAATATCGTTGAGTTGTGCTAAAAATGTTTGACTAAGTAAAGTAACGTCCCATTGAATGGTTTCCTTTGGGAATAAATGTGGAAGTGTTTTTTTAATACGTTCTCTATATAATTGAGTCTGATTTAACGCATTGGTCTCTCCATCTATACATTCAGTATCTGGTATATTCTCAATTAATTCAGCCAATTTTTGGTTGCCTGAATCGACCAGTCTGTCCACTTTTTCATTCTCCTGATGGACAAGTGCTAGAGCGGGTTGTGCCTGAGTGAGTTCAAGTTGAACAGTTTCTATTTCCAAATCACCAACGACAGTTAACATACCTTCTTTTATCATTCTGTTCATTGTATTGTGAAATGCTGGGAAATTATTAATCACTCTTGGATCAGGGAGCTGTTGCTCAATAATTTGCTTTAGGCCATCGGCTAAATATTCTGCAGGTAGGGATGAAAAGCCTTGTAATAAAGCTGTGATTTTGGCAATGAGTTGACAACCCTTCTGATATTCGGAATTAGAATCTGAACCGGATAATATACAAACAGTTAATATTTTCTCAATGATTTGCTCTGTCCATTCCTCAATCTTTGGGTTATTGTGATAGTATGTTTCCATAATTATCCCCTTCCAACGGTTATTGTTAATAGCTATGCTTGTGTTAGAAGTGGTATGATAAACAAATTAGGCGAAAACACTGTCTTTGCACTTATTTATGCAACAAAAGTTATACTTTCTGAATAGCACCATGCCGTTACTATTTAAGGATACCCCCCAGGCCACTGGCCGCTGCTAAGGCGGCACTAGCAGATAATGAAAAGAGGGCTCCTGGGGCGGGCAGTTTCGCCACATCCGCTCACCCAGCATTCCGAGATTCGCCTACTCGCTGGCGCGGGAGCTATCTTCAGCGGATAAGTATTCTTTGGAGATAGCCGCTTCGAGCGAAAATGTCCACCGGACACTTTCGTGCCAAACCTCTGGGTAGTACATGAAGTGAATAATGGCTTCTCTTTAGCATAGAAAAAGAGCTGCAACGTCAAAACGATCGTTGCAGCTCAATACATAATACAGTTATAGCCATGAATTCTCAGCTAGTTTTAGCGAGCTCGGAAAACTTTAAGATAGGAATCAGCGTAAATGCTCCTGTTTAGAAGTATTTGAGTGGTAGCAGCCACGTCCACTAAATCATCATCATTGGCATCCATGATTGCCGCATCCAGCCCGCAGGCAACAGCCATAGCCAGATAGGTTCGATTAATCAAGTTGCGGTCTGGGGATTTTTGTGAAACATTGGATAATCCTAAAACTGTGCGAGGTGCTGGATTAGCCAACATTTTTACTTGTCGTAAAGCTTCCAATACTTCTGGTGCATGTTCTTGAGCAACATTCACCGGAAGAATCAGGGGATCGATGTAGAGGTCCTCCATTGGTACACCATATTCATCGGCAGCAGCTACCAGCTCCATAGCAAAAGCTACCCGATTCTCAGCATCTTTAGGAATACCTACCTTATCCATGGTTAAACCAATAATACCTGCATTGTATTGAATAGCCATGGGGAAAACACGCTCAATTTTTGGTTGTTCTGCAGGGCAAGAGTTAATGATGGCCGGACGTTTGCAGACTTTTAAACCGGCTTCAATAGCATCATAATTGGTGGAGTCCAGGACAAGGGGTAACTCGGATACTTCCTGAATTACATTAACCATCCACTCATAGGCTTCGACTCTTTCATGGGTAGGAATTGCCGGACCTGAATTAACGTCTAAGTAGTGAGCTCCTCCTTCTTGTTGTTTGACAGCCCAATATTGAATGGGTTTAGGGTCCTTGTTACGCAGAGCTTCTCCGATATCCGTAAACATCCCGTTAATCCGTTCGCCAAAAATAAGCATTAGGTCACGTCCTTTCATTTTTCACTATTTAATCAGCACAATGAAGATTGATGATGATCATTTTTATACGCGATTACTTGCCAGCCAAATCAGCGATATTCTTCTTAACAAGAGCAACTGCAGCAGGATTGCGCATGATTAAAATGCTTGCTCCAACTTGCAGAACCCCCGAAGCAGTAACAGTTTCCCATAGTACACTGCGGTCTTCAAGATCCCCCCAACCAGGAAACTCATCAGCAGAGACATAGGATTCTTTACAACGATTTGCCTCATAGCCAACCGTACAAATAATGGGCATGGAAAGCATTTTGTCATTGGCTAAAGCTCCCAAACGGGCACGTTCCATGATGGAGTAAACATATTCAATTCCAAATCCAAGACCGGCTACCGTGGGGTCGATGACGATTTTGTTTAAGGGGAGCCCCATTTCATTAATCAAAATGTTTAGCTGTTTACAAATGTTGATATCCAATGGGGAACGAGCGATCAAAGTATGCTTGTGGACCATGGCAGCAGCCGTGATTGATTTGTAATTCTCTTGTTCAGCAATACCGATTAAAAGATTTTCTCCGGAAGCGGCTTCTGCGACAACAGCCATAACTTCATTATTTTTTTCAGCATCATCACAGCCTTCAACAATAAGCGGTACCCCCACAGCGGCCAAAACATCTTTTACCACACGAGCGCATTCTTCAGGGGAACGGTTTTCTCCCTCAGGATCTGCACCATTCAGTTTCAAATAGATGAGATCTGCTCCAAAATCCTCCACACACTTTTTAGCCCAAGCAGCTGGATTGTTGATAACATCTCCAATTTGCTTTGTTATCATTTCACTCCAGGCTGGTACTACATCTGTAACCTCCATTGCAATCACAGGAGGGTTCTTCATTTCACCTTCAAAGTGGAGAAAGGGTAAGGAACTATCTCCTCCGACCGTAATTGTATGGGTTCGGGTTCCTCCTTGTTCAGCAGTGGCGCCTAAAACTACCTCTCCAACTTTATTGGAATATTTTTCTTTCACTAATGTTACGGACATGAACTTCTCTCCTTTCTAGTTAAAGATTCCGGCACGGTTCAAAATCTTTTGCACTGCTTGGACCGAGACGGCATCATCAGGCAAATCAAATAACGGTTTGCCTGCTAAGTCATATTCCACAACTAAAGGATCTATGGGGATGTCTCCAATAACGGTAAGACCTGTTCGTTTAATTTCTTCAGTCAAGGATTCCATACTTCCCTCAGTAGTTTTGGTTACAATCAGGTAAATGGTTTCCACGGCGGATTTAAGTCCCTTTATGAGATCGTGTACTCTTCCTGCTGAGCGAATACCTCGGGCTGAAGAATCACTTATAACAAACATTACTTCAACTCGGGGAATGGTACGCCGGCTGATATGCTCTAATCCTGCTTCAGAATCCACAGTCACAAAATCATAGTTTTCCCCGACGTTCTGAAGATGCTTGCGCAAAATATCATTTGGATAACAATAACATCCAGCCCCTTGGGGTCCTCCCATGACGAGCAGATCAATATCTTTTGATTCAACTAAGGATTGTTGAAGTTTGTACTCAATAAAAATATTCTTAGGCATTCCTTCTGGAATTGCTTTAGGATCTTTGCTTGCCTCAATTATTTCTGAAATTGTGGACGTTACATCAAGGCCTAAAGCTTCTCCTAGATTGGCATTGGGATCTGCATCAACGGCTAGTATTGAAGTTCCCTTCTTCTGACGAACCATTTGCCTTAATAATAATGCGGTGAATGTGGTTTTTCCTACTCCACCCTTACCTGCTACAGCTACATATTTTGACATAATAAACCTCCATAATAACAATTATTGTACAGATGGAAATAGGGTAATATCCGTGTGAGGTAAAAACAAGGCAGCCATATATTCGTCCATATAGGTTGCTCCAACTGAAAGTTCGACGTAGGTCATTTTCCGTCCCAGTTCTTCTGCTTCCCGCCAAGCCTTTTTAGAGAGCAAAGCCAGACGTGCACCCTTTACAGATGCATTTCCAATAAACTCAAACCTTTCCTGTTCAAGATCTGGAAGCAGTCCGATTTGAACAGCATCGTGGATATTTAGGTAATTGCCAAAACCACCAGCAATAATGATCTTGCTGATCATTTCAATTTCCACGGCGACCATATTTAAGAGTGATCGAATTCCAGCGTAAATGGCACCTTTAGCACGAATGACATTTTTGACATCATTTTCTGTTATGACTACATCTTTTTCTCCACCGGCTTGATGAGCCCAAGCTAGAACAAATTCTTTGTCATCAGCAGTAGCTCTTAACCGCTGCGATCCTGACGGATGTCCTAACTGAAAATTCCCAGCACGATCGATAATACCTGCACTGAGGAGTTTGGCTATACAATCCACAAGCCCCGATCCGCATATTCCTACAGGCGGGAGGTTATTAACCACTTTAAGGGATACATCCAATGTCTCTGGATCAATCATAATCCGTTCGATTGCCCCCGGCATAGCTCGCATTCCAAAGGTAATTCCGCCGCCTTCAAAGCTGGGACCTGCTGAACAAGCACAAGCTACAAGCCAATCTTGGTTACCGAGCACAATTTCACCGTTCGTTCCAATATCGATAAATAGTATAATATCTTCCCCATTGGCCAAATCCGTTACCAATGTTCCAGCAACAATGTCTCCTCCGACATAACTTGCTACTGAGGGATAACAGTGTACTAATGCTTCTGGAAGCATATGCAGCCCGATCTCTCGAGCAGGATACGAGGGTACTGTTGTCATTGTGGGAATATAGGGTTCCAGTCGAATATAGCGAGGATCTACACCCAAAAACAATTGAGTCATTGTTGTATTTCCAGCTATCATTGCACTGGCAATATCTTTATGGTTTAAGGATTGACGAGCGAGAATCTTATCAAGCAGACCATTGACGGTTTCAAGAACGGCATCTCTGATCTCTATTAAGTTCTGTTCGCTTTCAACAGCATATACAATGCGATTTATGACATCGTCTCCGTACTTTGCCTGTTTGTTGTAAGTACCTTGTTGATCAACAATTTCGCCGGTTATAAGATTAACAAGGTAGACTACCACAGTGGTGGTACCTATATCAACAGCGAGCCCATAAGGAGGTATATCATTTCCTTGCTCTATATTAGTTATGGTTAGTCCTTCTTCAGTATCTGTCAGGGTTATGGATACATCCCAATTAGCTTTACGGAGGGACTCAGGTAGATGTTTAAGAATGGATAAAGGGATGTGAATGGGTTTATCTCCAGTTTTTAAGGCACGGCGGAGCTCTATGCTCAAACGAGCCCAATCACTGGAATTCTCTGTCAGAGTGGGTTTAGAAAGTGTTACCCTCTGCTTCATAGCTAAAGGGTGACGTCCGAATTTCTCCAGTAAATCATGTTTGCTTTCCTGCAGGAACCCTTTTCGAGCATCACCTAATAGTACTTGATGCTCTTGAAGCCTTGACTCAAGAGGCACCTCCATGCTCATATCCCCTTGGACCAAGGTTTTACAGGCGAGTCGATAACCTTTAGAAAGTTGCTCAGATGTTAAATTTCCCGTCCCGTCTATAATGGGATCTCCGCTCAAAACAACGACTTTGCAAGCTCCGCATGTTCCTTTACCACCACAGCCGGATTTTATCATAATTCCGGCTTTTGCGGCTGCGTTCAGCAGGGTTGCGCCATGTTCGACTTCAATTACACGGTTCTCAGGCATGATTTTTACTTGAAAATGGGACATCGCTTTCACTTCCTTACTTACCATGAAATCCCACCAATGTGTTATACCCTTACATCGCTGGTCTCTCAATATAGCTTCTATTTTTAAATGTATACCAACTTAGCTTAAGGTTTTGGAGAAGGATACAATTCCACTTGACTCACGTGGTCCAACAATCGTTTTCCAGCCGGACAACTCTGCCAGTTTTCCTGAAATAACAGCTACATAACCTGGGATAATAATATTGCGATGTTTAACTTTATCAGCAATTCCGGAAGCATTCATTGCTTCAACAATTTTCTCAGGCTCCAATTTGCCGGCTGCATAAGCAGTAAGAACTGATGTGCCATCCGTATCGATTGGTAGAATATAGCTTGGAATTTTAGAGGTTTCTACTTCCCCTTCAACACTATAGTAGGTCAATGAGAAGTTGGTGGTAATATAGAAAGGTGAATTCTCATCCACATTACCAACTGTATGGAGTTTGGGTTCTACTTGGATTGGTTTTTGAGGATCGGTATAGATATTCTGTCTTAAGGTCATTAATGGGAGCAAATGAGCCTTTTTGCTGGTATTTAACACAACTGCACTGGCGTATTTTGCTACATATACGGTCGCTTGCATGATTTCTTCCAATGGATCAGCCTTACTGGTAAATGTAATGACTGGGAAACCAAAGGGTCGGAATTTTTTCTTAATAGCTAAACGACGTATATGGGTTAGGTTTGCCAAGGTGTCTACAGTAGTCCTTGAGCCTGGATCCAAGACAAACTCTTTATACCCTAATCCCTGAGCTTTGGTAACTAGTTCTTCAAGGGCATCCAATCCATCGGCTTTTAGGATAACAGGAACTGAATTATCCTTTGCCAAGTTGACCATAGCCTCATAATTATCGGAGGTTGCTGCACCAATTAGAGGCTTACGGGATGCTAAAGGTTCAAGGGCAGCTTTTAATGCTTCCGGATCACTGCTCAATAAAAGCAAAGATTTGTCAGTGGCCGCTGCTACAGCAGATGCTACCTTAGCAAAACGAGCTGCATCTCCAGATTCCTGAACGATAGCTACACCTTCAATAGAATATTGGAGACCAACACGCTCAAATTCTAGGCCCTTAATTTCTTCAATTTTAGCGTTTACCTCATCATCATTTAAACTGTCTGACACTTGAATCAACAAGGTTGTAGGATGATAAAAGGTCTTATCATGACGAAAAAGAACTGTTTCATCTCCCATCACAGACTCATTGCCAAATTTTATGGCTTTGATCGGAGGAGCGGAGGCGGAATCCAAGTTATCTCGGGCGGCTTCAGTCACATATTGGCAAGAATCAAGAGATGCTTTTCCAGAAGCCAAAGCCATAGCAAAGGCTAGACAAGTAGGCACGCCACATTCTCCGCAGTTTTTCTTGGGTAGTTGTTTGTATATTTCTAAGCCTGTAAGAGCCATTTTAAATCCCCTTTCTAATTGAATTAGGATAAGAGGCAGAGCGGCAAGGCCCCTGGGATCATCCGCTGGGACCTTGTCATCTGCTGATACATTACATTAGAGGGTCAAGACCAAAGCATGGATGTCCATTTTCCTCAAGGAACGGAAGGATTTCTTCGGCAGTGGTCCCAATGGACTCATCTGCAATCTTATCGATGAAATCAGCTCCCAGACCTTCGTCAATTGAGCGTTGAATAAAATCTTCACGCAAGAATTCTTTGAGTTCCTTTGGCATCCAAACGATACGAGCTAAGCCACCGTCAGCAGGGATGAATTTCTTACTCAGCAAATAGGTTCTGCCGATTCCCATGAATCCAGGGGTCTGCATTCCACCGCCGCAGGTTCCAGCAAGGGTGGAGAATGTCATACCACAAGGAGTCATCCCTGAGTGTTCACGAGTTGTCAGCATAAGACCGTTTGCTTCAGGAATAATCGCCATGATTGCTTCAAAGCATCCGCAGGAAGTCATAGGCCGATCCATTAATGTATACAGATTAACCTCTTCCAAAGTATTATTGGAAGCTTTATAGAGGTATTCATTACAGGATTGCCACATACCCTTTAATTCATCAATTGCCGGCCCCTTTGGAATCGGTTGGTTAGGTCCGTTTGGTGCAATTTCGTGAGATGCTTTAGCATCCAGCCAGCTAACCGCACCGCACAAACCGACCCGTTCCGGTGTAACAATACACACATGGTTAGGTGCAAAGGACTGACAAAGCAGGCAAGAGTAGAAATCTTCCACAGATTCGTCTGTCAAACTCCTCATGCGGTCATCACGAGCTCTATAACGTTCGCGGGCAATGATGATACCTTCATCTACCGCAGCTTGGTCAAGCATAATTGTAACTTCAACGCGGTCAATAATGGCCGGGAACTCTTCTTTCAATTTAGCAATTAACAGATCACCAAAGTGTTTCATTAAGAAGCCTTTAGCCCTGGCATCTTTAGATATCCGTACCCAACATAAGTCACGTTGAGCAACGTGCCAAACTCCTTCACCATAGTTGGCGAAATAATGGATCCGGCGTTCAAAAACCCCTTCAAAATCTTCCTGCATCTTACGTCCGTAAATATCAATTTTTATACCCAAAGGAAGTCTCGATCCTTCAGGAACCGTATCTATATCTGGACCTATTACCGTGACCTGACCGTCTACGATATCCTCAGGTCCAACCATTCGGACAAGTTCGAAAGCGGTTGTACGTCCGCCGCCAAATTCGACGTAGGTATCACCTTTACGAATCGTCTCACCTTCAAAAGCCGGTCCAAAGTTAATGGGGATGGGCAGTTCAATATTAGTTAATTTAATACCGCGGACTTCCATGGCCAAAGGAACAATTTTCTCATAATCCGGTTCGGAAATATACCAATCGGGAATTTGCATGTCCTCACCAAGGACTTGGTCAGTCAAAATAGGGAAGCCCATGAAAATTGCGCCCATTGAAGCTGCAATCTTGACATCATCCAACTCACCAAGATTGAGGACGAAAGCGCGAACACGACGACGTTGGTAATCCCTATGGTTTTCACGTTCACCTGCTGGGATACCTCCGAAAGCAAGACCTGCACGGAAGGCATAGTTCACAGCATGGATAACTTGAGTGAAGTTTCCTACTGGGAAAGCAATATAGTCTTCTCCAATTTTTACATTGAGTTCAAGCAACTGCTCAATGACTTCATCACAGAGAAAGATCATAAAACCTTTACCCATCAGATTATCAACAATTTTCTTGGCTGCCTGTGAATCTTTAGCTCTGCCAAGAATGACCGCGACACCAGGAATGGTCCAGTCAACCATTTTAATACCGTGCTTCCGAACAACCGGATCGCCTAAGAAGCCGGTCCAAGGTTTGACCTTAGGTTGTTCACCACGCAGATAATTCAGCACCTCAATAATTTCTGCAGCATATAATACAGATTCACCCCAAAGTCTAGCATTTTCAAAGGTAAGATCTGTACGAATTTGACTGCGCATACGGTTTAAAATAGGGACCAACTCACCTAATTTGGTGACCTTTTCTCCAGAAAGACATGTGATAACTGGTAGATAATAGGCCGTATCCGGATAGCCAACCTCTTGCTCCGTGCCGAAATCTTTAATAGCTCTGTTTAATAAGATTTCTGCATAAGTCATAGCAATGGTTGTACCATCATACGCTCTACGTAACAGTTTTTTCGGTTCATTGTTGGGATCCTTTATTGCGTCAGCGTAAATTTCCTCCATAGACATAAATCATTCCTCCTTTCTTACCAACCTTGGGCAATTGCCGTTTCGTTTTTCTCAGCGGTTTGTTTGTGAATACCTAATTTCCAGGTCCTATATTCTAATGCGTTTAAGAGTTTAGAAGCACCGATAACCGGATCCACTTCAAAAATAAAGTTGCCGCCGAACACATCATGGGCAATTTGAGTCGTAATACCATAGACCAAGTCACTGCCTTCAACAGGCGGCAAACTTCCGACATGAGTTGGGAATCCTAATGTGACACACCAGGAACCGATAGCCACAGCTTTCTCATGCATAGCCTCCGGAGCCGAGGCAACAAACGGTACTTTCGGGATATCTACTCCCAGTTCATTAGCCATAGCCACTGCCAAATCGGCAGCTCGACTGTTATCCACACAGGAGCCGACATGGAAGACTAACGGCAGTCCCGTTGCTAATTGAGGATTGGCTGCTTCCAAAGTCTGAATAAAAGATTTAAGTCCTTCTCCGGCATAAGTATCCACTGCAGCAGGGGACATTAAGCCAAATTTAGCAAATGCACCTGAAGAACAACCAGTTGAAATAACTAAAACGTCATTTTTCACAAGCTCTTTTAAGACCGTTATATGGGATTCATCCTGATAGCGTTTAAGGTTGTTGCATCCGGCCATCAGGCAAACACCTTTGATCTGGCCGCTTAAGATAGCATCCGTTAATACAGAAATAGGGCGTTCGGGGTTGATCTTGGAGAATATTTCAGTTAGTGCTTCTACACTGAAACCTGCAACAAGCTTATGCTTTTCATTAGGTATGGAAATCTTCTTAGGATCTCTCTTCTTATAGGCTTCAATTGCAATCCTGATAAGTTTCTTTGCATCCTCCATTGCCGTAGTGGTATTAAAGGCAACATGTTGAGCACTGGGAACTTTCATGATTGCTTCCGTTGTAATAACTTTGGTGTGATAACATTCTGCAAGAGTTTGTACAGCAGGATATATACATTGAATGTCCACTACCATTGCTTCTAAGGCACCGGTCAAGATAGCCATTTCTTGAGAAGCTGATGACGTTGCTAAATAAACCCCTTCGCGCATGAGCAGCTCATTACCCGTACAGCAAATACCTACGACATTGACTCCTTCAGCCCCAACCTTAATAGCTTCATCTTTCATGGCTCGAGCTGCAGCAACAACCATTTCACTCAATACTGGATTATGACCGTGGACAGCAATATTGACCATTTTAGGATTGATGACGCCTAAGTTAGCTTCAGACACGATTGGCTGGGGAACCCCAAATAAGACGTCACTAAGATTTGTGCCGATATATTCTCCGCCTAAATCAGCAAGGGCACTTTTAAGTCCTCCGAAAATGATATTTACAGGATCACTGTCAACCCCCATAGCTGTTTGAGCAAGAAGTTCTGTAACTGATCCGTCAATATTTTTAGGCATGATATTGGTGTGCTGGAATTTCCTGCGTCGTCCTTCCGTCATGAAGGAGTCCAGAAATGCTAAGGGGCGGTCTTGATAGCGTCCAAAGTCTGCATAGCCAATCTCGACAACGTCTCTTAAAATGTCTTTTTCTTCACGATCCAGAGTTGAAATTCCAAGTTTCTCTGCTAACTTGCGCAATTTTTCAGGAGATTTAATTTCATAATCGTCTGCATGTCCATCAACTAACGCATGAGCTGTATGCAAAACGTGACGTGCGTGTTCTGAGTGGGATGCTGCACCTCCTGCAATCATTCGAACGATGTTTCTTGAAACGATAGTATAGGCTGATGCTCCACAGATTCCGCGGCTGCCGGGACCATCCTCTTTCTTAATTCGGCAAGGGCCGGCAATACAGATGCGGCAGCAAATTCCTTTGTAGCCAAAGGCACACTGTGGCTGTTGAGCAACTGCCCGATCAAAGACCGTTTCCACATTCTTGTCTTTAATCAATTCCAACATTTGTAGGGCACCAGGGTCGGTTGTACGAATGGGATTTTTGGCATCAACGACACGTGGTGCATCTGATGGTCGGGCGGTATGGGTTAAATCCCGATATCTAGGCATGTTACACCCTCCTCTTTATTAAGATCTCTTCTCTAATACTCACTTCTTCTCTACCACCGAAACCTCTGTCATCTCCCTTCATTGGCAATTCTTTGGTAAATAGTATTAAGTTCAACTCCCAGAGACCCACCAGGCAATTCTATGCTGCCCGTATTTAAGGACATTTCCAACAGCTCTTCACTGTACGGGATAACGCCAATAAGCTGTTCTGAAGGAAATTGGTCTCTAAGAAAACTTTCATCTTTAGGGTTTCGCACTTTATTACCAACCACAACAACACGCGGTATGCCTAACTCAGAAGCTAACTGTTGAATAACTTTTACAGTCTGAACGCTCACTTTTGATGGTTCGGTAACAATGACCAAGACATCAACACCTAAAGCTGTACCACGAGTTAGTTGTTCAATCCCAGCACCCATATCCAAAATAACCGTGTCTTTTTCGCCAAGAATTAATGAATTAACCAAGGCTCGAAGAAAGCTGTTTTCTTTGCAATAACATGAGGTCCCTCCCCCTTTAATATTGCCCATACGAAAAAACCTGAGATCCCCTATGGGAATACAGTAATCATCAAGAATATCATCAACATTAGGATTTAGGGGATAATAAGTCCCGCTTCCCCCCATACGTTCTTCAATTAGATCTTTCATATCAACAATTGGTTTAAGAGTCGAGAGAACATCATCGGAGATTCCTAAAATGGTGCCAAGGCTGGCATCCGGGTCTGCGTCAACGGCCAAAACAGTGATACCCTTATTCGATAGCCAGCGGGCAAAATTTGCGGCAAAGGTTGTCTTGCCCACACCACCCTTACCAGAAATTGCTATTTTCAAGAACCCCCACTCCTTCTCCACGTTAATTAAATCACTATTGTCACAATCTTGCGATTTTATTAACTATAATATTCTTTTTTTGTTGCATAAATCCTGCAAACTTTCTGAATATATTTTTTATTTTAGCCTATAATTTTCAAATTACAATATTAATTTAATCTATATCAGAATTTATTGTAATTTCTTTAATATTCAGTATATTTTGAAAATGGTACTATAACTTTATTTTCTATGCATTTTAAATATAAGTTAGAGTAATGCAATTATGGACACCTGTATCTAATTGATTTATGCATTTCAGCATAGAAACTATTGTAAACCTTCATTGTTTTTTAACAGTTTAGTTGAGTTTTGGCCAAGGATGAAATACGAGTCCAAAGGCGCCGGTGCCAACATGCGTTGCAATGACCGGCCCTGCTTCAAATAACCGCACTTCATGTTCCGGATAGCTTTTCTTAAGTTCACGAAGCAACAACATACCTTCCTCCGGAATATTGACATGCATTACACAAATTCGATAATGTTCTCTACTTGAGATTGCTCTATCAAGTTCTTCCCGGACTCGCTGCCAAGCGCGAGATTTTGATCGCACTTTGTCAAAGACATCAATTTGACCGCTTTTATTAAAATAGAGGATTGGCTTAATTTGCAGCAAAGTTCCCAGGAGAGCCGCAGCTCCTCCAATTCGTCCACCTTTTCTCAAGTTTTCCAGTGTGTTAACGATGAAATATAACTCTGTTTGCTTTTCTAATTTTTGAAGTTGATTCATAATTTCTAAGGCACTTAAACCTTGCTCCGCCCATTCGGCAGCTGCCCAGGCTAAGACCCCTAGGCCTAATGCGGAAGATTTTGAGTCAAAAATATGTATTCTGGTGCTGGATGCCAATTCTTTTGCCATTTGAGCGGAATGAAGCGTTCCGCTGATCGCCGATGAGATGTGAATACTGACAATATCTACAACGCCTTTCGAAAACAGAGATTTGTACATCTCAAGAAATCTGCCGACAGAAGGTTGGGAAGTTGTTGATAAACCCGGGATATGACTCATTCTCTCAAAGTAAGTTTTATTGGTCAGTTCTGTTTCAGGAAAGGTCTCTTCCCCAACATTCACATTTAGGGGGACAACATTAATCTGATACTCTTCAAGGATATCCTTCGTCAAATATCCTGTAGAATCCATCACAATCCCAATTTTCCTCAAATCAATTCTCTCCCTCTTGTAAAAAACCCCTTGGAAACATCTGTATTTATTGACTTGTCTAAAGTATATCTTAAAATAAATGGTGTAGCAATCTCATGACCGAACAAAAGGACAAGTTTGTTTCAAAATGACATTTGTTTTACCTATTCTGAACATATAGCGTTCTTACTTCTTTATAGGGCTATTCTATAATACAATCCAAAATTTATCAATGAATAGTCATTCATTTTTGTCATAATAAGACAAAATAGGTTTCTTTAAACGATTTAAAGAATTTTAGAAATGAAATGGTTGACAGGATTAAAACGATTTGTTAATATGAAATTCGTTCCAATGATTCGGGGCGTAGCGCAGTTTGGTAGCGCGCTTGGTTCGGGACCAAGAGGCCGCAGGTTCAAATCCTGTCGCCCCGACCACTGTGAGTTTCAGTGGGAATTTAAACTATCGTTATAATTGTTATTTAGAATCCACTCATCTTTTAATAGATTAGTGGATTCTTTTACACTATATTCATGAATGTCGATTAAAAAGTTAAATTATAACCATATAATCTTAATTTACTTATGACATATTTTAAATTATTTGTTAAAGATAATTATGATTTTACTTAAAATAACACAAAATATTTTATATTAATTTGAAAAATAATAATATTTAAATTGAGTTTTAAAACTATAATTGAGGGGTTTTGTAATGTTAAAAGGTAATAAAACGATAATCCGTGCTGTTGAAGAAGATGATATTCAGGACCTCTATCAATGGTATAATGATCAAGAGGTTAATCTTTGGTCTAGTGGAGCTTGGCCCCTGAATACCCTACATAACAAAGAACAGATAGCTGCAAAGTTTCTTGATGGAGGTCCCGATATTTATCGGTACTCCTTATTAACAGAGAATGAACAGCTTATCGGATCAATAGGCTTTAAAGATATTAATGTACCGGCCAGATCCGTATCAATTTATATTGTTATCGGCAATAAATCCTACTGGGGTAAAGGTTATGGTACGGATGCCTTAATTACTTTTTCGCGATTTCTTTTTACGCAGTGGAATTTCCATCGCATTTCTCTCGATACATGGTCTGAGAATACCCGAGCAATTTATGCCTATCAAAAAGTAGGGTTTAAAATCGAAGGCCGTCAACGAGAGGCTCGTTTTGTGTTAGGCAGCTATCATGATTCTATTCTCATGGGTTTATTGCGAAATGAATTTCTTGAATTGCATGGTACAAAGGATTATAAAGTAACTGGTAATTTATAGGGTTGCTAAAATTGGGAGTCTGAAGTAAACTATAAACAATTACAAAAAGTAGAAATCCTCTGGGGTTGGGTGAGATTCCCTACCGGCGGTAAAGCCCGCGAGCCTTTGGCAGATCTGGTGAAATTCCAGAGCCGACAGTTAGAGTCTGGATGAGAAGAGGAACAGTTTAATGGCGTTTATACGCTTTTATTATCCTGTGTCTTTATTCAGCACCTAGAGAATGATAGGTGCTTTTTTATTTCTACTTTTGTACTTTTGCACCTTTTTGGAGACACTAAATTATGATCAATTTAGAAAGGGATTTTCATGAGCCAAACATATTCTTCTGATAAAATTGATGAAAAATTTATGAGAAGAGCCTTTGAACTTGCGATCATGGCCTTGGGCAGAACCAGCCCCAATCCCCTGGTTGGGTGTGTTATTGTCCATGATGACCAAATTGTTGGTGAAGGCTATCATCATAAAGCCGGAACCCCCCATGCTGAAGTCCATGCTCTTGCCGCTGCGGGTGATAAGGCTCATGGTGCAACTGCTTACGTTACCTTAGAACCATGTTCTCATTTCGGACGAACACCACCTTGTGCCGATGCCTTAATTCGTGCTCAAGTTCATAGAGTTATAATAGCCATGGAAGATCCTAATCCTCTTGTTGCCGGCCAGGGTATCAACCGCCTTCGTGAAGCCGGAATTCAAGTTGAAGTTGGCTTGCTCAGGGAAGAAGCTTTGCTGATGAATGAAGTCTTTGTTAAGGCAATTACAACAGGTTTACCTTTTGTAGTTTATAAATCGGCCATGACTTTAGATGGAAAAATAGCTACTGAAACCGGTGATTCCCAATGGATTAGTAATGAAGCTTCGCGGAGCTATGTACATGAGCTGCGTGACCGCTATGATGTTATCCTTGTAGGAAGTGAAACAGCAATCCACGATAACCCTGCTCTCACTTGCCGTCTTCCCAATGGTAAAGACCCGATTCGCTTAATTGTTGATGGAATGCTGCGTATTGACGAACATGCTCAAGTTCTAAATTCTTCCAAACAAAGTCCCTGTATCATTGCAACTTCACGGTCAGCATCAGAAGAGAAACTTAATCGTTTTAAAAACCTTGAACATGTAGAGGTATGGCAATACGATGTTGAAAGATATGTTCCTCTTAATATGCTAATGCGAGATCTTGTTCATCGCGGCTGGACAAGCGTTTTACTTGAAGGCGGCGGCAAGCTGGCAGGTGCCTTTTTGCAAGAGAAGCTTATCGATAAAGTCGAATTATTTATCGCTCCAAAATTCATCGGAGGGAATGGCCCCTCTCCCCTCTCGGGTCTCCATATTCAACGCATGGCTGATGCTATTATGCTCCATAATATTAATGTTGACATTCGCTCAGGAGATCTTCATGTTTGGGGATACATCCGCTAAAGCTCTTTGATAATGTTCATTATATTTCTTGAAACCAGATGCATTAGGGAGGAGATAACATGTTTACCGGAATAGTAGAAGAACTAGGCATCATCCGCTCTCTTCGCCTCTTGCCGGATTCAGGTCAGCTTACCATAGAAGCAAAAAAAGTTCTGGAAGGAACACAAATTGGAGACAGTATTGCTGTTAACGGAGTTTGCTTAACGGTTATCTCATTAAGCGATCATCAATTCACTGTTGATGTCATGGCTGAAACCTTAGAGAAAACCAATCTGGCTGAATTAAAAAACGGCAGTCATGTCAACCTAGAACGTGCTTTACAGCTTCAATCCCGTCTAGGCGGGCATTTAGTCAGCGGACATGTCGATGGTATCGGCAGTATACGGAGAATCGCCCCCTGGGGTATTGCCCAAGTTTATGAAATTAATGCCCCACCTGCCCTTCTTTCGTATATGCTTCCAAAGGGATCCATCGCCATAGATGGAATCTCTTTAACACTGATTGATGTGGAAGAGGATTATTTTTCAGTTTCGTTAATCCCTCACACGTTTAAGGAAACTACTTTAGGATTAAAAGGAATTGGTAAAAGTGTCAACCTTGAAACAGATCTGATCGGAAAATATGTAGCCCGTCTTATGGGGATTAATAAACCCTCGGGCAAAACAAAATCTAATCTTTCCCTTAGTTTTTTAGCGGAGAATGGATTCATTTAATTACGAACTATTAATTTGAACTAGAGGAGTGAAAGACTAATGTTTAATACCGTAGAAGAAGCTATCGAAGATATACGTCAAGGTAAGATGATTGTGATGGTGGATGATGAGGACCGCGAAAATGAGGGCGACCTTGTCATGGCAGCCGAAATGGCGACCCCTGAAGCCATTAATTTCATGGCAACCTATGGCCGGGGATTAATATGCGTTCCATTGACCAAAGACCGAATCCACGCTTTACAACTCGAACAGATGGTAACCAACAATACTGATCCTCACGGTACAGCTTTCACTGTCAGTGTGGATGCAGTGACCAGTACCACAGGAATATCTGCTTTTGAACGTGCGGAAACGGTTAGAGTCCTTGTAAATCCTAATAGCAAGCCCTCTGATTTGCAGCGTCCCGGACACATTTTCCCCCTTCAGGCTCGGGAAGGCGGAGTTTTAGTTCGTGCAGGCCACACAGAAGGCTCAGTGGATTTGGCTCGTCTTGCAGGACTCCAGCCTGCAGGTCTAATCTGTGAAGTTATGAATGAAGATGGAACCATGGCCAGAGTACCTGACTTGAAATTATTTATTCAGAAACACAACCTAAAGATGATTACTTTAAAAGATTTAATCAGTTATCGTCGACAATCTGAGAAACTCATTGAAAGAGTTGAGAGTATTCATCTGCCCACAGGCTTTGGTGATTTTCGTGCTGTAGGCTACCTTAGCATTCTCGATAAAGAGGAACATGTGGCTTTAGTCAAAGGAGACGTGGATGATGGGAAGCCTGTCCTTGTCCGAGTCCACTCCGAGTGTCTGACCGGAGATGTTTTTCACTCCCGCCGCTGTGATTGCGGAGACCAGCTTGCCGCAGCCATGGACGCAATAGAACGTGAAGGACGAGGAGTACTGCTCTATATGCGTCAAGAAGGGCGCGGGATTGGCTTGTTAAATAAATTAAGAGCCTATAAACTGCAAGAAGAAGGAAAAGATACTGTCGAAGCCAACCTCGCTTTAGGCTTTCCAGAAGACTTGAGAGATTACGGTGTAGGCGCTCAAATTTTAGCAGATCTTGGGATTTCTCAAGTACGCTTAATGACCAATAATCCAAGGAAAATCGTTGGTTTGGAAGGATATGGTATGAAAGTCGTGGAACGAGTTCCTTTAGAAGTATCAAGCAAACCGGAAAACACTAAATATCTCTGTACTAAAAAGCAAAAAATGGGACACTTTTTGACTGAAGTACTTTAATCCCCTGCAATGGTCAAAATTAAGAACTTCTAAATACTAAACTGGCTAGTGAAAGGATGTATTACAAATGAAAACATTTGAAGGAAATTTATTGGCAGAAGGTCTTAAGATAGGAATTATTGCAGCCCGTTTTAATGAATTCATTACCAGTAAATTAGTCTCCGGAGCAATGGATGCACTGCGCAGACACGGTATCCTCGAAAATGACGTAGAATTAGCATGGGTACCGGGAGCTTTTGAAATTCCTTTAGTCGCGCAAAAAATGGCCCTCTCTAATAAATATGATGCCGTTATATGTCTTGGAGCCGTTATCCGTGGAGCCACTCCTCATTTTGACCTGGTTAGCAACGAAGTAAGCAAAGGCATCGCCCAAGTTGGCTTACAAACTGGAATCCCTGTCATCTTTGGAGTATTATCAACAGACAGTATTGAACAAGCCATTGAACGTGCCGGAACCAAGGCTGGAAATAAAGGCTTTGATGCTGCTATGACAGCCATTGAGACAGCAAATTTGATAAAATCTTTTAAATCATAATTTCCATAGTTTGGTGAGTTATCCACAAAAATATCCTTGTCAAAGAGCATAAAATTCATTAAACTTTAATGTGCTTGCCTATTTTATGACAAGGAGTTGAGTGCCATGACTTCGAACATTAGCACCTTAGATGTTAAGGAAACTACTCTGCTAGAAGCTGCGCGCTCAGGTAATAAACGCGCTTTGAATGAGATAATTCAATATTATGAGCCTGAAGTTCGCATGATTGCGTCTAAATATTTTTTACCCAGAGCTGATTTTGATGATCTAATTCAAGAAGGACGAATTGCAATTTACAGAGCCATCATATCCTACGATGAGGATTCCGGAATTCCTTTCCTTCATTTTTTAAGAATGGTCATTAAACGGAAACTTATAGACAGTCTCCGTAAATACACCCGGCAAAAACACACAAACTTAAATGAAGCGTATTCTCTCAATAACGTTGTCTCTGATTCTGAGGACACAAGCTTCTTGGAGTTATTACCCAATGTTGAAGATCCGGCGTCAACGGTTATCGCTAATGATGAAATATGCTCCATGATCCAAGATTTGAATAAAAACTTATCAAATCTCGAGCGTTTAGTATTTGAGCATTATTTCATTCACGGATTTAAACAACGTGAAGTATCCGAACACTTAGGACTGCACCCCAAATCATTAGATAATGCAATCCAACGAATTCGCCATAAGACAGCACTCTATCGTTCACGGAAAGCAGTAGGTTGATTAATGTTTTAAGGTAAAATAAAGAACCGGGAATTTTCCCGGTTCTTTATTTTACTATCGAAATGAATAAACCTTCGATATAACCTTATAGCGGCGCATAAGTGCAACTATGGCAGCCGCCCGCCTTACTTGGAGCGCCAGCCGAGTTTTCACCAATTTATGGCATTAAGCTATCCCGCCGCTTTGGTTAATTAATTTGCTAACCTTACTATGAGCGTTAGTCGCTTCATTAGCTAAGCGTAAGTATATATCTCTTAGACTTGCATTATGAGCCCGAGTGGCTAAAGTCATATAGCCCATTGCTGCAGCGGATGCGTCTTTTTCGTAATCATAAAGCATATCTAAATCTGTAAATTGACTCACGTTGTTTTCCCCCTTTCTATTGGAGCTCAACAATTCCCCTCTTAAAGTGCCCTACTACATCATCCAGTGCTTTAGCCTGTTCTTTAAAAAATCCTTTAACAGCAGGGTCTTTCGCCATTTCATTATACAGTTGGCACTTTTTCATCGCAGTTTCGGTTTCAATAACACTTCTGGTTAACATACCTTGGTCAAGGACTTTCTTAGTTTCGATTTCATTCAACTGCATCTAGATCCCTCCTTTATGAAATTTGTTTTTACATGACAGTTTCAGGATGTGTAAATAAACCTTAAATTATTCTTGATTCTAGAAATAAATTCCCCATAAGTAGCTAAATACTAATAAGCAGAATTTCTAAATCAATGATGCTCGGATCAGAAATTCTGCTTACTTGTCTCTTTATCGAAGCTTGTTTGAGTATAATCGCCTTAATAAAATCCGTATTCTTTCCAGCGACGGTTAACAAGTTTGACTGTTGTTTCATCTGGCAATACTTCACCCGGATAGCCTGGTTTCATTCGAGCATCAATTAATATTGGGCCGCGGTAAACCAAGCGGTGTTTAATAATTTCCGTTGAAGCGTAAATATCATGTGCAGGATCAAAACGAGTGAAAACTTGCCAAAGAAATCCTGCACTATCTGAGGCTAAATTCAAATCATCAACTAAAATCACCAGAGGCCATTCCTTAAAGGATCCAAATTGGAGCTGCTGTAGGACATCCTCAGCCAGTTGAGGTGATGATTCAAATGAAGGAGCTTCAATTAATAAGCAGCCTGCACAGAATGACCTGATTCTGAAAACTCCAGATAAGGATGCTTCCGGAGGTTGGATAGGCAGTTCTCGCTTAGGTTTGCCTAAGCCGAGCATGATCGCCTTGCTCCCATGATTTAGACGCCTGCCAGTATAATCCAGAGTATCCATGGAGGTTTCGTGAAGGACTAATAAATCTGATTGCGGTTCAAACCGAGCTAAAACTGTTTCCAGAAGGTTTTTAAAGTCTTGTAAATTAAGCTGAACATCGGTAAGGATTAAAAATTTCGTTAAAGTAAGCTGCCCTTCACCTAAGATACGGAAAGCATGGGCCAATGCTTCGCGGTGATAGCTCTCCCGAACAACAGCCGCTGCTAAAGCATGAAAGCCTGTTTCAGCGTAAGTCCAAAGTGCCTTGACTCCTGGCATAACAACGGGAAACATGGGAGACAACAATGACTGGAGGTATTCGCCAATAAAGTAATCCTCCTGACGTGGTTTACCTACGACAGTAGCAGGATAAATTGCGTCTTTGCGATGATAGATGGTATGTACATCAAAAACAGGAAAATCATGTGTCAAAGAATAATAGCCATAGTGATCACCGAATGGCCCTTCCGGTTTACGTATGTTAGCCGGTACTTTTCCGCAGATTGCAAACTCACACTCGGATAGGATTGAGTGGGGATGATTGGGTATTTTAGCTTTAGTAAGTTTTTCTCCCATCAAAAATGACGTGAAGATGAGCTCAGGCAGCATTTCCGGAAGTGGCGCTATAGCCGACAGAATCAGAGCAGGCGGTCCTCCTAAAAATAGAGTTGTGGGAAGATCCTGTCCTAAACGTTCTGCCTCATGATAATGAAATCCCCCGCCTTTTTGTATCTGCCAATGAATACCCGTTTGCTGAGAATTATAGATTTGAATGCGGTACATTCCTAAATTATGTTCACGTGTTAAAGGATGTTCGGTATATACAAGGGGCAAGGTAACAAATGGACCGCCATCCTCTGGCCAGCTTGTTAAAACAGGAAGTGTCGTTAAATCTATGCTGTTCTCTTTAATCTCAAGAACCGGAGCCTGATTAGCTTTGATGACACGCATGCCGCTTTTGGCAAGAGAGAGAATCCAATCTTTTTCCTGCCATAAGGTGGATGGCCTAGGAGGCAGCAAGCGATGCAGTGCCGAAACAGCCCGCTTAACTATTTCTTCAGGCTTTGTTCCAACAGCCATATCTACACGTTTTCGTGTCCCGAATAAATTAGTTACAACAGGATAAGGGCTGCCTTTGACACGCTTAAAGAGTAAAGCCGGACCTTCTTTCTCAATGATTCGACGATGAATTTCAGCTAGTTCAAGATAGGGATTGACTTCTGCCTCTATTTCTACAAGTTGCTTCTCTCGCCGGAGAGTTTCAATAAATTGTCGTAAATTTGCGTGCATGGTTTCACCTCTTTATATATTAACCTGCTTAAGCGCAGCTAACCCGGACTCCGCCAGTGATTCACAGTGCCTGATTATTAAACGAAGTTCTTCTTGACTAAGCTTGTCGGAATGGATTCCCGCAGTAACAACTACCGGACAATTCAATTCACGGGCTAATGAATCGGCAACAATCCGGGCTACATCAACATCTTTATGTCCTGGAACAGGTGTTATAAACAGATCTGAACTCCATCCTTGTCCCTTCAGGCTTAGACGAGGCAGCGCCAGAACCACTCCCCCGATATGAGGTTTTTCGCCACCAATAAGAAGGCCATTAATCCCACTCCCCGTATTTTGGAGAGTTAAAGAAATTTGACAGCGGCCCTGCCCTTCTTGACCCTGCCAGGTTGGACAATTTATTGTTTTGTCATGCACTAGTTTCTCCTCACTTTACCTTTCAGCTTATCTCCTTACATTATACCTTTAGTTTCTAAAAGAAGCCAAGATTTCCACTAGTTATTCTGTCCTTACACTTTAAAATAATTGACTGACAATGCATAGCTACACTCTTTCAGAAAAGTATGGAATGTCGGTAATGCTCAGTATGTAAAACTGCAGGTCTTTGAACCTGCAGTTTACTTTTAAAGTTAATTGCCTTACATATTAAATGACTTTTTTTGAAAAAAAGGCGTAGTTTCCAAATTGGTCCACATCAACAAGAATCTCTTGTCCGGGCTTAAATTCTCCTTGCAAAAGTTTAAGGGCTAAGGGATTCTGTAAGCGCTGTTGAATCACTCTCTTAAGCGGTCTTGCACCGTATATTGGGTCATACCCTTCATTTGTAAGCTTTTCCTTGGCAGCATTTGTTAGTTCCAGAGTGAGTTTGTTATCATTCAAACGTTTGCGCAACTGACCGAGCTGGATATTCACAATTTGACCAATATGCTCTCTGCCAAGGGGATGGAAGACAATGACTTCATCAAGTCGGTTCAAAAATTCCGGCCGGA
Source organism: Desulfosporosinus orientis DSM 765 (assembly GCF_000235605.1). GTDB lineage: Bacteria > Bacillota > Desulfitobacteriia > Desulfitobacteriales > Desulfitobacteriaceae > Desulfosporosinus > Desulfosporosinus orientis. The sequence goes on from NC_016584.1 coordinate 3,405,118, forward strand.
AATAGTGACGAAGTTCTTCATTAATGGCAGACCTTACTTCTTCTTTTGATGCGTTGCGCTGAGTTAATTCTTGAATTGTAGGACTGGCAATATTGCTCGTTAAAATAACAACGGTGTTCTTAAAATTTACATTCCGCCCTTGACCATCTGTTAATCGTCCATCATCTAAAAGCTGCAGCAGTACATTAAACACATCACTATGGGCTTTTTCAACCTCGTCAAACAGAATAACACTATAAGGTTTTCGGCGAACAGCCTCCGTCAATTGTCCTCCTTCTTCATAACCTACATATCCCGGGGGAGCTCCAATTAAGCGTGATACGGTATGCTTTTCCATATACTCGGACATGTCAATGCGAACCATGGCTTGTTCATCATCAAAAAGAAATTCTGCTAATGCCCTTGAGAGCTCAGTTTTCCCGACCCCTGTCGGACCTAAGAAAAGAAATGAACCTAAGGGACGATTGGGATCTTGCAAGCCCGCACGTGCTCGGCGAACGGCATCGGCAACCGCTCGAACAGCTTCATCCTGACCAATCACTCGCTGATGAATTCTCTCTTCCATATGAATAAGCTTCTGCATTTCACTTTCCATAAGCTTCGAAACAGGAACATGAGTCCAAGTCGCGACAATTTCGGCAATATCTTGCTCTACGACTTCTTGTTTTAACAAGGCATTCATGGTAACTTGAAGCCTTTCTTCTGTACTTTTTAGTTCTTTCTCTAAATTCGGTATAATACCGTACTGCAACTCTGCAGCCCGATTATAATCTAATTGCTGTTGTGCCTGCTCCATTAAGGTACGTGATCGATCAACTTCTTCTTTCAACTGCTGAATTCGAATCAAAATTTCCCGCTCTCCCTGCAGTTGAGCCTCCATTCCCGATCGCTCTTCTTTAAGATTGGCCAACTCTTGCTCGATCTTGTCCAGACGTTCCTTACTAGCCTCATCCTTTTCTTTCTTAAGAGCCTCCCGTTCGATTTCCAACTGCATCATCCGGCGCTTGATCTGGTCTAATTCATAGGGATCGCTGGTAATTTCCATACGCATGCGTGCAGCAGCTTCATCAATTAAGTCAATAGCCTTATCCGGCAAGAAACGATCACTGATATATCGGTCAGACAGCACAGCAGCAGCAATAATAGCCCCATCGGTAATCCGCACTCCATGGTGAGTTTCATAGCGTTCTTTGAGACCCCGCAAAATTGAAATCGTATCTTCTACGCTGGGAGCCTCCACCATAATCGGCTGAAATCGTCGTTCTAGGGCAGCATCCTTCTCTATATGCTTGCGATATTCAGTCAAAGTTGTTGCCCCTAGCATACTAAGCTCCCCACGGGCGAGCATCGGCTTAAGCATATTACTGGCATCCATAGCCCCTTCAGCAGCTCCTGCACCAACCACAGTATGCAATTCATCAATAAACAAAATAACATCTTCACGCTCTTTAATTTCCTTAAGCACGGCTTTAAGGCGTTCTTCAAATTCTCCCCGATATTTAGCACCTGCAATCATAGTTCCCAAATCCAGAGCAATTACTTGCTTATCTTTTATCGCCTCAGGAACGTCCCCTCTGACAATCCTTTGCGCTAATCCCTCGACAATTGCGGTCTTGCCAACTCCCGGCTCACCAATCAACACAGGATTATTTTTAGTACGTCTGGATAAGGTCTGAATAACCCTGCGAATTTCTTCGTCACGCCCAATAACCGGGTCAAGACGTCCTCTCTGCGCCAGTTGCACCATATTAAGCCCATATTGCTCCAGGGCAGCGTACGTGCCTTCTGGGTTAGGGCTAGTGACCCTTTGTGTTCCTCTGATCTCCCGCAATGCCTGAAGCAAGCTTTCACGTGTTAAACCGTTTTTGCGCAGGATTTGATCGGCAGCCCCTCCGGCTTTTTCGAAGATTCCCAGCAATAAGTGTTCAGTGCTGACGTATTCATCACCAAAAGTTGCCATTTCGTCGTGAGCTGCCACTAAGGCAGTTCTTAAACGAGGGGAAATGCTCATTTGAACATTAGAACCGCTGATACGAGGAAAGCGGTTGATTTCTTGACGAATTGTCTGAATTAAAGCACCTACAGCAATGCCGAGTTTAGTCAGTACTTGAGGTACAACTCCTTCTCCTTGCTCTAATAAGGAGAGTAATAAATGTTCTGGTTCTACTAAGCTGTTCCCATTGCGTTCTGCCATTGTTTGCGCATTAGCAATTGCCTCCTGGGATTTCTGAGTAAAACGGTTAGTATCAAATGACATAATTCTTCACTCCTCTCAAGTTAAGTTAATCCTTATACATTGATTCCTCGTTTCTTAGCCAAATCACGAAGAGTTGACAGTTCGTTCTCACTAAGGTTGTCCGGAAGAGTAATTAAAACTTCTACATAGAGATCTCCTTGTTGAGAAGGTTTTTCCAAATTCGGCATACCTTTTCCTTTCAAACGGAATTTCTTGCCGCTTTGGGAAAGGGGCGGAATTTTTAAGAGGAACTCTCCGCCAAAGGTTCGAACACTGACTTCGCCGCCCAGAATCGCCCGATAAAAGTCGATAGAAACCTTCGTTTTTAAATTGTCGCCATCACGTTCAAATTGTGAATCCTGGGTTATGATTATCTTCAGATAAAGATTACCGGCTTTTCCGCCTGCAAATCCTGGATGCCCCTGACCCGCAAGCCGTACTTTTGATCCAGTACGCACCCCTTTTGGAATTTTGGCTTCAATTTGCTTTTCACCTGTACGAATAACCCGGGTAGTCCCGCTATAAGCTTCTTGGAGAGTAATTTGTACTTCTACTTCAATATCCTGACCTTGCTGAGTACGTCCTACATTCGATGCTCCTGCAAAGCCAGAGTTTTGCCCCGCAGCTCCCCCAAAAAGTGTTGAGAAAAAATCAGAAAATCCTTCTCCTCCAAAACTAAAGCCGCCCATTCCTCCTGAGCCACCAAAGATGTCCGCAAAATCTTCAGGAGACATGGTATAGGTATAACTGCCTCCGCTGGGATTTGACTGCCATCGATCCCAATTATAGTTTCCACGGCCTCCACGAGCTTGCCATTGTTGATAATCCTGCCGCAGCTCATCGTATTTACGACGTTTTTCAGGATCACTTATCGCTTGATAAGCTTCAGTTGCTTCTTTAAATTTTTCTTCGGCCGTTTTATCACCTGGATTGGCGTCAGGATGATATTTTTTGGCCAGCTTCTGATATGCTTTTTTTATAGTTTTATCATCAGCATCAGCTGAAACACCAAGAACAGCATAATAGTCTTTAAAATCCATACTCTCACCTCATATTCCTCATGCCTTTTAACATGTATCCTTTCTTGCATATAATACTATTTTTCCTTCATGACAAAATTATAATCCTTTTTTTCCGGAAGGTCAATATTGGTCAGACTTTTTCTGACCAATATTGACCTTCCGGAAAAAACTATGCAAATTGCACTCTAAAGTTAGAACTCCGCCACAGAGACAAAGCCGAGTTGTCAAAATGCCTAAGTACTATGTATAGTGAAAAGTAAAAAAAGCATCCCATTCCACCTTGCTGCAAAATGGAATGAAACGCTTTGAGGTCGTTGAATCAAATTTGAGGACACCATAGACAAAGTCGACTGGGGTCTAGCTTGAAATGAATCGATCCTCGCCCTGGCTGTTCACCGTCAAGATCAAGGAGAACCGTCTCTTCCGAAGTGATTCTTATTGTCTTGCCGCGATACAAACTTACTCCCGGTATTTTTTGATGCGTACCTCGATAAATCTTCGGAATATGCCTCACAATCGTCCAAGCAGAAAAATTCCCCAAAATAACAACATCAAATAAACCATCATCAAGTTTAGCGTGGGGGGCAATCATCATACCTCCGCCAATGTACCTCTATTGGCTACCATAACACTGTTTAAGCGGCCTTGACAAATTAAATTCCTATCAATTTCACATTTCATGAATTTATTATGGTAGTTCAGCTTGCGGATTAATCAACTGATGGTCTGAGAAGTAGCCATTAACCACTTCATTCATAGTCTCGTCTCCTCCAACAGATATTACGCACGTAACCGGCTTCTAGGGTTTGCTATGAAAAATTCTTATATCTTCTTCACCTCGGGATATTAAGCTTCAATGACAGATCTAATTTTCGCAATCCGATTCATAACCTCATCTTTAACCTTTGTCAGACTATCCTTTGCTGCGGTCAAGTTGTCTGCCTTGACGGAAAAGTAAAATTTAATCTTAGGTTCTGTTCCGGACGGCCGCACCATCACAAATCCTCCACCGACAAAGGAATACCTTAATACATTTGAACGAGGAAGCTGAAGATCATAGGTCTCTCCAGTTGTCGAATCTTTTCTAACTCGACGCTCATAATCGTCAATTTTAGCAACAGGGATTCCACTCAGCTGGGATATCTCTTCCTGTCGGAAAGAATCCATGATCAAAGCCATTTCTTCTTTCCCACGCTTGCCTGCAAGTACAAGAGATTCTTGATCATCAAGATAGTAGCCAAATTTTTGATATATGTTCTCAAGCACATCAAAAAAATTAATCCCTTCAACCTCTTGATAATAAAGGGCTGCTTCCGCCAAGATGACTGAAGCAATAATGGCATCTTTATCTCTTACAAAGTCTCCTGCTAAATAACCATAGCTTTCTTCAAAACCAAATTGAAAGGTTCCCCAGCCACCTTCTTCCATTTCCTTTTCTTTTTCAGCAATGAACTTAAATCCAGTCAGAACATTTTCAACACGAGCCTGGAAATAGTGGGCAACCTCATCGGCTAAATCCGTTGAGGCAACCGTTTTAATAATAGCAGCATTGTCAGGTAGAGCTCCTAAAGCCTTTTTCTGAGATAGCACATAATAAGTTAAGACAACACCAATTTGATTTCCCGTAAGCTGAACATAGTCACCTTGATGAGTACGTAAAGCTACACCTAAACGATCAGAGTCGGGATCCGTAGCTAAAAGAAGATCTGCATTCAGCTTTCTCCCATACTGTTTGGCAAGCTCAAAGGTAGCAGGAATTTCCGGGTTAGGATAGGGTACGGTGGTAAAATCCGGATCAGGGTTCTCTTGTTCTCTCACAACGCTCACGGAACTAAATCCAAGTTCTGATAATGCTCTGCGCACCAGGTGATTTCCTGCTCCATGGAGAGGTGTATAAACAATCTTGAGCTTTCCGCCTTTTAGGGCATCTAAATCAGGATGTAAGGCCAAACTTTTTACGCGGTTAAGATATGTACTATCAATTTCTTCGCCTATGATTTGTAATAATCCCTGTTGTTTAGCTTCAGTGATTGACATGGGCTCAATTCCCAGCCAATTTTCCCGGGCTTCAATACGTGCCAGAATTTGGTCAGCTTTTGTCGGAGGTACTTGCCCGCCATCCTCCCAATATACTTTATATCCATTGTAAGTTTTGGGATTATGACTTGCCGTTATTACGATACCTGCCAGAGCCTTTAACTGACGTACGGCAAAAGAAAGTTCCGGCGTAGGACGCAGGGCATCAAAGAGGTACACTTTTATCCCATTTTGAGCAAGTACCAATGCGGCTTCAAGAGCAAATTCCGGAGAATACCTACGAGAATCGTGAGCAATCACAACACCCTGCTCCATTCCTTCAGGCCCATGATCACAAACACATTCTGCCAACCCTTGGGTTACCTTGCGAATAACATATTTGTTCATTCGATTAGTGCCTGCACCAATAATTCCTCTTAAACCGCCGGTTCCGAATTCCAAGTCGGTATAAAAACGATCCTCAATTTCTTGCGGATCAGTGATTCCTCTTACCTCTAAACGCGTTTCTTCATCAAAATAGGGATTTTCAGACCATAAACGATAGCGATCTTCGATGTTCATTTTCATTAATCCTCCTTGAAAAACATTGAATTTGACTTAAAGACCCTCACACTGATGTGAGGGCGAATGGATAATCTTCCCTTTTAAATGAGTATAACATATTTCAGACAATTTAGATACGGGTCTCCCTGCTCTCAATTTTGAACTCCCTTGTTATCTACGTTCCATTAAGAGAGTCTCGGTTTTCCTGCGGACTTCAGCAAAGAAATCAGGGTAATCGGCGATTTCTCCGGCTTTATCCACTCCATTGTATAAACAGGTCTGAGAATATTCGATATCCAACATCGTAAATAAAGTCTTAATGGAACGTTCCGCACACTCGAATACATAGGGGAATTTGGTGCCAGCCGTTGAGATGAACATCCCTGCCCGCTTCTCCCCAGACGGATTGACTATTGATTGTTGATGAAGATATTTACGAGCCCAAAAGGGCTGCATTCTATCGATCATGATTTTAGCCTGAGCATTGACACCCATAAAATATATAGGTGCCGCAATTATTAGACGATCAAGAACTATTAATTTATCTTGAAGTATGGCAATATCATCGTTAATAACGCAAACTCCTTTAGCTGAACAAGCACCGCATCCCCGGCATGGGCTCATATTTAATTCAGACAGGTACACTACCTCAGTGTGATGTCCTTCTTCTTGAGCAGCATTTATACTCTCTAATAACAAATTTGTAGTGTTGCCCTTACGCCTTGGACTGCAGGCTATACCAAGTACACTAAGTGCCAATTGCATATCACTCCATTCTTATTTGTATTAAAATAATCTTTAGTTTAAAAACTTCAAATCTAAAAGCGAGGTTCTTGAGTTAAGAATCTCGCTTTTAGATTTGAAATCTTTCGCATGAGTATGGGCTAATCAGGTTACACTTTAGAATTAGAACACAGAGCAAACTATCGCTCCCTTTCTTAGATTCTTCTTATACTTCTTGGACTTGAGGGAACAGACTTAAGAGATTCCAGTCCTATAGATTCTAAAATTGCATTTATCAATACTATTTCTCTTTGAGTCATTGAACTCCTCCTTCAAAATTTCTGAATGACATCAAATGAATCGGACTTTAATAGTTTATGTATCTACTCGAAAGATTATGACAGTTCAATGCACATTTCAATTTGTTTAGCACTCGGGATAATTCCGTAATTAAGTAAAAATGAAAAAACCCAATCATTGGGCTGATTCGTAAGTATCAACGACTTCCCACCCCTTCGCAGCATAGTTGGAATCAGCTCTTCCGCTCCTGTCAGGTTCACGCTCCATAAATCCAGTAAGGGGCCGCTTTTGTCACCTGCAAATAAGGCGCCTGCTGTTCCCGCCTGATTGATTAATGCCCATAGATTAGAGTAACGTTTAAGATAGTTCTCTCTGCGCTGCCAAGCCGGTTTGAAAGAAGTAGTTTTACGGATTTTGAAGTACTCTTCAGGAGATGTCTGCTTAAGGGGATGCGCTGTTAAACGTTGTCTATCATATATCGTTCTAGTGGTGGCCCGATAGACATTTAGCTGCCGCATACTTTTAAAACCAACTGTTTGATAAATATTGCGTGCAGGATTCTGTTCCAGAACTTCAAGAAAAATCCTTTGCAGACGCATATAATTGGCAAGATTCAGTTGAGATTTTATAAGCAAGGTAAAAAGACCATAACGACGGTATTCCGGATCGATGCAAGCTCCTGCGATCCAGCCATCCTTTTCCTCAACTGCTAATAAGGCAAAACCAACAACACGCCGTTTATCTAAAATAGCCAGAGAATGCTGCAAAGAGACCTGACTTAAATCAAGCCAAACTTTCATATGATCTTTTGAATATGACATATCATAATAATACCCGCGCCAACAACGATTCCACATTTCTGTGATATCCTGTAAATCACAATTTTCAAGTGTTTCCATACGAGCATCTTTAAGATTTATCTCCAAATCAATCCCACAATTCTATTTTAAATCTACATTTAATTTTTATCACTTTTCGATAATACAGCACTTATATCCTTTAATTTCAAAAAAATTTTTAGAAGGAAAAAAAGTTTTATTGGCGAAAGTGTTAACTTTAATCAGCCATGTTTCCCTTATATCTTGGCCTTGATAGCCAAAGTTATATATAAATGAAAGGTGGGCCTAAAATTGTCTTCAATGTATTTAAATGAAACTGAAAAAGCATTTGCTCAAGAACTACTAGATTTTATTCATGAAAGCCCCTCATCCTTTCATGCTGTTGAAAGCATAAAGAAGATTCTTGTCCCCCAAGGATTTCAAGAGTTATCTTTTGCTGAAAAATGGAACTTGACCAAGGAGGGGAAATATTTTGTCACTCACAATAATTCTGCTTTAATTGCCTTTGTGATCGGCAAGGGTGAACCTAAGCAACACGGATTTCGCATCATCGCAGCCCATACGGACAGTCCGAGCTTTCGGATTAAAACCTTACCGGAGATATCCGTCGAAAGTCATTATTTGAAATTAAATTTAGAAACCTATGGAGGTCCTATTCTTAATACCTGGCTGGACCGTCCGCTCTCCATAGCGGGCCAAATCATTCTTCGTGGAAAGTCTCATTTTCAGCCTCAAAAAAAACTCATTAATACCGATCAACCCTTGCTGGTGATCCCAAACCTTGCCATACATATGAACCGCAAAATTAATGAAGGCATGGAACTAAATCGACAAAAGGATATGTTGCCGTTATTAGCTCAGATTACTGAAGATTTGCAAAGTAAAGGTGCAATCACTCATTTCCTTGCGAAAGAACTGGAATGTTTACCTGATGATATTCTTGATTTTGATTTGTTTCTCTATGAATCTGATAAAGGGTGCTTTGTAGGACTGCAGCAGGAGTTTATCTCCAGCCCTCGTCTAGATGATTTAGCCATGATTCATGCTGGAACTTACTCTATTGCCAAAGCTAAACCATCGTTAACAACCCAGATCCTCGCTTGCTTTGATCATGAAGAATGCGGCAGCACTTCAAAGCAAGGTGCCGCCTCACCTCTTCTCTCTAATGTTCTTGAAAGAATACTGCTGGCACAAGCTAAAGACCGGGAAGACTATTTTCGAGCCTTAGATCATTCCTTTCTAATTTCAGCCGACATGGCTCATGCTCTGCACCCTAACTCAACTGAAAAACATGATCCTATTCATCATCCCATCCTGAATGGCGGCCCAGTGATTAAAATTAACGCTAACCAGAGTTACACTACAGATGCAGAATCTGCTGCTGTTTTTAAATCTCTTTGTCAGTCAGTGAATGTTCCTGTTCAAACATTTTTTAACCGTTCCGATGAACGAGGCGGTTCCACAATTGGGCCAATCAGCAGTCAGCATCTGCCAATTCGTTCTGTTGACATTGGTAACCCCATCCTGGCTATGCATTCAGTGAGGGAACTAGGAGGTGTCAAAGACCACCTGGCCGTAACAAAGGTATTTAATGCGTTCTATGAAGAGGCATAAAGACTGCTCTTCTCATGCAATATAAGTATAGTTTTTATCATCTAAGATAACTAGATGATAAAAGTACTATTATGGGTAGCTCCTTTGTCTATAATTCAATCATTGATAAAACACATTTTCGGATAAATTCAGGAGCATATTTATTATGTACAGCCACAACCTGATCAGTTGCTGGATTAATTGGTAGAAAAACTGCAACAATGTCGTCAAAATTATAGATCTTCTCTCCACTGGATTGGCATACTAAATAGCCGTTCTGATTAAATATCTCTTCAAGATTTTGCATTCCAATAATTCTTTTAGGAATAGTATTAATCTCATAATTTTTCATAGTCATCATCCCCAGTCTTTCAGGCTCCAAAAATGTCTTTAAACTTATTGTTATGCAAATACACCGAAGTTATGATGGAGATTTGCCAGAAACTCGCCACTTATGGAAGCATTGACTAATTTTTGACAGTTCGATATAATTAAGTTGCTCGAAGTACTTGAGGAATTTAGAAAGTCAAACAACCTTCTCGATTGCCTAAGGCTGTGGGAAGATTCTGAACTTCCCATGTCGCGGGTAAATTTAAATTTCGGAGGTTTTTTAATGTTTAGTGACAAGATCTTAGTTTGTAAAGAATGTGGCCGTGAATTCGAATTTACAGCATCTGAACAAGAATTCTATGCAGAAAAAGGGTTTACAAATGAACCTGGCCGCTGCCCAGAATGCCGTGCTGCTAGAAAAAATAGAAATAACGGCGGTTTTTCGCGCCAACCCCGTGAAATGTTTCCTGCAGTTTGTGCAACTTGCGGAAAAGAAACTACCGTTCCATTCCAACCTTCCGGTGATCGACCGGTCTATTGCAGGGATTGCTTTCAACCTCGTTCACGCAACAACTGGTAATACAGTCTTCTTTCTGACTTGAATAGAAAACCCTTCCTATAAATTTAGGAAGGGTTTTTCTGTGTTCATCAGGCTTTATCAATGATATCCAATTCTATCAACTCATGGTAAAGTTCTTTACGCCGATCCGCCAAGAAAAAACTATCACGCATTGAGGAACGTTCTGGACGGCGAATATGATTAATTCGATCAGCTGGTAAATTAACCGTTAGTATTCCTTCATCCCCTATGTGATCTTGATCAAAAACTTCTCCTTTTGGTCCGATCACTAAAACTCCACCGCTGAATTCTTTGGATTTTCCGTTACTCCCTATTAAATTACACGCTCCTATATAAACGGAATTATCATATGCTCGAGTTCCAAGATAACGTAACCATAGCTGCTTACGATCCCCTGCAATTTTAGGAGAAGCATGAGGGGCAAACAAAATTTCCGCGCCTTTTAAGGAATAGATAGCAGCTGTTTCTGGGAAATGCCAGTCCCAACAGATTCCAACTGCAAAGGAAGTACCATGAGCTGAGAAAACGGGAAATTCATTTCCAGGAGTGAAGTAGGCTAATTCACTACGCCCTAAATGAACTTTACGATACACTTTAGAATCCTCTTCCGGAGATAAGATCACTTGAGATATATAGGGCCTCGGGGAATCTATTCTTTGTTCAGCCATACCTACCAAAAGAGTCATATTAAAGTCTTGGGAACATTCTTTTAACTGTTTAATCCATCGACTTTCCAAGGTAGTTCCAATCTCTGCCGCATCATTAGGAGAATATCCATTTAAAGCACATTCCGGAAAACAAAGAAAAGAAATCCCTTGTTTATGAGCAATACCAGTTAAATTGATTATATGATTGAAATTGCGTTCAGTATTTCCGACAATTGATTCCATCTGAACGAGTCCAATCCGACAGTCATTATTCATAGCTACTTGTCCTCGTCCTTTCTTTTCCCACTGTATCGTCAAGAATCCTTTTTACTCAAGATCTACCAATTCATTATAGTCCCTGCTTAAAACATCGGACAAAAGCCTATGATCGTGAAGAAGGTTAATTAAAATACGTTCGTCTTTTGTTTGCGTGGTTCGGGCATTGGTGAGAATACTAAGGGGCCGATATATAGGTGCATCTTGGATCTTTAAGGTCTTAAATAGTTTTTGATCCGCTTCTTTGCTTACCGTTAATGAAGAAATAATCGTTATGCCAAGCCCCGCGGAAACTAACTGTTTGATCGCTTGTGTGCTGCCCAGTTCCATTGAGACATTTAACTGTTCCGGATCAAGACCTCTTTCCAGCAATGCCATTTCCATGACTTTTCGAGTTCCCGACCCATCCTCTCGTGTTACTAATCGCTCATGAGGAAGTTCCGCGAGAGTAATGCTTTTCCTGGACGCCCAAGGGTGGAAATTGGAAATAACCACGACCAGCTCATCTTCCCAAAAGTTTTCGACATTTAAATCCTTATGCTGGGGAACTGGTCCTTCTATAAGACCAATATGCAATTTCTTTTCCAGGACATCTTGCGAGATTGATTCTGTATTAGCGATCTTAACCTTAAAGTCAACATCCGGATGAGTTTTAAATAAAAATGCTAAAATATTCGGAAGAATATATTCTCCAATAGTTAATGTTGCACCGAGATAAATAAGTCCCCTCTGGTCTTTAGCCAGAGCACTGATTTGTTCTTTTGCGTTGGACAATATATCCAACACACTTCGAACATGGGCATAGAATATTTTACCTTCTTTAGTTAATGTGACACCTTTATTGGTTCGATCAAAAAAGCGGGCACCATATTGATTCTCTAGATTTTGAATTTGTAAGCTAATACTGGGCTGGCTCATGTGAAGTTTCTTTGCTGCTAATGTAATGTTTCTTGTTTCTGCCACTTCTTTGAAAACAAGAAGGTGTTGTTCCATGATGATGTATCCCCTTCCTAGATCCCTATATAATTAGCTGACCGGCATGCATTAGTTAATACAAATAATATGTCCATACGTACTTAGTATAAGTGAATAGGATAAGCATTATGATTACTTTGCCTGTCCTGAATAGAGTGTATTCGCCGATCATAAAGAAATATAATGAATAGCAGGTAACAATATAGCCTAAGAAAGAATTTCACCAACATATTTCTATGAGTCTCGAATCAACACTCACCTCTATTATAATATCACCCCAAACGGTTATTAGCCAGATGGAGACTCATTTTTTCGAAAAAAGGTTTAAGAAAATATTTCAATTTTATTGAAGAATAATGAAAAGCTTTCCATTTGGAAAGCTTTTTAATCACTTGGTAGTATTATGAATTTTAATATATAGCCCCATATAGTTAAAAACTACTAAACAGACATAGTTTTGATCTGTGCCCACTTAGATTGGTGATGATTTGCTGCTAACTTCACCATTCCTTCCGCCCATTCAGGACAGCCCAAGGCATGAATATGATTGTATGCAGCAAAAACATTCTTATAGCTTATGCCATCATGCTGTCCGTCGACCCCATGTCCACGCTTTACAATGAAACCAAACTTCATATTAGCTGCTAAATTAATAACTTTAGAATTATGAAATTCATGGCCCTTGATGATTGTATTCTCTGAAAACCAAGGCTGTCCATCAGTTGCTTCCATAATCGTGTAGCCATGGCCTTGAGGTTTACCTTCCATTTGAGTATCAAGGGGCAGTAAACCCACCATATCATAGGTTTGTGTGGCCGTACAAATAGATCGTCCTAGGTACATAAGCCCGCCACACTCTGCATAAATAGGCAAGCCATCTTCACCGGCTTGTCTAATTCCCTCACGTAAACTTACATTTGCCTCAAGTTCTGCAGCAAATATCTCCGGGAATCCTCCGCCAATATATAAACCATCTAAGTCATCGGGAAGCCGACTATCTGAAAGGGCGCTGATCGGAGCTATGTCAGCTCCTAACGCTTTTAAAGCCTCTATATTCTCTGGATAATAAAAACTAAAGGCGGCATCTTGAATAACACCAATTTTCATTGGTGTTCCTCTATTCTTGAGACTGCATCCAGCCTGATTAGGAATTAACGAGTCTGAATAAATCGGTAGTTCAGGTGCACAACGAGCTAATTCTAGTATTTTGGCTAAATCTACATGTTTACTTATTACCTCTGCAAAATAATCGAGTAATTGATCGGTCTCATCAACTTCACCTTTTGTGATCAACCCCAAGTGTCGATCGGGGATAGTTAAGTTTGCATCTTTGGGAATAGCTCCAACCACGGGAATTTTGCAAAACTGTTCAATAGCTTCACGAGCTATTTTTTCATGCCGAGCTCGTGCCACTTTATTCAAAACAACCCCAACAATTTTAACATCCGGATCAAAATGTTGATAACCCATAACCATTGCTGCGACACTGCGAGTTGTTCGAGTCATATCCATCACTAAGAGCACCGGTGTCTGAGTAATCTTCGCAATTTCAGCGGTTGAACTGCTTCCTTTTAAATCAAGTCCATCATAAAGGCCCATAGCACCTTCAACAATTGTTAATTTATGATTACGTGACTGGTTTAATATAGAACTACATATTTCGTTTTTCTTCATAAAGAATGCGTCTAAATTTCGACATGTGTTGCCAGCAGCAGCAGTATGCCAGCAGGCATCAATATAATCCGGTCCTTTTTTAAAGGGCTGTACGGCCATTCCTGACCGCGCAAAAGCTCTGAGTAAACCCAAGGTAAAGGTCGTTTTTCCACTTCGCCCCTGAGGCGCTCCAATTACTAAGCGAGGGACATTTCTTGAATTTTGCTCATTGACGAATGGTGATGACATAATACCCACACCTTTCTTGGAGAGTTTAATCAGGAGAGAAATCGCAACTCTAATGAATGAGATAGACCACCCTGAATCCCCATCCCATAATGCAGATTTAATCAGCAGAAACAGGACACCGGGCATTTAGGATGGTCTATATACACATAGATAATTAATTCCTATCAATATGGCCCATCAAAAGATCTGGCATCTTAAGTTGGAGTTTGAGCCTTGCCTTTTAAGCAGATAAACGTGGTAGTAATATAGAGGTATTCTACTAAGTCTTCAGCAGTAAGTTCTTTTACTGCGTTGTCAACATCAGCTTTTGAAGCTCCGATTGCTACTGCAACGTCTCTACTTTTAGCTTTTTGAACAGTTCCAAGATATTCAAGAACTTTAGCCTTGATAGCGGGATCTGCAGGTCCTCTTGCCATTTTTAATACCAGCTTTCATTATTATTATTTAAGTTTCAAGTTACTCTTAAAACTTAAATTGAGCTGAAGTACGGAATGTTTCTCTGGAGAAGATATAATCGTCGATCAACATCTCAGAGAACGGAAGCTCTGCCAGTTCAAAGAATTTTTCCCAACCAATACGCTCAACCCACTCGCCAACACGCTCACCTTTGCGAGCATTAGCAATCCAAAGCTCAACAATTTTACGGATTGCTGCAGTTGTTTCTGGCCAACGAGGAGCAGTATTCGGTAAGAATGGAATAACCATACGGGAGAAGGATGGTGCCGTACGAGCATTGGAAGTTTTGCCACCAATGAGAATCGCAATACCATCATTCTTTGGATCATAAATTTCCATAGCTGGAGACATGGTATAGCAGTTACCGCAATACATACATTTGTCTTCGTTTACGACAACGCTTTTATTCTTCGGATCTGGACGAATAGCTCCGGTCGGGCAGCTAGCTACGAGGCTTGGAATCTCAGTGCCCTTACGAATAACATCATGATTGATACGCGGAGGAGTTCTGTGAACACCAACAATAGCGATATCACTGCAGTGTGCAGCTCCACACATATTTAAGCAACAGGCTAAGCCCATTTTTAACTTAGCAGGAAGTTTCATACTATTGAAATATTCATACAAGTCATCCATAACAGCTTTTACAACACCTGAAGCATCAGTAGCTGGTGTATGACAGTGTACCCATCCTTGTGTGTGAACAATATTGCTGATAGAACGTCCAGTTCCACCTACACGTAAACCTTTTGCATCTAATTCAGCGAGTAAAGGCTCAACTTTAGCTTCATCAGAAACTAAAAACTCAATATTATTACGGGTCGTCCAACGCAAATATCCATCACAATATTCGTCAGCAATGACGCAAACTTCACGAATAAAATCAATACTGACTAAACGAGGTGTACCTACCCGTACACTATGAAGAACCGCGCCGCCTTCAGCAACGTGTCTTAGTACGCCCGGACGAGGAATTTCGTGATATTTCCATTGTCCATAATTTTCTTGTACAATCGGGGGAAGCATCTTTTTATAATGCGGAGGTCCTTGATCTAAAATTGCCATCGTTATCCACCTCTCGTTAGCTACTTATTATTTAGAAATTAGAGCTTTGTTCCATCAAGTGCTGTACCACTTTTATCAAGATCATCTTGGTTCCAGAACACATATGGGTTTGCACGTGGGCGGAAGACCATTTGAGGCACCGGAGGAACTTCAATAGCTTTCAGGAATTTCGTCATTCCTAAACGATAAATTGTTTCACCAATACGCTCACGGGACTTACCGAATTCATCCCACCATTCCCAGATACGACGCATAAGATCTTTAAACTCTGCAAAATCGTCTTCTGCTTCCAGTTTCATGAATGGTACAATGACCCAAGACATGAAAGCAGACTGAACAATCGTAGACTTACCACCGATCAGAATGGTTGCCCCTTTTTCTTTTCCTGGTTGAACAGCTTTAGGCATCATATTGATACAATGCATACAACGTGTGCAATCTTCACCAACAACGCTGAGTTCTTGAGTTTCAGCATTGAATGTTAAACAGCGAGTTGGGCATTTGTCGCAGACCATTTCTTGTATATCAAAGCCTTCAGACACATAAGCTTTAATAGCATCTTGATCAATTCTAATTGTATCACGCCAAGTACCAATGACAGAACAGTCAGAACGAGCAATTGATGAAGTGCAGTCATTGGCACAACCCGAGAACTTAATTTTGCTCTTATATGGCCACATAGGACGATGAAGCTCATCCATGAATTCATTCGTAACATTATAACATGCTTCAAGGGTATCATAACAAGCATGTTCACAACGACCTGGTCCAACGCAGCAGTTAGGAGTTCTTAAGCAAGATCCAGAACCACCGAGGTCAAACCCTGCTTCACTAAACTCATCAAAAGTAGGTTGGATTTCCTCAGTTTTACATCCCAGAAGAATAATATCTCCTGTTGATCCGTGCATGTTGGTTAAGCCGCTTCCATGTTTCTCCCAAATATCGCAGACAGTGCGAAGTGTTTGTGTGTTGTAGAACCAGCCAGAAGGCTGTAGCAAACGAATCGTATGGAACTCTGCAACATTAGGATAAGTTTGAGGCTCATCAACATAACGGCCAATAACACCGCCGCCGTAACCTCTAACGCCGACGATTCCACCATGTTTCCAGTGTCCTCTGCGCTCAACATAAGATCTTTCCAAAACTTGGAGCAATTCGCCTGCAGCTTCACTCTTCACCGCAGCGCGCTTAATTTCCGTCACAAAACTGGGCCATTGACCTTTTTCTAGCTCGTCCAGTAGTGGCGTATTTTTTTCTGTCATGGCACACCCTCCGTCTTCTAGTTTATGGATTTCTTACATTTCAGTAATACTGATGGCACCAGTTGGACAAACTGATATACAGCTTTCACATCCCATGCACTCTGTCTCATCACCAGTTACATGAGCCTTATCCTCGCTAAAACCAAGCAGGTGAGCTGGGCATCCGTCCGTACAAGATTCGCAACCTGAGCATAGATCTTCATCGATTGATACTATAAACACAAATAACACCTCCTTAAACTTTTAAAGAGAACAATCAAACATTGGACACTGGGAAATTTTTCACTTGTGTAAATTAACACTAGTCCATGTACATAATTTAACACCTTGTGCCTGATTCGTACAATATATAATACAGATTGTACCATATCGATTATTAATTATGAGCACATCTTGTTGTATTTTTTGAAATGGTCAAAAACCAATGCATTCAATCGTTTGACACTCTCCCGCTTCACAAACTTGAGCCCCTAATTGGCGTCCGCTATCATGTTCTGCAATAAATATAATTATATTAGCATGCAATGGATAATATGGAGTTAAGTCCAACCCGCTGCTTACGCTTGTAACCCCATTATATCAAAGTTTTCTGGCTTCGTGCTCTCCCAGTCTGGTACGTTTGATATTCAAATCAAAGGATTGCAGAACTGAAGTTCCTTCTACAGGAGCAAATCTGCTTGGGATTCCTGAGATGTGATCGGCTATCACTCGACCTTGCTTATTAGCCGTTGAAGCTATGAATATTATTAACCCAACCTGACAAACACTAAAATAATTTAATTAAACAATGGACCATTTCAGTTGTCTGAAATGGTCCATTGTTTAATTATTTAATATGCAATTACCTATTCTAAAAATTCAAGGAATGGCTTTTTCATGCTGACGAGAGCATTTACCATAAGTTCAACTAAGCCACCATATTGAAGATTATACTTCTCAGTAGCATCATAGTGTTCTAGAAGACCTCTCATTGCCCCTTTGCAATTAGAACATGGAGCACAGATATACTTAGGTATTGAAGTATCTTCCATCACACCATTGAAAGCTCCCAAAATTTGGTTAAATTTCATTCGAGAAGCTATTTGGGTCCTGAATTCCGGGAAATTCGCAGAATTCATGATAGCGAAACCGCTGCCGCCTCCGCAGCAATAGTTATCAACACCATGAGGTGTCATCTCCCTAAACTGAGGACAGATGGCTTTCAATACATTGCGCTGAGGCTCAACGATACCCATTTGACGTACGACATTACATGGATCATGAAGGGTTACAGGAAAATTGTTCTTACTAGGATCGAGTTTTAAGCTCTTATTCTTAACCATATCCCATAAGAGCGGCAAGCAGCTCTCGACAGGAATTCGATCAGAAGTCATCCGATCACCGGCAACCATAGAAGCCTTGTGCGCATGACCACATTCGGCAACGACGATTCTCTTTACTCCAAAGTCTTTCGCAACCTTCATCTGCGTGGTCGCAATCTTCTTTGCTTGGACATCATCATACCAAAGTCCGTAGTTAACACTGTCATAACCCATGATCTCACTACTTAAGGTCCAATTTAAACCTGCTGCATCAAAGAGAATTGCAAAGGCTACAGGATTTTCCGGCCAAGCCATAAATTCTCCCGCATTGTGCAGAACCAAGATATCGGCACCTTTTTTGTCGACAGGGAACTTTAACTTAATTCCATATTTTTCTTCCGTATCTTCCTCTAAAAACTCTAGAGTATCCAAAAAGGCTGGTTTACTTAGCCCTGTGGATGAACCTGTTTTTAATTGAAGCATAGTACCTTTTGTATGAAGAGGAGTTGGAGCAATTCCCATTTCTTGACTGAAAATCTTGCGAATTTCTTTGGATAATATGGCATTATCCAACCCCAATGGACAGGTCTGGGCACAGCGCCGACATAGATTACACCGATAAGCCAGTTCTCCCAACCGAGCAATGGTTTCCCAATTAACATCGATATCTGCCCCTACAAAACCGCCAAGCAGCTTACCGCTTTTTGTGAAATACTTTTTAACGATTTTACGCAGTACTTCAGAACGGAAAATCGGACGATACAATTCATTGTTGCCGGTAGCGGTGTAAATATGACAGGCATCTGAACAAGTATTACATTTTGCACAATATTCAAAGGATAACAAAAGGGGCTGCAAAACTCCATTATTGGCATCCGAAAATATTTTTTCTAAGCCACTAAGAAATTTGCGTACAAATTCATCCTCTTCCTCTTTTGTTTTTGGACGGGTTAATGTATCAATCCCCACATAACCATCCAAGGAAGTACAATATTTTTCTTTCCATGCCGGCTTGGGATCAGTCAAAGGGGATTCCATCCCAGGTTTATCGTAAGGTGCTAATAAAGGTATGAGGTTGTCCAGTTTAATAAGCTGCTCAGCTGGACGCCCCATATCTTTCGGACGTAAATCTCTTTCATTTAACATACTTTGATCCCTCCATTATTTCTCGGGTGCAGACGGTGCCTTAATATGAGGGGCAGACCAAGATGTGGTCGGACGAAATGTCGATGCATTCTTCACTTGCTGCTCAATGGAACTTCCTTTTAGATTCGGGTTATTATCCCAAAGGACCTTATGGAATGTGAAATACTTTCCAACATAGTGACTCATTTTGCTGATTGGTATATAAGTCAACATAATGCCAACAAGAATAATATGCAGAGTTAAAATACCGCTGGCAGCAAAAGGAGAAAACGTAACGAGGTTCGCTGTAACCTCCCTGGCATAAGCAAATGACAAATCATGTCCCCATGCAAAAATTCCTGTAATGAGTGCTGCAAATATTAATAAAAGATTAAAGTATTCCTGGGGTGTTGTGTATTTTTTTAAGGTATTATCAAATACTCTGCGAAGAAACAACATTCCGGAACCAAAAGCTGCTAAAGCGAGACCGAAATAACCGGTCAATGCCGATAAATAAAAAACTAAGAGTCCTAGAACGTTCGAACTTCCAGCAGCAACAATAATTCCATTAAGTTCAAAGATTGCACCTATAACCAATAAAATTGTCCAAGCCATAATAAAATAAATTCCTAAATGAAGAGCGTAAGAAATCCACCAGAAGGGACGCTGGTTTTCAAATAACTTTTTAATAAATAGCATTTCCTTGAGCATTTCGACGATTTCTCTCATGTGAGAAACTTCATGCGGTTTATTCCACCAGGTTACTTCCTCATAATAGGACCCCCCGTGTTCAAACCCCTTTTCTTTTGGGACAGGATAAAGGTCCATTCTTCCATGGAAAGGCATTTTTGCATATTGACCGGCTTTGTAGATAGATATTCCCAAAAAAAGACCAATGGAAAGATAAGCGATAATACTTAAAATCACAATCCCCAACCTCCTTCACTTATTATCTTTGCACATTTTAGTTTAAGTGAGTTTGAAGGGCTTGTAAAATTATCATTTCTCATTATACTATCGCATAAATTGATGACTACTCATTCAGCAATATTCTATATATTTTTAAATTTCGTTTTATTATTGTTCTTAACTTTCAAAAAATAAAGAGCATTTCCGAAGAAAGCCTTGCAGAAATGCTCCTTATATTTATTCTTTAATTTTAATTAGAAGATTACTCCCAGGGCAATGAGAATAAGAATTGCAATTGCGATGATTCCTACACCAACATAATTTCCTACTCCACAGCCGCCGTATCCGTATCCGTACATGAAATCCCCTCCTTTCAAGCTACGAGAAAATTTCTTTTTAATTTAAAAAATTAATGAAATTAATTTAATTTTTTTGATTAGAATACAATGCCCATTGCGATAAGCAGAAGAATGATAACAACTACAACTGCAATACCAGGTAGCCAGTTTGGTCCACATGCTCCATCAACAGCTCCACCGAATGCCATACTATATTCCTCCATTTCTAGTAATTTATGGGTTATTTTCTTGGTTTAATGTATGCGAATATTCCCATATTGTTACATTAGACAAAGTAGTTTAGAGTAATTTCTAAGGTTAACCAAAAATCTAATCAAACTTTATAATATTATAATTTTGGTATAACATATACATTAGGCTTGTCAAAAAAAATAAGCTAAGGAGGAAATTAATGAAAGCTCTGATCACCTTAACATCCAGCGAATCAAAACGGCTTATAGCAAAAGGAGTAAAGGCCATGCCTGATGTCATTAATGCCCAAGAAAATCATACAATCATCGTGGCTGGCGGTACGACCAATGCTTTTGTAGCCGAAGAACTGATGGGTATTAAAATCAATGATAAATCGGGCTATACAATGGGAATTGTAACTAAAGGAGAGTTAGGCATAAGTCAATCTACTCAAAAAACCACTCCCTTTGTTATTCAAAAAGGTCAAGTTCAAGAGATTTTTTGGAAGGATTACTTGCCTAAGCTAAAAAAGGGTGACGTTTTTATAAAAGGTGGAAACGCTGTAGATCATACAGGTCTGGCTGCCGTCATGGTTTCCGATTCAATGGGAGGAACCATTGGAGCAGCCCAAGGAATTCTTTATGCTCGCGGTGTAAAGCTCATCGTCCCTATAGGGCTGGAGAAAATGATTCCTGATGTTAAAGCAGCGGTAGAATTTATGACAGAGTCGACACTTGATGAATCTATAGGGCATAAAGTTGGTCTTATACCCATGCTCGGAGCGTCCGTTGTAACTGAATTAACTGCTTTAGAAATCCTCTATGATCTCGAAGCCCGTTGTATTGCTGCCGGCGGGGTCGACGGTTCTGAAGGCTCAGTGATCATTGCCATTGAGGGACTAGATGAAGAAGTCAGCCGCGCCATGCAGGACATACGTGCCTTGAAAGGAGAACCTGCAGTTACAGTTCAATAATTGACAAAAATACTTACATATAAGCTATAAGAACGGGTTATCCAATTCTTAAATGTACATTAACTTGATGAATTGAGATAACCCGTTCTTTATGTAATTTAAAATGGTTTTCTAGGCGGCTTTGGACCAAAAAATTGATAATAATGACATTCCAATCGCCCATTATAAAGTTTTCGGCTTTTGTCCCAACGGCGTCCAATAAGTTTTTCCGGAGTTTGATAAGTTGTCAGCATATGAAGTGACCAGTTTTCTAAACTAAGAAATACTTTTCCGAGTTCCAAATAGAGCCCCTCTGCATCTTTGAGCTCCCCCAACCTCTCTCCATAAGGAGGATTCGTTATAATATGACCATAATTAAACCGAGACCTTACCTCTGATACAGGCAATCGCTGAAAGTGTATCACACCATTTAAACCGGCTTCATTGGCATGAGTTCTCGCCAAAGCTAGTGCGTTGGGATCAATATCAGAACCATAAATATGCAGTGAAACATTGCGCTCCCAAAGATCTAAGGCTTCCTGCCAGGCTTCTTGCCAAAGGTGCTTCGGAACAGTTGGCCATTGTTCGGCAGCAAAGCTTCTTTTCAACCCAGGTGCTCTGTTTTGCGCTATCAAAGCCGCTTCAATAGGGATCGTACCAGTTCCACAAAAGGGATCCAGCAATGTTCGCTCTTTATTCCAGAAGCTCAGCTGAATCATGGCTGCTGCCAAAGTTTCTTTTAATGGGGCCTGTCCTGCCAATTGTCGGTACCCGCGCTTATGCAGACCTAACCCTGATGTATCAATGGTCAACGTTACTTTGTTATTGAGGAGTGCTACTTCTATTTGATAACGAGGTCCGTTTTCTTCAAACCAGTTTCGGCCGTAGGTTATTTTCAAGCGTTCGACAATGGCCTTCTTGACGATCGCTTGGCAATCTGAAACGCTGTAGAGCTTTGATTTTATAGACTTGCCTTGAACAGGAAAATTAGCATCTTCAGGCAACCAATCTTCCCAGGGAAGTGATTTTGTTTGCTGAAAGAGTTCTTCAAAGGTTTGAGCCTCAAAGGATCCCATTTTCAGCAAAACTCGATCAGCACTTCGCAGCCAAAGGTTTGCGCGACAAATTCCTAGCTCATTTGTTGAAAACAAAACTCGCCCATTTTCTACCGTCAAATCGTTATAGCCCAGAATTTTTAGTTCTCGAGCCACAACAGATTCTAACCCAAAAGCTGCCGTTGCAATTAATTCAATGTTTGCCATCTTGCATGATCAACCTTTCTTGATTTAAAGCTGCCAAAAGCTATGATAATTCTCAAAATATAAAGTAGAAACGCTTCACTATCTACTATCATAAATTGGGATCACCCAAATGGCAAATTACCTTTTAATTCTCCCGTGGGCTGCTGCACTGAATCCCTTCCCATCGCTATACCCTTTTGCATAGGCAGCTTTACCCGCAGAACTCTCTCTTCGGACATGCTGTGCTGCTCTTCCACGTTCTAAACCCAGATCTTTATAAGCCTGATTTACTAATTCATCCTTAACAAGAACAAGACCCCATCCTTCCTTGTTCACTTGCTCATCATATTGAGATTCCAAACCGGAAATCCACCCCTCAACATAATTGTTGCGAACCCCTCTTTGTTGAGAAATACTGGGGCGCAGCCCAAATTCGGAGATATACTCCTTGCGGTACGCTTTCATAAATCTATCTGCCCCACTCCGGATATGATCCGTGGCAAAGGAAAACGCCATGATCGCAATCTCAGCATCCTGTCTTAATCCCATGAAAGCTAACCTTGTGTATCCGTTGCACTTGTTGAGATAAGAATAACACCTGAAATTCTGAGCAATCACTTTACCCAATTTCTTTTTCCACCACGACAGTTTCTCAAATTCTGTGGCATAATCATCGAGTATCTCTTTACTTTGGTTTATTACTGAATCACTGACTTCAATTTCATTAATTCCATATTCGGCCATTACACGTTGAGCCATAAGCAAAGCTGATTGGGCCTCATTACTTTGTGGATCTCCGCCATTTCTTGCTAAATTTAACAGTGCCCTAATCTTATGTAAGACTTTCTCCTCAACCGTCATTGATAACCCCTCTTTTATCCCGATCTTTAGATTTCAATTATTGTATGTTATTGCGGATTTATATTCAATACTTTCCGTCAGAAACTTTGGGTTAAAAAGCTAAGGATTGCCTTGTTCACCTGATGGGGTTGTTCCAACATTGTCATGTGTCCTGCATCCGATATATAAGCTAAGTTTGATTGAGGTAGATTTTTAACTAGGTACTCAGAATATTTTGGCGGTGTCATCCGATCCTCCTGTCCGCAAATGATTAAGGTAGGGTGTTGAATACTTTTGACATGATCAACAATATCAAACGTGTCGCAAGCTCTAAAATCTGCCAAAAAAACATGGCTAGGAACCTTTTTCATTTCTTGATTAGCTTTCGCTAACAGGTCTGACGAGACCTTCTTAGAATAGCAGAATTTTATGGTTTCTACAGGCTGTTCTCCCTTTGCTAATAATTCTAATAACGCAGGATTTACTCTTAGTCTTGCTCCACTATCGACAATAACCAACCCCATACAGAATTCAGGATATTTCAAAGTCAAATCTAAAGCAATCGCCCCGCCCATGGAATGCCCAACCACAATGATATTCTTCAGATTCAGTACTTGAGTAAATTGCCAAACAAATTCGCGATATGCTGTTATACTATCTGCTGCTGACCCTTCTGAGCGGCCATGACCCGGAAGGTCAAGAGCTATTAAATTATAGCCTTTTATTCCTGCCAGCTGATAAATCCAGTGCCCACCATTACCACCAGCTCCATGGATAAAAAGCAATGTTTTCAGCCCTGTTTCTAACCTATGATTTTGACGATAAAATGTCCTCTCCTCAAAAATACTGGTATATGGCATTCTATAATCTCCTTTACTTTCCTCTCAGAGGAGTTTTGCCTTCTTAATTATATGTGTTAATTTTCAGATTTCTTATCATTAAGTAAGCATACTTTAAATAACTTAGTCAATAGTTTTTTGGATACCTAGGTTCAAAATTTATTAGTTAAGAAAAAATGGCATTAGATTATAGAATTTGGGAAATCTAATTTTAGAAAGGAGACTTGAGATAATGAGCAACAAGAAAACCGATAAATCAAGGACTCATGCCGCCAATCTTGATGACAATCGCTTAAACTCTGATAATGATAAGAAAAAAGGGCCTACGAACACAACTAATAATCCTAAAGAGCGCTACGAATAATGTAAAGGAAGGCAAGGGCTGGAACAAAATCTTGAGGTTTTGTTCCAGCCCTTTTTAATCCCCAGTCACAGGAGCTCCTTAATCAATCATAGGACTCGTTTTCTTTCAATCCTTTACTCTTTTTTTGTTCCTGTTTAAACTCTGCGCTTCGAGAATCATATTTAGCACTGCTGAGACCTTTAGTATGTTTTTGAATTTCACCAGTCTTTTTCATACCTACCTCCACTTTAATTGTATTGGATATCATGGTTAGTATGTTTAAGTTCAATCAATATCATGTAGCTCAATTTAGTCACCTTTTTCTCTGCAGAGAAATATCATGCTAAAGAGAATAAAGCTAGAGCTATTTTCCAGATTGAGGTGATATTATGAATTTAAGTTTTATGTTATCACGGTCAAATTACCGAAATTTAATTATCGGTGCCGACACAAAGATTCCTCTTTACAAAGGTCAGTACACAACGGCCATCAATTTTGACAATGCTGCATCAACCCCACCTTTCGTTTCCGTCATGGAGGAGATTAATAGCTTTGCCGCCATGTATTCATCTATTCATCGCGGTACAGGTTATAAATCCCAGTTTTCTTCAAAAATCTTCGAAGAAGCACGGTCCATTGTTCTTAAATTTGTTAATGCTGATCCTACTCGAGATACTGTTATTTTTGTTAAGAATACGACAGAAGCTATTAATAAGTTATCTTACCGTTTATGGGATGGCAACAAGAAAAGTGTCGTTCTGTCAACCTGGATGGAACATCATTCCAATGACCTCCCCTGGCGTAACAAGTTTCAAGTAGATTACGTTCAGACGAAGCCTTCCGGAAAACTAGATCTTGAGGATCTGGAAAATCGATTAGCACGGCATCAAGGAAATGTCAAACTCGTAACAGTCACAGGGGCTTCTAATGTTACAGGCTATGTCAATCCGATACATAAGATTGCCGAATTAGCTCACCGCTATAATGCTAAAATTCTTGTGGATGGCGCCCAATTAGTCCCCCATCATTCAATCAATATGAACCCTAAGAATCCCCTTCAGCGTATCGACTATCTGGCTTTTTCAGCTCATAAAATGTATGCTCCCTTTGGCACAGGCGTTTTGATTGGTCCTTATGAAACGTTTGAAAAAGGAGTTTCTGAATCGGTCGGCGGGGGAACCGCTGAAACCGTAACCCACGATTGGGTTGTTTGGGAAAAAACTCCTCACAACGAAGAAGCTGGAACTCCAAACCTTATGGGAGTTATCGCACTCGTTGCGGCGATTAAAACCTTGACGTCCTTAGAAATGAAGAACATTCACGACTATGAAAATCAACTGACAAACTATGCCTACTCTAAATTAAAGTCCATACCCGGCATAACCCTTTATTCCCATACATCGCCAGCGGAACTTCGTATCGCTGTCATCCCATTCAATATTAAAGGGGTCCACCACGAACAAGTAGGGGCACTGTTGTCTAATCACGCCGGGATTGCGGTAAGAACCGGATGTTTTTGCACTCAGCCTTATATACAAAAGCTGCTATCCATTACCTCAAGACAAATGGAATTTTATCGCAAACGTAAAAACGTTCCTCGCCCGGGTGTGGTTCGGTTAAGCTTTGGATTGTACAACGATTTTAGTGAAATTGATGTGTTAGCCCAACACTTAGAACGAATTGCCAAGAACCCAACTTCTTACAGGTAAGGCAGTTATATAAAACCTTATTTCTACTCATAATAGGTTTTATATAACAAAATAAAGAGGTGCTGGCATTGAACAAAAAGATGAATCTATTAGTTTTCAGCGGAGATTATGATAAAGCTTTAGCAGCCCTAATACTTGCTAATTCTGCACGGGAACTGGATGTTGAAGTAACAATGTTCTTCGCCTTTTGGGGACTTTGTTTAGTCCGAGATCCCGGCAAAGGAACCTCCGAGGATAAAACCGTTTTCGAGCAAATGTTTGGTCTGGTTACTCCCAAAGGACCGGAGGAACTGCCCCTCTCTCGTATGAATATGATTGGACTTGGGAAGCAAATGCTTTTAGAAATGATGGAAGATGATAAAACTCCGTCACTCACAGATTTTTTAAATGGCGCACGTAAAAAAGGCGTTAAATTTTATGGCTGTAAGCTTTCTGTAGATGTTATGGGCTTAAAAGAAGAGGAACTCTTACCTGAAGTTCAAATTATTACGGCTAAAGAGTATTTAGCGGATGCACTTGAGTCCGATATGCAGCTTTTTATTTAGCTTTTCTTTGTCCTTATCCCCAAAGCTTCTTTAGCAAGACCATCCACATAATCATTAAACTTATCACCACTATGACCGGCAACTTTTTTGAGCTCATAAACCTCTTTATGAGCACGCATAAACTTGGCATAGGCTTGAGTAAACTTATTTTTAGCCTGCCATTCTCCTGTAACCCAAAGGGCAATCCCAGAATAGTCATGATAAATACGAATTCTTGCTTGGATTGAAATCGCTTTTTCTACGGCATGACGAACGGCGGCAATTTCACCGGCGACATTCCTCATGCTGGCTGCTTCAAGGTCCTCACCTACTCCTTTGCTTTCCAGAACAATCTCTCCATCTTTAATGAATACATAACCATAGGAGTACCTGCCGTTCACATAACTTCCATCCGTATAAACTTCAAAATCAATACCCTCCAAATGCGCAGAGGGGTCAGATCTTATTTCTTCCGAATTCAGCCAGGCAACTGCCTCGGTTTTCTTTTCAAACCCTTTGTAAACTGCCCCTTTATACCCTTTAACCGAAGCCTGACATTCCAGCCAAGTATTAAATAGTCCTATTTTAAATCCCTTTTTTACAGCGTAAAAATTTTTCTTAACCAAATAAAAACACTTCCTTACACAGTGATCCTGGTGAACATTCCTTGGTAGTCCTTAATTATAATCTCTTTTGCCCCAAAAGTTAAATCGTTGTGATAAAGAAAACTAGATGAAATCATCAAAATTTTTTCTCAAATTTCTGTTCAAAGCATATTATAAAAGAAGGAATATTCGCAATATTGTTGAAACTGTACAGGATAGAGAAAAACAAGGAGGAGTATTTATGGAAACGTATCGGGTAAAAGTTGGCGCAAAAGGAGAAATCGTATTACCCGCGGAATTACGGAAACTCTTCGGGCTTGTTGCGGAAGATACATTGGATTTATGTGTCGACTCAGAAGGAAAAGTTTTCGTTCGAAGCGCCGAACGCTCTGCTGGACCATTATCAGACTTTTTTGAGGATTTGATTGTTAATGAATTGCTTGCTAAAGGATGCAGCGGGGATTGTCTCAAGAATAAATTATTAGAACAAAAATTAAAACTAAGTACGGTTCTCGACAGACTCTCCGAAGAAGCACATAGGGCACATAAGAATGGTCAATCCATCAAATGTTGGGATGCTCAAGCTCTAACCTCATTAGGGATTCGAAAAATTCCTAATGGTGATTTTAACGTGATGATAACAACCCGCGGTATACATGACTTAGTCGTCCTTCGCAAAGAAGAAATTAAGGAAATTCCCGCAGTATTCGAAAGTTTAGAACAAGACCCCTTTGCTTTTAAACGTTTAAAAGGCCCTTATTATGAAACCTACCGAGTATCTTTCCGCAGCGGCAATAAAGAATATCGAGTTATTTACACGGTCTTTGCCGAGGAAAAACTCATAGTTGTTTTAACCGTAGGGGCTAGAAAAGCGATCTATGATCGTCTAAATGGAATTGCCTGAGGAATGAAAGGAAGCCTTGATGATCAGGCTTCCTTTTTTATACTAATCAGAAAGTATAACTTTTCGTTGCATACTGCAAGATGGCTAATACGTGCGAAGACAGTGTCTTCGTCGTCTGAAGCATAAGTGCAACAAACGGTTTCGCCTTCGCTAAGGCTCGGCGAAACCGGGTTTTCTTTATACTAGCCGCATAATTTTTTACCTGGATTACTGCCAAATAGGGAAACCTCTTGATCTGTCAACTTGATTACTTCAGCAGTCACTTTATCCAATTGTGCAAAGATTTTTTTTGAGAGCACTTCGGAAGCAGTATACGATTCTTGAGCCTTATCCTTTTGACCGGCTTTAACGGCTTCAATACCTTCCTGACCAATTTTATGAAACTCCTCATGTATTCCCTCAATTTCAGCCCAGTCTTCCGCAATAGCTTCATTAGTTACACGAACCGCATTGTAAAAATGACCAAATGCGCATTTGCTGCCATCCGTCTGCAGCGGATAAATGATCATTTCATCAATCATACGTTTAAAATTCAACAGCCAATTGGAATGCGCTTTTTTGGCATCTTCAATCGTACTTAAAAACTCTTGATTGTTTAAGGCATTACTGCTGCCTTGCAATGCATTCATCTGCTCTTTAACAATATGGGATATCTCATCGTCAATTTTGGCAATTTCTTTGGCATAATCTGCACTTGCTAATGCATCTCTATGAATAATCTGAGTCATCATGGTTAACTTTTCAGCATCACGACTTGACACATCCATAGCTTGATTGATCTCATTAGTGGATATCTTTATTCCTTCCATGGATTGATTAATAAATTTCACATCATTAATAGTTGTATTAAGCATCTCAACATTTTTTTCCATCGTTTCAGTAATTGTATCAATCTTAGTACTCATTTGCTGAGTTAAAGACATGGTATTTTCCATGCTCTGTTTGCCTTCTTTCGCAGCCCTCTGAATATTACCTACAAAGGATTTCATACCTTCCAGGCTGAGCTTGGTATCATCAGCCAATTTACGTATTTCTTCGGCAACAACAGCAAATCCGCGTCCGTTTTCTCCAGCCCGAGCAGCCTCGATGGAAGCATTCAAAGCAAGAAGATTGGTTTGTTCTGCAATTTCTCCTACCCCTGAGACAATATCGTTGACTTTATTGGCCATTTTAACTAACTGAGCAATTTTTTCACTCATAATATTGGCATCAAGCATAACATTATCTTTTAGTTCATTGACCTCTTTAAGCTGATTCAAACTCACATGGTTATTTTGGACAAGATCAGCTGAGGCTTCCGATAGTTGAGATAAGGTATTCGATGTTTTTTCCACGGTTGAATTAACTTCATTCATGCCTGCATTCGTTTGCTGAACAACGGCTAGATTTGATTCACTTAATAAAGACATTTTTTTAGCGAAGTCAATTAATTTATTAGCGATATGTGACATATTGACATCGAAACTACTTAAGTTAGCTGCAATTGTCAATAATTTCTTGGCTGATTTAGACATCTGACGTTCATTATCAAAGAGTCTGACAAAATAAGATAACATTCTTTTGTGAATAGGATAGTCGATTTTAGGTTGAACAGAGTCATTACCTTGAAATCGTTCTTCAACATAATCAAAAATATAAGTTGTCTCTTCACAAGGTGGTTTAGGAGAAAAAATATTGAAGGCTTTTCCAAAACTGTTTTTCATAGAACACTCTCCTCGTCTATTTATATTATTGTGTCATTATGCAATAAATTATTACATATATTTACATATTCACCCATTAGTGTCTATGATAATAGTTATTCACCATGTTTTCGGAAAATCCTTTTAGTACATATATTAAATACCAAATCGTCAGCCATCAAAACAATTTATAATACAAAAATTACCCTATAAAGCATTTTACTTGCTTTATAGGGTACCAATTAGATCATTATAATATCATGCGCCTGGCGGCAATAATCGTCGCCTCCGCTGACTCCGACCAAGGAGTTTTGTCGTAAGTACCCCAGATATCCTTGATCTCCCAATGGTTATCCTGAAAGGACTTCTTTAGAATAGAACTGGTCAATGGAAAGAGCCTATTAACTCCGGATATGATCTCACTACGATTTGGAAATTCAATCTTCATAGAGAAATCAATGTTCCCGTCCCCTCGATAATTGTAATAACGATAGAAAGCAAGCTGGGGGGTTTTAATTACAGGAAGCTCTTTAACCTGATTAGTCAGAATACGATCATAGTTTACAGTTTGTAATAAAAGAAGCGTTCCTTTTTGCCTGAACTGTGCCAACACCTGGTTTAATTCTCTTTCACCGGACACGTGAGCCAAGGTATTGCCGAGACATAGGATCCCCTGGAACCCCTCTTGTATTTGGCTAAGATCGCGCATATCGGCAACTGCAAAGGAAGCACTGCTTTTTCTTTCCTCAGCCTTTCTTTTGGAAATCTCGATCATTTCCTTACTTAAATCTATCCCTAGGACTTGGACACCCCTCTGACTTATTTCCAAAGCAAATGTCCCTGTTCCGCAGCCGATATCCAAGACTGAGGTGAGTTTTTCCTTTTTCAGATAATCCTGCAAAAACTTTCGTTGAGGTTCTTTTAAGGGAAATATCTCGTCATAATGTTCCGATAAGGCACGATAGAAATCCATCCTTCACCAACCTTGTTGCTTTATTTTATACTAGTCCATCCGCATCACAGGGTTAAGCATACCTTATGAGTCAGACCGTCATTTTTCAAATCAATAACCGGTTCAAGTAATTCTTGTTCATCCAAGGTTACTTTAGAACAGCCTGACATCTTGGCATCAGGATTATTTACTACAATCTCATAAACGGATGACTGAAATTGATAGGTTAGGCTAAATCCCGGCCAACGACTGGGAATACAGGGATTCAAGCTTAGTCTATCTCCCCGGCGTTTAAATCCTAATATGCCCTCAAGTCCCGCTTGGTACATCCACCCTGCAGCACCAGTATACCACGTCCAGCCGCCTCGGCCTACATGGGATGGAGTTGCATAAACATCTGCTGCCATGACATAAGGCTCAACCTTATAACGACTCACTTCATGCTCAGTTCGTGCATGATTGATAGGACTTAACATTTGGAAAAGCTCCGCTGCTTTATCTCCCTCACCCAAAGTTGTATAAGCTAAAATTGCCCAGATAGCACCGTGGGTATATTGACCGCCGTTTTCTCTAACTCCGGGAACATAACCTTTAATATAACCCGGATCCGGCAGCTGTTTATCAAAAGGCGGGGTTAATAAGAGGAGCAACCCATCCTCTTTACGCCACAAATAGTGCTCTAAGGCCAACATGGCATCTTCCGCTCGGCTAGGGCGAGCTGCCCCAGATAACACGGACCACGACTGAGCTAATGCATCAATTTGACATTCCTCGTTCTGGGAAGAACCTAAAGGTGTTCCATCATCAAAATAAGCTCTTCGATACCATCCGCCATCCCAAGCATGGACTTCCATCCTTTGTTTCAGCTCTTCAGCAACCTGGCGATAACGAACTCCCCTCTCTCCATCTTGCTTGCTGTCGCATAATTCTGCAAAGCGAATTAAGGTTAGGTAGATAAACCACCCCAACCATACACTCTCTCCTTTACCTTTGTTGCCGATTCTGCTAAAACCGTCATTCCAGTCCCCTGAGCCGATGAGCGGCAGTCCGTGCTCCCCAAAATGAAGCCCTCTTTCGATGG
This sequence comes from Desulfosporosinus orientis DSM 765, assembly GCF_000235605.1. Classification (GTDB taxonomy): domain Bacteria; phylum Bacillota; class Desulfitobacteriia; order Desulfitobacteriales; family Desulfitobacteriaceae; genus Desulfosporosinus; species Desulfosporosinus orientis. Next base: position 3,437,441 of record NC_016584.1, read on the forward strand.
CACGAACACAATGTTCATAAACATTGGCTTCTTCATTGGATATCTTAGGAATGGAATATCGTTCATCTTCGTTTTCTCCCAGAGGCTCATCATCTAAGAAGAGTGTCATTTCATCCAAGATTCCTATATCCCCGGTACGCTCAATGTAATAAGTGGTAACAAAGGGCAGCCATAATAAATCATCAGAAAACCTCGTGCGAATCCCTTTTCCCCTTTCGGCATGCCACCAGTGCTGCACATCCCCATCGACAAACTGATGCCGGCAATGAATAAGGATTTGTTTACGGGTAAACTGTGGGTCACTGTAGACTAAAGCCATAACATCCTGCAATTGATCTCTAAAACCATAAGCTCCTCCCGATTGATAAAAAGCAGAGCGTGCCCATAGCCGGCAGACGATTGTCTGGTAAAGAAGCCAGCGATTAAGGAGAAGATTCATGGATAAATCCGGTGTTTTAACGGATACAATGCCCAGGAGCCTTTCCCAATGTCTAAGGACATCATTGTAAGCCTCCTGCACCTTTTCCGGTTTTTCGTATTCAGAAATAATTCTCTCAGCTTCTTCCCGATGGGATGTTTCACCTAATAAGAAGGTCATTGTCTTAGTTTCACCGGGGGATATAGAGATTTCCAGCTGCACCGCGGAACATGGGTCTAAGCCGGCGCCTACGGATTCAGAAAAGGAATCCAGTTTTAAACCAATGGGTTTTTCCAGATTGCCATTGCGTCCAATAAATTCCGTACGATCTCCTGTATAGCTTCTTACCTTAGCCCCTAAGGCCGCTAAAAAGCCTACCCTGCCTGCATATTCATCCTGATAGGTGTTGCGAACATAGAAAGCGTTACGATCTTCATCATAATCCGACACCAAATACGGTGCCGTTTGTTCCCGCACAACTCCCATTACCCATTCAACATAGTACACCACATTTAAACGCGAAACATGATCGGTATGGTTCTCTATAGACAATTCGAGTATTTTGACAGGGTTATCCATGGGAACAAACAAACGCAGAGTTTGTTTCAATCCCCGGCAGTCATGCTCAAAAATGGAGTAACCTTGCCCATGCCTAATTTTATAGCTGCACTGTTCACGTATCGGATTGGCAGTAGCAGACCAATATTCGCCTGTTTCTTCATCACGCAGGTAAAGGACCTCACCCACGGGATCAAGAATAGGATCATTAGACCATGGAGTTAACTTATATTCCCTGCTATTTTGCGACCAAGTATAACCAGCTCCCCCTTCAGATACCTGACATCCGAAATTCGGATTAGCAATCACATTGATCCAAGGCAAAGGAGTATTCATACCTTCTTGCAGCTCAATAATATATTCTTTCCCGTCCTCACTGAACCCACCATAACCGTTAACAAAATGAGTTTGCCGAGGAGAGGATTCATTCCCCGTAACGTCGGGAAACTTAAGAATTGATTTGGGCTCAGTCTCAACAATGTTATTTTGTGTAGTATCCTTGCTCAACAATTCTTCTTTAAATGGCTCTGGCTTTTGTGATACTAGCTTGGTTTTTTTGCGAACCTGGACAGTACAAGATCCTCCCTCTCCACTAAAGGTCATACGGGCAACAGTACAGAGAAGATTTAGAACCTCTGGCTGAACATGACCTTTTTGCAGGAGAAATACTCCGCCCGGCTGATTCATCAAATCTCGAGCATGTCCCATGGAGATAAAGTCACGCAAGTTGTCCTGAAAAGCTTGCACATATCCGCTGGCATCCTCATTAAGAATGACAAGATCTGCAAAAAGACCTTTCATTCTCCAATATTCATGAATTGTCAAGAGCCGGCGTATTAAATCCAAATGCTCAGAATTAGAAACCCGCACAAGAACAATGGGCAGATCCCCCGAAATCGCATATGGCCATAAGGCCGATTGCCCTTTGCTGTTCCGCGCAATGCATTCGGCGGCATCCCGGCGACATGGGCTGAGATAAAGCAAATGCCCTCCTAAGCTTAAAGCCTCATTGGCCTGGGCAGCTGACAGGTTTAAATGCCGAAGTTCCATCTTGCTATGGGTCCAGGCTAATTCAAATGCCCGGTTTACAGACAGAGGATCTCTGTATTTCTCTGCAATTCGAACTGCATCCTCACGACTCTCTGCATATCCCGTGGAAAAAGAGACTCGAACTGTCTGCCCTGAGCGTAATTTAACCCTTTGACGCAAACTCATAATCGGGTCTAAAACGGCACCAACGGTGTTGGACAAGGGATGATTAGCATCTAATGCTTGGGGTTTAGACAGACTTCTGCCCCGTCCAATAAAACGGGCTCTATCGGTTTCGTATTGAAGGGAACCGACCTTTTCTCCTTCCGTAGCTACAGTATGCATTAACCATAATCGGGCCTGATGATCACCTCTCGGCCTGCGTGAGGCCAACAAAGATTCATGGCTAAACTCCGTTTGAATAAAGAGATTCCCGAAAGCCGGATGAGCTAAATCCTCATTTTGCCTAGCCAGAACCACTTCAAAATAGCTGGTAATTTCAACGACACGATCATGTTTACTGTGATTTGTCAGAGAAATACGTCGCATTTCAGCTTGGTCCTCCGGTGAAACCACAATTTCAGTATGAGTGGTAATGTTCCCATCCTTACGACAGAACTCTACTTGATCCGGTGCGTAGGTCACCTTATAATTTTCTCCTGGATTCCGGCAAGGGTGGTAGGCCGCCGACCAGACATCCCCTGAGTTTAAGTTTTGTATATAGAAATAGGTGCCCCAGGCATCCTGTGTCACGTCTTCTCTCCATCGCGACAGACTAATTCCCTGGTAACGGCTAAAGCCAGACCCTGAATTGGTAATCATAACTGAATACTGTCCATTGGATATACTATGCACCATAGGGATGGGACTATCGGCAGTATCTAAAAGAACATACTGATTTTTTTCCAGTTCAAATTCCCTGACATTTTGCTTAGATGCTTGCTGATTATCTTCAGGCTGAGGAATAATGGAGTTGAATTCGGGAATGCGTTCTTGCAGCAATAGTTCCGCCGACTGAATTAAGGCTTGATTGTGCAGACGTTTCTGCATGACATTTTCGAAAAGTATATTATCCATGGCCAAGAGACTCATGCCTTGATGATGAGCCATGAAACTCTGAACAAGCTTATAAGAACGCCCAACAGGAATACGTTCACTGGTGAAATCTACAGCTTCAAACAAGCCATATCGTCCGCCAAAACCCTTTTCTTCCATGGCTGCAATATTAGACAGTGCATCTTCAGGAGAAACCATAAGCGCCAGAAAACTTGCATAAGGCGCAATAACAAGGTCTTGAATCAAGCCGCGTTTCAATCCTAAGCCAGGTACGCCAAAGGCTTTATATTGATAGTTTAACTGGGGATCAAAAGCGTGAAATCCTGACTCAGAAATCCCCCAAGGCACATTGTACTGAAGACCATACTTTTTCTGTACCTCAACAACAGAATGATAGGTCTCATCAAGAAGAGTCCCCTGATAATTCCGCATGACAAGAAGAGGCATTAAGAATTCAAACATAGTTCCGCTCCAGGATACTAAACTTCGTTTTCCTCTAGACAAGGTCAAAGCACGTCCAAGTTTAAACCAATGGCTGGGAGGTACATCCCCTTTGGCTATGGCAAAGAAACTTGCCTGCCGGGCCTCCGAGGCCAACAAATCATAATATGAATTGTCCAGTTTGCTCTCTGAAACACGATAGCCAATAGAAAAGAGTTGAAGGGATTCGTCATATAAAGGAGCAAAGTCTGTTGCTAAAGCCATCTCTTCAAGCAATCCCTGAAGGTCCAGAGACTGCTGAATATAACCTTGGGCTTTCTTAAGAGCTGAGTTTATTTGTTGAGTTATTTCTTCAGAAAGACCACCCTTTGTAAGTGCATCGGCATAAATCTCAGAAAGTTCATTGAGACTGGAACCTCCACTCAGCTGCCCATTAAAAAGAGTTTCAGCTTCTCCGCCTTCTTGGCGTAAAACCCAAGGGAATAATTCTTCCATCTCCAAACGTAGAGACCCAATCATAACATCTAAGCGCTGAGCCCAGTATAATCCCTCTTCGCCTAATTCAAGTTTAACAATTTCTGCCGGCCATTGAGACACTAACTTGCTCCAACTCAGCAGATTACACGTCTCATCTTGGCTTAATACTTTGTCCAGAGCCTTAACAAAGGCATCTAATTCTTCATAGTCTTGGGAATTAAGTTCATCCCGTAAGAGATGATAGGTATCTTTTAGACCCAATGCATGACTAATATCCAACAAGGGTTTGTCTAAAATCTCTGCCAACCCAGATTTTAACGTCAAAAGATACATAACAAAATTTCCGCTGTCAACTGTAGAAATATACTTAGGCTCTAGAGGGGTAAGCTTTTGAGTATCGTACCAATTGTATAAATGGCCTTTCCACTGTTCCATACGGTGGATCGTATCCACCGTATGCTGAATATTCCCCAGCACTTTGGCTGCAGTGATATAACCCAAATCCCCAGCCGCTAAATTGGTTAGCAGTGCCAGCCCTATGTTCGTTGGCGAGGTTCGATGGGCAACTCCGTTAGGAGGATCAATTTGAACATTATCCGGTGGAAGCCAATTGTCCTCTCGGCAAACATACTCTTCAAAAAATGCCCAAATTCTCCTGCCGAAACGCCGTACTGCAGCTTGCTCAGAGGCAGACAGTTTAATCTGTTTATATTGAATGGGAAGACTGACCCGGCGTGCTGCCCAGAGGGAGGCAAGCCAAGCAATGCCAACGGGTGCAAAACGCCCAACATTGCTGGGAGAAAAGGATGAAATCATGAAAAGAGCAAGCATTACTATAACAGGAACCGGCCACATCTTGCTCACCATGGTTTTTATACTGCCATCTAAACGTCTCTCCGCATCTGACGCAGTTTCCCATTCCAATAAAAGTTGATGTGAGACAAACTGCCGATAGAGGCTTCTGACAATAGCATCAAGCATCATCCAGGCCTGATAGGGCAGAAATAAAAATTGCAGAGCAAACTGCATACCCAAAGTCCCTAGATCTTGAGTGATGTTTCCTTTTTCAACCCGCTCATTAAACAACTGATTGAGCAGGTATAATATCACAGAAAAAAGCAAACTAAAGGAAATAAGAACTAGCCAAGTTAACGGTTCCACTGCAAGGACTGTGAAGCCAAGAACGAGAAGCAGCATTTGGGCCGGAGCCTCCAGACTCCTTCTCAAATTATCAAATATCTTCCATCGGGATAGGAAGGGAATCGGTTTAAACAGCCAAGGCAATAACTGCCAATCCCCCCTGACCCAGCGATGGGAACGACACATATAGGCTAAAAAGTTGGAAGGATAGCCATCAACAAGCTCTATATCGGATACTAAGCCGGCTCTGGCATAGACTCCTTCAATCAAATCATGACTGAGGATGGTGTTCTCAGGAAACGATTTATCCGTAACCTTATGAAAGACATCAACATCATAAATCCCTTTTCCGGTAAAGATCCCTTCACCAAACAAATCCTGATAAACATCAGAAACTGCAGTGGTATAGGGGTCTACTCCTACTTTTCCCGAAAAAATGCGTGCAAAAGCAGAAGCATTGGCTTGTAATATTGATACTCCCACGCGAGGTTGAAGTATTCCATAGCCTTTAACAACTCTCGACTCATCTTCACTGAGCTGCGGCGCATGCAAAGGATGGGCAATAGTTCCGATTAGTCTTTTAGCAACTCCCCGCGGCAGCTGGGTATCTGCATCGAGGGTAATAACATATCGAACGGTCGGCAAAATTGAAAGGTCACCAATTTGAACATTATAGCTAGTTGTCCCCTCTAGACGAAGAAGGCGATTAAACTCTAATAGTTTTCCGCGTTTTCTCTCCCATCCCATCCATACGCCTTCCGAAGGATTAAACAGCCGTTTGCGATGAAAAAAATAAAAGCGGTTCTCTTCATATTTTTTGTTTAATTTTTTTATCGCTTCTGTTGCGGCAGCAATAATCTCCTGATCGTTTTGAACACTTTCAGTCTTGGCATCGGCAAAGTCACCTAATAAGGCAAAATGCAAATTCTCATCGCGATTGGCGAGATAATAAACCTCAATCTCATTAATTAGTTCATGCACTCGTTCGACATTTGTTAATAGAGTCGGTATGACAACCATAGTCCTAAGCTGTTGGGGAATCCCTTCATCTAACTCCAATTTTGGCAAGAAGGAGGGACGAAATAGCTCAGAAGCCAGCCAATTGACAAAAGGGATAGTCATACTGCTGACCCAAACCATTAGACTAATGATTAGGAGCAGGCTATAGCCAAAGGACAATGATATTCCCGAAAGTGCGTAAGATAGAACATAAGCAAACAGAATACCTGTAACGATCATCACACTGCCAAAGTAGTAAAGATTAGGTTGTTTGCGTACAGTACCTTGAATCTTCCCTAAAAAGCTCCGTTGTTTGCCAAAATCCTGCTCCAGTTCTCTTTCAAGGTCTTCCCTGCCGTCTCCAATTAAATCATAACCAATATGAGACGCAGCCATCTCTCCTCGCCCATGTGCTTTCTGGGCTCTTGCTAAGACTTTACGGGCCACTACCAACTCTGAAACATTGAAGTTTATGGCAATTTTTTCCACACAATGTCGATAATAATCCCGGGACTGGAAGTCCATTTCCTTATACACATTAGTGGGATCATTTTCAAAGACACTTTCCACTAAACTGACTTCTTCGAAAAACCTCGGCCAATCTTCTGCATTGACAAAGTGTATAGTAGTAATAGCATGGCCCATAGAAACCTGACACATAGTCTGACGCTGCCGTTCCAGCTTTGCCAATTCTTCTATCGTCGTATCTTGTTTGGCAATAGCTCGGTCAACCCATTGCAGCAAAGGAACTACATCTGTACCAAGTTCGCGTATGCGCTTCAAGATTTGGTCTGCATACGCTGAAGAATATTCTTCCTGAGGTGTAAGGGACTTTAATAGTATCTCCCATTCTTCAGGTGAACGCTCTGATTCCAATAAAGGCAGCACCCAGCGATCGGCAGCTTCTCTTTCAGCTTGAGTAAATAGTACTTGTTCAGTTAAGCGTCTAATATTTTCTAAAAGAATAATTCTCAGCATGACAGGGATGGCCCACAGTTCCCCGCTTGATAAGGGTACTTGGAGCTGATAAGCGTCAATAAACCCTTTAAGAGTTTCGCTTTTCAATTGGCTGTCAGTGTGTTCGATAAGCTCAATCAATAGTCCATAAATTCGCGGGTACCCTTGAAAATCTCTGCTGCTGCTTTGCGGCAGCTGCAACTCAAATTTTTCAGGAAGACTGCCCAAGATCTCTGTTCTCAAATCTTTTAATCGATAAAAATTATCCATTAACCACTCAGTAGCAGGCACCATATCCTGTGTTCTTGCAGAATAATCGGCAATTTCACTATATGCCTGCTCTAGAAATTTCATATTCTGTTTTACTCTAGGCATTAATGACCGTTTGGGATGATTGCTTCCTTGATTGGCATTCGCTCGAGCTATTTCTTTAGCATGACTCAGTAAATCTTCCCCATGAAGAACAATATCTTTATAGGGTTTATTCTTGGTAATGGTTCGCGTGAAAAACATCATTCTCTATCTCCGTCTTATTTTTTTACATCATTTATGCATTATTCCCATTTTCTCTCACTTCATTCATTAAAAACGCTTCTTAATGACGCTATACGACACCATCAGAGAATGAAGACGGGATCGTTAGGGTCGGGCAGCTTCGCCCCATCCTGCAAGAAAGCTAATTCGTGCGAAGACAGTGTCTTCGTCACTCAGCATTCCGAGGCTCGCCCACTCGCTTGTGCGGGAGCTCCACCAAACCTCAGGGTAATACCAGATGTGAACCACTGGCTCCGCTTTCCACGCAAGCTTTGTGGGCTTTACCGCCTCTCCATGCAATGGGTTCACTCCTGTGGAGCGAAGCCGCCCTGACTTTCGGGTCTATTATTCTTTAAAGTTTATTTGAAGTTTCCTCAGGTTTTATCAGAGTATATGCAAATACGCCTTGAAACGACTTTTCAGCCGTTTCAAGGCGTATTTCTCAATTGTTAAAACTCTTGGGACCATTACCCAAATCGTTCGTTAAATTCTTCAAGAGTCAAGAGCACTTGTCTGGGCTTACTTCCTTCATAAGCTCCCACAACCCCTTGTTCTTCCAGCATATCCATGATTCGTGCGGCTCGAGTATATCCTAACTTCAGCCTCCGCTGGAGAAAAGATACCGATGCCATTCCGGTTCGAATAAATAATTGCCCTGCATCAAAAAACAGTGCGTCATCCGGTCCGTTGCCTTCCTCACTTTTAGGATTTGTATCTGCAAACAATCGTTCAGGATCAAGGTACTCCGGTTTACCTAATTGTTTCCAATGATTTATGACACGCTGAACTTCATCATCGGTTACTAAACATCCTTGGACGCGAACGGGCTTATTGACACCTAATGGGGAATAAAGCATATCTCCTCGGCCCAATAGTTTCTCAGCACCCGTGGCATCTAAAATCGTGCGGGAGTCAATCTGAGAGGAGACTGCAAAGGAAATCCTGCTGGGTATATTCGCCTTGATGACTCCGGTAATGACATCAACAGATGGACGTTGGGTAGCAATCACTAAATGAATACCGGCAGCCCGAGCCATTTGGGCCAGGCGACAGATAGCTTCTTCAACTTCTCCTGCAGCAACCATCATCAAATCAGCCAACTCATCGATAATCACAACAATTAAAGGCAAAGCAGGAGCCGCTCCAGGAGTTTCCCCAGCTTTCAATTTGTTATATCGTTCAATATCTCGGACTCCTGAAGATGCAAAGAGTTCATACCTATTCTCCATCTCTTTGACAATCCACTTTAAAGCACTGGCAGCTTTCTTCGGATCGATAACAACAGGTGCCAATAAGTGGGGAATACCATTATACTGGCTGAGTTCTACCATTTTGGGGTCTACAAGCAAAAACTTAACTTCATCGGGAGCTGCATTAAAGAGCAGAGAATTAATAATCGTCGTAATGCAAACACTTTTTCCGGAACCAGTGGCACCGGCTACCAGAAGATGCGGCATTTTTATAAGATCAGCGATAATTGGCTGATCCGCAATGTCTTTTCCTAAAGCGACTTTGAGTTTGGAAGGATGACCTCTAAAACTTGAGGTTTCCAACACTTCTCGGAAAGGCACCGAAAAGGCTTGTTTATTCGGCACTTCAATTCCAACTGCCGCTTTTCCGGGAATGGGGGCTTCGATTCGTACATCTCGAGCAGCTAATCCTAGAGCGATATCATCGGCTAAATTTACGATCTTACTGATTTTAACCCCTGGAGCAGGAGCTAATTCATAACGGGTAATAACCGGTCCTCTGGTCACACGAATAACTTTAGCCCTTACCCCAAAATCCTGAAGGACTTTTTCCAGCTGACGTGATGACTCCGGATCCTGAATGATCGTTCTTGGCGTCAGAGGTTCTAATAAATCAAAATCAGGAAACTCCCACTCCTTAATCTTCTCCGCTGGTCGTTCTTCTAACTCTATAGCAGCCGCAACAGGAGGTACTTCAAATTCTAGCATTGTCTCAGTACTGCCCATGTTAATTGGAAATTCCATAAGATTTAAATCAAGACTCTTTACTGACTTAGAAACAAACTCAGTGGATGTCTCACAATCACTTTCCCGTTCTTCTTCAGCTAATGCTGAAGTTTCTGGTATTGGTTCATTTTTCACTAGTTTAGATACGGCACTTTCCAAGGATTGGCTGGTTTGAACATCCTCATGAGGCTCTTCGACGACAGTATCTGCCTCACTATTTTCTTGAATTATGGGACACTGCTCTACAATAGTTTTCTCCTCTTTAAACTGAGCTAAAAATTCCTCTTGTTCAGTTTTTGTTTTAAACACCGCTGAAAAGGATTTAGGTTCTATTTCAGGTGTTTTGGCAACGATGATTGGTTCTCGCTCAACCTCAGCAAAATAGTCATTAAATCCTTTTAAAGTAGTAAGATTACTTTGCTTTTTAGGCGGGATAGTTTTTCCTGTCCCAAAATAAGTCGGGAAGTCCTTTCCCATATCCATTAACGCTTCAGCCTTCTCAATATCCTGATCCTTCACTTCAACCCAGTCCGGTGAGGAAAAGTATTGATTAAACCCTTGTAAACTGACCAATTTTCCGGTCGGTAGGGGAATTCCCTTTAAATTTGGAGATTGATTCCAACCACCATCAATTTCTCCTTCAGGAGAATATTTTTCTCGATTGCGCTGATTATCCTTAACCATATCCGTCTCTGATTTTGCCGGGGAATCTGCCTTAAATAATGAAGGATAATGCCAAAGAAAAAATGCTATTATCAAGGATACGAAAGGACCAGCCCAGGCAAAACTCCCCATTACTGCGGTAAACATCGTATATATCTGTTTTCCGACGGAAAAACCGAAAGTACCTAAAAATCCAAGAAACGACACCAATATCAAGATAATACTTAACAATTTAAACAAGAGTACACTTGTTGGTTTTATGCTTTTTTTTGACACACCTACCACCTCCTCACGTTATTCATTATGGTAGATGAGCTAGGGGAATGTCAAAAGGTTTTTTCTCCGGTTAATAACTCAATTGTACTCCTTTTTGATTGGGCAATGGATGGAATACTTCCAGAGATATTTCACCGTCTAAGTCCAAATAAACATTTCCTGAGTATAAAAAATCACCTTTTGCCCAGTATCGCAAATCTAAAAACTGAACAACACATTCATCGCCATCAGAAACATGGACACTCACGTGATAATATGGGGTAAACTGAGCGAATATTTCCGCCAGATTACCCTCCAAGGCATTGGCAATCGATGGGTGATCTGGGTTGACTTTAGGCAGTACGCGACATATGCACGGTGTTTGATTACGAATAATCCCAAAACGCACATTGTCCTCTTGAAAGAGTATAAAGTTCCAGGTAAAAGGATGATACATTGCCGGAATTACTTTTACTTGCTCCTTTTTTGTCAAATGATACATTTTCATAAGCCGGTCTCTGGTTTCTATTCTTTCTAAGTGGCGATAGCCAAGATATAAACTACTGATAAACAAAGCTGTCTGAGAAGATACCCTTGCCAATTCCGGTGAATTTAGGGAAATAATAAACGAAAGCAATACCGCACTTAAAACAACAGGGTCTGTAAGCATAATCATATCCACAGTTATCTTTTTACGGGAGAAGGGCCATAAAAGTTCTGCCCCGTAAGAATTTAACAAATCCATAACACCATGAGAAATGGTTCCAATTAATGTCCAAAATATAACCGTCGCCCAAGAGGCCGTGGGAAAAGCTAAATAAAGTGCCGAGCCTAATCCTAGTGCTGAAGCACTTAAGGCAATTAATGAATGGCTGACTCCTCGATGTTTTAGTAAATAATTTAAACGCCCCTTAACATGAGCAACAATATCTAAATCTGGGAGCATCGCACCCAGTGTGCAGCCTAAAAAAACAGGGTCATTCAATTGTATGGGATGACCGGAAAGGGTACTCAGTGCAATTCCAATTAAACCATGTGTTATCGGATCGATTACAGTTCACCTCCATAATTATTAAAGCCCATAACAACTTTGCTGATCAAACCAAACAACTAATTATAGCATGACTTGATAAAAAAATATTTAGAATTTTTCCTGCCATATTTTTCTTCTCTTATCTATTGATACTATATTTGTAAAAGAGCTTAATCCGTTACCTCGTTAATATTAAATCAATCGGCTGCCTCAAAAAATCAAGAGCCTATGAGTTGTTGTTTAACTCATAAGCTCTATCCGATTATCGCTTCTGCCCAAACTTTACTTAATGGAATGGGCCGCAACCTTAATAGAATTGTTAACATTGTGAATACCCGGGACTTGTTGAATCATTTTTTCAGCCCTTTCACGATCTTCTTCTGAATATACTTCCCCTGTCAAGAAAGCGATTCCATCTTGTACAAACGCTCTTATTTGTCCTGAATTTAAGCGATGTTGACCCAGTTTAGCCACTAATTGCTCAGTTAACCATAAATCATCCCCTTGGGAACGATGACGGGTAAATAATTCACTGACAACGGCCTTAACTCCTGGTACTTGATAAGCTGTTTCTACTGCCCATTCCATAACCTCCTGGTTATCAACTAAGCCTGTCAAAGTAATAAGGCCATTTCTGGCTTCTGTTTTAATTTCATGAGCATCCACCCAAGGGGAAGCGACTAAGGCATTCTCAACACGATTGACTAAAGTTGCATCGTCCACCGCTTTCTCTAAAAACTGAATTTCACTACGCACTTCTTTGACTCCACGAACTTGTGAGGCTAAGCGCTTTGCCAACCTCTCCGTACTCTGAGTCTCCACATGGCCAAGTAAGGTAACTATTCCCCGACTGGCTCGACAGCCTAAGTGGGTTATATCTTTAAAATTAGACCCTTGGAAGCGCTGAATAATCCCCTTTTCGATATCTTTATCCTTAATTGTGCCGTCATTAGCTACCGTCAAGGAATTATCCAATTCCCGGATTCCATCAATTCGTCCAACTCTGCTCCCAAAAAAATCCTTTTCTACAAGACTATCCACGGTTCCCCATATAATCGCTTTGTCCCCTTTAACCTCGACGTGAATCCCTTGCCCGCTTTCTCCAAAGTGAGTATGAATAAGGTTTTTAATATCCCTGAGAATATCTATTTCGGATCGTGAGTTATGCATACATTCTCCCTCCACAATGAATTCTGACTTTTTCACTTAGAGGGTATTTTATCCCAAGACTTCTCCTTTTAATCTAACAAAGGGATTGTTAAGATTTGCAATTTTTAAGATTTGCGGCAAGCTTTTCTAAGCGATGTAATTGATCTCTTAACCCTAAAACGATTAAGACATCTCCTTCCAATAGCTCTTCTTCGGCAACAGGATTACTGATAACCTCATTATTTCTTAAGATAGCCAGAACCATTGCTCCTGTTTGCTGCTTAATTCCGCTGGTTAATAATGTCTCGCCAGCCAAGCACGAGCCCTGATCAATTCTCAGCTCAACCATTTCCATTTCAATATTACGGTCATGAATGACGGTTTCAATATAATCAACACTAATTGGCTTTAACATGGACATGGCCATTCTCCATCCACTAAGAGTTGCCGGAGAAATCACTTTATCGGCTCCTGCTCTCAGAAGCTTTTTCTCTGACTCAGGCTGATCCATGCGGGCTACCACATGAATTCCAGGATTGATTCCTTTAGCCGATAAAGTGACATAAACATTTAAAGAGTCCTCTGGTAGAGCAGAAATCAGACCTCTTGCTTTAGCAAGAGAAGCTTTATTAAGGATTTCATCATGAGTTGCATCCCCCTTGATCACTAAAAAGCCCTCTTCAATTAACTCATTTGCCAGTTCTTCCCGTTGTTCTATGACAACACTTTGAGCGCCCTCTTTGCGAAGGCGGTAAATAACTTGTCTTCCCACGCGTCCGGCACCACAAACGATAATATGATCTTGCAATTGTGAAATATTCTTATTCATCTTTCTTCTCCAATACACCCCAGCCAGCTGACCTTCAATCAAAAATGCCATGACTAGCCCGGCAAAATATAGCATAGCCCCAACTCCACTGAGCATAAGGACAATTAAAAAAACATGTCCGGCATCAGTTTTTGCTTCAATATCTCCAAATCCCACGGTGGTGACCGTCTGAACCGTAAGATAAATAGCTTTTTGGATACTGAGGTGTTCCGTTAGTATCAGACCAACTGTCCCAAACACCAGTGTGAAAAATACAGCAATGAATGCAAGCCAAACCCTCCTAGCCACTGGGTTCTCCTTTCTGTCTTTCAACGATGATTTATATTTAGATTGTTAAATAGGACCTAAGCTGAAGAATACTGTTATCCGGAATATTCATTTGTCCCAATTTCACATAGCCCCAAGGTCCGTGATAATCACTGCCCCCTGTAGCTAAGATAGAAAATTTATCAGCTACTTCTGCATAATAATTAATAAGTTCTGCTTGCCTTTCCCAGTATCCATAATATACTTCAAGGCCAATGGGCCGATAGGATAATAAGGAAAAAACCATATCTGGGTCCCGAAGCAAGCCCGGATGAGCCACCACAGGTAAGCCTCCACACGCGAAAATCAGATCCACTGCATCTTCAAAAGCATGGTTTAAATAGGGCAGGTGGGCTACTCCTCCCGGACGAAAATAGGCAGCAATTTCCTGCCAATTTCTAGGGGCCCCATTTTCCTGATGATAGATTGCCCTCATGATATGCCCCTTAGTGACAGCGCCTTCTGCTTCCACCTCTTTCTCAACGTCTTGCCAGTCTAACGTAATGCCTCCATTTTTCAAACACTCCACCATGTCATGAGCTAAACTAGTACGCTGAGCACGAATTTCCTTCAACCGGTTTTGTAATAGCGGCTGATCAACATTTTTAAAGTACCCCAGGAGATGAACCTCATGCCCCCGATAACTGGTTAGTAATTCAACTCCGGGAATTACTTTGATATTCAGTTCTTTAGCCAGTTGTTCTGCCTTTTTAACTGCTTGTGTACTTTCATGGTCCGTAATAGCTAAAGTTTGAACATTACTGGCATGGGCCAGGTTCATAACCTCTTCTACAGAAAGTAAGCCATCCGATTCATGGGTATGAATGTGTAAATCGGACCTCAAATATATCCCTTCCTTCATCACAAAAATCCACAACGAGTTTAAATGCCTATTCTTGTTTTTATTTCAAAAATCCTGCCTCCTTGCTTAAAATCTTATGTTGACACTTTTATCTTTTTCGGATATAATTCATTTCGTTGCTAAAAATATAGGGGATTAGTTTAATGGTAGAACAGCGGTCTCCAAAACCGTCAGTGCGGGTTCGACTCCTGCATCCCCTGCCATATTCATGAATGTTTTAAGGTATATTTACTGTTAAGCAGTAGATATACCTTTTTTAATTGATTGGGTTAAGTGGTCATAAATTAAAAAGACCTCCGCGTCCGGAGGTCTTTTGCGCAATGCCCCATAAACATGGTCCTTGTCAACCTTATGGGACAAGACTTTCAAAAAAGCGTCCCTCCGTCCTGCAAACGGAAGGACCAAGTTCGACTACATGAAAAAGACTAAAAACGTCTTCGACTTATTGTAACATATATTTACATATTTGTGTTTAAAAGTATTTTGGTAATTTCTTGATAATTAGTCATGGATATATAAGCATTGTTGGACATGCCGAATATTATACTATAGAGACCTTCATCTTATAACGGCTCTGTAAGGAGGTGAAGAAATGTTTTTTGGAATCATTGGTATTATTATCGTCGCCTTGTTAATCCTTATAGCCATAATATTATAATCCCCGAGAGACTCCAGAAAAAAACTGGATAGCCATAATAAGAGGCTCAACCACTAAAATAATTAGCCGATTGAGCCTCTTATTATACTATTAATCCAGTTTACATTCAACTAATTTCGAATCATTACTTAAAACCATCGTTAATTTGCGTTCCACTGAATCATTTTCTAAATCTACTAATGGAGTATGAGTCTTTATTTCCGAGGGCTTATTTCCCAATTTATCCAAGGCCACTGAAAGCATAAGTTTGATCCGATTGAGTTGGTTTACTTCACTGGCTCCGGGGTCATAATCAATGGCCGCAATATTTGATTCCGGATAAGACCTTCTCAGCTCTCTAATCATGCCTTTGCCGGTAATATGATTCGGCAGGCAGGCAAAGGGTTGTAAACAAACAATATTATGAACCCCGCTCCGAATCAGCTCGACCATCTCTCCTGTCAAAAACCAGCCTTCACCGCATTGATTGGCTAGGGATAAATGTCTTTCAGCATATTTAGCGATTTCTTCGATGGGTTTTGGCGGCTCAAAACGTTTGCTCCCTTTAAGAGCCTTTTTCATGTCCTTACGATAGGACTCAATTCGGCTAATGGAGAAATACCCCGATATCATTGACCAAAAGCTCCCCGAAAGCTTCTTATATTTGATGCTGTTATCAAAAGCACCATAGAGAAGAAAATCCGTCAAATCAGGAACTACCACTTCGGCTCCTTCGGCTTCCAAAAGCTCGACAATATTATTATTGGCTGTCGGATGGAATTTAACAAGTATTTCACCTACCACTCCTACTTTTGGCTTGACTAAATCCTCATACAGTTCAAGGTTATCAAAGTCGATAACAATTTGCCGGATGTTTCTTGTGAATTCTTGCCTGTTTCCGATCCTCAAGGAATCCTGACAGCGCTTAACCCAATAGTCATATAAAAGGTTAGCAGAACCCGGAAATTTTTCATAAGGACGTACTTTGTATAAAACTCTCATTAATAAGTCCCCATAAATAAGCCCCTGCATCACTTTGTTAAACATAGGAATTGTAAATTTAAACCCGGGATTGGATTCTAAACTTGAGGAATTTCCGGCATTTAAGGCAATCACAGGTACATGACCCATATTGGCATCTTTCAATGCTTTGCGAATAAATGCGATATAATTAGTAGCCCTGCACCCGCCCCCCGTTTGAGTCATGATGACAGATGTATTGTTAAGATCATACTGACCGGATTTGAGAGCTTTCATTAGTTGACCAACCACAATAATCGCAGGATAGCAGGCATCATTATGAACATATCTTAATCCTTTATCCACGGCTGATTTATCCACGGAAGGCAGAAACTCAATGCTGTATCCAGAGCCTTCAAAGGCTGTCTTAAAGAACTGAAAATGAATCGGCGACATTTGGGGGGCTAAAATTGTATGGGTGTTCTTCATTTCCTGGGTGAAAATTACTCTGGAAGGATTATCAAATAGTTTCTCAGGAATAAAATTTCTCTTATCCTGCTCTTTGATGGCTGCAATCAAGGAACGCACCCGGATTCTTGCAGCTCCTAAATTATTAATTTCATCAATTTTAATGACGGTATAGATTTTACCATAAGCTTCAAGTATCTCTTTAATTTGATCCGTGGTTACAGCATCAAGTCCGCAGCCAAAGGAATTTAACTGAATGAGTTCCAGGTCTTTCTGCCTCGCTACATAGCTGGCAGCATTATATTCTCTGGAATGATACACCCATTGGTCAACAACCCGCAGAGGACGTTTAAGCTTCCCTAAATGCTGAATAGCATCTTCAGACAGAACGGCAAATCCATAGGAACTAATCATTTCCGGTATACCGTGATTAATTTCCGGATCAATATGATAAGGTCTGCCGACTAAGACGATTCCTTTGATGTTATGATCACGAATATAGTTTAGGGTCTCTTCCCCTTTCTCTCTTACATTGGCTTTATAACGATCAAATTCGGCATAGGCTTTAGTCAACGCCCGGGCTAATTCCTGCTTAGATATCCCTTCCTGAGCCAATTCTTCAGCTAATCGTCTCAACATTCGCTTCGGCATATCAATAGGCAAAAAAGGATGATAGAATCGAACCTTGGGATCTCTAAGGCAATCCATATTGGCATTAATTGTTTCCGGATATGAGGTTACAATAGGACAATTGTAATGATTGTCTGCCTGCTCGTCTTCCTGTCGTGCATAGGGAATGCAGGGATAAAAGATTTTGGTAATCCCTTTTTTTATTAAATCGGCTACATGGCCGTGTGCCAGTTTTGCCGGATAACAAGCGGAATCAGAAGGGATAGTATCCATGCCCAGCTCGTATATTTTATTGGATGACCGGCCGGATATTATCACTTGATAGCCCAATTCCGTAAACAAAGTAAACCAGAAGGGATAATCTTCATAAATATTCAATACCCTGGGGATTCCGATACATCCTCTTGTGGCCTTATCGTTACTTAACGGTTTGTAGTCAAAAACTCTCTTGTACTTATATTCATAAAGATTGGGAATATCACTTTTTACCCGTTCCTTACCGGAACCTCGTTCACACCGATTGCCTGAAACATACTCGTTGCCGCCGGAAAAATGCTTGATGCTTACCAAGCAGTTGTTTCCGCATAATCCACAGCGCTTCATCGTCGTTTCAGTTGTAAAATTTGATAACTCATCTCCTTGGAGAAGAGAGGATTGATACCCCGTCGAATACTGATCCTTGGCTATTAAGGCAGCACCAAAAGCTCCCATGATACCGGCAATATCCGGACGGACAACTTCCTTATTGGTGATTTTCTCAAAAGCTCTAAGGACTGCATCGTTATAGAAGGTTCCTCCTTGGACGACGATCTTCTCTCCCAGCTCTTCCACACTTCTTAAGCGAATAACTTTGAAGAGAGCATTCTTAATAACGGATATAGAAATCCCGGCTGAGATATCACTAATCTTCGCGCCTTCTTTCTGCGCTTGTTTTACTTTGGAGTTCATAAATACCGTACAACGGGTCCCCAGGTCTACCGGGTGCCTGGATTTTTGACTTAATTGAGCAAAATCTCGAATATCCATATTCAGGGATTTTGCGAAGGTTTCTACAAAAGAACCGCAACCCGAAGAACACGCTTCATTTAAGGTTATAGACTCAATGACCCCATTGCGGATCACTAAGCTTTTCATATCCTGACCGCCTATATCCAGTACAAAATCAACCCCAGGCAGAAAAAAGTTGGCAGCGGTATAATGGGCTACAGTTTCTATTTCGCCAATATCTACTCTTAAGGCAGCTTTAATAAGATGTTCACCATAACCTGTGACTGCTGAATTAACAATTTTTGTCTCTTTGTTAATTTTCTCATATAGCGTTTTTAAGGCTTCCAAAGTGGATTCCAAGGGTTTGCCCATATTGCTGCCGTAATAGGAATATAACAGGCTTCCTTCTTCGTTAACCAAGGCAATTTTAGTCGTTGTCGAACCGGCATCAATGCCTAAATAGGCATTCCCTCGGTAGGTCTCTAATTCCACTCGCTTGACTTTGTGTACACTATGTCGCTGTCTAAAGTCAAGGTACTCTTGATCATTGTCAAAAAGGATTTCCAACTCCTCATTGTCTGAGTTGTCCACCTCTAATATTTTCGGCATTTTTTCCAATAATGATTTTAGGGTGATTGGAACCATTTCCGCGGAGGATAAGGCTGCTCCTATGGCCACAAAATAATGAGAGTTTTCCGGAAATATAACATTCTTATTCTCAAGTCTTAGAGTCTCAATGAAGCGACGCCGCAGCTCTGATAAAAAATAGAGCGGTCCTCCCAAAAATGCTACATTTCCGCTGATAGGACGTCCTTGGGCTAAACCGCTAATCGTTTGATTAACGACGGCTTGCAGAACGGATACTGCAATATCCTCCTTTGCAG
This sequence comes from Desulfosporosinus orientis DSM 765, assembly GCF_000235605.1. Classification (GTDB taxonomy): domain Bacteria; phylum Bacillota; class Desulfitobacteriia; order Desulfitobacteriales; family Desulfitobacteriaceae; genus Desulfosporosinus; species Desulfosporosinus orientis. The sequence goes on from NC_016584.1 coordinate 3,456,689, forward strand.
CACCTTCATTCAGCAGTGGCTGGACATCCGTTTTAGCAAAAACTCCGCAACGAGAGGCTATTGGGTAAATATGCCCATAGTTTTTGGCTAATTCGTTCAATCCGGGAGCATCCGTTTGCAGCAAAGAAGCCATCTGATCAATAAAGGCACCGGTACCCCCGGCGCATGTCCCGTTCATTCGTTGTTCAACAGAATCTCCTAAAAAAGTAATCTTGGCATCCTCACCACCAAGCTCAATGGCAGTATCCGTGTTGGGAATGACTGCTTTAATAGCATTAGTACAGGCGATAACTTCTTGTATAAAGGGTATCTCCAGTACCTGGGAAATATTGTACCCTCCGGAGCCGGTGATCATTAAGGTCAATAAATGCCCCTGCATCACTTCTTTGGCTTCCTCAAGCACAGTCATAACTGTATTGCGAATATTCGAAAAATGTCTTAAATATTTTTTATAGATTATATTTTTATGAATGTCTAAAATAACGATTTTTACAGTTGTAGAACCTACATCTAAACCGATATTTAAAACTCTACTGCTCATTTTCTTCCTCCACCTATGCACAACGTTTAAAAACTTTGCACTTTGAAGTTATTGATTACAAGCTATTCCTTTTGTAAATATTTTAACATAATTTGTAATACATGTCTGAATATCGGTTTCAAAAGTAAGCTTATTCATTGTTAACGATGTAATAAATAATCCAAAGTTAGTTGTTAAAAAGCTTATTGCTAATGTTTCCGGGTTTTCTGCAATAACCCCTTTATTTCTCATTTCTTCAAAATAACGGCTTAAAAGCTTCTTAAACTCATTGGGAAACTTATAAATCATCGCTTCAAAATGTGGGTTTGATTCTTTATTTTTTAAATGCATTAGTATTAATTTACGATTCTTGTACAATAAATCTTGGTAGGAAGAGCCTATTTTTGTCAGGTCTCTCTCCAAATCCCATTCAAAGCTTTCAAACAGAGCAAGCCATTTTGGTGAGAACACAAACTTATCAAAGGACCTTTCAAAAAGATTGCGTTTGTTATAAAAATGCCTAAACAGGGTCATTTCACTAACCCCGGCTTTTTTGGCAATTTCCTTCGTGGTAACAGCAGTATAACCTTTCTGTGAGAAGAGAACAATTGCAGCATCTAAAATTTTTTCCTCCGTATCTAATGTACACATACCCCTTCTCCAATCAACTTTATAAACAACCATGTTAGTTCTTACTAACATAGCTTATTCTATCATTCTCTTGTTATAACTTCAATTAGGTAATAATCAAATCCTTACATTTATTTCTATTCATTCTCCTGGCGAAATACCATAGTCCTTAGGAACATTGTATTAAAGAAATTTTACACACTTTAATCTATGCATAAACTTCTTCAATGAACTATTAGTTATGCTTGAACAATCGTTTCAGAAAGTAGGCCACGAAAAGTTCTTTCTGTTTAGACCTCTATGCCGCTAACACTGCACCATCAGAGGATAAAAACAGGGCTGAACCAAACTGAAGAGTCTGGTTCAGCCCTAATATTAACTTACTGATTATTGGAAGCTTTTAATTGATTGACCAAGGTTTCACTAAGTTTTCTGGGTACCTCTTCATAGCGTAAAAACTTCATGGTAAATGAGCCTCTGCCTTGAGTTAAACTCCTTAAGTCAATAGCGTAACGCATCATTTCTGCCTGAGGGACATGGGCATGTATGGTTGTGAACTTACCGCTGGCATCCATGCCTAACACTCTTCCTCGTTTGCCATTGAGGTCAGCGATGACATCTCCCATAAAGGCTTCGGGAACCTTTACTTCCAATTCTACGATAGGTTCCAGCAAAGTGGGCATCGCTAATTCAACCCCTTTGCGAAAAGCCAGAATTGCCGCTAGTTTAAAGGCCATTTCTGAGGAATCCACGGCATGATAAGAACCATCACAAAGAGTAACCTTAATATCGGTGACTGGGTATCCAACCATGGCCCCCTCTGTCATGGCTTCTCTAATTCCTTTTTCTACGGCGGGGATATACTGTTTAGGCACAGCTCCGCCAAAAATTGACTCCGCAAACTCGAAATCGCTGTCTGAATAGGGTTCTAAATTAATCCAGACATGACCATATTGACCATGACCTCCTGTCTGCTTCTTGTGTTTCCCTTCAACCTTAACCGCTTTGCGAATGGTTTCACGGTAAGGAACACGAGGGACTTTCGTTGTCACATCGACACCAAACTTTCGGGCTAGTTTTTCTTGGAGAATCTCCAACTGCATTTCTCCCATACCCGTTAAAATTAACTCTTTGGTCTCAGTATTTTTATGAAGTGTCAGGGTTGGATCTTCTTCAATCAAACGTGTCAGGGCACCACCCAGCCGATCTTCATCTCCCTTGGTTTTCGGCCCAATAGCTACGGATAACGTAGGCACAGGAAAATCTATGCCTTCAAGCTGTACGGGATACTCTTTATTGCATAGAGTATCTCCGGTTTTGACCTCTTGTAGTTTAGCGATAACAGCAATATCTCCGGCACTGACAGAAGCGACAGGCTCCTGATTTTTACCACGTAAGAATAAGGGCTGACCGATTTTTTCCTCAGAACCGTTTGTAGAATTTAATACCCAAGTTTCAGCCTTAAATTCCCCTCCATAAACTCTGAAGAAAGACATTTTTCCAACATAAGAATCTGCCAAGGTCTTAAAGACAAGGGCAACATCTTGCTCATGGACTTCAGGTGCAGGTGCATAGTCCACCAGAAAATCCATCATTCTGGTTATGCCAATATTTTTAACGGCGGAGCCGCAAAGTACGGGCATCATAAGATTCTGTTTTAAAGCTTTGCGCAAAGCTGTTTGTAAATCAGCTTCACTCAGCGTTTCTCCTTCGAGATATTTCATTAATATGTCATCATCTGCTTCAGCTACAGCTTCTGCCAATTGTTCTCTTAACAGTTCTACCTCTTCTTTGTATTTTTCCGGCACTTCCATAGTTGAATACTTGCCGCTTTCATTATCCTCGTTAACATAAGCTTTATTTTCCAAAATGTCGATAACACCGTTAAAACTTGATTCCTGACCCAAGGGCAATTGCAGAGGAACCATCCTGGCCTCTGGATAAGCGTCTTTTAACTGGTCTAATACTTTACCAAAATTAGCATTTTTACGGTCTAACTTATTAACGAAAATAATTTTGGGAAGTTTCTGTTCTTCCATAAAGCCCCAGGCTATTTCAGCCTGAACTTCCAGACCCGCCACCCCACAAAGCACTAAAACCCCGCATTCTGCGACACGCAATCCGCTTTTAACTTCTCCCAAGAAATCTAAATAACCCGGACTATCCAGCAAATTGACTTTTACCCTCCCCCACTCAAAGGGCATAAGACTCGTACTAATCGACACTTGATGCTTTACTTCTTCAGGCAGAAAATCTGAGACCGTGTTTCCTTCTGAAACCTTGCCAATACGGGTGATGGCACCTGAATTAAATAAAATAGTTTCCCCTAACGAAGTTTTTCCTGCTCCACCATGCCCAACCAAACAGACGTTGCGAAGATAATCCGTGTCATAGGTTTTCAAGACGATCCCTCCTTGGTTTGTTATTTAAGAAAAAGGACACATCCTTTTTACTTGCAACAGTTTACCGGAGATAAAAATGTCTAGAGCCTAGATTAGTATTAATTTTATGGATAAGAGTGGGTCAAGTATTCTCAAGATCAGCAATTAATTCTTTTTTTCGTAGGTCCCCCAGACCAGCGGCTGTTTATTGCGCAGCATACATTTCCCCATTGCCCAGACAGAATCAACCTCTAAATCTCCGTCAAGAGCTACCAGATCTGCATCATAACCCACGCGAATCATGCCTTTATTATGAAGACGAAGAACATTAGCCACATTAGCAGTGATGGTCCGTAAAGCTGCTTCCAGCGGGACGCCCTCCACAACGGCTCTGCGCACATCCCGCCACAAAACTTCTACGGAACCGACTCCCATGCCAATAAGCACGCCGGCTTCATTGTACTGGGGCATGCTCCCATTCCCATCGGAGGTTACGGTCACCCGGTCATTAAGGAGCTGCCGTTGATTGAGCATTTTCAAGACAGCAGGTACCTGCAGGTCTTCCGGAAAATCGTCACACCCTGCAGTGAGATCGATATGTCCTCCTGCTAAGAGGAATTTAATACCCTGATCAATTAAAGTGTGAGTCCGGTTAATATGAGTGGGTACAAATTGAGTAATGGGTATTTCCGTTTGCTCAAGTATCTGCCAAATGGGTTCTAAACCCCGTTTTCCCTCTCCCAGGTGAAGATGAACAATTCCGGCCTTGCCGCCCAGCATACCCCCAACCCGAGCAGCGGCTGCCAAATGTTCCAGTTCACTGATTTGCGGTTGAGCAGAGCGATGATCTGAAATCGCAATTTCGCCTGCTCCAACAATCTTGGAAATTAGTATTAAATCCTCCTCTAAATTATCTAAAAGTGTTCTGGTAGGCACTTGGTAAGCACCGCTGTAAATAAAGGTACTTACTCCTTCCCCTTGAAGGGCATTGGCTTTAACCAACAGAGCTGCCATAGAGCGTGAAACAGAATCTGTGCCCAAACAGCCCACCACTGTTGTCGTTCCTGCCTTAGTCAATTGAGTAAGCTGAAGTTCCGGAGTACGTGAAGCCGGACCGGCTTCTCCTCCCCCGCCGCAGATATGGACATGGGCATCGATAAAGCCTGGGACTAATGTCTTCCCTTGAAGATCAACCACTTCCCCTTCTGCGTAATCCGGTAGTTTCAGGTCTTTACCGATGGCTGCAATGCTCTTACCTACCATTAATACATCAAAGTTTTCGTTATATTCGGGGCAATATAGTTTTGTATTTTTTAGAAGTTGCCACATAGGGTATCCTCTCCTCTCAAAAGGTATAATGCCCCACTGCTGGTTTTATATTCCACATTTTAAATATTTCTCTACTCCAAGATAAAATCCTGTCGTTCTTCCTCCTCGTTTGAAAATTTCCTAAGCATTTCTTTTTTTCCCCAAGCATATGTTTTAGATAAAAACTCAGATGACGGAGGCTTACATGTCGAAAAGGACGTTTGTCTACGGTGCTGCCATATTGTTAGGAGCCAATTTATTAAACCGTCTGCTGGGCTTCGCCTACCAATATTTAATCATGATCAATATTGGCGGGGAAGCCTATGGTTTGTTTAACATGGTTTTTCCTATCTACATGCTGGCCCTGGTTTTTACTACAGCAGGAATCCCCCTGGCCATTGCCAAAATGGTCTCCGAGGAAGTATCCCTAGGTCGGGTTGCCAACGCCCGGGCCATCTTTCGCTTGGCATTCTGGCTTCTCAGTATTTCCGGAGCAATCGTATCCTTGAGTCTGTATTTTCTCTCCCCTTACATAGCAGAGAGGATTTTTCCCGACCCCAGAGTACTTAATGTCTTCCTCATCTGTACACCCGCTATTTTTATTGTTTCTGTTTCCTCAGTTTTTCGGGGATATTTCCAAGGTTTACAGAACATGGTTCCCACGGCTATCAGCCAGATTTGTGAACAAATTATCCGGGTAGCTGTAGGATATACAGCGGCCCTCCGCCTTCTCCGGCATGGTGTAGAATGGGCTGCAGCAGGATTAGCCTTAGGCATGTTAGCCGGAGAATTAATCGGTCTGATCGTCATTATGATTCAATATCTCAGATCCCGGCCCCAAACCCTTCGAGAGAGCAGCAGCAAAACCTATTCCACCGAACAGATATTAAGCAGACTCTGGCACTTGGCTTCTCCCGTCACCTTGGGCAGACTCTTAGCCACAGGTCTGTCATCCCTGGATGCTATTATCATCCCCTCACGCCTCCAAGTTGCCGGCTATACAGCCCGAGAAGCCGTTACCTTATTTGGAGAGCTGGGTGGCTCGGCCTTCACCTTACTCACCTTTCCCAGCGTCTTTACCTTCGCCTTAGCTACATCACTGGTCCCTGCCATATCCGAAGCTGCAGTCAAACGACAGTTAAATGTTGTCCGAGCCCGCAGCGCCGAAGCCATCCGTTTAACCATTCTCCTCGGAATTCCTTGCCTTATTATCTTGTTTTATTTTGCCCGGCCGTTAACAGCCTTTTTTAAGAGTTCAGAGATTGCACCTATCTTACGGATTTTAGCCCTAGGGGGAATCTTCTCCTATATACAACAAACCACAACGGGAATCTTGCAAGGACTGGGAAAAGTTCATCTTCCCGTCATTCATTCCATCATTGCGGCTCTCATTCGTATCCCTGCTTTATTTTATCTGACGGCACTGCCTCATTGGGGGCTGCGCGGAACAGCCTGGACTTTCGCCCTAGGGTATGTGGTTATGGCCATTCTGAATCTCCTGGCCATTTCCAGGTATAGCGGCATGCCTTTGGACCTGCAGAGATTTGTTCTCCAGCCGGCATCCGGGGGAATAGGAATGCTGCTGGTCTTTCAATTTCTGGATCCACTTTTGAGAAACTTTGCTCTGGGCTATCCCATTGAATTCTTAGCAGGAGCAGCCGTTTATGGGACAATTTTATTAATTAATGGCGGTGTAACTTTTAACGACTTAAAACGACTACCCTGGATTGGCAAATTTCTCCCCCTCTAAATCATCTCCAGAACTTGCGAATTTGCTCTCCCCATTGCCAATAAGATAAGCCAAGGGTCAGTAACATTACAAACAAGGCTAAAATCTTGTAAATTATAAATACTTTAATAACCGTCAAAAAAACCATGACTAACCCAAAAAGTGCCGGAATTAGCAATAGTTTATATTTCGCGTTAGAATTACTGCTTCTAAATCCGGGATAAGTAAAAATGACGGCAAATAAAATGAAATAAAATAAGAACGTACCAATAATCATTATGTATGGTTTCCTCCATTAGTAAAAAAGCATTATTCAACCATTATTTATATACTATAAACCTTATTGTATCCGTAAATACTACTTGTGTAATCAGATAGATAAAATTGAGAGGAGAGGTGTATATATGAGTCGTCGCAACAAAAGCAACAGCGGGATTTTACCTGATGCTGTCTTGGATCAATTTAAATGGGAAGTCGCTGAGGAATTAGGCTTAAGTTCAAAAATTAAAAGCCAAGGCTGGGAGAATATGACTTCCCGGGAATGCGGTCATGTGGGTGGCCGAATTGGCGGAAGCATGGTTAAAACCATGATTCGCCGAGCTAAAGAATCTCTGAATGACCCTTCAATATAATCTTAGAAAAAGGAGTACAGAATATTATCCTTCTGTACTCCTTTATTATATCCCATTACCCTTTAAACTGTATGCTTTTGAAAAGTTTTTTTATAGTTCTCAATACGTTTAAAATCCGTTAAGTCGCTGTGCATTGGAGTAATAGAGATGTAATTTTCCTGAATGGCTCTGAGATCCGTATCCTCATCCAGATCTTTACTTAAATTGCCGCATTGCCAATAATAAACTCTGCCCCTGGGATTAACCCGCCGCTCAAAAACATTATCGTAAACAGCTCGGCCAAGTCTTGTCACTTTAATACCCGACCAGCTTTCTCTCGGATTGCCCGGAAAGTTAATATTTAATAATCCCGTTTGATGGCCTTGGACAATATGATCTAAACTTTCGGCTAAATACTCTGCTGAAGGCTCAAAGTTCACAAATTCATAACTGGCCACAGAAACGGCTAAAGCAGGAATACCCAGGATCACACCTTCCATAGCAGCGGAAACTGTGCCTGAATAAAAAACGTCCGTCCCTAAGTTAGAGCCTTGATTAATTCCCGAAACAACCAAATCCGGTTTGGGAACCAATTCTCCTTGAACCGCCAGCTTAACACAGTCGGAAGGGGTGCCGCTGACAGCATACCCTTTTTCCTCGCCATCCAGCTGGTATTCGCTAAAAAACAAAGGATGAAATAAGGTTATGGAGTGACCTGTAGCTGAACGCTGACTATCCGGTGCAACAATGCTGATCTTATGCGTTGTCTTAGCTCGAAGAGTCCGATATAAGGTCTGTATTCCCGCTGCCTGATAGCCATCATCGTTTGTCAGTAAAATATGCAAGACAATTCCCCCGATTATTCTACTTCGTAGACAGAAATTACCATCTTATCCTCTTTCTTAGTCAGGCCAAACATCAGCCGATATTCTTTTAAATTTTTATTTAAAAAATCAACCACTTTATACAGTTCACCATTGATACTCACCCGTTGTGATGCAATCAGTTCGATTTTTCCTGGCCGATCAGACGGGTTTATATTATCATTCACCCAAAATTACCTCTTTCTTAGCGTCTGTGTCCCTGAATTAATGAAAATGCTTCCGAGCGTGTAATAGGATTTGTTTTAAAGATTCCTCGTACTGCCGAAGTCAAGGTTTGTGATCCCGCCTTTTTAACACCACGCATAGTCATACACATATGCTCCGCTTCAATTACCACCAAAACCCCTAAGGGCGAGAGCTTGGCAACTATGGCATCGGCAATCTCCGAGGTTAATCGCTCCTGCAATTGGGGTCTACGGGCAAACCCTTCCACGACACGGGCGAATTTCGATAAGCCGGTGATCTTTCCTTTTCTGGGAATATAAGCAACATGGGCCTTCCCGTAAAAGGGAACCAAATGATGCTCACACATGGAGTATACCGGGATATCTTTAACAATCACCATTTCTTCATGTTCTTCAGAGAACTGAACATTCAGATGCTCACTGGGATCCTCATGCAAACCGTTAAAAACTTCGGCATACATTCGTGCCACGCGTTTTGGAGTATCCACTAAACCTTCACGGTCTGGGTCTTCTCCTATGGCTTCTAACATCATGTATACAGCTTGTTCAATCTTTTCTAAATCCATCCCCATATTTCTTTCTCCTTTACTTAGTGGTCAGTTATTTTATTTATAATTGTCCCATGAAAACATGGGTTTGAGGAATGACTCGTACCATCGATAGTTCTCTTAGCAAAAAGCTCTGCCACTGGATAAGCTGCAGCGATTTAGGCGCCTTGATAACTCCAGTGGGGGTAACCGGCTGCAGAATTGTCTGGATCGAAGGGTCAACTCTCAATATTAAATCCCGAACATTCTGAAGTTGATCAATACTCGTATCCTCATTAACAACAATTTTGACAAAGACCTCTTTGTGCAGGCTATGACGTAAAAAGGTTTCATGAACATTCCAAAAAGTCTGATTAGCAAAAGGCAACTTTATATCCATACTAATTATATCAACCCAAGGCAAAATTTCCAGCAGCTGTTCAGGTAAGGTTCCATTGGTCTCCAAATAAATCTTAATATTTTTATCCTTTAATAAAGGTAACAGATATGCCAAATCTTTGCTCCAGAGCAAGGGCTCCCCGCCGGTAATACTTAATGAGTGATGAATCGAGAAATCATAAGACCGCAACATCTCTGAAAGAGAATCCAAAGGGATGGGATTTTTCTTTCTCTCAAAAGCCCCCGAACCCGGGTCTGTCTCCATCCTCATATACTGGGATAAGGCGGTAGGCGTATCACAATAAGGGCATCTTAAATTACACTTGGGCAAGCGCAGGAAAATTTGCCGGACTCCCACATAGGGACCTTCCCCTTGAATGGATGAAAAGATTTCTGTAACAGGAAGTTGAGGCATCAGCAAACCCCTCGCACTTTACAGCGGGCCAGGCGAATGGATTGGACCTCGGTACAGTACCGTTGGGCAACTCGCTCCCCAAATGCCAAGACATCCTCAATGCCAAGGTTTTTTAAACCCACTGTGGGAATGGGAGTATTGGCATTGGAAACATTAAGCCCGCAGTGAATCATACTGGAAACCGGCGAAAGAGTAGCAATGCTGACAGAGAGCTTATTCTTATCTTCATAAAGATCATCCCCGCTCCTCATCAGAGTCTTGACCCCCTGCCCTTCAAGCACCTCTTTAATGGTAGCCATCAGCAAGCGCTGTCGGATAACCGTCTTTTCCAGATCCATTTCAAAGTGTTCAACAATAAAATGCAGCATATCTTCACTATAAATCCAGTCCTTGGCTAAGACATCCTCCAGATCCACCATTTCATTTTGTTCCACCCGGCAGGAACCGCGGAAAACCACGATGCTTTCCCCTTTGAGGCCAAAGTTTTTATACGTAAACAAGGATTGAAGCTGACTGCCGTCATAATTAAGGGGTTTATGCTCAATAAAATAGTTCATTCATCGTTCCTCTCTTAAGCACCAAATAATTCTTGAACAAGATCCTGAGCCTGATTATTCAGCAAGGCTCGTTTTAAACGCTGGCAGCTTTCACACTGCCCGCAGACTCTTTCTCCGCTTTCATAACAGCTCCAGATATACTGCCAGGGCACCTGCAGGCGCAGCCCTTCACTGACAATTTCTTTTTTTGTGTAGACAGATGTGGGGCTGACCACAGTCACTTTATTTTGCGTGGAAAAGCTCAAGGAACGATTCATGGCCTCCATGAATTCCAGAGAATTGTCCGGGAAGGTTGCTGCTTCTTCCCTGTTGAAGCCTGTGATTAAAACGGGAGCATCTCCCATATTTTCAGCGAAAACAGCACCAATATTCAGAAACAGGCCATTGCGGTTAGGCACCCAGACCTGACGAGCGCTAGCCAAAGCCTGCCCCTGGAGGTCGTCGAGCTTGCTGTAGTCCACCAAGGGCAGATCTTCAGAACGATTAACCAAGGCAGAACGGGTCTGTTCCTGGAGAAAGGGAATGGGAACAACCCGGTGAGCCAGCTGGTAATGCTCGGCAATTTTTTGGGCTGCGGAAATTTCCTGGATCCTGGCCCTTTGCCCGTAATCAAAGGTAAGAGCTAAGTCCAGCCTATTCTTTTCTAAATAGAGTGCTAAAGCTACCGTTGAGTCTAAGCCGCCTGACAGCAAAACAATTCCAGCCATTGCTTAATCCTCCTTAAAGATAGCCCACGTATCAGGAGATTCGTAGACTTTAACCCACGCCAGGTTATTATCATTAAGCCTTAAATCTCTTTTAAATTCTAAGAACAGAAAACGAGCCAGGTTCTCAGCCGTAGGATTGATCCCTTGGGGCCCAAAGTGGGTCAGATCATTTATTAAGCTGTGATCCAGAGATTTAAGAGTTTTGCGTATGGTTTGCTTAACGTCTTTAAAATCGATGAGCATCCCTAAGGAATCCAACTGATTTCCTGAGATGCACACTTCAACATCCCAGCGATGACCATGCAATTTGGCACAATCGCCGTCATAGCCACGAATAAAATGAGCCGCATCAAAATGCGCTCGCACACATACCTGAAACATTTTGCGCTCCTTATTAGACAAATTACATAATATTTTACCACTATTATTAGCAAAAGAAAATGAAATATCAAAAAATCCCTTTAAAGTTCATTGTATACTTTTATTTTTTATTAAAGCTTATCGCAAACGGTGGCTTGAGCATATATCCTATTGGTAATAAGACTATTCTCTATATGCTCTCTATCTGCCTGGAAATCTAAATAACCGCTTAGCCGGCGATGCTGTTGAAATCTTATAAGAGCTCTTCATCAAGAAAACTTATGAAGAAGAAAGGAAGAAAAATAATGAGGTTAAGAAACACTGTTTTACATTACCTAGCATTTTTCCCTATCTGGATATAACAAAACAAGCGTTCCCTTCCAATTAACAATGAAAGAGAATGCTTGTTTATGCTCAATCCCATTAGATTTTTAAACCTGGTTTTACACACTTCCTTTAAGCAAGTTTTAAGGCCTTGTTAAAACAGTCAATGGCGATATCCAACTTATCCATTTGCTCATAGATGTTTCCCAGCAGGGCCCATCCTGCTGAATGATGGGGATCGATTTTCAAGAGTTTATTGACCAAATCAATGCTTTCCTGCCAATTCCCTTTGCGAGTGAGGCAGACGCTCAGATTGTAGAGAATCAAGGGATGATCCGGAGCCAGTTCTAATGCTTCCCGGTAATACTCTGCAGCCTTTCTGGTCCGTCCTTGATGAACCAGAGTAAAGGCTAGATTGTTCAGCAAGATGGGGTCTTTTGGGTAAATATTTTTTGCACGTTCCAGTAAGGTTAAAGCATCTTGAGTCCGGCCCAGATTTTGATAGACTGCCGCCAGATTATTCAAGCTGTCATAATGATCCGGTTCATATTTCAGCGTATACTTATAGTACTGAATTCCTTTCTTCGTATCTCCATTTTGGACATAACAATAGGCTAACCTGGCTGCCAAATCGGGAGTAGCTCCAAAGCGCAAGGCCTTTTCATAGCTTTCGCAGGCATCTTTCATCTGATCCAAAAGCAAATGCATTTCTGCTTTCATTTCCCAATACATAGCTTCCCGAGGCCGGAGCAGGCAGCATCCTTGAAAACACCTTAATGCTTCCAGGTATTCTTCATGATAAGCGTAAATTGTGCCCAAACGATAATTGGTTTCAGCATTCTGAGGGTCTGCTCTCATGGAATTATCTAAGGCTTTAATTCCTTCCCGCCAATCTCCCAGTTCCAATTGGCAATCGGCCAACAAGTCCCAATACTTGGCGACCTGTGGTTTTACCTTAATCGCTTCCTCCACCTTTTCCTTGGCCTGGGGAATGAGAGCTTGGCCAAGATAACACTTAGCGAGCAAATAGCTAATCTCCGCTGAATCCTCCTGAGAATCACATTCCATCCGTTCTAAATACTCCCGGGCTTCTTGTAAAGCTTGAACGTCAATCAAATAGCCTGCTTCCTTCAGACGCGGCTTCGATGATTCTTGTTTTAAAAGGTTTACCCAACTTTGAATAGCTGCATCGGTTTTGCCCAAGCGATGCTGCCATTGGGCTTGCAGGGAACTCCACAAATAAGAACTTTGCAGAGAGGGCCTTTTTTGTTTACCAGCAGAAGCCAGTGGTAGAGCCATAGAATCCGCCCCTTTTACTTATTTTTCCATATTTAGATTCTCGCTTCCTATGGCTTTCCCCTTCTACTTAGACCAAGAATCGCACGTCAAATGCCTAGCAAATGCGCGCTAATTCGTAAAATGACGCATAGAATGCTGCTTCCCTCGTCAGATTACAGACTTTTCCAGACCCTTTTCATGATTATTTCTCACAAAAATTATTAAAAATAAAAAAAGAAGCGCATTAATGCGCCTCTCCACAACGATGACAATATCCGTAAAACTTTAAATCATGGTCCATAATCTTAAACTTATTGCGCTTGACGATAACGGCCTCAAGAGATTCTAATAAATCATCATCAAATTCCGAGACATTCCCGCAGCCTAAACAGATCAGGTGATGGTGGTGATGATGCTCATCCTGCCGGCTAAATTCATAACGGCTGCGACCATCTCCAAAATCATTTTTCAGCAGAATTCCTATTTCCGCCAAAATGTCCAGGGTACGATAAACCGTTGCTAAACCGATTTCCGGATTTTGGTGTTTGACCAGCATGTACACTTCTTCGGCACTCAGGTGACTGTCAACATTCTCCAGAAAGGTCTGTAATATTGTCTGACGCTGGGGGGTTAACTTATAGGAGCGGTTGCGCAATAAATTGCAAATACTTTCGAAAGTTTTTACTTCCTCCACTTCTCGCCCACCTCCATATATTACCTATTATATGATAATGCCAATCTTTTGCAAGTTATTTATTGCTAATTTCGATTAAACACTTCAAATACAGCAAATTTTAAATAATCTGTTTCATTGCTGCCCAATAAAACGGGATGATCAACCCCTGCCCTTCGAAATTCCACAAGCCTCAGTACTTTATGAGCGTCGGCAGCCGCTTCCTGAAGCATGCTTAAAAAACGATCAGCACTTAAGTGGTATGAACAGGAGGCACTCACTAATATTCCTCCCTCACGTACTAATTTCATACCTTGAAGATTGATCTCTTTATACCCCCGGACAGCCCCTTCAAGAGATTGGCGGTTTTTAGCAAAAGCCGGAGGGTCTAGAATAACCACATCCCAAGCCTTTTTTTCTTTAACTTGGTCTCTTAAAAAATCAAAGGCATTGACTGCAAAAAACTCTGTTCGATGCAGGAAACCGTTGAGCAAAGCATTGTTCTTCGCCATCTCCACTGCCCTTTCGGAGATATCCACACAAGCAACCTTTTTGGCACCATATAGGCATGCATGAAGCATAAAAGAACCTGTATGGGAAAAACAATCCAGCACTTCAGCCCCATCCCAAAAGGGATTTTTAATGAGCTTTCCTTTCTTATCAAAAGGTTGTCCATTCTCCCCAATCTCAATACCCCGGCCGGCTCCCCACCCTGTCATGAAGGGTTTTAAAGCCGCTCTGTTTTCCCGCTGATCAAAAAAATAACCCGTTTTCTGTCCCTCAGCCACATCTACCAAAATTCGCAGCCCATTTTCAATCACTGTCACCTTGGTATCAAAGGGCTGCTCAACAAAGCCTTCTCTTTCCGGAAGTCCTTCCAGCTTTCTGACGGGAACATCGCTTCGTTCATATATGCCTCTGGGCTTAAAAAGCCGGGTTATGGCATTATAAACCCATTGCCGTCGTACTTCAACCCCTAAAGAAAGAATTTGCACAACGAAAACATCTTCATACTTATCGATGATTAGCCCTGGGAGAAAATCTGCTTCACCGTGGACCACCCGACAGGATGTTGCATCAGGTATCAGCCGTTCTCTCCGTTTCCAGGCTTGTTTAATTTTTTCTAAAAATAGCCCTTCATTAACCTCAGCAGCAGAATAGGTTAAAACCCGGATAATCAGTTGAGATTCGGGATTAAAAAACCCTTGAGCCAAAAAATGCCCCTCATGATTGAAAACTTCTATAATATCTCCAGCCTGTGGATCCCCTTCTATTTTATCAATCTCACCGGGAAAAACCCACGGATGTCCTTGTTCCAGTCGTTTTTTACGATGTTTCTTTAGAAACGCTTTAGGAGCCGCCATTTTATTTCCTCGCTTTCAGTCTGCCCTTTAATAAGTATGTCCTTCGTACTATACCTCGAAAATGAAAGAAAAGGAAGCTTTCACTTCCTTTTGTTCATTTTCCGAATAATATTGGCAAGATTTTAATAATAGGGATACGGGGGGTAAGGATAAGGATAGGGGTAGTATCCGGCACGATAAGGAACATATCTGGGTGCAGTATACCTGCCTAAACCAAAACCCAAAGCAAAGGGAATGATACCAAAGAACATAAGAGCCACTCCTTCCTGAATGAGATATTCAATTCTCATTTCAGTATATGGTAAATTATGCCTCTTTGGTGAACGGACGAGCTGCCCTTTCTCTATGACTCTCCGTTAGGAAAGCCGGTCTCTTAAAACATCCACGATTTCCTCGGCACTCCGTCCTGCTGCATTAATAACCGGCAATTTATCGTCCCATTGGGGTAAAAAGATATCTTTGCCATCACCTTTGACGACAACCGCCCTTACGTTTTTAAACGGCGGTCCTTCCAGTGGAGAGGTTTTAAATCCTGCACTATGCAGGGCTTGAACCACATTCCCCAGTCCATCTTCAACAGCAATTGTTGTATACATAGTTTCACCTTCCTCCAAATTACCCTTAGAGTTCCCGAATCTTTAACAAGCTATGCAAGGCTAAGTTTCCTTAAAATTTGAAAAAGTCCCTGTACCACACCTGATAATCGACGGAGGAAAGAGGGTATTGGATTTGTATCCGGGGGTTGGAATCAGAAAACATTCCTTCAACTGAACAAGATACGACACCCTGGGTTTCCACAGCCAGTTGGATGGAATTCTTTTGAGGAGGAGTTCTCTGCAGGATAATGGAGTACTTCCCACTGGGGTTTTGCACGCCTACTAATTGCAATTTTCTGGGGAGTTTTGCCATGGGCAAATACTCGTCGGTATGCACTGTGAAGGGTTTATCACTTTCTAAGCGGACACGGGTTAAGTATGGTTCCCGGGAATAATTAAGGATGATTGAAATTATCAGGTTTCTTTTCTCGTTTTTTATGGTTTCCACCATAGAAGCTTTAACATTCATAGGTGGTTTTTCATTAAGTATGGGCACATAGATACTCTTGCCTGGCTCTCCGCTTAGATCTGTAATTATTTTCTCTGGCAAATCTTCCTCCGAAAAAACATGGACTTTTCCATCTGTCGTACCGGACCACTCTTCCTGAACAACGATAATCTGAGGATAATCCATGGAATAAGCCGGTACTAAGCCGAGAGACAGTAATAACAGCAAGACCACAGCCAAAGCGGGTTTTCTGGCAAGTTTCAGCCACATCTTTAGATGTTGAGCCTTTGTGATACCAGCATGCAGTAATCCTAAGACAAAAGGAATCAGCAATACACAGTAAATTCCAAGAAAAATTGGGAAATAATGATGAATTGTTTGATAATAACTAATCCATTGCTGTGAATTAAACAATTCAAAATGCATCCAGATCAAGAAATATGGACCGATCAAAGCCAGGATAATACTTGGTAAGAAGAATTGAAGGTTTAGGCACAGCAGCCAAAACATAAAAGGAAACGCCAGATCGATACGAATGAGGGCCAAAACTAAGCTAATCCCCAGAAGCCAGATAACACCGATAACCCAATAAAGTTTGGGATCACGCACCAAAGGCAGCTTATGAAGCCAGCTGGCCAAAATGATAAAAACCCCCAAGGCAATTCCCAGCCTGGCAATAACGAATAATAAGGGGTGTGCATAATATAAGAGTTCCGTCTGCTTAAACCAGCTCCAAGCCAGCTCTCCTGCACTGCTTATGAGAAGGACGATCACACTGAGGAATAAAGCCGCTCCAATAATCACCAAAACACCAACCACTTGTTTCCAGTGGAGTTTTTGCAGCGAACTGTTTCGATAAAACCGGATCAGCATCAAAATGCTAAGTAAAAAGATTAGAACAGTGCACACTCTGATACCAGAGCTGGGCATAATAAAAACATGTTTTCCCATCTGAAAAGGCAGGTATAGTTCATCCCATTCAGCCGGCCCTAAGGATTCAACCGTTACAGTCTTGATTAAACGATGGGCAAAATCCCCTAACTGTTGAATATCTTCTAAGGAAACCCGATCCAGGCGATCTTCCGGACGATGAAAATACCCTTCGGGACGACCATAGATTCCTAAGCCAAGGGCGGGAATTCCTTTATCTAAGAATGGGCTGTAATCACTGGACCCTCCTTGAGAGCTGTCACGAGTCATGAGGATAAAATCACGGCTAACATGGAAAGAAATGTGGCTATTGGCTGCCAAAGCCGTGACTTGTTTAATTAACTCCGGCGGTGCAGATCGTTTTCCGGCAACATCAATTTCCAATGGACTTCCAACCATATCCAAATTAAGCATCCAGCGCACAGCTGACAAATCTGCTTGGGATGTAAAATATTGTGAGCCAACCAGCCCATACTCCTCTGCTCCAAAGAAGACAAACTGATAGGTTTCTTTGTGAGATACTTGACTCAAGACTCTGGCCAGCTCTAATAAGACCCCGACCCCGGAAGCATTATCCACAGCCCCGGGAGCATTAACTGTTGCCGAATCATAATGAGCACCGATAATAATCGTATCCGGGCTTGTTCCGGGCAATTCAGCGATTATGTTCTGACTGCTGATTAACTCCACCTGTTGTTCCTTTTGTAAAACAGATGTTTCCCTCACCACCACTTTGCTGAAAGGCTGATCCTTCACGTTCCAGCCATTTTGCTTTAAAACATAGGCAATATACTGTGCCGCTTTCAGCTCAGATTTACTTCCTGCCGGCCTCGGTCCTATCTTTTGAACAAGATGTTTCACATGTTCATAGGCTTTTTCTGCAGAAAACCCGGAAATTGAATTATCAAGGATCGGAGCAGCATGAAATTTTAAAGATACAAACCAAGGAATTGCGATTAAACTCAAGGCAAGGAATATAATGACCCCTTTAATTTTAGAATTCCTCATAGCGCATGCCCCTTTTAAAAATCAAAGTTTCCTTGCCAATTATTATGAAAAACTTCAGAGGGTTATGCCTACAAGGTTTTATGATCCAATCTCTATATGATATAATGAACCAACAATATTTACCTGGGAGAAGTATGCGCATGTCAAAACGGAATTCCTTCCTTTCGCTAGTTATATTGCTGTTGCTTAGTGTGATCTTCTTAAGCGGTTGTACGCTTAAACTACCCGAACTTTTTCCTGAAGAAATTCCGGTATCTAACCTTCCTTCCGAATCACTGTTTATTGATAAAGAAGCGATCTATAGTCAAACTGTTAGTCTCATTAATTCTGCTCAAACCTCAATTTACGTTGAACAAGCGGTGTTTGATGATCCGCAGTTAATTCAAATGCTGATTACAAAATCCAATTCCGGGGTTGATGTTCGCGTTCTCCTCGATCAATGGCAAAAAGCTAATCGCGTAACTCTAGATCAATTAAAAAGTCAAAATGTCTCTGTTCAGTATTATCCGGCCCAAAAAGGTCAGATTAACCATACCAAATATCTTATTGTTGACCAGAAACGGGCCCTTATTTACGGTCCGGCCTGGACGGAGGAAGGTTTTCGCTCTCACGATCTAGCCGTAGAATTGTCGGGGCGATCAGCTTGGAAAGCCGCATCGGTCTTTTCTAAAGATTGGGAGTTTACCACGACGTTTTCCTTAGAAGACGTAGAAAAATCATCTCCTCTGCCTGACGACAACATTATCTTAGCGACCAATGCCAATGTAAGGCAGCAGCTTATAGAACATATCCAAGCCAGCACTAAATCCATCTGGATAGAAACCACGGAAATAACTGATCCTGACTTAAAAGATGCTCTCATAACCGCTGCTGAAAACGGCTATGATGTGCGCCTTATTTTGGAACCTTCATTAACCACTAAAACACCAGTCACTGTCGAAGATTTGAGATCCAAAGGAGTTCAGATTCGCTTCTATCCCAGTGATCCGCCCTTAGGCATGAACTTAGTTATTTTCGACAACTCAGGTTTTATTCTTAGCAGTTCCGGCTGGACAAAGTATTCCTTTCTTGCTAACCATGAATTTTCTGTAACCGTTCCTTCCCCTGCTGCTTCCCAAAAATTGGCAGATATGTTTAATCAGGATTGGGAAAAAAGTTCCGTGGCCAAGAAAGCCCAATAAGTCATTAAAAGGACAGGTGCCTCCCACCTGTCCTTTCTTTATTATGATTCATTTAAATGCTGGCAATCTCCTAAAATAAGGGGATTCCATTGGTCCTCTTCGACCTCCAAAATATTAAGAGCGGTATTATGCTGCCAAGGTGTTTTCGCCCATTCGTGAACACCGTATCCTAATGCTTTTGTAATGAGCAGTTTCAAGGTAACGCCATGGGTTACCAGACAGATGGTTTCATCTTTATGGGCTTGGATAATCTGCTGGGCAAAATCCCACGCCCTTTTTGTGACAAGTTCCATGTTCTCCCCACCCGGTGTGGTGACAAGATGAGGCTCAGAATCCCATATTTTAAAGATTTCCGGATTATTATTCCTTAAATCTTGCCATCTGCAGCCTTCCCACTCTCCAAATGAAAATTCTCGCAAAGCAGTGTTTAAGGTTAAGGTCTCCAGTCCAATCTCACGTCTTATCTCTTCTGCAGTATTAACTGCTCTGAGAGAATCACTGGAATAAATATGGCTAATCCTCTCATCTTTAAGCCTTAAAGCTAAAGAGCGTGCTTGAAGCAAGCCTGTCTCCGTGAGGGGAGAATCCAAACTGCCTTGCACCCGTCCCTCGATATTCCATAATGTCTGACCATGTCGGGTTAAAATAATCCGAGTCATATCTGCACTTCCTTTAAATGGTTAAAAAGCCATATCCTGCAAGCAAGCTAATTTGTGCGAAGACAGTGTCTTCGTGTGTCGCTCAGCATTCCGAGGCTCGCCCACTCGTGGCTGCGGGAGCTCCGCCAACCTCCCTGTAGTACCTGGAGTGAACCAGGCTCCGTATTCCCCGCAACCGCTTTGTGGGCTTTTATCGCCTCTCCATGCAATGGGTTCGCTCCTGTGGAAGAAGCTGCCCTATCTTTCGGGTCTACGGTTTTTTTCAATGCGTAGTTTTGGGGTGTTTTTTAAATATTAAAGTATGCACATTAACAAGATAGTATGAAAAGGGCAGGGTACAATCCCTGCCCTTCCCCAACTTGCCGTAAGACTCCAGGTTTCTGACCCTGCTCTCGCAGGTGGGCGTTTAGTCCAAAGGTTCCAACTTCCCTTAACCGAAAGGGCTTGTTGTAGTAATCTGGCATTTAACTCCCTAGTCACAAATAGGATCAAAACCATGGCAGTCTATACGCACCAGCTAGGATATGTACATATTATATCACCAGATGATTAAAAAATCTCTAGCAAATCTTTGAAATTAACGTTTTCGAATTTTATCTTCGATTTCAGCTAAACGATCCTGAAGCAAAGCAATAGCCATCTCTTGATTGCGCACGCGGCGTTTCAAATGCTCTACCAGCTGAGTAAGCTCACTAACATCTTCAGTCATTGATTCCAGCGTTTGACCCAAGTGAGAATTATCTTCAGGACCGGGATTCTCTGGGTCTGGGGATTCTCCATTATTTATTTCCGGGAAATTCTCTTTTTCTTGGGCAGCCAATAAATAACGAAAACGAGCATATCTTGAATTACGCCCAGGCTGAACTTCAATGACCCCATCTTCAGCTAAAGCTTGAATCGCTCGTTTCAAAGTAACACTTGCTGCACCTGTTTCACGTTGAATATCTGAATATGCTAACTCAAACTCTTTACCTTGATACATTGTAGAGATTTTCTCGAAAAATTCGACAAATTTTCGATGAGTTTTTTCTTTTAATCTCAATGCTAGTCAATCCTTCCATAGCAAGATACCGTCAACTTTAAAATCATTTATATTATATCAAATTTATGGAAAAATGCTATACTGAATATTGCTAATATTTAACGTTAACACTAAATTTTTAATATTTGTTTATTTATCTCCATAAAGCTTTTGAATTAATTCATCTGATAAACCAAAGGTATGCTGTTCTGAAGGAAAATATCCCGATTTTACTTCTTTATTGTATTCCTGAATAGAATGTATGCTAACGGATCGTAATTCTGCATATTGCTTTACAAATTTAGGTTTGAATCGTTTAAAAAGACCTAAAAGATCATGATATACCAATACCTGTCCATCACAATCCACCCCAGCGCCAATACCAATGGTAGGAATTCTCAGCCCCTTAGTGATCTTTTCTGCCACTTGCCTGGGAATAGCTTCCAAAACCAATGAAAAAGCTCCAGCTTCCTCTAAGGCTTGCCCGTCTTTCAGCAGTTGATTGGCGCTCTCAATGTCTTTGCCCTGAACCTTGAAACCACCCAGTTGACTGGCTGTCTGAGGGGTCAAGCCGATATGCCCGACAACAGGTATCCCGGCACGGGTTAGGGTCTGAACCAGGGGGGCGATATCAATTCCGCCCTCGACTTTGACGGCATCAGCCCCTCCTTCTTTGATGAGCCTCCCAGCATTGTGAATGGCCAGTTCAACAGTTGCATAACTCATAAAGGGCATATCGGCTACCACAAAGGTTTGAGCTGCTCCTCGGCGGACCGCTTTCGTATGATGAATCATCTCTTCCATGGTCACCGGAACAGTTGAATCATACCCCAGGACAACCATACCTAAAGAATCTCCCACGAGAATCATATCCACTCCGGCTTCTTCGACGATCTGAGCCGATGGGTAATCGTATGCCGTCAACATGCTGATTTTTTCACCGGCTTGTTTCATCGCTTCAAAATCAGGTACTGTTTTTCTCATCATTAATTCCTCCTCAGACAATATTTAAATAAATTTATTAATTGGATTATCAGTCATACTCCCGCTAATTTTGGCATAGGTAGTAATCAGTAAGGGAGGGATAACCATGTCAAAATCCTTTCAATTCAGCTTGATTATCAAAGGGACCATCTTAGCAACCATTTTAGCAATGCTGTTGTCTCTGGTATTTGGCGCCCTGCTTTCCTTCACATCTATCCCAGAATCTGATCTGTCCATTAACATTATCTTTGGTTTTAGTGTATTCATTGCTGCTTTTATCACTGCATATCAAGGCGGAACCAGAGGTTTATACTATGGATTGTCAGTAGGCATCGGTTTTATTATTTTAGTACTGATTGTATCTGGGATTTTATGGTCGGACACCCCTTCTTGGCTAAAACTGGCGGAAAAAACAATCATAGCCTTACTTGCAGGCGGAACAGGCGGAATTATCGGAGTACTCTTTCCTCAATCTTAGTTCAGCTCTTGAGAGAAGAGGGAAATCTCTTAGTGAGATTTCCCTCTTCTCTTCTTCTCTACCATTTTCTGCTCTAAAGCAAAAAATCCTGCCGTACTATCAATGGTTTAAATCCATCAGAGTTCCTGGGGACGACTTTTCTTGTGTTTCCACACCCTCCAGATTAAAAGGATAAGCCCAATCCCTACCGCTGCCATACTGCTCCATTGTGCCGCAGTCCAGTTAAACAAAAACCGCGGGCTGTCTCCTCGTAAGCTCTCCAGAAAAAATCTCGCCAAATTATAGAATACTACATATAACAAAAAGATAACACCTGTTGGCCATTTCCGCAATTTAAGCATGACCAGCAGAGCGAAGATAATCACATCCACTTGCCCTTCCCAAACTTCTGCCGGCCACAAAGGCTGGTTGCCAAAGGTATCTCGGGCAATAGTCCCCAGGGGATAGAGAATCCCGAAATCTCCACCTGTTGGTCCGCCAAAAGCGTCTCCGTTCATGAGATTGGCATCTCTGCCCACAGACTGGGCAAGCATAAGCCCCGGAGCTGCAATGTCCGCTAAATTCCAAAAGGGCAGCTTTTTTCTCCAGACATAGATGACTCCACCAATTAATGCTCCCACCACGCCCCCTTGAATGGAAAGCCCACCATGCCAAACCGCAATAATTTCACCGGGATTGACCCGGTAAAACTCCCAATCGAAAAAAAAGACTTGCCAAAAGCGGGCTCCAACAATTCCAGAGATAAGTAAAAGAGGCGCCAAATCCATAAATACATCCATATATTCCGGATGCCCTTCGGCTTTGGCAAAATATAAACTCACTCCAACGCCTACAATGAAGGCTAAAGCAAAAAGTGTCCCATAAGCGCGAATGGGAAAATCTCCGATGAAAAACCAGTATTGATGCATTATTGCCTCCTTAAGTTATGAACTAAAGTTTAGTCTCATCCCTATGTACTTGATTTATTTCCCATTATAGCTTCTGGAGTGCATGATCTCAAGTTCAGCTCATACTACTTCAATTGAAAAAAAAGACCTGATGTCATAAGCATCAAGCCTGTTTCTTAATGATTACAAACTATTAAGTTTCGTATAGAAAGGATTGTATTTATTTGAATTAGGTATTACAGCATCGCGTTCGGCTTTTCCGGCAGGTTTTTGAACTCTTTGAAAATAATCGGAATGTTTCTTTTTAGCAGATCCGGCATCAGAATACAAGGCAACTACTAAAGCGGCAATAACGATCAAAGCTACTAACCATTGGAATAACATAAAATAACACCTCCAATAATATTTTATGTTCTCTAGCGTGATTGTCAAGCATTATTTCTCCAGGCAACTGTCAACCGGTCACCTGGACGTAATACTGTGGTAAATTCGGCTGGCTGGCCATTGACAATGAGGGTTAGTAAAGAGCCGGAACGCTCCCCCTCCGGAAACTTAACATAAGGGAGTATTTCCGAAAGGATCGGCATTTGCTTGTAGCCATCAATTCTTAGGTCCATCCCGTCATAAAGGGGTTCAGCTTCTGAAACGGTTCTTCCTTGAGAGGTGATGAGAATTTCCTGGATAGGAAATTCTACCTCTTCTCCGTTAACGTGAAAAATCATGGGCAGGGGCATGAGTTTCAGATCGGCAACTGTAGGTTTATAAGTTAGCACATCAATAGCATCACCCTCATGAATAGGAGAATTAGTGCTTTGCCGTTGGCCATTCACGAGAATTTCACGGTCTATCCCTACCCTATTAACTTCCCCGTTAACACGAATTTCCAGTACTTCTTTTTTATCTACATCATAGCCCTTTTGTTTAAGGAGATGGTTAAGATCGTCATTAGGGATGTAGTTAATTTTATACCCATCAAGAATCGGGTCCGATTCACTAACCCATTGCTGATCCACTAAAATCTGAGGGGCATACATTTCTCGTTGTCCATTCCAAGTAATCTGTTTTGGCTGCTGGGAAGGCAGGATATCTTTAAAGCATACCTGAGCATCTTTGCCGTTTGCTCCAGGAGTGAAGACAATTTCATCACCGGCTTCTAAGGACTGATCCAGCTTGCCGGGACTTCCATTCACCAACAATTGGGCTGGGCTTCCCAAACTCCCTTTGATGACCTGCATTTCGTTGTTGAGTTCAAAAGTCAGTGCCGCTCCCGGTTTACCAAAAAATGAACGGGGCTGTATGCCGGCAGCAAGCAAAGCTTCGGCTACGGTTGATAATTGCAGGGCAAATATGGGAACCGAAGCGCCATTGACTTTAACGGTATAGTATTGCAGTCCATTTCCGTCTAAGGCAGCAATACCGATGCCTATGGGGGTAATGGTTTCCGGCCCTTTCAGGTTTTTCTCTCCCGTAATATCGCCTAACCGTTCTCTGATTTGCACTCCCACTCTATTCTGAGGCATGCCCATGGTTTCTGCCAGAAGCTCGCAGAGCATAGGGGTTAAGCTGCCTCCGCCAATGAGAATAATGGCATGAGGCGCACTTTCATTTAGTTTCAAGATTTCCTGAGCAATTTTTTCTGCCAAACCGGCGACAACGGGCTGAATGATCGACAGCACCTCTGCTTGAGCCACCACCATTTTTGACCCTAAAAAATCTGTGAAGCTTAATTGTTTTTTCTTATTCAAATCTCGCTTCAATTTCTCCCCAACTTTAAAATCCAGAACATAATGGGTGCATATTTCCTCAGTGACTTCATCCCCAGCCATAGGAACCATCCCATAAGCAAAAAAAGATCCGCTTCGAGTTAGGGCAATATCGGCTGTTCCCGCCCCAACATCCACCAAAGCTAAGTTCAACCGTCTCATATTTGCCGGAATAGCAGCCTGACCTGCAGCGATGGGCTCCAAGGTCAAACTCGTCATTTCCAGGCCAACCCGGCCTAAAACAGCGACTAATCCATCCACAACCGTTCTGGGCAGAAAGGTTGCAATCACAGATACCTTAGCCACCTTCCCCCGTTGACCGATGAGATTGGAAATTTTTTCGCTCTCATTCCACTGGGCGATGGTGTTATAACCAACACAATGATAGCTCTGCAGCTCATGCTCAGCAGAGGATTGTAATTGGCGAAGTGCCTGGTGAACAGCTTTGATTTCCAAAGCCAATACGTTTTCCCTTTCCCAACGCACGGGCAGCAGTTCTCTATTTTCCGCAGAGGCTATTTCCGTTCGCAGTGCACGTCCGGCAGCGGCTACAGCCACCTGTTTTAAAGGAATTCCCAGCTTTTTTTCCAATTGAGTTTTTACTTTAGCAACGGCTAAAGCTACTTCGTCGACATCATGAACTTGACCGTCATACATAGCCCGTTGGCGATGTTCTGTCTGGGCACTTGCTAAAATTTCATAACTCTGGTCCTCTTTTTTGGTTATCACTAATCCCATGACTAAGCGAGTTCCTATATCCAGCGCAAAAATCGGCTCCACACGCCTCACCTCATAACCTAAATTCGCCTTTTTTAGGCAAAATCCTTCCCTTAAGATTTTATTCGAAGCACAAATATTAAACCCTGAGCACCGCATTCATGCTCAGGGCTATGTCCTAATCTTTATTTACATCAGTTTTCCTGTCATTCCTCTAAACGATATCTTATCTTAGCATACTCTTCGATTTCCTGTTTTCTGCCTTCATATCCCTTGCGGCCCATCAAAGCATAGGTTCCATTCTTTCCTTCTTCAACCCCCGGCTGATCATAGGCATTAATATTGAATAATTCGCCCATGTAAGCAGTTTCCCATTCTAAGAGCAGGAGTAATTGTCCAATTGCATGGGCATTTAAGCGAGGGAGCACAATCTTTTGATGCAGGCGCTGGGCCAGAGTCAAAGCGTACTCCGTGGCTTTTTGCTCTGCGGATAACAACTCTTCTAACGTACGTCCTCCCAGGAATTGGATGTCAGCAGGCAACTCCGGGTCAGAAGGAATAGCCTGGGACTCCCGGAATTTTTCTACTGTGACAAAGGTAATCACCTTGTCGTCCGGTCCTTCCACATATAATTGAACTTGAGAATGCTGGTCCGTCACACCCAGAGCTTTGACAGGAGTCTGACCAACGTTGATAACACGGCCTTGCCGGTCATAGGATTTTCCTAAACTTTCTGCCCATAATTGAGCATACCAGTCTGCCATGGTTTTTAAGCCATCAGCATAAGGCATAAAAACAGAAATATTCTTGCCTTTTTGCCAGGACAAATAAGCTAATGCTGCTCGAAGTTGGGCAGGATTGGAGAACACCCCCTGTGTTTCCCGTACCCACCTGTCCATACTTAAGGCGCCTTCCAAAAGCTGTTCAATATCGATACTGCATATTGCCGCAGCCAGCAATCCCACAGGAGTAAGTTCCGAGAATCTCCCTCCTATTCCTTGGGGAATAACGAAGCGCCGAAAGCCTTCCTTTTCAGCTATGGGCAAAAGATTTCCTTTGGCTTTGTCCGTAGTGACGACAATATGTTCTGCATATGTGTCCGGGCATCTCCGGCGCAACATGTCTCGAACAACGAGAAATTGGGCCATTGTTTCGGAAGTGTTGCCGGATTTGGAAATTACATTAAACAGGGTTTTGTCGGGATCAAGCATCTCTAATAATTCATGAACCCTATGGGGGTCAATATTGTCCAAAACATAGAACCTGGGCCGATTGCCTCTTTTTTCGGAAGGAAGTTCATTATAGTAATAATGAGTTAAGGCTTGGTGAACAGCTAAAGGTCCCAGTGCCGAACCCCCAATTCCTAAAACCACAAAATTTTCGAATCGTCCCGCGACATTATCTGCATAATCAACAATCTCAGAAACTTGATCTTTCATAGCAGGCAGTAATTTGGAAAAATCCAGCTCGCCGGCCTGCCAACGGGTATTAAGAGAAGTTTGAGCTTGTTGCAATAGGTTTTGAAGATCCGCCAAGTCTTCTTTGCTAAGTCCTTTGGGATTTTGCTGATTTCTCATCATGCCGGTAAAATCTATGTTAAGTTTAAATTGACCTTGATTATTCATAACTAAGGCTCCTCTCACCACGTTTCCCTAATTAAATTGAGAGCTGATTAGCCAATTCATAAAGGTCTTGATTAAATGGCCGCCGCTCTCCGTATGCAACATCCAAGGGTCTGGAAACAACCACTTGATTAACATAAGCAGTCATCTTATTGGTCTCATTGGCCAGAATGATTTCCACGGCCTTTCCTCCCATAGAAGCAGCTATCACAGCATCTAAGGCACTGGGGTTTCCACCCCGCTGTAAATGTCCCAGTATGGTAATCCGGGTTTCAAACCCGGTACGGGAACGTAATTCCTCGCCGATTTCATAGGCTTTTCCCACACCTTCTGAAACAATGATGATACTGTGATTCTTCCCACGCTGATGGCCTCGTTTCAACTTATCACAGATTTCCTCCAAATCATAAGGAATCTCCGGAACCAGAATAGATTCCGCTCCACAGGCTATCCCTGCCTGAAGTGCTATGTTCCCGCAATCCCTGCCCATAACTTCGACAATAAAGGTACGTTCGTGGGATGTGGCAGTATCTCTGATTTTGCTCACAGCATCAATGACGGTATTGACAGCCGTGTCAAATCCAATGGTCAAATCTGTACCCGGTATATCGTTATCAATAGTGCCCGGAATTCCCACAATCTGGATTCCTCTAGCCAGTGTTTGTGCACCCCTGAAGGAACCATCCCCTCCGATAACTACTAAAGCGTCTATTTGATGCTTGTGGAGCTGATCTAAAGCCTTTTGCTGCCCCTCCGGAGTCATCATTTCCTGGCTTCTTGCGGTTTTCAGCAAAGTACCTCCCCGCAGGACAATATCCGCAACAGATCCAATACTCATTTCTTGAATTTCGCCATGGATTAACCCTTCATATCCTCTGCTTATCCCATAAACTTTAACTCCATGATAAATCCCTTTTCTAACCACTGCTCTAAGGGCTGCATTCATTCCAGGAGCATCTCCTCCACTGGTTAGAACTCCAATCCTTTGCACTACTCTTGACATTGAATCACCCCTTCTCATTATCTAGCTTTATCCTGATTTTTAGTCAGAAAATCCGCTAGAATTTTCAGGTTTTTTGGTTTTAAAAGTACTTAACACTAAATTAAAGGTATTTTTCAATTCTTGATCCTTGGAAAGTTTCTCTTCCATCTTTTTACAAGACATCATGATGGTGTTATGATTACGATTAAAATATCCGGCAATAGCAGGATAGGAAAGGCTGCAGAGTGTTCGTATGCAGTAAATGGCCATTTCCCGGGCGGTGTTAACCGTTGCTTTTCGGCTTATACTTACCATTTCTTCTGCTGGGATCCCCATAACCTTACTCACATTTCGTATGATGTTCACGGGGTCAGCAGTTTCTTGCCTTTTGACTTCTTGCTCTTCCCAGTATGCTTGAAAACAAGGGAATCCTAATTCATCCTCATGTATTTCTGCATATTGAAGAAATTTTTTTATGTGCATCTTGGCATCCACTAAGTTCTTAACTTGCTCTGAGATGGATTTCAACACTAAGTCATCGACGATTATTCGTATCTCATGAGTATAGTACTCTAAGAAAGCCTTAATTTCATAGTCTTGGGGAGAATTAATGGGTAAAATCGCACCTCCGCTAAATCGAGAAGCTAATCGTTCGCCCAGAAAATCCAGGGCTGGCAGCTCCCCTTCCACAGTAAGTACCAACTTGCCGCCATGTTCAATGATATTCTCATAAGTATAGTGAAGCTCTTCAATGGTTTTAGCTTTACCCTCAATTAGCTGCAGATCATCCAACAGCAGCAAGGAGAGAGAGCGATGGCGTTTGCGAAATGGATGAAGCTTGTCATCTTGAGCAGCATAGGCATACTGGCGCGCAAAAAGCCGGGCATCCGTTAGCAGTTTTCCTTCATTAATCTCCCTTAGGTAGAGCTCCTGGAGGAGGGTTGATTTGCCAACCCCTCTGGGTCCGTAAATAAGGGTCACTTCCGGAGCCTTGGCTAAGTTATATTTTTTTATAAAGCGAAAGGCAAAACTATTAAATTCACTGATAAACCAGTTCAAAATATATCTCCTTTATTATCTCATAAAAGCAGAAAGGAATTTACACTATGGTGTCGAAAAATCAACTTGAGCCGCCAGGAATTGATAACATTCATGGGCGGTAATGGTTAGTGGTTTATTACGGCGGGTTAATAGATAAAATCCCCGTTCAATGAAAAAATCATCAACGTTTTTCCATACCAATCCCTGTCTCTCGCAAGATTCTGAAGCATGTTTGGAAAGAAACGAATATCCTATCCCCGAACAAACAGCCGTTTTAACGGCTTCCGAGCTTCCAACTTCCAAGGCAATATTAAAGTCATTTAAATCAAGGCCCCGTTTGGCAAGGGCTTCCTCAAAGGCTCTTCGATGCCCTGACCCTGTTTCCCGAATAATCATCGGGTCCTCTCTGATGGAGTTCAAATCAATATTTTTTTGCTTACTAAGGGGGTGACTGCTGGAGATTACAAATCCCAGCTCATCCTTTATCCAAAATTCAGAGGTGAGCTTTTCAGTATCAAAAACTGCTCCGACAACGGCGAAATCAACTTCATGGGCAAGGACTTTTTCAGCCATTTCCAGACTGTCCCCAATTGTCAATTTAAATTTAATCTCCGGATATCTATTACGGAAAGACGCTAAGTACATAGGCAATAAGTACTCGCCGGGAATATGAGAAGCTCCAATGTGGACCTTGCCGCTCATCAGCTTTTCCGAATCACCTATTTCCCTCATGAGTTCCGACCATTCATCAAGCATATGTAAGGCATGTTTATAAACTGTTTCACCTTCCGGGGTCAGGGCAAACCCTTTTCCTTTGCGATAAAGTAATTTAACGCCAAGCTTTTCTTCAAAAGCCCGGATCTGATTGGATACTGCCGGTTGACTGATTCCTAATTTCCTAGCTACCACTGTAAAACTCTGTTCCTCTACCACCTGAGCAAATAACCTCATTAAATCTAACATGTTACACCTCCGTCTTGAGACCATAGCAAGTACCTATCCACGGGCAGCGTGAGCACCTGAGCAGATATATACAGAAGAAGAGGGCAGGGCCCTCCTCTTCCTATTCTTGAAACATAAACCGTTAAGCTGAACTATGCTTCCATGGTGACTTTCTTCATGCGCTGATCTTCTAAGGGTTTGTCCATGCGATCGCGAGGAGCATTAACAATCCGGTCAACTTCCTCCATACCTTCAATGACTTTTCCGAAGGAAGCATATTGGCCGTCTAAATGGCTGGCAGCTTTAACCACGATGAAGAACTGAGAGCTTGCCGAATTAGGTGCAGAGGTGCGAGCCATGGAGATGACACCACGATCATGCTTTAAATCATTTTTGAATCCATTAGCGGTAAACTCACCGCGTATGGTTTGTTTGCTGCCGCCCATTCCCGTTCCATTGGGGTCCCCGCCTTGGATCATAAAGCTGGGAATACAGCGATGGAAAATAAGTCCGTCATAAAAGCCCTCGGAAACAAGCTTTATAAAATTTTGAACAGTTTCTGGTGCGACATCGGGGTAGAGCTCAATTTTAATCTTATTGTCGTTTTCCATTTCAATAATGACGATGGGGTTTACTTGGTCCTGTGTCTTTTCATTTGTCACCTGAGTGACCTCCTTTATGTTGGGTTGTTCATCTCCTGTATTATACCACCGGATTTAGACTTTCCCTAATCAATGGAAAATATTTTGCCAAAAATCAGTTGACACGGCTCGTCTTTCCTCGTTTGCTGCTGTAAAGATAAACCAAAAATACCAGAATAGCCAGAACAACTCCGCTTCGAGCCAGATAATTATGTAAGATGTGGGTAATCTTTTGCCAGTGCTCTCCCAAGACTCGTCCCAGGGAAATGAAGGTTACAGACCAAAGCAGCGCTCCAATCCCTGCCAGCATAGAATACCGGCCATAGTGGAGTTTGCTCATTCCCGAAAAGTATGCCGTAAAATGACGGAACCCAGGGAAAAAGTAGCCTATAACAATCAACCGGTCCCCATAACATTGAAACCATTGTTCGGCCTGAGCTATCTTTTTTTCATTGAGATGGAGATAGGGGGCAACTTTGTGTAAAAAGGGTATTCCTAATCGTCTGCCAATCCAATAACTCAAATTCATCCCCAAGAAACTGCCCAAAGCTGCGACAATCAGGGTTTTGCCGAAATCCATACGGCCTAATGAGGTTTGAAATCCACTAAATGTCATTAGGAACTCGTCGGGTACTGGTACGCCTATCAGGCCGCAAGTAAGCAGAATCAATAACCCGACATACCTAAAGTGATAAATAAAATCAATTAAATACAGCTCTAAACCTTGCACGCCCTACCTGCCTTCCTCAATAACCCTAGACTTGTAATTTAGATTGCAACTTTAGCAGCCGCCTGCGCCGCTAAAAAAGACGCGGCAAGACTGGGTCTTCGGGGATCTGCCAAGTTTGTAAAGCACGGTACAATGTCTTCTTCGACCTATTTGTTTAAATTCTACCTCTATAACCTAAAATCCTTTTTATATTACTCTGAAAATTTATTCTCATTTTCTGCAAGTATTGCTCAAAACAGATGCTTTTTAAGCATCTGTTTTGAGTATTAGGCAATGACTATTCCTTACCATTTTCTTCAGTTTTATTGACCATTAAATGACGGCTGACCATTCCGTTGGACGCTTGATAAATGTATTTCTTGCTGTCTACGATGGTCTCAAGGGCTGCGGGTTTACCCCAAAGATACTGAACTAGGGACAGAGTCTTTTCCAAATAAACAACATCCAGATCTATTCCCTCATGACAGTGTCTGAGATAAAGCCCTCCCTTACCTTCATAATCTCCTTCCACCACTGTAATTTTAGGGTGTCCGCCATTCACGAATTGTTTTACTAAATTATCTCTTACTTTTTCCCATTCATTTTCTGTAACCTGCCAATGAGCACCCACTTTACGATAATTAAAGAGATTTAAATCATTTACTAACTCACGGCTAAGATGATTGCGGATAAAGGAAAGATCGTTTTCGCTCTCCCGCAGCTCAAATAATTCATCATCGGACTTGTTCTTTGCCAGCTGTTCCCATATCTTAACTCCCAGATAATAGGGGTTCAAGCCCATGCGTGACGGCTGAACGACCTGACTGTGCATTACCGCAAATTCTAAAGATTCCGCGTCCGTTAAATTAAGCTCCCTCATAATTCTTGAATGCCAAAAAGTCGCCCATCCTTCATTGATAATTTTGGTTTCGATCTGTGGATAAAAGTATAAAGACTCTTCACGAACAATGCTGACAATATCTCTTTGCCACTCATCCAAGCCAGGAGCATATTTAATAATGTAGAGCAGCAAATCTTCATGCTCTTGCTGAGGCGGGGCTTCGCATTCCTGATCTAATAAATCCTCCCATAAATCATCATAGGGCGTGGAGGATTTTTTCTGAGGAGCTTTTGGGCCGTTCTCCTGCTTGTGGGCAGTTCCGCAGCTGCAATTGCCCGAACAGGATCCGCTTTTGCAGACATGGTCCTCTCCTTTCTTGCTATTATCTACCTGCAGCCCCTTCTCAACCTTAGGAGCAGGCCCTATATGGGCGCGAAAATCCACATGTTCCTGAATTGCCAAAACTGCGTCCATGATCCGTTCTACTTTATCCCGTCCGTACTTGATTTCATATTCATGAATCCTCTCGGCATGAGCACTCATACGTTCAACCATATCTTTGGGGGTCCGTGAGAAATAATGGTTATTCTTAAAGAAATCAACATGAGCATAGACATGCCCTATGACAAGTTTATTCTGAACCAAACCGTTTCCCTCTAACAAAAAAGCATAGGCAGGGTTCGTATTGATGACTAATTCATAAATTCGGCTTAAATTCAGATCGTACTGTAACTTCATCCTGTAAAATGCTTTCCCAAAGCTCCAATGAGTGAAACGCACCGGCATTCCATAAGCGCCAAAGGTATATAAAGCTTCGGCCGGAACGATTTCAAAATTCACAGGATAGAAATCAAGTCCCATGCCACGGGCCACTTGTGCAATATCTTGTGCAATGCTGCTTAAGGCTCGCATCTCATTGTCCATGACTTCCCTCCCAGCTACTGTTAACTTCCTTGATATCGGCAAACACTGATTTTCATTTATGAGAATACTGTTTTTAAGGCGTCGTATACTTCGTTGCGGTCCCGGATGGTTACCAATCTCAATTTAGGGTCTGAGATGCGTTTCAGTGTAGACATAAGCGTACTGGAGTAATGGGTCCTTAAAATTTCTCCATAGCCCACAACTTGGCTCACGTCGACTAAATTTTTCATTAAGGTTAATGCTCTGGAATTATCGGAGCCAATATTGTCCCCATCCGTGAAATGAACAGGGTAAATGTTATAGTGAGCTGGAGGATATTCTTTTTCAATTAAATCCAAAGCATATTTATAAACGGAGGAACAACGAGTACCGCCGCTTTCCCCTCGGGTAAAAAACTCCTCCTCTGTTACTTCTTTAGCTTCAGTATGATGGGCCAAAAACCGCATCTCCACATTTTCGTATTTTGTGCGCAAAAAACGCACCATCCAGAAAAAGAAACTTCTGGAGATATACTTCTCAAATTGCCCCATTGAACCTGAGGTATCCATCATTGCCAGAATAACCGCATTAGTCTCAAAATTAGGCCGAGTCTCCCAGGTTTTAAATCGTAAATCTTCGGGAGTGATTTTTAACTTGTTAGCTTTATTCTGTTTTTTTGAATAAGCCTGTCGTTTAATACTTTCCAATAAGGTTCGTTTTTTGTCTACATTAGCCATTAATCCTTTTTTACGCACATCGTTGAATTCCGGACGATCGTGAGCAATAAGGGGTCTTTTTTTATCATCCAGGTTAGGCAGTCTTAATTCTTCAAATAGGATATTGGCCAGATCCTCATAAGAGACCTCTGCCTCATAAATATCCTGGCCGGGTTCTTCTCCTGCGCCGCTGCCTTTACCCTTACCTTTGGCATTGGGTTGCTCTCGGCCAAGAATATCTCCCGGAGTCATCTTTTTGGTTCCTTGTCCGGTATGATTCTGCTTGTTAAAATCATACCGGAAGCGAAACTCTTCCAGAGATCGCATGGGGATTTTGGTATTTTTTTTGCCATCCGTTAAGATAATGCTTTCATCAACGATGAGATCCCCCATTTGCTGCTTGATGACTTCCTCAACTTTTTCTTTATGCCTGGATTGGTCAAGGTATCCCTTACGATGTAACGTCCAGTCATCACGACTTACGATGATATCATCAGCCACATTGATCCCTATCCTCTCTATCGGTTAAGGAGTGCACCCACATACTTGACAATTTCATTAGCACAGATGGGACAATATCCATGCTCCTTAACCAGACGATCCATGACATTATTAATTCTCCTTAATTGTTCCTGATCCGGGTGGGCCACTGAAGTTGTAATTTTAACAATATCCTTAAGATCGGCAAACAATTTTTTCTCGATGGCCTCTTTCAAACGTTCGTGGGACTCATAACCAAAGGTTTTTCCCTTGCGGGCAAACATAGAAATTCTAATCAGTATTTCCTCGCGGAAGGTTTTCTTGGCATTTTCCGAGACACCAATTTGTTCTTCAATACTGCGCATGAGCTGTTCGTCCGGCGCCAGTTCTTCACCGGTGATAGAGTCATATATCTTCGAAGAATTGCAGAAGGCTTCAACATTGTCTAAATAATTATTTAACAAAGATTTTGCTGACTCCTCATAGGCGTAAACAAAGGCCTTTTGGACTTCCTTTTTAGCCATTTCATCATATTCCCGGCGAGCTACAGCAATGAGATTGAGAAGATTTTCCTTTTCCTCCTTAGTGATGGAGGTGTGTTGAGATAACCCATCTTTCAAAGCTCTTAATATATCCAGTGCATTGATGCATTTATGCTCATCGCGAATTAAGGCCGTGGAGATCCTGTTGATAACATAGCGAGGGTCGACACCGCTCATACCTTCTCCTTGTTCTTCTCCCTCCATTGCCAGCTCTTTAATATCCTTTTGATTAAATCCTTCCACATCTTCCCCGTCATAAATACGCAGTTTTTTGACCAGATCCATCCCCTGTTTCTTGGAAGGTTTCAACCGGGACAGAACACTGAATACTGAGGTGGCCCATAAACTATGGGGTGCCAGGTGGACGTTTTTAATATCGCTTTGACTTATTAACTTTTCATAAATTTTCACTTCATCCGTCACTCGCAGATTATAGGGGATGGGCATGACAATAATTCTGGATTGTAGGGCTTCATTCTTTTTATTGCCGATAAATGTCTTATATTCATTTTCATTGGTATGGGCGATAACCAGTTCATCAGCTGAAATCAAAGCAAAGCGACCGGCTTTAAAATTCCCTTCCTGGGACAGACTGAGAAGATTCCAAAGGAATTTTTCATCAGATTTGAGCATTTCCTGAAATTCCATCAGCCCCCGGTTGGCCTTATTTAGTTCACCATCAAAACGATACGCCCGAGGATCCGATTCTGAACCATATTCAGTGATTGAGGAAAAATCGATACTGCCCGTTAAATCTGCAATGTCTTGGGATTTAGGGTCTGATGGGGTAAAGGTCCCAACCCCTATGCGCTGTTCTTCTGAGAACAATATTCGTTTTACTGGAAAGCGCTCAACTTCACCGGCAAACTCTTCATCCAAACGCAAACGGCATACGGGGCAAAGATTCCCTTCAATTCGAATCCCGAACTTCTCTTCAAACTGTTGACGTAAAGATATTGGCAGCAAATGCAAGGGGTCTTCATGCATTGGGCACCCATCAATGGCATAAACGGCTCCTTCCTCTGTCCTGGTATAGTCTTCCAACCCTCGTTTTAATAAACTGACAATGGTTGATTTCCCTCCACTTACCGGTCCCATTAAGAGTAAAATCCTTTTGCGGACATCCAGACGTTTTGCGGCACTATGAAAATATTCTTCAATAAGCTTTTCTAAGGTTTTGTCCAGTCCGAACAACTCTTTGTCAAAGAAATGATATTTCTTTTGCTCCCCGCTTGTTTCCACCCCAGCCGCTTTGATCATTTCATAAATTCGAGCATGGGCATGCATTGCCAGGTTCGGGTTTTTTGTGACCATTTGCAAGTAATCTGCAAAGGTACCGCTCCAAGCTAGTGCGGCCTCTTCTTCGCGATATTCACGCAACCAATTAATGACTTCCATAGTATCCTCCCTTCTCTAACATCCAGTAAGATTTTCGGGATAATACTTTAATATATGCCTTGTTAAGGAAGATAATCATTGATCGTCTATATATACCCATGAAAAAAACACCTCCGAAGAGATGTTTTTAATACTCAATTCCTTTTCGTGACATGATCCCCTTTTCGTAAGGGTGTTTTCTTGCCACCATTTCTGTTACTAAATCTGCCTTTTCAATCAGGGATTGTGAGGCATTTCGCCCGGTTAGGATCAATTCCACATGAGGAGGCTTTCGGCTTAAAAGTTCCAGTACACTATTTTCAGGAATCAGCTCAAACCAAACTGCATTGAGAATTTCATCTAAAATAACAATATCCCAATTTCCTGAACTAAGAATTTCTTCAGCTCGTAAAAAGGCTTTATTGGCTTCCTGAACATTTTCCTCGATATGTTCTCCCTTATGGACCCATCCGGGAGCTCCAAAGTGTTCAAGCTGACATTCCGGGTTTAAACGTTTTATGCCTTCTAACTCGCCGTAACCATCGTTTCCTTTCATAAACTGAAGAATATAGACGCTAAAACCATGACCGACGGCTCTTAAAGCCAATCCGAAAGCGGCTGTTGTTTTTCCTTTACCATTTCCGGTATAGATTTGAATTAACCCTTGAGAAAGATTTGACATTATTACACCTTCCGAATCCATTTTTCCAGTTGTGGATGAATATAGACAACATTAGGAGAGAGCAGAATTTCCGGAAATCGTTCCAGAGTCTGCCGATTAAAGGATATGGAGAAAAATAGCTTAATGGATGATTTCTCATCATGAGCTCTTAATTCTACTTTATCTGGGTAAAGGTAATAAGAATAATCCCCATCTCTCCAGGCAATCTCCAACTCACCCAGTTTTATGCTAATGATTCCAAATTCCTCCACTTTAACATAAGCAACACTGGCCAAGGATTGTCTAAGCCGTTCAGTCTCGATGGCAACCTGTCCAACCTTAAATTGAGATTCTAAGAGCTGCTCAACAATTAGCCGAGCAGGAATTGATATGTCTTCAAATATCCTTCGTTCAGTTCTTAACTCAACAAGGAGTTGCTCAAATTTCTGGACATGGATCGAGCGAACCTGATTAGCTTTTTTCAAAGCCTTTTCAAAGGTATGATACACATCTTCCAAACATTCGAGAAGTATTGCGTCTTCCTCTCGCATGTTGATCATCCCCCCATCCCCTTTTCGAAGCAACTTCATATAGTTATTCTAACTGAATTTTGCAGAATTATAAAGCTCGTTATTTAATATTTCGGAAATAATGTCAATCACTTCTTTTTGCGCAAACGCTTTGAGACTTGCTGTACCCTATATTCTATCCCTTCTGTTGGTGCTTCAGCGTCTCTCGCTCTTTTGAGAGCCTTCCAATAACATTCCAAAGCGTCTCTATCATTGTGGGATTTCTCATAAAACTCGGCTAAACGAATTAAGGCCTCTAAAGTGAACTCTCCATGAAGCTGGGATCTATCCTCAGCTTGCTCTTGAAAATTGATCAGCCCGTTCTGTTCCCGTACGATCTTTAAAAGGGCCAGGGCTTCGTAAACTTCCGAAATACGCAGGCTGTCTTGATAAGCTTCAAAAAGGCTTAAGGCCTTCAAATAGTAGATTTCGGATTTAGCGTACTCCATTAAAAGAAAATATAACCCGCCTAAACTTTGATAACGCAGGGCCATCTCTAAATTTTGTTCCGGATAATACAAAATAGATAATTCAAGATAATATCTCGATTCCCTGAAGTCTTCCAAATTTTGTTCGATCTTGCTTAAAAAATAACAGCTTTCACTAAATATTTCCTTACTGTCATACTTTAAACTGAGAACCACTGCCCGTTGTTGACTTTCAAAAGCCAATCGCATTTTATTCTGATCAAAGTATATTAAAGCCAAATATTGAAGTGTCGAAGATAAGGATTGCATATCATCCATTTGAGCAAAGAGTTGACCGGCATGTTTAAGCTTGTTTAAGGCATCGTTTTTTTCTCCTAACCGAAAGTGTAATTCTGCGGATAGAACATTTAATTCAGCTTCCCCTTTAGGAAAGCCATACTGCCAGCAGAGTTCCAGCGCTTTGGCATATGCCTTTTTGGCCTGATTCCATTCTTCAAGAGCTGCGTAAACTTGCCCTAAATCAGCGTACAGCATACCAAGCCTTAAGCGAGGAGATGATTTGGGATAGACAGAAATTGCGTGTTCATATTCTTCTGCTGCTTCCTGATACTTTCGTTTTTTCACGGATATACTCGCCAAACCGGCCCAAGCCTCAGCCATGCCTTTGGCATTATGAAGTTCCTGACATATTCTTAAAGCTTCTTTAAAACCTTCTTCTGCAAATTCAAAATTTCCTAAGCGGACTCTCACCGTCGCTAAAAGGCGGAGTGTAAAGGCAACAATTTCTGGAACGGTTAATTCGTACGCTTTTAACAAGCCCTGTACATAATAGTTTTCAGCTTTGAGATACTGTTCATCTCCAAGACACTGTGTTCCATCTTCCATAAGGTTTCGCCAAACATATAAATCCCCATCGTACATATTAATCCCCTCCGTGTCTGCTCCATCATATGCACGAGTGGATTTATTGGGCATATTATAAAGAAATTAGTTTAGAAGATTAAACCACGAATAATGGAAGTTTTTCGGCGAACAAACTTGTAACCTAGACATAAAAGTCGAAGTATGATAATCTGTTCACAGAAGGGAGTGTTTGGTCATGAATACATATCGTCCTTCACAGTCTTCGAATTATTGGATGTTTGCACTCAAATTCCTAATACTCATTCTGGGGCTGTATCTTTCAGCAGTCATCTTAAGCAAAGTATTTTCACTGGTGTTCGCCGTAACCTTTTTCTTGATTCGAATTCTTGTTCTTATTGGAGCTTCCTTTATCGTCTTACACTTTTTCCTTAAATTACTATTTAGGATTGACTTAGTTCAGACAAGCAAACAATTTATACAACGCTAAAAATTTCATTGCCATTAAAAATAACTTCTAAAAAATTTTAAACGCCTTTTAGGCGTTTTTTTATTTATGGTTTTCATGATCCAGCTAATCAATGAATATCCTTTAGTCGAAGGAGGAGTGCCAAATGCGGATTATCATTTTCAGACGTCCCTCATGGCGAAATCTTGCTCTCTGGGGAATCCTTTTGTTCGTGATTATCGCTTATCGCGAGAACGTCGCCTCTGTTTTCTCCGGCAAATTAAAACCTATCTACTCAGTTAACGTGAACACTAAAGATATTGGTATTACCTTTGATATCAGCTGGGGGGAAGAAACAGCAGAGCCCATCCTGGATATTCTTAAGAAAGAAGGAATCCGGGCAACCTTTTTTCTATCCAGTCCTTGGGCAGAGAAACATCAGGAATTAGTGCGGAGAATGGTCGCTGACGGTCATGAAATTGGCTCGCATGGCAACCGCCATATCGATCTTATTACCTTAGGACCGGAAGAAATAGAAAAAGAAATACTAACGGCTCAGCAAGTTCTTGAGGAAGTAACCGGTCAAAAGATTCGACTTATTAGAACCCCAAATGGTGCCTACAATAACAAGGTTATTTTTACAGCAGATAAACTAGGCTACCGGGTTATTCAATGGAGTGTGGATTCTCTTGATTGGAAGCGTCCAGGTCCCGAGGCAGTTGTTAATAACGTGCTTAACGGCCTGCGTCCTGGAAATGGAGCAAAACCCGGCGACATCATTTTGTTCCACGCCTCAGACTCAGCCCCTGACACCATTAAAGCATTGCCGACCATTATACAACAGCTAAAAAGGAAAGGGAACAACTTAATACCTGTGGGAAAACTATTGGAAGAAGCAAGCAGCACCTGGCCGCCGGAAAGCAACTTAAAAGAAGAGCGTCTTACAGGCAAATAACTACCAGTGCTCACCGTATTCAGAGACAACAGCACGAAGGTTTGGATCTGCCTGTTCCCGTTCGCTAATCTGATTGACAGCATTTTGAGCATCGGATCTTAAGTCACCCTCTAAACCATTTGTCAGTGCATTCTCTAATAATCCTCTGCCCTCATCGAGGTCACCATCGTTTATGGCTAGAATCCCCTTCACATAATCGACATAGATATCTCCTTGAGGCAGTTTGCCCAAAGTTGAAAGACACTGGGCAAAGTTTGTTTGATTCCCAGTATGAAGAGCCAAGATCGCTTTTTTTGTTTCATACAAAACATTGGGAGGGCGCCATGATTGAGCATCAATGGATCGGCTAAGCTCATCAGCTTTTGTCCATTGTTCTTCTTTTATGGCTAAATCAAAAGCTGCGGTCAAACAAGCCGGGTTGTTAGGATTCAGATCCTGAGCAGCTTCAAGGGCAGATTGAACAGCCGGTTGATCTCCGAGAGCCAAATTCGCTTGAGCTATTGTTAAGTACCTTAAGGTCTGTTCTGCCAAGGGCATCTTTGACC
This sequence comes from Desulfosporosinus orientis DSM 765, assembly GCF_000235605.1. Taxonomy (GTDB): domain Bacteria; phylum Bacillota; class Desulfitobacteriia; order Desulfitobacteriales; family Desulfitobacteriaceae; genus Desulfosporosinus; species Desulfosporosinus orientis. The sequence goes on from NC_016584.1 coordinate 3,497,476, forward strand.
AGTTCGCATCACTATCTCCCAGTAATTTCCTGCATTGCTCCGAATCTCCCGTTGCCATGAGCATCAAGCCCTTCCCTAAGGAGTTAAGATTTTTTTCACTTAATGTATCCAATATCCTTTGAGCTTTGGTCAGGTTTCCCTCTCGCAAATAAAGCTCATATAACCAAAACTGATGCTGATCATCTTGATAGGATTCAAGTTTTGATTCACCGCCCTCCGTACCCATAGTCAGGTCCAGCCACAATTCGGAATCTACAATCATTGCCAGATTACGAATTGGACCACCAAACTTTTTAAACCAAATCAGTTCTTGCTGCACTTTTTCTACATCATAATTGTCTTTGGCGTGTCTTAAATGCGTTGCATGCCAAACAAAAGGACCTACTGCCACCATCAAAGCCAAAACCAAAACAAACAAAACCATCTTCTTGCGGCGATTTCTTTGTCCTCGTTTGTACCTTTTCAATAATCTTCTCCCTCGTTTCAGTTAAATCAATGCCCTTTCCAAGATGAAAAGCCTTCTCCTACTACTTCCGGCACTTCAGAAACAGCCAAAAAAGCTCGGGGATCTTGCTCACGGACAATTTGTTTTATTTGTGACAGCTCCGAACGATTGATAACACAATAAACAACTTGTTTTTCTTCCCCGGAAAAAGCACCAATCGCTTGAAAAAGTGTTACCCCACGCTCAAGTTTGGCCATAATATCTTCAGCTATTTTATAAGGCTGTGAGGTTACCACTAAGACTGACTTAGAAAGACTCAAGCCTTCTTGGACGAGATCCACAACCCTTGTGGCAATAAACATATAAATCATTGCGTACATAGCCATCTCAGGCTCAAATAAGATAGCGGCACACAGAAAAATAACGGCATCAATCCCCAGCAAAATCTGACCAACACTAAATGAGGTCTTTCTTGTTAACAAGACAGCTAAAATATCGGTTCCGCCAAGGGACCCTCTGGATCTAAAAATGATACCCATTCCTATCCCCGTCAGAACACCTCCTGAAATAGCTGCCAATAAAGTATCATGGGTTAATGCCGGGAGGTGAGTTGTTAAAGACAGAGTAGCTGAGAGAACACCTACCCCAAGGATACTAAGCACTAAAAAATTACGCCCTACGATGCGCATCCCCAGAAAAAACAGGGGCAAATTTAGCAAAAGCACTGCCCAACTAACCGGCCAATTAAATAGGTAATGGAGAATGATGGCAATCCCTGTGATCCCACCATCCGCAATATCATTGGGGATAATCAAGGTATTAATACTAATACTCACTATAGTGGATCCTAATACAATCCCTAAAAAGTACTTGATCAATTGCCAAGGAAAAAACTTTCGGAAACCTCTTAACACTTTGAACCCCTCACTCTTCTAACCCCATTCTAGTCATCCTTTAATTATACAATAGTGTCTAATAAGAGACAAACTTAAGACTTCATTTGACTTTTTAACCAGCTTCATGAACAAGTAGGTTATTAATCTTGACAAAGCGTTCATAATTAGGTAAAGTATTATAGTATCTCAATAAGCGCTCGTAGCTCAGTGGATAGAGTGACGGTTTCCGAAGCCGGAGGTCGCAGGTTCAAATCCCGCCGGGCGCACCATGACATTTCAGCCGCAATTTCTATTGTGGCTTTTTTGTTAGACTATTATACGAACGAAAGGTTGGTAATGTTATTACCAACCTTTTTTTGATTTTGATTTTGTATATTGTTTAAAGCGCGGATCCAGGGCATCACGCAATCCATCCCCCAATAGATTGTAACCTAATACTGTTAAAAAAATGGCTGTCCCCGGCCAAATAACCATCCATGAAGCATTGAAGAAATAATCTTTACTTTCCGCCAGCATCAAGCCCCAACTTGCCGCCGGCGGATGGACCCCCATTCCTAAAAAGCTCAACCCGGCTTCTGCCAAGATCACGGATCCAATATTCAGGGTCATATAGGCAATGACTGGAGCAATAGAGCTGGGCAGGATATGTTTGAATACAATTCGTGAATCTTTGGCGCCTAAGGCCCTGGCAGCCTCAATAAATAAGCTTACTTTCACGAACATGACTTGCCCGCGAACCAGTCGTGCATAATGAGTCCACCCTACAGTACCTAGAACAAGGAAAACATTCATAAAGCTTGAACCCAAAAAAGTCATAATTGCTAGGGCCAGAAGAAAAAAAGGAAAGGCTAAGAAAACATCTGTGATGCGCATGATTAAGGAGTCAATCCAACCGCCATAATATCCGGAAATTGCACCAACGACAACACCGATTACTAAAGAAATACCGGTTGCTGCCACTCCAATGGTCAACGATGTTCTCGTTCCGTAAATGATTCTGCTGAAAACATCCCGGCCAAGAATATCCGTTCCCATTAAGTGAGCCCAACTGGGTTTTTGCAATGATTCGTTCAGGGCAATTTGCAGGGGATCATAGGGTGCAATTGCCTGAGCAAATAGGGCGATAAAAACAAAAGAAACAACCAAAATGAACCCTAGTAAGGTTAAGTTTTTTGTTGCTTTTATGCGAAACACTTTTGGTCCTCCCTTTGCTCATTCATATCGAATCCGCGGATCCAAAAATACATATAAAATATCCACGATTAAGTTCACCACGACAAAAACCAGGGCCAGAAATAAGGTGACGCCCTGGACCACAGGATAATCTCTTCTGGAGATCGCATTGAAAAGCATAAAGCCGACACCTGGTAAAGAAAAAATAGTTTCTGTTAAAACAGCACCGCCCATCAGAGTGGCAAAATCCGTTCCCGCTTGTGTTACTATAGGAATTAAGGCATTTCTTAAAGCGTGCTTGATTATCACAGCATGTTTTGCAAGCCCCTTAGCATAAGCTGTGCGAATATAGTCCTCCTCCAAGACCTCTAATAAGCAAGCTCGAGTTAAGCGAGCGTAAAGAGCCATAGAAGCTAACCCTAAGGCAGTTGCCGGTAAGATATAGTATTTAAGGTCAAACCCCTCTCCTCCGATTCCACTAACCGGCAAACTATGAAACACAACTCCAAATATCAGTTGCAGTATCATTCCCAGCCAAAAAGACGGCAATGAAACTCCTGTCGACACTAAAAGAGTCGTAAAGGTATCCCAGACAGTGTTTTTCATAACCGCTGACATAACTCCCAACAGTGTTCCCAAGGTTAGTGCAATAGTCAAGGCCAAAAGGGCCAGGCAAAAGGTAACTGGAATTTTTTCCAGCAACATCTGAGATACTTCTTGATGCTGTATGTATGAGCGGCCGAAATCACCGTGCAAAGTATTCCATAGATAATGAAAATACTGTCTCAGCAAGGGTTGGTCCAGTCCTAACTCTTGGCGAATGTTCTCCATGGTCTGGGGGGAAATATGTTGTCCCAAGATCATTGCAACAGGATCTCCAGGAATTAAAGACATCATCAGAAAAGTTATCATGGATATTCCCAATAAAACAGGTATTAATTGCAGAATACGCAGGATAATGTAACGTATCATCATGTTCTTCCTTCCTAAGAGACGGACCGTCTGCATCATTAAACTTCATACAATCTACATTAAATTGGAGTTTATGCAATGATATGCATAAACTCCAATTATTCAGGTAAATACCCTACTTCTTCGACAGCCAGACTGAGCGCATATCCTTTTGATCAAGGGCGCTAACCGTTAAATCATGGACATTTTTTCCAAACAAACGAAGGTATGAGTTAGTAAAGGTCCAGAGGGCCGGCTGATCTTCAACAAGCTTTTCTTGTACTTGCTTATAAATATCCATACGTTTTAAAAGGTCTGTTTCTTCTAAGCCTTGAGCAAGCAGCTTCTCCACCTCTGGGTTTGAGTAAAAGATCACGTTATTCATACCCCATTGCGACTTTGAGTAAAGAACACCCAAAAAATTATCCGGATCAGGATAATCTGCAACCCAGGAAACTCGAAACATTTGATTTTCACCGGATTGCAAAGCATTGATATAGGAACCCCATTCCATACTTTTCAACTCAATTTGGATTCCGACGTCCTTCAGCTGGGCTTGAAAAGCTTCGGCTATTTTTTGATTTTCAACATTGTAGTTGTAGGCATATTGAATGGGTGGAAGACCTTTGCCATCAGGATACCCTGCCTTGATTAAATAGTCTTTGGCTTTTTCCTTATCAAATGTTGGTGCTTTAAGATCTTTATCATAACCCGGCATTGCCGAAGGCAATGGCCCATTGGATACACTTGAAGCCCCTTCCAAAATTGTATCGACAATACTTTGGGGATCCAGGGCATACGCAATTGCTTTCCGCAAATTGACATCATCTTTAAAAGGCTCCTTGTTTAGGTTAAATCCAATAAACTGGGTTGACAAAGTTTCAGTATTGATGGTTTGGTTGGGATAATTCTTAAGCACAAATTGTCTTTGACCGGGAGGAACCATATCCACATAATCTAGATTTCCTGCCCGAAAATCATTTAAGGCTGTTGATTCATCGTTATACAGTTTATAGACCACGTTATCTACATGAGGCTTAACCCCATAATAATCGTTGAATTTTTCAATGACGATTTCTTGATCAGATTTCCACTTTACAAATTTAAAGGCTCCTGTTCCAATTAAGGTTTCAGGACTGGCGGCAGGGGTACCAAAATCTCTGCCCGCTTTTTCTGCGCACTCAATTTTATAAATACCCATGGAGGGATGCCCTAGTGAGGTAAGGAAAGCCGCATTTTTTTCATTTAAAGTAACTTCAAGGGTGTAATCATCAATCTTTTTAAGTCCCGACAGGGTGTCGGCCTCTCCACTGTTCACTTCGGCAAAACCGACAATTGGTTTTAGAGGAAAGGCTACGGGAGATAGTATGTCCTTGGCGGCTAAACGATTCCAGTCATCGATGACATCTTGAGCTTTGACACTCGTTCCATCATGAAACTTAACATTCTTGCGCAGGTGAAAGGTAATAACTTTGTCGTCTTGGGAATAATCCCAGGTTTCGGCAATGGCTGGTTTTATTTCTAAAGTTTTGGGATCATAGCGAACTAAGCCGTCATAAAGTTCTTTTCCGATTTCAATCCCGTTGATTTCTTCCAAAAAAGCCGGTTCAAGTGAAGAAGGACTTGAAATCATACCAAAACGGAAGGTTCCGCCGTCAATAGGAGTTGAACTCACTAAATTATGATCCTTTGTAGATGCTGGAGCCAAACCACAACCAGTGAGAATCAATGCAAATAAAAACAAAGCAGTAATAAAGATAGGCCAAGATCTTTTACTACTAAGCATTCCTTCTCCTCCTTGCATTATTTAGCTATAACTTCTTTGACAATGTTGTAAATTTCCTGGTGGATATCTTCTTTTTCCCTTAGCACACCATTATGTATACAATCAACTCTCGTCCATCCATAAGCTTTGCTGATACCAACTGCATTGTTATATGAGTGAAGCAAATAGTCGTAATTTCTTTCATGAATATCCTTTTCCATAATACCTTGTTGATCAGACCGCTGGTTAATAAGAATTTGGCTGTACTTAGGATGCATATCGAGGAAAATGACACAATCAGGAACCGGAAGCTTAAATTTAACGAATTCTAAATCCCATAACCATTGAAGAAAGTCTTCTCGTTCAACAGGGTCTTCTATTTTAGCTGCTTGGTGTACCATATTCGACGTGGCGTAGCGATCAGCAAGAATGATACCGCCCCTTTGATAAAAGTCTTCCCACCCTTTCTTGTAAGAAGCATATCGGTCGACAGCATAAAAAGTCGAGGCTGCATAGGGATTCACGGCATTGGGCTCATCGCCGAATTCCCCCTTCAAATACATCCTAATGAGAGCAGAAGAATCACTCTGGTAATCAGGAAATTCGACTTTTTGGACCTTAACATTGCTTGTAGAAAATTTATCAAATAATAATTTTGTTTGTGTCGCTTTTCCGCTACCATCTCCCGCTTCAATAACAATTAATTTACCTTTCAACAAAAGCCGTCTCCTTCTTTCTGGCTAAACCATCCTATTCTTTGCTTTTTACAGTCTATCAATAAAAATTCGTTTCAACAACACTTTAATAATTAATAATAATTATATATTTTTCTTGATATTCTTGGCGAAAGCAATCACCCCAGGGTAAATTAAAGCACCTTGCAAATACCTCCATAAAGGCATTTGCAAGGTGCCGTGGTCTTAATAGTGAATTATCAATCTATAATCAACTAACTTTGCTCATTACTCTCAGCTTATCTGCCAGCAGGGCAATAAACTCGGAATTAGTAGGTTTTTGACGTTCTATGTTCATGGAATAACCAAAAATTCGTTTTAAGGTATCTGTATGTCCACGTTCCCAGGCCAGCTCTATGGCGTGGCGAATTCCACGCTCAACTCTGCTGGGAGCAGTATCAAACTTTTTCGCAATACTTGGATATAATTCCTTTGTCACAGCTCCTAATAAAGAGACATCTTCAACCACCATTAGTATAGCATCTCTGATATATTGATATCCTTTGACATGAGCAGGAATACCGATCTGATGCATCATCGTAGTTACTTCAACATGGAGATTCAGTCCGCTTCCTACGGTTGTTACAATGGGCGCTGCCGAGTTATTCTGGGTAGGTGGCGCCGCCGGTATGTCTTGAGTTAGAGAACGAATTCGTTTACTTAGAATATCTAAATCAAAGGGTTTTAAAATGAAATAGTCTACACCCAGCATCATGGCTTGATGGGTAAGGGATTCCTGACCAAAGGCTGTGAGCATAATTATCTTTGGACGGGTTACCGACGTCCGTGAATTAATTCTTTCCAATACTCCTAAGCCATCGAGATTAGGCATTACCAGGTCAAGAATAATTAAGTCCGGTTCTTGGCTCTGAATTAGTTCCCAAGCTTCTAAACCATTATTTGCTACGCCAATAACGATTAAATCTTCTTGGCCTTGAAGATAGTTCTGTAGCATTTGACATAAATTTCGATTATCATCCGCGACAAGTATTTTTATTTTTTTACTCATTCTTCCATTCATCCCGCCTTAAAACGTATTCCGGTTTGCCTTTACATCGGCTTATAATTATATCTATCCGGTGACTTTATTATACGATAACCTACATGTCGAAATCGCAAATAATTAGTAAACGCTAAAAAGCAGATAAATAGCGGAAAACTCTTACGGCAAAAGGGATTATATGGTTATTTATGGAATTTTATTTTTCGCAAAATCTTCTATTATTTACCATTTAAATTAATTTAGCCCATATATTAGCGAATCACTATGAACTCCATCGAGATTTATCATGCTACCTCAATTATTTATAAATTTAAGAACTTCCCTAAATACAGGATTCTAGCTTTAATTTATAAATTTGTATTTTTATATAGATAAACGGGAATAGTAGGTATTATCTGGGGGAGAACAACTTTATGATATTTAAAAGGAGGATATCTAATGATAGCTGAAGTAGACAAAGATACTTGTATAGGTTGTGGAGCTTGTCCGGAATTCTGTCCGGAGGTTTTCAAAATGGAAGACGACGGTTTAGCAGTAGCCTATACTAACCCAGTTCCCAGTGATGTTGAGTCATCAGCCAAAGATGCTGCTGACGGTTGTCCCGTTGACGCAATTCATGTTGAATAATTATTTAAACTTAATCTATAAAACAAGGAAAAGCGGATCGTCGAACATCCGCTTTTCCTTGTCTGATAAAAGGCTTTATTCTTTATGGCTTGGTTCCGCTTGTTTGGCATATTCCAGCAAACCTTCGATTCCCATGCGATCAATCATACGACCCAATCTTTCTTGGGGTTTGGCATTTTCTCTGTAATAGGCCATTACGGCATCAACCACAGAAATAATTTCCTCTTTTTGCAGGTTTTCCAATAAAATATTTCCCTGCCTTGGTTTAACTCCGCCGTTTCCTCCAACATAGAGGTGATAACCTTTACTGGTTCCCATCAGACCGAGATCAACGGAAGCTGAGTCGGAACATTTATTCGGACATCCTGCTACCCCCATCTTAAATTTGGACGGCAGCTGCATACCATGATAGCGTTTGTCCATCTCCATTCCCAAAGATAAGGTTTCTTGTAAACCTCTTTTGCAAAAAGTATCTCCTGGGCAAACTTTAATACTTCGCACACATAACCCAACAGCATGTCCAGGATCCATGCCCAAGTCTTCCCATACTTTAGGCACATCTTCCGGTTTCAATCCCACGATAGCTATGCGCTGTGCCGATGTCACTTTAAGGGCTTGAGCATGGTATTTTTCCGAAACATCAGCGATTTTACGCAAAATTTCGGGAGTTACAACACCGGCTGGTATATGAGGGGCAATGGAATAAGTTTTTTTATCCATCTGTAAAATACCTCCTGGAGGCTGAGCTTTTGCTGCTGCCTCAGGAGACATTTCACCTTGTCCTACAGAATTCACCTTTTCCAACAGCAAATTGGGATCGATATGGTGCATCTGTGCAGCATTTGCCAATGTTTCATTGACTGAAAAAGCACATCCCAGACAGTGTAGTCCCAACTCCTGCATAGCTTCCACCGTTTTTGGATTAGAAGACATGATGTCCTTCAATTTCATATCAAGTGTAAATCTCATCAACTTATCTCTCCTATCCATGTATAAGCATTGGTAAACAACGCGTGCAGACATGTTTTTCTTCCCCTTGGTGAACATATGTCATTACAGGCGTCAATTCGCTGGTCGTTCCGCAATTTTCACACTCCAATTCGGGAACCTCTTTTTTTACATCTGCCATTTCAATGACCTCCTTTTATGATATTTCAAAGCTTGCCAGTAAAAGTTTGCTTTTACTATGACTTAAAACACATCCAGCTTTGTCTTTTAGAGAACTAGACGCCCTCAGTTTAAACCGTTATTATCGGTTTTATGCTTGTCCGAACTTAAAAATAAATAAGAAACACGGTTTCTGTTTTTTACCGTATTTCTTATTTGCACTCAAATCACCATTATTAGTTATACAAAAACAGGAAAAAACCAATAGCTAAGTAGATTAACCCCAAATATAACCGAAAGGGTATTTTATGCATTTGAGCATTTAAAGGTGCCTCCGAGTCAGGTCTGAAATGAACTTCCATGGCGATCCCTCCCAATATAAGAGAGACTGTTGATCCGCTTGAGGCCTTGAATTTTCCAACCTTTTTCCGTTTGGATGAGATTCATTGAAAACAAAACCAGTTGGATTTCTTGAACCGTCGATTTCCATGAAACTCGTACAATGATTGTATCAGAACTACCCATATCGGAGTTTAAAAACTCCACTTTCTGTAATGACAACAGTGGATCGTTGTTCATTTGAGACTCCCAGAGTTTAAACTCACTTTCATCTCCAGAGCCCTTAGGCAAGATCAGCAGATCACGAGCCAAGTTCGTTTGTCGTAAATCCATGAACTTCCAAAACTGTTGTATTGTCGTTTTTGCAGAACTCCCATATTCTGGTTGAGCTAAGGTTGATATAACTTTTTGTGGGGTTTTCAAAACAATGAGTGTCATCATACAAAAGAGTGATAACCCAATTAACCATACATATCTACTTTGACGCATAATTTCCCTCCTTGCTTGTCTCTACTATATATTCTAGGAGGGAAACATAATTTTATGACCACTTTTAGCCAAAAACTTTTCTTAATACATTCAGCACAAACTCAGGTAACCTGACATAATAAATTCGCATTAATCTGTCCTCCTTTTCATCCATTTATCCACCACTCAGTGGTAATGTATGCAAACAAAACCGCGAATGACCTTTATACCGACTGGTAATTCTTTACTGCTTCTTCAAGTTGGGCGACAAGCTGCCTTTCTTCTTCTGTGTTTGCCGTAAAATATAGACGACCAATAATTCCGGTTATGACTTTGAGAACGTCTTCTAAGACCAATTTCTCTTTCATGGCTAATTGTGCACTGGTCTCTATAAGAGCAATACCAAATTGATGACCTACTCCATCCTTAATCATACGAGTGCAGCTTTTTCCTAATAATCTCATAACTAATGAAGCTTCTTGAACATCAAGCTGACGCACTGCATCGATGGTCGTCGTTAAGCCTTGCACCATGCGTAATCCCACGCTATTCCAGCTGACTTGTTGATTATCCATTCATATACCCCCTAAACATTGTGTACCCGTGCCATACTATATGCCCAACGGACACCAAGGGTGAATAATGAAAAACCGAGCAGGAAAGGTTTTCCCTTTCCTGCTCGGTTATACTTGTCGTTATCAACTCTAAATTAAGAAGCTATAAATTTACCCTCAAGGCCTTACTTACCCAACTTTGCAACCTTAAATGACGAAACCATAAGAAAGGCCAAGATGATCATACTTACAAAATAAATATACCAAGGCAGTACATTTCTGAAGAACATTAAGAGAGCCATAAATCCGCCTGCAAAGGTAATCGGCACCCCAATAAAATAAGTGGTAATGTTGAGTATATTAAACCGTGCTAATCGGACAGCCCCACATAACGCAAAAAATGCAGCAATACCTAACCCCGCGTACCTAATAACCTCAGTCTGAGAGTTTAAGATTGATTGGTAGGTAAGAATAGCCGGTGCAACCCCAAAAGAAACAAGATCACTCAAAGAATCCAATTCTTTGCCAAAATCTGAACTCACGGAAAGTCTGCGTGCCACTTTTCCATCAAGACTGTCCATTAAAACAGACATTAAAACCATTGCTGCAGCAAGAGAATAGTTCTCCTCAATAACAAAAATGATAGCTATAAATCCACAAAGCAAATTTGCTAAGGTGAAAATGCTGGGGATCATTCGTGTACTTATGGGATTAGCCCTCATTAACACTCACCCTTCCAACGACACTTAGTCCTCCACGTACTTTATCGCCAGGACTAACCATAATTTCTACATTGGTTGGTAAAAAGATTTCCGTACATGAACCAAACTTAATTAAGCCGAATCTCTCTCCCTTTGTTAATACGTGTCCTTTATCCACCCAACAGACGATACGTCGAGCGATAAATCCCGTCACTTGTGTTACTAAAATCTGCATGTGACGGTTCTTAATCCCTACATAATTTTTCTCATTCAGCTCTGAAGCATGACTTTTAAACGCCGGAATCATCTTGCCAGGCCGATAAGCACGAAAAACAACCTCGCCAGCCATAGGGCTGCGATTAACATGAACATTAAAGATACTTAAAAAGATTCGCACACGTATGCTTTCTCCATTAAAAAACTGGTCCTCGTAAACTCTTTCAACGTCCATAACTACCCCATCTGCAGGGGAAACTAAGGTTAACTCGTCCTTAGGAATTTGCCTTTCAGGATTCCGGAAAAAAAATAATACAAATAAGAACAAAATGCCTGGTAGAATTATAAGCCACGGCCAAACCCAATAAGCTATAACCGATAGAGCTGCTAATATCGCCAGATAGGACCAACCATCACGAGAAATGGGATATTGCTTCACCGAATAATTAAACCTCCTCCTCTTGATTTTCTCTAGTTTATCATTTTTATGTTGATTATAAAAGCTCTAGCTCTAATTCCCTAGTATATTCCTCGATTTTCCGAAAAACGAGGGATTTCTCCCCCCGGATGTGGGTTTTTATCGGCAGAGAATTTAAAAAGTACCTGCCATAGTACTTATCAATGACCCGATTGTCAAGGAGTATAACCACCCCACGATCGACTTTCGAACGAATCAACCTTCCAAATCCCTGTTTGAAACGAATAACGGCTTCAGGTAAGAGAAGTTCATGAAAGGGGTCTCTTCCTTGGGATTTTAGATAATCTGATCGAGCCTCAATTAAGGGTAATGTGGGAGGCCAAAAGGGAAGTTTAACCATAATAACACATAATAATGCATCGCCAGGAATATCGATCCCTTCCCAAAAACTATTAGCTCCTAACAAAACGCTGCGAGGATTTCTTCGAAAAGCTTCAATCAACCTACTCCTATCACCTTGTATCCCCTGAGCTAAAGTATCCATACCAATTCGTGCCAAGAGCGGATGCAAAGCTGCATAGGTTTGTCGAAGCAAATTATGTGCGGTAAAAAGAACCAGAGTCCGGCCATTCATCCGTTCTGCTACTTCAGCAATAAACTCGGAGAGTTCTAAGGACTTTTCTTCATCGGAACCTAGAGAATTTATTCCTTTCTTAGCTACAATAAAATGCATCTGTTGTTCATAGTCAAAAGGCGAGTCCACTTGTGCTGTCATAGTCTCGTTGGCTAAACCAATATCCTTAAGAAAGTAAGCAAAGGAATTGGAAATGCTCAAAGTGGCGGAAGTAAGAATCACCGAGTCGAGACGAGAAAAGATTTTCGCTTTGAGAACATCACTAACTTCAATAGGAGAGGTTTTTATGTATAATCTCGCAGCCTGTTCGAGCCATGTCACTTGTTTGGGATTTTCAATATTTACGGCTTGAATTAATGTATCTATGAACGTTTGCAGCTCTTTTTGGTGTCCATTAATTATGTACCTTAACTCTTCAATTTCCTCTGCATCTTCGCCGTTAAATGAGCTGTTGAGGTTTTCAAAGGATTTAATGAGTAAATCAATCCGTCCAACCAAATTCTCAATCTGTACATAAAGACCATTCCACCATGGGCTTTCCTTGTGATGAATAATAAATCTAAAGGTACGTCCACTTCCAATAATCCTGGATAACAACTCAAACAATTCTCTCGTCTGTATTAAAATACTCCTACAAATCTCAGGTAGAAGCTCTAACCGTTCACCAACAAGTTCCCAAGACACTGAGGGCACCCTATGGGCAAGGGAGCCAATTTGATGTTTGATCGTGCTATAAAAATTCACTCCCGATGGGCGGTAAATGGTTTCAACGATCCGAGTAACATTCTCAGCGCTGAGTTCCGAGCCCAAGTGTTGTAAAGCGGTTTGGTAGATTTGATGAGCTTCATCAATCACCAGCTGATGATGCTCAGGCAGGACATTATAGTCCGTTTTTAGATCAGAAAATAGCAGGGAATGATTCACTATCAAGACATCGGACTCTTCCGCTCTTTTGCGAGCTCTAAGCAAGAAACAAACACCGGCTTTGGAACATTTTCCTGGGATACAGGTATCATTGTCAGCACATATTCTCGACCAAACCTCTGTAAGCCCGGGAAATTTCGAAAGTTCCTGAATATCTCCGGTCAGCGTTTCTCTTAACCAAACAAGGATCCCTAAAACAGCGAGTTGTTCTCCATGGGAAATTTCTCTATTCACTAAACAGCTTTGCCATTTTTTTAGACAGCAGTAATTGTTTCTCCCTTTAAGCACCGAGGCACGAAAGGAAAAAGGCAGCACAGACTGCAAAATTGGAATATCATTTTTAATAAGCTGTTCCTGAAGAGGGATGGTATGTGTCGCTACGACAACAGTTTGGCTGGTTATCTTGGCAAACCATAAGCTTGGTATCAAATAAGCAAAGGATTTTCCAGTCCCTGTTCCGGCTTCGATAACAACATGATGTGATGAGGAAAGCCCTTCAGCCACTAGTTTGGCCATTTTTATTTGACCCGGTCTGCTTTCATAACTCCCTAGGTTTCGTTCTAGGTTTCCGCCCGGCGAAAAATTGTCAATAACCCAGTCAATGGATTCCGGTATGGCAATTGAAGAAATTCGAGCTCGCTGAAACAGCCCCTCACCGGAAGGCATGAGAACCAGATCCGTTCGTATAGGGCGATGAGGAAATGATTTAACCATTTCTTTTTGCAATTCTTCAATAAAACTTTTAAGGGCCCATCCTTCAAGAAAACCCTTAGCCTGATCAAAAAAACTCAGATCAAATTCCAGGCCTTTTTTCCAGCAAACCTTAAACAACTCCCAAATTAACCAGACTTTTTCCTCTGAAGGGTATCGAATCTCTTCATTCTTTAGAGGCAAGGAGAGTCTTTCGGCTAAAAAGGTCAATTGATAATGATGCAGGGTGGGGAAAAAAACTCGCACTAGGTCCAGAGTATCCCATAATGGCTGTTGAAAACGAAAATTCACTTGACTTTCCAAAAAAGAGAGGGATATTTCGTACCCCACTAAAATAGCATCGTCAATAAAATTTATGATGCTTTCCATGGTATCTATTTCTCCCTCAGATCTCATTAGAAAACGACAGGTTTCTTTAATCTCTCCATTACAAATTCTAAGGGCAGTAAATTCAGAGATTTCTTCATAATTTGACTCTAGACCCAAGGTTTTTATATCAAAAACCACCATATCTTTACGCACAGCATGTTGACCCCTCTCATGTTATATTGTACACTATTTTTACGTAAGGGACCAATGAAAGCAGGATTTTAGAAAATCTGTCGCGAATAATTCCTCTGCAATTTAAGATTTCGACTATCTTTGATTAGGAAGAAGGATATCCATTGATTAAACGGAAGATATCGATGTTCGGACTCAGTCTCGCGATATTATTCACCATTCTCTTCCTTAACGGGTGTTCGCCAAAGCCCTTTTTATCGCAAGATGGAACCTATGTTATTTTAACGGTTTCCCCGTCGGGAATGACCCAATCAGAACTTGTAGAATTACCCTGGAACACTAATACCGCAGTCCTTCAAAAGTTTCTCTTGGAGTGTTCCTTTGTGCTAAGTGACTTGCACACACCTCCAACATTAGAAACAAATGCACAACCAGTCGAAGCAACCAGAATTCAAGCCAGCTTTCCTCAGCCCAAACGCATGAAATTTGTTGTTGACCAACACACATTAACTGTAGATGTACAGTCTATCCAAATTGAAATTGAAGGAGCCCATGTTGGGCAGGTTACTCTAAATCAAACTCTAGTATTACAAGGACTCGATAATCCAAATCTAAAACCTGCTTTCCTAGAATTAATGGATGTATTGCATAATAAAAATGCCAAATAGATAGTTGCATTAATGCAACTTTTCTTTTTGTACATACTGCATCTAATCAAGTTTATTTACTGCGGAAACAGCTGAAGGAGAAATCATGGGCATTAGGCATCGTGAATTGCCATTTGGCCATACCGTTCACAGCGCAATCTTACACCACTCTTACCCGCTGAATGTCTCAGCTTTTTAGATCACTCAAAGAAAATATCATGTACCTGATGCGCCTTTCCCTTTCTCTGGCGGCGCCGTAGGTTTTTAAGCTATGACTTAAAAAGATAACATTGAAATGCTTCCGAAAAACGCTAAAGATACTTGAATATTCCCCTCTGGCGTTTTGTGTGGTATGATGGAATTGTTATTTACGACCATGCCAAAGAAGAATATTAGATTACAGCCTGTGGAATTGACTATGATCATCGACTTGGAACGAAATGATATCGATCGTATTTGAAAAATTTTGGGACAGTTGAGTACCTGATTTAATCAGGCTGGAAAAATACCCGACGGTCTGGCCTCTGGTATCAACCTTACCGGGCAGCTGCAGCCGGGACTTAAGCCCAGTAATATAAGATCAGAGCAATGGAGATCATAAAGCTAAAGCTTTATTTCGAGTTTTGGAAGGACAATTACATGAATTCCAGTGATACAATACTATCTTCGGACCGTCTGGCTTTATTTGGTTATGGGATTTTTGAAACTCTCTTAATCACTGAGGCTGGCCCCTTGTTTGCCGACCTACATTGGCAAAGGATGAATCATGGAGCCCAAATACTCGGCCTGAAACCGCCCAATAAACAAGAATGGCTGAGGAAGATTCAAGAATTCCTTGATCTTAACCACGCGGAAACTCATCCTTATGCCCTCCGTATTACTTTAAGCGGCGGAAATCCTAAGGAAAATCAACCTTCCCTGCTCTTATTCCATAAGCGATTTATTCCTTACACGATAGTCCAACATTGCCAAGGAATCCAATTACACCTTTTATCTCGCCCTCGCAATGAACAGTCTCTCATCTGCTCAATCAAATCAACAAACTATCTTGAAAATATTTTAGCCAAGGAAGAAGCTAACCATTATGGCTGTGAAGAGGGAGTCTGGCTTAATACTCAAGGATATATGGTCGAAGGCACCATGAGTAATCTCTTCTTTGTTAAAGAAAAGAGTCTTTTTACACCTTCCCTTTCGTCAGGGTGCTTGCCTGGTACACGTCGTCAAGTGATTCTGCAATTGGCCCATACTCAAAAAATACCAACTTATGAAGGCTTATACACACTGAATGACTTGTTGTCATCTGAAGAAATATTTATGACTAACTCTTTAATGGGCATTATGCCCGTTCGCAAAATTGATGATATTTCTTTCCCGGTTTCTCCTTCAGGCAGTCAAGATTCAGTAATGAGATGTCTGGAATTGGAATATAATCATTTTATAATCTCTGAGAATACTATGTTCTAGACACAAAGAGGTGCCTAGGGTTCAAATCAAACCCGGCACCTCTTTTAGTACTGCTCTGAAAAATTAAACAACCCGAAAGCATCCGAAGAACCCGTGGACCTGCAAGCAGGGCAGCTTCCTCCACAGGAGCGAACCCATTGCATGGAGAGGCGGTACAGACCACAAGCGGCTGTGAGGAACGCGGAGCCATGGTTAACATCAGGTATTACCCTGGGGTTTGGCACGAAAGTGTCCGGTTAACATTTTCGCTCGAAGCGGCTATCTCCAAAGAATACTTATCCGCTGAAGATAGCTCCCGCAGCCGCGAGTGGGCGAGCCTCAGAATGCTAATTAATTTAGTACTTTTCTTCTAAAACCTCAAACATTTGCGGAGTTGCTTGTTTGAAAGCTTTATTTTCACCAACGGTATCAGCCCAATTTTCATAGGCAGAGCGATTTTCCCACTTGGAAAAAAGCATAATATCTTTTGTGTTCTCCTGTTTATTAACAGATGCGAATTTAAATCCCTGAATATCTTCAACAGATTGTATGCCCGTTCGAATTTCTCCTAAAATTCGGTCGGCATCAGGACCATTGAAAGTATGAATTACTGTCAGCATTCAAACTACCTCCTATATTAAACAAGTTAATGCCCAACATCAGTTTATCCTGAACACTCCTAAGGCATACATCGTTCATCTTGTGAACTTTCAATCTCTAAATGGCATAATTTAAGATATAAATCATGAGGGGTCGACGTGTTAAAAATCCCCATCGTCTTATCATTCATTTCATGCTATACTAAATTTGACACGTCAGGAATCTCTGGAATCTATTGAGGGGGATTATGATGAAGCTTAATTACATACGAACCGATTTTCCTAGCGGCCGTTCAAACATATTATTACGTGATTCTGAATCTACCAATCCGGAACTTGTACATTTTTTGCTAGTATTAAGTAACAAGGGTACCTTATGGGTCGATGTATTTTGGCCCTATGATGAGGAATCTGAAAGCTATACCCGAAGAATTTCAGAGCAACAGTTTTGGCAAACCTTCCGTGAATGGAGATTACAAGGGATTATATTAGGGGACAATGGTAAAGTAGCTGATATGCTGGCCAGAAAACGTTTGTCCCAAAAGCAACGGGAAAAGGATGCTTAATTAAAAATTACTATGGTTTTACAACAAAAAGCGGCACTTGCCGCTTTTTGTTGTATTAAGACTAATGACACTAAATATTATTGTACAGTCCGTTCCGCAAATTCTCTAACTGCTTCAAATGGTCATGTTCATTAGCAAAAATCGGCTCTAATACTTCTTTCTCTGAAGAATTCAAAAAGTCTTCAGAATACTGAACCGCCCTTGCCAAACCTTTATCTTCTCCATCATATAACTTATCAAGCATGTCAATGGGCTCTACCCCCCTCATATTCCCGAGACGGGTTTTCCAATCTGCCATAATGCCTGCTAATCCAGACCCTTCATCAGCCTTTCCTCCACTCGTCTGAATGTAAAAGGCGATTCGTGTAGCATGGTCTTTATGATCTGAGAGAATAGCAGCAAGGTGATTGCGAAGTGGGCCATCGGCTAAAGTATCAATATAGGCTTGATATTGGTTGATGGCCATATGCTCGCCTTTCAAAATTTCATTCATAGCTTCAAATGATGTCTTCATAGAGACCTCCTGCAACTATTTTCTAATACTAATTAGTTTGCGAAGCATTCTAGGAATTATGTATCCGTGAATTAAGATTTTGGCCGAGATTTGGCCTTATCTAGCTTATAAATAAAGGCTAATAACTCCGCAACTGCACGATAGAGCTGTGGAGGTATTTCTTTCGTCAGCTCTACCTGCATTAAAGCCTCAACAAGTCCCTCATTTTTTTGAACAGGAATTCCTTCCAGTTCAGCCGTTTCTATTATTTTCCTAGCTATTTCCCCCTCACCCTTGGCTACAACTCTAGGAGCCCCAATTTGATCATAGACTACGGCTGCTGCTTTATCTTTCATCTTAAAATATCAACTCCGCTCCGGCGAGATCCTTCAAGAAAATGGATAAATTCATGATTCTCATCAAGATCACCAATGTCAATTCTTCCTAAGTTAAAACCCAGCTTGGCGAATCGAACCCTTGTTTCAGGAATGACCACTTCAAGAAGTTGAGGCAGAAAATCCAAGTCATAGCTGAGAACCCGGCAGGTTATAGAGTCCTCATTAAAATAGGCATCAACCCCGATCTTTCCAAGTTCCTGAGTTTCAAGCATGATTGCGATCCGACAGTGCTGATCGTCCATTTTTAGTCCTTTGCGTGCACTTTCCATAGCAATCTGAACAGGAACAAACTCTCCTTGATCCAAGAGTGGAAAGTGAAGCATCATATAAGCATTGTCCATAACCCCTGTTTTTAGCCAAAGTTGTTGGCCGGTTATTTTCTCAAGTAATTGAGATATAGGGTTGTTATCTGATGAGCCTTTTTCCTTATGCCCCTCCATTGCCTTAAGCAGCATACCTTTAATAGTATCTTTGAGGGATTGTTTCTCAATCTCCTTGTTTTGGGTATCTATTTTTAACATTTGCAGCAGTCGATGTTCATAATCAAAGCCAAATTTTCTCAAACTGGACAGCAGTTCTTCAGCTCCGTTTTCTTCGGATAAGCTGTTCCATTCCGGAAGCAGTTTTATTAAATTGACGATTAACTCATCACTGATAGTCGTTCCCGTTATATTGCTAAACAAGGAATTAAAAACTTCCATCTTAGTCGCTGTAAAAGTTTTAATTAAAGCTAAAAGTTCTGGATTTTTAGGCAATCCCCTCTCAGTAAGCTGCAGATATTGAGAAGGTGACGCCGCTTCTTCTGATTTTCCCAGACTCGGCTCGCGAATCAGCAACAATCTTCCTTCGCTGAAACCGCCAACTTTCGCCCAAAATTTTTCCCCAACCTGAGTGGTTGTTTCCAACAGGGCGGCAATGGTTTGCCCTCTGAAACGTACCACTCCTTCTCTCTCATTCACTTTATTGACTACTTCAACGAGCATTCGTTCCCCAAGTCTAAACTTATTGATTTGGTTTTGATTCAACGAACTGGGAACATATATCCCATTTATATCCATTGGCAAACCTCCTGACTTGAGCCTAACACTATGATGAAAGACAGCTTAGGTCCTTCCACCTTTGAGCTGTCTATGTATGCTTATTGATACTGTCCTTTGCTTTCGTATTTTCAGGATGTAGAACTTCCAGGAATTGTTTGAATACTTTCAAGGCTTTTCGAGTTGGTAAATCTAAACGATCGCCAAGATCAAGTCTTATATCCTCTTTTGCTCGATAGTCAGGCAGAACCATCTTTTGAGTAAAAGTTTGCATCCCGTTTGGGTTTCATAATTTATAGACAATATCCCTTTCCGATGAATGATTAACATCGATCACTCCAAGAATAATATCTGTCACTTTAGCTAATTGACTTAAACTTTCCAACCCCACTCTAAAGCATTTTTAATGATGCCATGCTCACGCTTCACCTTGTTTCTGCGATGTTTCATGATTTCCTCACTCAAAAACAAACATGTTTTGCTTTGACTTGCCCGTGTTCTATATCCATCAATCCAAAGGAAAAGTTCTGTTCTCGTCTTTTATCTGTTGGGGAACCAGGGTTAAACAACAAAATTCCGTTTCTCCATTCCATGAACGGAGAATGGCTGTGCCCAAACACAATAATGTCCACTTCAGATTCCAGAAAAGCATAATAGGCACGTTCCGGAGTGGTTTTTCCTTTTCCGGAAGAGCCATGAATTAAACCAATTTTGAGTGATTCGCATTCAACAATATCCTGATCCGGCAACCTAACATCCCAACCGTCACAATTGCCGCTTACTCCTCGAACAGGTGCTATACAAGCCAGTTCATTTATTAAACTCATATGTGTCAAATCTCCGGCATGAAGAATTAAATCTGCTTTTTCCAAATGATCCCAAACAATTTTTGGAAGAGATTTACCTTCGCGTAAATGAGTATCTGACAATACGACGATATGCATCTCTATCACCTCAAAGCTTTTAACTCTCAGATAGTTTATTTGGGTTTAACCGTCTTTATCACGTTGTAATAAGTATCTCTTTCCACAGCCTCCAGCCCTAATTCATGAATCATGCGAATCAATTCCTGCTCTGTTTGCATTTGTGGACTTGTAGCACCGGCAGTATGATAGATTTTTTCTTCTCTTACTACACCGTCTAAATCATTGGCCCCGAAGGCAAGGGCCATTTGCGCAACTTGAGGACTTGAAGAAACCCAATAGGCTTTAATGTATTTAAAATTATCCAGAATAAGCCGCGCCACGGCAATAACTTTTAACGTACGAATAGCGCTGGCTTGAGGAAGATCTTTAAATTTTGTATTTTTAGGATGAAAAGCCGTGGGAATAAGAGCCTTAAACCCCATGGTTTCATCTTGCAGAGCCCTTAAGGCCAGTAGATGATCAATAAGCTCTTCATCAGTTTCAATAATTCCGTAAAGAACGTTAGCATTTGTAGGAATTCCCAGACGATGAGCTTGACGATGAATATCTAACCACCGTTCACCGCTTAATTTACCAGGACAAATTATTTCGCGAACTCGCGGGCTAAAATTTTCGGCTCCCCCGCCGGTAATAAAACTTAATCCTGCATCAGTAAGGATTTTAAGAATTTCAATAACGGGCACATTCTCCATCTGAGCAAAAGCATCGTATTCGGCGGCAGTAAATGCTTTCAAGCTAACTTGTGGCGCCCGTTCCTTGATCCTACGAATCATATCTACGTAGTATGAAAAAGGAAGATCCGGATGTATGCCTCCGACAATATGAAGTTCTGTAACCCCTTGATCTGAAAACTGTCCGGCTTTATTAACCACTTCTTCAATTGACATAGTATACGACCCTTTTTCTCCAGGGTCTTTAGCAAAGGCACAGAGTCCACAGCGTACTTTGCAGACATTGCTATAGTTTATGTGTGCATTATTATTATAAAAAACCTGCTCTCCGGTCATCGCTCGTTTTTGTTCGTTAGCTAAATAACCCAGGCCGAGTAAATTGGTTGTTTGCAAAAGTTCCAAGCCATCTTCTTTATTTAATCTTTTCTTTCCAATTTTTTCATATACCTGTTCAAGTCCTTTTATTACTGGAGCAAATTCCACACTGGACCCTTCTTTCCTGAATTTGTTACTTCCTTTGATTATAACATAATTCCTGAATTTCGAGAAAAGATATAGAAAAGATGTCGAAAAAACGTAAAAATGGACTGGTAAAGCATTAGCTTTACAGTCCAAAAAGTTTAGTGGTGGTATTTCATTGTTTTACGCTGGCGTTTCATCGCTTTTCGTACTTCATTGGCGACACGCCAAGTCTCTTGCTGGTGAGGTGTTATTAACTCCAATCGACCTGATCGTTTGTCAATTAAAATATCAACCATCGGTTTTCGTCCTTGAGCTTTTTCCTCTCCAGGATGTAGAATATCAATTCCTATTTTGTTTTCATCATACTGAGGTGGAACAAGATAATTTAAGACTTCTTCTGTAGCATCCATTAATTCAACAACCTGTTCTTGGGGATATCCTTCTCTCAAGAGAATCTCCCGAACCTGTGTTAAAGGATGGTCCAGAGTTAGCAGCATCTGGGCGCGTTGTACCAAATTATAATCGATGTCCATGACGCCACCTCTTTAATTATTTTTACGATACTTTCATTTTCCCCTTAACCTTTACAATGAATACTGATACATCTTGACGGTTTTGGCTTTTATTCACCACCATCACAATAACTACTTCAGGAGGTTTTATATGTCAAAATTGCTTTCTCTTCCTTTTGTTATTGCTGCAATTTCCGGAGTGGCAATGGCAGTACAAGGCACTCTTAACTCTTCCTTGAGCCAAAAAACATCGTTGCTTTCAGCGACGTTTATCGTTCACATCATCGGTACCCTTCTATCCTTAGGGGCAGTTCTCGCCTGGAGGGTGCCTATCTTTAGCCATAATTGGAGTTCTGTTCCTTGGTATTTATATTTTGGCGGTGTGCTAAGCGTTGTAATTGTAGGTCTGGTAGCAGTAAGCATCCCAAAAGTTGGAGTTTGTAATGCCACGACGGCTATTATCATTGGTCAAGTTAGTATGGCAGTTTTAATTGATCATTTTGGATTATTCGGCGTAAACAGGCTTCATTGGAATCCCTGGCAGCTCCTTGGCATCATCTTCTTTGCAGCAGGAGCAAAACTACTTTTCCGTTAGCTGTTACGGCTAACAATTAGTGCCATATTGGTAATGATGGCATAAATCTCTTCGCTGACAACATATTTGCTGATTTGCCCATTAGCTGAAAATATGACGGTAATTTTACCGGTAGAATTTTTGTCCGTTTCGATGAGACGAAGTAAATATGCATAAGCGTCACTGCTTACAGAAAGCTGCTTAAATTCTCCATCGGCGACAAAGATAACCCAATACCCTATAGAGACTTCATTATTGTTATTATTGTAAAGTGCATTAGATACGCTGGAAAAGTCCTGACCAAAATAATCCTGGTTATCCGTCAAGTTAGAGCCTGAATTTAAGGAGTTATTAATCGTGTATTGATCATTAATCGCGCTGGTCTGCGCAGCAGGATCAGCTAAATTTAAATAAATATCTTTAAAAAAGTTTGGAAAAAGAAAATAACCCACAACTCCGATAATAAGAATCCAAAGGGCCAGGGCTTGTAAGTCCTGCCATATTTCATTGCGCGGTGGCCGTCCCCAAGTACTTGGCATATATTACCCCTCCATCATATGATACTTCAGGTTCTATCAGACAACCGCAATGTCCCGCTACAAGTATACGTTCTGGAATGTTAAGATATGTCTAAACTTGCATCTTGCAATTCCACCCACTAAAATAAGAGTGAGGTGGGATTATGGATCTGCTTCGACAAAAATTAATCTTGCTGCCCGAAAAACCAGGCGTTTATCTTATGAAAGACCGTCAGGGGCAAATAATTTATGTCGGTAAAGCTAAAACACTAAAGAACCGGGTAAAATCATACTTTACCGGTTCACACGACGGCAAAACAGGACGACTGGTAAGTCAAATCACAGATTTCGAATATATCACCACGGATTCAGAGGTTGAAGCTTTAGTCTTAGAATGTAATTTAATCAAAAAATACAACCCTAAATATAATATCCTTTTGCGGGACGACAAAACTTATCCCTATCTGACTATTACTGAGGAAAGCCACCCAAGAGTGCTCGTTACCAGACAGATCAAGAAAGGCAGCGGCAAATATTTTGGACCCTACCCGAATTCAACTGCTGCCAAAGAAGCTACTCGTTTGCTCAATCGTTTGTTCCCTTTTCGAAAATGTCGGCAAATTCCCGCAAAGCCTTGTCTTTATTTTCATTTGGAACAATGCCTTGCTCCTTGCATTAAAACTATTTCACCGGATGTTTATCAAAGCATGCGCAAAGAAGTGTCCACCTTTCTCAAAGGAGACCAAAGCGGTATTCTTACCCTTTTGCAAGAGAAGATGCTTGCTGCTTCCGAAGCCCTTCAATTTGAACGGGCTAGAGAGTATCGAGACCTGATTGAAGATTTAAAACAACTTGGTGAAAAACAAAACATCACTCTCAACGATTTTGTTGATCGGGATGTTCTCGGTTATGCCGTAACAAACGACCAAATGTGCATTCAGATATTTTATCTGCGACAAGGAAAATTACTCGCCCGTGACAGTTTTATTTTTCCCTATTATGAAGATCCTGAGGAAGCGTTTATTTCCTTTGTCGCACAATTTTATATTGAACGCACAGTATGGCCCAAAGAAATTTTACTGCCCTCCGTGGAAACACTTGTTTTAGCAAACCTATTCCCAGTAATAGTTCCTCAAAAAGGGAAAAAACGAGAATTGATACAAATGGCCATGACAAATGCCAAGACAACCCTGCACGATCAAATCACTCTGGAAATAAACCAACAAAGTGAAATCAGCCAAGCATTAACAACCCTTGGAGAACTCTTGATAATCCCTGTCCCCAAGCGGATTGAAGCTTTCGATATTTCTAATATTGCCGGTACCCATACCGTTGCCGGCATGGTTCAGTTCATAGAAGGTAAACCCCAACGCAAAGGATATCGGAAATTTAAAATCCAGCCTATGGAGGTATCGGATGATACTGCTTCCATGAGACAGGTTATTATGCGTCGATATTCAAGATTGCTATCGGAAAAGGAGAATCTGCCTGATCTGATTTTAGTTGACGGTGGTAAAGGACAAGTAACAGCCGCACTTAAGGCTCTTCAAGAATTAGACCTAACCATACCGGTTGCCGGAATGGTTAAAAATGACCGGCATCAGACTCACGGACTTATTGATAGTTCCGGAGCCATGCTTCCTTTAAGCAAAAGTCATCCTACATTTTTTCTTCTTGGCAGAATTCAAGATGAAGTTCATCGTTTCGCTATCACGTTTCATCGTCAACAGCGTGCCAAAAATATGACCTTGTCAACCCTTGATAATATTACAGGCGTGGGTCCTAAACGCAAACAACAATTATTACGCCATTTTTCATCTCTTGATGACATTCAACATGCCAGCATGGAAGAACTGCAAGCTGCCGGAGTTCCACAAAACACAGCGAAAAACATCTACGCACATTTTCGTGGGATGCTCTAATAAACCGAGGAGGAAGATTCCATGATTTTAAACTACCGGGTTGAATTATGCCGTCAGTGTTACTTCAAAAGGACTCATCAATGCTCCTTTACGGATGATTATATTCACAACTCATCCCTGCCTTTTGTTAAACCCAGCGGAGAATGTGTTAAATTCAAAGCCGTGCCCTGGATTCCTCAACTTTAATAATTAAGAAGGTACAGCAAATCTCAAAAAATTCTTGCTGTACCTTCTTTTAAATTAAGCAGAACGTATAACTTTTCGTGCTACCTGCAAATTTCTGCGTCTAGCTAACCCGACGGGCTCCAAGGTAACGTTTGGCATAATAATTGTCATTAAGACTTGTAATCCGCACCCCACTATTTGAGGCATGAATAAAATTACCGCCACCGATATAAATACCAACATGGGAAGGGCCTTTAGCATACGTTGAAAAGAACAATAAGTCACCGGTTTGAAGCTGGTCTTTTGTTATTTTTAATCCTACATTAAACTGTGACCAAGACGTACGGGGTAAGGAAATTCCTGAACCTTTAAAGACATATTGAGTATATCCAGAACAATCAAAACCCTTCCTGCTGGTTCCGCCAAAAACATAAGGTACACCTACCAAGCTCACAGCATTATCAACAAGAGTGGTATTCTGGGATCTGGACACTTGTAGTTGAACCTCAGCAACTTGTACAGTTTTGCGTTCACTTACGGTAGGCTGCACTTTTTGTTCCGTTGCTACGACAGCAACCGCCTTACTTAAAGTTGATACAGGTTTTTCAGATGCTGTTGCATCAATTACTGCATTATTTGTCTTAATTGGGCTTTCAACCCATTGCATCTCCTTACGAACTGCCTGAGTATAAGTTTGTTTCGATAAGGTGGTTGAAGCTAAAAGGGAAGGCTTAACAGCGATATAGCTTTCCATCGGTTTTGGGGAAGTCAATAAAGGAAGACTGCTTGCCAAAATTAGGGTCGCCAAAGTTGCACTACCCAACCATTTACACGTAAATGACGAAACCTCCAAAAAAAAGTCCACCTTTCTTAGCTTACGAGGTTAGTTGACGGATTCGGGCCGTAGGTGTAAGCCCTACACGTGAACAGCTCACATGATTCACCCCAAGATTTGCCCCCCGCTCCAAAGGTAAATTTTGGATTCAGCTTTTCCTATACTTATTAATATTCTAGACAAACAGGAAATGTCCTTCTAAACCAGTAAGGTAATATATGTATTTTATAGGATTTTTTATATTTATAGTTAATAGATTGAATGATAGGGGTTATCGGGATTGACGAGTTTTGTCCATAGACAGTTTATCCTATTTTATCGCCAGCATTCATCAATTAATTTCTTTATTTTTCATTTGTCTACATTAAAAGGATATGTTAGACGATAAATAAAAATACGCTTTGACCGAATTACGAAAACCGAATCAAAGCGTATTTTTGTACTACTCAGAACAAAATTTATGGAGTTAATTTGTCAAGCTGATAATTGGTGCCGGAATTCGTCCTCCGCGATGGACAAATGAATTTGAGGAGTGAGGATGTAATGCCATTATAGGTGCTCCTCCTAAAAGACCCCCGAATTCCACTTGTTCACCTGCTTTTTTCCCAATAGCAGGGATTACACGTACAGCAGTTGTCTTCTTATTAATCATCCCTATTGCTGCCTCATCGGCAATGATAGCAGAAATGGTTTCTGCGCTGACATCGCCGGGCAATGCAATCATGTCAAGCCCAACTGAACAGACACAAGTCATAGCTTCCAGTTTATCCAAAGACAATGCCCCTTCTTCAACAGCCCTCACCATCCCTGCATCCTCAGAAACGGGGATAAAAGCACCGCTTAATCCGCCTACATGAGAGGATGCCATGGCGCCTCCCTTTTTTACGGCATCATTCAATAGGGCCAAAGCAGCAGTTGTACCATGAGTTCCACATCGTTCCAGTCCCATATTTTCAAGTATCTCTGCTACACTGTCTCCAATAGCCGGTGTGGGAGCCAAAGAAAGATCGACAATACCAAAAGGTACATTTAAAGCCTTTGATGCTGCTCGTCCGATCAATTCCCCCATGCGAGTGATTTTAAAAGAAGTTTGTTTTATTAGATTTGAGAGTTCACTGAAATCCGCATCAGGACTTTCCTTAACAACTTTAGCAACTACTCCCGGACCACTAACTCCAACATTAATCGTACAATCAGGCTCTCCTACACCATGAAAAGCTCCCGCCATAAATGGATTATCTTCCGGAGCATTACAGAATACTACCAGTTTTGCTGCGGCTATACCATCTTGATCAGCAGTAAGCTGAGCCGCTTTTAAAAT
The DNA here is from genome assembly GCF_000235605.1 of Desulfosporosinus orientis DSM 765. Classification (GTDB taxonomy): domain Bacteria; phylum Bacillota; class Desulfitobacteriia; order Desulfitobacteriales; family Desulfitobacteriaceae; genus Desulfosporosinus; species Desulfosporosinus orientis. The sequence continues at coordinate 3,524,732 of NC_016584.1, forward strand.
CACGCTCCCCATTTTAAGAACGGCATCCATGTTAATCCCTGCTTTTGTAGTCCCTATGTTTACTGAAGAACATACGAATTCCGTCTCACTGAGTGCCTGTGGTATTGAATCGATAAGGGCTAAGTCTCCTGGCGTGAAGCCTTTCTGAACTAAAGCAGAAAAACCGCCAATAAAATTTATCCCTATTTCCCGAGCAGCCCTGTTTAATGACTTAGCAATTCGCACCATTGCTTCCGAATTCATTTGAGCAGCGGCAATTGCTATAGGGGTAACGGATACTCTTTTATTGATAATAGGGATTCCGTACCTGGCAGAAATTTGTTCACCGATCTGTACTAATTGCCCCGCCTTTTGGGTTATTTTATCATAGATTTTCTGTTCCATTCTGCTGATGTCATCCGAGCTGCAGTCAAGTAGGCTGATTCCCATCGTAATTGTCCGGATATCCAGATTTTCTTTATGTATCATGTTAATGGTTTGTTGGATTTCTTCTCGCGCGAACGTAATAGTCATTGACTTACCTCCACTATCCCCTTATCGTCATCTTGTAATTACTTAAATACGATGCATAAATCTAAAAATATCTTCGTGCTGAACTTTGACTTGCAAACCTTTACCTTGTCCCTCTTGCTCAAGTGTGCGAGCCAGCTCAACAAGTTCTATCGCAGCAGGTTGCAGATCCACTACCATGATCATGGTAAAGAATTCATTCAAAATGGTTTGACTTATATCCAAGATATTGACACCATATTCTGCAAGACGCCCAGAGACCCAAGCGATAATTCCAATTTGATCAAGTCCTAGTACAGTGATAATTGCACGATTTGAATTTTCTTTTGGAATAGACATAGTTCTTCCTCCCTTAAAATAACCTGCTTATCTATCATGGGGATTAGACTAACACATTTACGTGGGATACTCAAGAGTATTCTCCATAAATTCGAAGACTAATTTGCCCCCTAGCCCCAAGACAATGAGCCGCCCAACTGAAGAGCTGGTCAGTACTCCCTTACTGGTATAAAATAAAAAGAGAGCTCTTGTGAACTCTCTTTACACAAATACCATGAACAAATCTATGAACAACTACCACCGCAACTATTGCAGCCACTGCCAGACTTAGCAGTACGAATTTCGAATCCACCACCATACTCAGATTCAACGTAATCAATGACAGCCCCTTCTAAATGGGTGGTAAGTTTTTTATCCGTTAAAATTGAAACTCCATACTCTTGATCAAGAATATCTTCATCTGTTTTTGACTCTTCCAGAGTCATGCCGAAATTCGGCCCACCTCAACCAATACCTGCAAGATAAAGACGAAGAAATGCATCTTCACGATTTTGTTTTTTCAGCACTTCTTTCACTTTTTCGGCAGCAATTTCCGTAATCGTTACCATTATCTCAACTCCTTTTAGTTCAACTAGCTTTTAATATACCATACTTCGAGTTTATTGGAAAGTTATACATAAATATACTTTGACTCTAGAAAATCAGACTTCTTTGCCGTTGCCATTGGGCTTATAATTATTCCAGAGCCGACGTACTTCCACTTCAATACTGGCCGGCAGATCTTGTGATAATCGCTGCCATTGCCTCAGCTCTCCTTGAATCTTTTCTACCCAATTTTGCTCTTCAGGCCAGGCGATAAAAGTTTTAGGCCGGGGAACAAAAAGTGTTTTAATCAAACCAAAGAAAACAACTAAGGTAATTAACCTCCAGAGCCAACGCATTGTATTGCTTCATCCTTTCAAGCTAATCTATTATTAGCTTGTCCAGATTACGAGAATTTCAATCGTTCAGTATGCAATTCCTGCCAAAACCCTTCCATGTAGTGGAACAATGGGTCAAAGTAAGTTTTCGCAGACTTTGTGAATAAATGTTCCCTATAACCACATATCTTTTCCAGATAAAACTCTTGACAAGAGTTTTTGCCAACAAGATTCCATCCCTGTACCCCTGCTAAAGTAAACAATCTTACTAAGCCGATTGCTCCTACAAAGTCTAATTTATCAGCATCATATAAAATTTTTGCTTCAAGGGAAATCGGTTTATGCCCTGCCTCCAAGGAATGGGAAATAATAGCTTCTTTTACTCTTCGGACAATGTCTTCAGAATAGCCATTTTTTTGAAGAATATTCACGGCAAGCCCTGCACTGCTTTCGGCATGTGTTTTTTCTACGGCTCCAGAGCGGCCAATATCATGTAAAAGTGCTGCCAACTCAATGACCGTGGAATCTCCGCCTTCTTCCTGAGCGATTCTTTTACCCCATTCTCTGACCCTTAAAGCATGCTCTAAATCATGAGCTTGATCTTTTCGAGAATAGAAGCCTTGAGCTACTTGAATAATCCTTTGCATGTTATCTGGTGTTGTCATCGTTCCATACAACTCCTTCCAGAGCATAAACAACAATACTGATTCCTTCTTGGCATGGGATCCACAAACTCATCTTATTCTGCTCTTATCAGCCTGTCAAGCTTTCCAGTTATGGAATAAACTACGAAAGAAGGGTTTAATTCTGAAAAAAAATCTGCATCAATTCCTGATAGTAATCATTTTCAGTTGCATAATTGCTGTATTTTTCTTAACTGAGAAAAATCGATCTTCCATGGTAACTCCTAATTCTTCACCGGTGTTGCCAACAGAGCAGCTCACCTCAAACCTTAAGCCCGAACAAGAGCACGTGCCAATCCATGTTTCAGACACTAAAGCCTATACTTTTTATGAAAATGGGCTAAAACTCTATTATGAACGTAATTTTACTGAAGCTCTTGGTCTTTTTGATCAGGCATTAAGCATTGATCCTCAATGTTATGAAGCTCTTAATGCTAAAGGAGCTGCCCTGGCATTTCAAGGACATTACGACCAAGGGCTTGCTCTTATTCAGCAAGCCCTTGCCATCAACCCTTCCTTTGTTTATGCAAATTTCAACCTTGGATTAGCTAATGAATTAGCAGGCCGCTGGGAAGATTCTATTTCAGCCTATCAAAAGGCTCTGCAACTCGACAACCGTGATACATGGAGCTACTATGGCATTGCCAGTATCTATGGTCGTCAAGGCAATGTAGAAAAAGTTTTAGAATACCTAAAACCTGCTATTGAACTGGATAAGGATGTCAAGGAAGTTGCCCGTAACGAACACGACTTTGCTCCTGTTCGTCAGGATCCTCGATTTCAAGACCTTATCGAACCCTAGTCTATCCTATGAGTTTCTCCAATCGATCAATCAGCTCAGCAAAAACTTGTAAAGCATTTCTAACGGGAACAGGGGTTTCCATATCTACCCCAGCTTTTCGCAATAATTCGATGGGATAATCTGAACTCCCGCTGCTTAAAAACTCTAAATACCGGGCTACTGCCGGCTCACCTTGTTCCAAAATTGCCCGTGAAAAAGCAATTGCTGCTGAAAATCCTGTAGCATATTTATAAACATAGAACGCATTATAAAAATGTGGTATCCTTGCCCATTCTAAAGCTATTTCCGGATCAAGGACTACTTCTTCACCATAGTAAGCTGCGTTTAAATCACGATATAGTTCGGAGAAGTTGTCCGCAGTTAAAGCTCCTCCTTCCTCAACTACTTTGTGAGTCTTCTTTTCAAACTCAGCAAACATGGTTTGCCTGAAAATAGTCCCTCTGAACTGTTCCAAATAATGATTAATTAAATAGGCTAATATTTTCTCGTCTTTTGTTTTATTCAACAGATGCTCCATGATTAGGGACTCATTTAATGTCGAGGCAACCTCAGCAACAAATATTTTATATCCTGCATAAAGATGAGGCTGCTTGCGGTTCGATAAGTAAGTGTGTAAAGAGTGCCCCATCTCATGGGCAAGGGTAAACATGGAGTCTAAAGTGTCTTGGTGATTTAGTAAGACATAAGGGTGGGTTTGATAAGTACCCCAGGAATAGGCACCGCTGGTTTTCCCTTCATTTTCGTAAACATCAATCCAATGATTTTTGAAACCTTCTTCGAGGATATCAAGATACTCATGTCCAAGAGGCTTTAATCCTTCGCTAACCATTTTTTTGGCCTCTTCATAAGTAATTTTCATTGTTGTTTCCGGGACAATGGGTACATAAATATCGTACATATGTAATTCATCAAGTTTTAAAGCCTTTTTGCGCAGTTTTACGTACCGATGCATATGGGGCAGGAATTCATGAACTGTATCAATCAAAGAATCATACACTTTCAATGGTACACGATCATCATCTAAGGAAGCCTCAAGGGCAGAAGGATATTTCCTGGCTCTGGCAAAAAAAACGTCAGACTTTATACTGGAATTTAAGGTTGCTGCCCAGGTATTCCTTTGCTTTTCATAGGTCCTATAAAGATTCTTAAAAGCAGCTTTCCTTACACTTTGATTTTGGCTTTCCATAAATTGAATAAAATTCCCTTTGGTGAGTTCAACAGAATTGCCGGATTCATCTGTGATGTTTGGGAATTTTAAATCTGCATTATTAGCCATAGAAAAGATGACTCCAGGTGCTTCAGCCAGTTCTCCAACTTCAGCCAACAGCTTTTCTTCTCTTGAACTCAGTACATGCTCTTTTTTACGAAGGATTTCATCTAAAGCCTGCTTATAAAGTTCCATTTTGGCAGACTTTGCACGATACTCTTTAAGGATTTCTTCCGGTATCGCTAATAACTCCGGGACAATAAACGACGCTGCACTGTTAACCTTAACAGCAAGAGCCCCAGCCCGATCTGTCAGACCTTGATAATTTGCATTTCTATTGTCCTCATCTCGCCTCATTCGAGCGTAGGCGTATACTTCTTCAATGCGGAGACTTAAATTATCCATCCACTCAAAACATTCTATTAACGTCTCAACATTATCAGCTAAATGTCCCAGGTATTTTTTTCCTTCTTCTGCGAGTTTTTCAATAAAACCAAATTCTTCTTCCCATTGACTGTTGTCTGTAAAAATGTCCTCAAGCCGCCATTTGTTAAAATCAGGTATTTCCGCTCTGGACTTTAGTCGTTGTTGTTCCACATAGTTACCCCCCTAGCAATACTATTTTTATTATATACACCTTGTTTAAAAATTACTATTTCTCAGAGCATAAACCCAAACTATATAAAGCATAGCGAAGCAGGCAGCGTACGTTCCACTGCCTGCTCCACCTTGTCCACTATCCCCTTGGAAGGTTCCCCAACCTTCCTAATTGTATTTTACTCGATCACAGCTCCCTATGCAAGTGGGTTGATAATTCAAGTTGACAATAACTTGCTGTATATCTTCATCTGTATTATGATAGTAGAAAATTGTCCTTATTAATATATATTTTAACATTATGTTATAATTGTCTGCAATTTTTATTTTAGCCTTCATACTTCACACTTACTATTTTTCTTTATTCAGGAAGGAGACACACAATGAAAAAACTGGGCTTTTTAGGTCCAAAAGGAAGCTTTTCCGAAGAGGCGGTACATTTGTTATTAGCTACTCAGCCAGAATTAAGTGATTCTGCACCTGAACTTATTCCCTATTCAACAATCCCCCGTTTACTGTTTGCCTGTAATAATAAAGAAATTGACTGGGCCTTTGTCCCATTAGAGAATTCTACGGAAGGGCAAGTTGGGGTAACAATGGATACTCTTGCCCAGACTGAGCATCTGTATATTACTCGTGAATTCGTCCATCCCATCGATCAGTGTCTTTTGGCACACGAGCCTATGCCTCTGGAACAGATCGAACGGGTTTATTCTCATGAACAGGCTATAGGGCAATGCCGAGACTTCCTTGAAAAGTTCCTCCCCAACGCTCAACAAATAACTTGTCTCAGTACAGCTGAAGCCGCCCATAGAATATCTTCAATTCGAGAGAATTGGGCTGCTATAGGACCACGCCGCGCTGCCAGACTATACAATTTACACATCTTGAAAGAATGCATTCAGGATGCCACACTCAATGCTACACGCTTTGTCTTAGTAGGGCATAGCTTGGCAGAAATGTCGGATGGTGAAGATAAGACCTCCCTTCTGGTCATCGCTGAAAATACACCCGGTTCCTTATATCGCATTTTAGGAGAGTTCGCTAAGCGCCATATCAATTTAAGCCGTATCGAATCTCGTCCCTCCAAGCGAAAACTCGGCGAGTACGTTTTTTTCGTTGATGTGGATGGATATGTTTTCGCTCCTCCCATTCAAGATGTGCTATGGTCACTTAAGAAAGATAATATTTCCGTTAAGTTACTGGGGTCTTACCCAAAAGCCCTTCCCCACGAACAAATATTTTAAGGAGAGAGGAAAAGCCTCTCTCCTTAATTATTCCTATTCCCAATCAATTACCCGAACATTATTTGAACCAACTGAGCAATTTCTTCCGGAATAGCCGAATGAACTCTCTTTTCCGGCTTTTTCTCTAAGCCTTGTAAGCCCGCCGGAATTTTCCATCCCGTTAACATACTTAGGCGATTAAGGGCTTCCCATTCATCTGCGCAACTCTCTCGTTGATCAAGTCCTCTGATAACATTTGAAGAAAATTTAAAAGGACTGGCTGTTGAAGCAATTGCCGTGAATGTTTGATCCTTCGTTGCGGAAACATAATCATCGTATACTTTCATTGCTACAGCAGTATGGGGATCAAAAACATAATTGTATGCTTGATAACTTTTGGCGATTGTTTCGAGAGTCTCCTCTTCATTGGCCCATCCTGCATAAACTGTATTCCGGCAAGCTTTTAAAGTAGCGTCATCGACAGAAAACATCCCCTGATTGCTCGCATCATACCAGGAACGGACTTTTTCAGCATCTCGTCCACTCATCTCGTAAAGAAAGCGCTCAAAATTACTTGAAACCAAAATATCCATGGAAGGAGAAATAGTTTGATAGAAGGTCCTTTGACTTTGATAAACTCCCGTAGCAAAAAAATCCGTCAGAACATTGTTAGTATTCGAGGCACAAATGATTTTGTCTAGGGGAAGACCCATACACTTGGCATAATAAGCCGCCTGTAAGTTTCCAAAGTTACCAGTAGGAACCACAACATTCATTGCACTCCCTGCTGCAACCTTTCCCTGTTTAACCGCCTGCAAATAGGCCCAATAATAGTAAACGATCTGAGGCAAAAGACGGCCCCAGTTGATGGAATTAGCCGATGAAAAAATCAGATTTTTTTCCTGAAGCCGGCGTTTCAAACTCTCTGATGCGAAGATTTGCTTCACTGCCGTTTGACATTGATCAAAGTTCCCCTTAACTGCTACAACATGAGTATTGGATCCTTCCGTAGTTGTCATTTGACGCTCCTGAACAGGGCTTACACCTCCGTCAGGATAGAAGACAACAATATGCATACCCTTCCGGTTTTTAAACCCTTCTAAGGCCGCTTTTCCCGTATCCCCAGATGTGGCTACCAGTATTAATACATCTTCGTCCCGGTTGAATTGTTTAAGACTAACTTTCAATAAGTCCGGTAATACCTGTAAAGCCATGTCTTTAAAAGCAGCCGTGGGGCCATGCCAAAGCTCTAAAACTCCGAACTTGCCCACAGACACTAATGGTGCCGGATCTTCACCATCAAAAGTGCCATCTCGATAGACATCAACAATACTTGAAACCGCTTCCTCAGGAAAATCCGCTAAATAGGGCATCATCACTTGTTTAGCGACATCGCGATATGTTAAGCCTTGAAGGTCTTGCCAATTCAAGTTGGGAAATGTTGAAGGAACAAAAAGTCCCCCACTCGGTACCATTCCTAAAGTGATCGCTTGTGATGCTGTTTGCCCATTAAGATTACCCCTGGTGCTTTCGTACAATACGTTTCCCTCCTTGATCCATGAACTTGCTTAATTATTTACACTCTATTGGCTGTATATTCGCCTTTTAAGAATAAATCTCCTCCTTATTAAAAAATTACTTCTAAGAGCTAAAATTTTCAGGTAACTTGCTGGCTGATACCTTAAGTGTTCACTGAAATAATAAAACTTTAGGAGGAAACTAAAAGATAACGTTGAATATCTTTATTAGAATACTTTTAACTCGAAAGGAGTATTACAATGTCAGATTACTCGATACGTAAATATAGACAAAGTCTCATTATTGGACTGATTGGAGTTGTTAAAGAGCTATTTCCCGGTGAACAGCTAAAAATTTCTCACTCGATCCTTGATGGTGTTTATTGTGAACTTGAAAATTCCATACTTTCTTCAAGAGAAATTCAAAAAATTGAAGACAGCTTAAATAATTGGGTGCTTTCAGATACAGCCATTCCCTATGAAACCGGACATGATCATTTATATCATTGTCAAATTGACAAAGAAACAGTAGCGACAATCTATCCTCCTTTGGCCCGATCAGGGTTATTAAAGCATTTTAAACTCATTCATTTTGTTCCTGGTTTTATTATTTTGTTTCCTAACACCAATCATCCGGAATCTCTAGCTTCATTTGTTCCTCCCGAACAGCTTTCTTCCACCTTTTCAGAAACGCAGCGTTGGTTAGAAAATTTACATCTTTCTTATGTTGAAGATGTTAATAAAATCATATCTGCTAAATCCTCCCAAGATCTAATCTATCTGGCTGAGGCTTTGCACGAAAAGAAAATTTCCTCCATCGCCGACCGAATTTACGAGCAGCGGTCTAAAGTGCGAGTGATACTTATATCCGGGCCTACGTCGTCAGGAAAGACAACCTTTGCTCAGCGGCTCTCAACTCAGTTGCGAGTTAACGGTCTCCGACCTGTTGCCTTATCCCTCGACAATTATTTCTTGCCAAGGGAAAAAACCCCTTTAGACAGTAATGGCCAATACGACTTCGAATGCCTGGAAGCACTGGATTTGCCGCTCCTCGCTGAGCAATTAAATGACTTGATCAACGGATCGGAGGTCGAAACGCCAATATTTGATTTCGTTTGTGGGGGTCGATGCGAGGTTGGGAAACCTATGCGCCTAGGTCCTAATGAAATTCTGGTCGTTGAGGGAATACATGCCCTTAACCCATCATTACTCCCTTCCCTTGACAGAACTCAATTGTTTAAGATATACGTCAGTTCACTATTCCAACTTAATATTGATGCCTATACTCGTGTTCCAACAACAGAAGTACGACTTATCCGCCGTCTAGTTCGTGATGATAAATTTCGAGGTACAGATCCCGAAAAGACCCTTGCCCAATGGGAAAGTGTACGCCGGGGAGAAAACCACAATATCTTTCCTTATCAGGAAGAAGCCGATGTTATGTTTAACTCAAGCTTGCTCTACGAACTGAATGCCTTACGCCCTTTTGCCGAACATTTATTAGTCTCAATTACTCCAGATTCTCCTCAGTATGAAATGGCAGTCCATCTCTTGACTTTGCTTTCCTTTTTTGATCCATTAGATATTTCTACGGTACCTTTCAACTCAATACTTAGAGAATTTTTAGGCGGAAGTGCTTATAACGTTTAAGCCCATTAGAAAACTTGGCTGGCGCCCGACGAAGACACTGTCTTCGCACGGGTTAAACCTTCTTGCAGCACTGTCTTCGCACGAATTAGCCTTTCTTGCGGTATACAACGAAAAGTTATACTTTCTGATTAGTACGAGAAAATACGCTTTGAAACGGTTAAAGCCGGATCAAAGCGTATTCTTTGATATAGTTATACTTGTTAGTAATATTATTGGTCAATAGCAAGCTTTCCAGCTTTAGCATAATTTTCTTTTGCCATATCTCGAATGATAATTGATACACTCTCTGCAGGTGCACCGATTGATTCCATTATCGCCTGGGTTACTTTCTCGGCCAGTAATCGTTTCTGTTCAACGGAACGACCTTCAAATAATTCGATTTGGACAATTGGCATACTCTAACCTCCTAACTTATTTATTTCATGCTATTTATTCCGACTGTTTGATAAACTCTGAAGAGACCTCATGAATAGCGAAAGAAAGATTACGTCGCTCAGCAAGCTGGTAAATTCGTTGAGGCTGCTCTATCAATCGATCCTTTTCCATACGCTGACAGCTTTTGATACTACGTTCTAAGCGAAGTGCTTCACTCCACGACCCCACCTCCCATGCTTGTGCTAAAGTAACCGGAAGATGTGAGGCTGTGTATTTTGCCCCTTTCCCTTTTGAGGCGCCCTTATTATGCTCTTTGATTCTCCGAAGGAGATCAGTCGTCGCACCGGTATAGATTGTATTATTACCACATCTCGCCAGGTACACCCAGTATCCCATAGCTTTACTCCTTAGGCCAAAACTCAAGAACCGGACGACTTGACAGTAAATTAAGTTCATAACACAGACCTAGATATTTTTCTAAACCCATGACGTAGGTTAGATCTAATCCATAATTAAACTGCGCAAAATAATCCTTCCAAAAATCAAAGGATCCTCCCAGCATCCTCTGACATTCCAAAATGATATCTTCCATATGATTTAATGCTTTAGCTTTAGCTTCCAGCAGCAATTGATAGACCTTTTCAATCTCCGCTGCTTGTTCCGCTAAAAGCCTTTTGGGGAATGCCCAAACAGCATAGGTCATTGAACAACCCGTATGTTTAAACCATTCCTCACCCAAATCATAGATAAAACAATCCGGATGGAGAAGGGCTGCTTGGATAGCTGCATCTCCAATGAGAAGAGCTGCCTGGGCTTTCTCAAACATCTCTTTAAGATTAGCCGGCATAGTCACATAATGGGGATGCACGCCATAATAGTGATGAAGTAATATTTTAGTAAGATTAACAGAAGTTGCCGATGCATCGCTTAAGGCCACAGTCAAACCCTCAAAAGTTTCTAAAGGAACTTTTGAGAATAACAGAATAGATCCGACTCGACCTTTTGTTGAAACGGAAAGGTTCGGTAAAACAGCGTACTCACGCCAATGCTCTCCATATGAAAAAGCGCTGATGGGTGCCATATCAATCCGGCCTTCAGCTAACATTGCATTATGTCCTGTAGGTTCAGCTATAGCACATTCCAGTAAGGGCTGCTCTTTCTGCAAGAAATGAAACATTGGCAACATATTGGTATTTGGGTTATGTCCAATACGAATCATGCCTGTACCCCCACGGTGTTTCGCAATTCCCCAATCATTGGTATTCTGACAACAACTTCATCTCCCGGCTGCATTGGACCCACACCCTCCGGTGTACCTGTAAGTACCACATCACCAGGGTTGAGTGTCATGACCTGAGATATGAAACTAATAAGTTTTGGTACTGAGTTTATCAAATACTGAGTATTTGAAGTTTGCTTAACCTCTCCATTCAACAATCCTTGAACATCTAAATGGCTTGGATCAATACCCGTCACAACCCAAGGTCCCAAGGGGCAGAATGTATCAAATGATTTGCCTCGAGTCCATTGGCCATCCTTTTTTTGCAAATCTCTCGCGGTAACATCATTCGCACAAGTATAACCAAAGATAGCTTCTAAAGCATCCGTTTCCGGTACATTTTTAATGGTTTTGCCAATAACCACCGCCAGTTCAGCTTCATAATCTACCCGTTGGCTTATTTTGGGGTAGATGATCTCTGCATCGGGCCCAATCACACTGGTCTGAGGCTTCATAAAAATCACCGGGTCATCGGGCAGGGAATGCTCTAATTCTTTAGCATGTAAGGCGTAATTAAGCCCCACACATAGGACTTTATTTGGCTCAACCGGAGCAAGAAGGGTAACCTCATTCAAGGATACTAAAGTCTCTGTCGGTTTACTCAAAGGATCTAAAAACGGCCCATCAAGAACCCTAACCCTATCTCCTTCAATCACTCCATGTTTTACTTCTTTGTTATTAAAAAAACGAACATATTTCATAATTCCAACCCTCTCAATTGTCAATTTAATTTGAGCGACTGAGTTCTTCTAAATACATCATGCAAACCGAACTCACTGGACATTCCTCACATCGCGGTTTTCGTGCACTGCAGATGCGCCTGCCAAGAAAGATAAGAAGATGATGGACTATTGACCACCTATCTTGTGGGAATACCTCTCTTAGTTCGTCTTCTACTTTTTCCGGAGTTTTCCCACTGGCAATCCCTAATCGATGGGCAACACGAAAAACATGTGTGTCAACTGCAATGGCCGGTATTCCAAAGGCATTGCTTGCAACCACATTAGCTGTTTTACGTCCTACACCGGGAAGTTCTTTAAGCAACTCCAAATCCTCAGGGACTTGTCCGTTGTATTTTTCGACAAGGACTTGACAAGCAGATAGAATGTTCTTGGCCTTATTATGAAATAACCCTAAAGAACGAATTTTATTCTCAAGTGTAGTTTGACCTAATTTAATGATTTTTTCTGGAGTATTTGCTTCTGAAAACAGAGAAGCTGTCACAAGATTTACTCTTTCGTCAGTACATTGAGCCGATAAAATAGTCGCTATCAATAATTCAAAGGGTGTATCAAATTCTAATTCACAGCGTGCCTCAGGAAACTCATTCATTAATGCTTTATAAATAAATTCTGAGACCGGCTCATCGGAACCAATCTGTGCCATGCTGTTACCTCCGCAGACTAACTTAAAACTTCCTGAATAAAGATGGTTCGTTTCTCTACCATGTTATACTCTTTAATAATATTTGAGCCAAATTCAAATTCCTCAAAAACTCTTACGATTGGCCGAGCAGGCATGCTCAAATTTTGATCAACAACAACCCCGATCTCCCCTGTATTTAACCTCACCGTAATCCCTGTTGGATAGGCAGCAATATTTTTCAGAAACATTCGGATCATCTCAAGGGGATAGAGAATACCCGCCAGACCCATAAGTACTTCACAGGCTTCATGGGGCATAATTCGCTTAGAAGCAGGTTGATTTGACGTTAACTTATCGTATAAATCTGCAATTCCGACTATTTGTGCCAAAGGGTGTATTTCCCCTTCTTTTAAGTGTCTGGGATAACCCGTCCCATTCAAGTGCTCATGATGTTGAAAAGCAATATGCGCTACGACCAAATTTAGGTCTTTTCGTTTTCTGAGATCTTCGAAACCTAAGATGGTGTGTGTTTTGATAATCTCAATTTCTTCTGGCGTTAAATCCGTTTTTTTGACAAGACTTGGATCTAATTGTATCTTACCAAAATCATGAAGAATCGCACCGACAGCTAGTGTCTCAATCTTTTCGCGTTCGAGCAGCAAAGCTTTGCCAAGAATTGTTGACAGAACACATACATTAACAGAATGAGCGAATATTTGGTCATCTAAATCACGCATATCCATCACGTTAACTAGTATGTCCTTTTTAAATAAGATCTCTTCGACGATTTTATTAATTATTTTTTTTACCTCGAAGCCATCCAGTTCCTTCCCCAAGCGAACAGCACGTGTACTCTTCTCTAGAATTTCCAGTGCTTCGCGCCGGTGGGTTTCACTAATAACATCATCTACGACGACATCATTAAAACGTTCATCCTCAATATAAACAATAGAAATCCCCATGCCTTTCAGCTTAGCAATATATAAGGGAGTAAGCTTTACTCCTTTTCCTAGCAGAATTCGACCTGAGCTTGAGAAGATAGTTTTACCTAAGACATCCCCCATAGTCAATGAATTTACACTTACTTGCCGCACTTAGAGGTTTGCTCCTTCCTAAATTAGAGCATCTATATTGCCCGTATAAATACAATCCTACACCATTTCTTCCTTTTTTCCCAGTCTACTTTTAAATAATGATGATGACGGAAAAGGATCTAAGGAGTATACTAATAAAGCAATGTTAGAAATGAGGTATCAAGACTTGTTCAATCTTGTCATCATCTGCTCCCTCGGCTTTTTAGCCGCTATGGTCGATGCTATTGCCGGCGGCGGCGGGCTTATCAGTCTGCCAGCATTACTAATGGTGGGTATTCCACCTCATTTAGCCCTTGGCACCAACAAATTTGCTGCATCCGTTGCCTCTTTCAACAGTTCCCTTACCTTTGCCCGTTCTGGAAAAGTACATTTTCCGCTGGTAAAGTGGCAAATCCCTTTTACTTTACTTGGCGCCTTCCTTGGGGCTTGGGCTGTCCTGAAGGTCAGTTCTGAATTTTTAAATAAAGCTGTACTATTCTTGATACTTTTTGTTGGCGTTTATACACTATTTCGAAAAAATTTAGGAATGAAGAATACCTTTAAAGGCCTTAATTCATCAAGAATTGTTGTTGGTTGCTTATTCGCTCTGATCTTAGGATTTTATGACGGTTTCTTCGGTCCGGGAACAGGATCTTTTCTAATATTCTCCTTCATAGCCTTCTTTGGCTTTGACTTTGTAATTGCTTCAGCAAACTCAAAAGTCCTTAATTTCTCCAGCAACATTGCTTCCCTCTTATTCTTTGCATGGAATGGTAAAATAATCTATCAGTACGGAATCCCCATGGCTTTATTCATGATACTCGGTTCCTACGTAGGTACCCGACTGGCTATACGCAGAGGTGCTGTACTTGTCAAACCTCTGTTTGTAATTATGTCACTATTAGTTGCGGCAAAGATAATTTACCAATATGTTTAAAGGAAACCTGCCGGAACTTGAAGTCACTGTCCTTCCACGAATTAACTTTGCATGAAAGCGCCCCAACAAGATAGATTAACTCCCGAACAGGAGCCTAGCAAGCTTCTATTCGGGAGTTGATTCTATCATCACTGTATCAACTTATTTAGGATCTTTATCCCAAGATTCCGGACCTATGGGATACCCTTCAGGTTTAGCGAGCTTAGGATGTTTATCATCAGCTAATCCAAACAACCTCACCCTTAACCAATTTGCTCCCGTTCGTACACTTATTAATAAATAACCCTTGGTATCATTCCGAAAGCGAAAATCAAGTATACCATAGGCAACTGTGGCATCTTGTCCTCTCATGACATAGGACACAGGCAAAGAGTGCGTGTGTTTCTCTACAATTTCCAAATGAGCTTGCATTGCAGCCTGATATAACGTGCTGGAATCCTGGCAGATGCCTCCCCCAATATCTCTGATCATGGTTTGATTAACGAAAACTATTGCCGGTGAATAGCCGCTTGCTATTGTACGTTCTCCAACAACGTTATTGAAGGAAAAAACTTCACCAGGCGGAACTAACTGATTATTTAAAGCCAGAGCAGCTAACCGTACATTGTTTGTTCTTAATTTGTCTTGAGAATTAAAATACGTAGTGTAGTCTCCTAAATTATCCGAAATTTGGGCCAAATCTTCCGTACTGGGCTTTGGAAAGACAATATCTACAACAGCATCCACCTGTTTTTGTTGGTGTTCCTGAGAAAGCTTTTGCCAAGTACCATCAATATCAAATTTAATTCCTGATACGCTTTTACTTCTTATGAGCTGTCCATCTGCAAACTCAACAGTGGCTGTCCGCGCTGGTTGGTCAATGCTCCTGCTAATAGACTCCAACTGAGGCATAATTTCAGCCTGATCTAGTTTAATATGATCGGAAAGAGCAGCAGCCCTGAATGATCGAGTCAGATTTTGCAGAACATTCTTCATAAAGGATCCTTTTGAGGCTGGAAAAACTTGATCCAACCAATGCTCTATCTCAGCATATGTGCTATCTAATGATAAAGGAAAAACTTGGTCCTGAAAGACTATAGTTTCTGGAAGTCTTTCTCTAATTTGAGCAGACAATTGACTTCTGGTCATCCCCGAAAAATTCTGGCCCCATACTACTAACCCCGATGGGGCCCGATCACGGGTCTTAGCATACGTAATAACAGCTCCAAACCCTAGCGTAACACATAGCTGCAGAAGCAAGACAAAGATAAGAAACCTTGCTTTTTTCATACTACCTACATCTCTTTAATTATTATTCTAATTTTTCTGCAGATGAGAAGTCACTTCCATTAAGGTGCTTCGTGTTTTAATGTGAGTTACCATTTCAGGTGAAATGTATTCACCGGCACTTAAAAGATCTCCATTGTCTAAAATAATATCCTTATCAACTTTTTTGCCGATAAAATATTGAAGCTGGCGCTGCTCAAATAAGTTGAAACCAAGCTCTTCTTCCCCAACAGTTTTAATACTCTCTGAAATTACTTCCTGAACAACAAGGTCTTCTTGCTTATCGCTTCCTTCTAAAGAATTATAACTTTGCTCTTCAGGCGTCTCTTCCATAGCAACTAGATCCTGAGCTAAGTCCTGAATTGTTAGTGTAGGTTCCTCAGTTTCCAGAGTTTCATAGTCACCAAGAACAGGTTCAGCCTCAACAATCAACAATTCCTTACCTAAGGTAATGATTCTTTCAGCATTAACTTCCTGTACTCTTCCTTCTGATTCAAAGCGACAGGAAGCTATGTGCCCTGTATCTTCATTAATAACAATTTCTTTAACTTCACCAATCAATTGTCCTTTTTTAGTTAACACTTTTGTTCCAATTACTCGTATATCTTGTTTTAATAATTGTTGAACTTCATTATTTTGAGCAACATCCTGTATAACATCAGGATTGGGAATGGTCATTGCAAACTCGCCAATACCGAGAATATTTTCAAATGAAATAACCTTTGCCCCAAAATAATCCGACGGTTGATCAATTATAACGAAATTTAAAGATTTACCCTGCTGACTAAGAACAACATCCTTGACGACACCTACTTGAGTTCCATCTGAAATACTAATGACTCGCAATCCAATAATTTCCTTTGTTGGCTTCACTGGCTATGCCTCCTACTCATTAAAATATTTATTGAGGTCTTCTTTGTTCATCCAAACATCAAAGTGAAATCGAAGTTCAGAATTAAATTGATAATAAAATGTATGAATATGAGTTCTTAGTTTTGTTAATCTTAATTCACATTCTCCAAGATCATTAAGTATCGAATAGCAATCCATGATTAAGTAAAAGGCCAGATCAGGCTCAGGATTGAGATCCAAAGCACGAGAAAAATAGTCTGCAGCGAGTCGAAAGTTCCCAGATTGCTTTTCTTGGAATCCC
Source organism: Desulfosporosinus orientis DSM 765 (assembly GCF_000235605.1). Classification (GTDB taxonomy): domain Bacteria; phylum Bacillota; class Desulfitobacteriia; order Desulfitobacteriales; family Desulfitobacteriaceae; genus Desulfosporosinus; species Desulfosporosinus orientis. The sequence goes on from NC_016584.1 coordinate 3,541,571, forward strand.
AAATCTATAAGTTTATCAACAGTTGGAATTGCTTCAACTTCCATGACAGAGTCTTCCTTGACAACCAAATTTTCTTCAATTTTTTCCTTAACATCAAAATTCTCAAAAACTACTTTTTCTTCTCCAGGAATAAATTCCTTAATAGCTAGGCTATCATCTATAATCGCAACTTCTAACTCACCATTATTTCTCCAATCCTGATATATTTTTATTATTTTTGACCATAAGGGACCGACAATAACCAAAATAACGACTGACAAAATCCACCATATTATCCAATCTGATCGAAGAGCCCATGGAAACACCAAGACTACACAACACAAAATAACCGAAATTGCGCATACTCGCATCCGGGACATTCCAAAAGATCCTGCCTGCCAAGTCAAAAAAACAACAAATGGGATACTTCCCAACACAACTGTTATTTCATATATCAGAGTACCGGTCCCCCCTTACAATGACCTGTCATTATTAAAAATTCGACAGAAGTCCTGTTTCTCCTTCTTCTTGCTCTTCTGAATTACATTCTTTTTAGTTTGATCTTAACAAATATTTCTTTTCGAAAATCCATTATTGTCAAAGGATTATTTCAATTGAAAGAGAATATAGTAAATAGTTCTGTCCTTTTCGTTTTATTGATTTAGGGTTATAGGGGGCATATCTATGTCATATGATCTGAAAACTGACCCAGAAGATACTTCAACCTTACTTCACAGAATACACATTTTAGAAAGCCAACTTGAAGAAATACGTTTACAAACCAACGTCCTATTAGACATTGCACGTGCACTTAATGCTTCACTTGATCCCAGAGTGATTGCTGCCAATATCATTAGCGCTATTGCTTCCCTTATTAGTATCGACCAAGCAAGCGTTTGTCTTTATAAAGAAAAAACTCAGGAGTTTGAAGTGATTGGAGTCTTTGACTCTAGAACAATCTCACCTCAAATTCCCCCAAATCTTGATTTTTCCTTTCTATCAGAAGTATTAGCTAAAGGAGAAACTTATTATTGTCCACCTGGAAACAAAACACAAGATTGGGAATGGATTTGCTGTTTACCTCTTCAAAATGCCCAGCATAAAACCGGTACTATCAATATCCATGCTATTCGACAAGCAGAAATTACTCCTGAGCAAATGCAGTTTTTAGAAACCGTTGCAGGTCATGCAACTTCAGCCTTAGAAAACGCTCTTCTTTATGCAATCGTTGAACGTGAATCAATAACGGATGGATTAACGGGTGTCTACAATCATCGGTACTTTCAAAAACGTTTAAGGGAATCTATTTCACTTTGTCAGCGTCATAAACGATCGGTGACATTTGGTTTACTTATGGTCGATGTGGATAATTTCAAACTGTTTAATGACCGCTACGGACATCAATTCGGGGATACAGTGCTGCAAACAATTGTTAGAGAGCTGAGAAATAATCTAAGAGAAGAAGATCTTATTGCCCGTTACGGCGGGGAAGAGTTTGTGATCTTAATTCCAGAAGCTACAGAAAAAATCATCTTGTTTATCAGCGAAAAAATAAGGGAAGTCGTCGAAAGAACTAAAGTCTATAATACCGCAACTGGTGTTGATGTTTCTGTTACAGTGAGTATTGGAGTCACTCTTTGGCGTTCAACGGATTCTCCAACTTCTGTAATTTTAAGAGCCGACCATGCTTTATATAAAGCTAAGACGACGGGCAGAAATCAAAGTGTCTACTATTAATAAATGAATGGGATTAAATAATACTAAAGGGCTATTGCGTTCAAACGTTTACATTCGAATGCATATAGCCCCCTTAATATTTAAGGTCCGATTATTTAATATTAAAACCATTTTAAGCTTCAATAGCTCTCGGCACTGGTGTGCCATTTTTAGGCAGTTTAGCCGCTAATTTAATAAGTTGAACACATGATGCAGTAATTACGACCGCACAACCTCCTAGAAATCCGCCGATAATCATGATAGGGATAAATGCTAACATACTTATCTCCTCCTTTATTTATCATTTTGCAAAGATTTTGCTTGTATCTGATCGTTCGACTTTTCACTATATCGAGTACAACTATTAATTCTTTTAATCTTTACTATTATATTACTATATATATATGAAAAAAGAAAGTGATTGTAATCACTTTCTTAAAGTTCTATTCTTCTGAATTTTATATAATCTTCAATAAAATGGACAATATTATCGCCACACGTAACCCTCTGCTTTATAGGAAACTTGTCGTCTGGTAAAGTCATCGACCCAATGCTTAAACAATTCTCCTTCGGATTCAGGGATAAGAACAAGAAGCTTAATTACTTCAAAAAATTCTTCCTTTTGAATTTTCCAGTAATGCTGTTCCAACTGATATTTGAGAGTTGCATACCATTCATAGGGTACTTGCAGAGTATACGTTTCATACATTTGCATTGTAGTCAAGTCCGAATCATTAACAACAAGGCGGGCGGTGCTGCCATAGGCTCTTGACAACCCTCCCGTGCCCAATAATATTCCTCCAAAATACCTCACGACCACAATCATTACATTCCAGATCGTCCGATGTTGTAAAACATCCATGATTGGACGACCACCTGTTCCTTGAGGTTCACCATCATCCGAAGATTTTTCAATCAAGCCATCATACAACCGATAGGCATAGACATAGTGACGCGCATTCGGATAATCTTCACGTGTTTTTTGCATGGCCAACTCTACCTGTTCTAAGCTGGTCACAGGAACAGCAATCCCTATAAAACGGGATTTATCAATAACTTGTTCTTCTGTGATAATCTTAGAGATAGTACTAAAGCTTTCCACTTTACATCCCCTGTTTGCGAGTTTGAGTTTTTGCTAGGAACGGATCTACATCTATGATAAAACGTTCATGCTTTCCTACGCCAATTTGTCCGGCTTCATCAAAGGCTTCTACGTTAAAGACTAATCTTCGGCGATCTATTTCCATAAGCTCCGCCGTTGCCTTGACCAATGCTCCTATAGGAGTCGCAGCGTTATGTTTAATACTCAAAGAAGTCCCCACACTTGATTGTCCTTCCGGCAATTGAAGAGAATTTACAGCAGCCTCTTCCATAAGGGCTACCATGGCAGGAGTAGCGAAAACCTCCAATTGTCCGCTTCCCATGGCTTTTGCTGTATTAGACAGAGTCACTGTTGTTTTAGCCTCACCTTTCATTCCTACGATTAAATTCAAAGCAAACACTTCCTATCTTATGTATTAAGTCGTTATTATTAGTCTAACATAAAACAGGCAATAGCGTTGTGAATTTTTCACAACGCTATTGCCAACTGACCTCTTTACATCCTGGCGATCCAATAACCGATATATCCAACCACAATAATTCCTACGATGTGCAGAATCCACCAACCGGTGCGAAACGCTCCCCAAGTCCCTAAATCCATACGCTCTCGCAAATCACTCATGATTATCACCTTTTTCAAAAAATCTTAATGATGTGCACCTTGGGAAATATCACTTAGGGCATCGCCTGCTTCATTAACATGAATTCTTTCAACAGCTAGATCTCCTAAAGCTACAATTCCAATCATTTTACCTTGGTCCACTACTGGTAATCTCCTAATTTGATATTGTGACATTAAATCTGCTGCCTCGTGAACATCCTGGTCAGGGGTAACAGTGACAAGATTCGAATTCATAATATCTTTAGCAATACAGCTCTCAATAGTTTTTCCAGCAGCAACTACTTTAAGAACAATATCTCTGTCGGTAATAATCCCTTCTACCTTCATATCCTCACAAACCGGAATTGAACCAACATCATTGGATTTCATTAATTTAGCAATTTCAACCACCGAAGCATTTGGAGCGACCCAATCCACTCGATTAGTCATAACGTCACGAACTTTCATACTTATCCCTTCCTTTGCCTTATTTACAAATGCCAAGGATAGTATGAGCAACTTTATAATGAATCATGCACAAAGTTTATTTTCCTAATGAATATTGTTCTACTCATTATTCCTTTGGCCTTGTTCCTGACACGATGGCAACAACACCACCAGCCAAATTATGATAACTCGTATTTTCAAGGCCGCACTCAGCAAAGATGCGGGCCAGCTCCTCTTGGGCCGGAAACTCTCGGGCAGAGTCATGGAGATATTGGTATGCACTGGCCTTATTCGCCCAAATCTTGCCCATTAAAGGGATGAGCTTTTCAAAGTACAACCAATAGGCCTGTTTAAAGCCTGGAAGTGATGGTTTAGCCATATCCAATGATACCACCTTGCCTCCGGGTTTAACTGTACGAACCATTTCTCGTAACCCCTGATGTAAGTCAGGCAAATTTCGTAATCCCCAGCCTACTGTTACTCCGTCAAATGATTGATCCTCAAAAGGGAGTTCCATTGCATTACCCTGAATAAATTGTATATTACCAAGGTTGGATGCTTGAAGTAACGATTTTTGAGCTACTTCAAGCATTTTAGCGGAAAAATCCAAGCCTGTCACACTGCCATGATTTCCTACTGCCTGCCCTAATTCCATGGATAGTTGACCTGTTCCACAACAAACATCCAAGATGTGCATGCTGGGCTTAGCTCCTACCTTTTGAACTGCCAGACGACGCCATCGTTTATCCATTCCCAAACTCATTAAACTGTTCATCAAATCATAACGCCCTGCAATAGCGTTAAAAGTCTCTTTTACATAAGTAGCTTTATCTTTCCCTGCAAAATCCATGGCAATCTCCCTACCTATTGGTTTTATTTTTATTGCAATAGTATTGACATTTTCTTAAATACTACCCTTACATTAACTTTTTGTCTAGAGACCAGCCTTTATGATGGCAACTTCATTCAAAATTAATTTTTAATTGATTAATTGACATATGTCAATGCACCAAGTATACTGCAATAAACAGTATAGTGCTTATTGCAGTATACTTGGTGCATTAGTGTAAAGGGGGCAGAAATTTGAATCGATCAAAAAAGAGCCGGCATACAAATGCTTTTATTCTTTTATTTTTACAGGAATCATCATCCTCCTATGGGGCTCAGATTCTCTCCAGCTTACAGTCCGATTTACCCTATTGTTTAACCGACAGTCCTAGCGTTTACCGTGCCCTTCAAGAAATGGAGGAGAAAGGTTGGCTAAAATCCAGTTGGAAGACCCCCGAAACTGGTCCTCCTCGTAAATGGTATGAAATCACACCCCAGGGACAATCGGCACTCCATGATTATGCTATAGACATTGCTAAACGTAAAGCTAATTTCGACTTTTTTCTTGAGCATTACACCGGACTTAGCAAGCACAGTATTTTTCGAAAGGAGCACCCAGATGAATTTTAAACAGCCTATTGAATATTCAACAATCGGTGTATTGTCACTGGCTCACATGCTTAATGATATGTATAGTAACTATCTGCCTCAAATGCTTCCTTTTCTTGTTGCTGCAACAGGATTAAGCGCAACTCGAGCAGCTATTCTAGTGTCCGCCTTTACCATTAGTTCTTCGTTCATCCAACCACTCTTCGGTTACTTTCTTGATCGGCAGGGAAAACGTTGGCTTGTCCATGTCGGCACAATATGGATGGCTATTATGCTCAGTTTAACAGGTCTTGTCACGAATTATCTCCTTCTTGTTCTGCTTGCTGGCCTTGCAGGCCTCGGAACGGCTGCCTTCCATCCCCAGGCCTCGACAATGATTACGGTTGTTAGCGGAGACCGAAAGGCTGTTCTTCTATCAACTTTTATTGCCTTTGGTAACATTGGGTTTGCTCTCAGCCCGCTTCTCCTTGTCCCCTTATTTCAGACTTACGGTCTCAGTGCTTCCGTTTATACAGTTATCCCGGGAATACTAGTCGCCTTACTACTCTATTTCTTTGCCCCTAAAAATAATGTGCTTGGAGGAAGAACCCCTTCTTTAAAAGAAGTAATACAATCTTTGCAAAATGCTCGTGCCGAACTGCTGACAATAACGAGTGTTATTGCCATTCGTGCCTTAGCCTATACCGGATTGTTAACCATCCTCCCTTTGTATTTTCAAGCTCAAAAACTTTCTTCCATTGCTTCTAGTCATTTAGTCTTTATAATGCTGTTCTCTGGAGCAATTGGCGGAATCCTAGGTGGATATCTTTCAGATCGCTATGGGCGCAAATTATTAATTGTCAGTTCACTAAGCCTGGCTACCCCTCTATTCTATGGTTTTCTAAACACCCAAGGCACTTTAAGCAGTGTATTTCTAGCTCTTGCTGGTGCTTCTCTGTTATCCAGCTTTTCTGTGACAGTTGTTGCAGCACAAGAAGCTATTCCTAATAATAAATCATTAGCCGCTGGATTAACCATGGGGTTTGCTGGAGGAATCGGCGGACTAATGGTCATAATCATTGGTCAAATAGGAGACCTCTATGGTTTATCAACAGCTATTTCCGTATTATTCTTTCTCCCACTCGTGGCTGGAGCTATTGCTTTACTCATGAAAAGCCGACCAACGGCTAAATCTGAGCGAATGGCAGTTCAATAATAACAGTGATTTTCACAATTTAGAAAAGGAGCCTTCTACTCATGTAGAAATGAGGTAGAAGGCTCTAGATATTATAATATACTTGATAAGTTTTAGGCTTCACTAATCTTAAAAGCTCCACGCATCAGGTTAAATACAAGATCTTCCGTGCCTTCTAAAGCCCGAGGCTTTTTAGAACTTACCCAATCACTAATTACTGCATCGAGTGTTCCAAAGAACATCTGACGGCCAATCTTAACGTCTGGCAAAACAATTTCCTGTTTTTCAACACCTTCAGCAAGTACCTGCTCAATCAAATGAAAATACTCCCGCAGTGGCCCTGATATTGCTTCTCGAATTTTCGGATCAGACTGTCTGAGCTCAATCTGAGTAACGACAGCTAAAGAACGATTTTCCTGCATTTGCTTGAAATGAGTCCGAATTATACAAAATATTCGCTCTTGAGTTGTCTGGCATTGAACAATGGATCGACGAATCTCTTGAATAAAACGTCCCATCCGATCAGAAAACAAGCTGACTAAAATATCTTCTTTGTTTTTAAAATATAAATAAATTGTACCATCAGCCACTCCAGCTAATTTTGCGATCTTGGAAACTTGGCAAGTATAATAGCCATATTCTGCAAAAGCCTCCGTGGCTGCATCTAAAATAGCGTGATATTTTTCCTCACGGGGCTTACTCATTTGATCACGAGCTCCCTTCTCAACACTTTCATAGATTACTTTTCTTGATTGCACTTTACAATCATATCATAAACTAACCCATCTATCATCATTTTGTTGAGCTTTGATCTAACATTATTTGACCTCTTCCTGTTAGTACCCAGCAAGTTAACGTTTCGGGAGTAAGAAACCCACATCCTTCACAATGACTATCTTGGTCATGTCCACAAGCGGAACTGCAAGTAGGTCCTAGAAGCTCTCGACGAACATACCCCATATGTTCCATTTGTTTTAAAGCACCTTCCAATTCTCTGACCGAATAACCAACCTCTGCAGCAAGTTGTGTCATTGATAACGTTTCTTTGCGCGATAAGATTTCCAGTATATCCCTAAGCATTCCGTTCCTCCCAAAGGGTAGAATTATTTGATACCTAATGCTAGCCCACAATGGAAAATAAGCCATCCTAAACCAAAACTAAGCAACAGATTGTAAGCAATTCCGAAACTTGTCCAGCCGATACTTCTGGATTCTTTATAGGTTGTTACAACGGATGCGAGACATGGAATATAAAGCATGTATACAACTAAAAAAGTATAAGCTCCCAAAGGAGTCATGGCACCTGTCATTGCCTGGGCTATAGATTGGGAAGCATCGGCTGCCACTCCATACAATATCCCTAATGTAGACAGGGTTGTTTCTTTCGCAGTAAATCCAAAAACAATGGCTACCATAATCCGCCAATCAAAGCCTAATGGTTGGCCAATAAAAGCGAGCCAACTCCCCATTTTCCCGGCCCAAGTGGCACTCATGGGTACCCCTTGAGGGTAACTGCTTAGTGCCCATACTATGATCGAAGCAACCAATATAAATGTCCATGCCCTTTTTAAGAAGGAATAGGTTTTTTGCCAAGTTGGCAATAGAATGTTTCGCATGGTTGGAATATGGTAAAGTGGAAGTTCCATAACGAAAGCTGAACGTTCTTTTTGGTTGACAACTCGTCTTAAAAAGAGTGCAGAAAACATCACAAGGACTAAACTTATAAATAAAAGGCTAACCATAACGACAGCACCTTGAGTACCGGGAAAAAATGCCGCAACAACTGCACTCATAACCCCTAAACGCGGAACACAGGGTATCAGAGGATTGATCAGCATCGTAATCAAACGATCTTTAGGGTCCTCAAGGGTTCGTGTTGCCATAATTCCAGGAACATTACAGCCATATCCTGATACTAATGAGAAAAAAGACTTGCCATGAAGACCCATAAGCTGCATAAAACGATCTCCTAAAAAGGCTGCACGAGCTAAATAGCCACTGTCTTGCATTAATGAAAAAAACGCAAAGAATATGGCAATTTGCGGAACAAATGCTAAAACGGCACCTACTCCAGCAAAGATTCCATCTCTCACCAGACTTTGTAAAACATCAGGTATTTGAAACCACTGCATTAGTCTAACAAGGTAATCAGCTGCCAAAGCCATCCCTTCAGATACAGCCCCTCCTAAGGGTGCACTGGCAACAAAGGAAAACCAAAACACCAGAGACAAGACGATGAACATAATAGGATAACCCCAAATAGGAGAAAGTATCCACTGATCCAGCCGATCTGTCCAGGTTGTTTTAATAGAATCTTCATGTTTCAAAAATTCCGGCAGTATTTTTGAAATGTATCGATACTTTGCATCAGCAACAGCCATTTCAAAATGATCCTTGCTCCACCCTTCAGCTTCATAAGTTTGGAGCAGCGTTTCTCCAGGCAAAAAAACCGATTCCTCAAGCTCATATTTCACTGGATCACCTATATCACAGCATGGATCCAAGCTTCTGTTTTTTTGAGTTGACTTGGGAACTCTCTTCCAGATTTGTCCTATTTCAGGATCTTGTTCTAAACGCTTTATTGCCAACCAACGTAACGGATACTGTGTAGCCCAAACAGTTTCCGCTAATAATTCTTCCATTGCCTTAATTTTGTTTTCAAGATCCTGGGGATAGGGCACATCATCTATCAAAGGATTGCTTTTAAACTTTCCTACCCTTATTGCTTCAGCTAAAAACTCCTCGATACCTTTTCCCTTTGCGGCAATTATTTCAACAACAGGTACATTTAATGCTAAAGCCAATTTTTGGGATTGGATGGATATCCCAGAAGATTTAGCTAAATCCATCATATTTAAACCAATAACTACCCTAGGGATTAGTTCCAGAATCTGTAAAACCAAATAAAGATTTCTTTCAATATTTGAAGCGTCCACCATTGCCATTACAACATCGGGTTTTTCCCTGAGAATATACTCGCGGGTTACAATTTCCTCCTGAGAATAAGCTGTCAAACTGTAAGTTCCAGGCAGATCGACTAGTTCAATTTCTTCATCAGCTCTTTGGATGACTCCAGACTTCCGTTCAACAGTTTTCCCTGCCCAGTTGCCCACCTGTTGATTTGAGCCCGTCAGAACATTAAATACCGTGCTCTTGCCTACATTAGGATTGCCCATCAAAGCAATTTTCATGACATTACCGCCTCCTCCCGTCGCAGCTCATCCTTATGTCATAGCGGCAACTCTATTCATTTATTAATTTGAGTAAGCGATAATCTATCGACTCGCTAACAAATGTTCAATGGGTTCTTGATTGATCACATTAACGATAATTTTAGAACATTCTCCTCGACGCATAGCCAAGTAGTATCCCTTCAATCGGATCTGAAGCGGACCACCAAATGGAGCACAACGAACAACTTCTAACTCAACTCCTGGGACTATACCCATATCCATCATTCTGCGACGCAAAGCTCCTCCGCCTTCAATATATTCAACCTTCGCCCGTTCTCCAGGTTTAAGATCTTGTAATAAGCGTTCCATTGGTCATCCCTCCTCTATCAAAATGATAACCATTCTCAGATTCATTCCAAAATATAACTGAGAATACATCTCATTCGTCTATAGAATACTCTTCATTCTCTACCCTGTCAACAAAAATCGTAAGCAGCCAAAGGTCTTGCACTCTCCCTTGATAATATGCTATAATTAATTAGTATAATATGGAATAGGGGAGCTAGAGTAACTGGCTGAGAGGGACAATAAGTCCGACCCTTAACCTGATCTGGGTAATGCCAGCGTAGGGAGGATAGATAAAAAAAAACGCCGCATTATTTGCGGTGTTTTTTTTATGCTAATCAGAAATAGCTTTGCAGTGACTTACTGCTGAACAACGGCTATTCCCCGCACTGGAATGCTTGGGGATAGCCGTTTTCTATGCACCCTACAAAAATTGAATAAAGGAGGAATCGTTAGTGGCAAATATAATCATGGCATTACAAGTCATACCGAAAGTTGAAGAATCCCGCATCTATGAGGTAGTAGACGAGGCAATTAAGGTCATCGCTGCCAGTGGAGTTCCTTATGAAGTTGGTCCCATGGAAACAACTATGGAAGGTGAACCAGATCAACTCTGGGAGATTATCAAAGAAGCCCAGGAAGCTTGTCTGCGTGCTGGAGCATCAAGAGTGATGGCATACATCAAGATGGATTACGTGCCGACAGGGTCTACTATCCATGAGAAAATCGACAAGTATCGCAATAAACCATGAACTGGAGTAAATGGAAAGAAAGGTTCCCCTCAATATTTTTTTTCCTCTTTCTGCTTACGAGTTGGCAAATTGTTGCAATGGCCGCTCACATACCTATCTGGATTCTTCCAACGCCTTTTCAAATCGGTACAGCCCTTCTAGAGACTCGTCATCTTATCTGGCTTCATACCCTTACAACCTTGACCGAAACTACCGCCGGTTTCTTTCTCGCAGTAGTTTTCAGCCTTTTAACTGCGGCAATAATGGTGCTCTGTCCATGGATAAAACAACTTCTTTATCCCTATTTGATAATATCTCAGACAGTACCGCTCATTGCCATAGCTCCTCTATTAATCCTTTGGCTGGGGTATGGTTTGCTCCCAAAAATTATGATTATCATTATTGTTTGTTTTTTTCCTATAACCATTAATCTTATTGAAGGCCTTGAATTAACGGACCCAGATCTTCTTAATCTACTGAGAAGCATGGGAGCCACACCCTGGCAGATGTTTCACATGGTCCGCTGGCCTCATGCCCTTCCTTCTTTCTTTTCAGGACTTAAAATAGCTGCTACTTATAGTGTAATGGGAGCTGTCATTGGAGAATGGCTTGGTGCCAGCTCAGGTCTGGGAGTATATTTAACGCGTTCATCTCATTCTTTTTTAACAGATCGAGTCTTCGCTGCCATTGTAACCATCACTTTTTTAAGTTTCTTTTATTTCGCACTAATTTCATTTCTTGCCCGAATCATGGTGCCTTGGGCTTCATCCAAACAGACTAAACATTAATCAAATTATATTAAAAGGAGAATAAATATGAAGAAGTTTCTCTATATCCTGGTTATACTGTTCTTACTTTCAGGCTGCAGCACAGCGCCCTCTTCCTCTTCCCCTTCCTCATCTAATCCGCTTACCCCAGTGACCGTTATGTTGGATTGGACTCCCAATACCAACCATACAGGTCTTTTTGTTGCTAAAGATAATGGATATTTTGCTCAGGAAGGACTGGATGTCCAGTTTGTACAGCCTTCCAGTTCTGGAACTGTAGAGCAGCTTGTTGCCGTTGGCAAATCCGATTTTGGAATAAGCCAACAAGAACAGGTCACTACCGCACGAGCTAATGATGTGCCCATCATATCGTTGGCAGCCATAATCCAGCATAACACATCTGGATTTGCCTCACTTTCAACGAAAAACATTCATACAGCTAAAGATTTCGAAGGAAGAACTTACGGGGGTTGGGGGCTTCCATCAGAAGATGCTGTCTTAAAAGCACTTATGCAAAAAGAAAATGCTGATTTTTCCAAGATCAATATGGTTAATATTGGTGAAGCAGATCAGCTTACCTCTTTAACTAAGGATATCGACCTGACTTGGATCTTTTACGGATGGACCGGTATTGAAGCTGAATTACGCAACCAACCTTTAGACATACTTTGGTTAAAAGACGTTGACCCTGCTTTAGACTTCTATACTCCAGTAGTCATTACCAGCGAAAAAATGCTTCAGTCCCAACCAGACCTTGTTCGTCATTTTATGAAAGCAGTTAGTGAAGGTTATCAATATGCCATCGGACATCCAAACGAATCGGCTGAAATTCTAATTAAGAACGCTCCTGAAGCCAATCCGGAGTTGATACGCAAAAGTCAAGCTTGGCTCAGCCCTCAATACCAAGCAGATGCAGAAAAATGGGGATTACAGAAAACTTCCGTATGGGAAGGCTATGCAAAATGGCTTGTTGATCGGAGCCTACTGCCCAAAATGGTTGATCCTGCAAAAGCTTTCACTAATGACTTCTTGCCCAAGTCCTAAAGGAGAATGCAATGGGACTCTCGCTTAAAAGTCTTTCCAAATCCTATCTTAACCCACAGCTTAACCAACCAATGAAAATTCTAGATTCACTCAATTTAGAGGTTGACTCCGGCACCTTTGTTTCATTGATTGGTCCTTCCGGGTGTGGAAAAAGTACTATCTGCAACCTTATTGCAGGGATTGACAACCCTGATTTCGGTGATATCATACTTGATGGGCAAAAAATCCAAGGCCTTCCGGGTCACATTGGATATATGCCACAAAAAGATTTATTATTGCCATGGCGTACCTTATTCGATAATCTCCTAATAGGATGTCAAATCCAACACAGGGATAAGCTCTCTGCTCGAGCAGAAGCTACAAAATGGTTAAACCAATTCGGTCTTACCCCTTTCTCCAACCATTATCCTCATCAGCTATCCGGAGGAATGCGGCAGCGTGGAGCGTTACTGAGAACAATTCTTTTTGGCAAAAAAACCTTGCTCCTTGATGAGCCTTTTGGGGCTTTAGATGCCTTAACCCGTCAAGAAATGCAACATTGGCTCCTAAGTATCTTAAGTCAAACACAGTATACCGTTCTCTTCATAACTCATGATATTGATGAGGCTATTCTCCTTTCTGACAAGGTAGTTGTTTTAAGTAAGCGACCAGCAACAATTATCCAGGAATTCACCGTCTCTTTTCCTCATCCTCGAAATCCTGAACTACTACTATCCAAGGAATCTTTAGAACTAAAAAAACAACTGCTCCAGCTTCTCATAAACTAAAGCTAACAGATGTGGAGAATAAAAAACAACAGGTATTTAGTCATTGTGAACTAATACCTGTTGTTTTTATATTCATACATAATTCATCGTCCAGGTAATCATACTTAATAATATGCTAAACGTTAAATTTCTGCCGTAACTTTCACAATACTGAAAGGAGTTCTTAAGTATGACCAACCCCAAAAATCGAGCCCCTAAAAGAATAGACATTCATCCTTCCGTATCAAATCCCAAAAGTTCTCAAAAACCTGATCCTGCCAAAAAGGTACGAAATGATGTGATTTTCGCCAAAGATAAAAGCCCCGATGATCTTGAGATTTACGAATAACAAAAAGGGCTAGGAGTTTACTCCTAGTCCATAATTATTGATATTAGTAGCGACGCATTGATTGGAAGCAGTCACGACAATATACTGGTTTTTCCCCAGACGGCTGAAAAGGAACCTGGGTTTCTACTCCACAGTTTGCACAAACTGCCGGATACATTTCACGTTGAGGACGATTTCCGCCGCGGCCGCTGGTTTGTTTGCGAGCGTGACGACAAGCCGGGCAGCGGGAAGGTTCATTTTCAAAACCTTTTTCCGCATAGAAGTCCTGCTCACCAGCGGAAAACACAAATTCCTGACCACAATCACGGCAAGTTAAAATTTTGTCTTGAGACATTATAATTCCTCCTTATTTGGCGTTCTTGTCCAGATTGGCTCCTACAAATTATCATCCTAGCACCAAATAAGATAAGAATAGTGGATTCCAATTTAAGTAAGGCCCCTAGTTATAACAAGTACAAGGTCAGTATAGCAGAAGGGGGTACTAATTAGCAACCCAAAACAACCTTGAAGACATACTTTTTCGAATATTATTCTTTTTCAGCGCTCTCAACATTCCTCTGATTTAATTCCCAAATCTCCTAACAGTTTAATTAGCCTCGCTTTATGAAATGGCTTCTCAATAACATCACCATACCAATAACAGTCCAATATATCGGCATCTTTGACTATTTCCTCAAGAGGGGAACCAATTTCATCCTTCTTGGAATGATTAATAACTGCTTGAACTATTTGTTCTTTCACTGCTTTTTCCATGGTTATATCTGCTAAAAATTGCCTAGCATGCTCCTCTCCATTAGGAGCATGACCTTGTTGGCGTCCTGTAAACCAGCGGCCGATGTCATGCAAAGCACAAGCCAACGCCGCTTGTTCTATCTCAACTCCCTTTTTTTCAGCGAGCATACGTCCAATTTGGGCACAGCTTGTTGCATGAACTTTTTCCCATCCAATCGGATAATCTCGTTCAGACCCTTGTTGTTCAAGAGTATCTAATAAATTGAAAATTCTTAGCATTTCCTTGATCGATTCCCATTTCATGACTTCTCCTCCATTTTACTTATTTTACCACTATAAAAAGGAAAATTTATTTTAGTTCTCCTCATATCTTATCCTAAAAGGATTTGCGATACGAGGAGGAGGTCTGTTTGAATTCAAGTTGGACACCCGCTGCACAACGTCTCTTAAACAAACGATTATGGATACTCGGTTATTATTCTGAAGATTTCCCAGGTGACATGCGCGCGGTCAACACACTAAAATATCATAGTTCACGTATTGATGTGTACGCTGATTTTGCCTTCCAGCTCAAGAGTGATGGCCAATTTACTGGCGAAATTAATAAGACTGCCCTTGAAACAGCCATAGAACGCGGCATCCCACCCCTTATTCTTTTCCACAATTTTAACGGAAAAATCTTTGATCCTCAACCCTTACGTTCAGTGTTATCATCGAATGCTTCCCAAAAAAATTGTATTCGACATATGATGAATCTGCTGCCCCCTTCTGCAGCAGGAGTTCATGTTGATTTTGAAGGTGTCGAATCCCCTTATAGAATCCCGTATTTATCCTTTCTTGAATCCCTTCGAGCTGAATTACATGGACGAGGTTTACTGTTAACCATAGCAATACCCGCCAAACGTTCCGAGTGGGAAGCACCTGGTTATGACTTTGGCAGAATTGGCAGCTTATGTGACTCCATAACCTTGATGACTTATGATGAACACTACTCAGGAGGTTCCCCAGGTCCAATTGCAAGCTTGCCTTGGATGACCCAAACACTTGATTATGCTATTCGCTATATTCCTAATGAGAAATTGCTATTGGGAATCCCAACCTATGGATATGATTGGTCAAGCGAACCTACCCGCCTCGTCCCCATGCGGGATGTCCCTGAATTAATCGCTCAAACAAATGCTCGCCCCCTTTGGTCAGATCAAGCCGTCGAACCCTATTTTTACTATTGGAAGGGACGAATAAAACATACAGTTTGGTATGAAAACGAAATTTCTTGTAAGATACGCTTTGGCTTTTTAAAGAGTTATCGTCTTAGAGGTATTGCCATTTGGCGCCTGGGGTATGAAACAAGTCGTTTCTGGCAAGAGGTTAGTAGTAAAATTCTTAAGTAATCATCTTAACGACAAGAAGAGCATCTTCATTAGGAGATGCTCTTCTTCGTGAATGGCAAAATTATAGAATAGTTAATATTACAACTACTTGTCCTTTCGATAATTACCCATTATCATTGAGTTAACGAAGAAAAAGGGAGCTGACCATAAATTATGTATGAACTAAAGAACCACACTGAGTTAGCTGTTCAGCAAGCTCTTCAAACTTACCTTCGCAGCAACAGTCTCAGCTGCTTTTGTGAACGCTGCCAGGCTGATATTATGGCCCTAGCTTTAAATCGTCTGCCGGCACGTTATTATGTTTCCCTACGAGGGGAAATAATGACACATTGGGAATCTCACGCCAATCCGGATCAAGCACGCATTATGGCAGAAGTAGTCCGCGCAGCCCAGCAAGTTAGTGCTACTCCCTCACATGCCTAAGGTGAAGCCTAATATATAATCTAAGACGCAGATTATTTTGCATTAAGAACGATTATAACAATTAAAATAGCGACAATAAACAATGAAAATGCTCTAAACCTGTCAGTTATGACTTGTTGCACTTTGATCGGTGTCCATTGAATATCTAACATAGTTCTTATTCCTCCTTACTCTTCTTTCTAGTGTATGGGTTTTCCTGGAATTTTGAGATAAGAAGAGTATACTAAAATATCATTATTTTACAAGAGGTGCATTCTTTGCTAAACTCTGAAGACCTTCTCCGCTTCGCACTGTTCTCGTCCTTAACAACCGATGATGTAGCCCCCCTGCTGCCTCATTTTATAGAACGTCGCTATCGTCGTGGGCAACTGTTGTTTGTCGAGGGAGAAGTCGGTTCATCGGTGTATTTCATCCTGACAGGTCAAGTTAAACTTAGTAAAACAACCTTAAAAGGTGCCAAACAACTTCTTGATCTTTGTGGCCCTTACGATTGTCTGGCCGAAGTTCTGCTGCTTGAAAACGGTTCATATTCTTCAACTGCTGAAGTTCTCCAAGATAGTACTTTGTTGGTCCTTAACAATGAGTTGATGCCCCAACTTTTACAGTCGAATCCTGCTCTCTCTGTAGCGCTTATTCGATCATTAAGTCGTCAATTGCGATTAGCCCAAGAATTCACTCAAATCCTAACAAACCGTTCTAAAGCAGGAATTTTGGCCGCCCTTTTTCTTCGCCTGGCTCATCCCGCAGCGACTCCAGATCAGCCAATTTTTTTGGACGCCTCTCTTACCCATAAGGATTTGGCCAGCATGATTGGTACTTCTCGAGAATATGTTAATCGAGCAATTAATGGATGGAAACGATCCGGTATTATAAATCAAACTAACAACCGATTAGAAATTATTAAACCCCACGAACTTGCGGATTGGCCATAATTAAAAAATCATGGAATTTGTACTGTTTGCCCGTTCAAATTGGCTGACAATCCGCCAACATTCATCCCAGGAAATATTGGTCTGACGGCGCCAAAATATCATTGCTGCACGAGTTTTTTCACACTCTCGATCATTAAGCATGCTTTGACTTGGCATTTTACCACCCCAGGCATTAACCCATTCTTGATAACAATGTATTAATTCAGCGGATTGATTCTTCAGATATCTTAAGGTATAAGTACTGGTTAGCCAATGAATTACTTTGTCCTCTTCACCTCTCGCATAAACTTGCCCATCTAAGTCTGCTCCAGAGATGAGAAGAAGCATAAACAAGAAATGAATACGGACAACCTTTCTCAGGCTCTCCGGGTTCATCTCATTGATTTCTGCAAAACGTCCTAAAGGTTTAAGATATAGTTTTACTGATGGATCCCGATAAGTACATACTCCAAAAGCCGCTAGTGGGATGGGATAAATATCATCCAATCCACTTTCCTGTAATTGACCTACCAGCTCTCGTTCAGCCTGAACCAGGTGCTGTTCTCTAACAAAAAACTGTTCAGCGGTTTCCTTCAAGAATGATTCCGCTTCCTTAGGTCGATCCGGAAGGGATTCTGCCCATTCTCGTAAACGTGAACGCCTGGGCATCAATATTTCTATGATTGAGCCTGTCTCTTGCTGCAATAATTTGAAACCTTGGCGAACCCTCTCAGGATCTCGGTACAATCCACGCATAAGCATTTCAGCTGGTTGGGGAATTTCAACGGATTCCTCAAACCGCACGATCACCTCTCCATTTTTCTCTGGAAACTTTAGCCCCATAGCCTTCTCAATATCTAATCTCATTGAAGACATATCAGATCCCCCTTAGCCTTGTCTCTTGTTTCATCCTATGGATTCGGGAGATAATTCAGACCATATCAGACTAAATTTGACCATTATTCATTGCTTTGTTAAAATTAGTAAAACATATCAGAAACGAGCTGACAACTATGTCTAAGCGCACTTATCACGGAATGACACTTGATCTTTTTCAAGAGCAAGCACTCGACGCAATTGATGCCGGTAAATCTGTTATTGTTGCAGCACCTACTGGGACCGGTAAAACTCTTGTTGCAGATTATCTCATAGAAAAAGCTATGAAAGAACATCTTAAGGTTATTTATACAGCACCCATAAAAGCCCTTAGCAATCAAAAATTCCGAGACTTTAAAAGCATGTTCGGAGAAGACGCTGTTGGCATTATGACCGGAGATGTGGTTCTCAACCCCAACGCCCCACTACTCATCATGACTACTGAGGTCTTTCGCAATCAAGTAATTACTGAAGACCCCAATTTAGAGTATGTATCCTACATCGTCTTTGATGAAATTCACTGGCTCAATGATGAAGAACGCGGAACAGTTTGGGAAGAATCTATCATTCTCGCTCCACCCAAAATGAAAATTCTAGGCTTGAGCGCTACCATTGCCAATGCCCGTCATCTAGTGGATTGGATCGAATCCATCCGTCATGAAGAGGTTGTTCTCATTGAAGAGCATAATCGTGTCGTTCCTCTCGAGTATTTTTATTACACTAAAGATACTGGCCTTGTAAGCTATGATCAACTTTGGCGTTATTACCGCCGAAAACTTAAAGAACGCATTAATGATGAAGCTCCCTTTGGAACTACCTCGCACTTAGACCTCATTCGCACGATTCAACGTGATCATCTTCCTGCGCTTTTTTTTGTTTTCAGCAGAAAGCAATGTGCTATAAAAGCTATGGAATTAGCTATAATGGCTAATTACCTAAAACCTAACGAACGAAAAATTGTCGAGGATAAATTCAAACATTTCTTTGGTCAAGAGACCGATTGGTCTTCATCAACACGACAGCTTAAACGTTTATGTTCCAAAGGAATTGCCTATCACCATGCCGGTCTCCTTCCCTCTCAGAAAGTCATCGTGGAGGAACTCTTCCTGGAAAGGCTGATAAAAGTACTTTACTGCACTGAAACTTTCAGCGTTGGCATTAATTACCCTGTTAAATCTGTATGTTTTGATTCTCTCAATAAATATGACGGCCGGAATTTTCGTCCACTTGCCAATCATGAATTCTTCCAAATGTCTGGACGAGCAGGAAGGCGTGGCTTAGATGAAAAAGGATTTTCCTTTGCCATCGTCGATCTAGGGTATATGGAAAAAAGCCCCCCGCCTAAATTCCAACTCAATAAACTTGAACCTCTCATAAGCCAATTTAGACTAACTTACAATACTGTCCTGAATTTAACAGCAACCTTGTCTCAAGCTCAAATCGAAACATACTTTCAAAAAAGTTTCTCAGCTTACACCTATCAGCTTAGTTCCAGCCAACTACATTCAGAATTAGCACAAATTCAAGAAAAACTTAAAGGAGCAAATCAACATTTGTGCAATGAAGTAGGCTCCTTCAGCTGCCCATTAAAACACTACCCCAAACGAAAAGAGCTTGAAAAGCTAAAAAAAGCATATCGTTCTTTAGGTCCCCGTAAGCAATCCCGTGTCTATGGACGAGAGATGGCTCGAAAAATCAGAACTTGGGAAAAGCTGCTATCCGAACCTCCTAAGGATTGTGCTCCACAGCATCAAGAGAACTGCTACACTCAAAGTAGAACTTACTTGTCACTGAAACAACAACAGCAAGAACTCCAAAATGCCTTAGCCTCACTCCCGGAAGAAAATGCTTTTCTCCTTGAATTTGAATACAAAAAAAATCACCTTCGCCAATTAGGTTATTTGCGGCAAGACGAATTATTACCTCGAGGAACATGCGCTAGCCGAATCTACGTTCAGGAACTATTAGTCACAGAATTGATTTACTCTGATGTTTTCTCACAACTTGATGACGATCAGTTTAATGCGTTACTATCAAGTATTGACTTTGAAGCTAGAAAAAACGATATGTTCCAGCGAGGCAATGTTTTTGATTGGACTCAGGTTAAAGAAATTGTTGAGTATCTGCAGAGCATTTGCGGACAGGATACCGTGAGATTTGACCCTCGCGTTGGTGTCATCACCCATGCTTGGAGCCAAGGCAGTACCTTTTCCGAAGTTCAAACCTTATGTAATCTTGATGAAGGAGATATCATTAGCGTCTTTCGCAGAACCATAGACTTAATGCGTCAAATGAGGGACGCAGTCATTGATTCCGCTTTGCGAAGTCGTTTAAAAACATGCATGGAAAAACTTGACAGAGATGAAGCTGCTATCATGGAACTATAATAAATTCCAATTAGAATCGGGTAGGAAGCTGATCATTATTTGATCAGCCGACCTCCCACAGCACCGTACGTACCGTTCGGTATACGGCGCTTCCAAAGTTTACACACTATTTCGCAGAATAACATTCACTAAAACTAAGGTATCCGATTCGTTCGAAACGCTCATTGGATAGGGCTTTCGTCAGAATAGGGCTATGGGCAACACGCCAATAGCCTTTTCTTGTGTTTGCCCACATCCATGCTTGTTCCTTGCTAATACCCGCTTTCTTCAGGTTTTCAAACCTCGTTCGGGTTTTCTTCCATCGCTTCCAAGTTACCATTCGTATGCGACTTCTCATCCATTCATCCAGATCCTTGAGCAGATTCTTTGCATCTGCAGGTTTAAAGTAATTTGTCCAGCCTCGTACCACTTGATTGAGCTTAGTTCTGCGCTCTTCGATTCCCATCCCATTGCTACGCCCAGTAATTCTCTCGGATTTTATCCTTAAGCTTCTGAATACTTTTAGGGTGGATTCTCAGGCGCCCTTCTCCCCTGTAAATGTAAAAGCTATATCCCAAAAACTTGACATAGTTTACATGCGCCACCTTCGTTTTCTCCCTATTTACCTTCAAAAATAAATTTCCTTCGATATAAGGGAGAATGTGATCAAGTGTTCGTTTTGCCGCCTTCTTACTTTTGCAGAAAATCATCATATCATCTGAACGTACAAAGTGGTGTCCTCGCTTTATCAGCTCGTGGTCGCATTCATTAAGCATAATGTTGCCAAGCAATGGACTCAGGGGTCCCCCTTGTGGTACACCTTCTGGGCTTTCTTCAAACATCCCGCCATTCATAACTCCCGCTTTTAGGAATTTGTGAATTAACGATATGACCCGGCCATCTTTTATTGTCTCCGACAAAATCTGAATCAGCTTGCTTTGGTTTACCGTGTGGTTGGTAGAAGATAGCCTCGTTTCCTTGTGCTATCAGCCCCAATCAGAACCCGACGTGCGGATTTCCCGCATCGGGCTCCCCAGAACAATTCGCAATCATGCTTTGCTTAAATATCAGGATGGAGAAGTTTTGGGTAGGGAAGTTTAAACCAATCCCGATTTGTAAGGTAGCTCCAGTATAACCGATGCCTTTGACTTCTCCGCCGAAGCGACCGTATCCACTGCATTACAACCTCATTGCGTATATACTCCAATTTGGGTTGGCAGTGATATAAGGAGAAATATTGGTAGAAGCCTTGCAACATGCTCGTTAGCTGTTTCTGTTGGTCGCGCCTTTTCCAGTGCATGTGGGATTTTAGCCATTTGTGCACCCGGTCGAGGAACTTACGACAACTTTTCACCGTCGGGATACGGATAAGAGCAAATTCCCCTTTTCTGCCTACCCCACTAACATGCTTGAATCCAAGGAAATCGAACGTTTCCGGTTTCTCTTCGTACAAGGATTTTCTTTCTCGGGCAAACCGTCCGAAGAGGATAAGCCTGGTCTTTCTCCGCTAATTCCAGATTGAATTTCTTCATTCGGGCTGTGATATAGCGTTGGAAGTTTTCAGCGTCCCTCTTATACTGAAAACACACTACGTAATCATCTGCAAAACGAACTATATAGGCCTCCCCCTGGAACCATTTTTTGCATCGTTTCTCGAACCAAAGGTCTAAAACATAATGCAAATAAATATTGGCTAGGATAGGACTGATTGGACCGCCTTGCGGGGTTCCTTCCTCGTTTCGTGTGACTACGCCATTTTCCATTACCCCTGCTTTTAGCCATTTGCCTACTAGCCGTAGAATTAACGGGTCAGCTATTCGCTGTTTCAGCATTTCCATCAACCACTCGTGGTTAATGTGGTTAAAATAGCCCCGGATATCCGCTTCAAATATGTGACGAATTTTCTTTGTCACTATTGTGCTACGTAGGTATTTCAGTGCCTGGTGAGGATTGCGACCCGGCCTAAATCCATAGGAGAAATTAAGAAAGTCCTGTTCGAATATGGCTTCGAGAATTCGAGCGACTGCCCGTTGGACTAGCCTATCTTCAACTGTTGGTATCCCCAGTGGTCTTGTTTTACCATTTCCTTTATCTATTTCCACTCGTCGCACCGGCGGGGCTTTATAACAGTTAGCTTTCATCCTCGTCCATATATTCCGTGTTCGTTCACCAAGTTCCGATTCGAACTGTTTTGTTGTCTCTCCATCGACCCCGCTTGCCCCTTTTCGGTTCATCATTCGCCATGTCTCCATGAGAAATTCCGGTGTAATGATGTCCGCTAGTGAGGTAAAGCGGGCCTTTGCGTCGAAGCGAGCCTTAATTGCTATCCTGTCCAATTTTGTTGACATACTTTTCTACCTCTGTGTGTGTAGATATGTTTCCTTGCCAGGAACTCATTCTGCCCCGCCGCTTCCCCATGTATGTGGCTTTCCCACACTCCGAGTACTACCAGCGAGTCCGACTCCCACCACAGCATTCGCCTTCCTATGGATGGTCCTTTCAGTCAGCGTACTCCTTTCCGAAGACCGTGGTGGGTCTCCCGGGTTCCGTACTGTTTCCTTTTCCGTCATGCCGTGTACTCAGACCCCGCCGAGGTCTCCAATTTCCTCGCCAATAGCGGAAATCTACTGTAGCCTTCCGGATATTCGACTCCGTCGGCCCTCGGTTGTTCTAACGAGGCTCAATAACTTCACTTGCGTTACGGCCTGAACGTCGCTCTGCCTATGCTTAATCTGTATCGTTACCTTTACAGACCCAAGGCTCGATTTCAGGTAGGGTGGCTTTGCCCTTTTCCTGAATAGGAATTTCACCTATTGAATACAACCAGCTTAGCCCGGCGCACCGAAATACTTCTCCAAGTCCATATCGACTACATATTTGTAACCTACTGTGATATAGGTTTGGCATCTTCTCAGTGCACCGTGTGCACTGCGGTTCGGTCGGAATCCAAAACTATTGTCTGAGAACTGCTCCTCAAAGATGGGGCTTAAAACTTGAGTTATCGCCTGTTGGATTAACCTATCCACGACAGTGGGTATTCCTAGTTTTCTGGTCTTTCCGTTTTCTTTGGGTATTTCTACCCTCCGTACGGGCTTTGGACGGTATTTACCGCCCCGGAGGGATTGCAATAGTTCATCCTTGTGTTCTTTCAGGAAGGGCAGAAGTTCATCTACCTGCATACCGTCGATTCCACCTGCGCCTTTGTTTCTTTTAACCTGCCTATAGGCCTGGTTTAGATTCTCAACGCTAAGGATTTGCTCAAACAACCCTTCCGTTGGTGCCTAGAACACCTCTGTACTATGGCCTCTGCTGACTCCTCACGATAAATCTTGTTTCAACCGGGTTTCTTACTCTGTTTCTACCCGTCCGTGAGGCCTCCCACGGTAAGACGATTCACTTTCATTCCATGTACCCGCAACATTTACGCTGACGTGTCCGTGTAGCTTTTGGGCTTTAACTTGTGCTGCAGTCTTACCCCACGTTTTGCGCCTGATGTTATTCGTGTTCCTCGGGCCGGAACTTTGCCGCCGGCTTCCTTCAGATTCCACCTCACGATGGACACCCTTGCCTTAAGCTAATGGTTGGTCGCTACATACCCCCATGACGGACTTTCACCGTCTAGTTAGTCGCCATGCGTGGCGCACCAACAAAAAAGAGAAGGGATTCTTTTCCCTTCTCTTTGTACATAGGCTTTAAATAAACTTACTCGGAAACCTCAAACATATCTTTACCTACTCCACAAATAGGACAAACCCAATCGTCTGGGATATCTTCAAAAGCAGTTCCCGGTGCGATTCCTGAATCGGGGTCTCCAACTTCAGGATCATAAATATAACCACAAGCTGAACACACATACTTTTTCACAATAACCAACTCCATTCATTTTACTGAAAGTTTATGTATAGTTTATTTTATCATTATTTTATTAGTTAAGCCAATTACCTCTATAAATAAATTAAACTTAATTAAAGTTTAATTTATTTTATAGTGTTTGAATCAAAAGAAATATGGTATCTTTTCAAGGCATAGTCTCTAAATTCTTCAGCACATCGGCAGGGTTCTTGATGATCACAAAAACCGACTTCTAACTTCCCTAGCAAATGGTGATGCAAAATATGAACATTAACATATAAATGACTTGCTCGTTCATTTAACCTAATGTATTGTCTGGCTGCAAAATAAAAAAAAATGAGCAAAATAATGCTTACCGTTATACCTGCTTTAGGAAATAACCATGGAATGCCGACAGCCAGTAATCCAAGTAAAATAACGATTATCATACCTACTAATTCCTGACGTCTGGCAAATTTCCACTCCCTATACCGGCCAAGAAACTCAAAGAATAACTTAGCCATACGCACTGAAGGAAACGGCAACACTGTATTTACAACCGTTTTTTCAACTGCGTAATGGCACACCCCCACATTGATCACCCCTTCCAAAAATGTTGTCTGTTACAAACTTCCTTGACTTATCAGACGGAAGAGATCCTCAAATTGACCAGCGTAATCCGTCAAAATTGTTGAATCTGTAGTTCCAAGAAAAAAAGTCTTCATCCCCAATCCTCTACATATCATATCGTTTTCATTGTTACTAACTAATAAACATCCTTGAGGTCTAATTCCCAATTTTTCCGAAACTTCTTGGAAGAACCCCATTTGTGGCTTACAATAGTGAAAATTGTCTAACGCTGCAATAACTTTGAGTTGCTCAGGCCTGAGACCAGCCCATCGGACTTGCTCCTCGACCGCCGCTAAGGGCATTAATGGACTTGAAACAATAGCTGTAGAAAATCCTTGTTGTATAGCGTACTCAACGCTTTTAACACCCTGAGTATTAGGCTGAACCAAGCAACGCAATGTGGGAAAATCAGAAACATAAAACTCCTCAAAGATAGGCCTGAGAACTTGTATAGGATGACCGGATACTCTCGAAAATTCATCTAGAAATGCTTGCAGTACGGTTAACTCGGGTTTCGGATCATTTTGGATCAACTCCATGGATTTCAATAGTAGCTTGGTGAACTTATCGGTTGGAAGAAGATGAGCAAAACGAGGTGCCAGGATTCCAAGGTAATTCTGCATGAACTTTGCTGAATCAAGATTTGTTAATGTACCCTCTAAATTAAAGAGAATAGCTTGGATCACAATCTTTGTCCTCCTATTGAGGTCTTTCTAATGTTCTGGTTCTGTACAATATTATTCTCCTTATTCTTCGAAATTCCTTCTAATCAATGAATGTTGCAATTAACTATTAGTATCCCCAGGTATACATACTTAATTCTCTGAACTTATAGCAGGGGATAATTCTGCTTACCCTTCGGCCCAAGAATGTTAAGCAGTAAAAAAACCCCTGAGAGAGTATACCTCCCTAGGGGCTCTTACCATCTCAGTTCTTGCTACGACCCACTCTGTATACAGAGGTGCAATCCCTGAGGTAACCCTCCAAAATCTGCTGCAGGCTATAAATGGAGGGCAGGTTGACAATGAGGTCTCAGGTTCGGTTCTCCATCCGCACTTAATTAACGCTTGTTTAGACTCCTAAAAAGGCATGAGCATACTTCAATTCATTCATACAGCTTAATTGCGACGATTGGCAAACTTGGCTGCTACCATAGTGGATGAACATTCCTTCATAGTGCTAAATCAATACAGCGTCTTATCTAAATGGTTCTCCTTCCTGTCCTCTCTCATCGCTTGCAACCCAATCACTAGCGCGAATTCGCTCGCTATCGTGGCAACATATTGCCTACTCACAACTAGATCAAAGGTTGGTTGCTTACAATAGGTTAATTCTTGTTATCACCAGGAAATTCCTTGGTAGAAAATAGGCTTTTTTCAACTAATATTGTAATATTATAAACAAAAATGCCTATTTTTTATTGGCTTTTTTTCTTTTAT
This sequence comes from Desulfosporosinus orientis DSM 765, assembly GCF_000235605.1. Classification (GTDB taxonomy): domain Bacteria; phylum Bacillota; class Desulfitobacteriia; order Desulfitobacteriales; family Desulfitobacteriaceae; genus Desulfosporosinus; species Desulfosporosinus orientis. The sequence goes on from NC_016584.1 coordinate 3,567,780, forward strand.
TTAATAATAATTCTGCAGTGTGAATGACCTTAATCTTAGGATTCTTTTTATCAAGCCCCCCAGAAATCTGCATTAAACAACCAGGACAATCGACCACTACGACATCTGCACCTGTCTCTTCAATGTTCGCAAGTTTTCGATCCAAAATGGGTCCCGATAACTCCGGGAATTTTATGGAATAGGATCCGGCAAAACCACAGCAACGGTCAGATTCTTTCATTTCAATAAGCTGAACTCCTGCGGTATCAGTTAAAATTTTGCGGGGTTCTGCAAAAACCCCCATTGAACGCTTCAAGTGACAGGAATCATGATAGGTAATTTTCAGGGGTTTTCCATCCCCGCCTTTAGGCAATCCACCTAACTCAAATAACAATTTTGAAAAATCTCTTGATTTCCTGCTTAGTTCTTCAGCACGAGCAGCTAAAGCAGGTTCATCATGGAGCAGCTCTTTAAAGCTTTCTTTAAGAGCATGAGTGCAGGTCGGACAAGCTGATACTACATAATCGACTTTTTCTGCTTCTAAGGCTTCAATATTTATAATTGCACTTTTTCTTGCATTACTGCGATCCCCCATATAGGTTGCCGGAGCACCGCAGCAGGATTGTCCATCCGGGAAAACCACTTCATAGCCTTTTTCATTTAAAGCACTGATAACTCCTTCGGCAATTGCTGGATAAACAAAATCAATCAGACAACCTGCATAAAGAGCAATTTTCCCTTTTGGCTTTTTAACATCCTGCTTAATTGTTTTGAAAACGTCGCGAAAAGGAACCTTAGCTACGGCAGGCAAGCTCTTCTTTTCTGTCAGCCCGGAAAGAAACATAGGTAAGTGCCGAATAACCGGCTGTCCTTTCGTAAATGGCTTTTGAGCAATAGAGGCCATTCGCAGCATGGAATGGAAAAGGCGTCGATTTGAGACTACATCGAGAGCGAATTTTTGAGTAAAAGGCAGTCCTGTTTTTTCGCCAATACGATTTCTTATTTCCAAAATCATTTGCGGGATATCCAATTTTCCAGGACAAACCTCAGCACATTTGCCACATTGAAGACAAAGGTTTTGAGGATTTTGAGCATCTTTTTCTGAGTTTAAGAAATTCGTTAAAATCGTTCCGATACCACCGGTGTAAATATGTCCATAGACGTGCCCACCCACAAGCTGGAAAGCCGGACAAACATTGAGACATGATGCACAGCGGATACACTGAAACGTTTTCTTAAACTTCTCATCATTATACATTTTTCGTCTTCCATTATCCATCAAGACAATATGGAATTCCTTGTCTTTAACCGATCCATCCGGGTAATAAGCGGGTGTTGGCCCAGTCACCATACTCACGTAACTGGTTATTTGCTGACCTGTTGCACTCCGGGGTAGAGCCTGAAGAATATGGGTTGCATCTTCAAACTTTGGAACGAGTTTTTCGATTCCAACTAAGAAAACATGAGTGGGAGGCAAGGTGGAAGTCAGTCGTCCATTTCCTTCATTAGTAAGCATTATCAATGTTCCGGTCTCGGCAATCGCCATGTTTGCTCCTGAAATTCCCATGTCAGCTTCTAGAAATGATTTGCGAAGTTCTTCTCTGGCTGTTTTAACAAGCTCAGCAATCACAGGTTGGTTCAGCTTATGTAAATGGCCAGAAAAAACATCGGCAACTTCTTCTTTCGTCATATGAATTGCAGGCATAACCATATGCGACGGATGTTGACCGGCAAGTTGTACAATCCACTCTCCCAGGTCACTTTCTTGAACTTCCATTCCTTCAGCCATAAGTGTTTTATTGAGCAAAATCTCCTCAGAGACCATAGATTTTGACTTAATGACTTTTTGTACTTTTTTTCGTTTAGCCAGCTCTAAAATATATTGTTTTGCATCCTCGCCATTAACAGCACGATATACTTTTGCTCCTCTAGCTGTAGCTTCCTTCTCAAATTGATCTATCATCTCATCGAGGTGGCTGGCAGCATAGGATTTTACCTCAGCAATATTCTCACTGATTTCTTTAAAGTTATAACCTTCATAGGCTTTTTCACGAGATATAATATAGGCATCTCCAAAACGCCCTAACGCACCACGTAATACGTCATTATCAAGGGCGTTAGAAATCTTCTGTTTAAACTGTTTATCAGCCATTTAAGCCACCTCCTCAATTTTCTCATCAACAAAAATAACAATAAGCTGCTTAGGACCATGCACCCCAATCGTCAATACCCTTTCAATATCAGATGTCCTGCTTGGGCCTGTAATGAACCCAACAAAGCCCGGAATTTGAGGCAGATTATGCAATGTTGCCATGGTATCTTTCAATGTTGCAATTAATTTTGATGTAGAAACAAGGGCAATATGAATTGGAACTAAAGTTGAGCATAAGCGTTGATCAACACTAGCATCCTGATCTGCTTGAACTAAAGATCCAAGTTCAGCAATTGCATAGCTCACTTGGGTAATGCCCGCATGTGCTTCAGGCGTCACTTCACGAAAATGATCTGTGTATACTTCGATTCCTTTTTCCTGTATTTGATTTACAAAATTACCCTTACTTGCTATAGGGCTTGTTAAGAGTGCAACGTTATTAATACCTTTTTCTATCATAACCTTACAAACTAGTTCTCCAGCTTCAATGGCAGTGTCGACACGATAACACTCACCCGACACCGCTTCTAATTTTGCTTTGAATCGTTTGTATAATTCAGTTTCTTGATCATTCATACGAACTCTCCTCCTACCTCCAACAAATTAAATATCAATTGTGGTCAGACCATCATGCCACAAAACTATTTTAAGGCATATTTGATTTTAATACAATAACCTTCGTAGTAAAATTTTAAATATTAAGATTAGTGATCTTCATCAAGACTAGCAGGAATACTATTAAATACACTCAAAACTATAAGCGACTGAACATTATCGAACAGTCGCTTATAGAAAAATTGCTATAAATCAGTTGTAAAACAATAATCAAAAAAGAAACCCTTATTAGGGTTTCTTTTACTTTTATAATGGTGGAGGTAAGCGGGATCGAACCGCTGGCCTCTAAAATGCGAATCTAGCGCTCTCCCAGCTGAGCTATACCCCCAATAAATATATATTAAATCCAACAATAGAAAAAAGCAAGAAATATGTAGAAATAATAATAAGCAATTATATTTCAAAAGTTATTGAGGATTTCCGCGTCCGGAAATCCTCTCTGCGCAAAACCTAGAGGATTTAACTACTAGACTTTACTGATTTAACCTTATCGTATATTTTGTCGAAAATCAATATGTAAATTATAGGAAAGCAGTAAGTTGTCTGGAATTTTTGCTTAAACATCCTCCTAAACGCCTTAAAAAGGCAAAAAAAACCCCTCACAAGGAGGGGAAAGAAAAGAGGAAAAAAAGAAATAAAGACTTTATGTTAACCGCATTAATAAATTAAAATGCGGATAAACTCACCTTATGTAAAATTCAACGTTGTTTTCTATATATAGAGTAATACTTATCTAATGGAATTACAAATTCATTTGTTTTACGTAGGTCATAAATTCTATTTATACGTAGTTAAAATGATTAGTGTATAATACGACTCTTTATAATAAATTACTTATACTATTCTTCTTTGAGCCTATAATTAGGAACACATAAAAAGAACTTGTTCTAATTCGATATCATAGGTAGTAATAATTGACTGAGGGGATAGTATGAGCGCTTCATTAACAGACCCGGAAATACTTTATGCACAGAAAATATATTACTTTTTTTTCTTATTAACCTTGACATCACTGACAACAGCCTTTGTAATGTTAGTTTTTAGTTTTTACTATGGTCTATTTACCATGGCATTTGGGATCGGTATCTCCTATATTCTTATGCTACTAAAACGAAATTTTCATCCACCAGAAAAGGTAATTACAGCCAAACGAATGGCCCACACAATCTCTCAAAATACCAGCCCTTCTGCTATAGCCTGTTTTGCCATCCAACTGTACTATTATTTTCAGGAATCTAATCAGGCCATTGACCTTCTAGAAAAGTTTCTCCCCAGTAATGATCCACTAATCTATGCAACCTTGGGAGATATACTGCTTAAAGAAGGTAAAACCAAACAAGCTCTTTATATTTTGCGAGGAAATCCTTATGCCTTAATAGATCCTCTTCTTCTTGCCACACAAGCTCGAGTTCTTAAACAAATTGGCAGAGTGTCGGAAGCAGCCAAATTGTTTGAACGAAGCATACACATCGCCACACAAAATGGGTTTCCAAAAATCGAAAATAATTGGTTGACTCAAAAAATACTGACAATGTCTCACTTGGCCGGTATACATCATTCTCTAGCTGACTGTTATTTTCGCCTTGAAAACTTTTCTGATGCCAAAAAACACTATCATGCCGGAAATCGTCTCCTTATCGACATATCTCTCTGGCGTAATTGCCCATCAGTTCATAATCATTCAACAAAAATCCACAAAAAAACTTACTAGTTCACCATTCTTTTTCCTTTTGCTTCAAATTGAATTTTCTTTATTCCAACAGCTTTTTTATAGAAAGTTTTCTATAATAAGTATAATACTTTTAAGTTATGGCAGAATTGGACAAACCATAAGTTACGAAATGGAGGGTGAAAATTATGTCAAGTCATTCTGAAGAGGTCCTGGGATTTATTCGTGATTTTGAAATATCAGCTCGTGATTATCTCCTCTCCAAAGGCTTGAGTGAATATGAGATGAGAAACGCTTATCTGGATTTTCAGTGGAATTTTCTCCATACCATTCTTAATAAAAATCAATAACTGGATCTCGACTTCGTAAATATTTATCGAGTAACAAACACTGCCAATAAAAAATACCCTCACATACATCGTATGAAGGGTATTTTTGATACAATCACCTAAAAAATGAAGCTTTATATAATCTCTGATAACGCTGCAACGCCCGTATGGCAGTTAAACAAGTTGTTAAAGGTTCTTCATAATTCCACCCTTTGGCATAAATTCCTCGAAAAGATGGTTGAAAAGAACCATTTTTATACTGCATAGTCAGCAGGTTTCTTATACCTTTTTCCATAACGCCAGGCGGAACACTTCTCATGTAACGCCATAAACCTGATATAGCCAATCCTGTTTCAACTACTGAACCCCAACTGCCATTATCATCCTGTTCTTTTATTAAATAATCTTGACCTTTTTTTCTGGCCACAAACATGTGCCGAGCCATATCCCAGTGATCCCAATTGAATTTCCACTTACTAAACAACTCTAAAGCCTGTGCCGTGCTATAGACATCTCCCTCAAACCACGAGGCCGGAAAAGCCCCTTGCTGGTTTTGCTGGGCCAAAATCCATTGAAGTCCGCGCCAAATGCTGCTTTCTTGAGAACGGGAACTTCTCCATAATGCTTCCAGTACATGAATGCTGACATCAACACTTGGAATATAGACTGGAAACTCTGATTGAATATGAGGAGGAATGCCTTGAAAACTCGGAAACGTACTCCAACCGCCATCACGGTTTTGCAGTCGATACAGAAGTTGTATTCCAGGTTGATTTCTCTCACCTGAAACTTGATGCAGGCCAATCAAGGCAACTGCTGTATCGTCTAAATCAGGGTGAGTAAATGGTGGAGTACTTCCATAACTTCCGTCTTTATTTTGAGCCCTTTTCAACCAATCGACTGCCTCTTCCATCCAAGATACTTCTGAAGGTTTCCGGATTGTCTCACCAAAAACACTAACCGCCCACCCAACTGCCCATATTTTTAATTGATCAAAAGCCGGCCATCCACCGCTAAGGTATTGTTTCTGTACAAGCCACCGACCCGCTTTTTGAGTTTGTTCAGTATAATACCCTTTGCTCATAATGGCCATGATAGACATACTTGTTGCAACAATATCTTCTGCCCATGAACCGTCTTCCATTTGAGTTTTTAAAAGATATTGCAGCCCATCTTGAATCCCCTTTTGTGACTCCGAGGCAAGCAATGAGGCCGCAACAACAACGGACCTGCCATATATCGGCAGCTTATTTAAAACTCGAACTTCAAGAATGGTCGGTAGTTGTATTTCTTCGGGTGTGGGCCCTTCTAATCCTGGAACGACTCGTTGTCCTAATGACAATATGACACTGGAAAACCGCTTTAGCTGAGACAAAAGCATTATTTTAGCTTTCCATCCGCCTTCACTGCCATTAAGAACCATTCTTACTATCTGAGTTATTTCTTCATCAGGCTTATCGCCGGGAAACTTACCCCAACCGCCATGGTTTTGTTGCTTCAGCCATGTAATTCCTCTCTTCTGCGCATTTTCAAATCCTGTACCAACAGCGAGAAGCGCCAAGGAAGCCAGTGCAGTTGCTCCAGGGCTTGAAGAAACACTGTGTGATTCATCTAGTTTTCCTGATAAAATTTGTTCTATTCCCTCTGAAACATAAGACCTTGCCTGGTCAAGACATTCATTAATCTCTTTTTTAAGCTCCATAGAACTCTCTCCGTCTTCAATATTTAGCACATGCCATAATATTAACTATGTAGTTGGACGGAAAATGGTTCTATATGACAGTTAATGCCGAACCCGCAAGGTTCGGCATTCTTTAATCAGATCTATGCTATGAGCAGCTATAAAAGCTATTGACCATCAAGTTTATTAGAGAGTTTTGCTGACTGCAATTTCATCACAGTTTGGAAACTTTATGCAATTAATACACTCATTCCATACTTTTTGAGGCATCTGTTCTTTATTAACTTCCTCGTATCCACAGTATTTAAAAAACTCCGGTTGATAGGTTAACGCAAAAACTCTTGCAATCCCAAGTTCTCTGGCTTCATCTTCCAGAGTTTTAACGATCTGGCTTCCAATCCCTCTCCGTTTGTAGCCAGTTGCAACTGCTAACGCTCTTATCTCAGCTAAATCGCTCCAAAGTATATGCAGCGAAGCAACTCCTACTAATTGGTCATCCACTTCAGCCAGCAAGAACTCGCGGATGTTTTCATACAGCATATTTCTTGAGCGAGGAAGCATGAGTCCTTCTTGAGCATTGCTGTTAATAAGTAGCATCATGGCTTCGACATCCGAAATTCGTGCCTTACGCAATTTCATGTATAAAAATCCCCTTTATATTCTTTTGCATAATTATACACTATATATTATATTCTTGCATATCTTTTTCAATTTTATTTATTTGTCGGATATTTGGAAATTTGTATTTTTTATTGTTTCTATAAAACAGCATTTTAAGCCACTTTTAAAGAGAAACATATCTTTAACAAATCTCCTTTTTCTTACATTTTTTTACGCTTTCATGTGTTACACTATTTCAGTGTGTTACTTATAGTAATTTCTGGAAGGAGATTGTCAATGTGATTCCTCAAAAACTATGGATTAGTTTTTTAACGTTTATGATTATGATCATCATCATTGCCCTATGTGATATTATACCTATTCCAGATTACTTGTCTATCCTGTTAAAATCCATCCCTTTGATCATCCTGATTCTTTGGTTCGAGCTTTGGTACTACACCTGGGGAAAGATTTGGATTCTATTTACATCCCTATACATAATCTACACCCACGTCAGTCCCAACCTTATGTCCCCTACTTTAATAGTTGTACACATTGCTTTTCTTATAGGTACGATGATTGTTATAGAGCAAAGAGAAAAAAAAGAACGAGCCTTCCATCATCGTCAGCTAAAAACGATGAGAGCTCTCCTAAAACAAAATCCCCCACTAGTTCAAACTGTTGACTATTCCCATGAAGCTGTAATATTGCTTAACAATATGGGGGTAATCATAGACTCCAGCCCACAAACCTCTATTCTTCTATCGCTATCTGCGTCTTACTTAATTGGCAAACCAATCTTCGATGTTTTAGGGATATTGCCAAATTTCCAGTTAAACAATTTTCCTGAGAATGGTGACTTCACCTGGAAATCTCATGCAGGGACAACTAAACATCTCAAATTCCGAACTCGCCTGCTGCTTGATCACAATACTCCGTCCGGTATTTTAGTAACCATTTTTGATATTAGTGACGCAAAAAAAAGAATGGAGCTTTCTCTGCAAATAGAAAAGCTCTCCATTATTAGTCAAGTTTCTGCAGGCTTAGCTCATGAAATACGCAATCCCTTAACAACCATTAAAGGGTTTATGCAGCTGATCACACCTGAACGCTGGCCTGAAACTTATCGTCCTTATCAGCAGCTTATTCTTCAGGAGATCCAAACTATTGAGCAGCTCCTTAACAGCTTCATCCTATTGACAAGTCCTTCTGCCCCCCAAATGGAAAGACTTAACCTCGTAGAAGCCATCCCCTCTATAACCAAATGTGCACAAGAAATTGCCCAGAAAAAAAACGTCCAAGTGATTTTTGAATTTCCTGCCCACCCAGTCTATATCATAGCCGACCGCGAACAACTTCTCCAGGCACTATTATCAATTCTCAATAACGCCATTGAAGTATCACCCAAAGGAGAAAATGTGAGAATACGCCTTACTGAACAAGATAATTATGTTAGTATTAACATTATCGATAAAGGACCGGGTATCCCTGAAAACCTCCGCCACCGTGTCTTCGATCCATTTTTTACGACCCAAAAAGAAAGCATTGGCTTAGGTTTAACTATTGCTCAACAAATCATTCTTACTCATCAAGGAAAACTGACTTTTTCTGAATATCCCCTTTCTAGCGGGACAAAAGTCACCATTGATATTCCTAGTCTAGTGAATTTGAGAGATAATCTTTCTGCATAAGAGAATGATTAAAATAGTTACTTTGACAGTTCAATTGGTAAATTCCTTCTTCCTGCCAATTTGCAGGCAGTGTCCAAATGGGAAACTTTTCTTCATCGTTCAGCCAACAATAACAACGCCGAAGCTCCTCCTCTTTGCTAAGAGTAGTAAGCCAATGTACACGGCCATCCCAGGCTAAAGGATTGCCATGGTTATCTTTAGCGCCAACTAATAGCATGCTTCCTTCTAATACAGATGCTAATAAAATGCTTCGTGCAGCACGCAGGAGCGGCTTTTCAAAAATTGGGCATACGACACTAAGCTGGCCATTTCCTTGGAAAAAGAACCATTCTTCCAATTCGCTCACACAGTTTTCTCCACGATCTTTTGGCAGCCATGGCCAAGCCCATGGGCTTCCCCAAATCAGGTTGATGGCACCTGCTCCTTGATGAAGTAATAACTCAAGATGGTCATAAGGACGAAGTTTACCTTCTTGCTCTAAAGATTCCAGATAATCGAGGACTTCCAGAACTGCACTGCAAAAATCTGAATTTAACGAACCGGATGAATCAACCCAGCCTTGCTTATGCCATTTCAGGGTTAATTCTCTTATCTTAAGCCACTTTACTTTTGTATTTAGCTCAAATTTTTTACCTTTGCGCCTAACTTCTGCAACTTCAAAATTGCCCCAGAGAAAATTAATAGTTTGATTTTTGATAATGGTACGAACTTGACGACTTGATAATTGATGAAAAAAATCATTGACAGTTACAAGTTGCTGCCTTGCCACAGGGTTCAAACCTTTTCCCCAACGTTTCCAGTCCGGACGTTCTTCCCCTAAAGTGTAGCGCGGTCGTTTAAGTTGTTGTCTGTCAGGAATCGGATAAAGACTAGGCGTTAGTTTTTCACGCCAATAGACTGCTCTTGCATCAATAGTTCCACCGATTTTTGACAACCCCGTTAAAAAAGAGGGGGTAAAATCTGGTGCAACATAATAAATTACAGTCTTAGCGCCATTGCTGAGCCTGTGTCCCCATAACAAACCCGCTAAAAGAAATTCCTCTTCACGATTTATTGATAAGGCAGCAATTATTCCCACTCGTAAAGTGGTCTCCCCCCCCATAAAATAAGCATATTGAGGTGGAAGACGACTTGATTTTTTTTTGTCTTCAGGATACTCCTTCCATCTATTAACAATAAAAACATCTGGATGAGTTTCCCAGATTTCGTTCCAGGTAATACTCAACAATGACCCTCCCTTAGCGTTTCTCCATATGGATGTTTACGCGCTAAGTATAAAGATCATGACACTTTATCCACCAAATATCTTATTTTACTTGGCATTGCCAATATTCAATATCATAAACCACCTTGCCAACTGCGAACCAGCCGTAAGGTCTCCTCAATCGGCAAAGCATAACGAATATGCCCGTCTCTCCCTTCCATTGTCTGAGCTAAAAACATGGAGTTCCAAATACTTTCTGCCGTTGCTTCCGTCACAGCTCGAAAAAACTCATCCAAATCCCAATCTGACAAATAGTTGTTCTTAGTTCCGCTATAAGTGCTGACTATAAGGCAGAAGTCTCCGCTTCCGGTCATAGAAACGGAACCTGTGCGCCCCATTCCTAATTCGGCTCGGCATGCAAGTTGGGTTAATTGCCAACGTGATAAAGGGGCATTCGTTATTCCGACAAGAATCAGAGAACCCGGTATGTATCCTAACTGTTGTGGTAATAACTGGCCAATGGGTACACCAGATAATTGAAAATCTTCCAGCAGCCCAAAGTTCGCCAAAGCCAGCATTCCCAATACATAACTAACGCCGCTTTTAGTTTGAACAATGCGAGAAGAGCTTCCTACTCCTCCTTTCATTTGAAAGCAGGACATTCCCACTCCCGCACCCACATTGCCCTGTTGAATTGGACCCACTGCAGCACGCTGTATAGCCAAGATGGCATCCCAAGGCTTAACATGGCGGCCTCTTATATCATTCAGGTAAGAATCATCGCACTCCATGACCACAATGTTCGCCGTTCGAGCATCATTACCAATTTCCGGATTTTGTTGCAATAGGTATGTAATAACTCCATTGGCAACGTCATTGACACTTAAAGTATTCGTTAATAGAATCGGGGAATTTAATAGTCCCATCTCTTGAATAAAAGGAACGCCAACAGACTTTCCATAACCATTGATGACACTTATTCCTGCTGTGCAAGGTTGACGATAAATGTTTTCGAATTGAGGTAAAATAGCTGTCACACCCGTTCTGACCGGGCCCCTGCCATTGGGCAGGAGCGGTCCGCTGCCTTGAATTAAGGAAACATGCCCCACCCTTACTCCTGGAACATCTGTGATATCGTTGTTCTTGCCAACCGGCATTATCCCCATCCAAAGTCCTAACTCCCTTGGCGTCTTTCGTTCTTCCATCAAAAATCCCTCCGTTGTACTCTATGGCATACAACGAAGGGATATGAATAAGTATCAAGCCTCTTGCTTCTTTTCTGAGAGTCCGTCCCAAAAGACTGAGAGGGCGTGACTTAACTCTTGATGCAAATCCCCTGTCCCGGAAACAAACCAACGAATAAAATGCTGAATCATCATACCTTCCAAACTTTCTGCTAAAAAAGCAGGATTGAAGGAACTACTGATTTCACCATTTTCTTGACCAACCGTTATGATCGCCAGTAAACCATAATGTAAGCTCAGATCATAATCCTTTCCTTCTCGGCTTCGTACGGTAACCCAGGCTATCTCCCGATCCTTTATCATAAATTCAGCCCAGTCTTGAAGAAGATTCTCCAATCGCTGCCGAGTACATAAACTGGCTTTTTGTCTCCCTGTTCGGGCAATATCTTGCCAGGACCTTCTTGAAAACTCCTTGACAACTGCCTCTTTTGTTCGAAAATAGTTATAAAAAGTCCCTTTGCCAACGTCTGCTTGCTGGGTAATCTGTTCTACAGATGTTGCTGAAAATCCTTGGGTACGAAATAGCTGCATAGCATTAAAGAATATTTTTTCACGGGTTTCTTTTTTCTTCCGCTCTCTCCGTGACAACTCTGCCACTTTACAATCCCCCTTTGTACAGCAGTGTTTGCCAACAAACATTTACTATAATTTATATTCTACAACTTCCATTTTTTTCCTTCTGCAGAAAGGGGGGATTCTATTATTTTTTATACTAATCAGAAAGTATAACTTTTGTTGCATACTGCAAGATGGCTAATACGTGCGAAGATAGTGCTGCAAGAAGGTTTAACCCGTGCGAAGACAGTGTCTTCGTCGTCTGAAGCATAAGTGCAACCAACGGATTTACCTTCGCTAAGGCTCGGCAAATCCGGGTTTTCTTTATGTTCTATTGGCTTTGAGCATAGATTCATTGCCAAGTTTCCAGACGGCCAGAATCCTCCAAACTGCCCGTTCTAATTGCTGCTCAGCTTTAACGAAGGCTTCCTCCAAGGTAACTGGCCCCTCAGAAACACTAAAACAGGTACATATGCCATGACTACTGAGAGCATCGGGGGAGCCATCCACCGACCCTGAAATTACCAGCACAGGTACATTATGGTTTTTTGCTAAGGCAGCAACCCCAACCGGTACCTTACCATAGGCTGTCTGAAAGTCCGTTCTTCCTTCACCTGTTAAAACTAAATCTGCTGTTTTTATTTTAGCTTCCGCATTTGCAACCTCTAAAACAATTTCTGAACCCGGCCGCAGTTGTGCTCCTAAAAAACCAACACTTCCTGCCCCAAGTCCTCCGGCAGCACCTCCGCCGGGCAATTCCAAAAGATTTATACCTGCAATGCTGCTCAGTTGTTCCCCAAAATTCTTTAACGCTTTATCTAAATATCGAATATCTTCAGAGTTTGCTCCTTTTTGAGGCCCATACACTGCACTGGCGCCCATAGGGCCGCACAGAGGATTTTGAACATCACAGGCGACCTCAATCTTCACCTCAGAGAGCCGTGGATTGATCTTCGACATGTCAATTTCAGCGAGATCCCTAAGAGCCGCTCCTCCCGGGGACAGCTCTTTCCCATGCTTATCCAGTAACCTTACTCCTAAAGCAGCGGCTAAGCCGGCTCCTCCGTCATTAGTGGCACTACCTCCGATGCCGAGAAGAATTTTCTTAACCCCTCGTTCCAGTGCATCTTTAATGATTAAACCAGTACCATAAGTGGAAGTAAGGCGAGGATTCTTTTCTGCTTCAGATAGAAGGGTTAAACCGGAAGCAGCTGCCATCTCAATAATGGCCGTGGACCCACCTTCGATAAGGCCGTAGATAGCTTCAATAGGGCGGCCAAGAGGATCTGTGACCTGAACCTTGACCTTCTCACCAGGAACTGCACTTAGTATTGCTTCCACGGTGCCTTCCCCTCCATCTGCCATGGGGATCAAATCAATCTCACAGGAAGGATAAATCTGTTGAACCCCCCTGCTCATGGCTTGAGCAACAGAAAAAGCGTTTAAACAACCCTTGAATGAATCTGGTGCAATGACAATTTTCATTATTGTTCACTCCCTAGATTGAGCACGATGCCCAAAGTACATTCCAACTTGAAGATAAACTATCAGACTTGCAAAATCCAATACCACGATTAACCAGCTTTCAATAGGAAATTCAACAACATATGCCATCAAATACGAAAAAAGGTTAAAGAGAAAGGCCGCAATGTAAGCAGTACGAGGGTCCTCATATTTTCTCCGATACCCTACTAAAAAACCAAGAGGATAAAAGATGGCGAAGTTTAAAGCCAACTGATTGAGAATTCCGCTGGAATCAAAAAATCCCCCCCAAAATATTAACAATAAGCATAAAATAAGCTGATAGCGCCAGAAAGCGAAATTCATGCGTACCTCCCTAATCTGCATAAAACGTTGTCTTATGCTAAAAGTTTCAGGCTTAGGCGCTCAGTGAAGTGCTAACCCCATATTAAGTGAGGAGAGAGTTATACTCCCTCCCCATCATCAAAAGCAATCTTTGATTGTCATCTTATTAACTATAGTTTGGTGCTTCTTTCGTAATTGTTACATCATGAGGATGACTTTCACGAAGTCCTGCTGAAGTAATGCGGATAAAACGAGTTTTAGTTCTCAACGCTTCTATGTTAGGGGTTCCGCAATACCCCATCCCGGCTCGCAATCCTCCGATCATTTGATAGATTGTTTCAGAAACCGGTCCTTTATACGGCACCCGGCCTTCAATTCCTTCGGGAACAAGCTTTTGATCTTTTTCTTGGAAGTATCGATCCCTGCTGCCTTCTTTCATAGCTCCGATGGATCCCATACCTCTATATACTTTGAAACTTCTGCCCTGATAGATTTCAAGATCTCCGGGGCTCTCTTCTGTTCCGGCAAACAGACTGCCTATCATAACCGTTCGCGCCCCAGCGGCTAAGGCTTTAACAATATCACCGGAGAATTTAATACCACCATCTGCAATGACGGGAATTCCATATTTCTCTGCTTCTTCAGCACAATCCATCACCGCCGTAATCTGAGGAACTCCAATTCCGGCAACAACTCGTGTTGTACAAATCGATCCTGGCCCAATCCCAACCTTAATTCCGTCGGCACCTGCCTCAATTAAATCACGAGTTGCTTCTGCTGTCGCAACATTACCGGCAATAATCTGAGTCTCCGGAAAACGCTCCTTCAAGACACTAACCATTTCAATAACCCCTTTGGAATGTCCGTGGGCTGTATCCAAGACAATAACATCGGCACGGGATTTTACAAGAGCTTCAGCCCGCTGCAGGGTATCTGCCGTAACCCCTACTGCTGCACCAACAATTAAGCGACCGCTTTCATCCCTGGCAGAGTTGGGATATTGCCGTGCCTTTTCAATATCTTTAATGGTTATTAAACCTTTTAACATACCTTCAGGATCGACAATTGGCAACTTTTCAATCTTATGTTGTCCCAATATTTCCTGGGCATGTTCAAGGGTTGTTCCCACAGGGGCTGTCACTAAATTCTCCTTTGTCATAACTTCGGAAATCAGACGGTTATAATCTTTTTCGAAGCGCAAATCCCTGTTAGTTAAAATGCCCACCAGTTTCCCCTCTAAAGTAATGGGAACTCCGGAAATTCGGTAGCGTTCCATAAGCTTCAATGCCTGCATAATGTTATCCGTTGGGTTTAAGTAGATGGGATCAGTGATAACACCGTGTTCAGAGCGTTTGACTTTATCTACTTCCAAGGCTTGCTGCTTAATACTCATATTTTTATGAATAATCCCTATTCCGCCTTCCCGGGCAATAGATATTGCCATTCGAGAATCCGTTACAGTGTCCATGCCTGCGCTCATTAGGGGAATGTTTAATTTTATCTTTTTGGTAAGATAAGTACTGACATCAACATCTCGAGGCAAAACCTCAGATTTAGCAGGAACAATGAGAACATCATCAAACGTTAAGGCTTCTTTGATAATACGGTCGGACATGGTTAGCTCCCTTCCCAATAGTTTTCTAATTAGTATATCAGAAATCAAGCAAAAAAACATGTCTATTGTATACTTTAGTCATAAGTTATTTTTTCTGCTAAGTATTAAAAAAATGGATATTCTAACTTGTCAATAAGCGCTAAGCCTTTTATGATAAGAAAATGGAGGGAGGCTAACATGTTCTATCGAGCACACCAATTTTATCGGGCTATTTTTTCAAGCATCATGCCTTCTGATCTTCGTTGGGCAGTAAATCACCTGCCTCCTCAGGCAGCTGAACTCTTTCTTAAACAATCTCGGCCTGAGCAACGGCACGCTATTGATGTGGCAAGAAGTATCGCTAAGATTAACCACCACTTACCACTTAGTGAGTTTCATAATCTTATGATTGCCGCGCTCCTTCATGACTGCGGAAAATCCATGGTCTCGATTCGCCTCTGGGAACGAGTCTATGTTGTTTTAATACAGAAAGCCCCTCGCTCTCTCTGTTTCTGCCTGGAAAAAGGAAACTCTATTTTTTCCCTCCCCTTAAAAATAAATACCAGGCACGCCCTTTGGGGCGCTCACCTGGCAGAAAGAGCAGGTTTAAATTCGGAAATTTGCCTCTTGATTCGTGAACATCATAATCCATCTTCAAAGTTAGGATTTATCTTGGAACAAGCCGATAACACCCACTAACTGAAACCAAGGCTACTGGGATTCCATTTTATCTTGAAGTTCCACGAGTTCCTTGTTTTTAGAGAAAATCCATTTGGCAAAACGTTTGTTATCTCGCTGCAAGCGAATATTTTCCCTTTCAAGGTGACGAACTAATGCCACTTTTTCTCGTTCAACTTTCTCTAATAAATTCATGAGTACTCGACGACTGACTCTTAAATGCTCTACTCGTTGTTCAAGTTCCCCTACCCGTGCTCTAAGCAGCTTTATTTCATCTGTTGAATCCAATCTTTACGCCTCCCCGGCTCTTCGATAGTTATAGTCTATGCCGGAAAAACGCATTTTAAACCATTTGCTTATCAAGACCTGCCAAATCAAGTTGAAATTATATTTAACCTCGATGAGCTAATTTCTTAATTTGCTGAAGAACACTGAGAGAAACTCCCCAGTGACCAAGTTCTACTCCCGGTTTGCGGGCTTCTCCGTGAAAATCTGATCCTCCGGTCATAAGCAGTTTGTATTTTTGAGCAATAGCTCGATACAAAACTTCATCCTCAAGACTATGCTTAGAATGAGAAACTTCAATTCCTTGCAGACCAATCCTAACCCAGCCTGGAATTTTTTCTTCAAGCTGCTCCATCCCTGGATGAGCCAGTACCGGTATGCCCCGTGCATTTCTTATGACCTCGATGCCTTCTTCAGGAGTTAACTTATAACTGGGAACATAAGCCGGTGCTCCCACTCCAATATAGCGTTCAAACCCTTCCTGGATGCTTTTAATATAGCCCCTCTCTATTAAGGCCTGGGCAATATGAGGTCGTCCAATGGATCCGCCTTTGGCGAAGATACGAACTTCCTCTTGAGAAAGATTAATTCCTTCATTGCTTAGACGCTTGAGGATTTCCTGCATGCGCAGATCACGGGCTTCTCGAAGGTATTTTAGAGTGGCTTTTAAATGAACAGAGGAGCTGTCAAGCTCGTAGCCAAGAATGTGAACTTCTTTGCCTTGGCTATTGGTATTAAGTTCGATCCCTTTAAGAATTTTGACATTATATAGCCTTCCAGCATCGTCAGCTTCTTTCCACCCTTCTATGGTATCGTGGTCTGTAATACCAATGCCTCTTAAGCCTTTCTGTGAGGCTAGACAGACAAGTTCCTTAGGTGACAATAATCCGTCCGATGCCGTTGTATGACAATGTAAATCCGCCTCATATAGGGTAACTGCTGGTGTCACATTTTAAACCTCGTTTCTGCAGATAGATCTCCTACTATTTTAACACCTTTGACAATAAACGCATAAAATTGCCGCTGCAAATCTTATCAACCTCTTGAGTACTAAACCCTGCCTTGAGCAACTCATCAACTAAACTTCCAAAATCTCCAACATGTTCAAGTCCTTTAGGCACTTCAGTAATCCCATCAAAATCCGATCCTAAACTAACGGTTTCCACTCCTGCAACCTCCGCAATATGGCAAATATGGCGAACCACATCCTTTAGCTCTGCCTGACCTGTCTGAGTTAAAAAACTGGGATAGAAGTTGACTCCCACTACACCCCCATGCTTTGAAAGTGCTCTAAGTTGTTGGTCTGTCAGATTGCGAGGATGATCACATAAGGCTTTAGCACAAGAATGAGTCGCTGCAATAGGGTCTTGAGACAACTCCAAGACATGCCAAAAGCCTGCCTCATTAAGATGGGAGACATCTATCAGCATTCCCAATTCGTTCATACGCAAAATAACTTGTTGGCCTAAATTGGTTAACCGGCTTTGAGTCTTCTCTCCTACCCCATCAGCTAAGGCGTTGCGTTGATTCCAGGTTATTCCTAAAGCTCTGACCCCTAAGTGATAAATAGTATCCAGCATAAAAAGTTGATCTCCTAAAATTTCTCCACCCTCTACACTCAATATAATCCCAATCCGGGATGGGTCAGGAATTCCCCTAAGATCCTCTTTCTCCAACACTTGGAATACTTGATCCCCATGACCGGCAATGAAACGCCGAGCTCCATCAATCAATTCCAACCCCCGCTGTGTCGCTAAGGATGGTTTATACCTGGTCTCAATAAAAGCTGCCAAAAACTGAAGGGCCACTCCAGCAGATCTGGCGCGGGAAGTATCCCAGTGTCCTCCTTCTGAGGGGGCCAGCAGCGTCCTTTTTCCATTGACAAAATCAAGGAGACTATCACAATGACCATCAATAATCGAAAACTCACTCATATAACTCTTTCCCCTCTCTACAATTGCCCTAATATTCCCAAACGTTTGGGATTTTGAAAGGCAAATGATGATATAAAACACCTGTTTGCTAATTGAATTAACAAACAGGTGCTATTTCATTACCTCTTTCCCTACAGTCACTTAACGGGATTGAACAATCAACTTTATAGCAGTTCTTTCTTCTCCCTCAATTAAAACATCAGTAAATGCCGGAATACAGACAAGATCTACGCCGCTTGGTGCTACAAAACCACGAGCAATGGCAACCGCCTTGACAGCTTGATTGAGTGCACCGGCGCCAATAGCTTGCAACTCAGCCCCGCCTTTTTCACGAAGTACCCCCGCAAGAGCTCCTGCAACCGCATTCGGGCTTGATTTTGCTGAGACTTTTAATACTTCCATTAGAACACATCCTCCTGCTCGAATTGATTTACAAGTATTACCACATCTTAGAATATATGTATTCGAGAGGGAGGAGACAAAATCCTCTATTGGAGATAAGAATTTTCAGATTTTATAAGTCCAGCCATATCCAAAGCCTAGGCTTCACTAAATAATTGAATCGCTTCTATTCTTTGGGCCTTTCCGGTCTCGTCATCAATATCTATGACAACCGCATTTAACTGGATAGGACCACTGGCTAATTCAAACTTTGCCGGCAGCTGAGTTAAGAAGCGATTAATAATGATTTCTTTTTTAACACCTAATACAGAATCTTTGGGTCCTGTCATCCCTACATCCGTTATATAGGCTGTTCCTTGATGCAGTAAACGTGCATCTGCCGTTTGAATATGTGTATGGGTGCCAATAACCGCGCTAACTTTGCCATCGAGAAACCACCCTAAAGCAACCTTTTCTGAAGTTGCCTCAGCATGAAAATCCACGATAATGATGGGGGTCTCTTGTTTGATCTGATTTATCCAACGTATTGCTCCGCTAAAGGGGTCATCCAGAGAAGGTAAGAAGACACGCCCCGAGAGATTCAGAACCCCAATCTTCTTACCCATAGTTCGTATAAATCCATAGCCCTGACCAGGTGCTCCCACAGGATAATTGGCCGGTCGTACAAGCCTGGACTCACCATCAATAAAATTCATAATATCTCTATGATCCCAAACATGATTTCCCATAGTCAAAAATTGAATACCATAATTATAAAGCTCTTGGGCGATTTCCTTTGTCAATCCTTTTCCTGCCGCGGCATTCTCACCATTAGCTATGATAACATCAATGTTATGTTCTGTCTGAAGCGGTTTTAAAAACCGTTTAATCGCTTCTCTGCCTGGTTTTCCGACTATGTCACCAATAAAAAGCACTCGCATCTGCTAAACCCCCTTTCCCATTTAAAATTTGCCTGTCCTTTATCCAATAGGATACCATTATTTCGTCAAGATCATAACTCATTTTTGTAATTTCAGGAAAAAGACCATAAGTCCTATTGAGTTTTAAAAACTAATACTTTTCCTTCATCTCGCAAAGCTATTATGTTCTTATTGATGTCCTTGGTCTTTATAGATGTCAGCATTTGACTAATTTGTTCCTCTTGATAAATTTGTTCATCTTTAGGCAGATATAATTCATCGAAAATCATATGCTTTTTGTATTTTCCTTTTAAAAGCTCCACAATGAGTCCTACTTCACGTTGCGTCATACTGCTTAGATCTCGAGTTATGGTTACAACACAAATACTCTCTTCAGTCCTGCACTTAATATCGAATAATCTCATTCTTAGTCCTTCAAGCTTATGAAAGAACTCCAATGCCGGCTTGAGAAGTTCATACAATTCAGTCACATCGACAATCTGTTCAACCATAAATGTAAATTTTAGAGCATGCTCTTCACGCCAATAGTGAACCGATCCCACCTCAGAATATCTCATTAAAATGGAGGTTAATAATCCAACTCCATCTTGATAATATCCGCTGTCATAATAGTTTAGATTACTTAGCATCCTTGTTTTCAGCCCTCTCTTCCGCTGTCCTATCATGCATACTATTCGGCATGATACAACAATCTCCTGCTGAAATACACTTCATTTAGACTGGTCATTTATGGAATGATTCGAAACATAAGTCAGGCGGCCCCTTGGGCCGCCTGATCAAATAGTTTAGGATTATAATTACTTTGCGAAATCAACTGCACGAGTCTCACGAATAACAACAACCTTAATTTGCCCTGGGTATTCAAGTTCCTCTTCAATCCGCTTGCTGATTTCACGAGCAACCCGCGGAGCGAGAACGTCATCAATTTTGTCAGGTTTCACAATAATGCGAACCTCACGCCCTGCTTGAATAGCAAAACATTTTTCCACACCTTCAAAACTTTCAGCAATCTCTTCGAGTTTTTGCAGGCGTTTGATATAGGTTTCAAGAGTTTCTCTGCGTGCACCTGGCCGAGCTGCGGAAACAGCGTCTGCAGCAGCAACTAGTACAGCAACAATAGTCTTAGGCTCTACATCATTATGATGTGCTTCAATTGCATGGGTAATATCTGTGGATTCTTTGTACTTCTTAGCTAAATCAACTCCAATTTGAACGTGAGTACCTTCCATATCATGATCAACTGCTTTACCGATATCATGCAACAACCCTGCACGTTTGGCGAGCTGAATATCGACACCTAATTCCGCAGCCATTAATCCCGCTAAATGAGAGACCTCTGTGGAGTGTTTCAGGACATTTTGCCCGTAACTTGTTCGGAACTTCAGTCGGCCAAGCAAACGAATTAACTCGGGATGCAATCCATGTACACCCGTCTCGAAAGTCGCCTGCTCTCCTTCTTCCCGGATCTTCTGATCCACTTCCTTCTGAGCCTTTTCTACCATCTCTTCAATACGCGCGGGGTGAATGCGACCGTCTGCAATTAGTTTCTCTAAAGCAATACGTGCAACCTCTCGGCGAATTGGATCAAATCCTGATAGAATGACAGCTTCAGGAGTATCATCAATGATAAGATCAATACCTGTCAAGGTTTCTAAGGTACGAATGTTTCGACCTTCACGGCCAATAATCCGACCTTTCATTTCATCGCTAGGTAACGCAACAACAGATACCGTTGTTTCTGCAACATGATCTGCGGCGCATCGCTGTATCGCTAAGGCAATAATATTTTTTGCCCGTTTCTCAGCTTCTTCCTTGGCCCGAGTTTCGATTTCCTTAATTAAAATTGCCGATTCATAGCGAACGTCCTCTTCTACACGTTTAAGTAATAATTGCTTAGCCTCGTCAGAGGTCATACCGGAAAGACGCTCAAGTTCGGTTTGTTCTTTACCAACAATTTGATTAAGCTCTTCTTTAAGCTGTTCAACTTCACTTTCTTTACGGTGCAGGTTTTCTTCCTTGCGTTCTATTGATTCAATTTTACGATCCAGACTCTCCTCTTTTTGAAGCAAGCGGCGTTCAAGCCTTTGAAGTTCATTACGCCGTTCCCGAGTTTCCTTTTCCACTTCATTGCGGATATGCATAACTTCTTCTTTTGCAGCAACGATAGATTCTCGTTTCTTGCTTTCAGCTGCGGATAGAGCATTCTCAACAATCCGTTTTGCTTCCTCTTCTGCAGATCCAATAGCTTTTTCCGCAGTAGTTTTACGAAAAAGCCAACCTGCAAAGACACCTAGACCTAACCCTACTAGAACTGAGATCAAGCCTGTAATAAACATTTCCATCATACGTCTATACACCTCCTTTGTTTTGAAATTTAATTTTATAATTTCACAAAAAAAAACTGGCTTCAAAACCAGTCACTTTAAGCATAACCTTTAAAACAGGAGTATTACCCCTGTTTCCTACAATTCTCGCTCGCTAGTCATAAAACCCATATTTTAGCTAACTACAACGAAATCTATAAGAAAACCTTTAAAGGTTAAATCTTAACAGAGACAGGTCTCTGTTAAGATTTTAATATCAATCGCAATCAATGTCAAGTTTGTCCTAAATGGGTGAATTCTATACGTCCTCTAGATTACCGTCGTCTTCATCCCCATCCTCATGAATCTCTGCAAGGACACTTCGTACCATTTCTGATGAGTAACCTCTTTGAGAAAGTTTCCGAAATATTTTTTGTTTAATCCATAGTTCACGGGGAATTTTGGGTCTTGTCTTTTCGGATGAATTCTTATGCTCCCAACTCTTTTCCTCTTGTAACCACCATTGTTCAGCAAATGCCAGGCATTGTTGATATTCATCAGCACTTGAATAAACCTCTTTTAAGGCTTGATCAATTAATTCAGGTGCCAGCCCCCGATTGAGCAAATCTTGCTGCACCCGCCGACGTGAAAATCGCTTTAATCTGCTTTTGGCATAGGCCAATGTCAGTTCTTGATCATTGAGATAACCCCATTCCAATAACTTTTCCAAAACAGGATTTATCTCCCCATCGTTATACCCTTTGTTCTTGAGACGAGTTTCTAATTCATAATAGGTGAGGGCTCGACGGGACAGGCAATCCAGTGCAGCTTCTTTAGCGCTTCTTCGTGGTTTAGAATTCCTCAAAGCTGCCATCATCCTCTGCAGAACCAGGGGTTTCCGAAGAATTCAAATGAGAACGGATTTGCCTCTCGATTTCGTCAGCAATCTCCGGATGCTGTTTAAAATATTCTTTAACGTTTTCCCGCCCTTGACCTAACCGTTCTCCATTATAAGAATACCAGGCTCCTGCTTTAGAGATTATCTCCATTTCAGTGCCGATATCGACAATACTTCCTTCCCGAGAGATACCTTCTCCATACATAATATCAAAATCTGCCGATTTAAAAGGAGGAGCTACTTTATTTTTAACCACCTTAACCTTCGTCTTGTTGCCAATGACATCCTGCCCGGATTTAATCGCTTCTTGGCGGCGTATGTCCATCCGAATTGAGGCATAGAACTTCAGAGCTCGCCCGCCTGTCGTCGTTTCAGGGTTGCCAAACATAACTCCAATCTTTTCTCTGATTTGGTTGATAAAAACAACACAGGTATTGCTCTTGCTGATAGACCCTGTCAGCTTACGTAAAGCTTGGGACATTAGCCGAGCGTGCAGGCCAACATGATTGTCCCCCATTTCTCCTTCAATTTCTGCTCGAGGAACCAATGCCGCAACAGAGTCGAGAACAACAACATCTACAGCTGCACTGCGCACTAAAGCCTCGCATATTTCCAACCCTTGTTCTCCTGTATCAGGCTGAGCAACGAGTAATTCATCGATGTTTACTCCCAAAGCCTTTGCATAGATTGGATCAAGAGCATGTTCCGCATCAATAAAGGCAGCCGCTCCGCCCAATTTTTGAGCTTCAGCGATAATATGGAGGGCAACGGTTGTTTTTCCGGATGACTCTGGGCCGTAGATTTCAATAATCCGCCCCCGGGGAACTCCGCCAACTCCTAAAGCAAGGTCTAATGCCAAAGAACCGGTAGGGATAACTTCGATAAATCTGTCCGATGTAGAATCTCCAAGTTTCATGATAGAACCTTTACCGAACTGTTTTTCAATCTGCGCAAGGGCAATATCCAGTGCCTTCAGCTTATTCGTTTCAGCCATTCTGTTATCCTCCTCATTCTTTAGAAAACTTGTCAATGCCCTTAGGTACAGAACATTGAACTGTTATAATTCTTAGTAAAACATCTGTTCGGTCTTATTATAGATGGACCCTTTGATACTTGTCAATTTGAATATACTTTAACGACAACAAATACAAACGTTCTCCATTTTTTGACAGCGAGGAGAAGGCTTTGATAGCTGGAGCTATCTTCAGCGGATAAGTATTCTTTGGAGATAGCCGCTTCGAGCGAAAGTGTCCACCGGACACTATCATGCCAAACCTCTGGGTAGTACCTGGTGTGAAACGCTGGCCATGACGATAAGCGGACGAGCTTATCGCCACACTGCAGCTCATTAAGCCAACTCCTGCAGTGTGGATTGGCCGAGTGTCCCCGAAGCGGCTTTGTGGGCTTTAACGCCTCTCCATGCAATGGGTTCGCTCCTGTGGACGAAGCTGCCCTGACTTTTGGGTCCTGGAGGTCTTTAGAATGCTTGCCAGATCTATATATTTTTCAGGATAGTACAAAATTAAAGGGACTGTGTTTTTACACAGTCCCTTTGGTTGACATCCATTAAAGGCTGGAATTCTCACGTGCTTTGGCAGGCTCAACACTTACTTTTCGGCCCTTGATAACCGTTTGATGCATACAGCTTTGAACTCGCGCGGCATATTTTTCAGGAATCTCTACAAAGGTAAATTTATCATAGATATTGATGATTCCGATACAGCTTCCTGAAATGCCGCTTTGATCAGCAATCCAGCGAATAATGTCCTGAGGACGAATTTGCTGAATTCTGCCAATATTGATAAAGAAGCGTACCATGCCGGCGGCGGCTCCGGTATTCCCATACAAGGGCTCTTCTTTATTCTCCAGCTCATCGACATTAGCTCCTTCGATTGCATATTTCAAAGCGGCAGCCGCTACGTCCATTGAATCATATTCTTGGAGCAAATCACCAACAATCGCGCGATAATTACCCAAACGATTACTTTGCATCATTTTTATAAGTTGATTCTTAATATTCTCTGCTTGTCGTTCACTTATATCGGCCATTGAAGGAAGCTCTTGCCTGCGAATTCTCGTTTTAATGAGGTTCTCAATTAAACGCAGCTGCCGATATTCTTTCGGAGAAATCAGAGTTATCGCCTGGCCTTTACGCCCAACTCTCCCCGTACGGCCAATTCGATGCACATAGGATACCGGGTCCTGAGGAATATCAAAGTTGATGACATGGGTAACATTATTAATATCTAATCCCCTTGCTGCTACATCTGTGGCTACCAACAACTCCGACTTTCCATCCCTAAACCGTTTCATAACTCGATCTCGCTGCTGTTGACTTAAATCTCCATGCAAAGCATCGGCAAAATAACCACGAGCTTCAAGGGCTACGACAAGTTCATCCACACCCCGTTTAGTACGGCAAAAAATAATACCCTGTCCGATATCCTCCATATCAATAATCCGGCCCAAAGCATCAACTTTAATACTTTCTCTAGTCTCGTAAAATACCTGTTCAATAAGAGGCACCGTCAATTCATCACGACTAACGGTAACCGAACGAGGTGAATTCATATAAGTTTGAGCTAATTTCCGAATACCCGGGGGCATCGTCGCAGAAAAAAGCAGAACCTGCCGGCCTTCTGCAGGAACTTCTCTCAAAAGGCTTTCAATATCGTCGACAAATCCCATATCCAACATTTCATCAGCCTCATCCAGTACGACTACCTTCACATGTTGAAGGCGCAAGGTACCCCGGTTTAAATGGTCTAATAACCTGCCAGGTGTTCCAACAACAACCTGATACCCCATTCTCAAGGCCCTAATTTGCCGATCAATAGGCTGTCCACCATAAATTGGCAAGGGTTTTACATGCCGGTATTTGCCCAGCTTTGAGATTTCCTCAGAAACTTGAATTGCTAATTCTCTAGTAGGAGTAACAATAAGGGCTTGCACTGCTTGAAATCTAGAGTTAACCATCTCTGTCACAGGAATTCCAAAAGCCGCAGTTTTCCCGGTTCCAGTCTGTGCCTGTCCAATTAGATCAGCTCCGTCTAGTGCTACAGGTATCGCTTGTCTCTGAATAGGAGACGGCTCCTCAAAACCCATCTCTGATAAAGCTTGTAGAATTGGTTTGCTTAAGGGTATGTCGCCAAAGGTTTGTAAACGTTCAACCATCACCTGATTGCAATCTCCTTTCACTGCTTAAGATATAAACGTATCCTATTAAGAGCAGCTTGAACGGTCAACTGACGAACGGAATCCCGTTCACCATAAAACTGGAATTTTTCAGCATGAACACCCTTAGACGTTGCAAAACCAATATATACTAGGCCCACCGGTTTTTCATTACTGCCTCCATCAGGCCCCGCAATGCCAGTGGTTGAGATGGATAGATCTGACCCCGTCTTTGAGCGAATTCCTTCTGCCATTTCCTTGGCAACCTCTTCACTTACCGCCCCGTAGGCTTTAAGAGTTTCCTCTTGAACCCCTAATAGATCTTGTTTTAATGAATTTGAATAACTTACAACTCCACCAAGGTAAATTTTTGAACTCCCCGGTTCTTGGGTTAAGGCAGCACCAAGTAATCCGCCTGTACAAGATTCAGCCGATGATATCGTCAAATTCCTATCACTTAACGCCTGACCAACGATGCCTATCATAGTCTCCTGATCCCGACCAAACACCTTATTACCTAAACGCCGGCGAATTTCTTCTTCAACTTGATTTAAACGTTCATTTGCCTCCCCTGATGCTGTTTGGACGGATCTGGCCACCAAACGAATGTGCATTTCTGCTCTTTTAGCTAACAATGCTATGGTAAAGTCCGATTGATTCATCAAATCATCCAATACTTTCTCAATGGCCGATTCTCCAATTCCAAACACTTTCAATACACGCTCATTCATTCGTTCAAAGGTTGGCTCTATAATTCGTTCTAACTCCGGCCATACATAGTTATCGAACATAGGCTGCATCTCAAAAGGAGGGCCAGGCAATATAACGACTATTTTACGATCTTTTCTAATGATGGCACCAGGAGCAGTCCCTATAGGGTTGGGCAGGATTTGCGAACCTTTCGGAAAATAGGCTTGTTTCTCATTACTTGAAGGCATAGGAGCTTTCCTACGTCCAAAGAACTGTTTAACCTGTTCTAAACTTGAGACATCTATCTCCATTTCCAAGTCCAAGACTTTGGCTACTAATTCCTTTGTCAAATCATCCAAGGTTGGTCCTAATCCTCCCGTTGTTACGATTAAGTCAGAACGTTCAATAGCTTGATACAACACCTGCTCCAATCGTCCCGGATTATCCCCAACTGTTGTATGATAGTCTACTTCAATACCTAATGATGAGAGTTTCCCTGTCAAATAGTGAGCACTTGTATTAAGAGTTTCTCCAAGTAATAACTCAGTTCCAGTTGAGACAATTTCAGCCTTCATATAGTTTATCACTCTCCTATAATCAACGCAAATTAACTCGAAACCATCATAAGATTCGAGTTAATTTTGAGTTTTGATTCATACTAGTTAATTATTTCTGATCTTAATGAAAAATATCCTTCTGGAGTTAAAGAAATTATTTTTGAGTACTACAAAAATCCTCCTATAGAAAAGGACAGGGCCTAGGCTACAGGAGGATTTTTCTCAGGCGATAGATTTCAGGTAAGTTCTTAGTATATCACCATTTAAAGTTTCTTCAGTTGTTAAAATCTCTGTGATCTTTAATAAAGACTCC
The DNA here is from genome assembly GCF_000235605.1 of Desulfosporosinus orientis DSM 765. GTDB lineage: Bacteria > Bacillota > Desulfitobacteriia > Desulfitobacteriales > Desulfitobacteriaceae > Desulfosporosinus > Desulfosporosinus orientis. Next base: position 3,595,053 of record NC_016584.1, read on the forward strand.
TTGTTTTCTTCGATAATCTTCATGGTTCGTTCTTCAAGTTCTGCCAAAATGTCCTTCGTAACGGACTGGCGTTGATCTGCATTCAAGCGGGAAATATCTGTCACTCCCAAGGGAGACATCCCTGACTGAAGTATCTTTTCCACTAAATTCAGGGCCTGTTCATAATCACCTGCAGCTCCCGTGCTGCGGGCACCTAGCAGCTGCTCTTCTGCCAGAGCTCCTGCCAGAGCAACCATGATCTGCTCTTCAAGCATCGCCTGGGTATAAAGATATTGATCATCTTTCGGATAGTGACGCACATAGCCTAAAGCATTACCCCTGGAACGAATGGAAACCTGAGATACCGAGTTAGGGCGAACGCTTTCTGCAAGGATTGCATGTCCGCTCTCATGGATGGCAATGCGTCTGATTTCCTCTTCCGTAGGTTTGCGGTCAAGTTTCTCTCCTAACATTACTTTTTCCACAGCTTCACGGAGATGGCGCTCTGTTATCTCATTTGCCTCCTCACGCAAGGCTAGAATGGCTGCTTCATTTGTAACACTCTCTAAATGAGCCCCTGAGAATCCAAATGTCTCATGGGCAATCTCTTCTAAACGAGTCCCTTGAGCAATGGGCTTATTTGTGGTATGAATTTTCAATATTGCCAACCGGCCTTCTTTATCAGGAAGATCAACTTTAACTTGCCGGTCAAAGCGTCCCGGGCGCAGCAAGGCATCATCCAGAGCCTCGGGACGATTTGTCGCTGCCATCACTAAAATATGAGCTCCTTGATCCATTTTTAGTCCATCCATTTCAATAAGGAGCTGATTTAAAGTTTGGTCATACTCATGATGGGAGACATTACTTCCCCGCTTGGCCCCTAAAATATCCATTTCGTCAATAAAGATAATCGCACTGGTTTTCTTTTCTTTACGTACCATGTCTCTTGCTCTGCGAAACAAACTACGTACCCGTTCTGCCCCGACACCCGCATACATTTCCACAAATTCACTGCCTGAAACTGAAAGAAAGGTGGAATTTGTATATCTGGCGGCTGCTTTGGCTAACAGGGTTTTTCCTGTTCCCGTTGGACCGGACAGCAAAATCCCTTTTAGAGGACGGATTCCCAAAACTTTCATTCGATCAGAATACAGCAGGAAATCCAAGGCTTCCTGAAGCTCCTTTTTCGCGACATTCTGCCCCCCAATATCCTCAAAATCAACACCGGTGGTGGAAATAGCAATGCCATTGCCGTTTTTAACCAACTGCCGGGAAATAACAAACTTCCAGACAAGAAATCCCGTAACAATCAGTAGTCCTATGGGCAGTACGTTATAACCTAAGACCATCAAAAATGCAAAGACCCCAATGCTTACCCCTATCAAAATGTCATATTTCATACATACATTCTCCCTCTCTTATTGTTTTATTCTTTTTCCGAGGATAGGAACTCATCTTGCCCCTTTCGTTCAATAACCTCTATCAGCTGAGCTTGTCCTTGATTAAGAATTAGATAGATCGCTTCATTATCCATCTCTAATTCTAATTGGACACCCTCTTTTTCTGCCTGGGTTCTCAAACTTTCTTCCATATTGGTAAAATTACCGACAGCAATTCCTTCCTGTATGGCAAATTGCATCTGTCCAAATAGTTTTTCGAGAGATTCGTTTCTATGATCAAGGAATCGAATAGGAATGTTATCGGCTAATTTCACAAGTGCTTGACTTGCTTGGCGAAGATTCGTGAGGTTATCCGTTGTGACATCCATCTCTTTTACGTTATTTTTATTAACAACTTCAGCAGAAACAACACCAGGAATTTGCTGACTCTGACTTAAAATAGATACATCGACCCACTGTTTTTGATAGATTAGCTTGCCTCCTAATAAAACTCCAAATATCACAAACCCAACAAGGCTAATCAACAGAATTCGACGATTTGTCATAAATTCTCCTCCATTTGCTACACTTTATGCTATACGGACATTATAGCACGGAGTATATCACTCAGAAAAAATAAGTTATATCCAGAGGAGAGATTATATGGAATTAATGCACAAAAAAATGAGTACCTTAAATAATTCTCAGCACTCATTTTTTATTTAAATAATATAATAGAGTCTTATTTGCGCAGCAATTTGCGGGATTTCATCAAATAATCTATTCCCGATACTACTGTAAAAAACAGGGCTATGTATAGCAGAGGTTGACCAATATAGATCCCTATTAGAGAAAGAGGCCAATCGTGGAGTAATATTGCTGAAATGGCAATGACTTGAGTTATCGTCTTAATTTTACCCAATTTACTCGCACTAATGACAACCTTGTCAACGGCTGCTATGGCACGCAGACCTGTCACCGCAAATTCTCGAGCCAAGATAATCCAGGCAATCCAAGCTGTAACTTCCCCAAGCTCTACTAAAGATATTAGGGCCGCTGAAACTAACAGTTTATCAGCTAAGGGATCCATAAACTTGCCTAAGTTAGTAACCAGGTTTTTTTTGCGGGCAATATAGCCGTCCAAACCATCAGTAGCAGCTGCCAAAATAAAGATCACAGCCGCCACTAGATCTTGATGGGGAAAGAGAGTATAACCTTTAGGTACGTGCAAGAGCAAAAAGGCCATAAATACAGGAATTAAAATAATTCGGGCCAACGTTAAACGATTGGGTAAATTCACGAGACAACCACTCCCATTAAATCGTAGTTATCCGACTCGAGGATGCGAACTTTAACCATATCTCCAACCTGAAATGAGGTCTGGGTATCTTGAACATAAACCTGACCATCAATTTCAGGAGCATCCCCTTCTGTTCGGCCCATCCAGCGCCCATCCGGCAATTTCATCTCAAGCAGCACTGTAACAACCTGATCAACCCAGCGCTTCAGCCGTTCTCGAGATATCCTTTGTTGGATTTGCATGATCCTTTCTCTACGCTGTTCACGAATTTTTGGCGGAATTTGATCCTCTCTTTGACCTGCAGGAGTATTTTCTTCCTGGGAATAGGCAAATACCCCAAGCCGGTCAAATTGAATTCTTTCAATAAAATCAACCATAGTTTCAAATTCCTGCGCAGTCTCTCCAGGGAAACCGGTGATCATAGTCGTCCTCAGAGTAATATCGGGGATTTTATGGCGTAATTTTATGATAAGTTCTTCCGCTTGTTCGATGGTTCCGCGGCGATTCATGTCTTTTAAAATCTTATTATCAGCATGTTGTAACGGTAAATCCACATAGTTACAAACCTTTGGTTCCTGTCGTATAACTTCAATCAGTTCATCCGAAAAACGTTCCGGATAACAGTACATTAATCGAATCCATTCAATTCCTTCAATACGAGCAAGCTTACGAATAAGGTGGGGCAGACGGAATTCATGATAAAGATCTTGTCCGTAACGCGTGGTATCTTGACCCATTACGAGAATTTCCTTAACCCCTTGAGAGGCCATCTCCTGCACTTCACGTATCACTGATTCTTCTGTACGGCTGCGAAAACGTCCACGAACATGAGGAATGACACAATAGGTACAATAATTGTCACAACCTTCAGCAACCTTTACGTAACCCAGATAATCCGGTGTTGAACGTTTTCTGGGCATTAGATCATCATGAAGAAAATCCGGTACGCCTTCTTTAATAAGAGATGTACGTGTTCCTTCAGTTGCATGTATCAGCTTATTGATTTCATCAATATTTCCTGTTCCAAGAACCCCATCCAACTCCGGGATATCCTGCATCAGTTCACTTCCGTATCTTTGGGCTAAGCAGCCTGTTGCAATAAGTGTCTTACAGGCACCTGATTTTTTTAAATTAGCCATTTCAAAGATGGTTTCTATTGATTCTTCTTTTGCAGATTGAATAAAGGTACACGTATTAACAATAATAATCTCTGCTTCTTCTGGGTTTTCGATAAATATGTTATTTTGGGCCAGAAATCCTGACATTACTTCGCTGTCCACTTGATTTTTGGGACAACCCAAAGTGACAACTGCAACTTTCTTCGTCAACGTTACACCTCATATCCTTGGTCTACTTTCCTTAGTATAAACCAACAGTTCCACAAGGTCAAAAAATATTCCATAGAAGTAAACTACATAAATCATTTCATGATTACAATATATTATTATTTATTAACTGCCATCTATCCCTGCTTTTATGCAGATCCGCTGATTAATCAGTATCGTTCTCCAAAACCTTTTTGTGATATAATCTTTTCTGGGCTTATCCTTCAAGTGGTTTTAAATTTGCTTTATATGGCTAGATTTAGTGTATGGGCATATTGGACTATGATCCCCATGGCAGCTTCAGCCCAACATACTTATGAGAGGTGTCACGCGTGTTTGATGAAGATAACACTATAAAACCTATTGACTCCTGCGGTTGCGGAGATACTGGATATTTGACCCTTCGAACCATCCCTATTGATTTGGCTCATGGTGTGGGGTACATTGAAAATGTCCCTGTATATCACTGCCGTTCAGCTTCCTGCCAAGAATTCAGTTTTCCCTCAGTTGTTTCCCGCCGTCTGGATACTATTGCAGAAGAGATGGAGGAAACCCAAAATACTCATGCTTCTTATTCATGGGAAGATAATGGTGCGCTGAATCACGGCACACAACCTGAAGTACCCTCCTCCTTATCCCAAAGTAATACTTCCATACCTTTGCAGGCATTTACCCTTCAATTTGTTAACCGAGAATATGAAGATGCCAAAGTCGTGCAGATTGTGCCAGGAGAAGCTGTTTTCTTACAAAGTAAACTTGAAGAAACTGAATATTACCAGCTTCGCTATGAGGAAGATCCTCACGGGGAGGGTACCTGGTTTTCACTGCAGAAATTTTATTATGATAAAGCCTACTTTTCTTACGAAGATTTTCTCACTTGGTCTGAAGACGGCCATCTCAAAGAACTAGGCAGAATCCCCCTGAATGAGGTTGAAGATACCCTGCTTGATGAATTTGGAGAAGAGGTTTCCTAGAGATTAAAGTGACTCTAAACCGTTTTAGATGGTTTAGAGTCACTTTATTTTACTTGTTCTTGGCTCCATGTTTTATCTTGGCTTTATGGCTGTCTTTGTGTTTAACAGATACCCCTTTTGTCGGTGAAGCACTAGCTATCGGAACTTTAGCATGTGAATCCTTTTTCTTCATTCCTGAACGTCTCGTCGGCTTTTTTAGTTTCCTTGAACCCGCTTCTTGCGGATCATCTTGAAGGAGTCGTTTAGGGCGAATTAAACACTTGGGGCCATAGCCAATAAGATCTTCCCGGTGAGCTAAGCGAAGAGCCTCCTTAACCAAATCATAATTCTTGGGATTCCGGTATTGAATTAAAGCTCGCTGCATAGCTTTTTCATGCATTTTTTTAGGGACATAGACACGTTCCATTGTTTTGGGATCTAAGCTAGTGTAATACATGCATGTGGAGAGGGTACCGGGTGTTGGAATAAAATCTTGAACTTGTTCAGGATTAACGCCCATATCTCTGACATATTCCGCCAATTCTACGGCTTCTTTGAGAGTACTGCCCGGATGGGACGACATTAAATATGGTACAAGGTACTGTTGTTTGCCGATTTTTTCATTAGTTCTGCGAAACTCATGTACAAACTCTTCGTAAACCGACTTGCTGGGTTTCCCCATAAGCCGGAGAACTGAGTCGCTGACATGCTCCGGGGCCACTTTCAATTGACCGCTGACATGGTGTTCACAAAGCTCCCGCATAAACTTTGATTTTTTGTCTGCTAATACAGCATCATAGCGAATACCCGAACGAATAAATACTTTTTTAACCCTCGGCAAATTACGAAGGCGACGCAAAAGATCCATATATTCTTGATGATCACTCTCTAATTTAACACAGGGTTCTGGAAATAAACACTGCCGATGTGAACAGGCACCTTTCAACAATTGTTTTTGACAGGCCGGACGCCGAAAATTCGCGGTTGGCCCGCCTACATCATGAATATACCCTTTAAAACGATTACTCCAAGTCATTTTCTCGGCTTCTCGTACAATAGACTCCGCACTCCGGCTTTGCACAATTCTCCCTTGATGAAATGTCAAAGCACAAAAAGCGCATGATCCATAACATCCTCTTACACTCGTTAGGCTGAATTCAACTTCTTCAATAGCCGGAACTCCCCCCAGCTCTTCATAGGATGGGTGATAAGTTCCCATAAAGGGCAAAGCATAAATTGCATCCATCTCTGTTTGGCTTAAAGGCAGGGAGGGTTTATTTTGCAGGACGCTTTTTCGCCCATGGGCTTGAAGCATAGATTTCCCGACAATTGGGTCTTGTTGATTATATTGAATCCAAAAAGCCTCCGCATATTTTTTCTTATCCTTCGTTACCTCATTGAAGATTGGCAATACCAAGGTGTCTGAAGGCAGAGAATCAGCGGGTAAGGGAACCATGGTTCCCCGGACATCTAAGATCTGTTCGATTTTCTCTCCTTGGTTTAGACGCCGGGCAACCTCAAGGATGGGCTTTTCCCCCATACCAAAAACCAATAAATCCGCTTGGCTGTCCAGCAAGATGGACCGCCTGACCTCATTGCTCCAGTAGTCGTAGTGGGCGAATCTTCGTAAAGAAGCCTCAATTCCGCCGATGATTACAGGAACCCCCGGCATGGCCTCCCGTACTCTGTTAGAATAAACAATGGTAGCCCGGTCAGGGCGAAGTCCCGATTTTCCTCCCGGCGAATAGGCATCATTATGGCGCTTTTTCTTAGCAGCAGTATAATGGTTCACCATTGAATCGAGATTCCCTCCGGATATCAAACAAGCTAACCTGGGTTTCCCCATCACCTGAAATTCTTGAAGTTCCTTCCAATTAGGCTGGGCAATAATGCCCACTCGAAAGCCATTTTTCTCCAAGACACGTGATATGATAGCAATACCAAAGCTAGGATGATCAACATAGGCATCTCCTGTAATGAAAAGAAAATCCAATTCATCCCAACCTAATGCCTCCATTTCTGTTCGGTTCATAGGCAAAAATTGTTTTGTTCCCATTGTCTCACCTTTCTATCGTATTTCGAAGGATATTTACTTCTACTCGTCGATTTTTCGCCCGACCTTCAGGAGTATCATTAGTAGCAATTGGTTGGAATTCACCATATCCTATCGAACGAAATCGAGATTCATCAAGCTTATTAGACTTCAATAAGTACTTTAAAAAATTTAATGACCGTTTGGCACTCAAATCCCAATTGGAATCAAACTCATTGTTGTTGATGAGAATATTATCAGTATGCCCTGCAACCTCTACTTTGTAGTCAGGGTACATACTTAACATATCAGAAATTACTGCGGCAAGTTTTTGGAACCACCTTCAATTCTTCTAAAGGAAACCCCATAAATAATGATGCAGCAGTACCCACAAAAATAATTAAAAAAACTGCAGGATTTAGCAGCGAGGAAAGGCTGGCACCTTTCAAAACCATTCCAAGTCCGACAGCAATGACGGCAAGTACCAATCCAATAAAAGTTGATTTTTCCATTCAATAAATTATCCTTTCCATTTTCGAGTAAGTGATATTATTCAATGTAACCTCGACAAATTCCTTTAAATTTCTTATTCTCGGCTAAAAAAAGTCCTAGGAGAAGATTGGAAAAAAGACCCTCTGGGGAATGAAATACATCCCAGAGAGTCTTTTAATACTCATAGTATACTTTCTTAGTGTTGCTCCAAATACTCATTAATTACTCATTTTATTTTTCACGGTAAATTCAATCCAGGGCCGAAAATGGTTCATCCATTAACAAAAATTCCGGATTTAAGGCCAGAGCCTTGGCAATTCATATTTCTTTCTTCCACAGATCAATGCTATAAACGTCCTATAAACTATTTGTCCCAGATTGAAATAGTATCAATCTGGGACAAATATAACGGCCGCCACAGCAACATAGGCTTATAATTAACGGAAATTAATAAACTGCAGTTCTATACCAAAATCTTCTTTTCGCAAAAGAGCGATCACTGCTTGCAGATCATCCTTGTTCTTGCCGGACACACGAATCTCATCACCCTGTATCGAAGCCGTCACTTTAATTTTGCTGTCTTTGATGGCCTTAATTACGAGCTTAGATTTGTCCTGGGCAATTCCTTGAACTAATTTCACCTCTTGCTTGACGGTATTTCCAGAGGCCGGCTGAACCTTACCATAGTCTAGTGCCCTTAAGGATACTCCCCGCTTAACAAGTTTGCTTTCCAGAATATCGACGACATTACTTAATTTAAAATCATCATCGGAAACTAAAATAATTTTATCACTCTCAAGATCAATGGAGGATTTACTGTTTTTAAAATCAAACCGTTGTTCAAGCTCCCTTTGTGCTTGCTGAATTGCATTAGTGACCTCTGGCATGTCAACCTTGGAAACGATATCAAATGAAGAATCTTTTGCCAAAATGAAACTCTCCTTTTAATTATTCAATAGTTTTATCCCTGACGTTAAAACTGATTTAAGGTTTCTTTTGTTAATACCACATTGCGAAGGACTTCGCCTGATTTTCCCATACTGGGGAGTGTCTTGCCATTTAAGGTAACAGTCAGACCGCCTGCATTCCCAATTGAGAGGAGCTCAATTCGATCGGTTCCTTTAATTTCTTTAGTGGTTCCTGAAGCAAATGTGGCTTGAAATGGTGCCTGACCGTCAACTTTAACCTCCAACCAGCAAGCTTGAGTGAATACCAGCTGCGCGGTTAAACCATCCTGCGTCGATGCTACAACATCCTGAGGGGAACTTTGAGCGGGCGTCTCAGGCTCCTTAGGAGTAGAATCTGTAATTTCTGTTTTCGGTGCAGTTATTAAGGGTGGAGAGGTGTAATCCGGCGGTTTTTCCTTGGGTTGGTAAAGGCCTTTAATTCCAAAAGCCAAGGCAATTGCCACGAGAGCCATCCCCCCGATAATCACCGGTCTAATCCAGGAAGAGTGAGTTCGGGTAATTTTGTCTGACACTTCAATGACAGGCGGAGCCTCTGGTTGATTTGAGGCACTGTAGAGTTCAATAATATCGTCAGAATTTAATCCCAATTGCTTTGCATAGGTTCGCAAATACCCCTTCACGTAAGTAGCTCCAGGAAGTACTTCATATTCCTCCTCTTCAAGGGCCTGAATATAGCGAACTCGTATTTTTGTTACTTCCTCAGTGTCAATCAAACTCCACCCTTTATTTTCCCGAGCGGTTCGGAGCATTTGTCCTTCTCCTGCCATTGCCAAACCTCCTTTCTATTTTTAACTTAAATCAAAAGCCGTGAAGCTCATAGAAATATCCTCAGAATGGATAGGGTCATCAGCTTGATGGCGAATTTCAATGATGTAATCGAACACTACGTCCAAACGCCCATCCCGAATAAATATATCCGGGTGTTCAATAATCTTAATCGTCGGTATTTGTAATGTTTTTTCAAGCAAAGACCAATGGGCATCATTACCTCTCGTAGTACTTGTAATACCGTCGATAAGAAAAATGCTGTTTTCTGGTTCATTAGGCAATAACTCAGTCCGAATAGTTTGTCGAATAATAGTAGACGATAATAAAATCCATCGTTTATTGGCATACACACAGGCAGCAATAGCTGCTTCAGTTTTGCCGACTCGAGGCATACCCCTTAACCCAATGACTTGATTTCCGCCTTCTATTAAAGTATCTCCTAAAAAGTCAACCAAAACACCTAATTCTTCTCGAATAAAACAGAAAGTTGGCGGATTTATGTCGGCCATGTTTAAACGTCGGCCATGTCGAAGGGCGATTCGGTCAAGCAAGGTTGGTCTGCGAAATGCTGTCACTTTTATAGCTTCAACTTCAGTCAACGCTGCTTGCAACGCTTTAAATTTACCCTCTGAATCACTCTCCAGCAGGAGTCCCCGGCTCTTTTCCTCGATCCCCGTAACCGTCAAAATATTTAAACCCAGCATTCCAATCAGCGTTGTCACAGCACCAAGCAATCCTGGTTTATTTTCCTGGATATCATACTCTAAGTACAGGTGATTCTCTGCCTTGTTGGGCGACTTTCTCATCGAGATAGCTCTCCAACTCCCTTAATGCCTTTTCAGGCTTTTCATGGTTTATATAAAAGTCATATTTCGAGCTGGGTTCATTGGGATAAGCATATAACTTATCATAATACTCAACCAGCAATTGCTCTGTAAATCGATCCAAATTCTTTGATTCTAACAAAGCACTTAACTCATCAACTTTTTTATTACCCAGTGTTTTTATCAGCCTTTGCAAAGCTACACTAATTTCTTCAATAGCTTGGGGCATAGAAGTGTATTCTTGTATCAAGCGCTGAACACGATTTTCCAAGGAATCATAAAGAAGGATTTGAATTCCATCCTGCATGGCTGTATAAAAATTGGCCGGCAGGGTTACCCTTCCAATCCGTTTACTCTCGCACTCTACAATAATATAAGAAAAATCTTTTAATGATGCAAGTTCTTCATATAATAATCCCTCAAATTTTTTCTGGGAGGGAGGATTCCCCAGCCCCATTGCCCCAAAGACCGACCCTCGATTGTTGGCCAGGTTTTCCAAATCGATAGCAGGGTATCCTTCGGCTTTTAACTTTTTTAAGAGTTCCGTTTTGCCCACCCCGGTATTACCCCTGAGTACGATAACCTGAAAGGGAAGCTTGTTTTGAAAATAGTTAACGACTTGACTTCGATACGCTTTGTATCCTCCTTGCAGACGATAAATAGGAATACCCATTAGTTCTGCTACCGCTGCCAGAGACTTACTTCGCATGCCTCCACGCCAACAAAATAATACCAATTGGCCCTTTTTTGAAAGTTCCTCGACCTCTTTAACCAAATCCGGAAGTTTGGGACTAACGATACTTAACCCAAGTTCTCTGGCCACAGCCGGAGAGGTCTGGGTATAAGTTTTACCAATCTCTGCACGTTCCTGATCATTAAATATTGGAATATTCATGGCGCCTGGAATAGTAGCTTCAGCAAACTCCCCTTCAGAACGCACATCAACTAAAACCGGCTTTTCTAGAGCTTTTAGCTCTTCAACATTAATCTCCTTAACCATCATTAATTCCTTCCAGTTCGGCAATATACTACTTTATTATCATAAATCCTTCAGAAACTTTATGCAACTAGTGCGCAATTTCATCAACCCATGGGCCGTATTTAAGTTCAAACTGCCCCCTTGTCATTAGCACCTCCCTAGGTTTTGACCCTTCGTATCCCCCCACAACTCCTTTTTCTTCAAGAAAGTCCATTAAACGAGCCGCACGAGTATATCCGATGCGCAGGCGTCGTTGTAACAGAGAGACTGAAGCGCTGCCGCTTTCTATAAAAAGCTGTGCCGCCTGGTAGAAGAGTTCGTCTTCCATATCTTCCTTTTTTACATCTTCAACATCCAGGTTTGGTATTTCCTGATATTCCGGTTTAGCCTGGTTTTGCAAAAATGAAACGACATTTTCAACTTCTTTATCACCTAGATAACAGCCCTGTACACGAACCGGCTTACTATTGCCCATAGGATAATAAAGCATATCACCTCTTCCTAAGAGTTTTTCAGCACCATTCATATCCAAAATAGTCCTTGAATCCGTCTGAGAAGAGACTGCAAAGGCAATTCGAGAGGGAATATTGGCTTTGATTAAACCCGTGATGACATCAACGGATGGCCGCTGGGTTGCTACAATTAAATGGATTCCTGCAGCACGTGCCATCTGAGCTAGGCGACAAATAGCATCCTCCACATCACCAGGTGCAACCATCATTAAATCTGCTAATTCATCAATAATTACGACAACATAAGGTAAGGGTGGATGTTCTTCATTTTTATCTTGGGTGCGCAGAAAGTTATAACGGACAATATCTCTTACCCCGGCAGCAGCAAATAATTCATAACGGGTTTCCATTTCTGTTACGATCCACTTTAAGGCGCCTGCTGCCTTTCTCGGGTCCGTTACTACCGGGGCAATCAGATGAGGAATACCATTATAGTTCGCTAATTCAACCATTTTGGGGTCTACTAATAAGAACTTTACTTCATCAGGACGGGCATTAAATAAAATACTATGAATCAATGTGTTTATACATACGGATTTTCCGGATCCTGTTGCTCCTGCTATGAGGAGGTGGGGCATTTTCGTCAAATCTGCGATAACAGGTGTTCCCGTTATATCTTTGCCCAAACACAAAGCCAATTTACTCGTGGACTCTTGATATTCAGGAGTTTCTAGAACTTCACGGAAATGGACCATTGAAATTTCCTTATTGGGTACCTCAATGCCTACTACAGATTTTCCAGGAATAGGGGCTTCAATTCGCACATCGGCAGAAGCTAGACTTAAGGCAATATCGTCAGCCAAATTTGTTATTTTACTAACTTTTACTCCCGGAGCCGGCTGCGCTTCATAACGAGTAATTGCCGGGCCTTGAGTAACTTGTGTAACTTTGATTTTTACTCCGAAACTTCCTAAGGTTTCTTCAAGTATTTTGACATTATCCGTTAAATCTTTATTGAGCCGTGGATTCTTTATTTTCAACGATTTGTTTAACAATACAACTTGGGGAAGCTGAAAGTTACCGTCTTCCTTGGTCTGCCGGGAAACAGGAGTACTTGTCACTTTTCCAGGGGGAATGATTGTATTTTCAATAACCGGATTTGTCATCTTTTCAAAACCCAACTGTCCTTTATTGGTTAGATTGCTTGGTTCAACCGGAATTTCTTGATGGTCCTCCAGGGTTTTGATAACCAGCGGACGTTCAACCACATCCGGGTCAAGAGCACGTGGAATCACTTTTGCTGGGCTCTTTTTATTAGTATTTTTGACATCTTCCTTTACATTCGACTGTGTTCTTAATTCCGAAATCCCAATATCCCCATCGTCAGAGTTTTTGAGCACATGGATAAAATCACCCATTTGGTGTTTTATCCATTGTCCCGATTCTTTTCCCAGCTGACCTGCTTCTTGAACTCCTTTGATTAATGATCGATTAGTAATCAGTAATGACCCCATCAAGGCTATCATAATTAGTATGACATAGCTTCCGGGAATTCCAATAGTAGTATTTAAGATTATGGCTATTCCCGCCCCAATAAGTCCACCGCCATGACCTAACAGACCTTCATCTATCATATCAGCCTTAGAAAGGGCCTCTATTTCTGGCAGTTGTAAATGAAGAATACCAATAAAGACCAACCAGAGTAAAAGTACTCCGATAGATTTTGTCCCTAAGCGAGGGGTCTGCTTATTCATAAAAACAAGCCCCCAAGCGCCCAGCAAAAGTGGAATACTAACCCGGCCATTCCCAGCCAAGATCGTCAATAGATGTTTAATTTGTCCTCCAACCACGCCACTTTTATCTGAGAAGAGCGTGACTAACCCTAAGCACGCCATACCGACGATAAAAACTCCAATCACTTCATTGCGTATCGTCTCTTTTAAAGAATTGACACGCATATTCACCCGTTTATTAACCGAGCGGCGTTTTTTAGCCTTCGCCACTAAACCAATCCTCCAAACATTAAAATATCAATGATTATTATATTCAAATTCAACACCATCAAGCTATATTCCTGTTTCTTTCCGTAAAATACGTTTAGAAACTTGAACCTGACTTATAAACCGTAGATCTTAACAATAATAAAAGCAGCCTTCGCTGCTCTTTATTAGACGATCTCCTTTTCCAACCGTAGCCGGTTTCATTCTTCAGGTTTTGGAGGAATTAAACTGTTAAGCTCTTGGAATGCTTCTTTGACACCACCGACTGCTTGAATTAATCCTGCATCTACCGCTTCCTGTCCAACAAGGATAGTTCCAATATCCTGAGCTAACTCCCCTGTCGTAAACATAAATTTTTCTAATTTTTCCGGGGCAATTTGTGAATGAGAATATATAAATTGATTAACTCTATCTTGCATTTTCCTTAAATATTCAAACTGCTGATGCCCATTAATCACTAATCCAGTATACCTGATTGGATGAACCGTCATTGTTCCTGTAGGAGCTATGAAGCTCTTTGTACAGCTGACAGCAATTGGGATGCCAATGCTGTGACCTCCTCCCAGCACCAATGATACTGATGGCTTACTTAAACTGCTTATCATCTCGGCAATAGCTAATCCTGCCTCCACATCTCCTCCGGCAGTGTTCAATATTACTAAGATCCCTTCAGCATTTGGATTTTGCTCCACTGCCAGCAGCTGTGGAATAATATGTTCATATTTTGTTGTTTTAGACTGGGCCGGGAGAATCTGATGCCCTTCAATCTGACCGATAATTGGTAAACAGTAGATTCGATCCGTCATCCCCGGGACTTGAATCTGGCCTAATTCTTTAATATTTGAAGATGGAACATTTTTATTTTCCTCAGGTTCGCCTGTCTCATTTAAAAGCACTATAAAACCCCCTATCTAACTCAGAAAGCCCTCCCACCGCCATTGTCATCTTTAGCAGAACGTTGATGAAAACAGCTCGGATGTAAAGGTTCTCTTTTATTATGGAGTTTTATTCCGAAATCATACGTTAATATTTTTCTTTAAGGTTTTTTATTATTTCAGCCAAAAGTATTTACCCTAAGTTCCATAATCCCACCCAATTAATCAATAATCTCTATTTACTGGAATTTACATGTTCCGTATGGAATTATTCTATTCCATAACTGCCAATAAGTATATAAATTAGAATTTTGGGACTTATCAAATAATTATACTTATTGCTGGAATATTTATATTACATTCTTGCTTACTAATCTTTTGTTTATATTTTAACTCCTTACTCAAGAGTAATGATTGAACAAAAATATCCATACGTTAGTATTGGCATAAGTTTTGCATATTATTTCTTATAAATATAGCTAGAAACGAGCTTGGATTTACACTCACTCAGTTTCGGCAGTCAAGAATCGTTTCTAAAAAATTCGAAGGGGGATTGGTATAGTGAGTAAGTTCAATAGCGGAGTTTTATTTAACGGAATCGACTTAGGGTTTATTGGAAGTATGGTGGATAGGGTAAAGCAAGATCATGAAAAAGCTAAGAGAACCCTGAAAACAAAGACAGTCTGGCTTGGCGGCACAAGATCAGAAACCACAATCCGGGACTTCAAGTATATTATTGATGAACCTTGGGGCAATGAACAAGGAGGGGCTCAGCCAGGGGAAGTTGTACTGGCAGCTTTAGGATCTTGTTTAGTCGTCGGCTACTCTTTTGATGGCGCCTTACACGGGATCCCCCTCAAGAAGATTGAGATTGAAATCGAAGGAGATAGTAATGGCATTGCCTTTATGCAAATTCCAACGGACATTATGCCGAACCTGACAACAGCCCGCATTAGAGTTCACCTGGAAAGCGATGTTGGGAAAGAAGTATTAGAAGAGATGCACAAACGTGTTATATCCATTTCTCCCGTTTCTTCAACTTTAACTAATGTTGTCAAGCTAGAGTTCAATCTTACCACCGGGTCCTAATACCCACAATTATCAATTTAAAAATCAGAATTTTCTCAATTATTGACAATCCCTTAGTCAAGTGATTCCTTTTCTTCGCGCAAAAGTCGCACTGATTCCAGTGGGACTTTCTGTCTCATAGACAACCTAAGTTACAAGACCTCTATATTAATCAACGAGTTGTTTTGTATCAGCCCTAATTTAAGTTATAAGGGGATGTCTTATGAAAAGAGAACAGGCCAGTAACTGGTCATTAGAATTTGAGAACGCAATAGCGACATCGGGATTAGCCGATGACATAAGTCGCTGTATATCCTGTGGTAAATGTACTGGTGTATGTCCTGTGGCTGCTATTAGCCCTTCCTATAATCCAAGGCAGATCATTAGGGAAGTACTGCTTGGCAATTATGAAAGGATCGTCCAAAGTGAAGAAATATGGCGTTGTTTCTGGTGCGCAAACTGCGCCGCAACCTGTCCAAGCGAAATTAAATATCCACTCTTAATGCTTTATATCCGCTACTTCTCCATGGCCCATGGAGCGGGAAAAAAGCATGTGGATCCCTTCATCCGTTTCGTTACAAAAGCCAGAAAAGAAGCTGTAACCTTCCAACCGGGCAAACCTGCCAGACTGGATGAAATTAGGGAGTTGAGGAGCAGCCTAGGCTTATCCCCTCTCAGGATTGTATCTGACAATGGTATTAAAGAGTACCAAAAATTATTTGAAATTACCGGCACTGACGAATGGCTTAAGAATTATGTAGAAACCCCCGAAGTCCCTATCAATCTGAGTTATCTGGAGGGAAAAATATTGATCCAGGATGATTTTGTTAGTGGCTCAGAAAGGGAGGCTTAAGATGGAAGAGTATCAAAGATTATCCCTTATTGATCCGCAAAGAGTAGCCAATTTGCCTACACCGGATAAACTATTCCTATTTCTTAGCTGTACAGGGAGTATTGAATATCCGGGAACCGAAAGAGCCGTAAGGCTTGTTGGGGAAAAATTAGGCATTGAATTTATAGAATCCGTCGACCAAACCTGCTGCACGGGGTATATGCTAACCTGTAATGCCGTGAACCCACAGTTAGCTCTGGCCTCCACTTCCCGCAATTTAAGTATTCCTCAGGAAATGGGACTGGATGTAGGTGTGTTTTGTAATGGTTGCTATGGATACTTAAGAGAATTAGCCCACCTTTTGCATTCCAACCCTGCTTTCAAAGAAGTTGGAGATAAAGCAAATGTGGCCTTGGGACGTGTAAAATATCACGGTCACACCAAAATTTACCACGTCCAGGAATTATGGTATCGGCAGTTAGACAAAATAAGCAGCTTAGTCAAGCGGCCTTTAACAGGTCTAAAAATCGCAGCCCATTACGGCTGCCACTATTTGGCTAATAAAGACGTGGCCATTGATGATGCTCAATATCCTACCTTTCATGAAGAAATTTTTAAAGCTCTTGGAGCGACGCCTGTAGTTTATAAAGAACGGCGTGCCTGCTGCGGCTATTCCGTGGGCAGAGGATTTACTCACAAGGAAGAGACGGTATTGCCCCATATTACCAATAAGATGCTGAGTGCTGCTGAGGCAGGAGTTCAATTAATGACTACAACTTGTCCGGGTTGTAATACTGCCCTCGACCGTGAACAGAAGACTATCACCTCGAGAGGCAAACACGTAAGTATTCCTGTTATTGATTTATCTCAGCTTATTGCTTTCGCTTTGGGCGCACCAGTTGAGCAGTTAGGCTTTAAAGCTAATACTACTCCAGTTCTACCCGTGCTGGGACGCTTTGTTAAGTAAGGTATAGGATATCTTCGGGATAATTTCAAGGTGAAAGGAGCATGAAAATGCTTAATGAGGGTGTTCTGGTTATTGGCGGAGGGGTTGCCGGTATGCAGGCTGCTATTGACATAGCTGCCTCCGGCAGGGAAGTTGTACTAATTGAAAAAGACAAGAATCTCGGAGGTCATGTGAAGGAATATGGGGCTTTGTTTCCTGACCTTACCGAAGGGGCATCCCTGGTTGGACAAAAGGTCCGAGTTATTAAGAGTAACCCCAAAATTACTGTATTACTGGGAACGGAAGTCAGCAAACTTCAAAAGGTTGACGGCCTTATTAAAGCAAATTATTCAAATACGGGAAATCCAAAGGAAAAGATTTTTTCCGCTGCCGTCATTGCAACGGGGTTTGAGAATTTTGACGGCAAAAAGTATGGTGAATATGGATATGGACGTTTTCCTGGAGTCATTACAGGCATCGATTTTGAACACCAGGAAGAAGCGGTCTTAAAAAAGCCTATTCAAACAGCAGTTTTTATTAAATGTGTTGGCTCACGGGACAGAAGCAAAGGAATGCCTTATTGTTCAAAGATCTGTTGTATGTATACCGCCAAACAGGCTTTAGAGCTAAAGAAAGCCCAGCCAAAGGCTCAAGTTTACGTGTTCTACATGGATATACGCTCCAACTTCAAAAACGGTGAGGAATTCGTCCGAGGAGTCATGGAAAATCAACACGTAAAGTATATTCGAGGAAGAGTCGGCAAGGTAATCCCCACTAACGGCCGCTTGTTGATTCGGGCTGAGGATACTCTGATGGGGGTTCCATTGGAATTAGAAGCAGACTTGGTAGTATTGGCGACAGCAATGGTCCCTAGTCCAAATACTCCTGAACTGGTCACGCAAGTAGGTGGCAACCTCGATAATAATGGTTTTATCATGCCAATCCCGATGACAGAAAGTGAAAATCCAATGAGTTTGACCGAGGGGGTATTTTACGCTGGTGCTTGTGGTTTTCCTTGTGATGTAAAAGATGCTTTGAATCAAGGTAGTGCTGCTGCAGCCGGGGTATTAAGTTATCTTCAATCCAATCGGGGAGCCGCAAAGTAAGGGAGATTAAGCTAAAAGGGAGGGTCTCCGATGACAATGGTGATAACCGGTAATTCTGCGTTGCAAACTGAAGTAGAAGATATCTGTGATGTGAACATAGATGCCTGTATACAATGCGGAACATGTACAGGTGGATGCAGCGGCATCGAACTCATGGAGTATGGTCCGCGTCAGATTATCCAATTAATAAAACTGAATCAGCGTAAGCTTCTGTTAAACAGCAAAGCTATCTGGATGTGCGTTTCCTGTCATATCTGTGAGGACCGCTGTCCGGCAAAAATTAAGATTACTGGTTTAATGGATACCTTAAGAGAGATGGCTTGCGCTGAACCAACGACTAAGACCAATGAACAAATTAAATTCCACAAATTATACGTTAAACAAGTAAAGGCCTTTGGAAGAACTCATGAATCTATTTTGACCATGGCCTTAACTTTTAAAGGCACTCCCCTGCCGCCTTTAAAATTAATGAAAGATCTCATAACTCGCATGAGAGTTGATATGAAACCTCCCCACAGGCCGGATAAGTCTTATCGCCTTTCCATAAGACGTGTAGAGAAAAAGGGGGGTAAAGGCCATGGCAACTAAACCTATAGCTTATTTCCCCGGCTGCTCACTTCATGGATTAGCAAAGCCTTTTGATGTTTCAACCCGACTGGTATGCAACAAAATCGGGATTACTTTAGAGGAGCCGGAGGATTGGAATTGTTGTGGAGCAACCTCGGCCCATAGTATTGATCATACCCTCAACTTAGCATTAGGGGCCAGAAACTTACATCTTGTCGCCAAGGGTATGTCAAATACGGTTACCGCTCCCTGCGCCGCCTGTTATAGTAATTTAAAACGCTCAAGTCTTGAACTTCAAAATCCCCAGAAACGTCAATTCGCCAGTGAATTAGTTGGCGAAAGATTAGAAAAAGTTGAGACCGTGAATGTCGTTCATCTCTTGGAACTGTTATCTGATCCTTCTATTACAAATGCTATTAAGAAAAACATAAAATACCGTTTCTCGGATTTGAACGTTGTATGCTATTATGGCTGCTTAACCGTAAGACCCAACTTAGAGTCAGACCCTGAATCCGATAGCTCTGAAAACCCTCAAAGCATGGATAAACTTTTAGGATCTTTGGGAGCGGACGTACGAGACTGGTCTCATAAGAGCGAATGTTGTGGTGGAAGTCATTCCCTCTGCGGCCCTGAATTGGCTAACATACGGACGGATGAAGTACTGCGTCAAGCAATAGCTTCCGGAGCAGATGTTATTGCCGTTGCTTGCCCCTTATGTCACTCAAATTTAGAATTCCGACTGCATGCACTGCAAGCTCGTGGCAAACAAATCCCAGTGGTATTCTTTACGCAACTAATAGGTTTGGCATTGGGGTATACCATCAAGGAAGTTGGTTTAAATAAGATGTTAGTTAACTCTTTTCCCTGGCGAGATAAGTTAACATTAGCGTAATTAGAGCAAAAAAGCCCCCGGCCTTAGTGCCTTTGACACTAGATCGGGGGTTTTTTATTCTCAGGAAGCAATTTTCTATATCATGGTCTGAATACCGCTAATACTTCTTGAATCATTAAAACTACTATCACAATAGTTGAGGCAGCCAACAGCAACTCCGGACCGTGATTATCAATGAAAAGATCTGAGATTTTAGTTCTTAGACTCATAATGATAACCCCTTTCTTTTACTATAACCTATTCTGGCTTTGTAAATAATTACTGTCCAAGTTGATCTTAATTGTATTTTGATCGTAAAACGGATACATACCCTCCATCCAGATTTTTAACTTTAAAACCATGCTGAGTTAAAAATCTTGCTGCCACATACCCTCTAAGTCCGATTTGACAATACACAAGGATTTCTTTGCTCCTATCAAGTTCACCAATTCTTTTTCTCAGGCTATCTATAGGAATATTGATAGCTCCCTCAATATACCCTTTTTTACTAACCTCCTTAACGGTACGCACATCTAACAGTATTGTATTCTCTTTTTTAGAGGACGGTAATTGCTCTGCTGTAAGAGTTTCCACTCTGCCGGATAAAACATTCTCCGCAACATAACCTGCCAGATTGACTGGATCTCTAGCTGAAGAAAACGGTGGTGCATAACAAAGCTCTAACTCAGTTAAATCTTTGATTGTTCCTCCCAGCCTGATCACTGTGGCTATAACGTCAATCCTTTTATCGACACCCTCATTACCAACACCTTGGGCCCCAAGTATCTTGCCTGAGTCATTAAAAATCAGCTTTAAGGTCAACATCTTGGCTCCCGGATAATAAGTTGCATGTGAGAAAGGATGAATAGTGATTGTTCGATTAGGCATATTCAACTTGTTCAAAGTTCTTTCATTATTGCCGGTACAAGCAGCG
Organism: Desulfosporosinus orientis DSM 765; assembly: GCF_000235605.1. Lineage (GTDB taxonomy): Bacteria > Bacillota > Desulfitobacteriia > Desulfitobacteriales > Desulfitobacteriaceae > Desulfosporosinus > Desulfosporosinus orientis. Next base: position 3,615,703 of record NC_016584.1, read on the forward strand.
GTTAATTTAAAAACCTTAATAATCGAGGTCCCCTGTGTACCCCGGTAAGTAGTGCCTAAGCCTGCAATATTATCCGCTGCAATCCTCCCTTGCTTATTTGCCGGTCCGGCTAAAGGAACCATTGAATTTTGCTTGTTTACAAAATCCACTACTTCAATGGCATCTCCAACTGCAAATACATTGGTAACATTTGTTTCCATTTTCTCATTGACAAGTATGTGCCCTTTCGCGCCAAGCTGAATTCCACTATCCTCGAGGAAATCAGTATCCGGTATCACTCCCATTGCTAAAATGACTAGATTTGCTTCCAATTTGGCTCCGCTGGTAAGAGTTATTTCTACACTGCTGTCCTGATTCTTAAACTCTTTCACGCCATCATTTAACACTAGTTTTACGCCATTGTCGGATAGCTCCTTCTCAACCGCTGCCACAATTTCTGTATCAAAAGGCGCCAGTATATGAGGTGCAGCTTCTACTATGGTAACTTCGAGTCCTCTTTGTTTTAAATTCTCCGCCATTTCTACTCCAACAAAGCCGCCGCCAATGACTACTGCACATTTAATTTCTCTTTCGCTAACATAGGTTTTAATTTTATCCGTATCTGGAATATTTCGTAAGGTAAAGATTCTTGGACTGTCTATACCTTCAATATTAGGCTTAATGGCTCTTGCTCCTGGGGATAAAACCAGATAATCATACTGTTCTCTATATTCACCACCTTCTTTGCTTCTTACTTTTACTGCTTTTTGACGAGGATCTATACAAATAACCTCACTGTTAATTCTTACATCGATATTGAATCGATCCTTCATGCCTTCAGGTGTTTGCACTAAAAGATGGTCCCTTTCCTTAATCGATCCGCCAATGTAATAAGGCAGACCACAATTGGCAAAAGAAATATAGCGGTCTCTTTCAAACAAAATTATCTCTACATTTTCATCAAGTCGCCTAAGCCTTGCTGCTGTTGAAGCGCCGCCTGCTACACCACCCACAATTAACACTTTTTTTCTCATAACTAATCCTCCCTCAAATTCTTAATAGGATTATGAATTACTAAGCAATCCTCAGCTATTACTTATAAAATCTCGTATCCTCATCATTTGCGAGTCTTAGTCTCCTGAAGTGTTAACCCTCTCCACCTAAATCCGCTACATTATCTTTAAAATCAGCAACTGCGAAAGCCAGCAACTTTATCAACAGGTATAATACCGTTGTTGATTCTTTTCCTGTACCTCGCAGGTATACTTCTGTACCCCGTGATATCAACTCTTCCTTGCGTGCAGCTGCTTCACGAATAAGAACTTCTCGTTCACCAAAAACCCTGGCATCAACAGGGCAAACCGCCACACAGGCAGGTTCTTCACCTCTTTGTAAAAGGTGACTGCAAAAAGAACATTTACCAACTTTACCATTAGTCATAATCTTAATTCCACTATGGGGGCAGGCTGCCGCACAAACCTGACAGCCTATACATTTTTCAACATCATGGCTGACTAATCCATTCTCTTCCGGCTTAATGGCACCAACGGGACAGACAGCGACACAAATGGGATCTGCGCAGTGCCGACAGGACTGAGGAATATTGTATCGGACCAAGTAATCCGTTAATAGTTCCCTCGGCTTTACACTTAGCCATGAATTGCCGCTCTGCAACCCATTTTCCTGCATACAGGCAACCGTACAGCTCTTACAACCGATACAGCGCGACACATCAACTAACATGGCGTACTGATTCATTATCCCTGCCCCCCTTCGGCTCTGGCAGTGCACATAATGTTTTTGTTGGGAAAATTCCCCCCAACCGGATCCACGGCTGCAGGAAAGAGGGAATTCACCGGTGTTTTCCCATAGGGTGAATGTGCTCCGAAATATGGCTGGGTAGAGAAATATCCCTTTGGTACGCTCAAAGTGATTTTTGCAGGTAAAACAAGAGCACCCGTTGCTGTCTCTACTCTAACTTGATCCCCGTCTGTCACACCTAACTCCGACGCTGTCTGGGGATGTATTTCAACATAGGGCTTTTCCATTTCCTGAGCCCAATTACTGTATTGGCACACGGTGTGGTAATGACTGGCTACCTTGTTGGTACTCAAGATGTAGGGGAATCTTTCACGGCTGATTCCTTGATTCCCAGGGGAATCGTACATATCTATATACTCAATGGCGATGTTATTTTCTCGGGCCAATTCAACTTTACCGGAGTGCGTAGGAAATAGGCCATTTTCATATAAACGTACAAATTCCTGACCATTTTCCGGGCAGGGAAAATGCACTCCCCCCGGTGTCCTGCGCATACGTTCAATTGTGATACCCGCAATACTTTTATTATGGGTTCTTTCCAGCTCCCAGGCCGCAGCCGGCGAGTCCGGAAAATAGGACACCTCTAAACCCATGTGCTCTGCCAATTGGCGGAAAAGGTCCCCTCCTGATCTGGCCTCAGCGTAGGTTGCCACAGCTTTGTCCTTCCACTGTAAAACCCGGTGAACACTTGCCTGTGCCCCGGCTTCTTCCAACCAGTGAGTTGCTGGGAGAACAATATCAGCCAATATTGCCGTGTCATCCAGAAACAAGGTATGGCTGACAACAAAATCCAATCCCTGAATCGCTTTAGTCATACGTTGACTTTCAGGCCAATTTACACAGGGATTTCCTGCAATAAAGACCATCTTGATTTCTCCCTCTTCCATAGCTGGATAGAGGTCCGCTGCAGATCTCTTAACATCTGGTTTTACCACATCATTTTTGGGAATAAGGTCCTTTGCATTCCCATAATTATTGATATGTGAAATTATACCAGCACCTGGTTTTCCCACATTACCTAAGAGTACCATTAGGTCTTCAAAGGCTCTAAGGGTTGCGCCCGCATTGTTAACGCAGACAATACCCCGGCCCTCAAAAAGCATACCGGGTTTAAGGGAAGCTAAATCTTGAGCCAATTCTTTAATTACATTACCAGGGACCCCAGTTATCTTCGCTGCCCGCTCCAAAGTAAAGGATTCTACGGCCTGAGCCAATTGTTCAAATCCGTTCGTACGCTCGGCTACAAAGGTTTGATCATAAAGATTATTGTCAATAACAAACTTCACTAAAGCCATTCCCATGGCCCCATCCGTCCCTGGCTTAATCTGGATAAAGCGATCTGCCGCCTGGGCTGTCTCTGTGAAACGTGTGTCAATAACGACGATTTTTGTTCCTTGCCCCTTGGCTTCCAGAATCCACTGAAACTGGCCTGCTTTAGTCTGAGCGCAATTATTACCGACAATTAACAGTATCTTAGACCTAACCACATCAGATAAAGGTGCCGTCGCAGACCCGTTGCCAAATATCTCCTTCCGGACATTTAATTCCGACTCCATGCAGATAGGTCCGGTCCCGTAATTAGCCATGCCTGTTAACTTAGAAAAAATGCTATGGGCTAATTTACTGTAAGATCCACCTATTTTGGAGGTAATACCTACAATTGAACCGGTCCCATGATTTTTAATATAATGGTTGTATTTCTGGGCAATTAGCTCTAAGGCTTCATCCCAAGCAATTCTTTCAAAGAATCCATCCACTTTTTTCATTGGATGCCCTACCCGGTATGGCCCGTACAAGGTCTGGGCAATCTCCATGGGTTTAGCACATATCTTGCCCTTGTTATAGGGATTATCCGGATCACCAAAAACCGCCTGTACTTTCCCCTCTTGATCCAGACTTACTTTAATCCCGCACCCACCGTTACAAAGGCAGCAAATAGACGTCCTTAAATTACCATCTGGTTCTAATGGATTGCTATTTACACCTAATGACTGTGGTCTAACATAGCTGCCCAATTTACATCCCCCCTTTGCCTGCCGGAAAATATCCTTGATATTTTACAGGGTTTGTCAATAAACAGTTCAGGTAGTTGATGTCAACCTTGGCTCTCTTTCTAATCAGACCACTTAAAATACCAGCCCCTTCGATTTTTCCGACCATAATCATCCCGATCAAACGGCCGTCCTTTACTACGAACTTACGATAGAAATTACTCTTGGGTTCCGATGCTTTAAGCACAATCCCTTCTCCAGGCGGCAAATTCATGATTCCCGCGGAAATTAGTCCTACTCCACCGATCACAGCTGAATTTAAGGCCATGGAGCCTTGATATCTACGCTTTAAGCCTGCCATATTGCAGCCGGCAATAATTCCCTGTTCTGTAGCAGTAGGCCACAAAGCACTTACGCTTTTTCCGACCTGCAGCAAATTCTTCGCCTCAGCTACATCCCCGGCTGCATAGATATCCTTTACATAGGTCTCCATTTCCTCATCAACAACTATCCCTTTATTCACAAATACCCCACTGCCCTCTACCAACTGAACATTAGGTCTTACTCCAATAGCCTTGAGAACCATCTGGCAGGGTATATGTTCACCGGAATTCAGAACTACACCGCTTACTGACATCTTTCCTTCAGAATTCCGTTCACCGAGAATTCTATCTGCTTTGGTATTAAGTAATATACGATAACCGTCTTTTTCTAATAATCTTATCAAGATGTCTGAAGATTCGGGATCGGTAGAGTACCGCATAAGGTAAGGTGCAGATCCTACAACGATTACTTTAATTCCCAATTCATGCAGCCCATGGGCGCCTTTAAGACCTACAAGCCCTGCACCCATGACTACCGCAGTTTTTACTTTGGGAGCAAATTCGGCCATTGCTTTGGCATCTGCCAAGGTACGCAGCTGAAATACTCCTTCCATATCGCTCCCTTCTAGGGGTGGACTGAAAGGGGAAGCACCTGTCGCGACCAACAATTTATCATAAGGTACATTTTCCCCAGATTCTAAACAGGCACATTTGGAATCCGAATCAATCCTTTTCACATTTCGCCCTATGAATTTAATACCTGTTTCAGAGTAAAACTTCTTACTTCGAATATACATGTCTTCTTCTCGTATTTCTTTCCCTAAAAAATAAGACGTCAGGCATCGAGAGTAGGGCAAACAATCTTCTTTGGAAATCATTGTGATTTGTCCGTCAGGATCTAACCCCCGGATTGTTTCTGCCGCAAAAATGCCTGCGGCACTATTACCAATGATGAGATAGCGCATGCCAATCACCTTCAACCTTCATCTCGTATTCTTCCGGAGTACAATAATATAAGGCTTTACGCTTGCAAGCTACAACACAAGGTGGGATTTTTTCATCCTTACACAATTCACATTTGCCAGCTTTTTCAACTTCCTCAAGGGGCACTACTGCACCAAATGGACAAACCATAACGCACATCCAGCAACCAACACACTGCTTTAAGTTGTGAATAACTTCACCTGTTTCGGAGTATTGCATGGCACCAGTCATACAGGCCCCCACACACATGGCTTCAACACAGTGCTGACAAAGTGAAGCCCAATAATGCTCACCGGACTTTACAACGTTAATCCTTCCTTGCGGGGCAGGTTGTTCCAGACCTGCCATAAAGATACTTTTCGTAAGGGATTTAGTTTCAATACAAGCGACTTCACAAGCCAGACAGCCATTGCAGCGTTCTGCCAAAAAGTAGATTTTTCGCATCCCCATCTCCCTCTCCTGAATACCTGATATCGACGCTATTCTGCACAGTCAGCAAAAAACATGGCATTTGTAAACTCTTCCGTAAAATCACTTCGATCAGAGAGCTCCAGATATTTTATATTTTTAACTAAAGAATTCACAATTTCTTCTGTGTCTGCACGCAACAGGTTCATTTGAGCGCCGATATGAGCTGAATTACCTGCATATTTTACTTTGCTTAAGGGTATTGCAGCAGGAATTAGACCTACTGCTTGAGCATTCTTTTTGTCAAGTACATTACCAAAGGATCCGGCTATGTTAAACTGTTCAATATCTTCAATGTTAAGACTCATTTCCTTGATCATAATTCTAATACCGGCCAGTATGGCCCCTTTAGCTAACTGGACTTGCCGAATATCTCTTTGAGTGAGACTAACTTTCTGACATTCGCTATTCTTGACAAGAATAAATTCATCTCCATCATCACTTTCAAACAAGCTTTCAGCCAGTTTTTCTCCTACCAGGGGGATTGCTTCCTCAGAGCTTAATAGCCTGCCACTGGAATCGATTATTCCAAGGCCAAGCAACACAGCAATGACATCTACCAAACCAGAACCGCATAAGCCTAATGCTGGGACCTCTCCAATAACATGATAGTGCAGCATTCCATCTTCCAGCCAAACCTGATCGATTGCTCCTGTTTCCGCACGCATTCCATAACAAATATTAGCGCCCTCAAAAGCCGGACCGGCAGCAGCTGAGCACGCATATAAACGCCCATGAGCTGCCAGGACAATCTCAGCATTTGTTCCCACATCAATCAGGATGCAAGGAGCATCATAATTATAGGCACCTGTAGCCAAGACTCCTGCCACAATATCAGCTCCTACATACCCTGCAACATTAGGTAAAAAAGCCACTTTGCCTCTCTTATTAATTTTGATACCCAGATCTTGAGAATTAAAACTAAGCCCTGTGTAAAGAGTTCCCACGAAAGGTGGTGTGGCAATATATCTGACAGGAAGACCCAAAAACAAATGCTGCATTGTGGTATTACCTACGACACTGATCAAGTAAATATCCGAGCAGCTTATACCTGAACTTTCGATTACTTTTTCAATTAAGGTATTAACTTGCCCAACTATCAAGTTTTGAAGTTTTTCTAAGTTTCCGTCCTTTCGAGAGAAATCTATGCGGGAAAGTACATCGGCTCCGTAAGTTCTCTGGGGATTAAAGGCTGATGCAACTGAGATTTCCTGTCCGGTATATAGATCATGCAAACTACATATAATGGTTGTTGTTCCAATGTCTATAGCACAGCCATAACCTACAGATGTTGTATCTCCTGCTTCGAGGGAAATCACTTTTCCTTTGTAGGTGACGACAGTAATTTCATAGTTATTATTTCTCACTAATTCAGGTAATTCCCTCAGCAAGTTTAAGTCCAGCTCTTGTTGAACCTCAGGATCAGGCAGCATACTCTCAACTCTATCCCAATCTGAGCGTTGATCTGTCATGGTTGGCGGGGCAACCTTAATATAGTACTTGATAATTGATGGAAGAACTTCTATGGCCTTTATAGGCCGTGATAATAAGTCTTTAATTAACTTTCCGGCTGCTTGACTGGGTACTTCAATAATCATGTCTTGAACAACAGTCGTTTGACAGGCTAACCTCCAGCCCTGCTCCAGTAAGATATTTGTAATTTTCTCCTCCTCAACAATTGTTGGGGATCCCGAATAATCGCGGCAAAGGATTAAGCATTTACCACATGTTCCACGCCGTCCGCAAGGGGTAGGTTCAATCTCAACCCTGGCTAAATCCGCTGCTTCAACTACAGTGGTTCCTGCTGGAACAAACACTTCTACATTGTGAGGCAGAAATTTAATTCTTTTTAAACTTTGCACGTTTACATCCCCCAATGGTTTATTCACTAAGTTCCGCAGGTGAACATTTTACTTTGAATTGAGTTGCCTGGTTTTACTTTAATGTTAAACTTTGAATCTACATCTTCAATCATACTGGCCAGCCAATCCAATCTGCCTTCAACTTCTTTATAATTCAAACTAAAAAACTCACTAACCATTTGAACAAACACCTTATCCTCTTGATAGCTGTCCATACCATTATTGATTAAAATTAAAGTTTCGTAGTATTTAATCATTTCCTTAGTACACCAATAAGATGTCTCGTGGTCAAATAATTCCAGACAGCGTTGATATTCTTTCCAGGCATCACTTCCAAAGGCAATCCACCCTGAGCTAAAAAAATAGCTGGTTGTTCTATCAACTTTACAATTACTGGAATACTGAATACCCATTAAAATGGATATACAATCCATACTATTGGGGATTACAATCTCACTTCGACTGGACTTTACTCCTACAACACCGTTGCCACACAGACCATACCCTAAATAGATGCAGTCTAGATCCCCTTGTTGATCAAGGAGATCTATCTGCTTTTGAAGTTCGTTTTTCAGTAGTTCTGGGGTACGATGTAATTCTTGAGGTAAAAAGATACAGTTTTCTGAGGGTATTTTTAGTCCCCTTAATATTTCCTCTTTAAAAACCTCACATGCAATGATTTTTCCCTTTTGCATTTTTCGTCCCCACTTTTTCCATTTCTGAAAAGATTCCTTATTATTGTAAGGCGCTCTATAAATTTAGTTTTGTGCTTCAGAGAACTGTCGGTATTCTGCTAAATAATTCAAAGACCATTCATCTCGTCCCAGAAGCAAATCAGAAGTTTTTACAGTTCGCCTCATACCCTCGGCGGTTGGATCCATAATTATACAAGTCAAACCCGCCTTTAAGGCCATGGCGATCATTGTTTTAGTTATACTGTTTCGGTCCGGTAAACCAAAGGAAACATTACTAATTCCCAAAATGATATTTGTACCTAGTTCCTCCACTACTCTTTCAATCGTCTTTAAAGTAATAGTGGCGGCATTATGGTCCGAACTCACCGTCATGGTCAAGCAATCAATTATTATATTTGAACGATCGATTCCTTGCTTTTCCGCACGTTCAACAATTTTCTTGGCGATTGCTAATCTTTTTTCAGGATCATTTGGGATACCTGTGTCATCCATAAGCAAACCAACAACAGCTGCTCCGTATTCCTTAATCACAGGCAAGACATGCTCAAGAGACTTTTCCTCTCCTGTTACTGAATTCACCAAGGCTTTTCCATCGTATACTTTTAGGGCTGCTGCCAAAGCTACAGGATTTGCAGAGTCTATACACAATGGTACATCAACAGTTTCTGCTACTATTTTGACAACCTCCGGCAAGGTAGCAACTTCATCAACGCCAGCAACTCCTACATTAACATCTAACAAATCGGCTCCTTGTTCAACTTGAGCAATTGCTTCACGTCTTACATAATCATAGTCTTTAGCCAAAAGGGCCTGACCGAATTTCTTTTTCCCTGTGGGATTAATCCTTTCACCAATGATAACTGCAGGCAGATCTCTACCGATGGTGACTGTTATATTTTTGCTGCGGACCTCGGTATGAAACATTGTTTTTCCTCCTTTATGCTACTCCAACCAATTTCTTGGCAGCATCTACTGCTGCAGTAGCATCTTTGCCGAATCCATCTCCGCCGATTTGCATGACCCACTCTTCGGTAACAGGTGCTCCGCCCACCATAATCTTAACTTGATCACGGAGACCGGAATCAACAATTGCTTTAATGGTGGTTTCTACATTGGGCAGAGTCGAGGTTATTAGGCTGGACATGGCAATAATATTTGGGTGATGCTCTTTAATAGCCTCAATAAATTTTTCCGGATCAACATTTACCCCTAAGTTGACAACTTCGAATCCTGCGCCCTCAAGCATCATAGCTACAAGGTTTTTGCCAATATCATGAAGATCATCTTTGACTGTTCCCAGCACAACTTTGCCTATGGAAACTGCCTTTGCGGCGGCTAATATCGGTTTCAAAATATCCAGTCCAGCATGTGTACATTTAGCAGCTATTAAGACTTCCGGAACGTAGATCTTATTCGACTTAAATTTCTCGCCAATTACCCCCATCCCGGCAATAAGTCCTTCACTTAAAATCAACTTTGGATCGATTCCTTCATTTATTGCTTGCTGGCAAAACTCTATAGTCTTAGCTGGTTTGTAAGTGATTATTGAGTTTTTAATATCCTCTAATACAGACATTCATACTTCCCCCTCATCTATTTTTGATCTTCCTATAGACAATTAGCGATAATTGTTAAACCTTAATGAAGGCTTCTCCTAAATTCTCACTGTCTATTTTCCTTCAGCGATTTTTGCTGCGCTGTATGTTTTTGCGGTTTTAAGCATCGTCCTTATATTTTCATCTGGTGTGCCATAATCCAGACCCACAGCATCTATAGAGAGCAATTCTAAAGGAGCACCGGTGTCAATGAGATGCTTGACATCTTGCTCAATTTCCTGAGCGGTGCATTGAAGCATTCGGACCGGGCATATTCTCGCATTCATAAAGACAGTTGGCATCACTTCTCTTACCCGACGCAGATCTGTCAAAGGACCTACTTCAATGAATTTAAGGTTTTTAATCTTACTGTAACCTTCAACGACATTGTTAACAGACCCGCAATGATGAATGCCAAAAGGCTGAAGCGCATTGGAAAGCTCTATTTCATAGGGCAAAATGAATTCTTCATAGGATTCATTGGAGATTTGCGCAGTTGTACAGTTCGGTGTAATATACATTTCCGGTGGAGCCATCGGAGTAACAGATGTTGCTAAGGTCCCCGTACGACTTCTCACATAATTCGCTAACGGAATGATCGTTTGAAGGCAAATTTTCATTACCTTGTGAACCAAATCAGGGTTTACATAGAAATCCGTGTACAGATCATCACCACGCAGTTTTAATGCTAAGTTTTGAATGCCGCAGGTATTAATGTTACCTGTAACCCGTCCGTATTTTTCCTCTAAATAATCCATTTGTTTAATTATCTCGGTCATGGGATAAGTGTTTAATATATCCGGTACAACTAGACTATCAATTTTTTCTTCAGACATATTAGCAGGAACAGACCACGGCAAAGCATCATCAAAGAAGACTGTTTCTACTCCGAATAATTCCGGAACCAAGGCCATACCATAATCAATAAAAGGATTCGGCTGAGGATTAGGGTTTCCTAGCCCTACATCTCCAAATCGTTCATGTAGTAATTTTTGCTGTTTCATTGCGACTTCAATGCGGTACTCCGGGTCATAATAGTACTTTGCGCCATAAGCAATCCCGTAGTTCTTGTACCACCAGTTGGGATAAAACCCAACCATAGCCCGAATGTGCTGGATTTCATTGGTCATGTTAAATAAGCTCCCTTCTTTCATTTAATTTCCTTAGATCTAAGTGACAAATAGGATAATTTTGAGGGACCAGTTCCTAACCTTAATTGCAATACTTGTGCCACCACGTAATATAGTTACTTTTCTGAATATTTTAAATATAAATAAAGGATGATTGGAACTTTTGCATTCCAATCATCCTTTATTTATATTAGAAGGGCTCAAGGATTAACCATTAGTCTCCCTTTCTTGGATTGTAACATTATTATTCCATTCGGAACTTCGCGGTGCCATTGCTTAGAGAAGATTATATTGTTTGGCTTTCCGCAATACGGTAGTGTGAGTTATACCTAAAAGTTGAGCCGTTTTTCTGCTGCTTTTCTCTGTTCCGAGGGCTTTTCTCAATAATTCTTTTTCCATCATCTGAACACCCTCATCTAAAGAAATAACTCCTCTTACAGTCACTTCAACCTCTGCCTTACCATTAATCCCAATATTCAAATTTTCCGGCAAGTGGTGAGCTTCTATCATCTCTCCTTGACTTAGGATTACTGCTCTTTCTATAACATTTTCCAATTCCCGAATATTTCCTGGCCAATGATAACATTCAAATATCCTATAAACTTGTTGAGTTATTCTCTTCTGTTTATCATATTTTGAACAATACTTTTTTAAAAAGTGTTCACTTAAGGGTAAAATATCTTCTTTACGTGCCCTTAAAGGAGGAATTTCAATCTGTACTACATTTAAACGATAAAATAGATCTTCGCGAAAAGTTTTCTTTTTTACCATGTCCTTCAGATTGCGATTAGTGGCAGCAATAATTCGCACATTAATGTTAATAGGCTTTATTCCACCGATCCGATAAATAACCTTTTCTTGAAGAACTCTTAATAGTTTTACTTGTAGATTTAGGGGAAGCTCTCCTATCTCGTCTAAAAAGACATTTCCACCATCGGCTGCTTCCATTAAGCCGATTTTACCTTCTTTACTAGCTCCGGTAAAAGCTCCCTTTTCATAACCGAAAAGTTCCGATTCCATAAGATTTTCTGGTATTGCTCCACAGTTGATAGTAATGAAGGGGCCATTCTCTTTTCTGCTTAGCTTATGAATTCTCTTTGCAGCTACTTCCTTACCCACCCCTGATTCCCCGGTAATTAGAACCGTTGAATCAACTTGTGATACACGTAGCATCAGCTCTAGGATTGGTTCCATAGTAGAACTAATGGTTATTAAATCTTCTTTTAGTAGTTTTCCTCTTAGCTCTAACAACTCCACTGAATAACGCAGTTTTTCTTCCTTGGCTTGTTCAACTTGGAACTTAAGTCGTTGCAACTCTGTCATATCTCTCATATTAAATATGACTTGAATTACCTGGCCAGCTTGAGACATACGAGGATTACCTGTAATCATAATCTCTTGCCCATCGGCTTTAGTATAAACTTTAGTAAGAGTCTTTTTTTGCTCAATAATTTCCATAGACATTTCATCCAAGCATCCAGCAACTTCAGATTTAATATCACGTAATACACAATACTGACTATAATCAAGTCGATTGAGAAGCTGCAATGCGCTTTTATTGGCTCTAAGAACTGCTCTTTCTGTATTAACTACGAGCATTCCATCATAGGAACATTCTATTATATTATCCAGTTCAACCTTTAATTCTCTGACCCTTGATAATTCTAAGGTCAAACTTTCCATTTCCGATAAATCTTGCAAGACGACAACCGTACCTGTTATGTTTCCATTTACATTTATAGGGGTGGCATTCCCAATTACTCTTTTATTATTAACTTGAAATCTGAAACCAAAACGCGCTTGGCCGTCGGCTATAACTTCCTTCCATACCCACTCAGGAAGAACTCCATCGTGTCGTTGATCAATCGCTTCTTTGCTGCTAATTCCTAAGAGAATTTCTGCTCCTTTATTAAAAAGGTATATAGCACCTGTTTTATCGAAGGCAATGATTGCATGACTTACTGATTGCAACACAACTTTTAGTTCATTTCTAGTTTCTTCCCAAGCTAGATTTACCTTTTTAATTAATTCCACTCTGGAAAGAATCCCCGTCAATTTTTTGTTTTGGTCTAAGACAAGCATTCGCTCCATATCTTGAGGACAATTTTTTGCCAAATTTTCAAATTCAGTATTTTCAGACACTACACCCGGTGGTTCATCCATAAATTCATTAATTTTTGCTGTTGGAGAAGAACCTGATAAAAAACTTTCTAATACCTTAGAAATTGTAATAATTCCGACTATATCTTTGTTTACACCTACAACTGGCGCACAATTAACATCGTGTTCTAAATAAATTCTGCTTGCATCTGCAAGACTTTGGTCATATCTAACTGTGTAAGGGTTACAAATCATTACATTTTTTATTTTCATTGTAATTTGCTCCTTTCAAAACTTTACTTTTATCACCTCTTTTTCTATTTATTTTTATTTAATTTTCAGATTTTAATTTAGCTAATTTTACCAGCTAGTCTAATGAAGGTCAATAATATTTTCTTATATGGCATTGCGTCTCTACCGGATACTCTCCAACTCCCCTGCAGTGTGACAAAAACTCCTGTAATGTGGATTCAAACGAGTGGAACCCTGACTCCCCCAAATTCGCCGGCGCAGACGAATTTGGAACACCCAAGTGAGCTTTTCGCACTGTGCCCCTAAACACATGTTTCCTGCAGTGTAGATCCAAGATAGTGCCACTCCCAGATTCGTCAGTACTGACGAATCTGGGAGTGGCACTAGATGAGGTGGCAAAGACTAAACCAAAAAGACCATCTCACTAAGAGATGGCCTTTCACTTACCTGGCAACGTCCTGCTTTCCCAGGGGCTATGCCCCAAGTATCATCGGCCCTGGAGGTCTTAACTACCGTGTTCGGTATGGGAACGGGTGGAACCCCTCCGGCATTATCACCAGATGTCTGAGATCTTCGCTTTCCTTTGGATGGATCGCTGTTCTCTCAAAACTGCATAGATCGTCGCTTTTGCAAGTATCATCTTCGAACCTGAGCCACTCAAACCTTTTTCGCAACTCTTAGGTCAAGCCCTCGACCGATTAGTACCAGTCAGCTCCACACGTCACCGCGCTTCCACACCTGGCCTATCTACCTGATCTTCCTTCAGGGGTCTTACCGAGCTTACGCTCGTGGGAAATCTCATCTTGAGGCCGGTTTCGCGCTTAGATGCTTTCAGCGCTTATCCGATCCGAATATAGCTACCCAGCTGTGCCTCTGGCGAAACAACTGGTACACCAGGGATTCGTCCATCCCGGTCCTCTCGTACTAGGGACAGATCCTCTCAAATTTCCTGCGCCTGCGACGGATAGGGACCGAACTGTCTCACGACGTTCTGAACCCAGCTCACGTACCGCTTTAATGGGCGAACAGCCCAACCCTTGGGACCTACTACAGCCCCAGGATGCGATGAGCCGACATCGAGGTGCCAAACCTCCCCGTCGATATGGACTCTTGGGGGAGATAAGCCTGTTATCCCCAGGGTAGCTTTTATCCGTTGAGCGATGGCCCTTCCACTCGGTACCACCGGATCACTAAGCCCGACTTTCGTCCCTGCTCGACTTGTTGGTCTCGCAGTCAAGCTCCCTTTTGCCTTTACACTCTGCGCGCGATTTCCAACCGCGCTGAGGGAACCTTTGGGCGCCTCCGTTACTCTTTAGGAGGCGACCGCCCCAGTCAAACTGCCCACCTGATACTGTCCCTAACCCCGATTCAGGGGCCCAGGTTAGAATTTCAGTACAAAAAGAGTGGTATCCCACCGTCGACTCCACCAAGGCTGGCGCCCTAGCTTCTTAGTCTCCCACCTATCCTGTACATTTTATACCAAAATCCAATGTCAAGCTGCAGTAAAGCTCCATGGGGTCTTTCTGTCCTGTCGCAGGTAACCCGCATCTTCACGGGTATTACAATTTCGCCGAGTCCCTCGTTGAGACAGTGTCCAGATCGTTACACCTTTCGTGCGGGTCAGAACTTACCTGACAAGGAATTTCGCTACCTTAGGACCGTTATAGTTACGGCCGCCGTTTACTGGGGCTTCAATTCAAAGCTTCGGGTTACCCCTAACCTCTCCTCTTAACCTTCCAGCACCGGGCAGGTGTCAGCCCCTATACATCTCCTTTCGGATTAGCAGGGACCTGTGTTTTTGTTAAACAGTCGCCTGGACCTTTTCTCTGCGGCTCTTATTGCTAAGAGCGCCCCTTCTCCCGAAGTTACGGGGCCATTTTGCCGAGTTCCTTAACGAGGGTTTTCTCGCGCGCCTTAGGTTTCTCACCCCATCTACCTGTGTCGGTTTACGGTACGGGCACCTAGTCACTCACTAGAGGCTTTTCTTGACAGCTTGGAGTTGGTTACTTCGCTACTTATGTTCGCTCCCCATCACGTCTCAGATTCTCGCAGGGCGGATTTGCCTGCCCTACATCCTACTCGCTTGGGCCAGCTCGACCAACGGCTGGCTTAACCTATCCTTCTGTGTCACCCCATTGCTCAAACATTTCTAGGTGGTACTGGAATTTCAACCAGTTGTCCATCACCTACGCCTTTCGGCCTCGGCTTAGGTCCCGACTTACCCTGGGCGGACGAGCCTTCCCCAGGAATCCTTAGATTTTCGGCGGGAAGGATTCTCACCTTCCTTTTCGCATACTCATACCGGCATTCTCACTTCTATCCACTCCACCAAACCTTCCAGTTTGACTTCTCTGCTGATAGAACGCTCCCCTACCCCTGCGCATGAAGCGCAAGCCATAGCTTCGGTGATACACTTGAGCCCCGTTACATTTTCGGCGCAGAACCACTCGACCAGTGAGCTATTACGCACTCTTTAAATGGTGGCTGCTTCTGAGCCAACATCCTGGTTGTCTGAGCAATTCCACATCCTTTCCCACTTAGTGTATACTTGGGGACCTTAGCTGATGGTCTGGGCTGTTTCCCTTTTGACTATGAATCTTATCACCCACAGTCTGACTCCCAATCTAAACATAACGGCATTCGGAGTTTGATAAGGTTCGGTAACCTGGTAAGGCCCCTAGCCTATTCAGTGCTCTACCGCCGTCATTCATCAATTGAGGCTAGCCCTAAAGCTATTTCGGGGAGAACCAGCTATCTCCGTGTTCGATTGGCATTTCACCCCTACCCACAGCTCATCCCCTGCCTTTTCAACGACAGTGAGTTCGGGCCTCCAGTGGGTTTTACCCCACCTTCACCCTGGCCATGGGTAGATCACACGGTTTCGGGTCTACAGCATGTAACTCTTCGCCCTTTTCAGACTCGCTTTCGCTTCGGCTCCGACTTCCCGTCTTAACCTCGCTACATACCGTAACTCGCCGGTTCATTCTACAAAAGGCACGCCACTACACCTTACGTGCTGTGACTGCTTGTAAGCGCACGGTTTCAGGTTCTTTTTCACTCCTCTTCCGAGGTGCTTTTCACCTTTCCCTCACGGTACTGGTTCGCTATCGGTCGCTAAGTAGTATTTAGCCTTGGGAGGTGGTCCTCCCTGCTTCCCACGGGGTTTCACGTGTCCCGCGGTACTCAGGATTCCCTCACAGAATGTTTTCCTTTCGTCTACAGGAGTGTTACCTTCTTTGCTCGACCTTTCCAGATCTGTTCGACTAGAAATCCATTCTTAAAAGAGGGTCCTACAACCCCAGCCCCCAAGGGGACTGGTTTGGGCTCTTCCCCGTTCGCTCGCCGCTACTTAGGGAATCGATGATTCTTTCTTTTCCTCCGGGTACTTAGATGTTTCAGTTCCCCGGGTTGTCTTCATTAACCTATGGATTCAGCTAATGATAACCGGACATGACTCCGGTTGGGTTGCCCCATTCGGGTATCCACGGATCAATACCTGCTTACGATTCCCCGTGGCATTTCGCTGTTAACCGCGCCCTTCTTCGACTCTTAGCGCCTAGGCATCCACCGTACGCCCTTAGTAGCTTGACCTACTCTTGCTACTTTTAGGTTTATTCGAAACGTCTGTGTTACCAGACCTTTCGTTGTGAATTCTCGACTTTACTCGCATTTACTTTTCTCTATGCAGTTTTCAAAGAACAAGACCAAAGAACATATAAATTGGTGGAGGTAAGCGGGATCGAACCGCTGACCTCTTGAATGCCATTCAAGCGCTCTCCCAGCTGAGCTATACCCCCACATTGTAAAGAAACCATTCCTGGTCTCTCAAAACTAAACAACAGCTTCAATCCAATGAGTTGCCGATCCCTCGGCTTGAGTCTTACGACTCTTATTGATCTTTCTCCAAACCAAGCTTCTCAGCTTCGTTCTTCGAAAGCACCGACCAATAGGATGTTCGTTTAAAGCCTAAGCTCTAAACCGTTCTCCTTAGAAAGGAGGTGATCCAGCCGCACCTTCCGATACGGCTACCTTGTTACGACTTCACCCCAATCATCGGCCCCACCTTCGACGGCTAGCTCCCTTGCGGGTTACCCCACCGGCTTCGGGTGTTGCAGACTTTCGTGGTGTGACGGGCGGTGTGTACAAGGCCCGGGAACGTATTCACCGCAGTATGCTGACCTGCGATTACTAGCGATTCCGACTTCATGCAGGCGAGTTGCAGCCTGCAATCCGAACTGAGACCGGCTTTCTCGGATTGGCTTCACCTCGCGGCTTCGCTTCCGTCTGTACCGGCCATTGTAGCACGTGTGTAGCCCAGGACATAAGGGGCATGATGATTTGACGTCATCCCCACCTTCCTCCGGTTTGTCACCGGCAGTCTATCTAGAGTGCTCGACCTTACTCGTTAGCAACTAAATACAGGGGTTGCGCTCGTTGCGGGACTTAACCCAACATCTCACGACACGAGCTGACGACAACCATGCACCACCTGTCTCACAGCTCCCCGAAGGGCACCTCCATGTTTCCACGGAGTTCTGTGGATGTCAAGCCCTGGTAAGGTTCTTCGCGTTGCGTCGAATTAAACCACATGCTCCACCGCTTGTGCGGGCCCCCGTCAATTCCTTTGAGTTTCAACCTTGCGGCCGTACTCCCCAGGCGGAGTGCTTATTGTGTTAACTGCGGCACAGAAGGGGTCGATACCCTCTACACCTAGCACTCATCGTTTACGGCGTGGACTACCAGGGTATCTAATCCTGTTTGCTCCCCACGCTTTCGCGCCTCAGCGTCAGTTACAGTCCAGAAAGTCGCCTTCGCCACTGGTGTTCCTCCACATATCTACGCATTTCACCGCTACACGTGGAATTCCACTTTCCTCTCCTGTCCTCAAGATACCCAGTTTCCGATGCACTCTCAGGGTTGAGCCCTGATCTTTCACACCGGACTTAAGCATCCGCCTACGCGCCCTTTACGCCCAATAATTCCGGACAACGCTCGCCCCCTACGTATTACCGCGGCTGCTGGCACGTAGTTAGCCGGGGCTTCCTCCTTGGGTACCGTCATGTCTCCTCAATATTTTCAAAAAGACCGTTCTTCCCCAATGACAGTACTTTACAATCCGAAGACCTTCATCATACACGCGGCGTTGCTCCGTCAGACTTTCGTCCATTGCGGAAGATTCCCCACTGCTGCCTCCCGTAGGAGTCTGGGCCGTGTCTCAGTCCCAGTGTGGCCGTTCACCCTCTCAGGCCGGCTACTGATCGTCGCCTTGGTAGGCCTTTACCCCACCAACTAGCTAATCAGACGCGGGTCCATCCATAATCGATAGCATGTTCAGAGGCCATCTTTCCTTAACCTTGATGCCAAGATCTAAGATTATCCGGTATTAGCCCTCGTTTCCAAGGGTTGTCCCGGCTTTATGGGCAGGTTACCCACGCGTTACTCACCCGTCCGCCACTAAGATTTTCTCTAAGTAAACTCAGAGAAAATCTCCGTTCGACTTGCATGTGTTAGGCACGCCGCCAGCGTTCGTCCTGAGCCAGGATCAAACTCTCCAAAAAAAGTTATCTCAAACTTCTTTTTAAAGAAGTTGATTGACTCATGATTTATTTCGAAACTCTTGCGAGTCTCTCTCATTGGCTGTCCTTGTTGTTTAGTTTTCAAAGACCATTTTGTTTTCGCCCTCGTTTGGGCCGGAATTACATCTTAGCATCTTCAACTTTCGTTGTCAATAACTAATTTAGAATATCAGATCAACAGCTGTTATATAAAGCTGCATTAATCTGCCCGTTTAGGACGCTTAGCTATAATACCATTCTGAGGGTTTACTGTCAACACTTTTTTATACTGATCAGAAATAACTTTGCAGTATCTACTTTCAAAGAAAAGCCAACTCTAGATGTCAACTGCAGGAACTCTGATTTAGTATCAGTTTGGAGTTTGTTTAACGATTTAAATATGCACTGTACCCCGCGCTTAAATCCCTCAAACTAGCTTATTTACTTAAAGAATTTTTATACTCTGTATAAACTCTGCGTTAATAAGCTCCTGACCTTTTGAAGTTTCGATTTCTATCCAATTCTCTTTAACTGCTGCTATCGTACCTTTGACATTTGTACCAAAACTTCCTGTGGATATTATACATTTTTTGCCTACATACTTATTAATAAGCTCATTTGTCATTCCATTCTTTTCTCCTTTCCTTCTTATAACTTTTAAACGTATTGCTTTGAAACCAGCTTTCTGCTGTGGGAAAATAATGAAAAAGAGAATAAACAGCGGCATATAGATGGCTATCCATGACCCAGTATTCAAGCAACCTCATTCCTTTATCAATATGAATGTTGTTAAACTTTTTTGACCCAACTAACAACATAATCTGTATCTATTGGTTTTTGCCCCCCGGGATCACAAATCTGCCAACTCCCATTGATTCCAAGCTCTTGGGCCGTCAATTCAAAATGACACATAGCAATCCCCATATCAACTCTCTGTAAATCAAAGGCCATAAATTTGGCGTAGCCCTTAGTATGCTGAAGATAAAAATGAACCTTATTACCATCCCAAACGATTCTCCAGGGCTGCTTATTGGATGCTGAAGGAGCAAGCCGAACCATTTCCAGAGGGATTTCAAAACCTCCTGCTTCTGACTTCGCTAAAGGCTGTGCAAAATCCTTTCTAAAGAAAAGCTCCTGCCAATCCTTCCTGTTCTTTGAACCGGCGACTAATCTCATAGCTGAATCCACGAAGCTCCTTCTGCTGCTTGGATATCCGATTGGCGAGATGCAGGGCAATATCTCATGATCTTTTAGTGCAGCGGCTTCAGCAAATTCACTCTTTTTAAACGTGCCGCCCAGCCAACAAGTACCTAGTCCCAATGAAGTCGCGTATAAAATTACTTTCTCGAAAGCATAACCCAAATCCTCTAAGTCCTTATTGCTTTTCTCGGCGGTAGCGATAAGAAAAGCAGATGCACCTTTGATCACACCATAAGTTCCAAGTTTCTTATCCGGTCCTAAATCATCAGAATCCTTTTCAATCAGACTGAATCGTACCAGACCACCAAAAGGAGCTTCCGAATCCTGAAAGGAATTGTGCAAAGCTTTCTTTAATTCCAAGACTAGTGGCTTTTCTGAATAGGTTCTGACTGATAATCTTTGCTTAATAAGCTCAGTAACCGGTTTATCGAAAATTTGCATATTCAACATGTGAACCCCCCATATATTGAACAGGTAGTCCGCTATCTAATATTTTAAACTGTACATAATATTATAGCAAAATCCAAGTTTCAAAACCTTCTTTATCATTATCTTCTTCCTTACAATAATAACAATATCGAATGAGAGAAGATATAAAAAAGACTCCGATAACAATCGAAGTCATAGCTAGGCCTAATTATTGTTTACTTTACATCATCCTAAGATAAGGGAATAACTTTTTTCTCGGACTTCTTCTTCATTTTTTCCTTGTTCTTGGGGCTTTTATCTCCCATGGAAAAACCTCCCATCTCATAATAACCCTAGTATAACAGTTAGAGGCTTTTTCCATACATGATAACCTTTATTTTTCTCCACCGTCTTGCCATTTCACCTATGGCCAATCACCACATGCCAATATACCCATCTGCTCTTGACTCAGTGCCGCCAGCCAGTACATCATCCTCGGTTCTCCAGATAATTTGTCCCCGGCCAAAGCTGGCTGTATCCATGGACCAATTAATATCATGACCTTTACGGGCCAGTACCTGAGCGATATGCTCAGGGAAAGAATGTTCAACTCCAATAGTTTTCCCATTGATCCATTGCCAGCGAGGTGCATCGAGAGCAGCTTGGGGATTCAAATGAAAATCAAGGGTGTTCATGATCACTTGAACATGGCCTTGAGGCTGCATAAATCCTCCCATAACCCCAAAAGGACCTACCGGCTTCTGATCCTTTGTTAAAAAACCGGGAATGATGGTATGGTATGGCTTTTTGCCAGGTTGAAGACAATTAGCATGGTTCGGGTCCAGAGAAAAATTATTGCCGCGATTGTGAAGAGAAATTCCTGTTCCAGGAACAACTAAGCCTGACCCAAAACCCATATAGTTGCTTTGAATATAGGATACCATGTTGCCCTCACTATCTGCTGTTGCCAGGTAAACCGTTCCCCCTTTAGGCGGACGACCTGGTTCAGGCTGCAGGGCTCTCCCTCCAATTAATTTTCGCCGTTCTGCGGCATATTCATCGGATAACAGATCATTAATACTTACACTCATTTGAGAGGGATCGGCAATATATTTCAGGCCATCTGCAAAAGCTAATTTCATGGCTTCGATTTGATAGTGGTAGGACTCTGTGCTTTCTTTAATATCAAAATCAAACCCTTTGAGAATATTTAAGGCCAGCAAAGCTACTAACCCATGTCCATTGGGAGGAATTTCCCAGACCTGATACCCCCGATAATTAATAGAAACCGGGTTTACCCATTCAGGTTTGTAAGCAGCTAAATCCTCTTTTCTTAGAAATCCACCATGATGCTTTGAAAAATAATCAATTTTATCGGCAATTACTCCACTGTAAAAGGAGCTGGCCTTAGTTTCCGCAATGGATTGCAAAGTGCGGGCATGATCAGGAGAACGCCATAGTTCCCCGATTTTGGGGGCTCTTCCATCAGGGGCAAAGGTATTAAACCAAGACTTGTATTGCTCATCTTTAAGATCATGAGCATATCGATCGAAGGAAATCTCCCAACTTCTACCTACTGTTGGAGAGACCGGAAAACCTCCTTCAGCATATTTGATGGCAGGTGCCATGACTTCCGTAAGGGGAAGCCTGCCAAAACGGGATGACAATTCAGCCCAAGCTGAGGGTGCTCCCGGAACAGTCACAGGAAGCCAGCCATAGATGGGCATCTTTTCCCGACCGGCCTTCTTCAAAATCTGCAAATTAAGGAGCTGGGGAGCAGGACCACTGGCGTTAAGGCCATAAAGCTCTCCCTTCGACCAGATTAAGGCAAAGGCATCCCCGCCGATCCCATTGGAGGTTGGTTCGACAACCGTCAAACATACGGCAGCGGCAATTGCTGCATCAACAGCATTTCCTCCTTTTCTCAATACCGATAAACCTGCTTCTGCAGCAAGAGGCTGAGAAGTGGCCACCATTCCATTGTTCGCATAGGTTGTCACTCTCCGTGAAGCATACGGATTATATAGGGTGTCAAAGTTGAGCATATTAACCTATCCCCCTCTTAATATCATTCAAATCATTGAAAGGATGCTTTTGTCATACTTTTGACACAATTCAGGTCTATAATTCAGTCATAAAGTGAAATACTTATTTTGAAAGGAGCAAATGCAATGAAAAAAATCAAAACTTACCTTATTGCTGCCGCCGTAGTGGTAATGTTAGGAATAACAGGAACTGCTTTTGCATCAGCAACTTTAAAGACCCCTGCAGAAATTACAGCAGGTTTAACGGGCAAGACAATAGAACAAGTCACCCAAGAAAGAACCTCCGGAAAAACCTATGGAGCTATAGCTGACGAAGCAGATAAACTGGATGAATTCAAAGCCCAAATTCTCGAACAAAAAAAGGCCCTATTAGATCAACGAGTTGCCGACGGAATTCTCACTCAAGATCAAGC
The DNA here is from genome assembly GCF_000235605.1 of Desulfosporosinus orientis DSM 765. GTDB lineage: Bacteria > Bacillota > Desulfitobacteriia > Desulfitobacteriales > Desulfitobacteriaceae > Desulfosporosinus > Desulfosporosinus orientis. Next base: position 3,638,524 of record NC_016584.1, read on the forward strand.
CAATTCCATTTACGACTCTCTCAAGACCAATCAAGCCATCTGTGACGGAACCGGGACATCAGGAATCGGAAGAAGCACTGGCCTTAGTTTGGGTATCGGGCAAGGTCAAGGAATGGGCCAAGGAATAGGACGTAATGGCAGAAATGCTGCCCAGGGACGTGGCAATAATTTTAGAGGAATGGGTAACGGAACTTGTTTAAACTATTAAGCAAGCCCTTATACTCAAACTCAGCTTGGAATATTATTTCCAAGCTGTTTTTATCTCTCAAAGGCCGATTAGAAACTTGGCTGGTGCCGGATTCATGGTTTTAGAAAAAAATAATTGTCATGTTAAAGAAATCTGTGTATTGTTAGTTTGTAGAGGGTTTCAATTGGTATTAAACGCTAACCCTATAATAAAAAAACCATAGATTGGACTAGTAATATGAAGTCGTTTAAGACATACTCAGTTGCTGAAGAGCATCAAGGACTCACCGTTGAAGAGTACTTAAAACAAATTCTGAATTATTCGGGGCGGAAGATTCAGAAGCTGACCCGGCAAAAGGGTATTTTATTGAATAAAAAAACAGTCTTCTTAAAGAAGAACGTTAAGCAAGGCGATGTTTTAGCGGTTCTTGCACTGGAAGACATATCCTTTGGCGTCGAACCCGAAACGGGACCCGTGGAAATCTTATACGAAGATGGTTATTTAATTGTCTTGAATAAACCCTCAGGCCTATTGGTCCATCCCACGGGGCAGACGCTTAAGGGGACGTTAAGTAACTATCTTGCTCACTATTACCGGCAGCAAGGGTCCATCCATACGATCCGTCCTCTACACCGCTTGGATCGGGAAACGTCAGGGTGCGTCCTCTTCGCGAAAGACAGTCATACTCAAGCCCTATTGGAAACAGCCCTTAAAAACGGGAAACTTAAGCGTACTTACCGCGCAGTGATTTTAGGAAACATTAACCCTCCGGAAGGAACCATTAATGCATCCATCGGCCAACACCCAACTAAGCCAAATCGCCGCGCCGTTACCTCTAAAGGAGAGCGGGCAATAACCCATTACAGGACAATTCAAAACTTACCGGGAGCTTCACTCTTAGATCTGACTCTGGAAACCGGAAGAACCCATCAAATCCGTGTTCATCTAACTCACATCGGACATCCAATTGTCGGAGACAGGATGTATGGTAAAGGTTCAGTTCTAATCAACGGCCAAGCTTTGCACGCTTTTTCTTTACATTTTCCCCATCCCTTTGAGGAGCGAGAAATTGTCGTTGAAGCTCCATTTCCAGATGAGTTTTTAAAAGTTTTAGAATCTTTAAACTCTTAGTACTGGTTTAAAGATAATCAACCAAGGGACGGATTATTGCCTTTGCTGACTCTGATCATGGCAATATCCAAAGCCTCTTTCACCGTTTGTGCATAGTCCAGTTTTGTACTTTTTCGATCATCTAAATACGCTTCCTCATAAGCCATTGCTCTGACTTTCTTAGCCCATCCTCCTGAAGGTTCTAAGATCACAACCGGTTTAAGATTCAAATAAGCGGCAGATAACTCTCCTAAGGTACCGTTACCGCCGCCCACCATAATAAGAGCATCTGAAGAATGGACAAGAATTAAACTGCGATAATCAAAACTCAATCCCGTATTAATAGGGATATCAATGTACTTATTGGCCCGCTCCATTGTATCTCCCGGCAAAATCCCAACCACAAGTCCATTGGCTGTTTTGGCTCCTTTTGAGGCAAACTCCATCACTCCATTCGTACCGCCTGTTAGGAGAATTGCTCCCCGCAGAGCAATCTCACGCCCTATTTCCAGGGCCAATTGCTGCAATTCTGCCGGTATCTCTCCAGATTGTCCGATAACTCCAATGCGAATCATTGCTTTGCCTCCTTTTAGTCAAAGTATTCCTTATCTTGAGATCACTGTCTGAATCATTGGCAATCCATAATAAACAACAATAAGGATTACAGCAATAGTTAGGGCTAACTTAAATAATTTTTTCAGAATAAAGCCCAAGGCAAGGATACCTAAGCCACCAATTATGATTGTTTTAAGTCCCAGTCCTAAAAAGAAATGCTCCATTGTTTTCCCCTCTCTTAATTGGAATAGAAAGTTATTCTTTCGTTTAATACCTACTAATCATAACACGGGCTAAAAAAAGAAGAAATAACCATGATTGTTAATAATATCTTCCTTGGCTCCCCAGACCGGGGTGTTTTCTGTTATCAGATTGCTTATAAGTTTTAAGAAGGAAATTGGGGAATTAACATAGAATTCCAGAATTATAAGTGAGATCCTGTCTCCAGTTACACTATTTATAAATCTGTCTGGAAGGAGTGTTGTCGGAATGTCACAACTTAGCAATCCCCTTGACATTTACAAATTTCTCCCTAAATCCAACTGTAAGGCTTGTGGGGTCGCAACATGTTTAGCCTTTGCCGCAGCAGTAATCAAGGGAGAAAAACGTATCAATGAATGTTCTCCGCTAAACGACGACCTCATACGAGAGCTGGACGAAAAGATTGTCAAACATCCCTCGCCTGAAGAACAATTGAAACAAGCCCTTGTACCCCTGAAAAAAGCAATAGCATCCGTGGATTTTCCTGCCTCTGTGCAACGATTAGGTGCTTCTCTGACCGGTGATAAATTAACTATTAAATCTTTGGGCAAAGATTTCTCTGTAGATTCTGAGGGAACCATTACCTCTCCCTGTCATATCAATGTCTGGGTAGCCGCTCCCTTGCTAAACTATATTATTGACAGCGCAGGCAAAGACCCTTCAGGAAAATGGGTTACTTTCAGAGAGCTTAGTCATGAAACTGTATGGGATTCTTTTTTTGAACAAAGATTTGAAAAACCTCTCAAACAACTAACGGATTCTTATCCGGATCTTATAGAAGACATGATTTATATTTTTAACGGCAAACACGTTGAAAGTAAGTTTTCCTTTGATATTTCCCTGGTTTTGCACCCTTTGCCAAAACTCCCGATTCTTTTTTGTTATACCAAACCAACGGAAGACATCGACTCAAAACTCAATGTTTTTTTTGATACCTCAGCAAAGGATAATCTTAAAATTGACTCCATTTATAGACTTTGTGTAGGGTTGTTAACCATGTTTCAAAAAATAGCTTCTAGTCACACTTAACCTTTCGCCTTCTTTATAGCTCCTTGACAAGCTGCAGCTGGTTCATGGGAGTACCCACATCCAATCTTCCCAGTTCCGGTCTCCCCAAGATCTGGGCGTTCTCTGAAGTCGCTCTGCGGTACACCTCTAGCTTAGGAATCCCCGCCTTAATCATCCAATCCAATTCATCAGACAAGCTCTCTCCATGGGGTACTTGATAAGCCCCGGCATCTGTACCAACACCCAGCCTCACTCCTAAAGAATAGGCTTTACAGATTGTCTCTAATTGTCTGTCTAAAATCCTTTTTAAAGTATCAATTTCATGAGCTGAGTAACGATTAGAAGGATATTTAAGGATATTTCCAATAGGCGCAACCGTAGGAACCCAAGCAATCCCCTTTTCTCTCATTAACTCCAGCTGGTCCGTCGTCATGTAGTAGCCATGCTCAATGGAATCAACATTGGCCTCAATTGCCAGTGAAATTCCCTCTTCCCCGCTTGCATGGGCCATAACGAGAATACCTCGATCATGAGCAGTCTTGACAAGCTCTTTCAATTCTTTGACAGTCCACTGACTGGGGCCAACCTTGTGAAAATCATCAAAGCGAATTAATCCTGTTACAATAACTTTCAACTGATCCAGCCCTTGAGCAAAGAAATCCTTTTCATTCTTCCGCCACTTAGAAAGATCCGGGAAACCTCGGCCAAGAAAGCGTCCATACATCCCTGCACGCCCCACCGCTTCATGGACAGAAACCACCTCCGGTCCCTGCCATAAACCTTCCTTTACCTTGTTCTTTGCCTGCCAGGCAAATCCGGGCAGATCCCCGCCATCACGGATAGCGATGATCCCATTATCCAAGTAACTCTGTAAATACAATTTGACATTTTTCTCTATGAGAGCAGGCTGATTCCAATTTTCCAGGCATTGAAAAAAGTCAAGGCTGTCCAGAGAGAGATGAACATGGGAATCGATCCAGCCGGGAAGAAGAAAATAAGCATGCCACTCTTCTCTTCCTTTATAAATAGTCTTATAGTCCTCTAAGGGCTGTAATGAACTCACCTTTCCAGCTTCCCATTGTAAAAGCACGGGCTGTGAGTACAAGCCAAGCTGGGGACTCCAGTACCCAGCAATTTTCATCTCTCCCTTATCAGGAATTTCCAGAGTTCTTTGTTCTGCACTGCACGAAATATACATTAAGCCTGTCATTCCTCTCTATTCCAGTCTTTTCGGCAAATTACACTCCGATATCTAAAAGAGCAAGAAGCGCCCAGTTTAAGGCTAAGCTTCTTGCCCTTGTTTTTATCTGGAATCACTTTTCTCCAGTACAATGTTTCCTTATCATTAAATATTTCGAACTAAGCTTTTAATTCTTCGATCAGAGCTTTAAAACCCGGTAAAGCTTTCTCAATGGTTTTATAAGCAACACAATAGGCAATTCGCACATAACCAGGACAGCCAAAGGCAGTACCTGGCACAATCAAGATATTCTTTTCGTTTGCCAACTTGCAAAACTCTGCATCGTTTTCGATGGGAGTTTTAACAAACAAATAAAATGCCCCTTCAGGCTTAGTGCAATCATAGCCATAGGATACCAGCTCATTATAGAGAAGTTCCCGGTTTTGATTATAGGCCTCAAGGTTAACTTTAGCGTCTAAGCATTTCGCAATAACACGCTGAAATAAAGAGGGGGCATTAACGAAACCTAAGATGCGGTTGGCAATATTGGCCGCTGAAATAATATTTTCATAGTCGGCAGCCTGCTCCGATATAACCAAATACCCTATTCGTTCCCCAGGCAGGGAAAGAGATTTACTAAAGGAATAGCCGACAATGGTATTGGCATAGTACTTGGTTAAATAAGGCACTTCAACATTATTATAGGCCAGTTCCCTATAAGGTTCGTCTGAAACCAGATAGATATCTGTTCCAAATTCCTTTTGCTTATCTCTCAGTATTTCTGAAAGTTTAATGATCGTATCTTCAGAATATACCACTCCAGTGGGATTATTAGGGGAGTTGACAATTACAGCTTTTGTTTTTGGGGTTATTTTCCCTTTGAACTCTTCTAAATTGGGTTGAAAATCTTTCGTGTTTGGCGATATTACCACTAATTCCCCTTCGAAATTCTTAACATAGCTTCGGTATTCTCCAAAGAAAGGAGCGAAGGTGATAACCTCATCCTGAGGGTTCAGCAAAGTTTTCAGGATTACATTTAACCCGCCTGCGGCACCCACAGTCATAATAATGTTGTTGTGGGTAAAGGCTGTACTGTATTTTTCATTAATTGAGTTGGCGATAGCTGTCCTGACATCTTCATAGCCAGAATTATTCATATAGCCGTGAACGCCCAGAGAATTTTTGTCATTAGCAATTTCAATGATTGCCTTTCTTACTTCTTCAGGCGGCTCAACACTGGGATTCCCCAGGCTAAAATCATAGACATTTTCCGCTCCATAAATACCGGCCAATCGCTTTCCTTCTTCAAACATAGCTCTAATAACCGAACTGCTTTTTACCTGCTCCTGCATTTTTTGGGATATCATGTTGATCAAACCTTTCTTTTAAAAGCTTAATAGAATTGAAATTCATAATTTTAAAAAGCAATGATTAATCCGGATTCCCCCGCATAAGTTGCAATCGTTGCTCCCATATAATGAATAATAATTTCTTTGGGGTGATAACGCTTTTCCAGCTCTTGGGCAAGAAATTCGGCATCCGGGAGGTTGTCCACGTGAGTTATGCCGATAACACGATTCGAGATGTCGGTACACAATTCACCCACCAGGTCTATGACCCTGCGCAGCGATTTATTGCGCCCCTGAATTTTTTCTAAAAACTCAACGTCTCCTTCCACATTATGAAGGATAGCTTTAATATGTAAAATTTTTGCCAAAGATCCTTGAAACCTGCTGATTCTGCCTCCTTTGACGATGTTTTCCAGGGTATCCAAAAGAATAAGTATTTGCATTTCTTTACGATAGTTTGTTAATTTCGTTAATATTTGATCCATGGCAAAACCCGCCTGGGCCATTTGAGCAGCTTGGGTTACTTGCAGACCATGTCCCAGAGATCCTCCCTCGGTATCAAAAACCACCACCTCAGGATTCCCCGATAATTCCTTTCCCAGATTTGCTGAACTATAACTGCCGCTCAATTTTGATGAAATAGTTAAACATAAAATCTCCCCTTGCTTTGCAAGCTCAGAGAAAACCTTAGAATAGAGAGCCGGAGCAGGCTGAGATGTCCTAGGCAGAGTTGGTGATGCCGCCATTTTCTTATAAAACTCCTGAGGGGTAATATCAATATTTTCTACATATTCTTTGTCATTTATATGAATGGTCAAAGGAACCGTACGAATATTATATTTTTCTAACAGATGTTCAGGGATATCTGCTGAACTATCCGTTACAATTTGAATCATAAATTTCACTCCACGATGTTTTATAGGTTTTGTATCTATATATTAAATTATAATTCTCCCTTTTTGATTTCGATGAAAAAGCGGATAATCCTGCCAAGAATTTGGATATTTTATGACAGGATTCTTTTATCATCAGTAATCTAAATCTTTATAGAATAGCCAAAAATATAGAACTCTAATTTTCTACACCCATAGACTCCCGCAATAACTGCCAAGCCCCTTGACGATAATTAGCAGTCAGCGCTCCCAGAGAAGTCATCAGACAATCTCTATCCAGCAAAATTGCAGTTTCTCCTTGGGACTCGATCCCCTTGACACTCTCCGTCAGAATTTGAAGTCCATTAGGTAATTCAGTTAATGAGCTGCCGGTTCCGACAATCCACCTAAAGTGAATTGATAGTTCACAATATGATTTTACAGCAGCCTTTAATGCTTCGGCAGTTAGCTCAGCTCTTAACGCTATCTCTTCAGATGTTTCAGGTTTAGTTTTTATATGTTTATTCCTGTTCGTACTATGGCTTTCAACCAATGGTAAGGAGTTTGAAGTTACTGAGTATACCGTGATTGATTCTTCTTCAAGTTTAAGTACTAAAACATCTCCTACCTCTTCATATATAAGCTGAACTGCTATCATCATTGCTTCCGAAGCAGGTAAAATCCCTTCATTAAAATAATTTGAAGCAATACCCTTGGAATTTAAGCCTTCAAATTGTATGGGATAAACAGCATAAAATGGCATATCGGTTATTGAACCCCAAGGACCGATCTCTTTTTCTAAGTCAGCCATGGCCTGTTTGACTCCCAGACTAATATCCCCTTCCTGAACGGTCGTAGGAAAAGTTCCTTGACCAAGCAGCTTTGGATTCTCAGAATTTAAATTACCAAAAGCATTCACAACAGTTATTTCACTACAAATTTCAGCAACTAACACCTTTAGCATATCTTCTCCTCACTTTGAATAATTTTTCCATTTAATTATCCTTCCCTTAAATAAAAAAAGTACGCAAGCTAAAACTGCTGGTTAAACTTTCTATTCCAACCAACAACTTGTACTATCTTTTTAAGTAGTCAGCATGTATACTCTTCCTTACAAAGCTTTGAAGACGGCAAGCAATAAGAAAGGAGCAATATAAGTGAAAAAAAGCATAATACTATTAGTTTTAGTGGTATTAGCGTTTTTCTCCTCAGCTTCAGTAACTCAAGCTGCAGTATTTAAGGTTGGATCAGCAGGATCGGATATTCGTGTTTTACAATCAGAACTTCAAACCTTAAACTATGATGTCGGTCCGGTAGACGGCATTTTCGGAAGTAAAACTCGGGCTGCAGTTGAAGCTTTTCAACGCGACCATAATTTAATGGTTGACGGCATCGTTGGTCCTCAAACCCAAAAGGCCCTGGATGATGCAAATATTCAGCCATCAGAAAAAACACAGCGTTCTGAGACAACGGAACAGATTATTAATACCGCTAAAAGTTTCTTAGGGGTCCCATACAAATGGGGAGGCGCTTCACCAGATGGCTTTGATTGTTCTGGATTTACAAGCTATGTTTTTGCCACCCAAAATATATCCTTAGCACGCGTTAGTCTTGATCAATATAGAATGGGAACTTCTGTAAGCTTTAGTGATCTGGCTCCGGGAGATTTAGTTTTCTTCACCTTTAGTTCAAGCAAACTAGTAAGTCATGTGGGCATCTATATTGGTGACAACCAGTTTATCAGCGCAACCAATAGTAAAGGAATTGCGATCTACAGCTTTTCTCCATACTGGAGCAACGCCTATGTTGGCGCAAGACGTGTTTACTAAGGCTTGTGAAAAAAATTCTATAACAATTATTAAGGCCACGCGAAAGCGTGGCCTTTAAACATACAATTTTTCTTTTAATTCTACTGATAAAACCATGCAAAATGTTTTGGAATACTAACAAATAAAGTTTCGTTACATACTTCCTGGTACATGAATTATTTCATATAAAATTCAAAGTCTTGCTTAGCCATTCTTTCTTCCCAATCCATCTGCAGCAGCTCTAACTCATCAGAGTAGTCTGTTTTAGTTTCATCCTTTTCATATTCGAGATTTTCCAATATGCGGAATGTGAAATTAGCTTCTCCGTATTCCTTCCATTCCTTTTGTAATTCTCGATTTGGATATGAGCCGAAATCCAATTGAAATTTCACCCTGTTTATAGTTGCATTCAGCCTGAGCGTTCCCTCAATAAGACATTTGTTGTTACGATTTGAGCGAATCATAAAAACACCCATCTCAGGCTTCAGCTGCCGGTATTGCTCTTTTAATTCTTTCTTTCTGTTCATGTCTAATATCCCATCTCCCTCAGAATTCGTGCCAGGGTTCTTAAACGCTCGCCAATCAGCTCATCATCCACACTTAGTACCTGATTAAATAGTTTAATATCTTCATTGATTTTTTCGTTGTCTGTACATACGGCAACCGTCATGGCATCTCCCTGTAAACCAACTCTGTCTATAACAGGATTTTCGGTATCATATAGTTCCTGATATCGATAAGCATCACGAAAATGGAGCTTCGTCCTGGATATCAAGATAGCAAGATCAAGGACTCTGTGCAGCGGCAATTCCTCTGATTGCCTAGACCACTTTTCGCCGGTATACCTCCATACTTTAGCCGATACATCAACTTTTCCCCGATCATTCCACTGTGCTAAGCCTAAGGAAAGACCTTTCGCATCAGAATTATAAGCGTATCGCCCATCAACATTTTCATAGTTCTCTGAAACGATCACTGGTTTATGCTTAAGGGTGGTTGGTATTTTCATGATTTTATCCTCCAATTTACGATTCAGTGTTAGTATGTTAGTAGTTCAGTAAATTACTAATTTACTGAACTACTAACAAGTATAAAAACCCTGCCTCGAAAAGTCAATAGTCTAAGCCATCGTGACTTGAACATGCTGTAAGAATTAAAATAATCGTTATGCCCCGTGACGCATTATAAAGTTTAGTTCTTAAAAATCAGCGACTTAAATTCTTAGGAAATTCTTAAGTTTAGATAAAAAGCATTTAAGGAAAAACCGACCTAAATAAAAGGGAACTTTTGCCAACTGCAAAAGTTCCCTTTTATTTAATTCCAGCAAATATTATCTCTACCGTACATGCCTGCAGATATAACTTTCAGCGTTACGACAGTCCTGTCAAACCTTTAAGCTTCTCTCTTAAAGGTTTAAGTTTTGCTAAAAGCTCGTGATACTCCTTATCTAAGGCTTGCATATCATCCTTTTTCCTTGGTATGGACAATCTGCCCACCACTTCTGTGAGACGATGCTGCAAAATAAGAACCTGCTTTTCAAGATCCTCTCTCCCATCATCCGAAGACCTATCCTTTTGAGCCAGGTAGTCTGCATAGCTTCCCTGAAACATTTGAATTCCCTGATTTTCTATGGTCATGATATGATCAGCTACTGAACCTATTAGACTTCGATCATGAGAGACAAACAAAAGCGTTCGATTATAACCTCGCAGAGCCTCCTCTATTACTTCAAGAGAATTAATATCCAAATAATTGGTGGGCTCATCTAGGATAAGCAAGTTAATATCTTGTAATAAAATCTTGGCAAACGAAACTTTAACTCGTTCCCCCCCGCTCAGCAGGCCTACTTGTTTATATACCGCATCCCCCTTGAGGAGTAATCTCGCCAACAGTGTTCGGACAAAGCTTTCCTGATAAATGCTTTCCTCCATAACATTTTCAATAATGCTCAACTTATCCTTAAGAATAGTCATGTCCTGGCTGAAATAGCCGATTTTAGCTCCTTGAGCTACTTTTAAGGAATCATCCTTTGCCAAAATCATTTTTAGCAGTGTGCTTTTACCGCAGCCGTTAGGACCAATCAAGGCCACCTTGGCGCCATTTTCAATCTTGAACTCCGCATCTCTGAATATAGCTTCCTTGCCAAAGGTCTTACAAATATCATTGCCTTCAATAATTATCTTACTATAGAGCATCCCTGAGTCTGTCACGTCCAGTTTGATCCTCTGCTGTTCTGCAGGCTTTTCTTTAACTTCTAAGTGTTCGATTCTAGTTTCCGTACTTTTTATGGCTCGATCAAGAGAAGCCTTGGCCTTTTGATCTCCCATTTTATGCAGTCGGGCCTCAGAATTGCCCATTCTTTTAGGGGTCTTTCTCACATTTTTGACCTTTTGCTTTGTCTCTTCCACAGCTCCCAGTAATCTCTTTTTTTCCTTAATATATTGTTGATACTCAAACTGCCTTCTTTCTCTTTCTTCCTGCTTCTGTACACAATAATCGCTGTAGTTGCCGGGATAGACTTTAAGCTCACCCTCTTCAATCTCCAGGATCTTGTTGCACAACTGATTCAAAAAACGCCTGTCATGCGATATGAGAATAAGCCCACTACGGTGCTCCGCCAACCGGCGTTCCAATAGTTCAATCCCTTCCAGGTCCAGATTACTGGTTGGCTCGTCAGCAAAAATTAAAGGACAATCCTGACTCAAGCTTTGAGCAAGCTTAAAGCGGGTGGTTTCTCCGCCGCTCATTGTCTCATTCCAGGTGCTTGAAATACCAAATTGTGCGGCCAGCTCAGCACTGGTCTGCTTTTGCTCCGGTGGATCAAGCTGGGATATATAAGCGCACTTGCCATACAGCTTAACCTGACCTTCATCAGGCTCCAGGCCTTTGCTCAATATCTTCAGCAGCGTGGTTTTGCCAACCCCATTAGCACCTACAATTCCAATCCGGTCTTCTGAATAAACCTTAAAATTTTCAAGTTGAATAATCAAGCGATCAGCAAAATATTTCTTAAGATTACTGCATTCAACTAATAAAATAAAAACCCCTCCTAAACCGGAGAGGATAGTGTCATGAATGCCAAATAGCCTGGAGACCTTAGCACAGACACAGAAATACCATGGCCATGATAGGAACTCAGAAATTTTGGTAATATCCATTCAACAAGCTACCATCAGTTTAGAAAACACTATCCACTCACAGTTTTAATAAAATGCATGATACATAAGCCGTAGTACCACGACTTAAAAATCTCATTTAAAAAACATAAGTGAATTAGTGCTTCATTTTCTGCCAGTACCTTGCCTTTCATTAAGTTAATGTCACACCTACAGTATAGAAAACTTCCTTGCTTTCGTCAACTCATTGACATCCAATCAGTCCGTAAAGCTTCATCACAGTGGCCCAATTGCGGGTGGTCACAGTATCGCCCAGTATGCGTCCCACTTCAGCCGGCAGCTGGCTCTTCAATATACCGTTGGGACACCAGAGATAAGCAACTCGTTCACCCATTGCCAAAGCCTCAGGCGCCCAATCCTTCCTTGCCAAGTCTTTGAGCTTATCCCTATCCTCTGGTTTTTCTAAGAAAGCCACCAGAAATCTTGAGGGATCCTTGGCTGCATAATCTAAGGGATTCTCAGAGACAACCTGAACAAGCTCTTGCTCTGAAACCACAATAACTTTGGCAGAAACGCCTAGTTTCTCCAAAAGCCCAAGCTCGATTCGTTGAGCAGACGTTACGGCATGAGCCTCTATAGCCGTAAAAACAACATTGCCGCTATTAAGAATCGTGCGCACATCCCCGTTGCCCAGACCCACCACTAGACTGCGCAAATCAGCCATCGCTACACGCTTTGCTCGCCCGACATTAATCCCACGTATTAAAGCTACCTGCTTATTGCCCACGAACCTCACTCCATCCGATTAATGCCGAATTCCAGTCAAATTCCCACTAAAACTTAGACGATTTGTCCATCACCGTAAACCATGTATTTTATGGTGGTCAGTTCCTTCAGACCCATGGGGCCCCGGGCATGTAATTTCTGAGTACTGATGCCGATTTCCGCACCAAAACCGAATCGCCCTCCATCCGTAAATCGAGTCGAGGCATTGACGTAGACTGCTGCAGCATCAATTTCCCTCAAAAAACGTTGTGCCCTGGAGTAATTCTCTGTAACAATGGTTTCCGAATGCTTGGTGCTGTATTGATAAATGTGGTTTAACGCCCCATCCAAATCTGGCACTACTTTTACTCCCAGAATCAAGTCGAGATGTTCATATTTCCAGTCGTCCTCTGTTGCCGGAAGTGAATAAGTCAAGATATCGCAGGTTCTGGGGCAGCCCTTCAGCTGAACATTGAGCTTTTTCAGCTCTTCCCCGATTAAGGGCAGGAACTCTGCAGCAATCCCTTCATCCACCAAGAGTGTTTCCAAAGCATTACAAACCCCTGGGTTTTGTGTCTTGGCGTTGACCACGATAGGAACAGCTTTTTCATAGTCCGCATCCCTGTCCACAAAAGCGTGACACATACCCGTTCCGGTTTCAATCACAGGTACCGTCGAGTTTTGAACTACAGCTTGAATCAGACCGGCCCCTCCTCTGGGGATGATGACATCCAGAAATTCATTCATACGGATGAGCTTCTGTACCCATTCTCTGCTTGTTTCAGTGATCAGCTGAATACATCCCCCAGGCAGGCCGCTTGCTTCTGCTGCTTCTGCAATCACTCTTGCCAATACTTTATTACTCTCCAGAGCCTCGGACCCTCCTCTTAAGATCACCACATTTCCCGATTTCAGGCACAAGGCTGCTGCGTCCACCGTCACATTGGGCCGGGCTTCATAAATCATGGCAACCACACCTAAAGGTACATGTACCTGCTGAATACGCAGTCCATTAGGCCGGGTCCATATTTCTCCTTCTCCCACCGGGTCCCGTAAGGCAACAACCTCTTTTAGAGATTGACTTATTTGGGCAATACTTGCGGCAGTCAGTCTTAAACGATTAACCAAACTTTTTTTGAGACCTTTTTCTTCTGCAGCTTGGACATCCCGCTGATTAGCCTCAAGAATTTCCTCTTGATTCTTTAAAAGGGCCTCCGCCATAGCAAGTAAGGCATTGTTCTTAGATTCTGTGCTGGCATAAGCCAATAAACGAGCCGCTTGTTTAGCTCTTTGCCCAATCTCAATAAGTTTTGCCTCAAACATAGTTTTTCCCTCCTAAAATTATTGTGTCGAAGCCTATTACATATCCACCATCACTGTCATATTATCTCGATGGACCACTTCCTCCCCTTCAAAATTTTCAATGAGTTCATGGAGCTTCCCGGAGTGCATCCCTTTGACCTGGAGTACCTCGTCGTGATTTAGCTCAACGACTCCTTTCGCGATCTCCTCTCCTCGACTATTGAGTATTCTCACAATTTCCTTCCGTTCCCAAGTTCCGGAGACACCTGTTATTCCTTTTGCCAGCAAGCTTTTTCCTTCTTCCAAAAGGGCTTTGGCAGCTCCATCATCGACGTGGATACAGCCTTCAGACAATCCGGCATAGGCAATCCAACGTTTCCTTCCTGCCAGGCGGTGCTTTACCGGCTTAAAGTAAGTGCCCTCCGGGGCCTCACCCTTGGTAAGATCGTCCAATTCCTTCAAGCGTGTGAAATTCAAAAGAAGAGTACCAATGCCAAAGTGTGTTGCAATTCTCGCCGCCCTCAGTTTAGTGACCATTCCTCCGGTTCCCAACATACTTCCGGCCCCACTGGCCATACATTCTACTGCTGAAACCTCTGCAACTTCTTTAATGAGCTGAGCTGATTGATCTTTTTTAGGGTTAGCCGTATATAAGCCGTCCACATCTGTCAAAATGACCAGCAAATCAACGCCTACCAGCCCGGCTACCAAAGCCGACAAGGTATCATTATCGCCAAAGCACAACTCATCTACAGCAACTGTGTCGTTTTCATTGATAATTGGTACTACATGCAAGCGAAGTAATTTTTCCAGTGTATTTTGAGCGTTTCTGTAATGGGATGCTTGAGCTAAGTCGATTCGAGACAACAAAACCTGGGCTCCTACAATACCATGCTGTTCGAAATTCCTGGTATACATCTCGATCAGCACACCCTGTCCAACGGCTGATACCGCTTGCTTGCCCGGCAAATCTCTCGGCCGGTTATGAAGTTTTAGACGTCCCATCCCAGCCGCTACGGCACCGGAAGTAACAATAATACATTCCACGCCATGCTTTTTTAAGTCCGCAATTGCTGAAACGACTTGAGCAATAGCGGCTTCATCTAAGCCTCCCTGGGGATGGTTCAAACTACTGCTTCCTATTTTCAGGACAATTCTCCGAACCCCATTCAAAGTCACTCTGAATACTCTCCTTCCAAATCCTCGGCACGGCGGGCACAAGCCTTAACCGCTTTAAGAACAGTTTGAGCCAGGTTCTCATCCATAAATACATTTAAGGCTGCAAAGGTTGTCCCGTTTGGTGAAGTTACTTCCTCACGAAGCTTTCCCGGGGATTTATCGCTTTCGGCAATCATTTTCCCAGATCCAATTAAGGTTTCCAAAACAAGAATCTCAGCTTCCTCTTCACTCAGCCCCGACTCAACCCCTGCTTTGATCAAACTTTCAGCGAATAAATAAAAATAGGCCGGTCCGCTGCCGCTGATAGCAGTTAAGGCATTGATATTTTTTTCAGGAACCCACATAATCCGGCCGGTAGCTGAAAAGATTTTCTCACCCATCTCAGCCTGTTCATTGGTGACATTTTCACCGCGAACTAAGCCTGTCATGGAATGCAGTACAGCCATGGAAGTATTGGGCATGGCCCGGATCACTGCTACTCCCGGCAGATACTTGGCGAAGACCCTTAAAGGAACACCCGCTGCCACACTGATGACCAACTTGTTCTGTAAAGAAAAGGCCGTTAAGTCTTTCAGTACACCTTGAACATCCTTTGGCTTCACTGCGATAATTACGACCTGAGAGTTTTCCACAAGGTCTTGAAGGGATGCTGCTGTCACATCATATCTGTCAACCAGGCCCTGGAGACGTCCTCGGTTGGAAAGATTCGTCACTCGAATCTCCAGCTCTTTATTGGTCTTTTTAAGACCGCTGATCATAGCTTCTGCAATATTTCCTCCACCAATAAAACCGATACTGTATGACATTTTATTCGACAATCCTTTCTTACACTTTATCTTAGCTTTAGTTTTAGCTTTAGCATCTTTTAATAATACAAAAAGGCCCCTTTCATCCTTTATAAGGACGAAAGAAGCCTTCCGCGGTACCACCTTTATTGCCTATGCCAACTTAATCTTGCCAGATATGACTAACAAGACTCCTAATAACGGTGGAAGCCGTCCGATTCTTCATCAGAGCATCACGACTGGGTTTCAAATACCTTAGGCGGAAAAACTCTCAGCATTTTGTTTTTCTCTCTGACACCTCTGGTTATCCTACTGGGTCGATCATTTGCTTTATTCACTATCTAATTTCTTATACTCTATCTTAATCATTCAAGAATATCAAGTGCATAGCAAATAATTCCTAATTTTTTAAGATATTGTTTTATTTAAGAGCGGCGACAACAGCATTGCCCATTTCTTTGGTTCCCAGTACTTTGTCCCCTGGTTTTGCTAAATCCGGAGTTCTATACCCTTCCTGCAGGACTCGTTCAACAGCCGCCTCGATTTTTTGAGCTTCCTGCTCCAAGCCAAAGGAGTAGCGCAGCATTAAGGCTGCCGAGAGGATGGTTGCTAAGGGGTTGGCAATATTCTTACCCGCAATATCCGGAGCCGATCCATGGGCTGGTTCGTAGAGTCCTTTGCTTCCGCTTAAGCTTGCTGAGGAAATCATGCCAATGGATCCCATCAACATAGAGGCTAAGTCCGTGAGGATATCTCCGAACATATTCTCGGTAACGATAACGTCAAATTGCTCCGGCCAGCGTACCAATTGCATAGCTGCATTATCCACATACATATGACTTAATTCAATATCCGGATAGTTTTTTGCAACTTCAAGGGTAATCTCTCTCCAAAAACGAGAAGACTCCAAGACATTGGCTTTATCCACTGAGCACAGTTTACCTCGACGCTTTGCCGCGGTTTGGAAGCCCAGGTCAACGATGCGGCGAATTTCTTCCTCTGTATAGATTAAGGTATCAAAGGCACTTCTTGGCTCAGTGCCTCTCCCTTTCTCTCCGAAGTAAAGCCCCCCGGTTAGTTCCCGCAAGACAACAAGATCAACATTTTTGACAACTTCCGGGCGCAGGGTTGAAGCTTCCACTAACATCGGGAGCATCTTAACAGGACGAATATTGGCAAAAAGGCCCAAAGCCTTGCGAATAGCCAACAATCCACCTAATTCCGGACGCTGGGGAGCAGGCAAAGTGTCCCACTTAGGGCCGCCGACTGAACCTAACAGGATGGCATCTGCTGCTTGAGCAGCAGCTAAGGTTTCATCAGGCAAGGCTTTGCCGGCCTCATCAATAGCGGCCCCGCCTATTAAACCATATTCAAAGCTTAAGCTTGTAGAATGATTTTTTAATACCGCTTCTAACACTTTAACTGCTTGGGGGGTAATCTCTAAACCAATACCATCACCGGGCAAAACTAAAACCTTAGGCATTATTTTTACTCCTTTCAACATTGGGATGTGTCAGCTCGCATTATTCTCACAAATTTTTACCCAGCCTCGTACAAAGGCTCGATTAACCGCTTGCAGATATCCCCGTACACTGGCCTCGATAATATCCGTACTTACACCCCGGCCGGCAACCAAATTCTCGCCGAACCTGACAGTGACGGTAACCTCACCTTGTGCGTCCTCTCCGCCGTCAAGGGCTTGTAAGGAATAGTGACTCAAGATTCCTTGAGTTCCCAGCACTTTATCAATCGCTTTAAAGGCTGCATCCACAGGTCCGTCTCCACAAGCAGCATCAGCTAGGCGCTGCCCCTCATACTGGAGTCCCACTGTTGCTGTAGGAACCAGATGAGTTCCGCTTGAGACTTGCAGGTAATCTAAGGTAATCTGATCCGTTTTTTCTTTCTGTTCCTCGACCAGAGAGAACAGATCGGCAGTCGTCACCTCACGTTTGCGATCGGCCAAAAGTTTAAACCGGGAGAACAACTCTTCAAATCGGCTCTCATCTAATTCCAAGCCCAAGTCTGTCAGCCGCTGCTGTACAGCATGCCGTCCGGAATGTTTTCCTAAAACAATAGATTCAGCGTCCACCCCTATTATGCTGGGCGACATGATTTCATAGGTGGAACGATCCTTTAACATACCATCTTGGTGTATGCCTGATTCATGGGCAAAAGCGTTTTTCCCCACAATAGCCTTATTATGCTGAATCATCATTCCCGTCAAACGACTTACCAACTGACTGGTCCTGGCGATTTCTGAGGTTACAATGCTTGTTTCCGCCTTAAACTGGTCTTTGCGCGTGTGCAAAGCCATAACAAGTTCTTCTAAAGCGGCATTTCCTGCACGTTCCCCAATTCCATTAACGGTACACTCTAACTGATGAACTCCTGCGCCTACGGCAGCAAGGGAATTAGCCACAGCCAAACCCAGATCATTGTGACAGTGAACACTGACTTTGACCTTCTCTATACCCTTGGTATGCTCCATGATAGCCCGCAAAAAAGCAGCATACTCTTCCGGAGTTGCATACCCTACGGTATCAGGAATATTCAGTACCGTTGCACCTGCTTGAATCACTCCTGAAAAAACCTTAGCCAGGAAATCCACATCGCTGCGTGATGCATCTTCTGCACTAAACTCAATGTCACTCACTTTGGACTTTGCTAATCGTACGGCTTGGACAGCCTGCTCCAAAACTTCCTCCGGCGATTTCTGAAGTTTATAACGCATATGTATCGGCGAAGTGGCAATAAAGGTATGAATGCGCGGAGATTCACCTTCAGAGATCGCTTCCCATGCACATTCAATGTCTTTAGCATTTGCCCGCGCCAAAGCAGCGACACTCACATTTCTGACTTCCTGAGCGATCCTGCGCACACCCGCAAAATCTCCGGGAGAAGCAATAGGAAACCCTGCTTCTAAAACATTAACTCCCAGCTTGCCTAATTGATGGGCAATCTGCAATTTTTCCTCTGCGTTAAGTGCTACTCCAGGTGATTGCTCGCCATCTCTCAGGGTAGTATCAAAGATTTCAATCCGACGCATTACTCCAACTTCCTTCCAATAACATTGAATCAACCATAAGCAAATAAAGAACTGCAAATCACCACCCGTTAGGGCAATGATTTGCAATCATCAGTGAACAAATTCTGTAACAATCCCCCAGAAACTCATGAGCTTATTCGTGCTTTTTCAGCCAGCTCATCATGCCTCTTAATTGTTCTCCTACTTTTTCGATAGGATGGTTGGCCTCAATGCGGGTCATGGCGTTAAAGGTCGGACGATTTGCTTGGTTTTCAAGGAGCCATGCTTTAGCAAAGCGGCCATCTTGGATTTCTTGCAGTACCCGTTTCATTTCTTTACGGGTTTCTTCGTTAACAATGCGTTTGCCAATGGTCATATCCCCGTATTGAGCAGTATCAGACACTGAGTATCTCATCCAGCTCATTCCGCCTTCATACATTAAATCCACGATAAGTTTCAGCTCATGCAAGCATTCGAAATAAGCAATCTCCGGCTGATAACCTGCTTCAACTAAAGTATCAAAACCTGCTTTAACCAATTCGGAGGCTCCTCCGCATAAAACGGCTTGTTCTCCGAAAAGATCGGTTTCGGTTTCTTCACCGAAGGTGGTTTCCAATACCCCTGCCTTCGTGGAGCCAATTCCTTTAGCATAAGCCAAGGCTAATTCTTTAGCTTTGCCAGTAGCGTCTTGATGAACAGCTATCAAGGCTGGCACCCCGGCACCTTCAGTATAAGTACGTCTCACTAAATGACCAGGGCTTTTGGGAGCAACCATGAACACATCAACATCACTTGGAGGAACAATTTGTCCAAAGTGAATATTAAAGCCATGAGAAAAGACTAAAGCCTTTCCAGAAGTTAAATGCTGTTTAATCTCTTCCTGATAAACCTTGCTTTGAGTCTCGTCGGGAAGCAGGATTTGAATGACATCCGCACGCTTGGCGGCCTCTTCCACCGTCATGACTTCAAAGCCTGCTGCTTGGGCACGTTCTGTACGAGCACTGCCTGGGCGAAGTCCAATGATCACATTAAGTCCTGAATCTTTCAGATTTTGAGCCTGAGCATGTCCCTGGCTGCCATATCCCATGACCGCAATGACTTTGCCCTTTAATAATTCCAGATTTGCATCAACTTCATAATACATTTTTGCCATTTTCTATAACTCCCTTTCAACTTTAAGCCTTTTCTCAAAAAGACCATGTATATTATAACACAAACGAAATCTTTCTCTATGCTTGGGATCTTAAAATCGCAACTTTTCCGGTACGCACTAATTCGAGTAAGCCATAAGGCTGAATGGCATGGACAAAAGCATCAATTTTGGGAATATCCCCCGTTAACTCCACCGTCAAATTGGTTCTTCCCATATCAACCACCCGTCCCCGGAAAATATCCACCGTTTGAAGGACCGCAGACCTTGTTTCGGGAGTGACTTCAACCCTGATCAAGGCCAGCTCGCGGTCAACAACACTTTGTCCGGTGAAGTCCGAAACTGAGTGAACAACCACTAGTTTACCCAGTTGATTCCGCACTTGTTCTATAATTTGATCATCCCCATTAACGACGATTGTCATGCGCGAAAGTTCAGGATCTTCTGTCTGACAAACTGTAAGACTATCAATGTTATATCCCCTGCGGGTAAACAGTCCTGCTACTTTAATTAAAACGCCTGGATTGTTCTCTACCAATACCGCCAGTGTATGCAACATATTATTACCTCACAATCATTTCAGTAATCAGTTTACCGGGTGGAACCATAGGCAAGACATTTTCATCCTCAGATATAGGAATTTCCACAAGCACAGGCCCCGGATGTTTGAACGCTTCTTCAAAAGCACTGCGCAGCTCTTCAAGAGCATTAACACGAATGCCATGGATACCATAGCCTTCAGCCACTTTTACAAAGTCGGGATTGCCTTGCAGGCTTATCTGATTATAACGCCCATCATAGAACATTTTCTGCATTTGCCGAACCATGCCCAGAACTCCATTATTGAGAAGTATAATTTTTATGGGGAGTTGGTTTTGGGCGATGGTACCCAATTCCTGGATGGACATTTGGAAAGATCCGTCCCCGGTAATAACCAGCACCGGTTCTCCGGGACGGGCGATCTGAGCGCCAACGGCAGAAGGAACTCCATACCCCATAACTCCCAGGCCGCAGCTGGTAGCATAGTTGCGGGGATCCACTGCCGGATAGTATTGAGCTGCCCACATTTGATGCTGTCCCACATCCGTAGTGACAATTGTGTCTCCCCCTGCTACCTCTCCAAGAGTTTGAATAACAACCTGAGGCGTTAAGCGATTCTTATCATAGTCAAGGGTATGATTTTTCTTCCAATCATGGAGCTGTTTCCACCATTCTTCAACTCTAGGAGCAGAGAATCCCGGCAAAACCTCCATTATTTCCGTGAGAACTTGACGAGCATCGCCAATAATTTGGATATCTGTTTTGACAACTTTTCGTACTTCCGCCGGGTCGATGTCAATATGAATGACTTTTGCTTTCGTGGCAAAACGATTTCCTATTCCGCTGGTTACCCGGTCGTCAAAACGAACCCCTACGGCAATGAGCAGGTCGCAATCGTCCACTGCATAGTTTGCGGTTACGGTTCCATGCATTCCCACCATACCCAGAGAATTAGGATGCTCTAAGGAAAGGCTGCCGATACCCATCAAGGTAGTGACAACAGGTATAGAGGTTTTATCCACAAATTGTCTTAAAACCTCTTCCGCACCGGCGGTGACAACACCACCGCCGGCATAAAGTACCGGCTTACTGGATTCAGAGAGGGCTTTAACGACCTCTTCGATCTTACCATTCTTCCCTTGCCCAAATGCTTTATATCCCTTTAATTTCATCTCATTTGAAAAAGGAATCACATCTTCAGCGGCCAGAACATCCTTTGGCAGGTCGATGAGAACCGGTCCCGGACGACCGGTCCGAGCCAGATAAAAGGCTTCTCTGACAATTCTCGGCAGATCTCTGGCATCTTTCACTAAGTAAGAGTGCTTAGTGATAGGCATAGTGATGCCAATAATGTCCACCTCCTGGAAAGAATCCGACCCAATGGAGCCTGTCGGTACCTGTCCTGTTAAAACAACCAAAGGGATGGAGTCTAAAAAGGCATTGGCAATGCCTGTGACCAGATTGGTCGCCCCCGGGCCTGAAGTCCCTAAACAGACCCCAACTTTACCCGTTACTCTTGAGTAACCGTCAGCTGCAAATACGGCCCCTTGTTCATGGCGAGTTAATATGTGCCGAATTGAACTATCTAAGAGGGCATTATACAGTGGAAGCAGCACCCCTCCCGGATAGCCAAAGATGACGTCGACCCCTTCCTCCTGCAATGCATTTAATAAAATTGTTGCACCTACTAATCCTGTTTTTTCTTCACTCATACATTTCCCTCCCTAAACTTTCTTCCTATAAGATGTTAAATTTCAGGACCATTGACATGGGTAAGCGCCCTAAACTGCTCTAAAAGCTGTTTAAATATTGGTCCAGGCTCTCCAATCCCAATCTCTCGTCCATCAACATTTCTAACGGGAATCAATTCAGCAGCTGTTCCGGTTAGAAAACATTCATCGGCTGTATACAAATCATGACGAGTAAATAACTCTTCCCTGACTTTAATATCAAGGTCTTTAGCAAGTTCTATGACAGAATTTCGGGTAATACCTTCCAGAATTCCTGCCGATAGCGGGGGAGTCAGCAAGACATTATCTCGATATATAAAAATATTATCCGCAGTTCCCTCTGCTACATAACCGTCTTGGGTCAGCATAATTGCTTCTATAACACCGGCTTGAGTACTCTCGATTTTAGCCAGAATGTTGTTAAGATAATTAAGGGACTTTATCCTCGGATTTAAGGAATCCGGATTATTTCTTCGGATAGCTACAGTCTTAACATTTAAGCCCTGCTCATACATGCTTTTCTCATAAAGCTTAATTTGGGCGGCTATACATATAATCGTCGCTTTAGAACATTTTTGAGGATCAAGTCCCAGGTCTCCCTTGCCACGGGAAACTACCAAGCGTATATAGGCATCCTTCAATTCATTTTTGCGCAGGGTTTCCAAAACAACCTCCTGCATTTCTTCCTTTGTCAAACCAATGGTTAAGTTAATCGATTTAGCTGATTCATATAATCTCTTTAAATGTTCATTCAATTTGAAAACTCGGCCATGATAGGCACGAATTCCTTCAAAAATTCCGTCTCCATATAAAAAGCCATGATCAAAAACAGATATTTTGGCATCTTCTTCCGAAACAAAAGCCCCATTTAAATAAATAATCATCTTCAACTCACCTTTCACATGCTGTCGGCAATTTTTCTGTCGAGAAGCTTTCTGTCTACAAATAAAAACCCAAGCGCAGTCCCTTGTAACGTGGAACTTTCCGCTTGGGTTTTTTCTACCCACGGTGTAAACCCATTATGGATTCTGTACCGCTTGGACCAGACAGGTTATCCCCGGAACCCTAGGTACACTTCCTTTTCTGTTATATTACATTTAAAACGAGAACGTTGTGTATATGATACAGAATACACACCTCAGTGTCAACCCTAATTTTGTATAATTAAGCGAAATTCCTTGCTAAAATTCCTTGTCAAAGCAAGTTGTAACAAGGTATAATGTCCACTATGCAGATACATTTGTTTTTTCGAGAGGAGTTGACTATCATGCCCCTAAAAATAGGCATATTGGGTTTAGGTACAGTAGGCTGCGGGGTCGTCAAAGTGTTACAGCAAAATGCTGAGGACATCGAGACTCGTACCCACAGTGAGCTGCAAATCAAAGCAATCCTTGACCGTGATCTTCACCGAGAACGGGAGATCAGCGGAGACTATCTCCTCACGGATCAACCTGAAAAAGTTCTTCAGGACCCTGAAATCGATATTATCGTTGAAGTTATGGGTGGCATCGAACCTGCCCGTACCTTTATTTTAGAAGCTTTGCAACACGGAAAAAGCGTTGTTACGGCTAATAAGGATTTAATCGCTCTTCACGGTCATGAACTCCTGGATGCCGCCAATGCGGCGGGAAAAGACCTTTACTTTGAAGCAAGCGTGGGCGGCGGCATTCCCATTATTGCAGCCTTGAAAGAGTCTCTCTCCGCCAATCAGATTACCGAAGTACTTGGTATTATCAATGGAACAACCAACTATATTTTGACTGCCATGGCTGAACAGGGACGTGACTATGGGGAAGTGCTGGCAGAAGCTCAGCAGCTAGGCTACGCTGAAGCAAATCCTTCTTCAGATGTGGACGGCCTTGACGCAGCCCGCAAACTGGCCATCCTCGCTTCCATCGCTTTTAATTCCCGGGTCGCCCTTAAAGATGTCTTTGTAGAAGGTATTTCTAAGATAACTAGTGAAGATCTGGCCTACGCTGCTGAACTTGGCTGTACCATTAAACTTCTGGCCATCGCTAAGCATCATGCTGAAGGCATTGAAGTACGTGTCCATCCTGCTATTCTCCCTCTTACCCATCCTCTGGCGGCTGTCAAGGGAGTTTTCAACGCTATTTATGTAGTAGGAGATGCGGTAGGTGAAACCATGTTTTATGGCCGTGGTGCAGGGTCCCTGCCTACGGGAAGTGCCATTGTCTCCGATATTATGCGTATCGCCCGCAACATTCAAGCCAAGTCCACGGCTTCCATCAACTGCACATGCTATCTGGACTTGCCGCTTAAATCCGTCTCAGATTTCTATACTGCCTTTTATATCCGCCTTCTCGTTAAGGACGAACCTCGTGTCCTGGCAACTCTAGCTTTGCTCTTTGCTGAAGCAAACATTAGTTTTGCTTCCATCATCCAAAAACCTCGCGGAGAACACCAGGCTGAAATTGTCCTGGTAACCCATCCATGCCGGGAAGGAGCTCTTCAGGAAGCCCTGGACTCTGTCAAAGCCTACAGCAAGGTCTTAAGCATTGACAACGTCATTCGTTTTGAAAAAGAGGATCCAAAATTTTAAGGTCGGAATCATATAAGGGGAGGAATATAATGTTCCAGGTTAAGGTACCTGCTACCACTGCCAATCTCGGGCCAGGCTTTGATTGTTTAGGTATGGCCCTGCAGCTCTATAATACAATAACTGTAAAAACCGACCGCTCTTTTCACATCTCATTAGCCGGTACTTACAAAGAGGGACTGCCGGAAGATGAAAGCAATCTTGTATGGCGCACTATGTGTCATTTTTGGGATTTCATACACTTTCCTGTTCCCTCCGTCGATCTGACTTTTCACAATGAAATCCCCCCCGCCAGAGGTTTAGGCAGCAGTTCCGCCGCCATTGTCGGCGGACTGGCAGCCGCCAACTTCCTAGCCGGATCCCCCTGCTCCTCCTTTGAACTCCTGCAACTGGCCAATGAAATAGAAGGACATCCGGACAACGTAACTCCTGCTCTCTATGGAGGTGTTACCTTGTCTGTACCTACGGAAAAAGGAGTGCTGCCCAGGGTTTTAGCACAGGCACCCAAGCTCAAAGCCGTTGTGGTCATTCCCGATACCCATCTCAACACTAAAAAAGCCAGGGGAATTTTACCTCCGGAAGTTCCCCGTCAAGATGCCGTTTTTAATATCTCCCACGTATCCTTGCTAACGGAAGCCTTTATCCGTGAAGAGTATTCCCTCCTCAAGGAAGGAATGTGTGATAAACTTCACCAAACTCAACGAGCAGCCCTTATCCCAGGATTACTGGAAACACTTGAAGCAGCCCTACAAGCCGGAGCCTATGGTTCTGCTCTCAGCGGTTCGGGCCCTACTCTCTTGGCTCTTGTTCCAAACACCTCTAATTTAGAGGTTTCCTCCAGCATGCTGGACATGCTGAGGAAACATGACATTAATGCTCAGGCCATGCTTTTGGACGTTGATTCCAAGGGTACGTTAGCTGACGTAGTTGATTAAGATCCCTTTTTCAGAGCAGTTTAAAAATTCGGCTGTTTGAGATTGACTAATCTAGATTAGTAAGATCTCAAACAGCCGAATTTTTATATAAACAATTGGACGTATTCTTACATAGTCTATAAAAATAGCATTTTTAGGTATTTATTATCGATAAATAGAAAAGAGGTGCGATCATGAACGAATATGACAATATTCGCCTTTTTAAGAAAAACAGAAATACAGGCGGACCTGAACAAGAATCAACCAACGCCGACCTAAAGAATAGGGATGAAAGAATCCCGGAAAAACGTATCACACCCTTTGAAGTAAAAGACTATTCCCGAAAAGTCAACCCTTCTCCCAGGGATGAATCGTTTCTTCCGCCAGGACTCACTGCAATTCTAAGAAAATCATTAAAGGCTCTGGGTATTGATCTTAATCAGAACTTTTCTTTACAAAAAGCCGGCGAGCTTGTTAAGAAGTCACCCTTATGGTCTCTTTTGAAAAAACTTTAGTAAAACTTGGCAGCTGCTCAAAGATATTGTCTTGGAGCAGCTGCTATTAATTTTTCAGGGTAGCCTGCCATGCCGCTGCCGCAGCACCAGCAGATGATGAAAAGAGAGTGCTTCCGGGTTGTTAATGAATGGAAGGCCCATTGGGACTTGCTCCTTTGAGGTTGTCTAAATATTTAACGGCTTGCAAAGCTGCGGTTCCTCCTTCCCCCGCAGCCTTAATCAGCTGATAAGGCTGACCTGTACAGTCGCCGGCAGCAAATAATCCCGGCATATTCGTTTCCAGCTTATGATTGACCTTAATAGCAGATCCTTCCATTTCCAGTCCGGATACAAGCTGTTCCACAGGCAAGGTTTCTCTGATAATAAATACTCCATCAACCTTCAAGGTCTCTTCCCCTAAATCAATTTGTTCAACACTATTAGTGCCAAGGATTTTCTTAACTTGGCCTTTTTTAATTTCTACCCGGGGATCCAGCTTCACAACATCGCCATAATAAGGGATATAGTAAACTTTGGCGCAGATATCTGCCATATAATTGGCTTCGTCCTCCCCCTCCCGGTTATAAGAGATGATCGCTACGCTTTTATTTTTGTATAAAGGTCCGTCACAAGTTGCGCAATACCCCAGACCTCTTCCTAAAAATTCAGCTTCGCCCGGAAATAGTTTTCCCGCAGACACTCCGGTGGCAATAATAACAGAGTCTGCTTCAAAGGATTGGTCCTTGCCTACAAGAGTAAAGGGCGGGCCGGGATAAATGTTGGATACTTTAAACTGGGTTATAGGTATGTCTTTTTCCTGCACGTGCTTCAGAAAACGCTGTCGCAGTTCTTCTCCGCTGATTTCCGGAAAGCCCAGCCAATTGTCAACTTGGGGCGCTTTTGAAAGCTTTGGGCTGCAAAATTCGGAGCCTAATAAAACAAAATCCCGATTTCGAATTTTAGCATTTAAGGCGGCCGACATCCCGGCGGGACCACAGCCAATAATCGCTAATTCATAATGGGATTTCAAAGTTTGAAAATCTTCTGACATCAATGGTTCCTCCCTCAAAATTTCTACGAATTTTTTTAGTGTTCCCTAATTTAAATTACCCATGCCAAATCATCACTAAAATATTGACGCTCTAAAAAAGTCGCAGTACAATATACACAATAAACCTATATGCACGATGACACTAGCTGAGGAGTACACATATGAGTGATGATGTAAGTATTAATTTGGAATTATCCCTATCCATTGAACGGTCAATTCAAGCTGAATTACTGCTGTTGCTAGGACAAAAACCTTCCCACGGCTATGAATTAATTCAACGTCTGAATGATGCTCCTTTTATGAGCAGTGAAGTAGACACTGCGACAATCTACCGTAATTTGAGACGTATGGATAAAGACGGTTTGATTAAATCCCACTGGGAAGTGAGTGAATCCGGCCCCGGGAGGCGGCAATATCAATTAACTTCCCAAGGAGAAGCGACCTTAAAGTTATGGGTTCAATACTTAGCCCAACAAAAAGCTAGGTTAGAGAACTTTTTGCAAGCTTATCGGGACTACGACGTATCCTTAGCCAAGGGGGAAAATGGGGGGAACAACCTTGAGTAATTCAGCCAAAACTCTAAAGATCATTCACGCCGGAGCATTGCATCAAGTCATGGAAAGATGCGTTGAACACTTCTCCAAACATATGCCCAATCTGGAATTTAAGGTGTCCGGAATTGGTTCCAGAGAAGCAGCCAGGAAACTATTGTCCGGTGAAATTTATGACATTATTGCTCTGGCTGACCAGGCTCTTTTCGCCGAGCTTTTGGTACCGGACTTAGTAAAGGACTATTTTATTTTTGCCGCCGATCAAATGGTCATCGCCTACAGCCGCTTTTCCAAGGGCAGCAGCCAAATTACTCCGGATAACTGGACTGATGAGCTTCTCAAACCAGGGGTCACCTTTGCACGATCCAGCCATCATCTTGATCCTTGCGGTTATAGAACGTTAATGGTTTGGCAATTGGCAGAATCCTATTACAGCAAAGCAGGATTGTGCTCTAAGCTGGAGGAAAATTGCATTCCTTATACCGTTTATCCTAAGTCCCTGGACTTGGCACGTGCACTATTTAAAGGCAGCGTCGATTACGCCTTTTTGTATTCCTCAGAGGCAGAGTACCTCGGCCTCCCTTACATCCCCCTGCCGGCAAAGATTAATCTTTCCAGCCCCGCTCATGCGACTTTTTATGATCAGGCAGCAGTCTCCGTAGAGAGTAAAATACCTGGAAAAAAAATCATTATCCACGGCAAGCCCATTGAATTTGCCATCGGATTATCTAAAAACAGCCTATACCCTGAACTTGCTCATTCCTTTATGGATCTTTTGACCGGTCCCGAAGGGAATATCATACTGGAAGAATGCGGGTTTATCCCCTGTTAGAATATTCTTTCCTCAGGAAGAGTCCTCAAGGAATAGTTGAGTAGAAGGGGGTATCCCAATGAAACCAAACCATTATTTACAACAGTCCTCCGAAGAGCAGAAGATGATAAGTCTCTTTGACATAGCAAAAACTGTTCTGCACATTGGCTTGGCATCATATAGTTTAGCCGCTTTAGGGGAAGCTAAAAAAACCCTGGTAGAAAAGAAACATTGGCTGACGGATGAAGAATATTTAAATGGCATAGCCCTTTCTCAATTATTACCTGGGGCACCTGCCGTCAATCTGAATACTTATATCGGCTATTTCCTGAGAGGTTTTCCCGGCAGCTTAATTGCAACGATCTTTTTTATCCTGCCCTGCTTTACACTCATGGTCATCCTGGCCCATCTCTACCTGAATTACAACGATTTACCCTGGGTGAACTCACTTTTCAAAGGAGTCGGCGCTTTAGTGGTTGGTCTCGTCCTTAACACCATCATCGATCTCTGGAAAAGAGGCGTCAATTCACCACAGCTGACGGTGTTGGCTGCCGGCGGTTTTTTAATGATCTACTTCCTTAAAGTCAATATTCTTACTCTCCTTTTCCTTGCCGGATCAGTGAGTCTCTGCTTTACCTTTCTGACCTATAAGTTTAAGGGCTGGCAAGTTATCATGGACCAGCGGTTTTGGCTGGATAAAAAAAAGGCTGAAAGGGCCGCAGTCACAGCCAAGTTCAGTTTCAGCAAAAAAAGTTTTGGAATTACTTTGGCCCTTCTGGCAATCTTAATAACCGTTAACTTTACTATTAATTTCAGTGACCCTGTCTACCGACAACTGGGCAACACTTTCTTTCGAATCGGCGGGCTGACCTTTGGCAGCGGCTACGCCATGCTCCCTTTTATCCAAGATACCATGGTCAATCACTACCACTTTCTAACCAATGAAGAATTCGGAGCCGCCTTGGCTTTAAGTCTCCTAACCCCTGGTCCGGTTACAGTAATTTCAGCTTTTATCGGTTATAAAGTTGCCGGGGTCTTTGGAGCCGCTCTGTCCATGGCCAATATCTACCTGCCGGCTTTTGCCATGGTTAACCTGATCTCCGACCTTTATAACCGCGCCGGTAAAATTGAGCTGATAAAAATGGTGATCACCGGCATTGTTGCCGCTTTCATAGGTACTCTCTGGGCTGTGATCCTCAAATTAGCGGGCAGCTCCTTAGTAGATTTGCCCACTATTGGCATTGCTCTGGCCGCCTTTGGCCTGCAGCGCTTCACAAAAATCGATACCCTCTGGATTATCCTCTCGGGAGCTGTCCTCTCCCTGTTCATTTTCTAAAGCTCTGCACACACTCCTAATGCTGAATCGAGACCTGAGTAGTCTCGATTCAGCTATCTTTATAATTTGCCGTCCTACTTCTTAACCTGAGTATTCTATACTGGAGTGATACTAGTGAATTGCGACCTGTTAATAAAAAACGGCTTCATCATCGATGGCACGGGCAAGCCCGGATTCCATGGTGACCTGGCCATATCTCAAGGAAAAATTGCGGACATTGCAGCCGGCCTTAAATATCAAGCTGCCCAGCTGATTGATGCCTCCGGCTTAACCGTCTGTCCGGGATTTATAGATCCTCACGTCCATGAAGAGCTAACGGTTTTATCCCAGGGCACGTTTGAAGAGTTTTTACGTCAGGGAGTCACCACCCTCATCACCGGAAACTGCGGGCATTCCATCATCAACTGTTCATCCCATAGGATCTATGAATACATGACAAAAAAAGGGCTTATTTCCGCTCCTTCTGTGGAGATACTAAAAACTAAAGTTCCTGCCTGGACAGACTTTCCCGGTTATATTAAGATTGTTAAAAACAAAGGCATCAGTGTAAATATGGGCTTTCTCCTGGGCCACAGCACCCTGCGCTGGCAGGTTATTGGTAACTCTAAAAACAAACCCAGCATAAAAGAGGAAGCTAAAATTATTCATCTGATTCATGAAGGCATGGAACAAGGGGCCTTAGGGTTCTCTACAGGACTAACCTACAATCCCGGCAAATATGCCGATACCGATGAGCTTATCCAATTCGCCCGGGTGGTGCAGACATACGACGGAATTTATACCTCCCATCTCCGCAGTTATCTGGGTACCCCAGAAGCCGTGCGGGAAGCCATTGCTATTGGGAAAAGAATCGGCATACGAGTCCAGGTCTCCCATCTCCCCCCAACTTCACCTGAGTCATTCCAAGAAATTC
Source organism: Desulfosporosinus orientis DSM 765 (assembly GCF_000235605.1). GTDB lineage: Bacteria > Bacillota > Desulfitobacteriia > Desulfitobacteriales > Desulfitobacteriaceae > Desulfosporosinus > Desulfosporosinus orientis. The sequence goes on from NC_016584.1 coordinate 3,669,073, forward strand.
TCTCCGCTCGTGAACGCGGTTTAGAAATTGCACTGGATACCATTCCTAAAAGCAGCGGACACTTCAGGAGAAAAGACAGGTTGTTTCAATACCTAACCACTCGCCCCTACCTCCAATCCCAGGAAGCAATCAAAAAGCTCATCAAAAAAATGCGCTTTAAAGAAAAACTCCGGATCGTTAATACTGGAGAACCTCTACTAGAAGAACGAACATTAGCAGACTTGGCCGGCTATTATCAGATGGAAGTAAACGAACTTCTCCTCACTCTTTTAGAAAACCATAATCATGAGCTTACCTTCTGTGATGGCGACATTCATAGAGAGGACTTCCCTGGTGACTCTTACCCGGATTCAATTGCTTTCAATCCTCTGGTCATGGTTGGCTCTGACACAGTTTCCGGAGAGATCAATGACCCTCTTGCCTGGTTTGAATTATTTCGCAGGGGTGCCTTTCCCATCTATATCGACTTATGCCGGCAAAAAGGCGTGAGGCTGGAAGAGATTATCCGCCGGATAACCTCCCTGCCTGCACGCCAATTTCGCTTAGAAAACCGTGGCATACTTGCTAAAGGAAAAGCCGCTGATCTGGCTATTATTGATATGCATGGTTATAGTTACCCAAACCGACAGGACATTGATTATAAAAATCCCTTGGTAATGGCTTCAGGGGTAAAATATACCATTGTCAACGGCCAAGCTGCCTTGGCCGACGGTACGCTAAAGGTCCGGAACGCCGGTCAATTATTATCCAGAAACGGAAGGCTGCTGTAAACCGGCACTAAACATACTTAGGTAAGCTCTTTTGCCGTTCACTACATTACTTTCAAAGAGAACAATCTCCTCAACTTGGAAATAACCAAGTTTTTTATTCTGAACAACCGAAAGATCGATCTTATCAAAGTTTGGCCGCGAAACCAGGGTTATATGGGGTTTAAATTGACGTTCCTCCAACCTGAACCCCTTGTTTTTAAGATCAAGATGTAAATCATTTCTCAGTCTGTTTAATTCCTGGAGGCTTCCGTTAACCGCTGTCCATAAAGTATGAGCCCGCCGAAAAGAAGGAAACGCCCCCAAACCGCCGACGGTTAACTCAAAGGGCTTGAACTTACTTGCTGCATTAGCCAGTGTTTCTGTAAGGGTGGGTATATTGCTCTTATCCAACTCTCCTAAAAATTCTAAGGTTATATGAAAATTGTCTTCTGATTTGTAAGACCCGCCAAGTCCCAGACCTTTCAGTTCCGTCTGGAATTCACGTAATGCTTGTTTAAGTTCATAACTCAAATCAATGCCAATAAACAGTCTCATAAATTCTCTCCTCAGGGGCTAACTGCCAGCCGTTTTTCCTTTAAGAATCCCAAAAGCTCACTTTTTTGGCCTTCATCGGCAAAGATTCTGTAAGGGATAATATGCGCCGAATTTGAACTTACGTAAACAAAAATATGGTTTTTGTCCTCAACGATATCTTCAATACCATTAAAAGGAGTTCTGACTTCGCTTTGCGCACTCTTATCAACAATCCCCTCTTCGGAAACAGACAAATCGTGGGCACCCACAACACTCTGATTTTTTCCGCCGGCCAGCATGGCCGTTATTTTTTTTGTCACTATTTTCTCTAGACGCTTGGGGAAATATACAACCCAGTAGACATAGAGCAGCCCAAAGATGAATATCCAATAAACAAAGGGTATGGATGTAAATTCTTTAAGAAAGAATGGCAGTATCAAAAAGGATAACGAGATAATGTAACGCTGCAGGAAAAAGGTCCGCCGCGTCAGCTTGGAGTAGGTAATATGGAACATATTGAAATCAATTAAGTCCTGTTTATTGAGTTCATAATTAAAATTCATGAAAATTCCCCTTTTCTAAAGCCCTTCAGGATTTGATTTACCAACATTTACATGTTTTTGACCCCCCAAAAAGCTTTTATCCTATCGTATAAGTTGAGAGTTAATTCTAAAGGCAGGAGGAGGAATATGGCAATATCAGGTAGACTATCCGATTTGAAACTATTAATAGCACTGTTTGGGAATGCCACCATTAAAGAGATTGTCCAATTTAAAGAATTAAACACAATCAATAATCCTAAAGTTGCTTAATCAGACGAAAGACTATTCTCCACCTTAAAACGAAGAACCGTTTTCAGTTTATCAGGCTGTGTTCTGCGTGGGTCTGAGAGATAAATTTCCCTGTGAATTTTCGTTTTTCGCCTGAAATTATGTTTTCTGCAATAGTCTTCCATTAAAGAAAAGCTCTTAAACTCTTCATCGTAAGGACCGATATGCAGCATCTGAAGGCAAAGCCCTTCTTCTAATTGACCAAATCTCACCCTATCAAGGAAAGGGTGAGGTTTTTTTTCTTTTACACCAGCGAGAACATCCTGGGCTAATCTCTCAGTTACAAAATCAGGCTGCCTTATCATGATCGTGTATTTAAAATCGTCTTTATCCAATGTTTCCTTAACTTTGGCCTCTTCTACTAAATCCCAGATACCTTCAAGGGGAAAGACTGAAAACTCATAATACCCCTCGGGAGTAATTCCTTTTTTAGGCATCATCTTGACAGAATAAGCTAAAGAATATAGCAACCCCACTTGCTCAGAAAAACTCTCAGAACTAGGATCTCCTTTTCCCTCCATCATAAAAAAATTAAAGGCAGGCACCGTCACCAACACCGGCTTGTTCTTAGGCAAATAGAGTTCCTTGTCAGCTTTTTTCCACTCGTATTTCATCCCCTAACCCCCTGTCCATCAATATCCCACTCATTATATATCATCTCCAATCCACCTGCTATAGTCTGCCCGGATTCAGCCTTCTTCCCCACAGCATAGTAACTCCCTTTCCTCAACTACACTGAAAAAGACACAAAAGTATCATCAAAAGAACCCGTAGACCCCAAAGCCAGGGCAGCTTCGTCCATAGGAGTGAACCCATTTCATGGAGAGGCGGTAAAGCATACAAGCCGGCGCGGGGTTGCGGAACCATGGTTCACTCCATGTATTACCCGGAGGTTTGGTACGAAAGTGTCCGGTGGACATTTTCGCCGAAGCGGCTATCTCCAAAGAATACTTATCCGCTGAAGGAAGCTCCCGCGCTGGCGAGTAGGCGAGCCTCGGAATGCTGCGGTGACGAAGACACTGTCTTCGCACGAATTAGCTTTTCTTGCAGGATGTGGCGAAACTGCCCGACCCGGGAACCACTGTCTTCTCTTCCCTGCTGGTGCCGCTTTTAGCAGCGGAATTGGAAGTTTATCCAGGAAAAAGCCTTAAGACAACAGACATCTTTCTTGTAATACGATGTCTTCTAGCATATAATTAGTAAAAACTTGGCTGCAACCGGAACATTTTGTCCCGTCACTGTCAGCCGTCCGGCCCAGGCAGCTGCCGCAGCCCGGGCAGCAAAACAACTCTGGGGAGGGAAACCCATGCATAAAGGGAGTTTGGCCGAAAATACAGCAGACAATATTCTGGCCCTTATTACAATCGATAAAAAATACCAAGCCGGTGATAAGCTTCCTAACGAAAACGTGCTCTCTGCCGATTTACAAGTCAGCCGCACAACCCTCCGTGAAGCCATACGCATTTTGGTGGCGCATAATATCCTGGAAATACGACGGGGAAAAGGAACCTTTGTTAAAGATAAGCAGGAGTTCAATGAAGAGTTTGATCTCAAAGAACTCTCCACCTTGCAGCTGGATGTTAAGGATTTATATGAAATGCGTTTGATTTTCGAACCTCAGTCGGCCTACTATGCTGCTAAACGAGCAACTGACAAAGAACTTGAACGGATTCTCTATTACGGCCGGCTGGAAGAAGAACAAATCCTCCACAACGAGGATCGAACTGAAGCCGAACAAGCCTTTCACAAGTCCATTGCCAAAGCTACCCACAACGAGTTTATGAACAGGCTTATGCCCATCCTTTACAAAGCCATTGACAAAGGCGTTCTTTTGTCCGAGTCTAATGAAGAACTGGTTCAAAACACCCTCCATGACCACAGGATGATTATGGAATTTTTAGAAAATCGCGATGCCGAAGGCGCGAAAACTGCCATGAAACTCCATATTATCCATGCCATGCGGGGTTTTGGCATTACGGAAGAAGTATAACTTCGCCATGGACATTAGACATCAGACAATGTATAATAAATTATACAACTACAAGTAGAAAGGGTGTTTGCCAAGTGAATAGTGATACTGTAACCAAAACATCACCCCATCGCGCCTTATTTCATGCTTTAGGACTGACCAACGAGGAAATCGCGAGACCTATAATAGGCATCGTTAACTCTCAGAATGATATTGTACCCGGACATATGAATCTTGACAAAATCGTCGAAGCGGTAAAGCTTGGAGTTGCCATGGCCGGCGGAACTCCCCTGGTTTTTCCGGCTATCGCTGTCTGTGACGGACTGGCTATGGGCCATCAGGGAATGAAATATTCTCTCGTCACCCGGGAGCTTATCGCCGATTCTACGGAAGCTATGGCCCTGGCTCATGCCTTTGATGCCCTGGTCATGATACCCAACTGTGATAAAAACGTTCCCGGTTTATTAATGGCCGCAGCCAGGCTGAACATTCCCACGATTTTTGTCAGCGGCGGCCCCATGCTTGCCGGAATCGTGGACGGGAAAAAAGTCAGCTTTTCCAGTGTCTCGGAAGCCGTCAGCGAATTCCAAAGCGGTAAAATAACTGAGGAAAAGCTCCTGGAATATGAGAACAAAACCTGCCCCACCTGCGGTTCTTGTTCAGGCATGTTCACCGCCAACAGCATGAACTGCCTCACGGAAGTTTTGGGTATGGGTCTACGGGGCAACGGCACGGTTCCGGCAGTTTACTCGGAGCGCATCCAGCTTGCCAAGCGAGCGGGAATGCAGATTATGGAACTCCTTAAGCGTAACATCCTTCCCCGGGATATTATGTCTGAGGACGCCTTTAAAAATGCCTTAACCTTAGACATGGCCTTAGGCTGCAGCACCAACAGCATGCTGCATCTCCCGGCTATTGCCCACGAATGCGGCATTGAATTGGATCTTGATATCGCTAATGAAATCAGTGATAAGACCCCCAATCTTTGCCACCTGGCTCCTACGGGCAACCATTTTATTGAAGAACTCCATGAAGCCGGCGGAATCTACGCCGTTATGAATGAAATTAATAAACTGGGACTGCTTAAGACGGATTTAATCACCTGTACCGGCAAAACCGTTGGGGAAAACATTGCCGGCTGTGTCAATAAAAATCCCGATGTCATCCGGCCTGCAGAAAATCCCTACAGCAAAACCGGCGGCATTGCCGTCCTGAAAGGGAACCTGGCCCCTGATTCCTGCGTTGTCAAACGTGCAGCCGTTGCTCCGGAAATGCTGAAACATCAAGGGCCTGCCCGGATTTTTGACTGTGAAGAAGACGCCATGGATGCCATTACTTCCGGAAAAATCAAAGCGGGAGACGTCCTGGTTATCCGATACGAAGGGCCTAAAGGCGGACCGGGAATGAGAGAAATGCTCAATCCTACCTCAGCCATTATGGGCCACGGCCTTGGCGAAAGCGTCGCCCTGATAACCGACGGCCGCTTCAGCGGCGCAACCAGAGGGGCAGCCATCGGCCACGTTTCCCCCGAAGCAGCCGTCGGCGGAAACATCGCCTTGATTGAAGAAGGGGACATTATCCAAATCGATATTATGGCCAATAAAATTGATTTTGTCATCAGCGATGAAGAATTATCCCGGCGCAAAGCTCAATGGACGCCGAGAAAACCGCGCATTACCAGCGGTTACCTCTCCCGTTACGCCGACATGGTCACCTCGGGAAACAGAGGCGCCATTCTGGAAATTCCTAAACGCTCCTAAAAGCCACAACAAAAAAAGCATCCGGCAAGACCTCAGTATTGCCGGATGCTTTTCCTTTGCTTCCCTTTTCCTTGTTAAAACCGGTTCTTTTCCCAAACCATATTGATAACAACTTCTCCCGTTACTTCCTGAATCTCGGTATCGGAATATGTAAAGCCATTTTTGAGGTAAAACTTTTGGGCCTTTAGATTTTTCTCGTAGACACCTACCTGAAGGGTTTCCTCATCCTTTTTGACCTGGTTCATCAAAGTGGTGCCTATTCCCCTACCTTGCTGTGCAGGGGCAATAAAAAGCCCGCCGATATAATTTCCTTGTTTAGCTATAAAACCGCACAAAGAGCCGTGTTCCTCTGCCACCCATGTTTCTGACTGAGGCAGGTACTTGTTTCTTACTTCATCCCTATGGGCTTCCCACATTTCCGCAGAAATAAAGGAGTGGGCAATGACACTGGCCTTGTACCATATATCCACCAGTTCCTCCGTATCCGACACCTGGAATTTCCTTATTAACATACATCCTCCCTAATCTTACCTAAAAACAAGTTTTCTTTTCTTGATTCTTATTCACTCGCATATAAGTATAAAAAGCAGGAGTGGATATTGTCCGAAATGGAGTTAAGCACTTTGAACTCATTGCCGAAAACGTACAGCGAGAAATATTACCGGGCTTATATATTTACTGTTGGGGATATAACGGATGTGCCTGGTCCAACCATCGCCGTTTTTCCTGGTGACAACATTCAAATAAGGGTCAACAACAGACTTGCTGAAGACACCAGCGTTCATTGGCACGGATTAGATATTCCGAATAGCATGGACGGCGTGCCGGAAATAGAACCATCTCCAAGGATTAAGCCAGGTCAATACTTTGATTATAGATTCAAAATTTCGAATCCGCCGGGTACTCATATCTACCATTCTATACAGCGAGGCAGGATTGCACCCGGGGTTTATGATATCGATCCATTGTCAATGGATTTCAATTTTTTCACAATGAATGGCCGCTGCACTGTCATATCCCCCATCATATGACGAACAATTTTGCCAAAACCATCGGCGGAATGTTAACAACCATTGTCTATAAACGATAACGATGCTTTTTTCTTCTTCTTTTTCTTAGGCGGGTTATTCTTCGAAACTAATAAAGCTTTCCACACCCAATCCGCCAATTGCTCCCTGTCTTCCATAATATCCACCGGCACTTCATAATAGGACATGACCATGGGTTTATGGGCAAAGGGCCGGAAAGCCTCTGTACCGGCTTTTTCATAGTCAGAGCGATTAGAGTCGTCAACTTTAAAATACAAGACGTCATCGGCCAGCAGGCCAAAGATTAAACCGTCGTAATAAAGACCGGCACCGCCGAACATCTTCTTCACTTTAATGAAGCCCATCTGGTCCAGCAGACCCAACTGATCCAGAACATAATCCTTAAAGCTTTCACTTACCGCCATCCTTATCCCCCATACAACTGCATACTATTTCTTCTTTAAATATTCCGTCACCATATCTGTAAAAAGGATGCCGTTTAAGTGGTCTATCTCATGACAAAAACACTTGGCTAAGTCCCCCGTTCCTGTCAGCCGGATTTCTTCGCCCTTTTCATTGAGGGCCTTAATGGTCACTTTTGCAGGCCGCATCAGCTTACCGTAAACATTGGGAATACTCAGGCATCCCTCGACAACCTCCTGCTGCCCTTCCGTCTCAACAATGACCGGATTCACTAATTTAATCAGACCATCCCCCATATCGATGACAACTAGCCTCTTTAATATGCCAACCTGAGGAGCAGCTAAGCCTGCCCCGTTGTCAGCATACATGGTTTCAGCCATATCATCCAGGAGTTGTTTAATCTTATCATTGATCTCTGTTACTTCTTTGCTTATCTTTCTCAACACTTCGTCGTCGGAAAGAACAATATTTCTTAAAGCCATTTAAACCATTCCTTTGCTAAGTTGTGCTCTTGATTTCCGTTCACTTACTTCAAAGAGAAAAATATCTTCGATCATGCAATTAAAGACTTTAGAAATGTCGTAGGCCAGCCAAATAGACGGCTCATACTTTTCCGTTTCAATAGCGTTAATTGCCTGTCGTGAAACACCTACTAAGTCTCCCAATTGCTCCTGCGTAATGCCCAAGGATTCACGGAGCTGTTTCAGCCGGTTTTTGATTATGATCACCTCTGTAATGTTAACCTTACATTACTATAGTCCATTAATCCCTTTTATGTCAAGCTTACCTTACTCAGGGCTTGCTGATTAGCGATTTGGGATATGCGGGGGAAGACTGCCATCTGAGGATAATAAAAGCATGTTCCAGTGGCCCAGCTCGGGGCCATATTGGAACATGCTTCGCATAAGTTCGTTTTTAAGTCTGGGCTATTCGGAACATATCCCGCAATTACTGTGACTTTTCTTATAATCACTGATCTCTTTCTCCGTCTTCCCTTTCACAACCTGGGTATCTGGGTCAATGGTGACATTTTCCGATGTCTTAACCGGAACAACACAGGGCGGCTTCACAGGAGACATCAGGCAGGAACTATAACCGCCGGTAATATTTTTGACCTTATAGCCATGTTGAGTGAGGATTCTGGAAGCCACATAGCCTCTCAAACCAATTTGGCAGTATTCAATAATTTCCTTATCGGGGTCTAGTTCTCCCAACCTGGCCCGCAGACTATCCACCGGGATGTTAAGGGCTCCTTCAATATGGCCGTTATTAAACTCCGTTTCCGTGCGCACATCAACCAGCACCGAATTGCTGCGGTCATAGTTCACAAACTCCTCGACAGAGAGAATATCCACCCGGCCTGCCAAAACATTCTCTGCCACAAAGCCAGCCACATTGACAGGATCTTTAGCCGATGAATAAGGCGGTGCGTAGCTAAGCTCCAGCTCCGCCAGGTCTGACACCGTTCCGCCAAAGCGAATGGCCGTGGCAATAACATCAATTCTCTTATCAACGCCATCTTTGCCGATGCCCTGGGCACCCAGAACTTTACCCGAAGGAGCAAAGATCAGTTTTAAAGTCATCATAAAGCCGCCCGGATAATAGGAGGCATGAGAGCCCAAATGAACCGTAATGGTTTCATAAGGAATTTCCAGGCGCCTTAATGTCCGTTCGTTATTGCCGGTACAAGCGGCGGTAAGGCCAAAGACTTTAATAATAGATGTGCCTTGAGTTCCATTATAGGAACTCCCTACCCCAGCGATATTGTCTGCAGCGATCCGGCCTTGTTTGTTGGCAGGTCCGGCCAGGGGAATGGTGGTAGCCTGCTCATTGACAAAATCAACGACTTCGATAGCATCCCCTACGGCATAAACATCCTGTGCACTCGTTTCCATGTGCTCATTGACAATAATATGTCCCCTGCCCCCCAGCTTAAGGCCGCTGTCTTTCAAAAAGGCTGTATCCGGCACAACCCCAATGGCTAAGATGACCAGATCGGCTGTCAATTGTGTGCCACTGTTGAGATTCACCTCAACCCCATTTTCTTGGTCCCTAAAGAATTTAACCCCATCATTTAAAATCAGTTTTACCCCATGCTCGGAGAGTTCCTTTTCTGCAGCACTGACAATATCGGAATCGAAGGGTGCCAAAAGATGGGGAGCGGCTTCCACTAAAGTAACCTTAAGCCCTCGATGGTTCAGGTTCTCAGCCATTTCTACGCCCACAAAGCCCCCGCCAATAACCACTGCACTTTTAGTTGCCTTGCTGTCAACATAGGCTTTAATCCGATCCGTATCCGGTATATTTCTTAAGGTCAAAATTTTCTCACTGTGAATTCCTTCTATGGGAGGCTTCATAGCTTTAGCCCCGGGAGCAAGGACCAGGTAGTCATAGCTTTCTTCGTAATTTCCTTTATCTTTGCTTTGGACCTGCACTACCTTTCTGACAGGGTCCAAACCGATGACTTCACTGCGGATTCTCACATCAATATTAAAGCGCGCCTCCATACTTTCGGGAGTTTGGACCAAGAGTTTTTCACGTTCCTGGATAGTTCCCCCAATATAGTAAGGCAGCCCGCAGTTGGCAAAAGAGATGTACTCATCTCTTTCAAACATAATAATTTCTGCAGTTTCGTCAAGTCTTCTCATTCTTGCGGCTGCAGAAGCTCCCCCGGCGACCCCGCCGACAATCAATACTTTTCTACCCATCGTCAATCCTCCGTTTCATTTCCTTCGCAGTCCTAAATCTTATCTAAGTCTTAACTTAAGTGTTAGACTTAGTATTAACCTTTGTCCTAATATTTTATCTACATCTATAAATTTCTTTTGCAACTCAAGGTTTCTTCAACTTTAGCAAAATTCGCAGCCGCTCCCGTTCTTCTTCCAGCTCTTCCCGTTCCGCCACCATCTTAGGCTGAACAGAATGATAAGGCCAGCGAGCTTTTAAATCAGCCAACTTTCTCTCCACATCCGACAGCTGAGACATCAAATCCTTATCCATTTTTCTTCCTCTCCTCCTCAGCCTTGAAGGTAATCGCCCCATGCATGCAAGATTCCATACACGCTTCACATTCAATGCAAATTGCCGGATCAACAACGGGAAGATGAGCGATCAACGAGATGGCCCGGACAGGACAGGCATTGATACACCGTTTGCAGCCCCGGCAGAGCTTTTCTAAAATAAAGGCAGCCATTGTTTAACTCCTCTCTTCTCTGAGAAACCACCGGTTTCTTCTCTAACAACCTGCTCAGCCAAAGCGTTGAGAAGTTTGGGGCGGAACTCCTGAATTGCCTTTATCTCCACTTGAACCTAAGACGTTGACTGCTGTAAACCGCTGTTTGATTTTCTCACTCCCGCATTTTGGGCAGCGCTGTTCATCTTTTTGACGAATAGAACAAAACACAGAAAATTTGTGCTGACAAGCTTGGCACACCAAATCGTAACTTGGCATTTAAGAACCTCCTCATCATCTCTTGCAATAATCCCGGTATACCCCGGTAAGGTATTTATACCTTTAATATATTCGTCTCGCTTCTATTTGTCAACCCAAACCAATTCATCTTTCTGAAATAAAAAGTTCAAGAACATAACATTCTTGAACTTTAGCCACCTTTGTAGATTTCTAAGGATTTTCCGCTGTACGATTATGACATTTATGACAGGAATCCGCACTTTGATCACCCGGGTCCTGTTCACAATCACTGCCCTTGACTAAAGGGGTCCTGAACGTCTTGCCAGTAATTCGGCTGTAAAGGTTCCACTGGCTTCCTTCATGGCGTAAGTAAGGCAGCTCCTCGCCCTTGGTCGTGACAAGGATTTCATCCCCTCTTGTTAAGGTTGGATAGTTGGGATTTGAGACTTGTTTTTGAGTTAGGAGTGCCAATTCTTCAGAAGTCTCCATCTTTTTGGTCAAAGGAGGATTTTCCTTGGTACCATGACAATCCTGGCATTGAATGTGGACGGCGTCATACTGAGAAGTATATAGCTCACCATCTCCCATGGTATCCAGCCTTGTATGGCAATCAAGGCAGTCTAAACTAACTTCGCAGCGGGCAAAGACCTCGCCAGGCAAGTAATAATCTCTCACCCGGTCCTTCCAGGTTAAATCTCCTGCCTGCCAATCCCGATTAACATTGTCGATGTCTGCTCGGACTGTAAATTCCATTTTGAGAGGATCATGAGTCCCTTGGTTATGACACTGATTGCATTGAGTGTAAGGTATTTGGGTTGTCAATCGATGGATCATTCCATGGCCGCCGGCATTATCCTTGATGGTCGTATCATTGCCTACATAGGTATGGGTTGGATTGGTCAGCACATGACAGGCCTCGCACCCGTTGCCTAAAAAGGTGCCCTGTGCAGAATCGAGGTGCTTATCTGCCGTTAATAGTAATTCTCCCCCGCTTTGATGACATTGACTTAGACAATTCTCCTGGAAAATCCCTTCATTAGCCCGGCCTGGCAATGGATTGGGATAATCCATTGCTTTTTCGCCTTTCTGAAGTCCGGGAACCTGATTTGTTTTGTCAATCCCAAAGATTTTGCGCACGACACTCAATTCTCCGGCTTTCGTAGACATGATTGAGAATTTTACAGTATCTGCCTGATTATCCACTAAATCATGATTGCCGCTATGACAGGCTGCCCCATTAGGACCAGTCCCCCCGCAACTTAAGGATACCGCATCTAAAGAACCCGGATGCCAGCTGCCGTACATTTGTCCGTGAGCTGTATCTTTATCTAAGGAAAGCGGGTTCCCGCCATGGCAAACGGCACAGCCAAAGCTGTCACTGGGATGAGACTCCGAAATTTCTTCTATTCCTAAGTGACAGGTCTGGCAGCGCTCAACCTCTCCATTGGGAAGTACCAAATTCTCAATCTCTGGTTTCCTATTCTGAAAACTGAGAATCTCCCCTTGAATCTTCTTCTGTTCATTAACATCACTGGTTAAACCAAGCTCCAACTGCAGCCTGGAAATCTGATCCTTAAAATACTCCTCTTGATAATAAGTCCATTCCGGTGTATTGCCCTGTTTCAGGTTAAGCAGGACCATTAATAATAAAAATAAACTGGCTAATAAAAATGCTTTTTTCATTTCTATATCCACCAAAATTCTTTGACGATAAAACAAACTAAGAGAAAACTGACAAAACTAACAATAGCCGCGAAAATTCCTTGCCCCCACTTCACCCCTAAATAACGAACTATCCAGGGCAGCCCCCCAATTCCCGCAAACAGGATAATGGGTATCAGCAAAGCCCCTGCCCAAGGCGGCAAATATAAGAGCATCACTTGAAAGGGTCCAAAAATCCAGGGTGCAACGGCATGTGAGACATAAGGAGCTTGATTGCTGGTTCCGACACTTGGAGGAAAAAACAAAGCTAGGGCTAAACAAAAGGCCAAGAATACTATCCCAGCGATTTTTTCCCTTTCTAACAGCTGCTTAATCGATACACGCGGCATATTAATTCCCCCTTATAACGGACGTACTCCTCCGTCACGGCGCACACGCCAGAAATGATAGAGCTGTAACAGGAAAGCTGCCATGGGCAGGGCGACACAATGCCAAACATAGACCACCAGCGTGCTTCCGCTTAAAGCCGAGGGTTCTCCGAAAACCATCTGGGCCAGCCCATCTCCCAAAAAAGGGATTAATCTCAAAATATTAACGGCAACCGTTGCCGCCGCCCCGCTCTCTTGAGATCCCATCAACAAATATCCCGTAAAATCCAAAAACAAAATCAGAATCAGGAGGGCTGCCCCAATCAACCAATTCAATTCCTTGGGAGGCTTATAAGAACGGGTCCAAACCACTCTCAGCATATGAAGGTTGACGGTTACAACCATCAGCTGCCCCGCCCAGTAATGCAAATTCCTAATAACTCCGCCATAAGGAATGACGGATGAAATGGTTAAAATGCTGCCGAAACTTTGCTCTCCCGGTTGATAATGAAACATAAGCAAGAGCCCGGTTATGCCAAGAACTATAAAGGCCAGGAAGGTTAAGCCGCCCAGACAAAAAGTATAAAAAATTCTTAGAGCTCCCTCGCTGACAAATCTTGGCCGAATATGATTAACAAAATCTTGAGTATCTTTCATGCTCGAGTATCCATTCCTACTTGTTTTGAAGTATTGATGAGCAGAGAACCATTGGGCTTAAGGTCAACGGCTACTCTTGCTAAAGCCCTAGGAGCCGGCCCGGAAACAGGCCTGCCTTCTTCATCATAAACACTGGCATGACAAGGACAAATCCACTCTTTCTTATCGGCATGATAGTTTACTTCACAGCCAAGATGAGTGCAGGTAGCAACCATTGCCATAACCCCCAAAGCATCTCTCTTAACCCAAACTCGAGCAGCGGCGGCGCTCTGCCAGCCGCTGTTTTCCGCTAGAGGAGAGTTATAGATCACTAATGGCGATTTCAGGCGATCCTCTTTACTTGAGAGATAGCGCATAAGGGGCTGAACGGTTAAGACTGCCGAAGCAATAATCCCAGCCCATCCTAAACGCAGTACGGCACGTCTCGTCCATAAAGATTGTTTCGGCATTCGCAAATCCATCCTCAATCATGATTAAAACCAGTGACTTGTTTGCCCGGCATAAGTGATGATATACCTGACAAAGAATCCTCCAAAGAGGACTAAAAAACTGCTGCTCATAGTGATCTGCCAAGTCCACTTTACAGGAATTAAGTCCTTCAGTTCCATTAACTCCAAGAGCAAAGGAATGATCAAACCACAGCCAACAATCAAAAACCAAAATATCCAAGCATAAGGGCCAAACAAAAGACTGTTGACAGCCGAGATTTCACTGACAGAGCTTAATCTTGCCATTACAACTATTATCAGTATAATCAAACATTCCAGGATAATCAAACCCGCATCCGCCTTGGTTAAGACATGTAATTCCTGATGCATGGCCCTCTCCCAGGGACTGAGGGTTGAGACGAGAATTACGGCAGCAACTCCAGTGGACAGAGCAGAAACCAAAAACAGGATGGGCAGTAAAGGTGCATTCCAGAGCGGACGTACTGCCGCATTGAGAAGAAGACCTGTGTAGGTAGCCACGGCAATTGATAGAAAAGGCATTAATTTAGCGATATGCCTTTGCCATTGTCTTAGTTTTTCCGTCTTGCCCAGGATCTGCCATCTTTCAGGAAGCCATAGGTAAAAATAGAAACAGCTGATGATTGTAAAGCAAAGTATAATCCAGCTTCCATAAGACATGGGAGAAGTTAATTCTAAGGTTAAAAATAACTGATAAAAGTTAAACGGACTGCCTAAATCAAGGACCAACAGCCCTAATCCCAAGGAAATGGGAAATGGGGCTAAATAGGCTCCCCAGCGGCTGACTCTGCTAAAGTCCTGCCCTCCGTAGAGAAGGGCCAGATTCGACGTTAACATTGCTCCGGCACTTACGCCTGCAGTAAAGAGATAAATGACAATCATTAATCCCCAAGCTAATTCCATATAGTCCACCTCCTCGGCATTTATTTCCCTGCGGGGATTTCAGGAACAGCCTCATCAATATAGTAAATATTCGGCCCTGTCCCAACATTTTTGAGGATCTGTCTCGTGGGATATCGGGCAATTAGTTTCGAGACAATGCTGTCGGGATCATTAAGATCCCCAGCATGCCGGGACTTTCCGAGACAGGTCTGGACACAAGCCGGCTTATGCCCTTCAGCCAGACGTTGTAAACATAACGTGCACTTGTCCGCCTTACCCGTTTCAGGATTTAAAAAACGTGCATCATAAGGACAGGCCGTCAGGCAATACTTACAGCCAATGCATTTATTATTCTCAACGATAACGATTCCATCCGGTCTTTTTTGAGAAGCTCCTGTTGGGCAAACCGCCACACAAGGCGGTTTATCACAGTGCATACAGTTGCCGGGCTGAAATCTCTCTGCCACCTTCGGGAACTGCCCCTGAACGCCGCTGCTTTTCACCCAATTGCGGGTATGGCCCAGCGGTACTTCATTTTCTGAGCGACAGGCCACCATGCAAGCGTCGCAATCGATACAACGAGACGTAATGATGACAAATCCCATGCGAACAGCCATTTCTTTTCCCCCCTTACGCCTTCGGCATTAATCATGCTTTGCTCACGGTTACAAAGGTTTCACTCAAAGCCGAACTGCCGGAAATCGGATCCGTGACAGTTTTGTGCAAGGCTGAATCACTGGCTCCTAAGGAGTAAGCTGCTTTTAACCCTTTGCTAACATGTCCGAATCCACCTACCATGAAAATACAATCCGGACGAATTCCTTCCGTGACATAAGCTTTGATGCTGACCTTGCCGACCTCACTCTCCAAAACCACTTCATCATTGCTCTTTACGCCTATTTTTGCGGCAACGGAAGTATGCAGCCAAGCTCGATTTTCAGGAAAGACTTCTAATAACCATCGGTTATTCTGAGTGAACATCTGAGTATGCTGGGCGGTCTTGCCGGTTAAGAGATAATAATGATCCTTGTCCGGCCGCGGCGGCTCACTCCAGGTTGGCACCGCCTTCTTACCCATTTGAGCCATAATACTTGACGAAATTTCTATCTTTCCGCTGCTGGTTTGAAACTCAAAGTCTTTTGAGTGGTCTACCCTGAAATTTTCCACCTCATAATGACCTGCCTGCTGTAATTCCTCTAAAGTCACTGGAAAGGCCTCAAGTTGTTTCCTTAAGAGATCCTTTTCATCTTGATAGGGCAAAAATTCTCCCAGGCCCAATTTATCTGCCAGTTCCTTATAAATCATTAAGCTGCTTTTAGTTTCATAGAGAGGTTCAATCACCGGCTGGCGAATAAACAGCTTATTTTTGATGGGAATCAAGCCATCAAACCGCTCCAGATAAGATGATTCAGGCAATATGACATCGGCATAATAAGCTGTATCACTGGCTTGAATATCAATAACTCCTACAAAATCCAGTTTCATCAGAGCATTGATGGTTTTTTGACGTTCTGGAATTGAGAGCACAGGATTCTGCCTGGAAATCAGCCAGCCCTTAGCTTCATAAGGCTTGCCTGTCAAAATGTTGTCCCGCATGGTCTGAATTACGCCATAGGCTAAAGGAACCATGGGATATTGCCAGGGAACGCCGTCTAAACGTATTCCTTGGGCAGCAGGAAAAGGCGGGTGAGATAGAACACCAAGCTTGACTGTGTTTAATTCCTGATCCGGAATAAGGCCCCCGGGTTGCGCCCAGTTGCCAATGAGAACATTGAGTACGGCAATAGCCCGCTCGTTTTGGAAAGAATTTACGAAATTGGAAGTTCGCCAATTTGGATGTGCTATAGCTGCCGGTGCTGCTGCAGCAAATTCCCGGGCGATCCGCTCTATGGTTTCCGCGGGGATCTCACACTTTTTCTCAGCCCATTCCGGCGTGTACTCTTGGACCTCGGCAGCAAGATCCTCAAAACCTTGACTGTATTTATTGACAAACTCAGGATTGTACAGTTTTTCTTTAATTATCACATGAATCATGGCCAGAAAGAATGCCAAATCTGTTCCCGGCCGAACCGGCAGCCACTCTGTAGCTTTGGAAGCTGTCTTGCTGAATCTGGGGTCCAACACGACAACCTTAACTCCTTTGGCCACCATTTCGATCATTTCTTGGGTTTCACTATTGGATATTCCTTCTGCCAGATTACGGCCGGTAAAGATCATATACTTACAATTTGAATAATCCGTACCCGGCTGAGGAACGCCATAGGTGTATAAAAAACCCGTTGTCATGGCGTTAAAGCATAAACTTCTCTGAGTTCCGTAATTAGGTGTTCCATAGGCTTTAAGCAGAATTTCAAAAAAGGGCTGTGACAGATTATCTGTAGAATTGAACATCATCGCCTTAGCGCCGTATTTCTCTTTGATTTTCGTCATTTGTTCCGCAGTGTAGTTTAAGGCCTCATCCCAAGAGGCTCTGCGCCATAGGCCGCTGCCTCTTGCTCCGGCCCGAATGAGGGGAAATTTGATACGATCCGGGCTGTACAATGTCTCAATCCCGGCATTACCCCGGGGACATAATCTCCCTGAGTTGTTAGGATGATTCGGATTGCCTTCCAGCATCTTAACTACACCATTTTCGACCTTTGCAATAACTCCGCACCGCCAAACGCACTGTTCGCAAATCGTTGTTACATACTTAACACCCTTAGCCAAATCAGAGTTATGCAGAGAGCTATTTTGGGCCAGATTAGAACCCGGCCGAAGCAGCCCAGCTCCCACGGCAGCGCCCAAAGCAGCAGTTGCGGCAGTGCCCTTGATGAACTGTCGGCGGCTAAACAATTGATCCCAAGTATAGACTTTTGACAAATTGCCCCCTCCTTTCCAAATAATCATGTTCCTTTGCAGAAATAATTTACACCTCAGTTGAACCGCTTAATTCTTTTTTCTTAGAGCTTTCGGCAATTTTCGAGGCTACATAAAAGACGAGGGTACACAGGACAAAGAGAGCGACAAAAAGCCAGTGGTTAACTTGTAAGAGATCTTCCAGGGTTTTTTGACCAAAATCCCCAATCTTGGATATTTTTAAAAATAAGGATTGATAAGAGAGTCCAAACAGAACTCCGCCGGTTAGAAATCCCAAAAGTCCAGGTATCAAATAATCCATATTTCCCTGACCACAACCTGTGATCAAAGTGCCTGGTCATGTGCCCGCCAGAGCCATTCCTACTCCAAAAAGCAAACCGCCGAAGAGGTTTCCTACTATATAAGTAGAAGAAACCTGATCCATTTGAAGAAAGCCCAGGTCTTTCAGCGCATAAATTCCTACAAGCCCCACGGAAATACCGGTCATCATAAACTTCATTACCGTGTTATCTTTAAAACGGAATTGATTGACAATTTTATGATAGTGTCCTAAACCCGCCTTCTGCAGAGCAAGGGAAAAGAAGAAGCCAATAACTATGGGAACCACATAAGTCATCATCTTAATACCCCCTCCCGTACAATAATTTTGTGGTAATAATTCCGGAGACAAATAGCCCTGCGATAAAGATCAGGCCTGCTGGTGAAAGCTGCATAGTCCCGGATATTGCCAAGCCGCTGGTACAGCCTCCGGCAATACCTGCAGCAAACTCAATAATCATCCCACCAATAAAGATCATCAGCCAGCGTTTTAACTTGCTTGGCCCAAAGGTTTGTGTCCACTGCTGATCCGGCATCATCCTGATTTTAAAATCTTTGGACCAGAGACTTGACGTCAAAGCTCCCAGAATCATGCCCACAAACAAGAGAATTTGAAAGCTGAGTACCGGGGGCATTTGATATTTAAAGTACATAAGATTTGCCCAGCTACTGCCAAAGACATTTAAAAGTATGCTGTCGATATTCTCTAAACCGCCGGATGAGCCAATGGTTTTTCCTACTAAAGCATAGGATCCTACGGCCGTGATTCCTAACATAACACCTGCCGACCAGGGAGACCATGTTTTTTCCTTCATAACCTTATTAAAGCCCATGATTCTGTTCACTCCTCTCATTCCTCATTAGGTCCTTTAAGGAAGACAAGGACTTAAGTTCATGATCATCCAATTCAAGCAGTTGGTTAAACACCTGATCAGGCAAGTTTGAAACCGCTTGCAAAACCTTTGCTCCATGTTCCCCTTCAATTATTTTTTTAAGAGAAAGGACTGTTTTAATATCTCCCTCCAACAATTGAGTAAAGACTTCTTGTACTTCAGGCGGCAGCGTTTTAAAAGGTACTTTTTTCGTTCTGCCAAGGATCAATGCCCAAGGCCATAATCCTTTTTTCCATCTCCAGATCAAAACAGCCAATACTAAAAGCATAAACACATTAATAATACCTATGGCCCAAGCTAACCAAGGCATTGCTTCATTAGCGTTAAAATCAATCACATCATAGTTAGGATTTGCACTGTTTGGTACCTGCATTGCTGCGTCTGAAACAGTGATGCTTCCTCCGCCGGAAGTTTCATTATTTCCTGTTTTTGAATCCGTCGAATTTCCATCTGCACTATTTGCGGGATTAGTCGTTACTGTCCCGCCATATTTTGCAACTCTGGCTGCAGTATCTGCAGGATGACAGGACGCACAGCTTTGATCTGCTTGTTCTAATGGTTTTAAGACCATACCGACATGAGCTTTCTCTTTATCATTCTCTGTTGCTACCCCCAGATGACAGGCTTGACAAAAATCTGCAAAGGCATGCTGAGTATGCCAGTCACCTTTTTGTGATACAGGATCTTCCCCCTTAATCTCATGGCAGGTTTTACATGAAGTCGTTGATGCACCACAAGCAGCCTCAGTTACTTGAGGTGTGGAAAACCAAAAAGACCCTGTAAGCACAATACCAAATACCCCAAAAATCAAGACTAATAAAGTCCTTTTAAATGTTTTCACCCTTGCCCCTCACCTCACACTATAATTTCAGTTACAAAGACCTATTTTAGTGCCATCACCTCCACAAAGAGTTCATATCATCACCCCCTCCCCATGGGGGGGTGATGATTATTGATTATAGAATACAATGAAAACTCGTAACGGTCAATACATTCTTGTCCCATAACGAGTTCATCTTTCTAAATATTTGGGTCAAAAATACGACACCAAAATTCAAGGGAATTGTATTATAATAGCTTCATCGACGGTAAAGGAGCGAATGAAATGGAAAATTTATCAGCATTAAATAAGGAAGATCTTAAGAAACGTCTTCAACGATACCTTGATGAGCTGGAAGAATTAGAAGAAGAAAGAAGTTTTGTCTTGAAACAAACAGGACTGCATCTCCCCGGACATACTGTAAAAAAATACGAGGCTGAAATTCAGGCATTGAAGGAGTCCATTGAGAGGGTGAGAGGTGAAATTAATCTGCGGAAATGACATTACCCCGTGGACCCGAAAGCCAGGGCAGCTTCGTCCACAGGAGCGATCCCATTGCATGGAGAGGCGGTAAACGCCCACTAGCGGCTGCCGCGAGGGGGCGAGCCTCGGAATGCTGCTGTACCACGAAGACACTGTCTTCGCACGGATTATGCCTTCGTGCAGACACTGTCTTCGCACGAATAAGCTTTTCTTGCAGGATGTGGCGAAGCTGCCCGACCTGGAAACACTCTCTTTTCATCATCTGCTGGTGCTGCGCTGGCGGCATGGTGGTCTACTCTAACATATTTCTAACACGGCACCATCAGAGAATAAAAAGGAGTTGTCAACAACTGAAATCAGCTGTTACAACTCCTTAGACATTATATAAAGCTTCTATTTAGGCTAAATTCTTGTCACTGCTTTTGGAAATCTGTTCTGCCAGGTTTCGGGCTATTTGATCGAAGTTTTCGGATTTGTAATCTTCAATCTTGCCTGCATCAGACAAAGTGGATAACTCAGGATCAAGGGGAAGTGCTCCTAAGAACGGAACAGAGGTACGTTTTGCCTCTTCTTCGCCTTGGGGTGCGCCGAAAACTTCAATTTTCTTACTGCAATCCGGGCATTGAACATAAGCCATATTTTCTATCAATCCATAGATAGGAGGCTCGTAGTTGCGAACCATTTTAATGGCTTTACGAACGACCATATTGGCTAACGCTTGCGGACTTGTTACCATTACAACCCCATTAATAGGCAAGGACTGGAAGAGTGTAATAGCTACATCCCCGGTACCGGGAGGCATATCAATCAATAAATAATCCAGCTCTCCCCAAATTACATCCTTCCAAAACTGAGTTACTACTTGAGTAATCAGAGGTCCACGTAAAATAACCGGATCATCTTCGTTCTCAATCATAAGATTAAGTGACATGATTTTAATCCCGCCGCGGCTGGTTGGGGCAATAATGCCGCCTTGACTGGCGCCGGCTCGTTCTTTAATTCCGAAAATCTTCGGAATGCTCGGACCGGTTATGTCAGAGTCTAAAATACCTACTTTAAATCCTTGGCGCATCAAACTAACAGCCAACATACTGGTAACGGAAGATTTACCCACGCCTCCCTTACCACTCATGACGGCAATGACTTTTTTAACGTTGCTGGCCTTTTGAGCCTTTGTTAATTGGGGCGCACTTGAACAACTTTCTGTGTTGCAAGAACCAGCTGCAGCACAGCTACTACATGATTCGCTCACCTTACTGCCTCCCATTCTAAAATTAGTAAACTTCTCTTTCATGGATGAGTAACCAAATTTTATCTTACTCCCCAAATTCTTTATTTGTCAAGGTTTGTCCATACTTAGCATACTCATAATTCCGAGGTGGTACTTTGTCAATTATTGCCGTATGCTTAATTAGTGGTGGTGATGGCCATCGCCATGATCGTGAGCACAAACCGCTCCGGTACTGACAATTTTTCCTAAGGCATATTGACTGGCAACATCAGCTACTTTTCCTGAAGCACCTGACACCACTTCCAGTCCTACCGCTTTGAGGCCATTAATCATACCCCCGCCAATACCGCCGCAAACTAAAACCTCAACACCCTTGTTTTTGAACATATTGGCCAGTCCTTCATGTTGATGCTGCAGTCCTGTAGAACTAAGCAATTCAACAAAGCGAGCTTGATTTCCATCGATTTCAAAGACGGTAAATCCGGCTGCACGACCGAAATGCGGATCTAAGTCTTCACCATTAGTGGGGATTGCGATTTTCTTTGACATGATAATACCTCCTAATCTAATTGTTCTTACTCAGTAACATAATGTGAGCTTAAGAGTCGCCGGCTCGAATGTGACTACTGCTGCAGACATGCTTGCTGCCATGACCGACTCTCATCTTCTTCATGCCTCCACACTCTGGGCATGCTATTTCATAACCATGTTTTCCCCCTAAGGCACATGGTTCTGCTTCCCAGACATGTCCACATTCAACACATTCAAACACTCGATTTTTCATTAAATAGTGACCACCTCGAATGATGATAGGTCGTCCTTCTACTAATGCAGAAGCAATCTTTGACCTAGCGGCGCCTAAAATTCGCTGAAACGTAGCTCTGGAAACCCCCATGGACGCAGCACAGTCGGCTTGATCCAAACCCACTTGGTCTTTCAGCCGAATGGCTTCTAGTTCCTCCAGCTTGATGATGACTTCTTCTAAACAGGATTGGCCAAGCGGGATAAACGTCTGACAGACTATGGCATCGTCAATTAGACCACAACAACGCTGCCTCGGCATTCTATCAGCTCCTTTTGGGCATATGCTCATTTCAAGTATAACGAAAGTCATTCCATAAAGCAATTAAAACTTAGAACAAATGAGAATTTTTCACAGTTTATTATCTCACAGCTGACTACTGTTATCCATTAAGCTTTCAAGACAATTGAGAAAACAAAGGAAGCATCGCTTAACAACATAAGTTATCTGCGGTGCTCCCCTTTTGGACCTTTCCCTCTGAAGGTTATTGATTCATTTTCATCAGCGTTTCAATGGCGTTATTTAAAACCTCTTGCCTGTCTTCTCCAGAGTCAATAGCCTCAAGAAGACAGGAACTGGCATAACGCTGGGCAATTATCACCGACGTCTTATGCACGGCAGAACGAATAGCCACAAGCTGCAGTAAGATCTCTTCACAGCTCTTATCTTCCTCGATCATGCGCTCAACGCCGGCTATGTGTCCGCGCACGGTCTTTAGCCTCGTTAATATTTTTTGTACTTCTTCAGGATTGACGTCTTTCAAAAGGCTACATTCCTTTCTTAATCGTTCTCAGATTAGCTTACGAACGGTATAGTTTGATATATTTCTGATAACTAGCTATGACACGCGCTACATAATCACGTGTTTCCTTAAAAGGAATATCTTGCAGGCGAATATTTTCGGGGTCTATTTGCCCTGATTTAATCCACTCCTGCACATGTCCGCTGCCGCCATTATAGGCTGCGATGACCAAGGCCAGATTATTTGCAAACATTTTTTGGAGACTGGCAAGATACCAGGTTCCGTATTGAATGTTTTTCTCAGGTATCAGCAAATCGTCATCCTGATAATTTTTATCGCCGATACTTTCGGCAATGGACTTTGCTGTACTGGGCATCAGCTGCATTAATCCTTTAGCACCTTTATGGGATTCTGATTGAGGAAGAAACTTGCTTTCTTCCCGAATGACAGCAAGAACAAATAACGGATCTACTCCATACTGAGCAGCATATTTCTCAACAATAGCCCGATGCGGATAAGGATAAATGATTTTCTGCAAATCGGATAGTTGCCATATACTATAACTCACTAGGATGGATAAAACAATAAAAACGCCTAATTTTCGTCCAAATGTCCAACGATTCGATTTCCTTTTAACCATCCCATCTCCTCTTTCAGGAAAGGTACTTTTCTTTAGTCTATTTTCCTAGTGCCCTTAATTATGTATGAATCGTCAGCTGCTTATGTAGAAATATATCCCACAAATTTATCAGCTGGTTTAAAGTTTGATCCTCACTCCCTGAATTATCGATAACAACATCCGCTCTCAAGCGTTTTTCATCTAAGGATTCCTGGGCAGCCAGGCGGGCCTCAACCTCTTCACGGCTAAGCTTGTCCCGGACAAGAACACGAGATATTTGCACATCCCGCGGTACCCAAACTACCCATACTTCATCAACAAACTTGTCAAAACCCGCTTCAAAAAGTAAAGGTACATCCCAAATACAAACTTCTGCACCGGCCTCGTTAAGAGCATTTTGTTCTTCTTTCATAGATTCAATCACACGTGGGTGTACGATACGCTCTAAACGCTTTCGTGCATCATCATCTTTAAAGACCTGTTTCCCTAATTTCGAACGATCAATGTGTCCGTCATGCTCTAAAATATCTAAGCCGAACTCTTCAGCAAGCTTGGATATGGTCACAGGATCTAACTGCAGCAAGCGATGCACTGTTTTATCGGCGTCCAGAACTGGGACCCCCTGCTTAACAAACCAGCGAGCCACCGTGGATTTTCCGCTTCCGATTCCGCCAGTCAAGCCAATATTTAACATCCTTATCACCTCAGATCAATTTTCCCAATCCAATCAATACTAACACGGCTCCAGGTAAGTACTCTGCTTTATCAATCCAATTGGCCGGTATCTTACCAGCCATTTGCTGGCCCAAACGCAGCATGATAATTTGGGTCAAAGCAACAATGCCAATAACGGATAAAGTCATCCCAGCCATGGCAGCCCCTATGCCGCCGGCAAAAGCATCCACAGCAAGAGCGCATCCTAATAAGATACTTTCTTTCAGGCTGATAACCCCTGAACCATCCACATCAGCAATATCCGGGGTCTTAAGCACCTGAATGACTAAACCAAAAAAACGTAATTGAAAGCGGAATACAGGCTCTAAGACCAGATTGGGTGGCGCTGCTGCCATGGCCGGTACTGCTTCCGGCAAAGATTTCTCATTGCGGTTCCAGAGAACTTTCCCTAATTGAAATAGCCCCAAGGCAAGCAATATTGAAGCCCCCAAAATGCGTGCAGGAATCAACTTTAACCATATTGTCACCCATCCTCCGAAGAGCATAGATATCCCCATTGCTAAGACTGTACACATCGAAATAGCAATCAGTGAATTAATAGGTATACGTATGCGCCGTAACCCATACGCCAATCCCACACCAAAACCATCCAAACTTAAAGCGACTGCCATAAGTATCGCTACTCCCATAATATGTATCCCTCCATCTTGCGACTTCAGGATAATATATGGGTTTCATCCCTAATTGGTGAAATCAATCATTTCCAGCAATCCATTCTTCTAAAGCCAGGTCTCGTCGTTTCTTAATCTCTTCACACTCTTCATGAAGCTTCATTGCCAGTTCATAATTAGTATTGACCTGAGAAAGCTCAGCCTCCAGAGCCTCAAGGGCATTTTCCAATTCCTCAATCTCTGCTTCCAGCTGTTTCATCCTTTTCTTTTCCCGAGCCAATTGCCGGCTTTCCTGCTGATCAGAACTGCTTTGCTTAACAGTTTGCTCTAAAGGAGAAACGCTCATTTCTTCTTGCTGCTTATATTCCTTAAACCCAGTGTAATCTCCTTCGAAGAGCAGCAAACCCTCAGGGGTTAACTCAGCAATCTTAGTGACAACTTTATCTAGAAAATAGCGGTCATGAGAAACCGCCAGCACAGTTCCGTCATATTCCTGCAAAGCTTCTTCCAAGAGTCCGCGAGTTTCGGCATCTAAGTGGTTGGTAGGCTCATCCAGGAGGAGCAAATTTCCTTGTTCCAGAAAAAGCTTACATAAAGCTAAACGACTTTTTTCTCCCCCGCTTAAAACAGAAATCTGTTTAAAAACCTCCTCTTTTCTAAACCCATAACGGGCTAAGAGATTGCGGATTTCCGGGTCCTTCAACTTAGAAACATTGCGAATTTCATCCATCACGGTTCCCGAAGTACCTAAGTCCTCATGTTCCTGGGAATAATAAGCAATTTTCACATTAGCTCCTAAGCGAATCCTCCCCTGATAAGGAGCCTGTTCTAGAATTGCTTTAAGGAGAGTTGTTTTTCCGATTCCATTTTTGCCCAATAGAGCAACTCTATCTCCCCGTCTCAAATCTAATTGAACATTGGCAAAAAGAGTTCGCGTGCCAAAACTTATAGCCAGATCCTCAAGTGCCAGGACTCGGTTCCCGCTTCGTCCTCCGCTTCCCATGGAAATAGACATTCCCCGGTCTGCCTTGCTCACCTGAATGGGTTTCAGCTTCTGAAGCTGGCTTTCCCGTCCCCGGGCTTGCTTAGAATTAACGCCTGCCTTATTCCTGCGTACATACTCCTCAAGTTTTGCTATTTTTTTAGCTAACCGCTCAGCTTCCCGAGCGGTAGTTTTAGCTTCAATAGCCCTTAGCAACTCGTATTCAGAATAATTTCCGGTATACCCTTTTATCTCACCATTTTCTAAACAGAAAACTCGGGATACCGTACGATCCAAGAAATACCGGTCATGAGAAACAATTAACAGCGCACCGGAATAATCGCGCAAGTAACCTTCAAGCCATTCAATGGCGGCAATATCCAAATGATTGGTTGGTTCATCCAAAATTAACAGTTCAGGTCCTCGGAGCAAAAGCTTACACAAAGCCAAGCGAGTCTTTTGGCCTCCGCTCAGTCTGGCAACCTGGCTGTTCATCTCCCCTTCAAGTCCTAAACCTGCCAGAATTCTCCGTACTAAAGCTTCTAAGGCATACCCGCCCTGGCGTTCAAAAGCTTCGGTCAAAGCCGCGTATTGCTCCATCACCTTATCACCGGTCGCGGAGGCCATTTTACCTTCCAGCTCACGCAGTTGTTCCTGCATTTGCAATAAATCAGCCCGTTCCTGAATGACACACTCAAAAACATTCCCTTCATCCTCGACAATGGGAGTTTGGGGCAGATAGCCACAGGTACCAAAAATTTGAGCCTCTCCGCTTTCCAGACGCACATCACCTAAACAAGCTCTAAGCAAGGTTGTTTTACCCGCTCCATTGGGACCCACTAAGGCAGCTTTTTCTCCCTTTTCCAACGCCAAACTAACTTGCCGAAAAAGAGGTTCACCGGATATATCAACGCCGCAATTTCGG
This sequence comes from Desulfosporosinus orientis DSM 765, assembly GCF_000235605.1. Taxonomy (GTDB): domain Bacteria; phylum Bacillota; class Desulfitobacteriia; order Desulfitobacteriales; family Desulfitobacteriaceae; genus Desulfosporosinus; species Desulfosporosinus orientis. Next base: position 3,695,834 of record NC_016584.1, read on the forward strand.
CAAACTAAAATACTCATTTATTTTTGCACCCTTTAACTCTATTGTTATAGCCAATTTTCTCCGAGATTACTATATCATACACTCTCTTTTCTAACAAACCGATAAAACTAAATACTAACTGTCTCGTGACTTTAATAAAAAGACCTCAAGCAATACACCAAATCCAATACCTATTGTATAAGCCACTAAATCACTCCATAAAAACCCATAGCCAAGTACCAGCCCTCCCAAGTCTTGTTTTCCTCAATCCGTCAAGCCATGGGGCATGATACATTTGACTGAATTCAATGGAAAAGGAAAATAAGACAGCCCCTAAAGCCACCCATCGTATTTTACTTCTACGCAGCAGGAAGGCAGTCATAAAATAAACCATTAAAGCCCACAAAGCATCTCCTAAATAGAGATTAAGCCAGTCCGGCAAATATAGGGCAAAGCGCCGGGCACTTAATCCTAACAGCATCACTGTTATAATTATAAGCAGGTACTTTAAGGGATTTCTCTTAACGATCATCTACCTTTTCCCTAAATAATAATAAACCAGGTCACAAGATGGAGGCTGCTTCTTCAGCTGCCTTAGCATGGTAACGATTTGCCCTCTATGGAAAGAGGAATGATTGATTACGTGGAGCATTTGCTTCCACAGCTCTAAAGAGTAAGGGTTTCCATGAATATTTTTATAGCTAATGATTTCCTGCAGTTCTTCTTCTGCCAGTGATTCTAAAAAGCCCCTCATCTGACTTTGAAAGTTATACCAATGTTCCGCCAGTGTCGAGTAGTCAGGAAAATCCTCTGCCTTTAAGAGGGTTCGGCCTTGCTCACCCCGCCAGCGGGACAGCCATAACTCTTCTGCACCAACAATATGAACAAGAGTATCACGCATAGACCCGAAACTGCTCCCTAAGTTCCTGCTGAATTCTTCATGCTCCAAGGAGCTCATTGCTTCAAAGAGCTTATGGTTTGCCCAGTCGTTATACCCATACAATTCCATGATTTGTTGTTTATTCATGGCTGATCCTCCTCTTTCCTTATCATTTCTTGGTTCCTCATGAATTTATCATGAATATTGCTCAAAAAAATTAATGACAGAATCGCTCCCCACAGAGCCATAAACATATCCCACTGAGTATCCCAAACGTCCCCCTGGGTGCCTAAAAATGCCTCTGCTGCAGTACCTGTCAATTCAGCAACACCCCATTCAATCAATTCATATAAAGCACTAATGGCCAAACAGACGCTGATCACTATGGCTGATAGCCATTTTCCCCGCGGCAGCTCCAATTTTCGCAAGAGTATTTCCCTGACAATTACAGCAGGAATGAACCCCTGGGCAAAATGTCCCAAGCGGTCGTAATAATTTCGCTCTAGGTGCAGCGTATCTTTTAACCAAGTAAAAAGCGGCATTTCTGCATAAGTGTAATGCCCGCCGATCATTAAAATGACCGCGTGAATTAAAACAAGACCATACACTAAATTAGTCAACCTAAAGCGATGAAATGTCATAACAATAACTATCAACCCGATTAAAGCAGGAAGAACCTCCAAAAACCAAGTAAATAAATCTTTGGGATTAATCAATGACCAAACTAAAACCAGGAAAAAAGCCAGCAATAAACCCAGATGCAAAGGTTCAATCTTGTGAAACTCCGGCCTTTTGTTCACTCTAACCCCTCCGAAACTGAAATTTAATGAGGCTTGAAATCTCCCCTTGGTCCTTTCCAGCGGAATTTATGAAGGGTTCTCTTGCCAATCTGGATAGCTTCTTGAGGACATTGATTAATACAGCGCATGCACATGTAACAACGGTCAGCAAAGCTGATTTTGCCATTGATTATGGAAATGTTTTTTGCCGGACACTGTTTAACACACTGCAGGCAATGAACACATTGATCATTTGCCTGAAAATTAGGTTTGATCTTCTTTTCGGCAAAGCCATATCCAAAATCCCAAATCCCTTGGAAGAGGGCGTTTAATACCGGTAATCCTTTAGAAACCTTTCCTCTCAATGAGTCAACCCTTTTTCCTTGCTTAATGGAGTTAACAGCAGCTGCTATTTTTTGAGCAAACTCGTTGATTTCCTCCATAGTTTCATAGTTCTTGTGCAAAGCTTTTTGTACATACTTAGATTCTTTGCTCATAAAAGGCAAGGCATCGGATCCGGGCATTCCCACCTGCAAATAATCAATAGGAACGTATCCTTTACCGCTTAAACCCTCACAGACATCTGCGATTGCCTGACCTGTAAACATGGCTTTGGTACAAAAGACAAACAACCCTTTTTGCCTTACCTTAGGCAAAGTATCAAGATATTGTTTAAAAAATTGAGGAGGCGCCCCCGCATAAATGGGAAAACCAATGATCAATAAATCAAAATCCTGGGTTTGTTCCGGTTTCAAATGTTCAATGGAAGCTAGGTGAGCATCAACAGAAAGACTTGCCAATTTTCTTTGCAAATATCCGGCAACATACTCCGTATTACCTGTTCCGCTAAAGTATAGAATGAGAGAGCTCATATCCATTAATCACACCCCTCCCAGAAAGCTGGACGAGAAAGGGCTAAGGGCAATTTGGTGCTTTTATCCCCTCTGGCAGCGTTAATCTGCCCTTGGGTAAGAAAAAGGCTCTGGGAAAGATCAGCTCCCCGCAGATCGGTATCCCGGAAATCTGCACCGATCAAGTCTGCACCCCAAAGGTCAGTTCCCCTTAAATCCGCAGCAATGAGACAGGCACCTCTTAAGTTTGCTCCCCTGAGATCATAGGTTCTGAGATCAGCAGCCATAAGATCCGCTCCACGCTTAAAGTTCTTTTGCCGCCTCTGAGAGGTTTGCTGCTTACTGCGTACGGCCTTTCGCACAAGTTCGCTGGTTTTTAATAAGACGGTATTAACCTCTGCTCTCAGTAAAGGGACATCCAACTCCAGGAGAGACTCAGGCCTGAGAAGGGTAAGGCGGTCTATCTTTTCCTGCATGTTATAAAGCTCGGTATGGATTGAGCGAGCCGGTTCCAAGGTCAGCCCTTCGGTAAGATACCAGAGCATTTCATGAAGCTGCCACATGATTAGGAAAACTTCAAACATTTCCCGGGCCAATTCCGGAGCTTTCCTCCAATCCTGCCCCCCGTAGATTTGGGCAACCTTTTGTCCGGCACCTATACAGTCATAAGCAAGGCAGCCCTTAAAGCCCTGCTCCCGAAGATCAGCGTGTATACGGCAGCGAAAGTCTGTTTGCAGGTGATGGCAAGGCTTGCCGGCTTCTTTATCCTTTGGGAAACCTTCCGAAGCCGCAAAATACAGGGCAGTGCAGCACAGTCCAAAACACTTATTACAGTCAGCCCGCAGGTGGCTGCGGCTTATATCTATTTGCATATCTTAACATCCTTCAACCCTAGAAAATCCTATGGCTTTTACGTTATTGAAGCCACAGACTGAAAGCTCCCTTAGTTCATGAGTAATTAAAAACAAGGAAAACGAAAATGTCCTGTTATCGAAGAAGGCCAACTCAAGAGCTGATCACTCTCACTGGCAACAGGCCCTGAATTATGCAGCAAATATGGTACCCCATCCGGCCGCCGTTTATCAGAAATTATGGCGATATGCTCATGGGGAAAATCAAAGGTCACAATATCCCCTGCCTGCCATAAATAAAGATTATCCTTATCACTGGGTATTATTTCCTTAGTAAGCTCTAAACCATGCCTGCGAAAGAAAACGATAAGATTTGAAACTCGCCGGAAATCAATATTCGGATCAGGTTTGCCGTTTACCCGTGGGTACAGTGCCAAATTATTACGTATGTCCTCATCAACCATGGCCTTCAAGTCGTATCCCGCATCGCGGAAGGCTCTCCACACAACATCAGTACATACTCCCTCAGTATCCGGGGGAAATCCCCCCTGATAATAAGCGCTGTGGTAGTGAGGCTTTCGTTTGACTTCTTCCTTCGCTCCGGCTGTGATATCCCTTAAATCATCCAAACCATCCCCGTCCTTATCCAGAGGACAATGGATTTCTGCAATGGAAACAGAATGAACAAAGGGCAGCTTATCAGAAAAAAAAGAGGGAATAAAACCTGTCTTAATTACAACCATCACCAGTGCAGCTATGCCTAAGAAAACAATACTAAGAACAGCAAATTTCTTAATAAGAATTTTTACGCTTCTATTATGCATTAACTGTCAAAGCCCCATTAAACACTGTTACGGCCTGGCCTCTGAGAATTGTTCGATCCCCCTCAACCTTAACTTTCACAATACCTCCTCGAGGAGATGCCTGAAAAATTTTAACATTTGCCATTATCCTTTTCTCCTCTATGACAGCTGCTTCCTTCGATGACAATCCTAAGCTAGATCCGCTGCTTTATAAATTTTACCCATTCCATTTTATATCAAATCTGTCCTCCGGCAAAGATGACTTTTAGCCTACTTCTGACACTTTGAGCAATATACTGTCGTTCGTCCGGCCAGGCGAACCTGTTCTAAGGTTTGCCCGCAAATTTTGCAGGGTTCCCCTCCACGTCCATAAACTTGCAAAGCTTGTTCAAAGGAACCTTTTTCCCCGTTAGCATCCCGGTAATCTCGGAAGGATGTTCCCTGGGCATCGATTCCTGCTTGGAGAACCTCTCTGATAGCTTGATGAAGTTTGGCTAATTCCTCTTCAGACAAGGTATCCACCCGGCGCAGAGGAGATATTCCTGCTCGAAAAAGAGCTTCATCAGCGTAGATATTGCCTAATCCCGCCAGAACATGTTGATCTAAAAGCGCGGCTTTCACCGGAAGTTTTTTCCTACTCAAACGCTCTTTTAAAACTTCCGGCGTAAATTCCTGTTCTAAAGGCTCTGGTCCTAGTTTGCATAAAGCAGACCCACTCACGCACAGGGGGGTAGGTATGGCTTGAATCCGTCCGAATTTCCGAACATCCGAGAAATGCACTTCCCCTTGATCCAATCGAAAAACAACATGAGTATGCTTCTCCGGTTCTTTTTTCTCCGAATAATAATTTAAACGGCCGGTCATTCGCATATGAGCAATTAACGTAATATCCTCCTCTAAGCGAATTAAAAGATATTTGCCCCGGCGATCGATAGTTTTAATTTTACGGCCGGCAACTAAAACCTCAAAGGGCTGACCTTCCCAGCCAGAGACTGCCTTAGGCCATATCAGTTCAACTTCGTTAATAACTAACCCCGCAACATGCCCGGCCAGGGTTCTTCGAATGGTTTCCACCTCAGGAAGTTCCGGCATATGTTTCCCTCATTTCTAGTGTAAAAAATCTATTCTCAAATTTTCAGCTGATTTTCAGTTAAGTTTCAGCCCTATTTCAGAATCATATATTATAGTTACCATACATATTGAGATTTAAGAGGAGGATAGTCTTCAATGAACATTTCTTCAGTATCGTCAGTGTCTTCAAGCTCAAATACATATTCTTCAGGAAGCAGCAGCGATGTACAGCAAATGTTAAACAAAATTAAAGACCTGGAAAATCAAATAAAAACCGAGACTCAAAGCAAGGATGATGACAAGACCAAACAGCAGAAAATCCAGTTATTGCAGGCGCAGATACTGCAAATTCAGAACCAAATTCAAGCTAAACAGACTAACCAAACGAACAGCAGCCAGCAAGATACTAAGCCGGATAATGCTGCCGCCAATACAACCATTAATAGTCTAAGCTATAACATAATTGATATACAAGCTTAAAACTTACTTAATCACTTACCAGGTAAATAATACCTTATTACAAAAAGCCCTCCCAAGACAGAAGCCTTACGACTCTGACTTGAGAGGGTTCTTTGTGTTGTTATTGTTTCAAATGAAAGGGCTTCATATCATACCAGTTGGGACCGACCTTACATTCCACCGTCATAGGAACTGACAAAGAATAGGCCTTCTCCATGTTCTCTTTCAGCACACAGGCGACACTTTCCAGATCCTCCGGAGCTACTTGCAGCAATAATTCGTCATGGACCTGCAAGAGCATGTCAGCCTTATAAGGTTTTATTCCTTCAGCCACTTTGAGCATGGCTAATTTCATGATATCTGCTGCCGTACCTTGGACCGGGGTGTTCATGGCAATGCGCTCGCCGAACTGACGCTGAACCCGATTGGAATGCATTAATTCAGGAATGCGGCGCAGGCGATTAAGCAGTGTACGAACCTGGCCGTCTTGCTTAGCTTGTGTCACCACACCCTCCAGGTAGCGTTTCACTCCGCTGTAGCGCTTAAAGTACTGTTCAACATAAAACTTTGCTTCCTTGCGGGGAATTCCCAGATCCCGGGAGAGTCCGAACTCAGTCAGCCCATAGACTAAACCAAAATTGACGGCTTTGGCACTCCGGCGCATGTCCGGAGTTACCTCATCCAGGGAGATGCCAAAGACTTCAGCGGCTGTCCGGGTATGAACGTCCTGGCCCAGAGCAAAAGACTCACATAAGAGGGGATCTTGGGAATAGTGCGCCAGAATCCTCAGTTCTATTTGGGAATAATCCGCCGATAACAACACCCAGCCCGGTTCAGTGGGATGAAATACTTTTCTGAGCTGCCGCCCTTGTTCCAAACGGATAGGGATGTTCTGCAAATTCGGTTCTGTACTGGATAAACGCCCCGTCGCCGTCACAGTCTGTTGAAAGGTAGTATGAATCCGTCCTTCCTTGGCTTGAGCCAACAGTCCATTGACATAAGTGGAGATGAGCTTATTCAATTGCCGGTAATCCAGGATTTTAGCGACAATGGGATGTACTGAGCGCAGGTCTTCCAAGGTCTCCGCATCAGTAGAATAACCGGTTTTAGTCTTCTTAGCGGCAGGCAGGCCCAGCTTTTCAAAAAGCACTGTACCCAGCTGCTTGGGCGAATTAATATTAAAGGTTTCCTCCGCTAAACCATAAATATCTTGTTCTAACTCTTTGAGAGTATGGCTGATTCCTTCCCCAAAGGCAATCAATTGTTCAGAGTCTACGGCAATGCCCTGCCGCTCCATTTGAGCCAGCACTAAACTCAAAGGTTCTTCTAAATCGTGGAGCAAGGAAGGCAGACCTAAGGAATGGATATCCTCCTCAAAGCGGGGAGCGACCTGGGCTAAACCGCCGGCTTCGTCCGCAGCGCTTTCAAAAGCCTCTTGATTAGGGAAATACTCTTTAACTAGATCTAAAGGGGCAAATTTTGTGCGCGAAGATTGTATTAAATATGAAGCTAAGCTCAGGTCTAAAGAAAGACCTTTCAATTCCGCTCCATCATTAGCCAGCAATAAGGCCACGGTTTTGCTGTCCGCAAAGGTCTTAGGAACCTGCTCATTCCCCATTAAGTCCAGCCAGGCCTGACAAACCTTTTCTGATACCTCAGCACGAGTCAGAGAAAAGGTTTCACCCTGAACCGCCACTCCCCACTCCAGCCAGCGTCCTCCCTGCAAACCCGTTCCTTCATAGCGGCAGGTCAAGGTGATGGGGTTTTTTTGAGTTTCCCACTCCTTAATCTGAGCCAGCCATTCCTCTTCCGAAAGTTGGCGTTGGGGCCATTTTCCCAAAGCCGATTCAGAAGGCTCAGTGACTCTTTCATCATCATCTTTATGTCGCTCCAGCCACAAACGAGTAACATTTTTCAAGTCATATTTTTGCAAAACAGGCAATACCTTAACCCCTTGGGCACGGCGAAAGACAAAATCCTGACTGGAAAACTCCAGAGGCACCTCTGTCAGCATGGTCGCCAGCTTTTTGCTTAAGATTGCTTGATCAGCATACTCTTTGAGATTTCCCTGAACCTTTTTTCCGGAAACCTTTTCAACATTTGCCAATACGTCTTCCACAGAACCAAATTCCCAAAGCAGCTTCAGGGCAGTTTTCTCGCCAATTCCCGGAACGCCCGGGATATTATCTGAAGTGTCACCCATCAAACCTTTGAGATCAATGATTTGAAGGGGGCGCAATTGATAGCGTTCCCAAAGGGCCGTTTCGTCGTAGCGCTCTACTTCACTGATTCCTTTTTTGGTTAAGTAGACATTCGTCTTAGGTGAAATGAGCTGGAGAGCATCTTTATCTCCCGTATAAATCTGAATTTCCATTCCCTGAGCTTCTGCTTGTTTGGTGATTGCCGCAATGAGATCATCGGCTTCGTATCCTGCCAATTCAAGGATAGGCACATCCATTTCTGTAAGAATTTCCTTAAGGTAATCAAATTGCGGGCGCAGGCCCTCCGGAGTTTCTTTGCGCTGGGCTTTGTAGCCGGCATACTGTTCAATTCGAACCGTCGCCTTAGTTTTATCGAAAGCAACCACCCAATAATCGGGCTGCTGCTCTTGTTCTAATTTAAAGAGCATAGTTAAAAAGCCATGCAAAACGTTCGTTGGTCTCCCATCCGCTGTAGTAAGCGGCGGAAGTGCATAAAAAGCACGATTTGCCAGGCTATTCCCATCTAAAATGACCATCCGCGGCATCCTAAAAACCCCCATTCTTTCTCATTTACTATATCATACCCACTACCTGCAAACAAACGCCAAGTTTCAGACTGCTCAAGCTCGTCAATCCGTCAATTCTATGGTTTTTCCGGGTCTATGAAGATGCTGCAGATAATTTCTCAAAAACCTGTCCGGAGGATTGACTAACAATGGCCAGATTGGTACGATTTAGTAGCTGAAATAACCTTTGGTCAAAAGTTAGCCGGGCTTATATCCGGCAAGGAGGATTATCATCATGTCGGATAAACAAGTTCGTTTACTTATGGTACTTACCAGTGTGCTCTGGTCAGGAGCATTTATAACCGGCAAATTTTCTATTCAGGAGTTTCCACCCTTTGCCCTGACCTTTTTCCGTTTTTTCTTTGCCTTGCCTTTTATTTTTACTATTCTCGTGATGCAAAAACCTAAACGGCTTCTTCCCCGGGGCAAACAGTGGCCGGCACTTCTCCTGCTGGGTTTTATCGGCACCTTTTGTTACCATGCCTTCTTTTTCACGTCCTTAGGCTATACCACTGCCATTAATTCCTCCCTGATTGGGGCACTTAATCCCATGGTAACCACCCTGTTGGCGGCCCTCTTTTTTAGCGAACGCTTGTCCTTTCCCAGGATATTGGGGATTTTCCTTTCTTTCAGCGGTGTCTTTCTCTTTATCACTAATGGAGATCTGCATCTCATCACTCAATTCCAGGTGAATCATGGTGATTTTTTAATGATGCTCGGGGTCCTTTGTTTTTCAATTTATTCCCTCCTGAGCCGACGTTACATGAAGCAATATGATCTAACCCCTTTTATGATTACGGCCTACACCTTTTTGATCTGTGTGGTCATTTCTCTTCCCTTTGCCTTATGGGAAAATCCGGCAACTTATCTCTATACCGCAACTATGAAAGGGTGGCTCTCTATCTTATACATGAGTGTTTTTGCTTCTGTATTAGGCTATCTTTTCCAATCCATTGCCATTGAACATATTGGTGCTCCTCAAACCGCTGTCTTTATCAATCTTGTCCCCATCTTTACCATCGTTCAATCCGTCCTGATTTTGCATGAATCAATAACAATCATTAAATTATTTTGTGCCGCTGTGGTGGTTTCAGGCGTCTATCTGGCGACGCGGCCAGAAACAAAAGTGTATTCCGCAGGGGCTCATAAGCTGGCAGGGTAAAACGAAACCTAAAAAGAAACCGGCTGTTGCAATTTTTGTAACAGCCGGTTTCTTTCTTTTCATTTACACGAAAGAGCCATGTTATGTTTAAGCTAGTTTAGAGAATCGAGAACCTCTTGGAATATGTCCTTGGATTGGAAGGAAGGCGGAGTATTCTTATCCGGGGCTCCCTTTTCTCCCTGGGATTGGTCTTTTGCTTCATTATTTCCTTGATCTTGGGATTGGTCTTTCGGTTCACCCATGGGTTGGCCATTTTGCCGGTCCCCTTGATTACCTCCTTGAGGAGCATTTGTACTCAAATAAGTTTTTTGATCTTCCGTAAAAACAGCTTCAATAGCCTCCCCCTTTTCCTTGAGGAAGTCCTCACTGGGATCCGTCGTGTCAATCAGGCTTTGTAAAATTGGTTTGACTGCTTCCTTCTGTTCACTTGTCAAAGCCACTTCCTCATTGGCCTGGAGCCGGCGAATACTCATTGCAGCCTCTACAGCCGGATTAAGGGTTTGCCGCTGACCTCCATCCTTTTGCATGTTTTGACCCTCCGTGTTGGATTGTTGGGTAGAGGACGGAACCTCAGACTGTGTGTCCTTAGTTCCGCATCCGCTTACCCCAATCACCAGGGCAGATAATAACACTCCGATGATAATTACGGATCGTCCTTTAAGTTTCTTTCCTAAGTATGGTTTTTCCATTGCTTAATCCTCCTTCAATAAAAAAATGATCTTTTTCAGTTTTATTCGTACTTTGCAACTATTTTTAGCTTGCCGGTTTTCCCCGCTGCATCCCTTCTTCCCATCACAATTTCGTATAAAACCTTCAGCAGGTATACGAACAGCACCACATTTAAAAACGACGTAATCACCAGGATTGGACCATAGGTTATGGAATTCGTTCCGCTGAGAGTTTTCAGCAAAACGTAGTAAGTGTTGACATAGCTGGTTGTGCTAAATCCCGCGGCTAACAGCAGCAGGCGTTTATCCCGCAGGTAAATGTAGGCTAAGATGGCCAAGGCCACTGCTGGGAACAAATATCGTTCATGCATTCTTGTAGAAAAGCTAAAGACACCTGCTATCAGGATAAGGGCCGCTGCCCCAGCATACTCCCGGCTTTTTCCTTTAATATAGAGAAACCATGCTGCCAGTGTCAGCAGGACAATAGCTGCCAAACCCCAATTATGATAGCTAAGCCCCAAAAAGGACGCTGCATCCGAAGTGAAATTCTTACCTAACAAACTGAAAAAGTTAAAGGCATTGACCGAAGCATAAGGATATTCTCCTAAGGTACTGGCGTACAGCTTGAAAATCCAAAGGCTGCCGAGATTCCAGGCAAAAGGCAGGAGAATAACCACAGCAGTGACTATTCCTGAACTTAAAACTTTTAGCCAGCTTTTTAACGATTTTTGCCTGATCAGCTCAAAGAACAGCACCGGGAGAAAGATAATCCCTTGTGGTTTCATGAGCACAGCTGAAGCAAAGAAGACTGTCGCCAGTCCAATTCTTCTTTCTGAGAGCAGCACAATGGCTGCCAGAATCAACAGGGTGAAAAAAGAATCAACCTGTCCCCATACCGCCGAATTAAGCAGTATGGCCGGGTTAAAGGCATAGAAGGCAGATATCAATAAACTTAACTCTAAGGTTAGGTACTTTTTGGCAAGTTTAAAGAGCAAGAAGGATGAAGCCAGATCAGCAAGGATTGAGGGCAGTTTCAGGAGCAAGGTGTAATAGGGGCTGAGTGCAGGCAGATTTCCCAGCTTCCCTACAATCAAGAGCACATAAATATAGAATGGCGGGTAATCACTGGCGCTGCGTCCTTGATAAACTTGGGAGAGATTATTGGCAGCCGTGGTTGCCCAGTTTTTAAAGAGATTTAAATCAAATGAGTGGCTGCTGATAGATGATGCCATTATTAGCCTCAAGAAAAAGCCAACCCCCAGGAGGGTAATGAGGACAATTTTCTCGTTAGAAGCTGAGATTTTAAGCTTCTTTTTTGCCATGAGATAATAGCCGCTCACGCTTAAAATTAGGAACAACACTGCATAGCCTATCATTTGCGGAACGTAGTTATTTTGCTCGCCGGCTCCTGAGCGGTTCATGCCGCCCGCCCTGTCCACCTTAGGGGCGGCCATAGACCGGTCCGAACTTGGCCGGGAATACTCCCTTGAATTTTGGCGATTACTTGGGTTCACCCCAGAATTCGGTCCTGGATTATTATTGCCCGGACTTAGATTGGAGTCCGAATTACCCCCCGGTTGAATCCAGGAGTTTCTGATCACTACATTTTGAGAGGATTGAGCTGTCCCGGCATAATTCCATAAGGACAAAATACATAGGATGCCGGCTAATAAAAGCATGGCTGACAAGCTGATCTTAAGAAGATGCTTCCTAATAAATGCCATTGGGAAACTCCTTTCATCCTGCCGCTCTTTTCAGCTTATGTTTGAAACCTTGATTTTTTAAAGCATGCTGTAAATACTTTACTAATTGAGGCTGCAGTTCTTCCCGCTGGAGGCCCATTTCGATAATCGCTTTTATATAGCCAAACTTATCCCCGATATCATAGCGCTCTCCATCCAGCTCCAAGGCTAAAAGATGATCCTTAAGACAAATTTCCTTCAGGGCATCAGTGAGCTGGTATTCATTGCCCGCTCCTCGCTCTTGCGTTTTCAGAAAGGAAAAAATCGACGGCATCAAGATATACCTGCCCATGATGGCGATATTCGAAGGGGCATTGGCCGGAGCAGGTTTTTCGATCATATCCTTCACGCTCAAAATCCTTGGTTGCTCTTTAACACCCGAAATAATTCCATACTTGCTGACTTCCTCCGGTTGAACCCTTTGCACACCAACAACCGTTGTCTGATAGGTCTCGAAAACTTCGATTAACTGCTTTAATCCCGGTGGGTCCGCTACCATGATGTCATCCCCTAACAGGACTGCAAAGGGTTCTTCCCCAACAAATTGTTCTGCACAAAGAATAGCATTGCCTAAGCCAAGGGGTTCTTTTTGGCGTATAAAATGGATATTTGCCATATCACTAATGTTTTGGATCTCATGGAGAATATCCGATTTTCCTTTTTCCCAAAGTGTCTGCTCAAGTTCCACAGACTTGTCAAAATGATCTTCTATCGATTTTTTATTTCTGCCTGTGACGATGAGAATACTTTCGATTCCTGAAGCCACGGCTTCTTCAACAATATACTGAATTGCCGGCTTATCAACGATAGGCAGCATTTCTTTGGGCTGAGCTTTTGTCGCCGGCAAAAACCGGGTTCCTAAGCCTGCCGCAGGAATGACCGCTTTTCTGATTTTCATGTTTTTCCCTCCGTTTCCTCAGTTATTACCCATTCGCTATTTAAAAATCAACCAACGATTACCGGCAAAGTTAATGATCATACTTAATCCGGTAGCAACAATTTTGCTTACAATAATCGACCAAGCAAAGTGAGTGTGAAAATAGACCAACAAGCCATAGGTTATGGATAAGACAGCTAAGTTCCACAGGAAAAATCCAAGAAATTGTCCCGGGGATTTTCCCCGGACACGCGCACTGAAGGTCCATGTCCGGTTGAGAAAAAAGCTGTTCAGGATTCCGCAGCTGTAAGATACAACTTGAGCTGCCAGCACTAGCACCCCTAGATGAGTTAGCACAGTAAATACGGCAAAATCCACTCCTGTATTGACTGCTCCAACCAGTCCGAATCTCACAAATTCTTTGGGGGCCTTTCCTGTCTTAGACAATCCGCTTCACTGTCCGTTCCTTTTTTACAGGCTGCTCTTTTCTCATCAGCCCGTAAGATTCACTGATAATATATAAGGGACGCTCTCTGGCTTCGTCATAAATCCGTCCAATATATTCTCCGATAATTCCCATCATGGTCAGGAGCAGTCCTGATAAGATCAGTTGGATAGAGATCACTAGCTCCCAGCCTGCAAGGAAAATTTTGTTAAACATCTTCATGAAAATAAGGACTGCCAAGCTAGAGAGACCAAAAGTTACTATAATGGTTCCTGCATAAGTGGCTAATTTAAGAGGCTTATAAGAGAAAGAAGTTATCCCATCCATACTTAACTTCATCATTTTCTTCAGGGGATACTTGGTCTCCCCAGCCAACCGTTCATCTCTTTCATACTCCACGGCTGTCTGGCGGAAACCCACCCAACTGACTAATCCCCGAACATAGCGGTTTCTCTCAGGCAAGCGCTTTAATTCTTCAACCACCCGGCGATCTATTAAACGAAAATCTCCCGTATCTGTGGGGATATTTAGGTCTGTGGAAACCCTAAGCAGCCGGTAAAAGAGATGAGCCGTTTGCTTTTTAAAAAAGGTTTCCCCTTTTCGCTTGGTTCGTTTAGCATAAACGACGTCAAAGCCTTCTTTCCATTTAGCAATCATCTCCAAAATCAGCTCCGGAGGGTCCTGCAAATCCGCATCAATGACGACAACTGCCGCACCGGCTGCATAATCCATTCCCGCGGTGATCGCCACTTGATGACCAAAATTGCGGGAAAATCCCAACAATTTCACAGTGTCATCTCCTTCTCCATACCCCTTAATTAGGGAGGCTGTCTGATCACGGCTGCCGTCATTGACAAAAATCAACTCATAGGACTCACCTGTTGAAGCCATGACTTGCTTCAATCTGCGGTAGGTCTGTTCAATAACCGCTTCTTCGTTGTACACCGGTATCACAATGGAATAGCGAATACCCGAATTCATTCCCGTCGCCTCCTTTCTAATCCAGGGTTACTTCGTATAACGTCACAGAGCCATTTCTATCCGTACCTCTTTCCGCAGAAGCCTCTGTACCGGACTGCCATTCTTCCTGAGGCACTTCCCTGCCGTTTTCCCGAATCCAAGTTTGGACCTCTGAACTTCCTCCGCCAAAGCCTCCGCCTGAAGTTAGGAAATATTTAACCTCGTGATTAGCCACCATTTCTTTCAGCTTATCCACGGTCAAAATTGGGTCATTGCCGGAAAATCCGCCCATCGCCATAACTGCCTGACCGGTCTGGATAATATAGGCTTCAGCTGTACCGGCATTGGTTGTGGCAAATAAATATTTTTCACCGGTGTTGTTAGCTGTCAAATAGTTTATTAAAGCTGAGTTAATATTTTCTTGCCGGCTGAAGCTGACATTTCCATTTCCCGGGTCTTGACCTTGGCTTGGGCCTGCTCCTTGTCCCGGCATACCCCTGCCGGAACTTTCCGGTCCGGCTGCCGGCAGAGTACTGTTCCCGCCATAAAGAAGGGGCGTTGCGGCCCAAAAGAGCGGTGCCATAAGCAGCACTAAAATAGCTCCTGATGCTGCAACCTTTCTTGAATTTCCCCAAACCAGCTTTACCAGGCCTTTTATTTGCGTAATTCCTAAATACAGAGCAGCACCAATTCCCAGAACCCCAACAATTACCGGCAAAGCCAGCCCAATCTGAGCTTTGTAGGGCAGCAAAATATAGACTTGGAATAAGGTTGTTCCTAAAATTCCGGCAGGCAAGAGCCAGCCTTTCCAACCATCACAATTACGGGTAAAACCGTAGAGTTCTGTCCACCCTGCTCCTGTCAGGGCTGCAATAGCCGGGGCAAGCATCACTAAATAATATTGATGGAAAAAGCCTGCTACACTGAAGAAGCCCATCATGGGAAGCAGCCATGCCAGCCAAAAAAGAGTTTCTTTCTGCTTATCGGTCATTGCTTTCTTGCGGCGAAGACCCAGCAATAAGCCTAGAGCACCCAATAAGGCAATGGGCAAAAGCCAGCTGATCTGTCCTGATAATTGAGATTGGAATAAGCGGAAGGGTCCTGGTGTACCTGTGTTGAACATTCCCCCATTTCCCGGTCCTCCCCCGCCGTCATTAGGATTTCCGGCCCGGTTTCTCCCATCATCCCCTGGCAGGGTTCTGGAATTTCCGTCCTGACCGGGAGAAAATCCTGAGGGAAACTGGTTAGAGTCATCCGGGCGCATCCGGCTGCCATCATCAGATCCTTGTTCAAACATCTGATTTGATCCCGGCTGATTAAAGGCCTGATTGCCATCTCCCGGCCGGTTCCCTCCACCCGCCCCTCTCTGACCCGTTAATCGGGAAAGTCCATTATAGCCAAAGGCCAGCTCCAACACAGAGTTAGTCTGACTGCTGCCGATATAGGGACGATTATCCGCAGGGATACTGTCTACTACCACAGCCCATGAAAAGGAAAGGATCAGCAGAACTGCCGTGGAACCGGCCAGAACAGTGAGTTTCTTTTTCAGGTTGGCCTTATAGGCCAGCCAATAAAAGAGATAGAAAGCGGGAAAAACCATAAATGCCTGGAGCATTTTAATGTTAAAGCCTACCCCAATCAGTCCAAAGGCTGCAAGGAACCAAGGCCACTTCTTTGTTTTAACAGCTTTAAAGAGTAACCAGGTTGCCGCAAGAAGAGTAAAAACCAGCAGACTGTCCACATTATTGGTACGGCTCACTGCTGCCGCAATGGGAGTACAGGCCATGACCAGGGCTGACAGTCTTGCAGCAGTTTTGCCAAAGGTCGGTTTCACAAGGATATAAACTAGGATCACCGAGCCTACTCCAGCCAGAGCTTGCGGCAAAATCACACTCCAACCATGGACACCAAATATCGATGCAAACAAGGTTTGGACCCAAAAGGCAACCGGCGGTTTATCCACCGTTACAAATCCTCCGGGATCAAAAGAAGCAAAAAAGAAATTGTGAAAACTTTGCAGCATACTGGTTACGGCAGCTGTGTAATAGGCATTGGCCGATTGATCTTTCCAGATACCGTAAATATTTAAAAACCCAGCTAATAATGCGATGACTATTAAGAACGGATCCCAACGTTTAAGTTTTAGTCCTTTCATCCTTTAATTTCTCCTTTTGCTGTTTCTTTGTTGGTTCCTTTTCCTGTAGGGAACATTCTTGTGATTTTGATTTCTGGATTACTATAACTCTCGTTACTGAATTACTCCTAAATGTAACCTGAAGGTTAAATGAGTGTTTCCTGAAAATTAGCTGAAAATCTAGTTTAAAGATTTAAAATTAAAGGCCTTCCCGCCTGAACCGGCGAAAAAGCTCTTTCTAGCAATGATTTTATATTCAGTTTAGTTTCTTGATTCTTGGCAGGATGTTATAATGGTTTCAGTTTAGGTAATGAAATAAGGAGGCAATTATGGAATCCATCTTAGTATCCGGCGGAGCTGGGTATATTGGCAGTCATACTGTTGTAGCTTTGCTAGAGAAAGGTTATAAACCTGTGGTGCTTGACAGCTTAGTAACTGGGCATCGACAATCCGTGGCAAAGGATGTCCCCTTTTTCCAAGGAGATATCGCCGATTCTCAGCTTGTCCGCAAAATTGTTGAACAAGAGCAAATAAGTGCCGTTATTCATTTTGCCGCACGAAGTTTAGTAGGTGAATCCGCAGAAAAACCTGACCTTTATTTTGAGGAGAATACTGCAAAAACCAACCGTTTTGTCAGCACACTTCTGCACTGCGGAGTAAAGCGGATTATTTTTTCTTCCACTGCGGCTACCTACGGAATCCCTGAAGATATTCCCATACCCGAAACGGCACCTACGGTTCCCATTAACCCTTACGGTTTCTCAAAACTGATGATCGAACAATCCTTTGCTTGGTTAGAAAAGGCTTACGGCCTGGAATGGATAGCTCTGCGTTATTTTAACGCTGCCGGTGCTGTTCTCGACGGCTCCCTAGGCGAGAATCATCAGCCTGAAACCCACCTGATTCCCTTAATCTTAAAAACCGCCTTAGGCCAGCGCAAAGAGATTGGCATCTTCGGTACGGACTATTCTACACCGGATGGTACCTGCATCAGAGATTATATCCATGTGCTGGATTTAGCCATGGCCCACATCCTGGCTTTAGAAGCCCTAGCCAAAGGAACTGCCAAAGGAGTCTATAATGTGGGGACAGGCTCCGGCTACAGCGTTAAAGAGGTAATTGAAACCGCTCGTCGAGTCACTGGCCGAACCATACCTGCTGTAGAATCTCCTCGACGGCCCGGTGACCCTGACAGGTTGGTTGCTAAGGTTGAGAAGATAGAATCGCTTTTAGGATGGACTCCTCGATTTAGTTCTTTGGAGCAGATTATTGAAAGTGCTTGGGCATGGCATCGGAGTCATCCTAAGGGATATGGAGAATAGCCAAGGATAATAGGCCACTGTGGTCGGGCGGCTTCGCCCCACATCGCTCACCCAGCATTCTGAGGCTCGCCTACTCGCCGGCGCGGGAGCTTCACCAAACCTCCGGGTAATACCTGAGGTGAACCTGGCTCCGCATACCCCGCGCCATCTTGTAGGCTTTTACCGCCTCTCCATGCAATGGGTTCACTCCTGTGGGTCGAGGCCGCCCTGGCTTTCGGGTCTATTGTTCTCTAGAATGGTTTGAGGTGTTTTTCAACAAGGAATCCTCAATTCATTCAGGGCAGTAGTCCTTTATAAATAACAAAAAGCAAGCGTCGTTCCTCATAAATAAGGATGACGCTTGCTTTTATTATTCTTCACAGTACTGGGGGAGCCATACGTAAAAGGCAGTGCCTTCTTCATCCTTGCTCTCCACACGAATGGTGCCTCCGTGCAGGTCGACAAGAGATTTGCTAATAGCCAGCCCCAGGCCGGCTCCGCCGTATTTCCGCGTCCTTGAAGAATCACTGCGGTAAAAACGGTCAAAGAGTTTCGGCAAATGTTCCGGGGGGATTCCCGAACCATTATCCTGTACGCTTAATTGAACTCCGCCGGGAGCGCTTTCCAAGGAAATAAGGATTTCTCCTTGTTCAGGATCCGTATGCTGAACAGCATTATGGAAAAGATTCAAGATAACTTGTTTTAACTTGTCCTCTTCAAAGCAGCATTTTAAATCCGAGGTGAGTTTGAGACTGACTTTGCGGTTTCCGGCAAGTACTCTTAACTGAGGAGCCATCCCCTTGATGATTTCATCCAAAACCCCTTCACTGAGCTGAACATTTGGTGAACGGTCTAACTTGGCCAGAAGCAGCAGATCTTGCACCAACTTTTTCATCCGTTCGGACTCATCATACATACTTGTTAAAGATCTGTGCAGTTTATCCGGCTGATTCATAGCCCCTCTCAGTAATACCTCTAAAAAACCGTGAATGGAAGTCAGGGGTGTACGCAGCTCGTGAGAGGCATCGGCCACAAAGCGCCTCATCTGTTCCTTGGCTTCTTTTTCAGCTGCAAAGGATATTTCCAGTCTTTCCAGCATGCCGTTAAAGGAATCTGCCAAGCGATCAATTTCTTCCTGCCCCTGGTCAACAGGCAAGCGTTCGGCTAGATTTCCGGCATCCACTTTTTCGACAGTGTCCACCATCTTTGACAAAGGTATTAAGGTCTTTTTTAATACAGGGATATAGGCCAGCATGCCCCCTATTAGAGCGAGTAAAGCAATTAATAAGAAGGTTAATAGTTGCCGTGTCAGAATATCCCGCAAAGGTTTTGTATCCAGGCTTACCTGGACCACACCAAGCAATTGATCTCTATTCTTGACAGACTGCAGAACAATCAATTGCTCGTTTCCTGAGGCCGGATCGATAATTTTATAAGTTAAATCATGTTTACTGCTTAGAGCATTTTGGTAGTCTTGATCATCAAGCTTGGGGGGAGCCTCTCCATCCTTTGAAGAATTGGAAAGCACGGAAAGAGTTCCATTAGTATCATAAAAGGCAATCGTCGAGTCCGGCAAGAAAAAGAAAGGGACACGACTGGGACCGATGTGAGGCAATTTTATCTCAAAGGCATTGTCCTCAGGAGAGCCTCCTAAGTTAAGATTCATTTCATCAAACAAACTTGCCTTCTCCCATGCTTCAATAGGGATTGACAAAATCTGGCTTTGAATACTTTGAGCTTTATTTTGATAGATAAAACCCCGCATGAAAATATATTGAAAAAGGCCTATGATTACCAGCAATCCCGCAATAAGCAGTAGGGAACGAGATAAGAGCTGAAAGCGAAGTGAGTTAGTTTTAATTCGTTTCATTACAGATCAACCCGATAACCTGCTCCCCGTAAGGTTCGAATTAAACGATGTTCTTTATCGTTTAATTTTTCCCTGAGGGAACGAATATACACCTCGACAATGTTCTCATCTCCGCCGAAGTCATAGCCCCAGACCTTATCCAAGATTTTAGCTTTGCTTAAGACTAAGCCATGATTCAGCACCAGGAATTTCAGCAGCTCATACTCCGTGGTGGATAACTCCAAAACCCTTTGCTCATAAAGGATCTCTTTGCGCCTGTCGTCGATCCGAAAAGCTCCCAGCTCAACCTCTCCAATGAGATTGGGAAATTGATTGCGGATTCTGGCGTGAATGCGTGCCAGCAATTCTTCAAAACTAAAGGGTTTCATCATGTAATCGTCCGCCCCGAGAGTCAATCCTTTCACCCGGTCGTCCACTTCATCTTTAGCGGTAAGCATGATGATAGCCACATTCTCAGTTTTCTTGAGCATCCGACATACTTCAAAGCCATCCATGCCCGGCATCATAACATCAAGAATAACAATATGAGGCTGAAACTGCTTGGCCAAGGTTACCGCTGTCATTCCATCCTGAGCGGTTTGCAGCTCAAATCCTTCCTCTTGCAGGCCCATTTCAAGAAATTGTAAAATATTCGGTTCATCGTCTACCAATAACAGTTTGATACCATTTACTTTCTTCATAGCAATAAGCTCCTTTACATACATAAAAACGGATAATGATTTCTCAGAAGTGTTAGAATGCCGAGTTTAATCATGGGCTTTTGTCTAATTATGCAGCAACAGGTTGAATCCAACCTGAAGGAAAGCTGAAAATTTCCTGAATACTGCCTATTAACAGTATAATCTACTTTATTCGAATATCAAATTTCCCGGTGATTCGAATGGGATAATCTTGAATTTGAAAGGTTAAAGGGGATTGATAGTCTTGATCCAAAGGTAAAGAGATAGTGATGGTTTGATCGTAGCCAGGGGCATCGGAACAAGTTGAAAACCCTTGTCCCTTCGTACTGAAGGAATTCCCAGCTTTATCCGTAAATTCAAAGGACAGGACGCTGTACCCTCGCAGTTTATCCAGATCCGGATTCAGCTTTAACAAAAAATCCATGTAAGCGACATTTTCTAAGAGATTGTCAGTAACCTGATAAAACTTTAACCCCGGCGGAGACTCGATGATCTTTTTCTGGTCGAGGTCAAAGACAAGCTTTGTCTTATCCTTATCTAAAGCCCGGATACTTTTACCCCGCAGGTAGAGTTTTTGGGGCTGGGTAAAATAATTGCTTTGGAAAAAGAGAGTTTCATGGTACTCATCCTCTTTGCTGCCCGTCATTCCGTTGGCAATCCGCCCCCACTCTTCCCCTTGTTCATTGACCAAAGCGAGATCATCAAAAGCAAAGATTTTTTTGCTGTTGGCAGGGTCGAAGACTACCCTTAAGGCCATTCGGGTGGGGTAAATCGTCAGTTTTTCAAAGGTAATTTTCTGGCCCTCAACAACCACACTCTGGTTGATTTCATATACCTTTTTCATACCAGCAAAGAGGTCTTTGTCAACAGGTATGGCTAGTTCCCAGGTTGAAGAAAGCTGATCAAAGGATTCGGGTGGCCGGTCCTGAGGGGCAGCACTAAGCTTTACTTTTAAGCTTATCACAGGGGGAATCTTCGTCCTTTCATTAAAATTGACAGTAATTTGGGAGTACACCTGATGTTCTCCATCCTCACCGGCATCCGCCATACTGCTGTAACCCAGTGCCACCTGCTGCACAGACTCCCCTTGATCATCGAAAAGTTTTACTTCTGATAACTGGACAGGGCTGCCTTTGCCAGAATAGTCCAAGGTATAGAAAAGAATCAAGCTTCCCTCGTCCATAATCATACCATCCACTGTAAAGACAATCCCATCGTGCTCGTCGGAAACTCCCAGGGGCAGGACAAAATCATTTTTGACAGCGGATTGCAGCCCTTTGTCATAGTTGATAAGTTCAACAATATATCCTAAACCCGGGATTTGCTGCAATGCCTCGGCAATGACCGGTGAAACCCTGGCAGAGGTCATGAGTACAGCGAGAAGAAAACAAGCAGCTATCATACTCCATTTCCTGAACCGGCGGCTTTTTTGAACTTTAACGCCTCTTGTCAGACCCCTGTTAATATACTCGTCAAGTTCAAGGGGCACCGGCAGGGCGATTACCTGATGTTTCGCTTTGCTCAGGTCAGCCGCGAGATCGGCAGGGGCGCCGTCTTCTCTATCATTCATGTCATCTGCCCCACGTAATTCATTGCCGTTTTCTTCAAACATGACAATCCCCCTCTCCTAAATACTTTTTAAGCTGTTTGTAAGACTGGGTTAACCAAGTTTTGATCGTCCCTTCAGGCCGTTCCAAGATAAAGGCAATTTCGCGAATGGTTAAGTCTTCAAAATACTTAAGTTCAATCACTTGCCGGTGCATTAAATCGAGACGGTCCAAGGCCATATTAATATCTAAACGCTGCAGCCTGATCTTACTGTCAGGTTCATTGCTGTCATCGGCAGCTGCCGCACACTCCTGACGAATCTCTTCATTAAAAGAGGCAGGCTGAACTTTTCGCCGCTTTAATTCATCGCTGCAAACATTCATGAGTATGCGAATCAGCCAGGTTTGGAAATACTCTGGTCTTTTTAGCTTAGAAACTCCTCGATAAGCCCGAAAGATTGTTTCTTGGATCGCTTCCAAAGCATCCTGTTCACTCTGCAAATACCGGTAAGCAATACGATATAGTTGATTTTTATATGGTTTCAGAAGCTCATAAAAAGCCTCAGCATCTCCTCTTCTGATTGCGGCCATAATCTGCTTTTCCATAGTTCACCTCTTCAATCATTAGACTCAGGAATTAGCTAAAAAGTTTTAATCTGGGCCTAAAAAATTAATGCACAAATCCCCACACCTACTGACGGGTGTGGGGCATCGCTTTTTGGTCACTATTGAGTGAGAACTTTTTGGGCCTCATACTGAGAAATATTAAAGGATTGCCAGGCCTGCTCCTGGGATAACCTCATTTGTTGTTCCTCTAAATATTGTTTCAGATCAGGAGGGGTATTTTCCTCGTTAAGAAGACCGACTAACACCGGGATGCTGTCATAGGATAAATGTCTTAAATAATAGGTATCCAGCTTCCCCGTTTCTAAATATCGAGCAATATTCTTTTGGGCAATAAGTACGTCGATGTTGGCAAAATTCAGCACTAAATAAGCAGCCAGGGCAAGAAGGATATAAGGTTTAAGGAGAGAAAACCGCTCATTCCAAATCTTATAGCAGGCAACTGCCAATAAGACAAACAAGAAGATCATAAAACTATGGGTTAATACTCTTAAATAGGTATAGCCATAGGCCGCCTCATAGAAGGACATTCTTAAAAATGCCGAAACCAGGATCACCATGGTACAGAGCACAAGGAGCGAGTGCAATACCTGCACAGCTCTTGTCAATCCTTTTCCTTCCTTACCGGTAAACTTAAGACTGCTTAACAAAAGACTGAAGTTTATTAGAGTTACTATTAACAACTCAAAAAAACCTCTTCTGGCATATTCGGCATAGGTATAACCCGCGGGTAATACATTATGGAATGCCCCAAACATATAGGTGAACTGAATAACGATGAATATGACATAGACACAATTAATCAAACTTAAGATGGTCACCGAGATGACGGGGTCCCAACTGCCGGCCCTTTGCTGAGCAACAGATTCTTCCCCTTGAGTCTGTCCCTGGTCTTTGGATTTTAATAAACTCCAGGTATAACTAAACATAAAAATACTGATCAGTAACACCAGGATGCCCTGCTGGGGAATATCCGTCAGGTTGATGGTTCCCAAAGAGTTTACCAGCTCACTTATGAGATTTTTAAACAAGTAGTCCGCTGAGGTAAGAAGACTAATGATAATTGTTAAAAGAGGAATTGAGATGGCGACACCCAGCAAAACTTTTTGGAAAGTGTTGTCCTTTTTCCTGCTCTTGGGAATACGCAGGAGGCTTAATCCCACAACCAAGGGTTTTGAGATATTTCCTAAGGTACGGCGGACTCCTTTGCCTATATCCATAACAAAACTTGCCTCAAACCATTGGTGTTTATTTTCTCCAATGATCAAGAGAGTTTGGGCAACGATCAGAATGGGGATGATCACAAAATTAAGGGCCCTGAAAATTTGATTGGCAAAGATCAAATAGGTGGATGACAAAGCTAAAATCGGAATTCCTAAAAACCAGCCGAAGCTGTAGCTGAACCCTATCTTGCGCCTTAAATTCCAGCCAAAGAAGAGATAAAAGGCAATTACAAAAATCAAGTAAGAAATCCCCAGTGATTTTTTATAAAATAAAAAGTCAAAAATCACTCCCAACAAGACTGAGGAAATCAGGAGGATAATATCTTCCTTTTGAACTTCCGTTTTTTTACGTTCATCATTAGGCATTAATATTGCTTCTTCCATGCTTAAGCTCCTTTCAAACTAATTCTTATTTATCACCATCGTCATTTTCATAAGCCAAAATATCCCCCGGCTGGCAATCCAGAGCTTTACAGATTGCCTCAAGGGTTGTGAAGCGAATAGCCTTTGCCTTATTGTTTTTTAGAATAGATAGATTGGCCTGTGTAAGATCTATTTTGGCAGCCAGCTCTGAAGAGCTGATTTTTCTTTTAGCCATCATAACGTCTAAGTTTACGATAATTGACATATCCCAGCCCCCATTAGATTGTTAAATCATTTTCCTCTTTCACCAGTACGGCTTGGTGAAAAACTTCCGCTAAAATGATGGAAAAGAATCCGGCGATAATAAAAACCATGGTCACGATGATCGTAAGAAATGAATTGTAGAAGATAATTTTGATGAAATAGCATGCCGCAATCAGTAAGCTGGAAAAAGCAATCCGGTTAAGACTATGTACATTGCTCATCACAAAGGGGTTACGCTTATTTAAATTCTTAAACATCCTCCTTAATTCATGAACAATGAGCAAAGCAAAAATCCCTGTGATAAAGAGAAAGACCAACAAGAAATTGTAATTTTCACTGGTACGCGTGTACATCAATCCTAAATACCATTTCAAAGCAAAGGGCAAGCTCAAAAAAATCCCTAGTCCCCCGAGAAAGATAAGATTCAAAATATGATTAACGATACCGGAAAACCCTTTTTGATCCAAAATAACCATGCAAAACCCTCCTATTACTTTTCGTAATATGATTATATACAAGGCCTTTTCATTTATCAATATATTTTTATTGATATTCAATAAAAATATATTGATATTCAGTTTTCTTAAATAATATAATATGACCGATTTTAAAATCTTAAAATCTTAAAATCGGTCATCAAGTGGTTTCCTAATCTAATTTAGAGGTAAAGTTTATGTAAAAATCAATCTCAGCTTTGCTTCTCTTTGCATTCATTCTCAAGGGCATAATCAACTGCACCTTTAGCATGAATTAATGCGGTATCAAAAATCCGAACACTGACATCCTCTTCTCCTATCAAGAGACCGATTTCAGTGCACCCTAAAATAACCCCCTCTGCCCCTCGTTCAACCAACATCTTAATAATTCTTTTAAACGCTTCTTTTGAATCTTGATTGATCTTCCCTAAACAAAGCTCTTGATAAATGACTCGGTTTACAACTTCCTTGTCCTTATTGTCAGGAATTAGTACTTTAATCCCTCTGGTTTCTAACCGTAATTTATAAAAATCTTGTTCCATTGTATATTTCGTGCCTAATAATCCGACAGTCTGTATTTTATTCCTTTGAATCCTGTCGGCGGTTATGTCTGCAATATGTAATAATGGAATACTAATATTGTTCTCGACTTGCTCAGCCACTTTATGCATTGTGTTTGTACAAATTAAAATAACCTCTGCTCCTGCCCCTTCGAGACTCTGAGCCGCTTCAGCCAGAATCGTTCCAGCTTTATCCCATTGGTCATTTCTTTGCAGCACCTCGATCTCTTCAAAATCCACACTATATAAAATACATTTGGCAGAATGTAATCCGCCTAGCCTTTCTTTAACCTCTTCATTAATAATTCGGTAATATGAAACCGAGGATTCCCAACTCATACCGCCAATTAAGCCAATAATCTTCATCTTCTTGTCCCCTCCACTATTTAGGCAAATCCAAATCAAGTTAATCTCTCAAAACAAAATAGACCCTTTCATTTGCTCCCGGATTTTAAGTATCTTAGACAAAATACTTTTATTTAAATGTAATAAATAGCGATTTCCACCAGGAAACAGGACAGACCAAACAAGAAAAATGCCGATCCTAGTTTAGTGCGCTTGCTGAAATCCTTAGAACCAGTATAATTGGCTCTGACTCTGTCGCCGCTAACAAATGAACCAGAGAGTACACCACTTATTAACATTGGAATAGCGCCGAGAAGCAAGAGCAGATACTTAATGATGGTGGTATCCTCGAGGAATAGAGAGACAATTAGTAATAGTCCGCCCACAAAGAGCCCGGCTAAAAATGCCCGCATAATTTTCACTTCCAATTCATTACTGATCATTAACATGTTCCATGGTGTGATCAGCAGTTCCCGAAGAGTCAAAAGACCGTTCTTCTTCGGGAACGCAAATTAATTGAAGGAACCAATCTCATAGGTTTGTTTTTCTGTTTTTTTATAAAAACTGGTCATGATCGTATAGCCAAAAATCAAACCGGAAAACTCATAAAATAATGTAGAATACGTCATAAAACTTGGTATTTTAAGAGAAAAGGCAAAGGATAAGACAAGGTAAAAAGCAGAGATACCTGACGGAATCCCCATTATCACAAGCCTAATAAGATTAACTGTCCATCTTCCCTGTTTACGGAACTCTTTGAGGAAATGTTCCAGTCCTAAAAGAAGCCCTATTACAATGCAAATCAAGCAGTATCCGGCCATCCCCGGGAGAGGTCGATAATGCCTGCCTATCCAGACTTTAATCGTAAAAAATCCCCAACCTGCTGCTGCAAGAGATCCCAACAGAACCAGTACATACAAAAGATAGATCAGTATCTTTGTGTATCTCATCCTCTCACCCCTCTAATTATTTAGTTTATTTTTACAGCATCTGAACCCCCTCAAACCCTAAGGTACTTATGAGTAAGGGAAATAGTCCATACAATAATGCCAATACTCATCCAAAGAATAAGTCGTCTGGGGGACGCTCCCAGTGAAATTCCTATTGCTGCCCCCAGGGGAGCACCCATTATAAGCGGGGATAACATTCCTAACCCGATCACTCCGTACTTTTCCCAAATCCTATAAATGCGTCCTTTGTTCTTTTCTCGTTTTTCCTTCTTCTTCAGCTTTTCATTTATATCTCCATTATGAACAAACGATAATTCGGCATAATAACCTCTCCCGTGATGCAAAATCCAAAATCGACACTGGTGTCGATTTTCCCTTACCCATTTCCATTTAGCCTACTAAGTAATTAGCCTCCTTCATTAGACCCATCATAAGCAACAGTACAACAATTGACATAATAAACAGAGGAATGAATACCAACATTACTAACGCCGGTATTACGAAGACAGCATGCGCAATCACTGCCATACCAACACGTAAATACAAATAATACTTCCAGCGGCTCAAAGCCATATTTTCAAGCTCACCAAAACTTTTTTCCGCCGCTAATTCCGCAATTCCGTGACAAAGGTGAAAAACCATTAGCAAATCAAGAAGGACTATTATGATTCCCATCAACATGAATATTCCCCATATGGAATTCAGATTAAATTGTTCAATAGGCACTTGAATTTGGTATAGGTCAAAAATAGACAAAATCGCTAGTACTACAGTATATTTTCGAGCTTCAATAAAATGTGAATTAACAGAGACTATTTCTTTTAAACCTAAGTAGATTAGCCAATAGCCAATAACATCAGGAAGAATATCAACCCCCTGAATCCTAAAGTCAAAGAAAAACAGAAAACCCCAGTACATCTTGTTAAATCCCACTTTAAATCCCCTCAGACTTTCCAAACATTCTAATCAGATTTTATCATAAAGGATTTTTCGTCCTGCAGCTCTCCGATTATCATCCGTTTCCCTTCTCATCAGCAGCAGTTCTAACTCCTTTGCCTTTGCACCCGAATAAACAACATAGTCTATGAGAAACCTCCCACCCCACCCTTGTGAAATCTTAGGAGACCAAGCTATCACCTTGGAAAGCTCTTTCACATATTATGAATAAGAGTCAATCCTGTTAATGTACTAAAATTCTTAATGAACGGCAATTCAAATTCGTCAGCGCTGACGAATTTCACCCACACCCCTATCATCTCATATTTTACCCGCGAAATAAGGAGAACGCTGTCTTTTGAAACATTATCATAATGCTAAATTGAACTAAAAAGAAAAGCGCGAATCTAATCACGCTTTTCCTTTCCTAAAAGTGACTATATTTATGTCTTTTTCTAAATCCCCAGACTCTAACACAAAACAAAAAAAGACCCGAAGGCCTTGAATTTACTGTGGTGGGCGAGGTGGGACTTGAACCCACACATACTCACATATATCGGTTTTTGAGACCGACGCGTCTGCCATTCCGCCACTCGCCCGTTATTCATTTTGTTGCCTCAATTACGACGGCTTAGTTATAATAACACTAAAGGATTAGCTTAGTCAAGTGTTTTTGTTAAATTTATATTTGAAGTTTCTTGGAAAGCTCCAATAGCCCGCAGCTTTTCGTATCGCTTTTGACAAAGCACTTCCGGGTCTTCTGAGCGAAGCCGGATAAGATGTTTGGCAATGACCTGAGACAATTCCTCCGCTGTTTGCTGGAGGCTGTTATGGGCTCCCCCTTGAGGTTCGCGGACTAATTCATCAGCAACGCCCAGACTTAACAAATCCTGAGCCGTAAACTTCAATGCAGCCGCCGCTTCTTTGGCTTTACCGGGGTCTTTCCAAAGAATTGATGCGCAGCTCTCCGGGGCAATCACAGAGTAAAAGGAATTCTCCAGCATCAAGAGGACATTACCTACACCCAAGGCCAGGGCGCCGCCGCTGCCGCCTTCACCGATGACGGTACTGATGACCGGAACGTGGTAACCTGACATGGCGAGGAGACAGCGGGCAATAGCCTCCCCTTGTCCCCGCTCTTCTGCTCCCAAGTCACAAGCAGCTCCCGGAGTATCGATAAAGGTCAAAATCGGCCGGCCAAACTTTTCCGCCTGATCCATGAGGCGTACCGCTTTGCGGTAGCCTTCCGGATGGGGCATGCCGAAATTCCGTTTAATATTCTCTTTAGTGTCTTTACCCTTAACCTGGGCCACAACCGTCACAGGAATGCCATGAAATAGAGCTATTCCCCCTGCTATGGAGCGATCATCGGCATAGAGCCGGTCCCCTTTAAGTTCTATGAAATCTTCAAACAAAAGGGGGGAATAATCGTAAAAATTCGGCCGCTCCGAATGCCTGGCAATTTGCACCTTCTGCCAAGGTTCCAGGTTGCCGTAAATCTCTTTCTTTAATTGAAGAACTTTTTTCTCAAGAGTGGAAACTTCTTGAGAAAGGTCAATTCCTTTGTCTGCAGAAAATTTCCGGAGTTCCAGAATTCTCTGTTCCAGTTCTGCTATAGGTTTTTCAAATTCAAATAGTTGAGCCATACTGAGCCCCTTCCTGATGGTACCGCAGTAAACGTGCTAAAACCGGCCGCATTTGAGCACGGGACACAATCAAATCTATAGAACCATGCTCCTGGTTAAACTCAGCCGTTTGTGCTCCTTTAGGGAGTTCTTGCCCCATAGTTTGTTTAATAACGCGAGGGCCTGTGAAGCCAATTAAGGCATTGGGTTCGGAGATCATGATATCTCCCAGGGAGGCATAGCTGGCTGTCACGCCGCCAAAGGTTGGATCAGTAAATACGGAAATATATAATAAGTGATTTTCTGCTAGTTTTGCCAAAGCCGCACTGGTTTTAGCCATTTGGTAAAGGGACAGAATCCCTTCTTGCATCCTAGCGCCTCCGGATGTGGAAAAAATGACTACCGGCAGCCGTAATTCAATAGCTCTTTCAATGGCACGAGCAATTTTTTCACCCACAACCGATCCCATGCTGCCCATGATAAAATTTGCTTCATTGATGGCAATTACAAAAGGAATACCCTCCACACTGGCTCGGCCAGTGAGTACTCCTTCCTGCATTCCCGACTTGTCTTGTGCTTCGGAGAGTTTTTCGTCATATCCGGGAAATGCCAAAGAATCTAAGGTCTTGAGTTCAGTATCCCATTCTTCAAAACT
Organism: Desulfosporosinus orientis DSM 765; assembly: GCF_000235605.1. GTDB lineage: Bacteria > Bacillota > Desulfitobacteriia > Desulfitobacteriales > Desulfitobacteriaceae > Desulfosporosinus > Desulfosporosinus orientis. Next base: position 3,725,681 of record NC_016584.1, read on the forward strand.
ATTTTCATCCACTAGTAAGTTAAGACGTGCCCTGGCAGAAATTCTGAAATGATGCTCACAGCTTGTGCAAACTCGAGCATTTTCATCCAGGTCTTTATTGAAGAGAACTTCTCCGCACTTAGGACATTTTGCCCAGAGACCATCCGGAAGTTCTTTCTTCACAGGTACTGCAGACTCTTCTTTAGGCAACGCCTCAGAAGGGCTGCGTTCCGGCTTCTGACCGGATTTAATGGTAACATATTTTGTTTTCCTGAATATATCTTTAAACATAAATTAGCTCCCCATTGCGCCGGTTATAATTTCATGCGCTTCTTCAGCTTCGGATTCCGGAACGAGAATCTCAACGGAAGCATGTTCACCAAGATGCGCCGAACCAATGGGACGAAGTTGGACCAGCATCCCTTCATCTGTGAGAACTCTCTTATACTTTTCTGCGATTAATTTATTGGGAGCAATATAAATGACCGTCCACATTTCGTAAATCCCCCTTTTTAAATCGATTTATAATACCACAGCTCTTTTGATTGTGCAACAAAGCGGTATTTAATCCTTTTCATTAGAGTCAGAACGAAGACTGGCGAACTTCATGTTAAGGGCTTTTTCTACATGCTGGGGCACAAAATCCAAAACTCCGGCATGTAAACTTGCTGCCCATTTAATCGCACTTGAGCTGATAAAGGAGTATTCACTTTGGGTCATAAGAAAAATCGTTTCTATATCCGGAGCAATCTTTTTGTTCATTAGGGCAAGTTGGAACTCATATTCAAAATCGGATAAGGCACGGAGTCCTCGTATGATTGCTTTAGCCCCGCATTGCCGAGCAAATTCTACGGTTAAGCCTTCAAAAACACGGACACTGACATTCGGCATGTCTTTAGTCGCTTCTAAGAGCAACTCCATTCGTTCTCCCAGAGTAAACAAGGGACTCTTTTTGCTATCCGCCGCAACAGCAATAATCAAACCATCAAATAACTCTTTGGCCCGGGATAGAATATCCAGATGTCCTTTGGTTACCGGGTCGAATGTTCCGGGGTATATTGCAATACGCACTCACTATCACCTTTTCATAATTTATGGATGTTTTGATGGAGCTTTCTACTTAAAATCTAAGAATCCTGCAAAGAAAAAAGGTTTAGGCAAAATTTTTAACGGATTGCCAGACAACATTTTGCTGATTCAGGACTTTTTGAAGGGCACTGGTCAACTCATCCTGATCAGAAACCCAATAACTCCGATTTCCTTCCAGGACTTTCCTGGTATCTTCAAAATAGAAATAAACCGGCTGGCTGCCCGGATAACGTTGTAAGATTTTCAAGACGTTTTCCATGATGTCTGTGGATTCATGAGAAAATCTCAAAAAGAGCCGTTTCGGCAAAACCGCCTGAGGGGCATGATAAGCAGCAATTTTTTCATCCGGCAAAGAGCCGGAAGCTGCAACACTATTCTCTCCCCCACTATTCTCTCCTCCGGGCTTTAAATCTTCCAATTTGGTGATCTTTTCAGCAAAGATCTTCTTTTCGTCATCACGGATATTATACCGGCCAGTCACAACAATAACATCATCATTAGTTAAGCTGGCGGTTTGCGCGTAGACCCTGGGAAACACCAGGACTTCGATTCCCGCCGTTAAATCTTCCAGAACAAAGCTCGCCATCATCTCTCCCTTTTTGGTTACATTCTGCCGGAAACCTGTTACTAACCCGCCAAGAATAACTTTCTTCTCTTCGTCTCCTTCTAAACAAGTCAAAATGTCCGATGAGATAAAGTTTTTTAGGATCGGCAAAACCGACGAGAGAGGATGCCCGCTTAAATACAAACCCAAATATTCTTTTTCCATGTCCAAAATTTCTCGTTCACTTAAATCCGGAACTTGAGGAAGGACAGTCACTTCGTCCATTCCCTCATCAAAATCAAAAAGGGAGAACTGTCCGGAAAGTCTGTCTTTCTGCCGCCGCCCTGTGGACTCCAGTACTTGATCCATGACTTTCAAAGCCTGATTCCGTGAGCATAGGGAACTAAAAGCACCGGCACGTATTAAACTTTCCATAACACGCTTGTTTAAAACCTTTTGATCCACACGCAAGCAGAAATCATCCAGGGACTTAAAGATCCCCTCTTTCCTGGCCTCCAGAATCTTCTCCACAACGTTAACCCCTACATTGCGGATAGCTCCCAGTCCAAAGCGAATCGCTTGCTTCTCAATGGAAAAGCCCACTTGACTGTACTGAACATCCGGCGGCAGGACCTCAATGCCGCTTAAGCGAGCATCTTGAATGTAGAAGGATATCTTATCCGACGAGCCCATAACCGTACTCAAAAGAGCCGCCATAAACTCCAAAGGATAATTAGCCTTTAAGTAGGCTGTCTGATAAGAAATTACAGCATAGGCCGTGGCGTGGCCTTTATTGAAGCCATATTCTGCGAATTTAGCCATTAAATCGAAGATTTCTTCCGCTTCTTTTAGGGTAAGACCCAGTCGCAGGGCTCCGGGAATAATCCATTCTCCGTTAGAGTCCTGAAGTCCATGGACAAAATTCTGACGTTCTTCCGCCATGATTTCCTTCTTCTTTTTCCCCATGGCTCGACGGAGCAAATCCGCTCGTCCCAGGGAATAGCCAGCCAAATCCCGAGCGATCTGCATGACTTGTTCCTGGTAGACAATCACTCCGTAGGTTGATTTCAGAATGGGTTCCAGCTTCGGATGCAGATATGTGATATTACCCCCATGTTTTCGGCGCAGAAATTCCGGGATTTGCTCCATAGGACCCGGGCGGTACAAGGCGATAACAGCGATAATATCCTCAAAACAGGAAGGCTTCAGATCCTTTAAAATTCCCCGCATCCCGCCGCTTTCTAACTGAAAGATCCCCGTACTGTTTCCGGAAGACAGAAGCTCATAAGTCTTGGCATCATCCAGGGCTAAGGTGTGCAGATCCAGCTTAAAACCTTGAGTTTCCTCAATTCGCTGCACAGCCTCTTGAAGAATGGTTAAATTCCTTAATCCCAAAAAGTCCATTTTGAGGAGCCCGATTTCCTCCACAGTTTTCATGGGAAACTGGGTCATGACAAAATCCTCGGAGGTCCTCTGCAAAGGCAGGTAATTCACAAGAGAATCTTTGGAAATCACGATCCCGGCAGCATGAGTGGAAGCATGGCGGGGCATTCCTTCCAGGGACTTGGCTAAGGTGTAGAGCCGTTTGGTTTCCTCATCCTCATCAATCAGGCGGGCTAAATCCGGAGATACTTCCAAGGCCTTTTCCAAGGTCATTCCCGGGTCAGAAGGAATTGCCTTAGCGACCTTATCCACCCGGTACAAAGGAATGGCCATAACTCTGCCTACATCTCGGATAGCCGCTTTAGCTCCCATGGTTCCGAAGGTAATTATCTGGCATACTTTATCAGCACCGTATTTGTCCGTAACATAGTGGATCACACGCTCCCGGCCTTCCGGGTCAAAATCTATGTCAATATCCGGCATGGAAACACGCTCCGGATTTAAGAAACGCTCAAAGAGCAAATCAAAGCGCATGGGCTCGACGGAGGTTATCCCTAATAAGTAAGCCACCATACTTGCCGCAGCTGATCCCCGTCCTGGCCCTACAGCCACACCATTGGCTCTGGCATAACGGCAAAAGTCGGCAACAATTAAAAAGTAGCCGGAGAAACCTGTTTGGAAAATAACTCGAAGCTCATACTCTAATCGTTCTTGTTCTTTGGCCGTCATTTGAGGATAAAAATGGGGAAAAGCCTTGCGGCATTCTGCTTCAAGGAAACTATCCAAGGTATAACCTGCCGGAACATCAAACACCGGCAAATAATTTTCTCCAAACTGGAAATCCAACTGACAGCGCTGAGCAATCTGTTGGGTATTAGTCAGCAGCTCAGGATGCTCCCCAAAGAGCAGCGCCATTTCCTGTTCAGATTTCAGGAAAAACTCCTGGCTGGAAAAACGCATTCTGGAAGCATCCTCCAAAGTTTTACCTGTTTGAATACAGAGCAGTGCATCTTGAACAAAAGCATCCTCACGCTGAACATAGTGGACGTCATTGGTCGCCACCATGGGAATTCCTGTGCGCTCATGAACCTTCCACATGCCGGCATTCACTTCCCTCTGTTCTTCCAGCCCATGATCCTGGACTTCCAAAAAGAAATTTCCCTTCCCAAAAATATCTTCATACTCACGAGCCTTCTCAACAGCCATATCCAATTGATCATGAACTAAGTGATCCGAGACCTCCCCTGCTAAACAGGCACTCAAGGCAATAAGACCTTGAGAATGCTTGCGAAGGATTTCTTTATCCACTCGAGGCTTATAATAGAAGCCTTCGATATGAGCCATGGAAACCAGGCGAATCAAGTTGCGATATCCTTGTTCATTCTCAGCCAGCAAGACTAAGTGAAAATTCGCGTCGTCCTTTCCTGCAGCCTTGTCTGTCCTCTTATGAGGAGCGACATAAACTTCACAGCCAATAATCGGTTTGATTCCTGCCTGGCGACAAGCCTTATAGAAATCAATGACTCCATACATGACTCCATGGTCGGTGATCGCCAAAGCCGGCATGTTTAAATCTGCGGCACGCTGAACTAAACTCTTAATTCGAGCCGCTCCGTCCAGCAGACTATACTCCGTATGATTGTGAAGGTGAACAAAGCCACAGGTTTCTTTAGGGGTATCCGCCATCATCGTTCACCTTCCTTCTTGAAAAACCCCCTCCATCCATAACGATGAGGGGGTTCTTTCTGCCGCATCAATCCCCTTAATGGGCTGCATCACTCACTAATTTTTTATCGCCAATTCGGGCTGTCATCAGACCCTTGGCAACTAACTCATTATTCGCTGTTACTTCGACTTCAATGTTGCAGTGTTTTTTAGCAACAAGCAGCAGCTTTGCCGTAACCATGATTTCCGTTCCCACGGCAATGGGCTGCAGCTGGTAGAGAGTAAAATTCTCGGTAATGGCATTGAGCCGGTATTTCTTGCGCAAAGCAATATACCCAGCCATATTCATAACCGTTACGATCACTCCGCAGCTTGCCGAACCGTAGTCATCACTCATAGCCTTGGTAATTTCCCCTTCAATGGTGAGATGTTCCGCTTCTTCCACGAAGCGAAAACCGCTCAAGACCAGATTGTCCACAGTTTCACCAAATTGAGGTTGTTTCTGAACTTGCTGGTAAGCTTCAATCACATCCTGCAAGCTAAGAATGCCTATTAATTTTCCTTCTTCGGCAACCACAGCGATTTCCCAACCCTCCCAAACCATGATTCGGGAAACATGAGTTACCGGGTCATCTTTGCCCACTATAAAAGGATTGGCATTCATTACCTCTACAATCGGTGTATGAAGATCTACTCCTGCTACATCTACAGCGGAGACTATACCCACAAGGGTCATATCCTCCTCGACGACCGGAAACCGGCTATGGTCAGTATCATGGGAAAGTTTTCTCCAATCATCCACCGTCGCGTCAATGGTTAAATAGCTTACATCGTTGACCATAATATCTTCTACCAAGATAAGCTCTTTCTGAATTAAGCGGTCATAGAGAGCTCGATTAATCATGGAGGTAACTGCAAAGGTATCATAGGGAGACTGGATAATCACCAATTCATTTTTCTTTGCAAGAGCTACGACCTCTTCATCAGGTTCAAAGCCGCCGGTAATTAACAGTGACACATGACTATTTAAGGCAGCCATCTGAACATCGCGACGGTTCCCTAAAATACACAAAGATCCTGCTTCTAAATAGCGAATCACCGTGTTTAACTCCATTGCAGCAATAACGAATTTAGTTGGGGAGCGATCGAGATGCTCAAAGCCACAGATTACCACTCCTTCAGCAATCTGTGATACCTCACGCAAGGTCAGGTCCTCAATTTGCCGCTCTTTAACCCCTTCAATCCGAATCGTTCCAACCTTAGGAATCGAACTTACAAACCCTTTGGCTTCAGCTTCTTTAATAGCTCGATAGGCTGTTCCTTCACTAACGTCTAATTCTTTAGCAATGAAGCGAACAGAAACTTTACTGCCAATTGCAAGATTTTCAATAAAGGTTAAAATTTGTTGATGCTTTGTCAACGATACTACGCTCCCCACTATTACTATATCGGAGTATTATTATATCACATGATTTTGTATTCAACTACATTTATGAAACTAGCTGTCCTTTCTCCGTCTTTGAGTCATAAGCCCTCCAATTCTTCCCGCATCTTTAGCGCTCAAGGAGTGCCATCCTTTTTGGTTGATCTGTTCCAACAGACCTAACTCTGCTGCAATTTCCATCTTCAGCGGTTCTAACGGATCTATCCGTTTTACCTTTACCTTTGCTTTTTTCGGCTTCATAACTAGATTCTCCCCCTGCTCATGAGATTAAGATCTTCCTCATAATGCGGGCAATTTGGTCCACGTTCACCAATAATGTGTTCCAAACGGCATCGTCCTTCAATCCCATAAAGACAGCGAAGTGCACATTGTTTTCTATTCATTCCATTCATCTCCCTTAAGCTAAAAGATTATCTCCTCTAGATTAAGTTTGACCATTTCTGCATAAAAATATCCCACTTGAAAACAAGCAGGATATTTTAACTAGATCGAAAACATAATATTTTGCAGACTTTTTAAATTTCGTAGGATTCGCCAGGTTTAAGAGCCTTGCCGGAGCTTTCCGGAACCCGGCGCTGCAGGAGATGCAGAAATTCTCCTACATCCTGAGCAATCACCGGAAACGTATTGTAATGCATGGGGATGACCATTTTGGGACGTAATAATTGAGAAGCATGAACCGCCTCTTCAACCCCCATAACGAAATTATCCCCGATGGGCAGCATGGCAACTTCGATAGGATAGCGCCGGCCAATCAGTTCCATATCTCCGAAGAGACCTGTATCTCCCGCATGATAAAGCCATTTGCCTTCTATTTGTATTAAAAAGCCGCAAGCCAGGCCCCCATAGATCATATCCCCCTCGGGATTTTCTATCCCTGATCCATGAAAAGCTTGGGTAAGTTTAACCCAGCCAAAGGGAAACTCATGTTTGCCGCCGATGTGCATGGCATGAGCCTTAGCACCCCTTCTCTGACAGTAATTTGCCAGTTCAAAAACAGCAATAATTGGTGCTCCCGTCTGTTTTGACAGACGTATGGCGTCACCCAAGTGATCGGCATGCCCATGAGTTACAAGTATCCCATCTAAATAGGTGAAATCTTCAGGCTTAGCCGTAGCGCTTGGATTGCCGGTTAAAAAAGGATCAATAAGAATTCTGCCTGCTTCCCACTCAATTTCGAAGCAGGCATGTCCATGGAAATGAATACGCATACTTTTTAAAACCCTCCTGTTATCATTAGGCTTTATTAGCTTGAAGCACTTCCCAAAAACGAGGATAGCTAAGGTTCATTTCCCAAATGGCCACACCACGTATGCCCTTTTGCTTGGCAAGCTGAAGTTTTTCCCTTAAACTCCTCAGATCTTCAAAATATACTGTATGACGAACTCCTCTGGTCTCATAATGGAAATAGGTACTGCGCTGCTTGGCATCCCATTGTAAAGGGGCTCCGTATCTCCGAGCCAGCTCATTTGCCCGCTGATAGCCAATAACTTTTCCTTTGCCGCCCACAGGCCAGTCATACCCGTATAAAGGTATTCCCATAAAAATCCTTTCCCGGGGAATATTAGCGATGGCATAATCCAACACTTGAGCTACCCATGGCAGGGAGGCTACCGACCCAGGCTCACTATCTGCCCAATGTTCTTCGTAAGTCATGATAATAACCTCATCCACTGCCCGGCCAATGGTTTTAAAATCAAAGGATCCCTTCCATGGATCCTGAGGCTCATCCGCAGTTTTAGCCGGAACATCAATGGAAACCAAAAAATTGGCTTGCCGGAACATCAGCGACCAGTTTTGGATAAGCTGACTGAAAAGGGCCCGATCTGCCGGCGCCGTTTTCTCCAGGTCCAGATTAACTCCGTCCAATCGATACTCAACTAGAATATCACGTATGTTTCGCCAAACAAGGTTGGAAAAGTCTTGATCTCTCACGAGCCTTGCCATGAGAGTGGATGAAAACTTGCCCTGCCGCGTTAAATTGCTGATTACTAAAAAAACCTTAATCCCCATAGCATGAGCTTCATCAATTACCTTCCGGCCGGGGCGTCCCTGAATGGAACCATCATTCTGAATAGAAACCTCAAACATTGCTAACTGCTGAATAGTATGACCGTACTGTTTTAAATACGGGTAACCTTTTGTCTGATCAGTTAAGCCATTATAAAAGGCAAATACGTTTAATGGCATACTTATACCCCCTTTCCGACCATCATATGCATGGCAGGAAAAAGAGGTGTTTACTTTGAATGGCGCCGCCCAAATACCACAAGCTTTTCAGTCCTGCGCATCAGGATGGTAATTAAAAGAGCAAAAGCCACAGACAGAATCACAACGGCACCAATCCAAAATCCTTTTGCCCCCAGTACAGCAGCCAGCCCAAAGCAAGCACTGATGCCGTACATCACCAAAACCGCTTGCCGCTGTGTATAGCCGGCATCCAGCAAGCGGTGGTGTAAATGTCCCCGGTCAGCCATGGCTATGGACTGGCCGCGAAGCTTACGGCGAATAATAGCAAAAGTTAGGTCGGTGACCGGCATACCCAAAACCAAGAGGGGAAAGACTAATCCCAAAATAGTAGCGGTTTTGAGGAGACCCATAATGGAAACTCCGCCGATAATGTAGCCAAGGAACATACTCCCTGAATCCCCCATGAAAACCCGAGCCGGAGGAAAATTAAAAAACAGAAACCCCAGTAGTGCACCGGCTAACGCTAAAGTAAGATTAGCCGCAGGTACTTGGTTAATTCCGTTAGCGGACCAAAAGAGCAGGAGGGCCACCATAAAGCAAATCCCCCCAGCCAAACCGTCCATACCGTCGGAAACATTCACAGTGTTCACCAGGCCAACCACCCAAAAGAGCATGAGCAGCAAGCCAACAGCAGTTAACCCCATGTTTTTGAAAACGATGGGATAATCCAAAAAAGGCAGAGATATAAAATTCATTGAAAAACCATAAGCAATCAGCACTGCTGCCGCAGCGATCTGCCAATACAGTTTATACAAAGGGCGAATTTCATGAATATCGTCCCAAACACCTACTGCCAGAATAATGGTGCTGCCAATAAATAATCCCCAGGTATTTTTATCCCACACTTGGGTGACAAAGGCCGACAGCCAAAAAGCCGCATAAATAGCCAAGCCGCCTAGCCGGGGGATTGGCCGGCTGTGAATATGCCGCCCGCCTGGGTAAGCGATAGCCCCCCAGATCTTCGCTAACTTCATGGAAATAGGTGTAGCAATTACGGCTATCACTAACGCTAAAAGAAAGGTCAAACCATAGCCCTTCATCATGATTGTTCTTCAACCGCCTTTACTTCCCGTTTCTTCCTTCCCTTCTAAACCAGATCCGGAAAACCCCACTGCCGAAGTACTTCATAGACTACCACTGCCACGGAATTTGATAAATTCAAAGAACGGGCACCGCTGCGCATCGGCAGCCTGATGGTTGTCTCCGGATAACGTCCAAGGATTTCAGGTGCGAGTCCTTTCGTTTCTTTCCCAAAAAGTAAGTACCCGCCCTCTTCATAAGAAACATCTGTATAAGATCGTCCACCTTTAGTGGTCGCTAAGTAACGAGGACCTACAGGATTTTTCTCTTCAAACTCGGCGAAATTTTCGTAAACATAAATATCAAGAAGATGCCAGTAATCTAATCCGGCACGCTTAAGTTGTTTGTCATCGATGCTGAAACCTAAAGGTTTAACCAAATGCAGGGTGGCTCCTGTAGCAGCGCAAAGCCGCGCTACGTTCCCTGTATTAGGCGGGATTTCAGGCTCTACCATGACAATATTCAGTTGCTTGCTCAAAAATATAGTTCTCCTTTCAATGACAGCCTGAACAATTTCCGCTGCACCCCGGTGCACAGTTTCCTCCCCCGTTGCCACCAGATACTCCGAGACTGGCAAATCCGGAGATAAGCCGTTTAAGCCCTAAAGCCCCACACTCTTTGCAGGAGAGCTCATCCCCCTTTTCCCCCATTTTACACAATTCTGTCGTTACACTTCCACAGCGAGGACATTTAAATTCATACATCGGCATAGAATGACGCCTCCCAGTCAACAAAAGTTCCAAAAAACTTTCCAAACTATTATAACCTGAAATTCTGACAAACCCAAACTAAATTCTATAGAAAAGATCATTAAAAACTCTTTATTGGCTGTGAATCGAGATTAATGAAATTTCCTTCATATATATATCATACCCATTTATTCATGTTTTTCAGTATCAATTCAGATTTTACAGTAAATTTCGGACGGCAGCTATAAATTCCTGAAAAAGAGGAAATTTTCATTAGATATTCTGTATACTTAAAGGAAAACCCTAGATGTTTCCTCTTGTTTTTGGTAAAGTTAATAGCAACTTCATAAGGAGGAATTTTATCATGGGAAAAAACTTGACACAAAAGATACTATCATCCCACTTAGTTTCCGGAGACTTAAACAATGGCAACGAAATCGCCATCCGTATCGATCAGACTCTAACTCAAGATGCCACTGGGACCATGGCTTATCTGCAATTTGAAGCAATGAACCTTTCCAGAGTACAAACCGAATGTTCGGTAAGCTATATAGATCATAATACTCTCCAGTCCGGGTTTGAAAATGCCGATGACCACGCTTTTTTACAAAGCGCAGCGGCACGTTTCGGAGCCTATTTTTCACGTCCGGGCAACGGAATTTGTCACCAAGTCCATTTAGAACGCTTTGCTAAGCCCGGCAAAACTCTCCTCGGTTCAGACAGTCATACCCCTACGGCTGGAGGCATGGGAATGCTGGCCATGGGTGCCGGCGGACTTGATGTTGCCGTTGCTATGGGCGGCGGAGCTTTTTACCTCCCAACCCCCAAAGTTTTGCGGGTTTGGCTGACCGGTCAGCTTTCCCAATGGGTTTCAGCGAAAGATATCATTTTAGAAATACTCCGCACCTTAACGGTCAAAGGCGGTGTTGGCAAAATCATCGAGTATGCCGGACCGGGGGTACAAACGTTAACAGTCCCGGAACGCTCCACCATCACAAATATGGGAGCGGAATTAGGAGCCACCTCTTCCATCTTCCCCAGTGACGAACAAACCCAGCGCTTTTTAGAAGCTCAAGGCAGAGGGGAAGACTATGTTCCTCTGGCAGCTGATTCTGATGCTGTTTATGATGAAGAAATTAAGATTGACCTTTCTTTACTGGTTCCCCTTATCGCTCAGCCCCACAGTCCTGACAATGTCGTCCCCGTAAGCGAGCTTTCCTCAACAGCTGTTCAGCAGGTAGCCATTGGCAGCTGTACCAATTCTTCTTACCAAGATCTCATGCGGGTCAGTCAAATCCTTAAGGGCAAGCGCGTCCATCCCAATGTCAGTCTGGTTATTTCCCCGGGATCACGCCAAGTTTTAAGCATGCTCGCCAGCAACGGCTCTTTAACGGACCTCCTGGACAGCGGTGCGAGACTCCTGGAATCCACCTGCGGGCCCTGTATCGGCATGGGACAATCTCCCGTCTCCAAAGGGGTATCTGTCCGAACCTTTAACCGCAACTTCCTGGGCCGCAGCGGTACTCAAGACGCTTCTGTCTTTTTGGCAAGTCCGGAAGTGGCAGCAGCCTGCGCTTTAACCGGCTTTATTACAGATCCTCGAACCCTGGAGCAATCCACCATGGTTGAATTCCCTAAACAATTTCGCATTGATGACAGCATGATTCTCCCGCCGGGAGATCCCGATACTCCCATTCGGCGGGGACCTAATATCCAACCCCTGCCCATCGCCCCAGCTTTAAACGACTCCCTGGACTTACCCGTTATCTTGAAACTGGGTAATAATATTACCACCGATGATATCATGCCGGCAGGGTCCAAAATTCTCCCTCTCCGTTCCAACATCCCTGCTATAGCAGAATTTGTTTTCCATAAAATCGACCCTGATTTTGCTTCCAAAGCCAAGGCCCAAAAACAAAGCATTATCGTGGCCGGCCACAATTATGGACAGGGTTCCAGCCGCGAGCACGCGGCTCTGGCCCCAATGTACCTGGGACTGCGTGTCGTTTTAGCTCAAAGCTTTGCCCGTATTCACCGTGCTAATCTAATTAACTTTGGCATTCTCCCCCTCACCTTTGTAGATGAAAAGGACTTGGATTGTCTCAATCCCGGTATGGTTTTGCATATTACCGACCTGCGACAGGCCATTCAAACCCCTGAGCCTTTCGCCATAACCGTTGATAACGCTTCTAATCCCATCATGGTTAAACACGATCTCACGGAACGGCAGGCCAAAATCCTCCTGGCCGGCGGTCTGCTAAACTCCACAAAACAATCGGTTTAGCCCTCACACCGTTCTGATGTACTAAAAGAGCCTTCCTATGCTCACCCACTCGCTGGCGCAGGATCTTTGCCACAACTACAGGGTAATACCTGGGGTCTCTGGCAAAGCTGTCCCACGCCGGCTTTGTGGGCTTTACTGCATCTCCGGTCAGGGGGTTCACTCCTATTAGCGAAACCGCCCTGCTTTTGATTATTGCGATTTCTTGAATTGACTTGAGTTTGTTTTTTCAGGTCATTTTTCAGACTAGCCTAATATTTCGAACTCTTGACTGCTCCCAATGCCTTTGTCTTCTCTCTCATAATGGTTTTACGCACATACGTTATTGGCCATTGCCGAATTATTATAATGCTTATTCAGAGCTGTTTACTCCTTTTATGGAACGGTAATTCGTGTTATGATTGTGTTATATAATAAAAGAGGTGGATTATAAAATGCTCAGTGAAGAGGATCGTCGACTGCTTAAACTTATTTCTGAAGATTGTAGACTTGGACATGAAGAGCTTTCTGTGCAAACAGGATTGTCTACTGAATACATTACCAAGCGCATCCAGGATTGGGAAAAGGAAAAAATCATCGTTGGCTATCAGCCTATGATTAACTGGGACCGAACCGGTGATCAAAAGGTATCTGCTCTTATTGAAGTTAAAGTCCTGCCCCAACGCGGCTACGGCTTTGACAAAATCGCCAAACGCCTGCAAAAATATCCTGAGATCAAAGCCCTTTATCTCATGTCAGGAGGGTATGATCTGTCTGTCCTTATTGAAGGCAAGACCATGCAGGATGTGGCTCTTTTTGTCGCTGAAAAACTAGCCTCCCTTGAACATGTTCAAAGTACAGCAACACACTTTGTGCTTCGCCGCTATAAGCAGGATGGTATCGAACTTATGGGCGAAGAAGAAACTCTTCAACGTTTGGTGGTGTCACCATGAACAACTATTTGGCCAACCACGTTGCCACCCTTCCTCCTTCAGGAATCCGCAAGTTTTTTGACCTTGTTGCAACCATGAAAGATGTTATTTCCTTAGGAGTAGGAGAACCTGACTTTGTCACACCTTGGACTGTCCGGGAAAGCGGCATCTTCTCTTTAGAAGAAGGACAGACCATGTATACCAGTAACTCTGGTCTCTTTGAACTGCGTGAAGAACTGGCCCACCATTTAAACAAAACCTTAGGTCTATCCTATAGTCCCCTAGGGGAAATACTGATTACCTCCGGAGCCAGTGAGGCTGTGGATCTGGTAATGCGGGCTGTTTTGGAACCAGGAGATGTGGTCTTAGTACCTGACCCTTCCTATGTATCCTATGCCCCCTGCGCCATCTTATCAGGGGCTAAGGTTAACTATGTCCCTACTTATGCTAGAGAAGACTTTCGCATGCGAGTGGAGGATTTAAAGAAGGTCTATACACCTGAAGCGAAACTCCTCGTACTCTCTTATCCCAATAATCCAACAGGAGCTATCATGACCCGGGAAGACTTGCTTCCCATTGCTGACTTCGTAGCTGAGCATGATCTTCTTGTTCTTGCCGATGATATTTATTCTGATCTCACGTATGATCATACCCATGTATCCTTCGCTAGTTTGCCGGGTATGCGTGACCGTACTCTCTTTGTCAGCGGATTTTCAAAATCCTACGCAATGACGGGTTGGAGAATTGGCTATGTTGCCGGTCATGCCGATTTAATTCAAGGAATGACCAAAATTCATCAGTACACCATGCTCTGTGCCCCAATTATGGGTCAATTTGCAGCCATAGAAGCCCTGCGCTCTGCTCATGAAGCCAAAGATGATATGGTTAAAGCTTATGACCGGAGACGTCGCCTCTTAGTTCACGGGTTTCGTCAAATGGGCCTGGACTGCTTTGAACCCCTAGGCGCTTTTTATGTTTTCCCGGATATCTCAAAGACACGATTGTCTTCTGAAGCGTTTGCAGAGCAACTCTTAAAAGAAGAAAAAGTCGCTGTCGTTCCCGGAACCGCTTTTGGCCCTTCAGGGGAAGGCCATATTCGCTGTTCCTATGCCTACTCCATTGAACAGCTTCAAGAAGCTCTCAAACGTATCGGCAGTTTTGTAGAACGCAGGCTCAATAATCTATAGATACTTCAGAAGGTATCGTTATGAAAGTCTCAAGATGATAAAGCACACGGATCGAGCCGTGTGCTTTATCCTGCTTATAGCTCCTGATCATGCTCCTGCCAAGTTACATAAGGCAAAATCGACGGCGGAATGGTTTTATTTTTTTGGTAATCGAACAGTATTTGCACACTTTCGGAATCCTGTGCATTCTGCAAAGCGATATAGGCATTTCTTTGCAGAACACCCTTGCCGCGCCATCCTGCTGCAGTGTGTTTAAATTCCTTCAAAAATTCCCCTTTGCTTAAGTTTAAAATCTCTTTGAGGTTCACCCCACGACGCAGCGGAGACTTCCGTTCTTCTTGCAGCCATTGTTGGTTGTGAGGGCAAACTTCCTGACAAGTATCACAGCCGAAAATTCTCAATCCCAGGCGCTGCCTCTCTTCAAGGGTCAGTACCTCTTTACTTTGGGTAAGATATGAGACACACCTTTTGGAGTTAAAGGGTTCTCTGCCAAGAATCCGGGCCGGACATGCCCGAATGCATCGCTGACAGGCTCCGCATTGCCCTGGACTTAGGGGTTCATCCCCTGGGATCTCCTGATCTAAAAGAAGGAGAGCTAAAGCCACGAACGAACCATAACCCGGGATTATTAAATGCTGATTCCTGCCAATCCAGCCAATTCCAGCCCGAACCGCAAATGCCCGCTCAATCAGAGGACCTGTATCCACTTGAAAGCGAAGGGAACCTGGCCAATCATGCTGAATCATCAAGTCCATGAGCTGACGGATCTTCCTGGTCACAACATGGTGATAATCATCTCCAGCTGCAGACCGTGCAAGAATACCCTCGCCCTTCTCAGGAGGCAAAGACAGTGGGAACGGATAAGCTAAGGCAATGACGGTACTGCACTCCTGCCAAAGGGCACGCGGATCTATTCGTTCCTTAATGTCTTGGCTTTCAAAAGGAGTCCCTATACCCTGATCAATTCTCGTCTTTAATACCGATCTAAGACTCTCCACAGGGTCTGCCGTGGTAAACCCGCTTGCAGCAAAACCTCCTTCTCTTGCCCACCTCTTAATGTCTTCTTTCCACTTAATCTGTTCATGCAGATCCATGACATCCTCCAGTGTTTCCATGAAATCATAACCCTCCCGCTTAGGGAAAGCGAGAGGGTTAACCACGTCTAAGTCCAATTAACTTAAAGGTTCCAATGATGGATAAATTATTTCGAGGCTCTAAAATAAGCGTAAGTCATTGGTTCCCCTTCCTGAAGAATTTCCCCTGCCGTAACATCGCCAAGGAAAAGTGTATGAGTTCCGGCATCTAATTGCCCGGTAACAGTAGCCTCCATGGTCACAAGCACATCATCAAGGAGCAAAACTCCCGATTCACCACGGTGAACAGCTACTCCTTCAAACTTATTGACGTCTCTGCCTGATCGATAGCCAAATCCCCGTGCATAATCCTGACCGGTTTGACTTAATACTGAAACCCCAAATTTGCCGCTCTTTTGAATTAACTCATGAGTGTAGTTTTGTTTATTGATTCCAATGGCGATTCTTGCCGGTTCCGATGTAACTTGAAAACAGGTATTGGCACACTGTCCGTTATCCTTACCCTCAGCCTGAGCAGTAATAATGAAGAGACCATAAGATATTCGATGGAGTGCCTGACGTATTGCCGTTGCTTTGTCAGGCTGAACCGGGGCAGGCTTGGGAGCAGCTTTCACTTCAGTTCCTGTCTGAGCCTCTTGTTCATCTGTAACTAATTCAAAAAAACTTGCATCTGCACCGCAAACGGGACAAACCTCCGGTGGATTTTCTCCTGTATGTATATACCCGCAAACTGTACAACGCCAACGTTTTTCCATAACAACACCGCCTTTCATTGAAATAATTATAACTTAATAATAGGTTTAGGTCAATAGGTATCGAACATGATAATCAAATAGATCCTTCAGGTCGGACAGCTTCGCCAAACCGACGGCTAGTATCTGAGGTGAACCACTGGCTACGCTTTCCCGCACTGGCTTGTGGGCTTTGCCGCCTCTCTATGCCATGGATTCACTCCTGTGGACGAGGCTGCCCTGGCTTTCGGATCTAGGGAATTTTTCAGAGGCAGTTTAGAAAAGAACTTATATTCCTGTTCCAGAAACCTCAGATCCGTTAATGTGTTTTTGGTGTTCAACATGACATGCTTGCGTACATGTTCCTTGAACTGGCCATAATGTTGACCGGCAAGTCCTTTGGAACAGGCAAACCTTTCAAAAAAGCCCCAATCAAGCAGCCGTCCTCGTTCCTCAAGATCAGCGCTCTCTCTCCGGATTTCTCTCTGAATCCAGTCCAAGCGATATAAATTCTTCTCGGCATCCTGTTTTCCCCCCAGAAAATCTGCTTTCCATAAATCAAGCAAATTTTCTACTTTTTGGGTTTTATAGTATTGACCGTCCCAACCAACTTGCCAGGCAAAACGGCGAGCCTTGCCATTAATTTTGGGATTGTCCCTTTCCCCTCTCATTTCGTTGATAAAGGTCAAAGTCCCCAGCATGTGATGTCCTACTAAATAGAGGAGCTCTTGTTCTCCTTTTTTGCCGCCTGGAAGAACCACAGACCAGCGAAAACGAGACAGAAGCTCTTTAACTAAACGAGCGCTATCTTTTTCGTGCTGTAAAAAATGTCGTTTCCCATTGACAACCCATTGAAAAGGAACCTCCGGTCTGCTTTTTAAGGGTTTTATGCGTTTAATAACGATGGTATCCTGACGATTGTCTAGTCTGCCCCCATGAATTTCAACCTCTTTGTTTGTCCAGCGTTCGATATCTTTGCCAAACAGCTGGAACTTATCCAAATAATACCCTTCATCGGTCCGTGTCACTGTCCCCCAGGCATGACACTCACGACTGGCTGTTTCCCATTTGCCCAGATCATGAAATAATGCTGCCAGGCGCAGCAACACTTGAGGTGGAGCATTCTTGACCACATGACGTGTGTGATCCCAGGCATCTTTGGTATGAAACTTGTTTTGTTCCAGGCCTTTTAGCCGGTAAAGCTCCGGAATATACTCTTCAATATAATGCAAGTCGTCGAGAAGTCCTAATGCCCTGTCAACCTGATCCAGCACCAGAATCCGGCCCAATTCTTCTGATACTCGTTCCAGGGCTACACTTTTAAGTAGGGTAAGATTCTCATTAGCAGCCCGCCAAGTATCCTGCTCAATGAGAAAATCATAGCGAATAGCTAACCTTATAAGACGCAAAATTCTCAGGGGATCTTCTTGAAAACGCTCTTCAGCACGCCCGCAAGCTCTAAGCATTCGTTGGCTTAAAGCTTGCAGTCCTTCTAAGGGATCTTTGATCTCCCCTGTACGTACATCCTGATAAATTGCATTGATAGTGAAATCTCTGCGGAGCGCATCTGCTTCAACATTTCCGGCTAGAAGGGAGATATCGATTCTAGCTTTATCACGGAACAAACTTATGGTCGGCTGATGGTCTCCGATTACATGAGGAGTATAGCCCCAATCAGACAAGTTCTTTTCAATCTGATGAAAAGGTATTGCTGTAACTGCATCCACGTCCTTTAAAGGGATTCCCAGCTGAACATCGCGAACAGCTCCTCCTACGATATAGACAGGACCCAGAGTGCTAAGCCTCCTCAAGACATCTTGTTGAAATGGTGTACCGATCATGTAATTCCTCCCAGCAATCACTTCCACGCCTTGAAAGAACAGACAATATCCGTCATAATCGGGGTGAACCTAACAGAGAACTGAGATTTTCGGGCCAATTTTAATATGCCAAGAACTTTCAGGCCCATATTCCCCGTCAAGATCTGTCTTTAGGGGACGATCCGTATGTACTGTTAGATTCGTGGTCTGAAACTCTTTGATTTTTCCGTTCCCTACTTTTTCCCCCCGCAAAACATTTAACAATAGTCTAATGGTTTCCGGCCAGCCTGCCGCGGGAACAATGAGAACTTCTAATTGTCCGTCCGTCAAGGACGCTTTGGGTACCAACTTCCTTAAACCACCTACGGAATGTCCGTTTACGGCTAAAAGCAAAATAACCTCTTCTGAATGCACTTCCCCCCCTGTCTCATATTCAATACGAAAGGGCCGGTAGGAAGGGAGGGTTTCTATTCCTTTAATAATGTAAGCTAATTGGCCAAGGGTATTTTTTACCCGGGTGTCCACTTTTTGCGAGACATCCGTCAATAGCCCTACACTTGCTACATTAACAAAATACCGGTCATTAACTTGTCCTGTATCCATTCTAAAAATATTTCCTTTAGCAATAACTTTGCAAGCTTCAGGAATGCTCTTAGGCAAACCCAAAGCATAAGCCAAATCATTGGCTGTTCCAACAGGTAAAATTCCTAAAGCCGGCCGCTGAATCTCCGGGATTTTCAACAAACCATTGACGGCTTGATGAATACTCCCATCTCCTCCGGCAATCACAAATCGCTCAACATCCTGGCTTTCAGCCGCCGCCTGCTCCATATCGGCAGTGGAAGAAGCTCGATGGACGCAGACTTCATACCCGCTTTCCTGGAATATGCGGATGACAGTATCCAGTTGTGACGTTAATTTTCGCCGCCCGGCGTAAGGATTATAGACCAAACGTAAGCGCTGACCTTTCATAATCTAAATAATCGACTCCTTATCCTTATCAAACGGATATTTACAATAGGCATTACAAGGCTATTTTCCTAAGACTTTAAGTTTTCAGGGTTCAAGTCCTCAAGTTCAGGTAAAACGAAGCGCCCGTCTTTGCGAATTAAAGTTCCGTCAAAATACATTTCTCCGCCGCCATAGTCCGCTCTTTGAATACAAACCAGATCCCAATGAACTGCCGATTTATTGCCATTATTGCATTCATCGTAACAAGACCCTGGAGTAAAGTGAAAACTCCCATCGATTTTTTCATCAAAAAGTGTGTCTTTCATAGGAGTGCTAATGAATGGATTCACTCCTATAGCAAATTCTCCGATAAACCGTGCCCCTTCATCCGTATTGAAAACCGACTCTATCCGTTCTGTATCGTTGGCTGTTGCCTTAACGATTTTTCCCTTTTCAAAATTCAAGACAATATTATTATAAGCAAATCCTTGGTAAAGGGAAGGTGTATTATAGCTGATCTGTCCATTGACGGATTCCTTTAAAGGAGCACTGAATATTTCTCCGTCGGGAATATTCAAATGACCATCGCACTTTATGGCAGGCATGCCTTTAATAGAGAATTCCAAATCCGTTCCAGGACCAACAATATGTACTCGATCCGTTTTCTCCATCAAAGCTTTTAACGGGTCCATGGCCACGGACATTTTCGAGTAATCCAGATTGCAGACATTGAAGTAAAAATCTTCAAAGCCCTCAATACTCGTATTGGCTAACTGAGCCATAGCTGCATTAGGATATCTTAATACACACCAGCGGGTATGGGGAACGCGCTGTTCCGAATGAACGGCCTTTTGATAGTGGGAAGTATAGATTTTCAAGCATTCGCTGGGAACGTCTGCCCACTCGTTGACATTCTCTCCGCCCCGAATGCCGATATAAGCCTGCATCTCTTTCATACGGGCTAAATCCCAGCGTGTCATGGCCTGAGCTTGCTCCACAGAGAATTCTTTTAATAGTTCCCGTTGTAGGGTATGATTAATAGTAGACACAAAGGGCAATCCCCCCGCCCGATAGGCATAACCAACGAGGGCTTGGGCAAGAGGAATATCCGGTCCTGTCACTTCAATCAATATCTTTTCCCCAGGTTGAAGGGCAATTGAATAATTAATTAATGAGTCTGCAAGTTTTTCGATACGAGGATCTTTCACGTTTGGGCCTCCTTATTAGCATTATGGATCGACTATTGAGCATTATTATTATTCTTCACAGTACATAATTTTCCTTTTTATTAGGAGAATTATGTTAAAAGTATGTTCACTCAATGAATTTTTACTCCAATTTCATATTTAAAAACATAACTGGAGGAATTATGAATACACCACCGGCACTCTGGGAATATCGTTTAGGACCAGACGACTCTGGCCAAAAATATTTATCCATCCTTCTCCACAAATTTCACTTTTCCATTAAACTGTTAAACAGGCTGAAGAAAGGGGAACGAGTTTGGGTCAATGGCAAATTCACATATTTAACCTCTCGGGGCAAAGAAGGGGATCTGTTATCCGTTGAACTTTTTCCCGATGAAGAGGCTACCATCAAGGGTGAAGACCTGCCCCTTGATATTCTTTTTGAAGACGAATACTTGTTGGCAGTCAACAAACCCGTGGGACAAGTGGTTCATCCAAACAACCGCTATCCTACGCAAACCTTAGGTAATGCCGTCATCGGTCATTGGGAACGCAGAGGAGAAAATCGCTTGTTTCGTCCCATTCACAGGATTGACCGCAATACTTCAGGAGTGGTTGTTATCGCCAAAAATCAATTCGCTCATCAACAACTGGCATGGCAGCTGGAACGCGGACATATCCATAAACGCTACCATGGTTTTGTTCAGGGAGTGGTAGCTGAAAATGAAGGAACTATCGACGATTCTATTGGGTTTGCTCCCAACAGCTTTATCAAACGTCAGATTGATCCCAACGGTATCTCGGCCCGCACTTGTTTTCGGGTTCTTCACCGTTACCCTACGGCAACCTTTCTTGAGTTTATCTTAGAAACCGGCCGTACTCATCAAATCCGTGCCCACTGTGAGGGCTTTGGCCATCCCTTGCTCGGAGATGACCTTTATGGAGGAGATACAACCTTTCTTACCCGCCATGCCTTGCACTCTTCAATGTACGCATTTCTCCATCCTGCAACGGGACTCCCTATCATCATCAGAGCTCCTTTTCCTAAGGATCTTCGTGATTTGCTTATCCACTTGAAAGATTTTGTAACGGCATAAAAGCCGCCAACCCATTCAAAATTGATGGGCGGAGGCTTCAATTGTCTCTGCTAACGTTTTCGTAATAAATCCCTTATTTCTGTAAGAAGCTCTACCTCCGGACTTGGAACTGCCGGGGAAGGAGCTTCTTCCTTCTTTCTTTTCAGGGAATTCATGAGTTTTACCAACAAAAATATGGCGGCGGCTATAATCAGAAAGTCCAATGTCGTCTGAATAAAGGTGCCGATGTTCATTGTTACAGCCTCTTGTATGACCTTTCCCGAAGCATCCGTCACCGGATCTTTAAGCTTAAGCTTGATATCGGTAAATTTTACTCCTCCCACAACCAGTCCAATGGGAGGCATGATAATATCAGCAACCAGAGAGGATACAATTTTGCCGAAAGCGCCTCCAATGATCACACCGACTGCTAAATCCACAACATTACCCTTGGTTGCGAACTCCTTAAATTCCTTGAGAAAACTCATCCTATCACTCCTTAACAGCTGAGGTAATACTAGTTTGCCCCAAATTCCAGTCTATCCACGGATTAATTTAGACTGGTTTTTAAAAAATTGGGAAACATAACATAAAGCTGTCACATAAGGAGGGAATTCAAATGACTTTTTTTCAAAAAATCCTCTGGAGAATTACTAAAATAAGAAATTGGCTGATGCTGAGGTTCATAGTGCTCCGCAAACGCTGGAAAGTATGAGGCTTTGGCTCTTAGTCCTGTTCAGTTAATACCAAAGGACCGTCCTTGCCAATAGCGATAGTATGTTCATACTGAGCGGAAAGGCTGCCGTCTATCGTCCTGGCTGTCCAATGATTCGAATCAATCTTAAGGCGATAGGAACCAATATTAATCATCGGTTCAATGGTAAAGACCATCCCTTCACGTAGTCTCTCTCCTCGATGAGGGCGGCCGAAATGAGGAACTTGTAAATCTTCATGCATTATCTTCCCAATGCCATGGCCCATAAAGTCACGGACAACTGAGTAGCCTTCGGCTTCCGCATGGCTTTGGATGGCATGAGAAACATCTCCAATTCGATTGCCTATAACTGCAGCTTCAATACCTAAGTAGAGGCATTCCTTAGTAACCTTCAGCAATCGTTCTGCGTCTTGAGATAACTTACCTACAGGATACGTCCAGGCAGAGTCAGCAAGCCACCCGCCCAGGTTAACAACCATATCAATTCCGACAATATCACCCTCCTTGAGAGGTTCTTTAGTGGGAAATCCATGGCAAATTTCATCATTGACAGACGCACAGGTAGCATAGGGATACCCCTTATATCCTTTTTGCTCAGGGGTTGCACCATGGGAACGAATAAACTTTTCCGCAAAGTTATCGATTTCCCAGGATGTGATCCCCGGACGAATTAAGGAACGGAGTTCTCTGTGGCAGGCAGTCAAAACCTTAGCTGCATCAGCCATAAGTTCAATTTCTTTTTCAGTTTTGATAATTACCAATGTTAGTGTCCTCCTCAATATGATCCTAAATCTTAGGCTACCCATATCTTATCATTACAAACATTAAGATGATAATGGTTTTTTGGAGTTTTTCAGGATAGCCTACCATGCCGCTGATGCGGAACGCCAGCAGAGGATGAAACGAGTGTGCTTCCAGGGTCGGGCAGCTTCGCCACATCCGTGCAAGTAAGTTAATTCGTGCGAAGACAGTGTCTTCGTACCGCAGCATTCCGAGGCTCGCCCATTCGCGGCTGCGAGCTCCGCCAAACCTCCGGGTAGTTCCTGGTGTAAACCAGGCTCCGCAATCCCCGCAGCCGCTTGTGGGCTTATACCGCCTCTCCATGCAATGGGTTCGCTCCTGTGGACGAAACTGCCCTGCCTTTCTTGTCTATGGATTCTTTAGATGCATGTTTTTCGGGTCTTTATCAGGGTGACAAAGAGAGGAGCTGTTGCGAATTTTGCAACAGCTCTTTATTAATCAATTCTAAGCTTTTTGAGGATTTCCTTGAAACAGTCTCATAATCAGCTTTAGAGCTTCACTAAATATTACAATACTAAAGGTAAACCCTATCATCTTAACCCACAAAGTTAAATCCAGCGGCACGGTTTTGAATACTTCTCCGCCAAATTGTGTTACCAGGACCTGAATGAAGAAGGTCAAGATGATGACTCCCACCATCATTTTATTTTTAAGCAGATTTGGGAAAATGCTTCTGACGCCAAACTCCCGGCTGTTAAAGGCATTCCAGAGCTGGAACAAGACAAAGGAAGTAAACACGATAGTTGATTGCTGAGCTTCTGTACCGCCGAGCAGTTGTGTATTCATGACAAACAACAGTGCAGCAACAATGAACATGCCATTGGCGACGATTTTCAAAAGCATATCTTTGGTTACAATCGATGCGTTACGCTTAATAGGCTGCTGTTTAAGCAAATGTTCTCTGGGAGGTTCAAGCCCTAAAGTCAGGGCCGGGGGACCGTCCATGATAATGTTCACCCATAATAACTGTAAGGTCGTGAATGGCATGGCATACCCCATAACTTCTGCCAAAATGACGGTAAGAAAGGCGACAACATTAACCGTTAGCTGGAACTGGATAAAACGCTGAAAGTTCTCATAAATCCCTCTTCCCCATTTAATCGCCTTGACGATTGTTGAGAAAGAGTCATCCAACAACACAATATCCGATGCTTCTTTGGACACTTCTGTACCTGCAATTCCCATGGCAACACCGACATCTGCTGCTTTTAAAGCAGGTGCGTCATTAATTCCGTCCCCTGTTACAACAACTGACGCATTAATCTCCTGTAAAAGCTTAACTACTCTCATCTTAGCCGTAGGATTTGACCTGGCAATAACCACAATCTTGGGAAGCTTGCTCTTTAATTCTTCGTCGCTCATGGCATCAATGTCTGTCACTTCCAAAACTAAAGAGTCTTCCTTGACAATTCCCAATTGAGTTGCAATAGCCCGGGCTGTGTTGATATTGTCTCCTGTCAAAATCTTTACGGTAATACCCGCCTGCCGGCAATGATTAATAGCTTCTTTGACATCCGAACGCAAGGGATCCTCGATTCCTACAAAACCGGTATATACCAGATTCTTTTCCACATTATAGATATCTTCCCATTGGGGTTCTTCAGCAAAATCAGTAAAGGCAAAGGCCAGAACTCTGCGGGCATTATCCTGCAGATCTTTGATCTTAGCTTCGATTTCCTGGATGTGCTCCTGGGTCATCGGGATAATTACACCATTATATAAAATCCGGTTACAAATGCTTAACACTTTTTCCGGCGAACCCTTGGTATAGAGTCTGAAGCCTTGATCCGTCTCATAAGCGGTGGACATCATTTTTCGGGCTGAGGTAAAATTGTACTCACTTACCGGCTCACTATACTGTTTACGGTAGTGGAGATAGTTTACATTATTTTTGTCCGCGCAAACAAGGAGAGAACACTCCGTGGGATTTCCCAAGAACTCATAGTTCTCTCCTTGTTGGGAAATATCCGCTGTGGAATTCAGACAAAAATTCATGAGCATTTCTTGATTGCGAAGCTGATCCACTGGAACCTCTTTGCCGTCAGACCAAACCTCAACCACGGTCATCTTATTTTCAGTCAGCGTTCCGGTTTTGTCTGAACAAATAACATTGACTGAGCCGATAGTTTCACAAGCAATCAATTTTCGCACGAGGGCATTGTTTTTAGCCATTTTCTGCATATTAAAGGCCAGAGTGATGGCCACCATGGTGGGCAGACCTTCAGGTACCGCAGCAACAATCAAAGCCACTGAAGTTACAAAAGCATCTTTAATCCCTGGAAGCGCTGTTCCTATATTATCCAGGACAAGAATCCCCTGAGTGTACATCCGAAAGACTTCAAAAAGGAAGATTGCCGCCGCTACAATAGAGCCGATAATGGAAATCCGTTTGCCAAGATCCGCTAATTTCTCTTGAAGGGGGGTCTCTGCATTCAATTCACCCTTGAGCTCATCGGCGATTTTGCCCATCTCTGTTCTATCGCCGATGGAAGTCACAATGGCGATTGCCCTTCCTTCGATAACCATCGTCCCTGAGTAGAGCATATTTTTTCGCTCTGCCAAGGGGCAATCAACTCGATCAATTTTAGAAGAATTTTTTGAAGCGGCTTCCGCTTCACCCGTTAGCATGGATTCATCAATTCCCAGGCTTGATGAATGGATGATCCTGGCATCAGCCGGAACTTTATCCCCGGTCTCTAAATGAATAATGTCTCCAATTGTCAATTCACTTTGGGAAAGCAAAACAATTTCCTGATCTCGTACCACTTTCACATGAACATCTTCACTCAGCTTGGACAAGGCTTCAAAAGCTTTGTCCGACTTGCCTTCTTGAATAATTGAGATAGAGGTTGCGATCAGAACTGCAGCAAAAATCCCTAAACCATCTGCAAGATGACCCATGGCTAAAGAAATGACACCGGAAATCAAAAGTATTAAAATCAGTGGCTCTTTTAGGCTGTCAATTATTTTGGCAAAGATACTATCCTTTTCTTTTGGCGTAAAGACATTTTTGCCATACTGTTTAATTCTTTTATCAGCTTCTACCGCTGATAATCCCGTCTCTTCATTACTCTGTAATTCAATGATGACTTCTTCGGCTTCTTTTTGGAAAAAGTCCACGATTTAAACCTCCCTAAACATTATTTCTATTTCGTAGGTTCTTCTAGTATTTACGAAACAATCACTCCTTACCTTTAAATCAAAAGTGCACTTTGATCAGCGGCCGCTAAACTGCACTTACATTGGCCATGACTCGAAGATGTTCGAGGTCCAGAACACTGCCATAGCCGGCGAGGTGTCGGGATGCCAAGTACCCAAGGTTATACTTTCTGAGTAGTATAAAAAAAGACTTTTAACACAGCCTGACGGCTATGTTAAAAGTCTTGTTACCACAAACTGGTTTACAAAGACAGGTAAGGCACCTTACCGGGTATGTTGCCTTTGTAATTACAACTACTCCCTCTTAACAAAATTAAGTTTACCGTAAATTATTTAGCTTGTCAAATATTTAATTAAATAAAATTAAATTTTTATTAAAATTAATTTAAAAATGAGGAGTCAGCTCATGAATACTTTTTATCAAAGCCCCCATGAGACGATGAAAACCTTGAGGATTCTGGGCAGGTACACGAAATTGTTTATTTATCTCGATCTGCAGAGCCGGTATCCCCAGTTCCCGGGCCACGTATGAAGCCACACTATTAGGTTCAGAGACCTTAAAATAATCTCTTGAGATTTTTGGTAATCCGAAGTCTTGAAAATTCCCTTCTAGCAGGTTAGCTGCCCTCGTCTTACCTAACAGGTTCTTTGTCCTATTGGTTTCTATGTCTATATCAAATTCACTCTCGCGAGCAGAACCATGAATATCCAATACATACTTCACATTTTGCCTGGCGCATAAATCGTGAATTTTTTCTTTGTAAATGCATGGATTATCCACATTGGGGTCTCCACCGTATAATTTCGTTGCCGCAATTGCTGAACAACCCGTTAACTTGTTGAGCAGGTAAACAATGGCACCTGTGAATTGATCGGACATCTTAATCTTTTTTTGCCGGTAATGTCTAACTGCATGAGGAGCTGACACTAAAATCGGCACATCACCAACAGAAAACCAAAACGGATCTTCTTGTTTAGGATTAACTCGCTTATCCGTTTTATAAAAATGAATTCTTTCCACATTGACAGCTTCTTCATTAAGGCGAGCTCTGCTGTACTCTTTTAGAACTTCTGCCTGCTTATCTTCCATGTCTTACCCCCGAATCCAAGACTCTGATCAATTGCCCTTAATTCGTACATCGCCTATTATTGATCAAGGCTTTTTTTCTTCCTGTAGCCTGTGATATTTACTTGAGCGATGCTCTCACGATGTTCATTAAAAACCTCTACCTTATAATTAACAATTCTTGCCGATCCGGCAGCTTCTTTTGCTTCTGCCAGCAAAGACCTGCCGCCGGACGCTTTATAGTATGAGATATTGGCATTGATAGCCACCGTGATTTCTCCACAAGCATTTGCTGCAGCTGCAAATGCGAAATCCGCTAAGGTAAATATGGCTCCTCCCTGAATAATATCCACTCCATTTAAGTGTTTCTCGGAGATATCCATTTTAGCAACCGCATGCCCCGGTTTAACTTCTAAAAGCTCTATGCCGACAAAAGCAGCAAAACGATCATTTTCCATGAGTTTGGTGATACTTTCCATTATTATCCCAACCAACTTTCATTTTATTAGATTGTCTAACAATAATCCCACCTACAAAATCCAGTCACAGTGCGGATTTTAGCAGTATCGCAAGAAGAATGCAGGACTTTAGCCCTATATACCTAAGACCTTCTATCTATACATTTTAAATTTAAGCAATGTTACTATGAAATAAGATTTGATAATACGGAGGGGTCCTTTGTGCCTTGGCATAAAATTAACACCAAAAAACAAAATCTCATTATTATAGGCGGAACCATTATTTTGTCTATTCTTATTTTAGGCATTACAAACCTAATCGTCTATATGAACTAGCGATAAAATAAGGATTTATAGATAGGACCCCTTAAAGAGAGAGTTTTCATAAATTGCTCCTTCCTTAAGGGGTTTTTGCCGTCGATTTGCTAGTCACTCATTAACTTTAACGCTTCTAAATCTAATAGTTCAATGGTCGCCAAATAAAAATCGATAATCCCTTCATCCCTCATTTTTCCCATTTCCCGTGACATGGAAGGTCTGGAAACATTCAAAAAATCCGCTAACTCATTGCGGTTTAAGGGTAATACGATTTTTCTGCTTCCTGTTCTGTTATAGTGTTCTAACAAATAAGTACTGATTTTCCCCCGCATACTTTTAATCGTCAGATATTCTACTTTCTTGTTTAACAGCATGGCTCTTTCTGAAATAATTCGCAAAAAGTTCTGAACGAGAATTTTATGCCATGGACACATTCTTTCACAATCACCGACAATCTTTCCCCTGGGCAGGAACAATACTTCACAGGTTTCTTGGGCCTGAACCGTTGCCGGCCATGTCATCAGCCTGGAAAAAGCGACGATCTCACCAAAGATATCCCCCGGGTTTAAAAGTGTCATGACGATCCGGTTTCCCGAGGTATTCTCTTTACTAACTGTTGCTGAACCCGTAAGCAAAATTCCGACGCTTTCATAGGGGTCTCCGCCAGTTACAATATAATCATTCTTTTTAAAGCAGGATATTTTGGGTTTAAGACAATTTAACATCGCCTCAATGGAGTCACCATTCATCCCGGCAAACAAGCTAACCCCTAAAACCTTGGTCAAATACTTTTTGTACATGATTCTCCCCCGACAATTCTGTATCCTCAGCTACCGACTTAGTGATTACATTGTAATATAATGAACTTGTAAAAACAAAAGAATTTTTTAGGGGGAATAAAAATGCTAAGAAAAATTATAAGCATAGATGAAGAAAAATGTAATGGCTGCGGACTTTGTGTCACGGCGTGTCACGAAGGCGCCCTTCAGCTCATTAATGGCAAAGCCCGTTTGATTTCCGAAAGTTATTGTGATGGTCTCGGTGATTGCCTGCCTGAATGCCCTACTGACGCAATTACCTTAGAAGAGAAAGAAACCGTTGAATATGATGAAGAAGCTGTCAAAAGAAATATGGAGAAGCGAAAAACTCAGACTCATGGAACTCAGCCTTGTGGCTGCCCAGGCACACAGGCAAAACTCCTTGCCAGAAAGCAAGAATCCTCGTCACTTCAATCGGATGAAAGCTCTCCTTCTCAGCTCAACCAATGGCCCTGTCAGTTAAAGTTAATCCCCATCAACGCTTCTTACCTGGATAACGCCCATTTACTCATAGCAGCCGATTGCACCGCATTTGCCTATCCTGCTGTCCATCAAAAATTCATGCGCAATAAAATTACCTTGATTGGCTGTCCTAAACTCGATGATATCGACTACTCAGAGAAGCTAACTGCTATCTTGAAACAACATGAGATAAAAAGTGTCACAGTTCTAAGAATGGAAGTCCCTTGTTGTGGCGGTATTGTTCAAGCGGTTAAAAAATCCTTAATCAATAGCGAAACCTTAATACCTTGGCATGTTGTCACAATATCAACGGACGGACGAATTATTGAAGAATAATGATTTAATGATAATCTTTAAACCCACTGCCAACTCTCTGGCAGTGGGTTTAAAAATTATTACTGCAAGAACAATGGCTGTACCAATAACAATCGGGATCAATGTATGTTGTTTATGCATCCCTAAAGCACCTTTTTCTGTCTAACCAATATAATAAATAACGGGACCGAGATAAAATGACTGCTTTTCATGAGGTGTTTCTAATGAATGTGCTAAAGCGTATATCAAAAGTCTTCGAATCAGCGGATGAAATTCTTATTGATGACTCCTCCAGAATTGTTTTAATGAGTGACGTCCACAGGGGTGACGGGAGCTGGGCCGATGATTTTTCCAAAAATCAAAATCTCTATTTCGCAGCCCTAACCCATTATTATCTTGAAAATTTCACCTACATCGAGATTGGTGACGGTGACGAACTCTGGAAGAATAGTAAACTTTCGGACATTATCTATGTACATAGCAACGCCTTTTGGCTTCTTTCCAAGTTTTTTGCGGAAAGAAGACTGTATTTAATCTTTGGAAACCATGATATGGTTAAAAGTAATGCTTCTTACATAAAAAAGAACTTATATCAATATTATGATGAACGGCAAAAAGAATATATTCCTTTATTTGAGAATGTTAAGGTTCATGAGGGTTTGGTTTTAAGCCATAGAGAGACCCAGCAAAAAATTCTTTTGATCCATGGACATCAAGTGAGCTTACTGGATTATGATTTATGGATGGTCTCCAGGTTTCTCGTCAAATATGTATGGCGTCCCCTCGAATTATTTGGATTCAATGATCCCACTAGTACTGCAAAGAATTACAAAAAGAAAGATGCAGTAGAAAAAAAATTAACCGAATGGGTAACCAGAGAAAAACACATGCTCATTGCCGGCCATACTCACAGGCCAATGTTTCCGGAAATCGGTGATCCTTTATATTTTAATGACGGAAGCGGTGTACATCCCCGCAGTATTACTGCTATTGAAATTAGTGAAGGTTTTATTGTTCTTGTTAAATGGCATATCAAAACAAAAGATGATGGTACACTGTTCATTGGCAGGGATATCCTAGCCGGTCCGAGAAAACTATCGGATTACTTCGATTATCAATAGCAGGCCTTACCCTTTGTACTTAAATCTCAAGTTTTTGTAAAACTCATCAGTCGTTTGTGTTTAACAATAAACAAAGCTCCTCCTACCGTTAAGAGGATGCTTATGACTCTGACAAACCTCTTAATAATGGAATCTTTTATGACTGCCTCTGTGCATGAAGCCTCTTCAATTCTTTGAGGAGGCTTCATGCCGACTGATTTTAAATTTTTATGATTACATTTAACGGAATAGCTTGTACCCCCTATTAAATGTACAAAAGCAACCGGATTGGCCTGTACAACACCATCATGTCCTTTATTTAGGACCACAACACTTGTCAACGGATAGTCCGCTCCCTTTCGGTTAATTATTGGAATATCTTTATCTATCATCGTCAGCCTCCTAAATCGCAAAAATCATTGACTAGTATCCTAGCCCATCATATGTCTACCCGCAGAGGAGTGTGAACTTTAATACAATTTCTCTGATTCAGAAGCCGTTTTCCATAAGGAAGCATATAATGAATAAGGCTAAAGTGGATGTCCCTATAATTGTATGCAAAGAAGAAGGAGGATACAATGTGGGTAAGGATGGTAATAAGAAAGTAATTAAAGCAGCTCTGTTTGGAAGTGTCGCAGGCGCAGTAATGGGTTTGTTGCTGGCTCCCAAAAGTGGTCAAGAGCTGCGCCAAGATCTCACAGACCAGGCCCAAAAATTAGGAGACAAAGCCCTCGAAATCAAAGATAAGACGCAAAATGCCCTGCAAGACGTTGAAGAAAAAGCTCAAGTAACTATTGATTCAGGCAAGAGTTGGCTGCAGAAGAAAAAACGTCTTTTAGATAATCTAAAAACGTTAGTATTCGAAATTCAGCATGGTGCGCTGACAAAGGATGAGTCTGCCAATTCCCTAGAAGACAACAAAACAGAACCGCTAGTTGTAGAAGCCACCCTCGAGGAGGAGAATATCGTTGCAGTCATAGAAGATGCGGAAGAAGATAACTTTTAAAAAACATACCCTTTACAGAAAGGTTTTTTGGATTTTGCATTTAAAAAATCCCTACACCCTATTGAGAAGTTCAAATACGGGTGTAGGGTTAATTTTTAAAAGTAGGCACTAATCACAGATTTTATTGCCCCGACAAAACGTACTCTGCATTCCAAGTCTTCATTAATTCGTTTCCTGAGGGCAAAACTTAGTTCTAATTGAACCCCTTTACCGGTAACGCCTCGGTTGCAAATATTTCTAGGATGGACACCGCGGTATTTTTCCTCACTGTCTTTTACAAGAAAACCGCAGCGCTGGAGTTTTATTCTTAAGTTATTACTTAGGTCTGAATCTAAACCGCCAATCATTAAAAATTCTTCTGTAGAGTTTTTCAGGCCATGAATAGTCATGACTATTTGAGCTTGCTGTAAACCTGTCAACAGCAAAGGTTCATCAAAGTGATGACTTGTAATATGCAGCTTACGAACCTCTGCACCCTTTATCCCTTCAAACGAATACCAGGCAAATTCTTCACCGGCAATCCATTGGGCAATATCCGACGTGTATGGTTCAATATTACCGCCGTGAGGGGCAGCTATTAAAACCGGATGCCAATCCCGGCTCCTTTTTATGAGATAATCCTGTCCTTCTAATTCATATAGCTGCAGCTCTTGGAAGTTTGAGTAAACATCAGGCATGCCCATCCTCCTATTTCAGTCAATGTTTAGCGACTACTTATCTTAATTATTTCACGTTGTATTGGATGTCTATGACATTTAATTTAATATAACAATAATCCCCCTCGGGTGTATGCCAAAAGGCTCCGGTGTTATCTGTTTTCCACGAATCATCAGTCTTGCCAATCGTCTTTATACCGTCAACAACCTTGTAAGAGTTCACAGGGGTAGACCATCTCTCTTTTATGAGGGAACCATTTGCAGCTAATCGATATCTGTCGTCAGAAACAAAGTTCAGTAATTCTCCTTTTTCATTGAAGGAAAGGACCGCTGAAGCTTCAATCCCGTTATTCGTGAAGGTTGCATTAACTGTTAAAGGATCAATGGTTGCCCATTGAATGCGGGGATCAATGAGAGCCGCCGGGGCAAATAAACACATATCATTGAGGACTGTGACGGTTTCTGCCTTAACCATTTCCTCGTTTTTCAGATCAAGGACAGGTACCAACCCTAAAGCTTTGACTAACATAGAAGCTCCGCCGCCGCCATACACATGTAATCCCAAGAAAGGCAATCCTGATTTGCTGCCCTTCATATAAAAATATCGAGATGTTTGATCAAAGAAATTATATTGCTCTACAGAAATTTTACTCCAGCGATCTTTTTTCTTATCGGTATTCATAAGTCCGTCAAACCTCAGTTTGACATTATGCACTTTTTCTTTACCCATAGCTCCCACATAGTTAAGGTACATTTGAACCGGCTTAGGCAGATGTTTGATATCGTCCATAGTCAGTCTTGAATTATCCTTTTTTTTCTCCTTTGCCAAGGCATTGTCAACTTCTGAATGATAAGCTCTATTTAAGCCTTTAGATTGATATGTCAAAAAAACTATCAACAATATGATCAAGGCAAGAATCATAATCAGCAAACAGCTCTTCTCCATCTTCCTATTCCTCCTGTCTCTTCTTAGGCCTTCTGACTTAAGCATTCCTATTCATCCCTTTTATTGTGTCGAGGAGCTTGTTCAAGCCTTCACACATAACATTCAATTCAGAATTTGTAAGGTCCTTGAAAAGATCTGTAATAAACCTTCTATCTTTCTCTTCTCTCCCCTCCCAAAAGGATTCACTTTTATCAGTCAGCTTTAAGCGCATAGCTCTGGCATCTGCTGCATCCTTTTCAACAGTGATAAACCCTTTTTCCAATAATTTCGTGACGAGCTGCTTGACATTCTGACGTGTACTCCCCATCTTCTCTGCTACTTCGTTTAAAGTAGGCGGGTGATCTCCAAACTGTAAAATACTAATGGTCAAAAACCACTGCCGTAAGGTCATATCATCCTCTGCTAAATACTTATCTCCATTGACCTGCATTTTGTTTGCTAATAGAAACAGACTACCGAATATAAATTTCTCTTTATCCAATCGATTCATAGTTTAGCACCACCTCATATAGGCAATATATTGCTTTGTATCACGAAGTATATTGCCTATATAAGCTCGATGTCAAGATCTAAATTATATTTTAAATATTCTGTCTATATTGACTAGACTTACATATTCTGTAACAAACAATAGGTCATAGACTCTTAGAGGGGAGTGGTTTACATGATTGGTGATCATGGGGATCTTCATCCTGACCTCTCAAATCCTCGTATTCGAAACAATCCTAGAGATACAGGAATATTCGTTTATGTCCCATTAGCCCCTACAGTAAGTGAGCCTCACCAGGCTTTATCCCCCAAAGACCTTCAGATCCGAGTAATGGCCTTAAGAAATCGCTTAAATAAAAAGTACAACCTTCATTTCGAAATCGTGAATGATGAGACGGGTATTGTCTGTATCGAAGATTCATCAGAAATTGAATTTACTCAGTTCCTGTTTCATTTTTGCAACTATCATCAAGGCATTTATCTGGATTGGTTATCCTTTCCTTCTCATCAATTAAGAAAAGGGATCGGTTCCTTCTGTGTGAACTGGCTTCAGGATTTTGCAGGAGATTTCGGAATTAAGTTTATTGTTCTGGGGTCGGTTGCTGAGGCTCGAGGCTTCTGGATTAAAATGGGATTTAGACTCCTTCAATCCGAGGAATTAGACAATTTTCCCGGTTACCAAGGCCGTTACCGTCACTGACTCATTCTTCTATCCTCTTTTGTGTCAGCTTTTGGAGTCAGGAATATTATGTAATATATGGAAAAGGAGGCTAAATATATGATTATTTTCGGCTGCGGCATTGCTATTGTCACTATTGCCATTCTTATGCTTATTGCTTTAGGTATTGTGTTTTAACAAAAAGCCTCAGTTACTTGAGTCTCTGACAAATATAAAAATGCATCTAGTTCCTGTATAGTCAAGGGCTAGATGCATTTTTATATCTGCCAACATTCCAAAAGGCTCGCAGATTAAGAGAGAGTGAAATGAACATAAAAGGTTGTACCCTCTGAACTTGTTTTAACCAAAATCCTGCCATTGTGCCGGGAAACAATGCCATGGGCTGAAAACCCTATCTATGAAAAAATCACTTTACAAACATTTTGGTTTTGCAGCAATCCCTTAATTATTAATTTCAATATCTTTGTTCCAAGGTTACTTAAAGTATGGTAGTATTATAAATACTGGAAATCAATAGAACGGAGAGTTATGATGAAGAGTGTGTTGAATAAAGAGATGTCGTTACACGGAGAATTTATTCCCGTTCAATCTAAAGAACAAGTCTGGGCAAATCTAGCAATGATTGCCGTCATTATTTTTTGGGGAATTTCTTATGTCAGCATTAAGGTAGCAGTCATTGAAGTTCCCCCTATTACCATGGCCCTAATTCGTTTTGCCATCGCTTCCTTGATGCTGGGGATCATGATCCGCAGGGTTGAACCTCAGTCAAAACTAGATAAGTTGGATCTGCCAAAAATGATTCTAGGAGGAATTTTTGGTATTACCTTGTACTTTATATTTGAAAATATCGGGGTCAAATTTTCCACAGCAACCAACGCTTCTCTAATTGTTTCGGTAGTACCAATTATCACAATTTTGCTTGATGTGCTGTTTTTTCATAGCAAACTTTCCTTCCTGAAACTCTTGGGCGTTTTCGTTGCCATATGGGGTTCTTACCTGGCAGTTACTGCTAACGGCAAACTCGAACTAAATTCCGCTCATTTTTTGGGGAATCTCTTGATGATATGCGCCATGATGTCATGGGCTTTCTTTACCATGGTTAATAAGTCTCTTCAAAAAAAATATTCCGGATTGTTTTTAACGACGTATCAGACAATTTTCGGAACTTTATTTTTTATCCCTTTGTCCCTTTTAGAATATAAGGACTGGCATATGTTTTCATTGACCGCCTTAGCTAATATCTTATTCCTGGCAGTTTTTTGTTCATTTGCGGGTTATTTATTCTATACATATGCCTTGAAGCGTTTGGACGTTGCCCTTACAACGATCTATCTAAATCTGATCCCCGTTGTCGGTGTGATCAGCGGTTACCTTATATTAAACGAACATGTTTTGCCTATTCAATTGGTCGGCGGATTAATTACTCTTCTTGCCATTGTTATTATCAATCTAGAATTGGCGGCCCTGCGTCGCAGAAGAGTTTCTTAGACTAAGATTGTCGTATACACGCAAGGAGCTGTTGCAAATATCTTTTTCGCAACAGCTCCTTAATTATATTCCGGTTAGGTGCCGCAGAAGGTTCGGTAAGGATGTTCAGACGGCTCAGGCAGCATGGAGTAATCCTCTTGTTCGGACGAATATACATATGGACTGGAAAGCACCTGAAGAAGTTTCTTCATGACGCTGTAATCCTCATGTTTCACTGCAGCTTCCAGGGCTTCTTCCACTCTATGGTTGCGAGGAATTACTGCAGGATTGAAATTTTGCATCAGCTCAACCATCGCAGCCTTCCCTTCCTGCTGCCGGGCTTGTCTCGCCTGCCATTGCTCGTGCCACAGAGTAAATTCCCTGCTGTCAAACAAAGCTGATTCTCCCGGTTTGCCTAAGGTTAAGGCACGAAAGGTATTAGTGTAATCCCCACGATATTTCCGCATCATATTCAAGAGACTTTCAATCAGGGTTTCATCCTGACTTTCTTCATTAGATAGTCCTAGTTTCGATCTCATCCCTGCCAACCAGTAATGGCGATACAAACCTGTAAAATCAGAAATCGCATCTTGAGCTAGTTCCACTGCCTGGGCTTCATTAATATGAAGCAGGGGCAACAGAGTTTCCGCAAATCGAGCCAGATTCCAGCCGGCAATATAAGGCTGATTGCCATAAGCATAACGGCCTTGAACATCAATGGAACTGAATACTGTGTCAGGATCATAAGTGTCCATAAAAGCGCAAGGACCATAATCAATGGTCTCTCCACTCAGAGCCATGTTATCCGTATTCATCACCCCATGAACAAAACCAACCAATTGCCATTTGGCAATTAACTTTGCTTGACGCCGAACAACTTCCTTTAGCAGTAATAGATAGGGATTCTCGACATCCTCAATATCAGGAAAATGCCTGTTCAAGGTATAATCTGCCAAAACCCGAAGTTCTTCAATAGAACACCAATTAGAAACATATTGGAACGTACCCACCCGTAGGTGACTGGCAGCCACTCGGGTTAGAATGGCACCTGGCAGCTCGGTCTCCCGAAAGACAGATTCGCCTGTCGTCACTACCGCAAGACTTCGGGTGGTCGGTATGCCAAGGGCGCTCATAGCTTCGCTGATAATGTATTCTCGTAACATGGGGCCAAGGGTTGCTCGGCCATCCCCTCTGCGAGAGTATGGCGTCCTGCCGGAACCCTTAAGCTGAATATCGACACGTTCACTGCAGGGAGTAATCTGTTCACCAATGAGCAGAGCCCTCCCATCCCCCAACATGGTAAAATGACCGAATTGGTGCCCCGCATATGCTTGGGCAAGAGGTAAAGAGCCTTCTGGAACCCGGTTTCCAGCCAATACCGTGATTCCCTCCTGGCTTTGCAGCTCCAAGACATTTAGCCCCAGGGATACAGCTAAGGGTTCATTGAAAATGATCAGCTTGGGTGAGGGAACAGCAGTTGGCTTAAGCCTTGTAAAAAAAGAACCGGGAAGCTGTGCATAACTGTTGTCCAGGTTCCATCCTGTTTCAGAGGATGCTTTTCTCGTTGTCATGTTTGCTCCTTTGCTGGATCAATAGGTTCTCGTACATTAAACAGTTTATTTATTGTCTGCTTCTGCTAATTATTTATACTCTTTCATCAGCAGGAAACTGAGCGACACGATACAATACTCTAAAAAATTATATATAATATAGAATAATAAAAAGAACCCGTCATGAAGGAGGTAAAAGGATGCTAAAAGAGGAAAGTTTCGAAAAGAGATATAAAGACGGCGATACACCATGGGATACTGGAAAACCGGATTTTAATTTAATTCATGCTGTTACATCTATGTCCATAAAACCCTGTAAAGCACTGGATATTGGCTGTGGAACCGGCAACAACTCCATTTGGCTTGCTCAAAATGACTTTGATGTTATTGGTATTGATACGTCGGAAGTAGCAACACAGA
Organism: Desulfosporosinus orientis DSM 765; assembly: GCF_000235605.1. Classification (GTDB taxonomy): domain Bacteria; phylum Bacillota; class Desulfitobacteriia; order Desulfitobacteriales; family Desulfitobacteriaceae; genus Desulfosporosinus; species Desulfosporosinus orientis. The sequence continues at coordinate 3,763,467 of NC_016584.1, forward strand.
AAGCTGCGGAAAAAGCTGCAGATATTAAAGGCAACTGTACTTTTCTGGTTGTTAATTTCCTAAAACAGAACATCGAAAAGGCACCCTTCGGTTTCGCATTTGATAGAGGCTGTTTTCACACATTAGACTCCCATGAAGAGCGTAGGCACTTTGCGGAAAAAGTTGCAGCTCACTTAGAAAAAGACGGCCTGTGGTTTAGCATTATTGGCAACGCTGATGAAGTGCGCCATCATCCTGGACCGCCACAGCGCACTGCCGCAGACATTGTTAACTCTATAGAACCTTATTTCGAAATCCTATCTCTTATTTCCAGCCAATTTGAATCTAATCGCCCCAACCCTCCCAGGGCTTGGGTTTGCCTAATGCGCAAGAGAAATAACGATTGCCTAATGTCCAAGTAAGAAACGAATACCCGTCAATAGGGTATTCGTTTCTTATTTGTTACCTTTGCAATTCTATCCGGTGCTTTATTCGAATCAGAATCATTGTCTCCCACAAACAAAGGTTCTAAGCCAATGTCAGCTAAAATAGTTTCAATAATGCATTTTTCCTGTGCTGTCATAGTTCTTCCCTCCAAGCTCTCCAACTTTTCTGAATATTCAATATAAATATGAGACTATACCATTTTAACCTACGAAGGATTATAAATAAAGAAAAAACTTTGTCATATCTTGTTGTTCTAATCAGATATGTTATGACTACTGCCTTTAAAGGGGTGTTATGTTTATTATTATATTAATATATTGATTATAACTTAAAATTGTTACTAAACCTCTTCCATAATTTAGTATTTTATTTCTATTACTAAACCCTTAAAACAACGGCCGATAATGCTTAAATAAACATCAACCGTTGTTTTTTATGCTCAATTTTCAAGAAAGCTTTGTATTGGGTTATTTCAATTGGAATAAATGACTATTAAAAAAAGATCATTGGTTAATTCGACATTTTTTCACAGTCCTTTAAGGTACAATTTAAAGAGAATTTTTTTTAGGAGTGGACTATTATCTACAGCGATTTATTAATTTATGAAATAGCAGTAATTTTTTTATGCTGCTCTGGCTTATGGTTATACTTAACGATTAAACACCCGTATTCTGATTTTATCTTAGGTATTTATTTTGCCCTTGTTACAATGTTTATAATCTACCAGGAATATATCCTCAACAAAGGTTTTCTCTATGATTTTCGGCCTATTACCATGATCCTGTCGGGTTTTATCGGCGGTCTTGAAACCGCAATAACTGCTGCTATCATAAGCTGTCTCTATCAATTCATATTTCTTGGAGACATTTCATTCGGAGGGATATTAATAATCTGTGCCTATGCTTGCCTGGGTTGTTTCTTACACCATTTCAAAAGCAACCCTTTCATAAAAAAACTGTGGCTTTGGGCTTTTATCCCAGGCATAGCCCTTACCGGCATAGTGTCTGATACTATCATCGATTTCGTTGCTTATATAAGCTTCACCAGCCTTGCAGTAGTAATAATCTTAGGATTCCACTTCAAAATCCAATTACTGTTGGATCAGAGATCAATTTATAAAGCCATCATGAAATCAAGTCCCTTGGATTTAATCGTTCTTAATGCTCATGGCCCAATTTATATCAGCAATCATCTAAAGTCTCAGTCACACTTTCAACAAAATATTGAACGTCTTTTACCTGCCGAAGAGCTTAATACTCTCTATAAAGACAGTACAACTCCCCAACACAGAGAAATCCCCTGTGAAGACGAAAGACACATTTCCGCCGATTTCTTTACTTTTCAGCTAGCCAGTAACAATTCAGCTTGTCTGGCGATTGTTAATGATGTTACTGAACGAAAAAAAGAGCTGGAAATGCTCCGCCGGGCAAAAGAGAGCTTTTCTAAAGCTTTTCAGTTGGGTCCTCTTATGATGAGCATCAATTCTAGGGCTGACAGCCGATATATTGATGTTAACCAGCGTTTCCTGGAAACAAGAGGATTCAAACATGAAGAGGTCATAGGCAAAACCCCTCCTGAAATTGGTGTGCCTGAAAGTGACTATAACAAGATTGTCGAACTTATTTTGACAAAGGGTAGTGTCAAAAATTTCGAAAGTTCTATAGCTACTCAATCAGGTCCAAATGGTACCTGTATTATTTCAGCAGAAGAAATACAAATTGACGATCAGGAGTGTATCTTATTCTTATATTACGATATAACTGAAATAAAGCGAATGCAGACAGAAAGCATAACGCAACTTACGGAGCGGATTAAATTAGAGGACGAGCTTTCTCAGAATAACCAACTTATTGCTGATATTATCAATAATATGCCAGACGCATTCTATGTTTTAGATAATCGCTGGCGTTTTACATTTGTCAATAAAAAAGTAGAGGAGCTATTATTAACCCGCGCAAACCTTCTCAACAAAGTGTTTTGGGATATTAACCCTCAAGCTCGAGGCACCCTATTTGATATCTATTTTCACGAAGCAAAACACAGTGACGTCCCTATCACCTTTGAAACTCCAAGCTTCTTACGAAAAAAAACCTGGTATCAAGTAGCAGTTTATCCCTCTGAAATAGGGTTGTCTGTTTATTATCGAGATATTTCTGAAAAAAAACTAGCCGATGAACAATTACTTAAAACCCAAAAGGAAATGAATAATATCCTGGAGAGCATGACGGATTGTTTTTTTGCCATTAATTATAACTGGATATTCACCTATATTAATCGTGCAGGAGAAAAATTCTTTGACAAAAGTCACAACGAACTATTAGGAAAAAAAATTACAGAGGTTTTTAACTTTGATGATATAACTTTCATTAAATTTCAGGAAGTGATGCATCAAAAACGCTCGGTGAATTTCGAAGTCCCCTACAAATTGTTCAATAATCAATGGATTGAGATCTATGCCTATCCCACAGAAACAGGACTTACCGCCTATTTCCACGATATTACAAGCCGAAAAATTGCGGAAAACGAAATATCAAGGCTTGACCGTCTCAACCTTGTCGGTCAATTGGCCGCTGGTATAGGCCATGAAATACGAAATCCTATGACTACGGTGCGTGGCTATCTTCAATTGCTTGGTTCAAAACCTGATTATTCAGCACAAAAATCTACCTTTGAATTAATGATTTCGGAATTAGATCGAGCTAACTCAATTATTACAGAATTTCTGTCTTTGTCTCAAACTAAGCAAACGGAATTGGAGCTGCAAAACCTTAATGATATTCTAAACAATTTATACCCTCTCCTAGAAGCAGACGCTTTTACTCAAAATAAACAACTTTGTTTCCAGCTAGGAGATCTTCCCTATCTTAAACTCAATGGCAAAGAGATCACTCAACTTATTCTTAATTTAACTCGAAATGGTCTTGAAGCCATGCAGGAAAGAGGTTGTCTGACGGTTAAAAGTTATGTGGAATATGATCAAGCAATCCTCGCGATACAAGATGAAGGAACCGGCATTCCGCCAGAAAATCTCAAAAAAATAGGTACACCCTTCTTTACGACAAAAGACAAAGGCACTGGATTGGGACTGGCAACCTGCTACAGAATTGCAGAGACTCATAATGCTCGTTTGGATATTGATACAAGTACTAGCGGAACAACATTTTATCTCATTTTCCCTACCCCTGTAGTTCAGAAATACATCATTGATTAACAACCACGATAAAAAACAAGTGCCTTGAGTTCTAGGCACTTGTTTTTTACACACGCAAAAGCTGGCTGTATAGAGATCTCCGTCAAGCTGAAATTTGTCAAATCCACTGACAAATATTATGGACAAGAAGTGGATAATCTAGATTGTGATAACTGCAACCAAAAGGAGACCTGATCATGCCCAAATTTTTGGTATATCCAATCTTCACCTCTATTTTTTCAATAATTTTGATTGCCAATGTTCCCAAAAGTGAAATTCGCCGTCTGTCTATTTATGGAATCATTTTCGGAGGAATGCTGGACGTAATCGTGCATCTTTTTGGATATATCACCGGCTTATTCTCTTGGACAAATTTCGGCCCCTTTGGTTTTATAGGGGTTCATATCTTTCCTAATGTATCTTGGTCTATTTTTTTTATTTTATATTTCTACTTCTTGCCTCAGCAAAGACCTTTAAATTATATCTTCATTGGCGGTGGAATCTTTTTTTCCATCATGTATTATAACATGGTTATTGATATGGGGATTTTAAATGCATCCAGCCGTTTTTGGCTGCCTCTGTTCGGTTTTTCTGTGTGGTTTGGGCTAGCCACCTGGGGTTATTATAAATTGAATGGAGGGATTTCCCTTGGAAAACACTCATAATTTTCTCCTGCCGAAAACGAATCTCATGGGTACAGGGGCAATCAAAGACCTGCCAAACCAATTATTATCCTTTAAGCTCAGCAAAGTATTAATCGTAACCGATAAAAATATGATAAGCCTCGGCTATGTAGATAGTATCGAGAGAATCTTAAAAAATCTTTTCATTTCATATGATATTTTTGACGGTATTTTACATCCCAACCCTACGGTTTCGTTTGTTGAGGACGGTTTAACCTATCTTAAAAAAGGTTTTAATGTGTTTAAACGTAATTATAAACTGATTATATCCATCGGCGGTGGAACAAATCACGATTGTGCCAAAGCAATAGCGACAGTAGGTACCAATGGCGGTTCAATCAATGATTATGAAGGGTTTAATAAAGTCACCAAACCGGCTATCCCGCATATTGCCATCAATACCACCGCTGGGTCTGCGGCTGAATTAACCATGTTTGCCATTATAACCGACCAATCCAGGAAAGTGAAAATGGCCGTCGCTTCTCCTTTTCTAACTCCCTATATCTCAGTCAACGACCCAATATTTATGACCACCATGCCCAAAGAGGTCACCGCCAGCTCCGGTATTGACGTTGTTTCCCATGCCATTGAAGCCTTTGTCTCAACAGAAGCTTCTCCTATCACTGATTCTTTAGCACTAAAGGCCATAAGATTAGCTTTCGAGTATCTGCCCAGAGCTTATGAAAACGGCAATGATCTTGAAGCCCGGGAAAAAATGATGTTTGCCAATACTATGGCAGGTATGGCTTTTAACAATGCCGGATTGGGCTACGTACACTGTATGGCTCATCAATTGGGAGGATTCTATAATCAAACCCACGGCTGCTATAACGCCGTCCTATTGCCTTATGTGTTTGAATTCAATTCCCCATCCATACCGGAAGAAAGAATCTTTCAGCTGTGTGAAGCCATTGGACCTATAACCCGCAACCGAATTCAAGCAATTGATATCATCATTGACTCAATCCATGAATTAAGATCTAAAATCGAGATCCCAGGCAATTTAACGGAAATGGGGCTAAAAGCAGGTGATATCGAACCCCTCTCTCAAAACGCTCTCAAAGATATTAGTGCATTCACAAATCCCAGACAAGGTTTTGTGGATGATATTATTTACCTAATTAAATCTGCCTCCTAGAAGCTAGACAGCCCGTCCCTTTAACTGTGACAAAAGACCATTTGTCCAAGCTCAACCTCTAAATTGTCTGCTACAATCTCGCATTTGGCCCGCAGTAAGAAAAACAGCCTTCTGTCCTCCCTGCCAAGAGCTTCTATGGATTCATAATTTGCCTGCCCTTTACTGATAATGATGTCAGAATTCTCATAGACCTGTTTAAATTCTTCAGAGCAATCCTTCAAAACGGTCCCTAAAAAACCGCTGCCATTAGAAATAACGCGTATCTTCTCTGTGATACCTACATGATCCGCATCTGCCATAGTAGCGTCATTCAAAATCGGCTGATCTTTAACCGCATAGGTCACCTCAACCCCCTGTTCAAGGAGTTGTTCCGCTAAAAGTCGATCAAAAGCAATTTCACCGCTATTATCTCCAAGAATTAATACACTACGTGCATCCTTTAATTGTTTCTGGAAGTCCTCGTAATCATCCCGGGCAAAGTCTTTCTCCATAGCCTCCCGGATACTCCCCTCAACATCAAAATCTTTCAGAATGCCCATATCAATAATATTGCCGGCAACTGCGATTTTCAGCGACATAAAGAGAGGATCGTTATTACGGGAAATCTTCTCTCTTAACTGAGGTAAAAGTTTTAGGGCCAGATGGTTGGATTCTTTCTTTGCTTTTAGAAAGGGGTCTTGGATTCCCAACAACTCATTAACCCTTCTCAGAACAACCGTCGAGTTTTCTGCCGGAGTTCCTTGGGGATCGCATTCAGGCAGGAGGGATAAAATTTGATAAATTATTTCTCTGGCTTTTTCCTCAGGGATTTTTGTTTGGGCAATTGTATTAATCGTCTGCTTTAAGTAGCAAGGAATGCATTCCAGGGCAACCTTCACAAGCAGAACCTCCTCATCTTTGTAGAATTATGGATTTTGCAATATAAGCCACGATTTTTAGTTTAACTAAAACCATAAAATATATTAATCTATTTTCCAAGTTCTTAATAATCCTGACAAACAGAAAGAGGACTTCGAAAAGATAATCGAAGCCCGTCAAAGCAGACTATTCAATCCTCCAGGGAGAAATCGTTTAAGCTATCCTCTCCCGACACTAACAGTTTAAAGCCAAATTTCATTAGCTGAATGTCATCTTGTCTGATTCCCTGTATTTGTTCCTCACTCAAATTCATTCTTTCAAACACGTAAGGATTATTCATTAATAAACATCTGAATTTATCCAGATCATAACAGGCCGTGAAGAAAAGATCACTGATTTTTTTATCTCTGGCCTTGCTGCCGGTAAGTTTGAGATGTTTAGGTATTTCATTAAAACCCTCTTCCATTTCTTCGTAGATCTCTAAACCTTGGTCGCTAATCCATTCTTTAATGGTTTGTACCTTAGGCTCTTTAAGACCATGGCAGCGGGAACTTTCAAAGATAAAGGAATACTTGCCTCCCCCAAGCATGTCCACCGGAGCAATCCGGCAAGACCATGGCCTCTCCAGATAAACCTGACATCCCTTACCTGTGATGAAGGGACATTTCAGATTATCCTCTTCGGACATTTTGATTTGTACAAAGGTAAATCCGGTGTGAGGCGCCTGTACCTTAAGGGTATACTTTTCCAAAAATTCTCCAGATGGGAGGCCTAAAGAATTTTTCATTCGCAAGACATCGTAAGGAGTAAGATAAATATTAATGTCCCGGCAGCACTTTTTAAAGCAATCCAGCCCATCATGACAATGAAATTGAAATTCGCTGTTTTCATCCAGGACCAATTGTCGGTGATTCATAATTATGCCCCCTTTCCAATCCCTTATTATTATAAATTATCTTACCCGGATTAGATAGTCAGGGAATCCATCATCAAAGAAAGGTTTGTCTTTATTCACTTTTTATCTCAGTTAGTGTTACAGTAACCATATGGGAAGATCCATTGCGATAATTGGTTAACTTTACTTTATCATTAGGATTATATTTAAATAATTCATGGGTCAAGCCTGCTGAGTCGGAAATGGCGGCATCGTTGATGTGTGTAATGATATCACCCTGTTTTAAGCCTGCTTGATCTGCCGGCCCGACGTTTTGGGCTATCTCTGTAACCGGATAGGACGATGGATTGTAGTCAACCTTAATTCCTTGAGATACTGGCTGAGTAACTGAAATAGGCATTTTGACCCCAGTTTGCGGCTTGTTAGTGTACACCGAAATCATAAGTCCGGCTGATATAACTCCTCCTATCAGTGCGCCTACTAAACCAGTCACTAACGCCATACGGGGAGAACTGCCATTATTATTCATGTCCATCCTTCCTTTGCAATATTTTTTGTTAAAGATTTTAGATCAATAAGTATTAAAAATAATTGGCAAAACAATGAATAACTTATGAAGAAACTATTAAGAATTCAACGACACCTTCTAAAATCAACACCTCCCGGAATCCACCGGGAGGTGTTATTTGCAATTCACTGCTGTAGGTCTTTTTTAACCAAACAAGGCTTTAAATTCCTGTAATTCACCGCTATCCATGATTCGAACATTATTTTTCTCTGGAAAAAGTCCGTTTTCCACTTCATCTTTATAGCTTTTAACGGCTTGAAACGTGGACGTCTTATAATCTGCATACTCTTTTACATGAACAAGTTTTCTTTGTGTCATCCCCAACAAATCATTGATGACTTGAACCTGGCCATCACAATATCTCCCTGCTGCAATGCCAATGGTCGGAATTTTTAATTGTTTAGATATTAATCCTGCAACTTCCTCGGGAACCATTTCTAAGACCAGTAACTTTATCCCCGCTTTCTCTAGACTCAGGGCACTTTCTAACAGTTCTTTAGCTTGTTCAAAGGTTTTCCCTTGTACTGAGGCTTTGTCATGAGTCTGAGGCGTAAAACCTAAATGTCCGACAACATCAATATTATTCTTGGTTAAGTATTCAACCACCAGTTCCTCTCGTCCTTCAAGCTTAACGGCATCAGCTCCTGCCTGTATAAACAACCGGGCGTTTTGTAAAGCTATTTCATCGGTTTCATAGGATCGATACGGCATGTCGGCAAGCAATAGGGCATCTTTAACGCCCCTTCTGACGGCTTTTAAATGATGCAGCATATCATCCATGGTTACTTCCACGGCACTCTCATACCCAAGCATATTGGTGCCGACACTATCCCCGACAAAGATAACGTCAACCCCCGCCTTCTCCTGCATAACAGCGGTAGGATAGTCATAACAGGTTAGCATCGTAATCCTTTTTCCCGCTTTTTTCATGTTCATAACCAATTCAATGGTTTTTTTCATCCTCCATCCATCCCTTCTTGGTTTCCGGTCCTCCTGCCATAATTCAATGGTTTTTCATCAAGACGCAAAAAGCCCTCTGACATCAAGTCAGAAGGCACACTGATACAGCAAAGCCCCCCTTCCGTCTCAGTCCTCTTTAGGTACAAGCAGTCGGGCCTTCATTTAAATTGCCTCCATCTTTGGTTAACATAACGGTATGGTCGATTCGTACCATCCTAGTTGTCCAAGGCGGAAAGCATGTATATTGTCATGTTATCATGCAGCAAGCGTTGCTTCAACCCTGATTTCAATGTTTTCCCACCGGTGGGTGGTTGAGAATATGAGGCCTGGCTCGCGATGGTAATACACGGCATGTCCCAGTTTGAAACGCCCATTTCAAAATGGGACATGCTGGGCCTCTATATTGTGAGTTTTACTGGTTTTTTATGATACAGTCTAAAAAGGACTTGTCTTGTACCATCAAAAAAGCTATAGTTCCTATGTAATCTAAATGCAATAGGAGATCTTGCAAATGTTAGCAGAATTTAAATTTATTAACGACCCCTTGCGTCCTAGTATCAGTACCAACCTTTGTTCAATGTGCTATCGCAATACTACGGACATTAAGCTGGGATGCTGTTCCTATGAACCGGAATTCTGCCTGTTTGATTTAGTATTCTTATATCTCAATTACCCTCAAATTTATATTGAAATTTTTAATAGGGGTCAAATTATTAGAAGCTTTAACGGAATTATGGTAGAAATGAAAATGGGTTTAAGCCAATGTCCCTTCGCAACTGACATTGGTTGTGTCTTGCCAAAGGATGCTATTCCCCCCTTATGCCGCTTATTTATTTGCCGAGAGGCAGCTATGTTTGGCCCGGCAATGATTGAAGAGAAATTCGAAGCATACTTTTCAAGCAAGGAGTATGATTTCAATAACTATTTGAATGGGAAACTGGTGTTTGAGGGAGGTTTAACCATCGTCAAACTTCACCAATTTATCCAAGAAGTTTCACCTGGTGTTAAGGCTATGATTCAAGAAATTAACCGTACTGATCCGCCGGTTGATACTTTTCAGCGAGAAATATCCCCTGAGGAATTTGGAATACTGCCATAGTTGTTCAGAAAGTATGCAACGGAAGTTATACTTTCTGATTAGTATAAAAAACCCTTGAAATTCATACCTTTAAGAATTTCAAGGGTTATAAAGGGTTTCATAGTTGGTGCCGATGACCGGAGTCGAACCGGTACGGATGTTACTCCGCGGGATTTTAAGTCCCGTGCGTCTGCCAATTACGCCACATCGGCAAATTGATTGGAGGCGGCACTCAGATTTGAACTGAGGAATAGAGGTTTTGCAGACCTCTGCCTTACCACTTGGCTATGCCGCCAAATAGAAAAATAATGGCGACCCCGATCGGATTTGAACCGACGATCTCCTGCGTGACAGGCAGGCATGTTGACCACTACACCACGGGGCCGCAGGTATACTTTTTGGTGACCCGTACGGGATTCGAACCCGTGTAACCGCCGTGAAAGGGCGGTGTCTTAGACCGCTTGACCAACGGGCCGCAAGGATTGGCAGGGGATGCAGGAGTTGAACCCACACTAACGGTTTTGGAGACCGCAGTTCTACCATTAAACTAATCCCCTATGTATTGGGGTGGATAATGGGACTTGAACCCACGAGTGCCGGAGCCACAATCCGGTGCGTTAACCACTTCGCCATATCCACCATGGAGCGGGAGACGAGATTCGAACTCGCGACCTTCACCTTGGGAAGGTGACACTCTACCACTGAGTTACACCCGCAATCACTTTGGTGGGCCATCCGCGACTCGAACGCGGGACACCCTGATTAAAAGTCAGGTGCTCTAGCCAACTGAGCTAATGGCCCAATATATTAAGCCAGAGAAGAACTCAAGGACTCAATACCTTATTTAAAAACTAACTGGTGCGCTCGGAGAGATTCGAACTCCCGGCCTTCTGATTCGTAGTCAGACGCTCTATCCAGCTGGGCTACGAGCGCATTCTGGCCTTACTTTTCGATTAACTTAAACTTTCGGGCCGGAATTGTATAGTAACATTTTCGACTCACGTTGTCAATAACTAACATCAAAACTCACAAAACCACCGCCTAGTTTTGTAGTATGGAACCATTGGCCAAGATCGATTTCCTGAATTTTTCCTCCGTCTAAAATGTTAATGATAGCGCTGTTCGTGTTCTCTTTATGGTCTAGAGAGATAATAGTCACCCAATGCCAAGAATCCAATCGTTTCTCTGCCCCATTATCTAAATTTAAAAAAGCCAAAGGTGTATTCTTAGCCAATGCTTTTTGCAAAAATGAGATGAGCTGCTGAAAATCGGGCCTTAACGCCCACTTTTCTGGAACATTCAAAACCTCAAGCTGGATATCTAATCCCGTATTTTTAGCATAGTCAAGTACCTTATCATAGAGGAGCTGCGTCGATGGGATTCCCCTAAGTGTGGGAGTTACATACTGATAGACGTCCTCCATGATTGCAAGGGCCTCTTTTTTAGTTAAAGGCAGATGCTTCCCACCATGACGAGTACAGTTCAAATAGTTGACAATATTAGCCACTACCGTCGGTCCACAGCCGGCTCGCCTCTGCCATAATGTATTATACCATTCTTGATCAAAACCATAAAAAGAATTCCCCTCATCGTCGTCTTTGACGAGAAAAAAGTCTTGGTGTTGGATAGAGTTTATTGCCATGGCCGCCTCCTCTTTTTATTTGCTGGCATTCGCCACGTCCAGTTTAGAAACCGATTTTCTTGCTCTAACATCCGGCAGGGCAACGGCAAGGATAATCCCCAGGACGGGGAGCACACTGATGATATTCATAGTAATAGGCAGCCCAACATGATCAGCGACTACTCCAAGTAAGGTTACCCCAACGGAACCCATACCGACTCCAAAACCCAGCAGCATACCCGAAGCTAGACCAATATTATTAGGTAATAACCGTTGTCCAAATACCACGGTTGTTGAAAACGTCGAAATCAGCGCCGCTCCGACAATGAAAGCTAAAATGGGAAGCAAAGCACCGTTTAAATGTATAAAAGGATAAAGGGTGACTAAACAGACAACCATGGAAACTAACATCCCCTTCTTTCCACCGAAGCGATCAGCGAATGGCCCGCCTAAAATTGTGCCTACTGCCCCTGCGATTAAAAAGGTACTCACTAAGTATTCGGGTTCGGCAATCCCCTTAAAACTCGGGAAATAAAATGGTATGAAATAAATAATACCGGATTGTATCCATGATCTTGTGGTTACGTAGAGCATTAATATAACTAAACTTCCCACCCTATTTTTTGCGTTTTTTGTTTTCTCTATGACTTTTTTTTGAGCATGAGTTTTTTCGGCCAAGATGTTCTTAAATTTCGGCAATAAGAACATGAATAACAAGGCGGCTAAAACTCCCGGAATCATGACGCCTTGAATGGACCTCAGTCCGGCAAAGCTTAAGACAAACACCGCTAACATAGGACCAAGTCCAAAACCCAGATTTCCTCCCACGGAGAAAACCGCCATAGAAGCCCCGGCTTTACTGTCTTCGCTGAGGAAATGGGCCAATTTTGATCCTTCGGGATGGTATCCGGCCACTCCCATACCACTTAAGAGTACCGCCACCAACAAAAGACCATAAGAGTGCACCATACCCGTCATGGCTAAACCAAAACCTGAAAGAAAAAGACTGACCGGCATTAACCAAGGCATACTGAACCGGTCGCTTAACACCCCAAAAACCGGCTGGATAAGAGCTGACGTAAATGTAAAGGCTAAAGCAATAATCCCTACTTGAAAATAGCTAAGGTGAAAACTTTCCGCCAGTAAAGGGGTTAAAATCGGCAAAATCCCCTGTCCCAAATCAACCACTAAATGACCGATACTCAAAAAAAGCAAATAGATGTTAATCAATTTATTGTGCCTCGTTTCTAAATTCGCATTAAACCACTTTTCTCACAAATACTGTATGCAACGTTTCCCTTAAAACATAATGCCCCAGATATGCTCTAGGGCATTATGTTTTTAAAAACACACGACCTTTTTTACCCTTTTCCTTTGGCTTTCCCCTTGCGAGGTCCAGCTCCTTTACTTTGTCCTTTTCCTGGCCCGTTGCCAGTATCTTGATCATTCTTGTTTCCCATAAGTAAGTCCCTCCTTAAGCTTTCTGCTCATTCTTATTCCTGCACTTAAGAACTGTGACCTCTAATAGGATAACCGGAAATACAATTGATATCCTAATTAATGTTTTCCATCAATCTTACATGCAGCAGCTTGTTCCCCAATCGTCTCGGAAAGAATTTCTGCGTATTGCTTTTCATGACGCTTAAGCCAAATATTCGCATAGGAACATGAAGCTGTCGTTCGATACCCTTCTTTCCTAAAATACTCAGCAACAGCTTCCATCATCTTTCCGGCTGCTCCCTGACCTCTTAAATCATGATTAACATAGGTATGATCGATATTCATCTCTCCATTTTCTTTCCGGACAAAGGTAGCCTCACACATCAGTTCACCTTTTTCATCCGTACCATAAATCCGCCCATTTTCATAATGCCAATCCATTAGCTTTCCTCCTATTTATGTTAGAAATAAAATTTTCGTTGCTCAATCAGTTACAACTCGCCTCAGCCAGTCTTTTCAGCTCACCGGCAAGGTATATACCAAGATCAATAATAATCCCGCTAGGCAGCAAGCTTCTTATAGAAGGATCATAAAGCACCGTTGCATTAGCCCGAACTTCTTCATCTCCTTCCCAAACTATAACACACAAAGGGACCTCCGGAAATGCTTTGAAAACTACGGATGAATCACCAAAAGGAGCTGTTTCACCGCCTAAGGATTGGGCAGCGTGCAATAACTTATAAGCCTGATGTCCAAAAATCTCCGTTAACACTAAAATAGCCCTTTTATGAAAAGCAGAATAAAAAATCATCCCGCCTGGTATTTCTTTGACACTTACCCACTTGGGATCAGATTCCGGCAGCGGCTGCGCACAAGCTAAATAATTAAGCATAATAATTGTAGCCATAACATCTGGAAAAAATCCATCCGTTTTCCGGAAAATTATTTCATTATCCCAATTTACAATATACTCCTCATTAAAGAACATTACAATAAACTGACGGGTGTCACTGTTGTAGGAAACTGAACGTACAGCTGTTATCTCTTTAGGGCTACGCTTTTTTATATCCTGCCAAAGTTTACTGTAAACAACTTGATAGTTGGATTCACTCTCCATTTCCCCATGACTCATTTTTCGCACTTCCTTTCCTAGGCGAATTAGAGTAACAAACTCTTTATATTCCTGACTCTTTTAAGTTCAACAATTAATAACTATATCCAATTTAAAACTTCAACGCTCTTGACACGAATCCTCTCTAAAATAATATTAAATAATTAGTTTTAAATCCTTTTTCTTTCCTTGCCCCAAATTATAATTATCTGAAAATAGTTGTAAATTAATATAAGGATGATAAAATACTTTTGGTAGTATTTTATCAGTATAGAAATATTAGGAGGGGGAGCATTCATGAAAAGACTTTCGGCAATACTATTGGTTCTGTTGTTATGCGTCACAATGGTTACAGGCTGCGGGGGTACAGCCAGCACAGGCGGTGAATCAAGTAAAGGCTTCGAAATCGCTCTGATTACCGACAAAGGCAACATCGATGACAAGTCCTTTAACCAAGGTGCGTGGGAAGGCGTTGTTAAATTTGCGGAGGAAAACAAAATTTCCCACAAGTATTACAAGCCTGAAGAAGCTTCAGACGCAGGCTATCTTGCAGCTATCGATTTAGCTGTCACCGGTGGCGCAAAGGTTGTTGTAACTCCAGGTTATCTGTTTGAGGTTCCGATCTACGAAGCACAAACTAAGTACCCGGAAGTAAAATTCATCCTCTTAGATGGAACACCTCATACTGCCGATTACAAAACCTTTAAAACGAATGAAAATGTTGCAAGCATATTGTACTCAGAAGAAGAACCTGGTTATCTTGCCGGTTATGCTGCAGTTATGGACGGCATGACGAAGTTAGGCTTTATGGGAGGTATGGCCGTACCTGCTGTTCAGGCATTCGGCTATGGCTATTTGCAGGGCGCAGAGGCTGCTGCGGTTAAATTGGGTCTTCCTGAAGGTTCAATTTCTGTGACTTATCATTATACGGGTGATTTTGCAGAAACTGATACTAATAAGGCTACAGCAAAAACCATGTATCAAGAAGGTACCGAGGTTATCTTTGCTTGCGGCGGTTCCGTAGGTAAGAGTGTTATGTCGGCAGCAGCAGAAGCTGGTAAAAAGGTTATCGGGGTTGACGTCGATCAGAGATATGACAGCGAAACTGTTATCACATCTGCAACCAAAGGCCTTGGGGCTTCCGTAATACAGGTACTTGATTCTATCTATAAGACTAACAGCTGGAGCACCTTCGCTGGGAAATCTACATACTTCAATGCATCTAACAACGGTGTTGGCCTTCCCACAACTGTCATTGGTGAAGAAAATGGCAATGCGTTTGACCGATTCAAATCCTTCACTAAAAAAGACTACGACGCTGTCTATGCATCACTAGCCGACAATTCAGTCGATCCTGTCCGTACCATCAAGGTTGCTGATCCTAACGGTTATGCAACAGCTGATGAGCTTGTATCTGGTTTAAAACTTTCAAAGGTTGCCGTAAAGGTAAGATAACTGATCCTATAGTATTTTGCCTAGGATCTTTACCTGAAGCCCTTTAAAGGGGAAAGGGAAAGCATATCCCCTTCCCCTTTCTGTATATTAACTTAAAAACAAAAGAGGTTAATTATGGAAAATTACATTATTGAAATGCTCAATATAACTAAAGAATTTCCGGGCATTATAGCCAATGATAATATCACCCTACGTTTAAGAAAGGGTGAAATTCATGCCCTTTTAGGGGAAAACGGTGCCGGCAAATCGACACTAATGAGTATTCTTTTTGGCTTATACCAACCCGAAAAGGGCGAAATCAGAAAGAATGGCAAAGTTGTAAAAATTAATAATCCTAATGACGCTAATGATATAGGCATTGGCATGGTACACCAACACTTTAAGCTTATCGATATTTTTACGGTTCTTGAAAATATTATTTTAGGCGTTGAACCAAATAAGATGGGTTTTTTACAAAAGAAGGAAGCTCAAAAAAGGGTTATTAAACTTAGTAAACAGTACGGACTCGAGGTAAACCCGGATGCACTCATTGAAAAGATTTCAGTTGGAATGCAGCAACGTGTAGAGATTTTGAAAATGCTGTATCGTGAAAATGATATTCTGATTTTTGATGAACCAACCGCAGTTTTAACCCCGCAGGAAATCGATGAGCTTATGGAAATAATGCGGGGATTTGCAAGAGAAGGTAAATCAATTTTATTTATTACCCATAAATTAAATGAGATTATGGCTGTTGCCGATCGTTGTACAGTACTGCGCAAGGGCAAATTTATTGGTGACGTTACAATAAAAGATACTACTAAGGAAGAACTGTCAAAAATGATGGTCGGTCGAGAAGTAAGCTTCAAGGTAGATAAAAAAACTAAGGAACTTGGCAATATTGTTCTTTCTGTAAAAGATATTATAGTTTCCTCCAAGCTTCATAGAAACAATGCTGTGAAAAATGTTAGTTTCGATGTCCGGGCAGGGGAAATTGTTTGTCTTGCCGGCATCGATGGAAATGGCCAAACCGAGTTTGTTTCGGCGCTTACAGGCCTTGAAAAAATAAGCAGCGGAAGTATCACTCTTTGCGGCAGGAATATTACAAAAGAGACTATCCGTAAGCGTTCAATGTCGGGCATGAGCCATATTCCGGAGGATCGTCATAAGTATGGCCTCATACTTGATTATACATTGGAAGAAAATCTGGTCCTGCAGCAATACTGGCAGCCTGAGTTTCAGCATTTAGGATTTATTAGAAGCGATGCAGTTCGCTCATATGCGGAAAAGTTGATAAAGCAATATGATGTTCGCAGTGGGCAAGGGCCGATTACTCCCGTGCGAAGCATGTCGGGGGGAAACCAGCAAAAAGCAATTCTTGCTCGGGAAATTGACAAAGAACATGAGCTGCTAATTGCAGTACAACCTACTCGTGGTCTGGATATTGGCGCTATCGAATACATTCACAAACAACTTGTCGCAAGACGTGATGCCGGTAAGGCTGTTCTGCTGGTATCTCTCGAGCTGGAGGAGGTTATGAATTTAAGCGATCGTATTCTTGTAATGTATGAAGGCGAAATAGTTGGTGAGCTGGACGCAAAGACGACCACTGTTCATGAACTTGGCCTTTATATGTCAGGCGCCAAACGCAGTACTGCAAAGGAGAATGAGAATGCAGGATGATACAGTTTCTACCTCAAAAACATTATTTAGTAAAAATTTATCAAGCAAAAGTTTTTCGGCATTTACCGCAGCGCTTCTTGCTATATTGCTGGGCCTTATTTTTGGATTTATGATTATGACTATTGCCAGTCCTGCTAACTCTTTTTCAGGCTTTCAGATGTTGCTAATTGGTGGTTTCAAGCGTATTGGTGATGTATTTTATTATGCAACTCCCATCTTGATGACAGGCTTGGCTGTAGGGTTTGCCTTTAAAATGGGGTTATTCAACATTGGAGCTTCGGGGCAATATACAATGGGAATGTTCTTTGCCTTATATGTAGGGTTTATGTGGAAACCCCCAGATAGTGTCCATTGGTTTGTC
Source organism: Desulfosporosinus orientis DSM 765 (assembly GCF_000235605.1). Lineage (GTDB taxonomy): Bacteria > Bacillota > Desulfitobacteriia > Desulfitobacteriales > Desulfitobacteriaceae > Desulfosporosinus > Desulfosporosinus orientis. Next base: position 3,780,913 of record NC_016584.1, read on the forward strand.
TGTGTTTTAGCCGGTATGGCCGGCGGTATGCTTTGGGGGCTAATTCCTGGTGTATTTAAAGCATTGCTGAATGTTAATGAAGTTATTACCTCAATTATGTTCAACTATATCGGGATGTATCTGGTCGATATGCTAATTCAGGGAAACTCAACAATGTATATTTCCTCGAAAACCAGAACCGCTTACCTTCCTGCGTCAGCACAATTGCCGGCTCTTGGTATCACTAATTCCAGCGTTAATCTTTCTATTATCATTGCCATTATCTTGGCCATAATTTTATCAGTTGTTTTAAACAAAACCACCTTTGGCTATGAACTTAAAGCAACGGGTTTCAACAAGCATGCCAGCACCTACGCAGGTATGAATGGAAAGCGAAATATTATCCTCACCATGGTCATTGCGGGAGCTATGGCAGGACTTGGCGGAGCATTTGCTATTTTAGCACCTTCGACCATTGCTGGCAGCAGTATGACCTATGAGCCCATAAACGTCATTGCTGCAAACGGTTTTAATGGTATAGCCGTAGCACTCTTAGGCAACTCCAGCCCTATCGGAATAATCTTTTCTGCCCTTTTTGTATCACACATTCAACGCGGCGGCACTCTGGCAAGCCTCTACGGTTATAAGCCGGAAATTATTGATGTCGTGATTGCGGTAATAATTTATTTTTCAGCATTTGCCATGTTAATGAATGCCACTCTCGCTAACCTTGTTAAAAAGCTTTTCAAAAAACACCCCCCAAAAATACTGCCTGCTGATCTAAAGGAGGAGGTGTAAATAATGGATACATTTTATTATCTGATTCAGAATACGCTTCCTGTTGCCATCCCACTGCTTTTAGTGGCCCTGGGTGGTATGTTTAGTGAACGCAGCGGTGTCATCAATATTGCCCTTGAAGGTATCATGCTGTTCGGTGCATTTTTCGGCTGCCTGTTTGTTTACTTTGTGCAGAGTACCCCCATCGATGCACAGGTAATATTGCTTCTGGGTATGCTCGTTGCAGCGGCTGCAGGATTCTTATATTCGTTGTTATTATCCCTCGCAGCTGTAACTATGAAAGCAGACCAAACGATCACTGGTACTGCACTGAATATGTTAATTCCAGCGGCAATTCTTTTGTTCTCGAAAATGTTTTTTAATAGCGACGGTATTACGACAAACAAGAACTTTTACATTAAAGAAGTACCCTCACTAAGCCAAGTGCCAATACTCGGTAAACTTTTTTTCCAAAACACGTATATTAGCGTGTACATTGGCATTTTGTTGCTTATCCTATCGTCTATTGTCTTTTATAAAACGAAGTTTGGTCTCCGCCTACGCGCCTGCGGCGAACATCCCCAGGCAGCCGACTCCGTCGGAATAAATGTCTACTTCATGCGCTATGCAGGTGTGAGCCTTTCCGGTATCCTTGGAGGTATTGGCGGATTTTTCTATGCAGTTGGTGTTATGAACGGGAACACTAACGGACATACAGGGGTTGCAGGATTTGGCTTCCTTGCTCTTGCTGTTATGATTTTCGGACAATGGAAGCCCTTTAAGATTTTACTCGCCGCATTATTCTTCGCATTCCTGCGTACAGTGGCCTATTCCGTTGCCCTAATCCCCTTCTTAGATGCCTTGAACATCAATCAAACCTATTACAAAATGCTGCCCTATATTGCAACCATGGTTGTTCTAGCGTTTACATCTAAAAAATCAAGGTCCCCTAAAGCAGAGGGTATACCCTATGATAAGGGACTAAGGTAAAAATTCCTCCTGGTGGCCTTACGAAACCTATCCGTTATGGGAATATGAAGGATGAAAAACCAAAAAGAGCAGAAAGCCTGCTCTTTTTGGTTTCACTTACTGTTTATACTGGGGTTCTTGATTTTGGATGTACTTCTCTCTTCCCTTTAACACATTCAGAGCTGAATCAAAGGTCTGGGCAAGCTCTTCAAAGGTTTTTTTAGCTTGCTGATCCTGAGTTTCCAAAGAAAATGTCTTCATAGTGGCAGCAGCGTTTTGAACTGTTGCAATAGCTTGTTGCATTTGGGTTCCGACAGTCATGTTATCACCTCCTTCGTAAGATATAAAACGTTAACCTTTAGGTTTAAAGACAAGCGCTCCCAAGAAAGCAAAGATGATTGCAGCGGAGATACCAGCACTGGTAATCTGAAAGATACCGGTTAGAACCCCTGTTGGACCAGACGTTTCAAATTCTTTTAAAGCACCCTTTACTAGAGAATTGCCAAAACTGCTAATAGGCACCGTTGCTCCGGCACCAGCAAATTTCACAAGAGGTTCATATAGACCTAAGCCGCCGAGTATTGCTCCCACAACAACTAATGTACTTGTCGTATGAGCAGGTGTCAGTTTTAATCCATCGAGCAATAGTTGTCCGATAACGCAAATTAAACCACCCACTATGAAAGCCCATAAAAACTTTTCCATACTTAAACATCTCCTTTAGATCTCTATGCTCACGGCATGGGCTACACAAGGAATACTTTCTTTCTGTTGGAAGGACATTGGAGAAAGCAGAGCACCCGTAGCAACAATTAAAATCTTTCTTAATTCCCCCTTACGCATTCGATTAAAAAAGTGCCCAAAGGTCGTTACAGCAGCGCACCCACACCCACTTCCCCCTGCCAAAACGACAGGCTGATCCTCGTGGTATATTAAAATACCGCAATCTGTAAGAAGCTCTTCAGGCATGTCGATACCATGATGCTTTAATAAGTCACCAGCTATTCTATGTCCCACTCTGCCAAGATCACCTGTGGCAATGAGGTCATAGTAGCTAGGGTCTCGATCTAAATCCCTAAAGTGTGCTTCAAGGGTATCCACTGCTGCGGGAGCCATTGCTGCACCCATATTGAAAGGGTCAGTTAGGCCCATATCAATTACACGCCCGATGGTTGATGCCGTCACTTTAGGACCTTTTCCTTGCTTAGAAACTAGAGCGGCGCCGGAGCCGGTTACGGTCCATTGGGCTGTAGGCGGTTTTTGGGAGCCATACTCTGTTGGATATCGGTACTGTTTTTCAGAAGCCGCATTATGACTGGACACGCATACTAAAGCATTCTTAGCAGATTTACTATCAACAAGAAGAGACGCCAATGATAACCCTTCCATAGAGGTAGAGCAAGCACCATAAAGTCCTAGAAAAGGAATGGATAAGGTACGAGCAGAAAAGCTGCTCGGAACGATCTGGTTGATCAAATCTCCACTCAGAAGAAATTGAACATCTTCCTTTTTCATATTGGCCTTTCTAATGGCTGTCTCACAAGCCTGTTCTTGGAGTTTTTGTTCTGCTTTTTCATAGCTATCCTGGCCAAGTCGGATATCTTCATGGAGGAGGTCAAAATCAGGAGCAAGGGGACCTTTGGCTTCATAGGGGCCACCCACTGCAGCTGATGCTATAACCGTAGGTTTTGACTCAAAAACCCATGTTTGATGACCTTTTAACAATTACATCACACCCAATGCTCTTAAACTTATCACGACTAGAGAAACGACAAACGCTGAGAAGACACCATAAACAATCACCGGTCCTGCCAGCTTAAACATATTACCTCCGACTCCCAGTACATATCCTTCAGTTTGATGCTCAATGGCAGCTGAAGCCATAGTATTAGCAAAACCCGTAATTGGAATCACCGTGCCTGCCCCGGCATATTGGGCAATATGATCAAAAACGCCCAAGCCTGTTAACAAAACAGTTATGATAATAATAACTGCCACGGTAGGATTACCTGCTTTTTCTTGAGAAAAATGAAAATACTTAATAAAGACCATTTGTATTCCTTGACCTAATGTACATATTAGACCACCAATAAAAAATGCCTTTATACAGTTATATAGAATCGGTCGTTTAGGCTCTCTTGCTTGAGCAAATTGCTGGTATTCTTGCTGGATAGGCGTAAGCTTTTTTTTCTTTTTAATTGACATACAGCACCTCTTAATGTAACAAGTAGGGACGTAATTTGTTAAGAAGATCTTCAAGCTTTTGCTGATTTTTTGAATACATTTTCTTAGCTTTCTTATCTTCTGTTTGCAAGGTAAACGTTACTAGATCAGCCTGTACTTTTTCAAGGGTGGCATAAAGCATTTCTTTGACCTTTGGCTGAGGGAGTTCAACGGCATCGTCAAAAAGGTCTAGGTATAAGTCCCCCGATGAGTCAACTTGTCCGAGAAATACGTTCTCCAGGGAGACTCCCATTTTATCTAGTTCAGTTGTAAGCCACTGCGGGTTAAGGCCTAAGGACGCCAGAGGTTCTTCCAACATGTTTCCATCTAAGATTACAGTTTGAGGTTCCGCTTGAGGTGCGGAATTTTTTTCAAGGTCGTGCAAGGTAACCGGTTTTTTGTCTGATTTTAAATAAGGATTTATGGTGCCGTTGGTCTCCATTACCGCAAATTCTACATCGGCCATGTTAAATGCATTCTTAGAACGGAGTTGTGCTAAAAGGTCTTCTCCTGTCATTCGTACACGCATAAGATTTTCTTCCATGATCTTGCCATGTTTTATTAACACTGCTTCTCTTCCATTAATTAACTGGTGCATAAGCCTGCTCTTGATTGAGAGATAATCTAATACAATAGAAAACACTACCCATATGAGTAATGTGGTAAAACCAATCGATATATTGACAAGATTTATTGAAGTTAGAGTCGCAACAATAGCTATTACGATATAACTAATAAAGCTAAAAGGATTAATCTGGCTCATATTTCGTTTGCCCATTAGCCTAACTGCAGCCCAAACTAAAAAAAATAAAGCAATGGATTTAAAAAGAATCAGTGTCATTTCCTGCATATATATACCTGCCTTTTAGTTTCCTTTATACTGAGGCTCTTCATATTCAAGATTCTGCAATCGACTTGCCAGATCATCAATGATTGAGCTAGTCACTTCGATTGCATCTGTATACATAGACCTTGCCGCTTGATCTCTCGTTTGAGTACTATATACCCTTAAGGTTCCACGTGCCCCTTTCAAACTTGCTAGAGTCTGTTTAACTTGAGAAGCAACTGTCATATTGTCTACCTCCATCTGCCAAATCATTCTGACCATACTATTGTTCTCAATCTCTTCAAATTTATGTTATTTTGGGCATTAAAGATGGCCACATTATTTTTAACAATGTGGCCATTCATTAAGACTAGAGACATATAGTGGAGTATTCCATTTGGTTTTTTAGATTTGTTATAATGGTGTAAGTAACAAGATTAAAATTCGACTGTAAGAATATAGCAACCTACTATTGATAGTGTGTATAAAGGAGACATGAAAATAATGTGGATTGATCTTAGAAGTGATACCGTAACGCACCCTACGGAAGAAATGCGTCAAGCGATGGCTCAGGCAGAGGTTGGGGATGATGTCTATGGTGATGACCCAACTGTGAACCGCTTAGAATTATTAGCCAGTGAAATCTTGGGAAAAGAGGCTGCGCTATTTGTTCCTTCCGGGACTTTTGGCAATCAAGTGGCTATTATGTCTCATACCCAACGCGGCGATGAAATACTTGTGGGAGAAGGATGCCATATCCTCATGCACGAGGTTGGGGGGGCAGCTGTACTATCCGGCGTTCAAACCAGATCCTTTCCTACCAGCCTGGGTGATGTAACGATTAGTCAGCTGGAGAAAATGATACGGGGTATGGATATTCATTTCCCCAATACCGGGCTTATCTGTATGGAAAATGCTCATTCATCCGGGACTGCCGTTCCTTTAGAAACTTTGAGAGCCGTATATCGCCTGGCTAAATCTAAGAATATTCCGGTTCATATCGACGGAGCCCGCATTTTTAACGGTGCAGCAGCTCTGGACGTGGATGTTAAAGAGCTTACTGCTTGTGCAGATTCAGTCAATGTCTGCTTATCCAAAGGGTTAGGCGCTCCCGTTGGCTCGCTCTTGGTCGGGGGACACCACTTTATTGCTAAAGCCCGCAAAAATCGAAAACTGATGGGCGGAGGACTTCGCCAAGCAGGTGTCCTGGCAGCGGCTGGAATTATTGCCTTAACTAAAATGGTCTCAAGAATAGGTGAAGACCATAAAAATGCCCGTTATCTGGCTAATCGGCTGGAAGAAATCGAATCATGCCATGTCTATCGAAATCGCTTAGATATCAATATGGTATTTTTTACTCTGCCAGAATCGGTTATCAGCGAGTCAGCTCTTGTCGCCGGTTTGCATAATGCGGGGATAAAAATAAACGGCCAAGAGGATGGCGAGTACCGCTTCGTGACAAACTATGGAGTATCCGTTGAGGACATAGACAAAGTTATAGAAACCATGAAAAGAATCATTCTTCATTAGATCAACTGGGGGTATTGCAAATGGCAGTTATTGGCGGGCGGGCTCATATTAATGGGATTACTTTTGCCACCGATACACATGTCGTACGCGGAACTCTGTCCAAAGGGAGTTTATCGATCAAAGTTCAACCCTTACCCTGCCTGCAAATATTCTCTGCCATGGACAAAGTCCCTTTTTTGAGAGGCATCTCTAAGCTGGCGAAGCTTAATCTAAAGACGTTTCTCCTTATGATCCTTCTGTTCGCTATTCCCTGGGATTGGCTGGTGCCTTGGAATGATAGTTTCATTTCTGAATCCTTCTGGTCCTGGCTGGGTCTATTGGGATTTTTCTTTATCATGGTATTTCTCTTAAAGCCCCTTTGGCAGTTTCACGGAGCTGAACATAAAGCGTTCAATATCTATACCAATGGAAAAAGTCTCTCTTTAAGTACGGTGAAAGCTGCCAGCAGAGTAAGCGAACGATGTGGAACCCATTTGGCTGTACTATTGATGCCCATTGTCATTTTACTATCTTTTGAGACAATTCCGCTGTACCTATTTGTCTTGGCCTTATCTATTGGTTATGAACTATTTTATTGGAATTCTCGCAGCAAAGGTTACTTGCCAATATCCCGAATTGCGGAACTCATTCAAAACTACATTGTCACTGCTGAACCCACTGAAGAGCAGCTGCAATTGGCCATTGCAACCTTATCTAAAGCCATAGACTATGACTAAGAATCCTACACGCCTTTTCGAAATGAAGGTCTGACAAGAGAAGCGAACTTGTGCTATGATAAAAATAAACGTCAGATGGTGAGGTCAAAATGGACGATTCGTCAGTTAGAGAAAAGTCTATTGGTTATTGGTCAGTGGTTTCTATTGGTATAGGCGGTATGGTTGGCGGAGGTATTTTTGCAGTACTTGGACTAGCTGTTAAGTTCGCTAAAGGCGGTACGCCTATTGCCTTTGCTATCGCCGGATTAGTCGCTCTTGTAACATCCTACTCTTATGCTAGATTGTCGGTTGCCTACCCAAGTCGAGGCGGTACAGTCGAATTTTTAAATCAGGCCTTTGGCTCCGGATTAGCTGCAGGCGGACTTAATATTTTGCTTTGGTTGAGCTATGTTATCATGCTTTCACTGTATGCCTATGCCTTTGGAAGTTATGGTGCAATGTTTTTTCCTGAAGCATCACAACTCATTTGGAAACATGTCTTAATTAGCGGTATCGTTATTCTCCTGACTTGTTTAAATCTATTAAATGCCAAAGTGATCGGGGAATGGGAAGAATGGATTGTAGGTTTTAAGATAATCATTTTAGTTTTATTTATTTTTGCAGGCTTAGCAAGCACTAATATGCAAGCTATACAGCCGTCAACATGGACAGATCCTTTCCAATTGATTGCCGGAGGTATGATTATTTTTTTAGCCTATGAGGGTTTTGAGCTCATAGCAAACGCAGCCGGGGAAATGCGTAATCCCGGCAAGACCATTCCCAAAGCCTATTATACTGCCGTAGGATTTGTAATCCTTTTATATGTGGCTATTGCTGTAGTGACCCTCGGCAATTTACCCGTCGATCAAATTATAACCGCTCAAGATTATGCTTTAGCTGCTGCAGCTAAACCCTTCTTAGGCAGTTTTGGATATACTCTCATTACAATTGCAGCACTCCTGTCAACGGCCTCAGCCATTAATGCTACCTTATACGGTGCCTCCAGAGTAAGCTATACCATAGCTAAAGAAGGTGAATTGCCGGCAGTACTGGAAAAAAAGATTTGGCAGCAACCTCTTGAAGGGCTTTTTATTACTTCAGGTTTAACTTTGATAGTGGCAAACTTTTTTAACTTATCCAGTATTTCGACCATGGGCAGTGCAGGCTTTCTAATCATCTTTGGAGCTGTTAACTATGCAAACTATCGTCTTTTCGAAAAGACCCATAGTCGCCGGGGAATATCACTAGCCGGTATGCTTTTGTGCTTTGCAGCTCTGGCGATCCTGGTATGGCAAACAGCCAGAGAAGCCCCCTCGGAAATTTGGGTGCTGATTATTATGGTGGTTGTGTCCTTTGTTATTGAAGCAAGCTATCGACAAGTTAGAAATAAACTTTAAATAAGCCTTTGAATAACCTTTCTCCTTAAAAACTTTGCAGGCACCCGGTCTCTTAAACCGGGTGCCTATTTGAATTATAAAAAAGGATTATATCAATTAATGTCGAAATTTAAACTGGAACTCTTTAACAAAATCATCAATTCTTTATATCAATTCATAACTCAACTATGATTGGAGGCTCTTTTATGAAGATTGATCATGTAGTATCTATCGCACCTTTCATGCAAGAATGGTACGAACAAGATATTTCTGTCTTTGTCGTAAATCATGAACAAGTTTTAGCAGCTAATAATAATCCCAGACTGAATTTAGGGGTAAGGACTGGAGATACTACTGAGAAATACAAAAGCACAATCACCTATAAAGTGCTACAATCGGGCGAGAGAACAATCGCATATGTTCCTAAAGAAAAATCACAGTTTTCAATACCTTATCTTGCCATTAGCAGCCCCATTGATGATGACGGAACTTTAGCAGGAGTAATTACGATTGTCATCTCTACTGAAAAATACAATGCTTTATTAGAAATCGGTGAAGAAATATTATCCTCAATTGAAGAAATTTATGCATCTGCTGAAAGCCTTTCGGCCCAAAGCCAAGAACTGGCTGCCACTGCTAAAACTATGGATGATGAAACCTTACACGTCAAACAGGATATTCATCATGTTTCTGATATAACCTCATCCATAAAAAAGATTTCCCACCAAAGCAACGTACTAGGAATTAATGCTTCCATAGAGTCTGCACGAGCAGGAGAAAATGGCCGAGGTTTTGGGGTTGTTGCTGAAGAGATTAGGAAGCTTGCAGACGTTACAAAGGATTCGGCAATAACGATTGAACAAGATGTTCTTGAAGTACAATCCTCCGTTAATCGTCTAGTCGAGTCTGTCAGTCAATTAGCTATGGTCAGTGAATCCCAAGCTCAAGGTGTCACTGAGCTAACCAAAGTCTTAAATCAAATATCTAAACTGGCTGAAAAACTTGTCCAGTTAGGTAAACTTTAAAAACCTGGCATCAACGCCATATAGAGCCTTTTTAGTATCAATTTAATTCCAACGCCCCATGTCAACGTAGTGATCCCCAATGCGTTAAATGTATTGCCTCGCTTGTAGCAGACTACCGATAATTATTTCAGTGACCTTCAAGAAACTTGTCATTAATAAGCCCTCAGACGCTTTTTAGCGAATGAGGGTGTTTTTTGTAGTTTCTTAAAAAAACAACCAGGTTAAAGGGTATACGCAAACTATTCTCCAAACAGTATGGGAACTTTTAAGCTAATCCTAAATAGTCTAGCTGACTCTGAGCAACTGCATAACTCCTTGCGGCAGCTGATTGGCTTGGGCCAACATAGCTGATGCAGCTTGAGTTAAGATATTGCTTTTAGTAAATACCATCATTTCTTTGGCCATATCAACATCTCGAATACGGGACTCACTGGCAGTTAGGTTCTCCGCACTATTTCCCGCTACCACAATAGCATGTTCTAGACGATTTTGTAAGGCTCCAAAACCGCCCCTTTTAGCAGAAACATTTTGGATAGCAGAGTCAAAGCTAGTAATAGCCGTATCGGCTTGATTAACTAAATCGACATTTGATAATCCCAATACTGTACTGCGCACATCAACTAAGGTTATAGTCAATGCATTACCCGTATTAGCCCCTAATTGGACTTTTAAGTCTGACAAGCCGCTGGGTATTGAACCAGGCCAAATTTCGGAGAATCCTACCAATGGGTCACTGGTTAGATTTACGGTATCGGGGATAACAGAGGCTGCATCTAAGACGGCCCCGCCATCAGCATCCGCTCCGCCGATCGCACCTGTATCAGTATTGGTAAGGTTCATCCCCGCCATATACGCAGCTCCATTAGCTGCAAACTGGGTATTAAAGTCCGCTAGGTTAGCGAAGGCATGATGAGGGTCATTGATAATGGCGTCGTCCAGCGTAGCACTTGGGTTGGCGCTAAGGTAGGTCATGATATCCTTGATTCCAGTTCCACCGCTTGCCTTTATACGGTCATGCATATAGCGCACCGCGGCATAGGCGGCTGAATAATCAATACTCGTTCCTTCCCAACTGCTAAATTCGCCGACTACCGCCCCGAAATTAGTTCCTCCCGCTGAGTCAGCAAATAACCTTTCATCCGCACCGTGAATGAATTCTGCCGTACCTTCTTTGAACCAAGTTGGCAGAGCGGCGAAGTTCATCGAACGTCCCATGATAGCATGAACTAACTCATGAGCAATAATCCGATCATCATAAACAGGCGCAGTCCCGCCGTTCGGAAGCGTAGCTGGGGTAAAAGCACTAACGTCAATATGCAGTTGTTCATTAATGGCTTTCCCTGAGCCATCTATATTATAAGAAACGGCGGCTAAATAGGGCTGGGGGGTATAATCCATGACGATCTGCAAACTTTGTCCATCCCCGGAGAGGCCATACTGCGCAAGAATGCGTGCTTCGCCCTGCTGCAGCCAGGAGCTTTGCAGCCCATTGATAATTTGAGCATCTTGGCTGTTTGATGACGGCACATTTAAAATTTTGATAGTATTAAACTCAGTATTATTGGCAATTCGGTCTATTCCTGATACGATTTGACCTATTTCTTGTTGAAGATTTTGCTTATCTGAAGTAGTTAACGTACCATTTGCCGCTTGGACCGAAAGTTCACGGCCTCTTTGCAGTAAAGAATGCACTTCCCCTAAGCTGCCATCAGCTACATACAATAAGGAAATGCCGTCTTGAATATTACGGCGGGCTTGATTCATACCACGGATCTGGGCACGCATTTTTTCTGAAATAGATAATCCTGCGGCATCATCCGCAGCAGAATTGATTCTTAATCCAGATGATAATTTCCCCATCGATTTCTGTGACTGAGAACTATTCAGTGCATATGAGCGATAGGTATTCATAGTACTTACGTTATGATTAATGCGCACAAATTCACCCCCTTCGCCTAAATTATAAAGACTCTCATATAGTTTATCGTAAAATACTGCTTAAAAATTAATGTTTGCATGCAATTACTATTTTGAAAAGTACAGTCTACAACCTTATATATGCAAACCCTTGTCAATGATTTATTTATGTTAGCTAAGCATGAGAATCATTTAATTACCTCACCAGTGTACTTAAGCTAGTTAAATTTAACACCTTTAAACAAACCCAGACGACAATCATAGCCGCCGGGGTTTTAATCTACCTAATTAACCACACTTCGCCCAGTCACCTAATACACTTGAAACTTATTTTGAGCATTTTCAGCGTCTAATGCTCCTTTGAGTTTGAATGGCTTTATTTCATATTTATGGTTTCACTGAAGTTTAACCATTATCTTTTCCAGTATTTAAATGTCTTTCCTTGATGATAAGTTCATATTATATACTCAAAATAAGTTCCAATGCTAACCATAGAGGTCATTCTCATACCAGACCTTTGCTGAAGGAGGGTAAAGCATATGGGCAAAATAAAGGAAATCATTTATACCTTTGTCTTTAAACGAGCCTTACATTACGCTGAAATAAATGATCTTGAGAGTATGCGCAGGTTATTACATTGGATCGGCAAGATTACCACTGATGAAGATCACCAAAAAGTCATAAGCAATTTTCAGAAGTATGTCGATGATCCTTCCAGTAGTCATAATAAGATCTTCAAAACAGTATTTACACAAATTGCTCCTAATGTTCGCAATAAATTCCTGACAAATTTTTTCATTAAAGCCACTCTATTTGGACGCGAGAAAGCACTAAAAACTGCTAAAATACAGGATTGCAATATCCCTTGGGCTATATTGATGGATCCTACTTCATCATGTAATCTGAATTGTATTGGCTGTTGGGCGAGTGAATACAGTCACCAAGATTCTTTATCTTTCGCTGAACTCAACCACATCATAGAGCAAGGCAAAGAATTAGGTATTTTTATGTATATTTACTCCGGCGGAGAACCCCTGTTAAGAAAAACTGATTTAGTTGCTTTAGCGGAAAAACATCAAGACTGTGCTTTCCTGGCCTTTACCAATGGTACCTTGGTTGACGAAGATTTTACCCGAGAGTTAGTTCGAGTTGGCAATTTTGTTCTGGCCTTCAGTATTGAAGGAATAGGTAATGCAACGGATATGCGCCGAGGTATAGGTACCTATGATAAAGTCATCAAGTCTATGGATTTAATGAAAGAAGCTGGGGCTGGCTTCGGTTATTCCTGCTGTTATCATAGAAAAAATATTGATGCTGTCGCCTCTGATGAGTTCGTAGACCTAATGATTGAAAAAGGGAGCCTTTTCGCCTGGTACTTCACCTATATTCCTCTTGGCAAAACAGCTGCAATGGAATTAGTTGCCCTGCCGCATCAGCGGGAGTATATGTATCACCGCATCAGAGAAATAAGAAATACTAAGCCTTTATTTGCCCTGGATTTTTGGAATGACGGAGAATACACAAAAGGTTGTATTGCCGGAGGACGCAATTATTTTCATATTAATGCTCATGGAGATGTTGAACCGTGTGCCTTTATCCATTATTCAAATCTTAACATTAAAGATTCTTCACTATTGAATGCTTTAAAATCACCTTTATTTGAACAATATCGTGAAAATCAACCTTTCAATCAAAACCATTTACGGCCTTGCCCTTTGCTGGATAATCCAGATAAATTAGCCATGATGGTGAATAAATCAGGGGCCCATTCTACTCAACAACTGGATATGGAAACCGTAGAAGAATTAACGGAAAAGGTTTATAACCTGTCAGTATCCTGGGGTGATGTGGCTGATTCCCTGTGGGAGCAAGGAACTAACGTCAAAAAATCTCCCAGTCATCTTGACTAGGTCTTACTGCTACTCTTCAACAAGCCATTCATTATCGCCGTATTTGATAAAATAACGCCCATCCCGCTCAATCAGATTTTTACACAACTCACTATAGGAAGGGCGGGAAAGTTTCGTATCACAAAGCCAAAATAGCGAGGTATAGGGAATACTGTTTTTCATAATAATCTTCCCCTCAGGCAGCGGTAATTTTCGCCCATCATAAAGGAGAATCGTAGGCTGACCATTCTCATGGATTACGGATTGAACGAAAAACGGAGCATCCTCCACCTCCACAGGATATAAATGATTCTGCCAATGTATGTGATAATTATTATGCTCATCTTTCTTTAGATGAGAAGCAAATAACTGGACTATTTCCTTTTTAGTCATCAGCACACCATCTGCGTACCATCGTCCATCTTGAGCAATAAAAAGCTCGGGTGCACGTAAGTGATCCATGACATTGCCTCCTTATACTAATAACTTGACGTATCAATCTATCTTAAGTACGTTACTAATGGTTATTATTCCACTATAAACGTCTAATTCCTTCAAAGAATTGACTCGATAAAATGAGAGTACTCCAATACAGAAAAGCAGGCTTAGACCTGCTTCAAAATTGCCCTATATAACCCTGTATAATTTAGGCAGAAAACTTTACCCCAGGTACTTTGCCACCGCAGCAGCCGTTTCATATTTGTCCTTGCCGCTGAGCAGAACTTCATTAGGATGATTGGTCGTGGAGCCGCCCACCACAATTAAGGTTTCAGCATTTTGGGCCTCAGCAGGTACTGAGAGATCGGCCGGCCTTATAAACATCGCACAATTGCCATTTTTGACGGCAACATCGTACCCTGCCCAAAAATCTTCCTTAGTATATAATAAGACAGCAACTTTCAGCACATTATCTCCTCCTTGTAAATCTTTTAACAGGCGATCCCATGGGAACCCTGTTCCCGGACATCTTGATTTATTCACGGAATCAATCCGGTTATGCCCGATAATCGTATCCTTAGTTGCCGTAATTCCTAAAATCTCTATTAACCAACGCTGTAAAGCAAGTGTAGCCTGGTACTGTGTTTCCGGCATCACATCTCCGCTTTTTCCTTCATGTTCCACTGAAACTGTATAATAATTTGGATTAACTCCCGGAATAAGCAATGGCCAATCGGGATTATTAACACTGCCATTGGCCCAAGCGTGGTTTTTGAGATCAACATACTGATGGATTTCGCCCTGCTTCCCCACTCCAAAATGAGAACTCACTTTACTCGCAGGATTGGTAAACCACGCGTCAGTACCAACTAAAGTCCCTTCCATAATGTGGTTTACAATGCCAATAATCTTATAACCCTTTGGGCTGCTGAAGTTAGGAGAACCGATCCACTTAATCGTTGGTTTATCCATAGCTACGCTCCTTTCCAGTCATATTATGAACACTTATCTTTATATGTCACTATTAATCACTATTCTGTCAGATCAAATGATCGTTTTTGATATCGACATAATAATAGGCAGCACCCAGACTCTTTGGCCTTAGGTATTGCCTAATTTATTATCGGGTAATACCTGGACACCTAAAGTAAAATGATGTTCCACCCCGATCTGTCCGAAAGTCTAATACAGCTCTATGCCTCTTGGCAATATTGTAAGGGAATTGTAAATTCCTGATCATAGAAAAACAAACGGTCCGGTTCTTCTTGAATTTGGAACCGGACCGCCAATTTTACATAAAGTATTTTTATGCACTATCAAGCTGATAATACTTTGGAATTAATAGTTTTTATCAGCGTAACCAACCCAGCCTTCTTCTTTAACGAGGGTTTTGTCAAAGTCGCCGACTTTAAAATCAATCTCATCTGTTCGATCCCCTGAAGTTAGGATGATCTTATCCTTCTCAAAGTCAATAGCTATTGATGTATCTTTTCCTGCATAGTTCTCAAAAAGATAGTCAATCTTTTCCTTTGACAGCTCTATGGCAAACATACCGCAATTATACATATTCTGTCTGAATATCCTCGCAAAGTTTTCCGCAATCACAACATTAATGCCATTAACCTCCAAAGCCCAGGGAGCATGCTCCCGGGAAGAGCCACAACCGAAATTGGCTCTGGTGACAATGACTGCTTTGTCTTTAATATCCTCTTTATTGTTAAAGCCGGAAAGAGACAAATCCTCCAACAAATAAGGTTTCAAGGCCTCTTTCGTGATTTCAGTCAGATACTTGGCCGGAATGATTTCGTCGGTATTGATATCACTTCTATCCAGAAATAAGACTTTTCCGCTAAATTCTTTCATTGTTCCCTCCGCTACTCATACTTTATACAATTGTGAATTTGTTATTTTTCCTTCGATAGCTGAGGCTGCAGCCGTAGCAGGACTCATCAGGTGAACGGTACCGCCTTTGCCCATTCTGCCGTTAAAATTCCGGTTGGTTGTGGAAGCACAAACCTCACCACTGGCAAGGACCCCATTACTCATACCCAGACAAGCTCCGCAAGTCGGGTTGGTAACACAAAAACCGGCATTTTGAAAAATCTCAATTAATCCTTCTTTCAAGGCCATATTAAATATCGCCGGAGTTGCCGGGCTGACAATGGCCCGTACGTCATCACTTATTTTTTTATCTTTAAGAATACTTGCCGCAATTCTCAAATCTTCAATACGGCCATTAGTACAGCTTCCAATATAAACCTGATCGATTGCTGTACCTGACATTTCAGCAACGGTTTTAACCTGGTCGGGCTTATTGCCAAAAGTAGCCATAGGCCCTAAATCTGTAACATCATATTCATAGACTTTTTCATACGCAGCATCCGCATCGGAAGTCCATTTCGAGTATTCTTGCAAAGCCTCTTCCTTGGTGCTGAATTCGTCTTTGATAAAGTCCCAGAGATAATTCACCGTTGTCATATCCGGGTAGCATATTCCACAAGTGCCGCCGGCTTCAATGGCCATGTTGCAGAGGGTCATACGTGATTCCATTGACATGGCGTCAACCACAGGCCCGGTAAATTCGATGACCATATTAGTTGCCCCGTTGACCGTCAGCTCTTTAATAATGAAAAGGATCAGGTCCTTGGCATAAACCCCCGGCTGCAAGGTGCCCTTAAGCACAATTTTGATGGTTTTGGGAAAATGAAAAGCACACACACCTTTAAGAATACCTACTTCCAGGTCAGTGGTTCCCACCCCTGCAGCAAAAGCGCCAAAGGCACCATGGGTGCATGTGTGGGAATCTCCCATAATCACGGTATACCCCGGTCTTACAAATCCTTTTTCCGGGAATATGGCATGACAAACGCCATTTCTGCCAATGTCAAAAAAGTCCTTGATACCATGTCGTTTCGCCCAATCCCGCAGAATCTTCCCCTGTTCGGCGGTTTTTGAATCTTTGGCAGGGGTTACATGGTCTATGACTGCTTTTATTTTCGTAGGATCATAGACTCTGTCCATACCTCTGGCCATAAGATCAGTGATAGCAATGGGCGTGGTAATTTCGTGACAAAAAACTCTATCCAATTTTAAAACATGAGTATCAGGAAACGGCATATCCACCCTGTGTGCATCAAATATTTTCTCAGCTATTGTTTTTCCCATTTTTTTCTCCTTGTAAGTTAAATAGAAATTGCTAAATCCCTAGGCTAATCTTCTTACAACATTTTATAATAAATTGCTGTAGTATAAAAGCTAAATTTTAGCTTTCCTAAATCATAACAAATGATCAGGTTCCCAGCAACTAGGAATATCGGCTGATTAATAGTTTTTCGGAAACTTCTCCTTTCCTAACAGCCAAAGGTACCTGTCAATTTCCTGCAAGGTATAGTCTGCGAGACTATAGAACTCTCTGAACTGAACCAAGACCTTCTTAAAATCCCGATAATGTTTTAAATCAAGATTACTGAAGTGAAAGAAACCATCGGCATCCCGAAAATAGCGGAGCATCCGATCTATATAACTGTCGTAGATGGGAAAATCAAGAGGCTTGTGATGACTGCAGTATTTCGTGGCAAAGGAATAAAAGTTTTTCACAGTCCCATTGTCCATTGTCACTTTAGCGATATCGTTGACCACTGTCATATCCTCCGCCTGAAGCCTGTCATCAATTTTCAAACTAAAAATATGTTTGGCAACCTGAAAGGGAAAGAAGATATTGGTACTGTAGAAATCATTCAAGACTGCAACCTTTATCAGAACATCGTTTATATCCGTATTGTTGGGATAAGTCTTTAGGAAAAGTTTCTCCAAAGCTTTCTCCTGAAAAAGATAACTCTCTAAGGTCTCCCAATGCCGCTTATATTTTTCCACTTCGCTTTTGGAAGGCAGAGGTACCTCAACCCGCGGCGTCTTAGCCGACATCCTTTTAACCATCATTCAAAATAAATCCTTCCCAATTTATGTGCACATTAGAGTCGTATGACAATGATTTCGGCAACATAACGAACTGCACTATGCCAGCCAACCAGTGTTAACGGCATAGTGCAGCCCGTTTTCCACCGCATCATTCTAAAGTAATTACGATCATAAAGTTCAAAACCCATTATAACCAGTAAACAACCTCTTCGAGTTTTGCTCTTTTCCCTTCATTAGGGGAATTTTGCGGGTATCCAATGATACAACCATTGAAGGCATATTTGCCGTATTCCGCACCTAATATCTCACAGAATTCTTTACTCTCGTTTAGGTTTTCAAATATGGATAATAGCCTAAAGCCTAGATTTAATGATACCGATTTAAGCCACATATTTTCCATTACATGAGCTAAACTTTGTTTTTCAGCTGGCGGGAATCCTTTCTTTTCCGCAACGATTATTAAGCAAGGAGCATCAATCAAGCCTGAGACTCCTTCTTGGACTACAGTCATTAATCGTTGATAAAAGTTTTTTCCATTCTCCCGGACAAAGGGATTGGCATTCATTTGTTGTTCGAATTGATTTAAAAGCCCTTTAGAGAATTCTTTGATTGTATCATTAATTCTTACGAGTTTCTCACTGCCTTGCGGTATAACATAAAACTGTCTAAAATCATAGCTTGTTGAGACTGCAAGGGCAGCATAGGGTGCCCATAAACCAGCCGTTAAGATTGTGGTTATTAATTCTTCTGTTAAGGGGTCCTTTTTAAACTGGCGTACAGAACGCCGGTTCTTTATGATATCATCCAGAATCCTACTTTCGCTTGCAGTAAATTGTCTGCTCATGTTCAACGACCTCTCTTTTCTCGGTTTTTAATAGAGATTCCTGTAGTTTATCTAATAAGTTTATGAGATCCAATTGCTCAGACAAGCTTAGCCCCACCATCAAATGACCGGTCTTTTTATAATGCTTAGGAAGCATCTCTTCAAGCAGCTTGAGCCCGCTTGAACTTAAACGCAGCAACTGTTTCCGGCGATCCTTTGGATGGGGAATACGTTCTACATACCCTTGCTTCTCAAGTCCATCGATTAAACCCGTTAGCGTCGATTTTGTTATCTCTGCTTTCTCACTTAGTAGAGTAAAATCTAAAGTGTAGTCTGATTCTCTATAAAGCAGCATCAATATTATAAAACGCCCCTCGGTTATGCCAAAGGCTGCAAAATGCAAATCAAAGGCCTTTGATAAATCTGCTGCCGTTCTTAATAAGGCTAAAGCTGCAAGAACTGCTTCTTTTTGTAGTTCAGGAAAATGTACGGAATACTCTTCAAGGGTTTCTTTTTGTGGTAAATCTCTAAGTCCAAATTCAAACAAAAGCACAACTCCTTTCGCAGCCTAATTATACGGCGCCAAATGATTTTTTGTCAATACGGCCTCACTTTTCTACAGGTTTTTTCTCTTTTATGTCGAATTTAGAAGCAAGCAAATTAGAAAGGGAGTGCTACGGTGGATCAACAATTGCTAGAGGAGTTCAAGACTCTAATTCTTAACGGTTATTACAATGCCAAATCAGCTCATTCAGCAATCTTTAGTGATAAAGTACAACTTGACAATTCCATTATTATTGGCTATTTAGCAATTGCAAACTCCTATGTTAATTCGGCTAAGTCTGTATATATCTGTAAGAATGAACTATCGAGACAAGAATTTGATGATTTCTTTAACGAGTTTAAAATGTTCTCCAATGAGGTAATGGATAACATCAGTAATAATAACGGCCATCAGCAATCGAATCTTCATTTCCAACGCTTAACAGAAGTCTTTCAACTTGTTGCTTCTCTGCTGGGAGTTTTTAAGTAAACATAATAAATAGGAAGGGCATACAAAACCATATTACGGAATAACACAAGTGGCAGTTGCTCCGCGAATTTTAATTCGTGATACAACTGCCACTTTAATATTTCCCTTATAACACGTCTATTTAATAGTGATGCAGTGGGCAGGACAACCTTTACCACGGCCAAGACCAGGGCCCGCACCTTTGCCCATAGAATTTACCCCATTACCAAATCCTAAGCCTCTTCCGCTCATAGATCTGCGTCCCATCGGACCTCTTCCATCTCTTTGCGGCATCCGAATTACCCCCTTCAGTTATTGACATATACCCTTTATTATTTACGATTATAGATTATTTTGAACATATGTCAATAATCATTTCTTCAGTACCTCTCTTTTGGGACAATTCAAACAAAAATACAACCGGAAGCGCCTAAACTTCCGGTTGCAGCCGTTATCAACTTGTACTCCGACAGATTTCTCCTCGGATATGAAGTCGATTCTATTCAGCTAATATTCTATCCCCTTTACTAGTTGGCGCTGAAACAACTATGAACTCGATATCCCTCTCTGACTTGTTAAACATCTGATGAGGAATATTTGGGGATATTTCTACACCTTCCTGCTCATTTAGTTCAATAAGTTCCTCATTAACTTCTATCGTAGCCTGTCCAGACACTACAAAGAAAAACTGTTTTGCTTGCTGATGATAGTGTCTTACTTCGGAAGTCTTTGGCGGCATTTTTTCATGGATAATACTTAATTCGGAAGTATTAATTAAAACACTACGGTGGTTAAGCATGCTAGAAAAAATCCAAAATATGTATTATTTCTGGTATCTTTACTCTCATCATATTGATATAATCTAGTTAACCATTTAAATTTAGGCTGGGAACCCTTGCAGCTTTATTGGCAGCCCAAAAAAGAAGCCCCATCAAAAAGCTTCTGAAGTAAATCAAGACCTGCTCTAAGGGCATTAAGGGGGGATGCGCAGCCATAATTTTGCCTGAACGATTTGAAAACTATTATGAATTGCAAATGTAAGGTCTATAATATTCAGAATTATTTTAATTTTTATTTATCTAGAATCAAACTATACTTACTTATGGTTCTTTTTGACGACTGAATTGCCAAAACCTAAATTTCATTATTTGAAGAGGAGGATCTCTATGAAAACAGCCCTTGAATACCTTGAAAGCATGAAGGCATACAACCCCAAGATTTTTCTAGGCGGCAAACGGGTAAACCTCCATGAAAATCCCACCACCTTGACCGTCCTTCGTGCCAACGCCAGAGTTTATGAGCTGGCTGAGGATCCCCAATACGCTGACATCATGACTGCCGCTTCACCCTATTTAGGCGGTAAAGTAAGCCGCAACCTGCACATTGCCACCAGCACCGCTGATCTGGAAAAAAGGGCTGACATGGCCACACTAACCAGCCAGATGCTGGGAACCTGTAATTATCGCTGCGTAGGGGCGGATGTTTTGAATGCCCTGGCCGGTATCACTTGGGAAATGGACAAGGAATTAGACACCGTTTATCACAGCCGGCTGCTCAACCATATTAAATACATCCAGGAAAAGGATCTGGCAGTAAGCGGCGGAGTAACCGACGCTAAGGGTGACCGCACCAAACGGCCGATAGAGCAGGATGATCCCGACGTCTACGTCCACGTGGTGGAAAAAAGAGACGACGGCATTGTGGTGCGGGGCGCCAAAGTCAGCCAAAGCGGAGCTATCGGCTCCCATGAGACTTTAGTCATTCCCACCATGGGGATGCGGCCGGGAGAGGAGGATTTTGCCGTTGCCTTCGCCGTACCCAATAGCGCCGAAGGTCTTACCTATATTTGCCAGCACACTCCCTTCACTGCCGAACGAGAGCTTTCCCCCGACGTTAAATACTTGGGCAATCCCCTTTACGGCCAGCGGGAGACCTGCATCATGGTCTTCGACAATGTGTTCATCCCCTGGGAGCATGTCTTTATGTGCGGTGAAACCAAATATGCCGGACGGTTAGTGGCCCGCTTCGCCAAAACACACCGGATGAACTGCGGAGGCGCCTGCAAGGTGGGCTTTGCCGACCTGATCATAGGTGCCACCCAGCTGGCCGCAGAATACTCCGGGGTACAGAAGGCCCCTCACATTGTGGAGAAACTTACGGACATGATCCGCATCAGCGAAACCGCCCGGGCCTGTACCGTCGCGGCAGCATTAAAGGGCGGCGAAGAACCCCTGGGCTCCGGCTTTTTTCAGCCCAATGACATTTTCGGCAACGCAGCCAAATTAACCATTGCCGACGGTTTCTGGGATATTCTCAAATGGGCCGGGGACATCGGCGGCGGTATGGCAGTAACCATGCCTTCAGAACTGGAGTTAGAAAATCCCGAAACAGCTCCTTACGTCCGCAAATTCATGAAAGCTTCCGCCCCCGCCGACCAGCGGCTGCGCATCGCCAAGTTTCTTCAGAACTGGTGTGCCGGCTTGCACGGTGCAGGCACCTGGCATGGTGCCGGATCCCCCATGGCCCAAAAAATGGCCCTCTATGCTCTTACCAATTTCGAAGAGAAGAAAAATCTGGCCAAATCCCTCTCCGGACTGAAAGAAGAATAAAGAAGGAACTCTCAGCCATAGCAGGTCCCAGAATCGGCAGCCTTGCATTTTCTGGGCCTGTTATTTTATTTTGGTTCGCACTCAACGATTTTTAACCAGGCAAAGGGTAAGGGACAAAATCAGTTTAATTATTGCCGGGGTGAAACGAGTCTATTAGCACAACCGATTATGGCAAAATAAGCCTGCTATTTTACGGACACATAATGGTTATCTTCAATATAAAATCTCCAACAAAAATCCTTGGCTTCCCCGGCATAATCAATCCCAATCCTTTTCGCAGAGATAATACTCAATGGTTCATTTTCCCCAGCTCCTACATAGAGCTTCAAGCCGCACAAATCTTCTCCATTTAAACCTTTGTCAATCAACAATGCCCTGCATAATTTCCCCGGTCCATTGGTTAATCCCTTAATTTGACTCTTGCTTAACTGATTATATGCCTTATGGAATCTGTTTTGGGCCATTAGCTCTAAGCCTTCGATTGGCTCAGCAGCCCTAATCAGGACAGCCTGAGGGGTCCCTTCTTCCCGAGTGACTATATTAAAGCAATAATACATCCCGTAGATCATAAATACATAGGAAAAGCCTGGCCCTCCATACATAACTTCTACTCTGGGCGTTCTTTTTCCACCATAGGAATGGGCCGCTTTATCTTCAACACCCATATAGGCTTCTGTTTCCACGATTTTGGCCGAAATTCTTTGTCCTTCTATTTCGTGGACCAGCACCTTTCCCAAGAGTTCCTTTGCCACGATTAAAGAGTCTCTGTTATAAAATTCTCTGCCTAAAGTTTTCATTTGCTTCCCAACTCTCTATTATTAATCGTCATTATCCAGGCAATTATGGTATCAGCTAATTTATTACTCTCCAGTTTGCCTTCCTAATTTATAACTCTAGCTTTGCTCGCCCCTATTTTCAAGTATAGCATTTGCAAGCGGTCTTCACTGAACACTGTCTTTACCCCAAGGATATTGGCATAATACTAGTTATAAACATAAAAATTAATCACCTCTAAATTAATTCAGGAAGTTATCAAAGGAGTCCAATCCAAAGGTGCTGAAGTAAAAATCCACGACCTTAGCGACGATGGCGTCAAGGGCTGCCAAGGCTGTTTCTATTGTCGGAGTCATGAAGGCTGCGCTACCAAAGATTATTTGCAGCCAATGGATCACAGCACGTTATCCCGGGAAAAAATTTGTAACTGTTTTCTCCCAGGGAAACGACAACAAAGATGCCTTTCAAGCTGTTATCCAAACTATTAATGACGGTTTCTCCAGGTTCGGCTGGGAATTCACAGACAGCTTGCTATGTTCAGGTACTGGTTCCCCGGACTCCAAAATGCCGAATCAATTGTTAGAACAAGCCTTTGCAGCAGGAGCGTCACTTTGTCAATAAAATAACACTCTATGAAAATAAGCCATGAGGTTCACTACCTGAACTTCATGGCTTTTGTTATTATATATCCTTTACGCCCTTATGTTTCCGGGAGTATTTGTAAACACTACAAAAAATGTTGTCCCTTCTTTACCCGTTTCAAAACTCAATTTTGCATTATGATGATTACAAACTCTATAGCATGTTGCAAGACCTAAACCTGTACCTTCTTTTTTAGTAGTAAAAAATGATTCTCCGATTCTGTTAATTTGATTTGGAGGTATTCCCTGTCCCTGATCTTTAATCAATAAGACTGTATTTTTTCCTTCTTGGAAGGTTTTTATTGTCACTATCCCATTATCACTCATCGCTTCTAAACCGTTATTTACAAGGTTTATAATTAGTTGTTTTATTTCCTTAGCATTTAAAAATAAATCCGGAATAGTATTAAGCTCAGTAATAATCAACTGATTTTTAACCAATGCTTTTGCCATTAGCAATGGTGCAATCTTGTTAATAATCTCATTTAAATTTTGTTTTTCAATTTCTCCCAGTTTGTTGTTACCTATTTTAAGAAACTCCGTTATAATTGAGTTTGCTCGGTCCAACTCATCAATCATTAAAGTAAAATTACTTTTATCTTCTTGAGAAAGTTTCTTTACAATATATAATTGCAGAAAACCTTTTACCGTAGTTAAGGGATTTCTAATTTCATGAGCTATACTCGCGGATAGTTCACCAATAATATTTAAACGATCTAGCTTTAAGATTTCATTTTCTTGCACTTTATTTTCGGTAATATCTTTAATAATTACTGATGCTTTTGAAACCTTTCCATCCTCCCCATAGATAGGAGAAAAAGTGATCAACGCTAAAATCAACTGCCCATCCTTTTTTCTGCCAATTCCCTCCATGTTATCAACATGTTCGCCCTTAAGAATTTTTCGAAATGCCTGTTCATATTCACCCACTACCTCTGAGGGAGCAAGAATAGACAATGACTTGCCAATAATCTCTTCTTTAAGATAACCATAAATGTCTTCTGCAGCCTTGTTCCAGCTAAGAATGATTCCATTATCATCTAAACTGAGTACTGCATCATGTGTCGTTTCTATAATCGAGACTAATAATTTTTGGACAGCTTCTATCTCTTTTCTTTCACTTATTTCTCTACCAACAACAACAATAAATTGCCTTTTATAATCCGTATCCGGAACCATCATCCATTCAAACCATTTACAGGTACCGTCTTTACAGATAACTCTATTTTCGATTCCACAAATAGGTATTTCTGTCCTTCTTAAATATTCTAATGCCTTGGTAAATGCTTTTTTGTTTTCTGGATAGACAATTACTTGCAGTGGAGTATTCAGATACTCATTTTCTGAGTAACCTAGTAAATTATGATAAGCTGGATTGGCTTCAACTATAAATCCCTCATAATCCAAAACACAATAAATATCTAAAGAGTTATGAAAAAACTGGTTGAACAGCTCTTGTTTCCGCTTTAGTTCTAATTCCAGTTTTCTTTCTTTGGTAATATCCAAAACAGTGCCTAACAAATATTTTTTCTTATTTATCGTAATGGAATCAAAGGATGATAAGGTATGCACGGTTTCGCCTTTACAATTTAGACTATCCACATCAATATTTTCAACTCGAAAACCTTGTTTAACCTTTTCAAGCTGCTTTATTAAATCCGGCCTATTTTGAGGATACTTCCAAGTTCCGATTTCTAAAGGAGTCTTGCCAATGACCTCCTCTCTCTTAAAGCCAAAAACCTCCTCATATTTTTTATTAACATCTATATAGCGACTAGTCTCCAGATCAGAAATTGTCATTATGGCAGGATTATAATAAAAGGATTTAAAGAACTTCTCTTCAGCTTCGTTGTATTGATACTGTAGCTCATTTACTGTCAAGCCTTCTAGAGTATTATACTTTGCCAATCGATTAACCTCTGTCTCTGTGGTTTGTTTTGTATTGTCCTTTCTTATTTCTGTGTTATAGGAAGAATTTGATTCCATTACTCATCCCGTCCCCTTTCAAAAATTTGAAAGGACAAATTCATAATTATTCTCATTTTTCCAACTTCTACAGGGAACTGCAAATACCTTTAAATACCCAAAAATAAATGTTTATCAATAAATTCCTTCACTTCTCTCTTTCACTCTCTTTTACTCTCCATCACTCAATTCTTATTCAAAAACGAACGGCGATGGTCTTTACAAAACCATCGTCGTAAACATAAAGGAGTTATAATTCCCACCATGAAGAGGGAGGATTGTACTGGTCCGAATTTAAGAAGAGAGTTTCACCAATTTTAGGGGCTATCAGGTTAACACCTGCTTTTTGGGCTTCTAATATCGCTCGTTCTATAGGATCATTCCAGCTATGAAAGGCTAAGGTAAATCCTCCCCAGTGCATTAACATCATTGTTTTGCCGTTTAAATCCCGGTGAGCCTGTACAGCTTGCTCCGGAGTCATATGGACCCAAGACCACCGCCGGTCATATTGACCACCTTCAAGTAAGGTGATATCAAAAGGCCCATATTTTTTTCCGATTTCCTTAAAATGTTCGTCATAGCCGCCATCTCCGCTGGTATAAAAACGTGTACGCCTGCCGAGAATGACCCAACCGCCCCATAAGGTGGAATCCCGATTAAAAATCCCCCTGCCGGAGAAGTGTTTGGTGGGAGCTAAGGCAACGGTTAGGCCTTGGAATTCCGCTTCATTCCACCAGTTGAGCTCTGTAATTTTATCCTTTGCCACTCCCCAGCGGATCAAGTGTGCACTTACTCCCAGGGGAACGAAAAAATGAGCGGTCTTGTTCTTTAGCTTTAGGATAGAGGGATAATCTAAGTGGTCGTAATGGTCGTGGGTAATAAACACTGCGTCAATGGGAGGCATTTCATTAATAATATCCTGCATATCTTCACTGTAGTTATAGCGTTTACTTCCTGCAAAAGAAACCGGTGAGGCAATAGGCCCCAGCATAGGGTCTGTCAGCAGCTTTTTATTATCGATACTTATTAAAAAGGCGGAATGTCCCAACCAAGTGATACTATCCTCGCCACTTTTTATTTTATTCCAATTAATTTGAGTAACAGGAATAGGACCGGCAGGATTAAGGTCTTTACCCTCAAAGAGATACTCTTTAAGCATGGAGAAAAGATTTGTGGCACCCATGTCCATTTTTGTTGGCACCAGATTGACAAATTTACCGGCAAGATAATTATGCAGACCTTGATAATTCTCTTTTGCTTTTTTAGATGGGCTCCCACCAAAGGAAGGGTATCTATTTATAAACAGTATCAGCCCCAAGCATAATACAATAAGAAAGCTCCATAAATACACTATCATAGCATTCCTCTTTTCTCTGTCTCCCCAGGTGAACGGCAGCATCAATCCTTGCTTTCCATCTTCTGCAGATAACCTTTTTGTCAGTCACCTACTTATTTTAATATTTAGAGCTTACTCTAAGTCAAGAGTTGAATCCCTGGAGATACCACAACCTTAATTCCGTTTTGAGGCTTTTACAGCATTCCAAATACTTGCAGCCAGTCCTCCCCAAATGATAACAATCCCTACGATCATCATGACAATGGCACTACCGCTCATTTTTCCACTCCTTCATCATCCAAGTATGCTGTGGCATCCAAATCCTTTGCCTGCCACTTTAAGGTCGCCAAGATAAAGCCCAGCAAAATCGTGGCAATCACGACTCCCCAACCGGAGTAAATTAGAAATAAGGTGGGATAGTCTTCATAATTGTTTTTCAAGTTGTCCACCAGATTTAGAATGAACATATAGCCTAAGACCAGGGGCGTCAGAATGCCCAGGCAAAACCTCCACCATAATCCTGTACGCAAATCCGATATTTGGTTGGCGTGATCTTGGAAAGGTCTTAAATTCTTTAAAAACCAGGCAACGGTAACAACGGATACGAGTCCGGCTAAAGCAACTCCAAAGTTGTTAATAAAGTAGTCTATGACATCTAAGAAGAATAAGCCGCCTTGAGTTGCATACAAGATTGAAACCAGCGCGGAAAGACCACCGCCAATCACAACCGCCTTTGTACGGGACACTTTGAATTTATCTTGTACCGCAGCAATATAGGTCTCGACAATGGAAATTAAGGACGAGAGCCCGGCAAATACTAAGGATCCAAAAAACAAGACCCCAAAAAGTCCATTGAAACCAGGGAAAGAGTTTAAGATCTTCGGAAGGACCACAAAGGCTAAACCAATACCCGCCGTTGCTACCTCTTCAATGGGAACCCCCGCTTGTTTAGCCATGAATCCCAAGGTAGCAAAAACCCCAAAGCCCGCCAAAAGCTCGACACTTGAATTACTAAAAGCTGCAATGAAGGCATTGTTGTTTATGTCAGCTTTTCTGGGCAAATAACTGGAATAAGTAATCATAATGGCAAAGGCAATGGATAAACTGAAAAAAATTTGACCATAAGCTGCCACCCAAACCCCCGGCGACGCAATTTTGCTCCAATTCGGTTTAAAAAAAGCTTCCAGACCAAGAGCAGCACCTTCTAAGGTCAGGGCTCGAATAACAATAGATAAAAACATAATTATTAAAGTTGGAATAAAAATGCGATTGGCTCGCTCAATCCCTTTTTTAATACCTTTAAACAAAATTCCTAAGGCAATGATCCAGACCAGGACTAAGGGCATAAAAACTCCCGGAACAATTGATCCCACCGTACCAATGGCTGCTCCATTGACAATATCCACACGTTGCAAATAATCACCCATTAAAAATCCGCCGGGGTCGTTTCCCCATCGCAAACCTAAGGCAAAATAAGTATAAGCCATAGCCCAAGCAATAATCACCGAATAGTAGGTAGAAATCACAAAAGCTATGGCTACTTGCCACCAACCAATCCACTCAGTTTTCTTACTCATGCGGGCGTAGCTTAAAGGCGCAGAACCACGATATTTATGACCCATAGTAAACTCCATGATAAGCAGCGGAATACCCGCCGTTAAAAGGGCAAATAAATAGGGAATGAAAAATGCACCACCACCGTTATCATAGGCTACATAGGGAAAACGCCATATATTTCCTAATCCGACAGCAGAGCCTACAGCTGCTAAGATAAATCCAGCCCTCGTTCCCCATTGCTCACGACCTTCCATTATCCTTACCTGCCTCTCTGTATTTTTTACACTACTATAACTTCCCTTAAGCTGTATGTTTCATTCAGGGTAAGTGCCTGTCCCTACAGAAAAATATCCTCCTGCGTTTAATCCGCACAGGAGGATAATGCAATGGCTATCTGGTTACGTCCTTGTTTTTTAGCACAATATAGAGCTTCATCAGCCAAGGCCACTACTTGTTCCGGCGATGCTAATCCGGTGGGGTAAACCGTCACAACTCCAATACTCACAGTAACATATCCCGCAATGTCGGAAGCTAGGTGTTGAATGGAAAGACTTTCTACTGCTGTCCTGATTCTTTTCGCCAAAACTTCCGCCCCCTTCTCATCTGTTTGGGGCAGTATTAGGCTAAACTCTTCTCCCCCATATCTTGCAACAGTGTCAGGAACATGCCTGGCTATGGTTTTAAGTATGAAGCCTATCTGCCGCAAGCAATCGTCCCCGGCTAAATGCCCATACTTATCGTTAAATTTCTTAAAATAATCTACGTCTAACATAATTAGGGATAAAGAAGACCCAGAACGCTTCACCCTGTAAAACTCTCTTTCCAGAACTTCATCAAAATATCGGCGGTTTGCCAACCCGGTCAGGCTATCTGTAATGGAATTTTGGTAAGCGGTATTCCTTTCAATTTCAAGCTGTTGAAGGAGCTCTTGTATTTGTTGCTCAGCCAGCTTACGCTCTGTTATGTCACGAACCACACTGATAATATGAGGCCTATCATTTATTGCCATGGTTCTGGCGGAAATTATGCCGAAAAACCGGCTTCCATTTTTGCGTTTAAAAACCAGCTCCAGGTTTTCACATATTCCGTTTCCGTTACCATTTAACTTATCTATCAGAAGATCTCGATCGGCAATATTCTCCCAGACACTTATTTCTAAAGTTGATTTTCCAATAACCTCGTTACGGCCTAAACCTATTAAAACTGAAAATCCCTCGTTAACATCAAGTATTAAACCATCCCTCATTCGTGTGATTAAAGCTGCATCAGGACCGGTGTTAAAAATCTGCTGCAATTTTTCCCGTTCTTGACGGTTTTCTGCATTAAGGCGCTGATTAACCATGATTATGAACCCATAAGTCCATAGGGTGCTTGTGACAATGGCGACTACATAGATCATTACATGAAAAAAAGTTTCAAAAAGATCCTTATAGGAAAGAACAGAGGGTAATAAAAGTGCCGATAGTGCGTTTCCTGTCAGAAAACATCCATGGATAAGAAAAACTGTCCCTGTGAAGAAATTGGCAAAACCAGAGACAAGTTTATCCCTCTTAAAATAGAGCTTAAAGGCAGTCATTAATGAGAAAACAGCCACCGTAGCAGACACAACGATTGTACGTCCTGAAATGTCATTATCGATATACATAAAATAATAGTAAACAATAATAAAGAGAGCATAGAAAAAAATGCTTCTCCACCGGCTCTCTTTCACATCAAAAAACTGAATAATGGCGAAGTATAAGAAAACTTGGCCTAAAACCACCAGCGGGTTGGCAATCCTTGCGAGTATTTCTAGTGACTTTACTGTCAGTAAAGGCATGAAGATAAATCCCAGTGCCATGAAGCCGGAACCCAGAAGCCACCAGCCGATTCCCCGATAAGCCCTGTTCACATTATATTGGACGATAAGAACAATAACCTGCATAACAAATACTAAGCATAAGATAAATGCAAGGGTTAGAAAGTCAAGTTTCATAAGTACCTCTTACTCAATTATTTTAAAAAAGTGATATTAGAAATTGGCCGACCCTTAATACTTCTCTTCAGACATTCACCATGTTTCTTGGATATTCCTTCTAAAGCTTCAAATTATTATATTATTTGCTTCATAGTACAAAAAACGCCAGATCGTTAATCTGGCGTTCTCCGTAGGCTAGAATACACTAGGGCCCAGCAGTTTATGACTTGTTCACTCACCTATGACCTTAACTAATACACGTTTACGCCGGCCACCATCAAATTCGCCATAAAAAATCTGTTCCCATGGACCAAAGTCTAGTTTTCCTTCTGTAACGGCAACCACAACTTCCCTGCCCATAACAGAGCGTTTCAAATGAGCATCAGCATTGTCCTCATAACCATTGTGCCGGTAACGGTCATAGGGCTTTTCCGGAGCCAGGCCTTCCAGCCATGTTTCAAAGTCTTGGTGCAAACCACTTTCATCATCATTAATAAAAACACTGGCGGTTATATGCATGGCATTGCAAAGCAGCAATCCCTCCCGGATGCCGCTCTCCTCCAGACACTTTTGAACTTGCGGCGTGATATTAATATATTCCCGCCGTCTTTTCGTATCAAACCAAAGTTCTTTGCGATAATGTTTCATAAATCATTCCTCCAACGATCTGAAATTCGTTGTTATATATTTAATAGCAATTAGATTGGAAGGAAAAATTCTCTCTGCTTCTCCCTTTACTTAATGGTCACATTCATTTCTTGAAAAGGTTTCCTCGTCTAGGAGAGCGGATGTGGGCGAAGCCGCCCAACCCGGGAGCACTCTCTTTTCATCATCTGATGGTGCAGTATCAGCGGCATGGCAGGCTACTCTATTACTTCTTTTCATTACTTTTTCTCACCATTTTTTCCACCTGCTGTTTCACAACAGAGGACAATCCATCAGCCAAGTAGTTACGGTTTATTCCCTGCAGTTCCTGGTATTCCTTCTTAAGTCTTTCATTAGCTACGTCAATCTCAACCTTCAGGTCCCGGGCCGATAATAAAGCACATCCTGCCCCCCGGATAATGATCTGCTGTAAACCATCGGAGGTTGCAACTGTGATATGATATTTCTTCGAATGATCATGGGCAAATTTTTCAATATATTGGTCCGCCGTTTGTGCCTCCCGGGTAAAGACCATATGGATATTGTGATAGTCCATGACTTCCTCAGCATGTCCCTGGACACGGTAAGCATCAAAGACGGCGATGATCTGACACTTGCGAATCCCCTGATAATTACTAAGAATATCCAGCAATCTCATTCTGGCTCCATCCATATTCTCATCGGCCAGTTCTTTCAGCTCAGGCCAGGCGTGGATAATATTATAGCCGTCCACCAGCAGATATTCTTCTTTCCTTTCCTTCTCTCTGCTATAGGAAATCTGATCATAATAGCTTTCCTGGGCTGTTTTGCGTTTTTTCCAGACAGACTTCTTACCTTGGTTGGCATAGAAAGTGCTGTTGATAATTTGGTCAATCTCTTCTAAACTGATCCACCGCTCTTCTGAGTGTGAGGCCCGGTGGGGGCCGGTTTCTTCCAACAGGCCTTTTTCCTGAAGATAGCTTTCAAGATGCATATAGTCCTTGACGGCATACCAATCCACCCAAAAGCCCGCCCCATGGGCACAAAATACCGAACCTGTAGGATTTTCCAAGTCACTTTCCGAATCATAGCCCATAATGGCGATGACTTCTGAGCTGTTATGACAGGGCTCGTACCCTTTCAGGCTGCAGAAGAGCCTGCCAAGGCCTTTAGTGTAAGCCACCACATCTTGCTGGTAATTCTTCATGGTAACAACAGGAGCACTTCCCACCAGAACGGTCATCTCGCCATTTGTCTGAGATATTTCACAGGTGCCATGCATTTTCTCAATGTCCGTCATGGCTCTGCCGACCATTTTCGCCGGCAGTTCCAGCTGAAAAGCATAATAAGGCTCCAGCAATATTGATTCTGCCTCTTTTAAACCCTGGCGAACCGCGCGATAAGTCGCCTCCCGGAAGTCCCCGCCTTCAGTATGCTTATTGTGGGCCCGGCCTGAGACTAAGGTTATTTTCAGATCCGTAATGGCTGACCCTGTCAGAACTCCTTTATGCTCTTTTTCTTCCAGGTGGGATAAAACAAGCCTTTGCCAGCTTTTACCCAAGACATCCTCACTGCATTCTGTCCCAAACTGCAGACCGCTTCCCCGCTCACCCGGCGTGAGCAACAGATGGACTTCAGCATAATGCCTCAAGGGTTCAAAATGCCCTACTCCTTCTACCTCATTAGCAATGGTCTCCTTGTAAACAATCCTTCCTGCCCCAAAGGTTACATCCACACCAAAACGGCTTTTAATCAGGCTCTGGAGAATCTCAATCTGTACCTCGCCCATAATCTGGGCCTGGATTTCCTGGAGCTTCTCATCCCAGACAATATGAAGTTCCGGTTCCTCTTCTTCAAGCTGGCGAAGCTTAGGAACCATCACCCTGGGGTCACACCCATCGGGCAGAATGATCTGATAGGAGAGTACCGGTTCCAGGATAGGGGTGTATGATGCTTCCTCAATCCCCAAACCTTCTCCCGGTCCGGTCTGGCTGAGCCCTGTGACAGCGCAGACCGTACCTGCCTCAACCTCGTTCACTGCCTCGAATTTCTGTCCGGAATAAATACGGATTTGATTAACTTTTTCTTTCCAAATGCCATTAGTTAAAACATCCTTTACCTTGAGACTACCGCCTGTAATCTTCAGATAGGTAAGGCGGTTCCCCTGGTCGTCTCTGGCTATTTTAAATATTTTAGCCCCAAATTCAGCGGGGTAAGCAGGTACCAAGGCATACTTCACTATACCCTCCATCAGCTCCTCCACACCCTCTAATTTTAAAGCGGAACCAAAAAAACAGGGAAAAACTTTACGCTCCCTGATAGCTCCTTTAATCTGGGAAGATTCAATATTTCCTGTCTCCAGAAAGGTTTCCAGCATGGTTTCATCACACATGGCCAATTGGTCGCAGAAATCCTCTGTCTGAACTTGTCCGAATTCAATACAACCATCATCCAGCTGTTTCTTCAGTTCTTTCTTTAACTTGTCTTTATCCGTTCCAATCTGATCCATCTTATTAACAAATAAAAAAACCGGTATCCGATAGGTATGCAGGAGCCGCCACAAAGTTTTAGTATGCCCCTGCACCCCATCAGCACCGCTTATGACCAGAATGGCATAATCCAGTACCTGAAGTGTTCTCTCCATTTCCGCGGAAAAATCCACGTGTCCCGGAGTATCCAGTAACGTAATCTGAGTCTCCCCTATTTCAAACATAGCCTGCTTGGAGAAAATGGTGATTCCCCGGGCTCTTTCCAGCTCAAAGGTATCTAAATAGGCATCCTTATTGTCCACCCTTCCCAAGCGGCCAATTTTGCCGCTCAGGTAAAGGAGACTCTCAGATAATGTGGTCTTGCCCGCATCCACATGAGCCAATATGCCAATGACTAATTTCTTCATAATCTATTTCAAATCCTTCAGGTTGTCTGTTTGGAAAAAATCCAGCCGTTTAGGCCCGAATAATTATTCATTAGTTATTATGATACTAGTAAGTACGGTATTTGACAATCGTCCTCAATATGTGTGATAAGGGGAAAGGTCGTTGATCCTGTGGTGAAACAACATTCTGTCCCCCTCGTTTTCTTAAATTCTTTACCGTTTTTTATATTTGATTTGTTCCCTGCGACCCTTACGATACTCGGCCCGACCCTTTCGATATTCTTCAATCCCTTTTTGATACTCTTCCATGCCTATCTCCCATTCGTTGCCCCGCCATGGGTTGAGAACCCACGGATTGCCAACGTCAATTTTTTCGCCAACACGAATCCTATTGGGATTGCTGATTTGAGGATTCAAAGCGATCAAATCTTGCAGGGTTGTTTTATGCTGCATGGCAATACTGTATAAAGAATCTCCTGATTGAGCTGTATAGTACATCACGGGCACCTCTTTTTCATCCATATTTTACCATAATCATTTTATGGAGAGACAAATTTTGGTTGTGCATGTACGTACTTTACACGATGCGTTGTCCTTTTTAGTAATACGGTTCATTGAACAAAACTGGTTGCCTCTCCTGACATTGAAAGCCATGCAAACACGTAACTAGGGACGCATTTGCATGGCCTTACTATCTAAAATCATTTAACTTTAAAGTGCACAAATAAATTTTTTACATGACGACAATCGGAATCGATTCCGAATTTGACCTATCTTGAGCGGCAGTTAGCTTGGTGCCACTTTCCCATTCTCCATTATTGACCATGGACTTGGCCTCGTCAGGCACCGTCAAGAGAAAGAGCTTCCATAAAACAAGACAGAGTTGAAAGTCTTACTCCTAGCATATGTGTTCAAGCCCTCACCTGTGACAAGAAGCCAATACTTGTCCGGATTTTAACCACTATCTAGTTAACCCCGGAGCTTTTATGTGCTATATTATCACTAAAAGCCATTTGGAGGGGTATTCTTGGAAACCATCGCCGACGGACTCCGTAGTATTTACAAACTGATTGAAAAAGGGCAGCTGGATAATGCCCTGTGGGAAATAACCGATCTGGAAGAAAACTTAAGAAAAAAATGCCCTGGGCTCATAGATAAATACCATCTGAAAACCTACTTCTCAAAATGGCGCACTCGTTTGCTCCGGACCAATGCGCAGGGCATCCAGCTGGTGCTAAGTGAACTGGACCTTCTGATCAGGAAGCTGGATCAGGTTGTGATTGATTAGGAAGTTGTCTCAATGCGTACCTGCCGCCCCTTCGCTTGTTGACAATGTGATCTCCTTAAGAGAAGCCAGAATTGATAAACGAAATTCTTCTGATGTACTTTGGAAATCATGAACTAATTTGTCAACCATCTTGACTATATTGCTCACCGGTACTTAACATTTTTTCATAGTCTTTGGACAGATAGCTTTCTATAAACTCTAACAGCTCTTCAGAATTGCTCTTTAGATTGCTTACAAGCTTCTAAGTAAAATTGTAGTCTGCTCTGGATGATAGGGTTAACTTTAGATCACATCAACTTTAGCCAAACTTGAAACCCCTACACCACTTTGAAAAGGACCCCTTAATTAATTTCATTATTATGTAAATTCCCTACTATTAGCCTTATTTGAAATGCAAATATATACATAAGTTCAGATATTTTTTTCCGGACCTGCCAGGCCGGCAGCCGCATAGTCCAGTTCTTCTTCCGTCAGCTCCTCCTCCACCGGCCCACCCTCCGGGGCTGCCTGTTCCAGAACCTGTTTGCGGATAGCCTCCCGAAGGTCGCTGTTGAAGCTTAAATCGGTGTCCATGATAGTACGTGCCAGCCGCAGGAGTGTGGTCACCTCCCGGTCCGCCCCGAATTCTGCCT
This sequence comes from Desulfosporosinus orientis DSM 765, assembly GCF_000235605.1. Classification (GTDB taxonomy): domain Bacteria; phylum Bacillota; class Desulfitobacteriia; order Desulfitobacteriales; family Desulfitobacteriaceae; genus Desulfosporosinus; species Desulfosporosinus orientis. The sequence goes on from NC_016584.1 coordinate 3,816,568, forward strand.
CTTTCTCCCCTGCCAGGATTCGGTCCAAGAGGCTCAGGTATTCCTGGGCCTTAGCTTTTTTAGTCATCGAGGTTCATCCCCTGACTTTCTAGGATTTGGCGCAGACGCTGCATGGCCCGAAACAGAATCACCCCGGTATTGCTTTCACTGATGTCCATAAAGCCAGCAATTTCCCGGTTGGACAGACCGCTCCAAAACTTCAGGGCGATGATCTCCCGTTCCCGCTGGCTTAAGAGGGCTAAAGCCCTGCGCAAGTGCCGGCGCATCTCTGCGGCGGCTGCGGCCTCTTCGAGACTGCAGCAGGAATCCACTAGCTCCACTCCTTCTTCTAAATAAACATAAGCCTTCCGCCCCCGGCAGCGATAATAATCCGTCACGGTATTGCGGGCAATGCTGAAAACCCAAACTGAAAGCGGCGCTGTTTCTGAGCAGTAATACTTAAATTTGGTATAGATTTTTATGAAGACCTGACTGGTCAAGTCGTCAGCATCATGGACATCATTGACCCGGTAATGCAGGTAATTGTACACCCGGGAAAAGTAAGTCCTATACAGCTCTGCAAAGGCATCGTCGTCCTCGTGCAGGGAAAGGGGTGGCGCCTCCCCGGTTTGCGCTGCCAGTGACATTTTTTAATCCTCCTTCGAACCTGATCACACACTCGCCTTACCCAATTATAAAAAACAGCCTACCACCAAAACTGCCACCAATGGAGAAGCCTGACGAATGCCGTCTAATCGGGTTTTTTTATAAGGGAATAGGAAACTTATTGATATTGTTCGAAGTTTACACCATAATAGGAAAAAAGGATCAGGAAGGAGTGATCTCCTTGAACTACATGACGCCGAAAGAAGCCGCTGAAAAATGGGGAATTTCCCAGCGCAGGGTCCATACCCTTTGCCGGCAGGGTCGAATCAGGGACGTTGTACGCCATGGCTGGGTATGGCTGATCCCCGGCAACGCGGAAAAGCCGGAGGACTCCCGGATCAAATCCGGCCGTTATAAAAAGAACCGGCTAGGTATGTCCGCCCTGGGACAGTCCGGACTGGCTGCCGGAGAATCCTTCCGCCCTGTCCCCCTGCCCGAGAGCCCGATTATTCCCCGCTCCCGCCTGATTGAGAAGCTTTGCCCTCCCGGCAGCAGGCTTACCTACATCCACGCCCCTGCCGGCCACGGAAAGACCACCCTGCTAATGCAGTACGCTCAGGGCCGCCGGAATGTGGTCTGGCTTTCTCTGGATGATAGGGACAGCGACATCCTCTTTTTCCTGCGCCGTCTGGAAACCTCCCTTCGGGAAGGACTAGGAGAGCTGGATTTTTCCGTTACGGACCACATTCCCTTCGCCGAGAACCCTGCCTTTGTCTCCACTCTTTTGAGCAACCTGCTGAAAGCCCTGGGCCGGAGGAAATTGTCCCTTTTAATGGATGACGTTCATGTCATCCGCAGCCAGACGGTCACGAAATTTCTTACGGCCTGGGCCGCAGCCTGCCCCCCCAACATTTCCCTGCTCTTAGCCAGCCGCCACGAGCCCTGGAACAGCCTCTTGCCCTTGAAACTGGCCGGCGGAATCAGGGAAATCACCGAAGAGGATTTATGCTTCAGCCGGGAGGAGACTGAGCAGTTGTGGGGGTTCTTTGATGAGGATATCTACGCGGCAACGGAAGGTTGGATTTTAGCCATTCAGTCCTACCGCCTGGCTGCTAAAGAGAGCCGGCTCCTCTTCCCCTCCCGCCTTCAGGCGGAGCAGGACCTTTACCGCTATTTGCTCAACGAGATTCTCAGACAGCTGCCGGCGGAAACACAGTATTTCCTGAAAGCGACTTCCGGACTGCCCACAGTGGAAGCCGGACTCTGCGCCAGGCTGCTGGACATCCCAAATGCCCGGGATATACTGGAGGATCTGGTTCACCGCAATATTTTCACCCTGCGCCTTTCCGGCACCACTTACCGCTATCACGCCCTGTTTCATAGTTTTTTGCAGCAAAACGACGAGGGCCTGGGCCGGGAAACCTTGGACAGGGCCATGGCCTATTGTTATCAAAACCATGCTTACGAACAGGCCGCCGACTACGCCCTGCTTTTGGGGGATGCCCCCGGGCTCCAGGACTGTATCGGCGCCATTCTCAGCAAACCCTTCACCTGGAGCCGCAACAGGACCTTGAAAAAGTACCTGGTCTTTCTGGAAGAGCAGGCAGTGCCTTTGTCCCCTCAGGTTATGCTGGCCAAAGGCATGATTTTATCCGATCAGGGGGAATTCTGTCAGGCGGAAATGGCCTTAAGGGCCGCTATCCCCCACCTGAGAAAGGGTGAGCAGAATCTTTACCTTCATGCTATGACCCATATTGCCAGAGTCCTGCGCAACAGTGTTTCCTTTGCTGAAAGCAACCGCTGTCTGGATTCCTTGCTTCCTTTGCTCCAGGGCGCGCCTATGCAGGAATGGTACAATGTAATGATTGAAAAGATCCACAACCTGACCTTGACCTCCCACCTCTCCGAAGCCCTGGAACTGACTCAAACAATGATGGAACAATCCCTGGCCGCCGGCGACGCCAGGGTCAAGGCTTGGTTTGAACGCTATTTAACCGTTATTCATTTTTATACCGGTGACTACGAAAACTGTGTCAAAGCCTATGAAAAATCCCTGAGCATACCCCAGGAGGAACAGGACTGGCTGATGCGCCACATCACTGGAGCCTATGCGGCTAAAGCTTATCAGCTTACCGGCCGGGAGGAGAAAGCCCCGCCAGTGTTTCAAAGCGAGCTGGCCCACCTCCAAGAGCTGGGCCTTTATGAAGAGTACAGCATCCATTACCTGCTTCGGGCGGAAGTCCTCCATTCCGCAGAGCTGTTAAAGCTTTACCAGGGAAAACCTGCCTGTTTTTCAGTGATTGACCGCTATCTGAGCCTGGCGGAGGAGTATGCCGTCTTAAACCGCAGTAGCCGGGATCATTTATTGTTTGTCAAAACCTGGCGGCTCTCCTCAACTCTGATGGCCCAGCCGGAAGAAGCCGACCGCTGCATTAAGGAAGCCCTTTCTCTCATCCGGGACACCACACCCTTTTTCCGGTCTCTGGCTTACGGGCGCATAGCCAATGCTCTGGACACTCTGGGCCGGGACACAGAACTCTCCAAACAGCTTTTCCAGCAATCTATTCAAGTTGGAGAAGAGGTCGGAAGCTATGCTTATGCCACCATCGCCTACGGAAGGCTGGCGGCCATTTACTTAAAAGAAGGGAATGAGGAGAAGGCCAAAGCCTATACCCAGTTTTTTTTGGAATTATCCCGCCGCTATAACCACCGCTATTATATCCGCTTCCAGCCCCTCTTTCAGCCTGTGATGAAGCTGGCTTCAGAGTCCGGCATCTGCCCGGATTTCACCCGGGAAATGCTCTCCTACGGCTGCTATACCACCCAGCGAGTCTATATCCATGCCCTGGGAAACTTTTATATCGCCTCAGCCTGGGACAAAGAAACCCCCACCAAAATCCGCACTCAAAAAGCCCGGGAGCTCCTGGCCTACCTGTTGGAACATCCCTGCGGCGTCACCCGGGAACGAATTTACGCCGATTTATGGGCGGAAAGCGAGGCCGATGTAACTCGCCTCTTCCACACCCGGCGGGGGGAGATCCGGCAGGCCTTTGAAAACCTGGGGGCGAAAAATCCCATCCTTCTGGAAAAAGGCAAATACCGCCTAAACCGAGAGGAAATCCTCTGGGACTGCGACCTCTTCAGCCAGGCCAGCGACCTCTTCTTGCGGCTGCCCACGCCGGAAAACGCTCAAAAAGTAGTGGAGCGCTATACGGGACGCTACCTGGATAACCTGGAAGCCCTGTGGGCGGAGAGTTCCAGGCTTAAATACGAGGACAGCTTTCTGGCGGCAACAGAAACCTTACTGGAAAGCTACCGGAAGTCAGGGAAGAAAACCCAGGCCATGGAACTCCTCCGACGCTGCATTTCCTTTGGCTACCAGGGGCACGGCTGCGATACCCCAGGCTCAAGTATTGGTTAATGTCGAAAACTTCAGATACATAGCAAGTTGAAATCTCCAATTAAATATGGCAGAGAGTTTATTTCCAGAAACAGCCTCAGCCTACGTGCCAGAGATGCTTTAATCGATCCTTTAGTGATCAACTATGATTCAGCATGTTGATTTAAGTGTATAAGTATTGCACGAGAGCGGGGATGGTCTGTCTCGGCCTTTCTTCAGTTGAGCAGGGAATAACCCTAAAAACAGGAAACATTGAGCACCTGTAGTATCTTTATACCCCAGGTGCTCAATGTTTCAAAACAGGCGAGATATGTTATAGTAAAAATAGTGTACTCTCATTCACCTTGATTATCCTGTCCGGCAAAGCATCTCCTTTGCTGCAGGCCGCCAGCTTATATCCTCTATCTATCTCATACTGCTTAAACATAAAGTCACCTGCAGCCTCGCTGATCAGTTCAATTTCTCCAGCCTTTATTTCAATGGAAAAAGAGTTCAACGGTATCTCCAGCCCCCTTCCCACCGCTTTTACATAGCTTTCTTTCAAGGTCCATAGCTCATAAAAACGCTCCAGCTGCTGCTCTTGAGGCAGCTTTTTTAAAGCCTCATATTCAGAACGGGAAAAAAAGCCTTCACCCAGGCTTATATCCACAGGCTTCATCTCTTCAACATCAATACCCACTTCCGAACTGCCGGCGATGCAGACCACCCACTTCCCTGAATGAGAGAGATTGAAGTGAACGCCCCCTGCTCCTTGCAGGCAGGGTTTGCCGTTCTCATTTCTCAGAAATACAATGTCCTTGTTCTGCAAGCCTGTCGCGGAGCTAATCACACTTCTTACTAAAACAGCTCCCAGAAAAGCTCTCTGCTGATCCTCGAGGAGCCTATATCCTTTAATTCGCACTTGTTCTTCAAGAGGCAGTAAACCCAGCAGTTTTTCCCGGGCCGCGCTGTCTAGGTTTTCTCCAGTGCCGGCGGAATAGATCTCTGCCATCCTAACCCTTCCATTCCCACTCAAAGTCCTGTTTCTTAGGTCAGTCATCGTTAGTTGCGGGTTTCTATCCGTGCTAATAGTTTGTCTTTCAAGTTAGGAGCTTTCTCCAACAGGTTTTGGAACAAGTTCCTTTGTAAGGATATAAGGGTTGTGGGCATGAGTGTCTTAACACTAGCAGTACGTGTAACGTTTTTGAGCAAGGCTATCTCACCAAAATAATCCCCGTCAAAGATAACTGCCAGCCGCTCCTCGGTATCCGGTCCGGTTTTTCTGGTTACCTCAAGCTTACCCCGCACCACCACGTAAAACTTGTCTCCGGGATCTCCTTCTGTTATGACGACCCGGTCCTTAGGGTAATACTCGGTAATAAACAAACGGGAAATGCTGTCAAGAAATTTATCATCCAAACCCTTAAACAGGGAAATATCCTTGAGTTTTTCACCGGTTATTTCTACGTTAAACCCGTCTTCACTTATGGCAAAACCGTTCTGGCTCCTCCACATACTTTTATACAGGCTATTGTCCGCATTCAATAATTCCTCATGCTTTCCTTCCTCAATAATGGTACCTTTATCAAAGATATAAATACGATCCGTCTCTTTGGCCGATGAAAGGCGGTGGGTTACTGAAATCACCGTTCTGCTCCCGGCCAGCCGTTTAATGGTTTTATTGATGGCCGCTTCATTGGCAGGATCAAGGGCTGAGGTAGCTTCATCCAATATCAGGATTTGCGGATTCCTGACAATCGCTCTGGCTATGGCAATGCGCTGGCGCTGTCCCCCGGACAGCATGCCGCCCCTCTCCCCCACATGGGTGTTGTAACCCTCCGGCAGTGATTGGATAAAGCTGTGGATTTCCGCCGCCTGAGCCGCTGCTTCTACTTCACCGTCCTTTGCTTCCGGGTTTCCCAGCCGGATGTTTTCCCGAATGGAGGTATTAAAAAGGATATTCTCCTGAAATACAATTCCCATCTGAGCTCTCAGGGAATCCTGGGTCACCTGGCGAATATTAAAGCCGTCAATAATGATAGAACCAGCATACGGATCATAAAACCTCATGATCAAATTAATTAAGGTACTTTTGCCGGAACCGCTGGAACCGACAAAGGCTACATAGCTGCCTTTGGGGATTGTCAGGCTGACCTGGGCCAGATTAAAAGCCTGGGGTTTATAACAAAAGGATAGATTGTTAATCCGGATTTCATCCCTGAAGAGAGGTAAATGCTGATCATCTTCATTAATAACCAGGGGTTTTTCATTCAGCAGCTCCTGAATTCGTTTCATACCTGACGAGGCCTGAACCGCTTTGGGTATCAGCCAGGTTAAGCTGCTGATCAGACCGGTCATATTGATAAGGGTAGTATTGAAAGCCAGGAGTGAACCCACGGACAGGGCGTTATTAAAGGCCATGACGGCACCGACACTGAGAATGATCACATTAAGAAAATTGACACCGAGATAGGTGGTATACATGATTAGAAATTCCGCTGAGAAAGACTCTTTAACGGCTTTATTATAGCCGTTAAGTTTTGTCCGGAAATGGTTGACCATGAGATTCTGCAAGCTGTAAGCCTTGACAACAATCTGCGAGCTTAAATTCTCCTGAACCGCTGAAGTGATTCCTGCCTGTTCTGCTTTGAGACTGTAGTTCAGCTTCTCAGCCCGGCTTTCCAGGATTTTAGGAACTATTAAAAATAAGGGCAGACCAATCATGGTCAGGACTGCCAGCTTCCAGTCCAGATAAAAAAGCAAAGCGGCACTGGCCAATAATGACAGCAAGTAGGACAGTCCCATAGGCAGCTGGTCGATAATCTGGTCCACTGACTGGAGATCCGTATTGAACCTGGCTAGAATATCACCGGATTTACTGTGATAAAAAAAACCTATGGAAAGCTTCTGCAGGTGTGTATAAAGCTTTAAATTCAGGCTGCTGATGATATCCGCCTTTACACTGCCATACATATAGCCGCCGCAGATCACACCGGTTATAAGGGATAAAAGAACGCCAAGAACCAGGGATAGGACGATCACGAAGAGAACTCCTTTATGCTGGGGTACAATGGCATAATCAACCAGCAGTTTAATACTCATTTGGAAAAAGGTGAAAAATCCCATGTAAATGAGTATCGAGCCGATAAATAGGATCGTCTTGAGTTTGTATTGGTAAAATGTATGAACAATATACCTGAATAAACTTTTCATGCCTCACCTCCGGGCTTTCTGAGCTTCGGTTCCCCTGGGCTTCTAGGCTTCCGTCTTCCTGGCTTTCAGTCCTTAAATCCCCAAAACACCTCTGGCCCTTTCAAGAATCTCGTCAGGATTAAACGGTTTGGTCATATAAATATCCGCTCCCGCCTCACTGCCTTTCTCTTTATCAAATTCCTGACCTTTTGCAGTAAGCATGATAATAAAAACCCCCGTTATGCCTAGCTCATTTTTAACGGCATTACATACCTCAAACCCGTTCATTTTGGGCATCATCACATCCAGAAAAACCAGTTCAGGTCTTTCGCTCCGGATAGTTTCCAGAGCATCCAGACCATTATCAGCGATTAACAATTCCACTCCCTCCCTTGCCTAGACCACAAATCGGTTGATTAACCAGAGCAGAACCAGGTGCATTGTATTGTCGCAGACTATCTGCAGCCACCTTTCCTGTCCTTTCCTTGAGACAGATAAATACCAGGCCACGAAATTGGTCCTGTCCAGTAAAATGTGACTTAGAAAGACAAGTAAGACCACTTTCACTGAAAACCAGCCGGTAAAAACACTCACTGACAAGGTCCAGAAGCTGCAGTGAATCAAACAGGCCAGCCAGCCCTTTAACCCCGGCGTTTTTTTATTGACTGCCTGCCACTCCGTTTGCAGCAAATAATCTCCTACCAAATGACCAATTAGATAGTCCAAATCTTTACCTCCATCCTCCCCATCAATCCGGGCTGTTTACTTCTGATCATGTCTGCAGCTCTCGGCCTTGACCAATAATTTTCCCAAATAGATTCTGCCTTCTTCCGGCAGAGAGGTTAGATTGACCAGAACCTTCTCCTTGCTTTTTTTCTCATACTTTGTTTTGCCGTATATCTCATCGATGATCGTCAAGCCCTGAGGATCAAGGATCTGCAGCTTCAGATTGGTCATTGCAGGCAGGTAAACATCCCCAGAAATTTCCAGTCCATCTCTGGATACTTTGCTGATTTTGCCCTCAAAGCTTTTATCGCTGCAGTGTTTATCCGTAATAAGGAAGACCCGGACCTGAACTGCCTCTGCTAACTGAATGACTTCATGCCCCCCTTGTTTGAGAAACAGGTTATAGGGATCACCCAGGCCGGATAAAGAAAAAATCTTTATAGGCTCCTTAATACCTTTAGGGCTGGCCTCAAACTCCTCGCTGAGTTCCGGCCTGATATCTCCGAGAGCCTGGAGGGTTTCCCGGGATATCAGCACCTGTCCCCCCAAAGAATAGGATTCAATGCGGGAGGTGGTGTTTACCTGGCTGCCTACGCAGCCGTACTTGGTCCTTTTTTCCGAGCCGATATTCCCCACAACAACATGACCGGTATTAATGCCGATACCCATCTGGATTTCCGGATAGTTATTATCCTGATTCCAGCGGTTCACTTCCTCCATAGCCAGCTGCATTTCCAGGGCACAGGCCACAGCCTGGACTGCATGGTCGGAAGTCCATAAGGGAGCGCCAAAAATCGTCATAATGGCATCACCGATAAATTCCAGAATGGTACCGTTATAATTTTGGATCACATCCACCATACATTTAAGGTAGTTATTAATAATTGCCACCACTGTTTCCGGCGGTAATTGCTCCGTTAAGGAGGTAAAACCCCTTAGGTCCGACATCATAATAGTGATTTCCTTTTTTTCCCCGCCCAGCTTCAGAGCGCCAGGGGTTGCTAAAAGCTTGCTCACCAAATCATCGGACAGGTAACGGCCAAAGGTCTCGCGGATAAAGTTCAGCTTGGTGTTTTCTAATATAAAAGCTGCCTGGAAAGCCAGGGCAGACAGGATCTTCAAATCCTCTGCCTTATAAATAACGGATTTCTCGCTGCTTACGCTCATCACTCCGATGACCTGATCCTTAATAATCAAAGGAGCACACATGAGGGAACTTACCGGGACCTCTCCGGGGATAAATCTTGGGTCCTGCATCACATCGTTTACAATCTCGGCTTTGCCTGTCCGGATAATATCCCCGGCAATTCCCTCCCCAGGTTTCATCCCTAAGGACAAACAATTTTCCGGTCCTACTCCCACGAGGATCTCCAGCTGCCCGGTTTCCTCATTGATGGTTAAAATATAGATACTGTCCCCCTTAATGATTTTTTTCACCTCGTCCAGGACGGACATGGCAATTTCCTCAGAGTCCAGGTTCTTCGAGAATTTTTCCGTCAAGCTGTAAAGGAGGGAAATTTCCCTGTATTTATCCAGAGTCTCTCTGGCCAAGGATTTCTTCTCGGCCTCAAGAACGGCCAGATAGGCTAAGAGAGAAGCAACCAGTGCTGACTTATTGCCCCCACCCACCCAGCCTAACAGGTCAGCGCCCAGCCGAACCGGCTGCCGGCAACCGGAACCCTGCCCCGGGGCTTTCCCAGGATTTTGCCCGGAATCACCATACAGGATTTTATCCTTCACATCCATGACAAAAGCATCCTTATCAAACTCAGAGATAATTGAGCATACCTCTTTCTTTAGTAATCTCTTCAAATTTACTGCCATACTGCATCCCCCCATTGACACTGGAATCAGTAGAACAAAAACAACACATTTTCCAACCCCTTCTCTAGGCGGATTGTCTTCACCATATTATGCCTGCGGGAAAATACTGTATCGACAATAATCATATCCGGCTTCTCCTCCTGGGCCTTTTTTAGACAGTCTTCATTATCCCTGGCGGAGACAACGGCGTACCCCTTCGTTTCCAATACATCCACCAGAGTTTTTAAGGTGGATGTGTCTTCATCAACCACCAGCACCTTTTTCCGGGAAGCCCCATTGGCAATGAGTAAGCCGATTTCCTTAATCAGGGCGTCGGTATTGATGGGTTTGGCAAAATACCTGTCAATGCCGATGCGAAAGCCTCTTTCCTTATCTTCAATGATGGAGACAATAATAATGGGGATATCCATAGTACCGGGATCATTTTTCAGCACGGCAGCCACATCAAAACCGCTGATCCCCGGCATCATGACATCCAGCAGAATTAAATCCGGCTTGCTTTGATTAATCATCTTAATGGCTTCAATGCCATCCCCGGCTTCCCTTACCGCGTATCCCGCCGCTTCAAGCTCCTGCCTGAGAAGCATGCGGATATTGGCATCGTCATCTACTACCAGAACATTTTTCTGTTCCCTGCTTTGAGAGCGTACATCGCTGCTGACCTGTTCAGTCATTTGTTTAACCAGGTTGTCGATATCAAGTCTGTTTAGCTGGTCTCCCTTCTCTTTATCCAGAGGCACGGTAAATAGGAAGGTACTGCCCTGGCCGATCTCACTTTCCACCCAGATCCGCCCGCCGTGCTGGGCAATGATTTGCTTGCAGATGGGCAAGCCCAGACCGGTGCCCTTGGGTTTATCCGTAAGGGTATCCCCCACTTGCTTAAATTTCTCAAAAACCTTGGGCAGGTCTCCTGCCGCTATCCCTATGCCCGTGTCAATAACACTGACGGTTATTTCATCCCCTGTCACCCTGGCTCTACAGGTAATTGACCCCTGATCCGTAAACTTCACTGCATTGGAGATCAGATTAATCACGGTTTGAATTAACCTGTCCTTGTCCCCCTGGATCAGCGGCAGCTCTTCCATGTCTGTCTTCAGCTCCAGGCCCTTTTGCTCAAACAGGGAGGATGTAGCAGCAATGGCCCTGGCTATAACCTCCTCCAGGGAAATGGACTCCATCTGCCATTCCACTTTTCCTGCTTCCATCTTGGAGAGATCAAGAACGTCATTAATCAGATTCGTCAGCCGCCTGCTTTCGGAAATAATAATCTCCACATTATCGGCAATCTGCTGGACCGTGCGCTTTACTTTTTTGTCATCCCCATTGACCAGAGGGACGATGGTATCCTCAAACTTCTTCTTAATAATATTGGAAAACCCCAGGACCGAGGTCAGGGGAGTCCTTAACTCATGGGAAACCGTGGACAAAAAGTCGGACTTGAGCTGATCCAGTTCAAGGAGCCGTTTATTCTCTTCCAGAGATAGTTTGGCCTCGTATTTGACGTGTACGATACAGCCTCCAGGCTCATTTTCACCGTTATAGACAGCAATGGCCCTTTCCCGGCAAGTTTCATAACCGCAAGCTCCGCAGTTGAGTTCATCTTCCCGGGTATGTTTGCCATCCAATTCCAAAATGCCTCGCAGCACCTCTTCTGCTGGCTCCTTTCTGTGATATTCCCTGGACTGCCATGGCCTGGTGAATTGATTGTCCGCAATCAGCTCTTCCACGATTGCCAGCCAGCGCTGAAATTCCGGTACCTCCACCGTGTTTTTCACTAAAGTGATGTATCCCTGGCATTCTTGAGAATTCTCCTGCAGCTTTTGAAATCGTTTTTTGGTATAGTCAGTGATAAGCCGCTTGTTTTCCCAATAATCCCCTTCTACACCCAGGCTTTTACCCATAATGCATCCTTCGCAAAACAAGATATCAATTAATAGCGGATAACCGGCCAACCCCCCGCTTCCCTGCTTATGCCTGGCCATTTGTTTTAGAAAATTGGTACTGCGGTCTTCACCCTCAATGATCAAGTAATCATTGCTTAATAGATTAAAGCCCAATTCGCCGGAAAAGGGTTCCAAGGCCTTCGTCAGCCCTCCGGATATGGGGAAACCGGCACCATATAAAGCCTGAATGCCGTCAAATTCCGTTTCCTCCAGGCAGGCAGGAACTATTCCCCGCCTGTCCAGCAGTTGGATGAGCTCTTCAAAGGTCAGCTTCTGATCATAAAGCCCCAGTTCCGGGTCCAGCAGCTCCGATTTTTTAGCCATACAGGGACTGGCACCCACAATCCGGACCTGCCCCTGGTTCCATTGCTTGACCAGCACTGCCTGGGCAGCCATGGGACTCATGATGGGGGCAAATTCATCCAGGAGAGAGGGAGCATGTTTTTCCATAAAATTCATCAGGGAAGGACAAGGACTGGTGATTACATGGGTTTTTTCTCTGCCCTGGGTATTCAGAAAATCCCAGAGATAGTTCAGGTAGACCTTGGTTACCACATCCGCTCCAAAACTGGCTTCATAGACCAGTGCAAAACCCAGTTTTCTTAAGGCGGTGCCGAATTGCTCCGGTGAACAGCCGTACCTCTTTTGGGCAACAATCACATAGGAGGGAGCCAGGATAATAGCTGACTTATCCTTTGCTAATAATTCCTCAACAGCTTCCAGCCCGGACTGGTATTTCTTGGCCCCTCTGCTGCAAGCCTTAAGACAAGCCCCGCAGTTCAAGCAGCTTTCTTCAATGATTTTTGACTTGCCTTCCTTCATCATAATGGACTTGGTCCTGCAAACTCTAAGGCATGCAGAACAGGCCTGACATTGTTCCATATCTGTATATACAATTCCATCGAGCATGGTCAAGTACTCCTCTCTTGCTTCCTCTCTGTTCACAAGCACAACTTCAGGGCTGAAAATTCCAGGCAAAGGCTGTTGTCAGGCCTATGACATCCGGGCTTTTAAAGATTGAGAAATGATCCCCCTTTACTTCCACATACCTGACGGGTTTTTCACAATCCCCGCTCCATGGCTGGTTAGGAATAACTTTGGATTCACTGGCTCCAATATAGACAAGTTCTGCTTGCAGCTTGGCAGCAGGCTGATAACTGATTTCAGCCGCTAAGACAGCTTTAACAACCTTTAGTCTCCGGGCCCTGTCTTGGTAGTTTAGGGTCCTATAATCGGACATCAGCTTAAATACTGCCCCAGGAATTCCATTCTCAGGTATCCCATTTCCCGCTCTTGCCCCGGCCTGCGCCACCCCTTCCGGAAGCTTCTCAAAAGGTTCTTCAGTCTGCCCTTCAAGATCCTCTTTCAGCTGACCTTCGAGTTTTTCCCACATCTCCATAAAGCCTTTTAGTTCACTCCCCGAATCTGCATTGCCAGGAGGCGGGGAATCAATCATAGATACAAAGCGGATCCTCTCCCCTGCACTTTCAAGCTGCAAAGCCATTTCAAAGGCAATCCCACCTCCACTGGACCAGCCGGCTAGGGAATAAGGACCTTCCGGCTGCACTTTCTTAATGGTTTTCAGATAGTCAGCGGCCAGATCTGCTATAGTGATGCCGGGCAGAATCATATTCTCAGCCTCTGCCCCTTTAATGCCCCATACATTGGCCTCCACTTCCAACCTGCGGCTGAATTCCACATACCCTTCTACAGTGCAGCTTCCATCATGGATAAGAAACAGGTTCTCTCTGACTCCATCCACAGCTTTAAGGAGCACGAGCTTTGGGTCAGAAACCAGGCTGAGATCAGGTTTTACTGCCGGTTTCACATCCGATTTAACATCAGCTTTAACAACGGGTTTGACGCTGGCTCTGACAGCGTCTATATAGCCCGCAAGCAAAGCTATGGTTCCTTCAGAAAACATCGTTACCAGGGGAATAGTAAGGCCAAATTCCTCCTGTACCTTTAAGACAAGCAAGGTGGCTTTCAAAGAATGCCCGCCCAGTTCAAAGAAGTTGTCGTGGACCCCTATTCTCTCAACTTCCAGTACCTCCTGCCATAACCTGGCCAGCCGTATTTCCGTTTCCGTGGAGGCCGGGACATACCCAGCCTCTGTGTTAATGCTTTCCTTAGGCTCAGGCAGGGCCTGCCTGTCGATCTTGCCGCTGGGAGTCAGGGGCAGCTTCTCCAGCTGCAGGAAATAGGAGGGGATCATGTAATCCGGCAACTCTTGAGCCAGGTGTTTCCTTAACTCCGGCACTCCAATCTCCCCCTCACCGATCAGGTAGGCACAAAGGTATTTGCCGCCGCTATTGTCCTCCCTGGCCAGAACAACAGCCTCTTTCACTCCAGCCAGCCTGAGCAGCGGGGCTTCAATCTCGCCCAGCTCTATCCTGAAACCCCTGATCTTGACCTGTTGGTCAATCCGTCCCAGGAATTCTATGCTGCCGTCCGGCAGCCAGCGGGCCAGATCACCGGTCCTGTACATCCGCTCTCCCGGCACAAATGGGTTTTCCACAAACCTTTCCGCTGTAAGCTCAGGCCTGTTCAGATAGCCCCTGCTTACACCCTCCCCTGCAATACACAATTCTCCCGCAATATTCAGCGGTGAAAGGTTATTGTCCGGATCAAGGATGTAGATCCTGTAGTTGGCAATGGGTTTGCCGACAGGGACCAATCCCTTTTCGCCAGGCAGGCACCGGTGGTAACTGGCACACACCGTTGCTTCCGTGGGACCGTAGGTATTGTAAACCTGTGCTCCCCTTTGCAGGAGGTTATCAATGTAGTCGCCTTTTAAGACATCCCCGCCGCTGATGAAGGTATGGACACTCCTTAACCCCGTCAGTGTGTTCAGCTGATTTAACAATAAGGGTGAACAGCTGATTAGGCTGATTGAATTCCTGTTGATCACCCCTGCCAGCAGGTTGACATCCCTTACCTCTGCCCTCCTGGCCAGCACAAGCCTGCCGCCTTTCAGCAGCACGGGGTAGATTTCTTCGCCAAAGGCATCAAAGCAGCAGGAAGCCTGCTGAAGTACAGCGTCCTCCCCCGTTAACTCAAATTCCTGATTAAAGGTCATGACATAAGCCAGCAGGTTCCTTTGCTCAACTAAAACACCTTTGGGACGTCCCGTCGATCCGGAGGTATAGATAACATAAGCTAAATCTTCAGGGGAACTGAGATTCTCCAGGTTACCCAGGTTTTTAGCCTCACGGCTGCCCAACACCAGCTCCGGAGAAGAGAGGTCAATAACTTCACCCGGATAAGTAATCCTTTCCAGCAACCCCTGTAATGACCTTTGGGTCAAAAGCACCTTAGCCTGGGAATCCGCCAGCATATAGCCTATTCTTTCCTCCGGGTACTCAGGATCAATGGGCAGGTAGGCGCCCCCAGCTTTCAAGATGGCTATAATCCCCACAATCATCTCAACAGAAGGCTCCGTCATCAGGCTTACGATACTCTCCGGCCCTACTCCCTTCCCTCTCAATACTTGGGCTACACCGTTAGCTCTGGAGTTTAACTCTCCATAAGTTATGGTCCTTTCAGCAAAGACCAGGGCAATATTCTCCGGCGTCTTCTCCGCCTGGTCCTCAAAGAGCTGATGAATGAGTTTATCCTTGGCATAGTCAACCTTCGTCTGATTAAACTCCCAGAGAAGCTGTCCTCTTTCTTCCTCAGCCAGGATATCCAGGTCAGCAAGTCTTAGCTCCGGATTTTCTGTAACTGCTTTAAGAATATTGGTAAAATGCCGGACGAACCTCAGCATAGTTTCTTGCTTAAAAAGTTTAGTGCAATATTCCAGTTCAAAGTGGATTTCCTCTCCCACCTCTTCTCCTGTGAGGGTAAGATCAAACTTAGCCGTCCTCAGGCCCATACTCTGCCCTGTAAACCTGAGCCCTTCAATCTCCGGCTCACAGCTGTCCATATTCTGAAAAATAAACATGGTGTCAAAGAGCGGGTTTCTGGACAGATCAATCTTTAGGCCCAGCTCCTCCACCAGATCTTTATACTGCACATCCTGGTTCTCATAAGCCAGGAGGGCCCTTTCTTTTACTTCCTCCAGAAACTCAGCAAAACTCTTTCGGCCTTCAGGGTAATTTCTCAGGGCCAGGGTGTTGACGAACATGCCGATTATTCCCCCCAGATCCGGATGCTGCCTGCCTGCGATAGGAGATCCTACGACGATGTCTTCCTGTCCCGTGTATTTATAGAGAAGGAGGTTATAGGCAGCCAGCAGCAGCATATATAGGGTAGCGCTCTTTTCTGCTGCAAGTTTCTTTAACCCTGCCGTCAGTTCTTTATTGACAGTGAATTCCACGACATCCCCTGCAAAGTTTTGGAAGGCCGGCCTGGGGTAGTCCGCCGGCAGTTCCAGGACCGGAATCCTGCCTTGGAAAGAGTTTAACCAGTATTCTTTCTGCTTCCTGACCTTTTGGGAATCAAGCTGTTTGTTCTGCCATACAGCAAAGTCCTTGTACTGCAGACTGAGCTCCGGCAGCTCCTCTCCCTTGTAGAAGCTGATAAAATCCCTGACCAGCACAGCTAAAGAGGTACCGTCGGATATAATGTGATGCAGATCAATGAGCAGCAAATAATACATAGCCGGAGGTGAGAGAATCCCTGGCTCCTCACGAATAACTTTCAGGAGTTGGACCCGGAGCAGGGGTGCTTGCGAGAGGTCAAAAGGTCTGACAAATCCCGTCATAACCTGGGACAAATCCCCTTCTTCCAGCTCCTCCGCCTCAACGGTAAACTCCAGGTGATCCTCTATTTTCTGGACAACTTCAGCACCCCTAAGATGAAAGGAGGTTCTGAAGGCCTCATGCCGCTGCACAAGCTTTTTGAAAACTCGTTTCAGCTTTACTTCATCCAGGTTGCCTTCTATCTTCATAGCTCCAGGCATATTGTAGCTGGTAGAATTTTTATCCATATGGTTTAGTAAATACAGTCCTCTTTGAGCCGGAGAGGCAGGATAAAAGTCCCTCTTTTCTGCCGCTGCCAAATCCCTAGCCCAGCTCTCAGCGGCCTTGTCGATATAGTCCGCCTCCTCCCGGATAGTCGCTGCTGTAAAAATCTCTCTCAGGGGAAACTCTACTTTGAATTCCTTCCCTATCTTTGAGGCCAGGATGGCAGCCTTCAGGGAGTGTCCCCCCAGTTCAAAGAAGCTGTCATTGACCCCTATTTTTTCAAAACCCAGTACCTCTTCCCATAACCTCGCCAGGCGTATTTCCGTTTCCGTAGAGGGCGGGACATAGTCTGCTCCTGTCTGAATGCTTCCCTCAGGCTCCGGCAGTCTTTGCCTGTCAATTTTCCCGTTGGGGTTCAGAGGCAGCTTAGGCAACGGGATAAAGAAAGAAGGCAACATATAATCCGGCAGCCTTTGGGCCAGGTGTTCCCGCAGCTCGGTTGCCGTTACTTCCAGATAGCTGACAAAGTAGGCACACAAGTACTTGCTGCCAGTCTCATCCTCCCGGGCTGTCACTGCCGCCTCTTTAATCCCTTCATACTTTACAAGCAGGGCTTCTATTTCCCCCAGCTCTATCCGGTAACCTCTGATCTTAACCTGGTGATCTATCCTGCCGATAAATTCAATTTCTCCGTCGGGAAGCCACCTGCCTAAATCTCCGGTCCTGTACAGCCTCTCCCCCGGCAGGAATGGATTGGCCATAAATTTTTCTGCCGTCAGTTCCGGTCTGTTCAGATACCCTCTGGCCAGCCCAATTCCTGAGATGCAGATTTCGCCCGCTGCGCCTACAGGCTGAATACCCCTGCCGCCGCTAAGAATATAGATACTGTTATTGGCAATGGGTTTGCCGATTGTTGATTTTCCCGGTTCACATCGGGCTATGGTCACTTCCACTGTTGCTTCAGTGGGTCCATAACCATCAAACAGCTCATATCCCATACCGAGAATTTTGTCCTTGAGTCCATCATTCAGCTTCTCTGAGCCACAGACCACCACTCGCAGGCTGGTAATCTTTTTTACCCTTAACAGGCTATGGAGAGTCGCAGGTACAAACTGAGCGATATTGATTTTATTCTCCTGGATAAAGGTTATTAACTTCTCAGGTTCCAACATCAGCCCTTTTGAACCAATAAAAACCGTGCCTCCGCTCAAAAGCCCGCCCAATAGTTCTTCAACGGAAACATCAAAGGATATCCTGGTGGTACTGAGGATATTTTTGTTTTCCTCCAGCTTATAGAAATCCTTAATCCAGGCACACAAATTAAGGACACTTCGGTGTTCGATCATAACCCCCTTGGGTTTTCCCGTGGAACCTGACGTGTACATGACATAAGCCAGGTCTCTTGGCAAATTTACATTTTCCAAGTTAAAAGATTTTTCTCCGGCAATGAATTCGGAGGATAAATCCAGGACTTCCCACTGGCTGCTCACTCTGTTCATTAAATGCTCATGAGTTATAAGCAGCACGGCATTAGCATCCTCCAGCATATACCCTATCCTCTCCCCAGGGGTTTCAGGGGCTATGGGCAGGTAGGCTCCTCCCGCCTTTAAGATAGCCATAATCCCTACCAGCATCTCCAGAGAACGCTCGGGCATAAGGCCTACGATCTTGTCCCGCCCTACTCCCTTCTCTCTCAGCAGCCGGGCCAGACAGTTGGCTCTGGAGTTCAACTCCTCATAAGTTAAACTTTCACCCTCAAATACTGCCGCTGTCTGATCAGGGGTCCGCACCGCCTGCTCTTCAAACAGCTGGTGGATGGTTTTATCCCTGGGATAATCAGCCTTGGTCTGATTAAACTCCTTAAGGAGTTTCTGCCGTTCCCGGCCATCCACCAGCTCAAGGTCCGTAATTCTTTGGCTGCCGTCACTGATTGCCTGCCACAGGATCAGCATGATTCTCCGGTAGATATCGTCAATCTCATCTGTCTGAAACAGTTCTCTCAGGTAATCTATGTGCAGGACAAACACCCCTGCGTCATCCCGATCATCAATATGGAGACACAGAGATTCTGTCTGATAGCCATTGAAATACCATACCGTTTTAAAGTCATAACTGTACTTTGTTTTATCAATTTTGGCATTTTGGTAGGAAACGCTGACATCGTAAAGATTATCATGAATGCCGTGAAGTTCCCTGACCTCAGCCAGCATCCTGTTATAAGGGTATCTCTGATGCCGGAAACACTGAAAATGCTCTTTGCCCAGTTGTTTGCAAAGGTCGGCAAAAGAAACCTTCTCATCCAGCTCTATTTGAATGGGAATGGTACTCACATACATCCCCACTGTTGACAGCTCTTTAACCCCCCGGCGATTAAGCACCGGTACACCAAAAGAGATGCGCTTCAGGTCATGCAGTCTCTGTAAATAGATACCCAGGGCAGCTTCAAATAAAATGGCCGGAGATGTGGAATATGCTTTGCAATAATCCCGTATCATCCCTGCTTCCTCAGCCTCAATGGCGTAAGTCAGCCGTTTGGCTTCGGCGGAGTAGTACAAGCTGTTTTTAGGCTTTACGGCCATAAGCTCCGGCTTAAGTTTAAATTTTTCCAGCCAATATTCCCGGTCCTTCTCATACTTGCCAGAATGAAGATACTCCTGTTCACTCTTGATGAAATCAAGATAGGAATACTCCAGGCTGTCCGGGTCATTGGCTTTTCCCGTTCGCCTGGCGTATTCCGCCATAATTTGAGTGCTGAGCAGGCCGATGGTCCAGCCATCTCCCAGCATATGGTGAATCTTCAGAAAAACCCCGCTGTAGCCATCCCAAGCCTTAATGCTAATAAAGGTATATAAAGGCTCAGCATAGACCTCAAAAGGAATTTGCAGCCGGTTGGTTAACCAGGTTTCCTGTTCCTTTCTCAATTTTCCTGTAAAATCCACCTGTTCTATCCTTTGATACCGGTAAGGCTCAATCCACTGCTTGGGTCCGCTGTTGGTCTCCACAATTCTGATTCTTAAAGAATCATTTCGTTCAATAAGTTTATTAATACACTGCTCCCAGACAGCAAAGTCTGTTTCCTCTTTGAGATACAAGGCACC
Organism: Desulfosporosinus orientis DSM 765; assembly: GCF_000235605.1. Classification (GTDB taxonomy): domain Bacteria; phylum Bacillota; class Desulfitobacteriia; order Desulfitobacteriales; family Desulfitobacteriaceae; genus Desulfosporosinus; species Desulfosporosinus orientis. Next base: position 3,836,222 of record NC_016584.1, read on the forward strand.
TCCGATATTTGCAATGGAAGTACCTTTAAAAAATTGTTCCGTTTCCCATATTCGTATTTGCGCATTGGTTAAGGGATAAACCACCTTCTGCTCTTCCATCCGTATTTCTCCTCCAAAGCCTTCCTTAGGTTTGACTTAGTAAAAACAATGGTTTGCATCACCTGCAGCTTTAACTTACAACCGATTTGCGCAAAAAAAACCACCCGAATGGGTGGAAAGTGTAATAATCTACTTCCTTTGCACGAGATTTAGTTCCTTCGCCCGGGCAGCCACCTGCACTCTGCGGTTAGCTCCCAGCTTACCGTAGATATTTTTGACGTAGCTTTTCACAGTATTGTTGGAAAGCACTAACGTTTCCGCAATTTCCTTGTTGGACAATCCCTCTGTAATCAGTTGAAGCACCTCTATTTCTCTGGCGGTCAGGGGTTCGACCAGGGGTACCGCCGCCTGCTTCCTCTCCTCCTGTTTACCCTCCAGGTAATCCTGCAGTTTTTTCACCGTCGCCAGCTGGGCGGACAAAAGCTTTAACAGCTCCAGCCTTTCCGGAACAAAGGCCCTCTCCAGCAGACTGTTCTCCAGATATATGACTCCTACAGGGATGCCCTGAAATAGAACAGGCAGGCAGGCTGTGGATTTTACCTGCCCCTGCATGAGATAGTCATCGGCTGCAAAAATTCCAGTCCGGTCTTTGTCGTTTAACACCACGATTTCAAGGGTTCTGGCTACATAGCGGACGATCCCTTTGGCCAGACACTCACACCTTTCCACGGCAACCGGTTCCTGTACGGTTATGGTCTGCCGCTCTTCCAGCCGGCCGGCTTCAATAAATAACTGTCCATCCTTCTCTAAAATCAGGTATCCCCGGTCAGCACCTGCAATCCGGACTGCCAAACCCAGGAAGCCCCTTAACAGTTGGTCCGAGTCGGTTTCCTCCGTAATATGCTGGATAGCTTTTTGCAGGATATCCATATCAGTCGGACCGACCTGTTCGCTGCTGCTGGCATCGGAACTGTACAGGACCTTATTTAAAATCTCAACGGAATTTGTTTTGATTTCTTGCACAAATCTTTCCTCCCGCAGATGGGGATATTGCTGCTGCAACGCCTTCACTTTTTCCAGGGCTCCCCATTTTGCATAGCCGCGGCAGGCATCTGTCCTATATACCCGGGCTATTTTGTCACGATCTTTGGCAAAATGGAACCTGGCTGCCAGCTCATTGGCCAGGGCTTCATTCTGGGTATACCCATTCTCATGGGCGGACCGGATGGCCTGATCATACAAGGCCATGGCTTTCTGTCCCTTATTTGTCAGACGCGCAGCTTCGGCGGCCACCAGCAAATATTTATGTAAAAAGTTCTCGGGGCAGGCATCTGCCCATTTTTTCATTTTTTTTTGGTTATGTTTAAGGATCTTAGCGTATTTCCTTTTCTCCCTGGGAGGCAGTTCCTCGTAAATGGCGGTAATGGTGAGAGAATGATAAAAATTCCCCTCGGCAGTGAGCATAAAACCCATGATAGCATCAAGAAAGGCTTTCATTTTTTTTGCTTCGTTGAGAGCATTCTTGTAATCCCCAAATAGGTAACACCTTTGCAGCCTTGAAAAATGATAGCAAACCAGGGAAACCTTATCCTCTTTGATTAAATCCAGGAAACTGCTTTCATCAGAGTTGTCATCCGCCGTTTCGGAAAGCCCCTCTTCCCGCCCCCGCAGTGAGGCTGTAGTGTATTGATAGATGGCTACAGACCTGTCCATAGCTTCATGCTTCAACCGTCTGGCCTCATTGCGGTATTTTTTTGCTTCTTTGGCGATTTCGTCCAGTGAAGTTCCCATAATATATTTGCTTTCCAGAATGGTGCTGAGGGCATAGCCTATGATCAAGACATCCCCCGCTTCTACCCCATATTCTGCTGCTTTGCTCATATACTCCAGACCTGTCTCTGCATGCTGTGTCCAATGGGAAATCATGGCTCCAACGGTAAAGTAAACAATGCATTTAGTAAAACTCAGGTCATATTTCTCGGCCAGCTGCAGGCTGACCCGGGCCAGTTCATGACCTGACTGGTAGTTGCCCAGGATGCTGCCTTCCACAATACTATAGCCAATATAACCTATGGAAGCCATTTCACTGTTTCCATATTTGAGGGCATAATTGCCGGACATAATGCAAATAAGGCCGTAGAGATCCGTGTAGCTGGTACTGGAAACGCAGGCCAGCCTAATGAGAAGCTCCGCAACCTTTCTGTTGACGGGATTCTTAATTTCCGGCAGGTCAGCTAAAGCTGTTATCATACGGCCATACATATGCCATTTATAGACCAATAAGGCTTTGGCAAAATGAAACTTTCCCGGATATAAATCCAGGCTGATGCCATATTGCCCCAGGGCCTTCAGTCCTATGCCCACAGCTTCCGTATAGTTTCCCATCCCGGCATTTAAGAGCATCTTTAAGCTGCCGATATCCACCCGCTGGAAATCCGTTGCCGCATGCTTCAAAGCCGCATCAAACAACCTTTCCGCTGCCACAACATCTCCGCCCATATATTCACACTGGGCCCGCTCCATATGCAGGTTAAAGCTCAAGTCCCGGCAGCTGTTCCAGGCATCCTCCGGCAGGAGCTGCATCCCGGCTCGAAAATAGCCTACAGCTGAACCGTAATCCGTTGCTTTTTTCGCTTTGCAGCCAGCGCTGAGACTATGTTCCGCCAGCCTCTGCCGTTCCTCAGGGTCTGAGATCAGCTCCAGTCCCCGGTTGAAGTGATCCATCACGGACAATATTTTTTCATCCAGCTTATCCTGATAAGTCTGCTGCAAGATGAGCCGGCCGATCTTCAGGTGCCTGGCTTTTTTTTCCTCTTCCTCAAGCAAGGAGTAGACCGCCTGGTGTATCCTATCATGGAGGAATTCATAATCTTCTGCCCCAATAGTCTGATCCTGGTTCCCTGTATATCTGCCCTTCTCCGCCGTAAGAACAAAGCCCTCCAAAACGGCAGGCAGAAGCCGTGAACTCAATTCATTGCCGGTTATTTCTCCGGCGATGGAGAGAGTATTCAGGTCGAAACGGCTGCCGATGCAGGCTGCGGTTTTCAGCAGTTCCTGGCTTTCCCTAGGGAGTTTTTGCAGTTTTTCTAAAATCAGCCCCACCACATCATCCTGCATTTGCAGGTTTTGAATGGGGTGAAGCTGCCAATCCCAGCAACCTGCTTCCATATTGAAGTATAAGAGTTTCTCCCTATGAAGGAACTTTAACAACTGGCTAAGGAAGAATGGGTTTCCGCCGGATTTCCGGTATAATACCTCTGCCAAAGGAGCAGATATTTCTGGAGAACAGTGCAGAGTTTCCCCCAGGAACTCTGCCACTTGGGAATAACCCAGGCCGGAAAGCTCAATATGCTGGACTGGGATCTCATCGTTTCTCAGATTCTCCAGCACAGTCACCAAGGGATGGGTTTGGTTCGTCTCATTATCCCGGTAAGCCCCGACAAATAAAAAATTGCTCAGGTCGTCATCCCGGCTTAAGTATTGCAAGAACTGCAAGGAAGCAGAATCCGCCCACTGCAGGTCGTCCAGAAACAAGACCAGCGGCCGCTCTTTCCTGGCAAATACTCGCATAAAGTCTCTTAAGACCATGAGAAAACGGTTTTGGGCTTCCATGGGCGGTAACACCTCTGCTTGAGGCTGAGTTCCAATCAGCCATTCCATCTCGGGAATCAGTTCAGTAATCACCGTTCCGCTCCGGCCCAGGGTGCGCAAGATTCTTTTCTTCCAACGATCAAGGGCTGCTTGATTTTCCGTCAATAGCTGTTTTACCAGGTTCCCAAAGGCCGCCGCCAAAGGGGCATAGGGTCTGTTTTGCCTGAGCTGGTCAAACTTTCCGGTAATAAAATAGGCCTTTTTGGCAGCATAAGGCTCCAAGACTTCCCGAACCAGCATAGTTTTGCCAATACCCGCATAGCCGCTGACTAAGATGATGCGTGTTTGTCCGGCACAGACACTAGCAAAGGCAGCCTGCAGGGTTGCCATCTCTCGCTCCCGTCCATAGACCTTGCGGGGTAATTGAAGACTCAAGGATATATCCAGCCTGCCAAGAGGGAATTCCTCAATTGTCCCTTTTTGGCTGAACTGGAGCCTGCATTCCCGTAAATCCTGCAAAAGCCCGTAAGCACTCTGGTAGCGGTCATCTGCCGTCTTTGCGAGTAATTTCAAAAGAATAGCCCAGATGGGCTGAACAGAGAAATCTGTTTCCTGAAATTTCGGTTTACAGGCAATGTGAACATGTACCCACTCTTCAGAATCCCCCGCCTGCCAGGGCAGCCTTCCTGTCAATAATTCATAAAACACAACCCCCAGTGAATAAAAATCACTGCGGTAATCCACATCTCCTTCTATCCTCCCCGCCTGCTCCGGCGGCATATACTGGGCAGTTCCTGCTGGAGGATGAAAGATTGAGGCGTTATACTCATAAGTTCCCCAAAGAACTGCCGTTCCGAAGTCAATAATAGTTACTTTCCCTGTCTCAGGGTGAATTAAAATATTTTCCGGTTTTAAATCCTGGTGGATAATCCCTTGTTGGTGGAGCCGCCCCAGGGTCTCCGCCAATTGCTCGGCAATATCGAGAAAGCCTGGAATATGAATAGGTTTGAGTCGGAGATATTCTCGCAAAGATACAGAGCCATTATCCTCCATAACCAGAGCAAAAACCGTCCCCTCCTGCTCCATCTGCAAAGGTTTGACAATACCATGGCTATCCAGGCTCCGCGTAATTTCGAATTCATAAATGAGGCGGGATATTCCCAGAGGATTGGAGGCTTCTTCTTTCAGGGCCTTAATAACCACAGGCTGACTGTCCCGCGTCCTCCAACCTCGATAAACTCTGATTCTGCTATTTTCGTGAATCTTTTCATCAATGGTATATCCTGATAAAGCAAGCATTATTGGCCTCCACCTCCTTTGCTGCATGTCTGCTGATCTACAATCATTCTTCCCATAAGCAATATAGGCTGCTGCCGCCATTTCTTTTTGCGCTATACATGGCCTCATCACTGCGTTTGATTGCAGTTTCTATAGCTGTATTAGTATCTATCTCTGTAATACCTATACTAACGCTGATATTATATAATTCCATTTTTATTAAAAGGCTCTCGAATTGTTTGAATAATTCTTTGAGCTATGTTTTTTATGTCTTCTAACCGCCCGTTAATAACTATAATAAATTCATCTCCGCCGTACCTGCATATTATATCCGTATTTCTCAGAAGATTTTTTAATCTTTGGCTAGTCTTCTGTAAAATATAATCTCCTATTTTATGGCCATATGTATCATTGATTTCTTTAAAGCAATCTAAGTGAAGAAACATAAGATATTTATTTTTGCTATTGTTGAAAGAATCATTTTTATCGAATTCCATTATATAGGTTCTATTATACAAACCTGTTAAAGGATCTCTAATTACCTTTTGATTCAAGAATCTGATTTTCTTCGATTATACATAAGAATTGCTGAAATGTGATTAGAGAAAAGCAAATGCTAATAATAGCACAATAGTAATTAAAATTATCAATAAAAACCATTGTTTACGTCTCATGCATCCACCATTTTTGTTATTTTATTATAGTTAACTTCTTAACATTATATCTCAAAATATACCAAAATTCATCAAAAAACTAACTCTTATAAATATTCAAAATAGTAAATATACCTGGCTAGCTTGAATCAACAACTACTTTGAGCTTTTAGAGCTGGAGCTGCTTTAGCAGTTGCAGCTTTGAAGGTGAGGAGACTCTATGTTTCAGGTGGCTGACGTAGCTTACGCGGAAATGACACACTGGTTTCTGCCGGCTAATTTGCCCTTGTAAAGAGCCTCATCAGCACTAGCAATGAGAATATCCAAGGGAATGTTTTCCCGGTATCGACATAATCCCATGGTAATCGTAATGTTTTTGCCGATGTCTGCGTGCCGGTATTCCGCTGCTGCCCTGCGTATCTCATTAGCCTTGTCATAAATGGTATCCAATCGCTCCGTCTCCAGTACGATTAAGAATTCCTCGCCGCCCCACCGGCCGACAAAGCCACAGCCGCCGATAGTTGCCTTTAATATCTCGGATAAAAGGACAAGAATTTCGTCCCCTTTAACATGCCCGAACTGATCATTAATGTCTTTAAAATGATCAATATCTGCTAAGCCAATGTAAAAATCCTTTTTCTTGTCAATGAGTTCCTTGATTTTGACAAGCACAAGCCGTCTGTTGGGCAATTTAGTCAGGTAATCCGTTTTAGACATGACTTCCATTTCCTCCAGAGCCTTTTCTAAATCGGAAGTCCGTTCCTTAACCAGGGATTCAAGATTACTGTTCATTAGCTTAAGCTCTGACAAAATCGCTTTATTCTCTTCAGCCAGCTGCTCAGCTCTTGTATAGGCATTGGAAAATTTGGCAGACAAAGAATAAGCCTGAGTAAAGGTAAATACAGAAACCCCGAAGGGAATCAGTGAAGGGGTATTGGCAAGTGTAATTTGATAAATAAAATCGTTGATAAAGGTTATCCCTAAAAATGTGAACCCTAAAAGCACGATATTGGCAAAAGGAACTCCTTCCAATACGCCAACAACTAAGCGAATAATTGCATAGCATAATAATAAAAATCCAGCTACCGCATATACGATCAATAGCCAGTCTGCTGTATTATAGGGGATCCAGAGGATGAGAAAACCAAACAATACTCCCAGAACAACACTGATCTTGACAAACCATTTGGCAAATAGTCCGTCCAACGCATAGTATAAAAATCCACACAAAGCTGCAAAGCCCACAAACACGCTTAAATAAGCTATCCGCCCATAAACAAAAAAGCTGAGATGCACATGATTTGGCAAAAAGCGTTCTCCTACCAATAGCATACGGAGGGAAAACAAGAGACAAAAAACTCCGAAATAGAGGGGGGCCCGGTCTTTTGTCCTCATCATGTAGAGACCGAAATGATAGATCCCCATAATCAACAGCATACCAAAAAGAAACAAATCCCTGCCAAGACCCAACTGTACTTCTCTGGAAATCTGAGAGGCTAAGCCGATTTTGGGCGCCACGATTGTACAATCTTGGGCTGTAAAATCGGATGTATGATAAATCAATTCCACTTCATGATTTTCCGGGGTAAAATAGGTAGTGAGTATGTCGTAATATGGAAGGCTATTCTCCCCGCTCGTCCCGACTTTTCCCACTTCACCGTTTAAATTGCCGTCTATGTATAGTTTAAAGGCAGTCAAAATGATATTTGTTCTTAGTCCATATGTCTGTGTTCCCTCGGGAAGTTTTATAACCAGCCGCAGGGTACCGTAGAATTTGTTGTCCGCAAAGGGCTTGAAATGTGCCATGCTCTCTTTGGTGCTGGGTATTTCAATAGGTGTTGGCATAACATCAACACCATTTACAAAGTCTTCATGAGTCAGAAAGCGGTTAAAATAGAAAGACCAAGTGCCTTCTAAACAAACCATTCCATTTTTCTCAAATGACCAGTCCCTTAAATCCAGGACACCGTTCCTTGGTTTTGGCGGCTGGGCGGCAGTTGGTTTATGATAAAATAAGGTCGCTGATACAAGTATAATTAGCGCTATTATTACCAATATCGAAGGGATTGTCTTTCTCATAATATCATCTCTACTTATTCAATCTGGCCCCGTTATAAAAGTAAAAAGGCTGCAGGGATGGCATATTGTCGTCTTTATTAAAGTCATCGGGGCAATACCCGTTTGCTACATATTTTGTAGAGATGAATCCCATGGCCATGAAAGTCTCTGCCGTTAATTCACTGCAAAACACTTCCGTATCCGGTGACGGTTTATTGAAAGACCTGCCTTCTAAGTAATATTTCAAGGCATTTTCAGCATTAGGAAATCCACGATCATGAACTTTGTATATAAATTCCTTAAGCTGTTCCAGCTCCCGCGGCTGTAATGAACAATTTAAACATTTCACCAGAAAATGGGTATCGTAATGCTGCTTCACATCCACCTGGATATCATTGTATGCTATTTCTCTAATCATAACTTAATCATCCTTTTAATTTATTAAGCAAAATACTTTGTAGCTTACTATATAACGGGTATTTTATACATTTAATGAAAAATTTCTTTAAATTATAATTTATTTTAACATCCCGACCACTATTTTCCAATACTAATGTGGCCTAATAGACATGGTGACCTTTCAATGTCCCTCAAGAGCTAAGTATTTAGGCCCGTTTGCATCTTATTGCAAACGGGCCACATGCGGCGCACTTATTAATTTGGATTTTTTAGCAATAAGTTGATGGAAGAGACATGATAAAAGCGGGCGTACCTTTGTATATTGGTGTCAAAGCAATCAATACACTAAAGTTTGTGGTGGATTAAAATCTGGTAGCTCATTCTATCCTTTTAATCAGGGTCCCTTTCAACTTATTTTATTACCAATAACATCAAATAACTCATTTATTAGTTTACCGTCTTCAATTTTAATGTTATTATTCCGCAAATAGTTCAAAAACAAAATAGGAATGCTCTCTGCTGATTGGATTTCATTGCAAACAATAAACTCTTTAATTAACTTATTGATGGCTGGCATATCATCTCTCTGTAATAAACGCATACCTTTCTACCTTTCCATCTTGATTATTTATTCCTTTGCTTCCAATTATTCCTACCTAAATGTATACGAAGGGGCCTTCATTTTTTTGTGGGGTTAAAGAATCCTATCAGAATATTTTGTGGGCAAAGTAATTGCGCTTCTTGACAAGCTTTTTGCACTTCAACTACTACCGTATATAGAATGGCCTGGGTATTATAGTTTCCAATTTCCCCAAATCAAGAGATATTAAACCGGAATTTTCGTAACATGGATCCTTTCTTATACAAAAAAAATGCGCTGACATGAGAATTTCTATCTTCTCAGCAAACGCATTAATATTTTTCCTTAAATTCTTCTTGATGAATGTTACTTTTGCCCGATCCTTACTTCTGGCCCGTGTGTGTATCCTACAACAGTAAAATGCTCAGATAGTCGTTCAAGTAATGAGGCATAGTCTGGTGACCTTGCTCTCAAACAAGAGGAAAGGTGCACTCCTTCTATACCGGATTGAATCATGTTTTTAATCTTACGATTTAAATCACCTCCAGTGTGAGTAAAAGCTAATAATTCTAGTTCTTCATCATATCTGGCAAAGGAATCCTTTCTCTGCAAAAAGGCGTTAAGGCAACCCTTACCTGTACAAATCTGCATGGTTTCTTCCCGCACTAAAATCCCAATCTTCATAAAATCCACCCTTAACCATTATACTACTTTTTAAATTGATAAGGTGTGGCATGTCTCACAGCCTTTCAAGGATTTATTACTTATAAATTTTCCTTTTTTATCCGCATAAGTATACCTTGGTATCTATCTAAGGCAGTGTGCAATTCGTGGCATGCTGCCACAGTTTCCGGACCAGCAGAGGAAAAATTCTCTTGTACCTGGATGGTACTTGCCCGCAATTCTGCAATTTGGTTTACTATTTTATCCAATTCAGACACCAGCATCCCTCCAACTTCAATGCTTAGTATCTCCAGCCATTCAACAAAAATGAGTCTTTGTTTAGAATGGGCTCTGTTCGTCACAAGCCTGAGCTACTTTGTAGAACTTCTCTTTTAAGTTCATCTTAACCGAGCTGCAGGCAACGAAGGGGGCCATGTTTCGGCCGATCCCATGCTCTGCTTTTAAAGAACCGCCAAATCGCTTCACGACAAGATCGCTGACGTCTTTCATCAATCCTTCATAACGGGGTAAATCCTCAGAGCGGCCAAAGTCTTGAGTAAACACAAAATGCAAATTCCCATCAAGAGCATGCCCATAAATATGGCATCAGCATAGGCATATTTGTCCAAAATTTCTCTCAAAGCTATGGTCGCCTCGGCAAGATTCTCTATAGGAAAAGCCACGTCTTCGATAACTACCCCCGTTCCCAAAGCTCTTATAGCCCCGACAGCCGGGAAAATTCCTTTTCGTATATTCCACAGGTTTTCATATTTCAGCCTTAACATCTGTGAAACTCAGGGGTAAAACTGTAGGAATGTCCTTAAGTTTATCTTCCTTCCAAGGATGAATTTTTCCGTTTCCATTTATACAAGATTGTTTACTCCTCCAGCAGCTCTTTAACCCTTTGCGGATTGCCGCCGGATTTTTCAATGATGCCACTTACTTTATCATAGCCTAAAGAGGGGGTATAAGCCGCTGCAAAAGCACAGGATAGTTCAAGGAGCTCTTTGCATCTCTCTGTATTGGGTTTGATCAGCTCTATACACTTTACACGAAACAGCTCTGCGGCATTGAGCAATAGCTCCAGGCTTTCCAGAAGAGAATCGGCAATCAGCGGCAAAAAAGCGTTAAGTTCAAATTCCCCATGAGCTGCAGCAGTTGAAATCGCCGCGTCGTTGGCCATAACCCTCATGGAAACCTGCATCACCATTTCAGGAATAACGGGATTCACTTTGCCGGGCATGATGGTACTGCCCATTTGCAGGGGGGCCAGAGTTATTTCTGAGATTCCTCCCTTAGGTCCTGAATTCATAAGCCGCAAATCATTGGCAATCTTCATTAGATTCACGGCCAGGGCTTTTAGCAGCCCCGATACCTCAACGAAGACATCATTATTCTGGGTAATATCCATGGGATACTCGGCCTGAGCTAAGCCAATTCCCGTTAATTCTCTCAGGACTTCAATAACTCCAAAACGATACTTTCTTTCCGCATTACTGCCGATACCAACCGCTGTGCCGCCGATGTTAACTTGCCGCAGCCTTTCTTCAACCTTATACAAGCGCCAGCGGTCCCTGGCCACTGCCTGAGCATAGGAACCGAATTCCTGTCCCAAGGTAATAGGAATGGCATCCATCAGTTCCGTCCGGCCCAGCTTTACAATGCTGTCGAATTCATTCTCCTTCACCTGAAGGGCCTGCTGCAGCCTGGCACAGGCTTCGCTGAGTTTTCTCAGCATCTGAATGGCCGCTATGCGCAGGGCTGTTGGGTAGACATCGTTAGTGGACTGCCCCCTGTTCACATCGTCCAAGGGATGCACGATATCATAACGACCCCTCTCATGTCCCAGCTCCCGAAGGGTAAGATTGGCAATCACCTCATTAACATTCATATTCGTTGAGGTTCCGGCCCCGCCCTGGAGTGCTTCCGTTACAAAGGCATCATCCGCTTTCCCCAGCAATATCAAGTCGCAGACTTTCGCTACAGCCTCATAAACACCATCCTTGCCCAAGCCAATCTTCTGATAGGTCAGGGCAGCAGCTTTTTTGACGGTGACCAGGGCATATATCAGCTGCAAATTCGTTCTTTTGTGCTCCAGTTTAAAATTTGCCATGGCCCGGGCAGTATGGATACCGTACAACGTTTCGTCTTCCAGGAGAATTTCTCCCAGTTTGTCTTTTTCACTGCCCATAGTCATCATCATCAATCTCTGCCAGAATATTAGGGAACATGGCAACACTTCTCTTTAAGATCCCCTGCATATAAGCTATAAGAATCCCGTAATTGGTAAAGGGCACTCCCTGGTCTGCAGCACATTGCCCGCGGTATTTCATCTCCCGTTCGTTGAGCATACAGCCGCCGCAGTGCACGATCAGTTTATACGGGGAGAGATTGTCAGGAAATTCCCTCCCAGAGGTGAATTCGATGTTCATCTGCTTTTGGGTGTAGTTTTTTATCCAGCGGGGCAGCTTCACTGTGCCGATATCGTCGCACTGCCTGTGATGGGTGCATCCCTCGGAAATGAGAATCCTGTCCCCATCCTCCAGGGATTCCAGGGCTTTAGCCCCCTTAACAGCCGGTTCCAGGGTGCCCTTGTACCGGGCGAAAAGAATGGAAAACGAGGTTAAGAAAATGTCAGGGGGTGTGTCTGCCGACACTTTGGCAAAGACCTGACTGTCAGTAATCACAAGTTTCGGCTTCTTGCCCAGGCTTTCCAGAGTTTCCCGCAGCTCAAACTCTTTAACCACAATAGCCGTGGCATCGGCTTCCAGAATATCTCGGATAGTCTGCTGCTGGGGCAGAATCAGCCTCCCCTTGGGAGCGGCCTTGTCAATGGGGGTTACCAGCACCACAAAATCCGAGGGATTAATCAGGTCTCCCACAATTTTCAGTTTGGATTCCTCAGTTACCGCCAATGCCGCTATTTGTTCCTTTAGTTTTTCAATATTGTACCCGGTTTTGGCACTGACCAATAGTTCATCCCCGGTTCTTGCCATTTCCTCTCCGGCCAGGTCTGCTTTATTGTAGGCAACAACATAATTGATCTTCTTCTCACGAAACAGAGCAATCAGTTCTTCGTCCTCCTGAGTTTTGCTGCCGGCTGCATCAATGACCAGTACAGCAACATCCGTTTTGTTAAGAACCTGTCGGCTTTTTCGAACCCGCAGTTCGCCCAGGTCACCTTCATCATCAATACCCGGGGTGTCAATGATCATAACAGGACCTAAGGGCAGGAGTTCCATGGCTTTATAGACAGGATCCGTCGTCGTACCCTTCACTTGGGAAACGACAGCCAGGTCCTGGCCTGTAACAACATTGACTATACTGGATTTGCCGGCGTTTCTCCTGCCAAAAAATCCTATATGAACCCGGTTTGCCGACGGTGTTTCATTCATTCCCATGTTGATCAGCCTCCTAAAACCGGAAATCCCGGCTGCCCTTTTCTATTTTCAGTAAGTTCTCCCTGGCAATCTCCCGAACCTTTTCCTTGGGAATATTTCCGATTTCCTTTTGGATAAGTGCTTCACCGGTAGTTTTTGTTGCCTCTGAAGCGTAATCCTCCAGATATTCCTTGAGAGTCATCAGGGCATTAGGATGGCAGCAGTTCTGAATCTGCCCGCTCTTCAAGAGACTCATAAACCGGTCGCCGGTTCTGCCTTCCCTATAGCAGGCGGTGCAAAAGCTGGGAATAAAGTCTAGGTCCATGAGCCACTTCACCACTTCATCCAAGGTTCTGGTGTCGCTGACCTCAAATTGCTGGGAATTGTCATCCTCCTCTTCAGGCTGGGCATAGCCGCCCACACTTGTTTTCGAACCTCCGCTGATTTGGGAAACGCCTAATTTAAGGACCCGTTCCCGGCATTCCTTGCTTTCTCTCGTTGAGACGATCATACCTGTGTAGGGCACCGCGACACGAATACAAGCCACAATTTTCGCAAAGATATCATCATTAATTCCGTTAGCAAAAGACGATGGGTCAATATCGTCAGCCTGACGAATTCTAGGAACGCTTATGGTATGGGGACCTACGCCAAACACCTCCTCCAGGTGCTCGGCATGCATAAGCAAGGCGGCAAATTCATAGCGGTACAATTCAAGTCCGAACAAGACCCCCAGGCCCACATCATCGATTCCCCCCTGCATAGCTCTGTCCATGGCTTCTGTATGATAAGCATAATTGTGCTTGGGACCAGTGGGGTGCAATTTTTCATAGCTCTCCTTATGGTAGGTTTCCTGAAATAAAATATAAGTTCCTATACCGGCATCCCTGAGTTTTTGATAATTTTCCACCGTGGTTGCCGCGATGTTAACGTTAACCCGGCGAATAGCTCCATTTTTATGCTTGATGCTGTAAATGGTATCAATGCATTCCAATATGTAGTCAATGGGATTGTTGACCGGGTCTTCCCCTGCTTCCAGGGCCAGGCGTTTATGCCCCATATCCTGCAGGGCTATCACTTCCTTGCGGATTTCCTCCTGAGTCATTTTCTTCCTGGCGATATGTTTATTTTTCAAATGATAGGGACAGTAGAGACAGCCATTGATACAGTAATTGGATAGGTAAAGGGGGGCAAACATAACGATACGGTTCCCGTAAAAATCCTTTTTGATTTGCTCTGCCAAGGCATAAATTTCCTGGTTTTTTTCTTCGATCTCACAGTCCAGCAAAACGGCGGCCTCCCGGTGAGAAAGCCCTTGGCGCAATTTGGCTTTGGCGATAATCCTGTCGATGAGTTCAAGATTGTTTTTGTTCTTTTCGGCGTACTCCAGGGTACTCAAAACTTCTTCATGGGATATAAATTCCTCGGCATTTGTTGATTTTGCGTCGTACATACTCAAAATTCCTTTCTTAGCGGGTCAGACAGGTCTTTCCCTTCAGTAGAATATGGTCTCCACGGGTGACGGCTATTTTATAACCGATCTTTTCGATTCGGCCTTGCAGGCAATGCCTGCATTCAGCCGCTTCGTCTCCGGTGCAGATTTTATTGTCATAGAGCAGATATTTTTTCCTGACATCTTTAGGTGAGAGATTGGGCATCACTACATTTCCCCCTGCCAGGATCCCCAGTTCCCGCCCTTCAGGATAGATTGTACCCAGGGCGGTAGTCGCCGGCAGCAGTACCGTTGGCAGAAGCAAGCGGATAATGCCTATTAAAAATAGTACCAGCTCCAAGTCCCCCGCTTTTTCCCCGGCAAAGGGCGTGTCATGGTGAGGGATAAAAGGCCCGATACCTACCATGTGGGGATTAAGTTCTTTGAGAAACATCAGGTCCTCAACAAGACAATCCGTGTTCTGGAAAGGGGACCCTACCATAAAACCGCATCCCACCTGATAGCCAATTTTTTTCAAATCATATAAACACTGTTTTCTGTTTTTGAGGAGCATTTGCTGGGGGTGAAGCCGGCCATAATGTTCCTCATTGGCTGTTTCATGCCGGAGCAGGTAGCGGTCAGCTCCGGCCTCAAAAAATGCTTTGTAGGTATCATAGCTTTTTTCGCCAATGGAAATTGTAAGAGCACAGTCGGGATGATTCTTTTTAATGGCCCGGATGATGTCCGTCATTCGTTCATCCGTGTAGTGCCCGTCTTCCCCGCCCTGGAGCACAAAGGTACGAAAACCCAGTTCATATCCCATAGCACAGCACTGGAGGATTTGCTCCTTAGTTAAACGGTAGCGCTCCGCTTTAACGTTGCTTTTCCTGATACCGCAATAGTAACAGTCATTTTTGCAATAATTGGTAAATTCAATAAGACCCCTGATATAGACATCCTGCCCATAGTTTTCAGTTTGTACTGCTCTCGCTTTGGCAAAGAGATACTCTGACAGCTCAGGGCAGCGGTTATTGATGAGTTCTTTAAATTCCGCAGGTTCCAACCCCCTGGTCTTATGCAGCTTATCGATCAGTTTTTTCATCAGATCCCCCATTTTCCGCCTTATCTTTGGACTTGGAATAGACCGCCTTTGTGCTGACTCCGGGCAATCTGCCCAGCTTTCCTGAAAGTGCACTGATAATATCCTGGGGTGCATCAACGGCCAGGCTGATGATATTAATTCCTTTTTCACGATAGGGAATACCCATTCTGCCAATGATATACCGTCCATAGTTATGTAAAATACCATTTAATTTTTCCACAGAGTCAACGTCCTCAACAATGATTCCAATGATAGCAACTCTTGTCTCCATAAAACCCCCCCCCAAAAATAAAAATGCGCCGGAAAGGCGCAAAAATCCCATCATTGATTATGAAGCTTGCTCTCCGCCTTTCGCCTTATAACTTGTATTTGGCGTCAGTCACATTATTGATTTCACTTTGTCCTAGGAACAATTCCTTAGACTCAGTTAATCTATTATAATATGTTTTTGTCTATTCTTCAATATCTATTAATATCACTGAATGAGAATGGCATCTGCTGCTTGATGTTTGAATGAATGTAATAGGATGGGGAATCATTTAGTCTTCATGATAAAGCGCATTGGCGGGCTGCTCAATTACCTTGACCTCAAGGGATGCTGGCAACTTGGAGCCTTCTTTCAGTTTGCCTATTTCTTTTTCCACCACGCCTTTTGGATCGGCGAGCAGCTCTTTAAGAAAGTTCTCGTCCTTCAGGGCCCTGACAACCAGTTTATTCGTGGCAGAATCATCTTGTAAAAATAGACAATCTTATATGAATTAGACTTTCTTTGTGATTTCCTTCCAATAAAATCTAACTATCTGCCTTGCCGTATGGCTGCCTCCCCATACTTGGCGTTTCTTTAATTGCTTCAATGGCAGTAAATCTGGTTATGCCGTGAGCTTGGAACTTAAGACCGCAGTTGGATTCTCTGGCCATGGGCGGCAGTTCGTGATAACCGATCTCCTTGGCACTGAAGGAGAAATTTTCGTTCTGTAACGTCTGCAGGAAACACGCCAGCCTTGCCCTATCTTCCAGATCAGGCCACTCGGATAAGGTAACTTCCGTGTAAATCCGAAACATGCCCGTCTCTTCAGCCAATAGCGAATAAACTCGGTCCGCGATCACCCGGGCCTCACGGCGCAAAACCTCGGGCGTGGGAAAGATAAAATAGATTTGGTCCATTTTTCCGGCATACTCTGCCGCTTGAAAATCCTGAATCCGGCAATGATGGAGTTGTATATGGGGAAAATCCCCGGTGTTTTTACCTATTATTCTTGCCTTGGCCAGGGCATAGAGTTGATCGATGGGTTCCAGCCCGATCAACAGGTGATCCTGGTCATTGGCGAATGAGAGCAGCTCCCGGCCGTCCCCACAGCCGACAAAAAGTGTTTTTGTTTTATACATTGCTAAACCTGTCCTGTCCGGTTTCCGAAGACTTTGGCCAGTTCCGCCTGCCGGGGCAGATTGCTTTGCTGCATCCGCTGCAGGGTTTTCACCCGACGCAGCAAGGCCAAATAACGACAGGAGCCCTCAATCTTACAATTGTTGCAGTCAAAACAGGACGGCAGGACGGTTTGCGCCAAAACCAGCTCCGGAACAGCAAAATTTTCCGCAACCTTTGCGGCCATAACTTCACCGTAACGCTCCGTTAACATTTCTTTGATCCAGTCATCCGGGAGACCGTCTCTTTTAGCCTCCAAATAGCTGCGCACTGTCCGGTAGTAAAGTATAGGGCCGGAACAGGCCGCCTCTGATTTTAGAAATGCCCCCATGCTTGCCGCCGCTGCAGAATAATCGGCCAGCCGGCTGTATAGCAAGGTAAGTAGATAGTCTTTGGACAGCTTCCTTAGCTCCGGATGGATGTTGCTCAAAAACCACCGCCCAGGCTCAAAAGCTACCGGCAGAACCAGTCCGTCCGTGCAGGAAATTGCTTCAGCCAAGCGGGCAATGCGTTCCGGCCCGGCTTGTTCTAGGTTAAGCAGGGTAGAATGGTTTCTGACAATCGCCATCCAGTTGGGGAAATCCGTATCATCAAAGAGAAAATCCGTCTCGCTCATTCCCGGAATGAAAATTTGATAGGATGGGAAGCCCAGGAAAGAAACATCGCGGATAAAGAGGTTGCGTCCCAAGTCTTGGACTTTTGCGAGCAAATAGGCCAGATCAGCACTGTCGCTTTCTGAAATGGGATGAGAAAAGCCGTTGAAAGCATAAGAAGGTTTATCAGCGAAAAGGCTGTTCGGCCACTGGCCCAGTCCGCCGGAAGTTGTATCATAATAAGCCGCCTGCCAGCTTAAATTCGATGTTGTACCTTCCGGGTAAGAATGAAAGCGGGCTTCTATATCCTGCGGGTTCCCCTGGTAAATTTCCGTCAGACATCTTTCCAGGGCCGTGATGGGACAGGGGTCAGCACCAACATGGAAAGTATATTTGTTGCTTTCCTCACTGATTAACAATAAACCGATGACCGGCAAGCCCATTCCGAGGGAACAGTCCTTAATGACGGCGGTGATTCCCGCCTCCTCTAAGCGCTGAATATGATCAAATATCTGAGCGTTTTGAAAATTAGCTGCAGGAACGGTCGGCGGGGTAATATTCTGCTGATAGATGGAACGGATCACATAGCGTTCCATCACCTCGGAAATTCCCTGGATGAGCGCCTCTTCCGTTGTATTGCCAGCACACATGCCGTTGGTGCCGCACATATTCCAAATCAGCTTAATGGGTAAATAGCGGACCTGGTTTTGTACGGCAGAATAATACGGCAAACAGCCGACGGACTCCTCCCCAAAGGCCATTTGCAAGTAATCCTTTTGCCTGTCCGGATCAGCAATCCCCAGCAGGGCGGCCAATACATCGGAACAATCCTCCACCAGAGATCCGGTGTCGAGATAAACCTCATCCGGCCCATAATGAAAATCCAGAACCAGGTCTTCTTTCTCCAGCCGCTCCCGCAGCCCCTCCGCAGCAGGCATTGCGGCCAAATATTTCCGGGTCGCGAATTTTAACTGCCGCAGCGGAAAGAGGATATTATTCTGGAGTCTTTCCATAAGTTCCCCGTAAGCACTGGCCAGGGCATAGCGGGCGGTCAGGCCCTTGCCGTTGGAACCTATCCCCAGGTCTGCCACGTCACTATCGCCGAGTAAGACCCGGCAGCAATGAACACCCGGCACGGGATAAGTGCGGTGAAACTCAATGGTAAACAAATCGCAGGCCACCAGAAGCGTACGGATATGGTTGATGGTCGTTAACGGATCTTGGGCCTTATACGCCTTGCGGCGTTCGGCCTTGCATTGTATTTTCGTTTCTATTTGCTGCATGGGGAAATCACTCCGTCCTGATGATTGTTGGCAGCCGCCGCATCTGCCCGGGCTATGGCGGCAAAACGCTCCCGGTAGCCCCCCCGCCAGAGGGCACAGGCCATCGGATCTCTGTCCAGCAGGGATCCAGATTCGGTCAGGGCATAAGCGCGGCAGCCTGCCCCGCAGGCGGCAAACATCCCGCAGACGACGCATTCCGGATTGGCAGCCAGCACTTCGCGCTTCTTCATGTCAGCTAAGTCCCGCAAAGCGGAAGCGTGCCAAACCTCGGCCAACTCCTGCTCTAAAAGATTAGGCATCTGCTCGTGGAGATCCGTCGCAGTAAAGCCGACACAGGGAAGAAGCCTGCCGTCCGGCAGCAAGTAAGGCTTTTCGCGCACAGAATCACATTCATAACTTTCCGGGGTGAAAGAGCCCGGCCGGCCATGCGGGTGGTTTGCCCCAAGCCGACTTGGCTCGCTTGGCCCACTTGGCTGACCTGCCTGAGCTGAACGGTCAGACTGATTAAGCTTCTTTCTCTCCAAAATACCGGGGCCGCCCCCGAAGAAGCGCTCCAATAAAATATAGAAAGGCTGACCGTCATCCAGCCACCGCCGCAGGAGGTCCTCACAAGCGTGGGCCATTTCTTCCGTGGAGAGGGCTGCCGGCCCTCCGCACCAGTTTCCCGTGGTCTGCGGCCTGCCGATCAGCCAGACGGGCACTTGCAGCTCTTTTATCAATTCGTAGGTCCGGGGCAAAGCCTCAATATTGTCTCTATCCAGAGTCGTACTGACCGCCACCGTCAAACCGGATGCTACGACCTGACGAATGGCCTCGCTAACCCGTTCCTCCGTACCCCAAGTTCCCCGCATCCGGTCATGAACACCCGCACCGTCAAAACTAATTTTAAAATCAGGCGCTTGCCCCAGGCTCTTAATCGCTTCCAGCAACCGTGGGGTAATCAGCGTGCCGTTGGTCGCAATCTCCGTAAGACGAATTCTTCTTGCCGTGAGCTCCTCCATGATTTCCAGCAGGTCTTCCCGCAGCAGCGGTTCGCCCCCGGTTAACGAAACCTGAAGGACATTGGCCCTTTCAAACTGCCGGATGAAATGCCGGATCGTTTCCCGTCCGGGATGGCCGTAACGCCCGGAAGGCGATTCCATAAAGCAGTGCCGGCAGTTCATATTGCAGCGCCCGGTCAGCGCCCAGTGAATCCCCCGGACCAGCGGATTAGCCGCCTGCCGGTACTCCTGTACTTTTGCCAGTTTTTCTCCTTGCCGGCATTCGGTCGCAATTCCCTCGCTGATTAACCGTTCCAACAACTTGATATGCCCTGGCAGAAAGGCCGGTGAATTAAAATTGGTCTGCCCGTCACAGGACTGGGCCACATAGAATATGTCCTGGCCTAATTGGCGCAAGAGACCGGTTTTCCAGTTGGTTATTGCCCACGGCATATCCTGCCACCCCCGCAGGAGCCAAGGGCTGTTCAGTTTGGCATAACACTCTCTCATTCCAATCCCCCTATTCTCTGCAGTCTTGGCTGTCGGTTTTCATACCGGGCGCATATGAGCCTGCTTCGACCATTTCCCGAAAACGCCGGATATAGCCACCATGAAAAAGCTTGCAAGCAATGGGTTCTTTGGCCAACAGGTCCCCTGTTTCGGTAAGGGCCACAACCCGGCAGCCGGCTCCGCATTCGCCAAAAAATCCACACTGGGTACAGCCCTCGTTTTGGGCCAACACGTCCTTTTTCTTGAGGTCACAGATCGAACGCAGCTCTGGATCGCTCCAGGCCTTTGACAGAGAACTGCGCAGCACATTCGGCATTTTTTCCAGAAGGCCGGTCCCCGTGTACCCGCCGCAAGGAAGAAGGGTACCGTCAGGCAGAAGATAAGGACGACTGTGCGTACCTCCACAATTCCATGAATCCGGCGTGATCGGCCCCGGAACGCTTCTGCTTTCATCCCCTGCGCCCTTATCTTGCCGTGGAAAAAGCCCGAACCGCCATAATTTGAGATCAAATGGACGGTTGTCGGCCAGCCAGCGCTGCATCAACAAGGTACTGGTTTCAACCATATCTTCCAGGGACACGCCGCTCTGCTGACCACGCCAGTGACCAATTTCCACCGGAGGAGCCAGCCACCAACCGTCAACAGCAAGATCCCTGAGCATATCATAAGTTTCCAGCAGGTTTCGGCGGGTGATCTGATCGACGGAGGTGATAATGGTAACCGGAAACTCCCGGACTTTCAGCCTTTTAATCCCCTCGATTGTCTTGGCTTCGCTGCCCGAAACGCCCCGCATATAATCATGGGTATTGCAGCCGTCAAAGCTGATCTTAAAAAACGGTCGGTAGCCATATTGCATAATCGTTTCCAGAATTTCATCCGTAATCAGCATACCATTACTAAAAACCTCGGCCAGGCCAATCTTTTTCCGCGACAAAATTCTAATAATTTCCGGCAGGTCCCGGCGCATAAAGGGCTCGCCTCCGGTCAGGGCGACTTCCTGAACATTGGCCTCTTCCAACTGGCGGATCATTCCCTTAATCTGCTCCAGGGTAAAGTCGCCGAAGCGCCCGGAGGGGGCTTCCATAAAGCAATGGCGACACTTGAGATTGCAACGGCCGGTAATCGACCATAAAAGGCCCCGGATGACAGGATTCGGCGCCCGCCGGTAATCCTGGACCGCTTCCGATTTTTCTCCGCCGGCACATGCTTCGACAAGCCCGGCAGTAATCAACTTGTTTAAGATTTCCCTGTGCCGGGGCAGAAAGGCCAGGGAATCAAAGTCGGTTTGTCCGTCGCAGGATTGGGCTACATAATAACCGTCCCGATTCAGTTCCCGGAAATCTCCGTTTCTCCAGTTGACCAGCGCCCAGGGAACATCCGACCACCCCCGCAAAAGCCACTCCTCTTTTAGTCTGGCAAAACGTCCGTTCATTGCTGTTTATCTCCTCTCATGCTTGCTTGATTGCCTTTTGCCTGTTCCCCGGCAGCGGCTTTTCCCGTAAAATACTTTTTATATCCGCCTTGCCAGAGCTCGCAGGCAATCGTATCTTTGGCCAACAGGTCACCGCTGCCGATAAGGGCCGACGTCCGGCAGCCTGTCCCGCATTGCTTTAAGAGCGGGCAAGCAGAACATTCCGAATTATGGGCCAGAACATCGCCTTTTTTCATATCTAGCAAAAAACGCAGGGCGGGATCATTCCAGGCTGCGGCAAAATCTGTTTCCAACAGGCTCGGCAGCCTGTCCGACCAGGGCGTATCCCCGTAACTGATACAGGGCATCAGTTTGCCGTCAGGCGCCAGATAAGGCCATTGCCGGCAGGAAGAACAAGTATAGTCCGCCGCTGAAAAATCACGAGACACAGGAACCGCCTGTTTGCCATCCCCTTCCCCGCCCTTAGCTCCAGAATAAAAAGCCTCCAGGCCGATCATAAAAGGCCGCCCGTCGGCCAGCCAGTTCTCCAGGAGCTCTTCGCACGGTTTCACCATCTCCTGCAAAGAGAGGCAGGTGGTCATGGTCCGCCCGCAGCCCACCGGCTGGGGACGCCCGATTCCCCAGGCATAAAGGTCCAGGGCCTTCATTTGTTCATAGGTAGGCATAAGACAATCCAGGTTAGTCTTATCCAGGCAGGTTGTCACCGCAACCGCGAACCCGGCTGTCCTGATTCTCTGAATGGCATCAAGTACCACCGCTTCCACTCCCGCTGTACCCCGCATCAGGTCATGCCTGCCGCAGCCGTCGAAGCTGATGCGGAAGACCGGCCGGACCTCAAGTTTCTGTAATTCTTGCAGCATAACATCACTGATTAGGGTGGCGTTGGTATAAATGTCCGTCAGGCGGATCCTTCTGGCTGTCAACTGCCGGATCAGATCCAACAGATCCTTCCTCATAAAAGG
Organism: Desulfosporosinus orientis DSM 765; assembly: GCF_000235605.1. Lineage (GTDB taxonomy): Bacteria > Bacillota > Desulfitobacteriia > Desulfitobacteriales > Desulfitobacteriaceae > Desulfosporosinus > Desulfosporosinus orientis. The sequence continues at coordinate 3,858,580 of NC_016584.1, forward strand.
TTCTCCTCCGGTCAGGGATACCTCCGTTATATTGGCTTGCTCGAACTTATCCAGCAGCCGCTTCATTTCCAGAAAAGGAATTTCTCCCGGCTGACCGGAAGGGGCATCCATGTAGCAGTGACGGCAGTTTAAGTTACAACGGCCTGTCACTGCCCACTGGATTCCCCGGATCAGTTCATGGTCTGCCTGCCGGTATTCCTGGGCGGGAGCCGGTTCCTCTCCCTGCCTGCATTCCTCGGCAATTCCTTCAGTAAGGAATTGCTGCAGCCAAGCTCTATGCCTGGGCAGAAAAACCGGGGAAGTAAAGTCGGTTTGTCCGTCACATGACTGGGCAACATAGAAACCATCTTGCCGTAGACGGTAGAAAGCACCGGTTCTCCAGTTGACCAGAGACCAGGGAATATCGGTCCACCCCCGCAGCAGCCATTCATCTTTTAATTTAGCAAAACGCGCAGCCATCATCAATATCCCCTTTCCTGGTCCCCGGGCAATCCTTGAAGTTTGGGAGTTTATTTACTGCCTTCCCATCCAGTGTCCTAAAAACATGCCGCAAACTTCGCCGCAAACCGAAGAACATCCGCCAGCTACACTATCCAGTTGTGCATCGTCCAGTTCCTGGTCTGCAGCATGCATCGCCCGGATATCTTCCGCTGTAATGTCAAAACCATTATCGCGGGCAATTTTCACCATCCCGGCATACACCGTATCGATTTCACCCCTGATTGCTGTCACCTGGTCTTTGAGGGCCTTGTCTTCGGCCAATTTTTTATAAAAACCTTCCAACTGCTGCTTACTCATTTTTCTTTTCACCTCCTTTACCGAAAACCGGAAAATTCGGCTTCATTAAGCTTCTCATCCGCCGGAATTTATCTTCGGTTTCCGCGATTAATTGCTCAACCGTGCGCCCGTTGACTTCACTATAGCGCCAAAGCTGATAGGAATAGGGTGGGGTGTTTATGGTCTCGCCCCTCGGGGCGGTGAGCACAATCAGGATTTCAGCACTGCGCCGCAGCATTTTTTCGTAGCCCTGCGGGAAGCAATGCAGGCGGATTCCATACTGCTCCGGTTTGCTGCCCAGCAGGGAACACGGCACAACATAGTACCGATTCAGATGGAAGCCGCTTAAATTCCCCTGTTCCAGATTTTCCTGCACAAAAGCATACGTTTCCTGAAACTCGTCTTCTCCTTCATACGGCAGACCGACAATCACTTCAACTTCGGTCCAGATCCCGCGTTCTCGGCACCAGCGCAGCACGCGGCTTGCCTGATCCAAATCAAGCCGTTTATCAATGAGTTTCGCGATCTTTTCACTGGCGGTATCCAGGCCGAAAACGAGTTTGCGGCAGCCTGAACGGTAAAGCAAATCGATCAACTCGGGCGTCAGGTTATTAAAACGGGCACAATCGCTCCAATAAAACGTCAGGCCGCGTTCCAACACCAAATGACAAAACTCCCGTACAAAGGATGTGGACAAATTGAAAGCATTATTATAAAAACGGATGTGTTCCGTATTGTACTCGGAAAGCAGTGCCTCAATATCGTCAACAACCTCCCGGGCGCTCTTGGCAGCAGGCCCAGGTCTGTCCTCCCGGCTCTGGACGCAAAAAGCGCAGCGATAAGTACAGTTATTATTGAAAGCATAAGGGATAAACAGGGTTTCTTTTCTTTCTTCCTTAGCCAGCCTGCGGCGGTTCATTTCGGAGACAACCGGGTTGAGGTAAATGGGCCATTGATAAAACTGCACCAGGTTAGTTTCTGTATTTGCCGCAAGCGGTTCAGACGACCGGCAGCACAGAGTATAAGGCTTGAGGTTTAATCCCTGGAAATCCGGGCGGATCAGAGTGGGAATATCTTCGGGATTACGGAAAAGCTGCCCGTCTACCCAGTAGACAGCGCCGGGAAGTTCCTGATAAGGGCGCGCGCCTTCCTGCCGATTCCAGCCGGCAAGGAGTTCGGCAAAGGAACGCTCGCCTGGACCGATAAAAAGATAAGGAAAACACCGAGTGACAGCTTCCCATAATTCCTGAAAAACCTCACGGAACTGCCAGAGAAAGTCAAGGTTGGCGCCGCCGAAAACAACTGGTTTCCCCAGTTGTTCTTGTATTCTGCGGCCCAGGAGAAAAGCCAGGTGTATTTCAAAGAAAGACATGTTGGCACCTGTGGAAATGCCGACGACATCACTGCCGGCAGCTACGCTCTCTCCAATAAAATAATCCAGCTCATCCTCCATGCCCGTGGGGCTGCCGCCAGTCAAATGCCTTAGAATAAGACCTTTATCAAAAAGAGGCAGCCAAGTCTCAGCAGCCGGCGGTCGGCTAAACCGTTGCATATGCGTGGTTAAGTCTGTGGAACTGACCGTATAGCCTTTGGCCCGCAGGTATCCTTGCAGCACGCCTAAAGATAAAGGGATCGGGCTGAACCGGAAAAATGCCGGATCGCAAAAAGGGGTTTCACTTGGGGTGAAGATAAGCGCAATTTTATTGTTCAATGTGTAATACCTCTTTTATTAAAATAAACTTAAACAATTTCCTATTAGCCTGAATATTAATCATTATAGGAATTCACAATGCTTTACATTAAAAAATTAATTATTTCTGAACTTTTCCGCAAACTTTCTCTACTTCCTCCTAATATCTTAAAAATAAGCCAAACGGCATATACGGTCAGGACCTATCAGAGCTCTCATTTCTCACCCTCCCAACATTTTTTGTTGTAACCATTACGTTATTAAAACCCATCCTTCTCTGTTATCTATTTAATCGACAATCTCATAAGCTTTTTTAGAGACAACTCACCATCACAAAACGCTAATTCCTCTAGAGTTAATTGGGCCAAGGCTAATAGCATTTTAACCCGTCCTCCTGGACGATTGATTTTCTCCTGAAAACGCATGTGAAAACTTTCCAATGTCTCTGCAGAAGCCTTAACAAGTATCTTAAGGATCTCGAAAGCACCATCCGATAGCGGTGGTGTACCGCGATATAAATTAATCCTTCCCCCCGCTTTGTGCAAAGGAAACTCTTCTAACCCTATGAAGCGTAAAAACCAGCTCGCTCGATAAGTACCCATAGCCCCAGTAATCCCCATATAGTCAGCGATTAGCTCATCCAAGAGGTTATTGCGCATTGAAGAAAAAACTCGACGCGTAAAATAATGCGTACATTCATGTTCACGCCTAATAACTAGGGAAGCCTCTCTCCATTCCTCAGGCGATAGCCGTAGTTCTGAGGCCTGAACAGCACTATAAAAACCATTACTTAAAATAATGAAACGATCTTGATACAGCTCTTTTTGAGGGATCAAACGCTGAAATTCTTGCTGCCAATCTCCTTCACTCCATTTCCCCTCTTTGCTTCCCCACATCCTTCGATAGTCTTTAATCCGTCCCCAATTATTGTACCCGGAGATCATTTGGGCTCCCATAGAATCTGGTATGGGTTTAGGCTCATTCTTCATTGTGAGGGCCCTAACCAATGACACAAAATCATTGCGGTGCCTAGTAATAATTAGTGGTATCTTGCCGGCAGATGAAGGATGTATTATCAGCTCTAACAATTCCGGTTTTTCAAGGCAAAGTCCGACTTCCCCTTGAGTCAACTCCCCTCCGGCATTAACGACAGCCTTATAACCTTCGGTCGTACTAATCCCCTCCTGTATGGGAAATTGAAGCTGGACTAAATTTTCACGCAGGGTCGCATAGACACCCTGCGATTTTGCCTCCAAGGCATACTTCTCCCACGCAGCTACAAAAGGTTCATCGGGAAGAGGAATACTCAAATGATTAACTGTGCCCAGACTAAGGAAAACATTTTCATTATACTGAAGAAGTTCATACGTTTCTGATGCTGTCGCTCCAAAGTCTTGAAGAACTTTTCTTCTCAGTACTTTTTTATTCATTTATCTCCTTTCTAGCTCGTTATACTTATTTTAATAATTTTGTTGTATCTTAGTTGCTTTAAAAAATTTTGTCAAAATACGCTCCAACCACATTTAGTGCAAAGTACACCTATCCTTTTGTTCTCTGATTTTGAGGCTAACTCTCCGATTACTTCTATGAGTTATTACGCTGAACCAAAGTTTTCATTACACTTTTAGCAGGTTAATCGTCATCTTTCATTGATTTGCTTCTTACCTCGATGAGGAGTCTTTAAATTCAATTGCCTGGTCGCTGCCAAATAATTTACTTATGAACTGATCGAGGGTGCCCGCACTTTGGACAATTTTCGCAGTCTATCGTTGTAAGAAACTTTTTTTAATTTGGCTCTCGCTTGAATAATCCGTGCTCCTCATCGTCTCAGCTAATTCCAGTTGGGAATCAAACTCTGTGCTGTCTTGTCCTGGGAACAAAGGGCCTGCCGCCCTACGTTTATATATAAATGTTTTGCGACAGGCCCGTGCGTTGGTTTTTACGTGCTTGCAGAGGTGTCTTTAATAGTCTATCCTTTTCTATTTCCCCATCAGCTGTCCAAGCTGCTGTTCAATATCTTTACCGACTACAACTTCTCCTCCGAAGAGAGCCGCTCCGGTTAGTTTTTTGGTTTGCAAATAATTCATAACCTGATCCGACAAACTCCCGTCTGCTAGAATGATCGGGGCATTGTGATTGGCTGCATAGACACTTCCTGCCAGGGCATCTGGGAAGTTGTCACCGGTGGCTACACAGACACTTTGCCCGGACAAATTGAAGTATTTTGCAACGGCCAGAGAAGTTTCATAGCGGTCTTCTCCAGCGATTCTCACAATATTCGTTTTGTCTGGTGAAGTGATCTGCGCTACTTGGTTTGCGACTGCTGTACTGATGACACCTTCTCCTCCGATAATATAGACTTTCGAAGGCTTCATTTTGGCAATCTCTTGCTTGACCGCATCGCTGAGTCCGTCTTTTTGTACTAACAGGATGGGGTACTGCATTTCTGCTGCTATACTGCTGATGGATAAAGCGTCTGGATAGTTTTCTCCATAGGCCAGCACAAGCGGCGTTCCACTCTTGACCATTAATTGATCGGCTATTTTGACCGACGTTTCATACCGATCAGTTCCACCTAATCGGGTGATCTTCGCAAACCCACTCGAGATTACTTTGTTTTCCATAGCACTGCTGACGACGGCTGTGCCACCTAGGATATAGACGGTACCTGCTGGGTCAAGATTGGACTTCAGGTAATCCAAGACCTTTTCTTGGTCCGCATCTGAACTTCCAATCAGCAGAATAGGTGCATTCAGCTTGTAGGCCAGCACACTTCCGGTTAAGGCATCCGGATAGTTGTCTGCCGTGGCAAGGATGACATTGGAAAGGGTTCCTGAGTAGCTTGCTTTGGCGATGGCCAGCGCTGTATCGACTCGGCTCAAACCCGCAAGTCTTGTAACTCCGGTGGCGATTTGATTCATTTTGAAATCCCATTTAACGATTTCTTGTTCCACGGAAATGATCGGGCTCGCATATTGGTTATATCCGTCTTTGCTGGCCACGATATAGTAATCGGTAGTTGGAAAGACCATGAAGCCATAGGCCCCATTCGCATCACTTGTTTGTGGATCTTGATTATTGTTGGGCTTAAATCCGTCAATGCCAGGTAACGATACGACTATATCCGGAGTTATACCCTTGGCCTTGTTTCTATCCGTATTGGCATAATACAAGGTGACGTTGGCTCCTGCAATTGGCTTGCCGGTTGCTGCATCAATGATGACTCCATAGGGATCGATTAACGTACAGTCTAAACTTACTGCCCCACTGCTCGAAACGGTAACTTCCAGGGTTCCAAGCGTAATCGTTTGTCCGTTGCCTAAATCATAGGTGATTTTAAATTGATTATCGGTTCCTTTGGCTAAGTTCGACAGATTGATGGTTCCATTTGCAGACACTGTTACAGTCGAACCCGATGAGGATACAAAGATCACTTTAGAAAGATCGCTTAAAGGACTCATCGTTCCGTCAGGTTGTTGTAAGGTTACCGTTTGCGCTGCATTCAGGGAAACGTTATAATTTCCGTTACTATTTGTAGTTACAGTAGCTGTCAAATTGGAACCCTGTGTACCGTTACTGTATGATACATTACCGGTAACAGTCGTTCCTCCACTTGATGAGCTTCCACCGCCTGAGGACCTTCCTCCACCGCCTCCGCTGGTAGTTTGAGGTATCGGCTCAAACACTGCCGATACAACAACGTTAGCAGCTGGCATGGTGAAGCTGGTTCCGGTAATGATATGATCGCTTCCGTCATTATACTTCAAGCTTCCCGCTTGCAATTCCATCCCTGTGTTTGGGGTTATGATCAGAGTAATGGCGGAACCGGAGGTTGCGCTGGTTGGACTGGCTGTAATCGTACCTCCTGACAGGGTGCCGATACTGACGGTGTAATTGCCTGCCGGTATCGGTTCAAACACCGCCGATACGATGACGTTTGCCGCAGGCATGATAAAGCTGGTGCCGGTAATGATATGATCGCTTCCATCATTGTACTTCAAGCTCCCCGCTTGCAATTGCATCCCTGCATTTGATGTTATATTCAGGTTGATTGCTGAACCAGACGTCGCCGTTGTTGGACTGGCTGTGATGCTGCCGCCTGTCAAAGCACCAATACTGACTGCGTAATAGCTTGCTGGGACCTGTCCTGACTCAGCATCAAGAAGGGCCTGGTAAATTGCTGCATGCCCTGCCATTGTAGGATGTGGATCAAGCTGTATCGTGGTCAGATTGAAATTAACGGCACCAGGAGTTGTTTTAAACATAGTATAGACATCAGCGACTTTATAGCCTGCCATTGCATTATTGTTTAGCACTTGATTGATCCCTCTGATGAGAGGATCAAAAACTGAATACAGCGGATCCTGTTCGTTAAAGGGATTATAGAGGTTGAGGACGTAAATTTGAGCCTGCGGGGATAGAGTTTTTACCGCTGTTATAATTTGAGGGAAATCTGTGCTGAATTGACTGACCCCGGATTGTAAGGCTTGGATTAAGGTTGGCGAATTAGCCAAACTGGTCAAGATGGCATCTTTGTTTGGATTTACAGCCATAGCCGCTGCCAATTGAGTCATTAAATTAGGATTATTGACCGGGTCGACCCCAAAAGCTGTACATACGGAAACAATGACTGGGGAAAGCAAATTATCTCCGCCGATGCTTATGGTAATAACCTTGGCATTTCCGACAGCCGCGCTATATTGAGGCGTTAGTAATCGTTGCAACAAATCGCTGCTCTTATCTCCCGATACGGCCAGATTATTCAAGGTAAGCTGACTATAAGCCGGCTCTGTCAGAAGATGATTATTGAAAAGATGTACATAGTCACTCCCAGGTGCGGCACTCATTCCATAGGCAATGGAGTCACCCAAAGAGAGAAATGTTTGAGCAATATAAGCCGGCACCACAACGTCAACGGCAGCTCCCGCATTAAACCCTGTACTTTCTTCATACCTTACTTGATACATCCCTGCCGCCAAGCCGGTGATTTCTGTGGCTGAAGCTGCAACTGAGGTGAAGCCGGCTGCTCCCTCAAGCCGATATTCCATGCTGTCACTAACTCCGGTGATTTTGCCGTCATTATTGGCTGCTGTCGTGGGGGCTATTCCGGTCAGTCCTGTCGGAGCGGCTTGGTCTTGGTTCGGTGCAACGTACGTAAATTGGTCACTTGGAACTACCGCGCTCGTTCCGTAAAGTCCGGTCACGGTCACGTCTACCGTTCCGCTTCCGCCCGGCGATGTAACTGTGAGCGAATTATCATCGGTAACTGTAATACTGCTTCCTGTCGTACTGCCAAAATGGACTGCCGTGGCTCCGGTGAATCCTGAGCCGCTGATTGTTACTGTTGTCCCTCCTGCTTCTGGTCCACTCGTGGGACTGATGCCCGTTATACTTGGAACAATATAAGACGTGAAATTATTGGGATTTGATGAACTCACCTGGTCTGTGGCCAGATACATGGCACCGCTGGATGTAACGGTCGTCTGAATTTCATCCGTCGCGGAACCCGTCGTCTGGGGCAGCCACAGATAGAGGTTGCCGCTTGCATCCGTCGAACAGTTAACGGAGCTCCCCCCGTTAACTGTATAAGACACGCCGGCAGATCCGGGTAGGCCCGATATAGTCACGAGATATTCTTGGCTACCGCTGCTGCTTTGCACTGTGGGCTGGATGGAGTTTGCGTTTACCGACCCGCCGTTAATGGTCAACGTACCGCCGCTGGAGGAGCCGCCGCCTCCGCCGCCGCCTCCGCTGCCAATGCCGCTGCTGCCGTAGCCGTAGCCTGTTGCCGTGACCGTGCCGCCGTTGATTGTCACTGTGCCTCCACTGCCGCCTAAGCCCCTGTCGCCGCCGCCTCCGCCGCCAATGCCGCTGCCTGCGCCGCAGCCAATGCCGCTGGGGCCGCCTGTTGCCGTGACCGTGCCGCCGTTGATAGTCACAGTGCCGCCGCTGCCGCCGCTGCTGCCGTCGCTACCGCCTCCGCCGCCAATGCCGCTGCCGCTGCCATAGAAGTCGCCGGTGCTGCCGCCTGTTGCCGTGACCGTGCCGCCGTTGATAATCACAGTACCGCCGCCGCCAATGCCACTGCCGCCGCCGCTAATGCCGCCGCGGCTGTCGCCGCCAATGCCGCCTGTGGCCGTAAGGGAACCGGTGCTGTAAGCAGTTATGTCGAGGGTCGCGCCAGAAGGCACGCCAAGTCCCGCGCAGTATTTGCCGGCTTTCAAGATATTTGTGCCACTAAGAGTCAAGTTTACCATCGTACCAGACCCTATGAATAATGGACAGATATTACTGTAGATATTGACGTTTTCCAGGGTGATATTTAAGGTGCCAAGATTCTGGTCTACCGTCACATAATTTGCGGTTTCGTTACTTGGGCTGCTGTCTGTTATGGTGATTGACTGGGTGATTGAAATATTATCCTCAGTCTGCCCGCTGCCGTAACAAACTTTGATAGTGCCGGAATTTGTACCGGCAGATATGGTGATATTCCCTTGGGATATATCATAGGTATATGGATTCGTATTCGCCATAGCGTTGGTGGTATAACACGGCAAAACCATTAAAAAATATAATGCCACCATGGCTAAGGCTGCATATTTGTTCTTCACATTCACGCCTCCGTTTTTAAATTTTCATTGAAAAGCATACATAGCTTGATTGCCTGTAATTAACAAAAACTCCTTATCTTGCTCCCATGCTAATAGGGCTGATGCCCAGCTGCGATGTTGCCATCCAACACATGTCTTGGACTTCTATTTCGCTCTTTCCTTGCTTGGCGGCGAATGCATTTAAACCCCACCCCTTGGCTTCATTGTTATTTTTTGAGTTGCTATGTTTCTGTGACGTCACAACCCTCACTTCCAGCGGCGGAGGAACGTGGGAATTATGCTCCTTACCGCAGCGACATAGGTGTTTTCCCCCACCGCGACATACCCAGCAATCCACTCCAACGGTTTAATCAGACTCCCTCTCGGGAATATGGGGACTGCTTTGCCTGCGCTTGTCATAAGTACATCCTGACCGCCAAACACCTCTGCAAAGTTCCCGATTTCTCCAATAATAACAAAGTCCCCGCCCGGATACAGCTCCCTCATTTTTTTGACGGGACAAAACGGAATTTTGCTTTGACTGTTTCTTTCCTTGAAAATCCGAGTCTGGTTTGTTTGCGGATAAAGCCGGTAAAGCATGCCGATCACCCTTTTTCATTATACTTGAAAAATTGCCAGCAGGATGGAAATGGCGAAATTGACCCCCTTTTTCGCCGAAATTGGTATATAACAATACCCTGCAAAGCATTTTGCAGGGTATTGGGTCTATGAATTATGAAAATCAAAGGTCATTGTACTGCAGTTACTGTTATTTCATTATCCCTTCCCGCTAAGGTTGTTGCTGTTTCTTTTACCCTTATGTTTACTTTTGTTGATCTTCCATCAACGGTTAAATCGGCATATGGTGCATAAACAGTCCCATTTATTGCTGCTGCTACAACGGGGTTGCTTGATGTCCAGTAATGTCACTTCCGCCTTATAATTTCACTTGGCATATTTAGCATAAACATAGCTATAACTTCCATTGTAGATAATCTTGTACCAGTCGCCAGAAACTCCTAACACCTCGACAACTGAGCCATACGGCAGCGCTCCCAGGATATTGCTGGATAAGCTAGCTCCATCGCGGACGTTAAGACCTATTCGAGCTATGACTTTAACAGATTTTAGGACAGCAGTCTCAGTTGCCGGTTGAACATATTTCGCATAAACATAGTACGTATTTCCATTATAGGTAATCCTGTCCCAAGCACCGGAAACACCAAGCAAATTGACCACTGTGCCACGCGGGATCGAACGGGCGACAGCGCAATCAAGGCCTGGACCTGTTCTAAGATTCAGCCAGGAAGCAGTAACTTGAAGTTTAGAGTTCGATTCACTTGGCACAGCCTGCAGGTCGGAAGTTGGCAAACCCGTCACTTTTACTGTAGTGGCTAGAATGCGGTTGTCGATCTCTCCAGTCATGGTTTTTTGAGCTTTTGCCGCCTCAATAAAGACATCCCGCAGCAGTACCCCGGTATCTTTTTTGTCAACAATCGCCGGATCATTAAACCCTGTAAACCTATCGCCGCCGGTACCCATAAAATCGTTCGTGGCTACTGTATAGGTTTGTGTCAGTTCAATCGGGGTTCCATCCGACTTCTTCAGCGAAGTAACGCGGTTCATGGTCGGCTTGGCCGGATCATAGGTGAATGACAGTCCCGCAACTTGAATGCCCTTGCCACCGTCTTGAACCCCATCCTCGAGCACTGCTTTAATTTGAGCACCTGTCATTTTCATGGTGTAAATCGTATCGTCAAAGGGCATAAGTGCCCACATATCACCAACTTTGATGTCTCCCTTAGGAAGATCACACCTCAGCGCGCCATTGTTGGTAAAAGCAAAGTCTGCTTGCACAGCATCTTTCGTGGCCTGACTAGTCCAGTTGCCTATGATAGAATCACCATACGGCGTAGTACTTTGGGTTCTTGTCAGTTCAACGGCAGCTGTGCCGAGGACTTCATTTAAAGTAGGACCAACCTCTTGGGTTGCCTTAGCAACGATAGCTTGAACGTCGGGATCAACTGATGGAGTTTGAGCTTTATACAGGGGAACATCGTCCTGATAGTTCATATCCCCAGTACTGACTGTCCCGTCCGCATTCAGGGTGACCTTTAAATGGATATACCCTTTGCCGTAAGCATTGGCGACTCCAACCGGAATGCCCTTAACCTTGGTTGTTAGCATCGTATGGGTATGTCCGCCAAAGATCGCATCTACTCCAGATAGTTGTTGGGCCATATCTATCAGGTTACCACTTACGGCCCCGCTTTGGTCGGCAGATGCCCCCATATGGGCCAAAACGACAACAATCTGGGCTCCTTGGCTCTTCAAATCTTTGGCCAGTTGGTTAATGATCGGAACCGGATCTTTAAAATCTACATCCTTGATCAGTGCTGGCAAAATCGCAGCAGAAAATTCCTTATTGTCAACAACACCGATCACACCAATTTTAACTCCATCTTTGTCCAACATAACATCCGGTTTAGTATAGTTTACCGGTTTTTCGGTGGTTTTATCATAGACATTAGCCGCCAGTACAGGAATAGATGTCCCTTTAATATCAGCGTTCTGCGGGTCAATAACTGTGTTGATACCCCAGTCATATTCGTGATTGCCTAAAGCCACGGCATCGAAGCCGATGTTCTTCATCATCTCTATGACTGGCTGGCCTTTTAAAATATTGGACAGAGCGGAACCTTGAAACATGTCGCCGCCGGACAGAATGACACTATTCGGGTTAGCCGCCTTGATATCCTTTATTTGTTTAGCCAAAGTGGCGGCAACTGGTTGGGTACTGCCAACTGGGTTGAGAGTCCCGTGCAAATCTGTTATTTCAAGAAAATCAAAGGTCTTAGGCGTTGCAGCAAGTGCATTTTGGGGCATGCTGGCTAACATGTTCAAGACCATAGCAGCTAACATTAAGATGACTGCTGCTTTTCTTTTGAGGCTTTTTGTCCATTTACTTTCCAACTTACTTATTTCCCTCCCCTTGTTTCTCTCTCCAATCATATCGGGGTATACATGTGAATTTTAGGATTATGCTAAATCGTTAGCCCCAGCGGACTGACTGGCATTGCTTCCCTACCTTGATATGTATTCCACTTGTACTAACGCTCGTTTTTGGTACGAAGACAAGCCGGCATCGTTTCCCGGCTTGTCCTTTTCTTTTTCCAAAAAACAGAATAGCCCCTTATTAGTAGCCCTCAAATTCTAACGCATGGTGTAAAACACGGTAAGTTTATAATCTACATCCAAAACACGGTAAGCAAAAGTCGCATGCCATTTCCCCTCCCGCCACTGCGTCCAGAGCTTCATCGGAAAGTTCATCGGACATAGTAGGTAATACTAGGTAGAGCGCGTTCGCGGGTTGTTCAATCACCTTGATTTCCAAAGACGCGGGCAGTTTTGCCCCTTCCTTCAGTCTAGCCATTTCCTTTTCCACCATAGCCTTAGGGTCTGCGAGCAGTTCTTTACGAAAACTCTCGTCCTTCAATGCCCTAACGATTAACTCATTCTGGAACTCTTGCCATGTTGGCAACTTTTGGTTGTTTTCCTTTTGATCTGTCATTTCTTCTTTCCTCCCTATTATTAATATTAAAAACGTGGTTGTTTTACAAACACGTATTTCATCATTATATTTCTTTTTTAAAATACGTTACATTTACGTTTGAGTCCTGATTTTATTACATCATACGTAACCGTCCTTACCAAAACATTGGGATCGGATTCAGTTCGTCTTCCGTGTTCTCCCTTTCCAGCCAGCCCAACTTAACCGGCACTTCGTACAGGCGCCCCGGGGCAAACCGCGCCCAGAAGTGCCTGAGCCCCGGCACAATTACTTTGACTACCGGCATGCCAATATCCGGACGTGTCTGATCCAGCACCAGCATCTCCATGCCTAGTTCTTCAATGATTCCCCGACAGTATTCAATGTCCTCCAGAATATCCTGGTGGAAAGGCTGATGGTAATCTGCTAGTTGTTTAGCGGGCACTGTAGGATCAGAAGCCAGATACGGCTGGTTGGCCAGGGTGGCTTCTTTCAGCCATTTTAGGGTCGTCGTGTCCTCCAAGGGTGCCTGACCACGATTAACGACGTCAAGGATGGAAAGGGACTGGTTCATTTCCGTTACCGCTCGGGACAAAGCAATTTTCGGATCCAGATGCGTGCCAAAACCGAACATGACCTGGCTTTCCGTCCCATCGGCCCGGCAGCTGATTGCGGCAAACGTGGGAATACCCAAATCAGAGGTCAGGTCAATTGCCCACATCTTCCGTCCCATCCGTCTGTACTCCTCTCTCAGCTCCCCATAATAAGGTTCGCTGAAGCTTTCAAGATCCACCGCGGGCCTTGGCAGACGGTTATACCACCAGAGGGCCACGCAGTCGCGTTCCACCAATTCGAAAAAGCCCTGCAGCACCGCTTCTTCCAGGGTGTTGCCCGAGGCATTGCCATTGGAGTCGCCCAGGGCAAACCGAGCCTCGGGATAATTATAATAGCAATACTCCGTGGGCAGGTAGCGGAAGCGCTTCTGGGTAAGCGACCAGACTGGGGTCCAGTCAAGCACAGCTTCCTCGTCAAAGGGTTCGGGTACATGATAAAAGCTAATCTCCTGACGGTTAATCTCCTCGCGCTGCTCGTACTGGCGTTGACTGAAGTTTTGACAGGCAGCGAGATGAACCGCTTCGTCACCAAGTTGGCGGTAACTGATCTTCTTTCGCTCAGGCTCATCCCCCCTGAACACCCCCGAAATGCGTTCCAAGGCCTCGCACAAGGCACTGGCTTTGGCCTGGGCGTCGGTCATACCCTTGCCGGCACTGCTCGAGCGCAGGCTGGCTTTTAACTTTTTCAGGTTATAGCGTCCATGGTACAGGGCCCTGTTTTCCCCGGCGAAGTAGAGGTGAACCTGGCTCTCTTCCGGTCGCATGCGTATGACTTGGCTAACTAAACCGGTCAAGGGGTCAATCAGGTGGGCATATTGTAGATAGGTTTCCAGTGGCTTGAGTATCCGGTGTCCGCCGTCCGTCACGAATGTTTTGACACGGCTTTCCATTACTAAAGGACGGGCCTCAGTTATCTCAGAATTCCCGCAAGACGGGCACTGGGGCAGGCGCTGGACAGCATGGAACTGGATTTCAGGCTTACTGAGATCTAGCGTCATTAGGTTGCTTACCAGGGCGGAAGTTTCATTTTTCACAATCCATTTAGCTAACTCTAGAGCAGCCAAGCTAAGGGCCGCTTGTTCACCGGCGGGCAGGAATCCCCTAACCGCAGGGATGACGGTTTGCCTGCCCTCCATCTTGTCCACCGCCTGCTTCACCTTGAGATTCCCTTTCATCCGGGCACTCAGGCACTCCCAGCAGGCGGTTTTGCCGGGTACAAAGACTGGCCCTGCCATGGCCTCTAAACCTGTGGACTTGACAATTAACCAAGGGATATCCTTCGTTTGCGCTTCCCGATTAATCTCGGCCAATTCCTTGTTCAGGTAATCGTCGGTCAGTACCACCCGCAGGTTGCCCTCGGCAGGGGCAGCCACAGTCAACCCCATCGATTCCAGGAGATTTATGAAGGGGAGCGGTGACAACCCACCCAGCACGATGACCTCTACCTTGGCCTCAGCCAATTTCGGCCCGGCCAGGGCTGGATCGACTCCCAGTGCGCTCCAAAAGGACGTTTGATCAGGGTTGAGAAAGTCGGACTCTTCCGTGATGTATCCCTTCTTCTCCAGTTCCGCCAGGGCGTGCCAGACTGAGGATACGGCTACTTCTCCTTCAAGTGCTGCCACGATTTCATCAAGGCTGTTTTTACCGTTTAACAGAGGGGCCAAGGCCGCATAGGTCTTGCCTTTGAGCACGAAATGCTGTTGGTCAGATAACAGAAAGACGACCTTTTCCTCAGCCACCACGTCCACCCGGAAATGATGCTTAAATCTCGGTCTTATCCAGAACATCGTTATGCCACTCCTTGTTATTTCAGCTAGAAACTTCGTTTGTTTAGGGGCTAAACTTGCCCAAAAACATATTACTTTAAATTCGTTTACTTCCCAGCAGAAATTCTCCCACCGGCGATTCTGCCAGGTAATTAAGTCCTGCCGCTTGGCACAGCCAGTCAGCATGACCGGCACCCAAGGCGCAGGGAGCTAGGTCCATGGCCGTAGCTACCAGGTACATGGTCTGGTACAACGCACCCACGTCTTTTAACATCAGAGCGTAGGCGATGGAGTTATACTTCCAGGACAGGCGCGGGAAGCGGGCGGTCAGGTTAATGACTACCTGCGCTTGGCACTGCTTAGCCGCGCTGCCCTCTGCTTGTTTGAGAATTAATCCGGTGCAGCGGTTTTCGCTGCAAAGTTTCGTTAGGCTGTGCCCAAGGGGGTCATAGTGGTATAAGCCCCGGTCCAGTCCGCGGCATTCCCCTACGGTCAGATAGATCTCTAGTTCGTGGCAGGCGCCCCCACCGGGATAGGGTCGGGCGCTGGCCTCGTACATGGCACCCCTTTCGGGATCAGCTGGCCGGATACCTTTGACCCGGGCAGCGCGGTATAAAAACTCACCGATTTGCTGGAGGGTGATCGCTTCCGGGGCGTAGTCCCGAATGGAATGGCGTTCTTCCAGCACCAAGGTGAAGGGATAGTCTTCTTCTATGAGATGTTCCAGATTTGGCTTGGCCAATTCGATGAGTTCTCCCTGCATCGAGGGCTTGCAAGCAGGCAGAGGTTCAATCCCCGGCCAGAAGCGGAACGTCGCTCCCAGCGGTTGATCCTGTCGGCCATCCCGGGTTCGGGTGTGAAATAAGAGGTCATGAAACTCCCACAGTCTCAACACTACGTCCCGGTCCTCCGGGATTCCGCCCTCTGCCTCGTCCGCCGGTTGAATCATCCCGGCCGCAGCAAACAACTGCAGCAACAGTTTGACGATCGCGGAGTCCGCTCCGGGAATGGCAGCACAAAGTTCCGGATAAGTGGCCGGGCGGGACAACAGGCCCCAAAGGGCCATACCCAACCAGCCATCAAGTTCCAGCCGCACAGGCTGAAGAGGGGTCTCAAGGACAGTTTTCTGGTTCAGGCAACGACTGTAAGCAAAGCGAGATAGCACAAATCGCTGGTCAGAGCCAATTTCTGAAAGATGAAAATTAAACCCTTGACCGATAACTACCAGCCTAGCCAGACTTTGCCCGTCTTCGAGCACCGACCAGGTGAGGAACCCCAGGCGGGCTAACTGTTCTATGTACTGGGGTAGATTAGACAAAAACCAGTCTTCTGCCCGGGCCATATCCTCCAGTTCCTCCTGGGTTGACCCGCCGGCGGCCAGCATCAGCAGGGCCTTGACCGTGCCGGGAGTTGTCTTTGACAGCGTCTGGGCTATGTAAGCGGATTTTAGTTCTACCCCGCCTCCCGGGGTCTCTTCAATACTAATCCCTTCTTTTAAACCAATTACGATCTTAGGCATAGCGGGATACCTCTTTCGGATTGTTGTTTTTTTATGCTTACAGCAACTACGGCATCTATGATTACTTAACCTATGAAGGATTAACACAATGGCATCCGGCTTTTTAGGCAGATCCCCCTCCACCTGCCACTTTATCCAATGCCTCATCGGAAAGTTTCTCTTCGGGCAGTGTCGGCAAGACAAGGTAAATCGCGTTGGCAGGCTGCTCAATTACCTTGTCTTCCAGGGCGGCCGGCAACCTGGAGCCTTCTTCACAACTCCATTCTAACTACATTACTAACCTAACACGGTCCACATCCAAACAGGCCACAGGAATTACAACACAGTATATTCAATTCGCCTCCGGCCACATTTTCCAATACTTCATCTGAAAGTTCATCTGACATTGTAGGCAAGACAAGGTAGAGCGCATTGGCGGGCTGCTCAATTACCTTGACTTCCAGGGCTTCAGGCAATTTGGAGCCCTCTTTCAGTTTGCCCATTTCTTTTTCCACCACGGCTTTGGGATCGGCGAGCAGTTCTTTACGGAAGCTCTCGTCCTTCAGGGCTCTGACTACTAGTTCATTCTGGAACTCTTGCCAGCTGGGCAGTTTTGGGGTGTTTTCTTCACTCATTTGTTTTTCCTCCAAAAAATTTTATTAACAACAATTAATAGTAAAACGAGAGTCCCCATCGGCCACATTTTCCAATGCTTCATCGGAAAGTTCATCAAGCATTGTGGGCAGGACAAGGTAGAGCGCATTGGCGGGCTGCTCAATCCCAACAACAGCCTCTTTCGCATGCATACAGACAACAGAAATCATACACTTCATTCCCTTGGCCTCCGGCCACATTTTCCAATGCTTCATCGGAAAGTTCATCTGAAATTGTGGGCAAGACAAGGTAGAGCGCATTGGCGGGCTGCTCAATCACCTTGACTTCCAGGGCTTCAGGCAATTTGGAGCCCTCTTTCAGTTTGCCCATTTCTTTTTCCACCACGGCTTTGGGATCGGCGAGCAGTTCTTTACGGAAGCTCTCATCCTTCAGGGCTCTGACAACCAGTTCATTCTGGAACTCTTGCCAGCTGGGTAATTTTTCTTCACTCATTATTTGTTTCCCTCCAAAACGTTTTATTTATTTGAAGACGTGTCTGTTTGAAATGAAACACGTATTTCAGCATTATTTTTTATTGGGTTCTATTGGGATTACATACATTAATACGGATGAACTTTAAATGTAGCTCAGGAAACATTTATTAAAGCCCTCATTTTTTTTATGGCCCGCACACAAAGAGTGGACACCGTGCTTTCGTTGATTCCCGTTATCCTGGCGATCTCCCGGTTGTTGAAGCTCTCGTAGTATTTGAGCGCTATTACATCCCTCTGCCGCTCATTCAATGAACTTAGGGCTTTGTAAAGCTCCCGCCAGTCATCATTTTCAATAAGCCGGCACTGTTCGTCAAAGTCTACGGTTAGGGCCTGCTCAGGAAAGGCTTCGTCGTCTATACTGGTTACCGTCCTGTTTTTGCGGTAAAAATCGATCAGGACATTGCGAGCTATGGTAAAAATCCAAGTATTAAAAGATGCTTTGCCCGATTCATAACTATTCAGATGCGAAATGACTTTGAGAAATATTTCACCGACTATTTCCTCGGTCTGTTCCTTGTGCAGCAGGCGGCAAAATATATAGTTATATATTTTAGAAAAATAGTCCTCATACATCCGTTCCAACTCTGATTCGTGGTTGAAGTCATACACCAAACATCACCGCCCCTCAACCCTTGACCAGATTTTTCTGACAGACACCTTTATACCCCGGGCAATCCTGGCAGAGGCAGTGATACGGGCAAATTGCTTCCGGTGCATTCCTGGAGGCTTGGGCCGCCGCCACCATCTCCAGATCATCATCGTCAAGGGCATCCGCTTTTTCTATCCTGGCTTTCCGGTATTCCTTTTTTAACTTTTTCAGCAACTTTTCCTTGATAGTAGATTCCTGTGAAAAGTCATACCTGGGGTTGTTAACCATAAATAATCACCATTGAAACAAATTTCAAATCTGGCAATAACATACGATCTTCATCCTTTCTTTCTCTACAATATTAACCGTTTCTTCAGGCCAAGTTTTCCCAGGATCTCATAGATTTGAATGTTAAAACATCTGCCAATCAATTCATCCAAAAACTGATTTTTTTATGTCTCTTAAGGCAGTACATCAGGCCGTTCTGTGAACTGCCTGATGTGCGTGCGTTGGTTTACTGCAGAACTTTTGACAACTCCCTTTTAACCCATGACCACAAGCGCTGATAGCACCAACACTGCCCCGGCAACCGCCATCAGCACGTTTTGAGACATTGATAAGCCATTGCAGATCATAGTAAATAGAACGGTAAGGCTGATTGTATGGGCCAGCAGGGCACCCTTGCGGTAACTTGGAGAAAAAAATAACGAAAAGTATTGCGCTGGCCAAGCGTAGTCAGCGTAAGATATGCAAAAGATGAGAGGGTAACGGATATATTCTTTATAAATATGTAGGAAGATGCCCTGCAAAGCGTAATAGAAAATAGTACATTATTAGACTCGGCCCGTGTCATAGCTTTTCTCCATCATAAAAATCATAGTTTACCTTTTGTTTTTCTATCAGTATGGAGTTCTGGTTGAGCTCCTTCAACATCTCATTCATGATACTTTTCATCTGCGCATCGGTAACATTAAAGAAGGTGTAGATAAGGCTGTTTTCTTTGGTAATCACACCTTTTTCATCCTTATACGCCCCCTCACCGTGGGTTAGGGTATAACCGTCAACATATTTGATACATATGGCAGAGGCCTTCTTTTCCGCTTCCAGGCTGTCGATGATCTGGGTATATGTATCCTTGTCATTCAAGCCGACATACAGGGTGTATTTGACCTCAGTATTGGCGGCCAGACCACCTCGGTCAGAAGCTGGAGCTGAACAGCCTGCGCACATAAGCAGCATAAGAATGCTAACGACAACCCCGGCTATAGTTCGTTTGTTCATCTCAACACCTTCTCCAGTAATCAGACGTCACAACCTTCACTTCCAGCGGCGGAGGAAAGTGGGGATTATACTCCTTACCGCCGCAACATAGGTGTTTTCCCCCACCGCGACATACCCAGCAATCCACTCCAACGGTTTAATCAGGCTCCCTCTCGGGAATATGGGGACCGCTTTGCCTGCGCTTGTCATAAGTACATCCTGACCGCCAAACACCTCTGCAAAGTTCCCGATTTCTCCAATAATGACAAAGTTCCCGCCCGGATACAGCTCTCTCATTTTTTTGACGGGACAAAACGGGATTTTGCTTTGACTGTTTCTTTCCGTGAAAATCCGAGTCTGGTTTGTTTGCGGATAAAGCCGGTAAAGCATGCCGATCACCCTTTTTCATTATACTTGAAAAATTGCCGGCAAAATGGAAATGGCGAAATTGACCCCCTTTTTCGCCGAAATTGGTATATAAAAATACCCTGCAAAGCATTTTGCAGGGTGGAGAATCCATGGATTATGATGAACGAATGGAGGAATCCGGCTGATTGCCGGCCTGACCTTCCTCTGCACCGCATGGATTGGGAAACGCGGCCATCAGGGTGAAAACCTTCCCGCTGTGTTCTGTTTTAACGAATCCCCCGCAGACTTCCACAACCTTTTTGATATTCTGCAGGCCTATTCCGTGGAATTCTCCGTTTTTGGTTGAAAGATAGCCCCCGTCTTGGATGTTCAGGCAACCGTTATAGGAATTTTCGATTTTCAAAAGCAGTTGGTCGTTGATGGTTCGCGCCTCCGCCGATAGGAACCGCGCATCCGGATTGTCCAGATTCCCGCACGCCTCGATTGCGTTTTCCAAGGCGTTGCCCAAAACGACACAAAGGTCGCTGTCGCTTATCGAAAGTTGTCTTGGGATGCTGCAGGCACAGTGAAACGGAATGCCGCCTTCCTTTGCCTTTAAAGAATAATATCCTAAAATGGAGTTAGCCACGATATTTTCGCAAAATACCGGAAGCGGATCGGTTTCGGTTTTTTCTGCGTATTCGCTCAAAAAACGTTCCAATTCAGCATAGCGTCCCTCCTCAGTCAGCCTCCTGATCACGCCGACAAAATGGCGGAGATCGTGCTTGATCCCGCGGATCTCGTTTATCTGCCCGCTTAGGGTATCATAATAGTCCTTTTGCATGGCAATCTGGCTCTTGGCCAGCGCCAGCCGGGAAGAAGATACCGCCAAATCGTTGTACACGTCCGCGGTACGCAAGGCGTAAACCAAGCTGAGGATCATCAGGTAGGCCGAAAGCGAAACCAGCAGGGTCAGCGACAGATTGAGATAAATATTGCCGTTGATATAATAGCAGTCAATGATCAACCCGGAAATGGCCAGGATAACGCCCCAGAAAATCAGCATACCGAACTTTTTCAGCTGGTGCCGCCCGAAGTAAACCTTAAAAAAGGAATATAACTCCAAAGCAAAGGTGGAGACGGGCAGCGGAATCGTCAGATACTGATTGTATATCCCGTGCGGGATGAACAGATACATGAGGTAGATCGCGGTATAATAAAGGAGAAAAAACCATTTTTCCTTTCGGGAAAAAGCGATCCCGAATTGCTCCTGGACCAGAAAAATCAAAAGGAATTTAAGCACGAAGGTGGCAAAAAACATCAGCTCGTTGGTGGCTTCATAGGAGAGATTAAAAAATACACCCCTCTGCCAGACGCTGTAAAACTCCGTGGTCAGCATGATGCGCAAGAGCACGAAAAAGATCATCGCCGGAAGCCACGCGGAGCGTATTCCCTTTCGTAAAGACAGCGTGTATAAAATGATCAGAGCAAAAAAGGAAAACAGCACGGTCCCGAACAGAATAAACCGGATAGTGTCTCGAGCGCTGACTTCTTGTACGGCTCGGTCGTAATCCTTTAAAACAGGGGCCATATACAATCCGGAAAACCGAGTGCTCGCTGCCTCGATCACCACCTGGTGCGCCTCTCCCGCGGATAGCGTCACCGGGTAGAGTTTCGCCTGGGGAACCGTAAAGATTTTCGGCGTATCCTTTGATACCATACCGCTTTCCGCAGCTAATACGCCATCGATGAAGACGCGGTACGCGCCGCCGAAATCCGGCAGGTAGACAGTGAGGGGACGGGGATAGTCAATCCCTTGCAGCGTAAGCCGATAGCTTGCGAACCCGCCCGCGGGCAGCCGGTTTCCGTCAATTTTGTACCTCGACCAATAATCCGGCACCCTGATAAGAAAATCCGACTTGACATCCTGCTGCGGTTCGGAGACAATCAGGCGGTTCCAATAAAATTCCCACTTTCCGTCCAGAATGATTGTCCGGACAGGGGAAAGCCGCGTTAGATTGATGCTTCCGCCTGCCGCTGTCGGAGCGCCGGTCAGGTTATGGTAAAACAGGGTATATATAACCGGCAGATGGCTAAATAGGATCGCGAAGATCAGCCCCGAGATCAGATAGGCTTTCGTATGCTTTGATTCCTTCATCCCCATTGTCCTCTGCCCATATGAGAAAATAAGGATGCGTAATATTGATCTTTGGCATGTTTCAAATGCTTTTTGGAAATACCGATCACAACCTGTCCGACACGGAAGTGATTTTCCCCCAATTCCGTGACGTAGAAAGTATTGACGATAAAGCTCTGGTGGCAACGGATGAAGGACTGCTCAGGCAACTCTTTGGCAATCCCGTCCAGTTTTCCGTAGCACTGCAAGGTGCTTCCGTCTGCCAGATGAAACAAGATGAGTTTGTCGCGGCTTTCTATATAGAGGATATCGCGGCAGTCCACGCTGTACACGGTCGATTTGTAGCTGAAGCGGATTTTATGGCTGCGTTCCCTGCAGATCTCATCGATGGCGCGATCCAGCACACGATACAATCGTTCCCTGTCGAATGGCTTCAGAAGATAATTGAAGGCGAATACCTCATACGCCTGCGGATAATGCTCTTTGCTCGACGAAATGAAAATGATTTTGAGATCCTTTCTCTCGACGCGTAGTCTCTGCGCCGTCTTTACGCCGTTGATTCCCGGCATATAGATATCCAAAAAAAGGATGTCGGCGAAGAGGCTGGAATCTCGGAATTCATCGATCAGCGTTTCTCCGTTTGTATAGGTGATAATCTCAAAAGAAGGGTCGTATGTATAAAGAGCACTTGACAACAACTCGATATCCTCCACTGTGTCATCGCAAATGGCAATTTTAATCGGCATAAAACCACCTCCCTGCAAAGTAAAAAATTCCATTCCCCAGTACTTTTTAAAGCTGCTGTTTTTCATTTCCGTTGTTCTTTGGCAATCCTGATGGAAACTGCCGGCATTTCAAATTTGCTGCGGCGTTTATTCTCGTGCATAACTTCACATAAATTACCATATTCTCCGTCAGTTGCCAAGGTATTAACATCCATCACTCCTAATCAATAAAATTAACAGAGATAACATGGAAATTCCACCCACAGCAGCCATTAAAGGAAAGGCAGACATCTTCATTCCTAAACTGATCATCCAAAGCAAAACTAATTCACTCAGTACAACTGCCGACAGCAACAAGTATTCTATAGGGAAATCTGACTTTCCCATCCCTTTTTTAGGGCATCTTTCCGGTAACGTAATTTTCAGAGTGCTTTCCTCAGAGGTAAGAACAATAAAAACCGGCAAACCAATAAGAATTGAAAACCCTAAATCGTTAAAGAAAATAATCCAAAAAACAGACGGAATCCACATACCAAACAGTACATCCAAACCACAGGCAATGATTATGGCGGTAGCAAGGGCGGCCAGAGCAGCAATTAAAATGAATTTGACAATATTTTTAGAGCTTTTTACATTAGGAGTTTCCCTCTTCTTTGTGATATGCCAAAGCTTATAAGGCAGATAAGCAGCTATGAAATTACCAATGAAGCCAAGCGCAGAAGCTTGGGAAAAGGTTCCGAAACCATCGGCAATCAGGTTGCCCAGAGCACAGCCCCATGCTCCGGCAGGTCCAAGCAAGAGTCCTGCTACAATCGGTACTGCATTGACAGGGCGTACCTCGGTAAGGCCTTTGATAAGTACCATAACCTTAAAGGGTACAGCCATCCCGATAAATATTAAGGCACATATAACGATTTGCAGTAATTTCTCTTTGGACTTAAAAGGTGAAAAGATCTCCTTCATGTCAGCCTCCATGAGTTGAATTAGCCAAAGGTATCCCTTGATCAAGCCTTTTTCTTCTATTTAGAAAGTTTGTACCTGCAAAAATGGCACCCACAATAATGAATACAGCACCAACCATTTTTCCATTTGTCAAGACTTCTGTCTGCCCAAAAGAGTTTGGAATAAGTAAAGCCAACCCCAGGGTTACTACCGGCTCTGTAGAGGAAATAACGGTCACGGCAATAGGGGAAGCATATTTCTGAGAATACATAAGCATGATATAAGCGTAAGCCTTAGCAAAAAAAGCTAAAAGAAAAATATTGGCAAGAATTTCATTGGTATACGTCAACGTTAAAAAGGTTTTTGGTTCCTCAATGAACCACAAAACAAAGCCGATAATTGCCGTAAAAAACATCTGCCCGATCCCCAGCAGCAGGGGATCACTCTTTTTAGTAAAACTGTCAACGATTATTATATATACGGCCATAAAAAAGCAGGCAGCCGCCATCGCAAGAACACCATAATCAAGGGAAGCTCCTAGTTTTATACCGCTGGTGAAAACAAGCCCGGTTAAAATGAGCGTAATGCCCACTAAATTGTTTCGGCTGGGTCTTTGCTTAAATAAAAGCAACAAAAGGGGTACAAATACAATAGTTAAGGAGGAAATGAAACTGGCCGTAGAAGCCGGTATCCGAGTAATGCCTATCCTTTCAAAAATCAGATTAACGCAGATAATAGCTGCAATGACCAGGCTTCTTTGCAGGGTCTTCAGATCAAACTCTTTCAGTTTTTTAAAAAACACAATGCCCACGATGATGCTGGCAACGCCTGTCGTCATTGTCAAATAGGCAAAAGGTGACATAGAAGCGGGGATATTCTTGCTAAAGATATAAGATGAGGCCCAGCAAAGAGTGATGGAGAATAAAATAATATTTGACTCAGTACGTGTCATTGCTTTACACCCTCATAAAATTCGTCATTGACCGTTTGTTTTTCTATAAGTATTGATTTTTGATTGAGTTTTTTCAGCACCTCATCCATGATGGCTTTCATTTGCTGGTCGGTGACAGAGTAAAACTCAAATACAAGACTGTTCTCATGAACTAATATACCTTTATCATCCTTATACGCGCCCTTAGCGTAAAGTTCCGTAAATCCATCCACGTATTTTAAGGCGATATCACTTACCTCCTTCTCAGCTTCCTCATAAGAAATAAGCTGTGTGTACTTATCCTTGTCATTTAAGCCAATATACATGGTGTATTTAGTAGTCTGATTTGCCTGTGGCTCTTGTTGCGCTGCACAGCCGGAAAGAAAAAAACACAACCCAATGACAATGACCCCAACAACTGAAACAAATACTTTTTTCACAATTTTAAACATCCCCTATTCATTCACTGAAACCTGCCGTCCCTGCAGATTAATATCGGCAGTTTTTTCACATCCGTTATCATTGCTCCGCCTTTAGTAAAGGCAATATTCCTTCCTATGCCCTGATAGCCCTTCTGATTATGCAGTGCTGCAGCAATTTTTGCCGGATCATTTGTATCCAGCTTTACGGCTGTGTCCACGACAAGGCGCAGCATGTCATAACCCTGTACAGCCCATATATCGGCCTCTTTGCCGTATTTTTTCCTATATCGCTCTTTAAACTCTTTCAGTTTTTGGCTGTCTTCAATAACCAAAGTCGATGGCACAGCCATTCCCTCAGCAATTGCCTTGTTCTCCGCAAGCGCATTAGCACTGTCGAAAATAGGCTCTCCTATAACGGCTATCTTCGCATCTCTGCTGCGAAGCATTTTCAGCACTTCAAAGGCACGGTCAAGACCATACTGAGAAATAACCACACAATCCACATTCAAGGCCTGCCAGCGGCTGTAGATGTTGTCAAACTCATTTTTCGAAGCAATGGACGGTACATAATCCACGACTTTTGTCCCAGTATTTAACAGGTCAAGTTCAAATGCTGTAACAAGTTCTTCCTGGGACTGATTGCCGTTGTGATAAATGGCAATTCGTTTGTAACCTTTTTTAACAGCATACTCTGCCATTGCCTTGCCTAAGTCGGAAAAGGCCGGGATACCATTTAGGACATAGGGATTGTCTTTGGTAAAAAGGCTGTCGTAAGCTCCGTAGGGAAATAACACAAGCTTTCCATTTCCAGCCAGTATATCTGCTGTCGTTTTAGAGACATCAAAGTTTTGCAAATTAAATACTGCAGTTACAGTCTCATCTTCAGCTGCTTTTGTTGCCATTTCTACTCCGGTTTCGTATAAATCTTTATCATCAATAACCGAAGTTATGATCTTGAACCCCTTGCCGGAATACTCGGTGTTTGCCTCCTCCACAGCCAACTGCACGCCATTATAAAACGCTCCATCGGCTTTCAGCCAAGCTGCGTCGGCTAATACCGGAATATTAAGCTCACGTTCACTGCTTTTTTCCTTCTGACTGCATGATGTCGACATAAAAATCAATACCACTAATAAACAGATGTTCAACAGCTTTTTCATAGTGGCCTCCTTCTCTTAGCTAGCTGATCTGTCTTTGGGCAAACTCATAAAACAAACCCTTTCTCTCCATGAGCTCCTCAAAGCTGCCCTCTTCTGCAATTTTACCTTTGTTCATTACAATGATCCGGTCACAATTTTTAACGGTTGAAAGACGATGAGCTATGACAATTCTGGTACACCCAAGCTGATCCAGGCTATCGGCAACATGTTTTTGAGTAATGTTGTCAAGAGCGCTGGTCGCCTCGTCAAAAAACAGGATTTTAGGGTTAGATACAAGCGCCCTGGCAATGAGGATTCTCTGCCGCTGTCCGCCTGATATGCCGCCGCTGCCCTCGCTGATCAAGGTATGCATACCCATAGGCATAGCCTTGATCTCATCCTCCAGGCCTGCCATACGAGCTGCCTTCCATGCATCGTCAAGGGTACTCCAAGGCGCAGTAATAATAATATTGGAAAATATATTCTCGGTAAACAGCTTGCCGTTTTGTAAGGCCACACCAATACATTGACGCACAGAACGTACGTCAAGGGTTTCCAAATCATACCCATCAAAATACACTGCACCCTCCTCAGGCTTTTCAAAGCCCAGCAATAAGCGCATGAGAGTCGATTTACCACAGCCGCTTTGGCCGACGACACCGATATATTCACCCGGCTTTACCTTCAAACTAAGATTATCAAGGATAATGGGTCCGTCAGGACTGTAGCGAAAAGAAACATTGGATACTTCCATAGTACCAGAAAGGGAGGTAACGCTCTTCTTGTTTTCATCTATTTCCGGTATCGCCTCAAAGATAGGCTTCACCATTTGTAAAAGCGGCTTGATGTTGGCAATAGTCAGAACGATGCCGGCTAACGACATGATTGCTCCGCTGACAGCGCCATAAGCGGTGCTGAAGGCAATATAATCGGCGGGCGCTATTTTGGTCGTTCCTGCCACATAGTAAAGAAGTAACGTACCCCCTAACGTAAGGGCTCCTGAGATCGCCGTTTTAAGTTTTAAAAAAAGGGGCGGCGAAAAAGTAAATCGTGCTGTTTCTTTGTAATCGGCTGCCCACTTGGCAAAGGCACGCTTTTCAGCCCCCGCAAGCTTCACCTTTTGTACGCCGCTAAAAAGTCCAAAAACTAAACCATTTAATTTTGCGGACAGCTTCATCTGCTTGTCGTATAGTCTCTGCTGGAAAATTGCTGTCAGAATTGTAACCGCCAGCATAGCAAAAATAATCAATAGACCCGGCCGAACAAGCGTTGGAGCATAGTTAACCATTTGAAAAATATATACAAAGGAAAAGAGTGCTGAAAGCAGTGTAGTCAGTACTGTATCCGAAAGCAATGAGCAGAGTTGATTTATACTCATAGCCCGAGAACTCAACTCTCCTGCCGAAAAATCCTTAAAAAATCCTGCGGGCAGGGAAAATATCCTTGCCATAGCTGCACTTTGCACAGACAGGTTAATCTTATCCCGCAGCCGCATTAAAACAAGGCTCCGGGTTATGCCAAACAAAGAGGACCCCACAGCCGCTCCTGCCAACAGAGCTGCTACAGGCAGCACATCGCTTTTAGTACCGCTCGGAATCACACTATCGAAAATTTGTTTGTTCATATACGGTGTGAAAAGTCCCAATAAACTAACGAG
This sequence comes from Desulfosporosinus orientis DSM 765, assembly GCF_000235605.1. Classification (GTDB taxonomy): domain Bacteria; phylum Bacillota; class Desulfitobacteriia; order Desulfitobacteriales; family Desulfitobacteriaceae; genus Desulfosporosinus; species Desulfosporosinus orientis. Next base: position 3,886,363 of record NC_016584.1, read on the forward strand.
CAGACTGGCCCCAAATACTAAAGCAAAATCTGAAGAGGCCACTGAGTGCAAAAAAAAGCGCACTAAATCCAAGACGTTAAGTTTTTTAGCAGGCAAGGCAGGATAAAAGCAATAGGCCTCACTATTCAGTTTTGGTGCAGTTTTTCTATTAACCTTTACCCGTTTCCCTAACTCCGCATCAAAGAACACATAGCCCGAAGGAAAGGTCGGCAGGATAGCCACCACATCCTCAGCTTTAGTACTTCCCAGCAAAGGACCGGCAGTATTTTTCCACCACTTTCCAGTCAATTCCACCCGCCTTCGCATCACTCCGGATGGACGAAGCATATATTCGAGGCGAGCGTTCATATCATCTATTTCCTCTGGTACCTGCGGAACCTTCACACCAAGAGAAGACAGAATCTCTTCAATTGCACCCTGCACAGCCTTCTTTTTTTCTTCAGGTGAAGACTTTTCTTTGCTATAGCCAACGATCGAGGCCAGGTCTGAAAAGGCTTTTTCCATTGCCTGATGATCATTTTCTAAACGTTTTTGAAATTGTTCACTAAAAGCCACTAGTTTCACCTCCTCAGTTAATTACTGATCAGTGTGGCATATTTGCCGCCCATTAACATCAGTTCTTCATGCCGGCCGCGCTCAGCAACCTTACCTTTGTCTAAAACGATAATTTCATCGCAATCCCGAATTGTAGAGAGTCTGTGCGCGATAATAATCAGACTGATTCCTCTTGCTTTGACCGTTTCCATAATATGCTGCTCAGTCTTAGTATCCAGGGCACTCGTAGCTTCATCCAAAATCAAAATCGAAGGTTCCTGGGCGAGAGCTCGGGCAATTTCAAACCTCTGCTTCTGACCACCTGAAAAATTCTTCCCACCCTCTTTGATCACGTGAGCATATCCGCCCTGACGCTGCATAATATCTTCATGAATCTGAGCATCCTTGCAGGATGTAACAAGTACAGCTTCATCTATCGACTCATCCCACATTGTGATATTATTCATAATCGTATCTTCAAAAAGTACGACATCTTGATCCACTACGGCCAGTGAGCTTGTGAGAATACCCCGGTTAATTTTATCTCTGGTTAGTCCGTCAAAGCGGATTTCCCCTGACCAAGGACTGTATAAACCGGAAATAAGTTTGGCCAGAGTTGACTTGCCGCTGCCGGAGCCCCCAACAAAGGCAACGCTCCCGCCCGGCTTAAGGTTAAGTGAAAAATTCTCCAGCAAGGGCGGTGACAGCTTGTTGTACCCAAAGGTAACATTTTCTAACTGCATTTCACCGGAAAGCTTTACAAATTCTCCATTTTCGTTCGGTAATTCTCCGTTATCAGAATCAGAAACATCCGTCGGATAATTCATCACATCTTCCACACGCTCCATCTGGGAACGCATTTCGATAAAAGCTTGTCCTACCTCCACGAGCTGATTGACTGGCGTGAGGAAAGAAGATAAAAATCCCTGGAATGCTAAAAGCATACCAATCGTAAACTCACCATCTAAGATCAAATAAACCCCAATCATCAGAACGCAGATATTCGCTGCTTGCTGTAAAAGAGAAGGAATCATTCCATAAAACTGATTTGCTTTGGCGAAAACAATTTGGGCATTGCTCTGTTTGGCAAAGTAACCTGCCCAGCGTTCAAAAAAACCGTTTTCAGCACCCGAGGCTTTAATACTTTCCATCATTTCAAAACCAGACATGGTTATACCCGACAACTTACCGACGTCACGCTGCATCACCCGACTCATATCAACGCGTTTTTGGGATATGAAACGCAAAACCAGCATATTAACAAGCGCGGCTCCGATACCTACCAAGGATAAAATCACGCTGTAGCGAAGCATCACACTTAGGTAAAACACCAGCAAGCATACATTCATAAATATGGGAGCCAACTGACCAATCAAAGTAGAGGCAATATGTTCGTTGCTTGCCTGTCTGGAAGCGATATCCCCGGCAAAACGCTGAGAAAAAAAATCCACCGGCAAGCGCAGCACATGCCACATAAAAGAAGCATTGGCCTCTATAGCCAGCTTGCCTTCAATTTTCAGCCAATATATGCCCTGAATGCCCGCTATCACAAACTGAAAGACCAAAGTTAGGGTCATAGCGATAATAAACAGCGACAGCCACTCGGGATTTTTACCGGATAAAATATGATCCATAAATACTTTGGTAAAAAGCGGAGTTATCATACCGATTCCTGCTGTCAAAATCCCAGTGAGGATAACAAAGGCAAAGGCAGTCGCCGTTCCGCGCAGCCGCTTTTTAGCAAAGCCCAAGACGCTTTTTGGTTTGCCCTCAGCCACGAAGCTCTCCGTTTTCTCAAAGCGCAAAACAATGCCGGTGAAGGATTGATCGAACTCTTCAAAGGAAACTTTAACAGTTCCCCTAGCCGGATCGTTCAATATCACCTTATCCTTTGTAAAACCGTTAAGCACTACAAAATGGTTAAAATTCCAATGGATTATAGCCGGTAAGACAATATTCCGCAAGGCCGACGGCTCCATTCGGTAGCCCGCGGCTTTCAAGCCATACGCTCGTGCAGCTTTCAAGATATTTTTAGCACTGCTGCCATCACGAGATACGCCGCAATCTGCCCGTACCTGCTCTAAAGGCAGCCATTTGCCATAAAAAGCCAGAATCATACAAAGAGAAGCCGCTCCACATTCGAGAGCCTCCATCTGCATAATTACCGGCACCTTGGCTATTTTGGGCATTGATTTCACCTGCCTTTTTTAAACTACAGCAGATTTCTTCTCCTTAGCTGTTTCTTAATTGCAGAAAATAATTAAAACACTAATTCATAAGGCTTGTAGTTTTTAATTACAATAACCATATTACAATCCGTTCCAATGGTAAGCTGTAAATTCTCCCCTTTGGGGTTAGACCATTTAATTTTGTTAGGGGAATCAGGATCAATCGTGAGGTTTACCCGTAATTCGACACTATTTTCTTTAGGCAGCAACCCCTCGGCGTATTGCTGACTTCCGACTGCTGATAACACATCCGCCTCAGATACCGGATAAGTGCCGATGTTGGTAATATTCCCAAGCATATAACCATATTCCTCCCGAGGAGCAAAATCAGGAGAAACCTGTACTTCCATTCCTTCTTTAAGCTTTTTAGCAGTAGAGGCAGGAATGTAGCAGATAATTTGCTTATCATTAGCGTATTGCTCCTGTTTAACTATTCTGGCAACAGCTTCGGTGGCAGATACTGTTTCGTTGACAGTCTTAGCTGAGAGAACAATTCCCGAGACAGGTGATACAACAAGAGAGCGGCTTTCATATTCGTTATCGAGAGCGGAAATACTTTTTTCATCCGCCCGGGCGTTACTTTTTAGTTCTGTCACTTGCTTGATAATATCCTCTTGAGGTATGACGGCGATAATCTGTCCTGCTTCCACAAAATCCCCCACCTTAACCCGCATATCGCTAATACGTCCACCTGAGGCAGGTATGACCGAAGTAACCCCATTTTGCGGGAATATCACACCATTCGCCTTGACACTGTCAGGAATACTTCCGTAAAACCCCCAAAAAACCACGGCAATCAAAAGTGCCAGACAGCCCAAAAGTACGCTCCATATTCCTGGACTGGTTATCTTTATGTATTCATTCAACCGTTCAGGCGAGGATAGGCGTTCTAAAGATGATTTTCTGAAGATATTGTTTTCCATCTGGTTCCCCCCATCTTTTTGTCGTTATATCAATTCCGGACGCTTCGCCTACACGTCGGCAGACTGTCTAAAAGATATGCTTTTCGTTTTTATTCGACAAACCCCATAAATTCCCTTCATTTCTAAATATTTTTTCCTTTAACCTTATGATATCCAGACTATCCATCCACATTTTTCCGTTTATTAAACTCACCAAAATTTTACAACCACAAAAACACGGTATTAATTCTTCAAATTTCTAAGAAATAATACCCTTATTAAATGTCTTAAACCATTGGTACTAACATCCTAAAATTTACAATTACATACCCCAAAAAGGCCAACCGCCATAACAAGTCTGTCGACTGGCCATGGCGGGATTTGACGCATATCGCCTCTTAATGCGGGGGAGAATATCATAAACTGAGTCAGCGCTTCGACCTGACTAGCATCCGTTGCAACCTCCGAAAAAAAAATATCCTTCAGTGATAAATCCGTGGAAGTTGTTGAAGGGCTCAACAGCAACATTTTCGGCGCCTTTTCCCGCTTCGCTCCAAGTGCCGGTTAAAGGAAGAAGTACGCCGATTTTAATGACTTCAGCGTTCTCCTGGGTAACACTTGCCGTTTTGCAGCAGCCAATGAAATAAGCAATCCTACAATCAGTAAAAAAACAATAAGTGGTTTTATTTTTCTCATTCCTTTTTTATTCCCCCCTCTTCATAAGTGAGGCTATAGGGATATCGTCAAGAACGCTTTAGATCACGCGAAACCGGGCAGGAATGTTCACATTTTCTGGGAGAACCGCCTATAATAGGTACGTCCCAAATACCGTCTTAAGCCGGTAAGGGCTTGCTCTTAAGCCAACTGTCTTCTGGCCAGATCCGCAAAGACCCCATCCTTGTTCATAAGTTCCCGAAAGGTTCCACGCTCCACGATTTTCCCTTGGTCCATCACTAAAATTTTATTGCAGTTCATAATCGTGCTCAGGCGGTGAGCAATCACGACCCTGGTTGCCTGCAGCTTATCCAAACTTTGGCTGACAATAGCCTGGGTCCGGTTGTCCAGGGCGCTGGTAGCTTCGTCAAAGAAGATAATCCTGGGTTTATTGACGATAGCCCGAGCAATCATCAGACGCTGTTTCTGCCCACCGGAAATGGTGCCGGCGCCTTCACTAACCATGGTAAACATCCCCATGGGCATTTCCCGGATGTCTTCTTCAATTCCAGCCATCCTGGCCGCTTCCCAGGCATCGTCGATGGTTAGGCGGGGATTGGCGCCGATTATATTACTTAAGATGTTGCCGGTCATCAGCTGCCCGTTTTGCAGCACCACACCCAACTGCCGGCGCACGCCTCGAACATCTGCTTTGGCCAGATCCTGTCCATTATAATAAACTTTTCCGGTCTCCGGTTTTTCAAAACCCAGGAAGATTCGAAAGAGCGTAGATTTCCCGCAGCCGGAAGTACCCACCAGGGCGACATAGTCCCCTTCCTTAATTTCAAAGGAAACATCCTGCAGGACCAGGGGGCCGTCAGCCCGGTAACGGAAAGAGACGTGGCTTACTTCAATAGAACCGGTTAAAACCCTGGGATTAATCTTGTTTTCATCGTCTTCAGGGAGGGTTTCCAGGATCGGTTTAGCCCTTTGGTAGAGAGGAATCACCAGGTTGACGCCGATTAAAGCTTCGGATAGGGAAACCATAGACAGCATAAATGTCGTAAAGGCCGAATAAAAGCCGACAAACTGACCGGCGGGCAGCGGCTCGGTTAAGGAAGTCAGAGCATAGAAAATAATGATGCTGGAGACAACGGGAAGAACGGTATAAAAGGTGGTTAAGATGTTGGCTACACTTTCCCTCCGAAAAACCAGTTTCCGCTGCAGACTAAATTCCCGGGCCCAGCGGCTAAAGGCTCTCTTTTCCGCTCCGGCCACCCGGAATTTAAGCACTCCGCCAATCAGCTGCAGCATCAACCCGGAGATATGGTTGGAAACCTCCAAGACTTGACGCTCCCAGCTTACCTTGCGGTAACCCAGATACCCCATGATCAGAACAGCCAGGGTAACCAGTCCTGCAGCCACTAAGGCCAGCCGGCCTTCGTAATAAAAAAGCAGAACGAAAGTGAAAACCGAAAAAATGCCGGAAAGAATTGTATTTAGGGTTGTTCCTGAAAGGATGACCCTGATCTGGCTGATTCCCATAGCCCGCATGGCCAATTCTCCTGCCGAGTAATGTTTGAAGAAAGGCACAGGCAGACTCAGCAAGCGGTTCCAGACCGCCGCCTGGAGGGTTCCGTCCATTTTTCCCTCCAGGCGCATTGTTGCTAAAGAGCGAGTCAATTGAAATAACATGGCGGCCAGGGCGGCTGCCCCCAGGATCAAGGCGATTTGCAGGAGCGCCCCCTTTTCTCCTTCGGGAATAATGCTGTCGAAGACAATGCCGGTTGCCAAGGGAACAGCCGTACCTAAAAGGCCTCCCAAAATGCCCATCAGCACAATAGCCAGCAAATCTCTTTTCCAGCAGCTTCGCAAACCAAAGGACAGAAGATCCCCCAGCTTAATTGCTTTAGGGCTGAAGGGCCGGAAGAAAACATATCCCCAACCTCTGATTTGAGCAGCCGTTTCCCGGTCCACCTTCTTTTCGTTATGTAACACGGGGTCGTGAAGAATATAGGCGGCAGGAGAAACTGGGATCAACGCAACCGGTCTGCCGTCGTCTTCCATAAACCCCAGGATCGGGCCGCTGTCCTCTTTATACCATTCCCCGTTCAAAGCCACTTCTCTGATCCGGATACGGGAAGCGCGGGCAATTGCAGCCAAGGTAAGCTCCGAGACATAACTTTCCCTGCCGTCATCCTCGTCATGACTATTTAAAATAGGCGGCTCAATTTTGATCTGCATGCTTTGCCCTACCAGACGGCAGGAGTCCAGCAGGGGATCGCCGCTTTCCTCGTCGATACCCCTTTCATCCTCTTTGCTATTCAGGGAGGAAAGACGAGAAAGAACATTGTCCATCAGCCGCAGGTCATTGTCTTTCTTTTTTTGCAGTCGGTTTACTTCCGCCTGCTTCTGTTCCTGCCACGATTCCTTGATGGCGCGCAGAGCCAGACTGTGATCATTCTCTCTCTGACCAAGATCCCCTGAAGCTGCAATTTCTCTTAAAGCCTCATCGGTCAGGTCTGCTTCCCTACTTTGCCCGTTTACCTTGCCGCCGCCGGCTTTCCTCAGATTTTCCAGCCAACGGACCGTCAAACGGGCTCTTTCCCGGGATATTTCCTCCGCCTGCAGCTCTTCGAACCGCTTTGCTTCCAGCCGGATCAGACTAGAGCCCAGCCGCCCACTTGCCAGCAAGGCCATTTTTTCCGGAACCTCTTCCGTGGTCAGGCCAAACAGCAAGTCACCAGGTTCGGCTTCAAACAGAAAATTCTTAACTCCTGGCTGATTATCCATGGACAAAACCGTTATAAAGACAGAAACTTTCTCCGGCCCGACAAGCCAGACGAAACCAGGATCGTACAGAATTTGCGGTTTACTGCCCGCTAATAAGACTTTAGTGCCTTCTCTCTCAAAAAAATCTGCAATAGCCATAATTCACCTGCTTTATAAAGAAAACTCGCTTGGCGCCAAGCATATTAAAAAGCTCGGGCGGCAGCTTTAAACTTGTACTGATCAGAAAAAGACTTTTCGTTGCATACTTTCTGAAGGCACCCTCTCGCCGTTCTTCAAGATCAGCCGGTTTTGATCAGACCGGCATAAAGGCCGCCTCGGGCATACAATTCCTCATGAGTGCCCCGCTCGGCGATTTTTCCTTTCTCCAGAACGATGATTTCATCGCAGTCCCGGATGGTGCTCAAACGATGGGCCACGATCACACAGGTGCATCCCCGGCGCCGGATATTTTCATCCACTATTTTTTCCGTTAAGGGGTCCAGGGCACTGGTAGCCTCATCCAGGATCATGATCGCGGGGTTTTGCACTAAGGCCCTGGCGATCTCCAGACGCTGCCTTTGCCCGCCGCTGAAATTCTTCCCGCTTTCTTCCACAGCTTGGTCATAGCCGCCGGCCCGGGATGTGATATCTTCATGAATACAAGCGTCCTTAGCCGCCCGGACCAGTTCGAATTCCGAAACCGTTTCATCCCACAAGGTGATGTTATCCCGCACACTGCCCTCAAACATCCAGATTTCCTGATCGACCATGGCCAGGTAATTGGTGATCACATCCTGGGGCCAGTCTGCCCTAGGGCGGCCGTCTAAGAGGATTTGCCCGGACCAAGGCTTGTAAATTCCGGCCAGAATTTTCGCCACGGTGGATTTACCGCTGCCGGAACCGCCCACCAGGGCTACCCGGAACCCGGGCCTGAGCTTTAAACTGAACTCTTCAATCAGGGGAGACTCCAGCAGGCTGTAACCGAAGGTGACCCCCTTCAGTTCTATAAAACCCTCTAACTTTTGCCCCGCTGGGCAAATACTCCTGCCCTCTTTTTCTTCATCCCCTGTTTCGGGTTGGGGCGGGTATAGTAAGACATCGTCCAAACGGTTCATTTCCCCTTCCACTTCCTGTAGCTCCGCCCCCAGCCCTACAATTTCCGTTACAGGGGTCATAAAGCTGGTCATCAGGCTTTGGAAAGCCACCAACATGCCGATGGTCAATTGTCCCTCCAAAATAAAATAGGCGCCTAAGGCTAGGACAAGAGTGTTATTGATCCCCGTCAAAAAAGCAGGAAGTACTGCCAGGTATTGAGAAGAAACACCCAATTCCTGTTCTGAATTCAGAGCTTTGGCCTGATAACCTGCCCACTTGGCAAAAAAGTCCGATTCAGACCCGGTGGCCTTGAGGGTTTCAATAATCTGCAAGCCTGTCATCCCTGTAGCCGTAACCATACTCCGGTCTTTTAAGAGCTTGCTGTTCTGATCTTTTCGTTGAGCCGCAACCATCTTCAAATACGAAATATTGATGAGAGCAATCGCCAGACCAACCAAAGCCAAAACTACATTATAATGAAGCATTAAAATAAAATAGAAAACGATCATAATCAGATTTAAAACGGCGGTTGCCAGTTTCCCCGAAAGCAATTTGGCGACCCGATCATTGCTCAGCATGCGGGAAGCGATGTCCCCGGCTGAGCGCTGGGCAAAAAATTCCGCCGGCAGCTTTAAAATATGCCACAAGAATCGGCTGGAGGACGACAGTGCAATTTTAGATTCCAATTTTAACAGGTAATGCTGCCTGAGCCAGATAAGAATCCCGCGAACAACCGCCGTCAGTCCCATCCCCCAAAGCAAGGGAACAAGCCAGGAATCTTTACCCGCCAGCAGAATATCGTCAACAAAAATCCTGGTGAATACAGGAAGAACCAAGCCCGGAATGACTAGGGCCAGCCCTGCCAGCACCACATAAAGCAAAGCGGTTTGGGAACCGCGCAGCCGTTTAAAGAGACCGGTGAGCAAGCTGGGCTTTCTGCCGCCTTTTTCAAAATCCGGCGTAGGGGTGAAGGTAAGGGTGATCCCGGTAAAGGACTGGTTGAATTCTTCTTCCGTTACACTCCTTCGTCCGGAAGCGGGATCATTCAAATAAACTTTACCCTTGCGGAAGCCCTCCAGGACTAAAAAATGGCTGAAGTTCCAGTGAACAATAACCGGCAGAGGCATTTTTTTCAGGCTATCCGGTTCCTTACGGAACCCTTTCGCCTCCATACCATATTGCCTGGCTGCTTTCAGGATATTGCTGGCCTTACTGCCGTCCCTGGATACACCGCAGGCTACCCTGACCTGCTCTAAGGGCACATATTTTCCATAGTATCTTAAAATCATGGCCAGGGAAGCTGCTCCGCATTCCACAGCTTCCATCTGGAGGACGGTGGGTACCCTGGCTATGGCTGTAGCTATTCTTTTGTTATTTAGCTCGTTATTTCTGCTCACTTGCTTATTCCCCCGCTTTATTTCTGACCGCTTGCACCGGTCTGTGCTCCATAAAAGGGAATCACCTTGGCAACCGGTTTTTCTCTGGCAATAACGACATCGCCCTGCACCAGCGTTCCGCCGGTCATGGCAAGGGGCGGTCCGGCAGGCGAAGACCACCTATATCCGCTTACCGTGCTGTTGTCGGGTACCAGGTCGGCTTGCACCTCTAAAGGGGCGCCCTGACCCGTCAATAAGGAGACCAGATTTTCGTTGCCCAGGGTTTGCATCATGCTCTGGACAGTCGCCGGGTATTCTGCAACGGAAATAACCCTGCCCAGCATATAACCGTATTCTTCTTTATTGACAATTGTCGGGGAAATTTGTACTTCCATCCCCGGCCGGATTTTTCCCGCAAGCTCTGCGGAAACATAGAGCACGGCTTCCAGCCTGACCGCGGCGCCATACTGCTCCAGTGTCGCCAGGGTCTGTCCCGGCTGAACGATATTGCCCGGATGCATATTCAGTTCTAAAACCCGCCCTTCGATTGGAGATACGATTTGCGAGCGGTAGTACAATTCTTGCCGCAGCTGCTCTACCTGCTTTTCTAAGATCTGATACTTAGGCGAGTCTGTTTGCCCATTCTCATCCAAATCCTGAAGGTTATCAAGAAGGTCATTAATTTCTTTAACCAATTCCGGTTGTTCGATTCTGGCGATAACATCTCCTTTTTTCACTTTGTCTCCGGCAGCGAAACGAAGGTCAAGGACCCGGCCGGAAGTGTCATGAGTTAAAGAAAATACCCCTGCGTCATTTAAGAGAATCCCCTGTCCTGCTATTTTCGTGGGAATGCTGCCGACAAAACTCCAGACGATCGCCCCAGCCAAAAGAAGGCTTAGGGCGACCAGGGCCAGCCATCCCCTGGGTGAAGTCACCTTGATCAGTTGATCCAGTTGTTCCGGCGAAGAAAGTCTCTTTAAGGATACTTCCCGGAATATTTTTTGCTCCATACCCAGCACCTCTTTATTTTTCTAAGAAAACGAATTTCCCACCCTGCAATTGTTTTAGGACGACCAGGTCACCCAGGTCGTCTCCCTCTGCACTCAATTCATGTACCCCGCATACACCAGGCCACTTTCCTAAATTTCTTAATCCTTCAGCTATGGAAGCCCGATCCTCTTTGCCGTTTTTTTGCATCGCGGCTGCCAGCATCCTGACGGCATCATAACCCAAGGCCGCATCGGAATTGGGTTTTTCATGGTACGTTTCCTGGAAGTCTTGGACAAAACGTTGTACCTCCTGTCTATCGCTTCCAGGATTAAACTCGGAGCCCACGACTGTCCCATCCGCCGCTTTTCCTCCTATGACCGTCAGTTGCGGAGAGTCGAGGGCATCCCCTGTGGCAAAAGTTCCCTTGATCCCAGCTTGTCCGGCATCATGAATAAATTGGGCTCCTCCAGGCATCGAGGCCGCAATAAAAACGCCGTCGTAACCAAACGCCTGCCAGCGGCTGCGCAACCGTTTGAGTTCTTCTATGCCGGAGTAATTGTTGAAACAATCGACAATCGTGATGCCATTCTGCTTTGCCTGATCTTCGAAAGAATTTGCTAAGCCTGTCCCGTAAGCATCCGCGGAATAATAAACCACCATCCGTCTTAAGCCCTGTCCTCCCATGTATTCTGCCAGTTTCCGCGCGATTTCGTCATCGCTGGGAAGGCTGCGGAAAATATAGCAATAATGGTTACGGGTAAGTTCCGGGTCCGTGGAAGCGGGGGACAGCATGGGTAGCCCCGCCTGTTCATAAATAGCAGAGGCCGGGAGAGAAACAAAAGAATTGCGGTGCCCGATTACTGCCCTGACGGACTTATTTTCAGCCAAAGATTCGGCGATGGAGATCCCTTTGACAACCTCGGAATTGTCGTCCTCTTTGAGCAGTTTCAATTCCTTTCCGTTAACCCCGCCGCCAGAGTTAATCTCCTTGACGGCCAGATCGATTCCCTCATTAAAAAGGTCATTATTAGCCTCAAAGGGCCAGACCACCCCGATGACGATTTCCTGTGGTTCTTCCAGCCGGGTGCATCCTGCGGACAAAAAGATAAAAACAAGACCTAGAAAAAGGATTTGAAAAATCCGGCACATTTTATCGAACATAGCCCCTCCTGCCTTTTGCTGATCTTTCTGAGATTAAAAATATTTTCCAATTTACTAAGCTTTAAAGTTAGTACGGTAGAGCAAAGAAAGTATTACAACTCAAGAAAATATTACAAGCTTTTGTAATAGTACTTCTTGTTAAACGTATTAACAAATGAAGCCGGAGGATAAAGCCCTCCGGCTGGCCGAAAAACGCAAAAGAAAGAAGGATAGCGCGTTGAGCAGCAAAGATATAACGCCCTTTCACCTGTTTTATCATCAGGGCAGCCCATTTGTCATTAATATTGAACGGATGTGCGCCAAGGCCATTGATAGTCCAACTGCCAAAATCCTAGAAAGCCTCTCCGCTCAGCCTGAAGTATTATTATCGGCCGGCGCAGAAAAAAAGCTGAAAGAAGTTGGCATCATTTCTGAAGGCTGGGAGAAAAAACAACGGCCGGTAAGAACAGAACCCTATCCCATCATCAACATGTGCCTTTTCCTAACCCAGTCCTGTAATCTAAACTGTGTTTACTGTTATGGAAACGGAGGGGAATACGGCACAGGCGGCAGTCTGGAAGAAAAGACAGCCTATCAGGCTGTGGACTGGCTAATTGAACAGTCGAGGGAAATGAAAAAAATTCATCTGGGCTTTTTTGGGGGAGAGCCTTTATTAAAGTTTCCACTAATGAAAGAAATTGTAGCGTACACTAATAAACGCGTTCAAGAGACTGGTAAAGAAGTGAGATTCCACTGCACGACCAATGCCACCCTTTTGGATGATGAACAAATCGCTTTTATTCGAGACCACAATATATCCGTCATGATCAGCATTGACGGTCCCCGGGAGATTCAGAACGCCCAACGCCCCTTTACCAACGGTCAAGGATCTTATGATATTATCGTACCCAAAATAAAGAAGCTGCTGGACTTCTTGCCCGATACCCCTGGTCATGCAGTAATTGTCGGCAATACCGATCCTCAAGTGGTTAAGGACGAAATGAAAGAAATCGGTTTTCAAAAAATATCGGTTATCACGTCTTCACAAAACCTCTTTTGCGGAGAAGCCGATAAGCAAAAAGCGGAGCGCGACACTTCCAACCTCCTGGATATTCTGGAGCAAGAGGCTGAAACGTGGATTAGCCTCACCCGAAGCAGAGACGCACGGGCCTTGATGGAGCTCAAGAATAAAAGTTTCTTATACTTTGGCCTAATCACTTTGTTCCATAACAAAAAATTGTATTATGCCTGCAGTGCTGGGCTGGGGATGGTCGCGGTCTCGGTTACAGGTGATGTCTATTTATGCCAGCGTTTTGTGGGAATGGCGGATTATAAAATCGGGTCCGTCTTCGAGTCTGAGCTGAACAGGGGACAATACGAGGAAAGTCCTGCCAGAAGCAACCCGGTCTGCACCGCCTGCCTGGCCCGGTATTATTGTGCCGGCGGCTGCAAACATGATAATGTAGGCTCCCGCGGCTCCTTGACTACACCATCGGAAGAGATCTGCCGATTGAGACGCCGGGAACTTGAACTGGCCGCCACGATCATTGGTCGCTTGGACCCTGATGATCTGGCTTTCCTGCTAGGAGGGGATATACTCCCCCCGAAACCCTGCCCCCTTGATTTTTAATATTTTAAGGAAGAGGGCGCTGCGAAGTCAAACCTTCGCTGCGCCCTCTTCAATCACCTGGATTAATAATATAGGCTGTCACAGAAAAGATTCTCCCTGCACCCGGCACCTGCAACGGCATCAAGCTCACTGTCACTGAGCTGCTCTTTCCGGATTTCTTTGATCTCTTCAGGCGTAAAGCTAAACCCGGCTTCCTTCGCTAAGGTCATGCGCTCCTCGGCAGTATGGCATTCTCTTATCTTGCTGTTGAACCCTTCGTCTGTTTTTAACCTTTCGATAAATTTCCTTGCTGATTCTGTACTCACTTATAACCACCCCTTTGGTTTTTTTCAATTGCGAAAGCCGGCTCCTAAAGGAACAGCCGGCTTTCGTTTGTGTGGTTACAGTTGTTTAACAACCAAACGTCCAACAAAAAGCATTTTCACACCAATGATCGCCGCCGGCAACCATGTCCAGCTCACTATCGCTAAGTTCTTCATCCACTTGTTTAATTTCTTCCGGCGTAAAATCGAAACCTGATTCTTTCACGAACGCTAAGCGTTCCTCGGCATTCGGGAAGGCCTTAACCTTATTGGCAAAACCCTCATCCGTCTTGAGCTTCGCTACGTAAGCTTTTGCTGATTCAATACTCATCTTTCCAACCTCCATTTTTTATTGAGCACACTTAGTGTACACTTGCTTTGCCTTTTCAATGGTTAATACGCTGAACACTTGAATTTATTACATACTAAAAGTATTTTGCTTAAAATTTTGATCCTATTTGCTGCAGAGTTTGAGGAAAATCTGGTTGGTTAAATCGTCAGTCTCATGGAAATCGTTTACTTGATAATGCACATAATTGTAAATCCGAGAAAAATAAGCATTATACAACTCAATAAAAGCACGATCATCATCGGTGAGAGAAACCAATGACCTACTTCTCAAAGTCGCCCATTTCATTTAACCCCGATATATTAATCAACATGACTAACAACCTGTTCCGGCAGCAAGCTAAGGCCGCCTAAGAAGGCAAGATTAGAGAACAGAAGGGGGCCCAGCAACGGGTTGCGATACATCATTCTGGCCCAGACAATGCCTTGAGTCCCCGCTAAATCACCTAAAAGGTGAAATCCAAAGCCCAGCACACCTGCGAACAGATTAAGCGCCATAATCCAGAGAAATATCGATATTTCCTTAGTATTAACCGGGTTATTGGCTGTATAGAAACAAGCAATTACAGCCAGGGAACCCGTTACTAAAGGGATCAATGTGTAACCAGGTATAAACACTATCCTTGCATGATCTAGAAAAGCTGCTGCTACTGATCCTAAAAAACCAAGGCCCACCAAAATCATCAGTTTTGATTGTCGGGATGTTCCTCGATAACCTTCGCTTACCAAGGCATAACAGGAAATCCCGGCAAAGGCAATGGGTGCGGCTACAGGAGAGCCTTGAACAAAAAGACGATACAGACTTTCCCTGCTAAAAGTGGCGTTTCCCGTCAGGTGAAAGAGGGTCCCTATCACACCGACAAAGACACCTATCCCCATGACAATCTGAAAGACTCGTTTAACCAGAATATTGGATCTCACTACAAGCAGGGCGAGAATCGCCAAAACCGCCAAGGGTGTATAAATCAAGGGAATAAGCTCCCAGCGAAAAAAATTGTTCTCAGAATGGGCAATCAAGACATCCACACCCGTGAGCAGAAAGTTTATACCCATCATCCCAAGCAAAAGAGGAGTTTTCTTAAGAGAAGCTATTCGGATCAGCCGATCAAACATATTCAAATCCTCCTAGGGCTTTGCTTTCGCTTTCAGGTCATCGGCGGCAGATTGCAGCTCTACGAGTGCTTTTTCCTGTTCATAAATACCATGCCAGTTTACGTAGTCTGCTCCGCCCATAACCGCTCCAAACCGCGCTCTTCGTCCTTCGTGATGCCATAACTCAAAATACTCAAAATCCATTGGATCTGCAAAGGATTTGGTACCCAGTAAACCCGCAGCACGCAGGTCTTGGATGATGGACTTCCCTTTCTGGACATTTTCGTTGGTAAGGGCAATGGTTTTTTCTGCTTTGCCGGTCACGTCATCAATAAACGGCTGAGTGTGGCAATTCAGGCAGACGGCATTCATGGTTTGCTGATGAACCTCTCCATCTTTGCGAACGGAAGCAATCTCAGGTGCCAGGGACCATTTCAGGCGCTGGCCGACATCGTGGGTTCCTTCAACACTCCCGAAAGCCGACATATGACAGGTAGCACAGGTCGGGGCCGGAAAATCTTCCACGGTTAAGGTTCCTGAGGGAGCATCCATATTGTATTTAGACTGGTTTGCCTGGTAGTAAGTGCCATGGGCTGACTCATTGTAGATTTCAGCCTGAGGATGATCCGGACCCAAGTGGCATTGACCGCAGGTTTCCGGCTTACGCGCTTGTGCTATATCAAAGGTATGTCTTAAGTGACATTTTGTGCAGTCTCCGAAACTGCCGTCACTGTTCTTTTCCCCAATCCCATGACACACTTCACAGGACTGAGCACTGGCATCCTGACCAATCAGATTGAAGACTGGATTAGCTTTCCCTCCATTGAGGGGGTTGCCGTTGGCATCAAGCAAATGATAGTTAGCCAGTTCCTCTGGGGTGAAATTTTGGGATCCTTGAACAGCATACCATGACCTTGCCGAATGATTGCTGTCCTCAAACTCCTTGACTTCTGTCTCATGACACTGAGCACAATTATTGGGGGTTGGTTTAGCGATAAGGGCTACCTTATAATGCTCCTCTGTCAAGGATTCCTGTCCCTTCACTGCTTGATGACAGTCCAGACATTGGACGCCACGGCCGGAGTGCTCGCTGTTATGATATTGCTGGATAATTCCGGGATTGTCTTTTTGATGGCACTCAACACAGGCTTTGTTCTCGCCGGTGGATACCACACTCAAGGCCGGCATACTCATGCTTAATCCTTGCGGTCCCACAACATATTGATAGGTCATAAATAATAAGACACCTGCCAGGACCGTGCCCATCACCAAAAGAGCAATCATTTTTGTTGTTGACTTCATTTCTTGGTTGAGTTTCCCTCCTCCTTTTTAGATTTCTCGGCAGCAAGCAATAAGTTTCCTGATGTCCTCCAATTATGTAAGCAGCGCTTAAAAACTTAATGCTTTTACTACCTTAAACCAACCTAATCGCCTCCTTTCTCCTTCAAAATCTTTGCTTATTATTTCTAGCCTAGTATTAATTGAAAAACTTTTCTGTGATTGAGATCACTTTTACGGCATTTCTGGCTATAAAAAAAATGCAGCCCGCTTTCCTTTGGAAAGCGGGCTGCACATTTTTCTCGGCCAGTTTCGTCATTAAAATCTAACAACCTTTTGGCAAAACGTTATTCGATGAATTCCATTTTGTTATTTAGTTCAATTTCCTTCAGGAAAAAGATAACAGCTATTCCGCCTGCACCAACAAAGAACCCTAATAAAAACACATGTTGAATAGCATAGGCCAGCCCGTTTTTCACTCCCGCCGCCATAACCGTTCCCAGAACAGCTGTACCTAAGGTTCCGCCTAGATTGCGAAAAAATTGTAATCCCGCGCTGACGACACCAATCTGATCCTGGGGAAACACATTTTGGACGGAAATGCTAAGCGCCGGCATGATCGTGCCTGCCCCCAGACCTAAGAGAATCAACAGGATCACCATTTGGAAATCGGAAGTACCTGGACCTAAGCCAGACAAATAGCCAATCCCGGCAGTGGTAACAACAAAGCCAAAAACTGCTAACCCCTTATATTTACCGGTTTTGGCGATAATTTGTCCGGTGATGATTCCTGTGACCACTTGGCTTATGTTCATGGGTGTAATAATCACACCAGAGCTTGTAGCGTTTGCACCCAGAACCCCCTGTACGAATAAAGGAACATATATGACCACGGTGAACAGCAAAATGCTGGAGAGAAAGGCTGCCAGGACGGAAACCAGAAAAATAGAATTCTTAAACATTGACAAGGGCACTACAGGTTCAACAGCCTTGCCCTCTAAGATGATAAACGTTCCTATCATAATGCCTGCAACAACGAGGAGGCTAATAATCGGAGCTGATCTCCAGGCATAGTCTTTGCCGGCCCATAAAAAAGCCAATAACAAGGGAACTAATGCAAAAATTAAAGCTAGCCCTCCTGCATAATCGATCTTACGGTGCTGATGAGAACGCTGGTATGGAAGTGCCCAGAACATGATAATCATTGCCAGGATACCCAGGGGCAAATTAATATAAAAAATCCACCGCCAGCTAAAGTTATCGGCAATAACTCCCCCCACTGTCGGTCCCATGAGACTGGCAAAACCAAACACCGAGGAGATGATCCCCATATATTTGCCCCGTTCTTTAACCGGAAATAGTTCTCCCACAATTTGCATAGACCCGGAAATGAGCACTCCGCCGCCAATCCCTTGCAAGCCCCGGAAAAGAATTAATTGCAGCATGTTATTGGCAGCACCGCACAAAGCTGAACTCAAAATGAAGGTAATAACACCAATAAAATAAATAGGTTTACGGCCAAAGAGGTCGGCGAGTTTGCCAAAGATAGGGATAGAAATAGTTGAAGTAAGCATATAGGCAGTAAAGGGCCAGGTATAATGATTCATTCCCTGGAGGTCATTGACAACTTTCGGCATGGCTGTTCCCACAATGGTACTGTCTACCGCCGAAAGCAGGGAACTGAGCATTAAGCCAATAATAATGAAACGAATCCTTTGTGAACTTAAGTTTTGAAATCCCAAAATTAATCTCCACCAGCTTTAAAGTTATAGACGGGTTTTATAACAGAATACCTTTAACACCAATTTCTCAGTACTGCATTCCATGTTCCCTTTGAAAATAGAAGTAGATACATAAAACGATTAAGCACACACCGGATGCCGCCATCAAAAATAAAATGGAACTTATATTCAATAACAGTCCAAATAGGCAATAAGAAACAGGAAGCGATATATTACTTATTAAGGTTGCTATACTGAATACTCTTCCCGTCATATTGCCCGGTGTATAGCTATGCAATAGTGACTGCCAAAAGACAAAGGCTCCGGCAATACAAGCACCAATTGCTGTCATTATCAACATATAAATATAAACCGCTTGTACATAAAAATACTGTGAGACAGCAATAACCATAAAGCTAAACCCTGCAGCAATAATAAACGTGATTAGTGTTCGTTCGTTTACGGACGCTTTCTTCTTTATGCTTATAATAAGTGACCCTGCAAATAAGCCGACTCCCAGCATCATTTCTAAATAACCAAGGTTATTTACTCCGTTTCCTTGAAGCCCTCTGGCTAGAAAAGGCAAAGTCACCGTTAAACTTCCCATGAATAAATGAGCTAGGGCAATAACCTTTAATACAAATAAGATCGGCTTTTGTCTTTTAATAAAAGAAACCCCTTCACTTATCTCTTCCCAGATATTTGTTGTTTTAATGACTCGATAGTCTTTGTTCACTGTGATAAACCCAGCCAGCAGGGAAGCAAAAAAATAAGAAATGCTGTTTGCTAAAAAAACCCGTGCCAATCCGAAAACACTCACGGCAATCGCCCCAAACAAAGGGCCTGCCACAGAGCAAGCACCACTAACCATTTGGCTCAGGCCGTTTGCTTTCGTCAGTTTTTCTTTTTCCACAATTTCAGGAATAATCGCCAACATGGCTGGCTCAAAGAAGGCTGTGGCGAAAGATAAACAGACTCCGATTAGAAAGACATGCCATACTTCAAGTACATTAACCATCGCTAACGAAGCAATGACAAGGACCAGACAGCCCCGGATCATATCCGTGACTACCAGTATAGTTTTGCGTTTCCAACGGTCAGTCATCACTCCGGCGAATATGCCAAGAAGAATCCCCGGAAGAGCAGAGGCCAATAAAAAAAAGCCCATTACAGCAGGAGAATTCGTCCTTTGTAAAATCCACCAGGCAAGTGCTATGGCATAAAACTTATCTCCTAACTGAGATATAATCTTACCTAACCATAGCAACGTAAACTCTTTGTTAATCATAATCGCCCAACCTTTCTATAACGTTTACAGCCCATGGTAAACTATAAAGCTATAGTCAGGTCAAGTTTATTATGGCACTTAATCTTCCTCTTTGCTCAGTTTGCGGATATTTTTAATCTCTTCCTCACCAATTCCCAAAAATTCCAGAAAAAACTGGTGGGAATCGGGGGAATTTTTTTCTAACTGGGCATGAAAATGGTGCATCCCAGTATCATCAAGACCTATTAATTTGAGTATTGAAACAAAGGTTTGTTTATCCATCAACATTTTTGGGGTGATTAAATCTTTTCTCTTAAGCATTTCAACAATCACTTTTTGTTGAAATCTTAAATAACGTATTTCCTGGTTTAACTCATTTAAACGTCTTTCCAAAACGTGGCTCTCACTTATGCCATCGGTATCAAGTATGCGTTTAATTTCACTCAAGGGCACGCCTGCTTCACGAAACGCGCAGATCTGGCTCAAACGTTTTCTATCCTCTTCGGAATATTGCCTGTAATTTCCTCTCGTACGCTCCGAAGCGACTAATAAACCAATGGAGTCATAATATAATAACGTGCTTCTCGACAGTTTATATTCACTACATAAATTACCTATAGAATACATTTCATTACCTCTGTAAACTTACAAACTACATCTAAATTTATGGTTCGATGACTTCGCAAGGCTTGATGGAAAAATAAATTTGCCAACAAAGAGAACCAAAACTTATTGGCGCAGGAAGGCCCGAACTATTATAAATAGGATTAAAGCGACCATCAAAATCCAGGCCGCTGGTCTCCCAAAATTGATGGTTCTGCCAATACCGTTCCTCTTCTCCACAAACAGAGAAGGATCAGAGGGGTTGACGTAGATCATACCTAAAACCCATTTGTTATCATCGTCAAGTATGGGGCCGGAAGAGTTCTTTCTCCATACCATGAGGAAGAACGCCACAAACAAAAGACCTACAAGGAAAATAATGAGAAACTTGCTGACAACGGTTACAGTTTGCAGATCGCTGACAAAGCCCAAATAATTGAGCTCAGCCATCAGATATTTTGTCTCAATCACTAAAGAGACAGCAATAAGAATTAGAGATACAATTCTGCGAAATGATGCATATCCCGGTGCCGCTTCAGGATTACCTTTCACAGAGGCAGGTGCGATGCGCGAAAAAAATCCGATTAAAAACAAGAACACTGCTGCAACAATTTGCTTAAATATTGGTTCCATAACAAGGCTTATGGACTTTGTTTCAGGCAATTGGGGATAATAGAGAAGGGCAAGTATGACGGCTGCAGCAATTGGCAAAAGCAGCAGTAAAAACCACGCTGGAGATACCGGTTTATTTAATTTTGCATCTCCTACTTCCACAAGAATTTTACCTTTAACGAGATTTTCGTCCTGGAGGGTGGCTTTCAGTCTTTTCATTGCACGGTTTGCCAGGATATACGGAACCGTATCAATGAGCAACAAGGCAAAGAAAGCTGCGGAAAAGAGCTTTGTCAAGCTTGCTTCATTTTGAGAAAGATCCTTGCAAGCGAGAAGAAAAGCAGCGGCTAAAACAATTCCTATAACCAAACAGGCAAGTACAAAGTAGTTGATTATTTTGCGGGCAGTTTCCTGTTTCCTGATTTCTCCGTTGCCGAAAACCACCCCAAAAAGCACGTTTTTTCTTGAAAGCCAAGGACGGGCTATCAAAAGTGATGCAAGGAATGTATAAATAATCCCAAAACGGATGAACAGTTCATTCATTATTTTCATCCTCCAATTCGTTATACAGGCTATTGATAATTCCAATTAATTGTTCCCGGCGAACAGATCTTGTAATGGCCTCAGATACAATGTGTTTTAGATTTTCTGTAGCTGCTTCCATAAAATCCTTTGAATCCCGTCCCAAAGCCCCCGCTGAAATTACCGTACCGCGATTACGCAGCATTTTGACAAAACCTTCAAGTTTTAGCATTTGATAGGCCTTGTTAACGGTATGAAGGTTTATACCCAGTTCCGATGCCAAAGATCTTACAGGCGGAAGAGTATCGCCTTCCTTAAGTTTCCCGCTGGCAATGCCTTCGACAACACCGTTTCTTATTTGCAAATAAATCGGCTGCTTTGATTCCAAATCTATACTCAGCAGCATCTATCGTTCCACCCCTTGAAAATGTTATAGTTGTTATACAAGAACTATAACAACTATATTTTTCTTTGTCAAGTAGATTCCCAGAGCTCGCCATTTCAACGAAACAATGCCCTAAAACAAACCGGAATGAAAATACACTTTTTCATCCCGGTTCTTGCTCTGACTGTGCCTGGGCAGCTTGCTGCCGTCACTTTTTATTTTTTAGAATCAAGTATGAATAAGGAGGCATCTTGTTTCATGAATATTTTCTTCCCTGTATAAAAGGTTTTAGATTTTATGTCTCTGAATCCGAGTTTCGTCAAGAGAGTGCTAAGTTCTTTCTGATCAAATCCGTTATGAACCTTATCGGATATGACAGCTTCATTTTTATCAAAATCGACAATCAGTAAATGTCCTTCAGGATTCAGTACTTTATACAACCTGGATAGAACAGGCTCTATATCATCAATATGAAGTAATACTTGAGCCATAAAAATATAATCGGCATGTATATCCGATAGAAATCCCGTTTCCAAATCAAACCATAACGCTTCTGCATTCTGGATGTTGAATTCAGCAATTTTTTGTTTGATCCGTTCAGTCATATTTTTTGCACTGTCCAAAAAAGTAATGATATGGAAATCCTTGAGCAAATTCATCCCGACAAGCCCGGTTCCACAGCCAAAATCAATAGCACTTTTATCTTTACCATCCCTTACATATTCACGAATAGCATCTGATGTTATTTTTGCTATTTCCATTCTTTCAGAAGTATCGTAGTTAATTGCCATTGCGTCAAAAATATCAGTATTTCCCATTGCCTTACCTCCAATTTAGACATTCTCTAAGTGAGACTTCAAGCCAAAAACACGTATGGAATTGCGTATTTCTTTAGCTTCATACAAAGCCTGATCAGCGTTCGTGAAAAGCCGTGCTGCATTCAATTGGTCCGAGTAAGCCGCGAGTCCAAAACTCACCGTCATTTTCAGCATGGGATAACTCTCAAAATATAACTCTTTCAGCCGTTCCTGAATCTGCTCACAGATTAATACGGCCTCAGCCATATCTGCGTTACGGAACAGCAAACAAAACTCATCGCCGCCATAACGAAATACTGAAAATTTCCCTTCATGTCCTTTCAATACTTTGGCAAGTTCTATTAAGCAGAGATCTCCGGCATGGTGACCTAATCGGTCATTGACACCTTTGAAATTATCAATATCCATCATGGCAAATATGTAATTGTTGCCCGCCTCTTTCCCATCCATATCCCTCATGGCGTCTTGCAGCGCTTTGCGGCTGAATACACCGGTTAGTTCATCCCTTTGGATTCTCTGTGCCAGCAGGTACCGTTCCATTTCCTTACGGATACTGGCTTCATTTTTCTGCCTCTCAAAGCGAATTTCAATCATACAGACAAAAGAACATGCAATCAATATGAAAAGAGAAACCAAAAAATCTCCCAAGCGAAGTGTGCTTTCAAAAATACTGATCTTGTCCAAGTCCCACTTGACGAAAACCTCCGCGATAAGTAAGGCAGCAATGCTGGTTATAGCCGTCATACCAGTCAGCCAATAATTAGCATAGATAGTCGTCAAAATGATTGCGAAAGCAAACAGGTAATATGTGGCTGTAAAGGCATTATGAACCGCAAACAGTATAAAGCAAATCACCACGAAAGCCAGAGACACCCCATATATTTTCTGATTCTGGGATAAACCTTTTGCTCTGATCGCCAATGTCATCAGCCCGATACAGATAAAGTTAATTCCGCTGGGTGCCACGATAAATTTCCAAACATATCTGCTGACTGTAGTTGTACGCATATCAGAATTAATCAAAATCAAGGCCATAAAACATTCAACAGCCAAGGCAAATATAACCAGCCCTACTGATATTTTATAGTGCAGCAGAAGCCAATTATTATCGATTCTCTTATGTTCTTCACGTATCTCACTAATATGCAGGTCATTTAAAATATTTGAATTCATATCTTCCCTCAGTACTGCCAAACTACTTTAATATTAGGAAGTAACTCAAAAGAAATGCTTCATTTGAGTCACATACTGCGGCTCATTGAAGCATAGTTCTAATCTCTTGATAAGTCATTTTTCTTATTCTAAGTTAAATTTAGAAGTTAGAAGATAACTATTTCTAAATATATATCATTATTAAATAAATCTCAAGATATAATTGTATAGGTATGCAGCATAAAACCGAATCATTTATGTACGCCTGCTTAAAAGACCAAAAGCGGCTCCGCAGATTCCTCCTAAAATATGAGCAATATGAGAGATTCCATCTTTCGATCCTACACTTAGAATCTCGCCCCCCAGATAAATAATAATCACCAATATGAGGGTAAGGGGGATTTTCCCATCTTTCATGCCGGCAACGGAGGAGAGAACGATCATCATAAATACAATACCGCTTGCCCCCAGTAAAACAGTACTGGAAAAAAACATCACATGAAATAATCCGGACACCAAAGCTGTGATTGAAATCATAATTAAAAAGGATTGAGATTCATATTTTTCTTCAAGTATGGGGCCCAATACCAGAAATAATACCATATTGCTGGAGTAATGACTCCAATCCACATGGCCCAGCACATGACCAAACAATCGGAAGTAAGTCAAAGGATCGCCCCAGGATGACCGGTATACCCCAAATAGCAAATTTGTAGTCTGTCCGCCTGTTATATAGCCTAACAATAAGATAACCAAGGAAAGAAAGGTAAAGGTCAGTGTTACCGGTGAATTATACTGGAGTTTCCCTAAAAAATCTTTCATAGTTCTTCCCTCCTTAATCTGTTTACGTTTAACTGTTGTGCCCTTCAGGGCAACGATGGTCATTTCCTATCATATTATATATTACCTGCCGCATCGACCGTATCCTCCCGGGGAGCGCTCAGGTTCCGGCAGTAAGATCATTATAAACCCCAACCTAAGGGTTTAGTCAATTAGCATCGCTATGATTTACATAGGTTGCTCCAGCTTTAAGCAAATTACCTATAGTTATCGAACTTTTAAGAAAACCTAATGAAGGAATTAATAAGCAATAAGTAGAACGTTAGCTACACATAAAAACATAAAATCAGTTACACGAAAGGTGAATTTCAATGAAAGAAGCACTATTTGACCACGTTGCTGCCCAATATGATTCATGGTACGATACCGAGCTGGGCTCCGTATCGGATCAAGTTGAACGTCACCTGGCCCAGTCCATGTTTAAGGCCCCTGGGACCCGGGTTCTGGAAATCGGCTGCGGTACCGGGCAATATACCGACTGGCTTGTGCAGGAGGGATACGAAGTCACTGCTGTGGATATTTCCGCGGAAATGATGGCTCTGGCCCAAACGAAAATTGCGGCTATTATGAAAAACACCGCCGAGGCAAAACCTGTTCACTGGCTGCATGCCGATATTACGGAAATTCTGGATCAGCTGGAAACCTATGATGGTATTTTTTCCATGACTGCCTTTGAATTTGTACCTGAACCGGAAAAAGTTTTGAAAAGGCTTTTTAGTTATTTAAAGCCTGGAGGCTGTTTGCTGATCGGACTCATCGCCGGCAATAGTGCCTGGAGTGAATACTATGCAGAGGCCGCTCGCAACAACCCCACTTCGGTCTTCGCCCGTGCTGCTCTATACAGTAAAGAAGAAATAGCCTCCTGGCAAATCGGTGTACCTGCCGAAATCGGCGAATGTCTTTTCTTCCCGCCCAGTGTCCCAACAATAGCTGAGGCCCTTGCTTTGGAAGAGAAGAGATCTGGAAATCCAAGCTTTGTGGTAGCCAAGTGGGTCAAGGTATAAAGAAATCAGCCCCTCGATGAGGGGCTTTCCCATTGGTATCCCATAGATTTCATAAGCCAAAAAGACTATAATCATAAATAATCGCGATTCCCCATCAGCTTAAAATAAGTACAAAAGGAACGTAAAGCATGGAAAAGTCAAAACAAATTGCCATGGTCAAGACAAATCCCAATGCCATAGCCTACATCCCTGATCCCCCGGATGAAATAAAGCTCTTGGCTGTTCAACAAAGCGGACTGGCTTTAAAATACATCGAAAATCCAACGCAGGAGATGCAGAAACTGGCATTGGACAATAATGGCCGGGCGATTCAATTTATCAGCAACCCGACGGAAGACATGATGATCAAAGCCATCAATGACGGCTGGGTTAACTTAGAGTATATTAAAAATCCAACGGATGAGATCATCAAATTGGCCGTCAATCAAGCCGGCTGGGCTATTAAATATGTTCAGAATCCCAGTGAAGAACTGCAGCTCTTAGCAGTGCAGAAAAATTACGATTCCATTAAGTTTATCCAAGAACCCAGTGAAAGCGTTCAGGAAGAAGCTGTAAAAATCAGTTATGATGCCTTACGATATATAAACACTCCTACCCCTAAGGTCGAGCTCATGGCGATCAAGCAGAATGAGCGGGCTGTTACCTTTATCAAGGCTTTAGATCAACCTAAAATCTTAGAATTTTTGCGAGTCAATATTTTAGTGATTAGTTATCTCAGGCAAGAAATATCTCCAGCGGAATTAGAAGAAGTGTTAAAGGAAACCTTGGGCAAGGCCGATGTTGAAGAAAAATACGTGCGGGATTTTTTAAATTGCAGTTCAATCAGTAAAAACAGCGACATTATGTCCATGGACAAGATCCTGTTTATTTATAAATACGGCAGTAAAAAGGCCAAAAAAATAGCTGTGGATGAAAAGCTGAAGATGCTATAGGAGTGAGACATCATGAATTATACAGACACCTTAAAAAGTGTAGACTTAGTACTGTCCACGGAAGAAGTCCCCTTAATCGTTGGGGAAAGCGGCATCGGCAAAACAGCCTTAGCCAGGGAAATCGCTGAGAAAAATCATTGGAGTTTAATTGTTATTAATGGGAATCTCCTTAAGGAAGGGGAAATCGGCGGCCTGCCTACCATCGAATCCTATGCAGGAGTTAATGGTACAGCCGACCCGGTGGAAAAGAAAGCAACGGTCTATGCCGTTCATCATAAGCTCAGGGAAATCGATGAAGAAATAGCTCAGGGCAAAACCGTTCTTTTGTTTATTGATGAGATCAATCGTTGTGAGCATACCGTCCAACAGGAACTGATGAATTTAATCTTAAATCGGGAAATCAACGGCTATGAGCTGCCTGAAAGGGTTAAAATCTTAGCAGCCATGAATCCTTCCAGCAAATACAGTTCAGACTTTGATTACCAAGTGGTAGATATGGACGCCGCCCAAGAAAATCGCTTTGTCTGGTTAACGATGGAGCCCGATTACCAGCAGTGGATAGGTTGGGCTATGGAGGCGGGAATTGAGGAAAAGGTGATTACCTTTATCTCCACTTTCCCCGAGTATTTGCATAAGATTAACGATGACGATCTGAGAGCCACCCCCAGAAGCTATGAGCGAATCTCCAGCAGTTATAAAATTTATAAGGAGAAGAAAGATTCCATCCCCCGGTCCATTTTTTTAAACGTTGTCAAAGGCAATGTGGGGAGATTAATCGCGGAAGAGTTTGTGAACTTTGTGGAATCTGATTATCCCGCACTCCTATCTTATGAAGAGGTTTTTTCAGGAGAATCACTGCCCGAATCCAGCAAAGAAAAAGTACAGAAAGAAAGCCATACCAGGCTTTATCTAGCCGCCAGGAATATTCTCAAAAACTTGGAATCAGCCTTGGTCAACCATGTTGATAATTATGCTTTTTATATGGACAGGCTGATTGAGTTTTTAAACTTATATCCTGTGGATTTAAAGATGGGGATCATGAAGGATATAAAAAACAGTTATCCCGAAGTTTACAAACTAGCTCTGGAAAATGACGCTTTTATTGAAGCATACTTTGAATCTTATCGTTTAATCAGGTGATAAGCTATGGAAACTTCTTTTGAGAACCAGGTTAAAGGGCTTTATGAAAAAACCGACGGTATCCTTTACGATTTTTTCACCGCCCAGCGCCAAAATAGTCAGGCCCAAGTTAATATCTCCCAGGAGTTTAAAGAAGAGTTTTTCAGCCTTGTGGATAAAGTAAGTTTAAGTCTTTTAACAGACAAGGATAATTTCTATGGTTATTTTTTGATGCAAATGGCCCGAGAGCTGCGCTTTGACATCAGCAGCCCGACGGCCGTGAATTTTAAAGGGGCTAAGTATGTTATCTATTTTAATCCCGTCATTTTTTTAGATCTTAATCTAAAGCAAATGGAAAGCACCATTAAACACGAAATCCTCCATATCTTATCCCTTCATTTAATCCGAGCCAAAGAATATGAGGGTACTTACAGCACCTTAGCCATTAATCTGGCCATGAATATTGTCGTTAATGCCTATTTAGATCATCTCCCCCCCTATTCTGTTACCTTAGAATGGGTCAACAGAAATTATTCCTTGAACCTCCTGCCCTATAAACCCTTTGAATATTATCTTGAGGAGATTCAAACCGCCCTGGACTTGCTGGAGGCGGATGAGAATGCCGCTGATGAACATGATACTGATGACCCTGATCCTGATCCGGAGGAAAGGATCGAAACGGAATATGATCCTGAAAAAGCCCATGACCTTTGGGCTGAGTCCAGCGATATGGATGAAAAAACCCTTCAGGAATTCACGGAAAAGTTTATTGCTGACGCCCAAAAAGGAAGCATTCCCAATTATTTAGAAAGCATGCTCTCAGCCCTGAAAAACAGTAAAGGTGAATTGCCTTGGAATTTATATCTCAAGCGGCTGATGGGAACAGTGGAGAGCAGTCCAAAGAAGACGATAACCCGAAGAAACCGCAGGCAGCCCCAGCGATTGGATATAAGAGGTCAGCTTAGGAGCCATAAAGCCAAGATAACGGTTGCCCTGGATATCAGCGGCAGCATTAGTGATCAGGAATTCAACCAAGCCATCAAAGAAGTCCTGGCTATTGTTAAAAATTATAATCATGAGATTACGATTGTCGAATGTGACAGTGAAATCCGA
The DNA here is from genome assembly GCF_000235605.1 of Desulfosporosinus orientis DSM 765. Taxonomy (GTDB): domain Bacteria; phylum Bacillota; class Desulfitobacteriia; order Desulfitobacteriales; family Desulfitobacteriaceae; genus Desulfosporosinus; species Desulfosporosinus orientis. The sequence continues at coordinate 3,914,792 of NC_016584.1, forward strand.
CGAGTGTATAAGATCAAATCTGTGAAAGACATCAAAGAGCGAATTAATATCCGAGGAGGCACTAAATTCACTCCGGTTTTTGAATATGCCAATCATCATAAGGTTAATTTGTTAATCTATTTTACGGATGGCAAAGGGGAAGAAAAGCTTCTGACCATACCCAGAGGATATAAAACCTTATGGGTTATCACCGGAAAAGAAGATAAGCTTTCCTTAAAGAAAGCTTATGGGGCTGTTAAAAAACTTAAAAAGATTGAAATTAAAGATGACTCTTTAACTATGAACGATGTAAAACTAGAGGGATTTTCAATGCAAGACCAGGAAAGCCTGTACATTTGATGGCCTCTGGTCTCGACGTGCTGAACTTATTTTGTTATTTGCCAGCTAACATAATTAAGCTTATTTATCATTAAAGTGAGTGGTCGCTACACTCACTTTAATTAGTTTGGTTATGGTTTATTTCGAAAATCGATAGGACTAATGAATATTTTTGTCGGTCGGCTGTCTCAGGGTCAGATTTGACAACTTGACTATAGCCCATATTTAACAAAAAAATAAACTTGATAATCAATCAAATGGACCAACCTCATTATACAGTTTCATAAGATTGGAGAATGTAAATCAGCCTAGATCATGGATCTGAAGGTTAGCCCGGGTATTAACAATATTTACATTAAATAGAAGACCTTAATTTGGAGCAAGCTAAATCCTATTAAGGAGAGTGATTCTTGATGTTGAAGATGAAAGACTCTATTGTTGTTGGGCTTCTTGGAGGTTTATTAGGAACGATCTCCATGAATATATCGAATCTGTTAATTTTTAAGGCAGGAAAAACCGAAAAGTTATATGGACATATAGCTGGTGAATTATTCGTAGCTCCTTTCCGAACAAATCAAAGGAAGAATTTTATTTTAGGCCAAATAGCACATATAGGCATAGGTTCAATTTGGGGAATTCCTTTAACCTATCTTTTAAAGAAAACAGGCAAAGATTATTATCTGATTAAAGGCACTGTAATATCAACACTTTCTCTAGGAAGTATTATACTTGGACAAAAATTTTATGTCTTTAAAAAGTTCGGGCTGACTAAGACTTCTTACTCTGCCCTATGGAACCATCTTGTTTATGGGCTAGTTTCTGCACAGGCCATAGTTTCCTTAGCTGACCCAACTATTTTTGCCTCAGTGAATAAGAGTCATCAAAATAACGATAGACAGATTAAACCAGAGATCGGTTATCACTATACGGATGGGCTTTCGAATGAGCTGGATCAATCACAATTATATCACCTGGAATATTAATTTCAGTGTTGCCAGGCAAACGTGCCTGTTCTTTAAAGGATTCCATCTGCAAAGCAGCTTGGGCTGCTTCCTTCTTTGTTTTGACAGTTCTGGATAAAGTCAATACTCCATCCCAGTTTCTGAACAGTTGCAGGGCTGTTAATACCGTCTAAATTAGTATTAAGGCTTTTATCTCTAAGCCAAAGATTTATCTTCCGTTCTTGACCGAAGCATATTTGGGATGAACATAAAGTAGAATTACCCCGATTTTTAAAGAACGTACTTGATGGAGCATTTGTTCCAGTCTTAAACTCTTGGTGATTAGTTTGACAATATCTCGATCATCATCCACAACTAAGATTGTTTTCACTACAATGTTCACCATTCTTTCTGGATCACCAACACAAATTATAATTTTAAAACCATTTCAAATTGCCCAACATGATATTCAAATCCTGACTTAGCCAAAATACTGCTTGCCAAGCCCTTGCCCCGATTTTCTTTGTTTACAGCAAATTGAGTAATATCTCCTGTCTTATCGTCGATAATGCCATAACCGGCTATGGTATTGTCCAGATTTACTACTAAATATGTAAAAGTCTCCAAAACAACATCGATAGATGTTATGGAATTCTGCCAGGAAGGTTTATAATCCCAAAAACCTTTGATTTGTTCGAAGTCCACTCTCTTAACTTTTTCAACCTTCCAGGTTTCTCTCGGTAAAAATTCTTTCTTATTTAACTGGAAGCAGGATAATTCTCTTTGAATCTCTAAACCCCAAACCAATGGGTGCCGCAAAATTACTTTTTAGCAATTTTGCGGCACCCATTGGTTTGTAAGCTATTGTAATTGAGGCTTTGGGCATTATCCAATGTTGCTGTTAGGCAGTAGATGGCTAAAATTTTCAGCAAACTGCATGACAACGGTTTGTACTTCCGACAGCTTTTCTGGTTTTAGCAAAGCAATCATTTTGGGAAGAAACTGTACAATATCATCCTGTGTAAAATTACCTTCCATCAGCTTCTTAAAGCTTTCATCGAGTAATACTTTTGCTTCCTCTACCTTGTCGTCTTTTACTCTTTCTAAAATAAAACTTAAAAATTGTTCCTGTCCGTGATTCATACTAACCTCCATTAAGCTTGATAACATCACATAGTATATCACAAATTTAGTATATTCACAGCTTGTCATCTTCACTTGTGTGGTAATCGGACAATGACGTTTGTTCTACTACATTGAGAACAAATTACAGGATAATCAATTCATAATCTCGGCTGCCCATACCGATTTCTTCAGCATGACGCATTTGGATAGTACCGTCTATATAGGAGCGTAAACCTTTAAACTTATCCGCACCAGATTCATGATTGCAAGAAAGATGAGAGTCAGCGAAACCATGCTGTTTATTTACTAAATCATAACTTGCCTGATCAAGGGCTACCGGATCGGTGGATGCCAAGAAACCAATATCTGGAACAATAGGTGCATCGCTCCATGATGCACAATCACAATCGGGAGTGATATTTATGAGAAAGTTTATATAACCAATACGTTTCTCATGAGATTTGGCAAAGCCATATGCGTATTCGGCCATCCGTTCAAGAAAAGCTTCTAAGTCTGTCTGCCAGTCGATCCCGTTGGCCTTTACTGGGCAAACGGTTAGACACTCACCACAGCCAATACATTTATCCAAGTTAATATTAGCCTTCTCACTCATAGTTATGGCCTGCTCAGGACAAACTTCGCTGCACTCACCGCAGCCAATACATTTATCTTCATCAACTATAATCTTGGTACCATGCTGCTCCTTTTTACCGACCGCTGGTGCTCCTCCCATGGCAAGATTTTTTATTGCCCCACCGAAGCCACCCATCTCATGCCCCTTAAAGTGAGATAAGACAATGACACTGTCAGCATTAACAATATCTTTGGCTAGTTTTACTTTCTTGAAGTGTTTTTTATCAATCTCTACCTCAGTAATATTATCACTGCGCAGTCCATCAGCTATGATAACCGGCGCACCTGTAACCGTAAAATCAAATCCATGCTCCAGTGCGGTCAATAGATGATCAACGGAGTTATGCCGGCTTCCGCCATAGAGTGTATTAGTATCCGTTAGAAAAGGTTTAGCACCCTTTTCCTTAATCTTATCCGCCACTTGACGAACAAAAAGAGGGCTAATAAAACCATCACTTCCACGTTCCCCGAAGTGCAGTTTGATAGCGGTTAGGTCATCTTTCTCAATAAACTCACTAAAACCAGCCTGTTCAAATAAGTTTCTTATTTTGCTGATCTTATTACCCTTATCTGTTCTCGTTCTCAGATTGACAAAATATACTTTGCTGGACATTTTTCTTTCCCCTCTCAATAGTTAAAGTTGTATCACATTCCTTGACACTTTTCAGTTTAATTACCCATAAAAATTAAGTCTCTATTCTTCTTAGTTCCTTTTCTTTTTCAACTACAGACTTTTCATAGACATCAATCTTATAATCCAGGCGTTCCAGGGTTTTCTTCATGTCGTCCATTTTTGCTGTGAGCTGTTTTCGCTGCTCGATTAAGAGCTCTTTTCTTGCCTTAATGGTTTCATCACCTTGTTGAAAAAGGGTTACATACTCAATCAATACCTCAATGGGAAGACCTGCTCCTCGCATGCATTTGATAAATTCGACCCACTTGCAGTCTTCCTCCGTATAATCCCTGACCCCGCTTTTTTTACGGTTCACATGAGGTATTAGTCCGATACGCTCATAATAACGAAGTGTATCCTGAGGAATTTCAAATTTATCACTTACTTCTGTAATCGTCATAGGTTTTCACCTCCCAATATACCATATTAATACTTGGAGTTAACTCCAAGTCAAGCATTTTTTTATCTTTTAACCGTTAAATGAAAAGGTAAATTCGTGATGGCAGTAGTTAATTCGTGTTTCATGATGTTAGTCTTGCACTAGTTTTTGATACAATGGATAGGCAGTGGATTCCTCCTCACCCGAGGAGGTCATTATGGCTAACATGAATTATGATGGTAAACACTTAACAACGACCCAACGTATTAAGATCGAAAAGGGATTACTGGATGGGGAATCCTTGGCTTCTATTGCCAGAAGAATTGCCAAGCACCCCAGTACAGTGGCTAAGGAAATCAGGAAATACCGCTACTTTCCCGATCGGGAAACTCCTTCAAAAAAGCTTCCCTGCCTTCTTAAAAAGAACTGTCAGATCCGCTTTCTCTGTGACAAAAAAGATTGTGTCAAACTCTGCAAAACCTGTTATGATCCCTCCCGTGAAGCGGACTGTCAGGAAATCTGCCCCGATTATACAGCCACCGTCTGCCCTAAAATTCAGAAGGCTCCTTATGTCTGTAATGGGTGCCCTAAGTTTAAACGCTGTTCGCTTCAGCATGCCCTCTATTCTGCCCAGCGGGCCGATGAGGCATCCCAGGATCTTTTAGTTTCCTGCCGCAACGGGATTAACCAGTCTCCGGCTGACATCGCCCTGCTCGATGACCTCATTTCTCCTTTGTTAAAACAGGGGCAATCTCTAGCCCACATTTATGCCCATCACGGCCATGAAATCCCCTGCTGCCGCAGAACGCTTTACAATTACATCGATCAAGGGGTCTTTACCGCCAGGAATATCGATTTGAGACGACGAGTCCGTTACAAATGCAAGGAACGCAAGCAAGGAACCCGAGTGAGCCTCGCGGCCAGGGAATTCCGAATCAATCGCACTTATGATGATTTCTGTGCCCTGATGAAAAAGGCCCCTTCCTCTTCAGTGGTGGAGATGGACACCGTGGAAGGCGGGCGCGGGAATAGTAAGCAGGCCTTTTTAACCCTGTTTTTCCGAAACTGTTCCCTGATGCTGATCTTTGTTCTCGCCGAAAAAACTCAGGAATGCGTTACTGAAGTCTTTGATACGCTTTCGGAAAAGCTGGGGGTCCCAACCTTCCAGGACCTTTTCCCGCTCATCCTTACCGATAACGGAACTGAATTTCAGAACCCTCAACGATTGGAATGCAATCGTCACGGGGCAAGCCGGACCCGGATCTTTTACTGTAATCCAAACAGTTCCTGGCAGAAAGGAATGCTTGAGAAGAACCATGAATACCTGCGCTATGTCATTCCCAAGGGGCAGAGTCTGGATGCTTACGACCAGAACGATGCTACTCTGTTAATGAACCACATCAACAGTGAAGCAAGAGACAGCCTGAACGGCTGCACTCCGTTCAGGCTGTCTCTTTTGCTTTTAAATCCTAAGTTGCATGATCTTCTGAAACTGGTTCAAATTCCTCCGGATGAGGTCACTCTAAAACAATCGCTCTTGAAATAACACTCATCTCGCGGGGGAATCCACTGCCGAATTTAGTCCTGCACGACAACGACATGTGGAATTTAGTTTTGCACACTGTTTCAGATGTCTGTTTCTCATGGGAAAAACAGAGATAAGATCTCTTTAGTGGCATTATACAGCCTATTTCTACTCCTGTAAAGCAAAATGAGTTGACCTTAGCCTTGCATCTTCAATGCTTTGGCAGAATCGAGAATTTACCTTTTCATTTAACGTTTTATCTTTTAAACGTTAAATGAAAAGGTAAATTCGTAGATATTATGGAAAGACAGTGGATTCGATTAATTTCTGCAATAATATTTTTCGATATTTCCATTTAAAGAGCTTTTAGTGATAAAATGGGTCGTGAGGTGAACTTCGTGTCAATTTACCGATGGTGTGTTCGCAATAAACTTTTATTGTTTATAATAACCTTATTAACGTTACCGGTGTTGCTGTCCGGCTATATGTTGTACAACGTAAATTATGCGGAACAATTTTTAGTCCAGCACCAACGGGATAAACTAAATGTATTAGTTGACAGGTTAGATACTACACTGAGTTCTAAAATAACTACGATGTCCACTGAATCGACAGATCTTAATAAAGACCAAATTCGTTTAATCTTGAAGAATTTTATTGCTACAAACACCAGCGAATTTCCGGAATTAGAAGTCGGCTTTTATTCTTACAACCTGCACACGATTGTGGTCAACGGAACAGGGGGTTTTTACCTTGGCCGGAGATTTGTAACACTGGGTGAACAAACCAACGGACAAATTAGCAAAGATGCAGAAAAGCAATTTATGGATATGACGGAACGACGCACTGGAACAATTATCGAGATCAGTAAACCAGTGGTGCGTGACGGCAAATTTGAAGGTGTGATTTGGGGAATTGAAAACCTTAATCTTACCGGCATTCAAGAACAAATTGACAGGGAAAAGCAAATAGCTTATCTGGTCATAGGCATTGCGTTACTTTTGGGACTGGGAGGCTCAGTACTATTAATACGAAATTTTATCGCCGGTGTCCATGATATTAAGGCCGGTTTACATGCTTTGGAGTCAGACTTAAACAATAACCTTCAGAAAAAGTCAGGTGAATTTGGTGAAATTATTGCAGCGATCAACCATTTAGCTTCTAAATTGAGAAAAACACAAAGTCTCAATGAAATAATTATAACATCCATCAGTGATGCTGTTGTGGCCATCGACAATAAGGGATTGGTAATCATGGCTAATCCGGCTTCTCACCAGATGTTAGGACTCCATACCTGCTGCTTGGATTGCCCGGTAGATCAAGGCTTTCCCAGCGGCTCCCCTTTTCCAGGAATACTTTGGAACACCCTGAAAGAGGGTCCTTTAATTAAGGAAAAAAAATATTCCTTAGTTAATGCAGACCAGGAAACTCGGGAACTATTGGTTAATACCTCCCATTTAATCAATGGCAGGTCGGGCGTCATCGGCACAATGCTCCATTGTATCGATATAACTGAAAGTACCCGTTTGCAGCAAAAAAACCAACTGCAGGAAAGACTGGCCGCTCTGGGGAAATTGGTTGCCGGTGTAGCCCATGAAATTAGAAACCCGTTAACCTCAATTAGTGGTTATGTTGAATACCTGGAAAAAGCAAAAAATCCCTCAGCCCGCTCCTGGGGCAATATTAAAAGGGAAATTAACAGGTTAAACATGCTTCTGGAAAGGCTTCTTTTATTTGCCCGTCCGGCAGACACACGCTTTGCTCCCGGTGATATTAATTCATTGTTGGAAGTGTCATTGCAGATATTAATTGAACTAAATCAGGATAATGTAGGCATTGTCCGGGAATTCACCCCCCATCTGCCTCTGGCTAGCATGGATTCGGAGCAGATGGAGCAAGTGATCAAAAATATCATCTATAATGCTTACCAGGCTATGCCTAATGGCGGTCAGTTAACCATACGCACAGGCATCTGTGATGGCTTGCTCTATATGGAATTTACGGATACAGGTGTTGGAATTGCCGCTGATGAAATTCCACTTTTATTTGATCCGTTTTTTACCACCCGGGCTAAAGGAAGCGGACTTGGCTTGACAATAGCTTATGAAATAGTTAAAGCCCATGAAGGAAGCATTGAAGTGAACAGTGAACCCGGTAAAGGTACAACGTTCACAGTATTTTTGCATCGTTATTCCCCGGAAGAAAACGGATAGTTTCCACAACCGCCGGCAGTGAAGCTAACCTAGCAGATTATTTGAAAAGGGACATGATTATTGCGGCTTTGATGGAGGTATTCTAATGAACAAAAAATTAGTGCTGGTCGTCGACGATGAACAGATAGTTTTGGAAATGTTGGAAGATACTTTAACAGACAATGGTTACCTTGTGGAAAAATCATCAAATGGTATCGATACCCTTAGCAAAATTAAGCATCTGCATCCGGATGTGGTTTTATTGGATAACCGCATGCCCGAGTTAAGCGGCATGGAAGTACTGAAATTCATCAAGCAAACCGGGGATGACATTCCGGTAATATTAATGACCGCCTATAGCAGTACGGACGTAACCATTCAAGCTATGAAATTAGGTGCCTATAACTATATTGTAAAACCCTTCAAATTAAATGATTTATTAGCAATTATAGAAAAAGCCACTAACCGGGAACATTCCGATATAGCGACAGTAAAGACTTCTCCTGCCCAAAATGAACCCGAGAAGTCTTTAATCGGACAATCCTTAAAAATGCAGGAGATTTATAAAATTATTGGCCGGGTGGTAGACACTAACGTGACTGTGCTTATTCAGGGTGAAAGCGGTACAGGCAAGGAACTGGTTGCCCGTGCTATACATGACAACAGCAACAGGCTGAATTATCCCTATATCAAAATTAATTGTGCCGCTATTCCGGAAAACCTGCTGGAGACAGAATTGTTCGGTTATGAAAAAGGAGCTTTCACCGGCGCTGAAACCCGTAAACTGGGTAAATTCGAAATTGCTAATAAGGGTACGATTTTTTTGGACGAAATCGGAGAAATGAAGCCGTCTATCCAAGCTAAAATATTACGCGTATTACAGGAAAAAGAATACGAACGGGTCGGAAGCAATGAAACAAAAAAAGTTGATGTGCGTATCGTAGCCGCAACGAACCAAGATCTGCGCAAAGAGGTCGAAGAAGGTCGTTTTCGTGAAGATCTTTTTTACCGCTTAAATGTCGTGTCCATTTTCGTCCCCCCGCTGCGGGAGAGAACAGAGGATATCCCGGAATTAATTGCTTCCATTATTGAAAAAAGCAATAATAAGTGGAATAAAAAAGTACAAGGAGTAACCCAAGAAGCAATCCAAAAGCTGCAGAAATATCGTTGGCCGGGTAATGTGCGAGAACTGCAGAATGTATGCGAACGGATGGTGCTCATGTCCACTGGTCAAGTAATTACCGTTGAAGATTTACCTTTTAATATCCTAAACGGAGAAAAAGGGATCGATTTTGGTGCTTACACTGGCCACAAGTCTTTAAAAGGGATACTTGAAGATGTGGAACAACAGATTATTCTCAAAGCATTAGAGGAAAATAACTGGAACCGTACCATCACTGCTAATCAGTTGGATATTAGCCGCCGTACGCTTTATGAAAAAATCAAACAGTTTGGTTTTGAAGAATAAGAACTTTGGTATAACAAAATTCAATGGTGAAGATTTTATATATAAATTTAAATGTGCAGCTGACAGTGACTTGGGAAGATTTCTGCTCACACGTGGGGGTTTCCTTCACTGCCGGCGATTTTGTTGAATACAGCAGTTTATATAGGTATTTTCTATAGCTGCTATTAATCGAACGGGAGTTTTTTGCCTGGTTATGAAATTAACTAAAAAACGATTAAGCTTGTAAACCCTGATATAAACAGGACTTCAGCGGGAAAGTCCTGTTTTTTTATTTGGCATGGAAATTGCACTAATTAGCACTAGTACTAGTACAAAGAAAAGGCAAAGAAAAAATCTTAGGAGAGGAAAAAAGTTATTCCCGATTTTTGAAAGGAGGATTATAATGCATACCCCAAGCATCCAAGAAAAAAAATCTCAATCCAAAGTTAACGTTAAGTTATGTGGTTTTATATTCCTAATAGCTATATTGTTATTTAGCTTAGGCATCAATTTTTTAAAAACCGATGTTTTTACTCATTACTATAATCCTGACCGCCATCAGATTGTGGAACAGGATAAAGATACGATGACCATCTATGCCTGGAAAGACTCAGCCGGTAATATTTATACCCCAAGCGACTCAGAAGTTGAATACTTTCCCTATGGAATATCAGCTTTGATCATAGCATTACTCATATCAGGTACGGTTACCTATAGCTTACTAACCCGAAAAAATAGAAACGTTGTTTTTGATAAAGACATTTTACTAAGAAACTAATCATTGAAGTTTCATTGCGACATAGGAGGTTTAATATGCATATATTTTTTCCTATAGCCGGAATGCCCGTATCGATATTTATGTTTTTAGGTTTGGGCGGTATGGTAGGATTAATATCAGGACTGTTTGGTGTAGGCGGAGGATTTCTCCTTACTCCCCTTTTAATGATGGCGGGGGTATCACCGGCTGTTGCTACAGCCAGTGATACTAATCAGATCGTTGCAGCCACAGCCTCGGGAACCTTAGCTCACAGCAGAAATGGGAATGTGGATTTTAAACTGGGATTTTTCATTCTCGTTGGCGGGCTGCTGGGCGGCACCTATGGCACCACACTGGTCAGCTTACTGAGAAGTATGGGGAATTTTGATTTTGTTGTAAAAATTTTATATGTTGTTATGCTAGGCATTGTTGGTTCCTTTATGTTTTTTGAAAGTGTTAACTCCTTGCGTAAAAACAAGACAAACCAAGGAGCTGAAGCCAATAGAAAACCCGCCTTGTCTTGGTTAATGCAGAATTTACCTTTGAAAATGAGCTTTAAGGTTTCTAACATAGAATGTTCAATTGTAACTTTGTTCATAGTAGGAATTTTAATCGGCATTATATGCGCCTTGCTGGGTATCGGCGGCGGGTTTATTATGGTACCAGTTATGTATTATATGCTCGGCTTGCCAATGTTTATTGCCATTGGCACCAATCTGTTTTTGGAAGTTTTTGATACCATTAATATTACGGTTGCTCAGGGAACAGTCAATCATTCTGTAGATTTGTTGTTAGCCATGGTGCTGCTGGTTGGTTCATCTCTGGGAGCGCAGGTGGGGGCCAGAGTGGGAAGATTATTTAAAGGCGAGCAATTAAGGGTAGTCTTTGCCCTTATTGTACTGGCCGTCATGGTAAAAATGCTGTTTATGCTCTTTGCTGCTCCAGCTTCACTAATCACTCTTTCGGGAGGGCACTGATGATAAAACTAAAAATGCGGTCAAGCCTTATTGCAACGTTTGTGATAATATTCATATTCATGGTCACGAATCAAGCCTGGGCCTCTGAATTAACCTTAAAGACCAATATCAGTGAAATCAATATCGGAATGACCTTTAATGGCGCCGAGTTGAAAATTACCGGTGATGCACCTGAAAACGACGATATTTACCTAAAGCTTAGTTCCTCTCCGGAAACCGTTGTTTCCCTGGATAAGAAATCCAAGGTCGGACCTTTTTGGCTTAATTCAGAGCATTATGACGTGAAAAATATGCCCCGCTTTTATCAAGTATGGTCTTCTGCTCCTTTAGCCAATTTAACTCCGGCACTGAGTAAGCAAATAGGCATCGATTCTGATTTCAATGCTGTCAAAGACGACGCTTCAGTCGTTTCCAGAAAGGACGGACAAGAAACTGTCGTCTCCGGCGCTACAGCCACAGAATTCATCAATGGCTTGGTTGATATTTATCGGAAAAGCAGCGCCTACAGCATTAATAATGGTCAGTTAAACATTGACCAGGGAAACTATTCCGTCGCAATAACCCTTCCGGCAACAATGCCCAAAAGCGATATAACGATTCAGGCCTATGCTGTCCGTAATGGAATTTTGTTAGGAAGCACAAAGCAAGAGGTTAAAGTGAATACCGTAGGCTTAATTGATTGGTTTTGCACCACCGCTGCTCTTAATGGTCCCATGTATGGAGCAATTGCTGCTATTGTTGCCTTGATTTGTGGTCTGGGGCTTGGGCAAATCTTTCATTTCGTTAGTACTCTGGGAACAAGGAAGAAACATCATCTCAATGGTATGTAAGCCTGGGATTAACTATAAGTAAATAAAACTCCAATCATCATGCGTTGGTGAGAGAATCGTCTCTCAACCAACGTATTTTTTTTGCCACTTAGACTTGCCTTGCCTCTTCCATCTAAATAACTCCTTGAAATTTCTTGCAATTTTTATCCTTTTCCAGACATAATAAGGTTAGGAAGTTGGAAAGGATGATTTTCATGATTGTTGTTACAACAGAAAATTTACCGGGTAAAAAAGTAGCAGAAGTTAAAGGTCAAGTCTTTGGGCTGGTTGTTCGATCTCGCGGGATCGGCAAAGATATTATGGCCGGGCTCAGAGGGCTGGTAGGCGGAGAGATTATGGAATATACAGAGATGATTGAAGACGCCCGAAGGCAAGCTATTGACCGCATGGTTAAAAACGCCAGCCTCATGGGCGCTAACGCTGTTGTTATGATGCGCTTCGACAGCTCTGCGATTATGAACAATATGTCCGAAATTGTGGCCTATGGAACCGCTGTCGTTATTGAGGATTGAATATGAAATATGTTTTATTTTTTTATGGATTCCTAATTCTATTGCTTATTTTTATTGGTATCATCTCCTGGAAATTCTATGACAAACGCAAAGGCAATTACAAGAAAGTTCCTGAAGGTTTTCTAAAAACTGATGAGGTTTTTATCGATCCTACCACAAATAAGACGTTAAGAGTTTACTATAACAAAGAAAATGGAAAACGGATTCATGTTGAAGAATAGGTCCCTTCGGGTAAGTATGCGTTACATACGCTTGTTTTCATGATAGAGCATGGTCAAATACCATGTTTTTGACTTCCCTTAATTGTACATAACAGATTCACTGACAACTACTGTCAGTGAATCTATCATAATTGATAATATTCCTTTAATTCCGATGCAATAGAAACAAGCTTCTTCTTTAAACTCTGCGGTTCAATCACTTTAATAGCCTTTCCGTAAGATAGAAGGAAATAAGGTACATATGCATGAAGTGATCTTTCGTCCAGTAAAAAAATCGCTTGATTTAACGTACGCTCTTTCAGGTAATGACCCAAAAACCAATGAATGCACAAATCATCCAAAGCTTCTGACCGACCACTAATAATTAACGAAACCACCCCATCCTTACTTTCAAAATCCGGTAAAAGACTTTGTGAAAAAAATTTCCTGGCAGAAAAAGCTTCCGGCCTTTTAAACATTATTTGCGTCCGCTGTATCCGAAAAATTCGTTCAGCCCGAAAAATTCTGATTTCGTTTCGAAGATGGCAAAATCCAACCGTATACCATTTATTGTTCCAATAGAGCATTCCATAAGGATCAATCACTCTTGGCCGGGGTTGTTCTTCATGGCTTGTCCGATATTCAATCTCTACAGAATTTTCGTTTGCTACAAGCCCACTCCAGCTCTTCCAAGGTCTGTTTAAAGACTCACTGAAAGGGTATCCCGCTTCGTTTGCAAATACGGCCGCATGAAGCAATGCTTTTTGTTCTTCAATATTGAACAATAATGGCACATGGATAAAATTGTTCAGTAAACTATATCCACCGTTCTGCCCTGCATCTGATACAATCGGTACCCCGCTTGCGCAGAGTGAATCAGTATAACGATAAACGGTTCGTATATTTATCTCTAGTTTTTCCGCTATTTGCTTAGCAGTTATTGTATAAAAATCCTCTACTGAGATATTTCAATGCATTCAAGCGGACTAGGCTCATAATAAAGCTTTCAAATCCCTGAGCATACTTAGTTGGTAAAAATTCAATAATCTCAGACTCTGCTAAGTTTATTTCTAACTAAAAAAGAATACCGGCTCCTTTCGCTCTTTATACAGTTTATTTAGTCGCATTGCTGCGTCTTTAACTGGACCGGTTTTAATCGTTCTGGCATTTAGTGGACAGTTCTTGATGCAGGCACAACACGTGATACATTTTTTCGTATCAATCAAATTACAATTTTCTGAATCGATAGCCCCAACAGGACACCCCTCTGCACAAATTCCGCATTGCGTACACTTAGTACTAATTGCTATAAAATCAACACTCCATAGATCTGTTATTCCTCCATAGGGATAGTTGCCCGGTACGCTTATATTAGAAATGTAATCGATTGATGAAATAGATAGTAGTTTTTCATTTATTTTGCGCCCGAATAATTCTGCGTGATTTAAGTCACTTACATCTGGACGGCCTTCGGCAATTGGCGTTTTGGAACTTGAAAAGGAGTGTTCTCCAACGAATGCCGCACAGGCTATCGGCTTACATCCACGTTCTAACAAAATATCTTTAAGCTCAAGTAATGCATCATCATATACACGATTGCCATAAACAACAATACATACAGCAGGTGTATTACGAGCTTTAATCGCATGGAGCCATTCACTTAAAAGTGCAGGCACTCTTCCCATATAAACTGGCACAGCAACAAGAAGCAACTCGTTTTCCGATGTTTGTAATTGTTGCTTTCTGGCATCTGGTTTAGTTATATCGATTAACTCCACAGTGCTATGATTAATTCCGCGCGCAACACCTTGAATAATCGCCTTTGTTGTCCCTGTAGGTGAAAAACAAACAAGTTTTAGTGATATAACATTCATTTGATATCCTCCCCCGAATCAGTAGATATTCTTAAGTAAGCATTTTTTGTTTACCTTACTCAAGTTTTTCTAGAATTATAATAATACAATGCTTATAATCTTAATAGGAGCGAAATTATACTAGTATAATTTGTAACAGGCAGGATTGATGATGCAAAGCACAGAATTTAATCTATGGTGGCCTTTACATGAAATCCAAAGTAATAGCGAGAAATACAGTCAAATGAGGTAAAGCTTAATCAGATGTCACTAATTGATGAATTATACAATCGCCGTGCTGGCCTTGATTTTTTGGATAGGATGATAAAAATTGCCCAGAGGACTAACGAACCACTTACGATTGGCTTTGTTGATGTAGATAAAGATATAATTGAATGTTGGTGATAAAGTGAAAAAGTGCATTGTAGTAACTGGAATAGTTGAATAAAATAAACTTAGGAGGATTTTTATGACTATTCCAGATAAAAAAATATATCCGCGAACCAATGACTTTGAAACAGTATATTTAAAAGGTGTAATTACAAATTCAAATATCATAGTTGGCGATTACACTATGTATAATGATTTTGTTTCTGACCCCACGAAATTTGAAAAGAATAATGTGCTGTATCAATATCCTATCAATAAAGACAGATTAATTATAGGCAAGTTTTGTTCCATAGCCTGTGGAGCAAAGTTTCTTTTTACTAGTGCCAATCACACTCTTAAATCAATTTCTACTTATCCATTTCCAATATTCTTTGAAAAATGGAATTTGGGTAAAGAACATGTTATGTCTGCATGGGATAATAAGGGGGACATTGTAATTGGTAATGATGTTTGGATAGGATATGAAGCAGTTATATTATCCGGCGTTCATATTGGTGACGGTGCAATCATAGGAACAAGAGCAGTTGTAACAAAGGATATTCCTCCATATACAGTTGTTGGTGGTATTCCCGCAAAAGAAATTAAAAAGCGTTTTGATGAAGAAACCATTTATAAATTACAACAGATACAATGGTGGAATTGGTCTTTTGATAAGATACAGCAATTTTTACCCTATATCATGAATGGGGAAGTTGATAATCTATATCTTTCAATAACTTAACATCAAATGACAAAATAGGAAGCAGACAATTTCTGCTTCTTATTTTCTGTGACCCATCGCTAGTATTTGCAACTCAATACTAGCTTGTTCCTTCTTCCTGACAACTAAGCTCTCTAGCTATCGAATATATGTGGAAGCCGGTGCTTTTCTTGGTCTACGTTGGAGCTTCCAATTAAAAGTACCGGCATTGAACAAAAATCTGTATGCTTAATTTAACCACAAATACAGCGTGTACTCCTTATCCACGTAACAAAACTAATCCTTGCCGACAACTATATTCCACATTAACGGCGAAACATGCCGAAAAGTGAATAATGGCAAAAAATAACCCTGCACTTCAGTAATGTAGGGAGCATGTTAATACCTATAATTAAATTAGAATTTCATCCCACACAAGCACATCCCTTAACTACCACAGTTACCTCCTTTAGCAAACTAGAGTTACGACCTTCCCCTTATCTTAGAATGGACGGGGTGAATGATTTTTCTAATTGGTCGTTATCGTTTATACTAACAAAGCTAATTTATCTTATAGGGAAAAGAACACAGACGTTTGTCCCGCTAGAACTTGAATTGATGAGAATCTTGGCATTGTGATTCTCTACAATTTTATAACAAGTTGCCAAACCTAATCCAGTCCCATAATCTTTAGTTGTAAAGAAAGGCGTTCCTAACTTGTTAAGGTATTCTGGTGGAATGCCACTCCCCTCATCCTCGATCTGAAGAACTACCCTCTTACCCTCTAAACAAGTTCTAATAGTAAGGTATCCTCTTTCTTCCATCGCCTCAAATCCATTGCGTGTTAAATTAAGAACTAGTTGGGAGATTTCTTTTTCATTTAATTCTACGTTAGGAATCACCTCTGGAATGAAACAAATCTGTTTATTTTGGGTGAAGGCGTCCGCCTCTATGAGTGGGTATAAATTACTAATAATGTCGTTAAGATTTTTCGATTTTAGTTCTACTTTTTTTATTTGTGCCAACGAGAGAAACTCCGCGATAATCTCATTAGCACGGTCCAGCTCCGAGATCATAAGGTCGAAGGTTGCTTTCTCCGCCCTATAATCAGCTTTTACGCCCAACAACTGGAGATATCCACGTACCGTGGTCATAGGATTTCTAATCTCATGTCCTATACTGGCCGCAATTTGTCCTATCAAGTTCATTCTTTCGAGCTTCGAAACTTCCTTTTCGTAATTCCTTAATTCGGTTACATCATTGGCTACACTTAAAATACACTTTTGACCATTAAAATCTATTATTTCAGCTGAAAATAGACCTACGCGTATACACCCATCTTTTGTTCGAAAACTAGCTTCTATGTTCTTTAGGGTTCCTTGATTAATAAGCAATTTTGATACTCTAACTCGAGTTGGGATATCGAAAATGTTAAGTTCAACTGAAGTCCGACCAACTACTTCTTCGGCTGAAAAACCTGTTGTTTCCTCAAAACATTTATTCACTTTGATATAACAGCCGTCCGAAATAGTGCTGATAGCCATTAAACAAGGACTTGCATGGAATGCTTTATCCAATAGCTCATTTTCTTTTTCAACTGAATTATTTATCATCAGATCACTCCGATTCTACTTGTTGAAAATTCCTAATTAGGGAGCACCAAAAACATGCTGCTATCTAGTTCTACATAAATAGCAAGTCTACTTTGACAATTATACATTTTGCTTTAATTGTAACTCAAAGTATAACAGAAATTTGTCGCATTAAATTGCATTCTTGATAGAACCTTTAAAACTAAAAAAGTCTTCCCCCAGCTGGACGACCTTTTTTACGAATGGCTCTACCCTTATTTCGATTATCCGTCGGCGAGTTAATGTTGCTGAGATCTGTGAACGAGAAGCCAATTTGTTCGCTGCCAATTTGCTTATTGATAACTATGGCTTTTTAGACTGTGTCAGCATGAAGCACAGCTCAGCACAAATTGCCTCAGCGTTTGAATACCCATGAAGAGGTTGCTATCATAAAAGGAATCATTCTGAATAGGTAAGGTTATAATCTCAACATACCGTATCTGCCGAGTTCGACGTATTTGGGAAAGAAATAAGAGATGCGGAAAGGATGGTTTCGTCAAGATGCAGTTTTAATTTAGTTGGGCTCGAACTACCATCAGGGTTTTAATAGCACACAACAGGAGTATAGACATCAATGTTATTAAATACTGCCTGAGCTACGTTGTAGGGCATATTGATGCAGCCATGTGAACCATTGATCATATAGATATTTCCTCCAAAGGCACTCCTCCAATTAGCATCGTGTAACCCTATCCCTCCATTAAAGGGCATCCAATAGCTAACAGGCACGGCGTAATCATCTCCCCTTAAGATCGCATTCCTTTGCTTATATTTCAACCGGTAAACCCCTTTCGGGGTAGAATGACCGGCACTCACATTGCCTGAAACTACACTTCCCTCAACGATCAGCGAACCATTTTTATAAAACCATACATGCTGCTTAGACAAGTCTATTTCTACATAGGTATTTCCAATATCATTATTTTCATTAGGAAGGACAAAGGCTTTCTGACTATAGGTCGGTTCCTTCGTAATCGTTTGACCTCGTTTAACTGCTAATATTAAATCTTCTGTTTCCCTCGCTGTGTCAATGGCCCAGCCATAATCGCCACCGCCTACAGCAACCGTAGTTCCGGATGATGTTATAAAACTTCGTGTTTTACCCACAGTACTGTGCGTTTTTGATAGTTCATTAATATATTCTTTGACCTTATTCTCATCCAATTGAACTTCATAGTTCTCGTCCAATGTTAGCCATTGATTAATAATCGAGCCATCCAAAGATGCCCTACCCTCTCCAAATGTGTAGGTGATCTTTGCTGAAGCATATTTGTTAAGAAGTTCTTTATTTTTGGCAACTTCCTCCGATTGACAGGTATACTTTGGCCTGATATAAGCTCCGGAAGATTCTAAGTCTAATTCTGATAGCCCCATATGTATAGCCTTAGCTACTTGGGAAAATAATACATCCTTATTCACCTTGTTCCCAAGGACCTCATTTACGATCACATAACCCTTATCCGTATACAGAAAGCTTGGGTTTTTAGGTTCTACAACATGGCTTGAATCAAAACAAGTCAGTCGGTCGATTCGATCCTTTAGGAATTTATCGTCAAAAGAAAGTTCGATTGTTTTTTGGGATTTCTTCGAGTTAAAAATAGCTGCAACCCAATTAAACGGATTCTGGCCTTCCTTAAAATATCGGATTTCATCCTCTAAATTAAACGCTAAACCGACTTCAGCGGCTTTTATACGTTCACTTTTGCCATCTCGCTCTTTCAGGTTTAATGTATAATCCTGAAGCTGAGACCTTAATGTCGATATCGCTGCGGCAACAGTTTTTCCTGAGACATCGATATTATTGATCTTTGAGCCTAAATAAAAATGGTTCATAAAATAAATCGTCATTCCAAAATAGACAAGAAACAAAACACCTAGGAAAATGACCGTTGTTACGACCTTTTTATGCTTAAATAAGGGTTTAAAATGTATTTTCAGTACCTCGAACTTTGATTCCTTGGCCTTCGCTTCCTTTTGGTTTTCCTGTATTCCTTCCTCGATTTTATCTTTTGTCTCTTCGTATGTCTTCTCTTTCAGTTCCCCCTTTAATTCCTCCAACACTTTTTTGCATTCTTCTTTTGTTCCCTCTTCTATTGACTTTTCCATCACCTTTCGAAATTCTTCGTCCGTATCCTCCACCCCTTTTAAAACAGAGTATTTTACTTTAGATACTATGGACAGCTTTGAATTAACCTTCATTTATTCTATGAATGGACATTCTCAGTTTAAGACTACGTTTTGCTATTAAATTAACATCACATAAAATTAACCCTCAGAATCTTTTAGCCCTGTGACAGGGACAAACTTCGATTAAAAAATTAAAGCCAGGAAATCCCATGGCTACTTCACTTTTAGTATCCGGTAGTAATCATCACCTCTGGCCTTCACTGGTGGATGTTGAGATACGTACAGGAATCGCTTTGATCCCTGCAAATCCCCAATATCCCATTCACCGCTTGATGCACTTGTTCTTTTTTAATAAAAGATTAACCGCCCAGATTTAACCAGGCGGCTCTTCCATACCTATATAATTGGTAACCCAATTTATATGTATTGTTATGACGATTCATAAACAACCACAACTAGCATTACGTAATAAGTAACAAATTTCCTATTTCTTATCTTCCAAAACACCAGGCCCAGAATGATTGGCAATAACAACTTAATTACCAATAATCCTGCAGGGCTTTTATTGATTATCAACTGCATCACGGGATTTGCCGTTTAACAATCCTGTGATGAGCAAATACTCACGGTTAATTTTTCTATTGACAATATTAATCAAATGGGACAATTAATTGGACGGTTTTTATTCCAGCATCGGCAGGCACTTCCCTTTTACTGGAAAAATCGCCTTCCTTATCATATTCCCATCTGAGAGTCATATTCGTATCCACCGTTTCTCCGGAGCTTTTCTTCTCCTTGTACAAAAATGCGTCGAAAATATTCTGTCCCATATGCATGTCATAAGCATGTTTAAAATTCTTTTCACAATAATCAAAAGCCTTTTGAGCAGGTTCTCCAACTTTGAAGTCATAATTAAAGACATATTTGTCCGAAGCTATTGTTATGACGTCCGGAGTTTTGCCTTCCGGCAGCTTTTCTGTATCATAAAAGAAGTCAAATGTAATGCCCTCGTATTTCAGGGAGGAACAATATGTAAAATAACCGTTATCTTGCTCGGTTTCAAAGGTGTAGCCCTCCCCAAGCTTATTTATGATTTCGTCCTTGGTCATAAGAGCCGACAGCACAATTTGAGAGGCTGCCATTTCCTCCTTGATCTCAGCCCTCAGCTCTTCTTCTGTTTTTTGACTTGCCGTCTGCTTGCCGGATGAACATCCTGCCAGCATTGTGAATGCCAATACTACGACTAATAAAGCACTAAATATTCTTTTCATAGCATCCTCCTTGGTTAACTATAATTTTCATTTCGAACACCATTAGGTATTTAAAGTTTGTCATCGTTTGTCATCATCTTTACTGTGAAATATTTCGCTTTCACATTGACAACAACATCATAAATGCTCTATCCACCATTAATCACGGTAATGATGCCAACTGCCAGCATTAAGATGCCTGTAACAATCATCCCATATAAAATACGCATTCTGGATTTATCACCTTTTACAATAAAAAAATCTGGTTTTTCTCTGCTGTATACGATATCGATTTCTGTGCCAACAGCATATTTTTTATTGGTTGAACCTTCTTGCTCACGTGCATGAATCACTTGGCCATCCGGAAGGCAATATTCAACCGCCATTGTGTACATAGTCCTGATGTGACTTGCCGAAGGATCTATATAGTTATAATAGTTTACTACCGTTGCATGGGTCGTTACAGGATCTTTAAATAATCTCTTTTCACGCTTCAATAAAAGCAAACCCAGAACCATTATAATCAGTCCGATAGCTGAAAAGATCAATAAATCATTCATCACATACCCCTTTTTCCAGTGAAGTCTAATTCAATAATACTTTTTAATCATGAAAAATCGATGCAATCAAGAATAAGACCGTCACTTTTCATGTTGCTTTCACTCCTTTATCTTTTTTATAAATCATATCGCTCTGCTTAATGGATGAAAATCACCCAGCGGGTGATTTATCAACAGATTCACTATCTCCTCATTCGTCTTTTACGGTGTTGTTCAATCATGGGAAGATGAAACGGGCATAATTCATTATGCTGATACACAAACACACTTGGTCAAAATCTCTGGCCACTATAAGAAATTACACATAAATTTTTTCCCTAAGATATCACCCGTTGGGTGATAGTATACATGTTTCTTATAATATATTATCAAAATGTCATGAAATGATCACATTCATGACATACAACGCGTAATGGCTGATTTTAGATTTAAATCAGCTTACAAAGGAGGTTTAATTTATGAACAAACGGTTCTACATACGGTTCGTGGCCTTGCTGATGGTATTTGTTTGTACAGTTATTTTGATGCCGGTTACCACAACCGCGGGAACTGACGGCAATGCGACACTTGTAAAGAGCTACAACAAGGATGGAAAATTCTCCATGGTCATCGATTTGACCACTCCGGACAATGGATTCGCAACTTTTGAAATTTTTTTAACAGATGCAAATGGTAACGTATATACACGTTGGAATAACATATCATCGAGCTACACCTCCGGTACCAGACAGTATACATTTTCAAGAAGTTATGCCAATACGCCTGAAGGTCAGTACAAAATGAACGTAGTAGCCACGAATGCATATGGAAATTCAAAGAACTTCTCTTGGGTAGTGAATCACAAGAAAACTATCATTATAGCTTTCAAAGATACTTACAAAGTCAAAAACGCGGACGGCACCTACAGTCAGCAATTCAACTTCACGTCTGTCAACGGGAAGGGCAAGACGTTTCACGTTGAACTCTATACGAACGACGGAAAATTCATTAAATCGTTCAGCTATACAGCTTCATCTGATAACAGTAACTGGTGGGCTAAATGGAATTATTACCCGGATAAGGGTGTTAAAATGAAGAGCGGCAGCTACATACTCAAGTATTGGGTAGATGGCGGAAATCCAAAGCAAACAACCATCACGATATCTATATAAAGGAGACGAACGCAATGTGGATTGATAAAACACATAATATTAAAGGAAATCAAACTGCTGGTTTTTCGTTCATAACGGTATGTCTCCGGGGGCTTGCCGCCCTACTCATGACCTTCCTTCTGTGTCTGACGGGATACTTACCCGTACAGGCCGCTTCGCCGGATGACTGGTATGGGGTGAGCGGCACCTTCAACCAGAAGGACGGAAACCAGTACAACAGCGGAAAGCTGCAGCTGTTGCCTCTGGATAATGGGGGTGTACTGTTTGAACTCGATGTAATGCAAGGCAGTGAAGCTGAAGATATGACCACAGACTTCCGTTTATCGGGCACTTTCCATGTGGAAGAAAACGGAACCGGCACCTGTGAAGAAGAAACGGAAAGCGGCTTGGTTTCACTGCGGTTTGTTCTTGATGGAGATACAGTCACAGTCACACAAACCGGCACTCTCCCCGTTCCAGTCGAGGGAATCTACATCTGGCTGGAAAAGTCTCTTGAGGTTACACCGGAATCGGCGGGAGAACTGCTTGAAGGCCTCGCGACAGCGGCGACCAGCCTGAATCACAATAACGGGGAATACCGGCTGGAAATGTCCGATACGGAAGTAGACGGCTGGTTTTATGATATGAAGGCTGTTTTTGCAGACACCGGCGTACTAATCGGGGAATTCCTGATTGCCAACGACCTCAGCGCTGTTTATCGCATTGATACTGAAACACCCATCCTCATTTATGGTTCCGCTGATTCCATGATGAAAGCGGCCCATGATATGGTATTGGAGAAAGGCGAAGAACCCCTTACCGTTGCCGGATCAGAAACCGATATCGGAGATGGTTTAGTCTATTCCATACCATTGGTGACTGCGACGCCTTCCCGCTCTGCTCTGCCTGTCGGGGAAACGGCGAAGGTGGTATCCGTAACGCCGGGAAATGTTCCGGCAATGATCACATGCACATCCGAGAATCCTGAAGTCGCCTCCGTGGATGCAGATGGTGTTATTACCGGTATTTCGCCCGGAACGGCAACTATCACCGGAACACTCTCCGTGGACGGCTCAGAAAAAGCCTTTTCTTTTGATATCAATGTCTGGGTCAAATCCATTCAGGGTCTGGATATCAAGACCAATTTCCAGGTCGGAGAGACCTTTAAGATGAACGCTCAGCCAATCGGAGTGTCAGATCCAATCAATTGGAGTGTTTCCAACACCGATTTGGCAGAGATTGATGCGTCAACCGGGGTATTTACCGGAAAGAAAGAGGGACAATTGACGTTGATTGCTCAATCCGGCGACTTGAAACAAGAATGGGATGTCAAGGTTGGATCTGCTTCTGCATCCTCTGATGTTGGTGCGAAAGCGACTAGTAATTCCGGTTTCCTTCTGGCATCAATTGTCGGTTCCTTGCTTGTAATAGGTGTTGTGGCATTGGTTTTGATAAAACAAAAGCAGAAACATCACAATCCATAAAGATTGTTAGGATCACCTGATGGGTGATGTTTCAAGGAAATTATAATGAATAAACGAAAAATATTAGCTGGGAGATAGTGAAAATGAACTTACCTAAAAAGCTGATGATATTTATGGGCATCTTCATAATGTGTCTGGAATTGACGGGATGTTCAGTAAAGAATGTTGCAGAGAAGCAACAATCACAAAATCTGGAAACGCAAACGTCCAAGCCACTGGAATCGCAAACACCCGAACCGCAAGCGCCTACTGATAAGGCAACGATGAACCCTGACGGTCCTACCAGATTACTGCCCCCGTATTCATACGAAACAGAATCCAGGAATTGGAATGTTAAGGGGATCACCGTTAAATATCCCATGTTCGTCAATACCAGTACTCTGGAACCCAGTCTTGAGGAAAAAGCTGATCAAGCCAATGATCTGATTATGAATGATATGGAAAACCTGATCGAGACCATTCAAAGCAATGTTGATGATGAAACGCTCACTATCGACGGTATATATGAGTATTCTCAAATCTCACCGATAGTCCTGAGCATCCGCTATGAAATAGACTACTATGCAGAATCGTTAGCTCATCCCGTCAGTCTCTACCATACGCTAACCATCTCTTTGGACAAAGATTCCGTCATTCCTCTTTCTGATTTATTTGTCATAGACAAAACCTTTGTTGAAGACTATAAATCCAATTGGATGTATGCACCCTCCAGAGATTTAGACCTTGAAGCAGCCGGCGTTAATATCAAGGAAGAAATAGCAAATCAATATTCCAACGAGGATCTCATAAGGCTGTTTTCCCAAGCAGATGCGCAATACTATTTGACAGATCAGGGCCTTATTTTAAGTATCGAAGTCCCCCATGCCCTGGGCGATCATTTAGAAAAGGCCATGAAGTATGAATTCCTGGAGGAAAACATGAAAAGGGACCATCCTCTTTGGGCCAATTATATGTTCTTGAAGGGAGATACTTTAGAAGGAACCCTGGACAACAATGAATGACAATTGAATCTATACAGGCTAATGAAAGGGGCTTGCTCTGAAGTCAGTAATGATTTCAAAGCAAGCCCCTTTTTACTTAGAGGAGTTATACCCCGTATTTTCAAATATTTGACACAAAAGCGTTACTTTTTTAGGCAAGATAATGTAAAATATTAACCAATCAGCCCTCTTGTTCGGAGGTTGCAGCATGCGAATAAGCTACAATACGAAAAGCTTTTATTTTACCGATCGTATAACGGATGCCATGAAGGAGATTTTTGACTATCCTCTGACAATAGTCGAAGCCCCCATGGGCTACGGAAAGACAACGGCAGTTAGGGAATATCTTGATAATAACCCAGCCAAGATGCTGTGGCAGAACATTTATGATAACACTTCAACCGGATTCTGGAACGGGTTTTGCAGGCAACTGGACACCCTTGACAATAACTGCGCCCAAAGTCTTATCCGGCTTGGCTTTCCTGATGACAGTGTATCAATTCAGGAGGCGTTGCATATTATAGGCACCATTGATTTCCCTGAGCAATCGGTAATTGTCATTGATGATTATCATCTTGCGGGATGTGCTGAAATAAACGCCTTTATTGAATCCGTCGTGCGTAATGAGATATCCAATCTTCATATCGTCCTGACCGCGCGTTACATCGAAATTCAGAATATTGAAGAGCTTAAATTAAAGGGATATGTTAATCATTTAAAAACGGAAATGTTTGAGTTGACTCCTAAAGAGATAGCTGAATATTTCAGACTCTGCGGTGTAAGCATACGAGATTTTGATGCCGAAAGGCTCCATGCCCTGACGGAAGGCTGGATCAGTGCGCTTTATCTTCTCATGCTAAATTACATCGCGAACGGAACTTATTCCGACATAACGAACATATATAAGCTAATGGAGAATGCCGTCTACGCACCCTTTTCGGAAGAAGTCAAGGATTTCCTTGTGACGATGTGCATATTTGACAGTTTCACGGCGGATCAGGCCGCTCATATGTGGGGAAAAGACAATACGACTGCTCTTCTTGAGGAAATAACCCATAGAAACGCATTTGTCAAGTATGACACAAGGCAAAAAGCATATTATGTGCATACCATTTTAACAAACTTTTTGAAGGATGTGCTTGAAGGAAAGAATATTAAGTTCGATTTGTATCGGAGAGCGGCGTCCTGGTATTTGAAAAACGGCAATTTCATACAATCTATGCATTATTATTACTTATGCGGTGATTTTGAAGGAGTATTTCAAGCCATTGAAGTGGAAAAGGCAATCAACATTAATCCCCCGTATAGAAAAGAACTGGTC
Source organism: Desulfosporosinus orientis DSM 765 (assembly GCF_000235605.1). Classification (GTDB taxonomy): domain Bacteria; phylum Bacillota; class Desulfitobacteriia; order Desulfitobacteriales; family Desulfitobacteriaceae; genus Desulfosporosinus; species Desulfosporosinus orientis. The sequence goes on from NC_016584.1 coordinate 3,940,706, forward strand.
GTGAAATATATTACCGAATGCCCTGATGCCGTTAAAGCCAAAAATCATTTTGTAATGCTATTATTTGCGTTCCGTTTGTTTTCATTCAATGAGATTCCTCTTTTCAAGATGACTTGTGATAAATTCGTAAGAAATATCGATAACGATATTACTTTGAACGAAAATGAACGCAACCGTCTTATGGGCGAATTTGAAATGGTTCTGAGTTTTACCGGGTATAACGACATCAGCCGTATGGCAAAGCATCATCGAAAAGCGGGCCAGTTGCTGAAGGAGCCTTCCTCCATTATGTATGCGAACTCCATCTGGACATTTGGTTCTCCCTCCGTTCTATATATGTTTTACCGTGAATCCGGAAAATTGATTGGGCATATTGAGACCATGATGGAGGACATTCCCCTTTACAGCCGTTTATCAAATGGCAACGCAGCCGGAGGTGAATACGTCATGAGTGCCGAATACCATTTTAACACGGGTTGCTTCGAAAATGCTGAAATTGTGGCGCACCAGGCAATGTACGAAGCTCAATCAAAGAATCAGGTTGCAAATATCATATGCGTTCTGTTTCTTAAAATGCGCATTGCCTTGGTTCAAGGCGATTTTCCCGTCGCCCTAGGCCATTTGGAAAGTATGCGCGACGAGATTGTAAAGGAAAAGGAATACCTGTTAATCCATACTGTCGAGATCTGCGAAGGCTATCTTTACGCACTCCTAGGAAAAGGTGACAAGGTGCCCGTATGGCTTGCAATAGGTGATATCAGCAGTTATAGATTGCTGTTTCCGATCATTCCCATGATTAATATCGTATATGGCAGGACGCTCCTCACAAATGGTGAATATCTTAAGCTTATCGGCAGTTCCAAGCATTTTATAGGGATAGCCTCTGTGTTCCCGAATCTATTGGCACTGATATATACAAATATTTACATTGCGTCGGCTAATAACCGTATATTCAGGGAAGCGGATGCTTTGAATGTCATGAGACGGGCTCTTGAAATGGCTCTTCCGGATAAGGTATATATGCCTTTTGTAGAGAACTGCGATTATATCAGGCCACTTCTTGAGAAGCTGTACAGGGAAGGCTTCAGGCGCGACGGAATTGCCAGGATTCTTGAATTGTCGGAGCCCTATCAAAGGGCCTTGGATCAGATCAAAAAGGAACATTTCTCAGAGTACAGGACAGGATTGACAAGCAGAGAGGAAGAAATAGCGAGACTTGCCGCCGAGGGCTATTCAAACAAAGGTATCGGGAAAAAGCTGTTCATATCTGAAAACACCGTAAAAACTCAGATGAAAAGTGTGTTTGAGAAGCTCGGCATCAAATCCAGAGTACTGTTGAAACAATTCTTCTAGCAATGAACGTCCGTATTGTGCAAAATCACCCTCCGGATGATAGAAAAACATAAGTAGCCGTCATACACTTAAAGGGTGGTAGATTTTTTATGTTTTTGGAGGTTGATGCATGAGTCGGATAAAAGGTGTAACGCCATTGGATGGTTACCGTCTTGAGATCATGCTGGATAACGGCAGTGAAATAATCCTTAATCTTGAATCCAGGCTTTACACAGTAAGATTTGGCATGCTTTGGACAAGGAGTTTTTAAAAAAGGCTCAGCGGGTGGTTTGCTCTAGCCCTATAAGCGTAAACGGGTCAACAAACTCTTTGATGGTCAGCTGATCTGCTGAGGATATCCTCTTGTAATTGTTTACGGATTAGATGCTCTAATTCGCCGAGAAACCTGCTCTTCTGAAACGAAATATACGGTCTGAGGAAATATAAAACATACTTCATTTTTGCCCATAAACCCCTTACTACCAAGCTACATCCGCTCTATTATATTGAAAATATTTATCATATCCTATCATATGGTATCAAAACAGCCTATTATCTTCCCAATGCATTCCAATTTTTTAAAATATAGATTCCCGCTTTGTTCCTTTATATTTCATTTCGTTACAAGATTCCTAGAAATTTTTTTGGAATTTTGTTTAATTCTATAATAAGTATGCTCTTAATACTTTCATTGCAATCCCAAGATTGTTATCACCTCTTAGAAAGCTCCCCATATAACTGTCAGCAATATAATTGATGATTTCAGTTCTTGTGCATATCGCTTCTATTTTTTTCAGTTCATCAGTATGAAACTCTATCAACCTATCAATCCAAGATTCTAGTTTTTCACTAATATGCTTCACTGGAAAATTTGCTTGCATATCACATTTATTTGCAGTATTCGAAGTATTATTACTCATAGAATTATGTATTTTTTGGAAATTCCTAAAAAAAATACTGTAACCCTGCTCTACATGGCTGATAAAATCTATATTTTCGCAATCAAGGACACTTTCTTGGTGCATTGCTAACTTCCAAAAGTAGCCTAAAACTTCTCTTTTAAGCTGTTCTTTATTTCCAAAATAATTATATAACGTCCCTACAGAAACTCCTGTTTGGCTGGATAAGTCTCTTAACGTCAAAGACCTGACATTTCCTGAAGTTAGCATTTCCATTCCTATTTTTAGGATATCTTCTCTGCTGACGTCTATTATCTTCATTTCATCACCTATTTCTGCATTTAATATTATTAAAGCAACGCCTAACAACATATAGCCCAACAATTCTGCAAAGGTTCCTAATTATGCTTTTTATAATGTTGATCCTATTACCTACAATGACCCATGCACTAACATTAATAATCATTATACTTGAAACTATATAGTATACAAGGCATGTTTTTTAATACAATATACATTGTCCTACATTTTTGGCTACAAACTCAAATAACTAACCTCTCATTCCAATAATCTGCTTGTAAAATTACTCCCATTCAAATTCAATATATCTAGCTACAAACCTAGTTCCACAAGAAAAAAGTGCAAACCCTAATCCAGGATAAAAAAATGCGATAAACCAATCTGGCACTATATGGTAAGATCTCATAAGAATCCCTCCACTCATCATAATAGCGATAATGATATATTGCTTTTTATCAAAAAATCTCCAAAAAGCTACTCTATCTTCTTCGTAATCTCTAATTCTTGTCTCGTGCTTTTTAACTAATTTAGAAAAAATCTTTAAATAAAATATTAAAAATATGATAGCAGCTCCTAAAAGAATAAGCCCTAATGAAGTTGATTTTTTTAAAAACGGATAGCCTGTTTTCATTACCATAAATCCTGCAAACATCCAAACACATCCTGCAATCAATAATAAATATTGTTTTTTTACTGCAAATAGTATCATATCCTACACCTCTTTTTGAACATTGTTCAAATGAACTATGTTCAGCATACTGCTCTGGTAACACTATGTCAATAATTTTCTGGAATGCGGTGAATAAAATATTTTTCGTCGATATGACGCTTGACACTTATCATTCGTGCAGTTCCAAGATATACTGAAATTTCTGTGGGAAGAATTTTACTTTATTGTTACTGATGCCGATACGGATAAGCAGATGCTGGAGCGTACCATTGAAGGCTTCCGTAGATTTACAGAGGACTGTTTGCCAGGCGCCCGTGAGAAAGGCATCCTTTATATGCGACCGGCGTGTGGCAGTCCGGCGAGATAAAAGGCCACCCGGCCATGAAGCAGGCCTACGAAATGGGCATGCGATCTGCCGAAAAGGAACTTCATTTTAACTTGTATATAAAAACAAAGGCGTCAAGATTTTCTATCCTGATGCCTTTGTTTTTTCCTGTCTGAGGTCATATCCCGTGGGCACCCCCTTTTAAGCTATGAAACGGCCCAAAACGGGTAAAATTTGCATTATTTACCTTGTTTTTGCTCACTTTTAGCTCTAAAAGCACAATGTTTTGTTCCTTCAGTTACGACTTAGGAAAAGAATCGGATTGATAAAGTTCTGCAGGTCGAACACTGTGCCCACGCCAGCAATGGTGGTCTTTAATCCTTCGAATTTACCTTTACGTCAGAAAGCTCTTGTAATTCCTGAGCCGATTCTCTAAATTCCTTGATTCCTTGACCCAAACCTCTTCCTAATTCAGGTAATTTCCCAGGACCAAAGATAATTAGTGCAATCACGAGAACGATGACTAACGTAGTTGGCGTTAAGAAGCCAAATGTAATAAGCATATCTTCTCCACCTCGTTAAATTGACATTAACTGTTCCTTATTAACACCTTAATCCTTCCAACAATTCTTATTATATAATTCTAACAACCATTTTGGTCGGTATACAAACAATGGATTGACCTGGTTGGGAGATAGCACCCATGCTCGTACATATCCCTTTTGGGCATAAATGCTTATCCATTCTTGGTACATACAATGTCCCATTCTCCATAATTACTTTGGCCGTACCTTTTTTTACTGGTACGTTAATCTGCTTCTTACTCATTGAATTCAGCTTGCCCGACGCTACCTTTTTTCCGTCTACTGTGATTTCATAGGAAGCCCCTCGATTACCTAAACTTGTAGCAGCGACTGCTCCTAAAATCAGAACCAAGAATTCTCCAACAGAAACCATCTCTACCCCTCCATCATATTCTTTCAGATAATTATTAAGTTATTGTTTTGCTTCCTTGAAAGCCCTTTTAAATCCTAAGGTAGCTTTCCTCTGGCTATCCTGCTCAATGACCATGCCTTCCGTTCCTTGAATATTATTGATTAGCTTTAACCCTTGTTGGGCATCCATGGTCGATATCCCTGTAGACAGTGCATCAGCCAGGGCTGAATCCGAACTTAAAACCACACTCTCAAGTGTCTTGCTAACTGGATAGCCTGTGTAGGGATTGATGACATGACTGTATTTTTTTTCATCGTTTGTAAAGAATTGTTCATAATCGCCTGAAGTATCAATTCCTTGATTCACTAAGTCTACATAACCTATGATCTGATCCTTTTGTTCTGGATCGCGAATTCCGATTCGCCAAGGCTTCCCTTGACTTTTATCGCCTAGAGCGTAAATATTCCCTCCGGCAGAGACCAAGGCAGAATGAATATTATTTTGTTTAAGAACCTCAACCGCTTGCCCGACAGCGTACCCTTTAGCAATCGCTCCTAAATCAAGCCTCATATTTGCCTCTGAAAGAAAGATACTATATTGATACTGATTAAAAATAATATTTTGATAATCCACTAATTTTAAAGTTTCCTTGACCTGTCGCTCATTCGGAATCGGATTGTGTTTTCCATCCGCTCCGATCCCCCACAACAACGTGAGCGGGCCAATAGCTGGGTCAAATGCACCATCAGTCATACGTGCAACTTCAACGGCCTTTTTAATTGCTCTAAACGTTAAGGAGGATACGACGACGGGATGTTGGCCTGCAGCCTGATTTATAAGTGAAACTTCACTGGTTGTTGAATACATATTTAATTGATCACTAACTTTTGCCATCAAGCTTAAAGCCTCTTGAACTGCTTCTTTCGCATGATAGCCATGAGCTTCTATATAAACTTCAGTGTCAAACAGAATTCGAGTTTCATGATAATTAGCACTTTGTTGGTAGATGGGATAGCCTTTTGTTGCTACAACCATTGCAACAAATATTAGAAGGAAAGATACTCCCAATTTTTTCTTTTCCTTAATATCACTTAACATCTGTAATCCCCCCCTGCAGGAGTTATGCTATTTCATTGACATTCTCCTCAAGTGTATTTCTTAGTAGACTGTCAGGGATTGGTACATACTTATAACAATCAAAATGCTTACAAGAATAACCAAAAATACCACAATATAATCCTTGCTACCCATTTTATCATTGTTGCTTTTTACTTCTTCGGCCATCGTTTTACCTCCCCGATTTTTTTCATAAACAGATTTTAAACTGTGTTTAGAAAAAAGATCTATAGAACCGTTTTAGTGCTTTTTCTTAGCTTTTAAGCCCCAAAGACTTTCAGGGACACTTGAAACCTCTGAAATCGCCCTTTTAGGGGCTCGTTCAAATAATTTATCGATGAATCGTCTGGCTTTAAGGATGAGTTCGTTCACAACTCCAACCGGACAAAAGTATTTGCACCAAAACCGATCGATAAATAGGGATGAGAAAAGCACAATAGGCAGAATAAACCACATAACGCCAAATCCTTTGAGTCCAAATAGAGTGGCAAATGGTTCATAACCTGCAAATCCGGGAGTTTGAAATATTAATGCCAGCATTAGCGATAGATAAGCAAAGACATATTTGATCTTTCGCAATTTCAGGTCAATCTCTTTTCGGCACCGGAATTTTCCTCCTCCTATTTTAGCAGCTACTTCCTGTGCTGCACCGAAGGGACACAACCAATAACAGTAGATATTCTTACGCAAGGCAAAAATCAAACCAGGAATACCTGCTAGAAGGAGATACCAAAAAACATATTGTTTGACGGGAGGAAAATATCCCATCAAGAGACTAGCAATATTGGACATAGAAATCGCTGCATTAAATTTGAATCCTAAAAAAATCAATCCACCAATAAGGGTAACCCATCTTAATTTTGAAATTTTAAATTGAACAGAAACGTAAGCCAAAAGGATTAATGCGAGAATTGACATCTCTTTAAGTCCAAATTTAACGGGAGTAGGTTCTTGAGTCACGGAAAGACCTAATTGCCTTTGGGCCACAGAATGAGCCCCTTGAGCAACTGCCATCGCTACCCCTCTCGATGAGTAGGTCGCACCAGAAACCCGGTCAATGTCATTTTCAATACTTAACGAATCTGTAACAGGTTTGCTTATAAATTGCTTCAAATAACCCTTATTTTTCAGCATCTGAATAAAGCTTGGTGTATCCTTATGATTTGCAATGACTATTCCTACAATTTTTCCCTGCAAATCAATTCCCGTGACCATGGTCAAGGGACCACCATAGCCCGTAGCTTCCCCTATAGCGACAAAACCAACTTTCTTCTGATGATCCTCGTCGGAGTATCCTTCATAGACGACAGGGCTCGTAGATACTTTTACAAAATACTGTGCTTGGGGAAGTGACTCCTTTACTTTGGGTAATAAGTCATTTCCCCGAAGAAAGTAACTTGAGATTAAGGCAATTACTAAACTCAATATGACAAAACCCGTGATGATTCGTTTTAAAATGATTGGTTGTTTCGTTCCCTCCATAATAGAATCCCTCACTCAAATTTTTAATTCAAAATAGAGTAACCAAACATTGAATTAATCAAATTTGCTCATCACTCTTTTGTAAGCAAGTCATAAATCCGACTCAAATAGAAGCCGGATTTATGAAAACAAAATATTATTTATTGAGAGACAATTTTCCCTTTATTTTTACTGCTTACCTTGTCGAAGGGTTTACCCACTCTGAAAAATACAATGAGTAGAATTATCTCAATTCCACCAAAAATTAAAGTTCCCATCCCAGCAGATTGTACTTCCCCTTCAACAAGACTTGTCACAATCCATCCCAAAGAAAAGGCCAACCATAGAAGTAATACCCCGTAAAGCCCCCATTGCCACCAAGATAATCCTTTAAACTTTAGAACTCCATACCAAACTCCTGAAGCAAGTATGGTACCCATTAATATCCAAAATAGTATCATAACTATCACCTCGTTTTATTAGTATTTAGTATCCTTTTTCCACCAATCCTTAATTTCTTGTGTATCATTAACCTTACCAAAGCCAAACAAGTCATCCATACTTCTTAACATCGGTGCAGCAGGTGTCCCGGCCATGGTTCTGGCTAATTCATGATGCCATACATCCAATTTATTGTATGGGCAACTAGCTATGCAGCTTCCACAGTCTCCACCATTCTCTGACCAAAATTTAAAACATTTTTCTGGATTGATTGCCCACTTTCTCACACCTGGATTATTGGAAATCGACGGACCCTGCTGCATCGAGGGTTTTTTATCTCGAGAAATGGCTTTGCTCGGACAAGAGTCCGCACATTTCATGCACGTCTCACAAAATCTCTCTACTCCAAACGTAATAGGTTTGTCAGCATTCATTGGCATGTCGGTAAACACCTTACAAAGTCTCACCCTCGGACCATACTGTGGGGTAATCAGAAGACCATTACGTCCTAGTTCTCCTAAGCCAGCCTGTACACCAAGTGCTGGGCTAATGGCTGTGTCGTTACCACAAGGAATGGCTTGATAACCCAGTTGACGGATAAATGTCGCTACTTTATGTGCAGTCTCGGCCATATGTGAATATGCCAGTCCAGCGGCTGCACTTTCCAGTAAAGTTGGAGCCGTTAAAAAAGATTCATAATCCATTTCAATTGCCATAACTATGACGTGCTTTGGTTCAAATGAAAATTCCGGGGAACTGTTTTCGCCCGTAAATGGGTTAAAAAACTCTGAATATACCCATCGATCATCATAATCTGCAATACCGACTAAACTGGCGCCCAAAAATTTAGCAGCCTTTTTAATTTTGCTAGTACCATCTTCAGCATCTTTTACTCCTGGTTTGCGCTGATTAATTGGCCCTTCCCAGGCATATAACCCTTGATTGGGGACTCCAAATTCACTGTTAGTTGCAAACTCATGATCAACTGACCAAGCGGCTAATGCAACTGCAGCATCTGTTTCAGTAAAGCCTGGTTCACCTGATGGGGGGACTACTCCATGAAACTTTTCGCTAAATGTTTTTCCTATAGACATGATTTCGGGATCGTAACCAAACCTACAGAAAATAGTATTTTTCTGATTAAAGCGTTTGTAATCCTTGGCAATCTCGATGGGCATGTTATCATGGACAATAAGCGGTATTGACTTTTCTGTACCTTCTGCCAATGCTTCTTCAGGTTTAGTAAACGGGTTGACGCCAATTGTAGCCCCGACAGCTGTAGCAACTCCAATACCCAATGATGATAGAAGGAATTGCCTACGGTTTAAATTATTTTTTGATTTTGTTTGATTTGCTGGGGCTTGCTCAGAAGGTACCTCTTTTTCTTTAAAATTTTCTTCCATTCCTAGGCCTCCTTAGTGAAATGTATAACTTTAAGACATAAATGCATTACTAATAATAACAGCCATAAAAAAACAGACCTGTAGTCTAGGCTACAGGTCTGTTTATAAAACAAATTCTAAATTATTTTAAAGAACTTGATCAACTTTAGGAATATATTAATCTAATAAAGAAACTCTTTTTAAAATATATTTTCCGTTTTCAATATCAATTATGTCCTCTTCCCGTAAGCTTTTTAGAACCCGAGCTGTTGTTACTCTATTGAGACTGGCTAGATTGCCAATAAACTGTTGACTAAGTGGAAAGTTTATTTTTATCATTTCTTTCTCAAAATCTCCATAATGTTTGGCAAATTGGATAATGATCTTTAAAACTTTACTTTCAGCATCTTGAAAACACTGTTCCCCCATTTCAGCCATTAATCCTCGCGTTTTATTACAAATGGACGTGATAAAGTACTTTGAAAAGTCAGGATTATTATCTATGGCTTCTATAACAGTGTGATATTCAATAAAAACTAATTCAAGATCCATTAGCGCCGTAACAAAGGTCCCTGCGGGTCTTCTGTCATAAGTGGGAACATCTCCGATAATGCATACCGGTTCCCCAATAAATATTATTTTTTCCCGGCCATCAAGGGAATAAAGCAGATATTTTATTCGTCCCTTTAGTAAAACATAGATACCGTTTAAAATATCGTCGGGCGTAATAAATATTTCTCCCTTTTTTTTGAAAATCGTTTCCCCTAAGTTTTTAAAGTAATCTATTGTAATATTAAATTTTAGAAAAGTATTATCGTCCATTCTCCTTCACTACTTTCCGTAAATTATTCTTACAATAGCAATCGCTTAACTGCTATTCGTCCAATCCATAGACAAAATTAACGGACATACTGGTATGGTTACCTGTAAATTTCTTACTGCACATTAACTAAACTAGTACAGCGATCTTGTGCGTTTTTTCGATCCCATCGGCCATGGACAGAACTATAAACTTTAACTCTTTCTGACTGACTTTACCCGTAAACAACAGTATATATTGCTTCACGTACATTCTCAAATTTAACACTGAGAACAATTTCAAATTCTCCGGTAAATGAGGCTAATGCCGAATCAGAAGGCCATATCCCTCCAACTACCCTTTGTCATCTGCTAACTGCTTCCACCTTACACCTTACATAACGATGTAAAGGCGTACCTGCGACGCGATCACGGTGAGTGTTTTTGGTCAGACGATTGACACCCACCCCATAAGTCTCCCCATTATACTCCAATCCAAAGCCGTGTGGAATGATCACCATACCGGGACGAGTCACTTCGGTTGTCTCCAACTCTATTTCCACCGTTCCTGCCTCAGTGGTAACCTTCACAATTTGTTTGTCACTTAGACCTAGCCGCTCAGCATCATCCGGATTCATGGCCAGGGTACAAGCTCGTCGTCCACGATTCCACTCCGGATTCCGCATCAAATTATTGGCATTCTCGTCGATATGCCTTCCGGCCAGGAGAATAAAGGAGTATTTTCCATCCGCCTGCAATTGCTCTTCTTCAAACCCGCTGCAGCATAGAGTGATTCTGGGATAGCCGGAATAAAGCCCAGTTTATCCGCTAGACGAGTTAAGATCTCACTTCCCTCTAGGGGTTCACCCTATGGTTCCACGATGGGCCTGCGCATCTGGCAGTAGATTTCAGGATAATTCACCTGAAAATACGTGGTATCCCAGCGCTCGTAAAGCGAGCGATCGGGCAGAACGTAATCCGACATCTTGGCTGTCTCTGTCATGGCAACATCGATAGTTACCAAAAGATCCAGCTTAGAAAAAGCTTGTTCATAGGCTGTAGTATCTGCAAAAGAACGCAAGGGGTTGCTGGAAGAGACGAGCACAGCACGTAACCGTTCTGGGTGGTCGCTGTTTATTTCTTCAGGCATCACGTTAGGTGGATGCATTCCGAGAAGGGCAGGGAATCCAGTCTTCAGCGTCCGCCAGTTTTTGGGGTTTCGATCATCCGTATGTGCACCCATGGTCATTAAGTAGCCGGGAACAACATTCCCACCTGGTACAAAAAGACGTCCACAGATGGCGAGGAGAACAATTTCTAAATATGTCGTCACCGTGCTATGCCTGCCCATTAATACCCCAAGGTCTGGATTTGTTGGCACAATTAGCACCTAAAAGTACCTAAAAAATGATAAAGTTACAATTAAGGGGCTTTGTGCATAACACAAAACCCCTTAATTTCCAATATTAGTTATCGGTAACATTGAAATATTGATCCCGAGTATTGACCAAGTACATGCATCAAAGCAATCACTTTTTTGTCACTAGGCGATAGTATTAGTTCCTGATCCAAGTAGCACCCAAATCCACATTATAAAGACAGCCAAATATTGTGATCCCGCTATCAGGAATATTTATTCCATCGCTTAAATATCAAGGGCAGCATGATATCCCTGATATACTGCAGTCGTTATGGTAGACGGCTTTACACAATCTCCAATCTGTGCAACGTAAGGTGCACAGTCAATTAAGTCTTCCACTACGTTTCTTCTTGCTCGCTGTCCAAGTGCACAGATTACTGAAGTACCTGGAACAAGCTGCTCTTCACCAGCTGCATTAGCACAAACAACCCCTTCGTCTGTCACACTTAATCCCTTATATTCTGTATGAACATGGATCTTATAATTTTCAATTTCCTTTAACAGAATCGGACGATGTCTAATATTTGCATCCGGAGCTAGTTCCGTTCTCATCTCTACCAGATGTACAGTCTTGCCTTCCTGTGCAAGATGGACCGCTGCTTCACAACCTGCCTGACCGCCTCCTAAGACTACTACCTGATCGCTGACCTTATCCTTCTCCAAATAATAATCATTCACAACGATTACGTTATCACCATTTAAACCAGGAATCGGAGGAACAAGCGGTTCGGAACCGACTGCGATTATTAACGCATCAACGTTTTCTTTTTCTAAGTACTCTTTTGTAACAAGCGTATTTAAGCGAATCTCTACACCGGCATCTTCTGCCAATTTCCCAAGAGTAACACCTAACTCATACATCTCATATTTAAATGGAATTGCCTGTTCTCCCTTTAGGATGCCGCCTAACTGATCAGACTTCTCACAAAGGATTACCTTATGCCCACGCTTTGCTGCGGTAATAGCAGCTTCTAATCCACCTGGTCCGCCGCCTGCTACCAGAACCTTACATGAACGGGAAGAAGGAACAATTTCAACTCCATCCAATTCACGCCCGATTAATGGATTAACCGTACAGCGTCTTGTAGACGTTACCGCACGTTCTGCCATACAAGTAAAACATCTCAGACATTTTACAATGTCCTCATCGCGATTACTCATAACCTTTCTTGGAAGTTCATGATCAGCCAGCAGTGCACGGGCCATCTCCACAACATCTGCCTTACCCGTAGCGATGATTTCTTCCATCATAGCCGGGTCATTTAGGCCGCCAACTGTGGCAACAGGAACACTCACGTGCTTCTTAATCTCAGCTGCAAGATAGACATTGCTTCCATGAGGTAAGAACATAGAAGGATGCGTAACACTAAATCCTCTCTGGTAAGTTCCTGCAGACACATGCAGTAAATCTACTCTGGATTCCAGCAATTTGGCAATTTCTATGCCTTCTGCCAGATCATAGCCCCCTTCGAATAACTCAGATCCGCTCATTCTAAACTCGATTGGAAAACCAAGGCCTACTGAATCACGGACACTGTCAAGAACCGCTTGTGCAAAACGCACTCTGTTTTCCAAAGGACCGCCGTACTTATCTGTTCTGTGGTTAAAATATGGGGATAAGAACTGATTAATCAGCCAGCCATGTCCGCCATGAATCATAATCATTTCAAAACCTGCTCTTTTAGCTAGGCCGGCACACTTTCCATAAGCGGTTACGATGTCAGAAATCAGTTCCTCTGTCAGTTCCTTTACTTCCAGGCCATCTGGGCGAACCAAGGCACTTGGACCCCATTGGGCAAGCCCGTGTTTTTTATTCTTGTCAGTCAGATAAGTTCCGGCATACTGTCCGGAATGGGACAGTTCTACACTGGCAATTGCGCCGTGACGACGGATAGCATCTGCAGTGTAGGTAAAACTCGAAAGCGAACCTACCGTCTGTAGATCAAGATGATACATATGGGAACCTTCTGTTTCCGGATGAACTACACATTCACTAACAGTTACAGAGGCAGCCCCGCCCTTGGCTCGTAATTCATAAAAAGCTGTAGATGCGCGTCCAATCGTACAGTCAGCAGTGATATCTGTTCCTCCCATTGGAGCGGAAAACATTCTGTTTCGAAAATTAACATTTCCAATTTTGATTGGTTTACACAGGTTGGGATATTTTCTTTGCATTCTTTCATTCTCCTCCCTATTGATTTACATTAAGAGATTATTCCCCTCTTAGTAACTTAATTTCTTTGCGGCAAAAATACCGAATAATTAAGCTGAGGATAATCTGCCATTGCTCTATTTTCCGCATTCAGTGTATTTATCAGGCCCAACTTAGAAGAAACTATCCTCTGATATCTCTGTAGACTCCATTTTGTAATAAACTTCACATACTAATGTTTGTATTCTGCCATTTTTTTGTTATATTTATTGTAATAAGAAAAGTTAAACATGTCAATTATTACATGTTTAACTTTTCTTATTACAAAATTACTTTGTAAAGGTGATGGTTGATGGGATGCGTACGCTAAAATATGCGATTTTAGGGTTGATCAATAGGGAAGCGATGACTGGCTATGATTTAATGAAAATGTTTAATCTGGAACTGGTGAATTTTTGGTATGCGCAGCATAGCCAACTCTATCCTGAATTAAAAAAATTAACAGACGAAGGTCTGATCACTTACGAAACGGTGCTGCAGGGCCAGAAACTAGAAAAAAAACTCTATTCAATTACAGAAGCAGGAAAAATTGCTTTTTTAAACTGGCTAAAAAAACAAGATCTCCTGGAACCGACACCTAAGGATATTTTCAGGCTAAAAGTCTTCTTCATCGAGTCCATGACTAAGGAAGATATTCTGAAGCATTTTTCTTATCAGCTTGATCTGCGCAAAGAGAAATTAGAAAGATTGGAAGCGACAATGGCTCAGCATCCCTATTCCAAGACTATTTCTGATGTTTTTTCACCCTTGTATGGAGACTACATTGTGTTGAAAAGTGCTATCATGAGGGAGCGCACCTATATTGATTGGCTGCTAGATTGTATTAAAGAAATTGAGAACAGCTAAAAGCTCCGAAAGACATTGTTGGTTGGAACACCACACTCGAATGGATTGAACTTTAACTTACTCAATCTGCTGCGGAATAAATAATTGTAAAGCTAATTAGTGATGATCAACTACGCCGATATCTATATCTCCTATGAAGGAGATTTTACCGAAGTATTTTTTGATCAATGAGCTCCTTCATAGCTTCAAGCTCTTCGCACAAATTCATTAATGGTCTTCAAAACCCATAAGGTGCCTCTGTTGGACTCATCTTCGAAGGAACTTCGTAGATGCTCTTCCAAAAGATATCCATAGCCCGGAAGCCACTCTCCCAAGCCAAGGCATCACGTCTGCAACAAACTCTTCGAGATTGAGAAGATTCTCGAAAACCTTACGAGCGAACAGCGCTAATTGGAGCGTCTGAAACAGGAAAAACCCGTTTTAGAAGCTTTTTGGGCGTGGATTGATTCTAATAAGGGCAAGGTCCTGCCAAAATCCAAGCTGAGTGAGGCTTTGGCTTAGGTATACGGTACCTACTTAAAAAGGCGTCGAATCAGACGCCTTTAAAATATTATTCCCGCCTTTGCGCTCTCCATCATGAACTCACCAATTTAATGATAAATTGCTGATCAAATATTTCTGACAAGTGGTCCATTACAGTTAAGTAAACTAGCCCATTGCCTTCAAGTTTTGGAGAATTTCCTAATGGTACTGTTCTTTTTATTAATTGGGCATAAAGTTCAGGCTCAGTGAGATTCCGTTCGAAGCTTGCATTGGCCAGCACTTTTATCAGAGCCACTGCTCCCGAAACATGAGGTGTAGCCATGGAGGTTCCACTCAAGGTTGCATATTTTCCATTTAAATAGGTCGATAAGATTTCCTCTCCAGGAGCCACTAAGTCTATTTCATTGTTAGAATTCGAAAATTTGGAAGAGTGCCTTGCCAAGTCAATTGCGCCTACACTTATCACTTCATTATAAGAACCCGGATAGCCAAACTCATCTGTTGCATCACTGCCATCACCTTCATTTCCTGCCGCACAAATCACCAGAATGTTGTTGGCGACAGCTTTTTGAATGGCTTCATGCAGTTTAGGAACATCCTCCGGACCCCCAAGGGACATAGAGATAATATCAACTTTTTGTTCTATTGCATAGTTAATCCCCTTAATAATCCATTCGTATTGGCCGGAACCATTATGATCAAGAACCTTGATAATAAGCAGATTAGCTTCGGGGGCTACGCCTACAACACCTGCATTGTTTTGTATGGCGGCGATCGTCCCTGCAACATGGGTACCATGCCCATTGTAATCCTCGTATACACTGAGGTTCCCGCCATCATCCTTCGTGAAATTTCTTCCGCCGACAATTCGTTCTTTTAAGTCAGGATGGGTGGTATCACAGCCAGTATCCAATATAGCAACCGTGATACCTTTCCCCTTGGTTTGATCCCAGATTTTGGGGGCCTGAATCATTTCCACTCCTTTGGGAACTTCATCGACCGTTTCGACCTGTTTAATCACTTGAAATGGAATTAAACGTACTTTTTCCAATTGTACCCCCTCCTTGCTAAATCCTATTCTGATTGTCAAGTATTATGTATCCGGTTTTCCCGTTCTCCCGTTCAGAGTTAAAAATCTCCACGACCGTTATTCAGTTTTCCTTTCTTACTGAATCTTAGCTAAGTATCTAAATGCCCTCAGCAATACCTGCGGCTTGCTGGTTAAAAAAGAATCCCTTCACAGGAAGGGAAGTGAAGGAGGACACTGAATGAGAAAAGTAAAATTTATATTAACCGTTATATTAACGGGTAACCGTCTGCTAACTTGATGCTTTATTCACATGTAGACAAGGAGCCTAAGACTCTAATGATTTTATTTATTATAAGACGCTTTCAATATTTGTGCATCCGTGTAAACTACAGATAATAAATAAATTTTCAAGTAGTTCCTACAGGTTAATTCATAATGGCTGGAAGAATACAAAAGAGTCAGGGCTGTACCGGCAGGGCAAAGAAAAAGCGGACGCCGTCTTTGGTATTTTCCACACCATAAACTGCATGATGAAGCTCCAGTATTTCCTTGGCTATGGCGAGCCCCAAACCTGTACCTGCTTTGGCTGTCCTGGCCTCGGCACGGTAGAATTGGTTCCATATCTTTTGCCTGTCTGCCTCGGCTATGGGATTCCCCTGATTTTCGACGCTGATTTCTGCTGTCTGTCCCTTGCCTTTGACAGCAATGAGGATGGACTGTCCACGCTCCGTATGCCGGATGACATTACTGAGAAAATTAGTGATTACGCGGCCGATCAGTCCTTGATGCCCCAGGACCCTTTGCGAATCAACTCTTAAGATGAGCGCAAGATTTTTCCTCTCTATTTCCTCAGCCAGGGACCTGCATGCTTCCCGAATCACTTTATCAATTTCAAAAGGAGCCATTTCCGGCTTATAGGTGCCGGATTCAAACTTAGCCAAACAACTTTTCATAACCGCAAGAGGGGTTTTCAATTCATGAGATACCCCGGCAATAAATTCCGTGTCTTTTCCAGCTGCTTCTCTTTATCCAGATCCTGTTTCAACCGGCCAATATACAATTCTATCTGCCTGGATAGGTCATTGATATTTGCAGATAACTGGCCGATTTCATCCTCAGAACGCACCGGCAGCTTTTCCGTAAAATCCAGGCTGGCTATTTTCCCTGTGCGATAAGGTGGGGCTGGTGTTTGGTTAGGACCAAAACGTTTGAATTGTCATTGAATGATAACGTTGATATTATCCAAGGCAGAGTAGTTTCCTTATCTGCGCTTAGTGTTTGATGTTGTGTAAGCGTTAAAAATTTATATTAGGCGGAGTTAATATATCCTCTCTTTTCCGCAAGTAAAATCAAGCAATGCAATTTCCGTTACCCTATAATGACTATAGAGTGGTTGAAACGAGGTGAACAGACGAATGTACGAGTGGCACAAGCAAATCCAAATAATCGTTGATGAAATTGACGAGTGTATTAAAAATCGTAACGGTGAAGCAATAACGCTACGATTTCTTTCTCGCAAGTTAGGTTATTCCGAATTTCATACTACGAGAAAATTTAAGGAAATATCGGGTATGCAATTTAGGGATTATCTGCGGCATAGAAAATTAGCTTTTGCACTAAAAGAGGTTCGGGATAGTGAAAAAAGCATTTTGGATATTGCTTTTGATTATGGTTTTTCATCACATGAAGCTTTTACCAGAGCTTTCAAGGGAACATATGGTGTAACTCCAAGTGAATACCGAAAAAAGCCTATACCTGTCGCCCTTCGTACAAAAATAAACCCTTTCGACCGCTACTTTTTCGGATTTGGAGAGATTGGTATGATGAAATCTACAGATGATGTTAAAATTTATTTTGTAACCATTCCCGCACACAAATTTTTGCACATTAAAAACTCTGAGAGTAATGGGTATTGGGATTTTTGGCAAAAGCAAAGCCTTATTCCGGGACAGGACTGCGAAACAATTTGCGGCTTACTCGATAGTATCAAGGGCATATTGGATGACGATGGTGGGAGCGAATCTAACAGCGGCAGCGGTCAGATTATGGCGTACATTAATGACCCGGACGGCAGACTCTGCGATTGGGGTATTCCACGTACAGAGTGTTATGGTGTACGTCTTCCTTTTGATTATAAAGGCGAAGTACCACCACAAATGCTTATGATTGATGTTCCCGAAGCCGAGTATATTGTTTTTGAACATGGGCCATTCGATTATGACCAGCAGCTTCGATATAATCCCCAGTCTTAAAGGGTTTCAGAACCAGAATAAGAATTCCACCAGCAAAAGTTTGACAAACTGCCTTGTAAAGCCAAGCCTACTGCTAAGCCAGCTGAACCTATTATTGCAATAAAGGCTGTCATTTCAGCACCTAACATTGAAGCAATCGATACGATCAGTAATACATGTAAAGCAACTTTTATGATGGATACAAGGAATCTATGTAAAGATAAATCAACCTTCTTTTGATCAAATGCTTTATTTAACAAATCAATAATTTTGTTAATAGCAAATCGGCCTAAGAAATAGACTACAAGTGAAAGTAAAACCTTTCCTGAATAAGAAATAATAATTGATTTTATAAGTTGAAAGCTCATGTTGATCCCCCGCTTCAGGTTGTCTTTTTTGGTTAAAACATTATCCTTAAATAAAAAGATTCGTTAATATAAACTAATTTCCTGCATATATCCAAGCTAAAATTTCGTTAATATCACCACATTCTATAAGCAGTAAATAGCAAAGGCATCATCTGCAAAGACGGGATTTAATTAGGGAATAAAAATCCCCCTATTACTTATCCGTTATTAAGTATAGGAGCAAATGCACATCATTAACTTTTCCCTTCATTTTAGTGAATTTCTTTCCACCATCTTTCAAGAACTTCACACAACTTTATCATATCAATAGGCTTACTAATATAATCATCCATTCCTACGTTCAGACATTTTTCTTTATCACCGCTCATTGTATAAGCTGTTGTTGCTATGATCGGTATATGGCTACCCGTTAACTTCTCTTTTTCTCTTATAGCTAGAGTCACATCAAAGCCACTTATTCCTGGCATTTGGATGTCCATTAAAATGATATCGAAATTACTCATTTCATAAAAATCTAATGCCTCTTTTCCGTTCGAAGCCACCTGTAATTGCCAACCTTTAAGTTTGCTTATTTGTTTTATAATAAGCTGGCTGACTGGGTCATCCTCAACTAATAAGATATTCAATTTATCTGCCGGTTGTTGAATTAAACAATTATCATTGGTGTAATAATCTTCTTCCTCTTCGTCGAGAACATCAACTAATATCGTAAAATAAAAAGCACTTCCTTTACCATACTCACTGGCAACAGTGATTTCACCACCCATTAGCTCAACTAATCGTTTCGAGATGGCCAGCCCAATACCTGTTCCTTGAAATCTCTTAGAAAAAGAATCATCTAACTGGGTGAAATAATTGAAGAGTTTTGGTATGTCTTCTTCTCTTATACCTATACCCGTATCTGAAACTGAAAACATCAGTTTAACTTTATTTCCAATCGTTTTAATCTTCTTTACTGAAACAGTAATCTCACCTTTTTCAGTAAACTTAATGGCATTTCCGATAAGATTACTTGAGACTTGCAGCAATCGATTTAGTATCCCGACTTTTAGGTAAGGCTTTGATCTTATCTCCTCCTTTTCCCCCATCCCACACCGAATGTTTCCCCTTACGCCGACCCAGGCAAAAAAACGCCCTCCCAACGTCTAATAACGTGAGAAGGCGCATTTACCATAAATTGCTTCCCATATGACATAAATTACATACCGCAATATGTTCCCCTGGACGAGAAACATGTTTCCTCGTGCCAGGTCTACCCCAAAACTACCTTGAAGAAACATCAACGTGCCTGGAGTTGCCAAATTGGCTCGTTAGAAAACACATGGTTCTTCATGGAAAAATTATACTTTTATTTTTTTTAAACAAAACCAATAGAATTACGGAAACAATGCTATTGAAAAACACATATCCTATACCGGTGTATTTTAAAAGCATAAAAATTTCGAAAGAATTTAGTAAAATTCGAGTGACTAGTCCAGCACAAAAGATTGCTGGCATAATCGATAATATCCATATATTTATTATCCAAAATAAATGCTGTCTGTCACGCTCATATTTTTCACTAAAATACATTACCTCATATATGCCAACTCCAACTATCTGAATTGCTATCCCTAAAGCTGCATCCCTAAATTGCCAATAAAAGAATAAGGTCCCATCATTTGCGAAAGCAACCGCTACAATAAAACCAATTGATATTATTATAGTTGAAAGAATCAACGGAATTTTTCGGCCTTTTTGTGTTTTCGAAGCATTATCACTGTCTAGTACTGTTGCAGATTCTTCACATTCATTCTTCAATATGTAATCTGTCGTTACTGAAAAATAATTACTTATCAAAACAATTTTATCAATTTCGGGATTGGATGTTCCATTTTCCCATTTTGACAACGCTTGTCTTGACACTCCTAAAATTTCTGCCAATTCATCCTGCGTTTTATTATTTGATTTTCTTAAACTTTGTATTTTTTCTCCCAAAGTCATTCATACCACCTCCTAATTTGTTGGTTTTATTTTAGTACTTGGTCTAGTTGCATTCCACCAAACACACCTTGAATTTTCGCAACTGGAAGTTGCAACATACTAGATTGTAACATTTTAGAGATTATATAATTAATGTTCGCATAATATCATCTGCCTTTTTTTGCTTTACTGCAAAGTGACCGCCAACAACACAATGGTAATAAAACAAAAAACAACAGAAGCAATCCCACAATTCATATGAAAAGAGAACGAACTTGGATCAGTAGCATTATTTGCTTTCAACCAAAGGCCACAAATCATAGTTGATAGCAGTAGAAGGAAGGTAATGATAGAGCTAATCATTGTTACAACTTTCATTTGGTTTTTCTCCTTACTCGTAGTTTTATATTAAATTATCTACCAGCATATCTATAAAACGACTTCGCTGGTCTCTGTCATTCAGATTTATACCGCTATACATGTGAAAAGCAGAGCAATTTAAGGCAGTCACTTGTATTGGACTAAGGATTTGTAAAGCTATAATTCTGAGTTGCATTTCATTCTTACTGGTTCCAAAGATATCTCTTAACAGTGGAATCAGGCACAAGGGAGTCTGCATATTTCCCTCCATGATTTCACGGGTCAGAAGAAACCGAATCAGTTTTTCGTTATCACCAGCTACAATATAAAGCTCTTTCATCAGCGCTTTCAGCTGGCTAACCGGGTCTAAATCATTATGAAGATTTCCTTTATGCAAGTCCGAAATCGTCTTTGACATAATATCTCCGATGGCAATACTTAACAGATTATCTTTGCTCTTGAAATGATAGTTAATTAAGCCTGTACCTACACCTGCGCGTTCGGCTATCTGCCGCACAGTTATTTTTTCAATATCTTCTCCTTCATCTAAAATGGCCTTTGCTGCGTCGATAATAGACTGCTGCGCATCTTGCTCAGTCATTATATATGGGCTCCTTTCCTGAACGTGTTCAAATCGTGTTCAAATCGCGTTCAGTATAGCCTATATTATTTCTTTTGTCAATAACAAATCAAAATAGCATCTGTTTCTACAGTAATAGTTCACTATGGCCATTATTGCCAGTTCGTTCTCAATCCTATTTCCGTACTGTAAAATAATATGAGGTGAACGTACAATGGAGGAACCTATGAACATATTCGGTCAGATCATCAAAGACGCACGACAAGCCAGATTCCATAATATACCTCCAAAAAAATACATAAAAAAAACGCCCTTATAGGGGCGTCACTCATTATTTGCTAGTTCTATAAACCATACTATTGCAGCCGAAACGAATATGAGGAGAACCACCCATTTCATAAGGACCCCCTCTTTCATAGACTGTATTATAATTTATTTTATGTTTTATATTGCACGTTTGTTATTTATAATTGACTCATCCATTATGACACCACCATCTACGAGATAATCCTTGCTTCTTCATCTAAGGACTTTGTGTAATATCTCAATTATTAATGATGATGCCCACTACATTTCTCTGTACCATCATAATTTTTAATTATTTTCAATGAACCTTTTTCCATTAATTCAAGAGCATTTTTAACTGAACTATCGGCGCCAAAAAGTCTTGTTACATAAGCATCAGCTAGTATATTAAACGCCAAAGGTCTAATATCTCCTGTTATTAAAGCCTCGCAATTATACGATAATACTGCACTTGCTAAATTTTCTGCAGAAGCTCTTTCCGATAAGTTATCATTTTTAATAACAGTAAAGCTTAAATCATTCATATTAACAATTAGTAAATATAAGCATCGTTCAAATTCATCAGACACCTTACTATCCAAGTTTTTACCATCTGCAGCTACTGCTATATACATTTTTATCCCTCTCTTTATCTAAGGATGATCTATACTTTTTTCCAAACAAATTTCACATAAGGATCTTTACATAACAAGTACGCTCTCGAGGACCGTCAAACTCGCAAAAATAAATGCCCTGCCAACGGCCTAATTGCTTATCTGATTCAGTTTCGTATGGCCAATTATTAATACCACCTAAATCATAGACCTTAGTATAGCCCATACTTGTTTTTTTCATATAGAACTTGTCTCTTCACTTTTCACCTGTTCAATAAACCAATCGATTAAACTCCGGGCTATGCTTCCGGTTCTAGGTATCAGCGGAAGCTGATCCACGTCAAACCATCCGGCATTCAAGATTTCCTTTTCATCAATATTTATGTGCCCACCAGCATATTCAGCTGTAAAGCCAACCATCAGAGAATCCGGGAAGGGCCAAGGCTGGCTGCCAAAATATCTAATATTTTTAACTTCCAGGCCAACTTCTTCTCTGACTTCTCTTTGCACACACTCTTCAAATGTTTCCCCTGGTTCTACAAAACCAGCCAAAACGCTATAGAAGTCGGCTTGAAAGCGACTCCCCTTGGCTAATAATATTTCGCGGTCTCTTGTAATCGCCACTATAATTGCCGGAGAAATCCTTGGATAGTTTACAAACCCACATGATGGACAAAGCTTAGCCCTTTCATCTATTTTGTTTTCTGTCCGAGCTCCGCAATGGCTGCAGTACTGATGGGTACGATCCCAATGAAAAATTTGATAGGCTTTACCTGCTAAGAAAAACAAAGCATCCGGGATCTTGCCAAGTAAACGACGCAAGTCGCAAAATAACATATTTTCCGGAGCAACAATCTCCGAAGTAAGTTCTGCGGCATAATAAGAACGTCCCTCCACTTGGCCCAGGAATTGACTACGAACCAGCTTCTGCTTGTTCTTCCTCCCAATCAGAATATTGTTCCAAGACTAAAATAAGCTTCCGTGGGGTAAGAACGACGGCAATTCGTCAAAAGTCCTGAAGAGACTTTCATAGGAAGCAATTTTGACTAACACTTCGAGCCATTGCCACCACTACCCATTAGGGGTATGGATCTGGCCTCTTTGATCCTCCAACTGCAAATCTTCTATAAGTTTTATTCAAGTAATAAGCTGCCTCCAAGGCCTATAGACCTCGTCAGCAGCTATCATTTTATATCTTATTGACCAACCAGCTTCCTAAGCTGGTTGGTCAATGCCCTTCCCCACTACGAACTCTAACCGGTGCCTGAAGTTTGGCTTTCAGCAATGCTCTGCCCCCTTTCCGCCCCTGCCTTTGGGCTTAGCGTTTCATCTATTATCATCTCTAATGTGAACTTCTTCCTTTATTATACAGTACCTGGGTCGAGTATTGAACGTAAAAAAAACATCTGACTTCATTCAGCCGATCCCCAAGGTACAAGGGAAATGATTTTAAATTGTCTTGATAATTTCTTGAACTCTGCCAATTTTCCCATCCTCAAGTCTTACTTTAATTCCCCTCGGATGTTTCTGGGAGTTAGTCAGGATATCTTTGACAATACCACGCGTTCTTTTTCCTGTTCTTTGGTCTTCTTTTAAAACAATATCTACTGTGATTCCAGCATGAATATTACTTCTTATTTGGCCATCCAATCTTATTAGTCCTCCTTGTTAATTTCAGTTATTTCAGCATGTTTAGCACTAAACCTATTGCTTGCACCTCGTATAACTAAGTCATATCTTTTACCCAAAATGGAAATGTTAGAAAATAGGATGAATGGATAACTAAATGTGGGAATGACTATATTTTCTGCCCATTAAAAAAGGGGGAAATTGAGTGATAAAGGAACCCGACTTGCAGCGATATTTAACTAAACTGTCTTTAGATTATGGTGCCTTGGTTGTCGGCTATACAAAAATACGGCAAGTTGAGCCGGTAATGGTGATCGGCTTACCTTTCTCAAATAAATGGATTTTGAATCATCCGTTTTATATAACGAAAAGGTTTGGAGAAGAAGTATGGAATAGTTGGAAATTATTAAAAAGTATAGCCCAAGTTTTGCTTAAAGAAGGGTATTTAGTTGATATGAAAACTCCTCTTTCTATTTTTGGAGATTTTCGCCCCTTAGCAGTTTCTGCTGGTATAGGAAATTGGGGAAAAAACGGACTGGTTGTCAACCCAAAATATGGTTCAAATCTTCTGTTCGCTTCGATTTTTACTAATGCTCCTTTTGAATCAACTGCTTCCAATTCTGAACTATCATGTGGTGATTGCAAACTATGTATAACTGCTTGCCCAGCGAAAGCATTTGAGAGCAATCGATTCCATAAGACACGTTGCTTTCCTAAAGCAATTCGTGGATGCTCAGAATGTGTACAAGTCTGTCAAAGTCACATTAAGTGACCTAAGGTTATGTACCCTGAAGATCCTAAGAATGAGACTTATCTGGAGCTTGTGACCGATACAGCCGAGTTCTCAGCTTTACTTAAACATTGCACGATAAGTAGGAATAGATTTATCAATACTTAGGAAACTATCATTGGGGGATATTACACTATGATAAAAATACAAAACAAGCTAACTTTAGGCTTAGTTTCAGGTCTTCTTGGTGAGTTGGTTATTATGTCGATTAATCGTCTGTTTGTAAAATTAGGACTTGTTCAGAGTTCATTAAGATTGATGTCACTTCAAGTTGTAAAGTGCAGAAGGTGGATACCCTTGACCTCGAAAAAGGATATCTGGTTATCCATTGGGATTAGTACGTTCTTTTGCATAAATGGAGGCCTGATGATCACTTATCTATTGTCATTTAATAAACGTTTATGTTTACTGAAAGGCTTCGTTTTAGGAACAGTCGGAGGCATAATTCCATATGTTTTTAAGCAAGCAAAGCTGATTAAAGATTTCAAAAAACCAATCAGTAAAATCATGTGTCTCGTGAGTCACGGATTTTTCGGATTAACTGTGGCGCTAGTCGTGAAAACCTTTGGAAACAAGGATAATAATTGCCAAACGAAAAGATAGTCCTAACCATTATTCTTACTAATTTTGACTTTTACCATGAAATCATACCCAGTTGGTGCTGTATCTTTATCAAAATCGAAATTAACCGCTTTACCTTGATGGTCAAGTGAGAGCCATAAGTGAAAAAGTGCAATACCAATATCAATCTGATTCATCTTCCCATATACCTGTGCTTTGAGAAGATTCAACTTCTTCCTGCTCACTGTAATAACATCTAAATCTCCGCTAAAAAACCATGACTGTGTATTGGATGCTGATGGTGCAAGCCGGACAGGTTCCAGCAATTCGTCACCACCAACTACACTAGATATTTCAGACAAATTCTTACGTTTAAATTCGGAGGTATTGTTTCTATGAATTGGTTCCGTGGTATTCCCAAATGCGAGCATGATTACAAACTCCAATCCATTCATAAGCATAGGTATACCTTTTGCGGGCTTTGCCATCCCCAGCCAGCAACTAGCTAGATTACTATGAGAGAGGTACAGGTCAATCTGCTGGAGCAAAAACCCTGAATTCATCAAATAGTTGTCTTTTTTCTCGGAATAAAGACAAATGTAGTGTGGTGCTTTGATAGGCAAGAGATTCTTTACATCAGCTGAACCAAGGAAAGCAAACTCATATCTTATACTTTCGTCAAGTGGCTTGGCACAGTTTGCATATTCTTTCAACTTTAAAAGTATGTCGCCGGGAAGTGGAGCCATATCATATTTACGAATAGACTTTCTGCGAAATATTGCATTATAGAGCTGCAAGCTGGTCATATACCTTACCTCCAAATGACTCTTCTCAATTGTCATATAGATTAGTTATTTCCGTTTGTAATCAAGCATATCCCTTGACTTCAACAGCACCTCTTAGCCCCTACCAAGGTTACAGCCAATCCTATCATCAATGCAGTAACCAAAAAGTGTATTTTAGCACTTCGATACCTCCCCATTATATTAATTATTAAGGCAGGAGAAAAGGCTAAAATTAATTTAGTAATCTACTCGCACGTATCATAAATTCTAAAAAATTATCGGCAACCTTGTGCTTGGCTGACAGTTTTACACATCTTCCACTTACCGGCGATCAACCTTTTCCAGCAGGTTTTTGATTATACCAATTTTATCGTTCATCTTGGCCCCACCAAAAATTGCTATAAAGGGCTTCTAGTCTTTCTAAAGCATTGCCCTTGAGCATGCGCATAGTGTACAGTTCCAAAGTCATTGACAAACAAATCTGCCAGGGATGATAACTTACGAGCAGATTCGGGAACGTTTTTCTCTTCTTCAGTATGGAGGCGGACATTTTTCTCCACTTTCTTAAGCGATTCGCATAACCAATCTAACAAAAAAGGCACCGCCTCAAACGATGCTCTATATACCCAAGAAAGCCGAAAAGCCCAGCATTGCTGGGCTTCGTATGTTCATCAATTGTATCAAAGATTGAGTACTTATTTGGTGGAAGCGAGGGGAATTGCACCCCTGTATCGAAGAACTGCCACAAAAGCGTCTACGCGTGTATCCTTTAATTTAAAGTTCGCCGGTCATGACTCCTAAAGGCAAGGATTCATTTCAGGCTAGCTCGATCATCTTAGCTAATGTTTCCGAGCATTGACATTAGAGCGTCCTACTAATTTGGCACCCTGACCCTTCAGCGTAGGTTCTGAAGGCAGAATGCTAGCGGCACTTAGGCTGCTAGAGCGTAATTATTTTCGTTAACTATTTTTGTCCACCGTTTAACGAGACCAGGTGGAATCTCGACGCGCAACTTTTGTTACCGTTTCCCCGAGCGAATCTAAAACGCCCCCGTTAAATATTACTTTGATAGTATAACATAGTTAAGTTTAAAACCAAGTAAATCTATATGGTTTTGCTACATTATTATGGCAAATCATTATTTTTCCAAATTAAATAATACTTCTATATTATATAGTTCCATAAAATTGGTGCTACAACGGTAGGCTGTATGTCAATTCTTTGCCACACATTTCCCACTACATAAGGTTCTATCTTCAACCAATTATCGAGCTCTGCTCTTGAAGGATAGTCTACAATCATCCCTGAGCCTTGCTTTTTCTTTGTAGGAGTGAGCTCTTTTAAATCTGATAATGTCAAACTTAATTAGCTAAAATATAGACTATTATCTTTGATGTTTCATTAACTGATTAATGACTAATTAATGATTTGATATAATTTCTCAAGAAGGATTTATTATTAAACAAATGTATAGCTAAAACAATTATATACAGAAGGGCAGCAATATGATGAAGATGGATTGCCCAAGAATCTAGTCTGTTACCCTCTATTTCTATTCCCGAAAATACCAAGCAAATAGTTGTCATTAACAACAAGAGAGAGGTATATAAACGTAAATGTTTATTCACGCAATTTTTTCCCCCCATCGATTATTTTAGTTATTGCCCCAAAATTACATTCAGCAGTACACAAAAAACAGCCAGTACAATTATTTCCTCTAGTAATTTTAATGTGTTTGTGAAAAGGCAAATTTACTTTTGCAAGAACATCATTCTTACAGACTTGAAGGCATTTCCAGCAAGCTTTACAAAGTGATGAATCAATCATAATGTGAGCAGTATACAAAAAAAAACATCCCCCTCCATAGTATAAAGTATAAAGTTTAACTTATTACTTTATACTATAGTTGATATTTTTGAATTGTCAAGGTATGATTAAACAAAAAATGGAGTGACCTCTTATATGAAGATGGGCTTAAAAATGAAAGAAATAACTGAAAAAGCAGGCATTAATAATTCCACCGTTATTTACTACATTTCTTTAGGACTTCTGCCAGAGCCTATAAAAACTTCTAAAAATATGGCCTATTATCCAGATTCGTATTTAAGAATTATCCCAGTAATTCTTTATTTAAAGGAAACCCTGCATTTACCATTAGCTACTATTAAACAGCTTATCGACAATATTGGTTACGATAAAATATCTATTAAAAATGCTCTACATTACTATGAAACATTTTTAAAATCTTTTGATTATAAAGATGATATAGTCAACTATGGTAAGGAAGAATTTATTATTAAAGCTTGTTTAGAAGATAAAGAGATTACTGAATTAGAAAGCAAAGAAATGATACTTTCTTCAGTAAAAGGATTTTATTATTATGAAGATTTGTTAACAGCTAAAGCCTACAAAACCCTTAGGGATTACGGTATACCTTTTACAAGTATTGAACGATTAGCAGCTATTATTAAAAAATTAGTTAATGAAGTTCATGAAATATACCATGAACATGAATGGAAATTTAATGAACAAGAAGAAGTTGAATTTACGGGAATTTTACAAAAAGAACTTGATATAATATTTCATTATCTTATGAGTAAATATAGTCAAGCTTTATTTAAAAATGAAAGTAGTAAGTAAATCCGTCGGGATTATTCAATATTGTTTTTCTGTATAAAAAGATTAGGAAGGATTAGGTCGCCTAGTTCGCTACTCTCCCATTTTGTACAGGCAACAAACTTAAACCCAAATTGAGCTTGAGTTTATCGGTTTTATTCCAAACACTTGTAACGATTGTCTTGAAAATAAATTTCTAATTATGTTACTTTGGGGAACACATCAAAGTTGCTCACTTACCGGGTTAGGATTAAAGGATCAGCTGCTCTGGATTTCAATTTAGCTTTTCCTTAAACCATTATCCCGTTAAAAGAGACTCAAGAACACAAAAAGCACCGCTTAAAACGATGCTTAATCCCCCTAGAAAAGCCAAAAAGCCCAGCATTGCTGGACTTTTATATTTGTACTAATAATATAAAATGATGCATCCCAAGAAGAAATACTTTTTGCCAGAAAACACGTGATTGAAGCACAACTGGCTCTTATTGAACACAAAAAAGCAAGCTATAAAAAAAATTTAAAGGAAGTATAAAATACAGTTTTCTGTATCTGTTCAATTTTAATTTTTTCACAGATGCGCATTCCTTTCCCGAGCGTTTGAATATCTGATTATCAAAAGATAAACCTGACCACACGCCAGACTGTCGCATTCAAAATCACACCTTTGGACTTATTCCCAAGAAACGATTTTTAACGATTGTAGCAAATCGGATTCTTTACCTCAAACCGCGAAAAGCCCTTATTTACTGGATTTTTCACACACTCACTTATCTACCCTTGACATCAATACCACTGTCTCAACGTGTGTTTAGGCAAAGTAGTGATACTGAAGCGCGAAATATGGGTTTTGCGAAATAGTTAGACCTCCTATAGCTATTAAAAGCAAGGGGTCGCAAGTCTTAGGTGTAAAACTTTTATACAATAAAATATTATACCTCTTTCCGGTTGGAATCTTCAATGTTACTGAACACAGTAAAAACAGTCTTTGTTATCGCTTTCATGGCTTCAATCTCTCTGGCAATAGTAATTGGGAAGTCTGATAAAGATGCTACCTTACCCAAATATTTAATGCCTTCCGAAAACTTCGTAATACTAATTGCAGTTGCAGAATATGGGATTGTATACGGAGCAGCTGCTCCTCCACTCGCTGTAGTTGCTGCAATAGCTCCATATACTGTTGCCTTAAGGCTTTAGAATAATCACCAGCTGTTTCTGATAAAAGATCTTCCCATATTTGCCTTTTTTGCCCCCCGATTGATATGGATTTCCATCTCTTACTGTTTGGGTAGGATACAATGTCATATTATACACATATCCTTCATCGACCCATTCTATCCTATGGTAACAGTATAAGAAGAATGCGCATTACCTACTTCATTAATAACAGATTACCTCACAATCATCCTTCAAAAATTCATCAAGCCTCTCCCTAAACAATTTCATAATGAAGCTCAAAACAGTTCCAACCAGAAAGTCAGAAACACCTTTAAGTTCGTTAACTTCTACTCTAATTAGAGTTCCTGGATTGTATTCAGTTGAAATGTTATTACCAGCAAATACGTTAGCTCTAAAATAAACTCTGGATCATAACGGTAAGAAATAAGAAGAGCAAGACACGGAAGCTTGCAAAGATCTGTTATGTTACTGGTTTTTCCACCCAATACCATAAGTTAAAGAACGGGAGTCTTGAAATATCGGCAACATAGGTGGCTTAAATGTAAAGGTTATGAGTAATGCAGCATGAATCAAGATTATCGAGGTTTCCTATTCAACTCCAAACAACTTGGGTCCACCCGAACATATTACTTCCCGATTAATTGGCTCTCGACCTTGTAAAGGATCTCACAATCACACAACCCACCATTCTTTCTAAACACCTCGATAATCTCGTTTATTTTTCCTCTGCTGAACTGCATCTGAATTAGAATTTGTTTGCTCAAACGGAATGTATGATCGCATGTTAACCCTGAGAGCTTCTCATTCAACCTATAAAAGAACATTCTATGAAAAAGCAGACTTAATAGTTCACAATCCTTATTTAAACTTGCTTTCTCCTCGTTAAAAAGAAAGTCATAATCTAGTGCCGCTGTTTGCAACCCAGAGACAAGTCGAGCCTTTACTTCTTCTTTAATAAGTTTTTTATCTTTTAATACCTTAATTTCAGCAGTTGATTGTTCTTTAGGTTCTCTTCTTTTTTCTTTCTTAGACGTTCTTTTGGTATTACCTTGTGACATTCAAACATAACCTCCTGTAGTTGGAGCTTGAATGCAGTATGTACTTAATAACATTATCTATGCAACAGTGAATCTAAACTTGAGGTGAACCAATTATCAGTTCGTAGTTCTCTTCAATCAAACAAAGTATTTCATTGCTTTGATTACTAATGAGGAGCGCATTCGAGATCATATCGACCATACTTCTGTTAATTTACGGGAATCAGAGCGTTACTTAGAATTTCACCCTACTCAAGCACATCCCTTAACAAAAGTGAATAATGGCAAAAATAACCTGACACTCCAATACTTAGGGGGCATATGAATACAGCAGACAAAATCGTTCAGTCTGAGCAGAAAATGAGCGTAGTAATGGCCTTCTTCTCCTATAAGATGCACCACAATTAAAATTCGGCGGTGTTACCATGTTACTTCAAAGCAATTGAAGCCATCTTGCACATAAGCACGGCAGCTTCCCTTATGTAACTCTGCAATGCTTTTGACAATGGCCAGCCCAAGACCATTACCATGATTCTCAGTATCCACCTGATAAAAGCTGTTCCAGATCAAATCCAGCTCTTTATCCCCCAGCAGCGGACCGGTATTGGCAATTTCCAGCCTGAACTTTTTATCTTGCTGTTCCATACAAATACGAATAATACCGTTTTCATTGACATATTTGAAGGCATTGCCAAGCAGGTTAATAATCACCTGTCCTGATCTGAGCCTGTCTGCATAAATTTCATGGCGTGTCTCTTCATCATATTCTATATGCAGTTTCTTGTTTTCATACAGATGTTCTAACCGCTCAAGTGCATCCTCTATTAACGTGTTCACATCAAACTGCGTTTTCTCAATGGTAAATGTGCCCGATTCATAGGCAGACAAATCCAACAGGTCCTTCACCAGTTGATTCATTCTTTTAGCCTCATCGGCAATGATACCGCAGTACTCTTCCCGTTCCTTTTCGGTTTTTGGCATATGTCGGACGAGTCCGTCGGCATACCCCAGAATGACACTGATCGGGTTTTTGAGCTCATGGGATACATCCGATACAAAACGTCTTCTCATTTTTTCCAGGCTCTTTTCTTTGGACAATTCCCGTTCAAGCTTCCGATTGACATCATTGAGATGCCCAATGGTACCGGATAATTCATCGGCCATCAGGTTGATACTTGTCATCAGTTCACCAACTTCGTCATTCGATTTTACTTTCAGTTTTTCATCAAAATCCAGGTTGGCCATTTTACGGGTTATATTGCCCATTCTCACAACTGGCCGGCTGAAAAAGCCGGAAACAATAAAAATAAGAACGCATCCGATCACGTATACAGCGGCAGAGGCACGCAGCATGAAGGCGGAAAACATGTTGTTGGCTTCATCCAGTATGCCCATGGCCTTGGTCATAACCAAAATGTCGCCATTTTTCAGTACATGTATGTACAACAACCGTTGGTTATCGTCGATGGGATTTTGAATGATGTCAAAATACTCCGGATTGCCGGCATTTACTGCGGCTTCCTTCAATAAGGAACGCACCTTTTCCGGTGACAGATTAGGACGCGCCATACCCCCCTGCCTTATGGGCAAAAATTCGGAGTTCCAGAGGCTTAAATCAGCGCCAGTCTCCCTTCTGGTTTCATCAAGCAATTGCTGGTTATTTATGCTCCCGTAGCGTTGGGCATATAGTGCTGCTGCACGTTGCATGTTCTGATGGTTGGAATCAATATAAAACTGAGTGAAAAATACTTTATTCAGACTGAGCAGCAATATAAGAAGCAGCAGAAACACCACCGAGAAAACTATCAGAATTTTAAACCGGATACTGTTGAGCTTAAATTTTTTCACACGCTTTCTCTCCCCCTTACGATGTTTTGCTTTACTTCGTCTCCTCAAAACGATATCCGGTTCCACGAATGGTTTTTATGTATTCGCTGCAGGACCCGAGCTTGGCCCTGAGTGTCTTGACATGTGTATCCACCGTTCTAGGGTCACCTTCATAGTCATATCCCCAGATTCTGTCCAGTAGGCGGTTTCTGTCCAATGTGATATTCTTGTATCGGATGAACAATTCCAGCAGCTCAAATTCCTTCAATGTCAGTTCAACGTTCTTACCTTGGATAAATGCAGTTTTGTTGGTACTGTCCACTTCCAGATCGCTGATTTTCACAATTTCCGAAGAAAAGCGTCTGTTTTTGCGCAAACAGGATCTGACACGTGCTGTCAGCACTTCGTAGCTGAAGGGTTTTGTGATATAGTCGTCGGCACCCAGTTCCAACCCCTTGATTTCATCATAGCTCTCGTCCAGCGCTGTCAAAAAAACAACCGGTGCATCGGTTATCTCCCTTATTTCTCCGATGGCTTCAAATCCGCTCATTTTGGGCATTCGGACATCCAAAAGCACCAGATCCACATCGGGATGATCCACCAATTTGGCAATGCCGTCTTCACCATCTGCTCCTTCAACAACTTCATATCCCTCATTCTTCAAGGAATCGCGCAGCAGTCTGCGCATATTTTTATCATCATCAATCACCATTATTTTCATGATTATACCTCTTTTACATGTTATATCATTAAACAGCCAGTCATTCATCATTAAACATAGGGTGAGCCGATATCCCTTCAATGAGGATATCGGCTTTATCAGCGGAAATGTTCAGTTAAACATCTGTAAGAGCGCCTGCGACACAATCGTTCAGTCTGCTATCCGTACAGCCCGCACATAATTGAAAACAGTACGTACATCTCCCTGGGGGCCATTGCCCGCTGAAGGATAGTCAGATTCATTTCCGGTTTTAGGATCACTTCGCTGCGCACCAGCACCATGTACGTCCATTATGACGCCGTTCATCTCACCCAGGGCTTCCCCGAATGCCACATAGGCGGCAAACAT
This sequence comes from Desulfosporosinus orientis DSM 765, assembly GCF_000235605.1. Classification (GTDB taxonomy): domain Bacteria; phylum Bacillota; class Desulfitobacteriia; order Desulfitobacteriales; family Desulfitobacteriaceae; genus Desulfosporosinus; species Desulfosporosinus orientis. The sequence goes on from NC_016584.1 coordinate 3,974,247, forward strand.
CCCGTTCTGGTGCCCATCAAGATGGGTTGTAGATGACCAGAAGTAAGGGAAATCGGTTGAACCGTCCATGGCCTGTATGGACGTTACCTGGAATACTGGGTCTAATGCAGCGGAACCGGTAGTGTCCGGTGATCGGGAATAGTCCACAATGCTTTGTAGTTCCTTTACATCCGGCAGTTTCCAATCGTCGTATCCGGCGTATTCCAGATTTTCGGCCCATGTCAGGGCATCATCCCAATCAATGGCTCCGTTGTCCATGAGTGCACCACTGTCATATTTCATCCACATGAGGCCTGTAGCAAGGTCAGTCACGGTGCCGTCACCGTTGTCGACGAAATTATTCAAGCCATAATTAGATTCTCCCCTCACTAGCATCACATAGAAGGTTTTAGTGATAGGATATCCTTTGATGCGGCCATCGGCAAAGTTCACACCGAACATGGTGGTATTGCCGTTCATGGTATCAGATTCGTAAATAGTGCTGGTGGCATACTGGGAGTCGATAACCCGCTCACCGGTTTCATCACCGTAATGAAACACAAAATAGTCGGTGTTTAGAAAAGGCTTGCTTCCTGTTTCGCCGGAAAAGTCAATGAGCGAATATAATTCCTTGATGGTCGGGAGCCGCCAATCCGTATATCCGGCCAATTCAAAATAATCCAGCATATCCACTGCTTGAGCCCAAGTCATTTTTTCACCGGGATCCTGCTGCCACATCAATCCCGTTACATTATCGGTTACGGTTCCATCCCTGTTATCGGTGAAGCTCATGGTATGAGTGGTATACGTTGCATCCTGACCGTAGAACTTTTCACCTGCGGCGGGTTCTTTTATGGAACCGGTGTTTGACCAGAATGATGTTTGTCCGGTATCTGCTATGGGGTACGTACCATTCAATGTACTGGTATCTACATCCTGAACCATTGCATCTTCTATAGCATTGGCCTCTGCAATGGTGTAGGGCATTTTCAGGGGCTTCGCTCCGTTATTTAAAGGCGCATCCGTCTCTCCCTGAGGGTTATTTGGGGGTAAAGGTTGTAAGTTGGGACCTTGTCCTCCCGGCGATGCCTCTTGAAGCGGTGGCTGAAGCTGAGGAGCTGTATTGCAATATGCATTGCTGCAGGCCATCATTGAAAAGCTGAGTAACACTACCAAGGAAATAATCATAATGATTTTTCTTCTAAATCCAAACATGTTAATCCCTTCCTTTCCAAACGGCTCCGATAACGGACGGGTCATAAACCACCGCTTTGTTTTTGCCTGTTTGTTTCGCAATTTTGAGCGCTTTGTCTGCGCCGCAGATTATTTCGTCCATCGTGATCGTACTGTTTTTTCGGATGGTAATATATCCGAAGCTGGCGGATAAGTGCAGAGAATTACCAAAACACGGCATCGTAATAGATTCAATGCTCTTGCGGATGCGTGCAATGATATCCTTTCCGTTACTTTCCGATGTATCGGGTAGAATGATAATGAATTCTTCACCGCCATATCGCCCAATGATGTCATAAGATCGCAATTTGGATCTCATGGTATGTGCAATCTTCTTCAGACAGATATCCCCGATCTGATGGCCATATCTATCATTGAGCGATTTGAAGTCGTCCACATCCACTAGGGCAACTACTGTTTCATGATCTTCATTGCGTATTCTGTCAATTTCAAGACGAAGTGCCTCCAACAGGAATCTGCGGGTGTGAACCCCCGTCAATACATCATATTTGCAAAGCTTATGAAGCTCCATGTTCTTCTTTTTGAGCTGCCGATTGCATTGCAGCAATTCTCCAACCATACCGACAAGTTCCTTATGATGTTTCACCAGTTCTCTGTAGCGTTCATGAAGTTCGGACTCCGGTATAGCAAGATGATCTGCTAAAAATTCATATTGTATTAATTGGTTTCTGCTTTTTTGTATGATGGAGTCTATCTGATGCAAATAGTCCATTCCTGCACCTCCCCGTACATTTTTTTCTTCTTTCCGATACCATCATATCTCCTGTTTGTGAAATGAATGTGAAGTGCTGTTAACTTATTGACTTGTTATTTCATAACAAAAAACCGCATGATTTAATTCTCATGCGGGTTGCTCCCTTATCATCACTTTCCTTGTTTTCGTTATTATATGCCTCAACATATTTCCATTCTATTGGAAAAAGGATTTTTCGCCCGTCTTTATGCACGCCTTAAATCAAAGCATCAACCGACGTGCAATTGCTTCCCCTTGTTGAATTCAACTCGTTGAGGTGGTCAACATCACTGACTGCTTCATCACATCCCAGAGCATTTCTATCACAGATTGTTTTTGTTGCTTTTATAAATTGCCCGAAATAAGAATCCCACCATGGTAGCAATAATAAGCCTTTGCTTTAAATGACAATAATTTTTCCATAGATTTTGTTGCTTGTTCAATATCCAAAGTAAACTGAGGGTTTGCAATTACCGTCTTACCACCCTCCAGCGCAATTGCGTCACCCGTTATAATAATCGAATCCTTTTCCATAAAAAGCGAAATATGGCCGGGAGTATGACCTGGTGTCGCAAGAATACCACATCCTTCACACCAATCCATATGATCTCCGTCATGCAGAAAAGAATCTACCTCAACTGGCTCAACCCGACGCAGCATATCACAAAACGCCTTCCCAAAATTCTGCTGTTCGGGTGGAAGTGTTTTCTGCATTTCTTCTGCTTGACGCAAACGCAGCGGTTTTTCCTGAGCGGAAATGAAGGGTGCCTCTACAGCAGAAGCATATATTTTCATATTCGGGTTTATCCTTTTGAGGGCGGCAGCCGCACCCATATGGTCATGATCATGATGGGTCAGCACAAGGCCGGTTAATTGGCTTACCGACAATCCGTGTTTTAGAAGCTCCTTTTCTAGGGTGGGGAGTGCCCCAATAAAACCACAATCTACAAGAATAATGTTTTGCTTATCCCAAAGCAAGGTTGGATAAACCGTATTCTCAGTATTGCCAAATGGCATGGTTATTGGAAGGCTTAAAATCTTGTATTCCATAATAATCTGATTTCTCCTATATCTCTGATAGCAAATGATATGTGGTCTAAAATTGCTTTTTAGCTCATTTTTAGCCCAAAAATCCTTATACAAAATGAGGCATTACACCCGACATTTAATCCGTTCTGTCACAAGGAAAAACGCTTGTTTTGACTTGTTTCCTTAAAGCGAAAAATCAGCATATTATTAGCAGTGATTTTCAAACACTAAATCACGCAAACCTTGATATATAAGGCGTTTTTCGCCCCAGTTATTTCACCCTTGTTATCAATACCACGCACTCAACGTGTTGCGTCCACGGAAAAATACCCTTTCAAGAAAACATAAGAGTGATTTGTTATTCTAAAACGCTATTAATCTAATAAGTACTACGATTATTTCATTCTATCCTATGGTAACAATATAAGAAGAATGCACATTACCTACTTCATTAATAACATATTACCTCACAATCATCCTTCAAAAATTCATCAAGCCTCTCCCTAAACAATTTCATAATGAAGCTCAAAACAGTTCCAACCAGAACAGCTGAAATTATTGTTCCAGCCCCCACGCTTCCAAGGCCGTGAAGAACAGACAAGCATGTTATTCCTGAAATTAGCACCATAGAAGTATCGAATGCTACCTTTACCCTTGGAAATGCAATTCCAGTTTTTTGGGATACCGCTTGCATTGCACCTTCTCCAGCGAGTGGCACGATATCAGGTGGCAGATAAAGAAAAATCCCAAATGCAACAAATATTATGCTTATCAGCAAAAGTAAAAGACGTATTGCGTAATTTTCAGGTGTGGGTAAAAATGTCATTAAATGATTTGAAAAGGTAGTGAAATATCCGAAAATGACTGCCACAACTAGTTGAGACAGGTTTTTAATTTTGAAATCTTTTCGTAAAATTACAATTTGCATCAGTATAAGAATAATATGAAATAATATTGTGGCTTTTCCCATTTCAATACCTGCTATCAAAGTAATCGTATAGGGAATTGAGCTGACAGGTGATACTCCTAGATTTGATTTTATCGAAAAACCTATTCCTATTGTCATTAAAAAAAGTCCTAAAAGGTATGTAAGTAATCTTTTTGTCATATTGAATTTTCATATCCTCTCAATATATTTAATAATTTAAATATTTCTTAATTCTATAGAATTTTCGTTTTCATCATTTACTGCACAATTTATAAAGGTATTAGAACATAACGCTCCAATAACATAAACCATCTACCCTATTGGCAGTTATTAATGCTATTCTCCATCACTTTTACCATTAGCTTTTCAAAAACATCACGTTCTATATCACTAAAATTTTCCGTCATTTTATTATGCCATTCATTTTTTATCTTTAATATTTCAGGGTAAATAGCAACAGCCTTATCTGTTGGAAAAATGCTAAATGCACGCCTATCCTTTGGATTGACGTTTTTAGTGATAAATCCTTTGGTTTCTAGTTGAGATACTATTTTTGCTACTGTACTCTTATCAATAATCAATCGTTGAGATAATTCATCCTGTGTTTGACCTATATTTTCGCAAATACAGACGATAAACATATACTGTCCACTGCTAATTCCTAATTCTTTAAGCTTTTCTGTATAAAACATTTGTGTACGGCGATAAGTCACAGAAACAGACTTTGATAAATCCTTAATAAAATTCATCTCCATTATTAGTTTACTACGCAACTTTAATTTTAAAATAATAATCATCTCGTGTCAATAACTCACCTTAATAACAGTGTATCTAGTACCTACATATTGATGATTTTATTACAAAGCACCCTGCTAAAATAGTTGCATACACCTCTATTAACATCGACATGAAGATAATTTTGGCAACCCTAAGAATATATTATACAGTTCGCATAATCCTACTTCGGGGAACACATCAAAGTTGCTCACTAACTGGGTTGGGATTGAAATTGGGATCAGTTACACTGGATTTCCGAGGGGGGTGCATCTTTTAACGCTCCGGGTACAAAAAATAAGAAAGCACCGCCTTGCTCAATCTTCCCCAAAACGCTGAAAAGCCCAGCATTGCTGGACTTTTTATGTTCATTAATTGTATCAATTATTGAGTACTTATTTGCCTTGAGGATATAAAAAAGATGCCGCTTGAAGCTGGTGGGGCCCTGGCGACAGGGTAGATTCTAAACTCTATTTACTCTTTATAATTTTCATAATATCCGTTTATTCCCACAATCTCCGCTTCCATTTCTTTTAGATAGCATAATCCAAAAGAATGGCCTGTTTCCTCATTATACATCCGCGGTCATTGATTATTAACCAAAAGCATCCGGTCGTTATCCAAAGCCTTTTTCCCCTGTCGGGAAAACAGCTCCATCAGACTGGCAACCGTCATTTCAGATCGTTCCTGTCCGGAAATGTCGAGAATAATTTTGCCGCTGTCCATCATGATGGTCCGGGACCCGATCTTCAGGGCGGACTGGATGTTGTGGGTAATCATCATAGTTGTGATATTCTCCTGACTGACGATATCGCCCGTGATTTGCATAATCTTTTCGGACGAAGAAGGATCCAGGGCAGCCGTGTGCTCGTCGAGCAATAAAAGGCGTGGCTTGGCGATGGTGGCCATGAGCAAAGACAAAGCCTGACGCTGACCGCCGGAAAGCAGGCCGACTTTAGTTTTCAGGCGGTTTTCGAGTCCCATTTCCAACAGGGCAAGTCTTTCCCGAAATACCGCCGCATCCTGGCGGCTCACCCCCATACGCAGGCCGTTTCTTCGTTTGCGGTTATAGGCCAGCGCCAAGTTTTCTTCAATGGTCATATCCGGGGCCGTACCCTTGACAGGATTTTGGAACAAACGTCCGATTAAGGAAGCCCGCTTATACTCAGCCAAATATGTGATGTTATCTCCCTGCAGCAAAATTTTGCCCCGGTCCAGCCAGAAACTGCCGCCAATAGCGTTGAAAAGCGTGGATTTGCCAGCGCCGTTGGAACCGATGACAGTGACGAATTCACCTTCGGCCAGCGACAAATTTACATTATCCAGGGCGACATGCTCGTTTGACGTTCCCGGTAAAAAGGTTTTGCGCGCGTTTATAATCTCAAGCATCTTGCCGTAGCACCTTCTTTCGCATGCTTCTGAGCTGCAGGCGCTTTTTGGCAACGGGTACGGACAAAGCAGAAACGACAATTACCGCCGAGACAAGCCTGAGCATGTAAGCGGGGAAAATAGTCGATTGCAGCGCGGCGGCAATAATAAAACGGTAAAGCAGGGAGCCGAAGATCGCGGAAAACAGTCCCAAAGTCAAAGAACGTTTGCCGAAAATAGCCTCCCCGATAATGGCCGAAGCCAGGCCGACCACCATAATACCAATGCCAGAGCTGATGTCGGCATAGCCCTGATACTGGGCCAGCACCGCCCCTGACAGACCGACGCAGGCGTTGGATAAAGCCAGGGCGATGATTTTCATGGCGTTGAGATTAATCGAAGACGCCGTGACCATTTCTTCATTATTACCCGTAGCGCGAATACAGAGCCCCAGATGGGTCTTAAAAAACCAGATTAGGATCGCCGTGCAGACAAAACAGACCAGAAGAGGGATCAGTGTCTTGATCAGTTCCTTATCGGGTGACAGCCAGGCCAGCTGGTTAAAAATACTGGTGCTGCCGATCAAAGACAGGTTGGAGCGGCTGCCGAGGATATAGAGATTAAGGCTGTACAAGCCGCTCATGGTCAGGATTCCCGCCAGTATCGGGTGAATTTCCAGTTTGGTTTGCAAAAGCCCCGTAACGGCGCCTGCCGCCGCGCCGGCCGCAATCCCCAGCAGGATACCCAGAAAAGGGAATCCTGCCACCGTCAAAACAGCCGAGACCGACAGTCCTAGCGTGAAACTGCCGTCAGCGGTCAGGTCGGGAATATTCAGTATGCGGAAGGAGATATAGATGCCCAGCGCAAGCAGCCCGTAAATTAAGCCGAGTTGAGCCGAACCGATGAGTAAGGTCATAAATCATGCCTCCTGGGGAGCCTAAAGTAATCAAGTAATAATTATTCAAGTTTCGTTGCCAGCCGGAAGAAAATTGTGGCATCCGCCCGACCGGATGGGTTATTACGGGTAGGTTATTGAATGACCTTTGCTTTAGCCAGCTCATCCTGCGGAACAGTCACGCCGATGGCGTCCGCGGTGGTCTTGTTGATAACGGTGGTAAAATTGGAAACCGTGATCGCTGGAATCTTGGCAATAGCGGTGCCTTTCATAAATTGATCCGCCATACTGGCCGTAATAGCACCGATCGTGGAATCGTCGATACTGATTGTGGCAAAGGCGCCGGATTGCACCATGACCGCGGAGCTACCGTACACCGGAATCTTGGCGTTTTTAGCGATTTCAGCGACCTGGGGCATCGCGCTTTGCACCATACTGTCATTGGGGATAAAAAAGGCGTCAACTTTACCGACCAGGGACTCGGCCGCCTGCTGCACTTCAGAGGAAGAAGTGACAATGGCTTCTTTATACTTTAACCCGTTGTTATCCATATACTTCTTGGCGCTTTTAATCGTGCTCACGGAATTGACCTCGCCTGTGTTATAAATCAGGCCGTACGTGTGGCGACCGGGCGTCAGCTTATCGGAAAGCTTAAACATCTCATCGACGGGAATCGCGTTGGAAGTACCGGTGGCGTTTTTATCCGGCGTTTTCATATCAGTGATGACGCCGGCTGCCACAGGATTGGAAACCGAGATAAAAAATACCGGGATGCCGCTGTCCATATTGACGATGGCCTGAGTAGCAGGGGTTCCGATCGTGACAATAAAGTCTTTTTTCTGATCAACCATAGTTTGACAGATGGAATTGAGCGTACCCGTGTCGCCGTTGGCGCTTTTGTAGTCGAAAACCATTTTGTCTTCCGAGTAACCAAGAGAACGCATTTTGTTGATAAAACCCTCACGCATATCAGTAAAGGCGCCGTTATCGGCAAGCTGAATAATCCCGACCTGCGTGACCTTGGCTGCGGTATTGCCGTTTGCAGTATTGCTTGGAGTCGTGCCCGTGCCGCAGCCGGTAGCAACCAGCAGAAGGCTGATACCCAGGAGAATGGTAAGGAGAACGGTACTCATTTTTTTCATGTTTTTTCCTCTCTTTCTTTTCTTCTGTATTATCTTTTGTTGCTGGTACTCTTTTCCCGCCACACAGGTTCAAACAAATAAAAAAGTCTGTCCTGATACGGATAATCCGCAATCAAGGACAGACTGTTCGTCTGCGGTGCCACCTTGTTTGGTAATAAAATGATATTACCCAACTCAAAAGAGTACTAACATACTCTGTGCCTCATAACGCAGGCATTGCGTCGCACCCTACTGAAAAACTTAAGCTTTTGTTCAGTGCGCCCTCCGTAGCCCATTTGCCGTTCCGCTTTCTGCCGGACTTCCAGCCCCGCCGACTCTCTGTAAGTGCGCTTACGGTTTGATCTCTACATCAATGGTTTGAATTCACGATAGCATTCCCTTAATGGTTTGTCAAGAATTTTTTACTGATTTATCCCACGAATTACATAAAATTTGTTATTCCCTAAAAAAAAATTATGCATAAGTTTCTGAAAAACTTATTTGGCAAGGTTAATTCTCCGTAGTTTTAGCGTCTTTTAGATAAGAAACTGTATATCCGCCGTAGGGCATAACATAGACATCTTTGTCATTAAAGTCCGCTTCCCGAAGAAGATCGTCGATGTCGGCAAAGAACCGCACGCCCATGCCGTCCAGTGTTTCCGCCGGGATACGGGTAAGCATCAGGACTTCGACTTTGGCCATGGACTCGCAGGAAGCGTAGAAAATATAGCCGGCAATCGTGAAATCCCTGCGAAGATCTGCATCCAGCGTACCACAGCGGAGCGAATCGATCTAGTTGAAATAGGCGGGAGCGCCGCCGCCGTAGCCGGCCGTCAGGTGATGGATCGCGCAGCCGATTAAGATCACTTTTCGTCCCACGGCCAGGGAATTGGTTCCCTCGGACTAATCTTCCTGTCCAAGGGAACATGTCTTTTTTGCGCAAAAACACCATATATAGTGTTGTCATCACTATCTTAACGCTACATTTAGAGGGTGTGTTTTCTTTGCAGGAGAACTACTGTCTCAACTTGCACCGTATCTTAAAAAGATTTACTAATAGCACGTCATTCCTACTTATAATTACTTATAATACAGTAATACCATCGCGGTAGGCAATTCGTAGACAATGCCAACTGAATTAACCTTAAAAAAGCAGAACCCTGGCTCGACCACGCCAGGGTTCTGATTGAGGAAAAACGGGATATCACAATTATCAATACTACAACCAAAGATGTTTATGACGCTCTCCACTACACTATGACCCTGTCCAGTAAAGCGTGACAAAATGTCGGCAAATTGCCGGCGTTTTTTTCGTGATCAAGCAGCCTCTCACTCCTAACGTCCAGGAACCCATAATGTCCAGTCTATTATCAAAAAAGCCCCCTCAAAGTGAAGGGGACCTTAGCTTTTAACGCAATTGGACAATCTGGCATAGTATGTATTGCGGTTGCTGCCATATTGATCGCTTCCTCTCGATAAAGGTGGAGAGCTTGGTGCCCTGTGGAAGTTGTTTCTAAGGATGACCCCCGGGTAGATGGAAGAAGCTGTAAGGAGTGTGGCAGACATATTATCCCAAGCGTGGGCGGAAACGACAAGGACGAAGCAAGAAAATCTTAGGAAAGCCTTGAATTATACCCTGAACCACAAGAAATACTTTACCAACTTCTTGCTGGAGGGGAGTATTCCCTTATCCAATAATTTATCTGAAATTGCCGTGAAGCCCGTGGCAATCACAAGGAAGAACTCTTTGTTTTCCGATTCGGTGGAGGGAGCTAAAGCTTCAGCTATTAGGATGACGATTATTGTGATCTTATTTAATTATTATCGTCTCAACGTGTGATAGGGGGGGCTAAGGGCGAGGCACCGAAATTGATGTCAAAATCCTATTTCAAAACCCGCTAAAAGCCCGTAAAATAGCCATTTCTAGCATGTTCATATAAATACCATTTTCTATGCACAGCATAAATTTCAATCATACGGTTGAGATAGTGATATTGATGTCACCAAAACAACTAAAACTATTTCAGACCAAGTTTCTTTTCCTCAAGAATCTGTAATATTTCTCCATAAGAAAGTCCTGTTGTTTTTTGTGCATTTATTCCTTCTGAAATATTAACGGCACTAATAAGTTGATTATACTCTTCAATAAATTCTTTATAAATTCCACTCGAGTAAGAAAAGAATTTTTCTTGGTATTCTATCGGCCAAACACCTTTAGTTTCATGTCCAGTAAAAGGATCAATTAATTATGGAACGAGTGCGATATTCCATGGTGCTTCAAAAAGAAAAATATTTTTTGTCTTTCCGAAAATATGAGACACTTGATAATTAAACAGATTCGTATTTCGCTTGTATCCGGTTAACCGTGAAATGATTTTTTGAGGTTCAACACTATTAGTAGCATCCTTTTTAACATTCGTATTATTGAATATCCTTTTTTTAACTTCCTCCCAATTTTGTGCAACCAAATCTATTGGAGGCAGAATGGTTTCAGTTATTCCAAATTGATACATCTCATCTTTGTCGATATTAAACCTGGCCATAAATCGCACATATGAATCTAATATTATCACTACCTGGCAGGAGGGATTACTATTACTCTAGATTTTGGTTTTTCATTTTCCATAGTATCACCTTCGCCTTATGAACTTCTCGTTCTGATGATAAGTAGTCTAAATTGTTCAGCAATTAATTAATCAATAAGGTCATTTTGGAATCTTGAAAGATGCTCGTACGGAAGAATAAGTCTTCCACGGTAGAGGCCACAACCATCGTTAATAAGGGAATTATTCACTGCCGAAAACATATTTACATCCAATTTTGATAATTCAAGCTGCTGCAACATGATACCTCTTTCATAAGCATCATCAAAATAAATATTTTCTCCTTTGGGAATTGCATCTCGTTTAACTCTTTCACTTTCCTGTCGCTTTTCGTAACCTAAATGATTGGCAGGACCAATTTCAGCAAAATCGTCCATTTCTTTTGTACGAAGTTGTACCTCCACATAACAACGGGCAATGTTATCATAAAATGTTATATGCAGCGAACTATAGCCACTAGACTCTGGATTTGCAACGTAATCTCTATAGTATGGGCTTACGCTCTCTCTTAACAAGGGCGATTTTTTCTGACCCATAAATGAAGACAGTTCTGCGGTAAATCCGCGTTCCTCAAGGAAACCAAGCAACTTGTTGGCAACATCATATAGATATTTATTTTCTTCATCCGCGCAAATCTCACCTTCTTTTAAATGACATTTGGGAAGAGAAATCACGATTCTGTATGCAATTAGGTCCCGAAAACAGTTTAAATAGTTTTTCAGTTCAGGAAGAGACGGGTAATTGCCATGTTTAATATAATACTCGTAAATATATTCTACGATGTATCCGTTAAATTTTGCTTCCGCGCGTATCAGAGATTTAATTCGGCCCTTAAAAGTAAAGGCAAGAAAAGGATATTCATTTGCCATAAGTTTATAGAATTCCCGAATCCGCTGAGACTGCGAAGTCAGGAATTCGTTGTGCTGCAAAAGTTCCGCAATTTGAAGTAGAAAATTACAGTGCAAAAGATCAATCTGATTATGAGTTTCTTTCGCCGACTGTTTCAAATCCTCAGCATATCTCTGTAATATCTTAAGAACTGTATCGCCTGAGTATAAATAATCATTTAATTTTTTCATTATAATTTTCTGCCTCTGTTCAATTTTTCACAGAAGCACTTTCCTTCCTTTCCTAATGGATTACTATCACTTTAAGTTTTGGTTTATATTTTTCCATACTATCACCTTCGCCTTATGAACTTCTCGTTCTGATGATAAGTGGTCTAAATTGCATTTAAGCACATTTTTGACCTGCAAACCCTAAGAAAAAAGGCGTTGATTTACATGTTATCCAACCTGACCACACAACCCCGTTAAAATCCAAAAAACATCCAAATCGACCACTCACGAACACCCAACATCTATCCTGACCACTCGCTAAGCGCCGACATCTAAATCGCTCTCTCGCAAGGGTTTATGCCTATTTTGACATGTTCCCTCAAAGCAATAATTTCACGATTTTCAGACAGTGGCTTTGAACCCATAAATGTTTCAAGGCTTTTCACGGACTCACTTCTCAACCCTTGACATCAAGACAACCGTCTCAACGTGCACCGTCCAGGGAAACATATCCACCGGCTGCAACTCGGCCACCCGGTATCCCCCGCTCTGCAGTATCCCCAGGTCCCGTGCCAGCGTCCCTGGATCACAGGAGACATAAATAATCTGATCCGGTCCCAATTCCAGCAGTCTCTCCAGCACTCTCTTATGTGCTCCGGCCCGGGGCGGATCGAGAACCACAATATCCGGGCTGTCACTTATTTGCCTGAAAGTATCCTCTACTTTTCCGGCAATAAACTCCACATTATCAATTGCGTTTCGCCTGGCATTTTCCTGAGCATCTGCCACTGCGTAAGGATTTTCTTCGATTCCCCAAACCTTCTTAGCTTTGCCTGCTAAAGCTAAAGTAATCGTCCCGATTCCGCAGTAAAGATCCCAAACCACTTTCTCCGTTGAAAGCTTCGCCCAATCCAACACAGTATAATAAAGCCTGTGGGTCTGGCTGGGATTGACTTGCAAAAACGCCAAAGGTGAGATCTTGAACTCCGCTCCCAGCACATCCTCGTCGAAATCCCCTTGACCGGCCAGGCGCACCGGCACTCCTGAACTGTTAATACCCCAAACCCAGCGGATTAAACCAAGACATTCTCCCAACCTCTGTGCACCCGGCAGCAGAGGGGTATCGGCCAAAGACGCCTCCGGCAGAGCATCCATTATTAACATCCCTTCCCCCCGGGAATTTTCCCGAAAAGTAATGGAGGTCAGCGAAGGGTAAGATTCCTTATCCTGTTCGCCCAGAAATTCTTCCACTTCCCGGACCCAGCCATTCATCTCTTCACTGATCAAAAGACAATCCTCAAAGGGAACCGTCGCTTTGCTTTTTTCCTGGTAATAGCCCAGGCTCCCCTGTTCTTCCCAGTGCAGCCGGGCCTTATTGCGGTAGCGCCAGGGATAATAATCCATCCCAATGGTTGGATGTATCGTTACACTATCCAGGGATATTTTACCGATCCTGGCCAGAGCGTCTGCCACCCACTGCTTCTTCCAGACCAAAGTCTGCTCATACTTCAGGTGCTGCAGCTGACAGCCGCCGCAAACATTAAATACGCTGCAAGGTGGTTTGATCCTGTCTGGGGATGCTTTCAGGATCTCCAGCAATTTTCCCCGCTGCCAGTTCTTCTTCACTTCCACAATCTGAACCTGACCGATTTCTCCAGGCAGCAAGCCAGGCACAAAGGTAGCTTTGCCCTCATGATAGCCAACAGCCACCCCCTCTGAGGAAAGACGGAGGCCTTCCAATTTAATAACATTATTATTAACGCCGGCAGCGCTGCTTTTCTTATTAACCGGATACTTTGATTTCACAAATTTTTCCTCCCAAACCTATTCCAGTTCATTGTAAACTAAGGTGTCCCTCCTGTCCAACAGCATACCCACTGCAAAGCCCTAGGGACATGATAAAAAATTAAAGTACCCAGAAACACAAAATTCTGTTATACTTTTCTTATCTGAATATGAACCTTCGGGGCAAGGTGAAATTCCTTACCGGCGGTGATGATTGCCCGTGCAATTCAGCCCGCGACTCGGTGCAGCTATTAATGTTGCATTGACTGACTTGGTGAAATTCCAAGGCCGACGGTATAGTCCGGACGAGAGAAGGTAAAAACTAGGGGTTTGGCAAACTGCTTCCCTAGTTCCTCTTAGACGCCTCGTAAAAGAAATTATTTACGAGGTCTTTTTCATGTTAATAACTCTCTTTCTTTTGACATGAGAAGGTTCAATTCAAATACAGTATTAGGATATGGAGGGTTCGAACTTGATTCAAAACAAACAGCCATCTTCATTGGGTATCTGGTGGATCGCCCTTGGAGCTGCTATGTGGGGACTTGATGGTGTCTTTATCGTTTCACTGCTGCACAATCTGACATCCTCTGAGATTGTCTGGATGGAACACGTATTACTATTTTTCTTCGCTTTCCCGGTGCTTCTCCGGAAACGCCATGAACTCAAGCAGCTAAAACTTAATGACTGGTTGGCAGTCCTATTCATAGGCTGGGGAGGATCAGCTTTAGCCTCAGTCTTGTTTACAGCCGGATTTACTTACGGCAATCCTAACGTTGTGCTCATCTTACAAAAAATCCAGCCTCTATTTGCTGTACTCCTCGCCACATTAATACTAAAGGAGCGTTTGCGGAAAAACTACTGGAAATTATTCATTGCTGCACTCATCGGTGCCTACTTGCTCACCTTCGGACTGCACATTCCTTCAGCTGCCGGGAGTACTTCACAGCTCATTGGATCATTGTTTGCCATCGGAGCCGCTGCACTTTGGGGAGGATCCACCGTTATGGGCAAACACTTAGCGGGCAAAGTATCTTTTACTACTCTAACTGCTCTTCGCTTTGCTGTTGCTCTGCCCTTGTTGACCGTTATGGTATTAGCACAACACCCAGACTGGCAGAGTATGGGTAAAGCCCTTAGTTTGGCACCCGTTTGGGCTAACCTCCTATTTCAAACCCTCGTGCCAAGCCTTATAAGTCTATTGCTTTACTACCATGGGTTAGATGGAGTGAAAGCTTCTCATGCCACTATTGCTGAACTTGCCTTCCCTGCAACAGGCTTGCTTCTTAACTGGCTAATCTTACACCAGACCATTGACCTTGGGCAATGGATTGGCTTTACCATTGTCTGGCTGGCTGTACTGCAGTTATCCAGAATGAACAACAAACCAGATAAATTGGAGCTGTCCCTTGAATCATCATCTCCTCAACAAGCCGATTTGGCCAGCAAATAATCGATTCCATCTTATCTGTGTAACTTTTTATCTGACACAAGTTGAGGTAGGTTTAATACTTACCTCAACTTTTTTAATAACATATTTTAGTCGCCCCCTCAACTGCTTTGATAGTCGTGAAAGGGAAGGATATAATGTAATCGAAGCTGTATATGGCAAAAATGCTGTCAATTAAGCAGATGAAGATAACCTTAGAAAAGCATGTGAAATGGAGGAGATCAATATGAAAGAACAAACCCGCAGAAACTGCGAACAATTGATAGAAAACCGGAATCGGGTTAAATCCGTTTTCTCTTGGGATAACGGATTGCTTAATCTTGCCTGTGCCGGCATCTTTACAGCAAAGGGCAAGGCTGTAGATGAGTTGGTATTAGAAGATTGCAAGAACCTGCTCAAACAGAAAGTTGGCATATTCTCTAACTTTCGCAGCACCGCCCGGTCGCCAATTACTGCGATGCTGGCAACCAGCAGTAATCCGAAACAGACGTTGGAAAATGGTCTGTTGGTGTATCAGCTACTGAAGAAAGACTTCTGGACATCTAGCTATTTACCGCTAACTGCAATGATCATTGCACAGATGGCTCAACCATCCCAGTATGAGGAAATTGCATCAAGAACACGGACAATCTATGACCGGATGAAGAAAGAGCATCCCTTTCTGACATCCGGTGAAGACAGCACATTTTGTGCGCTCATGGCTCTATCAGAGAAGACAGATGATATGATGATTGAAGATGCTGAGCAATGCTATCATAACTTGAAGCCAAATTTCTTTTCCTCCAATGCTGTTCAGTCACTCAGCCATGTGTTGGCGCTCTGTGACAGCCGTGCTGATACGAAGTGCGAAAAAACGATGGAGCTTTTTGAAAAACTGAAAGCGGCGGGACATAAGTACGGAACGAACTATGAGCTGTCCACGCTGGGTGTCTTGGCAATGTCTGGCGGCAATTCGGATGAGATCGTTCAGGAAATTGATGAAATTGATGATTGGCTGTCACAGCAGAAAGGCTTCGGATTTTTCAGCAACATTACCCGTAAGCAAAGGCTGATGTACGCCGGAATTGTGACGCAGAGGGATTACCTAAATGAAGAGGCTATGCAGACCGCAGCGGTGAATGGTACAATTTCACTGATCGTAGCTCAGGAGGCCGCTATATATGCTGCAGTAGCGGCAAGCTCAGCAGCAGCGGGCAGCGCCACATCATCAAATTAATTATAAGCAACAAATTGTGCCAAAAAGTTATTCATTTGTCAGGTCACTTCAGGACTTGCTGACACAGGCAGCGAAAGCAATGCTCCTGTTATCCCCATCCCTTTCATGGCTTCCTCATCGATTTTCATATCCCAGGGCGGCAAAGAAGCTGCATTAGAATTATTTTTTCCAATCACATGATGATGTACATCTATAAAAAACACATGTATATTCCCTCCTTAAATTGTCGTTAAGCGAACACCTTGCCGCCAAACCGGCTGGATAAATAAGGTATCTGAAACATTTGATGTGGGGTCGTCCTTCACTAACAGCAAGTCGGCCCGGGCACCGTTCACAATCCGGCCGCGGTCAATAAGTCCAAAACGGCGGGCAGGAAGTGAAGTGGCCGCTTTTAACGCCTCAGTAGGTGTCAATCCAGCTTTCACCCGCAACTGCAGTTCATGGTGCAAACTTGCTCCGGGCACCATCCCGCCCACATCAGGTGTTGAAGAATCGGCCCCAGCCGAATATCCACACCCGCATCGTGGGATGCCTTCACAGTTTCCAACAGATATTCCATCTTTCCCTGGGGATAAGAATGGATGTGCTTATGGATAGCGTTTAACCACTCTTCACTTAATTTTGAGCGTACACCCTCATCCTTGGCGAAGTCAGACGTGTCACTGTCCCCTATGGTGGAAGCCCCAGCGACAATAGTAGGGCACACAAGCATAGCGGTATCATTTTTCTCCCTGGCGATTTCCATGGCTTTTTGATAAAATCATCGGAAGAATGGGCCTCGCTTGGCGATGGAAAACAATGACATCTCCGGGGTGAAGCTACCGAATTGCTTGAAAAAGAATTTATCCACTATGAGCCGGTCCTGAAGCCAAATTCCAACTAAAGCCTGTCCGATTCGACAATTTCCTCTTATCGAAATCAGGCTGGCTATGTTGGAATTTTCACTTATCAAAATCTTAATAAATTCTTATAAAGAACTTATTATTTTCTTATGTTGTTGTATACAGCTAAGGCATCGGTAATATTATACTGTTCCGAATAGTGATCTCCTTTTGCACCAGCTGAAATCAGAATATATTCTTGTTTACCCACTTTGGCGAGACTCGCGAGACATAGACCGGCCTCATCGGTATATCCGGTTTTTCCACCTAAGATTTCCCCATCAATAATGTTTTGATTGTTGAGGTCTTCAAACATGGTACTGTAAAAGGTTATCCCTCCAGGGTGCTTATTAGTGGGTTGTGTGAAATAACGGGATGAAGTAAAAATCTCCCGGAAAGTATCATTCTGCAAAGCATAGCTTAGAAGTATAGCCAGGTCTTTGACTGTTGTGTAGTGGTTTTTATTCTGAAGTCCAGTGGCATTTTCAAAATGGGTATTGTCCATACCCAGATCTGCCGCCTTTTGATTCATTATTTTTACGAAATTCTGCTCTGATCCCGCAATCTGATCAGAAAGTGCAATACAGCACTCCGCACCGCTCGGCAGCATTACTCCGTATAACAGATCGATTGCCATGACCTGCTCGCCCGGCCGGAAACCGGCCATTGATGCATCTGCCTCGTACAGCCCCTGAAACGTAGAATTGGTTAGTTTGATTTCTTCCTTCAGGTCAGGTAGATTTTCTATCGCCACAATGGCAGTCATCATTTTAGTCAAAGAAGCAGGGTAGATTTTTTCTTCGCTATTTTTTTGCATCAGGATGGTATGATCTATTAACCGGATCAGAATCGCATTAGGACTGTTCAGCTTATCGGAAGATGTAGAAACAGAGGGATCGGGTGTTATCTTTAAAGAAGAATATGACGAGGTTTTATCGTCATATTCTTTCTCAAAGATGTGCTGATATCCTGGAATAATGATGGATTTGTAAACAAAAGCAGCAATTCCAACCTTCAACAGAAATGCTACAAATACGCGTATTCCTGGCATTTTCTTTTTTACTTTTCGTGCCATAATAAAACAACTCCTTATTCTGTGCTGATATTACTTAACCACAGAACAAGGAGCTATGTTGGAATTCCATCTTATGAACTTCTTAAGATTTTCTTATAACGGAAGCTTTACTGTAAATGTAGTATTTTCCGGATTGCTTTCCACAGAGATTGTGCCATCGTGAGCCTTGACAATTTCTTGGGCGATTGCCAAACCCAGTCCTGCTCCACCGGTGTTAGTGGAACGTGCAGAATCTAATCGGTAAAACTTTTCAAAAATAGTTTCAAGCTTTGCCCGCGGGATTGGATTTCCCTGATTAGTAAACGTTATAACAATATTTTTGTCCTGCTGTGCAGCAGAAATGTCAATGACGTTGTTTTCATAGCTATAGGCTATCGCATTTTTCAGAATATTATTGAACACACGAGCCAGTTTGTCGGTATCTCCCCACAGTATTAAGCCGCCAGGTACATTGACGGACACCTGCTTTTCCTGGGGAGCCAGTATTGGATAGAATTCATCGGCCATCTGCTGGAGCATGAACAGTAAATTGATTTTTTCTTTATCCAAAACAATCGTTTGAAGATTAAATCTTGTGATCTCAAAAAACTCATTGATAAGCTGCTCTAATCGATAAGCTTTTTCCAAGGTAATACCGACATATTTTGCCTTCTGTTCAGGAGGCATATCAGGAGCTTCATCGAGAAGACTTAAGTATCCTATAACGGAGGTCAGAGGTGTCTTTATATCATGAGCCAAGTAAACGACTAAATCATTTTTGCGCTGCTCGGCATCAAGTGCGGCTTTCTTTTGTATTTCCAAGTTGTATTTTATCTGATTAAGCTTATTTTCCATAAAGTCCAATTCCGGTGATAGTGTAATTTCAGCATCGGATTCCTCAGCAAGTTTATCCATTCCAGCGCTGATTTCATCAAAATATTTTGTGAACCAAGAAACAGAAAATCGAAAAAGGATAACTAAAAACATTAGGATTACAACAAAAAGGATCATGTCCATATTGTTGCGAATCACCAACTGATAGATTGTCAGTGCGTCCGAATTTTCAAAATGAAAAGCGTAGACCAAAAATAGAACGATACGATCTCCGATCCGTCCACGCAGGATATAGCGCAATAGATAAACAGTCACAGTGGCGGCAACTGTAATCAGAAGCATTTGAAAAAATATTTTCCTTTTTAATTTTATATAATCATTCCTTCTTTTATCTCTCTTACTTTTCAATTTTATAGCCAATCCCCCATACCGTTTTGATATATTTAGGATGTTCCGCGCTGTCATGCATTTTCTCCCTTAAATGCCTGATATGAACCATTACTGTATTATTGCTATTGGTGAAATACTTATCTCCCCATACCTCATGGAACAATTCTTCCGAACTGACCACCCGTCCGCGATTAGAACTGAGAACCCAAAGAATAGAAAATTCTGTAGGAGTGAGAGATAGCCTTTTTTCATCCAGCGTACATTCATGGGTCTTCATGTCCAATACTAAGCCGGAAAAGGCAATCAAGTCTTCTTCCTGGTTTGATTCCGAAGTATTATATTTGATAAATCTCCGGAGCTGCGCCTTTACACGAGCAACGAGTTCCAAAGGGCGAAACGGTTTAGTGATATAGTCGTCCGCACCTAATGTCAGCCCGGTAATTTTATCGATTTCTTCTTCTTTAGCTGTCAGCATGATAACCGGAAAATTATGTTTTTCTCTAATTTTCTGGCAGAGCGTAAAGCCATCAATATCCGGCAGCATGACATCAAGTATTGCAAGCTCTAACTGTTCCGACTCAACACACCGGAACGCATCTTGACCGTTATAAAATTTGTATACTGTAAAACCTTCATTTCTTAAATAAACTTCAATTAGATCCGCAATGGACTGCTCATCGTCTACAATTAAAATATTGATGCTCATAAGTTCTATCCCTTCTTCCTGGATAAACACTCATCTTTATAGTACTGCAAACAAAAATTTATATTATAATAAATTCCTTATGAAAACCTTAAGGTTTTATTAATTAATATTTTAGTCTCAGTATATGGAAACGGTAATAGAGTAATAATACGAGCAAAAGTGTACCAACAAAAATAATAACTCTGTCTAATATTTTATTATTAATATACCTATTGCTCAAGCTATATAATTCTAATCCAAGAAAGCCTCCAACAGTATTTGTAATTACATCTGTTATGTCTGTCGCTCCAATAGCGAAGATAAATTGAATTAATTCGCAAGTAAGGCTAAAAACCAGTATTAAAGCAAACTTAGGTATAAATCCAACTTTTTTGAAATTGACATTCAAAAGCAAGCCAAAAGGTATAAAAATCATAACATTATCTATCATCTCTCCGAAATTAATTCTTCCATTTACATTTAAAGGAGCAAATGGATTCAAGTTAAGACTTCTATGATGATAATTAAATACTGAAAAAATATTGTATTGTAATTTGAATAACACTAACCAGATTAGTATCACTAAATATAAAGCTAGTAATCCTCTAGATAATATTTTCCCCATATAATCTCCTCTAATTCTTTTTTGTGAATTTTCTCCAGTTGATTAATTGCATTCTGTCATTGATATACAAAGTATACCTAAGATAATTATTGTTAAGACCTTTCTTATTATATCTAATCGCCTTTACTTTTTGTATTACATTTCAAATTGATGTAGAAGTAAAATCTAGTTTCCTTTCGTATGAGAGAAGCCCCCTTTCTGAAATTACGAAAGCCTATCCGATTCGATAACTTCATTCTATCGAAATGGGATAGGCTTTCTTTAAATAAGTACTTATAAATTTCTTAAGTTTTCCTTATGAATGCCTTATTTTTTAGGTATTTTCCATAAACCGTGAATGAATCAATGTTCTTCGAATTAATCTCAACGTGCCCTGGTCACGATAATATGAATATAAAAAAATATGTTTTCTTTGCAGGAGAACTACTGTCTCAATGTGCATCGTACGCTTAAAAATAGCTATATTTCATTAGTCATATTCCCGTTACTATGGAGTCCTGTCACGTTGAAAAAATATAACGGAAACACTCCATCTTGTGGGATGGTATGCCTAGGATTGCCACTATTCATGCACCAAGGATTAGACTTGACCAGAATAGCATAAACCTGAAACAAACTTCCTTTAGTAATTCATGTTTAAATTTTTATTTGCTAATTACATTCCTGTCAAGGACACTTATCAGCACGAAAAATATCCTAATATATTTGCAGTAGGAATTGCAGCTCATTACCAAGTTCCATTTAAAACTACCATCCCGCTGGGCATGCCAAAAACTGGATACCCAGCAGATGAAACAGCAAAAGCAGCTGCAGAAAACATTACTCGCTTAATCAATGGTCAATCGGATCTTAAAGAAGTTCCTATGGGCAAAATTCCAGGTTTATGTATTATGGACGCTGGTAAAAAAGAAGTCATTATACTTTCGAATAGCTTACTCAAACCGCGTAAATTTGAGGTGATGATTCCTAATCCCCTTTATGATGTCTCAAAGAGGGGATTCGAAAAATACTTCTTATGGAAAGTTCGTCATGGATACAGCTGGTTACCTTAGACCCTACCCCAATCTTCAAAAATAGTTTCATGCATTTTGAGTAGTACAGACTGGCGAAACCTTCACTATTTAACAAAGGATGGTAGATTTTTTCACTTATAACTAAAGCTTTTTGGAACCATCTTCATAGCAGGTAGTTTTCGTTTAGAAAACAAAAGTACCCTTCACCTTGTAGTGAAGGATACTTTTTTCTATCTTAGATTTTTACCAACAAAATTCAATTCTTATTAACCATGTGAATATCCATTTGAGGAAATGGAATATTAATTCCTTCATTATCAAATACCACTTTAACCTTCTCCATGATATCCCAATATATAGTCCAATAGTCTTCGTTATTACACCAGACTCTCACACTAAAATTAATGGAACTCTCGGCAAACTCACTTAAGAGAACTTGAGGGGCTGGGTCCTTCAGAGTTAAGGGATGTTCTAAGGCAATCCTGTTTAAGACTTCTTTGACTTTTTTAATATCATCTTCATAACCAACTCCAAATTGAAAATCTACTCTTCTAGTTGAGTTAGCCGAATAATTGATGGTACTGCTATTCGATAAATTTGAATTAGGTATGATCACCTTTTTATTATCCGGAGTATTAAGTAAGGTATAAAACACTTGAATTTCTTCCACCGTCCCGCTATGACCTGCAGCTTCGATATAATCCCCTGTCTTAAAGGGTTTCAGAACCAGAATAAGAATTCCACCAGCAAAGTTTGACAAACTGCCTTGTAAAGCCAAGCCGACTGCTAAGCCAGCTGAACCTATTATAGCAATAAAGGCTGTCATCTCAGCACCTAGCATTGATGCAATCGATACGATCAGTAATACATGTAAAGCAACTTTTATAATGGATACGAGAAATTTATGTAAAGATAAATCAACCCTCTTTTGTTCAAATGCTTTATTTAACAGATCAATAATTCTGTTAATAGCAAATCGGCCTAAAAGATAGACGACAATTGAAAGTAAAACCTTTCCAGAATACGTAATAATAATTGATTTTATAAGTTGAAAGCTCATATTAATCCCCCGCTTCGGTGGTTTTTTTGAAACAATATTTCCAGTCTTTCCTGAGTATTTCTTATATACTTCCTTTAACTAAAAGATTCTCTAACAATTATATATTTCCTGCATATTATCAGAAACAAAATTTTGTTAATTTCATTAAAGATAAATAGCCCATTAACTTTCTAGCAGTTCCTTACTTTTTTAACGAAAGGTAAGCTATTCTCTAAGGGGGGTTGAGTCTTTCAACGAAAAGGGTGCGGGAAATCAACCTGTGATTTTTTCTGAATCAATCTTCATTTCGATTAGGCAGGGCCGACTAATTGCTATTATACAATCGCTATTTGTGGCAAAGAAGCGGGGCTGAAAAATACACTTTTCCAGCCCCGCTTTGCTCTTTTTTACTTCCTACAGTTAAATACTCCTCCACCTGTACGTCACAAACTCAACACATGATACACCAAAAACGGAGCGGCTATCGACATATAAATGGCGGCAATGCCCATGGCCACCCCGGACATGGATCCCTGCACCGTTCCCTCGGCCAGAGCTGAGGCCGTCCCCTGACCGTGAGCCGTGGTACCGTAGGCCAACCCGCGCACCAGCGGGTTGTGCACTTTGAACAGATTGAGCAGAAGGGGCGTCAGAAAGGTCCCAATCATGCCGGTAACAATCACGAAAACCGAGGTCAGCGTGGGATCGCCGTTTAAGATCCCGGAGACGCTGACGGCAATGGGCACGGTCACGGATTTGGGCACTAAGGATGTGACAATGAGCTTATCCAGCCCCAGAAATTCCGCCACCCAAACGGTGGTGACGATATTAGCCGTGGTTCCCACCGCAATTCCGCCCAGCACCGGCAGGATATTCCGACCTAGGATCTCCCGGTTCCGGTAAAGGGGGAGGGCCAAAGCCACGGTGGCCGGCCCCAACAGATAGGTCAAAATATTCCTGGCCTCCTGATACTGGCTCACCGTAACCCCGGAAAGCCAAAAGACAGCGATGATCAGGGCAGTGCTCAGGAACACCACATTCAGCAACGGGTTGGGGTAAAGCTTATAAATGAAGCGGCTAAAGATATAAGCACCTAAAGTAACAGCCATCGTCAGAAGCACTAGCAGCAGATTCATTTAAACTCCTCCTTTGGGCGCACGCAGCCGGACCAGCAAGCTGGTCACTGAATTCATAACCACCACGCATACTGTCGTGCCCATAACGATCGACACTAAAAGCTGGGCTCCGCTTAACCGGAACAGACCTATCCACTGCATCAGTCCAACGGCAATGGGAATAAAGAAAAAGGCTAGATGTTTGAGCAAAAAATCCGCTCCTTCCTCGATCCAGTGGATCTGAACCACCCCCGTCAGCAGTAGCAAAAAAAGGATCAGCATGCCCAAAACATTGCCCGGCACCGGGAGATGGCTTAGCTTCGCCAGCCAGTTTCCCAATTGATAGATTGCCCAAAGCAAGGCAATCTGCGCAATAAAACGTAACCCCTGCCTCATGAACTATCACCTCTTTCTCTTTCTAGAAATAATTGTATAGTCCCAACTTGTATTTGTAAAATAGATAGTCATCATCCTATCTATGGATGTAATAGATATATGAAAAATTTTTTTAACTTGAACAATCAGAATACCGAACCCCAGACAAAAGGAGCCTTACGCCAGGCGTAACGCTCCTTCTTTACAAACATTTAAAAACCCTTATAAATTATTGTTCCGATACTCATATCCGTTTTGATCATTCAACCAGGTCCCGATTATCGTCATACTTTTGACTGACCACCCAATCGGCTAACCTTCAATAATATGTTTTTCCTTAGAGCCAGTCAACTTTTGGCAAAGAATCCGGTTACGAACTGCAGCCATAAATTAGCCGCATGGGACATGGACCGCCCCCGTTTCCAGATGATGAACATCTGGTGAATTATCTGCGGGTTGGTCACCGGGATCACCACAAAGCGGCGGGGGTCCAGTTCTCGGCAGGCGGCCCCCGGCAGGAAGGCGATGCCCAAATCGGCGGCCACCATCTGGGTCATCAGTTCAAACTGGGAAGTCTCAAAAATAATGTTAGGCGCAAAGCCTTCATTTTTGCACTTGCTGATAATCTCATCATGCAGGCTGAATTCACTGCTGTATAAGACAAAAGGTTCACCGGCCAGAGAGCGGAGATCCAGGGATGCCGCTTTGCTAAGTGGATTCTGGGCGGAAACGATAACATACAGCGGATCTTCGGCAAAAGCAAAGGAATCAAAATACCGGCTGTCCGGCACACTGCAGACCACCCCCACATCCAGGGTTCCGTCCAGAATATCCAGGATGACCTTTTTCGACCCGTGCTCGGAAAGACTGATTCCGATTTGCGGGTATTTCTTCTTAAATTCCCCCAGCAATTCAGCAAACAGGGTGGTGCCGGTAATGGGCAGCAGGCCGATGGAGATTTTGCCCCGTTCCAGTTTAAGGCGGTTTTGAAATTCGCCGGTGAGGTTGGCAAACTTGGTTACGATCTCCTGAGCCTGGTCTAGAAAGACTGCCCCGGTATCCGTCAATTGCACGTATTTGGAGGTCCGGTTAAAGAGCGGAGTACCCAGTTCCCTTTCCAGATCTTTGATCAGCTTGCTGATGGTGGATTGGGTCACGTGACATTTTTCCGCAGCCTTGCTGAAACTCTTCTGGTGAGCCACTTCTACAAAATACTCCAAATGTTTGATTTCCATGGTCACACCTCCAAAACCCTACCCAAGGCTACCCATCTTTACCCCAGATTATAATGAACAAGCAGAAATGATGCAAGCTCCTTGCCGCCTGAACTTGATTTATCAGTAACCGGAATTGCTGCAGCAACTGCAGCCAATAAAGAACCATCAGAGCACCTCGTCACGATAGATACATAAAAATACGTCCTCCAGGTTCGACGTGACCTGCCGTGCTGCTCCGGGATATTCCGCATCACAGGCAAACCGCACCAAGGTGCGACCGCCCTCCTGCCGCTGTGTCAAGAGAAGATATAGCTGTGTGACAGTTTCAATCTCCCATTAAGTCGTAACTTTTGGGCTGCGGCGAAATTCAAACAGGGATTCGGCCCTCGCCAAGGGTGGACCTGACGTTATAATGTTCATATTTGGTTCTTCCATCTTATTCCCCCAAAACCCTGAAGCCAGCTGATACCAAGCTATTCCCGCTCTATCAAGACTACTGTCTCCACGTGGGTTGATGTTTATGTTTTGAATGTCATTGAAGTAACGTCAACAGCAATTTAAGATTGTTGTTTATACTTGTAGTTTATCTTTGCGACTCCCCATGTTATTTATCCTAAATTTAAATATCGTAGCGACTTCTCTATACAATTGTAATATTATATTGATTAAAGATTGGTCTTGTCGCGACTTAATTATTTCTTCTTTTGTAGTATTATCAAATTTTGTTGTTAATTTCATTGAATTAATCCCCGATCTAAAAGCATTTACTATACTCTCTGCATCTAAATCAAGGAAACGAGCATAAGAACGTAAAAAACCTACCGTGTAAACACCACCAGGAAGAACGCAGAAGTCTCCCTCTTCCAAAGCTTGCAAGTATTTGCTGGGGATTTTGGTAATTTCCTCAATCTCTTTCAGCTCCAATCCTTTAGTTTCTCTTGCCATACGTAACTGTTGTTCAATTATATCCATATCTCAACCTCCTGTAAGTCTAGTATCGGCATTCTGTCGAAGTATGTGCTTTAAATGGAGTATCATTATCCCAATCCTGAATAAATTTAGAATATAAAAAACTAACGAAGATATTTAGTCCCGGCGGGGGCTCTAATTCTTTCTCCCAAAAGCAAAGAAATACTAAATTCTTCCTAATTGGCTTGTTTAAGGGGGGTTTTGTGGATATTATCTTTTAAAGTCAGACGAATTTTCAATTTTTGAGGATAATATTCCGATCTTTCTATCACTTCAATCGTAAGATTTTGCGGTAAAATCCCAAGCTTAGGCGCCCATTCTGTTCTTATTTCTTCTAGCGATTTTCCTTGAACGACATATTCCAACATCTCTAACACCTCACTTTTTAATCCTATATATGGAGAACTATCCAACCTCCTTAGGCATATGGTATTTATAACGTTGGGGGGTGTATTATTTCAAAGATTCACTCTATTTACGGTAAATTATTGTTATTAATTATACAAAGGGATTGTTTTAATTAATATAGGGCATTAGTCACAGTGAAATGCTATACAGACCTACTCTTCAAATAAATATGAGACCCCATCATCCTCACACGATAGTATCTCATTAGTATGGTATGTTCAGTGACGTAGAAACTTTACTAGATTCAGAACAAGAATTCTACATTATTGTACATAACAAAAAATAATGGTGGCAAGATATTCGATTTAATATCTGCCACCTCAACAATTGACAACAAATTAGATATTTATAGGGAGT
This sequence comes from Desulfosporosinus orientis DSM 765, assembly GCF_000235605.1. Lineage (GTDB taxonomy): Bacteria > Bacillota > Desulfitobacteriia > Desulfitobacteriales > Desulfitobacteriaceae > Desulfosporosinus > Desulfosporosinus orientis. The sequence goes on from NC_016584.1 coordinate 4,001,399, forward strand.
ACATAATATGCTCCTTATTTCTTGGCGGCATGCTCCAGCCTTCCTTGCACTCTACACATTGATTTGTAAGCTTCCCAATCTCGGAGATCTCGATCTCGACTTTGTCACCTACGTTTAATGTCTTACCGTAACCTCCGGGCGTTCCCGTCAAAATAATATCTCCTGGAAGTAAGGTTGTGATATGAGATATAAAGCTGACCAGATATTCGATACCGAATATTAAATCACAGGTATTTCCTTCTTGTTTTTGCTCACCATTTAAATAGGAAGTAATGGTTAAGTTTTGAGGATCAATGCCGCTGACTATCCAAGGTCCTAAAGGCAGGCATGTGTCAAAAGACTTGGAACGACCCCAGAGTCCGTCAGACTTCTGAAGATCCTTTGCCGTGACATCATTGGCTATAGTATATCCCCAGATATACTGATAGACTTCTTTTTCCGGGACAAAATGAGCTTCTTTCCCGATTACTATGGCCAATTCTGCTTCAAAGTTCAGATGATCTGTCATCGGCCATTTTACAATATTCTCTCCGTTGGCAATAAGGCTTGTGAATGGCTTTAGAAAAAGTAACGGCTCCACCGGCCATTTAGCTCCCGGCTCAAGGATTGTGTCCTTATAATTAAGACCGACACAGACAGCTTTCGTAGGGTTACAAGGGGCCAATAGCTTAAGCAAGGAAAGTTCATGCGTTATTCCGGGCTTTTTAAAATTGGGGAATTCCTCACCTATAAGTTCTGCAACCTTTTCTCCTTCTACTAACCCGAAGCGTGTATTATTACCATATTTAAAACGAACGTACCGTTCCATCGGCATACCCCCAAATGCAGAATAGGAAAATTAAAAAGGTTATCAGAGACACTTATTCTGCCAGAGCGTCCGGGAAGTTATTGCCGGTGGCTATACAAATATCTTGACTGCCTGAATTGAAGTATTGTGCGATAGCCAGTGAAGTGGCATAGCGGTCGGCACCGCCAATCCTGATGATATTTTCTGCCGCCAATTATCAAGGTAAATTCAATTACCGTAGATCTGTGAAGACCTCATTAAAAATGAGATGGAAACTCTTCTCCCACCCGATATGCTGATGTTTCTCCAATACCGTTGTTCCAAAAACAGGTTTTTGGAACAACAAAAAAAGACGCCGTACCATCAGTGTACGACGTCTTTTCAGTGCAAAGATATCCCCCATCGGGTATTTTTTTCATTACCTGACCTCCGTATCCTAGGTCAGGTGAGTTGCTTTTCATCTTCTGTTCAAGACCTTCACCGTAACCGTCATTGTTTTGTCCGATGAATTCAGAAAAACATTTCTGAACGAAGCATGAGTATTGATTTAGGGCACAGCCCCAGCTATATTTATAGTATAGTTTCTGGAAAAGTGCTGCCATCCATGACAGAATTCTTATACATCTGTCAATACTTCGAAATATCCCCTAGAGACTTTTTGATGAAAGCAGATTGAAACATCCACGAAATTATCAAAGGTCTAAAAAAATGAAGCCAGTAACGTTATGCAGTAGCTAAGATAAAGCGAAGGAGGTGCTGCTCATGCTGGAATTGCCGGAGGCAATCACGGTAGCAAAGCAGCTGAACAAACACATTGCCGGCAAAAAAATACGCCGCGTTCTCCCGCCGTCAAAGGTACATAAATTTTGTTGGTATGCCGGAGATCCGTCAGAGTATGATGCCCAAATGAGCGGGAGTACCGTCCAAGGGGCTGAGGGCTTTGGCATCTATGTGGAAGTAACCTTTGATCATGGTAAACGGCTATGCTTCAATGACGGAGTCAACGCGCGGCTGATAGATTCTGCCGGCGCACCGAAAAATCACCAGCTTTTGATAGAATTTGACGACGGAACGGCTCTTGTTTTCACTGTTGCTATGTATGGCAGCATCATCCTCCATGACGACACTTATGATAACGAATATTATCTTAAGAGCAAGTCGGCCGTTTCCCCCTTTTCACATCAATTTGAACCTTATTTCCGCAAAATGATAACAGAGTGCAAACCAACCCTAAGCGCCAAAGCCTTCCTGGCCACACAGCAGCGTTTTCCCGGTATCGGCAACGGCGTGCTCCAGGACATCCTTTTTGCCGCCGGAATCTATCCGAAACGAAAACTCAGTACGTTCAGCGACTCGGATCAGGACCATCTCCTTACCTCTGTCATTTCAATTTTACGGGATATGACGGACCTGGGCGGACGGGACACGGAAAAAGACATCCTCGGGCAACCCGGCGGATATCGTACAAAACTGTCAAAGAATACCCTCGCCTTGGGATGTCCTCAGTGCGAAGGGCAGCTGGTGAAAGAGACTTACCTGGGAGGGTCCATCTATTATTGTCCCTCCTGTCAGCCACCTTACTAAGGAGTAAATTTAAGGACCGTGGAGAAACCAAAGTTTCAACACGGTCCTTAATCTATATTCAGTGAATAAGCCAGCAGCCCCGGCAGCCGGTCTCTGTTTTTCCGGGTCACAGAAACCCTGAGGGGTTATCTTCAGTAAATCCAGAGTCTTGTTGATAACTATAACAAAATTCATGATCCTGCTGCCTTTCAGCTTTAAAAGCCACCTTTTGCCCTACTCTGAAAATCTTTACCTGTTCTGCCCCGGCCGCCACCCTGAAAGCTTGAGCATTGTCTTTAATGAGAAACCCAGACAGCTCATCAATACCGTAATCAAAAAGCACTGGGGCTAAGGGGGTAGCGGGCCCCACCATGCAGACCCGGGCAGCATTTCTCGTCAGTTCCAGAAGCCTTGGTAAAGTTTTATCCACCAGGGCCGTGCAGGTAAGATAGGCATAATCAGCTTCGGGCAGCAAGTACTCACAGGCCGGCATCGGGTAGTCCCCCTCTAAGGGGTCCCATTCAATAATGGAAAAGTCACAGACCGGTTCCAGCAAATTCTCCAGGTAAGGAAAATGCCCCACTACCACAACCTTTTTTCCCTTAACCGCGTTCTGAGACATAATAAAGGGATCATAACGCCGGTCTTCCACGCGCCGTGCATCGGAAAATTCCACACCGTTGGCTCTGGCCACCTGAGGATTGTTATAGTAAGCGTTCAGGGCTGCGGCGCCCAGAGCAGCCTCCATTAGGTTCCATGATTTCACACAGGCTGCCACCTCCCGCAGGGGCGCGCCCAAGAGGTTTTTGTTGAACATGGGCATCCGCTGATCATAAGGCCGTCCCGCAGACACCCCGGAACCGTCTCCGCTGCGGACATAGGTATAGTGGTACCCGCAAACCAGCTCATCTACCCGATAATCTTCAGGTATCCCTCCAATTAGGGCATCATATAACTCCCACACCTTAATCCCTCCTTTGTTTTTTGTGCATATATTCCAGCTCACAAATGACTTCCCCGCTAAATCATTATCAGCTAGGCTCTTTCAAATCCCTCATACTAATCACTTCCCCGGCCCGCAGCGCTGTGCGCAGCCTTTGCATCGTATTATCCAGGTTTTCAATGATCCCCAAACTCTCCTTCTCTGCCTCGGAAATCTCAATGACTTTGGCGATTCCCCCATTTCGAATGACAATCCGCTTGTCAGCGCTCAGGGCCAAAAGGGGATCATGAGTAGAAACAAAAATAATCTTTTCCCTTTTGGCCAGGAGCGCTATAGCCTGCCTCCGGTTAATCCCGGCATTTTCGATTTCATCAATCAGGATGATGGGAGAGTCACTCATAAAGGCAGTATCAGCGATCATCAGGGCCCGGGACTGCCCTCCGCTGAGCTGAGTTACCAAGGTGCTTTCAGAGAATTTTTCCCCGGCCAACTCATTGGCACACTGAAAACAGGTTGCCGTCACTTCCCCCACATTGGGAGTCAGCCGGCACTTGGCATGCATTTCCAGAAATTCACGAACAGTCAAATCCATGACAAAATTCATATTTTGGGAAAGCTGGGCGACCAGTTTCCCCTCCATTTCGAAGCGCTGCAGGTCATCCAGTTCCGCCCCGTTGACTAAAATTCTCCTGCCCGTAAGAGTATCCCCCTGGGCCAGGCACTCGATGTCATTGAGCAGCCGGCTTTTCCCCGATCCCGTGGGCCCGACAATGCTGATGATTTCCCCGGCGGAAATAGTCAGACTGACAGATTCCGGGCACTTGGCTTTATTCCAGCCGCCGGTAATAGTGATAGACTTAACCTCGGCCAAGGGATTCTCTTTGGGGGTAAACTGTTCCAGAAACTCAGCAAAGTTCTTTAAAGCCCCCAACCGGTCTAAGCCGAATTCTGCGAGGGCTTCATCTTCCACCTCCAACAAGGCCTGAGAGAAAGGGAGCTCTTGTTCTAAATTATTTAACCGAAAATTAGCCAGGAAGTCCCAGCCGATAGGGTACTCCCTCAAGACCTCTGCCAGAGGTTTGCTATCCAGAATCCTCATAAAATCTTCTGCCATCATAGCTTTTTAAACTCCATTTTCTTCATCATTCCCATCTGATAAGGCTCTCCTATTTTTATTTCCCCAGTGCAATAAGAACAGATAGCAGCAGGCGTGGTGAAGCGCAGTCTCGTATCCCTGAGGCTTCGGATCTCCCCGGCCTGCTGAAGATATTTCGCCAGAATAAAGGCCCCCTGCCCAGTAATCCCGTTAACAAAAATCACCTTCCCTGCTGAATTCACCTGCCGGATATTAAAGGCAAAGACTTCCCGTTCCGCCTGGGAAACAATATCTCCTTTGGTAACCACCACGATATCCGCGTATTTGAGCATGGGACCTATTTTGCGGGGGGTATTCACTCCGGACAGATTGTCAATCACACAGATGGACAGGATCCCTTTGATATAAGGGGAACAGCGATTGCACAGACCGGCGCTCTCCGTGATGAGCACCTCAAAACCTGACTGAACTCCCCATTGCACTGCATCTTCAATATTGCTTACAAAATAATGATCCGGACATACTTTGCCGGAAAACCCGGTATGCACAGGGATTCCCGCCTCTGCATAGCTGAGATTGTCAAAGGAAGTCAGGCAGTCAAATTTCACAACCCCAATGCTCCCTTGGAGACGATTCATACATTCAATCAGCCTTAGTATCACCGATGTCTTGCCTGAAGATGGCGGACCGGCTACAGTTATCAGTTTCATAACAACCTCCAAACTCTTTCCTTCTACGCCTTATATTCATTTATGTTATGTTATTTTATTACCCATCTTTAATTTAACCATTTATCGTCTCTTTGTCCAGTTTATTTATGTTAGTTTTTATTCGTTGAATTACATTCTTATTTGTTTTTGTTCATTGACAAGACATTCTTCCCCTTGTATAATTTTTAACAAATCAGATAATTCCTCATCTCCTGCCGGTTTTCCCTTCTCCCAAACCAGCGGCTGCATGTAAATTTATCCTGTGTGATGTATAACAGTTTCTTTTAGAAGGCGGTAAGACTATGAGGAAAATAAAACAGAATCAGGCAGTGGTCTGTGGTCTGGGCATTCTGCTTATCATCTCAATCTTCATTTCCATTCGCTTCGGCCGCTACCCTATCCCCAGCAGAGAACTCTTGGGAATTTTGCTTGGCAAATTTAATCACGCCGAGAAATTCTGGCCTGATCAAGTTGAAATCGTGCTGCTCAATATCAGGTTGCCCCGCATCCTTTTAGCTTGTCTGGTCGGCTGCTGCCTATCTGCTGCCGGCGCAGCTTATCAAGGGGTTTTTCAAAACCCGATGGCTGCTCCGGATGTCTTGGGAGCCTCACAGGGGGCAGCCTTTGGAGCTGCTTTGGCGATTCTTTATTACAGCAGCAGTGCTTTTATCACCTTCAGCGCCTTTTTCTTCTCACTTCTGACGGTGGTTTTAGTCTTTCTTATCAGTCAGCGCGCCCGGGGAAAAAACCTTCTGGCTTTAGTTCTCTCGGGAATCATGATCAGCTCCCTCTTTTCGGCTGGTACCTCGTTTATCAAATTAGTGGCCGATCCCACGGACCAGCTTCCCGCCATCACTTACTGGCTGATGGGAAGCCTGGCAGGAGCAAAGATCAGCGACATTCTATTCTCCATCATCCCCATGAGCCTCGGGCTCATCCCTTTGCTCCTCTTGCGCTGGCGCCTGAATGTTCTTACCTTAGGGGACGATGAAGCCAAGACCATAGGGGTCAATGCCCAAAGAATCCGCCTGCTGGTCATCATCTGCGCCACTTTTGTCACGGCAGCCAGTGTATCCGTAAGCGGCATGATCGGCTGGGTAGGCCTGATCATCCCCCATTTGGCGAGAAAGCTGGTAGGAAACAATTTCAATCATCTTATGCCCGCATCCATGCTGCTCGGGGCAATTTTTCTCTTGTTTGTAGATAATTTCTCAAGAAATCTATTTACAACGGAAATCCCCCTGGGCATACTCACTGCTTTTATCGGAGCACCCTTTTTCATCTACTTAATTACCCGAAAGGGGGAAAGTTTTTGAGTATTGAGGTTGCTGATCTGAGTTTCAGCTATGGGGACCGGCTTATTCTCGATGGGATCAGCTTTGTAGCCAAGGATAAGGAACTTTTATCCATCCTGGGGCCGAATGGTACAGGGAAAAGCACCCTCTTTCTCTGTATACTCGGCCTGCTCAGCAAGTATAAAGGAAAGGCACTTTTAAACGGCAGAGACATTCGTGATTTAGGGATCAGGGAAATCGCTAAGGTCATCGCCTATATTCCCCAATCCCACTACCCTTCCTTTAACTATACGGTCTTTGATATGGTTCTCATGGGCACCACCGTTCAGTTATCCCCTCTTTCCAGCCCCGGCGCCAAACAGCGCAAACTTGCAGAGTCTGCTTTGGAACGCCTGGGTATTTCTCATTTAAAAGAGCGGGGCTACACCCAGATCAGCGGCGGGGAACGGCAGCTGGTTTTAATGGCCCGAGCCCTGGTTCAGGAAGCCCATATCCTGATCCTGGATGAACCTACTGCCAACCTGGACTTCGGCAACCAGATCCGGGTTCTCAACCAAATCAGATCTTTGACCAAGGAAGGGTATACCATTATTCAATCCACTCATAATCCGGATCAAACCTTTTTATTTTCGGACAGAGTCATGGCTATGAAGGATGGCAAAGTACTGGCTCTGGGTACCCCCTGCCAGGTGTTTAGTCAAGAGCTGATTCAACAGCTTTATGGGATTGACGTTGAGCTGCAGAGCCTCTACGGCGACAAAGCCCGAGTCTGCATTCCGAAGAGCATTATCGAAGCTGACTCCCCGCAGCGCTTTTGCTCTTAAAACAAATCCATATATTTAGCCAAAACTACATATTAAGGAGGACCTTCTATGAAAAAGAAATTTTTCGCAGTTCTCATCGTTCTTTGCCTGGCTCTGACCATGACCACAGCCTGCGGCAAACTCACCGGCGGACCCAGCCAGCCTGCTTCTGCCCCCGCCAACAACGCTGAGGACGACAACGCCACCGTCAGTTTTACGGATTCAGCCGGGCGGGTTGTTGAAATCCCCAAAAATATTACCCGCATTGCCCCTTCCGGCTCCATGGCTCAAATCGTCCTCTTCGCCCTGGCCCCGGATATGTTTGTGGGCCTTTCCTCGAAATGGGCTCCGGCAGCCGAGGAATATCTCGATACCAAATACTACAACCTTCCCGTTCTGGGCCAGCTCTACGGAAGTTCTGATCTGAACCTTGAGGAACTAGCCAAAGTTAACCCCCAGCTAATCATTGACGTGGGTGAGCCCAAATCCACCATCGTGGAAGATATGGACGGGCTTTCAAAGCAAGTGGGTATCCCCGCCGTTCATATCACCGCCACAACCGAAACCATGGGTGATGCCTACCGGATGCTGGGCAAGCTGCTGGGCCGGGAAAAAGAAGCTGAAGTCCTCGCCCAGTACAGCGAAGAAATTAAGCAGAATACCGATGAGATCATGAAAAAGGTCGGGGAAAACGGCAAAGCGAATCTCCTCTATTGTCTGGGTGACAATGGGCTTAATGTCCTGGCCAAAGGCTCATTCCACGCCGAAATCCTTGATCAGATCAGCAACAATGTGGCCGTGGTCAAAGACATCTCCAGCAAGGGCAGCGGCAATCCGGTGGATCTGGAACAAATCCTCCTCTGGAACCCGGATGTGATTGTCTTTGCGCCTGACAGCATTTACAGCACCGTCGGCCAAGATAGGTCCTGGCAGGAAATAAAGGCTATCAAGAATGGCAGATATTATGAGGTACCCCTAGGCCCATATAACTGGATGGGCTTCCCTCCTTCTGTCAACCGCTATATGGGTATGATCTGGATTACCCAGCTGCTCTATCCCGAACAGGCCCACTATGATCTCTACAAAGAGACCGCTCGTTATTACGACTTATTCTATCACTGCAAATTGACGGAAGCTCAATACAAAGCTTTAGTGGCTAATTCCATTTTGCGCTCCTGAAAATAATGAATTAATCATAAGACTATGACAAAGTGCGCTCCCAGCTCCTGGAAGCGCACTTTGTCATTATGAGTATTTTCCAAGGCTAATCCATTTGTACTAGCAATTTACTGTTATCACCCTCTGCAGCCTAATTTTTCTAATTTCCAATGACTTTCTGCTCTAGTGACTTCCAGGGCTGATACACCATAATACCAAGCAAAAAAGCACACACCATGATCAAGGTAGCAATTAAAAGAGTATTATGTATTCCGCCGACGATATTCTCGGGGCTTGCGGCGGTCACTGAATTAGTTTGTATGAAAATATAGAATCAGCGAATCAGGTTTTCCAATACCTTCATTCATAATGACGAACATTTAGTCCAAAGATCAAAAGACGTGTTCTCTACAAATCATTGTTTTTTACGACAAAATAATATGACAAATTTTTAACAAGCCTTGGGGGTACAATTAAAATAAATCCCATACTTTGCATAATGGAGGTAATTATTTTGTATCACGCCTTTGCAACCAACGTTATAGATTTGTTATTTTTAGGCTGTGTCTCCATTTGGATGGACTTATCTTTGAACAAGAAATATTCCCGTTATATAATGGGTTTTTTATTCGGCTTTATCACTATATTTTTAATGCATGGTCACATTATTGTTGGTGAAGGCCGTTTTTTCGATTTTCGCCATATCTCCCTTACGATGGCAGGTTTTATCGGCGGCCCAAGTACAGCTGTAATTGCAGCATTAATGAGTTTGCTGTACCGGTTTATTGCCGGCGGAAATAGCGCAGTGGGCGGTATAGCAAATATTATCATTTTTGCTTCATTCGGCATTGCCTTGGGTCACTATTTTAAAAACAAGAAAATTTGTAAAAAAGCTTGGTTCCTACTTCTAATAGGAATGATTATGAGTTGTATTTTACTATGTATTCTTGAGTTTATCTCCCCATGGCTGTTGAATCCCAACATACCGGTTAGCGGAACCGTCATATGGCTTTTTTTAATCACCACTCCATTATTAGTTTTGTTTATCTTTAAATTGTATTTTTGGACTTACGATTACTTAAGCAAAGCACTCATCCTGGATACCATAATTAACAAAAGTTCAATCAACTTAATAATTTTTAATGACCGAAGCCCCATTCTTTACAGCGATGCAATAAAAAAGCAATGCCACTCGCATCCTTTTAGTGACCCTGCTAAAATTCATTCCCATAGAGAATTTGCAACAAAAGACGGAAGACACTATATCACTGATTTGTCCACCTTTCAGATGCCGAGCGGCGAAAATGCCTGTGCTGCAATTTTTTACGATATAACGGATCACAAACAGGACCAAGAGCAGCTCAGGGTAGCAACGGATCGATTTAAAAAAGCCTTTCAGCTGGGTCCACATATGATGTCCATCATACGTAAATCCGACTTAACCTATATAGATGTCAATGATCGTTTCCTCAAAGAAAGAGATTTTCGCCGTGAAGACATAATAGGTAAAACACCCATCGAGATAGGTGTTCCTGAAAGCCAATTCTATGAGATCATTAAATCCATTGAGCTGCAAGGATCGGTTCGAAACATAGAATGCTCGACAATTACAAAACTTGGCTTCAAAAAAACGATAATCATTTCAGCTGAAACGATTCAAATCGACGGTCAAGAATGCATCTTATTTGCCTATAATAACGTTACTGAAATGAAACGCTTGCAAACAGAAAAGCTTGAGCAGCTTCAGAAGTATTTAATATTAGAGGCTGACCTTTCCAGAAGTAATCAACTAATAGCCGGGATTATCAATAGTATGCCCGACAGTTTTTATGTGTTAGATGATCAAGACAGGTTTATTTATATCAATAATCAAGCCGAAGAGCTACTACAAAAATCACGTGAAACCCTCCTGGGGCAAGTATGTTGGGATCACTTTCCTCAAGTAAGAGGAACTTTACTGGAATGTTATTATAATAGAGCAAAGAATGATGGCTTATCCTTTACATTGGAATATGAAAGCATTTTACTCCAAGACAAATGGTATCAGATTACCGGATACCCTTCCCAATTTGGCATATCGGTCTACTACCAGGATCTTACAGAACAAAAATTAGCATGTGAAAAATTAAGCAAATCGAAAGAAGAAACCATATCCGTTCTTGAAAGTATGACTGACAGTTTTTTTTCAATTAATGAGGATTGGCAGTTTACTTATATAAATTGTTCCGCTGAAAAAGCCTTTGGTAAATCTCGCGAGGAATTGTTAGGCAAAAAACTGACAGACGAATTTAAGCTCCATGAGACCTCGCTCCTTAACTATCAAACAGCGATGGACGAAAATAGATCCTTTACTTATGAAATTATTTCAGAAATGTTAGGCAACAAATGGGTAGAAATAAAACTCTATCCAATAGAAAATGGACTTTCCATCTACTTTCAAGATATTTCAAGCCGCAAAAAATCCGAAGAAGAAATGGCTAGACTTGACCGTCTTAACCTTGTAGGACAATTAGCTGCAGGTATAGGACATGAAATCAGAAATCCGCTGACAACAATTCGTGGCTATCTCCAATTGATAGGTGATAAACCTGATTACGCAATTCTGAAGCCAACTTTCGACCTAATGATTTCCGAAGTTGATCGTGCAAATTCCATCATTACAGAATTCCTTTCCCTGGCTCAAACCAAAAAAACCGAACTGAAGCTTCAAAACCTTAATGACATTCTTGATCAGTTATACCCTCTTCTCCAGGCCGATGCGTTATCTCAAAATAAACAGCTTCGCTTTATTCTGGGATATATCCCCACTCTTGAATTGAATGCCAAAGAAATCACTCAGCTTATTCTAAATCTAACCCGCAATGGGTTCGAGGCAATGGCGGAAAGAGGCTGCCTGACTATTGAAAGCTATTTGCAGGATGGTAAAGTAGTTCTGGCAATTGATGATGAAGGATGCGGTATTCCACCTGAAAACAGCATAAAAATCGGTACCCCTTTCTTTACCACTAAAGATACTGGTACCGGTTTAGGTCTAGCTACATGCTACAGAATTGTGGAAGCACATGGAGCCAAGATCTGCGTCGATTCCAGCTCCAGTGGTACAACTTTCTATATTTCTTTTCCCATCCCGGATAAGGAACAGAATGCTAACCACATGATCGCCTAACCTGACAGGTTTTTTCAAATTATCTCATCAACTCTTCCTTGTCAGTGATAAGCCTGAGGCATTCTATTGCTTAATACCGCTGTATCCAGAGGGCAAGAGCCATAAGAACGTTCCATGTCCCATGAGCTACAATGGAGGGCCAAATACTCGAAGAACGTTCATATAACCACGTTAAGACAATTCCCCCGATCAATAAGGGCAGGAAGCGAATGATTTCCAAATGCAGAGCAGCAAAAAAAAGTCCTGTCAGCAGAATTCCTTTACCCCTGCCAAATGATTTGCGCAAGGTTGGATAGATGACACCGCGAAAAAACATTTCTTCTTTAATAGGAGCAACAACACCCCCTAAGAAAATTAGGAGGATAAATTCCCATGGATAGTTTGCTCCAATCACAGCCAGAGCGAAACTCTGGTATGGTGGGGTTCCAAATAGTTTGGTTAAAAAGCTTCCCAAAAGCCCGACTCCGACGAATAAGCCTACACCTACGATAAACCCTAATATAATAAATCCCCGGGATGCTTTAACAAAACCTAAGTCTGAAAAGGGTCTGCGGATAAGTCTAAAAAAAATCATAATAATGCCAAAGTAAAGCAGGACATCTCCCAAACCTACCTTGACAAAGTTTAAAATTCCGAGAACAGTATCTAAATCCTCAGGGCTTTCTAACCAGCCCAAGGGAAACTCAATGAGTGTTATGATGGCAACGATCAGCAGTCCTTGCCATATATTCCAAACCGGTTTGCGCGGTGGTACCTTCCCAATGGGTTTTGATATTGGTTTTGTTTTTTTCATTCCTATCATCCTTTGATGTCATTCCACGTCCTCAATCTAAATAATTAACGAAAATGTCGATTGTAATCATTCCATTTTAAATTTTAACGGTTATACCAGGGATTGTCCACCAATACTAAAGTCGTTAAAAAGATAATTAACGGTTTTTTTGTATATATTTCAATATCAAGAAGAGGAAATACTTTATCTTTAAGGATAACAAAAAAGAAGGATCTATCAAAAGACCCTTCTCAACCGTTCAATATTATTCTTAATTTAATCATTGCTTAGGTCAAAGTCTGTTCTTAATTAGAGGCTAAGCTCTTTTCCGCCAGATTTTGAGTTTTTGAGCTTCCTCGATCAATTCATCGCGAAAATCAGGATGAGCAATAGAAATCAATGCTTCGGCGCGCTGCCAGGTTGGCAGACCTTTCAGATTCACCTTCCCGTACTCTGTGACCACATACTGAACTGTAGGACGAGTATCCGTGATAGCAGAGCCATGAGTCATTAAGCCTTTGATGCGGGAGTGGGCCTGCCCATTTTTATCATTATAGGTGGAAGGCAGGCAGATAAAACTTTTACCGTCCTTCGAATTATAAGCTGCTTCTACAAAATCCAATTGACCTCCTGCTCCGCTAATCATATTAGCCCCGGCAGATTCTGAACAAACCTGACCGGTTAAATCGATTTCTAAAGCACTGTTGATAGAGATCAGCTGGTTGTTTTGGGAAGCGATAAAGGGATGATTGGTGTAATCTACTGGATAGCCCGCTAAGGAAGGATTGTTGTGGAGAAAATCATACATTTTCTGAGTTCCGGCTGCGAAAGCATAGACGATTTTCCCCCGGTCAAGCTGCTTGCGCATTCCCGTAACCTTCCCTGCTTCTACCATATCCACAAAGCCGTCAACGAACATTTCTGTATGGATGCCCAGATCTTTGAGATCTGATGCAGCAATCATTTGCCCCAAGGCATTGGGCATTCCGCCAATACCTAATTGAATACAGGCGCCGTCCGTGATTTCCGGCAGGACAAACTCGGCAATTTGACGGTCAAGATCTGACGCAGGTGCCGACGGCAGGATAGGAAGCCCCCGGTGTCCTCCTTCAACAATATAATCCACTTTGGAAATATGAACCACATGATCATAACCGCCTTGAGTACGCGGCATATCCTCATTAACTTCAACGATGACTGCGCGAGCCCGGTCAATGGCCGCAGCATAGTGAGAAACGGAAACTCCGAAACTGAAATAGCCATGTTCATCCATGGGAGCTACTTGAATTGCCACAACATCCGTCTTGACATTTTCACGCAAATATCTCGGCAACTCCGAATATTTGAGGGGGATATAATAAGCCAATCCTTTTTGTACCAGTTTACGTTCCCGCCCGCCTAAGTGCCAGCTGTTCCAGGTAAAGTGCTCGCCCGTCGGATCACAGTCCATACAAGCCAGCGGAGATATAATGACCCCTCCGCGCAAATTGACATCATGAAGTTCATCTTTACGCTTAGCCAAGGCCTCGTCGAGTAATCCCGGTACACTCGCAGCCCAAGCGAACTCAATCCAGTCCCCGCTGCGAATTATTTTGACAGCTTCATCTGCTGAAACACATTTATTCCGATACTCCTGCTCATACATAGACACATCCCCCTTCAGCTCTTCACCTATTTATTTATCTATAAACCTTTAGATAGTTAACGGTCTTAGCGAAAAGTTAACAACATCTCCGGACAAAGAGATGCAATATGGAAATGTCACCCCAGGTAGTTATGGAGTTTTTTTTAGCGTTCTACTATTAAAGCAACCCCTTGGCCTCCGCCGATGCAAAGAGTTGCCAAACCGCGATGGGCGTTGCTGCGCTTCATTTCATGAAGCAATGTCACGAGAATGCGTGTTCCTGATGCTCCAACAGGATGACCCAAAGCAATAGCACCGCCGTTAACATTGGTCTTCTCCGGATCAAGATTCAAACCTTGAGCAACACTTAATGTTTGTGAAGCAAAGGCTTCGTTAGCCTCTACAACATCTATATCGTCAATGGACAGCCCAGCCTTTTCCAAGGCTTTACGACTGGCTGGAATAGGCCCGGTTCCCATGATCTTGGGATCCACTCCGGCGGAAGCCCATGATTTGATGGTGGCAAGAGGAGTTAAGCCTAATTCCTCTGCCTTCTCTTTAGCCATGACTACGATGGCGGCAGCTCCGTCATTGATACCCGATGCATTGGCAGCTGTAACTGTTCCATCCTTTTTAAAGGCCGGGCGAAGTTTGGCAATCGCTTCGTAAGTTGCTCCAAAACGAGGAAACTCATCTTGAGAAACCACAACAGGATCTCCTTTGCGTTGTGGAATAGATACCGGAACGATTTCTTCATTAAACTTGCCGGCAATAATCGCAGCTTCAGCACGGTTCTGACTTCTTACTGAGTAACGGTCTTGCTCCTCACGGGAAATATTAAACTGTTCGGCAATATTTTCCGCTGTGATTCCCATGTGATAATTGTTAAAGGCATCCGTCAGCCCATCATTAATCATGGAATCAATCACGGTATCATTGCCCATGCGATAGCCCGTGCGCGCCTTTGTAAGTACATAAGGAGCAAGAGACATATTCTCCATACCGCCTGCTACAACAATATCAGCATCTCCTGTCATAATAGCCTGAGCTGCACACACTACGGTTTTGAGTCCCGATCCGCAAACTTTGTTTAGTGTCCAGGAAGGCACTTCCTGAGGAATTCCAGCTTTGATAGACGCCTGCCGAGCCGGATTTTGTCCTAGTCCAGCCTGTAACACGTTACCTAAAATAACTTCATCGACTTGCTCAGGAGTAATCCCCGCTCTATTAATCGCTTCTTTGACAGCAATGGCACCAAGCTCTGCGGCTGGAATTTGGCCTAATGCACCGCAAAAAGAGCCGACGGGAGTACGCACTGCGCTTACAATAACAACGTCCCTCATTGAAAAGTCCTCCTCTTTCTGTGTCTGAAATAATTGGTTTAAATATTTCGAATATTTAGGTTACGATAGCGAAGCGCCCAGATCGACACTTCGCTAAATACTATTATAACTATTTTAAGATGTTCGCCGCAATAACCATACGTTGAACTTCACTGGTTCCTTCATAAATCTCGGTAATTTTGGCGTCACGCATCATGCGCTCTGCAGGATATTCACGCGTATAGCCATATCCACCGTGGAGTTGCACTCCCATGGTGGTTACTGCCATCGCCGTTTCAGAAGCAAACAGTTTGGCCATTGCAGCAGCTTTTCCAACCGGTTTATGCTGAGATGCCAAATAGGCTGCTTGATAAACCAGGAGACGAGCAGCCTCGATTTGAGTGGCCATGTCAGCCAGTTTGAATTGAGTGTTTTGGAATTCAGAAATAGCTTTGCCAAATTGTACTCTTTCTTTGGTATATTTCATTGCTTGTTCATAAGCCCCTTGAGCAATTCCCAAAGCTTGGGAGGCAATGCCGATGCGGCCGTAATCAAGAGTCTGCATAGCAACTTTGAAGCCTTGTCCTTCTTGTCCCAGTAAGTTTTCAGCGGGTACGCGGACATCTTCAAATACTAATTCATAAGTAGCGGATGAACGGATACCCATCTTTTTCTCTTTTTTACCGAAGGAGAAACCGGGCATTCCTTTTTCAATAATAAAGGCTGCAATTCCGCGATTTCCTTTGCTCTTATCCATTTGAGCGGTGACAACATAGGTATCGGCATAATACGCATTAGTAATAAAGATTTTGCTGCCGTTAAGGATGTAGAAATCTCCGTCACGAACCGCAGTTGTCCGAGTGCCGGAAGCGTCCGAACCAGCCATAGGCTCTGTTAAGCCAAATGCCCCCAGTTTCTCACCGGTTGCCAAGGGAACCAGATATTTTTTCTTTTGCTCTTCAGTACCAAACATATTAATGGGGTTGGCACAAAGACTGGCATGAGCAGAGATGGTTACACCCATGGAAGCATCAACGCGGGAGAGTTCTTCAACAGTAATTGCATAAGAGATGTAGTCCGCTCCGACACCGCCGAATTCTTCAGGAAAGGTTACTCCTGCGAGACCGAGTTCGCCGGCTTTTTTCCATAAATCTACAGGAAATTCTTCTTTCTCATCCCGTTCTTCTGATCCAGGAGCACATTCTTTTTCTGCAAAGTCACGAACCATTTTACGCATCATGATATGATCTTCAGTTAAATCAAAAATCATTATATATCAATCCTCTCATTTATGATCTTTTACAGGGCTCGTCTAGCGACTCACCTTTCATTCATCCTTAATATCTTGGATCGACATTAGCAACATAGCTTGTACTATCTTTTACCTGCCTTCAAATACAGGCTTACGCTTTTCCAAGAAAGCACTGCAGCCCTCTGTTTGATCCTGTGTACTAAAGGTTAGGCCGAAAACTTCCGCTTCATAGGCTTGGGCACTGTCTAAATCTAAATTAATCCCCCGCTGAATAGCACTTTTGCTTAATTGGACGGCGGCAGGCGCCCTGTCAGCTATGCGCCGGGCTAGTTTCAAAGCTTCCTCTAACAACGCTTCCGAAGTGTAAACCTTATTGACTAACCCTATCCGATAGGCCTCTTGTGCATCAATAATATCTCCTGTAAAGAGCAACTCGCTGGCAATGCCTGTTCCAACTAAGCGAGGCAAACGTTGAGTGCCGCCAAAGCCGGCGGTAAGTCCCAGGGTAACTTCAGGCTGGCCAAATTTGGCGTTCTCAGCAGCGATACGAATATCACAAGCCATAGCTAATTCACAGCCGCCGCCTAAAGCAAATCCATTAATGGCTGCAATCACGGGCTGAGGCATTAATTCAATTTTCCGAAACACTGCATGGCCTAACTGGGCAAAACGACGTCCCTGCAAAGAATTGAAATCCTTCATTTGCGAGATATCGGCGCCGGCAACAAAGGCTTTGCCTCCGCTGCCTGTCAATACAACCGCTTTAATCGCGGAATCCTGAATCACCGCATCAAGGGCACTGGAAAGTTCTGATAAGGTGTCACTATTCAAGGCATTCAAAGCTTTCGGCCGATTGACAGTCAGAATAGCAACCGAGTCGTTTTTTTCCAGCAAGAGATTAGCGTACTCCATAGTTGGTCCTCCTCATCCTTGGATTAAGCTTCATAGTTGTAGAAACCACGACCGGATTTACGTCCCAGCCAACCCGCTTTTACATATTTGCGAAGCAACGGGCAAGGACGATATTTATCTCCTAATCCTTCATGAAGAACTTCCATAATGGAGAGCACGGTATCCAAACCGATCAAATCCCCTAAGGCTAAGGGACCCATGGGATGATTCATCCCTAATTTCATAACATTGTCAATAGCTTCAACAGAAGCGATTCCTTCATAAAGTGTAAATACAGCTTCGTTAATCATGGGAATCAGAACCCTATTGGCAACGAAGCCCGGAGCATCATTAACTTCAACAGGAGTTTTTCCCATTTTAATGCTCATATCTTCGATGGTAGTATACACTTCATCACTGGTAGCAAGGCCTCGAATAACTTCCACAAGCTTCATCACTGGAACCGGGTTCATAAAGTGCATTCCTATAACCCGATCCGGACGTTTTGTAACGGCTGCGATCTCAGTAATCGGCAAAGAAGATGTATTCGTCGCAAGAATTGTATGTTCCGGACATATGACATCAAGCTGTGAGAAAATCTTGGCTTTGATTTCCATGTTCTCAACAGCTGCTTCTATCACCAAGTCAGCGTTTACTGCATCCTGCAGGGAAACAGATTTAGTAATACGGCCTAAAATGCTGTCTTTTTCCTCTGCCTGAAGCTTACCTTTTTCAACGCTCCGACCGAGATTTTTATCAATAATTCCAAAACCCCTGTTTACGAATTCCTCTTTAATGTCGTTGAGAATAACTGAATAACCTGCTTGTGCAGCAACCTGGGCGATTCCACCACCCATTTGTCCTGCTCCAATGACCATTATTGTCTTCATACTTTTTCCTCCTTTTTTTGTATTACAAGACCTTTTTGGTGATTTGGAATCTCCTGAACAATCTTGCAATTTGTATGCCAAAGAAAATTTTATATGTTCTGATAATTTCGTATTGGCTGAATACCAAGGGGTTCCGTCCTCTTGTCCCGGTCCGGGCAAGAAGTTATAACTTTCGTCGACATGTATACTTTCGTTTACATCAAATTTCATAGACTCTTCGTGCATCTGCGCAATATCTTAAGTAAAGGGACTGTCAACAATAATATACACTTGTCCAAAAGTAGACACATCGGAAGTAAAAATTACTAATAAGTACCTGATTAAACTATTGATGAAAAAATTCACATTTCTTGGAGATAAATAGTTATTTGTGTAATTGGTGCTTAATCAATTTCTTATAGAGTCCTGCCCTTGAGAGTCCTAAAGATTTTGCAGCCTGCACTTTATTTCCATTGGCCGTTTCCAGAGCAATAATCAGGGCATCTCTTTCCACCCCCTTAAGAATGGTTTCTAAGGTCCCTTCAGCGTAGGGACGAATATCGTGATTGGCCAGGATTTGCAGATAGTTCGGCAGATGTTTCAGTTGAATTTCTGTTCCATCAAGCATGTTAAATGCTCTTTCAATAATATTTTCCAGTTCGCGGATATTACCGGGCCAGCGATGTTTCTTGAGAACGGCGTTTGCTTCTTCACTGAGTCCTGTTACGGATTGTGCAAACTGAAGATTAAACTTTTTGATAAAGGTTTTTATAAGATCATCCATATCATCCAAACGTTCACGCAAGGGCGGTATGGTTAAGGTTACAACGTTTAAGCGATAGTATAGGTCTTCGCGGAATTGCTTATCCCGAATCATTCCTTCCAGGTCTCGATTGGTTGCTGCTACCAGCCTAAAATCAACTTTACGAGTTTTGTTGCTGCCTAACCGTTCTACTTCCCGTTCCTGAATGACTCGCAGTAATTTTGCCTGCATACTCATTTCCATATCCCCAATTTCATCCAGGAACAGAGTACCGCCGTCAGCTAATTCAAATTTTCCGATCTTTCCGCCTTTCCGCGCCCCGGTAAAAGCACCTTCATCATAACCAAACATCTCGGATTCAAGTAAATTTTCCGGCACTGCTGCGCAATTCACCTTGATAAAGGGACCTTGACTGCGGGAGCTTTGAGCATGGAGCAATAAAGCAAACAACTCTTTACCGGTACCGCTTTCTCCCCGCAACAGCACTGTTGATCC
The DNA here is from genome assembly GCF_000235605.1 of Desulfosporosinus orientis DSM 765. Taxonomy (GTDB): domain Bacteria; phylum Bacillota; class Desulfitobacteriia; order Desulfitobacteriales; family Desulfitobacteriaceae; genus Desulfosporosinus; species Desulfosporosinus orientis. The sequence goes on from NC_016584.1 coordinate 4,020,908, forward strand.
GGATTTAGCCACTCGAAGAGTAGTTCGTACCAGAGAATTCATAATGGGATTTTTTCCTTTTAAGAGCTCCAGAGCCGAAGAATTGTTTTGTGACAGAGTCTTTTTATAATAATCCAGCTCCAAACGTAAAGAGTCCACCTTTTTGGTCAAGGCATAGAGTTCATTGACATCTTTGAAAACAACCTTTCCTAAAGCACCGACAATTTTACCGTCTTGAATAATCGGCACTCTGCTGGCAATAATTTCATGTCCGTTTAAGTCATGGATATAGCCGTGTACTGGCTGGGCCGTTTCCAGAACTTCTGTAAATTTCGGATTATCATAAACCTCTGTGATGGGTTTTCCAATCATATCCTCAGGATTTTGATCAAAAAAACTTGAGAAGGCCTGATTGGTCATAGTGACAATACCTTGATTATTCACGACAATCAGCCCATCATAGGCTGTATTCAAAACTACCTCGAGAGTACGCTGGAGTTGCTTCGTTTTTTCATGTTCAATTACCAAATTATCCAGGAAATTCTGGAGAATGGTTATGTCTTGAAACACTGCCACAGCTCCCACCAACTTACCTTGAGCATAGATTGGGGTGCGATTACTGAGAAGAACGGTATCACTCAGTTTTAATTGCTGGGCCAGCTCTGCAACTCCCGTTTCGAGAACTCGAAGCATCCCAGTTTCAGGAAAATGGGTGGTAATTGATTGCCCGATCAGATCTTTGACAGGAACTTTCAAGATATCATAGACAGCGTGGTTGGCATAAACAATCGTGCCTTGAGGGTCTACAGCGATAATTGCGTTATTTGTATTATCTAAAATTTCATCGAGAGTAACCGAAAAATTATGTCCCTCCACCAGCATAGGGCAGTCCTCCTGAAATTTTACTCTTAATGGAAGTATTCGACCAAAAAGAAGCAATTCCTCCTTAAAGTCCATCAACATTGAATCCCCGTTAACTTCGAAATAGAGTTAAGACTCTATTTCGAAGTTGAGGATTTAATTTATGTCATCTCTGAAATATAGGACTTTATGACTGTCCTTTATAAATTTTTTAATCCTATTTGAATTTAAACCGAGCTGGATTTGGATTTTGACTCGTTAACCTTTAGATCTTCGCCACCCGACTTATAAAATGGTACTTTTGCCATAAACCAGTCATTAAAGAGCAGCGGAATGATCGCCCAAAACAGCCAAACTAAAGGTTTATTGACATGATTGGAGAATTCGGGCTTTAAACCCAAAAGGGGTAAACAAACAGAGTAGTAGACAAAAAACTGAATGGCTGCCAAGACAAAAACAATGCCTGTACGAATAAACCAACCGGCAACGCTGCCCATTTTTTGCGGCCAGTTATCAAAGTAATGGTTCCAGATCAAAAACGGGAATAGGGTAAATCCGGCTAAGGTAGCTGAATTATAGTAGCGCCAGGCCAACGACGCCGGACCGTCGGCAGCCTTGGGATCAACAGCTCCCCAGAAAGCATCCATCCCCCAGATAGTTAATTTTACTGACAGGAAGGATAGGATAATAATTGATACCAAACCAAATAACCCGCTCCAAGGCTGCTTCTTAACAAGATGCCAGGGTTTCCCCGACCAGATATTAGCCGTCATAAACAGATAGACAACCATCCATTCCCAGATTCCAATGATATAGTTTAAGTGGGAAACTCCGTCAATGGCCCCCCACCAGGGAGCTCCGGCGGCTAACGGCTGCTTTAGGACAACACTTACATAAAAGGGGTAAATCAGAATTCCATAGGCAAAGAGTGTCACTACCGTGGTGATTCCCCATTCGGCAAAACCCAGGGCAGGCTGAGTGAGTTTATCACCCCAGGGCCACTTCTTAAAGAGAATTGTCCAAAAAGCATAAGTAACAAAGCCGATGAGAACAAACATGGTTAGGGCTCCGCCTACATATTCTCGTGCATGCTCCACTTCAAGCCCCCTGGCCACCAAAGCGTCAACACTCCAGAGGGGCAAAATAAACTTGCCCAGGAAGCCTTGAAATATTCCATAGATAATAATATAGACTACCGCAATATTTACACAAATTTCCACTATCCCTCGAGTTACTGGTTTGAGCTTGGCAAAGGGCCAATCCCCAAACATAATATGCTGCCAAATGCCTACTAAAAGCATCCAAGCTAAAAACTCAAGAATAGGATGCTCATAAAGTTTAAAGATTCCATTGGGAGATGCAAATATGATCCAAGTTATCAGTGCGATAAGCAGAAATGAAGCTGTTGAAATAATTCCCGTTAATGGTTGACCCCAGCGTGCTTTTGATCCGTGATCTGACATGACATTCCTCCTCGTTCTTGTTTTAGCAGCTCTCTCATAAACTATCCTCCGTTATGTTTTCTTCATAAGTCACACCTCCTTTGCGAATAAATCATACTTTCAAAATACTTAAAGCTATATTCTGAAAGTACAGAATTATCTTGCAACTATCGTGCCAGCTTTTGTCCCTTCTCAGTGCAAATACCCTATTTCAGCCTTTCTTGAGGCTTTTCCCATCTAATACTTAGGATTACCCACTTAAAACCTCGGAAAAAATGTGACTACGAAGGTGTACACTTTTTTTAAGATTTATTCAAGATTTCCTTAGGATCCTTTAGATTTTAGAGATGTCTACTAAAATATACATGTCTTCGAATCTTTACATTTTATTCTGACAATTCCTAATGTTAAGAATCAATAAAATTTTTTTGCTTAAACAATTCTACATAACATACGTTTACTCTCTGCTAGAATCTAACTTTTGAGTCTCCTGATTTTTCCGGATAATACAAAAAGGCGGCAATGCCGCCTTTTGTTATAGTTCTCCTATTTCTGCTTCTTCATGTCGCTGTAAATATAGATTAATTCCTTGTCAAAGAGTGATCGTTTCATATCCACCGCCAAGGCCCTAACCCGCTTCAGCATCTCATTGGCTTCTTCTTCAGAGATTTCTTCACCATACTCATTGCGGAACTTTGCCTTAATGGAGGCCGTTCCGGAGTGTTTGCCAATCACAATCTGTCGTTCCAGTCCGACATCCTCAGGACTAAAAGCCTCATATGTTTTAGGATTTTTCAGTGCTCCGTCAGCATGAATCCCTGATTCATGGGCAAACATATTGCTTCCCACGATAGACTTCCAGGGAGGAACCCTCCGACCTGAAGCTCGGGCTACATATTCAGAGACCTCAACAAATCTTTCTGTGGCAAAACTCAAATCCGTATCCAGTAAATGCTTTAAGGCCATTACAACTTCTTCTAAAGCCGCATTACCTGCACGTTCTCCCAAACCGTTCACCGTTACACCCACATGGGTTGCACCGGCTTTGACTCCGGCCAGGGCATTGGCAGTAGCCATACCGAAATCATCATGAGTATGCATTTCAATATCAAGGCCTGTATTTTCCACTAAGGTTTTAATTCTCTCATAGGTTACAAAAGGATCTAATATTCCAACGGTATCACAGTAGCGCAAGCGGTCAGCACCGGCTTTTTTGGCTTCTAAAGCAAATTGAATCAAAAAGTCCATGTCGGATCGTGAAGCATCTTCCGCATTGACTGATATATACATTCCTTCCCGCTTAGCAAAGCTTGTGGCTTTAATCATTCGTTCCAAGACATCCTCACGAGTGGTCATCAATTTATGTTCAATATGAATATCTGAGGTGGAAATAGAAATCGCAACAGCATCAACACCACAGGCCAATGATGCCTCGATATCGGAAATTACAGCACGATTCCAGCCCATAATGCTTGCCTTCAATCCCAGTTTGGCAATCTCACTAATTGCGCGTTTCTCATCACCGCCCATAACCGCTACTCCGGCTTCAATTTGATGAACACCCAGCTCATCAAGCAAACGCGCGATCATGAGTTTTTCCTGGTTTGAAAATACCACGCCGGCGGTTTGTTCTCCATCACGCAAAGTAGTGTCTACAATCGTTAAGTGTCTCAATCGGACTCACCCCTCTAAATTAGCTGGAATTTATTATCGACGAATTTTCTAATTCTAATACTAGCACAATCCTTACTGACTTAGAAGAATGTAGAGTTCTTTATACTGTATACTTATTAGGCAGGGCAGTATATTTATGTAGAGAAGGTTATAGGTATTCAGATATAAATATAAGAGGGCCCCGTTTGGGCCCTTCTTTCATTACGATAGTTTTTCCTTAAGAAGTTTATTGACCAGACCTGGATTGGCCTGACCCTTGGTAGCTTTCATAATCTGCCCCACTAAGAAGCCGATGGCCCGGTCTTTTCCGGCCCGGTAATCCTCTACGGATTGAGGATTGGCGGCGATCACGCTGTCGATGATTCCCAACAAGGCCCCCTCGTCACTGATTTGAGCAAGTCCCTTTTCTTTGACAATCACCTCAGGGTCTTTGCCGGTAGCATACATTTCCTCAATAACTGTCTTGGCTATTTTCCCGCTGATGGTTCCTTTCTCGATGAGCCCTAAAAGGTCTGCCAATTGTTTAGGAGAAATCGGTGAGTCCTCCACAGGGCACTGATTGGAATTTAACAAGCGGGTCAGATCCCCCATCACCCAGTTGGCCAAGGTCTTGGCATCACTGAAGCTGGCCAAAGCATCGTCAAAGAAGTCGGACAGGGCCTTAGAAGAAGTAATAACTCCCGCATCATAGTCAGACAATCCTATGCTTTGCAGCCTGGCGCGGCGCTCTGCAGGCAGTTCAGGGAGAGTCTTGCGTATCCGCTCCACCCACTCCCGGTCGATAACCAGAGGGGTCAGGTCGGGTTCAGGGAAGTAGCGGTAGTCATGAGCTTCTTCTTTAGAGCGAAGAGCTAAGGTTATTCCTTGCCCCTCATCCCAGGTTCTGGTTTCTTGAATCACCTTTTCTCCGGCATCCAAAACCCGGGCCTGGCGGGCTGTTTCGTATTCCAAACAGCGCCGTACAGAGCTGAAAGAGTTGAGATTCTTGGTTTCTGTACGAGTTCCAAAGGCTTCGGAACCCGCGGGACGCAGGGAAACATTAATATCAAAGCGCACCGAACCCTGTTCCAGACGGCAATCTGAGACTTCCGTGTACTCCAGGATTTGGACCAGCTTTTCCAGGTAGGCAAGCACTTCAGGAATGGAACGCATGTCCGGCTCTGAAACAATCTCCAGAAGAGGCACACCGGCCCGATTATAATCCACAGACGAGGCATTGGAGGTGGTAATGGTATCCCCGCTGTGGACCAACTTACCGGCATCTTCCTCCATATGGGCCCGGGTAATTCCGATCCACTTCTTCTCGCCCTCTGCTTCGATTTCTATGCCGCCTTTGCCGCAAATGGGCAGATCAAATTGGGAGGTCTGATAGTTTTTCGACAAATCCGGGTAGAAGTAGTTTTTACGGTCAAACTTGGAGAATTCGGCAATTTCGCAGTTTAAGGCCAGTCCAGCTTTAATAGCAAAATCCACCACCTGGCGGTTCAAAACAGGCAGGGCGCCGGGCATACCCAAACAGACGGGGCAGACATGAGTGTTCTGTTCTCCGCCGAATTCGGTGCTGCATCCACAGAATATCTTCGTCTTTGTCTGGAGTTCCACGTGAACTTCAAGACCGCAGACCATTTCATACTTATTAGCGATTAACACGGCTCAGCACCTCCCCGGACAAATTTGGCTTTAAGGTATGGTAATTGGTGTTTTGCTCAAAGGTATAGGCCACACGATACAAAGTCCCTTCCCCAAAGGCTTTGCCCATAAACTGCATGCCGATGGGCAGCCCATTGACGAATCCGGCAGGAATCGAAAGGGCCGGAATACCTGCCATGTTAACCGGGACTGTTGTAATATCAGATAAATACATAGCCAAAGGATCTGCTGATTTTTCCCCGAATTTAAAGGCAGGGGTAGGCGCAGTTGGGGAAAGCAAAACATCAAAGGTTTCAAAAGCTTTGTCAAAATCCTGCTTAATCAGGGTTCTCACTTTTTGCGCTTTCAGATAGTAGGCATCATAATAACCCGAACTTAAAGCGTAGGTACCCAGCATAATTCTCCGTTTAACTTCCGGCCCGAATCCTTCAGCCCGGGTTTTCTTAAACATTCCTAAGACATCATTGGAGTCTGCCCGGTACCCATAGCGCACACCGTCATAGCGAGCCAGATTTGAGCTGGCCTCCGCAGTAGCAATCAGGTAATAGGCGGGAATGGCATATTCCGTATGCGGCAGGGAGCACTCCGCCACTTCCGCCCCTAAATCCTTTAAGGTCTGAATTCCGGCTTGAATCCCCTTGGCAACTTCAGGATCAATGCCCTCGCCAAAGTACTCGCGAGGAATTCCAATTTTCAGGCCTTTGATATCATTCTCTAAAAACTTGGTATAATCCGGGGTCTCAAAAGGAACGGATGTGGAATCCAATGGATCATGGCCGGCGATAGCATTCATCACCAGAGCATTATCTGCCACGGTCTTGGTAAAGGGGCCGATCTGGTCCAGGGACGAAGCGAAAGCAATCAGTCCCAAACGGGAAACTGCACCATAGGTCGGCTTCATGCCCACCACGCCGCAGAAGGAAGCCGGCTGGCGAATGGAGCCCCCGGTATCAGAGCCTAAGGTAAAGGCCGCTTCGTCTCCTGCCACAGCCACAGCAGATCCTCCGGAAGACCCTCCGGGGACACACTCCAAATTCCAAGGATTGCGGGTTTGAGCAAAATAGGAATTCTCAGTGGAGGAACCCATGGCAAATTCGTCCATATTCAGCTTGCCGAGAAGAATTGCTCCACTAGCTCGCAATCGCTCTGTCACCGTGGCATTATAAGGAGGAAGAAAATTGTCGAGCATTTTAGAAGCACAGCTGGTGCGCACTCCTTCGGTACACATGTTGTCTTTAAGGGCCATTGGAATACCTTCTAAAGGTTTTAAGGCTTGTCCTTGAGCAATCTTTTCGTCCACCTCAGCAGCCTGTGCCAAAGCCTCATCTTCCAGAACGGTTAAATAGGATTTTAATACCGGGTCCACTGACCTAATGCGGTCTATGTAGGCTTTGGTCAATTCTGTGGAGCTTATGTCTTTATGAACGAGAAGTTCATGGAGTTCACTAACTGACTTACCGATACTTACTGATTCCAACTTCCGCAGTCTCCTTTCTATGTCCCAAACTCTTAAGTCAAACTAATTTTCGGTACTCTAAAGAACCCTTCATCTCCATCAGGAGCATTCTTAAGGGCTTTTTCATGATTAATGGATTCTTTCACTTGATCCTCCCGCAGTACATTGTGCAAAGGCACTGCATGGGCTGTCGGCGCCACATTACTTGTATCTAATCTCTCCAGCATAGCTGCATAGCCTAAAATGGAGTTAAGCTGTTCCGTATATTCCTGAGTTTCCTGTTCCGTTAACTCTAGGCGGGCCAAAGCCGCCACGTATTCAACGTCTTCACGTGAAATTGACAAATTATTCACCTTCCCTTGGTTAGAATGTTGCTTTAAACTTTATCATAGCAAATATTGGAGAGGGGAGCAATAAAAACACCTTAAGCCATCCTTAAGATTCGTCCTTGAGCATCAACTCAAATTCCTCTTCCGTCAAAACCGCAATGCCCAAGTCTTGAGCTTTCACCAGCTTGGACCCTGCCTTTTCACCGGCTACAACGAAAGCGGTCTTCTTGCTGACACTGCTGGCCGCCTTGCCCCCACGCTCTTCGATGAGAGTCTCAATCTCCCGCCTCTCCCAGCGTTCTAAGGAACCCGTTACGACAATGCTCTTGCCGGCAAAGATCTGGGGTCTTGCCGAAATGTCCGCCGTCATCTTTACCCCGGCTTCCTGCAGTTTTGCTAAAAAACGCTCCGTACTTTCCATACCAAAAAACTGAACCAGGCTTTCTGCCATCCCCGGCCCGATATCCGGTATGGCCAGCAGCTCTTCCAAACCGGCTCCTTGCAGCTTTTCCATAGAACCAAAAGTCTGAGCTAAAATCTTCCCGGCCTTGACCCCAGTATGGCGGATACCCAATGCGAAAATCAGCGGAGCCAATCCCCGTTCTTTGCTGTCGGCAATGGCCTTCAGCAAGTTTTCCGCTGATTTTTGACCCATCCGTTCCAAAGGCACCAAATCCTCGAAGCTTAAAGCATATAGGTCTGCGGCGTCTTTAATCAAATCCGCGTCCAAAAGCTGTTGAATCACCGCCGGACCTAAGCCGTCAATAGCCATGGCATCCCGGGAGACAAAATGGATAATCCCCTCCCGCTGCTGGGCCGGGCAGCTGATGCTTTGACAACGATAAGCCGCTTCCCCCTCTTCCCGCAAAACCGGACTCTGACATTCCGGACAAAGCTCCGGCATCTCAAAGAACCGCTCCTCACCGCTGCGTTTTTCCGGCAAAACCCGAATCACCTCCGGGATCACATCCCCGGCTTTGTGGATGAGGACATGATCGCCGATGCGGATATCCTTCTCCCGGATATTATCCAGGTTATGGAGAGTGGCACGGCTGACTGTGGAGCCTGCCACCGGAACCGCCTGAAGAACGGCTGTCGGTGTCAGAACGCCGGTCCGCCCCACTCTCAGGATGATATCTTCAACCACGGTTTCCACTTGCTCCGCCGGGAATTTATAGGAAATGGCCCAGCGGGGACTTTTGGCGGTAAAGCCCAGTTCCTGCTGGAGATCAAAGTCATTAACTTTGATGACCAGACCATCAATATCGTAGGGAAAACGATGTCGTTCCCCAGCCATTTCTTCACAATACTTTATGACCTCCTCAATATCGTGAAAGACCTTATACTCAGGGTTGACGACAAAGCCTTGCTCCTTGAGATAATTAAGCACATCGATTTGATTATTTAAGCCTAGCTCATTGGCGGATAAAAGCTGATAAGCAAAGTAGTCCAGCTTGCGTTCCGCCGTGATCCGGGAATTGAGCTGTCGCAGGGAACCTGCCGCCGCATTGCGGGGATTGGCAAACGTTGACAGTCCTTCTTCTTCACGCTCTTGATTCAAACGGGCAAAGGAGGCTTTGGGCATATACCCCTCACCCCGGACACTTAATTTGGCCACAGGCTTATTTAAGCGCAAGGGAATTGAACCTACGGTTTTCACATTAGCCGTAATTTCCTCCCCCACACTGCCGTCTCCCCGGGTCGCCCCCCGTACCATCAGCCCGTCCACATAGGTCAATGCCACAGTTAAACCATCAATCTTCAACTCCACCACATACTCCACTTCAGCAAAGACCTGACGCACCCTGCGGTCAAACTCCCGCAAATCTCCGGCGTCAAAGGCATTGTCCAGGCTGAGGAGCGGTTCCAAATGCCTGACTTTCGTGTACTCCTTGGCTACGGCTCCCCCCACCCGCTGTGTGGGCGAATCCGGAGCCACTGAATCCGGGTGCTTAGCTTCCAAGGCCAAAAGCTCCCGCATGAGCGCATCGTATTCCCCATCCGTGATGCGGGGCTGGTCCAGCTCATAGTATTGTTTATTTGCCTCTTCCAGCTCCTTGCGAAGAGCTGCTATACGCTCAAAATCATCCTGCATTGAAATCCCCTGCCTTCTACTAATAAATCCATTGTTACATCCATCATAGCCAGCCGATACTCTTTACTGGCTTCTCTAAAATAATACTTGCCGCCACTGAGTTTTTCAATCACCCTTGGCCGCTCCCGAACAAAACTTTCCTCACTTCTAGTTTTCCCAATTCAGCCGAAAGTCATCATGTATAGAGAGCAATAAAAAGACTTTGCTGTAACTTCTTCTGACAGATTCCATAGGCAAGCTTTTTTCTCCTGCTTCCTAAGGAACATAATGCAGTCTACCAACTCTAGACTTTAAGAAGCTACCCTCCTCAGGATACCCTGCCTTTGGGTTTTCAAGCCAAGCCGCCAGCATAAATACTAGGGGATATTAGCGGAGATTGCAAATATCGCTGCAGTGACGGCGGTATGAAAACGAGGCTGTGCTTAACAGTCTCACACAGCCTCGTCAATGACCTATTTAATATACTCCGTCCATTTTTCCTCATCAATATCCATGAACTTCGCCCTGATAAAGTTTTGCTTCTGATCATAGGGAACGGTGCAGTCAAAAATAGCCTTACAGGAGATCCCCGCGTCGCGGATACTGGAAGAAAAAGCCGGGCTGCTGGAAGGATCCAAGGGATGGCAGCGCACCCCCGGAATCAATATGGCGTCCTCATTCCCTTGAAACCGGGTTGTCATGGCCCACATCACATCACTCATATCAAACAAATCCACATCTTCATCCACCAGAAAAACATGCTTTAGCTCGCTGAAAGCAGAGAAAGCCAGAAGGGCTGCCTGTCGCTGCCGTCCTTCATCACTGGGTAAATTCTTTCTGAACTGGATAATAACCACGTATTTTCCCCCACCGCAGGGCGGCGCATAGACATTTAACAGCCGGCCGGGCATAGCGCGCTCGATCATCTGAATAACACTGGCTTCTGTGGGAATCCCGGCCATGGAAACGTGTTCCTCACTGGGACCGATACAGGATTGCATAATGGGGTTAACCCGGTGGGTGACGGCTTTAACCTTAATAACCGGCACCTCTTTGGCCTCACCCGTATAGCCCGGAAATTCCGGCATTGCCTTGCCGGTGTTGGTATTCTGGTCTTCCCGAACTCTGAGATTGGGAAGCAGTTCTCCTTCAATGACATATTCAGCATTTGCAATACATTTTTCATTGATGGTCAGGCATTTTGTCAATTCCACGGGCTTTTGGCGAAGAGCCCCGGCAATCTGAAGTTCATTGAAACCGATAGGTGTGGTGGGCGGCTCAAAACAAGCGGCGATTTCAATGGCCGGATCCACGCCGATACTAATGGAGATAGGCAGTGGTTTTCCCAGGGCTTCCGCTTTTTCACGAAAAACTCCCAAATGACGTGCCCCGGGAGTAAAGAACATGGTGATTTCATCCTTTGACTGCAGGCAGAGGCGATGAATGGTGATGTCGCTGTCCCCATTCTCAGGATCGCTGGCATAGCACATTCCCATGGTAATATAAGGACCGGCATCCTCTTCCGTATTGGTAGGGGCCGGAACCAGCTTTCTTATATCAAATCCCGGTTCGTCCGCATAATGAACCACTTCCTGACACTTGGCCGATTGATTCTCGATTAAGATAGGCGGCAGGGGATTATTCACGGAATTCATCAAATGATAGCCCAATCGTTTCGGATCGGCATTTAACAGCATACCAACCCTCTTTCTGCTGGCCAATAAGCCAATAGCAACCCTGGAATTATTAAATCCTTTAAGGTTATTGAAAACCATGGCCGGACCTTCTTTAGTTGGTCTCATCACTGTGCCGCCTGCTCCTATATGGCGATAAACTCCTGATAACTCAGCATGAGGATCAACTTCAATGTCTGTTTCAATTAATTGCCCTGGAATGGATTTTAATAACTCCAAGGCAGTTCTTAAATCATCAACCTCTTTCTCCAACTTCAATTCCTCCATATAAAGTTCTTTTCTAATTCCGTCTTAACCAGTAGCTCACTCTCCCAGTCCGGCTTCAGATACCACTGCCGCCTGCCCCACTCTAACCCTGACCAGACTATAGACATAGATGACCAGGCAGAGAACTGCAAAAAGCGAGGAAACCCTGTACATCACCGCATAACTTTGTCTTTCCGCTATAAAGCTTAAAACCACAGAACCAAAGGTAAAACTTAAATCCATGGACGATAAAAAAGTTCCGTTCGCCGCTCCTTTGCGCTGAGCGGGAGAGCGGTTAACTGCCCACGTTTGTAAGGAAGGCTGAACCGCACTGAAGCCAAATCCATAGAGCACTGAAGCGGCCACTAAGGTGGCAATGGAGTCCGTATAAGACAAGACAATCAGTCCAGCTGCAGCACTGATAACTCCCGGCAATATAACAAAAACATGGCCCCTTTCATCAAAAAGCCTGCCCATCAAGGGCCTGGTAATTAAACTCATGACCACATTTCCCACAAAGTAGATCCAAATACTTGTCATATTTAGTTCCTTACCAAAGAGCATGAGATAACTCATAACCCCGCACAAGGTAATGGATATTAAAAAGCAGAGCATAGAGGGCAGGAGAGCCTGGCGTTCATAGAAGTTTCTCCAGTCAATTCCCTGCTTTTTGACCGCGGGTTTAGAGCCTTTCACCTGGGGCATTGCTATTTGATAGAGCAAACCCGCCCCCAGAACAAATAGCAAGGTGGATATGCCAATAACATCGGTGAATTTAAACTGATTCATAATGATGATGGCCGCCATGGGCGCGAGGGACATGGAGACAATAAAGGTTAAGGAATAGTAGCCCATTCCTTCCCCTCTTCGTCTTAGAGGCACAATGTCAGCAATGGCCGTTGCTAAAGAAGTGGAAAACATTCCCCAGCCTATACCCTGAACCAGGCGAATCAGGATAATTCCCGTCACAGAAACCCACAGATATGAAAGAGTACTTAGGGCCATGATGATGATGCCTGCCAGACAAATCAGCTTTTTGCCAAAGGCATCCACAGCGTTTCCCGTTACAAATCGGAATATTAAGGCCGAAACGGAAAACACGCTGATCACCAAACTGGCCTGAAGAGTGCTGCCGCCGATCTCCTGCGTGTAAGTGGGCAGCGTGGGAACCAACATATAAAAACCCAGATAAACCAATAGATTGGCCGCCAGCAAAAGACAATAATCTTTGCTCCATAGTTTCGTCAAGGATTCTGTTTCTGATAATTTCATGGTTGTGATCTTCATTTTCAGCTGAACGCTAAAATTCCTTTCAGTATTTCAAATTAGAACTCTCCTTGCCGGTTCCGTCAATGGGACTGGCAAGGAGAGTTTTTCGCCGGTTCAACTATTATTTCTTAAAGAAAAGCTGAGCCTGACTAAACCAACTGGGTTTTGAGACTGTCTTTGGTTGTGCCGCAATTCAATCGTTTGACATGCCGCCCTTTATCTAAAACCAGGACAGAAGGTACCTGTTGGATTCCGTACTTTTGGGCGAGATTTTTCTTAGTGGTCAAATCCACCTTGACAATCCGGTAGCACTCCGACAGCTCTTGGTTGACTTCCTCCAATAAAGTGCAGAATTCTAAGCTCCCCTGATCCAAAACATTAAAGAAAGCCAGAAGCACCGGTTTCTCACTGGCCAAAACATTGGCCTGGAAAGCATTCATTTCTTCAATGTAGCGCTCAGCAGCAACAGCCGCAGTTGCGCCATCCCCGGCGGCCGAGACGACTTGCCGCAAATATTTCACCCGGTTGTCGCCAACGGCATAGACTCCTTCCAGGTTTGTTTCCAGCAGTTCATTGACAGGAATATAGCCTCTCTGGTCCATGACAATACCGCTATCTTTGAGGAAATGAGTGGCAGGCACCATGCCCACAAAGAAGAAGACACCCTGACAGGCAAGCTCCTCTGAGCTTCCGGTTTTCAGATTTTTTATTTTTACTCCTTCAACATTGTCGGCGCCCAGAACTTCTTCAACGGTTGAATTCCAGATAAATTCCATTTTATCATTTTGGAAGGCTCGCTCCGCACTGACTTTGTTGCAGTCAAGAATTCCCTCGTCATGGAGTACAATCACCGTGACTTTGCGGGCGAATTTGGTGATATACATGCCTTCTTCAATGGCCTGATCCCCGCTGCCCACCACAACCACGTCTTCTCCCTCAAAGAACTCCGCGTCACAGGTAGCACAGTAAGCCACCCCACTGCCCTGGAGCCGTTTCTCGCCGGGAATATTCAAAAGCCTGGGTTCGCTGCCGCAGGCGATAATCACCGCCTTGGCCGAGAATTCCTTGCCTTTTTTAGTCACGATCCTTTTATCTTCCCTGGATAGATCCGTTTTTACCACTTCATCCCGCAAAAATTCCACACCAAAGTCTTCCGCGTGCTTTTTGAAATCTTTCATGAGATCTTCGCCGCTGATGTTTCTGTAGCCGGGGTAATTGACAATTTCCCGGGTGGTATTCACCATCCCGCCAACGGTCCCTTTGTTGATGACCAGGGTCTTCAGCTTTGACCTGCCCCCATAGATAGCGGAAGTCAGTCCTGCCGGACCGCCGCCTATAATGATCAGATCATAGGCCTTGGTTATATCTCCCATTTTCCTCATAACTCCTTTTTACTAAATCCGTTTCCGGTTACGCTTCCAGAACATCGGCAATCTTATCCGTGATTTTTTCCTCGTCTGCCGCTCCTGCCAGTTTTCCTTGATATTCACCCTCTTTAAAGAAAAGAATTTGAGGAACCCCTTTAAGGGAGAAGCTCTGAAACAGGGCCTTGTCGTCCTCTACATCAACATAATAGAAACCAAACTTACCCTTATATTTGGGCTGCATATCTTCTAAAACAGGCACGACCTCCTGACAGACATGACAGGTCTTTCGGGAGAAGATCACCAGGCAGGGGTCTCCTTGGTCATAGATGATTTTTTCGAATTGGCCGGCATTTAACTTTTCCAGTGACATAATTTTCACTCCTAAACTAATAGTATTCAGGGAACCGGAATGGAACAGTCAAAACTCCTCTCCGGCAATGAGCCTGAAGAGATCATTAAAATTTTGTAAAGCTATCGTCATCATCCTCATCGTCATCTTTCAAGGATAAATCCTGATCACCTGCGGCAACACAGGCCTGCTGAACGGCCGGATACCCTGTTGTTCCTTCAATATCCACCAGGTTTTGAACCTGGCAATCCGCCGCGCCGGGAACACGGAATTTGCGAATGTCCAGCATAGGTACGGGGGTTTCCTGAGGCTCAGGCAGCTGGGGGACATAACTATAAGGATAGCGATAGCCCCGATAGTAAATGGTGGAGGGATTTTCCGAGAAAGGAGAGATGAATTCCCAGACCACTTCTTTCATGCGGGTCACTTCAAAGAAGCGTCCCCCTACCCCTTCGGTAATGAAGGTATTGCCATTGGGAAGCCGCTGGGCAGCACTGGTTAAGGGACTGTAGAAACGATAATCGGAAATTCCGAGCTGACCGTAGCCCATGAGTTCGCTGCCTAGGATCTGCCAGACAACTTTCATGGTCACAGGATTAAGTTCCAGTACCCGGGACCGGTCAGCAATATTGACTTTTGTCCCGTCTTTAGAGGTATTAGTGGGGGAGCCGTAACCGGACCAGCCACCGTTATCAAAAATAAGGATGTTTCCTGCCCCGGGGAGTCCTTGGGGAATCATATGGACATGGTGCTGACCAATGATTTGGCCGATTTTGGCCAGTCTTTTATCCCCAGAATAATCGGGACCCATTTTCCACACGACTTTGCCGGTTTCCTTGGAGATGATAGCAATGATATTAGCTTCCCGGGCATCCCAAATAATGTTGTCCGGATGGAAGCGCTCATCCCCTTTGTCGTACCATTTATTAGGTCCCAACACGCTCATGGAGTTGATGTGCATCCAGTCGCCCATTCCGCCGCCGGCTTCATGCATGTTGGGATTCTTATAGATTGCAAGTTTTGCTGCTTCACTAAATCCAAACTCTTTAAAGTGATCTGCAGCATGCCATTCCCAAACAATATTGCCTTCCCAGTCCACTTCAATAAAGACATCATCAAGGAGGTTTTTATCAGAGATCTTGCGATTTTCGATATTCTCGTGACAAAGGATTAAGGTATTTCCTCGATCTGTTTGACATTCCATACCCGGCACATAATAGCCGACAGGATTCCCTGCCCGCTGATAATCATGGTGCTGGCGAGCCATCCATTGGGGCTCCTGTCCTTCATCTTCAGTCCATTCTTTTTTGTCAAATTTCCAGACTACCTTGCCCTCCCAATCAACCTGAACCAGATCCGTCTGATCCTGGTAGCCAAATTTGGGGTCTCGGATACCTCGGCTGCCCATGACATAACCACCGGGGAGCAGCTTATTCGGAAAACCATGGAGGTCTTTCCAGACCCGAACAACATTGCCGTTCATATCAATGAGGACACAGCCCAGTTTTTTAACCGCCATGATGGTATAGCCGTTAAAGCATTTTTCAGGATTGTAAATGGTAACTCCGGTGGGATGAACAAATGGCTGACCCATAAAACAACACTCCTTTATTAATTATCAAATGAATTATCCTGTCAAAATCAAGTTTCATTCTGGTTTCATTATAGAGAATTATGTCAGTGAAAAGGGATAACACATGTTATTGTTTCAAAAATCATAGCTATAAAAATCTTTAATACTTTAAGTTTCTGGTTAAGCTTGGAAGTCAATTCGAAAAGAAAAACTCCCCTATCAGCAACAGATTTCATGGTTCTGTCTGCCTTCAAGGGAGCCTTCCTTAATCCATTGCGCTTATAAGGTCAGGGAGAGTCCTGTATCGTATCTTTTATTATCAATATTTAAATAGATATCAACGTCACCCGCTAAGCCTTCCCTGCTGATGTAAAACTGGAAGTCATTGTCTTTTTGCTCTTCAAAAGAAACACAAGCCGCCGTCACATCATGGACTACAGTAGGTATGGAGTAGAATTTAGCCTCCTTGGCCCCCTTTAATTCCAGGAACACTTCCGAGCCTTCCTGGAAGGTCCCCCGCAAGGCCAGGCGGTCTTCCTCCAGGATAATTGATAGATTATGCTTAGCGGGAACTCCCCCCTCAACATCTTTAAATTTGACCTTTCCAAACTCAGGCGTTATGCCAAAGCCGCCAAAAAGCTGGCCTTTACCTAAGCTAAAGTTGGTCTTTTCGTCATAGAGGGCAAGCCGTCTGGCCCGGTAATAATTGCCGCCCTGTACTTTTAATTCGTATCTTACTTCATCGTTTTGGACTTCGACGGTGATGGATTCCAAACTGAGATGAATGTGCTCATCTTTGTATTTATTGAGGAGCATAGCCCCTAAACCGTCCGTATGCTTACCCCGGTAGGTTGCAATCCCGCCTGAGTGAATCATATAGTGTCCTTCATCATAATAATCTACATTACAGATATAGGGTGAATAGAATTCTACGCCTCTTTCTTTGCCGTATTGCCATACTTGTTCAATTTCCATTTTAGCGGTGTCGATTTTGTAGATAACTCCCCTGGAGTAGTTTTCTTCGGGGGGAATGCGGGTTGCTTCATTTTTCGAGCGATAAGTTCCATTGTCAAAGACGAAGACATTGCCATTGGGTAAAATCCGGGCGGCATGCTGTTCATATTGCCAGTCGAAATCTCCTTTGGTCACATTTTTGAAGAAATATGGCTGCCATTCTTCGCCCCAGCCTTCGGGATCGCCGATAATCCAGTTTAATTTCCCGGTATCGTAATTGAAGTTAATAATCGCATCCTTGTGGCGTCCTGACATGGTAATGGAATTGGTGGGTTTGTCATACCAAACGGAGTTGTTGTGGAACCAATCGTGGTGATTCCAATCCCCAGCATTTCCTTTTTCCCTGGGCAAAATCTTGAGCAGATCCCATGATTTAAGGATTTTTCCCGTTTCTTTATCCACTTCCACTACATAGTCTTCCACGGATTCGTCAAAGTTGTTATCCGAAGCGACGAGTAAATTCCCGCTTTCCAACTCGATGCCGTCATGGTGATACCCCCCCGGCAAGCGGTATTCTTTATAGATTTTTCCGCAAAAGTCCATTTCCATAAAGCCTACGGTGTAGTAGGGCTTTTGGATGGTCCGGTAGGAAGTGTAGAGAAGTCTGCCATTACTGAGCTTTTTAATATCCCAGCTTTGCTTATTGGTGATAACCCACCGCAAGTCTCCTGCATAATCAAAACCGACGGTTCTGGCGGACTCGATTAAGGGAGTTGTCGTGGATATAAGCATCAGGTCTTTGCCGAAATACTCCGGTGTGGTATGGCAATACAGCGCTTTATTGACATCAAGTTCTTCAACCTCGATATTAACCTCAGAGCTTTTGCCATTACCCAGGGTTATGACCACTGTGTTCTCATAATTGTCATATAAGCCATAGATGGGCAGGACATGTTCTTTTGCCTCAGCAAAGATATGGCTCAGATCCCCTGGCTCTGCTTTGCCTTTAACTGTGATTTGAGCTGTGGTTTCTTCCTCGGTCTTAAAACAAAGAACGGCCGACAGCGGATTAATCAAATAAGGATTTTTCACAATCAATGGATTGGCTAAGGTATAATTCCCTGATCTGAACTCAGCCAGAAACTTTTCTTCGGACTCAGCCTGCAAAGTGATTAGATGTTTTTCTGTCTCTAAAATCTTCCTCAATTTTAACACTCCTATCTGTAATAGTTATCTCATCCCCAGGTTCAGCTAAATAATATTTGGGCCAAGGGGAAACCTACCAGGACATATAGAATCAGTCCAATAATCAGAAGAGGTACCCCCATCTTCAGGATGTCCTTAACATCAATGAGGTCTCGCCGGGCATGCATCATACCGCAGTAAGGGGATGCCGCCGGTGTGATGAGAGCAAAGAAAACTATCATGGTAATGCACATATAGAGACCAACCAGCCCAATGCTTGGATACTGTTTGGCAAAGGCCATAATAACAGGGATTAAGATAATGGCCATTCCGGCATTATTGGCAAAATTCGTGGTAATAATCGAGAATATTAATAGTAAACCTACAAAAACCAAGATCGGCTTATCACCTAAGAGGGGCTGCAGGACTTGAATCAGCCAGGCTTTAATCCCTGTTACATCGTTGGATACGGCGTTAGCACCATACAAAGCAGCAACAACCAGGAAATAAACGTCCCAGGAAAAGCTCTTGGCAGCGACCGCCTTAAAGGGCAAAACGGGTTTCCCGTCAACATGCAGAACCATCAAAACCACGACACAGAACATAGTCACACCTAAAGTCCCTATATTTTTAAGCAGAGCAACAATCACCCATGTCTTGGGTAAAAAGCTGGGGGCCAAAAGCAAAATAATGAAGGCAAACAAGGATAAGAGCAAAATCTTCTGCTGCAGGTTCATAGGCGGCAAGGGGCTTTTTTGAAATTGCTCCACACTGATATTTTTCAGCTTCGACATATCCGGTTTATAGACAAATTTCAGGAGCAGCATGAAAATTATGATCATGGTCAGAGAGAGGATAATGTTAAAGAGGACAAAGGAGAGGGTATTCACCGTTAGCCCCGATGCCTTCTGAAAGGTCCCGACAATGGCCAGAGCCGCTCCCTTAAAGGGGAACATGGGCTGGGCCAGGGTGGCTGCGAAATAAACCCCAAAGACAGTAATGGGAAAGACTTTTTCCTTCCGGTCGATACCCAGTTCATTCATAAATTCCACGGTAATGGGCCATAAGATCAAGAGGCTGGCAATGGGCTCCGTCAGGCCACTGAGGAAATAGGAAGCCAGAAAAAAGACGAATAAGAACACATAGGGCTTGCCATTAATAATTTTGCGAGTCAAAAACCAGCGGGCCAAATACTCGGTACAGCCCGCGTATTCCACCCCGGCAAAAAAAACCAAGGCCAGCATGATAACCACTGAAATATCAGAACCGAAGGCTTCCAGGGCCACACTTTTCAAAGGGGCAAAGCCACTGACCCCTATAAGTAATAACCCCAGGATACTTGGCCAAATACCGTTAACCGTTGACCACAAATAGACCATGCCGATAAAAATAGCAAAAATGTGCATCCCCACCGGAGTAATAGGTTCTATAGGATTGAGTAAAGGAAAACCGAGCATAAAGCCAATGCCAATGGCACTATGAATGTACATACTGCGATTTGATTTCAAGTTCTTTTTTTCACAAACCACTTTAGTACCTAACACCTTTCACACCCTCTTTTTATGTTATTTACTTATAAAACCGATAACTATTAACTACTACAGCATTATTTACTCTCTTTACTCCTTTCAGTCACTGGTTTGGGGAAAAGCAATTTGAGCTTATAATTTCTTTCACTAATTAATTCCTGATCTGCTGCCCAGTAACCAGACACCTCCTCTAATGCAAATTCCCCAACAGATTTATGTCTTTAGCGTCATTGTAACAGCTGCAAAATTTTAAAGACTATAGCATATGTTATCATTATACGATATCTCACAATCAAAATTTTCTATGAACAAAAGGGCACGGGAGGTAAATAATCCCGTGCCTGCAGACCCTTTAGAATTGTTTTGCAAAATTAAGGATATCAATTAATAATAATCAATGATTTTCTCATCCATAGCATAGCTGGTCAATTTTTTTTCATTCAGGATGAAAATACCATCTTTTTCTTTCCTGATAATGCCTTCTTCTTTCAAAGCTCTCAGTATTTTGGCTACGGTCACTTTATGGATACCCAAAAACTTGCTTATGGTCGCATTACTATAACCTTTACTGACCAGTAATACCCCTTGTTTATCCTGAGCATTGCTCAGCAAAAATTTACATAAGCGGTTACCTACCTTACCTTCGTTCCTGGCCTGCAAAGAATCAACCAACTCCCGGATATTATCCGTTGCCATATGTAATAATTGACTTAAGATATTCGCATCATCCTGCACATACTCAAAAAATGCCTCTTTAGGAATTTTATAGCAGCGGCACTTGCTCTTGGCAATAAAGTGGTATTCGCTGACTCCATTGCTGAATAAGGTCAAAACCCCCAGCATCGAGTGGATGGAATTATTGGATTCTTTAATGCCATAAATAATTTCGTCCCCTTTTTCAGTTATTAAAGTCCGGTAACAAGTACCGCTGACCAAATAATATAAAAAATCCATCATATCTCCTTGCCGTATGATATATGAACCTTTTTCAAATTCACACTTTACGACGCCATCCATTTTTAAAAGCTCCACTCTGACGCTCCTCCACAGAAAGCTCTATTAATAAGTTTCCAACTTTTTAGCTCTCGCCATATTATAATTATATCATAGAATGTCTCAAATCTATTTTAATATCCCAAATTCAAGGCCTCTGCTTTTCATGCCGCTGTCGCAACACCATCAGATGATGAAAAATGCCAGAATGTTGCTTCTTTTTGGAACACCTGTTTAGCAGGTGGTTTTCGTTCAGACAAAAAGAGCTGCAGCTTTAAAATGCTGCAGCTCTCTTAATTTTTCTATATAAGGCTAGATCTATATTAACCTTGGAAATATGTGGTCATTTGTGGTACGACTTGTTTCTTACGGGAAAGAACGCCCGGCAGGGGAACGCTTCCGTTAACAAGCTCTTTACCGAAGGCTTTAGCCACTTCTTCAGGATTGTCACCTTTTACAATGAGTTCTGTATAGTCTTCCAGAATATCTGTAATCATCAGGCAGAGATATTGCATTCCTTGAGCTGCACGATGTGCTTCAATAGCCGCGGTTAAGTTAGCACGAACATCTTCGAAACCTTCCATACCCATTAAGCTGACTTGGCCCACACCAATTTTGTGAGGTCCCATGGTGAAAGCTTTGAGGTCTTCTTCAATCATGCTTTGGGGAGTACGCTCAGCAATATTGGAAGAAGCTTTAAACATGTCAATACCAAAGGTCTTGGGATCAACGCCGGCAATAGCTGCCAGTTCTGCAGCGATTACCTTATCTTCCTCAGTGCAAGTTGGGGATTTGAAGATTACGGTGTCGGAAAGGATAGCTGCCAGGAGAATTCCGGCAATAGGTTTTTCAGGGACTAAGCCTTGCTCTTTGAAGGCTTTGGCAACGATGGAACATGTGGATCCAACGGGCTCGATGCGGATATGGATGGGGTCTGCAGTTTGCAGTCCGCCGATTTTGTGATGGTCAATAACCTCGATGAGTTTAGCTTGGTCAGCGCCGGCAACAGCTTGACCCCACTCATTGTGGTCAACAAGCACTAATTTTTGGCCTGCTTCAACAGATTCTAATACTTGAGGAGCAGCAACACCATAGAAGTTGAGAACATACTCAGTCTCTTTATTGATTTTTCCAGCTGAGCAAGGAACAACATCGGCAGTCCCTGTGAGTTCTTTTAAACGAGCTAAAGCAATTGCAGAGCAAACTGAATCAGTATCCGGGCTTTTGTGTCCAACAATAAAAATTTTATCTGACATATTTACACCTAAACCTTTCTTTCCTCAATTTTTTGAACTTCACGGTGGTCTTTAGAAATTAGCCCGCAACTCTTGTTAAAAGCGTTACAGTTTCGTGAGCTTAGCATACTCAGCCATTAATTTCTTAATTCCACTGTCAAAAACAATTGTTAGTTCTGCCTGATTTCCTTCTCCCTTAATGGAGACAATAATTCCTCGACCAAACTTCGCGTGTTCCACTTTTTCTCCTATATGATGCGCCTCACCCCCTTCATTGACTAATTTGCTCCCAAAATCCTTTTCCCACGACCCGGCTCCCAAAGGAATGTTTCGATCCGACATACCCCGTCGCTGCATGGGTTTTGCGGGGTTGGCCAGGCGACGTTTTGGGGGATCAAGGGGGTCTATATCCGTCATTAATTCCGACGGTATCTCCATCAAAAAGCGAGAAGGCTGATTATACTGCGTCTTGCCATAGAGCATCCGCATTTCTGTATTACATAAATATAGCTTTTCCCTCGCTCGAGTGATGGCGACATAACAAAGACGGCGTTCTTCCTCAAGTACTGCTGGTTCCATGAGAGAACGACTGCTGGGAAAAATCCCATCTTCCATGCCAACCAAAAAGACCACAGGAAATTCCAAACCCTTGGCACTATGCATTGTCATCAGAGCTACAGCTTCCTCAGCCTGATCCAAATCATCAATATCGGTAACTAAGGAGACTTCTTCTAAGAACCCGCTTAAGGATGAAGCAGAACCTCCTGCTTCAACTCCGTCAGGCAGCTCATTTTGCGCAGCTTGAGCTGCCTTAGCATCATACTCTGCCGTTACCGAGAGAAACTCCATGAGATTTTCCAGACGGGTATTGGCTTCCGGAGTATTTTCCGCCTCCAAGATGCCTCGATATCCTGTCTTATTTAATATCTCTTCCACTAAATCCGATACATTGGACTCTTGGGCAAAGCTGAGCAAGTCTTGCATCAGGTGAGCAAAAGAGATGAGGGGTTTCTTAGCACGCGTTGAGAGCTCCGGTATATAGTCTGCTTCTAAAATCGCATCCAGCACCGGCATACCTTGTTCATCTGCATATTCTAAAACCTTTTCTAAGGTGGTGTTGCCCAGACCTCGTTTAGGTACATTCAGCACCCGAGCAAAGCTTACCTGATCTGCGGGATTATAGAGAAGCCGTAAATAGGCTAAGATGTCTTTGATCTCCAGGCGCTGGTAGAACTTAAGCCCGGAAAAAACCCGGTAAGGAATGGCTTCCTTCATCATCCGCTCTTCCAAAGCCCGGGACTGGGCATTGGTCCGGTAAAGTATGGCAAAGTCATTGTAGGGACGTCCCTCCAGCTCATGCAAACGCTGAATACGATTAACCACATAAGCAGCTTCATCCCGTTCATCGGAGCCGACATAACATACTACAGCCTGTCCCTCAGAGTTTTCCGTCCAGAGGGATTTTTCCTTCCGGGATTGATTATTTTGCACTACGGCATTGGCTGCATTAAGAATTTTTTGTGTGGAACGGTAGTTTTGTTCCAGCTTAATCACTTTGGCTTCTGGATAATCCCGTTCAAAATCCAGGATATTTTGGATGTCCGCACCTCTCCAGCCATAGACTGATTGATCATCATCACCCACGACACAGAGATTGCGGTACTGACCGGCTAAAAGCTTAATGAACATATACTGGGCATGGTTGGTATCCTGATACTCATCCACCATGATGTAGCGGAACTTGTCCTGATAATAGCGAAAAACATGATCGCATTGCTGGAAAAGCTGAACCGTGAGCATGATAATATCATCAAAATCCAGGGCGTTATTGCTTTTCAGACGTTTCTGATAGGTATGGTAAATATCCACTGCTTTTTGTTCAAAATAACCGGCAGCTTTATAGGAAAACTCTTCCGGATCCAGGAGTTTGTTCTTGGCATCACTTATTACTGCAGCAACACTGCGCACCGGGAATTTCTTTTCATCATAATCATGTTCTTTTAAACAGGCTTTGATTAAGGACTGTTGATCCCCTGTATCGTAAATGACAAAGTTCCGGTTATAACCCGGCAAATTATCAATCTCACGTCTCAAAATCCGAACACAGGCCGAGTGAAAGGTTGTGACCCATAACCCATATCCCTCGCTGCCCAGCAAGGTGGTCACTCGTTCCCGCATTTCTTTAGCGGCTTTATTGGTAAATGTAATTGCTAAAATCTGACTTGGTTCTACCCCTTGAGCAATCAAATGGGCAATTCTATAGGTAAGAACCCGGGTTTTCCCGGATCCGGCTCCTGCTAGAATTAGAAGCGGTCCATCTCTATGCTCTGCAGCTTCCCGCTGTACTGGATTTAAATCGTCTAACCGGTACAGACCACTTCACCTCACTTCTTGTACTTATTATAACATACTCAACGTCCTACTGTAGACCAGTTATAGGTCTTATTAAGATATGGCAATAATTTTTTACTATACCTGAAGAAAATAATCACCATCCTCCTGCAGAAAATTTCCTGTTATCACAGAAATTTAATCCATTATAACAATAAATCGGGGCAAATTCAGCTTGCTTTAGGACAAATCATCTCTTCTATTATTAAAAGGTGTACTGCAAGGTAATGGCCTAAACACTATGCTCTTAAGGCAAAAAACCGCTTAATTAGCTTATTTCCGGTGATATTGACCCAAAAATCGTGCTTTCTTGTTATAGTATAAATAAGGTTAATGGAGAAACTCTCTCCATTAACCCTATTATTTGGCCAGGACATTAACAAAAACTATTTTTCGTGACTAACAGTAGTTTTTACGGCCATAGTTCTTCTTCAAGGTTTCCGTAGGAGAATACCATTGTCTTCCATGTCTACTGGACTATACCAAAATCCAGTCCTTTCAGAAACTCCTGTTGGAATTCCTTCTTACTCGAAAGCTCGACATGTTCTGCCCGTTTGGAAAGTTCATCCGCCCGCTTCCTTTCCTCCAGGGAGAGTAAGGCCATTTTAGCTCCATCACCGGCAGCATTTCCGATGGAAAGGATTTTTTCCAGGGGCAAAGAGGGCAGCAGGCCGATTTCCACGGCACTTTCCTTTCTAATATAATTGCCAAAAGCCCCGGCAAGAAGGATTTGCTCTATCTCCTGCAGCTCAATGCCCATTTCCCTGCAGAGGATTCTGATTCCCGCCATAATAGCACCTTTGGCCAGCTGCATTTCGCGGATATCCTTTTGTGTCAGGACAATATCCTCACCTGTTGCACTGTCTTTTCCCCAGACTAAGACAAACTCATAGGCACGCTCAGATTTCCTTAGCCGCTGGCGTATTAAAACCGGAAGCTTCTCTTGCTCGTTTTCACTGGCAAAGCGGCCAGTTCGGCCAATAACCCCTGCTTTGTGCATTTCAGCAATGGCATCGATAAGCCCGGAACCGCATAGACCCTGAGGTTTCGTTCCTCCGATCACTTCCAGCTGAACGTCCTCTGCAATCCGTACTCCTTCCACTGCACCTGCCGCCGCCCGCATACCAAATTTTATCTCCGCACCTTCAAAGGCCGGCCCGGCTGCTGCGGAACAGGTTAACATTCTTTCCTTCCCGCAGAGAACAATTTCACCGTTGGTACCGATATCAACGATAAGATTAATTCCAGCCAGCATGTCAGCCTCCACTGCCAGCATTACTCCTACTGTATCTGAACCGACATAACCGGCGATATTGGGCAGAACTCTGACCGTTCCGGACCTTAAAATCTCCAGCCCCAATTCCCCGGCTTGAACTTCCACGGCTGCTCTGAAAGCAGGGATAAAGGGAGACGGGGCCAGAAATGTGGGATCAATACCTAAAAATAAGTGGGCCATGGTGGTGTTCCCCACTACCACCGCGGTATAAATTTCTTCCTTATTGATTTCACTTTCTTGACATAAACCGGCGATGATTTTGTTTAGTCCCCTTACCACTCTTTCCTGCAGTTCCCGCAATTGATCCGGACCTTTAGCCGCATGAGTAATCCGGGAAATAACATCGGCACCGAAGACTTGCTGGGGATTCGTCAAGGCGCCGCTCTTGATTACCGTACCTGTATTAAGATCCATCAGATAGACGACCACGGTAGTGGTTCCAACATCGATGGCAGCACCATAACATACCTGAGTCGTGTCACCCGGTTCCACTGCCAGAATTCGCTCTCCAGCCAACACTGCTGTGACTTGAAAACCCCCTTTCCTAAATACCTGCGGCAGGGAAGCGGCCACGGTTCGGTTAAAGCTAATTTTTGAGCTGGGTAAAGCTGCCATAAGCCGCTCCCAATCCGGAGTCTGATCTTCGACACTGGGTTTGGCAAGGTTTAGCAAAAACTTTTTAACGCTGGGTTTAATCTTTACCGGCAGCTTCCCGGCAAAATCTGTTTTACGCTTTATAGCATCGGTCAGTTCCTGCACTCTGACCGTTGTGTCCTCTCTTAAGATATGCTGGCAGGCCAGAGTCCAGCCGGCCTCCCATTCCGAAACCTTAAGAAATTTCTTTTCAATTTCTGTCATTTGTGAAGGTGTTCCCGTCGTAATTTGTACTCTGCATTTGCCGCAAGTGCCCTTGCCGCCGCAAGTACTGATGACTTGCACCCCTGCGGAGATGGCTGCCTGGAGAATTGACTGCCCGGCCGGAACCTGAGCCACTTTTCCCGACGGTAAAAATGTGATGTTTAGCATCTCTAACACACTCCTTTGAATGATAGAAACTGAATCTCTCTAATGAATTATTAATTTACCATTAATGAAGAACCTTTTGCACAAAGGCTTTTTTGGAAAGCAGACTCCAAGAAATTAAACTTGCCGCCGCAAAAATGAAATATAAAATCCCCATAACCTTTACTCGATCTGCCCAATCTAAAGAAATAATGATCATGCCAATACTGCCAAAGACTGTAAAAGCAAAAGACATCAGAGATACTACAGCTCCCGTATCCCCTTTTTGCTGCTCAAGCATTAAGTTGGCACTGGGCGGGCGGGTTATGCTGCCTGCTAAGGTGGCAGGTATTAAGGACAGGCCAAACATCCAAGGGCTGCTGACTCCAATGGTACTGATTAATAACCCGCTGATACAAGCTACAAAAAAACTCAGAGAAATTAGTTTAATTGGCTTGATAAGTCTCGTGCTGCGCATATAGAGCAAGGGACCGATCACCATAAAGAAAGCATTGGCAGCAAAAAAATAGCTGTAAACCTGTTCACTTAAGCCGAACTGATTGACATAAATATAGGAAGATGATGATATAAAGGACATCATAGGAATTCCCATTAAGGAAAAGGTTAAGAGCAAAGACATAAACCCGGGGTTTTTAGCCACAACTCCCAATCTTCCCAAGGATTCGAGTACACCAGCTGTTGAAAGGCCATCGATAGTTTCCTCCATGGCAATTACCGCAGCTATCACCACAAGACCTATGACAGCTAAAAACAAAAACACCCCTCGCCAGGACGTAAAGCTGAGTATTATGGCCCCGACAACAGGAGCAACAATGGGAGAAATCATTGCCATTGAAGTAACAACAGCCAGCACAGAAACTCGCTTTTCTCCGGAGTAACTATCCTTCACAATTGCTTGGGCCACTGATGTCGCCGCTCCGCTGGCAATGGCCTGGAAAATTCTAAATAAAATTAATAGATATACATTGCCTGCAAACGCGCATAAAGCACTGGCAGCAGTATAGATCACCAAGCCTATCAATAATATAGGTTTACGTCCATACTTGTCACTAAGTGGTCCCCAAAACAAAGAACCTGCTGCATAGAATATAAAAAACATAATTAACGTTAAATTTATTAAGCTGGGAGCCGCTTGAAAAGTAGCTGCCATTCTCGGCAAAGCCGGCAAGTAAAGATCTGTAGATAAGGGTATAAAGGCACTTAAAAAGGCTACTAAAACGATCAATCCTTTTTCACCCAGGTACTTTTGCGTCTTTAACTTTACTGCTGTCTCATCCATATTGCTGATCATCTTATTATCTCCATTCAGTGATGTTTTGTCTAAAGTTTACCTTGTCAAGGTTACAAAGGGAAGTCTAAAATTTCCACATATAAGTTTCTGCAATAATAAGGGTAGAGGCCTGTAAAGGCCTCTATGTTTTAAGCACATTTGATTTTCCTGGTCTTTAAAGGATGAAAACTACATACTAAAGATTTCATCGGCAATCTTGACTCCGTCCGTAGCCGATTGTGCGCTGTAATCAGATCTCACATGAGCTTTAACCAGGTCATCAATATAATTGCCGCCGATTAAAACCTTGGTATTCAGTCCTGCTGCCCGAATGGCAGCAATGGTTTCTTTCATGGATTCCTGACAGCCTGTCAAGAGAACACTCATACCTACCAACGGTGCATTATGTTCTTTAATAGCCTCTATGAACTTTTCTTTGGAGACATCCACCCCTAAATCAATGACATTGTATCCCGAACCTTTAAGGAGCATCACGACGATGTTCTTGCCTAAATCATGGATATCTCCCTTCACCGTTCCCATAACAATATTGCCTTTGTAGTCTGCATTGCTGCCAACGAGAAGAGGCTCTAAAATAACCATTGAATCCTGCATGATTTCGCCGCACATAATCAGCTCACCTAAAAAGTATTCTCCTGTTTCAAAGCGGTTTCCGGCCTCTGCCATACCTTGCTGCAGGGAGTTAACAATTTCCAAAGGAGATACTCCCTGATCTAAACGTTCTTTAACCAGCTCAGCTACCTGTTGTTCTTCCAATTCTGAAATGGCTATGGATAAGGCATCTGTAAGCATACTCATCTCCACTCCTTTTTTCGCTCATTATTAGAACTTAGACTTCGAACTAATGCCTTCTATATCTTAGCGCTGTGCCCAAAACCAGATAAAGTTATAGGCAAAGTCATCGAGCTTTTCCCATTCTTTTTTAGAAATCTCTTCATTGCCAGGGAACTCCCCTATTTCATCCACTTTCACCTGCCACGGTACACATACTCCAGGATCAGGATTTAACAATTTTTCCTTCTCTGACATGAAATACTCCTCCTATCGATTAATAAATACCCTGATTAATAAACACCGTATTCTCTTGCTGCTTCAATCATCGCAATAGCATTTTCCTTCTTAGCATCTCCCATTACAACTCCGCCGGTATCTAAAATAAAACCACCATCTCCGGCTAATTCGTCAATGGATCTCTTAACCTGTTCTTTGACTTTCTCCGGAGTGCCATAGGTCAACAGAGTTGTAGGCACACCGCCCTGCAGGCAGAATCTGCCGCCCAGGATCTTCTTTGCTTTCTTGGCATCCGTGGTATCAATTTGGAAAATGATGCTTTTATCCGGCAGTTCTGCAATTTTTTCAAGATAGGGTGTCCAGTCTCCTTCAGCATAGAAGAGCATTCTCTTTCCTTTAGCCCAAAGGCCTTCAATGGTTGCTTTCAAGGACGGCCAATAAAACTTATCCCACTGCTGAGGATTTAAAAATGGATAGGCTCCGCGGTGAAGGGGAGCAAAACAAGGGAAGCGCGTATCCGCTCCGGCCCCGGCAACACCACAATTGACATTATGGGGAGTAATTGCATCACAGGCAGCCATAACTTTCTCCGGCCGGCGGCGCAGGTCAAGGAGAATTCCTTTCATTCCCCTTAGGGCATCCCCTAGAGTGTCAAAGGGAGCTTTGGTAAACCCTGTCCCTTGTCCAACTATGCCATGATCCACCGTCCATTTTCCCCAAGCCGCTGCCATAGCGGCCCCTGACATTGCAAAGGCAGCAGCTCCTTTGATCAAAGCCACAGTAGAACGATAAGAGCCGGGGTTCGCTAATTCCGTACTGATGTTAGGCAAATAATGATTAACAAGCCATTCCGTCGGACTGGCAATAAATTCGTCATAGTCCTCAATTTTCATGTATTCTTGTTCATTGTATTGAAAGGTAGAATTTTCATCCAATCCCATACCGGGGAACTTATAAAGTTTCGACCCCATGGCATCAAACATAGGGGGCCACCATAAGCAGGGTCCGCCCTTAAAAACATCAAAATCCAGATCAGGCAGCATCTCACTGACAATTTGATTGCTTTTATCCAGGTCATAATAAATCTCCTGCAGAGTTGTACCGGTATATTTCGTAACCCATTCCCCAACTCCAAAGGCAACGGGAACCATATCCGGCTTTCCACAATCCATGGCCGTCATGTAGCGCTCTAATCTCTTTTGATAAAGCATTTCCTTTTCGTTCATCCCGATTTCCCCTTTCTAGGTTTTTCAGTCTTCCAATAGTTCGCTGCGAAAAGCTTTTAAGAATTTTTTACCAAAACGATCCTTACCCAGAAGAAAGTCATTGGTGATAACTGAGGTCATAATTTTCCTATCCAGAGGATCGAGAATGGCCGCGTCCATATCGAAGGCCATGCAGAGGGTTAAGAAATGACGATTGATAATCTTCCTCTTAGGGGAATTAAAGGAAATATTACTCAAACCCGAAACAGTTTTCACCTTTAATTTCTCCTTAATTGCTTCCAGGCATTGAAAAAACATCAAGGCATTATTGTGGCTAACGGCTTGGGGCAAGACCAGCGGGTCAATATAGAGGTTTTGCAAGTCATAATTTTTCCTGCTCAGTATCTCCACCAAACGTTCTGAGAGAACCATCCTCTCATCAGCAGTTTTCGGAATACCGTTATCATCCAATGTCAAGCCAATAACCGGGCACTGGTATTCTAAGACTAAAGGGAGTACTTCTTCAAGGCGATTCTTTTCTAATGAGATGGAGTTAATTAAAACCTGGCTCTTATCCCCCTTAATCGTATCCAATCCTTTTTTGATGGCAGCTGCTGACGTACTGTCAAAACATAAAGGTTTATCCGTCACTTCTTGAACAGTATTCACAAGCCACTCCATGTCAGGGACTTCGTCTCCTTGAGCGGTATTTAAATCCAGAAAATCAGCTCCTGCAGCAGCCTGGCGCAATGCCAGATCCTGAACAGCGGCAGCATCTTTCTCTTTTATCAATTGGCGAACGCTGGGAATTGAACTGTTTAATTTCTCACCGATAATCAACATCTCTTACTACCCCCCGAGTTATTTTCTGCAAAGATACCTTGTTTATCCTCCAAACCTTTAACTCCTTCTCAATTGAATTATAAAAGGATTCCTCAAATACTCAAATCTAATTATTCTGAAAATTTACCTTAATTTTCGGACCTGTATGTATTGTTGTTGCGAAATTTTTATGCTTTTTGACATTCTTTTTTAATGGTACAGATGTATAGACAAATTTTATATTAAAAAAATTTACTTATATCAGTTTAGCTTATAATCGGATGTAAAGGTATAAACAACCTAT
Organism: Desulfosporosinus orientis DSM 765; assembly: GCF_000235605.1. Taxonomy (GTDB): domain Bacteria; phylum Bacillota; class Desulfitobacteriia; order Desulfitobacteriales; family Desulfitobacteriaceae; genus Desulfosporosinus; species Desulfosporosinus orientis. The sequence goes on from NC_016584.1 coordinate 4,052,090, forward strand.
TTTGCCTAAATACTATCATAGCTAGTTTAGAGCGTCAATACGGAATTTTTCAAATATTTAGTTCAGTCTCATAACTCTGAGACTGAACTATCGTTGATTTCCAAGATATCACGATAAATTTTCAAGGCTTCTGTCACATCATTAGCATAAAAATCAGCACCGGTAAATTCTTTAACATCTTGGTTAACGGGATATCCTCCCACCACAACTTTTACTTTATCTCTCAGCCCGGCTTCAGCTAACAGTTCGACCACACGTTTGATGGAACCCACGCAAAAAGAAATTAAAACACTGATGCCCAGAATAGATGCTTTTGTCTCATTAACAGCTTGGACAAACCTCTCCGGCGTCACATCAACACCGAGATCATGAACCTTATATCCGGAAGATCTTAAGAGATAGATGACAATATTTTTACCCAGATCATGGATATCCCCTTCTATGGTTCCCATGACAATAGAAATTCCTTTTTCCGAACCATTCATGGGGATATAAGGCTCTAAGACCCGCATGACCCCCTTAAGAATTTCTTCCGACATGATCAAATCGGAAAGATAGTAATGACTGTCACTATATTTTTCTCCAACGATTTCCACTCCCCGTCGGCAGCTCTCAATAATCTGCAAAGGAGTGTGACCGCCTCGGATTCTTTCTTCAACCAGCATCAGAGTTTTTTCTTCATCAAGGTCTGCCATAGCTATTTGCAGTTCGTCTTTCACCTTAAGAACCTCCAATTAGCTTAATCTTTTTTATACCATCCGTCATAACTTGTCAATTTATATCGGTCCCCCCGGTAAACGGCCTTACTCCAGCCTACGGGCTTAAGGTCTTGGTCATAGATCGTCTGCTCAATTAAGAATACTGGTGAGTTAGGGGCAATCCCGAGTATCCCTGCTTCTTCTGCCGTACAGGCCGCAACCTGGAGAACCTTTTTGGCACTCATGGGTACATACTCCGTATGGGAAGCGATAAGACCGGGCAGACTGGGATCTTTCAGTTCTGATTCCAGGATGGGCATACTCTTACTATAGATGGTATATTTAACTTCGTAGGAAAGACGTTCATCCTCAGCGGAAAGGACCGTTCGAAAAAATAAAAACCGCTTAAAATCTTCTCCTACCTGAAATTTTTCTCGAAGCTCCTTATCTGCTTTGATAATTCTTGCTTCCAATAAGGTGGTTTTATAATTTAAACCTCTTTTTTTAATTTCTTCATTAAAATCATTAAGTTCAAAAACAATATTATCTAATTTAGGTGTGGCAACAAACGTTCCCCTGCCTTGCTGGGCATAGACCATACCTGCCGACACTAATTCTGCAATCGCTCTTCGCACCGTCATGCGGCTGATTTCGAACCGGGAAGAGATTTCATGCTCAGTGGGCAGACATTCCCCCGGTTTGAGATCCCCTCTCCGGATTTGTCCTTCGATGAGCTTATAAAGCTGATAATAGATGGGAATCACTGAATTCTTGTCGATCATTTCTGTTTGAATCACCAAAAACACCTATTTCTAACTGTAATTGTCTATACAATTGAACTTTTGGCTAATTCTAGCATGCCCCTTTCTGGGTGTCAACAGGTCATTGACGGGGTGTTGACAGTGCCGGTTACCCTCTCTACTCTATCCTGAAAAATGGAACCCGAAAGCCCCAAAACAGTCTAAAGTACCCGTGGACCCGAAAGTAAGGGCAGATTCGTCCATAGAAGCGAACCCATTGCATGGAGAGGCGGTAAAGCCCACAAGACGGCGCGGGTGAACGGAGCCACAGGTTAACATCAGGTACTACCCGGAGGTTTGGCGGAGTCCCGCGCCGGCGAGTGGGCGAGCCTCGGAATGCTGCGGTGAGCGGATATGGCGAAGCTGCCCGACCCCGGGAGCACTCATTTTCATCGTCTGATGGTACAGCGGAAGGGCATGGGTGTCCACCCTGTTTTTCACCCAAAAAGTAAAACATCCCCACTCCACTGTTAATGGTGAAGGAGGATGTTAAGCTCAACTAAAACTCACAGAAATTTGCCGTCCTGGGGAATGCGATGACATCCCGGATATTAGACATTCCTGTCAAATACATGATCATCCGTTCAAAACCCAAACCATACCCGGCATGGTTTACGCCGCCATAGCGCCTAAGGTCCAGATACCACCAATAGTCTTCTGCACTTAAACCCAATTCCTGCATACGGCTTTCTAAAACATCTAAGCGCTCTTCACGCTGGCTGCCGCCGATAATCTCACCCACCCCGGGAACAAGGAGATCCATGGCTGCTACCGTTTTCTGATCTTCATTTAAGCGCATATAGAATGCTTTAATATCTTTCGGATAATCCGTAACAAAAACCGGTTTTTGGAAAATCGTCTCAGTAAGGTAACGTTCATGCTCAGTCTGCAAATCCATTCCCCAGCGTACAGGATACTCGAATTTTGCCTTCTCTTTTTCCTTTTCCAGGATTTCTACAGCTTCAGTATAAGTAGTGCGGACAAAGTCTGAGGTTAGAATATTCTCTAGACGTTTAAACAAAGACTTATCCACAAAATTATTGAAGAAGGCCATCTCCTCAGGGGCGTTGTCTAAAGCATACTGAATGAGATATTTCATCATTTCTTCCGCTAAATTCATGTCGTCCGCAAGGTTAGCGAAAGCAATCTCCGGCTCAATCATCCAAAACTCTGCGGCATGCCGGGCGGTATTAGAGTTTTCAGCCCGGAAGGTTGGTCCAAAAGTGTAAACATTGCGAAAGGCCATACAATAGGTTTCAACATTAAGCTGACCGCTTACAGTCAGGCTGGTAACCCGCCCAAAAAAATCTTTGCTGTAGTCCACATTCCCTTCCTCATCTTTAGGAGGCTGAGCTAAATCTAAGGCTGTGACCTTGAACATTTCTCCGGCACCTTCAGCATCGCTCCCCGTGATGATTGGAGTATGTACATAAACAAATCCCTTTTCCTGAAAAAACTTGTGAATAGCATAGGCTATCACCGACCTCAAGCGAAAGACAGCAGCAAAGGTATTGGTACGGGGGCGCAGGTGGGCAATGGTGCGCAAGTACTCGAAGGTATGCCGTTTCTTTTGAAGGGGGTAATCCGCAGCTGCTATGGAAAGAATCTCAATGGTTTCAGCCTTTAACTCAAAGGGCTGTTTTGCTCCCGGTGAAGGAACAAGCTCTCCTTGAACGCGGATGGCAGAACTGATTGAGAGCTTGCCAACTTCAGCAAAGTTTTCGAGACTTTCTTCAAAAACCACTTGGATGTTCTGAAAGAAGCTCCCGTCATTAATTTCTATAAAACCAAAGGCTTTAGAAGTACGCAGGGTGCGGACCCAACCGGATATTTCTACTTTCTGGTTAAGAAACCGATTTGTCTCTCTGTAAATTTCTTTGACAGTTGCCAATTGCATTAAGCCTTCCTCCTGAAAGTCTGTTGTTACATGTCATTATTTCCTAATTCTTAATTATACCTGATCTAGATTCTAACATCAAATTTTGAATCTCTGGCTTTGATTCTTTAATGCTTCCATTAAAGCTACTAACTCTCCAATATTCTCAACAATCGTACGGATTGTCCCACTCACGGCATCCATTGATGCCGCCATTTCCTCTATTGCTGATGCATCTTCTTGGCACATACCTGAGATTTCAGAAACCGACTTGTCTATAACTCCAACCATCTGCACAACTTGCTGAACTTCACCTTCCATTTCCCCAAGAAGCTGAGCAGTTGATTGAGTACCTTGTGATATGTCCGTAAATTGCCTTAGGGCTTGTTCTCCAATCTCTATCTGGTCTTGAATCAAATGCCCTGCTTCTTCCGATACTTGGGCCGACTTTTCGGCATTAAGAGCCACTTGGTCGATTAACCCGGCAATCTTAGCGGCGCTTTCTTTCGATCCTTCAGCCAATTTACGGACTTCTTCAGCTACTACAGCAAACCCTCGCCCTGTTTCACCGGCTCGAGCAGCCTCGATGGCAGCGTTAAGAGCCAATAAATTCGTTTGCTCTGAAATTCCGGTAATGATTTGCGTAATTCCCCGAATGTCCCTCGTCTGTTCTTTAAGGATTTGACTCTCTGTTTGAATTTCTTCCACTTTTTTGGCAAAGGTCTGCATTTTAGCTGCCAGCTTGTTCATAATCCCCTCTCCGCTGGCTGTCCGATTGGTGACATCCTCCGTACCGGCTAGGATTCCCTCCATATGTTGCGCCAAGGCTTGAACACTTTGATTGATTCCTTCACTTTGCGCACTCATCTCACCCGTTCGATAGGCAATAGTCTGTGCTCCATTAGCGACCTGACTGACGCTCTTGCCTATTTGCTCAGTGCCTTGTGAAGTTTCATCGATGGCTGCGGAAATCTCTTTAGTTGAATTCTCCACCTGCCCTATTGCTTGATTGATGGATATTAGTATTTCTTTGGTGTTTCCCAGCATACTTTTCATAGCCAGGGCCAGGGTTTCCAACTCTCCGTACCATTTTGTCTGAATATCAATGCTTAAATTTCCTGTCGCCAGTACACCTGCATCATTGGTTAGCTGAAGGATAGGACTGGTTAGACTTAAAGAGACAAAATAACCTGCTGCTATTCCCAGGACCAAGACGCCTAAGCCTGCCAGCAAGATAGAACGTTTTAAGGCGCTAAGTTGTTGTACTATTTTTTCCCGGGAAACTACGGTTTTTATGTACCCCTTTATTTCGCCGCGATAATCTCGAAAAGGAATGAGGGAGACACTGAACCTGCCGTCTTCACTCTCTGTAAATTGAGCGTCCCCATTCTTGAGAGCTTTAAGCATACTTTCTGAAACAGGATAAGAATCTGAACCTGTACCCGCCAATAATCCGCCATTGTTCTTCACCTTCTCAATTTGTGAGGCTGAAAAATCAAGAAGATAGATGTAATAATCACCTGGTTTTTTCTTTTGTAAAGCTTTTAGAAAATCTTCGCCAAAGTCCATACCATATTCTGCAGTACCAACCCATTGATCTTGATACTGAATCGGTACTACTACTCGAAATCCATAGCCTTCAACCCCTTCTTCCAGCCCTTCCACAATTCTATGTTCTTTATTGGCTGTCACCACCGTAGGCCGAATACTGGAAAGGTCATCCCCTAATTTCTTTGGAGCATGGGCGCGGTAGAAAGAAACAGCCGGAGAGAGGTGAAACTGAAGTTGGCTGAAGCCTTCCTTTTTTATCTCATCAAAAACAGGTTGAACAAGACGTGCTACCTCTGCCCGGTCTCGTTGGGCAAAGGCCTGGGCAACCTCAGGATTTTTGGTTAGGGACAGCACCGAGGACCTGGCTCGATTTAAGCGATTGGTAAATTCATCGTCTATCCCTTGCTCCACAAGCTTTTCTGTTTGAACTTCACTGGTTCTAAGGAGCTTTTTGGCATTCCAAAAACTTATTCCGGATATAGCTGTTACAACGAGAATAACAACTAGACTGGTAACCACTGTAATTCGAGTTTTAATAGACATGGAACCAATTTTCTTCTTGGTCGGCATAGAAAATCTCCCCTGTTCATTAGTAGATTTTGCATGAGCTCAAAATAGTTGCGGACATAAATTAACCTCGAAGAGAACATAACTCTCCGAGGCCTATGCTTAAGCCTTTTATCTCATCACCAGCAATAATAAGCCAACCCCTTTCGAAAACCGACATTATAATTCAAAATTTTTAGTTAAAAGTATAATACACTTAGAACATCAAAATTAAATGCAATAGAAATGACAAAAACTATGTCTTTTAAAAGACATAGTTTTTGTCATGACTTATCATATCCTTGGTCTTGGCAAAGCAGCTCTTTCAGCCTTTCCTCGTTTAAATCTTCTTCTGAATAAATTGGGATATTGTGTTCCTTCAGCAGAGCGGCTGTGACGCCCTGACCGGGAATTCTGGAGTGGCTAAAGCTGCCGTCATAAATATGGTTAACTCCGCAGGAAGGGCTTCTTTCCTTGAGAATGGCTGCGGATACCTTAAACATTTTAACGAGTTTAAGAGTTTCCTGAGCCCCTCTGATAAAATAACCGGTAACCGCTTCCCCCTGTTCTCCTTTAATAAGGCTTCTTCCTCTCAGAACCTCCTGACCGGTTCCCTGAATAATCTCTACGGGTTCCCTGGGAGTAGGCAAACCGCCCAACTGTTCCGGACAGACAGGGATAAATCTTCCCCATAAGCAGTATTTCTGCAGCAAAGAATGAGCATTTGACTCTCCGTTATACTTTGTATTTAAACCAAGCAAACAGGCACTTACTAAAATCATGGTTTTTTACACTCCTTCAACCTCGATACCAGCCATTTTAATCAGATACATAGCGTTGCGGGTTGTTGAAATTCCAAGGCGAAGTTTATAGTCAAAATGTATTTCATCATTTTCGTAATACTCACGAAAATGAAAATTGCGAATCCCCCCCCTGCTTTCCTTTTCCATATCTCCCAGCTCCAAGTCGTGAGTTGAAACCATGCCCATGGCCCCAGCTTTACTCAATTGCCGTATCAAAATCTTGGCTCCTAAATGTCGATCCTGGGAATTCGTTCCTTTGAATATTTCATCTAAAAGAAAGAAAATATTCCCTTGCTCTTTGGTAGCCAGAACAATCTGTTTTATTCTTAACAGTTCTGCGTAGAAGGAAGAAATGCTTTCCCCTAAATTGTCACTAACCTGCATGCAGCTGTATAACTGCAGCCGGGAACAGCTAAAACTCCGGGCGTACACCGGTGCTCCTGCATAAGCCAAAACCAGATTAATACCTACTGTACGCAGCAGCGTACTTTTCCCAGACATATTAGAGCCTGTTATTAACAAGATTCCGGAGTGTTTATCAATGGTAAGGTCATTACAAACGGCCCCCCGCAAAAGAGGATGTCCCATTCTCACAGCCCTAATTCCTGACTCTGCCGGGTTAATTTCGGGAAAGGTCCAATCCGGATGATCATAATGAATACCGGCCAGACTGGATAAGGCCTCAAATTCGGCAATCGTTTCCAACCAGCGGCCAAGAAACCGGCCTGATTTTTCTTTCCAGGATTCTAAAGCAATCATGCACTGGATGTCCCAGAGGGTCAGGATATTAACGATTAAAAAAATAGCATTATCCCGGTTGGCTATCATGTCCGTTATAGCGGCTAGTTTTTTGATTTGTTGAAACGCAGGGGTTCCTTCACGATTAGGTAAACCCTCTTTCAGATCCTGTAAGTACTCTGCCTGAAAAGAGCGTCTTTCGATTCTCGCCAACATTTTCTCATAGATTTTAATGCTTTCCTTATAAGGATAAACCGCCTTTAAAGCCTTTCCCCTCTGTTTGCCTGCAAAAAGAATTAGTGACTGAATGATAATACCCAACAATGGGTACCAAAATGATAGCTTACCTGTCAGCAAATAAATAAGCAAAAAGCTAATGGTCACTATGGGCAGAGCCCGGGCCAAAATCAAAACTCTAAGCCGCAGGTAGCTTTCATCGTAGGTTTTGGCCCATTGGATGATTCCTTGAGGGGAACTCATTAACCCTTTTGCCATACAGGCTTCCGCCAAAAACCGCTGCCGCCAGGAAAGATTTTTAGAAAGTTCTCGTACAGCCTCTTGCCGGCTCAGGATTTTTTCCCCTTCACTGGGACCTGCTGTCAGCCACTCTTTCAGGGTTTCCCGGCCTCGAAAGGTTTTTGCCGTATTAATCCATTGAAAGAGTGAATTCAGGCCAAACAGGTCTAAATCCTCAGAAAAGGGATGATCGGCATTTTTAAAGTCTTCTCCCTTATCGGGAAAGGATTTCCACTCCCCCGCCAGGCGCTGCAGGGATTGAGCATAGTTTTCAAAGAGGATTTGCCGGTAAAGATGCTTTCTTCTTAAACTTTGATGCCAAAAGACCAGCCCTATAAAAAGGATGACCGTAAGCAGCACCATGCCTATGCCCAGGGAACGGCTGTAAATGATATAGAAAAACACTCCCAAGCTCAGACCAACTAGGGAGAGGCCCAATCTTATGTTGCTTAGGCGATTAATCCTTCGATGCAGCTCGCCTGCTTGCTGGGCATAAAATTCTTTGCGTTTTTCGTAGCGTTCTTTGAGACCGTTCAAATTGGTTCCTCCTGCTCAATTAAAGTTTAGCTCTCTCTCATCTCTACCTTTAAACAGGATTGCTATTTTTTATCATATTTTATTTGGAAATATTATGCAATATTAATTACTGTAACGAAAGTTCTCCTTGCCAAAATCAGCTTACCAAGATTTTTTAAATTATAGTGTTATAGCACAGATTGTAGTAAGATAGTGAATTAGATTAGTGTTTTCCAGAAAATTATGTAGGATAAATGCACAAGCTACTTTTAGGAGGACTTAGCCATGGAACAGAACAAAGCAACACTACTAGCTCTGGATTCCCTTTCCATTTACAGAGGCCTGTTGGAGGATCAGGTTCTCAGCAAACTGAAAGCTCTCCTCCATTGTCTGAACTCAGGCGGCCCAGCAGCTGTTCAGCTCAGCAAGGTTGTTAATGGATATAATGAGTTTTTCTTCGCCTTAGCAAAAAGCGGAATGACGTCCTTGACGCAATACATCCTTGACTTGCTGATATTTGATGAAAATCCCTTTTCCTTTGCCTGTCAAAGGGGTGAAGAAACCGGCTGCCAAAGTATTCTGGACAAGGCTGTGTCTCAAGATTTAGCAAATCTGCAGCGGGTGGCCGGGCTAAACGTGAGTGTTTTCAAAGCTGAAATCGCCGAGCTGTTCTCATCAGAGATAGACAAACTTGTAATAATAGCTCTTCCCGAATGGACAGCAGGATACCAGCCTCTCTGCTGCCCGGAACATATCCAGGACATCAAAGCCCATTTTTACCGTGCTGAAGATTGGGTCCAGTGCCTGGACGAACTCAAGACTTTCTACCAAAATTACGGCTGCGGGGTATTCGCACGCTATTATGCTTTCGTCTGGGAAAAAACCACCGGACAAGGTTACCTGAAAGGAATTGATAAACCGGACCCCATCAGCTTAGAGCAACTGGTGGATTATCAATACGAGCGGAATAGGGTCATTGAAAACACCCTCCAGTTTCTGAATGGTTTTCCGGCCAATAATGTTCTCTTATACGGTGACAGGGGGACAGGAAAATCCTCAACGGTCAAAGGCATACTCAACCGCTATCATTCTCAAGGGCTGCGCATGATTGAAATCCCCAAAGCTTATCTGGCTGATTTTCCCTTGATTATTCGGCAATTAAAAAACCGCTCCCAAAAGTTCATTATTTTTGTTGATGACCTGGTCTTTGGCGATAATGAGGAAAACTATACCTCTCTCAAAGCGGTTCTGGAAGGGGGATTAGAAAGTAAAACCCCTAATATCCTGATTTATGCAACTTCCAACCGCCGGCACTTAGTCAAAGAATACTTCAGCGAGCGAGCCGGTTTACAATCAGGCAACCATGATGAAGAAGTACATGCCCGGGACAGCATGCAGGAAAAGCTTTCCCTCGCCGATCGTTTTGGCATTAATGTTGTCTTTTCTTCGCCGGATCAAAACCAATACCTGGCTATTGTTAAAGGCATTGCTGAGGCCAGAAATCTTAACGCAGACTGGGAACTGCTGCGCAAAGAGGCTTTGCAATGGGCACTTTGGTATAATGGCCGCTCTGCCCGCACTGCTAAACAGTTCGTGGATTGGTTTGAAGGGCATGTTAGCCTTGGTAATCAGTGATTAGTCGTTCTCTTTACCGGAGAGGCTTCTCAAGGGCCAACAAGTCTTCAACTCGTTCATTCATATAACTGTAAGCATCTTGGATTCCATGATTATAGAGATGAGGACCTATGGTATTAATAATAAAATCCAGAAGAAGTTCAGCACCTAAATTACCCAGGTCTTCATCCCTCTCCTTCCAGAAATACCCTTTGAGTTCCTCAACAAGCTGTTTGCGAGTATCTTTATCAATATTTATCTGCATTTTCATAGTGCTCATTCCTTTCGATAGTAAGTTAGCCGGCATAAATGCTCCTTACGAATAAATAATTCTTGATTGGATAATAATGCAAATACAGAAAGGAGACTGCAAAATGGATGACTATTTTGACAACCTGGACAGTACTGAAGTTAACTTAAAGTATTTTACAGAACACCATGAGAATATTTATGATGCCTATGAAAAATACGGCCAATTGATCCATAAGGATGGCGGCCCTTTAGATGAGAAAACTTGTTGGCTGATAAAAGTAGCCCTCTCCACTGAGTGCCAATACCCCCGGGCCTTAAGAACCCACATTTTAAAGGCCATACGCAGCGGCTGCAGCAAAGAAGAAATAGAGCATGCCATTCTCTTAGTGGCTCCCAGTGCAGGTTTTCCTCGCACTATGCAGGGAATATTAATTTTGAGGAACCTTTTAGGTGAAATAGAAGGAAATCCCATTCATTAAAACGGCATCATCAGAAAATGAAAACGGAAGCGTACGTGTCGGGCAGCTTCTCCTACATCCTGCAAGAAAGCTAATTCGTGCAAAGACAGTGTCTGCAAGAAGGGTAATCCGTGCGAAGACAGTGTCTTCGTGTTACCCAGCATTCCAAGACTCGCTTAGTTTTTCCCAGCCCCTTGCCTTTTTCTGCAATGGTAAGAGGGCTTTAAATATGCTCTTAAACTATACCTTATTGTAATATAATGATATACTATATTCTTAAGCTTAGGCAAATCTAAATATAAAGGAACGATTAATAATGATAAGTACCAGTAGGGTAACGTTAAGATTCGGCAAACGGGCCTTATTTGAAGATGTTAATGTGAAATTTCTCCCCGGAAACTGTTATGGTTTGATCGGTGCAAATGGTGCTGGAAAATCCACTTTCTTGAAAATTCTATCCGGTGAAATCGATCCTACCAATGGAGAAGTTAGCGTTACCCCAGGAGAACGTATCGGCGTATTAAAGCAAGACCATTTTGAATTTGAAGAATTTGAAGTACTGAAAACCGTCATTATGGGGCACTCCAAGTTATACGAAATTATGGAAGAAAAAGATGCCCTCTATGCTAAGCCTGATTTTTCTGAAGAAGACGGAATGAGAGCTTCCATTCTGGAAGGTGAATTTGCCGAACTTAACGGCTGGCAGGCTGAAGCGGAAGCCTCGGAACTCTTAATGGGCTTAGGCATCAATAAAGACCTGCAGGCTTGTAAAATGAAGGAACTCAGCGGTAATGAAAAAGTCCGGGTCTTATTAGCTCAAGCTCTCTTTGGCAACCCTAATGTTTTGCTACTGGACGAACCTACCAACCATCTTGATCTTCAGTCCATAACCTGGCTGGAGAATTTTCTCTATAATTATGAGAACACCGTTATCGTTGTATCCCATGACCGGCATTTCCTCAACAAAGTCTGCACTCATATTGCGGACATTGATTTCGGCAAAATTCAGCTTTACGTAGGCAACTACGATTTCTGGTATGAATCCAGCCAATTAGCCTTACGATTAATGAGAGAAGCCAATAAGAAAAAAGAAGATAAAATTGAAGAACTGCAACGATTTATTCAACGCTTTAGTTCGAATGCCTCTAAAGCCAAGCAAGCTACTTCCCGAAAAAAGCAGCTTGAAAAATTAACCTTGGAAGATATCAAACCCTCCTCGAGAAAGTATCCTTATATTGCTTTCACTCCCGACAGAGAAGCCGGCAATAATATCTTAGAAGTAAAAAACCTAACCGTCACGATTGACGGTGAAAAAATCCTCGACAACATTTCTTTTCTTGTTAACAAAGGCGACAAAATTGCTTTTGTCGGACCCAACGGCGTAGCAAAAACTACCTTGTTTAAAGTTCTAATGGGGGAAATCACTCCCGACAGCGGTGAGTTTAACTGGGGTATTACTACTACCCAAGCTTACCTGCCTTTAGATAATTCCTCCTATTTTGATACGGAATTAAATCTGGTGGACTGGCTGAGACAATTTTCCAAAGATCCCGACGAGTCCTTTGTCCGTGGGTTTCTGGGCAGAATGCTTTTCTCAGGGGATGAGTCCTTGAAAAAGGCAAGCGTTCTTTCCGGGGGAGAAAGGGTTCGCTGTATGCTTTCCCGCATGATGCTCAGCGGAGCAAACGTCTTAATCTTTGATGAACCTACCAACCACTTGGATATGGAATCAATCACGGCTCTCAATAATTCATTGATTAATTTAAATGGCAATATTCTCTTTGTCTCCCAAGATCACCAGTTCGTCCAAACTATTGCTAATCGTATCATTGAAATAACCCCTAAAGGACTCATTGACCGCCAGCTAACCTTTGATGAATACCTGGAAAATGAAGACGTAAAAGCACTTGTTGAAAAAATGTATGAATAATTTTAAACTTTTTATTGACTTCTTTGAAATATTTGGTATAATGATCTAAGCTCGTAAAAAATAGTGGATTTAAGCAAACCTTCATTATTACCTTAGACTCCGGGAAGAAGTTGGTGAACTTGCCATGAATAGCAGCGGGTAATAATTTTTGGAGGTTTTTTTATATGTTTAACGACAAAATTCTAAATTGTAAAGATTGTGGCCGGGATTTCGAATTCACGGCATCGGAGCAAGAGTTTTACGCAGAAAAAGGATTCACCAACGAACCTGGTCGTTGCCCAGAGTGCCGTGCGGCTAAAAAAGCTCAAAACCGCAACGGTGGATTTGGCCGTCAGCAACGTGAAATGTTCCCAGCTGTCTGCGCTTCTTGCGGAAAAGAGACAATGGTTCCTTTCCAACCATCCGGTGACCGCCCTGTCTATTGCCGCGACTGCTTTCAACCACGCTCACGCAGCAATTGGTAATTAAACAAAGATTAATAAAGCCTTCCTGGACTTTTGTCCGGGAAGGCTTTTTAATTGCCTTTTCTCAGCCGGTCAACACGTTGGAAGACAGAGTCTTTTTATTTACTGGACATTGGTTGTAGAGGACGTGTCTGAAGACGTACTTTGGTCAGGAGCTGTTTTATTGCCCCAAGAACGATCGCCATGACCGCCATGCTTACCCATAGGCATACCCATGCCGCCCGGTACAAAAGTACCATTCTTCATAGCTTCTACCTGAACTTTTAATTGGGCCAGAGCGGCATCGTGCCAAGTTTGAATTTGCTCATCCGTTAATTTTCCATTCTCTTTCATGGCCTCGACTTGCGCCTCTATTCGAGCTTGAGCAGCTTCACTCCAGGCTTGAATCTGTTCCTCGGTCATTGGTTCTTTGCTAAAGAATTGCTTCGCGTTATCAAGCATTCTTAAATCCTTGCCACCCATACCGGGGCCAAAGACCTTCCCCTCCGCTAAGGCTTTATCACTGGCTTCCTGGCGTTTGTCAATGGATTTTTTCATGATATCCGCCTGTTCGGCTGTCCTAAGCCCTGCGTCCACTTCTTTGTCAATGATTTGCTTTTGGATGCTAAACATTTGCTGAGTTAAACTCTTAATTTCATCAAGTTTACTCGTATCTGTTGCCCCAAAAACAGCTGTTGTACCTCCGGCTAACAGCACAGCACTAAGAACCCCAACTGCGAGCTTCTTTTTCATACAATTCCTCCCTTGATGTTTTATCCGACCTTTTCTATGTATCTTGATCGGTACATTAGTATGATATCCCGGAACTATAGAAAATTTGTGAAATCGACTTTAAGAAGTTGTGTGGATTAAGTAAAGAAACTGTTGGCATAAGGTTAGCGATCACCTGTTGGGGAGCTTAATATCGTACTTACGTATTTTTTCATATAGCCAAGAACGAGAAATACCTAGAAGTCTGGCAACCTCGGATTTATTTCCATTCGTTTTAAGAAGAGCCTTTTCCAACGTTTCTTTGTCCAAATGTTCATGAGCATTTCCCAAGTTCCACTCTTTTGATTGCTTTATTCGATCCTCTTGCTTTTGTTCCCTTAGATAAAAGGGTAAATCTGCTAGTTCCAGTAATTCGCCAGCAGCAAAATTCACCGCTCTTTCAATCACATTTTTTAACTCTCGTACATTTCCTGGCCAACGATGGGCAATGAGAGTTTTTTGCACCTCTGGTGTAACTCCTGAAATTCGTTTTCCGAAATCTTGATTAAGCCGTTCCAGGAAAACATTCACTAGAGGAATAATGTCCTCAGCCCGATTACGGATAGGGATAAGGCGAAATGAGATAACATTGAGGCGGTAATAAAGGTCACTTCGAAATTCTCCGCTCGAAACCTTTTGAAGAAGATCCTTGTTAGTGGCAGCAATGATTCGCACATCTACTTTGACTGTCTCATTACTTCCCACCGGTTCAAAACACCTGTCCTCTAACACCCTTAAAAGTTTACTCTGCAAATTTAGAGACATGTCACCGATCTCATCCAAAAAAAGTGTCCCTCCGTTGGCAATAGCAAACTTACCTGCTTTGCCTCCTTTTTGTGCTCCGGTGAAGGCTCCGCTGGCATACCCAAAAAATTCGGACTCCAAAAGATTTTCTGGAATTGCTGCGCAATTAACTTTGACAAAAGGACCATTACGATGTGGACTTGCCTGGTGAATTGCCTCCGCAAAGAGTTCTTTGCCCGTACCACTTTCCCCTGTCAGCATAATTGTTGAATTCCCACGAGCCGCAATTTCAGCTTCTTGCTTCAAACGGCGCATATCGTGGTTAACTGTAACGATTTGGGTAAATGTGACTGGCAATCTGGTTGAGCCCACTTGTTCTTTGTAATAGTTTAACTCAAGGTCCATCTGAGCGAGTTTCTGAGCAACCTCCTTAACTTCATCTAATTTCTGAAAGATAATTTTGCCCACTGCCCCAATTATTTTACCTTGGCGTACAATGGGTAGGCGGGAGACTATGTAAGGCCGACCATATATTACTTGGATTTCATTGGTTTCAGACATACCAGTTTTTAAGGTTCGCAAAAGTCGAGTATTCTCGATCACTTGATCAATTGGCTTTTGTAATAGTTCTTTTTCTCTCTTACCGAAAAATTGACATGCTGCCTCATTGACCAACGTAATTTTCCCCTGGTCATCTACTACGAAGATCGCTTCGTAGGCAATATTTGTTACAGTAAGTAAAGTCTCATACAAGCGCTTCGTTGCATCTAATTCTAAAGCAACTTGGTCAAAATCAGTCAAGGCTTGAAAAACAATCACTGCTCCTGCCCTCTCACCTATAGGGCTAATGTTGCAGAGAACAGTGACCTTATTCATTTGAGTCTGTACCCCTACTAGATGCTGTGATTGTTTTAGTACCAGACTCAAATCTAAATCCGCGAATTCACTGTCGAAAAGGCGGCCTTTAAGAATATCTTGCTTCAATCCAAGGATTTTCTCGCCAGCAGGATTGATCTGCTGAATAACATTATTATGATTCACGACGATAATTCCATTAGGCATAGCCTGATACACCGTACTTAGCTGAATAGCTAGTTGTTCCGCTTCTCGAAAAAGTGCCAAAATCATATCTACCTTGGTAAAAATACCCAGAGCCTTTCCTTTCTTATCTATTACTACACCTGTACCCACCGAACTCTGTTTTGCTCGCTGTTCTACTTCACGGTAAGGAGTATCGGCTTGAACAGTAACTACTTGAGAATTAAAATGTCCTTCGATCATTT
Organism: Desulfosporosinus orientis DSM 765; assembly: GCF_000235605.1. Lineage (GTDB taxonomy): Bacteria > Bacillota > Desulfitobacteriia > Desulfitobacteriales > Desulfitobacteriaceae > Desulfosporosinus > Desulfosporosinus orientis. The sequence continues at coordinate 4,067,629 of NC_016584.1, forward strand.
CCGAAGATTCTGCCCCAGCCAAAAAAGCATCTAGGACGTTTGCTTTTGTAAAAATTCCTATTAAAAAACCATCTTCATCTATCACCGGCAGAGCATCCAGTTTACTTGAGCGTAAAAGCTCTACCCCCTGTTTAAGACTAGTTTTGGTCTGTAGAAGAGGAACATCTCGGGTCATCATCTGGCTCATCAACATTAAAGCTCTCACCTCGCCATTGATCTGGAAAGACACAACTTCATGGCTTCTGCTCTAAACTATGGAAGCTTCACATAGTTATTCTCCCTACACAATGGTTATTCCTCTTTTTCTGAAGATTCTTTCTTTAGTAAGAGTATATAACAACCTACATTGAGGATAGTCGTCCGTCCAAACACAAAAATAGGCTGAACAAACTAAAAGAGTTTGTTCAGCCTAACTTATTGCTACTCTATCTCAGCCCGTTCATACATCTTGATTTCCTCAGGAGTGAACCTCAAGTCCTGCAAGATCTCCCTCGTATGTTCTCCTAAGCGTGGAGGAATTTGATTTGGAAGCTCTACTTTTTCAGCAAATTTTAAAGGATTACTTAAAACTTCCACAAGCATACCATTCGGATGTCTAAGCAAATCAAAAAGATTCCGAGCCTGAATCTGAGGATGATTACGTACTTCCGATAGCTCTAAAACTGGCTCACAGCAAACATCTTTATCATTGAAAAAAGCCGTCCACTCCTCCTGAGTCCTAGTCTTAAAAATCGTTTGTACTTCGCTCAAGACGCTCGGATCATGCGTAAACTGTTTGTCTGCAAGGTCGTTACGGTCAATCGCTTGACAAAAAGCTTGCCAAAATTTCGGTTCTAAAGCCCCAAGGCTCATAAAGCGGGCATCACGAGTCTCATAAATACCATAACAAACTTCCCCGCCGTTTAATATTCCTTCTCCACGTTTCACTGGAGAATCCTCAACGGCTTGTTGAGCATAGAGCATTGCCATCCAAGAAATCACGCCATCCAACATTGAGACATCAATATATTGTCCTCGTCCCGTTTGCAGACGAGCAATATAGGCACTCAAGATTCCGGTGACTGCCATCAGGGCGCCTCCACCAATGTCTGCCACTTGTACTGCAGGAGGTACGGGAGCTCCCGCGGCTTGACCCGTTAGATTTAGTGCCCCGCTAAGGGCCAAATAATTAATGTCATGACCAGAACGTCGATTATAAGGCCCACTCTGCCCGTAACCTGAGATAGAACAAAGAATGACAGAGGGGTTGACTTTCTGAAGCTCTTTATAGCTGAGGCCCAAGCTATCCATCACTCCAGGCCGAAACCCTTCCAAAACAACATCATACTTCGTTACGAGGCGTAAAAAGGTTTTACGTCCATCTGAGCTTTTTAAATTTAATGTCAAGCTTTTTTTATTTCTATTAAGTGCCCAATATAGGGCACTTTCTTTCGTTCCTGGCAAATAGGGTTTCATCCAACGCAGATAATCCCCTTGCCAAGGATCTTCCACTTTTAAGACCTCAGCCCCCAGATCGGCGAGCAATTGGCTTGCATATCCCCCTGGCAGTAATCGAGTTAAATCAAGAATTCGTATCCCATTTAAGAGCTGATACATTGATCCTGCTCCTTCCTACTTACAATCCTAACTTTCTTGCAATGATGAGTTTCATGATTTCCGAGGTACCCGCATAGATTGTATGCACCCTTACATCGCGGTAATGCCGAGCTATTGGATACTCTTCCATATAGCCATATCCTCCGTAGAGTTGGAGGCAGTTGTACGCTACACGGTTAGCCATCTCTCCAATCCAGTACTTAGCCATGGAAACCTTAGCCACGATCTCTTGCCCTGCCATATGGTTAGCCACTAAGTTATCTATGAATACGCGTCCAAGCTCGACCTCCGTCGCCATTTCTGCCATTTTAAAGGCATTATGTTGAAACTTACCGATCGATTGCCCAAACGCCTCCCTCGTCTTGACATAAGCTAACGTATCACTAAGCATTCTCTCTGCCATTGCTTGAGAACCAAGGGCAGAGATTAAGCGCTCCTGCTGAAGTTTCTCCATCAAATAAGAAAACCCTTTTCCCTCTTCGCCTAGACGATTGCTCACCGACACCCTACAATTGTCGAAAAACAGTTCCGCCGTATCCTGGCTATGCATCCCAAGCTTATTCAATTTTTTTCCCTTCGTGAAACCTGGTGTCCCGTCTTCTACTACGATGAGGCTAATCCCTTTGCTTGCTGGTGCCTCACTTGAACCTGTCTTAGCTGCAATTATGACAAGACCAGCAGAAATCCCATTGCTGATGAAGGTTTTTGAGCCATTAATAATGTACTCCTCACCGTCCCGGATAGCGGTAGTCTTCATTCCCTGTAGATCTGACCCGGCCTGAGGCTCGGTCATGGCAATAGCTAGAATTTTTTCACCGCGAGCACACGCCGGAAGCCAGTTCTGTTTCTGCTTTTCCGTGCCGAAGGCATGTATATAGGGAGCGATGATGTCACTATGCAACCCAATCCCGATTCCCACGCCCGCTCTCGCTAATTCTTCGTTAATGATAACTGAGTATCCAAAGTCTGCTCCAGACCCACCGTATTTTTCTTCGAGCCATGGACAGAGGTAACCTTGTTCCCCCATACGACTCCATACCCAACGCGGGATTTCTCGTTGTGTTTCCCACTCCTCGATATGAGGAGAAAGCTCATTTTCCACAAACTTTATGAAGGCTCGACGAAACATTTTGTGGTCTTCAGAATAGATGTCCATCGTACCCTTCCTTTCTATTATCTATAGTACCAGGCCCTTGACTTTTATCTAGGTTGCATACGAATTGCTCCATCCAGGCGAATCGTCGTACCATTAAGCATTGGATTTTCAACGATACTCTTTACTAGAAGGGCAAATTCCTCTGGATAACCCAACCGTGAGGGAAACGGAGTCATGGCGCCTAATGACTTTCGAGCCTCCTCTGGCAAAGAATCAAACATTGGAGTTTCAAAGAGACCAGGGGCAATCGTCATGACCCGAATACCATGGGTTGCCATCTCTCGGGCAATCGGAAGTGTCATTCCTACAATTCCCCCTTTAGATGCGCTGTAAGCCGCCTGCCCAATTTGTCCTTCATAGGCTGCTACTGAAGCAGTACTGATGATTACACCCCGTTCAGACCCCGCATTAGGTTCATTTTTTACCAAGTATTCAGCAGTAAGGCGTATAATGTTAAAACTACCGATAAGATTTATCTGAATCGTTTTTGAAAAACTATCAAGAGAATGAGGGCCTTTCTTGCCTATTACTTTTTCCGCTACTCCAATCCCGGCACAATTGACAACTAAATTTACAAATCCAAACTCTTTAACAGCATGTTCTAAAGCTTCTTGTACGCTCTCTGTACTACAAACATCCGTCTTGTGAAATAAAGCTCTGCCACCCAATTCAGCAGCCAACTTCTCTCCTCGTTCTACAGCTAGATCGAGAATCATGGCTTTACCTCCATCGTTAATGATCCTCCGTATCGTCGCTTCACCTAAGCCAGAAGCCCCTCCCGTGACGAGCGCAACTACTTGTTTCATATCCATTGATGATTCTCCCCCTTCCGTAATATCTTTTTCTGTCTCTCAATCTAAACGCTCAATAATAGTCGCATTAGCCATGCCATGTCCCTCGCACATAGTTTGCAGTCCATAACGTAAGCCAGTTCGTTCCAATTCGTGAATCAACGTGGTCATTAACCGAGCCCCGCTGGCGCCTAGAGGATGACCAAGGGCAATAGCTCCGCCGTTAGGATTAAGTTTCTTGGGATCTGCACCCGTATCCATCAACCATGCTAACGGAACTGCTGCAAATGCTTCATTAACCTCAAAAATATCAATATCCGCAAGACTAAGTCCAGCTTTGGCTAACACCATAGCCGTGGCTGGAATTGGACCCGTCAGCATTAGGGTTGGATCTGAACCAATAACACTTCTAGCCAAAATACGAAAGCGTGACTTAAGCCCAAGTTCTTCTGCCTTTTCCCGAGACATAACGAGTACTGCAGCAGCTCCATCCGAAATTTGGCTGGAATTCCCAGCGGTGATTGGTCCATTTTCAATAAAAGGAGATTTTAAGCAGGAAAGTTTTTCTAAGCTTGTGTCGCGCCTTGGACCCTCGTCCATTTTCATCATAGCCTGGCTTCCATCGCTTAGGACCACGCTTACAGGCATTATTTCCCGTTCAAAACGCTGTTCCGCCTGAGCATTAAGTGCCTTTTCATGACTTTTAAGCGAAAATTCGTCCATTTCTTGTCGGCTAATACCCCATTTTTCTGCGATTCGCCCCGCAGAAAGTCCCTGATTAATTATTTCATAGCGAGAAGTTAGCTCCTTTGAAAACTCTGTCCCCTTAAAATTCGAACCCATTGGTACTCGAGACATGTTTTCAATACCCGCGGCCACAACGACATCCATATCCCCGGCCAAAATTGCTTGGGCAGCGAAATGTATAGCTTGCTGGCTAGAGCCACACTGACGATCTATCGTCAAACCAGGAACGTGTGGCGGATAATCCGCAATCAGAGCTGACTGCCGTCCAATGCAGAACCCCTGCTCCCCAACTTGAGAAACACAGCCCATTAATACATCCTCAACAATAGCGGGGTCTATACCTGCACGCTTAACCACTTCCCTCAATACTAGTCCCGCCAAATCTTCGGGGCGAACGCCACTCAATGCTCCATTTCTCCGTCCTACTGGGGTTCTTACAGCTTCTACTATTACAGCTTCTCTCATCGTTATATAACCACCTTTCTTATCGTTTTCTAATCGTGTACACTTAGACGTTCCCTCAGCGGTGCCTTTAGGATCTTTCCTGTTGAATTACGAGGGATAGCGTCTATTAGTTCTACCCGCTCTGGCCACTTATACTTAGCTACTTTCTGATTGTGCATAAACTCTTTTACTTCTGTTAAGTTCAGCGTTTCTCCCAGCTGAGTTACCACAAAAACGCACGTACGCTCCCCTAAAATATTGTCAGGCATTCCTACAGCAGCTACGTCTATTATTTTAGGGTGACTAATCAAGATATTCTCAACTTCCTGAGCGCTAATGTTATGGCCACCACGAATGATGATATCCTTTTTTCGGTCAAAGAAACTAATGCAATTCTTCTCGCGAATTTTAAACAAATCTCCTGTATAGAAAAACCCATCTTTATCAAAGGCTTTTGCCGTTAAATCTGGGCGTTTATAGTACCCTGGAAAGACATTGGGCCCTTTATAAGCTAGTTCTCCAATCTCTCCTACGTCTATAAGTTCCTGCCCAGTTGTCGGGTCTACGATCTTACTTTCTATCCCTTCTATCCACGTTGACCCGGCTTTGCCAAACTGTGGCAGGTGATCCACCCTTTCCTCGATATTCGGAACATCTTTAGGACCAGAAACAATCCCCGTACCCTCATTTTGGCCCCATATATTCCCAATATCAATATTCCATCTTCGTTTAAACTCCTGCATGGCAAACAAAGATAAGGGTGCGGAACCTAGAGTAATAGAACGAACGGAACTGAAATCAAACTGATCAACATTAGGATGCTTAGCAAGTAGGTTCGCCACCGCCGGAACGAGCAATGTATAGTTAACTCTTTCCTGAATCATCTGTTTAACAAAAACCTGAGGATCAAAAGGATGATGGAGTACGTAAGTCCCCCCAAGCATCAGCCATGGGATAAAGGTAGTTCCCAGAGATGCCATATTGATTAGCGGTCCGGCAGTAAACTGCACATCTCCTTTGCGAATATCAGCTGCCCGAATTGACAATTGGCACTGAAAAATCCAGTTATTATGACTCATCGGACATCCCTTTGGATCAGCCTCAGTTCCAGAAGTCCAGCAAATGGTAAAGATGTCATTAGCCCGAGGCTTCAATTGCTCTGATACTCGGTCGTCCACTCCATTACCGTTCCCCTTCACCCAGTCTCTGATGGTCTTTAAGCTGATACAATGCTTTAGCCCAGGCAGCAATTGTTGAAGTTTCTGACCCATTTCCTCATGATTGGTATCCCTAAATTCCTTAATTGTAATAAAAGCCTTTGCTTCTGTAAGCCTGGCTACATACCTTAACTCGTTTAGTCGCCACTGCATGGGAATCGGGGAGATAATAGCGCCTACTTGAGCTGTGGCTAGATAAAGCATAGCTAATTCCCAAGTATTAGGAAGTTGAACGATTAGAATATCATCTTTTTGGATGCCTAGAGCAATGAAAGCCCCAGCAACCTTCTGGACAGCATCATCAAGGTCGTGATAGCTTAATCGTTCCGGAGTGATACCTGTGAGCTCATCTCGATTAAGCGGATCCACTAAGGCAGTATGTTCCGGCATTTCCATAACATGCTTATGAAAATAATCGAGGAGCGTCTTCGTCCCCCACCATCCTTTCCGCTCATATTCTCCAATCTGCTTGGTATGCGCTAAAATCATTCCCTTCTCCCCTTTCAAAATATTTTGAATATTTTACATTTTTTATTTGCAAATCCTATGCCACTGAACCAAGGTCCTTTTTGTGCAGTCACTGTAAAGGAACTGCAAAACTTCCCTTCCCATTAATGACATAAACTGTCCTCAATGACGGACAGTTAGCAACATACTGTACACCCTGATTACAAAAAAAAATTAAGAATATAATCCAAATTGTTTAAGTATTTAAAATATTATGAATATATATTTCATAAAACCTTAAGGAGGAATACAATATGATGGCTTACGATCTTACCTTACGGGCTATCCTTCAAAGATCAACCAAGCTCTTTTCTAAGAAAGAAATTATCACTCGAGATTATTCAGGGACCTTTCGCTACACGTATAGTGAGTTCTATAAGAGAGCTCAACGTTTAGCAAATGTACTCAAGAATTTCAGTATTGCCAAGGGCGATCGTGTAGCCACACTCGCCTGGAACCACCACCGCCATCTCGAGCTATATTTTGCCGTGCCTGTAAGCGGTGCTGTGCTTCACACCTTAAACCTGCGCCTTGCACCAGAGCAACTTGTTTACATCATCAACCATGCTGAAGATAAAATCATTTTTGTTGATAAAGATTTAGTACCCTTGCTGGAAAGTATCCAAGATCAGCTCCCCACTTTGGAGTACATCGTGGTAATGTCCGATACTAAAGAGATTCCATCGAACACCCTAATAAACCCATTTTCCTATGAAACTCTTTTAGCTGAGGCTAGTGAAAACTTTGAGTTTCCAGACTTAAGCGAATGGGATCCAGCGGCTATGTGCTACACCACCGCTACTACAGGTAAACCAAAAGGCGTCGTATATACTCATCGAGCACTCGTTCTCCACAGCTATGCTGCTTCACTCCCAGATTCATTGAACCTCCAAGAATCTGATCGAGTAATGCCATTTGTACCGATGTTTCACGCAAATGCTTGGGGGCTGCCTTTTGCTTGTACTTGGTTGGGAAGTACTCAGGTCTTTCCAGGGGCGCGTCCCCAAGCAGAGGATATCTGTCAGCTTATCCAAGATCATAAAGTTACTTTGGCTGCCGGTGTGCCCACTATTTGGATGGCTACCTATCCACTTTGGGAGAGTGGGAAGTACGACCCTTCCAGCCTACGTGAAATTGTTAATGGTGGTTCAGCAGCACCCATATCTATGATCAAGAACTATCTTGAGAAACTGGGGGTCTCTATTCTCCATGCCTATGGAATGACGGAAACCACTCCGGTCGTCCTTGTATCACGACTAAAGAGTAGCTTAATAGACATCTCAACAGAAGAAAAGCTTAAATTATCTGCAAAACAAGGACTACTCGTCCCCGGGCTTGAAATGCGAGTTATTGGAGAAGATGGCAACGAGGTCCCTTGGAACGGTCAAACGATGGGGGAACTCTTAGTGCGCGGACCTTGGATTGCTAAAGAGTATTATAAAGACCCAATTCGGACGAAGGAAGCCTTTTACCAAGGGTGGTTGCGTACAGGGGATATCGTTACCGTTGATTCCGAAGGGTATGTGTCTGTTGCTGATCGTAGCAAAGACCTAATTAAGAGCGGGGGCGAATGGATTTCATCCCTAGATCTAGAGAATACCATCATGGGGCATCCCTCTGTATTAGAAGCAGCCGTAATTGCAATTCCTCACCCAAAATGGGTTGAGCGGCCTTTAGCCTGCGTCGTTCTTAAACAAGATTATGTAGATAAGATAAATGAGCAAGACATCCTTGATTATCTTAAAGGAAAAGCTCCAAAGATTTGGGTACCTGATCGAGTAGAGTTTATTGATGCAATACCTCGAACAAGCGTTGGAAAGTTCTTTAAGGCAGCCCTGAGATCGCGTTTTGCCAAAGCTACGAATACCGACTGAATTAAACCTTTGAATTCCAATAGAACGCTAGTCAATCCTTACTCGTGTCCATCGTTGTTGTCAGCTGTTCAGAATGACGGACAGTTGACAACATCATGGACATGTTTTTTGACTTAAAACTATTGTAATACAAGTCTTTTGATTGGCATTAAAATTGCAAACCTTTCTTTTTAAAAAACATCCCCTATAAGAATAATCCAACAACATTTACCCTTCCCCTTAATTATAAACCCTTTATAAATACCAGTAATAAAAAGGAGGAACAGCCTTGAATTTTGAATTATCGGAAGAACAAAAAGCCTTTCAAAGCCTAGCCTACAAATTTGCTGTTAAAGAATTTCCGGCCTTTGCTCAAGAGTGTGACCGGGAAGAAAAGTATCCCCGGGAGATCTGGCAAAAAGCCTGCGAGGCAGGACTGGTTGGTATTGCTATACCTGAAGAGTATGGCGGACCGGGAGGCGGCTGGATTGAGACCGCACTCATTACCGAACAGCTTTCAAGAATTGATTTGGGCCTGGGCTTAGCTGCTGTTGCAGCAACCTTCGGGGCAGAAAACATTATTAACTATGGCAGCGAAGAGCAAAAGAAAACCTATTTGCCGTTGCTTCCCACAGGCAAAGCAGTGTTTGCCGGTGCCTACACCGAACCCAACGCCGGCAGCGATGTGGCCGGCACTGCAACTCGAGCGGTTAAAGAAGGATCAGACTACATTATTAACGGCAGCAAGACCTTTATTACCAACGGTACAATTTGTGACTATATGGTAGTATTATGCGTAACTAACCCTGACGCTGCTAAGCGAACCCAGCGTCATAGCTTAATTATTGTTGATGCCAAGAGCCCGGGAATAACGCGTATGAAAATCCGTGGCAAAATGGGCATTAGAGCCTCCGATACTGCTGAAATCACTTTTGAAGATGTGAGAGTGCCCCAAAGCAATCTCGTCGGAAAAGAAGGCAACGGCTTCTATCAATTGATGCACTTCTTTGATCAGACACGCATCATGGTTGCCTCTCAAGGACTCGGTTTAGCTCAAGGGGCTTTGGATCTGGCTATAAAATATGTCCAAGAACGCAAAACCTTTGGTGTCCCTCTCGCTACCAACCAAGCTATTCAATTCCAGTTAGCCGAGATGGCAACTCGGGTTGAATTAGCCCGCAATATCATCTATAAGGCTGCTTGGAAAGCTGACAACGGACAATTAGACCCAGCCCTTAACGCTATGGCTAAATTTTATGCCGGAGAAACTGCCGTATGGGTCACCGACAAAGCTTTGCAAATGCACGGTGGCTATGGTTACATTGATGAATATGACATCCAGCGCTTTTATCGGGACGCTAAGATTTTGGAAATCTATGAGGGCGCTAAAGAGATTGAGAAAATCACCATTGCCAAGAGGCTATTTTAAGGGATCAATTCTCCAGAGCTTGTAATGGTACGCCAAAAAGCTATACTTTCTAACACCAAAAAAACGCTTATAACGGCTTTTTATGTCGTTATAAGCGTTTTTTCTCACTTTGTAACATCAATAGTATTGCTTCAAGGTACAAACCGAAAATCAATGGTTTTTACAAATTTGGTTAAATCCTTTGATAAATCACATATTTTATCTTCGTATAAGTAATTGCCATATTTATCAAATAAGACTTTAAGAATGGGGCGGCTGGGGTTGTTTCTCTGAACTCCAATCACAATACCCACTTCCCCAGTGTTTAGGGTAACTATAGAACCCTCTGGATATAGTACTAGACATCGAAGCAAGCTTTTGACAATTTCCTCGTTGAAATCTTCACCTGAGCCGGCGATGATTAATTCTAAAGCATAATATGGCGGCAGCCCTTTACGATAAGGTCGGTCGCTGACAAGAGCATCAAAAACATCTGCCACTGCAACAATTTGAGCATTTAGGGCAATTGCATTATGCTGTATTCTATCTGGGTAACCTTTTCCGTTCCAGCGCTCGTGATGATGGCGAATGATTGAAAGTACTTCACCTGAAAGTACTTCACCCGATAAATTCGTATTATTAAGCATCTCCTCTCCAAAGGCTGGATGCTGTTTGATGATCTCAAATTCACTGGGTGTTAAACTTGTTGGCTTATTCAAGATTTCAGAGGGGATTGAACGTTTGCCGATATCATGAAGCATTGCTCCTAAGGTTAAGTCTCTTAAGGACGTCCCGCAAAAGCCCAATTGCAGGCCAATGAGGGTCGCTAAGATGGCGACATTGACAGAATGTACATAAGTATAATTGTCAAAGGTTCGGAATTTATTGAGATCCAGATACAATTGGTTAGAACCTTCCAGCTCGTGAATAATCTTATCAACAACAGAAAACGTCTTTTGCAAATGATCGGTACTAAAAAGACACATGTCTTCAAAAACTTCGCGAACATAACTTACAATATCTTGATATTCTATATCCGGAAATTTACAAGGATGTGGGGATTCAGATTTCTCCAACTGATATTTTAAAGTATATACTTCGCGCCTTTTCAGAAGCTCATGAATGAATGGTGTGATGGGCTTACCTTTTGATAACAAAAGTACTCCTTGTTTATCGAACAGATCCAGTGAGGAAAGCTCGTCAACACCAAAAGTTATTGATAAAGGTTCCAAATATGTTATCAAAACCAAATTCCCTCCTAGAAACCAAAAAACGCCGAATACTTATTCGGCGAAAATATCCTATCTATTCGATAACCCGGCTATCTTCACATTCTGTGGTCAGACCCGTGGCTTTGCGTCCCCAACTCTCACTGGGTTTGCCATTATCGCAGAATAGTTATTTTATTATTACCTAAGCCCTAAGGCTTTAGGCCTTTATACCTAATATAACATACACAAAGTCTAAATAATATACTAATTCTAGAAAAATGTTTCATTTTTCTACCACAATTTCTAATCTTGGAAGACCATTATTGTATTGGTTTTTTAGTTCACCTCAATTAAAATACCTGTCCAAAATCGAATTGATTCCGATTTTGGGCAGATGCTATAGGTTAAACAGAACCTAAGAATCATATCTCTTTTCTCAGCCTGGGATCAAGAAAATCCCTCAGGCTATCGCCGATAAAGTTAGCGCCTACTGACATCGTCAAAATAGCTAAGCCAGGAAAGGTCCCAATCCACCAGTAGTTGAAGTTCAAAACACCATCTGCCACCATTGCTCCCCATTCCGGAGCGGGAGGCGGAGATCCCAGTCCTAGGAAACTTAAGCCTGAGAAAAGAAGAATGGCATTGCCGAAATCCAAAGTTGCCAGGACCAGAACCGGCCCAATACTGTTGGGCATGATTTCATGAAAGAAGATTCTAAAATGAGAGGCACCCAGGGACCTGGCCGCTTCAACATATTCATTTTCCTTATTGGCAATGACCATACTGCGCATTACCCGGGCATAATTGGGCCACCAAATAATGACCATGGCTAAGAGAGTATTATACAAACTTGGCCCTAAAGCTGCCGCAATGGTCATGGCTAAAATAATACCCGGAAAGGCCATGACCATTTCCGACAGCCTCATCATGATTTCATCAACCAGTCCGCCGATATAACCGGCGATCCCTCCATAAATCATACCAATAAAAGATGCCAGGATAATCGTAACCAAACCGGCGACCAATGATATCCTGCTGCCTACCAGCACTCTGCTGAAAACATCCCGCCCGATACTATCCGTACCAAACCAGTGAAGAGCGCCGGGCCCTTGAAAGCGGTTAGCTAAATCCTGCCCTAAATAATTATAGGGGGCAATCACTGGCGCAACAAAGGCTATAGCAATCCAGAGGGTACAGACAATGACTCCTATTGAAAATAAGAGATTATTTTTCATCATTCGCAGCAGCATTTAATTATACCTCACTCTGGGGTCTAAAATTCCATATAGCAGATCTACGAGCAAGTTAATAACCACGTAGTTAATGGAAATCAAAATGGAAACCCCTATAATCGCAGGAAAATCCAAGTTCCCTGCCGCCTTGTAGGCATACTGTCCAATACCGGGCCAGGCAAAGATGGTTTCCACTAAAACCATGCCTCCCAAGAGATTCCCGAATCCTATCCCGATAACAGTGATGACGGGTATTAAAGCGTTGCCTAAGGCATGACGCATAATAATCATTTTTTCAGTTAAGCCTTTAGCCCTGGCAGTACGAATGAAATCTTTAGACATTACTTCTAATAAGCTGGAACGTGTTGTACGGGTAATAAGTCCCATGGTAAAAGAACCCAAGACCAGACCAGGCAAAAACAAATGTTGTAATGCATCCCAAGCCAATTCCCAGTCACCTTCTAAAAGCGCATCAATCACATAAAAATTGGTGACGGCTGCAGGCGGTGCCAGATGAGGACTTAATCTTCCCGGCCCCGGCGCTATGCCTAACTTGGCATAAAAAATCAATAAAAACATTAGACCCAACCAGAAACTAGGCACCGATACTCCCAAAACTGAGATTCCTCTAATCACCTGATCAATGCCTCTATTGCGCTTGATGGCCGAAATTATCCCAAACAGCATGCCAAAGAAAATGGCAATGATCATTGAGAAGATTGCTAATTCAATTGTCGCTGGAAAATATTTTTTCAAATCTTCCAGCACAGGCCGCTGAGTTCGAATGGAGGTTCCCATTTCTCCTTTTAGCAAATTACCGACATAAATAAAATATTGGGTATATAAAGGCTTGTCTAAACCCCACTTGGCTTTAAAGGTTTCCACCATTTCCTGGTTGTCAATATTTCTTTGACTTAAATTTGCCAGTACCGGGTCACTGGGCACTGAATGAGAAATGATAAAGACAACCAAAGAAACTCCTAAGATCAGGAATCCCAAGAAAAGGAGCCTTCTGACTATGTATTTTATGAGTCCCATTTTTCACCTAACCTCCCCTCTTGTTCGGGTAGTATTATTGGAGGGCAGATGCGCTTTTGGCATTTGCCCTCCGGTGGTTTATTTTGCTGATACTTTAACTAAATTAATTTTGTAAGGATCAATATACTCAGCTCCTTGAATGTTATCTCTTGTAGCATAATGACGTGCATGCTGAAGCAAAACATCAAAGGCACTGTCCTCATCCATCATTTTTTGAATCTCTTGGAGATCCTTAATCCGGGTTTCCTTATCAACTTCAACGGCTGCCTTTTTCCCTAACTCAGCTAAGGCAGGATTCATTGCTGCCGTCCAATTGGCCCGAAGCCCTACTGAGTTCCCAGGTAAGAAGGCTAACTGGGTGTTGGGATCCGGATAGTCCGGTCCCCAATACCAAAGGGACAAAGCCTGAGTGCCTTTGCGGTAGGGATCCAGGGCTACCATAATGTCTGAGGTCTTTATTTCTGTTTCAATCCCGATTTGGAGCAAATCGTTTTGAATTTTTTGTGCTAAAGTGGGCAAATCCATGCCCTCTACGGCTAAGGTTGCCACTTCAAGGGTTGTTTTAAAGCCTTTTTCATAGCCTGCTTTTTTCATTAACTCTTTGGCTTTGTCAAGATCCTGGGCTGTTTTGGGATCTCTGGGAGGCAAGGTCCCTAAAAATCCTTCTTGAAAGGGTGCCACGGGAGTAATCGAACCTTCTCCGGCAATGGTTTGTATTCCTTGATAGTCTAAAGCCAGGCGAATGGCTTTTTGGACATCCGGATTGGCTATGGGGCCGCCAATGTTAGGATCACGATTCATCAGCAGGAAGGTCAAGGTCATGGATTGGGCCTTCTTAATGGTAATGCCGGATTTATCAGCAAGCTGTTTGACATGTTCAGGACCTAAGTTAAAGGCTATATCGATATCCCCTTTTTCCAGCATCATGACTTGGGTTCCCGGATCGGAAATGGATTTCAAAATGATTTTATCGTAGTAAGGTGCTTCACCCCAATAATGATCATTACGAGCCAGGACAACTTCCACTTTAGGAGTATAGGATTCAATGACGTAGGGACCGGAGCCGGCTGAATGAGTGTCAAACCACAATTTTGCTTTATCTGTGGTACTGGCGTCCGCGGCATTAGTTGCACCATTTTCCATAGCCAATTTCCTGTCAACCACTCCAAAGGCATTATAGGTTAATTTCGTCAGGAAAGAAGCGTCAGGATCTTTAAGTTTAAACACAACGGTATCTGCATCAGGTGTTTCAATAGCTGCGATACCATCTGTCAAAAAGGCCCCATTGCCTTTTAAATTCATGGATCTTTCCACACTCCATTTAACGTCTGCCGAGCTTAAAGGGTTGCCGCTGGCAAATTTGATCCCCTTCCTCAGTTTAAAGGTATAACTTAAACCATCACTGCTAACTTCAAGGCTTTCCGCAATGCCGTAAACAGGATTATCTAAAGTATCCTCAAACTGCATTAAGGTATCATAGACTGGGTGCAGAACCAACAAACCATAAGCCTCGTAAGCCAGTCCGGGATCGAAAGTTTCATAATCTGGGTCCAAAGCCACAATCAACTGTTTCGGGCCGGTGGCTGCATCAGGCTGGGTAGCAGCATCTTTACTGCCGCCGCAGCCTGCTGTCAAAAACATAACCAAGGACAGCAGGGACAGCAACACTCCAAGTTTTCTTCTCATGTAATTCTCTCCTTTCCAAACTCAAGGTATTATTCAAAATTTTCTGTCTCCTAGATTTAGATTGATAGCTCGATAACCTTTCTGAAGACCTCCCTTCTAAGGGTGATACGCTCGGTGACAAGCAACTAAATGACCAGAGTACACCTCCTTCAGTGCCGGCTCCGCTTGACTGCATAAACCAATGGCTTGAGGACACCTGGTATGAAAACGGCACCCCATCGGGGGATCAGCCGGACTGGGAACATCTCCTGTCAGCAAAATTCGTTCCCTCTGCATATCCGGGTCGGTATGGGGGATCGCTGATATCAAGGCTTTAGCATAGGGATGGAGAGTTTTATAATAAATATCCTCATGATTGCCGATTTCCACAAGTTTTCCCAGGTACATAACCCCCACCCGGTTACAGATATGGTGCACAACACTTAAATTGTGAGAGATAAATAAATAGGTAAATCCATACTCTTGCTGGAGGTCTTCCAACAAATTTATAACCTGAGCCTGAATAGAAACATCCAGAGCGGAAACCGCTTCATCACAGACAATGAGTTTGGGATTTAAGGCTAAAGCACGGGCAATTCCTACCCTCTGCTTCTGCCCCCCGGACATCTCATGAGGGTAACGACTGAGATAATAGGCTGAAAGGCCCACTCTTTCCAAAAGTTCTTTGATTTTCTTCTGGCGTTCTTCCTTAGATCCGACATTATGTATGTGAAAAGGTTCATTTAAAATATCAGCAATAGTCTTACGCGGATTTAAGGAAGCGCTGGGATCTTGAAAGATAAGCTGCATTTTTTTACGCAGTTCTTTCATCCTTTTGGACTTTAAAGAAAAGATATCTTCTCCCTCAAAAATCACCTTTCCCTCATTAGGCTGGTAAAGCCCCAGCAGCGTCCGCCCCAGGGTACTTTTGCCACAGCCAGACTCCCCCACTAAACCAAAGGTTTCTCCTTCAAACAGCTTAAAGGAAACATCATCAACGGCTTTAATGTATTTTTTCCTGAAGGAAAAGCTCCCTTCTGTCTGAAAATACATTTTCAGATGCTTCACCTCAGCCAGAACACTGGTTTCCATACTGCCATACTCCCCTCTTGCGTCATTCACCTTACTCCCCTTTACCAGTCTCTACTCGCCTCCGTGTCGCCAGCACCTGACCTCCCGGTCTTCCGCCACTTGACTTAGGTCAGGAACTTTTTCAGCGCAAAGAGCCGTGGCATAACTGCAGCGCGGTTGAAAGCTGCAGCCCCGGGGCATATTGAACGGGCTGGGCACTGTGCCTTCAATAGAATGCAAGCGCTGCTTAACTTTAGTAATCGCAGGGATTGACTTTAAGAGCCCTTCCGTATAAGGATGCAGCGGGTTTCTGATTAATTCCTTCAAGGGGCCGGATTCCACGACCTGCCCTGCGTACATGACCACAACCCGGTGACACATTTCCGAGATAATCCCCAAATCATGGGTAATCATAATAATCGCCGAGCCTGTCTCCTGGCGAAGATCTTTCATCAGTTCCAGGATTTGAGCCTGAATGGTTACATCCAGGGCCGTTGTCGGTTCATCAGCCAAAAGAAGTTTGGGCCGGCAAGCCAGGGCCATGGCAATCATGACCCTCTGCCTCATCCCTCCGGACAACTGGTGGGGATATTCCTTGAACCGCTGTTCCGGCAGGGGAATACCCACCCTTTTCAGAAGCTCCAAAGTACCGGCTTTAGCATCCCTCCGGCTGTAGGTTTTGTGCAGCAAAAGAGGTTCCATGATTTGCTTTCCGCAGGTATGGATGGGGTTTAAGGAGGTCATGGGCTCTTGAAAAATCATGGCTATTTCATTGCCCCGTACCTGACGCACCTCTTCAGCAGAGAGTTTTTGCATATCCCGGCCGTTAAAATAAATCTCTCCCGCCACTTCTCCAGGCGGATTGGAGATTAAATTCATAATGGAGAGTGCCGTAACACTCTTGCCGCTGCCGCTTTCGCCGACAATTCCCAGGGTCTCTCCGGAGCGGAGGGACAAACTGACATCCCGAACCGCTTTAAATACACCCTCTGCCGTCCGAAATTGTACGTTTAGGTTATTGATTCTCAGTAAATCGTCGTCCTGTAAAGGTTTAAACTCATTACTCATAGCTCAAATCTCACAATCCTAATTTTTCCGGGCATTGACTTACACTTCAATTAATTCTCTGGGGAAGTTGTTAAAACGGATAGCACCTTGAGGGGAAAGCCCTGCAATATCTTCAATGCGAACTCCATATTGGCCGGGCAGATAAATACCGGGCTCAATACTAAAGGTCATCCCAGGCTTGAGAATCTCCTGATTGCCGGATACTATATAAGGTTCTTCATGAATATCCATGCCGATGCCATGCCCTGTGCGGTGGACAAAATACTCCCCATATCCTCCCTCAGCAATCACCCGCCGGGCTGCTTCATCCACCCTTTCGCAGGAAACTCCCTCCCGGACTGCCTGAAATCCGGCTTCATTGGCGTCCCTGACCAGGTTATAGATTCTTTTCACATCGTCTGATGCTTTGCCCAAAGAAAAGGTTCTCGTCATATCTGAGCAATACCCTTGAAAGAGTCCTCCGAAATCCAAGACCACCAAATCTCCCAACACCAGCTTTCGCTCCCCCGTATTGTGATGGGGTGACGAGGTATGAGGACCTGAAGCAATAATGGGTTTAAAGGAAAGGTCTTCAGCACCGTACTCCTTGAGTTTGCTTTCCACAAAAATGGACAACTCCCGCTCAGAAATTCCGGGCTTAATCATCTTCAGCACCTGATCCATGACTTGATCTGTCAGCCCACCTGCCCGTTCCAGAAGCCTCAGCTCATCTTCGTCTTTCAACACCCGGACTTGTCTCATCACTCCTGAGGCACCTAGGAACTCAAAACCGGCAAAGGCTTTGCTTAGGGCCAGAAAGTGCCCTGCCCACATTCTTTCATCAATGGCCGCACTTCCCGAAGGATGGAGTACTAAAGGCCGCAGCAAGTCTACAGGATCGCTTCCGTCTGCCCAGGTTAGCAGTTCAAAAGGTTCAACCTCTAAATGTTCCGCCATTTCCCGGTACATCTCCGGCAAAATCATAACCGGCATTCCTTCCGCCGGGAGCATAAAAATTTGAAGCCGCTCATCTGCCGTGGTTTTTAAACCGGTGAGGTACAGTAGGTTGGCAGAGGGAGCTAACACCAGGTAGTCCGTTCCTGCCTCTTTCATGATCTTTTGGACCTTTTTTATGCGCAAATTATAGTCAGCCATTGGTATGGTCCCTCCTCGTAAACTTTATCATCACTACTCTTTATGGTTTAGTCAGTACCCAAATAATCTCACAGTTTTCAGTACCATCATTATAAGCCCAGTGTTCTTCACCCGCCGGAATCAAAGTAGCCTGTCCCTCAGATATGCGGTATTCCTGACCTCCACTCATAGTTAAAATGGAACCGCTGATAATATAGGAGTATTCATGCTCATCATGAACTCCCGCTCCTTGGGCCGGTACTCGTGCTCCCGGAGGGAAAACCACCGTGCCCATGGTCAGCTTCTGATTCTTCAGGGCATCTCTGCCAAAGAAAGTTTTCATAATCACATCACAGCGATCGGCAGGCATTACTGCTTTACTGGTAATAATTTGCATGAGGCTGTTGCTCCTTTGCTTCATCCTTCATTCTCAATTACTCATGAAATATGACAGGGGTAAGGACAGCAATCATATGAACGGGTTCGTCAGTTCGGTTATGCCAGGTATGATTTAAGGTTGATGGAAAATGAATGGTATCCCCTTCACTCATTTCGTATTCTTTATCCCCCACCATCATTTGTACCGTCCCTTTTAATATGTAGTAGAACTCTTCCCCCGGATGATTAAAGACGATATCCTGTCCTTGCTGGGGGGAGAGGACTATGTGAATGGGCTCTAATACTTTTCCCGCAAAGTTCCCTCCTAAGCGGGAAAATACAGAATTCGACCGCTCGATCTGAAAAGGCTTACGTTCAGCAACGGGGGTATAAAAACTACTGGTAACTGTGGTTTCGAAAAAGGAAGACATTGAAACATTAAAGACATTGGCGATCTTCTGCAGTGAGGTTATAGCCAGGGAACTATTTCCTCTTTCTACCTGAGAAAGAAAGCTGATGGATAATCCGGTTTTCTCACTTAATTCCTTGAGAGTCATATTCATGTTGATCCGTAAGCTGCGAATTCGTTCATAAACGCTTTCCATAATCTACCTCAATCTAAATAATTTAAGTTATATGAAATAATATTATAGTAATACTGAAATGTCTAGACTTTTTGAAAAATAATACAGTATTTCTAGTTATACGATGGCTTGTTTGAAGCTGGATGTTCAGCCTCAAATCGGGAGAACCATAGCATCCGGGTCGGGCACCTTCGCCACATCCTGCAAGAAAGTTAATTCGTGCGAAGACAGTGTCTTCGGTACCCAGCATTCCGAGGCTCGCCCACTCGCGGCTGCGGGAGCTACGCCAAACCTCCGGGTAGTACCTGATGTTAACCATGGCTCCGCATTCCCCGCAGCCGCAAGTGGGCTTTTACCGCCTCTCTATGCCATGGGTTCACTCCTGTGGGCGAAGCTGCCCTGACTCTTGGGTCGACGGGGGCTTGGATGCATGGGTTTGAGTCTTTGTTTATGATGGGCTATAAGATGAGCTTTTTCAGAATAACCTTGATGCCCCTGCCGCGGCATCTGCGAAAAACAAAAAGAACAAACCGCACCTCTTGAGATACAGTTTGTTCTTTTTAACGAAAATTAATTATACAAAATCCTAACGGGATTCTATTCCTGTCAGAACTCCATAACCGCCTAGTACTTTAACCCTGCCTACCAGTCCGCCTTTGAAGGATTCCTCTTCTAATTCTTTGCCGCTGCCTTGTTCCACGAAGTATTTATCCAGGCTATAGTCCACTCGATAAGAATCCGTATCCGTGAAGGAATTTTGGAATTTACTTTTCAAATAGATTCCTGAGTCCGGTTTGTTTTCACTGACCTGATCAACGACATAATACTTGCCTTCTTGTTTAAGGCTTACATATAAGGTTTTGTTGAGAAGTTTATCGATATTGGCCGGCACTTTTGACTTGGGCACATCGGTAATGGCGAAATTGACAGCAACGTAGTCTCCTCGAAAAAGATCCGTGGGATCGTAAGCTTTTGTCTCCAGAAGAATTTCCTGGCCCCAAAGAAGGGTTGCTTGGGGTTTGACGGCCATTGCCGCTAGAATCAATAAGGGGATGGTAACGGCTAATATAAAGGTTTTGCCTTTGCTCATGCTAAGGTCCCCCCCTTTGTTTTCATTCGTTCAAAATAGAAACCAAAGGCTAGGAGAAGCAGTCCCCCGACAATAAAAAACAGGGATTTCGGCAAAAAGGCGAAGGTATCCGTATAGTAGCGAAAGATTGTGATGCAGACAAAGATAAGGCTAATTAAACTGCCCATTCTAATTAAGAAAAAGAGCAGGGCGACAAATGCCAAGGCAAAGAGGACGCTTACCAAGCGTGTGGATTGACTGTTCACTAAAACATCCCATATATTCGGGATGGTCAGGATCACACCGCATACCCCGAAAAGGATGTTGCCTTGGACACGGAAAATATCCCGCTCAAAGCTGTGCTTTGCTCCATACATGATTAGGCCTATTAAGAAAAAGAGCCCGGCAGTATATAGACCCTTAACTTCATAATGTTCAGTTAATAGAAAAATAAAACTTAAACCGGTAAGGTTCGCGAAAAACAGGAGCAGCCTTGATTTATGAAAATAGTAAACCCCTAAATAGAGAATGGGAACGCCTGCCCAGCCTGCATAGGGGAAGGACTGGTCAAAGGAACTGAAAAGATAAGCCATAAACAAGATGTTGCCGAACAGCATGAGATATGGATCCTTCTGCTGGAGAGCCATAGGGAGGACGCCTAAGGACCAGAGAAGAAAGGCTGTGGCAAAGTCTCCTCCAAAATTGTACATCTGTCCGATCAAAAAGATACCCGCTCCATAAACCAGAGTACCCAGGTAAATCAAACTCCTGCCTGTCCTGGGATTCTTGTCAGACAGCTTATACCCGGCAAAATTGGTTCCGACATATACTCCGAAAATAATGAGCAGCTTGAAGGCATGACTGATTCCATCCCAGTTGCTGGCAATAAAGCTCAATATCCCCAAGCCCACTAAAATTGCCCCAATGGTTACCACAACCCGAATAAAACTCGGGCCGCTCTTAACATCATAAGTCTCTAAAATATTTGCCTTTTGTGCCCCTGTGATCAGGCCGGAATCTTCATAATAGTCCAGTTCCTTGCGGACTAAGGAGAAGTTTGCTTTGGCAATTTCCCGTTTCAACCAATTCCCCTCCTTTTCTCTGCTTTCAGTTATGCATATTCTCAACATCTATTTTTAGTTGTTTTATGAATAATTTATCCTTGGCAATCCGCTATGGTACTATATTATTGCTGACTTCCGCACCATTGGCCAAAAATGCCTTTTCCCAATTATCCACGTATGATCCTGTAGCCCATTCGGCCATAATGACTGAGGTTCCAGGCTCCAGATCGATTTTTGCCAGGGCTTCGCTGACTAATTGCCCCCCATTGATAGCATAAACCAGCAGCTTGGTCTTGGTTATAACCAAGGCCATATTTCTGTTCGGCGATGTAAAGGCATCCACAGCATCGGGAACACGGTCTTTAATATACTGCCAGCTCAGACACAAAGTATCATAGGCTATTAATTTTGCGGGAGGAACCAAATTCACATTAAAATCCATATGACTGAAATCATCAGCATCCTGATAACGATAATTAATTCTGCCTCTAAGATACCAATGCCCGTTTTTGCGAATTAAGCCAAAATTCTCCTGGATATCCTGATCATCGATGGAAGTGACATTCGTGTTATGGCTTAAAGCCCTGCCGGCCTGATCCCTGGCATTACTAAAAGCAGCCAGTCCGATTTCCCCTAAGAGATCGGACGCTTTGATTCCTTCGGAAGCAGAAATTTTATCAACGGGCAACACCTGCAGGCGAAGGCCATTCAGATCATTTTCCACGGCCACATAATCATTGCCCACATAATCAATGACTTTTTTTCCTGCTTCTATCTTAACATCTCCTCTGCTTAATGTCATAGTCTTTAGCTGGGTATCCTGAACCTTTGTGGAAACATCATGAGCCGATAACCCGTCCCCTTCCTTCTGACCTTCTTGACCACTGCCAGTCTGAAGTTCCCAAAAGCCGCTGCGCCGGGGGAAGAAAATATTTTTATCTTTTAAAATCGGGTGCAGCTCCTGATCATCCACAGCCAGCCAAAGTGTCTGGTAGTCAAAATCCCCAAGTTCCGCCTTTTCATTGCTATTGGCATGGGAGTCCTTTGCTATCTTTAACCCTAACAAGACGCCGGATGACCCAGGATAGCTCTGCTGACTGGCTGGCACGTCATTTAGCTTAGCTCCGGCTAAGGAACTGTCCACTTGATCAGAAACCTTCTCCAGGTACAAAACATTGTTTTGGACAAAAGCTAATAAACGATGCTCATCAATTTTCATAAATTCACCCAGGAAGTTTTCAGCCGAGGACACTGTAAGGACTTCAACCTCTTTACCATCCGGCATTAACTGACTGGGCAAATTAACATATTTGCTCATCAAATAACTGGCAGTATCTACTTTTTTGATTTTAAAAACCGGATTCCTCCAGACATGATCACCCACGACGGCTACTTCCGTGGTAAATTGAATAATCTGGCCATCCCAGCTGGGATTATCCCCTTCATACATGCCGATTGTTTGCAGGTTTTGACTAACTTGCCACTGACCCTCTAAGGGACAAGTATTATGAACCGGCGGGATAATCTTACCGGCAGTCGTCCAGGAAGGACCGGCACACCCACTTAGCAAAATAAGGAAAAGTCCAACCAGCAGAATCTTACCGACCCTAATCATAGATCTTCTCCCCTCTTGGCAGGGTAATAAACACCTTTGTTCCTTGATTGACTTCACTGGCAATCTCCAGCTTGCCGCCCATAAGATTGACAATCTCCTGACAGATGGATAAGCCTATACCATTTTTCGAGCGTGAACTTTTTCCTTTATAGAATTTTTCTTTAACCATGGAGAGTTCTTCCGGAGCAATGCCGCAGCCCGTATCAATGATGGTAAAGAGAAAATTCTCGTTCTGAACCTCTGCGGAAAAGTCGACTTGCCCTCCGGCACTGGTAAAGTTAAAGGCATTATCCAAAATATTAATAAATACCTGCTTGAGCCTGTTGTTATCCGAGTAAAATTTCGGCAAATTCTCAGGGTAGCGCACGGTTAAGTTAATATTCTCCCGCACTGCTCTGGGGGTCAATTGTTTCTGCAAATGCACCATAAGGGAGATCAAATTGATTTCTTCTTTTTGCAGCTTTACCCGATCGGAGACAAACTCGGAAAAGTCCAGCAGTTCTTCCACCATTAAAGTAAGTCGTTCACTTTCTTTGGCGATAATGCCTAAACCATCAGCCAGCATTTCTTTTTGTTGGAATTGTTCATTTTGCAAAGTAATCGCCCAACCCATAATTGAAGTCAAGGGCGTTCTCAGCTCATGAGAAACGGATGAGATGAAATCGTTCTTAAGCTGCTCCTTTTTAACGATTTCATCAGCCATAAAATTTAAGGTGTCGGATAACTTGCCTATCTCATCTTCATGAGTTTTTTGGCTGCGGGCTTGAAAGTTGCCGGCAGCCATTTCTTGAGCCGCTTCTGTAACTGCTTTCAACGGCACAATAATGGTATTGGCCAGAACAATACTAATTAACCCGGCAATAATAATCACTGCCAGACCAATGGCAATAAAAATGTAGGCTGTATTTTGAATATCCTGATCCACTGCCTTTAAGGACGTAATGAAGCGCAAAGCTCCAACTGTTTCATCATTAGCTTTCAGAGGATAAGCCACAGCCATTATCTTTTGCTCATTTAGTTGCCCAATCCATTGTCCCATTTTGCCAGCTAACGCTTCTTTAATATCATTCGCCGGCGCATTTCCCGGGGGGATAACGCCCAGGGAATCCATGACGATATTACCGTTCTTGTCAACTATTTCCACTTCAGCGTTGCTTTGATTCCAAAAAGCGTCCACATTATATAAGACATTTTCCTCAAGAGAGGTGTCGGAAAAATACTTAGCATATAAATCCGCTGAAATCTTAATTTGGTTGGTGAGACTGCCTTCCAGACTGCCATAATAGTTTTGGCGCACAGTATAAATGAGAAGAACTTCGAGAATCGTCACGGTAATAATAATGATAATCATAAAATTGGCCGTCAGCCTGCCTCGAATTCCTTTCATGCTATGATTCCTGCTGCCAGCGATAGCCGGAACCCCAGATGGTCTTAATATATTTCGGCTGCGAAGGCTCGTCCTCAATTTTTTCCCGTAAGCGCCTAATGTGGACATCCAAGGTTTTGGTATCTCCAAAATAATCATCACCCCAAACAGTATTCAGCATTTCTTCCCGTTTGAGTGCCCTCCCAGGATTTTTCATAAATACTTTCAGTAAAGCAAACTCAATGGGAGTCAGCTCTACTTCTTGGTCATTTTTATAAAGTTTATTAGCTGTAATATCCAGGCTTAAATCCCCGCATTTGTACACTTCTTTGCTGACTCTAATATTCATCCCCCGCCGCAGGATGGCTTTAATTCGAGCTATTAATTCCAAGGGGTTAAAAGGTTTGACCATGTAATCATCGGCCCCTAATTCCAGTCCCAAAATTTTATCTGTATCCTGACCTTTGGCCGTGAGCATAATCACGAAGGTTTCGGGAATGGTTTCCCTGATTTGCTGGCAAACTTCCAAGCCGCTGATTCCCGGCAGCATCAGGTCCAGCACAACAACTTTGGGAACAAAGGTCTTCAGCATAGCCAGGGCATCTTCACCAGTGGCCGTATCACTCACCAAGTAACCGGCTGCGCTTAAATTAAGGGTAATAAAGCGCCGGATAGATTCTTCATCTTCCACGACCAGCACTTTCACTTTTTCATCATTCATCTGACCACTCCGTCGAATAGTATTTTGCAAGGGCTCGTTAATACTATTCTAAACTATTTTCTAGGAAAATGAGCGAATCCCAGCAATTTTTCATAATTATCTTATTGGGTTAACCCTGCAGGAAAAACAACCGGCCTAACATGGGGATCCAGTACCCCAAAGGAGAAGCCTTGGTCTTTTAGAATTTTAATAATCTTAGGCAGTGCTTCAATGGTTGTATCCTTGCCTGCCAGATCATGCAGCAAGATGACCACTCGTTCCTTCCCTTGAATTTGTTCTTCCACTTGCTGCACCAGCTGGTCTGCCGGCATTAAATGAACTCTGGTATCTCCCGGATCAACATTCCAGTCCTCCATCAAGTAACCCTCGGCGTCAACAGCATTAAAATAGTTGATATTGAAATGTCCCACGGTTCCGCCAGGCGCACGAACTATTTGCGGCCTTATGCCAATGGTCTGATAGAATATTTCCTCAGCTTTTTTGACGTCGGCCAAAAAGTCCTGAGGACTCATGTAAACTTCAGCCATGTTATGGGAATAGGTATGATTGCCTATGGCATGATTCTGTTCATACTCAGCTTTGAGCAAATCAGGGTAAAGCTCCGCTTGCTTGCCCAGGTCAAAAAAAGTGGCGCGGACATTTTCCTCAGCTAAAATAGCAAGGATTTTAGGGGTTGTACTGGGATAAGGACCGTCATCAAAGGTTAAGTAAGCCATCTTGCCCTCTTCAGGATTGAAGCGCCGCTCCCGCATAGCCAGCCCCGGGGCTGTGGGCGGGTTGCCTGCTTCATCATAGTAGGGATGAACAGGGGTATCAGGAGTACCTGGCAAAGGGGTTGGAGCTAATTCTTCAGGCTGTGTATTTGCGGCAATAACCTTCGAGGGTGATTCGGAATTGACAGGATTCTGATCTAAAACTTCCTCTGATGGTTCCGTCCCAGGCTGAGGTTCCACAGCTGGGGAAACCACTTCTTCAGCTTCTGCTGGGGGAAGGCTGTCCGCCACTTGAGCAGGAGCCGGCTCTTCCGGATAGTCCTGGGAGAGAGGCTGAGAATCCAGGGAGACAGAAGAGGGTTCAACTCTCTCTCCAGCCTTATCCCCCGCTGGGGAATCCTTCAGCTGAACCGCTGTTCTCTCATTTGTTTGGGTTGCCTTGCTCCAATGGGGAAACATACCTACTCCTATTACTGTGAAAACTAAAAAGCAGACTAGAAATATTACGCTGCCTAAAATTTTTATTTTGGACATGTTTCTCCCTTCCTCTCTCTCCATCTTGTCCATGTCAAATTAAAATCGCTCTCTCGCGTTACTTCTACAATACACTAAATCTGGCCAGGGTTTTTTACAGAGATATTAATAATAGTTACAAAAAAGTTAAAAGTTTAAATGAGGCCATGCAATGGGTTCGCTCGTGTGGACGAAGTTGCCCTTGCTTTCGGGTCCACGGATTCTTTTTGATGCGTAGTCTTGGGTCTTTTTCAGAGCAGTGCTAAAAGCCCGTCTCCTTAAGGAAACGGGCTTTTAGCACTGCTTTTGATAATATTAATAAACACCTCAAGTTTTAGTTTTGCTATAACTGCAAGGGCTATTCTTCCCAAATCCCCGGAAGGAGCCCCCCTGGGTTCCAGGTCAAATTCGTCAGCGCTGACGAATTTGGATATCCTCATAATGCTGCCGACCTGCTGGCCTTTCTCCTGCTTATTTCAGGATATGCGGCCAGTCCTAAGCATGTGAGGAATACCTCATTTAAACTGACTGCAGCCCCTTAAAACCCCGTATGCTCTGTCCTGTTGATAATCTCCTCCTGCAGGGCTTCACTCAGATCACAGAAATAATCACTGTAACCTGCCACCCGCACAATCAAATCCCGGTACTTTTCCGGTTCAGCCTGAGCGGCCCGCAGGGTCTTGGCGCTGACAACGTTAAACTGAATATGATGTCCTCCCAGTTTGAAATAGGAGCGGACCAGCTGAGCCAGTTTATCCAGGCCCTCTTCCCCCTCCAGGACTTGAGGGGTGAACTTCATGTTCAGCAAGGTCCCTCCTGTCCGGGAATGATCCAGCTTGGCGGCGGATTTAATCACCGCCGTAGGGCCCAAAAGGTCCATTCCCTGAACAGGAGATATGCCTTCCGAGAGGGGTTCCCCGGCTCTCCGCCCCTCAGCCGAGGCCCCCATTACTGAGCCAAAATAAACATGGCAGGTGGTAGGCAGCATATTGACCCGGTAAAAACCGCTTTTAGTATTGGGCCGGCCATTGACCTCAGCATAGTAGGCATTGAAAATCTCCGCCATGATCTCATCGGCGAAGTCATGATCATTACCGAAGTGGGGCGTTTTATTAATGAGGAGCTGGCGCACCGCTTCCTGCCCGGAAAAATCCGAGTCCAAGGCCTTAAGGAGCTGGTCCATCCCCAGTCGTTTCTCCGTAAAGACATGATATTTAATACTGCTTAAACTATCCGTCAGACTCCCTAAGCCCACCCCCTGAACATAGCTGGTGTTGTAGCGGGCGCCGCCGGCGTTGTAATCCTGGCCTTTAGCAATACAGTCATCAATTAAGAGAGAAAGGAAAGGCGCCGGCATGTAAGCAGCATAAAGGCGTTCAATAATATTGCTGCCTTTAATCTTTATGTCCATGAAGTAATGAACCTGCTCCTTAAATGCTGCAAAGAGCTCCTCAAAGGATTGGAATGTCCGGGGATCTCCTGTTTTAATCCCCAGCTGCTGCCCGGTCCGGGGATCTAAGCCATCATGAAGCACTAATTCGAGAATTTTCGGCAGGTTAAAATACCCTGTTAAAATATAGCTTTCTTTGCCAAAGGCCCCAGTCTCCACACAGCCGCTGGTCCCACCCTGCCGGGCATCCTCAATGGATTTCCCCTGGCGCAGGAGCTCTTCCACCACCGTGTCGGCATTAAAGACGGAGGGCTGGCCCCAGCCTTTGCGAATAATTCGCGCCGCCCGCTTCAGGAAGCGATCCGGATTTTTCTTGCTCAGCTGAATGTTGGAGCTGGGCTGCAAAAGCCGCATTTCATCGATAACATCTAAGACAAGATAGGTAACATCGTTGACCCCGTCAGCCCCATTGGCCTGCAGGCCGCCGCTGTTGATATTGGCAAAATCCGTATAGGTTCCGCTTTCCGCAGCTGTGACCCCTACTTTAGGCGGGGCAGGCTGGTTATTGAATTTCACCCAAAAGCACTGGAGGAGTTCTCGGGCCTGCTCCTCATCTAAAGTCCCCTCAGCCAGACCTTTTTTATAGAAAGGATACAAATGCTGGTCCAGTCGTCCTGGACTAAAAGCATCCCAGGTATTCAGTTCAATGATCACTCCTAAATGGACAAACCAATAGGCCTGCAGCGCTTCCCAGAAATCCCGGGGAGGGTTGGCCGGGACATGAGTGCAGACGTCAGCAATCCTCTCCAGTTCTTTCCGTCGGGCCTCGTCAGTTTCAGCCTGAGCCAGCTCCCGGGCTTTCTCGGCGTGCCGCTGGGCAAAACGGATGATAGCCTGAGCACAAATGGCCATGGCTTTTAACTCTTCCTGCTTTTCATAGGCTTCCCTATCCAGCAGGTAATCCAGCTTATCTAAATGCTCCTGGATTTTAGCCAGCAGATCTAGGAAGCCCAGGCGATATATTTTATCGTCCAGCACCGTGTGCCCAGGTGCTCTCTGTTCCATGAACTCAGTAAAGATTCCGGCATCATAGGCTGCTTTCCACTCTGGAGACATTTCCACAAAGATCATATCCCGCATGGAGTTGCCCTGCCAATAAGGGATAATCTTATCTGCATAAGCCCTGCGAATTTCCGGGCTGACTTTGAAAGCGATTTTAGGGCGGGAATTTAGAATATCCAAGTCCTCCAAACTATGGCAGCAGAGTTCCGGGTAAGTATAGGTAGCCTTGGGAGCCGGTCCTCGCTCTCCTACAATTAACTCTCCCTCGTTAATACAGATTTCTTTATGTTCCAACATATATTTAAAGGCTAAAGCCCGCTGAACAGGAACTGAAGTTTTTCCTGACGAACGGTAGAATTCTGTCATCAGCTCCGCTCTTTCCCCTGAGATATAGGCTTCCGTCTCCAGGCTGTTTTGCCTAAGCTTAGTTACTCGATCATTCATACTATCTTCACTCCTTTGTTTATAGGGACAACACAATAGAACCTATGTAAACCAAGCCCAATATAATATATCAAAATAATAAGCTGAAAGAGGTATGTACCATGCTGAATCTTTGGGACACCATTTGCCTCCCGAAAAAATTGTTAGAAGTTGTCAGTATTCCCAATACCCTTTATAAATCTCAACAAGGCAAATATTTTGTCGGCCAGACAGAATCATTAATCTTCAGCAATACAACTAACGCTTGGGGAGGATTGTTCAATCCCACTGACTCAGGTGTCAATCTGTTTGCCAACGTCTATACCATTTCCAACTTTTCCAACGCTCCCATCTTAGCCCAATTGTGGTTCAATACCACTCCGCCCGGCACAGGCAGCAAATCAACAAAATTCAGCCCTTCTGACACAGCTCTGCTCAAACCCCCTGTTCCCAAGGTGGAAATTCGTTATCAGGAAAATGTCAGTGATGTTCCCAGCGGCGGAGTCAATGTTTTCGACCGGATCGTTCCCCCGGGCACAACCCTGGTCAGTGAAGAAGACGGAAAATTGATTTTCCCTTCAGGAGGCAACTTGGTTCTCTTTTTATCCGCCCTGGAGCCGGCTATTGATTCCTACGAAGCTCTTATCGCCTTTGGCTGGTGGGAAGATAAAAAGTAAACCTTAGCGC
The DNA here is from genome assembly GCF_000235605.1 of Desulfosporosinus orientis DSM 765. Classification (GTDB taxonomy): domain Bacteria; phylum Bacillota; class Desulfitobacteriia; order Desulfitobacteriales; family Desulfitobacteriaceae; genus Desulfosporosinus; species Desulfosporosinus orientis. The sequence goes on from NC_016584.1 coordinate 4,097,331, forward strand.
CCTAATCCGGATTATCCTCCGATGCTAACCTTCAAACCATACTGCTCCAGCCTCTTCTTTATCTCTGCCATATAATCATCACCGGGAGGCTGGAGATCCAACAACGGATAGTCAAGCCCCAAGCGCCGGTATTTTTCCACACCTGCCTGATGGTAAGGGAGACAATGAACTTCCTGAATACTCTTTAAGGACTTTACAAACTCCCCTAATTGATCCAGACCAGCCTCCTCATCATTCATACCGGGAATTACTGCCAGCCTAAGGATGACATTGGCATGGTTTTCGGCCAGCCAAGTTAAGTTGGCTAGAATAAGTTCATTGGGAACTCCCGTTAACTCCTGATGTTTCCGGCTGTTCATATGCTTAATGTCAAACAAAAAAAGATCCACATAATCTTTAAGCTTCGCCAAAACTTCAAGTTTAACAAAGCCACAGGTCTCAATAGCCGTGTGGATTTCTTTTTTCCGGCACTCCTTAAGGATTTCCAAAAGAAATTCGGGCTGCATTAAAGCTTCCCCTCCGGAAAAAGTAACCCCTCCTCCGGACTCATCGTAGAAAATGATGTCTTTCTCAATTTCGGTCATAACTTCCTTTACGGACATGGTCTTAGCTACCAGTTCTCTGGCCCCGGCAGGGCATACCAAACTGCATTGTCCGCAGACTGAGCAATTCTCCCTAAAATACCTTAGTTTTTCCTGATGAAAGAGTATTGCTCCCTTAGCGCAGGTTTCCAAACATTGACCGCAGCCAATACACCGTTCAGGCCGGCAGATTAATTCTTGGCCATACTTCTGCCCCTCGGGATTATGACACCAGAGACATTTGAGAGGACATCCCTTAAGAAATACCGTTGTGCGAATACCTGGGCCATCATGGATGGAATATTTCATAATGTTAAAAATCATGCCTGTCAGCAATTTTTCCCACTCCTGCTTCATGGACTAAATTCAGTTTCCATGTAACCATAAATTCTCCGCTCACTTGCCAGTTCCTCCAGCAAAAAACGGCGCAGCGAAACTTTTTCAAGTTTGCTGCCGCCGTTTCCTGTAACTAGACCCTAACTCATCTTAATTATCCTTTAGATTTCTGTGAAATTTCACTTTTCCACCATGTAGGGATAGCTAACTTCGGTGCGTGGAACCAAGGTCTCCTTAATTGTGCGCTGGCTCATCCAGCGGGATAAGTTAACGGCACTGCCGGCTTTGTCATTGGTTCCTGAGCCGCGGCTGCCGCCGAAAGGCTGTTGTCCCACTACTGCACCGGTAGGTTTGTCATTAATATAGAAGTTGCCTGCCGCATGATCCAGGGCTTGGGACATTTTAACAATGGCCGCCCTGTCTTGAGCGAAGATGGAACCTGTCAAGCCATAGACTGTAGAAGTATCACATAACTCTAAGGTTTCTTCGAATTTGTCATTAGGATAGACATAAACCGTCAGCACCGGTCCAAAGATTTCTTCCACCATGGTTTTAAATGTGGGTGTCTTGGCCAGGATAACCGTAGGCTCTACAAAGTAGCCTACTTTGTCCTCCGTGCCGCCGCCAATGATAATTTCACCATCCTCGGATGCTTTGACATAGTCCAGGTAGCTTTGGATATTTTTAAAGGAGTTCTGATCAATCACCGCATTCATAAGATTGCTAAAGTCCCGAACATCCCCCACTTTTATCTTGGCGATTTCTTCTTCCAGACGTACTTTTAATTGGCCCCAGAGGCTTTCGGGAACATAGGCGCGGGATGCCGCAGAACACTTCTGTCCTTGGTATTCGAAAGCACCCAGAATAATGGAACAGGTCAGCGCTTCAATATCTGCCGATTCATGAGCAAAGATAAAGTCTTTGCCGCCGGTCTCACCGACCAGGCGGGGATAAGTGACGTAGTTGGAAATATTGTCACCCACTTGTTTCCAAATACCGTTAAAGACACTGGTTGAACCTGTAAAATGGAATCCTGCCATCTTAGGATGGTTGATGACCACTTTACCAAAGTCAACTCCCCGGCAAGGCACGAAGTTAATGACTCCGGCGGGCAGCCCTGCTTCCATAAGAATTTGCATAACATAGTAGTTGGAAAGTACTGCCGTTGAAGATGGCTTCCATAAAACCGTATTGCCCACCATAGCAGGAGCGGTGGCCAGGTTGCCGCCGATGGCTGTAAAGTTAAAGGGCGTGATGGCCGCTACAAAACCATCTAAAGCACGATATTCAACACGGTTCCAAACCCCGGCAGAGTTGTTGGGCTGCTGTTTGTAAATTTCTTGGACGTAGTATGGATTAAAACGGAGAAAATCTGCTAATTCACAGATAACATCAATTTCTGCTTGAAAAAGGTTTTTGCTTTGACCCAGCATACAAGAAGCGGATAATTTGGCTCTGTACTTACCCGTCAATAAATCGGCAGCCTTCAAGAATATTGTCGCTCTATGCTCCCAAGGCATGTTTTCCCATTCCACTTTGGCTGCTTCAGCTGCTTCGATGGCCATAAGCAGCTCTTTTTCACCCGCTATGGAATATTCGCCAAGCACTGTTTGGTGGTCATGGGGGCAGATCATTTTTCCTTTATGCTCAGTACGATATTCTTTGCCGCCAACAATGATAGGTACCTCAATGGGATTGGCTGTTTGTCTATCCAATTCTGCTTTTAAAGCAAGGCGTTCAGGAGACCCCGGCAGGTAGCTTTTAATTGGTTCATTTTCCGGAACTTTAATTTGAAAATAAGCGTTGTTCATTTCTATTCCTCCAATTTATAAATTGAGATTAGACGACGGCGGACTCCAGGTCCAGCTTGCCGCCGCTGAAACGATCCAGACTAAATCGTTCGATGGGCATGAAACATTCTTGTCCCAATATTTTCTGGACTAACAAGACTGCTGTCTGTGGGGCAACCATGAAACCATGACCACTGAACCCAGCGGCCACCCACATTCCTTTAGCACCGGGAACTTCATCCAAAATCGGATTGGCATCCGGACTCATATCATAGAGACCGGACCATTGACGAACCACACGGAGATTTTTCAGCAAAGGCAACACTGTTGTGGCTTGACGAGCCACATCCTCCAGGAACTGCCAGCTGGATTGAATATTAAAATCTTTAGGTTCATTAGGATCTCCCACACCCATAACAAAACTGCCGTGGGGGGTCTGCTGGCAGTATAAGCGATGATGGAGTGAAATGACCATGGGATCCTGACAAGGCTCCACAGGTTCAGTGACTAAGGCCTGATGACGCTGGGGATAAAGAGGAAGCTTAAAACCAACCATGTCACAAATTTGTCCCGCAGCGTAACCACAGGCATTGATCACTGTTTGGGCAAAGATATCCCCATTCGAAGTCTTAACCCCAGTTACTTTGCCTTTTTCCAGCTTGATACCGGTAACCGAAGTGTAGGTTTCAAACTTCACTCCCAGCCTGGCGGCAGCTTTATAATAAGCATCAACCACATGAAAAGGGTTGGCATGCCCGTCTGAATGGCAGAAAGTGGCTCCGATCAAGCCCTTTGTGTTTAAATGAGGGACAATTTCCAAGGCTTCCTGGGGAGTAATCATTTTCGTGGGAATCCCCAGGCTATGCTGGACGGCAACATTTTTTTTGTATTGCTCCCATTCCTTTTCCGTATAGGAAACCATCAGATAGCCGCCTTGCTTAAATTCAATATCCCGATCATATTCAAGCTCTTCGTTCATACTCTCAAAGCGTTTCACACTGTCTCTGGCCAGTATGGCGTTGGTTTCCGTTCCCCATTGCTGGCGGACTCCAGCCCCACAGCGCCCCGTTGCTCCGGAAGACAGGTATTGTTTTTCAATAACCACTATGTCCTTAACCCCGCGCAGGGCCAGTTCATAGGCAGCTGCACAGCCGGTAATTCCTCCGCCGATGATCACAACATTTGCTATCTTTTGCACTCTACTCACCCTCCGCATATGTGCCCAGCTTAACCGGCTTCACTGTAGGGCGAAAAGTCGGCATTAAAACGTCTCCCACAGGAATGCCATAAAACTTTGCTAATTCTTGGGCAATTAACATCCGACAAGTTCGTCCTTGGCAAGGGCCCATTCCGGCACGCAGCACACGCTTAATCTCATCAATGGTTCGGTACCCTTCCTTGATCAGATCCTGAATTTCGTCCAGGGTAATATCTTCACACCGGCAAATAACCACATCTTTAGTTTCCATGACGGACTCCTCCCAAACGTATACTACGCACTTCCATGGCCAGTTCTTTGGGAACAACTAACCATATTGTGTATGTTTTGTTTTTCTGGCCCCCCGACTGGACTTTATTGACTTTAAAAATCCCCAGTTCTTCCCCGGAGCGGTTTAAGCCCATAACCTCTTCTCCCACTTGCGGGACAGGCAGATATTCGAAAGGAATTCTGACAATGGCTTCCTCATCACTAAAGGAGCCGTCGACTATGAAAATAGCTAATCCCGGACAGCGGCTGAGACAAACACCGCAGCCGTTGCATTTTTCGGGGTCCAGCTTCGGCAAATCGTTAATGTCTGCCATTGGCTGAATTGCCCCTTGTTTGCAGGATTCTGTGCAGGGATTGCAAGGAATCTCCTGGAAGCACTCAATGACGGCAACCGGACCTTTGTTTAAGCGTTCTTGGCTGGGAGAAACAGCCTTTATATCTTCAGTTGTGGGAACTCCCGTCTTCTTTAACATGCCGCCTCCCCCTTTTCCATTAATTTAGCTAATCCGGCAAGGGTCTTTTGTCCCGCGGGACCGGAGCGGAGTTCCCTTAACTCTGCCTGAGCCTCCCTTTGCAGCTTCGGAGCCAGATCCTCACCATAACCAAGGCTGTATGCCGCGCAGATACCTGCTAAGCGGCCTTCCACCATAGCCGAACTGGCTTCTTCAACTCCGCTGACATCCCCAGCAACATAGAGTCCCGGACGAGTGGTTTCCATTGATTCGTTTCTGATAGGAACATGCCCGGAAAGCTCCGGCACATATTTCATCCGGCAGTCGGCTTGGAAACATAGTTCTGTTAAGGGGCTTAAGCCGACAGCCAAGCAGATAACATCCACTTTTAAATCTTGCTCTGTCCCAGATATAGGCTGCCAGTTCTCATCTAGTTGTGAGATAATGGCACCTTCTACAGTATCTGCACCGTAGGCTTCCCGGATAGTATGGGAAGTCAAAATCGGAACTCCCGCACGTCGTACCTTGGAGGCATGAACGAGATAACCGCCTATGGTTGGTGCTGCTTCGATAATCGCTGCTATTTCCACTCCGGCCTGCATTAGTTGATAAGAAACGATTAAGCCGATATTACCTGCACCGACCATCAGCACACGCTGCCCGGGAACAATCCCATGTACATTCATTAAGGTCTGCACTGCTCCGGCCCCGTAAACCCCGGGCAAATCGTTATTGGGAAAAGGAATCATCTTCTCAGAGGCACCCGTAGCAACAATAATTTTGCGAGGATTGATTTTGAGGTGCCTGCCCTGCTGCTCTGCTGTTACTACTCCGTCTTCATAGATTCCTAAAGCTGTTGTATCGTTCCAAACTTCAATTTTAGGATTCTGAGCACATTGTTCGATAAGCAAATTGCCGATTTGGAAGCCCCGGTCCCCGGCATATTGCTTTTTAGAACCAAAGAACTTGTGGGTTTGTTTAACCAGTTGACCGCCAGGTTTCTCATCTCTCTCTACAACAAGCACCTTTGCCCCTAAATCAGCCGCCGCAACGGCAGCACTCAAACCTGCCGGACCGCCGCCAATAATGAGAATCTCTATATCTTTCACTTTAGCTGCCCCTTTCCCTGTTGAGTTTCTACTCGCATGCCGGGCTTAAGCTTTTCCACACAGATTCTCACATTGGGTTCTCCGTCCACCACCATCAGGCAAGAAGAACAATTGCCGATGGCGCAAAAAAGGCCACGGGGGCGATGCCTTGTCTGACTATGTCCTAAAACCCGAACTCCGGCTGCATGCAAGGCTGCTGCAATAGTTTCCCCTTCATGGCCTTTCAGCTCTTGTCCATCAAAGAAAAATGAAATTTCCTCTCCACGCAGGAAGTCTAAAATTGGATGCTCGGTGATTCGCATAAAACACACTCCCCAGTTATGTAGCTTTCTGTCTATTAAAATATGCAATTCTTGTGCCATGTTCCTGGGTGCACACCCATGCGGCCAGCTCAACGCACAATTAAAGGCTAAAAGGGGACGAAGGCTGTGTCCTGGGGCGGGCAGCTTCGACACATCCGCTCACCGCAGCATTCCGAGGCTCGCCCACTCGCGGCCGCAGGAGCTGCGCCAAACCTCCGGGTAATACCTGATGTTAACCAGGCTCCGCATTCCCCGCAGCCGCTTGTGGGCTTTTACCGCCTCTCCATGCAATGGGTTCGCTCCTGTGGACGAAGCCGCCCTGGCTTTCAGGTCCACGGGTCTTTAGATTGTTTTGGGGCTTTAGGGTTGCTTTTTTCAGAGTAGACCCTCATGCCGCTGCCGCAGCACCATCAGATGATGAAAAATGCCAAATACGCTTAAGATCTACGAAGCCTTACCTGAGTCCCCAAAGTTCTGCTTCCACTCCCGACAAACAGGCAGGAGGAGCGCTTGTCTGCTCAGCGGATGCGTCAGTGGAGCCGCGCTAAGGCGATTGCCGACGGTTCGCGTCCCGGTAGCGCGCCGCAGGACTTGTCCATGGATGGACTGATGCCGCGGTGCCAAGGATGGCAAGGAGCGGCACACATGCAGAAATACCCAGAGGTTCGGACACGCTCGCGAACCGTCCAGCGAGCCAGCGGTGGAACTCGCAGATGCGTGCTGAACGACGAAGACACGGTCTTCGCACGGGTTAAACCTTCTTGCAGCACCGTCTTCGCACGAGTTAACATAGCGGAAAAGCACTCCGCCCCAGAGCCAGACATAAGAACCGACCCGCTGTCTACTCAGGAAGCTTTTTTCAGGGTAGCCTTCCATACTGCTGGCGCAGGAGAGTAGTGTAGAAAAGCGCTGATTAATAACAAAAGGAGCGTTTCTCCCAATCTCAGCTGTGCCTGAAATTTGAGGAAACGCTCCTTAATTCATTGGAATGGCCTATATTAGCTTATGTTTTACGTTATTCGCCCAGGTATGCCTTGCGGATATCTTCGTTTTGGGCCAGTTCTCTTGCCGGACCTTCCAGGACGATTTCACCGGTTTCCAAAACATAGGCCCGGTGGGAGATTTCTAAAGCCAAGTGGGCGTTTTGTTCCACCAAGAGGATGGTTGTGCCGGCGGCATTAATATCTTCAATGATGTGGAAAATCTCTTCCACCAGCATAGGGGCTAAACCCATACTGGGTTCATCCAGAATCAGCAGATCCGGTCTAGTCATCAGGGCCCGGCCCATAGCCAGCATTTGCTGTTCTCCGCCGGATAAAGTACCTGCCACCTGTTTAATTCTTTCCTTCAGCCTGGGAAAGTGGTGATAAACGCGGTCGAAATCTTCTTGACCGGGCTTGCCTTTACGGCTGTGAGCACCCATCAGGAGATTCTCATAAACAGACATCTCCGGAAAAACCCGGCGCCCTTCAGGGACGTGGGAAAGGCCCATCTCGACAATTTTGTGAGGGGGCATCCCCTGAATTTGTACATCTTTAAAAGTAATGATACTCTCTTTGCTGGAAGGCTTCAGCAGTCCCGAAATTGTACGCAGGGTCGTACTTTTTCCAGCTCCATTGGCACCAATCAAGGCCACAATTTCACTATTTTTTACTTCCACAGAAATTCCATGTAACGCTTTGATTGAGCCATAGCTCACATCAACCTTTTCTAACTTCAACATGTCTTGGCCCTCCTTAGCGCCGAATTCTACTTTTGAATTTACCGGAGCCCAAGTATGCTTCGATGACAGCTTTATTGCTGCGGACCTCCTGAGGCAGCCCTTCTGCAATGAGCTTGCCATAATCAAGTACGGCAATTCGCTCAGAAATACCCATGACCAGCTTCATATCGTGTTCAACCAAAAAAATCGTAATGCCCGTATCCCGAATTTTGCGGATCATATCCATGAGCACTACTTTTTCTTGAGGGTTCATTCCTGCTGCAGGCTCATCCAACAGTAAAATTTTCGGCTTGGAAACCAGAGCCCGGGCTATTTCCAAACGCCGCTGTTCACCATAGGACAGATTTTTAGCCAATTCCTCTCGTTTTCCCACTAAATCAAGAAATTGAAGAGCTTCCAGAGATTTCTCCGTGATTTCCGCTTCTTCCCGCTTCATGCCGGGTACCCGGGTCAAAGCATGAAACAAGCCTGCTTTGCCGCTGCAGTGGGCACCGATTTTAACATTATCCAAGACAGAAAGCTCGGTAAACAGGCGAATGGTCTGGAAGGTTCGAGTGATTCCCATCTCTGCGACCTTGTGGGTTGGAACTCCTGCCAGGGACTTGCCTGCCAGGGTAATTTCCCCTTCAGTAGGTTTATAAATTCCGGTAATCAAGTTAAAAACCGTACTTTTGCCTGCTCCATTAGGGCCAATCAAGGCTAAAATTTCACCCTGTTTTACCTCTAAGTTAACAGTATCAACTGCTGTCAGACCGCCAAAGCGGATGGTTACGTTATTTAACGATAATAAGCTCACCCTTATTCCCCCCGTCCGGCCTGTTTTTTCTTAGGCAGCATAAATGCACGGCGAACGGCCTGCCTTAGGTTGACTCCGCCCATTAAGCCATAAGGACGGAAGATCATGATAATAATTAAGAGTACCCCGTAGACCATCATCCGGTAATTGGCCAGTGGTCTCAAAATTTCCGGAGCTGCCGTCAGAACCACAGCACCAATAATCGTTCCCGGAATACTGCCCAATCCGCCCAGAACAACAATATTTAAGATATCAACGGATTTAAGAAAGCCGAAGTCCGTAGGTTGAATAAAAGTGGTTGTGTGAGCAAATAAAGCCCCTCCGACTCCGGCACAAAAAGCCCCTATGGCAAAGGCCTGAATCTTATACAGGGTAGTATTAATCCCAACGGCCGATGAAGCAATCTCATCTTCCCGAATAGCCAGCATGGCCCGGCCGTTACGGGAATTTTCCAGCCAAACCATAGCGCAGATCGTCAGAACCACAATGGTCATAACAATCGGAAAGGTTGTTGAGCCTTCAATCCCAAGGAAACCAATGGCCCCATTGGTAATCTTCATATTCGTAAATTGGACCCGAACAATCTCTGCAAAACCTAAGGTTGCAATGGCTAAATAATCGCCTGTCAAACGCAGAGTCGGAAAGCCAATAATAATTCCAAAAAGGCCTGCCACAAGACCCCCGATTAATACACCTAAAAGAAAAGGAACGTGATAGTTGACGGTAGCAATGGCCGAAGAATAAGCCCCGATACTCATAAAAGCCGCATGACCGAGAGAAAGCTGACCTGTTACCCCTGTAATTAAATTTAAGCCTAAAGCCATAATTAAATTAATACCAATAAACAGCACGACCATGAGTATATAGGCAGGAATGAGATCGTTGATCAAATTAGCCACTAAAGCAGTTAAAGCAAGCACACCCAGGAACAGCAAGACTTGAATAATCCAGTTGTTTAATAATTTCTTCATCGCCATCCCCTCCTTAAACCTTTTTATTGGCTTTACGTCCAAGGATTCCTGAAGGCTTGAACAAAAGCACCAAGATTAGGATGGCAAAGGCAAAAGCATCTTTGTACTGAGATAAGTTGACTGTAATACCTAATATTTCAGTCATTCCAATAACCAGTCCGCCGATCATAGCTCCAGGTATACTGCCGATTCCGCCGAGAACTGCCGCAGCAAAGGCCTTAAGACCAGCCATAAGCCCCATATACGGCTGCACCGCGTTAAAATAAATACCTGCCAAAACCCCGGCTGTTCCAGCTAAACCGGAACCTATAGCAAAGGTAACAGAGATTACCCGGTCAATATTCACACCCATGAGGCTAGCCGCATCTTGATCCTGTGCACATGCGCGCATAGCCCTGCCCATCTTGGTGTAGGATACAAAGAGGTGTAAACCGAGCATCATAAGACCTGCTACCCCAATAATGACGATTTGGTAAATAGTAATCTGGAAATTTCCTATTTCATAGATCTTATTTTCAAATAGTGTGGGGAACCCTCTTGTATTAGGTCCTTTCAGCCGGACCATTGTCGAGGATAGGAAGATGGACACACCAATAGCACTGATCAAAGCAGAAAGTCTTGATGAACGACGAAGGGGTTTATAAGCAATTCGCTCAATCACAACTCCAAGTATCATGGTTATGATTGTAGCGCCTAATAACGCTACATATATATTGGAATAATTAGTCAAGGCTATCACTAGGCCTGCATATGCGCCAAACATAAAGATTTCGCCATAAGCGAAATTGATCATACCGATGATACCGTACACCATGGTGTAGCCTAAAGCAATAAGGGCATAGATGCTTCCTAGGGCGAGCCCGTTAACAAGTTGCTGCATCAGATTGTTTAAAATCGGCAAATTTGGCGCCCTCCTTAAATAATATGAATTAACGAAATATTTTGGAAAATAAAGGTTGTTAATTTTCTCTTAATGATTTGTAGCAGCACGGGTCCAAGGACCTTGTGCTGCTACTGCTAATATTTAAAGAAATTTTGTGAATTTAGTTTTAATATTATTTAACTTCGATAGGCACCTTTTTCAGCAAGGAAAACTTGCCGTCTTTAACTTCCAGCAAATATACCGGACTCTTAATGGGTTCACGGCTTTCCTGGAAGGTGATGGAGCCGGAAACACCATCATAGTTTTTGGTTTTGGCCAAGGTATCTTTAAAGACTTCAGGATCCGCACTGTTGGCATCTTTGATAGCTTTAGCAATAAGCATTAAGGCATCATAACCTTGGGCAGCAAACAAGTCAGGCAATTCATTGTTATATTTTGCTTTAAAGGCATTAATGAATTTCTCTGTGTTGGGTGTGGGCTGTTCCGGAGAGAAGCCTGCATAGGAGATAGAACCTTCTACAGCAGCTCCGCCGATTTTCATGAGATCGTCCCCTTGCAGTCCGTCTCCTCCGACCATAACAGCCTGGATGCCTACTTCACGGGCCTTCTTCATGATAAGAGCGCCTTCAGTGTAATAACCGGAGAATACAATAACATCAGGGTTAGCGGCCTTAATCTTCGTTACTTGTCCGCTAAAGTCCGTATCTTTATCTTGAATATACTCTTCAATCACGATATTTCCGCCATTAGCCTTGATAGCATCGCTAAAGATCTTTGACAAAGATACACTGTAATCATTGTTCTTTGAAGTAATCAAAGCTACATTCTTCCAGCCTTTGTCCTGAATAATGTACTTCATAGTTGCCGGAGCAGCAATAGTATCTAATAAAGTATCCCGGAAAACGTAAGGTCCAATTTCCACGACGTTGGTACCAGTTGAACCTGCAGACATGATAACCGTTTTTTTACTGTTGGCAATTTGTCCTGCCACCCGGGTAATTCCTGTAGTTGGGTCACCGATAATAGCGACAACTTTGTCCTGACTGATTAATTTGTTGGTAATATTAATCGCCTGATCCTTTTGCCCTGCATTATCCTCTTCAACCAGCTCTACTTGACGTCCGAGAACTCCTTCTTTGTTGAGTTCTTCAACAGCCATGTTCAACCCTTTCAATGTGTTCAATCCGTAGATTGCCACATCACCCGTTTTGGCACCCAGGAAACCAATCTTGATAGGTTCTTTGCTGTCTGCTGCATTTGAGGCATTTTCTGATGTCTTACTCGCCCCGCAGCCGCTTACCATAAGCAAAGCAGACATCACTAAGCTCATGGCAACAAGGGCTTTACTCTTTTTCCGAATCATTTTTTTCCTCCTTCTTATGTTTATGGAATCATGGTTTCTATTATTAGACAGATCCTTTGGAATCCCTGCAGAAGGCACAAAAAAATACAGTATAATTACAGGCATAAACGCCCTTTTCTTATCTGTTAGAGAACAATTTGCTCAATTTTGTTTAAACATCTTAGACATTTTTGTTCAAATTGTTTAAACACCCCTCTGGCCAAATCTCCCTTCTTAGAGTAAATTAAATACTAAGGAGTGGATATTATGACATCTCTATCCCTGACCAAAATCATCGACAAGAATGTTATCGTTGTCTCGGCAGCTCAGAAATTGAAAGATACTTTAGAACAGGCACTTACTCATCATTTAATCGTCAAGTCCAACCAGCGTATTCTCGGGGTTCTGACTAAAGAGCAAGCGCTCTTCCTTACCCCCACAGATCAATTACTCAGCGAATTTCCCTGGACGCCGCCAATCACCCTCAGATCCGATGTGGACATCGTCAGTTTTTGTCAAAAGCACCTGGGACAGCTCCGTCCCATCATCTTGATCAATGCCTGGGGAGAGATCGAAGGGGTTGTCACCCCTGCCCATCTTCTGGAAGGGCTGCTGGAATCCTGGAACGTATTGAATGCTTTTTATAACACCTTACTGGATACTGTCAACGAAGCTGTGGCCGTAGTTAATCAGGATGGGATTGTCACTCATTGGAATGCGAAAGCTCAAAGCATGTATTCTATTACAGAACAAGCTATTACAGGGAAACCCATCACCAATTTCTTTGAGCGTACAGCCTTAGCCACACTGGCCATTCTTGACGAGGGAGGGCCTATCCGCCAGGCCTATCACCGCCCCCGGCCGGAGACTCATGTACAAATCAACGCTTCCCCAGTCCTTTTCCAGGATAAGATCGTAGGAGCCATTTCAGCGGAGCAGGACATTACTCAAGTAGTTCGCCTCAATGAAGAGTTATCCCATGCCAGCTCCCAATTGCATGACCTTAAACATAAAGCCGGGCCTTCTAAGGATCCTTTCAGCAGAGTCATCGGCAAAGGCCTTTCTATCCAGCAAACTATTTCTGTAGCCCGCAAAGTTTCCGGCAGTGAAGCAACGGTCCTCATCACCGGAGAAAGCGGTGTGGGCAAGGAGCTCTTCGCCCAAGCAATTCATGAACATAGCCCCCGGGCTGATAAGCCCTTTATCGCTGTCAACTGCGGAGCGATCCCCATAGCTCTTTTCGAAAGTGAATTATTCGGTTATAAAGGAGGAGCTTTTACAGGAGCTGAACGCAAAGGCAAACCGGGAAAATTAGAGCTGGCTCACGGCGGCACTCTCTTTTTAGATGAGATTGGGGAGCTGCCCACCCAACTCCAAGTCAAACTCCTGCGGGTTTTGCAGGATAAGCGCTTTTACCGGGTGGGAGGAACGGAACCTCTGACCGTGGATGCCCGCATTGTAGCGGCTACCAACCGGGATTTGGAGAAAATGATTGTCAGCGGAGAGTTTCGTGAAGATCTATACTATCGTCTGAATGTGATTACTCTGGAAATTCCTCCGCTTCGTGAACGGACAGAGGACATTCCCGATTTGGTTCAGACCTTTTTTCAAGAGTTCACTCTAAAATACAACAAACCCATTCCTGCTCTTGATGCCGAAGTCATGCTCAACTTTTTAAATTATGACTGGCCCGGCAATATCCGTGAACTGCGCAATGTCATTGAACGGCTGGCCATCCTGGCTGAAGGAGAGATTTTGAATTCTCAGTACCTGCCGCCTAGCCTTTCCTCCTGCAGCCCCTCTTTAGCTGCTTCAGCCTCCGCCTTATCTTCGACTTTCTTAAGACGGGATTTCCCCGCCAGGGGGAATAGCCAGGAAATAGAACAGATTAGAGGGGCGTTAGAAAAAACCAACGGCAACAAGACTGCTGCCGCCAAACTCCTGGGGATCTCCCGGGGAACCCTTTATTATAAACTCAACCAGTATAAGGGGATCTGAAACAGCTGCACAGGCCATCAGGCACTGCATGCAGGCAGTATCTGCCTCCGGGCAGTCCTGGCACAAGGGTAAAACTTTCTCTCCAGTTAAAAAATTCGGCTGTTTAAGAATCTACTAATCTGGATTAGTAAGATCTAAAACAGCCGAATTTTGAAATTAACTTGGGGTCTCCGCCAACACCCTATCCTTGATAGCCGGTTCCATTATTGTTAAGGACGTTTTATTACCCTATTGCTGCTTCTTGAATTTCGCTAGGGCATCGGCCAAAGCCGTGTTGATCGGGCCGTCGTCCTTTTGGTTATGCAAATAGCGGCTGACATCCTTTTTATTCATTTTTCCTTTTTCTGCTTCCCGTCGTTTGGTGAAGACGGACAGTTTTTCCCGGTAGCCGCACACACAGGAGAAAAACTTATTCTCTCCATCCCCTTTCAGCTCCAGCTTTTTATGGCATTCCGGGCATCTGGCATTGGAGATTTGGGTCAGTCGTTTGCGATAGCCGCATTCACGGTCTTGACAAACTAACATCTCACCTTTTTTATCCTTGACTTGTAAAAGGTATTTTCCACACTCCGGGCATTTATTCCTCGTTAAGTTATCATGCTTAAAGGTCTGAGTACTTCCACTAACTGTGGATACCAATTGAATGGTATAACCCCTGATTCCTTTTAAGAAAGCTTGACTGTTGACCTTACCTTTACTGATTTCCGTAAGCTGTTGCTCCCACTTAGCTGTTAAAACCGGCGACTTTAATTCGGCAGGAACCAAGCCAATCAATTGAATCCCTTTGGACGTAGGAACGATTTCTTTCCCTTGCCGGCTCATATAAAAGGAATTATAGAGCTTTTCGATGATTTCGGCACGGGTTGCAGGGGTACCCAGTCCGTGGCTTTGCTCCATGGCCTCCCGCAGCTTCTGGTCCCCTATTAACTTTCCGGGATGCTCCATGGCCGAAAGAAGGGTTGCTTCCGTGTGCCTTGACGGTGGCTTGGTTTTCCCAGAAGCTAAATCAACGGATAAGTTAGAGAGAATCTCTCCCCTGCTGATTTCCGGAAGAGTCTGCTCTGCTTCCTTTTCTCCATCGTCACTGTCATCATCCCAAGTCCCCTGCCCTTCGTAAACGCTTCGCCAGCCAAGTTTCTTGACAATTTTGCCTTTAGCCGTAAAAACTTCCTTTTGAACAGCTACTTTAACCAAGGTCTGTTCATATTCAAAGGGGGCAGACAGTACAGCCAGAAACCGTTTGACAATCAAATCATAGATTTTCAATTCTTCCGAGTTGAGTCTGGATAAAGCAGGCGGCTGTTCTGTGGGGATAATGGCGTGATGATCAGATACCTTTGAGCCATCGACAAACCGTTTGGTTACTATGGGTTTATTCCGCAAAATACCTCGGGCTAAATTAACATAAGGTCCAAGAGCAATGCTTTTCAGGCGTTCCGGCAAGGTGGATACCATATCCTCACTAATATAGCGGGAATCCGTACGGGGATAGGTTACCAGTTTGTGATTTTCATAGAGCTGCTGCATCACAGACGAGGTTGTTTTGGCAGAAAACCCATATTTACGGTTGGCATCCCTCTGCAGCTCCGTGAGGTCATAGGCCAAGGGAGGCAATTCTTTTTTGGCGTCCCTTTTCACCTCAACCACTTCTCCTGAGTGTCCCTTTAGTTTTGCTGCCAGGGCCTCCGCTTTCTCCTTAGCAAAAATACGCGTTTGCCCATTAGAGTCTTGCCAGCGCAAGTTAAAACCCCGGGCCCGCAGATTTATCGTCCAATAGTCCTTGGGAACAAAGTTTTTTATCTCCTGCTCCCGTTCCACAATCATTGCCAAAGTAGGGGTTTGCACCCGGCCCGCCGAGAGCTGGGCATTGTATTTACAGGTTAAAGCTCTGGTGACATTTAAACCCACTAACCAGTCCGCCTCAGCACGACATTCAGCGGCTGCATAAAGTGCTTCGTATTCCTTGCCCGGCTTTAAATGCTGAAACCCTTCTTTAATGGCTCGTTCCGTTAGTGAGGAAATCCAAAGACGCTTGAGAGGCTTTTTCCAGCCGGCTTTCTTAATAATCCAGCGGGCCACCAGCTCTCCTTCCCGCCCGGCGTCGGTAGCAATGATAAGATCTGAAAATTCCTGACTCCTCATTAAGTTCTTAACCACACCAAATTGCTTAGCCGTCTCTTTCATGACCACTAATTCCATCTTATCCGGAAGCATGGGCAAATCTTCCATTTTCCAGTCTTTGTACTTTTCATCATATAATTCCGGATCTGCCAGGGTCACTAAATGCCCCAAGGCCCATACGACAACATAATTCGGACCTATAAAGCAGCCTTTTCCTTTTTGATTACAATGGAGGATTCGGGCAACTTCCCGACCAACGGATGGTTTCTCTGTTAATACTAATGTCTTACCCATAACATACTTCCTATCTTTTATTCTTATCCTTGGCACTGGTTCAATTAGATCTTTGTGCTTAAGGTTTTATCATCCCCGGGAAAATTCTGAGGCCCGACACTTTGGGCCAAAGGCAGGGCGATTTTTTTAGCCACCAAAATACCCGCCAGGCCTCCCGTAAATTGCCCAACCAGTATGGGAAACATTAACGTAGGCTGGAAATTAGTTGAATAAGCTAAAAAGTCCCCCAGAAAATAGCCTGCACATACACTGTAGGCAATACACATAATTTTGTCCCCTGCCGGCATCTCCTTAATCATTTTAAACATGGCCAAAGCATTGGCTGACGCCGCAAGCAAGCCGGCACTTCCTACTGACGACATGCCAACTAAACTGCCCAGTTTTGTTAAAGGTTTGTGCAAGTATTTTTGAATCAAATAGACCATGGGAAAGGCTCCGGCCAGCATCATGGCAATCGTCCCCAACAGCTCAATGGCTCTGAAACTTTCCTGTTCATCTGCTAGGAGAGGGCTAAAACCCCATCCCCCTAAAAACTTACTGAAAAAACCCGTATAATATTCAACAATGGCGAAAGCAACAATCATCTTTAAGGTGGACATCAGCACCTTGCCATAGACCATGAATCCTTTGATCATCTTGTTAGGCAAATACCTGAGCCCTAAAGCAAGTAAAAGGCAAAAAATGCTCAATGGGATTAGATTTAGAAAAATACTGCTTAATTGAAAAGTAAGATGATAGGTTGCGGGACCAATGGTAGAAAAAGCCGTCCTGATTGCTGGGCTGGTTATAAAGAGAATAAGGCAGGTTGTTAATACCCCCAAGGGAATAGCAATAATCCCCGACATAGCTCCTAAGGCCAAATAACCGTGATCGTTCTTGTCTAACATCGCCAAGCCCACCGGTATATTAAAGGAAATGACCGGTGCCGCCATATACCCGACAACTAAAGCCATAATCCAGTTTTCCGGTGTTTCAGCTATTTGATGGGCTAATAAATAACCTCCGATATCACTGGGGATAAAGGTCGTTGCTGCTATCGCCGGATCTGCCCCAATTCTATGATAGAGCTCTCCAAAGACTTTCTGGGTAAATCGAGTCAGATAGGGCACGGATATCATAAGCCCTGTCAAGGGCATGAATAAAGTCCCGACAGTTTGCAATCCTTCTTCAAAGGCCTTACCCAGTCCCGATTCCTCTTTAATTGCTGAAGCCAAGGCTCCTAAGATACAACAGATCATGATAACATAGAGCATGATCTTGCCAATAATCTCCATACAGACCTCCTTCGCAGTTTAAGGGGTTGTCTTTCTGCTTTTGCCTTGATGGTTGACTACAATAATACCCAGGGCTACCAAGAGCAAAGCCACAAACATATTCGCTGACAAATGTTCCTTAGGAATCAGCAAGGCCGATAAAATGGAACCTGAAACAGGGGTCATAAACTTATAAACACTGATTTCTCCAGCCTTATTGTATTTGAGAATTGCATACCATAAAGAAAAAGCTGTTGCCGACAAAAAAGCAGAATAGACAAGAAGAATCAGGGCTGTATGAGTTACGTTCAGGGTATGAGGTCTCAAACCGGGCAAGCCCGCCATAATCAGGAGTAAGGATCCCAACAGCATCTGCCAGGCCGTAAGGACAAAAGGGTGAACCTCTTGAGAAATCCTTTTTGCTAAGATAGTACCCAGCGCACTGACGAGACCGGATAGAATCATAAATCCTTCCCCAAGCCAAGAAAACTCCAAGCTAAAGTCTTCACCTGAATTTATAAAAATAATCCCTGCAAAGCCGGCGATTAAACCGATGACTTTCCGGTAGTCCAAACGATCATTTGCATAGGCAAAATGGGCCAAAACCACCACAAAAAAAGTACTCGCCGAAGATAAAATTGCAGCCTTCATCCCAGAGGTATGAGCCAAACCATTGTAGAAAAAAAAGTATTGCAAACTGATCTGAAGAATACCTAATAATAAAAGCTGGGGCAAGACCCTGCCCCTTACTTTCGGAGACTGACGAAATCCCAGTACAGTTATGGAAAAGATAATCATTGAGGCTAAAAAAAATCTCACTCCAGCGAAGACAATGATGGCCGAGCGGTCATCGGGCTGGATGCCTAATTCCAGATAACTCACCTTTAATACGGGAAAAGCGCTTCCCCAAAGAACTGAGCAAAATAGAGCTATGACAATAACCCAATATTTATTGGTTAAGTAACTTGCTGAAACATTCTGCTTGCTATAAATATGTGATCCCATTCCTGAAGTCCTTCCTGCTGTTACTTTCATGCTTGACTTCTTAATAATAGTCCTTAGAAAAGAAATGGTCAAACGATAGACGACAATAGCGGCAGAGATTTCGGCTCTTCACAACCGAAATCTCTGCCGCTATTTACAATCCATCCTAGCTTTGAATTACATCGATCCACTGTCCGTCAGTCAAGGCCTGCAATTCTTCAGGATTCAGCTTAATTGCTGTGTTCGAGGCACCTGCAGCAGGAAAAACCTGCGGGTAAGCTTGCAGAGAATAATCCAAATAAATGGGTATCGGCTGTTTTAGCCCGAAAGGACAAACCCCTCCTACGGGATGCCCCGTGACAGCCGCAACCTCTTCCCCTTCAGGCATTTTAGCCTTAGCGTGAAAGATTTCTTTGAACTTTCGATTGTCCAAACGTTTATCTCCAGCCATCAGGATCATAACAAAGTCCTCTTTAACTTTGAAAAGCAAGGATTTAGCAATCTCTCCCGGCGATACACCCAAAGAATCGGCTGCCTTTGAAACTGTGCTGGTATCCTCAAATTCTAAAATTGTGATTTCTGGTTTCTTTTCTTTTAAAAAAGCCGCTACTGCTTCTACCGACACAGGTATTCCCCCATTGACACATGATTCCTCCAACATAAATCTTCGTTTAAACATTTGATGGCTGTAGCATACATGGTACGGTCAATGACAAATTGCATATTGACCTGACGGAGGGACTGAGACACACACTTAATGTTAATTTCATTTTTAGCTAAGGCATTGGCTGCTCTAGCCAGAATCCGGGGCATGGCAATATTTGAGCCGATCACACATACAATGGCCGCTTCCTGAACGGTTACGGTTCTGTAATCTGCCTTTAAATCCTCTACCAAAGCATCCTCAAAATCCGCTTCCCAGATGACTAGGGAGATACTGTTGGCATTGGTGGTTTTCATAATGTAGCTTATATTGTAGTTTTTAAACTTCCTCATGATATCCAGATCAAAACCTGTTTCGCCGACCATTGACGAATCATGAATCTCCAAAATAACAACTTTGTCCGAACCGGCAATTATTTCAATCTTTGCTTGAGGTCCGATATAATCATTTGAGATAACTGTACCGGGATGATTCGGTTCAAAGGTATTTTTAATACGCAGGTTTATACCAGCCATCTCCAAAGGTTTCGACGCATTGGGATGAATCGCTTCCATGCCTATGTCCGCAAGCTGATCCGCCACATCGTAATTGGTCCTGCCTACAGGAATGGCTTTTTCCACGCCCACTATTTTGGGATCGGCAGAGGATAAATGAAACTCTTTATGGATAATTGCTTCATCGGCATGAAGCTGAGTGGCAATTTTAGAAAAGGTTATTTCTGAATAGCCTCGCTCATATTCACGCATAATTCCTTCGATTCCTTTGGTATAGCCTGTGGCGACAATAATGGCATTATCAGTGTCAACATTTTTAAAGGACTTTTCAATTCTTTCA
Organism: Desulfosporosinus orientis DSM 765; assembly: GCF_000235605.1. Lineage (GTDB taxonomy): Bacteria > Bacillota > Desulfitobacteriia > Desulfitobacteriales > Desulfitobacteriaceae > Desulfosporosinus > Desulfosporosinus orientis. The sequence continues at coordinate 4,117,253 of NC_016584.1, forward strand.
CTGATTGACAGCTGCTTAGGATCCCGGAACCCTGTCAAGTCAACTAGTTTTGCCTGAATTGAGTTGTTGCGCAGTATATTAACAGTATTAAAGGCCGAATGAGCCTCGCCAATGGAAGCCAGGAGTTCTCTCGCAGCAGAATAGATGCTCTCCCGCCCGACATAACCGGAAGCAATAATATCTTCCATACTGTTTAGGTAAGCCTTGGTTTGCTCCACTCGCTCCACCATAAAATTCCGGCAGATCTTGGCATCGAGACCTAAGCTTACAAAATTACTATTGATTTCTAAAGCTGTATTTAACAACTCATCCATGGCGGATTCGTAATCTTCCCCTTTAATAAACCGTTGATATATCCCAGGGGCTTTGGTCTTTTTATCTTCGAGAAGCATATTGGTTATCCCAGCATAGGCGGAGACAACAAATACTCTTCCATAACGAAACCCTTCAGAACCGGGATACCCGATGATATCCTTAAGGACATTTTGAAATTGCAGCATGGATGTGCCGCCAATTTTTTCCACAGTCAACATAATACTATTCGAACCTCTCTTCTGTGTTTCATTTCCGTTCTTTCATAATTCGTTAGATTTCAGCGTATTCCTTCAAACTTTGTAAAATTCATTCACTTTGACCTTTTGTTTTCACGATGCTGTTAACCCTATATAGAAGTCATGTCCAATTTTAAAGATTTCTGAGCATAAAAGCAAGGCTCTAAGATTTTCGCCCTGCTCCTTAAAAATTGGCAATCAACAAGACAAAGCGTTCCACTCCACTTAGGACAGTGAAGAGAACGCTCAGAATTCCTTGCTTATTGAGATTATTTTTTATATTTGCAGTGTTGTTTTCAGGCAATACTTAATTGATACTTCGAAGCGGTATTAAGATCCGATCGACGTTTTCTCCGGGTGGATAAATAGTCTAAAACTCGTTCAGGAGAGGTGTTAAGGATCTGATCTTCTGAAATTCCAGTTTCAAGAATTAATTCCCTTGCTTCAGAAAACTCTCCTACCCGGTCCCAGAAGTGAGCATCGCTTCCCAATATTACAGGGCCATGATATTTTGCCATGTAACGGGCCATAGAACGACAATTTTCTTTCGCCTTACCCTTTTCTCTAATAGTTGACAGAGAACTGTTATTAATCTCTACAGGGATATTCAATTCAGCGGAAACATAGGCGATTCTTTCAAGATCCATGCTGAAATCCGGCCGTCCCGGATGAACCATCATATCTGTATATGGGTTTTCCATGGCTTTTATATAAGCCTGGGTATTTTCTTCACATGTGCCTCCAGGATAACAAACAGGATGTAATCCTACGAGAATGAGCTTTAGCTGCCTTAAATAGGTTAGAGGCATATCTAACTCTCCCTCGAAATTGATGATGTTTGCTTCAACTCCCGGCAGAATTCTCACTCCATACAATTCCTCCGGAAGAACAGATAAGTTATCAAAATGATAAAGGGGAGGAGCACCCGGCATACTTGGACCGTGGTCTGTCATTCCCAATAATTTGATTCCTCGTCGCGAAGCTGCCAAAGCATTTTCCGTAATTGTACTATACGCATGCCCGCTAGCAGTAGTATGGGTATGCAAATCAACTAACAATTCCATCATGCACCTCATTCCTTTCAATAGTTCCAGTGTTTTCTTAGCTCATTATACCGGGCAATTGTTAATAAGAAATTACTGTCCTGTAAAGTTTAGGTTAAAGTTGAGTATCCGCAGAAATCGTAAGGCTGCCACAAACCGAAGTTTAATGGCAGCCTCTTATAGTCCCTGGATGCTCAGCACGGACACATCATCACGTCATACTGCTGACTTCATTATAATAGCGACTGGAATTAGCGAGAATAAACAGCGGCTTGCGCATGTAATCAATGGGGTAAATATCGTCTCTAGCGGAAATGAGAGCCATAACTTTGGCAATTTTGGTTACAGGGTCAATTCCTAATATTACAAAGGCATCCTTTTCCTTAGTTAAAGGATAAATAACATTGCGTTTATTAAAGACGTCATGATAAGCTTCCAAGGTAAGCACTCTAAAGTCACAATTACGCCAGCGAATGTCGTAGAGTTTAAAAGCTTGATGAGCAACCAGAGTTACAAAACTTTCTTCCGGCAGATATAATTCAACTCCCATCATATAGCCTTCATTATCCAAATCGTTCCAATACTCACAATAGAACGCTTTATCGACTGCTTCTCGATAGGTCCTTGTTGCCAAGGGCATTTGATTCAAATTTTGACCCATGCTCAGCCATTTTATCCTTGGGATGCTGAGACTATTCAAGTCATAGTAAAGGCCAATATCACTTTTGTCAAGAGTGCACTCGTCAGCCGCTTCATTAGGCATGAGGTAGATATAGCCCATTTGTACGCTATTATCGCAGGTAATAAGCAACGAACATTCCCCCTAAGCTTTTGTAGTCAATCACCTCATTTAGTTTGATTCTGCACCTTTAACTATTTTCCTCTATCTAAAATCATGTATTAATCGACATTTCTTTACAAACTACAAAAAATCCGACTCCTCTGTTTGGGGAATCGGATTTTTCATCGACTAGAGCTATTTTGAGATTACATTATAATTTAAATTCACCCACAAGCCGACCCAAGTTTCTGCCAAGATCTGCCAAATTTTCTGCTGACTGACTAACGGTACTCATCGTAGCCGATTGTTCCTCTGAAGCAGCTGAAACCTCCTGGGTACTGGCCGCACTCTGCTCTGCAATAACCCCAATGCCTTCGACGGAGTGAACGGCTTCGGAAATCCCAGCTGCCATATGCTGAGCCGCGTCAGTAACCTGCTTGATTTGCGCTACAACACTATTCACTTCACCAACAATAGTTTGAAAGGATTCACCTGCTTGATTTACGGCCTGAACTCCCGCCGCTACCTCTACTTTTCCTTTTTCCATCACACCGACAGCTCGTTCTGTTTCACGCTGTATATTGCCAATGAGGGTGGCGATTTGAGCCGTGGAAGAAGAGGATTGTTCTGCAAGCTTTCTAACTTCTTCGGCTACTACGGCAAACCCCCTTCCTTGCTCACCGGCACGGGCAGCTTCAATGGCGGCATTTAAAGCCAATAAATTGGTTTGTTCCGCTATACCTCTGATAACGTCCACAATCTGACCAATTTCTGTAGATTTTTGTCCCAACTGGTTAACGACCTCTGCCGTTTGTTCAGAAACCTCTTGGATTTGCTGAATTTTTTGTACGGCATTTTCAGCTTGCAGAGCTCCCACCTCTGCCGCCTGGGCGGCTTTACTGCTGCTTTGATTTACATTTTCTGCATTCTCAGCAACTTGTTGAGCATTGACCGATAGCTGTTCAATAACCTTGCTGGTATTACCTACGGCTATTGCCTGCTCACTAGCACCATCGGCAAGCTGACCTAAAGTATTGGCAACTTGCTCGCTGGAAGCCGTTGCCTCCTCTGCGGCTGCGGACAATTCTTCACTAGTCGACCCTAAGTTTTCCGCAGTAACACTAACTTCTTTGACAATGCTATGTATGTTTTCTATAAAGCGATTAAAGTAGCTGGCCAACTCTCCAACCTCATTTTTTCCTTGATTCTCTAATCGTTGTGTTAAATCCCCTTCACCTTCGGAAATATCCTTCAGGACTTTACTGGTATGAACAATGGGCTTCGTAATATTGCTGGACACGATAAACAGAACTATGCCGATAGCTAAAATAGCAACTAATGCTACTAAAATGGAAAAATTACGTATGGAATCTGCTTGCTCCAGTACTGTGGACATGGGCACACTGATCATAATCGACCAAGGCGTGGTAGAATTGCCGACTTTAATAGGTGCATAGACTCTGTAATAATTATCATCCGTTACAGAATAAACGCTGCCCTTGGAGATAGCTTCCTTCACAGCCACATCTCCTACATCCTGCCCAATCTTCTCCGAATCCGGATCCGCCACATAGACCCCTTTATTGGAAAAAAGGCTTGCGCTTCCCGTCTTTAAAGGTTTTATCCCAGCAATCATTTTCTGTATGGCACTTAACTCTAAATCCGTCCCTGCGACACCCAGAAATGTACCTTGAGCATTGATGATGGGGACTACAACACTCGTGATTAAGACGGTTTTCCCATTAATAGGATAATCATAAGGCTCAACGAGTGTCTCTTCTTTCGTCTCTTTAGGTACTAAATAGTAATCCCCAGCACCTGGCTTATCATAATCAACCAGTGCTTCAAGGGTAATTTCCCCATTGCCTCTGTTCCAATAGGGGATAAATCGCCCTGTGGCATCATGACCGGGTTGATTAACATAAGCGCTGTCATTTCCGTCAAGAGCATTGGGTTCCCATAAGGTCCATGTTGCCATAAATTTGGGATTATCTTTGAGGACATCCACAATCATCGCATTCATCGAGCTTCGCTGGACCATATTCGTTTCTTTCATGCCTTTAAACGTTGAGGCCAAAGTCCTCGTAGCATCCATCGATGAGTTTAATTCGTTTGTTACTTGGCTGGCATATTGCTCTGCAGTCCGGTCGGCAATTTCATAAGCTGATGTTTTGGCCATTGTCTGCGCTTTTATCCCGACAAGAAAAATAACAATAACAAAGGAAACTATGACCACAAAGCCGGTAGAAATCATGATTCTGTTTCTTAATTTCATATCCCTGAAAACCATCCTAATTAACCTCCTTCAATAATCTTTAAAACCTTTTTGTGAATATGAGTACTTTCCTGATTATGCACTCATCCCGCCAAAATAAAAAATCGCCTTACGGCGACAAACAATTTTTTCGGTAACCCGGCTGTCTTCACCCAATCATGCTAAGACCCGTGGCTTTGCGTCCCCAGCTTTCGCGGAGTTTGCCTTTATCGCATAAGCTCTTCATTGAACTTTTAACGTACATATTATTTTATATGTATTATAAATTTTGACAACATTATAGCATATACCTCTTTAGCATACAATATACTACAACATAATCCATTATAACCAGATTTTATGTCATATTTTATCATATAATCAAACTTTATATCCTAATTGTGGTATTATCCACTACTTCCAAATTAGACGATAAAGTCCAACTATGGTATTCTTAATTGATCTCCTTGATTATATTAGAAACAAAAAATTAGGTTCTAAAGGAGTTTATTATGTCTCTTCGTTTTTTGCTATCCGAACAAGACATTATCGATCTTGCTCATAATGATCGCGCCTATAGAAAAGGGTTATCTTACCACATGGCTGGCCGAGTCATCCGCTTTATGTTCTCACCAGATAAAAGGCTTGTAGCGGCATCGGTAATCGGTGGTTTGAGGTATACTGTACAGCTGGCCTTTGAAGAGGATGGATCGCTGCGTTCTTACCGCTGCAGCTGTCCAGCCTTTACAGAATATTCTGGTGCCTGTAAGCATGTTATTGCCGTCATGAAAACCGCTCAAGAGCGATTACCCAAAGTCTGGCCGGCTGCCTCAAATCAAAACCAGCTTCTTGATGACCTCTTCGCAGTTTTTGCCAGCCATACCCCCGAATCCCTGAGTGAAAAACTGACGGTGAACATAGAACTTTATATTTCACCCAGCCAAAGGCTTTCTGCCCATTTACAGCTTAAACTCGGTCTTCAGCGTCTCTATGTGGTAAAGGATATCGGACAACTATTAAGATCCATTAGAAGCGGTCAATCCCTGGAATTCGGAAAGCAATTCACCTTTGAGCCAACAAGGCAGTCCTTCTGCCCAGAGGACCGTCCTATTATTGCTATGCTCCAAGAAATGTATGATCAGCATACTTCCTTAGCGGAGATACAGGGACCTTATTACTCTGCGGCTGTTTTAAATACCAAGTCCTTGCCTTTAACGGGCTATTACCTTTCCAAGTTTTTAGACGCTTTAGGGGATAAAGAATTTCTTATAGGGTTAGAGTCAACCCCACCAAAACCTGCCCAAATAATCCGAGATGGGCTGCCAATAGAATTTTCCTTAAGAACCCAGGATCAAAATCTTACTCTCGCCGTTGACAGCGATGAGCTTCCCCTTTTACTAACACCTGACGGGAACTATTTTATCTACAAGCAAGAGATTTATATGGCCACGGCAACACAAAAAGACTTGCTTCCTTCCATTATTACCGCACTTCAGAAAAGAATGTCTAATCATATCTTTATCCCCTCTGAACAGAAAGAGTTTTTCGCTTCAGAGGCGCTGCCCCAAATCAAGAAACTTGGGCAAGTTTCCGTTGAACCCATTCTCGAAAGCAAGTTCGCCTATGAAAACTTAAAAGCCAAGATCTATTTTGACCGTGCCTCAGATCTGGGTATCACAGCTCGTCTGGAATTTCACTATGGCGAAACGGTTATCAATCCCTTTGCTTCAAGCAAAGATAAGAGCGATGGAAGGGAGAGTAATCTTATCCTAATTCGTTCCTTAGAACAGGAACGCAACATCTTAAGGATTTTTGAGCAAGCTGAATTCATGGTTTCCCGGGGAGGCATTCATCTGGAAGACGATGAAAAAATATTTAATTTTACGGTTAAATGGCTGCCTCAGCTGCAAAATCTTGCCGAACTGTACTATTCAGATCAGTTCAAGCTTAAACTTCGCAGCTCAACCACATTTTCCGGTTATGTGCGCCTCAATGAAACCTTGGACATCCTGGAAGTATCCTTTCAGTATTCAGATATTCCTTCTGATGAATTAGTAAGGATTTTCGATTCCCTTAAGTTAAAGAAAAAATACTACCGTCTCCGAGATGGCTCCTTTCTTGATTTAAGCCAACAAGAATTTACAGCTGTAGCTGAACTCATCAATAACTTAAACCTGGACTCCAGCAGCCTGAATAACAGCACCATTTCTTTGCCAAAATACCGGGCCTTATATATCGACAGTTTCCTTCGTCAAGCCAACCTTACAGGACTGGACAAAAACCATGCTTTCAGGGAATTGGTTCAAAATATTCTCGAACCCCAAGATGGTGAATTTGCAGTTCCAGACGAACTGCAGCCTGTCCTGAGGGATTATCAGAAAACCGGTTTCAAATGGCTGAAAACCTTAACCTGGTACGGGCTGGGAGGTATCCTCGCCGATGACATGGGACTGGGTAAAACCTTACAAGTTCTCTCCTTCATCTTGTCAGCAAAGCAAGAGGATAATCACCTGCACCCTGTGCTTGTTGTCGCCCCAACCTCATTAATCTACAACTGGCAGGAAGAAACCAAAAAGTTCACTCCTTCTTTGCGAGTTCTCATTGTGGAGGGAACTCCTCAAGAACGACTTGCTCTTTTAACAACCCTGGAATCACAATGGGATATAGTTGTTACTTCATATCCTATCTTGAGGAGGGATATTGATCAGTTCAGCAAAATCCAATTTTCCTATTGTTTTTTGGATGAAGCCCAGCACACGAAAAACCCACAAACACTTAATGCAAAATCTGCTCAACAGATTCAGGCTAAGGGTTACTTTGCCCTGACTGGAACGCCCGTTGAAAACTCTCTTACTGAGCTCTGGTCCCTTTTCAATTTTATCATGCCAGGCTATCTTCTTTCTCAACAAGACTTTCGCAAAAAATACGAAATTCCCATTATTAAAGAGGAAAACTCAGCAATGACTGCTGAATTAAGCCGTCATGTCAGCCCTTTTATTTTGAGACGCCTCAAAAAGGATGTCTTGAAAGAACTCCCGGATAAAATTGAAAGCCAACTGAATGCTCCAATGACCGAAGAACAAAAGAAATTATACTTGGCCTATTTACAAGAAGCACGCAGGAAAATTTCTCAAGAAATTGCTTCTGCAGGGTTTAATAAAAGCCACCTGCAAATTTTAGCAGCGTTAACCAGACTTCGGCAAATATGTTGCCATCCATCAATGTTCATTGAAAACTATACCGGAGAAAGCGGCAAAATGCTCCTCTTGCAGGAAATTTTAGCTGAGGCTCTGGACAGCGGTCATCGAATCCTTATTTTTTCACAGTTCACAACCATGCTCGATATTATTCAAGACCATCTTATCTCTGAGAATATTGAGTATTTCTATCTTTCAGGTTCTACCAAAGCTTCGGAACGAATGTCCATGGCCAATGCTTTCAATTCCCAACAAGGTAAGGTTTTTCTGATCTCACTGAAAGCCGGGGGAACCGGATTGAATTTAACCGGCGCAGATATGGTGATTCACTATGATCCATGGTGGAATCCGGCCGTTGAAGACCAGGCAACTGATAGGGCTCATCGGATTGGACAAGAAAACTCTGTTCAAGTCATTAAACTCATTGCCCAAGGAACCATCGAAGAAAAAATTCAAAAATTGCAGAATCAAAAAAAAGCCCTTATTGACTCCGTCATTCAGCCTGGAGAAACCATGCTTTCCAAGCTGAGTGAAGAAGAGTTAAAAGAGCTTTTCGACCTGGGATAATCACATATGGTTGCGAATAGAAAACATGGTATAAAAAACGGTTCCTTGGGGACCTGTCTTGAATTCGAACATCGCTCCGTGTCTCTGAGCAATCCCCATAGAAATAGCTAGCCCCAAACCGGTTCCGCTGTCTTTGGTCGTAAAAAACGGAGTTCCTATTTTTTCTTGAACTTCCTGAGGGATCCCCTGACCCTGATCCTTGATGGCCAAAACCACTTTATCCTCATTTAAATAGGTACTAATCCTGACTTGTCCATGTTCATCCGTGGCTTCCAAGCCATTGCGCACTAAGTTTAAAATCAGCTGTTTTATTTCATTTTCATTAATTAAAATATCCGGCAAGATATTTAAATCAACAATGACCTCTTTATTATTGTTATAAGCGTCCGCCTGAAGCATTGGCAGTACTTTATTAATAATCTCATTAAGATTTTGTGTTTTCATATTATCCGAGTTTGCTTTGGCTAAAGATAAAAAATCAGTAATAATCGTATTAGCTCGATCAATCTCAGAGATCATTAATTCCATATATTCTTGATCATTCCCATATTGGGATTTAGTGCCAAAAAACTGCAGGAAGCCTTTAACTGTGGTCAGAGGATTTCTAATTTCATGGCTGATTCCTGCTGCTAATTGCCCAATTAAATTAAGTCTTTCCAACCGGCCTAATTCTTGTTGTTGTCGCTTTGACTCCGTTATATCTCTAAAAAAGACGGTCAACCCTTCCTTATAAGGATAGGCGTGAAATTCATGTTTTTGATCGGGATTTGCCAACCCTCCCGCTTCCCAATGAACCGATTCATTGTGAGCCATAGCTGCCTGCATTTTTTCATAGGTTAAAGTGTTGACAACCTCGGGAAATACCTCCCAGATACTTTTTCCCACCAAATCCGCACTATTGGTTACAAGTTTAATTCTATGGTTGACAAATGTAAATTTCCAGTCACGATCCAGAGCATAAAAACCGTCTGAAATACCCTCCATAATTTTCATTATGTTCAGACGAGATATTTCCAAAGTTAAATTCATCTGTTTCAAATCATTTGTAAAACAAGTTATTTTATTTAAAACCGGTTTTAATTCCGGTAGTTTTATTAAAATATTTTCATGTTGCTGGCTATCATTATTACAGATTATATTGCAAAATTCCCCCATATAAGATTCAATTTCTTTCATATGCTTCCTTATAAAAATAATTATAATTGCAGATACAGTTAAGGCTAGAATAATGATTGCCGTCAACTCGTTAAATGACATTAAAATTAAATTTTTATTATGAGTATAGGCCCAAACATAGCCGACGGTAATTCCTTCATTAAAAATCGGAAGGATAACTTTGATTCCCTTCTTACCGGCAGCTCCACTCAATAATTCTTTTAGCGATAATGCCCCGGAATCAGCTTCTTCAAACGTTATATTTTCATCATCTCTGTTTTTAACTAAAAGATTTAATTCATTATCATAATAACCTACAAGAAAATCATTTTTATTAAGATTATTAAGCATTGGATTGACAATATTTCTTATCTTGGATTGTTTATCCGCCTCCGTTGAATTTATATCTCGTTTTATGGTTTCTATGGGAGTAATATTTGCTTGTATTTTAGCTTGAACACTAGAAGCATTTAATAATAAATCATAATTATATTTAAGGGTTTGTTTTTCCCAAAAATTCTCTCCATAAAAGACAACAAAAATAACCAGGAAAGAAAAAATGCTAATAATCACACTCCATAGAGTTAATTGGATTATGGATTGACTTTTTAGATAAGTTCGAATATTAAAACCCATCAAATTTTTCCTCCAAATATTCCAAATAATAACTACCCACGCTATAAAAGCTGGGATTTACCCCAGCTTTTATAGCCTATTCGCAATTTTCCAATCATTTTTGCAATGCTCTAGGTGTCTTAGGTTGATACATCCATAATGTACACGCAAAAACCGAGGTTGCACTAGCCATCAGCATAAGTAACGAGGCAATAGTAGCAAGAAAATATTTTTTCACGTTAATCACCTCCCCCCTTTATTGAAAATGGGAATTAAAGTTATACTTTGGTAGGCAATACCTAGAGTTGTACTGATGCAAAATAAAGAATTATTAGCAATGCCAATCAAAATAAATGAAACTATTACAAAGCCTATTGACAAAACCCTAAGTTTAAACTTTAACTTGCCTGAATTGATTGGTTTTGCTTCACTATCAACAGGGGCAAATTTAAACACAAGAAAAAGGGAAATAATCACGGCAACCAAAAGATATGATCTATGATTAAAGCCCCGAATTGCAAGTTGATTAGCTAGAACCCCAAGAAAACTATACACTAAGGAACCAACAGCCAAGCATTTTAAAGGGGTGTCGAAATGCGCTCCACCCGATACTCTTCGCAATGTACCTCCAAAAAATGCTGCGATTACTGTTGGTATTAAAGAATCAAAAAGATATCCTAAAAATACTATCGAAACTAAGCCCAAAAAAGTAAATAGTACGTTTTCAATGGCATAGGCTATAATTTCCTTTTTATCTTCATCATAGTTTAATTCACTAACGATTACTTCTGTAAGCTTATTACTAATATTTTCAGAAAAATTCATCAGATCACCCTTTTTTTCGTATACTTGTTTAATAAAAAAGCAGTAATAAACAAAAACAGTACATTAGGCTCCCCTACTATAGTTCTTTTCAGCGGATTAGCGAATAGTGTTTCAGGTGTCCCATTTGTAATGAACATTAGTAAAGATAAACTGGCAAACTCAAAGATCACTAATGCTAAAATGCTAGTCAGGCTTGCAATAAGAGATAAACTCAATTCTCCCTTACCCAGTATCGTTAAGGCTAAAAACAATACAATCATTATCAAAAGAGTGTGAGCCCCAAAAGGGATAAACATTCTTACGACATACGTGATAAGAGCCAGGCTTATGCCAAGCAAAATAATTTTTCCCCATTTTAAGGGAATTTTAGCAATAACAAAAGCTAGGGTTACCATTGCAATTTGTTCTGGTATTCCTTGAAAAATCAAAGCAAGCAATGGAATATCTATAAATTACACAACCTCTCCACGAAACTTTAACGAGAACAGTATTTTATAATATGATTTAGTCCTTTATGCGGAAATTGCGAGTAAAACTCATAATATAAAGCCAATATCGTTTACGAATTTTAATTAACTAAAAAAGATAAGGCAAATAAAAGAAGAACATGAATATCTCCCAAGACAATCGTAACTGCATGGTGCGGAGTTAAACTTTTAGGTGTAATATTAATAACCATCGGTAATAAGGAAAAGCAAGCAGTCTCGAGTAGTATTAGAATTATGAAACTCAACAGACTTACTATAAAGGACTGCCCGACATCACCCCTGCTCAAAATACTTGATATCAAGAATAATATAAATATAGCCAAAATAGTATGCAAACCTAAAGGTATAGGAAACAGTCTTACTATGTAGACACTGATATCAATTAACATCCCGCTCAAGAGAATAGTCTCAAGTTTTAGAGGATTCTGAAAATCACAAAAGCCAGCGTTGTGAATGCTGCGCCTTTCGGTATTCCTTGCAAGAGCAAAACAATTACTGAAATCTTCAGTGACCTCCCTTGTCAAGTTTTTATTGAAGTGATATTAACCCTCTTTACTATCTATTATCTCACAACCCATTTGTCGATTTCGCGTAAAACTTGTCTAGCTGCTTATTTTAACATTTGATTTTGTTGTGACATCTTTATAACCCAAGCTTTATAAACTTCTTTGACAAATCTTGATAAATCCTTGCCAAAATACATATATGCATGGGCAGAAATCGGGCTCATACTAAAAAATCCGAACCCTAAACTGAATTAGGATTCGGATTTTGATTTTAGAGTTCAAATTTGGCAACGGCACTCATAAGACGGTTGCCAAGTTGAGCCAGAGTTTCAGCCGATTGACTTACTGTTGCCATGGATGCAGCCTGTTCCTCAGACGATGCTGCAACTTCTTGGGTACTTGCAGCCGCTTGCTGAGAGATCACATTGATATTTTCTGCTGACTTGGCGGCTGAGGAAGTCCCAATAGCCATCTGCTTCGTTGCTTCTGTTATCTGCTGAATTTGTTCGACAACTTTATTAACTTCCTCGACAATGGTTCTAAAAGAATCTCCAGCTGTATTAACTGCGTCGACACCGTCTTTTACTTCAGCCTTTCCTTTTTCCATAACTCCAACAGCGTGTTCAGTATCACGCTGAATATTGCCGATGAGGGTTTCAATTTGAATTGTGGAACTGGATGATTGTTCTGCCAACTTGCGTACTTCTTCAGCCACAACGGCAAATCCCCGTCCTTGTTCCCCTGCCCTTGCAGCTTCAATGGCGGCATTTAAAGCAAGTAGATTTGTTTGATCGGCGATTCCTTTAATGACATCCACAATTTGTCCGATCTGTTTTGATTGATCCCCTAAACGAAAAATCACTTCCGCTGATTGATTGGAAACTTCTCGAATGGCCTCAATTTTGCTGACAGCATTTTCAGCTTGCAGCGCCCCAAACTCAGCTGCCTGTGCTGCCTTGCCACTGCTTTGACTGACACTTTCCGCATTGGCGGCCACCTGTTGAGCATTGGCAGACAATTCTTCAATGACACTCACTGTTTCTCCTATTGAAACTGCAGTGTTCGTAGCACCTGCAGCAACCTGACTGAGAGTTTCAGATACTTGCTCACTCGACGCCGTTGCCTGCTCTGAGGCAGCGGATAATTCCTGGCTCGTGTCAGCAACACTCTCAGACTGAGTTATAACTTCACTAATAACTGAACGCAAGGAATTCAACATCTCGCTGACTGCTCGAGACAAAATTCCGATTTCGTCTTTGTTCTTGATCTCGGGCATGGAAATACTCAAATTACCCTCCGCAACAGCCTGAGCAACCTTCGTTACCGCAGCAAGCGGTTTACTAATATGGCGTGCCAACATTATCGCTAGGACTGCCCCGACTATCACCGATAATAATACAAAAGCGATAAGAAGCTTTATAATAGAGCTTTCCGTAGTCTGTGCATGAAGAGTTGCTTGACCTCCTCCATCAGCCATATAATTCATCTGAGCTTCCATATCCTTAAGCACCTGATCAAAACTAGCCTTACTTATTTGAGTTAATACACTCCTAGCCTCAACATCTTTTCCTACCTGAGTCAGCATCCAAACTTGCTCTGCATCATCCATGTACTTATCAAATGATTGCCTCATTGCCTCGCTTCGTGCTTTTCCATCAGGAGAGGTTACATACTTCTTATACTCAACAAAATCTTGCTCCCATTTTACCTTTACTATGGAAAATCGGGCTCTATATTCTTGGAAGGCCTGAGCATCTGAACGCATCAGAAACCCACCCAAAAGATAGCGTCGAGTGTCTTCAGTGTCCTCTATGACTTGAGATAAGGCACTGGTTCCATTCAACCAGTGTTCGCCTATATCTTCCGCTTCTTTATTAATTTTATAAACACCATAATAGCCTACCGCCCCAACAAGGATTGTTAAAGCCAAAACTGCAAGAAACCCCAGAAGCAATTTGATTCGCGTCCCATAGCTCAAAGTAGACTTTGGAATGTTAAGTTTTTTATCCATCATCAACGCCTCATTCTTATTTGATTCCACATATATTCAACAAAAAACCTGTCTTTCCTCTTTTTAATAATGCTAAGCTTCAATAAATTTTAGAGGGTATTTACCATTATAGGATAAATATTCAATATAATTCGGTAAGGGCAGAAATACAAAAGAGAAGCTTAAGGCTCCTCTTTGTATAGGGATTCTTCGTTTCTATTATCGTTCACTCATCTTTGTATAATGTCTTCGGGCTGCAACACTTTTATAAGCGGGTCTAATAATTTTACCGACGTTGGCAATTTCCTCAATCCTGTGAGCACTCCAACCCACAATCCTAGAGATTGCAAAGATAGGTGTAAACATTTCTTCAGGTATATTAAGCATTTTGTAAACAAAACCAGAATAGAAGTCCACGTTGGCACTAACCGTCTTATACATGGTATTGAACCTTGCTATAACTTGAGGCGCTAGTGTCTCTACTTTAGAATATAGTTTAAACTCCTCTTCTAACCCTTTTTCCTGAGCCAGTTGAGCGACATATCCTTTAAGAATTACCGCCCTCGGGTCCGATATGGAGTACACTGCGTGCCCAATTCCATAAATTAAACCGGCCCGATCAAAGGCATCTTTAGAGAGAATTTGGGTTAAATATCTCTCAATTTCTTGGTCGTCCTCCCAGTCCTTTACCTTCTCTTTCATATCTTCAAACATCCGGACGACTTTAATATTCGCACCTCCATGGCGAGGACCTTTAAGAGAGCCAATGGCGGCAGCAATTGCAGAATAAGTATCCGTTCCCGTTGAAGTGACAACATGAGTAACAAAGGAAGAATTATTCCCCCCGCCATGTTCGGCGTGGAGGACAAGAGCCAAGTCAAGCAAAGTTGCTTCTAGCTTAGAATAGCTGCTATCCGGCCGCAACATAGAAAGTATATTCTCAGCGATACTCAAACCCTGCCGCGGACTATGAATATAGAGACTTTGATTTCCATGGTAATGACTGAATGCCTGATAGCCATAGACAGCCAATGACGGAAAACAGGCTATTAATTTAAGACACTGCTTTAAAACGTTTTGCATGGATGTATCGTCTGCGTTGTCATCATAAGAGTATAAGGCCAAGACACTTCTTGCCAGCGTATTCATAATATCTTTGCTGGGTGCCTTTAGGATGACATCACGAGTAAAATCTTCAGGTAATCTTTGATATTGGGCAAGAAGCAGCTCAAATTCCTTTTGAGCATTTTGAGAAGGCAAGTTTCCAAAAAGTAATAGATAAGCTGTTTCTTCAAAACCAAAACGGTCATCTTCAATGAACCCTTTGGCAAGATCCCTTATATCTACGCCTCGGTAAATCAAACGGCCAGGAACAGAAACTTTTTCACCTTCATCCATAATGTAGGAATGAACTTCTCCAATTTCAGTTAGCCCTACAAGCACGCCTTTTCCATCTAGATCCCGCAGCCCCCGCTTAACTTCATACTTGCGATATAACTCAGGCTTAATAAATCCGCTTTCTTCCGCCATTCTGCTTAGCTTATCTAAAATTTTCTCTTCGGTTTGATCCATATCAAAATAATTCATAGGCTCTTCCTTTCTATACCTTATTTCATTCAACCAATCGTTATTTGCAACATGCTATGTTGTTCAAAGATTTTATTAAGAATATTTATATTTCAAGTTGATCGGGATCTATTAAAGAATTTTTTCGTTTTTAACCTAATATATTGCTATAAATAGTTACCATATAGGGGGCAAGCATGTCTTGGAAGTTTAAAAATCGGAATTGGTCAGGATCCGTTGTCACAATATCAACAGTGATCTTTGCCATAGTATCACTGATTTCAGTGTATATCTCTTTAACTACCTGGCAGACACAACGGGAAGCAGCTCGACCATACTTCAGCTTTATTGAGTCTCCTTCTCTGAAGGTTTCTAATGAAGCCTATGAATTTGAATTCAAGTTTAAAAATGTGGGGGTTCATCCAGCAACAAGTCTTTACAGCAGGACATTAGTATTTGAGCAAAACTTGTCACAAAGACCAATCCTAATCGATGATTACACCGTTGTTAATGACATTCCCAGGGATACAAGCACAAGCTTATTGCTAAACTTACAAGACAAAGATTTTTATGACAAAGCTAATATTAATCCACATTTTATTATAATCTACTTAACCTATGCAGATCCCATCGTCGATAAGCCCTACACCCAAACCATTTATCTGAAATGGGCCGGTGTCATCGCTGGGCAACCTCAACCTCTCCTTCACGTTGAAATGACTGAAAAAGAAAATATTGTCCGTTATATAGAAAATCGCGGCTTATTGAATAACCTCAACTGAATCTTTAAATAAAAAACCTTGACTTTGTGTCAAGGGTTTGAGCAAAGAAGAAACCTTTGCATTAAAATTGTATCACATCTTATTCAAACTCGTCAATTTCATATCAATACACACGCGTTAACTTAGGGGGAACGAAGAGACTGTCTTCGCATATATTAGCCTTCTTGCAGCATACAGGCATAGGCAACTTCCTCAGCAGTACTTATAAGCTGCCATGGATGGTTTAAACGATTGCAAAGGAATGACGCAAAAGATCCGGACGCAGGGTACCTGCATGAAATGAGCGTCCGCTGTTCAAATTACACATCCATACCTCTGCAGGACTGAACACCAAAGGGTTAATATTATAAAATCCCCCTTTTTCTCTATAGATTTCTTCAAATGTACGCTCATAATCATGGGAATAGCAAAAGGGAATTTTCTTCACAAGAGAAGCAATTATTTCATCTTCATCTCTGAGATTATAAAGTACTGTAGAACCATAGAGGATCCCGTCATTGGATCGGCCCAATGCTTTCAAAGTGTCTGCTGCCACAGGTGAGAGCGGACAGATGCCCCAACCGGAGTCGATTTTATCCAAATCATAACCAAGCTCCATTAGTTTGGATAATCCTGTTTCTAATGCCCGTGCCGCTATTTGAAGAGAGCCAACTTGAGATGATGTGGGAGCCACTAAAATATAGAGATTTTGAGGATAGCATCTTAATTCCCTTAATAACTTCTGAAGGACTCCTTCGGAAGGGAGTTCCTCACTTTCTAAACATAGAATGGCAATCTCAGAATAATCTTCATAGCCTATCTTTTTAAATAAACTCCCCTTATGAAGAATTGCCCGTCCAGGTCCGGAACCCATTGCAATACGCTCCCCACTTTTTAATGGCCAACCTGCATATTGTGATGCCAGACAGGCCAGAACCGGATGGTTGGTTACAACCTCAACCGCCGGCCAACGAAATCCGTCAAAATCTGCCCAGTGAATTCTAACCTGTGCTAATCCACCAAGGCAAATCTCTGCAAACAATACACCTGCTTCCCAACTTCCTTGCACTGAAACTCCACAGTCAATTACAGTTACCTCTGCCTGCTTATGAACATGAACCTGGAGAAGCTCTTTCTTGATGACCATCTCTTGAACTATTTGGAAGGCTAAGCGATTTGGACTCAGTGTTGATGTCTGGGTATTAGGAACTAACATTTTCTTCTCCTTTTGAAACGCACTTTAATTTCAACATACCCATTTGCTGTCTTAGCATTCATGAAATATTAATTTATTTTGGATACAAGAACTTTTAATAAAGTAAGTCAACTCTTTCATTAAATCGATATAAACTTCTTTATCAAGATATTTCCCATATTTGTCAAACAAAATCCGTACAAGAGGACGTGAAGGACAATAAATAGGAACTGCGACAACCAACCCAATTTCACCATTATTTAAAGTTACTACGGTATTTTTCGGGTATAGACTTAAGGAATTCCGAAAAGCCTTAATAATCTTTGGATTAAAATCTCCCTCCGAATTTAACAATATTTCTAAGGCGTGATACGGCGGCAGAGCTTTTCGGTATGGTCGATCTGCTGTCAGGGCATCATATAAATCAGCTATAGCAACTATTTGGGCATCAAGGTTAATTTGAGAGCCACTGAGTCCGTCAGGATATCCCTGCCCATTCCAACGTTCATGATGTTGACGCACTGTGTTCAAGATACTTGGGAGAACATTAGCGTTCTGGAGCATGGCCTCGCCCTCCAGGGGATGCCTTTTGATAATCCTCATTTCATTTTGGTCCAAAGGACCGGGTTTATTTAAGATTTCAGAGGGCACTTTGATCTTGCCAATATCATGTAGAATTGCACCCATTGTAAGATATTTTAAACGCTGCCCCATATACCCTAGTCCCCTTGCAGTTAATGCAGACAGAATAGCTACATTAACAGAATGAACAAATGTACTGTAATCATGTTCTTTATATCTCACCAGTTCAAGTCGCAGTGAATCGTTATCTATGCAGATAACATGATCCTTAATCTCATCCAGGATCCATTCAATACGCTCCATAGTCTGTGAAATCTGTTCATATGTAATCAGCCCGGCGTCGTGATAAATACTCCAAAACGAACCCACAATCTCCCAATAAAGGTCTTTAGAAAACATCTTAACATTGCTGAATGAAGCTTCTTTACCTTGCACCTTTTCAGATGATAATGTATAGACCTCTCTTTGTTTCAGCTGTTCCATAATTTTATCAGTTATAAGCTGACCTCGTGATAACAGGAGAAGACCGCTGGCATCAAACAAATCTAAAGGGGCAGTTTTCTGTAATGATAAAAAGCCGGGGGCCAGCTTTTCTAGAACAAAATTCATTAGAAACCTCCAGATTCGCGCTCACGTTAGACTAATATTTAGAAAGGTTTCTTCTACTGTTTTCAGCAGGATGTTCATATCTAACGGTTTACTTAAGAATTTCTGAACTCCATAACAGCGAGCTGCATCCTCTACGTCAGATTCTGCACTTATCATAATAACTGGAATCTGTTTGGCTTGATCATCCTGACTTAGTTTTGACAATACCTGCAGCCCCGTCATTACCGGCATTCTATAATCTAAAAGAATGAGTGATGGCCGATTCAACGATATCGCATGATTCAAGCACTCCGAGCCGCTGGCAACAGAAATTACGCTATAGCCTGCTTCCTCTAAAACCTTATGAATCAAAAGCCTAACCCCAAATTGGTCGTCAACTACTAAGATATACCTGGACATTGACTTCTCCCTCCTATCTATTATTTATTTATTCCAAATTAACATAAAAGGTTGCCATATTGCAGACTACTAATTTTACATTTTATAACTATATGTTACCTTTTTCAATATAATTACTAACACTGAGTCGGTAAGATGTTGTTGGTGACTAACATAAAATTGGAGGGAGAGGTGATAGTGTGTCTAACAATATACAAGAGGTTGCTGGGAAAAATATTCGTTTATACCGCCAAGCTAAGGGCCTCACACAAGAAAAACTTGCTGAACTAGTTAACGTCAGTAGTTCCTATATAGGTTATTTGGAACGAGGACTCAGAACTCCTTCTCTGGACCTGTTAGCAAGAATAGGCACCGCCCTAGACGTTGAACCCAAAGTATTACTCTATACTGCTTCGGATGATATTGACCCAACATTAAAAAAACTTAATGCTCTTTTGACAGGAAAAAACCCTAAATCTATTAATTTTGTTTATGAAGTTGCTATGGCGTATTTTGTATCTACCAGTGACTCTGCTTAGCACTTCCATTTATTCCTGTGACTTGTTCCTGCCTCGAGTTTTTACTAGTTAAGTAGTAAAACAAAACCCCGGTTGCAGTAACCGGGGCATCCTCATATAATGAAAAATCTATTTAACCGTTATCTCTCCATCATAGGATGAGATGATCTTGTATAAATCAGGTCGACGATCCCTGAAAACACCCCACTCAAGCCGCTGAGTTTCAAGCTGATCTAAATCAAACTCAGCAACCAGCACGGCTTCTTCAGTTCGTCCGGCTTCAACTACTTTGTTGCCTTGCGGGCCCGCAATAAAAGAAGACCCATAGAAAGTAATCAAGGATTCGTCATCCTTCTCATTCCCAATTCGATTTGAGGCAATCACAGGAATTAGATTTGCTGCAGCATGCCCAAGCATACATGTCTGCCAATGATCTTTCGAATCGATGGAATCATCTAGAGGCTCAGACCCGATAGCCGTTGGATAGAAAAGCAGTTCAGCCCCCATCAGCGCCATACAGCGGGCAGCTTCCGGATACCATTGGTCCCAGCAAACTCCAACACCAATTTTTCCATAACGAGTATTCCAAACCTTGAAGCCGGTATCTCCAGGGTTAAAATAAAACTTTTCTTCATAGCCCGGACCGTCTGGAATATGACTCTTACGATACTTTCCCAGCAAAACACCATCAGCATCAATCACTGCCAAAGAATTGTAACGTGCATAATTTTTCTTTTCATAAAAGCTGATGGGCAGGACAACCTGCAGATCTTTTGCTACTTGTTTAA
This sequence comes from Desulfosporosinus orientis DSM 765, assembly GCF_000235605.1. Classification (GTDB taxonomy): domain Bacteria; phylum Bacillota; class Desulfitobacteriia; order Desulfitobacteriales; family Desulfitobacteriaceae; genus Desulfosporosinus; species Desulfosporosinus orientis. Next base: position 4,137,622 of record NC_016584.1, read on the forward strand.
AATGATTAACAGCTTTATTGCGCTCCAATTCCGTTGCGTAAACATAGTACCGGGATTTTTCCTTTTGGCAAAAATACGGAGTTTCAAACAACTCCTGGAGTAAGATGATTTGAGCACCCTTAGCGGCGGCTTTTTTAACTAAAGCATCAGCTTTAGAAATGTTTTCGTCAATATTACTGGAACAACTCATCTGAGTTGCCGCAACTCTGACATTTCGCACCTTAATTCCTCCCTTCAGGCATCTGTTGGGTTGTACAATGAACATTCCCGCCTTCGCGAATAATCCCCATTCCCTTAACTGTGCGAATCCGCCGATTGGGGAATGTTGCACTTAACACATTTACGGCTGACTGATCGTACTCTTTCGCTTCCCCTCCGAAGACTGGGAGGACAATTCCTCCATTCACAAAATAAAAATTCAGATAGCTTAAAGTTAATCTCTTATTGGTAACCAGATCCATCCGTTGGGGAGGCTGCTGAATTGGGATGATTTCAAAACTTCTTTGGCATGCGTCTCTTTCTCTCTTCAGGATGGTCAAATTTTCTTGAGTGATCCAATAGTTTTCATCCTGGGGATCATCGCAAACCTGAAGCAATATTTTTCCAGGAGCTGCAAAACAAGCGATGTTATCCACATGGCCATCGGTCTCGTCTCCAGCAAGTCCTTTGTTCAGCCAAACGATTTTTTGGATATGAAGAAACCGTTTCAGTTCAGCTTCAATCTGCTCCCGGCTCATTCCCGGGTTTCGATTAGGGTTTAAGAGGCACTGCTCTGTCGTCAACAGTGTTCCCTCACCATCCACATGGAAGGAACCTCCTTCCATGACCAAAGGAGCATCAAATTGTTTTAAGCCAACATGAGTTAATATTTCTCCAGCAACTTGATTATCCAAATCCCAAGGGGTATATTTGCCGCCCCAAGCATTAAACTGCCAATTAACACCTGCCAAAGTCCCATCATCATGGATAAGGAAGGTAGGACCGTTGTCCCTGAGCCAGGCATCGTTATGCTCAATCCTTAGAACTTCAATATTATTCCTATGGACTAAAGCGGAGATTTTCTGGAAATCAGCTGAATTTGCCACAATGGTGACAGGTTCAAATTCGGCAATTGCCCGGATAATTTCCGCATAACCTTGACAGACTGCTTCGTAATCTTCGGGAAAACACATGGATGCTTTTATTGGCCATGATATATAGGTTCGAATATGCCTTGCCCACTCAGGAGGCATTCTATAGTTTAAATTTATTGGATACATTCCATTCCCTCTATTCTTAGTTTATAACAAGCGATGGTAGTGTTTTTAGTCATACCTTCAGCATTATACAACAAAGTTGTCCATGTTTCATTATAATAAACTTATGCTTACGAAAGTATGTAGGGCGCCGCGGCACCCAGATGATGAAAAAGGTTAATTAAAAAGAGGACGAAGTGAACCTATTGGTTCTCTTGCCCTCGTAACACGCTCTCTATGTTATTTAGTGATTGTCTCTCAGTCATGAATTTTCTGTTTTCATATTTTGGGATTTGGTTTTATGATTAACTGAAAGAGTCATATAGCATAATCCATACCCTAAAACTGAGAAACAGATAGCCGTCAGCAAAAAATCCAGTCCTTCCATACGAGCCCCTCCCTTTCAATTAACCATTTAAATAATAACTACTTGCCGCCGAACGGCAATCTCCACGTCTGGCGCTGCCGCTCAGCGAATCCTCTTCAAGCTTGAACAGGACCTGTAGAAACAACTTCACACATTCGAGGAAGTTCTCTACTTATAAGTTTAAACTAGCTTTCTTGAATTTCTCTAAACAATTTATAAACAAATTATAAACTTTTTTCCTCTAGGACAGTATTTTCCGTCTTATTTTCTTTTTTTCAACAAAAATCCTTTTAGCCAGTATATTTCAATAGTAAGCTAATAGAGAATATAATCATTTATAGAATCCGTGTCATAAGAATGATAAACTTAACCTAGCCCAATGGGGAATGTTAAGGGGAGATTAAAATGCTTAGCAAAGAAACTGAACCTAATAACGACTTCGTAATAAAGTCAAAGGGCAAACATTCCAAAACCCGTATCAGTGTCCTTGTAACCGCCCTTTTAGGCCTTTTAAAGTTTAGTAAGCTTGCAGTCCTAGGCAAATTTCTGTTAGGAATACTAAAAGCTTCAAAGTTCCTAAGCACCTTTTTGTCCATGGGACTAACCGTTATTCTTTATGCCCAAATTTATGGCTGGTTATTTGCGGCAGGCTTTGTCGCTGTTATTTTCATCCACGAAATGGGACATTACGCAACCAGCCAAAAACTGGGGTTAGATGTGTCTGCCCCTACTTTTATTCCTTTTTTGGGAGCTTTCATCAAGATGAAGGCTGTTCCCAAAAGTGTACGAGAAGAAGCGATAGTTGCCATTGGCGGACCGGCAGCCGGAGCATTCATTACCTTGATTTGTTTAGGCCTTTATTTATGGGCCGGTACTCCTTATTGGGCTGGATTAACTTATGTTAGTGCTCTGATCAATCTCTTTAACCTGCTTCCTTTCGGTGCCCTGGATGGAGGGAGGATTTCAAAGGCAATCTCTCCCTATATCTGGGTTATTGGTTTAATCATGGCTATCATACTGATCTGGAAATTTCACGCTTATATACTTTTACTGATTCTTTTTTTGGGGATCAGCGAACTGATTACCATGTACCGGCGAGAGCCGGAAACGGCCCAATACCTTGAGGTTGAAGGGAATTTCAGACTGAAAATCGGGATTTCTTACCTTATTCTGATAGCATTATTGTCCCTAATCATGATGTATTCCTTGGAAATAACCAAAGAGCTCTCTAACACCATCTATCAAACATTCTAACTAATTGCCCTCAGCTTTTTTGTCCCTGCCCAATCCACTCCTCCTTCATCTATGACAACTCCATAATCCGTCCTGGCCTTTGTTCTGGATATAACTCCGTTTAACACATCCTGCCACACACTTTCCGGCTCTCGCTGCCAGGGGTCCCCCCATCCACCTCCACCTGAGGAAACCATGGTAAGTACCGCTCCCTTTGTTAAGGTGCGAGGGCTTTCTTTGCTTGCTAAGGGAATTTTTTCTTCATCAGGTGTCAACAATTCAACATAATTTAAACTTCCGGGCTTCCCTGAAGCTAAAGCAAAGGGAGGTATTTTCATGCCATCGCCAAACATTACGATATTGGTTGGTTCGCCATAGAATTGCAAACTATAACGAATACCCGGTCCTCCCCGCCACTTTCCTGCACCGGCACTATCAATTTCCATTTCATGACAGAGAGTTAAATGAGGGTATTGCAGTTCATTGGCTTCGATGTTAGGCGAACGAACTCCGCCAAAGTTTGATAAAGGAGCCATATAAGGATACCCATCTCTTCCCCATATTCCTCCGCCTGAACCCAAAGCACAAAAGGCAAATCCTACATAAAACTCCTGATTGCGGGGGTCTACGCCATAAAAGGACGGTCCGCAGTACCGGCCGAAGCCGGCAGGCAAGCGTTCTTTTGCAGGGGCAGATAAAGCTTGGAAAATGGCACTGATGATTTCACTTGCCGGAGTCAAGGTACTTAAGGTGACAGGCGCCGGGTCGTGGGGGTTGAGCAAACTACCCTCCGGCAAGTTCACTTGTATTACTCTAAACGCTCCGCTGTTGCGGGGAATATCCGGACCTAAGGCCCAAAGAGCCCCTATCCATGCCGCTGTGGTACTTGTCACTAAAGCAGAGTTGACAAACCCTTTTACTTGAGCATCCGTGCCCTGGAAATCTAAGGTCATCTCTTCTCCTCTGATTATGACCTTGACTTTAATTTTGATGGGATTTGCCTGAAAGCCATCATCATCCACCCATTCTTCACCAAAGTAATCCCCATCCGGCATATTAGCTATTGCCTGCCTGGTCAGTTTTTCTGCATGCCCCAGAAGATGCTTTGTAGTCTCTTTTAGTTTGGCTGCAGAGTAGTTATGAATCAACTCGTCTAAACGGGCAGTTCCAATCTTGTTGGCTCCAATTTGGGACCATAAATCATTTTGAAGCATCTGGGGATTGCGGACATTTTGGGTGATTAAATCCATAACTTCTTGAATGAGGTTCCCTTGGCTGATAAGTTTAATTGGCGGTATGCGCAGGCCTTCCTGAAAAATCTCCGTTGCTTTTGAATTATAGCTGCCGGCAACGGACCCTCCAATATCCCCATGATGTGCCCTGCTGACACAATAAAATAGAGGCTCTTTATCCACTACCAACGGGGTAATGATTCCAATATCCGGGAGATGATTTCCTCCCCGATAAGGGTCATTGATGATAAACACATCCCCCTCTGCTATTTGATTCCTATATTTGCGAATCACTTCTTTAACGCTAAAGGTACCGGCAGCTGCAAGGATGGGGATACCGTTAATCTGAGAGACTAAATCCCCATTTCCATCACAGATTCCACAAGCAAAATCACAAGCTTCCGCAAAAATTGGAGAACGTGATGAGCGTTCTAAGGCATAGCTCATTTCTTGAGTGATGGTATCCAAGCGATGAGCAATAACTGCCCGTTCGATAACTTCATCCATTTTGCTAATCATCTCTCTGCCCTTTCCTTTCCTAGTTTATAGTTATTATTAAATTTCTTTTCCCATCAATTTCAGCTTGGCAGCATTCATCTAAAAAGATGGTGGTAAATGTCTTTTTTATTAATACCGGGCCATTTAATATCATTCCAATGTCAGCGTCTTGCCAATGAAGAATTTTGACCTCTTGAAATGATCCTTGCCAATAAACAGGTTGAACCTCCTGAATGGTTAAGTTTTCCGTGCCTGTTACTAACTCAGCCCTTTTCTCAGGGCATGACTCTTTCTCCAGTGCCAATAAGCGCAGATTAACCAGCACTATAGGCTTTTCAGGTTGACTATAACCATATAGCTTCTGATGAGTTTCATGAAATCCGATTGCTAAGTGCTTCCAAACCTCCAGGTTCGTTACCGATTCCTTGATGGCTACCGTTATCTCGTGATGTTGATCCGGATACTTTAAGTCAGCAGACCAAACATTGTCTCGCTGATCTGCAGCCACTCCCAACCGAAATAATTCTTGATTTGCTTGTAATTCCAACTCCTGAACGACCTGGTACCAGTGAGCATCAGGGATTTCTCCCAACACTGTGTAAAGACTGCTCATAACTTCATGTTGAAAACGAGCATAATGCAAGCCCTGGGCGCAAAACACCGGCGACAGTTCCGGGATCACAACTTGACGAATTCCTACACCTTTAGCAAGCTCTGCAGCAAATATGGGCAGTGCCCCACCTACAGCTGCTAAACTAAATCTCCTCGGGTCATATCCTTTTTGAACGGTCATTAAGTAGACCGCATCCACCATCAACGACAAAGCGACTTGATAGATAGCATAGGCAGCCTCCGGCACCGATAACCCCAAAGGCACAGCAATTGTTTTCTCAATGACTTCATAGGCGAGTTTTTCATCTAAAGCCATACGGCCGCCCAGAAAACTTGACTTATCCAGCAAGCCCATGACTAAGGCTGCATCCGTAATGGTTGCTTTTTTGCCCCCTAACCCATAGCAGGCCGGTCCAGGTTTAGCTCCGGCCGAATGGGGGCCGACTCGCAGCATGCCTCCCTGATCAATCCAGGCAATGCTGCCTCCGCCTGCGCCAATGGTATGGATATCCAACATAGGGAGTTGAACAGGGTAGCCTGCAATGACTGCCTGAGGGGTAACTTCTATTTCACCCTTTCTGATTAGAGAAACGTCAAAGCTTGTACCCCCCATATCGCCAACTACTAATTCGGAGATCTGTTGTTCACGGGCTAAAGCCCAGCCGCCTTTCACTCCTCCGGCAGGACCGGAAAAGAGAGTATGGACAGCACGCCTGCCGGCCTGAGCCAGATCCGTTAAGCCGCCATTATTTTGAGCAATCGATATAGGGACCTTTAGCCCGTTATCCCGGAGGTAAGCCTTTAAATCATGTAAATAGTTACTTAAAATCGGACTTAAGCGGGCATTTAAGACCGTTGTCGTGGTTCGCTCGTATTCGCCAAGATGAGATGACAAATCCGATGACAGTGTAACAAAAACCTCCGGCAAAATTCTTTGCAGATACTTCTTAAACTCTGCCTCATGAGCAGAATTGCGGCAGGCAAAGAGCAAGCAAACCGCAACCGCTTCCACTTTTTCTTGATGCAGATACCTGGCAATTTCCTCAATTTGCTCCAGATCAACCTCCCGAAGAGATACCCCTCGATAATCCATTCGTTCCCTCAGTCCTATGCGCAAATAACGCGGTACTAAAACCGGAGGCAATTTAACCCGAAAATCCCATTGCTCGGTCAACTGAGAACGGCGTAATTCTATAGCATCCCGGAATCCTTCCGTTGTTATTAGAGCTGTTTTTGCCCCTTGTCCCTGAAGCAAGGCATTAATTCCAACCGTCGTCCCATGAATAAACTTCTCAGTCTGCTGTAAAAATTCTTTAAGTGAACAATGGAGTTGTCCAGCCAACTCCGACAATCCTTGCCTAATAGGCTCCAGCGAATTGCCCAGATTAGAGGAAACTTTAGCAGTGACCACATGTCCTTGACGGTCACGAACAACAAAATCGGCAAAGGTTCCTCCTACATCGACGGCAACTTCATACATATTCCTTCCCCTTCCTTAGTTTATGAATAATTCTTTTAAAGTCCAAACGATCCCATAAATCTCTGAATGGATTGTTGTACTTCAGATGACATTTCCACGGTTGGAGCGAAACCTTCCAGGGGCTTAGTGGCATCGATTCCCATCTTAGCAGTACGGCTTAATTCATCCGTTGACGGGTCTAAAGTACACCCCATACCCATATGCTGAGGAACTATCGTCACTCCCTTATCCGCTTGAAGCCGGGTCGCCATGGCCCATAAAACCTGCCGTTCGTCAAAGACATCCACATCTTCGTCCACGACTACCACCATTTTAAGATTATGATCCACGGAAAAAGCGGTAAATATGGCCTGCTGAGCTTGCCCTTCGGCAATTTTCTTCATGGAGATATAACAATGAAATAAGCCGCAAGCGGAGACAGGAGCATGAACACTTCTTATGTTCGGCAAGGTTCTGTTTAAGGCGTTGAGCACATCCCCTTCTCTTTGAACGGCGACGATGGTGATATGCTCGGAGCTCATCCCCGGAGTAATGTCCTGAAATAACGGTTTTGTACGGTATTGGATTCCTTTCACTTTGAAAATGTTTTCCGTACTGCGGTAACAGGCATAATTTGTAAATTCGGCAAAGGGACCTTCAGCTTCCCGTTCTCCGGCGACAATTTCTCCTTCAATAACTACTTCCGCATAGGCAGGAACGCAAAGATCAATCGTATTGCAGCGAGCTATTTCCAAAGGAGCTCCGAACAGTCCTCCCATAGCTGCAAATTTGCCTAAATCATAAGGAACCAAAGCCATTGACCCCATAGAAATATTGGGATGAATACCAAGAACAATCGCTGCTTCAAGAGATTTACCCAGCTCTTCAGAGCGTCTGAAATACTCCCATAAGCGTTGCCGGGAGTGAAGGCTGATTCCTAATTTATCCCTGCCCTTCAGCTGCATACGATGATAGCCCGCTGTATCCGCGCCGGTTAGAGGATCCTTGGCTATGACCAGACCTGCCGTAATATAAGGACCGGCATCAATAGGAAAGTGAGTTAAAATCGGCAATTTATAAAGATCAACCTCTGAGCCCAGAAAAACATTGTCACGAAAAGGCGCCTCCTGGATCTCCACAGGCTCAATGCGCTGGTTAATTCGTTTTGAAAACTCTGAAGCCAGATTATGGGGATGAACACCCATACCTAAAGCCAGACGCTCCCGGGGGGCTAAAACATTCGTAACAACTGAAATATCATGTCCTTTCACATTATCAAAAATCGTCAGGGGATAACACCGTGCTTTTTCTAACTCCATGATTAAGGTGCTGATTTCGTACTTTGAATCGATTTCCTCCCGGACATGCACTACCTCCAAAGGATTTTGCTGCTTAACACGTTCAATAAACCCTCTCAAATCCTGTTCCATCTCATCTGCCTCCTAAAATTCTAAGATTTTTACTTTCTGCTAAAATCACTTGTTGGATCCTGAAGGCCCTGACTTTGCTTAGCCTTCAGGAGCTGGCCAGGCAATAGTAAAAAAGACGATAGAAAAAAGCCCGCAGTCATAGACCGGGGGCTTTACCATCGTCCGCCAAAGCCTGGGCAAGCAGGCTTATCTCATTGATTACAGGCAGGTCTTCTGGCTCAAAGATCATCATCACCGTACGCCTTCCCAGCCTCAGCCAGTGGCCAATGTACGGGACTCCCTTCTTACAGTGGTGGGTCCGCTCAGGATTAAGGCCTGATTCCCTATTCTCCCCCATTGGGGGCACCTGTAACAGAATCTGGACTGCCAATTGAATTTCCTTTAGCAGTCATTTATTTTTTAATTTCGACATCAAATTAGGATCTCCTTCTTGAATAGAGTTATTTTCATGAAATTGTAACTAATCGAACTAAATTTTATGATATAATCGACATGATTAAATGAATGAGAGGGTGGCCCTTCTGAAAAAGCTTATTTTATCCTTAATCACTTCTCTTGCCTTTGTATTTTCCACGCCATATATAACTCAAGCCAGTCCCTTGGCTTACTTAACAGAACGTATTGCCGGTCAAGATCAAGTTGAAACGGCTCTTAAAATATCCCAAAAAGGTTGGAACTCTGCTCAAACTGTTATTTTATGTGAATCTAATGACTATCCTGACTCCATAGCAGCAGCCCCATTTGCTGCCAACTTAGATGCCCCAATTTTGCTAACCAAAGGAAAGTCCATCGATCCCAGAGTTGTCAAAGAACTGCAGCGTCTGTCCCCCCAAAAAGTGATACTTTTGGGGGGAACGGCTTGTTTGCAGCCGTCAATCGAAAAAGAACTTGATCAATTGTCTCTGCCCTGGGAACGAATTGGGGGCATAGACCGCTATGAAACCTCCGTTCTTCTGGCTAAAGAATTAATTAGTGATTCTGTGATTCTTGCCAATGGAGATAATTTCCCCGACGCTTTATCTGCGGCAACCTATGCTGCCATCAAGCGAATCCCCATCGTTCTTACTTCCACCAAACTTCCCGATTCTGTCATTCAATACTATCAGGAAACCGCACCAGCTCAATTAATTGTCATCGGAGGAGAAGCTGTTATTCCTTCAGAAGAATTAAATAAGCATTATTTTAACATTGGAACTCGTCTAGCCGGTTATGACCGCTACGGAACCAATGCTGCTGTGGTTTCCTATATGAAAGATACATACCAATCCAATGACCTTTTTGTAGCTTCTGGCATTACCTTTCCAGATGCTGTGGCAGGGACCGTTCTTGCCTCAAAATTTAAGGCTCCGCTTTTACTGACTGAAAATGAGGATATTCCCGCTTCAGTCTATACCATCATGCGCCAGCATATGAAAGTAGAACCGCCTGCCTCCAACACCGGCAATAACGCCAGTGAAGACAGTAATGACAGTACCTCAAGCAGCACAAGCAATTTAAACAATTTATTTCAAGGAAAAATTACAGCCTCAGGAAGTTTAAACCTCAGAGAAAGCCCCTCCTCCTCCGGAACTGTGCTCACCACCATTCCGGAGGGATCCGTCATTAACCTCATTGCTAAACAGGATCAATGGTATAAAACAACCTACCAATCTAAAACAGGCTGGGTGTCTGCAACCTATCTGACGGTTATCTCAAAAAAAGGAACAGTCACTGCCTCCGGCAGCTTAAACCTCAGGGAAACCCCTTCTTCCACAGGAAAAATCTTGGCAACCATACCCAGTAATGCTTCAGTAGAGCTTATCGCCCAGCAAGGCCAGTGGTATCAAACTACCTATCAAGCCAAAACCGGATGGATCGCTGCTGACTATGTCACTGTAAATACGACTGGGGATAACTCCCCCCCTCCGGAGAACAACCCGTCAACCCCTGATAACAACTCGTCAACACCCGACAACAACACACCTTCGAAAATCGACTTAAGTGCGAATGGAAAGGTCTATATATTAGGCGGAACAGGCATTATTAGTGCCAATTCTCAAGGGATTATGGAAGGGAAAGCTTCTTCCAAGTATAAAGATAACCTTAAAGCTTTTCCCCCGCTCCCTTCCGAAATCAAAGAACCTACAACTCCTTCAAGCGGGGACGATTCCACTACTCCTGATAATAATAATGACAATCCCCCGGAAATCACCTACGATCCTTCAACAGAAGTACTCATCAATCCTTTTGATGTAATACCCGCCAATGCCCTGGCCGGAAAAACCATTATGATTGATCCCGGACATGGCGGACCAGATACGGGAGCTATCGGTCCCACTCCCACCTATGAAAAAAATAACACCTTAGCTATTGCCTTAGACTTGGAAACTGCCTTGAAACAAGCCGGAGCCAAGGTTATCCTCACCCGGGATGAAGATGTTGCTCTTTGTTCCCCTTACACAGAAATAGAAGACCTGCAGGCACGTGTCAACCTCGCTGAACAACAAAAACCCGATTTGTTTATCAGCATTCATAATGATGGTAATCTTAATTCAGAAATTCAAGGCACCACAACTTACTACTCTGGGGACAATACTCAAGCCTATCAAAGCCAGCAACTGGCCAGCAGTATTCAGTCTGCCGTCATTGACACCGTAGACACCAAAAACCGGGGGGTTAAAGAAGCTGCTTTCTATGTCCTGCGCAAAACCACCATGCCTGCGGTCTTGCTGGAAACTGCCTTTATATCCAGTCCCTATGAAGAAGCGAGACTGCAAAACTCAACCTTCCGTCAGAATGTCGCCAATGCCATCTTGATCGGAATCTACAACTATTATAAAAATCCTTTGCCCGGTGCCTAATGGATAAAGCATAAAATACTCTAATATCGGCAATTTTTTCAAGTATCTCTTCTGGAAACTTATTTTTGATGCGTAGTTGTTAATCTAAAAATGATTGATAGAAATTTTTCGATACTTTCTCTCTGTCAAATACAACAGCTCCTTGAAGCCTTTCCTAAAAGTCTTCAAGGGGCTATTTTTTTGTCTGGGGTCCCGTTTAAGTCATTTTAATCGCCGGAGGCCATCGGCTTATGATCTTGGCCATGTTCTCAAGGAAGGATTTGAGCTGCTTGCGCAGTCTCTCCTTCATCTCCTTATCCTTCGTGGTCAGCACGGTTAACAACAGCTTGAGTTGGTCAAAAGAGCGGTGAATATTGCCGCGGTGAAATTCAAACAAAGATTCGGCTTGCCTAGTATAGTATTCGGGATCGGCGTTTTCAAATCCGGAGACCGTAAAATTGGGAAACTCGGGAACTGTGAAACCTGACGCAACGAGCACGGGAGCAGAGAAGCGCGGGCCTGCGGAGCGAGTTTTGGCGGGCGTTGCTTCTGGCGCTGCTTCCGTGGCAGCGGGTTCTGCCGTTGCGTCGGTCTGGGGGGATTCAGCGCCTGCGGCGGGTATGGGGGAGCGCGAAGTTTGGACGCTTTGGGCGGCCGCCGGCGCTTCTTTTTGGCTCTTGTCCGAATTCGCTTCTTTCCCCGCGGCTCTCGTCCGTCCTGCCCGGAATTTTGACTTCAGCATGTGTTGAGTTAATCGGCATTTTTTTCTCCTTTCGCATCTCAGCTTGGCAATCGTCTCTTATAGCGGCGGCAAATTCTTGTGAGTAAAAGCCAGTCCATGCTTCATTATATGAACTTGTCCAGAAACGGTGACAAACCCAAAATCAAAAAAGCAAGAAGTATCTATTCAAGTCATTCTTGCTGTTATAGGCTGGTTTGACTTTATCCGCCTCCTTGCTGAAGCTCGCCGGACCTCTCTTGTTCACATGAGTCCCATTGAGTACATGCTGTAGGTACAAATCCCAAAAACATCTAAATGCCCGTGCCGAGCGCACGACAAAAGAAAACCGGCCTGGCAGTGCAATATGCCATAGCCGGTTCTTTTAGTTTAACAAAGAAACCGTATACTTACTGATCTTTGGCCGGAATCGGCCCCCGGGAAAGAGCGATTTTTCCGGTACGGACAATTTCAATAATTCCATGATCATTTTCTAAGACCTGGCACAAAGCATCAATCTTGGTTCCATCACCTGACAGCTCAATGACCATAGTCTCTTTATTGACATCAACGATACTTGCCCGAAAAATCTCAGCAATATTTATGATATCCGAACGCGTCGCCATACTCGCCTTAACCTTGATCAATGCCAACTCTCTCTGAATTGATTCCACTGCTGTGAGATCACTGATTTTTATGACATCAACTAATTTGGAAAGTTGATTGACGACCTGCTCCTGCTCAATTTCATCCCCTTCTACTACTATGGTGATCCTTGTAGTATCCGGTTCCTCTGAGTAACCTGCGGCAATACTTTCAATATTGAAAGCTCGACGGCTGATCAATCCGGAAATATGAGTCAATACTCCAGGTTTATTCTCTACTAAGACAGCTAGTGTGTGCTTCATCCCTCTGTTCCTCCCAACATCATCTCATCTAAACATGCACCTGCCGGAACCATGGGGAACACGTCTAATACTTCGGGAATTCGAATATCCACTACCACCGGGCCCGGAATAGCCAAGGCTTGCTCTAAAACTTTATCCAATTCCTCAGGTTTTGTCACTCTTAAACCGGCTACCCCCATGGCTTCCGCCAGTTTCACAAAATCCGTAGCAGATGCTTTAAGACTCGTATGGGAATACCGGGCCCCATAAAACATTCTTTGCCATTGCGCAACCATTCCCAGAACCTGATTGTTAAAGATCAAAACTTTAACCGGGAAATTATGCTCCGCCAGAACCACCAGTTCCTGACAATTCATCATGACCCCGCCATCACCGACAAAAAGGATAACCGCCTTATCCGGCATTCCGCATTGAGCACCTAAAGCAGCCGGCAGGCCATATCCCATAGTACCCAGGCCGCCTGATGTGAGGAGTGAACGAGAATTTTTAAAGCCATAAAACTGGGCAACCCACATTTGATGCTGACCGACATCTGTAACGATGACTGCATCTCCCTGAGTCAAATCACTCACCTTTTTAACTACTTCCTGAGGCATGATAGAATCTGATCCCTGCACATAGGTCAAGGGTTTTTCTTGATACCAATTGCGAACTTTCTCAAGCCAGGGCCGAACCTGTTCCTGCAATACACCTGAGACATCCTTAACTTTCAGAGAGAGCTCAGGAAGGGACCACTTTAGATCCCCAATGACCCGTATATGAGCTAAGACATTTTTATTGATTTCTGCCGGATCAATGTCAAAATGAATGATCTTCGCTTTGGGGGCAAACTCGCTCAGAAGCCCGGTTACTCTATCGTCAAAACGGACTCCGATCCCAATCATCAAATCACATTCTGTCGTAGCCATATTCGCCGCGTAAGTTCCATGCATTCCAACCATCCCTAAATACTGAGGATGATCGTAAGGAATACACCCTAACCCCATCAGAGACGATATTACCGGAAACCCGGACCTGTTTACTAAATTTCTCAGTTCTTCCGCTGAATCAGAAAGGTTAACCCCGCCACCTACAAAGAGAAGAGGTTTCTTGGCCAATTTCATTTCCTGGAAAACCTTATCAAGGATTTCGGAATCACCTGCAAAAACAGGGCGATAGCCACGCAACTTAACCTCAGGCGGGTACTCATAATCGAGAGAAGCGGCAAAAACGTCTTTGGCAATGTCCACAACCACCGGTCCCGGCCGGCCGGTACGAGCTATATAAAAGGCTTCTTTCAGAACACTTGGTAAATCTTCAACATTTTTCACGAGATAGTTATGCTTTGTAATAGGGGTTGTAATACCACGAATATCTGCCTCTTGAAAAGAATCCCTGCCAATCAAAGGAACAGAAACCTGACCTGTGATAGCCACTAAGGGAATGGAGTCCATATAGGCAGTGGCAATTCCTGTTACAAGATTCGTTGCCCCAGGGCCGGAGGTAGCAATAACAACACCAACCTTGCCGGTAGCCCTGGCATAACCATCTGCCGCATGAATCGCTCCCTGTTCGTGCTTGGTTAAGATATGCCTAAAGTTTGCTTGATACAAAGCGTCGTAAAGAGTTAATACTGAACCGCCGGGATAACCAAACACCACGTCAACCTCTTCATTTTTCAAGGACTGTATAATTGCTTCTGCTCCTGTCATTAACAAATTGGTGAACCTCACTTTCAATAACAATATCACTATTAACATTCAGGCAGCTTTACCTGAACTCTGGCAAAAAGCTTAATTATTATAGTCAAAGCCATCTTTTCTGTACATTAAGTCAAAGAACCTGTGAAAAGGGTTACTTGCATAATGGAATTTACGTTACTATTCTAACAATTATAGCATAAATAAATGATAAATGAAGCAGAGTACCGGGTTCCTATTATTTCAATTTATGACCAAATATCATTGAATCTTATTATATCAGCCTCTCGCTGTCAAAGGATTGTTTTCGATATACCGGGCAATGAACGTACCTATGACCAACGCCCAAACCGGTGCACTGATACTGAGAAATGTAGTATTTGATATGGCAATAATAAAAGTAAAGGCAGCACTCAACTTCATCGTTGGTTTTGAAAGCCCCACTGACAAACTGTTGCCAAACACTCCGATCAGGGCAAAACCAACAACCAAGGATACGAATGCTGAAGGCAAAGCCTGAATCCACGGCACTAACTTCCAGGCAAATACACCGAATAACAGGATAATACCTCCTGAGACCACCGCCCCCATATAACGCTGTCCTTTCGGCCCCGCCTCTTCATCCGAACATATAGCAGTCATCATCCCCGCAACATTGGCTGATTGCCCTCCAAAAAAACTAGTGATCATGGAAAAAATGCCGCTTAAGACGATGGCACGGTTAACAGGAGGCAGGTAATTATTCTGTTCTAAAGCCCCGATTCCCACTGCCGCGTCATTACTGAGAATCAGAAGGGCAAGGGGAACGGAAACAGAAAGAAAGCTTAAAGGATTGATTTGGGGAATCTGCAGAGTCGGTATGACAAAAGCCGAAGTTAAGGGACCACTGTTAAGGGGGTGTGAAATAAAGAGTATCACAAAGCCTGCCAAAATGGCCGCTACCATTGGGGGGATTCGTTTATTCCATCTATAAAATACAAAGTATGCTAAAAGGGAGACTCCGCCAACCAAGGGAAGTTGATATATGGAGGAAATAAAAGAAACCATATACTTGGTTATCATTCCTGCCAACATTACTGAAATTATTTGTTTGGGAACATACTCTATTAGTTTCGAAAACACCCCAAAATATCCAATTAAAAACATTAGCAGCCCAGCCATTAAATAAGAACCGATCAATTCGTTATAGGTGAATTGTGAGGAGACTGTGGCCAGAAAAGCGACTCCTGTAATGGAATGGGCTCCTACAATAGGTATTCGATAATACAGCGGTACCGCTAGACTATAAATTCCGCCAAACACATAGACCGAAAACATCCAGAGAATGGTTTGTGACATGGTAAAATGGCCTTTAGAAGCTGCTTCCAAAATAATCACCGGCGGACCGGTTATCGCTAACAGACCCGAAGCAATGCCTGCAGCAATATTTTTGCTGTTTAGATCCCTTAAACTATTCATGTAGAATCTCCTTTAATTTTTCCACGAGAGGAATGTCGGCAGGAGCAAAATCATAAAGATCCAATTCCCAAGGCTTTGCCCAGAGGATTTGACTGTGTACTTTAAGATGATAATTTCCTGAAACCCAGCGGCACCAAAAAGCCATTAATTTAATGACGCCATTGGGATACTTATAAACACTGTCTGCAAAGAAATTCAAAACTTCAATATCAACGTCCAGTTCTTCTTTAATTTCCCGTTTCAGACAATCCTCCGGGGTCTCTCCCGCCTCAATTTTGCCGCCCGGCAGCTCCCATTTACCCGCTAACTCATCGTTGACCCCTCGTTGAGCAATTAAAACAGAATGGTCTTTTACGAGAATTGCAGCCGTTACTTCTTTCAAAATCCGGTCCTCTTTTCTACGATTTATTTGCCTAAAATACTGCTTTTTAAAATTCACACCACGTATGTTGCTTAAGAAGCCAGTCTGTGATACTAGAGAATTCAATTTTTTATTAAAATAAGGAAACGATTTCTTCCTTAGGAACAGGTTTGCCTAATAGAAACCCCTGTACTTCATCACACCCCATACTGCGAAGGTGATCCAACTGAACACGTGTTTCTACCCCTTCTGCCAGCACATTAAGCCCCAAGTTTTTGGCAAGTTGAATAATTGTTAGAACGATAGCGTGTCCCCCCGCACTTTTGTCAAGGATTGATACAAAGGAACGATCTATCTTTAGTGTATTGAGAGTGAACCGGCTTAAATAACTTAGAGAAGAGAAGCCGGTTCCAAAGTCATCAATTGCCAGATGGATTCCCATGTTCTTAAGCTTTTGAAGAATTTCCACACTGGCAACAACGTTTTCCATACTGATTGATTCCGTAATTTCCAGAACCAGCCACTGAGGATCTAAACCTGTTTCCTCAAGAATTTGAGAAATTTGTTCCACAAGGTTTTTCTGCCGGAACTGTCTTGCCGATAAATTAACAGCTAAACGAAGGGGAGGATAACCCATATCCTGCCAAAACTTATTCTGAGCACATGCTGATCTTAAGACCCATTCTCCTAAGGCGAGAATAAGGCCACTGTCTTCGGCTATGGAAATAAAACTACCAGGCAGAAGCAGTCCCCTCTCAGGATGCTGCCAACGAATAAGGGCTTCCATTCCACAGAATTGACCATCACTGAGCCTGTATTGAGGTTGATAATAGAGCAAAAATTCTTGTCTTTCTAGAGCCCGGCGCATTTCATTCTGCAGAGAAAGCCGTTCCGCCAAACGCTCATTCAAGTCACGTGTATAAAAACTATAACTGTTTCTGCCCTCAGCTTTCACATGGTACATTGCCATATCGGCCCGTTGAATAAGCACCTCTGGTTCTTCTCCATCCAGGGGAGCTAGGGCAATACCCAAACTAGCCGTTATGTAAACCTCCTGATTTAAAAGCTGAAAAGGAGTGTTAAAAACATCCAACAGTTTTTGTGCCACATGAGCTGCATGTCTCTCGGACTTTAAGCAAGGCAATAAAATCAGGAACTCATCCCCGCCTTGTCTGGCAACGGTATCCCCTTGCCGCAAAACAGCTTTAAAACGCTTTCCAACCTGGCATAGTAAACTATCCCCTGCGGCATGACCCAGAGTATCATTAACCAGCTTGAACTCGTCAAGGTCGATAAAAAATACAGCAACCAGCAGCTGTTCACGCAGAGCGTGGAGAATAGCTTGTTGCAGCCTGTCAATGAACAACTGGCGATTGGGCAAGTCAGTCAAAGAGTCATGGTGCGCTTGATGTGACAAACGATGCAAAAGCTCACGTTTTTCACTGACATCGTGGAAAACAAGCACTGCACCGATGACCTGGCCATTACGATCTCGTATTGGGGCTGCAGAATCATCAATATGATAATACCTTAGACCATCTTTGCGTTTGAGTATTGCATGATTAGATAATTCAACAACTCGATCCTCTATCAAACACTGCCAGATTGGTTGTCTCATGGGTTCAGACGTTATTTCATGAAAAATATCAAATACCCTCTCAACTTCCACGCCTTGGGCATCTTCATTCTTCCATCCTGTCATGGCTTCCGCAACGGGATTTAAATAAGTGACAACCCCAAAAACATCTGTCGTAAGCACAGCATCGCCAATTGAAGCCAAAGTCACCTGGGCGCGTTCTTTCTCCTGCCATAGTTCATCCTCGCTCAAAACTCGTTGACTGACTTCATCGTAGAGAACGACGATACTTCCTGTGGAAAGTTTATAGATAACCCCTTCACTCCAGCCTTTGGCACGGTAGTTATCAAAGAATACGGCCGGAAAGCGGGCTCTCTCTCCGGTGTCATATACTTGAAACAGCAATTTATCAATCTCTAACTCCGTTGCCATAGGAAACACATGCGTTAAAGATGAGCCAATAGCTTGATTACGGGAAATATTCTCAACTCTTTCAGCAACCGGATTAATATCGGTACAAATAAAATCCTTACCATCATCCGATATTTTGAACGTCACCACAGCACTATTCATGGTTTCAACCATATCCCGGAACCGTTCTTCACTGGCTGCAAGAGCAGCCTTCTCAAGCTGAAGCTTTTGCCGGCCCTCATCTGCCCACAAAGCTAATTTGAGTTGATCGACAAAAGGCTTAAGCTGCGCTACTCCAGTGACAAGAAAGTAATTTTCCAGCTGAAAATTCAAAGCGAGAACTCCGACCACACAATCATCGTAAGAGATCGGCATATAGGCCACAGATTGTAAGCTATCAATTTGGACAGTGTTATCACGAATAGCTTGCCCTAGCTTAGACTGCCCCAGGCCGCTCTCATCTAAGCCCTTTTGGAGGGATAAGACCTGATTTTCCGTCAAGCCGCCCTGAGCTTTGATTCGAAGTGAACCGTCGTCTTCCTTTACAGCTATGTAAACAACGGGATAATTCGAGGATTGTACCAATTCTTCACAAAGATATTGGAAAATTTCCTGAAGGGGTTGTTCTTTCAAAATACGTTGAGTGATTCCTTCAAGGACATAAGCCAGCGCATGGATGTGAACTTGATCGTCTGTCTCAAACTTGCCCATAGTTTTCACCCTCCGCTAAAAATTACTCCATAATCTTATAGAAGCAAGCTCCTATGTCTAATGAGATATTTTGTAATTTCCTCATAAAATGCGGAATTCCTGCACGAATCGTGGTTATTTTGCATATTTATTCAATTAAGCATTGTAGGCTGCCCACTCACTTTTGTGAGCTGCAATAAAGAAAACTTGGCTGGCGCCAAGCCGCAGGCGCGGCGGCAGCCTTAGTTGCACTTATGCTTAGAAAGTATAATAACGAAGTTTTATACTTTCTGACAGTAAAAAATAATTGCCGCCGCAACTTTATTAATAGTATAGTTAGGATAAGCGCCAAGTAATAATTAGCAACAACAAAGGAGGTTAGTTTGTGATTAACGACAATTCCCAGACTGATATCCTCATCTGGAACAAGACCTTCTTTTTCGTTCTCATAGTATCCTTTCTTATGTTTCTGTCCATGTATATGCTGCTGCCCACACTCCCCCTCTATGCACAAACTCTTGGCGGGAATGAAACTATTGCCGGTACCATTGTCGGAATTTTTACCTTCTCAGCAGTCCTAGTCCGCCCCTGGTTCGGCAATTTACTCGACCGGAAAGGCAGAAAACTTATCCTTGTCATCGGCATAGCAGTATTCCTAGTATCATCACTGGCCTATCATTTAGCCTTTACAGTTATTTCCTTACTAATATTCCGAGCTGTTCATGGGATTGGCTGGGGAGCCTCAACAACTGCGGCAAGTACCATCGCTTCAGATGTTATCCCGTCTGCCCGGAGGGCTGAAGGAATGGGCTATTATGGAATGGCATCTACCATCGCCATGTCACTGGGACCGGCATTTGGGCTATACATCATCAAATATACATCTTATTCTCTGTTATTTACAGGTTCAGCCATTATTGCCGCCCTGGGATTAGCGTTCTCCCTGCTGATAAATTATGAAACTCCCCCTGAAAAACAACAAAAAGTCCTGCCTGCTAAGCATGGTGTTATTTTAGAAAAAACGGCCCTGGCTCCGGCTATTGTTTTATTCTTCATTACTTTGACCTATGGCGGTATTATCAGCTTTTTACCTGCCTACGCTGCTTACCGGGAAGTTGAAAACATCGGAATTTTTTTCACCGTTTTTGCTCTCGTCTTGTTATTAAGCCGGCCCATCATCGGAAAACTGGCTGACAGATACGGCATAAAACAATTCCTGGTACCTGGAATTGTTTTAATAGCAGGTGCCCTCATCTTACTGGTCAAGACATCGACTCTGTCAATGTTTTTACTCGTTGGTATCCTTTATGGACTGGGTTTCGGCACGGTACAGCCTATTTTAAATGCTCTGGTTATCTCCCTATCCCCACCTGAACGAAGAGGTGCAGCCAACGCCACCTTTGCCATGGCAATGGATCTGGGAATTGGGCTGGGTGCTGTTGTTCTTGGTTTTATAGCCCAAAAAATGAACTTCGAATATATGTACGGCAGTTCCGCTCTTTTTGCTTTCATTGCTCTGATTATGTACTTTGCCTTACTTAACAGGAAGCTGTCCGCCTGAGCTTTCTAATTCCGAACGGCTTCCCCAAGTAAGGTAATATTGTTCTAAATAGCCAAATCCTGTTTTTCAAAAACCTTTTTGGTAAAATGCCAAAGCAGTACCGAAACTGCGCTTAGCTTTACGATGCTCCCTTTTGGATTAATCGTTCCTTCCAAAATTTCCTGAGGCTGAAAGCATTGAAAGATGGACAAACTTTTCAGCCACGAAAACCGATTGTTCAGACTGCCAAGAACATCCATTCCGTAAAAGCCCAGTGTCAGCCCTATGGCATAGGTAAGGGCTTTTTCTTGATCCACAAACCAAGCTGAGAAAAACAAACTGTATATTTCAATCAACGAAAAAAAGGAGACCCCTAAAAAACCTAATCTCAGATAATTTCTCCGTTTAATTGTTATACCAGCGCATAAAGCGGCAAAAAAGAGTCCAAAGATTGTCGCCCCAACTAAAATACCATTGGTGCTCATTAAAACTCTAAGTTGAGTGGAAAGAATCTCACTTCGAGAAACCGGCGTCGACAAAAGAAGAGCTAAGGATCCATTGTCCACCATTTTGGCCAGTAAAGCGTTGGCCGTCTGAATTCCGTATAGGGCCATAAGCATAACCCAGATTCTGGCATAGAACTGTCCTGATATAAAAGCTTCAAATGTATCTGTTCTGGCATTTTCAGATACTCCAAATACGGTTTTTACAGCAGAAGGCATAGACTCTGCAATTTCAGTAACTGCTGGATTTTTTGCTATTATTGGATAAACTGACGTTAACAGCCCTTCGTACAGAAAAATACCCGTTGAAATAGCGACCACTTTCTTGCGATATTGTCTAAACATTGCCCGAAACAATGCCCTGTTCATAGTTACACCACCTTAAGTTAGAAGCTCTATCGATAAAAATCCATGAAGGCCTCCTCCAACTCAAGTGAACGCTGTCTGAATCCTTTGACATGAATTAAGGAGAGAGTTGTCCAGAGATTTTCCAGTTCACCGGCTATCTGAACAATAAAGCATTTCTCATGGATAGGAATAAGATTTAAGGGACTTTGTTTAAGAATCTCAACATCTTCATCACTTTCTACTTCAATTTCAAACAGTTGATACTCAGCTTCTCGAAGCTGAGTTATGCTTTCCACCGCCAGAAGGTTACCTTCTTTGATAATGCCAACCTTTTCACAAGTCCGCTCAATCTCTGTAAATTGATGGGAAGACATAAAGAGAGTCTTCCCTTTGTTCTTTTCTTCCAGGATTAATTCAATAAACACCTTTTGCATTAATGGATCCAGTCCTGAGGTTGGCTCATCAAAAATAAGAACACGGGCGTCCAACATCAAGGCCGAGATAATTCCCAGTTTTTGCTTCATGCCTTTCGACATTTTCCGAATCAGTATTTTTAAATCTAACTCGAAAGCGTTGGCAAAGTAATCCCGCCCTTTTTTTATGTGGGGAAGATTCCCATGCATTCCTGCCATAAGCCCCAGAAAATCCAGACCCGTCATGTTCTCGATAAAGCATAGCTCCCCAGGCAGGTAACTGACGATTTTCTTTACCTCTGTCTTCTCTCGCCAGCAATCATGTTCATTAATGGCAACACGTCCGGAATCAGGCTGCAAGAACCCCATTAACAGGCGTATGGTGGTTGTTTTACCCGCTCCATTCGGTCCAAGAAACCCGAAGGCTGTACCTGGTTCAACCTGAAAGCTAATATTTTGTATTCCTTTGCCTTCGCGGTATGCTTTGCTCAGCTCTTTAACCTCAATCATTTCATCCTCGCTTCCTAAAATTTTCTCCATATTATTCTCCATTGAACTCAGAGGGTTTTCTGGCAAAAAAATAGTGAGAAACTTTAAACGGCAGCGGAATCGCCTCAATTTCCATAAACCCGGTTTGTTCTAACAGGTCAGTCATCTCGTGCTCAAAGGGCAAGCCCTCAAAATTCTGATGACAGGCCAGAAAAAAGCTCATTAAATTTTGCGGAATATGGGTTTTTATAATTTGCAGGGATGGAGTTACTCCACGCAGAGCTGTTAATATCCCAATCCGTCCGCCAGGACGTAATAACTCATAAAGAGAATTCAAAAGTTCCACACGTTTTTCCCTGTCAAAGTAGTAGATATTGTTATTGAGAAGACAGCAATCATAGGTTCCTGGGCTTTCATGAAACTCCAAGACATCCGCCGGCTCAATCCTAATCCGTCCTTGATATGAGTCCATTTGGGCATCTGCTCGCTTCGCTACCTCGGGATTAATCTCTAAGCCGACACCTCTTAACTCAGGAAATTCTGCGGCCAGCCTCTGCAAAAACGCGGCTTCACCACAACCCACATCCAAGACATTACTCCAGCCGTCTTTTTCACATTTTTTTCTTAGCAAGGGCCAGACAAAGGGTTCGGAGGCTTTTGAAGCTTTGGAGATAAGTTCATTTTCCATCTCGCTTTCCATTGGGCCGCGAGGGATTGTCCTTTTCATCAAATCCGGCAATTTCCCAAAACAAGGTCCCCAATGAAGAACAAACTCTTTATACATCGCTTCGAGACCATAATCACGGTAACGATATACGGCTTTTCCCATTTTGCTTAGTTGAAAACGACCATTTTTTACTGCCACAAGCTCTTGGACTCTTGCTTGCTCCAACCAATGATCCAATAATGTTTCATCCCATTCTGAGCTTTGTGTCATAATCTCTGCTTTGGGTTTTTCTTCGAGTAGGCGCTCCCAGAGGTTCAGCTCGAATCCCGTGTGAACGAGCCACATGAATCCTAAATTTTCCATAAGGGATACCGTCTTGCTAAGCAGCGCCATCATTCCAACATCCATGGAGTTACCTCCCACATAACCGGTTCCATTTTTTACTTTTATTGTATGTTCACTGGAAAACCGGTTGTGTCTGTCTGCTTAGTTCGACATAATTTTATTCCATACATTTGTCCAGATGGTTTTAAAAACCCCTCCTTTGCTAAAAGGTTTAGCGTGCTCAATCAGGCTAAACTCAGGATCCAGTTCTTGAAGGGTTCCCTCTAGGGTCAGCAAAGCTTTGCCCATTAAAATAAATTCAGAAGGAATAATAATGCGGTAACGATAGATGATATCGAAAAATTCCTGAATTGATTCACCCAGGCCGGACTTATTCCCAACAACCTTTATATGTTTACGGCGTAACCGGGCAATGTCATTTTGGAAGCTGTTTTTGTCCAAGGAATCAGGGACTATTCCCATTTTCGAAAGGGTCTTAATAATTAAGTCATAATTTCCTCGAATCATTCCGGAAACTAGGGAAAGAATTTGTTTCCTCATGGTCGCGGACAGCTGTCCCATAATTCCAAAATCAATTAAGCCAATTTTGCTCTCTGCCAGAATTAATACATTTCCCGGATGAGGATCAGCATGATAAAAACCCCCGCGAAAAATTTGCTGAAAAATTGCCCTGCACAAGCTTTCGGCAATTTGTCGAACATTATGGCAGGCCTCTGGGGAATCCATAATTTTATGCAAGGGAATACCCGAAATGTATTCCATTGTTAACACTGATGGGCGAGAAAATTCCCAGTAAATTTTAGGAATCTCAATTTTAGAACTTCCTTTAGAAAGTTTGGCAAGCTTTTCAGCATTTCTGCCTTCATTCAAAAAATCCAGTTCCTTTGTTATAGTATTCGAAAACTCTTCTAACATTAAACGCCAAGGATAACGTGACCCCACCTGTGTTTTCGACTCGATACGATTAACGAGGAATTGGAAAATTTCCAAATCTGTTTTGACCGTCTCTTGAATGAATGGCCTCTGGATTTTCACGGCAACCCTATCTCCATTTTTTAAAACAGCCTCATGGACTTGTCCCATGGATGCCGATCCCAGGGGAATTGGCTTAAACTCATGATAGACAGACTCTAGGGGTGCTTGTAAGGCTGTTTCAAGGACTTGACGCACTACACCAATAGATAGCGGCTGAACTCGGTCTTGGAGTTTTGCTAATTCCTGAACAATGGGTTTCGGGAGCAGGTCAGGCCGTGTACTCGCGATTTGCCCAATTTTCACAAAGGTTGGCCCTAACTCTGTGAAAGCGTTTCTGAGCCGAATTCCCAAAATTGTTAGGTTATCTGTCTTTGCCGGCAAGGAGTTACCTGGGATAAACAAATATCCTAGTCCATACCGGATAAAAACTGAAATAATCTCATAGTACCGGGCAAAATGCCTTACAGGTATCTCAAACATAGTGAATGCTCTCCATTCCTAATACACTATTACATAATAATGAAAATGCCGGCGTAAGGTGAATAAATGTTTTATAAGAACACACTGCCAGTCAATTTACATATATTGGGAATAGGGGGAGGTGGCCAACATTATGTTCTTAGGAAGAAATCGCTTTGTAAATCAAGCCAATGTAGATGCCGGCAATCTAGGTGCAGGAGAAAACACAGAATTGTTTAACCAAAACAAAGCAGTACCCGTGGGAATGCAGCGGTTCTTAGCCAAAAAAGGCATCAATTCTTCTGACGACTTTCTAAATCGAATGCAGTATGCGCCTCGAGTCAACTTCAGAAAAAATCGCTAAAATTCACTTTCAGAACGGCACCAAAAAGAGCGGGAAAAATCCCGCTCTTGTCCATAATTATTAATATTATCTTCGTTTCATCTCCTTAAAGCTCCAATTTGCCAGAGACATAATCAAAGAAACAAGAAAGGCATTCCCAAACCCCGGTACAGAAAACCCTGGCAATAACCCGCTTGTAAGCATAACCATCCATGTATTAATAACCAAGGTAAATAATCCCAGAGTTACCAGATTTAAGGGTATAGTCAGAATAATCAACAAGGGACGAATCATTATATTAACCAGAGCCAGGACAATTCCAGCCAATAAGAAAAGGAGAGGGGTGGAGGCGTGAACCGGCAGCAACTGTGCAGCAATCAAAAACGCTAATGTATTCACAAGAAAACGGTAGCCCAGTCCTTTCAAACATCTTTCCTCCCTTCACTTCAAGCTTATTTTAACTGTTACATCTCCAGCTTCGACGCGGACTAGATCCAGACCTTTATACTTGGAAAGATCGTTAATCACGATCTCAACAACTTCAACTAACCCCCTTGGCGTTACTCCCTTCGTCCAATTGAGGTGCTTGTGGACCTTTTTATCTTGGGATTGCGGCTTGCGCCGTAATAGGATTTCTCCTACCCATGCCAAGTTCTTTGCAGCTCTAAAAAAATCTTTGACAACCCAAACAGGGACGGGAAGTGTACCATTAAAACGCTTTGGGACTTTGACCTGAATCATGAAGAACAGTGCGGATTTATTCCACATACACTTCTACCTTTATTTTTCCTTCGGTCGGGTCAGCAACTTCTACATCGACAATCCTGCCATCCAGACTGTCCTCGAGAATACGAGCAAGTCCTTCAACATCCAGATCCTTCAAGTCCAACCCCTTCTTTTCCAGCTCTTCCCGCTTATCAGCAGGGACAAAGCTCATAGCGTAGACCACTAATTTAGAAGCTGAACGGATTAGACTCAGCGGGACGTTTACATTCACCTTTAAGGATTTTTCTCCCACCACTCGAACACGCAGGAAACGATCACCAGACAACTCTTTTTTCAGGAGCAACGGACTGTCATAAATCGGCCCTGATTCTTTCTGAGCGTTTCCCTCTTCTACCGCTTTTAATAAATCCATTCCCTCTGCCGCTGTAAGTTTTCCTTCTTGAATCATCTCCAGGATCTTCATCATTTCACTGCTCATAAATACTCTCCTTTTCAACTTTTTATTTCTATTCTTTGTTAATTTCAATCCTGCTTAAGTCCGTTTTCTCATTTGCTGTGCTGCTCCCTGAGCGGATATCTCCCCTCGTTCCAAAGCTTCTAGAATCTCCCGTCTGCGTATACGTTCCTCAGGAGAATTTTCCTTGTTAGCCTCAGGTTCTTTTTCCTTTTCCGCTCCATAGCCAAGAGCCTCAATAACACTATCCAAGCGGCTGCGAACTGTTGGATAGGATATACCCAGTTCCTTTTCTACCTCTTTGATATTTCCCCGACAGCGAATAAATGACTCCACGAACACTAATTGTTCTGAGGGCAGCCGGCAAAACTTACAGGAACTAAATTCGCCTTCTATTTTGGTGGGACAAAATGTACAGGCAAGTTTACTAATTTTCATTTCATGGTCGCAAACCGGGCACCGATGAGGTATTTTGTAAGCCAAGGTCATCACCTCTGTATTAAAAGTTCAGCAAAAGATCTTTTGTAATTATGATATTAACTCTTCACATTAATATTGTCAATGTTATTCTTAAGATATTTAAGATCCAAATTAACATTATTAATTAGTTTCCTATTTTGGATTGGTATATAGTATAATTGCCTATGAAAAACCATGTTCTATAAAAAAGCTGGGAAAGAAGGATTACTATGCCTCAAATCAAAGTACGCGGAGTCGAGATAGACACTATTTGCAAGTTAAGCGGCCCTTTAATTAATGAACTGGCTGAATTAACTGGGTCGTCCCAAGACGATTTTACTCTCGAATTGCTTAATTCCGCCTTTATAGCGAATGGAGGGGTTGTTCCAGGGTATCCGTTTGTAGAGGTCGCTTGGTTTGACCGGGGACAAGAAGCTCAAGATCATGCGGCAAAAATCATAACCCGCCTGATCCATGAGGCGGGTTATCCCAGTGTCGACATTATGTTTACGATTCTTGACAAATCCCGATACTATGAGAATGGAGAGCATTATTGATCAATGAGGGGGTCAGGCACGCCACAATCTTAAGGTAAGACATAGCAAGCTTCCACCCCCAGCTAACAGAGCTTGGGGGTGAAATTCGATGATTTGGACACCCCGCTGCTGTAATTGTTTTTTTGTCTGATTGCTTAAGGAGATATCATAGTGAATAATCACATTGGGTTCAAGGGGTACAAAACTGCAGCCCCAGTTCTGCTGTTCAACATCGCTTAGTTCTATGAGTTCCATATTTTTCGATTCTAAGAATTTCCGCATATCAATTTCTTCTCGCCTTTCCTTGCTGATAAGATAGGTTTCAAGAAAGGCAGGAGGGAAATAAACTCCTAAGTTCTCACTAATTCTATTAAAAATCATATCTCCATGCATAAATCTCCTGGCCTGGGGGGCTTTAATATAGATAACCTCTTTAAAGATTTCTAAAGCTTTCTCAAAGAATCCCTCAATAGTATCAGGGTTAAGCCGCTCAGTATCAACTATAATTAATGTGTCAGGAGACAGCACCAAACATCCTTCAAACTGGTCATGATCCTCAAATTCATGAAAAATCGGGATGCCGAGATTTGTCAGCACTTCTTTTACTACTTCCTCCTCTCCCGCTCGGGTACCCGGACACATTTCCGATAGAATAGCGCCTTTACTCGTGACCACCGCAACATCGTGGAGGTAAGCCAGATTGGGAAGTTTGGACAATAAGTCCTTTGTCTTCTGGACGTAATTTCTTACTTCTAAGACCTGGACACCATGGGCTCTTAAGAGCTGGGCATATTGTTCATGCTCCATGATATATTGATCAACCTTTGGAACATTATTAAACAAATGATACTTATAATTCCCTTCCGTGACAGAAGGGAGGGATTCGACCGGATTGTGGAGCAAAACTTTCTTTAATCGCGCTAACTTTTCGATACCATATTCCGTATGTATTTCATTCATAGGTTTACTCCTAGCTTAAATTACATAATCAATTGTTGAAAACCATTAAATAGGATGTACCATGGGATATTTATCATACATCTGCCCTTAAGACAATTCCGGAGTTCCAACATGTTGGCAAAGATCAAAGGCAATCATACTTGGAGGTGAAGATAATGAATAATAATGTCATCCAAATTCTGTCCCAAACCCTTGAAGAACATAAAGAAGCTGCTCTGGTTCTAATTACCCGAACAAAGGGTTCCAGTCCCAGAGGGGTTGGCAGCATGATGCTGGTTGACTCTAACGGCGGAATACTCGCTGGCACCATCGGAGGCGGGGCTGCAGAGTCTGCAGCAGCTTTGGAGGCAGCTAAGTGCCTCAGGCAAGGTCTATCAAAAACCATAAGCTACGAATTTGAGATTGAATCCCCTGATCCCCAAAAGCTTGCTATGGTTTGTGGCGGAGAAATTGAACTGTTTATCCGCGTTTTCAAACAGACGAATCACTTGTTAATTGTCGGCGGAGGGCATATTGCTCAAGCTCTTTATCAATTAGCAGTGGTTTTAGGCTATTATATTGCGGTCATCGACGATAGACCGGAAATCCTTACCAAAGAACGTTTTCCCTCTGCCTCTGAGCTGATATTGGGGGATGTGATTCAAGAACTTAGGGACTATCCATCCCACGAGCAGACATCGATTGTAATCTGTACTTACAATCATACCTTGGATGAAGGAGCTCTGGCGGCGGCAATTGCTAAACCCAACCGCTATCTGGGAATGGTAGGCAGCCGCAAAAAGGTGGCCTTGTGTTTTGAACATCTGAAAGCTCAAGGCTTCCTCCCTCCCGACTTAGATAAAATTCATACTCCCATCGGCCTTAAAATCGGCGGTGAAACCCCTGAAGAGATTGCCCTAGCTATCTTAGCAGAAATCCAAGCTGTCAAATATAAAGAAAACTTGGCTGCGCCCAAAGACACTGTCTTTGCACGAATATGACTTCTTGCAGTATAATAACGAAGTTTTATACTTTCTGACAGTACGAAAAGAACCCCCTTGCTAAGGACTGATTTTCAGACCTTGGCAGGAGGATCCTTTTACAACACATTTATAATAAATTTTATGTGCGCAAACTAAAGCTTTCTTTTGCTTTTACCATTGCCACAACAACTTCGTTGACGGGTACAGCGACTCCAGATTCCTGGGCTAATTTTACAACAGCGCCGTTCAATGCTTCAATTTCAGTTCGCCGCCCACTCTGAATATCCTGGAGCATCGAAGAGTGATGAGCGGAAGTGGGTGGTATTAATTTGGTATAGAAATTCTCCAAATAAGTTTGGGCATCCGGCCAAAACATGTAGATTTCTCTTGTTTTAAGCAAATCGAATATTTCACTGACAATTTTATTCATTAAATCCCGGGTAACAGGTTCCTCAGCTAACCGTCCATAGCTAACTTCAAAAACGGCACCCAGAGAATTAAGTGCTGAATTATAAATGATCTTTCCCCAAATATAGTTCATAATTTCTAATGATGCTTTTGTGGGGATTAGGGCATTGCGGAAAATCTCCGCGAACTCTTCCAGTAATTCAAACTCAATAAGGTTTTTAGGCGAGCCAATCATCACATCATCGGCAATTACGGTTACTTTTGATTCGCCCGGAGCTAGGGTCTCTACCCCAAAAATGACTCGTCCTAAAATCAGCTTGTTCTCTGGCAGGAATTTGGCAGCTGCTTCAAAATTTCCATACCCGTTCTGCAAGAGAAAAATATAGGTGTCTTTTCCTGCTAAGGGGGATATTTGCTGGGCTATCTCTTCAGTAACGAAGGATTTTACAGTGACAATAATCAAATCAAATTTCTCGTCGGCAAGTTCCGAAACATCTGCTGCCACTCTGCCTAGTTTCGCCTGGTGCTCTCCCCAGATTCCCGTTATTTTTACCCCATTTGACCTGATCTTATCTATACTTACCGGTCTGCTAAGACCAGTCACTTCATGGCCGGCTAACGTTAATAAACAAGAATAAACCGTGCCTAAAGCCCCAAGGCCAATGACTAATACTTTCATGTCCTTTCTCCAATCATGCTTAATTTGTTGTTTACGAGAGTGTTATTTCCTGTACTCCATATTTTCGCTATCAGCCCGGATTCTCCTTCTTGCCATTACCCTGTTGCATTAACCTAAGAAATGCTGCAAATGCTAGATTTAACTCTAACCAGGAGATTGAGTGTTAACATGAATATTAATCACCTCTGGCTTATAGTAAGCGCCTGCTTTGTCTTCTTTATGCAGGCGGGTTTCGTTTGCTATGAAGTCGGCTTTATTCGATCTAAAAATGTGATCAGTGTTGCTATCGAAAATATTCTCACCTTTGTGATAACAACCTTAGTTTACTGTTTTTTGGGGTTTGCTCTCATGTTCGGCCCCACTCATTTTGGGATTTACGGGTCAGACTACTGGCTGCTCAGCCATCTTTCCCTCTCTCAGAATCCCCTGGGATTTGTCTTTGTCTTTTTTGAATTAATGTTTGCCGGAACAGCCGTAACTATTGTTTCCGGCAGTATGTCCGAAAGAACCCGTTTACTTCCTTTACTCATCGCCGCCGTATTTCTGGCAGGGGTTATTTATCCTTTATTCGGGCATTGGGTTTGGGGCAATCTCTTTATTGATCAGCCCACCTGGTTAAGACAAATAGGTTTTATGGATTTTGCCGGAGCAACTGTTGTCCATGGAACGGCAGGCTGGGTTTCTTTAGCCGGGATTATTGTTGTCGGATCACGGAAAGACCGCTGGGATGCTACAGGAAAGCTCATAAAACTAGGGAGATCAAATATCCCTTTCGCCGCCTTAGGAACCTTTATTTTATGGTTTAGCTGGTTCGGTTTTAACGGTGGCAGCCTCTTGGAGTTTAACGACCGTGTAGGTTTGATTCTCTTGAACACAAACTTTGCAGCAGCCTCCGGGGTTGTCGGGGCTATTTTAACCAACCGTTTCTTTATCAAAGATCACAGTTATATGGAAGCCATCTTTATGGGGGCCTTGGGCGGGTTGGTTGCCATAACTGCCGGTTCCAACTACCTGCAGCCCCTTGATGCCGTTATGGTAGGATTTATATCCGGTTCAATTGTTGCCTTTTCGGGCTTATGGCTGGAAAAGCTCGGCCTGGATGATGCCGTCGGAGCAGTATCCATTCACGGCTTTGGAGGTGCTGCAGGAACCATCTTGTTAGCTTTCTTTGCTCCATTGGAATTTCTGGGCGGGCAAACTCGCCTCGTCAAAGTTTTAGTTCAATTCGCCGGGGTCGCCGTTAATTTTCTTTGGGCCTTTGGCCTGGGGATGCTGATGTTTTACCTAATTAACAAAAGCCTTGGTTTGCGGGTCAGTGAAGATGAAGAAGAGAAAGGCCTAAATATCGTTGAATTTTCGGATATATATTCCTGGCAAGACTATTTAAAAATGACTCATTATGAAAGCTTAACTCAAGACCTCAGCGGCAAAATCCAAGTTCAAAATCAATTGTTACAAAAGCAGGCCAAACTGCTGGTGGAAACTCAGGAGCAAGAACGTGTAAAACTAGCTAGAGATCTGCATGACGGTGTCGGCCAATCCCTGGCTGCCTTAAAGCTGCAGCTGGGAATGATCGCTCAAAAAGTAAAGTCTGAACATGGTGATACCATGCTGAGCGGGCAGGCTGAACGTACCGTCAATTTAGCTGCAGAAACTATTGAAGAAATCAGAGGTGTCTTATTTAATTTGAAGCCAGCTCTTCTTCAGGAAAAAGGGTTATCTGCTTCGGTAGAGATTCTATTGCAAAACCTAAAAGATTCAAGGGGCATCACTTTCGCCTATAATCTATTGGCACCGATGCCTGCCTGGGAAGAAGCTGAAAGCTTGAATTTATACCGGATCATTCAAGAATGTTTAACCAATATTTTGAAACATGCTGAAGCTACTGAAGTTATGATTAACTTTAGCAAGCTTACCAGCAGTCTGTATCTTTTTCAAATAAGTGATAACGGCCAAGGTTTTAACAAGCATGAAGTGCATGCCGGAATAGGCTTGAATTCCATCCAGGAAAGACTCCGCATGCTCGGCGGAAAGCTGGAGATTATCACAGAAGAAGGAAAAGGGACAACCCTAATGATGGAGGTGCCTTATGAGTATTAAGGTTTTTTTAGCCGATGACCATAAAATTCTCCGCGAATCTCTTATCATTTTACTTCAGCAGGAAAAAGATATAGAAGTTGTGGGGGAAGCCGCAGATGGCCAGCAGGCAATCCAGGAAATACTGCGTTTAAAGCCCGATATCGCGATTTTAGATATTTCCCTGCCTCGCCTCAACGGTTTAGAAGTCGCGGCACGTCTCAAAAAAGAAGACCCAGCGCTTAAGCTAATTATTTTAACTATGCACAAAAATGAAGATTTCGTGGCTAGAGCCTATCAACTGGAAGTAAACGGTTACGTCTTAAAGGAAAATGCCTTGGAAGAACTGCTTAAGTCAATCAGGATCGTCCAAGCAGGCGGAATTTATCTTTCTACGGATATTACCTCCACTGTCGTGGCTGGATTTGTCGCTAATTTCAGCCAAAAGGAAAAGAAACCCGAGCTGATTTCTTCCCGGGAAAGAGAAATCCTCCAGCTATTAGCTGAAGGAAACAGTAACAAGGATATTGCTCAAATGCTCAGTTTGAGTTTAAAAACTGTGGAGACTCACCGCTCAAATATCATGCACAAACTGGGCTTTAAAAATATTACTGATTTGGTTTTGTATGCTGTCCGAAATCATATAATCGAGCCTTGAAGCACAAGCATAAATACATAAAAATAACTGCTAAAATACAGGATTTCCCCGATAACTTTAAACACTGCTTTTAGTTAAGATATAGGTACTATAATAATCTTGACTAAGGAGGATTTTAAAATGATCAACAGCGGGGACACAGCCTTTGTTTTAATCAGTGCTGCCTTGGTATGCCTGATGACACCAGGACTAGCCTTCTTTTACGGCGGCCTGGTGCGCAAGAAAAACGTTTTGACCATTATGATTCAGAGTTTTATTTCCATGGGAATTGTTACTGCCATTTGGGTTCTCGGAGGCTTTAGTCTGGCTTTTGGTCAGGATGTCCATGGCATCATCGGCAATTTTCAATACTTTGCTCTCCAGGGCGTGGGGATGAGCCCCAACGCAGCTTATGGTCCTACTATTCCATTTTTAGTGTTCTTTATTTATCAAGAAATGTTTGCCGTTATTACCCCCGCTTTGATTACCGGGGCTTTCGCCGACAGGGTTAGCTTTAAGAGCTACTTAAAGTTTTTAGTCCTTTGGAGCATTCTTGTCTATATCCCTTTAACCCACTGGATCTGGGGCGGCGGTTTCTTGGCTCAAATGGGTGTGGTTGATTTTGCCGGCGGAATTGTGGTCCACGTTAGTGCCGGGATAGCAGCTCTGGCTTCCGTCTTTTTTGTAGGCAAACGTGTGATTCTCCCTGGCGAAAAAGCAACGCCTCATAATATTGCCTTTGTGGCCTTAGGAACCGGACTCTTATGGTTTGGTTGGTTTGGCTTCAATGGCGGCAGCGCTTTAGCAGCTAATGGAATTGCCGCGACGGCCTTCGTTAATACGGATATTGCCGGCTCCATGGCTATGATTACCTGGCTGCTGATTTCCTGGATTCATGAGAAAAAACCAACCATGGTTGGTGTTCTGACCGGTGCCGTAGCCGGTTTGGCAACCATTACACCGGCAGCCGGTTATATCCGTCCTTGGGCAGCAGTCATTGTCGGTATCCTGGCCTCTATTGTCTGTTATTTGGCAGTCCAAGTCCGCATTAAACTGGACTGGGACGATGCTCTTGATGTTTGGGGGGTTCATGGTGTCGGCGGTATTCTTGGCTCCATACTGGTAGGTGTCTTTGCCGTTTCAGCCGTGAATGGGACAAGTGGTCTTATCGAGGGCAATCTTCATCAATTTCTGATTCAGACCTTTGGGGTGGTCTTTACCGGTCTCTATGCCTTTGTTGTCACTTATGCCATTCTCAAAGTTATCAATATTTTTGATACTGTGCGCGTACCTCAAAAAATTGAAATACAAGGTCTGGACTCTTCCATCCACGGGGAAGTAGCCTATGAGTTGTAATCTCCTTCTGGTCTGAAGATAAGACACGAAGCTGTAAACTTATAGAATTAGGGCAGCGATTCCATAAATCTGGTTTCGTCTGCCCTTCTCTATTTATAACTTGGTATAGTCTATGATTTTCATCTCACACTTGCAGAAGTGACAGGATTACCAAGGTAAATAATTGCTGTCTTATGTATAAATGCTTCAAGTACCGTACAGAGTAGCATCAAAGCAATAATCTTTAAGAATGTGCAGGATAATTACAAAGTTCAGGAAGGAATGATCACCATTAGCAATAACACTATCCTTAGTAAGAAAGAGGAAAACTCCTATGAGCATCTCAGCCCTTTTGAACTTAAAGACAAATTAATTAGCCTCGCTAATAAGCATGGAGATACAAGTATCTGGTCAATGCTCAACGCCGGGAGAGGAAATCCTAACTGGATTGCTGCAGCCCCCAGGGACGCCTTCTTCACCTTAGGGCAGTTCGCTGTAACTGAAGCCAGCAAAGTATGGCAGGAAAAAGACCTGGCCGGCATGCCCCATACTGAAGGAATTGCCAATCGCTTTACGGCCTTTCTGGATAATAATCCTGATGCTCCCGGCACAAATCTTCTTAGAGAAAGCATTGCTTATGGAATAACTCATTTAGGATTTGAAGCCGATGCATGGGTCCATGAACTGGTGGATGGAATTATTGGCGACAACTATCCGGTGCCGGATCGCATGCTGGTACACCTGGAGCAAGTTGTTCATGCCTATTTGATTCAGGAAATGTGCAACCACACTCCTCCCCCCGGCCGCTATGACCTCTTTGCTGTCGAAGGCGGAACCGCCGCCATGTGTTATATTTTTGACTCCCTGATTGCCAATAAGTTGCTGTCAGTGGGGGATAAAATCGCTTTAATGGTGCCGACCTTTACCCCCTATCTGGAAATTCCTCATTTAGCCCGCTACAATTTTGAAATTGTACGGATTAATGCCCTGGAAGTAGACAAGAGCGGAATCCATACCTGGCAGTACACCGAAGATGAAGTTGCCAAGCTTGCCGATCCCTGCATCAAAGCCTTATATGTTGTCAATCCCAGCAATCCCCCTTCCGTAGCCATTCGGGACACATCAAAAGAACAGCTTATTGACATCGTTTATAACCATAATCCCAACTTAATGATCATCACTGACGATGTCTACGGAACATTCGTGGATAACTTTCGCTCTCTGATGGCCGAGCTGCCCTATAATACCTTGGGAGTCTACTCCTTCTCCAAGTATTTCGGAGCCACAGGCTGGCGTCTGGGTGTTATCGCCTTACACCAGAACAATGTTTTTGATCATCTCCTTCAAAATCTCCCCCCTGATAAAGCCGAAGCTTTATCCAAACGCTATGGCACTATTACCTTTCATCCCGAAAAGCTGAGTTTTATCAACCGCATGGTAGCTGACAGCCGCCAAGTCGCCCTCAACCATACGGCAGGATTATCCACCCCCCAACAGGTTCAGATGGGACTTTTCGCTTTATTTGCCTTACTGGACAAAGAGAATCACTACAAAGAACTGACCCAGGAGATTTGTCATCGCCGGCAAAAGCTGTTATTTGAAGGTCTAGGTTTGGATTTGCACACGGATAAATTTGATGCCTCCTATTATAACCAAATTGACTTACTGGTTTGGGCCAAAGCAAAATACGGCCCGGAATTCTGTGAGTACCTGCAAGCCAACTACGAGCCCACAGATTTTCTCTTTCGCTTAGCCAAGGAATCGTCCATTGTCCTGCTTAACGGCAGCGGATTCGGCGGTCCTAAATGGTCGATCCGCACCTCCCTGGCCAATTTGGATGACGCAGCCTATCAAAAAATTGGTGAAACCGTCCACAAAACCTTTGAGGAGTATGCTTCAGCTTGGCGCGCCTCCAAAAAACCTAAAAGCTAGCCTCGTTAAACAAAACTGTAAAAAACTACTCACAACTCAAATACAGTTATCCCTAAATTATTGGTTTTACTTCCTTGAACAAGAAACAAAAGGATTTGCCAAAACTCTTTGCTTTGACAAATCCTTTAACCTTTTTAACTGGTTCCTAAGTTTACCTACCTCCCAAAGGCAATTCTATGTCTGATTCCTGGAAGAGCTTGCTTTTTATCTGGCATTGAATGCCATACTCGAAAATCAGAGGGTATATCCGCTTAACCAGTTCCCCTGGGACCTCTAGTTCTGCGGCCAAGGCCACTAAACGCTGGAGAATTTCTTTTTGCCGATTAGAATCCTTAACCTGATCCAGACGCTTTTGATCTCCCATTCGTTTGACGACTTGAATTCTCTCCGCCAGTTTTTCCAGAAGGCTCTCGTCAATCCTGTCAATCCTGGCCCGCAGGGCTTCCAGGGTGTCTTCCCTCCGGCCAAAGGTGAAACTCCTTTGTACTGAATCCGCCACAGGCTCAAGTTCTTGAGCTAAGGCCATAAACTGTTCCGGAGTCAGGGACTGAGGTCCGTCACTGCTGGCCCGGTCGGGGTCAGGGTGAGTTTCAATCAGCAAGCCGTCTGCCCCTGCGGCGATGGCGGCTTTGGACAGGGAGGAAATCAAATCCCTGCGCCCCGCTGCATGACTTGGGTCAACAATGACCGGCAGGTGGGAAAGACTCTTGGTTACACCCACAGCACTCAGGTCCAGGGTGTTACGGGTGCTGGGTTCGTAGGTTCGGATTCCTCGCTCACAAAGAATTACCCGCTGATTGCCGGAGGCTAAAATATATTCGGCAGCCAGCAGCCACTCTTCCACGGTCGCCGATAACCCTCGTTTGAGAATGACCGGTTTGTTGATGCTGCCAACAGTTTTAAGAAGTTCAAAATTTTGCATGTTGCGAGCACCGATTTGAATAATATCCACTTTATCCACGACCAAATCCAGGCTTTGCCTGTCGATCACTTCCGTTACACAGAGCAGGTCTTGTTCTTTAGCAGCCTGAACCAGATAGTTTAGCCCTTCCAAGCCCAGACCCTGGAAGCTGTAAGGGGAGGTACGGGGCTTAAAAACTCCGCCGCGCAGAATCTTCCCCCCCGCATCTTTCACTGTTTTGGCCGACTGGCTCATCTGTTCCCTGGATTCAACAGCACAAGGCCCGCCCATAAGGATTATCTCCCGGCCTCCTATGGAGACCCCCTTAACCTCTACCACACTTCGTTCTGCTTTACGTCCTGCTAATAAAAGATCCTTCACAATAATACCCTCCTCAAATTGGATCATTTGCGGGGCTATTTCTCTGCACGCTCCATTCCCGGCAGTCAATGAATAGAACGAAAGTGGCCAAAAACAAAACGCCTATCCCAAAATAAGGACAGACGTTAATCTGCGGTACCACCTTAATTGATGCACAAATAGACTGCATCCTCTTCTGCAGAGTGCCATCACACCCTTTGCCCTTTAACGCTGGCTTTGCGTCGGCAGCTACTAAAGCATAAGCTTTTTCGCTCCGCCCTCTGAGGTCCATTTGCCCGCTCCGTTACCTGCCAGGCTTCCACCTCTACCCGGCTCTCTGTGCGGCTGGTCTTGCGGTTTTACTTCCTCATCAACGGTTTCTATTATCATAGCATTCTAAGGGGCAAATATCAACCTGGAAATTTATGATTGACTCTTCCTTGAGTTCCGGTTATTCTAGCTTTAATTCGTCGACTTGATTATTAACAGGAAGGGAGCATTTATGAATGTTTGCTACAGTAAGCGCGGAATGTATTGGCTGCGGCGCCTGTACAGAAGTTTGTCCCCAGATTTTCAGAATGAACAGTTACGATATTGCTGAAGCCTATACAAATCCCGTTCCGGCAGATGCTGAAGAGTGTGCTAAAACGGCGGCTAGGAGCTGTCCTGTTTCTGCCATCATTTTAGAGTAATTTTACCATAACGGACACTCTGATGTTGCCTTCTGCTTGGTTCAACATATACATAGATTTTGTGGAACAATGAACCTCAAGGGAATCCCGACCAACGGCTAACATATATACATACTCTCATCATAAAAAGCGATTGCTTCGAACAATCGTTTTTTTGCTTCACCCATCTCATGAAAATCCTGTCAAGACTAAGAATGAAGGTTTTTACGAAAAGATGTCGAAATACTACCAATTATCAAATATTGGACAAAGATCCCCAATTAATCTTTAAAAGACAGCATTTAGAGGTGAGCAGTTTGAAGGTTAGACATAAAATTTCTCTAGTTGCGATCTCCAGCTTATTTCTTGTGGCACTTTTATCAATCATTCTGCTTAGAGGACTATTTTTGAATTATGCTGAAAAAGTAGAAAATACTATAGCAGATCAAGACTTTAACCTGGCTATGACGATTATACAACGTGAAGAATCTTCTTTAGAAAGCACCGCCATGGATTGGGCCTATTGGGATGATACGTTTAACTATCTTAAGGGGACCAATAGCAGCTACGTTAATGTGAATTTACAAGATAACACGTTGACTGCTTTAAATCTTAATTACATGGGTTTTTTTGATCTTAAAGGAAATGCGGTTTACACAAAAGTATACGGCATTGATCCAACAAAAGAGAATTCCTTTAAAGAAGAATTACTTCAAGGATTGCAAAAGAAAGCAATTTCTAAAGTTTTTCAGTCTGACCAAACTCCTATTACAGGTCTTTTGATGGTTTGCGGACAACCTTTGCTTATATCTATATCTCCCGTGACGACTTCGGACCAAAAGTCTCCCTGCAACGGATTTTTAGTCTTTTGTAAGGTGATTGATCAAACATTTCTTGATTATCTTAAAGAAGTCTTGAAGGTGAGTATCCAATTTAGCACAGCCCAAGACCCCGAAATTTCGCAGGTCTTAAAACAGGTTGATCAAAGCGTAACCTTTGCTAATGCGATTTTGAATGTCCAGAAAACAGCGAATTCAAGAAAAAGTTATGCTCTAATTAATAATGTTTACAATAATTTAAACATATTTATGGTTCTTAATGCTCCAAGGCCTTTATATATCTATGGGTTAGCAATCATCAATTACTCTAGTATCGCATTCATTGCAACCTTTCTAGTAATTACTTTCCTATGTTTGTTTGTCTTAGAACGTTTAGTGTTCCAACGAATCGAAAAACTTGACCGATATATGAACACTGTAAGAAATGGGAAAAAGCTATCCGAAACGATTTCTTTACCCGGAAAGGATGAGATATCAAATCTTGCTGCCAGTGCAAAAAATATGCTTCATGATCTTGATAATTACTATGAAGAAATAAAAACTAATGAAGAACGTTTTAAATTGATTATGGAAGCAACCAACGATGGCTACTTTGATGCAAATCTATTAATGAATAAATTTTATATTAACCCTGACTGGCTTAAGTACTTAGGTTACGTGAACTGCAGCAACTATCTGGATTATTATCAAATCCTTGAATTAATACATCCAGAGGATAGAATTCATTTTCGAAATGCTATGAATAATTGCCTAAACGGTAATGTTGAGAAGCTAAGCTTAGAATACCGATTGCGATGCAATTCCGGAGAATTATTATGGCTTCAATGCCGAGGGAAAATCGTAGAATATGATAATGATAAGAAACCGAAACGGTTAATTGGTACTATCTCAGATATTACTCAACGCAAAAACTATGAGACAGAAAACCTTTATTTGAGTCAGACTGATATGGTTACGACACTAAAAAATAGGACGTTTGTAGAAGTCCTCTTGGAAAAAGCAGATAAATGTTTATTATGTGATAGTTGGATCATATTGGGTGATGTCAATGGACTAAAACTTGTCAACGACACTTTTGGGCACCAAGAAGGAGACCGACTCTTGCGTGCTATAGGAGACATTCTAAAAAAATGCTGTTCATCTGAAGATATTCCTGCTCGATGGGGCGGAGACGAATTTATTATTTTTATAAAAGACAACCAGGCGGACTATGTCGATAACTTGATTTGGGAGATTAAGAACGAGTGTTCAAATATGACAGGTTATCAAACCCCAATCAGCATTTCCTGGGGACGTGCCAAAAAAGATAGTCAGCATACAGATATCAAAGCAGTTATAAAACTAGCAGAAGAAAGAATGTACCGAAATAAACTTCTGGAAAGCCAAAGCGCAAAAAGTTCTATCTTAAGGTCACTTGAGCAATCTCTGCATGAAAAACATATTGAAACTGAAGAACATACTAAGAGAATCGCCCAATTATGCGTACAGATAGGCAAAAGAATGGGCCTGACACAGGAAGAACTTGATGAAGTGGCTCTCTTAAGCCTTCTACATGATATTGGAAAAATCGGCATCCCAGAGGCCATCTTGCTAAAGCCGGGTAAATTAACCCAAAGTGAATGGGAAGTAATGAAAACTCATTCCGAAATAGGCTACCGAATCGCTGTTTCAACTCCAGAATTGGCGCATGTTGCCAATGAGATCTTGTCCCATCATGAACGATTTGATGGCACTGGTTATCCACGAGGTTTAAAAGGTAAAGAAATACCAAAGTTATCCAGACTTTTGACCATTGTTGATTCCTATGACGTTATGACTCACGTTAGACACTACAAAGAAGCCATGAGCATGGAAGCTGCCGTCCAGGAAATCTTTAGGTGTTCCGGAACACAATTTGATCCAGAAATGGTAGAACAATTTCTGGGCATCTTGCATGAAGATGCAATAAACTATTCTATAATGTAATCAATAAAAAGAGTGCGCTCCTCTACGAGATTATACTCAATAACTCGCAGCTGTTTATAATTTATCTTCCCGTCAAATGCCTCAAAAACGCGGACAATAGGACGTGTAGGCAGCCCTTTGTTCTGTCCGACAACAACTCCTGTTTCTCCATTGTTAAGCTTGACTGTATA
This sequence comes from Desulfosporosinus orientis DSM 765, assembly GCF_000235605.1. Taxonomy (GTDB): domain Bacteria; phylum Bacillota; class Desulfitobacteriia; order Desulfitobacteriales; family Desulfitobacteriaceae; genus Desulfosporosinus; species Desulfosporosinus orientis. Next base: position 4,178,460 of record NC_016584.1, read on the forward strand.
CCCTGTGGGATATGCAGCAACGTACTTTAGAAAGACATGAATTAAATCTTGACGGAAACGCATACCAGCATTGGCCATAAGAATTTCACAAGCTACATGAGGCAGAACTCTGGGCATCCCCGGCGCACCATGAATAAGACAATCATAAAAGTCAGCAATTGCTACTATTTCAGCCAATGGGTGGATATCAGAACCTTTTAATTGGCGAGGATAACCTTTGCCATTTGTCCATTCATGATGCTGATAGGCCATATGGGCAATAATAATACTTGTTTTTGCCTTTTTGCGAATTAACTCATATCCCTTGCTTGTATGAGTTTGGTATAAATCTTTTTCTTCGTTTGTTAAAAGACCACGTTTATTGATTAACTCCGAGGGCAACTCCACAATTCCCAAATCATGAAGCAAGGCCCCTTGAGCAATATCATTCAGTTTATCAATAGGTAAACCTAGACCTTTTCCCAAAACACACGATAAGACGCAGACGTTTACAGAGTGAGCATAGATGCGATTATCAATATTGCGCATATCCATTAAACTGATCATAATGTCTTTTTGGAAAAGAATGTCCTGAACAATATTACTTACAGCGTCTTTTATATTGATTTCTTTATCCTTTTCGAATTGGATATTTTTACAAGCTTTTTCAATGGCAGCCATAGCTGCATAACGATGTTGATCGGATATAACATCCTCTATGATAATGTCATTTGTTAAATCATCTTCTATATAGACCCCATAGAGACCCAATTGCATTAATCGATCAATATACTGAGATTTTAAAGCGACGCCTTTTCCTAGCAAAATTTTTCCATCTGAAGAATATATTTCTTTAGCCAGAACATCGCCTTCTTTTAGACGGCCTACGCTTACTTCTCGCACTGTCCTTCCTCACTTTTCCCCATATATTAATGAATTGGAATCACTGATAACTATGATAAAAAATTCGCCACAAACCTCTTATATCCTTTATCGTAATTAATTATCTTAAAACTTTAGCTATCTGATTGCTTTAAGGCAAATTTCATGAGAAATGTCGTTCCTTGCTTCCCGGTTTGAGCCGTTATTTTGGCGTTGTGCCGGGCTGCAATTCCAAAACAAACAGCTAGTCCCAAGCCCGTTCCCTTATCCTTAGTCGTTAAAAAAGGAGTTCCTAACCGATCAATAACTTCCGGGCTTATGCCCTCCCCTTCATCTTGAATCGCTAGAACTACATTCTGTTCATTCAGGAACGTTCTAATGGTAAGGCAACCGCCTATATCCATTGCCTCAAGTCCATTTCGAGTTAAGTTAAGAATTACCTGGCGAATTTCTTTATGGTCCAGAAACAAATCCGGAATGGCTGTTAACTCTACCTTTATCAGCTTCTCCTCACTTGTTGCTTCTGCTTGAATCAGCGGCAAAATACACTCTATGATATCATTTAGATTTTGGCGAGCAAATTCTGTGGTTTTCGTCCTGCTTATAGAAAGAAATTCTGAAATAATGGCATTGGCCCGGTCAAGTTCACTGATCATAAGGGGAATATATTCGCTGTATTTATCAGTATTCTTTTGTTCCCCAAGAAGCTGCAAAAACCCTCTGACCGTTGTCATGGGATTTCTGACCTCATGTCCTATGCTGGCAGCCATTTCGCCGACCAATGCCATTTGGTCCATACGTATCATTTCTTTTTCCAGCTTTCTTTCTGCCGTCACATCTTTAATTATGTTTGAAGCTCCAACGATTTTGCCGAAATGGTCTTTAATAGGAGACACAGTATAATATACATTAATAAGCTGACCATCTTTCCTTTGACTTATGGTTTCATAGTGAGTCATAGGCAGGCTTTGGGAAAGAATATTACAAAGTATTTCATCAAACTCACATTGTTTATCTTGAGGAATTAATTTCATAATAGATTTGCCGACAATCTCCCTTTCAAGATATCCGAAAATACGCTCAGCTCCTCTATTCCAATCCAAAATTATGCCATTTGGATCCATCCCAATAATCCCGTCATCCGTCGACTCAACAATGGATGCGAATCGTAAGGCTTTTTCTTCAATCTGGCTGCGTTCACGAATTTCCGCCATCAGGTATCGGTTTGTAATACTGCTTGCAACCTGATAGATTACAAATCCCATAATGATCAAGGCTATTACCCCGATTACGATGGCAAAATCACGTATGCTATTAGCCTTTGACAAGATTTCTTCCACGGGAATTCCTACAACCATGGACCATGGCGCGGAAGTCCTCCCGACACTTATGGGCAGATAAATTTCATAAACGCCATTGCGAGTGGTTGTATAGCTTTCGCCAAGCCTAACTGCTTCTTTTCCTTGCAGGTTTTGCATTGTTTTGCCAATTTTGTCCGCTTCGTTGTGGGCAACGTACTTTCCTTGATTTGATAAAAGCCTGGCATAGCCTATTTCTAATGGCCTTATTTCAGAAACCACCTTTTGAATAGTATCTAGGGTAATATCAACTCCTACAACTCCAACAAAGGTATTGTTTACAACCAACGGAACAACCACGCTGGTCAACAAGACATCCTTTCCGGCAACAGGATAGTAGTAGGGCTCCATAATCGTTTCTCTTTTTGTTTCCCTTGGTATCAGATAATATTCTCCTGCACCTTTTATACTATAATTCACCAGAGGTTCTAAGTGGGGTTGACCGTTAAGTCTGCTCCAATAAGGAATAAACCGCCCTGTCCCATCATATCCCGGCTTATTAATATATTCACTATCTTTTCCATCAAGTGCATTAGGTTCCCACAGTGTCCAAGCCCCAAAAAACTTTGGATTATCCTTCAAAACATTGATCAAGATATTATTCAATACCTCTCTCTTGGTCCCTTTTGTTAAGGCAACCTCCTGAAAAGTGTACGACAGTGTCCTAACAGTATCCATAGAAGCTTCCAGCTCTGCTTGAATGAAATTACTATTATTTCTGGCTGTTTCTTCTGCAACCTGATAAGCTAAGGTTTTCGCCATCTCAACTGAATTCATAGATAAAATGGCAATAACTAAGCTTAAGGACATTAGCACTACTAAGCCCATAGATATTAAAAACTTTGTTCTTAGATTCAGGCTTTTAAACATACGAAATCTCCTTACCCTCTCCTCTCTGAATAGATCCATTATATCACTTTATTTCCAAGAACATTATCAAATTCGACAATTATTCCGCTATACTAATTCCTTTCAAACTAATTGCTAATGCCAGATATATATGGTCCGGCGGCTTCTGCTCAGCAAGAAGATAACAAGGTCAGAACGATGTCTGACCTTGTTTTTGGAAGAATCACAAATAACCAAAAGCCTCATTCACTTTGTAGGGCCCCCATGGGGCAATATTTCGTACATTTCTTACAGCTGATGCATTTTTCCTGATCAATAGTTGGGGCGGTGAATCCAATTTGGAGGATTGCTCCCACAGGACATACTCTTATGGCAGGGCAGGGATGATTTTGAGGACACCTATTTTTATTAACAGTAATATTCATCAAATACACCTTCCTTTGTACATATACCCCGTATGGGTATCTAAAGTATAGAATTTAAATTCATAATTGTCAAGAGATGAATAACTGCAAATAGCATCCAATTTTGTTAGCAACTATTCATGATTTTCACATAGCAGGTGCGAAGCCGCGGGCCGTCTACTCAAACAAGGGCTGAAACAAACTCTATCGTTCATTCCAACCCCATGTTTATTGTCTATTTACTTATTAATCTTTGCCAAAAGCTGTGAACGTTTACTGGACTTAGTTTTTTCATAGACCTTCTCTGTGTCACTAATAATGTCTGTGGAAAGATTGTTGGCAATTAAGTCCGATTTCATGGCATTTAAAGTGCTATAAAATTGACTATCCACATTTGCTTCCAGCATCGTCCCCGCTTGTATATATTTTTGTACAAACTCGGAGCGCTTTAAGGTCCCGGCCTTTTTGCTCTGCTTATACTCTTGAACTGCCGCGGAATAGAGAGTATCCAATCGGCTTAAAGCCACATTTTGCAAATAGTCAAACTTAGGCTGATATTTATTAATGATGGTTTGTTGGGTAATCTGGGGCTTAACCTCCGTTCCCTTACCGGTAGTTGAAGGAGAACTCTGCTGGTTTCCGCTCAGAGTTCTAGGATTATCAACGGATAAATTTCCCTTAGTAGCTGAAGCATCTGCCAATCCAGTAACCGGGTCCTTTTCTTGGGGATCACTAACGCTTTCTGAATCTCCCCCTTCGTTTTCATAATCAAAGGAATTAAAGAAATCTGACCCAAATTGATTGGTTAATTCCTGTTGAATTTCTGGGTCAGGCTTGAAATAGTGGTTATATCCCCAAAAGCCTCCCAAAGCTGCAACAATAATGATACCGACGGAAATCTTTAGAATTTTGTTTCGCATAGTATCTCCAAAAGTTTATTTTAAATTTTCCAACATTATAGCATATTAACATACTGTCTTTATAGAACTTATATTTATCAACAGTGTATTGATTAGAAACTTTGATAATACCAACTTTCTATTGCAAGCATACCTCCTTTAGGTTCATTTAAATAAAGTTAAGGACAGCTAAACCCGTATTTTGTGGCTGCTGTCCTTAATTTAAGCTCTTAACCCTCGTATCCGCAGAAACATATTTGTCCTTCTTCAGATAAGTCATCCGTGATTTTGGCCTCATTAATTACTGCATGACTAAAATCCGGTGTCCCATCTGAGAAGATAGCTTCAATTGCATCTTTATTATTGAGCATGAGATTAGTGACAGCGGAAACCACCTCTGGAACAGAGTTTAGTCGCTCTATCCATTGAAAGCAATAAAAATGAGTACTTGGATGAGGTAACCCATCTTTAGCCGGTGTAGCATACCAAACTGTATAACTATACCCTTCATAAGTCTCATCTTTACAACGATTAAAGATAGCAGTGTCCGGAATTGAGATTCGATACCTGCCAATGCTAAAGGCAATCTCTTGGCCCAATCTCTTCTTAGGTTTGACGTTTTCTTTCAGAAAGTTAATGACTGAAGCATCCGCTAAGGTACTCGTGTCACCCATCGTCCTGCCTTCGGCGATATCTTTAAGAAGACGTCTCATGATTTTCCCGCTTCGAGTCTTTGGCAATTCAGCGGTCAAAAATATGTCATCCGGCCGGGCCAAAGAACCTATTTTAACAACCACATGAGCTTTCAGCTCGGAGATCAGCCCATCATGGATGGTGATCCCTTCTTTTAAGCTAACGAAGGCAAATACCGCCTGGCCCTTAACCTCATGAGTCCTGCCCACGCAAGCAGCTTCTGCTACTGCAGGATGATCCACTAAGGCCCCTTCAACCTCCGCAGTACCAATCCGATGTCCGGAAACATTAATAACGTCATCGGCACGCCCGATTATCCAAAAATAGCCGTCATCGTCCCACTTTGCTTCATCCCCGGTAAAATACACGCCTTTGAACTGCCCCCAATAAGTGTCTGCATAACGCTTGTCATCGCCGTAAACTGTTTTAAGCATGGACGGCCAAGGTTCACGGACCACTAAATATCCGCCTTCTCCCTTGGGAACCGGTTCTCCCAGGTGATTGACGATTTCAATCTGCACCCCTGGAAAGGGAACTGTACATGACCCCGGCTTTAAAGGAGTAATCCCAGGTACAGGCGTCATCAAAATCATACCGGTTTCAGTTTGCCACCATGTATCGACAATAGGGCAGCGTTCTCCGCCGATATTCTTGTAATACCACATCCAGGCCTCAGGATTGATGGGTTCTCCAACGGAACCTAACAGCCGCAAACTTGAAAGGTCTCTACTTAAGGGATAACTGGCCCCCCATTTCATAAACGTTCGAATGGCCGTTGGAGCGGTATATAAAATTGTAACCTTATATTTCTCGACAATTTTCCAATAACGATCTTTTTCGGGATAATCCGGTGCCCCTTCATACATCAGGATGGTCGCCCCATTAGCCAGTGGCCCATAGACTAAATAGCTATGCCCGGTAATCCAGCCGATATCCGCGGTACACCAGTAAACATCTTCTTCTCTGAGATCGAATACCCACTGATGTGTGGTTGCTACCCCAACCATATAGCCCCCGACAGAATGAACAATCCCTTTAGGCTTTCCTGTTGTCCCACTTGTGTAAAGAATGAACAACATGTCATCAGAATCCATAGGTTCGGCTGCACAAACTATTGGCGCTTCCTTGATAGCTTCGTGATACCATACATCTCGTTCTTTTTCCATGTTCGCGGATAAACCGGTTCGCTGAACAACAATAACTTTTTCAACAGAGGTCTTAACTTTAAGGGCTAAATCAACATTTTCTTTTAAGGAAAGAATCTTACCGCGACGATAACTTCCATCGGCAGTTATGACAATCTTGGCACCTGAGTCTTGAATTCTATCCCTTAATGCTTCATAACTGAACCCGCCAAATACAACGGTATGAGGAGCACCTATTCTTGCGCAGGCAAGCATGGCAATCACAGCCTCAGGAATCATGGGCAAATAAATTGTAACCCGGTCTCCCTTTTCTACTCCATAAGACTTTAATACATTGGCAAACTGTGATACCTCACGATGAAGATCTTGGTAAGTCAAAACTCGCCGGTCTCCCATTTCGCCTTCAAATATGAGCGCAGCTTTATTTCTTCGAGCTCCATTTAAATGCCGGTCCAAACAATTATAAGCTGCATTCAATTTTCCGCCTGCGTACCACCTGGCAAAGGGATGATTCCATTCCAAAATTTCGTCCCATTGTTCAAACCAGTCTAGCCGTTTCCCCTGTTCTCCCCAAAATTCCTTACTCTCCTTGCCCAGGTCGTAAATTTTAGGGTCTTGAACTACAGCCTTAGTGCTAAAGCCTACAGGAGGGTAAAACAACCGTTTTTCATCCAGCAATCCTTCGCGGTGTTCATCTTTCATATAACAGACCCCATTTTTTATTTTTGTTATATTATACTCCATTATTAGGCACTTAAATAGCCATAAACAAGTAGGTTGATTATAAAAAATGCAGTTCATCCGATAATTGATTAAAATTATTGTTTCATATAATGAAATCCAGTTTCACAGTTATAGCATAAATCATTAGCTTCAATGGCTTTTTTAATCTTAGCCCTCAGCTCATTAGTCTTTTGACAAAAACGCTCTTCGCTGCGGGCACTTACACACTCTGGCTTAATTTCTTTGCCCCCTAGTGACAGCTCGCTCATTCCTGAGCCGCTTTTTTTATCAATGCGTTCAACTTTCATTTTGAAAACCTCCTCCTTTTTAAGTTAAAACCATTATTGTTCTATATAATGAAACCCAGTTTCACAATTACAGCACAAATTAAATGCGTCCATAACTTTTTTGATTCTGGTTCTCGTTTTGAGGTTGAAATCGTTTTTGTTATTCTGAGCAGAATTCATGGTCTCTGTAGATTTAGGTTGGTCAATGACAGCTTCTTGAATCTTTGCTTTTTGTTCAGCCATAAAATCACCTCCTCGTAATCCATAGTTTACTTGTTTCAAATAGTAAAACCCAGTTTTACAAACTATTAAAAGTATACTAGCATATTTCAAGGCAACTTACAATGAATTTTTTTTATTTTCCAACAAAGCTTAGAACAGAGGAAAAAACCACTACAAGCAGTGGTTTTTTACGGCAGCCTATTCGCTTTTTCAGGTTAATAATTTGAGTTTTCAAGTTTTCCCAGAGCTTTCCGGGCCAGCTCCCTCACCTTCACGGATTCACTATAGTCCTCTGCAACTTTAGATAATTCCGGGATTGCTGAAATATCCCCTACATCGCCGAGAGCTTGAGCTGCTTTTTCCTTAACCCCAGCCACCGGATCATGCAATAGCTGGATCAGCAAGGCTGCCGCCTTTCTATTACCTATACGTCCTAAAGCTTCACAGGCTTGAGCTCGAATCAAGCTGTCATTATCCTCCAAACATTTCAGCAAAATTTCAAAGGATATTGGGAGCTCAGCAAAAGCCTTTATTAAGTGAATATCCACTCGCCTGCTAACCTGTTGATAGATGCTGTTTAAAAGTTGAAAGCCTTCTCTATCCTTAAGTTCCCGTAGAATCCAATCAATCATGCGCAACAAGACTGCCTCATTTTGACTCAATAAAAGACTCTTGGCAAGTCCAAAATCACTTATTGAGATAGCTCTCTGCAATTGTTCTCCAAGTTTAGGAAGCAAAAATCCAGCAATGGTTTGCGCACTTTTTTCACTGAGGGTTAATTTACCCCCTTTGTTTTTTTGAACATAATGGAGTGCTATAAGACCATCAATTGCGCATGAGAATAGGTTTGCTCTCTGATCGCCCCCTAAGACTCCCGTACCCGGTCCCCACCTGCCGGCACTTTCACTCATGGCGGAAACCAAAGAATTCTCATCCAACCTGCCCTCATGAGTATGGATAATTTCCAGAAGTGTCACCAAATCAGGCACAGGCAAGGGTATACCCAGATCCAAAATCACTTGTTCAAGAATTAGACGCTCCTTATACAAGGGTTCACCTTCAACGGCAGTCTGAAACTGATAAAGAAAGCTCAGTTGTTCAAAACCGAATTCTCGCAGTTCCGGATTCTGCTGGCATTCCAATAAACTTGCCCTAGTATTGACAATAAAGGCCTTAATTTTTTTTAGTCTTAGAATCAGTAAATCCAAATAGTCCAGAGGATAACCTGTTTTTTCCGCAATATTTGGCAAGGATTCACCACCAATCCAAAGGCGGAAAATCCTGCGCCAAGGCTCCTTGGGATCCGTTATCTGCGGACGCTTAATAATCCTTTGGGCCGGCTCGAGCAAGTCTTTAGCTAAATCTGCAACCACAGCAGAAGGATTGGCAAACTGGTTTTTCAGCTTCCATTGAATAATCTCGGCAAAGGTGGAGTTTGTAAGCAAATCCGCATTGTTGCAAAAGCAATGGATGAGATCCGGAATAATCGTTTCATTAATATATTTCAGAGCAAGGGGACTTCTCGGCCCTCCCCACTCATCTAATAAGACAGCTGCCAAACTCTCCCCTAAGCTGGTTAAATCATTCTTGCTCCAGCCCCAATTTACTAAATCCGCCACTACACATCACCTTCATTTTGCCAGCGTTCATTTTCTTTTAGATCCCCGGCATTTTCCTGCAGGTCTCCAGCTTTCAATCCCATTTGCCAGCCAATTTCCAAAGCCTTAGTATTTTGAGCTGCAGTTCCTTTGGGAGCCCGTTCCTGTACAGCCTGCAAAACATTTTCCTTGGGTATCTGACCGCTTAAAGAAGCCACTACACCAAGAGCTAATACATTGGAACTTTGTTCAGAACCGAAGTGAACACGGGCAGCCTTGGTAATCGGCAGAGAATAAAAATTTCTGCTTCGCGGCTTAACTTCAGTGACATAGGAATCATCAACGATGAGTATTGCCTCTTCATTGAGATGTAAACCATACTTTTTATAGGCCTCTTGGCTAAGGGTTAACACAAAGTCCGGTCTTTCCACTTTAGGATAATAAATAGCCTCGTTGCCGATGATGACTTCCGCCCGGCTGGCACCTCCCCGGGCTTCAGGACCGTAGCTTTGACTCTGGGCAACATTTTGACCGGCATTAATCCCGGCTTCTGCCAGCATAATCGCGGCTAATATCAGTCCCTGTCCGCCCGTCCCTGTTAACAGGAATTCTTGCTTTGCCATCAGCGACTGACCTCCTTTAACTTCTGCCTAAGTTTTTCATACTCCTGAGTATATTCCGGCCTTTCCCCTTTAAATATCTCGCCAATCTGGAAGTCCTCTTCATGAGCTGGGGATTGTCCTGCTTTGAAGGCATGCTCTTTTTGCCAGAGCAGCATATCCGCAGGGGTTTTAAACTTATTTCGCCGGCCGTAGGATACAGGGCACTGTGAAATAGCCTCCACTAAGGAAAAACCCGGATTATTATAGGCATCAATCACTAATTTCGTAAGCAGCTGATTGTGATAAGCCGTTGCCCGTGCCCCAAAAGTTGCACCCGCTGCTTTTGCCAGCTCCAGAACTTGAAATGGGCTCTCCAAATTCCCAAAAGGAGACGTAGTTCCTCGTTTGTCATGGGGAGTCAGAGGGGAGGTTTGCCCTCCTGTCATACCGTAAATGCTGTTATTGATCACGATGGCTGTCAGGTCAATATTGCGTCTGGAAGCATGAATCAAATGATTTCCGCCAATGGCTGTGGCATCTCCATCCCCCATAATAACAAAGACATCCAGCTCCGGGCGTGCTGTCTTAATCCCTGTTGCAAAGGGCAAAGCCCTGCCATGAGTAGTATGAAGGGTGTTAAAGTCCAAGTACCCCGGCATACGGGAAGAGCAGCCAATTCCAGAAACAAAAATCACCTTGTTTTGATCCAGCTGCAAGGTTTTAATGGCCCGGATGATGGCTGCGGTAATGGTCCCGATCCCACAGCCGGGGCACCAAATGTGCGGCAGGGTTTCTATTCTAAAATATTGAGCGATATCATTAAACATTTCTAAACCTCCCGAATTCTCTCTAGAATTTCATTGGGGGTTATTAGTTCTCCGTCGGTGCGGTTTAGAAGCTCTACCTTTCTATAGCCAAAGATTCTCTCTATCTCCCCGGCCAATTGACCACTATTCATCTCCACAACCAAGTATTTCCGGCCTTCATATTTCTCTAATTGCTTCTGGGGAAAAGGCCAAATCGTAATCGGACGAAAAAGTCCCACCTTCAGCCCCATACTCCGGGCTGTATGTACCGCCGACATAGCTGAACGAGCAGCACAGCCATAGGCAATTAAAACTAGTTCCGCATCATCAAGCTGCACCTCTTCCACCAATTGGATCTTTTCTAAATAAGGACTTAGCTTCTGAGTCAAACGCTGCATAAATCGCCTGGTCACATCCGGGTTTCCTGTCGGTAAACCCTTTTCATTATGAGTTAAGCCTGTGACATGATAGCGGTAACCATCCCCAAAGTTTGCCATAGCCGGGATCATGCTCTCATCGTTTTCATAAGGAATATAGTCATGGGGAGTAACATCGGGACTCTTTCTGTTAATAATTATCAATCTTTCAGGTATGATTACCTGCTCCCTCAAGTGCCCAATCACTTCATCCATGAGAAGTATTACCGGGATGCGGTATTCCTCGGCCATATTAAAGGCTTTAACGATAAGTTCATAACATTCCTGCACGGATGAGGGAGTTATGACAATAATAGGATGGTCTCCATGAGTGCCCCAGCGAGCCTGCATAACATCCGCCTGAGCAGGAGACGTAGGTAATCCTGTACTGGGTCCGCCCCTCTGGACATTAACTACCACACAGGGCACTTCGGTAGCAATGGCATAGCCCAAATTTTCCTGTTTCAGTGAAAACCCCGGACCGCTTGTCGCTGTCAAGCTTTTAAGACCAGTCAAAGAAGCCCCGATGACCGCTGCCATGCTGCCGATTTCATCTTCCATTTGAATAAACGTACCCCCGATGGCGGGTAATCTCTCTGCCATTTTTTCAGCGATTTCCGTGGAGGGAGTAATTGGATATCCCGCATAAAAATGGACTCCAGCCGCCAAAGCTCCTTCTGCAACCGCTTCATTCCCTTGCATTAATCTGGGCTTATTCATCTTTCGTCACCTCGATGTTTATGGCAAAGTCCGGACACAATCGTTCACAAATTTTACAGGCTATGCACTGCTCCGGCCTGGCAACAACTACCCTCCCCAATTCATCGCTTTCCAGCACTTTTTTGGGGCAGAAAGCTATGCATATCCCGCACTTTTTACACCAATCTACTGTCACAATCACTTTAGTATCTTGAATTGCTGTAACCAATACCCATCTCCCCTAATCTCTAAGTTGACGAACAACACACCTGTCCCTGCGCTTGCGCTTGAGAATCTGAGAACGCTTGTCAAGTACAAAAGCGATCCCTATTTCCTATTTCTAAATTCTTTTTCGCCAGCCTTATTAGTTTTCCCTCCCCAAATGACTAAATTTTTAAAACATTTAGAATTATTACGGTAAACTTCTACTTACATTTAGACAGAGTACATTAGAAATAATAATCTGAATCCATTCAAGCAGGGAATACCTAATTCTATGACAGCCAGCTAATAAATAGCCTAGAAAAAGAGATGATAAGAGGATATGGTATGCAATTAAAATGTTGTGAGGGGATTATTTATGCTTGATATTTGTCTGCTGGGAACTGGAGGTGTAATGCCGCTTCCAGGCAGATGGCTTTCATCCTTGCTTATTCGCTGCCAAGGAAGAATGATTTTGATCGACTGCGGCGAAGGCACCCAGGTCCCCTTAAAAAAATTACACTGGGGCATAAAAACCATTGATGCTATTCTTTTTACTCATTATCACGCAGATCATATTGCAGGTTTACCTGGCTTGCTTCTTACCATAGGCAATTCAGGCAGGACAGAGCCTTTGTCTTTGCTGGGTCCTCCCGGATTAAAAAGAGTTGTCGAGGGCTTAACTATAATTGCTCCTGAACTGCCTTTTGAATTGACTTTATCAGAATTACCAGATACAGACTGCAGTGAAAAACGTATTGGCGAAATTCACCTAAAATCTATTCCGGTAAATCACACGGTTTCTTGCTTTGCCTATTGTTTTGAGCTTAATCGGAAAGGTAAATTTGACGTTGAACGCGCAAAGAAGCTAGGCATCCCAACTCATTATTGGAAAACTCTTCAAAAGGGAATAGCAATTTTTCTTGAAGGAGAAAAAATCAGCCCTGAAATGGTCCTTGGTCAAAAACGTAAAGGGATTAAAGTATGCTATTGTACTGATACAAGACCTACCAGCGGCCTTGTCCAGTTCATTAATGGCTCAGACCTTTTTATTTGTGAAGGTATGTACGGAAATGATGATAGTTATCCTAAAGCCCTGGAAAAAAAACATATGCTTTTTTCTGAAGCGGCCTTACTTGCAAGTCAGGGAAAGGTTAAGGAATTGTGGCTTACTCACTATAGCCCCTCGGTGATGGATCCCGAGGAATACATGGACGCAGCGAGAGCTTTATTCACCAATACAAAAGCAGGGATAGATTTGCTTATGAGTTCTTTGAAATTTGCTGATTAACCCACATGCTGCTGTTGCAGCACCAGCAGAGAGTACTTCCGGGTCAGGCAGCTTCGCCACATCCTGCAAGAAAAGCTAATTCGTGCGAAGACAGTGTCTTCGTGACACCGCAGCATTCCGAGGCTCGCCTACTCGCCGGCGCGGGAGCTATCTTCAGCGGATAAGTATTCTTTGGAGATAGCCGCTTCGAGCGAAAATGTCCACCGGACACTTTCGTGCCAAACCTCTGGGTAATACTTGGAGTGAACCACTGGCTCCGCTGCCCCACACCGGCTTGTGGCTTTTACCGCCTCTCCATGCCATGGGTTCACTCCTGTGGACGAAGCTGCTCTGGCTTTCGGGTCTATGGGGTCTTTAGATTGTTTTGGGTCATTAGAAGGGTTTTTTTTGCACGCTAGTGGAATGCTTTTGGATGTTAATTTTTCTGAGTAAATACCTCAAGCCTCGTGTTAATCTGGTTTTTCCTTCGCCTACCTATTCTTTATGATTTCAGCGTTCTTATCAGCCTGTTCAGTTAAAATAATCTTCCTTCGTCAGTAATGCATTACCCATGAAATAAGCATATATTTTCCTCTCATTTATACAATGAATAGTAGAGTTATTCCCAAAAAGCTAAGGCAACTCTAATAGCTGCCGTATGCTTCGGAACTTTTAAGGCCTAGCTCTAATGTAAGCCAGACTGAGATAAACCAGATCTGGTTGATGAGGGGTGAAAAATCATAGACAATTCCAGACGAATCTTAGCCTCAGTAAATTCCTTCGCTTATAATTTTAGCGATAAGATGCTTTTTGTCTCAATATTAAGAGAGTTGACCACTAAAAAAAGGGTCCTCTTTGCCTGTATCGGTACAGACCGAGCGACGGGTGACTGTCTGGGGCCATTGGTTGGGTCAAATCTAAAACGTCTTGGTTATATGGTTGTAGGAACTCTGGATGAACCTCTCCATGCGCAAAATCTCATGCAAGAACTCCATACCATTTCCAGCTTCTATAATCCCGATATTGTTCTAGCCATTGATGCTTGCCTAGGTAAACATGATGAGATCGGCAAAATTTCCTTATCCAATTCCCCATTAACTCCAGGTGCAGCGGTACATAAGAATTTACCTACGGTAGGAGATATCTCGATTATGGGAAACGTTAATATGGGAGGATTTTTAGAGCTTCAAGTGCTGCAGTGCACTCGTCTCCATACGGTTATGAAACTGGCCTCAGATATCACACACTTAATTTGGCAATCAATCCCCGCCGCCCCAAAAGATGATTTGGCTGCCAGACCCATAAGCCAAAATCAGTGTTCCTAAAGGGATTTTTTTCCCCATGGGCAAACACGAATACAAATACCGCAGATAGGCTTACCGATTTCCGGACGTTTGGCAAAGTCCTCATTTACCTTTTCCACACAGCGTGAAAAGTAAAGGGCCTCTTCCCTGGTTTGAGGATGATCTTCCCATACCCCTCCCTTGATGGCCCCTGCCGGACAAGCCTCTTGACATCTTTGACATGAACCGCATCGATTAGCTAACAAAGGGTCCGCTTCCAGGGGGGCATTGGTCAGCACTGTAGCTAAGCGTACACGCGGACCATATTGGGGCGTAACCAATAAAAGGCTTTTACCCTGCCAGCCAAGACCTGCCGCCTTGCCCAGCGCTTTATGAGATAAATGACCCATCCAGTTTACTTTATCAAGGGTTTGGGAGGCTGGGATAGCTAAGGCCCGGAAACCTTGACGGATAATTTCATTTTGCAGCTGCAAGGCAATACTATCTAACAGCGCATTGGTAGCCAAATAGTGATGTAAGTAGAGAGGGTTAGGCCCATCAGTTATAGTATCAAAAACCTCTCGGGAAACAGCAACCGCAATTACGATGGCATGAGTATAGTTGTCAAATAATCCATCCGGTAACGTTGGCAGCCCCTGGACACGGTTTAAATCAGCAATTCCTACTAAATTCGCCCCTAACTCTATAGCCTTTTGCTTAATTTCCATACTTCTATCCACGTTATCATAATCCTTTCCTCGATCTAAAACCAAAGCTATATTGGTTCTCCTTTAAAATTCCACAAAGTTGATAAACCTCCTTTATTTATCAGGAGGTCTAATTGCCAAGTTCAATTATTTTTTAGTATAATGCACTAGAACATAAAAACACTGTCCGGTTGGTAGTCCTGATGCACTGAATAATTCAGTGTCGTATCCTTCCCTCTCGGGATGTCCCTTGTTCAGCAACTGTTTTTGAGAGAGGAATTTTATCATGAAACTTACAATTTATTTTGATGACCAATTTTGGGTGGGTGTCATTGAAGAGGCAGCTGATTCAAAGCTAAAAGCGGTTAGGCACATCTTTGGGCCTGAACCTCATGACTCTGAAGTTCTTTGGTTTGTTAACCATTCGATGGTTGACTTGTTTCTAGCCGCAAAGCCTCTAAAATGTTCTGTCCTGCCTAAACACAAGGCCGCTAATCCCAAAAGGCTTGCCCGGCAGGTTGCCAAGGAAATGCACAATAAAGGGATTTCAACCTTTTCACAAGAAGCAATCAAGGAAGACCTAAAATCCCGCAAACAGGAAAGACAGGTTCTTTCAAAATCACAGCGTGAAGAATTGGCAAAAAAGAAACGCTTACTTGGGACTCTTAAAGCAAAGGCCAAACACCGCGGAAAATAATAATTTATAGTATGTGACTAACGCCGGGACTAATCCCCGGCGTCTTTTTCTCTAAACAACAACCGCCCACCTACATAGCAGACAATCTTAATCTTAACTCTTTCGTTGACCTGAGGTCTCTTTTCTCAACTCGCCCACTCAGAGGTTAGTTTCGTGGCCTCCGCCCATGACAATTTAAATTCGGAATCGATTCCGAATTTAAGCAGAAACCACGCAGTGATCCATATCAATTGACGACTAAATCCGCGACATCAAACTGTGAAATATCTCTATCCTGCGCATATTCAAAGCACTTTGATTCAATCCACGCCATCGGATCATCTCCTTAGTTTTACAAATTTCGTTCTTAAGTCCTAATAAAATATGACTAACGACATATGCTCATTGCTTCCTTCCTCTTGTAAACTGTTGAAAAAAGTCGAAGGGATGATAATTGATGTATGGAAAAAGAAAAATAAATAGATCTGGCACTTTATTGGCTGCACAAATGATGTGTGAAAAACAAGATTCTTGTTCTTCAGTCAAAGAATGTACTACTCGAAAAATGACACCAGAAGAATGGGAGAAATATGGACCATTGAATATAATCGACAGTAAGCTAATGAAGAAAAATAAAAATTGACATTAGGCTTATCCCTTCCCGACTGTAAAGATTGCGGTCGGTTTTCTTTTGCTCAGAATGACATTGAAGATTTAATTTAAGCCATTGATTTAATTTGAGAATTTCGTATATTATAAGTGTATCTTGTTTGTATCTTACGCGTAGAAAATGAGGTATTTTATAGACTCTAAAATTCTTAAAATCCTGAACCACAGAGATTTCAGCGGTTTTACATTAACTTTAAAGAATTAAATTTTAATCTTATTTTAATTTTTATCAAATTCTCCTTGAAGTTTTTTTGGTTAGAATTTATTCATACCCAATGGCAAATGCTGAAAAACAAAGGAGGACACTTATCATGACAACTTTAGAACAAGTGGAAAAATTACGTGCCATGGCGAATATAAGCTACGAAGAGGCTAAAACTGCGCTGGAAGCAACCAATGGGGATTTACTGGAAGCCATTATCTATTTAGAGAAACAAGGAAAGATCTCTTCACCGGCTGGAGACGGTTTCTACAGCAGCAAAAAAGCTTCCTCTGCCAATGACCCGTTATTTGAAGAAGCCTGCTGGGAAAAACACAAACACTGCCACCACGGAAAATCCTTCATGTCCCTTCTGAAAAAAATCAGCAGATTTTGCTTTGATCTTATCCGGAGAGGAAATTCAAACACCTTTGAAGTCCTGAAAGGGGAAGAAAGCAAAGCTGCCATCCCTGTCACAGTCCTGGCCCTGATGCTGCTCTTCGCCTTCTGGTTCACTATACCCCTGATTATTGTGGGACTGTTCTTTGGCTTTCGCTATCGCTTCCACGGACCGGACTTTCGTGGCAACACTGTGAATGATGCCATGAATAGTGCTGCCGATGCCGCTGAAAACCTCAAGAAATCAATCAATGATATTTAAAAAAACCATTGGAAACGGTGGGACTATTAATGAGTTCGAAAATCCTAATCATCGAAGATGAAGAAAAAATAGCTCGCTTTGTCGAGCTGGAACTTGGCTATGAAGGCTATACGACTACCAAAGCCTTTGATGGCCGAACAGGGCTTGAACTCGCCGAAACCGGCGAGTTCGACCTTATTTTATTGGATATCATGCTGCCCCAGTTAAGCGGCATGGAAGTGCTGCGCAGAATCCGCCGGGTTTCTTCCGTTCCGGTCATCATGTTGACAGCACGGGACAGCGTCATGGACAAAGTTTTCGGCTTGGACAGCGGCGCAAGCGATTACATCACCAAGCCCTTTGCCATTGAAGAACTTCTCGCCCGCATCCGCAATGCTCTCAGAAAAACTTCACAAGAAGGAACCGTACTGTCTGCTTCCGGCCTGCTGATGGATACGGGGCGTCATGTGGTCACAGTGCAGGGTACCCCTATCGACTTAACCAAACGGGAATTTGATCTCCTTCACTATTTGCTGAAACACAAAGGCTTAGTTGTTTCTCGAGAAACACTCCTGGAAAATGTATGGGGTTTTGATTTTTCGGGAGAAACTAACGCTGTTGATGTTTACATACGATTTCTGCGCGGAAAAATTGATGAAGTGTTTGATATTAAGTTAATTCACACCGTAAGAGGAGTGGGGTATGTGATTAAGGATGAAAAGTGAATCCGAGAGCACTCCAAAAAAGCGTATCGGAGATAACCTGCGCTTTTCCCTCGTCTTTAAACTTAACATTAAACTTTGGTTTCGATTACTAAGACAATTAATCATTCTCAACTTAATAATCTGCCTGGTTTCAGCCCTTGGACTGGTTGTGCGTGCCGAACAAACTGCCGCTGCAGCAGCTGAAATGTTAGAGCAGACCGGATTTCCCATCCCCTATTCCGAAAATTGGCTGGAACTGACAGGCTGCAATATTTCACAACAAACCGAGAAACCTGATGGGTTTCTGATACCTGATAAGATGCGGACCTATTTTCCTGAGGTGACGGCAGAAGGGGTAAGGGAAATTGATCTGCCCGATTGGGATAGTCTTACTTCATGGAGTCAATTGGAAGATATCGCTTATCATGTAACCATCGGTCATGACGGACTTTATTATCGCATTTCTATCCGTCCCTATGAGACCCTGAAGATATTGGCCGGGATGTTTGCCATACTCCTCTTGGCAGAGCTTATCATGCTGATCCGAAGTATGATTTCAGGATCTAGAACCATCCGCAAAACCCTCCGGCCTATTGAAGTATTAGCCCAAACCGCCCATAACCTCAATGCCAACGGCGTTTTTGCCCCTGAACAGTTAGAAGTTCTGGCCGGTAAATTAGATGACATTAATGCTACTCGTTTGGATACCAGAATTCCAGTCAGTGAGACCCAAAGCGAG
This sequence comes from Desulfosporosinus orientis DSM 765, assembly GCF_000235605.1. Lineage (GTDB taxonomy): Bacteria > Bacillota > Desulfitobacteriia > Desulfitobacteriales > Desulfitobacteriaceae > Desulfosporosinus > Desulfosporosinus orientis. The sequence continues at coordinate 4,197,110 of NC_016584.1, forward strand.
CTGAAAACCCTCGCCTCTGCTATCAACGGCATGCTGGACCGAATCAACGAATCCTATCGTTCCCAAGTGCGTTTTGTATCCGATGCCTCCCATGAGTTAAGAACCCCGATTTCCGTCATTCAAGGCTATGCCAATCTCTTGGACCGCTGGGGAAAGAATGATGAGAAGACCTTGCAGGAATCCATTGATGCCATTAAAGAGGAAACAGCCAATATGAAAGGCCTGGTAGAGCAGCTGTTGTTTCTGGCAAGAGGGGACAATAATACAATGTCTCTGCAGATAGAACGTTTTGATCTTTCTGCCCTGGCTCTTGAGATCCTTAAGGAAACCCAGATGATTGACAGCGGGCATGAATATGACTCAAATGTCCAGACCGTTTTCATCGATGCCGACAAAAGCCTTATCAAACAAGCTGCCAGGATACTCATTGACAATGCCATGAAATACACGCCCACCGGAAAACGAATCACGATTTCAGTTCAAAACAATGAAGGTTTAGCCCGTTTATCCATACAAGACGAAGGCATCGGTATCCCACCAGAAGCGGTTGCAAAGATTTTTGACCGGTTCTTCCGAACGGATGAGTCCCGAGCCAGAGCCACAGGAGGAGCCGGGCTAGGGCTTTCCATTGCCAAATGGATTACAGAGCGCCATGGCGGACACATGGAAGTCTTAAGCAGACAGGATATTGGCACCAGAATCTCCATTGTCCTGCCAAAGGCCAATTAGATTAAGGATGTACTAAAATAGCGTTCAACTCGGTCAGGTAATATGGTCACTATGTTTAATGTCTCCCCATACTTTTGGGACATTTTTATGGCTGCCCATACATTAGCCCCTGAAGAGGTTCCTGCCAGAATTCCTTGACCTCTGGCTAAATCCCGGGCAGTTCTTATGGCGTCGTCATCCGTAACCTCTACAACTTCTTCAATCAGATTTACATCAAGTACGTCCGGGATAAAACCATCACCAATCCCTTGAATTTTATGCAATCCAGGTTCGTGCCCCAGCAGAGCAGAGACATTCTTAGGTTCTACGGCAATGATTTTGGCTTTTGGGTTTCTTTCCTTGATATATTTGCCCACGCCTGCCAATGTCCCTCCGCTCCCCAGCCCGGAAACAAAGACATCCACTTGGCCCTGCATTTGTTCCCATATTTCCGGAGCAGTGGTTAGGTAATGAATTTCCGGGTTGTCAGGATTCTCAAACTGCTGGGGAACAAAGATACCTGGATTTTTGACTTTCTGTCTCTCCACTTCTGCCACTGAGCCGCCAATACTATCCTCTGCTTTGGTTAAGATGAGCTCGGCTCCCAGAGCCAAGATAATCTTTTTTCTTTCCTCGCTCATATTTTCAGGCATGACAATGACGACTCTATACCCCTTTTGCACACCGGCCAAGGCTATTCCTATTCCGGTATTGCCGGAAGTTGGTTCCATAATTGTCATACCCGGCTTCAAAAGCCCCCGGTTCTCCGCCTGTTCAATCATGTGCTTGGCAACTCGGTCCTTGATACTTCCCCCTGGGTTCAAAAATTCTGCTTTAGCAAAAATATTTAGTCCTGTCAGTTTTTTCAAGCTCAGCATAGGAGTATTGCCAATAATATCTAGGATTTGATCAATTATCATTTCACTACCCCTCACTTTAAAACATTCTTTACAATTGCCATTAAGAAAACTTTACGAAAATTTCCCGCGTGTTATAATCATACCATAATATGGAGACTCAAAATAAAGATTTTCTATTTGGGAGGATAATAATGGCACATATTAGCAATGATTCCGTAAAAATCAACTACGAAGTTGAAGGAAACGGAGATTGCCTTGTTCTTGAGCACGGCTTTTTAGGCAGTATCGAGGATTGGTATGAATATGGTTATGTTGAAGCTTTAAAGAAAAACTATAAACTAATTTTAATTGACGCTCGCGGACATGGAAAAAGTGATAAACCAGATCAGGCCAAAGAATACTCCTTATACCTGCGCTCACAAGATGTGATTAAAGTTCTTGATGCTGAAAAAATAGACCGCTGTCATTTTATGGGGTATTCCATGGGCGGTTGGATTTCATTTGGGTTAATGAAATGGTTCAAGCAGCGGTTTCACTCTTTTATTCTTGATGCTATACATCCTTATGTTAACGATATGCTCTCTATGCGAAACTTAGTAAGAACTCTGGATGAATGGGCCCCCGATCATAACGTCTCTCCAGGAAAAATTCAAAGGTTACTTGCCAATAATCGGCAAGCTCTCTTAGCCGCCGTTGAAGAAGCGCGAACAGATCATAGTGATGTATTAAAAAGTATGACACTGCCCTGTTTATTACTGGCTGGGGAAAATGATGAGATGTATAAAAAAATAAAGGAAAGTTCAAAACTATTCCCCATGTTAAAATTCGTTACCATACCTGAAGCAGACCATTGGCAATCTTTGTACAAAAGCGAATTCATCATCCCCCAAATTGAGGAATTTCTTCAGACAATTAAAATGTCATAATTCAAGACCTGTCTTATAATGAGTGTCGTCATTATGAGACAGGTCTTTCTGCTGTGCAGGGATTCTTACATTTTCATCAGCAGTTTGGGCAAGAAGGTTGCCAAGCCCGGAAAAATAATCAATAAGATCAAACAAATGACGATAGTACCTAGGAAAGGCCATACTCCCTTAAAAATTGTTTCCAAAGGAATCTCTGGGGCAACTCCTTTAATAATGTAGACATTCATTCCTACCGGGGGTGTAATAACACCCATGGCGACAACTAAAACCACAACTACTCCAAACCAAATTGGGTCATATCCCAAGGTATTTACGACCACAGGGAAGAAAATGGGAATGGTAAGCAAAATTAAGGCTAAAGCATCGATAAAGCAGCCTAAGATCAGGTAGATGAAGAGGATCATGCCCATAATAGCAAAGGGAGGGAGATCAAGAGCCCCAACCCAATTTGCCAGCTCAAAGGGCACTCTGCTGATAGCCATAAAACGTCCAAAAATAACAGCTCCCGCCAGCATAAACATGATCATGGCACTGGTTCGAGTGGTATCAAACAAGGATTTTTTTAACATTTCCAGACTAAGCCTTTTTTCCAGCAAACTAACGATTAGTACGCCTCCTGCACCTACGGCCCCCGCCTCAGTGGGTGTAAACCAACCTGCAAACAGACCGCCGATGGATAGAATAAAGACAGCCAATGCTTCCCCCAAACCTCCTTTAAGAGAAGCGATTCTCTCTCTCCAGCTTGACTTTGCTCCCGCCGGTCCCAGGCTGGGATTACGGAGAGTGAGCCAATAGATCATGCCCATGTTTAAAAACGTCAACAAAATTCCCGGCAGGATACCCGCCATAAAAAGCGCACCGACTGACTGTTCGGTGGCTGTGCCGTATAAAATAAATATCACACTGGGAGGAATCATAACCCCCAAAACCCCGCCTGCTGCAATACTGGCAGTGGATAAGGACTTATCATAATGATATTTATCCATTTCCGGCAGAGCAATGGCTGCCATCGTTGCCGCAGTAGCAGTATTTGAGCCGCAAATAGCTCCGAAGACAGCACACGCCGCCTGAGTGGCAATTGCCAGGCCGCCGGGCAAATGACCCACTAATTTATGAGCAAAAACATAGAGACTCGTTCCAATTCCGGAGTAATAGGCCAAAAAGCCCATCCAGACAAACATGGGAATAACACTTAGAGAATAAGACGTAAAAGTATTATACAATTCTTTGGCCACCATATCTAAGGATGCAGGCACAGAGGTCAAATGACTAAATCCAACAAAACCGACGAGGGCCATGGCGTAGGCAATAGGCATACGCATCATCACTAAAGCAAAGAATATTAATATTCCAATCAAGCCAACTAAAAATACGCTCATTGTGTCACCTTCTTAGCTGCACCTATTCCGAAAGTTCTTCGCAACGAAAGGTAAAATTTAACAAAAATCACCAAGCAAAGCCCCATTAGCCCTAAAGCAACCAAATAGATAAAGGGATAGACGGGGATTTCCGCTGAAGGTGAAACAAGCTTCTTAAGCTTCATTGCTTGCGCAAAATTCGTCAGAGCCCAAGCTGCAGCAGCCCATAACAGCAACGAAATTATATTAACTAAGACCTCTGTGATGGATTGTATTTTGCGCGGAAAACGTTCAATGATAAAGCTTACCGCAATATGGCCTTCATGGAAAGCACAGTGAGCCAAGGCAAAGGCTACTCCCAGAGCTGTTAAAAAGCCTACCAGCTCATAAGTCCCTAAAATAGGTTGACTGAAAACCGTCCTTAAAACAATATTAGCTACAATCAACAGCATCACAGAAAAAATGCACAGCCCTGCTAATTTATCTAAGACACTGCTTATTCTTTTTACTTGGTCCGACAATGGCTTCAACTCCAGATTCCCCTTCCGGATTACTGATATTCCTTATTATATTCCTCGGCAAGACTCTTTACTTTGTCTAAAATTTCTTGTCCGTTTTCTCCCTTTTCCTTCATTTGAGCCACATAGTCATCCTGTATGGGTTTTATGGTATCGATCCATTTCTCCTGTTCTTCCGAAGAAAGATTAATAACTTCCATGCCTTTTTCATCAACAGCATATTTTAAAGCGGCTTCATTTTGTTTATCCCACAAACCCATGGCAACGTCTTCAAAGAACTTTTCATTTACCTTTTCAATGGCTTGCTGATCTTCAGAACTTATCGAATTCCATTTATCCAGGTTCATAGTAATATAGAACAAGTTATTGTAGAGGAACGGTGTCCTGGTCAGATATTTCGTAACTTCTGCCTGTTTCCATCCCTGCAGCACTTCAATGGGGCCCAAATTTCCTTTTACCACACCCTTGGATAACGCTTCATAAGCTTCGGATTGAGCCATGGCCACAGGAGACGCCCCAAGTGCACTGAGACTTTTAGCACTAAGACCTGTTGCTCTGATTTCTAATCCCTTTAAATCCTGCAGTGAACGAACAGGTTCTTTAGTATATAAATCTCCAGGGCCTGTGGTGAATACCATCATCAGCTTTGTATCTTGAACCTCTTTGGGATTAATTTCTTTGATACCTTCCCAAGCCACCTTACTGGCTGCTTTTGAATTAACATACTTAATACCCGGCAGTTCAAAAACCTCTAATACGGGGAAACTGCCGCGAGTATACGAAAAACAAGATAAGCCCAGATCTGCTATACCATTAACAACACCATCATAAACAGCATCAGCCTGTAGGAGAGTTTGCGCAGGGTAGCTGGTAATTTTAACTCTTCCTTCCGTTGCTGTTTCAATAGCTGCGATCCAAGGCTGAATTAATTCTGTCTCAGCCGGGTGAGTAGCGGGAAAGAAATGGGCCAGTTTTAGCTCAACAGTCTGGGATTTGCCTTCACTGGGAGCAGACGCCTGCTGTCCGCATCCTGTAAGCATAATCAAACTTAATGCCAGCAAACCAAGAAAAACCCCTCTTCCCCATGACTTTAACCGTGATTGGCATAACCTTTTTTTCACAATTATCTCCCCTTCTTTATAAAAAATTAAAATAAAAAAACTCCTAACAATAGGAGTTTAAAAACTGCGCAATACCCAATATCCGTCAATTGACAAACGGATACCAAGAATAAACCACACCTTATTTCCTACCGTCCTACAAATTCTGCCTATGAACCATCATAATACCTTTGCTGCTACCTTACTACATTACTACAACCTTTTTAAGAATCCTACAACTACTACTGCCGCTTCCTGCGACATACTACTAAACTATACTATGCATTCTTACTATAAAATACCATACTTCTTTTTGAAAATCTACTCTTAAATTTCCAGATTCCCGGATTTATGTTCAATTAACTGGCTCGTCTTATGGTATACGGGGTTTTGGCCATTTTTACCTGGAGCCTGCGCCTACTATATCTCTGGCGTTTTTGATTAAGCCTATACTTAAGGACTAAAAAATACGATCCGACAACTGCCAGGAAAATAGTTAAAACAAAATATCCCGTTGCTAAGGATACATTAAACGTAAGGTTGTACTGGGCTAAATGTCTTGATAGGGCATTTTCAATAGCCCAGGTTTTTAAAGATCCCAAGCCATAAAACAATAACGAAAAAAGATAACAATACGCAGTAACAGTTGGCATTTTTTCCGCCTCCAAACACAAGTTCTTAAAACTTTATCCTAACCACACATAGCCCAATCTCCAGTAATGCACTGGACACAACCACCGGCACGAATTAATTTGTTGTGACACACCGGACATTGGTTATGCTGGATTAACCAACCTTCACAGGGCTCCAAGCAACCCATTTTTTGATGACAGCCAGCACATACGTCCTTCATCTCGCCACTCCTTAGTACATATATTTGCGCATGGTCCGAACTTATGTTCTTATTATAACTCGATCCCCCCCTGATATCAATACCAAAATTCAAAAAGAGGACTCCCGGGGTCGGGCAACTTCGCCATATCCGCTCACCGCAGCATTCCGAAGGCTTGCCCACTCGCCGGCGCAGGAGCTATCTTCAGCGGATAAGTATTCTTTGGAGATAGCCGCTTCGAGCGAAAATGTCCACCGGACACTTTCGTGCCAAACCTCCGGGTAGTACCTGATGTTAACCTGTGGCTCCGTTCACCCGCGCCGTCTTGTGGGCTTTACCGCCTCTTCATGCAATGGGTTCACTTCTTTGGACGAAGCTGCCCTGGCTTTGGGGTCTAGGGATTCTTCTGCATGTCTTTAGGCCTTTTTTCAGCAGTACAAACAAGGGTTCGCTATCAAAGCCATAACAAAAGAAAAAATAAGAGCCCATGATCCCTTTTCGGACCGTGAGCTCTCATTCAACCTTAATTAAGTATGATTTCACTTATGGCTTGCCAAAGTTCTCTTCACTGTCCTTGGCGGAGTTTTTCCTGTTTTGGACACTTGAACCAAGAAGACTCCTTCCAAAATAATGATCGCTGATAGAATTACAAAGGATGAAACCGGCTCTTTAAGAAAGACTGCCCCTAATAAAATCCCCACAACCGGATTTACATAGGCATAAGTGCCGGCCTTTGAAGCAGGCCACTTTTCCAGGACATAAATGTATGAACTGTAGCCAAGAATGGAGCCCACAAAAATCAAATAAGCCATAGCCCCTATTCCCTTGATTGACAAATGAATGCTGCCTGCCTCCCCTATCAATAACCCCAGGATTGTCAGCCCTACTCCTCCGGCGAACATTTGAATTCCGATATTGGCCACAATTGATCCGGAAGCTTTAAACGTTTTGGAATAAACAGAGCCTGTCGACCAGGAAAGAGCTGCCAGCATCAGCAAAACTCCTCCTGACAGATTAATGATATTAGCATCGGCGCCTGTCAAAGCCAGAAGGGCGACACCGCCAAAGCCTAAGAACAAGCCCAGCCATCCCTTCCAACCAATTCTCTGTTCCTTAACAAAAAACAATTCTAAAACCGCATTAAAGAGCGGGACAATAGCCATGATTAAGGAAGTTGCCCCCGAATAAACCCATTGTTCCGTCCAGACTACGATCCCATTCCCACCCATTAATAAAAACAAACCAACGATGGCTTGATTTCTAATATCTCTAAAATTATCCGGCAGCTTATAGCCTCGGAAATAAGCAAAAGACAATACCAAAGCTCCAGCAATTAAAAACCTTAATCCGGCGAACAGTTCCGGCGGAAAGTCACTTACTCCTATTCTTATGGCAAGATAGGTAGACCCCCAGATAATACAAACCCCAATGTATGCTAAGATTACTTTATACTCTTCACTCTTTCCCACTCTTTGCCTCTCTGTCCGCGGCAAACTATGCAAAGCAGATTATGCCGCATTTTTTTCTAAAAATATTCCTGTATCATTATATAGCCTTTTCAAGAACCGGCAAAGCTTCTTTTCGTTATAATCTATCCTCCATACACACTCTTTTCATTTATTTACCTGCATTCCAGTCTAAAATAAGACTATAATAGAAGAGAAGCTTTCAAGTGATGGGGTGGATAATACATAATGACAAATTTAAAAAGCACACGGCTGGTCAGAAACAGCTGGTATCTTCTTATAGGATTAAGCTTAATTTTTGTTTTACTTTATCTTTACTCAGCTCTCTTTCCCGGACCAATGCAGCCGGCAGTAACTAAATTCTTCTCACAGAACACAGCCATCCAGGCCAGACTATATAACACAACTCCCCGTATCCTCTCTATGACCGAGTTTATTCTCCAGGCTGTCCTGCTTATTGGACTGCTCTTTAGTTCTTTAGGGCAGACTCTCTTCCGGCGCTTTGTAAACTCAAACACCCCTTATTGGCAAGCTTGTGTTTTCTCAATACTAAGCCTCTGGTGTTTATTAAAAATTTTAGCTTTGCCTTTTTCATTTTTCATCAGCTTTTACTGGCAAAAGATTTGGGGGTTTAGTACTCAGAGCCAGGCTGCCTGGTGGATTGACTATTTTAAAAGTGCCGGTATCGATCTGATTATAACCTTATTGGGAGGACTAATTTTTTTCTGGTTAGTAAACCGCTTTTCCCGCTCTTGGTGGATTGTCGGTACCGCTCTCTTCAGTTTATTCCTGGTAATCCAATATCTATTATGGCCCATCGTCATTTCTCCTCTCTTCAACCGTTTTGAACCTGTACAGGACGCTGCTGTTGTCACCATGGTCAAGGATCTGGCTCAACAGGCCGGGCTTGAGATTAGTGATGTCCTCGTGATGGACGCCAGCAGTCAGACCACCTTAGCTAATGCTTATTTCACAGGATTAGGCAGCACCAAGCGAATTGTCATTTATGATAACCTTCTTAACAACTATTCCTTAGGGGAAGTCAAAGCCGTGATTGCTCACGAAATGGGGCATTGGCGGCATAGCGATGTAGTGCATGGGCTTATTTGGGCCATGTTCGGAGGATTTGTTGTCTTCGCTCTTCTAACTATCCTTTTGAAACCCTGGTTGCCTGAACATTCTAAAAAGCCCCCTCAGCTCTGGGCTGCCTTACAACTAGCTCTGCTCCTTCTCCTTTTCTCAAGTAATCCCATTCAAAATTCCCTATCCAGAGATATGGAATATAATGCGGATCGTTTTTCCCTTGAGCTGACAGGAGACCTTAAGGCAGCGATTCAGCTGCAGAAAGATTTAGCCGACACAAGCTTGGCGGATTTATCCCCTTCCCCATTTATAGTCTGGTTCAGCTACAGTCATCCCCCCGCCCTCGCCAGAATTAACGCCTTGCTTAAAGAGGCCCAGCAGACCAACACTGCCGGTGATTAAAGGAGCTGATGGTTGATGTTTGATATATTTAAACAACTTGCTGAAGACAGAATCCAGCAAGCCATGAGAAACGGCGAATTTGATAACCTCCCATCACGAGGCAAACCTATTAACCTTGACTACTGGGCAAGCCTTCCCCAAGAAATACGCGCAGGTTATATGGTCTTAAAAAACGGAGGATTTGTACCGGAAGAAGTACAGCTCCTCAAAGAGATCAATGAATTCCAGGAGCAATTGGCTTCCTGTACTGAACCGGAATTTAAAGTGACTGTTACCAAAAAGCTTCAAGAGACACAGTTAAAATATGATTTAATCCTTGAACTCAAAAAACGCAAGAAATAGCAGGAAAAGCAGCCTCATTCTGGCAAAGAAGAGGCTGCTTTCTTAATATTCATTACCGGACTAATACTTGATGAATTTCGATCCTGGAGTGCCGCAAATAAAACATTTTTCCGGGACTGCTTTTTCAATATTCCCGCATATAGGACAAAGATAATAATAAACTTCTTCCTCTTGCTCTAAATTTTCAAGAGCTTCTTGATAAAGCTTTGCGTGAACTTCTTCTGCCTTTAAAGCATATGTAAAGGTTCTTATCGCAGCTTTATTTCCTTCTTCTTCAGCAGCTTTTAAAAATTCCGGATACATACTTTGATACTCATGGTTTTCCCCGCTGATGGCATCCTGTAAGTTTTCAGATGTTGACTTAATCTTACCTGCAACTTCAAAATGTTTTTGAGCGTGAATGGTTTCAGCATCTGAAGCAGCTTTAAAAAGCTTGGCAGCGTTTTTACGGCCTTCCGCTTCAGCTTTTTTCGAATAAGCCTGATATTTACGATTGGCCTGGGATTCTCCAGCAAAAGCTTCCATTAAATTATTGAGTGTTTTTTGGTCATCCATACCATACCCTCCCTAATTTTTTAGTTTTAATATAAATTGATAATTTAATTATACACTATATCATAAAAGAAACGTTATAGTCTAACCCATACTTTGAATCTAAATTATTCTTTAAAAAATATGAATCAATTATTCTGTAGAAAAATGTAGAGTTATAGCTGTAATTTTTCATTTCAGGTATGAATAAGATAGTAATTCGGCCTAAAGCTCAAAAGCCAAGTGTATACCAATATGGAAACATATGGTAAAATTAAGTATATTTATTTTTTATGAAGGGGTTGTTGTACCTATGGCTAGACATACAAAAGCGTCCAATAAATCCAATAATGCTAAGTCGGCACGGATTATCTCCGTTACCTCACAGAAAGGCGGGGTGGGTAAAACGGCTACTGTCACAAACATGGCTGTAGGGTTAGTAAGTCTCGGCTATAAGACAGCCATTGTTGACATGGATGCTCAAGGCCATATTGCCCTATCCTTCGGGATTGAGAAGTCCAACTTAAAGAAAACCATTTATGATGTATTGACAGGCGAAGCCAAAATGAGGGATATTCAAGAGAATGCTTTTGGCGTAGATCTCTATCTATCCAACACTTCCCTTTCTGAACTTGTGCCCAAAGTCATGGTTAATCTTAACACAAAGCACTTTCCGGCCTCAAAATACTTATTGAAAAACGCCATCAGCCAAATAAAAGCTCACTATGATTATATTTTAATTGACACTTCCCCCAGCAACGATATCATTACGATGAATTCCTTATTAGCTTCCACGGATATTATTATACCAGTCCTTCCAGAGGGTCTGTCTATTGACGGGATTTTTGAGACCATTGGTTTGATTAAAAGCATTCAGGAGCAAGGTGCTAAAGTTAATATTTTAGGAGTTTTGCCTACCATGGTCCAAGATCATACAAACCTCCACCATGTCATGCTCCAAGATCTGAGAAAACGTTTCGCCGAAAGCCCCGACATCAAGGTATTTGACACTGTGATCAAACGAGCCATCCGCCATGGATTGGCACAAACTCATGGCAAGCCGGATATTAATAAGGCTCCGGAGTACCTGTCCTTTGTCAAGGAAGTATTAGATATAGCTTAATTTTGCCTTGAGATAAAAATGCGATGGTTCGGGGGTCGGGCAGTTTCACCACATCCGCTCACCGCAGGCATTCCGAGGCTCGCCCACAAGCGGCTGCGGGAGCTACGCCAAACCTCCGGGTAGAACCTGATGTTAACCATGGCTTCGCAATCCCCGTAGCCGCTTGTGGGCTTTACCACCTCTCCATGCAATGGGTTCGCTTCTATGGACGAAGCCGCCCTAGCTTTCGGGTTCACGGGTTCTTCAGACTGTTTTAGGAGTCTTTTTCAGAGCAGCTTAGCTTTAGGCTTCCTTTTTCAGAATAGTATTATAATTTCCGCCTGGCACTAAGCCAGTCGGCCGAACTTTTTAATGAACAGTTGTCCCGAGAGTCTCGTCACTGAATCCCTCCCCATTCTCGTAAGCATACTTTTTGTAAAAAATGATCCTGAATAGAGATGAAGGCTGGGATGACAAAGGGCAATAGGATGACGCTTAAAATAATAATCCCCAGACACACACAGACTGCCAGTTCAATCAAAGTATTAATTCCTGAGGGTGCTAAGGTTGCAAAGGTTCCGGCAAGAATCCGTGCTGCAGAAAGAACCACTCCCCCTACATTAGCCGAAGCTTTAACAATACCCTCATGAGGGGTTGAGCCACGATATTCTTTAAACCTCATCATCAGAAATATGCTGTAATCCACTCCCAAAGCAATGATCATTACAAAGCCAAAGAAGGGTACATTCCAAGCCAGCTCCCCGCTATGGAGAAACTTCTCGGCAAATAAGCTTGTCAGAGTGATGGAGGTATAGAAGGACAACAACAGTGAACCAATAATATATAAGGGAATCCAAAAAGACTTAATGATCAACGCTAAGACCGTAAAGATTCCTATCAGCACGATGATCTGAGTCGTTTTCATATCCGATACGGCGATACCATGGAGATCATTGGTTGTGGAAGTTTCACCGCCGATAGCATATTGACTATTGGCCAGAGTAGTCCCGGAAATTGCCTGAGGAATTAAGCATTTCTCTTACCCCATCGTTTGCCGAAGTCATGCCATTTACAACCTGTTTTGTCTGACTGTCTGAATAGAGATAGCAAATTCCTCCCTGAAGCAGCACATTAAAATCAAATGACTATCACTAATATATGTAAAATAAGCTTCCAAAAGGATTGCTTTTGGAAGCTTATTTTACATATATTTAATAAAATTAGATAAACCAAAAAACTACTTAATATGAATGCAATGAGCCGGGCATCCCGCTGCAGCTTCTTTAGCTGCCTCCTCGTACTCACTGGGAACCGGATCAGCGATAACATATGCTAATCCATCGCTGCCCATCTCAAATACCTCAGGACAAAAAGCCGGACAGGATTCGCACCCCATACACTGTTCTTGATCTACTTCTGCAGTCATAATTCTAACCTCCTCTAAATTTACAGGATTTCTTCTGGATAACCCAAACTAATCCTATCACAAAAGAGGTTGTTTAGAAAGCAAAACACATCTTTCTTGTAAGCCTTAATTAAACAAAGATTTCCGGCTCACTTCGATCTGCGAACTCTAATTCCAATTCCTCTTTATGTCTGATGTAGTCCTCATCATCATCGTATTTTGCCTGTGAAGGACAATTTTTGATACAGGCACCACATTTAATACATATTCCATTTAGCTGTGAAACATCGTCAGCATTATATCTTTCAATTCGATCAAAGCGTCGTCATAGTTTCTATTGCCGTAGACAACGATGGGAATTGCTAAAGCTCCATTACTAGTAATCATATTTAAGTATTTGAGCAACACATTAGGTACTCGTCCGGCATAAACCGGTACTCCCAAAACAAGAATCTCGTTCTTTTTAAAGGAGACTGCTCTGGTTCTGGCTTCCGGCAGTGTAAAATTCAAAGGTGGAAATTTGGCCATCTATACTCTCAGCAATCGTCTTTGCTAATCCCGTTACTATTTTTTGAGTTGTACCCGTAGGGCTAAAATACATGGAGTTAATAGTTTTATACATTTTACGACCTCCTCGATCACATATTTCCCCTGAAGCTAGTATATTCTAAATATTCGGCGAAATATGTCGAAACAGCGAAGAAAAGAAACTTTATCAAAACAAGTATTGAACAAAAATTTGGGAATACTAAGTCAGAAATTTAAAAGGAGGTTTGGTTTATGAATAAAAATAAATCAAAAGAAAAGTTTATGGCAAACCCCATTGAAAGACATGACACGGCTGCTTGGCGGGGACATATCGAAAATGTTAAACCTCAATCAAACGTTCCTATTCCCAGTGAAGAGTCGGTACAAAATGCCAAAGAATGGGTGGATACTAATTCCTTATCCTAAAACTTTAACACCAAAACAGAAATCACTCCTGACTTATAGGGTCAGGAGTGATTTCTTGCATCTTAACCGCTTAATACTGCATCTCAGCATACCGTTTTAAGGTCTGATATTTTTCTCGAGCGTGTTCTTCCGCCACATCGAACATTTCTTGGGCAACATCCGGGAAGACCGTCATCAATGAGGCATAGCGGATTTCTCCTTTGATAAAATCTTGGAAAGACGCCGTAGGTTCTTTGGAATCCAGGATAAAGGGATTCTTTCCCTGATCTTTTAAACGAGGATCAAAGCGCCATAGATGCCAATAACCTGCTTCAACGGCTTTTTTCTGTTCAAAGATACTGGTGCCCATTCCTGATTTAATTCCATGGTTCACACAAGAAGCATAAGCAATGATGATGGAAGGTCCAGGATAGCTTTCAGCTTCGGCAATGGCTTTAATGGTTTGATTCATATTCGCTCCCATGGCAATTTGTGCGACATAGACATAGCCATAGGTTGTGGCGATAAGACCTAAATCCTTTTTTCGTACCTTCTTCCCTGCCGCGGCAAATTTAGCAATAGCTGCTGTTTGAGTAGCCTTTGAAGATTGCCCGCCTGTATTGGAATAGACCTCCGTATCCATTACAAAGATATTGACATCATCTCCGCTGGCGATGACATGGTCGACTCCATTATAACCGATATCATAGGCAAAGCCATCGCCGCCAAAAATCCAGACCGAAGGCTTAATGAGATAATCTTTCTTCTCTTTGATTTCGCAGAGAATCGGATTACCGGAAACATCCTCATTCTTCATGGCCTCAAGAACATGAGCTGCTGCTCTCTTGGACCCTTCTCCGTTATTCATAGCATCTAGCCACTCACGAAAAGCTTCTTTTATTTGTTCACTGAGGTTGCTTTCCAAGCCCTGTTTCATCAGCTCAGCTATCTTGGCTCGGATTTGTTTTGAGCCTAAATACATCCCATAGCCAAACTCAGCATTATCTTCAAAGAGAGGATTCATCCAAGCAGGCCCCTTGCCTTCGGCATTGACGGTATAAGGAACGGAAGGCGCACTGCCTCCCCAAATCGATGAACAGCCTGTAGCATTAGCAATCACCATTCGATCCCCAAACAACTGGGTTATCAGCCTGGTATAAGGCGTCTCTCCGCATCCGGGGCAAGCTCCATGGAACTCCAGCAGCGGCCGGGCAAATTGACTGCCTTTTAAGGTTTTTACATCCATGAGATGCCGTTTCTCAGCGACATTCTTAACAGCATATTCCCAGTTTTCCGATTCCATTTCAATCTCATGATCTGCGGGCTGCATGACAATAGCTTTACCCGGTGCAGGGCAAACATCCGCACAATTACCGCAGCCCGTACAATCCAGAGGGGCTACCTGAATTCGATAGTGGTATCCGTCAAGCCCTTTACCAATAGGTTTTTTGGTTTTGAAGGTATCCGGCGCTTTTTCCAGTTCACTGTCATCCAACAGGAATGGGCGAATGGTGGCGTGAGGGCAGACATAAGCACACTGGTTGCATTGAATGCATTTATCGATCTGCCATTCCGGGATATAGACTGCTATGCCGCGTTTTTCATACTGAGTCGTACTCAAAGGGAAGGTCCCATCCTCAGCTCCTACAAAGGCACTGGTAGGCAGATCTTCTCCTTCATGACGAGCCATTGGCCGTTGAATGTTCTTAATAAAGTCTGGTTCATCTTTAATGGGCATATTCTCATCCGAAGCCTCCGCCCAAGCTGCAGGAACCGCTACTTTATGTAAAGCATCAATACCCCGGTCAACCGCCTTATAGTTCATTTCGACAATATTGCTGCCTTTCTTGCCGTAGACTTTCTGTATAGAGTCTTTCAGATATTGAATAGCTTCCTCAACGGGTATTACTTTAGCCAATTTAAAGAAAGCTGCCTGCATAACCATATTGATACGTCCGCCCAAACCAATATCCCGAGCAATGGAAATGGCGTCAATAGTATAAAAGTTAATATCATTTTTAGCGATATAGCGCTTCATTGAACCTGGCAAATGATCATCTAACTCATCTGCCTGCCAGGGACAATTCAAAACAAAGGTTCCGCCCTTTTTCAATCCCTTGAGGATATCGTAGTGATACAGAAATGACCTGTTATGACAAGCAATATAATCCGCATCGAAAACCAGATAGGAGGATTTAATGGGCTGTTTGCCAAAACGCAGGTGAGATATGGTGGTTCCTCCGGATTTTTTACTGTCATACTCAAAGTAACCTTGCACATTCAGGTCTGTATTGTCGCCAATAATTTTAATGGCACTTTTATTGGCCCCTACTGTTCCATCCGAACCTAGTCCCCAGAACTTACAGCGAATGGTTCCTTCAGGAGAAGTGTCAATTACTTCTTCGATAGGCAAGGAGGTATGGCTTACATCATCAACAATCCCGATGGTAAACCGGTCCTTGGGCTGATCTTTTTTCAGATTCTGATAAGCAGCAAGAATCTGAGAAGGAGTGGTATCCCTGGATCCTAAACCATAACGGCCTCCTACGATCACCGGCTTGGAAGTCTCATGGTTAAAAATCTGTAAAACATCCAGATATAAGGGCTCACCTGTCGAACCCGGCTCTTTAGTCCGGTCAAGAACGGCTATTTTCTTAACAGACTTAGGCAGGACATCAAAAAAGTATTTTTTAGAAAAGGGACGATAAAGATGTACCTTAATTAGTCCCACTTTTTCTCCTCTTTGGGCCAAATAATCAATCGTTTCTTCAATGGTATTGCAGACAGAGCCCATTGCAACGAGGATATTCTCGGCTTCAGGGTCACCGTAATATTGGAAGGGGTGGTACTCACGTCCGGTTAATTTCTTAATTTCTTTAAAATAGTCTTCAACAATATCCGGTACAGCTTCGAAGAAAGGATTTGAAACTTCACGTCCCTGGAAATAGATATCAGGGTTTTGGGCTGTACCCCTTAGGACTGGATGATTAGGATTTAAAGCCCGGTCGCGAAATTCCTGAACTTTCTCAAAATCAACCAGTTTAGCGATTTCATCATAACTCGTCGTCTCGATTTTTTGTATTTCGTGAGAAGTTCTGAACCCATCGAAAAAGTGCAAGACTGGAACCCGGGATTTTATCGCCGCGAGATGAGATACAAAGCCTAAGTCCATGGCTTCCTGAACGTTATTAGAACAAAGCATAGAAAAACCTGTTTGACGAGCAGCATTAATATCTTGATGATCGCCGAAAATGGATAAGGCATGGGTTGCCAGAGCTCGGGCACTGACATGGAATACCGCAGGAACTAAATTTCCTGCCATTTTATACATTTCAGGAATCATAAGAAGTAACCCTTGAGAAGCCGTGTAAGTTGTAGTCAGAGCTCCGGCCTGCAGGGAACCATGAGTTGCTGCCGCTGCCCCTGACTCAGATTGCATCTCTGCAACTCTAACCGGTTGGTCGAATAAATTCTTTTTGCCATGAGCAGCCCATTCGTCAACACCTTCCGCCATGGGAGAGGAAGGCGTAATCGGGAAAATGGTGGCGACTTCAGTCAAAGCATAAGACGCTTCCGCAGCCGCTTGGTTTCCATCCATAGTTTTCATTTTCTTAGCCACGCAAAGAACCTCCTCAAAAAAGTACTTTTGATTTCAAGCTTAAATTAGTATTTGTCACAGGAAAACTCTCATACATAGTTTTAGTAAAAAACTTAAATTGTTTGCCGGCTAAGTATCTGAGAACAACAAAAAACCACACTGAAAAGTGCGGTAGAATTACTTAAATGGAGCGGGTGATGAGAATCGAACTCACGTAGCTAGCTTGGAAGGCTAGTGCTCTACCATTGAGCTACACCCGCAATTAGTATTAATCTTGAAGCTTCATTGGAACCTCTTATCTAATTATAACATGCAAATGATCTTTAAGAAAGTTTTAGAAAACTTGGCTGGTGCCCGACGACGAAGACACTGTCTTCGCACGAAGTGGCCATCTTGCAGGACTGCGAGAAGGGTCCTTCAGAAAGTATGCAACGAAAAGTTATACTTTCTGATTAGTAAAATAAAACCATTTGTATGCTTATCTGCCAGAAGCAATGAACCCATTAAACTGTTAACCCTTCCCTTTCTTTGACTGCAGCTTTATGATCAGAAAACCACAAACTGTAGACCACTGGTATGATTACTAAGGTCAGCAAGGTTGACACTGTCAGTCCACACATGATGGCTACGGACAATGGTTCAAACAGGTCGCTGCCTGAAAGTGCCAAGGGAACCAAGCCAATGACCGTTGTCATGGCACTTAGAAAAATAGGCCGGTAGCGTTTACTGACAGCATCAAAACAGGCGTCATGAACAGATAATCCTTCTTTACGGGCGTGGTTGATAAATTCGATTAACAGAATGGCATTCTTAATCACAACTCCCATGAGGCTGACAACCCCTACTAAAGCCGTAAAGGATAGGGGCTGGCCAAAAGCAAACAGACCAATAATCACACCAAATAAGGAGAGGGGAATGGTGATAAAAATAATAAAGGGCTGCAAAAAAGAGCGGAACTGAAGCATAAGGATCAGGTAGATGGCAAAGAGGGCAAATATTGCCGCTGTCCCCAGATCCCCGAAGTTATCTTTAATATCTTTGGCTTCTCCTTTATAAGTGAGAGTAACTCCTTTCAACTCATCAGGGTTTTCAGCGATTACTTGTTTTAATTGTTCTTCAATGGAAACCGCACTGTAACCCGGTTTTACTTGAGAAGAGACAGTGATAGCCTGTTCCCGGTCGTATTTGCGGATCGTGGGAATGGCTGCTTGAAGATCAATCGTCGCTAATTGTTTGAGAAGAGCTTCTTGAAAAGAGAGAGAGGATTTAATCACTAGATTTTCCAGGGCTTCTTTGGTGTTAACATCGCTGGTTACAACCACTGGATATTCATTCCCAGCTTTACGAAAGACGGTTGATTCAGCTCCCTTTAGAGCAATATTCATCTGACGTTCAAGATCATATTTTGTAATGCCCATCTGAGATGCTTTGTCATTATCCACATTCACTGTAAATTGGTATTCAGCGCTGTCCAGGTCATCTTCTACATTTAAAGTACCTGGGATAGCCTCCAGCTGATCATGAATATAATTGACTGCCTTCGTCAAAGCCTGACGATCATCACTGGCAATTTGTATACCAATAGGGTTGCCGGGGAAAGCCTTTTCCAGCAGCTCAACTCTCGCTCTGCCCCCGATTAAGCTAGTGTTCAAGAGATTTTGCATATACACTGCCATCTCCTGATTGGACTTAAACCGTCCTCCTTTGGCTAAATCTACCTTCAATAGGATTTGAGCATAATCTTGGGACTGAGAAGATTGACCGACAGTTAAATAAAACTTGGGAAGTCCTTCACCTATAGAAGTGGTATAGGTAAGAACTTCTTTTTGGCCTGCGATCATCTTTTCTACCTGCTGGGCCACTCGATCCGTATTATCGAGATCTGCAGATGTTTCGGCATGAATATCAATATAAAACATATTGACATCAGCTTTGGGAAAAAACATGACCGGCAGCTTAAAGGCTAAAAGTACGATCAGAACTAAGGAAGATAGTGCTAAAAAGAGAGTTGTTTTCTTGTACTTCATGCCTATTGCCAAGAAGCCCTGATAAAAGCTTTTTACAGGGGATCGCTTTTGAATTTTTTCCGCCTTGAGCTTAGCAAAGAAAATATAGGCCAGGGTCGGGGTAACAAAGATTGCGACAATAAAGGAGGCGGCAATAGACAGAATCACAACTTCAGGTAAGGTATGCAGGAATTCTCCCGCCGGACCGGGGACAAAAAGCATAGGAGCAAAAGCCGCAGCAGTGGTCAAGGTAGCCGTAAATACCGGCAGGACTGCTCGTTTTGTGCCCAGTATACAGGCCTCCATTTTCTCCATTCCCTGGTCAATTAGAACTTGAATGGAATCAATAATGACAATAGCATCATCCACCAGCATACCCAAAGCAATAATCAGCGCCGCAATAGAGATTTCATGGACGCGGATCTTAAGCAGATACATGGCGCAGAAAGCAATGAGGATGGACAAGGGAACGGCTGTTGAAGCCACTATAGCATTCTTCAAACCCATCCCCAGGAAAACCACCACCAAGACCAAAGCGATTCCTTCAAGGAGGTTCTCAAAGAAATTAGTAACACTCTGGTTAACCGATGTGGGCTGATAGGTAACTTCATCCACCTTCAAACCAGAAGGCAGCTGTTCTTTGAGCTGCTGTAACTTGGCCTGGACATCCTTGCCGATTAAAACAATATTATTGTTATCTGAAAAATAGGCGCTTAACAAAATAGCATTATGCCCGTTTTCCCGAATTCGGGTTGTAGAATCTGATAATTTCCAGGATACATGGGCTATGTCTTTTAAATGGACAATTGCTCCTGTGGTTTTGGAAACTGATACTACACAATTTTCGATATCTTGAAGTGAATCAAAACTGCCGGGGACGCTGACATTAATCTTAGTATTCTCGTTATTCAAAGAACCCACGGGTATATCGACATTTTGAAGTTTTAAGACATTAACAATGTCTTCTAAAGATAAGTCATATTGATTAAGCAATGCCGTATTGACTTCCACCCTGGCCTCTTTGTTCTGTACTCCAGTCACTTCAAAGCGGGATATCCCCTTGACATTACTAAGTTCGTTTTTAAACTGATCTGCAAAGTCGGAAAGCTGCTCATAAGAATATTGATCGCCTGAAAGACTGAGAATCATGCCAGGAGTATCTGCCAAATCCGTATTGATATCAATTTTTTGGCATTCTGAAGGCAAGCTGCTTTGCAGATCGTCCATATAACGGCGCAGATCGGCCCAAGATTTATCGACATCGGCGTCATTTTCCAGTTCTAAGACAACGATGGAGATACTGTTGCGTGAATAGGAGGAAGAGGTTTTGTAGCCTGGGACTTCAATAATTTTATCTTCGATGGGCTTTGTGACGAGTTTTTCTACATCCTCAGGTTCCGCTCCTGGGTAAATTGTCTTGATAATTGCATAAGGTGCGTGTACGTTCGGGCTTTCCTGTTTAGGTATAATATAGTAGCTGTAAAGCCCCAGCAACAAGGCAATAAATGTGAAGAAAAGGGTAAACCGCCGGTTATTTATGACTTGATAAATAAAACCTTTTTCCATTATTGGCCTCCTGCTTGAGAGACAGTTACTTTCATACCTTCGCTTAATTCTTTCATTCCGGAAGTGACGAGATTATCTCCAGGCTTTAACCCATCAACCCGAACATTAAACCCTTGACTTTCATTTAGGGTAATATTCTTTTTTACCGCCCGGTCGTCTTGAACAACAAAAACATAATCTTCCCCATCATTCATAACCGCCGAAATAGGTATCCAAATCCCGTTCACTGATCCTGCCGCCAGAGAAACGTCTGCTGTAGCACCAATCAGATATGCTTCAGGCGGAATTTCTTTCGTCAATTTTATCTCCGTGTTATATGTTCGAGTCTCGCTGTCCGGTACCTGGTCAATTCGGGTTACCTCTCCTTCACCCTGATAACTCCCCACCTGGACCTCAGCCTGTGTACCCAGAGCGGTTTTTGCGGCATCTGTTTGATTAAGGCCTACCTCAATGACTTGCTCCTGGCTGCGGACCACAATAACAGGATATCCGGCGGCAAGATTCTCCCCTTCTTTATAAAGAATATCAGTCACATATCCGGACATATCGGCATAGAGTTCCGTATCGGACAAACTATTCTGCTTAGCTTCTACATCAACTTGAGCCTTTTGGTAATTGGATTCTTTAACATCCATATCGAGTTTTGCCTTATCTAAATCATTCTGGGACATGGCACCGCCTTTTGCCAACTCCTGATATTTAGCGTATTGATCCTTGGCATCCGCGTAGACTTGCTCAGCCTGGGAAAGGTTAAGCTGAGAATTCTTCAAGGCTAAGGCCATGTCTGTTTTATCTAATACTGCCAGCAATTCTCTCCCTTGGACAGCCTCCCCTTTTTCAACGTTGATACCAGCCAGTTTTCCCGGAACTTTGAAGCTGTATTTTTTCAGTTCCCCCGAACCAATCACTCCCAAATACTTCATGCTAACTGATTTCGACTGCTGAGATATTGGGACAACCGTTACCGGCCGGGTAACCTCCGCTGGGTTAACATCCGTCGCCTGTGAGCTACAACCGGTTAAAATCGAAGCCAGTAATACAAAACTTATCAAGGCTGCAGACATGGTTTTACGCTTCATTCTTCCTAATACCCTCCTCAACGATTTAGGATGCCATAGAATAAGAGTTTCTTCATCTGTTCCAAAAGCTGATTGATAGTTATGTCATTGCTGCTCAGAAATTCGTCTTCCATGGGAGAAAGAACAGTTTTGGTTAAGGTCAGCAACATGATAGCCGGGTCCAGATCATTACGGATATCCCCTCTAGCTATGCCCTCTTCCAATACACTCATGGCCATTTGTTCCCGAAAACAGCGAATTTCTTTAATCCGCTCTTGTTCTGAAGGAAAGAAACGCTGAAGTTCATTAAGAACACGAAAGGGAATGGCAGGATAAGAATAAACCGAAAGTATAGCATTGAGCTTATCAAACCAGGTAGAACAGCGCTCAATCTCTTGCAGTACCCGTTGTTTCTCCACATCTGCTGCTCTTTGCACGATTTCCGAGATCAGATCGTTCTTCGAAGGGAAATATTTGTAAAGGGTCTTTTTGCTCATGCTCAGTTCGCTGGTAATATCATCTAAGGTAAAACCTCTTAAGCCGAACTTTTTTATCAACTCTGTTGAAACCTGAATAATACGCTCACGCATCATGAACCCTCCTTCAATTTTCTTATCATCCTGGGAATGTGAATGCCGGTAACTCTAAGGAAACTACAACAGTATCTTTAGTTTACCCCTCTTTGTTCCTGATAGCAAGGAGGATTATCATTTATTTCACAAATAGAGGGTGTCCAAACTTTTGGAACAAGCATACCCTAAGTATATAAAGGTTTGAGCAGGAGATGGTTAAATGGCAGCACTAAATAACCCAACAACCACACTAAACTTGTTAAATCTCGAGATTCTGGGATTATTCCTTGGAATATCCGATTTATTAATCTTAATTTTGACTTCTTATCAATCAAAAGAGACCTATTAGCTGCTAATATAAACAAACATTCCAGTAGAACCATCGATCTTGATTCCGCAGTTTTAATAGGACGCCTTATCTTGGTTACAGCCGGGTTCATCGCTGCTTATACGATTACACTGCGTCTCAAGGAATTAGCTCGGCGAACCACAAAAAATGCACACTTCACTGAATCCCTCAGTCCTAATGTTTGGATTACCCTCGGTGCCTGGACTGCTTTTGGGGGAGGAATCTTAGTACTTGCGGGAGATTATCAGCGGGTACAACAGCCTAGAGTACCTGTAGAATAAAGTATCAACCATTGTGGGATTAACTGCAGACTTATACACACTGGTATCTGTTGCACTTTTCCAGAAAAGTCATGATACTTTTTTCGACCTCCAGCTTCTTATCCCTAGTCATATTTCCCCTGCCTAAGCGATCACATAATCCAAGCAGAGCTATCTCCTCAATAGAGACTTCAGCACTCATTTTTTTGATATCAGCAAAGGGCAATTCCTTAATAACAAAGAGGATTTGCATATGCCAGCGGACTAGTTTCGCTACCTGCTGAATAAACGGTTGATCATTGCATAATTCTTTTAAAAAATCCACTGCCAGTTTTTCACCTAATATATCGTGATCATAGGATGTTATTCTCCCTTTTCTTATTTTCGTTGCAGGTGCCTTGCCTAAATCATGGAGCAAAGCCGACCACATAAAAGCTCTGGGATTTTTACTTAAATGTTTCCATTCCCCGGCATTATCGAGAACCAACATAGTATGATTCCAAACACTGCCTTCAGGGTGATGCTTTGGAGATTGAGGTACTTTCTCTAAAGCCCCCAACATAGTGAAAGGGTATTGTTCCTGAAAAAATCCTGTTTTCCTTAATTGGTTGAAAAAGTCTGCTGGCTTTTCATCCCTTAATAAATGAGCTTCCAGTTCCGCAAATGTAATCATCTTACATACTCCATTTATCAGTTTATTGCTAACTTACCCACACCCCCAAAATTAATGCATTGTTTCCTGCCTGGCTATGAGCTTGTAAAGGGTAGTATAATTCTACTATAATCAAGAGGCAATAATAGACTTAGGAGGAAGCAGCCTCGACTGTGCGAAGCTGATTACCGCAGGTTTCTATACGAATTCAGACCCATGGGATCTCATGATTGGCAAGGCTCAATTTGAAAAAGCCCTGCCCTTAGGTACCATATTGACTCTTGCCGCGACAGACTCTGAGACGATCCCATAGCCGTGATCAGCAATCCGGCAACGAATCAGAAAATCGGCAAAGGACACCCTGCAATGCTTCCGAAATTCTCCATTCTGGACCCTACCTATACCTTCTCCGTCCCTAAAAGTCAAACTGCAGCAGGTACAGCCGACATTATGAGTCACGCTTTTGAAGCCTATTTTAGTCACGTTCGCAGTGCTTACTTGCAGAGCCGAATGGCGGAAGCTATTTTGCAAACCTGCATCAAATACGGCCCCATTGCCATGGACGAACCAGAAAACTATGAAGCCCGAGCCAACTTAATGTGGGCCTCCAGCCTGGCCAATAACGGGCTTCTTAGTTATGGAAAAACTCGAAAATGGAGCTGCCACCCTATTGAACATGAATTAAGTGCCTATTATGACATTACTCATGGCGTAGGACTGGCCATAATCACTCCTCACTGGATGGAATTGATTTTTGGAAGACAGTACAGTGGACGTTTTCCGGGACTTTGGCATTAATGTCTGGGGGTTGAATCTAAACCAGGATGCCTATACCATTGCCCGGCAAGCCATCTCTAAGACAAAGGATTTCTTCCGAAAGCTAGAGCTTCCCACAACCCTTCGTTCCGTTAATATTGGCGAGGAAAAACTTGAACTCATGGCCAAAGCCGCAACAAAAAACGGACCTTTAGGCGATTTCCGGCCCATAAATACTGAAGACGTTCTGCAAATTTTGAAGTCAGCATTATAATCTTAATCCCCTTAATGCTGTTAACACGCCAAATAATCCAACGTTCTTCATATCTATAAACAAGTTGTTCTAACAATCAATAGTTGTATGCTAAAAGTTTCCATGCTATAGTTAAAGTAAAATTCTAAATTATTACTGGTTGTCCCCTAGTTTTGGGGGGATTAGCGGGGTGTTCATATGAATAAAGTAGGACTAGTGCTTGAAGGCGGAGGTATGCGCGGGCTGTATACCTGTGGTGTCTTAGAGTATTTTATGGAAAACAATTTGTATTTTGATTATGTAATTGGTGTTTCAGCAGGAGCTTGCAATGCGGCTTCATATATATCCCGGCAGAATGGGAGAAACGAAAAGGTAATACTTGGCTTCGTCCGGGATTGGCGCTACATGAGCTTGAGAAGTTTATTATTAAAGAAATCCTATTTTGGTATGGATTTTATTTTTGATGAAATTCCAAACAAACATGTTCCCTTTGACTATAAAACCTTTTATGAATCACCGGGTACTTTTTTAGTTGGAGCAACTGATTGCCAATCAGGCCAACCCATTTATTTGAATAAGGCTGATATGGGAGATCACTTTCAAGCTTTAAGGGCATCGTCATCCCTGCCAATGCTCTCCCCCATCATAAACTATAAAGGTTATGAACTATTAGATGGTGGGATTTCGGATTCTATTCCCATAAAAAAATCCATTGCCGATGGCAATACTAAAAATATCATCGTCTTAACCAGAAACAAAAGTTATCGAAAGCGTCCTGGTAAATTCAAGACTATCCTTAAATTAAAATATAAAAATTATCCGCACTTAATTGACACCATGCTAAACCGTTATAAGCAGTATAATGAAACGTTAGATTATATTGAACAGCTTGAAAAAGAAGGCCAGGTATTTGTTATCAGGCCTCTAAAAGAATTAGACGTTGATCGGCTGGAAAAAAAACCCCAAAGACTGTACAACCTGCTTAACGATGGTTACAAGGATACAAAACAATCCTATGAACGAATGCTGGATTTTATCAATCACTAACTCAATAATGCTATAAGCCTTAGTTGCGCGAAGCCTTCTGTGTAAAAACCAGGCCTGTTGAAGGAATAACTTCTTCACACAGGCCTGGTTTTAGTAATTAATTATCCTTTCCAAGGCTGCGCTTCGTAACTTATTTTTCCCCCCCTTATTTTCCGGTTCCAAATATAGACCCAGGCAGGGATCACCTGCCCCTCCAAAAGTACATCAACGGTCTTCCGGACATATAAGCTGCCCGCATCTTCAAGAAGATCTACTCTCGTTAATGTCTCTTTGTCAACTTCATAGACTTCGCCTTTAACCTTTTCACCTATTTCCGGAACAATCCCCGGGTAAGAACTTACGGCATACATAGCAAAGTCCCTGACTTCAGCCTTGCCCAGAAATGTGGACTGGGAAAGGTATTGACGATGATATTTTCGCCCTTTCATCAGCGTCCCATAAACAAAGACCTTATCCATGCGCTTCCCTCCACTAATCGACTCTTGACAATCCCTCAAATAATTAAAATCCAAAGTTAGATTCAAAATCGTAATTAATTTTACCCTATTTTTTTTAAAAAATCCGATACCCTATTAATATAAAATTCTTTTGTCAAAAAAAAGGGATAAATTATGGTTCTTACCTGTTCCCACTTTCCGTATATTTACATAAGGACAAGTAGGTCTTTGGAAAGGGGAGTATAACAGTGAATCTTCAATGGTTTAGAGTCCCTCGCGACATTGTCTTTGGTTCCGGTACTTTAGAGTACCTTAAACAAGTCCAAGGAAACAAGGCCTTTATCTGCACCGGAAAAAATTCCATGCAAGCCAATGGTGTGCTGGATAGGGCTATTGGTTACCTTAAAGAAGCAGGGATTGAATCCTTAGTGTTTAACGGAGTGGAAGGTGACCCTTCTTTAGAGACGGTTCAAAGAGGTGCAGAGATAATGAAGGAGTTTGCACCCAACCTGATTATTGGCATCGGAGGCTGCTCAGCTATCGATGCTGCTAAAGCGATGTGGGTTTTATATGAGTATCCGGGAAAAACTTTCTATGATATTAAAGCTCCTTTTTCTATTCCTGAGCTGCGCAAAAGAGCTAAATTTATAGCTATACCTTCCACCAGCGGCACCGGCACCGAGGTTACCTGTGTAGCTGTCATAACCGAAGCCGATGGCATTAAACATCCACTGGCCTCCTATGAGATTACACCGGATATCGCTATCTTAGATCCTGAAATTTGTGTTTCTATGCCTCCTCACGTTACAGCTGATACGGGAGTGGATGCTTTATCTCATTCCTTTGAAGCCTATGTTTCAACGATGGCTAACGATTATACGGATCTCTTAGTTTTGAAATCCATTAAAAATATTTTCCAATGGCTTCCAAAGGCCTATCAAAACGGACAGGATATAAATGCTCGTACTAAAATGCATATCTCTCAAAACTTCGCCGGCATGGCTTTTTCCAATGCCATTTTGGGCATTGACCATAGTCTATCTCATAAAATATCCACGAAAGCAGGAACTACTCATGGCCGCTGTAACACTATCCTAATGCCGGCAGTCATCCAGTATAATTCGAAAGTTGCCGGTGAACGCTATGCCCAAATTGGCCAATATTTAGGTCTTTCGGGATCATCTGAACAAGAATTGATTAACGCTTTAGTAACCGCCATTCGCCAGCTAAATGCATCCCTTGGCATTCAACCAACGCTGCAATCCCTGGGAATGCCTGAAGATGTCTTCCTAAGCAATGTAGAACAATTAGCTGAAGCCGCTTTAGGTGATCCCTGTACGGGAACTAATCCCCGCAAACCAACTGTGGCAGGACTTGTAGCAGTATACAAGGCTGCCTATTACGGCACAGATGTTACAATATAATAAGACTCACATTATAATAAGACATAGTTCATAAATGACCGCCAAACCAGCCGGAAAATGATCCGGCTGGTTTTCTATGGTCTTCTATGGTCAATAGAGTTTTCCCTAAATGATATTAGATAAGAAATGTATAGTTTTTGTAGAAAAAGCTATACTAACTATTGACAGGAGGCGATTATTCAGGTGGACAATCAAAAAGGCTCAATGGACTTTACCGAACTTTTTCCAGCGGAATTCATGAAACATTACACACAATTTGAATCAATCGATGAACTGTTGTCCTCAGGAGGATTTTCCATTCACTCTCAAGAGGACTATGATGCCATTCCTGACAAAGATATCGACGCCCATATCAAAAAGACAACGAATTTTAACTCTTGGCGAGAAATGCTTATTAACGCTTTAGAAACTTCAAGATTATTAAGAGCCAGTAATTAAAACAGGTCCTTCTTTTGGTTAAGAAGGACCTGTTTTTTGGTTATTTTGCTTTAAGCCTTGAAAGAGGCTGCTCCTTTTCCCTTCGTTCGCAGCAGGACCAGGGCAATGGTGACCCCAGTCAACACTAACCCAAAAGCTGTGACAATCCCACGAGCTAAAACTATGGCAGGAATATGAAGGAATAGGGCGCCTGTCTGAGCATCATAACCTACACCGAAAAACAGCTGCCGAATACCTGGTACAAAGGATATTTGATACATAATATGCCCAGCTAAGACCAGAGGAGTAAAGGCAAAAACGATCTTAACCCGCAGGGAAGCAGCCTTAGTTTTGAATGGTTTGGAAAGCAGCCAAGCAAGCATTCCCCCTATTAATCCTGCGCCCCAAAAGCACAGGCTAAACCATACTTTCCCAGCCGATAATACCTCAACTTGCCGGAAAGTTACAAAGTAGTTAAGCGGCACTAAAATACCCAACATGACTCCGATAAAGACAACAAATCCCTGATTGACACGTACTAAGTGCCATACCTCGCGCCCTGCAAGCCTCAGATTTACTTGAACGGAACCGTTCGGGCAATTTCTCACACAATTAAAACATAATTTGCAGTCCAGATTATTGTCTAAAAAGGGAAGATGTTGTGACATTGGGCAACCTGAAACCCTTTTGGTACCAACATAACAGTCAAAGGTTATGCACTTATTCAAACAAACTGAAGGATCTGCTCTCACCTCCAACATTGATCCTACGGAAGCAATCCCAATAAATCCTCCTAAGGGACAAAAATGCCGGCACCAAGTATGGCGCGGAAAAAAAATCCCAATAACAACGGCAAATACTTGAATCGCAATTAACAACATGGCAGTGTAGATAGGCTTATAACGCATATCCGAGATTACTTCAATCCAAAAAATCAAGAGAAACAATAAACTCATTAAAATATAATCATATTCTATTATCAACTTCGGAATCCCATAATTCTTGTGCAGCCTTTTTTGTACAAAATCCATAATTGTTGAGAATGGGCAAACAGTACACCACACCCGGCCTAAGAAAGGAGATATTAAGGCAAGAGCCGGCCACCACAACCCCCAAACTAAAGTGAAAAGCTTGGTTGAAACTGCAACTTGCGGATCAAAAAGCAATAACAAAATCATTGCGATAAAAAGGATTGCGGCAGTGCCTCTTAACCGCCCCAATAAAACACCCTTCTGCAATACTTCTTTGAGCTTGGGCCAGGATAAAAGGTTAATGGTATAGCCATTTTGTTCAGCTGTAGGGCCAAAAAAGATCTGTTCAAGCCCAATGACATCTTGATCTGCGATATGAAACGCCCGCTCTATGACCTGAATCAGTTCTGAGACATTCCCCTGCCGGTAATGATGAGAAAGCAGCAGTTGGGTTGCTTCCTGATTTAGGATCGGAACTTTTCGCTGGTTCTTCTGAGCTAATTTTTCTAAGAAACCTTGAGCCAAAATGGGAATATCTCGTTTGCGCTTACGTAAAGGAGGGATCTCATAGGTGTGAGCAAAGCATTTACGCAGTTCAGGGATAATACCTCTTTCCTGCTCATCCTTTTCTAAGTTTATACTCCCGATGACAAAACATTTACTTTTTTTAAAATCAATTGACCGAGCTAATTGAAGCTGTGTCTGGGGAGATATCAAGTTTATTTCCCGTATAAATAAGGTTCCTCCCTCTGCGATATCAAAAAGATTGGCATTCTCGAGAGTCTTATTTTCAACCGCAGGCTCAGTGATTAAACCCTTCCATTGTTGATCGAAACGTCCCCCGTCAACCACCACAAAAGGAGCTTCCGGACCTGATTGGCGTTGATGAACATACCAAGCCATCATTTGCCTGCCAGTCCCCCGTTCTCCTGTCAATAGCAGGTGCCCCTTGGGTTCGGACAGTTCTTTTAATTGCCTTTCCACCTCAGAGGTCGTTCGCGCACCTCCCCAAAGCCCATAAAACTTATCCTTATACTGAGTCAATTGCAAAGCCGAACGAAGAACTTCCTTGTATTTTACTTCAGATAAAATGAGGTTCGCTTCGTTCAAATTTTGAGTTAACCTGCCAATAAAGGTTTGATATAGCTTCGGCCAGCGCAAAAGCATACGAGCAAACCCTTCAGAATCCATCATAAGAACCTGGCAGTTTTCTTGGCAAAGAATCGTGGTTGCAGCGGTTTTTCCATCAAGCAGCGAAAATTCGCCAAAGGTATCTCCTGGGCCCAATGATCGGACTCTCCTGGCACGATCTCCTTCTTTCCAGATCATAACATTCGCTTTTCCTTCAATTAAAATGTAAAAAGCATGCTCTTCTTGACCCTGCTTAATAATTTCAGAACCCTGACTATAGTTCTCCCACAAAAAGTCAGAAGAGAGTTCCTCTAATTCAGAGGTTGACAAATCTGAGAGTAAATCAATCTTTGACAGACTGTACACCTTATCTTTAATCATAAGACCTCCAGGATTTGCAATTATAATAAACAGTATTAATTCATAAAACTATAACTTATTTAAAACTTTCTGACAATGAACATTTCTTTCCAGTTTCCCATAAATAATCAAAGTTCTTATGAATAAGGGGTACCCTTTAGGTACCCCAAGAACATGTCCTTTCTGATAACTTCTTTAAAGTTGTTGGCCTGCCCAAATAATAACCCTGTCCAAAATCAATTTTCAAATCCCTTAAGACATCCCATATTCCCTCGTTTTCAACGTATTCTGCGATGGTAGCTTTGTTAAGAGCATGTGCTACTGTATTAATCGCTTGAACCAATGCCTTATTAATGGAATCAACATCGAGATTTCGAATAAAAGAACCATCTATTTTAAGATAATCCACTGGAAGCCTTTGAAGATGAGTAAAAGTAAGAAATCCTACTCCGAAATCATCTAAAGCAAACTTGCACCCTACGTGTTTTAATCTTTGTATCCAAAGTTCCGCTTGTTCCAAGTCTTTAATAGCCGCCGTTTCAGTAATTTCGAACCCTATTTTTGAAGGTGCCACATGACTTTCAGTAATCCTTGCTTCAATAAATTTTAAAAGTTCTTCATCTGCAAAACTCGACGCTGATAAATTTACAAAGAGAGATAACTCCTCATGCTCAGTTAAAATTTGGACGGCAGCATTTACTACCCACCGATCAATTTGAGATACTAAACCAAAGCGTTCAGCGACGGGTAAAAAATCATTAGGAAAAATTAGCTCCCCTTGCGGATCAAGCATCCTTAGCAAAGCTTCATAATGGGCAATAGTTCCATCCATCTTGACTACAGGCTGTAAAAATAGAGTAAATCGATCTTCTCTCAAAGCGGTATTGATTAGAAATATGGTTTGATTGGCTTGCAACAATTTTTCAATATCAACGTTAGATTGAATGGAACTCACTCTATTTTTCCCTTCTTCTTTAGCAGTATATAAAGCTACATCTGCGTAAGAAAAAAGAGTTTGCGTATCCAGAGTCCCATCTATCTTGGTAATACCGATACTTGCTGTTAACTTAATCCCTATTTCATGCCCTTCGACTTTGAAATCTTCTATTCCCAGGGCTTGCAGCAGCTGATGAGCGACGATACTCGCTTTTTCCATGTCCACGTTCTTTAAGACAACAGCAAATTCATCCCCACCCAGTCTTGCTAAAAACGCTCCTTCCTCCAATTGCATTTTGAAACGTTGACTAACCTTAAGTAATATTTCGTCTCCGCTTGAGTGACCAAAAGAGTCATTAACTACTTTGAAATTATCTATATCGATGAATAACAGAGCACTTTCCATTGGTTTATCCGAATTTGTGGGAATAAGTTTATTAAGATATTCTTCTAAGTAATAGCGATTAGGAATATCTGTCAAAAAATCATGAGTAGCTAGGTAATGAAGTTGTTTTATTTTTCTATTTGTTTGAGAGAGATGCTCTTTCTCACAAACCAATTCTTTTCGATTATAATCAATGCAATTGCTTATGTGGTTTGTCCCTTGCAAAACAGCATTAGCAAACTCACGGCAATTTCCAAATCCGCAGGCAAAACAATTAACATTGCGGGATGCTTCCGTTGTTTTATGCAGCTGTGTGAAGATCTCCTCAAGATCAGAAAAGGAATGAACTTTTAAAACACCTGACTTATCTTCATAGATTCTCGCAAAATCCTCTAAACGGAAATCTTTATACAATAATTCATAAACGGCAAGAATCTCTGACTCTTGACGGCTAGGACCATAACTTTGAACTTTTTCTTTTTTCAAAGCATTCATTTTGAAGTCAACATCATCAACGCTGATTTTGTTACAGGTTGCGGTACCGCCATTACACCCCTTTTGACAATTCAGAATGTCAAGAATTAACGGCAGAGGTTTATGCTCAGCAATTCGCAGGGAGTATTCGTCAAGATATCGATACACCCGCTCTGGTCCTTCTATTTGCCGAACCCAGGCGTCAGGTTTGTACAATTCGACGTTTTCACTTAGCCCGCCCGGCCGGCTGTAAGTTAATCCAATCCCATAGCCAACTTCATCATAATCAGATTCAGGATAATTAAACAGTTCGATTTGGTTATCTCGTAAATAACTTTCAATTTTCTTATATGTAACATTATATTCGATGAATCCCTGGGTATTTTTTTCCTTAATCTCATCAATTTTACCGATACATGGTGACAAAAAAGCAATTCGATCATGGTTTTTTAAATATTTTTTGAGATAAATAGCTGTGCACATCATAGGACTATGGATGGGAGCTAAATTCCAAATTAGCTCGGGGCGATACTTCTGAATATAGTTTACAATGACCGGACAAGGTTGAGCAATGATGGACTCTAGTTTCTGTTCTTCAATAGCTTTTAAATAAGCCCAGGTTGTAATATCAGCTCCAAGGGACACGTCATAGATTCGGGTTACATGCAAAGATTTAAGATAACCGAATAATCGTGTATACTCTGAGATGTTGAAGCGAATGGAAGGAGCAGCGATAACAGTAATATCATGTCCAAGCTTCAAATCAGAAAAGAACCTCTCAGTGTCATCCGCAAAGTCACGAGCATGATGATCGCATATGTCAATACAGGCTCCGCAGTGAATGCACTTCAAGTGATCTACCTTAACCCTGTTCTCTCCATTAAAAAGGAAGGCTACGTTGGCTTTAACAGGACATTTAGCAATGCACTTATTACAACCTACACAAAGCTCCTTGTTAGTGATTAATATCTCTAAGCTCACAAACAGTCCCCTCTTGATGCAAATTTACCTAATGTCACCTGTTATAAATGACAACTATATAATCTATTTCTTCATTATTCTTCGAAAACCTTCTTGCTATTGTTTTACAGATTGAGTAATATCAGTAAACATAGAGAAACCTACAAGGCAGGGCGGCTAAATAGTACAAAAAAGGTATCGATTTTATCAACCGATACCTCAAGATCCAATGATATTTATACTTCTCAACAACCTTCTATTTTAAAATGATTCCCTCAGGATCAATAACTTTATAAAGCAACTCTAATTCTTCATAAGTAGGGGTAAGGGTTTCCCCCTTGACTCTGGAAATATTGAGGTTAAAACTGCAGTTTTCATGGCATTCTTCTGCTGTAAAGCCCGGATGAACTGTATCGAGATACATCTCACCCTTTTC
Organism: Desulfosporosinus orientis DSM 765; assembly: GCF_000235605.1. Lineage (GTDB taxonomy): Bacteria > Bacillota > Desulfitobacteriia > Desulfitobacteriales > Desulfitobacteriaceae > Desulfosporosinus > Desulfosporosinus orientis. The sequence continues at coordinate 4,230,724 of NC_016584.1, forward strand.
ATCAAACCGGTAAACTCCCATGTCTGATATAACTGCGTCTGGTCCGCCATTGAAGGCGCGGCCATAAACCTCTTGTTTCGGAACCCATTCTGGATCGGGCCAATGAGGTATCTTCCAGCCAGGGGACGTAATATAGCTGACTTTCTCTACAAACCGGCGTTTTTGATTAAATTGAGGCATAATCAAAACACTTCGTTTGGCCAAGGAATGAATGTCCGAATTACCGCCGCTTCCTGTCAATCGTTTGCCGGAAGGTCCGCCCATAAAAGTGCAGTTGACATTCCCATAAAGATCAACTTCGGCACCCCCTAAATAAGCCAAATCCACCCTGCCCGATTGTAGTTGCCCAAACACATCGGTTAAGCCATCTGCAACTGCAGCCTGATAACTGCAGCGTGCATCCGCCACAGACGTAGGCAGGTCAATGGGCCTGCCGTCAATGGATCCTGATTCATAGATGCAAACGGCTGTCGGAGCTTGTGTATGCTGAGCAACCATAATTGCCAACATTGGCAGGCCTGTTCCGGCAAACACTATTTCCCCATCTCTCACTTCCCTGGCGGCGGCACAGACTAAAAGATCCATTGGTTTGAATTCACCGGGTTTTGAATATCCTGTTTTGCTATCCATTATCTTGACCCCCTTTTCATTGTTGATGAATAGCCCAGAGAAGGATCAGCTTCTAAGGATTTCAAACGATCTGTTCCTAATTTACTCAGGTATTCATGGAAATCTTTAACTCCAAAAATCCACTCATCCGCCCACTTATCAAACCCTTCCTGAGTACGTGTTGCTTTAAAGAAATTGCTGATAAATTCACCATCAGGCTCATGTACCCCATATAATCCGGTGGGATGAGCACCCCAAGGCAATTCTACAATATAATCTACCAGGTACCCCGGCAGCATATTATGAGTTGGTTCATCACGCAAGTATTCTTCAGAAACGACCTGCTCAGCAATAATAATATTATGCTTGGAGGCCTTAATAACTTCTTGATCGCTGAATTTCAATCCCTCTACCCTTACACTCCCCTCAACTCCCACTTTTTGAACATGAGTGATACACCAGTCCGGGTTAGCGGCGGGAACCAAAATAATCTCAGAATCTGTGAAGGGTTCTTTATAGGCAATATATTTGTACTTATTAATGTGAGGGTTTGATCCATCGCGGAGTCCGGCTTTACCCAAGTTATCGTTCTCAGGATTAAACATATCGCATCCCATAGCAGAATAGGAAGGCAAAAAGGGAAGGCCTTTAGCGCCAGCCGTTAACCTATTTAAGATATGAATATGAGGCCAATCTTCATACAGTATTTCGCCATTTTCAATTCTGCGGGCCAAGTTACTGCCAAACTTGCCATAGAGTTCATGTCCGCACCAGCTTGATTCCCATATCCCAACACACCCTGCTCCTACAAGCATGTCATCATGAGTCCCGCCGTTAACTTCAACCAGATGAAGATTGCGTTTTTTCTGCCTAATCAGCTCGTAGATTGCTGCCATTGGACGACGCCAAACTGTAAACCCTCCGAATGTCAACATATCCCCATCCTTAATCTGGGCTATTGCTTCTGTAAGACTAACAATTTTCGGCCTGGCCATTTTACAAAACCTCCTATTCAATTCAGTTTTAAAATTAAAAACGACCGATTACTTCACGCCCAATAATCATACGCTGGATCTGATTCGACCCTTCGTAAATTTGAGTGATTTTGGCATCCCGCATCATGCGTTCAACGGGGTATTCTGAACAATAACCATATCCGCCCATTAACTGAACACAATTTGTGGTAACCTCCATAGCTGTATCAGTGGCAAAGTACTTAGCCATTGAGGCCTCTTTGTTATGGGGCAAACCATTGTCTTTCAGCCACGCAGCTCTATAAATCAACAGCTGGGCAGCTTCGATCTTGGCAGCCATCTCTGCAATCATAAACTGAACCCCTTGATTCGCAGCCAGAGGTTTATCAAATTGTTTTCTTTCTTTAATGTAATTAATGGTATATTCCAGAGCCCCCTCAGCAATTCCCAAACCTTGTGCACCAATAGTAATACGGCCGCCGGCCAGCAGACCCATAGCAACAGCGAAGCCATTGTTGATTTCTCCCAAGACATTTTCTTTGGGAACTTTCACATTTTCGAAATAAAGTTCACAAGTGGGATCAGCATGCATACCCATTTTTTCCACCGGTTTGCTGATGGTAAAACCCGGGGTGTCCTTTTCAATGATCAAGCAAGTAATACCTTTACCTTTCGGCTGAGTTGGATCCGTTTTAACAAAGGTACAATACGTGGTTGCATGCCCGCCATTGGTAATAAAGATTTTGCTGCCATTAACCAGGAAGTGGTCCCCCATATCTTCTGCTTTACATTTTAAGGCGGCGGCATCCGATCCCGCATTAGGCTCAGTCAAAGCATAAGCACCAATAATCTCACCGGTAGTCAATTGCCGCAAATATTTTTCTTTTAATCTCTGAGTGCCATAAAGATGAATGCTCATACAACCCAAACCAGTGTGCACGCTGGTCACAACAGCTGTAGAAGCACATGCCTTAGCCAACTCTTCAACAATAATTGCGAAGTCCAGATAGGTTCCTCCGCCCCCGCCCCATTCTTCCGGAATCGGAAATCCTGTCAGGCCGAGTTCCCTCATCCTTTTCCAGTTTTCCTCGGGAAACTCATGGCTTTTATCAAGCTTTTCTGCTAAAGGTGCTACTTCTGTTTTGGCGAATTTTCTCACCATATCTCGAACCATTAGGGTTTCATCACTTAATTTGAAATCCACCACTATCTCACTCCAATTCTTATTTTTTATGAACCTTTAGTCGGGATCTACTCGAATGAGCATGGCGTCACCCTGAGCATGACCTGCACAGATTCCGCAAACTCCGTAACCTCCGCCACGACGTTTAAGCTCATAAGCCAAAGTCATAACGATTCTGGCTCCCGTAGCCCCGATGGGATGACCATAAGCAATCGCTCCACCGTTAACATTAACCTTTTCATACATCTGCTCCTTAGTCATGCCGAGAATACTGCGGGCACTAACCAGAGCCACAGCCGCAAAAGCCTCATTGATCTCAATTAATTTCATGTCATCTAACGCCAAATTATTTTGCGCCAATACTTTTTTAATCGAAAGCCCTGGAACCGTCGCAATGTCTTTCGTGGGCTGAGAAACTTCTGCATAGTCCACAATGGTGAAAAGAGGTTTTAATCCCAATTCATCCGCTTTAGCTCGACTCATAAGCAAGCAAACATCGCCACCGTCATTGGTGCCCGGCGCATTACCGGCAGTTACACTGCCCGGCTTACCTGTAACAGAACTCAAATGATTGAAAACGGGACCAAGCTTAGCAAGCCCTTCTATGGTTGAATTAGGCCGCGGCCCTTCGTCCTTTTCTAAAACTTCTTTTCCCCTTTTGACAGCAACAGGGAAAAGTTCATCATCTAGTTTTCCGGAAGCCATAGCTTCTGAGGCAGCCAGCTGAGAATGCAGGGCCCATTCGTCTTGCTCTTCACGACTAAAGCCAAATTCATCCGCTACTTCAGAGCCGTGAATGGCCATATGCCGGTTATAAATACTGTCCCAAAGTCCATCCTTCACCATTAAGTCCTCACAGTCAGCATTTAAAAACCCCATCTTTTTCCCTCGCCGCATATCGGGAAGGGCAAAGGGTATGTTGCTCATGCTCTCCTGACCGCCGGCGATCACGATCTCCGCTCTTCCCAAAGCAATCATCTGAACCCCTAAGTCAATAGTTTTGACTCCTGAAGAACAAACCTTGTTAACTGTGATCGAGGGCACTGATTCAGGAAGCCCAGCCAAAAGTGTAGCCTGACGGCTGGGAACCTGACCGCTGCCGGCCTGAACTACCTGGCCCATAATCACATAGTCCACATCACCTGGAGCGACTTTACCTTCCGTTCTGTGCAGAACTTCTTTAATAGCCAAGGCGCCTAATTGGGCTGCATCATACTCCACTAAGGCACCCAACGATTTACCATAGGGAGTTCTGCAGGCTTCAACGCAAACAACCTCTCGCTGCTTGACATAGACGTTATCGATTTTTCTGCCCATAGTGGTATAATCAGGCTTTCTTTCTCCATAGGCGCTGATTTTGGCATCTTTGTAATAGCCTTTTCTTGTCAGTTCAAGCTTTTGGGGAACTTTAGACATTGGCTTATTTCCTCCTTTATGTCTTCACTCAAAGCAATTGGCATCATGTTTCGTAATTATAAAAGCCTCGGCCGGATTTTCTTCCATACCAACCCGCTTTTACATATTTTCGGAGTAAGGGACAAGGACGATATTTTATCACCCAGTCCTTTGTAAAACTCCACCACCCATCTGTACTGCCCCAATAACCATAATTGTCTTCATAACTTTTTCCTCCGTTTTCTTTGAAATCATAGCGAAATCCATTGTTCGGTTATTCTGAATCTTGAAAATTATCTTGCAATTTATATACCAATCCAATTCATTCTCTGACAATTGACCCACTTATAATAGCCTCAAAACTTTAAAACTCAGTCGGCTGGCACAATTCCATCAGCAAAAAAATACTTCTACATTGCCGAACAGACTGTAAAATCCAGATCTCAAATATAAAAAAGCGTCCCGAAAGCGGACACATTTGTTAGAAATGTGTCCGCTTTCGGGACGCTAGGAAATCCCTCTGAACAAAAGTTATCTTAGATTATATTTTTCTAATTTGTCATAAAGTCGAGACCTGCTAAGATTTAAGAGTTTGGCTGCTTTTGTCTTATTGCCTCCAGCCTTTTCCAGGGCTACGATAATCATATCCCGTTCAATACGACCGATCTTATCCTGGTGGCGAATTCTACCTGGAGCTGCCTGGTTTCCCGAAAAGCTTTTGTTAAGTATTTGCTCTGGCAAGTGGTTTAATTGTATCAGGCCACTGCGGGTATAGTTAACTGCCCTCTCCACAACATTTTCCAACTCACGGACATTTCCCGGCCATGAATAGTTTAATAGCATCTTCATAGCCTCATCATCCATACCTCTGACATTGCCTTTGAGAATATGGTTAAATTTAGCGATGAAAAAGTGAATCAAAGGCATAATATCATCCGGTCGTTCCCGAAGCGGCGGTAAATGCAGGTTAATAACATTTAACCGGTAATACAAATCTGCTCGGAACTCTCCCTCAGAAATTGCTATATTAAGGTCTTTATTGGTAGCCGCTAGAATACGGACATTAACTTTAATACTTTTTGTACTGCCTAACCGTTCGAATTCACGGTCTTGCAGCACTCTCAATAACTTAGATTGCAAAGTTAGAGGCATGTCTCCAATTTCATCTAAAAAGAGGGTTCCACCATCGGCCAGCTCTAAGCGTCCTGGTTTACCCGCTTTTGCTGCACCTGTAAAGGCGCCTCCTACATAACCGAACATTTCCGCTTCAATCAGGTTTTCCGGTATAGCAGCACAATTTACCTTGACAAAAGGTCCGTTGCATCGCTCACTGCAGAGATGAACAGCGTGAGCCACTCCCTCTTTCCCGGTCCCACTCTCTCCTGTAATCAGCACAGTCGAACTGCTTGAAGCCACAATGGCTATCTCGTCCTTTATTTTTTTCATTTCAGGGCTTTCGGCAATAATACCCTTTAAAACGTCTTGAGCAGTTTTGTTTTTTTGCAATTCTTCTTGGAAAAATGTTACTTTATTTTCTAATAACCGTATTTTTTCTGCCAGTTCTCGCACTTCAGCGAGTTGAGGAAATACCGCTTTCCCTACAGCGCCAACAACTTTTCCTTCCCTTATAATAGGTAAACGGGAAACAATTAATGGCTTGCCGCCAATTGTCAGAACGTCACTTGTTTCCAGAACACCTGTGTTGGCCACAATGTGCAGCCTGCTTTTCTCCATAATATCCGTAATATGCTTGCCAATAACTTCTTGAGGATGTAAGGCTAAAAAGTCGGCCATGGCTTGATTAACCAGCGTCGTTTTGCCTCTTTCATCGATCACAATGATTCCGTCTCGGATAATATTCAGCACTGTATCAAAGGTTTTATTTAAAGCCTTAACTGTTTCCAATTCTTTGGCTGCTTGTTCCAGGTCCGTCAGGTCCTGGAAGATGACAATTCCTCCTGCGATATTACCGCCAATATTTAATGGGGTGATATTCACAACCATAGTTATGTTGCGATGCTTATACTTCAGCCCAATTTTAACCTCTCCGTGACTAAGAGAGGAGGTTAAGTCCAGATTAGGCAATAAATTTCTAAAGGGTTGGCCGAGGGAGGTATCCGCTTTCAGTCCCAATATTCTTCGGGCTCCTATATTTACATGGGTAACTAGCCCTTGACTGTCAACGGCGATAACGCCGTTATGCATGGAATCCAAAATAGCTTTCAGCTGTACATTCAGTAATTCTGAATGGCGGAATAAAGTCATTACCATATTGGCTTTACATAAAAGACCAACGACTTTTCCTTCTCCGTTGACGACTGGAACGGAACCAACCGGACTTGCTTTGATGAATTCAGCTAACTGATCATCTGGAATATCGTCGGAAACAGTGATCACTTCTTTAATTAGATAAGGATCAATTTTGTCTTTATGGCTAGCACCATCCAGAATGGCCCGATAAAGACTACTCCTGCTAAATACACTCAATAGACCGCCTTCCTCATCTAAAACGGGGATAATAGCAATCTTCAGATCCATGAAGATACGCACAGCTTTAGCAATCCTGTCGCCTAAATTTAAATACGAAATTCGGGTATTGGTACCATCTTGAAGGAGCATGATCATCACACCTTAATTATTATAATAATTAACCTAGATGAGATTTCTTATTGCCTTATCCTATGTTTTCGATGATCAAATCATTATTCCTCTTACCTTATAGCAAAAATCTTTCTTACATTAGGGGAGCAAAAATACGTAAAAAAATACGTCCTAAACTTTTGTACCACCGAATAGAACGACAGTACTCCAAGGTAATCAATTGGCATTGATCCAACGTCTTTAGAAAGTCTTTCTTTACTTCTAAAATACTTTGAGTTTGATAAAGCCAGACACCGCATTCAAAATGGAGGAAAAGACTGCGGTAATCAAGATTTATGGTACCTACAACACCCATCTCATCATCGACTGCCAAGGATTTAGCATGGTTAAAGCCTGGAATATATTCATAAATTTTTACACCATTTTCTACAAGCAAGGGATAATTTGAACGTGTCACCGAATGAACAAACCATTTATCAGGAATGTGAGGCGTTATTATGCGAACATCAACACTCCGCTTTGCCGCAGCACAAAGAGCAATAATCATTTCATAGTCAAGAATGAGGTAGGGCGTATTAATATAGATATAACGTTCAGCTCGATTGATTAGATTTAGGTAGACGGTTTCTCCGATCAATTCATCATTGATTGGACTGTCATTGAAAGGCTGAACATATCCATCGGTAACAAAAGTTTCTGTTTGCTTCCTCAATGGTCTAAAGTGTTCAAAATCCTCTTCTGTTTTCCTTTGATAACTCCAAAGAGACAGAAACATTACGGTAAAACTCCAAACCGCTTCCCCTTTAATTAGGATCGCAGAGTCTTTCCAATGCCCGTGCTTTTGATAAGTATTAATATACTCATCGGCAAGATTTATCCCTCCTGTGAAAGCCGTGCCGCCATCAATCACAGCAATTTTGCGGTGATCGCGATTATTGATTCGTCCCGATAAAATCGGGACGAATCGATTAAAGGCACTGCACTTAATTCCCATGCTTTCAAGGAGTTTGTCATAACCATACGGCAAGGTGAGCAGACAGCCAATATCATCATAGATGACCCGGACATCAACTCCTTGCTGAACTTTTTTTACAAGTATGTTAAGGACTGCATCCCACATAACCCCTTCTTCGATGATGAAATATTCCAGAAAAATATACCGCTCTGCCTTGTCCAGTTCTTGAAGAAGGCGTTCAAACATACATTCCCCCGGGGATAAATATTCTGAGGTGGTATTGTTGTAAACCGGACAAAAGGAATACTTCTCAATATAACGAGATTGATTGGCTGCACTCCGATCCAAGGATTGAATCTCTTCAATAACTGCTTCGTTTTGCCCGAGCAGCCTAGTCATTCTTTCTTCTATGTCATGCATCTTTCGTTTCATTCGTTTACTTGAGTTGTTGCCGCCAAAAAGCAAATAGAATAGTCCCCCAAAAATAGGAAAAAGCATAATGGGAATAATCCAAGCAATTTTATAAGCCGGATTGCTTTTGCCTGTCAATATTTTCAACAATGCTGCCCCACTAAGTAAAGTTAAAATAGTATATACATAAACAAAATAGCTGCTAAATTTCAAAATGACCACAATCATAAAAAAAACTTGAATAAGGAGCGGTGTCCCCACTAATACTACTCTGCTAGAAAAAAACCTCAATAAATTCTTCATAGTGCACTCCTTAATCCTCCGGGCCGCCTACTCTTATTTGTAGATTGCTCCTCAACATAATTTTTTAGCCTGGATTTTTATTTCTTTTAATTTTCTCTATAGAAGTATCGGTCAAAGCATGGGCCCGGTATCCGGCTTTCTCCTCCGTTCTCCTCATGAACCCTCGATTTATATTGTCGGAGATTCAATACTATGTAATGAAGTAGAACAAGTTTTAACAGATTACCAACCAAACATCACCATATGTTTTGCAGGGTCAGCTCAATTCAGTTCGGGCGATCCCATAACCATGACCAAAAAAGATGTTTGCCTTCTTGGCAAAAAAGCACCTTTTACTAAAATAATTGTTGTACACATGGAAGCATGGAATCATTGCACCCTTTCCCGTCAAGAACTGAAAAAACATATTTATTCTCAAAATCAATCTGCACAAATTTACGTGCCCAATGACGGAGAAATTATACCTATATCATTTCAATCAAGATAGTACTCCTTCCTTCTTCTCTATAAAATTTAAATAAAAATTAGCAGCGGTTATCGCTGCTAATCTTGTTTTAATCTTTTGTTACCAGGAACTATCCAACCTACAGTAAGCTTAACTATTATAACTAAAGCAATAATGATTTTTGCAAGGAACGGTAGACACTCTTTGTCAGAATACCCGCAACAATAGTCCCCACCAAGGTGGTTATGGTTGAGGATAGCAGCGCAATCTTCCAGTCAAGATGAAAGACATAAATCAAACCTGCCATGACACAAAGGTTGCCGGTAACAGCACACCCAAACATGGCTAAAATATGGTGACTAAGACTCTCCATGGAAAGTTTTTTTACGAACAGTGAATAGACAATGGAGCCCACAACATTGGCAAATAAGAAGAAAAAGCCCAAGGGAGAATAACCTGTTGCCATAGCGACTACGGCTTCAACCACCCCGGCAATAATACCTGCCGGCTGTTTGTACATTAAGACGATCAGTCCTGTAAAAAATGCCCAGCATGTACCATTGAGAAGCAAAAGGGTAGGATCCAGTATTGCGTCAATACGTCCTGTAACCTGCATCATTATCAACATTACAATCCCTATGATGACTGAGCCTACTAGTGCTTTTGTGTCTGTTCTGAAAAAATTTCCGTTCATTTTTAACTCTCCTCCTATATTAAAATTAGATCAATGGATAAATCTTACTAAATATACTAATGACCATTACCATTATCATCACCGAGATCAAAGCAATATCATAAGGCATTATCGCTAAATCCGAAGAAAAGGTTCGGGTCTTACTGCGTCCATAGCCTCTTAACTCCATCGCTAGAGCTGTTTCTGCTGCTCGTCGAACAGAGCGATATAGAAAAGGCATAAAAGTCGGAAAAATAGCTTTGATATTATCCCAAGCGCTGTCCATTTTAAGCCCCCTGGTCCGCTGGCTGTCGATGATGGATGTATATTCTGCTTTCAAAAGCGGGAGAAAGCGTACCCCTAGTCCCACCAGCATGGCAAATCGGTAAGGAATTCTGAACTTTATAAGCATCAACGTAAACTCTTGGGGTGAAGCCGAGGTGAAAAACTGCATACTTGCAAAAAAAACAATCGTTGCTTTCAATATGCCAGTAATCGCTAGGGGTAGAGCTGCACTATAAATTTTAAGAACTCCCCATTGGTAGATTAGAACCCCTTCCCGGCAGAAAATCAGCTGCACAATCAGGATTTGAAATCCCAAAAGCAACATAATCATAATCATGACCTTATACTGCTTTAATGAACCCTTCAAAACAAAGGTGACGATGATACATACAAATAAAACTATACCCAATTGAACAGCGGTCTGACTGACCAGAGAGAAATAAATCACTAGAATATACCAAATCAACTTTGTCCGTGGATCAAGCTTAGAAAGTCTCATCATAATCCCCCATATTAGAGAAATTCAAGCCAATTGCTTTGAGCCTATCCAAATATTGAGGAAGGTCTCTGCTGGGAATCTCCATATAAAGTCGGTGGTTATACATGGCCGCTAACCGGCTGGAATAGTGCTCAGCCAAGGTCAAATCATGGGTTATCAAAAGAATTGTGGTTCTCTTTTGTGCTAAACTCAAGAGTTTATCCATAATGACATACCCTTGGTTTTCGTCAAGACCCGAAGTCGGTTCATCAGCAATGATAAATTCAGGATCAGAGACAAGGACAGAAGCTAATGCCAAAAGCTGACGCTGCCCCCGGCTCAAGCGCTGAGGGTGCATGGTCTTATACGCCAACAGCCCCACAAAACTAAGACACTCATTAACTTTCTGTTCAATTACTTCATGTTGTTCACCTCTTAACTTCAGTGAAAATCCAACCTCTTCTTCCAAGGTACCTGCAAAGATCTGATAGTCAGGATTTTGAAATAAAAAGCCTATTCGTTTACGAATTTCCGTTATGTTATCTTTGTTTAGAGGCTGGTTAAAAACTTTAATCTCACCCTTGGAAGGTTTTAATAAACCAATAAGCAATTTAGCCAACGTAGATTTACCCGAACCATTTAAACCGACGATGGATAAAAAATCCCCCCTATAAACCTTTAAATTAATATCTTCACAACCTATCAGATCGTTACGGTATTGATAAGAGACATCTGTAACTTCCGCCACACTTTCCTTTGGCAAACTGTTATTGGAATTGAAGGGAATGTTGGCGTTTAACCTTGCCTTCTGAAATTGTACTTGGGCCTTATAATATTCCTCCGGCGAATACTGTATAGTAATTTCACCGTCTTCAATATAAAAAACTCGGTTGGCATAGCGAAGAGCTTCTTGGATTCGATCCATAACCATAACAATCGTTAGATTCTGAGTTTTATTCAACTGACCTAATCGCTTATACAGCTCCTCTCGACCTTGAGGGTCGAGTTCAGCTGTAGGCTGATCTAGGATCAATATCGGAGCATTGAGGGCAAGAACCCCTGCCAGAACAACCCGTTGAGCTTCTCCTCCAGAAAGAGACGTCGTCTGTCTGCTCTCAAAGCCTTTTAAACCTACGAAATCCAGAGTATTTTTGATCGTTTCATCAATTTGCGCAAAGGGAATTCCCAAATTGCCGAGGCCGAAGGCCACATCCTCATAGACATCCAGTCCAATCACTTGATTGTTAGGTTCCTGCATCATGTAACCTACATAATCAGACATTCGATTGAGGCGCATTTCCTTAATATCTTGCCCCATAATTGTGACCTTACCTGTTAACTCTGCTTTATGGTAGTGAGGGATTGCGCCTGTGATGGTATGTAATAAAATTGATTTGCCTGAGGCTACCATACCGGTTATAACAATGAAATCTCCCCGTTGAATTTCAAAGTCTATATTTTTAAGGACGGGCTTGTCTTGATGCGGAAACACGAGTTTTTCAATTTCAATCTTTGCAATTGTTTCCATGAGCAACTCCTAAGTATTGATTTTCGACCGCGTTACTATTATTGTGTGCTGACTTCTCACGATAAATCTTGTTTCAACCGTATTTCGCAAATATGCTCTACACGTCCGCAAGACTTCCCACGGTAAGACACGTAACTTTCATCCCATATACCCTCCGTATTTACATCCCCGTGTCTGTGCAGTTTATTGGATTTTGTCTCGTTTAGCAGACTCATCCCACTTCGAATGCCTTATACGCTTCGTGTTCCTCGGACCGGAATTTTGCTCATCACGCTTCCTTCAGAATGTGCCTCATGTTGGACACCTTGCGCTTGGCTAATGGTTGGCAACTGCCAGCCCCTACAGCGAACTTTCACCGCCTAGCTACGCGCCATGCGTGGCGCACCTAAAACAAAAAGTCCTAGCTTAAATAAGCTAGAACTTTACCATTGTCCTTATTGCAAATATTTTATAGGCAGGTCTCCTGACTTATAGACTAACATGTACGCCTTCCCGGATATCCCAGTGGCAAATGTACAGTATCAAGCATCTAATTACAGTGGTGGGTCCGTCCAGGATTATAACCTGGTTCCCTATTATCCCTTGCGGGCACCTATGAAATAATCTATTGAATTAACATTATAATAAATTGTTGAATTTATTTTGTCAATAGTATAAACACAAAGGAGCTCCACCGTTTCCGATGTGAGCCCCATTGATGCATCCCCTTCTCTTCCATGACCTTTTGTTCTAGAAAATAACCCCTAGAGCAATTAAAATAAGAATTGCAATTGCAATAATGCCTACACCATAATTAGGAGGCGGACAGCATACAGGTGGACAACAGGGCTTAGAAATTGGCGCAATGTGTGGCGGAGCGCCCACCGGCGAAATGTGTGGAAAATGACCTACTCCATATCCATACATAATATTTCCTCCTCTTATTAAACTCAGGAATTAAATTAAAAAACGATGCCCATAGCAATTAACAAAAGAATAATAACAACTACGATACCAATTCCAGCTAAATAGTTTGGACCACATCCATCAACAACTGCTCCCCCAAATGCCATATTAATCCCTCCCGTTTTCCATTTAGTTTAAATCTTTCATTACATAATATGGATATTTTGTAAATATGTTACAAGCCACTAGGCTTTTTCTCCACTTCATGTGCTAAATGCTGTTGACGCTCTTTTTTAAAAGGTGAGGATCTTTTCCTAATGTATTTGGGGAAAAGATCCTCTGTAGGGCTTTAACTATAAATCCTTTTTTCACCCTGAATCTGTTGGATTTCTGTAATATCCTGGGATACTTCTATGGTTCCGGCGTAGCTGCCTTTTTCATCACGCAAGGCGAAATATTGAATCAGGACATATTTCTCTCCTAGGTGCAGCCAAAAGCTGGCAGTTTCTTTCTTACCGCTGCGGAAATCTTTCAAAATATCTTCCACGATATGAACGCTATCCGGTGGATGGCAGTTTTGAACCTTTCGTCCAATAATTGCTTTGCTGCGCTGAAAGATTCTATCTTTACCCAACGTAAAATACCTGACAGTATCCTGTTCATCAACAAAGGTAATATCAACAGGCAGATTATTGAGCATTAGGTTTAATTGCTTTTGGGTAAGAACTCCTGTCTCAAAAGACACCTCTGCTTCTGAAACTCCGGGCATACTGCCGGCTGAGCGGAACTGTGCTGCCGCTCCTTCCCCAGAAACAACTGGCTTCCAGCCTTTATCAGGCTCTACTAAATAGCCAATCTCCTCACTTTGCTCGGCTACCTCGGCCCATTCTTCGTCGGAAAGAGTCTCAAGACACATTGGGAACATAATATTTTCTTCTTTGTATATCATATCTGTGATCATTTTTAATAAAGGACGGGCAATATTTTCAATGGTCTTTTTCAATTCATTTTCGTTAAGTTCACGACTTTCCAGACAGTTTGATACCTTTTTTAAAAGCCCCCGGATATCATCGTGGATTGCCCACATTACTTTCGGAGGTGCTGTAACTCCATGTTTTTCAAGGTAGGCAAACAGAATATTCTCTTTACGACTGTAGTGTTTCTCAATTCCTAATAAACGTTCATGAAGCCGCCGCCACTCTGCTATGTCTTTTTCCGCGGGGACCTTTTCCCCTTGGCTAAGATAATCAAAAACCTGGTTGAGGGAGTTAACGATTTTTTCGAGCTCCCTATTTTCCTTCTTGAAAGTATGAACGGGATGCCCGCCCTGTTCCTCAACTACAATTTGATTATTCAGCCCTTCTTCGAAAACCGCTGCATGGACATCACATAAAGACTTAATCTCCATTTCTGGCAGCCCTTCTTGGATTAATTCTTGTTCCAATTGAGCGATTTCTGAGGCCCCTACATCACTGAGCAGGTCTTTGAATCTTTCTCGCAGCTCCATAGGATTAGCTTGACGGTGGATGTCACGAATAATTCCTTTAAGTTGTTCCCTGCGATCCTTACGTTTTTTTACTGGATCTTCCTCACTCAGCACTTGAAATCCCTTAGCGGACAATTTTTCTCTGGCTTCTTCTAAGGAGATGCCATGCCGTTGAAGACCTTCGGACACCGTTAATTTGCGCCCCACTGTTTGTCTCAAAATAGGATTGGCTGCCCCTTCTAAGCCCATTTCTTTAAGAATTGGGATAAGTTCAGGATAATTCTCGGTAAGATCATATAAAGACTGCGTTAAGTCAATAATTGGTTCACTCATAATTTTCACCCTTTCTTACTCATCAAATATTAAGCACTTTTTCTACTTTTAGCATTATTTGCAAATCCCATAAAAACAAATCATACTGTGATAAACTAATAACTTTAAGGAGGAATACTCATGGCATTACCCGTCTTTTTAAAATTTCTAGAAACAAATGATCCGGATTTCGCCCAAGCAATTGAAAAAGTTTTTACTTCTGCAATGTCGCCAGGTGCTCTAGATCAAAAAACCAAGCTATTAATTGCCTTAGCTTTAGATGCTGCCCATGGAGCAGGCCAGGGGGTTGCTTCGATAGCTCATCAATTACGGGAACAAGGAACTACTGATGCAGAAATTGCCGAGGCCTTGCGACTTGCCTATTTTGCTTTTGGCAACTCCATTTTAGCAACATCTTCTGCAGCCTTTCCCGGGAAACATGACTAATGGTCCATCCAACCCAAGGGCCTGAATCAGTTGTGAAGACTGATTCAGGCCCTTTTCTAAGGCATAATTGTTTTTGCGTTACTTTTTCTCATCCGAGGGATCCTTTGCAATCAAATACTTATAGCCATTAATGATTCCCGATACGGTTCCATCATCATCTAAGAGATCTTGACGTAAAACCATATAAAGATGGCTTAATAAGAAAATGGCATAACCCCAAGCAACTAAGTGGTGAAGATTACGGACTTGATACTCGCCCCCCAAGTCAAGAACAACCCAGCCAAAGAGAGCTTGGATAATTCCGTTGGGATTACTCCCACCACGCATAGCTAAGCCCGTAAGAATCATAAACAGCCCTGCCAGCCAGATAAAGATGAAATAGCTTAGCTGAGCAAGGGCATTATGCCCCACTCTAATCGTGTGCTCCCGGGTCATAAATAAATAGTACTTTAGAGTAGCTACCAAATCTCCCCAAAACTCTCTCTTCCAAAAACGAAATTTTGAGTACTCATTTCCAGCCCAATACCAATACAGCCTAAATAGCATATTCGTTATAAAAATATAGGCAAATACTCCATGCCAATGACGCATTTTGCCAATAACAAAATTTTGCACAGCCTCACCAGAGGTGATAAACAAAGGCTTGCCGATATACATACCGGTAATAAATAAAACTGTAATGGCTAAAGCATTAATCCAATGAAATAAACGGACCGGTAATTGCCAGACGTAAACCGGTTGGTGAAGATTATACACCTGGAAAAACCTCCTCTCTAAAACACTCTAACTTTTGCAATCTCTTGCCCTTTGGGAGTTATCAAGTGAGTGGCACAGGCCAGACAAGGATCAAAGGAATGGATGGTTCGCAACAGCTCCAGAGGCTGATCTTCAATTGCGATGGGAGTATCCAGCAACGAGGATTCATAGGGTCCTTTTTGACCGGAGTCATCTCGCGGAGACGCATTCCAGGTTGTCGGAACTACAGCCTGATAGGCGCTGACCTTACCATTATTAATTTTCACCCAATGCCCTAAAGCGCCTCTGGGTGCCTCAGCAAATCCTACCCCCTGGGCTTGAGCAGGCCATTTCTTTGGATCCCATTTTTCCCCGTTAAAGGTCTGGCTGTCCCCGGCTTTAATGTTGTCCACTAAATCCGCATAAAATCCTGCTAAATGGTTCACTAGGTATTTTGATTCTAAGGCCCTGGCAAGAGTTCGTCCCAAGGTTGAAAAAACAGCCGATATGGGCAAGTCTAAACGCTTAAGGGCTTCATCAACCATTCCTTTTATCTCTTTGTTTCCTCTGGCATAGGCGATTACAAAACGAGCTAAAGGACCCACCTCCATAGAATGTCCTTGCCAACGGGGTTCTTTTATCCAGCTGTACCCTTTATTCTCTTCTAAGTTGTCATAAGGAGGGCGAGGTCCGTCATAGGCCGGTTCTGTCTGTCCCTGCCATGGGTGCAGCCCTGCATTCGTGTTATCATAACGATACCAGGAGTGTGATACAAATTCTTGAATTTGCTTGGGATCTTTCAAATCCACTTCGAGAACTTTGCTTAGATCCCGATTTAAGACAACTCCGCTAGGAAATAGAAAACTGTCCGGCTCCCGAATATCAACAATGGGAATTCCTCCATAGGCCAGATAATTTCCTACTCCCCCGCCAAAGAGATCCTTTTTATAAAAATTAGCAATTGCAAAAATGTCAGGGATGAGCACTTGATCTACAAAAACCTGGGCTTCGTCAATCTTGGTCTTGACCAGATTTAAACGTTCCATATTGATAACACTGTTGTCATTCATATTCAGAGTACTGGCCATTCCTCCCACCAAGTAGTTGGGATGTGGATTTTTCCCTCCAAAAATCGTATGAATCTTGGCTATTTCTTTTTGCCAGGTCAAAGCATCAAGATAGTGCGCAACACCCAGCAAATTCGCCTCAGGAGGCAGCCGATAGGCGGGATGACCCCAATAAGCATTAGCGAAAATCCCTAATTGACCGCTCTCAACTAAGGTTTTCACCTTAGCCTGCACATCCCGGAAATAGCCATCCGAGGAATTTGGCCAACTAGAGATGGAACGTGCCAAGGCGCTGGTTTGGACTGGATCGGCTTTAAGAGCGCTAACAACATCGATCCAATCAAATCCATGCAAATGATAAAAATGGATCACGTGATCTTGCACAAATTGTGTTGCAGTCATGATATTACGAATATAGTTGGCATTTTTGGGAATACGGATATCCAAGGCGTCTTCAACAGCACGTATAGATGCTAAGGCATGTATATGAGTACAAACCCCGCAGATTCTTTGTACAAAAGCCCAGACATCTCGGGGATCCCTGTTCTCCACAATTTTTTCGATTCCTCGAAACACTGTACCTGAACTCATTGCCTCAACGATGCGGGTCCCTTCCACAACTGCCTCAATTCGCAAATGCCCTTCAATTCGAGTAATTGGGTCAACGACTATTCTTGTCATGGTGTGAGTCCTTTCCATTCTTCTCTCGATTTTTAACAACGGCTGTCATTCCTGCGTGAACTGCGACTGCCATCCCTGTCAGTCCAAGCAGACCAGCCCCGATGGTGTCGGCATCTTTCCCTATGGCATCGTTGGGAATATCTGCCAAATGTGTATATAAAGGAGTATTATCAAAATAATTATTTTCTGAACAGCCAATACAAGGATGACCGGATTTAACCGGGTAACTGACCCCGTCATTCCATTCCGTAATGGCGCAGGCATTATAAGTTGTGGGACCCTTACAGCCAACCTTATAGAGACACCAGCCTTGTTTTGCTCCGGCATCATCAAAAGACTCTACAAACTGACCTGCATCAAAAAACGCCCTTCGTACACAATTATCGTGAACTCGATGTTGATAAAAAGCCTTTGGCCGGCCTAAATTGGTCAACTCAGGAATTTTACCGTAGGTAATATAATGGACGATGGTTCCTGTAATTACTTCTGCAATGGGAGGACATCCCGGCACATCAATAACAGGCTTGTTTTTGACAATCCTTCGTACTGGGACTGCTTGAGTGGGATTGGGATAAGCCCCTTGTACGCAGGCATTCGTAGCGCAGGATCCAAAGGCAATCACTGCTGCCGCACTATCGGCAACCTCCTTCAACAGTTCTGTTGAGGACACACCGCCGATAGTACAATAAACACCTCCATCCCCTAAGGTTGCGCTCCCCTCAACAACCAACAAATAGGATCCCGGATAATCTTTCATGGTCTTAAGACGGGCTGCTTCTGCTTGTTTCCCAGCTGCTGCCTGCAGCGGCTCCATGTAGTCCAAGGAAATCATATTAAAAATCAGATCTGAAATAAGGGGATGGGCTGAACGCAGCAGGGATTCCGTACAACAGGTGCACTCCTGCAAATTGAGATAAATCACAGGTAAACGAGGTTTCGTTTCTAACGCGTGAACAATTTTTGGGAATTCGGCTGCATCCAGTCCGAGCATGGCACCCATCATAGCACAAAATTTAAGAAAGTCCCTGCGGGTAACTCCTCTGCGACGCGCCAACTGATAATAACTCTCGGCTTCCGGCAAATTTAACCCTCCCTCACTCTTGAGTGATTCCCATAAAACGGAATTATTAGGTATTCTTTGAACAAAGTCATCCAATTATTCCCGAATAAATAGGTAACCTTTCAAATTCTACAGCAAAAAGCATCCTCCGCCTGGGAGGATGCTTTTTGCTGTAGAACTTTATTGAAGAGTTCGCTCTGTAGAACATTAAAACTTTTAAAAATATCTTCATTGATGCTTCACTAGACAATAGAAGATAAATTTTTTGTACGATGAATTTGTTTAATTTGTCTTTCTAATCTGCGGGGAAAGGCAAGATCTTCTCGCTTACAAACTAAGACCTTCCAACCATCCATATTAAATTCTTCCAAATTGTAATGATACTCTGGTTCATGAAGGCAAATCAAGATATCTTCAACTTGAGCCAGAAATGTTTGACCCTTTATTCTTTTGTTCCAATACACAGTACTTTTGGGAAAGACATTATTTAGAACCTGTTTTAAGCGCTCTGCCTGCTGAGGAACTGAAGAAGTACTAAATAATTGAGTAATTTTAGCATTGATAGACGCAAAATAATCTTTTGTGCCTGACATTGGTTTGGCCAGTTCAAAGGGTTCTTTCTTAGTTATAGCCTCTAATTTTGCGTCAACGTGGGCAAGTGCGTCAGCAAAAGCCAAAGCCTCTTCTTTTGCCTTCTTTTCAGCATGGGAGAAAGTGTCAGCTTCAGCACGAACCTCTGCGAGAGCCTTCGCATGAGCTTGCCTTTGCTCTTCAGCTTGCGCCAATGCCTCTGCCAGCGCACGGGCATTGGCTTCAGCCCGTTTTTTCGCTTCTGCTAGCACCTCCGTCAGTTCTCTAGCCTTCGCCTGCGCTTTCTCTTCCCCTCGGGCATGAGCCTCGGCTTCAGCACGTACCTCTGCAATGGCCTCCTCATGGGCTTTCCTTTCTTCTTCGGCTTGTGCCTGAGCCTCTGCCAGCGCCCGGGCATTTGCTTCAGCCCGTTTTTTCACTTCTGCCAGCACCTCCGTCAGTTCTCTGGCCTCGGCCTGCGCTTTCTCTTCCCCTCGGGCATGAGCCTCGGCTTCAGCACGTACCTCTGCGATGGCCTCCTCATGGGCTTTCCTTTCTTCTTCGGCTTGTGCCTGATCCTCTGCTAACGCACGGGCATTTGCTTCAGCCCGTCTTTCCGCTTCAGCCAGCGCCTCCGTCAGTTCTCTGGCCTCGGCCTGCGCTTTCTCTTCCCCTCGGGCATGAGCCTCGGCTTCAGCACGTACCTCTGCGATGGCCTCCCCATGGGCTTTCCTTTCTTCTTCGGCTTGTGCCTGAGCCTCTGCCAGCGCACGGGCATTGGCTTCAGCCCGTTTTTTCACTTCTGCCAGCACCTCCGTCAGTTCTCTGGCCTCGGCCTGCGCTTTCTCTTCCCCTCGGGCATGAGCCTCGGCTTCAGCACGTACCTCTGCGATGGCCTCCCCATGGGCTTTCCTTTCTTCTTCGGCTTGTGCCTGAGCCTCTGCCAGCGCACAGACATTTGCTTCAGCCCGTTTTTTTGCTTCCGCCAGCGCCTCCGTCAGTTCTCTGGCCTCGGCCTGCGCTTTCTCTTCCCCTCGGGCATGAGCCTCGGCTTCAGCACGTACCTCTGCGATGGCCTCCTCATGGGCTTTCCTTTCTTCTTCGGCTTGTGCCTGATCCTCTGCTAACGCACGGGCATTTGCTTCAGCCCGTCTTTCCGCTTCAGCCAGCGCCTCCGTCAGTTCTCTGGCCTCGGCCTGCGCTTTCTCTTCCCCTCGGGCATGAGCCTCGGCTTCAGCACGTACCTCTGCGATGGCCTCCCCATGGGCTTTCCTTTCTTCTTCGGCTTGTGCCTGAGCCTCTGCCAGCGCACGGGCATTTGCTTCAGCCCGTTTTTTCACTTCTGCCAGCACCTCCGTCAGTTCTCTGGCCTCGGCCTGCGCTTTCTCTTCCCCTCGGGCATGAGCCTCGGCTTCAGCACGTACCTCTGCGATGGCCTCCCCATGGGCTTTCCTTTCTTCTTCGGCTTGTGCCTGAGCCTCTGCCAGCGCACAGACATTTGCTTCAGCCCGTTTTTTTGCTTCCGCCAGCGCCTCCGTCAGTTCTCTGGCCTCGGCCTGCGCTTTCTCTTCCCCTCGGGCATGAGCCTCGGCTTCAGCACGTACCTCTGCGATGGCCTCCCCATGGGCTTTCCTTTCTTCTTCGGCTTGTGCCTGAGCCTCTGCCAGCGCACAGACATTTGCTTCAGCCCGTTTTTTTGCTTCCGCCAGCGCCTCCGTCAGTTCTCTGGCCTCGGCCTGCGCTTTCTCTTCCCCTCGGGCATGAGCCTCGGCTTCAGCACGTACCTCTGCAATGGCCTCCTCATGGGCTTTCCTTTCTTCTTCGGCTTGTGCCTGGACATCTGATGGTGAACTAGTGTCGCCTATGTAAGATTTTTCAATTGAATTGTTAGTACTGCTTTCAGAAACTTTCGATATTCCCTCATGCAACATTCTGTGCATGATATTTTGAAATTCAGGAAAGTTATTAATAACACGAGCATCAGGAAGTTGTTGTTCCAAGAGTTGTCTCACTCCATCAGCTAAAAAATCTGTAGGAATGGTGGGAGTATCTTTTAGCAACGATGTAAGTTTCATGACAATTTGACAACCCTTTCGAAATTCTTCATCTGAGTCGTTCCCCGTCAAAATGCAGACAGTGAAGATTGTTTCAATGATCTGATTAATCCATTTTCTAATTCGGGGATCATTATGAAAATAAGTCTCCAAGATCATCCACCTCCAATTAATACCTTGTAAATAACCTATGCTTGTCAATTGGGAATAATTACTCAATAACATAATAATAGATGTTTCCATCCTTACTATTATTGATCGACCTACAAGCGTAGATCGCACCGGCAGTTGCCAAGTCATAGCTAAATGCTTGTTTAATAACTGCTTTCTGACCTATAATGGTTATAGTTAAACTAAATTGTAAATGGAGACGATTAATTTACTATGAAAGTAATTTCTATTAATGGTAGTCCGAGAAAAAATTGGAATACGGATATCTTATTACAAAAAGCTCTTAATGGAGCTAAATCAGTAGGAGCGCAAACAGAAGCTATCCATTTGTATGACTTGAATTTTAAAGGCTGCATTAGCTGCTTTGCCTGTAAAAAGAAAAACTCCAAATATATCGGCCATTGCGCCATGAAAGATGATTTAACAAATGTTTTGGAGAAAATTCTGGTGTCAGATGTCCTTCTGTTGGGTTCGCCCATTTATTTTGGCAATGTAACTGGGTTAATGCGTTCTTTTTTGGAACGTTTACTTTTTTCAAACCTTTCCTATAATGAAGGGCATCGTTCTGTTTTCCCAGGCAAGGTATCATCTGGCTTTATCTATACAATGAATGTACCAAAGGAATTTATAAATCAAGTTAACTACGAAGCCCTTTTCCAACAAAATAAAACTCTGCTGGAAATACTTAACGGAACCTCAGAGTTCATAATATCCGCTGACACATATCAGTTTGACAATTACTCTAAATATGAAGCCTCCCGCTTCAACGAGAACCACAAGGCCAAAGTTAAGGCTGAACAATTCCCCCTAGACTGCCAAAAAGCCTTTGATTTAGGTGTTAAACTAGCAAGTAACTAACATTTAAAAGCACACCTTCTTTAACTTTGGGGACAATAATCAATAAAGAAAATATGCTTTTATAGTCATATGGCTTACCGCCCAAAGCTAAGAGTTTTGGGCGGTTTTTTTGCATCATTTAAAAAACTTGCCTGGCTCCCAAGGACACTGCTCTTCATAATGGTTAGCCTTCCAGACGAAAGCAGGTACACTTATGACTAAAAGTCTAGAATGTCTCCTTGTTAGCTTGTGAAAATTAAGTCTTTGAATGACTCAAAATCTTATGTTATCATTGAAAATACGGTCAGGCGGTCTGACCATCAGGTCTTTTCTAAATAAATGATCAGCATTTATAGGAGGTTAAGCCATGCAAATTCTTGTCTGTATTAAACAAGTTCCGGGAACCTCAAAAATTGACGTTGACCCAGTCACCGGTGTCCTAAAACGGGATGGAGTGGACTCTAAAATGAATCCCTATGATTTATATGCCATCGAAACAGCACTGCGGCTTAAAGAGCAAAAAGGCGGCAAAATTTCCGTCATTAGCATGGGACCGCCGCAAGCCAAAGAAGTCATTCAAGAGGCCTTCATGATGGGTGCTGACGAAGGAGTATTGATCTCTGACCGTAAATTTGCCGGTGCCGATGTCCTGGCAACCTCTTACGCTCTTTCTCAAGGTGTTCGTCAAATGGGCAACTTCGATCTAATCCTTTGCGGTAAGCAAACAACCGATGGAGACACAGCTCAAGTTGGACCTGAAATGGCAGAATATCTCGGCATACCTCATATTGCCAATGTCTTAAGCATCCTGGACATTAAGGAGACATCCATACTAGTGGAAATGGACATGGCTAACACAATTGAAGCAGCTGAAATTCAATTTCCCTGCCTCTTAACTGTAGAAAAAGACATATTTCAGCCTCGACTTCCATCTTATAAGAAAAAACTAAGCACGAAAAACCGTGAAATTAGGACAATTACTTTCAACGATCTTGAAGATAAAAATGAAAATAGATACGGACTCAGCGGTTCGCCTACTCAGGTTGAACGAATCTTTCCCCCTTCCGTAAATACAGATCAACAAACTTGGACAGGCACTCCAACGGAGCTTAGTTTTCAAATAACCGATAAGCTTAAACAATTAAAGTTTATTTAAAGGGGGAAACTTTGTGAGTAAGCTAATTTGTCACCAAGAAAAGTTAAATGAATCCAATATCCAAGCCTTAGTGGAGATTTGTCCCTTCAATGCTCTTGAGGCAAAGAATGGAACCCTGGAAATTACTTCAGCCTGTAAAATGTGTAAACTCTGTGTGAAAAAAGGACCCGAAGGGGTCATGGAATTCCTTGAGGAAGCAGCCTCTACCGTAGATAAATCGTTATGGAATGGCATTGGAGTTTACGTTGACCATCTCGAAGGAGAAATCCATCCTGTAACTTTTGAATTAATTGGTAAGGCCAAAGAGCTTGCAGCCGTCGTCAATTTCCCCGTGTATTGCGTGTTTATGGGTTATAACATAACCGACAAAGCTCAAGCCTTGCTTCATTACGGAGTAGACGAGGTCTTCGTCTATGACTACAAAGAATTGGACCATTTCCGTATTGAACCTTACACAGCAGCCTTTGAGGATTTTATTCAAAAGGTAAAACCTTCATCCTTACTTGTCGGAGCAACTACCATTGGCCGCTCCTTGGCGCCAAGAGTAGCTGCGAGATTCCGAACCGGCTTAACCGCCGATTGTACGACTCTTGAAATGAAAGATAACACAGACCTTGTTCAAATCAGACCTGCTTTCGGCGGCAACATTATGGCCCAAATCATTTGTCCGAATACCAGGCCACAAATGGCAACGGTAAGATATAAAGTCATGGATGCACCTCAAAGACAGGCCGAACCTAAAGGCAAGATTACTCTATGTTCATTGGAGCCATCAAAGCTAGTATCTTCCATTAACGTATTAAAGGTAACACGCAAAGAAGCAGAAGAAAATATTTCGGATGCTGATGTGATCATTGCTGTGGGAAGAGCTTTAAAATCCGAGAAAGACCTGGCGATGATTCAGGAATTAGCATATTTATTAAATGCTCAAATTGCAGGTACTCGCCCCTTAGTTGAAGCCGGTTGGATTAACCCCAAACAGCAAATCGGCTTATCCGGGAGAACCGTTAAACCCAAACTAATTATAACTCTCGGAATTTCGGGAGCTGTTCAGTTCGCTGCAGGTATGAATAGCTCTGAACAGATCTTTGCCATTAATAAAGACCCTCATGCCTCAATTTTTAATATCGCTCATTATGGCATTGTTGGTGATCTCTATGAAATTGTTCCTCAACTAATTGCAGATATCAAACGCTCACAAGCTCAGATTTGTGCTCGTTAATCCTATGAGTGTATGGCAAATCACTTAGAAAATCGTGGAGGTAATTTCATGAACAATTATAAAACCGTGGATGCAAAGGATCGGGAATTTCTAGTTTCTCTATTAGGAAATGAGCGGGTTTACACCGGGGAAGCCATCAGCGATGATTTTAGTCATGACGAATTAGGGGGAATCAGCAAAGCCCCTGACATTTTAGTAGATGTCTTATCTACAGATGAAGTTTCCGAAATTATGCAATATGCCTATGAAAATAATATTCCTGTTGTGGCAAGAGGCTCAGGAACTGGGTTAGTCGGTGCATCAGTTCCAATTTTCGGGGGAATTATGCTGAACATGTGCGGCATGAATAATATCCTTGAGCTGGATGAGGAAAATTTAACCCTCACTCTAGAGCCTGGAGTGCTTTTAATGGAAATCAGCAAATATGTAGAAGAACATGATTTGTTCTATCCTCCGGACCCTGGCGAAAAATCTGCAACTATTGCCGGAAATATTAATACCAACGCCGGAGGCATGCGGGCTGTAAAGTATGGAGTAACCAGAGATTATATCCGAGGACTTGAAGTGGTTCTCCCTAACGGAAAGGTTATCAATGTGGGCGGAAAAGTTGTTAAAAATTCTTCCGGTTACAGCGTGAAAGACTTAATCTGCGGTTCAGAAGGCACCTTAGGTATTATCACAAAAGTCATTTTAAAACTTATTCCTCTGCCGAAAAAAGCAATTTCCCTGTTAATCCCCTTCCCCGATCTCGACAGTGCCATTAGCACGGTTCCGAAAATTATTAAATCAAAATCCATTCCTACAGCCATCGAATTTATGCAGAGAGAAGTTATTCTTGCCGCAGAAGAATTTCTGGGCAAAAAATTCCCAGACAATTCGTCCGATGCCTATCTCCTGCTGACCTTCGACGGCAACAGCAGCGAAGAATTAGAGAAAGACTATGAGAAAGTCGCTAATATCTGTCTTGCCGAAGGAGCACTTGATGCCTTCATTATCGACACAGATGAACGAAAAGAAGCGGTTTGGTCCGCACGGGGCGCTTTCCTGGAAGCTGTGAAAGCCTCTACCACGGACATGGATGAATGTGATGTTGTTGTTCCGCGCAATAAAGTAGCTGAATTCATTAAATATACCCATCTTCTTCAGGAACAGTTTAATAACCGCATTAGAAGTTTTGGCCATGCCGGAGACGGAAACTTACACGTCTATGTGTTGAGGGATGATCTCACCGACGCGCAATGGAAAAAGCAACTAGCCGATGTCTTTGAGGCCATGTATCAAAAATCCCGAGAACTCAACGGTTTAGTATCAGGAGAACATGGTATTGGCTATGCTAAGAAAAGCTATATGTTTGATCAATATGAGCCTGATTATGTGGAGCTCATGAGAAATATCAAATTAGCCTTTGATCCTAAAAATATACTCAATCCTGGCAAAGTCTGCTGGTAGGACTTATAATTGACACTTAAATCAACTTAGAAAACAAAGTAAGCAGAGATGACTCCCTGCATACTTTGTTTTTTGTTGCCCTTCACCCAGCATTCCAAGGCTCGCCTACACTTTATCGATCCAAATATTCCTTCGTCTCTACCGGAAGTCCCTTGGCTTCCAAACGCAGCTCTACAATTTCCTTGATAATCGAGTAAATAAGAACAAAGAGGGGCACCCCGATAATCAATCCGACAAATCCAAAAAACTTACCCCCTAGAAGGATTGCAAAGAGAATCCAAAACGAAGAGATCCCCAGTGAATCTCCCAGTATTTTGGGGCCGATGACATTCCCATCCAATTGCTGAAGAATAAAGATGATGATCAGGAACCAGAAGGCCATTATTGGTGATTCAAAAAAGATGATAATGACTGATGGTACCGCACCAATGAAGGGGCCGAAAAAAGGGATGATGTTCGTGACCGTGATAATGAAGGTGACCAGTAGGGTATATGGCATATCCACAGCGGTGAGGATAATAAATGTTAAGCATCCGATAATCAAAGAGTCTAAAATTTTACCGCCAAGGAACCGACTGAAGATTGTCTGAGCCCGTCTAACAATCTCTATAACTCTCTCTGCATTCTTTACGTTGAAAATACTATAGACAATTTTCTTAGCCAAACTGATAAACTGCTCTTTTTCCGCCAGCATATAGATAGAAATAATAATACCCAGAAATACATTCCAAACCGACAGTGCCGTATTTCGCAGAAAGGCCAGAGCGATAGGAACCAAGTCCTCTGCGTTGTCACTAATAAAGAATGCCATTTCATCCAAACGTTTATTAAGGAAATCAACAACTCCCGGAGGAAGAAGAATATCCTCCGATAGATATTTAAGATATTCCGTGCTAGATTGGACATAGTCCGGGATTTTCCGAACAAGTCCGGAAATACTTGCAATAAGCTGAGGGAAAATAAAGGCGATAAAGAGGTAGACAAGAAAACCAGAAACTAAATAAGCTAGAAGCATAGAAAGTATGTGAAAGCGCGATGGTTTAACTTTTTTTAGAGATGGAATCTTTCCCAACTGTTTTTTAAAGAAGTTCAGAAGGAAATTCACTAGATAAGCGATGACGAACCCGTAGACAAATGGGTAGAGGGATGAAAAATGACCTGTTAATATGTGTATGAAGTTGTCCAGTCTCGACATGATAAGAAAGAACAGGATGCTGGACGCAATAACGATGAAGCTGTACATCGCGATGGTAGTATATTTTCGATTCCAATTACAATTAAATTCCACATTAACCTCCATTATTGTGCAAACTTCAGATTCGCCTTTTTAGTTTATATCATTGACAATAATTAGTTCTAGTAAAACAGTTTGACTATGGGCCCAAATCATGGCCTAAAATTAATCGTTGTACAAACGATTTCTGAATGAGTTCCTATCCTCACAGGTGGCCCCCAAGTGCCATAACCTGATGAGACGATTAAATGATAATGATCTTTTTTCATGTAACCCCAATCCAACTCATAGATGAGATTCGTGATGATATTACCTGGGAATATTTGTCCTTCGTGAGTATGTCCAGAAAACTGCAGATCTATTTGATTTTGTTGGGCTGTTTCCAATTCCAAGGGCTGATGATCTAACAAGATAAGGGGTAATGAGGAATCTACACCTCTCATGATTTCCTCTAACTCTTTTCTTCCCCCTGATCCCCCATGCGTGCTAGGGTTATCTCTGCCGATAATATAAAGGCTGTCAGCCACTTTAGCCCATTGATCTCTTAGAACATTTACCCCTGCCTCATCAAATAACCTTACTACAGTCTCATCCCTTGACCAGCGATCATGGTTGCCTGGAACAGCAAAAACACCATATTTTGATTTCAGTTGGCTAAGTGACTTTAGCAATTGCAGAGCATCCTGCTGATGAATTGTTCCTTCACTTATGTCTCCACCTATGAGAATCAAATCAGGCTGTAATCCATTAATCAAATCAACCATTTTTCTTATGCGTATTGAATCCACGATAAGACCATAATGAATGTCGGAAACCATAACTATTCTAAGCCTGTTTAGATATGAGGCTTTCTTATCAATTGAAAAGTCATAGCGTGTTATTATCGGATTTTGAGCATTATAAGTACCATACGTTAACACCGCTAAAGCGAACAAAACAACAAAGCAGGCAATGAAGAAAGGTGTCCTCAAATTATTTTTCACACTAACTGGAACAAATTTGATCAATCTATCAAACATGCGTACCAAATCTACAAGTAAAAGCAACAAAAAGATGTAGACAACCGCTAGCATTGAGTACCAGCCTAATGTGGTTACCCAAACTCTGTTAATTGCGGGAATGAAATTCTGGCCTATTTCCGTGAAAGGAAATGTTAAAACAAGAATGCCCAAGCAGCAGCAATAAATACCTTTGCTGACCTTATTTGAAGCATGAACTATACTCCATCCCCTACGGGCAATATAGAAACTTATTAAACAATATACACCCAGAAAAGCACTGGATATGATTCCCCACATAGTCTCTCCATTCTTAATTTGGTTTTAAGGTTTTGCCAAACTCATCGTCCATACCATGTTCGCCGAGATTTGACTTATCTCCTTCCACCTAACTGCTAAACTTAAAAAAACTATTCAAAGGGCACTAATCCAGTCCTAACATCTGAATAGCGCCCTCATTAAAATGTGCTCAATATTTTTAGTGAGTCTTTACGTCAGCTAAATTATTGGAACAGGATATGCATAAGCGGGAAGCTTGCCAGTAGCACTATCTCAAATAGCAAAAGTCTCTGTTCTGATTGCTTGGTTCCAAAGCTGAAGTATTCTCCCGTAATAGAATCTAAAATGTTCATCTGATTTGCTAAAGCCTCATAACGTTTATTAAGTTCAAAATAACCACATAACCTGTCAAACAACAGCCTGGATTCATGGTTTCTGTTAAATTCTGATGGCCTATCAAGAAGTCTTACACTTTCAATACTCCTGTATTTAAAGCGAATACCTTGAGCAAGAGTCGAAGCCACTTTTTTGGTATTTGCCCTCAGATAACCCTTATTAAGCCAAACAATGAACTTACCCACTTCATCCAAAACCTGGGAAAGATCCCTTTCAATGTTATAAAGCTCCGTGGACTTTGCCAAAACTGCTGCAGCAACATCATCCACATAGGGTTGATATTGAAAAACAACATCATCGCCTTCCCATAGAATTAATTCACCCTCACTCAAAGGAATCATCTCATGAGTCTCATTAAATCGAGAAAGCAATTCATAGTTCGGTTCAATATATAATGTCCCTAAGTAGTCAAGGAAAACGGACACTTCGTCTTGATTGAAATTTATAAACGAAACACACCCGTATTTATATAAATACACTGCTTTAGCTGCAGAAGCATACTTTAGGATCTTCTCAACCTCTACCTCATCGAATTTAAGGTAATCTCTCCATCTCACGTCCTGCCTTAAATTCATAAATCCTGCTATTCTCGCGAGAAGGAGTCTTGCCGCTATTTTATATGTATTAATCAGTATTTTTTCCATACTTACACCTGTCTTTAGTGGATTAGATCAAGCACCATCAGCAATACTTCAACAACGATCAACAATACAATGATCCACTCAACAAACAATCCGCGAATTGAATGGCTGATAGAGGCAAACCCGTCAATAATGCTTTTCAAGATTTCTGTCTTACTTTTTATAACTATGTAACGGTCATTCAGCTCAAAAAACTCCGACATCTTTTCGTAAAAATCAGCTGCATCACTGTTAATCCAGGTAATATCCGGTTTATCCAGAATCATAATATAAGCAATGGTGTTATATTCATGCCTGACAATTCTTGAAGTAGTTTTGGCGATTTCTTTATAACCGATATGTAATTTTCCTCTTTCCAGATTATCAATTTTTATTTCTAGATCATCCAGAATTTTGCTCAGCTGCTCTTCTATCCTCTCAAGGGCTACCGACTTAGCAATTACAATTGAAATAAGCTCAGGGTAAAACAACTCTACTTTTGGTATCTGTACATAACGATCAGTAAGTTCTATTTCTTCACCTTCACACGGATGAAGTACATAGTCATCCTGAAACCTGTCATACCTGCCTATATCTATATCCGGCTTGATACTTTTCAGATAGCGCATCAATCGTTCTGTATGCTGTTTGGTTGAGTTAATAAACACAATACTTCCAAAGGAAAAAATCAGGATCTTTTCGTCCTTCCCCGGCGGTTCTCCGGTAATAGTTCCCAAGGTATCGCCCTGAAGAAGAAGCGGCTCCTCCCATGTATACTTTTTCCTAATATTGCATTCCACCGCAATCTTATTAAGATCAATTTCATTCGTTACTGCAAAGGCTTTAAATGTTAAATCGTTCATCCTATTCCCTTAGCTTTCTGTTTTTTTAATCACCCTATGTGCCTATTTGTAGTATATAATTAACTGCTTCTTTTTATTATTCACATACAGCATCCGGTCTGGGATTAATAATTAATTCTGAAAATATTAAAACCGCCAACTTAGCCGGCGGTTATTTTTGCAAAATATGTACATTTGATTTTAGTCAAACAAGATTAATGCCATAACTTCCAAATCAACGGTTCCTGTATTTTCAAGGGAATGCTTCTCACCGTTTTTAGTGATGATTACATCTCCAGGTCTTACAGGCTTTTCTTCTCCGTTATCATTGACTACGCCTTCCCCGCTGAGGACGACATAGGTTTCAAAGTCCCCGACATGTTCGTGAAAACCGATGGAGGCTCCAGGTTTTAAAACATTTTTACAGTACAGTCTCCCCTTACCCTTAAATTCATCCTTTTCTACCTCAAGAAAGTGCGTCATTTCAAGTTCGCCTTTCCCACCGCGGAAATTTGAAACTACATCTTTTTTCAACTCATCAAAACGTTTAATCATATTATTGCTCCTTCATCATAAATTTAAAAAGATTATATCATATTCTCAGTTAGATATCGTTGTTCCCTCAAAAGATATCTATTATACCACTTATTTGTATTTAATTTGAATTATATGATATAATCCTTGCCAAGCTTAAAGACCATATTCAAGCTTATTAGAAAACTTGGCTGGGGCCAAGCCTTTCAGGCGCAGGCGGCCGCCATAGTTGCACTTATGCTTCAGAAAGTATGCAACGAAAAGTTATACTTTCTGATTAGTACTAAAAAGGAGTCTAAAATGAATAGAAATTCGTTAGAAAAATATGCTCAGCTTATCGTAAAAACTGGTCTAAACCTCCAAAAAAATCAAACCCTGGTGATTTCCGCACCCATCGAAAGTGCACCCTTTACCCGTTTGGTTACGGAAAAAGCTTATCAAGAAGGCGCACGGGATGTTGTGATCCAATGGAGAGACGAATTGACTTCAAAAATCCGCTATCTTCACGCGCCAGAAGAGGTTTTCGAAGAATTTCCGACCTGGCAGAAAGAATTTTACCTTTCCTATGTCCATCAAGGAGCAGCCTTTTTAAACATTGCTGCCTCTGATCCTGAACTCATGAAGGATGTTAATCCTGAACGACTTACCAAAGCTCAAAAAGCCAGCAATAGTGCCCTCAAAGATTACCGACATCGCTTAATGAGCAACCAAAATACTTGGTGCGTTGTTTCGATCCCGACGGCAGCATGGTCCAAAAAAGTTTTTCCCCATCTTTCTGAAGAAGAATCCATGGAAATGCTCTGGGATGCCATCTTAAAAACTGTCCGGGTTGATGCTGAAAACCCAGTTCTTGCTTGGGAAGAGCATAAAAGGAACCTTAAAACCAGAATGGATATATTAAATTCCCTTTCCTTAACCACCCTCCGTTATACCAATTCTCTGGGAACTGATTTACAGATTAAACTACCTGAAAATCATTATTGGCTGGGAGGTTCTGAGTTTACACCTGACGGTATCGAATTTATTGCCAATATGCCTACGGAAGAGGTATTTACCTTACCTCATAAAACAGGCGTCAATGGCAAAGTCGTCAGCTCTATGCCTCTAAACTACAATGGAAACCTTATAGAGAATTTTTCTCTGACCTTTAAAGATGGCAAAATTATAGATTACAACGCTGAGAAAGGACGCGAAACCCTTAAAACTATCATTGAAACCGACCAAGGCTCGCATTTTTTGGGAGAGGTTGCTCTAGTCCCTTATGACTCTCCAATCTCGAACTCGAAAATCCTGTTTTATAATACTCTCTTTGATGAAAACGCATCCTGCCATTTAGCTATTGGCAAAGCCTATCCGGTCTGTATGAAAAACAGCGAGAAAATCCCCCCTGAAGAGTATGGGAAACTGGGAATGAATGAGTCTCTGGTTCATATCGACTTCATGATCGGAACCAGAGACCTGAAAATCTTAGGGACTACCTCAGATGGCAGCGAGATACCCATCTTCAAAAACGGCAACTTTGCCCTGTGATTTTAGATATTGCCCTCGCTAAACCGTCATGGACAACTAAGAAAAGGCCCACCATCAGAAGATAAAAATCTACTGTTGGTGGGCCTTTTCTTTACTACTACTACCATTAACATTAGCACAAAAAAGGATTAAAGCTAAGAACTCAACCATAAAGTATACGGGATAACCTTCGTTTAAAGCAAAACTTAGATCTTAATAAGGAGGCTGTTTTTCTATGACTGTTAGATCTTCGAAAGATGCTTTGTATGAACACCGTTTCTGGCTGCAAGTTCTTGGCGACCATGCACGCTTTATTATTAAAGCGTTGGTTCCTTCTGAAAGTGAAGAAGTAAGTCGAACCTATTACTTGATTCAAGAGTTTGACCGTTTGCTTATATATGTCCGCCAAGATTTAAGCAGAGAGGAATTAAACAGTTTACATCAACCGATCTGCCAGCTGGTTCAACAATTAAAAGAGTTCAAGTTTCACTTAATTCAACGACACCTGGAAGGTCAAATCGGGTTAAATTTGCAGCCCACATTTGTCAGCCATATGGTCAATGAACTTGAGGAATATCAAAAAATATTAGATTTCTTGACCAAATGGGAAGCACCACCTTTGTTCCATCCAACTCACTATCATTTGCTCTGGCTGCTGGACGCTGCCGGACATGCTGATGCAATTACCACCTCCCTGGATAGCGTAGAAAAACCCCTGCGAGCTAAAAGTCAGCGTTTTAATATTGACTTTGACTATCTTTACCTTAATTCTCACGAAATGGCTGGCTTCACACGAGCTCTACAATACTTTCCTTCATTAGCAGGGTTCAATAGTAAGGCGGCCACCCAAATTCTGCTCTTTGAGGATTTTTTGCTGGAACTCCAAGAAAAGCTCCTCAGCAAAACTGTCTTAGGAAACCTTTACCCTTTACTATTGGATCACATGCTCAGGGAAGAATGCTATTACTTGATCAAACTGTCATCTGTATCTGATGTAACTTGTCCAACCTGTGATCCTGGAAAACCAAGGATTATGGAAAAAATATAAAAAGGTTATACTAAAATTTCAATGAATTAACTTTATTTATCGGCATTGATCTCATTGTTAAATTGGGGAGTTGCTTTACTAATGCTTAATAAATTCAAAAAATGTTTGGTAATTAGTTTACTGGTCTTGCCAATCCTTATTTCCTGTACCAATGGACAGAAACAGGTAATACTGCCGGCGGAAAAAAATGAGATTCTAACGTTAGAATGCGTGATTCCCTATGATGATGAGGAAAAAGCCCAAACATTGAAAGACTTTGTAGAAAGTGTTCAACCCATCTTTCCAGATTTTAAGGTTCATATGAGCTTTGTCAAGGGAGACAACAATGCATATAATACTAAGATTAAAGTTATGATGTATTCAGATAACCCTCCCGATATTATTTATTCTGGCGATGAAAACTTTACTGAAGGACTCTATTCCTCAGATAGAATTCTGCCTTTAGAAGAACCGTTAAGTGATATTGGCTTTTGGGATCTGGTGATTCCAAGCGCTAAGGTATCCAGCGATACAGGACATATTTATGCCGTACCTATTGATACGGCGCGTTATAATGTTATGCTCATAAATACAGCTCTTTTTTCAGAAAACAATGTCAAAGTTCCTGAAAACTTTGAAGAACTTATAAACGCAGTCAGAGAATTTAAAGAACTGGGTATTACACCCATCGCTATCGGAGGTAAAAATGGTATGTCTGTCTACAACTTGATCGAGAGCTTTGCCGGTACCTTAGATCATGAAATTACGGGTAAAATAATTGACGGTAAAGAGGATTTTTCCGGAAAAACCTTCAGGCAAGCTGCCCAATCGGTCAATGAACTTATGTCTTTAGGTGCCTTCCAGGAAAAGCCTGGGACATTTTCTGATGCAGAAGCTGGAGATATCTTTTATTTATCTGAAGCAGCTATGTATTGCACCTCTTCTGAAAATCTAAAAATGGCAATCAATCAATTAAACGGAAAAGCAGCTGTACTATTTTACCCTGATCTAGATGATAGCAAATCTAGCCCAAAGGAAATTGTTTCCGGCGGTACCAAAAGTGACTGTGGCTTATTGATTCCCTCATCAACGAAGCATCCTTCTGAAGCTGTAAAACTTGCTGCCGAAATGTCGAAATACTACAATAAGCATCTCTATGAAAACGTAGAGGCAATAACCATCTTTAACGTTGCAAACATGGAATGGACACCCCCTCAAACCCCAGAACAAACGATCAATGAATTAATGCTGATCATTCGTCAAAAAGATCATGTCAATAGAGGGCTCTGTGAATATAATATTTCAGCTGATAAAAAGAAATCCATTGAAGAAGCTTCTGCTGCGTTCATCGCAGGGCTTTTATCCGTTGACGATTATTTGAAAGGTATGGATATCAATTTGCACTAAAATAGCTTTTCGGGGAAGATAGAATGAAACTACTAGCATCTTTGCAAGCAATGAAAAAAAGGTATAAAGTGCTGTCAATATTCTTAATACTCCTGATGATTATTGTTAATATCGTAGGTTTGTATATTGGAAATATCTACTACCAGAAGGTTTGTATGCTCAATGTAAATCCTGCCACCACCGGGCTGGATTATTATAAATCAAGCTTTGATTATGAGAGATTTACTCATCTGGAATCTTATAATGTTTCGATAACATCAAGCTTTGGCTATGAGCTTTTAGGTACCTACATATTTAATCTCAAACCTACGAACAATACGGTCATTTTGCTACACGGTATTGGCTGTGATCGCTGGGAATCCATGAAATACGCCGATATGTACCTTGATCTGGGTTTTAATGTTTTAGCCTATGACTCGAGAGCTCAAGGAAGCAGCGGAGGAAAAGACATTACTCTTGGCTTTTTTGAAAAGATTGATCTAGAAAACATCATTAAATGGGTTAGCTGGGTTAATCCTAATGCCATCATCGGAGTCCATGGAGAATCATTAGGAGCTGTCACCGCTCTCCTTCAAGCAGAAGTTGATCCTAATAATAATGACGTCAATTTCTATGTTGTAGATTGTCCGTATTCTGATTTGTGGGACTTAATGAATGTAAAAATTTCAGGGGATTTTATGCCAAGTTTTCAACCTACAGCAGCCTTCATATTATTTTACGCCAATATCGTTGCCCTGAAAAAATCCCACTTTTCCTTGCATGCCGTATCTCCAATCACCGAAATTAGCGATGTCAAAACACCTATCTTGTTTATCCACGGCAGTAATGATACCTTTATACCCGCTTCCATGTCCTTAGAATTATATCTAAGGAAAAAAGGGCCGAAAGGAATCTATATTTCGCCGGGTGCCGAACATGCTATGTCCTATTTGACCAACACAGCAGAATATTCCGCAAAAGTTAAACAGTTTTTGACTGAGAATAATCTGCTCAAAAAGTAACCCTTGGCACCACCAGTAACAAGGGGCTGTTCCTTTTCTGTGAACAGGCCCTTAATCCTGTCGATTTTTTGCATAGTATTAAAAATCTATAGAAATCACTTTACAGTGTAACAATGTTATGTTACACTAACTAACGTAACATAACATTGTTACACTCGGAAACACTAAAGAGGTGAATAGACATTGGAAGAACAAGATTTGTTGTCAAAGAAAGATCTGTTGGCCTTTACAGGGATTTCCTACGGGCAATTGTATCGTTGGAAACGGCAAAACCTGATACCTGAGTCCTGGTTTATTAAGCAGTCTTCATATACTGGTCAGGAGACCTTCTTCCCTAAAGAGAAAGTCCTTAAAAGAGTTGAAGCTATTCTTAAACTCAAGGATCAGTACTCACTGGAAGAATTGGCAGAGATATTCACCCCCGAGCTGACTCAGAAGGTCTTTAAAGCATCTTCTCTTCACCGGCTGGAAGGACTGAATCAGGCTATCCTTGATTTATATATTCAGCGATCGGATCATGAAAACTTAACCTTCCGTGAACTGCTCTTCATTTATGCCTTAAGCAAAATTGAGCAGACTTTAAACTTCGGAGAATCTTGGCGGTCTTATATGGTTGCTTCAGCTATACGTTGGCAGTCCCAAGTAGCTAACTCCGATTACCAAATGCTGGTCTGTCAAATAAAAGGACAAAAGTTCAGCCTACTCCTGCAGGAAGGATCCGCGCTGCTTCTTGATAATGATTCAGAAGTCCTTGCTGACATAAAACTAAATGAGCTGGCAAATGAACTGGGCAATAAAATAAACGCTTGGGAGGAATTAGAATGAACAATCATGACGTAAGAATCATGGGAGAAAGTTCTCTTAGCGGCGGCGTCTATGGCAAAGTAAAAATTATGGGCAGTGTTTGGGCTCAAGATGATTTGGAGGCTGAGAAAATCAGGGTCTTCGGTACTGCAGAATTTCGCAGCCTCAAAGCGGGCGAACTTAAAGTAGCAGGCACTGCTCGTTTTGAAGGTTCTTTAAATGTAAGAATGTTAGATATTACCGGCTCTGTCGACGCCCTTGAAACTATTAAAGCTCACGAGATTAAACTGTACGGTTCGCTTACTGCCAAGAAAGAAGTTATTGCGGAAAAATTTCTGGCTAAAGGAACCTTTGAATTATCATCGCTCAATGCCAATGATGTTCGAATAGAGTTGGCGGATACCTGCAGAGTTGAAGAGATTGGTGCCGAGAACGTCAAAGTAGGGCCAATCAGTATGTTCAATCTGGCATTTTTCGGATCAAGCCACAAAAAAAGCCTACGGGCAGGCATTATCGAAGCAGATAATATAGAACTAAGCAATACGGCAGCACAGACCGTCAAAGGGATTCAAGTTATCATCGGACCTTGTTGTGAGATTGGAACTGTAGAATACCAAGATTCTTTGAAGGTCCATCCTGGTTCAACTGTCAAAAACCCATTAAAAATCAAATAAGGAGTAAGAAGGATATGGAAGAACTAAGAAATATCAACATTTCCGGAACAGGAAAAATCAACGGCGGTAAATTTGCTGAAGTGAGTATTTCCGGTTTGGGCCAAATTTTAAGCGACCTAGAAGCTAACAGGATTGAGATATCCGGCATGGGGACGATCAAAGGAAACGTCAAAACCCAGCGCTTTTTGACCAGCGGCAACGGCACTGTAGAAGGACTTTTGGAAGGTTCCGATCTGGATACATCTGGAAACTTTAAAGTCAACGGACCTGTCAACGTCAAAGAAATCAGGATTCAAGGCCGGAACCGCTTTAATGACAGTGTTAAAGCAGAAAAAATCACCTGCACAGGTTATCTTAGCGTGGGTAAGGATCTGGAGACAGAAGACTTTCGCTGCAGCGGTTCATTTGCTGTAGAGGGATTACTTAACGCTAATAAGGTCGAAATTGAGATAAACGGCTTTTGCTATGCTCGCGAAATTGGCTGCGAAGAAATTCGGGTCGAGAAATCCTCCTCCATGGTTCCCTTACATTTCTTGCATAAATTAATCACTCCTTTTCTAGGACCAAAGCGTGAACTCAATAAGCTCACAGCTAATGTGTTGGAAGGTACCATAGTGAATATCTGTGATACTCAAGCCAAAATCGTCCGAGGTAATAAGGTCAGGATTGGCCCCGGCTGCAACATTGGGGTAGTGGAGTATTCCGAAGAGCTGGAAGTGGATGAAGAAGCTGTTGTTGAGAAACAGATACTAATCAGCTAGGAGATTCAAAGAAGCCTTCTTCTTCCCCTTTATCTTAAAGTGTTGAAGGAGAATGCTTCAGTAGATAATACTTTATTGCACAAGAAGGAGACAGGCTATGGAAGACTTAATCATTGAAACTAAAAACCTACGCAAAACCTTTGTAGCCAAAATTAAGGGAAAGAAGGAATTTCTCGAAGCGGTCAAAGGCATCAATTTATCGGTAAAGAAAGGAGAAATCTTTGGTTTTCTCGGCCCCAATGGTGCTGGAAAATCCACTACTCAAAAAATGCTTGCCACATTGCTTCTGCCCACCAGCGGAGAAGCCAAAATCAATGGATATGAGTTAACAAGGCAGCAACAGCAAATACGCCAGAACATTGGTTACGTCAGCCAAGCCGGCGGAACAGACTCCATGTCCACAGGGCTCGAAAATTTAATTTTGCAAGCCCAGCTTTATGGACTCGATGATAAAACCGCAAAGCAACGGGCTGTGGAATTTATCGAGCGTTTTCAAATGGGTTCCTTTGCTGATCGCCGCGCAGACAGCTATTCAGGAGGTCAGCGCCGCCGTTTGGATTTGGCACTGGG
Source organism: Desulfosporosinus orientis DSM 765 (assembly GCF_000235605.1). Classification (GTDB taxonomy): domain Bacteria; phylum Bacillota; class Desulfitobacteriia; order Desulfitobacteriales; family Desulfitobacteriaceae; genus Desulfosporosinus; species Desulfosporosinus orientis. The sequence continues at coordinate 4,269,352 of NC_016584.1, forward strand.
AATGATTCACCATCCAGATGTATTACTATTGGATGAACCCACCGTAGGTCTTGATCCACAAAGCAGAGCGTACTTGTGGGATGAGATAAAGAAGTTACGCAATGAAGGCATCACGGTCCTGCTCACGACCCACTATCTAGATGAAGCAGACAAACTCTGTGACCTAGTCGCAATAATCGACCATGGTGAAATCGTCGCTCAAGGAACTCCCGCGCAATTAAAATGTGACATTGGTGCTGATTCTATTGTTTTTGGTTTTACGTCAAACCATTTAGCTCTGCAGGCCCAAAAACTGTTAGCCCAGTGCACTCGCGTTGAAAAGAATCAGATCACCGGTAATTATCTTCACTTATTCATTAAAGATGGAGAACGAGTGTTGCCCGATCTCTTGCGCCAGCTTGATGCAAAAGAGTTGGAAGTTCAAAGCATTGCTGTGTCAAAGCCCAGTCTGGACGACGTGTTCTTAAAACATACCGGTCGGTCATTAAGGGAGGATCATTAAAGTGAAAATGTTACGCGAGACAAAGTTAATGTTCATCCGAAGCATGCAGCATACCCTGCGCAATCCCATTTGGCTCTTCCTCAATTTGTTTCAACCTCTATTATATCTATTTCTGTTCATGCCGCTTTTGAAAGGCTTAGGGGGAGTGCCAGGTTTGCCGGAAGGCAGGACAGTGGAAGTATTCATACCTGGTTTGTTAGTCATGCTGGCTTTATTCGGATCTGCTTTTGTCGGTTTCGGTCTTGTCGATGAAATCCGTACGGGAGTGATTGAGCGCCTTTTAGTCACCCCGATCAATAGAACGGCGATCATGTTAGGCCGAATTTTAAAAGATGTCGTTGTGCTCCTGGTGCAATGCAGCTTAATCACTCTATTTGCTCTTCCTTTTGGATTAAGAGTCAACATCGGAGGGTTTCTGATCTCCTTGCTGCTCTACGCAATAATTGCAATTGCAATGGCCTCAATGTCATATGCCTTCGCACTAGTCTTCAAGTCTGAAGATACCCTTGCTTCGACACTCAATACTATAGCTTTACCTATTTCTTTGCTGTCGGGGATTATGTTACCCCTGGCCTTAGCTCCTCTTTGGCTCAGAAATCTGGCTAAAATCAATCCTCTTTCCTATGCTGTGAATGCTTCTCGCGCCTTATTTTCCGGCTATCTATGGAATGGAGACATTACCATAGGTTTCATTATTATTGGCTTACTTGCCATTATCACCTTTTGCTGGTCTGTTCGATCCCTTAATAAAATGGCTGCCTAAGGGAATTATATTACACCTTCCTTGACTCCACTCTCGTAAATATTACGAATCATTACCTCAATCTCCGGGTCCTGGATGGATAAGTCCTTAACTTCATAACTCTCCGAGATTTGGCTAATCAATTGGGAAGCACTCATCACATCGCGATTAAACTGCAGCCAATAGCGGTTTCCTTCTTGTTTGATGATATTTGCCCCTTTAACTGTAAAGTTCATAGTCTCCTCTTCCAGATCAATAATTAAAACCCGCTCTTTTCCAAACTTTTCTTTGATTTTTGCCAATTCACCGTCATACATCACTTGCCCATGATCAATTAAAATCATCCTTTGACAAAGCTTTTCAATATCGGACATGTCGTGGGTCGTGAGGATGACAGTAACCCCTCTCTCCCGGTTAATTTCCCGGATGAAGTTCCTCATTCGTTCTTTGGCCACTACATCTAAGCCAATCGTTGGCTCATCCAGAAATAGGATGACAGGATCATGAAGTAAGGACGCGGCAATGTCTGCCCTCATTCTTTGACCCAAGGATAATTGACGTACAGGTGTTTGCAAAAACTCCTCTAAACCCAATATGTCGGAAAATCGAGCCATGTTTTTCCGGTAACGATCATAAGGAATTTGAAATACCTGACGCAACAGTTCAAAAGATTCAATGGTGGGAAGATCCCACCAAAGTTGACTGCGCTGGCCAAAAACCACTCCTATTTGCCGGGCATTCTTTTGGCGTTCTTTGAAGGGCATAATATCATTAACTCGGATATCACCCGAGGTCGGAACAAGAATCCCAGTGAGCATTTTTATCGTAGTCGACTTGCCTGCTCCATTGGGGCCGATATATCCCACAATCTCCCCTGTGTTTACAGCAAAGGAAATATCCTGCACAGCCAGTTTCGTCGTATATTCTCTATGAAATAAACTTCGCAATGCTCCCTTAATTCCCTCTTGGCGTTTAGCAATCTTAAACTCCTTGGAGAGATGGTTAACCTCTATCAAACTCATGAAAATAATGCCTCCCTAACCTAACTCCATCCTTATGAACCTGCACTTTTATACTTATTTAAACCCAACATCCAAAGTTGAAAGCAAAGCCAAAAGAAAACAGCACCAACTAAGATACTAAAAAAACCCCAGTAAGGGGGATAGATTCCCTTTGTTTTCCCCAATAAGAGAAGAGCTGGGAGATAGTTGACAAAGGCAAAGGGCAGTATGAAGGTTACCAGTACCTGTACTACCCGGGGATAGATGGAGAGAGGATAGTTCATAAGGCTTTTCGCCGGCCACATAACAACCCAATAAAAACGCTCCGAGCGAGTCGTCCAAAAGGCCATTGCCGAGATGGCAATTATAAGCCCTCCTTGAATGAGAGTTCCCCCAATCACCGCCCCCAGAAAAACAAACCACTGCCAAAGATTCCAATGCAGGCCCAGCCGGTTGTAAGCCATTGCCACCGCCACAACGCTAAAAAGAAACTGTCCAAAAGCACCCACGTCAAATTTCATAGACATGAAGTGAAAAAAGGGATGAATCGGCCTGACCAAAAAGCGGTCAAAGGTTCCTTGAACAATAAATTGGTCCAAGGTCCGAAAGTGAAAAAAGAAAACGACACAGACTCCCCAAGATAACACGGACAGTGCAAACAAAAAGAGAAGTTCCCAGAAACTCCAGCCTTCAATGGCTCCAAAGGAATAGAGCAATACCCACATGGTAATCGCTGTACCGGCATAGGTCATAGCCCAGCCTAAAATATTCATAACAAAGGCATAACGGTATTGAAGCTGGGTCGTAATACTAACCCCAATCATATAGAAATACAATCTTATTCCTCTTAGCCAAGAGCGCAGCATTAATTACCCTCCCTGAATGACAATTTTCATAGAGGCCTTAGCCCAAACATAACGAAGGATTGCATAACACACCACCAACCAGATGACTTGGGTCGAAAGTGCTTTCAGCAAGGCTTCACCCCTTAATTGTCCCACAAAAATGGAATTTGGCACAAAATATATCCCTTGAAAGGGCAGGTAACGAGCTACGTTTTCAAGCCAATCGGGAAAAAACCAGAGGGGAACCACGGAGCCCGAGAACAATGAGATAGAGAAATAAAAAATATCCTCGACACCTCCGGTTTCAACCAACCAAAAGGTAAATAAGCCAAAAGTCAGTTCGATACAATAGCGAATAAAATAACCTAGAACTGCCGAAAGAATGAATACAGCTCCCTGGGTAAAGGTTGTAGGCATTGCCGGACTGAAGATAAGAAAAATAACGGTATAAAGGGGCAGCACTGCCGTGAGAAAATAAAAGATGATACTCCCAAAATCTGTGAACAACATGCGTGTAGGATAATCATAGGGCTTGAGCATTTCCATGGCAATATCCCCGGTCCGTACCCGTTCCTGTATCTCCCAGAGGGGAGTCCCTGCGCCATGGATTCCCTGAAGTGCTTGGCTGATTAAAATATAGCTCAGCATAGAATGAAAGGAGACGCTTTCAACCGTTCCTCTTCCGCGATAAAGGGCATACCAAACAAACCCCCACATAAAGAGCATCATAATATTGCCCAGAATTCTTGTCCAAGCATCAAAGCGATACGCCGCTGCTCTTTGCATGGATTTACGAGTAAATACCCCATACATCCTTAATGTTCCGATCATAAGCAACCTCACTGGCCGATTTGACTATGTAAAATGTCTAATCTTATATTGCCCTACTCAGGAATAAATAGCAAATCCAACCTTAGGGGGCTGGATTGCATGGTAACTATTTATGAGCCGAAGGGTAATCTTTAAGAACATCAGACCAGAGAGAAGGATCTTCTATACCCAATTTCCAAATGGCGACTCCATGCAGTTGATTTTTCTTAGCAATCGTTAATTTCGCAGCCAGACTGCGAGTATTCTCTAAATAAATTTCATGGCGTATCCCGGCAGTGGTGAAGGTAAAATGAGGAACTTGCTGAGTTTCATCATAAAGGATGCTTACGTTATTCTTCTTAGCCAATTCCACAGCTTTTGCATAGGTTAAATAGGTTGGCATGGTAGGCTTGTTTGATGCCCAGTTGCTGGCATAAACAGCCAGTCCCATGACAATCTTTTCTTCCGGTATCTTGCCTTTGGCAAAATTGATAACCCTGTTAACCCAACCATAGGATGCTATAGGACCTTGAGTAGTGTCCACCCCATGTTCTTCGTAAGTCATTAAGACCACTTGATCCGCTGCTTTACCAATTGCCGCATAATCAAAGGCTCCAGACCAGAGATCTTTGGGATCATCCTGGTACTTTGCAGCTATGGATACATTAAGAATTTTGTTTTTGGCTTTTAGGGCACTATTCAATTCTGCCAGAAAAGCGGAGTAGTCATTACGATCGTCGGCCGGAATCTTTTCAATATCTATGGCAATGCCATCCCAATGTTCTGTAATCGTGAGAGTTACAAGATTTTTAATAAAATCTGCACGAACATTCTTATTTGCCAAAACCTGATGGGCTAATTGTGAGTCAAAACCTTTCGCACCCAAATTATGGACTAAGGCATAAGCTTTTGCTCCGCCTTTTTGGGCAGCGTCCTTTAGGCTTAAATCCACATTCCCTACAGGCTTAGGATTTCCAGTGCCATCAAATGAGTACCAGAAAAAGGCTACTTCATCAAGGGCTTTAATATTCTTCGTCAATGAATCCTTCGATGCTTTTCCAAAATCCGTGTAAAAGCCCAAAACAACACGCTTTCCCGATCCCAATACATCGTCACGAGATGCTTCTGCTTCCGGAAGCTGTCCCTTTTCATCAGCATGCTGAGGAGAGCTCAACTGGGGTGAATTAACGCCTGAACAACCACTGAGTTCGAGCATTAGAATTATTATGAAGGCAATAATCAAAGTCAGATACCGTTTCATGCTTTATCTCCTTCGTCTTTCAGTTATCTGACGTTTATTGTGCCCTCTTGATTTAGCAATATGTAAGTGCCGTTAGGAATAGGAAAACGCACAAAGAAAGTTGTTCCTCTGGGAGTGCTATGAATATCAATAGTTGCACCGTGACGTTCAACAATGCTGTAACAAATGCTTAGTCCCAGCCCGGTACCATTCTCTTTTGTAGTAAAAAAAGGGGTTCCTAGCCTGTCCATGTATTCCGCTTGGATCCCACTGCCTTCGTCCTGAACAGAAAATACCACATGGTTATCTTCACAGTAGGTACGTAATGTTATAGTTCCGCCTGCCCCCATCGCCTCAATCCCATTGCGGCACAAATTTAGCACTAATTGAGAAATTTCCTCTGTATTCAAGAGAATATCCCGAGTAGGGCCTGGGGCAAACACAATTTTTTTATTCTGGGCATAAGTATCCGCTTCAAGAAGTGGATATAAACGATGCAAAATCTCATTGATATTCTGGTAACAACGCTCTGAGTCTGATTTTTTTGCCAGTGCTAAGTAGTCTGAGATAATCATGTTTGCTCTATCCAGTTCATCAATCATAAGTTTGAATGTAGGCTCTAGTGATTGAAACTCCCTTTTACTTCCCATCAGCTGGAGATATCCTCGTACGGTTGTTAAGGGATTTCGAATCTCGTGAGCGATCCCTGCTGCCATTTGTCCTACTAAATTTAGTCGTTCAAGATGCGTCATTTCTGTTTGTAAGCGCAGTAACTCTTGTTCGGCCTCTTTTCGATCTGTTACATCATATAAAGTTCTTACTACGAGCCTTGAGCCATCGACATCGCGAATCAGCCTCATTGTAACCTCGTAAATCCGATTGTTAAAAAGTAATTCTTCCATTTTATCGAAATGCTCCTTCTGAAATACCTCCTTCAGCCGGCAGTGCTTACAAGGTTCTTTGCCGGCTGCTTCATAGCAAAATTTCCCCTCAGTCACTCCAAAGACTGAACTATAATTACGATTCACAAAGCGCACTTCATAATTTTCTTTCAAGACAATCACTAGGCCGGGAAGACTGTTAATTAAGTCATGCAAACGCAAATTATCTTCTTTAATCGCTTCGTGGGCTTTGCTTAATTGCTTTTGAATCTCTTTGATCTCCGTAATGTTTTGAAAGATAATAACGGTTCCCAATTCATCGCCAAAATCATCCAGTAAGACCGATGAGGAAATGGAGACTGGGATCATCTCATTATTCTTTGAGATAATCTCTGTTTCGGATTTATTGGATATTCCCCGGGTAAATTGTTCCAGGTTATAATGAAAAAGCGACTTTATGGACAAACCCCTGATTTCATTTTTTTCGTATCCTAACAATCGGAGGGCACCGTTATTGGCGTTTAATACTTTCCCGTCTTGGTCGGCAATAATCAACCCATCATTCATTATTTTTAAAACATCTAATACAACACTCTCCGTTGATAAGGTCATCAATTTATATTTGCTTGACGAATACCAAATTCCGCCAATCACTATTAAGATCGAAACCAGTGCGAGTTTCGGCATAGTTTCGATTCCTGATAATGGAAGAACAATATCCGTTATCGAACCAATTGCTAAAGCCGTAATGATTGAATAGGTTAAAACCTTGGCTTGCTTCCTGACCCTTTTCAATTTTGATTTTTTTCCAAATTGCACAATCAACCAAATACTGATTAGGGTGTAGATAATATAATTGATACTATAGAAGTTATCCCAAAATAATCCCTTCCCTTTCGGACTCAAGAATGCCCAGCCATAGGGAACCTGAACAATCTCACAAACAGTAATTTGTTTAATAAAATATAGATAAATTGAGATTATAGCAGGCACAAAAAGAGCAATGTGCTGCCATAATTTCTTCAAGTACTTATCATTTTCCGTGAGATAAATGGATAAATATAAAAACTGGCTGGAAAATGATGACCAAAAAAGTGATGACAAGCGATTATAGAATGCTGCCCTTTCAGCACTTGTTGAACCTGACACTAAAGCATAACAAAAAGCCCAAAGTGAAAGATTTAAGCAAACTGTAAAAAAAATTTTGTTTATTTTACTTTTAGGGTCTTTGGAAAGAATGGTAATGCCCATAAAAATATAAACACTACTGCAAATTAAGTAAACAGTGATTATTACAATCAATGATGTCTCTCCCATCTAAGTAGTATTTATCATCAATTAGAGTTACAGTTCAGTTTCTTAATTAGGCTTCAAGGACACTATATTCCAATTTAGTGGCGAAATTTAGCGAAAAATGATTCTTATAAATAAAAAAATCGTCGCAACGAGAATACGCCTTTCAAACGTCTTTTTAGACGTTTAAAGGCGTATCTTTTTATGCAATATTCTTTACCCGAGTGGTTTACTACAGCAAAATCAAAGAAATTAGCTAGGACAATTTGAGATTAAACAAAATAAGACTGACGCATGATATAGTATTTTTGCCGTTATTATAGGACATACCGTAACTCTTCTCCAAGGCCATGACATCAATCCCATAGGCTTCCACTGAAGATACCGCCTCTTCAGGAAATCGACACTCCTGACTATCCAAAAAGGCACAACGACCACAGTAGGTACAGGGGCCCACGTTCAAAGGAAGAAATTCATCAAAAAACCTGCCACTCTTTATATAGTCCAATACCTTCCTGAGTATTTCGGTATGATTTTTGATGCCTTCCTGCATACCTTCATAATCGAAAGAGTCTTCGAGTGCATAGACTGTCTGAAATAATAATCCCTGTTTGAATTTCAGAGCCTTTTCTTTCAATTCATTAATAGGACCTACCCCAGGCGGACACATCCAATTTTTGTTATAACTTCCACAGGAATTTTGCTCACATTGCTTCCTGAAGTCCTCATCAAATTTAACATCTTCCACTGCGATAATTGCTGATTGATTAACCCCCATAGATTTTAACAAAGACATCAGCTGATGGGTATCCGAGCTCATAAATTCAACTCCTCTGCACAAGGCTTCAGAAGGACACGAATGATGCCTTCGAAAAAAACTCCGAAGGCATTTAGTTTCAGAACATTTTTTTACTCATTTTGTCAATTGCTTCACTGGCGCTATCGTAGACACCGGGGAAGGAACTGAAATTAAGACCTTGAGTAAGATTAGGAATAAAATATAATTTCCCGCAATTTTTACAGGCTCTCTCGACTTCTTGTTCTACATGTTCAGGCGTCCATCCTGGGAAATCCACAACACCACTGTCAATATCCCCCATGAAACTGATTTGTCCCCCATATTTCTTGATCAGTTCAGGGGTGTTATTTGTGGTCATTACACCCTGCCAAATATCGATTCCCATTTCAATCATATACGGAACCAAATTCGCCGCATAAGAATCGCTGTGATGAACGATTAACTCTACGCCATTGGCTTTATAGAAACCATAAATTTTCTTGTAAGCCGGTAAATAGAACTCTTCAAACATCGCCGGTGATATAAAGGACGATTTTTGGCTGCCCCAATCGTCATGATGGAAAAGAGCATCCGGATGGAGACGATCAATAAGTATCTTAGCATAGTTGAGTTCAGCTTCCGTAAGGTAATCTATGAGTTCATGCATGTATTCGGGTTCTTCACAAAGAGCCATTAAAGCATCTTCCATACTCATAAGATGATGACACATTTCAAAGACACCGGGAGCGACGAAAGCTGTAACAAACTGCTCATTGCGATCGATTGAGTTAGCATGGGCTACCGCCGCTGCCCAAGCTTCATCAGAATTATCGATAACAGGTGCTTTAACGTATTTTCTCCACTCGGTAATATCTTTTAATACCTTGTGCTCCTCATCATGCACCGGAAACTGGCCAAGCTGGCCTTCCGGCCATCTGAAAGTAATTCCCCAATCATTTTTAAACTCCGTACCTGGTTCGCACATAAGCTTCACAGGAGATTCCAGAATAATGTCCATAAATTCATATTGATTTACAAAACGATCAGGATTACCGCCTTTGATGGTTTCCAGTAAGTTCTGCCTCTTTGTTAACATTAATTTGCCCTCCTTTTTATTAACCCTTGAAATTAAAGCAATAAGGCAATGTTAAGCGCTTGCCAATTCTTTGGCTTTTACTGCAGCACTTCCAGCATCGGGAGCAAAACCATCTGCCCCTATTTCATCTGCCATTTCCTGAGATACAGGAGCTCCGCCTACAATAACTTTGAATCCTGTTAAACCACTGGCTTTGAGAGCTTGAACAGTTTCCCTCATGGCCAGCAATGTTGTCGTAAGAAGCCCTGATAAAGCCACAACGTTAACATCATTATTCTCTTTGACGGCATTTATAAATTTCTCGGCACCGACATCTACGCCAAGATCAATCATTTTAAATCCGGCACTCTCTATCATCATGGAAACGAGATTTTTACCGATGTCATGCAGGTCCCCTTGAACCGTGCCGATAACGCAAGTTCCTAGAGAGGATGCAGCATTCCCAGTGAGAAGAGGTTTAAGAACTTCCACACCCTTAGACATAGCTTTAGCAGCCATCAGCATTTCCGGCACGAACACTTCCCCAGCCGAAAACTTGTCACCAATAATCCCCATGGAATCTATCATAGACTGAAGAATATCTGCCGCTGAGCTCCCTTCATCAAGTGCCTCCTGCACCAGACCCGGAATGAGTTTAGCTTTTCCCGCTTCTACCATAGCTTTTACATCTTCAATCTTTGCCATTTTCAATTCCTCCTTGTGATTATAAATGCTGACTTTGATTAATTAGATTAAGCCAAGATTTGATGTTAAAATACAAGTAGCTGACAATAAATCCCCTTTCTTGTCAGAATAGGTTCGTATATGAGAATATTCGATTTATTTAAAAATCTACCTTTGGGCAAATCTACAAAATAGATGTTTTTAAATGTGTATTATGCACACTGCCGGAGACAAGGAGGTCTTCTTATGGACAATAATCCTCTGCTTTCTCAAATATCTTTAAAACTAGTAAAGATCCTCAGCAAGGAATCAGGACTGCAAGCCCTCGTCGATCTTGGCTATGAAACTCTGGGCAACCCTTTTACAATTACCGACTACAGTGTAAAGCTGTTGGCCACAACGGGTGAATCTAAAGTGACGGATGATCCCGTCTGGAATGAGCTCAAAACCAATAATAACTTTGTTTTTCAAACCTATTCTTATTATGTGAGGAATAGTCTATATAACGAAATAGCCAGAAATGAAACCCCTTTCTTCTGGTCAGATCCTTACTGCAAGTACCCCAGACTCATCGGTAAGATCCGTATCAACAACAGAGATATTGCCACTATGGTTGTGTGTGCCCATAATCAGGGCTTTAAAGAAAGCGATAAAGAATTAGTCTCCTTGTTTTGCGATGCCTTTTCAATTGAACTGCAAAAATCGAATAATATCGATTTTTCCCAGGGACTGATGTATCAAAGCTTCTTGTATGATTTGCTTGATGGGATTTTGGAAGACGAACAATTAATTATGGAAAGAATGAAAATTCTAGGTTTAAAGTTTCAACGTAAGCTATTCGTATTAACCATTAATATTCAAAATTTTGATAAGTCAAGGTCTACTCTTCCCTACATGAGAGATGAAATCGAGAAAAAACTAAATCATTCCAAAGCCATAGTTTATAAACAAACTATTGTAATACTCGCGAGCTGTGAGAACGAACGATATTTTCTAAACATCGAATTAAAATCATTAAAAGAGTTTATCCGGGCAAATAACCTCCAGGCAGGGATCAGCCGCCCGTTCTGGAAATTAACCGAGGTAAAAGACTATTATCTTGAGTCTGTCGAAGCCATAGCCTTAGGAAATCTCCTTCATAGTGAGAAACAGCTTTATAACTATGAGGATTTTTTAATATTTGATTTAATCAATTACTACGGTGAAAGGTCTAAACGCTTAATTCACTCTTCTTTGTTAAGGCTTATTGACTATGATAATGAGAACGGAACAGATTATGCCCGCAGCTTATATACTTACCTCCTCAATTTTAAAAATATTAAAGAATCGGCCAATAGCTTGAATATCCACCGCAATACTATGTTCCATAGAATTGAAAAAATAGAAAACCTTTTAAATGTAGACTTAAATAATGGTGATGTATTGTTTCAGCTCTATCTGTCCTATAAAATTTTGGAGTTTCTTAAAATAACGTTGCCTTACTGATTTTTGTTCAGATCCGTAATATTTAAAAAAGATCCCGGCAAATCATCGGCCGGGATCTTTCTATAACCATCCATTCTCAATCAGCAAATAGGTCCCCATCCTTACTATATTCCAGGATTTCTACCATCAGCCGGTTCAGTATTAAGACAACATCTTTTCTTGAAGTATTTGTCTGTGCAAGACCGTAAACCAAATAATCCGTGCCACTGGTTTTGGCAGACCATCTAAAAACTCAAAAACTTCCAACGATCCTCCTCATTTTGGACAATAGGAATTTGTACTTCCGTGATATAGCGACTGCTGTCCCGTTCAACAAATTGGTCAATAATATTAAAGTTAATGGTCATATCAACAAGATCTAAATCCCCGCCTGCCGCACGAATACGCAATTCACTATCATAGATATGTTCATACGCCCCCTGATGATAACCGCAGAGAAAACGTCCGGCGGGTATGAATGGAAATTGCAGAGAATCCGTCATTTCTTGCTGCAAGATGGTGTTTTCTCCATCATCAAACAGATAGGCACCAAAATATTTGGAATCATTTTTATAAAAAACCACCGTGGGATTTAAGTAGAACCAATCATCCCCATAGAGCAGTTCTTCCCCGCCAATTGGGAAGTAGTGCCTTTCCGGAAATTCTTTAATGGAGACACTCTCAACGTCCACTTTCGGCAATTCCTGTTTAATAAAATTAATTTTCTGCTGAATCGCTCTATCCGTATTAAGGAGATTTTCTGCCTTTTTCCTTAGAATAATTGACTGCTTTTCAAACTGTTCTAATGTTGTTTCGATATCCCGTGATTCTAAATAGGAATCGCCAATTTCTTTAAGGGAATAGCCCAGCCGGCTTAAATAACGTATGGTTGCCAGTTTATAAATTTGGTCAAACCGATATCTGCGATAACCGTTACTCGGATTTCGTTCTGTCGGAACCAACAAACCGATGGAATCATAATAGATAAGGGTCTGCACGTTCAAATGAAATAAAGCACTTATTTCTCCAATGCTAAGGGTTTCTTTCATATAAGGTCTCTTCCCTCCCTCTTGATAAGGTCATTATAACCAGCAAGATCTGAACAGGCAATCCTCTGATTTTTTGACCCTCTCAAGACAGGCAAAACTTTAATAAGCATAGAGGGCTGGTTGCAAAATGAGTTTGCAACCAGCCCTCTAACGTTCTTCTACATCTCGAATTGTTTATTGCGATAAGCCTTAAGATATCTGCCGCAATAATCGTCTCGACCAATCAGTGTCTCTGCCGTAATCAGGCTTGCCATCATCATTTTATCCAAGGGATTGATTATTAGACCATCCAGCCCTTTCGTAATCGCCATAATGGCAAAGGCGTGATTCATGAATTTTCGCTCCGGCAGGCCATAGGATATATTAGACAGGCCGCACATGGTATGAACTCCTTTGAATTGCGTCATAATGGCCTCAACAGAATTGATAAATTCCGCAGCAAAGGTACTGTTCACAGAGATTGGTTGAACCAAGGGATCTACATAGATATTATCAAGAGACACATTGTTTTGGACCAGCCCATTGATGAGCTTATCGGCAATCTTCAGCCGATCATTCATAGTTTCGGGCATTCCTTCATCACTCATGCATAAGGCTACAACTTTTAAGTCTGTACCCGCAACGACAGGAATCAAGGCATCATAACGTTCTTTCTCCAGGGATATGGAATTGATCATAGCAATACCCTTATGAACGGATAAGGCGGCCTCAATCGCCTTGGGGTCGGGACTATCGAGACAGCAGGGCGCACCCACTACCTCCTGAACGGCTTTGACAAGCCATTGCAGGTAGTCTATCTCCTTACCGACAAAGATCCCCGCGTTAACATCTATATAATTTGCCCCCGCCGCGAACTCATCCCTGGCCACCTTTTGAATATATTCGATATCCTGGGCTTTAATGGCCTCGCCAATGACTTTGCGGCTGGCATTAATCAGTTCTCCGACAATGATCACTTGATTTCCTCCTCATGTAAGGTTTAATTTACAGCGCCAGAAGCTGCCTGCAAAGCTCTACCGCCGAGCCGGCATCCGGGGCATAACCGTCCGCTCCAATCATGTTTGCGTACTCCTGGGAAACCGGCGCTCCCCCGACAATGACCTTAACCTTGTCTCTTAAACCCTTTTCCGTTAAAAGATCAATGACATCTTTCATCATCGGCATGGTTGTGGTTAAAAGTGCCGACAAGGCAATGATATCCGGTTTATGCTCAGCACTGGCGGCAATAAAGTCGTCACTGGAGATATCCACTCCCATATTTATCACTTCAAAGCCGCCACTTTCCATCAACATGCTGACCAGGTTTTTGCCGATGTCATGAAGATCTCCTTTTACCGTCCCAATCAGAATCCTGCCATTGCTTTTTTGATCCCCGGCAGCAATTAAGGGTTTCAGAATCTCCAGCCCGCCGGTCATACTCTTGGCGGACATGAGCACTTCCGGCACAAACATATCCCCAGCCTTAAAGCGAACTCCTACTACATCCATTCCGGCAATTAAACCCTCGTTTACGATCTCCAACGGACTATTTCCTGCTGCGATAAGATTGGAAACCAGCTCCCTAACCTTATCCCTCTGGCCTGAAATAACACTTTGGGCAAGTTCCGCATAAATTGCCATTCCCTGTTTCCTCCTTGTAAACTTTAACCTTCCTATTTACATCAAGGCTTCTTTCGCATCAGCAATTATTTTTGTGAATTCTTTTTCAACTTCGCTGCTTAGAGGTGCCGGTTGATGTGTCGTTATTAAGTTCTTAGCCCTTTCTTTAGCTATATCTTCAACTTTCTGGCTCTTAACCGCCCATTGTTCGAAGGTTTGTCTCTGACTAATAGTCGGTACCCAGAGTTCCCCGGCACGCAGATATTTTCTGGTGTGGGGATGGCCGAGGAAATTATCGTTGTTCTCAATTATCTCCGCGATAACATCCACTGCCAAATTGTCGTCGTTAACTTCAAACTCTTTGATGGTTCTTTGCACCACGGAAGAGATCTCATTATCCATGACCAGCATGGTGTAACACTCTACTAAGGCATTATCCAGAGAACCTGCCGAGCCAATGATATCACTGCCGGCCAGCGCCTCCATTAAAGCGTTATAAAGATGTTCATACCCGCTCTGCATATCGGCAATCTTTGAACTTCCGCAATATCCGCCGGGAGCAACGGGAATCTGATAATAACGTCCCAATTGATTCAGCCCTGCAGACATCATACCCATTTCCGGCATGGCCCATAAACCAAGGCCCGTCCTCATATCCATAAATGTAGCCCGTGAGGACATGGTTAAAGGACAGCCCGGTTTGTAAAGCTGGGCCGCAATCACGCCCGCCAGGATTTCGGCATTGTGCATAGCCACAAGGCCATTCATACTCATGGGGCCGGTAGCTCCCATTTGCGGGCAAGGCTCCACGCCTAAAGGCAGGCCAGCCTCAACTACATCCAAAAGGGCTTCCGCCGGATCGAAGCCATAGCCCAACGGACTAACCGGCGAAACGGGCAAAGTGGCCAAGGGTTTTTCCCTCAGGGCCTTTTCGCTGCCTGCCGCCGCCACCAGCAGTTCGATAATAAATTTCAACTCCCGGGAAGATTCCACGCAAATACTCAGAGGTTTGGAAGTACTGCGCAGACAGGTAGCCGTCTCAACCGTGAGAATGATTTCCTGAGGCACATCCCTGGGAAAAAGAGGGGAAATAATATGGACATTGTCCAGGGCATCCGCCAAGCGGGTGATATCCTCTAAATCCTTGAGCAAGGCATCCCTGCGCTCCCCGCTCTCGATATCAATCACCGACGGTGCTCCGACCAAGGTCTGGCAGTATGCTTTTTTGCTGCCGATTTCCAACTGATGCAGGTCATTTCTGCCATAGAGATTGAAAACAGCCGGTACTGACTTCATTCCTTTGTCAATAACATCCTGAGTGAAAAGAATCCTCTTACCCTTTTCAAGGCAGCCGTGATCTAAAAGCAAGGTCCGGAATCGCTCTGAACTTGTGCTGATTCCCACTTTTTTCAAGAGATCAAGGCTTGCTTCATGTACCTGTAAAAGTTGCGCTTCTGAATAGTATTCGAATTTCATCTTTTCTCCCTCCATTTTCTCTTAACTACCAGTCAATTCCCCAACTACGCTCCCAGAAGCCGTTTGGCAACTTCAACAGCTACCGAAGCATCTTCGGCATAGCCATCGGCTCCAATAGTATCAGCCCAATTCTGGTTGATAGGTGCTCCGCCTATCATCACCTTAACCTTGTCTCTGAGACCTTCTTCCTGCAGAAGTTCAATAATCTCTTTCTGCCGCCCGACAGTGGTTGTTAAAAGGGCGGAAATTCCAATAATATCAGGCTTGAATTCCAGGGTTTGCTCGATAAACTTTTTAGCCGGAACGTCAATCCCTATGTCGCGCACTTCAAATCCTGCTGTCTTTAACATCATGATGACAATATTTTTACCGATTTCGTGCAAATCGCCTTCCACGGTTCCCATTAACACCCGGCCTAAAAACTCCCTTTTTTGACCGGCCATTAAGGGCTCAATTACTTTGATTCCCGCATCCATGGCCTTGGCACCCAACAATAAGTCCGGCAAAAAGTAGGTTCCATTGGCAAACAAGGCGCCTACAGCCTGAATTCCTTTAGTCAGGCCCTCATTAATCACCACGAGGGGTTCGATCCCGGCGGCAATTGCTTTTTTTGTCCACTCCGGTACTTGGGCTGCGTCGCCTTCACGAACACCTTCAATAATTTTCTGCAAAATCTCGTCATTAGCCATGCTAATCCCTCCGCTTTCTTTTTGGGGCGTCACAATTATTCTTCCGCTACCCCGTATTCTTTTTCCGCTTCCTTTACGATATCTCGAATGGTCTGCATCACACTATCAGCCAAGGGCAGAGGCTTATGATTGTTTAAAATAAAATTAGCTTCAGCATAGGCCCGGTCCGTCAAATTTGTCTCTCCCTCAAGCACCCAAGTTTCCCGCATGGACCGATCAAACAATTTGGTTTGGGACTGCTCCTTCTTAAAATGATCAAAGGTATGCTGATGACTGACGAACTCGCCGCCGGGACCAATCTCCTTGATTATATCCACAGCCATGTTCTCATCAGATACGTTAAATCCACTCAGGACTTTCCTGATCATCTTAAATATTTCGTTGTCCATGACAAACTGAGCAAAGTCAAAGGTCATTCCCATGTCCAGCATGCCCGCTCCATAGATCAGATTCGCGCCGCCCTGGGCAGCGAGGAGACCTGTCAGAGTTTTTTCATGAGCAGCTTGAGCATCGGGTATTTTACTGTCTGCCTATCCGCCGGCAACAAAACTGGGTAAATTGTAATACTGAGCCATCCTAGCTACCGCCGCGCTGATCATCCCCAGCTCAGGGGAGCCAACGGGCGCCGTAGTGTGCCTCATATCCATGATCGTCGTTGAACACCCGTAAATGCAGGGCGCTCCTTTGCAGGCCAACTGGCTGAGAATGACGGTACTCAATACTTCTGCGTTATGGGTAACCAGGGTTCCTTCCAGGGTCACCGGCGAAGTGGCACCCGCCAGAGCCATAGAGATGATATTGACCGGAATTCCTGCCCGCGCCGCTTCAATCACCACGTCCGTACATTCGGGAATCAACTTGAGCAGACTGGTGGGGCAGACATTAAAGCTGATCAAGGGTCTTTCCCTCAACTGATCCCGGCCGCCTGCCACCGCTGCCGCCATGGCAATCAATTTCCGCGCATTGCTTACCCCATCTGCCCCGATAAAAAAGTGTTTGCTTGTATTGGGGAAGATGGCTTCCGCATTATGCAGGGCTTGTACGGGGCCCGGGAAATCCTGGGCCACTACCGCCCGATAGCTGATATCCATTTCCGAAAGGTAATCACTCATCTTTGCAGCATTAGCCACATCTTGCTTATTGCTGCGGCGATATTGTCTGGTAACCGGGTCAATAACATTGACCCCTTCACCAAAGTTGACAAATCCCACCCGGTTGCTTTCTAAAATATAGTCTTTCTTGGGATCCCTGGCCGCGAGGAGAATAGTGCTGGGTGCTGAGCGGACTGCCTCCTCAACAATATAGGGAGGGATTTTCACGATATTGGACTTAGCATCCATCGTGGCCCCTGCCGAGCAGAAGATTTCCTGAGCTTCCTTGCTATCCACCCGCACGCCTACATGCTGTAACACATCGAGAGTCGAGCAATGAATAGCGTAAAGCTCATCCCCTGAAAAAACATTGACTCCCAAGCTGCCCGATCTGGTATAGCTGGCATGAGCATTTCTGGACATTTTCTAACCTCCGTTCCGATTCTTTTTCTATTAATAACAGCTGCTATCTGCTTTTTATCTGTAGCAAAAGTTATACCAAAAAGTATATTTGTGAAAAGATTTGGATAATTTCTTAATATCGAAATTGTTGTAGCCGCTCCTACCGCTGCCACGGCACCAGTAGAGGATGAAAACGGGAGTTCTCCCGGGTCGGGCAGCTTCGTCCACGTCCCTCACCCAGCATTCCAAGGCTCGCCCACTCGCGGATGCGGGAGCTTAAGCCAAACCTCCGGGTAGTACATGGAGTGAACCGTGGCTGCGCAATCCCCGCAGCCGCTTTGTGGGCTGTACCGCCTCTCCATGCCATGGGTTCGCTCCTGTGGACGAAGCAATCAGTTAATAGAAAAAAGCAGTGTAGAAATATGTAGCATTAACTTTTCTACATATATCTACACTGCTTTTCGATTTTAAAAACAACCGGGTTATTTGATACCCAGTTTATGCAGGCGATAATAAAGGACCTGGCGGCTGATATTCAATTCTTTGGCCGCCTTGGTGATATTACCACCATGCTGTTTCAAAGCCTTGATCAACCGGGCACGTTCCTGCTCTTTGATTTCAGCAAACACTTCCTCCTGCTTTATCTTTTCATTGTTTAAAGAGATGGGACCCATAAAGGATTTGAAATTCCGGGGCATGTATTTTTTGCTGAAAACAGGTTCATCCTCAGGAATCATATTCATCGCCGATTCAATCCAATGTTTCAGCTGCCTGACATTACCTGGCCAATCGAGACTTTCCAAGTGCTTGAAAATCTCCGGGGAGATTTCACAAATATTCTTTTTCATTTTCAGATTAAAACTCTTCACAAAAAAACGGACCAGGAGATTAATATCCTCTTTCCTCTCCCGCAAAGGCGGGATTTCCAAATTAATGACGGCCAGCCGGAAATATAAATCGCTGCGCAAGAGATTTTGCTGGATGAGTTCCAGAGGTTCGATATTGCAGGTACTGATAATGCGGACATCCACAGGAATCTCATTCTTACCTCCCAGCCGCCGGATCTTTCGTTCTTCCAGGGCACGGAGCAATTTACTCTGCAGGCCGAGGGGCATAGAATTGATCTCATCTAAAAAGAGGGTGCCGCCATCTGCTTCCTCAAATAAGCCTTTGCGGTCGATAGCGCCGGTAAACACACCTTTAACGGTACCGAAAATGATACCCTCAAGCAAGGTTTCGGGAATGGCAGCGCAGTTAATGGACACTAAGGGTTTTTGGCAGCGGCAGCTGCTGCTATGAATGCTCTGAGCAAACATCTCCTTGCCGGTACCGGTTTCCCCATAAATGAAAACCGGCGAATCGGATTTAGCCGCCCCCTTCGCCCAGGCAATACTGTCATGAATACGGGAGCTGTCGCCCAGGATATCCTCAAAAGTAAATTTCCGCTCTTTGGCTGACGAACCACTGACTAAGACGCTTAGATAATCCGACTGCTCAAGATTCAACCTTTTTTGCAGGTTAATTATTTTGGCAACCATTTCTTCGCTCTCTTGCAGGTTTCTGTAGACAGCGACTGCTCCCGTAGTTTTTTCTCCTTGTTTGACGGGATAATTATTTCCGGTGACACGAATGTACTGACCATAGCTGGAACAGTAGTACTGAACATAAGGACCGAAGTAGTTTTCCGAATCTATGCATTTCTTCAGAGTACCGACTTCCAGAGCAAAGTTATAAACTTCCGAGGTTTTCCGCCCAATAATTTTATCAAGTTCCAGGCCGTCAAATTCTAACTGGACCTTATTACAGTAAGCGACTCTGCTCTCAGCGTCAACCACCATTACCCCTTCGTCGATATTATCCAGAATCTTTTTAAAGGCCTCATTTAAAAACAAGGTTTTTTCCTTATCTTGATCCTCGTCTTGCACTATGACCCAAAAAAATGAACCAAGGGTTTCATTACCGCAAGGCAGTGTTTTTAAACAAAAGCTTTTATCGGGGCGCAGATTGACAAAGGTCTCAGTTCCATGGCAACTCTCGTCAAATCCGGGAATAATTTCTGAAATATTCTTATTGATTAAATGGGCTTGATCTTTGCCAAATAATTTAGCAAAAGTCAAGTTGCAAATCTCTACTCTACCTGCTGAATCAATAACGGCTAATCCCTGATGTATATCCGAAATGAATGCTCCAAACATGTCTTTAATCAAAGAGCTATTCTTTGCCATTAGGCCACCTACTTTACATCAAATTTTTCGCTCACATCAATATGAATTTATGGGTAATATTCATATTTTCAGCTATTGTACAATTCAGACAGATCTTTTAATTCATATATTTGATTGGATTATAACAAAAGGCGCTTAATATAGATAGTAATTTAAAGCCGCTAACTTAATTTTTCACATTAGGAGCGCTTGAATCACCTGAAGTATTCTCCGGGGAATCGACACTTTGAAAACGGACACCTGAAACTGTAAAAAGCCGGGGCGACCCCGGCAATACTGTTGATATAAAGTTCATTTAGCCTCTTTTTCAAATCGATTCAGCATCGGAGTTTACAGCGTCAGCTTTAGTAATAACCGGTACAGTTTTTGCCGCATCCCGCCGAAAGTTGCCCCAGTTATCTTCCTTAATCACCTTGAAGAATCCAACGATAATGATTATAAAAATAAACAACATGGGAAAGGATACCAAAACGCTGGAGGTTTGAACCGCTTTCAGACCGCCGATAGCCATGAGAATCAAGGCTAAAATGCCTAAGACTAATACCCAGGATATCCGGTTCCAACCGGGCGGCTCCTGCTCTCCAGTTATCTTTTTGGTGCTCAGGATAGCCAAGGTGTAGGCCGTGCCGTTTAACAAGGTAATCGTCGCTACCAAAGTCATTAACAGCATGACGAATAGAAAGACATTCGGCAGAGGTAAGGTAGACCAGACCTGAACGACTGCCGAGGCGTTGCCCAAATTGTTCAAGGTGTCCGCCAACTGCGGCAGGCGGTCATTCATAAAGGTGTGTAGTGTGTAGTTGCCAAAGACGGCAAAGAAAATCCATACTCCCAATCCCGTGGCGGTTAAAATCGCGATGCAGAATTCCCTGACGGTACGGCCTTTGGAGATCCGGGCAAAGTAAATACCCATTTGCGAAGCATAACTGGCCCACCAGGCCCAATAGAAAATAGTCCACCATTGAGGGAAACCGTTAAAATCCTTATTGGCAAAAGGTTCTGTATAAAAACTCATTTTAAAGAAGTCATTCATCATATTGCCTAAACCTTCACAAAAGTTATTTAACATAAAGACTTTTGGCCCGACAATAAACACATAAGCCAGAGCTGCAAAGATTAGCCACATCCGAAAGTTGCTGATCAATTTAATTCCTTTATGCAATCCACTGTACACGCAAAGAGAAATGGCGATGATCCAGAAAATGATCAAGCTGACATCCATGGTCATAGTCCGCGGGATGCCAAAAACGGATACAATCAGTTCACTGGCCAAGGGTGTCGCCAGACCCAGAGTTGTCGCTATACCGCCCACAATGGAGAGGATCAATAAGACATCGATCACCTTGCCGATCCAGCCTCTGGTCGTTTTTTCTCCCAAGAGCATAGCACAAGCGCTGCTGGCCCTATTCACATCTTTCTTGCGCACCCAGAACATATAGCCAAAGGCTGCACCCAAGGCACAATACATAGAGTTGCCGGTAAAACCCCAGTGAAACAAAGGATAGCTGGTTGCCCATTGATAAGCTTCATAAGAATAAGGTTCCACACTAAAGGGGGGTCCCATCAGATAATAAAAGGGTTCAATCGTCGCCCACAAAACCAACGATCCCCCCAGAGCTGCGGTAAAAATCATCGACAGCCAGCTGAAAGTGGAAAACTCGGGCTTTTCATCTCCGAAGCGAAGATTACCGTACTTGCCAACGATCAAGTACACACAAACTAACAAACAGCCAAAGGTAAATATTTGATAAAACCAGCTAAAATTACCCGTCACAAAGGCAAAGGAGATATTGATCAGCTCATTGGCCCTTTCTAAGTTCAAGCCCAGATAAATACAAACTCCGATAATTAATATAATCGGCACAAAGTACAGGATTTTATCAGTCTCTAGCTTTTCCACCGTTTTTGGTGCATTACTCATCACCATTCTCCTTTATACAAGATTTTTCTTACATTCTATATTCCCCTTTTTCTCGCTGCTGTGCTGATCCCCATTGCCTACTGCCAAAAGTAATGGCCAATGAATGTCCGGGATAGGTTGGTCTCGCCGGCGAGGGCTATACTCTGCCTCCTTTTAGAATTTTTTAATTCTTCAACAGGACCTGTCATCTGCCCCTATTTATCGCAAGATTCATGCCATGGAAGGTACTCTTCCAAATAGAATTTTAAATACTCTATCAAAACTCTAAAATTGCGAATATTTCGGCCAATTCCGTTTGTAAATCCTATTTAATCAATTTCCTCATCCTGAAATGCCCCTAGGGTGTATATATAACGTAAAATAGTGTAGAATCTACAATTCTACACTATTTTACACCGGCACCTGACAAGCCGGACTTTTTATTTAATGATCACATTTGCTGCCTGGGAAAGGGTCATACCTTTTGTCTCCGGGGCCCAAAGGATTGATGCAGCTAAGCCGACAACTGATATTCCCGCCCCAATAAGCATGGTTGTTCCGATTCCATATTCTTTGATGCTATAGGGCAAAACAAACATAGCCAAAAATGTGCAAACTTTACTGAAGGCTACGGCAATTCCTATGGCCGTAGCCCGGATCTCCGTGGGAAAGAGTTCATTGGGATAAAGCCATTCCAAAATTCCGGGTCCGCCGGAAAAAAAGGCATATAGGGCAAAAGCGCCAACGATAATAACTATGGGGGCACCTGGGAACAAGCCCAGAACCAGCATGGCCATAGTCATAAAAATAAAACCGAGAATACACAGTCTTCGCCGTCCAAAGGATTCCAGCCAAAACATCGCCGGAATACAGCCGATCAGGAAAAAGACGCTGATGACTATATCCCCTAATACAGCCATATTCCCTGAGCCCAGGCCAAAGGCATTTAGGATCTGAGGGCCAAAGGTATAAATGGCATACATGGGCAAAACCTGAGCAGTATATAAAATCACCACGAAGAGCAGTTTTTTGAAATACCCTAGTTTAATAAATTTCCTCAACTGGGTCTTTTCGAAGTGTTCATCCGCTATAGGTTCAGCATCAGGGCCAAACACCTTTTTCACAATCACCCGGGCTTCGTCAATACGCCCTTTACTCATTAACCAGCGGGGAGATTCCGGTGTGCCTATACGACCGATTATGAGTATTATCGCCGGCAGGGCAGCGCTTCCCAGCATCCAGCGCCAACCGCCGTCTACATCGAGCAGGAAATAACCTACCAGGTCCGCTGCGGTTGCCCCCACATACCAAATCCCCGCAATAAAGCCCATGGACATAGCCCGGTACCTGCGAGGGGTAAATTCCGCGATTAAGGAAGTTGCTATGGGATAGTCGGCACCTACGGCAACACCCATGGCAAATCTCAGTAGAAATAGTTCAAGGGGAGTCGTGATGAAAATTTGCCAAATTGAAAGGATTATAATAGCGACAAGATCGATGGTGAACATAAGCTGACGCCCGACCAAATCGGTAACGTAGCCGAAAACCAAACCCCCGGCAAACAATCCTGCAAGGGCCGATGCCCCAATCAGCCCAGTCCAAAAAACATCCAAATTAAGGTGAGGGCCTAATTGAGTAAGGGCCAAGCCAATAATAACCATGATATATCCATCCAAAAAAGGACCGCCACTGGCAAAAATTATTAACTTCTTAAGAAAAGAATTAAACTCTACATCTTCTAACGCTGATCCCATATTTCCATCCCCTTTTTCCCTTTTTACTTCCGGACAATTCCCAGCATGAATAACCTCCTTTCATTGTTGTTTCTTGTAAACTAACGCAATATTTATGCCAAAAAACCATTGAACGCCAGATATTAAACGAATATTGCCAATCCCATTAAAGTTCAGAATCTTATAGCCAACCCATGTCCCTTAGGGATGAAAAAGGAAAACAGAGGAAAAGGCAGCCTATGCTGAGCTCTTCCTCTGTTCGGGGATGTCTCTGTTTTTTTGACAGCACCTCTCTTGGCTGACTATCCAACGTTACCGTTTATTACGCTCAAAAGGGATACCCAGGGCAGCCGGGTCGATACTTTTGCCAATGGATAAGAAAAGCACAATGACAGCCACTGCGTAAGGGAACATGGAAAATACCTGAGTGGGAATAGGAAAGCCCAGGGTTTGAAGGTTGTACTGCAGGGCCTGGGAAAACCCGATCACCATGGCCGCAGCCAAAATCCCCACCGGGTTGCGCCGCCCCAGAATAACCACCACCAAAGCAATATAGCCTCTTCCCGAGGTAACATTCTCCATGAAAAAACCCAGCTGCCCCAAGGTTATGCTTGCTCCCCCCAGACCGCCTAATATACCGTTTACTAAACAAGCAAAATAGCGAATAGCAAAGACATTGAGCCCGGCAGAGTTTGCCGCCTGAGGATGCTCTCCAACAGCATGGAGATTAATTCCCCACTCTGTCTTATAAAAGAACACAGCCGTCAAAACAATGCCCGCCAGAGCTATGTAAACAAAGATATTCTGGTTGAACAAGGCTGGACCGACTATAGGGATGTCTGAAAGCAAAGGAATTCTAACTTCATTGAACATAGCACAGGATGGGATGGTGGTTGTCTGACCAAAGACAATTAAAAACAGAAAACTTGTTAACCCCATCACCATAAAATTAAGAGCCAGCCCCGCAATGGTCTGATTTGCTTTACAATGAATGCTCAACAGGCCATGGATCATACTGACCAGGATGCCCCCGGCAATACCCGTCAAAAGACCTAAGAACAGGTTCCCGGAAAAAAAGGCGACAATAAAGCTGAAAAACGCTCCGGAAAGCATGATTGCCTCTACCCCGATATTCAGAATCCCTGCTTTCTCCGACACAGCCTCTCCCAACCCTGCTAAGATCAGGGGAGTTGCCATTCTTACTGAGGCGACCAAATACATGGTTACAAGGGCAACAAATCCAGAATCCATTTCCATCCTCCTATTCCTCCGTTAAAAACCGGCGAAAGATCGTTTTACGAGCCAGAATCAATAAGACGACAACCCCCATAATGATGGATGAAATAGAGGTAGGTACACCGGCCATACGCTGCATTCCCAATGAACCCACTTGCAGGGCGGCGATGCCCAAGGCTGAGATGACCACGCCCAAAGGATGGTCTTTCCCTAACAGGGCCACAATAATGGCTATATAACCATAGCCTGGAGAGATTCCTTCCAGAAGCTTGTGATGCAGTCCAGACACTTCACAAACCCCTGCAATTCCTGCCAAACCGCCGCTGATCAGAGACGATAGGATGATATTTTTATAGACAGAAATACCGGCACACTGGCAAGCTCTGGGATTAAGGCCAACGGACCGCATTTCATAGCCCGTGGGCGTCTTCCACACCAACAGCCAAATGACAAAGACACAGATCAGAGCTATCAAGAGGCCCGCGTGGAGACGTGTTGCACTCAGAAGGATCGGCAGTGTCGCTCCTTCCGGCAGGTAGGCCGACATAGGCAGGGAACTGGCAGGGTCCTTAAGGGAAGTTCGTACCAAAATACCGACAATGCACAAAGCAATATAGTTAAACATTAGTGTGGTGATGACTTCAGAAATCCCGAACCGTGCCTTTAAGAAGCCCGGAATAAGAGACCAGACTCCGCCAAGAAGAAAGCCTCCCAAAACCACTGCAGGAATTAGAACTATGGCCGGCTGGCCATGGAGACTAAAAGAAATCCCCGTCACAGCAATAGCCCCCATATAAAGCTGCCCTTCAGCACCAATATTTATAAACCCGCATCGGGATCCTACTGCCACACCTAAACCCGTCAAGATTAAGGGAGTGGCTTTTACCATTACTTCAGAAACTGAATAAGCAGAACCAAATATTCCGGAGAAAAAGCTGGAGAATGCCAGGTTCACGCTGCTTCCAACCAAAAGAACCAGTAATATGGAGATAAATAAGGTCAGAACAGTGATTCCGAGAAAAGACAGATATCTTCCAGACTGTTTCATCGTATTTCCTCCCTCGCTTCCGTCCTTTCCCCAGCCATCATCAGACCAATCTGGGCAAGATTCAATTCATTGTTATTAGGAAAAATCTCCATGAAGCATCCTTTATAAATCACGGCAATCTTATCACTGAGTAAGAGAATTTCCTCTAAATCTGCGGAAATGAGAAGAATACTGCACCCTTTCCGCCGGCGCTGGAGCAGCTGCTGCTGGACAAACTCCGTTGCCCCGATATCGAGGCCTCGCGTAGGCTGGTGCGCCACGATAACTTTCGGATCACCTGCTATCTCCCTGGCCAAAATCAGCTTTTGCTGGTTTCCGCCTGACAGGTAGCGCAAAGGAGTATTCAGCCCTGGGGTTTTGATGGCATATTCTGACACTGCCTTTTGGGTCTCTTCCCGAATTAAGCGGGCATTAAGCAGTCCATGGCGGATAAATCTTGGCTCGGTATGGGTTTTCAGAAGCATATTGTCCGTAAGGTTCATGTCCATCACTAAGCCGTCCTTCTGACGGTCGTCGGAAATATAGGCAATTCCCAGCTTCTTATGTTCAAGTACACTCATTGAGCTTAAATCGGTGCCGTCCAGTTTGATCTTCCCGCTGCTTTGTTTCCGAATGCCCAGAATCACCTCTGCCAGCTCCTTTTGCCCATTGCCATCGACACCCGCCACTCCGACAATTTCTCCCGGCGCAATTTGCAAAGAAAGGGAATCCAGACGCTCAATCCCGTTTTCTTTCAATGTTACAGCCTCAAGGACAAGTCCTTCCCCATGGGTATCCCTCCTAGTGGATTCCCGCCGGATACTATGCAACTGCCGCCCAATCATGTATTGAGACAATTCTTCCTCGCTAATGTCCCTGGTTTTTGCAGTTACGACATTACAGCCATCTCTGAGAACCGTAACCCGGTCAGTAATTCTCATAACCTCTGGAATACGGTGAGTAATAATAATCACCGAGCGGCCATCCGCCCGAAGTTTCCCCAGCACCTCAAAAAAGTAATCCGTTTCCTGGGGCGTAAGTACGGCTGTTGGTTCGTCCAAGATCAGCAGTTCAGCATCGCGATAGAGGAGTTTGATAATCTCAACCCTTTGCTGTTCACCCACAGACAAGGTGGAAACGTAAGCATCAGCATTAATCTCCAACCCGTATTTCTTCGAAACTTCCCTAATCGTTGCGTTAAGTGCCTTGCGATCAGGAAAGGGATAGCCTTTTTCTTTAAGCCCCAGGGTTATATTCTGGGATACAGTTAAGGTAGGAACCAACATAAAGTGCTGATGTACCATGCCAATATGAAATTCGATAGCATCTCTGGGTGAGGAAAAGGAGATCTCTTGTCCTTTCCAAAGGATATCTCCAGAGTCCTTAGTATAGATGCCGTATAAAATATTCATCAAGGTGGTCTTCCCGGCACCATTTTCACCTAACAGGGCATGAATTTCCCCCGGCTCCACCTGGAAAGAAACCTGCTTATTGACCATTTTTCCCGAGAAAGATTTGCTGATGTTCTTCATGGAAAGCAAAGCCATGACTCATCCTCCCTAAAAAGAAGAAGATGTCTCAGGACAGTTTGCAGCTTTATCCATCGAGACATCTTCATAAATGGTTATGTCTATTTTGTGGATTTCTCGATAACCGGGACGGTTAGAGTCCCATCGATAATCTGTTGCTTAGTGTCTGCTATGAGTTTCTTAGTCTCTTCAGGGATCTTGTCCTCGAAAGAATGATAAGAGGAAATGTCAACAACATGCTCTTTCATACCCAAATGAGTAATTCCACCTTTAAATGTTCCGTTTTTAACAGCGTCTACAGCCGTCAAAATAACCGTTGGCATGTTGTAAATAGTTGAACACATAACGGTGTCAGGTGCAATGGAATTCTGGTCGTAGGAATTACCGCAAGCTAATATGCCTTTTTCCTCTGCCGCCTTAATAGCTCCCGTGCCGGCTTGGTTAGCGACATGGTAGAGAACATCAGCCCCCTTATCAATCATAGACAGAGCCGCATCTTTGCCTGCAGCAACATCCGTAAAAGAGTTCAGGTAAATTTCATAAACAACTATGTCGGGATTAACTTTTTTTGCCCCCAGCTTAAAGGCTTCAAGCTCCTTAACAATCGAGGGCTGCTCGATGCCCCCGATGACTCCGATTTTTCCTGTTTTGGACATTGAGCTGGAGAGCATACCCATTAAATATCCGCCCTGCTCACAACTCATGACATAGGAAGCCATATTATCAGCCTGGGAATTGGACTCCGTCGCCATAAAATGGAGTTTAGGGAATTTTTCAGCCACACGGACCGCAGGGTCTCCAAACTGGAAGCCATGCCCGATGATTAAATCGTATCCCCGGGCTGCATAATCATTGTAGGCCGCCTCAGTGTCGGCAACCCCGACATTTTCTGAATAAGTGGTTTCCAAGCCGTATTTTGATTCAGCCTCTTTAAGCCCCTCCAAAGCCGTGGCATTCCAGCCTTGATCGTTAGCAGGACCGGAAAGAAGCAAGGCCACTTTCATCTTCTGATCTTTTGTTGATGCCTCTTGAGTACCGCCGCTGCCGCAGCCGGTCAACAGGATCAATGTACACATTAGAAGGGCCAAACCTTTAATAATTCTCATAGAAATTTCCTCCTCATTATTTTCTTTTCCTTTTATTTTTAGCGGAAGGCCTCGCATTCTTGGCGCAGCACCCGCGTACAAACCTTTTCCCCTTCCTCGGTGAGAGCCTGTTCGTCAACACCCAACAGCTGCCCGTCCCGGAACACCACCTGCCCGTTTACCATGGTCAGCCAAACCGGACCGGTTACGCCTACGCGGGCCAAAATGTTCTTGGGGTCATGGAGGGTACCCGTCAGTTCCAGGGCTCCTGTGTTGATCATAAACAAGTCCGCCCCTTTTCCGGCCTCCAATGATCCTAAATCATTTCGTCCCAAGGTTTTTGCTCCATTAACCGTGGCGATTTTTAACAATTCGTATGGGGAAAGGCATCCTCCTCTCTCCTTACTGTGATAAGCCTGCATAAGGTAAGCCATTCTCAGTGAATCCATGAGGCTGGAACTGTCATTGGTGGCCGAACCATCACAACCCAGACTGACGATTACCTTCTCTTTCTCCAGGGCTTTCAGGTCCAAGATAGGGAAACCGCCTAAGACTGCCGGTGCCGGGCAATGGGACACTCCGGTACCCGTTTCTCCCATCCGCTTGAATTCCTCGGGATACAGCTCCCAGCCGTGGGCAATCCAGACATCCGGACCGCTGAAGCCGATGTCTTCACACCATTCCAAGGTTCGCTTCTGCCAGCGCTCCTGCATAATGACGTTTTCCCCCTCGCCCAGATGGGTATGGAGGCGTACGCCCTTGGACCTGGCCAAGGCCACGGATTCTTTAAAGGTTTCTATGTAGCTGTTAATAGGCTGGCAAGGAGCCACCACAATCTGCCGCATGGAAAAGGGTGCCGGATCGTGATAACGCTGGATCAGGCGCTCACAATCAGAGATAAATTCCTCCGTAGTTTCCAGCATGTCATCGGGAATAGTACTGCCTTGGCTGCGGGGAAGGGTATTGGTCCCCCGGCCGGCATGATACCGGATACCTAAGCGTGCCGCAGCCTCCATCTGCCTGTCCACCAGTTCCTTGCCTCCTGCCCGGGTATAACAGTACTGGTGGTCAAAGGCACAGGTGCAGCCGTGCTTAAGCAAATCCCCCATTGCGGTTAGGGAAGAATAGTAGATAACCTCGGAATTGATTTTTTGGAAAATACGATAGATTTTGTCCAGCCATTCAACCACCAGCATATTGGGATAATCAATGGTCATCAAGTTGCGAACAAAGGTCTGAAAGAAATGATGATGTGTGTTAATTAAACCGGGATAAACAAATTTCTCACGTCCGTCGATCACCTGGGCATCCTCTGACGACAGATCCTTGCCGATCTGCAGAATCTGCGGTCCTTCGATGAGCAAGTCACTGTCATAAAACACTTGATCTTCAGGATTGCAAGTCACTATGGCCCGGGCATTTTTAATGATGATTTTTTTCCCCATCGCTACCTTCCTTGTCTTTCTATGTTGTCATCCTTACCCTTTATATTCCGTATTCTATACCCTATAGTTACTATAGGGTCAAGGGTCTCTTTTTTAATCTGCTAATGTATACAAAAGTTCGGCTATATTTGGAGCAACCTGGTATTTCTGAAATTTGCACAATACGCTGAGCTTCTGGGAGTGGGAGGATTCCTGAAATACAAACAAAAGAAACAGCTGTTAAAAAACGCTAAGAGGGGAATTATCAACGACATAAGTAAGCAATTGAATAAGACCAATCAGCCGTCAGCTTATGAACCTCAGCAAACCTCTTTGCCGGTACCGGAAAGCTTAATAATTTTTAACAGAATTCATAATTCCACTGAAAAAACGCTTTGCACCCGTTTTACGGAAGCAAAGCGTTTTTCCATGTAAGTTTATAATCTTTTCTCATCCTAAATTATCAATCGTCATCAAATTCCTTTTCATAAACATGTCCTCTATGCCGGTTAAACTTATTGGTTATTATGAAGATTGCAGTAAATAGAATTATAAACAAGACTACAAAAATAATGGAATTCTGCCAGTCGTAAACAGCAGACTCTTTCATTTTTTTAATAACAGCCAGGGCAAACATAATTAAGAAGATAACGAGTACTATAATCATATTTTTTAGGGATTGCTTATTGCCTTTCTCACTGTAAATACTCATTTTCATCATATGCATTCTAATCAATTGGTATATAGGACAAAAAATCATAATCAGATATTCTGTTATACACTCTTGTAAAGTCATGTCAAAGACCAATGTTTTTACTAGAAACGATAATGCTACACCAAACAAAATTATAATGACCATTTCACTTCTAATTTTATTGAGGGCCTGTTGAATTCTTTCATCCTTCATTAGTATTCCTCCCAAAAAATATCGTTTAAAGTTTTGCCTAAAGCTTTGCAGATGGCTATACATAGCTGTAATGATGGGTTGAACTTTCCCGCTTCGATCATTCCGATAGTCTGTCTCGTTACACCAACAGCTTGAGCCAATTGCTCCTGGGACATATCTAAAGCCGCTCTAGCTGCCTTCAACTTAAGATTTTTCAAAAAACATCCCTCCTTGTTCTTCATCTACTCCTTTAGCTCACGTTTAGTATACACTTTATTATTCAATATGTAAAGTATATATTGCATAATGAATAATAAAAAAGTCACACCTTCCTTTTATAATTCCTTTCACACTCCCATTTAAGAGGAATAGAATCTTGGGCTTAGTTCAAATTCGTCAGCGCCGACGAATTTGGATTGCTGTCACTGGCGCCATTTTTCTGTTCCTTATTTACAGAATATGGCGTCAGGCTTATGAGTGTGACAAACTCTCAGATAAAGTTCACTTTAGACCGCTCCCTTAATCATAAAGCGTCTCTTCCCTAAACTGAAACGTCTGATCAGAACGCAGCTCAAGCTCTTTGATTACCTCATACCCATATCTGTCCTTTTCCGAAAGCGATGACAACACCAGCAAAAGAGTGCCTCCCCCGATCAGCCCTTTGTCGATTTTCATATCAAAGCCTCCTAGCAATAATACCTTGATTATCTATGTATAATATACTTAGATGATCAAGGTATTGTAAGTAGACTTTATATTTTTTCAAATAATATACACACAAGCACTTCTAATTATCCCCATCCCCTTGCTGAGAACGCGCCAGCATATCCCAAAGCAATTCTTCGCGATGATAGACTGCATTTTCATAAACCTGACAAAGTTTAAGGGCTTTAGTGGGACAAACTTCCGTACATAACCCGCACAAGAGGCAGCGGCCCATGTTCATCCGGTAAGTCTTTAGCCTCTTTTTGTTTTTCTCATCCTTTTCACTGCTTAAATCAATGACCTGGTTCGGGCAAGCGTTGGCACAAAGCCCGCAGGAAATACACTTCTCCGGGTCAAGAGCCAGGGAACTCCTGGTACGAGAAGGCAGAGTCGGCTTTACTTCAGGATAATATTCTGTAAGGTTGGGTCCGTAGAGACGTTTAATTGTAATACTCAAGCCTTTTAATAAACCTTTGCCAAACACTCATTTACCCTCCTATCCGTGCACTGAACAAGTCGTAAACATAAATACCCAGACCCGTTAAAAAGATATTCACTAAGGCTAAGGGCATCAAAACCTTCCAGGCCAAATGCATCAGGTGATCAATCCTCGTCCGCACAAAGGTCCAGCGAATCCACATCATTAAGAAGATTATGAACCAGATTTTCAGAATAAACCACAGCCACCCCGGCAGGAATCCCGGACCGTACCAGCCGCCCAGAAACATGGTCACAGCGATAACCGCCGTAGCCACCACATTGCCGTATTCCGCCAGCATGAACAGCCCCCACCTTAAGCCAGAATACTCCGTGAAAGGCCCGGCAACGATCTCCTGCTCTCCCTGAACGTGATCAAAGGGAGCCCTGTTCGTTTCGGCAATCCCGGCTGTCAGGAAAATCAGAAAAGCCAAAGGCTGCACAAAAATAAAAGGCAGAGTCTTCTGAGCCTCAATAATCGAGGATAGATTAAAGGTCTGAGTGATCATAACCACCCCCAGCAAGGAAAAGATTAAGGGAATTTCATAACTGATCATTTGCGCAACCGCCCGCAGCCCCCCCAGTAAAGAGTATTTATTATTGGAGGCCCAGCCGGCCATTAACATAGCCACCGTGGACAGTGATGAAACTGCAAAGAAGTAAAAAATACCCAAGTCCAGATCAATAGCCACCATTCCCTCACCAAAGGGAAGTATGCCAAAGACCATCAAGGTAACCCCTACCAGCATCATGGGAGCCATCTTGAAGATGAATTTATCCACATTGGCAGGAGTGATATCTTCCTTACCCAACATTTTTACCGCATCAGCAATAAATTGAAACCAACCGTGGGGTCCCAGCCGGTTGGGACCCGATCTCTGGGATACCCAGTGGGCAAATTTCCGTTCCACCAAACTAAGAAACAAAGCTGCCACCACCATCACTAAAAAAAGCACAATAAACAGAATCATATTAATGGTCAAATCCGCTCCCAGGGAATGGGGATCGGCAAATAGCCCACGGACGGCAGCCGCCATATTTACAAACAGCTTATCTAAAGCTTCCATTGTCTTCTCCCCCCATGGTCAAAGTTCTTACTTGTCAACCTCACCTAAAACGAGATCCATGGATGCGAAAATAGTCACAAGATCTTGGATCTTCCAGCCTACAGCAATGGCAGGCAGCATTTGCACATTAACAAAGGCACCGGCACGGATGCGAACCCGAGCCGGTTTTGCCGTCCCATTGCTGACAATGTACCAGCCCATCTCCCCTTTAGGGTTCTCAACTCGATGATAAACCTTGCCGGCGCTTGGTTTAATTGCCTTGGGAACCTTAGCCAGCACCGGCCCGGCCGGGATGTCCTTCAAGGCCTGGTGGAGAATCTTTTTGCTCTCTTGAATCTCAAGCAGCCGCATTAAGTGGCGATCATAGGTATCACAGCCATACAATACCGGGATATCAAAATCGAAGCGGTCGTAAATACCGTAAGGCTCAGCTTTGCGCAGATCATGTCCTATTCCTGAAGCCCGCAGATTTGCCCCTGTTATCAGCAGATTTTCCGCCAGTTCCTTAGGCAGAATCCCCACACCCTTCATGCGTGATTGAACAATCTCATTGCCGAAAAAGATACCGTAATACTCCTCAAGCATCTCAGGCATATCCTCAAGAAAACTTCTCAGGGCCGGCATGAATTCGTCGGGCACATCCTGACTGACCCCGCCGATTCGGAAATAATTAGGAGTCATGCGGTTGCCCGCCGTCATCTCAAACAAATCAAGAATTCTTTCCCGGTCACGGAAACAATAACTCCAGGGGGTCCAGCCGCTGATATCCAAAGACCCGCTGGCGATCATGACCAAATGGCTGGCAATCCGACCCAATTCCGCAAAGATTACGCGCAGGTACTGGGCACGCTCCGGCACTTCTATATCCATTAATTTTTCAACCGCTTGAACATAACCCAGGCTATTATGGGGCCCCGCCAGATAATCTAAACGATCCGTGTAGGGAATAAACTGAGTATAAGTTCGGCTTTCCGCCATTTTTTCCAGACCGCGGTGAAGATAACCGATTTTAGGTTCTATCTTAGTAACCACTTCTCCATCCAAATGAACCACCATGCGAAAGACACCATGAGTACTGGGGTGCTGGGGGCCCATGTTCAAAGCGTACTCTTGAGTTCCTTCAATCATCACAACTGCCCACCTCTATTCCCCCTCTTTTCTTACTCGCATCACAGCACGCTGTTCATGACTCTCAGTAACATAATCCTTGCGCAAAGGAAACCCTTCAAAATCATCCCACATATAAATGCGCTTTAAATTAGGGTGCCCTTGAAAGTGGATTCCGAACATATCAAAGGCTTCACGCTCTAAAAAGTCCGCCCCTTTCCACAGGCCCGTAACTGAGTCAATGACAGGATTTTCCCGTTCAACCCTCGCAACAACCCGTAAGCGCTGAGGTCCGCCCAAGCTGGATAATTGGTAGACAATTTCAAAATGGTCCTCCAGATCCATTCCGCATAAGTCATGGAGAAAATCACAGGGGACTTCTGCAAAGTTTCTGGCCTTTGTCAAAGCTTCCAGAGCATTTTGCTGATTGACGGTTAATTCGAGTTCGCCCAGACTCTCTTCAACCTCTCCCTTGACTCTGGCTGCCAGCTCGCCCACTCGGGCCCGCAAAGAATCATTTACCATAATTAATTAACCTCGCCTTAGCAGGATTTTGGATCTTCTGCTTCAGCTGCAGCATACCAAAAATCAAGGATTCCGGCCGGGGCGGGCAGCCCGGAATATAGACATCGATGGGAACAATGCTGTCCGCTCCCGGCACCACTGCATAAGAATCTGCAAAAGGTCCTCCGGAGCAGGCACAATTGCCCATGGCAATGGCCCATTTTGGCTCCGGCATTTGATCATAGATACGCCGCGCTACCGGAGCCATTTTTCTGGTCAAAGTTCCCGCGACAATCATTAGGTCCGCTTGGCGCGGTGAGGCCTGGAATACCTCATAGCCGAAACGGGATAAATCATAACGGGGATTTCCGGTTGAAGCCATTTCAATGGCACAACAAGCCAGCCCGAAGGATGCGGGCCAAAAAGAATGTACACGGCCCCAGTTGAGAAACTTTTCCAGGCTGGTCAGCAAAATATTTTTTTCCGACGCGGCTTCAGCATCCCGCAGCTCTTTTTCTTTTTTCACATCCATTTTAAAGCACCTCTTTTCCAAGCGTACCCAAAGCCAATGATGAGAATAATCATGAAGATAAACATTTCCACCAGAGCATAGGTTCCCAACTTACGGTACATTAGGGCCCAGGGATATAAAAAAATGCTTTCTACGCTAAAAGCGGCGAAGACGAGAGCATAAAGAAAATAATTAATCTTGAATCCAATCCAAGCCTTACCAATTGGCAAATTACCGCATTCGTAAGTTGTCAGCTTTTCCTTATGGGGCTTATGGGGTGCCAGCCAATGGACCACAGTCATAACCACAATGGGCAGGACTATGGCAAAAGCGAGCAGCAGCCCTGCGGCGGCAAAATTATCCGACATCGTTCTTCCCCCTTCTGATCCCAGATCGTGACTTATTTCTTATGGTCCAAGTATCTATTTTACCGCTCTCCCTGGCTCCCTCCTTTCCAAGCTTAACCTTTAACCTACTCGAACCATAAAATTATCCCTGCATTCTCGCTGAAAAATGATGATTGATCCTCTCTACATCTTGGCATACTCAAGAATCTTAGTCTCCACATGTCTCAGCCAGCGAACATCAGCTTCGGCATGAAACAAGGCCGCATCCGTGAGCAGGTCCGTTATCACATTCTCCCGGTTAATCCCTTCTTTAGCCAGGCGGTACTTGGTTTCCGTTAATTCTCTCATCTGATCCATGTATATTTGAGTCTGCCGTTCAGTCAGCCGGAGTGCCAGCTCAAGATTCTCTTGGCTGATAAACAAAAGTTTGATAAAAAGTTCATCCCGCAGAGGCCTTGGTTTGGTTGCCGGTTCTTGAAGCCAACGGGTCAGCTCTTGGATCCCTTTCGGACTAATAGCGTAGACTTTCTTGTCCGGCCGGGAATTTTGCTCTTCTTCCCTGCCCTCAACCAACCCCTCTTTTTCCAGTCTGTCCAGGGTCGTATAGATTTGTCCGTAATTTAAATTCCAAAAACTTCCTATCCGTTGGTCAAAAATGTTTTTAAGCTCATATCCATGGCGTGGTCCTTCTTTAATAATTCCCAAAATGGCATGTTTAACCGGCATGAATTACTACTCTCCTTAGCCTTCTTTATTCATAATGTCAAAGGTTATTGGTTTTTTGATTTTACTCCGAATGCAATACCTGGGCAGAATCAACCCTGGAGGCCAGCCAGGCCGGGTAAACAACACTCAGTCCAACAGCAAGAAACATTGCGGCAGAGACACCGATCATCTTGAGCCAGGGGATGTATATATCCAAGACCCACCCATTGACGTTTTTATCGAAAACCGTGCACGCAATCTGAATAGCAGCTGCAGTGGGGATAGCCAGTACTATTCCGGCAAAGAACAAAAGCCCAACTTCAATCATCAGCATGCCTCTGATCTGCCCGCGAGTGTACCCCACAACACGGAGGGCACCGATTTCACGCCTCTTCTCCAGGACTGAAATCAGCAGGGAATTCGTAGTCCCAACGGCTGCCACCAAAAGTATTATAATAATAATAAAGTTAAAAATATTACAGATATCGCTGTTTAAACTGATCATACCTTCTCTGAATTCGGAAGCTAAGACTACCTGGGTTCGAAAGTCATTTTTTAAGCTTCCTTCCAGCAGCTCCTGTACGAAAGCCGGTGAAACACCCGGCTCCAAGGTTAAGTAAATATAATCAAAAGAACTATCCCTCCAATAGCGAATATAATCCTGACGATTCATATACACACTTCCGTTATAGCTGGAGAAATCCTTAACAACAGCAACAACAGAGAACTCAATGGTTCCATTGGGAGTAGGAATCTTCAGTTTTTCTCCCCGGTGCACCCCATATTTTATAGCCAGGGACTGGGAAATCCAGATATTCTTTTCCCTTGCCATGGCCTCCCAGGCTTCATCCTTACTCGGCTCAACCACCAGAGGATCCATTAAATGGCGGTCAACCGAAAAATCGTACATTTGCAGGTCGATGGGATTCCCTTGCCATTGAATTCCGGTAGTCCGTAATCCGGCGGCAGCTTTTACCCCTTCTACTTGGCGAACCCGTTCCAATAAGGATTCGGGTAAACCCACCTGATTGCTGGAAAAAGTCTGCAATCCCTGAGTAATCACAAGGTCGGGAGAAATTACAGAACTAACCCAGTGACTGAATGTCTCGTTAACGCTGGTGAGAGTTCCCAAAAAGCCGAAAGCCACCGCCAAGCCAAGCAGGATTGGCATTCCCGTTGCCACTGAACGTCTGGGCCTGCAGCGTAAAGAGCTCGACCCTAAACGACCGGTCAAGCCAAATAATTTTTCCGCTAACGGTTCAATCTTTTGCAAAAAGAAAATGAAGCAAGGCGGCATCAAGACGGCGGCTCCCAGCATAATACCCAGCATCGCTGCCTGGAATAAAAAGCCCAAACTATTCCCGTAAATCAGAATCAGCCCTGAGGCGAGAAACAGGCCGCCCCCCAGCACTGCCCGCCAACCCAGGTATCCGGGTTCCGTTTGAGAGGAGCGGTTGCTCATAGCTTCAACAGGAGAAATATCGGCAGCCCCCCGGGCAGGCAGCCAGGCGGAAATAAGACAGGTGAACATACCCATCAGCCCAAAGGCAGCATAATCACCGGCCGTAAAGCGAATGTGCGAAATAGAAATCTTAAACACTTCGCTCAAACTATCTCGCACCGTATTCAGCAAACCTTCGGCCAGGTATGTCCCTAAACCGAGTCCCAGCAAACTGCCGGCCACCCCGATGATCATGGCCTGAACTGCAACTAATTTGCGGATTTCCCACTGACCCCAGCCTAAAGCGCGCAGAATTCCAAACTG
Organism: Desulfosporosinus orientis DSM 765; assembly: GCF_000235605.1. Classification (GTDB taxonomy): domain Bacteria; phylum Bacillota; class Desulfitobacteriia; order Desulfitobacteriales; family Desulfitobacteriaceae; genus Desulfosporosinus; species Desulfosporosinus orientis. The sequence continues at coordinate 4,307,206 of NC_016584.1, forward strand.
ACGGTTTTGTTCAGATACCGCCACCCTCATGGAGTTATACACCACGTATAAAGCCAGGAATAAGCCTATCAGCCCATAGACATTATCTAGGCTCATTAGAAACCTCAGCATTTTATCCGGCTCTCCGTTCTGTTGCAGAGGAGTGATTACTTCTACACCGTTCCCTAAACTCTCCCCCAAGGTTTTTTGCATCGCCGGTGTGTCGGCTGGGTTATGCAGGACAACACTTATGCAGGACAGCTTGTCCTCCAGCCCGAAAGCCTTTTGCGCCATAAGCAAAGGCATGAAGACTACCGCGCCTTGATTGGTCCGGGCCACTCCACTGTCTGCCAGACTTCCCACCACTGTAAAATCCCGCATTCCCTGCATCGTCTGGATCTGCAGGCTATCCCCCACTTGCCCTTGTATCTCCCGCAACAATTCATTGGGAACAAGGATTTCCTGCCGGTCTTTAATAGGCAGGCGGCCTTGCTTCAGCTGATAGGAACGGATTTCTTCATCTTCTCCGAATACGACACCCATAATCAAGGTAAATCCCGGCAATTTCCGAACCTGGGCAGAATTCCGCAGCGAAGGAACTGCTGATTCTATTCCGGGAGTCTTTTCTACTTTCGCCAGTAAACTCTCATTTATACCACCCTGAGGAGCTTTCACCTCCAAGTGAGCCTTCCCGCCCAGCAAACCGGCAGCCTCCCGGCGGGCATCGCTGATACTATGATTCAGCCCCTGTAAAGCCACTAAAGCCGCCATCGCTGCCGTAACACTCAGCATCGTTAAAAGCGCCCGCAGTTTTCGGCGCTGAAAATAAGCCAGGGCTAACTTTATACTTAACAACTCTCTCACCTCGCCGTGGAATCAAGGATTCGTCCGTCTTTCAGGGTAACCAGCGTATGTCCGTAAGCGGCGACCATAGGATTATGGGTAACCATAATCAGGGTTACTCCCAAGTCCTCCGTAATTTCTTTCAATATGAAGAGCATCTCATCTCCCGTCTTGGAATCCAGGTTTCCTGTAGGCTCGTCGGCCAGAATAAGAGCGGGGCGATGAATGAGGGCCCGTATGATAGCTATTCTCTGCATCTGTCCTCCCGACAATTCCGCCGGGTAGTTTTTTCTCCGGCTCTCCAGACCCACTCGTTTCAGCCAGCGGTCAACCTGCGGCTGCCAGACTGAGCGGGGCCGGCCGGCCATAAGTAAAGGCAAAGCGGCATTCTCCTCGGCACTTAAAGTAGGGATCAGATTGAATAACTGAAAGATAAACCCTAATTCCTGCCGGCGAAATATGGTCAGCTGATTATCCGTCCAACCGGAAATTGCCTGACCGTTGAGGAAAATCTCCCCTTGGCTGGGCTTATCCAATCCGGCCACTAAATTCAGCAACGTAGATTTCCCCGACCCGCTGGCCCCCATTATGGCTAGGAATTTGCCGCTTTTTACTTCCAAACTTATTTGATCCAGAGCCGTTATCCTTTCCGCGCCCTGGGTGTATTCTTTACTAACTTGGTCCAGCCTGACCTCACATCCTCTAATCTTCTTTTCTTCTGGCAAATCCCTTCTCCTTGGCTCTTTAACTTCACTCATTGTTGCACCCTCTTCGCTATAGCTAAAAGTATATATCTAGCTATTAGTATATATAACAAGCTGATTGGCTTCAATTAATAGATAATTTATAAAATCGTAATATACCCCACCAAATTACAGAAATTCTCTTAATGACTTAATTAACCGCTAAATTCACTGCATAAAGGCAAAAAAACGACAAACACATGTGTCTCCAAAAGATCCTTCAACCCTTCGTCTCCAGAAATAATAAAAGACAACTTAGCATTACTATCCTAAAAAACAGCAATGCTAGGTCGTCTTCGCGTTTTCTAACAGATCCCCTTGAACTCGTGAAAAATTACTTGCTCCTTTGTTATCAAATCTTCAATTGATCTAATGGAAATTCAAAAGGATTTGCCTTGGCTGCTATGTTTCCTAAAAAAGTTTGCAAAAAACAGACGCACAGGGGGAGTTTAAATTCGTCAGCGCTGACGAATTTAGATTGCCGTCACCAGCGAAGCCGGGAGGAAAACAGGTTCGCTTCCTCCCTCAGATGAGCGCTGAATTTCAAATCCATTGACACTTCCGGTTTAAAGACCGGAAGCATGGTATTGAGCCAGGTAACTCCTGACAGCTTTTATATCCTTATTGCTGCCTGAAGCATTGATCTCCTGATCCAGCTTTAAGTCATTCTCAAAGCTTCCATCGGCCTTTTGAAAATAAACGGTGGCTAAGGGATTGTTCCCTTGTCCGGGATAGGCATCATCCACAATAATGATGATATCGGTTAAGCCGTCGTTGCTTACGTCGTCAAAGGAAACCGCTTTAACATCGACCATATAAGGGAGCGCCGCCTTAAAATTATAGAGGATATTCCCGTCCTGGTCCGTTAAATAAAATACCACGGGAATATGGCTGCCTGCTGTCAATTTACCAGATACAAATTTAACCTTGCCCCAGGAATTCAAATCCACCGGGAAGGATTGATCCTCAATAAGACTGAAGCCTTCTACATCTTTAAGATTATAGGGCACAAACTGAAAAGTTCCTGCCGGAGGCCGGGCGATAGAATCCTCACCTTGATCTGTCAGCTTAATGGATGCTTCCATCTCATTCTTTGCCTTAAAGCTTAATTTGATGATTCCTTGATTACCTCTCGAATCATTAAATTGGCACTCAGCCGTCCCGTTGATGATTGTCCCCTCAAAATCGGCTATATTGTTAGGGTGAGAGGGAGCGGGACCGACTACAATAAATTCCGCCTTTAGTTTGCCCTTTTCAAGGTTGGAAATTGTAAAAGACACCGCATTTCCGGCGCTGTTATCTGCTTCCTTTTTCATAACCCATGTCTTTTTAAGATATTGAGTGTAATCAATAGCCGTCTCGGCTGATGAAGCGGAGACAGACTCCTGAGCTGCAGCTCCAGAGGACTGCTCCTCCTGCTGTTGGAGGTTGTCCGCGGGAGCTGTCTTCCCGCATCCCGCCAGGAACATTGAACCTATGATTATTAGAGCTAAAAGTATTTTACTTTTCATTGTCTACCATACCTTTCGCAGCGCTCGGGCACAAACCATAAAAATATAAATCCCCTTGCACTATTCTTAATGGATTATACAAAAACTGACCCTCCCTAGATCTTCGCCGAAACACTTTGCTTTTCCTTCCAGCGTCTGGCTTTTCAGGTTGCCGAGTTCTGAAAACTGGATAACTTTACAGTGATGGCGTTATAATGAACTATAAGGAGGTTCAGATAATGTCACATTTACTACCGCAGCCTTTACAAGCAGGCCCGTTAACCCTTAAAAACCGCTTGATCATGCCGCCTATGGCTACCGCCAAAGCAGACCCGGAGGGGAAAGTCAGCCCGGCTCTTTTGGACTACTATCAGGAAAAATCACAAGGCGGCTATCTTTCCCTTATTATTATAGAACATAGTTTTGTCCATGCTGACGGTAAGGCCAGCAACCGGCAGCTTTCAGTATCCGACGACAATCTCATCGACGGCCTTAAAAAACTGGCCCAAGTTATCCAGAGCAATGGCTCTAAAACCGTAATGCAAATCAATCATGCCGGAAGCCATACAGCACCGGAAATCACCCATTCCGTCCCTGTTGCTCCTTCAGCAGTCCCTCATCCCCGCCGCAATAATTTGCCGGAGGAACTAGCCCGTAAAGAAATAGCCGCCATCATTAAATCCTTTCAAGAGGCGGCAAGACGTACAAAGGAAGCAGGATTTGACGGCGTGGAAATCCACGCCGCCCACGGTTACCTGCTCAACCAGTTTTTCTCTCCTCTAACCAATAAACGGACAGATGAATACGGAGGAAATGTTCATAACCGAATTCGCATACACCTACAAATCATAGAAGAGATCCGTTCCGCTGTTGGTGACGATTTCCCCATTCTCTTGCGTTTAGGCGCCATGGACTTTAAAGACGGGGGAATCACCATCGAGGATAGTCAGATTGCCGCTCAAGCCTTTGAAAAAGCGGGCGTAAATCTTCTTGATATTTCCGGCGGATTCTCCGGTTACATGATACCTGGACTCACCGGACAAGGTTATTTTGTCTCACTCACTGAAGCCATCAAAAACGTAGTATCCATTCCTGTGATTCTCACCGGCGGAATAACCGACGTATATTCTGCCGAAAGATTGCTCTTGGAAGAAAAGGCTGATCTCATTGGTGTTGGAAGAGCCATCCTGAATGATTCCAAATGGGCTGAGCGAGCCCTTTCACGTTTCCCTTCCCTTGCTTAAATTAGTAGATTCATACACTATGAACACAATTTAGGCAATGAAATATGAAACAGGAGAAGAGATATGGAAGCTTTTTCTTTGCGGATAATATTGCGCGGTATCCTATTCGCTTCTGCTATGATAACTTTTCTGGTTTACATACCTTAAGTAAATATTACACTGTCAATAAATACTTCTCTTTTTTTGGTATAGCTGTTTCTATATACTCTTTCGGTTATGGTATGGAATTATTTAGAAATTCCCCAAAGCTGACAGCCGCAATCGTGCCTGTTCAGTCATTGCTGATCATGAATTCCTTCCAATATAATGCATCCGTTGACCACCAAAATTTGACGGTATATAATTAGAGCATCTGGAGGAGGTGAGCAAAGTGCAGCTTGACAGCTGGATTTTTTTATTTTTAAACCTGACTATGTTACTGGCGGTTTCTGGGTTTACAATTATCTTATTAAGAAGCAGCTTCAACCATCCCTTTAAGGGAAATAAAGTTTCTGCGCGTCAAGTCACTTTAAGCTCTCTTATTCTGGTACCCTTCAAAAAATTTCTGATCATCCGACGAATGATCAAACAGGAAAATGATGATGATTCACCCTTTTTTTCCTCTTTAGTCTTAATTAAAAACTAAGGAGGAAAATTTAAATGCATATGTTCAGTTCAACCTTTTCATTAATATTAAGTTCTTTGATTAATTTTACTGGTGATTGGTTTTTTGCTATTGCCTTACTAACCATTGGAATTAAGATATGCCTCTTTCCTTTCTCTCTTAGACAACAACGTTCTCAATTATTAACCGCAAACTTCAATGAAGCAAAGTCCATTATCACTAAAAAATTTAAGAATAAAAAAGACAAAGCAAATTCTGAAATAATAAAGGTGGCTTCTAAATATCGTGTTAATTCTCTCACCACGTTCATTCCCCTTTTACTTCAAGCACCCATCTTCTTCTCATTATACTTTTCTGTGCTCAATCTAAGCTCAACTGTAGGCAGCAGTGTCTTACCCTGGATTTCCGGTGTTCACTCCATTGATAATCTCCACGTTTTACCTTTGCTTGCGGGTTTATCCCAAGGTTTAAGCGGATTTACTATGAACAGTAAAAACCTCTCGGCCTTCATAGTTCCCGTAATCATTGGCGTGGTTTTTCTCTGGAAAGCCCCGGCAGCCCTTAGCGCCTACTGGCTTGTAAACTCTGCTTCAAGATTTCTGGAAATGAAGATCTTTTCTTTAGACATTATGCGGCGAAAGTTCTTCAATGTTCCAACAGCTGATCAAATGGCGGAAAAAACTGCCTAACACTTCAGGGGAGCATCCCAAAACTACCTTTCTAAGTAGAAGCGGATGCTCCCTTTTGTTTTAATTTGCCTTACCTTTTTAAACCTATTGAAAAGGCTGGAACATTTTTTGCTCCAGCCTTTAGTATATGCAAGTTTTGACGGCCTTGATTGATTAGATCCTAAGCAGTGAATCAATTTTCCCTTTAATCTTTTCAGCTTCCCGAACAAAACCTTCGCTCAGGTCAAATAAATTTTCGCCGTGAAAATCCGCCTCTACAACCTGGGGATCATAGGGGAAATGTCCTAAAATGGGAAGAAAGTTAATCGCCTGTTCAATCTCAGGTAATTGCCCTTCATGCACTTTGTTCACCACTGCATAAACATGTTGGACACCCAAATCATTAGCAAGCTTTAGGACTGCCTGAGCTGTTTCAATACTCCGTCGTCCGGGTTCCACGACAACAATAAAGGCGTCCACACCCCTGGCAGTCCCACGCCCAAAGTGCTCAAGCCCTGCCTCCATATCTAAAATGGCAATTTCATCTCTTTCCATAACAATATGATCCAAAAGACTTTTTAAAAGTGTATTTTCCGGGCAGGCACAGCCCGTACCCCCTTGGGTAATGGAGCCCATCCGCAAAAGCTTGATCCCCCGGTATTCCGCAACATAGATATCCGGGATGTCATCCACCCGGGGATTGAGGCTATAAATTGCCCCAATCGTTCCCGGCTCAGCTCCCGTGCGTTCTTTGATGAGTTTTCGTTCTTCAGAAATAGGCGTTAAACGGGCCAATAATTCCGAAGGAAAGCCCAGAGCCGTTCCCAAATTAGCATCCGGGTCAGCATCTACGGCAAGAACTCTCTGTCCATCCCGAGCGTACAGATAGCATAGCAGCGATGACAAGGTAGTTTTACCTACACCTCCTTTTCCGGAGATGGCAATCTTCATGCTTTTTTCCCTCATATCCTCACCCCGTCCTTTTATCTCAATTCTAAATTTCCGGGCAAACAAGTCCCAAAGCCTTACGTTTCTGGATAATCCGGGCAACCATGGTTTGAGCAGCCTGGATCGGGTCTTCTTCGTAAATTAGTTTTCCCCCAAAAAGTTCATCCGTAGTCACAGGAAACTCACCTTTATCAGCAGTCAGGGCTTGCTCAACAAGAGGTGACCCTGTAATAGGAGCATCGACCCCGATGTGGACGTCCACTCCCTGAGCAATAAAGAAGGTGCCAATGGATAAAGCTTTAGGGCTATGATTTTCAGGACTGGAGCCTGCCACAGGCAATTGTCTTACAGCCACCCCCATTCTGTTTCCCAGGGCAACCAGCAAGTCATCAATCCTGGAATTATCCACACAACTCCCCATATGAAGGGCCGGAGGCAGGGCTGGTAAACCATTGGCTTTCCCAATAGCTCTTAAAACGTTGGCAAGTTTTTCACCGCAATACTGCAAACCATCGGGTGACAACAAACCGTTTTTCCCTAAAGAATGAGCTGAGCATCCGGAGGCAACGATTAAGACATTATTCCGCAAAAGTTCTTTAGCCACTTCCGTGTTAGCCCAATCTTGTTTCACTTTAGGATTCGTGCATCCTACAATAGCCACTACACCCAAGATGTCCCCTTTGGCAACGGCTTCAATTAAAGGGAGTAAGGGGTCTGCCTCATTTAAAGCAGCCAAAAGCTCAACAATCTGCTCAACGGAAAAACCAGCGTAGGCTTCAGTAGTATCCGCCGGAATCCGCACTTTTGACTGATCCCGCTCCGGGTAATGGGCCAGAGCACGGCGGACGATCTCCTCACCCATTTTGTCCGCCTCTTCCGGTGTCCAATCCACATAGCTGGCCCCTTCCACCTTAATATTCGGCAAGGTGGAGATAAGTTCTGTGTGATAACATTCCGCCACTTGGGCCAGGCCGGGCATGATGCATTGTGCGTCTACCACCATTGCCTCTAAAGCACCGGTGATAATTGCCAGTTCCTGACTGGCATAGTTTGTCGCTACGGATACTCCCTGACGCATTAAAAGTTCATTGGCACTGCAGCAAACTCCTACAATGTTAATGCCTTTTGCTCCCAAAGCTATCGCCTGATTATTTAATTTTCTGCTCCATTCCAGAACTTTTTCCGAGACCATAGGAATATGCCCATGAACAGCAATATTGACATAATCCTCTTTGATAACTCCCATCCGATATTGGGTTTTAACAAGGCGGGGAGTACCAAATATTACATCCTGAAGATCTGTGGAAAGATGCAGTCCATCATATCCCTCTACTAATCCCATTTTCATAACAGCCAAGAGAAGACTGACCGGATCACTTTCACAGCCCATGGCTGTTTTATTAATGGCGTTGGCAATTTCCAAATGTGCGTTGGAAGGCAATAGATTGAGTTTTTCCCAGGCTTCAATGGCTTGATCCTGAGCTCGAAGGCGGAGCCAATGGGAGACACCGGATTGCTGCTGAAAATCCTGCAAAGCAGTTAAAGCTACTTCTTGAGCCAGTTTATCCAATTCCACACCATCGACAGTCAATCCCAGTTTCTTGCCAATGCTGATAAGCTTTTCTTTACCCTTAATTTCATAAGGAGCTTTTCCTTCGGCGGTCTCTAAAAGAGTGTGCAAGACCTCTCTGGCATGTTCAACGTGGGGCGTTGCTCCTTCTACAATTAGGGAGAGAAGATTCCGAGCCACAATCTGATCCGCTGTGGCCCCGCACACACCGCGTTTTACTCCTTTATTTCCATTGAAAGTTATACGACAGGGTCCCTGCAGACAGCGGCGGCAGCAAACTCCTGTTAAGCCGAACTTACAATGGGGTTCTTGCTCCCTCGCCCTTTGAAAAGCTGTGTCAATCCCTTCCTGTTCTGCCTTCACCAGCAGTTCCTGTACTCCCGTATCCAGGGAAAGATCAGTTACTAATATCTGTCTTGACATCGCCAACATCTCCTTGTCAAAAAAGTTTTCCTTCTCTGACAACCATCTTAAGACAAGAAAAATAAGAAAACCATCAAACATCTGACGGTTTTCTTATTTTTTCGACATATTAATTTATTCTGTCCTTTCTCCTAATTCCTGCAGCCTTGGCTCATCCAGCAAGAACACTGTTTTGCGATTCCGTTTGATAACCCCATCCCGTTCCCATCGATTCAAAAGCATGGAGGCGGTCTGGCGGGAACTCCCCACGGCTAAAGCAATATCCTCCACTGATAAACCAAGATTAATAAATGTGCCCTCTTCTTTTATAACTCCTTTTTCTTTAGCAGCATCCAGTAAAAAGCGGGCAAGTCGTTTATCGATATCAAGAAAGGCCAGATTTTCAATGATGCGAAGGGTATTCCCTAAGCTGTCTCCTAAAGCCTTAACCATACCGATAAGGATTGTAGGGTTATTGAGCATAAAAAGATGAAACGCTTTGGCACTGATGGCTAGTATCTGGGCTGCTTCTCTCGCTTCGGCAAAGGTTTTGGAATGACTGCTATAAATATCACCCGGTTCTAAAAAGGCGATGGTAAATTCCTTTCCATCCGGATAAGCGAGATAAATGCGTACTTTGCCTTCTAACACAATCATAATGAAATTATCCTTGCAGCCCGGTTCAAAAATCCGTTTATTTTTTTTATAGTCTCTGATCTGAGCATTACCTTGAAGAATTTCCAACTGTTCATCCCTTAAAGCTCTTAAAAGGGGAATTCTCCTCAGTTCATTTAAATCCATGATCCAGAACTCCCAGCCTGTTTTATTCTCTAGCATGACTTCAATAGATTATATCACACATTATTCTCCCAATTCTCCACTATATCCAAAGCTTCTTGAATAAATTCCTGCTCTTAATCCTGATATTCACATCACTTAACGTTAAGTTAAGCAATTTTATATTCAGCGAAAATCCCGAAGATATTTTTCCAGAAATCTACTAGTGTAATTTTAACGGACAAGTCTTATACTTTAGTAAGTCAAATATTGAGGTGATAAAACAGATGGCTAAAAATTCTCAAGATTTAGCACAAGAATTACTGCGGATCTTCTCACAATTTAAACGGCCAAGTGGGCAACATCCTTTTTCAAAGCAGGGGATAAAGCCTAGCGAATTCATATTGCTAAACTTGCTCCTCAAGGATTGTGATGATAATTCAGTAGGTATGAGAGTCACTGAAATCAGTGAAAAGCTGGATATTACTCCCGGTGGTGTAACTCACACCATCAATTCCTTAGAAAAAGGCGGGTTTATTGAACGATCAGCAGATCCAAATGATCGCCGTATCGTCTTAGTCCGGGCAACGGAGAAAAGTCAAAAAGTTATCAAACAGCTTTATGCTGAACAGCTCCATTTTATAGAAGGTTTAGTAACTTTTCTGGGAGAGCAGGACAGCCAGGAATTCATCCGGCTGTTTTCAAAAACCTTAGATTATTTTAAAGAAAGCAGGAAAAAGTAATGGAGACAAATCAAAGACGCAAAATTTTAATTGTCGGCTTACTCTTAGGGATGTTCTTTGCGAGTTTAGACCAAACAATCGTAGGAACCGCTATGCCCAGAGTGGTTTCTGATTTACAAGGCTTAGATATTTTCGTCTGGGTAACTACAGCATACATGTTAAGTTCAACAACAGTGGTACCCATCGCCGGCAAGCTGGCCGATATTTTTGGCCGCCGGATTATGTATGTCTTGGGCATTGGCATATTCATGCTGGGGTCAGCCTTATCGGGACAAGCCCATTCCATGACAGCCTTAATCTTATCTCGTGGTCTCCAAGGCATTGGCGGTGGGGTCATGATGCCAATGGCAATGACCATTGTCGGGGATATATTCCCGCCCGCTCAGAGAGGTAAATGGCAAGGACTCATGGGGGCTCTTTTTGGTCTTTCTTCCATCGTTGGTCCCACCATCGGAGGATGGATTGTCGACCACTCTTCATGGCGCTGGGTATTTTATATCAACATCCCCGTGGGTATCCTGGCAGCAGCCACTATCTTTGTGGGACTTTCCGGTGAAAAGCAGGTAAAAGCCAAAGACAACATTGCCATAGATTATGCAGGAGTTATCACCCTCATCCTAGGTGTTGTGCCTCTGTTACTTGGCCTAAGTCTTGGCGGCAAAGACTACCCCTGGAGTTCCTGGCAAATTCTGACCCTCTTTTTAACCACTGTTGTCTTCTTAGGTTCCTTTATATTTATTGAGAAAAAAGCAAAGGATCCGATTTTAAGTTTGCATTTATTTAAAAACAGAGTATTTACTTCCGTCAATCTTGTCGGTTTTCTCATGGGCTTTGGCATGTTTGGAGCGATTACCTTCTTACCTTTATATCTCCAAGGTGTTTTAGGAGTAAGCGCAACATCCTCTGGCAATACCATGATTCCTATGATGACCGCTATGATGATAACCAGTATTTTGGGAGGCAAACTTGTCACGAGAATTCAGTTTCGCACCCAGTTCGCTCTGGGAATGTCCATTATGGCCATTGGCTTTTATTTAATGAGCACCATGAATGTCAACACCAGTCAATCCACAGCGATCATGAACATTATTGTCTTAGGATTAGGCATGGGCTTAGTCATGCCGACCCTGACAATTGCTGTACAAAGCGTGTTTCCTCCGGCTGAGAGAGGAGTTGTCACCGCTGCAACTCAATTCTTCCGCAGTATCGGCAGCACCCTAGGTATGACAATTCTCGGCGTTGTTATGAATCATTACTCTGCCAGTTATTTAAGAAGTGATTTCATACCGGCAGTTGAAAAGATTCCTGGTATGCAAGCAGGACCTTTTGCAGGTATGCTCGCTAAGGCAAATACGGATCCTCAAGGATTGTTCAATATTCTGCTGAGTCCGGATGCTTTAAACAGCATTCCTCAATCACTTCAGCAAATCATGATGCCTCCCCTTAAATTAGCCTTAGCCAGCTCACTGCACTACGTTTTTCTGGTAGCAATGGGTATTGTCTTTATTGGTATCATCGTCAGCCTGTTTATGGGCAACGCTAGAATTGAAAGCGAAGCAAGCTCTAAAACCAACGTTAAGCTGGAAGCTGAACTAACTAATGCTTAAGTCAACACTTCCCAGATAATGCAACTTTACTGCTACTCCGAACAACTCATTCGAAAAATAATCTCAAAGAAAATACCAAAAGACCTCCAGACCCAAAAGCCAGGGCAGCTTCGTCCACAGAAGTGAACCCCTTGCATGGAGAAGGCGGTAAACAACTCTAACAAATAACCCCCGAGAAGCTCGTAAGGAGCTCTTGGGGGTTATTTGCCTAAATTCCAGTGCTTTGAACCCTAACATGTGCTAAGATATAATTTAAAAGTATTGTAAATCTTCACTAAAAGGGGATCTAAGGCGACTCATGGAATTAGAACAATTAAAACAAGGACTAAGCCAAAAAGGTTATATAGCGGATGATACTACGGCTCAGGTACTCCAGTATTCTTTACTGCTGAACAAACCCCTGCTGATTGAAGGTCCCGCCGGAGCCGGCAAGACAGAGCTGGCTAAAGTCTGGAGCCAGTATCTGGACAGAAATCTCATCCGCCTGCAATGTTATGAAGGTATTGATGAAAGTAAAGCCCTCTATGAATGGAATTATCATAAACAATTGCTCTACATACAGACCCAAAATTCAGATCAAAAGACGTGGTCCCATACCAGCAAAAGCATTTATGCCCGGGAATTCCTCTCAGAAAGGCCTTTATTGCGGGCCATTAACAGCGAAAAACCCTCCGTTCTTTTAATCGATGAAATCGATAAAAGTGACGAAGAGTTCGAAAGCTTTCTCCTGGAAATACTGTCGGATTGGCAAATAACCATTCCTGAAAGCGGGACTATTGCCGCTGCCAGCATACCTTCCGTTATCTTAACCAGCAACAATACCCGGAATATAAGTAACGCCCTGCGGAGACGATGTCTCTATTTGTACTTGGATTACCCCAATGAGCAAAGGGAACTGGATATTCTGAGACTTCATTTTCCCGCTCTTAACGTTACCTTAGGAAAACAAGTCGTAACCTTTGTCAGAAGTTTAAGGCTTGAAAAACTAAAGAAACACCCAAGTATCAGTGAAGTTATTGATTGGGTCAGTATTCTGGATCACATGGGTATTGAAGAGCTTTCTGCTGATCTGATCATCAATACCCTTAATATTCTTTTAAAGTTCAAAGACGATTGTGAAAAAATTATTGATAAAATGCAGCAAAAGGATTGGTTTAGTGGAATATCTAATTCTTGATATAGCAAGAATGTTAAGGGCTTCCGGAATTAGTGTCAGCACTCAGGAGATTTCTGACTGTATCCGCCTCCTGAACCGAATTGATAAAACTGAGCTGGATAAGCATCGCTTCTATAATACTGTCAACGCAACGATGATTAAAACTGAATGGGGCAGTCAATATATCCAATGGTTAGTCGAACTTTACTTGGAACCCGATGAAGAACTAACCGGCAATCGTTTTTTAGAGCTTTCCAGACAGGTTTCGGAGACAACCGGTGAGGGTCTGGGAACCTCCGGCCAGGGTCTGCCTGTGGATTTAATGATTGACGCCGTGCTTAAAAAAGATGTTACTTTAATTTATGCTATGGTCAAACGGATGAGTTTAGATCTTAGTCTTCTCATGGAAGATCGTCAGGAAGCCCTCCATGACTTTAAACAGAGAAGCGGTTGGCTGGAAGTCCAGGAAATGGTTGAGGACTCTTTCAGAGAGGGACAGATAACTGCCCTGGAGTACGATGCCGCTCAAGAATCTCTCAGCGAATGGATTATATTACTGAAAGAAGAAATTGAGGCCCAGCTCATTAAAAATATGAGCCGGGAACATTTAACAGAATTAATGAAAAAGAATAACCCCAACACCATTAAATTTGCGGAAGCTGACAGCAGCCAACTAGCTCAGATCTCCCGGGAAGTGGAAAAGCTGGGGAGAAAGCTGGCTGTTAAAAAAGGCCGGCGCTGGAAACCTGGGAAAAAAGGCAGAATTCACTTAAATAAGAGCATCAAAAAAGCCATTCAGACCGGCGGAATTCTAATGGAACTGATTCAAATAGAGCCTAAACCATCTAAACCTGATCTTTGGCTCTTATGTGATATGTCTAATTCCGTAAGAAGGTTCAGTTACTTTATGTTAATGTTTATTTACACTATCCAAAAGCGCTTTGCCAATATCCGATCCTTCATCTTTGTTGACATACTGCTGGAAGTGACAGATTTTTTTAAGGAACAAGAATGGGATAAAGCTCTGAACTCTCTGAACACTCTCAAAGGATTTAACCTGACCGGATACTCCCATTACGGAAATGTATTACACCAATTTTACGACGCCAACCACACTCTTCTCAACCATAAAACTACCGTCTTAATTTTGGGCGATGCCAAGAATAACCGCAACAAAACTGACGGCAGCGAAGTTCTGGCTCAAGTTAAAGAGAGTGCCCGGGCTTTGTATTGGCTTAATCCTATGAATGAAGATTTATGGTATAGTGGGGATTGTGTTATGGAGAAATACATAAAAGACTGTACCGCCGCCTATCATTGTTCAAACTTACAACAATTAGAACAGTTTGTTGAGAAAGTCTTCTAATGGTATCCTGGTCCACTTAAATTGGGACCAGGAAATCGGATTCATTGATGACTCCATGAGGCGGAATATTGATAAAATCCTGGTCAGGCCATGGTCCATTGACTAGTCGGTCAATATAGATCAAACTCCCTTGGGTGATTTGATGATCCAATTTCAGTAATTCTCCTATCCCTCTAGACACCTGCAGGTGTTTTTCTTCAGTGGGAACACCTGTCTGAATAAATAGCACTCGTTTATAACCGCTGTACATCATTTCATAAATTCGAGCAGTTTTTTTAGCCCCATACTTTTCAACAGAACGATTGTATTCGGCAATAACAGATCCGTCGCTATTGGTCCAGCCGCAGGACATATACAAGGTGCCTACTTCTTCCTTGTGAACTTTTTTATAGCTCTCTCGCGATCCCAGCAGCAGAGGTATGCAGTCGTGGACCCTGGGTATGGTCAGCTTAAAATCACCCGCCCGCAAATTTTTGGTTGCGTTGCCGCATAACCCGAACGCCAAAACCACTTGGGAATAGCCGGTCAGTCCATCTAAAATGGTTTGCAATTCCTGCCCTAATTTCTCCGGATAATTATGCCGGCCTTGGGGAAGAAACTCAAATTCAATATCAGCACCTGCGGCAGCACTAAGGAGTTCTTCTTTCATAACCTCACAGGCAATTATTTTCAGACTCATAACCCTATCTCCTTCTGATTTTTATTACAGCAAGCATACACTTTCCCTTAAGCATCCCAGTTTTATAACGCGTCACGTTTAGAGTATTAAAAAGGTGTATATGCACGCATCAATCTGGTTTTAATATACAGCTCTTAATCCTCAATAGCAAGTTTTCTTCAAAAAATTTTGATCATTCCCCTTAACCTCTGCAGACGATTTCCTGACTGTGTTCAAGGTTAATCCATAATAACTATCGTTCTACAAATTGAGAAACGTTCCGCCCCAAAGTACCTTTCTGACAAGTTCCAGATAATCACCCTCATAAGAAAAGTTCTTCTTGGCGATTAAAATTGCCATGCCGTGCACCAACCCCCAGCTGGACAGTGCCAAGGCATTGGTGTCAACGCTCTTCCTCTCCCCGTTTTGAATGTCTGCTTGACAGCGTTCAATTGCTTTATAAAAAGTGTTGAAAGGCTGCTCGCTGTCTATTAAGGGTTCATGATTCATCTTTTTTATATTATTAGCAAAGTCACTTAGGAAAAACAGCCGCAAATATTCCGGATTTTCCACAAAGAATTTTATATAGGCATAACCCATTTCCTTAAGCTGGCTTTTATTGTCGTTGGGATGTTTTTCAACGGCTTCCTCTAAGCATTGGTTGAATTTATGGTGGGCTTCAAGTGCAATGGCCATGATCAGATCCTCTTTGCTGTCAAAATGCCTATAGGGTGCGGTGTGACTTACACCACAAGCTTTCGCCACCTTGCGCAAGGAAAAGTTTTCATACCCTTCTTCATCAAGAAGCTTTAACCCTTTTTTAATCAACTCGGCCTTTAAATTTTCATGATGGTAATTTTCATTTGACACTGGACTTACTTCCTCTCAACAAACATACCTATATTATACCACAAGATAATTAAATGTTTACACCGCAAACATTTAATGCTATTATTATGTTGACACTGTAAACATAATCCGCTAAGGAGTGAATTAAATGAAAGCCTTATTGATTTCAGATCAAGAGTATCTGACCACCACCTATCAAGGCCTATATGATTTGACAGACAAGTTTTTAAAAGAAAATGAATTTCAGACTGAACTGATAGAACTAAAGGCGGAGAACCTGACCTTTTGTATGGGCTGTTTCGGCTGCTGGATTAAAAAACCGGGGGAATGTGTCATCAACGACCAGATGACCCAAATCAACCAAAGGGTTATGAACAGCGACATCGTTATTTACCTCAGTCCCATCGTCTTTGGCCAGTTCAGCCCCAACATCAAAAATGTTATTGACCGGGGCTTACCAAATATGCTGCCATTTTTTGAAACCAGACCTGATGGCTCCACAATGCATCCACCCCGGTACAAAACCTATCCCTGCCAGATTATTATCGGTTACGGAGATGGACTTTCAGATCAGGATCAGCAGCTTTTTATCGATGTCACTAAAAAACACCGCAGGAATATCGATGTACTGATCTATCCGGA
The DNA here is from genome assembly GCF_000235605.1 of Desulfosporosinus orientis DSM 765. Classification (GTDB taxonomy): domain Bacteria; phylum Bacillota; class Desulfitobacteriia; order Desulfitobacteriales; family Desulfitobacteriaceae; genus Desulfosporosinus; species Desulfosporosinus orientis. The sequence continues at coordinate 4,323,495 of NC_016584.1, forward strand.
ACCGAGCCAAACCATCATTCAGTCCTTAAATACTATGGAACTTAGAAGGGTAGGTGGACTGCTGTGATGAATGTCGTTTTAGTCAGCGCCAGTCCTAAAATTAAAGAAAAATCCGTATCTAAGGAATTCTTAGAAATGGCGGGAGGCCAAATCAATGCCGATCTATATAGCAAAACATTTATAGACGTCAGAAAAAGCTTCTTAACCCAAAACCTTACAGCGGATTTTGAAACTCTAGCCAATGCCAACATAATCATTATTTCATTTCCTCTTTACTATTTTTGTATGCCAGGCATGTTAACACGATTTTTAGTTGATTATCATAATTATTACACTGCCAGAGGGACCGTTAAAAAGAATGTAAAAGTATATGCTATTGTTAATTGCGGGTTTCCCGAACCTGAAATAAACCTGGAGGCAGTCAGAGTTATTAAGAGCTTTTGCCCACATATCAACGCAGAGTTCCGTTTTGGAGTTCTCATCGGTGGAGGTGCCATGATGATTGCCGCCAAAGATGCCCCGTTTATGAAAAAAACCCTGCAAAATCTCAAGTCTGCTTTTTCCGCTATAGCAGCGGATATTCAAGATGAGAGTTCAACCATCATGGATTCTATTAATATTGGCGCAGATTTTCCATTTTTCAAACGCGTCTACTATTTCATGGGTGGTAGGGGCTGGATTACCACGGCTCGCAAAAATGGGCTTAAAAAGAAGGATCTTTATAAGAAGCCCTACCGGTTAAGCGAATAACTATTCCAACACATACAAACTTGCTTAAAAGTGACTAAATTGATCCATCATTGGAATAAGCATCCTGTACATCTCCGGTGAGATACTTGTCTCCCAATGTCCTGTCAGCTTGGCGATTCCAATGATTCCGAACCATAAACCAATCACACACAGGGCTAATTTCTTTGGAGTCAATGAGAAAGAGGGATTGAGAAGACCAAACTTCAAAGTGTTGCTCACCGGACACTCCTTGACACAATTCAAACACCCGGTACATTCCGGTGACCAAACCTTCTGCATTTTATCCACGTTAATATGATTTGGGCAAGCGCTGGAACAGCGTGCACAAGAGATACACGTATGAGATTCCCTTCGTATCTTCCAGGGACTTATTATTCCGAATAAACCCAATAACGCTCCATAAGGGCATAGATACCGGCACCAAAAATTCTCAATGAGAACGGATAGAAGGATCAAACCTGTGACAACAGTGAATCCTATCCAGGTCATATTAATAAAGAATTCCAGCATCTTAACATCCGCAACCATGTTGTAGGGAGTCTGCAAAAAGGCATAGGCCGATCCCCCATCCATAATGACGACAATGAAAAAAATAAAGAAACCCAGAATTAAATACTTTAGAGAGCGCAAACCATAATCAAGCCAGCGCGGGGGTACGAAATTTCTTTTGAATATCTTTTGCCCCAGCAAAGCTAAACCCTCCGATAATGTACCAAGCGGACAAATCCAGGAACAAAACGCTCTCTTCCATAAAAAAGAAACGCTCATTGCAGCCAAAAAAATCACAAGCCCTGCCGGATGAATCCGGTCAAAAACTCCGGTGGTCAGCCATGCTTTTAAAGCAACTAAAGCACTGATAGGCAGAAAGGCTTCCACTCCTGCCGGTCTTGTACTGAGGGTTAGGTTGGATTCAGAGACGCTCTGGACAAAATCAAAAAATTGAATCCCCATTAAGACCACTATGATAACAAAAAGAAATTGGATGCTCCTTCTCCCAAGGTATTTATCGCTATACTTTGACATAAGTCCCCCTTAAAGCTTAAATAGATAGTTGATCTCTGCCGTTAATTATAAACTAATTTTCGGATTTAATCTGTGATGCAGCTCACAACCAGGTTCAAAGAGGACTTATCAAGCCGAATCCCCATTCGTCCCAGCGCCAGACTGTGGTCCTGACTTGGGAATGAGTATTCAGGGTATATTCTTCTCCGTCGATCCTTCGGTATTGCCCTTCCTCGACGACCAACTCATTCAGGCCGTCACCATCCCAATCCCGAATCGTCAAAGAGATTATTGGCTGATCCAGATCAGAGGAACACCAAGCCTGCTTCATTGTCTTGTCCTTTAATCCATAGACAAAAAGGTGGTTTTTATAGCCGGTATCCTCACCGGTCAGCCAGAAAGGTTTAAGCGCTCCAAAGCTGCCTTTTTTCCACAGGGTTATCACCATATTAAGTGTCCCATCATTGTCGGCATCTCCCAAAGCCAAAGTGTCAACACGCCAGTCACGGGGCGATCGCCAAAGCTCCTCGTCCCCTTCCCTGACAGTAAGACAGTGATCGACTAAACTATACTCCTCTGTAATCCCGTCACCATCCAGATCAGCCGCAGCCTGAACCGGGAAATCGTTCCCTCCGGAAGCTGGAAATCCAACGAACCCAGAGAACCCAATGACCGCTAGTATCACAAGGATAACCCCGCAATAGACTCTCGTTTTCTTTACCATGCCGGTACTGAATAGGTCTGAACCCATGAGGGCTGATCAATTTTCCTGCCGTTCTCCAGCATCTCTTTCCACTTCTGGTCAGTCAATCGATCCCTGGCCGGCCAAGGAAATTCGTAGTAGGAGTAAACCGCTCCCTTAGAAATGCGGAGCTGACCCTCCACCGGTACTACTACATAGATGTCACTGACAAACCCTGTCCCCTCCTCAAGGACTTCTCCGTTGGGATCGGTTGCTACATCGGCAATCAGAGCAGCAGGATTCTCATCGATGGCCGAACGGTGATCGACACCCTCGTCACTCAGGGCCTCAAGCCAAAAATGCTCCAATTGACCGCCAAAACCGCGAATCAGCTCGTAATCCTGGTCGTCAAGGTTCTGGTTGCTCAGTTCTTTATCCGCAATACTTTTAAGTTTTAAGGCCAATTCCTCCAAACGTTCGAGAGAGGTTTGATCCTTTTCATTGAGTAAGCCCCTGTTGTTCAAACCCTCAATGGTCATCCTCGTCAGTGCGGCTAACCGACCATAAACGACCGGATTGGGTTCAACATAACCCCTATCATCCAGGGGCAGATCACCCCCGCCCATTTCGGCGTAAACTTGCTTGGCATAGAGGATCGTATCGTGCTTGAGCTCAGTCCAGCTTCCCAGAAAGGTCTCCAGTTGCTTGCGAGTCCAGGCCTGGTTGTTCATGAAGACCGGATACCCATCCCCTTTTGCTTCCGTTAAGGGGGCTAAGGTGTACAGCCATGACCAATAGAGGTTTTGTGTCCAAACATTCGTATCCAGCCCAGCCAAATACACCTGTATCTTCTTCATATTCTCAGGATACTTCTCATACCCCGTTTCACCCATTCCCTCCAGAATAGCATAAGCTTCCTGGGAACCCATCGCAGCCGGGATATCCAGACCTTTCGGCAGCATCCGGCGCTGCCCTTCATTATTCTCCTCTACTTCCCGATAGATTAGCTTTTGAAATACCGCAGCATCAACAGTAAACCGCTGACCCATAAAACGGAAACCCTTTATCTCCTTTTCCCGGTCGGGCTGAATGGTCTGGTCAAAGATAGGAATGGAGTTAATGGCCGGGGGCTCTAGTTTGGCAAGTCCATCACAAAAAGAAGTCCACTCATTTACATTCCCGGTCAATTCATTCAGGTCCGTTATCTCACCCATGGTAAAGGTTTTTAATAAAAGCCCGTAATACTGACTAAAGCCCAAGTCGTCGCTCTTACCGACCAAAAAGTTAGTCGGTTCGTAGATGCTGTTCCAGTGATCATAGATCTGCTGGCGGCCGAGTAACAAGGTAACCAGAACAGCTGACTTAGTTTCATCCTGACTCTTGGCACGGAAAGTCATTCGCCCGTACCACATCATAGTCCGAAAATAGCTCTTTAACTCATCGGATTTGGTATAGTGTCCACGGGGATTATACTGGGTATAGTCTTCTTTTAATGCCTGTGCTAAATCAGCGCTGGAATTACCCATATTCATTACGGGAGAAGGCTTCCCAGTTTCTGTGTGATCAGCAATAAGCTGCAGTTCCTGCTCTACCTCTTTGCTGACATAGGCAGGAACAGCGACCTTTGGATCAAGCAGCCGGGCAGCCACAGCAAAATAAGCCACATTCCGTGCTGCCGCGTTCTCCCAAGCTGTTCCTTTCAGCACTTCGTACTGCTTTTGGCTTTCAGTCAGCATCAACCCGGTTAAGGTGTTCAGTTCCCCCCGCAGTTTGTCTTTCTCTAACGTCCGCAGCAAATGATCAAAATACAGGTGGTAATTGTGCAGCATAGCGTCGGCAGTGATAAAGTTGGGAATAGAATCATAGCGATTATTTTCGTAGCTGCTGAAAAACTCCTGGTAGGGACTTGGGACTACAACAAAACCATTTTTACTTAAGATGTTTTCTGCTTGAGAAGAGAGTTTATAGCGGTCTTTGTTGGTGATGTTGCCCAGGTCAGCCGCGATTTGGTAGGGATTTACCGATGGCTTGACGCTAAGGGGGATCTCCTTATACGCTGCAAAAGCAGCCGTTGACTGCGGCAGCGAGACGAGGGGCACATCAGCCTGTGGGGGCTGACCATCTGGGGATGGCCCTTGACAACCCATAAGGCTAGTCAGCAATATAATAACCATAGAAATGTACAGAATCGACCTTGATTTTCTGATTTTCAATTTAACAGCTCCTTTCCTTCATTTACCTAATTCTCTATCATTTCTGCTAGATCCTTCCAATGTAATATATTTCTAAAAATCGTTGAACATCAATTTAAACAGACTCTTTAAGCAGGATGAAAAATTTGAAGAATAATTCCTTTCAAACTAAAGATATGCAGCCCTCTTCCGGTCAAAAAGGGCTGCATACCTCTAGTGAGTAGGAGCTAATCAAGGGGAATGAAGAGAGGTTTCATATGTTCAAAAATACAATAATATCGAAAACCCACTTCCAGTCCAACCTTGAGTGATAGCTGCTTTCCATACCGCCCCTTGCTCTAAGCACAGCCTGCCGGTATTTTCCATAGTCGATGACAATATCCCCGGCGATTTCGAAGTGATCTGTAAAACAGAGTTCCTTAAGACCTAAACTTATGGCATTCTCACAGGCTTGATCCATGGTCAGTGTAGAATCCGGAGAGAAATCGGAATGTATGTGATAATCTGCTCTTTTCATGGTAATTCCTCCATCGTTTATTCCTGAACCAAGAATATTAGAGTTGACTTTACCCTTAACTGGAAGGTTTATAATTAGCCTGTCGACAGAAAAGGAGGATGAATTGTGTACACAATCGGACAGTTTTCGAAAATTGGCAAGGTCTCAACCAAAACCCTTCGTTATTATGATCAAATCAACCTGTTAAAGCCTGTGCAGGTTGACCCGGAAAACCAGTATCGATATTACTCCGACCAGCAAGTTTTAATAATCCTTTTAATATCAGAACTTAAAGAATACGGGCTTAAGCTTGAAGAAATCAGAGCTATATTAGATGAGCAGAATGCTGAATTATTAAAAGAGTTTCTCCGAAACAAAATCCAGGAGATTGATAAGGAAGTAGAAAAAAACTTAAAACTAAGAAGCTCTATAGAGCTAAAACTAGTAAAAATAGAGTCTGGAGGTAAATTAATGGAAACTAAAGACTTAAAAGTGGAGCTAAAAGAAAGAGAACCCATGATCGTTATCAGCAGGAGAGCTGCAACAAGGATTGAGAATATCAGTGTTCTGATTGGGAAGGTATTTGAAGACATATACCAGCTGAATCTTCAACCCTCCGGACCCGTGATGACGGTTTATTATGATAAGGAATTCGACGCAGAAAATGCCGATATCGAAGTTTGTATTCCCGTCAATAAAAACGTCAATGTTGAAAGCAGTGACAAACTTAAAGAATTTAAAGGCGGATTAACTGCCTGTACAAAATTTGTCGGGCCCTATTCAAGATTAGGCGAAGCCTATGCAAAGGTTATGAAATGGATTGACGATCATGGCTATAAAAATTTCGGAGCACCTTATGATATTTACCTGACCGACCCCAGAACAACCACTAATCCCGATGAATTTGTCACGGAAGTTTTTTTTCCCGTCATGAAATAAATAGTCCCTAGGAAATAGGGAAGGTTAACCGTGGGAGAACCTTCCCTTATATATCTATAGGACGCCATTTTTTTCCTTCAAAGTTTCAATGTATTCATTGCCCCAAATTGCCAATTCAGCCAACACTTTTTTAAACTTTATCCCTATATCACTTAGAGAGTATTCGACCTTGGGCGGGACTTGGGGATAGATCGTTCGTTCAATTAATCCGAAGTCCTCCAAAGCGCGTAACTGTTTCGTCAGCGTTGACTGTGTCAAATCAGGCAACTGCCGCTGCAATTCTCCAAATCGCATGGTTTTTTTCCCGAGATGGTAAAGAATAAGTATTGACCATTTACCGGAAAGAACCTTTTGTGCTGTTGTATAAGGGCATATCCCAAATAACTCTTTCTCCGCTTCCATAATATCCTCCTAAAGGTATTATTTACAATACATAGTATCACAATAGATACTATGTATTGTAAATAATCGTACTTGTCTTTTCAAGACTTTTATTATAAATTTATGGTATAAATTTGAAAGGAGATTTCTTTAATGCAAGAAGTTTTTGATTTCTTAAAGAAGTGCCAGACTTATTACTTAGCAACCGTTGATGGAGATCAGCCACGAGTTCGTCCTTTTGGAACTGTCAATATTTTTGAGGGTAAGCTTTACATTCAGACCGGTAAGGTAAAGGACGTTTCCAAGCAAATGATGGCCAATCCCAAAATTGAAATCTGCGCTTTTAATGGCCAAGAATGGATTCGTATCCAGGCTCTTGCAGTAGAGGATGACCGTGTTGAAGCCAAGCAGAGTATGCTTGACAGCTATCCTTCACTTCAGGATCGGTATTCTGCAACTGATCCCAACACCCAGACACTCTATTTAAAGGATGCAATTGCTACGATAGCTTCCTTTGCAGGTGAACCCAAAATAATTAAGTTCTAATTTGCCATTTAAAAGCTGCTTAAACTTTACAAGCCATCGTTTCTTTGTGAACGGTGGCTTGTTCTTTTCACTTTTTAACCGCCAGAGCGAGCAAAAAGAGCTATATCTATTCTAATTACACTCCCAAGTATGCCCAATTCTTCTAATCCAATATAAACAGCGGGTTCCGAAGAACCCGCCGTATAAAAGTCGAATTTTTTGTCGTTCATTTCAATGATCAGGAAACACTTTACGTTCTAAACCCTCTTCGATTTTTTGTTCCATTTCTCTAAATGAGTAGAAATAAATTCAATAATTAAGCTATCTTCCTCTTCACCTAAACTTTTGATGGGCAATGGCTACCGCAAATGCAGATCCTTTAACTAAGAACACATCGTTCAATAAAATCCGTAGAAACCTTACCCCTAAGGTAAAAGGGATTGCCGAGTACTTTCAAATGAAAGGGAATCGTTGTAGAAACACCTTCGAGTTTAAACTCACTTAAGGCCTTTTCCATTCTTTTGATAGCCTTCTGCCGTGTTTCTCCCCAAACGATGAGCTTGCAAATCATAGAGTCATAATAGGGTGAAATAACAGAGCCCTGACAGACAGCACTATCAACGCGAATTCCACTCCCCTCCGGAGCCTGATACATTTCAATCATACCCGGTGAAGGCATAAAGTCCTTCTCGGGATTCTCGGCATTAATCCGGCACTCGATGGCCCACCCGGCAATCTGGATTTCTTTCTGTTTATACCGTAATGGTTCTTCCGCCGCTGAACGAATTTGTTCTTTGACAATATCAATTCCAGTAATCATTTCGGTGATTGGGTGCTCAACTTGGATTCTGGTGTTCATCTCAATAAAGTAGAAATTATTGTTCTTATCCAACAAAAATTCTACCGTTCCTGCGCTGGAGTAATTTACCGACTTGGCTGCTTGAACTGCCGCTAATCCCATCTTCTCTCTCAATTTGGGTGAGATTACACTGGAAGGAGCTTCTTCCAGTAGTTTCTGGTGACGTCGTTGCAGCGAGCAATCCCGTTCGCCCAGATGCACAACATTCCCATGCTTATCCGCCAGAATTTGAAATTCGATGTGACGGGCTTCTTCCAGATATTTTTCTAAATATAGTTCTGGATTGCCGAAGAACATTTGCGCTTCTTTTTGAGCACCCTGAACTGCCTCAGTTAGTTCTTCAGCATTTCGGGCAATCCTCATTCCCCGACCGCCGCCACCAGCCGAGGCCTTGATTAGTACTGGATATCCAATCTCCTCAGCCCTGTCTGCCATCTCTTGATCGTTGTAAACTTCACTGAAACCGGGTACTACCGGAACACCTGCTTCTAACATGGTCTTGCGTGCTTTTGCTTTATCTCCCATTGTTTCGATAGCTTGGGACGACGGCCCGATAAACATCAATCCCAAAGATTCACATGTCTCGGCGAATTGGGCATTTTCTGACAAGAAACCATAACCCGGATGGATTGCATCGGCACCCGTTTGAACTGCAGCCGTTAAGATATTTGAGATATTAAGGTAACTCTTTAAACTTGACGCGGGGCCAATGAAAACCGCTTCATCGGCCTCTTTGACGTGCAAAGCTTCCCTATCCGCTTCAGAAAATACGGCAACGGTTTGTATCTTTAGTTCTTTACACGCCCTAAGGACACGCAGAGCAATTTCCCCGCGATTTGCGATAAGAATTTTTTTAAACATCTCGTCTCCTTTTCTCGTTCAACCGCCTGTCGCACCTGGAGGTGCCTCCTCTGTCTCTGGCAAAAGCTCATCAAGCTTAAACTTCTGGATCTTACCACTGGGTGTCTTAGGAAGAGCTGGACAAAATACATATCGCCTAGGCCGTTTAAACGCTGCCAGTTTGTCGGAGCGCAGCAAGAATTCATTCAATTCCTCGGCAGTAAGACCAGGACGCTTGGGAACCACAAACGCTGCAACTATTTTACCCCACTTGTTGTCCGGCAGACCTCTTACTGCTACTTCCACGATATCTGGGTGTGAATAGAATACATCCTCCACTTCCCTTGGATAGATGTTTTCTGCCCCGGAAATAATCAGGTCATCTGCCCGATCTGTGATCCAGATATACCCTTCCTCATCGATCTTCGCTAAGTCACTGGAGTGATACCAGCCTTTATACAGAGCTTTTTCCGTAGTCTCAGGGCGATTGTGGTAACCAACCATCATACACGGCCCTTTCACGATGACCTCTCCTACCTCACCCGGCTTAACCACATCGTCCGGTTCGGATGGCACCCCTTCTCTGACCCTGACAACTCTCACCTCATGGTTCAGCAAGGCTTTACCGGCAGCACCGGCCTGGGCCATTTGCTCATTCGGGTAAAGGACTGTCACAGCAGGTCCTAACTCGGTCATACCATAATACTGGATCAATTCAGCTCCGAAGGCCTCATGGCATTTCAAAACCATAGCCGGGGCCATAGCTGCCCCGCCATAGCCGATGAGGCGCAGAGAGGACAGGTCAAACTCCTGGTAATTAAGCTGCAGGAGCATATTTAACATGGTAGGAGCTCCGAACATTACGCTGATCTTATTTTGTTCAATAGCGCTCAGTACCTGTTGGGGATCGAAATGATGCAGTATCACATTGCATGCCCCGATATGAACCCTCGGCAGGAAAAGACAGTGCAGCTCGGCTGAATGATTGAGCGGCGCGGCACACAATCCCCGATCATGACAGGTAAGCTTCTGATCGCTGATCATCACCATATTTTGTTCTACCATATCCCTGTGCCGGTGAATAACACCCTTTGGCTGCCCCGTGGTGCCGCTGGTATACATCATAATGTACCAATCGTCCTGCTTCACTTCCACATCGGGGCGTTCCGATGGGAATTCTGCAAAAAAATCATAAAAGGATTGGGCGAATTCAGGGACAGTTTCGTCAACGTAAAGATATAATTGTAAACCGGGTACCTGTACCTTAGCAACTCTTACCTGTTCTGCGGTCGCGCGCTCAAACACCACTGCTTTAGAGCCGGAGTCCTTGAGAATATAAGCCAGTTCACTTGCGGCTAAGCGAAAATTTATGGGATTAAAGACCGCTCCAATTTTGGCGGCGGCAAACAACGTAGTCACAAATTCACTGGTGTTAAACAGAAAGACTGACACCACATCCCCTTTGCCAATTCCACTGGCTATTAAGGCATGCCCCAGCTTATTAACCCGCTCATCCCACTCCCGATAGCTCCAGGACTGCCCCTTGGCCGGATAAACCAATGCCTGCCGCTCAGGATATTTGTCTACCGTGAGCTCGAACATTTTTCCGATCGTAGGATACATAGGACTACTCCTTTCTATGAAGGCGATTGTTCAAGTACTGGAAGAGAGAACATTATCCTGAGAGTTTTCCAGAAAGTGATCTCTGAATTTTTGTCTAATCTGAAATTTCTGAATTTTTCCGCTAGAATTAACCGGCAATTCCCCGACGATAATAACATCCTTAGGGACCTGGAACTTTGCCAAGCGCTCTTTGCAATGTCCGATGATTTCCTCTTTGGTGACATTTTCGCCGGGCTTAGGGACGATAAAAGCTGTAACAGCCTCGCCCCAGCGAAGGTGGGGCAGACCAACAACGACTGCATTAGCGACTTTGGGATGGGCCATAATCACAGATTCCACGAGAATCGACGGAACGTTTTCGCCCCCGGATTTAATAAGGTCCTTTTTCCGATCGACGAAGATAAGCAAACCATCTTCATCAAACTTGCCCAGGTCACCCGTATGGTGCCAGCCAAATGCCCTGGTTTGATTCGTTTCCTGTTCATTTTTCCAGTATTCCACCATAACCGACGGACCTCGATGAACTATTTCTCCGACCTCGCCTTTACCGAGAATATTCCCCTCTTCGTCCATGATCTCTGTATCAATGATCAAACTGGACTCACCCCAATAAGGTCCGAGCTTTGTTAACTGATATTCCGGCTTAAACGATAAAGTCGCTGGGCACATCTCTGTCTGACCGGTAGCCAAAGCAAACTCGGCATTAAAATACTCGATGCCTTTCTTTAAGGACACCTGGTCCATGGGGGCAATAGCATAGAGACAAAAACGAACGGTTGTGAACTGTTCCGGTTTAACGTAAGGCGAGGCCATAATCGCCCTGTACATCATGGGAAGCAAAAAGACCCAGTTAATCTTTTCCCGAGCCACAGTCTCAGCAAATTGTTTCGGATCAAATTTCCGGAAAATCACCTGAGTTCCGCCCATATTAAGACAAGAGAAACTCAAGATAAATTGGGCAATGTGAAACAACGGAAGAACAGAAGTGGACACATCGGTTGACGAAAGTTTAAGTTCTAAAGCATTAGCCAAACTCGTCGTAAAAATACTAAGATTGGACTGGACCACTCCTTTGGGTTTCCCGGTCGTCCCGCTGGTATACATTATTAACACGGGGTCACGATCTTTGATCAAGACCTGAGGCTCGATCCCATTCTCGCTGATACAATCCTTAAATCCAGGGCAGTTCTCCACGTCTCCTTCCAGAATCACTATGCGGTTCTGCCAGGCTGGGCTTTGGGAGAGATCTGGTAGTTTAGGAAACAAAACCTGATCAACAAAAATGAATTGACTCTCTGAATGCTCAATAATGTAATGGATATCCTGAGCAGACAAGCCGAAATTAATAGGAACCCAAACCAACCCGGCTTTAAAGATTCCGAAATAGCAGGTTATGAAGTCTATGGAATTGAGGCCGAGGACTGCGACTTTATCACCCTTTTGCAATCCCTTAGCCAGGAGATAATTGGCAAATCGGTTCGCCCGTTCATTTAAATCCTTAAAGGTGATCCTATTATCCCCGTCGATCAAGGCCACTTTGCTGGGATACTTACGGCTTACCCTTCTTAAAATATCCCCTGCTGCTATTCTGGAAATCAGATTGTAATTCAGATCCCCGTCCATCACCAGTCCTCCCTTCTATTTTCCATAGAGAATCAATAACATTCCATCCCGCCAAAATCTTTGTACCGGGTATTCCCGCATATATCCGCTCCCACCGTGAACCTGCAAGGCGATATCTGTAATTTGCTGTACATAATCGAACCCAACTCGTTGTAGTTCTTTTCCCTCACCTGTAATCTTGCTTCCCCGGGAGAAATACTCCGTTAATTCTGCGAAGGCAATGTTCACCACTTGATATTTGCTGTAGGCATCCGCCAAATAGTGTTTAATCGCTTGAAAGTCCCAAATCTTTTGGCCAAATTGTACTCTCTCGGTGACGAACTTATAACCCGCCTTCAGGGCCATATTCATTAACCCAACGGTACAAGCAATGGTCAGAAATCGTTCCAGATCCTGCACAGCCTCGAAACCTGGTTTACTCAGTTTCCCCAGGTAGATACTGTCTTGAAGCTCCTCCTCCCCTATTGCCCAGCGAATCTCTTTCAGACCGGACCACCCAAACCTTTCCACAGACTGGCTGTCGACGGGCAACGTCAATCTAAGGGAAACTCTAAAACCCATTTCCTCGTCTCCATCGAGAATGAAATACTTCTCTTCCCCTGAACCAAATGATAGGGGGTAGACCCTATCGCCGGACGAGAGATTATGCCACGGCCAGTTTACATAAGCTTCACCCTTGACGATGCTCGCTGCCAACGCTTCTTTTGCTTCACTTGAATCTTCAAGTTCGTTAAGTACCGTCAGATTTACGGCTAGCTGCCAAAGGATAGCTAAGGCTAAGGAAAGATGGCTGCTTTTTGTAAAGATTTGAGCCATATTTTTGAGAAGCAGGGGCTTATCAACGTCCTCCAGCATGATCACTTCTGTAAATCCCAGCTCAGCCAACTTTTTGTATACACTCTGAAAATAGCCCCAGGAAATTTCCGTTTGTTCATTTAACTGCATTTCGCTTTTCACAAAGCGGTCCAATGTCTCCTGATAAATTGACACTTCACTCATAGTTCTGCCCTCCATTACGCTAAATTCAGATCTTTAGCGATCACTTCCAACATGATTTCATCCGTACCCCCGCCAATTCGGTACACGCGGGAATCACGCCAGATTCGTTCGAAGACATTGTCCTTTTTTACACCCAAAGGTCCCGCGAGTAAGAGCAATTGCTCGGCAACCTGGTAGGCCAGCCTTGCACAGTGATATTTAGCGATGGAGACAAGCTGAGTATCATAGTTGCCATCTATAAACTTCTTAACAAGTCCGTAATTGAACAGTTTGGCTGTGTCAACACTCGCCTTAAGCCCCTCAATCTCTGGCGCAGCTTTCTCCGAAATGCTCTTCCAAGCAGGATCTTCCCTGGTTAGCTCATCCCATGTTTCCAATAAGTAACCGGCATACCCCAAGGCCCCTGCTGCCCCAATCAGTCGTTCTCCCTGAAGCTCCCACATGATTTCGTAAAAACCCTTTCCCTCTTGTCCTAACAAATTTTCCTCAGGCACCTCGACATCTTCAAAGCTAAGAAGAGCCGTATCTGAAGAACACATTCCTAATTTGTTAAGTTTCTTACTCACGGTTACACCCGGTGAATCCAGATCTACAATAATTAAGGAAATCCCTTTAAAACCTGGGCCAGGGTTTGTTCTGGTTACTAAAACGATGTAGTCAGCCGTGGGACCATTGGTAATAAACGTTTTACTCCCGTTGATCACCCATTTTCCGTTCTTCTTAACCGCACTTGTCTTAATCGAGGCGACATCCGAACCGTGGTCCGGCTCGCTGATCCCGATGGCACCTAATTTTTCACCTTGGATAGCCTTCGTAAAGTAGTTAGCGATCTGGGCCGGTGTACCAAACTGCAGAATAGGCGGGTTGGCCATATCCGTCTGAACTGCTATTCCCAAGGGGAATCCTCCCGCTCCACAATGCGCTAATTCTTCCATTAGAATGATGTTCATAAAATAATCTCCGCCGTATCCTCCCACCTCTTTAGGGTAACGCAGACCAAGAAAACCCCTTTTCCCCATCTCCCGCAGAATTTCTTTCGGAAAGAAACCCTCTTCCTCCCAATCGTTAATGCAGGGAGTGATGCATTGAGCTACAAAACCCCTAATTTCTTCACGCAATCTCTCATGTTCTTGGGAAAAGTAGGAATTAAAAACATCTTTCATAACTCTACCTCTCTTTTCTCGCGTCATCATTCTCCTTCAAACAACAACTGCCCCTCTTGCACAAACTCTTCTAATTGACAAACTACTTTCGTAATAACCCCAGTGCTCTCCGACTTAAGGTCAATCAGCATCTTCATGGATTCAATAACCGCTACCACATCTCCGGCGTTCACCAGTTCCCCTTCTTTAACCCGAATATCATTAATCAAGCCGCTCATATTCGCCAGAATTTTCATCGTTTCTACCTCCTAGTAATAGCTTATCAATCCTTAGGCTCCCGTAAAGTTTGCCGGACGCTTTTCCCTAAATGAGCTGATCCCTTCTTTTAAGTCCTGACTTGTAAAGGAAATAATCCGGTAAACCCCCATGATTTCCATCATCTTATCCAGGTCGACCTCTCTGTTTAGGTTATGAATCTTTAACGCCAGATCCATGGTTAGGGGACTTAAACGAACATACCGTTCGCCAAATTCCCAGAGAGTATGTTCCAGGGTTTCGGCCGGTACGACCTTATTGACCAGGCCGAACTCTAAGGCTTGCTTGGCCGTAAACCTTTCAGCTGTCAACATGAGTTCTAAGGCTTTCTTACTTCCCACCGCTTCCTTAATGATGGGATAAATCACAAACGGAGCGAGGCCAAGGTTAATTTCTGTAAGTCCAAATACTGCTTGATCAGAGGCCACTACCAGATGCCCGGCAGCCACTAACCCTACTCCCCCTCCAAAAGCAGCTCCATTGACTCCAATGATTAAAGGCTTATGCAATTCATTGATACTCTTAAAGATTTCTAAGTTCTTCTGTAAACGCACGTAGTGTTGGGCCGGCGAAAGCTCTATATCCTTCTCAAAGGCCTTTAAATTCCCCCCCGCCGAAAAAACATCCCCCACTGCCGATAACAAAATTACCTTAATCTCATCCCGTTCATTTAAACCGCGTAAGAGTTCTGTCAGTTCCCCGGCTAACTCGTCAGTTAAACTATTTTTTTGTTGGGGATTGTTAAGCTTTAAATAGGCGATCCCCTCTTTTTCTTCATAGATAAGGTAGTCACACTTCATATCCTCACCTCTTTATACCGGATGAATCGGATTGTTCTTCTTGGGCCAGACTCGTTCTTTGCCGCGATAGGCCTCTAAACGATAGGAAAGTTGATCCCTAATCCCTTCGAAACTAATTATTTGATCCACAATCAGCTCCGAGGCTAAGTCATAAATATTGATATTGTCCGCATATTCTTCCTTCTTCTTATTCACAAAAGCCAGTCTGGCCTCTCCTTCCAGCTCGGCAATTTTATTGGAATAGACCGCTTTAACCGCTGCTTCCGGACCCATCACCGCAATGAGAGCGGAAGGCAGCGCCAGCACGGAGTCAGTGCCAAACGCCGGTCCGGCCATAGCATAGAGACCTGCTCCATAGCATTTGCGCACGATAAGCGTAAGCTTGGGGACTGTCGCTTCAGAAACCGCTGAAATCATCTTGGCTCCATGCCGGATTATTCCTGCCCGCTCCACCTGAGATCCCACCATGTAACCTGGTATATCCGCAAGAAAAACCAACGGAATGTTGTAAGCATTACACAACCAAATAAACCTTGCACCCTTATCCGAGGAATCCACAAATAATGTTCCGCCTTTAATCTTGGGCTGGTTGGCTATGATTCCGATAACTTCACCCTTGATTCTGGCCCAGCCTGTGATGAGCTCCTGGGCAAACAAGGCTTTGTACTCCAAAAAACTGCCTTTGTCGACAATCCGCTCGATTAATTCCTTCATATCAAAGGGCTGATTCTGGTTAGGGGGTATTATTTCTGAAATAGACCTTCCCTGACCAGGTTCCTCAGGGACAGCCGCCGCCGGTTTCACGAGGTAACATTGCGGAAAATAGGCAAAATAGTTCTTACAGATTTCAATGGCCTGAGTGTCATCTTTAGCCAGAACATCGCCTAGCCCACTCACTGTGCAGTGCATACGCGCTCCGCCCAACTCCTCCAGAGACACTTTTTCCCCGATGACTGCTTCCACCATACGCGGAGACCCTAAAAAGGCACTGGCTTTGCCTTCCACCATGATTACTAAATCACTGAAGGCAGGAACATAAGCGGCACCCGCCGGAGAGGCTCCGAAAAGAATCGTGATTTGCGGGATAATCCCGGATAATTTCACCTGATTGTAAAAAACTTTGCCGCCGTGATTTCTTCCAGGGAAGACAACTTTTTGGTCCGTAATTCTGGCTCCTGCCGAATCGATGAGGTAAATGATCGGGAGCTTCATAGCAAGGGCTTTTTCCTGGAGGAATAAGATTTTTTGCACAGCCTTAGCTCCCCACGACCCCGCTTTGACGGTAAAGTCTGCGGCAGAGAAACAAACCGGCCTGCCGTTAATCTTGGCCATACCCACAATATTGGCATCTTCGGGAAGCTCCGGGTCCAGACAGTTACTAAACGTCCCTTCTTCTAAAATCGAACCCTCATCAAACAGTAACCTCAACCGCTCACGGACAAAAAGCTTGTTTTCTTCTTTAAGTTTCTGATGATACTTTTCTGGTCCCCCTTTATGAATTCTCTCGACTTCCTTTAAATACTTAGCCTGTCTTTCATCCATCGTTATCGCCTCGTTTCTTAATAAGGTCTTGGTGCTGCGGTGACACGAAGACACTGTCTTCGCACGAATTAGCTTTTCTTGCAGGATGTGGCGAAACTGCCCGACCCCAAGAGCACTCTTTTTCATCCTCTGCTGGTGGATCTAGTTATTTAGGATACCTGAAACATTTTGCACCCTGCAAAATATGATCCGGAACATCAATCTTCATCCTCAAAAGATTAGATCCAAAACATTTTCCCAGATTGTCACTGCGTAAAGATTGAGCTGCTCCCCCAGCCAGGGCTCCGTCGATTATAAACTTCAGGGCCAACACATTCTCCATTTCAAATCGTTGCACCGGCCCGGAGGCCATAGGCTTAAAGTGTTCAAAAACCTTTTCCGCGGTGATTTCGGATTTAAACACCTCAAACATTTCTTTATTCTGAGCAAATAGGGATATATCACTGCAATCCCCCTTGTCTCCCGAGCGTACTTGAGCTATTTCGCAAAGTTGTACGATCATTGATTACACCTCCTCGACAGATATTTTTACCAGGGGTTCAATTTCCTCCCTCGGAATCAAGGCTGTTTTTTGTCCAATCAATTCCCTTATGGAATGCATACCGCCAAGACCACTGGCATGTGGTGGGCCGTTTAAGGCCAGAGCAGGAAATTCCCTGCCTATCTTAGCCGCCTCATCTTTTGTACTTGTGCGGACAGCAACCCTAAGCATGACCTCATTCGTTTCATTCTCCGGCTCAGGGGCTAAGGGACCATGAATCGAGTTGAGCCCGATATACTCGCTGTGGATTTCTTCACAGTTAATACCCTGCATGTCAATTCGTTGTCGAATGATTTCTTCAGCTTTTCTGGCTTTTGGCAGGGCATCGGGCCAAGAATATGTAATACTCCCTTCCCCGACAAACCCGGCGGTATAGCCCAAGATGGCTTTAAGGGTTGGAGGTTTAGGTTTTCCAGCGGCTCCGGTTACTTTAACCTGATCGGTTCCTACATTTTCTAATTTAACTGAGGAGAAATCGACGATGACATCAGGAGTGAGGTAACAGGTGGGATCATGGATCTCATAGAGAAGTTGCTCTTTCACCGTATCAACGCATACCATACCCCCAGTATTTTTGGGTTTGCTGAAAATAAACTCTCCGTTTTCATAGATCTCAGAAACGGGATACCCGAGATTTCCCAGTTTATCGACTTTCCACCACTCGCCGCTAAAATTACCGCCCGTCGCCTGTCCGGAGCATTCCATAAGATGCCCGAGAACGATTCCCTGGGCAATTTTATCCCAGTCATCTTCCTGCCAGCCCAATTCATACATTGCCGGGCCAAGAAATTGCCCGCTGTCCGTGGTTCTGCCGGTTATGACAATATCAGCACCGGTTGCCAGGGCTTTAGCAATTTCTCTTCCGCCAAGATAAACATTAGCAAAGAGAATCTTATCCCATAAGCCGCCTGTCTCCGCACCGAGATTACCCAAATATCCTTTGTCTGCAAACTCTTTAAGACGGTCCAAGATATTATCACCTTCGACTACAGCAATCTTCAGATCCGATAGACCCAGTTTTTTTGCAATCCCCTTAACGGCTTCCATGGCCCCCAGGGGGTTAATACCGCCACAATTACTGATGATCTTAATCCCTTTTTCTTTACAGATGGGCAGCAAACTTGTCATTAATGGAAAAACATCTTTCGTGTATCCATCCTTTGGATTTTTATTCTTAGCCTTTTGCAGGATCGCCATGGTCAACTCAGCTAAGGAATCACCACAGATATATTTGACATCTCCGTATTGAGCAACATCAACGGCTGAAGTAAATATATCCCCCCAAAAACCAACAGAAGCCCCAATCCTTACTGACTTCATAATCAACTCCATCCTTTCCGCCCAGTTAGCTAATTCTAAGTTAGAAAAATAACTTTGCTAATGCTTAATGCTTGTTATGCCAATCTATTTATGCAATTAATATGCCAGAATAGTTTTACTATTCTGGCATATTAATTGCCCATTAATCCCGCGTTAACCCAGGCGGCCTCATTTACCCCTTTACATTTGTAAATTAACAACTGTAAATAGCGTTAAGTACGTGGTGTTAACCATTGTCCCTGATTTTTATATTTGTTTCGAACAAGCTCCAACTCTTTGCGCCGTAAACCATACTCCTGTGCCTTCTCCGGAAGCCACTCCTGAAAATGTTTTTTAAGTTGTTCATAACCAAGCCTCGGCCCAGAAGGTCCATATTCCCATACTAGACTAGAATCATTGATGATAAGACTTGCTTCCTGACCACAAATTGGACATACAGCCATGTTAGGCTTGGGAAACTTCCAAAGATCCGACCAACAGGTTGGACACTGACCATTTTCCGCCCCACGTTTTTCCCCAAACAGAGCTTTCCCTAGTTGTCGAATTCGAGGCAGCGCACCTTCTATCTCCACAGCCTCTCCAGGCAAGGCACCAATAAACATATGAGCATCTTTTACATCTAAACCAATACTGCGAGCCATCATCATGAGTGCGGACATAGTATACCCTTCCCACTCTTTTATCCCGGCGGTACCAATAATCACGCAAGGTTTTCCCCAGAAATCGTCCAATAATCGAGCCAAAGCAATTGTTCGATCACTTAATAATTTAGTAATAGCGGCTGGCCCCAAGACATAGCATGGGGAAGAGATAATAACTCCATCGGCTGCTTTAATTTTATCTGCCAGATAATACAGATCATCTCCTAAAGGACATAATTTTCCGGGGATAAGACAAGAATAGCACCCTTTACAAGGTTCCAGCTTAAGGTCAGGAAGTCTAATTAACTCCAGCTGGTAGTCTTCTTCTCCAGCTGAGCACGCTTCCTTCAATAGAATCTCGCCATTAGCGATTTTTCGGCGGGAAGATATGATTCCTAAAATCTTCTTCATTAACTCTCACCTCTACCATAATTTTGGTTCCTAATTCCATGCATGACTTTCTAACTACTAGGGGATAATTCCCATACATATGCTTGGTAAAATATGCAACTTTCATACCAAGCGGTAAAATCCATAATCCTATCGTTCCGTGGCGAAAACTAATATCACACAAGACATGTGCTTACAATACCGGATACCTGAATATTCAGACTATAATCTTGTCTTCTTGGCGTTTTTACGTTAGAGTATATCTGATTGACTAATTACTACTAACCTAAGTTTGTAAAAGAAACAGTAAAGAGGTGGCAATGGTGTTTACATCTCTGGATTTAATAACCACAGACTTTATCAAACTTAAGCCTCAATCAACGATTAGTGAGGTTCTTACCGCCTTTATCGAATACCGTTCAGATATTGCCTGTGTTGTAGATTCGCAGGAACTGCTGGTTGGAATCACCACAAAATATGTAATATACCGTGCTCTCCTGGCAGGAGCCACCCTAAATACACCGATTGATACATTGTATCTCAGCAATGTCCTAACGCTAAACTCAGATGAAGATTTACACAGTGGTCGCCAGAAGCTCCTTAAAGCCAATGTTGCACATGCAGTCGTATTGGATGAAGAAAAGAAAATCCTTGGAGTTGTCACAAAAAGTGATCTTATCCAAGGATTCTTTCGGGAACGAGCTGTATTTATAGAGCGTTTAAACTCAATAACCCAAAATATACCGATCGGGATCATTGTTATCGATAACAATAAGCAAGTTATTCATTCCAATAAAGCAAGTCATGAGATCTTAGGTCTGACTCATCATAACTTGGATAACCTCCTTCTTACAGACCTTTTTCCTGAACTCGGTCACTACTTAGAAGAGATTTTTAGCAGGAAAGAGAAGCTTATCCTGAATAAACTTGCTCTAAGAAATCTGAATTGTTTTGTAACGCTGCTTCCTTTAGTGGAGTGTGAAAAGATTGACAGTGTCTCCATCATATTTCAAGAATTATCTTCCTTGGATAATATTGCTCTAGAATTAAAAACTACCCAAGGACTCATAAACACGCTTCAGACGGTTTTAGAAAATACCTATGATGCCTTGGTCATTACGGACCTTCTAGGAAGGATTAACTTTTACAGTAAGAGCTTTTCCGAATTACTAGGGCTTAGCTCATCAAGGATACTGGAACAGAAAATCGTTGATCTCATTCCGGCATTGGCTCATAAAAAGCTCCCCCTGCTCCCCGACGATTACTCAGAAGTAATTTTAATTAACAACACCAATTGCCTTGTCTCCATCCATAAAATCATCTCCAAAAAGGAGATCTATGGTTACATCTTCAAGATAACCTACAAACAGATTGATCATCTGAAAACGTTACTTTCCCGTCTTCAAACCCTCGAATCTATGGTTGATTCCACCAAATTAATGGAAGCTAATGCAGTTAATGAATTAAGTTGCCTAAAGAAAATTATAACAGTTAATCCCTTAGTTAATAATATCAAGCAAGAGCTCCCCATCATCGCCAAAACCAATTCCACGGTTTTGATCCTAGGTGAGAGCGGTACCGGTAAAGAACTAATTGCCAATGCAGTTCACGAACTATCCAATCGTTCCGGAAAGTTCATCAAGATTAATTGTGCCAGCATACCTGCTGACCTCCTTGAATCCGAATTGTTCGGCTATGAAGAAGGAGCATTTTCAGGTGCTAAGAAAGGCGGAAAACCCGGTAAATTTGAACTGGCTCACAAAGGAACTATTTTCCTTGATGAAATTGGAGATTTACCCCTGACTCTTCAGGCCAAACTTCTGAGGGTTTTAGAAGACAAATGCTTTGATCGAATCGGAGGTACGAAACCTCTCAGCGTTGATATTCGGTTCATTGCTGCCACCAACAAGAATTTAAGAGTGTTAATGACGGAAGGTAAATATCGGGAAGACCTCTTTTACCGTCTCAATGTCATTAATTTTGAAGTACCTCCTTTGCGAAAGAGACGCGAGGATATCCCCATTCTCATAAAGCATTTTTTAAGTGTTTTCAACGCCCAATATCAGAAGGAAATTATGGATGTTTCCCATGACATCATAAATTCCCTTCTCAACTATAATTGGTATGGAAATGTTAGGGAACTCATGAATGTCATAGAAAGAGCTGTCATCCTATGCAAAGAGCCATTACTATCAAAAAATTACTTTGAGATGATTGATCTTCCCCAAACTGAAGATTTTGCAGAAGCTAATATCCTTGAATTAAGTCCCGAAAAACAAATGATTATTAGCCTGCTAAAGGAATATAACAACAGCAAATCAAAAGTTGCTGCACATTTAGGAATCAGTCGAGTTACCTTATATAAAAAGCTCAAGAAGTACGATATTAAGTCAACCCCAGATTACCGGTGATATGAAGCAACTTTATACATCATATGAATATAACAAAGACATCGAAACTTTTTCTTACGATGCCTTTTTCAGCATTTGGCCGCTGCTTCTTAACTTAGGCCCCCAAAACCCCGACTGCGGGTCCTGAGGAAATAAAGAAAAGATGCCGTCTGAGCCTAGGGAGGCCGTGAACGGCAGAACCCTTATCTGTCAAGAGTGGCTGAATTAGAGGCTGAGTTAAAAGTGTAAAGCATCCTGAAAACCGTCACCGCTACTTAAGACGTCATGATCAAGAATCTCTAATAATACAATACTTTGCTGCTTTTCTGACAACAGTAGAGGCATCAACTTTTAATTCCTTAGCCATCTGCCTAGTAGTACGATAGTTAGCATAGGCTCTTTCCAACAGCTGCTTCTCGACACTTTCTACAGCATCCCTTAATGGCACTATCCCCGAAACAATAATATATGAGGAACTAATCCCTACTTTATCCCGCAGGTAGGAAGGTAAATCCTCGCCGGCGATGTTATCATCTATGGTAGTAACAACCATTCTCTCAATAAGGTTTTCCAATTCTCTGATATTGCCGGGCCAGTCATACTGCATCAGAATATCAACTACTGCCTGTGATATCTTTTTATTCTTTTTATATTTGTAGTTAAATACCTCAAGGAAATGTGCCGCCAGCGGGGGTATATCATCTTTGCGGTCGCGCAGGGGCGGGACATGCACCGGCACTACATTTAACCGGTAATAAAGATCCTCGCGAAACTGCTTTTGCTGCACCATTTCTAACAGAACCCTGTTTGTAGCGGCGACAATGCGCACATCCACATTAATAACACTTGATCCCCCGACCCGGATAATTTCTTTGTTTTGCAAAAACCTCAGCACCTTGACCTGTAAATTCAGCGGCATTTCACCAATTTCATCCAGAAATAAAGTCCCTCCGGAAGCCAGTTCAATATATCCTGATTTGCCCTCTTTTTTGGCCCCGGTAAAGGCCCCGCCATTATAGCCAAATAATTCCGATTCCAGTAAATTCTCAGGAATAGCACCGCAGTTTACCTTAA
This sequence comes from Desulfosporosinus orientis DSM 765, assembly GCF_000235605.1. Lineage (GTDB taxonomy): Bacteria > Bacillota > Desulfitobacteriia > Desulfitobacteriales > Desulfitobacteriaceae > Desulfosporosinus > Desulfosporosinus orientis. The sequence goes on from NC_016584.1 coordinate 4,346,522, forward strand.
TAAACGGTTTATCCCGGCGTGAGCTGTTGCTGTGAATTGTCTCGGCTATCAGTTCCTTACCGGTACCTGATTCACCGGTGATTAAAATAGTAGAATCCACTGAGGCCAACCTTATCACCATATCCAACAGGTGCCTCATCTTGGCCGAGCTAACGACTAAGTTTTCAGAATTATCATACCGCATCTTCAAAGTGCGAAGCTGGTTTTCATAGTGCTGGCTCAGCCCCTGTGCTTTTTTCAGCTTGTGTTTTAACAGATTTAGTTCAGTGATATCCCTGACATTACAGACAACCCTGATTATTTCACCACGTGCGTCTATGACCGGGTTTCCCGTAGTCAGCGTAAGCTTACCGGTTTTGCTTGTCTGCATAATCGTGATGGATTTCTTCTTCTCCAAGACATGGCAGGTTACAGGTTCAGAAATAATACCGTCTCTTCTAATGTCCTCCACACTTAGTCCCAAGTATTCATGGGCATCGATGCCCGTCAGCTGTTCAAAGGCCTTATTGTAGCGCAGAATGTATCCTTTGCCGTCAGTTATAAATAACCCGTCAAAGGATGATTCCACTATAGCATCCAATTCCTCATTTAATTCCTTTACATAGCACAGTTCCTTGGACATCTTATCCAGCTCGGAGATATCCTGGAGCACCGCAACGGCACCGATAATCTTACCGTCTTTTTTAATCGGAGAACGGTTGGACATAAAGTAGCGGTCATTAAGTTTTACTTTCATAAAAGTTTCAACTTTTCCGGTCTGAATTACATCCATCAGTTTAGTAGTAGGAAGCACATCCAGTATATTTTTCCCGGCAACATCCTCTGCCTCAATACCCAGCAACTTGGCGGCCGACAAATTCCAGACCTTAATGATGCCTTTTTCATCCACCGAAATAATTGCATTATGAGTCGAATTTATAATCGTATCAAGTTCCAGGGACATGTTGCGGTAAGAATTAAAGAAAGCTTTGGCAATATCGCCGCGGGTAATGATCCCCACTACCCGCCCGTTTTCATTCACAACAGGCAGCCGGGGCACCGTAGCATTGACTACATCGCCGAACTCATCCTCAGGATGGCCTGTGAGAATCTTCCGGGTCATTAAGGCTTCCACCTTCGTATTCATATCCAGGCCCCTGCTTATCGCGCGGTAAATATGACTCTTGGTAAAAAGGCCTACTAATTTACCATTTTCGTCTAATACCGGGGCACCGTCTATCTTATTCGCTATAAAAATATTGACTACCTCGCAAACCTTATGATTGGGACTTATGGTTAAGGGATCAGAGGTCATAATTTCCCGAACCTTCATTTAATTTCACTTCCTAACTGATTATATGTTAGTTATGAATTAATATTTATGTACCTCAGAATCATTAATGAATGTCCATTGCCATTCAAATATCGTTTTGGTATTAATAACGAATTCAATATTATTTGAATTTATCCTTTTTTCAGTTAAATCTTTCGACTGCTGCCTCATAACTTAAAAGTCAAAAGCTCTGCCGGTTGGATAACGCAATATATTGTGCATTGATTGCAGAGCTTTTGACGCTTAAGTTTATTCAAAAAACCAGCCATCCCTGCCTGACAATTAAGGCAACTCGCCCATAGTTCACTCTATAGAAGAACCCCCGGCATAGTTAACCTTTATCCGGTCACCTTAGAACCTAACAGGTAACGGTAACCAACATATAGGGATGCCGGAGGTCAGGAGGATCAGAGTAAGAACCTTTAGGCCTTGTTTTTATACCTGACGGCTACTTCCGCTGCCAGAGTATAGGGATCTGTTTCTTTTTTCAATAACTTATTAACCATTTTTTCCATTTCTCCGCCTGCATCCAGGTCATTTAATACCGGCTGCAGGATTGCTCCCCACAGAGCTTCATTAAATTCAGCGGCAGTCTTACGGCGCAAACGCTCAGACAAGAGATTATTGTCCACCAGGTAGCGGTAATGATCTTCTATCTTATCACCTATAACTGACACACTCTCGGCGAATTTTTTAGGTTCCTGTACGCTTTCCACCAGTAATACAGGTATCTCCCAACCACCTTCAGTAACAGACATATGAACCATGTTCGTGACTTCTTTATACAAGTTCCCGGCACCGTCACGGTCTGCCTTATTAATGATAAAGATGTCTGCTATCTCCATTAAACCGGCTTTAAGAGCCTGTATTTCATCCCCCATACCGGGCACCAGGACAACTATTACAGTATGAGCATGATTAATGATTTCTACCTCTTGCTGCCCCACCCCTACAGTTTCGACGATTATGGAGTCTTTGCCCATAGCATCCATGACATGGATGGCTTCTCCCACAGCCTTGGAAATACCGCCCATAGAACCCCTGGTAGCCAGGCTGCGCAAGAATACCCCTTTATCCTCAGCATGCCGCAGCATTCGGATTCTATCTCCCAAAAGCGCTCCCCCGGTAAAGGGGCTGGTGGGGTCTACTGCCAGAACACCGACCGTCTTGTTTCTCTGGCGATAAGAAAAGACCAGTTCATCTGTCAGAGTACTTTTACCGGCACCCGGGGCACCGGTAATGCCTATGACATGGGCATTACCGGTTTTCGTGAAAATCTGCTGCATAGCAACCTGGGTACCGGGTATTTGATCTTCCAGGTTTCTGATGAGGCGGGAGGCTGAACGCACATCTCCTGTCAATACTTTTTGACTTAATTCTTTCATCCCACTCACACCCTTGGAGTTACATTTGTATTAATCCATTCCACCAGGGATTCAAGTGTGGCTCCCGGAGTAAATAAGGCTTTCAGGCCTGCGTCATACAGAGGCTGCATATCCAGTTCCGGAATAATCCCTCCGCCGATAACACGGATATCACCGGCACCTTCCGCCTCCAGAAGATTAACGACTTGCGGAAACAGGTACTTGTGTGCACCTGATAAACAGCTTAAGCCTACAAGATCAACATCTTCCTGAATAGCAGCAGCAGCTATTTGCTCCGGCGTCTGGTGACAACCGGTATAAATCACCTCAAAGCCGGCATCCCTGAAGCACCTGGCTAACACCTTAGCCCCGCGATCATGGCCATCCAGGCCGGGTTTAGCCAACAATATTCGAATTTTTCTTTCTGCCATCACACTTACCCCCTTCAATTTTAGAGAAAAACCATTTCCACTTCAAAATATACCGGCTACCTAAGAATTCCAACTCAATCTTAGTAAATGCCGGGGTCGCGGTACTCACCATAAACTTCCCTGTAAACATCGCAGATTTCCTGAACAGTGGCATAGTTCTTAACCGCCTCAATACAATAAGGCATAACATTTTCGCCTTTCTTACAAGCAGCGGCGATGTCTTTAAGTGTTTCAGCCACTTTACGGCCGTCGCGCTTTCTCTTAACTTCCGCCAGACGCTTGAGCTGTTCTGCTTCAACGGAGTCATCGATTTCTACTAGCGGAATGTCAGCTTGTTCATCTTCCTGAACATACTTGTTCACACCGATCATGACTTTTTCCTGAGCATCAATTTGCTTTTGGAATTTATAAGAAGCATCGGAAAGTTCCAGCTGGGGGAAGCCCTTCTCGATAGCAGCAACCATACCGCCCATATCATCGATCTTATGAATATATTCCCAAGCTTTTTCTTCCAGTTCATTGGTCAGCGCTTCCACGAAATATGAACCGGCCAGCGGGTCAATCGTGTTGGCCACACCGGTTTCTTCAGCGATAATCTGCTGAGTCCGCAGGGCAATTTGCACTGCTTGGTCTGAAGGCAGACACAGAACTTCGTCCAGTGAGTTGGTGTGCAGTGACTGGGTGCCGCCGAGAACACCGGCCAGAGCTTCAATTGCAGTCCGCACCACGTTATTGTAGGGCTGCTGGGCGGTAAGCGAGCAGCCGGCAGTCTGGGTATGGAATCTCATCCATAAGGAACGCGGGTCCTTGGCACCATAACGCTCACGCATTGCTTTAGCCCAGATCCGGCGAGCGGCTCTTAATTTAGCAATTTCTTCAAAGAAATCGATATGCGCGTTAAAGAAGAAGGATAATCTGGGAGCGAATTCATCAACCTGTAAGCCTTTACGTCGGATCACGTCTTCTACATATTCCATACCGTCTCTTAAAGTGAAGGCCAGTTCCTGTACAGCGGTTGATCCGGCTTCTCTGATGTGATAACCGCTGATACTGACGGTATTCCACTTGGGCACATATTTGGTACCAAACTCTATGGTATCGCTAATTAATTTTACTGACGGCTCGGGCGGGCACATAAAGGTTTTCTGGGCAATAAATTCTTTTAACATATCATTCTGAATGGTACCGCCGATTTTGGTCAGAGGAATTCCATGTTCCTGGGCGCAGGCAATATACATGGCCCATAATATAGTGGCAGGCGGGTTAATGGTCATAGAGGTGGTTATCTTATCCAAAGGAATCCCTTTGATCAGGTCTCTGAAATCTTCGATGGTATCAATAGCCACCCCTACTTTTCCACACTCACCCCTGGCTTTGGGGGAATCAGTATCATAACCCATCAGGGTCGGGAAATCAAAGGCAGTACTCAGGCCGGTCTGGCCGGTAGCTAACAGGTAATGCCAGCGCTTGTTGGTTTCAATAGCTGTACCCATACCGGAGAACATTCTGAAGGTCCAGTATTTTCCACGGTAACCGGATGGCTGGCAGCCTCTCAAATAGGGATATTGTCCCGGATAAGCTATATCCCGCTCAAAATCCATATCTTTAATGTCCTCAGGGCCGTATATTCTCTTGATTCCCAAATCAGAAACCGTGGTCCAGCTTTCTTTTTGATCAGGGTGTTTGGCCACTATTTTTTTAACTTCGTCTTCCCATTTTTGTCTTAATGCACTTGACTTGTTTACTAATTCTTCATTAATCAAAAGTTATTCCCTCCTAATCGTTCATTGTTTAATACTCAATCCCCGCCCTATCTTTAATACCTGCATTATAGTGGTGTTTTATCTCGGTAACTTCACTTACCAAATCAGCTATTTCTCTCAACTTATCGGAAGCATACCGGCCGCTTAACAATAAATCCAATTCTGCCGGCTTATTTTTAACCATCTCCAGCACTTCTTCCTCCGGAATGAGCTTAAAGTCTACAGCCACATTAATCTCATCCAAGATGACCATGTTATAGTCACTCCTGGCAATGATCTCTTTAGCTTTTTCCAAACCTTGCCGGGCCATCTCCACGTCTACAGGCGCAGGATTGTTCCGCATAACAAAACTATCCAGTCCAAATTGATAGATTTGCAAGTCCGGGAGGAACTTTTCCGCGGCAATCACCTCTCCATATTTACGTCCCTTCATAAACTGAATAATGCATACCTTATAGCCCTGGCCAATAGCCCGTAAGGCCTGGCCAAAAGATGACGTTGTCTTGCCCTTGCCGTTACCCGTAATTACCATCACCAAACCACGCTTGGCTATGCTCGCCGTGGACTGCATCACACTCAATGTATTCACCTCTTTCTTCACTCTTCCCCGTCAAGTCAAAGGGCACCTTGAAATCTATTTATAAGCAAGAACAATGCCAGTATCAGATAATTCAGAATTTTATCTGATACTGTGTCTGAATACTTCCTTAATAAAGACTTTTCTGATAATAGTTGTATTGCCGCAACACACTAGCCTGCTATTGCCCATTGCAGATTTGCAACAGTAATGCAGTCTGCTTGGACTTGAGTAAGCTGTCAACTTTATTACGAATTTCCAAAGTATTCTCGATGAAAGAGGTCAAATCACCCATAGTTTACCTCCCCACCCCTTTGCAATAGCGCTGCAGACTTGTTTTAATCTCTATGTTGCACATTTGAATAGGCTGTTGCTGTATTGCAACAAATTATTGACTCCCCGCCCTTGATTTGATTAAGTTAACTTATTAAAGGAAAATTCCTTCCGGATCAACTTTATTGCGCAGCAAATCCAACTGCCGGTAGGTTGGCGGCTTAGTCTCGCCTCTTACCCGAGAAACATTCAGATCAAAACTCACATTATTTTTGACATCCTCCACCGTATACCCAGGGTGTACTGTATCCAGATACATTATCCCATCCTCATCAAAACGGAAAACAGCCATATTAGTAATAACCGCTACCGGCCCGCCGTAGAAGAATTTGCCATAAACATCCCTTTTATGGGCCCATTCCCCGCCGGGCCATTTTTTAATTCTCCAGCCAGGTGAAGTAATATAATCTACCTGCTCTTTAAAGCGCCGTTTTTCCTGCACCATGATAAAAACTGTCCGCCGGGCAAAGGAGTTAATATCGGCGTTCCCGCCGCTGCCGGTAAACCGGGTCTTGGGATTGTTATAATCTCCGATAACGGTGGTATTAACATTACCGTACTTGTCTATTTCGGCCCCGCCCAGGAAGCCTAGATCAACATAACCGGCATGCAATTGCCCGTAGAAGGTTTCATACAAGCCACCGGCCTTGGAAGCCTGATAAACACAGCGCGCGTCACCTACGGAAGTAGGCAGATCAATGGGCCTGCCGTCAATACTGCCGGCTTCATATATGCACACCGCATTAGGTGCGTGTTCATATTGGGCCAGGGTAATAGCCAGCATAGGCAGGCCGGTACCGGCAAATACAACATCCCCATCAGCAACTTCCCGGGCAGCGGCAGCAGCCAATAAGTCTATGGGCTGAAATTCTCCTATCTTTGCATACTCGTTACCTGCACTCATTTATCTGCTCCCCCTTTTTACTCTGGTTGAGTAGCCTAAAGCACTGCAGGCCCGCAATTTTTCCAGACGATTCACCCCTAATTTCTTCAGATACTCTTCCTGGCCTTCTACACCAAATATCCATTCCCGGGCCCACTGTTCAAAGCCCTCCTGGGTGCGGGTTCTAACATTGAATTCTCTCAAGAAATCTGCATCGGTGTCATAATAAGACTGGGAACCGGTGGGGTGAGCAGCCCAGGGACACTCTACCACGTAATCGATTTCATAGCCGCTGGCCATGTTTTTGTTGGGATCCTGGCGCAAATAACTGTCCGGAACAATTTCTTCACAGATAACAATGACCTTATCCGCTGCTTTGATTATGTCTGAGTCATTATAGCTTTGGGATAATACCCGCACAGTCCCCTCGTCTCCCACCATTGGGGCATATACAATCGCTGCATCGGGCTTAGCTGCCGGCATTAATAATAACTCGCCCATGCTGAAGAAGGGATCCTGAACTATTTCATATTTCTTAGTGGGTATCTTAGGATTGGAACCGTCTCTTAAGCCCGCTCTGGCCAGACCGTCATAGGCCGGATTTAATATATCACTGCCCATGGCGAGAGCGGTGGGGAAAAAGGGAACATTGATCGCCCCCGCCTGAATCCGGGCCACAGCGTGTCCATGACTTAGATCATCGGTAATAATCTCCCCGGCTACCTGCTTGCGGGATAAATTCACACCAACCTTGCCCAGCAATTCCTGGCCCATCCAGCTGCCTTCCCATACCTTGACACAACCGGCTCCGATAAGCATGTCACTATGAAAACCGCCCTGTACTTCAAATAAATGCAGATCTTTTTTGCCCTGGCGAATAATTTCATAACATAAAGCCACCGGGCGGCGCCAGATAGTAAAGCCGCTGAAAGCCAGCATGTCACCGTCATTAATTAAAGCGGCAGCTTCTTGGAGTGTAATTTTGTTTATTTTACCCAATTTAAGGCAAACCTCCTTTTGACTCCAAGGTAAAGCGCCAGGCGCAAAACCATTCTTCGGGATGAGCATCGGGCGGGCAGCCAATACATTCGGTTTTAATACCAGGGTCTATTGCTCTGGCAAATTGCTGGTATTCAACCAGGCCCGCTGACTTGCAGGGGTAATCCTCTAAACCCCGGCGTTTTCTGGCTGACTGAACACGGCAATTATTCATATGAAAAACTAGACTGTTCGGACTTTCCTCAATAATGCTCTGTTCATTAATCCCGGCATACATTCTAAACTGCAGGGCCTGCTTTAACCCGGCAAGCCCCGGTTTTTCCGGCAGCCCCAGATAACGTTTGACAGACCAAGCTTCAAAAGGCGAGAATCTTGCCCAGCAGGAATCGTTACAGCGCTTTGCATCAAACATTCCATGCTTGAACTCCACCGCCTGGAACCAGATACCGTCATTAGCCAGCCAGTTTATTGAGGCAGCAGTAATAAGTTCGAGCAACTTTTCCCTCGGCAGACTAAGTAAAGGTTTGGGCACCCCATTTTCCATTTCAAAACCAAAGAATTTGGACAAACGCTGCATTTGCGTATTGAAGCTTTTCCGGTAAACGGTATCCATCACCTCTAAAGCCTCTTGCCTACCCATCTGGTGTTCCACTTCCATAAACCATAATGAATGGTGTACTATCATACGATGAAACATATCCATGGCCAGTTTGGATAAATCTTCATTGCCAAGCGTATCCCAGGCAGCTTCTTTCTGCATCTAAACCCCTCCTTCTGTAGATAGAGCACGGAAACCAAGAACTCGTGCAGCCTGCAGCTATATCTATTCAACATTCGGCTCAGCGGATATCGAATTGAATTCCATGCGTAACCTATTGCATAGTCCCCAAATAAAGGACCCCTAAGCCATTCAGTATATTTTAAATCTTCAGTAAATTTAAACCCTTTTACTCCCTATATCAATAGCTGCTTTTACTGTACCTTGAACCATACAGGTATAATCAATATAAACAACTTCATTGCGATTAACCTTTTTCCAGCCGGCACCATGGGGATGGGTTACAGCAACACCGTTCCCGCCAACCGGCCCGTCAAAAAAACTCGGCGCACAACCACTGCTTCCGGAGAGAGTGTTACCTAAAAATAAATCTTGATTAAACGCCCTCATTTTGCAGCAGCCGGAATAGACTCGTTTACGCATCTCAGCTTCAAAGAGCGCAGCCAACTCAATCTCCATCATTCCTTCACATAAAAATGAAGGTACAGCCAAATGTGCTTTATCTATGACACTTAGGGCGTCGCGAAGAAGTTCTACTTCATAGGGCGATTTAATTGAGCGTATTTTCGATGAGCTATTCGCCGTCTAACAAGATACCTTCTTGAAGAAGAGCCTTAAGCAATCCCTCATCCAACTCATCATCAAACCATGATTTAAAAGGGGCTATTACTATCTGATTTGATTGAATGCTTACTTTAAGATAATCATCATTTTTTAAATTTAGTTGTTTGTTAACTTCCAGCGGGAGAAGTATTTGACCAAAATCATCAATTGTAATACTTATTGTTGTTGCCATTTTATCAACTCCATTCTATTTAACTAAGATGGTTGAATAGCGGCCTCGTCCAGGACTGCTTGAAGCATAATAACTGTGTTTTACCTCTGCGGTGACTGCCCTTGATACCAACAATTTTCACATATTATTTCCTCCCTCATTCATTATTTTTCCACAACATTAACCTCTTTCAAGAACCCACTAATCCTTGATACACCTATAACTGGAAATTTCTTAAGCCAAACTTGAGTTATGTTAGTCTTGACAAGAAAACCATTTGGCATTAAAGCAATTATTCTATATTACATGCAACATCTATGCCATTTTTTATTTATTAACAACTATGTGCTTAAATAGCTATATGCCTGGATATTCTTTTATTAAGAATTACGACTCTTTTTTAAGTAAATATTGTATTACTGCAACACTATTGGTTTGATATGATTGTTGCAGCTTTGCAGTAAACTATGTATTTTTCACTTACAGAGGGGCCTAGTTCGCTGAACTAGGCCCCTCTGTATGACTAAACCTGTTGCAAGATGCCAGCACTTGGGTTCAATTTCTATGTTGCGCATTTGAGTTATCCGTTGTTATATTACAGCAATTTTATCACTGCTCTCAGTACTCATAAAGATTGTCTTTAACATCGATCTTCAAGTATTTCTTGTAGACAATGTGGCTATACAATCGACAAGTGCCTTTGGTATGGGCATCTCCGTCTAATTCCTTCAGTTTAGCAAGTTCCTCCTTGAGCCTTTCTAAGTGCTTGTTTCGGGTCTGAGCATCTTACTTGGCTTCCGATAGGTTGCATACGAGTAGATATCGAATACACGCCTCTCCATTGGTACACTTCGCGTTCGGTCTCTTCTTGAGACTCCAAAAGAAAGTCCATAGCCCAATAGCAATGCTGAACCTCTAGTTATTGTTGCTCCGGTAAGTGATTACACCTAATCCAGGATTGTAGACAGTGCCAGCCTAGGGAAAAGCTGTTATGACTTTAGTCTTATAATGGTTGGTCGCTACACACCCCCATAATGGACTTTACCGTCTAATTAATCGCCATGCGTGGCGCACTTAAAAGAGTCGGATAAATTGCATATCCGACTCTTCTTAATATCTGAAGTTTTGTACCCCTCTAAACTCCTGTTTTTATCCCGATGGACATCTATGTCCTGAATAAAAGCCTCCAACTGACGGGTAAGATCGTAAAGAGGTTTGTTTATTACAGCACTAATAAAATCTTGTGATGCTTGATTATTAACTATCTCTCTCATAAGGAGTTATTGCCCATTTGACACAACCGTCTTTTTGGTGTCCAAAAACATCGTAACCTTTCAAAATATCATTTAAAGGTTTTTTGTGTGTTAGCATAAAACGTGCATCGAGTTTACCTTCTAGAATTTTTTGAAGCATTTCTCCAATACCTTCTCCTTTATGAATTCCCATTTTTATGGTAAGGTTCTTAGAGAAAATTTTATCCATGTGTAAGGTTAAAGGCTTAGAAAATACTGCTACTGTGGATACAATTCCGCCAAATTTAGTAATTCTTGTGGCGAGTTCAAAGGTTTGTTGGACGCCGCCCGATTCGATGGTTACATCCACACCGGCCCCGTTGGTGATCTCTTTAATTCTCTCTTTAACATTTTCAGTGCCTGAATTGATGACCGCATCAACGGCATGATGACGTTGTAAAAGCTCTAAACGCTCAGGCAACAAATCAATGGCAATGACTTTCTTTGCTCCAAATATTGATTTGGCAATTAAACAAGCTGACATTCCAACGGGTCCAACACCGATAACGGCAACTATTTTTTCAGGATTAACTTCCGCATTTTTCACGCCAAACCAACCAGTTGCTAACATATCAGGTATGAGAATGACATCTTCTTCGTTTAAGTCGCTAGGAATGGGTATGCAGAACATGTCCGCTTTGGGTATCAGCACATATTCTGCTTGTGACCCTTCGAGTTCCCCAACACCAAATATACCATATTTTTCACATAAGCTTGGCATGCCGCTTTTGCACATTTTGCATTGGCCACAGAATACAGCTGGAAAAACAATACAACGCATACCAGGTTTTATACGTTTAACCTCAGCGCCAGTTTCCACGATTTCAACGCAAAACTCATGGCCTACAATTTTGGGGTTGGGTGCGGTTGGAATATGTCCTTGCACCATATGAATATCACTGGTACAAATTGCTGCTAAAGTAACTTTACCAATAGCATCCGTGGGGTTGGTAATTTTAGGTACCGGCACATCATCTAAGCTATAGTTGCCTGGCCCATGATAGACCAGAGCTTTCATTGTCTCCTGCAACATCTCTTCAACTCCTTAGTATTGTTTTTAACATGTAAGAATGAATGTTCATTCATAATCTTCTAAATATTATAACACAAAGATTAAATTTTTAAATATTCCAACTTGTATTTCTAGTAAAAAATTTACCGGGGCTTAAGTATTTATCCGGTTCCAAATGAATATCTTTTCTTTCTTTTGGTCGGGAGGATATGCTTGAAGAAAAGCAAACAAGATGAGAGGAAAATAACCTCTCATCTTGTTTGCTATAGGGGGAAAAACCAAAGGGGGTTTTTGTTCTCTGCTTAAATCACATCGAAAAGGCTCATCTGATCACTTTCAGGTATTCCTTTAAAGCAGCCAAACTTCCGCAGGGAATCGATGGTGGAATTCCCGATTTTAGCCCGCTTCTTCACATCCTCTATGGAGTTAAAGGCCTTTTCCTGGGCTGCGTTATAGAGACCTTCGGCTGCAACGGTTCCCATGCCGGATATGCTGTTGATGGGCGGCCTTATGCCCGCCTCCTCCACCAGGAATTTAGTGGCATGGGATTGGTATAAATCAATGGGCAGGAATTTAAAGCCCCGTTCATACATTTCCAAAACCAGTTCCAAGTCATCGTACATATCCTTGTCTTTAGGGGTAGCCTGGTTGCCCAGGGCCTCAATTTCCTTCATTTTGGACTTAACCTTTTCTTTGCCGAAGATCATAAATTCTGCGTCAAAGGCTTTGGCACGAATGGTGAAATAAGCTGCATAATAAGCCTGAGGGATGTGCACCTTGAACCAGGCTATGCGGAAGGCCATCATAACATAGGCGGCAGCGTGGGCTTTAGGGAACATGTATTTGATTTTCCGGCAGGAATCAATATACCATTCCGGCACCTGATGCTCCCTCATCAAGGCTTCATATTCAGCCCATTTTTCAGGGTTGGACAAAGCCTTGCCTTTACGTACCAGCTCCATGATCTTAAAAGCCGTGTTGGGGGGCAGGCCCTTTTTGATTAAATACGTCATAATTTCATCCCGGGTACACACGGCTTCACTGAGGGTCACGGTTCCAGCATCGATTAGGTCCTTGGCATTTCCCAGCCACACATCCGTTCCATGGGAGAGACCGGATATACAAATTAAATCTTCGAAGGCTTTAGGCATGGTATCTAAAAGCATTCCTCTGACGAACTTGGTCCCAAACTCAGGAATTCCAAAGGTTCCGACCTTGGAATTAATCTGCTCCGGGGTTACCACTAAAGCTTCCGTAGAGGAAAATATGGACATGGTCTCCTTATCATCCATGGGTATGGTTAGAGGGTCCACTCCGGTGATATCTTGAAGCATTCGTATGACCGTCGGATCATCGTGACCCAGGATATCCAGCTTTAATAGATTTTGGTCAATAGAGTGATAATCAAAATGGGTAGTTATGATATCCGAATTGGGGTCATCCGCAGGATGCTGTACTGGGCAAAATTCAAAGATTTCCCGTCCCTTGGGCACGACAATGATTCCACCCGGGTGCTGACCAGAGGTTCTCTTGATCCCGGTACAGCCTTTAGAGATTCTCAGAGTTTCTGCCTTGTTAACGGTAAGATTTTTTTCCTCATAATACTTTTTTACGTAGCCAAAGGCTGTTTTATCGGCGATCGTACCGATAGTTCCGGCTTTAAAGGTTGTACCCTTGCCAAAGATAACCTCCGTATATTTATGGGCCCTGGCCTGGTATTCTCCTGAGAAGTTCAAATCAATATCAGGCTCTTTATCACCATTGAAGCCTAAGAAGGTCTCAAAGGGGATATCGATGCCATCCTTGGCTAGTTTTTCGCCGCAGACCGGACACACCTTATCCGGCAAGTCAAAGCCGATTTTAATGCCATAATCGGAGAAGTCGGAATACCGGCAGCTGGGACAGCGATAGTGGGCCTGGAGGGCATTGACTTCCGTAATACCCGTCAAATAGGCAACCACTGAGGAACCCACAGACCCTCGAGAGCCCACCAGATAGCCGTCCTCATTGGATTTCCAAACCAGTTTTTGCGCGATGATATACATGACCGAGAAGCCGTTTTTAATGATGGAATCCAGCTCTTTATCCAGCCTTTGCTGGACAATTTCCGGCAAGGGATCGCCATAGAGGGCATGAGCCTTCTCATAAGTAATATCCTTAATGGTCTGCTCGCAGCCTTCAATATGAGGCGGGCATTTCTCCGCTGAGATCGGACTAATCCTCTCACACAGATCGGCTATGCGATTGGGGTTGGTGACCACTACCTCATAGGCCTTTGTTGAACCTAAATACGAAAACTCCTCCAGCATCTCCTCGGTCGTTTTTAAATATAAGGGGGCCTGATTATCGGCATCCTTAAAGCCTTGACCGGTTTCCAGGATTCGCCGGTAGATCTCATCCTCCGGATCCAGGAAGTGAACATCCCCCGTGGCCACCACAGGCTTATTTAATTTTTCACCCAATGCCACAATTTTGCGGTTGATTTCCTTTAAATAGTCTTTCCCAGGCACTTGCTCTGTTCTGACCAGATAATCATTGTTCCCTAGGGGCTGGATTTCCAAATAATCATAGTCCTTGGCAATGGCTTCGATTTCCTCCTCAGATTTGCCCAGTAAGATGGCCTGATAAAGTTCCCCTTCACTACAGGCACTGCCCAGGATTAATCCTTCGGAGTATTTTTTGTAAAGACTCTTTAAGATCCTCGGTTTTTTATAAAAATAATCTAAGTGGGAATAGGAAACCAGCTTATATAAGTTCTTTAACCCCACATAGTCCTTGGCTAAAATGATGGCATGATAGGTTTTAAGCTTCTTATACTCTTCTCTTTTCGCCTCTTCATCCGTACCATAGCGATCGATATCCTCCAGGGTTTCAGCTCCCCGTTGTTTAAGTTTTTCCAGCATGACATTAAAAACCTTAACCGTTGTATCCACATCATCTAAGGCCCTGTGAGCTACCTCCACTTTGAAACCAAGGTTCTTAGCGATTCTGCCTAATTTATAGGTTTTGTAATCAGGAAAGAGCTCCTTAGCTAAAGACAAGGTATCCAAATAGGTGTAATCAAAGTCATAACCTAAGACCCTGGCATTATGCTTTAAGAAGCCGATATCAAATTCAGCATTATGAGCCACCAAAACGCTTCCCTCGATAAAATCCAGCAGTTTAGGAAAAACCTGTTCGATGGTTTCCGCATCTTTTACCATCTCATCGGTGATGTTGGTAACCTCTACCACCCTGGCCGGGATCGGCTTTTCCGGATTAACAAAGCAGCTGAACTCGTCGATGACTTTGCCGTCTTTAAATTTCATGATTCCTATTTCCGTGATTTTTTCCGTTACAGGGGAAAAGCCGGTGGTTTCTAAGTCCAACACACAATAAGTCGTATCAATGCTCTGACCCTTGGGGTTAGATAGGGATGGTTTTTTGTCCGGTGCCAAATAGGCTTCCACTCCATAAATAACCTTCATGTCCGGATTATCTCGTCCTAAGAGCTTATGGGCCTCAGGAAAAGACTGCACCACACCATGGTCCGTAATGGCAATGGACTTCATCCCCCAGCTCATCGCTCTTTTAATCAGATCCGTGGCACTGCTCATAGCATCCATCTGACTCATTTGGGTATGCATATGCAGCTCCACCCGCTTCTCCTCTGCCCTATCCTGCCGCTGAGCTTTCTTCATGCCCACTGTTTCCACAATGGTATTGGCAATAAGCTCAATATCCCCAGAAAACTGACTAAAGCCGGCATTTCCAGCAAGCTTGACACCCTTAGCCTTTTTAAGCCTGGATAGTACTTCTCCATCTTCACCGGGTTTGATGAAGGCTTTACAAGTCATGGAACTTGAGCCGTCATATAAATCAAAGGAAATTAAGGTCTTGCCGCTTTTTAATTCCTTGGCCTCGATATTGGACAGTTCACCCTGGAGAGCTATCTTGCCCTCATCCGGCGTAATATCCGTAATTTTAATAATCTTGTCCTTGATCGTTGAGTTTCTGCCTAAAATCAAGGAAGGGTCCCCTTTTTTCCCGTCGCTCTCTCCTTTAATTTCCGGCTTGATTGGTGCAGCTTCCTTGGGTAATTCCGGGACGGTTGCTGCCGCCGCTTCCTGCAGAAGCTGAATTTCCTTTTCTTGTGTATCTTCTTGCAGCCTTTTCAGGTCTTCACTGCTGACATTATCCACAAAATTTATGTGATAGGTGGCATTATAAAGGCTTTTGATAGCATCTTGGATGATTTTATCGTAACCCCTCGCTTTTAATAAGTAAGATACTGCTGTTTTAAAGGTAAATTTAACGACCTGATTTTGAGCTATTTCATAATCACAAGTTTTAAGTGCTCCTTTTAAAACCGGATGATTATCGGCCAACAAGGACAAAATATTTTGGAGTTCCTCTTCTAAAGGCTTTCTATGAATTCCTTCAGGGTAAGTAACCGTAATGGTTGAGTCGTTTAAGCCTAATCGTTCTCTGATAAACCGGTTAAGGGCTTCAATGTCTCTTGCCTCAATATATTGATCAGAGCTAATTTCTATCTCCAGGGTTTTCGTACTTTTAGTTAAGACCACTGCTTGTACAATAGCAGTATTAAGGTTGCCCTCTGAGTGATAATCGCTGAAAATTTCACCTATTCGTTTCATGTACTTCGTCAGTCTCTCCTAAAAATTTTTGATTTAGTAAAAACAGACACGACTTGGAACTAAATCGTGTCTTATCTAATCTTATCACTAAAGGCCTTCCTCTGGAAAGGCAAATTTATCACATAGAGGAAATAACAGCTTACGAAAAGTTCTGTCTCTAAATTGACAGAGAAAAAGCATTCTTCTATAATCCTATTATACCCCCAATAGGTATAATAGGTTCGTTGATACGAAACACATCCTGCGCATACGCATATGGGAAAGGAGTCTGCGTCTATGAAAAACGTCATTATGTTCACCACACAAACTTGACCGCATTGTTTTACAGCGAAGAAGTTTCTTTCGCAGCATAAAATTCATTTTGTCGAAAAGGATATAAACCGTGATGAGCAAGCCCGCGTGGAGTTAATCCGCAGAAACGTCAGCGGAGTTCCTTCTTTTCTAATCGGTGACGAATTAGTAGTCGGTTTCAATCAACAGCGAATTCTGCAGCTCGTCGATCATAGGGTTATAGAATGCGAGAAATGCAAGGGTAAGATGCGGGTACCCATAAACAAAGGAACACTCCAGGTGACTTGCCCCAAGTGTTCCCATAAATTTAATATTACCCCAGAGAAGACTTAAGTAAAGATTTATAACAGACATTAATAAGATGAAGAGCCCTCAGAGCTGAGGGCTTTGTTGTTTAATATCACTGTTAGCACTTAAAAGGGTAATTTACTGAATATCAGGCCTATAGCCATGAGCAGCCCAAAGAATGTATTCGTTTGTGCTGTCAATTTCATGGCGGGCATCAGCGCAATCGGCTCCCTTTTCCCCATGAATCCTTTTGTTGCACAGATAGCTTTTGGCATGCTTAGGAAAGCCAAGAGAATCCAGGGAGTAACGATTCCCCTCACGACGAGTCCTACTAACCATAAATAGGAGAACGCAAACATAATCCCCAGAAAGCCAATCGCTTTTTTGGGCCCTAGTACAATTGGAAGAGTTTTGCGGCCGTTTGCTTTATCGCCATCATGATCGCGAAGATTGTTACCCAGATTAATTAAACCGACTAAAATGCCGCTGGGTACAGCAACGAGAGTAGCTTTACTCGAGACATAACCAGTTTGAATAAAGAAAGCAATGAGAATGATTAAAAAACCCATGAATAAACCAGAAAGCAGTTCTCCGAAGGGAGTCGATGAAATCGGCAGCGGCCCGCCGGTATAGAGATAGCCAACGGCCATACAAACTAAACCCACTGCAGCAAGCCACCATGACGAAGAGGCACAGATATAAATTCCTAATATAAGTGAGATTCCGTACATGCTAAGAGCGAGAGTCATAATTAATTGGGGTTTCATGCCATGACGAACAATCCCACCCCCAATTCCGATGGACTTTTCCGTATCCAGACCACGTTGATAATCATAGTATTCGTTAAAAAGGTTAGTGGCAGCTTGAATAAGAAGGCTGGCAACCATCATCACTATAAATAGACTAAAGTTCATTTTTCCTTCTAAATTGGCTAAAACCGTTCCAAGTAAAACTGGGACAAAGGCAGCTGTTAATGTATGCGGCCGTATTAATTCCCACCAAATTGTCCATGAGTGCTTTCGAAGGGGTTGTAAATTATTGTTTAATTGCATGTCTTTTCTCCTAAATAACTTGTCATTCTTCTCCTTCCCCAACATAGGGAACCAAACTCTTCTTGATTTTCCTTATACCGCCGCGGGGATCCTGAACATCTCCGTAATAACGCGGGATAACATGGACATGCAGATGAAAAATCGTTTGCCCAGCGGCACCTCCCATATTAACCCCGATGTTATAGCCATCGGGATGAAAGCGATGATCCAGCTCCTCTTTCACTTCTTCGATTAATTTCCAAATACTCATAACTTCTTCCGGGGTCGCATCAAACAAACTAACTAGGTGCCTTTTCGGGATAATTAGAACATGCCCCTCATTGACTGGATGCTTGTCAAAAAAGGCCACCGCCATTTCATTCTCATTTAGAATTTCTATGTTAGTGAGTTCACAAAATACACATTGAGACAATTTGTTTCCCCCTGTTATTGTCAATTCTAATCACTCTAGGTCATTGGCATCTCTTATGTTTTTTGATTTATTAAAAGCCTTTACACATTGAGATATGCTAAGAGGTCTAGCGAAATAATAACCTTGAAATTGCCGGCAGCCAAGTTTTTTCAAAATCTCCGCTTGCTCCAATGTCTCTACGTATTCGGCAATAACCGTGATTGCCATTGATTCCGCCAAGTAGGTGATGGATGAAATAATATCCTGGCAGCTTTTATTGTGAATAACATCCTTGGTAATCGAACCATCGATTTTGATCTTATCCAAGTTATAATGCTTCATATAATAAAGGGAAGCGTGACCCGCTCCAAAATCATCCATAGCTATACTCACCCCTAAATTTTTAATTTCCTGTAATAAATTTACGGTTTCAGGGTTAGTTCCAAAGGCAACAGTTTCAGTGATTTCTAATTCGATATCTTTGGGGTTAAGTTTAGTTGTTCTAAAGATATTTACAAGGATATCTACCAGTTTATCATTTAATTGAGTTGGCGAAATATTAATGGCCATTTGAATGTCAACGCTGCCATGCTTATTCCACTCTGCCAGTTGAAAACATGCCTCTTCAATAACCCACTTACCTAGTTTCTTAATAATTCCAGCCTCTTCGGCAATCGCAACAACTACCTGGGGATTCACCCTTCCGTACAAAAAATGATTCCAGCGAAGTAAAGCCTCCACCCCAAGAACTACACCCGTCTCATCAACCTGAGGCTGATACTCAAGAAAAAACTCTTTCTTTTCAAGAGCTGCTTGAATATCAAAACATAGGGCATTTGCCATATTTCCAATATAATCATTTCTATTTAAAATTTTCTTATTTGAACTATAATCTTCACTGAGAACTGTTTGCACTAATTGCTCATAGGTATTAAAAATTGCCCTTTGTTTTTGAAGCTCATGGAGCCTGACAAAGGGATAGTACAAACTCGTACCAATTAAAATGTTAAAAATCTGCAAAGCCACGCCCCTCCATGAAGAGGTTGCAAGCCACCCGCCCAGAAGGGGCGGTGTCGTCCAGTCAACTGGGACAATCGTTACCGGTACTAAGCCTAAAAATGTTGTTAGATAAGCGATAATGGTTAGAACAAGGGGAACAAGTACATAAGGGATCAAAAATAGGGGATTAAGTACAACAGGCAGTCCAAAAACAATTATTTCGTTAATATTAAAAATTGAGGTTAGAAAAGCTATCTTGGCTAATTTTAAGGAGTTGTTCTTTTTTCCAGCCAGAAAAATCGCTATTAATAAGCATAATGTTGAACCTGACCCTCCAATTAGAACAAACACATCGAGAAAAGGTTTGGTTAGTATATGTACTGGTTCTGCTCCCGTCGATAAGGCACTGATATTTAGATCTATTGCTTTCATATAGAGATCTTGTGAAACAGAATATAAAATATTGTTACCATGGACACCAAAGAACCAGAAGACCTGATTCAAGAAAACAAATAATATTGAAGCAAAAAACTGATTTTCAATACTTAAAAATATGTTCTTAGTTAAATTAATAATAAGGTGGTTAATATCGTCAATACCCAGATAAGCCAGTAGTAATCGAAATAATGAAACTGTGACAAGGGTTAAACAAAAGGGAGTAATTAAGAGTAAGACCTTAGGTATTAGCGGATCCCCAGCCACCATAAATGACAGATAATACTTATGCATACACCTGTTTAGTTTGATGAATAATTCTGCTGAAATAACTGTGACTATAATAGATAAGAAAATACCTGTTACCCCCGCATTGCTTGTATGTAATCCTGAGCTTCCTGTGTTAAGAATCGTTAGCAAAGAGATAAGAGCAACTAGGGAGGTTATAATCGGATTGACTTTCTCATTAGACATATGTGAATCAGCTAAAGCAAGTGAATAGGATATTGTGACAGAAAGGGCCAGCCCCATCAATCCAAAGGTCAAATTCCAGATACTTTGGCCAAACGTTTTCCATTCAGTTCCAAACAACGATGTCATTAGATCTTGATACTGAATAACCGGAAAGTTATTAATAACTAAAGCTGCAGACCCCGCAATAATTAATGGTATTATCAGTATAAACCCTTGGTTAATCGATTTAATAATACTATTGTCAGAAATAGCCGTCGATATATCTAATACCCGTTGGGTTAACTTCATCAAGACCACACCCTACAAAACGTTCTAGAAACTCTTTTTTCAACATTTCTTGTGAGATTCCTTCTATTAATATCCACCATATATAAAAAGCCGCTACATTTTTTTGTAGCGGCTTTTCGGTAGTATTGCGCATATGCTTATAGCTAGACTTTTATATAGCAAAATAAATATGATAACATATTACCAATAAAGAAACTAAAGAAGCCGAAGGGAATTTTAAGATGACCAATCAAAACTCAGCTGACATCATTGCTAAATTTGATCAAGTATATCCCGTATATTCCGACTTTACAAAGGTTATCGAAAACTTGTTAAAAGGAATACTTCAGCTTAAGGGCATCAGCATTCACTCAATCACTTCCCGGGTAAAAAGCCGAGAAAGTTTAAAGAGAAAGGTAAACCGTGAAGATGACAAATACACTAAACTAGAAGCCATCACCGATTTAGCCGGAATTCGAATTATCACCTATTTTGCTGACCAAGTGGATCTTATCGCCAGTTTTGTAGAGGAGGAATTTGAAGTGGATCGCTCAAATTCAGTGGATAAGCGTGAATTGATTGACCCCGAGAAATTTGGCTATCTATCCCTTCATTATGTCGTTAAACTTCCTTCCTTTAGACTTCAACTTATAGAGTACCAACGCTTTAAAGATTGCAAAGTGGAAATTCAAATTCGCTCCATCCTTCAACATACCTGGGCTGAAATTGAACATGACTTAGGTTATAAAAATAAACACGCCGTTCCCCGGGAGATCCGGAGAAGCTTCTCTCGACTGGCTGGATTACTGGAATTAGCTGATGAGGAATTTATCAAGATTCGTTCCAACCTAGCTACCTACGAGGCCGAAGTTGAAGCTCAGATCGAAAAGACCCCTACTATGGTACTAATCAATCAGGCATCCCTAAAATCTTACGTTTTAAAGTCCCAACATATCTGCAGACTCGATCAGAAGATTAGTCATATCGTCAACGCTGATCTGGAGTTAAAGGACCGTTTTTTTGGCTATCTCACCACAGTCTTTAGTTACCTGGGTGTGAAAACCATTGGAGAACTCGATGAAATCGTTCAAGACATCGGTGATGATCTTTTAAATTTCCCTCAAAATGGATTCAAAAACAAACAGGGAGAGAAAATCAATTGGGGTACCTCTTTATTCTACTTAGCTTATGCAATCGTCGGACGAAGCGGTTCTCCTAAGCAAGTAGCTGATTATCTTGAACACTTCAAAATCGAAGCTCCTGAAAGCCGGCAAGAGCTTATCCAACAAATTATTGCAGCCTATTCTTCAAAGTAACCTTTTACATCTTAACTTTTTTCATATTTAAATTGTTCAATTTTCCATTTGCATTTCCAAACTACATTTAATATTGCTAAAGATATGGCCCCTAGTAAAACTGTAAAAATCCCGAATATGACATTCCCGGTGCGGATTGTAGCTGTGAATTCCATAAAGAAACAAATGACCTCAATAACTAAAACTATTTTAAAAAAGTTTCTTATTTTACTATATAAATTAATTTTAGATTCTGCATCTGTGTACATTTCGAAGGGGCCATCTGCTGCTTTTTTCCTCAGATATACCCATCTCCACCATTGTTCTATAACTTCTACTCCCAGGTCCTCCATAAAAGATGCATAATCCGATTTATTCCCGCTCCAATTATCAAGCAAATCTATCTGATAATTATATTCCCCAGGTTCACAGGGCTCAAAAGTATAGAACCCCAGAAAGAATTTTTTTAAAGCCCATCCATTTAAAGACATTTCCCGCAGCCAAGCTTCTTCCGCATCTTTATCATAATAGAGCTTGAACTTTAACATTTTTTCATCTCCTTTTCTCCATCCAGCTTTTTGGCATTCTCTATTAGTTCCTTTAACCGTTTAACTTCATTCTCAAATATTTCCCTGCCAATTTTTGTGAGCAGATATTCTTTTTTCTTTCTGGATTCTTTATCCTCACTGTATAAACGTATCCAACCTTTTGTAAGCATAGAGTTAATTGCACCATACAAAGTTCCCGGACCTAATACTACCCTGCCGCCTGTCATTTCACTGATATCTTGAATTATTCCATATCCGTGGTTCGGTGTTCGTACCGCTAACAATATATAGAATAACGCTTCAGTTAAAGGCGAACTATTATCCAAATTCATCAACCTCCGATCTATCGACAGTCGATATATCATATATATCACCTTCCGATATATCTGTCAACGATGCATTTCCAAAATAGTACTAATTATTCCGTGTTTTATTAGATCAAGTGAAAGAAAATAAGTCTGATAAAGATAAGAGAGGACGTTTTTGTTGATAATAGGTTTCAACAAACGTCCTCTTCACTATCTTTCAGTTTCAACAATATTGGAGAGTTTTTCATAGATCATTGTACTATACAATGATAAAGCGCACTCTGGGGGCCAACATCTACCCTATGAACTTCAGCAAAATAATTTCTCATTTCCCTTTCCCCTTGGCGTATAAATCCGAAGTAATCTCCGTCTTCAGCCCATTCGATAAAATCTGTCAATAACCAGCGCTTTTGGTTATAGTCACAAAAAAGGATCTGGCTGCGGGAAAGCCTGCCAGCCTCAGCATATATACTCTGACGTAATTCAGAACTCAGCCCATGCAGAACATAAGACGAGAGAACTAAGTCAAAACTTGCATCCGGAAAATTTAATCCCTTGCCATCGCTGCCAATAATTCATTTAGCCCTGGTCATGCACCACAACCTGTTTTTGCTGTTCCATTTGTTTTGCCCCTCTAGCTTTAATCTATGAGAAAAATCCTTGACTATTCAACCTCACGGTACACGGTGTCCTGAGAATTGGTTAATGCTTGATAGACCGCCGCCACCATGATGTTATTCTCTTCCAAAAGAGCTTTTGCCCCAATATGATCGGCTACCCGCAGGGCAATGCCGCACCCGGCTTTAATGCCGGAGGGCAGCGGCATCACCCCAACCTGATACCCCGCCTGTAAAAGAGCTTTCTCGGCAAAAATAGCCGCGTGGGTATTAGCAAACGTAAGAATATACGACACATTAAGCCTCCTAGATATTGATGAGCCGTTTTGCCCCCGACATAGTGGTAACGATGCCATACATATTGGCGATCTCGCCCACCCCTAGCTTCTCCGTAATTTCGAAATAATTGGTGCAGGTTCCGCAGGTCAGAATAACTGTTCCTGCCGCTTCCAAGGCACGCAAGTCCTCCAGACAGTTCGAATCACTGCTCGTAAGGTATGCTCCCGAATTAAAAAACACTACATGGGTTGGCGGCGGCACAAGCTCCCTCAGGGCAAAAATAAAGCCTTTTATCAATATTTGCCCCAACTCTTGGCTGCCTTCCCCCATAGTATTCCGGCCGATGGCAACGACGAGTCCCGAATCTCCATCTGTCCCACAGCTTTCCACAGTACAGCCTTCCCCAGCAACGATGGTAACCAGAACAGTGCCGTTTTCTTTCTGTTCATATTCGCTTTGGTAACCCAGACCCGTAGCCATCTTTTCAAGATTTTGGCGGGCAATATCGTTATCCACTAAAACAGTGACCACGCCTCCCTCTTCACCCAAACCCTCCAGGGCTTTTTTGGCTCGTATGACGGGTATAGGACAAACCTGACCAATACAATCAATGGTATTCATGTTTTATTCTTCCTCCTTAGCGTACTAAAATTGATGAATTTTGAGGTGGGAGCACTTCTCCCACAATTTTAGCCTGCGACTCCACTTCCTGAATGGCGCTTAACAGCTCCTGAGCACAGGCTTTCGGAACACTGAGAAACAGCCCTCCCGAAGTCTGGGGATCGAACATTAACTCCTGCAGGGCAAAGGGTGTTTCGCCGAGATCCACGAAACCTCCCATATGATTGCGATTGCGCTGGGCAGCTGCAGTAATCAGGAAATCCCCGGCATAAGTACGAGCTTGAGGGATATAGGGCAGCTCTGAGCTATAGATTACCAAGGATGCGGCTTCCCCTGCCATTTCCCTGGCGTGGGCTAAGAGTCCGAACCCTGTGATATCTGTGCAGGCACTGATGGGAAAACTATGCATTTTCTCCGCTGCGTATTTATTAAGCCTTTGCATGGAGGAAATGGCCGCTTGAACGGCTTCTTCATCTGCTACTTCTCCACGCAGGGCAGCCATAACAATACCTATGCCCAGGGGTTTTGTGAGAATCAGCTGATCCCCGGGAACCGGTGTGTTATTGCGCCAGATTTGTTTCGGATCAAGACGCCCTGTAACCGCCAACCCATACTTGGGTTCTTTATCGTAAATGGAATGGCCTCCACAAAGCAACGCTCCCGCCTCTTGAATCTTTTCCGCGCCGCCTAGTAATATTTCTCCTAAAGCGTCTATCTCCATTCTTTCGGGATAACAAACGAGATTCAGGGCAAAAAGCGGTGTCCCGCCCATAGAGTACACATCACTTAAAGCATTAGCTGCAGCGATACGGCCAAAGGAGCGGGCATCATCCACCATGGGTGAAAAGAAATCCACTGTAGACACAATGGCAGTGTTTTCAGCAATTTGATAAACGGCAGCATCGTCTGAAGCATCAAAGCCAACCAACAGATTATGATCGCTAAAAACCGGCATGCCGGCCAACACTTTGGATAACTCCCCCGGGCCTATCTTGGCCCCGCAGCCACCGGACGTACAGTTTGACAATAAACTCATCATGAAAATCCCTTCCTTAACTCTGGTATTTGCATTATACTGGTATAAAATAACCACTGAGAGATTGGAGAAAACAATGATTTATCTGGATAACGCCGCTACAACCCTTCAGAAACCTCCTTGTGTCAAGGAAGCGGTATTGCGGGCTATGGATACATTTGGCAACGCCTCCCGGGGAGCACACGCACCGGCGCTTGATGCTCTCCGTATGTTAATGGAAGCAAGAATAACTTTGGCTTCCCTTTTTGGGGTTGATGATCCTATGCGTGTCGTATTCACTCCCAACGCCACAGTCGCTTTAAACATCGCTATTTCCGGAATCGAAGGACATATCGTCACAACCGCCGCGGAGCACAATTCCGTACTTCGGCCCACTTACAGGCGGAATAATTATACTATTGTCCCCTTTGACAATTTGGGACGAGTATCAACAAAAGCCATCTCCTCCGCCATTCGGCAGGATACCGGGGCCGTCGTCCTTACCCATGCTTCCAATGTCACAGGCAACGTATTTGATATCCAGTCCGTCGGCGAACTCTGTGCAGCCCGGGGCATTCACTTTATTGTCGATGCCTCACAAAGCGCCGGACTTTTGCCTGTCACTATGAAAAATATATCTGCCCTCTGCTTTACGGGGCATAAATCACTCCTAGGACCCCAAGGCACCGGCGGACTCTGTCTAGGCCCCAACTACATGCCCGAATCGTTATATGTCGGCGGAAGCGGTCATCACTCCTTCGACTCCAAACATCCTCAGCAATTGCCGGATGCCTTGGAAGCCGGTACCCAAAATGCTCACGGAATTGCGGGATTGTTGGCCGGCGTACAGTATATACAATCCACAGGACTGAATGCCATCCACCACCAAGCGGATACCTTAGCGCGCCGATTTGCCCATGCCCTGTCAGCCATTCCCGGCATTACCCTCTATGGCGACCTGACGGCGCCTCTTCGTGTCCCCATCGTTTCACTCAATGTCAAAGGCTATGATTCTGCTCAAGTCGCGAGTCTGCTTTTTGAGAAATACGGCATCGCTGTGCGGGCGGGGGCCCATTGTGCACCCTTGGTCCATGAAGGACTCAAACTATCCGGTTCGGTCCGGTTTTCTTTTTCCCATTTCAACACAGCAGAAGAGACAGAATTGGCTGTCCATGCTCTTTCCGTTTTGGCAAGCAAATCTGAATAACCAACAAACAATAAGTCACATCTGATTATTATTTATTACGATTCAATTATATATCGCCATGAGTCTAAATTTCAAGGTTATTGCCCAGCCGCTTTTTATGCCCGATCAAATAACCTGCATAGCTTGCTAGGAGATGATCCTGATGCGCCAGCCTGAACAGAATAAGAGCCCCTAGAGGAATTATTCCTCTGGGGGCTCTTGGTCTGTTTTAGTAATAACCTTTAATTTCGTCCCTTCCGGATTCAACTAGGAATGGAAGGTATGCTTTAATATCTGTTGTATCTCGCTATTAGAACTGCCTGAATTGAATGCAAGCATATTATTTAAGGAGGGATAAAACATTTTGTGGCTGTTGGTTAGCTTGGGCAAGCATTGCCGTAGCTGCCTGAGACAGAACATTGTTCTTGGTATATTCCATCATCTCAGCAGCCATATCCACATCGGCGATTTGAGATTGAGCTGAACTCAAGTTCTCCGATGCTGTATCCAGGTTATTGATGGTGTGATCAAGACGATTCTGAACTGCCCCCAGATATGACCGTTGGGAAGACACTTTGGACGTAGCCTCATCAATGACCGAAACAGCAATACTGGCACCTTCTTGAGTGGATACATCCAGATTCGCAATACCCAGAGCCTCGGCTCCCATATCCGATATACTGACCTTCATGATTTGCCCTGAATTGGCTCCTATTTGAAGAACCGCCCGGCCATCTGCAGTTTTTGCCTCCTCGGCCGCCGTGGTTTCAGTAAAGGCAGAAAGGGCTGCGGATGCTTCTGAGTTAACTTCCCCATCGGCATTGCTTACTTCAAAGTTTATGGCTCCAATGGCATTGGCATAACCCGTACCGCCGGCGGTCATGGTGATATCTCCTTGAGCATCTGCATCAACAGAACCATCATCAACCGCCGCTGTGCCGCTGGTGACTAAACCCATAAGAGTAGAAAGATCATCTGTCGCTCCAACAGTCAACGAATCGGTATATAATTCTCCATCCACTGTCCAAGATACCTTAATCGTATCCCCCTCCGCGATACCCAAACTATCTCCGTTATCATCCGTTAATCCTGTAAGCAAAGTGGCATCTGTTGTTCCTGATGCCAGTGCAGTGTTGGTCAGAATATTGGCCGAATCACTGGCAACTACTCCACTCATGGAGCCATCCAGCAAATTCTTGGTGTTGAACTGAGTGGTTTGGCTGATGCGATCTATTTCATCCACCAGCTGGGACAATTCATCTTGGATATTCTCCCTGTCATCATCGGTATTAGTATCTGACGAGGATTGAACCGCCAGTTCCCTCATTCTCTGCAGGATGCTTTCCGTCTCCGACAAAGCACCCTCTGCTGTCTGAACCATAGAAATTCCATCTTCTGAGTTGCTGCTGGCCTGATCCAGACCACGAATCTGGCCTTTCATTTTTTCACTGATAGCTAACCCTGCTGCATCATCAGCAGCACTGTTGATGCGTAAACCTGATGACAGCTTTGCCAAGGAATTATTAGTGTTTTTCTCGTTTTTGGTAAGTTGATTTAAGGTGTTAAGCGCTGCAATATTACTATTGATTCTCATAATGATTGCTCCTCCTTGTTTTGCAAATTTTTTCCTGTTAATTTATATTAGACGTTACAGCCCCGGGTTGCCGTGACAGTCTAAATACCTCATTGCAGTAAAAGAAAAAACGAGTTAACTCCCATGGGGTTTTGCATCCTGCAGAACACCCATGAAAAATTAACTCGTCCCTGAAAACTTCTTTTTCGTTTCTTATTATCCTTATTGACCTGTTGATATCCCACTCAGCCAAAGAGAACTACATTTTGGGAAAATCTATTGTTTATTTTGCTCTTTAATAATTTTTACGGCCTCTGCCCAAGTATCTCTTAATACTAGGGCATGGCTGAGAATCTCTTCAAGGATGTGCCAATCCTTTTTCAGATTAGCTTCTGTCAGCCGCTTATACAAGTATTCGTAGACAGCCAGCAAATCGTCAGCGATTTTGTAATTCCGGTCCAGAGTGTTTTCAAAGTTAATAATCAGTTTCTTGGCCTTAACGATGTTATTATGGGACTTTATGAAGTCCTTTTCTTCTAGGCCAGCCTGCGCTTGCCTGATTAGCATTACTAAGTGCGAATACAACATTAGGGTCAACTTCTCAGGACTTGCGGTAAAAACGATACTTTCCAGGTAGGCTTCTTTATACTGCTTGGCTATCATAACTGCTGGTCCCTCATCTTTGCTCCGGCGGCCAACTCTCTTTTGAGTGCTGCCCTCGTGTTCTTAACTCTCATAGTGACCACCCCTCCTAAGACTTAACCTCAGGCGATCCGCCCGTCTTTCCCTTTCTGCTGTTCGTAAATTTCTCCACGCAGAATTTTCATTTGTTTAGGTGCATCAATAGCCAAGCGTAAATCGCCCTCAGCACTTTTAACCACTTTGACCATAATATTGTCATCAATTATCACATATTCTCCAGGCTTTCTTCCTAATACCAGCATCGGCAACTTCCTCCTTGATGCTTCATTTTTAATCCGTTCAGGAAAACAAAAAGACAAGCTAGATCTCATGAGGCTTTGCGTCCTGCGAAGCACCCATAAAAAATAACTCATCCCTGAAAAACTGTGTATTTAATTGTGACACTATAGTTATCGGCAGTTCTTCAGAAAACTTTAGTACTTTTCGAGAAATTTTTTTATTTTTTTGCATGACGCTTCACCTCTTTCTTACTTATCGGTAAGCCAGCACCGATCTTTTTATCTATAAAATACCCATAACTTTGGGGAATTCTTTTAAAATATCCTTCACCGATGGCCCTTTTGTTTAATTGTACAGATCGTATTTTATTAGCTGCGTTCTCCTTCAGCCGATCGGCCGTTTCTAATACCATTCGGCTTTGAATGACAGTCAGCTCCAGCATACTATTGACATCCTTCCTCATTCCGAAGGTTTCTTCATTTTCCAAACACTGAAGTTCCTGATACTTCCCAACTAATTTTGCCAGTTGATCGATATGCCGCTGACGTTCCGTGAGCTGCTTTTTGACTAAAGCATAGTCTTCTTTCTCCACTGCCTTTGTTAAATCAACAGTAACCTGCCAAAGTGCTTGAACCAGGTGTCTTTTCTCCTTAAGAAAGGCCAGATATTTCTTTTCCATACATCAGATCCTCCCTACTGCTATTCCAGATAAGAGAGCAAAGAATTGATCTGAGTGTTCATCTGATTGATGAAGGTCTCCATCGCTGAATACTTTTCATAATAGTAGTCTTCTTTGTCTGCTAATTTATCAAGCATTTCATCGATCTCTTCCTCATAGTTATTGATTTGGCTGGTCAAGGTGTTATCGTACTCCGACCCATCACCCTTCTGACCTGCCTTTTCAATCAAAATTCCCTTCTGTCCGTCAATCCCAGTGTAGGTAGAAATATTATCCTGCAAAATATCGTAAACTCTGTATGCTAATCCTTCTTCGCTGCTCCTGACCTTTCTTTGCTCTGAGGTCAAATTCACCACCGTGGTTGTCCCCCCATAAGCAGCCGATTGCTGAGCAAACAAACTCGCGACTCCCTCCGGGTCCTTAGCAATAGCTTCTTGCAAGGCGTCTGTATCAATCACCAGTTTGCCTTTGTCTTCGTAATTGCTGCTGGTGGTTATCCCGATTTCGGTTAAATGGGTGGAGACCCCAGCCACCGATTCATATAAGGCGGTACGCAAATTCTGCAAAAGACTCGTCAATGCCTCATCATCCTCAAGAATACCCGTCTTGGCTTTCTCTTCCCAAGCTTCAATTTCATCATCCGACATTTCTTCCTTCTGGTCATCGGTCAGGGGCGGATAGTCACGGTCGTATTCTTCCGAAATCGTGGTGTTAATGGAATCAATCAAGGTATTATAATCTTCCACGAAGCTGGTTATTTTGCTGAGGATAGCATCTGTATCTTGAGTGACAGATACCCTTTGAGTTTCCGTGCTTTCAGCCTTCAGGTTATAGGTTAGGCCGTCAATGGTGAATGAATTTTCGCTGCGGGTACACTTTACCCCATCAATGGTGGCTACTGCATCCTCGCCTGCCGTATAGTCGGTCAGTCCCACAGTCTGCAGGAAAGTACTTCCTGTTTCACTGAGGCCCAGAGTTTTGCCGGCACCCGTTTGATTGGCCGTCAGGACAAAGCTGTCACTGGTAGAGCTGTATGACATGGTAACCCCGGCCTCGGAATCATTGATTTCTTCCATCATCTCCTCCAATGTCGTGCTTGAGGAGAATTCAAAATCAACGTCATTAATGGTCAGCCCGATATTCCCACTAGAATCAAAGCTAAAACCTAATTGGTCCCCGATGTCCGCCAAGGTCTCGGAAGTATCCAGATAATTTGATAGAGTAGCTGAATCGGAAAAGCCCAAGGACTCTAAAGCTCCTCCGCTTTCCGGGTCGCTGACGGTGATGGTCCCGATACCGCTATCGTCCGCTTTTGCGATAGTCAGATACCCTGTCCCATCCCCATTGGTATCTGAAATCACAATCTTTCCGCTTCCTACTGCCTCATCCACGGCTTCCTGCAAGCTTTCCAGGTCTGTGACATTCTCATCCAAGTCAACGGTGTATGACCTTCCATCGATAGTCAGCAGGAAAGAGCTGCCCTCTGCTTTCGTGAAATCAGCGGCAGAGGCGGCTGATATTGCCCCAGTGACAGTAGAGCTTCTATAAGTGGCAGCTGTCGCTAAGTTGCTGACCAGAACCCTATGAGATCCCGCTTGGGAAGATGAAGTCGTAGAAATCTCTACCACCGAATCGTCACTGGAGGTTAGGGCAAATTGCTCGTAGGTTGATAGAGACAGCATATTGGAAGAAGAGTTAGTATAACTAAAATATTCATCGGCAAAGGCCTTTAGGCTGGTGGAAACTTCCCGATACGCATCTTGTTTCCATTCCGCCAACTGCTTTTTTTGTTCCAGTCTATTAAGAGGCACTTCTTCTGCATCCATCAAGGATTCAACGATGCTATCCACATCTAAGCCGCTGACTAAACCGGTAACCCGCGTTGTCGTTGAAGAATAACTGCTGATTGAGGTCATGCAGGAACCTCCTTTCCCTCATTATGATCGATGCCTTTTTTCCAGGGCAGAATCTAAGTCAAATAATCCAGCAAGCTGTTTTGAATCACTTTGGCCCCTGCAGCTAAGGCTGCTTGATAGCTCGCCTGAGCACTGGACAAGTCAATACTTACTTCGGCTAGATCTACTTCATCGTTTTGGGATAAGATCTCATTATAGGTCAATTCATTGTCTTCCAGGCGAGTCTGGGTTTTCTGCACATACTCCGTTCTTGTTCCCAAATCCGCTCTGACACTAAGGACTCGATTGATACTTTCATCCAAATCATCCAATAAGCCGGATAGATCCAAATCATAGGTTTCCACCGTTACTCCGGTACTGGCATCATAACTGACGGACTTATATTGAGTTTCACCCGACAAGGCCAATTCCAGCTTGGCAAGGGTATCAAACAAACCGTCCTCCCCTTCGCCAACGATGTCACTCCCCTCTGCATTGACAGTAACCCAGCTGCTGCTTCCCACTCTGTATTTAATGTTTTCTGTATCTTCCGTACTGGAATTTTGTCCATCGGCAAACCCCAGACTACTGACATCCAAGGTACCGCTATTAATGGCTATACTGCTTCCATCTTGAACCGTAAGGATAATTTTCCCTTCATCCTGGCTCACCTTAATCAAAGAATCCGGCTGCTCACTGCTTGCCGGGAAAGCTGCATCCAGCTGGCTCTGAAGTGTGTCCACGATTGTATCGATATCATAGTCAGTTCCGTCTGCCAGGCTGATGGTCTGCGTGACCCCGTCCAGGGTGACGGAAAATTCAAGCTCCGGAGAGGCTGGCGTGAACTCTTCGAAAGCTGCAGATGTTAGTTCCGCCTGCCCACTGATTTGATCCATATTATCCTGATAAAAACTTATCAAATCGCTATCGGAAACAGAAACTGCAACAACCCCTCCCAAGGATAAATACTTCCTATTATAGGTCACTTGATCTCCTATTGTCGTTGTTACCTCTGCAAAGGGGGCCTCATCTGTCTGATACCCGGCAAAAATAGAACGGCCGGCATAACTGGTATTGGCAACTTCGATGATGGAGTCTTTCAATTCTGCAATTGTTGTTCCAATTTTTTTCAGGTCTTCATCTGCAAGAGTCCCATTCGCTGCCTCAACAGTTTCTTCTCGAATAGTAGCCAGGATATCCCCTATTTGACTAAGGGCAGAATCTGAATAGCTCAGCCACGAATCCGCAGCCTCAGCATTTTCCTGATATTGTTGAATATTTGTCATATAATTTGTCAATTTCAGAGACTTGACAGCAGCTACCGGATCATCAGAAGGAACCTCTATCTTTTTTTGCGAGGACGCCTGGGCTTGAAGCTTGGCAAGCTTTACAAGGTTGTCATTAATATTCCTGACCGTATTTTGGATCATCATACCGTTGGTGATTCTCACACACTGTCACCCCGTTTCCGCGATACTCTTATCGTTTACCACTCTCAGCTTGCTCCCAAAGAATTAATGGTCACATCCAAAATCTCATCCATAACACTAATTACTTTTGCTGCAGCGCTATAGGCCAGCTGGTACTTAATCAGATTGGTCGTTTCTTCATCCAGGGATACGCCAGAGATGGAGGTTTTGTGACTGTCAATGAGCTCAACAACATTTTCATGAACATTGGAAAGCTTTGAAACGAGGGCTGTTTCAATGCCCAAAGTTGCATAGACTGCATTGATATAATCCTCCGGTGTACCATTGTTGAAGACCTCTGAGTCATCAAACATCTCGATCAACTCCGTGAGATTATCACTATTCTCCTCTTCTCCGGCGACCGAGGATGTTGCAATTTGGTCCGTATCATTGAGGACATCAGCTGAGAGAGAGATGTTCCCCGCAGTAATGTTGGCGTAGATCTCATCCATATCCGCGCCGCTGTCCATCAGTTCATCTGTGGATTTTTCCTCGTAGGAAAAGAACCTTACTCCCGTGCTTCCATCCAAGCCAACGCCGCCGGCATGTCCGGAAGAATGGGATTCACCGTCAGCATAAATCCCTTCATTAAAGGCTTTAGCTAAACTACGGGCAAACGTATTCAGCTGATTCATATAATAAGGAATTCCCTTGAACCCCCCATCGGAACCATCCCCCTGACACATATCCAAATAGCCTTTGATTTCACCCCCTGTAAAGGAAACCTCATTATGGGTCTCTGCCCACTGCACACCATAGGTTCCGTCACTGTTTTCATAACACTCCAGCTCATTAACACTGAAATGATTGACTAAACTAACCCCATTGATTTTAATGCTTAGCCTCAAATCCTGTTGTCCATTAGCTAAGGTGCCATATGACACCTCTTTAACCTCGACGTCAGCAACGGCCGAGAGCTGATCGATCAGGACAGCCCGTTGATCCCTTAAATCATTGGCTGTATCTCCAGTGGATTCTGCTTTATAGATTTGTTGGTTCAAGGCACTGATTTGATTAGCCAAGGAATTGATCTCATCCACTTCAGTCTTAACAGCACTGTTATTCTCATCAAGCAAATCCTCCAGCGTTCCGTACATATTGTTCAAATACTCACATAGAGCACTTCCTTCAGCCACCATGGCTGACCGGGCAGAGTCATCGCTTGGATCATTCGCCAAATCCTCCATGGCGGAGGTAAAGCTGTCCAAGGCATCATTTAGCCCCTCATCAGAATCGCTCAATAAGGATTCCAGTTCTGACAAGGAATTACTTTTAACGCTGTATTCTCCATATTGAGAGCTTTCCTGCCAGTAACGCTGGTCCAAGAAAACATTGCGAATCTGAACAATGGATTCGATGTTTACTCCCGTCCCCACCATGCCGCTGCCATCGCTTGTAGAAAGGGCCCGGGATGCCTTTAAGCTGACTACCTGCCGGGAATATCCCACGGTATCCGCATTACTGATATTATGATTAATCGTATTCAAGGCAGCCTGGCTGGCAAATAAGGATTTAAGACCTACATTCAAGCCGAAAAATGAATTCATAACCTCACCTCACGCCATTTGCTGAATCAGTGTTTCCAGCATGCTATCTATTGTACTCATAACCCGGGCACTGGCATTATAGGCATGCTGATATTTCAACAAATTGGTCAATTCCTCATCCATAGAGACACTGGAGTAAGATTCCCAACTCGATTGAATCTGTTCAACCAAAGCTTCTTGATTGGAAACGTTGGCATCCGCTTCCTCCCCTTGGGTTCCTATCCAGCCTACTAACTCAGCATAATAATCGCTGATATTCATTGTCAGTCCATCAAAGGTAAAATAATCACTATCTGCAAAATCCATAATTTCCGAAGCAATAGCACCATCATTTGAACCGCCTATACTGGAAGCTGCGATACGATCCGTATTCTGCAGCACAGGATTTACTTGGATATTTCCGATTCCGAAAGGCAAATTTTCATCGATCTTAACAAAGAAATCCGTACCGGTACTTCCATCCAAGCCTTCCCCGCTGCTGTGAATACTATTGATCTTTCGCGCCATCAGATTGACAAGGATATTGAGTCCTGTCCGTATATCCGATATTAAATTGCTGCTATCCCCACTAAAGTTATCGTTTGCGGCATCCGCATCCACATCAGCTTCAGTTGTTCCTGATTCTAGAACTGAACTGTCTTCGCCTCTGGCCTCAATAAGACCTAACAGCATTCCATCCTTTAATTTCAATACCTGCTGAGTATCTTTCCAGACCACCGTAGTGGTTCCATCCGAGCTATTGGTTTGGCATGCTAATTGGTTTACCTGTGTACCATTAACCAAACTAACTCCACCAATAGATACGTTATACATCCCCTTGCTGTTGATGGAAACCTTAGTATCCACGCACTCTGATAAGGTATCCAGCAAGCTGTTCAGTTGATCACGATAATCATTGGCGTTATCCCCATTGCTCTCAGCCCGGACGATCTGTTGATTCAGTTCTGCAATCTGCCCTGCTATGGTATTGATGTCAGTGGTCATTGACTGGATTTGTGTATCCAGATTTTCCTGTATCTGATCCAGCTGCTCATCAATGAGATTAAACATGGCCGTTAAGGAATCTCCATAGCCTAATAGAGAAGCTCTGGCTGTATCACTGGTCGGGTCATTAGCCAGTTCTTGCCAAGCCGCAAAATAATCGCTCAGCGCCGTTTGGATTCCCTCATCATCTGAGAGATCGTTCATTGCTGCTTCAACGTCTTCTATTACACTGGCTTTCGTTTGCCAATAACTGAGAGTACTTTGCTCTTCTCGATACATGTTATCCAGGAAAATGCTTCGTATCTGGCGCACAGTTTGTACACTGGTTCCCCGCCCGATTTGATATTGCCCGTTTTTCAGATAGGATTGCTCCACTTGAACGACTTGTTGGCGTACATAACCTTCTGTATCCACATTGGAGATGTTGTGGCCTACTGTATTCAAAGCCCTTTGACTCGCTGATAAACCAGAAGCCGCTATAGACAAGCCTAAAAATGAACTCATTTTTCTCCTCCTTTGACCGCCCCCTATTCTTAAAACTCAACTAACGTTTCATATTAATCAGGGTTTCCAGCATTTCATCGGCTGTTGTAATTAATGTGCTGTTCGCCTGATAACCTCTCTGGGTAGTGATCATTTGGCTGAATTCATAGGAAAGGTCCACGTTGGACATTTCCAGGGTCCCGGAAGAAATCGCCCCGTTGGCAGAAACTCCATTCATGAAATCCCCTGAGTTTGCAGTAGCGATGTAATAGCCTGAACCAGTTTTTTGCAGTCCTGAAGAATTGGCAAACTGGGCAATACCAATCATCCCTAGGGGCTGCTGAGCCCCGTTAGTGTAAACTCCCATGATAACCCCATTAGAGTCAATCGATATATCCTCTAAGGTTCCCGCAGAATAGCCATCTACTTCTTCGGCCTCAACGGAACTATCATCAGCCCCTGTGCAAAGATCTGAAAAATCCAGAGTAATTTCCATATCAGCGGCCCCGGTATCCGGTGATATCGTCAAGACTTGGGTGGTTGGATAGGATGAATCGTCTTCAACAATATCTCCATATTCATCGAATTGCAGTTGCCCCAGATCAACTCTGGTAAGAATAGGTTCACCATCTGAATCCGTCTCTCCGGAATCATAGGTCACATAGCAATCCCAGGTATTGGTATCCGATTTGATATAATTAATCGTTATATCGTGCTCATTACCCAGGCTGTCATAGACCGTCACTGAGGTGGTGTACTGTGGTTCTGTATCATCGTCAATGTCCTCGACAGCTTCCTCCGATGAATCTAAATTACCACTAAAAATCACATTTTCTGTAGCTTGTGCTTTAAGAATTTTCTTATTGCCATTGTAGTCATCCCCATAAATATTAATGGGTTCAACCAGGCTGTCTGTATCGAATTCATAATCGCCAACTGCATTGGTTGAATAACTTGACCACCCATAAACATTCAAGCCATTACTGGTGACGAGATCTCCATTTTCATCAATGGAAAAATCTCCCGACCGGGTAAACATATAGGAACCGGTAACCCCATTGCGAACAATAAAAAAACCGTCTCCTTCAAGGCTAAGGTCCGTTGTATTCCCTGTGCTCTCTGTACCGCCATCCGTCATTAGCATATCGATGGAACCAATCCCTACACCCAGTCCAATCTGCTTGGCATTGGTCCCTCCTACTCCCCTGTTGGAATCCGCTGCCGTAGCTTTACTTAGCGTCTGGCTTAAAAGGTCACTGAACGTCACCCTTGAGGCTTTATATCCCACTGTATTGACATTGGCGATATTGTTGCCAATGACATCCATCTTTTTTTCATGAGCCTGCAAACCGGAAACCCCAGCATAGAGAGCTCTCATCATAAAAATCCCTTCTTTCTTTGCTCAGAAGCCGCTTCAATTCACACTATAAATTCCATCAATGGGGACTTTGACATTGTTCAGGGTTAAGCTGATGCTGCCGTCGTCTCCCTCATCAGCCGATTCCAGAACCGCTGTAACTGGTACTGTTTTTTCAGAATCGGTGATATTCACACTGATCTCCTCACCGATATGGTCATTTAAATACTCCAACTCATCTTCTGAACTGCTATAGTCATCTGAGGTAATGGAATCTAACGTGGCAGTGACGCCATCGACTATGGCATAATCTTCATAGGTCCCTTTGTAAACCCCTGATACGGTTCCCTCGACACTCATGACATCTAACGTGTCTGCATCATAGACATAGCCTTCACATGTTTTGCCGATCATTGAGGCCATACTGAAAAGGTCTGACCGATCATAGTCATAAACAGAGGTAACATCATCCAGGTCAACGCTTGTACCGTCAATGACCAGGCTTGCCTCCCCATCGTCCAGAGTGACTGAATCCACCGTTCCCTCCACGGAAGTAACCGAACCTGTGCTGTCCGTTATTGAGGCAGTGGCGTATTTTCCGGTCATGGCCATCGACTCCAGAACAGCGATTCGTGAATTCAGGTTGCTCATTTGTTCAAGTACACTGAACTGAGCCAGCTGAGATACATATTCTGTACTGTCGGACGGATCTAAAGGATCCTGATTTTTTAACTGAGTTACCAAAAGATTGAGGAAATCCTCTTTGCCTAATTCACTGGAAGTGTCTCTGCTTGAAGTTGTTGTTGACGTTGTGTAACTCGTACTGTTCGTAACTGAATTTACACTCATACATTACCCTCCATCCCTGCTTTTTTAGCATGTTGGCTTTAAAGAATCCTAACAGGCAATTGCGGAATAATTATCAAAATAAAATGGTTTATTATGATGAAATGCCAAATAACAATGATATTTAATGGTAAATATGATATTTTGTGATGAATTATGAAATTATGAGCAGAATTTCATAGATCAAAACAAAATAAAAAAAACCTCTTAATAGATTTAGTTTCTATCAGAGGTTTTTTTATCATTTCAGAACTTTTTACTGAAACAACTCTTGCACATTTTCATTTTGGATAGTTTTTGTATTACGAACTTGGCTAGGCAATAATCTATATCCATAGGAATAAATCGACTCAATTCGCAGGTTCCTCATTTTCCGGCGAAGTCTCCTCACCAGATCATCGACAGAACGCTCCGAACCCAAATGTACATCGTTCCAAACATATTTAAGCACCTGTTCTCTGGAAAATGTTCTATACAAATTCTTAACAAACAGCAGGAGCAAGTCGAACTCTTTGGAGGTAAGATTAATGATCTCGTCATCTTTTTGTACCATACGCACTATTTCATCGATTTTGTAATCCCCATAGATCATGATTCGATTTAGATTTTTAGCACTCCCATGAATATGCTCCAGAATTCTTTTGACACGCAGCACCAGCTCTTTAGGCAGAAAAGGCTTGGGCAAATAATCATCACAACCCATTTCTAAAGCGAAAATCCGGTCAACATTCGAATTCTGCTCGGAAATCATAATTACCGGCCTATCAGGATAGTTGCTCTTCACTTCGCTTAGTATTGCAAAGCCGTCAACAGCCGGCGTTTCTCTATCCACTATCCAAAGGTGAGGATTCTTATCAATATTATTAATTGCTTTTTCTCCTTCAAAGAAGGATGTTGTCATAAACCCTTCTTTTTTAAGATATAAGCAAAGGAGATGATTTAATTGCATGTCTGGTTCAACTAGATAAACATGAAACATCAACGGTTACACTCCAATCAAAACTTGCTGTACCCACTCCTTTTCCTTAAGGTCTAACAACCTTACCCAGGTTTAATATCCTGCAATTTAAGGCTGTTTGCTGCATCCATGCATTTAGTATTCAGTTTTACTAAGGCTTGATTCAATATGTACCTTACCATACCATCCTAAATGATAAGGAAACTAAGATCCCCCTGCTTCAATCATAAAGTTATGACTATAAATATAGTATTAAAATTATCTGAGTTTTATCTGAATGTTTGCTGAAAATCAGCTGAATTCGCTTAAATAACTATCGTCTGAAGGCTTGCTAAAGCAGCTTGTTGATGCTCTCTTGGTTCAATGAACTTGCCCTTTTGCTTGGACAGATAATCCTCCAGCATTCTAAAGGCAGTATTTCTCCGACAGAAATTCGCAATTCATTCTTGACCTTCTCAGGTTTGTGCTTCAGCTGATTGTAAACCCAGCTTATGACTGAGATATACCTTTCAAAAGCCATTCATAACAAAGGTTTGCGTTAAATAGTTCAACCTGCTTCGTTTTAACCGAATTCTCTTGAATCTGGTAATCAAGCCTTGCTTTATCCAGATCCAGCTTCGTAAGCATCCCTAACCCCATCTTAAGCTGAGCATCGGACAAGGCAGCTTTTTTATCGCCCAGGGTCTGCTCTGCCAGTTTAAGGTCACTCTGCTTTTGGATAATATCTTCCAGCAGAGAATGATAATCTAATTTCAATTGGTCTTGTAACTGTGCCAGCTTTAAGGTTGCATTCGTTAACTCATAATTTGCCGATTTATACTCTGTTGACGACATTCCGTTATCCGTTTTAGCACGATCAAGAGCGGCTTGCAGGATCACAATCTGTTGTTCCTGCAGCTTTATAGGATAACTATTCTCTTGAGCTTTCTTTAGGTCGGCAGCTTCATCTTCTACGGAAAACTCCTGATTCACCTCTGGAATACTCCCAATGACTAAAGTATTCTCCTGATCATTGAGCAAATTCTTAAATTGCAGCTCGTACATTTCCTGAGTGAGTTGATTGCTTTGCAGTTGATTTTTCTGGTCAGCTAACTCAGTCTTAAGATCATTCACCTCATTATGGACTATTAAGCGAAGACTTTCTTTTAATTGCATATTTGCTAATTGGTTTTCAAGGTCAGCTATGGTAAGGGAGAGGTCTGAAGCGGTCAGCTTTGCCTGATTATAGCTGATATATAAGCTTTCCGCAGAACATATCTGAGCATCATTATTCATAGCCGCCTGCAGATCAGCGATAGCTTGATATGTAGGTTGATCAACTTTAGTTCTCTCTAATTGCTTAAGTGTATCGAGCAAGGTGCGTTTTTCACTAGCTAAGGAAATGATTTGGGATGAATTAGCCGAATCACCGCTCAACTGATCCCTTTGATCGTTAATATCTTCCAGTTCATCCTCTAAATCTTTGATTTCTCTCTCCAAACCTGCATAGCCAATCTTAGTGTT
This sequence comes from Desulfosporosinus orientis DSM 765, assembly GCF_000235605.1. Lineage (GTDB taxonomy): Bacteria > Bacillota > Desulfitobacteriia > Desulfitobacteriales > Desulfitobacteriaceae > Desulfosporosinus > Desulfosporosinus orientis. The sequence goes on from NC_016584.1 coordinate 4,386,959, forward strand.
GAGTCTTTCATTCTCATTGATTTGAACCTCAAGGTTCTGTTCAGTAACAATACTTTCAATATCTTCAAAGTTTATTATTTTGGAACCCAAAGTGTCAGCACACACCATCATTGGCCGCCCCAAAAATAATAATATCAATAATAGTGATACGCCCATGATTTTTTTCATAAGTAACCACCCTCTCTTGAATCCTGTTGATTGTAGTTCATTGTTCTTGGGATATTAGCGATAGTGCCCTTAGGGAAATGCACCTTGAAAGTACTGCCTTCTCCAAGTTTGCTGAATACTTGAATTTGTCCCCTATGTTCACTAGCAATCCAGGCTGCAATAGCCAGGCCCAGACCTGTTCCACCTTGTTTCCGCGAACGGGCTTTATCAATCCTGTAAAATCTCCTGAAAATCTTTTCCTGCTCAGAATCGTCAATACCTATCCCACTATCCGTTACGGAAATTTCAATTGTATTTTGTATGAGGCACATTTTCAAGCTTACGGTTCCACCTGCCGGCGTATATTTAGAAGCATTATCAAGGAAAATACTTACCAGCTGTCTTACCAAAACTTCATCACTATGCATTATTACATTAGGCGCTATCGCCGATGTGAATATTAGGTTCTTACTCTGAAACAGCGGCTCAAAACGAGAGATAAGTTGGTTCAAAAGATCCGACAAATTAAAGTCATAAGTATTAAACTTAATTTCGCGCGCGTCGATCCTGGCAATAAACAGCAAATTATTGATCAATTGACCCATATTCTCGGTTTCACTATAGGCATTCTGCAGCCAATCGATATTATCTTTGATACTGCTGTCCTGGTCGGCTAACGCTACATCCAGATTGCTTTGTACCACTGTAAGCGGGGTTCTCAATTCATGGGAAACATCGGCGATGAATTCTCTCTGTCGCTGCCAGGCATGCCTAACCGGCATCATAGCACGACCGGCCAGCCACCAGCCAAGTAAGGCCGCTGCAAGAATAGATGCCACGCCGGTTGCTATCAAAAGGTTCGTGAACTTGCTGATAAACTTATTAATCATCGTGAGATTACAATAAGTCTGTACAACTCCATTTTCCTCGTTGTTATGAAAAGGAGTCGAAAAGATTCGATAATCAATTCCTTGCAGACTGATAATATCCCAACGTTCTTCTTGGTCCAGCCAGCTCTGCAAGGCAAATTTCCGACCTTCCTGAAAAAGCCCCTGATTCTGAATCGTAAATTGGGTTATATCCATATTCTCATCCCGCAGGATATATTTAAACAACGGGTCAACAATTTCCTCATCCACAGGAATATTGTCCTTTTTAGGTGGTGTATCATCGAAATCCGGTAAAGTATCCAGATCTCTCACCAAGGCGGCCTTTACCTTCAGATCCCGGTCGGTTGTAATTTTACTGGTATAAAGTACATTAAAGTAAGCAATGCCAACAACCAAAGAAATAAACAATACTAACAGCAGCGTATAATAAAGATTTAATTTCATCCGCATATTGCGCAGTTCCCGAAACATATTACCTCGCTTCCAGGGTATAGCCAATTCCTCTCACCGTGGCAATAACATGACTGGCATTACCTATTTTTTTCCTAAGATAATGAACATATATTTCTATATTATTGTCGTTTACCGTATTGTCGTAGCCCCATACTTTATCGATTATTTGTTCACGGGTAAAGACCATCCCCGGCCTTCGCATGAGCATCTCCATAAACTGCACCTCTCTATAGGTGAGCTTAATTTCCGTTTTATCAATCTTAAGTGTAAGGCTGTCTGCATCCAGGCTCATATTCCCCAGGCATAACTCTTTACTGATATAGACAGATTGTACTCTGCGTGATAAAGCCCTTATTCTGGCCATAAGCTCTGCCATAGAAAAGGGTTTTCCCAGATAATCATCAGCACCCAGATCCAGACCGGAAACCCGGTCGGAAATGGAATCCAGAGCAGTTAAAAGCAATACCGGAGTTGTTTTTCCGACATTACGCAATTCTTTCAGTAGTTCCAAGCCACTTTTGCCGGGAATCATAATATCTAATATGATGATATCGTAGATTCCTTTTTCCGCCAGCATTAAACCGCTGTTTCCGTCTGCGACGCAATCCACCTCATAATTCTTCTGCTTAAGAGTATGAGCTATTGCCGCGCTTATCCGCTCTTCATCCTCGATTATCAGTATTCGCATGACCGTTCACCTCAATTAATGATTGAACTTTCGCCTTGACACATAATCTACCAATTCCTGCTACAGTCTCTTCAACCGTTAATCGAAGTATCCGGAATATGCTCAGCGTTATTTCCTGCGAACTTAGACATTACTCTGCTTCTCCAATCATCAAAAATACTGTACACCACCGGCACAAGCACAAGGGTCAGAACAGTGGACAGCAAAAGGCCACCGACAACCACAATGGCCATTGGGGCCATAGTTGACGCCCCCTCACCTAATCCTAAAGCTAGGGGAAGCATAGCTAGAATAGTGCTGAGCGAAGTCATCAATATAGGCCTAAGTCTTACCCGGCCCGCTTCGATAATTGCTTCGTTCTTCTCCATCCCTCTGTCACGAAGTTGTTTCAGGTAATCAATTAACACGATGGCGTTGGCCACTACAATCCCCATCAGCATAATAATGCCCAGAAACGAACTTACACTTAAGGATTTACCCGTTATTGCCAGGGACAAAATGGCTCCACTGACAGCTGTAGGCATAGTAAACATAATTATAAATGGATCAAAAAAGGATTCATACTGCACAACCATGACCACGTATACCATAATAATTGCTAACAGCAGGGCTTGAAGCAACCCCGAAAAGCTATCCTGCATTTGTTTATTAGCACCGCCAAAACTAATACTATAACCTTCAGGCAGCTCTATCCCGGCAATTTGAGTTTTGATATCCTGGTTAACGCTATTGTTATCCCGCCCATAGATATCCCCGGTAACTGCAGCCTGGCGAACCTGATCCACACGCTTGATTTCTGCCGGTGCCCGGCCCAGTTCAAAGGAGGCCACATCGGCCAACTTAATATTATCACTTTTTGAGTTCGTTATAGTCAACCTCTTTAATTTTTCCAGATCCTCAACGGCATCTTTATACTCAAGTTCAACCGTAAGATCTTCACCATCATCACTATAAGTGAAGGCATCTAAACCATTCATCACATTTTTTACCTCTGCAGCAATGGCAACCGGTGTCAAGCCATACATGGAGGCTTTTTCCTCGTCGATGTAAACTTTTAATTCCGGTTCTCCATCCGTCAAAGAATTGCTCACATTGCGGGCGCCGGAAACCTTCTTTACCCTGTCGGCTACTTCAATAGAAATCTCTTTCAGTGTATCGAGATCATCCCCTTCGATCTCAACGCTGATGTCGTTACCAGCCATACTGCCCATGGTAGTATTCTTTGTTATTTCGATTTTCGCTCCAGCTACCGCCGTTACTGATTTTCTCAATTCTTCCATGATTTGATCCGTGCTTCTGCCATTTTCCGTTTCGTCAGCAAGGGTGGCAGTGATACTGGCTTTATTATTGCTGCTGGTACTATTCATCCTCCCTCCACTGCTGCCTACTGTTGTATAAACATCCTTCATTTCCGGGACTTTCATCAAAATGTCTTCAATCTGAGCTACGATGGCATCAGTATCATCCAGAGAAGAACCTCTATCTGTTTCAATACTAAGCGATATCTCGTTAGAGTCTGAGGAAGGAAAAAACTCCATCCCGATAGAAGTTACCGTCAGCAGTGATGCCGCCATAAGTGCTCCTACGGAAAGGAGCACTATCCGGCGGTGCTTCAGTGACGAAGCTAGAACCACCTTGTATCTTTCACCCAAATTATCTATGGCATTGCCAAAAGCATTGACCAGACGAGCAAATATATTTTTGCGCTTAGGCGAATCAAACTCTTTGATGACTTTATTGCTGAGGAAGCGTGACGACAGCATTGGAACTACGGATATCGCCACAACAAAGGAACAGGCGATGGCAATACATATAGTGGCTGCCAAGGGTTTAAACATCATTCCGGCCATGCCTTCAACGGTCATCATTGGGATAAATACTGCGAATAGGGTCAGAGTAGAAGCCAGAACTGCTCCGCCGACTTCTTGGGCACCCATAATGGCTGCTTCCTTCATGGAAAGGCCTAAACTTCGGTGGCGGTGAATATTTTCATATACAACAATAGAATCATCGATTATTCTTCCAATCCCCATAGCTAAACCGCCCAGGGTGATGGTATTGACAGTGTAGCCGAGAAAATACATTCCGGTAAAGGTCGCAATAAGCGACAAGGGGATGGAAATAAAGACAATGACGGTGCTGCGCCATTTGCGCAGGAACATCAATAATACCACCGCTGCCAGCACAGACCCTTCATACATCATCCGCTTGGTGGAATCGATAGACTCCTGAATGCTTTCAGATTGGTCTGAAATAATCTCATAATGAAGTTCTCCATCAAGTTCCTGGCTTATCTGTTTGAGCTCATTTTTAACTGCAGTACAGCCGTCAACAGTATTGGAACCCGATTCCTTTTGGCAGGATATCCCGACGGAAGTTTCTCCGTTTAACCTCGTATACATAGTTCTGTCAGCTGTAGTATCTTCAATAGTGGCAATATCTTTCAAATAAATGGTGCTTTCCCCTACGGTTATGGGAATATTACCAATATCAGCAACCTTATCATACTTCTGTATAGTACGGACATAATATTTGCGATTGCCGTATTTAAGAGATCCGGTGGACATGTCGAAATTTCCCGCTTGCGTGAACCCGTTAATATCCGCTAAAGTTAATCCGTAGCTTTCCATTTTATTGGCATCTAACTCAACTTTGATTTCCCGCTCCTGCCCCCCACTTATGGAAACTGAAGAAACTTGCGATATACGTGACAGACGCGGTTCAATAGTATCTTCCGCCAAGCTTTGCAGCTTCGCCAGCGACATATTCTCACCGGATAAGCTGATCTGAATAATTGGCATCGAGGAAGAATCAAATTTCATGATAGTTGGGGAATCTGCTTCGTCAGGCAACTTGCCTTCAATCATTCCGACTTTATCCCGGATATCCAGGGCCGCTTGATCCATATCTACACCATAATTAAAGGTTATCATAATCGTAGATGAACCCGAACTTGATGTGGACTCAATATCCTCAACGTCGCTCAAGCTGGCTAGGGCTGACTCCAATGGCTTAGTTATTTCTTCCTCAACAGATTCCGGACTGGCGCCTGTATATGTAGTCATAACCGTTATCATAGGCATTTCCATCTCCGGCATCTCATCAATGGAAAGCTTAGATAGATTGAAAAAACCCAGCAAAACTATAGCCAGTGCTAAGATTGTAATACTCGCCGGTCTGTTTACCGCAAATTTTGCGATTTTCTCCATCATGACTGTTCACCCTCTTTGCTCTGAATAGTCAGTAATGATCCGTCACTAATGAGGGTATTGCCTAGAGTGACAACTTTATCACCCGCTTTTAATCCAGACACTATTTGTACATAGTTCCCATCATTTATACCAGTTTTGACTTCAACGCGAGCGGCACGCATCTCCCCATTCTCTTCAGTTACACTATATACTACATTAACCCCATTATCCGGTATTATGGACGACAGGGGAATGCAAAGAGCATTTTGGACGCCGCTGGCAGCGATTGAAACCTCTGCATACATACCTGATTTGACTTCCCCTTTAGCATTATCCAAGGTTATAGTAACCGGATACATATTTGAGTCAGCAGCAAGCACTGAGGCAATACTGCTTATTGTCCCGCTAAAAGGCTCTTGACCTACAGACCTCACATACACATTCACCTTGGTATTTAACTTCATTATTGCTATATCTGACTCCCCAACCATTATTTCAGCCTTCAATTCCTGAGGATCACTGATTACCGCAACTGTATTAGACGTATTTACATAATCCCCGACAGAAACATCAATTCTGCCGATAATCCCGCTCACCGGTGCTTTAATCGAGGTATAACCTATCTGCTCTTGAACCGACAACAAAGACGCTTCAGCCTCAGCCACAGCTGCTTCTACAGAACCTGAGTTTAATGAATCATAAGCAAGCTTAGCATCATCCAATTCCACCTGGGTCACTGATCCTGCATCGTACAATAATTTTGTACGTTCGTAGCTTTTGCGTGCGGCTTCCAGTTTTATCTGATTGGTGACCTGATTTGCTTTTGCAGAAGCAACCTGAGCTTCTGCCTTTTTTAAAGAAGCTTGCAGGCTGCTGCTATCCAAAGTCATCAACGTCTCGCCGGCAGCGACTCCCTGTCCTTCACTTACGTTTATTGAAATGATCCGCGCACTAGTCTGGGGGAGTACCTGAACTTCTCTGCTTGCCTTCAATCGACCGCTGTAACTGATACTGCCATAAATATCTCTTGCCTCTGCCGCCGCAACATCTACCGTAGTCGCTGATTCTGCTGCTGACGTTGGCATTTGAGGGCTGCAGCCTGAAATAAACAATAATACCCCCACTAATAATGCTGTTAACAACTGAAAAATATTGACTCTTTTATTACCCACCCGATGATTCCTCCCCTTTCTTATCAATAATTAAATTATAATTTCCAAATCTTTATATTTCCTTAAATTGATTTAATTCCATACTTAAAGCTTTAGAGCTCAACTCATAAAATTGATGAAACATAGATTATTAAAATCTTAGAAACTAAAAAGGATCTACTTTTCTCTTCCCGAAGATAAAAAGCAGATCCTTTAAGAATATAATGACTCTATGGCATACTCCCAAAGTTAGAGCTAATTCCAGAATATACGATTCTCATCCAGTACTGTATAGTAATGAAACCATCCTGATCGTCACAAAAAACCTTTCCGTCATTACTAGCGAGCCAATAAGCGGTATACGCACATAAAAAAGCATACAGCCTGTCCTCAAGGTTCTTAAACCCCTGTTTTGAAATAAGCGACTACCCGACCCGAACGCCCCCTTCAAAGTGCCTTCTAGGACGACAGTCTCTTGTTGATCCGACTTTAAGATATATTGTTTGGCGGTAACATCTTTGTAATTAAGGAGTTTTTAACTCCTTGGGAGTATCTCATGTCTTCTCCCTCCTGTGTTATTCACAAGGATACTTTTCTTTAACTCCCAGGCTTAAATAAATAAATTAACATTCGAATCCTCTGCTTCTCCTAAATAATAACCTACTCCGCCGATTTTAACGCCGTCCAGCAGCTCCTCTTGTCTTAGACCCATGACATCCATGGACATTTGGCAGGCTACCACCTCTACTCCGTTGCACATTGCGGCCTTAATGAGCTCTTCCAGGGAAGAAACATTTTTGTCCTTCATAACTTTTCGGATCATTTTTCCGCCCATACCCAGCATATTCATCTTGGATAACCTAAGGCGTTTGCTGCCCCTCGGCATCATCATGCTGAACATCTTATCCATAAATCCCTTTTGCGTGCTGACTTTTTCGTGTTTACGCAGAATATTTAGTCCCCAAAAGGTGAAAAACATGGTGACTTTTTTGCCCATAGCCGCCGCTCCATTAGCGATAATGAAGGAAGCTATAGCCTTATCCAAATCTCCGCTAAAGACAACCATTGTCTTATTATCCTTAAAAGCTGCTGCTTGCGTCTCTTGCTGAACTGAATCCCCTTGAGCACCTTTTTTAATAAAGGCTGTAATAACCCCTCCGGCCTTGGCTACGTCTATCAGCCGATTATTGGTTCTTTTGCACCAAGCTTTAATATCCTCATAAAAGCCCGGATCCGATGCCAAAATCTTGAGTATTTGCCCTGGATTTAAAGTATCCATGGCGGCTTTAACCTGCATCAGCGGCCCGGGACAACACAGCCCGCAGGCATCAATGCTTTTATCAAAATGTCCCTGAGGGAGATTCTCCTCACTTGCTCCCAGCTCGGATTGCCGGCTCTCAGGGCTCGGCCTTTGCGGCTGGAATTCTTGCAGGGAGATGGTTTTATAGCCGCCGGTAATATTTAAGACGTTATAGCCGTTTTGACTCAAGATCCTGTCGGCTACATAGCCCCTTAAGCCTACCTGGCAGTACTCTATGATCGGTTTACTCTTGTCCAGCTCGCCTATTCTCTCTCTTAAGCTATCCAAGGGAATGTTGAGGGAATCAGGTACATGTCCATTGTCATATTCCTCTTTTGTTCGCACATCCAGAAGGATTGTATCCTTTAGTTCTGATAACTGTATATCTTTCCAGGCTACTATATGAGTTCTTCCGGCCAGCACGTTTTGAGCTGCAAATCCCGCCATATTAACGGGGTCTTTGGCTGATGAGAAGGGCGGAGCATAGGCTAACTCCAATTCCGCTAAATCATCCACCGTGCCTTTCAAGCGAATCACAGCAGCAATAACATCAATTCGTTTGTCGACACCATCATAACCTATTCCCTGGGCTCCCAATACCTGGCCTTCATCATTAAAAATCAGTTTTAAGGTCAGCTGTAATGCAGCAGGATAATAGGAGGCATGAGCCACCGGATGAACGTAGACAACCCGATAAGGGAGATTAGCTTTATGCAGGCTGCGCTCATTAGCCCCTGTGCTGGCTGCTGTCAAGCTGAAAACTTTAAGGATGGAGGTTCCCTGAGTGCCCTTATAAAGGGAATTCAAGCCCGCAATATTATCGGCAGCAATTCTTCCTTGCTTATTGGCCGGTCCCGCCAAAGGGACCGCCGTCTTTTCTCCGGTAATAAAGTCGACAACCTCGATGGCATCTCCTACTGCGTAAACACCGCTGACATTGGTTTGCATTCTTTGATCAACGATGATATGGCCTTTCGCCCCTAACTCTATTCCCGAGTCCTTTAGAAAAGCAGTGTCCGGTGCTACCCCAATGGCCAGAATGACCAGATCAGCAGTCAGGATTTTTTCACTATTCAAAGTTACGTCGACTTGGCTCCCGGCTTCTTTGAAAGCTTTAACCCCGTCACCTAAGATGAGATCTACGCCATTTTCAACTAATTCCTTTTCAGCCATGACCACCATGTCTGAATCAAAAGGAGCCAAAATATGGGGAGCGGCTTCGACTAAAGTAACTTTCAACCCTCTCTCCACGAGGTTTTCAGCCGTTTCAACTCCGACAAAACCCCCGCCAATCACTATGGCACTGTTAGTACCCTTTTGATCAACGTAGGCCTTAACTTTATCTGTGTCCGGAATGTTTCTCAGGGTAAATATCTTCGAACTGTTTATCCCGGGGATATTTGGCCGGAGAGCTTTGGCCCCCGGTGATAATACGAGAGCATCATAGGATTCTTCGTAAATCCCCTGATCCTTGCTTCTAACTGTTACTTTTTGGTTGTCAGTATCGATACCGACAACTTCACTATTAATCCTTACATCAATGTTAAACCTAGCCTTCATAGCCTCAGGCGTTTGGACGAGAAGTTTCTCTCGCTCCTTGATCGTTTCACCGATGTAATAGGGCAGACCGCAGTTGGCGAAAGAAATATAGTCATCTCTTTCAAACAAAATGATCTGGGCTTTTTCATCTAGTCTCCTAAGGCGTGCAGCAGCAGAGGCTCCTCCCGCTACGCCGCCGACTATGAGTACCTTTTTTGTCATAAAAATATTCCTCCAAAAAGCTTAGTAAATAATAGTTTGTAATTTAATTGCAAATTTATTACCTTTGGATTTCACTTGTAATATCACGAACTTAAGACGAATCCTATTATACCCCCCTGGGTTACGGGGGTCAATGGGAAATAAATAACAAAGTTCCTGTTCTTAGACACAATCCTGCTGCTTATACTCTAAGAATTTATTTCCAGTTTTAAAAATTAATTATTGAAATTTGTTATGACAAAGTGTTATAATTAATCAAAAGAATTTTTTAAATAATCCGAACCTTTAAACGATATTCCATATTATTTCTCAATTATTACCAAATTGGCCTTTAAAAATCTTCTTAAACGTGATTTTCTAATTTGAATACTTTTAATTAACAACCTCGATAAAAAGTATTCAATATAGAAAGTAGATTTAACTATAGTTATTATTTATGACGAGGAGTGATGGAAATGTCTAAAAGAAACATTGTTATTGGTGTTACCCCGGTGGAATTCGACAATATGCCTGACTCGTTAAAAGGAAAGTATACGCTTGCAGTTGAAGGGGTTTCTGATCTATATAATAAAATGTCTAATGAGTGGGTTGAAGAACGGAAAATTAAGAATCTCACTGTTGCGGTAAATAACAAGTGTAATATGCAGAAAGCTATTTCTATTGCTATGACCAACAAGTGCGTTTCCTTAGAAGCTCTAAGCATTCTAATGAGAATCGGCCGGAAGCCCGTATTAATGTCACTGGCGAATAAAAGCGGCATACCACATAGTGAATATCGAGTCAAAAACAAAGTACTATACAGTTACACATTATTAATATTTGACACCCTGGAAGATGCGGTCAAAATGGCTGAGTTTTATGTGGATAGGGCCAATAATTTTTCAAGCGTCCTTGAACGATGTTCCTACGAAACGACTGGATTGCTATAATTTGATATTTGAGGATTAAAAAAAGCAGAGAGCTCAAACAGCTCTCTGCTTTTAACCTATCTTGTGTTTACGTTGGTTTTCTGAAAATACACCATGTTCTTGGACAATGTTTAAATGACCTCACCCGCAAAGAGTTAGAACATTTCTTTACTCATTTTATCGATTGCTTCACTTGTCGCCTCATAAACTCCCGGGAATGAAGAAATGTTTAACCCCTGGCTTAAGTTCGGAATAAAGTATAATTTTCCGCAGCGTTTGCAGGCTATCTCCACATATTTAGCGATTTCTTCCTGCGACCAACTGGGATGATCAACCACACCGCTGTCGATATCTCCCATAAAGGAAATTTTACCCCCATATTTCTTAATTAATTCAGGAATATTGTTAGTTGTCATCGCGCCTTGCCAAATATCAATGCCCATTTCGATCATAAAGGGAACGAAAGTAGCGGCATAACTGTCACTGTGATGAACGATCAGCTCTACGCCATTTTCCTTCCAGTAACCATATACTTTCTTGTAAGCAGGTAAATAAAACTCTTCAAACATTGCCGGAGATATTAATGTGGAAATCTGGCTGCCCCAATCGTCATGATGGAAGAGTGCATCGGGATGAATATGCTTAATCACTTGTTCGGCATAGGCCAGCTCATATTCAACAACGTAATCAATAAGTTCCTTCATAAGCTCGGGTTCTTCGTACAAACCCATTAAGGCATCCTCAATACCCATGAGGTGATGGGTCATTTCAAAGATACCCGGTGCACAAAAAGCTGTTACAAATTTGTCAGTCCGGTCAACTGAGTTAGCATGTGCTATAGCTGCTGCCCATTCTTCATCGGTATAATAAACTGATGGTGCTTTGACAACCTCTTTCCACTTTGTAATGTCCTTTAAAACCTTGTGCTCATCGTCATGAACAGGGAAAGAACCGATTTGGCCTTCCGGCCAAGTGAAGGTAACACCCCATTTATTCGTAATTGTCATGCCAGGTCCCGGTGCTAAGGGTAGATCCATGGGAGCTTCCAGAATAAGTTCCATAAATTCATACTGATTTACAAATCGATCAGGATTTCCACCTTTAATAGTTTCCATTAAATTCTGTCTCTTGGTTAACACAAATTACAGCCTCCTTCTTTTCTCATCGTTTCACCGACTCAAACCCCTAAAGGATTATGCTTTAACCAATTCTTTAGCTTTTACTGCGGCACCTCCGGCATCGGGAGCAAAACCGTCCGCTCCGATTTCATCTGCCATCTCCTGGGTTACAGGCGCACCGCCAACCATGACCTTGAAGCCTGTTAATCCACAGGTTTTAAGTGCATGAACGGTTTCTTTCATTGCCGACATAGTTGTTGTAAGAAGACCTGAGCAGGCCACTAAGTTTACATTTTCATTTTCTTTGATAGCATTCATGAATTTCTCTGTTGAAACGTCGACACCCAGGTCGATCATTTTAAACCCAACACTTTCAAGCATCATGGTAACAAGGTTTTTCCCGATGTCATGAAGATCACCTTGAACCGTACCAATTACACAGGTACCCAAAGAAGATGTGCTTGTACCTGTAAGATGAGGTTTAAGCACGTCAACACCCTTGGCCATCGCTTTAGCCGCCATCAGCATTTCAGGCACGAAAACTTCCCCTGCAGAAAATTTGTCACCGACAATACCCATCGAATCGATCATAGACTGAAGAATATCTCCTGCTGAGTTTCCTTCATCAAGTGCTTCTTGTACCAAACCAGGCAGAAGCTTAGCTTTTCCTGCCTCTACTTTAGCTTTTACTTCATCAATCTTTGTCATTGTTAGTTCCTCCTCATGATTTGGTTATTATTATGACGGCCCAATTATTTTTTAGGGCCAAATTTATCTTCACGATATGCTCCGATATATTCCATGCAGTATTCATCTTCACCTAAGAGCGCTTCAGTGGCATAAATCATGCCCATCATATCTCTATTCAGCGGGTCAATGATCGCACTGTCCATGCCTGCATTGATCGCCATGACAATGAAAGCCTGGTTGACCAGTTTTCTGACCGGAAGATTAAAGGAAATATTGCTGGCTCCCCCAGTGACATGAATTTCCGGATATTGTGTTTTTATTTCCTTGATTACGTCTACAATAGTATTAATTCCATCTTCCGAGGTACAAAGCATTTGAACTAAAGGATCAATATGCAAACGGGATGGAGCAATGTTATTTTCTTTAGCCTTTTTCATGATTCCAGCAAAAACTTCTAAACGCTTTTCGGCATTCTGGGGAATTCCGGTGTCATCACATAAGAGAGCGACACATTCCCATTTAGTATCAGCAATTAATGGAAATATTATGTCAACCTTGTCCCCTTCCATGGAGATGGAATTAATCAGACCAGGCTTATTGCAAAATTTTATCGCTTCCGCACAAATACGGACATTAGGGCTGTCAATAGCAATGGGTGTATCTGTAACCTCTTGTACCAAGTCAATAAGCCATTTCATGGTTTCCAGTTCAATATTGTCTTCAACAGAGGCACACACATCAATAAAGGTAGCTCCTGCCCCAGCTTGTGCTTTGGCAAGATTTCTAATAAAATCTGCATCCTTTGCTGCAATTGCCTTTGCTACGGAAGGAATTGCCCCATTAATTTTTTCACCAATAATTATCAAAACTAGTCAACTCCCATTCGATGATTTTGTCACGAGTAATTTAGAAAAATCGATGCATATCACTCCGGCATGTTTCATGCTAAAATACAAGTAACTGAAATTTTATCTCCTTTCTTTTTATATATAGTTGTATAGTTGTATATATAAATGTATATATGAATATTCGTTTTTTTCGAAACATTACCTTTGTTCAATTTAACAAAGTATACAGTATTAAATGATATATAATGCACTCTGCCTTGAACAAGGAGGTTCTATGGTATGAAACAAAATTCGCTTTTCTCCCAGTTTTCATCCCGGTTAATCAAGATACTCAGCAAGCAGTCCGGCCTACAAGCTCTTGTTGATCTGGGGTATGAGGTTTTGGGCAACCCCTTTACACTAACTGACTACAGCACTAAAGTTCTTGCTTCGACGGGTAAGACCCAGGTAACCGACGATCCTGTTTGGAACGAGCTTAAAACGAATAATCACTTTATCTTTCAGACCTATTCCTATTATGTAAGGAATAGTTTGTTTAAAGAGATTGCCCAACATGACGCTCCCTTTTACTGGTCAGATCCTTATTGTAAATATCGCCGGCTGATCGGGAAGATACGTATAAACAACAGAGATGTTGCCTTCATGGCGGTTTGCGCCCATAATCGTGATTTTGAGGAAAGGGATGAAGAATTAGTCTCCCTGCTTTGTGAAGCATATTCCATCGAGCTGCAAAAAACCAAATATCTTGATTTCTCTCAGTCACTGATGCATCAAAGTTTTTTGTTCGATTTGCTTAATGGGAAGTTCGAAGACGAAGGATTAATCATTGAGCGATTAAAAATCTTAGGCTTAAAATTTAAAAGCAAACTGTTTGTTATAAATATTGATATCCAGAATTTAGATAAATCAAAATCAACCCTTCCTTATATGAGGGATGAAATTGAAAATAAATTAGTTAACGCGAAAGCAATAGTCTATAATCAAAACGTTGTCGTACTGGCCAGTTGTGAAAACGACAGAAAATTTCTGGAGATTGAATTAGGGGCTTTAAAAGAATTCATTGTTAGCAATAACCTGCAGGCAGGAATCAGTCGCCCCTTTCTAAAACTGGCGAATGTCAGGGGACATTACCTTGAGTCGATGGAGGCACTAAAGTTAGGAAAACTTATTAATAAGGAGCAAAACTTTTACAAGTATGAAGATTACCTTATTATTGATTTGCTCAATAAAAATTCCAACGCCGATAATTGCAAAAGATATATTCATCACTCTTTGCTAAGACTTATTGAATATGATAAGGAAAATGGCACGGATTATGTCCACAGCTTTTATATTTATCTATGTAATTTTAAAAACACTAAGGAATCTGCTGCTATTTTGAATATCCATCGCAACACCTTGTTTCATAGGATGGAGAAAATAGAACAGCTTTTAAATGTTGATTTAAATGATGGTAATGTAATGTTTCAACTTTATCTATCGTATAAAATCCTGGAGTTTCTTCGAATTCCTCTGCCCTGATTCAGCCTTAGCTTATGTTATCAACTTAGCCGTGATATAATTCGAAGGTAACAATTTAAGCAATACTATTATCTAAAGGGGATTACTGACCAAATGGAGAAGACAACGCAGCGCAAGATGGTTACTATAGCCATGCTTGTATCGATTTTACTGGTCGCTCTGGATACGACCATCGTTACCACTGCTATGCCTCACATTGTCAAACAGTTGAGCGGCTTGAATTTACTCAGTTGGGTTTTTGCCATTTATTTGCTGACCTCTTCCGTAACCACACCCATTTATGGCAAACTTGCCGACCTATTCGGCAGAAAATCCGTGTTTATCTTCGGTGTTATGCTGTTCGTCATCGGTTCCATGGTGTCCGGTATGGCTCAGACCATGCACCAGTTAATTATCTTTCGCGGTTTTCAGGGACTGGGTGCCGGAGCTGTGCTGCCCCTGACTTTTACCATCATTGCTGATCTCTACCCCGGGGAAGAGCGAGCCAGGATGCAGGGTGTCTTCAGCTCTGTCTGGGGCGTAGCCGGTCTCCTCGGTCCTTTAGTGGGAGGACTGTTTGTCGATCACATCTCCTGGCGCTGGATTTTTTATATCAACGTTCCCGTGGGCATCATCGCCATTTTCCTGGTGTTCACCTTCCTTCACGAACAAGCCTTGGAAAAAACCAAGAAATCCATTGATTATTTAGGAACAGCCCTCTTTACCGTTTCCATGGGCTCCCTTCTCTTCGCCTTGATCAGTGGAGGACAGTTCTACGCCTGGAGTTCCGTGGAAATCATCTCCTTATTTATAGTAGCCTTGGCATTCCTCCTGGCATTCCTAGTCGTAGAAACCAAAGCAAAAGAACCCATGCTGCCTCTGTCCCTCTTTAAACTTCCGGTTATTGCCGTATCCAATGCTATTGGTTTTGTAGCCAGCGGCGTATTGATCGGCGTCAATGTCTATTTGCCCATCTGGATTCAGAGCCTGCTAGGACATAGTGCTACCAGTTCGGGGCTGACCCTGATGCCCATGTCCTTCGCCTGGCCTTTGGCCTCAACTTTGTCCGGAAGGTTTATGTATCGAATCGGTTCCAAAACTACCGCAGTTTTCGGCGCTGTGATGATCATGGCAGGATCAACCTGGCTGCTGCTGATCAATCCCGGATCTCCTTATTGGTATTTGGTCGGGATCATGATTGTGATTGGCTTTGGCATGGGCTGCTCTTTTACCCCCTTAACCGTCTTGGTTCAGTCTGCCGTTGGCTGGAATTTACGGGGAGCAGCCACAGCCTCCAATACTTTTTCCCGCTCACTTGGACAAACAGTAGGCGTTGCAGCCCTAGGCACTGTGTTTAACAATACTTTAAACCAAAACGGTATGGCTCAAGGCTTGCATATGGTCTTTATCCTGGTTTTTGCCATTTCCATTATTACGTTACTGATCAGCGCCTTACTGCCATCCCACCGCAGTATTATGGCTAATCAAAAAGCCGATTAAGCTGAAACCACATCGAATTAAGTCTGGAAACATTTCACAAAAACCTCTTGATAACATATAATAACATCGTGTGTGTTTAGTTTTACCAACCCTTTACAAACCGATAATTTAGGTTTAACACTTTTTTGATAGAATATATAAAACACAAGGTAATTAAGGAGGTTCTTATGTATCTGCATATTCGTTCTGAACTGGCAGCGTTAGGTCAGGAAATTGAACAGCTCTGGGCACCGGAACTGCGTGGTGTCAGTGATGAGACAACATTCTTTGCCGCCAAAGGAAAAGTCTTGGCTATTCTTAACCTACTATACGGTGAAAAATCCAGAGAGTTCCGCGTGGTCAAACTGACAAGTTCTCCTGACACAGTTGTTAAAGTGGTAAATCATATCCTGAGCAGATCGGACTTGAACTCGCTCAGTTCTAAGGTTGTAAACCTGTAACTTCCATTTGCCATTTAAAACAAGCCTACGCAAAACAAGATGAGAGGAATATCACCTCTCATCTTGTTTGTATTTTACTCATGACCATCGTGCCTATTTAAAAGCGGCAAGTTTAAAGTTTGCAGGACTCCAACAGAATGACCTTCTTTTTGGGAATACTCCCAATCACAATCCCCAACGTCGTAAGAACAAGTGCCAGGATATGAATCCAGGCAATTTTCTCATTTAAAAATACAACACCACCGAACATGCTTGCAAAAGGCATGCCGTTTAAAAACATAGCCGTTCTGTTGGCCCCCAACTGTTTTATACCGTCATTCCATCCCAAGGTACCTAAAGCTGTAGCTCCCCAGGCTGATAGCAATAAGACAAGTACAGCAGTGGGCGGTAAATGAATCTGTCCATAAGCCGAAGGTCCAAGGGAGACCAGCGTCCCCAAGTTTAACAATAGTCCTCCTATTAAGGTGGAATAGGCAGTCACCACCAAGGTTGGAATCGGCGTTTCCAAGAGTTTTTTGATTAGCAACCCCCCAATGACATAGGTCAACATGGCGAAGACCATAATGACATCTCCGAATAAGGAAAATTGAGTCGTGCCCTCCGGGGATTTTGAAAATACGACCAAAACAACCCCCGCAAATCCTAAGACTATGCCGATCCCTAAATTCCTTGTGAATTTTTCCTCAACAAATATGGAAGCCAACAGTGCCGTAGTCAGAGGATTTAGGGCTAGGATCAGGGAAGCATTGGTCGATGATGTCACAGAAACTCCGTACCCCAAAAGCAATTGATGTATGCAAACAGAAATTAATCCTATACAAAAAAGCAAACCCCATTGTTTTTTATTCGGATTATACAACCCATATTTTTTAAAAACGAACAATAACAAAACAATCCCTGCCAGGGGCATTCGTATTGCAGCTACCATTATCGGGGACATATGCTGGGTTAAAAACTTGATCATGACAACATTCAAGCCCCATAATAGGACCACTGACACTAATATCAGATAAATTAGCTTCTTTCCAGTCGGCATTCTGATTATCTCCATTCCTCAATTAGAATATAATAGCACTTCTTAGTCTGAAAAGCTCTATTTAGTTGATTCCCCTTCTCCTGAGGCAATCTCACTAGGATAAATAAATAAAGGATTTATAAACTTAGGCTAGAATAGATAGGCGAGTCCGCATTACCAGGAGTACGCCGGCAGGAAAAGCAATTTACCATATATTAATGACAATTCACAGGAAAGGAAAACTGATATGAAAACAATCGGTGTTATTGGTGGAATGAGTTGGGAATCTACCACTACCTATTATCTTGAACTAAACCGTTACATCAACCAAAAACTTGGCGGTTACTACAGCGCAAAGTGTATTTTGTATAATGTTCAATATCAGGATATAAAGGATGTTCATAAAAATGGTGACTGGGATCGGGCTGGTGAGATTTTAGTGGAAGCGGCGTTATCACTAAAAGCTAGTGGGGCCGATTTTATAATACTGGCTACCAATACCATGCATATCGTCGCACCACGAATCAAGGAGGCCGTTGATCTTCCTTTCTTACACATAGCAGAAGTTACAGCAGATCGGCTTTTAAGGGACAATATAAATACTGTTGCCTTATTAGGCACACGCTTCACTATGGAAAAGGATTTCTACAAAAAAGTACTGGTAAATCAGGGTATCAATGTCCTAATTCCTGAAAAGGATCAAATTGAAAAAATACATGAAATTATCAACAAAGAGCTGATTTTAGGTAGAGTGGAATCGTCATCCCGGGAATGCTTCAAGAACATTATTCTTTCTCTTCAGAAGCGGAGCGCACAAGGAGTGATTCTTGGGTGTACTGAAATAGGTCTATTAATCAGGCAAGAGGACAGTGTTTTGCCCGTCTATGACACAGCTCTTCTGCATGCCGATGCCGCAGCAGATTATGCATTAAAAGATTGAGAATTTGTATAAGTCATCATCGTTATAAGGTTCTCCTAATATGACTTACAATAGCCTCCTTATTAATCTCCACATACTTGCAGCTTGGGTCATTGCCACATTTTCGGCATACCAGATCATAAGCAGAGTTTAGGGTATGACATATCGGACAGGCATAATGCTCACTCATTTCTCCCGCCCATTGTTCATACCCCACTTCTTTAATCCTTTGGTGTGACTGCCATAAATCAATTCTATGGGGTTTAAGGGCTTGGAAGGTTTTAATTTCCGCACAGGGAAATTCTTCACATTCACCACAAAACTCGATTCCTTTTTGCCTGGCACACTCTATCATAGTACAGTTCCTGCAATATGCTGTTTTATGTTTAGAACGACAGCCTTGACAATGAGTTTCTTCGACAGTTTGCTTGAGAGTGACCGCAAGTTTCTTTAATCGTTCCGGATCCTCATTTGTGGCAATGAATACCGTACAAGAGGGACAAAAAAGTCCACAGACAGCTGAAGTCATTTTAATAGGATTCATCCTGACAATTTCGTAGTCAATCCTAACTTCCACATTATTTTTCAGCACGAGCCACACAGGGGATATTTCCTCTGCTTCCTTGATAACGCTTTGAAGGTCTGACTCAACGGCATCTATCGATTCGAGAGTTACTTGAAGATGGATTGCTTGGAGGGATAAAGGGTTTTCCCGTCGTATCCCGATGGCCTTTACTTGAAAACCAGAAATCTCTTTTCCCTTTTTCCGCAATAAATAAACCATTGCCGTGCTGACACACCCCGTAAAGCTCATCAGAAATAACTCTAAGCCTCGGAACCCCTGCCCGTCGCCAAGAGGAGGCAAGTAGTCCAGGGTCAGTGGGTGGTCCAGGTTAGATTCAGATACTCCGATAAATTGAACCTTTTGATTGACTAGTTTTAGATTTACTTCCAGTTGATTGTTGCTCATTTTCAGTTCCTCCCTTAATTCTTGCTCTACTTACTTAGATACCAAGAGAGGAGAAAAGTTACAAACAATACTGCTTTTAGGTAAGTATTTTTAGGCTCTGCTGAACAATGATCTCTCTGATTTTCTTTCTGAATTCCAGATAGGATGTGTGGCCCGGCTGGTGATCATAGAGCCGAATGATTTTTCTTAAAAAATCCATTTCTGTCCAGATCAACGACATTTCTGCAGTGCTGCGCCTTCTTACTGGGTTGTCGGCAGGAATAAGGTCAACTTTACCGGTATCGATCAAATATTTCACCCAGTTCCCGCATTGGCAGGGATTTTCAGGATTAATAAAGGAACATTTTTCTTCGATGTTGTTTTTCAAATGCTGTTTTGCCCGATAGACATTTATTTTAACCGCACTCTCCGATATACCCATAATATCGGCTACTTCGCTGCTTGGCAGCTCCATTAATATTTTTAAGGTAAAGGCAATCCGTTGTTTTTTAGGGATACAATTGAGAAAAAGCTGCAGGCAGGTTTCGCGGATATCCTCAACCATAGCCTGCTCTTCAACAGACTCCTGAGATTTTAGGGATTCCCAAAACTCAGTTTCAGAAATCCCCCTCTCAGCCGTGATGATCTGAATGGGAAGTTTATCCCGTTTGGTCATATAACGGTAGGCACAATTCAGCATAATCTTATAGATCCAAGTACCAAACGAGCTGGTATGGTTAAACTGCGAAAATGAACGGTAAGCATTAATATAGGCTTCTTGTATAACATCTTGAGCATCTTCCCTGTTGCCTGTCAGACGAAAAGCCGTTCTAAAGAGCTTTTCATAATACTCTTGATAATATATCTCAAATTGGCCTTCTAATTCTGACATTAAACCTTCACCTCTACATACTGGAGTGTATGATAGGACTTTCTCTTTTAGGCCTGCCGGTACCCCTCCAGAAAATCGCCCAGACGGTCACAGGCCATTTTTAATTCCTCGATTTTAGGCAAATAGACGATACGGAAATGATCAGGCAATAACCAGTTGAACCCGCGCCCATGAACCATAAGGATGTGTTTTTCATGAAGAAAATCCAGGATGAATTTTTCATCATCCGTGATATTAAACCGTTTAATATCAATCCGGGGGAAGACATAGAAGGCCGCTTTAGGTTTAAACACCTGAAGACCGGGAATATTGTTTAAGGCATTGACGATATATTCCCTCTGCTCATAGATCCGTCCTCCGGGCAAAAGAGTGTCGTCGCATTTATGGAGGTCGGAAAGGGCTGTTGTGATGACATACTGGGATTGTACATTTGAACACAACCGCATGGATGAAAGAATGTTCAACCCGTCAATATAGCCGCGGGCATGGGATTTGTCTCCGCTTAAGCACATCCAGCCGCAGCGGAATCCGGCGATCTTATGGGATTTGGAAAGTCCGTTCAGGGTCACAACCAACAGATCGGGGGCCAGTGAGGCAATAGAAGTGTGCTGAGCGCCATCCATAACCAGACGGTCATATATCTCGTCAGAGAAAATAATCAGACTGTGCTGCCGGGCGAGTTCAGCAATTTGTTCCAATAATTCCGTTGAATACAATGCCCCGGTGGGATTGTTGGGATTGATAATCACAATCCCTTTCGTTTTTGAGGTTATTTTGCTTGTGATATCCCGGATATCAGGATACCATTCGGACTGCTCATCACAGATGTAATGGACGGCCTTTCCCCCTGCCAGTGTAATAGCCGCCGTCCAGAGCGGATAGTCCGGTGCGGGAACGAGAATCTCATCTCCGTTGTCCAGCAGTCCCTGCATAGCCATCAGGATTAACTCGCTGACACCGTTTCCGGTATAGACATCGTTGACCCCAACCTGGGGTATTTTTTTGAATTCACAGTAATTCACGATGGCTTCACGGGCTGAGAGAACCCCCTTTGAGTCCGAATATCCTTCCGCATTGTGCAGGTTTTCCATCATCTGGTGAATGATCTCTCCGGGAGCCTCAAATCCGAAGGGGGCCGGGTTGCCGATATTTAAACTCAAAATATCCAGGCCTTGACTGCGCATGCGCTCGGCTTCCTCAAGCACAGGCCCCCGCACATCATAACAAACATAATCCAGCTTCTTTGACATATTAAACGTTCTCATTACAATCCCCCGCTTTTTATTAATTTAGTAACTATATCTCTTTGCTTTAACGAAAAGGTGGTTTATTTACCTCCATTGTGCTAAAACGTATAAATTAAAAAGCCCTAAGCTGATTTAATCAGCTTAGGGCGAATTAGCAAATCCGTGTTACCACCTAAATTCAGAGGTTACTCTGCTCTCTGACGGCACAAAATGCCGCTTCCGCTATAACGGCCGGAACTCCGGTAAAGCTTACTGGACAGATATCATTTCGGCTAAACAGCTCAGAAACGGCTTCCCTGTTTCCTTCACGAAGATTTTCACCAGCCATCTTCTCTCTTGGCATCAAAAGACAGGTACTCTTTTTCTTCATAGCTTTGATGTATCTAATTTTTGCCATTATAGTTCATGGATTTTGAAAAGTCAATAACTTTTTTATTGATCTCCCGACCCGGCTTACTTTACTTTCAGCGTCCTCAGGTACGCCTTTGCTTCGTCGCTGATCCGGTAGCTCTCAACCGCTTTCTGGATAGCTTTGTTATGCGTCCACTTCTCCAAACGCTGTTCCTGAATATACGGTACAGTTGCTTCATACTGCTTGGCTAATGCCGTTGCGAAATACCAGGCGATCATCATGTTAACATAGTATTCCTCCGACCGGATACCCGCCACAACCTCAAGGAACTCCGGCCGGAAAGCGTCATTGAGATAGAAGCTCATCAGCATTCCGATCCCGAAGCGCACCGTATAGGTCCGGTCAGAAATCAGCCAGACTTTAATTTTTTCGTAGAGTTCGGAGAGATGTTTTTTAAATATCTTCGGTGAAATCAGGTCACAGGTTGCCCAGTTGTCTATGTAGGGCAGAAACTCATCAACTGCGGCAACGGCGGCCTCATAATCCTTAATGGTTTCAATGAGGAAGCCGTGCAGGTTATTTTCTTCATAATACCCGTGGGGCAGGATTTTAAGAAACTCCGCAGCCTCCGGCCTTTTGGAAAACTCCCGGGCGAGCTTCCGCAGATCCGGCGTGCGGACGCCGATCACGGTTTCCGGGCTCACCGTTGGCATGAGTTTACAGGCAAACTCTTTGTATTTCAAGTCCTGCAGCTCAAATAGCCGGCGCCGGACCTCTGCTTCTATATCGCTCATATCGTTCTACCTCTCATCTGCTGAATGTTGGAATTCCTCCACAGTATAACATTCTCCAGACGTTATTTTAAATATGTCTGATGAATTTCACTTGCACCAATCCGTACACCTTACTTTTCTTTCAAGTATACCTTTCCTTCGTCCCCATCCACATCCACTTGCCGGCCTTCCTGGATAGCTCCCATGACCCCAGGGATATTCACAACGGCAGGAATCCCATATTCCCTGGCCACGATAGCACCGTGGGATAAGAACCCTCCCGTTTCCATAACCACAGCCCCGGCTTTTAAAAACAAGGGCGTCCAACCCGGATCGGTTGATGGGGCTACCATAACATCCCCCGGCTGCAGCCTGTTTCCTTCAGCCGGATGACGGATCAAACGAGCCCTGCCGGAGGCCTTTCCTGCAGCAACAGGCACCCCCGTCAGAAAATTGCCGGCAGACCGGGGAGCCGGTTCCGTATACTTAGGAGCATCCCCAAAAATAACGTCCGGCGGGGCTATAGACTCCATTTCTTTCATAAATACTTTTCTATCAGCAATCAAATCTTTGAGACCGGCACCATCCCATTCGCCGGTTAACAAAGAAACCAGTTCCGGCCAGGTGCAGAAGTAAATATCGGCCTGTTTCTCAATGATACCTCGCTGGCAAAAACGGGAACCCAGCTCCTGGGCTATTTTCCGGTAAGCCTCCATCATTACGGCCAGTACTGATTTCGTCGTTTCCCGCAGAGCTGCCCCTTCCTGGGCTTTACGAATCAGTTTTTTAATTGAGGAATGCTTCCTGGCAGGCACCATCGTCTTTATTTCCCGCCAGGCTTGCTCAACCTTTTCTTTTTGCTTGGCCTTCAATTGCCTCAGATCCGCCGTAGAAATAGTACTCTGGATAATGTTCAGCAAATAGGAAGGGTCTTCATTCCACCTGGGATTAATGATATCCAGCTCGTAGACCGCCCGGTGCCCGTATTCTTGGATAAACTCACGAAAGGCTTGTTTAAAGGCTGAATCCTCCGGCAATCCTTCCCAAGCCATGGGGTCGAAGGCTGTACTGCCAAAATATTGAGCCGCATCCTTGTCCTGCCGGGCAATTTCCGCCAGCTCCACAAGCTTGTAGCCGTGATCAGCGCTGGTTATGCCCACGGTTCCTCCCACCATTAAAGCATTCAAAAGCATCGCTGCCCTCGGACCAAAGTATTTGGCGAGAATTTTCATTAATCCCCCCACAGGCAGGGAAGCCGCTCCACTTAAAAAGGAGAATTCGCCTGTAAAGGCCAAGGAAATCCTGCCCAGTTCATAATAACGCTGAATTAAGTCCTTATCTTCTAAATGGCTGAACCCTTTCTCTGTTATGCTCTTTAGGGAACTCAAGGCCTGAGCATGGGTTTGCGGAGACTTTTTTACCGCCCGCTTAATCAAACGGACACCCTTTATTCCCCGGTATAAACGCTCTAAACCCTTCAGCCCCGCAAAAGGTTTGGAATCCTTCAGCTCAATCTCAGGCTGATGCCCACCCCAGCCAATATTGAAGTCCCGGGGCAAGGCCCCCATCGCGTCGTACATAGCCCATTGCAGGGCGGATAGATTGCAATACAGCCGGCCGTTGAAAAACCTGGAAAACTGCAGCCCTTCCGGCAGGGCGTAACCAATCTCTGTATAATTGGATTTGAGAATTTTATCAATAGTGGTAATAGTTAAACGCCGAATGAGGGGGGACAGAACCATAGGGACTGCATCCCTGTAATTTCCGTTGGACCAAATATCCGGTTGGTTCCTTAAAGGTGCAAAAGTACTCCTAGGCAAGGCAGTTACCGGTCTGGACTGGACCAGAATAAAATCCCGGCCGTCAAAAACCCATTCCACATCCTGATGCTGATCACAACCCCCCAGAGCTTCGAAAACTCTCAAAAGAAGCAAGCCCAGCCTTTCGACGTCTGCATCGGACAAGACCTGTCGGCTGAAGGAGTCAGGGGTCTCCACAAATTGAGTTCCCCCGGCCTGATTGAGACAGGTCATTCCCTCCTTCCGCCCGGTTTTCCGCTCAGTCAGCTGAGGCAGGGAATTCCAGGGACTGGCATCCAAGTAATAGGTGTCAGGCTCCACAGTCCCTGCAACAATCGCTTCCCCCAGTCCAAAGTTGGCGTTAATAACTACAAGGTCCCGTCGCCCGGTCTGAGGATCACAGGTAAAGCCTACTCCTGCAGCTTGAGCCTCCACCATCTCCAGCACAACGACCCCAATCATCACTTCCTCATCTCTGATCTGTAACTTCCTGCGATAGGCTACAGCCCGATCAGACCAGAGGGAGGCATAGCACCCTTTCACAGCCTCAAAAATCTCCGAACTCCGGACATTCAGAAAGGAGTCATGAATACCCGCAAAGGATGCCTTTGCCGAATCTTCCGCTGCAGCGGAAGATCTGACGGCCAGTGGTCTTGCCAGGATGCCCATCCTGTCAAGCTTCGTTTTCAGTTCCTCCGCGATCAGAGGAGGGATCGTACCCTCTTTGATTTTTTGCCTTAGCTGCTTCAACCTGTCCAAGTTGTTTGTTTCATCCAGATTTTCTCTGGTTACCGAGCGGCTGATCGTATCCACCATGTCCTGCAAGCCGTTGTATTGGATAAACTCCTCGTAAGCGCGGGTAGTAAGGCCTCCTCCGCGAGGAATCTTAAAACCATACTGAGCCAGCCGCCCCAAGTTCCAGCCCTTGCCCCCGGCCGCTTCGGCTCCGGATTGAACCGCTTCATCCCAGTTTAAAAAGAAGGTTGCCGAAGATACTGCCACATAAACCACCCCTTGCTCAAATACTTTATGCTTAAATACTCCTCACGCCTGTTCCTTTCCATCTTTCCCGGCGGCTCCGTTCAGAAACAGGTCAACCAGCAAAGCCATCTCCTGGCGAAGCTCTACCTTTGAGGGATCATTTAACCAGCCCATGACAATAGTGCCCCTCAGAATATCCAATTGTTTAACCAGGAGTTCCGCCCGGATGTCCCCCCTGATTTCTCCCGCCAGCCGGCCCAGCCTGATAATTTCGGCAAGCAGACTTTGCGTACCACCGCTTTGGTACTCATCCCCCTGGAGCACATTTTTCAGGCGATAGCCCAGGGAAATTCCGATAATCTCCGCGTTCATTTCCACCTGCTCATAGACCTTGTCAAGGCTCTCCAGTAAACGCGACCTGGTGTCGGGCAAGCTGGGCAATTTAGCGAAGGCATCCTGAGTAAACTTCCGAGAAAGGCCTCTGACATATTCGTCAACAATGGCTTCTTTGACCGGAAAGTAATTGTAGAGAGTTTTTCTGGCAACATCAGCTTCTTCGGCTATCTGCTCCATAGTGGTCTTGTCGAACCCCTGGCGCTGAATCAAATCCAGCGCGGCTTTAAGGATTTTCTGCCGTGTTTCCTTTTTCTTGCGCTCTGCCCTGCCTTCCGCCAGCGTATCTCCTGGTTCCATGTTTACGCCTCCTATGTACTTGTTCTTTTATAAGCCCAAAAATTATAAATCAAATTTTTACACTCATTGTAATATTACACATTGTGTATTAATTATCTCTGTTAACTCCTCGTGTGTCAATACCTTTTTCATCCTCCCCCCTGTTGGTACAAAGAAACAAGCGTATCGACGAGTACGGCGGCGATTTGATGGGAAGAGTACGCTTGCGGTGATGAGCAAGTGGAAAGCGGGCGAAAACTGGATGAAATACACGTGAAAAAGGTCAAATCCATCACTAGTGATGAATTTGACCTTTCCATTACTCTTTATCCGGCAAAATATGCACACTCACTTAAATAACTCTTCAAGATTCATACTGAATCCTTTCAAAATCTCCGAATGGGCCACCCCTGTTTCCTTCAATACCTCTACCTGCCGGTACTTTTCTTCCTCATTTAAACCATAGATCTGTACGGGATTCAAAAGAGGATTGACAATCCAATATTCTTTAACCTACCCCAATACGAATGCGCACATTCGTATTGGGGTAGGCATTATCCAATATTTCCCCATGTTTTCCATAAACCTTGTTCTTTCCTGATGTAGACAATTTGCCCTATGTGATAAGCATTGTGAATTGCCAAGTGTGCCAATGCGCTCCACCAAAATTCGTCGCTTTTCGGACTAATCCTGCTATCCAATTTTGCTTCATCACAGTTTGAGATCGCCTCTTCCCATTGGGCAAATACATTATCTAATCTTTGCCGCAAATTATTCCAGTCTTCGGTAATTTCATCAGAATCGATATTTTTAAATGTCTTAGCGTTGGAAATTCCAAGAGGGGATACAAAACCTTGCTTAAACTTTTGCAAGTAACGCTCATTCCAAAAGACAAGGTGATGAACTATACCTATAATCGAATTTTCAGACTGACCGCCACGTTTGGCCGCCTGTTCTGCGGTTAGACCTCGCAGGACAATGCTCAACGGAGCAAACCATCCATCCTGATTTTGGCAAGCACGCAATTGTGTTAATAAAATTTCTTTACGTGTTGACATCACGATATCCCTCCCAAACAATTTAGTTATTTTTTATTCTCGAGATATATTTATTATGTCCAATGCCAGGATTGCCATAGAAGATCATTTAGCCCCTATCTCCAGCATAGCATCACAAGTCTGCCCAAACAATAAAAAAAGTCCTCCCAGGAATGGACCGATTCCCTATGATGACAAGGTTATGCATAAATATAGAAGAAGTCCTGAATCAAAAGAAAGAAATCAACAAAAAAATGCCGGTGCTCGCAGAATTTGTCAATGCTGCTATCCGGCATAGGTATCAAAAGAATTAAAACAAACTAAAACATGTCCTTTTTCATTAGAATAATAATTCCACCAGAACAAAGAATGACAGCCAGACTGACGATAATCGCAAAAGCATGGTCTGATGTTTCAAATGGAATTTTTACGTTCATTCCGAAAAAGCTGGCTAACATAGTAGGCAGAGCTAAAATAATCGTTACAGACGCCAAGAACTTCATCACCATATTTAAGTTATTCGAAATAATAGAAGCAAAAGAATCCATCATACTCCTCAAAATATTGCTATAGGTTTCAGCCATCTCCACTGCTTGCTTATTTTCGATAATGACATCTTCTAATAAATCCTGATCTTCTTCATATACTTTTAATATCTTGGTTCTCAGCATCTTTTGCATAACCTTTTCATTGGATTTCAAGGAAGTAGTAAAATACACAAGGCTTTTTTGAAGGTTCAGCAACCTAATTAATTCCTTATTCTTCATTGATTTGTGAAGTGCTAACTCAATTTCATTAGTCTTTTTTTCAATTTCTCTAAGTAGTGTTAAATATAGAGACGCACTCTTGTAGAGAATTTGAAATAATAACCTTGTCTTCTTATAAGTTTCCACACCTCGAACTTTACCATTTGTAAATTCTTTAAGGAAATCGACCTCTTGTAAACATACGGTCACAAAACTATTTTTAGTTAATATAATCCCGAGAGGAATAGTTTCGTAAATTACCGTTGCATTTTGCATTATTGGGACATTGATGATCACTAAAATTTGCTCATTCTCAGTTTCAATTCGAGGTCGCTCTTCATCGTCTAAAGCATCTTTTATGAAACGATCAAATTCCATTCCAGTTGCATTTGTTACAAGTGCAATTTCATCTTCAGTCGGATTTGTAAGATTTATCCAAGATCCCTTTTCTTCGGGTTTATTTGTGTTAATGATGATATTATCAATTGTTCTATACACTGCTAACATTTTCGTCCCTCCAATCTGGATAACAAGTTCAAATTCCTAATTGGGTGACTCTGCTTTATGAGCAGGGTTAATTTTTTTCCAGATTCCCAGAAACAGGATAAGCCCTACTAGACAGGTGAATCCTTCAGAAATTGTTATAGCCCAAATAATGCCATTGACAGCAAATAACAAATTTCCGAAAATCAAAATGGGAATAAATACAATACCCCTTAGAGAGGACATCAGAGTGGATTGTACACCTGTGCCAAAAGCTTGAAAGATACCTGTAAAAAGTTCAGATAGCCCGGCAAATATGGTAGAGCAAAGCTGGGCAAAGAGAATTTTTTGGCCGATTGCAATAACCTCAGGATCAATACTAAAGATACCAATGACTTGTGACCTGAAACCGAATAGAATTACTGACAACCCCAAAGTAATACCTATCATGTATAATACGGTAGTTTTGATAATTTGCCTTAGTCGCTCTTGATTTTTTGCTGAATAGGAATAGGCAATCAGCGGTACGGCTCCCATTGAAAAACCCATTCCCACAAAGTCAATAATTTGAATAACTCTTTGAGAGATACCTAACCCGGCAACAACACTATTGCCATAGAGCATAGAATAATTATTAAAAAGCAAGGTGGTTGTTACCATAAAACCATCCAGCAAAAATGCTGAAATCCCGACTTTAATAATATTTTTATAAATCTCTTTACTTGGTTTAAAATCCTTAATTGATACACTCTGCACTGCACTTTTTCGCTGCAGATAATATATAAACCATACTACAGATACTATATTACCAATCACAGAAGCAAGTGCGGCTCCCATGATATCCAGGTGAAGAAGAAAGATGAAAATGGGGTCTAGTATTATATTAATTACTACACCAGATATCAAACCAATCATAGAGGCAGTAGATGCCCCCTCAGCTCGGACAGTTTCCTCCAGCGAAAGATTAGCAATAACAAACGGAGCGCCAATAACAAACACCAGAATATAATTTCTTGTGTAGAGCAATGTCTCACCCTTCGCTCCCAAAAGATGCAAGAGCGGAGAAAGCAAAGGCAGACACAACGCCATAAAGATGATCCCTGTGAGTATTGATGACCAAAAGTTTATGGAACAAACTTTTTTGGCGCTATCTGAATTGTCTTCCCCTAAAAGTCTTGATACATAAGTTCCCGCACCCACTCCGAACAGGTGGCCTAGGGCCATTAATATTGATGAAAATGCCAATGCCAGAGTAACTGACGCCATCATCGCTGTGTTGTCAAGTTTTCCAATAAAAAAGGCATCCGTAATATTGTAGATAATTGTAGCAATAAAACTCAGCATCATAGGAATAACCATATGCATAATTGCTTTTGAAACGGGTGCCTTTTCCAGATAGTAGAGTGATGCTTGATCCATTTTTTCAATGTTTTCCATCTTAAAATCCTCCTTTGCATAGTAAATTGTCTGAAATGGGCGCAAAAAAATAAAGGCACAGTTACTAGAGGTTGCCGCAGTGCCTTCAGATCATGCTGCTGTACTACTGATTGTATTTCTTCAGGTTTATCTGGTGATTAGTCAGGGCGTCGTCCAGTCAAAGTTCTTTTCTTTCATTTATTTAACTCCTTTTATTGACAACACATTTTTATAAGGTACCTTATAATCTCATTCTACAGGTACCTTAGTTTTTTGTCAACGTTTTTTTAAAGGTACCTTATAATTAAAAGAAATAAAAAAGACACACTCCAGGTGACTGGCCCGAAGTGTGCCCATAAGTTTACAATATATATTTTAACTCTCTGCCTGTGTCAATTTTCCGGGGATTTTGAGCAATTCATCCTTTTCCAGCTGCCCGCCGCAGGAATAGTAGTAACCATTGTCCTGCCAATCCAGCATGTATTTAACACCCGCCAATTCGATCTTAATGAGTCCACCTGTTACTTTCCTACCGTCAAACTCAAGTTCTACGGGTTCCGTGCTTGAATTTGGAGGCAGATTGGTATTCGGCACCGATGCTTGTGTAACAATAAACAACGGGTTTTGCTCACCGAGAACGGAATACGTACTGAGCAAAGTACCTTTACCCTCTTTTACTTCAACCCATTGGTGTTTGATCTTATAATTCTGACCAGCCAAGATATATGGGGGTTGACATAAACGCTCTGCCGCCTCAGTCAGCGTTATATCTTGAGGAAGATGGACGACTTGACTGTTTTCCTCCTCAATGGTTACCCCTTCTGGAAGATCCAGTTCAAACAGGGAATCAGGCAGTCCCTGATTGAGGCGAAGCTCCCTCACTTCCCGGCGGTTTACCAGCTCTCCTTTGACATTATAATATTCCGTTCGTATTGGCATCCAGGTTTCTTTGTCCATCCAGTGATGAGTATTCATTTCTCCCAGCCCGGGAACTTGTTCACTGAATTGTACATGAAGAACCGACCGGCCTTGCAGGTATTCCGTACCTAAGATCCGGCTGGATTTATTCTCGGCCATCGCCTTGAGGCTGTCCGGGAAATTAAAATTGGCGCGTTCTCTGTATTCCTGGCTTAAGATGAGTTTTCTGACTTGGCGCTTATCTGCAAGCCAACTCAGCATCATTCCGTCTTTCATAATTACCGTTATGGGGCCCGTTGCCGCACTGTCCCCTTCTGTCCGGTAGCAATCAGGCTTCTTGAACCAGATATGGGAGGTCATGGTCGTTGGTTTTCCCTGCTCAAAGAAGGTAGCATCCACGATTTCCTCGTAATCCTCTGTTTTCTCTATCACCGCCTGCACCTTATCCTTAATCTCAGCTACAGTAAGGCTTATTTTTCCGGTCAGTGCATGCAAGAATGTCAGAAAATCCTTTTGCTTTTTCATCTCCTCTTGCCAGGCAGGGTTTTGCGACAGTTCTTGTTCAAAGGCATTTCTGTCCACAGCCTCCATAGTTCCTTCCAAATAGTCACAAATCCGGTCCTTTATATCTGAAGACTCCAGCGTCATGTCTGCTCGCTCCTTTGGCTTTTTTCTATATTGTTTCAGTGTCTCCTGCAGGCGGGCCCGGGCCCTGAATAACCGGGACTTGACCGTTCCCAGGGGAAGATTGTACGCTTCCGCAGCTTCCTGTAAATTCAATCCTCTTACATCAATGTCAAGCAGGATTTGCTGTTGTTCCAGAGGAAGCCTTTCAATCGCCTGCCCCATTTCCAACTTCAGCGTGACAGCATCCTCGACCGACAGTTCCCCGGTGTTCAGCAGTTCTAGTGCTATCCCCGGCATTACCCTGCTGCGGAAGCGCAGCAACAGATATATTTCGTTGGTTAATATCCGCCGCCACCAACCGGTAAAAGCGCCGTCATCTTTTAAGCCTGACAGGTTATTAAAAACCTTAAGCATAGTGTTTTGTACGGCGTCCTGGGCCAGATCTTTATCTCTCAGCAGGCAGAAAGCCTGTTTGGAAGCCTGGGGATAGATTTCCCGGATTAATACTTCCCAAGCGGCAAGGTCCCCTTGCCGAGCCCTCCCAATCAGATCATTTTTCACGCTTTGATCCTCACCTCAACTATTTCAATTCGAAATGCATTTCAGTACTTAGGATTCATAATGGGGTTAAAAAGTTCCCCTGTTTTTAAAATAATTTGAGTCGCCAATTTATCCGAGATATTCCAAGAGTATTGACCAAGTGTCCCTAAAGGAATTTCTTCCTCTAGGGACACTTTATTTGTCAGGCCCTTGGCCTCCTTCAGCCGCCTGCCGATTTAGGTCATATATCATTCTTCTATTCCATCATCTATGATTTGAAACGGCATAGTCACTGTATTTGATCAGGCGTGTCTTAAGGTCATCACCCTCTGCATAAAACCCCGGCGTACTATCCAGCCATGAGTATCTCTCAAAGAACCGGTCAGCTGACGACGGGCCAAAGGAATATTCTCCTCCTTCGCTGCTCAGGAGGAGGGTACTCTTGGCGAGCAGCCCATTCACTGTGATTGATCGAGATAAATAGATTCCTTCAGGCCGTCCCTATTAAGATCAGCATTGCCGATAGGCTTCCATGCTCCATCTGATCTCTTAATATCATATACCAACTCGTCGGCCCCATAGTAAAAGACTACTGAAGACCCATTTTCGAGGATATAATCGTCACCACGCAACCCCGATAGCCCAAAATTTGGTTCACCCATGATTTTTAAAACAACTTCACGGGATATGCCTTTTTTGATATTCTCCCCAAACCGTGTGCTTTCATTAATCTGATCTTTCTCCAGGGAAGGTACAACAGCCGCACCGGGAAGCTCCAGCTTCGGCACAGGATTCGTCTGCAGGCATACCGACAAGAGGAGCACGGCCAATGCCGAAATGATCAGTAGCCATGCAGCGGGCTTTTTGAAATTTAGCACCTTCTTGATTCACCTCGATAACAGAGTTCCCTTAAAAATATGACGCCCCCAAATTATTTGGCGACGTCATTTTTTATAGGGAGAAATTAAAGTTGTTAGCCGCAACCAGTTTTTAGATTACTGCTGATTTATACCTTATCCAAAAACAGCCGGATAGTAAGTGACCCAACCTCCGCACAGATTCCTAACATTCGTAAATCCATGCTGAGTTAAAATTCGATAAGCTACGTAGCCTCGCAACCCAATCTCACAGTAAACGATGATTTCCTTATCCTTGGGAAGCTCCGCTAATTTGCTGCGCAGGTCATTGACCGGTATATGCAGCGAGCCGCGGATAAATTTAGCTTTTCGTTCTTCTTCATCCCGTACATCAATAATACATACTTCTTTGGCATTAAGCTTACTAAGTTCCTGCCAATGGATCATGCGAACATCACCATTAATGATGTTTTCCGCTACATAGCCGGCCATGTTCACAGGATCTTTAGCCGATGAAAAGGGCGGGGCGTAGGCCAGTTCGAGTTCCTGCAAATCATAAATAGTTCCCTGGCTGCGGATTATCCCGGCGATGTCATCGATCCGTTTATCGACACCCTGAGCTCCGACAGCCTGGGCACCCAGGACTCGGCCATTATTTTTATCAAAGATAAGTTTCATGGATAATCTAGTTGCTCCAGGATAATACCCGGCGTGGGAATTGGAGTGAGTAAACAACACTTCATGAGTGATTCCCAATTTCTTAAGCATTTTTTCATTCGCCCCGGTGGATGCCGCAGCTAAATCAAAAACCTTGGCAATAGCAGTGCCTTGAGTTCCCTTATACTCCCTGTCCCGCCCGGCGATAATGTCAGCCACAATTCGGCCTTGCTTATTGGCAGGCCCGGCAAGGGGCAGGAGGGCAGCTTGTCCTGTTACTAAGTGTTTTACTTCTATGACATCGCCGACAGCGTAAATATTAGGGTCTGAGGTCTGAAGTCGTTCATTAACTTTAATGCCGCCTAACTCTCCGATTGTTAGCCCGGCTTCCTTCGCTAATTTGATTTCAGGTTTGACACCAATAGCCAGAATCGTTAAATCCGCTTGTACTTCCTGACCGCTTTGGAGTGTAATCAGAGCTCCATTTTCCGTTTTCGCAAAGGATTTTACCCCATCTTCCAAAATCAGGTTGATTCCTTTATTGAAAATGTGCTCATGTAGAATTGCAGCCATTTCATAATCCAAAGGAGCCATAACCTGATTGCTCATTTCAATAATCGTTGTATCTACTCCTCGGGCATGGAGGTTTTCGGCCATTTCCAGGCCAATAAAGCCCCCTCCTACAACTGCTGCAGTTTGAGGTTTCTGCTCATCGATAAAACGTTTAATCTGATCAATATCTGTAACATTGCGCACAACAAGAGCATCGATGTCATTAATCCCGGGAATCGGCGGACGAAGGGGCGCTGCCCCAGGAGAAAGGATCAATTGATCATAGGATTCTCTATAAACCTTGCCGCCCTGTTCTTGGACCTCGATGGCTTTTTCCTCAGGAAAAATACGGGTAACCTCACTAAAGATTCTTACATCAATACGGAAGCGATTTCTCATAGCTTCAGGCTTTGAGACCAAAAGAGCTTCCCGCTCATCAATAACTCCACTAACATAATACGGTAAACCGCAGTTAGCGTAGGAAATATGTTCTCCCCGCTCAAAGATAATGATTTCTGCCTCTTCATCCAAACGGCGCAAGCGTGCTGCAGCACTGGCTCCCCCTGCGACTCCACCAACAATGAGTACCTTTTTGCTCATCACAACTTCTCCTTTAGCAAATAGAATTATCCTTTAGTTTATAAGTTTAAGAAAATTGTAACATGATTAATTGGCATTCACAACAAGCATGCTATACTTTGCATAAAGCCAAATTATGCAACGTTGCGAAATTTAACCTGTTTCCTTCGCCAATCTTACCTATATGTGGGCTGGTTGCATATTTTACAATCTATGGATATAATATTAGTAAAGGACTGACGTGTTGCGAGCACGCCAGCCCGGCAGATTGTCTAACCAAACGGTTAGCCTGAATTACAGCTACAAGAAATAACCGCAATCCTGGCTGGGGGGCGGTTATTTCTTTTTCATAATCATAACAATGAGTGTTGCAAATGCAATCATTAAATACATTGCCTCAACCATTGAGATCATCCTACCACCCCCTTTCTATAAGGGTGTGGCCAACCGTCCCTCGACAACCAGTTATAACTATTATAGCATAATCTTCCAGACAAAAAGATGAAACTTATTCTGATTATTTACAAAGTTCAGGCCGCCTCATAATATGATCTGCTCCCTGTCAAGTAGACAGGGAGCAGATCAATACGAGGCGGCCTGATTTATTCCTCAGTCGAACGATAACTTCGAGAACTCTGTTACTCACATAGAAGTAATTAGTAAATACAACGGCACCAACCCTATTCAGTGGCTGACCCTCTGAATAAGAACTAAAAAGTAGCCCAACCCCTATTGTTAATCGCCAAGCAAAGCTGTAAATTCCTTGACTTCTTCTTCCTGCATCTTATAGGTATGCTCTCCGTCCAGGGGGAACTTGCCTTCTCTGACATCCTGGGCATATTCCTTAAATGCGTTAGTCATTACTTCACCTGCGTTGGCATATTTCTTAACAAACTTAGGTACAAAGTTGTCATAGAGACCCACCATATCTGCATAAATAAGCAATTGTCCATGGGTATACGGCCCCGCTCCAATACCAAGAATAGGTATATTATCAGCCCGTTCAGTAATCGCTTTGCCCACAGCCGTCGGTACACCTTCCACAAGAATACTGAAAGCTCCTGCTTCTTCTAAGAGTTTGGCCTGCCTGACAAGGCTTATAGCAGCTTGGGCGCTTCGTCCCTGAGCTTTATACCCACCCAGTTGTCCCATAAACTGAGGAGTCAGGCCGATATGACCCATAGCCAGTATTCCCGCTTGCTGTATCGCTTTGATCCTGCTGGCAATCATGGGGCCGCCGCCTTCAAGCTTAATAGCATCAACAAGAGCTTCTTTGACAAATCTTCCGGCATTGGCTACTGCTTGCTCATCGGATGCCTGATAAGACATATAGGGCATATCTCCCACGATAAAAGTATTAGGTGCGCCTCTGCGCACGGCCTGGCAATGCCTAATCATATCATCCATGGTAACTGGGAAAGTAGTATCATACCCCAGACTGACCATACCTAAAGAATCACCCACCAAGATCATATCTACCCCGGCTTTTTCCTCCATTTTTGCCGTTAAATAATCGTATGCTGTTAGGTATACGATTTTTTCCCCGTTAGCAACCATCTGATGAAAATCATGAATACTCTTCTTACTCATAATAAACCCCTCTCTAAATAGTGATAACATCCAGACGCTTAATCTTATTGCAAACATTATGCCAATCTGGAAATCAGCCTATTTTGAGAAGGGCTGGGCTTACACAGCTTTTTGATTCTTCTTGTTTCTAACAATTTTGTTAGGAATTTGATTTCCGGCGTTAGATTTTTCTTCATTCATACCGTTTTTAAGCCTATAGGCTATCTGATAATATTCCAGCTGAATGCCCCTTTTCTTTAGTTCTGTTGCAATTTTCCGCGGCCCTAATCCCTCTTCGTTCAGTTGTTTAATCAACTGTTCCAGTGTTTGATCCGGCTGTACTTTAACCTCTTCAGTTTGTTCCTCATTCTTATCTTCTATAAACATCCCGTAGGGCAAATCACCTTCATCCACGCTAACTTTTAAATCCACTGTATCCCTGGATAAATTGCTGATCAACGGCGCCGCTGCGTCAATCGATGCATTAACCACATCACGGAATTGCCTGATATTCCTCTCATAGTTAGCCTTTAAAAGGATGTTTTTGGCCGCTTCTGAAAACACAACTTTTAAGGAAATATTATATCGGCTTTTCGCCTTCCACTGATACAAGCTTACGAACGAATTCAGTAAGCTCTCTTTTTCGGCTAAGCACCTTTCCTTTAAGGGTGGCAGTTCAATCTGATACTGGGCTAACCTCTGGTACAACTCGGGTATAAATTCCTTTTTTAAATTTTTGCTGGACGCTGTAATAATAATGATATTGACATTTCGTTCCGTTCTGCCCCCGATTCTTCTTACCATTCCTGATTCAATCACCTTTAAAAGCATGGTCTGATGGGTACCTAATGACTGGGCTTCATCGAGAAAGAGTATCCCTCCATTGGCTATTTCAATCAAGCCCGGTTTTTCATAGGCCCCCGTAAATGACCCTTTTTCAGTCCCAAATACCTCCATTGCTGCTATATCTGCATTGGTAAATTGCGCACAGTTAACTTCAATAAAAGGAGAACCCGGTTTAATAACTCCAATTTTTTCGGCAAACTTATACATGGCTTTAGCTAACATGGTTTTACCGGTACCTGTCTCCCCGACAATAACGCTATGCCTGGGCCCACCCAGAGACGCGATACTTCTCTGGGCTTTGTCCCTGGCCTCCTTAAGACTGCCCTCTTTGCCAACTATAGATTCAAACACATCATCGTTCATCCGGTTGAGGGCTAATTCCATCTCCAGATTTTCTAACCTTTTAGACAATCTCTCTATTTCAGTTATATCCCTAAAGGTCGCTATCCCTCCTGAAAACTTCTCCCCGATATAGAGGGGTGTTGCATTAACGATATAAATTCTATCCGCATCATGAACTATTTTTTTGTCGAAAACCGGCTGATGAGTCGCCATAACCTCCAGCAAGGCCGCCTTAGGGTAGAATTCAGTAATATGCTTTCCGATCATTTCAACATTTTCCCCAACATAATTAGCCGAACTATGGTTGGCATAAACAATAATCCCATTGGCGTCGACAATATTGACCCCTTCTCTCAGTGTCCCTAATATCCTGTCCAATATTTCGCTGTTCAGCTGATCATCGATTTTCATACTTTCTCCACCCCTTATCAGGTCAGGCAGTTTTTGCCGGATTAAATGTTATAAGATTCTGCCAATAATTCCGACAGGTGCTTTACCTGTCCGGAAATACCATAAGTTTTCATTCCGTAATTTAACTGCATCATGCAAGCAGGACAAGAAGTAACCAGTACTCCGGCATTGGCTTCTGTAAAATTTCCCATCTTCCGTTCCAATATCTTCTTGGACATTTCAGGGTGGAAAATACCATAGGAACCTGCTCCGCCACAACAGGTGTCCGCTTCTTTCATTTCTATAAACTGCAAACCTGGCATGCTTTTTAATATGGTCCGCGGGGCCTTACTTACGTCCAACCCCCGGATAGCGTGACAAGGATCATGATAAGTTACCTTAAGAGGCATATCTCTTTCTCCTATTTTATAACCAATCGTTACTAAATAGGTGCTAATGTCGACAATTTTTTCCTTGACACCCTGAGCCATTTTCTTGTACTCAGGTTCATCCTCGAATAATTCTTCGTATTCTTTTAGGACAGCACCGCAGGTAGCGCAATCAATAATAATTGCCTCCGCCTTAAGTTTGGCCAGTATCGTTAAGTTATGCCTGGCCAGCTTTTTATACTCGTCGAGATCTCCCGCACTCTGGTGGGGAGCACCACAACAAGTCACATCGGGAACGGTTACAGCACAATTATTGGCCTGCAGCACCTTTAGTGTTGCCCTGCCAACCTGACTGTAAAATTGGTTAACCGAACATCCCAAAAAATACGCTACAGTATGAGCTGCTCCCGGCATAGCTTTGAGAATTACAGGGAGCTGTTCCCTTAAGCTCTGTCTAGGCATATCAGGCATAAGATTGTTTACATCCTTTAAGACCTTCACCTGATTTAATACCCTTTTTGCTCCGCTCCTCTGGTAAATCCCCGCCATTTTACGAGCCAAATTCAGCTTCCTGGGATTGGAGAAGAATCCCCTGTACATGATTCGTTTTACCAAGGGCAGCCCTTTATTTCTCGTAAAACGTGCTCGAATGTCACTGATGATTGTGGTGATGGGTACATTTGACGGACAATTGACTTCACAAGCTTTGCACAACAAACATTCGTTGATAAACCTATCCAATTCAGGTTCTTTATCTAAATCAAGTTGATTTTCCAGGCCTAAACGGAGCAAGCGCAAACGCCCGCGGGCAACAGCAAATTCAGTACCGGCTATTTTATAGGTCGGGCAGACATCCTGACAGGAAGCACAACGATTGCATTTCATTATTACATCTAAGAGTTCCGCTTGCTTCACGACAATCACTCCTTCAAAAAGCAGATTTGCGGAACTAATATTTTATTGGGATCAACTTGTCTTTTGATCTCTAAGAGAAGTTTCTGGTTAGTCATTTCAGCTTTAGCCCGCAAAGTATTTCCTCTATGAATTAAACACCCCTCAAATTGCCGGAGTTCTCCGCTTAGCTCTTCGATCAATTTGCCTTCATCATCAACCGTGTTTTTCAAATCGATTTCAAGGGTACCGTTGGTGACATTACCTTGAATATTAACAGAAAGACGGTGTTTTTCTGCCCAAGCCCATAGGCATTCTAGTACCCTGCCATAATTCTGAAGCGGCACTCTAAAGGTAAACGGCATTTCTTTTATCTTTTCCAGTAAATTAGAACTTCGTTTAAATCCATATTTTCTTTCCATTTCTGAGGCCTGTAATTCCAGGGCTTCCTTAAAACCTTCAAGTTCCAACTGTAAGGATAATTCCTCTCCATCAGTTCTCAATAACAGAGAGGCCAGACTTAATGGTTCATTAAATATTCCTTTGATTATAGCTTGTACTGAGGCCAGACCTCTGAAACTGCACTTCATAATAAGATTATTTTCAGGAAGAGGTCTGAGCCGCAGAGTTACTTTAGTAATGATTCCAAATAAGCCCCAAGAGCCCGCCAGAAGCTGGCTCACATCGTAGCCGCTCACATTTTTGACAGTTCTTCCACCCACCCTGATTATATCACCCTGAGGGGAAACGAACTCCATACCCATGACATAGAAGCGGCTGCTTTTATACATATATTTTTTTCTCCCATAACGATTGGCAGCCACCTGCCCGCCAATGGTTGAGGAGATTTCATCCGGTTCAACAGGAAAAAAGATTTTATCCCGAGCCAATAATTTCTGAAGCTCCTGAAATGTCAAGCCGGCTTCGACTTCTATACTCATATTTTTAGGCCTATACTCTATAATCCGCTTAAGCTTTTTTGTGGACATCAGTATTCCTGCTGCAAACGGTTCAATCCTCTTCTGAAATATCGTTCCGCTGCCAACGGGATAAACGGGCAATTGACATTGATTGGCTAACTTCAGGATACCGGCAACATCCTCAGCCGATTCAGGATAAAAGATTAAATCCGGACGATAACCGGCCTCAAATAGGTTTCTATAGTGACTGTACGTGTCTTGAGCAGGAATAAATTGTTTAAAAACATCAACAACTTGCTGCTGGGTCATGGAACCCTTCCCCCATTCCCTCTGAAATCAGCTTGCCAGGATTTAATTTTGCCTGGGGATCGAAGGCTGTCTTTAACCGCTTCATGTAGTTCAAGCTTTCCTGACTAAAAGCCAGAGGCATGTATTTTATCTTTTCCAGACCAATGCCATGTTCTCCGGAAAGAGTCCCTCCTTGGGCCAAAGCCTCCTTGAATATTTCATCACAAACAGATTCAATAACTTCATTCTCCTGAGAGATCCGGTGATCATAAAGCAGGTGAGGATGTAAATTACCATCACCCGCATGGGCCACTTGGGCTATAATAATTCCATATTTTTGGGCCAGTGCAGAGACATTACTTAACATAATGGGGAGACGGTCCCTGGGAACCACAATATCCTGAACAACCATGGAGGGCTTAAGTTTGCCCAGAGCGCCATTGGCCGACCTTCTTGCTTTCCAAAGGGAAAGCCTCTCCAGTTCACTGTTGGCGATAGTATAGTTCTGAGCTTTGTTCGTTTTAAAAGATTCGATAATAGCTGTAAACTGCACCTCAACTTCAGAACTGAAGCCATCGACTTCCAGTAATAAAAGTGCCTCGGCATTGACAGGCAGGCCTAACTTAGCATAGTCCTCCACAGCCCTGATCAGCGTATTATCCATAATTTCCATGGTCGTGGGAATAACACCTTTGGCGATAATGTCGGCAACACAATCCCCTGCATCCGCCAGATTATCAAAGACAGCGGTCATAGTCACCACATGAGAATTAATCGGAGTTAAACTTAGCAAGGCCTTTGTAACTACCCCCAGAGTCCCTTCCGAACCGCAGAGGAAATAACTTAAATCAATTTGCTCTTCTGAAGGGGAGACCATCTCTCCTGTTGTCACGATCTCACCCGTGGGAAGCACAAGCTCCAATCCCAAGATATGATCCTTTGTACAGCCATATTTAACCCCACGCATCCCACCCGCGTTTTCTGAAATATTGCCGCCGATTGTGGCTACATTCAGACTGCCGGGGTCGGGAGCGAACATCAATCCATAGGGCTCTGCCAATAGCTGAACCTGCTTATTGATCGCACCGGCTTCTGCCAATACAGTGCGGGCACCCGGATTTATGTCTAAAATCCGGTTCATCTTATTCATCGAGATAACAATGCCGCCCTGAGAAGCAACCGCCCCGCCGCTTAAACAAGTTCCGGCACCACGGGGAGTAATTTCGAGATCATACCTTTGAGCTAATTTGAAGATAGCACTAACCATTTCTGTTGTTGTGGGAAATACGACAGCATCCGGCGTGCCAAAAAATTGAGAGGCATCATATGCATAAGTTGCCAGGGGTATTCGTGCCGTAATAAGATTCTTTTCACCTACAATTTGTTCCAGCTCTTTGACAATAATGTTCTGAAGCACCGTTATCACCTACTTTCCGGAAATTAGATAATAATTCTAAGGGTATAATCAAAAAAGCAATAAATCCTGACTATCCTCGGCAAAGGGAATCTGCCCGATTTCCTCCACAATGGTAATATTCCGGTTTTCTCTTAACTCTTCAACCAAGCTCGCCGAAACATAGAATTCCTCTAATTCCAAAGTGTTCTTGATAA
This sequence comes from Desulfosporosinus orientis DSM 765, assembly GCF_000235605.1. GTDB lineage: Bacteria > Bacillota > Desulfitobacteriia > Desulfitobacteriales > Desulfitobacteriaceae > Desulfosporosinus > Desulfosporosinus orientis. The sequence continues at coordinate 4,428,801 of NC_016584.1, forward strand.
TGCAGATCCTGGCCTTTTCAACCCCTCTTGGGCCGATAGTCTTTAAGGCCGTTTCAACCGCTTCCTTATCTGTGTCTAAAAATATGGGAATCTTACCTCGTTCTAAATAACTCGTTGAAATGACATTGGCATACATGGGCTTAAAGTCTATCTTATCTACCAGTTTCTTCGTTGTTAAATCGGCTAAACCAATTCCCAAGGCATTGCCATAGGAATTACCGGCCAGATCAAGGGCAACAATTCTCTTGATTTGCAGCTCACCCTGTTCCGGTAACCCTTCAACTTTCAATCTGCCAATAACATTGGTGTCCATACCGGTCCCACTGATGGCTTTTCCCATTGACTTGACAATCAGAACGTCCAAATCCTTAAAGGGAAGTCTTGCCATTTGAGATTTGGCCATTTCCAGCAGCTTCTCTTCTTTCTCAAACATCTCTCCGCTTTTCACTAACTCCAAATGCGCTGTCTCTTCCTGACTATTCTCTACAATCGCCAATCCACCCAGGATATTCACCTTTTCCAGCAAAAGCTTGGCAGCCACAGGAATATACTTGCTTAAACCATGGGTGTGCAAGGCAACACATCCCTTGTGCTTCCCCAGTCCAATTGAAATCATTTTGATCAGACCGCTGCCCAAGGGCCCTCCAAAGTCAGTATGAGGCTTAACCCGGTTTATCACAAAAACGCTATCGGCCTCTGCCGCCAACTTATCAAAATATAGGGGAACTGCCCCATCAATTTCACCAAGCCTGACAACCTCCATGCTTGAGTGAAGAGGGACACCCACCTTTTTCTCCGTGACCCCCAAACTATTCAGCACTTTCAATTGCCCTGCCGCTGTAGCCCCGCCATGGCTGCCCATAGCCGGTACAATAAAAGGGCAAACATTGAGTTTTTTTAACTCCTTAATCACCGATTTTACGATGTCTGATATGTTGGCAATACCCCTGCTGCCCACGGCAACAGCTATTTTACTGCCTGGTTTCAGGCGATCAGCCAAGTCGGCTTTCTCAAATTCCTGAGAAATCGTCAGAGAAATATCATCAATCCTGGTGGAATTAAATTCTTGTTTGACTTTAAATAAATTCAAATCCATTGTCCGGCCCTCTATTTCATCATCAGATTAGGTAAATACATGGAAATTGCAGGAATATAAGTAATCAGCAAAACTGCCGCAACCATGGCAATGATATACGGAATAATTGCCTTTGAAATTCGTTCAATACTAAGATTGGATTGACCACAGGCAACAAAGAGATTCACACCTAAAGGCGGCGTAAACATACCAATGGCCGTATTAACAACCATAATTAAACCAAATTGAATTGGATCGACACCCATTTTGACAACAAGAGGCAGGAAAATTGGTGCCAAGATGATAATTGCAGCATTGGTTTCCATAAAACAACCAACAATCAATAAAAGCAGATTAATGAGCAGAAGAATAACAATTTTGCTGTCCGAGAAGCTGACAAAGGCTTGAGCCACTGCATCAGGTATCCGCTCACTGGTCATGATCCAGCCAAAGATTGAAGCCGCTGCGATGATCAACATCACGATAGAGGTGCTCGCAGCCGCATTGGCCAGGAGCTTACCTAAGTCAGTAAATTTCAGCTCCTTGTATACGAATACCCCCACGATAAAACCATAAACTACGGCCACTGCTGCTGCTTCAGTAGGGGTAAATATTCCGCCATATATTCCTCCTAGAATAATTACAGGCATTAGAATCGCCCAAAACGCTTCTTTGCCTGCGATCAATACCTCTTTGAAATTAAACTTGCCTGTACCTTTATAGCCCCTTTTCTTGGCAATATAATAAGTTGGGATCATTAAAGCCAAACCGACTAACAGCCCTGAAGTTAACCCGCCCAGAAACAGGGACCCAATAGATGCGCCGGCAACAACTCCATAAGTGACCATAGGAATACTGGGAGGTATAATCACACCAATTGAACCGGCCGCGGCCATTACCGCCGCAGAAAAGCCCAAATCATAACCGGCGCTGACCATTGCAGGAATCATAATCCCGCCGATAGCAGCCACGGTAGCAGGCCCCGACCCCGATATCGCCGCAAAAAACATGCAGGTGAGAATTGCTACCATAGCTAGCCCGCCTGTAAGGTGGCCGACAATTTTATTGGCCAGATTGATTAAGCGCCGGGAGATTCCCCCTCCCTCCATAAGTACACCGGCAATCATGAAAAAAGGAATTGCCATCAGCGGAAAAGAGGAAACGGCTGTAAACATTCTTTGCGGAACAACCAAAAGAGGAATACTGGTAGCTGTCGCCAGTGCTATAACAGAGGTTAGGCCTAAAACGACCGCTATTGGCAAACCAAGGATTGCTAAGATAGCAAAGCCACCAAAAAGAATGCTCGTCATTTGTTATGTCCCCCCAATGTATTTAAGTCGGATGGTTCAGATTTATCCTTAGTTTTTAGTTCCGCAATAAATTTCTGCACAAATCGGATCACGATTAAGATACTTCCCACCGGAACAGAAAGATAGGCATAATACATGGGAATGCGCATGGCCGGTGAAACCTGACCTGTTATAATCTGTTTCTGTACAATCAGCAAGCCATAATAAACGATGATGACAAAGAAGACGGTACAAAAAATATAAGATAATAAAACAAAATATCTCTGAATCTTCTTGGGGAATAAAACAATAACGGCCTCAACCCCTATATGGGATCCACGTTTTACACCAATGCTGGCCCCCAAAAAGGTTACCCAGGCCAGAATGTAAATCGACAATTCCTCAGACCAGGGTAAGGCAGCTTTAATAACGAATCGACAGAAAACCTGATAAAAAACGACGATAGTCATAATCGACAGGAGCATAGTGCACAGATACTCTTCAAGATTAGCGAATATTTTTTTCATATCCCACCCTATTCCTCTCTGCGGAACCCAGGCAGGCATTGCAGCCTGCCTGGGGTTAAAATTTATTGTTGAGCACTAATAACTTTATCAATCAGATCTTTACCGATTTCCCCTTCATATTTGCTGTAGACCGGTTTGACAGCTTCTTTGAATAGACTCTTATCAACTTCAATAACATTTACACCCTGATCTTTAAGTTTCCCAAGGAACTCTGTTTCCTGCTGGGCTATCAAATCCCTTTCATAATCCCTTGCTTCTATGGAAGCTTCCTTAATAGCGTTCTGATATTCAGGTGCTAAACCATCGAAGAATGTTTTGGATACCAAAAGAGGTGCCGCAGCATAAAAATGGCCGGTTAAGCTTAACTGTTTTTGAACTTCATAGAACTTGGAAGTCCAGATAATCGGAATAGGATTTTCCTGTCCGTCAATGGTCCCCTGCTGTAATGCAGTAAATAGTTCCCCAAAGGCCATTGGCGTTGGGTCAGCTCCCATGGTCCTGAAGGTGTCCATGTGAATGGGGTTTTCCATGAGACGAATCTTAAGTCCTTTAAGATCTTCAGGTTTATTAATGGGCCGCGTATTATTTGTCACATGTCTGAAGCCATTCTCCCAATATGAAAGCCCTATAATTCCTTGTGATTCAAGAGAATTTAAAATTCCTTGTCCGATCTCTCCATCAAGTACTTTGTGAGCCGATTGACTATCATTAAAGATGAAAGGTAAATCAAATACTAAAAATTCCTTTGTGAAACTAGCCAATGGGGCGGTTGAAACAAGAGCCATCTGTTGGGTTCCCAACTGCAGAGCTTCAATCATATCCCTTTCGTTACCCAATTGAGAACTGTGAAAAACCTCTACCTTTACTTTACCCTGAGTTTTCTGTTCAACCAGCTCGCCAAATTTTTTGAGACCAATGGTGTAGGGATGATCTGGAGCTAAAACGTGGCCGACTTTAATCGTAATCGTTTGATCACTCCCCGTGCTGGCAGCCGGTTTCTCCCCGCCGCAGCCGGTAACCCCCAGCATCAATACCAGGACCCCTAAGAGCAGCCATGAAATCCCTTTTTTCCTTTTGCTAAACAACTCATTTTCCTCCCTCAAATTTTTTAGTGTATTATTTGTACAAACTTAAATATTGCAAAGTATGTGCCATAATTAAAAAATTCATAATTAGTTGAATTTGTTTGACTTTAGACAACAAGGCAATTTTTCTTTCTAACAAATCGTTAGGCAATTATAACGTTTTGTTAGAATTATTAGATATTTTTGAACTATAAAATCCTGGGCTTAACAAGCCCAGGATTGCATTTATGAGAAACCGCTGCCTATTCGAGAAAATGACGCAGTAAAATTTGCCAGATGCCCTAATATAGCCTATTATTGATACTTAGAAATACATTTGAGTATTATAATTCTTGCTGATTTCAGTTTCTCAGCAAAGACAGGAGGCTATTATATCATGTCCGGTGTCATTAATCGCTTTCTTAAATATGTTCAATTCAATACGCAATCCAACGAAAATTCCACATCCGTTCCCAGCACAGCTACACAACTGAAATTGGCCCAAGAGATTGTTAAAGAGTTAAGAGGGTTCGGTTTGCACGACGTTAGGCTTTCTGAGCAAGGATATGTTTATGCAAGTATCCCTTCGAATACCCATAAAATCGTTCCGGCTATTGGCTTTATCGCCCATATGGATACAAGCCCGGATTTTTCCGGTGAGAATGTAAAACCCAAATTTATTGAAAAATTTGCTGGTGGAAATATCCTGCTTAATGAAGAAAAAAACCTCATACTTTCCTCTGACGATTTTCCGGAATTGAAGGATTACATTGGGCAAACCTTAATCACGACTGATGGAACGACCTTGCTCGGAGCGGATGATAAAGCAGGTATTGCAGAAATCATGACTGCCCTCGAATACCTTGTCACGCATCCTGAGGTGCCGCACGGAAAAATCTGCGTCGGATTTACTCCTGACGAAGAAATCGGGCGGGGGGCGGATCACTTTGACGTTTCAGGGTTTGGTGCTGATTTCGCTTATACGGTAGATGGCGGAGCCCTGGGTGAACTGGAATACGAAAACTTTAATGCGGCAAAGGCAATTATCAAAGTCCGGGGTCGAAATGTTCACCCGGGAAGTGCCAAGAATAAAATGATTAACTCCATTCTCTTAGCCAACAAATTCATTTCTCTTCTTCCTCCAAGTGAAACACCAGCCAATACGGAAGGATATGAGGGGTTTTATCATTTAAACGATATCCATGGAGATGTGGAACTAACGACCCTCTATTATATAATCCGAGACTTCGATCAATCTTCTTTTGAGAAGCGCAAAGAGAAGATGCGCTCACTCACTGAGGAACTCAACAAAGAGTTTGGTGCCGGTGCATTTGATATTGAACTATCTGATCAATACCAAAATATGAGAGAAAAAATAAAACCTGTCATGCACATTATCGATAAAGCCTGTGCAGCCATGGAAGCGGTTGGGGTTACTCCCCAACTCCGTCCGATTCGCGGGGGCACTGACGGAGCCAGACTATCCTTCATGGGACTCCCAACCCCAAACCTGTTTACAGGAGGTCACAACTTCCATGGACGGTATGAATTCATTCCAACCTTTGCCATGGAGAAGTCTGTTGAAGTCATCCTTAAGATTATAGAATTGTACTCTAATGATTAGGTAAACTAGTTAAATTTATTTTGATTTCTAGTATAATACATTTAGCGAAGCGAAGCAGAAAGATTATAACAAAAGGAAAGAGTTAGCGAGGATGTTTGAATTTTTCTGCCCAAATTGTAAAAATACTTTATTTAGTGCAAGTGATCATCGCTATGAAGAGAAGATCTACTGCTCGATTTGCAACACTTATCTTGATAATCCATACTACAAGAAACCAGCTAATTAGCAAACCATTCCTCTAAAACCCCGGATAAATCCGGGGTTTTACTATTTATTTTTTCCTTTGCCACAGCTCCCAGTTACTTCGGATTAAGAGCGCTTTTTTAACATGGAGCCCGAAGTTTTAGTATATGAGATGCAAAGATATTTCCATTAAGGGGTAACTGATTTTTTCAAAGTAATGTATAATAAAAATATCAAACAGACGTTCGATGCTCAAGCTTAATTCTATATGCTTGCACCGGTTAAACAAAGATATTATTGAATTTAGTTGAAGAAAGTGGTGACTAACAGGATGAGTGACATCTTGGCGGGACTTAATGAACAGCAGCGACAGGCAGTAACAGCCACGGAAGGCTTCATACGCGTGATTGCGGGTGCGGGGTCGGGTAAGACCCGCGCACTGTCCCATCGGTTTGCCTATCTGGTCAATGAGATTGGCATTATGCCGTCCAACATCCTCTGCGTCACATTTACCAATAAATCCGCCCAGGAGATGAAACATCGCATCCGCCGTCTCTGCGGCGACAACGATACCGGCTATATCAGCACTTTCCACAGCTTCTGTGTGACTGTTTTGCAGGAGGACATCAACGCTGTTCACTATCCAAAAAGCTTTCTTGTTCTTGACAATTCCGATATCAATGACATGCTGAAGATCATTTACGAAGAACGGGGCCTCACCTTGCGGCATATGACCTTCTCTAAAGCCAGAGACATGATTGAAATCCGCAAGTTGTTTAAAGATCCGGAGTACTACAAATTTATGGTCTCTCTTTCTCTTGAAGAGCTGCATCTTAAGTATCTGAATGCAGTAGAAACGGAGGACATCATCTTCTGGGGATACCTGTATCAGGAAAAGAAATGTTTTGGACTCGACTACAACGATCTGATTAAATATGTACTCCACATCTTCAGCTTGGATGCAGGGATCCGGCTGAAATGGCAGCAGCGGCTGGAATACATCATGATCGACGAGTATCAGGATATTGACGAGCTGCAGTACCGTCTGATGAAGGTGCTGTGTGATTATCACAAAAACCTTTTTATCGTAGGCGACCCGGATCAGACGATCTACACCTGGCGCGGTGCCCGGCTTAAATATTTGCTGGACTTTGACCAGGAATTCCCCCAGGTCCGTACCATTATGATGATGGAGAATTATCGCTCAACACCGCAGATTCTCGCTGCTGCTAATTCTTTAATCGGAAACAACAAAAACCGCATCAGCAAGGTCTTGCTTCCTATGCTGCCGGACGGAGTTCCGGTTGTTTACCATCATGCCAAAACAGCGGAGGAGGAAGCCAAATGGATTGCCCTGCAAATCAAGGAACTGGCTGCTCAGGGCGTAAAGCTCAGCGACGTGACAATCCTCTATCGCGCCCATTTCATCTCCCGTACCCTGGAGGAGGTATTTCTGAAAGAAAAACTCCCCTACACCATCTATAGCGGCGTACAATTTTTTGGCCGGATGGAGATCAAGGATACTCTCTCTTATCTCCGGCTCATTGTCTATAAGGACGACCTGTCCTTCCTGCGGGTAGCTAACGTGCCCAAACGCAATATCGGCGTGAGGCGCATGAAGTTTTTAAAAGATTATGCCGCCCAAAATCAATGCTCCCTGTACAGCGCTCTGGAAAGAACCATCGACCATGAAATTTTCAAGGGCACGAAGGCCAAGGGGTTTCTCGATTTAATCGAAAGCTTTTCTGCAAGATATCAGACAGTGCCGGTTTCCGACTTATTAAATTCCCTCCTTGACCAAAGCGGCTATGAGGCAATGCTCCGGACGGAAGGAAGTCAGGAGCGGCTGGACAATTTGGCAGAGCTCAAACAATCGGTTTATGAATACGAGACCACAAGCGGAGAGGAAAACACCTTAGAAAGCTATTTGTCTCATACCGGACTCCTGACCAATGCCGATACAGCTGCCGGCAAAAATACAGTTAAACTGATGACGGTACATACGGCCAAGGGCCTGGAGTTTCCCTATGTGTTTCTTTGCGGTCTCGGAGAAGGGGTGTTCCCCTCCAAAAAGACCAAGACCCTTGAAGCCATGGAAGAAGAGCGGCGGCTGGCCTTTGTCGCCTTCACCCGTGCGGAAAAAGCTTTGTACCTGACTGATGCGGAGGGACGGAATCTGGACGGCTCCTATCGCTATCCCTCCCGTTTCATTTTCAATGTAGACAAAAACCTGCTTGTTTACACAGCAGAACTTGATGAAGGTCTGGTCAAGGAATCCAATTGGCAGATCGGCAGCAGCGAAAAGCTGATAGAAGCGAAGTCTTCTGAGTTTCCTTTTCAACCCGGCGACCGGATCGTGCACAGCATCATGGGTGCCGGCGAAGTCATGGGAATCAACCGTGAGAAAGCTGCCTACTTAATTAAGTTCGACAACCTTGGCACGGTGAGAAACATAAGCCTGAGAGCCAAAATCGAAGGGGAAAACAGCAGAAACTAAGACTCAACGATTACTTTGACAAAATTTCCAAAGCCTCATTGAGAGCGATCAGGTATTGCGCAGGCAAGTCAGGAACCGTTTCCCGGATTTGATTAAATGCCCTGCGGTGTGCATCCAAGGCTTGGGCGCTCTGAGGGTAGCAAGAGTCCACCACTTTCACCAGAGCATCAGCCTCTTTGGCATGCCCATTCTGGCTGAGATAATCATACAGGGGGAGTGCAAATTTATAAACATCAGCCGCTGTTCTTAGGGTAAAAGACATTCCATTGACCTCTTTTCAAATTTAATCGATTAACAAAAAACCATAGCGATTTTGTGTATCATCTTTGTTTGTTAGTACCTCACAGGGAAGCCCTGCGCTTCTGACTGTTTTATAGACATCTATCCCAAAAAGTTGATCACATGGCCTGATTTTTTCCGGAGTAGGGCACTGCCCGCCGCTATTAACACTGCACAGCTTACATAGATTACAACTTCGAATAGCAAAGGCAAAGTAATAGCCATCTAAGAACGCCCTTCTTTCAAGTTCAAGCAGTGCTTTGCTTAGTTCATGAGCATCATGAGAATGAACGATCAGAATGCGTTTATACCTTTTTATCATTTCGACTCGCTCTAAAAATGTAGTATCTCTGCTATGACATTTAACACTTAAATAATCCCCACAACCCCATTTGCATTTTAAGTTCGCTCTTATATCAAAATGAATATCTTCGTTCGTAATAAGCATAGCATTTTCCATCTTTAATTCTCTCGCTAATTCGACATACTTATCCATTGTGTAAAACGCCTCCCTTCAGGTCGCGTTGGTTTGGCATCAAGCCCTCGCTGCAACCTCTTAAACTTCTTCAAGAAATTTTACCTGGATCTTACCCTCCAGGAGGTCTTCAAACTTTTGGGCTGCTGCCTGAAAATAAGCTGAACTCCCATGGGCTTTGAAGGCCTCTTTATCCTTGTATTTTTCAAAGAAGACGATTTCAGTTGGGTCATTCTTTACCACATGGGGTATGTACATCAAACAGTCCTTTTCCTTAGCAAGAACTTCCTTGGCCAATTGCGAACAAATTCCAGCCACTTCGGCCTCTTTACCAGGCTTTACTTTTAAGGTTGCCAGTAACGTCAACAATTCCAATCAACTCCTTTGTTTTTCACTCGGAACGATATAACTATATTCAACACCCAGGCAATTTCTCCTTCAAAGTATTACTCCTCCCTGCCCACAGCTGTCCACTGCTTTCATATCTTGAGGTTGCCACCTTCTTAAACTAATGCTATATTTGGGATAGCCAAACAAAATATGGAAGGGTGAAGAAGTTATGGACTTTCAGAACGAAGGTAAGACTAATGACTACCGTGTTAATTTCCATAATGGCGGCGAAATCATCAGCATTGAAGTAACCTGCTGCGGCGGGCATATCGGGGAAATACACTTCAAAGACGGTGAACACAAAAAATGCTCGGTTTGCGGGACGCTGCATACTTTAAAGCTGCAGCACAATCACTTTCATATTCGTCAGTCCAAGCCGCAGATACTGGAAACTGAGACTCTATAATTAAGGAGAAAGCTCAAGTGAGCTGGTTGCATAGTTTACAATCTGCTCAAACAGTTTATGTAAAAAAGGAGCAAAGCCTAAGTTCTCTTAGCTTCGCTCCCTTTATTATCCCTCCATTAACGATAGGGCCTTTTATTATTAGTCAATCCTACAAGATAGTCGATGCTGGTATAGTAAAGACAGTGAATTTGTTCTTCTGAAGTCAGGCCAGGATTCAGACCGCCCAGGAAAGCAAGAATAGAGGCTAAAAATTTGGTTGATTATTCCACCTGGATTATGTTACTATATTCATACTAATTCAGTGAAGGAGGTGTGGTAGGATGAATCGCGATTTTGCAATGCTTCGTCTTGAACAGTTGCCATTAGCAATCTTTGGAATTATGTATGCAGTTTTGTTTAACGGGATAGCTATGCCTATTTTTAAGCAACTGAGTACGAATCAACAAAATTGCGAAATGACACACCTACCATAACCGCAAGGAAAGATTGCAGCTGCGACCGTAGGGACATTTCCCTGCGGTTTTTTTATGCTTAAATCCCTATTATGAGTGTCATTTCCCCGGAGGAGAATGAACATGATTATTAATTTTCAACACATCAAACAATCCTTTGGCGCCAATGAAGTGCTTACCGACGTCACCTTTGAAATCAAGCCAGGAGAACGAGTCGGTCTAATAGGCCGTAACGGAACAGGAAAGTCCACAGTTTTAAAGTTAATCATAGGATCCCTTCAGCCTGAACAAGGACAAATCGCCATAGGCAAAAACACCAGGATTGGTTTCTTAGCTCAGTCCCCTGAATATGACGCCGAAATGAGCGTCTATGAAGTATTGGAACAGTGCTTTCAAGAAATAAAGAAGTGGCAGCAGCAACTAGAGCAATTAGAGGAAAAAATGTCCGACCCCGTGAACGCAGAGAATAATACACTTAATCAACTTATGCTGGAATATGGCAAACTTCAGGTGAAGTTCGAAGAGGCGGGCGGATACCAAATCTCTTCCCGCATCGACGGGATTGCCAACGGACTGGGGATCACGGCGGATTACTACCCACGGCCATTTTCCTCTTTATCCGGCGGTGAAAAAACAAAGGTGGGTTTAGCAGCCTTACTCTTGACCCAGCCTGATGTTTTATTGCTGGACGAACCAACTAATCACCTGGATATGTCCTCCATTGAATGGCTGGAGACCTTTTTAAATAACTATAAGGGGACTGTCATGGTTATTTCTCATGACCGTTACTTTTTAGATAGAGTGATCACTAAAATCATTGAACTGGAAGACGGTGAAGCCGTAACCTATCAAACCAACTATACCGGCTATCAGAAAGAAAAAGAGAGCCGCCTGCTCTCAGAATTTGCGAATTATCAGGAACAACAGAAAAAGATTAAAAAGATGCAGGAATCCATTAAACAATTAATTGAGTGGGGCAACTCCACTCCACCGAATCCCGGTTTTCACCGCCGTGCCGCCTCTATGCAAAAAGCCTTAGATCGCATGATTAAGTTAAAGCCGCCGATCTTGGAACGAAAAAAAATCAACCTGCATCTGGAACAAAGTGACCGTTCCGGTAAGCAAGTGATTTCACTGGAGGGAATCAGCAAATCCTATGCTGACCGCTCCCTTTTCAGCCAAGTCAGCGCCCGGCTATTTTACGGCGACCGAATCGTCCTCATGGGAAAAAACGGCTGCGGGAAAAGTACTCTCCTGAAATTAATCTTAGATCAGGAAAATCCGGATCATGGTGAAATTCACCTTGGCTCACGAGTTGACATAGGATATCTTTCCCAGGACAGTGCACCCCTCAAGTCCGCCCAAACCGTCCTGCAATATTTCCGTACAGAACTGAATATGGAAGAAGGTGAAGCCAGAAAACAGTTAGCGAAATTTCTCTTCTACGCTTCCGACGTTTTCAAGAAGATCAGCAGTCTGTCCGGCGGAGAATGGAGCCGGCTGCAACTGGCATTACTCATGTATCAAAAGCCCAATCTCTTATTGCTCGATGAACCTACGAATCACCTGGATATTGATTCCCGTGAAGCTCTGGAAGAAGCCTTGGAGGAATTTCCCGGCACGCTGCTGGCAATCTCTCACGACCGATATTTTATCAATCGTTTGGCTCACAAGGTTTGGGTACTTGCCCAAGGCGAGGTTACTGCGTACTTGGGTAATTATAATGACTATCTGGAACAAAAGAATAAACCAATTATTAAGATCGTAGGTAAAACAGACAGCCCGGAAAACATTGCTAATAAACGGGGGCAGCAAGTTAAAACCTCTGTGTCCAAGGCAGAAAATCCGTGCCAAGCAGCCACTCAGCTGGAAAAGGAAATAACCGCACTGGAACAGCAAATTCTTGATATTGAGGCTCAAATGTCTGACCCGGCAATTTCTTGCGACTCATCAAAACTTGCTGCGTTTCAGCATGAACGGGAGACTATTGAAGTCCGGCTAAATTTATTGTATGACAAGTGGATTTTTTACCTTAATTAAATTTGCTAATGGCCTGTTGTAATTCATTGGCTAAAGCGGAAAGACCTTGGCTTGCCTTCGCAATTTCGATCATTGATGCGGTTTGCTCCTCTGAAGCTGCCGAAACTTGCTCTGTACTGGCGGCATTTTCTTCTGCAATACGATCTAATTTTTTTACCATGTTAACAAGTTGAATTTCTTTCTCTTTCATACTTTGACCAGAAACATTTAAGTTCTCAATAATTTCTTTAGTCTTTTCCACGGCTTTGGCTATTCCTTCAAAGCGCTCACCGGTAATCTTAACACTGCTTTCCTGCTTTTCAGCAATGACTGAACTTTTCCCATTGATTTCTACGGAACTTTGTGAATTCGATTGTAACTCATCCACTACAGAATTAATTTCGCTGGTCAAATTCCTTGATTGCTCTGCTAACTTCCGAATTTCTTCTGCCACTACCGAAAATCCTCTTCCAGCTTCACCCGCCCGTGCTGCTTCAATAGCTGCGTTCAGAGCCAACAAATTGGTTTGATCTGCTACATTCTGAATCTGTTTGCTTGCCGAATAGATTTTCTCAGCACTTACATTGGTTTTAATAATCCCTTCCTCTATCAAATCGGTATAGTTTTCTCTTTCTCTTGTTCGCTCTATTAGTTCCGATATAGCGGCTATACCTTCATTTTTCATTCTTTCAACGGTTTGAGCTGAATTGTTTAAATCATTCAAATATCGTTGGTCCAGCTCAATAATTTTGCCTAATTCCGTAATCTCATTAACGCCGTTTTCTGTTTCCAGAGCCTGAGTGGTTGCACTGGATGCAATTTGTTCGATTGTTTTAGAAATTTCTTCAACAGCTCTGGCTGACTCTTGGGATATAACGGTTAGTTCTTTAGACGTTTCCGTAACCTGATTCGTTGTTTGCAACAAACGATTCAAGATCTGTTTTTGACTGATATTGGTGGCTTTAATCGCTTGTCCGAGAATACCAAACTCATCTGTTCTATTGATCAAACCCTTGCTGATGGTTTCGGTTAGTGTATTTTTGAACCTATTGTTATACAAGACGACATCCGATTGTATTTCTTCAATCTCGTTCAAGACAATGTCTGTTGGAATAACTCCCAGGAACTTACCCTTGAAAATAATTGGCATAACAACACTGGCCATTAAAATCTTTTTGCCTTTAATGTTTTCCTCATAAGGCTCAGTTATGGTGATTTTGTGGGTTTTCTTTGGCACGGTGTACCATGGCTGAGTATAAATATCACCGAGAGAAATAACCTTTATACCTTCATCCTCATCACGGTAAACATAGGCCGTAAAATTACCTTTATGAAAGTAATCGATATTTTGGAAACTGCTGTCTCTCTGGTCAAAAGCATTGGGTTCCCAAAAAGAACTTAGAGCCATAAATTCGTGATTTTCCGTTAACAATTTCTTTTGAATATTTATCAGCATTTCACGGTCGAATTTATTACTTTGAAGAATTGCGGTTATTTCATTATTCAACTGCTCAACCAATTTTACTCCTTTTTCTAAAACCAGGTAATCCCCAAGTGATCCCCGTTTCAGATACTCTATAGAGTAATCTAATAACTGGAAGGTTTTTCTGATCTGGAATAAGCAAATAATCATGAAGCCGCCGATACTAACTAAAAGTAATGGAAAGGTAAAATTGGTATTCCTGAATATGAGCCCTAAGAAAAGCATACCCCCTGAAAATACTATAGGTACAATATAACGTTTTAACCAATTACTCACAGAACTCACCCCTCTTAATCTTCTATCTAATTAAAAAAGAGCTCTTCATATAACCCTGGTAACCAAGGTTGAATGAAGAGCCCTATTGCTCACTATTCCTTTTTAGCTACATTACTCCTATACTCAACAATATCTTCCTTACTTTATAATTCTTTCGACATGATTTACGAAATCCCTTCAAATGTTGAAATGAATACACTTTAGGCCATCATGACAACGAAAAAGGAGGCGCCTAAAGAACCGGATGCAGTTCAAAAGGCACCTCCTTATCTATGGGTAAATTCCTTACACCACCGCGGATCGTAAAGATCGTTAGTGGTCATGTCTATTACCCTGATATCCTGTATCGCGGCCAGTTCACCGCTGGGGCTGTTAAATATATTCCGGACTATAACAAGTTTCCATCACGGTCTGGGCCTCAGACAGCGTCAGGTTCTCCCTCGGCTGAGGGACAGAAATAATGAAGGATTTGCCGCCGGGTTGGAATTGGCAACCTCTTTATTATTCATTAAAATCTAAATCCTCCTCATATTCTATCACTACATCGTGCCCTTTTTGTAGTTGGTGTCTAGCCTTGCGGTTTTTTACCGTATCAAAAATAATTGAAAAATCATAATCCTCAGGATAAAGTTCGCTGGCAGGAATGAAAAGCTTAAGCCGCTTGTGATTAATAAGCTGCTTCTTATCTTTTATCTGCACTCCAAGCTCGCCTTTTTCATTTGTCTTCTTGTAAATAACACCAAGCAATTTTTGAGGGTAAACCCTTACACAGTCACCTATATTAAAGCTTTCGCTCCGTGAGAGTGCTTTTTCCTTCGGAATTTCTTTTTGAATTTTGGTGTTGGAAACAGTATTTATCTTAGGATTATCCTCATCAAACAGAATTGTTGGTATATCTCTTGACACAGTGGATCTGCCGCCATATGCTTCCTCTTGTGCTCGCTTCAGCATTCGCCCCGGAAATCCTAATCTTTGGGCAATGTATAAGGCACAACTTTCTCCGGCCTCGCCAATTTGCAGCTTGTATAAAGGCTGTAAGTTTTCGCGGTCAAACTCCATTCGTGCATTCATAAGTCCTTTTGTGTTCTTGGCAAAATCCTTTATTTCCGGGTAATGGGTGGTCGCCACGAAGAGACAGCCTCTCTGATTTAATTCTTCTAAAATTGCAATTGCCAGTCCCATTCCCTCAGCAGGGTCTGTGCCGGAGCCTAACTCATCAAGCAAAACAAGACTTTCGCTGGTTACCCCTTTTAGAATATCTACAATATTTTTGATATGGGATGAAAAGGTGGAGAGATTTTCGGAAATACTCTGCCCATCACCGATATCGCAGAAAATGTTGTTGTGCATAGAAAATACACTGTCAGGAGAAACAGGAACATGAAGACCACTTTGTGCCATCATTGACAGTAAGCCAATGGTTTTTAAGGCAACGGTTTTACCGCCTGTATTTGGCCCAGTAATCACAACACCGTTAACAGCGTTATCACGAAGATCACCTCTGATTTCAAAATCAAGAGGAACGCATAGGTCTGGCTTCAATAAAGGGTGTCTCCCCTGCTTTATGATGATTTTTCGTTCCGTTGTGATGGACACAGGAACTGCTTTCATCTCTACTGATAGCTTTGCCTTGGCAAATGTAACATCCAATGTTTCCATGCAGTCCTTGTTGATTCTCAACTCATTAATATGCTCATCAACAAGTACGGTAAGGGTATATAATATTTTTCTAATCTCATTATCTTCTTCAATTTCTAAAATGCCCAATTCCTCCTGCAGCTTTCTAACTGCTGTAGGCTCAATAAAACAGGTGCCGCCTGTGCTTGAAGTATCAATAACTGTTCCGCTCAACTGATTTTTATAGCCCTTTTTAACCGGCAATACAAACCGGCCATTACGGATAGTGACATATCCATCTGTGAACCATTCTTTTTTACTGCGAAGTATACCCTCAAGCTTCATTTTAACGGCAGATTTTGTGTTCTCTATTTTTCTGCGTATATCACGAAGGGCAGGAGAAGCATCATCGTCAACCGTTTCATTTCTGATACAGCGCTCAATTTCCTCAAAAAGCATATCAAGCGGACTAAAAGAATGACCATAAAACGCTATGTCCGCATTGAAAGCTTCAGCCTTTTTAAGATATTTTTTCATCCTTTTGCATGAAGAAATAAAACCACAGATACTTGTGAGCTGTTCCGGGGTCAGCATAGAGCCTTTCACAGTTAAATCTAATATCTTATCAAGCTCTTTCATTGATGCCAAGGGCGGCGTGCCTATGCCCTCTAAAATTTTGCGCGCCTCTGTTGTTTCCTGCATTTTGGATTTGCACTCTCGCTCACTTAAAAATGGCTTTAGTGAGAGCAATTTTTCTTTTGCCTTTTGAGAAAGTGCGTGATCGGTTAAAGCTTCAAGTATACTATTAAATTCCAGTGTCTTGTTTGCGTTCATAAAAAATCCTCCTTATAGCAATGAAAATGCCCACATGAGAGATCACCTTATTTTTAGGATGATTTAACTCCCAAAAATACGCAGAATACTCCTGTGGGCAACGATTTAACTGACGTAAAAATCGCATAACTATATTGAGAAAATAAATAGAGTGTAACAGGACATGCCCGTTACACTCTACAAAACTATACGATAATTATCGCAAGTCTCAATGTCAGCTTTGTTGACCTTATCGACAAAGGTTGACACTGCTATAACTCAAATGGTTATTGTAGGAAGTAATCTGTAAGGCGTTATCCAAAAGCGCAAAAGCTGCGCTTTCAGAAAGGCACCCTTGAAAAAGCAGGTTTAACACCCACGTTTTACAAAGTAACCTCTCTCAACTGTTTAGTTGAAAATCACCATTACAGACACATTTAACAAAAAAACCATCCTCTCATTTTCAGGTATAACTTATATTATTACATTTCTGTGGCAAATGTCAATTATCGTTGATCATTGGGCTATGTCCCTTGCAGGGGCGCCAATGAAGACAACGAAAAAGGAGGCGCCTAAAGAACTGGATGCAGTTCAAAAGGCACCTCCTTATCTATGGGTAAATTCCTTACACCACCGGCGGATCGTAAAGATCGTTAGTGGTCATGTCTATTACCCGGATATCCTGTATCGCGGCCAGTTCACCACTGGGGCTGTTAAAGATATTCCGGGCTATAACCGTTTCCATCACGGTCTGGGCCTCAGATAGCGTCAGGTTCTCCCTCGGCTGAGGGACGGAAATAATGAAGGATTTGCCGCCGGTGGTAAGAAAAGTTAGCTTTAACACCTTGCTGGTAATAATCGCTATTTTAATCACCTCCAAAAATTTACCCTCAATTATTCATCAATAAGCTCCCAGTTCTTGCTGAGCAGCACATTCAGCAGCGGATACTGGCTCAGACTTGACAGAGCCGCTGCAACATCATAGATGTCTTGACTCGTTGCTGTAGGCTTCACATAGTTCAGGCTTCTTTTCCGGGTCACCGGTCCGCCTGCCGGTGTAGTACCGGTTTGGTATTTTGTTGACAATATCGAATCCAAAGTTATCTCTGTCACCGCCATAGTTTATCCCTCCCTTCAGACAAGCAGAGGTTGTTCGCGCTTGTCTTTCTATACTATGAGAAAGATTGACCACCGGTTACAGGTTTGGGCCAAAAGAGGGGTACTTCCCTAAATTAGGGAGCCTGACGACTGAGCTTGGCACACTCTTAAGCCTGGGAGCATATCCTATAAGTGAGATTAGCCCCAAGGAGTGTGTATACATGACTGATACAATAGGTACAGTAACTGATGTCGGCAGCGAACGCACGCCTAATGTCATCGCAGCTGAAATTAACATGATCAAATTTCAGGCTGAGAGGGTCTATCTTGCCGCCGCCGTCGAGATCGGAAGGCGGCTGACGGAGGCTAAGGCCTTGCTCAAGCATGGAGAATGGGGCAAGTGGCTGGAGGAGTCCGTGGATTTCTCTCAGAGCAGGGCCAATAAAATGATGCGTATCTTCAAAGAGTACGGAGCCGGACAGCTTTCCTCCTCAAATTCGGATTTTAATCCGAATTTAAACTACAGCCAGGCGGTGCTTCTTTTAGGTATCCCAAAAGAGGAACGGGCGCAGTTCATCGTGGATATGGATGTGGAAGGTATGACCATCCAGGAACTGCGGCAGGCGGTAAGTGAACGAACTCAGGCCTTGCAGGAAAAGGACCAGGCCCTGGAGGTTAACGCGGACCTCCAGAAAACAGTGGAAGACCAAAGCTGTATCATCGCCGGGCTGACTGAAGAGCTGGACAATCTGAAGTCCCAATTGGAGAACGCCAAGACATCCAAAGCCGAACTCGCTAAAACGACCAGGCATCTGAAGGATTCCCTAGAATCCCTCCAACAAAGCTCATCCGCCAAGGGCTACGAGAGGATGAAAAGGAACTTCACTAATACGTCCCTCAAGGTCAGGGCTAACCATATCGCTTTCCTCTGTGAAAGCCTGGATGAAACCATTAAGGAAGTGAAGCATAAACTGCTCCAAATCGCTCCCAATGACAAGGAGACGTATATCATTTATAAGAATAAAGTTTATGATCTGCTGAAAATGTGGCTTAAGGACGAGACGTGGAGCAGGCAAGCTCGCCCCGGCGGAGATGCTCAGTAAGGAATGGTGGATGATGAAGAGAAACTATGTTTTCCCAGCCATTATTGAGCGGGATAAAACAAGCGGCAAATATACGGTTGTTTTTCCGGACCTGCCGGGCTGTGCCATCGAAGGGGAGGATTTCATCCAGGCCTATTACTGGGCCGGGCCCAGGCTGGGGTTTCATTTATATATGATGGACAGAGATTATGAGCACATCCCCGATGCTTCGGATACTTCAAACTGGGAAATCGCGGCTGACGCTGTCGTTGTTCAGGTAGCAGCCAATCTGCAGGAGTACCAGCGCATGTACGGCCCCAAATTCGCCAGAAAAGCCATCGGGTTTCCCAGCTGGCTCTTCCAATTAGGGAAAAAAGGCAGGCCGATTTCCGCGCAGGAGATTCGGGAGGTATTGAGGGAGAAGCTGGGGATTGACACCCTGCCTGAAAACTCTCAATAACCACCGCACTATTCAATCCTATCCTTCGGAAGGCCAGCAGTTCTCAAGGTATATATGGATCAGCCTTTTCAGATACCCCTCCCCCTCTACTTCAGAATATCCGACTATCGTAAGCACATAAGAATTATTCCATTCGTTCTATACTCTCTTGAACTATTGATACCATACTATCCTCTGCACCGAGACTAAAGTTAAATATAATACCTTGCCCTCCACCAGCACCGATTGCTGAAATAAAAATATCGCTGCCATGACCTACTAAGTAAGGCTTAAACTTGCTCTGTTTCCGTTTCTCATAAAATATTTATCATAAACTCGAACAGCTAGCTTTGTATCTCCGGAAGTGTAGTTACTTTCATCGACTAAATTCATTGATATTCCACTATTGAGAATATCGTTTTGCAAACGGTTGACCACTTCCCCATCCAGGGCTATCCCGGAGCAATCTATTCGTACTCCAAAAACTCATCGAAACTTGTCGTTTTCGCGAAGGGTACTCCCAATATGTTCCGCCGAGTATTACCTATATGTGAGCCGGTTGCATATTTTACAATCTATGGATATAATATTAAATAAGGACTGACGTGTTGCTAGCACGCCAGCCCGGCTGATTGTCTAACCGAACGGTTAGCCGGATTTACAGGCTATAAGAAATAACCGCAAACCTAGTCGGGGGCGGTTATTTCTTTTTCATGATCATAACAACGAGTGTAGCAAATGCAATCATGAGTAAACCGTCAGCATATTGAACATGAATATTATTTTCCTCATCATACCGTACAAGCCAATTGACACCGCCGCTCTATATTACTATTTATTCGCAATCACTTGGTCAATCAGCTTCAAAAGATAATCCGGAAAATTATCTGTGTCATTATTAATAGATGCGAGCCGCCTTTTCATTTTTCCCCAACCTCTTCGGTTTATCTCGGCTTAAATATCAATCAAAATATTATATTGTCATTTTCACGAAATCGTTGACACATATAAATGTAATATGGTAAAATATAAATTTTTATTTTATCTAACCCCATGATATACTAAGAAGATAGTCTGGAGGTAGGTGGAATTATGTTTAACGTAGGCGACAAAATTTTTTATCCGGTTCATGGAACTTGCATTATCGAAGCGGTTGCAGAAAAAGAGATTTTAGGGGAAAGAAAACTCTGCTACATTTTGAATATTCCTCAGGAAAAATTACATGTTATGATTCCTATGGACAAAGCTGTCAATATAGGGATACGTCAGGTCGTTAAACCTGAGATATTAGAAAATGTACTCAGTAGTTTTAACCTTGGAAATACTGACCCAATTATCTTTGAAAATCAACGATGGTGCAAAGATATTAATAAAAAGAAATTTAAAAGTGGTGACATTTATAAAGGTGCGGAAATTATTCGTGATTTAACACGTAAGGGCCAAAAAAATAAACTTGATGCAAATGACACAAACATGTTGAATAATGCACGTCAGGTTTTTGTCAGTGAGATTATGGAGGTAAAGGGCCTAGAAGAAAAACTGGCGATTCGTTTATTGGATGAAGTGTTGAATTCCTGACAAGAATTCTACGCAGAAAAGGGTTTTCTTTATAAAAGTAATCCAGCACCTGGAATTCAGCAAAAGAGTGACCACTCGCAAGTTGGTCACTCTTTTGCTTTGAACCACTAGCCTTTTAAGCCGTGTAAAAAATCATCTGAAGCTCCTCTTTCTTGTACCCACATAAATCAAGAATACTATAGGTCATGCGGATCGTTCTCACAACGTTAGAGGTGCTGAAGACATACATACCATTCGATAACTTCTCAAGTTTTACATAGTCAGGAAATTTTGAGCTATCATAAGAAAAACGCTGTTTTCGACATGGATATAAAGAATCAAGCTTATTAATAATATCCGGGCATAAAATCAGCAATTCTTCTAACACACTGGTTAAAATATTGGAGACTGTGTGTGGATGTATGATTTTATCCCGGAACTTGACTTGGGAAGGAATATTTCTACCTAAACGCCTGACCAAGGGAATGGTAGTGCCCTCTAGTTTCGTTTCTAATTGAACATCGTCGCTAATATCCGGACTAATGTCTGACTCAATACCCCACTCACGCCGAATTTCAGCAGCACGTCTAAAAACTTCCGTCTCTGGACACTCAGTTGATTGTATCGCAACCTCATCGTTCTTCATCCCTGCGGCTGGGATTTCCAGTGCTTGAAGCCGTTCAAAGACAGGCCTCATAGCTCCTTCAGGATCTCTAAAGAACTCACTGCCCCTGATACGGACAAAGCGCCAGCCAAGGCGTTCCAAGATAGCCTGACGTGCCATGTCTTCACCAAGGTTTTCTAAGGTATGATAACGATCACCGTCACATTCTATTGCCAGGCGTTTACCATTGCCTTCAACAACCATATCGATTCTAAAGGCTCCAACCGGCCACTGAGGTATAACGCGGTACCCCCTATGAACCAATTGCCTTAAAACCTGGCGTTCAAATTCAGACTCGGTCTTGGTTTCCTGCTGTTCAATCGCTTTTGTCACGGCATAGGGATCCTGAGCATGTTTAATCAGATCCCTTCGAATATCTCCCGCTTTCAAATCCAGATCCGGATCAAGGGAATAGACAACCCATAACTGATCACGTGCTCGGCTTGCTGCAACATTGAATCGTTTCTTATACATATCATGGGCGCCTTCACGCCTGAGAGTCAGTGGGCCCTGCCCAGTCGGCGCGTCGACAACAGACAGGAAAATGACATCACGTTCATCCCCTTGGAAATTGGCTGGATTGCCGCACTGAATGCGTCGTCTGATATATTCTGAGGGCGATAAATTTGTTTGCAAGAGGCGATCGATCAACATGGCTTGTTCTTCTCCGACCAGAGAAATCACCCCCAGTGAGGCGTCCTTATAGAGGGGGTTTTCGGTACAAGCAAGGATTAACGAAACAATGGTCTGAGCTTCTTTCTCATTGGTCTTACCCCGAGAAGTCCCTCCCTCGACTCGATACGCGACGGTAAAGGGTTTAAGATTAACTTCACTTTCATCACGCAAGGGCTTAATTTTTCCATTATAGGATAAGAAGTTACTGAATTGAATGATTGGCGATACACAACGGAAATGTTCTCGTAAGCAAATCGGATCAAAGGTTGTCATGCCTAAATTATAAATTGAGAACAAGCCGTCGTAGAGCTGGCTGTTAGGGATACCTGGCAAATGTTCATCAATTAGCTTCTGGATTTCATCTTGATTTTGTCCAACGCCTACGGGACTAACCTGCTCGT
The DNA here is from genome assembly GCF_000235605.1 of Desulfosporosinus orientis DSM 765. Taxonomy (GTDB): domain Bacteria; phylum Bacillota; class Desulfitobacteriia; order Desulfitobacteriales; family Desulfitobacteriaceae; genus Desulfosporosinus; species Desulfosporosinus orientis. Next base: position 4,451,186 of record NC_016584.1, read on the forward strand.
GGTCACCTACGATCACGACTTGGCTTCCTAGATATAAGGTGGTTAAGGCCATGGCATCTGCCTGACTAGCTTCGTCGACGATGACCACGTCAAAGCGGTTGGTCTTCGGATTAAAATTATCGATGACGCGGTTTAAGGGCATAATCCAGACAGGCACCGCCGATTGACAGATAGGCATTAGTTTACGCGCTTCCGCCAGGAACCGTGGCACGCGTTTCCCTTTCCCCTTGCCAATACGGTGCATGATTTCTTTCCAGCCCTGAAGTGCTTGACGTTGGGTTAGTGTCGTCCGTCTTACTTGAGCTGCCCAAGACTTTTTCTCAACGAGTATGGCCGTTGTTTGACGCAGGTCGTTAGAAAGTTGTGTGATACGTGCCTGTAATTCCTCCATTGAGGTCTTTCCCCGTTGTTCTAACTCGCCCTGCAGTTGACACCATAACCAGGCGTCTGTGGGATTGCCGGGAATTCTGCCTTGCCCATGTAAATCGGCTCGTGATCGGAGAGCACTTGACCAATTAGGCGCTGCCAACTCCAGTTTTGCCAACAGCTTTTTGCGCAGTTCAATATCCTGACGTCTGGAAGTAAGCTCGATCAAACGCTGATAGGCTTGGGTATAGCTGGAAGGACTTAGACTGGAGAGAGCGTCATAAAGGAAAGAAACCACTGCAGCCTGGCTCTCCGGGTTCTCTGCAAACTTAACTGGAGCCTTTAACTCCTCAAGTTTGTTCTGTAATTGTACTTTATGGCAATAGGTGGCATGGGCAATCAGCAGCGGAGATAGTTCACTCTTAACCAGATCGTGAATCCTAAGCAAACGACCGTACTCACCACCACGAATCGGGACATTAGTCAGGAAAAGCTCCCACTCGAAACCAAAGCGTATCAGTTCCTCTAAGAGGGGATTCCATTGGGTCGGTGCCCAATCAAGACCTTGCCGGAGGGCATAAACTAACTGCTGACAGACATTTTCGGGAGTGCTCCCTAGTTCTTCACGACCGGGCCCACCTAAGACGGCAACCTGCCGTTGCCAGCGTTCAACAAGTTTAGTTCTGGCCTTGGTCAACTCAAGGGCACCCCTAAGAGCCTCAAAATCCTTTTTCTCTGAAGGGGGCCTGCCTTCAACACACGCATTTTCAATAAAAATCTTCCATTGCCGTTTCGTCCAAAGTTTAAAGCTCGTGAGCTTAGTACTTTGCTCAAAGAAATCCAGAATTTCGGCGAGAACCTTTTCCATCTCTTCAAAACTCATATGACTTGGCAAAGCAGGGCCCAATTCAAGCAAGAGTTCTTTGGCCTCCAGCGCTTGCCTGGACACTTTTTCAACCTGATTTATGAGGTTTTCCCAGGAGTCACGAGCTGCGCCGCCATCTAATCCTGCCGCAAGAACATCGAGACGCCATTGCTCCTGGGTATTCAGAACTTCGACAGCCTTAAGCAGTCGTTCACTCAAATTCTCCAGATCCTTTGGATTCGTAGGTCGGTCATTGGAAGACCACAGTTCAGGACGATCAGCAAGCTCTACACTATCCACAGTTTTTTTCTCAGCCGCAAACTGCTCAAATTCTGCAGGCGTTGGCAAATGCTCCAGCACAGGTAATGCGGTATTAAGTTCCCGTTCGTCATCCGGACTCAAACTGACGTTCGTCCGGTATAATTCTGCAAATTCAAGAGCTGATAGTGGTAAGGGCACCCCTAAGACAACCGGACCCGGAATCCAGTTATTAATATCTTGCGTTTCTTTTACCAGACGGGCAGCTTCTGAGGGGGCGTACTCTTTGCCATCCACTACGATGGAGCGATATTCATCCTGGCGAGCCAAAAGTAATTTATGCCGGGTTTCTCTTAACCGTCGGATAAGCTCCAGCCGCTGAGTCTGCAATTGTTCAGTTTCCCGTTCTAAGACGTCCGCATTAGACGTTGAAAGCCGCTCCATGATTGCATCAATCGCCCGATCCATTTGGTCCCGGCTATCATCACTAATCTGACTGATGCATAGGGGCTGAAGTGGTTCAACGACCTTTTCACGCAGAACTTGCAAGGCCTTTGATGAATGACTGGTGACCAAAATACTTTTTCCTTGAGCCAATAAATGCCCAATCAGATTGGCAATCGTATGGGTTTTACCGGTCCCAGGAGGGCCTTGAACCAAAACAGCACCGTGTCGATCCAAGCGTTGGGCAATTTGTAATTGTTCGCCATTGGCTTCTTTGCTGAGCAGAATAATTTCATCTTCTCCGTTAGGGTCTATGCCAGTCGGCGTTCCCCCTCCATCCACATCCCTTGATTTTTCAGTTACAATACCCACGATGTTTTTCAGAAAATCCGGCACATCGTCACGTTCCGGCAAATCTTCAATGATGGCTTCAAGGGCCTGGCTATAACCAAGTGTCCTTTTGCGCAAAAACAACAAAGGATTGCGCTGAATCGTTGGAATTTCCCGCTTATTTTTCGAGTTCGAGGTGGTTAGCTCACCGTAGGGAGAAAGTTGAATGACTAAGCGCTTAAGGAACTCGGACGTGTCATCCCCACCCAGTGGATGCCAGCCACCATGATCTAAATCTTCTTGTAAAGTATTCATCGCCTTGGCAGTTACATCAGGAATAAGGCGTAGTAACGCGCTATAAAGCTCAGTTGGTTTGTCCCCTTCAGACACTGTAAATTCGGGCAGAGCGGAGTCGAATTCAATGCGCAGCCGAAGCAACAGTATCGGATGATTGAGACTTCCGGCTGAGCTGTCCGGCCAATCTAAAAGGCCATCACCCAAGACAAGTTCGACCTGCTCAGACTCACGTTCCAGGCGGGAATAAAGGTCGTAAAGTTTCGTAAAGATGGCCATTGCTTGACGGGCCGGGCGCTCCTTACGAACCCAGGTCTGGAGTTTCGGAGACCATTCGTTAAGAAGTCTGGGACGTTCGGGGTCGTCCTCGAAACGTATGGTTATTATTTTCTCTGGCTCGAGGAGAGTTTTCTTGGTCTGAATTATGTTTTCACTAGTTTGCCAATCCGCTGTCAGCCAAGGAACAAGCTCAGCCGGCGGAGCCGGTTTGTTATTACTCCCCTCAGCGTTCTCTGAGCCCTTTGTTTTCAGCCACTTTTCCCATTTTTCTGTCCACTCCGTATATAGTCTCTCACGAATTGGATCTTCTTCAAAGCGAATTGTTCTGGCAGCGATTTTCTCTTGCTTTTGGGGGATAATTTTAACAGCCCCCTCAACCTCTTGCCACCCCTTCTCCAGCCAAGAAAGCAGGCGCACCGGCGGAGCGGGAGGGTCAGAAAGTTCAGGGCGTCCTACCTTTAAGATAAAGTCGTCAGCCGGACTTTCATCTTCTATGGCATAACCCGCTGCATTCCCACAACGGATTGCTGAATGCTCCGGCAGATCTTTAAACCACAGTAACCACGGTTGTGCATTAATATCCATAGGTACGGGGTTTTTAAGCTGGTCAAGGGCCTGGAGATAACGGAATACTTGGAGAAGAAGCCTTTTATCCTGTTCAAGATTCTCAGTATTATTCAAAGAAATGCATCACCCAACCAATAGATTTGACTCAGAGAGCCATAGTTTTTTATCTACTCAAAGAATACTTTTATGTTCAAGTATAAATCGTTAACACTAATTTTATTTCTCATAAGGTATTTTTCGACAAGATTATGGGGTAATCCTTTTTCATTCTCTATGAAGTCATCTTGGCTCATGAAAGGCTGTATATATAACTCTTAACGGATGAAAGTATGTAAGGTTCTCCAGCTTTACCCTATGTGAGCTGGTTTCATATTTTACAATCCATGGGTATAATATTATAAAAGGACTGACGTGTTGCAATCACGCCAGCCCGGCAGGTTGTCTAACCGAAGGGTTAGCCCGAATTAGAGGTTATAAGAAATAACCGCCATCCTGGCTGTGGGGCGGTTATTTCTTTTCATGATCATAACAACGAGTGTAGCATATGCAATCATGAGATACATCGCCTCAACCATTGAGATCATCCTGCCACCCCCTTTCTAAAAGGGTGTGGCTAACTCCAGGGCTCAGGCCGCCTCATAACACGAGTCGGCCTGATTTGTTCCTCACAGTGATGCGTATTTGAAAAATTCGATCTCGATTCAAAGCCTCATTCATCTTCTTACTTAACTCACCATCTTTCTCTATAATATTAATATTCAAAAGCATAACTCTATACCCTTTTTAAACTTTCGGTCCAAAGTGGCTTTAAGGTAACCTTCGTGGATATTGACTACCTGTCGTATTAAAGCTGCTTCGACCGGGCATGCACGTGCAACAGTAAATAAACCACCCGGCAGATCAGGTGGTTTATTTACAAGTATCTATTTTATTAGTAGATTTACTTTTGTTTTTAAACTTGCCAAAACCGGCGATTTTTGAAGGGCAATATTCGCAATTTCCATGACTTGTATTTTACTCGCGGAAGTCTCCACAGTTAAAGTAATAACCGGATTTATAATCCCGCCATCGCCCTCCTCAATCCCTAAAAACACCGCAGCATTTAAATCGGCTTCAATTGTGACATCTACATTCTCTAGCTTTATCCCTTGCTGGCTCGCTAAGACCTGAAAGGTTATTGCAAAACATCCACCGCCAGCAGCTATTAAATATTCTACAGGGTTTGGGGCTTTATTCATTCCGCCCATAGGCTTTGGCTGATCCATTTCAAATGGGGTAAATTCCCTTATTCCCACTTGATTTCGAACACCATCTACCCAGTGAATCTTCGCAGCCCATTTCTTTATGGCTAAATTTCGGTCCACCTTCATTGCACTCATAGTTTGCGTTAACACGTTAAAATCAATATTATTCATCGTAAGCTCCTCCCCTCTCCTTTTAAAGGTTAGCTTATAGAACGCTCCATGTATGTAAGGAGGCTTACCTTTTAATAGTATTAAACTCTGTTAATCGAGTTTCGTCTAAGTAAATCCAGATTCTATTACTATCGATTCGAATGGTGTTTTCCTGCCGTAACTTATTTAGCAATAAGGTCACTGTTTCCCTGGTGGAAGCAATCATACCCGCTAAATCCCTATGTGTTATGGAAACCGGCAAAGGATACCAGTCTCCGTCACCTTCTAAAGGGTCGGCCAGTTTGCGAAGTAAGAAAATTAACCTTTCTTCCACTTTACCGTAGGCCACCTGTTCTAAAACCTCGATTACTTCTTGGTACCGCTCGGAAAAGAAATGTAATAGATTAATGGCCAAAGTAGGATTTTCGTTAACAATTGTTATAATTTCTTGTTTTGGGATTTTAACAATGGATAGATCCGTTAAGGCCTTACAAAATATAGTAGTTTCCTTTCCAGAGAAAATATCTAATAGATTTATAAACTCCCTTGGGGATACTAATCCCAGAATACACTCCTTTCCATCAATATGAAGCTTGTAAACACTTGCATTGCCCGCCTCTACGAGATAAACAGATTGCATTAACATTCCAGGGATAATAACGTGTTCCCCTTTTTCGAAAAATACCCTTTCTCCTTTTTCCAGCATATCCCTCATCACATCCGTGGGAAACAAACGAATGTTTCTTATAATATATAAGTTATTATTTAACACGGTCCAATTCCTCCCCCTTCAATGAGATATAAACATAAAACAAACCTTTACTTTTGATATGGCTATTTATGCCCATCCGTTAAAAAGATATGGGCTTTTTTGTATACCGACATCGGATGTGCCACTTTTGAAATAAAACTGTGCTTTTTGAACAGCCTCTAATAGTTGATCTACGGAAGGATAATGATATAATGTCACTATAATACCTTGCCCTAGGTATAGGGGGGTCTTCAAGGGCAGGCTGCAGCCTGGGTTATAAAACTCAACGAACGCTGTCTCTGGCTCGAAAAAACGGACAGGAAGTCTTAGCTGATAGAGTTTCAAACCTGAAGAGAGGATCAGTGAAAATGAGGGGGAATTTACTTGACAAGAAAGATTTCATTTCGTGACTATGCTATTGTAGCCTGCGGAACGATGATTCCTGAGTTGAATTATCTCAAGGAGACCGGTTTTTTGGATGCTCAAATCATCTATACGGCACCGGGACTTCACCAAGTTCCAGCCGAATTGGAAGTTCAGCTACAAAGGCAATTGAAAGCAGCCAAACAAACAGCTAAAAAAATCATTGTCGTCTATGGTGGCAAGTATTGTTACATTAATACGCGGGATTCTTATCGAACGATTGACACTGTTATTGATGAAGTTAGAGAAGACGGTTACTACATTGCCCGAACCGATGTAGAAAACTGCTTAGACATGTTGGCTGATGGACGGGAGAGGGATAATCTGGCTGATGGCCAAAAGGTTTGGTTCTGCACCCCAGGATGGCTGAAATACCGTGATATGGTGTTCAAAGGCTGGGATAAAGCTAATGCCAACGAAAATTTTCCCCAGTATACCGGGGGAGGAATCATGCTGGACCCGATAGGCTTTTTTGATGAATATGCGCTCGACCATGTTGAGGAGATTCTGGCCTTTTCCGACTGGGCTTCTATACCACTGGAAGCTCGGGCAGTGGGACTGGAACGCTTAAAAGAGGTTTTAATTAGTGCTTTGAGCGAAGAGGACAGAACATCCAGAGCTCACCAACAATAAAGAGATTATACCCTAGGTGATAGTGTAAGTGCTATTATGAATTAGGGTTCCGGCGATTTAAGCGTTCTGGCTTTTTATTCCGGACATATCGTCGAAGCTGTGAGGAATATAAGCCTGAGAGCCAAAATCGAAGCGGAAAACGGCAGAAATTAACCCTTTGTGAGCCGGTTGCATAAAAAGATGGAACTTATCCCTGACTATTCCAGGGCTCAGGCCGCCTCACGAGGCGGCCTGATTTGTTTCATTTAAACAACTAATTTACATTCCACTTCCTAAACACGAATTCTACGACCCGCCGCAAGTTTAGGTGGAGCAAAAAAGAACGGCGGCTGCGTGGCCGCCACTTCTCGCCTAACTTAGTGATAATATCCTCTCTACCTTATTAGGAGCACGAGTTGATCACTAATATTCATTCTTTCCATGTATAGAGGTTGTTCCCTGTATTCCTAATTTTTCTTAGATTGCGGATAGATTTCAAATTATTACAGCTTGCCGCCGCAATCCTGGCTTTAAATAAGAACAAGGTGCTCCGCGTAATGAGAAGCACCTTGTTCTTTACACTATACTTTTGATTCGCTTAAAGCACTCGGTTTGTCTAGCTGCCATCCTTTAATAGAGTGGGCAATACCTATGGATTATAGATGATATCTACAGAACCTTGATACTCCGTAATATCACCCGGTTCGCTTAACGTCACCGTGACGTGATTTAAGCCCGGAGACAAAGAATTCATATCCTTTTGGATTGGTCGGTTAATATTTTCTCCGTTGTAATATCCCGAAGTATAACCCAGCGAGTTTGTTATTTTAACATCAGCATTTAGAAACGCTGCGAATTTGGGAACATTCCACTTTAGAATCACCGGTTCGTTCCCTGAAACTGTAATATTATTAGTGGGTGACACAATCTGAAGGGGTACGATGTTAAGAGGGGGCGGCGAAACAATACTCGGATCAGCTTTTGGGGCATTGACAGTAATTAGATCACCGTCGCGCAGGAGGTTATCGACCTCTGCTCGGACAAACATATGGTATACACCATCGGATAAAGGATAGAGTTGGAAGCTTGTTAAGGTACCGGCATGGAAAAACCCTACTCCTGAAGATATAGCACCGTCTTCTCTATAGACACTGATACTGTAATCTGTCGCCCCCGCGACGGGTTTCCAAGTTACCGTAAGAGGATGGTTCGGATCTATTGTGGAGCCGGTGCTTGGAGTCAGGATATCTGGGGTATCGCTCATAGGCGAGCTTGGGATCATCGTTATATCAAGAGAGCCTTGATATACAACAACGTTGTCGCTCTTTAGGGAAACTGTGACATGGTTTTTTCCTTGATACAGATGTTGTGAAATGTCCTGACCGTTCTGGATGGGAAATTCAGTGATAACATTACCTTGAATTAGGACTTCAGCATTGAGTTTACTGGCATCAGGCGGAACGTCCCATTGGAGAGGAATTTGTGTCCCGAAAGAAAAAGTAGCATTTGAGCCGGGGGAGGTTATAACCAAGGGGGAAATGTTGGGACTTTTCCCGATCTGAACCTGAATTGGAGGCATTGATCCCAATCCTGCAGAGCCAACATCGGGATCGATGGGCATTTCATAGTGAACTATAATTACATAATGATGACCCGTCGTCGTAATACGGTATTTCGGTAACGTAAACGATTGAGTGCCTGCCGGTATATTGGTCACCCAATCGGCCAGGTAGGGCCATGGATTGTCCAAATCATGGACTTCTACCGCATATCCGGTTGCCCCAGAAACTGCAGCCCATGTGACAGTGACCTCACCATCAAAGTCCAATACCGCCCCATCCTGCGGTGCAGTAATCTTGAGCGCAGGATTTTTGGTCTTATACCCTTCGTTGTTTATAATCGAATAGGGATCATTCAGATCTGCAGCAGGCAAATCCTGAGCACCGTCACCCGATAGCGTGCTGAAATCCCCATTATAGAGGTGAGCGACTGTCGCGCCTTTTTCCACATTTAAAGAGGTTTGAGCGTGAGTGACTAGATTATCCACTTTAGCTGTGGCTGCTAAAGAAACCTGGGCCTGCTGCTCGATTTGAACCACCTTGAATGGGCCATCGAGCGTAACCAGCCCACTCTCCTGAGGCATAACAATGACCTTGTTAACGGTGGCATTTTGATCGGCCTTTAGGATACCGGGGCTTGAAACAAAAACATCATGATTAAATGTCCCTTTGAGTTCGACCACGCTCTCTGGCGAAATCGTTCTGGCTAAACGGACACTGCCCCAAGTTCCTTGCGTAGCGTCAATAGTGGCATCGGTAGAAACGGTAGTGTTAGAGATCATGGAATTCCCAGTTGGGGCAATGATAATTTTAGCGAAGCTAAATATTCTCAGATCATCGACCTTGATATCTTTAAGCTGAAGGCCCTCTTCGGTGCCTGACAAAACTACTGTCTGAGCAGCAGTAACATTGTCCAGGCTTACCTTCCCGTTCACTCCTGGATCAATAAATAGTGTTCCTTTGATGTTAACATTCTTCAGAATATCGTTATTCCCATTAATATAAATACTAAAATCTTCTGAAGCATTCTGCAGGGTTACGTTGTCCCCTGATAGAAGGAGGGTTTTCTGCAGCTTTTCGGGCAAATTGGGGTTATCTGAACCCATCGTTTTGTCGTTTCCGGGTTCGACATCATAATTTGACAACTGATCTAAGGTTTCTTGATTAACAACGGCTTCTCCACCTAAGGCAATGACAACAGGCGAAAGATTTGTTTTGGCATAATTCAGGAGATCTGGATCCATCGATTGATTGGTAAGAATGATTGGCGCCGCATCTTGAGCAGCTAGTGGAACACCGGCGAGCGCATCGACAAGAGTCTCGCCGTTAGCAACATAAACAGCCTTGTAGTTTAGGTTATCAGCACACTTTTTGAGGACATCCAAATTCGTTTCGTACTTCGTATTACCATAATAACGTTGTTGATTACCGGGGAGGCTGTTTTTGATCTCATCGGAAACCACGGCTGTCCCGCCAATAACATAGCTGTCCGTAATTGAACCGCTTAGACTGTCCACATAGTCTTTAACCTTGGCCGGAAGTTCGTCTTTTGTTGTTGCTAAAACCGGCATTTGCTCAGAAGCTGCTATTGAACCGATCGAAAGAGCATCGGCAGGACTGACCCAGCCGGCCACAACGGCGAGTTTCGTAAACCTATCTCCCAGTGACTGCATCTCCTTGGCAATATTTACAGCCGTCTCATACTGGTCATAGCCCCCTAATTCAACAGGTGTTACTCCCATGGATCTTAGTTCTTCAAGAACTGCTGGTTTAATGACAGCCTGTCCACTCGTTATATATGCTTTTTGGGGTTTCAAGCGGGCGATTTCTGCCTTAGCAAATGAGTTTAATTCATTTCCAGTGTCCGTTAAAACAATTGGGGCATTAAGTACAGACGCAAGAGGACCAGCCGACATGGCGTCAATAAGATTAGGCTGCGTACCAGCAGCAAGAACGACCGCATCACTAGCTTCTTTCCATCCGGCTTCAGCTATTTTAGCGGAAGTTTCATACTGGTCTATTCCAGCAAAGCGGGAAACAGCTTTTCCTGAATCAGCAGCTAGCAACGTACTTGTATTCGTTTCAGCCAATACATTAGGTGGTGTAAAAATTGTAAATAACATTAAACTAAGAACAATTAGTATCCCTAATTGTCTTCTCTTTAAACGGTTCACTACCTTCCACCTCGTTATGAATTATTATTGCAATCACAACGAGTTAATTCGTTTTTTTATTTTACTTTCCTTTCTGCTCCAGGTGGAAATAATTGTAAACTTCTGATTTTCACAAATGTCCTTCATGAAGGAACGCTGTGAACCGTTCTTGAAACGAACTATGATGACATTCCCATCATCTTCGATGATAACTCCTCAATAGTAAATGCTTTGCCAAACGTTTGGCCAAAGCCAATACTGCAAGAGTGGGTGGTAAGCCCCATTCCGTCGGGATAACCGAACAATCACAGACATACAAGTTGTCATATTCGCTCTTTAAGTTAGGGTCGACGACTTCCCCTATCCTTGCCGTACCGCCCGGGTGGGCAGAAGTCCAGACCGTGCTGTATAGCCTCTTAGCTCCGGCATGCTGCAAAATTTCTCTGGCCTTGCTCTCTCCTTGCTGCATCTTTAGTTTGTCAGCCTCGCTGAAAACCTTATGCACTTTTCCCCGTTTGATGCTGCCGCCAATGCCATCTCTTACCTTAACCATGATTCCTATGGTTCTTCTGTGTTGCCAAACTCGATGGGGTCGAAGGGCTTGGAAGCTAAACAACTGATAAACCAGCTTGGGTAAAGTAAGGTCAGTGAGAATAAAGCCTTCATTCTTAAACATCATCCCGGCAGCCATAGGGATTTCATTGCCTGCCTCAATGCCCTCCGCTAGACCCTGCACAATCGTGATCGGATCACAGAAAAATCCTTCCCCGGCTTTGTTGATTTTACTGGCTTGAAGAATCTGGGCTGTTCCTAGTCCTCCTGCTGAAAGCACTATTTGGGAGGCGAATAGTTTATGGCGTTCACCTTGCACTATTGCTTCAACGCCCACAGCTTGTTTACCGTTCACAATTACCTTGGTTACCTCTGAGTTGGTTAGTAGTACCGCACCTGAGTTAATGGCATCGTTTACATATCGAGTGGCATTCCACTGGGCATCAAAAGGGAAATACCCAGGAGTACACATGTCCTGGTAAATGAACTTGTCCAACTTTTCCCACGCATAACCCAAGCTAACAGCACTTTCCCTAATCTTTTGTGCGGCGGGCCCGATTAACTCATCTTTTAGTGGAGCAAGCGGCAATTCTCTTCGCAGCTCTTCTACTTCACTAGCTAAATCGATTCCGAATTTGCTGAACAGTTCCTCTGGAGGGTCATAAGCCGTTCCGTAATACAGTACCGATGTCCCCCCGCTCCGGATCCCTCTCACTAGGGTCTTACCGTTACCGATGAACATCATCTCGTTGTTTTTAAGCATCCTAGGTATGTTAATGGAGAGGTCGGCCTGTCCTTTTTCCAAAAGGAGAACCTTTTTATGTTGCTTGCTGATTTCTCGGGCAAGACAGGCCCCTGCAGGACCTGTTCCAACAATTATGACATCCCAATTTTCTTTCTCAAATCTCATCTAGATCCCCCTCATTTTCAGGGTAACCCATTCTCGTTTTTCAACTATTCTTTAAAGTATACCATTTGGCAAATCTGTTGCCTACAGCTGTGCGTAGTCCACTCCACTCTCTAAGAAAAACTACAATAAAAAGAAAATTGAAATAATAAAAAACAGACTCATTTTAGTACTCGGCGAAACCTTTCGTTTCGCGAAGGTTCCTGGACCCTACGAGCAGCCAGTCCCACAACCGTCACTTTTTTGCTGTAGACGTCTTGGGGTGTCACATCTAAATTACTCAAATTTTGTTTGCTTATCCTAGCAGCTTTTTCAAAATACCCAGTTTATTGCCGTATGGTGGATATCTCAGTTTAATATCAATGGAATTGGATTTTTTCAAAATGCTTTTGGTGTGAGTAAACGTATCAAAACTCCATTTACCATGATAACCACCCATTCCGCTTTCTCCCACTCCCCCAAAAGGCATATTAGATGTGCCAAGATGGACTATAGTATCGTTAATACACCCACCTCCAAAGGATATACTTTTCACAATTCTGTTTTCTAATTGCTTACTCGTTGTAAACAGGTACAATGCAAGGGGTTTGGGCCGACTTTTTACCAGTGCAATCACATCAGAAATATCCGAATACTCCAGTATTGGCAGAACCGGTCCGAATATCTCTTCTTGCATTATAGGATCTTCCAATTTTATTAAATCTATTAGGGTTGGAGCAATATGAAGACTTTGTTCATCAGACTCTCCACCGATAATTATTTCCCCATTTGTTAAAAGCTCTATGATCCGGTTGAAATGTTTTTCATTAATTATCTTGGGAAACTCTTTATTTTTGCAAGGATTTCTCCCGTAAAACTCAACAATATATTTTTTCATTGAATCGATAAGTTCTCTTTTTACCTTTTTATGAACTAATAGATAATCAGGAGCAACGCAAGTCTGCCCGGCATTCAGGAATTTACCCCAAACAATTCTCCGGGCAGCAAGGTCAATATTTACCTCACTGTCAACAATACACGGACTCTTCCCACCAAGTTCCAAGGTAACAGGTGTTAGGTGTTTTGACGCAGACGCCATCACTGTTTTACCTACAGATACGCCTCCGGTAAAAAATATATAATCAAATTTTTCATCCAAGAGAGCTCTATTCGCCTCTCTTCCGCCTTCAATCACTGTAATGTAGTTTTGTGCAAAGGATTTTCCTAATATTTTGGCCATTACCGCAGAAGTTGCAGGTGAATAGGCCGAGGGCTTTACAACGGAACAATTCCCCCCTGCGATCGAGCCTATCAAGGGGGCGATTGTAAGCTGAAATGGGTAGTTCCACGGTGACATTATTAGAGCTATGCCATAGGGCTCAGAAATTGTGTAACAGGACGACTTGAAATGCACAATCGGTGTTTTAACTTTTTTCACTTTAACCCAGTTGGGCAGATTTTTTATGGCATAACCGATCTCCTCCAAAACCACCCCTACTTCTGTCGCATAAGCCTCGAAAGCAGATTTGTTAAGATCGGTTTTCAGGGCATCAAGGATTTCTTTTTCATTTTCTTGAATCGACTTTTTCAAAGTCTTCAGGGCATTTAAACGAAAATTTAGATCAAGTGTTCTGCCACTATTAAAAAAAGTCCTTTGGTTATTAAGAGTCTCAATAATACTTGGCATTTCGATCAACCCCTTAAATAATTTTTGGGTTATGCTGGTTACACTTTATAATTATTAGAGAATTATATTTAAACCCATAAATAATGCTTGCTCCTATTCTTTAATGAGATAATAAATCTTCATAATATCTTCTTTAGACATAATCTTTGGCACTGGATAAAGCGGATTACTTTCGGCAAGAGCACGTTTAACCATCAATGGAATATCACTCTCAACGATACAGTTCACTTTGTCTTGAATCCCCAAACGATTATTCAGTTTCTTAATTGCATCAATGAATTTCTCTGCTTTTCGTTGATCGGTATCACCAGAAGCACTTAGTCCAACTAAATCTGCGAGCTCTGCCAAAGGTTTGTGAACATAATCACCATAATATTCCAATACATAAGGCAGAATGATGGCATTTGCTAGCCCATGCGGAGCTGAGTAAAAACCACCCAGTGTATGGGCTATAGCATGAACATATCCTACATAGGCACGTGTAAATGCCATTCCGGCCAAAAATGCAGCCTCTTGCATTTTCTCACGAGCAGCCAGGTTATTACCGTTGGAATAAGCTTCAAAAAGGTTTTCAAAAATCATTTTCACTGCGTCTCTACTGTATTGTTTTGTTTCTCTAGTATTGCTTCTGCCTATGTATGCCTCAACAGCATGAGTCAAAGCATCCATACCAGTTGTCGAAGTTATATGCTGTGGCAGATTAACTGTAAGAGTCGGGTCAAGTACTGCATATTGAGGTATTAATGACGTATCGTTGACGGCATATTTTTCATGTGTCTTACTGTCGGTTATAACTGCAGCTATCGTAGTTTCACTCCCTGTTCCCGCTGTTGTTGGAATTGCATACAGAGGAGGGATTTTTTTTCTAACCTTCAATACCCCTTTCATTTGAGGAATGGACTTGTTGGGTCTTGCCACACGTGCACCGACACCCTTGGCACAATCCATTGGTGAACCGCCACCAAAAGCAACAATACCCTGGCAATTATTAGATTTGTACAGTTGCAATGCTTCTTCAATGTTATCAATTGTGGGGTTAGGAACAGTTTTATCATATATGACAGTGTTTACACCCTCATTAGTTAACCCCTTAAGCAGTCCATCAATAAGCCCTAATGAAGCGATACCACTGTCCGTAACGATTAAAATACTTTTAATACCCTTAGTTTTGATTAACTTAGGCAGCTCGTTTAAACAATTTTCACCCTTCAATAACTCAGGTTGATGCCAGGGTAAAACGTTAGAAACCATTTTAAACGCACTTTGATAAATTCTGCAATACAGTGTATACATCACTAACCTCCTTTTTCATAAAAATATGGTGATTTTTTCTGTACAATAAATGACAGCTGCATTTTGCTGTTTTAATACATTACAAATTTCATAATTTTCTGTTAATTATTTTTACATTATTCGGTCGTTCAACCGCCCGAGAATGCCTAAAGCAAACACAGCTTACATTGCGCTCTAGAGAGAGCGGAAGCCGTTGGGATTAACTCCTTGCTAAGAGGTTGGCAATCCCTTCAATAGGAACTTGTTCTACACCAATCAACCACTGAATAGTAAATCCATCAAGTGAGGCTAGTATAATATGAGATAAAACTTCAGAGTTTGCAGTTCTATCTTTTAACACCTTTCGAAAACCATTTTCCAGAGAAATTCTCCACTCCTTATATTTCTCCTTGAAACGTTTCTTAAGCTGCTCATTGCTTGTTACAGCATCACTAACAAGATACAAATGCAGCTTACCTCTTGTCTCAGCACTTGAAATTTTCTCGAATACCACTTTTAATATTTCTTCCGGTGCAATATTATGCTCAATATTGTCAATCCATGATATTAGCTCTTCAGTAATTTTGGCTAAATGAATATCCGCAATATCATAGATAATGTCATTTTTGGTAGAGTAGTAGTAATATAATGTTCCTTTACTTATGCCAACTTCCTTTGCGATATCTGCCAGGCTGGTATTTTTAAGGCCCTTGTCTGCAATAAGTTTACTTGCTGCCTCAAGGATACTCTGTCGGGTATTGATTAGTTGGCTTGCTGAGTCTTCTTTAGTCATTTTTATCACCATCTATCAGTCGGTCACCTGACCGATTTATAATTGTATTATATTTCAATTATTTTAAATGTCAATCATTTTTTTCCAATAATCAGTAGCGTTGCAAAGGTACTCAGGTCCATTTTCATAATAGTTGGGTTTTGTTTTAGCAAAAAGGGAGTATCGCAAAACTATTTTTTTGAAGTAGTAAGCGATGCTCCCTTCCATGGATTCTAACTAGTCTGGCGTTTATTTTTTGTTTTCTTGAAGTTTCTTATAGACTCTTTCTGGAGTCAGGGGGATTTCATTGAAGCGAATTCCCGTTGCATTGTAGACCGCATTGCCTATCGCAGCTGCCGACAGCACCATGCCACATTCGCCTACACCTTTTGCCCCATAAGGACCGGACGGATCATTAGATTCAACAATGATCGCCTGGATTTCCGGAGCATCCATGGCAGTTGGCAAAAGGTATTTATGATAACTAGTGTGGAGGGGTTTCCCTTTGGCATTGATCTTGATTTCTTCACTTGTGGCGTAGCCTACTCCCATGAGTACTCCACCTTCAATCTGCCCTTCGACGATCATAGGGTTGACCGCTTTACCTACATCATGGGCAGCTGCTACTTTCACCACTTTCACCATACCGGTCTCTGTATCCACTTCCACTTCGTAAAAATGGGCATGCCAGGGAGGGGAATTAGGTGGTGTGGTCCGACCGATTCCGATAAACTGCTTGTTGCGCAAGTGGGCATGATAGACCAATTCTTTTACGGAAATATGCGTCATCGACTCTTCACCGGACTGGCAAATTCCGCTGCCTTCACAAGCCTCTGCTTCATTGTATCCAGATATATGAATGATCCCCTTGGTAATATCCAATCGTTCCAGAGCAATTTTCATGACGTCTGCAGCATACTCTAAAATCTGTTTGCGCACATCATTACCAGCGGCGACAACAGCAGTACCTGCAGCATACAGTGTCCTGCTGGCATGGCTTCCTATATCAAAGGGTGTAGTCAGGGTGTCTGCGAACGTCATATTGACTTGATCCATTTCTACTCCAATGGTTTCAGCAGCCAATTGAGGCAGGGTTGTCGATGTTCCCGTACCAATATCAGGGACACCTACAGCCAACAGCATCGATCCATCCTGCTGGACAGTGATAATCGCATTATCATAATCAACACAGAACGGCCAAGCGTTACTACAATGAGTTCCGACTCCCATCCCGATACCTCTGAGGATCTTACTACCCGGCTCATTCAGTGTTCCTCTTCGTTCCCAGCCAATAGCTTTAGCTGCTTTTTGAATACATTCTGCCAAACCGGTAGATCCACAGGCATAGGGAAGACACCATTTATCACCAACTTGTATGATGTTCTTCAGACGTAGTTCCAGTGGATCCATCCCGATCCGTTCGGCTAAGGTATCCACGGCAGCTTCAATAGCGAACATAGCCTGTGGGTTGCCAAAGCCACGCATGGCACCCGAGGGCGTGAAGTTGGTGTAAACGCTGTGACCATAATAACTCATATGCTCCATGCGATAGACTGCCAACCCCATAGCTCCCAAGACACCCGGCGTTTCACCGCTAAAGCTGCAGTATGCACCCGCATTTAAGGCACTTTTCAATTCCATAGCTTGGAAAGTCCCATCTTTTTTGCAGCCTAATTTTACCCAAACATATCCGCCATGCCTGGTATCGGAAGAAGTGAAGTCCTCTTCCCTTGTATAAACTATCTTCACGGGTTTTCCGGTAAGTTTAGAAAGGGCAACTGCGATAGGCTCCGCTTTCGCGCTTAACCCAATTCGGACTCCAAACCCGCCTCCTACATAAGGGGGATTTAAAACCCTAATTTTGCTCTGAGGAGTCGCAAAAATCTTCGAAAGAATCATGCGCGAGGGATGAGGTGTTTGAGTGGTGGACCATACCGTGATACTTCCATCCGAACCCACCTGGGCAAGGGCTGCCTGAGTTTCCAACTGGGCTTGTTTTTGAATTGGCAGCGTAAACATATCTTCGAAGATAACATCCGATTCTGCGAAACCTTTTTCTATATCGCCCATTCCGAATTTAACGATTTCTGCGGGAATATTTTTGCCGGCAGGACATTCATGAATAATTGGAGCTTCCGGTTTCATAGCCTCCAAGGGATCGAATACAGCTGGAAGAAGTTCATATTCTACCTTAATATGTTTCAGGGCTTCTGCAGCGACCTTCTCGCTGACGGCTGCCACTGCGGCCACTTCATCACCGACATAACGAACGACCTTATCAAAAATATACTGGTCCAGGACCGGTTCCATACTGGGCACTGTAAAGGTCATGGTAGCAGACGTATTGAACAGCTCCCGGGGTGTGTTTTCCCATGTCGCTATCGCTTTGACGCCGGGAATTTTTTCTGCTATCGATGTGTCAATACTTTTTATGAGAGCATGCGCGTGGGGACTGCGCAAAACTTTGGCATATAACATCCCCGGTATATTCATGTCAGTAGAAAACATGGCTTTTCCTGTTGCTTTCTCCAGGGCATCATTTCTTTTGATATTTTTGCCAACCACATTGAAGGTTTTCATTCCCCTTCCTCCTTACTTTTTATTTTTTGACCTGCCGATAAAACAGCATTAACAATTTTCACATAACCAGTGCAGCGACAGATGTTTCCAGACATGGCTTCTTTAACCTCATCTTTAGTGGGATTAAGATTTTTATCCAGAAGGGCTTTAGCCGACATAATCATACCAGGTGTGCAGTAACCACACTGGATGGCACCCTCATCGATAAACGATTCCTGCAAAGGATGAAGCGTGTCTTTATTTCCAATTCCCTCGATGGTTTCTACTACTGCGCCCATAGCTTTCATCGCCGGAATCATACATGAGTTGACAGCTTGCCCATTCATGATGACGGTACAGGCCCCACATTCCCCTTTTCCGCAGCCCTTCTTCGTCCCTGTTAAATACATTTTCTCCCTCAGAATATCTACCAACATCTCGGAAGGCTCTGCTAAGACTTCCGTAACTTCTCCGTTCAAAGTGAATGTAAGTTTAAATGTATTCATGATTCTCCACCTTCCTTATCAGACCTTATTGACCTGGGCAACCGCCATCTCTATACACCTCTTCACCAAGGCCGGTAAAACTTGCAGCCGATACTCCCTGGAACCCCGTAAGTCACTATCGCGCGGATTGGCCTGGGCTGCCGCCTCGTATGATGCCTTGGTGATTATCTCATCATCGATCGCTGCGCCTTTTAGCATCGTTTCGGCATTGCTTGCCCGCATCGGCCCAGGTCCTACCGGAGCCATCGCGATACGCACCCATTCAAAACGTTGTTGCCCTTTTTCCAAAGAAACCATCACGGCTATATTCAGCATGGGTAAAGCAAGTGCTTTCCTTTGTTCCATACGGACAAAATAAGAACTTTGATTCTGTTTATGTGCAGGTATAATTACTTCAGTAACCAATTCTCTTCTGCAGTCAACTTTGCTTTTTCCAAAGCCTTCATATAATTGTTCAATGTGAACATCCCTCGTTCCAGATGTATCCGCGATCGTCACTTTTGCCCCCAGGGCTGTAAGAGCAACGGCTGTATCTGCCGCTGGCTGGGCATTGATAATATTGCCGACGACAGTGGCAATATTGCGAATTTGCAGAGAACCCACTTTCTTGGCCGCCATAGCCAAAGCCGGTGCATTTGCCCAAATAAGCTCTAATTCAGCCACCTGCGCATGGGTTACCGCTGCGCCGATTTTGATAATACCGTTTTCCAAGAAAAGATTTTTTAATTCAGGAATACGAGTAATATCTACCAGTGACTTTGTACTTTTCTTTCCTTCATGAAGATCAAGTAGTAAATCTGTGCCGCCCGCAATGATAACGGCATCTCCAGGTCCCTTGTTTAGAAAACTTAATGCGTCGGATACTGATTCAGCCATATAATACTCTTGGAACACGACATGACCTCCCTTTTTATTTTCTAATTTGCAAATAAATATCGATGTATTCAATATTGCAAGAATAATGCCATTATTTTGCCAAACAGCCTACCTTTTCTAAATCGCGCTGTAAGGGTCTTTTCAGTCAATAATTTTCCTAGCCATGTAACTTTATACAGATTCACCCAACCAAAAAATCGGCTAAGCAGCCAAAAAAATGGCAGCAGCCAAAAAATCGGCCGCCACCATTTTTAAATAGTTTACTCGTTTTTACCTTTTTATTTTTTCATTTTTCAGGTAACGCAGTGTCCTCGGGTTAATGTGCAGGAGTTCAGCTGCTTTATTTTGATTATTATTTGTAGTTTCCAAAGCTTTCATAATAATTGTATGAATGATGTCGTTGTTCTGTTGTTCCAGCATCCTTATCACTTCCGGCAGATTAACCTCATCTTGTTCCAAAATGGTTTTCAGCCTATGCTGGGTCCAGATCTGCGGAGAATCTTCGCTCAGTACTACATTTCCGTTATTCTCCTTTTCGAAATGCTTCTCCTCTCTCGCTAATAAATAGGGAGGCAAACATTTCTCGTCCATTTTAGAACCTACTCGTAAGACCATTGCTCTGGATACAACGTTTGACAATTCCCGAATGTTACCTGGCCAGGAATAGTTCTGTAGTATAGAGATGGCTTCCTTGGTAAAGACTGCTTGTGTCTGCTTATCCGAAAGATTCTTTTCAATGAAATAATTGATCAGGGGCTCGATATCCATGACCCTTTTCCTTAGGGGAGGAAGCTTCAGATCCACCACATCCAGTCGATAGAGAAGATCCTCTCGAAATAAGCGGTCCTTAACTGCCTGTCGTAGGTTTTTATTGGAAGCAGCTAAAATACGCACATCACTTTTCAAGGGTGTTTCGCCCCCCACCCGGTAAAACTCCCCCGTTTCCAAGACTCGTAAAAGTTTCAGTTGAATCGCGGGCGAGGCATCTCCGATTTCGTCGAGCAACAGAGTCCCGTAATTAGCAATTTCAAAAACTCCTCTACGTCTGCTGATGGCACCTGTAAAAGCGCCTTTTTCATGCCCAAAGAGCTCGCTTTCCAAGAGCGATTCTGTTAATGCTCCACAGTTAATGGCGATGAAAGGGTGACTGGAACGGGGACTGTTGTTATGAATGTACCTAGCCGCCAGCTCTTTCCCTGTTCCTGTTTCCCCCTCAATGAGTACGCCTAGCTTTTTACTCGCTATTTTCCTGGCCAGAAGTAGTATTTCTTTCATCGGACTATTTTCGCTAATGACGATTCCAAAATTCGTGGTGATAGTTTTTATCTCATTCTGGACGTATGTCTGTTTGCTTTGAATAAATTGCAGGACTCTATCAATAATTTCGTCCAGCTCGCCCAGATCATTGAATGGTTTGTCTATATAATCGAAAGCTCCGAACTTCATAGCTTCAACCGCAGACTTAACAGTGCTGTATCCCGTCATGATGATGACTTCACAATTGGGATTCAGTGCTTTTATTTCCTTCAATAGCGTAATCCCATCTGTATCCGGCAATTTGAGATCAATAAGGGCAAGGTCGTATTTTTTCTGCTGAAAGTCCTTCCGGGCAAGCTCTCCCGAATAGTCCACATGAACGGGCAATTGCTTAATCTCTTGGAAGTAATAGTTGAAAAATGTACAAACTTCAACTTCATCATCTACAATTAGAATCTCTGCTATGCTCACACCCATTCCTCCTATTGCTAAATCTTAATCGGAAGAAACGACCGAATGATTAACCAAGGGAAGTACCAATGTAAAAACACTGCCTTTTTCAAGCGTGCTGGAAACTTCGATGCGCCCCCCATGAGTCTGCGCTATACCCAGGCTGACCGAAAGCCCTAATCCTGTACCTCTCATTTTCTCTTTTGTGGTAAAAAATAGATTGAAGATGTTATTTTTTATATTATCGGGAATACCGCATCCGTTATCGCTAACATTGACCATTATGACCGGTTCTTGACTCCAATGGTCGCATTTCATTTCGGTACTGATTTCAATAACAGAGTTGCTTATTCCCTCTAGTGCATCCCGAGCATTCAATAGAAGATTAATGATAACTTGTTCTAGCTGCTGTTTATTGCCCATAATTGGTGGAATCGCGCTATTAAAACGCTCAATGATGTTGATGTTGCTCTTTTTAATTTGATAGGAGACAAGAGAGAGGCTGGCTTTAATCACTTCATGGATCAGGATCGGTTCAAAGGCATAACTATCCTGCCGGGAAAATGTCAAAAGGTTTTGAATAATGCGGTTGCAACGCTGACTGCAGCTCTTGATGTCTTGTAACAATTTTTCTGTTGTCTCGCAGCTCATTTTTTTTCTCGCTAGAAGTTCAGTATTGCCGATAATCGCTGTCAAGGGGCTGTTAAGTTCGTGAGCCACCCCAGCAGCCATTTCCCCAATTGCCGCGAATTTTGCAGATTGGAACAGCTGGCTTTCCATATTCCTTCTCGCAGTGATATCTTGTACATAAATGACCATATAATCGGGACGACCCTTTTCGTTGCTAACTGGATAGGCACTGATATTAAAAATGGTCTTATTGTCGCGTCCCATAACTTCTTGTACAGCTGGTCTGCCAGTTTTAAAGGCCGTAACCGATGGACAATATTTTTTTTGTCCTCCACAACAGGAAAACATTTTATAACAAACTTGATTAGTTTTTTCATTCGTGATTTCTTTTGATCTATTATGCCGAAGCACCACATAGCTTGGATTAATCAAAAAGAGCCTGTCGGGAACAGCTTGAAATGTCTGTTCCCACTCTGATTTAATGGACAGGACCTCGCTAAACAGGCGAGAGTTGTTGATACAAACTGCAAGCTGGTCGGCCATTTGCTCCACAAAAACAAAATCATTTTCCGAATAGGCGAACGCTAATTTACTGCCAAAATTCAACGTGCCGATAACTTCATTTTTGACGAGAAGCGGAGCCATGATTGCTGACTTTATCCCTAATGACCGCAGAGTGCCATCTTCCATGTATCTATGGCTGTCATTCCATATATCCTGCCTGAGGAAGCAGCTTTTATCCTTAATGGCTTTCCAAGGTGCAGAGTTTTGACGGGACAACTTCCAGCCAACTCCTAATTTTTTTTGCTCCTTGGGAACGCCTGACTTAATAATTAGCTGATCATTTTCCAAAAGGCAGAAACTCAATAAATCATAGGGTAACACGCTTCGTAAAGGAGTAGCTACCTGCTCAATAATTTCCTCATAGGACATTTCCACATTAATGCTTTGAGCAATTTGATTTATGATAGCCAAACGGCTGTTTTGCCTCTTTAATTCTTCAATCACTGAATTGATACTTTCGTTTGGAGGTATCATTTTTCCATCTCCAGTAATTATAAATATTAGCATTATAGTATCAAAAATAATCTTCTTCATTTGCTGGTATTCGATTAATTTATTAAGATCCCTGCTACCCAGTTAGAAAAAAAGAACCCATTGATACCCAACTAATAACCCGCTGCGGCAAAATGGTCCAGATGATAATGCGTAATGTAAATCGTATTTATTTCTTGTTGCATATTTGGCATTAAAGAACCATAATTAAATATAGATGACCACTATCTAATTTATAATGGAGTTGATCCTATGAATAAACAAGAATCGAAACGTCATTATCAAAGTGCTCTACGGAACCAACAACGTGAACTTACCCGAACCCAAATCATGAATGCCTTAGCAGAGATTATTAACGAAGGGCGTATTCTTACTTTCAGTATGAAAGAAGTAGCGGATCGAGCCGGTGTTTCGTATGGCACCGTATATCAGCATTTTCCAACACGAGAATCTCTTTTAGAAGCACTATATGAATCTGCAGCAGGAATTGTGGGGCAGAATCTGACACTAAAATCACTAAACATCGAGCAACTGCCGGAAGTGACGAAAAAAACAGTCGAAGTCTTTGAAGAACATTCGACGATTCTGCAAGCATTTACCGTAGCACTAGCTATTCAAAATATTCAACCTCGGAGCAGACGTGAGCGAGATCAGAAGTACATAGAATTGATTATTGAACGTATTCCAGATATACCGGCTGATGTGGCAAAACAACGGGCAGCTATACTTTCTCATCTTCATAGTTCATTGACATGGAATACGCTTCGGCAACGTTTTGAACTGAATGCAAATCAAACTGCAAACGCTTTAGAATGGGCATTACAGGCACTTATCGAGAACTTAAGTGCCCAAAACCAATAATTCGGAAAAAGTAGAAAAACAAAAGATATTTAAAGAGGAGAAAAGTGCATGACCCATGTGTATATGTTCAATGAATTAAGCGTTGAAAAACGGCACCTTGCAGGAGGAAAAGGCGGAACTTTAGCCTTTCTTTTTCAAAAAGGATATGTAGTGCCGAATGGCTTTGTAATACTTCCATCTGCGTATAAACAAGATGAGTTAACGCCAGAGGCATGGAAACAAATCAAGGATTGCCTTGCAGCCTTGCGCAAGGACTGTGGGGATGCATCCTTTGCTGTACGTTCTTCGGGCCTTGCCGAAGATTCAATCGCAGCTTCTTTTGCCGGTCAGTTTGACACTGTACTTAACCTACACCTTGATGATGAAATCAAAGAAGGTATTGAAACGGTACGCCACTCGCGATATAGCAAAGAAGTGCAAAGTTATAGCGATGTCAAAGGAATTGATGGTTGCCATGACATGTCAGTCGTTGTACAAATTATGGTTCAAGCAGAGATATCAGGTGTTTTGTTTACGGCGAATCCTGTAACGGTCAATCGCCATGAAATGTCAGGGAATTTTGTTTTTGGATTAGGAGAAGACCTTGTTTCGGGAAAAGTGAATCCATATACATTTACATTAGATCGAACACGGTCTATTCAAACAGTACCAAAAGAACTTGAACGATTTGCTCATCAATTACTGAATCTTGGCAAACAGTTAGAAAAAGAACTGAAATGCCCACAGGATATCGAATGGGCCATTGCTGATAAGAGGCTTTATGTCTTGCAATCTCGACCAATTACTACGCTGATTGGCTATAATCCAACGACAGGGGAATGGAATGATAGCGCAACAGGAAATTTCCTTTGGTCAAATGTTAATTTTGGCGAGGCGATTCCCGAAGTGATGACACCGCTGACTTGGACTGTGCAACGTGAGATTTATGAGTCGTGGGCACTTCTTCCGGGATACCCTTCCTCCGGAAACATCGGGGGAAGAATTTATCTAAACTTAAGTATCTATGCCTCCATTTTCCATAGCTTAAGACGAAGTAAAGACCATATTTTACGTTTTCTTGAAGGATTGTTATATACACAACTTCCCGAAGGCGTTGATATTCCAATTATCAAACTGCCCAAATTATCAATGTTACTGGCAATGTGTAATTTGGTAAAAATGGTCTATAAACAAAGGCAGGCTCAAAAAACAGTATCAACATTTTTAAAATCCAATGCGCAGTATTGTGAGCGGATGCAAGCAAAGATTAAGGCGAGCCCAACTAACAACGATCTCAGTTTATTATGGCAACGTGAACTATTACCTCATCTCAAAAATACAGTTTGGTTCGTAATGAGCAGTGTAACTCAATTCTCTAATAATGCGATGAAATTACGTCGTGAAATGACAGAATTAGTTGGTGCCGATGATGCCGATAGGCTAATTTCCGGATTAAGCAGCAGTATAAGCATAGATGTCGATTCTGAGTTGCTCGAGAGTTTAGGACCGGTTCTCGGTATATCTAAAATTGCAGCAGGGCAGATTAGCCGAACGGATTATTTAAGGCGTTACGGACATCGAGGACCGAATGAATTTGAATTATCTGTTCCACGTCCAGCAGAAGATGCAAATTGGTTTGATGATCAGCTAAATCAATTTGACACAGCGCCGATTGACGTAGAGGCCATATTACGTAAAAGGCAATCGGAGTTTGAGATCACTTGGAGCCGTTTTGAAACAGAGTATCCCCGAAAGGCAAAGAGTAAGCTTGGCCAAATTAAAAAAATCGCGGCAAAGGGTCGGATACGTGAAGCTGTACGCTCTGAGTATGTACGCGATCGTTGGTTAGCTCGATGTATTGCACTTCGGGCTGGAGAATTGACAGGACTTGGAGAGGATATTTTCTTCTTGACCATTAATGAACTAATGGATGTTCTTTCCGGTGATCAACATGTCCTAAAATTTATCTCTGCTCGCAAGCTTACCTATCAAAAATATTGTGCATTACCTGCTTACCCTTCTGTGATAAGTGGGCGTTTTGATCCCTATGAGTGGACTTTAAATCCTAATCGAAGAAATGATTTTTTTGATGCAAAGTCAAGTAATGTTAAAACAAATGTTGAAGAGCCAAATACGAATACCATTGTTGGTTCACCTGGATCGGCCGGCCGTTTAGAAGGAATTGTGCGCTGTTTAAAAAGTATTGCGGAAGGAGATCAACTCCAAAAGGGCGAAATTCTTGTGACATCTCAAACTGATATTGCGTGGACACCACTTTTCCCTCGCGCGTGTGCGATAATTACTGATGTAGGGGCCCCGCTCTCCCATGCCGCTGTGATTGCGCGTGAATTAGGGATTCCTGCAGTTTTGGGCTGTGGTAATGCAATGATGAGATTAAAAACGGGGGATCGTGTGCTAGTAGATGGTGGGAGAGGTATTGTAGTTATCTTAGGTAACGATTAAAAAAACGCTTTAGTTACAAATGCTCCAACTGCCCGCCAAAGCCACGAATCAGCTCGTAGTCCTGGTCATCGAGGAGTTGATTGATCCGTTCTTTGTCCGCATTATAGCGTAATCTTCCAGACAAAATGATGAAACCAATCCCTGACTATTCCAGGGCTCAGGCCGCCTCATAACACGAGGCAGCCTGATTTGTTCTACTATCCTTATTTAATTATTTGCCGTGATAATTTCTTTTAATGTAACATTTCCATTTAAATAGCGCGCATTTGGATTACTTTCTTTTTTTAATCGGATTGCCTTTTGCGGACAAAGGTTTATACACGCAAGACAAAATTCGCAATTCCCCCCATATGCTGGTTTAAGCTCATTGAGTTTTATATTGTTACGCGGGCAAACCTTTACACACGTTCCGCATCACTGCATTGTCCCCGGTGGTGGATTATCTTCCCTCGGGAAATGGGTGAACAGCAGAAAGAAATTCTTCATTCCAGTTAAAGTTCTATCTTGAAAAAGATACGGTCTCCTTTAAATGGCGGGATTATAAGGATAACAGCCAGCAAAAGGTGATGATTCTTTCCGCAGAAGAGTTTATTCGCAGATTCCTTATTCATATTTTGCCGAGTGGCTTCATGAAAATTAGACACTACGGCTTGCTCGGAAATCGTAATAAGACTACAAAGTTAAAACTTTGTAAACAGCTTACCCAGACTCTATTAACCAGAGAGAAGCTCTCAACCCTCCAACTTATTGAAAAACTCATCGGAAGAGAATTGAGTAAATGCCCTAGATGCGGCTCAGAAAAACCCAGACGTTTTATGAGTATAGGCAAATCTCCCCCTGTTTCTATTCAAACTGCATGCATTTAAAAAATTGCCCTGTTATGGGGAGGGGGAAGCTATCAAACACCCAACAATCATTCTTTTACCCACTTGGCGACCATAAAACCAGGGTTCGTATTTTTCTGCATTTCCATTGTTAAAGCTCGTTCTATCGAAGACACCTCAGGCGGAAAATAAAGTGCTTTACCAATTTCAAGCCTTCCGCCTACCTTCCATTGACGAATTTCGGATTCCGTATAAAACCGTGCATGGGCGAATACAGATTCAGGTTTTGCAATAGCTTTCCTGCGATAGAACTCGCTCCAGGGAGATTCTCCTGCAATCACCCCAATTACCAAACATCCTTTAGACTCTAAATGCTCGAATAATCCAGCTAAGGTTTCCTCCGGATTTGGAATAAACTCAAAAGCACTCATTGAAAGAATACCATAATACTGCTCAAGTTGATTCATAATTCGAGTGATATCCCCATTGATCCATTTCACCTGATACCCCATGTCCATAATTTTCTCTCGAGCTCGTGCCATCATTTTTTCAGATATATCAACGGCCGTGATAACATAACCCTGTTCTGCTAACATAGTCGTGTATTGTCCGGTTCCACACCCGATTTCTAACAACTTGAGACCGGATGGTTGAAAGAGCTGAACAGCCAGATCACGCTCCACTTGATCGGCTGCTCGTCCAATTTCCGTTCTGTACCAGTTATCATATTCATCAGCAATAGCATCAAAGAGTTCAATCGTCATCAACTTGCTCCCCTCTATTTAGTTCTTTCTCCTTTTTCCTACAGTCCACCACAGCACATCTCACTCATGACAGGTTTCAACCCCCACGCTAAGGCTAAATCTATGGTTTCATCGAGGGGAAAGGCCAAGGTGTTAATTCCCGCTGCAATAAGCCCTCTCTCCAACCAAGCCTTCTGAGTGCAGGGTCGAGCACAACCAAAACTTAGTTTTAGCGAAGGATTCAAGAGACGAGTTTGAGCGGTGATCCTGACAATCTCAGCCGGATCCGGTCCCCTGACTCCGCCCATCGGAGAACCCGGCACGGCTCGTAAAGCAACCAACACCAACGTTTCCAGAGGATAGTCACTTAACGTTTGAATGAGATTTTCTTCTCCCATGATTTTCCCATAGTTTAAGCCGAGAACCACATGCGGGACGACATCCAAATCCTCGGCTAGCAGAGTTTCTAAAGCATTTATAAAGGCACTAGGCTTACGGTCAAGATGATAAACCCTGCGAATTGTATCTGCATCACCAATCATATCTAAAAAAACCTTATCAACTCCAGCCCGTTTTAACCCAACTGCTGTTTCTTTATCTGCTAAGCCCGTATGCACATGAATCGTAAAGTCTAAGGATTTTAGATAAGTAACAACCGTCAAAAAAGGCTTAAGGGGGACTTGCCCCTCACGATCACATCCTCCTGTTATAAGAAGTCCGGTAACGCCTTTTTTTTGCAGGGTAATTCCCAGTTCCTGTAGTTTTTCAGGGTTTAGAGCTGGAATCATTCCATTCAGCATTATCCCCTGACAATGGTCACATTGAAGAGCACAAGACATTCCTGTGATACTCACATTGAGAAATCGTCCCGAATTGCTAAAATACTTTCCATCATAGTGCCTCCCGCCGGGAACTGCAAAGTGGATCAAATCAGGAAATGTTTTTCGGCGTAAATTCCAGGCTTCCTTCAGCAGATCCGATAAGTTTGCGTTCTGATCAGATTCCGACCAGAACAGGTCATCCCTCGAATTCAAATTGTTCAACACCCTCCATAAGTCCGGCGTAGAGTTCACCCCTGATCTGCTCCACATCTTGCCTATTGGGGGCAAAAGGATAATTGGCCAAGATAATACCGGGGCGTTCATTGCCGTAAGGCCGATTGCAAGCGGTCTCTCCATCCTTGCCAGGACAGCCGGACGTGCGGAAAGGTTGACCGGAAGCAACAAAAGGTTCAACATTTATGCCAAAATCATATACTTGTTCAAAGCTGTTAAAGCCCATAATTTCGGCACTCGCCATATCATTCATAATTAGAAAACGGGCTAATTGCATCCGACGGTATTGACCAAGAGAGGGGGCTGCTTTCTCAGCCAGAGCACTCCCCGGTTCAGGATAAAACGAAAAGAGGTGGGCCACTGCACCCAAGTCGTGGATTCGCTGAAACGCCATGACCATCTCGCGTTCACTTTCTCCCAAACCAACAATGAGATGAGCACTGACCTGACCTTGACCAAAAACAGCAACACCCTTGCTTAATATCTCCCAGTAATGCTCCCAGCGATGAGGTCCCCGTACACCTTTTCCTCGGTATTTCTCGAAAATTTCTGCAGTCGCCGTATCAATCGACACTCCAAGCTGATCGGCCCCGGCCTCTTTGAGTTTATGCAGGTCTTCCGTCTTATGGATCAGCGTTGGGGCGCAAAGAATACTAATCGGTAAATTGACTTCCCTGTGTAAGCGGGCAATGAGATTTAATGAATCCTCCATGGCCCGCTTATGGGTAATCATGGATAAGCAAATTCGCTGCAAAGAGTTTTGATATTGTTTTGTCCGTTCAAGAATGAGATCAAAGGAATAGGTGGGCCAAGCAACTCGAATGAAGGTTGTTCCTTTAGTTTTTTCAGAACGTTTTTGTTCCAAACCACAATAAGCACAGCGTCCCTGACAGCCCTCTTGATAAGTCAGGAGCAAGTTTAAACAGGTAAGCTTGGCATCCCGATAAAAAATACCGCCTTTTAAACCGAGGGTCATCGCGGCAGCAAGACTTGTTTGGATAACTTCCGGACTTTCACTTTGAGAACAAGCGTGAGTATTAGACATCACAGGCCTTCTCCCTTTCTAACTCCCTGTCTAACCAGACCTTAAGCTGCTCCACGGACATCAGCAATTGCCCTTCAAACAAATGAGTTTTCATTTTAAAAAGCCAGCCTTGCCCATAGGGATCTTGATTAATCAAGCGGGTGTTTGCCAGCACCTCCGCGTTCACCGCGCAGATTTCCCCTGTCTGAGGAGCATAAAAACGCCCGACCCATTTTCCCGTTTCCAGAGAACCTACAGCCTCGCCTGCCTTCACTTGAGCACCGGCTTCCGGCAGACTCAAGTATAAAATATCTCCCCTAGTGTATTGACCATAGTCAGTCAAGCCAACGGTAACCGTTTCATCCTCACGTTTGAGCCACTGATGATGATCATCATAGAGCAATTCTTCCGGGAAATCCCACTCTCCGATCTTCATATCTTCACCCACTCTCTCATTATATTCCTATTTCAATAGCGAATTATCCTATTCTTCCAAGGATCGCCACAATAACTCTGTAACATCTAGAACCTCAAGGGGCAATTTCTCCTGTCTCGCCGCCATTTGCAAGGTCTGTACACATTGCTGGCAGGCAGAGGTTAAAATAGTTGCCCCGGCAGCTGCGGCCTCCCGGACCCGCTGCACAGCAATCCCTTGGCTTAACTCCTTATCTACGGCGGCTAGATTCCCTCCTCCGCCGCAGCAATCAGCCATCTCCCGGCGGTGAGGCATTTCTACAAAATCAACCCCCTCTATAGCCAGTAATAGTTCTCGGGGCTCGTCATAAATTCCGCTGTTACGGCCTAAATCGCAGGGGTCATGATAAGTGACGGTTTCATCTAAACTGCCCGGCTCTAATTGTCCTGTACGGACTAATCCTGCCAGATACTGTGTGGCATGGAGCACCTCAAAGCCCAGACTTCCCCCGAGGATCGCGGGATATTCGTGGGTCCAGGTATGATAACAGGATGCACAGCCCGTTATTAAGGTTTTGACACCGAGAGTGCGTACCTTTTCCACATTATGTTTGGCTAATTCAGTAACTTGGTGAGAATTTCCCGCAGCGAGGAGGGGAAATCCACAACACCATTCCTCACTTCCCAGAACAGTGTAACTAACATTTGCTCGATCCAATAAACTGACAATACTTTGGGAGATTCCAACTGACATGGGATAGAAGGAAGACACGCAGCCTACAAAGTAGGCGACCTCGCTTCCGGCTTTGCAGGCTTCTACTTCAAACTCATCTAAATCCTCCGCCCAGTCAAGGCGATTTTCATTCGGGAACGTGCTTATATTATGTGTCGCTTTAACTTGCAGCGCCATCTGACTTAAGTTCTGATGTTCCATTCCCCGAGCTCTTAAATCTTCCCGCAGCTTCAGCCAAAGCTCACGGGTTTTAATCCCGGCTGCGCATATTTCCGCGCATTTGCCGCACAGCGTACACTCCTGCAAACGCTGGGCATATTGGCCCGTGGTTTGTTGCTCTTTTTTCTTCAGGAATATCTCTTTGGCCAAAGCAATTTTCCTGCGTGGTGCCGAGGATTCCCAGCCAATTTCCCGGTAAACGGGACAGACACTTCGGCAGCTGCCGCAGCTCCCACAAATATAACTGGTTTTAGCGATTTGCTCCCGAAGTTCTTCAAGGGTTTTCATTGTCCTTCTCCTCCTTTGAGGATTTTAAGGACCAAAGGCCGCAAGAGACCAAGCATGATCATCCCCAAACCAAAGACATAGCTGTTGAGAATAATTGACGGGGGATTGTAGCCCTTACCGGGATTGAGTATAGCTTGGGGATCAACCGCTTGTTTGCGCCGGCAGCGACGTTCTCTTTCTTCCTTGTCATATATTTTCCCTAAATAAGGTGTATTCCAGAAACCAATCACGTAGGGTTTACCACCCAAGCTGTGTCCCAGCTTGTATAATTTGCTGGTAAAGCTCAGATCGACGATGTAACGGATCAGGCTGAGTTCATCTGAGGGATAAAGAACCATCACCAAGGCCATTTCAGGAGACACGAGGTGGGCATAGGTAACGCACAGGGTGTTGGTCTTTTGGCCCAATTTACTTAAGCTCTTATAAAAGGCCTCAAAATTTCTGACCGGAAGTGTCATTTCTGCTGCCAGGAGGGAAGGAAGGGTTTGTTCCAGCCGGAGAGATTTAAACCGATCAGCCCATTCCTTCGCTCCTACCTCATCAGGCAGCAAAGAACCGCCAAAGACTTTCACTTGTTTTATGATCTGAGCAACCGCTTGATCCACTTCGTCACGATTGCCCTCCAGATCAATTTCCAGGCTGAACTTTCCAGGAGGAATCTCCTGAGCGTAGCCGGCTTTTTGAAGCGTCATAATGAATTCCGGACTACTAAAATGCACATTATACAGAGAAGGAAACTGTTCTCCACCCAGCCAGGACATCATCGCACCCGTATCCGTTTCATTATTAAAGACCGCTAAGAGGTGTTCCTCTTTTTCCGGAAGGTCACGCACCAACAGCTTAATCTCCGTAATAACCCCCCGGGTTCCTTCAGTTCCCAGCAAATCATTAAACTGTAAGCCTGATTGCTCAGACTCCTTGTTCCTGGCTGGGCCTTGATCAGGTCGTGATAATTCGAAGATTTCTCCGGCGGCTGTCACCCCCCGGATAGCCATAACCTGCTCGTGAACTGAGCCATAAGGGACAGACCCGATACCTAAGCCTCCCATGGAAACCCATCCTCCGATGGTAGCGGAGGGTGCACTACTTGGGCTGGAGCACACCGCACAGCCCTGCAGGCCCAATCTGTCATCAAGGTCTTTCCAAGTCATACCTGCTTTGACCCACACCATTTTTTTCTGGCTCACCTGATCCAGCTCAATTTCGGAAAAACCTTGGAGGCGATTCGTGTCAATCACTAAACCACTTCGCAGCGGCACAGAGTTGAAATATGCAGTAGAGCCTCCGCCCCGGACAGTGACCGGCATTTTACTTTGCCTGGCCCACTTGATCAAACGAGAAATTTCTTCTGCAGAGATGGGTTGGACCACAGCTTTCGGGAGAGGATTGGTGAGTAAATTGACCAGAATAGCGGGGACATAGGCGACATCTTGAGCATATGGAGCGAGTTCAAAAGGATCTGTAGTGGCCCTTTTTTCCCCGCATATATTTTGCAGAGCCTGTTCCATGATTACCCCTCCTTACCCGGAACATTCCGGGCAATTTCTCCTTTAAGCCATACTGCGGCTTGCGCCCCATCCATGAGTTTGGAGGAGTCCTCCTGGAAATTGCTAGGTTCAATCAGCGCAATCCAACCAGTTCCATAACAATCATGGTTCATCTTTTGCGGTTCATGCAATAACACTTTATTGACCTCCACGATCTTACCTGTCACCGGCACCTCGATACGTCCCGCCCACTTCCCCGACTGCATAGAGCTGAGAAGTTTGCCTATTGCTACTTCTTTACCGACTTTAGGCAGTTTAACAAAGGAGATATCTCCCGCTAATTTCTGGGCAAAATCATTCATTCCTACTCTGACTAAATTTCCCTCTACTTTCACCCAGGCATGATCTTCCGTATAGTAGAGGTCATCAGGTAAATTGTAACCTTCAATAATTGCCATAGTTTCCACCTCCGTTAGGGTTGGGCATGATAAGAACTGCGGACTAAGGGGCCGCATTCCGCTTTTTTAAAACCGCGTTTAAGGGCCTGCTCCCGATACCAAGCAAACATAGCCGGAGGTATGAACCCTTTTACCGGCAGATGTTTAGGCGTGGGCTGCAGGTATTGGCCGATGGTAAGGTAATCACAGCCTATTGCGCGCAAGTCCTCCATAACGCGGCATACTTCCTGGGTTTTCTCGCCAAGACCAACCATCAAACCACTTTTAGTTTTAATCCCGGGATCAAGTCGTTTAACATTGGCCAGAACTTTCAACGAGCGCTCATAATTTGCCCCCGGCTGCACGCGAGGATAAAGCTCGGGCACTGTTTCTATATTGTGACCAATGACCTCCGGCTTAGCGGCAACAATCCTTTCCAACCCTTGTTCCGATCCCGCCAAATCAGGAATCAAGAGTTCAATACTTGTCAATGGAGTCTTCAAGCGCAGAGCTCTCACAACCCGGGCAAACTCCTCTGCTCCGCCGTCCGGCAAATCATCCCGAGTCACTGATGTAATGACAGCGTGTTTAAGGTTAAGGGTTTTGACGGTATCGGCCAGGGCTTCCGCTTCTGCCTGATCAGGCGGACAGGGGATTCCTTTGCTTACTGCACAGAAACGGCATCCCCTGGTGCAGACATCACCAAGAATCATAAATGAGGCCGTGCCTAAAGCAAAGCATTCACCTGCATTGGGACAACATGCCCCCTCACAGACCGTATGCAAGCGACCCTTGGCCAAAATCCCTTCCATTTCTTCGATCACCCCCGAAGAAGGAGCCGGAACCGTTAACCAACTTGGTCGAAAAACCTGTGCTTTCAGGCCGCCATCAACCAATAATCTTTCTACGTCTTGAGACAGGGGGCGAATTTCCCACGAAAATAACGTACACATTTCTTCAATGACCCTATTTTTGACCTCGTAAATACTAACCGGGCAGTTCAATTCTTCAGCCAGTGAGGTCATTTGCACACCAGGCAAGCCGCAAGGCACAATGGTCTTAAACTGAGACAAATCCGTGTTAATATTAAGGGCAAAACCATGAATTGTCACCCAATGATTGACCCCTAAGCCAATGCTGGCAATTTTCTTCTCTCCAACCCAGACTCCGGGAAACCCAGGGCGTCGCTCTGCTTGGATTCCAAAGGCCGAAAGCGTTCTTATCATCATTTCTTCTAATTTATAAACCAACAAATGGATGTCCTTTTTGTATGCCTTGAGATCCAGGATCGGATAGCCGACAAGTTGGCCCGGGCAGTGAAAAGTAACATCCCCTCCCCTTTCAATCCGGAAAACCTGAAATTCGTGAGCAGCGAGCCATTCTTCTCCAACCAGAATATGTTCCCTGCTGCCGGCTTTCCCTAACGTGATTGTGGGAGGGTGTTCGACCAAGATAAAGCTATCCTCGACCTGACCCTTAATCCTGAGATCTTGTAGATTCTTCTGGATTTGCCAAACCGGTTGATAGTCCGCTTTCCCAAGGTCAAGAAGATACGTAGGGCGAAACAATCCAACCATCGGTTATCCCCGCTTTCTTTAACCGCCAAAAGCTTTGACGCATTCGCGAACTTTTGTTACGGTATAAGCCATAGCCGGGCCGCCTCCAAAAGCCACAGCGACTCCGGCGGCCTCCAAAACTTGATCAGCAGAGGCTCCGGCATTCATGGCATTATAAACATGGGCAGCAATACAGTACTCACATTTGCCATAAACAGCGACGGCCACCGCCATTAATTCTTTTTCCATAATCCCCAATTCGCCCTCGCAAAAGACCGGTGCCATGAGGTTTTCAAAGCCAATGGCCAATTCCGGTGCTTCTTCTTTCAATTCGGCTATCCCGCCGGAAAACGCCTCCAAGAGATCGTGAGGGGTTTCTTGGCCTCCGGTCTGAATGAGAAGATCGTCATTACTTTGGGGCTGCAACTGGAACCAAGGATAGGGATTTTCCAACATTTCGATGAGCCGGCCTAAAAACTCCGCAGCCAGGGAACCGTCGATAATCCTGTGATCAAAAGAAAGGCTGAGGGTCATGAAATAGCGATTTTCTAAGCGTCCATCGACCATTACTGGTTTCTGTTTTATAGTACCAACTCCGAGAATAGCGGTTTCCGGCCGATTGATAATGGGTGTGAACCCCTCCACACCGTAAGCCCCCAAATTAGTAATTGTAAACGTCCCTTGTTCTATCTCTGACGGGTCAAGTTCAGAATTCCGAGCCCGCGCTGCCAAGTCTTTTATTTTTGCCGAAATTTGTTCAAGAGAAAGAAGCGGAACATTTTTCACATTGGGAACCACGAGCCCCTCTTCCAAGGCGACGGCTACCCCTACATGAACTGATTTGGCTAATTCAATCTCTTTAGCGGTGCTTCGCGAGTTTACAAGCGGGTATTCTGCTAAAGCCTGCCCTGTAAACTTAACCAGGAAATCTGTAAAGGAAAACTTTACTCGTTTGTCTGCGCCCAGAGTATTTAATTGATCTCGGACATCTTGCAGCGAGGTCATATCCACATCTTTCATGATGGTGACATGGGCAGCCTCTCTCCGGCTTTTAAGCATACGATCCGCTATAACGCCCCGCATACTCTGAGGATCTATAGGCCTCAGCTCCGAAGCGGCCTCTCCCTTAACCTGAAGGATATAATTTAACACATCTGCTTCGACAATCTTGCCGTTTGGACCGCTGCCATTGATTAATTCAACCGCAATACCTTCTTTAGCGGCGAGTTTTGCCGCACGAGGAGATACCTTGCCGGTACCGGCAAAAACCCCAAAAGGTTTAACCGGTTTTGCTTCTTTCTTCTTCTCTGCTCCATCATTCCCGCCGGCCAGTGCCGCTTGCAAAACACTTTTCGCTTCATCCAGAGCGGCTTCCAAAGCAGCGGCATCATCCCCTTCTTCCGCTAAAACAGCAAGGGGAACTGAGATCGGATAACTCGTGCCCGGAGCACCGATAATCTTATAAAGAACGCCTTTATAAGGTGATTCAACATTAATATTAACTTTTTCGGTCATCACCTCTAAGAGAGCTTCTCCTAGATCCACCGCCTCCCCTTCCTTTTTTAACCAACTCACGATTTTTCCTTTTTTCATGGTTAAACCTAATTTGGGCATAAGCATTATATGTGCCATTTTTCCTTTACCTCCAATTTCTCTGCTTGTTTACTCTGCTAAGACTGATTCAGCCCTTTATAAATAACCCTTTTTGGGCCGCACGCTTTAAAGTGCTTTGGAAGTCGACCACAAACGGCCCTGTCTGGACTAGTTCTATTTCGGCACAGTCTTCCGGACCAACTAAAATCTCCCTCTCTCCATCAACTGCTATAACACACGGGACATGATTGACAACGACTTTCTGACCGGGGCTGATTAATTCATAGGAACTTACCGGAACCGAACGAATCAGACCAGGCCCAACCGCTGCTTTTACCTTGAGTGAGCCACTTGAGATGGTTATGTTGATCCCTTTGGCTTCCCGCTTATCAATGGGACGCAGGGCACCAACGATTGCTGCAATACCAATATGAACGGGCTCGCCGCAGGTAGCAGCAATCTGCCGGATCTTACCGATGTCCCAAATAGCCCGAGAACCGATAAACTGCTCAGCTAGTACAACAGCATCTATTAAGGCTATATCAACCGCTTGGCCATTGATATAGATAATTAGCTTTTTGGTGCGAAGCAAAGAACACTCTTGTTCAACCAGACCTGTAGCAACCAAACCAGCTGCCAAGCCCGCGATAGTTCCTTCCACCATAACCGAGAAAACATTATTGGTTCCTGTGGAAACAGGCATAATCGGAACCTCTCCCGCTCCTTTAGCCACAACCCGGTTTGTCCCGTCGCCGCCCAGGGTTACCAAGCAGCGAACCCCTATTTCTGCCATTTTGGCTGCTGCCAGCTGTGAATCCTCTTGTTTGGCCTTACACTCCATGGGTAAGAGCTTGGTTTCCATGGTTAATTGATTTTCACCGCGGAAAACATCTAAAGCCTGCTCGTAGAAACCATAATAGTCCGGCATAAACCAAACCTGCTTAACCCCTGCAGCTTGAAGTCCAAGCAAAATTCTCCGGATCAAATTTACCTTTTCCTGATTATCAAAGACCGTGGCGTGAGCCACCAACCGTCGGATATCTTTTCCTGAAGCGGGATTGGCAATAATTCCAGCAATCATATTCTTCTCCTCCTACCTAAGAGCTAAGGGCAACCGAACAACGGCCGCCCTTTACGGAGAATGCTTCTTGTCTAGAAAAAGGATTTCACAGCCGCGATGATTTTTGCCTCATCCGGAATAAATGCCGCTTCCAGGTTAGATGCAAAAGGAATAGGTGTAAAGGGTGCCGCTACCCTCTTAATAGGAGCATCCAGAAAATCAAAACATTCTTCCGCGGCTAAGGCCGCGATCTCGCCCCCAAATCCCCCCTGTTTAACCGCTTCATGTACAATAACCAAGCGTCCTGTTTTTTCCAGTGATTTATACAACGTTTCCTTGTCAAAGGGAATCAGGGTACGAGGATCAATCACTTCTGCTTCAATTCCCTCTTGAGATAAGGTTTCCGCAGCGGCTAACGCTTTATGAAGCATCATGGAATAAGCTAAGATCGTGACATCTTTTCCTTCTCGCTTGATATCCGCTTTGCCAAGGGGGATAGTATACTCCCCTTCAGGGACTTCACCCATTGCTCCATAAAGAGCTTTATGCTCTAAGAATACCACCGGATTATCATCACGGATGGACGTTTTCAACAAGCCTTTAGCATCGGCTGCTGTTGCCGGCATAACTACTTTAATCCCCGGAAAATGGCACATTAAGGCTTCCAGGCTTTGAGAGTGTTGGGCTGCAGCACCCACTCCGGCTCCGCAAGCCATCCTTAACGTCAGCGGTACCTTAGCTTTGCCGCCAAACATATAGTGCATCTTGGCTGCTTGGTTTAACAGCTCATCGAGACAAACACCTACAAAATCCACAAACATGATTTCCGGAACCGGGCGCAAGCCGGCGACTGCCGCCCCTACAGCTGAACCCATAATGGCTGTCTCAGAGATCGGAGCGTCCAACACCCTTTCAGCACCGAATTTTTCAAGAAGACCTGTTGTTACTCCAAAACACCCCCCGAATGCCCCGACATCTTCTCCTAAAATATAAACTTTCTCATCCCTGCGCATTTCTTCTTCCAGGGCCTCATTGATCGCTTGGGAATACGTCTTTTCTGCCATAATAATCTCACCCCTTCAAATTCCTTAGTCGCAGTAAACATCCCTCGTGAGTTCATCAAGAGACGGTACAGGACTTTTTTGAGCAAACTCAACCGCATCAGCAATTATCTTTTGAACCTCAGTATCAATTTGATTGATTTCAGCCTCTGCAGCTATTTTCATTTCCTGCAAACGTTGGGCAAACCGCGGCAAAGGGTCTTTCGCTTTCCAGCCATTCACTTCCTCATCGCTTCGATATACGCAGGGATCCCCTTCAAAATGGCCGTGATGCCTATAGGTTTTACATTCAATCAAAACGGGACCTCCGCCGGCACGAGCACGTTTGACGGCTTCTTCTGCTGCTTCATAGACTGCCATAACGTCATTGCCGTCCACAACCATACCCGGCATTCCGTAGGACCCAGCACGGTCTGCAATGTCTATAATGTTTTGGTGCCTTTCCTGGCTCATGGAAATACCGTACATATTATTCTCATTAACAAAAACTACCGGCAGCTTCTGAATACTCGCCATATTCAGGGATTCATGAAACGTACCCCGGTTTGAGGCCGCATCCCCGAAAAAGCAGACAGCAACTCCATTGGTCTTCAGATAATTAGCGGCAAAAGCTGCCCCGGTAGCTAAGGGCATACCTGCTCCCACAATCCCATTCGCACCAAGAAAGCCCAGTTCTACATCGGCAATATGCATGGAACCGCCTTTTCCTTTACATTCCCCATCAATCTTGCCGAAAATTTCAGCCATCATTTTGTTAATTGATGCTCCACGGGCAATTCCATGGCCATGCCCCCGATGTGTACTTGCGATATAATCCTGTTTTTCTAAGTTCGCACAGACTCCCGTAGCCACAGCCTCTTCACCGATGTACAAGTGAACAAAACCAGGAATTTGACCTTGTGAAAAGAACTTAGCAACGGTCTCTTCAAATTCTCGGATCGTACGCATTTGACGATATAAATCAAGCATTTGTTCTTTATTAAGCGCCACTTTAAATCACTCCTCTTCCGAATAAGCTTTGATTCCGGCCCAAATCCACATAAACTGTCAGACAAACATTAATCTCCCTCCCATCCCCCCTTTGCTGACATGGATATCTAAGCAAGCCATATGCCAGCTTAACTTTTGCAGCTGATTAAACAAGGTTTGGCCACGAATTTTCAACTTCATAGTGAAGCAAGTTAGTCTTGCCCCGGCCCTTCCGCTGGTCGTGAATTGAACACCCGTTCGATCTTCGAACACCACAGAAGCCTATTACTTAGCGGGGAGAAACCAGTATTTTGATATTTGCCTCTTTCCGGTTCACCAGCTCATCGAATCCTTTTTCAATAATATCTTCAAGTTTGATTTTTCCCGTAATCATGGGTTCGGCAGAAAGCCGCCCGTCATTCAACAAATCTATTGCTGTAGCAAACTCTCCATTATAAGCTAAGGATCCTATAATGTGTTTTTCATTAGCAGTTACCTCAAAAAAGTTAAACGAGCTTTCCCGTTCAAAGATTCCTACCATGACCACTTTGCCGCTTTTTCGCGCCAATTGTATGGCCAGGGGTGCTGTCTTCTCATTCCCGACACATTCGAAGGTAACATCTGCCCCTAATCCATCAGTAAGTTCCTTAATCTTGGCTACAACGTCCACTTCTCTCGGATCGAAAACTGCCGTCGCCCCCATATTCAGAGCATATTCTTTTCTGGCCTTAGCCATTTCAATCACATAGACTCTACTGGCTCCGGCTGCCTTGGCGGCCTGTAAAGTCGCGAGCCCAATCGTTCCGGCACCCAGAACAACGACCTTATCTCCTTCAATAACCGGTGCCTGCCGAACGGCATGGATTCCAACGGCTATTGGCTCTATGACCGCAGCTGCTTCATAGGACATATCATCCGGAATTTTATACATAGTATAGGCTGGAACATTAACATATTCAGCAAAGGCACCATCAGTCATTAACCCGGTAAAGGCTAACTTTTCACACATACTGTAATTCATGCGTTTGCAATGATAACATTCCCAACACACTTGGCAAGCATCTGGGGCAACCCGGTCTCCCACCTGAACATTCTTGACTCCCGGACCAATTTCAACCACTTCTCCGGAAAATTCATGGCCAAGAATAAGGGGGGCTTTACTGCCCGTGAGGGCATCAGGCTCAGCGGCCGGAATAAAAATCGGACCTGCCAGATATTCATGGAGATCGGAACCACAGATCCCGCACCACTCCACCCTAACCTTTACCCACCCTTCGCCCGGCGATGGCGGCTCCGGCACATCTACAACCCGAACATCTTTTCGTCCATACCACACTGCTGCTTTCATTGATCATCACTCCTTTTTCAATAGGCCTTGTTTTGGGTCTGCAAACACATTGGATTAATTCGGCCGGTTAATTTTCGATATATTGCAAACATTATGCCAACTCTTAAGCAAAGGCTGTCCCTAAAAGTTTATATACTATCTCTAATATAGAAGTGCCCGGGAACTGAACAGTATGTTCGCTTCCCGAGCA
The DNA here is from genome assembly GCF_000235605.1 of Desulfosporosinus orientis DSM 765. Lineage (GTDB taxonomy): Bacteria > Bacillota > Desulfitobacteriia > Desulfitobacteriales > Desulfitobacteriaceae > Desulfosporosinus > Desulfosporosinus orientis. The sequence continues at coordinate 4,492,288 of NC_016584.1, forward strand.
CTTGTCTTAAATCCGGTCTAGGCTCTAACCCTCAACTTCTTCAACTTATCATATAAGGTATTGCGTCCAATTCCTAAAGCTTTGGCCGTTTTGGTAATATTGCCGTCAAAGCGTTTTAACGTTGACTCAACAGTAATTCGCTCTATTTCTGTTAAGGAGATGACTTTCCCCACTTCCTTCAAAAAGTCCGGCTGCCGATGTATGCTGCGGGGTAAATCCGTAACGCTGAGATATTCACCCTCCGCCACATTCATGGCATATTCCACCGTGTTTTGTAATTCTCTTACATTTCCGGGCCAGGAATAATTACGAATAATCTCGAAAAATTCCAGCTCAGCTCCATTAATATCCTTACCCAAGTGTTCAGCAAAAATGTTTATTAAATGAATAGTTAAGAGTTCAATATCTTTCCCTCTCTCTCTTAAGGGCGGGATATGAATATTTAAGACATTCAAGCGGTAATACAAATCTTCTCGGAAACGCCCTTCTTCGACGGCCTTCATCAGATCCTTGTTGGTCGCTGCAATAATCCGGACGTTAACAGGAATCACCTTTTCTCCGCCAACTCTGGTTACTTTCCGCTCCTGTAAAACCCGCAAAAGGTTGACCTGCAATTCCATGGGCATATCCCCGATTTCATCCAGAAAGATGGTCCCCTCATTGGCCAGCTCAAACTTACCGGGATTGCCTCCCCGTTTAGCCCCGGTAAAAGCACCCTCATTATAACCAAATAGTTCACTTTGAATGAGTTCACGCGGCAGAGCTGCACAATTGACCGCGACAAACGGCCCCTCCGAACGGCCGCTATGATTGTGGATCGCTTGGGCAAACAGCTCTTTACCCGTTCCGCTTTCACCTGTAAGTAAGACATTAGAAAGGGAATTAGCCGCAACCGAGATCAACTTAAAAGCCTTCTTCATTCCCACACTTTCCCCAATAATATCTTCACAGGTAAAGCGGGCAGTTGCCCCTACCATTCTGTTGACTAACCTGCGCACCTTTCTCATTTCCCGCAACGTAAACACTACACCGGCGATTGTACCGTTTTCTTTCAAGATCGGCCGGGAAGAACTTGTACAATGAATGCTCTCCCCACCCTGATCCAGGACAATTTCTTCATCAGTGTTCCAGAGGCCGTTTCTGGCTATTTCACTAAACTTATTGTTGGGACCAAGAATCAAACTCAATGGTTTACCAACGATATTTTTATCCGACAATCCCATAATGGCATGAGCCGCTGGATTAATATGAATGATCTTACCATCGTTGTCCACAGCCATCAGGCCTTCCGTAACGCTGCTGGTCGCAGCAGCCAACAATTTGTAGGCCTGGTTTTTTTCCTCTTGAAGTTCTTCCTTACGCAACTGGTTTTCGATCATTTTAGAAATTTTTGAACTCACCAAATAAAGCAAATTAGCTGCTTCCCTTATTCTTTCTTCCGGAATAACTTGGACTTTATTTAAAGCTTCTAAGTATTCATGGGGATTTACGCCCAGCACTTCAGCGTGCTTTATATATTTTTCCTTTTCCGGCTGCTTTGCCAAGACCTGTCCACCCAGGATTGCTCCGATTCGTACGCCGTTAAGCATTATGGGAGCGGCAAAATCCATCATGCCATTTTCACAATGATATACCGCAGGCTTTCCGGTTCTAGTTGATTCTTCAGCGCCTCTCTTATCACTTATTTCACAACGTTTTAAACCTTCAGAGCAGCTTCGATTATATTTCATACATATATCAATAAAATTTATCGGCTGAGTCACCGGGTTGTTATCCTTATCTAAAGTTAAAACAGCAACACCTGTCACACGAGCAAAAGTGTCCTGAAACTGCTGCAAAAATTCTAAGTCAATAACATCCAGTAAATTAACGTCCTTCCTGTTAAAATCCATTATTATTTCCCCCTTGCAAAAAAATCCTACTAAAAAGAGACGAATACTTTTTAGAATATTCTGATTTCGATTTATGGATTATTGCCTCTTGGCGAAAACTTCAAACAATCAGCTTATATTAGTCCGTGATCCGGACTAATATAACTAGTAAGCCTAAGCTCTAACCCCTAATCTTTTTTAGTTTATCATATAATGTATTGCGTCCGATCCCCAAAGCTTTGGCAGTTTGCGTAATATTGCCGTTAAACTGGTTTAGAGTAGATTCAACGGTTATCCGTTCTATTTCCGACAAAGAAATAACCTTGCCTTCAGTTCTTACCTGCCTTGGACAGCTAACGGTGTGAGGCAATTCTTTAACAGTAAGGTAATCTCCTTCAGCTATATTAATGGCGAACTCTATGGCATTTTGCAATTCCCTGACGTTCCCAGGCCAAGTGTACCTTTTGATGGCCTGTAAAAATTCCGCTTCTGCTCCTTTAATTTGCTTACCCAAACTCTCCGAAAAAATCCGGATCAAATACATGGTCAAGACTTCAATATCTTCTTCCCTTTCCCTTAAAGGAGGGATATGAATGCTAAATACATTTAATCGGTAGAATAAATCCTGACGAAAGCGTCCCTCATCAATATCCTTGAACAAATTCTTGTTGGTAGCTGCTATGATGCGCACATCAACCGGAATTTCCTTGTCTCCACCAACCCTCGTTACTTTCCGCTCCTGCAAAACCCGCAAAAGGTTGACCTGCAATTCCATGGGCATATCACCGATTTCATCCAGGAAAATCGTCCCCCCATCAGCCAGTTCAAATTTCCCCGGATTCCCTCCTCGCTTCGCTCCGGTAAAAGCTCCTTCATTATAGCCAAAAAGTTCACTCTGTATGAGTTCTCGCGGCAGAGCCGCACAATTAACTGCCACAAAAGGACCCATCGAGCGGTTGCTGTGATTGTGAATCGCTTGGGCAAACAATTCCTTCCCCGTACCGCTTTCTCCTGTCAAAAGAACATTGGATCTGGAATTTGCCGCGACTGAAATTAATTTCAAGGCGGTTTTCATGACTTTAGATTCTCCGATAATATCCTTGCAATAAAAACGAGCGGTTGCCCCCACCATCATGTTGACTAAACGTCGAACTTTATTTATTTCCCGCAAGGTAAACACCACACCGGCAATTGAGCCATCTTTCTTAGAAAATGGACGGGCTGAACATGTACAATGAATTCGATCCGGTCCTTGATCATGCACAATTTCCACATCCGTTTTCCAAAGAAGTTGCTTAGCCATTTCACTGAACTTCTCGTTAGGGCCCAGGATGGATTTCAGAAGTTGACCTGTCTCTATTTTTTTGCTCAAGCGAAGTATCTTTTGAGCAACAGGATTGATATGAATAATCCTGCCTTCCTTGTCCACAGCCAGCAAACCTTCAGTTACACTCTCTGTTGCTGCACTCAATAATTCATAGGCCCGGTTCTTTTCCTCCTGAATTTCTTCCTTGCGCAATTGATTTTCGATGGCTTCCACAGCCGCCACAACCATCCCATAGGTATGTAAATACACATATTGGGCGGGGCCGGAGATATCAAAACAGCCGATAATTTCCCCAAGCGAGTTATGAATCGGAGCTCCGGAACAGGTCCAGTAATGATGTGACTGACAAAAGTGTTCGGACCCGGAAATTTGAATGGCTTTATTGATGACCAGCGCTGTCCCGATGGCGTTGGTCCCTACGGCCTGTTCCGACCAGTTTGTACCCTTTATAAAACGAATTGTGCTTTCAGCTTTATCCAGAATCGCCGAGTCTCCGCAAGAGTGCAGAATCCTCCCTTCCTTGTCTGTTATCACAACCATAAATCCCGAACCCTGAACACTTTGGTAGACGGTATGCATAAAAGGTTTAGCTGCCTCTACTAATCGTGAGTTAGAAAGGATAAGCTTATCTAATTCCTTTTGATTCAATCTATCTTTACCTATGCCATCATAAGGATTTACGTTAAGTTCCCGACAGCGCTGCCAGGATTCCAAGATCTCCGGACGTGTAAGTACAGCATCAGCGATACCCCTCTCGACAAAATTCTTCCACGCCCAAAGCGGGTCTTTTACATATTTCACGGACTGAGTGTACATTATAAGCACCTCCATGACTTTAACGTTTAATCACGAAATCATATTTCGCTCACTCATTCTTGGCATAGAATTTGCATTAAAAATAACTATAAGTTTAGTTTTTCACAGTAAGGAGTTTTTTCTTGTTATGGAATTTTATAATCTTGACTGCGTTTCCTGGTTTGATTCACAGATGATATATCACGCCCTTGCCCACCTAAACCGGGAGGCGTTGATAATCTGTTACCCTGCAACACCTTATGTCTGTGCAGGGTTCCATCAGGATATATCCAGTGAAGTTAATATAAAAGCATGTAAAGCATTAGAAATTCCCCTATTTCGTCGCGAAGTTGGAGGCGGATTAGTATTGCTGGACGACCGGCAGGTCTTTTTCCAAATTGTACTGCATCGAAAAAATCCCGATATCCCTACCAACCGCGAGGGATTTTACAGGAAGCTCCTTCAACCGGTAATACAAACTCTGAGAGACTTCAATCTGGCAGCGGAGTTACGTTCACCCTGTGACTTAATTATTAACTCCAAAAAGATTTCCGGCAACGGTGCAGGTCAAATCGGAGAGTGTTATGTCTTAGTCGGAAACATTCTACTGGATTTCGATTATGAGGTTATGTCTTCTCTTATCCGTGTCCCATCAGAGGGTTTCCGCCAAGAATATTTACAGCAAATGCAAGCAAACCTCACGACTTTGCAGTCGGAAACAGGGAGGACCATAAGTAGACAGGAAGTTATCGAAAGGCTCAAAACTAACTTCACAGATACCTTCTCACTTACTTCAACCAAACTGGATAATCAGGTTCTTGAACAAATTCGCATACTCACCCCTATGTTTCAATCCAATCGATGGCTCATGGAAACCGGGCGTCGCCTCCTCTATCGGGAGATTAAAGTAGCGGAAAACTGTTATATCAGAGAATACCAAGTTTCTCTTGATGGTCCCGACCTAACTTGCCGTTTAGTACTCGATGGTCACCGGATTACCAAAATTACCTTGAGTGACTCCACTGGCTTAATCCCTCCCCTATTTTTGCATCGGTTGGAATGCGCCCTCCTTGGAAAAGAGCTGGATTTTAATACATTAAACGAAGCCTGTACGGCAGTACATGCTTTAAATCCCTTCAATTCAAATAAATTAGCCCTTACCCTTAGCGGTAAAAACGGTGCTGCAACTGCGCAATCATCCCTCCCGTATGACAGTAAAGCACCTATTGCTTAAGATTCAAAGTACTCTGGAAATGCAAACCAGGTTTTCCGTACTAAGACGGAAAATTCAGTCTTTCCCCAATTGATACTATATTCTCCTTTCCTTTCAAAACCCCTTTTTAGAAATTCTCCAAATCTTGTCAAACACTGTAGAGGATACTGTTTTAATATGTCAATGTCACCCCTTCGAATACTGTCAACAGCTAAAGAACCTGCAATTTTCCCAGCCACTATTGCCGGAAAGATACCCTCTCCACTAATTGGATGAGTATGTCCTGCCGCATCCCCAACCAGCATTAGGTTTTTCTCTTGAATCTTTAGCTGGGGCCCGCCAATAGGAATCGTTCCGCCAGTCCTTCGTATTACTTCTTCACTAATAACCCCTTCTTTCATTAAATATTGTTGAAATTCCCCTAAAGCAGTTGCTGCGTTTCCACCTAAACTTAGATCCAGGCTGACCCCGACATTGGCCAAATCATTTTTAGGAAAGAGCCAGGCATATCCGCCGGGGAAAGATGGACTAAAGTAAATTTGAGCCCATTGCAACCTTTTTCTTAACTTGACCGTGATTTGCTTAGCGTAGGCTAAAGTCTGAAGCGAACACCCCATCGCCTGAGCTGCTACGGATTTAGGTCCTTCCGAGCCTATGACAATGTTTGCTTTAACTATAGATAGTTTTCCCTGTTCCTTGATTACAACCCCCTGATCAGCGACGGCAACTGCCTGTGCTTTAGTCAATAACTTAGCTCCAGAATGAACCGCTCTCTCAGCTAAATAACGATCAAAGACATCCCGATGAAGTACGTAACCAGGTGCCCGTGTTTGAGCCACTTGTTCCCAATGAATATAGGTAACGAACCCTTCCACCCTTTGTGCTATGCAAGCCGCCGGAACAGGTACTTCTGCAGCTATACTCAATGGTACATACTCCGCACATTGAACCGGCAAACCTATGTGTTCTTTCCTGTCCAGCATCAGTACACTTATCCCGCCGGCAGCCGCTGTTGCGGCAGTGGAGCTGCCCGCCGGGCCAGCCCCGATTACCACAACATCACCTTTAGCCAAAATCGGAAGCTCGTCGATTCTATACTCAGCGTTCATCTTAAAGCTCTCCGGACACATGACTCCACATCCTGAACTCTCACACCGGGAATTTGATCCGGGTAAGCCTTAAAATAAGCCCTGATTATCTCCTCGATTTTATCTCCTTCCAGGGGGCAATCCTTTAAACGAGCTTCAAGCTCAAAGATGACAGTTGGATTATGGGTAAAGAAATCCCCGCTGATTAAAATGCTTTTCAAAACTCGTGCTTTTAGCTCCGTCTTGGCAGCCACCCGGATCAATCCTCCCGGCGTTTTAAGACACGCTTCCTTTATTTCTCCCGACCCGGTTGGTAAACAAACTTTATTAATCCATTCAGGCGAATAAAAGTACATTCTCCTCTCACGAAATATGGCCTCTTCCCATGGATTGAGTTCATCTCTAATAAATTGCATATCCATCACGGATGTGAATGCCTTACAAATAGCATCTTTAATCTTGGACATATCCGGAACCCAACCGAGCTCTCTTTTAAGCCACGTCACCCGATCCTCTACTGCATTAATTTTTTTATCACTTATTTTTTCTCTGGGAATTTTCAATACCTTGACCATGCTCTCAACGTCAAAATCAACAAGTAAAGAACATTGGAAAACAAAGGCATTGCCTAATTCAGCCCCTCCTGTACCGCAAATCTTACGATTACCAACTTGAATATCGTTACGGGGACGGAACATCGCCTTTACACCAAGATCGTTCAAAGCTTTAACCATAACCTCACACAACAACTTATAGACCTCATCGAGATTTCTTCCCGCCAGCCAATCTTTGCCTGCATAAATTTCCCATCCCAGTTCGGACGGTCCCCAAAAAATTGCTCCGCCTCCTGTGATACGGCGATTGATTTCAATGTGTTCTCTTCGGCAGTATTCTTCGTCAATTTCTAACTCTGCCGCTTGATGTAAACCCAATAGAGCACAGCGAGGGGAAAATTGGAGAAAACGCAATGTATTCGGGCATTTTCCTGTACTGCGGGACGCAAGCAAGACTTCGTCTAAAGCCATGTGATCAGCCGAATTTAAGGGATTATTGTCAAGCAGCCGCCAATTCATAACCAAGTCCTCCTTTATAAGTTTAGGTAATTGATCATGGGCACTGTTCGATTTCCGAACAGTGCCCGAAAATCGAACAGTGGATTGGACTTTTTTCATTTAAAATACGCACAAAAATTTAACTAATTTTAGCTTTCAGTTACTACAAAGGACTGTATTTCTTCTTTATTGTATTCCAGACCTTAGTACTTCCTCAAAATTTATAAATGCAATTCATATGCCAAGCCCTGATGAAAACTTTTGGCATATGAATTGCATTTATAAATGACATCACAGATTGCTGCATGTTAAGCCAATTCTACACTGTGAGCATTAGAATGAATTTTAGTTTGGAGAGGATGTGATTTAAGTGTCCTTAAAAGCCGCCTTTATTTTTCTTGCACCTCAAGCCGACCCATCACAACATCAGGCAGATATTCAAACTCCACAAGTTACCCTGCTCATACGAGGAGTCCAAAACTATCAGGAAGCTGTTAATCTTGCCCAGCAACTTGTAACCGAAGGAGTTCAGGCGTTGGAATTATGCGCAGGATTTGGCAACATTGGAACGGCAAAAATAGTTGAAGCTGTAAAACATAAAATTCCAGTAGGTACGGTACGCTTTGATAACCACCCCGGGTTAAGCGGAAAAAGCGGAGATGATCTATTTAATAACTGAGGCCAATGAAGACAACGAAAAAGGAGGCGCCTAAAGAACCGGCTGCAGTTCAAAAGGCACCTCCTTATCGTAAAGATTGTTGGTGGTCATGTCGATTACCCTGCCAGTTTGTCACACTCTTAAGCCGGACAGCTTTCCTCCAAGGCATCTTCCTTGAATCTTTCTTCGGGCTTCCCAACCGTTTTGATCTCCTTCAACCGAATAGCTTCCTGCCCCTGATAGGGATCGATGATACCGGTTTTGGGATTATAGGCAATCGCATTCATGGTAAGGAATAGATCCCGCACGCAGCCGCAGACGACAAAGGCCTCGTATCCGCGGGATTCCAGAATACCTATAATTTTCAGGGCATTTTCATTGATTTTCATTATTAGATATAGCTCCTGTTGATTTCCATGACCAAGTCGTTAATAGCGCAGTCCATACTCAGCTTTTCCAAATTCCTTGAAATTAAGGCACCGCTGCCATACTTATTTAATTAAACCGTAAGAACTTTCGTAGTTTCGTCTTTCAGGAAATCGGTCAGCACCTGACCTGTATATATTACGTTGATGCCCATATTCTCTAAAACCTCCGACACCCCGTAACTATCGGCGCAAGCCTTGCAGGCCAAAAGCTCCACCCCGGCCTGTTTGATTTTCCCAGCGTATTCCTGCAATTCTTGATCTTCCGTGAGAAGTTTGGCCGAAGGCCCCCAGACAATCAGGGATACCTCATCCCACCATTCTTTGAGCTTTGAATTGAGGGTATACATGAATGCCATTCGGATAGCAACTTCCCTATCCCCGCTTGTCCAGATCACGACCAATTTATTAGGCAGATTCATACCGGCAACGCCTCCTTAACCCATTATGAGATAATACCTTGCCCTCCACCAGCACCGAGACAAAAGTTGTCTCGCGTTACTTCATTTTCTATGCTCAATATTAGGGCATTCTTCCCTCAAGCACCGTCCAAGAACGGTAGCTTGTTGTCTACTGTTACTGGTTATAGGCCTTTTAGGACATCATGATGTCCTACGGCTCGTAAAATAATTGTATCACTTGTCCTTTCAAAGATTATACGAATATCCATATTTGCATATGCCTCAATAAACGGAGTGTCTTCAATCTTGTGGGTTTGCAAAGATGGATGCCTTGGGTTATCGGCAAGGAAGCGGAGGGCTTTTAAAACCTGTTTTTGTTCTTTTTGCGTTAGTAATAAAAAGTCTGTATCAAATGGTTTGGTTCTTATTATTATTGGCATGGGCAAGCTCCTCCAGATCTTTAATAGCCTCCTCCATGTTGCTAAATGTTTTGTATTCGCCGTTTTCAAGAGCTTCTTGGCTTTGTTTTATTTTTTCTTGCCATTCTTTTGTCCAAAAATATTTTTGATTTTTATCAACCCAGTCTACTGGTCTCAAAAAAATCCCCCCGTCTTTTTCCTCAATTAAGACATGATCCCCTTCATGCAAATTAAGATCTTTTGCAATTTGTGCAAGGCTGACAATCATTCTTTTTTGAATTTGCTGAACAATAGCCACTCGTTTTCACCTGCTTTCACAGTTTAGTAGTATATACAGTTTAACACCATTTATTTAGTGTATCAACATTATCTCACGGTGAAGAGCCCCCGTTTGGTCACCTCTGCCTCAAAGACAAAACATCCATAATTCGTTCAGCTGCTTCATTATATTTTTTTATTCTAGCTTCATCCTTCTCAGTGGGATTCTCAATCCTGCTCAGATTCATATTATCACATAAGTCTGCAAGCTTAACATGACAGGCAGTTTCATTTCCAAGTATTCTGGCAATAAACTCATAATAGCTTTCACCTTTGCACTTAGTCAGACAGTCCAAAACAACTATTACTTCCTCTGAAAATCCCTCTTTACGAAGATCATCAAAAGAAACATCCGAATCTTCCACAACATCGTGCAGCACAGCACATATTCTTTCAAGTTCGTTTTCTCTTGACAACATAACTCTTAACGGGTGAAGTATGTAAGGTTCTCCAGCTTTATCAACTTGTCCGGCATGAGCACGCGTGGCAATTTCAATCGCTTTGTTCAGCAAATTAAGACCTCCTAAAGCATTTCCCACCTAAACTTTACCCTGTGTGGCCTGGTTGCATAACCTCATAACACGAGGCGGCTTATTGTTTCTTCTACGACCCGCCGCAAGTTTAGTGGAGCAAAAAAAGAACGGCCGCCTGGCTGCAGTTCAAATTCGGATTCAAATCCGAATTTGAGGAGGTAAGCTCCGCTCCGTACTATCAAAGGACATATTCCAATTGGCAATCATAGGGTTCATTTTCAGCAATTGTTTGATTAATTTCCTTTGCTTCCACACAACCAACGGCTTTATATAATGCTTGTGATTCTTCTGATGATTGAGCAGAAATATACAGCTTTCTTGCACCTAGGCTTTTTGCGCTGTCAACTATTAGCTCAAAAAGTTTTTTGCCAATACCTTTGCCCCTATATTCCGAAGATACATGGATCATCTGCATTTCAAGGTATTCACTGTTAATGCCAAAAAAATCAGATGCCAGGGAAGAAAATCCTATTAGCTTAGAATCTATAAAAGCACCAAAAACAAATCCATTTTTTTCAATACATTCCTGAAGCCCTATTGCCACAGCATACTTTTTTTTTGAGTTCCAATCTTCGGTGAATGAAATATCCTTCAGAATCCATTGATTACCATCTTTTCTCCAACAACGTTTGACTTCTTGATATCGATTGAAAGAGCCTAATAAATCCAGGCCAATCTCATCTTGTCTTAATTTCTGGTAAGTGATTGACTTCATCATCCCTCTACTTTCCCCGTTTTTGGTGTTCTATCATAATGCTATATTTTAAATCCATCTCTCTTAGCTTTTTACGGATGACCGCTCTTTTATCCGGGTTATTGCTGCCGGCCAACTGTTCTCGTAATTCAGCCATGTCCTTTAACATGTACACCTCTTCCGGCGCGTAGCCTGCATTCTGTAACAACATATATCCGGCCCGTATATCCTGGGGAAGACTTGCCCAGTAACTCAGATCAATGGGTTTGCCAAAAGGAAGGTTATCAAATTCACCCTTTCTCATGGCTTCTTGAATTTTTGCTTCAACCAGTTCTTCGAACATACTGTTCAGCTCCTTCAAATCTATTGATTACCATATAAAAGGAATCAGACGATAACGTGTCTTTAAGCAATAGTCCCTATACCCCGCTAATTTCTTGCACAGCACGGCTTCTTCATTCCCTGCAACTACCGGCCAGGTGGGTACCAAGGACCAGTGAAAGCGAAAAGTTCAATAGCTTCCCATAAGCGGATTTCGGCAGCCACTCTGCCTTGGAAATATGTATAAATGCTTCGTCCGTCCGCTCTCTCAGGGGTTGCCGTCAGTCCGAGCAGCACCTTCGGCTTACAATACTCCAAAAGTTCTTGGTAAGATGGGGGGGCAGCGTGATGGAATTCGTCAATGGCGAGGTTACTGCGTACTTGGGTAATTATAATGACTATCATTTTTTCATAGAAATCATTTCAGCAAAGCTTTGGATTCGAGTTCTTGCTTGCTCTAAAGAAGGTGTTACCAGATCTAATTCCAGATAAAGCAAGGGGATTTCAGCTTCCTCCAAAGTTTTCTTGTAAATAGGATAATCGAACTCTTCCATTTCACAGAATTTCATGATGCACGCCACAACACCATCTGCCCTGCTCTCTTCCGCCATTGTTTTCAGCATAAAGCGACGGTTCTTTTGGGGGTCATATAGTAATGAACAGCCTTCCATGCAGCTCCAATAACGCGCTAATCGTTCCAGAGGGTCTGTCCCCCGGGGTACATCCGTTCTAAATTGCCGGCTTTCGTGAGCCAGATCATCGGCTGCGACAGCCAATCCATATTCCTCGAACATGCCTAGAATTTTTGGTTCGGCCATAATCCCTGTCAAAACAACCTTATTCCCTTTCCATGCTTCGGGAGGAGCTTTTTTCAACTCTCCAATCAAAGAATTGACAAGTTGAGTATGTTCCAACTTATCCATGAAGTAACCACTCTTGATAACATTGTGGCGGAGGTCAGGGGTAATCGTTATACAATAATCCCGGGCAATCATGGTAAACTCCCTTAAGGTTTTCCGATGATCGTTATAGATCTCGATGGCTTCACTTAAGGCCTGATCGGAAATAGGATTGCCGCCAATTTCTTCAAGGATACTCTTGATCCGGGAATACTCACTTTTTAAGTAGTCGACAGCTGCTTCCAATTTGCGATTAATTGGATGAGCAAGGGGTATAAACCTTACTTGAGGAACGGCAACCTTCCAATCCTGTCCGAAACACTTTAGATGATCGCAGTGGGCAGGGATAATAACCCCTGCAAGTCGGTCATATACACCGCGCATCCCCAGCTCTAAGGTGGTTTGAACTAAAGAACAAGCAAAGGCAGGAAAGTACTGGTTGGCGTTTTTGATGCTTGTCGACCCACCCCATAGACCAACCGGAAGCATTCCGGCAGCGTAGACGATTTCCTCCGGACAATATTCCGGGGCACACCCGATCATAAGCCGCTTCTCCTCAAGGCATTTATTAATAACCTGTGCCGGATGTTTAGCAACGTTTTCCAACGCTGACAATAGATCCTTAAGCTGGGTCATTATTCGTCACCTCTTTGCTTTTTTTAGCTGGCTTATTATAAGATACAATTTCCATTAAGGCCTCAAGACGGGTGTCAAACTGAGCTGCAGCGAAATTACGAGGATCAGCCTGGTCTCCATCAAAATTCATGATCGAAACGCCCGTTCGAGCTGCAACCAGGCGTTGTTGCTCATATTGCATAAAGTCCATAACCTTACAACTTCGATTCACATGGAACAATATACCATCAAGCTTAAAGTCCTTTACCTCTCTCTCTCTTCGATCGGCTTGGTATTCCATGCAAGTGTTGTTGCCGATCATGGAATAGACCTTGGCTAATTCATCAAGGTTTCCCGGTTCATAGAGCAAAACCCAAGCTTCCGGATAGCTGCTGCAAACGATATTGATCCCGTTCTTTGTTAAAGCCTTAAAGTTATGCTTAATATGAGGCCAACAAGCGATGCCATCCCACATCACCCGGCATTTTTCTCCATCCTCATAGCAAGACTTGCCTAACCTGATTTTTTCTTCTAATTCCTCAATCAAGAGCTTGAATAATTCTCCTGTTTCTTTGCGCCCCCTTGCACAGACCATTTGAGACATATAGTTAAATAGTTCAAAGCCATTCAAGGGAGCCGGAACTGCTTGATTTAAATCCAGCGCCCGTTTCCAGGCGCGTGAGTTCTCATTGGATTGTTTCATAACTTCCTGGAAACGCTCGTGATTAAATGGGCGGCCGGTGATTGTTTCAAGCTGCCGGATACACTCCGCAAACTCAGACTTAATATAATCGATGGCTGCCGGTGTTGGTTCATACCCATGGTTATAGGGGACATCGATAAGAATCATGGGTATGTTAAGTTCTGCAGCGATGTTTTCATACCACTTTATTAGGGTGTTGCAAATATTATTGCAGCATAAAATGAAGTCAGGAAGTGGGATAAGCACTTCCGCTGCTTGAGATTTCATATAGGCAAGATTAATCCGGGCATAGGAGCACAAATCCACACTATACCCTTCGCTTTCCGCCTGCTCTAACAGTGGTAAGGCTCCTCTCTTAGCCGCGACGGCAGCTGCGTGATTCTCGGGATAAACCACCGTTAAATCCATAGTCTCACAGAATTCCTGAGGAAAAATTGACGTTGCCCATCCAACCAATTGTCCTTTCTTTTTAGCTATGTAAGCATCCTTATAATGACGAGTTTGCAGCTGATTAAGTAAATTTCTTGAAGTAAGTTTTTCAGGCACTTAAGTCACCCCTTTTTCAATCTAAATCATTTTTTAAGTTCAGAACCCTCCTCGACCGGTACACCTTTGCTCTAATATATAGAATATTGGGAATATTTTCGCACTGAAGCACCATCCTATCACTGAGGGGTTATCTTGCACTTTCGAAAGCGAGTAGGGCCGCCCCAAGGGCACCTGTCAATTGTGCCATGGGAGAAGCCTTAACGGGTGCACTAAGCTCTTTCTCCATCACCTTAATAATCATCCAGTTCAGGCACACTCCGCCGGTCATAACAACCTCACTTTGCACGCCAATACGTTTAACAAGTCCGGCAACACGGCCTACCACAGATTTGATAATACCCGCTGCAACATCCTCACGAGATGTGCCTCTGGAAAGCTGAGAAATAACCTCAGACTCTGCAAACACTGTACAAGTATTGCTAATTGAAGCTTCATTTTTTGCTAATGCAGCCAATTCTGCTAAATCCTCAATATTAATTTCTAAAATCCGTGACATAACCTCCAAAAACCTTCCGGTACCCGCTGCGCATTTATCATTCATGATAAAGTTAGAGACAGTTCCCCCTTTGCCAATTCCGATTGCTTTAGCATCCTGACCGCCGATGTCAATAATCGTTTTTACACCCGGAACAAGTTCATAAACTCCACGGGCGTGACAGGTTATTTCCGTAATCTGTTGGTCTGCATCCGGGAAATGAGTTCTGCCATATCCGGTTGCAATGACCCTCTTTAGATCCTCTCGACTCAAATTCACCTCCCGAATAGACTGTTCAAAGGCTCTTGCCGGCCCGCTGCTTCCTGCACCGACAGGTATTATGACTTTACTTAAAATCTTTTCGCCGTCTTCCAAAACCACAACTTTTGAAGAGGTCGATCCAATGTCCACACCTGCAGTTATCAATTACAACCCTACCTTCCTTCTAAGTAATGTATAATAGCAATTACTATGCCCTATGCTAATGGCCACTTCATATACACCAGTTTTCTCGAGCATTGGCGTACTCGTAACCAGAATTGAGCAGCCATTCCCTCAGAATACGCTTTTGCAGATTTTGAATTGCTTCAGGCATGCCAAACAGCGGCACCTTTTCCTGCACGGATATAAGAGGCCTGCCGCATTAGATTTCATTTAACTTAATACAGCCTAACTACTAATAATTTAACTGCTTCGTAGAACAACCATAGCATCTGCAGCCTTAACACCCATTTTAGCTGGATATACTATTAAGGGGTTGATATCCAGCTCTTCAACTTGATCCTTCAGTTCCGTTACCATGGCAGATACCTTCATAATTACATCCACAAGCGCATCTAAATCGGCGGATGGCTTTCCTCTTACTCCCTTGAGCAGCTCGAAACCCTTAATTTCTTTGATCATATCTAGGGCATCTCCTGGACTGAGTGGCGCTACACGGAAGGAAACATCTTTTAACACTTCTACGTAAATTCCGCCCAAGCCAAACATAATGGTTGGACCAAATACTTTGTCCCTAGTAACCCCAATAATTACTTCTATACCCTCCGACAACATTTCCTGTACTAACACCCCATTAATCCTGGCATCCGGCTTATGTTTTTTCGCATTTTGCAGTACAATCTTGTACGCCCTTCTTACTTCTTCTTCCGTGGACAGATTAAGCTTTAAAGCATTTGCTTCAGTTTTATGCGGAATATCCGGTGAATCCACCTTCAGAACTACTGGATATCCTATCTGACCAGCCATAGAAGCAGCCTCATCCTCATTTTGGGCCAAGCTTTCCTTGGTAACAGGAATGCCGTAACTGGCTAGGAGGTTCTTAGATATCCCTTCACTTAAAACACCTTCCAAGTCATTTAACTCAACCTTGCTTCTTTCCCCTCGAGTTGTAACAGGTATTTGATATTCCCTATTTTTCCGTTTACGTAGAAACTCGGCATAATCAGCCATCTGAGCTAGTGCACGAACCGTCAAGGTTGGATTAAAGAACACAGGCAAACCGGCCCTGCGAAGTTCTCTGACCCCTTCGCCTTCGTCAGTTCCGGGGTAAACCCAGGGATTAAGGACTATGGTCTTACTGGTAGAGTTATAGATATCAATAATACCTCGGGCAATTTCAACTCCATATGGTTCAAATAATTCAAAGTTTGCAAAAATAATATCGATGCTATCATCCTCAAGTAAAGCATTTAAACAGGTCAATAGTATGTGTGGATGAGTCATGTACTTGCCTGTCATATCGATGGGATTCTGGGCGGATGCGAAGAAAGGAAGAACCTCTTTCATCTTTGCCATTGTGCTTTCTTTAAGCATAGGAAGAGTTAAACCCAGCCCCTCGCACGCATCGGCAAGAGTAACTCCTATACCACCGGAAATGCTCAATATTGCAACGTTTTTTCCCTGAGGTAACCGGCCTGCTGAAGTAAATGGGGCAAAAGCAATCAACTCTTCGTACCCATCAATTCTGATGATCCCTGTTTGTTTAAAAAACCCGTCATAGATCTGGTCAACCCCTGCCAGAGACCCGGTATGCGAGGAGGCAGCCTTTGCTCCAACCTTACTTCGTCCCACTTTCATAATCATTATGGGTTTTTGAAGTTTCGCTGCTTTCTCAGCCACTCTACGCAATTTAGCCCCATCTCTCGCGCCCTCAAGATACCCCCCTACCAGCTTGGTTGCGCTATCATGAATCATATATTCTAAAAAATCGGCGAATTCTGTGTCCGCTTCATTGCCCACACTAACGAAATAATTAAACCCAACACCGTTTGCAAGAGCCTCTGCATAGATCAAGACACCATAAGCGCCGCTTTGAGTGACAAAACCCACAGATTTTGAAGCCACGTCAGGTATATCAACAATATGAGCGAAAGAAGCCATGACTCCGTTAATGGTATTAATCAACCCAACGCTATTAGGTCCGCACAGGCGAATACCGGACTCCTTAGCCAACGCTGTTATTTTCTCCTGAAGTAAACGCCCTTCTAAACCAATTTCTGCAAATCCCGAACTAAAGATGACTGCTGCACAAACACCCTTGGCAATGCACTGTTCCAGAGCGGCATAGACTCCTTGAGCTGGTATTGAGATTATTACCAAATCCACTTTACCAGGTATATCTGCCAAGGAAGGGTAACATTTGTGGCCAAATATCTCATTATAGTTTGGGTTAACAGGATAAATCTTGCCTTTATACCCTCTTTTTATCAGCGAAACATGTGGTTTTGAGCTAGGTTTAGTTGTATCACTCGAAGCCCCAAGAATAGCTATTGATTCAGGCTCAAAAAATTGTTTTAAATAATCGACATCATTTAACATGGGTTTTCACCTCATACATAATAAGTTCTCTAAATGTTCTTCAAAGACAATAATAATTAGAACAAGTTTACTTAATAATTTGTTCCACATTTTCACTTGTTTTCCTTCAATATTATTAGAATATTCAAAAATAAAAAAGGCCACCCGTCCAAAAACGATTGTACCTTCTCAAAATGTGTGTTGGGGTCGTACCCCTGGGGAAGGTTGACCGTAGGGCAGCCTTCCCTCGCTGGCTCAAATCGCCTCGGAGCGAAGAACATGCCAGAAACACTCTTCTGAAATCCCCCGGAGTTTTTCTAGGTACACCCGACGACTTAACGACTGTGGATACGTCCTTGATCGATTTTGAGAATGAATCGATCAAGGACGTTTATCAGGGTGACAAAGAGAAAGCTATGCTCGCCGCTGGCGAATCAGCACAACGGATTAATGATTTGCCAAAAGTAAACGATATGGTACAATCCATTGTTAATGAAGCAGAGGATTGTCTAAGACGCGTCCAGACTAAAATCCTAGTATAAGGCTCTAAACTACTTCGTGGAGGTACTAACATCACTCAATTTCACTCATCCACTCAGCCTCTCAACATATAACAATGAGTGTAGCAAAACCTATCCCTGTCTATTCACAAGGTTCAGGCCGCCTCATGATGTAAAATAGCGTGCAACCATCTTTTAGCCATAGGTAAGAAATGGTACAATACTCAATAAGACTTTTGTTAAAGGAGTTTGAATTATGAGCATCGTACAAGTCATGGATGCAAGCTATGAAAATTGTCATGAGGCCATCGAAAAGATATTTGAACAGTTTCCTTTAGATATTGACGGAAAAAGAATAGTGATCAAACCGAACGTGCTGCGCAGTGCTGCTCCGGAAGAGGGGATAACCACCCACCCCGCAGTCCTAAAAGCCGTAATCCGGGAAGTGGTCAAACGAAACCCTGCCTCTCTGATTGTCGGTGATAATCCGGGCGTGTTTTCCTATGGCATGAACGAAAAGGCCTTCAAGGACACGGGCTTGATGGAAGCAGCCGGTATATATTATCGTAACTTAGGCGCGGAAACTGTGCAGATGAGTATTAATTCTCCCTATATAGAATCGGCCCTGGTATCTCGGGCAATTATCGACGCTGATATCTATATTAGTATCCCGAAATTTAAGACCCACGGTCTTACCGGTTTATCTTGTGCTATTAAAAATAATTTCGGGCTCTTAGCCGGGGCCCTTAAGGCTCAAACCCATAAAAAAGCGGGCAATCCCTTCAACTTTGCCGAAGCGTTGGTCGAAGTATTTGCCCTCAAGGTTCCCGATCTTGTCATTGTTGATGGCGTTTTAGCTATGGAGGGAAACGGCCCGGCATCCAAGGATTTAGTTAACCTTGGGAAAATCCTAGCCGGTACCGACCCTGTCGCTGTAGACACTGTCGCAGCCCATATGATGGGTTTCTCAGAACAGCCTCGCAGCATTCAAATAGCAGCTGCCAAGGGGCATGGTATTAATGACCTTTCCAAAATCACGGTTCATGGGAAACTTGAAGTTATACATGGTTTTAAGCTTCCTCAATCCGGGCCTCCGGGCGGTGCCATCATGGAATCTGTGACAGCGCTTAGGCCAAAGATCAATAACGAATTATGTACTTTATGTGCAACGTGCATAGAACATTGTCCGAATGGTGCTTTAACCATGGATGAATATCCGTCTGTGGCTCCGGAAAAGTGCATCACATGCTATTGCTGCCAAGAGCTTTGTCCACAGAAGGCGATCGAATTGAAATGAATATTCAAGTATCCGGGCTATTCTTAACCAGATCGACCAGATCGGGGCTAACAAAGATGACTGCTTCAACTTCCCTATCATTAAAGACAGTGGCATAATTTTCCAGACAAAATAATGAAACTTATCCCTGACTATTCACAGGGCTCAGGCCGCCTCATAACTGATATGCTCCCCTTTGTGTAGCCCTGAATTTTTGTTATTTCAGGTGTCTACTCAAAGGGACTCAAAGGGGAGCATATCAAAATGAAGCGGCCTGATTTGTTGCATTTAAACAACGAATTTACATTCCACTTCCTAAACACGAATTCTGAATTCCCAACCCTATTTACATGAAGGAAAGCTTCACCTGTTAACTTCAGACCTTCACCGTCTTCTTCTGTACAAACCCCGGCAGCAGCTCCCTCATCTTCCAGACAAAAATCGGCGGAACATGTCCTTCCGCGCAGGTTCCTGGACCCGACGCGGAACGACAAAAAGCGACTGCCGGTAAGATGAGCAGCATTCTTCTACCACTTAATTATAGAGTTTTATAAACAAATCGGAGCTGTAATCCTTTATATCAGAAAAGTTAAGCATGTTATACTTTGATTTAATTTCAGAAAAATATTTTGAGATTAAGTCTTTTTCAATGATGCGATTAGAGCTTTCATAGTCTCCAAGTCCTCTCCGGGTGATTCTCCAGGGGGATTCAACATGAGTCATTTTCTCCAAAATTTTGCCGCTATAGCATCCAAAATTGACAATAATGCTATCAAGGATCTCTTTCTCCGCTTCCGTGAGTTCAAAATCGTCATATTCATAAATGTTATCCTCGATCGGGTTATAACCACGATTTTTATATTTATTGTATACATTTCTGTAGACAGGCCCGTGCACCCATGCTTCACAGTCATTTTCAAATAAATACTCGTAATTAAAAGCCTTATAAAAACCCTGAGCAAAATATAGCAGTTTTTGCAACGCTAAGGGGGTTATTTCAACACAGTTGATAATAAAATACTTTACAACGCTGTCAATTTTACCATCACCACTTAACATTTCGGTTTCAATCTTTTCTATAGCTTCCTTACAAAGTTTGTAGGCACGCTCAGTGATCTTATCTTTGTTTTCTTCTAATATATTGAACATATATCCGGAGTCTTCAAGGAGAAGTCTAAGTTTTTCTGAATATTGTTTTGTTGGTACATCGCCGTCCAAATATCTAGTTAAAGTGCCTTCCCCCCAGTTTAATAGCATTGAGAGTGGCCTTTTGCCAATATTGTATTTCTCCAAAATACTTTCAATTTCAGATATCTGAATAAGTTGCTCATGTTCCCTGTATGCAATATCAAGTAGTTTTAGGTTTTGGTCCCTAATTTCACCTACAAATATCTCCTCGCCACACTCGTTACAAAACGCAACTTTTGCTTTATAGGTTATTTCTTTTCCTTTAATAACTTTAGTTATTGTTTCTTCCCTAACCGAGAATTCTACGATTTCGCGACAATTCTCACAGAAATTCATCATTATGACCTCCTCTATTATTTATTAGTGTAATGCTCCGAATTCATCTCCATATTTAACGTTGAAGATGAACGCAGGGTTATACCCAAAGATGGTCCCTCCCAAAAATCTACTGTCGTAAATCAACCAGGCTATTATCCCCTTAGTTCTCTTTCTCTTATATCAATGAATACAATACGCATATTAACGAATTTCACCAGGGCGCTGTCAAGAATTTTAATTAATCCATAGACCATAAAATAACGCTCGTTTCAAATGTCATTAGTCTCATATCACTTATTCTACTTTTTTTAACCAAAAGGACATAAACTCAAGCATCCCGATCCCCAAGGCATAACAAACCAAGCTAAGCTTTGGGGCCGTCAGAGCCATGCTTACACGTTTTCCTGACCCCCACTTCAACCTTTTTAGCGAGGGTTAAATGGTTTAAAAAGTATCCCGTTATTATTATTTAAATTGGAATTTTATCGGTTTATTTCTTTTGTGGAAAGATATCACAATCAGAAAATCGTCTCCTCGTTTTGTCTGAAGGATATTGGTTTTTATATAGATTTCGATGTATTCCGTAGTTCCCCAATTATCAAGCTCATATTCCTTGCAGAATATGTAAAGACGCTCATTTGAATATTCTTCTTTTTCATTATCAACTGCATAGCAAAAGTCCTCATATTGAAGACTGAGAAATATTTCTCTTTCCTTTTTAGTATCAATTTTATATGTCTCAATGAAATCAGAATTCTCTCTTCGATTCTTATTAATTGAAATTGAGTAATTGAGTAATTACCCTTTAATACAAGTTTTCTAAATTCATCGAGATATTTCTTTATATGTTCAACGGTAAAATCCGTATATTTTTTAGTCTCAACTTTCTCTTTCAAAGGCTTATCACACCTCTCTATACTATAAGCAAATTATACTCTAATTATACTAACAAAACAATAATTAATGTACTAATTGATACACTTTTTACGTTTAATTGACCAGTCCTCCTTTTGCAAGAATGGTTTTCCCAGAATCGAAGGCCCAGTCCTGACTGCGATGGCGCTGTAATGGCTAAGAAAGGCAGTCAAAAAAAGAACGGCGGCCGCCTGGCCGCCACTTCTCCCCTAACTTATTAATAATATCCCCTCTACCTTATGTAGGAGCACGTGTCGATCACTAAAATTAACGATATTCACCCCAACACTATCTTATAGTATGCGATAATTGCATATTGATTATTATGCGAAATTCAACAGATACAGCGCCAAACTGAAGAAATGTATTTAAATAGTAAAGAAAGTGAATTTGTTCTTCTGAAGTCATGCCAGGATTCGGATCGCCCAGGACAGGAAGAATAATTGAG
Organism: Desulfosporosinus orientis DSM 765; assembly: GCF_000235605.1. GTDB lineage: Bacteria > Bacillota > Desulfitobacteriia > Desulfitobacteriales > Desulfitobacteriaceae > Desulfosporosinus > Desulfosporosinus orientis. The sequence goes on from NC_016584.1 coordinate 4,514,088, forward strand.
AGTGTTTTATAGCCCCACCTACGATTGGATGAGAGAGACATGAATTATGTGAAGAGATACTGCAGGGCTAAAGAATGCTTATATATAACTCGCTATTCGTGGATTTGTACATCGACAGCGTTATCTTCGCTTCTAACTTCGTAGCGCTTTTCTGGCCTTCTGTATACATTAACTAATTGGTGGCTTGTTGAAAACGAATTATCTTCAAGGTAACTTTCACTGCCAAAAATCAGTTCTTCAATTGAATGAGAATGATGCTCAGTCCAACAGGGTTGTTCGTTACATAGCTTTTCAACTCTCTTAATTAAAGTAAGATTTCCCACATTTTCAGTATCGTCGTCGGGTATAATTACAAACAGATAATCCCGTGCACGGCTAATAGAAACATTTATAATATTGAGTTTATTGAGGAACATTTCCCTTGAAGCTGAGATGGACGGCGGCGGGTTGAACAGCGTAATAATGATGTCGCATTCGTCACCTTGGAATCCGTGAATAGTACCCACCTGCACATCAATATTCTTTGGCAATATAACAGAAGACATTAGCTTATCAACCAAATCAGACTGTGCCCTATAAGGCGCAATCAGCCCTATGCGGCATAATTCATCCCCGCTTGCCAATTCGCTGAGAGAGGATAGGTATTTTACAAATTCAAAGGCAAACAATGCAGAATAGACCTGGTAGTTGCTCTTACCTTGTAAACGCTTCGGGCGGTAGATGCTCTCATATTTACTGACAGGAAACTTAATGATATTCAATGATTTTATATCAAAATAGTCGTCATCAAGTAACATGCGTTGGCTACCTGATGGGCGGTTGTGTTCTAATACACCGCCGTAAGCAAAACGGCTGAACACTTCGCCAATTTCGGGAATACTCCTGTATTGAGTAGTCAAGAGTTTGACTTGGTATTGATGTGGAATCGTCGAAGGTTCAGTAAACGAATTGAGTTGCACCATAGTGTATATATTCTCATTCTTCCAGATGTTTACAGTAGTAATTGGTTCTATCTGGAATGGGTCACCTGCGATAATGAACTTTTCGGGGGTCTTCTTGTAAAGCGGATAAATAATGTTAACCAATGGAATCATGGATGCTTCGTCAATGATGATATAATCCCATTTGAGTGCACGTAAGTGAAGTCGCGTACTCTCGTCCGGCAGGAAGTAATCATATGGAAAACGTGCAATAGTCGTAACCGTAACATTCCTTGAGAACGTACGGATATCGAAAGTCTTATCACGGAAAATGCCCCTCTGCTCAATAATGTTGTCGTTAGTTGCGCCAAAACGGACAAGCCAATCATTGTAGCTGTGGTCTGTTTCCATAACTTCCATAAGGCGACGTACAAGTACATCCGCCGACTTATTTGTGGGTGTAAGGACGAGAACTTTCAAATCGTTGATTTTCTGCATTAAAGGAAGGATGATATCTCTCGCCAGATACGTTGTTTTACCGGTTCCAGGAGGACCGAAAACGAACTCAATATTCTCACAGAGGTTTGTCTGCATATTGAAGCCGTTATCTAAATCAAGTCCGTTAAACTGTTTCTGAAGTTCCTCCAAGAGAAAAACAGGATTTCTAGCCTCGATTTTCGCTTCGGTGATCAGCGATAAATCTACTCCGTCAATTTGTGCGTTCGTTTTGAGTTTTGCCCGCAGTGTGTATGATTTTACGTTTACGACTTCAACCGCGACTTTTATCATTGGTTGATTGGCAAAATGCATTTCAAGCGGTATATCAGCCAGGTCTTCCATAGATTGTGGTATATAACGGCTAGGATGCTTCAAAATTAGGGTTCTCTCCGTACCTGACTCGCGTTCCACTTTGGAGAACGTTATGGAGATCTCTCTGCTATTAGCGTTATTCTCGCTGCAGTTCAGCGATTCTAACTCGAGTATGGCCTTGAACCATCCGAAAGAATATCTTCCAGGGGCCAACGCTTGTTGGGTTAACTCCTCTAAGCGAGCAATACTTTCAATTTCATTAACACTTCGTTGTTTTGCCCGCTCAATTTTCTTGCTAAAGTCAACCGTCGGCTTTGTGAAATCATCTTCATCAGAAATTGGTGTTCTTTCGTTATCGATGGAATTGGTAGTATCTCTCGTTTTGTGGGCAGAGACAACCCGATCAGCAATTTCTTTTGCAACGCGGGAAACAGTTGGATTTACTGCAGTATTTTCAAGTTCATCTTTCTCATCAGTTGTTGCGACTTCGGAATGATAAGCAGAGGCTTGCTTCAGTGCCCGATACTGCTCCGCAAACTGCTTTAGATCTTCGGGTGGAATATCGGATAAGGCATCGGCAAGCTCTATTTTAGCTCGCTGCTCGTCAGTTAAGTTGTCTTCGTCATCTTCCTCTGTTTCTTCTTTGATACCTAAAAAATCAAGTAGTTTCCTGGCCTCATCATTTGAGGCGGAATATTTTGGTGATAGCGTTTGTAATGTCAACTCTTTGGCAGAAACAAACTCACCTGAATTGTTAAGGAGCCACGGATTCGTACGCAAAAAAATCGTATCGCTGGAGTCAAAGGACTCTCGCTGAGAAGAACGATAAAAATAGCTATGAACGCCATTGATGACATCACTAAATTCTTGCCATGACAAACATTCTGACTTGATAATGCCAAGTAAGTGCGACCATAATAAAAGAGATAAATTTGCATCATGTGTGTCAATAATTACTAATATTATTTCCTTGCAACCATCAATGTAGTGTTCTGTCCAGTTTTCATAACCAGTTGATCGGTGCCATTTATAAGGCATTTGACACGCTTCGCTGTGATCCAATTCACGGCTTAATATTCTGGGCGCAGTTTTTACTCCGAGTTTTTTTAAAAAAGGCTCCAGATGTCCTTCGGTTCCGATAATCGTCTTATACTCATCCAACTCTACAAACCGGGTATTCGGCTTAGCTGCGAAATATTCTATAAGATTCTCATCTGGTATGTAAAGGTCACTTGCCTTGCCACGAAAAACCGTTGCATCATCGGCAGAGCGATACCTGATAAACTTACAATCTTTGATTAACATAATATATTCATCAACTTCTGCTTGCGGGCACTCCATGTAATATTTAAAGAATTTGCGAAAATGTGGACCAGTATTGATTCCACCTCCATCTTTGTATTGCGGCAATATAACATTATAAATCTCGTCCCGCAGTGATGGTTCTTTAATTCCCAGTTGTTTGATGAAATCCAGAGTGGCATCATTTTCTAATAAAGCAAAATGAACAGTATCATAACCTTCAACATCATCTGCTGGCAAAAACAATACTGCTTGTCCGTTTGAATCAAAGGCGGACACTGCTTTCTTATGTTGATTAAGAAAAATCGGCTTCGTATTAATTAACTTTTTGCGCCCGGGTGTATTCGCTATATATTGATAAAATGAATCCAACCACTCAATTGGTTGTGCTTCAATAAAGCTAGCGGTAATGACGTCTATAATATCTTCGTGGTCATACCAGTTTTCTGTTATAGAGTCTATGTACTCTGAAAGCTTTTTATTTGAACGCATTGTTTCTTGTCTACCAAATGAAGTAAAGACCCATTTGGCAGACTTATTATCAGTAAATACTGCTAACTGGTCATTCGAAAACAACTCGGCAATTTGAGGAACAGAAGCCCAATATGCATTTGAAGCAGAGGCAAATCCATCAAAGCTGGGCAACAGCTCTTCATGGCTGAGTTTTTCTTTCATAGAAGTATAGAAAGGTTTAAAAGAAATTCTGTTTTTGTCATTAACATCATTAAATTCACTTTCATCATAGGGAATAATATCAAAGATGTGGTCATTAATAAGAGTTATGCCGTTCCTTTGCCCAATTTCCTTAAGGTTGACAATACTGTCAGCCGCTAGCTCCGCAAGCAGCTTAATCATATCCTTGTTATGCTTTTCGCCGGCTTTAATGCCCTCGCGGCTATCAGTAAGCAGGAAAGGAGCGTGTAGTATAAAGTTTAGGCCAGTTACTTCTTTTGTCGGAAAAAAACAAAAGGCGGGGAAATTCGATCTTAAAAAGGCACCTTCTGTATTCAAAGATAAGCACACTGAGTATGTAAAACCACGTTCATTTGCTCGGGTAAACATCCACAGCTTGTCCTTAATGAGTTCATTTTCATCATCGTCGTTATTTTGCGTCAAAGTTATAAGGCGCGCAACTGTATTCCCGAATGCCATTTCTTTATCCACTGACTTAGTGTAGAACCCGAATTTCTCAGCGCATTCAACCGAAATCATCCTCAGATTAGTCAAAAAGAGAACCGGATAAACCAATGAACGTAATTTGTCAGAAATGTCCTCATAGGCCTCCTCACGGCTTCTGTCTCTGTGGTCAAAGGGAAACACAAACAACGTTTCCTCGGGTCTCCTGCCGGAAAAATCATCGTCAATTTTTACTGGCACAATAAATCGTTCGATTCTGAATCGAAACTCAGGGTCATATATGCTGGGTGTTTGGGTATACTGAAAAACCGCTTTGAATCCTACGCCGAACTTCCCAATTGACGCAGCTGTTTTGTTTGAGTTAGCGATTGAAGTAATCGCATTTATATCCCCTAACTTGCCGTTATTAGTATCAGCTTCTTCAGTTTCTGGATTTGAAATAGAAAATCTCCTTGTGCCATTGTGAACAAAAATTAGTTTGTTATAGCGCAAGTCGAACCTTACTGAAGTAGCCCCTGCGTCATCAGCGTTTTGGAGTAATTCATAAATGAAGTGCGCTTGGTCAGAATATTTTTCTACAACACTAGTTTTTACACCCCGCATATATGGCTGTTCAAGCAAATCTGCGCCGTTTGCTCTATACTTTGACAGGGCGGCAAAGTATATTTCATCCTGTGAGTTCATTGATATTTCCCCCTGCGGTGCTTTTATAACTTTAATTACAAATCTTCAATATAGGGCATTACCATTTAAAACATCATCTGCTGCAACCTTCAGGAATTCTAGAGCCTCGGCTTCAGTGACTAATTCCACTGCCATCATATCTCTATAATCAGATATAGCGGGAATCCCCTAACCAGTACTATGGCAAGTCGAACTATGAGCGGTAGTGAACCGTCACCAAGTACAAGCTAAACAATAAATTGATGATAAGTTGGTGTTAGTCACTAGAGTTCTGACAAGGATTTTCACTAGGTCAAGATTACACCTCCTTATAGCTCAATTTTCTTAAACAGCTCCTCCTTCTTCTCAGTAGATCTATAAATAACCCGCCTCATTGAATCGAATTACAAATTAACGTTATAAGTATGTTGTCGCAAAAAGCTGCCTCTAGCTATACTATTAATCCACTTAGCCCAAGAAGCATATGTCGCTCGGTTATTCATACCAGATAGCTGCGCTTGGCTTTTTTCACATGACAACACTAATAGATGCTTCGCCCTAGTTAAAGCTACGTATAATACTCTTATTTCTTCCTCTAAAAGCTCTAGCTCCTGATACTCGTGCAGTCTAGCAAAGTCAAGGTCTGGATCTAACTGTGCTTCTTCAATGAAGCGGTGGTTTATAGCTAAATTCTTCTCATCAACCTGGAAAATGATATTAGGCTCTATAGTTTTTCGATTAAGTTGCTTATCAAAGTGGGGTATTATCACAATGGGAAAATCCAGTCCCTTAGCTTTATGTATGGAATAGAGGGAAACTAATCCATGACTTCGGTCATGCTCAGGAATACTAGCGTCGTCTTCCTCTTGATTTGATGAGATCATAACCTGCAGATACTCTAGGAATTGCAGTGGCTGCATAGCATCATCAGTCATCAAATCCCTGGCCTTATCCTTTAACTTGTTCAGATTAGCAATCTTTTGGTATTGCTGGTTATACCGATAATACTCCTGAATCTTGGTAGTATCATAAATATAGTTTAGTATCCCTTCAATGCTCTCTCGCTTAAACACAACTTTAAGTTCGGACAAGAACTTATCAAACCCCATACCGACTTCATTAGTAAGGACCGCTTTATAGTAATCGGTAAATTTTAGCTCCGTTTGATAGACCGGGCCGCTATGAATTATACTATTGAACAACTTAAAAATGTCAATAATTTCCTGGGACTTATAAAAGCTCTTGCCACCTATCACTTCTATAGGAATATTGCTGGCTTTGAGGGCTAAAGCTGCACTATCTAAGTCAAAGTTGCTTCGAAATAGAACACAGATATCGCCATAATTTGCCACCCTAGAACCATCTGCAGAGGGAACCTGAAGAGTTGAGTCTTGGATGATGCTATGAATAATAGCCTCAAGTGGACTCTCAAATACAATCCGTAGAGGATTAGCTATGAGTTGAGGTCTATTTCTATGCTCCTCAGTTTTCTCTAGGCGCATGTGGGGAAATCGCAATTGCTGATTATTATGCATAAATTCCTGTCGAAATATTTCATTGATTTTTTCTAGCAGATGATAATCGGTGCGAAAGTTTTCATTCATAACGCTCTGTTCTAAGTTATGGTCGTCCCCAGCTCGAGTTTTAATTTCATCGATGATCTTAGCCATTTCTAAAGAGTTTTGTACATCCGATCCTCTAAAGGCATAGATGGATTGTTTATCATCTCCTACTAGAAATATTTTTACACCTTTGTTTAACAGATGTCTGACCAGCTTAAACTGATCTTGATTAGTATCCTGAAACTCATCAATAAACACATATTTATACTTTTTGGCTACTTTATCCAGAACGTAGTCAATTTCAAGCAACTTGGAGGCATTTTTAATTAAATCGTTGATAGTGAGCAGGTTTTCTTCGATTTTATACACTTCAATTTCTCTATCAACTTCTAAGTACATCTGCAAAAACAGCTGCTTAAACTGGTTCCAATACTCATTGTCCGGAGTATTAAACTGGGTCTTGCAAAAAAAGTCTTCGTTAATTTCTATACCTCTGTTTTTGTTATTTTGCAGCAGCATATCTATCAGCTTAGCTAGTTTGTACTGAGGAATACGGGAAAAGACCGGGTTAGTATGATGACTATCGATTACTCGGTTGATAATGTCATTAGTCTCTTTGCGCACTGATTTTATCTTAAAGTTCAACGGCAAGCCCATATGGAGGCCGTATTGACGCAGTAGCTTTTCGCAAAAGCTGTGAATAGTAGAAACGTCCAGCATATTGCTGATTTCCACTTGTTGACGCATAAAGGTCGGGGTCTTAGTCTTTCGGGCTACAGTGTCTTTATGGTGCTTAAGCCATTCAAAATAGATGCGATGCATTAATCGCTCTTTCATTTCCTCTGTGGCTTTATTAGTGAAGGTTATTATGGCGAAATTTTCAAGCCCAGCATCAGGATCATCCCTTAAAATACGTAGAATCTTATCAATCAACACTTTAGTCTTACCAGTGCCCGCACCTGCTTTCAGGTAGCTAGGGTATAAGCCGCTGGCGATAATAGTCTGTTGGGTTGGAGTAGGGGTAGCTTTGCTAAGCGTCTGAGTCATTTTAGAGTAATCCATGGTCTTCCTCCCCAGTCTGATAATAATTCCCTTTGCAGACATCACCGATAACACAGTAAGTGCAATACTTGCTGCTTTTCAAGCTTTCCTGAAAAAAGTCGGTCTGATTAATGCGGTCTGCAATGTCATGAGCAATTTCCTCCCCTTTTCGGTGGGGAGACTTAGCCCATGCAAAGTATGTATTAATGTTGTCTACTAATCTAATGGCTAAATTAACTCGATCAGTATCAGCTGATGAATTATCCAACTCATCTATCATCTGTTGATTAGTACGTTGCTCTCCTCTGCCATTGAAATTATCTTTGAAAGCTGTTTTTAGGGTGAGGAAATCTAAATATTTTTCATAAAGAACCCTTCTTGTTTTTGTACTAGCGGGATCTTGGATTACAATGGAGTTGTCAAACTTGAAATTGTATTGTCTATTATTAGATCCATTAACAGACGACTTTTTCATAGTAAAGTATGGTTTTCCCAGGATGGCAATAGCATAGTTGATAAAACCCTCTGCCTTATTCATTACTTTATAAAGAATATCTTTTTTCTCATACTCTGAGAGAAAGCTAAAATATCTAAACACTTCATCCCCTGTTAGAGAAGCAAATGCTCCCAGCAGTTGATAGCATTCATCATCATGGACTGAATAGATTTTCTCACTAATTTGACTGTAGGAGACGAACCTTTCTATTAAAACACAGTAGAGCACTGCTTCTGCATAAAACTTTAATTGAAACCTGTTGCTGTAAGCAAGCCCTTCCTGTTGATTATTGTGCTTTAATTGGTAATATAGCTTAGGACATAATAAGAAGGTGCCCAATTCAGTGATGCTAAAGCTATTTTCCGTTATCGATAAAGGAGAAAAAGCAAGGTCTGCAAAAGCTCCAGAGATCTGCATAGTAAAATTGTGATCTAACATAATCTCATCATTTAAGTCCTTATTGAACAAGGTGCAAATATCTTCTAAGTATATAGAAGGCTTAATGTCTTGTTTGTCCTCTTTTTCAGTATAGGTAATATTAAGCACCTCAGTGGTAAACTCCAAGACGTTCTTAAATAGATACTGCTCAAGCTTTAAATGATATTCCAGCCCGTGAATATTTGCTGGCTTTTTGCTAATGCCATATTGAGTTGATTCAATGATTTCTAGCACCTCTTTTGTATAGGGGAACTGATAATCATACCTTCTAGGATACTTATTAGCTTCAAGCATGCAAAAAAAAGTATGCTTATACTTCTTCATGTTTTCCAGGTTAACCACATGAACAGTTAAACCATCTATTTCAAGATCATGTTGATTCTCCCAGTCGGTTAGCATGGCTCGTATATTTTCAGCAAAGACATTAGCATCAATGTTGACAAGAGAGCTATTGCCGATATCTTCTACAGCGGTATTTAGCCGAGTAATTATTTTTTGTTCAAAATCCCACTTGTCCGCTCCTAAACCTATGATAGTTTCTACATTGATGATTTTAGTTGTCAAGGTCTCAATGTGCTTAGCCACGCTACCTTCAATGCTATTAATGGTGTTAATCATGCTTTCTAAAATATCTAATATACTAATTAAAAACTTTAGGCTCTCCTGTTTAATTTGGTGGAAAGGATGCCAACGCAAGGACTCCTGCCCACGCATTTCTTCTTTGAGAGCAATAATGCGTTGCATTTCCTGTTGCCACTCTTCTAGAGATTTTTTTTGTTCCAAGTACATTTGAATGCTCTTAAAATCACTGATGTACTGGTCCCATTTCGCTAATTCATCTCGATGGTTCTTAATAACATAATGCCAGTTTGAATATAGAATAATCTTAAAGCCCTCTACTGACATCCCCTTGTTGATTATTTGGTACAGATGTAGAACAAATTGTCCTATTGGATAGCTGGCTATCGGCCGATCCTTTTTCTCGATTGATATGTGGGTGTAGCCTTGGGTAAAGAGAATTAATTTATCTTCGTAGGCAATAGGGGTTCCATCTGTGTACCTAATGGAAGCAGCCAGAAAATCCATCTTGGAGAACAGTATCCCGGGCAACTGGGAATCATCTACTACATTGCTAAGCTGCATGGCAGATAAATCAAGCTGCTCCTTTTTAATAAAGACACCAACCTCCTGAAAGATTTGACTCAACCTATCTTCGTATTTTTCTTTTTCCACTGCCAGAACAATACAAACCTGGTTCTTTATCAGCTTTTCAACAGTCTCTATTCCCTCAGTAAGTTTCTGCTGAGCTAGCTTGCTAATTTCAGTAGCAATAAAGCGTAATTCATCATCTCGATTGAACAGGGGCTTATAGATATTAATTGATCCATCTCTAATTTTTTCCGTAATTTCCTTTGGTACCCGCAAATCTAACTCAGGGTATTTCATTTTACTATGCTCTAAAGCGGTCCGTGAGCTGTATTCCCCATCAACGGACACTAAAACCTGCAATTCATGGCCTAAGTCCGATGCCAACTGACCGTAATTATCTTGATACAAAAAGCTGCTGACTCTGTCAGTTGAGCTAAATTTGGCTATGAAATAGACCTTCTTCCGCTCCTGTACTGCCGTTGTTATAACGAATTTTTGGAGATCGTTAAAGAATAGGAAGCCGTCGATAAAAATCTTGTCTGCAGCTCTAATAGTCTGGCGAATATGTTCTTTTATTTTGTTGTGGTAGGTATCAAAGCTTTTAGCTGACCCTTGTATGCCTTCTAACAGCTGCAATATTTCCGGGGACAAGTCTTGCTGCATAAGAGTATCACTGCGTATGCCAAGGATGATTTTTTTTAGCACTCCAATATAGGTGTTATACAGCGTAAAAATGCTGACCTCAACTGGTGAGTAATTATGTTCAATTTGTGCTAGGACTTCAGGAGCTAATTCTAACACTTCATAAAACTGCAAGAACTTATATAACTCAAAGAGCTCATGCCTCAGCTCATAAAAACTCCTAGTTAAAGCAGGCTCTAAAAGACTATTATTTTTAATAACGTGAGCTAGCAGGTGCTTTTGGTCAGCAAGGGACAAATATTTTTCATGATGATGCACCTGGGTCGATATGAATGTTTCAAACTGGCTAAAGGTAAATAGATTAGCGTTTATGTTGTTTTTATCTCTACGGCTGGTATCCGCACTTTCGTTGGTGTAGGGAAACAGGTAGTTTACTAAACTCTGATTTTCTTTTCTTATCTGGTTAATGTTTGAGGTAGCTGTTAAATATAGAGGTTTTTGAGCACTGCTCAGCTGTTGGGCAATAGCATCTATTACTTCCTGATGTTCAATATCGTCGCTGGCAATAAAAAATAGCAAATCACTCATGGACTCCCTCCATCCGCAAATTATCTAGTGTAAGCTCTTGCTTGAGAAATAATTTGGCTAGCTCCCTCTGGTAGATTTCATTGATGTTTGGGTTGGTTAAGGGCCAAAAACGCTGGTACCGTAGCTTTAAGTCTCTTCCTTCTTTAATTAGCTTGGCACTTGCTACGTCTGCTTCTAGCCCTAAGACAAATAGATGCTGTAGTGTCTTAATCATTTTAGTTAGCAATGTGGCACTGTCAACTAAAGAATAGTTACCATACAGCTTTTCTCTATAAAAGCGTCCTCTATACTGATAGATTCTTGGGGTGTACAAGTAATACGGATTTTTATATTGAAAAACTTGTTCTTTTACTTCCAGGTCTAAAGATATAATGTAATACTTCTTGTACCAGTTCTGGTTATCCTCATATTTATAGACGGAATTTAGATCAGTTGGACTTATTTCCTCGGTCAGCTGATCAAGATTATCTCGGAGTAGCTTTATGAACGTATTCTGCAGCTGATTGTTACCTATAAAGTGATACTTGATTTTCAAGATATCGGAGGAATTAAACAGGCGGTGCTCAGCAATCCTTCGATCAATCTGCTCCTGTTTCTTCTGTAACTCTTCCTGGCCGTCATCAGCTAATCTCATTAGATAATCCTGAATGGACTCTGCATTTGCTGGATCAAACTTAATTGCTAATTTAAACTTCTGATCTACCCACTCTCTAAACTCAGTATTGAGCTGCCAAAGAACATTATTATCGTCACTGCGTTCATGGTGCAACCCAAGCCCATTAGCTGTCAGGTTTGAACTACCTTGGATAGCTAGGTGGTCATCAAAAATATAGTTTTTAGCATGAATAGTGTTATCGTAATATATATCCCAGCCTCGATCAAAAGCGTATTTGAAAGGAAAGGAGCTTGCACCTAGTTGAAAGTCGGCAAGTTCCAATTTGAATAATATTTTTTTCTTTAGTCTTTTTATAGACACCTGCTCCTCTACAAATTTAAAGCCTTCAACGGTGACAAATCCAGTAATGATGATTAGACTATACTTAACTGTTTTGAGTTGGTCTGCTAACTCCTGCTTTATGTCAGAGATAAACTTCATCATCAATCACTTCACTTTCTTACGCTTAGCCAAATTCATTATAAAATTTAGTTATTATAAAAAGATAATTCGACTACAGACCGCATAATCCTCTTCAATAATGCAATTTATTACTAAAAAGGAAAGAAGTTGTCACTTTTTAGACGATAGCACGTCTAAGCAAATTAGAATGGAACTCTTTGTGAGCTTAATGGTTTCGATGATTAAATAAACCTAATAGGTCAAAAAATACGTACAAAAATAAATATCAATGAAATTATTAAATTGGTTTTAAGTCATGGGTAAAATCCTAAAGTATGTATAAGGATGCCCGTGAAATTTGCCACTTCTGGATAAAATTGCTGCCGTCTTCCCCAATTGGACATTATGAAAAGAGCTGCCATTTTAGCAGCTCTTATATTTTATATCTATAATAATGTCCCGAGAATTCCCAACTACATATAAGATCTTAAACTTGCCAGAAGTTCATTAATTTATTAATTTGATTAGCTTGTTAAATAATAACGTAGTTGCTCTGGCATCCTCTAAAGCTGAGTGTCTATTTTGAACTATAATATTGAAATATGAGAATGCTTTGTCAGATCCCGAACAATCTTCGAATATCTTACCTGACAAATATAGATATTTCAATATGGCTGAAGTGTCTATACTGCGATGGGAAAATAGTTTTTGAAAATCCTTCCCCATAAGTTTTTTTAAAAATCCTATGTCAAAATTCACATTATGTCCGCCGAGTGTTACTGGAATATCATCCCCAAAATTCCTATAACAAAAGTCATGAATTTTCTTTATAGCTTGAGAGGGTTCAATCGCTTTAATAATAAAATCTTTAAAATCTATTTGGTTTATTTTGAGTGCCTGAGGTGTGAACTTAATTACTTGGTCTAAAACAAATATTTCTTCTTTATCTACAATTTCGCCTGCTTGCCAAACAACTAATCCTATCGATAGCAGACTATGCTCAAGGGGGTCTATTCCTCCTGTTTCTGTGTCAACAAATAGTACTTTATTCATGAGCTTGTTCATTTGGTAACTTCACCTCATTCTTTATAAAAAAATAAAATAGAGACATCAGAGCCTCGTTTCCACATAAAGTCCAGTAACGTTTATATTTTTCATGAAACGTCATCCAACTGGCTAAAGAAAATATTAGTAATGCGTGGTAATACTGCAAAACTCCTTCATTAAGGATCTGATATTTGTACCTTAGAAGAAATAATATTAATAGATTATTTACGAAAAAAATAAAGGACAAAGACCTATAAAAGTTATATTTAGCTAAAAACCTTGAACTTAATGACTTTATTTTTTCTTGATCCATCATCACTTTCGAGAATTTGTATATTGAGTACCAGTTATCTGGAAAATTCATCTGACACTTGTTATTCAAAAATTCTACAACCTTTTTTGCGATATCTTTATTTCCATACCCATAATTAGCAGCTCCAAAAGTAAAATATTCGCTAATTACTTTTGAAACTTGTTTCGAAAATTTGTACATAAACCACTTTCTTAGTTTATTTAACCATAATGGCCAACGTCCAAAATTAATTTTACCTGATAATTTGGTTTTACATTGAGTTAACAAATACTCAACAATCTTATTAAATCCCTCATCAAAAAATACCTTGCCAAAATCATAAAAGTACTTGGAAAATACCTTAGCAATATGCCCTAATAAATAACTAATTATTAGAAAACCCACCAAAACATAAATTACCTCTCCATTGCCCCATGATGATCTTTCAAGCAATCTATTGCTGATAATAAGTTTAAGTAATATGCTGTTATTATAGTTCATAGAAGATATAGAATTTATAAAAGGATCCCAATTAATCATAGAGGCTAGAGTTAAACCAAATGTAAAAAAAACTATCATGCCAGGCACTAGTAACCCCATAATATCAAATAAAAATTCTTCTATTTTTTCTGCCATAGTTTATCACCCATGAAAGTTTTCGACACAACCTCCTAAAAGACCTGCTTATTACATCATAATTATCATGCAAAATGAATTGTATATTTGATACTACCTTCATGTTATTTGAAGAGGATGTACTACCCTAACAAATGACAAATAACACCACTATGATCAGTAAACGAATATTCGCCTCTTCGTGTAACATGGGAATAAGTAACAGATGGTTTAATAAGTCCCAACGCATTAGAACTGATAAGGGCCAGATCACACCTAAATTGACTCAGTTTATTATTAATTTGCCTCTCGAATGTAAATATGTCTTCTTGAGGGTGCATATCAACAAGATTTATGGTTGTTACTAACCGTTGAAACGCATTTCTTTCTTGAGTAGATGTCCAACTACTTATCTGCCCATCAAATAATCCGTCCTCTTCTCCTGGGGCAAAGTTAAAATCTCCAACTAAAATGTGGCTTTTGTCTCTATATTCATATAACTTTTCAGTTAAATGATTTAGTAGTTCCTTTTTTTGGGGAGACTTGTCACTAGGAAAATACAAATTGTGAATAGTTATATTACCTATTTGCATCGACAACCATCGTTCCTCATTGTATTTAAGAGACTGGGCAATTTCTTTCCAATCATACGTTTCTAAACAGTACACTGCGACATTAGAATTTCCGTCTATAAATCTGTATCCTCGAATCTCCACATGACCCTTTTGTTTATATGACCAGGGTTCTTGAAGAAGTACAAGTTCAGGATTGAGTTGTACCAGCCAATTCTCAAAATTTGCTCTGTGAACCGAATTTCTTAGCCGCTTATTTACATTGATTGATGCGATAGTACAAGCCACAATTAACACTCCTTTCTTCCCAATTGACTTCAGGCATTTCAATATCAGGTAGTGTTAGCGACTGTATGGAGTAATTGGAATTTCATGGATAATGTTTTAGTTAAACAAACTCAACTGATTATCATCGTTTGAATCTACTACTTCCAAATGAAGAATGTTCAAATATTCCAGAAGATCTACCTCTTCGTCTCCCCACTCGTACGGTTGAATCATAATACTTTCCTCATAAAACAAAGTAATTAGAACCATTTGAATGGACAATAAAACTATTCTTGTTGCAAGATTTACGATTTTATCGTCAACAGGTTTTGAAAGATTCCATTCTTCAGGCTCCGAAAAGCATAATGAACCATGGGAAAATTTGTTTCTAATCTTGTAGACTACTTGAAGACCTACACCAGATAGATTTACAAACGATTTTAATTTAAATTTTTCTTCAAGTTCACTATAATGATATACTTTTTTTACATTTACCAATAGCTCTGCAAGGACATCATTATATAATACAATGGGTTTATTGACTTTATAGTTTTCATTCAAATAATCACAGATTGCATTTACTTTACCACGATTCGTTGGAACATCTTTTGGACTTACATAATCAATAAGAGATTCTAATGCGCCCCAAACAAAGTTAAAAATAGTAATTTGTGTTACGATTTTCGATAGCAAAGAATCTCTCTCAAAGTCGTATTCCCAGGCCTGAGAACACATTTCATTGCATTTGAATATTGCAGAATTCATACTAACCTTCTTAATTCCAGAAGCAATGTCTAACCACTCAGAGATCTGATTCCATTTAAGTCGATCCTTTGTCTGTCCTTCTATGTCACCAATAAGATATGAAAGACAAGCAGCATGCTCTCGGATACCAAGTAATGTCTGTTTCATAACATCGCCTCGCAGTAAATATTCTATATCGTTCTGGAAATTCACGGAAAATTTCTCTAAGCACCTTTCCACTGGAGGGATACTCATCACCAAATCATTCCACTCGGATATTTTTGCATTTCTATACTATCCTTCTAAGTAAGCACAAATAAGCTAAAAAAAGTCATTGTTCCTGCAGCCTATCTTTTTATAGTTTTAGGGTTTAACTTTGTTTTGATATCCGAATTGTGCCTTGGCCCAATTGAGAGTCATATCCTGTCATTCCTACTAATCAATTATCGTCCTCACAGCTTCAACAAAACTCTCAACATCTTCACCAGTATTAAAATAGCCAAATCCTACCCTCACCGTACCATGTGGTAAAGTCCCCAAAAACTTATGTGCCAAGGGAGCGCAATGTAAGCCCGTCCTCGAAGAAATTCCAAATTCTTGCGACAATATTATGCCAACCTCTTGAGCCGTATAGCCTTCTATAATGAAGGATAAGGATCCCAAATGATTCTCTAAATTTCCACTGACATACATTTTAACATCGGGATATTCATTTAACTCCTCAACCGTTTGTTTAAATAAAGCCCGCTCATGCTCTCTTATATTGGCTATTCCAGTCTCTTCTAACCAGCCACACGCGGCATGTAATCCAGCAATAGCCACAATATTCGAGCTCCCAACTTCGTGTCTAAACGGTAGATCTTCGGGCATAGACAGTAATTCGGAGTGACTTCCTGTTCCGCCAAAGATAATAGGAGTTAGCGGAACTTTTCCATTGGTAACAAAACCAGCAATACCAAACGTGCCATAAAATGTCTTATGTCCTGAAAAAATATAAAAGTCAACTAGTTCCTGGGCTTTCTCTAATGGCAACAAAGGCCCTGCCTGAGCTCCATCAATCACAACAATTGCCTCATAAGACTTTGCCATCTCAGCAATGATGCCAACCGGTGTAATGAGACTACAAACATTACTCACATGAGTCATAACTAATGCTTTGGGTGGCATTTTGTTAAACATCTGTTTTATTGCATCTAGGTCATATTCAAGAGTTTTGCAGTTAATGGGAAGAGTAATTAGTTTAACATTTATTGTATCTTGTAAATGCTGTAAAACCCTTGACACAGAGTTGTGTTCGAAAGGGGTAGTGTAAATAATATCACCGTAGTGCCAGTTGATACCCAGCAAAACCTGATTCAAGGCCAATGTCGCACTAGCTGAAAAAAGGACTCGGCCTTCATTATTATAGTTAAGAAGCGATGCAACTGCATTACGTGTGTCCTCTATAAGTCTTTCTGCTTTAAGTGCCAGAGGATACGCGCCTCGTCCTGCGTTAATCGCACCATTTCTCAAGCAATCTGCAACTGCTTCAATAACGACTTCAGGTTTTGGGAATGTCGTTGCTGCGTTATCTAAATATATATCCATATTCCACCTAACTCTTAACTAATTTTTCAAGAATAGTGAGCACAATTTGCCGTTTTTCATTATTAGTCACAGAATCACCATACTCAGTAATATAGGACCAAAGGACATTCTGTAATAGATTCCCCGTTTGAGACACTGAGCCTTTCGAAAATATTCGTTTCACCGACGTTCCATCTTCCTGAGGAAAAGTAATTTCCACTTCAGTCGAGGCACTTATATCTCCTTCTTGTCTTGCCACATATTCAAAGCTAGCAATCTCATGTAACATATCTGTAAATATTTGCAGTACGCCCTTGACCGTTTGATCATTCCAATCCTCTGGCCTTAGACCAGTTAAGCTTCTAATCAACCTGTTTAAAAAATCAAATGAGTTTTCTCCTGCGAACGATGAAACAAGATCAATAAGATTTTGTGTGCCGTCAGAATACAAGTTATTACGTTTCTCAAGTGGCAATAATTCATACCAAGTTTTTAAACTTGCTAATAATGAAGGGGAATTTATAGTACCTAACTCAACTGATCGAATTAGATCTTGCTCTAAATTAACTAGAGTTGCTGAAAGATATCCATCGATCTCATCCTTTAAAGTTGAGAGTCTAGAAATAACAGTAGTTACGTCGTTCTCACATGTTAAACTTTGAACCCCTAATAAGTTGGGAATTTCCTGGAATATAAGCTTTGTACTGGTAAGATTTTCAGACTTCAGTAATTTTCTTAAGGTCTTTGCTCCCTGGGTCAACCCTTTAGAATCTCGGGTAAACCTTGGTATTGAGAAAAGCCATCGCCTAAAGGCATCTGCGATTTGTTTTGTGGGTCCCGATAAACTAGAATCATCATCAATATATTCCTTGAATAACACCTCTAACTCATGACACAACAAGGTCTTCTCTTGTGACCAATTTTCCTTTAACAAAAGGTATCCTTTTGGATCCATCAGGGCATTATCTATATTTTCAGCATTTAATGGGAATTCTTTACCTTTTATGTCTAATAATAATACCTCTCTTTTTTGTTCGCGTAAAACTATTGCTAGTAAAATAGGGATAACACCCATTCTCACTCCAAATGGAGGATTGCACATAACTTCAAGTATTTGATATATAGTTAACCCTTCGACTGCCTCTGTTAGTATCGACTTTAGTTTCAAAAGTGTTGAGACAAGCCCCTTATCCATAAGAGTTTGTAAATCAGCTAGCACTACACTTTGCTCATCTTCAACCACGATACGTGTGTAATCAAGCAAACACTTAAAGATGGCTAATTCTGGGCCTGAACCAATAATCCCAAGCTTTGGTACCATATACTGACTAAGCAATCCATTAACTACTTTCTTTCTGGCGTTAATAATTGGAGAAGTAAGGTTATGTTTATTAATCATCTCATTGTTAAACTTGGGAGTTTTATTAAAATAGGAGACGCACAGATCCGATATAAAACGACTAAGAGATGATTTACTATTTATGCTTACTTCTATTTTTGAACCATAATACGTGGAAGCCTTTTTTAAATTAAATGTTCGGCTTAAAATCAAATTAATTTCAGTTTCAGTGTCTTTAAGTCTAAGTAGTATTTCTAAGCGATCTGCTTCTAGATGCTTGCCACTTTCCACTATCTTCAGTAGTTCCTTTAATGCATCAAGCTTCCTAATAAGCGTTTCTAATTCTTTATAATCAGTTTCAAAGTTCTCGTTGACAACAAAGACGACTCTTTTAGCACTAAACTGGGTGAGTATCTGTTTAAATTTATCAATGTCACCCTCGCCTTCTGGTAATATATAAAGAATCAAGCCATCCTTACCATATTGGCCCTCAAAATCATTTATCAGGTTAGCTATATTGTTGACTGAGACATAAAGGCATGAAAAATACCTTACCATTGAATACTCATCGTTATAGCGTTTAGCCAACACAGGATTAGGTAGGAATGCATCATTTAATACCAACCAAGGATCAACGAGTGTTCTTCGTTTAGCTACAAGAGCACTGAGATTCTGTTCAATGTCCATTTCTCCAGGCACTATAAATTCAAGTACACCAGAAGAACTGCCTTCGAAAAGTATTCTTTTCCGTAGGAGTGTTTGAAAGGAGTTAACTAATTTTTCAAGATCAATGTCTGATCCACTGTAAGTTAGTTTTAAGATATCTATTGTAGCCGGTAACACTGTTGGTAATCCAATAGCCTTAATAACTGATAATGATTTTAGGATTTTAGCCGCAACTAATTCATTTTCGTCCAAACGACTGAGAGCTGCATTAGTTTGAAACCATATTGTGTGAATATTATCTTGGTTATCCATTGTTCTCATCTGGTTTTCAAAATAGTCGTAAAGAATATCCAATGTCAGTAGAAACTGCGAATCCGCCTCATTGTTATTTAAGTACTCATTTAGTGTATTAAATTCATTACTACAGAGGAATGTAAAAACAGTTCGTTCATTTTGAGCTACTTTTTGTGAAAATCTTGGTAATGCAAAAACTAAAACAGGATGAAGTGGAAATGAGCCATTAAGGATATATTTGTCTAATTCCTCAGGCGATGGCAGATCGGAGAAGAGCCTAGTATTGATTAACTGGGACCTCAATTCGTTTATCCAAAGCTTATTATTGTCCTGATAAGATTTCCAGTATTCTTTGTCTTTTAAGATGACATTCGATATGATTTCATATACCTTGGCTGGCTGATTAATTAGTTCAATCGTCTTGAACCGTCCCTCAACCTTCTTCCACTCGTTAACAAGGTCTTGACCATACTTGCTCGCATATTGCGCGATCGGTTTATGCGTTACAAGGATAAACTGTATAGGATTATCAGCACTCGAATTACAAGCCTCGGCAAAGTCTTGAAGAGGCTGGAGATTAACCTTATCCTTATTTTCCCATGCATTCTCAAGATATTTCCCAAACTCATCGAAGAGAACGAAAATACCCCGAAAATTTGAACTTCCATTTAAAGTTCGTTTAGACATCTGTCTTGCAACCTCTAAATAGATATCTTCTGCCCTCCCTTGTAATAGAGGCTGAAATACAGCACCGTGGGTTACATGAGTATAAGCAAGCGTAAAAAGATTATAGTCTTTTTTGTCCTGCCTTTCCAATCCCTTAGTTAACTCAATAATCTTAATATCATTCTTTAACAAATATTGTTTAAAAGAATTAAAGGCATCTGGATATTGGCCTTCCCAATTTTCAATTTGCTTTAATGCTGCTGAATAGAATGTACTGGGCATTAAGCTATTCAACCCTACTTCCTCTAAAGCACTTTGTAAGCTAGTTAATAACATTTGCTCAAGGGGTTGATCAGAGCCAGTGATAACCACCGGTAACATCTTTTCCTTCGTAAGCTCAGAACTAATAATATCTGCAGCATTTGGGTCGTATTCTTGGATTTTTCGCAACAGTTCATCATAAGATTCTATTGAGAGTACCTTCCCCATAATTGAAAGTAAAACGACACTAAGGTGTGATTTTCCGGTACCATAGTTCCCCACAATCAATCGTGAACGTTGACTACCCCTATCAATATTTGATGAGATTACGTCCGTTATAACTGAGGTAGTCTGAGCTAAGGGAATATAGTTCGCCACTTTCGTTTGGCTTCTAAGATCATATTTAACATTTATAGAATATTGAAATCCTGGAGAGGTGGAAATATATCTGTTTAATCGTTTATTCATCTTGATTGGCTCCTATTTGATAATAATACTCCTTAATTATACTAATAGGGTCACTTTCTTGGATTATAGTAACTTGGTTTAATCCAGCCGTCTTATTTAAGCGTAAAAATCCACTTACCTGTAACATCTCTAATACTTGAATTAACTCGGTTACCCCAAGCACAAATATCCTACCAATACTTCCTTCAGCAGAAAGCAAGACATCTAAATCGATATCCTTTTTGTGACCGTTACTATCCATAAATTTTAAAATTGCATATAAAAAAAGCTCTTTGTCTATTTGCTCAACCTTCCGCCTAGTAAACCGATATCGCTTCCTTTTTGTATCTACAAGTTCAATTAGCCCTAATTCCTGTAAAGGACACATTAAATTATCTTCTGGACTAGAACCATTAGTTTTTTGTACACAGTAAGTACTAATGATGCAATCAAAATCCCTTTTTAAGGATCCTCTCGAAACCTCTTTAGCATCATTTTCTTGCTCATTAATCCAAAATTCTAACTCATTTATAAAGAGATCTTCATCAAACTCTTTGTGTTTAAACACATTAAAAAACCAATACCAGGCAGTTGCTACTTCTTTGTTCGTAGCTAATTGAAAATGAATAAGCCACAAAGTAAATTCTTCTTCGAGGTATTTATCAGACTTATAGATAGCTCTTCCTACATCCGTAAGTTTCTGTTCTTTATTTCCTCCCGTTGTTTCGTAGGTGAGATTTGTTGCAACAAGCCAATATCGGAGGGCTTTTACCATATTGCTACCGATACCAAGTTGTTCCATACCATCTTTCGCCATGAAAACATTGGGTTGTTCCTCTATTTTTCTTAATCCTTTGGTCAACCATCCCTCTCTGAAGTGAAACGTCTGGTGTCTGGCAAAAGCCATTTTACTACCCATTATATGAGCCCCCTCGTTTGAGTTACCTTGGTTACTAAACAACCTTTATCATAATGTGCAATACACTCCATACAGCCTATGCATTTGTAAGAGTCTATCCGATATTGTTCGTCTATAACTGTTATAGCCTTCATTTTACAAATAGCCGGACATCCTCCACATGCTATGCAGGCCTGATATTTTCGGAGTTGGCAATCAATCCAATTCTCTAATAACAATAAGCTCTTACGTGGGTATTCCTTGTGAAAAACTTTCGGATCAATAATAATCTTAAGGTGGTTTTGTCCTATTTTCCCCTGTAACCTAAGTAAAGGCTTCTCCCTTTTTTTATCTTTCCTAGCCCAAACGTATACTTCCCCAAGTAACGTTCTTCCACGTTCAAAGTCTAGGTTTCCATATGGCTTAAAATATTCATACAAATTTTTAGTTATGGGTCTGGTTAACGTGTAGTTTCTCGCATTGGTTTCAGTGGCGCAAGGTTCAAATTTCACCGTGCTAAAGCCTACCTCCATACCATTGCCACCTTGTCTAGCCTTCCAATTTCCAGAGTCAATATATTCTTCAGCATCAAGTTTACCTATTTTACTTGCAAATGAGACGAGGAAATCTCTCCATTTAGTGGACTGTTCTGGAAAATGCACCCTGTTTAAGAAATATGCCCAATCACTATTGTTAGGACACACCAAACAACCTACGCGTGAAAAACCCAAACGATACGCATGATTAAACGCTTCATCATGGGATAGTAAGTATAGCCAAACATCCGCATCAATCCAATCAATAATAGGTGATGCTACTATTTGTTTAGCAATTTTCGGACTCTTTGAAATAGCATCGTATTTACTTCTCTGTGTAGATTCACTTCGGCGGATACCATAAAAAGTTAATATTTTATTATCGTTCTTAATACCATCTTTACCCAATTCATCAACACTTAATTTATCGATGATATCTGCAATAGGTCCTGTTTTAAAAACCGTGCAACACCAGCGCATTACCCGACTCGGAGGTCCAATAGTCTCAGATAACTCGAAAAAATTTCGATCTGACTTTGGCTTGAAAAATGGAACTCGGCGATTATATTTTTGGAATAACTCTAGGTATTCATAAGTTGTAGGAAACTCTAAGGTTGTATTTCCGAAGATGTGTAATATATCAGCTGCACCTAAAGCTCTTCTCACTAAACAAGAAACAACTGTTGAATCTTTCCCCCCGCTGAACGAAACCATATTAATTCGTTTTTCATACTTTTCTGAAGCCATCTTTATAAACTCAAAACTATCATATTCAAGCTTTTGAAGGCGCTTTTTATTGGCCAGTATAAATTTAGCTACCATTGAATCAAATGAATCATAATCAAATCCGTTATTTTTTTCTTCTAGGAATAGACGGTGCACTTGATCAGGATCCCATTCTCTAATGATTTCTTGTACAGAAAACTCTTTGAGAAGATTTCCGTCCGCATAATAGCGATTCCCCTTAGTATTCCAAATACTTCGACCTTGAAGTTGGCCTTTTTTATGTAATAATATCTCTAAAAGAGTAACCTCTTCAGGAAATACCGGTCGTGCATCCATTGCAAAATAATTAGTCTTGCTGAGACAAAGCGGGCAAGTTGTCTTATACACCGGAATATTGCACTCTCCACACCAATAAAGTTTCATATCGTTTTCCTTTTCCGACATATAAAAATCACCTCGATCAATATATTGTAGACAAATCAAATTACTGGAGAAAGGATCTCCAGTAATTTGATTCGCTATATATAGTTAAACTCCTTCTTCCAAACATTCGTTCTGTATATTTTTTTCCTAAGTTCAATAATTCTTCTCCGAACAAGTTAATATACAGCTAAAGTGTTCTCTGAGCAGCTTAAGGGAAATTTAAGTAAATAATTCACATTTTTTCTTGATTGTAGATTCTTTGAAAATGAGTATAAAAGACTAGTTTAAACACACTTCCTTTAATTTGCATCTTCCTTACTGACTAAGCGAATTCTTTGTGAATGATGAGGTCTATCAATTCCTATTTCTTTGATATCAAGCTCAGTAATCCAATTAAGCAGATTTGTTTGCAGTTCCTTAACCTCTTTGCGATAAGGCTTAGGGTCATTAATAATTGTATTATGTATCAAAGCAGACAATTCTCCGTAATAGATTTCATTACTGGGTCTTTCCTCAAGCACCGCTTTGAGCCAGCGATACACATTACACTTCACAAATGCTTTTTTTACTGTTAACACCGTCCATCCCGTGCTTAGCCCTAAGAAATCAAGCGAATCATCTTTTAAGTAGCTCAAAGAATTGCAGTTTGGAAAATCATATGTGAAAAGCACTTCAATCTTTGGATCAAAGTGGTTCAGTATGTCATCACTCCAATTTTCACAATTATAAGTATTTTGATTACCTCTACTAACAAGGCATTGTTGCATTAGCTCATAAAGTTCATTAGTTACTAACACCGCACCATCAAACAGATTTTCAATGCGACACATTTCTTCTTCTGAAACAGATGTCAGTAATGCAATTTCATAATTTGCGTTATCTGCGATATTAATACCTCTTGCTGTCAGGTTTGCACTGCCTACAATGCATCTCATCTTATCGAAAATATATGTTTTTGCATGTAAATCAAGGCGCATATACAATTGCCAACCATTGTTCCTGCAAAAATCATAAACCTCTAAATCAGACGCACCTTTGAGTATATCGTCATAAGCAAAGCGTACCATTAGCTTTTTGCCTTGCATTGGATTTACAATACAGCTTTCGATAAACTGCATGGCAGACTTTTTGCAGTAGGCACTAACAATATGAATATTATTTGTGGCCTGCCCAAGCTCAACCTCAAGCTGTTTTTTAATTTCGTTGGAAAATAGTAATCCCATAAACCACGCTCCTATTTTCCATAGTTGGCTTGTTCATTAATATACCTTCTTAACTTAATATTCCACTCCTGTACAATAACATCTGCTATCTCTTTTTTATCTCCAATTGCTGTTTCATCAAGTGTTTTAACAAAAGCTGCGATAAACAATTCAAAAGCAGTCTTTGTTTCAGGCTTTGATTCAATATGAGGAAAAAACTTCTGGTAAAATATGTGAGAAGTATTTATATCAACTTGACAGCTGCCCAAGCTAAATGAGTAGTCAAAGAACGGGCCATTGCGTAAATCCTTATAAAAAATATTTACTTTGTTTTTCATATATTGAATTACTTCTTCATCGGTGACAACATCTACGCCCTGTTCTATCAATACCTCCTTATTCTTTTCAATAAGTTTCTTAATAGGGGTTTCATTCTTGATTTTTTTTGTTTCACTATCTGCATCGTTGTTTACTTCAACTGTATTTATTATTTCGCTTACAGGAGTTTTTAGGTCATCAACTGTTCGAGACTTAGCTCTAATTTCCTTATTTTCATTGTAAATTTTGCTGATCGTATTGCTTATCACGGAATTAATCTGTAACCATACAGGTTTTAGCTCTCCTTCATCATAATCTTCTGGTCTTACTTCACGAAGCTCAACATGCTGCTTATTATTTGACACTCCAAAAGCTTCATCAAGCTCCGGGTTAAATCTAATCTCACAGCCCCACCATCTGTGCTGAGGTTGGTTTATATTCTTGTAAAAGTCAAACATACCAAAATCAATCTCTCTGTCAGCTCTCACAACGGAAATGCCTTCCATTTTGGCTACATGTTTACCCATAGGGGTTGAGCCGGGGTCTTTTGATGGAAATGCAGTTTTATCATAAAAAATGTCTTTGACTTTAGAAAAGGCTACTTTAACAGTAGATTGCATTAATTTGCGCGTCTCCTTATCTTGATATTCAACAGGTATTTTCACAACACCGTCTAAGCAACTTTCATTTGTGTATGGCTCAAACAAGGGTACTGCATTTGGATTATTTTTTCTTTGTAGTAATTCTTCAGGCTTGTCCGGATTTCCAAGAACATAGTTTCCCTCCATAAGCAACATTGGATCGTTCGGCATAACCTCAAAATTAAATTCTTCGTTTTCAATATGAATAAGCTTAATACTATGAGTATTAAGCTTGATCAAATATCTAAACTTTTGACCTAATGCAAACTCTAATCTTTGGAAAAGAGAGCGTATTGTTTTAGGGCTTACTCTATCACATTTCTTCCAATGCACGAGTGTACCGCTTTTTGTGAAATCATATTGCTTTTCACCCGTATTGTACTTAAGAAATTTTTCAAACTTTTCGGGGACACGAGATTTTATAGGGTCTTCAATTTCAGTTTGTTTACCTGCCCCCACTAAATCTATATCAAGAAAAACTTTTTTACAATTCTCATATCCATTCTGCCATGAATAAACATCAACTGCTGGACATACATGCAATGAAGCTTGTGGTAAACCCACGCCAAATCTGCCTATACCTTTTCTTTCTGAACGTGTAGTAAATCCAATACCTAAGCATGACTCCAATTTTTCTACATCCATGCCATCGCCGTTATCAAGAAATGCAAACTCCGATACATACTTTCTGTGTGATATCTCATCAATCGATTCTGAAACCAACACGAAAATATTGTTTGCTGAAGCTTCAATAGAGTTATCAATAATCTCTGAAATAGCATTTTCAATGCTTTTGTATCCTGTATTTCTAAGTGCATCTCCCATTTGTTCAATATTTACAATTCGTTGTGCCATAAGATATCACCTATGCCTTCCAGTAATTATTGAAATGACCAAAAGCTAATTTTTCATCGTATTTTTCCAGATTATCTTTAACATCAATGAGTAGACACTCTTCATTTCCACCCATTTGAGGACCTCTTAATCCTCGTCCAAGCATTTGACTATACAAAACAACAGATTGGGTCGGTCTGGCAATAAACACACATTTAATGTTTGTTGAATCAAAGCCTGTAGTTAGGACTTCAAAGTTAATAAGTATATTTATAGGATTATCTCTATCCTTGAAAGCTCTAATAGCCTCAGCTCGTTCCTGTGGTATCATATCTCCTATAACCAGAGCATTAGGTATGTTCTCAATTGAAAGCATAGATGCCAATAGCTGACCATGTTCGACCGAACAGGCAAAAACTATAGTCGGTATCCTTTCGGCATACAGTTCTCTTAGCCTTTGCAGTATTCTTAGATTCCTGCTCTTATTTCTCCCAATGATCTCGAGAGCTTTGTCTGTGAAATCCACATATCCATTGTTCTTCGCAGTATCTTTAATTTTGCTTAGTTCTTCAGCCGACAAGCTATGTTGGTAAATCAGTTGTTCTTTTTTGATCTTTGCTAAAATGCGTTTGTTTTGGAAGTAAGAAATAGTGTCGGCTTCAACTTTTATGTTGAGAGCTTCAACTCGTGACATATTAATTAAATTCATAACTTCTATGTCAATTGAAATCAGCTTGTTCCCAAACATAGCCGCTAATAAATCATTACTAACATCCATTTCAGTAAATCTTCCAGGAGTAGCAGTCAAACCAACTAAACCTCTATCCGGCATATCATGTTTTTTTATCATAAACTTTTCGATTGCTTTTTTCGTTTCTAAAGCTGCAGCTTTATGCGCTTCATCAAAAACTATAAGTCTGCAATTTTGAATTAGTTGTTCTACGATCTCAGGTGAGCTTGATACCATTGATATTAACTTCTGTATTCCGCAAAAAACGATACCATTGTAATCAAAGTCACTTGCGTTAATATTATGGTTACCCCACAATTTACAAGCTGTTACATCGCCACTACCCAAATGTTTCCAAACAGAAATAAAAGTATCATAAGCCTGTTGCAATAGCTCTGTTGTATGAGCTACCCAAATAACTAATCCGTTTTTATTTAAGTTAAAATTATAATAATGACATATCGTATGCATTGCGGTCTTAGTCTTACCTGTACCTGTTGGCATGTGTATAAGCATACGATTAAGCTCAATACCGGAGGTTAAATTGTTCAAAATCCTTTGTTTAATAACGAACTGATAATCCAAAAGCTCATAAAACCTTTCTGGAGAAGTAATTGATTCTTGTGAAGGCTCTTGAATAATAGTAGTATCAAAAATCTCTTCTTCAATTTCTAAAATTTCCAATATTTTTTTGCTTACGCTATTATTTCTCCATGGGGAAACAACAATTTTATTTATCAAATCGTTTGGATCGGTTATATTTCGATCTGCAGCTGACATGAGTACCGAAAAGGATAGAATCGTTTTTTCTGAAAAAGTCCTTAATAGGCATTTCCTAAACTCTGATTTTTTTAAGATGTTGACTCCATGAATGGTCAAAATCATATCCGTTAATCTTGCTTTAGTAACAAAGGCCGTATTATCAGGTGTCCATTCTAATAATGTATCTATTAAATTGGTACCTAAAAACCTTTTTAGGCTTTCCAAGCTAAAGCTTAACATCTGTGTTCGAATAACCTGTGTATTCATCTACAACCTCCATTTTGCTTTTGAATATGATAATGTTAGGTACATTTTCATTGACAAACTGACAATACATCCATGAGTCTTGCTTCCTCAACATAAAACCAATACATAATATTCACATACCATTCTCCTCTGTAAGTCCATCAAAGTTCAACCTTCACCTAACATCGCATTCGTCTCACCCAAGCCTATACTCTAATACTGCTATAGACTAAGTCCTTGTAAGCACTTGTTGCAGAAATTTCTCCCAATAATTAAATTCTGCATTTTTTGTTGAAACCCTGCTATAAAATTGATAGTGAGGAATTAGAAACGCATTACGCCTCTCCCTTTATCTAGCGGAGTAACAAGCTTAGTTTTCCTTATATCACTCTAAGAATCAGAATTACTTTAGCCCTCAGGTGATCGAAGACCTGCATTTAACAGCAGTTATCCTTTATAACTTTCTGCTTTCTGGTATGTCAAACTCCTCCCGAGAAACCCCTTTATAATCCAGGATGGCGTAGACCACTTCCACTAAATCCGCCAGTTCTTCAACCTTTTGGCTGTCCAGGTACTCCTGAAGCTCTTCCCCTAACTTGGCGTTTAATAAATCCAGGTACTCTGGGCCTGAAACCTTTTCGATCATGGCTTTCTTGCCGCTGTCTTCGATAATCTGGGGTATCTTGTCGCGAATCAGTTTATTATAGACTTTTATCTTCTCTGATCTGCCGTCACGGACATCCTTCTCATCTATTACAGGAATGGTAATGAAGCCATCCCGGTCATCGCCGATCACCTTTCCCTTATGCCTGGCGAGCCAATAAGCAGCGTAAGCACATAAAGAATACTTGGCTGGCGCCCGAAGACACTGTCTTCGCACGAGTTAACTATCTTGCAGCCGCAGGCGCAGCGGCAGCCTTAGTTGCACTTATGCTTGGAAAGTATATAACGCAAGTTTATACTTTCTGACAGTATAAAAAAGCATCCAGCCTATCTTCAAGGTTCTTATACCCCTTCTTAGACATAGCCTGAATGCTCGGTGAATGATAAAAGAAATCTTCTATATTGTGGACGGGAGGATTAAAGTCACCCAGCCTTTGCAAAAGGCTGACCATCTTAATCGTAAATAACGAAACAGGTGCCCGGTATTGTGACAGTGCAATTATGAGAGAAAAAATTCATGGCAGAAATCTGTCCGTTTTCACCTGCAGGAGCATCAATTCCCACGATGGCTCCTTCATGAGCATACTCAGCAACGATGTCCGCAATCATTTCGTCGCTGAAAACCTTGGACTCGCAATAGATGATTTCCCCATTGTCAGCGATCACACAAATTCCCGATTCATTGGTATAGGTCCAGGCTAAATCGATGCCGATATAATGCATTTATTTACCTCCAAAAACCCTTGGCTTTAAGTCAATCCTCAAGTGAATCTGGTATTTTGGACAACATTTGTCATATAGTTTCTTTTTCGCCGAACTTCCTGCTTTTCCTTCCATTAATCACGGAATATTTCAAAAACAACATAATATGGCGCCAGTCAGTCGTTGGCGTCATATTATGTTGTAATTTTTTAACTGAACTTAAAATAAAAGTTGCTCTTCTACTATATAATCCTTTATACCATCTTTTACTAGTTGAACATTCTTATTAGATAGATTCTTAAATAAATTTCTTGTATCTTCCTCGCATTGACTCATGATACATTCAAGATCTGCAAGATTTTTACCTGTAAAAAATCCGCTACTTGGGATGAAATAAATTAATGCCTTCTTATTTCTGCTGATAAGATTAATGACATTATTTAGCGTACCCTTGCTTTGCCTTGACTTGCATATACAGAGACAAGTGAAATTAGCCCCAAGGAGTGTGGATATCATGACTGATACAGTAACTGATCATCAGCGGACGCACACCCAATGCCATCGCCGCTGAAATTAACATGATCAAATTCCAGGCTGAGAGGGTCTACCTTGCCGCCGCCGTCGAGATCGGAAGGCGGCTGACGGAGGCTAAGGCCTTGCTTAAGCATGGAGAATGGGGCAAGTGGCTGGAGGAGTCGGTGGATTTCTCTCAGAGCAGGGCCAATAAAATGATACGTATCTTCAAAGAGTACGGAGCCGGACAGCTTTCCTCCTCAAATTCGGATTCGAATCCGAATTTAAGCTACAGCCAGGCGGTGCTTCTTTTAGGTATCCCTAAGGAGGAACGGGCGCAGTTCATCGTGGATATGGATGTGGAAGGCATGACCATCCAGGAACTGCGGCAGGCGGTCAGTGAACGAACTCAGGCCTTGCAGGAAAAGGACCAGGCCCTGGAGGTTAACGCGGACCTCCAGAAAACAGTGGAAGACCAAGGGGATATCATCGCCGGGCTGACTGAAGAGCTGGACAACCTGAAGGCCCAATTGGAGAACGTCAAGACGTCCAAAGCGGAACTCGATCAAACGGCCAGGCAGCTGAAGGATTCTCTGGAATCCCTCCAAAAAACCTCAAACGCCAAGGGCTACGAGAGGATGAAAACGAACTTCATTAATACGTCCCTCAAGGTCAGGGCCAACCATATCGCTTTCCTCTGCGAAAACCTGGATGAAACCATTAAGGAAGTGAAGCATAAGCTGCTCCAAATCGCTCCCAATGACAAGGAGACGTATATCATTTATAAGAATAAAGTTTATGATCTGCTGAAAATGTGGCTTAAGGACGAGACGTGGAGCAGGCAAGCTCGCCCCGGCGGAGATGCTCAGTAAGGAATGGTGGATGATGAAGAGGAACTATGTTTTCCCGGCCATTATTGAGCGGGATAAAACAAGCGGCAAATATACGGTTGTTTTTCCGGACCTGCGAAGGGTACTCCCAATATGTTCCGCCGAGTATTACCTATATGTGAGCCGGTTGCATACTATGCAAAAGGGCGCCAGTCAGTCTTAAAACTGATTGGCACCCTTTTCTATTGTCAAGCCACACAATGATAATAACACGTAGTATAAAAATAAAACTTCAATTTTGCAGGTACATATTTAACTTTTCTAGATCAATGATAAACCCGGCATTGAGCAGCATATCCAATCCTAAAAGTCCATTAATATCTTCGTAAATGTAGCTTGTAAAATCCAATGAACAATTATTAATGCAATATTCTCCGATCTTGACTTTGTCCACTTTCTTTACAAAAGAATGTTCTTTCCCCCCTATGCCATAAGAGGTAACAATTTCAATACTAGTAAAAAGCAATCCATCTCCATATTCAATGCGCGTTTTTTAATGCTCTCCTCAATCCAATTCTCGTTCTCAACTTTATCACTACTACTTCATTTGCAGTATGATAAATCAAAACATTATCCTTAGATTCCAAAAGCTCACGCGTTGCTTTATCATCTGCTATAGGCCCAATTACCGCTATTTCATCCACATATTCCTTGTCGTTTTCAATATGTGATTTTAAAACTTCAAACTTTACAAACTAATTGGGATAAATATTTCTTACCTCATTCCACTTCATAATAAAAAAACCTTCCCAAAATTTACTATAAATTAGTATATCATAAAAATTAAAGCTTCAATAGTCGGGCTGTGTTCAAAGCGGCCGGTCAATAGGTCAGACTAGCTGGATGAAAATAGGCATACAATTTTGAACAATAATTAGGAAGGACTCCGCAAAGGGGTCTTTTTGAACATAGAAACACTTCAACTTGCTTCTTTCCCTATAGGTACCTCTAAAGCCCCAAATCAATCCTTACTCATAGACTCCAGCAACTTCTGAAGACGGTCGATTTGTTCCGGTGAAAGTTTTCTTACCGTTTCTACCAGACGGCGAAGTTCCGGCTCCAACTGCGGACGTTCTTCAGCGAAAAATTCTGTGAGGGTGACATTGAGAGCCGAACAGATCTTTTCAATGGTGACAGCGTTGGGTGATTTCTTTCCAGATTCTATATCGCTAATCGTAGTTTGACCAATTTCCGCAATACCGGCCAAATCTTTTTGACTTAATTTATTCTTCTTTCGTAATTCCAAAAATTTAGCGCCATAATCTATTCCCATTATTTCACTCCCTATCGCTAAAGCAATTATAGCAAATAAAAAAGCCCGCCCATAGCACGCTAAAGCGGTTGCAAAATATCGCAAAGGCAATTATAATTATTGTCAAAAGGAAGTGCCTTTATGCAGAACCTTAACTTTTTTCGAACAAAACAAAAATTGTCTCAGGCTGAGCTTTCCAGACGCTCGAAGGTTTCCCAAACCTATATTTCCGAGCTGGAAGCTAACAAAAAACAGCCCACCTACCCTATTCTCAAGAAACTCGCAGCAGCTCTCGGTGTTAGTATTTCCGAACTTATCGGTGAACAATCCCCCAAACAGCGGGAGGAAAACGATGGACAGACAGGAACTCAGTGATTTCGAGATCGGCTATGACTATGTCCGCAGGCGCTATTCCTCTTTGGCTAAACACAGCTATCAGGATTTATGGAAACTGGGAATCGCTTATCTGCAGACAAAAGGCGCTGACGCCGAGCTTTCCCGAGGCATGGGCTTCTATTTCCTGGAGTTAGGCATTAGAATCCGCCTTGCTGAGATTACATCAGATCATTAGAAAATTAAGCATGGCCCAGAAACGACAACATTGTCATTCTAGGCCATGCTTTACTTCCCCCCATCTCCGGCATATGGAACAATTGCACGTTTCGTTAAATTCTCACATAAATGCGGCGGATTATCCAATTTTAATCCTTCAGGCCTTAAATCCCTGCAGTTTAAACTTCCGAATTCTATTTCAAATTTATTCGCAAACTCACAACATCTAGATGCAATTTCATCCCGTTCAATTCCTTTTTCTTTTCCTAGACCCCCAGCTTGCTGAAGATATTGGTCAGAATATTATACCTACCCCTGGTCTCCTTGGGCATATACCGCCGTGAAGGTTCCATCTCCATTCGATTTGGCTACCCAGGCAGCACTTTTTCCTGGTCTGTATAGGAACAAATCGTCTTTACCGTCCCCGTTGTAATCAAATACTAATACTTTGTCGTCAGGAGACAAAAGATCATATCCTGCAATTCCATTTCCACCATGACCTTGGGCATATACCGCCGTAAAGGTTCCATCTCCGTTCGATTTGGCTGCCCAGGCAGCACCTTTTCCTGGTCTGTATAGGAACAAATCGTCTTTACCGTCCCCGTTGTAATCAAATACTAATACTTTGTCGTCAGGAGACAAAAGATCATATCCTGCAATTCCATTTCCACCATGACCTTGGGCATATACCGCCGTGAAGGTTCCATCTCCATTCGACCTGGCTACCCAGGCAGCACCTTTTCCTGGTCTGTATAGGAACAAATCGTCTTTACCGTCCCCGTTGTAATCAAATGCTAATACCTTGTCGTCAGGAGACAAAAGATCATATCCTGCAATTCCATTTCCACCATGACCTTGGGCATATACCGCCGTGAAGGTTCCATCTCCATTCGATTTGGCTACCCAGGCAGCACCTTTTCCTGGTCTGTATAGGAACAAATCGTCTTTACCGTCCCCGTCGTAATCAAATACTAATACTTTGTCGTCAGGAGACAAAAGATCATATCCTGCAATTCCATCACCTTGGGCATATACCGCCGTGAAGGTTCCATCTTCATTCGACCTGACTACCCAGCCAGCACCTTTTCCTGGAATATATACGAACAAGTCTTTTTTTCCATCCCCATTGCAATCAAATGGCACTATTTTAGTATTTTTATCAAAAAATTTAAAACCATAATTAGTTAAGATTATTTGCCTGCAAATTTCCCCATTAACATAATCCACAGCAATTATGCCTAATCCTTTATTTGCGATTCCATCACAGTAATCCTTAATTTTTGGGTTGATTTGATCTGAGATATCTTTTCTAGCCAGGCCACAATAACCACTTGCTTGTGTTAAATATAAAGTTGTTTTATTATAATTTGCTTTTGCGTTGTCCATTCCTTTTTTAGTAGAAGTCCATTTTTGGTCTACTGTCCAAACCGAATATTCGTCTTCGTTTTGAATGTTATCATAATTTATTCCATACGACGTTATACCCGCTGCTAAAGTGAAGTTTCTAAGTAAGACAATCTTTCCCCTTACATCAGCTAAGCTGGGTATAGTGGTATCTAGATACCACATATTGGGGTATTTATTAACATAGTTCCTAAATATTTGTTCAAAATCAAGGGTACAGTTATCATCGTTAGCACTATACTCATCCTTAACTCTCATAACAATTGTCTCGGAAGGATGTTTTTCAAAAAACGTTTGACAATAACCCATAACATCATCAAAATTCATATTTTGGTAAACACAATCATGATGTATAGTAAAAGAATTATTTATTTTACGGCATCTAATGTCCAAATATCTTACTCCTGCATCTAATTGCTCAGAAATTTTTAAATCCTGGCATTTGATAGCAAGAAAGCCATGTTGGGCACCTGAGTCGTGTGTACCAGGAATTGAAATGTTTGCAAGGCTTATTTCGTCTGGTAAATATGACATCCATGGCAAACTGTTAATCTGATGTAGTGGTACAAAAGCATTTGTAGAAACTTTCATTTTTTACTCCTCCTTAATTTAAAATTAATCCTTTTTCGGTTGAGCTCCGCCGGCCTTTGCTGGCTGATGGAAACAAAAAGCACCTGGCATACTATGCCAAGCGCATTCTACCATTTTGATTTGGTTTTGTTACTATACCTGGTATAGGAAAATTGCGCAAAAGGTCTAGAAAATGAACTATTTTTTACCGGATCAGGCCCGACTGGCGCGCCCGCTCCACCGCCTCCCGGCGCCCGGTGACTCCCAGCTTGCCAAAGATATTGGTCAGGTGGAATTTGACCGTCACCAGCCCGACGCCGAGTTCCCCGGCGATTGAACGGTTGTCCAGGCCATTGGCCGCCAGGTGCAGCACGGCCAGTTCCTTGGTTGTGAGGGGTTCATCCAAGTGAGTCGCAGGTGCCGCCTGCAGCCCAGGGAAGCTGATCACCGGGCTCCCGCGTAAGAGGGAGATTAACTGCCGGACATAAGCCGACTCCTCCGCTGGACGGCTGTGGCTCAGACGCCGCAAGAGAGCCAGCATCGGCACTCCTTCGTCAACGAAGCTGCGCAGGTAAGCATTCTCCCGACCAAGAACGAGGTTCTGTCGGAGGATTTCCAAGGCTTGGGCAGTCCGACCCATAGCATCACAGGCGAAGGCCATCAGGTTGGATATTTCGATGATCCCGGGCAAGCGCTCCTCCTTTTCGGTAAAGACCAGCAAGCGCTCCAAAAGCAGCAGTGCCTCATCCCGCCGTCCCCGGGCCAGCAAAACTCTGGCCAGGGTTATGTGTTCGTAGGTCCGGGCGGCACTGAGGCGGTCGTATACGTCCAGACGACTTCCGGCCAGCCATTCCTCAACTGCCGGTACATCACCCGCCGCCAGGTGGAGGCGCGCCTTAAGGGCGGCCAGGGGGGGCAGCCACTGCGGCTGGCTCAAGCTCCGAACAATCTTTTCCCCCTCCATGGCTGCAGTCAGGGCGCCCGCCAGGTCGCCGCGGGCGAAGTGGATCCTGGAGAGGGTGAACAGGGCCGGCACCAAAGCTCCGGTCTCTTCCATCTTTTGAGCCTCTTCCATCCCTTCCGCCAGGCTCCGGGTTGCATCATCCAGCTTGTTCCATTCGTAAAAGGCCTCGGCGTTAGCTACCAGAGCGTAACCCGCGCGGATGGCTGGGGCGATCAGGGCTCTGACTTTGAGGAAGGACCCGCTCTCTATGGCCTGCGCCTTCTCTTGCAGGTGGCCGAAGGCTCCCAGCACTCCTCCCAGCAGGCTGGGTTCCTGGGGCTGCAATATATTGATCAAGTTATATGTAATAAACTTCTTCCTGGCCTGACCGGCCTGGGCCAACCAGCGCAGGCTTTCCGGCACATTCATTCGTTTGATCGCCAGGTAGGCTCCCAGAACAGCCCGGTCGATGGTTATCCTGTTATCATCGCCAATACCATTTTGCTTTAGCTCCCGCCAGACATCATCCGCCTGTTTCAGCCACCGCTCCACTTCGTCAGGCTGGTTGGCCGCAACGGCAGCCCAGGCCTGAGCCACACACAGGGTTGAGCTTTCCTTCAGTTTTTCGGCTGGCAGGGCCTGCAGCCAACGGAACAGGGTGGCTGTTTCATCCCAGCCCGGCATTTCCAGAAA
The DNA here is from genome assembly GCF_000235605.1 of Desulfosporosinus orientis DSM 765. Taxonomy (GTDB): domain Bacteria; phylum Bacillota; class Desulfitobacteriia; order Desulfitobacteriales; family Desulfitobacteriaceae; genus Desulfosporosinus; species Desulfosporosinus orientis. The sequence continues at coordinate 4,550,167 of NC_016584.1, forward strand.
CAGTTGCTCCACCAAGCCGGCCGCCTGATGGTAATCCTCCCCTTGCAAGAAGTAATCGACGGCTTTAGCAGTCAGCCCGGCATCAACACACCAACGGGCGGCTTTTCCATACATACCAAGGATCTGCCCCGGATATTTTTCCTGAAAAAGGCCCCGCAAGAATTCGGCAAAGAGGTGATGATAAACATACCAGCCGTCCTTTTCGTCCAGGCAGGTCACAAAACCACTTGCCTGGGCCACAGCGGCGAGCACGGTGCCGCTGTCCGACCTGCCGGTCACTGCCGCGCAGAGCGGTCCGGAGAGATGGTCAAGGATGGATGTCTGGAGCAGGAACTCCTGAACATTTGGCCCGATCCCCCCAAACACCTCTTCTCGGAAGTAACCGGCGAGCAGGCGGTCTCTGCCCCCGAATCCTTCGATTGTCGCGGTTTTATTGTCACTTTTCAGCAAAGACATAGCCGCCATCTGCATGCCGGCGACCCAGCCTCCTGTACGTTGGGTCAATATTTCGACCTCTTCGCCGGTGAGGTCGATGTTCTTCTGACTGCAGAAGGCCGCCGCTTCCTCCATAGCAAAGATAAGGTCCTGAACGGTCAATTCCGCCACTTGTCCGGCGGTCCGCCGGCGAGACATCCGCAGAGGCGGTTCTGTGCGTCCGACGATGATCGGATGCATTTGCTGAGGGGCATAGCGCACCAGGAATGAGAGGGTTTCGTGAACAAGAGGTTCATTGATAAGGTGATAATCGTCAAGGATCAGGGCACAATCAAAGGGTAGTTTTGACAGATCGTCTATAAGCAAAGAAATGATCGCTTCCCAAGGCGGATTGGTTGAGGAATGCAATAGGGGCGCCGTCTCTCTGCCAATACCCTCCTCCAGGCCGCTTAGGGCGGCTGTAACATAGGTCCAGAAGCGCACCGGGTCGTTATCGCCGTCGTCTAAAGACAGCCAGGCCACGGGGAAACCCTTGTGCCCGGCCCACTGAGCCACAGCACTAGTCTTGCCGAACCCGGCGGGGGCTGTTACCAAGGTGAGTCCGTTTTGCAGCATCCCATCCAAACGGGAATAGATCCGCGGTCGCTCCACCAGGCCAGTCAAGGTGCGCGGCATTTGCAGCTTGGCCTGAAGCAAAGGAACCTGAAGCGTATAATTATTTATGGGAATAACCTTTCGTTTCATGCCGCCACCTCGCTATATATAAATTCCGATTCGTGAAGATAATTAGCTCGTCAATATATCCAGTTAAAATATTTCCCTAATTTATTATGAGCCTCAAATTTAACAATATCAACAATCTTCCAATCCCTTTTATAATCTGAATTTCTACAGATTTCATTAATTTCCTCTAAATAGTAACGATAATAATTCGCAAAAAATTCGAGTAGAAAAGAATGTTGTCAATCAAACCTTATATATTTTTTACCCTTTGTGATATCTTAGGAATTTCAACTTGTGATGCTAAAAACAGCTGGAGGAGTCGGTGGATTTCTCTCAGAGCAGGGCCAATAAAATGATACGTATCTTCAAAGAGTACGGAGCCGGACAGCTTTCCTCCTCAATTCGGATTCGAATCCGAATTTGAGCTACAGCCAGGCAGCTGAAGGATTCTCTGGAATCCCTCCAAAAAACCTCAAACGCCAAGAGCTACGAGAGGATGAAAACGAACTTCATTAATACGTCCCTCAAGGTCAGGGCCAACCATATCGCCTTCCTTTGTGAAAGCCTGGATGAAACCATTAAGGAAGTGAAGCATAAACTGCTCCAAATCGCTCCCAATGACAAGGAGACGTATATCATTTATAAGAATAAAGTTTATGATCTGCTGAAAATGTGGCTTAAGGACGAGAAATTCGGATTCAAATCCGAATTTGAGGAGACAAGCTGTCCGGCTCCGTACTCTCTCTTCCAGCCACTTCAGTAATTTTGAACCAATTCCCATCCCTCGGTAACTTTCCTTAAAAAACAGATGATTTAAGCACCCCACCTTGTTGGGGAAATTTTCTGTGGTAGAAAAAACATAACCAATAGGAATACCGTTATCTTTGGCAATAATAATCTGATTAACCGGAGAGTTTTCAAAACTTGCTTTCAATCTCGTTTCAAAATTCATGTTCTTTTATTAACCGTAGACACGCTATAGGGCAAAATTTCATATCTTATAACATCTCACCATTATAGTTCTAAGATGCTTTTTTAAAAAATTACGATAACCACAAACACAGTTTTCAACTTACATTCCCATTTCGGAACCTAGTCTAAATCGCCTTTAGTGAAAGGAGAGTTCAAATGCCTAATCCGCTTGATCCAACAACTATTAAGAAATTCGAAAACCAACTGGTTGTCCCGCCTGTATTTGAGCCAACAGTGGTTAAAGATCCCAAGACCGGCAAAGTTAAAAGCCATAATTACTCGGTGACAATCAGTGAATTCACCCAACAATTATTACCTGCGGAATTCCCCGCAACAACTGTTTATGGGTATGAAGGCAAAGTCAGGGACCCGGAAACCGGTGAGATTATTCCGGATTTCCGTTCCACACCCGGTCCTACTTTCGATGCAATTAGACACATTCCGATCAATGTGCAATGGATTAACAACCTGACTGAACCACATCCGTTAGCGGTCGATCCAACTATTCACTGGGCTAATCCAAATAATATGCCAATGCCGATGCTCCCTTTTCCGCCGTTTCCACCGGGATTTCCTTTAGCCCAAAGTCCAGTGCCGATTGTTACCCACCTGCACGGCGGGGAGACTGAACCGTCTTCCGACGGCTACCCGGAAGCCTGGTTCACAGCCGGGGAAGCTATCACTGGGCCTGATTTTATTAAATCCCGCTATCACTATGTTAATGCGCAGGAACCGACTACCCTTTGGTATCACGATCATACCCTGGGCCTCACCCGCCTTAACGTCTATATGGGTTTAGCTGGGTTCTATATATTACGCGATCCCCACAATCCCCTGGAGGGAAAAAACTCCAAGCTGCCCCACGGCAAATATGAGATCCCCCTTGTTATCCAGGACCGGTCTTTCTTTGACGACGGCTCCTTGTTATTTCCTAATAATGGTGTAAATCCGGATATTCATCCCTACTGGAGACCGGCCTTTATAGGCAACACCATAATGGTCAATGGCAAGGTATGGCCTAATCTGGATGTTGAACCCAGGCAGTATCGTTTTCGGATTTTGAACGGCTCCAATACCCGCTTCTATAATCTGGCCTTTTCCAACCAAATGCCCTTTAAACAAATCGGAACAGACGGCGGCTATCTGCCAAAGCCGATTCAGCTCGTTTCCCTGCTCATTGCTCCGGCCGAACGGGCAGATATCCTGGTGGATTTTTCCCAGCTGACACCGGGAACTAAATTAATTCTGACCAATACGGCCAATGCACCTTTCCCAAACGGAAATGCTCCTGATACCGAGACAACAGGGCAGGTTATGCAGTTTACAGTGCTTAATAAACCCGCTGTCGTTCCGCCGCCATTGCCTAAAGTCTTAAACATTATCCCCCCGCTGAAGTGCCCCGTTAAAATACGCACCTTAACCCTTATGGTGGTTGGTAACCCCACCAAACCATTGGAACTTATGCTGGACGGTCAGACATGGATGGCGCCGGTCTCCGAACTGCCGCTGGTAGGAGCGACGGAGGACTGGCAGCTCGTGAACCTGTCTAGAGGCGCTCATCCCATCCATCTCCACTTGATTCAATTTCAGTTGATCAGCCGGCAGGACTTCCTGGTTGCCCAGTATACTAATGATTGGTTAGCACTCAACGGTGAACCCCCCCTTGACCATCCGACAAAAGTGTTGCCTGTAAAACCTTACCTGCTGGATGGGCCAATAAAACCACCGGCTCATGAAAGTGGCTGGAAAGATACAATTCAAGCCTATCCGGGCCAAGTAACGACGATACGAGTGCGCTTTGCTCCCCAAGATGTGAAGTTTTCCGTCCCAGGTATTAATAGATTTCCATTTAACCCAGCTGCAAAGCCAGGGTATGTCTGGCACTGCCACCTCATTGATCATGAAGACAATGACATGATGCGTCCCTACAAAGTGAGAAATCCGTTTAGTTATCCTACGAAGCGGCTGTCTAACAAATCTTTTACTTCCTGAACTAATCTCCAGGTGCCCAGAACTCCTTCTTCGGTTAGGTCAAAGAAGCTTGCGACATGCCTCTTGGGAATAATCAGAACATGTCCTTCATTGACCGGGAATTTATCAAAAAAGGCCAGGGCCAGATCGTTCTAGACAAGGATAGCTATCTCTGGAAGCTTACAAAAAAACATTCACTTACTTTGCTTCCCCTTCTTTCCTAACGATTTGATTTTCTCTCTTTCGGGCCTTTTATATGTTAGCCGGTTGCATATTTTACAATCTATGGATATTATATTTAATAAGGACTGACGTGTTGGAAGCACGCCAGCCCGGCAGATTGTCTAACCGAAGGGTTAGCCGGAACTACGAGTTACTAAGAAATAACCGCAATCCTTGGACGGGGGCGGTTATTTCTTCTTCATGATCATAACAATGAGTGTAGACAACCTGTTGCAAGTATAATAGTATAGTCTCCAACAAAAGGATGGGAACTCTCGACGATTCCACTGGGTTAGGGCCGTCTCATAACACGAGACGGCCTGTTTTATTCCCTTATCAACTCCGGCTGCATCTCAGACAATAACGTTCATTTACATTGAATAAATATTAGTCTGAAATCTTCGCTTGACTAGCGGCTCTATTCCAGCCGAATAGTTTCACCATCCTGGATGCGACTAGCAGCATAAGCAACGAATAACCGGTCATTGATGCCTGAAAACTGACGTATGCTGCAATCTTAGTTACTATTGGGGGGCCAAAAAACATCCCGACTCCCCAAAAGAGATAATATGCCCCAGAAATAGTACCCTTTAAAGAGTTGGGCACGATTTCATTTAAGAAGCCCATTGAGGCAAGATAAAAAACGCCCATTCCTAAACTCGCGACCGTTAGTGGCAAGAAGATTAGCAGGCCACTTAAGAATGGAGTAATAATTATCCCGCCAGCGGCGACAAGAAGTCCTATAATCATAAATGTATTCCAGCCAAATCTGTCCGATAATGAGCCGGTAATAACTTGTGAAATGCTTATCGCCACATAAAACAATGAGAAGAATAATCCGATAGCAACTGCACTTAAGGCCTTTTCTTGCAATAAAAATGTAGGGATTGTCGTGAGGAAAATTCCATAACCAGCTCCGTATAAAGTAATCCCCAGCAAAGAAATACAGGTTTTTCGCTGTTTGATCAATTTTAATATGTTCTGAAGATCAAACAAGCTCACACTCGTTCCTTCTTTTTTCGTGAGAGGCTCCACTAGAAGACTGATTACAACCGCGCCAGCTAAACAGCCAAAAGAGTAGATCAGAAATACCGCATTCCCGGTCAATACCTTCGCCAATACCACTCCCAAAACAGGCCCCAAAGTAAGGCCGAAATGGATAGCTGCGTTGTATATCCCCATTACCTTACCCTTATTCATTGGATATTTTACTGACAGTAACGCTGGGGCTAACGCCCAAACCGGCGCTTCGCCGACTCCTTGCAAAAGCCGGGCGAAAAATATCAAGCCTGAGCTTGTTGCAAAGAAAAATACTAATCCGGCTAAAAAACACAGCAAATATCCAAGGATTAGAAACAGCTTGAAGCCTAATTTATCCGACAAGCTGCCGATAGGAACTTGGAACAGCATATAGGAAAAGGCGAAAGCTGAAGCCAGATATCCTACCGAATGCCCATTTCCATCCAAAGACACGACTCGTTGCGGCAATATCACAACTATCATGCCTACTCCGACCATCATTAACAGGACCGCGAAGATTAATCCCAAAAGGGTTTTGTCCCGAAGCATAGTTACCATTCGTAAGCTCCTCCTTTTTACCCCTTTCGGCCGAGGAGGATGCCGGTGATATGGTATAAGTCAGGCAATCCTTACCCGGCTAAAAGAGATTGTACTTAGAATTAACGTCGCTTACAGGAGGCGGTGGCAGAATCTCTTTTACCATAAAGGCAGCTATGACTTTAAACTCAGACTCATAGTTTTTAGACATAAAAATCTCCTTTCTTGCAGCAAATAATGTATCCACCTGCGAAGTGGGCTTTCAACAATAATGAAAAATATAAGAGGTACAGTCAGTCCTGAATCTGATTGACACCTCTTGCTTTGTTGATTACTATATCCCACTCATCCTTTTAAGTTTTTTATTTCTTCTTCCGACATTCCTACAATGTCGGAGATTACTCCAATATCCATTCCCCTCTTTAACATTTTTTTTGCTATTGTAAGTTTACCTTCTTCTATTCCTTGTTCTATCCCTTGCTTCAAGCCTTGTTTTAAGCCTTCCTCCATCCCTTTTTTTAATCTCAATTCTGCTTCCCTTATTGCTGCCTTCTCATCAAGGATTGCTTTTTGCCTTGACCAGTAGATTTCCCGGATTCTTGGATCATCACTGGATTTTTCCCATTCATCCATAGCTTGATTCAATATAGGATCTTGCATAGCGATCTCCTCCAAGGTTTTATAGATTTCTTCATCCTCCGAGCCCTCTAAAAGGAATAACCACCGCACTAAGGCATCTTCCCTGGGACTAATCAATCCTTCTCTCCACTTAACCAAGAGCTTGGGCAGCTCCATGAAATGTATTTCCAGAGCCTCGGTCAGCTCAAACCCCTCTTCTACTTCGAAAAGTCTAAAAACACTATGGTAGCTTCTCGTCTCTTTAATATATCTGAAATCCAGGATATTAATAGTAATAGTCTTAGCCAGCTCTTGATAGGCCATCCCTTCCCGCATTTGACGAGTATACATTCTGGCCCAGTAGAAAAGAGTCCGTTTGTCCATATCATGCCGGTTGGCCAGTTGAATTTCAATATTAACTTGAATCCCCTCAGTAGTTAACGCCCTGATATCCAGGACAGACTTTTTATCGTCTTTGAAGTCTTTATCAAGTTCAGGATTTAATAATTGAACTGAGGTTATCTGATTGTCGCGGGGGAGTTTGAGCGCAGCATTTAAGAAGGCCATAAGAATTGGCTCATTACCGGTTTTGCCAAAGATAAGCTTAAAAGCATAATCAATTTTCAGGTCTATTAGCTGTCTCATAAACCCATTCTCCCCATGCTTACTTACGCTTTAATCATACCATAATATGGTCGATTCGTATATTATCTGTAACCCGGGACTTCTCACTAATAATCTTAACTAATCCCTCGCTTGGGATATCAGGGATTTATGGAAACTGGGAAAACAACAAGATTGTCCTTCTGGGCCATGCTTTACTTCTCCCCATCAGAACCCGGATATCGCCAGCCTGCAAGACACCATAATCTTTGGCCGGGGGTTAAAAAGGTTCCACTGTTTTTTAAAATAGTCTTTACAACTCCAGACTATTCAAGTAGTATATACTCATACTATTAGAATAGTCTGGAGGTTTTAATTTTGACAGTTGTAAAGCTTTTTGACAGCGAACTGAAAATCATGGACATTGTGTGGGATAAGGAGCCGGTATCGGCCAAAGAAATTTCTCTGATCGCTGCTGAAACAATCGGCTGGAATAAGAATACAACCTATACGATTATTAAAAAACTGCTGGATAAAAATGCCCTTCGACGGACTGAACCGAATTTTATCTGTACTTCCCTGGTCCAAAAAGCAGAGGTACGCAAGGCTGAAACCCAAAGCCTTATCGACAAGTTGTATAACGGCTCGAAAAAAGCCTTTTTCGCTTCGTTCATAGAAAATGACCTTACTGAGGATGAGCTGGAGATGTTGAAAAAACTGATAGAAAAGAGGTAGTCCATGCTGGCTGAATTGTTTTACTGGGTACTTAACATGAGTATCCTCGGCAGTGTTGCCGGATTGCTTGTTTTGTCCTTGCGTAAACTTAAAATTCTGCCGCGTTTTGCAGTCTATGTCTTATGGCTTCTTCCCCTGATCAGGTTCTGGCTGCCTGTAGGCATTGCTAATCAATACAGCCTGCTAAACTTGATTTCTAAATTCACCACCAAAACAGTGATTGTCCGCCAGGAACTGCCTCAGATCACAGCCACCAACAGTATAATGGCTGCCAAAAACTACTTCCCTCTCGAATACAAAACCGACCTGCTTAAAAACCTGCTTAATGTGGCATCCCTGATATGGATTATTGTTTCCTGTGTTATCATTCTGGTCTTGGTGGTGCTCTACTTCTTTAACAAATCAGAGTTGAAGACTGCGCAGCTTATAAGCGGCAATATCTATCAATCGGATAAAATTACCGCTCCGGCCGTCTATGGTATTATTCGGCCCAAAATCATGATCCCTGCCCAAATAGCTGCCGGGGATCTGGAGTATATTCTGCTCCATGAACAGGTGCATATAACACGCCGGGACAATCTCTTGCGGGCCATAGCCTTGCTGACAGCCAGCGTTCATTGGTTCAATCCCCTATCCTGGATATTCCTCAAGTACTTTTTTGCCGATATGGAACTGGCCTGTGATGCCAAGGTTATCAAAAATTTCGATGAACGGCAGACCAAGGAGTATGCCCTCGCCCTACTCACCTGCGCTTCCGGCAAAGCTTTCTTCGCCTCGGCATTTGGCGGAACAAAAACGAAGCTGCGCCTGGAAAGGATCTTATCCTATAAAAAGCTTACGCTCTTTTCTTCACTCTGCTTTGCTGCCTTGCTAATCTCGATTGCTGTGATCATGCTCACCAACGCTGCTGTTTAGGAGGTGCTGCTGTGAAACGAGTTTTCTTAATCATGCTGATTCTCTTCTTGCTGCTGACAGGATGTATAAGGTCAAGCAGCAAAACCCTTGAGGCAGATAATATTACAATAGGTTTAAGTTTTTCCAGTTATGTAATGTTTGGAGCAGATCAAGGGATCGTCGATAACTTACTTAGTCAGTTCAACTCTCTCAGCTTTGAAAAAACTGCTGAGCAAATAGATCTGCTAACTGCCTTTCATGTATCTTTTTCCTATAAAGGGAAAGGGGTTAAAAGCTTCTGGGTTGATAAGAAGGGAGTGTTTTGGCTTGACGGTACGACAGAATGCTTTAAGGTCTCTTCCGGGTACTTAGACTATCAATACATAAAAGCTGTCTACGAAGGCAGCCAAAACAACTCAGCCAGACAAGACGTCCAAGGCCGTATCAGGGGGGAATACTTATGAGCTATAAAAAATTCTATTTCCTGTCCCTGTATATCCTTTTCTTAGTCTCTATTTACCCTCTATACATGGGTTTTGTAACCCTGGGCAATTATTTAGAACATGGTTTTATCTATGCATCTGATTATCCAAAATATATTATTCCTTACACCCCTATATGTATTGCCTTAATTGCTTCCTCCGCACTCATGCCCCTGATCTTTAAGCTCTGCAAAAGCCGCACTCTGCCGGTGGTTTCAGTTTTGGGAATTCTCTTATTCCTGACTTTTGAATTTGGCTTTGAACAAATCAAAGTCATTGAAGGGTATGTGGAAATGCCCCTTGAATCCTGGCAATTAAGCTTGTGTATGGCCACTCCGGAGGTTCTCCGCTCCATCGGGGAACCTATCTATGCAGCGAATAATCCGGCTTTCAAATTTCACTTTTACCTTATTGCTATTGTCATCATACTAACCGTGCTGAAGGTGGTCTATGGCTTTGGAAAAATGAGCAGAGAACAGAATTTTTCTAAGAAGCGTCCGCTGATTGCTCAAGGGGTTTCCGCGCTGTTGTTCATTAGCCTTTGCATTTTAGCCTGTTTTACCGCCTTTTACAGAAACGGCACCCTCCATATTTCCCCCTTATCTGCCCTGCTGATGGCTGGATTCTTTACAGTGTTCGGCATTACCGCCGGTATTTATTGCGGCTCGCTGTTGTATGGAAAAAGCCCGCTGTTCGCCAAGACTATACCTGCCTTATCTGCTTCCTTGACAACACTCCTGATGTATCTGGGGGAGCTGGTACTGATGGATGGGGTTCTCTTTATCTATGGCCAGGGGTTCTTCTTTGAATCCTTAGAGATAATCCCCTTTTCCCCCGCCGACCTTTTGGTTATTCTGGGCTCCGGTGGGATTACCTATATCCTTATGCCAATGTTTCAATTGCCTGTTTCGCCCATTGAGAATCCTGTAGTACCGCGCGCCCGACGCCGATGAGGTCAGCTTTTTCTGCTGCCAGCAATTTCTCAGCCGCTTGGGGTTCAGTAATGCCGCCAGTTAGAATGACAGGGATGGATACAACCTTTTTAATCGCTTCGGTCAGAGGGGAGAAATAGCCTTGCTCAGAACTCCCCGGAGATTTATAACCTAAGAAGCTGCCGGAAATATCGAGAATGGTGATGCCTGCTTTCTCGAATTCTTTAGCAGCTATCTGGCTATCTTCAATCGTGATGCCGCCTTCCTTAAAATCGCAAGACCCTAACCGTAAGAGTAGTGGGAAATCGTTGCCCACAACAGCTTTGACTGCAGCGATAATCTGCAGATGGAGGCGAAGGCGATTATGAATCGTTCCACCATACTCATCGGTTCGCTTGTTGCTCAAGGGAGAGAAAAATTGGTTAAGTAGGTAGCCGTGGGCAGAATGTATCTCCACTCCGTCAAAGCCTGCTTCCTTTACACGACGGGCAGCATCTTGAAAGGCTTGGACGATATCAGTAATTTCCTGTTTACTAAGCTCTTTAGGGGTATTTCCATTCCAAGGATGAGGAACCGGAGAGGGAGCGACCGGAATCTCTCCGATGACTTCCTGAGTGGTGGCGCTTCCAGCGTGATTAATTTGCATCACAGCTTTTGAACCATTGCTGTGAATAACCTGGGCTAAACTACGTAATCCTTCCACCAGATGATCATTAGCGACACAGAGTTGATTCTTGCTAGCTTTACCTTCGGGACTTACGAAGCTATGTTCAACTATGATGAGCGAGAAACAGCCGCCGTTCGATTTTTCTTGATAATAGTCGAGGACAGCCTTGCTTACACCACCGTCCGCTTCAGACTTGGCAGTGGCCATGGGAGGCATAATCAGACGATTATGCAGGGTCAACGAGCCTGCTTGCAATGTATCTAGTAAATGAGCCATAAAAGAAACCCTCCTTAAATTTCATCCACCGTAATAATTAAAAGTAGCATTCTCTTACAAAATTTCATTAAGTTTAGGATAAACCTTAAGCACATTTCGATAAAATACAGCTTCGTGATACTCTTCCGGTATAACATGCTTGATAAATTCTACGTAAGGTTTAATAGGTACAAGTGGCCAATCTGATCCAAATAGAACTTTATTATAGCAATTGGAAATGACTAAGGCTTGTTGTATATACTCGACATAAAGCCTTTTATCTTTGATTTTCATCACGTGCTCTTTATTCCCTGCGATGAGTCCGGATAAGTCTGCGTAAACATTATGATTCTTGGCGGTGACCTCTGCTGCATCAATCATCCACGGGATGCCCATATGACAGATCACAAACGTAACGTCCTCTTGTTTTACGGCTAACTCATCAATCGTTAACGGATGGGAATATTTTAAAAGCCCTTTTGGGGATTGTGTATCGCCACAATGAATCGCTACGGGAACTTCGTATTTGCGAGCAAGCTCATAGATAGGATCATAAATCGAATCATACACGTAATATGGAAAATAACCGGGATAGAGTTTAATCCCTGTCACTCCCCTTTTTTTAAGTTCTCCTTCAATATAATCAAGTTCTTTATGATCTTCCTTAAGCCTTTCAGGATTGACGCCTACACAAGAAAGTAAACCTTCTACAGTCCCATCTGCCAAAACAAATTCTTCCGGACTTCCCGAAGGTTGGTTGGGCTCCCGACTGGGCGTTGACATGATGATTCCAGCTACAACACCGGCTTGTTCAAACTCTTGTCTTAGCCCTTGAGCACTAAATTCCACTTGTGATATATTTTTCGCCGTTTCATTAAATCCAGGGCGACATGAAAAATGCAAATGCGCATCAATGATTTTCAAAATACCATCCCCCGTATTTGGTTTCCTATTATAATTTCTTCATTATATCATACCCTCATTTTGTTATTGTCCTTCACAATATCATAGGTATCAATAGGAACAACAGTAGCAGCCTTATACAGGAAAATGGCTGCTACTGACAAAATAGTAATGTTTTGAAAACCCTCGCCTGAAAAGCGAGGGTTGTTAGGATACTCCATACTTTTCGATTGTTGCTCCATAGTCCTTATCATTGGCTATGCAGTAGCTAACAACTTCAATTCTCTCTTCTAGTGTAGTTGAACGTCCTTTGGTGGAGGCGTTGCTACTATAGTTCTATGAAATTGTATGGCCAGATTCTATTTGTTATTGAGATTTATTGGCAGTCTCATTAAGATCTTTTCTTATTCCATGAAAAAGTTTTACTTCCGGCCACCAAAGCACTTTTGTCAAAGATACTACCATTATAAGTATTAAAAATGAAATGGGCATTCCAGCCAATGTGGCAATCATCTTGACTCCATCAATTCCTTTAAAACCTATCATGACCCATGCCACGGCACCCAAAAGGACACCCCATACTACTTTTATTAATAAAGGAGCTTCATTATCTGTCCTGGACAATCCCGAAATACACATACCTGAAATGCTTGTTGTCATTGAATCAGCAAGAGTAACAAATGAAATGAAAATTATAAACAGAAATAATGGGACTAAAATACTTCCTAATGGTAAGGCTGAAAAGAATGCAAAAATTGCGTTTTCCATCCCATTGGTGGTTATACTTTTCCAGAGATCCATGGCACCACTTAACTGCATATGAATTGCTGTACCGCCAAAAACTGCAAACCACACCATACCAAAAACAGCAGGCAACAACAAATTTACAGAAATGAATTGGCGGAGTGTTCTTCCGTACGAAATTCGAACTAAAAACAAACCAACAATCGGAGCAAAAGCGAACCAAATAGCCCAGTAAACCAGAGTCCATCAAATAGGCCATTGATCGCCAGTGACGCTACTTAAAAACATAGACTTTTCAAAAAATTGGCCAACATATTGGCCTAATCCTTCAACTCCTAAATTTAAAATAAATGAAGTGGGGCCTACGATTAGAATGAATAACAAAACTGCGAAAAATAGCTTTGTGTTAATGTCACTCAACATTCGGATCCCTTTTTGTAGTCCAGAATAGGAGGATAAGGTATAAGCTGTAACAATTACTGCTGTAATTACAGCCACACAAAAGGACTGGGTTGAATTCCAAAGATAAAATGCAAGCCGCTGCCAATTTGCAACAGTCCCGTCCCTAAGGAAGCCGCGACTCCGCCAGCAATAGCATAAAGACAAACTACGTCAACAATCTTTCGTACTGTACCCTGACACTTATCGCCCCTCAGGAAATACAAACTGGAATTAACCATTAGGGGTTGCTTGTAATTATAATAAGCCAAAGCAATTGGAATGGCACTGATTACATACATGGCATGGGGAGTAATGGTCCAGTGCAGATAAGCAGTAGACATGGAAAACAATGCAGCCGCCTGACTGAAAGGCTCAAGACCTAAAGATGCAGGTGGAGAGGAAAAATGCATCATCGGTTCGGCAACTCCCCAGAAAACTATCCCGGTCCCAATCCCGGTACATAAGGCTATGGCGAACCAATTCCACGTAGATAATTCCGGTTTAGCATCGTCTCCCCCAAATCGGATATTTCCCACTGACGAGAACAAAATTGCGACAGCCACAAACACAAGAACCAGGGCTGTTATTTCAAAAAACCAACCGAAATTCTGCATAACCCAGGTGAACGCAGTATTCATAACTTTAGTAAATAGATCATAATTAGCAAAATTCAAAACAACAGTTGCAAGCAATAAAATAAACGGTGGCCAAAATACCTTATGAATTATTTTTTTTTGATTGCTCTCCATTTTGTGCCTCCTTTTGTTAAAATGTTGAAATACTCCCTAAGATAGCCTTGTTAGCTTGTTCTTTATTGAATCCTAAGTCTCAATATGTCTTATACAGTGCTAAGCTTATATAACATCACCTCCTATTATTTAGTAAGTAAATTTATCTTAAGGAACTTAAGGTGTTCTTAATTTTTTACCCAAAATTCCGACCTTTTTAATATTTCATCAAGCCTTTTTACGATCAGACATTGGCCTTCCGATGGGACTTTGATTTGAAGGGTTCGGTTCCCATCGAAATGCATTTAATGCTGCGAATACTCAAAAAAATTATCCTTTCTGAGAATTTTCTGAATACAAATATATTACGCAATATTTATACCAATACCAGAGGACCGTATTATTAAGGTTTGCTAATTTGCATACTGAACAAACCGCACAAAAATTGTGCTACTCCATTTTTCCTCAATATTTAAGGGTTAATCTTTATTAAAAAAATTGTGCGACGCATAATATTTTTGACACCTTAAACTTTAGAATTTTTCTCACAAACTAAAATTTTCTTATGTTAATTTTTTCAAAATTAGAAAGAAATATTATATAAAGATATACTTAAGTCTTTGTACGTAAGGTGTTCGGGCACACAATAAGCAAAAGGTGCCTTCTGGTTTTTCAGAAGGCACCTTTGGGAGCCACAATATTACCTATCCTCTATTGAAGGGTGTTTAAATCATCAGCGGTAACAGGTTTCCCTTCCTAGGTATAGACCACGATAATCTTACCAAAACGTTCTTTGAGATTAGGCCTTTATTCTGCCAGCACGAACCCCAGTAATATATTCCATGCAATACTCATCCTGACCGGCCAAGGCTCGAGCAGCACCAAACATAGACATGATAGTTTGATCTAACGGATCAAGAATAAAGGCATCCATTCCCACTGCAATGTTCATCACCATAAAGGTCCTGTTTAACAATTTTCTCTCTGGAAGCCCGAATGATATGTTAGATAACCCGCAAACGAAGTGAATCTTGGGGTATTTTAAATGGATAGATCTAACGCTATCGAGAACTTCCACTCCGTATTGATTGTTAACTCCTAAGGGTTTAATCAAAGGATCAAGGTAAATGTCATCTTGAAGGATTCCCGCTGCTAATAGATCACTTACTAGTGTGTCCGCTACCCGCAACCGGTCTTCCGCAGTTTCTGGGATCCCTTTATCGTCCATACAAAGCGCAACTACTTTAGTCTTGTATTTCTGTACCAAAGGCAATACACTTTCAAATCGTTCCTTTTCGGCCGAAATGGAGTTAACCATCGACTGTCCGTTGCTGGCTAATCCCAGACCTACTGCCAAAGCTTTGGGATTCGGGCTGTCGATACACAAAGGCAATTGAACAACCTCTCTCACCGTATTCACCAGCCATGCCATGGTTTCTTCTTCGTCGAAAACCCTAGTACCACAGTTTATATCCAAATAATCCGCTCCTGCTTCAACCTGTTCCTTGGCAATCCTTTGAATGTATGCCGCGTCTTTAGCTTCAACGGCTTCTCTAATATGTTTCCTGCTCGTATTGATAAGTTCCCCTACTACTAACATCCTAGCGCCTCCTTAATTATTTTTTAAGAAAACTTGGCTGACGCCCGCGCGAAGACACTGTCTTCGCACGTATTAACCATTCTTGCAGACACTGTCTTCGCACGTATTAGCCTTCTGCAGAAACTGTCTTCACTCAAATTAGCATTCTAGTTAGCATGTGGCGAGGCGACAGCCTTAGTTACCCTTATGATTCAGATTTAGCTGACAAGTTTCTTGCATAAGTCTGACGCTACGGCGGCGTCCTCTGCATAACCGTCAGCCCCAATCTGATCGCAAAACGCCTGGGTCACCGGTGCACCGCCAACAATTACCTTAACTTTCTCCCTCACTCCTGCAGCTTCTAAAGCAACCAAAGTCTCTTTCATATTCAACATCGTTGTGGTGAGTAAAGCAGATAAGCCGATTATCTGAGGCTGGTGTTCTTTTACCGCTTCGACAAAGGCCTCGGGTTTTACGTCCACACCCAAGTCGACAACATTGAATCCAACGCTTTCTAACATCATAATTACAAGGTTTTTGCCTATATCATGCATGTCACCGCTTACTGTGCCGATCACGATTTTTCCCGTCGTTGGAATATCAGCGGATGCAATGAGAGGTTTTACGAGTTCAATACCAACACTCATTGCTTTGGCTGACATCATTACCTCTGGAACGTACATATCCCCAGCTTTAAACCGTACCGCCACAACATTCATGCCAGCAATTAATCCCTCGTTGATGATCTGGATTGGATTGGTACCACCGTCGATCATTTTCTGAGTAAGATCCTTTGCAAGCCTAAAATTTCCACTAATTACTGATTCAGACAATGTGTTAAAGTCACTCATATTGATTAATGCCTCCTCAAATAAATAATATTTATATATGATAAGAAAAACCAACTCATAGAAGTAAACAAATAATGGAGTTAACTAAAATCCTAAGTTAAGCATTTTTTACCCGAACCCTTTGCTCCGCTGCTGCGATAATTTCATCGAGTTCCTTTGAGACCTTTTCTGAAAGCGGCTCCGGCTTGTGTTCGCGCAGAATTCGTTTCACTTTTTCCGAAATTCTATCATACATGGATTTTTTACCCTCGGCTTCCCAGCCTGAATAGCCTTGTCTATCCAGCAAAGTCGGTGACCACATTTCTTTCCTAAAATGCAAAAATGTGTGCTCATTCCCCAAGAATGACCCTCCGGGGCCTATCTCATTTATTGTGTCAAAAGCCAAATGCTCTTCATCGACTTCAACACCTTTAATCAGTCTTCTAACCATCCCTATAATTTCGTCACCCATCACTAGCTGTTCCAGTGATCCTGTTAAGCCTAAATCTGTAAAGCCTACATCATGGATTAGATGGGCACCGCTGGCCGCAGCTGTAAAAATTTGAAGCGTGGCTTCAATAGCAGCTTGCCCATCGACAATCTTAGAATCACTTGCGCCGGCAGCACTCCATATAGGAACATTTAAATAATGGAAGATATCGGTAGAAGCCGCATGCACTAGGGTCCACTCTGGTGCTCCGTAACTATGTTGCATCGTCTTCATATCCAACGGCCCACCTGGAGCCGCAGCAATATAGGGTGCCCCTTCTCGTTTCAGCTGACTCAATAACAGTCCCACTAAGGTGTCCGCAACCCCTTCTGAAAGCGCGCCAGCAATGGTAATTGGAGCAGTTCCACCTAACACCATTCCCGGAGTATATATAGCTGGTAAGTTTTTCTCAGCTAAAAACAGCAGTTTTTCCAGGGCTTCCTTAGAATGGGTTAATGGGGAGGTTGGTTCACAATAGATCGCTAAAAATGGATTCTTCTGTAACTCTTCCAAGCTCCCAGCAACAGCACAGCACATGTCAACAATTTCTTTCAAACCCTCAACGTCAAATGTCCAGCCAACGATTGGCTTGATCGTATTTTGCAGCATTGCTCGAACTTCATATACATCGGCCAGGGTCGATGTACAGTCAGAGATCATGGATAGTGACATGACAAAATCAATATTTGGCAGTGCGTCGGCTACTAGGGCTGTATTCACGACATCTTGTGTAATCGTATTTCTTCTCTCACCCGTTTCAGGATCATTAAAATAGGGACAAGTTGGCCCAGGTCCAAAATAACTGTTATTCCCCTCTAAAAATAGTTTGTTAGTTCCAGTTCGATCCGATAACACGATTTTTGAAGGAACCGTCTGCAGAGCTTTCTCAATTAATCTCGCAGGGATCCTCACCCTAGTACCATCCACCGAACAACCAGCATGACTCAACAAGGAACGTGCTTCATCCGCGTAAATAGTTACGCCCGTCAATTCTAATATTTTTATAGAGTTCTTAAGGATTTTTTCGATTTCTTCCACTTCCAAGACTTTAAACTGCAGCGTTTTGTTAGCTGTGAACTTGGATTCTTTGATTTGTAAGCTCATATATTAATCATCCCTTCCCGTAAAATCTGCCTAATTTATCCTCTTGCTTCTACTTGATTATGACCTTTAACACTCTTACTTTTATTAATCAGGTTCAGTAAAACAATCGAGGCCACGAGACCGACAGTAACAAATCCAGTCATTAGGATAAAGATATATTTATAGCCTGCTACCCCAGGATAAACATCCAGAAAATGACCAGCAACCGGGTTAAAGAATACATCAGGTGTAAACCCTATTAAGGACACAATACCGACAACCGAGCCCGTGAGGTTCGAAGGAATGCCCACTTCATCCAGCGTCGCAAAATAGATACCACGCATCATAAAGATGGCTAATCCCATCACGAGCATATTGAGAAGCAGAACGATGATTAGAGAATTACTAGCGGGCAGCATTAGAAAAAACACCATACATATCAGCATTATTGCAAAACAATACATGACGATTTGGGCGCTAGATCCCTTTTTGTCAGCAACCAATCCACCAAATGGACCGCCAAAAAATTGCAAACCATAGTTTCGAATAATTGCAATTAGAGCACTCATCGCTGCAGTGGCCCCCAGAACTTGAGTGACATAGGGTGTCAGATACGTTGTACCTAGATAGGTACTGTAGCAAGTTATGACAATCACAGCGATTAACCAGACTACCGGCATCTTAAGAACACTTAGAGCATCCAGCAAAACTGGCTTTTGTTCTTGTGAAAATTTTGTATCTTCTAGAACAAACCAGGTTAATATTGCAGCGAATACGTTGACGAAGGAAAAAATAATAATAACCCTAGTTAATCCTATTACCCCTGCTCCTAAACTTGTAAATACAGCAAGAGCACTCATGGTAATGACAGTTTGCAGCAATCCCCTGCCGCCTTCTAGAAGTCCAAAAAATCTCCCTTGCTCATCACTATTGGCTAAATCCCTTGTTGCTTTAATCATTGCTGACCAAAAGGTGAGGGTTGATATGATACCCCAGATAAAGTGAACAATTAATAACATGTTAAATGAAGGATAAGTAGAGAAATAGAATCCTAAAATTCCGGTAGACGCAAAAGCAAACGTGAGTAATCTTCTTGCAGAAACCCGATCAGCTAGCCAACCACCGGGGAAATAGAAGATCATTGCAGCTATCCCATAAGCGCTTAATAGCGTGCCAAACTGCGTATTATTTAACTCAAGGGCTTGTTTTAGGGAATCATAGTATGTCCACCTAATAAACGGTAAGAAATAGATGGCTGAAGCACCTAATGCCATAATAAATAACGTCAAATAGCGTTTCTTTGACTTTGCTTTATGCTCCAAGTTTTATTCCTCCTTCGACTTAACAAAATTTACGCATCATTAGTTAGGCTACCTTAGACGTATGTTTTCACCTCTTTCCCTCTATATAGTAGGCAGTTTCCATATGGCATTATTATATTTGAATATTTGCAAAATACGTGCCAACCTAAAAAATACAATTTATAGCCCGTACAACCCCAATTTTATTGGTCAAACGAACTCCAGTGCACCTAAATTGTGCACATAAATTGATAGACCACCCAAATATGTGCACAAATAATATCCAACAAGCACATTATTTATGCACTTGAAAAGGAATTCTCTGATAATTGTCGAAAGTAATATGGATAATAAGCAATTTCTTTAAGGAAATTTAAGGGGAAGTTAAATTTATGGAAGAAAGACTATCTTCATATCTTCAACTATTAGCAGAAAACTCTGAAGAAGGGATGATCATTACCGATATTCAGGATTCAATCCTGTACATGAATGTATCAGCACGAATGCTATTAAATTCGGACGACGTAAGGAATAGAAGCTTGTCCGCTTTAATTCCCATAGAGAACCTCAAAACCCAGGGAGAGAAGCAAAAGGTTTTTAAGCTTGGGAACAAAACCCTATCGATTAGAGTTAGTGCCGTTCATGTTGAGGATCTACCACTTTGTCTTTGGTATCTTTCGGACATTACCCTCAAAGTACGGCTAGAAAGAGAATTAACTTGCTTAAAAACGATATTCGATTATATCGACGAAGGGGTAATCATGTCTGATCCAGAAAATAGGATAACTTTGTATAATAAACCGATCTCAAACTTTGAAGAAATGAACCCGGACCAGGTGCTTGGAAAACACTTGGATGAAATCTATAAATTAAACCAACATTCCAACGTGTTATCAACAGGAATTCCACTAAAGGATAGCTATAAAAGATATTCAACAACTACCGGCAAAGAGCTTCAAGGTATGGGAAAAACCTACCCTGTAATCAAAGATAACAAGGTCATTGCCGTCTTTTCGGTTGTTCGAGACGTAAGTGTAATTCGCCAGCTCCTTTTTAAGGCGGTGGAATTGCAGGAAGGAGCCTACCCGAAAAAAGCGTCTTATGGAACCAGGTATACTTTTAAAGATATCATCGGCGAAAACCATGTTATGACGAAAGCGATAAGGGAATCCCAGAAAATAGCACAGACCTATTCCCCTGTTCTAATCTGTGGTGAGACAGGAACGGGTAAAGAATTATTTGCCCAAAGCATTCACAATTATAAGAACGTTGATCAACCCTTTGTTGCTATTAACTGTGCTGCCTTGCCTGAATCATTACTGGAAAGCCTTCTATTTGGGACGATCAAAGGTGCTTTTACAGGAGCGGATAATATGAAAGGTCTTTTTGAACAAGCAGGAGAAGGGACGCTTTTTCTTGATGAAATAAACTCCATGTCCATAATGTTACAAGCTAAACTATTGAGGGTTTTACAAGAGAAATTGGTAAGAAGAATTGGAGCGACGACAGAAATCCCTGTAAATTGCCACGTTATAAGTTCCTGCAATGAAGACCCCGAAGAATGCGTGAACAATGGTACTCTTCGCAAAGACCTCTATTATCGCTTAGCACTCATTCGCATTGACATTCCTGCACTAAGAGAGCGAGGTAAGGATATTGAAAGTCTGGCGGAATTTTTTCTAACTAAATTTGCACGTCTATACGGTAAAAAAACCATCAATCTTTCAGAAGACTTTCGACGATTTCTTTATCACCACACTTGGCCCGGCAATGTACGAGAATTGGAATACACCTTGGAAAGTTGCGTTGCCATAATGGACGACGAAGAAGAGTTATCGATAAACAGCTTACCAACCCATCTTCGTTCAAAACTTGACCAGGATAACTATCCGACGATAGCTATTGCAAATTCCGGTACATTGTCGTGTATTCTCAGAGATGTTGAAAAGAAAGTGATCCTTACTACTTTGCAAGAACATCATTGGAATATTGCCCGCTCTGCTAAGGCAATAGGTATCGGACGTCAAAACTTGCAATACAGAATGCGAAAGCTGGAAATTGAAAATCAAGCATTTAGCCATTAGAAATTTCAGTTTCGGCACAGACCCGATCTAAAAACTATATAGAAAATGGCTGCCGACCAAATCTATGGCGGCAGCCATTTTCTTATATTATAGACGATACAATGTAAACCACATTCCAGCTTTACTTTAAATTCTGAATCAATCAGCTCCCAAACTTGCCTCTCCTTGGCTTGCCGCAAGCTCTTCCTTACCTTCCATATAGTTTATATAAATTATAGCAGATATTACAACAGCAATCCCCACAACCTGATTAATTGTCAACATCTGACCCAAAAAAATCAAACCACAAATAGATGCTGTTACCGGATCAGAAGCACTGCATAAACTGATGTAAGTTGGTTCGATATAATCATACGCTTTCATGACAGCCCAATAAGAAATAATACATGGAATCAAGGCAAAACCAAGAATAATTATCAAAGCTGATATACCATTAGTAGATATTACATTAAAGACATTCGTCACCATCGCGACAGGCGAAGACGATGTTGCATAAATAACAAGTGCTCCAAAGAAATTGATATAGAATAAATATGCATCCATGGAAACACCTTCATTTAAAGTATACTTGATAAGAGTGAAATTTACCGCCATGACAAATGGGATTACAATTGCCCACCATATACCTGATCCCCAGCTACTAAATCCAACACCTGAATATAGATTAAGAACTAGTGATACTCCAAACAATGAAGCAATTATCGCAATTATTTTATGAGTAGTGTATTTATAACCAAAACATATCTTGGATAAGAAACTAAGTATTATCACATTACTAAACATAAGAATAGAAATAACTGCAACCGGAACTGTCGCTACTGCTTTCACATAGGTTATATTTTGTGCATTCAACATAATTGTTCCCGCAAAAAGTACAAATAGAAAGCCTTTCCAGGAGAGTTTGAACTGGGATTTATCAGTAATCAGTGTCTTGAGACCAAAAAATAACCACAATATGGTCGGAGCAAGGGCGACAACCGCCATATCAGAAATCCCAATGTTCAATAGAGTAGCAAAAAAAGTTCCGTTAGTACCCCAAGCAACATAAGAAGCAATCCCAAATAATATACCTATTGTAGTTTTCTTCATATGCTCATCTCCCTTTAACTTTTTATTAAAATTTTTCTTAATAGGAATGCGGTACTTTTTTATATCTGTCTTTTTGAAGCTTCATAGTTTTTCCCAGTTTCAAGGAAAGCACGGAAATTTTCCGGTTTAGTGTCAGGAGGCATTTCGCATCCAATATTTAATATCAAGCCCCCGTTATACCCAACCTCGTCAATTAATTTCTTCGTATAATTTGCTACGGTTTCAGGCTTCTCCAAAGCGACCATTTGGGGAGGAACATCTCCATGAAAACTACACCATCCATCCAATAGCTTCTTTGCTTCAAATATGTTTGTTGACCCATCTAAACCTAAGCAAACCGCCCCTTTTGGAAAGTGCTTAAAATACGGTAAATTCTTATCCCAATTGGTCTGTACCAGAAGATTAGTCACGATTCCTTCCGACCAAAGGGCATCAACAATTTGGAGAGTATATGGCATCCAAAATCTCTCGAATATTTCCAAAGGGTAAAAATAAGTAGATGCCCTTAATTCATTTAAGCTAAAATAATTTACCCCGTAATCCTTGCACTCTTGAATGACCCGTGGAATCATTTCATCTGTCATTTTTTTAATTGCCTGCTCAACCTTATCGGGTTTGAAATACAAGTCCTCTGTAAATTTTTCCAGTGATCGCATGATGGACAAATTAAAGAATGGGTGAGCCCTACCGCTTCCAAAAAAGTCCTGAACACCCCTCTTCTGCCATTCCGTAGCAGCCCTTTCAATTACGAGATTTTGTTCAGCAATCTTTTTTTCCTTTTCCTCAGGTGTCCAATCCGTAATCCGAAATATATATTCCTCATCAAAGAACTTATCAAAACCTTCTTCAATAATTCGATCATATTCATCGTAGCTTAGTGCCTCTGTCTCAAATACTTGAGCCTGGTAGTCTTCCGGAAGTTCCCGTCCAGCCAGTTTCCACCGTATAGGGCTTCGGTAGTAAAAGAGCCACATTGTTTCGGTATCAGGGAGACTTGTGTATAGGGCATCCCACCCCCCAAAATCATCATAAGTCTTAAGCATGGCATCTAATGCTTTCTCAGGATTTAGTTGTGTTTCTGCTTGAGTCATCCCCTGTAAAGCACCGGCTGCAGAACGATACAATGCCGGACATATGGCGACTCGGTCAGTTTTTTCTAATGCACAGGCCGCCTTTATCCTATCCCATCCTGTTATTCCCATTTCTACTCCCTCCCCAAAACTTTCAAGCAATAATGAACCCCTGCCATAGCGTCAACAGTTTGAAAATCAGCTCCAACAAGCTTTTGGGAGGCTGGAGAAGTTATTCCCCCGCCAATCAATAGCTTGAATTTATCCCTCACCCCTTCAGCTATAAATAAATCAGCAGCCTCTTTCATTACATTTATATTTGGAGTAAGTAAAGAAGAAAAACCGACAAAATCGGGATTAATTTCCTTTATTTTTTCCAATACAACCTTGGGATCTATGTCTACACCTAAATCATAAACTTCGAAGCCATGGGCTTTAAGCTGTGCTGCGATAATACTCTTACCTAAATCATGAATATCTCCTTTAAGGGTAGCGATAAGGAACTTTCCAATGGGTTTAGATTCTTTTGCCTGTGCTTTCATGTAGGGGGCAAGAATATCTAAAGTTTCTTTGAATAATTTCCCAGACAAAATAAGTTCAGAAATATAGCTCTCTCCCCTAGCAAATCTTTCACCAATCTCTTGCAGACCCTCTTTGCATTCACCGATAATGCTTAATACATCTTCTCCAGACGCTACTCTTCTTTGTATTTCTTCAATAACAACATCTTTTTTTAACTCCGAAAACATAATCCTTAAATCTACCGGCATGACTAACCCCCCATTTTTTGTCCAGTAATCTTACTGTTAAATGTTCTACTAAAATATATATTTTTTACCTCATCACCTCCTCTTTCAATGATGAATCTTAGAATAACTACCAATAATTGATAGCAAGTTTTATGCCATATTAAAAAAAAAAACCGCCTACTGCGGCAGGGGTTTTGGCGACTATTATTTTTTCTAAAATCACTATTTTCAGAATATTGTCATATTATTATTACAATTTTAACATGAATACAGTTATTTATATGTCAGCAATATCTTACATTGTAAGATATTGCTGACATATATTTCTGCAATAAAAATGTTACTTGATGCCATTTCTTTTGAAATTTTTTAGAATTTTATGTGTTTTTAATTTGAGATGCAAATGTTGTCTGGAAATCCCCAATACCTTCGCAGTTTGTGTAATATTATTATCATTACTGGCTAAAGCTTCTTCAATAAACTTTTTTTCAAATTCCAATAAGGCGTCATGAAGAGTTACAATGTCAGGGTTTCTATTCTGGGAATTCTGTTGATAATTGTTAAGTCTTTCGTGATAATAATTGGGTATGTGTCGAAATGCTAAAATTTTTTCACCTGGCTCCATCAAATTCATGGCACTTTCAATGATATTTTCTAGCTCTCTAACATTACCCGGCCAATGATATTTTTCAAATAAACTTAACAAGTCTGAAGAAACATCCTCGACAATAAAACCAAATTCATTATTATATTTATTGATAAAGTGTTTACAAAGTACTTGTATATCCACTTTCCTTTCCCGAAGAGGGGGGATATTAATAGCTACTGTTGCCAATCTGAAAAAAAGATCTGGACGGATTATCTTTTCATTTAGTGTATCAAAAGGATCTATATTAGTAGCACTTATCACTCTGCAATTGACGGATATTTCCTCTTTACTGCCTATTCTTCTCACAGACTTATCTTGGAGTACTCTTAGTAATTTTGCTTGAAGCGAAAATGGCATTGAATTTATTTCATCTAAAAATATCGTCCCCCCTTCAGCTTGTTCAAATAATCCCGGAATATCACCAGCACCGGTAAACGCCCCCTTGACGCTTCCAAAGAGTACGCTCTCAAGTAAAGTATCCGGGATAGCCGCACAGTTCACGGGAATAAAAGGACCTTTTGCATAACAACTACTATTATGCATGCCATGTGCAAAAATCTCTTTACCTGTACCGGTTTCCCCAACAATCAAAACCGGTGAATTATGACGCGCCACTTTTCTAGCCAGTAAAACAGTCTCATGTATATTAGCACTGATGCCTACAATATCGTCTAAAAAATACCTTGCTCCGATTTGTCGGACAGTATTTTCTTCAGTCTTCAGTTTATTCTCCATCTCTAATGTGTTAAGTATAAATCTGTTTATCTGATTAATGTCACGGCCTATAGAATAAACCGCAGCAATTTTTCCCTGGTAATAAAATGGAAATGTACTATAGATTACATTCATTTGATGTCCATTTTCCAGTTTATATTTATGAAATTGCTCCATTACAGGTTTCCCTGTTCTGAGTACTTTTTTTGTCACCGTCTCATTGAAATTGTAATCCGCAGACAAATATACCTGGTCCTCAGTTTTCCCGAGCACATTTTCCCTTTTCAGTCCCTCAGTCTTTTCAACTTCCTGATTGTATAGAATTATTTCATTCTTTTCATTAGTTACAAATACTCCCTCATGAATACTATCAATAATTGTTCTTAACAATTGGTTTTCCTTTACCAATTCTATAGTTTTTTCTTCGTCTGAGTCTCGCACCACCAACACTCCTAATGTTTTTATTTACAATCTATTTTGTCTATATAATTTCGGCCTTATCCGAAACTCTTGTTGATAAACCGGGTATGGTTCATTTTAATAGACCGTAATTATTGTGTTATAGCCAATTTTTTAGTCTACATATTCTTTGAGTTCCTCTTTACCCTCCAATACCCTCAAAGCTCCAAAAGCAAGGGATTCAAGTTCGTTTTCTCCAGGCATGATTTCTACCGGAGCAATAAATTCAACTCTATCCTTAATCCATTTAGTTAACAGAGGAGATTGAGCTAAGCCACCGGTTAAAATTATACGATCTACCTTTCCTTTAACCACGGTTGCCAACTCTCCAATCCCTTTCGCCACTTGATAAGCCATTGCTTCATAGATTAGCTTTGCCTCATAATTCCCGTCTTCTATCAGATTTTCAACTATCCTGGCATCGGTGGTGCCAAGATAGGCTTTAAGCCCGCCGTTGCCACGAAGCTTTTTCTGCATCGTTGTTCTATCGTACTTCACTTTATAACAAAGGTCGATCAAATCCTTACAAGGGACTCTTCCCGCCCGTTCCGGAGAAAAGGGACCTTCGTCATCAGCGATGATATCTACCATACTGCCCTTCGCATGAACACTCAATGAGATACCACCGCCCAAATGAGCCACGATAAAAGTCATATCGCTATATTTCCTGCCGTATTTTTTCGCCGCCCTAATAGCCATCGCCCGTGAGTTCAAAGCGTGGCTTGTGCTAGTCCGGGGAATATCCGGCATCCCTGAGATTCGGGCTATATCCTCCAACTCATCGACCCGGACCGAATCGTAGATATAAGAAGGTATCCCCGCTGAATTCGCTATTTCATAAGCTACCAGAGCGCCCAGATTAGAGGCATGATCCGTTATGGGATTATTCTTCAACCTCTCTACCATTTGATTATTCACCCTATAGGCCCCTGACTTTACGGATGGCAGCATTCCTCCCCTGCCTACTACTGCTGACAATTGGCCGGTCTCAAATCCGTTATTCTTTAGGAAAGTAAGAACCATCTCCTTACGCATCTCGAATTGTTCTGAAACTTTATTATACTTGGCAATTTCGTAAGCCGGATGCTCTATGGTTTTCACGAAAATTTCTTTTTCATTTGCATATAAGGCAATTTTGGTTGAAGTCGAACCGGGGTTAATGGCTAATATTAAGTAATCCATCCTCGGTATTTCCTTTCGTTGAATCCGTTTTTGAAATCTTTTACTAAGCAGCAATAACCACCTTAGCCAGCTTTTCCTTATTAGCTATTGCTAATAAAATGCCTAAGGCTATCGATAAAAATGCTGAAACTAGAACTCTGTACTCAGCTGGCAATAAGAAAACTATTGTATGAGCAGGTATCCAGAAAAAAGGACAGCATTTGAGCCATGTAAATTCAACTAAGGAATTCCAGTCAATTTTTCCTATAAGTTCTCTTAATGTGACGGGACCTTCATTTTTTTCGTACTTAGTATCGATAAACATATCCGTAAAGCGGTGAAACACCATCATCATAGGACCAAAGGTAACATTCATAATAGCGCTGCCGAAAAATGCCTGCGCTAAGACTGAACCTTCAAACGGAAGCCTTCCGGAGGCTTGCGCTGCTCCTACGCCTCCCATATATACAGTAAAAACAAGCGTAACCATTAAACCAATGATCCCCCAGACAACAGCTCTATAAATAATTCCTTTAGGAACAATCCACTTGTTGTGGCGAATTCTAATTCCTAGTAAATCTCCCATGGTAGCCAATATAGCAAATTTAATAAATCCTGCTATATAGGGATGGGCATCTGAAGCGGTTATAGTAGCTGACCTTGTGACGGGTATAACCAATAAAAGTATCCAAATCAGCAAGGCAAACCCCCATAAGAGATCCCCTTTTTTCATACTTCCTCTTCCTTTCGTATTTCTACAAATGTGTGTAGACTAAACCAAGTACATTCCTGCTTGCAGAGCTCTTAGGTTTAAATCTACGAATTGAGGCTTAATGTTATCCCTAACTATCTTTTCCCAATTAATAGCCTCGAGGCCCATGGATTTAATAATTGTACCCAGTAAAATTACATTCATTACCTTGGGGTTGCCCAGCTCAGTTGCCCGTTTTCCGGCATCAATGGTTATAGTTTCTACCTTGCCGGAGAGCTCTTCGATGATGCCTGCCGGATAATCCACTTTGCCGGAAAGAATTGGCGTGGAAGGGATTTCATAATCGTTTACAACAACTTTACCCTCAGGTTTTACATAGTTCAGCCATCTTAAGGCTTCCATCTTTTCAAAAGATACTAAAATATCAGCCCCCCCGAGTTCGATAACCGGAGATTCTACCTTATCTCCATACCTAACCTGAGAGGATACGGAGCCGCCCCTTTGAGACATGCCGTGGATTTCGCTCATTTTTACGTCAAAACCCGCTTCCATGAGACCCATAGTCAAGAGTTTACTGGCCAGTATCGTCCCCTGTCCCCCTACGCCTACCAAAAGAATGCTCTTTGCCATTTAACCCTCCACCTTCCTAATCGCCTTAACTGGACATACCTGAAGACAAACTTCACAACCCACACAAGAATCAGCTGCTATAACCGACTTCTTAAGCTGCTTATCGAATGAAATTGCTGGGCATCCTGTCCGGATGCAGGCTCGACAGCCATTGCATTTTTCCGTGTCTACCGCACACCGTGTCGTGAACGCCGCCGTGAATTCCTCTTTATCCTTCTTTGCGAACTTCTTCAGTGCGCATGGCCATCTTGTGATAATGACGCAAGGCTCCTCTAGACTCGTACCCCATTCTAGGGCACGCTTGACAGCCGTAAGGTCATTCGGATTAATGGTTATTACATGTTTGATGCCGCAGGCTCTAACCATTGCCTCGATATTCACCTCAATGGTTGCCTTTCCCTGCAAAGTATAACCTGACCCGGGGTTCTCTTGGTGACCGGTCATCCCGGTTATACGATTGTCCAGAATGACATTGATAGTATTGCTGCCGTTATAAGTCACATCAAGCAGCGAGCTTATGCCTGTATGGAAGAAAGTAGAGTCACCGATGACGGCAACCACTCTCATCTTGTTGTTTTCCTTCATATTAAATACTTGCTGAGCACCGTGACCAACACTTAGGCTTGCTCCCATGCAAATATTATGATCCATGGCATTATAAGGATCGGCAAATCCTAAGGAGTAACACCCAATATCACCGGATATCATGACGTTTTTCCGCTTACCTATTTCATAGAAGAAGCCCCTGTGCGGGCATCCGGCACAAAGCATTGGTGGTCTGGCTGGGACTTTGCTTTCATCAAAATCTACAGTCGGATAGGTTTCGCCATACACCGCTTTCCTGATTACATCAGGGGTCATCTCCCCATACGCCGGAAACAGATTTTTACCCAGGCAATCCAAGGCCAACATTCTTACCTGTTCTTCTATTATTGGGTCATTCTCTTCAATTATATATACTTTTTCGACCTTACCGGCAAAGTCTTTTATCATTTCCCTTGGTATCGGGTTTGTAAATCCCAGTTTCAGATAAGATGCAGAATCACCAAAGACTTCCTTGGCAAACCCGTAGCAGGCACCAGAAGCAATGACACCTACCTTGTTATCATTCCATTCTACGTAATTGAAGTCTGTCTTCTCGGAAAAGTCGAGCAGTTTTTTCATTCTATCTTCGACTTTGACCCTAAGCTTTCTGGCAAAGGCCGGTACTGTTACATATTTTGGCATGTTTCTGGTGTAATCCTTAAAGTCAACCTCGACCCGTTCACTGCATTCCACGATGCCCTTGGAATGGCATACTCGGGTTGTCATCCTCACCAAAACCGGTGTGTCATACTCTTCACTAAGGTAAAAGGCCGCCTTCAGCATGTCCTTAGCTTCCTGACTGTCCGACGGTTCAAGCATCGGTATCTTAGCGAATTTTGCATAGTTGCGGTTATCTTGTTCATTCTGGGAGGAGTGCTGCCCGGGTTCGTCAGCTGAGATTAGGACCATCCCTCCATTTACTCCCGTGTAGGAGATGGTGAAGAGCGGGTCGGCTGCCACATTCACTCCAACGTGTTTCATAGAGGCCATTGCCCTTGCTCCGGCCAGCGAAGCCCCGAACACTGCTTCTAATGCGACCTTTTCATTTGGAGCCCATTCTGCCAAGATATCGTCTTTATAAAGAGCAATTGTCTCTAGAATCTCGGTACTCGGTGTCCCCGGATAAGCGGAAGCGTATTTAACTCCTGCTTCATAAGCCCCGCGAGCAAGAGCCTCATTTCCAGTCAATAATTTCTTCATAACTTACTCCTCTATTATTTTCTAATTTCTAATTTTATTGGCTTCTAGTTAATTTGTAGTCCTCTTACAATAAGGGCTGCCATAGCTAAAGAATTCAGCTTGGATTCAGCCTTATTCGAACGGGAAACCATTACAATTGGATGAGTTGCCCCCATGATAATTCCGGCATTCTTAGCTTTCGCATATTTAATTAAGGTTTTAGCAACTAGGTTCCCGGCCTCTACGGTCGGAAAAAGGAATAGATCCACATCACCGGCGATTTTGCTCTCAATTCCCTTATGTTCCGCAGATTCGCAACTTGCAGCAATATCCATAGACATTGGTCCTTCAAGCTCACATTCCGGTAGTTCACCCGCCTGGGCCATTGCTACCAAATCAGCGGCATCGATTGTTGCCTGCATTTTGGGACTAACTTGTTCGTTGGCAGCAAGTACGGCAACCTTCGGCCTAGTAAACCCTAGCGCTTTTAGTGCCGAAAGTGAATTGATAAGGATATCTCTCTTTTGACTCAAATTTGGGGCTACATTTATTCCGCCGTCTGCATGAAAAGCCAGCTTTTTTTCCCCTGGTATTTCGAAAGCTGCAAAATGGCTCAAGATGCTTCCGCTTCGCAGGCCTTTTTCCCGGTTTAAGACAGCCCGCATAAAGTTGCTGGTATTAATTAAACCTTTCATTAGAACCTGAGCTTCCCCGTTATGAACCAATTCGACTGCCCGTAATGCTGCCTCGTCGAGGTCTGGAATATTAATAACACGGTTATCTTCTGACAGGCCTATTTTTGTCATCATAGGGCGAATGACTGTTTCATCACCAACCAGGATCGCTTTAGCTAGGCCCGCATCCTCTGCTTCTTTAATTGCCTCGAGCACGCCCGGTTCCTGTGCAACGGCAACACTAATATTCACTTGCTTTAGCTTTTTAGCTGCTGCAAGCAGCTCATAAAAATCGCCAAACAAGTTATTCCCCCCCTTTTAGCCCCAGGGTTTATGGCGAAAATTCTTTTCATTTTGCCCTCCTACTCTAAACGATCCATATCAGCCCCGGCGACCAGTTGATAAACTCCATATTATTATTCAGAAATGTTGACGTAACAGTCAAAACTAGGGCGACCCACTGCAGTCAATAGTATCCGAGTTTCCAAAAAAAGCTTATCTCCAAACGTATTTACTGTAACTTCCTCTTTTTCTACTATTATCTCAGGGTCAGGAGTTCCTGAGTTATAAGCCATTTCTGCAATCACATTTTTGGCTTTTTGTATAGCATAGATTTCAGCTTCTTCAAGGAATTGTATTTGTTCCTTTCCCCATGGTGCATAAATCAAGAAGCCCTCGGAGTCCGGTTTAATAACAAGTTTTACATTCTCTACAACTCTTCCAACAGCAGCGCCCACTGCATTGGCTACCTCGGCATGTGGAGGAATTAACACCTCAGTTTTAAAATTTGCCCCAACTTCAGGAATGTACGCCTGTGATGGGGCTCCTATTGCTACAATGGGCAACGCCAAACTAATCTGGACCCCATATCCGCGTCTGAACTCAGGGGATAAAAACGGCTGGAGAAATAATCTTGCCGTGTCATTCTCTATGAGGCTAATTCGACTACCTTCCTGAGCTATTAAACTTTCTAGAATGGTTAGGCATATTCTATCCTGTACTTGTTTTAAAATCTGAAGCAGAAAGTCATTTCTTGGGATGTTTAGTTTCGCGGAATATACCTGGGCACACATTTCTGCCGCACAGACATTCCATACCGTAAAATACCCGAGAGCGTGCAGCACATCAGTAGGTGTAAATGCTATCCGGCCCAAGATTTGACTCTTTTCCAGCCGTTTGAGAGACATCAAATTAGGGTCCAAGCCCGTACGTTCCGCCAAATTGAATATATTATGAGGTCCTTGTTTTAGTGTTTCAACAATTTTTTCTTCGTCGCTTGTTAAACCTGCATTTTCGCCGGGAACTGTTAATAGCTGCCAGCAGTCAACCGGCTGCCCGGTTGCAAGCTCGCACTCCGGTTTTACCCGTGTTAACTCCTCAATTAAGTACGGATAGCGTGCGGCCACTGATGAAATCGACGATACCCTTCTAGGACCTATCTCCACATTGCCATTGGGCAATACCTGTACATAACTGTCCCCGCCTAGGCCGTAAGTATAAATATCAGCCGCTTCTACTTGAGTCCTCCAACCACCTACAACAGCGCCTTCACGATTTAACATTGGCTTGCCATTTTTCAGAATAGCTATGTCCGTTGTTGTTCCACCCATGTCAAGTACAATGGCGTTATTCACACCGGTTAAAAAAGTAGCTCCCACAATACTAGCAGCAGGTCCGGATAAGATTGTTTCAATCGGCTTTGTTAATGCTACCTTTTCATTCATTAATGAGCCATCGCCTTTGACGATCATCAAAGGAGCTTGAATGTTTTTTACATCGAGAACTTTTTTCACAGCACGCATCAATTCCGCTATGACCGGTAGTAAGCGAGCGTTTAAGCACGCGGTTACGGTCCGGTCATGAAAGCCCAACTCACTGGTCAATTGATGAGCGCAAACAACAGGTACGTCAATTAGGTCCTTAATTATTTTCTGTGTTATTAATTCATGCTCTGGATTCCTAATACTTAAATAGCCTGAAACAGCGATTGTTTCAACTTTGTCTTTCATGGTTAAAGCTGCCCTTTGTACTTGGTCAACATCCAAGTCTGCTTTTGGATTACCCTTGATATCATGGCCGCCGGTTACGGAAACAACCATTTGAGTCGGCAAATTTCCTATAGGCTCGTGTCCGATAAGAATTAGCCCTACTTCTCCTCCCCTGCCCTCGACAACGGTATTGGTAGCCAGCGTGGTAGAAAGTGATACTAACCGGATCTGATTCATATCTAACCAATTTAAATTCTCAATACATTCTTGGATTCCAATAGACAAATTCCCCCTAGTAGTGAAGGCCTTTGCCTTTGCTACTACTTCACTGGTATTAAGGTCAAGCAAAACACCATCGGTGAAGGTTCCTCCGGTATCAATTCCGAGACTCAGATCCATTGTAAATTCACTCCATATTTATTCAATTGTTCCAAAGGAAACTGCCTAGCGCAAGGCACTAGGCACGTCATCAATTTTGGCATTCTCTGTAAAAACTATTCTTAAAGTAATCCAAACCTAGTTAAGGTATTTTTACCACCCGCGTTCTGCCATTCGGCTAGTTGGGGGCAGATTGGCAATTTCCAACCCCGGCATAGCTTCTCCTAAATCCTTGGAGACTTCCGCCAAAATCTTTGCATCGTTATAATGGGTTGTGGCAGCCACAATAGCTTTTGCCCTTACCTCTGGATTATCTGACTTAAAAATACCGGACCCGACAAATACCCCGTCACAACCTAACTGCATCATTAAGGCAGCGTCAGCAGGAGTTGCTATGCCTCCGGCAGCGAAGTTCACTACAGGCAACCGACCTGACTCCGCTACTGTACAAACAAGGTCGTAAGGAGCCCCGATGTTTTTGGCAGCTGTCATTAGTTCTTCCTTGGGCAGGTTTTGCAGTTTCCGAATTTCACTCGTTATCAGGCGCATATGACGAACGGCCTCAACTACGTTTCCTGTTCCAGGTTCACCTTTGGTCCGGACCATGGCACATCCTTCACCGATTCTTCGCAGCGCCTCGCCCAAATTCTTGGCCCCGCAGACAAATGGGACCTCAAACGCATGCTTATTAATGTGGAAATGTTCATCTGCGGGTGTCAACACTTCACTTTCATCGATATAGTCAACACCCAATGACTCCAGGATTTGAGCCTCCACAAAATGGCCGATCCGGGCTTTGGCCATGACAGGAATCGTTACTGCATCCATAATTCTTTGAATCACCGAGGGATCGGCCATTCTGGCTACACCACCTGCAGCACGGATATCTGCGGGAACCCTTTCCAGGGCCATGACAGCACAGGCACCAGTCCCTTCAGCTATTTTAGCTTGCTCAGGTGTGGTAACGTCCATGATTACCCCACCCTTAAGCATTTCTGCTAAACCCTTTTTTAACATCAAGGTGCCCTTACTCTCCATTTTTAGATATACCTCCTTCTCACGCCGTCCCAAATAAGCCATTTCGATAAGCGGACAGATACTTCACACAGAATTCATCCTTACCCAATAATGCCTGCGAAGCATAAACAAATCCCATCATTGTGCTGTCCAGGGGATCAAGGATGAAACTGTCCATACCCATTGTCATGCTAGAAACTTCTTACACAATTCCACAGCAGATGCTGCGTCCGGCGCAAATCCATCTGCACCGATTTCATTTGCAAAGTCTTTAGATACGGGTGCTCCGCCAACCATAACCTTCACTTGGTCCCTTAGCCCTTCCTCTTTAAGAAGGTCGATAGTATCCTTCATATTTAACATTGTGGTAGTAAGCAGGGCAGACATGCCAATAATACTTGGTTTGTGTTCTCGCACAGCCTCTATGAATTTTTCCGGGGAGATGTCAACACCAACATCAACAACACTATAGCCCCCGCTTTCTATCATCATGGCAACCAAATTTTTACCTATATCATGAAGATCACCTTTTACAGTTCCAATTACCACTTTTCCCGCGGAAGGTATATCTTGGTCCGCTATCAAAGGTTTAATAATTTCAATCCCTGCTGCCATAGCTTTAGCAGACATTAAGACCTCGGGTACGAACATCTCCCCGCTTTTGAAACGAGGACCTACTACATTCATCCCGCCGATTAAGCCTTCATTAATAATATCCAAAGGATTAACGCCCGCTTCTAACATTGCGGTTACTTTTTCCTTTACTTGTGTTGCTTTACCTGAAATTACACTTTGCGATAGACTTTCGAAATCAGCCATTTTGTTTTCTCCTTTCAGTATTAAGCATTATTTACAGTTTGTTCAATTTTGTCTTCAAGGTCTTTTGGAAGTCTGGATACCTTGTTTTGGGAAATAATACCGGAAATTTTGGCTTTTAGTTTATCCCGGAAACTGATTCTTCCGCCGCCGTCCCAAGTGTAGTAAGATTCTCTGTTGAACAGTTCTGGAATCCAGATTTCCTCTCTAAAGTTCTCTGCGGTGTGTTCGGTATTTAAATAAGTTCCTCCGATACCGACATGCTTAATTTCGTCTACAGCAAATTTTTCTTTTCTGAAGTTTACGCCTCTGATCATGTGTTTAATTGCACCTATCGCCTCATTTCCTGCCACCATTGCTTCAATTGATGCGATCATGCCGCAACCGAGGAACCCAACATCATGGATTAAGTTTCCTCCACTGAGCGCCGCAGACAGCAAAGTATATCCCATTTCAATTCCGGCTTGTTGGTCGTAATCGTTAGCCTCAGAGCAACCTGCAGCGTCAAATACCGGCAAATCGTAATACCTGGCCATGTCAGCAAGGCATGCATAATTTAGGAAGATCTCCGGCGCAGCGTATGTGCATGATCCTGTTCTCATATCCATAGCCGGAGTTGCACCTCCATAGATAAATGGAGAACCGGGACGCTTCAATTGGTGAATTACTAAGGCGCTTAATAACTCGCTATTTACCACTACGAGAGAACCAGCAAGTGTAATAGGTGCTCCTCCGCCAATAAGGCAGGCAGGTACATAGGCCACGGGAACTCCCTTTTTGGCAGCTAACAGCAACTTCTGCATTGACTCCATCGGATGGCGCAATGGCGATATAGGCTCAGCATAAAGAATCATGTTGGGCTTTTCCATTATGGTTGATCCTTTTGCCATTTCACAGATTTGAATCATTACATCCATGGTGTGTTCATTATGAGCCGTAAAGATAAATGGCTTTATAGTGTTCAAAAGCATTGCTTTCACTTGATGAATATCCGATATTCTAACCGGAGCATCGGACGCCAACCCCATGGACATTACGAAATCAATATTCGGCAATGCGTCTGCCACAATCGAAGCTTGCGCAGTATCATTTAGAACCGCTTTTCTTTGTTGGCGGGTCTCCCAGTCCAGTACCAGGGGTGTATCTGAGCCGGTTCCAAAATAGATGTTACCCCTAGTTAAATCCATTTTGGGGTTGCCTTCACGGTCATAGATAGTTACCAAGCCAGGTGAACTCTTAAGCGCCTCTTCAACCATGGAGGCCGGAATCTTGGCGTTTATTCCATCCACGCTGGCCCCGCCGTTTTTTAGAAGCGCAAGAGCCTCCTCGTCATAAACTTCAACCCCAACCTCTTCCAGGATCTCCATCGTAGCAGCATGAAGTTGTTCTTTTTCCTCTTGTGTCATGACGTTCATTCCGATTGTCGGTCGTAATACTTGCATATAACACACTCCCCTTTAATTGTATTTATTCCAATGGTTCAAAACGTGACGTGAAGAATCTTAGTACAGGAGGCTCGTAGGTTATTTTCAAACCTTTGATGCTGTCCCTCTGCTGGTACAAGTCGATGCAGGCTTCAGCAACAACATCCATATGAGAGTAGGTATAAACTCTTCTTGGAATTGTTAACCTAACTAACTCCAGCTTTGGATAATAGTTCTTGCCTTCTTTGTCTCTCCCCGCTGAGACAATTCCTCTTTCCATAGAACGAACACCAGAGTGAATATACAACTCAGCCGCCAATGCTTGAGCAGGGAAATTATCCTGTGGCACATGGGGCAAAAACTTCTTGGCATCCAAAAATACCGCATGTCCGCCAATCGGTCTAACTACTGGTACTCCGTTCTCAATAAGCCTGTCTCCAAGATAACGAACTTGGTAAATACGATGTTTAATGTAATCCTCGTCTATAGATTCATAAATACCCCGTGCCATCGCTTCCATATCCCTACCGGCTAATCCACCGTACGATGGCATCCCTTCATAGACGACTACCAGCTGGGAGGCTTGTAAATAAAGGTCTTCGTCGTTCATCGCCAGAAAGCCGCCGATATTAACGAGGCAATCCTTTTTGCCGCTCATTGTACATCCATCAGCATAACTCATCATCTCTTTCAATATTGCGGCAATGGACTTGTCTTGATAACCGTCTTCTCTTTCCTTGATATAGAAAGCATTTTCAACACATCTGGTAGCGTCAAACATTATCTTGATGCCATATTTAGAAGCAAGCTCCTTTACCTCTTTAAGGTTTTTCATACTTACTGGCTGCCCACCGGCTAAATTCACGGTTACCGCCACGCAAATGTACGGAATCTTCTCCGGTCCAACCTGGTCTATAAGCCTTTGGAATTTGTTTAAGTCAACGTCACCCTTAAAAGGCACCTCAAGTTCTGAATTATGG
This sequence comes from Desulfosporosinus orientis DSM 765, assembly GCF_000235605.1. Taxonomy (GTDB): domain Bacteria; phylum Bacillota; class Desulfitobacteriia; order Desulfitobacteriales; family Desulfitobacteriaceae; genus Desulfosporosinus; species Desulfosporosinus orientis. Next base: position 4,587,690 of record NC_016584.1, read on the forward strand.
GCTTCATCTATGATTACGTCGACGAACGTACCCCCATTAAGTTCCTGATGTAGCCTAGTGGTTGTAAAGTACATGTTACCGGGGACATAATCGCCTTTTTTTATCATGATTTGAGACAGAAGGTTTTCTGCTCCTCTTCCCTGGTGAGTGGGAACAACATACTTGAATCCATATACGTTTCTTACCGCAGCCTCCAGGTTGTAAAAGTTTTTGCTTCCCGCATAGGCCTCATCGCCTATCATCAACCCGGCCCATTGATTATCACTCATTGCCGATGTTCCACTATCGGTCAGTAGGTCAATATATACATCCTTCGACTTCAGCAGAAAGGTATTGTACCCGGCCTCTTTAATGGCCGCTATTCTTTGTTGCTTCGTGGTCATAGCTATAGGCTCAACAGCTTTAATCTTAAACGGTTCCGCTATATATTTTTTCACACACCATCTTCCTCTCTGTTGTTATTATTTGATTTGAAACAGCAGCTCCAAACTTCACAATTGTTCCATGAAATAACCTCCTCCCTTAATATGATTAAACTACTTGTTTATACATTAAACACTTTGTTTAAGTATTCGACATAATGGTTCCACTTCCTTCTTCAATCACAAATATTTCTTTGCCGGCAAGACCTTCGAAACGACTAATTAGTCTCAGCTTAATACAAAGACACCGTTTTTAGGTCGCTTGTTAAAAGCGGTGTCTTTTTTACGAACATGATAAATGACTTCTAGTTAAATAGATGATTAACATCCAAATAGCGTATCGAACCCAGGTAGTATGGTCTAGATTAGCTAATAGATAAAAGTCTAAGGCAACAGCAAGGAGCGATACCAAGGGCACCCATCCAGAACTTTGGCATCATTTGGGAACAGTTTGAGGCATAGAGTACATGCTGTTGACAAACTACTCCAAGCACAAATAAAATGAAGCCATATTAGATATCGAATTGATCCGGTGTTAAATATCAAATATACTTGGAGGTTGCAGTTTTGAATCAGAGCGAATTTATTGAAAACCTTAAAAGAATAGCAGAAGGTATCGCAAAAACGTTTGGTAACAATTGTGAAGTGCTGGTCGCAGACCTGGATAATCCAGAGAATGCTATTTTAGATATTCAAAACGGCCAAGTTACCGGTAGAAAAAAAGGTGATTCACTTTCTGAATTAGGACTTCACAATATAAAAACCGAAAGAACAGACACCGATTTATTTTCCTACAGTGCAAAAACTGGTGACGGTAGGCTAATAAAATGTACTACTGTCCATCTAAAGTGGGGGAAGGGTAATTTGGCACTCGGAATTAATTATGACTGTACCAATATACAAATGGCCGTTTCTAGTTTAGAGAGTTTAATTAAGATTGATTTTGAAATAAATGATGAATTCCATAGTAATTCTAACGAAATGTTAGATAACTTGCTGGCCGATGCCTTTAAATTAGTTGAAAAACCAGTGTCTCTTATGACCAAGGAAGACAGAATCAAGATAGTTAGGTTTCTAGATGAACGCGGAGCCCTTTTAATACAAAAGGGAGTACAAATAATTGCAGAGAAGCTGAACGTTTCTCGCTATACAATCTACAACTACTTAAATGAAATAAACAATAAAAACAAAAAACCGACCTATATGGAATGAAAGGAGCTTTTATTTAGAAATTTAGATTAATATTTGACGCCTCTCTTACAGGCCTTTTCTAAAATATTATCTATTGCTTCAATATCTTTTTGAGGAAGGGGTTCAGGTCGATAATCTTTTAAAATTGTCCTAGTCTTTTCCCTTATCCTATCAAGCATTGTTTTCTTTCCCTGGTTAACCCAATCATTATATCTTAACCGATCCAAAAGGGAAGGAAACCAAAGCTGTTCTCGGAAATACTTAAATGTATGTTCATGGGTTAAATATTGACCGCCGGGCCCTAACTTATTGATTACATCCAAACCAATGGTCTCATTATTTACTTCGATCCCAGATACCATTTTCCTAACATAACTAATAATTTCATCTGACATAACAATTTGTTCCAAGGCACCTGACATTGCACCTTCCAAAAATCCTATGTCATGTACCAAGTTTCCGCCGCTTAACAATGCCATAAAAATTTGTACTGTTGATTCTATTGCAGATTGTTGATCAACGGTTTTAGAATCAGTGGCCCCGGCAATAGACCAAGTTGGTATGTTTAAATACCTAAAAATATCTTTTGCAGCAGCTAAGGATAAAGGTAATTCCGGGCCACCAAAAGCAGTATTCATCGTTTTCATGTCCAAAGTTAATGTTCCAATGCTTGCCAGGTAACCAGTATTTGGCCTTTTTAGCTGTGCTATTGTCAAACCTACAAATTGTTCAGCTAAACCAACAACCAATGTACCGGCAAGGGTCACCGGAGAGACCGCTCCTAATTGAAGACCAGAAGCATATATTACAGGAAGTCCATTTTCAGCCGTAAAAAGTAGTTTTGCAAGGGCGTCTTCCGGATGAATTAGAGGAGATACTGGGTTACCCGCATAAACAATTAGAAAGGGATTTGATTGAAGTTTATCTAAGCCTCCAGCAACAACTGAACACATATCAATAATGTCAGATAAACTTTCCACCCCAGTAGCCCATCCAGCAATTGGTTTTGTAGTACTCTGGAGCATGGCGTGCATTTCATGAACATCTGCAACAGACGGGTGACAATCTGTAAGACCGGCTAAGGACATGACAAAATCAATATTTGGCAAGGCATCAGACAACCTTGCAGTATTGAACACATCTGACTTTACTACAGGCCTTCGTTCTCCTGTTTCAATATCAACAAAAAATGGATTTGCCAGTCCGTTACCAAAATAGGTATTACTTCCTTCCAAAAATAACTTTCTTTCACCATTTCTAGAGGACAGAATAACTTGAGATGGAGTATTCTTTAAAGCATTCTCTATAAGCCATTGGGGAACTTTAACCAGTTCTCCCTCAACAATGCACCCTGCTTTTTTTAGTAATTCAACAGCTTCTGGATGCTTTACCAATGACCCTGTACGTTCAAGAACCTCAAATGTTGAATTAATAATAAACTTAATTTGATTATCGGATAGTATTTGATACCTCAAGTGGGGATTAATACATTTGTCAGAAATCATATCATGTTGTAGCATAATGAGCTCCTTAGCTGTAGTTTAGGATAAGAAATTAATTCTAAACTTATTTTTTCTTCAGTTTGATTATTATCTTTTACCAGCACAACGGAGCGCTAAGATCCTTCACAATTTTGCTTTTTTGCATTGTAGAATGGTACGGAGGGATTATGAGATTATCGTTTCATACGTTGTTCGGCGTTTTCTAGGATATTGTCAATTACCGTGAGAACTTTTTGTGAAAGAGGTTCGGGCCGATGTTCCCTTAGGATTTTTTTGGCTTTCTCATTTGCTCTATCGGTCAGCGATTTATTTCCGTTGTTCTCCCAATTCGAATACACTTCTCTGTCCAATAGCGTGGGTGTCCACAACTCCTGTTTAAAGTACCTATAAGTATGTTCAGCCGTTATAAACTGTCCCCCGGGTCCAACTTCATGGATCACCTCAAGCGCCAAATGATCTTCATCTATTTCAACCCCCTTAATAAACCTTCTAACCATTCCAATAATCTCATCACCCAAAACCAATTGTTCGAGAGATCCGGTTAATCCTGAATCCAGAAAGCCGACATCGTGAATTAAATGGGCACCACTGGAGGCGGAGGCGAAAATCTGAAATGCAGCTTCTGCAGCAGCCTGTGCATCAACAATCTTAGAATCACTAGCTCCTGCCGCACTCCAAATAGGAAGATTTAGATAATGGAAAATATCCGCTGAAGCGGCATGCACTAAGCTAAACTCCGGGGCTCCATAACAATGCTGCATGGTTTTCATGTCCATAGGGCCCCCTGGAGCGGCAGCAATAAATGGAGCCCCTTCTCTCTTGAGCTGACTCAATAACAGCCCGGTTAGATTATCGGCGACCCCCACTGCGAGTGCCCCGGCAATTGTAATCGGGGCGGTTCCTCCCAATACCATTCCAGGAGTATAAATAACTGGCAAATTATTCTCGGCCATGAACAATAACTTTTCTAAAGCATCCTTCGTATGTGTTAAAGGTGTTGTTGGTTCGGAGTAGATAACAATAAATGGGTTGCGTTGCAATTCTGTTAGACTTCCAGCTACCGTACTGCACATATCAATAATGTCTTTGACCGCCTCTACATTAAAGGTCCATCCTACGATAGGCTTTGTAGTATTTTGAAGCATAGCGTGTACTTCATGAATGTCCGCTAATGTTAGTGTACAATCAGAAATCATGGACAAGGACATAACAAAGTCCACGTTAGGTAAAGCATCCGCAACTATTGAAGTATTAACAACGTCCCTTTTGACGGTTCTTCTTCTTTCTCCAGTTTCAACATCAAGAAAATTAGGACAAGTAGGGCCCGGCCCAAAATAACTATTATTTCCCTCTAAAAATAGTTTCCTTTGACCGTTCCGGTCACATAGAACAATTCTTGATGGAACGGTTGTAAGGGCTTTTTTGATTAAATAAGACGGAATTCGAACCATAATTCCATCTACTTGACAGTTGGCTTTTTTTAATAAAGTCAGCGCTTCTTCTGAATATATATTTACTCCCGTTCTCTCCAATATTTCTAAAGCCGCATTAACAATTTTTTCACACTGCTTATCAGATAATACTTTAAATTGTAATGTTTGATTTCCTTTGTAATTTGATTCAATACTTTGAGTATTCATACTACACTTCCTCTCATTGGTGATATTCATCTAACGTAACTTCTGTTGTAGTGAAGAAGGCAAGCAGCAGGCAGTCCCCCTACAATGTTACTAACTCATAAGTCACCCTGGTAAGGTCTCTGAGCTACAGCTTGGTGTGCCCAATTAATTAGTGTCATATAATCAAAGACTGGAACCCTCACTTCTTGCTGAATGTCAAAGGAATATGGTGGAAAGTCACTACATTCCAGCAGCAGGGCACCTACCTCAGGATTTTCTGCAACAAGTTTTACTGCCTCGTTAATAATTTCTTTTTTCAACTCTTCATTATTAAACGAAGTTCTATTTTCCATAATTGCAGAGAATTCCGGCTTAATTCCCATACCCCTTATCACATAAATATTCGGATCATCAACCCCCGTTTTCTTCAGTAGTTCAATTGTCATATTGTCACTATCTGCGCAAAGGATCCCCACTTTTTGATCAGATTTCAGACCAGCCTTTATCATTGGTATTTGGAGTAAACTAGTCAAATACACTGGAACATTCAGCGCCGATGCCAGTTGAGGTTGAAAGTGCCCAAAATAGCCACAAGCACCTACAATGGCTCTAACCCCTTCTTTTTCCAATTCCTTTCCGGCAATAACCAATTCCTCTAATATTTCAGGGTCACCGTACAGTAGCCGTTCTGGTGGATGAACCTCGACTAGTTTATGTCTAACTGGGTAACGATACGATGCAGCGCTAGCAACCATACCCGGTATTTTCGGTGACCAAAGGTCTAATACTAAGACACCGATTGTATAGCCAGAAATATATTGTCCAACAGGAGCACTAAAAACTGACTTTTTAGATTGCCTAGAAGAAAATTCGTATCCGTAACACATTCTTTTCACCCTCTTCATTTCCCGGCTTTGGCTGAGGACTTAACTCTCAGTAAATCAGAGCCTGTTCATGGATTCCTCGCAAAGTTGCAAACAGCAACCGTTACCCCTGCACCAAGCATTGTTATTTTCCCAATTCTCATCGAATTGAGTCCTAAAGGCAACAAATATGTGGCTATTGTCGCTCCAACGCGACTAAACTTAACTTTTTGACTTCTCGACGCAGATCTGCGGTGCCATACTTCCATGCTACATGTTACGGTTAAATATATTGAACTATTTGTTTAAATATTCTACGTATAGTTTAAATATCCTTCTTAATTTTTAGATTTTTTCGTCAACTTTGGCAGTATTGGCAATGCCAATAGTCTGCTACAGAATTAAACGAGGTTGAAAAACTTTCGACGATTTCTTTTTCACCACACTTGGCTCGGCAATGTACGAGAATTGGAATACACCTTGGAATCGGACGTCAATTCTTGGGCCATTTTTACGATCTTTTCTGCGAGGTTGGTCAATTCATCAATAGCTGGCAATACCTCCATAAGTACTTGCGCTTGATGGTTTGCCACCTCTGATACTTCTCTTACCGACAAACTAATCTGATTCGTTGCGGCTTTTATATTATTTAAAGTATGCCTGATATTCTTTGTTGAAGTTGAACTTGTGTTTGCTAGTTTGCGTACTTCTTCGGCAACCACTGCAAACCCCCTGCCATGTTGACCAACTCTTGCTGCCTCAATGGAAGCGTTAAGACCAATCAGATTGGTTTGAACTGCAATTTTCTGAATTACCTCTACAATGTTGTCTGTTTCTCCAATCTGGTTATTTGTTTCCTGGGAAATCACATCCAGTTCCTGTCCAGTAGCGGAAAGTTCCTCTGCTTCTGCAGTAATTTGTTGGACTGTAGTATCAACAATCCTCACTACTTCATTTAATGTGTTCGCAATTGCCAATAATCTTTCTTTCTTATAGGCTGTTTGAAAAACGAGAATACCTCCAACAAGTTCCTGGTCCTCATAAATTGGAATACCGATCGATACAGTTAGGACCCCATAAATTTCTTTCGGAACCTCAGTGACCATTCGTTGCTTTTTGCGCATCATTTCAGTTATGATCCAGTCGGGAGCCAATGGTAATCCAAGAGATGAATTCAAGGAAAGTTTAAATGTTTTGGGATTAATTTCGACTATTATTTTTTCTGTGTCGCAAACATAAACACCTACATCTTCAAATATTAATTCGCCAATGAACGGAGCCATCCCCACCACGTTCTGCATAGTTCGACATAATTCTTTTTCTTCCAGCATTGAAATCACATTCCTTTAAGATATGCTTTAACTTATTTCTTTTTGACCAAGAGGGGTTGTTCTATCTAATAATCTTTTTCGATGTTTCGAAACTGTACTTCAAGAAGGTCTAGATGCATGGAGGTCCCCTTTAACAGTCCCTATCACTACTTTTCCAACAAGACTCCCAGAATTTTCCACAAGTTCAGGTGCTTTTTTTCGAAAAAATCCCTGCACAATTAAGTTGCAGGGATAAACTGTTAAATACTAGAATCAACGACCTGGATCTTTAATTTATTTCTGAAGCTTTTTCTGCAGAATCAGTGAGACACTTCTCATCACCAAAGAAAGCTTTTGATCCAGGCCACCAAAGCCCTTTAACAACAGATATCACCATTATTAACATTAAAAAAGCAATTGGAAATCCTGCCAAAACAGAAACCATCTTCACTCCATCAATTCCAGCAAAACAAATCATTACCCATGCCACAGCACCCATAAGAACACCCCAAACTACTTTTAAATGTAAAGGAGCTTCACTATCGGTCATAGTAAGTCCCTTGGTGCTCATTCCCGCTATGCTAGTAGTCATTGAATCAGCAAGAGTGATAAAGGAAATACAAATTATAAATAAAAATACCGGGACTACAATGCTTCCCAAAGGAAAGGTTGAGAAAAATGCGAAGATAGCGTTTTCTACTCCATTAGTGCTTATGCTTTTCCAAAGATCCATGCTCCCACTTAACTGCATATGGATTGCAGTACCGCCAAAAATTGCAAACCATACCATACCAAAAATAGCAGGCATTAATAAATTTACGCTAATAAATTGGCGCAGTGTTCTACCGTATGTCATCCGGACTAAAAACAAACCAACGATTGGGGCAAAAGCAAACCATATTGCCCAGTAAAAAAGAGTCCACCAAGAAGGCCATTGGTCACCAGCAACACTACTTAAGAACATAGATTTTTCAAAGAATTGGCCCAGGTACACACCTAACCCTTCAATCCCAATTTTTGGAATAAACGAGGTTGGTCCCGCAAGAAGGACAAACAACATAACCCCAAAAAATAACTTGGTGTTTAAGTCACTTAAAATTTTAATTCCTTTTTTAAGCCCGGAATAACTGGAAAAGGTATAAGCTGCTACAATAAGTACTGCAATAACAGCCCATACAAGCGGTCCCGATTTAATACCCGAGACATATTCCACGCCGCTGCCAATTTGCAATAAACCAGTTCCCAAAGAGCCCGCAACTCCGCCAACAATAGCATACAAGCAAATTATATCAACTATTTTTCCAATTCCGCCCTGACACTTATCACCAATAAGAAAATATAAACTTGAACTTACGGTAAGGGGTTGCTTGTAATTATAATAGGCTAGAGCAATCGGAATAGCACAAATTACATACATGGCATAAGGAGTAATTGTCCAATGTAAATTTACCGTAGACATAGCAAACAAAGCCGCTTGAGCACTAAAGGGTTGGATACCTAATGATGCAGGCGGGGTAGCAAAATGCATCATCGGTTCAGCAACTCCCCAGAATACAATCCCTGTACCAATCCCGGCACAAATAGAAATGGCAAACCAATTCCATGTGCTAAATTCCGGCTTAGCATTTTCACCTCCAAACCGGATATTGCCAACAGAAGAAAACGCGATTGCTGCTGCCACCACTACAAAAATGAATGCAGTTAAAGAAAAAAACCACCCGAAATTATTTACAATCCAATCAAATGAAGTATGCATAAAATTGGTAAATAGATCATAATTGGCAAAATTCAAAACAACAGTTGCCAACATTAAAATAAATGGTGGCCAAAATACCCAGTGATTAATACTTTTCTGGTTACTTTTCATTTTCACGGCCTCCTTCTTTTTTATAAAACCCCTACTTTTAAGAACATACTTCTTCTCAATTATCTGATATCTATTACCCCCTTTCGAAACTGAAATCAGTTATTGATCTATAATATTTGTTTATGTATTCTACAAATTGTTTATTTATCCTTCTTTTTTGATATACTTTTCCGAATATTTTTTATATTGGATCATTCCATAATTTGGTTTCGCTGGTATTGTTTTTTTAAGGATGAGAATTTACAATGGAAGTGCCACCACAAATAAACACTTTCCACGATTTTTCTTTAGTGCTATTCTTCTGGTCATGTTGAATAATCAATAACAATCAATAATCAAAAGACCAGGATTCCGGCATATCCTGGTCTTTTGATTACTAATTGTTAATTCACTTTTTGTTTATCTGGCGGTTTGGTAAAACCTATTGAAAGTCCGAACTATCGCCCATCTTCTAAACTGGAAGAAACCTAGCGAAGCATGGCTCAAGGAGTAAGTGTTTACATAAAATCATTCATTGATATCAATTTTCGTGGTGGGAAAATCAAAAAATCCTCGTCCCAATTTCCATTAATGAGCTTTTCGAAATAGTCCAAAGTTCCATTTATTTGTGAAAATTCAATATTCAATAATTTTGCAACTTCCTGAGAGTAATTAACATCCTCTTTACTATCTCCTACTGTATGAATAAAAACTACCCTTTGATAATGCTTATATTCTTCATCTATTAACCAACGAGCATTTTCTTCTCCGTATTTTTCAAGATATCTGTGATATTCCGATAGAGGGTCGCCTTCAACTTTTAGCCATCCTTTACTCAAGTAATAAGACCCTGGGAAACAATGAAATTCTTTGTTATATTGTTTCCTTGAACCTATTAAAAGGCTGATACAATCATGAACCTTTGGTATTACTATAGTATGTATGTCGGAATTTAGTCCTACTGTCCCATTGGAACATAGCCCATACCCAATTAGAAGCGTATCATAATCCACTGCTTCCTTAATCCTTTTCTGTAACTCTTGTTTTAACATGCTGGGAGTATTATGTAATCCGGCTTCCAAAAATTCACAGTCAATAGTTTGAGGTAGTATACTCCTTATTTCTTCTTCAAGCGTACCACATGCAAAAATTTTTGTCTTTGCCATTGAAACTCCTCCCTAATTTTTTTTTGTTTGTTCCAATCAAAAATATTACCAACCGCCCGTGCAGTTACAATAGTTTCTATCAAAAGTTTGTTTTTCTGGCTCACACTTTCGTCAGCTTTTATTTTGTTCGATTGAATCGAATTTTTGTTTGAAGAATCTTTTACTCCACATTCTACATTTTCATCAGATACACCAAAAACTTCAACTTCGTTATTATGAACAGTCACGAAAATTTCGACATCTACCGCACCCCTCAACTGTGCAGAAGTCTTAGCCATTTCATAAACCTTTGTTTCGGCCCATTCCACTGCATCTGAATGCTTAGTAAACTTTTTATTTTCAAAAGTCGAATAACCTATAAATCCATTCTTGGGTATTATTATTATTTTTTCCTCGACCATAACATTTCCTGTAATCGCGCCAATTGCATTTGCAACTCCAGCATTTTTAGGAACAATATAACTGGTGTTTAATGTTTCGGCTACACCAGGGAGATATATATGAGTTGGCGCTCCGATTCCTACTAACTTCAGTCTTGTTGAAAAACTGTATGCTATAATATCATTTGTATCGTTTTTCTCTTGTGCTAATTTGCAATTTTTCTTAAAACTGGAATTTATCAAATTGCTTAGTTGTTCAGACATTCCACCACTCATCATTTTAGCTTCATCATGCTCTAATATCATATTAACTATATTGAAATATAAACGTTCCTTGATTTTTTCGTTCACTATTTCAATCAACTCTTCAAGATGTACATTTATCTGATTAGCCATAATCATTGCACCATAATATGCCGCTTCCTTATTCCAGTCAGTAAATTCGCCTGTGAGGTGCATTATATCAGTCGGAGTAAGGCTGCATCTCATGACAATTCCATGTTTTTCTAGTCTTTTTAGGTTGATTGAGTAAATAGTTGTATCTGTCATTTCAGTTAGCTCAGTTAAACTCAATGGCCCATTTGCTAAAGCGGTTACTATATTTCTTTCTTCCTGATTATAAAAAGCATCTTCTGAAATATCCCTGATTTTATAGAAAAACTCACACAATGAAATAGTATGCTTCCTGTTATATCTATAAATTGTTTCAATCTTTTCAAGTACACTTGGCCAACGACAAGCTAGCCATGACAATGGTGCTGCTCTATCGGGGCCTATGTTTAAGGTGTTTTGATTATTATGTCTGATTAGACTGTCTCCACCAAGTCCAACAGTATTTATCAGGATAGATTTAATCCCCGTATTCCACTTACCTATTCTAGCTCCTTTAATAGCAATTTCAGGATTGCCATCTTTTACAAGTGCAATATCACTTGTTGTCCCTCCCATATCAACAACAATGCAATTTTCCTCTCTTGTTAGATTAATTGCACCAGCAACGCTTGCCGCTGGTCCACAAAGTAGTGTTTCCATTGGCTTGTCTCTTGCAAATTTCTCAGACATAAGACTTCCATCACCCCTGACTATTACTAGAGGTGCTTCTATTCCCATATGCTTCAAGCTAATTTTCACAGCGTTTATAAAATCATTGATAATAGGAATTAACTGTACATTGATAAGCGCACTTGCAGCCCTTTTTAAAGAATTTAACTCATCTGTAAGTTCATGTCCACAAACAACTTGTTTTCCTGTCCAATCATTTAATAATGCCTTCGCTTTCTTTTCAACATTACTATTTCTTACTCCCCATAGCTCTACAACAGCAAATGTGTCTATTATATAGTTACAATTCTCTACTTTTGTTTTCAAGAAGTCCCAATCTGGTTCGTATGTTATTTCGCCCTGTTGATTGCTTCCTCCACTTAAAAAAATAATTTCCGCTTTTTCCGGTAACCCATACTCATGTCCATATTTAGCAACTATATCTTCATCAAACCCTATTAATACAAGCTTAGCCCGGCAACCTTTTCCTTCTATACATGCATTTGTTGCAAGAGTTGTTGAAAGCGAAACTAACATAATTGCAGTTATCATTTCTTGCGGAATTTGACTAAGTGCGCCATTTATGCCAATTGTAAGGTCCTCTTTTACAGTTATAGACTTTGCTGTACTTATAACCTTATTATTTTCAAAATCAAAAATTACTGCATCTGTATATGTACCTCCTGTGTCAATCCCAAGACCATATTGCATAATATCACTTCTTTCCTAAAATTTATAAATCCAGCTGCAATACCACTGGTTATTCTTACAAATAATCATTACAGCAAAGCACATGCCAACTAAAAATATATATAAACTCCCTTATAGCTCAATTTTATCTACAAAAATATAACATTAATGCATTAAATTTAAGCTCTTTATGTAGAAAATCCCATTTATATAAGCACAATAATTATTCCAAATGCATATTTTTTATGCGCAAAATTGGAATTTACTAAGATTTCAACGTTATCGCTTCAACAATCAAGGCCCAGAACAATACACTAAGAATGGGACTCTTTGTAGTGTCCCTACTTCTTTACATAAACATCATTGGATCATGGTCGTTACACCAAGGCAATAGGTATCGGACGTCCTACTGCTGTTACTTCTATCCGCGATTCCACGTAAATATCATTTTCAACCATATTACCATTAACATAAACATCTTCATGATTAATCACTAGTTCAAAATCTTTGCAACCTGCCTTCTCCGCTGCTGAAGCTGCTCGTGTTTTTGCCTCAGCCAAAGCGTATTCTACTGCTTCTTCCAGTACATCAAAAGTCTTACGCTCCCAGGGAGCATGCATTAGATATCCGCTGCCGGCTTCTCCGGGTTTGATCAGTACTTTAACAGTCTCCATGATTTTAGCTGCTGCTGCTCCTATGGCATTGGCAACTTCCGCATGTTCGGGAATCAGAAGTTCAGTATGCAGCTTTTCTGCCATTTTAGGCAGCCAACTTCTTACAGGAGCCCCGATCCCCACAACGGGTATTTTGACCTTGAATAAACAATCATATAATTGATTCGTTTCCTTAAAGAAAGCCTTTTTGATGAAATGCATAGCAGCATTATTGCTCTTTTGCCAAATGTTATGTCCTTCACGCCCTGACAAACTTTGCAGACAGGTCAGGCTAAGATCGTTAACCATTCTCTCCGACACCCTCTCGATAAATTCTCTTCTTTCAACACCCATTCTGTCGGAAAGTATAATGAATGGGTAAACAAGCAGCTGGAAATTAATTGCGAAAAAGCACAGGAAATCGAACCGAAAGAGACTTAACCATTTAGAAACGACAAGGCGCGGAACCGTGCCGGTCTGATAACGAGGAGGAATAAAACATGTACATTTTCAGTATCTCAGGCAGCCCCCGAAAGGGAAGCAACACAGATCTGCTGCTGGATGAAGTACTTAAAGGCGCAGCAGATGCCGGAGCAGAAGTTGAAAAAATCTACATCAGCGATTTAAAATTTGCCCCCTGTATCGGCTGTATGAAATGCAGGGCTGATCGGGTCTGCCGGTTAGCGCCGGATGATGTAAATATGGTGGCAGAAAAGCTGGACCGTGCCGACGGCATTGTTCTGGGGGCACCGGTTTATGGGGGTCATGTACCCGGACAGTTCAAATCCCTATGCGACCGACTGGTGGGGCAGGTCATTAAATTTGACTTTACTGAGGGTAAAGCCAATATCACCAGTGCCCTGACTCCTAAAGACAGAAACGGTGTAGCTATCGGGGTCTGCGCCTCAAGTATGCCTGGTATGACCGATGCCGTACTGGAATTTTTAAAACTTAATCTAGCTCAGCACAAAAATAATGGAACAATCCAGGAAATTAATGCCGACGGGATGGCAATCCCTGGCCTAGTTAACCTTGAGGCTGAAAAACTGGAGAAAATTTTCGGAGCCCAGGGGCAGGCCGTTTATGAAAATGCCCAGAGGTTGCTGAAACAAGCTTACCAAGCAGGTAAAAATTTAGTTTCCTAAGCTGCCCCAAGATGATGTCAGCTCATTTCCGGGCCATTGTTTTAATTGAATTTTAATTTTAAGCAAATTCTCCTTGAAGTTTTTGGGGTTAGAATTTAGATATACAAAAACCAAGGAGGAATTAATCATGACAAACTTAGAACAAGTGGAAAAATTATGTGCAATGGCTAACATTAGCTACGAAGAAGCCAAGCTGGCTCTGGATGCCGCAAACGGTGATTTACTTGAAGCCATTATCCTGTTGGAGAAACAGGGAAAAGTAAAAACCCCAATTGGAGACAGTTATTTTAATAACGAAAAAACTCATTACCATTATGATGGACATCATCATCATCATGGGCATCATCACAGCCACCATGGAAATCACTTTTTTTCCGGCCTGAAGAAAATCGGACAGTTTTGCACGAATTTGATTCGCAAAGGGAGCACAAATTCCTTCGCAGTACTTAAGGGCGATGAAATCAAAGGCTCGTTTCCCGTTCTTGTCCTTGGCTTGCTGCTGATCTTCGCATTCTGGGTTACCCTGCCACTGCTTATCATCGGATTATTCTTCGGCTTACGTTATCGGTTTATCGGACCTGAGTTTGATAATAACAAAGTCAACGAAGCGATGAACAGTGTGGCTGACGCTGCTGAAAACTTCAAGAAATCTGTAAACATCTAAGGAAATCCGGATGATTGAAATCCCAAAAGATGCCGACGGTTGAAACCGTCGGCATCTTTTTTCTTTGGAGGAACTAAAATTTACGAGTTTACGCAATGACGACAAAGGTTTTGAAATTTGCCTTGCGAGATTAACTTTTTTACTTCTCCATGTGCTTCTCGGCGTATTCAGCCTCAGATCTTACATCCAGCAGAATGATCCCTTTTTCATTATCTAAACGTTGCTTGGCAGTTTCACTGGCGATCGTCTGATAGGCAGGCTTCTTATCAGATTCGGAATGAACCGGTGAACACCCTGCCAGGCTCAGGAAACTTGCAAAAACTAAAAGGGTCAATAGCTGTAGGATTTTTTCAATAGTTTTCTCCTCCACCTTTAGTGTTGCTTTGTTCACTTATTAGTTTAACTCATTTCATTTAGTTAAGACAAATATCAATAAGCTCCCTGATATTCTAAAGTACAGAGTTTTCTTTAAACGCCGATAAATAGGTGGAGCCGCCCGGTTGGGCGGCTCCACCTATTATCCGTCACTTTGATACCTATGATCATAGTTGTACTCTATTTTATCAGTTTGGAGAGTTCCTTGAACAGAGGTGTGCCTGATTGCTTCATCAAATCAAAAAAGACTGTTTCTGTGTTGGTTACAACTGCTCCCATAGATGACATCAGGGATAACCCATTTAGGTAATTTCCCTTGGTTCTTGAACACACCCCATCACTCACTACGAAAACCTGGTAACCATTGGCAAGTAAATCCCGGACCGTTTGAAAAACACAAACATGGGTTTCCATTCCTGTAATCAGGACTTTCTTTCGTCCCAGCCCCTCCAGTGCCGAAGTTACCTCACTTGTACAACCTGAAAAGGTCATCTTTGCGAAAGTGGCCGATCCCTCGAGTTGGCTGCTTAGGTCTGAAACAGTCTTCCCCAGGCCTTTGGGGTATTGTTCTGTGACGAGGATAGGAATACCTAATTTCTTAGCAACGGAAATTAATGTGCTGGTGTTTTGAATAATCTGTTCTCCGTATTTCATCACAGGAACTAATTTTTCTTGAATATCGATGACCATTAGCACGACTTCGGACTCATTTAGAACATATTTGTTCAAGGTTAACACTCCTCTCCAATATTATTCGGAATCTGGATATGCTCACTATATTCAACACACCGGCGATTTCTCCTTCAAGGGCTTATTTTTCCTTGCCCTACGGCAAAAGGGCGCCAGTCAACTCAGTTCTTAAGGCGCCTCCTTCTTTGGTCTTCATTTTAAACTTTTCATTGCCTCCAGTAAGGCCTTGGCTTTTTGTTCAGTTTCTTCGAATTCAAATTCTAATTCGGATTCACAGGTGATCCCGCCGCCAACCCCCAAATGGTACATCCCGTCTTTATAAACTGCGGTACGAATCACGATATTAAAATCACAGCTGTTATCGAAAGAAAGGTAACCGATCGACCCGGTATAAAGTCCTCTGCGTGAATGTTCCACTTCATCAATGATTTCCATGGCTCTCCGTTTCGGTGCCCCGGTGATTGATCCGCCGGGGAACATGGCCATCAAAAGATCCATTGAAGTCATACCTTCCTTTAGTTTTCCGACAATCGTCGACACCAGGTGGAACACCGTCGCATAGGCTTCAACATCGAACAACTGGGTGACTTCAACACTGCCCGGTTCGCAGACCTTGTTCAGGTCGTTCCGCTCCAAATCAACAATCATCAATAATTCGCTTCGATCTTTAGATGAATGCAATAACTCCGTCCGCAGGGCATCATCTTCTTCCGGGGTTTCACCTCTTTTTCTGGTCCCTTTTATGGGGCGTGTCTCCGCAATCCCGTCCCCTAATTTTAAAAACCGCTCCGGCGAAGAACAAACAATCTTAAAATCCCCGAAATTCAGATAGCCGCTAAACGGTGCGGGGTTGTTCTTATGGAGCCGTAAAAACACCTCATAGGGCTGTACCGGACTTTCCATGATGATTTGACGGGTCATATTGGCTATATAGATATCCCCTTCAACAATATAGTTAATTACCTTGTTGATTGCCTCGTAGTATTGCTCTTTCTCGAAATCAGAATAAAGTTTAAAATCGCCGCTTTTTTTCAGCTTAGCCGGTGATAGGTTCGCTGCGCGGTGATAAAGTCTTTCTTCAAGATCCTTTTCCAAAGCGCCCAGACTGTCTTCCCCGTTATACAAGGGGTGTGCGGCAGTCAAATAAATCTTTCGGTTCCTTTGGTCTTCGATAATAAAGTGCTCATAAAAGATAAACAATCCTTCAGGAATATCAACGTCTTTAAGATGACGGGATGAGACTTCGTTCGGCCTCAACCCGAAATCATAGGCCAGATAACCTATAGCTCCTGAAAGCAGCGGCAGCGTCGTGGGGTTCTCTTCCCCATGAACCTTTAAATACTTGGAGATATAGTCAGCAAAACTCCCCTCTTGAACGACACCGTTGACAAACAGTTCTCCGTTTCTGTCCTCAACCTTAAGATAAGGATGGATGCCGATAATCGAATAATTTCCGTACCTATTTTCCAACGAAGAATCCAGGAACACGGTGTCTTCTTCTTCAGAATAACAGGAATAGATGTCAACAGCAGGATAGTAGCGGGTCCACTCCTTGTAGTTGGCCATTCTCTTCCCTCCTTTTTTCAGCAATATTTACAAAATTATTAAGTACCTCATATCCATATTGTGTTAAAATTGCCTCAGGATGAAACTGTACCCCAAATATCGGAAACTCCTTATGGGATATGGCCATAATGGCTCCGTCGTCAGCCCTGGCATCAATCCGTAAACAATCCGGCAAAAAATCCTCTGATATAACTAAGGAATGATAACGGGTCACTTCAAATTTATCCGGAAGTCCCTGTAAAACACCCGTATTGTAATTGTTTATCCTGGTGATTTTCCCATGCATTGGCCGAAGACCTTTGATAACTTTGGCTCCAAATGTATGCCCAATAAGCTGATGACCAAGGCAAACCCCTAAAATAGGAATGCGCTTGCCAAAAGCACGAAGAAGGGCAGCAGAATGTTCACAGTCTTCGGGGCGCTTGGGACCGGGAGAAAAGATTATCCCGTCGAGGTTTTCAATTTGTTCAATATAATCTGATGCAGCTTTGTCACTACGAATAACTTGAACAGAGCAATTCAGCACTTCAAAATAGGCCTTTAGGTTATAAACAAATGAGTCATAATGATCAACAATTAAATACATTTTGCTCCCCTTTCTTAGCCCTGATCCGAAAATTAAGGAATAAAAAAACCGAAAACACCAACAGAATTTCTGTTATTGTTTTCGGCAGTCTTCCAAATTGAATTGGGCACACCCTTAATATTAAATTTGACTTAATTATAATAAAATTCATTCATTTGTCAAGCTTGCCTTCAGCCTTATTTGGCCCAGTCAATTAGCCAATTTTTTCTTTATATTTGGTCTGCATCCCTGGAGTACACGTCCATCAAATATACCTCGGGTTGTTAAAGGCTTTCTATTCTCTTGTGTAGGAAATTTCCAAACACCATTACATGCTTCGTACATTAACTCTGGTCTCATAATAGGGTGTTCCGTCCCCCACCTTTGATACCAAGCCTCTGGTCAGTTCATTAATGTTACGGCCTGCCTGGCCCCAGCCTCCTCTTGGAATCACCACCAGGTCTTTTCTTTGCTCACCATCAAATTCAGCAAGGCAGCGGATGGCTCCGAACTGATTTTCTACGATACATACTTTCCCTTCTTCCAAACCAAGTTTTAAGCCCTCTTCCGTGTTAATTTTCACGGGAAGCAGCGTCTTTTGTTCTTCTAAAGAAAGCTCGGAACATAGCCACTCTTTCGGTGCAATAGACATAAGTTGATATTTATAGTCTAAATCTCTTCCTTCTGGCAGTTCAAAGTCGTTCATTAATTGAAACTTTCCCGTTGATGTAGGAAAGTTTTTATCCAGATACGGAACTTTAGGAGTGTCCGGATTATATACACCCCCGTCAAATATTTGCTGCAAGGAAACACCGCGCTCCAAGGTGGGCTTCATGATTATCTCCAGCCACTCGTCCAAAGGTTTCACATATTCTGCGGCAAAATCAAACCGTTTTCCTAATTCCATGAATATCTCAAAATCTGATTTGCATTCTCCAATGGGTGAGATGGCTGGATTCAAGGGTCCAATAAAACTATGCCCATATGAAGCTGCGATGTCTTTTTCCTCTAAAAATGTGGTAACAGGCAATAAAATATCGGCCATTATACCCGTATCATCCAGGAAGTGGCCTACCACTACCAAAAAAGGGACTTCTGAAAGAGCCTCCTTGGTTAGATTGGCATTGGGAAGCATTGAAACCGGATTTCCTGCTGTTATCATTGCCATTTCAATTTTGGGACTCGCATTTTTCAGTTCTTCACCCAGCAGTTGCATATAGAATCTCTTTCTTTTGGGCTGTAGTTCGTCTCCCCATATACTCCAATCATAGGGCGCATACTCCTCAAACCCTTGACTGACTCCTCCCCCAGCTACACCGATAGAACCCGCTGCTGCTCCTAAGGCGTCGATAGCGCGCAGGGTCGTGTGGGCGTATTCCCATCGGTGCAATCCCCAGCCCAGTACAAAAGCAGTGGGCTTCATTTCCTTCAACACCTTAGCTACCTCAAGGATTTGTTCTAATGGCACATTACACAAGGTCGCATATTCCTCTACCGTGCGGGAATAAACAACCCGTTTATAGGCTTCATAGTTAAGACAATGATTCTGCAAAAAATCATTATCTTCAACACCCTCGTCATGTAAAATTCTGGACAGGGCAAGGGCCAGATAAGCATCTGTTCCCGGCTTTGGCTTAAGATGAAGCGCACAAAGCGGAGCTGTTTGAGTATTCACAGGATCAATTAATACCACTTTTCCGTTCCGGTCCTTAATATTATTAATCATAGGCACCAGGTTGACCCCTGTAGCTACAGGATTTCTTCCCCATAAAATCATAGAATTACTATTTTCATAATCCTTTACATCATGGGATATTCTCGTTCCAAAATCTAAATTCTGTGAGCTCTCACCTGTTCCGCCGCAGATAGTTCCCTTCGTAACCGTTGTATTACCCAATAGATTAAAAAATCTTCTGTTCACCAGCTTAAGTGCGGTTCTGGCCCCAAATCCCTGATAATAAAGAATGGATTCCGGGGATTTCGTTTTGCATATCTCCTTGATTTTTCCCGCTATCTCATCGAGGGCTTCTTCCCATGATATGCGTATGAATTTTCCCTGTACCTTTTTTAAAGGATAAGTGATCCTCTCTCTATGATAAACACGTTCTAAGTAGTGATTGCACTTCACACAGGTTCTTCCGTTATTAATAGGATGTTCCTTATTTCCGGTCAGCTTCACAACCAGATCATTTTCAACCCAGGCTAAAATGCCGCAGTTATTGGGACAGTCTCTTGTACATGTTGTTTTTACTATTTTTTTCTCCATCCTCTTCAACCTTCCTTTTCTATCATTATATACAGGGTTATTCCGTTGCCGCAAATACCCCGTGCTTCAGATAAAGGAACCTAAAAACGAGGTTAACATCGCCTGTGTCCCAGTTGGGGGATTCTACACTATCGATGCGGAGCAAGCCTATAAGGTGGTACAGCAAATCAACCCCAAGATCGTTTTGTTTTAGAACTCCTTCCAGTTGGACAATAAAACGAGCAAAAAACGTGCAATTACAAGAATGCACGTTTTTTTAATTGCAACATTAACCCAATAATAGACAAGGTGCCTCGGAAGTTCCTTGGGTTATACCGATCAATGGCCCATGAATGCCGAAGCCGTTCGCTCCATCACATACCAGGAATTCCTGAGCCTACCATCCTCTGCCTGTAATTCATCGTTACCTGCTGATATACTGGTACGGCTATGGCTTACTAATAAAACAAATACACCGTAATCGGACTTCGCGTCCTATTACGGTGTAGCTATTTCCAACAATTTAGAGAAGGCAGATGGACAACAAAAAAGCACTGGGTCGCCTCCAGTGCTTTCTCTCAAGATTATTCTTAGTGCTTAGTGTCTTGCCAGGTAACTATAAATAAAGTCTTGAGGAAGTTTCTTGATTAACAACACCGGCATAGGGGATTTGTTTAACACTGTATACGCTAAACTACCAAAAATCAGCCTATTTAAGGTAGAAGGCCCCCGCGTACCCATAATTATTAATTCAAATGAACCTTTTGTTGCATAATCAAGAATTATATCTGCTATTTGGGATATGTCAGATGTGTCGGAAATACTGTAATCGGTATATAATTCCTCAAGCTTGACGTTGAGCCCTTTATTTGAAAATATTTTGTTAGTTTTGGAAAGTATTTCAGAATATTGTTTTCTTATGTCCGAATCACCTTCCTCGAGCACGCGCTTCACCCAGTCAGAGGTAGGGCTAACCGGCCAAGTGTCTATCCAACTATATACATTCCCTTTAGAACACCCCCAAGAATATCTTTTGTACCTAGGCCTCAACTCTTTACTACTATATTCTGTCCCCAGTGAAGCTCCATCAGCTTCATGTACCTGTACGATGGTCAAATGCATATTGGCCATTTTCGTTAATAGCATGGTAGTATAAACAGCTGCAGAAAACGCCTGGTGTGAACCATCGGAGTAGAGAAGTACTTTAAACTTAGAAGCATTCATGTCAAATACCTCTTTCATCAATACATTTGACACTGATAGCCCTTAAGGCCTTGGTAACAGCCCCGCTCCTTTGACGATTTCCGGCACAATTTCTTCCCAGGCCACTGCCATGATATGAACTCCCCGTACTCCGGGAATAGTCCGCAAATGTTTGATCTGCTCGATGCAAAGTTTGACGCCCTCGGCCGGTTGGTCCTCAGCCTTGCTCATTCTTTCCACAATCCCATCGGGGACCAGCATGCCGGAAACGTTTTTCTGCATATACTTAGCAGCCTTAGCGGACTTGATGGGCATTACCCCGGCCATAATATAGGCTTGCTGGTGGAGGCCCCGCTTGCAGGCCAGATCCATGAAGGCTTCAAAGCGCTCCATGTCGAAGATGCACTGGGTTTGGATGAACTGGGCGCCTGCCCGGATTTTCTTTTCCAGCCGCAGCACCCGGAACTCGAAGGGGTCGGCGAAGGGATTGGCGACCGCCCCGATGAAAAACCGTGGTTCCCCTTGCTTGATTGCTTCCCCGGATTGGAACACTTTGGCTTCCCGCATGTCTTTTACGGTTTTTATTAACTGGATGGAATCCAGATCATAGACGTTTTTCGCTCCTTGATGGTTACCAAAAGCCTGGTGATCCCCCGAGAGACAGAGCACGTTGCGCACTCCCAGGCTGTAGGCCCCCAGCAAATCGCTCTGCAAGGCTATGCGGTTGCGGTCGCGGGTTGTCATCTGGATAATGGGTTCGCCGCCTGCCGCCAGGACATGCACACCGGCCCCGATGCTGGAAAGCCTGACGATGGCTGTCTGGTTGTCGGTGAGGTTTACGGCGTCCACAAATGGCTTCAGGTGTTCGGTGTGCTTGCGGATGCCGTCTCCCTGGGCGTTTTTCGGCGGGCCGATCTCGCAGGTTACTGCAAATTCGCCCTGCTCAAACAGGCTCTGCAGTTTGCTCTTTTCCTCAGCCATCGATCTTCACATCCTCTCTGACCATTTTGCGGGGACCGCCGTCCCTGGACTTAGACCAGTCCTTGGCCCCAGCCACGTCCAGAAGGAGTTCCAACCTGCCCAGCTCGCTCATCCTGTTGTAAATCAACTGCCAGGCGCATTCGTTGGGCTTCACTTCGCATTTGCCATTCTGCGAACCGCCGCAGGGACCGTTTAAGAGGCTCTTGGCGCAGCGGATTACCGGACATACCCCGCCGGTCCGGGCCAGCACACATTCCCCGCACAACCCACAGCGTTCCTCCCAAAGTCCGTGCTCCATGGTCGCACCGGCGAACTTGGTATTCAGGGCCGGAACCACCCAGGTTTGGGGGAATTGTTCCACTAGAAACTGTACACCCACTCCACAGGCCAGGGAAAGGATGCAGTCAATACCTTCCAGCTTTTTGGCCAGCTGCTGCACGTATTCGGGGTCGCACTGGCGGGTCAGGGTTTCCTCCACAGTTTCCAGGGAGTCGCCCATAAGCTCGCGCTTCATGCGCAGAGTGCTGGCCAGAATTCCCACTTCCTTTTCTCCGCCGGCCAGGCAGACCGACACGCAGCCGCCGCAGCCCACTACCAAAACCTTTGACATTCCCTGCAGGGTCTCCAGGATTTCCTCCAACGGTTTCGCTTCTGCTACGATCATTTAGGGTCTCCCTCCTCTCCCTTTCTGGCCCGCTCGGCCCTGGCTGTGTTCAGCGGGTTGGGACCGAGCCTTAAAATTCTTTCCGTCATCTCATTGGCTATTTCGGCGAATCTGGGGCCCATGGAGCCCGACAGGTTGAACATTTCCAGCCTCTCACCGCCGACCCCGACCTTGTCGAGGATCTTTTTGGCGGCGTTAACACGTTTTTTGGCCCTGATGTTGCCTTTGAGGAAGTGGCAATCCCCGTCCATGCAGCCCGCTACATACACCCCGTCCGCTCCGTCCTCAAAGGCTTGCAGCAGGAGACGGATATCCACTTTGCCGGAACAGGGCTGTTCAATCATCCGCACCGTTGGCGGGTACTGCAGGCGCAGCGACCCTGCCAGGTCGGCGGCCGAATAGGCGCAGTAGTAACAACAGAAGGCAATGATTTTGGGATAGAAACTTTCCCCATTTCCACTCTCGCGCTTTTCCATTACTCAGTCCTCCCAACCGCGGAGATTTTGGCCAACATTTGTTCGTCGGTGTAGTGCTGGAGTTGAATGGCTTTGGCCGGGCACTCGCCGACACAGGTGCCGCACCCGTGGCACTGGACAGTTTCGATTTCCGCAACCATTTTGGGCCCGATTTTCGGTACGCTGTAGGGGCAAACCCGGACGCAGGTCAGACAGGCGGCGCATTTTTCCGCTTCCACCTTGGCAACCACCCCACCCACCATCAGGTGGGGCTTAGCCAAGATGGTCACTGCTCGGGCCACTGCCCCCTGGGCCTGATAGATGGCCTCGCTGACAAACTTGGGCGAGTGGGCAGCTCCGCAGAGGAACAATCCAGAGCCTGGAAAATCCATCGGTCCCAGCTTGGCGTGGGTTTCCATGAAAAAGCTGTCTTCATTCAGCGGTACTTTGAGCAGGGTGCCCAGTTCCCTGACGCCCTCGGCCGCTTCAAAACCCTGTGCCAAGACCAAGAGGTCCGGTTTGATCAGAAATTCCAATTCTGAATCCAGGTCTGCTACCCTGATCGACAGCTCCGCGCCAATTTCCGGCGCCGGCAGCTTATCCGGGGAGTAGCGGACGAAGACTATCCCCATTTCCCGAGCCAGCTTGTAGTAGCTCTCCAGGAAACCGTAGGTGCGGATTTCGCGGTGCAGCACATAGACCGTGCCCTGAGGATTTTGCTGCTTCAGCCTGATGGCGTTGGAGATGCCCTGGGTGCAGCAGCTCCTGCTGCAGTAGGGCAGTTCCTCCCCGGCACTGGCGCAGAGGATAATGGCCGCTTCGCGCCATTTGCCCAGCTGTTCGCCATAGGCTGACAGCGGCTTGCCTTCCTGCACCTGCTGCAGGGCGTGGAGTTTTTCTTCCAGCTCTGCCAGGGTGATGATTCTGGGGTCTTTATCCATTCCGTAAACCGGGTTTGCTTCCGACAACCTGCCGCCAGTGGCCACGACAACCACCCCGTGGTGCACCTCCCGGCGCAGGTCCCCAGTCTTCATAGAGCTGACAAAGTGTCCCTGGTGACCGGTAATATCCAGGAGTTCCGTTTGAGTAAACACCTGAATCAAGGGGTTGGACTGGACTTTGTCGATCACCTCAAGCATATATTCCTGTGCGTCCTGGCCGTCTTCCCCAAAGCGCAGGCTGCGCAGGTTGCCGCCCAGGATCTGCTCCCGTTCCACCAGGTAAGACTCGAATCCCTGCTCGGCAAAGGTCAGACAGGCCGTCATTCCGGCTATCCCGCCTCCGATAACCAGAGCCCTGGGGACTACCGGCACCGGTTCCAGGTGCAGGGGCACATGGCCCTTGACCTTGGCCACTGCCGCCCGGACCAAGTCCCTGGCTTTAACCGTAGCCAGTTTTGGCTCAGCCCTGTGCACCCATGAGCACTGGTCCCGAATATTGGCCATTTCGAACAGAAACTGGTTTAATCCGGCCTCCCTTAAGGCCTCTCGGAACAGAGGCTGATGCGTCCTAATGGTGCAGGAAGCCACCACTACCCGGTTAAGCCCTTGCTCGTTTATTACGTCTTCAATGTGTTTGACGGAGTCCTGGGAACAGGTGTAAAGGAACTCCTCGGCGTGGGCCACACCGGGCAGGGTCCTGGCGTAGGCTACAGTGCCGGGAACATCTACGATGGAACCGATGTTGATACCGCAGTGGCAGACAAACACACCCACTTTGGCTGCTTCCCCGCTGACATCGCGTTCAGGAGGATAGACCTTGGGAGTAACCAGCTGGTTACGTCCGTCAGCCAGGAGAGCACCGGCAGCAGCGGCAGCAGCGCTGGCGTTCATCACCGTCTCGGGAATATCTCTGGGACCCTGGAAAGCTCCCGCCACGAAAACCCCCGGTCTGGATGTCTGAATTGGGTCGAGGGGTTTGGTATGGGCGAAGCCGTATTCATTCAAGTTTATCCCCGTAACACGGGCCAGTTCCCCAGCAGCCTTAGGCGGTTTAACCCCCATGGCCAGAACCACCAATTCGAACTCTTCCTCCACGATTTTACTGTCCTGGTAGTATTTGATGATTAGGTTACCGCTCACGGGATCTTCCTTAACGCTGGAGATCATGG
Organism: Desulfosporosinus orientis DSM 765; assembly: GCF_000235605.1. Lineage (GTDB taxonomy): Bacteria > Bacillota > Desulfitobacteriia > Desulfitobacteriales > Desulfitobacteriaceae > Desulfosporosinus > Desulfosporosinus orientis. Next base: position 4,613,036 of record NC_016584.1, read on the forward strand.
TGCGCACATAACGCACCCCGTTTTTCTTGGCTGATTTAACGTACTTGTCAAAGTTCTTGCCGTAGGACCTCATGTCCAGGTAGAATATCGCCGGCTGGATGTTGGCATCGTGTTCACGGGAGATGATGGCTTCTTTGGTCGAATACATACAGCAGATGGAAGAGCAGTATTCAGTTCCCTTATCACAGGTCCGCGATCCTACGCATTGGATAAAGGCGACTTTCTGCGGCGCTTTGCGATCCGAAGGCCGCAGCACATGGCCCTGGGTAGGCCCGGTGGAACTAAGCAGACGTTCATACTCCAGGGAGGTCATGACGTTTTCATAGATGCCGTAGCCGTACTCTCCCCTCAGGTTTCCCGATTCCAGCTGGTAACCGGGAGAGAGGATTACCGCCCCCACGGCCAATTCATAAACTTGGGGTTCTGCCGAATGGTCAATAGCCTTTTTCTTGCATGCTTTGACGCACTGCAGGCATTCGGAGCAAATCCCGCAGTTCAGGCAGCGTTTAGCCTCGTTGATGACCTGCTCCTTAGTCAGGCCTTGATAGACTTCAGAGAAATCCCTGACCCGCCGGGCGGGATCCGCCTGGGCCTGGTTTTGCCGGGCAGCAAGCGTCACCTTCAAGCCTTCAGGTACTCCCACCGGTTCCGGTCTCGCCAGACTCCTGCCCTGCCTGAGATCCTGACCCTGGAGGAAACGGTGGATGGATTCAGCCGCTTCATGGGCGGCGCCGACGGCAGCAACCACGGAAGCTGGCCCGCTGACGATATCCCCGCAGGCGAACACCCCTGCTTGATTGGCAGCGTATGTCAGTTTATCAACCTTAATCACGCCCCGGTTGGTTTCCACCCCTGTTCCGTCCAGGAAGGACAGGTCGCTGGCCTGGCCAATGGAAAGGACAACGCAGTCGGCGCTGATCATTTCCGTTTGCAGTTCATCATAGACCGGATTGAATTGTCCATTTTCATCGAAGACCCGGGTGCAGCGTTTGAAAACTGCTCCGATCACTTCGCCGTTTTTGCCAAGGATTTCTTTGGGTCCCCAACCGGCGTGAACGCGCACCCCTTCTTCCTCGGCTTCATCGATCTCCCATCGGTGAGCCGGCATATGCTCATAATCTTCCAGGCAGTAGAGGTGAACTTCCCCTGCTCCCAGCCGCAGAGCGGTGCGGGCCGTATCTATAGCTACATTGCCCCCGCCGATAATCACTGTTTTCCTGCCTACTGCCGGTGTTTCACCCAAGGCAGCCGCCCGGAGGAACTCGACCCCCAGTTCTACTCCCTTGAGTTCGCTCCCCGGGATGGGCAGCGAACGGCCCTTTTGAAAACCTGTTGCAATAAGCACTGCGTTAAATTCTGATTGCAAGTCCGCAAAGCATACGTCTACCCCGACCCTGGTATTGGGCCTAAAGGTCACTCCCAGGTCTAAGATGGCCTGGGTTTCACGGCTGACAATCTCCCCGGGCAGACGGTAGCGGGGAATTCCGGCTCGCAGCATCCCGCCGGCTTCCGGCAGGGCATCAATGACAGTCACCTGATAACCCAGCTCAGCCAGGTCCTTCGCTGCCGCCAGGCCGCCGGGACCTGCCCCGATTACAGCTATTTTTAAGGGATTTCCCCGTTCATCCAGCAAGAATTCTGCGGGCAGTATGACCAACAGGTTCTGTTCCACCGCTTCAGCCCAACCGTAGTCCGCCGCAGAGCGTTTCAACTGGGCGATGGCGATGGGCTCATCGACCTGCTTGCGGTTGCATTCTCCTTCACAGGGATGGTGACAGATCCGTCCGCAAACCCCGGCAAAGGGCATGCGCCTCCTGATAACCTCCAAGGCCTCGCCGAACTTTCCTTTGGAAAGCAATGCTACATAACCCTGGGCGTTACAGCCTGCCGGGCAGGCGCTCCGGCAGGGAGGCGTGCCGCGTTTTTCCACCAGGTACTTGTTGGGCACCGCCTGGGGAAACAGCTTATAGATTGCTTTGCGCTGCATGGAGTCCTCGTTGAAGCGATCCCCTACCTCAACCGGGCAGACCTGCTCACAATCCCCGCAGGCCGTACACTCGGCCATATTTACATAGCGCGGGGCCTCTACCACCGTGGCCTTAAAGTTACCTGCGTCACCTTCGACTTTGGTCAAAGTTGAACAGGTATGGATTTGAATATTGGGGTGGCTTAAGGTGTCGGACATTTTCGGCCCTAAGAGACACATGGCGCATTCATTGGTGGGAAAGGTTTTGTCCAACTGGGCCATTTTGCCGCCAATTGAGGATTCATCGGTCACCAAATGCACCAAGAATCCCCCATTGGCCAGATCCAGCGCGGACTGCATGCCGGCAATTCCTCCCCCTACCACCATTACGGCGCCAACCACTTTATCTGCCACCGGATATCCCCCCTTGCACTTTGGTTAACACCGAGGTTGTATCTACCAGATGGGACTTAAACCACCGCTTGCTTGCGGAAATCCCCAGGGACAGGCCCACCAGTTCTGTGAAATAAAAAGCAGGTAAACCCTGGGTCTGCCTGCCTTCCATGTTAGCCTGGCACAGGGGACAGGCCGTGACCACAGCTTCCGCGCCCGCCTTCCTGGCCTCGCGGACCAGCTTCTCCACCAGGGAAGACGCCACCGATCCCTCGGTAATCCCCACTCCGCCGCCGCAGCATTCAGTTTTATAGGACCAGCGGACCACTTCAGCACCCAATTCCCGCAGCAGAATATCCATCTTCTGAGGCTGTTCCTGGTTATCGAAGGCGGCAATTTCCGGCCGGACCAGGAAACAGCCATAATAGGGGGCCAGTTTAATGCCGTTCAGCGAAGTCCGCAGCTGTCCTTTGATCTTGTTGAGCATTTCCGGCCTGGTTAGCAAGTCTAAAGGATGGGTTACCCGGACTTTTTCCCGGTAGGGTTTGCCCAGAACCTGCTCCACTTTAGCCTGCAGCTTCCTGGCCTCTGCGGATTTTTTCTGCAGATAGCCGGTGGTGGAGCGCAAGATGCTGTAGCAAGCCGCACAGGGTACTATCAGGTCTTCTCCCACATCCTCGGCGATCATCAGGTTGCGCAGGGGCAGGGCCCGGCTGAGGGCATGCCCGGCGCCGTGGGCTGAACTCGCGCCGCAGCAGTTCCAGTCCGGAATTTCCGCATAGTCCACGCCAAGGGCCCTAAGCACTGCACGACAGGAAAGGTCGTATTCCCTGGCGCTGGTATGCAGGGAACATCCGGGATAGTAACCAAGTCGCTCACCCATTGTCCTTACCCCCTTCCTGTTTGCGGAGTGCTGCTTCTATCTGGAAAATCTCGCGGATTTGCCGGCTGTTGCTGCAGCGGTTGGGGAGAAGCGCCAACTTCCCTTTAAGGAACATCCTGGCTCCCAATCCTTTATCGTCGGTCCATCTCTTGGAGCGCCATTTGTAACCGGCCACCATGCCCAGCTCAAATACTCTGCCATGGTGCCTGACCGAAGCCAGGAAGCAGTCGTGGAAAAAGGGTAAGCTTTCAGCTGTCAAATCCCCGGCCCTTAAGGCCCGGGCCTTGATTACGTCAAGGATTGCCGATATGTTGATGCCATTAGGGCAGCGTGCCTGGCAAGTCATGCACCCCGTACAGTACCAGATTCCCGGCGAAGCGAGCAGCTCCTCCTGCTTCCCCAGCTGGGCCAGCCTCACCATCTGGTGGGGTCTGATGTCTGTGTAGGAGCTTACCGGACAGCCGCCGCTGCACTTCTTGCATTGATAACAGCTTCTGATGGACTGACCGCTCTCCGCTTCCAGCAGCTCAAGGAAATCGTTCATTCCTATACCCCCAAACAATTATAGATTCTTAACAAGGCAGGTTCGTGCCAACACTAACAGGGCTCAAACCTGCCATTCCAGGCATATGAAAAAGATGGTTTGTCTTCTGTTCCAGTGGCCGTTCATTAGCATTCAGCCCCATATTTAGGTTTTTACTAATGCCAGGAGTTTGACAGAATCCAAATCATCAACCGGTTTGCTGGCAGGATGGTCGCCAAGCAAATTATGATCCCCAGTATCTGCGAGGACATTTCAGATACCCAAGCTTCCGGCTGCCAGAGGTGCCGCCCGCAATTCCATTGAGGTGCCTCCGCATGGACCACTTACTATGCTTGATGGACAGCATTATCAAAGGCTTTTTCGAACATCATGAGAATACTTAAAATATACTTTTCATGCGGATCAAGGCTAAACTTTTCTATTTTATGGTACTCTTCATCGTTCAATCGAATATTCTTTTGTGGACTTATAGAGTCATACAATAGATTTAACTTGGACTTAAGAGAGGATGGCACCTCGATGATCAGCCCATGAATATCTTTTTCCCGATTTAGCGACTCAATTAAGGCAACGACCCTTTCCAACCCGATATTTTGAGGAAGCAAATACTCGGAGTAACGAATGGGCAATGAGTCACAGGTTTTCTGCAGGAGATCTCTGGAAATAGCAGTATCAGGTCCGTCAATCAACACTGCAGCTATACAGACCGCCACGTTTAATCGTTCAAATAAAAATTCTAAATCATCAGTAAGAGACTCGAAGCTTCTTTCAATATACCGAGATCCTAATCCATTCATATCAATATCCAAAGCAGCTCCCCCCCCTTATATATTTTAAACTAATACATTATATTTTGAATATTCTGAAAAATGCTTTTCCTATGGTATCATTATTTTCACAACATCATCTCGACACCATTTTACTTGATGGGGCTCCATTCGATCAACAGAGTGACTATGGATGGGTCTATGAACGGAAGCATCCTCTTCCGGTGAGAAGAGGATGCTTTTTTCATTAAGCAGCATTCATTTGGTTATTCTCAATATTACGATTTTTTCCCAATCACTGGGTCAATCAACTCCAAAAGATAATCCGAAAAATCATTTGTTATGCTTTTCACCAAGTAACTCCAGCCATATATTCATTATGGCAATCCAAGCAATCTACTTCTCCCCATCCCCGGCATATGGAACGATACTCTTCTTGCCCTCCCCTATATATTTGCCTGTAGTAACCAAGGTTTTCTTCCAAGACTTAGCTCTTAATTATAAGTCCTAATAGTTTTGAAAATGATATTACTTGTTCAGGGGAAACAATGCATCCATCCAGGTCATCGATAGCAACCCCTAAGCCATCTATTTTACAACTGCTTAAATCAATTCCCTTTAGGCATGCTCCTGACATTCCAGTTTGCTGAAGATTAGAATTGTGAAACGCGACTTTTGAAAATTTAGCTTTGTAGAAGTCAGCGCTGCAAAGTGAACAATTATTAAAATTAACCTGTTTGCAATCCAAAAAACGGAACAAAGCATAACTTCCATCACATTCATCAAAAAGTACATTCCGTAGTGCAGAATCACTCATATTCATTCCAACCATTTTGCAGTTGATCATCTCTGCTTTATGTATGACAGATTCGCTAAAATTCACATTTGATAAATCGCAGTTTTCAAACCTAACATCGACTAAATCAAGGCATTTAAAGGACACATTGTCAAACTTTACGTTCTTAAAAAGTACTTTATTAAAAGACACATGGTCAGCATTTTGATCCTTGCACAGACCATTGCTAATAATCCCCCTAGTAAATGAATCTTCTGATAGAATACACTTATCGAAAATTGAAAGCATATCTAACTCCTTCGGGAGATTAGGGGATATTATTTCCAAGCTTGATTTCCTATCTTCCATACTACACCCCCCACTATAACTATTTAGGGAATCGCCATTGATTACCATTGTACCATATACATTGAATGGTTTGGCCTAGGTTATCCACAACTATGGCCTCCGGCGGCTATCATGGTCTATCAAGGGGCGACTCAACGTAAGTGCTATTTGATTTTTATCCAGCTAATAATGGCAGTAAAGACAGGGATTAGATTCAGAAGGGAGTTTCCAGTTGACTTTTGGGCAGGAATTGAAGACAAAAAAATAGAAATAGGCTAGTGTTCCTATTTATTATTAGTAAAGCACAATATATTGTCCGAGTTCCATCATAAAAAAAGCAAATTCCTGAAAAAAATCGCCGAGGTGCCCTATGACTCAAAATAACTTCAATTTGGATTTCGAAAGCTTTCAGCTATTGCTTCTAGAGATGGCGCAGCAGCGTTCGGTCGATGAATTGCTACAATTGGTTACATCATCTCTGGCATCGAACTGTAACGTGGCCCTGGCTAGGGTCTGGATGATCACCCCAGGGGATATTTGCAACACCTGCAATGAATACGCGGCCTGCCAGGACAAAAGCCGCTGTCTCCACCTGATGGCTAGCTGCGGGCTCTCCATAGACAACATAACCAACTGGAACACAATCGAACACGGTGCCTTTAGACGCTTCCCTATGGGAGTACGCAAGGTAGGCCGGATTGCATCGTCGGGCCAGCCCGGCAACATCTCAGCCATTAGCGGCAACTCTGACTGGATTGCCGATAAGGCCTGGGTGAAAAAGGAGCATATCGCCAGCTTCGTAGGCCAGCCGTTAATCTATAAAGGTGAAGTCCTTGGTGTTCTGGCAATGTTTACGCGCATCGCTCTAAATCAGGGAGCACTAGGGCTTATGCGTATGATCGCTGATCATTTGGCTTATGCCGTTTCCAATGCGCGAGCCTTTGCCGAGATCAAACGTCTCAAAAGGCAAATCGAGAATGAAAACGCTTATCTGCGCGAAGAAGTCAATATCGCCCAATCCTTCAATGGTATCATTGGTAAAAGCAACGCCCTCCATGAAATTCTACGGCAAATCGTTCTTGTTGCACCCGTCGACACCAGTGTGCTTATCACCGGAGAATCGGGCACGGGCAAGGAGCTCATCGCCAGAGAGATCCACTCTAGAAGCAAGCGGGTCGGGCATCCTATGATCAAAATTAATTGTGCCGCTATCCCCAAAAATCTATTCGAGAGCGAATTCTTCGGGCATGCTCGGGGTGCTTTCACTGGAGCGCACAAGGATCGGGAGGGATTTTTTCAGATCGCCGACCGAGGAACGCTATTCTTAGACGAGGTCAGCGAGATCCCCCTCGAACTGCAGGGTAAGCTTCTGCGCGTCCTGCAAGAAGGTGAATACCAGCGCGTAGGCGAGGAAAAAGTCCGAAAAGTTGACGTACGCATCATTTCCGCAACAAACCGCGATCTCGGGCGAGAGGTCACAGCAGGACGCTTCCGTGAAGATCTTTACTACCGAGTTAGTGTATTCCCCTTTCTTCTGCCTCCACTTCGTGACCGTAAGGACGACATACCGCTTTTGGTCAACCACTTTTTGGTCCTTACCTCTCGAAGACTCAACCGCCCAAAGCCTCGCCTCACCCAATCTGATATTGAGCTCCTGACAAAATACGACTGGCCCGGCAATATCCGTGAACTACAAAATGTCATTGAGCGGGCGGTCATTACTTCTCATTTGGGGAAGCTGGACTCCGGTATTTCCTCCATAGCTCACTTGGGAGTCAGCGCTACTGCCCCCAGTGTCCACACCAAGGATCATATCGACAAGCGCGGCATCCTAACTGACGCCGAAATACGTCAATTGGAGAGAGAAAATATGATCAAGGCGCTCAGGGTCTGTAACGGCAAGATCTACGGACCCAGAAGTGCAAGCGAGAAACTTAGGATAAAGCCGACCACTCTAATTTCGCGCTTGAAAAAGATGGGAATCACTCTTGACGATTGGCACGGCCGCAATTAGTCTAGTACCCCCAAGCAAATCGGGTCTTGACATCCCCTGGCACCATCTGATCTAAGTGAAAAGATTTAGCCACTTCCGGGTTTACAACTAAAACACAATGGCAGCAATGAAATTCCGTCAATATAAACGGAATATCGTTGCTGCCATTGTGTTCTTCCTTTCAAGAAACTTCGTATTCACCTCTTATTGTTGATTATTTTGATTATTCCCACAAAAAAAGACTCTGGCATAGCAATTGCATTATTGTAACCACAAAGGGGGGATCATGATGCCGCTGATAAAAGTACTGGCATAGCAATTGCGACAGGGCACCTGTTTTAAATTGCAACCTTTAATTAAGAGAGGAGTAATCATATGGGAGACAAGAAACATTCACAAACGCATGATGCTGACCATCACGATCACGATGACCACCACCATCATCACCACGATAACGATTTCACTGATTACATGGCCGCAGTTACGGAATATCGCAGGTCCTTTGCCAGCAAAGCTGACGTTATGTCCCAGGCTCCTGATCCCGCAGTGAGGGAAATGGTTGCCTATATGGATAGTATGGGCATCGAAAACTGTTTTGACCGTTTCGACAAACAAAAACCTCACTGCGCTTTTGGATTAGCCGGTATCTGTTGCAAAAACTGCTCGCTCGGTCCTTGCAAGATAACTGAGAAGTCTCCACGGGGTACCTGCGGAGCGACTGCAGATCTCATCGTAGCGCGCAACATGGCCCGCGCGGCTGCTGGAGGTGTGGCAGCGCATGGAGCGCGCGCCCGTGAAGTCATGCTAACCCTGAAAAAGGCTGCCTCTGGAGAGATCGATCTCCCCATCGTGGGCAAAAACAAGGTGCTTGGCGTAGCCAACATGTACGGGCTTGAGACCGAAGGCAAAACCATCGAATCTTTGGCTGGTGAAATTGCGGATATTTTACTCGAAGATATGAGCCGTACGGTGCCTGGCAAGCACCGAACTCTTACTGCAGTAGCCCCGCCCGAAAGACAGCAGGTATGGAACGATCTCGGAATAACTCCGATCAGCTCGTATCACGAGATTTTTGAGACCTTGCACGCGACCACAGTCGCAACCCAAGGCGACTGGCGTAAAGCGATGGATCAGTTCCTGCGCTTAGGTATCACATTTTCAATGAACAGCGTGGTGGGCGGCTCCATTGCCAGCGACTGTCTCTTCGGCATTCCCACGCGAAGCACCATCAAGGCGAATCTTGGAGCGCTGAAAAAAGACTTTGTTAATATAGCCATTCACGGTCATGCTCCTTTGCTGGCCACGGAAGTCATCAAAACGGCCCGAACTGAAAAATTCGTCACCATGGCTAAGGAGGCCGGAGCCCAGGGTATCCAATTTTACGGAATCTGTTGTTCCGGTCTGTCAACCATGTACCGCCTTGGCGGAGTCATTCCGCTCTCCAACGCTAACGGCGCTGAGCTGGTAGTGGCCACAGGCGCGCTGGATCTTTGGCTGGCTGACATCCAAGAAGTTTTTCCGGGTATCATGGATGTCGCGAACTGCTTTAAGACTGTGGTTGTCACCACGAACGAATCCAACCGCCTGCCTGGGGCGGAACATATCGGTTACAAGCGAGATCTCTCCGACCTGAATCGACTTCCGGAATTAGCCGACAGAATTGTAACCCGCGCGATCGAAAGCTTCAAAAACCGCCTGGACGTAAAGAGACATATCCCTCCCTACGAAGTGGAAGCGGAAGTGGGATTCGGTCTTGAGTACCTCAGCGAATACTATGGCGGAAGCGTCAAGCCCATTGCCGACGCTCTTAAGGAGGGCAAGATTCTCGGCATCATTAACTTGGCTGGATGCACAAATACCCGCATCGTGTTTGAAAAGGCCATCGTGGATGTAGCAGACATCTTGCTGAAGAATAACATTCTTATCTTTGCCAACGGTTGTGCCTCCTTTCCAATGGCCAAGCTCGGTTACTGCTCGGTCAAGGGACAGGATAAATGCGGAAATAGTTTGAAGGAATTTCTCGGTTCGGATATGCCCCCGGTCATGCATTTTGGCGAATGCATCGATAACGCCCATGCCGTCGGCACCTTCGCTACCATAGCTGGCCTGCTCGGCCATCCGATCAAAGATTTACCCTTTGCTGAAGTGACGCCCGAATGGTCCAACGAGAAGGGCGTAGGCGCGGCCCTTGCTTTCCGTATGCTGGGCTTTGATTCCTACCATTGTGTTCATGCTCCGGTACAAGGTTCTAAAAAGGTGATGGATTTCCTTTACGGAGGCACAAGAGAACTGCTCGGTTCCTGCATGAACGTTGACCCGGACCCAGAAAAACTTGCCCAGATGATCATCTCAGACTTTAAAACTGCAAGAAAGAAGCTTGCATGGGACGTTTAGCAGAGTCATTAACCAAGTTCGTGGTGGGCACAGTGCTTTATCGTGCCCACCACAAACTTGCAGTCGAGCCAAAACTTTGCATGGAGGGGAGAGTGCATAAGTGCATAAGAAATTGAATTCGGTGCAGATAAGAGTTACGTCCATTTGCCGAAGAGAATTTGCGAGGGACGTTTACCGCCCGGGAGTCATTTCGTTGTCGCGCATCGTCTGGGGCTCGCTTGGCGGCAGCATAGCGCTTGCCATCATCGGTATTCTGTCCAAAGTCGTGGGGATAGCAGTGCTCTTTCCACCTCTGGCAGCAACCTGTTTTATCAATTCCAATTGCGTGTACTTGCGCGTGGCTCGGCCCAAACCGGTCATTGTCGGACATTTTGTTTCATCGATCGGCGGGCTGGCGGGGGTTTGGACAGGAGACTTGTTGGCAGGGGGAACTGACTTTGTTATTCCGCTTAAACTCAGTCTAGCGCTGCTTTACGCTGCATTGCTGATGCAGGTTTTTGACGCGGATCATCCTCCAGCAGCAGCCACCGCTGTCATTCCAGCTATTTTACCGTTGCCCATGCCCGCGCAGTTGTTTCCCGTATACATGGCTTGGGGAGCAACCATCGCCGTACTTTTCGCCCTCGTCTGGAACCGGGTTTGGTTCGAATTTCCGGCTAAAGATGACGACTATTGCGTTAAATATGCAGGGCTGTACATGGAAAAACCGCAGGTATGGGGCTTGGCTTTATGCATGGTTAGCACGCTCTTGATGAGTTGCAAGCAAGTTGCGCCGACACTCTATTCGATTGGGCTTTGGGGCATGACACTAGGCGTCTTGCTTCTAGGGATGCACCATTTTGTAGTTGCCTTGGTAACTCCGAAAACTGAAAATTGACCCTTCGGCATTTTCCGGGCCTTCATCCCAGTTAATCTTTAACCATTTCAGGCTATCCAGAATTCCCAACCAGAAGGACACCTGTTTCTGCATTCCTTTAGACAGTTTGACAACTGAGCCCCAACTGCCTACTAGTCTACATATACCGTCTGATCCTTTATCTGATAGAGAATTAAAATACCACTTTTCGACGAATAGCCTGTGGTACTTATTGAGCGGGAGATAAATTCTGCATCAAGAAATGGAAAACGCTCCTGCATGGTGGAAAGGGAATGAATAGCGTTCATAAGATCTTTTTTTGTCTTACGCGCTGCAACGGGGCTTTTTTGTGCCAGTAACTGAACATGGCTCGCCAGCATCTGACGGGCACGGTCGGTACTCCATTCCAATCCGCTCGTCATGGCTGACTCAAAGATGTTGGATAATCCAATATAGACCTAATTTTAGAGACCACGGTAAAAACGAGGTCTAAATTTGTCTAAAAGGGAATCAAAAACTGGTATAATTAAAAGTAAATGTATAAGTTTCGAGGTGTTAACGTGCAAATCGGATCAATTCCTAACGCAATTGTAGCAATGCCTGGTAAGGATTTGTTTCAAATAGGGCAAAAGATAATAATTCAAATGTTAAGCCAGGTAGAAGATGGCAATGCGTCTATTTTGGTTAATGGAAAATCAGTTCAAGCCTTTTTAGATTTCGAAGCAAAACCTGGGGATAAATTTCAGGCTGTTGTTAAAAGCTTTGTGAACAATATGTTAGTTCTAAGCCGGGATACTGAAAGTCAGAAACTTATTATTGCTATGCCTGGCAAGGACACGTTTCAAATAGGGCAAAAGATAATAATTCAAATGTTAAGCCAGGTAGAAGATGGCAATGCGTCTATTTTGGCTAATGGAAAACCAGTTCAAGCCTTTTTAGATTTCGAAGCAAAATCTGGGGATAAATTTCAGGCTGTTGTTAAAAACTTTGTGGACAATACGTTAGTTCTAAGCCGGGATACTGAAGTTCAGAAACCTATTGCAGCTATGCCTGGCAAGGACACGTTTCAAATAGGGCAAAAGATAATCGTTGAAATGTTAAGCCAGGTAGAAGATGGCAATGCGTCTATTTTGGTTAATGGAAAATCAGTTCAAGCCTTTTTAGATTTCGAAGCAAAACCTGGGGATAAATTTCAGGCTGTTGTTAAAAGCTTTGTGAACAATATGTTAGTTCTAAGCCGGGATACTGAAAGTCAGAAACTTATTATTGCTATGCCTGGCAAGGACACGTTTCAAATAGGGCAAAAGATAATCGTTGAAATGTTAAGCCAGGCAGAAGATGGCAATGCGTCTATTTTGGCTAGTGGAAAACCAGTTCAAGCTTTTTTAGATTTCGAAGCAAAACCTGGGGATAAATTTCAGGCTGTTGTTAAAAACCTTTTGAACAATATGTTAGTTCTAAGCCGGGATACTGAAGTTCAAAATACGGTATTGGCTAATCGCGGTTTACCTGATAATGAGTTATTTGTTTATTTATTAAACGATGCGCAGACTGCTTCATATCCAGAAATCCTCAAAAACTCGGATCTTCCGGAAGAACTAGTAAAAAAATTTAAAGATTTAATACCCAACTTAAAAGGGCTGTCAAAACAAGAAACAGCAGGACAATTAAAATCCTTTTTAAAACAACTTGGGATAAATTATGAGCACCGATTGTTTGATATTTTAATCAAAGGACAAGGGGGAGATTCTGAGAAACTTGCTCAGTTAAAAGATACCCTAAAAGCCCAGCTTCTTAGCCTGACGAACACTCATCCCTCTTCATCGGTTATTAATCAATTATTAGATAAGATCACAGGCCAGCAATTATGGCACGATACCGGTGTGGATGGTAATGGTTATATGTTAGCCGAAATTCCAATTAGACAAGACCAGGAAATCAAATCAATTAAGCTTGCCATTCAGGGAAGTCGTAAAAATGGTAAGCTTGATCCTAACCATTGTCGCATCGCGTTACAAACTGAAACACCTAATCTCGGACCGATTGGCATTGATGCTTTCTTTTCTATGAATCAACTTTCGTTAAGTCTATTAACAAAAAACCCAGACACTTTATCAGTACTTATTGATGGTCTGATGACCGAAGCAAAAAATAACTTTCAAATGATAGGCGTTAACTTAACCTCTATTCATCTCAAACCTTTAGATAATTCGGGATTTCATACATTGCTTAAAGGAGAAGCAAAGAACGGAGTGGACGTATTGACATGAAAGAAAAAGCAGTTGCATTAGCTTACGATCAGATCGGGGCCACCAAGATAGTAGTCTCTGGGCAAGGGGAAGTTGCACGAAATTTGATCGAAGCTGCTCAGGAACTAGGTATTCCAATACAAACCGATACCCAATTAGTCGAAGCTTTAATTAAAATTGATATTGGTCAAGAGATCCCACCAGAACTCTATAAAGCTGTGGCTGAAATTCTTGAGTTTATTTATAGATTGGATTCTGAATGGAGTGTATATTACGATTCGACAGAGCCACTATTCCGGTAATAGTCCAGGACGCCTCATAACACGATACAGCCTGATTTTTTGCGTTGTCGCTTGATCGAACTTCTTTATTTTTTCCATTCCTCTAAATGATTAGAAATAAATTCAATAATAAGGTTATTTTCCTCTTTACCTAAACCATTGATGGGCAATGGTTCTCCAAAGGCCATATGAATTGGTTGATTACGATTGATTGGCCCTAAATCCTTTAAGTATTTTCCGTTTCCCCAAAAATCAGTTTTTATAGCAATGGGAACCACCTCAACCTTTGCTTTGCTTGCCAGCTTTACTCCCAGTGAATTAAACTCCTTGGGAACAAATTCTACAGTCCTCGTATTTTGCGGAAATACCACAATCGATACCCCATTAGCTAATAATTCTTGTCCCTTTTTCATGACAATTTGAAGATCCGCTCTGGAATCCTTCCTGCTTACAACAATTGGATTTTGCGCACTTATGATAGGGCCAAAGAAGGGATGCTCAACAAGGCTATCTTTTACGATAAATGTTACATCCATAAGTGGAGCAATTAGACAAGGAAAAATCATTGTCTCAAGAGTGCTCATGTGGTTACTTATAAAAACCACAGGTCCTTTACACTTATGCAGATTATCAAGGCCTGTGATATGAAACCTACCCCCGCAGCCCTCAATTAACTTAAAAATATCATAAGAAGATAATATCCACGCCTCTGTATCGTATTTTCCCTTTAGGGCAGCACTTCGGGATTTAAGAACAATCCTAAAAAAGTTAAGCATAAAAAACACACGAGTATTGATCAGTAATCTATCTAAGAGGAAACGCGGAGTATTCTCTGCAGTATGATATGTATCCATCAAAAAAAAGTTCTTTTTCAAAGTCTATTCCTCCAGTTTATTTCCTGCTTTAATTTAGTCCTAATCTTTTATGTATATCATTATAACCATTAGCACTCTGCCTGCATAACTTAAGGTATTTCGTCTTAACACCTGTCCATTAATCGGATTCTTGTGGTTTAGAGTCTTGCAAACCTGTTTGTACTTCTCAATATCATCTCATTCATTTTAATATATAAAATTCAAGAATGAATGTAAATACTGGGGGAAGACAAATAGTGAATGCTGCCCCATGAAAGTGCTAAGTGTTATTGGCTTAATGGAGGTTGTTTGGAATTAAGCCTCCTGGCTTATCAATAGGAGTTAATAAAAAAAGAGCGGGAAATCCCCCGCTCTTCGCTCTTTCCTAGCCCGCCGAACCACAAAAACATATCTGCCCTTCCTCTGATAAGTCATCTTTAATATTGCCTTCATTGATTACCGCATAGCGAAAATCCGGTGTTCCATTTCCAAATATTGCTTCAACAGCATTACTATTGTTTATAATGATATTTGACATAGCTAAGGCAACTTCGGCCGCCAAGTTTAATCTTTCTATCCACTTAAAGCAATAAAAATTAGTTACCGGATGACGTGATCCATCTTTTGGAGGTGTTGAAAACCATACCGTGTAACTATACCCTTCATAAGACTCCGCCTTGCAACGATTAAACATAGCAGAGTCGGGAATTAAAATCCTATTTCCTAATGTTGTTGAGGCATTTTGCGCAGCTTGAATTTTTTGGGTGTGAATATTCTTCTGCAAGAAATTTATGACCGAAGCATCAGAAAGAGTGCTCGTATCCCCCATTGCCCTGCCCTCTGCTATGTCTTTAAGAAGACGTCTCATTATTTTTCCGCTTCGTGTCTTAGGTAATTCAGCCGTTAGAAAAATGTCATCCGGTCGTGCTATTGAACCGATTTTTAAGACCACATGGGCTTTCAGTTCATCAATTAGCTTATCGCCGATTACGACCCCTTCTTTTAAACTAACAAAAGCAAATACCGCTTGACCCTTTACTTCATGGGTCCTACCCACACAGGCTGCTTCAGCAACCAATGAATGATCGACCAACGCACTTTCTACTTCCGCCGTTCCAATCCGATGTCCAGAGACATTAATAACGTCATCTACACGCCCAATCACCCAAAAATAACTATCTTCATCCCATTTTGCTTCGTCTCCAGTGAAATACACACCTTTAAACTGGTTCCAATACGTATCCTCATAGCGTTTATCATCACCATACACGGTTTTAAGCATCGCCGGCCAAGGCTTGCGGACTACTAAATATCCACCTTCTCCTTTAGGTACGATATTCCCTTCATGATCAATAATGTCGATACAGATTCCTGGGAACGGTCTGGTACACGATCCGGGCTTTAGAGGTGTTATTCCAGGAACGGGTGCCATCATGATCATGCCCGTTTCCGTTTGCCACCAAGTATCTACTATTGGACAACGTTCTCCGCCAATATATTTGTAATACCACATCCACGCTTCCGGGTTGATTGGTTCACCGACTGAACCCAGGAGCCTTAAGCTTGAAAGATCCCTTCCGGAAGGATAGGACTCCCCCCATTTCATAAACGTCCGAATCGCAGTTGGTGCAGTGTATAAAATACTCACCCTGTAATTCTCAATGATTTCCCAGTACCGATCCTTTTCTGGGTAATCCGGAGCTCCTTCATACATAAAAACTGTTGCACCATTTGCTAATGGCCCATAGACCAAATAACTATGTCCTGTAATCCATCCAATATCCGCAGTGCACCAATATACATCTTCTTCTTTAAGGTCAAATACCCATTCATGAGTTGTTGATACCCCAACCATATAACCGCCAACAGTATGAACCACACCTTTTGGTTTTCCGGTTGTCCCGCTGGTATAAAGAATAAACAGCATATCATTGGCATCCATTGGTTCTGCCGGACAGATGATTGAGGCGTTCTTTATGACCTCGTGATACCAAACATCCCTATCTTCTTGCATCTCTACATGCTGACCTGTTCGTTGAACAACGATCACTTTTTTAACACAAGTTACGTTTTGAAGTGCTTGGTCTACACCATCTTTTAAAGGGATGGTTTTTCCGCGACGAAAACTCCCATCCGACGTGACAACTACTTTTGCCTGTGCATCTTGAACTCTGTCCCTTAAAGCTTCTGCACTAAATCCTCCGAACACAACACAATGAGGAGCTCCAATCCTAGCGCAAGCAAGCATTGCGATCACAGCCTCTGGGATCATAGGCATATAGATTGTCACTCGGTCTCCTTTTTGTACTCCATAAGACTTAAGAACATTTGCAAACTGAGATACCTCACGATGAAGATCCTGATAGGTTAAGACTCTACGATCTCCTAGTTCTCCTTCAAATACAAAGGCCGCTTTATTCCGACGTGCCCCCTCTAAATGTCGGTCCAGGCAATTATACGCTGCATTTAACTTTCCGCCTACATACCACTTTGCAAATGGATGGTTCCATTCCAGAACTTTGTCCCATGGTTTAAACCAATGTAACCGTTTCCCCTGTTCTTCCCAGAACTTAATTTCATTTTGCCCTAGTTCATGAATATCATGATTTTTTATGACGGCTTTTAAGCTAAATTCAGAAGGAGGGAAAAACAACCGTTTTTCCTCTATCAAACCGTCATGTTGTTTTTCTTTCATAATTACTCCTCCTTATAATCATTTGTAATATCATACACCCGTATTGTCAGAATGTTAAGAACATTTAAATAATTATTTTGTCGATTATGACCTTTCTTTGGTTTCATATGAATGTGAGATCATAAATGCCGATGTTAGTTATCAACTATTCAGGGACTTTGGAATTATGACCCTTTGCGGCCTGCATTGCGCTCCGGCGGCCCACCGGACACTGGGGACTTTTAATCAGGGAGCTGGAAGGCTAAGCCGATTCTGGGCGCCACGATAGTACAATCTTGCGCTGTAAAATCGGATGTATGATAAATGAGCTCTACTTCATTACTTTCCGGAACTTGAAGACCCATGAAAAAAGCATCCTTGTGGCCACTTAGGCATACCAAGGATGCTTTTCATCGCGAGCAAGTCACAACATCTGCACAATTATTGTCCAATCCTTTTTTCGTTTCACTTCATTCTGAAATGAGATCAAACATAACCGTTACTGCCAGCAGATCCGCCGATCCGCCTGGACTGATGTTCCGCTTAATAAATTCCCGGTCCATTGCATAAACCATCTGCCTGCCGTGCGGAGTCAGCATGCCACCGGAATCTAGAACCCGACGGGAATATTGCTGGACATACTCCAGCGTTTCAATATCATGTCTACTCACAATATTTGTATCTTCGTTCACTGCCATCAGATGAAGAAGTGTCTGTATCAAAATATCATTGATATGAAAGGTATCCATTGATTTCAGCTTCTTCAGCGCAGGAAGAGAGCAATTCCTTACCGTAGGAAACCCGCTTTCAACTTCTCCACGGATCCCTTGAAGCCCATATTTTTTATACAGTTTTTCACCGTGTGTTAATCCTTCCCACTTATCCATGAGAGCCAGTTCCCTCAAACATAAGCCTTGCGTCATCTGGGAAACCTTTGCACATACCGTATCCGTGACCACACTTTCGCCTGTATTTTCCTCCATGCAGCAGGAAGTTGCAGCACAGATGACACCTAAAGAAAAAATCAGGCCTTTATGGGTATTTACACCTTTTGTTGCCTCAAACATTCCTTTTTCAGCCTCTACCCCCACCCCTCTTAATGCTCGGAACAGTTCCTCGGGATTTTGACCAGAGTATTTTACGCCTTCCTCTGCACACTTGAAAAAATAATTAACCAGGGATGCACTACTGGCCATAAACGTAAAAAAATCCATATCCTTATGAGCCCCGTTGTTGAACCTGTCCACAAGTCCCGGTTTGGGACTTGCTGATACCTCATATAGTAAAGCGAGCAGCGCCTTTTGCGCAATCATTTGTATCCACCGTTCCTTCATCTAAATATATTCTCTATCGCTAATCCAAATGAACCAAAAAAGAATTGTCAAAATATGAATCTACCATGGATTTAATCTTTTGCAAAAGCGCTTCAGTGGTATGCTTTCTGCTCCGGCCGCAACTATGGGCATCCTGATCACAGAGCAGACATTTTCGTTTAGCGTAACCCAATTTCTCTCTGGAAATAGGAATACCTGTCGCCCCGATTACATCAAGATCAAATAATCTCCCTAGTGGATGCTCGTTTTCAATCTGAAGCATCTGTTCTTTTAAAATCCGTTCCTCAGTTTTTACAACTAAATATGCCTCATAACCTGTATCAGGATCCTTAGCTTCGAAATACTCTAGGGAACATCCTGTTTCCCGGAGCTTCTTTTTCAGAGCATTGCAACCCTCATGAAAAATCCGGCTGCTAATCGGTGTCTTTTTGCATGCACCTGGGATATTGACAGTATACGATACCAAGGGCAGCCTGAATTCCTCAAGTAATTTCTTTTGTCTAGCAACTCTTTGCTCACGGGCCTTCAATAATTGCTCAAGTGTTATTTCTCTAGTTTCTGTCATGATTAGGACTCCTTTTTCACCTCGTTAATCACATCAATTACTGAATTATTCCTATACTTAACCAACCCGACAATTTTTCCCTCCACCTTGATCGGTTCAGGTATTCCAAAGATTTTAATCACTTTGTCCTCCTGAAGCACTGCGTAGAAAGACTACAATGGATTAAAGTAAAAAAATAAACCAAAGTGGGAGTCCTTTTAGGTAGCACTTTGGTTTATTAAAATAATGACAATCACTTTGCTCTCTGAATTTCTAATGACCAAAAAGAGTTAAGAGGACACCTGCGGCCACAGAAGTCCCAATAACTCCTGCAACATTCGGCCCCATCGCATGCATCAACAGGAAATTCGAGGGATTTTCCTGTTGACCGACCACCTGGCTGACTCGCGCGGCCATCGGAACAGCCGAGACTCCGGCAGAACCAATCAAAGGATTTATCTTGCCGCCGGTTACCCGATACATAATCTTTCCAATTAGTAATCCGCCAAAAGTACTAAAAGAAAAGGCAATCAAACCTATGGCAATAAGTTTTAACGTTTCTGGTTGCAAAAAGATCTCAGCATTAGCTGTCGCACCCACGGTCAAACCAAGAAAAATAGTGACAATATTAATCATTGCATTTTGAGCGGTATCAGAAAGCCTCTCCACAACCCCGCTCTCTCTGAATAAGTTCCCAAGCATGAGCATCCCAATCAGCGATGCAATCGAGGGAAGAAGCAGAGCAATAATGACTGTCACGATAAGTGGAAACACAATTTTCTCGAGCTTGGACACTTGCCTGAGTTGGTCCATTTTGACCGTTCTTTCCTCCGGGGTCGTCATCAGCTTCATAATTGGAGGCTGAATCAGTGGGACAAGTGCCATATAGGAATAGGCCGCCACTGCGATTGGACCGATCAGATGAGGTGCAAGCTTGGATGAGAGAAATATGGAAGTCGGCCCGTCAGCTCCACCGATTATTCCAATTGATGATGCTTCTTGGGGAGTAAAACCGAGGAGAAGGGCTACGATAAACGCAAAATACACCCCGAATTGAGCCCCTGCTCCCATAAGCAAACTGGAAGGCGCCGCAATTAAAGGTCCAAAATCGGTCATTGCTCCAACACCCAAGAAAATAAGCGGTGGGAATATTTCTAAGTGGACTCCCTGAAACAAGTAATATAGAAGTCCTCCTGTACCTCCAGCTTGTGGCGGGTCCATTAACCCTGTCAGCGGAAGATTCACTAGAAATATCCCAAAAGCGATCGGAAGAAGGAGCAAAGGCTCAAATCCTTTTCTAATAGCAAGGTAAATGAGTACAAAGGAGACGGCAATCATGATAACGTGACCTATGGATAGCGCTGCAAATCCGGATGTTGACCAAATATCTGCCAGTGCAGCTATGAGTTTCGTCAGAAATGACATCTTAACACCTCCTCTTCATGACTATTTGAGTAATAGCAGCATATCTCCTGTCTTCACAGATGTCCCGCTGGCAACCAAAAGTTTGGAGACCACCGCATCACGAGGAGCCATAATTTCATTTTCCATTTTCATGGCTTCAAGGATTAAGAGTACTTCACCTTTTTTCACCGTTTGTCCCTCATTGACTTTGAGCGTCACGATCGTCCCTGGCATCGGTGCGGCGATGGTTTCTTCAGTACCGGTTGCTTCAGAAGAGCAGGCATCCCTGTATTTCTCAGCAACATTGACTGACGCTTCCATAACTTTCTTTCCTGTGCTCTTGGCCTGATCGTTTCCTTCATCAGACTTTTCTACTTCGACTTCAAATTTTTTGCCATTTATTATTACGTTGTATTTCATCATTAAAACCTCCCAGTCTTGATTTGCAGCTTAAATACTCACGTTTAGAGCGCCTTGATTGACCTCAATTGAAGTCTGTTTAACGAAATATCCGCAGAATTGCTGACAACTGTCATGATTAAGGCCAATGTCTCATCGTCAACTCCGCCGGTAACCACACACTCGCCGGAAGTTATGCCTTTCCTTTCAAGGTCGGCTTCCTTTAGATAGGCAGGCTTATCTGCAATTTCAGGTTTCTTCAAGCGCTCTGAGAAAACGCTTATCAGCTTAGATTCTGCTGCAATAATTGCCCATAAGACAACAAGAACCATAAAAACAATCCCCATGCCGATCATGGCCGTGTTCGCACCCAGAAGCAACTTGTCTGCTACACTCATCCTTCTCCCTCCAATTTCGAAGATCTTTGCTTTGTTACTTGCCCTCAATAATATAGGTAACCATTTTTTCCTGGTTCTTACTTGTTTTTTCCAGCCTCTTTTTGAGAAAAGCTTCTGCAACCTGGGGAAAGACAATATAGGACATAACATCTTCTTCCGTTTTCGCAAATTCTGCGACTTGTACTTGAGTATCAGCGACTATAGGCTTTAACGTGTCCGCAAACCGGGTGGTGATCGGTTTTTCATCTCCTAAAACCTTATTGACAAGCTCTTTATCAATCTCACCGGGCGGCCTGCCATATTCACCTCGGATATAGGCCTTGACCTCTTTCATGACCAATTTGTATCGTTCTCCCGAGAGTACATTAGCCGCAGCTTGTGTTCCCACCATCTGACTCATTGGCGTTACCAGAGGAGGATATCCCAAATCCCGTCGTACTCTGGGAGTTTCGGCCAGGACCTCATCGAGCTTATCCAACGAATTCTGCTGTTTCAACTGGGCAATCAGGTTAGAAAGCATTCCACCGGGAATCTGATAAACTAAAGCATCTGTTTCGGTTCCCAAGACATAGGGATCCAGTACCCCGGATGCGATAAACTTTTCTTTGACCGGCCGGAAGAAATCGTTAATTTGCTTCAGTCCTTTTTCATTCAGCCCTGTTTCATAGCCCATTTGGGACAAGGCATAATACATGGTTTCTGTAGCCGGTTGGGATGTTCCTCCGGAAAATGAAGAGATGGCAGTATCTATTCCATCACAGCCTGCTTCAACCGCTTTCAAGCAGGTTATGGGGGCGAGACCTGTTGTCGAGTGCGTATGAAGGAATACCGGTATTTTTACCGTCGACTTTAACGTTTTGAACATATCGAAAGCTTCTTGGGGACCCATGATTCCGGCCATGTCTTTTATGCAGATTGAGTGAACACCCATGGCTTCAAGCTGTTTACCCATTTCGGCATATTTCTCCAGATTGTGTATCGGGCTTACCGTATAGGCAATTGTACCCTGGGCATGCACTCCCTGCTTCAGAGTCTCATCAACAGCTGCTTGAATATTTCTATAGTCATTCAGTGCGTCGAAAATCCGAATGATATCCATTCCGTTTTTGGCGGAAAGCTCTATAAACTTGCGCACGACATCATCGGGATAATGCTTATAGCCCAAAAGATTCTGACCCCTGAGCAGCATCTGAAGCTTAGTGTTTTTAACCTTTGATTTAATTTTTCTGAGCCTTTCCCAGGGATCTTCATTAAGATATCTAAGGCATGAATCGAAGGTTGCTCCGCCCCAGCACTCCAGCGAGTAATAACCTGCCTGATCCATTTTCTCAAGAATTCCTTCAAAATCTTCGAACGGCATTCTTGTGGCGATGAGTGACTGGTTGGCATCTCTTAAAACTGTTTCCGTGATTCTTATTGCCATCCCATTGTTACCTCCTTTATCCTTTTGTCTGTTTCCCTGCTCTGGCCGCCTCAATTATGATAAACGATCTTTTCGGACACGTTACTGGATTTAATAGTTGAAACTACGACGACTGATGCATTGCTCATGTCCCCGCTGACCGTATTGATTCCTCATACAAGACAATTGGTAGTAAAAAACATGTTCAATAGCTCCTACTTGCTAACACGCTGATACATTTGAAAACAGGATGAACTACCCTGTTTTCAAATCTTCTTTACGGTAATTAAAACAATTATGCTGAAACCTTCTTTTTGTTAAAAATAGTTAGTTTCTTTAATAATGGAAAGAAAGTGAAGACTACTGCTAAGATAAGAAGTACAATAGCCGTTGTCGATCCACCAAAGATGCCCATACTCCCGTTCGATAGAATCAGAGCTTGTCTGAAGGATACCTCCATGGAATTCCCTACGATAACTGCCAAAATAAGTGGTGCAGACGGAATTTTGGCCTTATCCATAAAGAAGCCCATCAAACCAAAGAAAACGAGGAGGTAGAAATCTGAGACACTGTTGCTGATGGCGTAACATCCAATAAAGGCTAAACCGAGGATGGAGGGATAAAGGATCTTTGGCGGTACAGCTAATACTCTAACAAAAGCTCCCGCCATGGGGATATTGATTATGCCAAGAATGAGGTTTCCTACAACCATACTGGCAATCAAGCCCCAGACAATATCGGGGTGCTGTGTGAAAAGAAGCGGTCCGGGCTGAAGTCCCAGCATAAGCAGGGCTCCCATCATAACCGCCGTCGTTCCCGAACCGGGAATACCGAGGGCCAGCATCGGTACTAATGCTCCTACAGAGGAGGCGTTGTTGGCCGCTTCAGGAGCAGCCAGTCCGACAATTTCACCTTTGCCGAAATCATCCGGATTCTTCGAAAGACCTCTTTCATTGCTGTATGCCAAGAGAGAAGCTACCGTACCACCGGCACCGGGAAGTGCACCGATAATGAAGCCTAATGGTGTAGACCTTAAAATAGGTTTCCAGCATTTCTTCCAGTCTTCTTTGGTAATCCAGATCTTGCCGAACTTGGTCTGCATTTTCTTCTTGCCTTCCCGCAAATCCTTGAAACATTTAAAGACTTCACCTAAAGCGTACATGGCGATAATAACCGTTAGGAAGTCGATTCCCGACTGGAGTGAGAGTGTACCGAAGGTGAAGCGTGAAACCCCGGACTGTCCGTCCAGCCCCACCATAGAGATCATTAGTCCGAGGATCATGGAGATGAAACCCTTTAGAGCATTCCCTTTGGTCATACTTGACGTCATAGCCAAGGCAGTATACATTAGAAGGAAATATTCCGCAGGCCCAAATTTCAGTGCCAGACTAGCAACCGGATTCGCTAGGAAAATAATAAAGATAATCGAAATTGTTCCCCCGATGAAGGAAGCAATACCGGAAATAGCCAAGGCCGCTTCCGCCTTTCCATTCATCGCCATGGGATAGCCATCGAAGGTTGAGGCGATAGCCGCTCCGTCACCCGGGGTATTGATCAGGATGGAGGCCCGTGAGCCGCCGTACATGGCGCCATAGTATACGCCGGCCATCGTGATAAGTGCAGATGTCGGACCCATGGCATAGGTCATGGGCAGCAGCACTGCTACTCCCGTGGCAGGACCCAGCCCGGGCAGCATCCCGATGATGGTTCCAAGGATGCCTCCAATAGTTACCCACAGGATATTCATCGGCGTCAGAGATACCTGCAGTCCAGTGAAAAAATTGTGAAGAATTGATTCCATTTGATTTATCCCCCCTTATATTTCAAAAATCGGCATCATCGGTAGAGGAATATTGAGCAGATAGCTGAATATCACATAAATAACCACACTGAACCCAATTGCAACTAAAATGTTCGTCTTCCACTTTTTCAGCCCGTCGTTAATCGCAAACAGCAGCGCACCCATAAAGATAATCGTTGATAAGACATAACCCAAAGGTTCGAATAAGATACCGTAGAGGATTCCCATAGCACAAGTAAAAATGATCAATTTGCCGTCTAGACTTATGCCTTTCGAGGATGGCTTTTTGATTGCTTTAGACTCTTTGGCATCTTTTTCCTTACCCATGGTTGCCAGCATAAGGATTCCACACAGCGTCATGCAGATGCCAAGAGCTAAAGGAAAGATAATAGGGTCCATCGGCTTGCCGATGCTTGCTCTTGGCAGGGTGTACGCTAGCACGGAGTAAATTACTCCGACAGCGGTTACAATAATGCCCGTCAATTTATTGATATTCATAGTTTCACCTCTTTTGATTTAAACTGCACCCGGCGCTGCACTGTAGACGCCGGGTGCATCGCATGCTGTTTTACTTTTTAAGCATGCCGATTGAATTTAACAAATCTTTATAGTCATTGTTCGTCTGTTCTAAGAATTTAGCAAACTCTACATTATCTGCATAGGTTATATCCCATCCGTTTTGTTTACACAACTGTTTCCATTCATCAGTATCCGACATCTTCTTCAGGGTATCACTCCAGTACTTTACAGCAGCTTCCGGCATTCCGGGAGGTCCGAACAGTCCTCTCCAGTTAACGAAGGTGGCATCAATGCCCTGTTCCTTGGCAGTTGGAACTTTGGCATAGGTTCCTTCCCCTACCCTCTTATCAGAAGTAACTGCAAGACCTACAGCATCTCCGCTCTCGAGGATTCCTTTAATATCCCCTAACCCACTGGATATAAGGTCGATATGCCCGCCTAAAAGCTGCGCAGGAGCGGAACCGTCCTGGAAGCTGACAAAGTCGATATTCTTAAGTTGATCAACCGATACTCCTGCAGCTTTGGCAACTGACAAGAAAGCGAGGTGGTCAAGGCTTCCTGCCGCAGAGTTGCCCCCGACTTTTACGCTTTTAGGATCCTTCTTTAAAGCATCCATGACGTCGTTAATTGTCTTATATTTTGAATCCTTTTTAACTGCGAACACTTCGTAATCGGCGATGAGTTTAGCCAGTGGTGTAACGTCGTTATAGCTCAGAGGAGTCTGTCCTGTAAGATTGATTAAAAGCAGAGGGGCGGAATAGACACTGATCGTGCCATCGCTGCCCTTCTTTTCCTGCAAGTACGATAAAGCAACTCCACCGCCGCCGCCCGGCTTATTGGTTACAGGCATCGGCACTGATACCATCTTGGTATCCCCAAGTGTCTTGGATACCGCACGCATTGTGAGATCCCAACCACCGCCTGCACCGGCGGGGGCGATCATCTCAAGTGCTTTTTTGGGGGCATACGCTTCGGCTGCTGTTCCGGATGCAGCCTTGGATCCACCACTGGAACAACCTGTCAACAAGACGGATACTGCCAGTGAGCCGACCAGGAATGATGATAAGACCTTTTTGATTTTCATTAATCCTTCCTCCTAATTTTTTTATAGTTATCCAAGCAGACTTTTAAGTCTACTTGGATAATCCACTTAACTTAACTGAATTTAACTTTCCTTTTTTACCTGACGAATAACGTCAATGATCGATCCATCCCGGTATTTGACCAAACCGACAATTTTATCCTCCCACTGGATGGGGTCAGGTTTACCCACAATTCTTTCTGCTTTGGCCTTTAATTCTTCAATTGAAAACACAGGAAGTCTTGCCGCCTTCAGGTTTTGCAGGAGATCCGGCCGCAATGGATTGACCGCGATACCCTGGTCGGTAACCAATACATCCACCGTATAGCCAGGAGTAATTACAGTATTGACCCTATCCAAAATGGTTGGCATTCTGCCGCGAATCAAGGGGGCAACAATGATGGCCACGGAAGCCCCGGCTGCTGTATCACAGTGCCCTCCCGAAGCGCCACGGATCACGCCATCCGATCCGGTAATGACATTGACATTAAACTCAAGATCGATTTCCAGGGCGCTGAGTACGACGACATCCAACTGGTGGGCTGCGCATCCTTCGTTATCAGGACTGGCATAATATTCCGCATCGATCTGGTGGTGAAACCTGTTATTCTTTAAGGATTCCATGGCTTTTAGGTCAAAGCTTTGAACATCCAAAAGCCTACTGATCAGACCTTCCTCATGCAGATCTACAATTTGTTGGGTAATCCCGCCCAAAGCAAAACTGGCCTTGATATTTGCCGCCAGCATCTTTTCTCTTAAAAACCGGGTCGTGGCAAGCGAGGCCCCGCCCGAACCTGTTTGCAGAGAAAAACCGTCAGTAAAATACCCTGAGGCTTCGATCACCTCGGCAGCACTCTTGGCTATTAAAAGCTCTTTTGGATTCTTGGTGTACCTTGTCGCTCCCGATACAATCCCCTTTGGGTCACCGATACTGTCGACCACCACAATGTAATCCACCTGGGACTCTGGAATGCCAAAAGGCACATTGGGGTACGGCACCAGATTGTCGGTGATCAGGACAACATTTTTCGCATACTGGGCGTCCACCTTGGCATATCCCAAAGATCCGCAAGCCGAAGCTGCCACATTTTCCCTGGAATACCCGTTGGCATTACCATAAGGATCACAGGAGGGTACTCCCAGGAAAGCAACATCAATGGGAAGCTCTCCTGAAGCAATGGCGCGAGCTCTTCCTCCGTGTGAATTGATCACAACCGGTATGTCCATCAGCCCATTGGAAATGGCATTAGCCAGCTCACCGCGCAGTCCGCTGGTTTCTATCCTCCGGATAACTCCGTTTTTGATATGTTCAATCAAGGGGGCATGAGTTTCCGAAAGTGAACTGGGAGCCAGCACCAGATCCTTAAATCCCAAATTAGCTATAACCTTAAGAACCATGTTGACGATATAGTCACCATTACGAAAATGATGGTGGAAGGATATTGTCATTCCATCCTTTAATCCAATCGCTGCGATAGCCTGTTCGAGGGATTCAACAATCTTATTTTTATCGGGATTTAGCTGGCGTTCTTTCAATCTTTCCGTGTTCTTCGGTTGTCCATTGTGCATTTTTTTATAAAATGGCTTTAAAAGCCCTAGCCCGTCAATCTGAATCGGAATTTCACGATTAACTCCATTCTGCATTACATCCACCTCGTTCCACATTTACTCGCATCAGCCAGGTCAAGGACTCTGCGTGCTCGTTCCACGATCGGCTTGTCTACCATCTTGCCGCCGACACTGATGACTCCTGAGCCCTTTTCTTCGGCCTCCTTAATAGCCTCAATTATGCGCAAAGATTTTCTGATTTCCTCTTCAGTGGGCGTATAAACTTTATGAACAATATCGATCTGACGTGGATTGATGATTGATTTTCCATCGAAGCCCAATTGCTTGATTAATTTCACTTCATTCGTAAAGCCTTCTTCATCCTCGACATCCGAGAAAACGGTATCGACGGCAGCAATCCCTGCTGCCCTGGCAGCAAACAAGACTAAGCTTCTGGCGGTTAAGAGCTCGATCCCTTCAAGCGAGCGAGTCGTTTTCAGATCCGTCACAAAATCCTCTGCTCCAATAGCAATCCCTATTAAGCGATCGCTTGCCGTAGCGATTTGCTGAGCGTTTAAAACCCCCTTGGCGCTTTCGACGGCCGCAAAGAGCTTGATTGTCCCCTGTTCCATCCCAATTTCCTGTTCAATTTTAGAGATTAATTGATCCGCTTCGAGGACATCTTCGGCTGTTTCGGTTTTAGGTAAACGAATGGCATCAGGCTTCGCCCGCACCATGGCTTCAAAATCTTTCCTCCCATAGGGTGTGTTCAGCGCGTTAACCCTTACCAGCACTTCGGTATTGCCATAGTCCAACGTCTTTAAGGAGTGATAAACGAGCAGGCGTGCAGCATCTTTTTCATGGACCGATACAGAATCTTCCAGGTCAATCATGATCGAATCCGAACCATAGATATGCACATCCCGAATCATTCCAGGATTGTTACCTGGAACATAGAGCATTGTTCGTCTCAAATTCTGCATCTATTTCACCTCCCAAGGGGAGCATGGTGTACCGGTTGCTCTGCTCACCGCAGTCATAACTCTGGCCTGAATTGTACAGTCTAAGGCTCCCTTATCATTGGCATGGACAAGTGCATCCGTAATCCCCATTTCCTCCAGCGAATCCCTGATTGCTTTTCTGACCTGACGACCAAACTGTCTTTCTACCGTGCTTGTTAACATGATTTCAATTCCCTTACCTACGTTAGGTTCAATTGAAATCGTGATGTCACTCGATTCAAGAGTGCCAGCAATTCCTACCTCTTTAATGATCAATTGTGTTAACCTCCTCCGTTTTTTGTATCTTGTATACATTTGCGCATAACAAAAACGCCGGGATAAGCCCATACAGGCCCAATCGGCAAATGGGTTAATATGAAATATCTATATTAATGCCTCATGCAGTCTGACTGAATCTGTCGGATGATTTCTCCGGCCTCTGATGATAATAGAAATTGATAGGTCGTTTGAGGAACAAGCTTCTCGACAGATTGTATTTTCCCACGTCGAATCAGTTTCCGGACCCTGGATGCGCTGATCGCGGCTCCATCCGTGGTTAACCTTGGTACTTCCTCAACTTCGATCCCCTCGCGAGGAAGTATCGTCTGCATCGTTTTATTATAGGTCGATGTTACTGCACAGTAAGGTTCTTCCCCAATGAACCGTTTTTGGATATTCAAAGCAGTTGCAATATTATGGGAAAAGATCATAAGATCCAGTTGCGCATGAGTCTCCACAATATCTTCGTATTCCTTAATAAAATACGAAGGAAAAGTAGCAGCTGAAATGATATAATCCTTCCCTTTGTGAATGACAACATTCGTTAAATGACTAACCCCTTCTTTCACTAATTGGTATCTGATTTCCGCAGGAAAACTTGACCTGTCCTCCCAGACGACGAATATGTGAAGCTTTTGACAGCGTGATGCGGCATATTCAAGTAAATATTGGTGACCTAAGGTAAAGGGATTACAGTTAACAACGACCGCAGCAGAAGGAACGATATTCCCCGACTCACTAGAAATTTCATGCAAATACCTTGTGATTCCATCTTGTCGATTTTCCATCAGCACAACTTTGTAGGGTACCTCGGCTATTAGGTGAAAGCCTAAATCTGAAAATATCTGCTTGTTTTCAGGCTTTGTATAAATGAACAAATGGGTCCTGCCTCTCCTGTATTGCTCATTCACTAAGTGCGTTATAACCTTTGCCGATAGTCCCATACCTTTGTATTGATCATCAACTGCAATACATTTCAGGACCTTTTCCGTAAAGGACCCTGTAGCGGCAATCCTGCTGCCGTCAGTCAACACCATGGAATATTCTAGATTTTTGTCCATTGCCAGTCCATGGCTATTCAGAAATTCCTCTAACGCTTTCCTATCCCTTGGCTCTGTTAATTTGATGACCTGTTCCTGTAAACTATCCATCCACATTGGTGTTCATCTTCCTTCAGATTGAAGAATTTCGCGGATCTTCCTGGCCATTTCTGAACCGGTGACCGGCTTATACATATAATCATCGATAATTGATTTTTCCTTGAATTCCAGAACCTCTTCCTCCACAACTCCCGTCACAAGAAGAATTTTAATCGTGGGATTTAGTACCTTCATGCGTTCCGCCAGTTCCAGGCCTCTAATATAAGGCATGGCTTGGTCGGTAACCACAATATCAAATCTGTCTGGGTTCTGTTCAAAGACCTTGAGGGCTTCCACGCTGTTTGATTCGGCATATACTTTAAAACCAAACGGTTCGAGGCCCTTTTTAGTCACTTTTAAGACTTTCTCCAGATCATCCACCAGTAAAACGGTCTTCAAATCCCCCGGTATTTTCTCGGCATACTCTTTACTATCTTCAAGCCGGGTTGAGAGTTTTGGAAAATATACAGTAAATGTACTTCCTTTGCCTATTTCACTTACTACCAAAATAAATCCTTGATGATTTTGAACAATGCCTTGGACGATAAATAACCCCAGACCTGTACCCTCACCGATCAGTTTTGTCGTAAAGAAGGGATCGAATATTTTGGAAACCGTTTCCTTACTCATGCCATAACCTGTATCGGAAACAGAAATTCTTACAAAATGTTTGACATCCGCTGTAAACCCTTGAGGAGCCTGTTGTTTAATCTCCTCCATGGGAACTGTATCCAGCGTTACCTTGAGAACCCCGCCTGTGTCTTTCATCGCATGGTAAGCATTTTTACATAAATTAAAAAGGACTTGATGAATCTGTACTTTGTTGGCAAGAATAACTCCAGTATCTTCTTTCTTGTAGATCAACTCTACATTGAGAGGCAGAGTGCATTTAAGCAATTTCAGTGTTTTTTCAACCTGCTCTTCAATGTTGAAGGGAATAAATTTGGATTTTCCGTTATCCAAACGGCTGAATACCAGGATCTGCTCGATGATATCCTTGGCTTTTCCAGAAGCTTCAGAAATCTCATTTAAGTAATCATAAATTTCCTCCTTGGGGTCAACTTGGTTCATAATGATTTCTGTATATCCCTGAATCGGAGAAAGCAAATTGTTAAACTCATGAGCAATACCCCCAGTCAGTGTTCCGATCACCTGAAGCTTTTGGGCATGCTGCAACTGCAAATCTTTATTTCTCAGTTCCTCTGTTGCCGCATTTAACTCTCTTAGATATTTTGTTTCAACTTCGAGAGCTTTCTTGTTTCTCAGGACTCTCATGATTATAAAGACGGCCACAGAAAAGATCAAAACAATTAATCCGAAGATTTGAAAGGTTCTTATTTGGTTTTGAGCAATCGGTTCTTCCAATTCATCATAATCCATGGTTACAGCCACAATCCAAAACGAGTCCCCAATATTTGCTCTAGAAAATGCATTGAGCTTTTTTGTCCTTTTTGGATCCTTATCTGTCCACCAGTAGGAGTAGTACTCCATAACACCCTCCTTCTGGCTCATTTGCATGTTAACCAAATTCTCTAAATCTTTGAAGTCAAAATTCGGATAAAGCTGTTTCCGCGTATCGATGACATCAATTCCTATTTGATCCTTAGCCGGGTGCATCAGGATGATCCCATCCTGATCTTTGACCATAATATAACCCTTCTGACCAACCTTTACAGACTTTAACAGACTTTCATAAACTACATTTAAATCAACAGAACCGACAAGCATCCCTTCAAATTCCCTGTCCAAAAACACCGGCTCGAAGATATTCACAACGAAATGTCCGGGCTGGTCCATTTTTGCCCTGCTTATGAAGGACTTTCTTTCCTTCAGAACTTTTTGAATATCTTCATTGAGCATGTTATGAATTTTCCCAGCCTCTTCGCCGTTCGCCTCGGGATACATGTAAACAATCTCACCTATTTTGTTTACTTCGTATATTCTTTGAACACTCTCATGCTTGGCTTGATAAAAAGCTCCAAGCGCATTCTGCAAAGCCCCAAAATCAAAACTTGCCATACCCAAGGCCACATCGTGGTTTCCTGTAAGGATCTTCAAATTATCAGTTTTTTCATTGAAAAATACCTCCAAATTTGTGCTCGCAGATTTGGAAATCGTCAGCATTTGCTGCTCCTGCTGGGCAATGATCGTATTTGTGTTTTCGCAATAGGTTTTATATACCATATATACCAAAATAAGAAATGTGGTTACAAACAAGATCAGGGTTAGCAGATTCTTTCTGTTAAGATCTTTATTTGCGATAATACCCATTAATATCTATCCTCTTTATGTAACATATTTGTACAACCTATGGTTAATTTATTATATATCGAGTATTATGTTTATTATTAAACTATTTTGTATCTTTATTGCTTGAATTTTATTATAAAGGAGATATCTTAAAAGATTCTGAATACATCTTAAAAATTATTAAGGATTGACTTGCCGAAGAACAAGCTGATAAGATATGTCCTACTTTAGATTATATGGATTTTCGAGGGAGGTATTAAATTGAATAAGCCTGTTGTACTGATTGCTGACGATGAAGATTACATTAGAAAACTAGTTTCAACCGCCCTTGACCATGAGAATATACTAGTCTACCAGGCCAAAAACGGGAGTGAGGCACTGGAGATGATTAAGCGCATCTCCTTTGATCTTATTATTTTGGATATCATGATGGGGGATATCAATGGGTATGATGTTATTAGCACCATCCGTTCTCAGGGTATCAATATTCCTGTTTTTCTATTGAGTGGTAAAAAAGAAGATTATGATAAGATTATCGGATTTGGAATCGGTGCAGATGGGTATATAACCAAACCTTTTAGTCCTGTAGTACTTTGTGCCCAAGTTAAAACTCAAATTAAACGTTATCGGGAACTCCTTGATGCGAAAAATCAATATTTCAAAATAATTCTTGATCCATTTGTCTTTAACCTCAAAACTTATACCTGCTATAAAAACGAAATTGAACTGCCTTTATCTTCAAAGGAAGCACTTTTGATGAAATTTTTTATGGAAAATCCGAATCAAGTTTTTAGTAAGGAACAGATCTATCAAAATGTTTGGGGAGATAACATAGTTGATGACAATACGATCATGGTATACATTCGGCATTTGAGGTCAAAAATTGAGGAAAATCCAAGTAAACCAGAATACCTGAAAACCATCTGGGGCATAGGCTATAAATTATCTGTCGAGTAGTAATAAGCAACTGATACTTAAGAGCGAATAAAACAACGTCTATCTTCTGTGCCTACATTCTCTCTGTTGTAACTATGTGGATTGAAGACGGCGTTAATTTAGGCAATATCACCCCTAAAGAAAGCAGAGTTTGCTTGTCAGAGACCGACGTCGTTGTTTTAATTTTAAAAACCCCTAGGCACGATTTTAATATGCAAATCGTGAACTAGGGGTTTTTAATTCTACATACCTAAAGTTTTTTCGTCTTTTTACAAATGTCAACTGAGGGAGTAACGTCATAACTTTATTTTTTTATAATGCCTCCTGCATTTCCAATAAACTTTGCCATCCTTTTGAAAACCTTTCCCTGTTCAAGATTCTCTAAGAGTTGTTTGTAATCACAGATTTACTTTCCATAGACCATGGAGGTTACAGTACTCTCTAATCTCCACTACATCCTCTTGTTTAATACGAAATTCTGCAACTGGTTTTTGTCCAGGTACTAACTCTGCTCTCAATACCTGGTCCTTCGTCAATACTTCAATAAAACGAATCGAATGCTTCTCTTCCATCGGGTGTTCCACACTGCCCACTCTAACCAAGATTCCTTCACCCGAGGCTTCAATTACCGGGACATGTTTTTCTTTAGCGGCATCCTCCGTTTTAGCTTCCAGTTTCTCCATCGGCTGATGGCAGCATACCAGGGCCGGAGCCCCTTGTTCAACAACTTCCACCACATTGCCACAAATACTGCATTTATAGAGTTCACGTAATTTTGTCATCCTAATCCCTCCATAACTTTTTTGGTTACTTCTTTTAACTGGTCGCTATCCGGAATGTATTGAATTCGAATTTGATCTAATACTTCAAAACGCATACTTTTTAATGCTTCTTCAATGAGACCTACACTCTGACCTCCCCAACCATAAGAACCAAAACCAAAACCTACCCGTCTTTGGGGAGCCAATCCTTTCAGATAAGCCAAGAATGCGGCGACAGTCGGTAAAATATTGTTATTAATCGTCGGAGAACCTATACAAATATATTTTGAGGTAAGTACTTCGGTCATAATATCGGAGATATCGTTATATTTAAGATTCATCATTCGGGTAGTAATACCTTTTGCCTCGTAGGCATTTTGAATTGCAAAGGCAATCTTTTCGGTAGAGTTCCACATTGTATCGTACACAATCACCGCTTTTTCTTCCGTTTCATACTTGGACCATTTCTGGTACTCACTGATTATAGCCGGAATATTTGTACGCCAAATTATTCCATGGCTAGGGGCAATTGTCTCGATTTCTAGACCACCAACGGATTCTAAGGCTTTTTGAACTTGACTACCATAAGGAAGAACGATATTTGCATAGTACTTTGCAGCTTCTTCCATCACAATACCGAGTGGAAGTTGGTCATCAAAACGTTCCGAAGTTGCGATATGCTGACCGAAAGCATCGTTAGAAAATAAAATCTTTTCTTCAGGAACAAAGCAAACCATGTTGTCAGGCCAATGAACCATTGGAGTATTAACAAAGGTCAAATTACGATTGCCCAAACACAGTGTTTCTCCCGATTTCATGATGGTATAATCCCAATTCCCTTTGTAGTGGGCTTTTAGTCCTTTCTCTCCATTGGGTGATGTAAATAGTTTAGCGTTAGGTGTTAAGGCCATGATCCGAGGCAATCCACCAGAATGATCCATTTCCACATGATTTGAGACAACATAGTCAATTTTTGTTGGATCAATAATTTCCGATATCCTGGCTAACATTTCATCAATTAAGTAATGCTTCACAGTATCGATAAGAGTCACCTTTTCATCAATGATGAGATAGGCATTATAGGTCGTTCCTCTCGGGGTGGAATATCCGTGAAAATTACGGATATTCCAGTCAATTCCCCCAACCCAATAAATGTTTTCTTTAATTTGAATCGGTTTCATGTATTCACCTTCTTGTTTCTCCTTATTCTATGGGTTCAAATTGATCTTTTGTAACACCACATGTTGGGCAAACCCAGTCATCCGGAATATCTTCAAACGATGTTCCGGGGGCAATACCGGAATCCTGATCTCCAATGGCAGGGTCGTAAACATAACCACAAACGGAACACTGATATTTTTTCATTTTATTGTCCTCCTTTTTTATTTGAAGTTTATTATCTTCTCTATGGTTGACTACTTTACTACGAGTACTGGGCATTGAATATGCGCGAGAACTCGTTGAGTTACGCTTCCCAATACAGCGCCTGTAATCGGTCCATGACCGTGACTACCCATTACTACGAGGTCAAAGTCTCCTTTAGCTTCTTCAATAATTGCAGCTGCAGGATGACCGGAAATATGCTTCTTCTGTATGCGAATATCGGGTACGTCAATTCCCGTTAAAGCTGCTTCCAACGCCGCTTCTCCGATTTGATCTATTTGCTCTTGAGGTACAACAATATCATAAGACACTGTATAGCCCCAATACGCCTCAGGATTGTACGTAACATGGAAAAGTTCAACTTCAGAGTTAAATTGCCTCGCAAGTTGTAATGCAGTAATCAAAGCCTTGCGTGAAGCCTCCGAAACATCGGTGGGAACCAGAATTCTTTTAAACATTTCGATCAACCTTTCCTATTTATAGATTTAAGCATTTCGGAAATGATTCTACGGCTAGAGGATTAAACCAGCTCTAAAAGTATGAGACAAAAGGTATTAATCGAAGCTATGCTTAATTTATAATTATTATATCATAGTAATAATTATTGTTCAATATACATCTTATGGTTTTTTTTAATAATGATTCAGATTTATTGATCCGATGTTTAATGGACCTGAAATGTATTAGATAACCGATGGTTGCTTTGCAACAAACAAATTATGTAACAAAAATAGCGCCCTTAGCAATTATAACTAAGGCCGCTTTACACTCTTTTAGGCATCTTTTCTTTTAGTGTTTTCTTCGCAAAATTCATTAACTCCATTTCTTCTTTTGTAAATAAAATCTTAACAGCTCGTGGCCTTTTAGTCCCACCACGACACTTGCAACGGGTTTCTGTCCACTAATCGTTTATAAGCATACTTTGGGAAACCTACTAACAATCCACCGGTGACAACCATGTTTTCTGGCAGCTTCAAGATATTCAATAATGGCTTATAATTGGCAGATGCGCATCCTTCAAAGAATCCCGCCCAACATGTTCCCAATTCAATAGCCGGAGCGTAGAGCTCAGCGTACGCGAGTGAAAAATGTGTATTATCTCGTCCACGGGGTTGAAAGTTCTTTGAAGTCATGGCCACGATAAGACTCGGAGCGTTTCGTAAAATAACATCTTGACCAGTTTTACGATAAGTGTCTACTACTCCACTATAATACTGTGCCCATGCAGAACCACTTCGTACTAGCTCTTCCATCCAATCAACTGTAACGGCCGTTATTTTGCGCAGCGTTTCAGCGTTATCAATGACGAGATAAGCAACACCTTGAGTGTTGCCTCCGGTTGGTGCCAATCGCGCGATATCGAGGAGCTGCACTATTTTTTCCCGTGGTACAGGATTTTGTTTGTAGCGGCGAATAGATCGTCGAGAACGGAGAAAGCGGGCTGCAGTGTCAGCGTCAAGGACAGGCACATTTTCAAGCGGCAATTGTTTGGCGAGTGGTGCCTTCACGTTATCCATTGCCGCCACAGGGCACACAGCCACGCAGTGTCCACAGGCAATACAATTCCGTTCTGTGGCCTGCGGCACTTGATTCTCCATAATGATACTTCCTGAGGGGCAGACTTCTGCACAAAGTCCACAGCGGATACATTTCTCTTGGTTAACTTGAATCAGATCCATATTCATCACTCCTACTTTCCAATTTTTCTAGTCTTCTGCAAATTCTTCATTCTCTAAAATGACCATTCGTTTAAAAATGTTCTAAAAAAATACCTTAGCAAGGTCTACATATTGCTAATAGTATAAATAACTTTTAGGGTAACAGTATTTTTTCAAATAAGGTCTCAATTGTATTTTTCACTGGTTTCGTTGATTTTTCGATCTTCATTCGTAACAAACTGCCTTGCCAAGCATCCCAGAACAAATCAGCTAAACATTCTGCCGATAAATCGATCCTAACTTTACCACTCTTCTGGCCACTTAGTAAGCGTTGCGCTAATATCTTTTTGAATTCACCGACAGCAATCTCTAACGCCACACGACATTCTTCACTGGCTTCACTGATTTCACCTGCTAAGTTACCCAGCAAGCAACCCTTCTTAGGATCAGCCGATTCATATGCTGCAGTGAGCTGTACAAAAACTGTACTTAGCGCCAAATACGCATCGCCATGATCTTCTGCCTCCAACAAAATTTTCCATTGCTCAATATGTGTTTCGGTATAAAAACGAATAATTTCTACGCCGAACTCTTCCTTGCTAGCAAAATAATTATAGAATGAGCCTTTAGGTATACCAGCAATGGTGGCGATTTCTTGAATACCAGTGGCATTAAAGCCTTTTTGCTCCAAAAGAGATAAGCCGGTTTCTAATAGCTTCCTTTTCGTTTGTTCTAAATCTGCACATTTTTTTCTTGTCATGGCTTAATTATATAACTGGTCATATTAATTGTAAATACTCACGACGTTTTCATGGCCGTTTTCTCATTAACAGACGGATTCTTGGATTATCACTGGATTTTTCCCCCTCTTCCAGGCTTGATCTGATTCATAAGTGTCACATGCAACATAATTAGTATATACCTGAATCATTTTATACACTCCTTATTACGTATCTTTTACTTTTCTTTTTCGCCGGACTTTCCTCATTTCCTTTCAAAAGAATGTACTGTAAAATGCTTAAAATGATTAGGCCCTCCTGATGCTGAAATGCAGCTACAGGAGGGCCTAATCATTTGAGGAATGGTGTCATGAACGGATTATACTGAGATAATGCAGCCACTTTAACTCCCTGCAGGATGTGGACTATGTGATTCATTCATTAAGAAAGCACTTTAAGATTTTGGATTAGGCTGTTTTTGTGATTCGTACTCCGCAAGCTTTATACTCATAGGTCTTGGACACCTTATCCGCAGCTCCATTAGTTAAGACATTCGTCGGGGTCTCCATATAATGGAATGTCATAAAGATCATCCCCTGGGGTACACGTTCGGTTATGCGGATTTTCGTTTCCAGTTCTCCCCGCCGGGAGACCACCTTAACACGTTCCCCCTCTTTAACGTCCAGTTGTTGAGCATCTAAGGGATTAATCTCAGCAAGTTCTTCGGGAGAATAACTTTCCAGAGCTTCTGAATTTTGGGTAAACACGTTGTAATGAGAGAGTTTGCGTCCGGTGTTTAATACGAAGGGATACTCTTCATCCGGCAGTTCATTGGCTGCCTGATACTCTATAGGCATAAAGAGTCCTTTGCCGCGAGAGAAGGTTTCTTGATGGAGGACTTTACTCCCGGGATGGTCGAGACTCGGCACCGGCCACTGCAATCCTTGCGTCCCCAGACGTTGGTGAGAAATCCCTCCATAGAGAGGAGTAAGACTGGCTATTTCCTGCATAACCTCTTCGGAAGATTCATAAGAAGATGGATAACCCATACGGTTGGCAAGTTCAATAATGATTTCTCCATCCGTCCTGGCATTGCCAATGGGCTTGATGGCCTGATTAACCATTTGTACCCGCCGCTCCGCATTCGTAAAGGTGCCGGTCTTCTCGGCAAAACTGGCTCCCGGCAGCACGACATCTGCCAGTTTAGCTGTCTCTGACATAAAGATGTCCTGCACAACAAGGAAATCGAGGGACTCTAAGCCTTTGCGTACATGATTGGCATCGGCATCAGTGATCACAGGATCCTCACCCATAATATACATAGCACGCAGATCTCTGTTAATAGCGGCCTTGAACATATCAGGAAGCATGAGTCCTATATTAGGATCGAGGGAAACTCCCCAGGCTTCTTCGAATTTCTTCCGCACTTCCGGATTTACGACCTTCTGATAGCCGGGGTAATCGCCGGGCAGTGCTCCCATATCGCAAGAACCTTGCACATTATTTTGTCCGCGCAAAGGGTTAACTCCGGAACACTCTTTACCCACATTCCCCGTCAGCATAGCCAGGTTGGCCAGGCTCATTACATTGTCCGTACCGGTGGTGTGCTCCGTAATCCCCAAGGTATAGAAAATCATGGCCCGTTCTGCCGTAGCATAAATCCTGGCCGCTTCCTCTAGTTGTTCCACAGGAACCCCAGTGATTTGACTTACTTTTTCCGGCGGATAGTTTTCCAGATTCTCCCCGAACTTATCAAAACCTTCCGTCCTTGCTTCAATAAAGGAAGGATCTTCCCAGCCATTCGCCAGGATAATGTTCATGATGCCATTAATAAGGGCGACATCCGTCCCGGGGCGAAGTCTTAACCAGAGATGGGAGCTCTCCGCCAGCTCAATTTGCCGGGGATCGGCGACAATCAGCTTTGCCCCTTTGGCTAGGGCTTGTTTCATCTTTGTCCCCACAACCGGGTGTGCTTCCGTAGGATTTGCTCCGATGACAAACATGACTTTGGCGTTAGGGATTTCTTCAAAGGAGTTGGTTGATGCTCCCGAG
The DNA here is from genome assembly GCF_000235605.1 of Desulfosporosinus orientis DSM 765. Taxonomy (GTDB): domain Bacteria; phylum Bacillota; class Desulfitobacteriia; order Desulfitobacteriales; family Desulfitobacteriaceae; genus Desulfosporosinus; species Desulfosporosinus orientis. The sequence continues at coordinate 4,652,621 of NC_016584.1, forward strand.
CCAAAGGAAACGGCCAGACCGGCAACTGTGGGTGCGTGACAGACCCTGGCGCAATGATCAATATTGTTGGTTCCAATAACTCCACGCATGAACTTTTGCAAAAGGTAATTTTCTTCATTTGTACAGTGAGCCGAACTTAAGGCAGCCAGTGCATTCGCCCCGTAATTCTCCTTGATTTCCCGGAACTTTGCCGCCACCAAATCTAAGGCCTCATCCCATTCCGCGGGCACCAGCACTCCATCTTTGCGAATCAAAGGTGTCGTTAAGCGATTAGGGTTATTAATCATATCCATTCCGAATCGGCCTTTGACACATAAGGCTTTGCCATTCACCGGGGCATTGGGATTTGAGGTAACACCAATTACTTTTCCATCTTTCACATTGAGATCGAAGTTACAGCCTGTCCCACAAAATGGGCAGGTTGTTTGAACTTTCTTCACTTCCCAAGGGCGCCCTTCACCCACCATTTTCTTCTCGCTTAGTGCACCTACCGGGCAGACTGAAACACATGAACCACAGAAGACACAATCGGATTCGTGATAAGGAAGATTAAAGGCCGGACCTACCTGAGTATCGAACCCTCGGAAGGAAAAATCCAAAACGCTTCGACCTTGAATTTCCTCACACACCCGAATACATTTGCCGCACAATACACATTTATTAGGATTCCTGACAATGAAGGGATTCCCGTCGTCCAGGGGCAGACTGCGGCGTTCGCCCTGATAAAGTTCTCCGGTAACACCGTATTCATAGGCGTACTTAGCTAAGGAACAATCCCCCATCTTTTGACAAGTCATACAATTCAAGGGATGATTCGCCACCAACAGCTCTAAAATAGTTTTCCGGGCTGCCCGGACTTTGAGATTTTGGGTTTCAACCACCATGCCCTGGGATACTTGGGTTACACAAGACGGAGGAAGATTGCGCATTCCTTCAATTTGGACAATACACAAACGACAGGAACCTGCAGGGGTAAGTTCCGGGTCATGACACAAAGTAGGAATTGGAATGTTATGCATCCTACATGCTTCAAGTACGGTCGTTCCCTTGGGTACGCTCACTTCGCGCCCATCAATTGTTAAGGTAAACCACTCCAAAATGTCTCACTCCTCATTTGCATTGTTATTAATATCGTCAATATTACTTAAAAATCACCAATACGTTGTTCTGCTTAAACAATGTATTGGTGATTTTAAAACGTTAGAGACTTGCTCAATACGCCATAAACACAAGTGCCGCAAACAATCAGGAAACTTATTCCTTAGAAACCATTATGCATAATATAATAGTTATATCTTTGCATAAGATATTGCTTATGAAACTTATTATAGCCTGTTTTGAAAATATATGCTAGTCATTACTTTGACTTTTATGGGAAAATTCACAAAAGGATCACATTCCATTGCTTTCCAGAAAATCCCGGAGTAAATTCATACAGACAACCTTGCGATATTCCGCGGAAATTCTTCCCCTAATTGGCAGGATCGCCTGGTCATAGGCTCTGAGATATTCTTTCTTAAGAGCTTTAGCCTCTTCGATGGTTTTACCGATCAGCATAGCGTCAAGATCCGGGCGTCTGATCACAACCTCACTGACTGCCCCGAAAGCAGTCTGACAGCAGACGACCCTGCCGCCCTCTGCAGCAAAGATGCCGGCAAAGGATACCCTGGAAATTGCCAGGGCATTTCTGGCCCCAACCTTCTTGTAATAGTAATGATTCAGACCGGTTTTAGGCATCAAAATCTCCGCGAGAAGTTCATCAGCCTCCAGAGAGGTTTTATTTCTGCCCAGATAGAACTGGCTTATGGGAATGACTCGTTCCCCTTGGCTGCTGATCAGGCGCAATTTCGAGTCGGCAGCCCAAAAGATCAGGGCACTGTCCGCCTTTGGCGATCCGTTGCAGATATTGCCGCCGGCGGTGCCCAGGTTGCGAATGGCTGGTGCCGCGATCTGGGAAACAGCTTCTTTTAAAATTGCCGGAGCCAGGTCACTTTCCAGAATATCTGTAAAGGTACAGGCAGCACCAATCCTAATGTATTCCCCATCCTCCGTGATGTTTTTCAGTTCGGATACTTTGTTCAAGAACAGATAACCGGCCTTTTCCTCCGGTTTAATCATCAAGTCGGTTCCTCCGGCGTAAGGAATGACCATCTCCCGGGCCCGGATGGCCAGGGCTTCTTCCAAGGATGCAGGGTGATATCCCTTTACCATAGTCCTTTCCCCTCCTCTGCCGCAATGCTGATTGCCTGGACAATGGCGTTATAACCGGTACACCGGCAAAGATTCCCGGAAATACCTGCCCGAATCTCTGCTTCGCTGGGGTTGGGGTTTTTCGCCAGTATGCATTCGGAAGCAAGAATCATGCCGGGAATGCAAAACCCGCACTGTACCGCGCTGACTGAAGCATAGGCTTTATCCAGGGCTGCAAAACGCTCTGTATCACGGTAGCCCTCGATGGTGGTAACCGTACTCCCTTCAATACTGCCCAGGGCCACCAGGCAGGAGTTGACCAGCCTTCCGTCAAGAATGACGGAACAGGCCCCGCATTCACCTTCTTTACACCCACATTTGACTCCCGTAATCCAGAATTCCTGGCGGAGAACATCCAGCAAACGTGCGTTTTCCTCGGCCTGGGAGACGACCTCCGAGCCGTTAAGGATAAATTTTACCATTATTTAAGCACCTCCCGTAAAACTCTCATGGTATCTTCCGGTGTGAAAGGCGCTTTATTCAGGTTGACGCCCAGGGCATTTTCCATGGCTTCCACATAAGCCGGAGCCGCCCCGACGAGAGGAAGCTCTCCGGCGCCTTTTGCACCATAGGGACCGTGAGTATAGGGATTGTTCATGATTTTTGTCACAAGATTGGGGACATCTACGGCTGTAGGAATGATGTAATCGCTTAAACTGTTGTTGCGGATCATTCCTTTATCGTTGCAATTCATCTCCTCCATGGAAGCATAGCCGATCCCCTGGAGAAATCCCCCATGCATCTGTCCTAAAATAATATTCATATCCACCGGAACTCCTACGTCGAAAATCCCCCATGCTCCTAGGATTTTGGTTGTAGCGGTGAGGGTATCCACTTCCACTTCAATGGCGTTAACCGACCAGGAATAGGTGGGATAGGCATCACCCTTGAATTCTGTAATGCTGAAGGGGATTACAAAATCAGGCTCAACGAAATGTTCTTCAATCACTTGTTCTTCTCCGGCTTTCCATTCTTCCTTAAGCCTCTCTGCTGCCCGCCTGAGCAATCCCCCAACGGTCATCAGGGAACGGCTGGCTACAGTGGGACCTGAGTCGGGAACACGGTCCGTATCCGGGTTCTCGATTAAGACCCTATCCAGAGGAATTCCCAGAGTATCAGCCACAATTTTACTGAAGGTCGTTTTCAGGCCTTGCCCGATATCTGAGTTACTGGCCAGGATCTCTACCGTATCATCCGGGTTTTTTCTGAGCCTGGCCACAGCCTTAATGATGTCCCGTTCCCCGCTGCCGGTGAAGCCGCAGCCATGGAAGAACATGGACAATCCAATACCTTTCCGGTAGCGGCCGGTCTGATTTCTATATTGTCTGTGTTTTTCCCGGTAACCTGTCAGTTCCTCAATCTCCTCAATCATTTCCGGCAAGGGTACATGGAAATGATATTTACCGCTGGTGGAAGTAGCATCACCCTGCTTAACCATATACTTTTGTTTTAGTTCCAGGGAATCCAGGCCCATTTCCTTAGCGAGATGATCCATCATCATTTCTACGGCGAAAAAGGTCTGGGGAGCGCCAAAGCCCCGGTAGGCGCCGCAAGGCACGGTATTGGTTTTTACCGCCCGCCCGGCAACCCGGAGATTGTCAACGCGATAAACCCCATTGGCACAGATCAGGCCCCGCTGCAGGACCACAGGGGAAAGGGTAGTATAGGCGCCGCTGTTAAAGAGGACATCAATATCCATCCCGGTAATTTCCCCATCTTTAACAGCAACTTTATAAGTGCAGATGGATGGGTGACGTTTGGAAGTAAACTCCATGTCTTCCCGCCGCTCAAAAACCACCTTCACCGGCTTGTTGGCCTTTTTGGCTGCCACTGCCGTTTGACAGGCGAGGATGGAAGGGAAGGCTTCCTTACCGCCAAAGCCCCCGCCGGTAACATCCTGGATGACCTGAACGTCTTTCTCCTCATAATCCAGGGCTTTAGCAACTGCACCATGGACATAATAAGGACACTGCAAAGAACCTCGGACAGTCATGCGTCCGTCATGGGGATAAGCAAGCATGCCCTGGGTTTCCAGGTAAGCCTGTTCCTGATAGCCGGTCTGAAAGGTCTCTGTGAACACCCGGTCCGCTTCTCTCAAAGCCTTCTCAATATCTCCCTTGGCATAGTTATAATTGAAGAAAACCGTGTCCGACTTAAGCATATCCAGAACCGGCTCCAGGTCTTCATAGACCACAACGATCTCATTCAGGATTCTCTCCACTTCTTTGAGCTCCGGACCTACAACCATCAGGATCGGGTCACCTACATACTCCACAGTATCCCCGGCAAAAACCGGGGTATCATCCTGAACGATATGAACCTGATTGATACCGGGAACGTCATTCTTATCCACCACATAATAGCCCTCAGGCAGCTGGGGCAGAAGAATCCCGGCAATGCGGGCCCTGGCCTTGGCAGAGTGCAGCAGCCTCCCCAAAAGCATGCCCTCCATGACATGATCATCCACGTATAGCGCACGGCCGCTCATCTTAGAATCATGATCCTTTTTCTTTACGGGTTTACTTATCCCTTCCATAAAGCCCCTCCTCTTTCAATCATAAGATATATTCCCCCGGTATAGAATGTTGATCAGCCAGGTAGTTGACCAGTTTGTGATAATCTTCCTTTGTGTCTGTATCCATCAGGCAGCCCAAATCCTCCACAGGTACTGTCGCCACCCGGTCTTCAAGGGTTTTCCAGACTTCACGGAGGCCCCCTTCTCCCGTAAAATTGAGAATGAGATCTCTGCACTGCCAGGAAATCAAGGGCGGATGTTTGCGCTTTCCGTCAATGGCCGGAAAGGCCGCCAAGGCCTGGGTTCTGAGCATAGCCTCTTTTACTGCCCTGAAAGTCTCTGGATGAATGGCCGGCATATCCCCCGGCAGGAGATAAAAAGCATCACAGGGCTTAAGGGCAGAGACTCCGATTTTTATGGATGTCAGCATATCCGTTTCTGCATAGTTTTGGTTATAGGCAAGCTTCAGCCGGGAACGGGCGTACTTATCTGCCAGGTAAGCTTCAACTTCTTCAGCCCGGTAACCCAGCACGAGGATCACCTGGCCTGCGCCGGCCTTTAGCATACTGTCAATACAGGATTCAATCACTGTTTTGTTCTGCAATTTTAAAAGCGGTTTAAAGGCTTGCATACGGCTGGATAACCCTGCAGCCAGGATGATGCCATTAATTTTCATTCAAACCTCTCGCTTTCTGATTAAACAGTCCTTTGATTTTATGCTTCCCATTGCTTTCCTTTGCTTACTTCCTGCCTGTTCCTTTAGTTGATAGCTTTTTATAAAAGGTATCTCGCAAGGGCAGCTGAGCGCGGAATTTGCCGTCCAACCGGTAATAAGCATGGGAGCAGGCCGGAGCTGTGGGAATCAGGCACAATTCTCCCACACCTTTTGCTCCATAGGTTTCAGGGATTTTCCCTTTCCCTTGCACCAGGATAACTTCCAGGTCCGGAACCTCCGTGGCCCTCATCAGTCCTAAGGTTCCTAGTTTTGTCCTGGGATAACCGCCCTCAACTTTAAACTCTTCGCTCAGGGCATAGCCTAAGCCCATGACGATCCCCCCTTCGATCTGTCCTTCAACGGACTGAATGTTCACGGGAGTTCCCACATCAAAGGCTGCCACAACTTTGTTAATTTTTCCTTCTTCATTGAGTATCACAACTTGAGCTCCATAACTATAACTCACATGACTGATGGGATTCTCTTTGACAGCTCCCATGGGATCCGTCTTAGCAGAATACTCCCCGTAAAACTCTTTTCCTTCCAAATCCGCCAGGGTTAAGCCTTGATCCAATTCTGCTTTCAATTTTTCCGAAACTCGTCTGACGGCTTCACCGGTAACCACCGTCTGCCGGGAAGCGGTGCTGGTCCCTGAATTAGGAGTGCGCACCGTATCCGCTCTTTCATGGACGATCAGGGCCGGGTCTATGCCCGTGGTCTGACAGAGCACCGTGGCGCACATTGTGCCGATTCCCTGTCCCATACAGGCTGCCGAGGTGCGGATATGGACTTTGCCTTCCTCAATGGATAAAATACAGCGGCCGATATCCTTTTTTCCCACACCTGTGCCGCTGTTTTTAAAGCCGATGGCAATGCCCGCATAGGGATGGGACTCATAGATATCCTTAACCGCCTCCAAACATTCGGCCATGGCCACGCTTTCATCCGCTGCCTGCCCATTAGGCAGGATTTGCCCGGGACGGATGGCATTGCGGTAACGCATTTCCCAGGGTGAGATTCCCACCATTTCTGCCAGCAGGTTAATATTGTTTTCCGTCGCAAAGCAGCTTTGAGTTACCCCAAAGCCCCGGAAGGCCCCGCCCACCACGTTATTGGTATAAACAGACATGCCGAAAATATCGATGTTCTGATAATTATAGGGTCCGGCGGCATGAGTGCAGGCCCGGTGCAGTACAGGTCCGCCCAGGGAGGCATAAGCACCGGTATCCGCAATGATAACCCCTTTCATACCGGTTAAATAACCATTTTCGTCACAAGCTGTGGTGAACTCCAATTCCATGGCATGGCGTTTGGTATGATAATCAAGACTTTCCTGCCGGGAAAATTTAACTTTTACCGGTTTTTGGGTATGCCAGGCCATTAAGGCCGCATGGTGCTGGACACTCATATCTTCTTTGCCGCCAAAGCCGCCGCCCACCAGTTGGGTACGGCAATGCACTTTTTCCACGGGAATCTTCAGCATCATGGCGATTTCACGCTGTTCATCATACACGGACTGAGCACCGGAATACAGAAAAATACCGTCCTCTCCCTCGGGCAGGGCAATGGCACATTCCGGTTCCAGGAATCCATGCTCCTGAAAGGGGGTCTTATACTTTCTGGTTACCACATATTTCGAATTCTTAATAGCTTCATCCGCATTGCCCCGCTGGAGACTGGCGCGGCTCATGACATTTCCGTCGGCGTGGATTAAGGGAGCATCAGCCTTTAAGGCATCTGTGGGGCAGGTTATGGGTTCCAGTTCGGTATAGTCTATTTCAACTAAGCGGCATACTTCATCCAGTTTGTCTTTATGATAGGTTGCTACTAAAGCCAGGGAATCTCCCACATATCTGGTGGTACCCCCTTGAGGAATCATGACATCCCAATCCTGCTTGGCATGTCCGATCAGATTATTGGGGACATCTTTGGCCAGCAAAATTTTCACACAGTCCGGATGAGCTTCAGCTTTGCTGATATCGATTTTTTCTACAACAGCTCTGGGATATTTGGAACGAACTGCCTTTGCATAAATCATGTCCGGGAGGACAAGATCATCGACAAAAACCCCTGTGCCATTAACTTTTTCTGCTGCATCAATACGTTTAAATTTCTGGGCCAATTTCAGTTCACTGGGCGAACTGGGGATTTCAAGATTATCCCTGAAATAATCTGCAGCCCTTAAAATAGCTTCTTCAATTTTCTTATAACCGGTACAGCGGCAAATGTTTCCCTTGATGGCCTTCTTGACATCCCCTCGGGTGGGATTGGAATTAACATCCAACAAGGCTTTGGCGCTCATGATCATGCCCGGAATACAAAAACCGCACTGAACCGCACCTGCTTCTCCAAAACAGTGTTCATAAACTGCTTTTTCTCTCTCACTCAATCCTTCAACCGTCAGAATCCGCTTGCCAGCGAACTTGGATACTTTCTGCACACAAGCTTTAACTGCTTTGCCGTCAACTAAAATCGTGCATGTCCCGCAGGCCCCTTCGCTGCAGCCATCTTTTACCGAAGTAATCCTCAAGTCATCTCTTAAAAAGCTCAAGAGAGGTTTGTCGGACATAGAAACGACATCTTCGCCATTGATATTTAAAGTAAACATAAATAACCTCCTGTCTTACAATAATTCACAACAGCTGGTGTTATGAATCATTATAAGTAGGAGGTTATACTTCATCAAATTCTTTCTCAAAAGCACTTGCTTTCCTAAAAACCGTCTTCTAAAAATAACCGGTTAAATTCATCCTTGGAGTATTGGCGCACATTCTGCTCAAAGCGCTGGTACTTTTCCAGGAATTCAAGGCCTTCTTTTGTCAAATAAGTCTTGCCGCCCTTACTGCCGCCATGCTGTCTTTTGACCACGGCATACCCTAACTCTTGTTCCAGCCCGTTGAGCATATTCCAGGCTTTACTGTAAGACAAGGCAATATGCCGGCAGGCACTTCGGACAGAATTTGTTTCCTGGATCAAAAGCAACAGCAATTTGGTTCGGGAATCGAAAAACAAGAACTCTTTTTCAATGCTTATTCTTACAAAGGGATGCAATATATGCTGGTTGTGTTTTTTTATGAGCAGATCCAAGCGATCAAGGTCATCCATACCCTGGAGAACACCCTCGTCGTCGATATCCATCCATTGTCTTTCGATCCCCAGGCTGCGAATGGCTCCCCGCATGCCCATGCTTCCGTTATACTCCAGGATTTTAGGGATCAACGGGGCAGATATCAGGAGAGGATGGCCCGTCTTCCCCTGGTAGGATGGTGAAATTACCTGTGCCTTGCATTCCATCATTTTGCGGATAGTCTCCGGGGTAAACATGGGAATGTTAACCGGATTGAAAAGGACCTGGTCACATTTATTCTCTAAAAATCTCAGCCCGATTTTGGCCGAATCAAACATCTGAGAGTTCTCATACTGTTTATTTTGCAAAAAGATAACTCCATAATCCGCTAAGTCATGCTCAATGTCTCCGGTATCCCTGCCGGTAATGACGACAATGGGGGAAATTCCAACTTGTTGAAAGGTTAGAACAATTCTTTTCACAGCAGTAATGGAGCCGATTTTCCAGAGCGGCTGTCGTTGCTCTCGATCTGAAGATTTTCCGGCTGCAACAATAATTCCGCCTGTTGTTTTCTTTGCTTTTCTTTCCATACTCTTACTCCATCCGGTAAGCAGACTGTCAGGAAGTCAGCTTTCCGATTTATTATCAAGAATATAGCTTTATGATAAACAATTCAGACAAAGATGTCCATGGCTTTGATCTGGTTCCCATTTAACAAGGATCTTCATACACTGACTGCCTGGTTTGAACCTTCAAGATCACGTGCAAAAATCCCGCAATCACTTGCGGGATTATGTAGTCTCTGGTGCGCCACCCAGGATTCGAACCAGGGACCTGCCGATTAAGAGTCGGATGCTCTACCAGCTGAGCTAGTGGCGCTTATGGTAGCCCCAACGGGATTCGAACCCGTGTTTCCGCCTTGAGAGGGCAGCGTCTTGGGCCTCTTGACTATGGGGCCATGCATTTTTGGCTCCGGGACTAGGATTCGAACCTAGGCTATGTGATTCAGAGTCACACGTGCTACCACTACACAATCCCGGAAGATCCCTGCCTTAAAAATCGGCAGTCATCACTTAAACGCTATGCATAATCATTAGTTTTAGATTATGTCACGTCCTTTATTATAGTTGATTTATAACTTATATGCTAGTCTTTTTTATAATTTTTTTAATGACTCCGGGGCTTAATTCTAAATTTTACAGTCCCCTTCCCCTTTAAAGTTTCTGAATATAGTCAATAGCCTTATCTAAACGTTCCAAGCATTTCTCTTTCCCTAACAACGCCATGACATCAAACAAACCCGGGCTAACGGTTTGACCCGTTAAGGCTAGTCTGGTCGGGTGAATAATCGTGCCGCCTTTAATCTCAAGTTCCTTCATTAATTGTCGATAGGCATTTTCCACCCTTTCCACATCAAACACTTCCAGGGGTGCCAAACACGCTCGGCCCTTTGAGAGCAAATCAGCCACGTTTTCTTGTTTAACAAAGTATTTCTCGCGGCCTTTTTCATCATAGGCAACAATATCCTGAAAAAAATAACGGCTTGCTTCCACCAGTTCTTTTAAAGTTCTTACTCTTTCCCTGACCGTATTTACGACGTCACGAATGTATTCTCGCTTTTCTTCTGCTTCCCTGGTACTGATTAGACCCGCCTCAATGAAAAAAGGTAGGGCCTGCTGAGTGAGACTATCTAAATCATAAGTGGTCATATATTGGCCATTAAGCCAGATTAATTTTTGAACGTCATAGACCGCAGCTGTTTTGGATACTTTTTCGAGGCTAAAAACAGGGATAGTTTGCTCCGGGGAGATGAGTTCACTCTGCTCCCCTGTGGGAGCCCAGCCCAGAAGGGTCAAATAGTTGACTAAAGCTTCAGGGAGACAACCCATCTCTTGGAATTCTCCCACAGAAGTTGCGCCGTGTCGTTTGCTTAACTTACTGCGGTCCGGTGCTAAAATCATGGATAAGTGGGCAAAGGAAGGGACTTCGTATCCCAAGGCGTCGTATATAAGACGTTGCTTTGGTGTATTGGACAAATGTTCTTCGGCCCTGATAACATGACTAATTTGCATGGCATGGTCATCCACGACACAGGCAAAATTATAAGCCGCCGCTCCATTGGATTTCATAATGATAAAATCATCAAATTGCTCCAGCTCAAAGCTGACTGTTCCTCTAATAATATCCTGGACAATAACCTGACCTGTTTCCGGCACTTTAAGCCGGGTCACTGAAGGCTGCCCTTGTTCCAGCCGCTCTTTAACTTCCTCTGCCGATAAGTTCCGGCATTTCCCCGAATATCGATAGGGTTTACCCTCTTGCCGCTGCTTTTGGCGTTCTTCTTCTATTTCTTCTCCACTACAAAAACAATGGTAGGCTTTTTTCTCGCTAATTAAAGTTTGAGCCGCCCTTGTGTAAAATTCTTGTCTCTGAGATTGAAAATAGGGGCCAAAATTCCCACCTTTTTCCGGGCCCTCATCCCAGTTAATCTTTAACCATTTCAAGCTATCCAGTATTTGCTGAACAGAATCGTCGATAAGCCGGTCTGCATCCGTATCCTCAATTCGAAGGATTAATGAGCCGTTATGTTTTTTGGCAAACAGCCAGTTAAACAGGGCCGTTCTTGCTCCCCCGATATGCAAATAGCCTGTAGGGCTGGGGGCAAATCTTACTCTGACCTTTTCCATTGTTAACTCTCCTATGCTATTTTTATCATTAGTTTTTAATTATTATTGCTTATTATTAACCAATTATATATCTCCGGGTGTTCAAATATCAAGCCGCTCGTTTTTTTATTCACAAACTTTTTTGCTAAGACCAGTATATTTCCCGGATTCTTGATTATCACTGGATTTTCCCACTCTTCCAGGGCTTGATTCAATTCAGTTCCTAGTTAGAGATTAAAGTAAACCGATAATTTTTCAAGGATTACCATTGAATAGCCTGTCAATTTGGGTTAAAATATTATTATTTCAGTCCATGACAGATTCAAGCTGCTGTAAAGTATATTAAGGAGTGAGCTACATGAATTATGAACAAATGTGGAATGAATTACTTAATAAAATCAAATTTGAGTGTGAAAAGGTTAATGGGATTAATGGATCAACTAAAGAAGATCACATCAAATTCAACGCACTATATAAAATCGTTAAACTCATGGAAGATATGGAAGGCAAAGTATAACCATAGGTCTCAAATTGGCTGCTTATCCCCTGAAATGGCTTTTGATTTTCGAACCCGAGATTACAAAAGAATGTACTGTAAATGCTTAAAATAATTAGGCCCTCCTGATGCTGAAATGCAGCTGCAGGAAGGCCTAATTATTTTATGATGAAGCAGGAAATGCACCAATGATCAGCGAATGTCCTATCAACTATCTTTGCAAAGTAATTAGTTATTCTTTTGATATTAAATACTCGCATTCTGATAAGGAGTAACCAAAGATGAAAATTACGATAAGGCCTGCCCGGGATAACGAAAACGATGCTCTAACTAATATCTCTTTTACATCAAAGAACTATTGGAATTACCCCCAGGAGTATTTTGACGTCTGGAGAAGGGAGCTAACCATTACTTCTGATTACATCAATACCAATATTGTATTTGTTGCTGAAGTTGATGAAATCGTTGCTGGTTATTTTTCAATAGCGGAAGTAAAAGAGGATTTTTTTACAGGCCAGGTTATGATTAAGAAAGGCTTTTGGCTGGAGCACCTATTTATTCTGCCAGAATTTATTGGTCAAGGGATTGGAACGGATTTAATGTTTAAAGCCAAGAACATATGCGCACAGATGAAAATAGATCGTTTATACATATTTTCTGATCCCAATGCTAAAGGGTTCTATGACAAATTAGGAGCCAAATACATTGGCGAATCACCCTCAAGTATTGAAGGAAGAATGGTTTCACTATTTGAATTAGAAGTAAACCTCATTTAAACAGCCTTCCCTAAAGTGACCTCTCCCCCTTCGTTATTAACACCCAGCCAATGACAAGGATAACGGCCAGGCTTAGGATCATAGGAAGCAGAATCACCATAACTCCATAATAACTCGTTCGTAACGTTTGCTGATTATTGAGCCCCGCTCTATTTTCCTCGGCCGGAGTCGCCGTGAATCTGGCCTTATCCCGGATTTCCCCCTGATCCCCCTGCCAGGATACCGTAAGGTTCGCCTGAAGGTTTAGGGCCTTGAAATCCTCACAGCGCAGCTTAAGGATCATGCCGTTCTCCTGAGAAGCTTTAAACTGAGCAAAGAGCTCATTTCCCTTGTTATTAACGAACGATTGCCCGCCCGTCTTCTCAGCAATCTGATCCGCTGCCTTCTTAAAATCCTCATCTGTTGAATCAGGCTGGCCAAGAATCAAGTAATAAACAGGCAGCCTGTCAACATCAAGATAGTCTTTCAGGTCAGCACTACTGAGGCAGTCTCCTTCCACCCCGCCGTCGGTAATAAGTACAATAACCCGCCGGGAAGGAATGTCTGAGGCCGCTCTTCCCAGGTCATAAGCTTCTCGAATCCCGGAATATAAACAGCTTCCTGTCTTAGCATCCAACGTTAAGGCATTTTCAATAGTTTTTGTTACCTTGTCCGAAGAATCGTTGCTCAGGAAATCCTTGACTAGCTGCAACTGGTTGCTCACAGCGAAGACTGCCATTTTATCCTTTGCACCGGCAAAGCCAAATAATCCTTCTAATATACGCTGAACCTCACTAAAATAGGCTGGCATGGATGCTGATGTATCGACCAGGACCAGGTAGGCGGTATTTTCTGTAATTCTGTTTCCTTGCTTGATCGGCTGAATGTCCGTTAGCTGGACTGGGATGTCGTTAATTTTAATACTCAAATTCTGTTTGAGTATGGCGTTATTCATATTCACATTATTCAGCTGCACAAATACTCTTAGGCCCGGTAAGTTCGACTCTATTTGAGTAATTCTCAGCTTCGGATTAGCGGATGCCTTGCCGGCGCTGGCAGCCAGGAGGACGGTCAGAATTAACAGTATTAGCCCAAGAAGGGTTCTTCTTTTTACAGTCCCAATTTTTCTCTCCCCCCTCCAGCTGAATTGACACTGTTATACTATGCTTAGGAGGAGTATCTTTAGATTAACAAATACTGTCATAAAAACGGAGCGTCCCAGGGCCAAGGGCGTCAGTTTTACTTCCTGAGCTGCGTCTATTAAATGGAGTGGTTCAAATTTCTTTTATGTTGCCATCGGTGTGTTGAGGAGGGTTTTAAAAATGAAGAAAGCTTGGTTCTTAGTGGTTCTGCTCACGGTGTTTGTTGTTGTCACGTTGCCTAGGTTAGGTAAAGCAACCAGTGAAGAGGTAACGCTCACCCCGGAACAAAGTCTGCCTAGCGTAGAAACAGCGGAAAATCTGCGCAATCTTTTGAAGGAATCGGAAAGTTCCAGAACATTGCTGGGTCGAGGAAGACTCTATGTCAGTGACGGGATGTTGGGGGCAGTGAATAAATCCGCACAAGCAGCATCAGAAGCAGCAGCACCTGCACCCTCAGATCATTCAACCACCAATCTGCAAGTAGAGGGTGTGGATGAAGCCGACATTATTAAAAACGACGGTCAATACATCTATCAAGTGAACCCTCAGGAACTGATTGTTTCTCAGGCTTACCCTGCCAATCAAATGAAGATAGTCAGCCGCATAAGCTTTAAAGAGGGAGAATTTACACCCCAGGAGCTTTACGTGGATGACCATTATTTGGTCTTAATCGGAAATGCTTATTATCCGGGAACTTCCTCTCCTGATACTCCCAAGGTTCAGCCTCAAGTCCGGGATGCTTCCCAAGTGCAAATCTATCCTCCTGTCTGGATCAGGTCTGTCTCCAAGGTCATCGTCTATGACCTTGCCGATAAAACCAATCTAAATAAGCTCCGGGAACTGGAACTGGATGGTGACTACCTATCTTCCCGTAAAATCGGTTCCAACCTTTATTTAATCGCTAACAAGTATTTAGATACCTATCGAATTATGGAACAAGGTGCAGAACCGTCCCTCCCCAGTTACCGTGATACTGCCGGCAAAGGAGATTTTGTGACCATAGGCTATCCAGACATTCATTACTTTCCCCAATCCATTGAAGCTAATTATTTGCTGATGGCTGCTCTTGATCTGGATCAGAAGGATCAGGAAATGCAGGTTTCAGTTTATCTGGGTTCCGGTCAGGCCGTCTACGCTTCCGCCTCCAATCTCTTTGTAGCCGTAACCCAATACCAGCAGCAACTCCCAAAGCCTGAGCCGGCTTTATCGGAATCAACATCTGAAACCCAACCGGCATCGAATAGCTCTGCTTCATCTTCCCCGGCCGTAGCGCCCAAAACCTTAATCCCTCCCGTTAAACTATCCACCGGTCTCTATAAATTCGAACTCTCTCCAGGCACTACTGCCTATAAAGCTAAAGGTGAAGTTCCGGGCACCACTCTTAATCAGTTTGCCATGGACGAAAATAAGGGCTATTTGAGGATCGCAACAACAACCGGTCAGATTTGGCGTACGGATGAGCTTACGTCTAAAAATAACGTCTATGTCCTGGATGAAAACCTTCAACTGGCAGGCAAAATCGAAGATATTGCTCCCGGTGAGAAGATCTATTCCGTTCGCTTCATGGGAGACCGAGGCTACTTGGTAACCTTTAAAAGTGTCGACCCCTTCTTCGTCCTGGACCTTAAAGACCCTGCCGCTCCGGCCATTTTAGGCGCTTTGAAAATCCCGGGATACAGTGATTATCTCCACCCTTATGATGAAAACCATATCATTGGTTTCGGCAAAGAGACCATCGAAGTAAGTCAAAGTGGTTCTTTTTACCAAGGTCTTAAGTTAGCCGTCTTTGATGTCACGGATGTTGCTCATCCTATGGAGATGTTTAGGACAACGATCGGCGACCGGGGGACGGATTCCGAAGTACTTCATAACCACAAGGCCCTCCTTTTTGATAAAGAAAAGGGGATTTTATCCTTCCCCGTTACCCTTATGGAAGTGGCCAATCCGGGCAGCGTCAATTCAAGGAACATCTTCCCTGACTACGGTCAATTTACCTATCAGGGTGCTTATGTTTATCATTTTGATCTGGTCAACGGCTTCAACCTAAGAGGAAAGATAACCCATCTCAAGAATGAGGATATCCTAAAATCCGGTCAGTATTATCTGAACAGCTCTAAGACCGTCGAGCGGGTGATGTTCATCAAAGACACCCTTTATACCATTTCCCAAGGGATGATCAAAGCCAATGATCTTTCGTCACTACAAGAGAAGAAGAGCTTAATTCTAAAATAAGTCTCCATTTTCCCTGTCAATTGAACCTGATGTAAATTAACTCAATTCCAAATACGAAAAAGCGTAAAATATAAAAAGGCTGGAAGCATGTTTGCTGCTCCAGCCTTTTTATAAGTTGTCATGCTAGCCCCTGTATTTTTTCGTCAATCCCTTCAGGAAATTTCGGGCGTATTTATCCCCACACTCTTTGTAGTTCTTGTGCCCTTTCTTTCGTAACAGTGCGCTTAATTCTCCTTTGGTTATCATGACCCCTGCTTCTCTTAAGATATCCATGATATCTTCACTGGTCAGGGACAAAGCAATCTTCAATTTTTTAAGCAAACTATTATTAGGATTTTCGTTATTCTCCAGGGCAGGTGTCTCAGGCTGTCCTTGTTTTGGTTCTTGCTTTCCTCTTTTAAAGATGATCAAGCCATTAAGAAAGGATTCCAGCATACTGTTCCTGCATTTAATATTTTCTTCCCTTTCTTCCCCTTCCCAGTGATCCTCAGCGTCATTTTGGTAACGGTAAGTTTCCTTTGATTTAATGAGCAGCTTCCGAACTGTCTCTTCTGTTACTTCAGTGCCGCCAAGTTTAAAGATCTCTACCATATCTCTATCCCGTAAATTCAGGGCATATCTTACTCTAATTAAGATGTCATTATTATCCATTGCTGATCCTCCTAGTCTTTTCATACCACAACTCACATTATAGCATGAATCCTTCTCTAGGGCAGGTTTGCTCATTGATATGATACAATAAATAGATAGGATAAACTCCTTACAAGCTGCAAGTTAGGTGATAATCATTGGACAGAAAAGAATTCGCCAATAAAGTTTATGAGATCGTCATGGATATCCCTTGGGGAAATGTCGCCACCTACGGCCTGATTGCCTTTTTATGCGGTTACCCCAGACGTTCAAGAATGGTCGGGCAGGCACTCCATCATGCCCCGGATTTCCTTAATATCCCTTGCCATCGGGTGGTAAACTCTCAGGGCCGTTTAGCTCCGGGATGGACAGAGCAAAAGCAACTCCTAGCTAATGAAGGTATCCGCTTCAAGGAAAACGGTTGCGTGGATTTAAAAAAGTATCTGTGGGATGTCAATTCAGGTAGTCTAAGCAGAGTAAGGGACTAGGTTCTTGACCTAGCCCCTTCTGCATTGACAAGTTTTTTACAGCTGATTGCCTATGGAAAATGCCGAGGCGATTTGTTTTCCTACGGTATAATAATTTCGACTGTCAGGAGCATATAATAGCGGTTTTATTTGTTCAATAGTCGGCTTGCCGCCTTCCTGTAAGGCCTCATCAATCTTTATATCCATAACCTCACCGATAAACTGGGTGTGCAGGCCAATTTCAAGGACGTTGATGATTTTGCATTCGACATTAAAGGGAAATTCTTTAATATAAGGGGCATCAACCAGGTCACTTTTGACCGGTGTGAGACCCGTCTTGGCAAATTTGTCTTCCTTCTTGCCCGATACGATGCCGAAATAATCGGCTTCTTTGACATAGTTTTCTGAGGGGATATTAATAGTAAAGGCCTTTTTGGACATCAGATTACCGTATGTATAAGTAGCTTTGCGCAATGAAATTGCAACACATGGCGGAGATGAGCAGCAAATGCCTCCCCAGGCAGCAGTCATCACATTGGGCTTGTCTTCGTCATCATAGGTACCTATGATTAATACCGGTGTCGGATAGATTAAAGTTTTAGCCCCTAAACTTTTTTTCATAGTGTTCACCTCTTTATCCTTTTATAATATTATAATATCTTTTGGTCAACTTTTAATACTATACTCGTAATTGCCCTTATCATTGGAAGTACTTCACCAAAGGCCATCTCGGGGAAAAATCAATGTATCGTTCCAAAAATCGGCTGCATAGACCGATAAGGATACCATTGAGTAAAATTACAGGATTAAAGACTGGTCAATAGAGGGGTCCTCATTAGGTGGGTTAGTCTGAGCAAGGGGTTTTGGCTCAAACAAGTCTCCATGACCCAGCAGCAGCGTTAGGAATCCTGCTGAAACACCCCAAACTGTACTGTTAAAACCCATGAACAGGTTTGTCAATATATCTTTTGGATGATCTTTACATGACCCCATTTTTGCAAGAATGCCTCTGAAAATTCCATAGCTCAACATGCCGTTTAGCAGTCCTTTTACCAACACATTACACTTGTTAACCTTCCCCGTACAGGTAAGAAAAAAAACATAAGCTATTCCATCAAAAGATGCTGTAATAAAATCAGTAAAAATTCCAAACACATTTCCCTTTTTATTAACAATTTTATGCTTTGCTAAAAACAAACTTGCAGCAAGGTTGCTGCACTTTCCTTTAGTAATACCTTTGTAATACAGAGTCTCACATAAAACTGTTTTAGGAATGTTGGCCAATAAACCTACTACTAAACCCAGGATCACTTTGTCTTTGATTTTACACATATACTCACAACTTTCTTTAAAAAAGATCTTAATTTAAGCTTCCCCGTTATACAATAAATATTAGTCCTTGTTTAAACTTAAAATACTATGAGAGCTAGTTTCGTGAAACAAAATGCTTCCATTGAACAAATTGTTGGTGCCAGCTAAAGTCTGGCTCAAATGGCTGGACATCTTGAAACTCTCATCCTTAAATTTAAAGTTAAATAGCATAAAATATATAGACGGAAACATAAGAACCTCCCTTTCTGCAATTTGCAGGGGGAGGTTCTTTCTCTGGCGCCTTTTGCTGAAATTGACATTACAGCTCTTTTTCAAAACACATTATCGTCCATTTATCTCCTTGTTTCTCCTGGTAAAAGGTAAATCCCCTATTATTCCAGAACCTTAACGCACGTTCGTTTCCTTTAATAACGCCAAGGCGTACTTTTTTTAAACCTTTCGTTTTCATTAAGAATTCATATCTTTCCAGTGCTGCTATGGCATAACCTTTACCTTGATTTTTGGTATGTATCATTAATAACCCGAGCCACGGCATTTTATCAGAAGGGTTCTCGCTGAGGTAATCAATGACTCCTATTGGAGAACCGTTATGCATAATATAGCTCATAACTGCACCAACCCTTTTTGAGGATTCGTACATCTCTAGGATTTCGGCATCGGTAAGCTCAGCATGACCTTCGGACAATATGTTATATTCTTTGTTTGAGTTAACTATTTGTTTTAATGCTTCAAGGCAATTAGAGGGAACAGTCCTAAATTCAACTGAGGGCAATTTCTTTATCCATATTTCATTCAATGATACCAACAACCTTTCCGTTGGGCTTTTATAGTAGTTTGTAGCAAATAAGTAAAAGCCATGTCTATCAATATTGTCGTATTACAATAATATTATACCTCAAATCAACAATTATTTATTGATTATCGATAAATAATATATTAAAATCTACTTAAGAAACTAATCAGTGAGGTGCTGTCTATGAAACGAGAAACGCTGTTCTTAAAGGTCGTTGTTTTTCTTATGGGAATTCCGGTTCTTGCCTTGTGTCTATTTGGGTTGCCTGGGATTGCTAAAGAAGCAGCAGACCATTTTCCAAGTCATTGGGTATATCCCTCGATAATCGGTATGTATGGAGCAGCGATACCTTTTTACGCTGTATTATATCAGGCTTTTAGACTTCTAACCTATATTGACAAAAACATAGCTTTCTCGGAATTATCGGTAAAAGCTTTAAAGACTATAAAATACTGTGCAGTCTCAGTCAGTATTTTGTTTTCGGCAAGTTTGCCGCTCTTTTATCTCGTCGCGGATGCAGACGATGCCCCAGGTCTCTTATTGCTCGGAATGGTTATTGCTTTTGCCCCAATTGTCATTGCAGTCTTTGCGGCTGTGCTTGAAAAGCTTTTAAAAGATGCAATTAATATTAAATCCGAAAATGATCTGACGATTTGAGGTGAGTAATATGGCAATTATTATCAATCTTGATGTGATGTTGGCCAAAAGAAAAATGAGCCTCACAGAACTTTCGGAGAGAGTTGGAATTACGATTGCTAATCTTTCCGTCTTAAAAACCGGCAAGGCAAAAGCGATTCGCTTATCTACTTTAGAGGCTATCTGTAAAGCTTTAGACTGTCAACCGGGGGATATTCTCGAATACAGGAAGAATCATTAAACGTATGGAGGTTATTATGGAAAATCTTATTTCAGAAAATATTGAACAACCGGCGGAGTTGGAAAGGCTTTACCGGCAGGAGCCTGAAAGATTTATCAGAGCCTTTCCCCAGGTATTTAAAGAACATCAGGATCTAATCATCCTGAAAGTTTGGCAGGAACGGCTAAATTATAATAGTACTAGGAATGAAAGTCTGGAATCTGATGCGAAGTGGAAAGACCTTCTGTTAGTTATTGTGATTTCCTTGCTGGCCGGAACAATTGCCAGGTTGTTGTTTCCATCCATTGATAAAGGATTGATTAATCCGGCAAATATTGTTTTTTCCATTTTTCCCTTGCTTTCATTCTATTTTCTATTAAAAAACCGTCCTTCAAAAAAGCTAATTTTGTCAATTGGCCTCTCTTACCTGGCGGCATTGATTTACTTAAACTTTTTGCCTGTAAAAAACTCAGATAGTATTATTCTGGCTAATCTGCATTTACCCTTTTTCTTATGGTCCATCGTTGCAATATCGTTTATAGGAGACTATCGACTCCAGCCGGGAAAGGTTTTGGAATACTTGAAGTACAACGGTGAGCTTCTCATTAGCGCTGGTTTGTTACACATTTGTGGTATGGTTTTAACCGCTTTGACCATTGGTTTATTTAAGGTAATTCAAGTCAATATCGAAGATTTTTATATAAATAATATTGCGATTTATGGAGTTGCTGGTTCACCATTTGTAGCCACTTATTTAGCCAAAACCAGGGGTATAACCAAGAATATTGCGCCTTATTTAGCAAAGATTTTTAGCCCTTTGGTTTTAATAACATTATCTGTCTATTTAGCCACAATCATTATAACGCAGAAGAATCCATATACCGATAGAGAGTTCTTGTTAATTTTTAACTTAATGCTGATCTTAGTCTTAGCCATTACTATTTTTTCCGTCGCAGGAAGAGAAACCGGCTCAAAAATAGCTTTCAATGATAGAATAATCTTCGCATTGTTAACCGTTGCTATCGTGATTGACTGTGTGGCATTATCGGCAATTGTGTTCAGATTAACTTCTTATGGCATCACTCCAAACCGGTTGGCAGTTTTGGGTATGAATCTTCTTGTGTTTGTCCATTTAGTAAGGATTACGGTTAATTATTTCCGGTTTCTGCTGGGTAAAGTCAAAGTGGAGACGATTGAGGCTGCCATTACGCAGTATTTGCCGATTTATTCACTTTGGGCACTTATCGTTGCTATTTTCTTTCCGCTAATTTTCACTTATAAGTAAAATTCAAGTACTGCATTAGATGTCTAAAAACGCCCTCCCTTTGCCGCCAACAAACAAAGGGAGGGTGTTTTTGATTTAATTCAGTGAATATAAGTATTAGGTTGGGATTCCTTAACTACACTTTCATTGATGTTCATTGGCTTAGCTAGTGAGGCATCTTCCGCTGAGGTATGAGCAATAACGCGTCTTTCATTGAAAAGTGATTCATCCCCAAATGTCACTATAGCCCAAGCAGCAACGATTCCTGTGATTGCATTGGTTAAAGCATATGATAAGGTGCTATTACTGTCTTTAGGCGCAACTTTATTATTTGCGAAGCCACTTAATAGGGCATTAGTAATAGCTCCTGTGATCGAACCTAACATAACACCTTTGAGGGGCCATTTTGCTAAACCAGCTTTCGTTAAACTCCATACCATAAATATACCATTCAGTACATTTAAACCAAAACTCATCCAAGCACCCAACAATTGTCCATTCCACTTTTTAGCCTGCCTTTTACTCTTTACCCATACGCCAGCAGCAGTACTCCAGTAACTGCGTTTTGAAATATTTTTTTTATAAGAAGCATAATCAAACGCTGATTGAACTATAAAAGCCAGCCCTCCCGAAAGGATGCCTAATAACATACGATCTTTAGTCTTAGGAATCTTCATAGTAACCCTCCTGTATCTTTTGATTTGTATTCGTGCTATTTTGTTTTTTAGTCTTTACTAAATTTGCTGCTCGCTTCCATGTAAAATTTCCTAAAATGTACACAATATGGTGCTTTAATTTCCTTTTATCCGAGTTTCATTCAGATAATAACCTCAGCATGAAATAATTAAAAATTCAGCCGATCTTCAGTTCCTCCTCAGGACGATTTCAGCAAGCTCACTTATACTTAGTTCAAATCAAAAGACGTGTAGAAAATATGAGAAAGTCAGAAGGAGTATGTGATAAAAATGGCAATAACCACTTTTAAACGCTATGAAATGAAGTATATGCTCACCCAGTCTCAGCTGGATGCACTGATCCCAAAACTGTTAGAGTACATGAATCCCGATGAGCATTGCCAAAATGGAAAGGATTATAGTATTTACAATATCTATTATGATACTCATGATCACCATTTAATCCGGCATTCTCTCTCGAAACCCTATTATAAAGAAAAACTACGTTTGCGAAGCTATGAAGTCCTTACCTCACCTCAGGACAAGGTGTTTCTGGAACTAAAAAAGAAAATCGGCGGAATTGTCAATAAGCGCCGGGCCGTCCTAACCTTACAGGAAGCCCACAATTTTATAAACCTCGGAAGACCTCCGGTTTCGAGCAACCCTATGACCAGACAGGTCGTTAAGGAGATTGAATATTTTCTAAGTAATAATGAGGTAACTCCTGCCGTGTACATCAGCTATCGACGTCTAGCCTTTTTCGGAAAAGAAGATAAAGACTTCCGAGTAACCTTCGACTATCAAATTACCACCCGCCGAAGAGAATTGAGCTTGACAAAAGAAAGTTATGGAGAACAGCTCATAAACCCAGGACAGTATTTAATGGAAGTTAAACTCACCGGTGCCGTACCCATCTGGCTGTCCAGAGTGCTATCCGAGAGCTCAATTTTCCGCACCAGCTTTTCAAAATATGGCCGGGAATATTTAAACGCCTGCCCTGTTCTTTACCAGAGCCTTTCTGAAAAAACTGCCGGGAACCTTGTCAGCCCTAAACCGACCCAAAACGATGATCACTATCGTTGTACAACCAGCGCACTCTATGCTTAATAATACGAAAGGAGCCAGATCGATGATAGATACCATGTTAGATACTATTCTAGCCTCCACCAGCGGAGATTCCCTGACCTTAACAAGTTCTTTGGCTGTTTTAGGTTCAGCCTTAATCATAGGACTGTTCATCAGCCTCATTTACCTGCAAACCCATAAAAAGGAAGGTTATTCCTCCGGTTTCACCATTACTTTAATCATGCTCCCGGCTATTATTTCCGTGATTATTCTCTTGATCGGGGATAACGTAGCCCGAGCCTTCAGCTTGGCCGGTGCCTTCAGCCTGATCCGCTTCCGAAGTGCTCCCGGGGAACCTAAGGATATTGCTTATGTCTTTTTCACCTTAGCCGTCGGTTTAGCCTGTGGTATGGGCTACATTGCCATGGCAGCCTTATTTGCTCTGATCTTGTGTTTGATCATGCTCCTGCTCTATTACACAAACTTCCCCAACCCCAGATCAAATGCTATGAGCTTAAAAATTACCGTTCCGGAAAATCTCAATTTCCAAGGCTTATTCGACGATATCCTTAACACTTACGCCAATTCCTGGCATGTTAAACGTGTCAAAACCAGCAATTTCGGGACCCTTTTTGAAGTGGCTTATAATCTTAATCTCAAACAGTCCATTGATCAGAAGGAGTTTCTTGACGAGTTAAGATGCCGCAACGGCAATCTGAACATTTCTTTAACTTCCAAAGAATATGAAGACAAAATTTATGCATAAATAAAACTTTAGATAAGGAGAGGAACTATGAAAAAACCACTCGGGATTATTTTGTCCCTGATGCTAATCTTAACTACTGCCATTGGCTGTTCTGCTGCAAAAACAAGCACCAATGCTGAAGCCGCAGTATCCAGTACCGGCAGTACCGCTTCCCTTAAATCCATTACTGTCAACTATGATGAGGATGATTACTATTTTGACTGGAAAAACAGCAGTTATCAGACCATCACCTTAAACGGAAGCTCAGCGAATGCAACTGGCGAAGGGGTGAGTGTCAAAAATTCCACAGTGACCATCTCACAATCAGGAGTCTATGAGATAAGCGGTAATCTCTCCGACGGAAGCATCGTAGTGGATGTTGACAAAGACAAAGATGCAGACACAGTATTTCTCGTCCTAAACGGAGCCTCTATCCAAAGTCAGACAAGTGCCCCCATCTATGTCAAAGACGCTAAAAAGGCGGTTATCCTCCTGGAGAAGGACACCACTAATTCCGTCGCCGACGGCAGTGCCACAGTTGTCAATAACGATGGTGAACCCTCTGCCGCTATTTTCAGCAAGGCTGACCTGACCATCAGCGGCAGCGGCGCCTTAACCGTAACCGGTAATAACAATGACGGCATTACCAGTAAGGATGATTTAAAAATCACGGACGGCACATTAACCGTAAAGGCCAAAGCTGATGGAATTGTGGGCAAGGATATCCTTAGTGTCAAAAAAGGAAACCTTACCATCGATGCGGGTAAAGACGGCATGCGCTCTACCAATGATACTGATGCCGACAAGGGAAATGTGGTCATTCAAAACGGTCAGTTCACTGTAACTGCCGCTAATGACGCTATTCAGGCAGCCAAACAAGTTCAAATTGACGACGGTCAACTTAATCTGACTTCCGGCGGAGGCTATCCTGGCAAGAGCATCAGCAGCGGCAAGGAAGGTTTTGGCGGCCCGCCTGACCAGAATTTCGCTGCTTCCCAAAATACGGATACAGCTCAGACCACAGAAGACCAAGAAAGTCAAAAAGGATTAAAAGGTGGCGAAGGGATTCTAATTAACGGCGGTACCATCAATGTTTCCTCCTACGAAGATTCACTGCACAGCAACAATGAGATCGATATTAACAGCGGCAGTCTAAACTTGCAAAGCGGTGACGATGGAATACACGCTGATAACAATTTATTTATCAGCAACGGCGAAATCGCCATTCAAAACTCTTACGAGAGTTTAGAGGGTGCAAACATCACTATCAGCGGAGGAAAAATCACTGCCGCCTCCAGCGATGACGGCATCAATGTCAACAACAAAGAAGGTGTCTTAACCATCTCCGGTGGTGAAATTGCCTTAAACTCCAACGGTGACGGCCTGGATTCCAACGGCAGTATCAAGATGACCGGCGGAACAGTTAATGTTGATGGCCCGGCGGAAAATATGAATGGAGCTATTGATTACGACCAAAGCTTTACCATTAGCGGAGGCACTCTCATCGCCTCGGGCAGCTCCGGAATGGCTCAGGCTCCCAGTGACAATACTCAACCATCAATTCTTATGTACTACTCTTCCACTCAAACAGCAGGAAGCACAATTACCCTAAAAGATAAAGATGGTGCGGTAGTTGCATCTTTTACCCCCACTAAAGACTATAGCTCTGCGGCTATCTCTTCACCTAAATTATCCCTCAACTCTTCTTATACCCTCTATAGCAACGACACTAAAATCGTTGAATTTACACTGGCTGACTCCCTGACTTATCTCAGCGAATCCGGGGTTACCAGCAAGCCCCAAAATTCCGGCCCCGGCGGCGGAGGTATGGGACCTGATGGCGTTGAGGGTACAAGACCTGATGGTGCAGGCGGCATGCCTTCTCCAGAAGGCGGAACGGCACCTGATAATAGCAGCTCTCAAGAATAACTGGACTTGCACAGAATAAGACCGATCACATTAATACGTGATCGGTCTTATGGTTTTTTAAGATGCGAAAAATAGCAAACTTTATCTTGATCCCTTGACTGCAAAACTTTTCCTCATACTCCGTCATGATATTTCCCGGAAAATCACTCTGCTGCAAATCATAGGTCCTATACAGCTCTTGATAACCTGTTGCTTGGAAATAATCAAGGCTGTCAGTAAACAGCAATTCATTATCTGTTTTGAACCAGATCTCTGCTCCCTTGCTTAAAAAGCTTTGGTAAAGCCTGAGGAAATTCGGATGAGTCAGCCTGCGCTTATGATGCCGCTTATTGGGCCAGGGATTACAAAAGTTAATATAAATTCGTTGGATTTCATCCTGAGCAAAGATATTTCCTGAGTTCTGGATATTGACAGGAATTACGCAAATATTACTCAGGTGGTTTTCATTCGCCTTTCTTAAAACCTGAATCAAAAGTTCATCGTAGAGATCCAAAGCCAGATAGTTGATTTCAGTATGCCTTCCGGCTAATTCACTGATAAAACGCCCCCGGCCGCAGCCTAATTCCACATGGATAGGGTGATCATTGCCGAGGAACTTTTGCCATTTTCCTTTTTGCTCCCAAGGATTAAGAATCACCTTAGGATCTTTTTCTAATTCAGGCCTAGCCCACGACTTTTTTCTGAGCCGCATTCTTCAATCTCCTCTTTACTCAATATTGACTCTCTCCTTAAAATTCCATAAGGATATTTCGTTGTTTACGTTTAACATTTCGCTTTTATGTCATTAATTGTTTATTTAGTTATACTCTGAGAATCATTTGTCCATAACTTGTCGTATCAGGACTTCAATACTCACTCTCCAATTCCCTGCCTGATCAGCTCCAAAGCGGCAACTCCAATGCTTTTAATTAATATAAAATGTTTTATTCAAATATTAAATTAAGTATCAATATAATGCTTGCGTCCCCCATAAAAGTATAGTTGTTTTCGTATTTATATAGAAAGATAATGAATTAAGGATGGTGAATTTGAGGAAGTGGCCAAAGCATTAAACTTTATACAAAATTTTCCACACGCAATTTTAGCTATCTTTGGAGGTTTCATAGGTGTTTTAATATGTTCAATTGATCTATTTCTTCCAACAACCTTACATTTGGATTTATATTTCATGGTCACTGTGATCCTGGTGATAATAGGGCTTTTCTTGGGGTTATTTATTCGAAAATTGTTTTTTAATATTTACCGGGACTCGCTCACTGGCTTAGGAAACAGGGGCATGTTTTATCATAGCCTCAAGACAGAAATGACCCAAGTAAAAGGCAATGACTTGAGCTTAGCTATGATTGACCTAGATAATTTTAAGCAGATAAACGATACTTATGGTCACGTAGCCGGAGATATTGTATTAAAGAAACTGGCTGAATTACTAAAGCAAAATATTCGGAAAACGGATACGGTCGTTAGATGGGGCGGCGAAGAGTTTGCCGTCATTATGCCCTCCACAAATATGCAAGGTGCTTATGCATTATTAGAACGTATTAGACGAGTTATTGAAACTTATAATTTCGGTCCTGAGATAAACTCAAAACAAATTACCTTCAGTTCTGGTGTGGTATCCTATTCAAAAGTATCTAAAGCAATGAAAACAAATACTCATGAGTTAAATCCATTAGACCTTTTTGTAAATTTAGCCGACAAAGCTTTGTATAAAGCAAAAGCGTCAAAAAATACCGTTGTTCGCTGGAATGAAGAGCTTTGTGCTTAACCCCCTCGATATCATTTCAGCTGCAGTTGGTCATAGTCTTCAAACAACTCTTATAAGGGAGTGTCGTAAAACTACTTAAAAAGTAGCTTTGCGTCACCCCTTTTTCTTATGGGCTTTATACAGCTAATCAATTGATCGGAGTTTGACAAAGAAAAGATTAAAACTCTTGACAATAAATTTAAATACTGTATTATTGTATTAAGTTCTTAATACAATAATACAGAGGTGATAACAATGCCTTGGGATTTGAAATCTGACAGACCGATTTACACCCAGCTGGTTGAACAAATTGAGCTGATGATCTTTTCCGGCGTCTATCCCCTGGGGTCCAAATTGCCTTCAGTTCGGGATATGGCTCAAGAAGCCGCTGTAAATCCCAACACAATGCAGCGGGCTCTGGTTAAATTGGAGGAAGACGGACTCATCATTACACACCGCACCAGCGGTCGGACGATTACGGAGGATGCACGTATGATTGAAATGGCTAAAACCAAATTAGCTCGACAGCAAATCTCTGAATTTCTGGCAAAAATGCAGCTGATGGGCTTTGAGCAAAAGGAAATTCTAACCATCATCGATAACATGGTAAAGGAGATGAAAAAATGAGCGCGATTTTAGAATGCAATGAACTGACCAAACAATTCGGCAGCAAAGTGGCTGTGTCCGGTGTCAATTTAACGATAGAACGGGGACAAATTGTTGGACTCCTCGGTCCGAATGGCAGCGGAAAAAGCACCATCATTAAGCTCGCTAATCAGCTCTTAACTCCTACAAGCGGTAATATTCTTATCAGCGGTATGACCCCAGGCATCGAAACCAAGAAAATCGTGTCCTACCTGCCGGAAAAAACCTATTTGAATGATTGGATGCGAGTACACCAAATCATTGAGTTGTTTACGGATTTCTATGATAACTTTAAACCGGAGAAAGCCTATGACATGCTTAAAAGCCTTAAAATTAATCCTGATGACCCTCTGAAAACCATGTCCAAAGGAACCAAAGAAAAAGTTCAGCTTATTCTTGTCATGAGCCGGGACGCAGATCTCTATCTCCTTGATGAACCTATTGGCGGGGTAGACCCGGCAGCTAGAGATTATATACTGCAAACCATCATCAATAACTATAATGAAGATGCAACCGTCATTATCTCCACCCACCTAATATCTGATATTGAAAACATCTTGGATTATGTTGTCTTCATCAATCAAGGACAAGTGGTTTTGACCTCTTCAGTGGATGATATCCGGGATGCTAAGGGAAAATCCGTCGATGCTTTATTCAGGGAGGTGTTCAAATGTTAGGGAAACTTTTAAAATATGAAATCAAAGCAACAGGAAGAATATTTCTTCCCCTCTTCCTCGCTTTATTAGTGTTTGCAGGAATTACCAGAATCATATCCTCTGTCGGTCCCGAGAAATGGGATGCCCCGGCGGTTATCAGTATGATTGTTTACGGCCTTATCATGGCCGGAATGTTTGTCATGACCTTAATTATGATGGTCCAGCGTTTTTATAAAAATCTTCTCAGCGATGAAGGTTACTTGATGCTGACTTTGCCCGTAAAAACCTGGCAGCACATTGTCAGCAAGCTTTTGACCTCTATGCTGTGGATAGTAGCCAGTGGAATTGCCGCTATTATTTCCATCATGATTATTGCTCTTAAACAAGGAGACTTGACAAATATACTTTCAGGGTTAGTAACTTTCTACAGCCAAGTAATGAACCAATTGGGCGCTCAAGCATTTATTTTACTTTTAGAAATGATCATCCTAGCTTTCGTAAGCTTAGCGTCAGGCATTTTAATCATATATGCTTCAATTGCCCTGGGCCATCTATTCAGGAAGCATAAGGTGCTGGCAACTTTTGGGTCCTTTATCGCCTTGAGTACTCTTGCCCAAATATTCTTTACCACTGTAAGCCTGAGCCCTATAGGCAGCTACTTTATCCATCAGCACTTTTCAGCCTCAAGCCTCTTCGGAGTTCAAACCGGTTTTCAGTTAGCTTCAATTTTAGGAATTGTTTTTAATGGGCTCTTATGCGCAGCTTACTTTGCCATCACAAACACGATTTTATCTAAGCGTTTAAATTTGGAATAACAAAAAATATCTATATATAAAAGCCGGTTACCTTTGAAGGAAGGAAACCGGCTTTTTGTGATAAACTATAACCAGATTAGAAATTATCCGATGGCGTGTCCTTACTTAGAGTTCAGTACACGTCATCGGGCTTTTCATTACAAACATCAAGTAGTTAAAATTTATCTAAATCATTACTGATAATTTTTAACCAAAGCTGCCAAATACTTTGACTTCATCTGTTCACTGGCCATGATTTGCTTGATTGGCGGCATTTTTAAAATTGCCCCTAATACAGCAGCCATAGCCCGATGGCTGTAATGGGCCTGGTTATCAAAAATGAGATTTTGCAGTTTTCCTTTTTCAATGCTCTGCATCACAATGCGATGAACGGAATTGACCGGGGTAATAACCCGTTTGCTCCTATGTCGCAGTATCATAGACCCGCGATTGCAGGCTCTGACGCAAACACCGCAGCCCAAGCACATCTCTTCATCCAGCGTGACCTTCTTGATAATTTTATCGTTCACTTGCTGAGAAACAACCTTTAAAGCTCCGATGGGGCAGGCTGAAACGCACCTGCCGCAGCCATTGCAGCGTTCTTCCGTTATTTCAGGCAGAAAATTTGTGGTATTGATGGAATTCAGGGTTCCAAATCGTTTGATGGCCAGCAGACCTTCACAGCAGCAGCCGCAGCAATTGCAGATAAAGGGTACTCCTTCTTGTTCGTTTTCTCCAATCTGAACCAAATTGTGATCATAAGCCTTTTCAAGCAAGCTCATACACTCAGAGACACTCACTTCTCTGGCATGACCATATTTAATCAAGCTTGAAGCAACATTGCCAAAAGTCATACATATCTCTAAAGGAGCGTCACAAGCTTGACCCATATGACTCATTTTATGCCGGCAATAGCAAAGGCCAACTCCAATACTTGAGGCTTTTTTAATAATCTCACTTGTTCGCTCATAATCCAGGATATGTAAATCATTGACAGTACTTAAGGCCGGCTCATTGACAAAGATTCGTCCCAGCTTGGTTTCCGTAACAAATAAATCTCGTACAAAATCTTCTTCAACATTTAAGTATTGATAGAACAGCTGCGAAAGCAGTTTCTGATCGAGATCGGTTCTTATCCGCATCAGGGAAAACTCGAAAAAGCCCGCCATGGGCGGCGGCAAAACAAAGGTCCTCTCCCCCTCCGGATTCTCAATATCAACCAATAAAGCCCGTGAAGCCAGTTCGGTTAAGACCTTTTCCGTTTCTTCTTGGCTCATTCCCAAAGCTGCGCTGGCCGTTTGGATGGTAAAGGGTTTGATCGGCAAGGCCGACATGACCCGGGCTTCCTTTTCATTCATTAAGACACTGAGAATCTTAAAGAGATATTCCGAAGGCGGAGCCCCTTGAGGGAATTGATTGAGCCGTTCACTCAATTGACGATACCCAGATTTGACAGTTCTGTGTGCCATAACTCTCCTCGAATCCTTGAATTAACATTATAAAATGATTATAGTCCAATCGCTGGCCGATGCCAAGACTTCAAGTCGGACAGCTTCTCCCGCATTAAACTAAACGCTTTGAAAAGCTTAATAGCTGTTTCAAAGCGTTTTTCTCACTATATTTCTTTCACCATTGCCAATCCTATTGCAACAGCTCTTAATCCTCTAACCCAGAAAAATCCAAAGTTGCAAAGAGATCTTCCAGAGTCTCTGCCCGGCGAATCAGCTCTACACTGCCGTCTTCTTTAAGAAGCAGCTCTGCCGAGCGCAGTTTACCGTTATAGTTAAATCCCATAGCATGGCCATGAGCGCCGGCATCATGAATAACTACGATATCCCCGATATCCATTTGAGGCAAAGCACGGTCAATGGCAAATTTGTCATTGTTCTCACACAGTCCTCCGGTGACATCATAAATGTAATCATGGGGCCAGTCTTCTTTTCCCATCACGGTGATATGATGATAGGCGCCATAGAGAGCGGGACGCATTAAGTTGGCCATACAAGCATCCACACCTACATAATTTTTATAAATTTCCTTCTTATGCAGTACCTTGGTTACTAAATAACCATATGGACCCAGGATCATCCGTCCGCTTTCCATAGCAATTTTCAAAGGATCCAGTCCCTTTGCCACGATGTGCTGCTCATAAGCTTCCTTGATTCCTTGGCTGACGGCTTCCAAGCTAACCGGCTCTTGTTCGGGGCGATAAGGAATACCAATGCCCCCGCCTAAATTTACAAATTCGATTCTAATGCCTAGCTGATCGTAAATCTCACCGATAAGCTTAAACATCATAATTGCGGTTTCCACAAAATACTTTGAATCCAATTCATTGGAAATAATCATGGTGTGAATGCCGAAGCGTTCTACTCCTTTTTCCTGAGCCATTTTATAAGCTTCAAAAATCTGTGACTTTGTTAAACCGTATTTTGCATCAGCAGGTTTACCGATAATTGAGTTGCCTCCGTCACGCAGGCGCCCGGGGTTATAACGAAACGAGATGATTTGGGGCATTCCGACATTCTTTTCTAAATACTCGATATGGGAAATATCATCCAGGTTAATAATGGCCCCTAATTCCTTGGCTTTTTGATACTCTTGACCAGGAGTATTATTTGAGGAAAACATAATGTTCTCATCAAAAATCCGAGCTTTTTCAGCTAGAATCAATTCTGCCATGGAACTGCAGTCTGCTCCAAATCCTTCTTCGCGTAAGACTTTCAAAATATATGGATTCGGTGTTGCTTTGACGGCAAAGTATTCTTTAAACTCGGGAGCCCAGCTAAAAGCTTCGATTAACCTACGGGCGTTTTTTCTGATGGCCTGCTCATCATAAATATGAAACGGTGTCCCATATTGGTCGATTATTTCCTCTAACTGCAGTTTGTTAAAAGGTAATAGTTTTTCTGCCATGTATGCTTCTCCCCCTACTTCAATGTATGCTAAAAAAAATAAAAAGCAGTTTATAGAGTACACTCCCAAACTGCTTTTTTATGCAAACTTAAGAGATAGTGCTCCACCCAGCGTCTAGGTGACAGTCATGTACCTATTAAATACATAACCAGTAAAAGTCCTTATACCACAGCCTTTTACTTCGGCAATTATTCCTTTCGGCACACATCATAGCCGGATAGCTCAGTGTGTTTACTCTTAATAACTGCACCTCTATCTAAAATATCAAGTTGTTTTATTATGCAACAATCTTTAATTAAATGTCAATCTAATTTATTCAATTTCCCCTAAAACTAGATGTGGAAAATGTTGTCTTTTGATAGAATTTTATCAAAATCGTAGTTTAAAGTCCATTAGTTTACGATATAAAGTACTTCTATTAATATTCAAAGAGCTTGCGGTTTGGCTGATATTTCCTTCATAAAGAGTTAAACGATTGACGATCGCCCTTTTTTCATATCCTGTAAAGACTCCCCCTCAGTCCCGGGCAAAACGTCCGGGGAGAAAAAAGTACTACATCCTATACTTTTCCATGATTTTAATAAAATTCTCTTCTCTGCAGATAAAAGCATCCACAACATCCGGGTCAAAATGAGTCCCTCTGCTGTCCAAAATAATTCCTTTAGCTTCATTATGGGTAAAAGCCTTTTTATAAACCCGCTTACTGATCAATGCATCATACACATCACTAAGGGCCATGAGTCGTCCTGAAATAGGAATTTCTGTTTTTAATAATCCAAAGGGATATCCAGTACCGTCCCATTTCTCATGATGTGTCAAGGCTATTTCTTTAGCCAAGGTCAGAAAGGAATCTTCTCCCAATTCCTTAATTCCAACCATTAGAGATTCCCCTCCGTAAAGGGTGTGCTTTTTCATTTCTTCGAACTCATCTTCACTTAAGGGTCCCGGTTTGAGGAGAATGCTGTCCCTTACCCCAACTTTACCGATGTCATGCAAAGGCGCTGATTGATATAACAGCTCAATATAATCCTTGGTAAGGACGTCCTTATACTCATCCTTTTTCGAAAGTTCCAGGGCCAATACCTTGATATATTCCTGGGTTCTTTTGATGTGCTCTCCCGTTTCCGGGTCCCGAGTCTCAGCCACGGCAGCGAGACAGTAAATAGCTGCAGAGTTCGTTCTTTCCAGCAGCTTGGTCCTTTCCTTGACCTTTTCTTCTAATATGAGATTCTGATTTTCCAGGAAAAGCCGGGCTTCTTCGATTTTCAGCTGGGTTCTGACCCTGGCCTTCACCTCCACTATTTCAAAAGGTTTAGTGACATAATCAACAGCGCCTAAGGAAAAGCCTTTAGTCTTGGCATCACTATCTGTAATTGCTGAAAGCAATATTACCGGGATGTGCTCAAGGTCCGGTTTTTTCTTGATAATCTTTAAAACCTCATAGCCATCCAGCTCAGGCATCATAATATCTAAAAGGATTAAATCCGGTTTTTGTCCTTCGAGGAGCTCAATTGCTTCGGCTCCATTAATGGCAATAATTAACTCATAATCTTCCT
Organism: Desulfosporosinus orientis DSM 765; assembly: GCF_000235605.1. Classification (GTDB taxonomy): domain Bacteria; phylum Bacillota; class Desulfitobacteriia; order Desulfitobacteriales; family Desulfitobacteriaceae; genus Desulfosporosinus; species Desulfosporosinus orientis. The sequence continues at coordinate 4,686,525 of NC_016584.1, forward strand.
GAAGTGCCTCCACCAAAATATCAATATTCATTTCCGTATCATCCACGATCATAATCGTCGGCTGTCTATCCATGGCTCTGCTCCTTTACAAGCTCCCTTACTTTTTCGGCCATAGCTTTGGCCTCTTTATAACGATAACGATCAGTGAGCTTCTTTAGTTCTTCAATTTGCGGATAATAGGGCATCCCCTGGAAATTATCGACTAAGTAAATCATACTCTCCTTTATTTCTTTGGGCCGAGCTTTTTCCAAAGCATAGAGCAACTCATCGAAAGCTGTATTCACATCGAATTTTGAAGATAGAGGCTCCTTCTTAGTACCCTTGAGAGAAATACACTGCTTAATAGCCTCTAACAATTCGTCATTTAACTTGGCAAGTTCCGCAAGTTTTTCCTCTAAAACTTGTTCATCCATGAACGCCCAGTCTTCTTCAAACTGAACCAGACAGCGGTTCAATTTCATGGCTCCTATGGTTCCGGTAACCCCTTTAAGGCTATGTATGAGTCGTTGGGCTTCTTCATCCGTTTGTTTTTGCCTTAAATTCGAGAAATCGTTTACCCAGTTGCTATAATTTGCAGCATATCTCCTTAATAGGTCCTCATAGAACTCTCGTTTCTGGTTTAAGCGAAGCAATGTCTTTTCAATATCCAAAACCTCTATAACCTCATCATCAACGGCCTCGAGGCATTTGACACCCTTGCCTAAGAGCCATTTTTCAAGGGTATCAAACAAACGATTGGGGTCTATGGGCTTGGAAATATAATCATTCATACCGGCAGCAATGCTTCTTTCTCTATCCCCTCGAAGTGCATTGGCAGTCATGGCAATAATGGGCAGTTCTGAGCTTGAGTAAGTTTTTCTCAGTATTTCCGTAGCTTTATAGCCATCCATAACAGGCATTTGAACATCCATCAGAACGGCAGCAAATTTATTGGCATGAACATATTTAATCGCTTCTTCACCATTATTGGCAATGCTTACAAGCATGCCGGCTTGCTCTAGCATATCTTTAGCGACTAATTGATTAATGTCATTATCCTCAACAACGAGGACCCGTTTATCGGCGAGTTCCCCCCGGTGCTTCCTGCTGTTTGCCTCATCATGGATCACCTCTCCTTGGTGCAAGGCAGTTCCATTGAGAGCATTCATAATAGCGTCAAACATTAATGATTGATTAATGGGCTTTACCAAGAAATTCCTAACCCCTAACTGTTTGACCTGGTGATAGTGAGTTTCCCGGCCTATGGCACTCACAAAGATGGTCTTCGGCAAAGCTATGTCTGGATTGGCGATGATCCTTTTATAAAATTCGATACCCGGCAATTCCGGCAGGTTAAAATCAATGACAAGGAGATCAAAGCATTCCCTATGGAGTCGTTCAAGGGCCTCAAAAGGATCATTCAGAGCTGTGACTTCCAAAGAAAAGGAGCGCAGCATTCTTTCCAGTATGGTCAATGAAGTCTTGTTATGATCGATGATTAAGGCCTTTTTCCCTTGTAGATCCGGATAATTGCTGCAGCTGGGTTTCTTAAGATCCAAGGCTTTATGAAAATGAACTATAAAGTGAAAGGATGTGCCTTCACCATAGACACTTTCTACCGAAATCTCACCATTCATTAATTCTACTAATTGTTTAGAAATGGTTAAGCCTAAACCTGTCCCGCCATATTTTCTCGTCATAGACCCATCCGCTTGGGTAAACGCTCTGAACAATCTGCCAATGTGTTCTTTGGTTATGCCAATCCCTGTATCGGAAACCGTAAAGCTCAGCTTAACCTCGTCGTTATTTTCTCCAAGTACTTTGACAGAAACATTAACCTCTCCTCGGTTCGTGAACTTGATGGCGTTGGTTATGAGATTGGATAATACTTGTTCCAAGCGCAGGGGATCGCCGATTAACACATCCGGCACGCCCTCCCCTGTATCAAAATTAAGATCGATTCCCTTTTCTGCTGCCGAAATCGAATATAGATTTGCTACATTTTCAAGTACCTTGTCAAGATTAAATTTAATGTTTTCAATTTCAAGTTTTCCAGCCTCAATTTTGGAGAAATCTAAGACATCGTTGATAATTCTGAGAAGTGTCTTTGACGCGCCTTCAATTTTAGCTACATAATTCTGTTGAGATTCTTTCAAATCCGATTGAGCTAATAAATGAGCGAGTCCCATGATTGCATTCATGGGGGTTCTGATTTCATGACTCATATTAGCAAGAAATTGACTTTTCGCCTGACTCGCTTCTTCAGCAGCTTCCATAGCTCTTTTTAATTCTTCTTCCGTCCTTTTTCGTTCTGTTATATTTTGCAGAACTCCGATAAACCTGCGAATTTTCCCATCCTCGTCCTTTTTTATGACTTGTCCAATAAAAGAAAACCAAACGTTCGGGTCTGCCTTTAAACGAACTTCTGTGTAAAAATCTTCTCCCACCATGGGCATATTGTTAACATTAAACAGCCCCATACTGTTAAGATCCTGGCTGTAGACAAAGTCTTCCAACTTCCCGTTAAGCTGAATCCAATCGCTCTCTTTAATGAGATTCTCCTTATAGTCAGGGGCATTTATTAATTTAAGAAAAATACCATTAACCACAACTACATGATTACAATCCGAGTCATATAAACCGATATGAGATGCCTCCATGGCAATCCTGAATCGATTTTCGGAATTGGCTAAATGATTGGTGACTTCTGTTAAGGCATGCGTTCGTTCTTTGACACGACATTCCAGTTCAACATTCAATTGAATCAGTTCTGCTTCAGCTCTTTGCCGTACGTGAATTTCGTTATTAAGAGCTTGAACATTGTTGCGAATATTGCTGGACATTTCGCCGATGGTCTTTGCCAGAATTCCAATTTCATCTTTGCTGGCCTTTAGATCACTGGGAATCTCAATAAGGTTCGTTCCGTCAGAGTCTTGGATGATTTCTACCATACGGGTTAATGGTTGTGTCATGACTTTGGTCATTTTATTGGCGGCAATAAAAATAAAAAGACATGCAAATAATGCCCCGCCAACAATCATCATAAGCAAAAATCTCATGGCTTCCGACGATTCCCGGTGATCGATGCCTATGGCCAGATAAAGTCCTTCGATATTTGGGACTTTTGAATAGATAAGATAATTAAATTCTCCCTTTTGAGTTGTAAAATTTAATTCTCCTGAGGGACTAGCTGAGATTAATTCTCCAAAATTCTCAATCTCAATGGTTGATTTTTCTTCCTGGTTAGGATTGATGATAACCTTGCCGCTGGCATCGAGAAACCATACTTCGGTAAATTGACGAATTTTCGCTTCTAAAAAGGAGCCCATTAATTGTTTTATTCTCACATTTATGACGATTAATCCCTTGAGATTGCCTCTATCATCCAGAACCTTCGTGCCGATATAAGTCGTATAGTCGTTATCCTGATTTGCCAAAAGTTTTGAAGTCAGCGTCATCTGATCTCCAGCTAATAATTCGTCTTCAAAACTAAGGGACGGTTTAATATTTTCAGGATTAATTACATATTGATCGCCATTAATCCCTTTGTATTTCATAGATAACCATAAATCCTTATTCCTAGTAATTTGATTATCCATTTCTTGCTCAATACTTGATAAATCGCCGTTCTTAAATGTTTCCGTACTGGCAAGGAGAGCCAATATAGTTTCTTGATTTTTAAAGCGTTCCCCCAAGTATTGAGCTTCTCCATCCACAACTTGCAGCCCGATATGACTGATGAGAGGTTTGATAATATTGTTGACTTGATAATATAGAAAAGTGCAGATTAAAATCAGCACTATAAACATAAGCAGGGTATAAGTCGCCCTTAATTTGTGCTTAAAGGAGTTATTGACAAAATTCGTTTTCAAAGGGTCCATCTCTTTTCTTTCTATACTAATCTTGACTTAAAGTTTCTTACACTGTTTCGACAAATGCTTTTTTATTCCTGCTAATTTTGCAGGTACTATAGTGACATTACGTTTTCACGTTTAGCCTTTAAAGTTATATTTCCTTAATCAGTGCCAGAAAGGAAATAATTTCCCCAGCAAAGGAATCCTCGCCAGATCATTTTTGCGAATGACCTTCAGCATATTCAGCAAGAAAATGTAGACGAATATTGAAACAATAATTCCAACAACCAAGCTTATAGGGACTCCCAAATGAACCCTTGGACTGCAGAGCAGAACAAAGAAAGTCCTTCCTATGTATCCCATTGCCATTGCTGCCGCTAGAATTTTGGCAATGGTTTGCCCGTTGAGAAAAAAGCCGATTAGTTTTACAAGGGAAGAGTGATGTAAGAGGGTTTCAAGAATAACCCCCATCCCCATTGCAATAATCACCCCTTTTATTCCCAGTTTCGGATTGGAAGCCAAAGGATAAATCAGCATAATCGTGATGAACCTTGCCAGAACGTTGTTAATCATTGCTGTTTTAGCCCGCCCCATACCAACTAATACCGATTGGAGAGGGGATTGGAGGTAGTTTAACACAAAAAAAGGCGCTAGGAGTTTTAACATAGGCGCTGCTGCTGGAGCATGGTAGATTACCGTCATTAATTCCAGGGAAAATAAATAGAGCACCACAGTACTAGGTGCACCAATGATTAAGGCTACTCCTATGGCTTGATTTAGCCGCCGTTTAATTAAAAGCAAATTTCCATGAGCATTTGCTTCACTGATAGCCGGCACCAGTGTAATTCCAAGGGATTGGTTGATGAAGCCGGGAAGAAACAATAAAGGCATGACAAAGCCGGCTAACATCCCATATTGTTTGGCAATCAGCGCAGAACCGATTCCGGCCAGAGCAAGACTTTTAGTTATGACGATGGGCTGCAAAGCCCTGGAAATAGACATTCCAAAACCATTACCGGTAGTTGGCAAACCCGTCTGCAACAATTCCATGACAATGGTTTTGCCTCTAGTTACCTGACTCCATGCGGGACGAGGTAACCGCAACTTCCTTTGCTGGGAGATTCTGAACATGATAATAAAAACAAGCAAAGAGGCTGCTTCCCCTAACACACCGCTTAGGACTGCTCCTGCAGCTGCAAATTCAATACCTAAGGGCAGCAGGCGCTGTACTAAGACATAGGTAAACCAGATTCGCACAATCTGTTCTAAGACTTGGGCTATGGCAAGGGGGTTCATCGTCTGTTTGCCCCGAAAATATCCTTTAAGTACGCCGGAAACCGCTCCAATAGGAATAACCGGTATCATAGCCATGAAGGAATAATAGGCCCGCTGATCCGTCAAAAAATACGGCAAGAAAATCTTGGCTCCGATAGTCGAGAGAAAAACCATAAGGATACTTAAACTGACGGTTATACTTAAGGCTATCAGCAGAATCTTTTTGATTTTTTGCCTATCTCTTTGAGCATCAGCTTCGGCCACTAAACGGGAAATAGCTACTGGCAGCCCAATGGTGGTTAGCGTCATCATCAAACTCATAAAGGGCATGACCATCTTTTTTAGTCCGATTCCTTCCGGACCTAGAACCCGGGAAAGTACAATGGAATTGCCAAATATTAAAATTTTAGCAAGAAAAGCTGCGACAGTTAATACAAAAGCCCCTTTGACCAAACTTTGTTTTTTCATCAGTTTAAACCCTTCTATCTAAAACATTGTTTAGTCTATGTTTATGTAAACACAAGGGAATTAAAAACTGACTAAATGAAATCCCTGAATCGTTCAAATACCAAAGAAAGCATTGAGGTTTCTCAACAAAGAAGGGCAGATCGTCCTTTGACGATCTGTCCTTCTTTTCTACACGGCAAGTCAAAACATTTTATTAAATTCTTCGTCTAAACGATGTTCTATCTCTTCATCCGTTAAGTCAAATTCGCGGGCATATTCCCTGGCCCTTTGTCTCTGGGCGTAGTAATACTGCTTGCGTTGTTCTCTAAGCAGCAAGGGGTCCTGTTTTTCCCGCCTACCGTTTCTCAAGCTTCGAAAGATAACGTAACTCAGGAGTGAGGTCAGGAGGAGCATGAGAATACTCTGAACCGGATCCCCAAATCCAAAACCGATAATCATACTCTTTTCACCTCTAAGACATTCTTTGTTCTACGTACTGAAAAACCTTTAAAGTATCCTCCGTATGAGGGATAAAAGCATAGAGTCTTTCCAAAAACCCCTTGCCTTTGGCTATCTCCACTGCTGAAGGGAAGTTTATGTCCAAGAGCCAAACCAAACGAATGAGTTTAATATCTGCGGGAGTTTTAGCCGAAGTATAGGCTATTTGCTTCCCGCTTAAAATGCCCTGAATAATATCCTGAGAATATCTCTGATCTTCATGATTGCTTTCCACTGCAAAAAAAGGTTTTTGCCAAGGCTTTTCATAGAAGTTGATGATCTGATCGAGTATATCCAGTTTATCCGCATCCCTGATAAGCTTGCAAAACTTCAGGGTCGTCTCGTCCACAACATCCTTAATGGTCCGTTGATTGTGATTCAGTATAGCCGTAAATACCAGCGTCTTCTCCCATTCATTTAATCGGCCTGAAAAAATCTGCTCTCCCTTAAGGACAGTCACTCCTAACAAGGCATGATCTTCACTTAGGGAATCCTTAAAGGTATGATATTTGCTATATTGTTTAAAGCGTCCCACATCATGGAAAAGACCAATCACTTCAGCGAGAAACATTTGCCGGGTATCCAGGCCAAGATTCTCCCCCAGGGTCAGCATATAGTCTCGAACGCACAAAGAATGGTCTTTTTTATATCTCAAGTTGGCCTCAACTTTTTCATCGTCCTTTGGAAATCCTTTAACGTAATCTTCAAACCATGTTCTAAAAAAACGAATATCTTCCAAGTTCATAATTATCTCCTTTTTCCATTGTATTCCCCTTCATTGAAATATTGATGATCATATCGAAATCCGGGCAACCAAATTATACTCCTTTTATGTAAGTTCGTTAACCGTAATTACTTTGTCAACCTGTAAATAATGTGTAAAACAGATAAAAATGGTATATAATTAAAAACATTGCAAGTTTACTTCAAATTAATCTGGACAACTTGTAATTAAAACCATATTACTTCAATGAATAGGGAAATCGAGGGATATCGTATGAAACTGTATCTAGAAATGTTTATTGTGTTTTTTAAGATTGGCTGTTTAGCTTTTGGCGGCGGCTATGCTGTCATAGGACTTTTACAAAAGGAGATTGTTGAGTTAAAACAATGGGTTGACAACGATGAACTAACCGATATCATGGCAATTTCTCAAACTCTTCCCGGCATTATTTTTGTCAATTCTGCCACGATGATAGGCTATCGCAAGAAGGGTATCTTAGGAGCTACAGTAGCTACAGTTTCCTCAGTTATGCCTACTTTTTTTCTTATACTCATTCTGACCTTTGTCATTTGGGGAGTCACTGATAACCCCATTGTTCACAAAGCCTTTACAGGAATCCTCCTGGGAGTCACTGCACTAATTCTGAATTCTGTTAAAAAAACCTGGAAAACAGCAGTTAAACACTATCCCGACATTATCTTGGCAGTCACGGCTACGGTTCTTTTGCTGTTTACAGGTCTCAACGTTGTACTTATCCTTCTTTTGATGGCAGGCCTTGGCTTCGCAAAGAATCTCTATGCCCTAAAGAAGGAGGCGGAAAAACTTGAAGCTCGTTGAATTATTTCTCGTATTCTTTAAAATCGGAGCAGTCAGCTTTGGCGGCGGTTATGCCATGATTCCTTTCTTTGAAACAGAAATGGTATCTCATAACTGGGTATCACTGGCAGACTATATCAAGGTAATCGCTATCGCTCAGGTCATACCGGGACCATTTGCTGTGGATTCATCCTCTTATATCGGTTTTCAAGTCGCGGGGATTTTAGGCGCTGTTCTTGCAACCATAGCCCTCTGCCTCCCTTCCTTTATTGCCTCGGTTGTCATCACGAAATTTTATGCTCAGTTCAAAACAAACAAATACGTAAACGCCCTCCTCATGGGCGTCCGGCCGGCTGTCCTTGGGCTGCTGATCAGTGCAGCCTATATTATTGGTATTAAACCCTTATATCTGGGGGGCACCCACTTCCTATCCTTAACCATGCTGAAAACTGTTCTGGTCATTGGCGCGGGATATTATGCTTTAAGTCAAAAAAAAGTAAAAATAGGCACTTTGACCTTTCTTGCTGCCTCAGCCGTGGTCGGCATTATTCTCTACTAACCCCCTTATTCTCAGATACTTTCCGTGCAAATCAACTGATAAGTGATATATAATAAAAATGATATATTATGAAGAAACAACTATTAAGGTGGTAAGCATTAATGAAGTCAATTGATAAGTCCATTGTTCAAGGAGCGCTGAACAGTTTTCTAAACTGTGACGTCTATCTCCACCTGGAAACAACCAACGGAGCCTATGCAGTCCACCGGCAAGAGAGCAATATGACTGTAGGAGCTTACATACGCAACGGCCGAATCTGCTTTGAACGTGGTGTCATTAGCGGTGACGGCCCATACCGAGTAGGGCTTAAGATGGAAATTGGCTGGGTTTACGCTGAAGGTCTGACGGACTTTGAGATAAACCAGGATGACCGGCTTTTGCTGGCCGGTCATGATCAGGATGGACGACTGGCTGTAGCTTTGGAACTCAGTCTGTCCCCTTTCGAGCTATAGTGAGGAGGAAGAATTTTGGAAGAACACGTTCTGGCTGTGTTCCCCCATCCGGACGATGAAACCTTTGGTTGTGGAGGAACCTTAGCTTTATACGCTAAATCCGGTATTCCTGTTACTTATGTCTGCGGAACTTTGGGCCAAATGGGACGTAACATGGGGAGCCCATTCTTTGCCAATCGAGAAACCCTGCCGAAAATCCGTGAAGCAGAGCTGGAAGAAGCATGCCGTGCCCTCGGCATTCAACAGCTGATTAAACTTGGCTTAAGGGATAAAACCATTGAGTTTGAAGATCCTGAAGTATTAATCGAAAGGCTTACTCAAATTCTCCGCCAAGTGCGGCCAAGCTTAGTCCTTACCCATTATCCTGAGTTTTCAGTACATCCGGATCATAATGCTCTTGGTCATGTTACCATCCAGGCGGTTTCTCGCCTTTCTGAACAGGAACGCCCTAGAGTATACGCCCATGCATTTGCCCGGAACTGCCGGGATGTCCTGGGCCCGCCGGATATCATCAAGGATATTTCAAGCGTGTCCGATGTTAAGCTGGCCGCTATCTTGGCTCACAAATCCCAATCTCAAGTCATCCTGCCCCGTACTGCCAATGGGCAGTTTATGAAACAATCCTCTAAAAACTCATACCGTCATATGCTTGAGCAGGAATCTTTCTGGACTTATCATTTTGCTTAAGGCATATCCAGACTTAAATATAAGCCGTTTCTCCACAATTACTCCTGGAGAAACGGCTTATATATTTTATTAATCAGAGTACGAGCTTGAAATAGCCCACTGTAGCGCGTAATTCAATTATATACTTGTTTGATTATACTAATATGAATCACCTTAAGTCTATTTGGCAGCATTTTTTGAGGATGAACTTAGGGGAAAATGCTCTTGTTTTAAATCATTTTTAATATAAACAAACCAATAAATACCGGCTACAAAAAGTGCTCCGCCTACAATGTTTCCTAAGGTTACGGGAATTAAGTTGTTGGTAATAAAACTTCCCCAGTTTAAATTGGCCAGTGCTTGAGCGGAAAGATGAGATTCGGCAACCCAGTTTGGATTTGCTTTGGCTAGTATTCCTGCCGGAATATAATACATGTTGGCAACACTATGCTCAAAGCCAGAGGTTACAAACAGCCAAATCGGGAAAAAAATGGCCATTATTTTGCTTGTCATGTCTTTAGCTCCATAAGACATCCAAACTGCCAAACAGACCAACATGTTACACATAATTCCTAAATAAAAAGCCGACGTAAAGGGAAGGCCTACTTTATAGGCTGCGATCTTAATGGTCATTCCGCCTAACACATTGGCACCGCTATTATATAAGCCCGAATGGACCATCATATAGGCCAGGAAAACAGAACCCAGGAAATTACCAGAATAAACAATAAACCAGTTTTTTAACATTTGACTCCACTTAACTTTTCCATCTAAAACTCCGCCCAAAATCATGGTATTCCCTGTAAATAATTCTCCTCCTGCCAACAAAACCAACATCAGACCTGTTCCAAAGATAGCACCTGAGAGAACTTTTCCAAGACCATAGGTTTCAGGCTTAGCAAACAAGTTAAAGGCAGCCATATTGGATCCCTCTGCCGCAAAAGCAATAAAAGCGCCGGCTAAAATCCCCAAAATAAACTGATTTGAATATTTCATGCCAACTTTTTTGATCCCTGACTGAATAGACACATGAGTAATTTCTGAAGGAGGCAAATAATGATTCATTTCCATTTTTCATCATTCCTTACGTTAAAGATTTCCCTGGAGCTCTAATAATTTATTAATTGATAGACACGCTCCTCCTTTCCTCGTTTTGAATCGGTTATTTGACCCACTTTTACTTTACCTGAATTTTTAAACAATGTCGCTTATATGATAATAAATAAAATGTTTTGTGTATAATTAAAAAGTTTTGTAAATTGCAGAAAATTGGGCACGATTCTGCCAAAAGCAGCCTCATGCCCATTTCTTGTTTACATGAATTTAGATAGAGATCGTCTATTTATCAAAGGGACGATCTGAAGGTATAAATAACTTAACAGGTCTGCCAACCCCGTACTTCAGTTTGGAAATAAGTATTCCCCGTTCTTCTAAAAACTCCAGGTAACGTCGCACTGTTACCCTCGTAAGCTTTACTCCTTCAGCCACATCTTCTGAAGAAAGGGGGCGTTGATTGACCTGCAAAAATCCTAAGATCTGATTTAAAGTACTTTGATTCAAACCTTTAGGCAGCGCCTCTTCTTCGACACACCAAAGCTCCTCATCTCCGGATTGCTGCTTTACCTCGGCTGACCCTTCCTCACGGGCTGCCTCCTTCATCATAACCTCGCTTATCCCAACTCCATCATGAGCCGGCTCAGCAACATCTCCAATGTTGACGTTATTTATTTCAGCGTCAGTATGGCTATCGGATACACGATTGATTTCCCCTGTAAATGACTGAAATTTTTCCACCATTTGATTAAAGGCGTCCTCAAGCTCCCAAATTTCTTTGGCACCGGAAACTTTAACCTTTTCAGTATCATGCCCAGTTGCTACATCCCGGGTTCCCAGGGTGATATTATGCAGAGGGTAGATAATCATTTTCTGAATGAAAAACCAAGTAATGAGAGCGACTAAAATTGTTAAGCCCAATCCCAGGCCGGCCATCGTGAGCAAAGATCGAGTCATGATTTCCTGTTCGTAGGTACGAGAAATTCCTACGTAAAAAATCCCGACAATATTGCCGTTTTCTGCCCGTAAAGGCATATAACCCGTTTGGTGCCACTGTCCAACTACATTAGCCTCTCCTATATATGTCTGACCCTGCTCTAGAACTGTTTTGGCTACATTGTCGGAAACTTTTGTTCCAATAACACGTTCACCGTTGGAACCTCGTACAGTGGTTGCTATCCTTGTATCACCTAAGAATATAGTTACGGTATCCCCCGTAAGTTTGGATAAGTGATCCACTAAATCATTATTAAGGTTAATTTTAAAAGAGCCTTTATAAAGGTTTCCATCCTTTACTGACCATGGTCCGGGATAAGTCTTATCAATGATTTCCTCACATGTCGCTAAATCTGTTTGTGCTTTAATAATTGCAGCAGCCACAACTCGATCTTTCATATACCAACCAAGAACCGCAAGGAAACAGGCTGCCAGTAAAACCAGTGACCCCAGCAGCAGCAGTAATATTTGATGTTTGATGGAACGCACAAAATTCACCTCCTTCGTCAATCTTATCCTTTTAGACTCTAAGTTTACTTAACAATTAATTCGAAAAAAATTAATTAAATCCCTTCTTAAATTATCTTACTTTATTAAAATTTTCATTATAGTTTTTTATTAATATAAAAACATATTTTATTGGATATTTTAAAATGAACTTAATGGACGTACAACTACTAGTATAGCACTTTAAGATTATGTACTGAATATCTAAAGAAAAAGCCCCAAACATAAAAGTCTAGGACTTAAGTAAATGTCGTTAATCAGATAGCCATGGGTTCTAGATTTTCGTTAAGAAACAGACAACCATAGTGCTTTAATTGAGAAAGTGATAGTTTCATATCCTCTGAGATAACAACTCCAACCCTTCCAGGATAATATCTCAGAAATTTGTCAACAAGCTCCGTTGACTCAGATTTTATAATTAATGGTTTTTTGATCAAAAAGCTTATATTAGTTACCAATCCCCATACATCAAAGGCCAAATCCTTATCCCCAAAATCCATTAACAAAGCATCCATAGTTTCTGATTTATAGTTTAAAAGCAACCCATAAAAATCACCGTTCTTTAACATTTCAACCATGCTGTCTTCTTTTAAAGAGAGTGTTTTTACGGAATATTCTTGGCTATTAACCATATCGAGATGATTAAAGGGGGAAGCAATTCCTGATGTTGATCTCACCTGCAAATCTGGAGCTTGAAGTTTACTAAGTTCTTCTTTCAGCGCCTTAATAAATTCGGGAGTTGTTCCGCAGCATCCACCGATAAGTCTTACGCCGTTTTCTACAAATTCTTTGGTATAGGAACTAAATTGCTCCGGTTTTTGTTTATAAACGGTTTCTCCTTTCACTAATTCCGGCAATCCTGCGTTTGCTTTAACTGCAAGAGGGATTGAGGCAACAGCATACATTTTTCTAATGGGTTCCATTAAGCTGTCCGGACCCCCTGAGCAGTTAGCCCCCACTACTGCTGCTCCTAAGGATTGACAGACAATAGCACAGGCCTCAGCAGAATTTCCAGATAAGGTTCGGCAATTCTCATTAAAGGTCAGTGAAGCAATGACAGGCAGACCAGTCGTTTCTTTAGCTGCAAGTATAGCTGCTCTCATTTCGTTTAAATCCGTAAAGGTCTCAAAATTGACGATATCCGCACCTGCATCGTCGATTGCCCTTAATTGCTCTTTGAAAATGTCATAAGCTTTATCAAAAGTCAAGTCTCCTGCAGGCTCAAACATTCGGCCGGTAGGGCCAACGGAAGCCGCTACATAGGTATCTTCGCCGGCAACCTCTTGGGCTAATTTGACGCCGGCAAAGTTTAATTGATAGGTTTTGTCCCCTAAACTATGTTTTTCTAAGGTAATGCGATTTCCTGGAAATGTATTCGTTTGAATGACATCAGAACCTGCTTCCTTATATGCTCTGTAAAGACTTTTGACCTCTTCAGGTTTGGATAGATTCCAAGATTCTGCGGCCTCACTACCTTTTAAACCTTTCATTTGCAGCATTACACCTTTAGAACCATCATATAATAAAACCTTTTCCAGAATAGAACTTAAGAACCCACTCATTGTTAGCCCCCCTTAATAACCCTGTTTACACATATGAATAATATACATTATTTTTGCCAAATTCTCCACTTTTTGATTATCCAGTAATCTTTCCAGTCTTGGACTGGGTCATTCTAATTGTATTGATAATAAGGGGCTAATGCAAAAAAAGCAATGGCAGCTATTATTCACGGGGTTGTTCTAATAAAGCCACAAGCAACTGTACCGCTGCTTCCACATCATGTTTATCAATCATTTCAGCAGGACTATGAACATAGCGAGCGGGAATGGAAATTACTCCTGAGGGAACTCCGCCTCTTGACAGATGAATTGCTCCTGAATCTGTCCCTCCAAACTCCAAGACTTCCCACTGAAAAGGAATCCTTCGTTCTTCAGCTACTGCAGCCATCCATTGTTTGATTTGAGGAGATGTAACCATAGAACGATCGTATAATTTTATCCCCACACCATTGCCCAAGCTTACGGATATGTTATTTGCTTTAGGCGTGTCCCCGGTTACTGTCACATCCACTGCAATGGCTAAGTCCGGTTCCAAAGCATAGGAAGCGGTTTTAGCACCGCGCGTGCCTATTTCTTCCTGAACCGTGAAAACAAACTCTAATTGGTGTGTTGATTTAGTTCGCTTGAAGGCTTCCATGGCAACGAAACAGCCTATCCGATCATCAAGGGCTTTAGCCATGATTCTTGATCCGGATTCTTCGTAGCCTCCGACAAACACGGCGGTTTCGCCAACATAGACAACTTGCTCAGCGTCTTCTCGTGACTGGGCTCCAATATCAATATATAGTTTCTGAACCTTAAAATCGCTGGGTCTATCTAGCTTTTCAAGGCCAATCGTTCCAATCCTGCCATTGACAAACCTTACTCTTTGACCCACTAGGTTAGAGGTATGGAGAAAACCAAGAGGAGTAAAGCGCAAAAAACCTTTTTCATCAATGTACGTAATCATCAAGCCGATTTCGTCCATATGAGCTGCAACCATTATTTTTTTTCCGGTTCCATAGCGTTTAACCATTAGATTTCCTAAAATGTCCGTCCTCAGCTCATTGGCATAGGGACTCAGCTGAGCAGCTATGAAGTCGGCGACCTTTCCTTCTGAACCCGAAGGGCCAAAGAGTTGAGTCAACTGTCTAAGCATGGCAAAATCTAAATCCATCATGCATGTTCCTCCTTAACACTGACGTCAGCAAACATTCGCGGAAGATCTATTAACAATTCATTAACCAAATCGAGAGCAGCTCTATAATCTTTCTCGGATATCAAAGAAACAGGGGAGTGAAGATAACGGCAAGGTACACTTAAAACAATGGTTGGAACTCCCTCTTTGCTGACATGAATAGAACCTGCATCATTTCCTCCTCTGCTCCCGCGCCGAAACTGCAAAGGTATACCTTTGCGGCGAGCTGTTTCACTCACCCAACGGATTAATTTGGGATTATAAAGGGTTGCACTGTCTATAAGGGAGCAGGCCGGACCTTTGCCTAGTTCTGTGACCCACTCTTCTTCTTCATCGTTGGATAGATCGGCTGCTGCAGTGGCCTCGATAACGATAGCAAAATCAGGCTCCACCTGATAGGCGGCTGTTTTAGCTCCTCAGAGACCTACCTCTTCTTGAACTGTAAAGGCAGCAACCAGAGGGTAAGCAAAGTCTTTTTTAAGCAGTTCTGCAATAATAGCACACCCGACTCGATCATCTAAGGCCTTTCCTTTGTAAAGCCCTTCGCCAAAAGTCTCAAACTCCGTCAGAAAATAAGCGTAATCCCCTAGTTTTACTTTACCGGAGGCATCCTCTTTCGATTTAGCTCCTATATCAATATACAGCTGCTCAAAGGTCAAAGCCCTTCGTCGTTCTGAGCTTCTTTGTAAATGGATGGCTTTAGCACCTATGACACCCATGACAGACTGATTAATTCTTACTGGCTTGGAGACCAAGATTCGAGGATCAATTCCTCCTACAGGCTGAAATTTGAGAAATCCGTCGCTGGTGATATCCATAATCATCAGGGCAACTTCATCCATATGAGCTGCAACCATAACTTTAGGACCGGAACGCTGGCTGTTTTTAACGGCGATTAAATTCCTCATTTTGTCCACCTGGATTGTTTCCACAAAAGGTTGGATTTCTTGACGCAAACAATCTCTGACAGCCCCTTCGGCTCCTGAGGTTCCGTTTAATTCACATAGCTTCTTTAATAACACAGCAATCCCTCCAAATCATCGGGCAAGGAGGCTATAAAATAAGCTAAAAGCTTCCCTGAGTTAAGAACATCATGCAAATCGAGAGTCTCCACAGAAGTGTGCATATAGCGCAAGGGAATGGATATCAAACCTGTAGGAACACCTGCCCGGCTTACTTGAATGGCCCAGGCATCTGTTCCTGAATGCCCCGGAATGGGCTCTATTTGAATGGGTATGCGATGCTCTTGAGCAGTTTCAGAAATCTGCCGGTAGATGGCGGGATGAATATTCGGCCCTAGGGCTACTGCCGGTCCTTTCCCTAGTTCAATCTTTACTTGCCCCTTTGTGTCTGGGGTACTTCCATGTGTAACGTCAATGGCTACCGCTAGATCCGGATTAAGGGTATAAGTACTTGTCATGGCCCCCCGAATTCCCACCTCTTCTTGAGTTGTGGCCACGGCAATCACATCATGGGCATGGTGCAGCCGGGCAAGTTCTTCGAGACAAACCATCATGACAACCACTCCGGATCGGTCGTCCAAAGATTTTCCCGCTAATAAATCATTAAGGAGGGGATAAACCTCTCGCCTGAGAGTAACCACATCCCCCACTTGTATTAGTTCCTGTGCTTTTTCAGCAGAAAGCCCAACATCTATCACCAACTCCTCCATCTTAATTGCCTGTTCCAAGTCTTGACTATGGAGCAGATGAGGAGGCAGGGACCCGATAACCCCCGGAAAAGTCTGACGTCCGTGAACAAACACTTCTTGTGATATAAGAGTACGAGGATCCACTCCACCAACTGTTGCAAAATAGAGAAAACCCCTGGAATCAATCTTTTTAACCATCAGACCAATCTCATCCATATGGGCTGCCAGCATAATTTTTCCATTCACATTGATATTACCCTTTTTTAAGGCATAGACATTGCCAAATTTATCACTTTCCACCTCATCACTAATTCTTCCAAACTGTTCCTTGATTAAGGATGCAATAGAAGTCTCATGACCGGAGACCCCTGAACTTTCTGATAAATGAGTAAGAAATTCTCTCGCATTCTGAAGCAAAGAATTGCCCAAAAAGATTCACCTTCTCTCCATAAACAACATATTTGTTGGTAAGTTATATATTACTTTTATTACTTCTCTATTGATTTCAGAATAACCTTTTTCTATCTTCCGCAGTTGAACACAGATAATTTTATTTATTCATTTTTTTTAGAATTATGGAACTTTGTTTAAAAAGATCCATTGATTTTAAAATTGTTGTATAATTAGACTGTCAAATTTTGAAAGTAACTGCAATAATAACTTTGGATTGAGGTTGGTTTTATGAGTATTTTTGAAATTATCATGTTAATATGTTTTGGAGCCGCTTGGCCCCTTTCCATTTATAAGTCCTATACTTCCCGATCAACAGCCGGTAAAAGTGCCTTGTTCCTAGTGGTTATCCTCATTGGCTATGTCGCTGGGATCTTGCATAAAATTTTTAATCAGTACGATGCCGTAGTCTATTTATACTTTTTGAATTTCCTAATGGTATTAACGGATCTTCTGATTTATATCCGCAACAGTCACATGACTGCCACCCCTTCGCCGGGACATAAAGGAAATGTCTCCAGTTCGGCAGTATCTGCTAAATAAACGAAGCCCCCTTCCGCATCCTTGATGTGTTTGGCGTCGGAAAGGGGGCCTTTTGTTAGTTTTATTCCTGATGATTAGGCTAAAATTTCTGTTACAGGTGTATAGGGAAGATTCTGATCATCGGCAACAGCCTTAAAGGTTACTTTTCCGTCATAGACATTGAGTCCGCATGCTAAGCCTGGGTCATCGATAAGTGCTTGCCGCCAGCCTTTATTGGCAATTTTCAAGGCATAAGGCAAGGTGGCATTCGTTAATGCAAACGTTGAAGTACGTGACACCGAGCCAGGCATATTAGCTACAGAATAATGTACAACACCATATTTAATGTAGGTAGGTTCACTATGGGTTGTAACTCGATCAATGGTCTCAATGGAACCGCCTTGATCGATGGCAACATCCACAATCACAGAACCCATTTCCATGGATTTAACCATTTCTTCACTCACTAGTTTCGGCGCCTTAGCACCCGGGATAAGAACGGCTCCAATTAAAAGGTCAGCTTTTTCTACCCACTTGGCGATATTGTAGCTATTGGACATCACAGTCATAACTCTCCCGCCGAATATATCATCCAGGTAGGCAAGACGGTCGCTGGAACTATCAATGATGGTTACCCTGGCGCCCATGCCGATAGCCATTTTCGCCGCATTCGTTCCAACAATACCCCCGCCGATGATAACCACTTGAGCTGATTCGACGCCAGGGACGCCGCCCAAGAGGATCCCTTTCCCGCTCCATGGTTTTTCCAGCATTTGGGCGCCAATTTACGCTGCCATACGACCGGCCACCTCGCTCATAGGGGACAAAAGGGGTAAGGTATTATTTCTTCCAACAATGGTTTCATAGGCAATACCGACAACCTTCTTTTCCAGCAAGGCCTTGGTAAGAGCAGGTTCCGGTGCTAAATGCAGATATGTGAAAAGAATTTGCCCTTCATGGAATAAATCGTATTCCTCTGCTAAGGGTTCTTTTACTTTTATAATCATTTCCGATCGATCAAATAAAGTTTTCTTGTCGTCAATAATGCTTGCCCCTACTTTAGCATAACTTTCATCGGAAAAGCCGCTGCCTAAACCTGCGTTGCGCTCAATCAGTACGGTATGCCCGTTTCGGCTCAGATCTGCCGCTCCGGCAGGAGTAAGTCCTACCCGATTTTCATTATTTTTAATTTCTTTTGCTACCCCGATGATCATATTTAACCCATCCCCTTTAATTTTTTTAACTTAACTGTAATGCAAATTTCATCTGCACTCTTTTGCTTTTGCAAAATGTATGCCATTCTCAGACCCTTATTTCATCCTTAATCCTAGAGGAGTCTTAGGCTAAAGTGTAAACTTATGTTTCCAATATAATTTCCACTGGCATAGAATGTTTCCAAAACTTTTTCAGAGTATCCAGCCATGCCGCTACCGCAGCACCATCAGATGATGGAATAAAGATTTTTAGAGTAAGTAATAACAAGGCAAGCAGCGTCTCTCATAATAGAGATGCTGCTTGCCTTTGGACTTTGTAACCCCTTTAATTTCATAGTGGTAATTCATATTTACGCATTTTTTTTAGTACGGCGGTGTGGGATAACCCCAGTACTGCACCCATGCGTCGGGAAGACCGAAAACGCTGATAGGTCTGCTGTAAAATTATTCGTTCCACTTCACCCAGACGTTCCTCTAATGTCTGATAGGTTTCAAACTGCACTAATGTCGGCAAGTCTATGGATCCGGATGGTCCACTTAAAAAAATGTGTTCTGAGCGTACTTCTTCGCCGTCAACCAGATTGACGGCCCGTTCTATAATGTTTTTCAATTCCCGCACATTCCCTGGCCAGTTATAACTTTCTAACCGCTGCAAGGCCGATGGAGAAAAACCTTTTAGCGGACGCTGTAATTTTTCAGCATACCTTTTTAAAAAAAGGTTACTGAGGAGTCTTATGTCTTCAAATCGTTCCCGAAGAGGCGGTATCTGTAAAGGGATGACATTCAGCCGGTAAAATAAATCTTCTCGAAAGGTTTTTTCTGCCACCATTTTTTCCAAACTGCGATTCGTCGCGGCAATAATCCGGACATCGATGGCTACTTCTTTGTTACTGCCTACCCGCCGCACGCGTTGTTCCTGCAGTACCCTCAGCAGTTTAACTTGTAAATGTGCGGATACATCTCCCACTTCATCAAGAAACAAGGTCCCGCCGTTGGCTAATTCAAACAGACCGGGTTTGCCTCCTTTTACCGCTCCGGTAAAAGCGCCTTCTGCATACCCGAACAACTCACTTTCCAGTAAGGTGTCCGGGATGGCTGCACAGTTGATGGGTACAAAAGCGGCATTGGCTCTTCCCGAAGCACTATGCAGGGCTCTGGCAAATAATTCTTTGCCCGTTCCCGTTTCACCGTTAATGAGGATCGTGGAATCGCTGGTCGCATAGCGTCGCGCTTGCCCCACGACTTTTTCCATGACCGGACTGATAAAAGGAATATCCGCAAAGGTCATAGGCAAAGACGTTGTCATGTTGCGCATTAGATTTCTTACCTCGCGAGTATCCCGAATGACAGCAATCACGCCCACCACATCACCGCTGTTATTCCTAAGGGGTATAGTATTAACAACACAATACCCTTGGTCTGAGGTAATGAATACCTCCCTATTGGTATGTTGACATCCCGTTTCCAGAGTTTCTCGTATCAGCAAATGTTTGATAAGCCCTGGATCTAAAGGCTGTCCCTGGGCTTGCTGAGCCGACAATCTGAGAATACGAACCGCCGCCGGATTGCACTGGGTAATAATGCCATCCTGATTAACCACTAAGATGCCATCCTGGACAGAGGATACGATGGCATCAAGTTGATCAGCTCGACCTTTTGAAGGCATGAAGGGAATTTCTACGATTGTCTGCACGCCACTGATGCCGCTTAATTCTTCAATGATTTCTAACCGTTGGTCCTGGTTAACATTTTGGCACTCCAGAAACACCGTGCCTTCTTCAACCTCCATGGAACGAATGCTAGTACCACGTTTCGACAAAATAGATGAAATGTCATGAACAATCCCGATACGGTCAATATATGGAATACGCAAGCGTAAGTACACTTCTTGCACCCTCTCCTCTAATTGTTGCAAAATGATGGCTCCACTTTTGAGCAACTTTGAAAACAAGGTTTCCAAGAGATTTATTCTCCAAATAGCCTCTAGAACCCTTCAAAACGAAAATGCGGAATCATTGATCACTTGTCGGCATTCACTTACAATATTGATAATAATATACTACAAGGTAACCACCTTATGTCCCTACGAAGCATTTTTATATTTGTTAAGTTAGTCCACAGGAGGATATGTGTTTTGTTAGAGCAACTATTAGCTTTTGTAGAACAAGAAATGTTAATTTCTACAACTCAAATTCTAACAATTTCTTTAAGTTTTCAAGAGCATATGACTAAGGGCTTAAGCGGGCTTGCAAGCTCCCTTAAGATGTTTCCTTCTTACCTTGGAGCTCCCAGCGGCGGCGAAACTGGGACCTTTCTGGCTTTTGATTTTGGCGGTTCCAATGTTCGTGCTGCCCTCGTTGATCTTAAAGGAGAAGGAAATTATCTAGAATTCTATCGACAATCCCGACCTTTAGCCAATCCTGAAACTGGGTACGATTACCGTGACGAAGCTGTGACAGCTGCTGAGTTGTTTGATTTTCTGGCGGGAATCATTCAGGAAGTGCTCAATAAGGCACCTGTTCGCCCTACTCACTGTTCCCTTCTAACTGGACCACTGCCTTTAGGGTTTGCCTTCTCCTTCCCCTACCGCCAACAGAGAATAGGAGAAGGGGTGCTCCTCCATTGGGACAAAGAAGTTAAAACCTCCGGTGTTGCCGGGAAAGACGTAGGTTGTTTACTTAATGATGCCCTTTCCCGCTGCGGGCTTGATCAAGATGTAAAGCCCACTGCGATTATTAATGACACTGTGGCCACTTACCTGACTGCAGCTTATGGAGATCCTGGCATCGAGATTGCTTCGATTATCGGAACTGGGCACAACTCCTGCTACTTAGAACCAAGGGTACCCAACTTTGAGTCTCCTATCCTTATCAACACAGAATCTGGCAATTTCTCTGCTGCTCCAACTACTTTCTATGATTTAATTCTTGACCAGCAAAGCGAAAACCCTGGGGAACAATTGTTTGAAAAAAAGCTCTCAGGCAAATATCTGGGAGAGCTTTTGCGCATAATCGTCCTTGATTTTTCCCAGCGGGGGGTACTTAAGCTTATGCTCCCTCCTCGTTGGCACACTCCCTACGACGTAAACGGCAAAGATTTGGCTTTAATCCTTACTGAGAAGGCTGATCTGGATCTTAACTCCAGCATTAGGTCAGGATCTGAGGGCCTCATTCTCCAGCGGATCGCTCATTTGCTTACAAAACGCTCAGCTCGGCTGGCAGCGGCCAGTTTTATAGGGATTGTCCAACATCTTGACCCATATTTTGAGAATCCTCACACTATCGCCGTCGATGGATCACTATATGAAAAAATGCCCGGCTATGCCCAGGAGATAAGGGCTGCTCTAAATGACGGATTAGGAACAAAGAGCGATTTAATCAAAGTCCGATTATCCTCCGGCAGCTCACTAACGGGGGCGGCTATTGCTGCGGCCTTGGTAAGCCTCAATGCCAATAACAGCACCAGAGTTCCACAACGTTAACTTATCCTATGAATCCACCGCTATTTTAGCAAGAAGACTCAGCCTTTTTCAATTGGCTGAGTCTTCTGCTGCTTATCCACTGATTTTTGCCCGCAACTTATTTATCAATTTCTTAACCAAACTATAATATTGTTTTTACACATAAAATATATAATGATTAAATGGAAATAACAAATGTACTAAGAACTCTTGATGATCGTTCATTTGAAAGGAGATTACTAATGTACAGTCTGACATACGGTGAAGTTTCTTTTCAAGAAATGGTTTCGATTATAAAGGCTTATGCTGTTCAAGATCAAGATCTGGAATACGTTATCGCCGTGGGAACAGACAGCCAAAATTCTGACTTTACAAAAGTACCTGTCACTGTAGGTATTCATAGAATAATTAACAAGGTGGGCAAAGGCGGAATTTATTTTTACGAAATTAAAAAGATAAAAAAAATCAATAACATTAGGCAAAAAATATTTTATGAGACGAATTTAAGCATTGAGCTAGCTCTTAAATTGAATCATACCTTTGAAGAAAGCAATATCCCCCACGAAATCCAAGTCCATGTTGACGTCGGTTATAATGGTCCTACTTCTCAGTATGTTTCAGAGATTAAAGGCTGGGTTAAAGCTTGCGGATTTCAATGTATAATCAAACCGGATTCTTACATGGCTTCCAGCGTTGCCAACAGGTTATCAAAATAAATTTTTTGATAACCTGATGGCTTTAGCTTTCCGTTAGCCAAAAATGCATCCTGGACCCTTACTTTTGTTCTCTCGCCTTACGATAGCTGATGATATCATCCACCGTAACGACAGGCATTTCATTTTTTTCGGCAAAGGCCACAATTTCAGGCAGGCGCGCCATAGTACCGTCAGGGTTAGTTAGTTCACATAATACACCATAGGGTTTTAATCCGGCAAGCTTCATTAAATCCACATTTGCTTCTGTGTGCCCGGGCCGCTCCAGCACTCCTAATGGCTTAGCCTTTAATGGAAACATATGTCCCGGACGACGAAGATCCTCCGGACGCGCTTTATCGGCAATCGCCGCTTTCACGGTGGTGACCCGGTCAGCAGCCGACACACCCGTCGTAACCCCTATCGCAGCTTCGATAGAAACTGTAAAGGGAGTTTGATAACTGCTTGTGTTGTTTTCCACCATCATGGGTAATCCTAACTCTTGGACCTTTTCCTCAGGCAGACACAGGCAAACGATTCCACTGCCTTCTCGAATTAACATAGCCATTTGTTCGATAGTTAAGTACTGAGCCGCGAAAAAAATATCTCCTTCATTTTCCCTTTGTTCATCATCTGTTACCAAGACTCCGCGACCACGACGTAATGAGTCAAGGGCTTTTTCTACTCTCTCAAATGGGGTTCCGAAACGTTTTAATAAAGTCTGATTCAAAGTAATACGCCTCCTAATTTTAGTCGACTTACTCGAATCAGGGCATAAAGAAGACTCCCTTATCCTCTTCCATCCGGACTATACCGTCGGCACTGGCCTTGCACCAGTTCTGCTGACCTCTTCGGCAAGAAGAGCGCTCGCGGGCTCCCTAGAAATAACTAGGATACCGCCGGTGGGGAATCTAACCCCGCCCTGAGAATAAGTCATTTATTTACAAGTATACTCTTAGCAGGTGGTTTGTCCAGCCTTAACTTCTCTTAGTGTGAAAAACAGTTCAGTCTCCTATCCCGTTACTTTTTGCCTGAAACTGTCTTATAAGGCCAGCGGTTAAGACCGCCAAGGTTAAAAATATTGGTAAAACCCTGCCTAAGCAATATTCTGACAGCCGCTCTGCTGCGATTTCCACTTCTGCAATAGACGAAAATCGTAGCTTCTTTGTCCCGAAGCTTGCTGCCGGCTTCTTTAGCTAAAGTATTTAGAGGAATTAAGGTACTTTTAGGAATGTGTTTCTCAAAATACTCCCCCGGTGTGCGAACATCCAGTACAATAATTCCCTTTTCAGTTTCTAAGCGTTTCTTTGCCTCAGCAGGTTCAATTCTGTTTTTGTCGATTCCGCCTCTCTGATAGAACCATAATAAAAGGATACCGGTAATAAAAACAGTGATTGACAGTGTATGGTTCATTCTTAATACCCCTCCCCCGTATATAGGAATTGTAAGACTTGTTTTATTGTTTGTCAATGACTATTATCAGGAAACTCTTCCTTCCTCCTATTTAATCACAAGGAGCGACCCCCAGTTTCTATGGGGTCGCTCCTTATAGTGCATCCGACATGGATTAGAAGTGAATGAGTTTACTCTGGTCTCTGTGCATTAGAGTGTTTATGGCCGCCGCCTTTTTTGTGCCCAAAACCATGAAATTCGCCTTTGTCAATATCTTGTTCAATCTTTTGTTGACGTTCCTGCATCATTTTCTTGATTTTTTCAGCTTTTGTTTGATCCAGTATCCCTGCCTCAACTTCCTTATCAATAATCTGAGCTTTGATACTGTACATTTGTTGAGTTAAAGCTTTAATCTCATTCAATTTACCCTGATCAACAGCCCCTAAGGCAGGCGCAGCACTTAGAACCAACAGAGCCAAAGCCAAAACGCTTGCAGCCAGTCTTCTCATATGCAAGTCCTCCTCATTCATTATTTTGCCGGAAACACTATTAGAATACCCACCTTTATCGCAATATTACCTGCCAATATTTATCTGTTTATTAAGTCAGGTTATATTCTTGTTCCGTTTTTTCATAATCACCTACACACATATATAAGGTACTTCCAGGTACCTTGGTATACTTTTATATACTATAATACGAAAGTATATGTACTTGACGTATAATATATATCGTATATTATTATATCAATCAATTTCCCCAGCAACATAGAAGGAGTGTTCGAGAAATGAAAGTTGTAGCATTTAATGGCAGCCCCCGGGTTAATGGTAATACGAAGCAAAGCCTGGAAATTGTTTTGAATGAATTAAAAAAAGAAGGCATTGAAACCGAGATTGTTCAATTAGGGGGGCGTAAAGTATTTGGCTGTTTAGCCTGCGGCAAATGCCGAGAAACTAAAGACAATCGCTGTATACGAAAAGATGATGAAATGAATACTTTCATTCAAAAAATAGAAGAAGCCGATGGAATTATTATCGGTTCACCTACTTACTTCAGCAATGTAAGCACAGAGGTTAAAGCTCTAATTGATCGCTGCGGTTATGTAGCAAAATCTAATGGAGGTACTCTCTTAAAAGGGAAAGTCGGCGCATCTGTCGTCGCTGCCCGCAGGGCTGGATCAACCTTTACCTACTCGGCTATTAATTTCTTTTTTGGCATTGCTGAAATGATCATTTGCAGCTCTAACTATTGGAATTTAACCTTATCTCGTGAGCCCGGCGAAGTTCAAAATGATGCTGAAGGGATTCAAACCTTCCAAACTCTTGGTAAAAATATGGCACAGCTCCTAAAACAAGTTCGATAATTGTTTGAAAAGTACAACTGGCAAACCGCTCGAAATCATTCGATTTCGAGCGGTTTCTTTTAGCTATGTTTTCACAGAGCCCCTTTTAAATTTCCGGCTTAACTTTTCAGACGTCTCTCAGGAAACACTCAATTTAAATTCAGCTTGCAATACTATACTTAACTCACAGTTATTTCATATAACTTATCAACTATAAAGGAGCAATAAGGTGATATTTAAAAAAGTGACTAAAAGTTATGTATGTCTTCTAATTATCCTATTTGTGGCGGGGATTGGCATCGGATTTCTTTACGGCACAAAAGACACTATTGTCGCTAAAGTCAACGGGATACCTATTACTGAATCTGAGCTGCATAAACTTTTAGTTCAACAAGGAGGAACAGACGCTTTAGAGACCCTGATCCAA
Organism: Desulfosporosinus orientis DSM 765; assembly: GCF_000235605.1. GTDB lineage: Bacteria > Bacillota > Desulfitobacteriia > Desulfitobacteriales > Desulfitobacteriaceae > Desulfosporosinus > Desulfosporosinus orientis. The sequence goes on from NC_016584.1 coordinate 4,712,240, forward strand.
CAAAGCATTATCAAGCAGGAAGCCGAAAAACAGAACATCCAAGTATCAGAAGCAGATATAAATAAAGAACTATCGACTTTGCAAGACTCTTTCGACAGTGATGAAGCTTTTAATCAGGCCTTAGAAACTAATGGAATGACTCTTGATGATCTTAAGGAAAACATCGTAACAAATATAGAGCTAAAAAGAATTTTTGAAGCCAGAAGTCCTATAACCGATGAAGAAATTCAACAGTACTATGATGCTAATAAAGAAAGCCTTGCTGAACCTGAACAAGTAAAGGCCAGTCACATTCTGGTGAGTACTGAAGAGATAGCGAATGAAATTGAAGCAAAACTTGCTGCCGGTGAAGATTTTGCCGAATTGGCAAAGGAATATTCAACCGACGAGAATAGCAAAGATTCAGGCGGAGAGCTGGGGTATTTCAAAAAGGGAGACATGGTACAAGAATTTGAAGATGTCGCCTTTTCTTTAGAGGTGGGTAAAATCAGCGAACCGGTTAAAACCGATTATGGCTATCACATTATTAAAGTCGAAGATAAAAAAGAAGCTAAAGAGGCTACTCTCGCGGAAAGTAAGGATAAGATAATTGATGCTTTGCTTGATGAGAAACTATCTACAGGATTCAACGATTGGCTTCAGGAACGCAAGGCTGAGTATACTATTGAAAATTATTTAACTTAAACTGCCCATGGTGGTCAAAAACGAGCTTGTCCCAAGAATCTTACGCGCGTAAGATTCTTGGGACAAGCCGAGGAAAAGAGATCCGCCCCAAAGACGTAAATAAACGTCAACTGGGGCGGATTTTTTCTACCAATTCCTTTATCTTACAATCAATGAACCTAACCTGGTTTTCTTCCGATTACTCTCCTGCAGCAAATATTCAGAATTGCTTAACGACCTCAGTGTGATAATATTGTCTTAAGCAACCAACAGAAAGGCAAGTGGCATTCCGCAAATGAATATCCTTAAGAAATTTATAGCCTATTATAAACCCTACAAATTCCTCTTTTACTTCGACATGTTTTGTGCCATCATTGTTTCCGCCATTGATCTGGCCTTCCCCCAGATTCTGAATTACCTAGCAAAAAATCTATTTACCCAAGACAAGGAGACCATACTCCACGCCATAGGATTTATCGGCTTGGCTTTACTGGCCATGTATGTCCTTAAATATTTTTGTCAGTATTTCATCATATCCTGGGGCCACATCATGGGAGCCAAAATGGAAACTGATATGAGAAGAGATCTTTTTAACCATTTTCAAAAACTGTCTTTCTCATACTATGATAAAAATAACACAGGCGAAATGATGTCTAAGCTGGTTGTTGACCTATTTGATATCTCCGAGCTGGCACATCACGGACCGGAAAATGTTTTCATTTCTACCCTCAAGATCGTTGGTTCTTTTGCTCTCTTAATGTTAATTAACGTTAAAATGACGTTGATCTTGCTGGGAGTTACCTTAATCATGGTACTTTTTACAATTTATAAGAATGTTAAAATGGCTCCCAGCTTTGCTGACAGCCGTATTAAAATCGCCGCTGTAAACTCTGGACTGCAAGACAGTCTGGCCGGAATCAGAGTTGTTAAGTCCTTCGCTAACGAAAACCTTGAACAAGAAAAATTCAGGAAAAGCAATCACCAATTTTTAGAGTCCAAAGTCAAGATTTATCACCTCATGGGAGGTTTTCATGCCTGGAATTCTTTCTTTGAAGGGCTTCTTTATGTTGTCATTATTGTATCAGGCGGCTTATTCATTGCTGATGGTACACTGGAAATTTCTGATCTGGCCATTTATGTTCTTTACATTAACCTCTTTATTAATCCTATTGATGTCTTAATCAACTATACTGAGGCTTTTCAAAAGGGATACGCAGGATTTAAGCGATTTGTCGAAGTATTGGAAACGGAACCCGATATCGTGGACAAAGAGGGAGCGATACCTTTAAGCGATGTAAAAGGAGAGATCCGTTATAATAATGTATCCTTTCGTTATAACGATGATGCCAAGGTTTTAGATAATGTCAGCCTCACTATTGGTGCCGGACAAACCATTGCTTTAGTGGGACCTTCCGGGGGCGGAAAAACTACCCTTTGTTCTCTGCTGCCCAGATTTTATGATGCAGCCTCTGGTTCCATTACTATTGACGGCAAGGATATCCGGGATCTCACTCTAGAATCTTTGCGAAATGCCATTGGCATTGTACAGCAGGATGTCTATATGTTTGATGGCTCCGTCAAAGAAAACATTGCTTATGGGAAAGCAGGAGCCACAGAATCAGAAATAATTGAAGCAGCCCAAAAGGCCAATATTCACGACTTTATCATGTCCCTTGACGAGGGCTATGACACTTATGTAGGAGAGCGGGGGGTCAGACTCTCAGGCGGCCAAAAGCAGCGGCTCTCCATTGCCCGGGTGTTTTTAAAGAACCCTCCCATTTTGATCTTAGATGAAGCGACATCCGCTCTGGATAACGACAGTGAACGGTACATCCAAAAATCTCTACTGAAGCTCTCTCAAAACAGAACCACTATCGTGATTGCTCACAGATTAAGTACCATTAAAAATTCCGACGAGATTATCGTTGTCACTGACCAAGGCATTCAAGAGAGAGGCAGTCACAAACAACTTATCGAAAGGGCTGGAATCTATGCTCATTACTATAATATGCAATTTGAAGGCTTGGAATGAAGATGCTCCATATCAAAACCACCTGGAATTTGCCAATTATTGATACTTAAGCCATTTTCCTGTATGATAAATATTGAAGTGAAATTTTTAGATTTTTCTATTTGTTCGGATTTAGGGAGATACGAGATGAAGTCAAAAGTAGTCCTGTTAGTCGATGATGATCCATCCATTCAGAAACTTTTAAAGGCAGCATTGGAAAAGAACGGTTACACGACAATGCCTTGTTCATCGGGAGAAGCCGCACTGGAAAAGCTTGAACAAAACGACCTCGACGCTGTAATTTTAGATGTAGTCCTTCCCAATATGGACGGTTGGGATGTCTTAAAATGGATTAGAAACTACCCAAGTTATAAACATCTGCCAGTAATCATGTTAACTTGCAAGGATAGTGAAATCGAAACTGTCCTGGGGCTGGAAATGGGAGCCGATGATTATCTTAGTAAACCTGTCCGCTATCATGAACTCATGGCCCGCTTAAAGAAGGCCTTTAAAAAAAATGAAGGTTTACCAAATTGTACTAAGATGCTGTGTATTCACGGCATTGAAATTGACCATGACAGCAGAGCTGTTTATCTGAACAAAGTATTGCTTCCTTTAACCTACCGTGAATTTGAACTTTTGACATTACTGGTCAAAAACCCCGGCAAAGTTTTTACAAGAGATCATCTCCTTGATTTATTATGGCATGATGAACAATTTCTAGAGACTCGAACAGTTGATGTACATATTCGCCGCTTAAGAAAAAAACTCCAAGATCACGGCGGAAATCCAGATATCATCGAAACTATTCGTAGTATAGGTTATCGGATGATAAGCGTCTGATCTTAAAATAAATTTGCTTGTACTTATGAAAAAGCCCTCACTTCAATTTGCGTGAGGGCTTTAGCTTTGATCCTGTGTAACGTTAGAAAAGCATTTTTTCCAATAGCCAAACTCCTTTTTCTTTTTTCAGCTTACCGGTGATCATGATCGACTTCTTACCGGCGGGAGAATCATCCGTTGTCATAATTTGCAGTGTTGCGGAATTTTCCGAAGTATTCTCCAAAACATAGCTGTAATCATCCCAGTTGACATAATAACCTGTACCTGCATCTTTACTTACATCTCCCAATAATTGACCGTCGACATTGCGGTATTTGCCGCTGCTTAGCAGCGAATCTGCTTCTGCTTGTATATAGGTGCCTCTGACGAATTGTTCCATTTCCTTATAGCTCCTAAAACGATTATCGATTACCGGAAATAGGACCTCATTTTCAGCTCGGTTTTCCGGAATATCCATCCTAAGCATGGATAAGCCAAATATTTCGAAATAAGCTTCTTTGTTATTATCAATGAGTCTTCCCACCTGTTCATAGAGATCACGTTCTAATGAATTTTGGAGAATGGCCGGAATCTTTAAGGCAGGAGATTTCATTTGAGAATAAGGAAGCTCAAATTTAGGAATACCGGCGGCATAGGGCGCTATCGCATAAGGCTGATAATAGACCATCAAGCTGTTGCTTGTCAAAACAAAGTCATTTTCAGAAAAACTATTACGAACATTTTCCGGGTAGTTGTCCTGATAAACAAACTCTTCGGTCCCTTCGGTTTTTTTGATTTGTTCCAAAACCGTCTGGTATACCTTTTCCAAAGCTTCTTCCCTGCTGCCTCCTAGAATATCGGCAAGGGATAATTTCTTTCCTGTTGTTACATCAAAGGTATCTGAAAGCCAGCAAGAATTGGGGTGGGCTCCACCTGTGTTTTCATATTGGAGATTGACCACTGAAAGCAAATTGTTGGCATTATAATCCATTTCCATATCTCTTTCATAGGCATGAGGGCGAAACTCAAAGCCGCTGTTCCGGGCAGCTTCTTTATCACCTCGAGCCATTCTTAGCCCATCCAGCATAACCCTGTTCCTAAATTCATCATACTGCTTGCCGTAGTATTCATTAATTTTAGAGATACCAGCATTATTCTCAGGATTTTTAATTTGAGGATAGGTCATTTTCAGAGTTAGTAATACTGTCCCATCTTTTTCATCACGAACGGTTTCTGTGTGTACCTTACGCTCTATGGACAGGGTAGGTGAGCTTACCTGAGGGGCAGCAGTCTCTTTCGTACTGCATCCCGATCCGGTAAGTACAAGCCCCAAGATTAATAATCCCGCCAGGATTTTAAATAGACAAGCTCTGATTGTTTGCATTTGAATCCCCTCTCACTGTTTGATTTTAGAGGCTCTGCAAATTTGAAAAACAAATCAGCAAGTGTTGCTAAGCCAATAAATACGATGCTTTATACTATGACTTATTCTGCAAACACTATGACAATCCTTCCGGCAGCTTAATATTCTTATTTTCATAACATAATTAGACTTGGCTCAAGCCAAGTCCTTAGGAAGCTGCACTATCTTTATTATTTAGACGCAATCCTCTGTTTTAATACTCCTTCAATCCCCATGAGTTCCAAAACAAAGACTCCTATTTTAGCTTTTAGCTCTCTAAATCCCGTCCTGAGATCCTCAAGTTCATGGTCCAGAGCCTTTTGTTCCAAACCTTGAGCCAGTGAAACCAACTCAGAACTATGAAAAATAGATAGAGTACTGGCCAAACGATGAGCATTTTTTCTGATCCTCTCAAAGTCTGCCTTCTGAATGGTCTCTTCGATGAGGATCAGCATCTTCTCATAGTCCGTTAAAAACTTCTCAACAATATCTAACACAACCTCATCACCGTAAAGTTCAGCCTCTGCTAAAAAGACTGAGCGGTCCATTAATAGAGATTGAGGCTGATGGGCAGACATCCTTGGCAGATCCCCTTGCTGAATACCCTCTAATAGCTGGATTAGGTGAGCTTCATGAATTGGCTTAGTAATAAAATAATCCATACCTGCAGCTAAGAGCTTCTCCCTGTCACCGGCTAAAGCTGAAGCAGTTAAGGCGATGATGGGAAGATGTTTTCCTGTCAAGGCTTCATTCCTGCGGATACGGCGTGTCGTTTCAATGCCGTCAAGTTCAGGCATGTTTTTGTCCATAATAACGCAATCATACTCCCGGGCTTTCAGTTCTTCCAAAACTTCCAGGCCATTTAAGACCATTTTTGCGTTACAACCTAAATAGTGTAATAAGGCCTGCACATATTTTCTGCTCACAGCGTCATCTTCCGCAACCAAAACCTTTAACTTCCCTAAATCTTGGAATTGACAGTTCTTAGAGGGAGGGTTACTATTACCTTCCTTATTAACAGTCCAGTTTTCGCCGGATAGCCTTAAAGGAATTCGGCACTGAAACTTGCTTCCTTGCCCCAAACGGCTTTCCACAGTTATGGAGCCTTTCATTAAATCTAAAAGTTTTTTGGTAATTGCCAAGCCTAATCCCGTTCCGCCATATTTTCGGCTAATACTGCTGTCAACCTGAGTAAAGTCTTCAAAGATATAGTCTAACTTGTCCTGGGGAATTCCTATTCCACTGTCTTCAATACTCATTTCTAAGGTTGCCGGTGCTCCTTCTTCATGAGTGGCTGGGTTTTGGGGGATAACAGAATAGCGAACCTGAATCAGACCCTTCTCTGTGAATTTTATGGCATTGCTGAGCAGATTGGCTAGGATTTGCTTGATTCGTAAAGGATCTCCTCTCAGTCCTGAGAAAGTGTCAGGCGTACTCTCTATCTTAACCTGAAGTCCTTTTTCCTGAGCTTTGACTAAAAATCCAGGGATCAGCTCCTCTAACAAGAATGTTATATCAAAGGTTTTTTCTTCCAATTCAATACGATTGGCTTCGACCTTTGAAGAATCCAAAATTTGATTGATAATTTCCAAGAGCACTTGTGCCGAATCAATGATAGATTTCAAATGCTCTCCTTGCTCAGGCAATAATCTTCCTTTTTGGATTAAGCTCGCCATACCAAAAATACCATGCAATGGCGTACGCATTTCATGACTCATTTTAGCCAGAAACTCTGTTTTTGCCTGATTAGCCTGTTCCAATTGCAAATTGGTGGTTTTTAATTCGAAATTTTTAGCTTTAAGCTGTGCTGTTCGTTCTTCAACTCGCTTTTCAAGATTTTGGTATAACCGGGCATTTTCAATGGATATTGCCGACTGAGAGACCAAAATCTTCAAAACCAACAGATGTTCCCCGGAAAAAGCTCCATCCATGAGATCATTTTCTAAATATAAGATCCCAAGCATATTGCCCTTCGATTCTACAGGCATGCATAACATAGATTTGGCGGTTTTCCTATAGCTCAAAAGTTCCCCCAAAAATTGTTGAATCTCCTCTTCTTTATTCAACACCAGGGTTTCGCGAGCATTAACCACATAGTTCAGAATTTTTTGCGGTAACTGCTCCCTGCTTTTCACCAGAACGTCTTGAGGCAAAGCGACGGCTTCACTCTCAGCATCCCCTTGCGCTTCGATATAATAGTCCCCATCTCTTTCCAGGAGCAAATAAGCTTTCCGAGCTCCGGCATTTTGCAGGACTAACCAAATAAGTTTTTTGAGGAGATCTTGCAGCACAATCTCTTCGGAAAGTGCTTGACTTGCTCTAATGATTGTCTCCATGTCCAACCTGCGAAAATCAGGCAGTTCACTGGCTGCTGCACACTCAAAGCGATCCAACGATACTTCTTTATCTTGAAGTATCTCCCGATAGTTTGCCTGAAGCTTTTTGGCTTTCCCCCCCCAACCCCAAGCTCCATAACCTCGGATTGCTTCTCGCACATAGTTTTCTGCTAATCTCATACGGCCTGAGGAAAAGGCGTATCTGGCCGCTAGTTCATTGGCCAAAGCTTCTTCCGGCAGAAAACCATGATCCAACGCAGCTTGAATGGATTTATCATAATAACCTAAGGTTTGTTCCGGTTTTCCCCTCCCTTTAGCAAGCTCGGCACGAATCAGCCAATACTTGTTGAGAATATTTTCCGGAGCTGCTTTAAGAAAACCACAAAGTTCCTTCAGGGAGGAGCGGTATTTTTTTTGCTGGGTAAATCTCTCAAAGAAAGAACAACGATCCAAAATTTCTAAACGAATTAGAACACTATAAAAATGATAAACAGGGATACAAAATGTCCCTATGGCTCCATCAATGTACTCTTCAACCACTTTTATATTGGCAAGGGCTTCTCGATAATTTCCACTTAGGTAGGAAAGTATCATTTTATTAAAATAGGAGTTAAAAATAATAGTACGATCATTGGTCTCTTTATAAAGAGGCAAAGCCTCCAATTCCTGAAAATACTCTCCCGTTAAGATCCATGGTTCCGGCTTTGACTCAAGTAGATTGACATGCCCCTGCAGGTACATGAGGCATACCATAATGGAAGTGGTGTTCCCGGTACGAAGCAACACATCTTTATAATCTTCCATGACCTTTTTAATATCAGTAAGTTCTCGTCCTGCCAGATATAGATAGACAAAGTACTGCATCATGACATGACCGGCAGATGTCAAATCTCCTTCATTCAAACCCATTTCATGATGCCTAGGGAAACCTCCCAGGGTATAACGAATAGGTTCTCGCTGGTGACGCACCAAAATTTCAAATAATAAATGGTTTTTGCATTGGAACGCTTTAGATTTCATGGGCGCTTGAAGTTCTATGGCCAATTTGCCAAATTGATAACCTAATTCTCTCTTTTTCATGTAGGTGCAAAGAAAATGTCCGTAACCGGCATAAGCGACTGGAGTAGCAGGGGCTGTCCCATGTTTTAAGGAAATCAGGACGACATTCAGCGTCAGCATCATTAGAATACGGGGGGATGACGAATAGGCGGCGATTCCCGTACAGGTTAGAATCCTCATAATCACCAAATATGTTTTATCTCTCATCTCGGGCATAGCCTTTAAGTCATCGAAATTTCGGCCCCATAAAGCTGCTTTAATCTGCAGGTATTTCCACAATATATCGTAACGAGTAGGTTTTTGAGGAATCTGGATTCCCAAAAGGCATAAAATTTCTCGTGCGGTTTCAATGGCATCGAAAAGACGATTTTGCACAGTGTAGGATTCAATTCTGATAATATAGATGGCTGCTTTATTGAGCAAAAGGGTTTCCTGGCGGATGACTTCTTCTCCGTATTCATCCACTAATGCATACTCTCCGCAAAGATAGGCTGTTTCTGTCCCTTCTGTATAGAGTTCCAGAGCCATATCATGGTTGTTTTCCCAGATCTGCGATCCTAAAAGGGCCATTCCCCTTTGCAAATAGTCCAAGGCACTCTCATAGGCTAAGGATTGCTTGGCACGTTTTCCCGCTTCCAGATTCAATCGGGCCAGCAGCTTTGTCTCCTGGCTGCTGCTCATCCGATCCTGAGCATAATTAAGATAATCTGTAATTTCTAAGAGGTTTTTTGCATTTTTAAAATTTGGCTTATTATTTAAAAACCAAATTCCCAGTTGATAACAGATCTCCTTTTTTTCCGATTCACTGAGCAAGGAATTAGCAGCTTGCTGAACCCGGTCATGTAAAAAGCTGTACTCAATGAAGGCTTCCGAAAAATCTTCCCGGGTATCTTCCTGATAAATAATAAGTCCTTCTTTGATCCCTTCATTCAGTACTCCAAGCACCTCTTCTTCAGTCAGCCCTTGAGTCTGTGCCAATGTTTTAATATCGAAGGTATTATTGATGCAGGATGCCCATTTTAAGACTTCAATACTTTTGAGAGGCAGCTTTTCAATTTTTTCAACCATGAAATCAATAACATTATCCGTCACACTACGATTCAGAATTTGGTCCAAGGATACTTCCCAATTTTCTTGTTCTGCCGAGTAGATAATCAGCCCCTCATCTTTAAGAGTGGTGATAAATTGATTCATAAAAAACGGATTTCCACCTGTCTTAACATGACATAAACGAGCAAATAATTCCGCCTGTTCATCCTTCCGGCCCAGAACCTGTATCACTTGTTGGCGGACTTGCAGAAGGTTTAAAGGTTTTAATAGAAGAACCTCAATCTGAGTTGGATTCTCCCTGCGAATCTTCTCAATAAGAGCAGATAATGGATGGCCGGGATGAACCTCATTATCTCGATAAGCCCCGATTAAAAAAAGGGGAATTCTCGCTTTCTCGGCAGCAATAATTTCCAAAAGCTTTAAGCTATGAATGTCTGCCCACTGTAAGTCATCTAAAAATAGAATGAGGGGAACAGTATTTGATGTAATCCCTTGCAGGAATTGATTAAAAACCCGCTGTAAACGATACTGAGCCTCATTAGCAGCCAAGGATTCAACCGGCTCCTGAGGTCCGATAATCATCTCCAGCTTAGGAAAAATATCTGTGATTACTTTTCCATTCCCAGATACCGCACACAAAATTCGCTCTTCCCATCTTAAAATATCCTCTTTTGATTGGCTCAAAATCTCTTTAAACAATTGATCAAAGGCTTGAATAAAGGAATGATAAGGGATACTTTTCTTAAACTGATCAAATTTCCCTTGGATAAACTGCACTCTGCTGTCCCCAATGTGGAGACGAAGTTCATTAACCAGGGTCGTTTTTCCCACCCCAGAATATCCCGTGACAAACATTAATTGTTGTTGACCCTTTTTCGCCTCTTCAAACCCTTGGAGCAATTGAGCCAACTCAGATTTCCGTCCTAAAACGTTTTTCGAAAACGATAAATTTTGAGTTATGTCATATCGTCCCAGCTTAAAGGTTGGAATAGTTACATCACTGTTGGAAATCGACATAACTTTCCTGCAGATTTCAAGGTCAGCTTTTAATCCGGCAACCGTCTGGTAGCGATTCTCCATCTTTTTTTGCATTAGCTTGACGACGATATCTGATAAAACCTGAGAGAGCTGAGGATTCACCTGATTAGCCGGTAGTGCCTCCCGAGCCAGATGGCAATAGATCACATCCACGTAATCATCCGATTCAAAAGGCCTAGTACCTGTTAACATTTCATAAAAAATCACTCCCAAGGCATACAGATTCGTCCGGGAATCAATCTTTCTCAGCACCCGCCCTGTTTGCTCCGGCGCCTGATAATAATAGGACTGGGACGGATTATTTCCTTTATCCGCCCTAAGCTCAACACTTAGAGGGTCCCAAGTTATTAGAATATTGTTGGGTTGTAAATCCGGATAAACTCGTTGGGCAGCATGCCATCCAGTGAGCCCTTGGCAAATTTCAATGGCGAGATTAAGAAATAACGTCGTCTCAATTTTTTCCCTGCTTAATAGATTGGCTAAAGATTCTTTTTTATAGTCAGCCATACTTGAACACCCTCTAAGCCCAAACTCATCCTTGCTGTAATTTTCGAATGATCATATATCAACTAAAAGGAAGAAACTATTTTCTAAGCCTTTCTCTTTACCAAGCTTCGTCATTAAATCATAGGTTTCGGAAACTATCATGGTGGCCACAATCACATCGGGCTTTTCTCGAGTCGCTTTTTCCAAACATTCTTCCTGATTTGCTGCTTCACACACCAGATACCCCTTATTCTTTAATGCTTCAGCAAGAGAGTTTAACTGGGTTTTTTTCTCATCAACAACCAGCACTTTCTTACGGTGATTTCCTTGGGCCAGCAAACTACTGATTTCTTTGAGAAGCTGCTCAGTATTAAAGGGCTTGGTTAAATAACGATCAACCCCTATTCTATAGCCTCGTTCCTTATCCTCGTCAATGGAAAGTATGACAATAGGAATGTCCATAGTCCCTGGGTCATTCTTAAGGATAGCAGCTACATCAAAACCATTCATCCCCGGCATCTTGACATCGAGGAGGATTAAGTGCATTTTTTCCCGTTTAATCAGATTAATGGCCGTTAGTCCATCGGATGCTTCTTGCACTGAATATCCAACGGATTCCAACTCTTGCCTGAGAAACTGACGGATATTATCATCGTCGTCAATAACTAATATTCGCTTGTCACCTTCGATTAAAGGAGCAGACCTGGTTGTATGATCCGTCAACTGTTTAACTAAAGACTCGATGTCAATCGTTTGTACCAATGTCTCCTTAGCTGCCGGAAGTGTAAACGTAAAGACACTCCCCACTCCCAGCTCGCTCTCAACCCAAATCCTTCCCCCATGGGATTCAACGATTTGCTTACAGATTGGCAGTCCCAAGCCTGTGCCTTTTGGCTTGTCGGTTAAGGTATCGCCAATCTGCTTAAATTTATCAAACACCTTATCTTTATGCTCCCGGGGGATGCCAATCCCCTGATCAATAACCTTTACAGTAATCTCATCTCCTGTTTTCCAGGCTTGACAAGTAATTGTCCCTGCAGCGGTAAACTTTACCGCATTAGATAACAGGTTGATGATCACCTGAATGATTCTGTCTTTGTCACAGCAGGCCTCCGGCAGATCGTCGGCAATGTCTTTGACTAACAGAAGCCCTTTCTCCTCGAATAAAGAACTAACCGCAGCCGTACTTCGATCAATAATATCTTGTAATGAATTATTTTCCATATTCCAGTCAATTTTACCTGCTTCCATTTTGGCAATATCTAAAACATCATTAATGAGACTGGTTAATCGTTCCCCTTCAGCGATAATGATATCAACATTCTGCCGCACCTGTTTCACCGCTCGATCGGTCTTCTTCTCTCCTATCTGGAGATTGGGTATGAGCACCTCATCCATTTTCTTTTTAATGATTTTAGCAAACCCTAACACCGAGGTTAGGGGAGTTCTTAACTCATGAGATACTGTGGATAAAAAATCCGATTTCATGCTGTCCAGTTCTTTTAACTTTTCATTAGAACTGAGCAATTCTTCATTTAGCTGCTCCAAGTCCTCCTTTGTCTGTCTTAGAGTTTGCTCTATCACTTCCCTTTCACTGATTTCTTTTAGTAATAACTCGTTGGCGCGGGATAATTCTGAGGTGCGTTCTTCAACGGTGATTTCCAGTTCTTCATTCCAGGCCGTGATTTGGTCTCTTTGTATTTCCAGTTCTTTGGCCTGTTTTTGGATTTTGCTTATATTGACTTCGTTTTCTTTGAACAGATAATATTTGCAGCTTTCCACATGATTTAACCCGTTATAGATAGCTAACATCATGTCCCGGCAGCTTCCATACCCACAAGATGAACAGTTTATAAGCCGTTCTTCTTCAGTGGGTTTATGCATCATTTCCCAGAGCCGCCTTTCTTCCGATAAGGTTGGCTGATGTAAATGGCTGAACGAAGATTTATCAGTATAGCTTCTGGAAAAATCCAGGGATTGTTCCTCTAACCATTCATAAACCTCACGGAAAATATCGGCTCCATTCTGAGTAAGAGGGCTATGTTTCGCCAATTGTCCCTGTTTTCGCATCTCCATAATACGCTCAATTTGATAATGAGTTTTACAATTGCTCACCGCCGGTCCCAGATTGCAGCCCCACTGACAATTTAAAATATCCACCAAGACAGGACCTTCTTGGCGTTGAATGTCTTCATGAAGTCCTGCCAAATAGCTTGAATAGATTTCCTGAGGTCCTTCAACCTTTGAGATTTCATACCTTTGCAAAGGGATGCCAAATCTTAGTAAGGTTTCCGTCAGACCGCCCGGCTGACTATACCCCACTCCTCGTTCCGCTTCCGGTGTATCAAACGCCCCAGACTCCATATTCTTTAATTCATATCCCTTTAACTGCAGGTATCCATCTAAGGATTGATATGTAATATTATAAGACACAAGTCCCCTGGTGTTAGGATCGTGAATCTCTCTGCGTTTTGCTAAACAAGGTCCTAAGAAAGCCAGTTTCAGCTTGCTGTACTCTTTTTGGCTTTTGATCCAGAGGGCTGCATCTAAAGCTGGAGATTGAGTCTTTGCCAAAAACGGAATCAGTTCCGGCTGATATAATTCGATGTAGCTTACCACTGCCGGGCAAGGCTGGGCAATAATTGGACCCTTTTCACCCTTCTGCAGTGTTTTGGAATAAAGATAGGTCGTTATTTCAGCACCAAAACTAACGTCGAAGACATAAGCGGCCCCCATCGACCTCAAGGCAGTAATCAGCTGGGGTAAGGCATTTTCATAATTGACTGCTGCTGAAGGGGCAACCATCACACCAATTGAAACCCCTGAGTGCAGATCTCCTAAGAGGGCCTCAAAGTCGTCAACTCCATAGCGGGCTTGGTGACCCTTTTCATGACATACTCTTATACATTCCCCGCAGCCAATGCAAAGGTCACTTTGTACGGAAATACCATCCCGTTCAACAATGTTGCAAAGTTTGACCGGGCAAACCTGAATACAAGCCAGACAATGCTGACATTTTGATTTATCGACTCTTATAACCTCCGGCAGTCTCATCCATCTCATCCCTCCTTTTTCTAGATAAGGCTGGCTTTCCTTGTCTTAACATCAACTTCTAAACTACTTTCTTTTATGACCCATTTAGGACACTCATAGTAATCAATTTGTTTTTGGGAAGCAGGGTAACAACCGCAGGAAAAATATCGCCAGTAAACCGTATTGTAGCTTAGACAGAGCTTCCTCTGGTGATCGATCAGCGGACATTTGATTTTAATGCAGCAATTAATACAATTCCCGCAGTCATTGTCTGCCTTTTGCCAATGTGCAGATAGTTTGATCTTTCTGCGGTCAGGACCCAAAGAAGGGGGGGACGTTAATGGTTGGGTATACATTTCCCTGTACTTTGGGTCAAACAACCAAAAGCCCATGATCCGGTAAAGTTGAACAATAAGTTTATGATAATATTTCAGATATTTCCAAAAGGCAAGATCATTAAAAAACATATAGGATGTATAAGGTGCCACCACATAGATCGAAAGTCCCCCAGTTAACGCCATGATTAGAATATTAAAGTAGTAAAAAACTCGAACAGACGCCCATTTATATTTTTGTGCAGTAGTATACAATTGACTAACCTCCCATGACTAACCTATCATCATATTCCAAAGACCAAGTATTCCAAGCCAGTTACCGATTAAGAAATGACATAGGCTTACCCCGATCAAGTTCTTATGCCTGGCATACATAGATCCCCACACCATTCCGCCGGCAATAGCCGCAATTCCCAACATAAGGGATTCGTGAACATGAAAAACGCCAAACAATGTGGATGTCAAAATAGTCGCCCATAACCAGTTAAATCGACCCATCAAAAATCGTTGAATTGAACCTTGCAAGACTCCTCGTGTCAAAAATTCCTGCAGGGGAGCAACCACAATATATGTGACGTAATCCCATCCCACATAGTTCCAGGTAAAAATTGAGGCACCCTGAAATGCAGGCATCTTTTTAAGCAAATACCATTTGAAGATCACCAATCCGCTCATAAGAACTGCACTGATCAGAAGAGATTCCCAAATTGCTTTCTTGGTGTTTAATAGAGTGATACCGAAACTATTGAGGGGCAGCCCGCTGCGAAAAACCAGCCATACATTGGCAAAAACAAAACTGATCTCAAGGAATCGGCTTGTTACATAAAGACTCTGTTCATTGACTTGAATCTTATCCATAATAGCTAGTAAAAAAGTATACAAGCTAAACATCAAGACAACCGAAATAAACAAATGGCTAAATTCCATTCTGACTTTGATTGCTTCAGTCAGTTCCTCTTTTTTTGTCTGCAGGTCAATAATGGTCTCTTTTAAAGCAGCAACCAACTTAGCATTTTCAATAGCTGCCGCAGCTTGATAGGCAACGGTCATCAGCATTTTCAAATCACCCGCAGTGTAGCCATTGCCCGTATCATTGCTGACCATAATGACGCCCAATATTTTATTGTTAATGGTCAGAGGGGCACACATTAGGGCCTCAACCGGCATGCTCTCCTGAACGCAGCGATGATCCCCAGATAATTGATTAATGACTTCTGGTTTGGCATTTTTGAGTACATTGTGGACAATGACTTGACAGGCTTGAAAAATTTCTCCGGAAAAGCTTTCTGACGTGGACGTGGCTAATAATTCAGCATCATCCTTATCAATAAGTAATATTGAAATATCTTCCGCTTTTATAATCCTTTTCGCCTCTGCTATCAGGAGCTTAGCAGCCTCTTTAGGTCCATGATTGCCTGCCAACTGTTCGGTAATATTAAAATAAAAGGTGATCTCCCTATACCTGTCTAATAATTCTTTGCCAAGGCTGGTCTTTTCAGATTCTAAGCTCATCCAAAATGAAAGAAGGTTAGCGAGCCCTGATAATTGTTCATCTCCACAGACCCAGCCAACAATTTCCGAGTTAAAATTTACTGGATGCATTGACTTATTGCCGGGGTCATTTCCAATCAAAACCTTCCCCTTTTCGTCTTTTATGCAAAAGGGAGATTGCATAATCTTCTCGATATCTGCGATTAAACTTTTAAACCCTTTCTTGGAGACTAACTTTTTAAGCAATCCTTTACTCATCCATAGGTTTCTCCTTAAAGAATTTAGATTTTAGCCATTTCAATAAGCTCCTTGACATAGGCTGTTTGAAAAATTCTTTACCCAACATCAACATTCCCAGCCAAAATACCAAATGACTCAACAAATATAACAGGCCGCCGATAGTCACCCTAAGATACCAATCATTAACGATCCAGGCCATTATAAAAATCAACCCATATACTACCCAGGAAATGACAATCAGGACTATTCCCAGCCGGACAATCATTATAGTCCTAATACTTCCCGAGCCTTGGACACGATCTCATCGGGATTAAATGGTTTTGTCATATAGAGATCAGCACCAACTTCCTGTCCTTTTAACTTATCAAACTCTTGACCTTTCGCTGTTAACAAAACAATAAATAGATCTCTTAAATCCTTTTGTTTTTTTACCGTTTCACAAACCTCAAACCCATTCATTTTAGGCATCATGACATCGAGAAACACTAATGCTGGTTTTTCGGCTTGAATATTTTCTAATGCCTCCGAACCATTCTCAGTTACGATCAGTTCTACTCCCTCATCCTCCAACTCTTCTAAGGTCTGCTCCAATAAAATTCTAATATGTGGTTCATCATCCGCAATTAGTATCTTATGCATAACAATCACCTCGTTCCTTCTAACAAGCTGTCTACAGGATTTGACTAAATATTACAACAGTTTTGTAACGTGAGTTTTGTTTTCTGTTACGGAAATGTAAAATAAAACAAGAGTGCGAGAATCGCACTCTTGTTTTAAGCTATTTTTGTTATCATTCCACCGAAATTCGAACGGCAGCCACTTGAGTCTTAGAGCTCAAGGGATCAGGAATAACCGATAAGTCAAAGGTTTGAACTCCTTTTTCAACTTCATACCCGATCTCTCCTGAAACTGTTTCTCCGGCCCGGAGGGTGCCGTCGATAGGATCTTTTACTGCTAAAATCGCACCAATACTAGGTTCTTGTTTTTGTCCATCCATATCTTTCAGATTAAACCCTATGCTGCTCCTGACCTCAACATCTGCGTGGCTTTGATTCTCAATAATCAGTCCAATAATAAGGTATGTGTTGCCGTATCTGGGTGACTTCATAATATCCATGTCTTCAGAAATGGTCTGTACACTTGTTATTTTGTATTGGAAATGCCCTATTCGTATAGTCTCGCCTGCTGCATAAATCGGTTGAGCTGGCGTTACAGCCTGGCCGACATCAAATTGAGATACATTTGTATGGGCCTGAGTCGTTAATGCTCCGGCACCTAATAGAAAAACTAGCATAGGAACTAAGAGGACAAGTAAGCAATATTGCTTATGAGAGAAATATCGACGCTGCCTTCCAATCTTTGGTGTTGCATTTTCCATAGAATGTCCTCCTTTTATATTGAATAAGTCATTTGAGTACTTCCATCTTTCTGTTAAGTGAATATTAGCACAAAGAGCCTCAATCGTCTATAGATTGCGCATATGCCTTAATAAATATATTTTATATTGAAACAAGGGCGTTTCTCCCTAATGAGCACTGGATAAGCTAGTTTTGCCTTATTCAGTCTTGAAATCTATCATTATATAAACAAATCAAAGACATAGCTCTAATCTATGATAAATATATTAAATAGAACTAACCGCCAAATTCCAAGCTGTTCCGAGCAAATGAACACCCTTGGATATTTCCTCCTTGCTTAAGGCAGCATATCCTAACAAAAACGTATTCTGATACTTCTCCAGCCTAGGGCCGATCAAATAATTTGAAATAGGATAAACCCTGACACCATTTTTCGCCGCAGCTTGACACATGTCATTTTCATTGTTTAATGTCAACAGTTTAATCAAAATATGATTGCCCGCACTCTCCCCAATAACTTTAATATTATCCCCAAAAACGGCTAATTCTTTGAGCAAATGCCCGCGCTTATCTTTATAAAGCTTTCGCATTTTATTGAGGTGCTTTTCATAATATCCCTCAGCGATAAATTCAGCTACTAATCTCTGTTCTAGAATTGAGACTTCGGATCCAAATTCACTGTATATTTTATAATAGTCATTAAGTAAATTTATAGGCAAGACCATATAACTAATCCTGATCGAAGGGGCAATTGACGTGGAAAAGGTGCCTATATAAATTACTTTTCCATTCTTATCAATGCTCTGCAAGGAAGGGATTGGCTTACGTATGTATCTGAATTCACTGTCGTAGTCATCTTCGATTATATATCGCCCCTCAGCTCTGTTGGCAAAATTTAAAAGTTCGACTCGCCTGCCTATGGGCATGCTGATACCTAAGGGAAATTGATGGGAAGGAGTTACATAAACCGCTACATGAGAAAGACCTTGTAAGGGCTCAACCTCGATTCCCTTGTCATCAATGGGAATAGGCAATATTTTGCGGCCCATATGAGAAAAGGTTTGGTAAGCCTTTCGATATACAGGATTTTCAAGAGCAATACTTGTGTTTTTACTTAGAACAAGGCTCAAGGTTCTTAAGGAATTTTCCGTCCCAGCCCCTATCACAATTTGTTTTTCGTCGCAGTTGACCCCCCGAGAGCTATGCAAAAAGGTAACCAACTCCTTTCTTAAATTCATATCTCCCTGGGAAACCGTTCGTTTTAAGATACTGGAGTCAGCTTCATCAAAACAACTCTTGAATAAATTTCTCCAAATTTTATATGGGAAAGAAGTATGGTCAATATCACTGGGAGAAAAATCAACCACTACCTTGGATTTACCTTCTTGGGCTCTCTGAGTAGTGTCATGCTCAACTATACTTATATTATGATATTCATCAATCTCACAAACAAAATACCCTTTTTTAGGAACTGCCATAATATACCCTTCATCCATTAATTGGCTATATGCGGCATCGATGGTATTGATACTTACACATAGGTGTTCCGAAAGTTTGCGCTTTGAAGGCAGTTTGTCATGAGGTCTATAATTCTTGGCTTGGATTTCTGCTTTGACCCACTCATAGATTTGTTTGTACAGTGGGGTATCGGTGGTACAAATAGGCAATGTAATCATAGATTCCTCCAAACTGATACTATAAATATATTTAAAACTGGCACTGTCATAGGTAACAGTTTTATTCTATAATCAATCTATTAATTGTCAAGGAGGATTTATCATTATGGACAGGCAAAAAAGAATCGCGGCAATTCATGATATTTCTTGTGTCGGCAGATGTTCTCTGACTGTTGCACTGCCTATTCTTTCTGCTGCAGGATTTGACACAGGTGTATTGCCTACTGCTGTTCTTTCCACGCATACAGGTGGTTTTGAAGGGTTTACTTATAGAGATTTAACCGAAGATATTAAACCTATTTCCGATCATTGGCAATCTCTTGGCATTAAGTTTGATGCCTTATACAGCGGTTTTTTAGGTTCCTTCGAGCAAATTGATTTAGTGGCCGATTTGTTTGATACTTTTAAAAGCCCCGAGACCATGATTATGGTTGACCCTGTCATGGCAGATAATGGGGTTTTATACTCTGTATATTCACCGGAAATGGCCAAAGGCATGGCAAAACTCTGTGCCAAGGCGGATATTATTGTTCCGAACTTAACCGAAGCGGCTTTTCTTTTAGATGAAGACTATGTTGGCGAGAATTATTCTCAGGAATACATTGAGTCAACCTTGAAAAAGCTATCCTCTCTGGGGGCTAAAAAAGTGGTTCTTTCCGGGGTTTCTCTGGAGAAAGACAAATTGGGAGCTGCCGCTTTCGATAGTGAAAGCGGTAAAGTCAGCTACGCCTTTAATGACAGAATTGAAGGCTACTTTCATGGAACCGGGGATGTCTTTGGCAGCACCTTATTATCCGCACTGTTAAATAACTTCCCTCTGGAAGAAGCCGCCCAGATTGCCGTAGACTATACTCACAGGTGCATTCTTTTGACTCACCAAGCTGAACTGGAAAAGAGATATGGAGTATGCTTCGAAAGAGCTCTTCCCTATCTTATTAAGAAATTAGGCTTATTGGACGAGTCCTTGTTGGGGTAACTCATAATTTGGCTGCCATACCGCTTATGCGTCACCAATACAAAGAACCCCGCTCATTGTAAAAGCAATTGAGCGGGGTTCTTTGATTCATCTGTTTTTCAGACTAAAAACGTGATTAAGGAAGCTTGCTTAGGCCGTGTCTCACTTTCCATAGGTAATACTTTTCAAACATAAGCTTATTGATATTGCAAAAGGGGTTGGGCAGGATTATAGAAAATCTCCGTGGTTTCAGCAAACTATCTGAAAAGCTCAACATTTCTTTGCCCCCCGCATCCATGATGCATAACTCAGGTATTTGACTCATGGGCTTTCTCTCCAATGGCTCATTGCCTCTGAGCAATCGGGCAATATTTTCTGCAGCTGTTTTCGCAGATTCATCGGCTGCATACCCCGTCTTTGGAATACCGATTGCAACGGGAGTTCTGAACTGCATGGGCAGATCTGCCGCTATGCCCACTCCAAAAATGTGAGGATAATTTTTGTGCTGGTAGGTATCGTATACCGGAATAAAGCCCTCGGAGTTTCCTAATCCTTTGGAATCTTGTACTGCCTTAGCCCCTTTAAACCTGGGCATTATCATTAAATACTTGTAAGGTATTTTTGGGCCGCTTTTAAGCAGTAGGGCCTGGTTTGTCACTTCTCGGATTTCTGCATTGGTTATGTAGTTAATATTAAATAAAGGCAGCATCGTTTTGAGGATGTAGTTGCTTCCCATAATGCCACCAAGACCTAAGTGCCCCAAATAAGGTTCCGAGGTAACAAAGGTGATGTCTACTTTCTTGCGAATATCAAGTTCTCGACAGCGCTTTTCAATGTTAAATAAAAACTCGTAAGCGGGTCCGGTACACTGAGAGCCTGGTACCACACCAATTACAACCGGTCCAGGTTCCGTGATAAACTTCAGCCATCGTTGACGCGCTTCCAGCACTTTCTCAGGATTGACAATGAAGGAAACATTGCTCCCTAAGCCTTCTCCAGGTATTTGATCAAAAACCCATTCCGGACCGGTAGCAATAATTAAATAGTCATAGTTTAAGTCCTTATCTCCGCATCGTACAATCTTTTTTTCCGCTATTATCTCCGTAATCTCAGCACAAATAAAATGAACATCTGCTCTCCGAACTATAGAATTTAGAGGTATTGTCAGATCTTTTAGTTTTCTCTTTCCCAAAGGAACCCAAATCAGAGAGGGCACAAATAAGAAGTCGGGAGATTTCGAAATGAGAATAATCTCATGATCATAGCCTATTTTCCTCCGTAGTTCTAACACACTTGTAAGTCCTGAAAAGTTACCCCCTGCCACAATGATCCTTGCCAATGCACTACCTCCCCAGTTTACAAATTACATAATTACACCCTCCGAATAAACCTTGGTCTAATCCCAGTTTTTCCAAATTAAGCAACTTCTATTTAAGAGATTTAATTCACAAAATGTTAATTATTTAACATCTTTCTAAGTAATTCCATATTAAGATACAATTAAATTGTCAGGGTGATACAGACTAAAAATACTTAAGGGGGATTAGGATTTGGCATTTATAAAATGGAAATCACTCAACAAAATATTAAAGCTAACGTTCAAATGCAAGTGATCATTGCTACTATGCAAGATGGCCCTAAAGGTTATAGGCTAACCGGTAAAGCATGCATTGAGGAGAAATTAGTGTTGTTCAAAACTGAAAAAACTGAAGCCCTTCTTTAGGATTTTACTTAAATACACAATAATCCCGCTCAAAAAAAAGCGGGATTATTGTGTATTTAAGCTTATAATAAATTTAAAATTGTAAAGGAGATACTATATGAAAGACTGCATCATTTGTCTTCAGGAATTAGAGCTTTTAGGAAATATATTTAACTCTGCATGAAGCTTCTCTTCTATCTTGCTGGAATAGCCCAAAAATATCTGGAAATGATAATGATAACGTTAGCATATAAAGGAGGAATCTTTATGTTTGAATTGTCGTTTTATTTGTTATTCGCTGTTTCGATCGGCTTTGCTACTATTGTTATCATACCGAGAAATTTATATAAAAAATATTTGCTCTACGGCTTAATCTTTGGAGGTATCGGAGACTCCATACTAGTAGCAATAATTCATTTTTTGGGGTATTTAAATTACAAAAATCTTGGCGCCACCAGTCTTTTGGGGATTTTCTCTTTTTGGACACCCATTGCCTGGACTTTTTATTTTACGTTATTTTTTTATTTTTTGCCCCATAGGAAAATCTTTTTAATTCCTTATGTATTAGTCTTTGTCTTATTAAATTATTCGGTAGGTACTGTGATGATTCAATCCGGCTTATACGAAGTCATTGGCATCTATAAATATATACAGCCCTTTATTTATTTAGCTTGGTGCTCAATATCAGCTTGGTCCTTCTTCAAAGGGGAGCATATAATTCCAATTTAAAATATTATTCGATAGCGTTTAAATCAATGTTGGCCCATGATCACAAGCTGCTTAGCCAAAGCTTCAATCCGTGTTAAGGTGTCGGCAATTTCTGCAACCTCAGTAGCGTGACTTTCCGTTACTTCTGTGAGTTGCTTAATCGCTTCGATTAAAAGGCCGACTGAGGATTGGACTTCCTGTACATTACTTTCGATGGCTTGAGTCGATGCATCCGTATCTGTGGCAAGTTTCCTGACCTCTTCTGAAACAATGGCAAATCCTCGTCCATACTCTCCTGCTCTGGAAGCTTCAATCGCTGCATTGATTCCAAGGATGTTACTCTGTTTAGAAATCTTCTTAATTTGCTGAGTTAATTCATTGGTTCTAGTCATTTCTTTGCTTACTTCTTCAGTTTCATCATCCATACTGTGAATGGTTGCGGCAAGCTCTTCAGTTGCACCCGATAGATTATGTGCAGAAGATGAAATTTTAACAACTGCATCAAGGATTTCCTGTCCTGTATTTAAAAGATTGTCATAATGCTCTAACGAACATGCAATTGCTATACATCCTGCTATTTTCGATCCTTCAAAAATGGGCAAAGCAATACCTACAAAAGGCACTCCAAACAAATCTTTGGTAACCCGCCGGACAACCCGTTGTCCACTTGTCAAAGCTTCTATCACATTAGACCCTTTGGTAGGCGGATTCCCGATTTTAGCTTTGGTATCAATAGTTTTTCCCGGGTAATAAGCAACAATTTTCTCAGTATCAAAAAGGGTAACTGCAACATCTTCCTCAAAGAATTGTTGTATTTCTCCAGCTATTATTTGATAAGCATCAAATTTTGTCACTTTCATACCCCCGTGTTATTACTATCTCTACTTTGCTAACTATTTCTTTAAAAACCTAGCCCATGTTCCGTGATTGATTATATTCGACATTATGCTACATAAAACCTTCAAAAATTAAGCTATAAATCTAAGATTACTGCTAAGTTTCTCACTTAGGAGCTCTTCTGGAATATTGTCGAAATTCTCTGGGTGTCATACCTGTCATTTTTTTAAAAGCCGCACTGAATTTTTGGATGTTTCCATATCCTACCTGCTCGGCAATTTTATAAAGTTTATTCTCAGAATTAAACATGAGTTTTTTTGCCTCTTCAACTCTTACCTTCATTATATAATTAATTAAATTAGTCCCTGTTTCTTGTTTAAATAATCGACATAGATACACTTTATGTAAGGATAACGCTCCCGCTATCTCTGAAAGACTAATGTCTCTGCTGTAATGAGTGTTAATATACTCGACGGCTGCTTTAACATGTCTGGTATATCGTTGAGTATCCTGTACCGTTCTTTGTCTAATGATTTGCGCAAAAACATTATTAAACCATTCTCCAATTTCTTCACAAGAGTTCAAATCTTCTACCTGTTGGAAAGGAATATAGTTACAACCAAATAATTCTTCATACCTAATGCCGTATGTGTTGACAAAATTGATGATTAAGCCGTACATATGGGCATTTATTTCTTTCAGGTAACTGTAATGTACATACCCTTGCAGATCTACTCCATATAGAATTCTCAATTCTTCCTCTACCTTAGCAAGGTTTTTCTGCTGGAGGTATGTATTTATTTTGGCAATTTTATCAACTACTTCCGAGTGAGTTAAGGAAGCATATTGATTCAACTTTGTATTGTAGAAGATGATTTTTTCCTTACCTAATAAAACCTTGTCTTTTACCGCTTCTTTTACTTCTTCATATCGCTTTATACTATCACAAAGCCTAAAGAACCCTTGACTGATTCCTATGGTTATCGTAAAATCTTGGACTTTTAGAAGACTTCTATAGATGCGCTGGGCTATTTGGAAGCTCTTTGAGATATGTTTTAATTCACTTGCACTCTCTTCTAAATTAGCAATCACGATAAACTCTCCGTTTTGATGATAAAAACATTCTCCGCCCAGACCTTCAGCCAAGATCTTCTCAATAGAACCACAAACTCTGTTCTCTAACTCAGCCCACCTATCATATCCTATATAAGAAGCATGCTTATCCAAGCAAACTAAAAAAAGTACAAAACAACTTGCCTTAAGGTTTAATTTGAATTCATTTAATAAAGCTGTCTTTTTGCTCATTGGCAGATCGTCTAAGATAATAGTCTTTAAAGCAACCGGCCTGGCAACCTGAAAAAGTTCTTCACCCGCGATTAACGTTGTTCTAAATGATTGGTCCAGGAGTCTTTCCTGTTCTTCCAATTCTATTTGAACCTTGTCCAGCGTTGTATAGACATCTTGTGGAGTCATCATATCTTTAATCAGATAGTCTGTTACACCTATTTGTATGGCTTCTTTCGCGTAAGAAAATTGCTCATGACAACTTAAAATTACAAATTTAGTCCAACGATTACGGTCCTTAATTGCTTTTATTAAAGATAGTCCATCCATTACCGGCATCTGAATATCTGTGATGATAAGGTCCGGAGCAAAATCATTATATTTTTCTAAAGCTTCTCGGCCATTTTTTGCTGTGGCGACAATTTCAAAGGCGGTGGAGTTCCAATCAATCAGATAGGTTAAGGTCTCTCGAGCCGGTTTCTCATCATCAACCACTAACACTTTCATTTTGACCATTCTTATTCCCCTTTAACGTTTATTTAGGGATATAAAACCAAACACAAGTGCCTTTTCCAACGCTGCTCTCAATTTGTAGGGTATAATCATCACCATAATACAATTTCAAACGAGTATTAATATTCTTTAACCCTATGTTGTTAAAACCCTTATTGGAATTTTGGAGAAGATTTTCACTGAAAATAGATTCTAATTTGTCGCTTTCAATGCCAACTCCATCATCAATCACACTGATTAATATCTTGTCACGAACTGCAAAGATGCTGATTTTTATAGTTCCTTTGCGGTCTTTGGGAATAATCCCATGAAAGAGAGAATTCTCTACAATGGGTTGAAGAATAAGTTTAGGAATCTGAGTTCTTTCAAGACAATCATCCAGGTTATATAGAACTTGAAAATCGTTATCATAACGATAACGTTGAATGTTAATATAGCTGTCTACAAGTTCCAATTCTTCATTAATTGAAACAAAATCCCTCGCCTCTGATATACTGGCTCGCAGCAATAAATTAAAGGAATGAATAATCTCTCTAATATCCTCTGCCCCTTTGAGTAATGCTAGATATTTGACAGCATTTAAGGTGTTGTGAATAAAATGAGGATTGATTTGAGCCTGCAACAATTCAAGTCTTAACTCTAAACTATTAACTTCAACTTTGATCTTTTCTTCATGCTCTTTATGCACTTGCTCCAATAAAGCCTTAACTTGATCCACCATATGATTAAATCCATGAACGAGACTCTTCAGTTCATCCTCTGTATTAGCATTCAAATGGCGAGGCCATTTCCTCTCTTCAAACTGAGTCATAGCTCTATTAATTTCAATGATTGGGTCTGTTATTTTTTTCGCTAACAAATAGGCTATAAAAATGCCAGCCAAGACACTAAATATCCCAATAATGTAGACAATATTTAAAATCAACGTTGAATCTTTTTTAACCTTGCCATAAGCTATTCCTCCGATAATTTTCCAATCCGGATAAGCGCTGAGAGATTGGCGGATAAGATAGTATTCCTCTCCATTGATCTCAAGGATTTCATGGTTTTTGCCGTCTCGAGACCCAAAGGCTCGGATTATATCATCCTCTTGCAGAGGAGTGCCAAATTTATTAATTACTTCATTCTTTTCATCAATGATGTAGGTAAAATCAAACACCTTCTTGTGAGTTTGACTTACATCTCTAAATAGCTGCTCTTTATTGATATTAATTAATAGATAACCAAATAGCTTAAAATTGTAATTGCTCATATATTGGCTGAAAAACGTTATCTCAGATTTTTCAATGTCATTAATGCTGTCTAATCGATTGGGGAAGTTGGTTGGAGCAGAAAAAGCGTTAAACTTTCCTGAGGCAATAAACTCATCGAAATCCTTATAATCAGCTATGATTTCACGATAGGGATATATCTGATATAAAGGATCACAAATTTGTTTATCTAAATTAGTAGCAAAAATCGAGGTCACTGAAGTGTAAGCATAAACACTTTTCTGCAAAATATCAGAGATTTTTTTCATTGTAGAGTAGTCGTTCCAAAAAGTCTCATCTTCTAGATTCATTAATTGTTGTAACTCTTCATTATCACGAAGATTATCACAAATTCCTAGTATTGTGGCTATCTCCTTATCCATGTCCATTGTGATAATCTGCATTTTTTGATCGGCTATGGTTCCTGTTTGTTCAATGAGCTTTTTATTGTAAACCCAGCTGATGGAACTGGCGATGGCCAAAATAATAATCACGATAATACTAGAAAAATACAAGGCAATTCTTACTCTAATATGCTTAACCTTAGGAAGTCTAATGGTAATCCCCCCCGGCAAGCACTTTTTCTAATTCTAACTGAGAAGTTTCTTTAGCTTCTTTTAAAGCAGTCTCCGCAGAGACATTTTGAATTTCTACTTTTTCTGCTGCAACCTTTAATGCCTCGTAAATTTTTCCTCCTGTAGGATCATAAAATACTTTTGTCGCTATTTTAGTCTGCTCATAAGGAACCATGATCTGAGGGCTATGGTTGGCAAACCTCTGAAAGCTCTCAGTCTGCATGGCAGATTTTCTTACAGGCAAATAACCTGTTTTAATAGACCATCGCGCAGTCACTTCTGAACTTGTCAGATACTTGATCCAGGCAAAGGCTGCCTCTTTTTGATCTTGAGAAACACTTTGCGGGATACATAGAGCGCGAGCATGAGCAACAGCACGAGGAAATCCGTCATATCCTTCCCAACCAGGTTGAACATGTGCTCCTATAATACTAAAATCCAGTTCACCCTGATCACCGCTGGAGCCGGTATAACCGGCAGCCCTCCCCTGCAAAACATCATGAATAGTTGCGTACCAGTACTCCCAGCCTTCTCCTCCATAATTAACCTTCATAATTTTATCTTCATTAATTGCCTTACGAAAATACTCCCATGAATCGATCCAAGCTGGCTCATCAATGAGAACAGTTTTGCCGTCAGGGCTTAGAAATGTTCCTCCCCTGCTGATGGCTGCATCGATGAGATCCTCAGGTCCCTGAATCGGTTCCCATCCATAAACTAAAACTTCTTGGTTGTTTTTGATAGTCAACTTATTAGCAGCCTTGGCCAGCTCTTCCCAGGTATTTAAGGATTCAGGCTTAATACCAGCTAATTTAAAGATGTCTTTACGATAATATAGAACTTGTGTCGTACCATAAGCAGGCAAAGCGTAAATATGACCATTAAATTCTCCTTGTTGAATAAAAGAATCAACAAAATCCTCTTTATGAAAATTAGGCTCGTGTTCAATTAAAGAATCTAAGGGACTTAAAGCACCGACATTGGCGAAGAATTGCATTCTTTGATCTTCCAGCAACACCACCGCCGGGGGTTTCCTCCTAACAATGGCGGCTCTTAACGCTTGAGCTGTTTTTTCGTAGTTTCCCTGAGCAACTCCTACTACTGTCACCTCCTTTTGCAGGTTGTTGTACTCATTGATAAACTCTTTCATAACCTCTCCAATGTGGCCGCTTAACCCATACCAAAATTCTATCTCTGTGGCTTCTTCTTCTTTTTCTGCTTGTCCAATGGGTTCATGCACACAAGCAACGAGAAAAAATCCGATTAAGATGATTAAACATAACAAGGTTATGCTTTTTGACCGTGTATAGGGCACAGATTCATCCCCTCTCAGAGTGCTGTGTCAATATTTATTTCTCAAAATTTATTGTACAGTATTTTTCAAATTATTAAAGATAATAAAGAATCTTAAGTTAATAATTTATAACTTAAGTTAACAATTGGTAATTTAAAGAATATTCGGCCACTGCTATACTATTGCTGTGTAATATTCTTGCTGTAAAATCTATGAAAGGAGATAATAGGAAACAGTATTTATGTGGCATTAAAGGATTCAATTATAAAGGAGTGTTGATCCATGTTTAAGAAGAACTGGTTAAGCAAATTCTCAATTTCCTTAATCGTATGTTTAGTCATGGCGTTATCAACCGTTAACCTAAACCCAGCTCTGGCTTCTGAAGACACTTCAACTCAATTAACCAACCTAAAAATCCTAGATAAGGGTAACTGGGCGCCTGCAACTCGGCAAGCCCTGCAGCGTCTGATTCAAAGCAATGGTCTCAACAGTTCGGATTACAATCCCAATCAAAAACCCTATGTTGTCTTTGACTGGGACAATACTTGTGTTTACGCAGACACAGAGGAAAGCACCCTGATCTATCAGTTGGAGAATTTAAAGTATAAAATGACTCCCGAACAATTCAGGATTGCTTTTACCAGTGGTAATAACGCATCCATACCGGAAACTGATTTCCTGGCCCCTTATCTTAATGAAGAAGGACAGCCCGTAAACATCACTAAGATCGCCAACGATGTTTGCAATGATTACCAGTTTTTCTGGGATAATTATCGAGGGTTAAATCCCAATGCTGCTCATGACATGACCTTAGCTGAGATCAAAGAAACGGAGCAGCTCAAAGACTTTGAAGCTAAATTTTGGTTTACCTATAGTGCTATGGATATCACCTTTGGGTATGATATATCCTGGACTTGGCTCCTGAACTTTTTCACAGGCTATACTCCTGCAGAGCTCGGGAATTTAGTATCCGAAGCCGTAGACTATGCAGCTTTACAAGACATTAAAAATGTTTATTTTGATAGTAACTTGCCTGGAGAAGCAGGAATTATAAAGAATAGTAATCCTGAACTAGGAAACTATTTTAGACAAGGATTAAGAGCCACACAAGAAATAAAGGATTTAATGACAACCCTGCGAGAAAATGGTATTGATGTCTATATTTCTACAGCTTCCCTCGACGGTGTTATTCGAGGATTTGCCTCTAATCCTAAGTATGGCTATAATGTACCGGCTGATCATGTCATTGGAATGCGTCTTAATTTAGACAACCATGGACGATATTTATCCACTATTCCCGATCCTGATACTTATGCGATCAATGCCAAACATGGCAAAGCTGTTAACATTAATAACCTCTTAGTCCAGGAAAAAGGAATCAATCCTATAATGATTATCGGTGACAGCGACGGTGATTATGAAATGATGACAGATTTATCAGGTTACAATGATGTCTACAGAATCAATCACTTGCCTCCCGTAAAAATGGTGGTCATCATTAATCGATTGAAAAGCGGAACTATTAGGGAATTGTGTGTCAGTGCTGCCTCTCAAATAGGTTGTCCTTACCCCTTTATACTTCTACAAGGAAGAAATGAAAATACAGGCACCTGGATTCCTAATGAAAAAACGATTAAACTCGGGAAAAGTGAACCTGTCTTACTAAAGTAAGAAAACCACTTTAATAAAAAGAAAATCTCTAGAACCTAATAATGGCTTCTAGAGATTTTCTTTTTTATACATTTTGTCAATTGTTTTAGAAATCAGTCTCAAAGAACTCAAGAAAAGAAAACCCACCATTTTGAGTTTCCCAATACCAATCTATCTTTTGATCAACTGTTAAAGAAATCGTGAATCTACTTGTCGGAAGTTATCTTCAGGAACTTTTGTAAGCTGTTCCAAGGTTTCTAAAATATCGGGTTTATCCTTGGGGATATTTCCGTTGACCCAAGCAAAATTCGAGACATGATCACTATATAGTTGAAAACTGCCCGTTAAGTTCGCTACCAAAAGGTGGGTTTCTTTGATAGCTTCGTGAGGGCTTAACAGATGGAACCTTCCTTGTTGATAATCTTCATAAAGAGGAGTACCTAGCCAAGGAACGTAAGTACGCAATCTTACAAAATCCGGAGTTAATGCATTAAGTACTCGGGCACTTTCTAAAGCATGCTGCTTTGTCCTTTCACGACCGCCAATCCCTATCAAAATGTATTCACTCAGTTCAATACCTGTTTCTTTAACTTTACAACCTTCCTCAATGATTTCTATTGATGTACATCCTTTATTTATATTACGAAGAGTTTCATCATCTCCGCTCTCCATACCAGAGTGAATACGAGTTAAGCCGGCATTTCTCAAACGATGAAATTCATTCTGCTTTTTCAGCTTAAAGTACTGTGCTGAGCCATAGACCGTCATTCTTTTTAATTGAGGAAATAATTGATTGGCATAATCGAGAATCGCAGCGAGTTGATCCGTCTTCATTAAAATAGTATTCCCGTCAGGAAAAAAAACGGACTGAACATCATTTCCAAAATAATTTCGCGCTTCTCGCAAATCCTCTTTGATTTCCGCCACAGACCGAATGCGGAATTTTGTCTTGCGATACATCCCACAAAATGTGCATTGATTATGAGGACAGCCGATGGTTGCTTGGATAAGTAAGCTGTCCGCTTCGCTAGGGGGACGATAAACCGTTCCTTCGTAACGCATGTCTCCAACTCCTTTCAACCACTCAACTAAAAAATATGCATTTGCATATTAAAAATTTTTTCTTAGTCTAAATTACACGAACACCTAGATATTCCCTGCTTAATTAAGCTAATTAATCTTAGAAAAAAGTATAGTAAATACACCTTAATAATGACACCCCTCAAATCAAACTTAATTTGAGAGGTGATTTTAATTAATGTATGCCTGTTACCAACAAATGACTCCCAAAGCACTCCAAGTTTTTCTGCCTACGATTCCATCCTGGACAAGACCCATTGTTGCCTGAAACGCGAGAACAGCAGATTTTGTAAGTGGTCCAAAGATTCCATCGATATTTCCTTTGTAAAATCCTTTCGTCTTTAAAAGGCCTTGCAGCTTCACTACAGCTGGACCGGTATTACCTTGAGCAAGAGTAGGACAATGATTCTCTGGCGGTTTCTCACAGCTTACTCCTAAGGCTGTCCAAGTCATTTTTCCGACAATACCATCTTGCACTAGACCGCAGTTTTTTTGAAATGCAAGAACAGCGGATTCCGTAAGGGGCCCAAAGATACCGTCAATTTTTCCAGGGGCATATCCAGCAGCTATTAACTTGATTTGCATTTTTTTTACACTTGCACCGGAGGAACCTTTTTTTAGCAAAGGACAATGGTATTGTCCTTTAATGACATTTCTGTTATGCAATTCAATGCCCTCCTTTTTTCTTAGCATATGTATACCTCGTTGAAGTGGTACTTCAGATTTTTGCTAAAATAATCTAAATTTTTTATATTATTTTAATTTATCGGTATATACAATATAATCCGATTTATGATAATATTCAATTAAGTGAATTAAGGTTCATTTTCGGTTGAATTTGAGTCATATTTACCCTATCGATACATACTTAAAAGTCAGGTGAAAGAATCTCGAGCATTTCTTTATAGCAGCGCATACTCGATTTCAACCAAATTATTACGAAATGGCAGGCGACTATAACATGAATGTAAAGCCGGGAACAGTTATTAATGACGTAAAAAAGTGTGTTGATGAGATTATCCATTATATTGGCAAAGAGATCTTTTTTAGTATGCCTCTGGCCTTAGGGAAGCCTGTACTCTTCATTAATGAACTCTATCGTCGGGCTAAGGAAGACCCAGAACTAAAGCTAACGATAATAACCGCTCTCACTCTCGAAAAGCCAAAAGGGCATACGGACTTGGAAAGACGTTTTTTAGGGCCTTTAGCTGACAGAGTCTTTGCAGGAGTTCCTGAGTTTGACTTTATGCTGGATTTTAGGGCCGGGAAGCTCCCCAAAAATGTTGAAATCTATGAATTTTTCTCTAAAGCCGGGGGATATTTGAACAACCCCGTCGCTCAGCAGAACCACTTAGCAAGCAACTATACTCATGCTAATCGTGACGCTTTAGCCTTAGGTGGCAACGTCTTCGCCCAATTGGTTGGGTTCCGGGAAATTAACGGTAAGATGATGTACTCTATGAGTTGTAATACAGATGTAGGTCTTGAAGCTATACAAAATTTAAAAGCTCTCAGGGCTCAGGGGAAAAAAGTAGCCATCATTGCAGAAGCAAACAAAAATATGCCCTTCATGTATGGAGACGCTGTTGTTGAAGCTGATTCCTATGACATAATTCTTGAAGGTCCACAATTTGACTATGAGTTATTTTGCCCTCCTAAAGACCCCGTTGCTCTTGCGGATCATATGATCGGTATTAATGTCAGTACTTTAATTAAAGATGGAGGAACCATTCAAGTGGGGATTGGCGCCCTGGGTGACGCAATTGTTTCCGGCCTAATCATGCGCAATGAACAAAATCCCTTGTATCAGGAAGTTTTAGAGAAAACAGGAATTAACAAACGCTACGGAAATTTAATTGCTGAATGGGGCGGAACCGGTGTTTTCAGGAAGGGGCTTTATGGTTCTTCAGAAATGTTTGTTGATGCCTTTATGCAAATGTATAAAAGCGGGATTCTAAAAAGGAGAGTCTTTGAGAGTATCCCTCTGATGAAGCTCATCAATTCCGGGGAACTGACCCCTGAGCACATCCCCTCCGACATAATCGATCAGCTCATAGAAATCCAAGGAATTCATCCTAATCTTAGCGAAGACGACTTCAAGTTTCTGGTTGATTTTGGAATCTTAAAACAAGGGCTTCGATTCGAAAAGGGCTTCATCTTTGATGAAACTGCCCAATATTCTGCCGATTTAAGCATCGAAAAAAATCGCCTTGAGATCCGCCATTTGCTGGGCAAAGAATTACTCGGGGGCCAAGTAATCATAGGCGCATTTTTCGTCGGACCCAAGGCATTTTATCAAGCTCTTAATGACATGAGTGAAGAAGAACGAAAACTTTTCGGCATGTCTGGAGTTGAGAAGGTTAACCAATTGTACGGCGGAGAAGAATTACGAACTTTACAGCGAAAAGATGCACGTTTCGTCAATACGGGAATGATTGCCACCGTCCTTGGTGCTATTGCTTCCGATCAGCTTGAGGATGGCCGCGTTATCAGCGGAATAGGCGGTCAATATAATTTTGTAGCCATGGGGCATGCCCTGCTTGATGCCCGAGTCATTATGATGATTAAAAGCACTAAAGGTTACGGCAAAACTCTTAAATCAAATATTGTTTTCAAATATGGCCATTGCTCGGTACCAAAACACCTTAGGGATATCATTGTAACTGAATACGGAATTGCCGACGTCCGCAGTAAACCTGAAAAACAAGTGATTGCTGAGCTCATTAATATCGCTGATTCTCGTTTCCAAAAACAACTTCTTGAACAGGCAAAAAAAGCGGGAAAAATACCCCCGGATTATGAAATTCCCGAAGAATACCGACATAATACCCCAGAGAAAATCACCGCTCTTCTTAAACCTTATCAATCCCAAGGAGTTTTCCGGCCCTTCCCCTTTGATACGGATTTAACAGAGACAGAAATAGCTCTGGGAGGAGCTCTTAAGAGTTTAAAAAAGCTTTCGACTGGCAACCGTTTCAAATTGGTCAGCGGGATAATCAAAGAATTCACAAGACCTATTCCCGCCTCAGCCTATCCCTACATGAAGAGACTGAAACTCCATAAGGCTTCCTCAGTACAAGAACGCGTTATGCGGAAATTGGTCGTTTTTGCTTTGAGAAATAACAGTCTTCTTAAAAATCTCCATCCTCTGCCAGAACACATTAACAATCAAGTCAGAAATACTCAATCACTATAAACCTGTCATTTCTACATTCATCCATTTGTTAGTAAACATCAGCTTCTTCCCTACCAAGCTGGAAGCGAGCTGATGTTTTCGTTATGCTTACAAACAAGCCCAGCTGAGTCCCTTAACAAATTCTTAACATTTGTAACCTATATTGAATAAAAAAACTTGATATAATATATCAGGTTGTTTTAGGTTCAAATCACAATTAAGATATTTTAGGGGGATAAATGTTACTACAAAGGATTTCTCAAAATACACCAAACTTCAAGCTGGATAATAGACTTCTGAATATATGTTTAGTCATGGGTCTCCCTTTATCGATGCTGTTTGCTTTGGATGCTACCTATCGGGGAAATATATTTGACACACTTCACTGGATAAGGCAATATCCAAAACAATTTGCCCTTAGCTATGTCTTGATGTTCGGATTTATCAATTTGTTCTATATTCTGCATCGTAAGATTTATACCGGGATAGGGGTATTATTCCTGTCTTTTTTCTCAATAGTCGGTTTCATAAGCCGAGAAAAGTTAATTCTCAGAGGGGAACCCCTGCTGCCTTGGGATCTCATTCTCAGCAAAGAAGCTATGAGTATCTCTAAAGCCATCGACGGTAATGTTCAATTTATGCCTCTTTTGCTCATTGGCATCATAACCCTTATTCTTTTGGGATGTATTTTCTTAATTCCAAAGGAAAATTTCCGCTGGCGGGGAAAGCTTGCCCCCTCTGTCTTGTCTCTTGTCATACTTCTTTCCTTTTATACAGGGACAATCTCTTTAGAAAAGAGTTTTTCCCTCCAGCAGATTAACTGGAGCCAAAAGTTGAACTACGACGAAAACGGCATGCTTCTGGGCTTTATCCTCAATACAACCTATCTGGCCGTTGAACCGCCTAATAATTATCAACAAGATGCTATTCAACAGATCATTGACCAGGCTAAACCAAGCTATACCGTTGACCCTAACTTTAAGCCTAACATAATTTTTGTCATGAGTGAGGCTTTTTGGGACCCCACACTGTTAAAAGAAGTCTCCTTTAGCGAAGATCCCATTCCTTATTTTCACTATCTGCAAAAAACTCAAACCCAAGGAATAATGTTATCTCCGGTTTATGGCGGAGGCACTGCCAACACAGAATTTGAAGTCTTGACAGGTTTATCAACTCAATTTCTCCCCAGAGGTGTCATTCCTTATGTGGAATATGTGCGAAAACCTATTGAAGCCTTACCAACCGCACTAAATCAACAGGGATATGAGACTGCAGCCATCCATACTTATGATAACTGGTTTTATGGGCGAAACAATGTTTATAAATACTTCGACTTCAATAAGTTTATTAGCAAAGAGTTTTTTAATAATCCGGAGTATAATGGTCAATATATTCGCGATACTGAGCTATCCAAGCGGATTCTTGATGAAATCCAAAAAACGGATAAACCTGATTTTATCTATGCCGTTTCTATGCAGGCCCACGGACCTTACTCCTCAGAGGAAACGGAACATCGTATAACAACCAGCGGAAACTTAACAAAAGATTCTAAAGCCATCTTAGAGAACTATACAGAAACAATTTCAGATGTTGATCAATCTCTCAAGCTCTTGATTCAAGGATTAGAGCAAATAAATCAGCCCTCCATTGTTGTGTTCTTTGGGGATCATCTTCCAATGCTTGGAACTAACTATGATGTTTACAAAGAAGCTCATTATTTTCAAGATGAGATCACCTATGAGGATTATCTGAATATGCACAGTGTCCCATTTGTGGTTTGGGACAACTTCTCAGATAAAAAAGATAAGCTTCGCCTGTCATCCAACTTTCTTGGTTCCTATGTTTTGAAACGTGCTGAGAAAGCAGGAACATTAACCACAGACTTTTTAAGCACCCTTTCCGCAAAAGGCTCCAGTGTCATCATTAATAATCATCATATGGAGAAGGAGAAAATATCAGAAACGGATATCACTGATTACCAATTGCTTCAATATGACCTTCTTTTTGGTGATGAGTATGCTTATCAGTTTAGACCTGACCACAAGCCGCCAATTAACAGTGACTACGTATATGGCGACGGTCCTCCCCTCATCGTTAGTGCAGCTTCTCCCCATACTGGGGTAATTGAACTGGAAGGGGAAAATTTTACGGAAGAGGATCAAGTCTATGTCAACGGTCAGGTTGTTCAATCTACCTTTGAAAATCCAACTCGTATTTCAATTAGCTTACCTGAAGGTATGAAGAAAAGCTCAGAAGACCTTGAAATTAAGTTGAAATTGGCCGATAGTATGGGGCATGTCATTTCTGAATCCAATATTTTCAAGATGGCGTCATTCTCACCATAAATTGATAGTTCAATTGAATTGCACTATGGTTTCCAGAATTCTCTAAGAGGATCATTTCCTCTTAGGGAATTTTTTTACGTGAAAATAATTCTATCTGCCAAACCTTTTCAGTAAGTTTAACACTTTTGTTTGATAAGTTGTAATAATATAAAAATATGGACAATTTAGATTATTATTCTTACAATCCTCTCTTAAATATGATAAAATTTACCTGAATGAACTCTCATTCAGGTAAATTTATATTAGTCGTTAGTTACTGATGAGCCCTTAAACGTCAAAAACTATTGCATCTTAATTTTAGATTGGGGGGTAGCATAGAAAAGGTTCATCGGTAGAGTAACAGTCAGTCTGGAGATGCTCTCATTTTTCTGGAATTTGTTGAAATGGCAGGTGACTATTCAATGAAAGAAAACTCGGGAATGATCTATGACGATGTAGCGAAATGCGTCGATGAAGTTATTCATTATATTGGCAAAGATATAACCTTTGCCATGACTCTTGCTCTAGGCAAGCCCGTTCAGTTTATTAATGAGCTTTACAGACGAGCCAAAAAGGACCCGGAAATGAAACTCAAAATTATTACAGCTCTTTCACTGGAAATACCTAAGGCTGGTTCTGAACTTGAAAAACGGCTGATGCAGCCTATCCTGGACAGAGTTTTTACCGGGGTTCCTGAATTTGACTACATGTATGATTTCAGAGCAGGAACCCTCCCTAAAAATGTAGAACTTTATGAATTCTATTCTAAAGCTGGAAGCATGTTAAATAATCCAATGGCCCAACAACTTCACTTATCCTCTCACTATACTCATGTTGTACGTGATGCTATAGCTTTAGGCACGAATGTGTTTGGTGAGCTCATTGGTTATAAGGAGATTAAGGGAAAAACCCTCTATTCCATGGCATGTAACACGGACATATCTCTCGAAGCCGTACGCAAAATGAAAGAAATGCGAGCTAGCGGGCGCAAAATAGCCATCATCGGAGAAGCCAATAAAAATATGCCTTTCATGTATGGAGATGCCGTAGTCGAAGCAGAAACCTATGACATGATTCTCAAAGGCCCCCAATACGATTATGAACTTTTCTGCCCTCCTAAAGATTCTGTAGCTCTTACGGATCATATGATTGGAATTAATGTCAGCCCCTTAATTAAAGATGGCGGCACAATTCAAGTGGGAATTGGCGCCCTGGGTGACGCAATCGTTTCAGGGCTTATTTTGCGCAACGAACATAACGCTTTATATCAGGAAATACTGAATAAAGCTGGAATAAATAAGCGATATAAGGACCTGATCAGCCGTTGGGGGGATACAGGCACCTTCAAAAAAGGGCTTTATGGCTCCTCCGAAATGTTTGTCGATGCTTTTATGCAAATGTATAAAAATAAAATACTGAAGAGAAAAGTCTTCGACAGTATCCCTTTGATGAAACTCATTAATGCCGGAAAGCTCGACCCCACTAACATACCTGATGACATTATTGATAAGTTGCTTGAACTAAAAGCAGTGCATAAAAAACTAAAGAAAAAAGATTTTGATTTCCTTACTGAATTCGGAATTTTGAAAAATGGCTTGTCCTATGAGAATTATTGGATTCTCGATGGAAAGACTCGCTATTCGGCGGATCTCAATGACGAGAAAAACAGGCTGGAAATTCGAAAGCTTCTGGGCAAAAAACTTCTTCAGGGTACCGTAATTTTAGGGGCTTTCTTTTTAGGCCCTAAAGCATTCTATCATGCCCTCAACAATATGAGTGATGAAGAACGGCAATTATTTGCAATGTCCTCTGTCGAGAAAGTAAATCAGCTTTATGGCGAGGAAGAACTGCGAACACTTCAGAGAAAAGATGCCCGTTTTATCAATACCGGTATGGTTGCCAGTGTTTATGGGGCAATTGCTTCTGATCAGTTAGAAAGCGGTCAGGTGGTCAGCGGCATCGGCGGACAGTATAATTTTGTGGCTATGGGACATGTCCTTCCTGATTCCAGAGTTATTATTATGATTAAGAGTACAAGAGGTTCCGGTAAAAGCGTAAAGTCCAATATTGTCTTTAATTATGGCCATTGCTCAATACCTAAACATATGAAGGATATCGTTGTTACTGAGTATGGGATTGCCGATATTCGCAGCAAACCTGAAAAGCAGGTGATTGCCGAAATGATTAACATCGCTGACTCTAGGTTTCAGCCCCAGTTAGTTGAACAAGCAAAAAAGGCCGGTAAATTACCCATTGATTATGAAATTCCCGAAGAATATCGTAACAATACTCCCCAAAAAATTCGCGATCTTCTTAAACCGTATCAATCTCAAGGATTATTTCCTCAATTTCCTTTTGGCACTGATTTATCCGACATTGAAGCAACCCTTGCCGGAGCTCTTAAGGGTTTAAAAGGGATAGCCAAGGGAAGCCGGCTTAAAATGACGAGAGGAATGATTTTGGAGTTGTTTAGGCCAATCCCTGAATCCGCTCAATTGTACTTAGAGCGAATGAAACTGCTCAACCCCTCGACGATGAACGAGAAGTTCATGAGGAAGACCGTTGTATTTGCCTTAAGAAATGCTAATCTGCTTCACCCTTCCCTTCAGCCCCCCCTTCAAATCTCAAATCAAATGAGAGG
This sequence comes from Desulfosporosinus orientis DSM 765, assembly GCF_000235605.1. Lineage (GTDB taxonomy): Bacteria > Bacillota > Desulfitobacteriia > Desulfitobacteriales > Desulfitobacteriaceae > Desulfosporosinus > Desulfosporosinus orientis. Next base: position 4,751,228 of record NC_016584.1, read on the forward strand.
CTGATTATTTATCCCAAAGAGAAACACATCTATGGTTTTTAGCAGTTGCTGCTAAAACTATAGATGTGTTTTTATGAATAATTACTTTTTGCCTAATTCTTATTGTAAATAACTACCTCTCTTCCCGATCATAGGCCAGCCCTAAAGCTCCAGGCGCTGTCAGACGCCCTTTCTGGCGAGCTACGACAAAGACAAGAATGATAACGGTAAACAAGTACGGCAGCATTTTTAGGAAAAAAGGAGACATTTGTATCCCTAAAACCTGAAGGCGAAATCCAAGGGCATCAATTCCTCCAAACAGATAGGCACCCAACAATGCTCTCCAGGGATTCCATAAAGCAAAGATGACCAAAGCTACTGCGATCCATCCTCGGCCTGCTGTCATATTTTCTAACCAGCTGGGAGCATAGGCTAAAGACAAATAAGCTCCTCCTATCCCGCCTAATGCACCGCCGGTAATGACATATATATATCTTAAAGCAAAGACATTTAGGCCAAGAGCATCCATAGCTGCCGGATTTTCTCCCAATGCTCTAAGATTCAGACCCGGTCTGGTATGGAACATAAAATACCATATTAGAATAACCAAAGCATAGCTAATATACACTAAAGCGTCATGCTGAAAAAAAACCGGACCAATAAAGGGTATGTCAGCCAAAGGGCCCAGTGGGACCACATCAAAAGGTTTGGGAACAGGAATTCCTATATAAGCCTTGCCAAGGTAGCCGCTAAACCCTGTCCCAAAAATGGTAAGAGCCAAACCGCTAACCACTTGGTTTGCTCTTAAAGTAATGGTTAAGAAGGCATGAATGACGGCAATCGCACCTCCGGCCGCCATAGAGACCAATAAGCCAATCCAAGGATTACTTGTGCTCACTGCTGCCATAAAACCTGTTACAGCACCTACGAGCATAATGCCTTCAACACCTAAGTTGATGATTCCGGCCCGTTCTGTAATAACTTCCCCAAGGGCAGCGTAGAGAATGGGAGTTCCTGCAATCACTGAAGCCGCCAATAAAGGGATCAGGAAATCTTGGATACTCACTTGTTTAATTCCTCTCCTTTCTGGCTCATCAGCTTAAATCGATAATTCGTAAAGATTTCGCCTCCTAAGACGAAGAAAAGAATTGCTCCCTGCAGCATAGTGGCAACTGCAGCGGGTACCCCCTCTACCTGTACGGCATATCCTCCCACTTGCAATGCCCCAAACAAAAATGAGACGATCAGGATTGCCAATGGATTGAGTTTACTCAGCCAAGCAATAATAATTCCTGTATAGCCATACCCCGGGCTAATGCCATGCTGCAGCTTGCCAATAATGCCGCTGACTTCAGTCATTCCGGCCAATCCAGAAATTGCGCCGCTTAGAAACATTACCATGAGAATATTGCGTTTTATATTCATGCCCGCATAACGTGCAGCTTTTTCACTAGAGCCAATCACATTGATGCTGTAACCCCAACGAGAATAGTTGAAGACAATCGTTAAGATGACAGCAAGAGCCAAGGCAAAAAATAAACCCGCATGAATACGAGAATTACCCAATCCCGGCAGCCTTGCTGCCTCAGCAAAGGTAGCTGTTATTGGAAAATTGGAACCCTCCGGATCTTTCCATGGCCCATAGACTAAGTAGTCCACCCAAAGAATTGCCACATAATTAAGCATTAAGGTTGTAATAATCTCATTTACTTTCCAAATCGCTCTTGGAACTGCAGTCAGGAAAGCCCAAAGTCCTCCGGCGATCATGCCCAGGACCATCATTCCCGGCAGCATAATGTAAACAGGCAGTGAGGGATAGGTTAGGGGCAGCCAAGCTGCAGCCATAGCTCCCATGTAAAACTGACCTTCAGCACCTATGTTCCATAGTTTCATCTTAAAGGCCAAGGAAATACCTAAAGAAGTTAACATCAAGGGAATAGCTTTCACCATGGTCTCTGTAAGTCCGTATTTGGAGCCTAAGCTGTCTGAAAACATTAATGAATACACAACCAGAGGGTTTTCCCCGGTCAAGGTCAAGAAAAGAGCCCCTAACAGCAAGGCTAACAGTACGGATATTAAAGGTATGATTAAAACCATTACCGGCGAGGGCGTCAGGCGTTTTTCCAGCTTAATTCTGAGCCGGTTCATTGGCGTTCATCCTTTCTCTGTCCGAACTGGAACCTGTCATTAGGAATCCCACTTCTTCTAAGTCAGCTTCTTCCACAGGAAAGTCCCCAGTTAGACGGCCGTCAAAGACAACCCCTACACGGTCAGCTAATTTAAATATTTCATCAAGGTCTTCTGAAATCAGCAAGATTGCAGTTTTATGAATCTTCAATTCCAAAAGTAATTTATGAACAGCCTCAGTCGCTCCGATATCTAAGCCTCGGGCCGGATAAATAACCACCATTAATTTAGGGGAGCTAGAAATTTCACGAGCTAATAACAGTTTTTGCAGATTGCCTCCAGACAGCACTTTAACAGGCTGCCGTAAGCTCGATATCTTAACTTGGTATTGTTTAACCAAATTCTCAGCATTACTTAGCACCGCCTGGGATTTCAAGAGCCAACGTCCCGAGAACTCAGGCTGATAGTAGTTTTTTAAGATAAGGTTTTCTAAAGCATTCAGGTCTGGTACCAGCCCCATACCTAATCGGTCTTCAGGCACATAAGCAACCCCTAGGTCAATGATGGTTCGGGGGGAGAGATTGCTTATATTCCTGCTGTTTAAACGAACCTGCCCACTCTCAACTCGGCGTAAACCGGCAATAACTTCCGCCATTTCCCGTTGTCCGTTGCCAGACACACCTGCCAAGCCAAAGATTTCTCCTTCCCGCACACATAGAGTCATTTCACGCAGGCAGGGAAGACCCATGTCATTAAAGGCATTTACCTTATCTAGTTCCAGTACGACCTCCCCTACAGGAGAATTGTCTCGATCATACTTCGAAGCCACCGCTCTGCCAACCATTAAGCGGACCATTTCTTTGGCATTAATCTGGCCACGTTCCAGTACCCCAGCTAACTTTCCCTGTCGTAACACGGTAACTCGATCTGCAACCGCCTCAACCTCATTTAACTTATGAGTGATAAGAACTACCGCACATCCTGCAGCTGCCATTCGACGCAGATTTTCGAACAACTCCCCTGCTTCCTGCGGAGTCAATACAGCAGTGGGTTCGTCCAATATCAATACCTTGGAGCCGCGATAAAGCATGCGTACAATCTCAACTCTCTGCTTTTCTCCCACAGAAAGCTGCCATACTTTAGCATTTAAGTTAATGTCAAGACCATATTTTTTGCCAAGTTCATTAATTCTTGCTTTAAGTTCTTTATTAGCAAGAAAAAATGTGTTACCTTTTTCCCCTAAAGTAATATTTTCAGCAACTGTAAAGGGTTCAACTAATTTAAAATGCTGATGAACCATTCCTATACCGCAAGCAATAGCATCTCTGGGGGAACGGAATTTTTGCTCGACTCCGTCCATCAGAATCCGGCCGCCATCCGGCTTATAGAGACCAGCCAGTACAGACATTAAAGTGCTTTTTCCCGATCCATTCTCCCCTAAGATTGCATGGATTTCACCAGGATTTATGTCAAGGTCCACATGATCATTAGCCAGCACGCCGGGGAATTTTTTCACAATTCCCTTTAACTGGATTAGGGATTGGCTCATTTCAGTCCCCCTCAATTCAACTAAACAATTTCCGGCAAAATATTATGAAAACAGCAATAGTCGGAGAATATGCTCTAAGGTCACCCTTAGAGCATATTCTCAGTATAGACGCACATTTTGTCAACCGAATTTTATTTGGGGATGGTTCCGTCTACCCCTTCAACAAACCAGTCAAGTGAAAGCATATCTTGATCGGACATAACTTGACCTTCAGGAACTTTTACAGCTCCGGTCTGATCTTTAATAGGTCCGGTAAAGACATCCCATTTGTTGCTGACAATTTTTGCTTTAGCATCAGCTACGAGCTGCTTGGTTTCATCGGAGACCATAGGGCCGTAAGGAGCAATATCAACAATACCATCGCTCATAGGACCCCAGTATTGATCACTTTTCCAGGTCTTATCCATAACAGATTTTACAACTTTCTCGTAGTAAGGACCCCAGTTCCAAACTGCAGAGGTCAATACTGCTTTAGGTGCCATTTTGGACATATCCATATTATAGCCGATACCATATTTGCCGGCTTCTTCAGCAGCCTGCATAGGTCCAGGTGTGTCTTGGTGCTGTGCAATAACGTCTGCACCCGCTGTCAGCAGGCTCTTAGCAGCATCTTTTTCCATGGCAGGATCATACCAAGTATTAGTCCAAACTACTTTTACTTTTGCATCGGGATTGACAGAACGAACCCCGAGGGTAAAGGCATCAATACCGCGGATAACTTCAGGAATCGGCATAGCTGCAACGTAACCAATCAGGTTGCTTTTAGTTGTTTTGCCTGCCACGATCCCTGTCAGATAGCGGGCTTGATACATGCGGCCAAAATATGTTCCGACATTATCCGCTGTTTTATAACCTGAGTTATGCATAAAGGTTACATCAGGATAGTTTTTGGCAACATTGATGGTTGGATCCATGTAGCCAAAACTGGTTGTGAAGATAATTTTATTGCCTTTTTCAGCAAGCTGAGTAATAACACGCTCGGAATCTGCTCCTTCGGGAACGGATTCCATTATCGTTGACTCAACTTCAGGAATTTTTTCTTCTAAGTATTTACGGCCTTGGTCGTGAGCAAAGCTCCAGCCAGCATCACCGACAGGTCCCACGTAAACAAATGCGACTTTAATTTTTTCTTTGGCTGCATCACCAGCAGGAGCTGCAGTATCTGCAGACTTTGTACCACAGCCAGAAATAACTAACAGCAATGATACAAGCAAAGTGATAAAAGCTGCACTTTTTCTTTTTAAGTTCATCTCAATAATGTCCTCCCTTTTTCTTTCTCTGCGTTCATTTTTTAAGTAGTTGATTGAGTACTGTCACCTCCTCTTGTGTTACAAGAAAAGCTTTCCAGAGACTATCATCTCTAGAAAGCTTCGTTGCTAAATTACTACAGTACTAGTTACATTATATTACCTCTAATTATAAATTACAATGATTTCTTACAGATGTAAATTCTGCTTCAGATAGTAGAAAACTGGTGTATTTTAAATTGATTCATAAAAATATTTTATAGAAGATTTCCACAAAGCGCATTGGCAATGCCTCAGATACAGAAAAAGCATTTGCAAGCTCTAAGTGTGCAAATGCTTTTTCTGTATCTGAGGCCATATTATCCTGAATAACTTATACTTTACCGTAGACAATTCGCTCGCGAAGCTCACCCATCATTGCGGGAACATTAATACTCATAGGGCACCGTTCAACACATCTGCCGCAGCGCAGGCAAGAGTATGCCAGCGGTGCTGCCTTTTCCATTCCTCCAGCTACAAAAGCCGTCCAAACTGTACCTATGCCACCCATGTAGGTGTGCCCAAAATGACCTGCTGTCACTTGAAAAACCGGACATTCGTACATACAGCCTCCGCAGCGCAGACAATGGAGGGCTTGGCTGAATGTTTCCTCTTGAGCCATATCCTTTCGTCCATTATCCACAAAAATGACATAGAATTCTTTGGGACCGTGTGCCCCATAGGTGGTTACTTTTTCAATATCTCCCGTCTTGCTTGGTCCGCTGACAATATTAACATAACCGGGAACTCCGTATTGAGCATAACGCCAGGTAACTTCTGCTACTTTCATAGCATCCTGGAAGGTGGGTACTAATTTTTCCACACCAACCATAACGATATGAACCGGAGGCGCCCCTGTAGCTAAACGGACATTTCCTTCGTTCTCAATGATAACCATGGCGCCGGTATCTGCTGCTACAACATTCGCTCCGCTGATGCCGACATCTGCTGTAAAATACTTTTCACGCAGGAAATCCTTTACTACTTTAACTTCTTCGGCAATATCAGGCGGTACTTCTTTATTGAAAAACTTCGTGAAAACTTCGGCAACCTGTTCACGGGGAACATGAATTGAAGGGGAAAGAATATGCATGGGACGTTCCTTACGCAATTGAAGTATGAACTCTCCCAAGTCCGTCTCCCAAACCTCATTGCCATTCTCTTCCAAGTACTCCCGCAAGTGCAATTCTTCGCCAAGCATGCTTTTCCCTTTGACAACGGTTTTGCCTTTGCCAATGATACCTAGAGCTAATTCAAGAGCAGCCTGATGGTCCTTAGCGTAAAATGCTTTTCCTTTATTGCGCTCCACAGAAGCCATAGCCTGCTCTAATAAGCTGTCTAAGTTAGCCATAGAGCCGCGCTTGATTTCTTGAACTTCCTCTGCCAGCGCAGGTGTGTGGGGAAAGCGTTCTAACGTTTCTGAAACTGTATTACGATAAGAGGTTACCGCCCTTGAGATAGCGGTTCGAATGTTTTTATCCTCACTTGCTGCATCTAGGGACTTGGCATAATTCACAAAGTCCTTTCTTAAATCCATGGTCATGCATTAACCCCCCTGTATAGGAATTCGATTAAATCCTCAATGACTGCCGAATCTCCTTTGGCTAGTCCACCTTCCAGAGCTGACAAACAATAGGGACAAGACGTTAATATATGTTCTGAGCCGCTTTCCTTCAATTCAACGACTCGTCGGCCGCCAATAACATGAGATAACTCTGGGAACAACATTTTAATGGGCCCGCCGCAGCACGAAGTCCATTCTCGATTCATAGGCGCCTCTTTAACCTCCGCCCCGACGCTTACCAAAATATCTCTTAATTCCTGATGAATACCCAATTCACGAGCCAGCCGACATGAGTCATGAATGACTACCGAATCTCCCGAGGAAATTTTGCTCAATTTATCTCTTCGCTCCCAAATGAGATCAACATAAGTGCGAATTTCAAAATCAAATCCCTCAACCATTTTCGGATAAATAAACTTAAAAACTTCAGCAGCATGAGGAGATAAGCAGACAATGGTCTTGGCACCGCTTTTCTTAATCACATCAACCACTCGCTTAACATAATCCTTCATATCTTTCATATAACCTAATTCATAGAGCAAAGCCCCGCTGTACAGTTCCTCGTTCCCTGAATAACAAAACTCATACCCTAATCCTTGAAGAACTTTTGCTGCTTTAAAACAAACGGAGTTATACCTCTCCTTATCCTTTGCAAGAACTGAAGCATACATTTTCTCGGGGCTAATCCCAGTTTTATTCAATATGTTTCGTGCGCCCATCATCATTGAAAACATTTTGCTGCCCTGATCAAGATGAGTAATGGTCTTGACCAAAGAATCAATAAAAGGCAGCATTTGATATTCCCCGCCTGTGTAAAAAAGCAGCTCTCCTTTTGCCGGCAATTTAAGATCCTTTGCCCAAGAGGCAACCTCAGAACCTTTTAAAGCCAGCGGACTGCCATGTTTAATAATATTTTCACTTATCACATCAAGTACCATTGGCATTTTCGTTTCCAAAACCCAACACGTCCTCCCCTAATATACTGCAGTTTAAATGCTAATTTTTTATACTTTAAGCATTTTTCTCCAATAGAAAGCGCGCATCGAATTCCTCTTAGCGCGCCATCATTATTTACTCTAACTTAAAAACCGTTTAGCTGCACATATTTAATTATAATAAAAATCAATATGAAAGTAACCCTTTTCATGCATTGTATTTTGTATTCCTGTCTTAAAACAAACAATGCTCAAAAGTTTCATTATTTTTATATTTTTGCGTATAATAAATTTTGGAATTCGCTCATTCTCCACAGAATTCTTTTATTCGATTTCTTGACAAGCAGTTTAATGACGTTTATTGTACACTTAATAAAGGAGAGAAAATTATATTAACCAATTCCTCTGGAGGAATCAAATGAAGGACAAATACACCATTATTTTTATTCCACCCGATCATTCGAGCACACGTCAGTTTCAGATCTCTAGGCTTGGAAAAAAGTATCTTTACCTTGGCTTGTTTGTAGTAAGTATGATATTTATTGGATTGCTTGCCGGGAATCTCTATTTAAACTATTATCTAAGAGAACTTCAACCTACCATTGATCACATTACTCAGCTTCAATCAACTATTGAAGAGCGGGATCGAGAAATCACCGACTTAAACCAAAAATCTACTCAAATAAATGAAGATCTAACAAAAATTACAGAGTTAGAAGACAAACTTTCTTCAATTTTACAAATACATCCGACTTCCCTCAGCCGTGGTATTAGCTCCGACACTCCCAACTATATATTGACCAAGCCTGCTGTCCTAACCCCTGACCAAAAAATCAAGAGTCTGGGAGAACATCTAAGTCTTTTAGAAGGATATTATGAAGCGGCTGTCCAGCAAAAGGAAAGACTTGACCACACGCCCAATATCTTGCCAGCAGAAGGAGAAATCACATCATCCTTCGGTTATCGCAAAAACCCCTTTGGTGGGTGGTCAAATGAATTTCACAATGGAATTGATATTGCCTGTTACTATGGAACCCCTGTTTTAGCCACAGCCGACGGAGTTGTCACTTTTGCCGGTCGGAACCCTATTTACGGACTTAGAATTGACATAGACCATGGTAATGGAGTAACCACCTTTTACGGACATAATTCCCGTCTTCTTGTTAAAGAGGGTGATCAAGTGAAGCGCTATGACCTTATCGCCTACAGTGGTAATTCCGGACGAAGTACTGGAGCTCATCTCCATTACGGAACCATTGTTAATGGAAAAAATGTTGATCCTTTATCGTTTACAATAATTACAAAGGAGACTCAAGGAAATGTTTAAAAAGCTTTCGACCCCTCAACATAGCGGAGACACAACCCTCATTGCGGCAGAGTGTCAAATTAATGGCTCTATTTCCATTAATGGAAATGCAAGAATTGATGGTAATATTGAAGGAACGATTCAGGCAACCGGCGACTTGATGATTGGTGCAACTGCCTATTTAAAGGCAGATATTGAGGCTGCTACTGTATGTATTGCCGGAGAGGTCCATGGTAACATCAAAACAACGGATCTTCTGGAATTAAATTCCACAGCGCGTTTATATGGAGATATTAGCACAAGACAATTTAAGGTTGATCAAGGTGCCCAGTTTACGGGCAGAAGTCAACTCCTTGAAGAGCCGGCTCCCCCTCTCATTGTTCATGAAACCGGCAAAGAATCCCGCCCGGCCAAGGAATCCAAAAAAGCTTCATCACGAGCTTAAAGACAAAGGACCGTTTACCCATCACTTCGATAAACGGTCCTTTTCTTACCTGAAAAAAACATCCTGATAGGGGGTCCACCTTCTGTCTGGCTCTGGAGCGGAGCGCTTTTTTCGCTATGTTAATCCGTGCGAAGACCGTGTCTTCGTCGTACAGCACGCGTCTGCGAGTTCCGCCGCTGCCTCGCTGGACGGTTCGCGAACCGTCGGCGCTCGTCTTAGCGCGGCTCCACTGACGCATCCACTTAGCTGAAAAAGCGCTCCTCCTGCCTGTTTATTGGGAGCGGAAGGGGACGGGTTAGGTTTTGCGAATCTTTAAGCATTTTTCGTCATCTGCTGGTGCTGCGACAGCGGCATGGCAGGCTACCCTGAAAAAAGACCTCAAAAGCATGCCCGAAGAACACCAGACCCGAAAGCAAGGGCAGCTTCATCCACAGGAGCGAACCCATTGCATGGAGAGGCGGTAAAAGCCCACAAGACGGCGCGGGGGAACGGAGCCACAGGTTAACATCAGGTACTACCCGAAGGTTTGGCGGAGTCCCGCGCCGGCGAGTGGGCGAGCCTCGGAGTGCTGCGGTGAGCGGATGTGGTGAAGCTGTCCGACCCAAAGGAACCTATTCTTACTTTTCCAAAGCATTAATATAAGCTTTAGCCGATGCTTCAATAATATCCGTGGAAAAGCCTTTGCCCACAACGAGGCGGCCATCCTCATAACGCAATTTGACCGTAGCTTCTCCCAATGCCTCGCTGCTTCGAGTCACTGATTTAAGAGTATAATCCTCAAGGGTTGCTCGGTTTCCTGTTATCCGGTCAATAGTGTTAAATAGAGCATTCACTGGACCATTACCGCAGGCGGCATCCGTCAAGGGTTTTCCTTCAATCTCCAAGGTCACAGTAGCCGTTGCCATTTCAATGCCATTGGTTGTAATGGACATACTCTGTAATACGATCCCCTGAGCTGCACTTCCCGAATCTCCCATCAAAACATAGAGATCCTGGTCAAAAACTTCTTTCTTCAAATCTGCCAATTGCAAAAACCGTTGATAAATGTCATCCAGCTGAGCTCCTTCTACCTGGTATCCCAATTCCTCTAAACGATGCTTCAAGGCATGTCTCCCGGACCTGGCGGTAAGGCTTATAATATTTTGAGCCACCCCAATGGTTTCAGGCTGAATAATTTCATAAGTCTCCCGGTCCTTAAGAACTCCATCTTGATGAATACCCGAGGCATGATTAAAGGCATTAGCTCCGACAATAGCTTTGTGATCCGGTACCGTCACTCCCGTTATTCTGGAAACCAGCCTGCTGGTTGCCGATATCTCACGGGTGTTTACACGACTTTCCACCCCATAACCGTCACGACGAGTATAGATTGACATAATCACCTCTTCGAGAGAAGTATTCCCGGCTCGTTCGCCGATACCATTGATAGTTCCTTCTACTTGACTTGCTCCAGCTTTGATGCCTGCCAAAGAGTTTGCTGTGGCCATTCCTAGATCATTATGGCAGTGGACACTCACAATGGCCTGATCAATATTTTTTACATTCTTAATTACTGATCCAATCAGTTCTCCATATTCCCAAGGACTGGCATAGCCCACGGTATCGGGAATATTAACTACAGTAGCCCCTGCAGATATCACGCTTTCAATGACTCTCGCCAAGAACATGGGATCACTTCGAAAAGCATCCTCTGCATAAAACTCAACATCACTAACATACTTTTTGGCATATTTAACAGCCGCAACTGCCTGTTCCACCACTTGATCCGGACTTAGTTTCAATTTCTTTTCCATGTGCACAGGGGATACCCCTATGCCCGTATGGATTCGTGGATATTCTGCTTTGCGCAGGGCCTCAGCACAAAGATCAATATCCGGCGCCACCGCTCTTGTTAACCCACAGATTATCACTCCTTTGAGTTCTTTAGCAATGGTTCGGACGGATTCCATATCTCCGGGAGATGATGCCGGAAAGCCTGCTTCAATAATATCGACACCCAGTTTAACTAGTTGTTGGCCTATCTCCATTTTTTCCTTGACATTTAGTGTAATCCCCAAGGATTGCTCCCCATCTCTGAGAGTGGTGTCAAATACATATAATCGACGCATATCTAAATTCCTCCTTAAAAAATCAATAAACCCTTCGTCTCTCTGATTGAGACGAAGGGTTATTTCGCGGTACCACTCAAATTGACAACTATATTATAGCCGTCTTCTCTGCAGATACGGGAGTTATCGATCCTCGTCGTTCGGGATCAATTCATCCGATATCCCCTTCCTTTTAACGGTGGAAGCTCCGTCCGAGCCTACTTTAACTAATTTCGGTCGGCTACTCAAGGAAGAGTTCCAAACTCCAGCCATTATTGCCTTTCACCAGCCGGCAATTCTCTAAAAACGGCAACTGAGAATGTACTATTTCCTCTCATCGTCATTTTGACTTTTACATTTTTAATTATTTTACACTACTTTTTCCTAATGTCAAGATATTAATTCGATTTTGCATAACTTTTTCGATTATAGGATATGAGTGCTGCAACAAATGCAATACCCATTGCCACTAACATCACTGAATGGTATGCCGACATAAAGCCTTGCACTTGGCTAGGCTGTGGCAAGGTAACACCACCCCAGACATCAAACAGAGAGACGGAGAACGCTATCCCGATAACCATTCCTAAGTTTCGTACCAAGCTATTAATTCCTCCTGCGATACTCAGCTTTTGGGGAGGCACAGAACTCATGACACTGCTGTTATTGGGAGACTGAAACATCCCTGATCCCAAACCCATTAAGATGGGACCGGGAATAATTCTAATAAAACTGGCTGTGGCCGGGAGAGTAGAAAAATAGAATAAGCCCAATGAAGAAATGGCCAAACCACTGGTTGTAAGGATGATCGGTCCAAATTTGTCAGAAGCATGTCCACTGACAGGAGCAACAAATACCATGACCATTGGAAAGACCATTAACATTAAGCCAACCTGAGTAGGTTTATAATGAAGTATCCCCTGCAAATAAAAAGGCAGGAGCATGTTATTGGCAAACATCGCAACAAATGAGAGCCCTCCTGAAAGATTCCCTATTAAGAAGGGACGGTTGCGAAAAAGTGATAAATCAATCATAGGATGCTGTACTCTGCGTTCAGTGAAAACGAACCCCACCAAAGATACTATACCTAAGACTAAAGAAGCCAAAACAGGAACGCTTAACCATCCCCAAGATTCACCGTTGGTAATCCCTAAAAGCAGGAAAATCATCCCAAATGTAAAGGCAAAGGCCCCAGTGAAATCGAAACTCTCGTTATCTTTGCTCGGTAAATCTTTAGGTAAAATAAAGCAAGCAGCAAAATACCCTATTATGCCGATGGGAAGATTGATAAAAAAGATTGCGCGCCAACTCGTGAAACCAATCAATAATCCCCCCAGCGCCGGCCCAGTCAGTGATCCTAGGGCTACAACGCTCCCGGTAAACCCAAGAGCTCTGCCCCGTTCCTTCGGCGGGAAAATGGCTGTAATAATCGCAGCGCTGTTAGACATTAACATAGATGCTCCCACAGCTTGCAACACTCTAGTCCCAACAAGGAACCATATATTTTGGGCGAAACCGCATAAAACCGACCCCATGGTAAACATGACAAATCCAAGAGTATAGATTTTTTTACGTCCGAACATGTCAGCAATCCTACCAAAAACCGGCAATAGACTGGTAATCGTCAAAAGATAGGCACTTACCACCCATTGCAGAGTCGTAAGATCTGAATGAAACTGACCGGATATGGTAGGCAATGCTACGTTTACAATACTGCTGTCTAAAGTGGCCATAAACGTTCCAATTGCTACAGTCGCTAGGACATACCAGCGATAATTTTGTGACGTTTTAATTGCATCCAACATACTTCTTCTCCTCCGAACATCTGCACTGAGATTCTAAAAAAAACTGTAATGACTTTAGTCTAATGCTATAACTATAGTTGTCTTGACTACTACATTATACCAAGTCGCTCTAAAATCTTCAATTAAAAGAGGATTATACACTACGAAAAGTGAATAACCCTCAATTTCTGCAGATCGTTGAGTTTTTGACTTATCAGAGTATCGCTTTGACAGGTTTTCCTTCTTTTAGGCCTTGTAAGTTGGGATCAAGCAGAATAACATCGTCTTTGGCCAGGCCTTCTTCAATAATAACCTCGCTGTCGTTTTCCAGCCCCTTTATAACAGGCCGGATCTTCGCCTTGCCATCTTGAATTATCCATACAGCATATCCTTCTTGATAGGGAAAGAGGGCTGTTTTGGGAACCATAAGCTGATTGGACGCTTTAACTGTGGTGAATTCTACATCTAAGGTACTGCCTAGGACAACTTGAGGAGATGGCTCAGTAAGGGAAATCGTAACTTTAACACGATTTTCCTTAAGTCCCAGAGGAGAGACCTTCTCAACAGCTGCCACATCCAGGGTATCAACCCTGCCCGCTAGAATCTTATTGCCCGTACTGGTGGACTGAATCAGCTGAACCGGACTGCCTGCTTTGACATCCAATGCATCACTGGCCAAAACGTAACTCTCTAATTTATAGCCTTGATTTGAGAAAATCGTCATTACTTGTTCACCCATAGGAACTAGACTACCTTCTTTGAGAACCAGATCTTTAATAACTCCATCTTGTTTAGCAACAATTTTGGCTTTAGCAATTTCATCTTCCAATTGCTCGATCTGGGTTTGAAGGGCCTTTTTCTGATTCTCATAGTACAATTCAGTTCCTTGAGAAACCTGATGTTGCTCATATATCAGATCTAAACCAGACTTCTGTTGTTCTAAAAGATTGTTTGCTCTTTCATAGGCTGCCTGAGCGTCTTGATATTGAACCATTGAGATAGATCCGGCATCATACAGAGCTTTCATTCGAGCTGCATTTGACTGCTCTGTCTCAACATCCTTTTCCGCTTGCTGTATAAGCAGTTTTTGCTGAGCAATTTGCGCCTCATAGGGTTGTTGGCTGCTTTGTAAACGTTGACCTTCCAAGCTTTGGATCTGAGCTTTAAGTTCTTCTGATTGGTAATTTAAGTCTGTTGTATTTATTTCGAAAAGCACCTGCCCCTTCTTGACACTGTCTCCATTTTTTACGTTTAAGGATTCCAGTTTACCTGCAACAGAATTATAGATGGGCCACTCTTGGGCAGCTATGACCTCACCTTCTTCTGTGAATCCTTTCGTAAAGTCTTTAGGCTGCAAGGTGATAACGTTAACCGTCAAAGGCATTGACTTAATGATGACGGCTGAAATAATGACCAAAAGTATAATTGTTCCGAACATTAGATACTTTCGTTTTTTAACCTTAGGAAATCGAAACAATTTTGGAGTTAGTTTTATCCTTTCTTTGGCAATGCCCATGTTTCCCCTCCTAATCTCATTTAAATTCTCAATCTCGTGTTGCCAGAATATCCACATAAGGCAGTGATTTTATTTTGAAATAAGCTCTGCCTTGGGCCAACAATACCGATAAGGCAGTTCCGGCAGCCGCCCCCAGCAAAGCCATAGGCGGAAGGTCCGCCGGGAGAGAATACATATCAGTGCTCATAGATTGTGCCATACTGATGCTCAGCCCATAGGCCAGGGGAATACCGAGGATAATTCCCAAGACAAAGATTGTCCATTGCTCTGAAGTAATCACCCGCAGAACCTCTCTTGGAGTCATTCCTAAGACACGCAGCGATGCCAATTCTCGTTTCCTTTCGGAGAGAGAAATTATACTGGCATTATAGATCAAGGCAAATCCACAAATACCGCCTAGTATGGCCAGTACCCAAACCGTAAAACCAAAGGAATCCATCATTTTTTTAATTTTTGCACCGGTATCCTTTACCGATTCAATAGAAGAAACATTACTGGCATTTTGATATTTTTGTTTCATCGAAGCAACTTCAGCAGGATCCATTTTGATGAGCATGGATGTACTGATGTCTCCTTGTCTCAAAAATCGCTGTAATTCCGTATCTTTCATAAAAGCATTAAGGCCAACATATTGAGGAACGATGCCTTGGACGACTAAATTCTCGCCTTTATGACTTAAGGTTTCTCTTCGAAAGGGACTTTCTGCATAGATGACATCTCCCACTTTGACATTTAATGATTTAGCCAGATGTTCCGATAACAAAACTCCATGGTCGGGAACCTCTACCCGATGGTTATTTTTATCCAGAATGTTATAGAGTGTTGAATCCTGAGAAAGGCCCATTAAGGATACTTCTTTTTTCAGCCAGCCACTTTTTAAGGTAGCAGGAACCTCCAATAACGGCTCGACTTTAGACACCCCTGATTCATGGGCAACTGAAAATTTGACCGCCTGTGCAGACGATGGCTGAGCCAGCTGCAGTTTGACATCGTAGGTCTGAACTTTCTCTAATTGGACCACAGTCAGAAGGTCGGTCATATTCTGCATGGACCAGGATACTGTCATTAAGCTGAAGACTACGGAAATCCCTATCACGTTAAAAAGGCTTCTGACAGGTGTTCTGAAGACATCTCTAATGCCCATCTGGGCCTGCGAGGAAAGAATTTGCCAAAACCAAGTTACTTTTTCCAGCAAGGTTTTATGGGCGGTTCCCGGCGCCGGCGGCCTCATGGCCTGGGCAGGCTCCAAGCGTAAAATATCCATACTCCCTTTTATACCGCTGAGCACACTGAAAATTAAAGCCATAGCCAAACTCAGAAAAAGATATTTCAGTGAAAAATGGCTTTGCAGACCTGGCAAGGCAAAAAACTCACGATACATGGTCGTCAGAGGAAAGGAAAGGGCTATTCCCAATAATCCACCCAGCAAGCCTCCGGTTGTTCCAATCAGAATCGGATAGGTCAGATAGTGAAAAACGATTTCCCGGTCCGTAAAGCCAAAAGCTTTAAGAGTCCCGATAATGACTCTTTGCTGTTCAATAAGACGCCGCAGCATGGTATACAAAATGATAGCGGCAACACCTAAAAAAACAACCGGGAGAGTTTTGGTCATGTTGCGAATCTGTTTAATTTCATTGGTTAGAATAGTGTTACTGGTTTGGTCTTTGCGAGGTATGATGCTGCGAACCCCATAAGGTTTTAACTCTGCCTGGAGACTTTCCTTGATTGAATCAAAGCTTGCGCCGGGTTTCAGAGTAATCACGATATCATTGACTTGTCCTTTTTCCTTCACTAGGGCTTTAAGAGTATTTAGTGGTACATAAGCTATGCCGAACTCCTCCGGTGAAGGGTAAAGATCTTGGGCATTTCTCATAATATAAATAAATTCCGGGCTTTGAGCCGTTCCGGTGATAGTAAATGAGACCTCATTGCCATCTAAGCTTACATCAACTGAATTTCCAATGGACAAATGATTTGCCGCTAAGAATTTTGGGTCCACGACAATCTCAGGCTTATTATCTTGGGGAAGCTGGCCTTCAAGAAGAGAGATCTGGTTAATCTTAGGTGCATCGCTATTACTAAGGGTCACTAATTTTAAATATCGATTAGAGTCTTTCTTTTGATCTATTAGACGTACCTCTTTGACAATCCGCCCCAGGGCTTCATCAATACCCGGTATGCCCGTCAAAGACCTAACCATGGTTTCCGGGTAGCCGTTGACGCTGATAAATCCATCGGCAAAATTAGTTTCGGAATAAAAGTCCTGCTGAGCTTTATCCATACTTTCCACAGCAATGGACATCGACGTATAGATAAGCAGCCCCAAAGCTATGACAATTACACAAGCGAGATAAACACCAATATTTTCTTTAATATCTCTCCATGTCTTTCGTCTAAGCATTACCATGATATCTCCTCTGGGCACAACGGTTTTTCTACGACTTTAACATTGTCCAGCAAGCCGTCTTTCAAATAAAATACCCTATTGGCCATTTTAGCGATTTCAACGTTATGCGTGATGATGATGACAGTTTTGTGATAGTCACGATTTAACTTCTGCAACGCTTTGAGAACTTGTATACCGGTTTGAATATCTAAAGCACCTGTGGGTTCATCGCAAAGAAGAAGTTCAGGGTTTTTTACAATGGCCCGAGCTATAGCGACCCTCTGCTGCTGTCCCCCCGAGAGCTGCGATGGAAAATGATCGGACCAATTTTCCAGACCTACTTCACGTAATATCTCCGAAACCGAAAGAGGATTTTGCGCAATTTCTACAGCAAGCCTGACGTTTTCATAGGTTGTGAGATTTGGCATTAAGTTGTAGTTTTGAAAAACAAAACCGACTTCATTGCGCCGATATAGAGTAAGTTTTTGATCACTGATCTTATGCAGGGGCTGACCTTTGTAATAGAGCTCACCAGCGGATGCTTCTGTCATACCGCCAATAATATTCAGCAAAGTAGTCTTCCCCGAGCCACTTTGTCCTAAGACCACGATGAATTCACCGAAATAGATCTGAAAGTTAATCCCTTTTAAAACTTCGATTTCTACTTCACCGGTACGATAACGTTTGCGGAGATCCTTTCCTTCCATAAGAACTTCCATCTTTCTCACCTCCTATTTTTGTTTGCTATAATCATTCTTCAATTTCCCGGTCATACATCCCATACTTCAGAATTTCCATATAGTCCATATAGTCAGTCAATATTTTGTCGTAATCTTGAAGAATCTCCTTTTCTTTTCCTTTATAGTTTTTCAGATAATCCTCTCCCAGCGCCCCTAGAAAGAGCATGATTGTCTTGACAGCTTTCCCAGGTTCTACTCCTTTCCGGAACTTTGTACAATCAATGTCTGCAAAGAAGCTTGGCATAAACTCCTTGGAAATTTGCAGATATTTTTTTTCAATCTCAGATCGCATATCCGAAGGGGAACTGGAAAGAGCCTCCATAAACAACCTGACGATTTGGGGATAATCCTGAGCGATCTTGAGTTTAATGACTCCCAGCTCGCTAAATCTGCGAAAGATATCCTTTGTTTCTGTTAAAGGATACTTCTGATACTCCTCAATCATTTTTTGTATGCAGTAATCGATTATGTAAAAAAACAGCCCTTGCTTACTCTTAAAATAATGAAACAAGATACCCTTTGATATACCGGCTTCTCGAATAATTGAGTTTGTGGACGCTTTATCATAACCCTTTTCGGAAAACTCTTGAATACAGGCTCTCAAGATCTTTTCTTTCTTTTCTTGGTTTAAGTTTTCAAAATTACTGTACAATACCATTCGCTCCTTGAAAATCATCGCCATGATGCTTGGATTATACACCCGTTTTGACCAAGTGGTCAATAGAATTTCATTTCTCTTTTCTCTCAATGTGCTATCTAAGGGCTTTTTATGATAAGTATATATTATTGCTGCTTGAATTTTCGGGCTAAAGAGACCTTGACATGGTAATAACTAAGATACAAAACCTAAAGGAGGCTAATACGCTTGGATACGATTTCAGCCACCAGCATCATAGACTTGGGTTCTATCAACTTAGTCCTTGTGCCACGATTAAATTCTGCTTTAGAGGTAATACAGTTAAAAGTCTATGAACGAGAAGGATATTTTCTCAACCCCAATCCAGAGGTTAATGAGAGTCAAATAGCAGAGTACTCCATTTGTTCAAGCTGCTATACCCAAGGAATTTCTGAAATACGGGACCTGTATGAAGGCTGGGCAAGAATTGATAAAGCTGAACCTGTGACATTAATCGGTATCCATAATCAGAATCCTAACATTCTCTATATTCAGTTCTCTCTGGGAGACCAGTATTTTATGTATAAACGCTGTTTGCTGTCAAATAAGGAGATGATCTATGAAGAACTTTTTGGCAAGAAACCTCATCTTCGTTGGCGTTCCCTGAACAAGGAAGATGAGCAGTACCTTATGGCTAAGCTTCGTTTTATGCCAAAAGCAAAGAACGCTATCAGCTTTTACACTTATAGCGCTCAAAAACGTATTCGACGACGTTATGCATTTTCTCATTCTAAGGGATGACCTAAAATATATTATTGTCTACAACCCTATCAACATTAAGGCGAGGAAAGACACGGTGGATACAAGTACTGATGCTATGACCATTGCCGCAAGAGGGCGCATCGCCCGGGTCCGTAAACTTGACAGATGAACATTTAATCCTAAGCCCACCATCGCTGCACCCAACAAGAATGAGGATGCCGAGGAGATGTCCTTCAGAACAGCTTCAGGAATCGGCAGATAAGTACCTAAAAAGCTGGTAATGATAAATCCCACTAAAAACCAGGGGAAGGGTGCACTCTGGCTCTGGGAATTTCCTTCTTTGCGCTTCATCCAAAGGGAAAGTATGAAACTCAAGGGAATGAGCAGAAACACCCTGCCGAGTTTGGCCAATAATCCCATGGCTAAAACATCAGGACCGGCAGGCATAGCAGCGGCTGCTACATGCGCAATTTCATGCAAGCTTACTCCGCTCCAGACCCCATAGGTGACTGAGCTAATGGGCAGCATCGGCATTAAAAAGGTGTAGGTTAATGTAAAGATTGTTCCAATTAAGGCTATAATGCCTGCTCCAATAGCCGTATCTTCATCATTGGCCTTTAGAATGGGGGATACGGCGGCAATGGCAGCAGCTCCGCATACACCAGTTCCTATTCCCAACAGTAAGGAGAGATCCAGGTCCGCTTTGAACAACTTCGCCAAACACATGGTTGTGGTAATTGCTATGACAATCGTCATTAAGTCATAGACAAGAAGCATGCCGCCTTTATGGATAACCAAGTCAATGTTGAGCTTAAACCCATAAAGCACAATGGCAAAACGCATTAGGAATCGTGCCGAAAACTGAATCCCTGTACGAATGCTTTCCGGATAACCTATAACATTTCGATAAAGCACGGCAATTAGGATAGCACTTAACATGGCTCCGATTCGATTAAAGCCCGGCATCTCACCTAACAAGGTCCCGGCGCCGGCAATGCATAGGGTAAACAAAACCCCCAATACAAAACTGTTCCGTCTTTCCTCATCTATGACTAAAACGTTTTGAAAAGTAATGCTTTCTTTTGCTTGTAACCACATAATCCCTAACCTCCATCATTCATCCATCGTCCTATTATTGCGCCTAAAAGGACTGAACTGATGTATAGAACTATAAAATGTTTGGGGAAAGGGAGCAATATAGGTTACTAAAGGTTATCATTAGGAAAACGTATTTAAGTTTTATACACTTTATTGTATTATTATGATGGTAAGAAGTAGTTAATTAGACTAGGAGTGTAAACAATGATTGTCGATCCTTTAAAAACATTCGTAACTGTCGCTGAACAAAAGAATTTTTCACGAGCTGCAGAAGAGCTTTTCTTATCCCAGCCCAGTGTCAGTTTACAAATACGCAATTTAGAAAATGAACTCGGCGCAAAACTCATTAACCGTTCACCAAAACATTTGGAACTTACTCAATCAGGAGAAATTCTCTATGGTTTAGCTAAGCAGATTTTGTCGCTGTATGATAAAGCAAAGCAAGAAATCAACCAGTTAACCAATACTGTCACGGGGTCTCTCAAAGTAGGAGCAAGCTACACCATTGGAGAATACATTTTACCTTTTGCTTTGACAGAATTTGCCGCTCAATACCCTAATGTAGATATTGATGCCTCTATCGCCAATACGGTAGAAATCACCCAAGCCGTTCGCTCCAATCATCTCGACTTGGCCCTTATCGAAGGGGAGGTCCATCATTCCGATTTAGAAATTCAGAGTTTAATGGACGACGAAATCATTCTTGTTGTTCCTAATCAACACCCTCTGGCCAGGCTTCCCATTGTCACTGCGGAACAACTCCAAGATCAAGTATGGATCCTTAGAGAAAGCGGCTCCGGAACTCGTGCCTTTAGCGACAAGCTGATAAGAGATTGGAATATCCACGTTAAAAAATCCCACATTTTTGGCAGCAGTCAGGCCGTGAAGCAAGCGGTCATGGCTGGCCTGGGAATAGCTCTTGTCTCAAGCTGGATTGTGCGCAAAGAACTAACGGCCAACGAATTGACGGCCATCCGCATTAAAGGTAAACGTTTAATTCGTTCTTTTTCAATCATTAGGCCCAGAAATCATGAAATGTCCATGGCGATGAGCGTATTTTTAGAGAATCTTCGCTCACATGACCTCCTAACCGGGCTTATTGACAGTAACCCTTCTGTAATCGGCTGAGTTATGCCATAGAAAGTTGACACATTAAAGTTGAAAAGAGACATGTTCCTTCGGTGAGACACTGGAGAGTTAAATCTCGGTCACTCTTCGACAGGACATGTCTTTTGTTATTTGGATGAAAAAAGGAAGCTTTGTGGGCTTTACCGCTGATTATCTTATTTTAAAATAATCAATTCCCTCTATAGAAAATTTCTCTAGTTCGCCTTTATAGATCAGATAGACAAGGTGAGCTAAAGTTTCAGCCATGGCGAAACGCAGCTCGTGGAAGCTAAGGTCCTGTCTAAATACTTGTTTGCACACTTGATAGGCTGTCGACCCACTTCCGGCATAATTCTTGATCTCTTGCAGACGGGCTTTGTGATGAGCCTCTAGTTGACATATTCGTTCTTCAACAGCGGAAAAAGGGTTGCCATGAGCTGGTAAAACTAATTTGCAGCTCAAACTGCGGATACCATCAATGGCCCTAAGAAAATTAGCCAATGGGTCAGGGTCAGCACCCGTTTGAGGCCACAAACTGATATTGGATGAAATCTCAGGCAGCAAATGATCCCCTGATAACAGCACTCCTTCTTCAAGGTTATAAAAACAGATATGTCCGTCTGTGTGCCCCGGTGTCAAAATTACCTGGTATTTAAAATCTCCGATCATGACCATCTGACCCGGCTTTAAAGTGGTCAATTCTGCATGAGGAGCTGTATAACGAATCAAGTTATTAACTGAGCTGATGGTTTCATTGAGAATATCCTCCGGCATACCATTCTCTTTAAACAACGTGTTCAAATCATCCAAAATGTAATGATCACTTTTCCAATAATGCCTTACTCTTTCGGCATCAATTTCTCCGATGTAAACCGGCGCCCCCGTATATTTCTGAAGCCATCCTGAACATCCGTAATGGTCCGGATGAAAATGAGTTAGATAAATACCTTTAATATCTGAAGGTTTTATGGCCTGTTCTTCAAAAAATTGCTTCCATCCTGCGATTGTTGCCTCTCTTTGCAGTCCTGCATCAATGAGCCACCAACCAGGAGTTCCTTTGACGGCGTAACAGTTGACATGATTCAAGCGAAAAGGTAATGGGAATGTCACTTTATAAATACCTAGAGGTTGATAGATCATAACTTCACATTCTTTCTTTTCACTATTTTACAGAATAATCTAACTAATTATTCTTCGTATCTTTACGAATACCTCCCAGATCCCCTGCTCACATTCAACTTTAATTTGAACGGAGACTTCCAACACCTCCGCTAAGATCTCAACGGATCCAATTGGATGTATATAATAATCATCCAATTGGATGTTGTAAGGACAGAAACATCCTCCTATAATTAGCTAAAACTTTCTAAGGAGGTAGAATTATGCAATATGCATATGCCGAGAGGGTTCAAAACATGGAGAATTCTGCGATTCGCGAGCTCCTAAAAGTTGCCGAACAGCCTCACATTATTTCTTTCGCAGGCGGTCTTCCTGCCCCTGAATTGTTTCCTCTCACCGAACTCAAAGAATCCTATCAAAAGGTCTTAGGGGCAGGGGATCCTTCTGTCCTCCAATACGGCTCAACGGAAGGGTATTTGCCCTTACGTGCAGAAATATCCGCTCTAATGAAAGAAAAAGGGATTAGCTCAAATCCCGAAAATATTCTGCTGACCAACGGTTCACAACAAGGACTTGATCTGATTGCCAAGCTGTTTATTAATCCCGGCGACATCGTGCTTCTGCAGAATCCAAGTTATCTTGGAGCCATCCAATCATTCCAGAGCTACCAGGCCAATTTCATAACCATTCCGACAAACTCAGCAGGAATTGACTATACCGCTCTCGAACTATTGATAAAAGTCAAACGCCCAAAACTCTTTTATTTAACCCCAACCTTCCAAAATCCCACCGGCTCCACTTTAACTGTAGAAGAGCGAAAAACCTTGCTCAACATTGCCCGTCAATACCACCTCCTCATAATTGAGGATGACCCTTACAGTGAGCTCTGCTATGACAACACTACTGTATCTCCTATCCGGGCTTTTTCTGACGAAAACGAGGTAATCTACCTAGGCACCTTTTCTAAAACCTTGGCTCCAGGCCTCCGCCTGGGGTGGATCGCAGCGGAAAAAAACATCATATCCAAACTCACCATTGCTAAACAAGGCACGGATTTGCACACCAGCACACTTTTACAAAGGACTACTCACTACTACCTGACACATTTTAAGCCCGCGGAACACATCCTCAGCATTCGCCAGGTCTACAAAGATCGCAGAGATATTATGCTAAAAGCTCTTGAAGACCACTTAACCCATCAGGCGCTCTGGACTGAGCCCAGGGGAGGGATGTTTATTTGGCTGACCTTACCCGAAGTTTATGATACTCTGCAGCTTTTGCCCAGCGCTTTGGCGGGTAATGTAGCTTATGTACCGGGAGCCAATTTTTATGTCAACCAAAAGAGCTCCAACAGCATGAGACTGAACTTTTCCAACCCAAGTCCAACCCAGATAGAGCAAGGGATCAAACTCTTGGCAGATATAATCAAGCAATCCAATAAGTAATCTATTCATTATTTAGTAAGTTTTATATAAAGATGAGGCATTAAAAACCATGAAACTAAAGTTAGACCGTTCCCTCAAGACACCTCTTTATTTACAAATCCGAGACCAGATTGGTCAATTAATTTTATCGCAGCAGCTTTCTCCCGGTTACCGCCTCCCCCCTGAACGGAAGTTGGCTGCCCAACTAGGGGTTAATCGAACAACTATTGTTAACGCTTATCACGAACTGGCAGCGGATGGATTAATTCAATCCCATGTAGGCAGAGGAAGTATGGTTTGTATCCATCCAACCATGAACCAAGACCGAATTCCCATTCAGCCTGTATCGTGGCAAAATTATTATTCAAGTCAAGCTGAGCGTATGCATAATCCGGTACTGGCTTCCATATTGGATGAAATCAGTGAAGAGGATCAAATTTCCTTTGCCTTGGGAGCCCCGGCAGGTGAGTATTATCCACTGAAAGAGCTTAATGAAATTTGCAAAGCGATGATGCATGCCGGCAATTGGCAAGCTTTTGCCTACGGACCTACCATTGGACATCTGCCTTTACGGGAGTATTTAGCGGATTGGCTAAGACTACGGGGTATTAAGACACAAGCCCAAAATATTCTAATAACGTCGGGTTCGCAACAAGGACTTGATTTGTTGACAAAAATATTCTTAGAACCCGGTGATTTTATCGTCATGGAAGAGCCTTCCTTTTTAGGAGCTATCGGGGTTTTTAAAACCGCAGGTGCTCACATTTTAACTATTCCCTTAGATGAAGAAGGCATAAGAACCGATATCTTAGAACAAATCCTCTCCAGACGCCGGCCTAAGTTTATTTACACCCTCCCCACATTCCAGAACCCAACCGGAACCACCATGAGTCTTGCGCGGCGGCATGAACTTCTTAAGTTAGCCTATCAATTTCACGTACCCATTATCGAGGATGATCCCTACAGTGAACTTTATTATGAACAAGGGCCCTTTCCTTCTCTAAAATCCTTAGATGAACATGAGCACGTCATCTACCTGGGGACCTTCTCGAAAATGCTCTTGCCAGGACTTCGTTTGGGATGGTGCGTGGCCCCAACCACAGTTTTAGAGCAATTGTCCCTCGCCAAACAACACGTTGACCTTCATACCAGTACGACCACTCAATGGATCATGACTGATTTTTGCAATCAAGGAATGCTTGATCAACACCTTTCTCTTGTCAGAAACCAATATAAGCGACAACGAGATATCATGGCGGACACCTTAACAGAATTTTCTCCTCCAGGATTATCCTGGGTGCTGCCCTCAGGCGGGTATTATTTATGGTGTGAATTGCCGCCTGGAATCAATGCTACCTCTTTGCTCAGAAAAGCAGCTGAAAAAAAAGTCAGCTTTGTCCCCGGAAATGCTTTTCATATCCACTCAGGAGGCAAAAACCTGATCAGGCTTTGCTTCTGCCATCATACGGAAGCAACCATACGTGAAGGGATCTATCGTCTCTGTACAGCCATTTCAGAGCTCCTCAATCAACCCTCTCAGGGAAGACCGGCTCATCGCCATCACTATAGAGAAACTTTAGTTTAAAACAGAAATAAGAGGGGGCTTTTGCAGGAAAAGCCCCCTCTTATTTCTGCTATGGGTTAAATCGATATCCCGTCCCCCATAAGGTTTCAATAAACTCCGGATTCGAGGGATCTCGTTCAATCTTTTTTCGTATCTTTTGGATATGAACTGGTACTGTGGCACTATCACCAAAATAATCATTTCCCCATATGGTTTCAAAAATATGTTCTTTACTAAACACGATGTTGGGGTTTGAGGCAAAAAAGACGAGCAGGCTGTATTCCCTAGCTGTCATTTGCACCTCTTTCCCATTAACAAAGACTTTATGCGCTGCTGTATCAATCTCCAAACCTCGGCAATGGATTATTTCAGTGGCTGTAGTTTTGCCCTTGAGGCGTTCATACCTGGAGATATGGGATTTGACCCTGGCTACCAACTCCGCCGGACTGAAGGGCTTAGTCAAATAATCATCGGCTCCAAAGCCCAAACCCCTAATTTTATCAATATCCTCACTTTTTGCAGACACGATAAGCACAGGGATCTCAAATTTAGCACGAATTTCTTTGGTAATTTGATACCCATCTTTGCCTGGCAGCATCAGATCCACAATAACCACATGAAAACGACCGGTTAAGGCTAATTTCATACCCTGGGCTCCATCTTGAGCAATTTCTGTTTCATATCCGTTTAACTGAAGATAATCCCGTTCCAGCTCAGCAATATTTTGATCGTCCTCAATAATTAAGATGCGTTTCATAGTTAGCCTCTTTCCATTTTATTGGGCATAAAACTATTCCGTAGAATGACTTATGGGCAGGTTAATGGTAAAAAAAGTACCCGCTTTTTCTATACTCGATACAGAAATAGTTCCCTTATGAGCTTGCACCAATTCTTTCGCTATAGCCAAGCCCAGACCGGTACTCATAAGGTCTTTTGTCCGCTCATCATCAATTCTATAAAAGCGATCAAAAATATGTGGTAGTTTGTCAGCCGGAATTCCCGGACCATTGTCCTCAATGGTAATAGAGATGACATTCTCTCGCCCCGTTAATTGAACCTTAATAGTTAAGTCCTGGCTATCTCCATACTTAACAGCATTCCCTATGATATTCCGGAAGGCCTGATACAGTCGTTTGCGGTCAATGTTAATTGTACAATTCGTCTCTAAATGATCTCCATAGTAAAACCTGTATCGTCTTTCTTCAAGTTCAAACTTAAATTCTTCCATCAAATCATTCATAAAAGCTTTCGCTTTTACAAGTTCAAAGTTAAAATCCAGTTTTTGAAGATCTAACTTTGAGAACAGAAAAAGATCATCAATTAATCGATCAATATAAACCGTGTTTTGGTAGATGGTTTTGAGGTACATTTTTACCTTGTCGGGTGAATTAACTACCCCGTCCAATATAGCTTCAATGTAACCTTGGACAGTTGAGATTGGGGTTTTAAGATCATGAGAAATATTTGCAATAAGCATTTTTCTATTTTCTTCATATTCAGACTTTATCTTCTCACTTGCTTGTAATTTTTGGGCCATTTCATTGAAAGAATCCACCAATAATGCAATAAATCCAAGATCACTAATAGAATCGCTCTCAATCTTGACCTGATAATTCCCTTTAGAAATTTCTTCCACTCCACTTTTAAGTTTATCTATGGGTTTGAAGACCCTTTTCTCTATACGCCAAATAAATAATAATAGCAGAAACTCCTGAATAATTATAAATCCAGCAAACAAAACACTAATTGTTTTGATGCCGAAAAATCTAAATAATAAGTATAGAATAATTAAGTTCACGAGTATACTAGCTGGACGAAAAAGACGCAGGGATTTATGATATTTTTTAAATTCCCTATGTTTTCTCTGAAATTCATGATGAAGGCATAATTCTCGATGCTGATCATAGAATCCATCATGTTTTCTGTGAAACTCCTCATAAGTTCTATAGAATTTATGAGGAGCTGCTTGGTGAATATCCCTTGCCTTTTCTAGTTTTATCAATTTCCGTTTTATGATTTTCTTAAACACTTAAGTCACCCATCAATTCTTATGCTAATTCACCAAACCAAAGTTTGTTTTGCTTCTGCGATATAATTTTCAATCTCACACTTCTAGCTTTCATTATATCTGAAAAGGGGCGTATAACAAATTATTGTCCTACGCCCTCCTTGTTTAAGGGATTAATTCAAAGGATACTCCCTTCTACGCTAGACGTAATTCTGCCCATAAATTCATATCATGGCTTTCATTTTGATCTAGTTGCTTTCCATCAGCTGTTAAGACGATTTTTTCTACTTCCTTATTATTATTGATCCACACATTAATGCCGATTTTGGGGTCCTTCAAGGCACAACAATCTTTCATAGAGCTATGGTGATGATGGTGCTCGAACATTTTTCTCTGATTCAATTCTTCGTGGAAAGCCCTTTTAACTTCATCCGGCATATTTTCTAATTTTAGAGATAAAACTACAGAATTATCCTCTTTCTCATCAACTTTAATTCTATTAAAAATATCTAGAATATACGCTAGTTTCGTTAACTTCCCTTTGACCCCTCCGCAGTGAATATCCTCATGATTTTGACCATTATTATAGTGGTTATGATGGTGGATATGCTTCATAAAGCCATGATGTAGGTGTCTCCCACACCCCTGCATCCCGAACTGAGTTTGGCTTTCATGTTTTACTTTCTTGCCATTACAGTCTATTTCTGTATTAATTTTGACTTTGGTCTCACCATTAGATAGATTCTTTTCAAATTCATTCGTAAAGCCTAATATTTTTTGTTGATCCTTCTTGGCTTCTGCTTGAAAAGTACCGCAAATAACCTCCTTTTCTTTCATTATAGAAATCACATCGTACATAAGTTTTAGTTTACTCATGATAAAAAGTACCTCCCCGTTTGTTATTTCAAGATGATTATAGAGGAAGTTTTTAAATTTGTTTTAAAGCAATTATTAAAATTCTATAAAATCTTTTTAACAAATGGCTCCGAGGTCATCAAATAGATCTCATACAAAAGCAATCAGCACCTTGCGTTAAAGATACTGATTGCTTTTATGTGTTTTATTCAATGGAAACAATCAGATACTAGGCACTTATTTTTCTCAGTACGTCCTAGCCAGCAACTGTACAGGATGCACTACATGCCCTGCCAAACCGTGACTTTTTAACCCATAACTTAACTGCATTGTACAGGTTGGGCAACTGGTGGCCACTACCTCAGCCTTGGCAGTTACGATGTTAGTAATCTTCCGGTCTAGAACCTTCATAGATAAATCATGATGCATAATACTGAAACTGCCTGCAGATCCGCAACAGCGATCCGCTTCTTTCATTTCTCGGAATTCGACACCTGGAATGGCCATTAAAAGCTCCCTAGGTTGTTTAAAGACATTTTGCCCTCGTTTTAAGTGGCACGGGTCATGATAGGTTACCGCAACCTTAACGGGATTCGGACCAGGGTGAACACCCGTTTTTTCCACCAAAAACTTACTGAGATCATAGACCTTGCTGCTTAATTCTTTTGCTTGGTTGTATTCGTCTGTACCTGGCTCAAAAAGCTTAAGATAGCTTTCCGCTAAAGTAGCCGAACATGACGAACAATCAGTCACAACTGCGTCCACTTGTGCTGACAGCAAAATCTTAAGATTTTTTTTTGCTAGTTGTACTGCCGTATCCGTATCTCCATAGGCTAAATGCGGCATACCACAACATTTTACCGCCGGAGTAACTACTTCACAACCGTGCCTAGCCAGTACGTCCACTCCAGTCACCGCAACATCCGGATAAATTAAATTCGTTGCACAACCTAAAAAGTAAGCCACTCTGAAACGTTTTTTCCCATAGGGCTTAACAACTTCTGCAATCCGTCCGCGAGCTGGTTGTTTTGAGACATCCGGGAGTATTTTGGCACCTGCACTCATTTGTTCCGGCAAATGTTCAATTAGTTTTGATCTCGTCAAAACACTATTTAACCCTGTCTTTTGATAAAGCTTTACGAGCGAAAAGGAAGCTTGGAGCAGAGCCGGGCGAGTCAAGAATCCCCTAAGCACCAACTTCTTAACGATGTTTCTATCTAAAGTACTATCAAGGTAATCTCTAACTCCCATCACAATCTCATCCGTAATGACCCCAGACGGGCATTTAACAGCACAAGTTTTACAAAGCAGACACCCATAAAGCTTTTCAGAGAGTTCTGAGGAGGGTGGGATCTTGCCTTCTTGAAGGAGTTTTACCAAGGACAATCTCCCGCGTGGTGAATCCGGTTCTCTTTTGGACTCGGCAAAGATAGGACAATTTGCACGACACTCACCACAGCGTACACACTTCTTTAGTTCCTCAGCAAAATCAACCTGATATGTTGTTTTCATATCTTCTTACCTCTCAGCCCAGATCTTACCAGGATTCATAATTCCTTTAGGATCTATAGCATCCTTGATAATTCTCATGATCTCCAAGGCCTTTCCATGTTCCGCAGCCATAAATTGGGCTCGAGTGAAACCCACTCCATGTTCCCCAGTCGTCGAGCCTCCCAACTCCAAAGCCAGTGCATGAATATCATCAGCTACGAGGTGGGCTGCCTTAACCTCATCAGGTTTTAAGGGATCGATAATCGGTGCTGTATGCATATTTCCATCTCCAATATGACCATAAATTACAACAAGTGTGTTATGTTTTGCCCCAATCTCCTTAATTCTGCGTAAGGCCTCAGGAACCTTGGCCATCGGAAAACAGACATCTTCACCGCAAAAAATTCTGGTTGCCCCTGCTTTAACTCGTGCTGAAGCAGCGCCTATGACTGCACGTCCTTGCCAAAGTTTTGCCATACGCTGGGGATCCATGGCCCATTCCACTATGATTGCCCGTTTTTCGGCAATCTCTTTAACTTGCTTCCCCTCAAAATCGACTGCCGCCTTGCTGCCGTTGATTTCAAAGAATAGAGCAGCCTCCGTCTCGGGAAGCTTTAAATCCGGCTGAAACTTATTAGCGGCTTTAATCCCAGAGTCGTCCAAAATCTCAATACCAGAAGGTATAATTCCATGCTTAAACACTTCTAAAACTGTTGCAGCCGCGTCATCCAAGCTAGAAAACAGCGTCAGAAGGATTCCCCGAACCGGAGGTTTTGGTAAAACTTTCAGTCTAACCTGGGTAATAACCCCTAATGTACCTTCAGAACCAACGTAGAGGCTAGTAAGATTAATCCCGGAAACGCTTTTAAGTGCTTTGGAGTGTAATCCCCCAGTCTTTATAACCTCACCGTCAGGCAAAACAACTTCCAATCCCAACACATATTGAACAGTGTTTCCAAACTTTACTGCTCGCAGCCCACTGGCATTATTCCCTACCATACCCCCAATCGTTGCCATTTTTGAGCTTCCTGGATCAGGTGGAAAAAACAGCCCGTAAGCCGAGAGCGCTTCATTGAGGTCAGCGTGCACAATCCCCGGCCTTACAACAACTTGCATGTTGCTATCATCAATTTCTACAATGTCCGTCCAACCAGAAAGGTCTAGTACAATTCCTCCCTTAACAGGCACACTCCCTCCTGTCTGACCGGACCCCGCTCCCCTAGGTGTTACGGGTATACCATATTTATAAGCATAGCGCATGACTTTTTGAACTTCCTCTGTGTTCATGGGGCAGACAACAACATCAGGATAGAATTCATTAAGCTGGGATAAGAAAGAACTGTCATAAGTATAAGTATACCGCTCAAGCTTACTAGAGATCACTTTTTCCGGACCTAGCAACCCCTTCATATCGTTAACCAGTTGACTTTTTTCCATCATTCTCACCCTTTCTCCCTAGTATCCCCGATCGTTAATTCATAAAGAGCCTTTGCTTTGCGATTAGCCAAGGCTAGTTTCCTGGTTGATGCCTTTTAATTCTGAGGAACTTCCATGAAACCATAATCTATCAAAATGAATTAGCAAATATTTATACCGTTACCCTAATCCTTATTTCTGGATTTGATTAAATCATTCCTTTAACTGCAGCTTGGGCTACTGTTCGAGGAGAAGCCAAGTAGATATCGGCCTGATTAGATCCAATTCGACCAGGAGTATTTTTTATCGTCGTTGTAATAGCAACATCACCCTCAGTCAATACACCAAAATGTTTACCCGGGCACGGCCCACAACCGGGAGGCATAATAACCGCACCACGCTCACGAATTAAGGTGCTGATCCCCAACTTATCCATTGCTTTTGTCACAGCTCTTGATGCAGGTGTCACGATAAAAGTGACCTCAGAGTGCACTGGATACTCCTCTAGAACATTAGCAATAATCTGCATATCCTCCAGACGCCCAGCTGAACATCCCCCCGCTATCGCTACGTTTATCTTTGTTCCAGCCAGTTCACTCACCGGTTTTACGTTAATTGGTTGAGGAGGAGCCGCAATCATGGCTTCGATCATGCTGACATCGACTCTATGTTTTATAGGTCCCGCCTCTTCTCCCGCTGGTACAACAAAAGCAGTAACGGCACCTGCCTCAGGTAAAAAGTTGCAGATTGTCATACAGGCAGCAGCGGAAAGGGAGGTGAAAAGGGGTCCTGTTAAACCCACCGCTTTCTCCTTTAAGTCTCCTCCAATTTTTCCCAGAAGATATAGTGCAATGTCCCTCGGGAGCACTTCAGGCTGCAGCTCACCCTCCAGTCCTATGGTCACAAGCTCAGGGACTTTCATCTTAAGCCTGCCTGAAGTAAGAACAGGAACTAATTCTTCTGGTGTCAGAGCAAAAGCCAACGCTCCAAAGGCTCCGGCCGTAGCCACATGTCCATCTGCTCCGGCAATGATCATTCCCGGCCACAGAGAGGCCCTCTCAGCTACGATTTGATGTAATACCCCTTCACCATGATTATAAAGAACACACCCTTGTGCTTCAGCAAATTGGCTGAACCGGCGCTGAAAACTACGTTCTGCCGGGGTTGGTGCCGGAAAAGCATGATCTACCGTCAAGAGCACTCTGCGACCATCGTATACTTTTTCAGATTGCTTTTCCCAAGCTTCGAGCAACTTAGGACCGGTTCCGTCGTGAGCAAGGGCTAGATCCACTTTGATCTCAACCTCGTTTCCCACACTAATTTTTTCAACCCCAGCAGCTTTCGACATATATTTGTTATAAAAAGTTGCTTTCACTTGTTCAAACACCACCATGACTTAATATTTATATCTAACAGCGAATCAAAAATTGAGTGTTGGGAGGCTCTCTATGTCCCCCCAACAAAAGCTTCGATCCTATAGGCATTACCTTATATAAGATGAACCAACCACATAACATAAACTGCAGCCATAGAGGCGACACCACCAACCAAAGTCACACCGCCATAGGAATATAGAGCTGACTTAAGTTCCATGCGGGATAAGGAGGTACAAACCCAAAAGTAACTGGAATTGACATACTTGATAATAACAGAACCCGCTCCACCTGCGAGCATAGCCGCTTCAGGGCTTAACCCCAAGGTACCGAGCATAGGAGCTGCAATTGAAGCAGCTGTAATAACCCCTACTGTAGTAGATCCTGTGATTATATTTCCCACAATACCCAAAACGAAGGGCAAGAAAATTGAGGGGACTCCGGATTGTACGATTGCATTGGCGATATAATCAACAGCAGGGGTTCCTTTTAAGATTGCGCTTAAAGAGCCACCTAACCCAGTCACCATAATGATCATTGCAGAGGTGCGTAGGGCCTCTTCTATCCATTTAGAGTTCTGAATTTTCTTCTGATCCGCATTCGTGTTTCGATAGGCTAACCAAATTCCAATAAGTAATGCCACCGGTGGCCAACCTATGAAGTTCACATAGGTTTTGAATAGACCGCTAGGTAGATAGAGATTAGCAAAACTTTGGCCTGCGATTAAGATTAAAGGGACCATAATCGGGGCATAAGCTGCTATGGTTGAAGGAAGCTTAAGTCCTTTATCCGCAAACGATTGGCCGACAAATTCTTGAGATGGAGGAGAGGGGATTCTGGGACCAGCGATTAAGGCAAACAGCCAGCCAGCTAATGATCCTATGAACGTTGCGAGAGATCCATAAATGATAATCTTGCCAACATCAGCCTTAAGTAAAGCAGCTGCAGCCAAGGGGCCGGGAGTCGGTGGAACCATCGCATGGGTAAGCTGCATGGCTCCCACAAGACCAGTTGACATAACGCTCATGTTGACTCCTGAAGCAATAGCTGCCGAATGAACCAAGGGATTGAGGATTACGTATCCGACATCCGAGAAGATCGCGATTCCGATAACGAACCCGGTCAAGGTCAAGGCTAAAGGCATACGTTTCTGTCCAACCCAGTCAATCATTTTTAAGGTAATTTTTTCAATTCCGCCTGTCTCTTTCAAAGCTTCGGCAATAACGGAACCTAGAACGATAACAACAGCTATAGACTGCACAGTTTTCCCGAAACCGGATTCAAAGGCTTTTATGAACGCTCCTTGATCTACTCCAGGGATCAAAGCAAAAAGTATAATTGGAATGAGAAGAGCCATGAAAACATGCCATTTGACTTTCGCGATTAAGAAGAATAGCAAAACAATTACAACAAGGAAACCGACCAACGTAAACGTAGGATTGTTTAATATCATGCTTTCCCCACCTTTCATAAGACTATTCTTTTAAATAAATTACTGATTCCATCAATGACAATGAAAATGAAAATGAAAACGGGTTATCAGAATTATGATTATGTTCTTTTTTCATTAAAATATTGGTTAGATTCTGATTACTCCAGCCAGACCGGAGCCCGCTAATCGCACGACCGGCCCCGTAGCTTTTCCATAATAACGCATGTGATAAACATCCTTAAGTTATAAAACATATAAGACTAAAAAGACAACCTTAATATTACTTGTTGACCATCAAAACACCGCGTTCGGCCAAGACTTTAAGGAAAACTGCCGCTAAATCAGAGCTATTAGGTTGAAGGTAAGGGTCAAGAGAAACAAAGGAAAAACCTTTTAATTTCTCCCCGAGAGCATTCTCAGTTACACCCAACGCCATCACCGTTCCATCTGACTTAAGACCTTTGGTCACGTCTATAACACCAAATAAACTATTATCTAAAACCACAACTATATCAGGCATCGTATTATTCGCGGACCGTTTTCGAATCGACTCATCTCCCACTCGAATAACGGAGTACATGGGAGCCCCGGGACGCACAGCGGCAAACGCATCAAAAACTTGGACATGCTTGCCTTGATGCAAAAGTTCTTTCCCCATTGCCCGAGTTAGCTTCCCTACCGGCTGGCCAAAGCGGCCATGAAAGCGAATTTCCCGCATCACTTTTCACTCCCCCCTCTGCTATAGTAGGCATTAACACTTTTCTGGATCCCTGCGACCTGTTCAGAGGTGAGATGTCTAAACCGCCCTTGGTTGATCAGATAATCTTCAACAGGAATCAAAGGGGGCTCAAAAGTTCGAGTACGCAATCCATTATCCACTTCATAAAGTTCAAAAAGACCACTATCAACAGCTAATCGTGCAAACTCAATAGTTTTCTCCGGCGGAATTTGCCAGCCCCTATGACAAGGTGCTAGGATATGAATATAGGAAAAACCGGGTTTTTCTGCTGCTTTTCTAAACTTCGCAATCAGATCTAATGGATAAGCAATGGAGGCACTCGCTACATAATCTATGCCATGCGCTTCCATGATGGCCAACATATTCTTCTTTTTGACCATTTTCCCCTTCGTCATATTACTAGTAATCGCATACATGGGGGTCTGACTGCCCGTTTGTCCGCCCGTATTCATGTACATCTCATTGTCATAACACACGTGAATCATGTGTTCATTGCGTTCAGCTGCACCGGTTAAGGATTGAAACCCAATATCTGCTGTTCCCGCATCCCCTGCCCAAGAAACTACGTTAACATCTTCTATTCCCTGCGCTTCTAGAGCCGCCCTAATTCCGGAAGATATCGCCGGAGCCATTTCAAATAGCGTATGATAAAAGGGAATTTGCCAAGTCGTCTTCAGGTTTGAGCCCCCTAAGGTTGCCATGCATGAGGCTGGAATTGTAATAATCGTTCTAGAGCCAAGAGCCTTCATTGCTTGCCTGCCAGCGACAGCTGCGCCACACCCCCCACAACCCGCATGTCCTTGACCAAATAGATCCTCTTTCGACAAATCTGCAATGGATAGTGCCATTTTTATCCCTCCTTATAACCCGAACCACTCAGAAGCGGCTGCCTGTTTTTCAGTTTTCTCTGATAGTTCAAGTACTTTTTTGATTTCTTCTGTCGTTACATCTCGGCCTCCTAGCCCAAGAATATAGCTATTTAGCCGTGCAGACTGCCCGTATAAAGCAGACCTTAGTTCTGTTCCTAAGGCCCCCCCCAGACCGTAAACGATATTTTTGTCAAATACGGTAATGAGTTGAACCTTCTCGAGTACCTTACGGAGAGCTTCCGCTGGGAAAGGACGCCATGTCCTTATTTTTACTAACCCAATTTTTCGCCCTTCATTCCGCAGTTCATCCACTACGATTCGGGCATCACTGACCATGGAGCCCATAGCTACAATAGCATGTTCTGCATCATCCATCTGATAAGTATCAATTAACCCGAACCAGTCCCGGCCAAATTCTTGGGCAAAATCTGAGGCAACACTATCAATAACTGTCAGTGCTTGGTCCATTGCCTCATTTTGACGGAACTTATAATCCATATAGAATTCAGGACTAGCAACGGTATTGACTGCTTGAGGGTTCTCGACATCAAGAGTGCGGACTCGCTTCAAAGGCAAAAATTGATCTATTTTCTCCTGACCGGGTATTCCTACTTCCTCCATGGTATGAGATTGGATGTACCCTTCATAATTCACCATAACCGGCAAACGAACTGTTTCAGCTATTTTGAAGGCCTGGAGTGTAGTATCAAGTACTTCTTGATTATTTTCACAAAAGAGTTGAATCCAGCCACTTGCTCCTTGGGAAATCGCATCCCCTTGTTCTGGAAAACGGCTATGAGGTGCCGATAGAGCTCGATTTGCTACTGCCATAACCACAGGTTGACGTAATCCAGCCGTATGATAAACGACTTCAGTCATATAGAGCAACCCTTGAGAATTCGTTACTGTAAAAGTTCTACTACCCGCAAGACTTGCACCTAGTGCTGCTGCTAAAGCACTATGGTCAGACTCAACTCGTACAAAACGGGTATTCAAATCACCCTCATCAATAAACTTACTGATCCTTTCCATTGCCGGAAAGGCCGGCGTAATAGGATAATATGCCAATACTTCAATACGGGCCAGCTTTGCCCCATAGGCTGCCGCCTCACTACCTGTTAATAAAGTTGTACTCATTCATTTCCCCCCTTAACGGAAAACACCCTGAACCCCAGAATACTCAGGAATCATTTGTATGGCATTCTCTTTACATTCATTGGCACAAATTCCGCACCCTTTACACAAACTTAAGTTAAGAACAACCTTTTCATTATACTGAGCTAAGGCCCCATCCGGGCAATACAATGTACAGTCCAAGCACATTTGGCATGTTTCTAAAATCACTGGATATTGAATACGCCAAGTTATTCCCGTTGGCGTCTCAACTAGGCTGCCTGCTTTAGCCGTTGGAACAACTGGAAGATTTTTAACCAAGACTATCTCTCCTTTCTTTTTGTTGTATATGGTTAGTGCAATATGCATGCCACAAAAAAAAATAAGAGCCTAAGACTCTTATAATTTTATAATTTTCTGTTTTTACGCTTATATTTGCCAAATTAATAAAGTCCAATTTTACAGGATAATCCAAAATACTCGAGATAGGCTTAATCGTAAGTTTCAACTATGAAACGTTTTCGTTTAGAATAGGAACGATAATGTTTCATAGTTGAAACACTTCAAGGCCAGCATCTTGAATTTTTCGCCAAAGGGTAGTCCGACTTATTCCCAAACGACGTGCTGTTTCGGTTTTGTTTCCCCCACACTCCTTGAGAACCTTCTGAATCAAACGAATTTCTGCAAACTCTACTTCACCGCGCAACTTTACTTCCTTCTCACGAACGTTGATGGCCAGTTTCCTGTCCTTCCCGTCCAGCATAAGCGCCCTCACCACATCTTCCTCTGAAATCTCTTTCTCCCCGGTCAACATAACCAAACGCTCCATAGCATTGCGCAATTCACGGATGTTTCCCGGCCATGGATATTCCAAGAGGATCAATTCTGCCCCTCTAGAAAAGGAACCAATACTTCGATTCATCCTTCGGCAGAATTCCCCCAAAAAATGACGAGCAATAAGTAAAATATCATCTCCACGTTCAGCAAGTTCCGGAACCACTAAGGACAACACATTCAGGCGATAGAACAGGTCTTCTCTAAAACCGGCTATTTCAACCATTTCCTTGAGATCCCGATGGGTAGCTGCAACTAGACGAACGTTGACGGGTAAAACTCTATTATCACCTAAACGCATCACCTCACCCTCTTCCAGAACGCGAAGTAAACGAGCTTGAAGCGAGGTGGCCATCTCTCCTACCTCGTCCAGAAATAGGGTTCCACCATGGGCAATCTCAAATACCCCAGCCTTACCACCTTTACGAGCTCCTGTAAAAGCTCCCTCTACATAACCAAAGAGTTCACTTTCTAATAGATTTTCTGGTAATGCTGCACAGTTGATAGCCACGAAAGATTCCCGCCGCCTCGGACTTGCATTATGAATTGCCTGAGCAAATAATTCCTTTCCCGATCCAGTTCTGCCACGCAAGAGAACTGTAGAATCTACTTGGGCATATTCACGGGCCCATTTTATGGCATCCTTAACGGCTTGACTATGCCCAAGGATATCATTAAAACTATGTTTTGCGACATGGCCCCTGTCCGCCAAGGTTCGTCGCACTTTGTGCTCTAAGCTTTGCAGTCTGTCTATGGACTGAAATGTTGTGACAACGCCCTCTACTTTTTGGTCTACTTTAATAGGGATATGGTTAGCCACAACTTTTGACCGACCTATCTCCATGATATCCCCGACCTCTGCTTTGCCATTCTTTAAGATATTCCGGCAGGAACATTTAAGCAGAACATCATCGATTGAACGTCCTATTGCTTTTTCTGCAGTCCATCCTGTAAGCTTCGCCGCAACCGGATTAAAAACACTGATTCTCCCCTCCTCATCCAGAGCAATGACACCGTCATAAGTGAAATCTAAAATAGCTCTTAATTGTTCCACGCGGCGTTTTTCTAGTTTACGCACCTCTAAGACGCGCCTAGCCTCTGCCAGGGCACGCTGGACAGCTTCCCTACCGGACCTAATTACCACTGCCTGCATACCCAGTTTTTTAGCCTCATTAGCCATAGCGATTTTACCGATCACTACTTGCACCTTAGCCGCTTTCAGAGCAGCCACTCCTTTAAGAATGTCCTCTTTCTGATCTTTCAAGGTATACTTTACGAAACTTTCTCCAATAAGCTCTTCAAAGCTAGCTATTTCTTGGATCATTTCATTTACATCAACAATGCCAATGAGGCTTCCGAGACTTTTGGCCTGCAAATAAGCTTCTAAGATATCTAACCCGCCAATACGCACATCGATGACTGGTAGAGTAACCCCTGCCTCTCTAATCATCCAAGCAGTAACTCCCCGGCTGACAAGCACGTGATATCCACGTTGCTCGGCTTCCAAGGCAGCTCTAACCCCATCCTCCATTCGGGCGACCTTAATATCGATCTCCGGTGCACCTTCTTGATTAGTAACCTCCTTAACCAGGCTGGCTAGTTCCTGTAATGGTGAGATAAATAAGATTTCTGCCATTCTAACGCCCCCAGTATCGAATTTTCCCATTGGCCGGCCAACATAGCGAAATGTCCTTTAGTATTTAGAACCATATTTATTTATGTGAACCTTATCAAATCCTAAATCTCCATCCAGATAGGGCGACTTGCTTTGATCAGGATAACCGATGGAGATAATTGATGCTACCTTAAGATTATCTGGAATATATAAGATTCTGCGCACGTACTGTTCCGCTGTTTCAGATTCTGAAAACTGCCGCTCCCTTATTTGAATCCAGCATGATCCCAGTCCTAATGATTCTGAAGTTAGATGCAGAATTGTCGCGGCTATGGAAGCATCTTCTACCCAGACATCACTTTTTGAAGGATCTGCTAAGATTACAATACCTAAGGCAGCATCTTTCAGAAATCCCGCACCTTTTTTGCTGGACGCTAACTGAGTTAATATCTCTGAGTCATCAACTGCAACAAATTGCCACGGTTGAAAACCTCGTGACGATGGACTTAATAGGGCAGCTTTTAAAAGTACTTGGACGGTTTGAGCGTCTAATTTCTCCGGTTTGTATTTACGGATACTCCGGCGTCTGTAAAGAAGATCTAGCATATTCTTTTCCTCCGATCAATTTTGATTTCAAGAGCAAATTCCTGTTAGGATTAGATTAAACTCTTTCAATTATTTTTCAAGCCCCAATGTTTCATGTTGTAGTGAATCTATCTTTTCTCATGCTCTATGATGAGATAATATATAAGCATCTATCAGGAGGTGAACCAAATGAAGAACAAAACTATTTTGGTCGTTGATGATGACAAAAATAGTTGCAAGCTTCTCAATCTATATCTATCTGACATCGGCTTTAAACTCCTGATTTGTCATGATGGAAGCTCTGTACTAAGCATTCTAAAACAGGAAGAAGTCGACCTAGTCTTACTCGACCTCATGTTACCAGTCATAAATGGTTGGGAAGTATGCAAGATCATTAGGCGTACAAGTTCAATACCCATTATTATGCTGACAGCCCGGGATATGCTGGAGGATAAATTCAAGGCTTTGATATTGGAGCCGATGATTACATTGTTAAACCTTTTGAACCGAAAGAAGTTATCGCCCGCATCAAGGCCCGCTTAAAAGATCCTGTTCCGGAGCCTAAATGGGTTGAAGGAATCCTTGAATAGAGGATATCATGGTGAATATTAACAAATACGAAGTACGTCAAGGAGATATACTCATCGTTTGAAGCCTAAATAGATCCAACTCTTTTATTTTTTGCTTTAACGACATGAAGCATCAGTTGTCCAAAAGAATGCAAGCCCCCTGAAACACGCTGAATGTGCAGGGGGGCCTTATACTTTCTGACATCTAAATTGACCCTAAACATAAAGAGGCAAACATTAGGATTTGTTCATAATATTCACTTCTGTCAAATAGTATTCAATGAGCAGGGATTACTATTGTAGGCAAAGGAAGTGACATACATGTTAACACCTAGCTTAGAAGATTATTTAGAAGAAATATATCGTTTTTCCTTAACTCTTGATACTGTTCGAGTCACAGACATCAGCAAAAAGCTAAAGGTAGCCTTGCCATCAGTAACTAAGGCCCTTTATCGATTGAGAGATGAAAGCTACATAAATTATGAACGTTATGGTGAAATCCAGCTTACAGATCAAGGCAAGGAATTTGGATATTATCTTGTAACCAGGAACAAAATTTTACAGGATTTCCTCGCCCTTATAAGGAGCAAATGCAACTTTGCAGCAGAGGCGGAGGCTATGGAACATTACCTTTCAACGGCGACAATCGATGCCATCAAAACACTGGTTGAATTTATGAATGACAACCCATCCTGGCTTCAATCCTATAACAATTACATTATCACAAAAGAGTTATAAGAAATTAATCCCCGCCATACAAGACGGGGATTAATACTTCCTAAACTAAGTTTAGGAGATACACAGTCTGAGCTACGATAAAACAAACGTACTTCCCGTTTCTTTGTACATACTGAGCAAGGTTGTTTTACAGGGCCAGTGCAGCAGCGCAAAAAGGATCATGCTGAAAGGCACTGTTTGCCGCAGGCTGCCCTTCACCACTCCTTGCTGCTGTAGGGACAATGGCAACACCCAGTTCTTGTTCAAGTTCTTTGAAGTTAATTTTTATTCCTTTTTCTTGGCTTCATCAATTAAGTTTACACATATTATCACATTTGTTGATATCCTTGCAAGGCTAAATAAGATTTCGTTCAAGGGACGTAGCATCTAGTACAACGAGAGTTGCATCAGGTTTACCAAAACAGATAAAATCTCGGGCAATTTCTTCTTAAACTGTGTGAGTGAGCTAATAACGAATAAGTACCCG
This sequence comes from Desulfosporosinus orientis DSM 765, assembly GCF_000235605.1. Classification (GTDB taxonomy): domain Bacteria; phylum Bacillota; class Desulfitobacteriia; order Desulfitobacteriales; family Desulfitobacteriaceae; genus Desulfosporosinus; species Desulfosporosinus orientis. The sequence goes on from NC_016584.1 coordinate 4,792,725, forward strand.
GCAAATCAACAAGTAGGAAGGATCTTTCATTGGCAAATTCATGCCGTTTCACCTCAAATACTCCTGATTATTAACATTAATGTTATACAACTTTATTAACTGCGATTAGTTTTGCGTCTTCACTGCGCAAGGCGATGACCGTATCGCGAACTAAGTAGGCAATGGGGTCTCCGGCAGGTGCTTTGCCGATACAGGTGAGAACCGTCCCCGGGACTATACCTAGGTCAAGAATTCGGCGGCGAAGTAACCCTTTTACTTCTAAATGAACAACATTGGATGTTTCGCCAAGTTTTAGTGTTGATAATGGCACGGACTTTCTTGTCATTTTCACAATTCTCCTTTCAAGAACTGTTAGTCAAAGGCAACTTTTAAAGTATGCCAGGCGTTATTTCAGTATGAAATACAATATTTAATCTGAGATCCGATTGTTACTTCAGAGGTTTGGTAATATTTTCAGGATGATTTAAGCTGTTAATCGCGCATAGCCGAGGATAGGTCCTTCGGGTCTATTATCCTTTAGAATGTTTTGGGATTGTTTTCTGAGTCAAGAAAAAAAGCCTTCTCACTACTTTGTCAAAATCAAAGTGGTAGGAACGCTTGTGTCTTTTTGTTATTATCGAAATCCTATTATGCATTGGCATCAACCCAATCGAGCAACTCTTTGACACTATTAACCGTTAGCCCTTGGCAAATCGTGTTTCTTTTTATAAGAACAATCTCTAATCCTAATTCTAAGGCGGCGGATATTTTGGTATCCGTGCCTCCTGCCAAACCGCTGTCACGGGTGAATAGGATGTCTGCACCATAAAATTTAAATAGCACTCTGTTAACCTCTTTAGAAAACTGACCTTGCATGGCTACAATATCCCTAGGAGAAATGCCCATGTCCTGGCATTTTTGCACTAGGCGCCCTTCCGGCAGAACTCGAATAACCAAACGAGCTAAACGGGCAAATGAACTTTGAACTATGGTCTCTAATTGATGGCTGCCCGTTGTGACAAAAATCGTAATCAGGCGTCCTTTTTCTTGAGATAATGTACAAACCCGTTGTTCTAATTGAAGTAAAGCATCCTCCCAGTTAACAACAGGATATATTAAGGGGTTGTCAGGAATTATGGTCTCAGGTCTTTCTAACCTAAGATAAGGAATATTCCGCTGCTCACACCAATTTCGCAAGGGCGCAAACTTCAAACTGCTTGAAGGAGGGCTAGCATCGATAATTAAGTTCGGCGAATGTAAACATGTTCTCTCACTCCAGGTTTGCATTCTTACCAGCTCAAGTTTTCTGCTCCTGAGACATGCACTAATCTCACGGGCTGCAGCTGTTTCTCCTAAAAGTATAATCATTGCAAACCTCCATGGGCTGAGTAATTATTTCTTCTAAGCACTTTGCTGATCGCGCTTAGCCGGTATGTTCAAAAATAAATCTTCTTTCGTCTTAGGAAGTGGTGTCGAAGGAGAAAGCCATCCTTTCTTCACCAGCTCACGATGAGTTTCAATCAGCCATGGAATGGTTAAGTCCGCTCGTTCCACAATATCTGGTTGAACTAATACTTCATCGGGCAAGCCTTGAGCGATAACCTCACCCCGGTACATGATTGCTAATTTGTCTGACCAACTATAAGCTAAATCCACATCATGAGTTGATAAGACAATGGTTTTTCCTTCGCAGCTCAGCTTATCCAGGAGCTGCATAAACTCATGGGCGTGGCGTGGATCCATCCCGGCGGTAGGCTCGTCAAAAATAATAATTTCGGGTTCCATGGCTAATACCCCAGCAATGGAAACCCTTTTTTTCTGTCCATAGCTCAACAAGTGCGTAGGCTTATCCTCCAGGTCCGAGGTTTCGGTATCTGCCAAGGCCTGTTTAACTCGTTCTGCTACTTCTTCGTCAGAAAGCCCCAGATTAAGTGGGCCAAATGAGACGTCCTGCCATACACTTGCCGAAAACAACTGACTATCCGGATCTTGAAAAACAATACCCACTTTCTTACGCAACTCAATCAGGGCCTTTTTCTTATAAGAAATTCCCTGTCCTTGAAATTTTACAGTCCCTGAGCTTGGACAATAAATTCCGTTAAAATGCATAAATAACGTCGATTTTCCAGCTCCGTTCGAACCTAGAATGGCTAATTTTTCGCCTTTACGGACTTGTAGGTTGACTTTGCGCAAAGCATTTGTACCATCCGGATAGGAATACTCTAAATCAACTGCTTCAAGTATGGTCTCTGACATCAAATTACCTCCAAAGTAAATTCAATAAGATTAAAGGTATTTCCAGCCCAATTATTATACCATAATTCCTAAGGTTTACCGGACGTTTCTTATTAAGGACTTTAATCTCACCCGTATAGCCTCGGGCAGACATTGAATCATACAATTCTTGGGACTTAATGAAAACCTTCCCTAAAAGTGCAGAAAAGAGCCTACTCATTGAGCGAAAAGAACTTTTCATTGTTACGTATCCTGAACGGGAAACCTGAGCACGACGGATGGTGGTTGCCGTTTCCAAGAAAACAAAAATAAATCGATAAATAAGCACCATTAACTCGGTTATAATAAAAGGTACTTTTAAGCAATGAAGAATTGAAATCAACTCAGTGAGGGGAGTCGTCAAGGCCAAAAAATACAGACACGAAACAGCCCCTATGGATCTGAGGAAAAGATTCACAGCTGTGATCAGATCCGGGTAGCGTATTCCTATGGTCAGCCCCTTCATTGAATACGCAAGCCAAAATCCCAAAGGATCTTTAGATATTGAAAAGGCTATGGTCAATACGCTGATTAAAAGAAAGGAGAGGGGGATTGCTAAAAGCTTGAACAATACTCTAGTTGGAATGCCGGCTTTTATGACAATCCCACCTGCCATTATTGCCAGGATTATTAAAGGAGTCAGCATAGTGGTTTGCGAGGTAAGGCATACAACCATGGTAATCATGGCAAAAAAGGCTTTCTCCCCAGGATGAACCGTTATTAAATTGTTGTGATAGGCGTATGTGTCTATATCGTTCAAGCTTCTTCCCTCTTATTACTAACCTGTTTTCCTTTGGAATAGCCTATATAATAAAATACAAATCCACTTCCGACAGCAGCTTGCAAAGCAAACAATAAGGATTCAATCTCACCGCTGGGGGGTTCCCAGAGGGCCTTAAACCAAGGAGTATAATTAGCATTGAGCTCCATGATCGCTTCTTCAGCCTGGCCGTCAGCACCACCGAATTCGGCACCCCGGGCAATAAATAAAGGTACGATCGCTAATACTACAACAACTACTAAAATGATCATATTTTTAGTAAAGAGTTTCATGCTTTAACCTCCCGTTTAATAGACGATAATGCTTTGCCGGTAAAAGCACCTAAAACCTGCAGCTCTTTTTGACTATAAGCCATGAGGATATTGAATACCATAACCGTAAGCAGACCTTCACTAATGGCTAAAGGAACCTGAGTGACGGCAAAAATGCCCATAAATTTAGCGACAGCTGCGGCTACTCCTCCTGATGCCGCCGGAAATGCTAAGCCTAACTGGATTGAGGTTGTTACATAAGTCATTAGATCACCCAAGGTTGCCGCCACAAAAATCGACAGCCATTGAGGAGCACCCAATTTCTTTAACACTCTGTAAATACCATAGGATACGAAAGGACCGACAATCCCCATAGAAAAGGTGTTTGCACCTAAAGTTGTAATTCCTCCATGAGCTAACAGCAGTGCCTGAAAGATTAAGACAATCATACCTAAAACAGTCATAGCAACAGGTCCAAACAAAATCGCGCCTAAACCAACCCCCGTAGGATGGGAACAACTTCCGGTTACGGAAGGTATTTTTAAAGCTGACAAGACAAAGGCAAAAGCCCCTGCCATACCAAGCAGCATCTTCAAATTAGGATGAAGGGTAACGGTCTTCTTAATAGAAATCACTCCGGCTATGACAAAGGGAATCATCGCGACCCACCAAAATGCGGCCCAGTTAAAGGGTAAGAAGCCCTCCATAATATGCATTGCATAAACGCTATCCGGAAAAACCATATAAACAGACATAACGTAAATGAGTAATAAACCAATATTTTTAGTCTTTAACAGCCTCATACACTAAACAACTCCTTTTGCTTTACTTCGGAAAGAAATATCAATATAACGCTTGGATATTTCTCTTCTAACTCTTAATGACTCCTCCTCTAAATAAAATAAGAGACAACCGAACATCACGATTTAAAGCAATGTATCGGTTGTCTCGGACACTGCGTTCTCTCCCGCTTTCAAGTTCGCTTCGCATTTTTGAAAGCAGATCCCGCTCGAACAAGACATACCCTGCAGGTTGGCTTCCCTCAGGAAACCCTATGTAACTAAATCAATATATAAAAGCCCTCCAGATTTGGAGGGCTGAAATATCAAGGATTCCTGCCACCCATCCATCGTGAGTAGAGCATAAGAGCAATCAGGTCTCCTGGCTTAGGTTCACCGTAAATTGCCTCCTTCCCAAGTTTCCTCAGTGGATATGGCAATTACTCCCCTTTACAGTGGCGGGACCGCGCCGGATTCACACCGGCTTCCCTGGTCAAATTTTTCAGAATTGAAAAATCACTTGCTCAATTCATTAAGTTAAGTCTAATTTAACACGAAAACACGCCTCAGTCAAGCAAGAGTTTGTTTTTATCACTCAACCTCCTGAATAATCGGCAATATCACAGGTCTTCGACGTGTCTTCTCATAAAAATGCTTACTTAAAGCTTCTCGTATTTGATTCTTAAACACGGCCCATTCCGTAACGCGATTCTCACGGCAGCGTGCCATCGTTTGTCTGACCTTTTGTTTAGCTTCATCTAACATGGACTCCGATTCACGAACGTATACAAACCCTCGAGTAACTACATCCGGCCCGGCCACAATAGCGCCGCTGGTACGGCTTATCGTCATGACAACGATTAATATCCCATCTTGAGAAAGTTGCTTGCGATCCCGCAGAACAATATTTCCAACATCTCCGATACCCAGCCCATCAATTAAGACTTTACCTGACATAACCTTTCCGCCTAAAGCTGCACCATGACGGGTAAACTCAACAACCCCGCCATTTTCAGTGATAAATATATTCTCCCTGGGGACACCAAGCTGCTCGGCCAACTGTGCATGTTTAATAAGCATCCGATATTCACCGTGGACAGGCATAAAATACTGTGGGCGAACCATACTTAACATTAACTTTTGTTCCTCTTGACTAGCGTGACCGGATACATGCATCCCTTCTGCCGATTCATAAATCACATTTGCCCCCAGCTTAAATAACTGATCCACTGTCTTGGCAACGGATTTTTCATTACCAGGAATCGGGCTGGCAGAAATAATCACAGTATCACCGGGCTGGATAGCCACATGACGATGATCGTGATTGGCCATTCGGGTTAATGCTGACATAGGTTCCCCTTGACTGCCTGTAGTTAAGATGCAAGCTTGGTTTCCGGGTAAGCCGATTATTTCGTCGATATCGATTAAGGTTCCTTCCGGAATATCCAGATATCCCAGTTCTTCTGCAATTCCCACAATATTGACCATACTTCGTCCCACTACAGCTACCTTGCGATTAGTATTTACTGCGGAAGTGATCGCTTGTTGTAGCCGGTATACGTTTGACGCAAAGCTTGCTAAAATGACACGATCTTTTGCATTGCGAAATGCTTCGTCAATCATTTCTCCAACATGACTTTCTGAGGGGGTAAAACCAGCTCTTTCTACATTCGTACTATCTGATAGTAAGCATAATACTCCTTTGTCCCCCAGTTCGGAAAATTTATGAATATCTAATATTTCTCCAGAAACCGGGGTGTGGTCTAATTTAAAGTCCCCAGTGGCGACAATCGTTCCCAGGGGGGAATGAATCGCTATCGCAACGGAGTCGGGAATACTATGATTTACACGGATAAATTCAATGCGAAATACTCCTAATTTTATAACATCTCGTGGCTGTACAACCGTCGCTTGAATACTGCTCAAATTATTTTCTTTCATTTTGGACTGAATAATTCCTAAGGTCAAACGCGTCCCAAATACCGGTACTTCCAGATCTCTCAATAAATAAGGCAATGCCCCGATATGATCTTCATGTCCATGGGTGAGCAATATACCTAAAAGCATTTCTTTGTGTTCAATCAAATAGCTGTAGTCCGGGATGACAATATCAATCCCAAGCATGTCATCATCGGGAAAAGCAAGTCCCGCATCGATAAGTACCATTTGGTTATCGTAACGAATGACGGTCATGTTTTTCCCGATTTCTCCAAGTCCCCCTAAAGGGATAATTTGTAATTTGTGTTCTTTTGCCAAACAAATCCACCTCCTATTATTCTTATCTCATGTGCCAATATAGTTAACGGAATCCCCCGTGGCTTTTTCTTCGCAGTTTAAAATAACGCAACAAAAAGACGCGAAATAACAAAACGAACACAATGACGCCCAGTGTTCGCCAGTACTTCGAAAATCATCTATTAAACTAGCCGCACAATTAAGATAATATATTATAGCGCGAAAAACGAAGGCTTGCAAGTTAGTTCATTACCCTTGAAACCAGCTTTATTGCTGTATTTTGACAAAGAGTATGTATTAAATAACACAATTCGGGAACTATATCTTTAAGTTGATTTAAAAACTTGGCTACCGTCAAAGTTATACTTTTTGACTTATCAAAAGAGAGGTGGAATTATTATGACCAATGTAGTTTGTAATGCAACTAAATGTCAACATAATGAGGAAGGACACTGTCAGCTTGAAACATTAAGTGTCACATCAAGCTTAATGGATCGTGAAGCAGAGTGTGCTTTTTATGAACCTAGCGATAAATGATTTGGTTTTGGCTGAACCGATCAACTATTAATAGCTGCTAAAGTCATCACTTTATGTTGTGATGACTTTAGCAGCAAAAAAAATACGCTTTGATCAGGCTTGAAAAAGCCGTTTCAAGGCGTATTTTTTAATTGTTCTGAGCTCTCATGAGAATCCTTTTGTATCAATCCCATTACTTACACTATGGGATGACTTAACTTTTCAGATGCCACTTTTAATTCTGAGACTGCTGGTGTCTGAGTTACATTATTTAATTTTTTAACACCCTGCATAAGTTTTTCCAGGAATTTAATCTCCTCAGTCGTTGCCTTCACTAAGGGGAGCCGAACTTCCCCGGCGTTGATACCCATCATGTTCAGCATGGCTTTAATGGGCACCGGGTTTGAGGTTACAAATATACCCTTGAAGATCGGGAAAAGTTCAAGATGCCATTTGGCCGCCTGAGCAGTATCCCCAGCAAACCAAGCATCCACCATAGCTTTCATCTCATCTCCGACAATATGAGCGGCTACACTGACAATTCCGCTGCATCCCAAGGCTAACATCGGCAAGGTCATAGAATCATCGCCACTGTAAACCTCGAAGTCCGAAGGAAGGATTCTCTTTAATTCACTGACTTGATCCACTGAACCACAAGCCTCTTTTAAGGCAACTATGTTTGAAATATCGGCCAATCGTTTGACAGTTTCAGGCAACAAATTTGCTGAGGTTCTGCCCGGAACATTATAAAGCATTAATGGTAAGGGCACAGCTTCTGCGATCACTTTAAAATGTTGGAACATCCCTTCCTGAGATGGTTTATTATAATAGGGAACTACCGCCATTAAGCCATCCACACCAGTTGCAGCTGCCTTGCGGGCTAATGCGATACTTGAGTTAGTAGAATTTGAACCGATTCCTGCAATGACTGTCCCTTTGGTCCCCAAAGCTTTTTTCACTACTTTGAAAAGCTCAATCTTTTCCTCATCGGTTACAGTAGGAGATTCTCCGGTAGTACCACAAACTACTACTCCATCTGACCCGTGGTCGATCAAATAATGGGCTAAACGTATAGCTTCTTGATAATCCACGTCCGATTTTTCATTCATAGGAGTAACCATAGCCGTTAAAATCCTACCAAATGACATCTTTTTCATCCTTTCTCCCTAAACCCTAAGTTCAAAGTTCCTCTATATATCAAGTTTAAACTTCTTGTGCAAAGCTTGAATCGCCGTCACCATGTCAGTCTGGTGTACTAAAACCCAAATTGTTGTATGTGAGTCGGCAGATTGCAGAATGGTCACGCCGGCATCTGAAAGAGCTTCAACCATATCCGCCATAACACCGGGAACGCCTGCAATTCCTGCTCCCACGATGGATACTTTAGCACAGCTAGGCACAATCTCTGGTTTGAAATCCATATTTTCCAATATTTCCACGGCTTTTGCTGCAATATCATTTGAAACAGTATAGAGAACCGCTTCAGGCTGCACACTAATAAAATCAACACTTATATCTGCTAAAGCCATTGCTTTAAAAATACGCTTATCTGTAAGGTGTTTATTGGATTCATCAGCAGTTAATATCTTCAGTTGGGTTACATTTGCCGTATGGGCGATTCCAGCAATAATCCGGTCAAAAGTGATATCTGTTCCTACTTCTCGATTGGGGTGTATGTTTGTCACCAACGTCCCCGGTGCTTCAGAAAAAGTGGATTTAATCCTAAGAGGAATATTTCGCTGCATAGCAATTTCCACAGCCCGAGGATGTATTACTTTAGCTCCCTGATAAGCCAGGTTACATATTTCATTATAAGTGACAGTATCTAAGATCCGCGCATTTTCCACAATTCTGGGATCAGCAGTCATGATTCCTTCGACATCTGTATAAATATCGATGGCTTCTGCCTCCAGGGCAACACCCAGAGCTGAAGCTGTTGTATCACTTCCTCCCCGCCCAAGAGTTGTAACCTGACCGCTCTCTGTTACTCCCTGGAATCCTGTAACAACAACCACATTTCCTTCTGCCAGCTGCCCCAGTATCTCGGCAGGCTCCACACGTACAATTCTTGCATCACCGAAGTCATTATTGGTAATGATTCCTGCCTGCCCACCTGTCATAAGAACTGCTTTCATACCCAACTTACTTAATGTACTTACCAGAACAGTCCCGGAAATAACCTCTCCGCAGCTCATGAGCAGATCTAACTCCCGCTTAGGAAGGTCCGAATAAATCCCTTTAACCATGTTTAAAAAAGTATCTGTCGCATATGGGTCCCCAGAGCGTCCAATAGCCGAAACGACAACAACTGGAGAATATCCCTCTTGAACTGCTTCTAAAACCTTTGCAGCCACCTGAGCTCGCCGCTCTTCTGTGGCAAGGGAGGTTCCGCCAAACTTCTGTACTATAATCTGCAACTTTTGTTCCTCCCTTATCGTAGTTCGAAATTTGATATTCGGGTTCGAACTAAGAACACCGAACATTTTCTCCCTATGGAATTTTGAGATAAGACCAATCACACTTGAAAAATCTAAATACCCACAAAACCATTCTAAAGAATAATAGACCCGAGCTCTAGCCTATTCTCTAGCTTTTTAGAGCAGAAGTTCAGCAATTTGCACAGCATTAGTTGCTGCACCTTTACGAATCTGATCCCCTACTACCCACATATTAAATCCCTGAGCAATGGAGAAGTCTTTGCGCAAACGACCTACAAAAACTTCATCCTTGTCAGAACTAGCCCATGGCATAGGATATATGTCGTTACTGGGATCATCAATAATGACCACGCCGGGAGCTTTGCTTAAAGCCTCTTTAATCTCTGAGACGCTGACTGCCTTTTCCGTCTCTACATTGATGGATTCAGAGTGACTTCGGAAAACAGGCACTCGTACGGTTGTTGCTGTAATTGCCATATCAGGCACATGGAAAATTTTCTGAGTTTCCTTAACCATCTTCCATTCTTCTTTGGTATAATCCCCCTCTTGAAAGACGTCAATGCGGGGAACCAGGTTAAAGGCAATTTGATGAGGGAAAACACCGGAAACCAGCTCTTCTCCCTGAGACCAAGCCTTCACTTGCGCTTCAAGTTCTTCGATTCCTTCTCTCCCTGCTCCGGAAACAGCTTGGTAAGTAGATACGACAATACGACGAATTCCTGCCAAATCAAAGATTGGTTTCAGCGCAACAACCATAATAATTGTTGAGCAATTAGGATTAGCAATTATCCCTTTATGCCACTTTACGTCCTCTGGATTTACTTCCGGAACTACCAGGGGCACTTCCGGATCAAGGCGAAAAGCACTGCTGTTATCAATGACCACAGATCCACTTTCTACGGCAGAACGTGCATATTCAGTACTTGCTGATCCGCCGGCAAAAAGCGCAATATCTATGCCTTTAAAACTCTCATGAGTCGTCTCTTGAACTTCAAGTTCTTGCCCTTGCCAGGTTATCCGTTTTCCTGCAGAACGTTTCGAGGCCAACAACCTTAATTCTTTGATGGGAAACTTCCGTTCACTTAAAATTTTTAAGAATTCCTGTCCTACTGCGCCTGTCGCCCCAACTATTGCTACGTTAGACATTACTTATGTTCCTCCTTACTTTATCTGGAATCACCCCTAGGCAGGGGTGCCTTACAGAAAGTAAGGCACCTGTCAGGTAATGATTATTTTCCCGAATAATCCACTAGAACTGGTTGAATTTGTTTTCCGGCACAAGCCATGAGAACAGTATCTGGGATTTTATCCATATGTGCTACTAAAGAATTCGCTTTAACTGCAGGATTGTCTTGCCCAAAAGGCACCAAATAAACATTTTTAGTTATGAGCAAAGTTCCAATATTGCGAGCATTTAGTCCCAGTCCATCGTTGGTTGAAATAGCCAAAACTACAGGCTTTTGATTGCGAAGATGCGATTTAGCAGCCATTAGTGCCGGAGTATCAATTATTCCGTTAGCAAGCTTTGCTAGAGTGTTTCCGGTACACGGAGCAATCACCACACAGTCAAACATCTGCTTAGGCCCAATCGGTTCAGCACCCGGAATAGTGTGAATTATCTCTTTATTAGTAATCTCTTTAAATTGTCGTTTCCAATCCTCTGCTTTTCCAAATCGAGTATCCATACTATCTACAGAGTATGAAATAATAGGCGTCAGCTCTGCCCCTTCATCAATTAGCCGCTTCATAACCTGAATAACCTCATTGATTGTACAGTGTGATCCGGTAACCGCAAACCCAATTTTCAACCCATCAAACTTCATCCCTTACACCTCCACTTTACAAGTAGTGTTCATTGTGGTCAAGTGACGAAGAATAAGTTGCGGGTAGATATGAGCAAGAATTCGTCCTGCTGTCTTTGGAGCGACGATACCGGGGAGCCCGGGAGCCAGAAGGGCTTTAATACCTAACAACTGAGCATATTCAAAATCTGTCCCTCCCGGGATCGAGGCCAAATCCACGATCACAGCATCTTTTACTACCTTATCCAACATAACGCGATCTAATATTTGATAGGGAACTGTGTTAAAGATGATTTCAGCACGACCTATCTCATCCTCAAGATCTGCAAAATGTACTGCTTTGATTCCCATTTCCTCAGCACGTGCTAAATCTGCAGGTTTACGGGCGACACCCGTTACATGAGCTCCTATACCTTGGAGCATTCGTGATAACGACCAGCCGCACCGCCCTAACCCTAAGACGAAGCTTTGACTGCCATGAATGGTAATAGTTGTTGCTTCCATGGCCATTTGAATAGCGCCTTCTGCTGACGGTATGGAATTTAAGATAGCAAGCTCATCTAATTTGGCAGTTTCTATCAATTGGATTCCTAAATTTTCTGCTACCGACTTTAAGGCCGGTCGTGCAAAGCCAATGATTACTGGTACCCGTGCTGGAATGGATTCAAGCACTTTTTTGTTTAAGATAATGGGTGACTCTGAGTATTTAGCCTTAACTACCCCACGTTCATCGGTACCGAACATTGGAAAAAGCAAGACATCCACTTGACTAACTGCATCTTCTAATGATGACGAAAGGGTGATTCCTGAAATGGTATCCGCTTTTTCAAATCCGACCCCGACTATGTAGGCCCCTTGTTTTTGAAGCTCGGAGATTAAATATAGCTCTCGATCATCACCTCCGATGACTGCAAAACGAATTCCTTTCAAACCCGCACTCATTTTTATGCCCCCTTTGAGACAGTGTCCCATGACTACTATCCATTATATGAGGGTATGCGAGCAGCGGTTACGGAGTAAACAATCTAATCGAGGAAATTATCGAGACCTATGACAAGTTCCGTTAAATCTGATGATTTTCGTATACTGAGCATTACCCCCGGCATATAGGTTTCCCTGGAGTAAGCGTCATGTCTAATCGTTAGTGTCTGGCCCAATCCCCCAAATAATACTTCCTGATGGGCAATCAACCCCGGTAATCGCACTGAATGAATATGAATTCCTCCAATATCGGCACCCCGAGCCCCGGGAATTTTTTCATACTCATTGGGATGCCCCTGAACCATAGGTTCACGTACTTCCAAAATCCCTTCTGCTGTTTTCAGAGCAGTCCCTGAAGGAGCATCTAATTTTTGATCATGATGCAACTCTATAATATCAACGTTAGGAAAATATTTTCCAACTTCTTTAGCAAAACGCATCATTAAGATAGCTCCAATGGAAAAATTGGGAGCCAAAAACGCACCTACTTTTTCTTTTTTCACAAGTGCTTGAATTTCAGCAATTTCAGCTTCATCTAATCCAGTCGTTCCAACCACCGGAACAACACCGGACATAATCGCGATCTTAGAATTTTTAAACACTGACTGGGGATTTGTAAAATCAACTAAAACATCTGCTTGTGTAGAACGCAATATTTCAGACTCCACCGGACCTGTAATATCAACTCCTACTCGCGGAGCACCTACGACAAACCCAACATCCATCCCCTGATGCCGCGTATCTGAAGCTCCTACTAAAAGGAGATCATCCTCTTTTAAAATCGAACGGATCACTTCTTGACCCATCTTCCCACATGCTCCGGCAACAAAAACGCGAATCTTCTTCAACAATACCCCTCCTGCGCTGATATGGTAAAAACCCCGTTGCTCAAACGCAATGCGGGGTTAAAGCTTTCCATTCATTTTATTGGTAATCTTGTCCTCTGTCAAATTGAATTTTCAACGAATTCGATCCGATCTATTCTGCAAATCAATGATAATGACCTCTGACCCAACTTTTTTAACCGTTTGCCAGGGAATTACCAGGTTTTCACGGTCCCGATCCCCTTTAGAACCCCAAAAACCGGAGAACCCGCCTCGGGATGTTAGAATAATTGCTTCGACAGAACCGTTAAATGAAATATCGAGGTCCGCATCTCCGACAAGCCCAAGTTTTGCCCCATTATGGAGATTTATAATTTCTTTCCCTGCCAGATCACTTAAAAGCATATTGTCACCCCTATTTTCGCATTTTACTCCAAACTTTCAAGCCAAATGGTTGTAAAATAGCCAACAGTAATGAAAATACGGCTAGCGGCTCAACAAAGTATATTGAGTTACTCCACCAATCTTCAGGGATCTTTAAAAAAGAAAACAAAAGTTCTAAAGAAAGATATATTCCCCCTGCTGTGCCCACCAGTTGACTCAAAGCTGAAGCAAGCAGATTTGAAGAAGGCTGGGATGATCGCCACATCATTCTGAACCTTCGTTCACGAACAGAAGCCACAATACCTGCTATTATTAGAATCGACCAAAGGGCTTGCATTTTCACTCCCCCTCATGGGGAGTTTATGAAAAGACAAACTGCCTTAGAACCAATACCCATGGATTTTATCCTAAGAGACTTTATATTCCCGTTGATCCAAAACCACCGGTTCCTCTGGCTGTTTCCTCAAGCTTAGAGACTTCTTCAAAAACGGCTCGAAAAATCGGCATAAACACCATTTGGGCGATACGATCCCCTGAATTGACCGTAAATATCTGCTCCCCCATATTCCTGATCAGTACATGAATTTCGCCGCGATAATCTGCATCGATCACCCCTACACCATTAGTCAGATTAATGCCGTAACGGCTGGCTAATCCGCTTCGGGCAAAAACAAGAGCAACAACATGGGGACTGGGTAGTGCGATAGAGATCCCAGTGGGAATTTTAACACTTTCACCGGGATTTACGACCAGGGGCTCTTTCAAATCCGCGCAAAGATCCACTCCTGCTGAAGCAGTTGTGGCATATTCAGGAAGTTTCAAAGTACTGTTATTTACTCTCATAATTTTCACAGTCATAGACGTTTTCAATACATATCCCTCCAAAAAGCAAGGTTCGATATTCGAACTTCGAGCTGAGAAGAATATCGAACCTTCCAATTTACCAATTTGCTTTCTTTAACAGCATTGGTAAATTCACATCGTTGCCGGCTGGCCCCAGAGTCATAATACTGATTCTATCCTTTTGCCAAAGACGTCCTATAAGACGTACTATGTCCTCCAGAGTCACTTTTTCAAGCTTCTCTACGACTTCTTCGGGTGAAAGCACCCGATTATAGGTGAGTTCTGTCTTTCCTAAACGACTCATTCGGCTGCTTACAGCTTCCAAGCCAAGATACAAGCTGCCTTTGATTTGTGCCTTTGTTCTTCTCAGTTCCTCTGCACTGATTCCTTTTTCCTTCATCCCCATTAATTCTTCCAGAATACAAGTTACAACTTCTTGAGTATTTTTTGGACTTGTTCCGGCGTAAATAGCAAACAATCCTGTATCCACATAGGTTGCATGATAGGAGTACACAGAATAAGCCAAGCCCCGCTGCTCTCTGATCTCCTGAAATAAACGGGAACTCAGGCCTCCACCTAAAACATTGTTAAAAATGTGCATGGCATAAATATCTTCATCATCCTGACCCAAACCGGGTACGCCCATGAGAATATGCATTTGTTCCGTGTCTTTCTTTTGATAATGGGCAATGGTATGACCCACAGGAGTTTCCTCAAGAACCCGACGCCCTCCTCGAACAAAAGAACCAAACTGGGAAGAAAGCTTGGCAACGACATCCTCATGGTTTATCCGGCCAGCTACAGAAATAACCACATTATCGGGAGCATAGTGCTGGGTAAGAAATTGCATAATCTTTTCCCGACTTAAAGACCTGATGCTTTCTTCCGTACCTAAAATTGGTTTGCCAAGAGGATGATCGTTCCATACATGCTCTGAAAAGACATCGTGAATTAACTCGTCTGGAGAATCTTCATACATTTTTATTTCTTCGATCACAACATTCTTTTCTTTTTCAATCTCCTTATCGTCAAAGAGTGAACAGAAAAACATATCACTCAAAACATCAATGGCGAGATCCAAGTCCTCATCCAGTATCTTGGCATAATAACAGGTATATTCTTTTGTAGTAAAAGCATTCAGCTGCCCTCCGACCGCTTCAAGGGATTCGGCTAATGCCCGGGCGCTGCGATGCTCAGTTCCTTTGAAAAACATATGTTCAATAAAGTGTGAAATCCCTTCAAATCCTTCAGCTTCGTCTCGAGATCCTGCTCCTACCCATATGCCGATTGCCGCCGAGCGAACATGATCAATTTCTTCTGTGATAATCCTAACTCCGTTGGACAGCAGCGTCTTTTTATACAATAAATTCACACTCCCTCTTAAATCCTATCATAAAAGGAAATAATCGTTTTCAGAAACGATTTTTCTCCTACTTCATTTTCGCTGACTAAAGGAACGCTGTTAATCTTTTGCTCTCCTAACCACACTTCTAAACGACCTACGCGTTCTCCTGCACGTACTGGAAGATTTTTAAGTTTTTCCCACTCAATCCGCGTCGTCAGCTTCTCCCGTTCATTCTTGGGAATACTAACCTCCAAAGGGGCTGTTGCGATAACTCGGACAGGTTTAATTTCGCTGGGAAAGTCCCCCATGATTTGTCCTGCATCTGATAGATGAACAATTTCAGTATTTGCAAAACCCCATTCCAAGAGTTTTTTTGAATCTCCAAAACGATCGGGGGCATTGAGGACAACGGCCAACAATTGTCGCCCTTCTTTGGTTGCTGAAGCCACGAGACATTTGCCAGCGGCAGTCGTCGTTCCTGTCTTTACACCATCTGCATAGGGGTAATTCCACAATAACTTATTGGTATTTTTTAAGTCCATAAAGGTGTCTGGTTCAATAAAATGGATTTCAGTTTCTTTTAGCCGGATTATTGAGGAGAATTGTGGTATCTGCAAACCATAACGCGCCATAACAGCCAGATCATAAGCTGTAGAATAATGGTCCTTACGGGGTAAACCATTTGTATTTTTAAAATTTGTATCTTGTGCGCCTAACATCAAGGCTTTACGATTCATTAAGTCCAAAAACTTGTCTTCGCTTCCGGCAATATGCTCAGCTATGGCAACACAGGCATCATTGCCGGACCGAATTAATGCTCCCGTAATGAGTTCGTAAAGAGTGATCTTCTCTCCCGGATCCAGATGAATGGTTGATTCTCCTACTGCGGCAGCTTTCTCACTGACTGTAACAACTTCATCCGGTCGGCCTAACTCCAATCCCAAAATGGCAGTCATTATTTTAGTGGTACTAGCCGGAGGACGACGTTTATGCGCTTGTTTACTAAAGAGGACCTCCCCCGTTTTTACATCCATCAATACGGCAGCATCAGCGGTAATTCTTGAAGGCTCATTTGCAGCCACAGGCTTATTGACAGGCTTTTTTGCCGGAGCACCATGAACGGAAGGCACCATTATTAAGCAAAATCCAATAACACAAAGAATAACGCAGTAGCAAGCCTGCGTCCACTTCAGCCTGATCATTTAACCACCTCAACTTTTAGTTTGTCATGAGGTAGTATCTCCGCTCTGGTCATATGTTATTAGCTCATCAAGGGTTTGGAAATTATAACCCTCCAAAGCAAGTTGCTGGAGTATTACCGACAAAGCTTTAACTGTATTTTCTTTAGGATGCATTAAGATAATGGCACCTTCTTTTTGGGGCTTAATTCCATAACGTACAGCAGGATTAACAATCCGTTGGGCAATAACGCCCGGTGTACTTTCAGGCTTCCAGTCCACCGTATCTAATGTCCAAAGAATCGTACGATAGCCAAGTTCCTTTGCAGCCCGTAACCCGGAAGCGCCTTTCTCCCCATAGGGAGGAGCGTACAAATGCGTTTTTTTGCCGATAATTTGTTCGATAATGTTTTCCGTCTTTTTGATTTCTACTTGATTAGCAGCAACGGACAATTGATCGGGATGAGGGTGTGAATAGCCGTGGTTTTCTATCTGATGCCCTCTTCTGGAGATTTCTTTTAATAATTCCGGGTTTTTTTGGGCCCAACGGCCGGTAACAAAAAAAGTAACTTTGGCTTTGCCTTTATCTAATTCGTCTAAGATAGCCGGAATGTATTCCTCTCCCCAATCGATATTAATAGTTATGGCCATAATCTTCTGATCCGTCTGAATCTGATCAAGTGGCTGAGATACGGGAGCATTCGCTGTCGTAATCCATCGTTCAGCTACCACGGCTCCGACGAATAAGAGAAAGAAAATCCCGCCTAACGAGAGTAGTCGTCGCGAGATTTTTAAGTTAATGAACATATGCGTCCCCCCTTCCTTAAGATTTATGCAGTAAAGGGGGCTCACAGACTGTCATTTTAATATTTGGTTACTATCCTTTAGCTTTTGGATTAGCTGAATTGTCTTTTCGGGGCAAAGCCTCTTTACGCGATAAATTCAATCGCCCTTGTTTGTCAATAGCAGTTGCTTTAACTGTAATCTCATCTCCAACTTTAACAATATCTTCTACTTTCTCCACACGTTCATGGGCCAGCTGGGAAATATGCACCAGACCTTCCTTGCCTGCCAGTCCTAAAACCCCAGGAATAACTTCGACAAACGCTCCAAAGTCCATAACTCTTGTTACTTTACCATGATAAATCTTCCCAACTTCTACTTCCTGAGTAAGAGCCTGGATTATTTTGAGAGCCTTCTCTCCGCCTTCACCGCCAACGGATGAGATAAAGACACGACCATCATCCTCAATATCGATTTTAACATCCGTTTCTTCAACAATCTTCTTAATTGTCTTCCCGCCAGGTCCAATGACATCCCGAATCTTATCCGGATGAATGGTTGCCGTGATAATTCTCGGCGCATAGGTGGATAGCTCCGGACGAGGTTTGTCCAAAACAGCCAGCATCTTATCCAAAATAAACAACCGTCCGGCTTTGGCTTGGGTAAGGGCTCTGGAGAGAATCTCTCTAGACACACCCATTATTTTAATATCCATTTGCAGAGCGGTTACTCCTTTGCTGGTTCCGGCTACCTTGAAATCCATATCACCAAAGTGATCTTCTAACCCCTGGATATCTGTCAGAATAGCAATTTGATCATCTTCCTTAATCAGGCCCATGGCAATACCGGCAACGGGTGAAGAAATCGGAACACCTGCATCCATCAGGGAAAGCGTACTTCCGCATACAGACGCCATGGAACTGGAACCATTGGATTCCAAGACTTCAGAAACCAGGCGAATGGTATAAGGAAACTCGTTTTCATCCGGAAGCACAGGAAGTAAGGCCCGTTCTGCCAAAGCACCATGACCAATTTCTCTGCGTCCGGGGCCGCGCATTGGGCGGGTTTCTCCCACACTGTAGGGAGGAAAATTATAATGATGTATATAGCGTTTAGATCTTTCTAAGCCTAAACCATCCAGAATTTGCTCATCTCTGGCAGCGCCAAGGGTTGTTACCGTTAATACTTGAGTTTGCCCTCTGGTAAATAATCCTGTACCATGAGTTCGGGGCAGAATTCCCACTTCAACGCTAATGGGACGTATTTCATCCACTGCACGACCATCCGGCCGAATTTGTTCATGGGTAATTAACTTGCGAACAATTTTATGTACAATCTCCTCCAGCAAATTCATTATATTATTGGTGTTATCTGGAAACTCAGTTTCAAAGTGACTCAGGACCTCTGCTTTAACTTCGTCAATGGCGCTTTCCCTGGCTTTCTTCTCCTCCACACGGACAGCCTTATCCAATTTCTCATAGGCATAGGCATTTACGGCTTCTACAATAGCTTCCGGAATACCGGCAATGGTCACTTCGAATTTTTCTTTTGCTAACCCAAGCTCAACCGCTTCTTGACGATACTCATCAATGAACTGGACAATCTTCTTGATTTCTGTATGCCCAAACATAATGGCTTCAAGAATTTGGTCTTCGGGAACTTCTTGAGCACCGGCTTCGACCATCATAACTGCTGCTTGAGTCCCTGCCACGGTAAGGTGCAGCCGGCTTTTTGCTGCTTGCTCAATGGTGGGATTAATAATATATTCATCATCTATAAGCCCAACTGTCACTGCAGCAATTGGACCTTCGAAAGGAATATTGGATATGCTTAAGGCTGCGGAAGCTGCATTGATTGCCGTAATATCGGTAGCGCAATCCTGGTCAACAGACATGACTGTGGCAACAACTTGAACCTCATTGCGAAATCCTTCCGGGAACAATGGGCGAATGGGCCGGTCAATTAAACGTGCCGACAAAACAGCTTTCTCGCTGGCTTTCCCTTCTCGTTTAATGAAGCCTCCGGGTATTTTTCCCGCAGCATACATGCGTTCTTCAAACTCTACCGTTAGGGGAAAGAAATCAATGCCTTCCCTAGCCACAGCATTGCAGGTAGCAAATGCTGTTACAACTGTATCACCATAGCGAAGAAATATGGACCCTCCAGCTTGCTTGCCAAGCTTTCCGGTTTGGAAGGTCATCGTTCTTCCGCCAACGGTCAGAGACCTCTCTAGTATTTCCTGTTTCACAACGGAACCTCCTTAATCTATTCAATCCTTCTAAACTTGTTTTCTCTTCGACATATTCTTATTATTTCCTGCAATTTGCAGAAATAAAACTAACCTAGGAATAATATCTCCAAACGACGAAAGAAGCGGATCTCAGAGATCCGCTTCTTGGGTCCAAGTTGATTATTTACGCAAACCAAGTTGTGCAATAATATTTCTATAACGATCAAAATCGACTTTTTTCAAGTAGTTTAACAAAGCACGTCTGGAACCAACCATCTTTAAAAGTCCGCGACGGGAATGATGGTCTTTCTTATGGGTCTTAAAGTGTTCGGTCAAGTACGTAATACGCTCGGTAAGAAGCGCAATTTGCACTTCCGGAGATCCTGTATCTCCTTCATGTTGTGCGTACTTTAAAATAATCTCTTGCTTTCTTTCAGGTGTCATCATGATAGTTTCCTCCATTTTTTATAATTCCCGACTGCCCAGGTAAACGCTGGAGTATCGTTAAGCCGAGTCAGTGGGTCCTAATTAGTTACTAAAGTAGTATACATGTTAATAATCCTTTTGTAAAGTTATAACCCCAAAACAGCTTTGGCATTCGCACAATCGTTTTCTAACTGTGCTAAAAGTTCCTGTATACCATTAAATTTTCGTTCATCCCGAAGCCGGTGTTCAATGAAAACCGAAATCTCCTGATCATATAAATCACCTTTAAAATCAAAGAAATGAACTTCAACCACAGTATCATACATTTCATGAAAGGTTGGTTTCTTGCCGATATTCATCATTCCAAATACACGTCTGCCGTCCATCATACTCCATACAGCATAAACTCCGCGTTTCGGAATCAGAAAGTCCTCTGAGGTAAAAATATTGGCCGTTGGATAACCCAGCTTTCGTCCTCGTTCTTCTCCATGGATCACTGTCCCGCGCAAACAAGGCTGCCGCCCCAAGAGAGCGCTTGCTAATTCAATGTCCCCTTGCAGTAATGCCTTGCGAATACTGCTGGAAGAAATGACCCTTCCACTCAATGTTTGAGCCTGAAGAACACTTACTCCAAATCCATGCTTCTGACCCAGTACTTGAAGGAGTTCCGGATTCCCTTTACCCTGTGCACCAAAGGAATAATTGAAACCTACAACCACATGAATCACTCCTAAGGGCAGGAGAATCTTTTCTACAAACTCTTCCGGTGAGGTATTAGCCATCTCCAGGGTAAAGGGTAAATGGTAAACAGTACGCACCCCGATTTCCTCCATATAAAACAGCCTCTCCTGAGAAGTGGACAACAGCTTTACACCTTGCTCAGGAAACAATACTTTTAGGGGATGGGGCTCAAAAATCAGAACATCCAACCCTACATCTAAGCGTGAAGCTTGTTCTAATCCATGTTCGAGCAAACGGCGATGACCTAGATGAACACCATCAAAATTACCTAACGCCAAGACACAAGGTTCTCTTTCCATAGGCAGACTTGTTCGAACTTCCACCGATTTGACCTCCTAAATATAGGGAATAGCCAGACGAGTTTGCTGACTAGTATTTATTAACCATTGGCTTTCGCCAAATAATTCGTATTTAAAAAACTTTGTGAGGATAAAGGCTTTCCTCACGCCAGACCCCAATTCCTATTAATTGTCCCTTTTCTATAACCTGTACAAAAGAAGCATTATAGTTGCCGGATACCTTAACGTATTCTTTCTTTGTGGGCAAACCATTTCTGAAAGCCTTTGCGCGGAATTCAGGCAACGTTGCTCGTGGCAGATCAATCCCAGCGGACAAAGGGAGGAGAAATGCTAAATTACCATCTCCAAAAGCTTTCTCTATCTCTTCAATAGTCCAACTATCCTGGATTTTAAACGGACCCGAACGAACTCGTACCAAATAAGACATATGGGCACCACAGCCCAAGGCTTGTCCAAGATCATGACATATTGTCCTTATGTATGTTCCCTTTGAACATTCTATGGTCAAGATAGCCTTTGGATGGTTTCCCTCGTACCATTTGTCAAGGCTTAATCTATGAATTGTCACCTGACGTAAAGCCCGTTCAACTGAAATCCCTTGGCGGGCATATTCATAAAGATGTTTGCCCTCTTTGCGTACTGCGGAAAACATAGGAGGAATTTGGGATATTTCTCCTTGAAATTTAGGCAGGACTGCTTCGACATCACTTTTCCTTAACTTTGGCGAAGAAGTCTCTTCAATAACCTTACCATATGAGTCCTGAGTATCTGTAGAAACCCCAAAGGTTACCTCGGCAATATACTCCTTACCTTGGTCAGTGATAAACTCCGCCAGACGAGTTCCTTTGCCCACACAAATCGGCAGCACACCTGCCACCCCTGGGTCTAGCGTTCCAGTATGTCCTACCTTTTTAATCTTAAGAACTTTTCGTATCCAAACGACAACATCTGAAGACGTCATACCGGGAGGCTTAAGGACGTTAATAATTCCTTCCATTCTTTAACGCCTCCTCAATTGCGCCGGTTAGTTTTAGCTTAGCTTCCTCCATGGGTCCCATAAAAGTACAGCCTGCCGCCCGATTATGCCCTCCCCCTCCAAACTGTGCGGCGATTTTATTCACATCCAGCCAGCGGTTGGAGCGCAAACCTGCTCTTATTTCCTTTACTCCAATCTCTTTTAGAAGGATAGCTACTTCAACACCTGCGATACTACGGGCATGATTCACTAAGCCCTCACTTAATTCCTGCTCTGCACCGCTTTTATGGAAATCTTCAGCCCTTAATGACATTACTGCCAACTGTCCTTCAGCATATAGTTCAAGTCCATTAAGAGCATATTGAAGCAGCCTGATTTGAGAAAGAGGCTTCTGGTCGAAAATATGATGATGAATGTTGGCCAGATCAATTCCTCTATCCAGTAACTGTGCCGTCAAACGATGAGTTTGGGCAGTCGTATTACTATATTGAAAGCAACCAGAATCCGTGACAATAGCCGTGTAAAGATTCGTCGCCATATCCGTATCAATTTCTACCCCCAACAAGGTGACCAGACTCAAAGCCAACTCACCTGTCGCACTTGCCTTTTCATCAATCCAGTTTATATGTCCAAATGCTTGGTTCGAGATATGATGGTCTAAATTAAGAACAGTATTTGCTTTAGGAATATCGGGCTTCGTAAGCTTGACTCGCCCAAGATCCGTACAGTCAACAAACATCAAAACTTCCGGCAGAAGAGCCGGCAGCTGCCGCGTTATTTGAGAAACCCCCGGCAAAAACAATAGGTTTTTGGGGACGGGGTCAGGGTTATAATAGATTACTTCTTTCCCTAAGTTTTCCAAGGATCTTCCAATTGCCAGCATTGATCCCAAACAGTCTCCATCCGGCGAAACATGGGAGAAAAGCGCCACCTTCGGCGCTTTTCTCAGAACTTCAATGAATTCTTTAATAACAGTATCTTCATTCATGAGATTCTTCCTTACCTGATTCGCCCGATACTCCTACATCTTTGAGTAATTTTGCAATATGCGCCCCATGTTGAATCGAAGGGTCGTATTTAAAGACAATAGTTGGTACATGCCTGAGACGCACCCGCTTGCCTATTTCCGACCGAACATATCCTGCCGCACGATTTAAAGCATCCAATGATGCGTGTCCCTCATCTTCAGTACCAAGAACACTGACATACACTTTGGCATGGGATAAGTCGTCTGCAACGTCGACACTTGTCAAAGTTACAAAACCAATACGCGGATCTTTTAACTCTACTCGTATAAGCTGGGAGATCTCTTCTTTAAGGGTTTCCGCCAACCGATTAGGCCGATGTTTCGACATACCTATACCTCCAGAGCAGATTTACTACAATGTCCGTTTTACCTCTTCCATGACAAATGCTTCAATAGTGTCCCCTTCTTTGACATCATTATACTTTTCTATGCCAATACCGCACTCGAAGCCTTCGGCAACCTCTTTAGCGTCATCCTTAAAGCGCTTCAAGGATTCCATAACGCCTTCGTGAATGACAATCCCATCTCGAATAATGCGCACATTAGCTGATCGTATAATCTTTCCTTCTGTGACCATGCAGCCAGCAACTGTTCCTGCTTTCGGCACTTTAAAGACTTGACGGACTTCAGCTTTACCTACGACGACCTCCTTGAAGGAAGGGTCCAGCAAGCCTGTCATGGCAGCTTTAACATCTTCTATAGCGTCATAAATGACTCGGTACAGGCGTAAATCAACGCCCTCCAGCTCAGCAGTCGCTTTAGCATTAGAATCAGGCCGGACATTAAAGCCTAAAATAATGGCATTAGAAGCTGAGGCTAACATAATATCATTTTTATTGATGGCTCCAACCCCGCCATGAATAGGGTTAACCCGGACTTCACCCGTTGAAAGCCTCAGCAAGGATTGCTTGAGAGCTTCAACAGATCCTTGTACATCTGCTTTAATGATAATGTTTAACTCTTTGATTTCTCCCTCTTTTATCTTGTCAAACAAATCTTCTAAGCTGACTTTAACTGCAACGTTCTGTTTCGATTCTTCAACTTTACGAACAGCAATTCGGGCCGATGTTATTTGACGAGCTAATTTTTCATCAGCCACAACATAAAAGGGTTCTCCAGCTTCAGGTACTTCCGACAAGCCCTGCACTTCCACAGGCATAGAGGGTCCGGCTTTTTTGACCCGTCGTCCTTTTTCATCCACCATAGCCTTG
The DNA here is from genome assembly GCF_000235605.1 of Desulfosporosinus orientis DSM 765. Lineage (GTDB taxonomy): Bacteria > Bacillota > Desulfitobacteriia > Desulfitobacteriales > Desulfitobacteriaceae > Desulfosporosinus > Desulfosporosinus orientis. Next base: position 4,817,028 of record NC_016584.1, read on the forward strand.
ATTCGACCGTAGGCACAACCCGCAACAGCAACATCACCAATATTAAGGGTTCCTTTAGAAACAAGCACTGTAGCTATGGGACCCTTGCCCTTATCCAATTCTGCTTCAATGACTGTACCAGCCGCCGGGCGATTAGGATTTGCTTTGAGATCACGGAGTTCTGCAACTAACAATATCATCTCAAGAAGTTGTTCAATATTTAGTTTGCTCTTAGCCGAAACAGGTACGGCAATAGTATCGCCGCCCCATTCTTCGACAACAAGACCGTATTCGGTCAGTTCTTGTTTAACCTTTTCAGGGTCTGCATTCTCTTTATCTATTTTATTGATAGCAATAATGATCGGGACTTCTGCTGCTTTGGCATGATTAATAGCCTCAACGGTTTGGGGCATGATTCCGTCATCGGCTGCCACAACTAAGATGGCAATATCCGTAACTTGAGCCCCACGGGCACGCATTGAAGTAAAAGCCTCATGACCTGGAGTATCTAAAAATGTAATCTTTTGACCATTTATTTCAACTTGATAGGCCCCTATATGCTGAGTAATTCCTCCTGCTTCTGAAGCAGTGACATGGGTGGTTCTTATGGCATCAAGCAAAGATGTTTTCCCATGGTCAACATGCCCCATGACCGTGACTACCGGCGGGCGAAATACCAGATCTTTAGGATCGTCTTGAATTTCCTCAATAACAGCTAATGATTTTTCAGCCTTAACTTCAACTGTAACACCCATCTCAGCAGCCAAGATTGTTGCAGTTTCAGGGTCCAGCTCCTGATTAATTGTAGCCATAACTCCAAGATTCATAAGCTGTTTAATCAGTTCGCCCGCCTTACGGCTCATTTTTGATGCTAAATCTTGAACTGATATTGACCCTTGTATCACAATATGCTTTGGAGTCGTATCCCTAACTTCTTTTTTGGGATTTTTTTGGGGACGTTTATGTGGTGAGCGAATTACATTTTCTCGTTCTTTTTCTAGTTCACGTTTTCGTTCATACGCCTTATCCTGAGTTTTTTTATTGGGCATCTGCCTTTTTGCCGGTTCTGGAATTATAGGCGAAGGCGGCGCAGCTGCACTTGAGCGAGAAGGCGTTCCATAACGACTGCCCTGAGACTGTCCTTGATGTCCGGAACGATTACTTTGAGATTGTCCCTGATACCCCGGACGATTCCCTTGAGACTGTCCTTGATACCCTGGACGATTCCCTTGAGGCTGCCCTTGATACCCTGGACGTGGTCCTTGAGGCTGCCCTTGATACCCCGGTCGCGGTCCTTGAGGCTGCCCTTGATACCCCGGTCGCGGTCCTTGAGACTGCCCTTGATATCTCGGTCGCGGTCCTTGAGGCTGCCCTTGATACCCCGGTCGCGGTCCTTGAGGCTGCCCTTGATACCCCGGTCGCGGTCCTTGAGGCTGCCCTTGATACCCCGGTCGCGGTCCTTGAGGCTGCCCTTGATACCCCGGTCGCGGTCCTTGAGACTGCCCTTGATACCCTGGACGTGGTCCTTGAGACTGCCCTTGATACCCTGGACGTGGTCCTTGGGGTTGTCCTTGATACCCTGGACGTGGTCCTTGGGACTGTCCTTGGTATCCTGGACGTGGTCCTTGCGGACGCTGTCCTTGGTTTCCAGGACGTGGACTTTGAGCCTGCCCTTGATTTCCTGGTCTGGGACCTTGCGGACGTCCTTCCGTTCCTTGTCTGGGACCTTGGGAACGTCCTTCCATTCCTGACCGGGAACTTTGGAACTGCCCATCCGGACGTGGATTCTGAGTTTTTCGTTCCGGTGCTGAACGGGGATCTTTCAGCATTTCGTCTTGTACAGATCCTGATCTATTCTGCTTTGTCTCTTCGGTACTTTTGTGTTCAGAACGCTCCAAATTTTTCTCCTTTCCTTTCAGTTGGTTCTTCAAACGATCTACATCCCTTTGGTCAACCGTACTCAAATGATTTTTCACATCAGTTCCCATAGCCACGAGTTTTGTCATCACTTCTTTACTGCTCAAATTTAATTCTTTTGCCAATTCATGAACACGAATACTCATTAAACCACCCCCACATAATCGGCTCCCACATTACGCTCCAAGCATCAGCTCCTTGCTAGTAAAATAGCCTTAGCAAACCCTTGATCCAAAATAAGCACTGCTGAACGCGGCGAAAGTCCTATAGAACGTCCTAGTTCTAGTTTGGTACCGGCAATTAATACCGGCAACGATATATCACTTGCCCATTGAGAATACTTTTTTTGAGCTCCATGGGCATCTTCCGCAATGATAAGGAGAAAACCTTTTCTTTTTTTAACCATAGCCTCAATTTGAGCATCTCCTGAGGCAATTCTACCAGCCCGCCGAGCAATTCCAATGAGCGATTGGATACGTGTATTCACGAACTTATTTTCCCTTCCAAATGCTGAAATACCTCTGGATCCACATCCACTCCAAAGGCTTTCCTGAAACGTCGCTCTTTAACGGCGGTGTGAAAACAGTCTACGTTGGAACAAAGATATGCGCCACGACCATTCCGCTTTCCAGTTGGATCGAGCTCAATCGTACCTTCCGGAGTTCTCACAACTCTCAGAAGCTCTTTTTTGGGCTTCATTTCTTGGCAGCCCAAGCACATCCGCATCGGAATTTTCCGTGTCTTCATACCTTCACCCCTTCTTCTTTTTATCCTTCGGAGCTTCTTCGAGATCCAGATCTAAATCTGCAAGCTCTTCATCTATAATATCATTGTCATCATATTCAAGGGAGTCGAGCTCCTCGTTATAATCTGTGTAGGGTTCAGCAAGATCGTAATCATTGTATTCTTCGTTGGCGGTATGTTGACTTCTCTCTTTACCAACGTCTTCTTGATAATCCTGCTCTTCTTGATACTCCTGATATTCTTCGGTATCCGAATACTCATCATAATCGGAGTATTCCTCATACTCATCGAATTCATCGTAGTTTTCATACTCTTCTTGCCCTTGAGGAATAATATTATGGGCTATTGCTTGAGACTCGCTTTTTATATCAATCTTCCAGCCTGTAAGTTTTGCTGCCAAACGTGCATTTTGTCCCTCTTTGCCTATAGCTAAGGAAAGCTGATAGTCAGGAACCACGACAATGGCAACCTTTTCATTAAGTTTAGGATAGACTTGCAAGACTTTTGCCGGAGAAAGCGAGTTAGCTACATACTCTTGAGGATCCAGGGAGAAATTAACAATATCAATTTTTTCCCCTTTCAATTCAGTGACAATGGTTTGTACCCGTACTCCCTTAGGTCCGACACAGGCTCCGACGGGATCAACATTAGGATCTCGTGAATAAACTGCTATTTTGGATCGAGCTCCGGCTTCACGAGAAACCCCCTTTATCTCTACAACACCATCATGTATCTCAGGTACTTCGAGTTCGAATAAACGCTTTATCAACCCTGGATGAGTTCGGGACAGCATAATCTGCGGCCCTTTAGTCGTCTTCTTAACCTCTACAACATAGGTTTTAATACGCTCAAATGATTGATAGCTTTCTCCCGGGATTTGTTCTTGAGCCGGCAGAACCGCTTCAACCTTACCTAAATCGACAATTACATTCTTTTGCTCATACCGTTGCACAACCCCTGTAACGATGTCTCCTTCTCGATTAACAAACTCATCGTAGATCATACCGCGTTCAGCTTCTCTGATACGCTGCACAACAACTTGTTTGGCAGTTTGCGCAGCAATTCGACCGAATTCACGAGGAGTTACTTCATATTCCACGATATCTTCCAACTGATAATTAGGATCAAGATTACGCGCCTCTCCCAAACTCACCTGAGTCCGAGGGTCCTCCACGACATCAACGATGGTCTTACGAGCATAAACTTTAAACTCGCCGGTTAAGCGATCAATAAGAACTCGGACATTTTGTAATGATCCGAAATTCTTTTTGTAGGCAGAGATCAGTGCGGCCTCAATTGCCTCAAATAGAATCTCTGCCGATATTCCTCGTCCTTTTTCTAGCTCGTGAAGGGCCTCGATGAACTCCATATTCATTTCTACATTTTCCTCCTTATTCTGTTGTACATTAGAAAAACCAGGCAGCATCAAGTCTTAAAAGTAACCGGCAGTCATCTTCTCTTGCATTAATGTGATGGCCGGATGAAGTGTTGGTAAGGTGTCGGGGAAGGTCGGACAGAACCCTGACATTAAAAATCTATTGCTAAATGAGCTTTTTTCACTAAATTACGAGGAATTGAGATGCGCTCATCATTATATTCTAAAACGATCTCATTGTTTATAAGACCAACTAGATTCCCTATAAACTTCTCGTATCCCATAAACTTCGATGTTGTCAGCACCGTAACTAAATTTCCCTGAAAACGAACAAAGTCCTCTTCCTTTTTGAGAGGACGCTCAAGCCCAGGTGAAGACACTTCAAGCATGTATGCTTGCGGAATGGGATTTTTCTCATCCAACATTTCACTGACAACGTGACTTACAGCAGTACAATCATCCATGTCTACGCCGCCGTCTTTATCTATAAACAGGCGCAAATACCAATGTGCGCCTTCTTTAACGTACTCTACATCGATTAATTCAAGGCCTTTTTCCTTAATTAATGGCTCAACCATTACCCCAATTTTTTGTACCAATGCTTGATTCATATGATATCGCTCCTTTAAACGTAACGTAACATAACCAATCCTATTATAGTCTAACGTAGATGAGTATGAGTTATACTTACGCCACGATATGGACAAACGAAGGAGCGGGCTTGAACCCACTCCTTACCATCAACCCTACAAATTTCCTTATACTAATATAGCACATTCAATACATCTGTGCAACCTACTACTAAGTAGATAACCCCTTTCCTCATAAAATATGACACATTTATAACTAAAAACAAGATGTACCATTGGTGAATACTGTAAATATATAGGAGATAATCTTACTGATTGTTGTATCTAAGAAAGACTTATTTTTTAAATGCTTAAATGGAATCCAATTTAGAACCATTCTCTGCAGAAGCTTATTTCCTTTGATCAAAAATAATTTGATCCGTTCATCATCCAACTTTTCAATTGCGACAATATTTCTCCTTCTGCTTGAAGTACGAGCCAAACTTTGCTTTCTCACAACATGTTGAAGTCCCAGGTAGTACTCCTGATATTGAACAGCCTTCTCCAAGGGAATAAATCATATTAGAAAAATAGGAAGGAAGCAAGTCATCCTTCCTTCCTATTTGACAATAAGCACAGGGCAGGGAGCGTATTTAATCACCCATTGACTGACGCTTCCCAACAGCAGTCCTGTCAGCCAATTAAATCCTCTGCTGCCCATGACTATTAAATTTGCCTTTTCTTCCTTAGCCATACCTATAATCAGTGTAACTGGGTTGCCGGCAGCCGTTTTTTTACTGATTGAGAGAGATTTAACGTCAAGGTCTGAAAGCAGGTTATTTAAACTCTCTTCCGTACCAATGGCTTCCAATAAAGTAAAACATCTTTCCGGGATTGATCCGCCATACCAGCTGGGGATGATTGGGTTGATGTATACAACGGTTAATTCGGCACCTGTACCTTTGCATAACTCTAGGGCATACTCTAAAGCACGTCTGGATAGAGCAGAAGAATCCACCGGAACTACAATTCTTCGATACATAAGCATACCCCTATTTGACCCAAAGATTCATATCTTCAAAAGAACCCGCGATATCACAATTCTTGATTAAGCGGCCTTGAAATCTGTACCCAAGCTTGTGAAATACTCTATTCATCCCATATGACTGGGCACGTGCCAATGTAAAGAGAATATAGGATCCGTACTTTTGGATCTCCTGCTCTAATATGTCCAGGAGACGTTGGGAAAGTGAATAACCTCGATACTCTTTTAAGGTTGCACAATCCGTCATTTCGCAGCGTTTTAAAGTATCATCCGGGTAAGCTGCTGCAACGGCAACGAGCCTCTCTTCAAAGAATGCTCCGGCGAAAATATTCCCATTTTTAATCAAGGACTGGACATATTGATCATCTTCCACAGGCGATGGGTAAGTTTTAAACACTTGGGTTAATAGTTTTGATATTTCCGGTGCAAAGGATTCATTCAGAAGTTTTAGCTCCATCCCTTGCGGCAAGGAGGGCATCCTCCTAATCGGTTCCGTCCTGACAGTGTTAATAATATCATTTTCAGATTCCAGTTTATCGGAATTTCCCCTAGAAAAACTAACATAGTAAGCAAGGCTAATGGCAAATTCATCATACTTATCCCGGAAGAGACTCCCTTCCGTACGAAATCCGCATCCCAAAAATTCAGGCACATCTGCAGGGATAGCCCAAAGCCATATTTTTTCGAGTTTTCTTGCCACTGCAAAATCAATGAGCTCACGACTAAAAAAAGCTGGGTTAGTCTCTTCTGGATAGCCATTGACGACTAGCCGTTTATTCCTTTCATCCACAATAACGGATTTTAAGGAACACAGGCCCATCGTGTTAAGCATTAGCTCCACCTCCGCCGGAGACTTTTTTTCGTCTCTCCTGTCGCTGGTTTTCTTGAGGGGTCAGACTGATACGCTCACCCTGAAGCAGCTTTACTAAACCAATTTTACGGGTCTTCATACTTGTGCAAGGGTTCGGGCATGTCTTACAGCGGCTTTCTTTGTCTTCAGGCTCCTGATAGACGCTGATAACTCCTTCATAATTACGCAGGATTACTTTGTCATTGGATTGAGAAATCAAATAGTTTGGCTGTAAAGGAATTTTTCCTCCGCCTCCCGGCGAGTCAACGACAAAGGTTGGAACTGCAAAACCTGAGGTATGGCCCCTAAGCATTTCGATGATTTCCAGACCGGTACTAACGGATGTCCGGAAATGTTCAATGCCACGGGATAGATCGCATTGATACAAATAATAGGGTCTTACACGGGATTTAACCAGTTCATGAACCAGTTTCTTCATGATTATCGGACAATCATTGATTCCTTTAAGTAAAACGGATTGGTTGCCAAGAGGTATACCTGCGTTGGCGAGTTTATTCAGCGCCTCACGAGCTTCACCAGTAATTTCTTTTGGATGATTGAAGTGAGTATTAATCCAAATTGGCTGAAACTTTTGCAAAATCCGGATCAGATTCTCTGTAATACGCATGGGAAGAACAACCGGAGTTCTTGTCCCAATTCTGATAATCTCAACGTGAGGAATTGAACGAAGATTAGTTAGGATATATTCCAGACGCTCATCGGAAAGTGTAAATGGATCCCCCCCGGATATGAGTACATCTCGAATTTGAGGGTTGGAGCGGATATATTCCAGAGCAAGCTTAAAGCGATTAAGGGGCAAGGCCTTGTCTGTCTGCCCAGCCATCCTTCTTCTGGTGCAATGTCTGCAATACATTGAGCATTGATCAGTTACCAGGAGCAAGACCCGATCAGGGTAACGGTGTGTTAATCCCGGTACAGGAGAATCTGCTTCTTCGTGCAGCGGATCATCTAAATCACAAGAGGATTTATTCAGTTCAAGGATGGAAGGAATTGCTTGTTTTCGAATCGGACAATCAGGATCTTTTAGATCTATAAGAGAAAAATAGTATGGTGTGATTGCCATACGAAAATTTTTTAGACACTCCTCTATTTGATCTGCTTCCACAACGTCTAGAGACATTGATTCCAGGAGTTCCTTTTGATTTGTAATTCGATTTGAAATTTGCCAATTCCAATCATTCCATTGTTCGTCGCTCACATCAGGCCACAATACTTTTCGTTGATCATTCATTTATTCTACCTCCTCGTCTGGTTACCCGAAAGTTTATCCAAAATAGCTTAGGCTTCGGTTACTAAAATACTTGGCAGGTGCCCACGACGAAAACACTGTTTTCGCACGGGTTAAACCCTCTTGCAGACACTGTCTTTGCACTCGATAACCTTCAGAAACTGTCTATACTTCGACCTGGATTTTGAGGTGAAACACACAATACTTGGCCAGGTTTTTGGATAGCAGTACCTCTGTAACCATAGATGGCTAAAAGGGGCCTTTAAATTCAACCCAGGGTAAGGATAAACTGACAACTTCTTTAAATATAATAAGTTGTTTGCAAATAATTGTCAACTTTAAATTTTGTAGAATTATAACCCCAAGATTTTATTTGATAATTGGCCTAACGTATAAATTATGGTATACTAAGGAAAGTAACAACTTATAATTATAAATGAAGTTGTTAGGGAAAATCTGTATCGATTAATATTTAGCTTTGCTGGAGGTGGTCCTATTGCCTTAATAAAGGGCATTGATATGAGTGTTTATCAAAAGATAACAGGTACATAGGAGGGAGAAAAAGATCATGAAAAAGTTAAAATTACTTATCCTTGCTACACTAATCTTATTGGTAATGACCGGTTGCGGTGCTTCTAAAAGTAATTCGGATTCTGAAAAAACACCTGCAACTACCCTGGAAAAAATTAAGGCTGCTGGAAAAATCACATTTGCTATGAGTGGACAGTATCCCCCATTCAACTACTTTAACGAGGAAAATGAGCTGACTGGGTTTGATGTGGAAATTGGCCAGGAAATCGCCAAGAGAATCAATGTCAACCCCGAGCCAATTGCCACCGAATGGGATGGAATCATCGCCGGCTTAACAACCAGCAAATTTGATATGATTTTAGGCAGTATGGCCATTACTGATGAACGATTGCAAAAAGTCAATTTTAGTAATCCTTACTATCGCTCTGGAGCCCAAATTATTGTACCCTCGGATTCAACGATCAGCGGCGCTGATGATTTGAAAGGCAAAACCGTCGGCGTTGTTCTCGGTACAACTTTTGAAACGAAAGCTCGGGAACTGGGTGCCAATGTCAACACTTACAAAGGTGACCCTGATGCCTTTCATGATATGCTTAATGGCAGACTTGATGCCGTAATTACGGATAAAATTGTAGGTTTAAATGCTATTAAGAATAATAATTATCCTTTTAAATTAGTTGGTGATTTAATATATGTGGAGAAAATGGGGATCGCTATTCGTAAAGACAGTCCTGAACTATTAGATGCAGTTAACAAAGCTCTTACAGATATGATGGATGACGGCACCTACAAAGCTATTAGTGAAAAGTATTTCAATCAGGATATCCGTTAATCCTATGATTGATTCAGCAAAGGGGTGTGCTCTGATCAAACTGGAGGTTATTGGCAATGGATCTGGATTTTAGCATCATCGTAAAATATCTGCCGTTCTTATTACAAGGGGCAGCCCTAACCATAGAATTGGCCGTCTTAGGGATAGCATTCGGTATCATTATTGGTCTGATTGCAGCGATCCTAAAAATATCCCACACTCCTCTGAAGTATATTGCTCATTTTTACATTTGGCTGATTAGGGGAACCCCTTTGCTTGTTCAGTTATTTCTCATCTATTTTGGTCTCCCACAGCTGGGCATCACACTCAATGCTTTTGCCTCTTCTATTCTGGGATTGGGAATTAACAGCGGTGCTTATATCGCTGAGGTCTTTCGGGGGGGCATTGAAGCAATTCCCAAAGGACAAACGGAAGCTTCTCTGTCTCTTGGCATGGGAAAGTTTTTGACGATGCGCAGAATTATCTTTCCCCAGGCCTTGCGCATTTCTATTCCGTCATTAGGCAATCAATTTATCATCTCCTTGAAAGATTCTTCTCTTTGTTCCGTCATCACCATGTCGGAACTCCTCCAAACTTCCCAACGCTTTGCCAGTGTGACATTTGGTTCTTTGGAATTCTATACCACTGCAGCTCTCTTATATTTACTAATGACAACGGTAATATCCGCTGCTTTACGCAGCCTTGAATGGCGTTTATCGAAAGAAAATCGGACAAGGGCGTGTTGAGATTGGGGTTAACGATAACAAATAATCCACCAATGATTACAGTTAACAGGTTAGTTAAAGACTTTGGCTATAACCGGGTTATTGACGGCATTGATGCGACGGTGTCCACCGGCGAGGTTGTTGTGCTTATCGGAGCCAGCGGCTCAGGGAAAAGTACGTTTTTGCGCTGTTTAAACGGCTTAGAGACATTGACATCAGGAGAGATTTTGATCGAAAGTACCCCCTTAGAGAGAAATTCAAAAAGTCTCAAACAAATCCGTCGTCAGGTAGGAATGGTATTCCAGCAATTCAATCTCTTCCCCCATTTGACAGTCTTGGAAAATATCATTGAAGCTCCCGTTCACGTCCTCCATCAGCCAAAGAAGCAGGTTATTAAGGTTGCTCAAGAATTGCTTGCTAAGGTTGGTCTTTCCGATAAACAAAACTGTTATCCCGGCACGTTGTCAGGCGGGCAATGTCAACGAGTAGCCATTGCTCGAGCCTTAGCTATGCATCCCAAAATAATGCTCTTTGATGAGCCCACTTCAGCTCTTGATCCCGAGCTGGTGGGGGAAGTTCTTACCGTAATGAAGCAATTGGCAGAAGATGGCATGACCATGGTTGTTGTTACCCATGAAATGGGCTTTGCCCGGGAAGTAGCCGATCGAGTCATTTTTATTGATGAAGGGAAAATAGTCGAAGAAGGGCCGCCTGCCCAGATTTTTGGAAATCCTCAAGAAAAACGAACTCAGGCGTTTCTCGGAAGGTTAAGCCATTAAGAGGATGAAAAAAGGACGTGTCCTGAGGTCGGGCAGCTTCGCCGCATCTGTGCAAGTAAGTTAATTCGTGCGAAGACAGTGTCTTCGTACCGCAGCATACCGGCAAGAGCTTTCGACTACTTTGTACGGCCTTACATCAATCGCTCAAATTCGGAATCGATTCCGAATTTAAATGTCCTGAGCAACGCAAGCCCTTATTGGTGACAAAAATAAGACAAGAATGTAAGCGCCTAGGCACTTTACAGTCTTGTCTTTATTTAGTCCTAAATAACCCCAGACAAGGGTAACCTCTGCCGGACAAAGTGCATAAGATAATAATGATAGGCTAAGTCTTAGCAAAATCCGGAATAAGGGAGGATCATCCATGCCCATTATTTCGTCAGGGGTGGAAGCCGAGCTGGTTGAAACCACGGATTCAGCCACAAGTGATTTGTACGATCCGCCCCTGTATTAAAGCCTGTCAGAAAGATAAATGAACGACAGTTCAAATTCGGATTTAAATCCGAATTTGAAACAGAAACCAGGCGGCGATTCTCCTGAGATAACACTTATTTTTTAATTACCGGTATTGGATCCTTGGAGATCTCATCCAAATTGTCTTCCCAAAGGTACTTTTTCGTTTCCGCTACTATAACTCCGCTTAAGAGGAGCAGAGAGATGAGGTTTGGTATGGCCATCAGGGCATTCATGGCATCTGCCATGTCCCAAACCAGCTGAAGCGTCATAATAGAGCCCAGGAATACTGCAAAAACCCAAAGAATCCGGTAAGGCAGGATGGCAGCTTTGCCAAACAAGTACTCAATTGCTCTCTCTCCGTAATAGGACCAGCCCAGGATCGTTGAGAACACAAAGGTTAATAAACCAACGGTTAATACAAAGGGACCGACAACCGGAATTTGGGCAAAAGCCGCCTTGGTCAGGGCGGCACCTTTTAAGCCTTCCGTTGCTGCAGGGTTGCTCATGATATTACTCACAACAACCACTCCTGTCATTGCACAGACTACCACTGTATCCCAGAAAGTTCCGGTAGCAGAAACAAGGGCCTGACGTACAGGATTTCTGGTTTGGGCGGCAGCAGCTACAATAGGAGCAGATCCTAACCCGGATTCGTTGGAGAACAACCCCCGGGCTATACCATAGCGTGCAGCCATCATAACAGATGCGCCAATAAAGCCGCCGCCGGCTGCCTGAGGAGAAAATGCGGAACTAACAATCAAACTGATTGCCGGAATTACATGTGAAGAATTTAAAACTAAGATAATGATACAGCCAACAACATAAAATAAGGCCATGAGTGGTACTAATTTCTCACATACTAAAGCTATAGATTTAACCCCACCGATAATAACTACCCCTGTTAGGAGGGCCATAATACCGCCGGTAATATATGAGGAGATATTGAAAGTCTCCTGGACCATTGTAGAAATTGAATTTGCTTGAACTGTGTTGCCAATTCCAAAAGCAGCAATTGCTGTAAAGATACAAAATAAGACCGCCAATCCTTTTTGACCGAGACCATTCTCTAAAGCATACATCGGCCCGCCAAGCATGGTGCCGTCAGAAGTCTTAACACGGTATTTAACAGATAATAAAGCCTCGGAGTATTTAGTTGCAATGCCAAAGACGCCCGTCAGCCAACACCAAAGTACAGCTCCAGGACCGCCCAGAGCAACTGCTGTCGAAACTCCAACAATATTGCCGGTCCCAATGGTTGCTGCCAATGCCGTCGCAAGAGCCCCAAATTGACTTACATCTCCTTCAGAGGCTTTGTCCTTGGTTATGGATAACTTAATGGCCTTAATTATGTGCTTTTGAATGAACCTGGTTCGGAAGGTAAGAAATAAATGCGTACCGAAAAGAAGAATCAACATTGGGGGACCCCAGAGATAATCATTTAACCAGATGACGATGTTGTGAAACCATTCCATGTCTTAATGCTCCTCCTTAAATTTCTGTCTTCTCCATGTTGCTATTTTAAAGTCTTGCTAACACCAAGCTGTTAAGACTCTGGCGATTACCATTGCTTCATCTAAGCTTCAGAAAGTATGTACTGCAAAGTTTTACCGCCTCTCCATGCAATGGGTTCTCTTCTGCGGGCGAAGCTGCCCTGGCCCTTGGGTCTATGAGCTCTTTTGATGCATGGTTTTAAACTCTTTTTCAAGGTAAAAAAAGAGCCAAATCATTGCGATTTGACTCTGGCTTACCTGTAAGAAAAGTTTAGAAGCCCACTGACAAAATGTCATTGGCATAAACTTTAAATACTCTGTCCTTTTGCCTGAGAGATTAGCAAAGCATATTGCGTTGCCCCTTCGGCGCCCATTAATTGGATCTCTCCAGAGTCCTGTCAATTTACGGTCCCGCTTGGAAGTTCAAGCTCCTGAAAGTACTACCTCTTCGGCAGGCAATTGAATGCCACTCTCCCATAAATTTCATCCAGCATTATTCAATTGGTTTTTAGCGAGCTAATGACTATTATAGTTTTTTTAAAATCAATAATCAATAATCAATAATCAATAATCAATAATCAATAATCAATAATCAATAGCAAATTCTATTGTCTGGAGGTCCAAATGAAAAAAGTACAATCAATGATTCTTTCAATATCAGAGGAAGAATCATAAAACTAACACTTTAGAGCTTTCTTAACCATTTCTTTAACCTGATGAGAAAGGTCTTCAATGTTTATTAAATGAGTTTCCCCGGATTTTCGCTCTTTCAGTTCAACCTGGCCATTAGCAAGGGTTTTGCTGCCCAAGGTCACTCTTATGGGATATCCAACCAAATCAGCGTCTTTAAATTTCACACCGGCACGTTCATCCCGGTCATCAAGGACAACTTCAACTCCCAGCCGTTGCAGCTCTTGATAAAGTTTATCCGCTGTTTCAACAACGAGAGCATCTTTGTTACTGGTTGGCACGATAATAACCTGATAAGGAGCAATAGGCATAGGCCAAATAATTCCAAACTCATCATTATTTTGCTCTATGGCAGCCGCCATGGTTCTGCTTACACCAACTCCATAACAGCCCATGACACAGCTTCGTTCCACGCCGTTTTCGTCTAAGAAATTAGCTCCTAATGCTTTGCTGTATTTAGTCCCTAATTTAAAGACCTGTCCTACTTCGATTCCTCTAGCCTCTTTAAGGGGAGCACCACATTTGAGACAAGCTTCACCTGGTTCCACCATTCGCAAGTCGAGAACTTGATCAATACGGAAATCCCGGCTGGGAACAACATCGGTGTAATGGTGGTCTGCCTGATTTGCACCACATACAGCCCTCTTCATTAAAGGGACTTCTTCGTCTGCCACGACCATTAGGCCTGCCGGTGTATCGACCGGGCCCACGGAACCTGGTTCACAACCTAAAATTTCCTTAACTAACTCAGGTGAAGCCAGCTGAAGAGAAACGAATCCGCCTAAAGCGTTGTTCAGTTTAATTTCATTAAGGGTACGGTCCCCGCGTACCAAGACCAAGAAGATTTTGTCATCCCCTTGATAAAGCAGAGATTTTACTAAGGCAGTCTTGGGTACTGCCAAAAATTCACTTAGACTCTCGATAGTTTTGACACCGGGGGTAGGCACCAGCTTCCGCTGCCCTTGAGGAGATTCATCTTCAACAGCTTGAGGCCGGCACTCAGATTTTTCGGTATTGGCCGCATAATCACACCCTGAGCAATAGACCACCGAATTCTCTCCTGAATCCGCGAGTACCATAAACTCGTGGGTACCGCCGGTACCGCCGATTGCTCCGGCATCCGCTTCTACAGGGCGAAAACTCAAACCACAACGGGCAAAGATTCTGCAATAGGCATCGTACATTTTTTGGTAACTTTCATGCAGCCCAGCCTCATCACGGTCAAAAGAATAGAGATCTTTCATAATGAATTCACGTCCGCGCATTAAGCCAAAACGAGGACGTCTCTCATCCCGGTATTTATTTTGAATTTGGTATAGAAGCATAGGCAACTGTTTATAAGAGCGGATTTCACCCCGCACAAGGTCCGTGATAATTTCTTCATGAGTTGGTCCTAAGCAGAATTCGCGATTATGGCGGTCTTTTAATCGGAATAGCTCAGCACCGTACACATCCCAGCGCCCACTCTCTTTCCACAATTCAGCAGGCTGCATGATAGGCATTAACACTTCCTGCCCGCCTTTAGCGTCCATTTCCTCCCGGACAATGGTTTCGATCTTTCTTAACACTCGCAGCCCCAACGGTAAAAAGGTGTATAAGCCAGAGGCTGATTTTCGAATCAGACCGGCACGCACCATCAATTGATGGCTGATAACTTCTGCTTCAGCTGGAACCTCTCGGAGTGTCGGATTTAATAATTGACTGACAAGCATGATGTCCATTCCTTTCCAAATATCGTTTATTACTTTTCTTAGTTGTCTATTCTGCTCAGATGTAGAAGAAGAAGGTTTACTCTTCAATAATTATCTGATGCGCCAATACATACTCCTCAATTTCCCGGAGAAGCGCTTCGAGTAATTCCGCCTCTGGAAGGCGGGCAATAATTTGACCTTTGCGAAATAACAGCCCCATGCCTTTTCCTCCGGCAATCCCATAATCAGCTTCTCGTGCTTCCCCAGGTCCATTAACCGCACATCCCATGACAGCGACTTTTAAAGGCTTGTCCAAGGGCGGCAGCTCAGCTAACCGTTCTTCCACTTTTTCTGCCAAGTCTGCTAAGTCAACCTGGGTACGGCCACATGTGGGACAGCTGATTAACTCTACACTGCGCTGCCGTAAACCAAGGACATGCAATATTTCTAGGGCAACGGGAATTTCCCGCACTGGGTCGCCGGTAAGAGACACACGCAAGGTATCTCCAATTCCTTCAGCTAGAAGAGTCCCAATACCTATAGCCGATTTGACAACACCTGAACGGACTGTTCCCGCTTCAGTTACCCCTAAATGCAAGGGGTAATCTATAAGGTGATGGATTCTGCGATAAGCTTCCAGCATGAGAGGAACGGAAGAGGCTTTCAGGGAAACTTTCATTTTATCGTAGCCCTCTTCTTCAAGCAGATGAATATGTCCTAGAGCGCTTTCCACCATCCCTTCAACTGTAGGCCCGCCGTACTTTTCTAAAAGTTCCTTTTCCAAGGAACCGGCATTGACTCCAATTCGAATCGGTAACTCCTTTTCTCTGACGGCACGCACAACCTCTTGAACTTTCCAACGGGCGCCAATATTGCCGGGATTTAATCTCAGTCCATGAATACCTTGTTCTACTGCCTTGATGGCTAAACGATAATCAAAATGAATATCGGCAATGACGGGGAGCGGACTCGCTATAGTTATTTGATGAAGAGCATTGGCGGCATCTTCATCTAAAACAGCTAATCTCACAATTTCACAGCCCACTTTTGCCAAAGCGTGAATTTGCGCAAGTGTACTGTCAATATCACGAGTATCCGTGTTCGTCATGGATTGCACGACGATCGGATTCCCGCCTCCAACGGTTACAGATCCAACCTGCACCGCTTTGGTCAACTTTCTCTGTAACACAAATTTGTACCCCCTGTATATTAACCGGCTTTTACAAACAAGCGCACTATGTCTTTATAAGTGACGGCAAGCATTAAGCCCATAAGCAATACAAAGCCTACTAAATGAATCATATTTTCCTTCTCGGGATTCAGTGGTTTGCCTCTTAATCCTTCAATCAATAAAAACACCAATCTGCTTCCATCCAAGGCAGGAATAGGAAACAAATTTATGAGGCCCAATTGAATGCTCAGAACCCCTGTCAGACCAAGTAAATTAGAAAATCCTTCCTTAGCCCCTTCGCCGATAACCTGAGCAATCATAATCGGTCCGCCTACATCGGCGGGGATTTTTCCTGTGATCATTTGCACCAAAGAAACTACAATCAGCTTTGTAAAATCTACAGAACGTTGAATTCCCACACGGGTTGCCTCAAGAATTGACGCATGCACATAAATGACTTCTTCCACTGGCGCTATTCCGATCATCCCATTCCCTGTTTGAGCATCTTTTTCTGTCTTAATAGATATGGTTTGGCGTTGCTTATCGTTCGCTCGTTCAATCGTTAAACTCAAAATTTGATTTGGTTTAGAATGAATGACTTCTGTCAAACGAGCCCAATCTGGTGTTAACTCCTTGTTCACCGCGATTATCCTATCTCCTGGCTCAATTCCAGAAATGGCAGCTGGTTTTCCCTTAACTAAAGAGCCAACCACATTACTTTGGGTTGGTATCCCAAGATAGGCAAACACGCTGACAAACATGATAATAGCCAATACAAAATTCATAATCGGTCCTGCGGCAATGGCAGCCATACGCTGCCAAACAGGCTTATTCAAAAAACTTCTCGGATCTGTTTTCGACGCTATGACAGCGTTTCCTTGCTCATCCGCTTCCGCATCCATACCGTAAAGCTTGACAAATCCTCCTAAAGGAATAAGGCGCCAAGCATATAATGTTTCTTTCCCTTGATAACCTAAAATTTTGGGACCAAAACCAAAACTGAATTCTATAACCTTGACTCCAATCCATTTTGCCACAATATAATGTCCGAATTCATGAATCATTACCATACTTCCAAAAACAAAAACAATGGCGAGTGTCGTTAACACTTTACCCCCCCCTTTATCGATGTTCGTTGGCTCGAGATTCGTGGTTCGAACATCATAGTTACCTTAAGTTAATATAAGCTCTTCGGCCCGGTGACGTGCCCAACTGTCTGCATCGAGTATGCTGTCCAAATCCATGCTGTCTAAAACCTTATGTTCAGCACATACTTCTCCAACAATATCTATTATGCCCAAATAAGAAACTTTTCTTTGCAGAAATGCTGAGACTGCTACTTCATTGGCAGCATTCATCGCCGCCGGCAGGGTTCCTCCTCGTCTTCCAGCTTGATAGGCTAAGGCTAGGGCTGGAAAAGCCTCAAAATCAGGTTCATGAAAGGTTAAGGTTTTTCCTCTGAGGTCCAGACGCTCAAAAGGATTCTTCCAGCGTGTCGGGTAACTTAAGGCATATTGAATGGGCAAGCGCATATCCGGTCTGCCTAACTGAGCCAAGACTGAGCCATCATAATATTCCACCATAGAGTGTACGACACTTTGGGGATGAATAAGAACCTCTATCCCATCATACGCCACATTAAATAAATGATGCGCTTCAATGACTTCAAGACCTTTATTCATCATCGTCGAAGAATCAATAGTAATTTTCGCGCCCATCTCCCAATTAGGATGACGGAGAGCATTTTCTAGGGTAACACTTTCTAACCTTTCCTTACTCCAGCCGAAAAAAGGACCCCCGGATGCTGTTAAAATAATACGCTCAATTGTTTCCGGGTTCTCTTCCAAACACTGAAAAATGGCCGAGTGTTCACTGTCAACGGGGAGTATTTTGCAATTCATGGCTTGGGCCGAAGACATGACTAAATCTCCGCCGGCCACCAAGGTTTCTTTATTAGCCAATGCGATAGTTTTTCCGGCTTTAATGGCCTCAAGAGTGGGCTCAAGTCCTACTCTGCCTGACAAGGCAGTAACAACCGTATCCACCTCTTCAGCAGTTACAGAATTAATAATACCTTCCATACCTTGGTCTACCTTAATGGGCAGATCCTTCAACCGCTCCCGTAGCTCACGGGCAGCAGTCTCGTCCATCATCACAGCGACCGCCGGGCGAAACAAACGCGCCTGTTCTTCCATTAGCCGAACATTTTTCCCTGCCCCCAAGGCATGGATTTTAAGGCAGCCTTCAGCGTGACGTACAACATCCAGTGTTTGACGTCCAATGGACCCTGTTGATCCTAATAGAGTGAGAGTTTTCAAGCTGTTCATCTCTTCCTGCTCTATAAAGCTGATATTTTATCTTTGGTTGATTTTCTATTGATAATGACCTTAATCTTTAGGCGGTCCGAAAACATTGACTCTCCGTACTGCTTCATAGCAAATGACACAGGCAGGTCCCAGAATCAGACCAAACCCTCCAATCAGATGGAGCCCTACATACATAGATATAAGTGTAGGCAATGGGTGAATCCCAATTCCCTTGGCAAATATCCTGGGTTCTAAAAACTGTCGAACTGTCACCGTAATAATCCACATCAACAGCAGCTTTAAGCCTTCTCCAAATAAGCCCATAATGAACAGTCCCACAATCCAAGGGACAAAGAGAATCCCTGTTCCGACAATTGGAACAATGTCCAAAAGTCCGGCAGCCACCCCTAAAGTAACAGCATAACGGTTGCCCATAATTAACAGTCCGGCAATGGTCGAAAGAGCCGTCACAGAGACTAAAATAGCCTGTGCCCGTATATATCCCACTACAGCAGCGCCCAAGTCCGCACTAATTGCTTGTGCACTTACGTGGAAACGTCCGGGAAACAACTTAGCTATAAATCGTTTCACATCAGGATAGCTTGAGCTTATCAACAAAGTAGCTACAATAGAAACTACAATAACAATAAAAACTCGCGGCAAAGCGGTCAGTAATGAAAGCAATAAGGTACTGCCGGATTTTGCCCAATCCTGAAGAGTACGAGCAATAGTTTCCGTAGATGTGAACAGCGTGTCTTGGATTTGAGGATTAACCTTGACAAACTTTTCAGCAGTATCAACTTGCTTTGTCACCAGGTCTACCAAATATCCATAATTAGGGAGTTTTACAGCCAACTCTGACAATTCGGTATAGAGACGGGCCACGATTAAAAATATAAAAAGGCTTACTCCTGCAATCGCCAAAAGCAATGTGAGCACAGCTGCATATGAGCGGCGAATCCTTATGGTTCCCATGACCCGAACAAGCAGGGGTTCCAGCAAAAAGGCAATGATCAGAGCAATAATGAAGGGCAGAAAAGCACTGAACAACTCACTGATTACATTACCGAATACAGGCAAAAATTTTTCAAAAAAATACGTGAACAATTTAAGAAGGATTAAAAGACTCGTGACAATGGCCAGCCGGTTAATATTAGACCATAGCGGGTGTTTCTGTATACTCAATACCTTCACCTCAAGACAGTAATATCACTCCATAGTATACTAATGGGAGCGCAAAGATAAGACTATCAAAACGATCTAAGATCCCGCCATGACCTGGAATAAGTTTGCCGGAATCTTTTACCCCCGCACTGCGTTTTAAGGCTGATTCAAACAGATCTCCAATCTGACCGCTGATTCCTATCACCGTTGCCAGTATTATGTATGTTAGCAAAGATGTACCGCCCATGAACCGCCACCAGACGACTGCTACCGCCATACTGAATATCAGTCCGCCAATGGAACCCTCCACTGTTTTCTTGGGGCTTACATGAGGAGCCAAAAGATGCCGGCCAAATTGCCTCCCTATAAGATATGCACCGGTATCTGTCGCCCATACCAAAAAGATTGTGAGGAAAGTCCACTCTATTCCTTGAGGACGTTGCCGTAGTAAATAGAGATGGGAAAGCAAAACGACTGAATAAACAACAGCCAACAAATTAAAATTTGCCTCCGATAGGGATGCATTTGGATATGTAAGAGCAAGCCGGCCAAGACAAATCACAAACCAGAAAAGCAGTGCTGACAACATCCATTCTTCCCTTTCTGTGAACAAACTAGTCAGCCAAAGGATGGTTACCAGAACAGTTAGGACTGGCCAAGTCACTAGTCCTATCTGTTTACCGATTTGTAAAAATTCAAGCAAAGCCAGCAGTGATAATACAGCCACCAAGAAAGCTGTATAAGGTCCCCCTAAATAGACTAAACCTAAAAATATTGGGGCACCAATCAATGCACTTAATGTTCTTTTTAACATCTGTTATCCTCAATCTGTATGTATTCCACCAAATCGACGATCCCTCTTCTGGAACGCAATAATCGCATCAAGCAGTGCTTTTTCCCCAAAGTCCGGCCAAAGCTCATCAATAACTACAATTTCCGTATAGGCCAGCTGCCAAAGCAAAAAGTTGCTTAACCTCATTTCACCAGAAGTCCGAATCATTAAATCAGGATCCGGCAACCCCCGCGTAAAAAGCGCATTACTAAAGCATTCTTCATCAATCGCATCAATTTGTTGTTTTCCACTCAAAACATCCCCGCTTATTTTCTTAACAGCATTAATAATCTCATAGCGGCCGCCATAATTTAATGCAATGTTAAGAATAAGTCCCGTATTATTCTGAGTACGTTCAATGGAGTTGTTTAACTCTCGCTGAGCCTCTTTAGGCAGATCTTGAAGCCCGCCAATGGCCCGTATGACCACATCATTCTCATGAAGTTCCTGAAGCTCTTTTCTCAAGTATTCTGTAAGCAACGTCATGAGAAACCCTACTTCATCTTTGGGCCGGCTCCAATTTTCTGTAGAAAATGCATAGACTGTCAATACCTTAATTCCTAAATTTGAACAAGTCTTGACCACTTTCCGTAAGGCCTCGACTCCTGCCCGATGTCCCATAGAACGAGGCAAGGCACGCTTTTTAGCCCACCGACCATTCCCATCCATGATAATGGCGATATGGCGAGGAAGTCGTTCCGGCACAATTTGATCCAGCAAATCCATCTTTTTTTGTTTCCAGGCCTTGAGCCACATCATTTACACCTCATTTTCGATGTTCGATATTCGTGGTTTGATGTTCGAGACAGCACATTACACGACTATTCGACGTTATCGAACTACGAATATCGAACTACGAACATCGAGTATAAACATCACAGTTGTATTTTTGAGTGTACGATTAAGACCCCCTTAGCAATTAGGGGGTCAACTTCTTCGCGAAAAATTTTCCTGCGCTAATACAATGTCCAAGCGGTCATCAAACTCTCTCACTCGGACAACTCGATAGTTTCCCCATGTTTCTATATTACCATGAGGCTGGGTAATTTGGAAAGCGTAAGGTTTAGCCAATTGTTTAATCTGAGGTTTAACCTCATTCCACTCACGACCGAGCCAATTACGAATCATACTTCGATAATTTCGCTTTCCTTGGTCTCCATAACGCGTTCAATTTCTTTAATTACTTTATCTGTCATTTTTTGAACTTCTTCTTGGGCACGCTTAACTTCATCTTCAGAAGCCTCGTGATCCTTCTCTAATTTCTTCAATTGGTCATTGACATCACGGCGAATATTTCGTACCGCTACCCGCGCTTCCTCCGCTTTTTTCTTAATTGTCTTGACCAGTTCTGTTCTTCGCTCTGAGGTAAGCTGGGGAATAACGAGACGAATAACATTTCCATCGCTTGACGGATTAAGCCCCAGATCTGATTTCATGATAGCTTTCTCAATGGATGGAAGAACAGACTTATCCCACGGCTGAATTACTAGCATTCTTGCTTCAGGCGTTGATATATTGGCCAGCTGATTAACCGGGGTAGGAGCACCATAATAATCTACCATCACCTTGTCTAAGACACTTGGATTGGCACGGCCTGCACGGATGGTAGCATATTCTCTGCGCAGGGCATCAACCCCTTTATGCATCCGCTCATCCGCATCCTTAATCACTTCAGAAATCATTAACTATCCCTCCCAACATACGTTCCAATTGATTCTCCCATAACAACTCGACGAATATTGCCAGGTTTGGTCAGATCAAAAACTATGACTGGTATATTATTATCCATACAAAGGGAAGTCGCAGTGGAATCCATAACTCCCAAACCCCGGCTAAGGACATCTAAATAGCTTAAGCTTTCAAATCTCTGAGCATTCGGGTTAACTAGGGGATCGGAATCATAAACTCCATCCACCCGTTTAGCCATGAGAATAACTTCTGCTTCGATCTCAGCCGCTCGCAATGCGGCTGTAGTATCTGTGGAGAAATATGGATTGCCGGTTCCTGCAGCAAAAATTACAATACGTCCCTTTTCCAGGTGCCGAATAGCCCGCCGGCGAATATAAGGCTCAGCAACCTGCCGCATTTCAATAGCTGATAAAACGCGAGTATCCGATCCTGCTTTTTCCAAGGCATCCTGTAAAGCCAAAGCGTTCATAACGGTTGCCAGCATCCCCATATAATCCGCTTGAGAACGATCCATTCCCTGAGCACTGCCAGTAATGCCACGCCAGAGGTTTCCTCCGCCAACAACAAGGCTAACCTCAATTCCCATATCCCGAATTTCAGCGACCTGCTCTGCAACAGAAACAAGCATATCATGTTGAAGGCCAAATCCTTGATTACCTGCAAGGGCTTCCCCACTTATTTTTAGGACAACTCGTCTATACCGTGGTTTTTCCATGGATTAACCTCCATTAATATAATTCTATCCTTGAACATCCTTACATTCCAAAAAGAGAACACCGGGGTGTTCTCTAGTTTGTTGTTAGGTACTATCGATTCAGTTCTTTCATAACTTCTGCAGCAAAATCATCTTGCCGTTTTTCGATACCAGCACCTAGCTCATAACGAGTGAACCGGCGAATTACAATGCGTTCGCCAATCTTTGCTGTTTTATCCAAAACAAGAGCTTCAATACTCATATCTGGATCTTTGACAAAAGGCTGTTCTAATAAACATACTTCTTTGTAGAATTTTTCAATCCGGCCTTCAACCATTTTCTCAATGATTTTCTCAGGTTTCCCTTCATTAAGAGCTTGAGCCTTGAGAATATCTCTTTCATGTTGAAGAACGTCAACAGGAACTTCTTCCCTCGTTAAGTATTGTGGGTTTGCTGCAGCGATATGCATGCCTATATCACGAACCAACGCTTTGAATTCATCGCCGCGAGCGACGAAGTCTGTTTCACAGTTAACTTCCAGTAATACTCCGATTCGTCCGCCGCCATGAATATAAGACTCAATTAATCCTTCTGCGGCAATACGAGCACCCTTTTTGGCTGCAGCAGCAAGACCTTTCTCACGAAGATAGTCACAAGCTTTCTCCATTTCACCGCTGCATTCCGTTAGTGCCTTTTTACAATCCATCATGCCTGCTCCGGTTCTCTCTCTCAATTCCTTGACCAGAGCCGCAGTTACCTCTGCCATGTTTAAAACCTCCTAAATATTCGATACATCTTAGTCGAGATGCTCTATAAGTAAGAAATGTTCATGAAAATAAGTATAAAGATAGAAAATGTGCGAAGTACAAGGTTAACCCTCGCACCTCGCTACAATTTTGATGCTATTTACGCTTCGACTGCTTCTTCAGCCTCTTCTTCAGCTTCCTCGCTGCCTTGTTGTCCTTCAATAATAGCATCAGCCATTTTGCCCGTTAACAGCTTAACGGCACGGATGGCATCGTCATTAGCCGGAATAACTACGTCAATTTCATCAGGGTCACAGTTTGTATCGACGATTGCTACGATAGGAATATTCAAACGGCGTGCTTCAGCCACAGCGATTCTTTCTTTACGTGGATCGACAATGAATAATGCATCGGGAAGTTTTTTCATGTTCTTAATGCCGCCTAAGAAGCGTTCCAGTTTTTCCATTTCATGACGTAATGAAGAAACTTCTTTTTTAGTAAGAACATCAAAAACACCTTCTGCTTCCATGCGCTCTAAGACATGTAAGCGCTCAACCCGCTTTTGAATGGTTTGGAAGTTAGTAAGCATTCCGCCCAGCCAGCGCTCATTAACATAGTACATTCCGCAGCGCGATGCCTCTTCTTTGACGGACTCCTGAGCTTGCTTCTTGGTACCTACAAAAAGCATAGTACCACCTTCAGTAGCCAGATTGCGAACGAAATTATAGGCTTCATCAACTTTTTTAACAGTCTTTTGCAAATCGATGATATAAATTCCGTTGCGCTCAGTAAAGATATAGCGTGCCATTTTGGGGTTCCAGCGACGGGTTTGGTGTCCAAAATGAACACCTGCTTCTAGTAATTGTTTCATTGAAATAACTGCCATTGTTCTACCTGCTTTCTTTTTGTTTTTTCCTCCGCAGGTTCATCTCAAAGCGCCCCTTGCCTCCCGGCAAAGAACCGGCGCTTTCATCCCACTGCGTGTGTCGTTAAATCACACTGCTACTAGATTAGCATATTCTTAACAGCTTTGCAACGAAATATGTACATCACCTTAAGCATGGCAAGGCTAATTGGCATACCTGGGTATGTTGGAACGTATTTCGTACTGTTGAATAAAAATTTCCAAATCACTCATCAGCTCAGGGAAGGGAAAATAAAGCTCACTGACATAAAATGAGTCTTTGCCTGTCCGAATCTGAGCAATTTCCTGTCCTTTATCATCAAAATAAATGGCTACTCGCCGAATATCTTTGGGTTCTAGAATATGTTCGCCCAACAGGGAGGAAAAGATGATTTGCTGACCATTCATGACAATTCGTTTACTCTTTCCGATAATCCAGAGAGCTAGGATGCCTAATCCTGAAACCACATAGATGCCAATGAGAATTCTTAGTTCGAGAGTCGGCAGCTTGCTGAAAGCATGCACTCCCCCAATAACCAAGGGATAGAGAATTAGAAACACAAGGCCGGGGACGACGAGGGATTTCAGTTGGTAGACATAATCATGTTCTTCCATCATAATACCTCCTGAGCTCAGAAAGAAATAACGAAACCTGTGCTATCAGTTATCATGTCTTATTTCATGTGTTTCGTGTGCTTTTCCAATTCGTCCAGCAAATAGTCGTTCAGAACTCTTATATAGGTTCCTTTCATTCCTAAAGACTTGGATTCAATCACTCCTGCGGATTCAAACTTTCTCAGGGCATTGACGATAACGGAACGTGTAATTCCTACTCGATCGGCAATTTTGCTGGCTACCAGCAGTCCTTCTCCGCCGCCCAATTCAGCAAAGATATGCTCTACCGCTTCAAGCTCAGAATAGGACAAGGTTCCTACTGCAATTTGAACGGCAGCTTTTTTGCGTGCTTCTTCTTCTGCACGCTCTGCTTTTACACGAAGAATCTCCATACCAACAACGGTTGCTCCATATTCTGCCAATATGAGATCATCTTCATCAAATTCCACATCATATTTAGCTAAAACCAAGGTTCCTACTCGTTCACCGCCGCCTAAAATAGGTACCGTTGTGGTAAGCTTGTTGGTGAAACTGCAAGGTTCGTTGCTGAAAACACAGCCATTAGCCACTTGTGTGGTGTTGGTAATGGTACCTGTAATTTTCATCAAACCTTCATTGTAACTCTCCGGAAACCGTTCTGTGTGAACAACAATATCCTCCATAACTCCGCAATCGAAGCCTTCCATGAAACTATAACCTAAAATTTTACCCCGGCGTCCCACAATGTAACAGTTAGCTGTTACTGCTTGCCCAAGTACTTTTGCCATTTCCTCAAAATCAACAGGATTTCCGGCAGCTCGTTGAATTAACTTATTTATCGTTCTCGTTTTTTCTAACAATGTTGACTTCGTTTCCATATTTTTTTCCTCCTTAACATGCTTATGAGCATGTGCATTTTCTACAAAATATACCTAGCTAAATCCTGATTTTTCACCACATCACCCAAGCGATGTTCAACATACTCCTTGTTGATGGTTACCGTGTAATCCTCCGGCAGCTCAGAGGCCTCAAAGGATAGTTCTTCAAGTACCTTTTCCACAATGGTATGGAGCCTTCGCGCTCCAATATTTTCAGTAGTTGAATTGACTTTATAAGCCACTTCTGCCAGTTCATCAATAGCATTCTCTGTAAAATCAACGTTTATCCCTTCAGTTCCCAATAAAGCGCTGTATTGTTTAATCAGCGAGGATTGGGGCTCCGTCAGAATACGTTTGAAATCTGCGACACTTAGAGAGTCAAGTTCCACTCGAATGGGAAATCTCCCTTGTAGCTCAGGGATAAGATCTGATGGCTTGCTGACATGAAAAGCTCCTGCAGCAATAAATAAGATATGGTCGGTTTTTACCGGACCATACTTGGTAACAATGGTCGATCCCTCAACAATCGGCAGAATGTCACGCTGAACTCCACCTCGCGAAACATCGGCGCCGCTAGCATTTTCTCGTCCGGCAATCTTATCAACCTCATCCAAGAAAACAATTCCCTCTTGTTCTGTCCTGCGAATGGCCTCCTGTACGGCTTCATCATGATCAATCAAGTTTTGAGCTTCTTCCTGAATCAAAATTTTGCGGGCTTCCCGAACCGAAACTTTTCGATTTTTATGTTTCTTGGGAAGCATTCCCGACATCATATCCTGAAGGTTCATGCCCATTTCCATCATGTTATTGTTGCCCAGCATATCCGAAAGAGGCATACTTTCTTCGACGGTTATGTTGATAACTTTCTCTTCTAATTCTCCAAGCTCTAAATGTTCTTTGATAATTTTGCGTTCTTTTTCAATTTCCGGAGATACTGCCTGTTCTTTTTCTTCATGAGCTGTCTGCCCAAAGAGCATTTGAAAGGGGTTGCTTGAAGAATTATCGGCACGTTTTTTTACAGGAACCAGCAGCTCCAGCAAGCGTTTTTCGGCATTCACAGCTGCTTGAGCCTGAACCTGATCCATACGTTCCGCTTTAACCATACGCAAAGATATCTCCACCAAATCCCTGATAATGGATTCTACATCCCTGCCTACATAGCCAACTTCCGTAAACTTGGTTGCTTCCACCTTAATGAAAGGAGCTCTGACCAGCCTGGCCAAACGACGAGCTATCTCGGTTTTACCAACGCCTGTTGGTCCTATCATTAATATGTTTTTAGGTATCACTTCTTCTTGCAGCTGTTCCGGTAAGCGTGAACGCCGGTAACGATTGCGCAAAGCCACTGCAACCGCTCGTTTTGCTGTATTTTGTCCAATAATATATTGATCTAATTCATGGACAATTTCCCGCGGAGTTAAATGATCCATAGTCACACCTCCTATAGCTCTTCGACGATAATTTGCTCATTAGTATACACGCATATTGAGGCTGCTATCATCATTGCTTCCCGTACAATTTCTGGTGTAGGCAAATTTGAGTGCTGAGCCAAGGCTCTTGCCGCGGCTAAAGCATAATTACCGCCTGAGCCAATGGCTGCTATCCCATCGTCGGGTTCAATCACTTCACCTGAGCCCGATACAATCAGTAAGTTTTGTGTATCTGCAACTAGAAGTAAAGCTTCAAGGTTCCTCAGCATTTTATCCATCCGCCATTCCTTAGCCAACTCTACGGCCGAACGCTGAAGATTGCCATGATATTCTTCGAGTTTTTGCTCAAATTTATCAAAAAGAGTAAACGCATCCGCTACGGATCCGGCAAACCCTGCAATGACCTTTCCATGATATAAGCGACGAACTTTGCGGGCCGTATGTTTCATAATGGTCGCCTGACCCATCGTGACCTGACCGTCACCCGCGATAGCTACTTGTTCCCCTTTCTTAACAGCGACAATGGTTGTGGCGTGAAACATAATCAACCCCTCCTTTCATAAAGTTTACTAGGGCACAATCAGCATGTCAAGCCGAATTGTAGGTAATTTACATTTTTTTGTGAAAACTTATCTCTTTTTCTTGATATTCCGGGCTTTAGCACGGGGATGCGCTTGGGAAAATACTTCTTTGAGACGTTCCCGGGTCAAATGGGTATAGACTTGAGTAGATGACAGCTTCTTATGCCCAAGCAGCTCCTGAACACTCCTTAAATCTGCTCCCCCATCCAATAAGTGAGTGGCAAAGGAATGACGCAGCATATGAGGATGTACATGTTGTTCTAAACTTATCTTAGCGACCAGTTTATCCAAAATACGGCGAACGGACCGTTCGGATAAGCGAGTTCCTTGATAATTGAGGAGCAGCACCGGGCTTTGATCCCCGCGCCTTGTCAGGTAGGTTTTAATAGCTTGAATAGCATAATGGGTCATGGGAACTACTCGTTCCTTTTGACCTTTCCCCATCACTCGCAGAATTCCACTGTCTATATCTATATTATCTCGATTTAAGCTTACTAATTCACTCACCCTGAGTCCCGAACCATATAGAAGCTCTAAAATCACTTTATCCCGGCAACCCAATAAATCCGACTCGTCCGGGGCATTTAGAAGCCCCCAGACTTGGTCCAAGTACAGAAAATGCGGGAGTTTTCGTCCCAATTTCGGACTGGCCACCCGCTGAACTGGATTCTCGGAAATGATTTCTTTATGACACAAAAATTTAAAAAAGGATCGCAACGCAGCCAGTTTACGGGCCATGCTTTTTCTAGCCAGCCCATGCTCCGACAAAGTACCCAAGAAGCTGCGGACAATGTAAAGGTCAATTTCCTGAACTTGGAGGAATTCGGGTTCTTGATTTAACTCCGAGGCTGCAAATCGAAAAAACTGATTAAGATCCGTTTGATAGGCAATCACTGTATGCTCCGAGCGATTTTGGGAATATTGATGCCCCACAAATAGACTTAAAGCTTCATCTATGAGCATGGCTGCCTGCTCACACCCTCTCGCCCACAAAATTCTTGTAAAGACTCTAAGGCGCGTTCCGAA
Source organism: Desulfosporosinus orientis DSM 765 (assembly GCF_000235605.1). Taxonomy (GTDB): domain Bacteria; phylum Bacillota; class Desulfitobacteriia; order Desulfitobacteriales; family Desulfitobacteriaceae; genus Desulfosporosinus; species Desulfosporosinus orientis. Next base: position 4,845,944 of record NC_016584.1, read on the forward strand.
ATCTTGGTATTCTTTAAGCGTTTGTCTTTAATGCGCACTGCCAGAGGAGGCAATAAGCCAAAGTTAATATTCATAGGCTGAAAACTCTGACTGGGAGAACCCTCTAAATGACGGGCTAAACCTCCCAGAGTCGTTTCAGGCGGAAAGACTAAAGTACTCTGCCGCTGAAGCCTGCGCCAGGCATTAAGTCCGGCCAACAAGCCGCTGGCTGCAGATTCAACATAACCTTCTACCCCGGTCATTTGGCCGGCAAAAAAAAGATCAGGGTTATTTCTCAGGCTGAAATCTGCCTTAAGTACTTTGGGGGCATTGAGAAAGGTATTGCGATGCATTACACCGTAGCGCACAAACTCAGCCTTATCCAGACCCGGAATTAAAGAAAAGACTCGCTTCTGTTCTCCCCATTTTAAATGGGTTTGAAATCCCACCAAGTTAAATAGGGTACCAGTTTGGTTTTCTTTGCGCAGCTGTACTACAGCAAAAGACTTTTTCCCTGTTCTGGGATCCACCAGCCCTACCGGTTTCAAAGGACCAAAGGTTAAGGTCTGTGGTCCGCGCTTAGCCATAACCTCAACAGGCAGACAGCCTTCAAAAACCTTGCCCTGCTCGAACCCTTGTACATCAGCCATTTCAGCCTCAGTCAGCGCTTTATGAAACAGTTCATATTCTTCCCTGGTCATGGGACAATTCAGGTAATCCGCGTCCCCTTTATCATAGCGGGAAGCCCAAAAAGCCTTATTCAAATCAATGGATTCCAGAGTGACTATGGGGGCGGCGGCATCGTAAAAAGATAAGGCTTCCTCTCCCGTCAGCCTTTGAATAGCCTCTGCCAAACAATCTGAGGTCAAAGGGCCGCTGGCCACCACCGTTAATCCATCGGGAATTTTCTCCACTTCCTGACGATGGATGCAGACATTAGGATGTCCTGACAACCGTTTTGTGATTTCACTCGAAAACAGTTCCCGATCGACAGCTAAAGCACCGCCGGCGGGAACCGCGTTATGATCAGCCGCACTCATGATCAATGACCCCAGGCGGCGCATCTCTTCTTTTAATAAACCAACAGCATTTTCAATACCGGCTCCCCGCAGGGAATTGCTGCAAACTAGTTCGGCAAATTGATCTGTTTTGTGAGCAGGGGTGGTTTTGACCGGCCGCATTTCAAATAATTCTACTTTAACACCGCGCTCGGCCAGCTGCCAAGCAGCCTCTGAGCCCGCGAGGCCAGCTCCGATAACTGTTACTGAATGCTCCATCATTATGCTACTCTCCTGACCTTCTCGATTTAACCTTCTTCCTCAATCACGATAGTGTGACGGCATTCCCGGTTAGTGCATACATGCTTCTTCTGGCGTTTGGTGGACTTAACCACCATCAATTGCCCACACTCCGGACAAGGCTCCGGTGCCGGCATTTCCCAAGAAACAAAATCACACTCCGGATAACCTAAGCAGCCATAAAACTTTCGCCCTTTCTTAGAGCGGCGGACCACCAGAGGTTTAGAACAATTAGGACAAGGGGTACCTACTTCTTCAAAGAGAGGTTTGGTATTGCGGCATTCTGGAAAGCCCGGGCATGCTAAGAATTTACCATAGCGACCCATTTTGATGACCATATTCCGGCCGCAGTTCTCACATATTTCCTCCGAAACCTGATCCTCAATTTTAACTTTGCCGATTTTTTCTTCAGCCTCAGCCAAGGTCACGGAAAACGGCTGGTAATATTCTTCGACCACAGCTTTCCAGGGAGCTTTTCCCTCTTCAATAAGGTCCAGCTTTTCTTCCAAATTGGCTGTGAACTCCAAATTTACAATATCCGGGAAATGTTCCTTAAGCAGGGTAATGACGATATCTCCCAGTTCCGTAAGCAGGAGCTGCTTTTCTTCTTTGACCACATACCCTCTTGTTTGAATGGTTTCAATAGTCGGCGCATAGGTACTCGGTCTGCCGATACCTTCCTCTTCCATCTTGCGCACAAGAGAGGCCTCAGTGTAGCGCGGAGGGGGTTCGGTAAAATGTTGTTTTTCCTGAAGTTTAATCAGTTTAAGCTGTTCACCGGGAGACACGGATATTGTCAATGAATTCTGCTCTTCATCCTTCGCTTCCGTATCATCATTTCCTTCTTCATATATCGCCAAGAACCCCGGAAAGCGGACGGTAGAAGCATTGGCCCGGAAGAGATACTCATCAACAAGGGATTCAACGGTCAAGGTATCTACAACGGCAACACTCATCTGACTAGCCATAAAACGTTCCCAAATTAAACGGTATAAGCGCAGCTGATCTCTCGACAAGATTCCTTTTAAGGCATCCGGCGTGCGCAGGGGCAAGGTGGGGCGAATAGCTTCATGAGCCTCTTGCGCTCTGCCCTTGGTGGTGAACTGCCGAGGTTCCGGCGGATAGTAATCCCCGCCATAGTTTCCGAGAATCCATTCCTTAGCCTCAGTTTGGGCAATATCAGCAATCTTCACAGAATCTGTGCGCATATATGTAATCAAACCAACGGTACCTTCTTTGCCCAAATCCAGCCCTTCATAAAGCTGCTGAGCCAGCATCATTGTCCTCTTAGGGGAAAACCCCAGTTTGCGGTGAGCTTCCTGCTGCAAACTGCTGGTGGTAAAGGGAGGCGCAGGGAGCCTTTTCTTTTCTTTGGTACGAACATCGCTGACTTTGAATTCTTTGCCTTTTAACTCCTCTAAGACGGTCTCCATTTCTGTTCGGTTGGAAATAGAGATCTTTTTGCCGGACTTTTTAACGAGCTTTGCCAGAAACTTACCGCCGGCAAATTGAAGTTCTGCCGTTAGACTCCAGTATTCTTCAGAAACAAAGGCCCGTATCTCCTCTTCCCGGTCATCAATGAGACGAACGGCAACGGATTGAACCCGGCCGGCACTTAGGCCCTTTTTGATCTTCCTCCACAGCAGGGGGCTTAATTGATAGCCAACTAAACGATCTAAAACCCGGCGGGCTTGCTGAGCATCCACCCGATCCTGGTCGATATGGCGGGAATGCTTGATGGCCGTTTGGATAGCCTGTTTGGTAATCTCATGAAACTCGATCCTAATTTTATCCGTCTGTTCAAGCCCTAACAGATATGATAAATGCCAGGCAATAGCTTCTCCCTCGCGATCAGGGTCTGAGGCTAAGAATACCCGGTCTGCACTTTTAGCTGCAGCGCGTAATTCCTTAATCAAATCTCCCCGTCCGCGAATAGCAATATATTTCGGTTCAAAATCATTTTCTAAATCGACCCCCATTTGACTTTTGGGCAAGTCACGCAAATGCCCCATCGAGGCTTTAACCGTATACCGGCTTCCTAAAAATTTGCTGATGGATTTTGCTTTAGCTGGAGACTCAACAATTACAAGCGTTTTTGACATTATTTCACCTCAATAAAACATAGAAAACTCAAAAAATAACTCTTATCTCGAGGCTGAATTCTAAGGTTATGAACATCTATTCTCTAGATATGAGAGTTAAGCTTCTGCTTCCTCTATTACACTTATATCCAAATTCATGGGTTCTCAGTACAGTCAATATGATTCTATTGCGTATTAGAAAACTTAAGCCCTATCTTAACCTCTTTTTCGTAGTATGTCTAGGGTTCTCGCGCTAATACATAATGTTGACCGGGCAATTGAAGAACTTTTCCACTTAGTTGCAGCTCTAATAAGGCTAAGGAAATATCCGCCGAAGACTTATTAGAGTTCATAATAATTTGGTCAATATGCATGGGTATATCACTAAGCTGCCCCAGAATAGACTCATGTTCCCCCTTTGAATCCCCACACTCTTTAGTTCTGGCGTGGACGGCTGGGCGAAATTGAGACAATCGCCCCTTATACTGGGTCCAGACAGGCAACTCACTGCAGATATCTTCGATTCCCGCCACTAATTTTGCTCCTTGACGCAGCAATTGGTGGGTACCCCTGCTTGCCTCACTGAAAATTGGTCCTGGAACAGCAAATACTTCTCTGCCTTGCTCTAAAGCGAAATCCACAGTAATTAAAGCACCGCTTCTCTCAGCAGCTTCTACAACCACAATCCCTCGTGAGCAGCCGCTAATAAGCCGGTTGCGAGCAGGAAAATGAGCTGCCTGGGGGGGAGACCCCGGTGGGTATTCCGTTATTAAGGCACCTGTTTTCACAATTTCTTCTGCCAAACCCTTATTTTCCTTGGGGTACACCATATCCAGACCACAACCAAGAACAGCCCAGGTAATTCCTCCTGCTTCCAGGGCACCTTGATGAGCAGCCGTGTCAATTCCTCGTGCCAGACCGCTGATAATGACAGCTCCTTTCTCTGAGGCATCCCGGGCGAGCATTTTAGCAACGGCTTTGCCGTAGGCCGTTGCCTTCCGAGAACCAACAATCCCCAAGCCCTCGGCATCCCTACGCAATTGCCCCTGATAATAAAGCAAAGGCGGGGCAGCGGACAATTCAGCCAATAAAGCAGGATAGTCTCGTTCCTCGGGAATAATCATCCGGAATCCTTGTTGGTTCAGAATGTCTCCTATCCGTTTTGGCTCAATAAAATGCCTGGCCTTCTCCACTTCTCTGATCCATGGCTCCTGATTCTCCCAAGGCCAATATTGGCTGGCTGAAGCTTCCCATGCTTTAACTGCACTGCCGAAGCAGGCGATTAACAATCTTAATCTCTGACTTCCCACGCCTTTAATCGTACGAAAGGCTGCTCTGACGATTTTTTCTTCTTCCAGACCCATAACCTGCGCCCCCTTGCCCTCCTTTTCGGGATAAACAAGCTTTTCTCCTGCGCAGAATAATGTCGTTTTGCCAAGATTTATGCCAAATAGTAACCAGCTTTGTCGGACAGGCACGTAACTATCTGCCATTGTTTTGGTTTTTTCTATGCCTATGCTTCCTTAGCACGGCGAGGGGCCCGTTTTCGGGGAGTCAAAGTGGATTTTGGTTTATCTGTGGGATTGCCTCCAGACCCAGCCTCTAAAACCTGAGTTTGGCCGGAACTCATTGAATCTTTCTCATTTTCCGTTAACGCAATACTTGCCCGCAAAGCTTCCATAAGGTCGACCACTTTTCCACCTTTGACCGGAGCCTCTGCGGTATACGTTTCCCCGGCAATTTTGCTTTCAATGAGACGGGTAGTTTGTTCATATAATTCATCATGATATTTTTCAGGTTCAAAAGGACGGGCCAAATTATCAATTAGTTGACGAGCCATGGTCAGCTCCACCTCCGTTGGGTCAACCCGGTCCCAAGCTACATCCATGTGTCGGATCTCTTTAGGGTAATACATTGTTTCCATAACCAAACATTTATCAAAAACCCTCAGACAGGCTAAATGCTGCTTAGAACGCATAGTAACCCGTGCCAAAGCCACTTTACCGCTTTCCTCCATAGATTGGGTCAACAAGCGATAGGCTTTTAAGGCCGTTTCCTCAGGGGAAAGATAGTAGGATTTTTGATAATAAATCGGATCAATTTCTGACAGATTAATAAAATCCAATATATCAATGGAACGACTCATTGGCTGCTCCAAGGATGCTATGTCCTCATCACTTAAAACCACATAACGGTCTTTTTCATATTCATAGCCTTTCACCAAATCATCCATACCCAGCTCAATATCGCAAGTTGGGCATTTCTTAACCGAACGGATTCGGTGTTTGCACTCTTTATGCAAGTAGTTAAACTGAAAATCCCGGCTATCGGTAGCCGCATGCATTTTTACGGGTACATTAACTAAACCAAAACTAATGGATCCTTTCCACAACGTATGCATTGAACATTCCTCCTCGGTTTATTGTGATCTGCAAAGGATTGATTAATTCATTGAGCTTGTTGACCTTTATAATCCATGACTGGTAATATTAAGGTAAAAACCTTGTTAGGAGGAGAAATTATGTTTACATCTTTGCAGGCATTTCTGCAATGCTGGGAAACGGAATCGGAATCAACCCTAAAAATTTTGAATGCTTTAAGCGATGATTCCTTAAAGCAGGCCGTATCGGAGGATGATCGTACTTTAGGACGTATTGCCTGGCACATCACAGCAACCATTCCTGAGATGATAGCCAAGACGGGTCTGAGTATGCAAAGCATTGACGAAGAAGCTCCCGTTCCCAGTAAAGCAAGCACAATCGCCGATTCTTATCAGGCAATCAGTCAAACCCTTAGGGAAGAGGTTAAAAAGCAGTGGACTGATCAAACTCTTCTGGAAAAACGGGATATGTACGGGGAATCATGGACTATTGGCACTACCTTAACCGTTCTTATTCATCATCAAATTCACCACCGGGGCCAAATGACGGTACTTATGCGGCAGGCGGGGCTTAAAGTTCCCGGCATAATGGGACCCTCCAGAGAAGAGTGGGGGCAATTCGGCATGGAGCCTCCTGCCCTTTGATAAATAACAGACCCCCTAAGGCTGATTAAACATCGGCTTTAGGGGGCCTGTTATTTGTTTAATTTTTAGTTTAAAGATAGTTTACCAGCTCGATAAGATTGCCGTCCGGATCATAAAGATAGACAGAAAGAATATTCCCGCAGGCTCCGGCCCTCTTTACCGGTCCGGCGGCAATGGCCAGACCTCTCCGGGTTAATTTTTTGATAACGTCCCCTAGAGGAACCTCAGTTATAAAACATAAGTCAGCTGCCCCTGGGGTTGGCTTTCGTGCCTTTGGTTCAAACTCCTTGCCTAATTCATGGAGATTAATTTTCTGATCTCCGAAAGCTAAGGCCTTGCGCCCTTCCCCAAAGAAAACTATGTCCATTCCTAAGACTTGGGAGTAGAACTCACAACTGGAATCCACATCTCTCACAGTCAGGACAAGATGATCGATCATCTTAACCTTGATAGTCTCACTGCTCACCGCAGGCTCACAACTTGATCCAGAGCGGCCTTAATGCCCTTAAACCCAAAAACCACAGTACTGGCTAAAACTGCAAAATCTTCCGTCGGTAATATTGCCGAAGCTGAGGCATCGAATAAAATATTTCCTGAAGCCGGAAACTCATCGTCCGCTCTCCAAAGAATCAAGGAAAGAGGAACCCGGGAAAATACCTTATAAGTAATTCCCACATCTCCCAGCCCGTTGGAATATCCTCCTAAATGAGACGCAACTTTGAGAAGACTGTCCGGATCTGAGCCAAAAATCCGAACCAGTGGATCAATAGCTCGTCCAGTGAAGGGTTTGATATAAATAGAGCCTCCCGGCAGCTCTTTATAGGAAATGAGCTGCCCAACTTCTTGAATGTCACTCAGATTGGTGACATAGTGAAGGATTAGTATTTGTGTAGGGACAGGCAGTTCCCTGGCTGAAGGCTGCAAAGGCTCAAAGCTGCCGCTGGGGTAATTCAGCAAATATGACTGTCCTAAAAATTCCAGCTGCAAAGCGTTATTTTTCAGCGTATACCCTGAACAGCTTGCCATTTCTTCTAAGGAGCAAGCCCGAAATTTTTTCAGTGCAAGCTCATGAGCAGCAGAATAATTCATAATCTCTCCTCCCAATCTTCTCCTCTCGGAATCAATTAACCCAGGGCTCGATAGGTTTGCTGCAGAAACAGTGCATCCTCTTCTAAGACAGGACTTTCAGAAATCGCCAAACCTTCCACGCCATAACTGCGGCATGCTCTGAGTAAGTCTTCATAACGAAAGTCGGATTCTTTCAGGGCCAGATGGCGTTTCTCTCCTTTTATTCCATACTCAATCCCGGAAATATGAAAATGCACATTGCTAACCCAGCGTTCCCCCAATTCTTCAGCCGTTATATCCAAGATCTCACAAAACTCGTCATAGGTGTTGTACCTGCCGTTTGTCCGGGCGTGGAGATGCCCGAAGTCAATACAAGGCAATACCCCAGGAATCTCTTTGGCAATTTGAATGGTTTCGGCAAGATCTCCCAGCTGAGTTCCTTTGCCTGTTGTCTCCGGCCGCAGGATAACATCATTTCCTTCGGCATCCAAAGTCTCCCGGACAAGGGAGAGTTCTTTGATGACACGCTTAAGAACTACCTCATCAGAATCATCGTGTTTGAAGGCAGGATGAAAAACAACGCTCCGCACACCAATGATCTGGCCGATTCGTGAGGTCTGTATTATTCGATCCCGGCTGGCTGAGATTTTGTCCGGTTCACGGGAGTTTAAATTTATATAGTAAGGGGCATGACAACTCAAAGCGATGTTCTCTACTTTAGCAACTGCTCCAACTTTTTTTGCTTTTTCTTCGCCCATACGAACACCTTGAACAAACTCTAATTCCATGGCCTCAAGATTTAGCTCGCGAACACGTCTTACCCCTCCTTCACTGGATCGATCCTTAGCGGAAAGCGGGACACCGGCTGTTCCAAATAATAACGGCAAATAATTCACTCCATTGCTATTTTTTATACATTATATCCTTATTCTTCTAAAAAGCCAATGAACTGTTGTTTATTGGCTGCCTTTCCATTAATAATCACAAACACTTTACATACTGTTCTGTAAAAATAGCTATACTAATAACACTTTCATCATAGTTGTGCTGAAAGAAACTCTTGTAAAGGAGGTTCCTTATGTCAAGAAAACGGAGCAGCATTATGTCTGATGCCTTAAAAGAACAGATTTCTCAAGAATTAGGTTTTGCAGGAACCCTTCATAAAGAAGGATTTGGAGGAGTTTCTTCAAGAGACTGTGGTAATATGGTAAAACGAGCTATTGAAATGGCCGAACGAAATCTGCCAGGAAACAATAAGACCTATTAAATAAGCCATATTTTTCAAAAAAATCTTTGAAGGGGCTGTTCGAAAACTTGTATAGTTTTCCCACAGCCCCTGTTATTGGTTTCCTAAATAAAAATAAATTAGTGGAAATCTACATCTATTCGACGAGCAGCCGGATGAGGGTCTTTTAAAAAGCTAAGTTTTAAGAGACCGTTTTTGTAACTTGCCTGGGCTCCATCAGTTTTAACCATTGCCGGCAGTGTTAAGGCTCGAGAAAATTTGCCACAATAACGCTCAGAGTGATGGGAAACCCATTCTTCCTCATCAAAGGTGGTCTTCCTGATTTCTCCCTGGATTAATAATCTATTTTCATCTAACGTAATGCTTAAATCCTCAGCCTTTTCGATACCCGGTATTTCTGCCGTAACCAGAACCTTATTCTGGGTTTCTTCGATATCCACCCGATACCACCTATCTGAAGCAGTTTCCCTTTCAGGCCTCATAAGCCTGTCCATTTCGTTCCAGAAGGGTTCAAACATACGATAAGGCTCCCTGGGAATTAAAGACATGCTATCACCTCTCCGTTGATTTTTAGTTGTTTAGCCAGCCAATACTGACATTGTCCCCAATAGCAAAAAAAGCTATCCAAAGAATCGGTCTTTACTTTGGTTAGCTTTTTCAATTTAAGAATGCCGTTTCTCTGAGAGCTTTTGTATAAATAATCCGGCAATACTAGGATCGAACTGAGTACCGGAATTCCTCCTGATTTCCTCCATAGCTTGTTCTTCTGTCAAAGAAACCCGGTAAGGACGCTCACTGATCATAGCATCATAGCTGTCGGCCAGAGCAATAATCCTTGATATTAATGGAATAGCTTCTCCTTTGATACCTTTAGGATAGCCTTTGCCATCCCATCGTTCATGATGAGCTAAGATACAGTCGGCCAATTCCACCATTTCATAGGACGAGTTCAAAATTCTGTACCCTATCTCGGGATGCTTCTTTAAATCTTCCCACTCACTGTCGGTAAGCTTTCCAGGCTTGTTGAGAATATCTTCGGCAATAGCAATTTTTCCGATATCATGAAGTAAGCCAACAAGTCTGAGTCGGCTAATTTCAATTTCAGAGAAACCTATCGCCCTTCCTATATCCTGACAAATTTGACTTACTCGTTTGGAGTGTTGTTCCTCTCTAGGGTTTTTTTCGTGTAATGTGTTAATAATTGTCTTTACTGCATTGCCCCTCATTCCTTCATTTTCAATGACTTTATGCTTGTACATGATATCCTCAGCACTTTTTAAAACCTTTAAGATACTCTCACCGGGGACCCTCTTGGTATCCCAGCCAAAGGATATGCTCATGCGAATGGCATTAATCAGTACACTTCCATAGTTTTCTCGAATTTGGGTTACAACTTTTTCTGCTTCCTCTGAAGTCGTCTTGGGCAGCAGAATAAGAAATTCGTCTCCCCCCCAGCGAGCAACAATGTCATCTTTTCGGCAAGCACTTTGTATTGCTTTTGCTGCTTCTTGCAAAAGTTGATCCCCGACATCGTGGCCAAAGGCATCATTGATAATCTTCAGACCATTGACATCTCCAATAATAATCGAGATGGGAATATTTTGTTCGCTATCCAAGCGTTTAATTTCTTCTTCATAAAACCTTCTATTATAGAGCTCTGTCAAAGGATCGTGATAGCTCAAAAAACGATTTTCATCCTCTCTCATTTTGCGATCCGTGATATCTCTAATAATGCTTAAGAGAACTCGTCTTTCCCCCAAAGTAGTTCCTTGGGAACTAACTTCCACATTGATGGGGGTCCCATCTTTCAGATAATGAACTGTATCAAAAAGAGCTCCTTCCGTATCAGCCAAATTCATTTGCTCTGCAATCACAGATGTTTCACTGCACTTTCGCAAGTCAAAGATTGTCATTGACAAGAGTTCATCATAAGTATAGCCATAGATCTCAACAGCAGCATTGTTGGCTTCAAGAATATGCCCTTTTTGGTCACTGAAAAGCATGGCGTCTTTAGCGTTTTCAGCCAAAACCTGATATTTGTGAAGCCGTTCGTGGAGTTTTTTTAATTCGGTTATATCCACACCTATGCCCGCAAAATATGGTTTATCATCAATTATGACTTTACTGGCTGTGAACAGCATAGGAATTTTTGTACCGTCCTTCTTCTGGAGATCAGCTTCAGCGTTGCCGTAACCCGTCTTATCAACCATTGCAATCCCTTCTAAAACGGCTTTTTGGCTTGCTTCATCCCCTTTATACCAGTCCAGCAAATTCATTTGCGCCAATTCCTCAGCGCTATAGCCCGTCATTTCCTCGTGTTTTTTATTCCACCTTACTAATTTGCTATTATCGTCATAGAGATAAATCATCCCATGGGCACTATTAAATAAGGCATCTGTAAAGACTCTTTCCTTACTTAATTCATTTTCGGCCCGGATCCTTTCAATTATCTCTTCTTCCAAGATACTGTTCAGGTCCTGAAGCTGAATGGTTCGTTCAATAACCTTACTTTCTAATTCTTCATTAAGCACTTTTACTTCTTCTTCGGCCTTTTGACGTTTGACAATCTCTTCTTCGAGGATGGCGTTGATTTCTTCAAGTTCTGCATTGGTCTCTTCCAGTTGGATAGTCCTTACCTTAATTCTCTGTTCAAGGTCTTTATTCAAATTGATGATTTCTATTTCCTTAAGAATTTTTTCATCAACTTTTTCCTTTAACAAATTATTTCGTAAAGCGTTCTTTGCAAGTTGTTGTACCTTAAAGTACAGGTAATTACAGATATTTTCAAATTGTTCACGAGTCATCCTTTTAGCCTTCATTAATTCCCGTTGATAAACTTCCGGGTCCATACCAATTAAGTCGGCATACTGGAATTCATCCCTTCTATAGTCTTCGTCCAGGACTTGCCCTACCAGCCAATTGGCGATGTGCTCTCCTGCAACGATAATACTTGCTCCCCCGTCAAGAAACCCCCCGCTCATGCAGCGCTGAATATTGGGCCCCTTTTTGTTGGGACCGCCAATGATTGAATCTGAAATCAGACAATTCTTGCGCCCGATTTCGGTTTTCCTAATTTCAGTGCACAAACTGCAGAACCCACTTGGCTTAGTGATCGGCGTTCCATCAGGCTGAGTAATCATTGAAGCCACACCCGTCGCAGCAGAAAATAAATCCTGTAGCGTTTGCATTTCCTCCAAATCAAAAAGTTCCTCAAAGGAATACGTTCTTTTTGGGTTATCATCGATCAACTTTCTGCTCATCCTCTTCACCTTACCTCTAATCTCATAACCATGGTCAATCATAATCTTCTCTTTGCAAAAGACCTGGCTTTCTGTGTTGCTCTGCGGCCGGCGGTATGTTAAATCTGACTCGGATATTCGTTCCCAAAGGGTTGCTTTCGATAGTTATGTCTGCATTATGGCGAATAACGATACTTTGGCAAATTACGAGTCCTAAGCCAATCCTATTTTTTTTCGTTGTTAAAAAAGGGGTTCCCAACTGATTAATAATATCTGTATTAATGCCTGATCCATTATCTCTGATTATAAGCGACAGAGCATTAACATCCCTGCAAGTCCTGATAGAGACCTGGCCTCCTTTATCAAGGGACTCCAAAGCATTGTTGATGAGGTTTCTGATCAACTTTTGTATTTCAAACTCATCTAAAAGTATCTCCGGAAGCTCTTCCAGATGGATATCTAATGTTTTTCCCTGGGCCATGGCTATGGTTTGCAGAGCTGGTGACATCCCAATTATTATTTGATTTAAATTTTTAATTTCCAAATTCATACATCTATTAGGATCCGTTAATATCAATTCACTGATAACAAAATTGGCATGGTTCAGTTCTTCAAGCATAAAACCGGCATTTTCCAAAAATTGTTCCGGGCTAATCACACCATCCTCCGCAAGTTGGAGAAACCCATGCACACCGGAAATTGTATTTCTAATTTCGTGAGCGAGACCGGCCGCTACCTTGCCGATAACCTTAATACTTTCATTCTTTAATGCCTCAGCCTCCCCTTGCCTGCGCCGGGATATGTCCTGAACACAACTTAATAATATGGTTTCAAAGCGAAAGGATCGTACTTCGACAGGAAAGCGCTCTCCGTTCTTTCGGACATGTTCCGTTTCGAAGACGATTCCGTTGTGATAGGCTTCATGTATTTGTTGCTTGATTAAACCTCTGGTTTCTGCTGTTCTAAGATCTCGGACTTTCATGGTATTCAGCTCTTCTCGAGTGAAACCATAGGCTGCTAAGGCTGCTTTATTCCCTTCAAGGATGTTTCCCTGCAAATCAATTAATAAAAAAATATCCGGTGAATTTTCAAAAAGCAGGCAATATTTTTTTAGAATATAACGTCTTCTTGCTCCCTCAAACTTGATACAGCCTTGATTTAGTGAATTTGGATACACTCTGCAGTCTTCTTTACAAGTAATATTTTTTCCTGAGGATACCCTTCCGTTAAGAACCGAACTTTCATTGACTTGGATTAACGCTAAACTTGGTTTAGAAAGGTTAGTTGTACTAAAGGGGATTTCGTTCTTCCAATCATCGAACATGGTATTTTCCATCATAAAATTACCTATACATTTTTCTCCCACAATAATCATCCCTTTCTTTTTTACTCAACCGAAAATCCTGTCAATTCATGGTATTCTTTACGAATTCTATTTTTTTGAATTAATTATCAGTTTGCCTTGTGTATTACTTTCAACACATGTTTCAAATTCCCTCTATCCTTTGACATTTTTTTTCTTTTATATCACACTTTGTAATTTCTATATCAAAGCTGACTAAAAAGCGTTAAAAAAGCACTAGCATTTCCAGATGCTAGTGCTCTCTCTTTCAGATCAATCTAATTTATCTTTGATCCTCTCACTGATTAACTTCATCTTATTATTGCTTATTTTCCATGTGGATTCAGCGTAGGCCACCGTATTAGCATGGAACCCAACAGAAATTCTTTGTATACCTTGAAGTTCAAGTATACCGTCGTTATCCTCATCCTCCGGCTTTAAGACTCCATAACCATCGACAAGGACCATAGGATTTTTTAATAATTCACCCTCTTTATTGTAAATGCCCATCTCTTCGTAATTTACCGAACCTTGCCCGAGATCGACTGTAGTTCTAAAATTAGTGCTCTTATCAATAACACTTAGCTTATATCCCGGAAGACATTGGGTCTCAAGCTCTAAGCCTTGATTTAAATCCTTTTGGGTGACAATCCCCTTGACTTGATCATCCTGATAAACCAGCAGACTATACTGATACACCCCGCCGCTGCCTCCCGTTGCCAGGGAAACCAAGATATCCTGAGATAAAGGTTTCGTGAAACTGCCTATATAGATCTGGGGCTCATAGCCAACGTTGAGTTCTCCAATCGAAGCTGCGGAAAACTCCCTTGTTTGACCGTTCTTTACGGCAATTCCAATATTCCCGACGAAAGGACTGTCTTCATATTCTTTCACTCCATACAGCACCACATCATCCTCTATCCCGTCACTATTAAGATCAGCTTTTTTACTGTCATAAACATAAGTATTTTTTTCTAATGTTATACCTTTAGGAACAAACACTGTTCCCGGCTGATAAGTATCTGTCGTTCCTGCTGGCCCTATACCGGCAGTCCCTAACATCAGCGCGATTATTCCTGTAAACACGATCCTCATCATTTCTGTCTTCATAAAAAACACACCTCATTCCCTAGTACTTCTAAAGTTGATAACACTTATCTAAGGCCCGAAACTGAATGGCCTCAGCTAAATACTCAGGAAGAATTTCTGCAGAACCTTCAAGGTCAGCAATGGTACGAGCTACTCTAAGAATCCGATCGTGGGCACGAGCACTAAGATGTTGAGTATTATAAACCGATTGCAGCAGTGCTTCCCCTTTTGCCGATAATTTCCCGTATTCCTTGCTTTCTTTAGCTGTCATCTCCGCATTGGTTTTCTCCGGTCCCAGCCTCGCCCATTGCCTTTGCCGGGCAGCCGTCACTCTCTCCCTAACGACACTTGAAACCTCGTTATCCCCCTTGTTCTTTAAGTCATCATAATTTAACCGGGGAACTTCAACCTGTATATCGAAACGATCCAATAAAGGGCCGGAAATTCTGCCCAGATAGTTCTGAATCTGCAGGGGCGTACACTGGCAGACTCTGCCCTGATCACCGTAATAACCACAAGGGCAGGGATTCATGCTGGCCACGACACTGACATGAGCCGGGTAAGTAATACTGCCCGCCTGCCTGGTGATCTTTAATTCCCGGTCTTCCAAAGGCTGGCGGAGACATTCTAAAACTTCCCGTGCAAACTCCGGCAATTCATCTAAAAACAATACTCCCCGGTTGGCAAAGCTTAATTCGCCGGGACGCAGATTTCTGCCCCCGCCGATCATCCCTACTTTAGTGATGGTGTGATGAGGGCCGCGAAAGGGCCGGTCTGGAACTAAGGAGCCATGGCAGTTCAATAAGCCGCAAACACTGTAAAGCTGGGTGACCTCAATGCTCTCCTTCTCATTTAAAGGAGGTAGTATCCCGGAAAAGGCTTTCGCCAGCAAAGTTTTGCCTGACCCCGGCGGACCGACTAACATCACATTATGCCCGCCTGCGGCAGCTATTTCCAGTGCCCGTTTTGCAAGATACTGACCGTGAACATCAGCCCAATCCACCTTAACTTTATTAATTAGTTCAGGATGAGGAACCTTAACCAGGATTTCATCCTCAAAGCTTTTTGTCTCCAAAGCCTTGACTGCCTGGGCCAGGGTGGCGGCGCTATGGCTCTCTAATTCAGTGACTAAGTGTGCTTCAGCCAGATTTTCCGGAGGGACTACCAGGCTGACTTTCTTTGCTTCTTCTTTATTTAAGGCCATAGCCATGGTGAGTACACCGGGCACGGGCCTGAGGCTCCCTTCTAAGGAAAGTTCACCGGAAAACACATAGTCGGCCAAAGCGGCTGAAGTGCATTGATGGGTTGCCGCCAGTATCCCGATGGCAATGGGCATGTCCAGGCCTGATCCTTCTTTACGCAAATCCGCAGGGGCTAAGTTCACTGTGACCCGCTGCAAGGGGAACTGATAGCCCGAATTGCGAATGGCCGATCGCACCCGATCTCTCGCCTCTCTGACCGCCGTATTGGGAAGCCCGACAATTTCGAAGCTGGGCAAGCCATTGGACACATCAACTTCGACACGGATTAAGTGAGCTTGTAAGCCCAGGACTGTCATTCCATAGACTGCAGCGAACAAGTGAATCTCCTCCTTAGGAGTAACAGTTCGCTTTGATTCTGAATATTCCTCCCCAAGAGGAGGATTTTTCCGGGACAAAGATAGCAGCAACGGACCCGGAAACTCACGAAAAATACAAGAGTGCTGAGTTCTTCGGAAAGAAAAATACAAGAGTGCTGAGTTCTTCGGAAAGATAGAAAGAAACAGGGAGCACAACTAACAGCTGTCGCTCCCTGTTTTATTAACTGTATCGATGTAACTTCTTATACCCCTGCACTCAAGGGACTTAGCTAGGTTCTTAACCAGCAAATGAGCCAAACTAATTTATTTAGGAAGGAATATCAGAAAAGTGGTTCCTTTGCCCATATCGCTTTCCACACGGACGTTACCGCCGTGAGCCTCGACAATTTGACGCACAATGGCCAGCCCTAAGCCCATACCTCCATCTTTACGACTCCTGGCCTTATTAACTCTAAAGAAACGATCAAAGATGTAGGGCAGGGCCTCTTTGGGGATTCCTTCCCCTTCATCTTGGATTACCAAGCAGATTTCGTTAGGCTCTTCCTTCATGCATACTCGCACCGTTTTGCCCGGCGGCGTATGCCGCAAAGCATTATCTAAAAGATTAATAAAGACTTGTAAAAGTTGATCCGGGTCTGCAACCAATTGCCCGGACCCCTGGCAAATTTCCAAATTAACCCCCAGCTCTTGGGCCCTGCCTTGAAAACGTTGGTCGATATCCTGGAGAAAGTCTTCTAAGTCGATCTCAATAGGTTGGATGACTTGTCCGCGTTCGAGCCAGTTAATTTCCTGCAGATTTTGGACCAAGCGGGCTAAGCGTTTGGATTCTTCTATAACTAAGTCAATATATTCTTCATGTTGATCTATTGGTATAACTCCATCTTCAATAGCTTCCAAATATCCTTGGATTAAATGCAGCGGGGTCCTAAGCTCATGAGTGACACTGGCCAAGAACTCACGCCGGGACTTTTCCGCCCGCAGGGAAGCCGTCACATCCCGCAATACGGCAACATGCCCGCGTATACCTTCATTTTCCGCCATAGGAGCCATAACAATCTGCAACACTTGAATATCCAGGGTTACTAAATCTTCCTGATTTCCCTTTTCAGCCATAGCCTGGAGAATGGAAACTATTTGAGTCTTTCTTTCCTCCACCTCTGCTTCATTTTCCTGCCACAAGGCTTTTGCAGAGTCATTGGCATACAGAATCGAACCATCTATGCTCAGCATGATCACTGCATCACTGATACTTTCCACAATTCCCTGGAGTAAATTCTTCTCTTGGGAAAGCCAAGCCATATGATTCTTCAAGCTTTCCCCCATTGAATTCAAAGACTCTGCCAACTCACCAATTTCATCCTTGCTGGTAACTCCTTGAATAGGCAAAAAATCGCCTTTGGCCATACGAGTAGCGCCACGCTGCATTAAGCCCAGGGGACGGGTAACATGCTGGGCAAAAATAAGGCTGACCACTGTAGCCAGAAAAACGGCAATTAAGGAAGCATACAGGATTAAGCGGCGAAAGGTGGCAATGCTTTCTTGTAAGGGAATAGGAGAACTACCCAGCAAAACAACCCCTTTAACTGGATTTGAGCCCACTGGAGTAGCCGCAAGCAGCATAGCTTGTGCACCGCCATTGATGGGCAGGGCTTTAATAGAGATGGTCTGACCGGACAAGACTTGCTCTAGATTACCTTGGGTAAAAAAATCCGTTGGGCGCAGATCTCCGGACCAGCCATTAAGGGCACCTCCGATTAGACTCTTGGGATACCACTCAATACTGCCCTGGGTCCCCTGGGGATTAATTGAGCCCGCCATAACGACTAGATTTCCCTGGGTGTCAAGAAGCACCAGTTGAGTTCCGGAAGTTAACTTAAGAGATTCAAGTAAGGCAAGACGAGCACTCCAGTTGGGTACAGATGCCAACTGTGCCGATATTTCCGTAGCTTCTGAACGAAGAGAATTTAATTTTTGCTGCAGATAAAAATCACCAAACAGCCAAGTAAGGGTAAAACCCAACCCCCCGAGAACAACGAGAATCAGCAGGGTTATAGCAAGCCATAATTTCATGGAAATTGACCAGGGATGATGCTTTCTCCTAATCATTTAGAGTGTACCTGATCAGAGTCAAATTTGTAACCCACACCCCAGACGGTGACCAACATCCCTTTGACGCTGGGATGATTGAGCTTCTCTCTCAGTTTTTTAACATGGGTATCCACTGTACGGGCATCCCCATAGAAATCATAACCCCACACTGTTTCCATCAGTTGTTCTCTTGAAAACACTCGCCCTCGATTTTTAGCTAGGAAATATAATAAATCAAATTCAAGAGGGGTCAAATTGATAACCTCATCGCCAATACTTACCCGGTGCCGTTCTTTGTCAATACAGAGCAAGCCTGCCGTGATTTCCGAAGAAACTGATTGAAGCTGCCCTCTGGAACGGCGTAAGAGAGCCTTGACTCGCGCAACAAGTTCCTTCGTACTAAAGGGCTTAACCAGATAATCATCCGCCCCCAGCTCAAGCCCCAGAACACGGTCAAACTCTTCCCCCCGAGCAGTGAGCATAATGATGGGCAGGGATGAACTCTCCCGGACTTCACGACAGACACGCCAGCCATCAATATCCGGCATCATCAGATCAATAATCAATAAGGAAAACTGACCTGCCCGAAATTTTTCTAAGGCCACACGTCCATCCTCTGCTTCCTCAACTGTGAAGCCTTCTCGTTCGAGATATAAGCGTACTAAACTTCTGATTTTTTCTTCGTCATCAACAATTAAAATCGGGTCCAATTTACAAACTCCCCTTTGGTGGCCGATTAAATAGAACTTCCATCAGTTCCTTTAATTATAGCTTAGATTATATCATTATTAAGTCTATCATTCATTTTTGAATATTTTGTGACTAAACTATGATATAAATCTTAGTATTGCAAAGCCCCTTTATACCAATGAACTTCAGACTTATCCTCCAGCCAGCGAATGGCAATCACATCAAATCTTAAGCTCGGCCAACTAGTATATCTTTTTTGCAGCAAATAAAAGGAGGCAATAGACTGTAAGCGCTGGGCTTTTTTAAAGGTGATGCTCTCTTCTCCCCAACCTCGATAGGCTGACCTGCGGGTGCGTACTTCTATAAACACCAGAACTTCACCATCCAGAGCAATTATATCCATTTCTCCTTTAGGACAACGATAATTTTGTTGGATTATGACTAGTCCTGATTCTTGA
Source organism: Desulfosporosinus orientis DSM 765 (assembly GCF_000235605.1). GTDB lineage: Bacteria > Bacillota > Desulfitobacteriia > Desulfitobacteriales > Desulfitobacteriaceae > Desulfosporosinus > Desulfosporosinus orientis. The sequence continues at coordinate 4,865,126 of NC_016584.1, forward strand.
ATTGTATTTGCAGCTAATTCTTCGCCGGATTTTCCCAGAGATTGTTTGTTCCCCATGACAGGACATCTCCTTTTCTCCTTAGTATCCTTGTGCGATTAGCTTAGCTGATAATTCCCCATGCCGCTACTGCAGTACCATCAGATGATGACAATGTGAGTACTCCTGGGGTCGGGCAGTTTCGCCACATCCGCTTACTCAGCATTCCGAAGCTCGCCTACTCGCCGGTGCGGGAGCTTCACCAAACCTCCGGGTAATACCTGAGGTGAACCATGGCTCCGCTTCCCCGCGCCGGCTTTGTAAGCTTTACCGCCTCTCCATGCAATGAGTTCACTCCTGTGGACGAAGCTGCCCTGGCTTTCAGGTCAACGGTCTTTTTGAATGTTTTGGGGCATTTTAAGATATACATTTTTCAGAGGTAGTATAAAGAGATTCTCAGTTTTATAAACTGAGAATCTCTTCTTTGCTTAGCATTGAAACCATAACCTTAGTCAACAACTAAGGATTAAAACAAACTCTGGGCGGCAGAAATCGCCATTTGAGCCAGTGGGGTTGGGTAAAGACCAATGACAATGGTGATGACCATAGTGAATACCAGGGTGAATTTCATGGCTCCATGGACCGGAACATCCGGTAATCCTTCCCCTTCAGCCAGGAACATGACTTTGACAACGGAAAGATAGTAGTACACGGAGATCATACTCATCACAAAACCGATATAGGCAATAGCCACATACCCTGAATCCATAACGGCAGAGAAAAGATAAAACTTTCCAACGAAACCTGCCAAAGGCGGAATTCCGGCCAGGGATAACAAGGAAGCTGTCATAACTACGGTTGCTAAAGGTGAACGCCGCCATAACCCTGCCAAATCTCTGATCTCACTACTGCCTTGTTTTTCGGAGATGAGCGTTGCTACAGCAAAAGCTCCCATATTAGCGAAGACATATATCATGGCGTAGAAGATAACGCCTTTGATCCCCGCAACGGATTCGGCAATAATGCCCACCATTAAATATCCCGCTTGAGCAATGCTTGAAAAAGCTAAGAGACGTTTCAGATTCGTCTGCGGTATAGCGATCAAGTTACCCATAATCATGGTCATAGCTGCCAAGACTAACAACAGTGATTGACCAGTTGCTGAGAAGGATTGGGAATTCATGGTGATGAGATAAACACGAATCAGCACTGAAAAGGCAGCGGCCTTTGAGGCAATAGCCAAAAATGCCGTAACTGGTGTAGGCGCACCTTCGTAAATATCCGGCGACCAGAGGTGAAAGGGAACCAGGGAAATCTTAAAGCCCAATCCAGCCAAAATGAACACCGTCGCCAAGAAGGAAGCCGGCGTCAGATTGCCGCCTAGCCTGCTGGCAATGACTGCCAGCTCAGTAGATCCCGTCAAACCATAGATTAGGCTGATTCCGTAGAGCAATATAGCAGAGGAAGTAGCCCCCAGCACCAGGTATTTGATGCCGGCCTCGGAAGAACGAGGGTCATCAGCTAAATACGCTACCAAAATATAGAAGGAAATCGTCATGAGCTCTAAGCCCACATACATCGTAATCAACTCGCCGGCTCCAGCCATGATCATCATGCCTAAGGTAGCCATCAGGAGCAAGGAGTAGAATTCCCCGCGATGTTTCGGTAATTTCTGCACATATCCCCCGGAGGAGAGTACAACCAGCAGTGCAGCTGCAAGGAAAAGTATCTTGAAATAGATAGCAAACTGATCGTGCAGATACAAGCCGTCTAAGAAAGAAATTCTCTCGCCAAAGAAAAAGTCATATAAGGTATAACTGAGAATACCCGCTAAGGAGAAAACAGTCAGCGGCATCATACCTTTACGGGCTCCAGCTGGAATCAACAGTCCAATGGCCAACAGAATTAAGGAAAGAAGGACCAGGGATATTTCAGGCGTGAGCACTGTTGTAATATTGAACATTAGAACAACCCTCCCATCTTCGCCTGACTCACCATCTCAAGGACCTTGGCAAGGCCTGAGGAGGTAACTCCGGTATTAATCATACCCAAGACTAAGTTGGGGAATATCCCGCCAACAAAGATCACGAAGCCAAATACAACTAAAGGCACCAGTTCCGGCCCGCGAATGTCTTTTAGATAATCCCATTCGGAGCGGCGGGGTCCAAAGAGGACATTGGCAATGGTTCTCAAGATGTAGACTGCCGTGAAGATAATCCCAGCAATCCCTAACACTGTTTGCACAGGCAAAGCCTTAATAGAGCCCATGAAGATGGTAAATTCAGCAATAAAATTAACCGTGCCGGGCAATCCCAGGGAAGCCATCCCTGCAATCATGAAACCAATGGCCAAACGGGGCATCTGATGCGCCAGTCCGCCCAAATCGGCAATATTGCGGGTATGTGTTTTCTCATAGATGAACCCGATCATGGAGAAGAAGAGAGCTGCCATCACACCATGGGCAAACATCATTGCCACAGCTCCTGTTGCCGCAGTAGGACTCAAGGCGGCCACAGCGATGATAACATATCCCATATGGCTGACGGATGAATATCCCACCACATATTTCAGGTCTTTTTGAGCCAAAGCAATAAAGGCGGCATACAGGACACTGACCACAGCCAGAGTAGCTATATAAGGCGCCCAGAACTTAGCACCAATGGGCAGGACAAAAATACCTAAGCGAATTAAACCGTAGCCCCCGATCTTCTTCAAGACCCCGGCGTGAATCATACTCACTGCCGTAGGTGCTCCGGCATAACCATCAGGAGACCAGGAGTGGAAAGGAAACATGGAAATCAAGGAACCAAAACCTACAATCATTAAAGCAAAGGCAACTTTTTGGAAAGCCGGACTGTAGAGGTCCTGCCGGGCTGCCAGCTGATCAAACATAAAGGTAGGATTGCCGTTTGAACCTGCTGCCAAGTAGAGAGCGACCATGCCAACCAAGAGGAAAGCCGATCCAATCAGCAGGAAAATGGTCAGTTTCATAGCGGCGTATTCCTTAGTAACCCGTTTGGTGCTCCCCCAGATGATAACCATGATGTAGATTGGGATAACCACAATTTCATAGAAAAGGAAGAAGATAAACAGATCCCGGGCAATGAAGGTGCCCATGACACCGGCAATCAGAATAAGGAGCAGGATAAAGAACTCTTTGACACGCTTGTCAATATTCCAGGAAGCATAGATAGACGAAAAACCAATCAGGTTTGTGAGCAGCAGCATGGGTAAACTTATGCCATCCACACCCAAAGCTAAGGTCACGCCCAAATCCGGAACCCAGGGAATGGTCAGCGTGTACTGCATTCCCCCCTGCGCCCAATCATAGGCTGCAAAGGCATAAAGAGAAAGCACTAAGGATACGAACATACCCAGAGCGGCTACGATTTTTATAGTTTTTGTCTCTTCCTTGGGCAGGAAAACAATGGTTAGCATAGCCACGAGGGGTGCCAGCAGCGTGAAGGGCAGGATCATGGATATTGAACTCACTGTTGGTAGTGCTGGTAGTGCAGACATTATTTCACACCTCCTAGCGTCGCTAAGGGGTTAAGCGCCGATAGTTGACCTTCCCCAAAGACAAAGACCATGAAGATAATTACGACTGCGAAGAAGAACACCATAGCATAGGTTTGCAGCTGTCCGGTATTGGTACGGCGCAAAACTTTGCCGCTGCCCCGGGTAATTAAAGCCAGGCCATTGACAATGCCGTCCACGATGTAGATATCAAACCAGTAGAGAACTTTGCCCAGGCCATCCATAATGTAGTGAATAAGCCAGAGATAGATCTCATCAATGTAGTATTTATTCTTCAGTAATTTGTAGACGCCAGGGAAGCGTGCCACCATGTCCTCAGCGGAGATGGCTTTCACCACATAGATCGCGTAAGCTAAGGCGATACCTAAAAGTCCGGCTACGACGGAAATACCGGCTAAGCCCCAGGCTATCCCTTCATGCTCAAATTCTCCATAGTGGATAAAGAAGCCGAAATTATGCTCCGGCAGAGCCACAAAGCCGCCAAAAACACTGAGAAAACCAAGAATCATCAAGGGAATGGTCATGCTCCAGGGAGATTCCTTAGCATGATTCTCCGACCTTTCCGGTCCCATAAACACTACAAAGAACAGCCTACACATATAAAAGGCTGTCAGGAAGGCTGTAAATAAGCCAACGCCATAAATAATCGGGTGACCGTTATGCAGGGCACTGGCCAAAATTTCATCCTTGGACCAGAAGCCGGCAAAAGGAGGAACTCCCGAGATGGCCAAGACACCAATTGCGAAAGTCGTCCCTGTAATAGGCATCTTCTTCCAAAGTCCGCCCATTTCCCAGATGTCCTGCTTATGATGCATGGCGTAAATTACAGAGCCTGCACCTAAGAACATCAGAGCCTTGAAGAAGGCATGGGTCATCAGGTGGAACATGGACGAGGTCAGGGAGCCTACGCCTAAGGCAAAAATCATATAGCCCAACTGGCTTAAAGTTGAGTAGGCCAGGATTCGTTTGATGTCATCCTGAGCAATGGCAATAGAGGCGGCAAAAATCGCCGTAAATGCCCCTAAGCCGGCAATGAACTGTAAAGCCATGGGGGAAGCATGATCAAAGAAGAAATACATCCGGGCCACTAAATAAACCCCGGCCACAACCATGGTTGCCGCATGGATCAAAGCACTGACAGGCGTCGGACCTTCCATGGCATCCGGGAGCCAAACATGGAGAGGAAACTGTCCGGATTTTCCGATGGGTCCCATAAAAACGAGGAAAGCCGTAATAGTAACATAGCCTGCTGTGCCAATCACAGCCACATCCTGAATGTTCATGCTCATTGCTGCCGAAAGGGCCGCAAAATCCAGGGTGCCAAACTTGGCATAGATAAAGAGCATGCCCAAGAGCAAGCCGAAGTCTCCCACACGAGTGGTAATAAAGGCTTTCTTGGCAGCCTCCCGTGCGGATACTTTGAAGAACCAGAAACCAATCAACAAATAGGAGCAGAGTCCTACTAACTCCCAGAAAATAAAGAGCTGCAGGAGGTTCGTCGCTATAACCATGCCCAGCATAGATGATGCAAACAAGGACTGATAAGCATAATACCGCGAAAAACCCTCATCTCCGTGCATATATCCTAAAGAGTAAATTTGTACCATGGAGGCTACTAACGTAACAACAAAGAGCATCATGGCACTAAGAGGATCGACGATGGTCCCAAAATCAATCTTTAAGCCTACAATATCAAGCCAATTCACATTTACAATCGCAGGATGCTCCACAATTTCTCCGCCCGCCTGAATGACACCCAGGCCAATAGCAATAGCCAAGCCCAATGAGGCGAGAATTGCGAGAATCGACACTGTGGAAGACAGTCCTTTGGATCGTTTCGTGACAAAGGCGATGAGTAGAAACGACAAGAAGGGCAAAAAAGGAACTAACCACGCCCAATGAAAGAGATCATGCATTTCCTTGAACACCTACCTTCTCCATAGTCTCTCTTACCACTTCAACCAATTCAAATCGTCAACGTTGGTTGATTGACGATTACGGTGAATTGTAATAATCAATGCAAGTCCAACTGCAACTTCGGCGGCTGCGACAACAATGACGAAAAGAGCAGCCACATGTCCGGTAAGCACATAGTGAATGTCTATCTTTTGATTCCAGATAAAACGGTTGAACGCCACAAAATTAATGTTGACGGCATTCAGCATTAATTCAATAGACATGAGGGTGGCAATAATATTTCTCTTGGCAAATACCCCATATAATCCGATGGAAAAGAGCATCGCCCCTACCAAGAGATACGTCGAAAGCCCAACACTAAAATTTCCAATCATTTGCTTTCGTTCACTCCCTTCGCCAAGATCACGGCGCCAACTAAGGCTACAGTGAGCAAAACAGCGGCTGCTTCAAAGGGGATCATGAAACGGCTAAGCAAAAGCAAGGAAAGGTCTTCTGCCGATCCGCCCCCCGTCCAGGGAGTGGCCAAAATTCGCCAGTCAGGATTAGTCAATATAACTAAGCCGATGACCGCGAAAACCGCGATGGAAATAATCGCTCCCCCAAACCAACTGCGGGTTTCCGTATTACTGGCGCAGACATCGCCGCGCAGGGTGAGCATCACTGCGAAGACCACCATCAGGGAGATTGCCGCAGTATAAACCAACAACTGAACTGCTGCCAGGAAGTCGGCATTCAAAAGGATATAAAGCACAGCTATTCCGGAAAAAGAAAGAGCCAGGTAAAGGGCGCTGTGCACAATGTTCTTGGATGTGACAACCATCCAAGCAGCGGCAATGGACAGGATGGCAAAAATAAAGAAAATTACAGTGCTCACACTCACTCCACCTTTCCTTTTCGCTCAGCGCGTTTAATCATATCCCAGTGCATATCTTCCGGTTCATAAATCGCGTTTTCGTATTCTTGAGTCACTTTTAAGGCCTTAGTGGGACATGCTTCTGTACACAAGCCACAGAACAGACAACGGCCCACATCCATATGATAGCTCGTAAGAACTTTTTTATTGGCTTCATTTTTTTCGCTGGTCAATTTGATAACTGAGTTAGGGCAGGCCATAGCGCACATATTGCAGGAAATGCACTTATCCTTGTCCAGCCCCATGGAACTTCGCACCCTGGTGGGAAGATTGGGTCTTTCCTCAGGGTAAAACTCAGTGATATTCGGACCGACCATGCGTTTGAAGGTGATGCCTAAACCTTGTAGTAGACCTTTACCAAACACTGTGTCACCCTCCCATCACGAATCGATAAATGTAGATCCCCAGACCCGTTAACAAAATATTTGCCAGTGACAGCGGCAACAGGACTTTCCAGGCTAAATGCATTAAGTGGTCAATACGAATTCTGGGGAAGGTCCAACGAACCCACATCATGATGAAGATCATCACTCCCACTTTCATAAAGAACCAGACATAGCCCGGCAAAAATCCGGGGCCCTGCCAGCCGCCTAAGAATACTGTCGCTGCCAGTGCGGATAAAGCCGTCATATTTCCATACTCACCTAGGAAGAACAATCCCCAGCGCAGTCCAGTGTACTCTGTAAAGGGACCGGCGACAACCTCCTGGTCCGCTTCCACCAAGTCAAAGGGGGCACGGTTTAATTCCGCTAAGCCTGCGATTAAGAATATTGCGAAGGCCAGTGGCTGAATGGCAATAAAAGGAATAGTACCTTGTGCTTCAACTATGGTCCCCAAGTTAAAGGACTGGGTAATCATAACCACGCCCAGCAAGGAAAAGAGCAAGGGGATTTCATAACTGATCATTTGCGCTACAGCCCTCATCCCGCCCAGCAAGGAATATTTATTGTTGGAACCCCAGCCGGCCATTAAGAAACATAAAGTCGAAATAGAGGAGATAGCAATAAAGTAGAAAATACCTAAATCAATATTAACAGGAGCCAATCCATTTCCGTAAGGAATGACCGCCAGCGTCATCATCGGCAGGCAGAAAATAATCATGGGGGCAATTTTAAAAATCACCTTATCCGCACCTGCCGGAGTAACATCCTCTTTTCCCATGAGTTTTAAAGCATCAGCAATTGTCTGGAACCATCCGCGCGGACCGAGACGATTGGGCCCTGGCCTTTGTGAAGTCCAGCCTGCTACCTTGCGTTCAAGCAAGATTAAAATCAAAGCAGCCAGAACAACAATCAAAACCACGATGATAAAATTAATAACATTCATGGTTAGATTAGCCCAAATTGACTGGGGATCCGCGAAAAAACTTCGGATGAATTTCGCAATAATCAAAAACAGATTATTAAGAGTCTCCATCTTATTCTCCCCTCATCACAAATTACTACTTATCAACTTCACCTAAAACAGCATCTAAGGTGGCGAAAATAGCGACAACGTCTTGGATTTTCCATCCCTTCGCTACTATCGGGAGCATCTGCAGATTGATGAATGTACCCGGTCTGATACGAAGCCGTTCCGGTTTGGTGGTGCCGTTGCTGACAATGTAAAAGCCCAGTTCCCCTTTAGGGTTTTCTACACGATGATAGACTTCCCCAGCAGGGGGTTTTATAACCTTAGGTACCTTGGCCATGATGGGACCGCCGGGTATATCCCGCACTGCCTGTTTTATGATCTTAATGCTTTCTACAATCTCATCTAAACGCAGGATAGTCCGATCATAACTATCGCAGCCTGTCCGCACCGGAACCTTGAAGTCAAAGCGGTCATAAATGCCGTAGGGCTCCGCTTTGCGAACATCATAGTCCACTCCCGATGCTCTCAGAACCGGACCGGTTACCGACAGGTTTTCCGCCATTTCCTTGGTTAGAATCCCAACATTCTTCAACCGTCCCAGGGCAATTTCATTGCCAAAAAAGATGCCGTAGTATTCTTCGATCATCTCCGGGGAGTCATCCAGGAAGGATTGCAGGGCAGGCCAAAATTCTTCCGGAGGCTCTGCCGAAATTCCGCCGATGCGCATGATGTTGACTGTCAAACGGCTTCCCGCCGTCATTTCATACATATCACAAATACGTTCCCGGTCGCGGAAAGCATAGGACCAGGCTGTCCAGCCTGCCAAATCCAGTGCCGTACTGGCAATCATAACCTGATGACTGGCGATTCGGGCCAGTTCCGCGAAAATAACCCGCAAGTATTCCCCTCGCTCGGGAATCTCTACGCCCATCAGCTTTTCAACAGTTTGCACATAAGCCAAATTATTATGCGGGGAGGCCAAATAATCCAAGCGGTCAGTGTAAGGTATGAACTGAGTATAGGTGCGGCTTTCGGCCAGTTTCTCCATACCCCGGTGCAAATAACCCAGCTTAGGATCAATATGAGTAACAGTTTCTCCCTCTAAATGGACCACCATGCGAAACAGACCATGCATACTGGGGTGCTGGGGGCCCATATTTAATACGAGTTCTTCGGTTTTTCCTATGGACATGCTATTACCCCCTATTCCCCTTCTTTTCGTACACGCATGACATTACGAACTTCAATGGGTTCCGTAACGTAGTCTTTGCGCAATGGGTATCCTTCAAAATCATCCCACATATAAATGCGTTTGAGATTAGGATGCCCTTTGAATTTAATACCAAACATATCGTAAGCTTCTCGTTCCAGATAATTGGCCCCTTCCCAGATACGGGTCGCGGAATCGATAACAGGATTATCACGGTCCACACTGGCTTTAATTCTCAAGAGCTGGGGGCCATGAAGACTTGACAGCTGATAGACAACTTCAAAATGATCTCCGCAGTCCAGACCGCATAAATCGTGTAGAAAATCACATGGTACATCGGGAAAGCTTTTAGCTCCCGATAATACTTCACTGATATAAGGAGCTTGAACTTTCAAGACGAGAACCCCTAGAATCTCTTCAACGCTGCCGTTAACTCGTGCTGCCAGTTCATCTACATGCCGGCTTAAAATATTATTTTCCATGTCTCATTAACCTCACCTTAGCGGGATTTGAAACTTTAAATTGAAGTTGCAAAAGCCCATAAATTAAGGATTCTGGCCTAGGAGGGCACCCGGGAATATAAACATCGACAGGCAAGAATTTATCGACACCCGCAAGCATGGAGTAGGAATCGACAAAAGGCCCACCTGCATTTGCACAGCTTCCCATGGCAATTACCCATTTTGGCTCAGGCATTTGGTCGTAAATTCTTCTTAATAAAGGAGCCATTTTGCGAGTACAAGTACCCGCCACGATCATGACATCAGCTTGTCGAGGTGAAGCACGGAAAACCTCATACCCAAAGCGGGAAATATCATAGCGAGGTCCGCCGGTAGCCATCATCTCAATTGCACAGCAAGCCAAGCCTAAAGTTACCGGCCAAAAGGAATGTCCTCTCGCCCAGTTTAAGGCTTTATCAATTGTTGTCACCAAAACATTTTTTTCCATCAACGCTTCTTCTTCGCGAAGACGTTTTTCTGAGGCTACATCCACTCTAGAGCACCTTCCTTCCAAGCATACCAGAAACCAACTAAGAGAATGATGATGAAGATGAACATTTCCACGAAGGCAAATGTTCCTAGTTTTTGGAATGTTAAGGCCCAAGGATATAAGAAGATTGTTTCTACATCAAATGCAGCAAAAACTAAAGCATACATAAAATAATTGCTCTTAAATCCGAGCCATGTTCTTCCGATGGTCTCGTTACCACATTCATAAGTTGTCAATTTTTCTCTATGCGGTTTATTAGGTGCCAGCAATTTGGGCACAATCATCATAATAATTGATACCGCCATTGCCCCTACCAGAAACACGCCGACTGCAGCAAAATTATTATCCAGCATTTCGTTCGGTTACCTCCCTTCATTAGAATTTTCGATAGCATGCCTCTATTAGCTAAGGCTATTTTGCCACAACCCTCCGGTCCGGTCAATTTAATAGTGTTTTCATTACTTTCTCCCTTTTTAGCTAATAGATGGCTCTTGCTTCACCGGGGCAAAACTCTTACGGTGAAGCGGGCAGGGTCCTTTGCGCTTTAAAACCTGGATATGTTCATTGGTACCATACCCTTTGTTTTTGGAAAACGCATAGTCTGGATAAAGAGAATGAAGCTGAACCATTAATCGATCCCGGGTCACCTTGGCTAAAATTGAGGCCGCCGCGATTGAGGCACTCAAGCGGTCTCCCCCTATGAGCGGAAGCTGCGGAAGTTGGACATCCGGGAGGTTAAGGGCATCAATCAATAAATAATGGGGCCGAATGGTCAATCCTTCGATGGAACGCTTCATAGCCAATTTCGTAGCCTGTAAAATATTTAAAGCGTCAATCTCAGCCGGTTCGGCACTGCCAATAGCATAGTCAATGGCTTGTTTTTGAATTTGGACAAAAAGTTTTTCACGCTTGCTTTCCGTCAGCAGCTTCGAATCATTAAGTCCCGGCAAATTAAATTTCGCAGGCAGTATGCAGGCCCCAGCCACCACCGGTCCGGCCAGAGGCCCCCGGCCGGCTTCGTCTACCCCTGCCAGCAAGAGATAACCTTGTTGCCATAATTTTTTTTCCTCAAGGAGCAACTGCTGAATACGGGCTTCTTCAACAGCTAGTGCCTGTTGGTGCTTAATCAGCTGTTCAGCCAGTTTGCGCACCCCCTGCCTGGGGTCGTTCTGGCAGGCACATATCATACGGGGGGAAGGATCTTTATAGAGTGCTTCTTGAACTTCTCGTATATTCATTTGGGATAACGGTTCCACACTTTTCTCCTCTTCTTTCCCTTAAAGTTGAAGTTCGACATACAAAGACAATTCCCTTTATTTAGGTATCAGTCTTAAATATACACAAAACAATCTGAATGTTTGGAAATTACTGTTTACTTATAAAATCCATGGTAACCGGCCCAAGTTGTCCCGTCCGCAGCTCCTTAAGAAAAATACGGGCAGCTTTCAAGGTATCCACCCGGCCTCCGTGAATCAAGCAGCCCCTTTTGCGTCCCAGGCTCTCCAGGGTAACTTCTGAATCCTCTGCCTTATAGCGAGATAAGGAATTTGGCGAGTTCAGATTCAGCCACTCAAGGACCCAAGCCGCCAGCTCTTCCAAATCAAACACATCATCTTTAACGGCTCCTAAGGCCGCAAGTTTGCGCCCCACATCCAGATCATCAAATTTCGGCCATAACATTCCCGGTGTATCTAACAGTTCCACCCGTTCATGAATTCTCACCCACTGATTTCCCCGGGTCACACCAGGCTTATTAGCCACTTTAACTTGAGCTCCCCCAGTCAATTGATTAATTAAGGATGACTTCCCGATATTAGGTATGCCCACAATCATAGCTTTTATCAGCTGGGGACGGATGCCTTTGGCAGCCTGTTTCGCTTGTTTTGCCCTAACCATTTGTTCAAGTTCCGGCACAATTTGTTTAATGCCCATACCTTTGGTGGCACTGACAGCAAAAACCGGACTGGATTCTTTTAAGTGAGTGAGCCATTTTGACGTCTCATTAGGGGCAGCCAAATCCGCTTTGTTCAGCAATAATAACCTGGTTTTATTGCCGAGGAGTTTATGTAGCATGGGATTTCGGCTGCTGGCCGGTATCCGAGCGTCGGCAAGTTCTAAAACAACATCTACCCATTTCAGCTGCTCCTCTAAAAGACGTCTCGTTTTTGCCATATGTCCTGGAAACCATTGAATACTCATGAATACCTCTCTTTATTCTTCTGAAACTAACTCCGGCTGATCAGCTGGTTTTGGAGATAAACCTAAAACGCTGAAAGGGATAATATACCAACCAAGCTTTTCCTAAGAGATAATCTTTGGGCAGAAGTCCCCATTCTCTTGAGTCTTCACTTTCCCGGCGGTTATCTCCCAACACAAAGACCTTACCCGCAGGAACCACCTCCGGTCCGTAAGGAGGATAATCCCCCTTTTTAACATAGGGTTCCTGAATCGGACTTTCATTAACAAAGACTTTATTGTCTTTAAGCTCTACCTTTTCTCCCTCAACAGCAATGACTCGTTTTACGAAGGTTCGTTTGATATCTTTGGGAAAGGCAAAGACCACCACATCCCCCCGATTAGGGGACCAAAGGCGGTAGGAAAGCCGATTGACAAGAATGTGATCTCCCGGAGCCAAACCTGGTTCCATGGATGATGAGGGAATCAAATAGGGCTGTAATACTACCCATCTCAAAACTGCCCCCGCCAAGATAACTATCCCAACAATTCCTATCAGCCATTTTCTCTTTGATCTCTTATTTTCCATTCTAACGCTCCCCTCTTGAACTACTCTTTTAGTATGAACAAGAATTTTCGGAGCATACATCATTAATTTATTAAAATCATAAAGTTGCTTTAATACCTATTTTGTAAAAAAAAAGAGCCAGATTGCTCCAGCTCTTTTTTTCTAGTCGATACGACGCTCGCGGATACGAGCCGCCTTACCTGAAAGTCCGCGTAAATAGAATAATTTAGCTCGACGTACAACACCTCGGCGAGCCACCTCAATTTTCTCCAAGCGTGGTGAATGTAAAGGGAATGTACGTTCTACCCCGACTCCAGCGAAGACACGTCGAACAGTAAAGGTTTCGCGGATGCCGCCGCCTTTCTTGGCAATGACAAGTCCTTCAAAAACCTGGATACGTTCACGAGTTCCCTCAACGATGCGCACATGTACACGTACTGTATCACCCGGCCGGAAGTTAGGAAGATCCTTTTTCATTTGTTCTTCTTCAATCATGCGAATATAATCCATTAAAAATCCCCCCTTCCTTGGCTAGATGTTCATACACTGATTTCAGCGAGCGGACCATCTATTATCAGACCCTATATATATTAGCACAACCACATTAGTTATGCAACAAATTCTTAGTAAAACTTGGCTGGCACCAAGCCTTTCAGGCGCAGGCGGCCGCCATAGTTGCACTTATGCTTCAGAAAGTATGCAACGAAAAGTTATACTTCTGATTAGTGCAAGATTAATGACCCCGCAGGCGGTCCAGAATAATCGACACGGCGGAGCGCACGGATAAATGATTATACTCCGTTGGTCCATAGATGGGCTCTAAGATGCGGTCCATGGCTTCAACATCTTCCTTGAGAAGTCCCCAACCGGTTCCGAATAAAAGAAGTATAGGGGTTTCCGAAGTATCGATTTCTTCACGAAGCTGAGCATACGTAACCGTATTCTTATACTTGCGGGCATCCGTTGCCACTTTAACTGGAGCAGCTCCATGCTCGCCTTCAATATCAGCGTAAACTGCCTGCAAATTATTAGCGATTGTCACTCTGGAAAAGGCTTCCTGACGATCCGGATTATATTCTGCTCCATATCCTTCCTGCCAAAAACCCATAATCCGTTTAGCCAAATGACGCTGAGCTTCTGCGGGATGAACAACATAATATCGTTTGACACCATAAGTCGTACAGCATCTGGCAATATCATGAAGATCCAGGTTGGTTATGGAAGTGGCGACGGTTTCCATATTCTTATTATACACCGGAGAATGAACCAGGGCTAAATAGATATCTGACACAGATATTCCTCCCAACGCACTTCCCAAAGCCTGAGACCTCTTGGTTAGTGTTAACTCAATTCTAGGTAAGGTTAAATTCTAAGTAGGTTTCTGCGAAGATCGTCTCCGCCTCTTAGGCGGGGGGCAAAGATGTTTCCACTTATCCTGCCAGCGGGAGATTTCCTCATGCTCCAGACGCAGTTCTTCTAAAAGGGGATAGTCATCTGCTTCAAAAAAGATGTTACTCACTAAATCCGGGCGTCTTAAGAAAGTCCGCCGCAGGGATTCTTTTCTTCGCCAACGCTTTATTTGAGCGTGATGTCCGGACAACAAAACTTCCGGCACCTTATGCCCCTCAAAATCCGCGGGGCGGGTATACTGAGGATATTCTAAAAGGCCTATGCTGTGAGAGTCCTCCTCTGCTGAAGCTTCTTCGCCAAGAACGCCGGGAATGAGACGAGCCACAGCATCTATCATAACCATTGCTGCCAATTCCCCGCCTGTCAAGACATAATCGCCAAGAGAAGCTTCCTCATCGGCTAAGTTCCGGATTCGCTCATCGAATCCTTCATAATGCCCGCAGATGAAAACCAGCTCTTCTTCCGCTGACCATTCTTTTGCCTTTTCCTGGCGGAAAACCTGCCCCTGGGGAGATATGAGAATAACCTTCCTCTTCCTTTGTGCAAGAGGCAAATCCCTCATAGCTGCGTAAATAGGTTCCGGCTTTAAAAGCATGCCGGCTCCCCCTCCATAGGGCACATCATCCACATTTTTGTGTTTACTAAGGGCGTAATCCCTGAAATTCACCAATTTGACCTCTAGGTGGCCTGCTGCTTGGGCACGCTTGAGAATGCTCTCCTGCAGCGGTACAAACATCTCAGGGAATAGGGTTAAAACCGTAATTTTCATTGTAAGGATCCTCTCCAGAAAGCTCGTCGTCCCACATGTCCTGAGCAGGTTGTCTAGTCCCGCAGCCCGGGGGGAAGTATCACATCCATGCGCCGGCCGGGAACATCCACATGCTTAACCACACTTTTAAGAGCGGGTATGCACAATTCCTCCCGGTCCCTTTTTACAACATAAACATCATTGGACCCGGTTTCTAATACTTGGGTCAGAGTTCCCAACAAGATACCTTTTTCATAAACCTGCATTCCTTCAAGTTCAAAATAATACCATCCTTCTGCCAGAGGAGGCACTTCCGAGCGGTCGATGCAAACCTCCCAGCCCCGATAGTTTTCTGCCTGATCAAGAGTGTGGATGCCTTCCACAGCAAGTAACACACAGTCCTTTTGCAGCCTGGCTTTCAGGACTTTAAAGTGTTGATTAGCCTTGCCGCGCCGCAATATAACTTCCTGCAGTTTCAGAAAGCGGCCAGGGTCGTCGGTCACAGGATAGACTCTCAGCTCCCCGCCAAGCCCATGGGGACGCAAAACTTCTCCAATCAATACTTCGTCCATATTCGCTGCCTCTTTTCCGGTAGATATTTTTAAAACGTTGAGAAGGGCTAAGTGCCCTTCTCAACGTTATTGATCAATGTCCATATGAACCCGGCGCCCATCCTTGACGGCTGCCGCTTTAACCAGCGTACGAATAGCATTAGCGATCTTACCTTGTTTGCCGATAACTTTACCCATATCTTCAGGAGCGACAGTCAGCTGCAGGTGAACGCTTTTTTCTGTCTCAGTCTGAACAACAAGAACCTGGTCTGTTTGATCCACTAACGCTTTCGCGAGGATTTCTACAAGTTCCTTCACAGGAACCACCCCCCAAACTCTACACTTAGTTCTTGGACTCGTGGAATTTGGTCATGATACCAGCTTGACTCAGCAAAGACTTGGCAGTACTTGAAGGCTGAGCACCTGTTGATAACCATTTCATAGCCTTTTCCTCGTCAATGTTTAGAACGACAGGGCTTTTAGTCGGGTCATAATAGCCGATTTGTTCAATGAAACGACCATCACGAGGAGCTCTTGAGTCAGCAACTACCATACGATAGAAAGGACTTTTTTTAGCACCCATGCGGCACAGACGAATTTTTGCAGCCATGTTTTTCACCTCCTCCATTTGAGGTTCGAAGTTCGAAGTTCGAGGTTCGAATGTCATCCATTCAATATCTCACATCGCCCATTTAGCCCCTAGATTAATTCAACTAGACTTTAAGACAGAGTCATTTAACTCGATTAAAGTAAGTTTATTATATAAACAACGCTATAAGATAGCGTGTGTCCATCATTTTCTTGCCGGCTTATACCGTTGGGAAAGGGAATTTAGGCTTCTTGCCTTTTTTGCCTTTTTTCCCGCCTCCAAACATTCCCATAGCACCAGGGTTAGAGAATTGCTTCATCATTTTTTGCATCTGTTCAAATTGCTTGATTAAGCGGCCCACATCCTGAACGGATGTCCCGCTGCCTTTGGCAATCCGCTTTTTGCGGGAGTCTTTAATAATCACCGGTTTACGGCGTTCTTCTTTCGTCATAGAGCGGATGATGGCTTCAACCCGGGCAGTATCCTTTTCATCAATTTGAACATCTTTTAATTGTTTGCCCACGCCAGGTATCATTTCTAAAATTGAAGATAAAGGACCCATCTTCTTCATTTGCTGCATTTGATCCAAGAAATCATCAAGAGTAAACTCATGTTTGCGCAGCTTTTCTTCCATTTCTTTGGCTTTTTTTTGATCAAAGGATTCCTGGGCCTTTTCAATAAGGGTCAGAACATCCCCCATCCCCAATATCCGGGAAGCCATACGATCTGGATGGAAAGCCTCGATGGCGTCCATCTTTTCTCCGATTCCAACAAATTTGATGGTACACCCGGTCACAGCCTTAATGGACAGGGCTCCGCCCCCACGGGTATCCCCATCCAGCTTGGTGAGGATAACTCCATCCAGGCCTAACTCACTGTGAAAAGACTGGGCTACATTCACAGCATCCTGACCTGTCATAGCATCCACAACCAGTAAAATCTCGTGGGGCTTGACTGCACTCTTGATCTCACGAAGTTCAGTCATTAACTCTTCATTAATATGCAAACGCCCGGCAGTGTCAATGATCACCACATCTTGCCCGTTTTGATTAGCATGCACTATACTAGCCTGGGCAATCTTGGTAGGATCCTCATGACCCATGGAAAAGACCGGAACTTTAATTTGCTCGCCTAAAACTTGCAGCTGCTTGATGGCCGCAGGGCGATAGATATCACAGGCCACGAGCAAAGGATGTTTTCCTTGCTTCTTTAACATATTTGCCAGCTTGGCAGCATGTGTTGTTTTACCTGCCCCTTGCAGCCCTAACAACAGAATCACCGTCGGCGGTTTAGAAGCAATGAGGATTTTGCCGGATGCGCCGCCCATAAGTTCGATCATTTCTTCATGAACGATCTTAATAACCTGCTGTGCCGGCGAAAGAGATTCCAGGACTTCTTGGCCAATGCATCGTTCCTTGACTTTGGCAACAAAATCCTTGACTACTTTAAAGTTAACGTCCGCTTCCAACAAGGCAACGCGCACTTCACGCATGGCCTCATTAACATCCTCTTCCTTTAACTTTCCTTTTCCTTTTAGCCGCTTAAATGTTTCTTGGAGTTTTTCGCTTAGTCCTTGAAACATGCCCGTCCTCGCTTTCTATTAGATCCACTGCCTTACTATAAATCAAAGTTCCCAAATGTTGGCAAAGACATCTTGAATCATAACGCTAATGGATTGATACCGCTTATAAACCTCAGGATTAGAAAAATCGGCTTTACTTAATCCTTGCAGCATGGTTTGCACGTCCATCAGCTTCTTGCGTTCTGTCCAAAACCTCTCAACAAGTCCTAATTTATCCTCATATTCAGAGAGGATTCTCTCTGTACGTTTAAGCAAATCATGAATAGCCTGACGACTAATATTCTCCACCTCAGCAATTTCCGTTAAGGAAAGATCCTGCTGATAATGAAGATCCCAAACATTTCTCTGCTTCTCTGTCAGAAGCGGGCCATAAAAATCGACTAAGAGAGCTCTTTGGGCAAGTTTTTCCATAAGTACCCCCTGTAAAGCGTTTTTACTTTACATCGGAATATTAGACTAAATTTTATGGTTTGTCAAGTGTTTTTACTTAACGGCCAGCTCTCCCGCTATTCGTTTTGCTCTTCTTTCTGCTTCCTGGCAGACCTTTTCTTCGTCCATGGACATGAGCTTTCTTTCTTCCATCAGGAATTTCCCATCCACCATCATGGTGCGCACATCCCCTGCATGGGCGGCATAGACCAAGTGAGCCGGAATAGAAAAGCGGGGATAGAAATGAGGCTGGTCCATATCAATGCTAATTAAGTCTGCTTTAAAACCCGGGGCCAGCATCCCGACGTTTTCCAGACCCAGGGTTTGCGCCCCGCCGATAGTCGCCATTTCCAGTACTTCATAGGCAGGGAGAGCCGTAGAATTCACATAGAGCTTTTGCAGGAAAGCCGCTGTTCGCATTTCCCCAAACATATCCAGGTTGTTGTTGCTTGATGCGCCGTCGGTACCAAGTCCGACAATAACTCCTTTGGCCCGCAATTCTGTAACCGGAGCCGTGCCGCTGTTTAATTTCATATTGCTCTCAGGATTATGGGCAACGCAGACATGCTTGCGAGCCAAAATCTCCATATCCTCAGGGGTTAAGTGTACACAATGAGCTGCCACAACATGTCCTCCAAAAAGCCCCAGGTCCTCCAGCCATTGCACAGGGGTTTTCCCGTATTGTTCTTGGAGAATCTTAATCTCATCTTGGGTTTCAGCAACGTGGATATGAATTCCTGCATTAAACCGGTCAGCCTCAGCTTTAACCTTGCGCAGGTAATCCCCGGAACAGGTGTAAGGAGCATGAGGGCCAAACATAACACTCACCCGTCCATTTCCGGCACCCTGATAGTGACGGACCAACTCGATACTTTCCTGCAAAGCCCGGTCTCCGTTAGGTCCGTTGCCAATAAGCCCCCGGGAAAGAACGGCCCGAGTCCCGGCTTGAAGGACCGCTTCGGCTACTCGGTCCATTGAAGCATACATATCCAGCATGGTCGTGGTTCCAGAGCGAATCATTTCGCAAAGGGCCAGGGATGTTCCCCAATAGATATCCTCATCCGTCAATTTATCTTCGAAGGGCCATACTTTCTCATTCAGCCAGGGCATTAAAGGCAGATCATCGGCATAACCCCTCAGCAGCGTCATAGCTGCATGGGTATGAGTATTGATTAAGCCGGGCATGACCACATCATTGGGCAATTCCAAAATGCGATCCGGCGTAAACCCTGCCGGTGCCGAACCTGACTTACCCACCGATACAATAACGTCATCCTCTATACATAGTTCCCCTTGAGGGAAAAACTCATCCCCTCCGGTCATGGGCAAAACCATAGCCCGAATTAAAATTTTAGACATTCTATCACCTCTATCAACTCAAAGTTTTCTACCTCAGTAAAATACCCCAAAAACATTCCAAAGAATTATAGACCCAAAAGACAGGACAGCTTCGTCCACAGGAGCGAACCCATTGCATGGAGAGGCGGTATAAGCCCACAAAGCGGCTGCGGGGAATGCGCAGCCTGGTTCACTCCAGGTACTACCCGGAGGTTTGGCGGAGCTCCCGCAGCCGCGAGTGGGCGAGCCTCGGAATGCTGAGGTGAGCGGATGTGGCGAAGCTGCCCGACCCAGAAGCACTCTCTTGTAATTTCGTCGATGGTTAAGACCGCACCATCAGCTTAAGCAAATTCACAGAATAAGGCGCAGACACAATCCCCTTTTCCGTAATAATTCCGGTAATATACTTAGCCGGTGTTACATCAAAGGCAGGATTATAAACCTGAACTCCCTCAGGAGCAACAGGTACTCCAAAACACTCCCGCATCTCTTTAGCCGGACGTTCTTCAATGGGAATTTCCTGACCGGTGGCAACTTTTAAATCAATGGTGGACGTGGGTGCCGCCACATAAAAAGGAATACCATGAGCGTGGGCTAAAACGGCCACGGAATAGGTTCCGATTTTGTTGGCGGTATCTCCATTAGCCGCGATTCGGTCTGCTCCGACAATTACAAGATCAACCTTCCCCTGCTGCATTAGATATCCTGCCATATTATCCGCGATTAAAGTCACGGAAATATTCTCTTCGATGAGTTCCAAAGCAGTCAGGCGAGCCCCTTGCAATAAGGGACGAGTTTCATCGGCATAAACATGAATCTTTTTCCCTGCTTCATGGGCAGCCCGAATAACCCCCAAGGCAGTCCCATATTCCACGGTAGCTAACGCTCCTGCATTACAGTGGGTAAGAATATTCGCTTTTTCCGGGATTATCTCTTTTCCCTGCTCACCAATAAGTCGATTCATGCGGCGGTCATCTTCAGCAATTCTGCCCGCCTCTTCAATCAAAACTTTACGTACATCCTCTATGTCATCCATATCCCAGCATTCGCGCAAACGGTCTTCCATCCGCCGCAGCGCCCAAAACAAGTTGACTGCCGTGGGGCGAGTCTCGGCCAATCTAGCTTGTACCCGTTCCATAAATGCGGGCAATCCGTCCAGGTCTCCTTGGTACTCTAATGCTCCTAACACAAATCCATAAGCAACAGCTGCTCCTATTGCCGGTGCTCCACGAACTTCCATGTTTTCAATAGCTTCTGCTACACTCTCATAAGACACTGCATCCCGATAGACAATCTCTGCCGGAAGTTTGCTCTGATTTAATATACGCAAAGCATCCCCGAGCCATTCGATGGATTTCAACGTCCCACCACCTCTCTAAAATTTACCGACTTCAGCATTTGCCGAGGCACATAGACATTTTTGATCAGGAGTCAATAATTCAAAGGTTGCTTGAATGAGTTGTGCAACGCGTATCTCCAGTTCCTTCATACTCTTCATAACTTCCGCATGGCTGAGGGGATGGTCAGCAATCCCTGCTGCTTCGTTGGTAACCATTCCCAAGGTGGCATAACACATACCCAGTTCCCGGGCCAAAACCACTTCAGGAACACTTGTCATCCCTACCACATCAGCACCCAGAATTCGAAACATTCGAATCTCAGCAGGAGTCTCAAAGCGAGGTCCTTCTGTACAAACATAACATGCTCTGTTCTTAACCACAAGTCCCAGATTTTTGGCAGCCTTTATAATCACCTTTTGCGCATCCCTGCAATAAGGCTCGGTTAAGTCAATATGCAATACTCCTTGTTGACCTCCGTCATAAAAAGTTTGCGGCCGATTCTTTGTAAAATCCAAAAATTGATCGATCAGCACCAGATCCCCTAACCGGTAATCTGCCGACAAGGAACCTACCGCCGCAGTGGCCAAAATTTTTCGTACCCCCAGTTCCCCCAGGGCCCAAATAATCCCCCGGTAGTTAACCAGGTGAGGAGGAACAGCATGGTTCTGCCCATGACGGCTCATAAAAACCAGCTCTTGCCCGGCGAGTTTCCCGATAACAGCCTTAACCTCTCCGTAAGGAGTTTCCACAGAGACAACACTTTGTTCTGTTAAAGAAAAATGTTCCAGTCCTGTTCCCCCGATAAGTGCATAATCGATTAGAAACTCTCCTCCTTATCCTGCTTGCCAAATAGTGCAGCTGCAAAATCCTCAGGTACAAAGGGACGTAAATCTTCCATACCTTCTCCGATCCCGATCCATTTGACAGGAATTCTGGTCTCCCCTTGAATTCCGATCACAACGCCCCCTTTGGCTGTCCCATCCAGTTTCGTTAGGACAATCCCTGTAACCCCCGCCACTTCCTGAAAAAGTTTCGCTTGTTGGAGAGCATTCTGACCTGTTGTTGCATCCAGTACCAGCAGCACCTCATGAGGTGCCCCTGGAATTTCCCGCTCCATGACTCGTTTCACTTTACGCAATTCTTCCATTAAATTAACCTTATTATGCAAGCGTCCGGCCGTATCGACAATAACCACATCCACATTCCGCGACTTAGCGGCCTGTACAGCATCATAGGCTACGGCTGCCGGGTCAGCTCCTTCCCGCTGTTTGATGACTTCTGCCCCGGACCGTTCTCCCCAAACTTCTAATTGATCAATAGCTGCCGCCCGAAAGGTATCACCGGCAGCCAATAAAACCCTTTTGCCGTCTTTTTTCAGCCAATTGGCCAGCTTGCCGATGGTGGTGGTCTTGCCTACTCCGTTAACCCCCACTACCAGGATAATACTAGGGCCCTGCTTAGCAAAGGCAATACCCGTTTCCTCTCCCAATAATTCGGCAATCAATTCCTGCAGAACCCCTGTCAGCTCATTGGGATCCGATATTTTGCGCTGTTTTACTTCTTTGCGCAGCCGCTCCACTAATTCAAAGGATGTATTAACCCCCACGTCGGAAGTGATCAGCACTTCTTCCAATTCTTCATATAACTCTTCGTCAATTTTCTTACGGCCTGTAAAAACTTCCTCGACTTTTCCCACAAAATTTTGTCGAGTTTTGGTAAGGCCTTCTTTCAACTTTGCAAAAAAACCTGCCATAGTTTACATTCCTTCCTTAATTAAGGTTAGGCGCTCTCATGATTCTCCTGCCGTCCGTCAATTTTAACTGAAAGCAGTTTGGACACTCCACATTCCTCCATGGTGATACCATATAAAATATCCGCAGCTTCCATGGTCCCTTTACGGTGAGAAACCACCACAAACTGGGTAGAGTGTGACAAACGTCGGAGATATTGCGCAAAGCGGTTAACATTAGCATCATCCAGGGAAGCCTCAATCTCATCTAAAATACAAAAGGGACTCGGCTTAACACGCAAAAGCGCAAATAAAACGGCGATGGCCGTTAAGGCTCGTTCCCCACCTGATAACAGGGATAGGAGCTGAGGTCTTTTACCGGGAGGCTGAGCGATAATCTCAACACCCGTTTCTAAAATAAGCTCAGGATTAACTAACTGCAGCTCCGCATGTCCGCCATTAAACAATTCTTTGAATACTTCCTGAAAGGCCATATTGACAGCATTAAAACTTTCAATAAACCGTTCACTCATGGTTTTATCCAATTCGGCAATCAATTGAAGCAGTGTCTGACTGGCTTCCACTAAGTCGTTTTGCTGAGTCAGCATAAATTCATTTCGTTTCAGAATTTTGGGATACTCTTCAATAGCTGCTTGATTAATTGGGCCTAATTCCTCAATCTGTTGTTTAAGGCTTTGAATTTTTGTCCAAAGTACATTTCTGTCTTCATCCGTCTGATATTCAATTCCCTCTTCCCAAGTTAAGGAAAATTCCTCTGTCAAACGGTTGAGGCCGCCCTGGCTTTCTGTTTCCCAGCGCACAACCTTGATTTCATTGGCATGAAGGCGCTGTTCAATAGTATGGGTTCCCTGGCGAATAGTATTTACTTCCTGCTCTATTTCAAGTACTCGGCTGGAGAGCTCTTCTCTGGCCTGTCTGGACTGCATCAGTGCATACTGCTGTTCCTCGTGAAGCTGGGACTGACTGACCAGCTGCTGACCAATGGATTCCCGTTCTATTTCCAGATTCCGGCGGTTTTCTTCAATAGCCGCTTTCTTTTCCTTCTTTTCCGTGAGTTTTAGCTGGTTTTCCCTGATATCTTTTTGCTGTTGTTCCAGCTGAACTTGACACTGAGCTAATTCTTGCTCCCATTTGGCAAGCTGGATTTTTTCCTGGGTAAGTTTTTCTGTCGAGGCATCAATCTGTTCCGCGACAATCTTAGCCTCAGACTCTCTTTGATTAAACTCTTCACGTAAACGAAGGGAGGTTTTTTCCGCAGCTTCCGCACGCTTGGTTAAATCTGTCAAGCGAAGAAGTAATTCCTCTTTTTGGGCTGCTGCTTCCTTATGCCGCAGGCTCAACCCCAATAAATCCCCTGTCAGCCTGCGGATCTGACTGAGAATGTTCTCGTGGGCTGCTTCCAGTTTCACCTTTTGTTCTTGAGCAGTTCTTAGCTTTGTTTGTAGCCCCTCAAGTTGTTCTTGAGCTCTTCGCAACTGTTGATCGTATTCCTGCCATTCCTTTTCTTTCTCAGTTAATTCTCTTTCCAGCTGCCCTAAGGTACTGCGCAAAGTCTCAATCTCTCTGGTCCTGGCCAGGAGGTTTCCGCCTTTACGCTGAATACTCCCCCCGCTCAGAGAACCCCCGGGATTAACCTGATCTCCTTCCAAAGTCACGATACGCAGCTTATAACCCGAAGCCCGGGCAATCCGAGTCGCAGCATCCATATCCTTAACAATAACAATCCGGCCCAGAAGAAATTCCATTGCCGGTCGATAAGTATCAGCATAGTGGACAAGATCCACAGCCAGCCCCACATAGCCCTTATCCGTTTCAACAGCTCGGCTCACAGACATCCGGTAACCTTGAATCACATCGAGAGGCAAAAAAGTTACCCTGCCCAACTGGTGGGACTTCAAATAGGCTATAGCACTTTTTGCCGCCTCTTCATTATCGGCAACAACATTTTGCATGCCTGCGCCCAAAGCTGTTTCTATGGCAAGTTCATATTTTTCTTCCACGTTAATGAGATCTGCAACGGTTCCACAGAGGCCTTGGCATTGTTGGATGCCCTTTTTCTTGGCCTTCATTACTTCCCGAACCCCGCGCTGATAGCCTTCCAAGGAATCCTCCAGGGACTGGAGGGCATGGAGACGCGCCTTGGACTGGTCTGTAGTAGTTTTATGTTTTTGCAGGTCATGAGCCTTCTCTTGGCGCAAGTTTCTTAGTTTATCCAGTTCAGCTTTTAACCTTTGCTCTTCTTGCCGGTCCTGTTGAATTTCCCCGGCAAGTTCCCGCAGCCCCAGCTCCTCACCTTGACTGGTTGCGAGGAGGGATCTATGCTCTTCCTCTTTTAGAGCCTGTTCTTCTTCTAGGCGAGAAAGCTGTTGTTCCGCTGAAGCCAGGGCCTGGCGAGCTCCCGTCAATTCATTGGAACAATTGGCCTGCTCCGTTAATGCTTGGAAAAGATCCCCTTTAATGCGCTCTATATCCTTAGCCAGGGTGTTTTCTCTTATTTCAGCTAAACTCTTCTCCTGAACAGAAACTTTGTGCTGAGCTTCCTGAACCGTCTGCTTTAAAACAGCTTGTTTAGCAGCCAGGGTCTGAGTTTGCTCCTGTAAGTAGTTAACTTTCCCTTCATCGTTTAAAATTTCTTGACCCAAACCTGCGGCTTGTTCATTTAAATAATTAAAGCGCTCATTGCGAAGACTTTGTTCGTGGCGCAGAGAATTTAGGGCCTGTTCCCCTAGATAGACTTTTTCTTGTTTTTGCTGTATTTCATTTTCCAAAGTTTGAAGTTCATTTTTAAGCTTTAAGCTCTGGGTTTCTTTGAGTCCTAAAACAGCCTGAGACTCTGCCAGGTTGGCCTGCAGGACTTCTTGATCCTGAGCAGCTTTCGATAACTTGTGTTTAATATCCGTAATATCTTTGACAACACCTTGAATTTCAAGGTGCTTTTGCTCACGAGAAAGGGCCAGGCTCTGTTCGGCCACTTGGGCTTGGGCAGCCAGAGGAGCTATTTGTCCCTCTATTTCTTGTATAATATCTTCAATCCGCTGGAGATTCAAGTTTGTTGCATCCAGACGTTTTAATGCCTCACGTTTTCTGGAACGATACTTGGTTATCCCCGCTGCCTCTTCAATAAGTGATCGGCGTTCTTCGGATTTTAAGGTTAAGATTTCCTCAACCCGCCCCTGCCCAATGATCGAAAATCCTTCTTTTCCGGCTCCCGTATCCATAAATAATTCTTGAACATCTTTGAGACGGCAAGCCGCTTTATTAATTAAATATTGTCCTTCCCCATCGCGATAAACCCTGCGGGTAATAGTAACTTCTCTAAAGTCCAAAGGAAATATTCCTGTGGAATTATCAAAAATCAAGGATACTTCGGCCATTCCCACCGGTCGGCGCTGTGTGCTTCCGGAAAAAATAACATCTTCCATTTTCGTTCCCCGGAGACTTTTGGCGCTTTGTTCCCCTAAAACCCAGCGCACGGCATCGGCAATATTACTTTTGCCGCTGCCATTAGGACCAACAATGACACTTAATCCTTGCCCCAGCTCTAATTTAACAGAATCTGCGAACGACTTAAATCCCTGAATATGAATTCCCTTTAAGAAGATGGGGAATTTCTCAGGTTGATTCATCGTTCTCCCTCCCCCATTGGTCTAAAACTTCCTTGGCTGCATGCTGTTCCGCTTCTTTTTTGGTCCGGCCTATACCTTTACCCATTAACTCCCCTTCAATAAAGACCCCTGCCGTAAAGGATTTGTTATGATCCGGTCCTTCTTCCAACAAAATCTGATAGCTGACCTCTTTTTCTTCCCTCTGAGCTTTCTCCTGCAGCACGGTTTTATAATCACCATAATTTCCTTTGGCAACTTCCTCAATAGCAGGTTTCAGCAATTCCAGAATCACTCTTCTGGCCTCTTGAAACCCATATTGCAGGTAGATGGCGCCGATCACCGCTTCCCACGCGTCCGCCAGAATGGAGGGACGTTCACGGCCCCCTGACACCAGCTCCCCTTTGCCTAGTAAAAGCTCCTGGCCCAACTCAATTTCATGAGCCTTGCGAGCCAGAGTTGTTTCATTGACCACGGCTGCCCGCATCTTAGTAAGCTCTCCTTCAGGGCGATCCGGGTAATTTAAATACAGATATTCCGCAATCACAAAATCTAAAATGGCATCTCCTAAAAACTCCAGCCGCTGATTATTCTCTTTGCCAAACTGGGGATTTTCAAACACATAGGATGGATGAGTCAAAGCTGTGGTAAACAACCGGTTGGGCGGAATATCCAACTCCAAACGTTTTGCCAATTTTACGCCGGGTTCAAGTTTTAAAGAAGTCAAGGCGAATTTTTTTCGCCCTGACCTCCCTTTTTTACTGTTACCCGGTATACGGGATTTTTTTTCAGCCATCACTTAGATCTCCTTATCGTTAGCCAATTTCTTCAAAACGATGGTGGCATTATGTCCACCAAAGCCTAAGGAATTGGACATAGCTACATTGACC
This sequence comes from Desulfosporosinus orientis DSM 765, assembly GCF_000235605.1. GTDB lineage: Bacteria > Bacillota > Desulfitobacteriia > Desulfitobacteriales > Desulfitobacteriaceae > Desulfosporosinus > Desulfosporosinus orientis. The sequence continues at coordinate 4,891,994 of NC_016584.1, forward strand.
TCTTGCTGGCGGGAATTATTGGGAACATAGTCGAGATCACAATCGGGATCCGGTTCACCATAATTAATGGTAGCGGGAACTGCTCCCCGTTGAATAGCCAAAGCACAGATGATGGCTTCAATGGCCCCAGCCGCACCCATTAAGTGACCGGTCATGGATTTTGTGGAACTGATAGCTACCTTATAAGCATGATCTCCCAGCAAACTCTTAACTGCAACCGTTTCGGTTACGTCATTAGGGCCGGTGCCTGTACCGTGGGCATTAATATAATCCACACTATCCGTACTTACTCCCGCATCCTTTAAAGCCAGACTCATAGAGCGAATAGCCCCTGAACCGCCGGGAATAGGAGTAGTGATATGATAGGCGTCCGACGTGCTGCCATAGCCCGCCAATTCTGCATAAACGTGAGCTCCCCGGGCCTTAGCATGCTCTAAAGACTCCAGCACCAGAACTCCAGCCCCTTCCCCCATTACAAAACCGCTGCGCCGTTTATCAAAGGGGCGGCAGGCTTGATCAAACAATTCACTTTCCGTGGACATGGCTTTCATGGAGCAGAAACCGGCAAAGGCCAGCTTGGTTATGGGGGCTTCAGTTCCTCCACAGAGTACCACATCCGCTTCCCCATGCTGAATCATCCTCAAAGCTTCGCCAATGGCATTGGTGGCTGAGGCACAAGCCGTTACTACAGTCATGCTGGAGCCCTGCAAGCCAAATTCTATGGATATATGACCGGCTGCCATGTTGCCGATGAGCATGGGAACAAAAAACGGGCTGACCCTGCTGCTCCCTTTGCTCATTAACACTTCTTTCTGATCTTCAAAGGATGTCACGCCGCCGATTCCGCAGCCCATGACGGTGCCTATGCGTTCCTTATCCTCCTGATCCAAATCCAGCTTTGCATCTTGTACCGCTATCTTAGCTGCCGCTATGGCAAATTGAGAAAAGCGGTCCATGTGGCGGCTTTCCTTTTTGCTCATCCAATTCGTCGGCTCAAAGTCTTTAACTTCCGCAGCCACTTTTGTCGGCAGATCCGTTGTATCAAAGCGGGTTAATAAACCGATTCCCGACTTGCCTGCTATTAAATTATTCCAAAATTCATCCAGGTTATTTCCTAAGGGAGAGATCAAGCCCATCCCTGTTATAACTGCACGCTGCACACCTATTCCTCCTTAACGCTGAGTATACCTTTTTTTATATCTTCAAAAATCTCATGGACGGATAATATTTTTTTGATCTTATGAACTTTAGCTCCCGAGAAAATCAGACCATCTTTAACATTTCCTTCCTGAGCCATGACTAAACGATCCATGATGCAGAAGTTTCCCGCACAGTTTTTCAGGCAGCCCCTACAATCCGTGGGACTAACATCCACATTTTCTTCCAGGGCCACTATAAAGGGATTTCTGATTCCTCTCCCCGGCAATCCCACCGGACTGTGAACGAAGACAACATCCTTTTCTTCAGCCTTTAACATAGCCTTTTTCCATTCAAGGGCGGCACTGCTCTCCTCACTTAAGGCAAAGCGGGTACCCATTTGCACTCCGTCAGCCCCCAGTTTCAGGATTTCCGCGGCGCTTTCCCCGTCCACAGCTCCGCCGGCCCCAATGACAGGGATACTGACGGCAGCAACTACTTCAGGCAGAATATCTTTAATGGAACGATCCGTCCCTAAATGCCCGCCGGCCTCTGTTCCTTCCACGATGACAGCTGCCGCACCAAGCTTTTGGGATAATTTCGCAAGTTTGGCCGAGGAAACAATGGGTACAACGGGAATATTCTTTTCTTTGCCCCAGGTAAACATATCCCGGGAAAAACCTGCTCCGGAAACCAAAAGATCAATCTTCTCTTCAAAGGCAGCATGAACCAGCTGAGCAAACTCACGAACAGCGAACATAACATTAACGCCGATAATTCCTTTAGTCCGACGCCTGGCTTCGCGAATTTCCGCCTTCAATTCTTCTACAGACAGACCGCTGCCTGCAATGATTCCGATACCGCCTTCTTCCGCTACCGCTGCAGCGAGAGGCGCCATGGATATTCTTACGGCCATTCCGCCTTGTATGACAGGAATTTTAGCCACTAAATCAGCAATACGAAGCTCGGGTATTTTCACAATCTTTCCCCCTGTTCAAATTCTGCCCCTATCTTTCTGAGCAAACAGAGCCTTAGACAATTTATAATAAACTCCCCCTACTCGAGGTTCGATGTTCGTAGTTCGAATTCGAAGGGAACATCGACGAATCAGGAAATAATCCTAGGGAGAGAAAATCTCTTAAAAGAAAGTCCCGCATTGTATACGGGACCTTGACCTGTTTATTTGTTTTCGTTGATGTAGTTGACTGCATCTCCAACTGTTCTGATTTTTTCTGCTTCCTCATCAGGAATATCCAAGTCGAATGCCTCTTCCAGAGCCATAATCAATTCAACGATATCCAAAGAATCTGCATTTAAATCTTCAAAAGAGGTTTCCGGGGTGATAGTGGACTCATCAACCCCCAGTTGTTCGACGACGATGGCTTTTACCTTTTCAAAAACTCCCATGCTACTACTTCACCTCCTCTCAAAACCTATGCTTTTAGGGTCTTACATTGCCATACCCCCATCAACACTTAAGGTTTGTCCTGTTATATAGGATGCTTCCGGGGACACAAGGAACCGAACTGCTTTAGCGACATCTTCAGGCTGGCCTATCCGCCCAAGTGGAATTCCTTTGAGAATTTCACTTTGCGTCCCTTCTGGTAATGTCCCCGTCATATCTGTAAAAATATACCCCGGTGCAACGGCATTGACTCGAATTCCACGCGAGGCAAATTCTTTCGCAACTGACTTCGTAAAACCAATGATTCCTGCTTTTGCTGCCGCATAATTGGCTTGCCCTGCATTTCCTGAAAGACCTACTACCGACGATATATTGATAATAACCCCTGAACGCTGTTTAAGCATACCCTTGCTGACGGCTTTGGTACAAAGAAAAACTCCTTTTAAATTGGTAGCCATGACAGTATCCCAATCCGTTTCCTTCATTCTCAGCAGCAGCGTATCTCTTGTGATCCCAGCATTATTGACCAGAATGTCAATCTTGCCGAAATGGTCCAGGGTCGTACTAATCAGGCGGTCAACATCTTCTTGCCGGCTCACATCAGCCTGTACGGCTATGCTTTCACCGCCTGCTTCACGAATCAAGGCTGCAGTTTCTTCGGCTTTATCCGAACTGCCGGCATAGTTGATGACCACTTTTACCCCTGCAGCCGCTAATTCCAAAGCTATAGCCCGTCCAATCCCCCGGGCACTGCCTGTAACAACGGCCACGCTATCTTTCAGCATCATTTTAACGACTCTCCTTCAAATATGCAAGTGACTTTTCCAGGGAAGCTTTGTCTTCCACTCGGAGGAGATGGGCATCCGGAGCAATCTTCTTGATCAAACCTGTTAAGACCTTGCCGGGGCCGCATTCCACAAAGGTGTCCACCCCTAATTCCAGGAGACGGCGCAGGGATTGTTCCCAAAGGACTGCACCGCTCACCTGGCTGACTAGGGATTGAATGATATCCTCCGAACGAAGGACTTCCTTAGCATCCACATTAGCGATAATAGGGCAGCAGGGAGGGTGCCAGGATACTCCTTCTAAAACCCTGCGCAGCTCTTCTCCCATACTTTCCATCATAGGTGAATGAAAGGGGCCGCTCACATTAAGTGGAACAGCACGCTTGGCTCCTAACTCCTTGGCCAGCATGACAGCCTGATCAACAGCCGGCTTTTCTCCTGAAATAACCACCTGGCCAGGGCAATTATAGTTAGCCGGTCCTACGATACCTTGCTCTGAAGCCCTGCGGCAAGCTTCTTCTACCAGATCTGAGGCCAGTCCCAGGATGGCGGCCATCCCCCCTTCGCCGTTGGGGACCGCTGCCTGCATCAGTTCTCCCCTGGACCTGACCACTTGCAAAGCATCGGCAAAGTCTATGCTGCCCGCAGCCACATGGGCAGAGTACTCTCCCAAACTATGACCGGCTACATAGTCCGGCTCAATACCTGCTTCTTTAAGGAGCTGCCAGGCCACTACGCTAACCAGCAAGATGCCCGGCTGTGTATTAACCGTCTTTTGCAGTTCTTCTTCCGGTCCTTCTTCGATTAAAGCAATTAATTCACTTCCCAGAATGTCTCGTGCTGTTTCACGGGCTCTCTCGCCAATGGGTGTCTGGAAGAGCTCTTTGCCCATTCCCACGTACTGCGATCCTTGCCCGGGAAATACAAAGGCAAGTTTAGCCAAGTTCAGGCCCTCCCCTCTCTGAACCGGGCAGAGAGACGCTCATATTCCTGTTCAGCTGATTGCATAACATCCTGAATAATCTGGGCTGCAGGTTCAATACGTCGAACCGCACCGGCGACTTGACCCGACATAATAGAACCGTTCTCCACATCACCTTCAACCATAGCCAGACGTAATTTGCCGACACCCAGTTTCTCTAGTTCTTCTGCCGGCATTCCTTCCCGTTCATGCTGGTCCATTTCCCGGGTAAAAGGATTTTCCAGGCAGCGAACAGGATGCCCTGTGGAACGTCCTGTGACCACAGTAGAGCGGTCCTTGGCTTTAAGAATTTTGTCTTTAACAAGCTGGGCGATAGTGCATTCCTCAGCACACATAAAGCGTGTTCCCATTTGTACTCCCTCAGCTCCTAAAGCCAGGGCTGCTACGAGACCCCGCCCATCCACGATTCCCCCTGCAGCGATGACAGGAATATTCACAGCATCTACAACTTGGGGAACCAAGGGCAGTGTCCCAATCTCACCAACGTGCCCTCCCGACTCCATTCCTTCGGCAATCAGGGCATCAACTCCCACTTTCTCCAGCCGTTTAGCTAAGGCAACAGAAGCAACAACAGGAATGACTTTTGTGCCCACCTCTTTGAGCATTGGCACGTATTTGCCGGGGTTTCCGGCCCCTGTCGTAATCACCGGGACTCGTTCTTCCAGAATAACCTGCATCACTTCCTCAACAAAGGGAGACATCAGCATGACATTGACTCCGAAGGGTTTTTGGGTTATCGCTTTGACTTTATGGATTTCTTGTCTTAACCAATCTGCCGGAGCTTGTCCTGAACCAATAATACCCAGACTCCCGCCTTCTGAGACGGCGGCCACCAGTTCCCCAGTGGAAACCCAGGCCATTCCCCCTTGAAAAATAGGATATTCAATTCCGATTAATTCACATAGTCTTGTTTTAATCATCCATCTTGCCTACTTTCGTCCATTTCAAAACACACGCTCCCCAAGTAAGTCCTGTCCCAAATCCAACCATCACAATAATATCCCCCTCCTTAATACGTCCCGCTTTGAATGATTCATCTAAAGCTACCGGTATCGAGGCCGCCGACATATTTCCATATTTATCTAAATTAACTATGACTTTGTCAGGAGAAATACCCAATCGTTTAACAGCCGCATCGACAATTCGAATGTTGGCTTGATGAGGGACTAGCAGGTCTATATCTTCTTTGCTTAAACCAGCTTTCTCAAGGACCTTAACAGAAGCGTCACCCATTACGCGCACGGCAAATTTATAGACTTCCTTGCCCTCCATTTGAAGAGTGTGCAGGTTTTTTTCAACAGTTTCCAGACTAGCGGGGCACTTAGACCCTCCTGCAGGCTGGCTGAGCAAAAGGCCTCCGGAACCATCGGAACCTAATTCAAAACCCAAGAAGCCGTAACCATCCTCAACAGGCTGCAAAACTGCCGCACCTGCGCCATCTCCAAAAAGAATACAGGTAGACCGATCCGACCAGTTTAATACCTTACTCAAAGCTTCGCCGCCGATAACCAGTACGGTTTTATATAAGCCTGTAGCGACAAACTGACTGCCCGTAGCCACTCCATAAATGAAGCCGCTGCATCCCGCTTCCAGATCAAAACTGGCAGCATTTCTGGCTCCCAATCGATCTGCCACAAGACAAGCCGTAGCCGGGAAAGCGTAATCGGGAGTAACCGTAGCCACAATGACCAGATCCACTTCCTCAGGAGCAATCTGGGCGTCTGCCAGGGCCTTTAAACCCGCTTGATAGCATAAATCCGAAACAGACATCTCTTTAGACGCAATATGACGCTGTTTGATCCCTGTTCGTGAGATAATCCATTCGTCACTGGTATCCAAAAATTCTTCAAAATCCTTGTTCGTCATAACAGTTTCAGGAACATATGATCCTATCCCTACAATTCCCACACTACGCATCAATCGCAGTCCTCTTTTCTCATTAATGATCGAGCCCATCTTATTTTGGCAGATCCTCACGAATCTGTTCAATCAAGCGCACTTGCACGCATTCTCCAGCGACACGGATGCCATTAAAAATAGCTTTGGCCTTTGAACTTCCGTGACAGATGATGCTTATACCATTAACGCCAAGCAAAGGGGCCCCCCCATACTCCGCATAGTCCATCATCTGAGCGATCTCCTTCAGGCCCGGCTTAACAGCAAGAGCCCCCAATCTGCGCACGGTATTAGAAGTAATCTTTTCCTTTATTTGCTGAAACAATACCCCTGCCAGGCCTTCAGCCATTTTTAAGAGGATATTTCCTGCAAAACCATCACATACAATGACATCGGCTTTGCCCTGGGGAACATCTCGTCCTTCTACATTGCCGATAAAATTGACAGGACTTGCTTTCAGCAAAGGATAAGCCTTCTGGGTCAGCTCATTGCCTTTTCCTTCTTCACTTCCCACATTCAGCAGGCCAACACGGGGATTAGCGATTCCTAAAATTTTCCCGGCATAGATACTGCCCATTTGCCCGTACTGGCAAAGCTGTTCCGGGGTGGCATCCATATTAGCCCCTACATCAAGGATAAGTTTTCCTCCTTCCGGAGTGGGCAGTACTGTAACAATAGCCGGCCGTTCAATGCCTTTTATACGTCCCAATCCTAACAGAGCTGCCGCCATTTGAGCTCCCGTGCTCCCCGCACTTACAACCGCATCTGCCTCACCCTGCTTCACCAGACGGGTGGCAACAACAATGGAGGCGTCTTTTTTCTTACGAACTGCATTGGCGGGATGTTCATCCATGGCGATGACCTCAGTCGCTTCATAAAAGGATAGGTTTTGAGGTAATGAATTTGTCAAAAAGGGTTGCATTTTCTCTTTACTGCCAACCAAGATCAGCTGCAGATCAGGACTTTTTTCTGAAGCCATCAGCGCACCTTTGACGATCTCCTCCGGAGCGTAATCCCCTCCCATTGCATCCACTGCAATTTTCATCTACTCCATCTCCTTTTTCTTTGCTCCCTCAACATCTTTAAAGCCAAAAAGGATCCAATTTCCGTGCAGCACTTCCTCAGCCCCAACCTTGGCGGAGATCTCCACCCAATACTTATTTTTCTTTCGTTTGAGAACCGTCCCTCGAGCAACAGAAACTTCTCCTAAGTGAACAGGTCTCAGAAATTTCATATCCACGCTTCCCGTCAAAGCTATTTTAGCATCTACTAAAGCAATGGCTAGAGAATTGGCTTGAGCAAACAAATAGTGGCCCCGCGCCACTTGAGCTTTGCTCAGAACCATACTTTCATCAATAGACAGCTTTGAACAAGCTCTTTCTCCAATCACAAGCTCCAGGAGCTCACCTATCAGTTCCTGATCGTCTAAGGACTTTAGCCTTGAATAAGCCTCTTGGGCTACTGCCCGGGTTCGTTCCCGCAGTTCGGGAATTCCCATCTCCCCACGGTCTAGACGGATCGTTGAGACACTCACCTTAAACCGTTCTGAGAGCTCTTCATCCGTAAAAAAGGGATTCTTGGCAAGGGCATCTTCCAAAATTCTTCGACGTTCTTCTTTACTGTATCGAGCCATCTAATCACCATTTCTACCTTGCATTCTCTCAAAGTCGAGATAATCCATAACGTTTAACCATTTGTAAGTTTGATCCGATCAACAACCGAACTGCTCTTACCCTTGTTTTTGTCCTTGCAGACAAGGCCAAGGCAGAAAATTGTTACCTGGTCACAATTATAAACTATCTTTAGCTGCTTATCAAGAAATAAGCTTGTCGAATCCTCGTATACCCTTGTCACTGCGGAAGAAGCCGGCACCAGCAGATGATGAAAAATAGTGCTCCTGAGGTCGGGCAGTTTCGCTACATCCGTGCAAGTAAGTTAATTCGTGCGAAGACAGTGTCTTCGTACCGCAGCATTCCGAGGCTCGCCCACTCACGGCTGCGGGAGCCCTTCAGCGGATAAGTATTCTTTGGAGATAGCCGCTTCGGCGAAAATGTCCACCGGACACTTTCGTGCCAAACCTCTGGGTAGTACCTGATGTTAACCATGGCTTCGCAATCCCCGCAGCCGCTTGTGGGCTTAACCGCCTCTCCATGCAATGGGTTCGCTTCTGTAGACGAAGCTGCCCTTGCTTTCAGGTCACAGTATAGCAGTATGTAGTAGTTATAAGATTCGTCAGCGCTGACGAATTTGCTTCATTAGACTAAAGGGTCGGACAATTGGACAGTTCTTCTGGTTTGGGCAAACCTCTCTGCCGCTGCCGCGGCACCGGCAGACAATAAAAAGAGAACTCTCCCCTCAAAAGAGCAAGGAGTTCTTCATTGAGAAGAACTCCTTGCTCTTTGCCAACCCTTAGGATTCCATAGTAATAATTGCTTTAGAATTATAGTACCCACAGCTTGGGCAAATATAATGAGGCAATTTTGGTTTATGGCATTGGGGGCATTCGATGTGGTTTGGTGCAGTAAGTTTCCACATAGCCCGACGTTTACGAACTCTTGATTTTGATTGTCGATGTTGCGGAACACCCATAATTACACCCCCTTTATGTTTTCAGAAATAATCAGTTATTGGATTGCCACTTGGCCAGTGCTGCTAACCGGGGGTCTATGACTCCTTCCCCACATGAGCATGGGGTTAGATTTCTATTCGCACCACAGTTTGGGCATAGCCCTTGACATTCTACTGAACAAATAAACTTCATCGGCAAAGCTAACACAATGTGTTCAAGAATACGATCCTTAATATCGATCTCATCTTTGTCTAAAAGGAGCGCTGTTTCCAAAAGGTCCTCGGATGCTAATGACCGAAAGGCCCATTCATCTTCATAAGGAAGATCCAAGGTGTAGATAAAGGGCTCCAGACACCGTCCACAGGTTGCTTTAAGTTCTGTTTGAATCCTGCCTTTGACAAGCATTGCTCGATTGGTGTTGTTCACCTGAAGTTGCACGTGTACAGGTGCTTGAAAGGAGAGCGCGTCAATACCCAAATCGAAGGCTGAAAAATCTTCTACTAAATCATAGTGGACCGTTTCTCCTCCATTCAGACGAACCTGTGCTACATTCACTTTCATATTACCACCCCAATACACATTCATTATTATAGTTGGCACATTTTTCTTTGTCAAGGAAAACTCTTTACAGAGAATAACCACCTTAGCTCATTAAATTAGATCTTGGGTTTCTAAGGCAATCATCAATTCTTCATTTGTAGGAATGACTAATACCCGACAACGGGCATCCGGTTTGGAAACATCAACTTCTTCACTTCGGACCTTGTTCTTCTCTCGATCCAGATCTACCCCGATATACTCTAAATTTTTACAGATCGCTTCTCTCATGCTGGCAGAGTTTTCGCCAACTCCTGCTGTGAAAATGATTCCGTCAACTCCACCCAAAACAGCGGCGTAGGATCCGATAAATTGACGGACATCGTGTTCAAAAATATCTAAGGCAAGCCTTGCCCGGACATTTCCTTGTCCGGCAGCTACTTCAATATCTCTAAAGTCGCTGCTGACCCCTGAAACTCCCAGAGCGCCACATTTGGTATTTAAAAAGTCATTCATTTGATCAACTGTAAAATTTTCCCTACACATGATATACGTAACAATGGCCGGATCCAATTGACCCGAACGGGTTCCCATCATAAGTCCATCCAATGGAGTAAAGCCCATGGATGTTTCTATGGATTTACCGCCTCGGATGGCACAAATAGATGCTCCATTACCCAAGTGGCAGCTGATAAGCTTCAGATCGCCGAGTGGCTTCTGAAGAAGTACTGCCGCCCGTTGACTTACATATTTATGAGATGTTCCGTGGAAGCCGTATTTTCTAATTCCATATTTTTTATAAAACTCGTAGGGCAAGCCGTAGATATAGCTGTTTGGCTGCATTGTTTGATGAAAAGCTGTGTCAAAGACCGCCACTTGGGGGACTCCTGGCATCATTTTTTGACAAGCGATAATCCCAGCAATATTGGGCGGATTATGGAGAGGTGCTAACTCGACACATTCCTTGAGAGCTACCATGACTTCATCATCAATGAGAACAGACTTCGAAAATTTCTCTCCCCCGTGAACTACTCGATGTCCTATCCCATAAATTTCTTTCAAATCTTTGATGGCACCATATTCAGGAGAAACCAAGGCTTCCAGCACCAGTTTGATAGCGATGGTGTGATTTGGTATTTCAGCCTGAATGACCTCTTTTTCTCCGGACCCTGTACGATGAGTAAGCACCGATCCAGAAAGTCCGATTCGCTCTACCAAGCCTTTTCCAATTGCATTCTTGGTTACCATGTCAATAACTTGATATTTCAGCGAAGAGCTCCCACAATTTATTACTAGAATCTTCATTTTCTATACCCCTTTATAATTTTACCGGCTCAAGAAGTTTTATTAGTATTAGTAAACTATAGTCTTCCCCGAAAAAACGTATTTTTCACTTAGTTGAGGGAGGCATTTCTTTCCACGGCTTTGTTTCATTTATGAGTGTAGCACAAAATTTATGGTTTTTTAACCCCTAACTCCATTATTCTCTTAATCTCAGAACATTTCGTCAATGCAAGGCTTCGGCCAAGTTGTATCCCTTCCTCGGCACGATCAAACTGCAAGCTGCCAATATGTCCAATATCCGGCTGCAATAACAAATCCGCCCCACAACAATTAGCCTTAAATACTTCATCTTCAAGAATTTCAATCGATTGCAGCAAAATATCTAAGGCACTGTTAAGTCTATTCTGAAAGCCTTTTTTAACATCAACGGCGAAAACAAGGTCTGCCCCCATCTCCCGGGCAATATGTATCGGCAAACGATTTTTCACGGCTCCATCCACGAGCAGGCGCCCTTGATAACGATAGGGTTTGAAAAACCCCGGAATAGAAATGCTTGCCCGAACGGCCTGAGCTACGCTTCCTTCATGAAATACCACGAGTTCCCCGGTTTCAATATCCGTTGCTACGACAGCTAGGGGAACTTTAAGATCTGCAAAGGTCATATCTTTCGTTAAGAGGCGAATGACTTCAAAAATTCTATCACCTTTAATCAACCCTTCTTTCGACACAGCAGGGTCTAATATTTTCTTAGCAAACCCCGGATAAGTCAACAGCCGCTGGACGCGATAAAGATCTATCCCCGCACACCACAAAGCTCCGAATATAGCACCTGCACTACATCCTACCACCAGGTCTACACTCATCGCCTCTTCATTAAGGACTTGCAGAAATCCTAAGTGGGCAAATCCTCTTGCACCTCCCGCTCCCAAAACAAGCCCTCTCTTTGGATTCATTATTTTTCCTCCCAACGACTTCTATGGTTCGGCGTCTTTCCATATAAATTATGAAAGAAGGTGAGGTTTCATGTCCAACATTGCCCGTATCCTGGCTTTAAGCCTGCTGGCTCTGGGTATGTTTATCTATCCCCAGGAAGTGCTAAGTTCTGCAGGCGGAGGATTAACTTTATGGTGGCGTTTTGTCCTGCCGGCATTATTGCCTTTTTTTATTCTTTCCGAACTATTAATGGCCTCTGGATTTGTTCATTTTCTCGGTGTTCTGTTAGAATCCTTCATGCGTCCTATTTTTCGGCTCCCCGGTAAAGCAGCCTTTGTCGTCGCCATGGGTTATACTTCAGGGTTCCCCATGGGAGCCGTACTAACCGCTCGTTTACGCAGCGAGAAAGACCTTACCCAGGAGGAAGGAGAACGTTTATTGGCCTTTACTAATAATCCCAGCCCCGGATTCATGTTCGGCGCCGTTGCTTCCGGCATGTTAGGAAAACCTGCCCTGGGTATCCTCCTGGCCAGTTCTGTTTATCTAGCTAATTTAATGGTTGGATTCCTCTTCCGATTTTACAAAGCGGAACAAAAAAGTCAACAGAGTTTTACTCCGCCGTCATTAAAACGTGCTTGGCTGGAAATGAGAAAAGCCCAAAACCAAGACCAGCGCACCTTAGGGCAAATCCTGGGCGACGCAGTCAGGCAAAGTACTAATACGGTACTGATGGTCGCCGGTTTCATGGCCTTTTTTTCTGTCATACTTCGTTTATTAAATCAATGGAATATTACTTTATTCTTAGCAGCTTTCAGTCATCGTATGATTCCTGAGATTCAAGTTCCTGTTTTTCAAGCTTTATTCAACGGTCTTTTTGAAATGACCTTGGGTTGCCAGGAAGCTATCCAATCCCTCACTTTTCTCAACCAGCAAATCGCTCTTCTCACTCTGCTTATGGGCTGGGGCGGACTTTCTGTTTTTGCCCAAGTGGCTGGATTAATCAGCAGTACAGACTTGCGTTTCTCTTCCTTTGTTATTGCCAGAACCCTTCATGCCTTCATTGCTCTTAGCTTAAGCCAATTCTTACTCACAGTAACTAAGATTCCCACCTCAAACCTGGCAATTCCAATCCCAGATTCATCCATCCTTTTTTGGAATACATGGCATTTGAGTTCTATGGTATTTTTGGGTTGTATGTCTCTACTGATTCTTTTCAGCATGGTCCGTGTTCGCAAGCTGCGTTGAATACCATTAGTTTAAAGGAAAAAGAGTGAGGTTTACTCACTCTCATCACTGTTTGATTTACCGGCTCGCTCTTCTCGAACCAGAGATTTTAATTCTTCACGATTTTTTCGCAGGGATTGAAGGGTATCATACAAGCTTTGTTCAACATGCTGAAGCATCTCATCAGCATATTGCACCGCCCCGGTTTTTACTTCCCGTGCAAAGGTTTGTGCTTGTATGACGATGTTTTCTCCATATTCTTGGGCCTGTTTAACAACTTCATTTTCCATAGCCATTTTATCAATATAGGTTTTCCCCTGATCCATTAGCTTTTGAGCCTCAGCTTGTGCTTCATCGAGAATGCGCTGACGTTCTTTTAAGACCCACTGAGCGTTCGTTATTTCTTCAGGCAAGGAGGCACGCACGCGATCAAGCAGTTCGAAGAGTACAGCATCATCCACTAAAACCTTTCCAGTCATAGGAATTTTTGTTCCGTGATCAATTATTTCTTCTACTTCATTGAGTAAACTCTGAATATCACTTTCCACTTCTATCCTCTCCTCGTCATACATCCATTCTCTGTAGGTACCAAACTTTGGTGTCACCATATTCCCCTGTCTTGCGAATCTCAAAGGGGTACATATCACCTGCTGCTAAATCTTCATCTTTAGCAGTTTCGGCAATGATCACTCCATCGGGGGTTAAATAAGAATATCCCTTCAAGGCTTCAATAATCTTTGGAATTAGCTCTTGTCGATAAGGAGGGTCCAAAAAAATAAGATCAAACACTTTATCAGGATTTTTATGTATGAACTTAAAAGCATCCATCAAAAGAAGTTTAGACTTTTGACAAACCCCCAGCACTTCCAAATTCTTTTTTATTGTTTGATAGGCAGCAAAATTCTTTTCAACCAAAACCGCTTCCGAAGAACCACGCGAGAGTGCTTCAATGGCTAAATTCCCTGTTCCGGCAAAAAGATCCAAAACCCGAGAATTTAAGACTTTCTCTCCTAATACATTGAAAATCGCACCTTTTACTTTATCCGACGTTGGGCGGGTATGTATTCCTTCTACGGCCTTAAGTTGGCGGCCACGCAAATCTCCAGCAATAATTCGCATTAAATCCTCCAATTATCTGTGGCAGCGCATAGTACATGAGCCTTTATATAGTATACCACAGCGAATGCCAAATTCCTCTATTCCTTGTATATCGTTTTACTTTTTGTCATATACTAGACTTGGCAAAATGGTGAAGGTTAATCATCAAAATGCCCTTCCCCCATCCAGCTCTTCCTTCGTTTCCTCTGTTCACTGGGCGCTTTAGCAAAGCCCCAGTGACTTTTTTCTAGGTCTCGAATAATTGACGTTAAAGGAGTATAGCCCATGAAAAAGTCAGAACTTTATCAACATCTTAATTTACAGCTTGATTTAGCTGTTGAAGCCCATCAGCTCCTGCGTGGAGAAAGCGGAGAAGAAATTCCCGGCGTTCTCATGAATGAACAAGAACTGGAACATGCCAAGGTGACGGTCATTAAAGTGGATACCGACGAAGGCGTTGAAGCTATCGGCAAGCCTAAGGGCTATTACATAACCATTGACGCTCCTGACATTCGCACCAATAATTATGCAATTCATGAGGATATTACCAATGTTTTAGCAGACCAATTAGTTGAGCTTATGAACCTTAAAGAAGACGCCAGTGTTTTAATCATTGGTTTAGGCAACTGGAATGCTACCCCAGATGCCCTAGGCCCTCAAGTCATTGACAAAACCATGGTAACCCGACATCTGTTCCAGCTCTCACCAGATGAATTAAAAGGTCAATTGCGGAAAATCAGTGCCATCACTCCTGGAGTTTTAGGAATTACCGGAATTGAAACTGCAGAAATCATCCGCGGCCTTGTGGACCATGTTAAACCGGATTTGGTTATTGCCATTGACGCTTTGGCTGCCGGTTCATTGGAACGAATCGGAACCAGTATTCAGCTTTCCGATACCGGTATTCATCCCGGTTCCGGCGTCGGCAACCGCCGAGCGGGCATTACAGAAGAATCCATAGGCTGTAAAGTAATTGCTATTGGACTTCCCACTGTTGTTAATGCAGGCATTATTGCTCACGATGCTGTGGAAGGAGTCTTTAAACAGTTTGTGACCAGCCCCAAATTATATCAACTTTATAAAGGCATCAAACCTGAAGTATTCAGTCAAATTATTGATGATGTTCTATCCCCCTTCCAGGGAAATTTGATGGTGACTCCTAAAGAAATTGATGCTCTCATTAAAACAGTGGCAAAAATAATCGCCGGAGCATTGGCAATCAGCCTGCATCCTGGCATTGACCGGGAAGACTATGAACGGTATTTGCAGTAATCCCTTTTACTTAAGGATAAGGGCCAGGTTTTAATAATTAAACCTGACCCTTACTTTATTTTATTGTTGCGGGGTATTGGGAAAACGCTTGTGTTTACGATTGGCGATCCCAATTTCTTGTGCGACCTCATACTTGAATTTTTCTAATTCGGGTGTCAGTTGAACCATCGGTTTTGTTGACTTAGCCAAAGTGCTTTTCCCTCCTTAGATTTTTAATATTAGACAGCAGACCTGCTTCGCTGCTGTCGGATTAATTTTCTATCCCGCTTTAATCTGATCTTATTATTTAACCATTTCCTTAAGATCATACTCGGCAATTCTTGGTTAAAATTCTAAACAAATCGATCTCAATTTTCATTCAAAAGAAGGTCGAATATTTTTTCCTATATAAATGCCCTTTTCATCCTAATGCACCCCAATTTCTTCCGGCGGATACCTTCTCTGCACTTCCTGAATCAGCATCTGGAACCTTTCCGGGTTTTGCAGGACCTCCTGAGCCGCCTGATAGGCTTTTTCCACCAGCCGGCCATCCTGGGAAAGATCCGCCAAACGCAGTTCGGCAAGGCCGTGCTGCCTGGTCCCCAATATTTCTCCGGTTCCCCGGAGACGCATATCCTCTTCCGCTATTTTAAAACCATCCTCAGTTTGGCAGAGAATATCTAAACGGCGGCTGTCTTTGTTCCCCGCCAGTAAAAAACAGTAAGATTGTTCACTGCCCCGGCCAACCCGTCCTCTCAGCTGGTGTAATTGAGCCAGGCCGAAACGCTCCGCAGATTCAATGACCATGACAGTAGCATTGGGAACATTCACTCCTACTTCAACTACCGTTGTGGCTACCAAGATGTCAATACTCCCTGCCTGAAAGATCTCCATGATCTCTTCTTTCTCTGTGCCTTTCATTTTGCCGTGCAAAAGGGCGACTTGATAGTTTGGGAACCTAATCTGCAAGTCGGTCCAGCGCTGAGTTGCCGAAATAAGATCAAGGGTTTCCGATTCATCAACCAAAGGACAGACAACATAGATCTGCCGGCCAAGTTTAATTTGTTCATCTAAGAATTGCTCCATTTTGCCTCGGGAACGTTCCGATACTTTGCGAGTAATAATTGGCTTTCGCCCCATGGGCATGGTATCCAGAACCGAGAGCTGCAAATCCCCATAAAGGGTTAAGGCCAGGGTTCTAGGTATGGGCGTGGCCGTAAGAACCAAAACATGAGGACTCTCCCCTTTACTTTGCAGCAGTGAACGCTGCCGAACGCCAAAACGATGCTGTTCGTCTGTTACTGCCAGGCCTAAGGCTCTAAACTCGACTTTTTCCTGGATAAGGGCATGAGTTCCTACTACAACTTGGGCCTCACCGCTGGCAATCATCTCTAAAGTTCTCTCTCGACTGCTTTTGCTTTGACTACCTAATAAGCAAACCACACGAATCCCTAAAGGGGCAAACACTTTATCTAGGGAGTGAAAATGCTGCATGGCCAAAATCTCCGTAGGAGCCATCATCGCTCCCTGATACCCTGAACCAACGGCACGCAGCAAAGCAGCCATAGCAACCGCCGTCTTGCCGGATCCCACATCCCCTTGCACCAAACGGGCCATTCCTTGTGTGCGGGCCAGGTCTTGAAATATTTCCCGAATCACTCGTTGCTGTGCTGTTGTGAGCTGGAAGGGCAAACATTTATAAAAGTTCTGGATTAATTCTTCTCCACCCAACAAAGGTGGGCTGCCAACCCTGACGATACCCTGGCGCAATCCGGCTACCGCCAGCTGCAATACTAGAATCTCTTCCCATACTAATCGCTCTCTCGCTTGGGCCAGAGTCGTAAAGTTGGTGGGAAAATGAATTTCGCGATGGGCTGAAGAACGGGCCATCCACTCCCGGGCCAGCTCTTCAGGCAAAATCTCCGGAAACTCTTTTTCCGTTTGAGGCAAGATCCCTTTGATCAGATTGCCTATCACTTTCGAAGATAGACGAGCCGTTTCTGAATAAATGGGCAAAATAGTCTGTCTCCTTAAATCAGAGGCTGCAGGGGCACTTTTCTGCCCAACTTTCTCGATATCCACCGCCATAATTTCCGGTATCTGACCCAGCCAGCGAACCTTTCCAGTCACCGCCACCTGGGTTCCTACAGGGTATTGTTTAAGTATAAAGGTTTGATTGAACCAAGTAGCCTGAATTAAACTGCCCTCTTGCTCGATACTCAGCTTCACAACTTTCATCCGGGCCTTGGCAACGGTTCCGGCGACGACTTTTCCTTCAATAGTCGCCAGCTCACCATCTTTTAAGTCTCTGATCAGCCGCCTCCGGCGATCTTCATAGCGGCGAGGGTAATACTCCAGCAAATCCCGAAGATTCTGAATCCCCAACTGCTTCAGCTGCTTTGCTCGTTCCGGCCCCACTCCCTTGAGATACTGCAAAGGCGTCGACGGTCCTAAATTGGTCTTATTTAAAGTTGGCATACCAGGCGTACCCTTATTGGAAGCAGCCTTACCTAAAGCCTCCTGTTTTCTTGGCCTGTTGGTGCTTTGGGAAAGGTCCTCCTTCCTTGGCGAAACTTCCCTTTGCGCAGCCCCGCCTGGGTCTGCTACAGTGATTTCCTGGAGAAAGCGGCGCAGTTCGGAAAAAGCTTCTCTACGCCGCAGCAGGCTAAAGCTTTGATAATTCCCAGCCAGGGTTCTTAAGAGCTCCATATCCTTGCTGGGAAACAATTCTTCCAGCCGGGGTATAATCCCTCGTAAAAAGGTATTAAATCCGCCTAAAACCCCAGCATTGGTAAAGCCCTGCTTTTCTTCGGCTAAAAGGGCCTTTTGGAAATTCCTTAAAACTAATTCGGCTTGGGAGAGGGTCATAGAAAATCAGCCTGGATTCTTCGTCCTGTCGAAGTAATAGCTAAACCGCCTTGGGCGGTTTCCTTCAAGGTGCAGGGCATCTGTTTGCCAATCAGCCCCATAGCATCTATAACCTCATCAATGGGAATGGCGCTCTTAACCCCGGAAAGTGCCATTTCGGCAGCTGCTAAAGCAATGGTTGCCGCCGTAGCATTCCTTTTGACACAGGGTATCTCAACAAGCCCTCCTACAGGATCACATACTAAACCAAGCATGGACTTCAATGCTATGGCAGCAGCATGGGCGGTCTGTCTCGGAGACCCTCCTGCCATTTCCACAGCTGCGGCCGCCGCCATGGCTGCCGCAGAGCCAACTTCAGCCTGACATCCCCCTTCAGCGCCGGAGACACTGGCCCGTTCGGCAAGAATCATCCCTAACCCCGCTGCCGTAAAAAGCCCTAATATGAGTTCATGCTCAGAAAGCTGACAATTTTCCTCAACCGTTAATAATACCGCCGGCAGGACGCCACAGGAACCTGCTGTAGGTGCAGCCACGATCTTTCCCATACAGGCATTAAACTCGGCAACAGCCAAAGCCTTAGCGATGGCGCCGCCCATTAGATTGCCAACCAGATTCGCACCTGATTTTCTGCGGGCTTCTACTTTCGCTGCATCCCCTCCAACCAATCCCGATACCGAACGTTTTTCCCCGGTGAGCCCTGCTTCAACCGCTTCCCTCATAACCTTTAAATTTATACTCATTCGCTGAATCAGCTCTTGCTCCGTTTGTTCAAGTTCTTCCCTTTGGTTTTGCAGGATGACTTCGCTTAATTTCAATCCTTTACTTTCCGCCTCACTAACCCAATCTTCGTAGGCACGCATACTGTTTCCTCCTACTAGTTTATAAAGGCTTAATAGCCATTACTTGCTCTATTCTGGGCAGTTTTGCCATTAATTGCAGAACTGCTTCATCAATGGTTTCGTCCGTTTCCAGCGTCATTAGGGCTTGAGCTCCCTTCTTTTCACGTGAAACCCGCATACTGGCAATATTGATTTGAGCCGTGGCCAGGAGGAGAGTCACTTGAGCTACTAACCCCGGCAAATCTTGATGCAATATAACTAACGTAGGATAGTCTCCCCGGATTTCCACTTGAAAATGATTTATCTCCCAAATAACAATGCTTCCGCCACCGATGGACGAACCGATAACTTGTACAGAATGCCCGGATCGACCGACCAAATCAAACTTTACAGTATTGGGATGTACTTCTCCGAGATCGATGACCTCATACTTGACACTCAAACCTCGTTCCTTGGCAATCTCCGGTGCAGCGGATATGCGTTCGTCATCGGGAAGCATGCCTAACAACCCGGCGAGCAGCGCTAAATCTGTGCCATGACCCTTCCCGGTTTTAGCAAAAGAACCATGCAGGCTGATGGTTCCTTCAACAGGCTCTTCTCCTAAAATATTTCTGGCCATTCCTCCTAAGCGAACAGCGCCGGCGGTATGTGAACTTGACGGACCAACCATAATAGGTCCCAAAAGATCAAAAACATTACTCTTTCCCACAAAGTTCCCTCCTAATATAGAAAACAAAACCTCCGGATTTTTCCGGAGGTTAACCTATTCCACACCAAAGATATAATAGTAGAGCGGCTGCCTACCGGGATGAACTTCAACTTCGATACTTGGATTTTCCTCCTGTAGCCAATCCTGGAGACGTTCTACCTCCTCTGGTTTTGTCTCTTCTCCATAAAATATCGAAACCAAGTCGTGAGTTTTCCATTCCATTTTTTCTAATGTTGATTGGGCAACCTCAAATAGTAATTTTCCGGTAGTAACGATGACATCTTCTATTAACCCAAGTATATCCCCCTGGGAAATGGTTAAATCACCATATTGAGAGTCCCGGACAGCATAGGTTACTTCGCCGGAACCAACACTGCTCATTCCCCGTTCCATATTCTTAATATTGGTATCAGCGTCTCCTTCACTGTTAAAGCTTAGCAAAGCTGCAATTCCCTGAGGTATGGATTTACTGGGAATAACATGAACCTGACAATCCTGGACCACATCTTTAACTTGTCGGGCAGCCATAACAATATTTCCGTTATTCGGCAGAATAAAAACCTGTCGAGCCGAAACTTTGCGAACGGCTTCTGCCAAGTCTTCGGTACTTGGGTTCATGGTTTGCCCGCCATAAACGACCTCATCAACACCTAAACTGATAAAGACATCCGCAATCCCTTGCCCCATGGCTACTGCGACAACCCCAAATTCTTTTAATTCTTGGCCTTCTGCAAGAGGTTCACTATCTGCTGCGAGGGCTTTTTCTTTCATGGCATGAGCCATGTTCTCATTTTGCTCCAGCATATTGTGAATCTGGACTTGGTGGAGAGACCCCCACTGAATGGCATAATCTAAGATCTTACCGGGATTCTTGACATGGACATGGATCTTCACAACTTCCGGCGTCCCTACGACCAACAGACAATCGCCCCGGCCCGACAGATCTTGCTTTATCTGTTCAACACGCAAATCCTTGCCCTTGACCAGGAACTCCGTACAATAAGGATAGTCTAAGTTTTCAACTTGGACAAATTCTTGTTTGCTTTCCGGTTCCTGAATCTCAGCCTTCGGCGGGCTTTCAGCTCCGCTCACAAAATCCAATTCCTCTGCTTCCCCAGATAAGGCAGCAATCCATCCGCCCAGAATTACCAGGAATCCTTGACCTCCGGCATCCACTACCCCAGCCTGTTTCAGCACGGGCAGCATCTCCGGCGTTTTGGCCAGACTCTTAAATCCCTGTTGCTGAGCCTCCTGAAGAGTTTCTAATAAAGACCCTCCGTTTTTGGCCCTGGTCAAAGCTGCACGAGCTGTTTCTTTGGAAACCGTCAGAATGGTACCCTCCACCGGTTTCATAACCGCTTTATAGGCTGTGTCCACTCCCGATTGCAAGGCTTGGGCAATTTGCAGTGAATTTGCGGTATCCAGCCCTTCCAATCCTTTAGCAATTCCCCGCAAAAGTTGGGAAAGAATAACCCCTGAATTCCCCCTCGCTCCCATTAAAGAGCCCATTGAAGCCGCTGCAGCCACTTCGCCGATGGACTGGCCTGTGATCTTTTCGGCATCCCTTGCCGCCGATTGGATGGTTAAAAACATATTTGTTCCTGTATCGCCATCCGGTACCGGGAAAACATTTAACGCATCAACATCATGCTTTTTTATTTCCAGGGCTTTCGCCCCCGATACCATCATTTGTTTCCACAATTGTCCATTTAAAACATCTGTTATCTTCATAGCTGCTGGTCTCAAAACCGTATCCCCCTAATCTATTTGCCTACTCTAAAACGCGAACACCTTTCACGTTCACATTCACTTGGGACACGTTTAATCCCGTGAGCTTTTCTGTGGTATAACGAACGCGCTCCATAACACTTGCGGCAACTTCAGAAATCTTAACGCCATAACCAACAATGATATAAAGGTCTATAATAACTTCATTGTCTTGAATTGTAACAACAACTCCACGGGCCAAATTTTCCCGTCCCAACAAATCGGCAACTCCATCCGTTATTTTTCGAGAGGCCATGCCAACTAAGCCGTAGCACTCAACTGCTGTAGCACCTGCAATGGTAGAAATAACTTCCTCAGAAATTTCGATTTTACCTAAATGATTAATAATTTCTTTTCCCATTAAAGGACCCTCCCCTTCGGTATCTGTCCAGTTATATCATTTTATCAAGGAAATGAAAAATGTTCAAAGAAAAAGTTTCAGCGAGAAACCTTGCCAATAGGCAAGACTTTTGATAAAATATGTGAGTGTCACTTCGGCTGCAAAGGAGGTTTAGCACATGGCTAATGTTTGTGCTGTATGCGCCAAAGGAGTAGTTACTGGCTTTCAAGTCAGCCACTCTCATATACGGACAAAGCGATCTTGGAAACCAAACTTGCAAAGTGTTCGTGCAATTGTGAACGGCAGTCCTACCCGGATCAAAGTTTGCACCAGATGCTTGCGTTCCGGTAAAGTTCAACGCGCGATTTAATGAATCAAAGCCCGATTTAAGTTTCGGGCTTTTTTCATTGTGCCCTTTTTATGCTTGCTCCCAAATCTCCTGAAGTTCTTCAACATTAAACTGAAAGCGCTCATTACAGAAATGGCATACTATCTCGGCTTTTCCATCTGAGATCAAGTCTGCTATTTCTTTTTTGCCCAAAGACACCAAGGTACCCTTTAAACGTTCTTTCGAACAGGTACATTTGAAGCCGACAGACCGCTGCTCCAGGACGTGATAAGACAGTGGCCCCATCAAATGACTTAATAGCTCTTCCATAGCAGCACTTTGAGCTGTCAGCTCACTGATACCTGCACCTAACTGCCCCAGCTGATCTTCAATAGCCTGAATTATCTCTTCCGGAGCACCCGGCAAGGGCTGGATCAAAAAACCACCTGCCCCGGCTACATGATAATCCTTCTCCACTAAAACTCCCAGCAGCATGGCGGAAGGAATCTGTTCCGAAGACAATAAATAGTGAACCAAATCCTCAGCAATCTCCCCACTGACCAAGGGCACCATTCCAGAATAAACTTCACCGTTTTGCAAACTTCGGCTCACGGTTAACTCGCCCCGGCCGACGGCTGTGCCCACATCAAGTTTGCCGGAAGCCTTTAAAGGCAAATCCACCAAAGGTTCCCGCACATACCCCCGCACCTCTCCCTGGGCATTTCCTACAGCTACAACTCCATCTAAAGGACCATCTCCTAATAAGCGCAAGGTAATACTCTCGTCGCCTTTAAGAGAACTGGCCAAAATCAGTGCCCCGGTCATTAGTCTCCCCAAGGCTGCCGTTGCAACCGGAGACATGCCATGACGGCTGCGGGCTTCTTCTACGATTTCCGTGGATTTCACCAGAACCCAACGAGCATTTCCCTCAAGCATCGTACCTATCCAAAGTTCATCCTGTTGCTGCATCATCGTCTTCCTTTATCATGTATTTTTCCTAATCTATTTCAATATACCAGCTGAAAACACTTAATATCACTTATTAACGCCATTATAATAACTAGTCTGTCCTTAGCAGGCAAATATTACACTTTAATGTTCGAGATTAGACCCCCATATCGCTAACGTAACACCATCAAATGATTAAAAGGGGCCGTGTCCTGAGGTCGGGCAGCTCCGCCATATCCACTCACCGCAACATTCCGAGGCTCGCCCACTCACCAGCGCGGGAGCTAGCCTTCAGCGGATAAGTATTCTTTGGAGATAGCCGCTTCGGCGAAAGTGTCCACCGGACACTTTCGTGCCAAACCATAGGGTAGTACCTGATGTGAACCCGTGGCTCCGTCTCCCCGCGCCGTCTTGTAGGCTTTACCGCCTCTCCATGCAATGGGTTCACTTCTATGGACGAATCTGCCCTAACTTTCGGGTCCACGGGGGTTCTTTAGACTATCTTGGGGTTTTAGAGTTGCTTTTTTCAGAGTAGACCCCCATGCCGCTGCCGCAGCACCATCAGATGATGAAAAATGCCAAATACGCTCAAGATTCTGGAAGCCTTACCTAAGTCCCCCAAAGTTCTTCTTCCGCTCCCTACAAACAGGCAGGAGGAGCGCTTTTCTGCTAAGCGGATGCGTCAGTGGAGCCGCGCTAAGGCGAGTGCCGACGGTTCGCGTCCCCGTAGCGCGCCGCAGGACTTGTCCATGGATGGACTGATGCCGCGGTGCCCGAAGACACTGTCTTCGCACGTATTAGCCTTCTTGCAGGATGGCAAGGAGCGGCACACATGCAGAAATACCCAGAGGTTCGGACGCGCTCGCGAACCGTCCAGCGAGCCAGCTGCGGAACTCGCAGACGCGTGCAGACCGAAGACACCGTCTTCGCACGGGATAACATAGCGAAAAAGCGCTCCGCCCCAGAGCCCGACAGAAGACCGCCCCCCCCTGTCAGGATGGTTTTTCAGAGTAGTATATCTCCGTAGTAAGGCCGACGCCTAGGGTGAGCGGAGCAACATCACACCCTCGGCGGGCAAGCGACTTCCTTAGGGGTTAATCATAACCGCCATTACCCAGCCCTCATGGACTTCCACAACCGCTTTTCCACCCAAAAATACATTGCTGATTCCCCGAGGAGAATCCTGGGGAAGAACTCCTTTATTAAGAGGATAATACAACCCTTCTGTGGTTACCACAGCCCGCTCCGTTAAAGCGATTAGGGAAAGTTGCTGTCCGGATGTACCCCTGATTTCCTCACGGCCGTGAATAATCCATAATTCCTGTTCAGAGTCAGCTACATAAAGCCGATACCCTTTGCGGGCATAGCCCAGCATCAGGGCCACATTTCCCAGGAAATGATCAATCCTCTTGCCCGTGGCCCCCAAAAGCCGAATCTCCCTTACTCCAAGCTCCCGAGCCTTCTCTTCAGCCCTGAGCAAGGCTAATTCCAGATCCGTTTCATCCTTTTCACTGGGATAACGCTCAATCTTACAGCCCGCCTTTAAACATTGCTGATAGCTGTCCGGGGAAACGGAATCCAAGTCCCCAATCAGAAGATCCGGAAGACGCGAAGATAGGGCAGCATAATTCGCTCCCCCATCCGCACATATTAAGTAATCAATCTCTTGAAGAGCTTTCCTCCCCCACTCTAAATCCCAAAGCCCGTTCGCTAAAACTCCAATCTTTTTGTTACTCATCGGACTTCAGCTCAGCGGCTTGACGAATGTTTTGAATAGCCTGTTTAGGGTCCGGCTGGGCAAAAACCGCTGATCCTGCTACCAAAATCTGAGCACCCGCTTTGGCGACTATGGGAGCCGTTTTCTCATTAACCCCTCCATCCACTTCAATTAGACATGAGGATTGGGTCTGCTCAAGATGATGGCGAAGAACCTGAATCTTAGGGACTACATTAGTGATAAACTTTTGCCCGCCAAAACCGGGATTGACTGTCATTAACAAGACCATATCCAAGTCGGCTAAGACATACTTTAAACCATCCAGGGGGGTAGACGGATTAAGGGCAATTCCAGCGGTTATGCCATGTTCCTTAATCTGCTGAATAACTCGATGAACATGAGGAGTGGTCTCTAAGTGAAAGGTAATATGATCTGCTCCTGCAGCCGCAAAATCCTCGATAAACTTCTCCGGTTCCTGAACCATCAAATGAACATCGAAGCGCATATGTGACTGACTCCTTATGGACTTGACCAAAGCCGGTCCAAAGGTTAGATTAGGGACAAAATGCCCATCCATAACATCAATATGTAAGACTTCTGCGCCGGCCTCTTCAACCAGATGTACCTGTTCTCCCAGGCGTGTAAAATCCGCTGATAAAATAGAAGGAGCCATCTGAATCACTTTAATACTTCCTCTCTGCTTCAATTACTTCTTTTAAATATAAAAGGTAATGCTCATAACGAACTGGGGAAATTCTGCCTTCCTCCAGAGCAGCTTTAATAACACAATTAGGTTCTTTATCGTGAAGGCAGCTGTTAAAACGACATCCCCCCAGAAAATCCGCAAATTCCGGAAAATAATCCGCCAGTTCAGCCCGTTTCATCTCCGGCAAAAGCAGGGAGGAAAAACCTGGGGTATCCGCCAGCAAGCCGCCTGAACAGACCATTAATTCCACATGGCGTGTGGTATGACGGCCACGCTTTGACTTAGAACTTATCTGCCCTGTTTTCAGTTCCTTTCCAGGAGACAAGGCATTAACAAGACTGGATTTTCCGGCGCCGGAAGGCCCTGCCAGAACACTAATCTTATTTTTCAGACGATCCCCGATTTCAGGGATTCCTTGACCGGTTTTGCTGGAAACCTCAAAGACAGTGTAACCGATCTTCCTGTAATCCTCTGTCAGTTCATAAAGGTTAGGGGCTCCCTGCAAAACTGTCTCTTGATATTTATCCACTTTCGTAAAAACGATGATTGGCTCAATATCCGAATCAGCTGCTTGAATTAACAAGCGATCCAAAAGATTCAGATCAGGTTTGGGAGAGGTCATGGCAAACACTAAAATTGCTTGATCCACATTAGCAATAGGCGGACGAGTTAACTCATTCCGCCTTGGCGCTACCGATTCAATGGTACCTTTATTCTCCTCTTCTTTGGGAAGAATAGTCACCCGATCCCCCGGCAGGAATTCCTGGTCCTTGATGCGAAAGCGACCGCGCAGAGAACATTCCCAAACCCGGTCCTCCCCATAGACATAGTAAAACCCTCCGTATCCTTTAAGTAAAACTCCATCGATCATTTTAATTTTCCTCACAATATGGTGTTGCTGCAAAAATCACCGTCTTCCCTACCCCTTCGCGGGGATCACAGCCAAAGCCTCGGCAATGAGTACTCGATAGATGCTTTCATGGTCCATGATGCCCTGAGCAATCGGCCCCGGTCCGCGAGAAACAACCATGGTTACTTCTGATCCCTGTTTAACGGATTCTCCCGGGTTAGGCGTCGTGCTTATCACGGAATCCTTGGGAAACATATTGGAATCCGCACTTTGAACTTTGAGCACCAGCTTATATTCATCCTCAAGAATTCTTTGGGCTTCTGCAGAGGGTTTGCCGATGACATTAGGCATATTGATCGTCGTCAGTTCCGGTCCGCTGCTGACAATCAGTGTAATATTGCCATTTTTGGGCCAGGTGGCTTTAGGCAGCGGGTCCTGGTCAATCACGGCATTTTTGGGAACATCCGGTGACATCCTCTCAACAATATTAATATCTCCGGTAAATCCGGCAGTTTGAATCAAAAAGATGGCATTATCTTTGGCCATATGACCTGTCTTCACATCCGGAAACTGCCCGATATCCACACCTTTGCCCACAACAATTTTTACAGTCCGGCCCACTTTTACTTTGGAGCCAGCCTCAGGATCCTGAGAAATAATGCGGTCCTTGTCGACATCATCACTGAATTGTGTGGTAACGTCCGTGTCAGGATTAAAAGTCAGCTGCGCAGACTTAATAAAATCCTCGGCTACAGGCACTGTTTTCCCTGCTAAATCAGGAACAGTGGTTGTTCCCACAAAAATGAAATTCCATAACAAACCACCCCCAATCAAGACCAAGAGAAGCACAAGCCCACCAACAATCCAGAGCCTGCGGCTTTTATTAACTTTTTTAGGCGGGCTGGGCTCTTTGATGTCAACAGGAGCCACGGCTCTGACTATCCCGATGTGGGTTTGAGTCTTCTCCAGATCATCGGCGGGAAATATGCCGGACCAGGAAATGGGCCGTCCGGTCTGGATATTGTTCAGATCTTCCAATAACTCTTTGGCCGATGAATATCGCTGTTCCGGAGATTTTGAAATCGCCCGCATAATCACTGCTTCAAAGTCTTTAGAAATCCGAGGATTGAGCCTGCTGGGCGGCTCCGGGTCCTGCTGCAGGTGTTTTAAAGCAATGGCGATAGGTGTTTCCCCATCATAAGGAACCTTCCCAGTAAGTAACTCATAGAGAACAATTCCTAAAGAATAAATATCCGATCTCTCATTGCTTTGAATCCCTTTAGCCTGTTCCGGTGACAAATAATGCACCGACCCTACAATATCGCCGGTATGGGTTACCGTCGCCGAGGAAACAGCCCGGGCAATACCGAAGTCTGTAACCTTAACATTCCCTTCCGCCGTCACCAATATGTTGTGAGGTTTGATATCCCTATGAATAATGTGGTTCTCATGGGCATTTTGAATGGCCCCTGTAATCTGGCGAGCCAGATTAATAGCCTGGTCCGTAGAAAGGGGAGCATACTCACGGATAATTTCTTTAAGATTCCGGCCTTCCACATATTCCATGACAATGTATTCCGTATCCCCGTCTTTGCCCACATCATAAATCGAGACAATATTGGGATGAGACAAACTTGCCGCGGACTGGGCTTCCCTTCTAAAACGGCGAATGAAGTCTTCATCTGTGACAAACTGCTCCCGGAGCACCTTAATGGTCACAACGCGGTTAAGTAAAAGATCTTTGGCTTTATAGACAATCGCCATACCTCCGGCGCCTATCCGCTCTAAAACCTCATATCGTCCCCCGAAGATTTTACTCACTTTTTGTCACCTGCTTTCTGATTCAGTGCTTCTTGAATAATCTGTCGTACGATAGGTGCTGCATTTCCTCCTCCGGTTCCCGCATTTTCAACAATGACAGCAACAGCAATCTGCGGATCTTCGGAAGGGGCAAAGGCGATATACCAAGCATGGGTCAGGACATTTCCTCCCGGCTCAGCGGAACCTGTTTTGCCGGCCACAGAAACATTGGGCAAGGCCCCGGGCGCAGCTGTACCTTCTGTCACCGCCGTAACCATGGCACTGGTAATCTTATCAGACTCTTCTTTGCTCAGTGCCGTCAACCAAGGTTCCGGCTTCTGTTCAAACAAGGTGTTTTGGGATGGATCCAAAACTCTTTCTATAATATGAGGGGTCATGATAACCCCATGGTTTGCAATGCCTGCTGTGATTAAGGCCATGTGGAAAGGGGAAACCAGAACTTCCCCCTGCCCAAAAGTACTGGCCGCCAGCAAATTGGTATTTAAGGAGGTCGGATTCATATCCCCATTAACAATGGAACTCCTGGGTACATTCAATTCAAAAGGAATCTTTTCCCCGAAGCCGAACCCTTTCGCCACGGAAAGGAAGGTTTTATCCCCGGCCTGAACACCGAAGGTTGCGAAGTAAGTGTTGCAGGAATCTGCCAAAGCCATATTATAATTAACCCAGCCGTGAGCTTTATCATTCTGTTCCGGAATGACTTGACCATTAATCACCGTTGATCCCTGGCATTGATACAGGTCCGTTGTGTTAAGCCCGCTCCTGAATAAAGCCGCTGATGTGACCACCTTCATGGTCGAGCCCGGCGGAAAAAGTGAAAAATAGCGGTGTTCCAAGGGCCGTAATTTATCCTGTAAAGATCTCTTTTCATCATCGCTTATCATCTGCTCCCAATTTTGATCCAAGTTGGCTGGATCGAAACTGGGCTGACTCACTAAAGCTAAAACTTCTCCCGTCTTGGGATCAATGGCCACAGCCGCTCCTTTTTTCCCCTTAAGAGCATTATAAGCAATGCTCTGGAGACGGGAATCCAAGGTCAGCACCACGTCATCCCCTTCACGAGGCAAAGCAAAGAGCTGCTGAACTGCTTGAGTGGGTGTCGCCTTTTTAATCCCTAATAACCAGTTGGCTAAGCTTCCTTCCAAGCCGGAAGCGCCAAGTTTTACAGAGGAATATCCCAAAGCAGGCTCGAACATTTCCCCTTTGGGATAGACTCGAACCTTTTTCCCATCAACTACCTGGGTCTGTGCTATTATTTCGCCGTTACGATCAAAAATTCCTCCCCTGGTCACCCGGTTTTCCATGAGAATCAGCCGCCGGTTAGCAGGGTTTGCCAGTAATGTATCAGCCTGGACAACCTGCCAATAGACCAAGCCAAGGCTAAGAATAAAAAAGCTAAAGGCCATGCCTAATGCTACCTTACGTACCCCTCGCATTATGTTGCATACTCCCTTCCCCTGTTCTTAGTGCTGAGAGAACTGACCGCAGTGGCATTTGATATATTCAATAAAACTCCCAGTAAAATAAAATGAACGATTAGGGAACTTCCTCCGTAACTAACCCAAGGCAGGGGAATTCCCGTTAAGGGCAGCAGCTTCGTGACCCCCGCTAAAATAATCAGGGTCTCCGTCCCCAGAAGGATGCCAATTCCTGCCGCTAATATTTGCCCAAAGCGATCATTAGCTCTAAGACTTATAGCAAAGGCTCTCATGACAACAATCAAAAAGAGTACCAGCACAGCCATAGCCCCGGCAAATCCCAATTCTTCAGCAATTACCGAAAAAATAAAATCACTGATAGCCACAGGAACTGTGGATGCGCCAATACCGTTGCCAAGTCCGGTGCCGAGGATTTTCCCGCCGCCAATGGCAAACAAGGATTGAGCAATCTGGTATCCCATGCCCGTGGGATCCTGCCAGGGATTCAGCCAGACGGCAACCCTCACCCGAACATGGTGAAAGAGCATGTATCCTGCCGTTCCCGTCAGCAAAAAAATCGGCAGGGAAATTCCCAA
The DNA here is from genome assembly GCF_000235605.1 of Desulfosporosinus orientis DSM 765. GTDB lineage: Bacteria > Bacillota > Desulfitobacteriia > Desulfitobacteriales > Desulfitobacteriaceae > Desulfosporosinus > Desulfosporosinus orientis. Next base: position 4,922,002 of record NC_016584.1, read on the forward strand.
ATATAAGGCCCGCTCCGTCACAACATAAAGCATAAGTACAAAAAGCATATAAAAGACTAAAGCCGTCCCTAAGCTTTTCTGCGCTGCTAAAATGCCCAGTACAAATGCCACCATGATCATAAATGGCCGCAACGTCCGCCAATCCGGCAAAGAAATTCTACCCCATTGAACTGTCCCAACCCGCAGCAATTCTTCATTTTCCTCTAAATAGGTAGCCATGAATAAAAGCAGGGCCAGCTTGACAAACTCTTCGGGCTGAAGGCCAAATCCCAAGACCTTGAAAGAACTAGTGGCACCGCCTTCTTCAGAACCAAACAAAAGGGTTATCAGCAATAATCCCACAGCCAGTAGTCCCCAAATATATCGAAATCTCCCGAAATAACGATAATCTCGAATGGACCACAGAACGACATAGAATAGCAGCATGCCAATATTGGCCCACCAAAACTGGTGCAAAGCGACATCCGGATTAATTCTAACAACAAAAACAAGCCCTAAGGCCATAATAGCCTGGACAACAGGCAAAATATAAGGATCCCCCTGATAATGGAAGATATGTTCCATGAGGCTTCCCAAAAGGACAATTCCAGAAAAAATGAAAGCTTGCCAAAGAAGCCTGTCCATATCAGCATCTAATTTAAGCAGGCAGAGTCCTATCCACATCATTCCTAAAATTATCAACCGTAAGACGAAACGCTGATTCATAGTCCTACTCCAAAATACAGCATAAAGCTGTGAAATTGTCTGGGGCTCCCCGTTCCAGGGTAAGCTGTCTTAATTTTTCCAATCGTTCTTCCCAAGAGTATGGTTCAAGAAATTCTTCGGTTAGTTCCTGCTCGCTAATCAGGTTGGAAAAACCATCGGTACACAAAAGGAAGACATCATTCTTTTGTAAATTGATACTTCGGCAATCCACTTCAATAACAGCTTCTGCTCCGATGGCCCGCATCAAAACATTCCGCTGAGGATGTTTTTTGGCTTCCTCATGGGTAATCTGTCCTAACCTCATCAGTTCGCCAACCAGTGAGTGGTCCATGGTCAATGGGGTTAAGGTCTCGTTGCGCCAAAGATAGGCACGGCTGTCTCCTACATGAGCAATTACGACTTTTTCATTGCGGATGAGCAAGACCGTCAGGGTTGTGCCCATGCCCGCATTTTCCGGATCCGTTATGGAGGATTCATACACCACACGATTTGCTTGCCGAAAGGCTTCCGCTAAGCTGTTTTCCAAAGCTTGATCATCCAGTCCGTCCAAACGGGGAAGCCAAACTTCTAATTCCTGCAAGGCTTTCGAAGAAGCCACTTCTCCGGCCCGATGTCCTCCCATTCCGTCCGCCACTGCATAAAGGCCTTCTGCCGACAGCACCAGAAAGGAATCTTCGTTATTCTTGCGAATACACCCTTTTTCACTAAAACTTAGAACTCTCATTTTGCCACCTCGAGTATTGGAAGGTAATGCTTCCAATTTTCACATAATCCCCGGCAACCATTTGTACCGGGGAATGAATTTGCTCTCCATTAACCCAGGTTCCATTGGTACTTCCTAAATCCTCCAGGATGGTTTGTCCTTTTTGCAAGCGAAAAACTGCATGATCAATGGATGCAAAATGATCCGGCAAAACAATATCATTGTGCTTGCCCCGGCCCACACGCAGCCCTTTGCCATCCACTTTAAAGACGCTCCCTCTGGTAAGGTTTTCTGCGCCGGTCAGAACTTCCAGCCGTCCGTATTCATTGGTTGCCCGCAGAAAAAATCCTTTAAATTGAAGATCCGCTAATAAGGCTGTAAAAATGCGAAAAATAAACAGATAGATAAGGGCGACAAAAACCAGCCGTCCCATCACTAAAACAAATTGCATACAATCCTCCCATCGGAAATAGAGGTTCAAGGCAGAGGGGCTTTGCGTATCACCAGCACACTTTGGCCTATAGTTATTCGATCTCCAGGGGCAGCCATATAGTGAGTAATTCTTTGTCCATTCACTAATGTCCCATTGGTACTCCCCATATCATCCAGCCACCATCCCTTCTCTCCTCCCGGTGCAATCTTTAGATGTCTTCGTGAAACCTCAGGGTCATGGACTACAAAGTCACATTGACCATGACGGCCAATGATCATCTCCTCATCCTCCAGAGAAAATGACTCCCCCTTATCCGGTCCCTCAATGATTTCGAGAAAGTAGTCTGATTTCCTTCCGGCTGTCCCTTCAATCGGCAAGTTTGTCTTGACATTACCTCTAAAAATCGTGGTACTTTCCCGCAAAATCGATTGTTTTGGGCTTTCTGATGCCTTTTCCGGTTCAATCTCTTTTTCTTCGTCTCCCCAATCTACGACAATGGAATCATCAAAATCCACTTCAATGACCATTTGCCGGGGATTGACCGTGTCGTCGGCATGAAGCTCTACGGCCGGTTTGGTGAGAAAGGTATAATCGTTGCGCTCTGCTTCCGCAAAGAGGTATTTGGAAAGCTCAATTAAAAAAGCATCTCCAAAACTTGCTATGGGTCCCCAGTCACTGGAATGGAGATAAACTCTGTAAATATTTGGAACGTACACCTGGGAGATGCTGACCTGCTTATTTCTAAGCATGGACTTGACAAGTTCTTTGGCTATTTCCACCGGTTGAAGGCGGGACGTACTTTTTTTAAAAGCTTCGGTAAATAGAAATTCGGCCACTCCTTCGAATCGGGCCAATAAGCTCATTTTAACTCACCCTCCCACTGTCGGCGAAGTTGACCACAAGCAGCGTCAATATCCGTTCCTTTTTCTTCCCTTAACGAAACTGATATCCCCGCACTCTCTAATACCTGGGCAAACCTCTTTATCTTCTCCTGCTCGGGACGAAGCATCCCGGTTCCGGTCACAGGATTAACCGGTATCAAATTGACATGTCCTAACTGTCCCTTCAGCACACCGGCCAGGGCCAAAGCTGCTTCCTCACCTGCATTCTCAGCAGTCAAGGCCACTTCAAAGGTTATCCGCCGATGGGTTATATCCGTGTATTCCTGACATGCTCTCATCAGTTGGCTCAGCGGATAACGGCGATTCATGGGGATCAGATGGTTTCTCTTAAGGTCATCTGCTGCATGCAGAGATACCGCTAAGCCCACTTGAGGATTATCTTTGGCCAATTGAATAATGTTTGGCACAACCCCCGAGGTGGAAACAGTCATTCTCCTCATGCCAATCTTTAACCCCTGATCATGATTTAACAACTTGATGGCTTTAAGAACCTCATCATAATTGAGAAGAGGTTCTCCCATACCCATAAAGACAATGTTGGTCACCTGGAAGTCAGGATCTTCCTGCCGGACAAAATAAGTGATGTCCAGCACCTGGCTGACAATCTCGGCACAGCTCAGATTTCTCCGAAATCCTTCTAACCCGGTGGCGCAGAAAGCACACCCCACAGGGCATCCTACTTGAGTAGAGACACAAACAGTATGCCTGTCCCGGGAACTCCTGCGTTCATAATCCATCAACACACACTCAATGGTCTCTCCATCTTCAAGCCTGAACAAGTATTTGCGCGTACCGTCATGGGAACGTTGCTCCCGCAGCTTTTCCAGGCTGTAAAAATTAAAGTGGTTACTTAACAGCTGCTGATCTTTCTTGCCAATATTCTTCATTTCATCCCAAGAACGAACGGCTTTCTGCTGCACCCACTGGAACAATTGAACAGCCCGAAAGCGTTGTAAACCCAGCCTCTGACATATCTCTATGAGCTGGTCTTCAGAGCAGCCGCGTAACTCAATTCTTTTCATAATAGTTATTATTCACCCAATTCATCCCTGTTAAACTTATCCATAAAAAGAAAATAATACTTAATGCTCAATACGCCGGAATTTTGCCAGAAAAAATCCATCCATTTCATGACGATGGGGTAAGAGCTGGAGCATTCCCTTGCGGGCTTGTTGAATATCCCGTGGGTCTGTCAGGGTAAAAGGCAAGTAGTTACTCAGATCCACCGGTTCAAATTCTGAATGAACGGTCCGAAATTTCTTAACCAATTCAAAGTTTTCCTCTGGTTCGATGGTGCAGGTTGTGTAAATTAACGTTCCTCCCTTTTTTACACAAGATGCCGCTCGTTCTAAAATAGCCCACTGCAATGAGGGCAATTCCTGAAGATCTTTTTCATCTTTCTGCCAGCGCATGTCAGCTTTTCTTCTCAGAACTCCTAACCCTGAACAGGGTACATCAGCCAAGACGCAATCCTGGGATTCAAGCCTTATTCCAGGCAAATTCCGGGCATCCCCCAACTGAGCGTCAATGATGGTAATGCCTAATCTATGAGCTAACTGGTTAATTAGTTCAAGCTTATGCTCGTGAATATCGAAGGCTAGAATTTCTCCCCGATTCTCCATGATTTGAGCCAGATGGCTGGATTTCCCTCCCGGAGCACTGCAGGCGTCCAGGACGGATTGCCCTGGTTGGGGAGCCGCCACATGGGCTACAAGCTGGGAACTTTCATCCTGGACGGTAAAAAGCCCCTTCCGGAAACTGTCAAGTTGATCCAAGGCACCGAAATCCTGTATTCTCAGACTTTCAGGTACCCGTGCTCCTAACTCAACGGTTATTCCTTCTTCTTTAAGACGCTCCGCTAAGTCCGGGCGTGAAATTTTCAGGGTATTGGTACGAATCCAGATAGGCGCCGGCTCGTTATTAATCCTGCATAAAGCTTCCGTTTCTTCACTGCCCCAACGTTTCAGCCAGCGCTGGACCAGCCATTCAGGGTGGGAATAGCGCACAGAAAGGTAACGTACAGCTTCTCTTTTGGCATCCGGCCAGGAAATAGCCCAGCCCTTCTCCATTACCTTACGCAAAACCACATTAACCAGCCCTGTGTATTTAGTAAAGCTTTTTGCCAGTTCCACACTTTCATTGACGGCTGCGGCAGGAGGCACTTTATCTACAAAAAGCAATTGAAAAGCGCCGATCCTTAAAATGGCCCTAACTTCATGAGGAAGGGCAGACATTGATTTGCTTAAATGCCTTCTTAAGGCATAATCCAAAGTCAGACGATGTTTTAAGGTTCCGTTAACCAATAAGGTAACAAATTGCCGGTCTCTTGAATCCTTTAAACGAGCGAGAGTTTTGTGCAAGAGCAGATTAGAGTAGGCCCCTTCAACCTCAACACGTGTTAATATCTGAACCGCCATACCTCGGGCGTTATCTTTAATCATCGCTTCTACCCGAGGCTATAAGCATAAAACGTGCTAATTGCAGCACTGCTGCCAAGGCCGCTGCCACATAGGTTAAGGCGGCTGCATTTAATACAGAGCGGGCACCACGAACCTCATCACTTCCCAACATTTGCCCCTCCTGAAGCAGAGAAAGGGCTCTGCCGCTGGCATTATATTCCACAGGGAGGGTAATTACTTGAAAGAGAACGGCAAAGGTAAAAGCAAAAATCCCCAGTTGCAGGAGCCAATCAAAAGCCGGAATAAAAAGACCCAGGATAATCAAAAGCGGACCGGCACTGCTGCCAATATTGGCGACAGGAACAAAAGCAGACCTGAGCTGCATAGGAGCATACCCTGCTGCATGCTGCAGGGCATGGCCCGTTTCATGAGCTGCTACTGCTATGGATGACAATGAGCTTCCCTGATAGACATCCTGACTTAAGCGAATCACCCTGGTGCGGGGATCATAATGGTCGGAAAGGGAACCGCCTATGGGTTCAACCTTCACATCATAAAGTCCATGATTATTTAAAATCGTCCGTGCTGCTTGAGCTCCGGTAAGTCCAGACCTTGAACGGATTTTTGCATACTTTTTATAAGAGGATGAAATTTTAAATTGGGCATATAAAGAGAGAAGTATCGCCGGAATCAAAAGTACCATTGTCGAATCCCAAAAGAACATAGCCAAACCTCCTTTTTTCAACAAAACTACCCTCTTGCGATCACTGGAATTTCTCCCCAATCTGACCATGCCGGCCGTTAAAAAAATCCCGAGCTTTCATAGTACGTTTCCCCGCCGGCTGAACCTCCAGCACGCCGAGAATCCCCTTCCCTGTTTGAACAAGTAAAGCGTCTCCTAACACCTGTACAATTTGACCCGGTTCAGCCTGCACCTCTGAGCGGGCTGCCCCTTCCCAGGGATCAGATCCTGGGACAGGCTGAAAAGGTTTGCTTCGCCATATCTTCAGGTTCTCTCCTCGGAAGGAAGCGAAGGCTCCCGGCCAAGGATTGAGTCCTCGAATTTGATTATGGAGGACTGCAGCCTCTCGTGACCAATCCAATCCTTCGTGTTCCCGCTTGAGAAGGGGCGCATAATTGGAATCTCCTGTTTGCGGTATTGGCTTTAAACTCCCTTTTTCCAGCTCCGCTAAAGTTTCTAAAAGGAGTTTCGCTCCTATCTCTGCTAATTGATCATGTATTTCACCTGTAGTTGCCTCTGCCGGAATCACTAATTCCTGTTTTAACAGCATATCTCCGGTGTCCAGACCTTCATTCATCAGCATCGTGGTCACACCGGTATAGGGTTCTCCCTGCATCACAGCCCAATGAATAGGCGCCGCTCCGCGATAAGCGGGAAGCAAAGAAGCATGAACATTAATGCATCCTCCTTTAGGCAATTCCAATACAGCCTTGGGGAGAATCTGTCCATATGCCACAACAATGATGCTTTCCGGAGCTAACTCATGGAGCAGCTCAATCCACTCCGCTGATTTTATCCTTTCCGGCTGAAAAACAGGCAGACTTAGCTCTCCCGCGGCGACTTTTACCGGACTGGGCTTTAATTTCTTTCCTCGGCCAGCAGGCCGGTCAGGTTGAGTAAAAACTCCCAATATTTCGTGTCCGCCTTCAGCTAACGCCTTCAGGGTGGGAACCGAAAAATCAGGTGTCCCCATAAAAACCACACGCATTGTCTATCCCCCTTACTTGAGGTTGAAATGTATTCTAACTTAACCGCGATATGTTTTATCGGCAACATCAATGAAGAGAATCCCTTCCAGGTGATCTATTTCATGTTGTAACGCACGAGCCAATAATTTCTCTGCCCGAATATCTACCATTTTTCCCTGACGGTTCAGACCCTGGACATGAACCTTAGCAGCCCTGGTCACATCCCCCGTCATATTGGGAATACTGAGGCACCCTTCCTCAGCCGTACTTGTTCCTTCTTTTTCTAAAATAACAGGGTTCATGAGCTCCACCAAAACGCCATCTGCCTCCACGACAATAACCCGCTTGGAAACTCCAATTTGGGGAGCTGCCAGCCCTACTCCTTCAGCTTGACGCATGGTTTCCACCATGTTGTCCAATAACTTTGTGATAGAAGAATTAATCTCTTTAACCTCTTTTGCTTTTTCACGAAGCACTTCTGCCCCTATCTCTACTATCTGATAAACAGCCATTTTCTCAATGCCCCTTTCTAAACTATCACCTGAACTCATTCATTATTACTTAGAAATTATATGTGATGATTAACCTCTCAGTCTAGGTCCCAATAACTCAGAGAGGATCCACTTCAATATTTAAGATAATACCGTTACTGGACGGCCTGGCAAAAAACCTCTGCACTCCTTGATGTAAAAAGGTCCTCAACCGATCCTGTTGGGTGCCTTTGACGGATATTTGCCATCTCCATTGATTGCGGAGCCTGGGCAGCACCGCTGGCGCCGGACCAAGAATATCCAATTCATTATTGCCAAATTCATGGTCTCCCATTCCTTGTTGTAAGCATTCCCCTAAATCATGGGCTCCTTTAATAACACGATCTTCTCTTTCATGGAGCAGCAGTACTCGAATGATATGGGTATAAGGCGGATATTTTCGCTCTTTACGATAGCGGATTTCTTCCCAGAAAAAGCCTTGGAAATCATGATGAGCCGCCTTAACCACCGCACTGTCATAGGGAGAATAGGTTTGTATAACAACCTCACCGGGTTTGTCACTTCGTCCCGCTCGCCCGGCAACCTGGGTCAGAAGCTGAAAGGTCCGCTCCCGAGCCCTGAAATCCGGCATATTGAGAGTTTGATCTGCTGCAATCACTCCCACCAGGGTGACATTGGGGAAATCCAGGCCTTTGGCCATCATCTGGGTACCTACCAAAACAGCAGCTTCTTGACGGCGGAATCTCTCTAAAATAATATGATGGGCTTCCTTCGTTCTTGTCGTATCAAAATCCAAACGTAAAGTCGGAATCTCCGGAAAAAGCCCCTGAAGCTCCTCCTCAACTCGCTGGGTTCCTTGTCCGAAAAAACGAATATAGCGACTCCCGCATTGGGGACAAGTGTGAGGCGGCTGCTCTTGATAATCGCAATAATGGCAGCGCATAGCCTGACCTTGGGTGTGATAGGTTAAGGCAATTTCACAATTAGGACAACTGACGACATATCCGCATTCCCGGCAAACCACAAAGGTAGAATAGCCTCTGCGGTTTAAAAACAACATGGTTTGCTCTCCTTTGTCCAGCCTGTCTTTTAATTTTTCTTGTAATGACGAGGAAAAAATACTCCGATTTCCTTGGCGGAGTTCATCCCGCATATCCACTATTTCCACAGGGGGGAGCATACTCTTGCCTATTCTCGCCGTCATGGTCAGCAAACCGATTTTTCCAGATTGAGCTGCAGCATAAGCTTCCAGAGAAGGCGTTGCACTGCCCAGCAAGACAACCCCTTTCCTGTGTTCCATCCTCTTTCGTGCTACATCACGAGCGTGGTATTTAGGATTTTCATCTTGCTTGAATGCCCCATCATGTTCTTCATCTAAAATAATAAGACGTAAATTGGGCAGAGGAGCAAACACCGCTGAACGGGCACCAATGACAATCTTCTTTTTGCCTGCCAGGATATCCAGCCAGGCCTTCATTTTTTCCCGCTGGCCCAAGCCCGAATGCAAAACAATCACTTTTTCCCCAAAATGCTTTTCAAAAAAGCCTGCAACTTGGGAAGTCAGGGATATTTCAGGGACAAGAAGAATAGCGTCCCCACCCTGCTCCAATACCCTGGCAATCAATTCACGATAGACTTCTGTTTTGCCGCTGCCGGTTACGCCATGCAGCAATATCGTCTGGGGTGAGCCCTCCTTTAAGGCCGTAAGTACGCTCCCAACAGCAACAGCTTGCTCTTTGGTTAATTCATAGGTTTTCGCCCCCGAGTCTAGACAATCCCTGGGATTGCTTTCCTGCTTAAGATCCGGAGTCTCGCCAGGAAGAGAGCTCCCCTTTGGAGCTTTAAAGCGAAATTCCTTCCTCACCCAGCCTTGACTGATGAGCTTATCAAGGGTACTCTCGGCGATGTTGGCTCTTTTCAAAAAAACTTTAAAGGAAATCGCCTTTTCCCTGGCCCGGCTTAAAACCTTTAGCCCTCGGAAGGCCTCAGGATCCAGCCACTCAAGAGTTAGAACATCCGGATCTGCCAAGGATGACTCCAGAACAATCCACACTTCAATTTTGCCTTTAAAAAGGGGCCAGACTGTATGCAGGCTTTGAGCCAGGGAACAGATGGTGGTTTGAGCCAGCCAATGGGCAAGTTCAATCAGTTCTTGGGGAACCAGGCTATCTTTATCCACTATTTCCAAGACAGGCTTTAGAGTACAGCCCTCCAATTCTTCGGGCAAATTATCCGTCACATCAACAACAAGCCCCTGTACTTTCCTGTTTTGCAGAGAAACCAGGACTCTCATTCCTTTCTTAATAATAAGAGACTCAGGAATAAGATAATGAAAGCTCTGATCAAGACGCCGATTTGCAACATCAACCAATACTTCAGCATAGCGAAACATGGTGAGTCCTCCTTATAAGCAAAAATATACGCTAATGTCAATATTGGTCAAATACATTATATCAAATCTCTGGCTGGCAATACAATTTATCCTAGTATTGTACAAATAAATTCATAAAATCACAATTCGGCGGGCAAAAACACCGTTATGAAAAAAATAACCTCTTGTCAAAACAGAAGGAATTATGATATGCTTTAGGATAGTTGAATCCTTTACCTTTAAATTAGTCCCGTGAGGCTAAGAAGGGAATGGCGAACCATGAATTAGGCATGGACACCTCTTTCTTGCTTGCGGGCGAGGAAGAGGTTTTTTGTTTCCTCAGATTAATACCTGAGAGTATACATGTCTGTAAAGAAGGGCATTAAGTAAAATTAGGAGGATGAAGTCATGAAAGAAGTTCAAATCAACGAGAGATTACCACTAACCCGAGCTATACCACTGGGAGTCCAGCATTTGTTTGCCATGACGGGCAGCACAATTTTAGTCCCATTCCTAGTTGGTTTATCCCCGGCAACTGCCTTATTCTGTTCCGGTATTGGAACCATCGTCTTCTTACTTCTAACGCGCAGCAAAGTCCCGGCTTATCTCGGTTCATCTTTTGCTTTTATCGCCAGTTTGACGGCATTTGTCAAAGATCAGAACAATCTAAGTTCAGCCATGGCAGGTGTTTTATCAGTAGGTCTTGCCTATATTCTCATATATTTTGTACTTCGTCTCTTTGGTACTAAGTGGATCAACAAACTAATCCCCCCCGTCGTTGCCGGAAGCGTCGTAGCAATTATCGGATTAAGTTTAACTCCGGTAGCATTACAAATGGCGGGTGCAAATTGGATCGTAGCAATCTTTACATTGGCTGTGGCAATTATAGTCAGTGTCTATGGTAAAGGGTTTTCTAAAGTAATTCCTGTTCTTCTAGCTATTGTGGCCGGATATATACTTGCTTATTTTATGGGACTAGTAGATACTGCAAAAATTATTGAATCATTCAAAACACCCTTTGTTTTACCTTTCAGCAGTTTCGGAACAATCCACATAGACGTGACCGCCATTCTTACTTTCGCACCATTAGCTCTTATCACATTAATCGAAGATTTAGGTCACATGATGATCCTTGGAAACATTACTCATACTGACATCATTGAAGACCCAGGCTTTGACAAGGTTGTTTTAGGAAATGGTTTAGCAACAGGTATCGCCAGTATATTTGGCGGAGTTCCCCTTACCACGTATGCAGAAAATATCGGCGTGTTAGCGATTACGAAAGTATATAGCTCATTAAATCTCTGGATTGCGGCTATTGCTGCCATTATTCTAAGCACATTTAACCCTTTGGGTGTATTAATCATGTCCATTCCAACCCCAGTGATGGGCGGCGTAGTAATACTCCTCTTTGGTATGATCGGTGCAGCAGGACTTCGCACATTGATTGAAGCCAAAGTTGATTTTTCTAAAAACAAAAACCTTATTATTGCAGCGGTCATCTTCGCTGTAGGTATCGGCCTGGCCAATCATGGTATCATGTTTGCTACTCTGGCAGGAATTTTCCTGAATCTTGTTCTCAAGGATGAACCTGAAGAACTCATAAATACGAGTAAGCAAGTGGCAAAATAAAGGTTCAATTCATATAATAACAACCTTATCTAAGGACGCAAAAGCGTCCTTTTTTATGTACACGCAATCTTTTTCATCATCTAATGGTGTCGTGTTAGGGACATGGCAAGCTACTCATAAATTTATCCTTAAAATACCTCCAAAGCCATTCTAAAGAACTCGTTAACCCAAAAGCCAAGGCGGCTTCGTTTCACAGGAGTGAACCCATTGCATGGAGAGGTGGTAAAGCCCACAAACCGGCGCGGGTTAGCGGAGCCTGTGGTTCACTTCAGGCGCTACCCGGAGGTTTGGCGAAGCTCCCGCGGCGGTGAGTGGGCGAGCCTCGGAATGCTGCGGTGACGAAGACACTGTCTTCGCACGAATTAGCTTTTCTTGCAGGAAGTGAACGAAGCCGCCTGACCTGGACACGGCCCCTTTTCATTATCTGATGGTGCTGCATAGCAGTATGAAAAGCTACTCCTAAAAAAGTTTACTATGCAAAGATAGACACCCAATTCCTATGTCATTGGGTGTCTAGAAAAATAACCTGACTATCTTATTCTTAACCATAGTGTCATAAGCTTTTATTTTATCGGCAAATTCAAGGCCTGCACAGCCTTCTCCATAATGCCCTTATCTTGTACTCTCAAGACAACAAGGGCATCTTCCTTCTCTTTCTCGACAAAGGCATACATGTACTCTACGACCACATCCTGCTGAACCAGCTGATTAAGAACCTCTGCCAGCCCCCCGGTGCGATCAGGCACTTTCAGTACCCAAACAGGCGTTAACGAAACAACAACTTTTCGTTCACGCAGTTTTTGGGCCGTCTCTTCAGGGTCATCAACAATAATGCGCAAAACCCCATAATCCTTAGTGTCTGCTAACGATAGGGCCCGCAAATTAACTTTACATTCAGCGAGAAGACTGATAACTTCGGCCAGCCTTCCTTTGGCATTCTCCAAAAAAATTGATAACTGTAACACCCTTACCCCTCCTTATTTCGTTTATCAATAACCCGCTTAGCTTTTCCCTCACTGCGCGGAATACTTTTGGGTTCTACAAGACGAATGCGTACGGAGATTCCTAGGACATTTTCAATTCTCTTATGCAAACGTTCCTGACGGGCTTCCAGCTCACGTACCTCATCAAAGAAACTGGCTTCGTTGACTTCTACCTGAACCTCCAGTTGATCTAAATTCCCGGACCGGTAGACAACCAACAAGTAATGTGGTTCAAATCCTTCCAGAAGTATTGCTTCTTCAATTTGACTGGGGAAGACATTAACTCCCCGAATAATTAGCATGTCGTCAACTCGGGCCGTAACTCGATCCATAATCCAGCCAACCTGACCACAGGAGCACTTTCCATAATGCAAGGTAGTTAAGTCTTTGGTTCGATAGCGCAGAACTGGAAAACCCTCTTTATCCAGACTGGTAATAACTAATTCTCCACGTTCGCCAACGGGCAGCGGATTTCCTTCTGAATCCAGAATTTCCGGATAAAAATGATCATCAATATGTAATCCCTTCTGTGCGGTACACTCCATGGCGACGCCCGGACCCATGGTTTCGCTTAAACCATAGATATCATAAGCCTTAATACCTAACCGTGTCTCGATTTCTTCTCTCATGCCTTCTGTCCACGGCTCTGCCCCAAAGACACCGATCTTAAGCTTCAGCTCATCCCGTGATATTCCCGATTCCTCTAAGCTCTCGGCTAAATATAAAGCATAGGAGGGTGTACAGGCTAAAACCGTCGTGCCAAAATCACGCATCAGCATCAGCTGCCGAGCCGTATTTCCTCCTGATATGGGAACTACTATGGCTCCTAATTCTTCGCAGCCATAGTGCAAACCCATACCACCTGTAAAAAGGCCATATCCGTAAGCAATTTGAACAACATCCTTTTTGGTAACCCCTGCTCTCCGCAAACAATTAGCCACGATTTTGGCCCAAAGGTCAATGTCATTGCGGGTATATCCTACAACTGTGGGCTTGCCCGTCGTCCCGGAAGAGGCATGAAGCCGCACGATATTTTCCATGGGCTCCGCAAACAACCCAAAAGGATAGTTCATTCGCAAATCTTCTTTAGTTGTTAAAGGAAGCTTTTGAAAATCCTCCAGAGACTTAATATCTTCCGCTTTGGTAATTCCAACTGCTTGGTAGTTTTTTTGATAGTGACTAATTGGCAATACCTGTGCTACCGTTTCACGAAGACCTTCAAGCCATTGTTCTTCTGTCCGCTCAGCCCCAGCTAAAACCTTATCCGCTCTATCCATTCTCCCATCCCCTACTTTAAATAAAATTTAGTTGTTCCAACAGCTATTTCCAATAATACACTACATCACTCAGCAAATGTCATGATCTAATATACTACAGTTTTGGATATCATACCACCGATTTGCCATTTTTGCCAAGCTTGTTTTGCTAGGGAAATCTCTAGATTGGGGTTTACAACACGTAAGTATCGGTCTATAATTTCTCTAGTACATTACGACACTAATGTACCAACTCTCGTTACAAGGGAGGTCAGATCATGATCCTCAATAATGACGGCATGAAACCGATCTATGTTCAGATTGCCGAATGGCTTGAAGCAGAAATACTTAATGATACCTTAAAGGAAGATGAACGAATCTATTCTCAATATCAACTGGCTGACATGTTTACCATAAACCCGGCTACAGCAGCCAAAGGGTTAAACCTTTTAGCTGACGAGGCTATAGCTTATAAAAAACGCGGCCTTGGTATGTTTGTTTCGCCTAATGCCAAGGAATTCATCCGGACAAAGAGGCGGAACAATCTATTAAAACCAATGATTAAAGAATTAGTCCTTGAATCAAGGCGGCTGGAGGTTCATGAAAAGGAGCTCATCGAAATGATCCAAAAGGCAGAAATAGAAATTGAGGAGGAAAGGTTATGAGTATCATTCATTGTCAAGATGTTTCAAAATCCTTTGGCAAAACCCCAGCCATCAATCAATTATCCTTTGACATAGAGGAAAACACGATAACCGGCCTTATTGGCAGAAATGGCGCCGGCAAAACAACCCTCCTAAAAATGCTGGCCGGTTTATCCAAACCTACCTCCGGTCACCTCCAAGTTCATTCTCAAAACCCTTTTAACTCTTTAGAAGTTAGTGCAAAAACAATCTTAATTGACGATGCTATGACTTTTCCCGACTCATTCAGGCTGGCTGACATTTTAGCCGAGATGGCGCCCTTTTATGCCAACTGGAGCAGCAGCCTGGCCAATGCCCTCTTTGCCTATTTTAGTTTTAACCCCAATCAGCGGCATGGTAATTTGTCCAAAGGATCCAAAAGTACCTTTAACAACATCATCGGCATATCCTCACGCTGTCCGCTGACAATATTTGACGAACCGACCAACGGTATGGATTCCGCTGTCAGGAAAGACTTTTACAAGGCCTTACTTAAAGATTATCTTGAATATCCCCGAACTATCCTGCTCTCCAGTCATTTGCTCAGTGAGCTGGGAGAAATCCTTGAAGATGTTCTATTAATCCATCTAGGAGCCAAAGTCCTGCACTTGCCCATGATGGATCTGAAAGAGGCTGCCATAGGGTTAAGAGGAAACACACAAATTCTCCATAAAGTTATTCAAGGTAAAGAGTTAATTTATGAGGAATTATTCGCCAAAAACAATCGCTATGTGGTTATTGATTCCAAACAATTAACAGACCAAGAAATTCGTCACTTAAGGCAAGGGGGGCTGGAAGTGCTTCCTGTCTCGCCAGAGGATCTCTGCATCTATTTAACCACCAATCACAAAGGAGGTATTGATGATGTTTTTAAACAATAACTTTCTGAGAGGTTCCTTAAAATTATATCGTTATAAGCTGAAAGCTCATTCCTTTTTGCTCTATTCACTCATCGCTGCTCAGCTTTTAGCTTTGCTCTTTTCTTTGGGGGGAACCAGTCATATGGCCTCAAGTAATGGGGAGGTGTCCGTCACTTTAAACATGTATTCCGCCAGTCTGGTCATTGCCTTCACCCTTTTTTGGATTTTCTTTGTCAGTTATCAGCTGCCAACCAGCCGATACAAAAAACTTGAACGTCCTCTTGTTGTCAACAGCCTTTCCGGAAGTGTTTCTGACATAGGCTTTTTGCTGACGGCTTGTGTCTTTGGGGGCATAACGTCATCACTCTTTGGTATCATTCTCCGAATCTTTGTGTTTGTGCGCTCCAATCCGGCCCAAATACTCCATGATCATTTTTTCTTAACCTTAGGGGATCTCTTGATTGGAATGGCTGCAGGAATTATGTACATGGTCGTAATCTCCGCAATTGGCTATTTAATGGGCATGCTTGTCAGGATAAGCATGGCTTTTATCCTTATTATACCAGCAATACTCTTTGGGCTGATAAGAGTGTATACCAATTCAATGCAGCATTTTCTTGAATATTTTACCGCCGAAAGTTCATTGCCCTTATTCATCCTCAAAATAATCGCTGCCACCATTATTGTCTATGGAGCAAGTATTTTACTCTCAGATAGAAAGGAGCTCGCCTAATGAATGCGGTTACGTTTTCCCTGGCCATTCTCCTTGCCGGACTGGTCATTGTTTTCATCATCGCCAAGCTAGGGTCCAAGGTTATTAAGCTCTTATCCTGGAAAATCTGTGCCCTTACAGCAGGGGTATATATAGGCTTATTGATCTTGTCTTATCCACTTCTCTGCCTCTTGCCGGACAATGACTTTATTAAATCTGCCCAGCAGCGGGATGAAACTGTCGCAGCAACGCAAAGTCTGTTAAATGCTCTTTATCATGAGCCTCCTATTCTTAATGAAGAGACAATAGCTCACAGTAAAGGAGTCTTTAAAAACAGCAGCCGCTCCTTCCCGTTTTCTTCCCACCAAATATCCCTCAACATCCAACAAGGCCCCGGTAATCATCACATTTTCATCAAGAAGAAAGAAACCTCTGACGGTATCATTGATGTATCAACTTATGTCACTGCTCATTATATCGGCAATGTTGACTTTTCCAAGCAAGTCTCTCCACCAACCATCATACTTAAAGATAATATGATGCATTTAATTTTTCCAAATCTCCAAACTATGAACTATCAACAGATAAACTATGATTTTACTCTCAGTCAATTTAAAGCCGCCGGCGATAATGGCAGTACTATGAGGTCTCACTACGGCGAACAACTTGTTTATATACGGGTCCCTAAAAATATTGAACTCAACATCCCTAAGGATCAGCCATTGATTCATGAGATTGACTAAAATCATTATAAAGAATTCCTCGGGTTGCATGACCCTTCCCCGCGCTGGCTTGTGGCCTTTTACTGCCTCTCCACGCCATGGTATTTTTCAGGATGAGTTTTTCAGGGTAATAGAAAAATACGCCTTGATACGGCTTAAAAGCCTTTTCATGGCGTATTTTTCACTGTCAGGAGTCTTTTTAGCTGTTATTGCCATAATTTCTGCAGCATCTGCTGAATAATAGGTTAACATGTGCCTGGATAAATCTTTAAACCCTACTGTTATTTAAAGCCCTGCAAGCTTCTTTAAAGCTTCAGCTTTGTCCGTTCGTTCCCAGGGAAGATCCAGGTCTGTCCTGCCGAAATGTCCATAGGCTGCCGTCTGTCGATAAATCGGACGGCGAAGATTCAAGGTCTTGATAATTCCAGCCGGACGCAAGTCGAAGGTTTGCTTTACAAACTCGACTATTTTTTCATCCGCCAGTTTCCCAGTACCAAAGGTTTCAATAGAGATTGAAACGGGCTGAGCGACACCGATGGCATAAGCGATTTGAAGTTCACAGCGATCTGCTAAGCCTGCTGCAACTATGTTCTTTGCTACATAACGAGCTGCATAAGCTGCGGAACGATCAACTTTTGTGGGATCCTTACCGGAGAACGCCCCACCGCCATGCCGAGCCATGCCTCCATAAGTGTCAACAATGATTTTTCTGCCTGTAAGACCGCAATCCCCTTGCGGACCACCAATGACGAAACGCCCGGTAGGATTGATAAAATATTTAGTGTCCTCATTAAGGAGCTCTTTCGGAACAGTAGGATAAATAACATATTGAAGGATATCTCTGCGTATTTGCTCATTGGTTACATCAGGATGATGTTGAGTGGAAATAACAATGGTATCCACTCGAACCGGTTTATTATCCTCATATTCTATCGTAACTTGAGTTTTTCCATCTGGGCGCAAATAATTCAGCTGGTTGGATTTGCGCACCTCGCTCAGTCTTCGGGCTAAACGGTGAGCTAAGTCAACGGGCAGGGGCATATAGCTCTCAGTCTCATTGGTAGCAAAGCCAAACATCATGCCCTGATCACCGGCTCCGATGGCTTCAATCTCGCTGTCCGTCATTTCACCGGTTTTAGCTTCCAAGGCCTGATCCACACCTAAAGCAATGTCTGCGGATTGTTCGCCAATGGAGGTCAAAACAGCACAGGTTTCTGCATCAAAGCCGTATTTTGCTCTGGTATAACCAACCTCCCGTATGGTCTCCCTGACAACATGGGGTATATCCACATAGCAGGATGTGGTTATCTCACCGCTGACCAGAACCAGACCTGTCGTGACCATTGTTTCGCAAGCCACTCGAGCCTGTGGATCCTGGGCAAAAATAGCATCCAAGATAGCATCTGAAATCTGATCGCAGATTTTATCGGGATGACCCTCTGTGACCGATTCTGATGTGAACAATTTTTTAACCAATTACTTCACTCCTTTGCTTCTAACCGAGGAGGCGGGCAATCTCGGCAACGAGATTCTTGGCAACCTCCAGTTTGCTCATTTGAGGAAAATCTATTCTTCTTCCATCAGGAAAGAGAAAACTGACAATATTCGTCATGCTCCCGAAACCTGCACCGGGTTTAGTGACATCATTGGCCACCAGGAGATTGACATTCTTTCTCTGCATCTTTTCCTGGGCATAAGCTAAAAGATTTTCGGTTTCAGCTGCAAACCCAATTAGAACCTGGGAGGTCTTCCGGCGTCCCAGTTCAGCCAAAATATCAGGATTAGGGACCAACTCAATGGTTCGGTTAGCTCCGTCTTTTTTAATTTTCTGCTCCGCCTGTGAGGCCGGGCGATAATCAGCCACGGCCGCCGCCTTCACCACAACATCCAGTTTATTAAACTCAGCCAGGACGGCGTCATGCATTTCTAAAGCTGTTTGAACAGACACACGGGTAACACCCGGAGGTGTAGGCAGGTCTGTAGGCGCACTGACCAGGATGGTTTCCGCACCTGCTTCCTGAAGGGCCTGGGCAATGGCAAAACCCATCCGCCCGGAGCTGCGGTTTCCTAAATAGCGCACGGGATCAAGAGGTTCCTGAGTTCCGCCGGCGGTTACAAGGGCACGCTTGCCCTTTAGACAAGGGGACTCCGCAAAAAATTGAACGACAGCTTCCACAATTTCTGCCGCTTCGCTCATTCGTCCTACTCCATCTGTGCCGCAGGCTTGAAAACCAACGCCTGGACCAATGATTCGCATTCCTCGTTCTTTAAGCCGGTGCAAATTTCCTTGAGTTGCAGGATTCTGGTACATGGCCTGATTCATAGCCGGCGCCACAAAAATAGGTGCTCTGGTTGCCAGAAGCACCGTGGAAAGAAAATCATCCGCCAAACCTACGGCCATTTTGGCGATGATATTAGCTGTGGCAGGTGCAACCACCACAGCATCCACATGCTCAGCTAAAGCAATATGCTCCACATTCCATAGTTTGGGCTCCGCAAACATATCCACATGCACTGGATTTGTGGATAAACTTCGCAGTGTGAGGGGGGTAATAAATTCCGTTGCCGATTTTGTCATGGCAACATGAACATCGACCTCTAACTTGCGCAAACGACTGACAACCTCAGCAATTTTGTAAGCAGCAATTCCACCTGTAACCCCTATGAGGACCTTTTTCCCTGCCAGCATTACACGCGCTCTTCTGGATGACAGTTATAATGGATGTCTGAACGAGAGATTTCCTCCAGTGAAATGCTGACTGGTTTAACGCCTTTGGCCAAATCCTCGTGTTTTCCTTCTTCCATGATCATACGAGCACGTTTGGCAACTACGATCACTAAGGTGTATTTGCTGTCGACCTTGCTCATCAGAGTGTCGAGTGAAGGTTGTTTCATACAGATTCCCCCTTAAAAACAAACGGTTTTCGTTTAACACGGCATTTTTCTGCAATGAGAATACTTTTTAATTTATCGACAGCCACGGGAACCTCATCATTGACCACGACATAATCGTATTCACTGACATATTCCAGCTCCTCTATGGCAGTGGCTAACCTTTTCTGAATCACTTCCTCCGTTTCCGTACCCCGCTTGTGAATTCTCTCAGAGAGTACATCCATTGAAGGCGGGACAATAAAAGTGAAAACTCCTTGAGGAAAGCACTTTTTAATTTGTAAAGCACCTTGAATTTCTATCTCTAAAATGACATCCTGTCCTGCTTGGATAGCCTGTTCAACTGCGAAGCGCGGTGTTCCATAGTAATTATCACAGAACTTTGCCCATTCCAGCAGTTCATCTCTGTTAATCATGGCTTCAAATTCAGCCTTTTGTCGAAAAAAGTAATGAATTCCATCCACTTCACCAGGACGAGAAGATCTTGTTGTCATCGAGACGGAATATTTTAAGTCAGGCATCTGGCGCAGCAATTCTTGGCAAAGCGTCCCTTTGCCTGCTCCGGAAGGGCCCGACAGCACTATCAATAATCCATGACTTTTTTCCACAACCTCACCCCTAATCCACAGGGTCTTCTGCGTGGCTGCCGGACTCTTTGGCTGTAAGACGATGAGCTACGGTTTCAGGCTGAACTGCAGACAAAATCACATGATGACTATCACAAATAATTACGGCTCGTGTGCGCCGGCCATAAGTAGCATCAATAAGCATACCCGCATCACGCGCTTCTTGAATAATACGTTTGATGGGAGCGGATTCCGGACTTACAATCGAAATAATACGATTGGCAGAAACGATATTGCCAAACCCAATGTTAATAAGTTTAATGTCCAAGATGAATCCTCCATTACTCTAAATTTTGAACTTGTTCGCGTATTTTTTCTAATTCGCTTTTGACTTTTATAACTTGCTGCCCAATCATTAGATCATTGGCCTTTGATCCTATGGTATTAATCTCCCGGTTCAATTCCTGAATTAAAAAATCAAGTTTACGCCCTACCGGTTCATTGCTCAGCAAAGCCTCCCGGCTTTGTGCCAAATGGCTGTCAAAGCGGACCAATTCTTCCGTAACGGAGGCTCTGTCTGCGAAATACGCTACTTCATTAGCCAAGCGAAGGGGATCTAACTCCACGTCCCCAAGAAGCGTCTGGATACGTTCCTGCAGGCGTTCTTGATAGTCTGTTACAACATATGGCGCACGCTCAGCAATCGTGTGCAAATAATCTCCCAGAAGATCAATCCTTTTCATTAGATCCAGGGTTAATTTTTCACCTTCGGATCTTCTCATCTGAGCAAAACCATCAATCGCCTTCACAAGGGCCTCGGCACAGATTTTCCAGAAGGCCTCCAAATCAATTTCAGGCTCTACAACCGAAAGAACCTCGGGAAAGCCCACTAATCGGTAAATATCTGTTTCATACTCTGTATGTAGAGCTAAAGCGAGATCTTTCAATGTCTTATCATACGACAGTGCTAAATCATTGTCAACCTTCACCAATCTCTTGCGTTCTTCTGTTTCCGCCACATTGACATGTACTTCGATCCGGCCCCTTTGAAAATTATCTTGAAGCATTTTACGTATTCGTTCTTCCACACTGTTATAGTTCCGGGGAATCCTCACGACAATTTCTAAAAAACGATGATTAACGGATTTTAACTCAATGGATACTTGATAGCCGCCTCCACTGGCCTCTCCCCGACCAAACCCAGTCATACTGATTGACACAAGCCTTCAACTTCCCTTCTTTAAACTAACCCCTTAATCCGGGTAGGGCGTTATTTTTTAGAGTACTATTATTTAGTAGTAGAAAAATTGCAGCAGGTAATAACCTGCTGCAATTTTAATTATATCATATTAATATTCACTTGATAAATAATTAAAG
Source organism: Desulfosporosinus orientis DSM 765 (assembly GCF_000235605.1). Taxonomy (GTDB): domain Bacteria; phylum Bacillota; class Desulfitobacteriia; order Desulfitobacteriales; family Desulfitobacteriaceae; genus Desulfosporosinus; species Desulfosporosinus orientis. The sequence continues at coordinate 4,943,399 of NC_016584.1, forward strand.
CAACTTATCCTTAAATGTCAATGTTAGTTGTGCAAATATTAACATGTTTTAGTATTAAGATGTGGTTTTTTCCGATTATCCAGGAATATGAACAGGAAAGCAATGGCTGAACCCACCAGCAAAGCGATTAAAACCGACATATAGCCATAAAAGGGGCCATCATATATTGCCATGTCGTTTAACCATTTGACGATACCGATGGTCTCGACATCAAAGGTCTGGTCACTTGTTCCGATTACCTGCCCGTCTTTAATAAAATAAACCGTTATATTACATTTTTCCTGAGGAATATTTGCAGGAAGCTCAAAACTGGTATTAAACTTACCATTATTAATTTGGACTCCGCTCTCGTTAATTCCATACAGTCCGCTTTCGCTGAATAAACCAACCATGGAATTCACAAATTCTTGTGCTTCAGATTTTTCTAATGTAAGAGAACCTGCATCACTATGCTTTCTGACTTCCGCCATTTGATAAACTGCCGAATAGTCTTTATCTATACCCAATTCCGCCTGCAAATCTTGTGGAAGGTCCGAAAGAGACTGGGAAGAAAGGATCCGGTACAGTTTAGGAACTTTAGTTACCGAGGTGCTTTCGACATTCATCCAAAATAAACTTACTTTTCCCTTTTTATTTAAATCTAAAATGGCATCGTTAGGAGAGCTGACTTTGATATAAACTTGAGCATTGTCCGGTACGCTGCCGGAAATATCCAAGGCAGCGCCTTTAAAATTCAGTCCGACATTAACCTTATCCGGTGAAACTGTAAGCTGATTCTCTGCTGCCATTCCCTGACCGGCAAAGGTCAATAAGAAAAGCATGCTTAGCAAGATTACTGCCAGCCTTCTCATTAATGGCCACCCCCTAGGGAAATTAATGAAGCTGGAGGAAGAACTAAATCTACCAACATTTTAAGCATAACGGCTAAAACAATCACGGAAAAAATAACCCTTAACTGTTCTGCAGGAAGCCTTTTGCCAAGCCTTGCCCCGAATTGAGCTCCAATAGAGGAACCAATTAATAAGACAATTGCCAAGACAACATCAACAGTATGATTTAAAGAACTTTGGGCCATTGTCACGTTGATAGCTGTAAAAATAATCACAAAAACACTCGTGCCAACTGCCTTAATTGTTGGCATTCCCAATAAATAAATCATGACCGGCAGCATAATAAATCCACCGCCAACGCCCATAAGCGCAGCAAGAATACCTATTAGTAAACCCAGCAAGAATAGAGAGATAACAGAACAATGAATACCGGATACCTCAAAATGCATTTTAATAGGCAGCTTATTCATAAACTGCATTGCTTTATTTTCTTTAGGTGTTTCATCAATTTCTTTTGTTTTTTTCCTTAGAGAATTGATACTCTCGATAAACATAAAGGAGCCTACACATAGCAGCATCACTACATAAGTGGATTTTAGCACAAAGTCGAAGTTGCCAAGGGAGCGCAGAACTTTAACAAGAGCTGTCCCAAAACTGCCGCCCACTAAACTCCCGACGAGAATAATGAAGCCAAGTTTAAAGTCAACATTCTTATTGCGGCTATGGGCAATGGTTCCGGAAACAGAAGCCGCCACAATTTGGTTCGTATCGGAAGCTACTGCTACAGCAGGCGGTATCCCCATCCACATCAAAAGGGGGGTTAATAAGAATCCTCCTCCCACTCCGAAAAGTCCGGACAGCAATCCAACCAAACCACCCATGCCTAGAATAGCAAATATCGAAATTGGCATTCTGGCAATAGGGAAGAAAATGTCCATCATTCTCCCCCCTTATATTGCAGGTACAGTGCTTCATATTTGGGAATCAGAGTTTTCGTATAAACTTTAATGCCAAATCTTTGTACCCCTATGCCTAAGAGCATGGTTAATAACAATAATCCCGTTGAACCCCAGGTGAAATTATTGACTTGTGCATCTTCAGGGGTATAAACATTGCCTTGGGCATCTTGCCAGGAATATATTTCTTTAGTGTCTTGATTTTGACTAACGATAACATGTTTATTGGGATTGTAATAATGAGTAAACACTTCTGACCTAAGAAAATTCAGGCCACCCCAGAAAAAAAGAACTGATAAAATTAACACTGCAAAACTTAATTTAACACTAAATTTCCCTAACTTTTTTTTGCTGATCTCTGTCATGGTTTATTCCTCCCCAAACGTATTTTCTGGTAAAATCGTTGAAATAGTAAAAACCTATGATGGAACGTAAATCAAGATATAAACAAAAAGGTTTTTGTTGATTATGCCGTGCGTTTCCTCTTAATGAATGACATCTATCCCTGTTTTGATAAAACACCACCTCCGAGTGTGAGTAATTCCCGCTTAACTATTTGCTTTATGTATAAAGAATATAAGCAAAATCAATGCCATGTTTATAGATAACCTATCATCCCCGATTTAAGGGCAAAAACAAAACCGGCAACTCTTCAAGTTGCCGGTTTTGGGAACTTTTCTTCCCATTCAATGAGCATAATTTGCTCATTTGCTACAAAAGATCATATTCTTTCATCTTTGCATAAAGGGATCGTCGATTTAAGCCCAAGGTATTGGCTGAATCTTGTCTATTCCAGTTGTGGTCTCTTAATGTTTTGACAATCACCTGTTTTTCCACCTCAGCCAGGATATCTTTAAGGGGCCGCTTTAGTCTTAGGGTTAGATTAAGTTCTGAGTCTGAGTTTTGAAAGGGTTGAGGATTTCCATCAAAAATACCAAGATCATCCGGCAAAATAACGGCCCCTCTGGCCATGACAACCGCTTGCTCACAGGTATTTTTTAATTCTCTTACATTACCTGGCCATGAGTAATTAAGCATGAGCTTTAATGCTTCTTTAGATATACTGGTAATTCTTTTGGCATGCTTTAAAGCAAATCGATTAATAAAGTAATTGGCTAAAGGGGTAATATCTTCTTTTCTCTCCTTGAGAGGGGGAAGCTTGATATTAACAACGTTCAGTCGATAAAATAGATCCTCTCTGAATTTTCCTTCCTCAACTAACTTTTGTAACTCTTTATTAGTAGCTGCCAGAATGCGGATATCCACCTTAATACTATTAATTCCTCCAACTCGTTCAAACTCCCGCTCCTGCAGCACACGGAGAAGTTTGGTTTGAGCCTGGTGGGTTAATTCTCCGATCTCATCAAGAAAAATTGTCCCACTGTGAGCAAGTTCAAATTTACCCAGTTTCTGAGTAATGGCTCCTGTGAAGGCTCCTTTTTCATGCCCAAACAATTCGCTTTCCATCAGATTTTCCGGAATGGTGGCACAATTAATTTTTATATAGGGACAATGACTTCGTTTACTGTTTTTATGAATGGATTGGGCAACCACTTCTTTGCCTGTTCCGCTCTCACCTTGAATTAAGACGGTTATATCACTATCCGATATTCTGCCAATGGTTTTAGAAATCTCCTGCATGATTCTGGATTCCCCAATAAAGTTATCCGATTGATTCAGATCATCTTCTAACTTTTCACGAAGGGTAGCAACCTCAGAGACAAGATTCTTCATCCTTACGGCTTTCTGAACGGACAAAATGAGTTCGTCCAGGTTGAGGGGTTTATTAAGGTAGTCATGAGCCCCTTCCTTCATAGCTTGTATAGCTATTTCAGTGGTACCAAAGGCAGTCATCAAAATGACAGGTACACTAACTCCAATATCTTTAATTCGTTCCATAACTTTGATGCCATCATCATCAGGAAGCTTAATATCTAAGAGAATAGTATCAGGATTAAAATTATCTAAAGCCTCCATTCCCTCTGCCGCCGTATAGGTCACATAAACTTCATACCCCGCACTTTCCAGAACATCACGCAGCAGTTCACAGACGCCCTCTTCATCGTCAATTACCAGAACTCTAGCCATTCTTGTCACCCCTCTCAGCTATTGGTAAATAGATTGTCATGATTGTACCTACATTAACAGTGCTTTCAACTTCATAGAAACCCTTATGAGCTTCGATAATTTCCCGGGCAATCGCCAAACCTAAACCGGTACCTTTTGATTTGGTCGTGAAAAATGGTTCAAAAACCTTTCCTAAATTTTCTTCTGAAATACCACAGCCGTTATCTTTAATGGACACTCCAACCATATTTTTTTCTTCGTCATAAAAGGTTGTTGTCTCTAATTTACCCTTTCCTTGGGTTGATTGAAAAGCATTATACATAATGTTTGAGAGAACTTTCTCAATCTGATGCTCATCCATGATCACATCCGGAAGTTCATCTTCATACTTCGCAGCAAATTCTATCTTATCCCCATGGGCATCGCCTAAAAACTGAACCACTCTTCTTACCAGGCTGTTAATGGCACAGGGCTGCATCGTAGCCCGGGAAGGGCGGGCAAATTGTAATAATTCATCTGTGATCGTCGCCAAGCGGGTCATTTCCCTGTTCACGATGTTTAATGATTTTTGCGATGGGACATGTCCCTGGTTCCAGAACTGCATATACCCGGTAATTGAGGTTAAAGGACTTCTAATTTCATGAGCAACTCCGGCAATAATCTTTCCTAATGATGCAAATCTCTCCTGCCGATTGATATCTTCCCTCAAGCGAACCATTTCTGTGATATCGCGGAAGTGTAAGAGCGCCCCCACAAGGTCCTGACGTACATTTACCATTAGAGATGTGCTGATCAGCAAATGGAGGTGACTGCCCGGCGAATCCTGGTAGAAAACCTGTATATCTTTTACAGGCTTATTTTGAAGAAGAGTATTCTTGACGCAATCGATAAAGGGACTATCCTCCGGAAAAATATCCTGCATAGTTAATCCTAAATAATCCTTACTAAGATTGAGCATATGACAGGCAGCGTGATTGATGCTCACAAGCTTTTGTTCTTTATTAACCGTAATTATTCCGTCATCAATGCTGGTTAAGATTTCTTGGTTATAGTTTTGAACATCAATTAGCTTATTGTACATTTGGTTGATGGCATCCGTAATCTCCCCAAGTTCTCCCGGCGCCCTCGGGATAATATAGGTAGGATCATTGGATATTGTGGTCAGATTCCGCTTAACTTCATTAACACTCCCGGCAAATTTTCGAACCAGACTGATTGTCCCGCCAAGAGCAAACAAAATCCCTAAAGTAATAATTCCATAAACAATTTGTTTCATATTATCAATCTTTTGAGATATGGGTTTAAAATCCGAACTAGCCCAGACAGCACCAATTGTTATACCGTCCCTAATAATGGGCCGATAGGCTTCCAGTTGTCCATTTTCGGTTATACCGCCAAAAACCTGAAAGACCATATTCTTAGTCTCAAGGGCATCCTCAAAATTATTCTTTCTTCGCTTGGAAAAGTTTTCTCGTAAATGAACATTATCTCCATCTAAAATGACGTCATAATCTTTCCAGTAATATCCTAAATCCAAATTTGGGTATTCTCTCTTTGCTTCAACTATAATAGGTTGTAAGGATTTGTTGAGAGCCTTAGCTTGATCCCTTTGGGTCATATTCCCAGCCCCAATATCCTCAATCATTTTATTAAAGGTTCCGTTTAAATTTTCATCCAGATAGGTCATAGCCGTTTCCATAGCCTTACGCTGATTATCAATCAGGCCCAGTTCAGTGGAATGTACCAGATAATAGAGATATCCCGCCAGCCCTATGGGTATCAACAACAGAAGAGCAATGATTTTTAGCAAGTGATCAATGAATCCATCATGGACAATCCTTATCCTCATAATAATCTCCTCCGATTATCAGCCTGCCTATCTCTATTATACATAGAATTCATCCTTTGATGAGAATTTTTTTTCACATTCTACGAGTAAATTTTGCCCATTTAAATTTCCTTTCTTGATTATAAAGCCCTTTACAGATGGCATGGTTTTTGCTTAATATCTTATAAATGGAAAATTCAAGCGACTTAGAAAGAGGCTCATCTTTATGAAAATCACTCTTGGCCAAATCATGGTTCCTCTAGATGAATACCCCATTGTTTCAGAAGAAGAGTCCCTTGAAAAGGCCATAGAGTTATTGACGGAAGAATTTAAGCAAAGGGATAACCGCTGGCATAATTTTGAAGCTGTACTAACCACCAACTCTGAGGGCGAGATTACCGGAATGCTTACCCTGCGATTTGCCTTAGATGCTGTTCGGGAACTAAAATTCCCAAGTCTCCGTCATAGACTGGCAGAGCTCTTCGCTGAGGAGCCCGTAAAGAGAAGCCCGCTTCAGGTTAAAGACATCCTACATCCCTTGAAAAGCAGATTAATTGATATTTCTGTCGAGTTAGATGAAGCCATTGCTTTTCTTTTAAAGCATAATCTAAACTCCATTCTGGTTGCGAAAAACCAACAAATTGTCGGTGTCGTCCGAACCATGGATTTATTCTGGTATATTGGCGATGTTTTATAAAATACGGAGGGATGTTCGATGACTCCAACCTACTTATGTCACAACATCATGATACCTATAGATCATTTTCTGACCATCAACCAATACGACTCAGTGCGTGAAGCCTTAAAGTTAATGAGAGAATCCTTTCATCAAGAGTCTGCCTGGCAAGGTCCTCAAGTCTTAATTGTTGTGGATAATCACCAAAAGCCTGTTGGACTTCTGACCCTGAAATGTTTGCTCAAATCCTCTCAGCTAAAGCAATTACAAGAAAGCACATACTTTAAGTCTGAATGCGTCAGTTGGCATTATATTAATAAATGTCAAAAATCAGGAATTGCCGTCAGAGAACTCATGCGGCCGATTCACTGTTTCTTCTTTGATTATCATCATTTTGACATCATAACTGCTGCGGCGGTATTCACCCGCAACGGTATAAACTATATACCAGTTCTTAAGAATCATGAGCTGATTGGCATCATTAATAAATCCAAACTTTTCTACGAATTACAGTTCTTAAATACCACCTCTCCCAAGAGCCTTAGGGCATTTGATTCACTGTCCAGAAATTTAAAGGACATAAAAAGCAGTATGTCTATGCTTTTTGCCGGTATCTTTCCGTCGGATATCAGAAAACTTGATAAGCGGCTGCCCAAGTTTTGACCCCCATGCCGCGGCACCGGCAGATGATGTGAAAAGGGGCCGTGTTCTAGGTCGGGCAGCTTCGCCATATCCGTGCAAGATAGTAGCAATAAAATAGCATAAAAAAACCGGCCGGAATTATCATCCGACCGGTCTTTTTATGCACACTCTTATAGTCCCAGCCATTCCCCTTTAAAGGCATAAGCTGCCGGGCCTGTCATGTAGACATGATTATCTGCTCCCCACTCGATGAATAGGTCCCCCCCCGGCAAATGAACGGTAACCTTCCGCTCCGTCTTATGATTAAGGACTGAGGCAACTACTGAAGCACAGGCACCTGTACCACAGGCCAGTGTAGGGCCAGCTCCCCGTTCCCATACTTTCATGGTTATCTCCTGGGGAGAATTAATCTGAATAAACTCCACATTGGTTTTACGGGGAAATAGTGAATGCTTTTCAATGGCGGGGCCAACCCTGTCAAAATCAAGAGTGGCATAATCCTCGACAAAAATGATACAGTGAGGATTCCCCATGGAGACCGCCGTATATAAGTATGTTTCACCTAATGCTTCAATGGACCGGCCAATAACCGGTTCTCCTTCTCCCAACACAGGAATAAGCTCAGCTTTCAAAACAGGCTCACCCATGTCAACTTGAACACCTTGAACTTGCCCATCTTTGATAAACAGCTTAGGTTTTAAAATCCCTGCCCCGGTTTCCACCAGCATAGAGTCAGAAACAACAATCCCTTGATCATATAAATACCTGGCAAAACAGCGTATACCATTGCCGCACATTTCAGGTTCCGAGCCATCAGAATTAAAGATCCGCATCCTGGCGTCGGCAACTTTTGAAGGAAGTATCACCACCAGCCCATCCCCGCCTATGCCAAAGCGGCGGTGGCAAAGCTTTTCCGCCAGTTCCGAATAGTTGGCGTTCCCCTCTTCACCAGAATCCGACATTTGATCTAAGAAAATAAAATCATTTCCCAAACCATGCATTTTAATAAATTCCATGGATTCTCCCCCAAATCAATGTTCGATATTCGAGATTTATTGTTCAAAGCCAGTTTTGAATATCAAACTTACTCTTCTGGATAAAAGAATACTACGCCAGTTAAATTGGGTCAACGGGCAGACTGGTTAACCTCAAAATTACTTATCCTTTGGCAATAACCGTTTTTCCCTGCCAACTGTTCTTTACAAGCCGGGCAAATCCTATCAAAACGGAAGGTCCCCCTGCCACACAGAGAATGAGAATCCACTGCCAGCCTGCCAGGGATGTGGTTTTAAAAATTGTCTGCAAGGGTGGTATATAAATCACAGAAAGCTGCATGATGGTGGAAACACAAACGGCACCGACAAGATAGAGATTGGTAAAAAGCCCTACTTCAAAGATGCCTCGTTCTTCAGACCTACAGTCAAAGACATGGAATAATTGGGAAAATACCAGGGTAGAAAAGGCCATGGTTCGAGCCCCTAACATATTAACTCCCATAAACAAAGCTGCAACGAAGACGAAAAGTGTACCCAAGCCAATAAAGGTCCCCCTGATAGCAATTTTTGACGCTAACCCCCGGGCAAAGATACTTTCACCCGGTTTCCTGGGCGGACGATTCATGATTCCCGGTTCTGACCCATCCACCCCTAAAGCCATGGCCGGCAATCCATCCGTTACTAAATTCACCCATAATATTTGAATGGGAAGCAGGGGCAGGGGTAAGCCTACCAAAGCCGCCAAAAACATGGTTAAAACTTCTCCTAGATTACAGGACAGCAAGTAGCGGATAAATTTCCGGATGTTGTCGTAAATCCCCCGGCCTTCCTCCACAGCTGCCACAATAGTAGCGAAATTATCATCTCCCAAAACCATAGATGAAGCTTCTTTAGTGACATCTGTCCCGGTCTTGCCCATTGCCACACCAATGTCTGCTTCTTTAACCGCAGGAGCATCATTAACACCGTCTCCGGTCATGGCAACCACTTGCCCCTGCTTTTTAAAGGCTCGCACAATTCTAAGCTTATCTTTTGGAGTCACCCGGGCAAAAACTGACAGATCCATGATGCGCTCACTTAAATCCTGATCCGATGTTTTTTCCAATTCCGCTCCCGTAATCACTCCGCCGCCTTGTCCCCGGATGATCCCTAATTCATGGGCTACAGCCTCTGCCGTTAAGCGATGATCCCCCGTGATCATAACCGGCTTAATTCCAGCCTGGCGGCAGACCCGAATTGCTTTGACAGCACTGGCCCGGGGCGGGTCAATCATCCCCAGCAGCCCAACAAAGGTTAAACCTTGTTCCACCTTTTCATCCAGAGGTTCGGAGTCGGCCAGGGGTTTTTCAGCCACCGCCAGAACTCGCAGAGCATGTCTGGCCATTTCATCATTGGCACGCATAATGTTTTTCTTACGTTCTGAAGACAGCTCGCCAACTCCCTGCCCTGTCAGTTCCCGCTGGCAAAGTCGCAGCACCGTATCCGGGGCTCCCTTGACATAGGCTTTACGTCCTTGCTTTGTTTCGTAAACAACACTCATCCGCTTGCGATCAGAATCGAAAGGCAGCTCCCCAATTCTCTTTTGTTTCCGCTCCAAAACCTCCCGCCATATTCCCGCCTTAGCAGCGGCTACCAAAATAGCCCCTTCTGTCGGATCTCCTTCAATACCCCAAGGTGATTCCTTTCCCTTGGAGCGAAAAAGCCCCGCAACCTGCACTCCTTTCTTCGTTAAGGCAGAGTTATTGCACAGTGCCCCAATTTTTAAGGCGGAATTGAGAGGATCCCGTTCTTTTTCCGGATCGGCGCCCCTGAATTCTCCCTTAGGATCATACCCTTCTCCGGAAACGGAAATCCTTCTGCCATCGGAATAAATCTGCCGCACGGTCATTTCATTTTGAGTTAAAGTCCCTGTTTTATCGGAACAAATAACCGTTGCACACCCCAAAGTTTCTACAGCCGGTAATTTGCGAATAATGGCTTGACGCTTAACCATACGCTGGACTCCAATGGCTAAAGCCACTGTGACAATAGCGGGCAGACCCTCCGGAATAGCTGCTACCGCTAAGGATACCCCTGTGAAAAACATCTTATAGAAATCCTCACCTCTAAGAATTCCCGTGACAACCACTGCTACGCAAACAAGGAGACTAATTAAAACCAGCCATTTGCCCAATTCCGCCAAACGCTTCTGCAAAGGGGTTTCTTCATCTTCCACACTTTGAATCATTCCTGCAATAACGCCCATCTCTGTATCCATTCCTGTCGCCACTACGACCCCGGCGCCCCGCCCATTGACAATGGAGGTTCCCATGTAACCCATATTCTGCCGGTCAGCCATAGGCGTAAACTCGTCATGAAGAGGGGCAATGCTTTTGCTGACAGGGTGAGATTCTCCTGTTAAAGCAGACTCTTCTACTTGAATGTTCACAGCTTGAATCCAGCGAACATCTGCCGGAATGCGGTCTCCCGTATCTAAAAGCACAATATCTCCCGGCACCAAGTCCGCAGCAGGTATCTTCTGTTCCACCCCTTCCCGCAGCACTCGTGCTTCCGGAGCCGTCAGGGAACGCAAGGATTCCATGGAACGTTCTGCTCGAAACTCCTGAACAAAACCCAAAACCGCATTAATAATTAAGATTGCTAAAATGGTTATGGCATCTGCTATTTCTCCCAATAGTCCGGAGACCACTGTAGCTGCCAGCAGAACTAATACCATAAAGTCTTTAAATTGTCCGAGGAACAAAAAGACCGGATTTGTCCCCTTCTTTACCGCCAGGACATTCCTGCCAACCTCCTGCAGTCGACGCCGAACCTCTTTGACACTTAGTCCTTTCCCCGGATGTACGTCCAACGCCTTGGCCACGTCAAGCCAAGGCAGCACATGCCACGCCTGTTGCCGCATGCCCCTTTCCTCCTTTTGCTTTATACCCTTAATAGCTTGGACCCTTTTGTAGTACATGCTTATTCCAAAACCTTGAGAAAAATGCCTCTGCCCAACAAGTGTGTTATACTAAAAAGCGATTCCAATCTGAAAGGATGTTATCCATGGCATTAGACGGTGTGACCCTGGCCTATCTTGTTAAAGAGCTTGCTCCTCTGCTTATAGGGGCACGTATTGATAGAATTTTTCAGCCGGAAAAAGAAGAGATTCATTTCCAATTACGCCAGCAAAGCTCAAAGCGCCTCCTGCTTAACTGTAGCGCCACCGCTCCCCGCTTCCACCTTACTCAGGAAAACAAAAAAAACCCCTCATCCCCGCCCATGTTTTGTATGATCTTACGCAAACACCTGGAAGGCGGTAAACTCACAGGATTATACCAAAAAGAACTGGAACGGGTTGTCACCTTTGAATTTCAAAACTACAATGACCGGGGAGACTTGGTAACCTTACATCTGCACCTGGAAATCATGGGCAAGCATAGCAACCTTATTCTTGTTGATCCCCGGGAAAACATGATTTTGGATGGTTTAAAGCGCTATTCCCACGCTCTCAGCCAGTATCGGGAAGTTTTGCCGGGGCGAACCTATTTAGCCCCACCCTCTCAAGGAAAGCTGCCTCCGCTGCAGAACGAAGAGTTATGGCGGGAAACCCTTTACAAGGAAGAATTAGATCGGCCTCTAACCAGCCTGCTCCTCGCCTCCTTCGCCGGAGTCAGTCCTGAATTGGCACGGGAAATCGTCATTCAGGCAGGATTGAGTACGGACACGCTCTTAAATCAATGCGGAGATATTGATCTTTCCCGGCTTTTTCAAGCCTATCGCCGCCTCTGCGATCCCGGTTCGGTCCCTGAGATACAGCCTTGCTTGTATTACCAGCCTGCCCCCCGCTCCCAATTGGCAGCCTTTAGTTTCGTCCCTTTTCAGCAGTATCAAGAATTAAGGCTGGAATCAGTTTCAACTCTCAACGAGGCGGTTCAAACCTTTTATCAGGTCAAAGCTAACAACAACAGCCTGGAATCCAGACGAGGCTCTCTGGGCAAAATCCTTCAGGAGCAATATTCTCACAGCAGCAAGAAGCTCAAAATATATAACGAAGCTGAGTCAAGTGCTGAAATAAACCTGGCTTATCAGCGCTGGGGAGAACTTCTTACCGCTAATCTCTACCAGATCGAACCCGGATCCTCTGAGGCTGTTGTGGAAGATTATTATGATCCTTCGGCCCCTGAGGTGGTTATTCCCCTTAATCCCCATATCAGTCCCATCGACAACGCCCAGCGCTATTACAAGCTCTATAACAAAGCCAAAGCCACTCTGCTCAAAACCAAAGAGCTCAAGGAAGCCGTTCTCGATGAACTCCGCTATCTTGAGTCCTTAAAATACAATTTGGCACAGGCCGCCACCCCCTCCGAACTGGAGGAACTCTATGCTGAGCTGGCCGGTCAAGGCTATGTAGCCGGCAAACATCTAAAAAAAGTTCATTCTAAAGGGAAACCAGGCCGGGCCAAGCCCGGTTCTAAATCCAAAGCCAAGTCTTCTAAGGTTGTTCATCAGCCCAGAGTATTTCACTCCAGCCAGGGGCGGCTTATCCTGGTGGGGAAAAACAACGCCCAGAACGACTGGCTGTCCTTACGCAAAGGAAAGCCCAACGATCTTTGGCTTCACACCAAAGTGATTCCCGGTTCACACGTCCTGGTTCCCCTGCAGGACGGGGAAGAATTCCCCGATGATGCTACTCTTGAAGAAGCCGCAGCCCTGGCTGTTTATTTCAGTCAAGCTCGGGGTTCTTCTCAGGTCGCCGTGGATTATACCCATGTCAAACAGCTTAAAAAACCCAACTCCGGCAAGCCCGGCATGGTGATTTACGATCAGAACTGGACCTTATACTTGACTCCTAAGCCGGAGGTATTAGAGGGTTTACTGGCAAGTGAAGCGATTCTGGAATAAATCTTCATTCCTCAAAAAAGGAAGATCTAAAAGGTCCAGGTACGTTGTCTGAACAACGCACCTGGACCTCTTCCTGTACCCCTATTTCCGCTCAAATGTCTTTCTTTTCAGCTTTGCATTTGCTTCTTTATTTTCTAAATAAAGATATTTAGGGCATAGAACAATTTTACTTCTATTTCTTAAACCGCTTATGAATTAATATATTTGACTATCCCACCACAATTCAATATTTCTTGCATGAAAGGTGGCAAAGGAGTAACTTCGAGGTAACTGTTGGATGAGATATTTCTTATGACCCCCTTGTGAGTGTCAATCTCCAGTACATCACCCTGTCTGATCTCATCCGCATTTTCACATTCCACCAACAGCAGCCCAATATTAATAGCGTTGCGATAAAAAATCCTTGCAAAACTTTTGGCAATGACCGCACTGACACCTCTCTCCTTTAGTACGGCAGGAGCCTGCTCTCTTGAAGATCCGCACCCAAAGTTATCATTGCCGCTAATAATATCCCCCGGTTTAAAATCTTTCGTGAAGTTTTCATAGAATTCAAAGGTATGGGGAGCCATTTGCTGGAGTGTAGACAGACTCAGGTATTGTGCAGGAATGATCTGATCGGTATCCACATTATCTCCAAATTTGATAGTTTTAGCTTTGATCATATTATATCACCTTCCTCGGATCGGTTATTTTTCCATAGAGTGCAGAAGCTGCTGCAGTTGCTGGGCTGGCAAGATAGATTTCTCCATCGGGGCTACCTACGCGGCCTTGAAAATTCCGATTAGCAGTTGTAAGGAGACGCTCACCAGGCCCAATTAGGCCAATGGTACCGCCAAAGCAGGCACTGCAGCCAGGGGTGGATACCATGGCGCCGCTTTCCATAAAAGTCCCGATCAGACCTCGTTCCATTGCCTCCATGTATACCGCGTTGCTGGCAGGTGTGACCAGCATCCGCACCTTTTCGGAGATCTTTTTCCCCCTCAGAATAGCCGCCGCCGTTTCAAGATCTTCTAACCTGCCATTGGTACAGGCACCCAGAAACACTTCATCTATGTCGAGCCCTTCAAAGTCGGAAAGGGATTTGACTTGATCCACGCTGTTGGGGTAGGCGATCTGGGGTTCCAAGTTTTCTACATTATAAGTTAATACCCGTTCATATGAAGCATCCTCATCGTCCTCAATTACCGGATAATACTCTCTTCCCAAATCCTTCATGAAGGCTTTTACCTTTTCATCAGGTTGCACATAGGCAAATTTTGCTCCTGCTTCAATGCCCATGTTGCAAAGGGTAACCCGCTGGGAAACGGTCAAATCCCGAATGGCCTCCCCTTCAAAAACCAAGGCCTTATAGGTAGCACCCTTAGCAGTGAGGTCACCGATCATCTTCAGGACGAGATCCTTGGCGTAGACACCCTGGGGCCATTTTCCGCCGACACGGATCTTGATGGCGAGAGGCACCTTAATCCAGACCTTACCCTCCAGCCAACCAACCGCCACATCCGTTGATCCCATTCCTGTGGAAAGGGCTCCAATGGCACCATAGGTACAGGTATGGGAATCGGCACCAATGATAAAATCACCAGGTTTGGCATGATGCTCGAGCATCAGCTGATGACATACCCCCACACCATCGTAAATGTATTTTAACTCCTGATCCCTCCCAAACTGCCGCATCTTTTTGTGGGTTTCCGCTGCATCAACAGAACAACAAGGAGTATAATGATCCATAACCAAGACCACCTTTTCCCGATCAAAAACCCGTTCACCCTTTAATTCTTTTTTGAATACATCAATCGATAGGGTGGTTGTAGCATCATTGGACATCACACAATCAAGCTTCACATCAACGATCTGTCCCGCTTTAACTGTTTCGAGACCTGCATGGGTAGCAATAATTTTTTCAATCGCGTTCATATGCTATCCCCCTTTTCATTTATTCCATCCTACTCCATTTTTTGCTATAATTAAAATGCCTGTTTTTCATAATATCCATAACTGGGGGTTATATCGTGTTGCATGCAGAACTCTATAAGATTTTCTATTTCACTTCTATGTGCCGGAGCATTTCTGAAGCTGCTGATAGGCTCTATATTAGCCAACCAGCAATCAGCAAATCTATTAAAAAGTTGGAAACCTTAACTGGGTGTACACTTTTTATCAGAAATTCTAAGGGTGTCACCCTTACGACAGAGGGGCAGATTCTCTATGATTATGTAAAAAGTGCCTTTGAAACCCTGAACAATGGAGAGATGATGCTTGAAAAGCTAAAAAAGAGAACCGAGGGCATTGTCAAAGTGGGCATAAGCAATACGCTTTGCAGATACTTCTTTTTACCCCATCTAGAGGCATTTCATTATCAGTACCCCGGTATACACATTCAAATCATCAACCGGCCTTCACCGGATACCTTGAAACTTTTAGAGCAAGGGCAGCTTGATTTTGGCATTATCAGCATTCCCATGGACAAGGGAGACCTGGAATATTTCGAGTTGATGACCATCCAGGACATCTTTGTGGCAGGCAGTAAGTATGACATCCCGGATTGTGCCCTCCCCCTTAAGAAACTTGGAAGTTACCCACTCCTGATGATGGAAGCCGGGAATCTCTCTCGGATCCATATCGACGACTATTTTAAGGCCAATCATCTCAGCTTTACGCCAGAAATAGAGATCAGCAGTATGGATATCTTAATTGAATTTGCCAAAATTGGCTTGGGGTTTGCCTCGGTGATCAAAAGTTTTGTTACCGAGGAGCTAGCTCTTGGTATACTGAAGGAAGTTCCGGTCTCCCCTGCTATACCGCAACGCAAAATAGGTATTGCTCTGAAAAAGAATATTCCAGTTTCTCTGGCTTCCCAGTCCTTTATAGAGTATTTAAAAGGGACCAGGGTTTTGAGTCAGTAAACGCATCTCTTTTTAAACTGTATTTTTTAGAACACTTCTAGTATTTCTAATTATCCACTCGTCACCTTATCTGTTCTTATTTTATCTAATTCTGAGCCTTGATTTTTGTATATGAATAGATACTTTTCACCATCTCTGTCGGACATTGAATTATAATGCTCAATCAAATGCAAGGCAGGTCGAGAATAAACTGCAATTTGATGAGCTCGAAAAAACAGGAAGGCTACCTTTTTAGGTATCCTTATGCTGGGTTTTTCCCAATATTTTATTATTTAATCAATAATTTACCTTTTCATAATTTGCTCTTTACAATGCTATGTTACTATTAATTTGAACATGTTCAAATGAAAAACAGGAGGTTTTCTATGAAAACTAAAACAAATCGCGTAAAAATCGCAACACTTGTTATGTCAATGTCTTTTCTATTAAGCACATTCAATTTACCAGCATTTGCGGCCAACATACAGCAGCCCACACATTATGAAAAAAGCTACACAATCGTCAGTCCTTATAAGGATGTAGACTGGAAAAATTACGGTCAATACAAAGCTGATTTCCATGCGCACTCAACAAACTCCGATGGCGGTAATTTTACAAAAGATATGGTCGAAGACCACTACAAAAAAGGCTATGACATTCTTGCCATGACAGATCACAATTATCTCACAAAAAGTTGGGATACTGTTGCAAAAGGTGCGATTGATTCCGCGAGAGAGGCTGCAATCGTTAAGGGAGATGACCGCAGCGGCAAAGGTATGATTGATATTTACAATACTGATGAGCAGTCGAAAACTGATCATATCAATTCTTTCTTTGCAGATTTCAATAACAGCACTGGTGCTACCATGGCAAGCACGATTGAAACCGTTGAAAAATTGGGTGGGATCACTCATATTAACCATCCGGGCAGATATACCGGCGGTGCGTCAGGCGGCGATGCTGGATTGGCTGCTTCAAACAATCCTACTACAATTCAAAAGTATGTTGATCTTTTCACTAAGTACCCTTCCTGCATTGGAATGGAAATCATCAACAAGATCGATAACGAGTCCAGAAGCGACAGAATCCTTTGGGACAATATTCTGAAAGATATGATGCCCAATGGCCGCTTTGTCTGGGGTTTCTCAAACGATGATACACACAGCATTAACGCCACCGGGTATTCTTGGAATGTAATGCTCATGCCTTCGCTTTCTCAAGATGCAACCAGAACAGCTATGGAAACCGGCGCATTTTATGCGGTGAGCCGTGTCTCCCGTCGTGACAACATCAATGCAAAATTGCCTAATGGCAATGACATGCCCGGCAGTGGTACACCCGATACTTTATATTTGCTCAATCAGACTAGTCCCAGCATCTCGAATATCGTTGTGAATCAGAAGGATAATTCGATAACGATTACCGGACAGGATTACAATACCATTGAGTGGGTCGCAGATGGCGATGTAATCGCAACCGGCACAACACTTGATCTGAACGATCATGAGAATGAGATTAACACTTATGTACGCGCACAGCTAAAAAGCAGCACCGGTATCGCTTTCACTCAGCCTTTCGGCGTTAAAGAAAATAAGTCTGCCGCCATTTCTATCACAAGCATTGATAACGGCAACAATCAGGCAAATGTGAATTTTGATATCCATTCCGCCAACGGCAAGGGATACGTTGTGTGTCTCTCTGATAGCGGAAATGAGGGAACCTATGCCCCGTACAGCGATGTGAACTACGATTCCAAGGGAGCGCACATCAAAGGTTTAGAAAACAAGAAATATTACGCATACGTTATGTACGTGAATGGTAACACTATTGCCGAGAAAAGTGAACCAGTATTGTTAAATCCCGGAAAATAATACGTATATATTCTAAATTCACTTAACAATTGAAAAGCTATGCATTTATGTGGGGTTTGAGACAACATGAACCAGGGGATAATAAATATGACTTATCCCTTGGTTCTTATTTCAGGGAACACCATTTGAAGCATCGACTGGTATTCTTGGAATAACGAAGCTTTCGCAGTAGCCAAAAAGGAAAATAAGCCGATCTTCCTAAGTATTGGATATTCTTGCTGTCACTGGTGGCACTCCTATTTCTGTAACCAAAATAAAGACGGTTCAGCAAATTTATACTGAATTCATTAATCGAATTTTGTAAGTGCCCACATAAATTGGGATATTCTTTAGTTATAATTTTAACGTGCCTCGAGTCGGCTAATCAGCAGGCTAGAAAACACATTCGTTATTGGAAAGTTGTACCTGCGTTCAAATCCCCTCGTCTCTACTGTCTAATAACTCAATTATTGATACAAATTAACGATGCACCCGCTCTTTGCAACAGGGGTGCATTTGCTTTAAAAGGGGTGCATTTTCTTCTTCAATTTCTTGACCCGGTTATAACACCAAAGACTCTCTCTGAGCCTATTAGCCTATAGTTACAAAGTAGCCCGAGTTTTCGTCATTGATGTCGGCGTTCTCGGGAAAATATCAATAACTCGGCGATATATAATAATTAAAGCCTGGATGAATCCATAGAATGCGATAAACGGCTATATGATAATACATTATGAAGTACCTCATCCACTGCTTTAATAGAAATTTCAATATCTTCTTCATCCGTTTGCCAACCACAAATAGATATTCTCATACAACGCCTTCCATTCCAAGTCGTTCCGCCAACAAAGAGCTTACCTGATGCGTTAATTCTTTCAATCACCATATCTGTGAAAACATCATTTTCCTGCTCTGTATATTTTATTTCTGGATGAACAAAACGAATCAATCCTTGATTAATCTTAGGTTCCCATATGATTTCTGCGCCTTTAAGCTTACCTATACCAATAACTAAATCATGGGCATATTTACAGCATCTCTCAACAAGGTTTGCTATTCCTTCAGTACCCAGTTGCCTAATAGCTGCATAAGTGGATACACCCCTACCTCTCCTTGACCATTCAGGATTCCAGTCAAATTGGTCTCTAGCTTCATCAGCATGCGTAAGATAACTAGCACGTAAGGACATTGATGCTTTATGTGCTTCACTATTTTTTATAAATGCATAGCCGTAGTCATACGGAACATTCAACCATTTATGTCCGTCGGTTGCCCAGGAATCAGCATGTTCTACACCTTTTAACAGGTGATTGTATTTATCACTTGCATTTGCCCATAAACCAAAAGCGCCATCTACATGAACCCATGCATTATGAGAATGCGCCAATGGAATAATTTCATTAAAATTATCATACATTCCAGTGTTAATATCCCCTGCACATAATTGAACAATTACTGGCTCATCTTTAAAATCTTCAAGTGCTGTTCTCAGACTATCGCTTTTTAGCTGCCCAGCTTCATTTACTTCAAGTGGTTTAATGCATTCACAGCCTAATGCTAAAAATCTTGCCGCCCTTTCAACAGAGGCATGCAACAGTCTGTTAGTCAAGATATGAATTCCTGGCGCCCCTGATAAGCCTTTCAATTCTACATCCCATGAATGTTTTTTAAGCAACTCGTTACGGGCTGCTGCAAGACAAGTAAAATGAGCCATTTGGCAACCAGTTGTAAGAGCGAAGCTTGTCTGCTGTGGCAAACCTAGAATATTTTTTAACCATTCGCCTACTACTTCTTCAATCACCGCTTCCGCAGGGGAACATGCATATAATGCGGCATTCTGATCCCATGTAGAGGTCAACCAGTCCGCTGCAAGTGCCGCAGGAACAGCACCTCCGATTACCCACGCAAAAAATCTGCCACCGGCACTGCCTAAAAGTCCACCGTCAACATCTTTAACAAGTTCACTAATGACTTTGTCAGGTGGTTCACTCTTAGCATTCAACGGTTTCTTCAAATCTTCTCGAAGTTTTTCAAAACTCTTTGTAGCACAAACGTTATCATAATCAATCTTATTAAGAAAGTCCGTTGCATACTTTAATGTATTATTTAAAACTACAGAGTAATCATTTTGTTTATTCATTATACACACACTCCTTAACTTCGTTTGAATCTTGCAATCATTAATTTTCCACTAAATTCAATTGCTATTACTGCATTTTGTGCTGTATGTTTTAATAATAGTCTAAATTAAAATCATTTATCTGTAATATGTTCAAACAGAAAGCGCCCAAAAATACAATGATGCAACAGAACCATAGCGTGAATACTTTTTTTTATACCTATAATCTCACGTTTTATCATCCCAATCTTATCTATCGCTGCACCAAGCCTTTTATCCCTGCTTTTTAAGTATTCTATTTCCTTTTGTTCGTATTTAAATATCTGCATACTCTTTCATACTCTCCAGACATAACAATTTCTTTTTTAAATCAATTCCTCCTCGATAACCTACAAGCGAGCCATCTGCACCAATAACGCGGTGGCAGGGAATAAATATTGGAATTGGATTACGATTGTTTGCAAGTCCTACAGCTCGAGCAGCAGTAGGTTTACCGATATTTATAGCAACGTCCTTATAGCTTACTGTCCTGCCATATGGTATTTCACAAAGACTTGACCAAACTTGTTTCATAAAAGTTGTCCCGTTAGGCTTAAATGGTACAGTAAATTTTTCAAGTTCCCCTTCAAGATACATTTTGAGCTGCTGACCTGCTTCTTTTAATATAGGGGTTTCATATATTTGTATATCTTGAGGTATCCCTCTATTTGTAAAATATAAATTTGTAATCCTTCCACTATCTTCAGCAATACAGATTTTCCCAATGTCAAATTCGTAGAAAAATATAAACATTATAACTCACCTCGGCTCTTTTTGTATTCACATGGTGTATATCCAGTTTTGTCCTTGAAGCATTTATAAAAGTTAGATAAACTTTTAAAACCTGTAGCCAAGGCAATCTCAAGAATGCTTATATCTCCTTGTTTTAGAAGCTCTTTTGCTTTATCTACTCTTATTTTAGTAATATACTGTATAGGAGTAAATTCTGTATGCTGTTTAAAAAGTTTTATCAAATGATTTATACTCACGCCAAGCTGTCTTGAAACATAATCTAAATTTGCTTGCATATTATAAGTTGCATTAAATATATCTTTAGCTTTTTTAATAACTTCTAATTCAGGCTCAAAAACTATATTATCGGGACAGCATCTTTTGCATGGACGGAATCCACTTTCTATTGCAGTTGCTGCGTTATCAAAAAAGACTACATTGTCCTGTATGGGAGTTTTGGACTTGCATGACGGTCTACAAAAAATTCTTGTAGTCTTTACCCCATAGAAAAAAGTACCATCGTAGTCCCTATCGCAACTAACTACTGCTTGCCACTTCTGATAATCAGAAATTATTTTATAGTTTTTCATAGATTTTCTCCTTGCTTAATGCTCATCTATGAATTTTTGTAGTTCATTATGCCATGCATCAGGCTCGGATATTCCGATCCCTGTGGTCTCTCCGAACAAAAGATCAATGATGTAGCGCGGTTTTTTACCACCGATATGCATTGCTTTTATACAAGAAACGCAATAAACCACAACATTGTCACAAGGCATTTCTTTGGCGCGTCTTTTCATCTGCTCTTTGACTCGTTCAATTGGCAATACTCCATAAAAACTGTCACCGCAACAAACCGCTTTAGTACGAGTATTTTTTGGTTCGATAATTTTTATCTTCATTTTCTCAAGGAGTTTTCTAATTGCCAAATGTACCCTTTCCTCTGTACGTGTTGGACAGGCATCATGTATGGACATTTCCATGCCTTTATAATCAGGAAAAGGAAAGGTTTTGCTTTCAGCCAATATCTCCCAAAGAGATATGGTAGATATCCCTTCATAAAGTTCTCTATATCGCCTGTCGCAACCAGCACACGTATTAATTACCTGTGTACCATTTTGAAGATTGGGTTCATGTCTACAACAGGTTAGGTGTATAGGAATATTGTCTAAATCATTATTTAAAAACTCAAGTGTTTTTTTTGCAAGCTCTGGCTTGTAGATTAATAGGGCACAACCAGGTGCATAGACTTGTTTCATTTAGAAGTCCTCCAATGTTTTCTTTTATTACAGATTATTTTAAGTCAAATACACCTTCAAGTCTTCCTGTATTTCAACAAGTAATTCTATACTAGCCTTTGGCTAATAATTGCTTCTTTTGGACACAAAAATGCTCCCTATTAAAGGAAACAGATTTTTGTTATCTCATCCTTTAAGAGAGCATTTCAACGATCTGACGATTCTTAGCCCCCTACTGTTTTCTAAATCGATAGCAGTCTCAAGGGTAGTCCTATTCAATTATTACACAATTTAAACCCCAGTTCTAGAAACCGCATGTGGCGCGGCTTCTAGCTGTCTATAATCGTTTATGTAAAGCTTTACATAGACAATTCACCACATTTATACCAAAATTAAGAGGCATCTTTATAACACTACCTTATCTACAACAGCAACCCAAAGATCCTCGTCAAACTCTGTTAAAACTGAATCCTGCCGTAACAACATGCTAAGAAATGTATCCATTTGCACCCGCTTTATCCGGCGGGATTGTCTTAGTTCTTCGATTTTTTCCGACCTACCCTTGGCTTTTTCGTACCTTGCCTCAAAACTTGCGTACCGTTGTTGGTATTCAGCCTGGTCTATGCTTACGCGGTCATTTTCCTCCAAGCACGGGTCAACTGGATTTTCCTATTTGAATAAAAGGGACAATCCTTTATAAACACCTAATATATTGACATACTAACATTATTGTCATGTAGAATAACCACACTTTTGGAGGAAAAGAATGATTAAGACCGATAAAAAACCTAACAGACTCATAAATGAAAAAAGCCCGTATCTCCTACAACATGCGTATAATCCAGTGGATTGGTACCCCTGGGGTCAGGAAGCATTCGATAAGGCAATTGGTGAAAACAAGCCTATTTTCCTAAGTATTGGCTATTCCACTTGTCACTGGTGCCATGTAACCCATTAACTGCAAAACCCAAGGGCATATAACCCCTGAAGCGATTCTGGAATAGATCATCATTTCTCAAAAAACGTGGAAAGGGCAGGAGCCGGGGTGGTAACTGCAAGTAAAGAAAGATCTAAAAGGTCCAGGTACGTTGTCTGAACAACGCACCTGGACCTCTGCCTGCACCCCTATTTCCGCTCAAATGTCTTTCTTTTCGGCTTTGCATTTGCTTCATCATTTTCCAAATAAAGATATTTAGGGCATAAAACAATTTTACTTCTATTTCTTTCTTCTAAAAAGAGTCTCCTTAAAACTCTTTTTAGTGATGATAATTTACCACCTTTCATGAGTGGCATAGGTTTCAACCGTCGTCATATTCGTCGTGGGAACAGGCGGCCACTCTTTAAGTCTTTCCACCATATATTCAGCAAGCCCGCTCGCGTCTTTACTGCATTTCTCCTTCACCTCTGGATCAAGTCTGGCCAGCTGTCCGAGAGCTACCAGCAGTTCCTGGAAGGTATCGGCGATCCTTTGGCAGCAAGTGGTGCATCTTTCTTCATACTTCGTCGTAAAGGTTTGGGAGACAGCAGTTTCGGGCCTGCTTCTTGGTTGGCCAGGTTTTTTGACGGTTTGGTATTCTATTTTGATATCCCCAGAATTATTGGACACGGGCGTGATTTGGGTCTGCTCTTTCTCCGGAGGGTTTTGCTTCCGTTCTTTGAGCGCCCGGTCCAGTTCCCCGGCGGTCATATTCTTAACATCATGCTCCAGGATAAATTTCTCCCGCTCATCTTCCGGAATCCCCAGCAGCAGAAGAGCCTGGTAGTAGGTCAGATTCGTCAGTACTGACGAATCTGACCTGCAGCCATTATCGCCAACAGCGAATAGTTTATCTCCATATTCCTCAAAAAGCTGCATCAGCCTGTTGGCTGTGCGCTGGGAATAGCTCACTGATTCCACCAGCCATTTTCCCCACTTTCCATAGGGGAGCAGGGCCTTGCCCTCCTTCAGGCGCTTGCCGATCTCAATGGCATTGGTAAGCATGATTTTACCAGTCTCTTGTTTAATCCTATTAATCTCATCTGCGATGACCAGGGGAGTACGTTCCGTGATAGCTTCATCCATTTTGATTCCCGCCTTTTTAATAGCTTTAATAGCAGCATACGCTGGCGGGTTTCGGATGGTGAAGGCTTGGCTATGATGTCCGGAGCTGCTAACCCAGCCGGTTAGGACTTTTTTTCTTTCAGAGGGTAGCAATTTACCAAACCGGATCGACTCCCACGGGAACCCCGGTAACCCGGCAAAAAAGTCTAAGCTACGTGCGGTCCGATGCCTCCGAAGAAGCCCTTTACAATGTGGCTCAGGCCTTATTCAGCCTGTCACTGCAGCCGCTGCTGGACGTGCAGTTAAGGAAAAACTTCAGATTGATAGAGGAGTAACCGTTTAAGAAATCAAAGCTAAGGAGATGAGTTTATGGCTACAACTAATATCAAAGTAGTCAGGTTAAGTTTTGCCACCGAGGGGGGAAAGGCGTTTACCATAACGATTCCCAATCCCCGGGAAGACCTGAATCAAGCTGAGGTCCTGACCGTTATGAATACCATTGTCTCCGAGAATGTGTTTCAAACAACAAGCGGCGCCCTCACTGGCATACGGGACGTTAAGATCATCGACACGATTACCGAGGATCTTTTCGACCCTCCACAGGCTTAACAATCAAACTGCCGGCCAAGTCTCGGCTTGGCCGGCAGCCCAACTGATCCAGCCAGCAAAAGATTCCCCCACCTCATCCAAGGACGTTGTTCAGACAATGTCCCTGGACCTCTGCCGGCACTTCTATCTTCCCTTATGTGTCTTTCTTTAAGGCTCCTGATCATCAACTAGATTGTGAATTTCTGTTAGTTGTAATTGAATGATACGCTACAAACCCTTCTCCAGCCCAAAATGCCGCAATATCTCAGGATACAAATCAATAATCCGCGGCTGGGCTAAGTTAAAAGGCATTCCGGTAACAATCATCGGCACAGTGGAATCTTCCTCTTCAAGAGAGCCATGGCTGCCTCCCCCGGGGTGAATCGGTGCTCCTGCGGCATAATACTCATACCCAAAAGCAGCGGAAACTACAACTCGCCTGCCGCTGCGGGCTTCAAGGGCTGATATCAAGCGATTGAAAGCATCGGGAAACTTGCCGAACTCGATGCTCTCTTCTCCTGTGACCCGGGCATCGACGACACTTAAATCTCCCTCAACAGACCAGGTTTGACCATAAACATCACAATATGGACCTATCCGGGAAACCAGCAGTTGTTTCTCGGTCCCGCCCTGAACAATGCTATACCTATTCTCCGCGACCTGCCAAGCGATCTGAGCGTTGCGGGGATCTTTAGCCAAAATACCCACAACTTCCGGTAAAATTTCCTCTTCTCGCTGCAAAAGATAAATAAACGCCATCCTCTCATTGGGACAAATGGCAATCTCCGGTTGATGATGGTCCTCTCTGGCTTGTTCCGTAAATTTGATTCTTCTAAAAGGTTTTAGGGCTCGATCTAAATTAATCAGATACTCTCTGCCTAGTCCTACCGTTGATTGAGCATGATCTCCTGTAACAATAATGACATTTTCCGCCAAAGCTTTTTCCCACGAGCCAAACTCATCTAAAACGGAAGCTACTTGTTGGTCTGCATGTTCAATGGAAAAACTTGAACGTAAAGGTCCATGCTGATGTGAATACTTATCATTATCCGGAAAATATACAACCATAAAATCCGGCTGCTGTCCTTCCCGAACCAGTTGAGCTGCAATTCTCCCGGAAAAAGAATCATTGAAACCAAAGCGATGCCAAGGGCCTCTGGGATAAGCTGTCAGCTTTCCTGAAAAGGGAGGATGGATAAGCTGCCCCAAGGTTAAATGCTTTGGCCCGGATACTGTTTCACGGTGTAGCCGAAACCCTGTACCTAAAGCCAAAGAAACAGGCACGTTTGCCTGGCTTTGATTCGTCCCTCGATGCATGAAAAAATTAATATTACCGGTACTGTATCCCCCTGCTTCCAGTACTTCATATAAGGTCTGAGTCTCTTTACTGAGATGCTCTTCATTCAGTCTGAGCAACAGGTTGCGCAGGACTTTCTCCAGGCCTATTTTTAAAACACTTTGCCAGGTTGCTCCATAATCTACAATCTTGCCAATCTCCTCATTATACCAAATGAAGCCGGGAACCCGGTGCTGATCCGGCCAGGTTCCAGTGATCATAGAGCTCATGGCCACGGGAGTCATGGTTGGAAATGAAGAGATAACACGATCAATGTAAGTTCCGTACTTAAGCAAAAAACGAAAAGCGGGAGCATTCCCTTCCGAAAGAATCCTCCCCAGCACAGCGGGATGAAGGGAGTCTACCACAAATAAGATTACCTTTTTCATGATCGACTCCCTTCCATATTTTATAATAATTAAGTATAACAAATTCATCACGATCTTGTCACGACTTATCTGCTAATTCGTAGCGAACAGAGGGGACGGTTCTTCTGTCTGGTTAACCAGACAAGGGAACCGTCCCCTCTGTCTTGGTTAGATCTTTCGGCTGCCTGGTTTAATGGCCGGGATTCCCTGGGCGCAAAGGGGGCAGTCCTGAACTTCAAAAGCTTTAATGTTTAACTGGATGATGGAGCACTGGGGCAATCCGAAATCAACAGTTCCTCCGGAGCGGTCCACCAGCACTCCGACTCCGACGGCGACAGCTCCAAATTCCTGAACCACATTCAGGACTTCACGAACAGATCCTCCTGTTGTGATCACATCCTCCACCACCAGAACCCGTTCCTGGGGAGAAATGGCAAAGCCCCTGCGCAGGCGCATGATACCGTTTTCCCGTTCTGTAAATAATGCCCTGACTCCTAAGGCCTTAGCCACTTCATGGGCCACCAAAATTCCCCCGGTAGCCGGTCCGATGACGGTTTCAACCCCCATCTCTTTAAATTGAGAAGCCAGTCCCTCAGCCAATAAGGCTGCCCGCTCCGGGTATTGGAGTACTTGGGCGCACTGCATGTACTGAGCACTGTGTTTTCCGGAGGTTAAGAGAAAATGCCCCTCCAGCAGAGCTTTACTTTCTTTAAATACTTCCAGGTACTCTTCAGGCGTAAGGGGCATCTTAGGGGCGTTTGGTATATTAGCCATGATTTATCCATCTCTCCTTTTATTGCCAAAAATCGTTAATCCCAAAGCTGTTCCAGAGCTTGCCGGGGATTCTCCGCACGAGTAATAGGCCGCCCCACGACAAGGTAGGAACTGCCTGCTGCCAGGGCCGCCTGGGGCGTGAGAACCCTGGCCTGGTCCTGAGCCGCACTCCAGGCCGGACGAATCCCCGGTGTTACAATCAGAAAATCCGCCGCTGTGTTTTTGCGAATCTCCCCTGCCTCTTGAGCCGAAGCCACCACTCCGTCCAGCCCTGCTTTTTCTGCAAGTTTTGCCAGTTGGACCACATGCTCCTTAAGGTCTCTCTGGACTCCTATCTCTTCCTTAAACTGAATTTCTGACATACTGGTGAGGACGGTAACACCGATGACTTTAGGAGTGGTTCCAAGTTTACTACCTTCTTCCCGCACTGCAGCGGCGGCTCTGGCCATCATCTCATACCCGCCGCTGCAGTGAACATTGATAATATCCGCGCCCCCTTGTACAAATCCACGTATCGCCCGTTCCACCGTCGTAGGAATGTCGTGGAGTTTCAAATCTAAAAAAACAGGAAAGCCTAAAGCCTTTAATTCCTGGATAATCTGCGGCCCGGCGTAGGCGTACAACTCTAATCCTACCTTCAGCCAACAGCCGCTCCCGCGCAGAGCCTCTCCTAAGGCTAAAGCCTCCTCTCGCCCGGGAACATCCAAGGCTACCATAACACGCTGATTATTGACTGTGACAGCCAAAGCTTACCCCTCCTATCCATGGTCCGTTGACCTGCCCTTTGTATTTGCCTGCCTATACTTTGAATTATGAATGAGCCAATCCTACTAAATCACCCACCGACGCAACTCCTCGCTGCCGGCAATAATCTGTGATTCCCCGCAGGATTTCCAGAGGTGCCTGAGGATTAACAAAATTCCCGGTACCAATACTGACAGCCGTTGCTCCTGCCAGCAGAAACTCTACGGCATCCTGCCAGGTAACAATCCCACCCATACCGATGATAGGCAAATCCACGGCGGCAAAGACTTGCCAAACCATGCGCAGTGCAACTGGCTTGATAGCCGGTCCGGATAGCCCGCCAAAGGTGTTGGCTAAAACCGGGCGCTGTTGGTGAATATCGATCTGCATTCCCAACAAAGTGTTGATCAGAGATAAGACATCTGCTCCCCCCCGCTGAGCCGCTCGGGCCATTGCCACGATATCCGTAACGTTGGGAGAGAGCTTAGCGATGACCGGCAGGTCCGTGGCTGCCTTCACTGCTGAGATCACCTCTTCCGCGCTCCCTGGATCTGTTCCGAAATGCATTCCTCCGTGTTTGACATTGGGACAGGAAATATTGACTTCCAGAGCAGCTAATCCGGAATCTTTTTGCAAAGCCTGGGCCAGCTGAACATAATCTTCCAGGGAAAAGCCGGAAATATTAGCGATAACCTCCGTAGGCAATTGCCGGACCTTGGGCAGGTAGGTTTTAAGGAACTCCTCCAGCCCCGGATTTTCCAAACCCACAGAGTTTAAGAGACCGGCGGGAGTTTCAGCTAAGCGGGGAACCGGATTCCCTAGACGAGGCAGCGGCGTGATTCCCTTTAAGGTGATTCCCCCTAAACTGTCCACCGGACAGTAGGGAGCATACTCTTCCCCAAAGCCATAGGTCCCTGAACAAGTGACAATGGGATTTCTCAAGGTTATACCTGCCAGCTGGGTGGTTAAATCAACAGGATTCATCCCAGACCACCTCCTTGCCCTGAAACACCGGTCCGTCCTGACAGACTTTCTTATGGACCTTAGCCCCCGTCTCGTCGATTAAAGCCACGGCGCAGCCTAAACAAGCTCCCACAGCGCAGCCCATTCGTTCTTCCAAAGAAACCTGAACCGGTACTTGCCGAGCCAGACACAATTCCGTGACGGCCTGCATCATCTTCTTAGGACCACAGGTGGCCGCACTGATAATATTCCCTCTTATCTCCTGCTTCTCAAGCAGGTTCCCCACAGGTTCCGTCACCAGACCTTTATGTCCCAGGCTTCCATCCAGGGTACTGAGCTCAATGGGGATTCCCAAGGCCTGCCAGGAAGTGAGACCGGCACTCTCTAAGAAAGGCCGGTTCTCTGCTCCCCAAAACAAACGCACCTGCAATCCTTGGGCCATTGCTTTTTGAGCTAAGGGATAGAGGGGAAAGATTCCGATTCCTCCGGCGATGAGCCATAATTCTCCTTCCGCAGGCAAAGAAAACCCGCAACCTAAGGGACCCATCATACTTAACCTGTCCCCCACCTGAGCTCGGGCCAGAATCTCTGTGCCCCGGCCCTGAATCCGATAAAGCAGGGTTATCTCTTCTTTCTCAGAAGAGATCCCGGCTAAGCTGATAGGCCGCCTCAACAAGGGGTCAAAGGAGGGTACAGCGGAATCCTTAACTTGAACGGCTGTAAATTGCCCTGCTTCAGCCTTGCTGGCTATAGGGCTTTTCAGCACTAATTTCCTCAGTTTTTGCTCCTCATCTCCTAACGGTTCATGGAGGATTACTTGTCCTTCCGTAAGCATGGCACCCTCTCCCTCATTTCGTGGTTAGATTTTCGCAGTTCGTAGTTCGACATTATAACTAGATTCAACATCGTTATTCTCGGCGCATAGCTTACAATGGCAGCAGACCCGGAGAAATGCTTTCCAATACCTGGAGCAGCGCTGCAGCGGTATCCAGGCTGGTAAAGCAGGGAATTCCGTGTTCAACAGCTGCTCTGCGAATAGCAAAGCCATCGCTTTCCTGAATTCGTCCATGAGTTGTAGTATTAATGACATGCTGGATTTGCTGTTGACGAATACCATCAATAATTTCGTTGGAACCGTCATGGAGCTTAGCTATGGATTGGACTCTTAGTCCTTCCTTACGCAGGTAGCGAGCGGTCCCTTCTGTAGCCAGGATGCGGAAGCCCAGTTCGGCAAAACGCCGGGCCAGAGCCGCTCCTTCCGCCTTATCCCGATCGGCCAGGGTTACTAAAACAGAGCCGTAGGTGGTGAAGGACATCCCGGCACCCAGCAAAGCCTTATAAAGGGCTTTCTCATAAGTTCTGTCCATACCCATAACTTCACCTGTGGATTTCATTTCCGGCCCTAATGAGGGTTCAACCCGCTGCAGCTTAGAGAAGGAAAACACCGGTGCTTTGACGGCAACCCGATCGGAAACAGGCCAAAGCCCGCGGGGGATTCCTATCTCTTCCCATTTCCGGCCTAAGATCACTTGGGTTGCCCAATCAACAATGGGAACCCCGGTAATTTTGCTGAGAAACGGTACTGTCCGGCTGGACCGAGGGTTAACCTCCAACACATATAACTCTTCCTGATAAATGACATATTGGATGTTCAATAATCCTTTAATATCTAAAGACCGGGCCAAGGACTCCGTTAAAGCAATGATGCGTTCCTGCATAGAGGAATCTAAGGTTTGGGGAGGATAGACGGCGATAGAATCTCCGGAGTGGACACCTGCCCGTTCTAAATGTTCCATAATTCCGGGGATAAAGACGTTCTCTCCATCGGAGATGGCGTCAACTTCCACCTCTTTGCCCAGGAGATACTGATCCATCCAGATTTCTTGATCCGAGGAAGCCGAAAGGGCACGTTTGCTGACAACCTCCAACTCCTTTTCCCCATAAACAATGTCCATGGCCCGCCCTCCCAATACGTAAGAAGGACGCACCACCAAGGGGAAGCCAATTTCCCGGGAGACTTGCCGGACCTGCTCCATATTAGTTGCTCCGCCTCCCCGGGGCCGTTTGGCGCTTAGTTCCTGGAGTACACGGTCAAAGGTTCCCCTCTCCTCCGCCCGGTCAATATTTTCCACGGTGGTTCCCAGAATCCGGTAGCCACGCCGAGCCAAACCGCTGGCCAAACCGATGGCGGTCTGCCCTCCGAATTGGACGACCACTCCGTCAGGCTGTTCCTTATCTAGAATCGCCGAGACATCCTCTAAGGTTAAGGGCTCAAAGTATAAGCGATCGGCGGTGTCAAAGTCCGTAGAAACCGTCTCAGGATTGTTATTAATAATAATACTTTCATAGCCTGCTTTGCGCAAAGCCAGGACAGCATGGACGGAGCAATAGTCAAATTCTATACCTTGCCCGATGCGGATGGAACCGGAACCCAATACCACCACTTTAGGCCCTCTATGAACTTCCCCCTCATCCTCTACATCATAACTGGAATAGAAGTAAGGAGTTGTGGCTTCAAACTCCCCGGCACAGGTATCCACCATTTTGAAAACCGGGTAAATGCCTTGCTCTCCTCGATACCGGTAAACCTCATCCTCACTGCTCTTCCAGAGAAAAGCAATCTCCTGATCAGAGAATCCCAAGCGTTTGGCGCGCAGCAAGGCCTGCATATTCCAGGGAGCTCCTGCCAAAACCTCCGTCTCATCTACCAGTTTTTCGAGAATCTGCAAATAATAGCGATTCCAGCCCGTTGTTTGAACCAGCCAGTCCACCGTCCTGCCCCGTCTTAAGCACTCGGCAAAAACGAAGAGCTGGCGGTCATCCGGCTCCCGGCAGGCCGTCTCAAGTTCTGCATCGGATAATTCCTCAAGTTCCGGCAAACGTACTCCATAGACTTTTATGTCCAGGGAGCGAATCGCTTTCAAGAGGGCGGTTTCCAGGTTGCGTCCGATTCCCATGACTTCTCCCGTTGCTTTCATCCGAGTGCCTAAATGGCGATCAGCATCCGTAAACTTATCAAAGGGCCAGCGGGGGAATTTAACCACAACATAATCCAAAGCCGGTTCAAAACAAGCCGAAGTCTTGCCCGTTACCGCGTTTTTCAGCTCTGTGAGAGCATAGCCTAAGGCAATTTTTGCGGCAACCTTGGCAATAGGATAGCCTGTAGCTTTGGAAGCCAAGGCGCTGGAACGGCTTAACCTGGGGTTTACCTCAATGACCACGTATTCCATTTTGGAGGGATGCAAAGCAAACTGAACATTGCATCCTCCTTCAATGCCTAAACCATTAACAATGTGCAGAGAAGCACTGCGCAGGATTTGGACTTCCCGGTCCGTTAATGTCTGGCAAGGCGCCACCACAATGCTGTCCCCCGTATGTACCCCTACAGGGTCCATGTTTTCCATATGACAAATAGTAATGCAGTTGCCTGCACTGTCCCTTAAAACCTCAAATTCCACTTCCTTCCATCCGGCCACACTTCTCTCCACTAAGATCTGATCAATTAGACTGGCCTGCAAGCCGCTTTTAGCAATCTCCTCCAGCTCCGCCGGATTATGAGCGATGCCGCCTCCCGTACCGCCTAAGGTAAAGGCTGGACGTACAATGAGAGGGTATCCCGTTTCACCGGCAAATATGAGAGCGTCTTCAACTAAAGAGACAATTTTACTCTCGGGAATAGGCTCCCCCAGCTCTTTCATCAAGGCCCGAAAACTTTCCCGATCTTCAGCCTGATCAATGCTCTGCAGGGAAGTTCCCATTAAGGTCACTTCACAGCGTTCCAAAACCCCTCGTTTGGCCAGCTGATAAGCCAGGTTCAGGCCTGTCTGCCCGCCCATGGTGGGTATCAGCCCATCCGGCCTCTCCCGTTCAATAATCCGTTCCACGGATTCCACAGTCAAAGGCTCTATATAAACCCGGTCCGCCGTTTCCCGGTCTGTCATAATAGTGGCAGGGTTGGAATTAATGAGAATGACCTCCACCCCTTCTTCCCGCAAGGCACGGCAGGCCTGAGTGCCCGCGTAGTCAAACTCGGCAGCTTGCCCAATCACGATGGGGCCGGATCCAATGACCAGAACTTTTTTCCATTCTTGCTTGGGCATGCTTATTCCCTCCCCTTTTGTGATGAAGTATCTAAGACCATGGCTTTGAAGCGCTGGAAGATTTCAGCATTTTCCTCTGGTCCCGGAGCACCTTCCGGATGAAATTGAACGGAAAGAATAGGATAGATTTGATGCTCCATTCCTTCTACTGTTCCATCATTGAGATTTTTTAAGGTTACTTCAAAACCTGAACCTGCTAAGGATGCTTCTTCTACGGCATAACCATGGTTTTGCGAGGTCATCGTAGCCTTTCCGGAACGAATATCTATCACTGGATGATTTCCGCCCCGATGCCCATAAGGCAGCTTATAAGTTCTTCCCCCTGCTGCCAGGGCTAAAAGCTGATGCCCTAAACAGATTCCTAAAACCGGCAGCTTATTATACAGCTCCCGTACTGTCCCTACTCCTTCCGGCAGTTCCTCAGGATCTCCCGGACCATTGCTCACAACCAAGCCTCTGGGCCGCTGTCTGAGAATTTCTTCCGCAGAAGACCTGGCCGGGAAGACCATAATCCGAAAACCTTGTTTTTGCAGGCTGCGAATAATATTGCGTTTAACTCCGAAATCCAATACCGCAATTAAGGGACCGGATCCGGGAATTTCGTAGACTTCTTTGACAGTAGACCGGTACACCCAATGTTCGCTGTTAGTCACGCATCTCTTCTCAGGGTTGGCCCAGTACTCCTGCCCGGCCTCCTTGGTTTTGACCAGTACCCCGGGCAAGGTCCCAAATTGCCGCAAATATCTCGTCAAAGCCCTTGTATCAGCACCCTTTAACCCCCGCACACCATGCTGAAGGCAGTAATCTTCCAGAGATCCCTCACAGTGCAGACTGCCCTCGCCCTGAGAAAGCTCCCTGACAATCAGACCCTGCAAGCGAGTTTTAGCTGCTTCATTTTCCTCGTGATGCCAGCCATAGTTGCCAATCAGAGGCTGAGTAAGTACCAGTATTTGCCCGGCATAGGACAAATCGGTGACCATTTCTTGATAACCGCTCATGGACGTATTGAAGACAACCTCCTGTTCTTCAACCCGGTCAGAGCTCCACTCTCCAAACTCTTCTCCCTCAAAGACTTTCCCATCTTTAAAAACAAGATAAGCCACCTTCCCACACTCCCCTCTCCCGAAATTCTGCTTTCCATAATCCTTAATTGAATTACACTTATCTGAATGCTTCATCATCTATCTCTAATCTAATGTATTCTTTTTCCAATGTTTCTAAGAAACCCTTCTAAATAACGGTTCGGTCCCTCTGAACAAGCCGCCCCTCAACCCAAACCATGACAGGAAATCCTTCCATGGTCTTGCCCAGAAACGGTGTATTGCGCGCTTTGGAAGCCAGCTTGGCGGGCTCAATCACTTCCGAAAAATCCGGATCAAAGAGCACCATATCTGCCACTGCTCCAGGTTTCAGAGTTCCTCCCTGCTGTCCAAATCTCCTGGCTGGAGATAAGCTCCAAGCTTCAATCACTCGATCTAAGGAGAGTCTCCCCGGAAGAACCAAATACTGCCACACCGCACTTAAAGCTGTCTCCAGAGCGTTTATCCCAAAAGGAGCCTCAGCAAAAGGACGGGCTTTTTCCGCCTGAGTGTGGGGGGCATGATCCGTGGCAATCATATCGATGATTCCATCACGAAGTCCCTCAATAAGCGCTTCCCGGTCGGCCTGGGAGCCGAGGGGAGGGTTGACTTTAAGAGCCGTATCAGTAATCCCAATCTCTTCATCGCAGAAGATCAAGTGGTGAGGGTTGACTTCTGCCGTGACATCCACCCCCTTGGCTTTAGCCCTGCGAATCAACTCCACACTTTCAGCCGAAGAAATATGAGCCAGATGCAGCTTGCCGCCGGTTTCTTCCGCCAAGATCAAATCCCTGGCTACAATCACACTTTCGGCGCTGGCGGGAATTCCCTTCAGTCCCATCCTGCCTGAAGCGACACCCCGGCGCATGAGACCTTCTCCGGCCAGATTTTTATCCTCGCAATGACTGATAATAGGGAATCCGGTTATTTTGGCATATTCTAAGGCCAGCCGCATCACTTCTGCATTTTGAATATTCTTGCCGTCATCAGAAAAAGCTGCCGCTCCCCCTGCTTTCATATCCGCCATCTCAACCAGTTCACTGCCCTGCATACCCTTGGTCACTGTACCGATAGGCAGAATATGAGCATAGCCGGCGCGTTCACCCTGCCTGCGTACGAACTCAACCAAAGCTCGGTTGTCAATGGGGGGCAGGGTATTAGCCATGGCTAAAATTGTAGTGAATCCTCCCCGTACAGCAGCCCTTGACCCGCTGAGAATATCCTCTTTATCCTCTTGGCCCGGTTCGCGCAGGTGAGTGTGTACATCGATAAGTCCCGGAAAAGCAAACTTCCCTTTGCCGTCAATCTCTTCCACAGCTTCACCCTGGGCTTTTGACAATACTTCTTCTTCGGTCATTGAAGCTGAAACGTCCAACACTATGCCGTCTTTGATAAGCACATGCCGGGGAGCAGATATCTTCTGACTGGGATCAATAACCCATACATCTTTAAGCCACCACATTGCTTGACCCTCCTACCAGTAAATAAATTAGCGCCATCCGAATGGCTACGCCGTTGGTAACTTGGCGCTCGATTAAGGCATCTACACCATCAGCCACATCGTCAGCGATCTCCACGCCTCTATTCATTGGCCCGGGATGCAGCACAATACTCTGCTTGCCGGTTTTCTTAAGGCGTTCTGTTGTCAACCCATAGAGTTGACTATACTCTCGCAAACTGGGAAATAATCCGCTTTTCTGTCGTTCCAGCTGAAGCCTGAGAGCCATGACAATATCAGCTCCCGGCAAAACACTGTCCAAATCATAGGTCATCTTTACTCCCAGCCCTTTCAGTTCCTCAGGCACCAGGGTAGGAGGACCGGCAAAGGTTACGTTCACTCCCATTTTCTGCAGGCACCAGGCATTGCTGCGGGCGACTCGAGAATGGAGTATATCCCCTACAATAACCACGTTCTTGCCCTCTAAGTCTCCCAAATGTTCCTGCATAGTGAAAATATCCAGTAAAGCCTGGGTAGGATGGGCATGCTGGCCATCGCCCGCATTAATCACTGACGGATCAAGGATATCCGCTAAAAACTTGGCTGCTCCGGAACTGGAATGTCTGAGAATCACTACATCAGCGCGCATCGCTTGAATTGTTTTGGCTGTGTCATAGAGACTTTCCCCTTTACTGACACTGCTTTGAGCTACGGCAATACTGGTTGTATCCGCTCCTAAAACTTTCGCTGCCATCTCAAAGGAGGTTCGTGTCCGAGTACTTGCTTCATAAAAAAGATTAACTACGGATTTCCCTTTTAACGTCGGTAATTTCTTAATAGGGCGCATGAGAATTTCCTTCATCACTTTCGCCGTATGCAGAATATGACGAATTTCCTCAACACTCATATCCTCGATTGCCAAGATGTCTTTACGCTGCCATTTCATCGATAAACCTCCCTAACTTCATTCATGCTGTCAGAACCCTTGCAACAGACCATCTACCTTTAGTTCCCGTGCATTTTGGCCTCCTGACTTTAGTATCCTAAAAAATAAAAAATCCTCATCCCAAAAGGGAGAGGATTTTAAAAATAGGCATAACCTAACAATCCCGCTCGCCCTTTGGTTATCTCTCTGGATAACATTTAAAAGGGTAACCGTTCCTTTAACTTTTATGATAACTGTCATCCCGTTCAAGGAGAAGGATATCTTCGTCTCCATCCACTTCTTTTAGGCGTACAGCCACAATTTCACGCCTTGAAGTGGGCAGGTTCTTGCCGACATAATCTGCTCGAATAGGCAATTCCCGGTGTCCGCGATCCACAAGCACTGCCAGTTGAATCCGGTCCGGCCTGCCAATATCCATAGTAGCGTCCAGAGCCGCCCGGGCTGTCCTCCCGGTGTAAAGAACATCATCGATGAGAATAACGGCTTTTCCTTCAATACTTACTGGAATATCCGTTTCGTGAACCACCGGATGAATATCAATAGTACTTAAATCATCTCGATAGAGAGTAATATCTAAAATTCCCAAGGGAACTTTTACGCCTTCGAATTCTTCAATATACTGCTGAATTCGTTGAGCCAAAGGCACCCCTCTGCGCCGAATCCCTACTAAGACCAATTTGTCGGTCCCTTTGTTCTTCTCGACAATTTCATGAGAAATACGGGTGACTGCCCGGCGAATTCCGTCTGCATCTAGAATCTTGCTTTTAACAGTTCCTTCCAAAGGCTTCTAACTCCTTTCTCCCTCTTGGATGCCTAAGATCAGCAGTTATAATTAGAAACCAGAGTCATACTTTCTGACCAGTACAAAAAACTGTCTGAAAATAGCAGACAGTTTTCCCTCGTTTCCGTCTGCCTTCTCAAGCCTCTCAGGACTTAATTAAAGGCTATAATACTTGTTCCTAAGTTTACTTTAGGATTAAGCAAAAGTCAATCTGAAATTCAACTTTATACATCCCAGCTTACTCCATCGTGCAATTTTTCAAGAACTTCAGCAAATTTTGAAGGCAGCGGAGCATCGAACTCCAGCCAACCTCCCTTAACGGGATGTTTAAATCCTAAGTGAGCCGCATGAAGCATTTGTCCCTGTAAACCAAATTTGTTTTTTTTCGGACCATACACAGGATCTCCAAAGACCGGGTGCTTAATATAGGCCATATGAACACGTATTTGATGAGTTCTCCCTGTTTCTAAGCGAACTTCGAGAAAAGTTGTTTCACTCAAGCGTTTTAATACGGTATAGTGTGTCACTGCATGCTTAGAATGCTGCCTTACCACTGCCATCCGTTTTCGTTCGGCCGGATCCCTTCCAATGGGCGCATCGACTGTTCCAGAGGGTTCATGAATCACGCCGTGCACTATGGTCAAATACCTGCGCTCCATAGAATGCGCTTTCAGCTGGGCAGCAAGCCCTTGATGGGCAGTATCATTCTTGGCCACTACCAAAATTCCCGAAGTATCTTTATCAATACGATGGACAATCCCGGGACGCAGCACCCCATTGATACCGGAAAGATTATGACAATGAAATAACAAGGCATTAACCAAGGTTCCCTGCCAAGCACCCGGAGCCGGATGAACGACCATCCCTTGGGGCTTATTCACAACCAATACATCTTCGTCTTCATAAAGGATCTCCAGGGGGATGTTTTCTGGTTCAGCCTGAAGCTCTTGAGGAGGAGGAACCATAACTGTAATTTTATCGCCAAAGCGTACTTTATAATTTGCCTTTTTACTCAGTCCGTTAACTAAAATATAATTTTGAATAATAAGTCCTTGGACATAAGACCTGCTCCTGCCTAATACTTCTGTCACTCCAACATCCAGGCGAACTCCCTCCGGAAGTTCAATCCTTTCCATACTTATCAGAGAATCTAAGCCTTGGCATAAGTCATCATCACTGACTAATTCCGACTCAACCATTGGGCAGTCATTCTTATTGTCCCTTTCATTTACTGCTTTGTCCATCTTCATAACCGCCAATACTTTATTGGATTTGCATGAAAGTACTTAATCATCGGCAACTTCATTTTTTGCCTTTTCTTCCCTAAGCAGGGCCAAGATCAGCAGTCCTACTCCAATAACGATCATACTATCAGCAAAATTAAAAACATAAGGCCAAATTTGAAAATCAAGATAATCGACAACCCGTCCAATCACAAGTCTGTCATACAAGTTCCCTAATGCTCCTCCCCCGATCATACCTAAGGCCAGACGTGTAATCCACTCCTTGCGGGGAATACGGAATTGCCCATAAATCACACCGAAAACTACCAAAACCGCAGTAACTACAAAAATCCAGGTTCGGCCGGCCATCAGACCAAAAGCCGCACCCGGATTCAAGACATAGGTAAGATGAAATATTTCTGGAATAACTTTCAGGGTTTCCCCTGGAATAAAGTTTGTTTGAACGAGAATCTTCAGCCAGCGATCAATACCCCAAACCCCGATTATTGCAAGCCAAACCAACAACGAACGACACCCCACTTTTCTTATCTCATCTTAACACAGGGCTCTTAGCGGGGCAAACTATTTACAAACTTTCCAGAGATTCAACTAAGTACGGCCGTGTTTTTTTCCGTAGTGAATAGTATTTACTCGCCCTTCAGGCTCTCTTTGCGTTTCAAGGGTCTCAATATATTGGACGGCTCCAATTACTTCGTCGCCATCTTCATATAGATCATTAGGATCTGAGATATCTCGATTCGTTCCTAAATCCTGCAAAGAATCTGAGGTTCCGTAACGTGCAACTGCCTGCCAAGCATCTTCACCATCAAATTCAACCTGGTCAGTGCCATCATTAAAGGTTCTGGAAAACGGGCGATTCAGAATTTCGTCTTCAACAGGTTCACGATGCAGAGAATGCTGCTCTTCTTTCTCCTCTTTGCGGCTGCATTTTGTACAGACCGTCGTATACGGCATCAGCTCAAGTCGTTCATAGGGAATTTCCTGACCACAATGCTCGCACTTTGCATATTCCCCTTTTTCATAGCGTTCTAATGCTCCATCAATTGCTCCGATCTTATGGCTTAAACGATCATACTCAGCAACATCTTGAGACCTTTGATAAACTTCAGTACCAACATCGGCAGGATGATTATCTGCCAGTGATAATTCCCCCAACGAATCTCGCATATCTCCACTAATAAGTTCAGCCGCGGTTTCTATCATCTCTGCTCTTTCATCACGAAGGTTTTGTATCAATTTGTCGTATTCCTTTTGCTCTTTCAAAATTCTCGCCTTCCTTTCCTATTAAGGCTGATGCACATATTTGCTTAACTCTGCGATAAAGCCGCCAATCACTGGTAAATTCAAAACCACGATCCTTTTTAAAAGGAAATAAGCAAATCCTGCCAGTAAACCGGCTCCAAGGGCCGTTCCCAAACCTCGCAATAACCCCACCAAAAAATTAAACCAAAGCATTCGTCCCGGACGATTAAGGTAAGCAATATATTCCGCCAATCTCATTTTTTCCAGAGTTTCAGATAATAATGTAACTTGATGATTTAATCGAGCCAATTCGTGAACACTTACGCCGTTATAATCAGCAGTCTTTTCACTTTTCTTCTCCGATATGTTCTTGGTCTTTTCCTGATTCCAATCTGCATCGGCCACGTTACTCACCTCACGTAACAACCTCAATTTTAGTGTTCCCACCTCAATTAAATTTACACAAATTGTATAGTTTAATTGACCTTCACCTTAAAATAATGTCACAATTCAACCATGAATAAAAGGCTGCAATAAATCTGTTCATGATTTATTGCAGCCTTTTCAGCCTAATTCTATATAATTCCTCAGTGGCCTTAGAGCCCAATTTAGGATCATTCTGTAGCCTTACATACTTCTATCTGCTGACCATTTACCAGACTGAAGGCATTCCCTTCATCCGTATCAACATGTAAATCTAAGGCATAATCAGGACTGATGCGAACTAAAACTTGCCCCATAATTCCTCCGCGAGGCCCCGGAACGATGGCTTGAATATGATCTCCATCTTTTACAGAGTGCTTTTCAGCATCTTCAGGTGTCATATGAAGATGACGGGCTGCAACAATAACCCCTTGGTCCAAATGAACACGACCCTTTGGACCCTCTACGTCAATTCCTGGGGTTCCCTCAATTTTTCCGGAATCACGAACAGGAGGTTTCAATCCAACTTTAAACGTATCTGTTCCCGCAAGTTCTACTTGGGAAGCTTTTCGGGCAGGCCCTAAAACACGAACTCCAGAAATTGTTCCTTTGGGTCCGGTAATAGAAACCGTTTCTTCACAAGCATACTGACCTGGCTGACTGAGATCTTTCATCTTTGTCAAAGTATAGCCTTTCCCAAATAACGCTTCAATATGATCTTGTGATAAATGAATGTGACGGTTTGATATACCAACGGGTACTGTAAAAGTTTCCATTGAATCATCACCCTCCTATTTTAATAGTATGCACAAGCGATGGTCGTAGTGGCTCTTATAACTCATAAAGCAACCTGCCAGGTTATACTTTTTAAAAATATTAAACATGGCAATTGCTTCATAGAAAGTCTCTTTCCAGAAGTCTTTTGTTTCACTTCTGATATTATACTCTTTTCGAACCATAACGACAAATTAATGTTTATTCATATAA
Source organism: Desulfosporosinus orientis DSM 765 (assembly GCF_000235605.1). Classification (GTDB taxonomy): domain Bacteria; phylum Bacillota; class Desulfitobacteriia; order Desulfitobacteriales; family Desulfitobacteriaceae; genus Desulfosporosinus; species Desulfosporosinus orientis. The sequence goes on from NC_016584.1 coordinate 4,984,191, forward strand.
TTTCGACAAACATCCATAAAAAGGATACGCTTGCTCTACTTATAAAATAGTCACTCTCCCGTCAGCCAGACAATTTCTCCATCCTGAACAACTGGAACAACCGGTAAAATATTGGGAGTTGAACAATATATAATGTCTCTTTCAAGTCCTAAAGACATAAGTCTTTTTCCATGAACAGAGTTACGGATTGCTTCAAGGAGATGATCCTCCAAACTCCGGTATAACATAAGAGCCGCTTCACCTAAATCATTGAGCATAATCTCCGACCCTAATGCATCAATGAACATACCTGCACAAAGAATATCCGGAAGGTCAAACCGTTCTTCTGTTCCGGCACAATAGACGACTATTCCCTGCAGGCGATGGTTATTTTCAAATTCTCTAAGGACTGCTAAAACAATACTTTGCATGTTAACAAAAGAAGCCATCCAGATAATGGGTGCTGCAATTGAATCCCGTATCGCTCGAGTACCATTTGTTGTCGTCATTATGACTCTTCTGCCGCCAACCTTTTCCGGCACATAATCAAAGGGCGAATTGCCCAGATCAAATCCTTCAATTATCAACGAATCTCGCTCTCCTCCTAATAAAGAACCCGGAAGAGTCAGACGTTTCTCCAAAGCTTCTTCAGGGGTAAGGGCAGGAATAATGGCCTGACAGCCATTAGCCAAGGCCGTTACAATGGTGCTTGTAGCCCTCAAAACGTCAATCACGATGACTAATCGGTCTTCCAAATAGGGCATCCGCTGGTAACCTGTACTCGGTAATACTTCGATAAGCATGGGATCACCTCATTCCCGGAAAGTAATTTTTGGTACAACCTGATATATTCAACTTTTTTTAAATAAATCCTGCAGGTTATTTTGATTTATTAACATTTAATGACTAAAACAATTATAATTCTTGGATTTCTCTATATAAAAAAACTTAATTGGCTTACTATGAAAACACAGGATACAAATCGTATCCTGTGTCATTCTTAGAAGCAGCTCTTATTCTTTACGCCATCGTAAGTTTGGCTTTCGTACTGCCCCCACTTCATCTAATCTCGTCACTAACGTTGTATAGGGAGCATTCTTAAGAAGGTCTGGATCTTGATGCGCTTCCTCGGCAATTTTGATCAACACTTCGGCAAATTGGTCTAAAGTTTCGATACTTTCTGTTTCTGTCGGTTCGATCATCATAGCCTCTTCAACAATAATAGGGAAATAAATGGTCGGGGGATGATAGCCATAATCTAATAAGCGCTTAGCAATATCTAAAGTATGCACTCCGGTGGATTTGAGGTTTTTAGGTGTAATTATAAATTCATGCTTGCAAACCCTATCAAAGGGCAAATAGTAGTGCTCCTTAAGGATGCTCATTAAATAATTGGCGTTTATCACAGCATTCTCTGAGGCTGCCTTTAAGCCATCTCCGCCAAGGCTTCGTATATAGGAGTAGGCCTTTACTAATACGGAGAAGTTCGCATAAAAGGAACGTGCACGGCCAATTGATAAAGGCATATCCTCTTTTAGAGCAAAAGTTCCATCCTCATTCCGAACGACAATCGGTTTAGGGAGGAAAGGCATTAAAAACTTTTTAACTCCAACAGGGCCAGCCCCTGGGCCTCCGCCTCCATGGGGGGTAGCAAAAGTTTTGTGTAAGTTGAGATGAACAACATCAAAGCCCATATCTCCTGGGCGAGCAATGCCCATGACAGCATTGGTGTTCGCTCCATCGTAGTAAAGCAATCCTCCTACATCGTGAACAAGTTTCGTAATTTCTAAAATGTTCTCATCAAAAAGTCCCACAGTATTTGGGTTCGTCAGCATCAGCGCTGCAACTTCATCGTTGAGAACTTTTTTCAAAGCTTCTAAATCCACTCCGCCACGCTCATTGGAGGGAACCTGAATAATTTGGTATCCGGCCATGGCAGCGGTTGCAGGGTTTGTCCCGTGAGCAGAATCTGGAACAATCACTTTTTTACGCTTACTGTCTTGGCGGTGGTCATGATAAGCTTTAATGATTAACATGCCGACCATTTCTCCATGGGCGCCGGCAGCAGGCTGAAGAGTAAAGCCGTCCATTCCAGCCAATTCACAAAGGTCTTCTTGAAGTTCTGCCATAAGCTGCAAAGCTCCTTGAGTAAGGGACTCGGGCTGATAGGGATGCAGGTTTGTAAACCCTGAGAGTCTTGACAGCATTTCATTGACCTTTGGGTTATACTTCATGGTGCATGATCCGAGAGGGTAAAACCCTGTATCCACACCATGGTTAAAGGTGGATAGACGTGTAAAGTGACGAACCACGTCAACCTCTGAAACCTCTGGCAGGTGAGGCTGCTCCTGACGCAATAAGTCTGCGGATATTAACGTTTCAACCGGAACCTCCGGTACATCACAAGCGGGTAAACTAACAGCGCTCCGACCATCGGCACTAAGTTCAAAAATCAGCGATTCTAATGTCTTCACTGGATTGCCCCCAATCTGGCCACGAGCCGATCAATATCTGCTTTACACTTAGTTTCAGTTACACAAATAAGGAGATGATGACCGAGCTCAGGATAGAAACGGGCCAGATCAAGTCCGCCGATAATTTGATCATCCAAAAGTTTTGCATTGATTTTTGCCGGCTCGATCTTAGACTGAATTACAAATTCATTGAAGAAGGGCCCTGGAAAAGCTACTTTCATCCCGGGAATTTTCCCGATTTCTTGGGCAGCATAGTGAGCATTCTGCAAATTCAGATAAGCCATTTGCTTGAGCCCTGTTTTGCCAAGGGCACTCAAATGCATGGTAAAGGCCAAGGCACAGAGTGCTTCATTTGAGCATATGTTGGAGGTGGCTTTTTCCCGGCGGATATGCTGTTCGCGAGCTTGAAGGGTTAAGACATAACCTTTTTTCCCATTTTTATCTGTAGTTGCTCCAACAATCCGCCCTGGCATACGTCGTACAAACTTATCCCGGCAAGCTAAGAATCCTAAATAAGGACCTCCATAGTTCAATGGATTGCCGAAAGGTTGACCTTCACCAACAACAATATCTGCCCCACATTCTCCCGGGGTCTTTATTAAACCTAAAGAAACCGGATTGACGGACATCACCACCAAAGCTCCTTTAGCATGAGCCAGCTGGACAATATCATCTGCTTTTTCCAAGCAGCCAAAGAAATTAGGGTTTTGCACAAGCACACCGGCAATATCACTTTGTAAAGCTTCTTCCAAAGCTTTTAGGTCCACAACACCGTCCTGATAGGGAATTTCCACTAATTCAACACCCCGAGGCGGCAGATAGGTTTTCAAGACCTCACGATATTCCGGGTGAACTGTTTGCAAGACAATGACTTTTTTACGTCGAGTAGCATCACAACTCATGAGGGCTGCTTCAGCCAATGCCGAAGCACCATCATACATAGACGCATTGGTTACATCCATACCGGTTAATTCACAAACTAAAGTCTGGTATTCATAAATCGCCTGAAGGGTTCCTTGACTAATTTCCGGTTGGTAAGGCGTGTAAGCAGTATAAAATTCAGAACGAAGCAGCAACTGGTCAATAAAACTGGGAATGTAATGTTCATAGGCACCCGCCCCTAGGAAAGACATAAATCCTTCCACGGTTTTATTACGATTGGCTAAGCCTTTAACATGTTTGACCAATTCCTGCTCCGACATCCCTCCGCTGATGGCAAGAGGACGCTGCATCCGTACTTCCTGAGGAATATCTGCAAAGAGGTCCTCAACCGACTTAACCCCAATACGAGCTAAGAGCCGTTCATTCTGGCAGTCAGTATTCGGTACGAAGTTCATTCTAATGGTCCTCCTGTGCTACAAATACTTCATATTCCTCGGCTGTCATCATCTCATCCAGAGGAGACAAATCCTCAGCTTCAACTTTAATCAGCCATCCCTCTCCGTATGGGTCAGAATTCAGAAGATCCGGGGCATCCATAACCGCTGTATTCACTTCGATAACTTTTCCACTCACCGATGCCGTTATATCGGAAACAGCTTTAACAGATTCCACGGTACCATAGGATTCTCCCGCAGTTACTTCCGCCCCCACATCAGGAAGCTCAACAAATACCACATCCCCTAAACTTTCTTGGGCATGATCGGTAATTCCAAATGTTACAATACTTCCTTCTGACTTAGCATACTCATGTTCTTTATTATATTTTAGCTCTACTGGATTCATTAAAAATCATCCTCCTCAAAGTTTTGTTTATTTTACCCATAGGGAAATAGAACCATCCGTAACTATTAAGCAATACTGGACAATAATTGCTGACTGCCACGCTTATAAAATAAGGAGGGTATGATCTTGGCTTTCACAGCTTTACCGCGAATCATAACATTAATAATCTCTCCTTGAATCGCTAAATCTGAACGAATTAAGCCTAAAGCAATGTTTTTATTTAAGGTTGGTGAGAAAGAACCTGAGGTAACAAAGCCAATTTCCTCTCCATCTTTTTGTAATGGATAGTGAGAGCGGGCAATTCCGCGATCAATCATTTCCAGTCCTACCAGCTTACGCGGTACCCCTTGTTCTTTTTGGGCTAAGAGCGCTTCTCTGCCGATAAAATCGGCTTTATCGAGTTTTACAAAAATTCCGAGACCGGCTTCAAGAGGAGAAATTTCTGCACCTAACTCATTGCCGTATAAGGGCAGGCGAGCTTCAAAACGCAGCGTATCCCGAGCCCCTAAGCCAATGGGCTGAACTCCTTCACCCGCGCCGTCCTCCAGAATTTTCCTCCACAACTGTCGTGCATATTCAGGGGAAACATAGATTTCAAAGCCATCCTCTCCCGTATAACCCGTCCGGGAGATAAGACAATTCACTCCATCAATTTCGCCGTGAGCAAAGTAATAATAATGTATTTGAGAAAGATCCGCACTGGAAATACGCTGGAGAATGGTTTCAGCTAATGGTCCCTGTAAGGCAAGCTGTGCATACTGATCAGAAATATTCTCTGTTTCCACTTGAAAATTTTTAGCTTGATCTTTAATCCAAGCAAAGTCCTTATCCGTATTGGAGGCATTAACTACAAGAAGAAAACGCTGAGAATCATAGCGATAAACCAATAAATCATCGACAATTCCTCCACTTGGGTAACACATTGGAGAATAAAGAATTTTACCGTCTTCAATCTTCGTTACATCGTTGGTGATCAGCATTTGGACAAAAGCCAATGCCTCTTCGCCATGGACATCGATCTCACCCATATGTGAGACATCAAAAAGGCCGGCTTTAGTACGGACAGTATGATGTTCGTCGATAACACCTGCATACTGAACGGGCATTTCCCAACCTCCAAAATCAATCAGTTTAGCCTTGGCAGCTAAATGTTCTTCATAAAGTGGAGTACGTTTTGCTTCAACCATTTCAAATCCTCCTTACATTTTCCTGCATCAAAGTAAATATTTTACATCATAAAACTAGGCTGGCGCGAACCTTTCAGGCCCAGGCGGTTGTCTGTTGTTGCTGTAAAAGGGCGCAACAAACTAACCCTTCCACGGTTATACATGGAAAAATTTGATAATCCAAAAAAGGACAGAGAAAATGCGCTATCGCATCTTCTCTGTCCTTTAACCTGAGAGATTCGCCCGTAAGGCTTCCCCTTTGGTGTTCTTTTTACAAGAAACTCTCCAGAGTCTCGTCATCTAGCAGTACTTTTGCCTGAGAGCTTCCCCCCTTGAAAAAGCGAATTCAAGAGATTTCTCCTTCGGCGCCTGAAAAATTCAGATCTCTCCTGCTAGTGTCATCCGAGTATTTATTGCTTTATTTACTATATCATATCCTCTTTTATTGAAAATGTCTACTAAAACTTTTCAGAAATTACTGAACTGCAGCGCGGGCAAATTGTCGGATGCTCTTTATCCTTGCCAACATCCTCATGATACATCCAGCATCGCTCGCATTTTTCTCCTTTGGCCGGCTGAACAAGTATGCCTAAACCCTTATTTACTTCCGCAGTTTCGACTCCTTCAGGTCTTGACTCATCGGGTTTATGGATAACAAGACTTGAGACGATAAAAATTTCTGCCAAGTTAGGAACTTGCTGCAAGGCTTTATATTGTTCTTCCGTAGGGAATAGATCAACTTGCGCTGTCAATGGATGGTTAATCAACTTCTCCTGCCGTGCCTTTTCCAAAACTTTAGCAACATCTGTGCGTAAGGCAAGTATTTGATCCCAGCGGCTTTCTAATTCTTCATCCATCCATTCAGCTTTGACCTCAGGCATTTCGGCAATCTGAACATTGTCAACACTTTTTTCTCCCGGAATATAAGGCCAAATCTCATGGGTCATGAAGGACAAGATAGGAGCTAAGAGACGGACCAAAGCATCAAGAACTTCGTATAATACTGTTTGTGCAGAACGCCGCAGAAGGGATGTTTTTCCTTCAACATAAAGACGATCCTTGACAATATCCAAATAAACAGCGCTTAACTCAATGGTGCAGAAATTGTGGATTGTATGGTATGCCCAATGGAATTCATAGGTTTCATACCCTGTTAACACTCTCTCAACAACCTTAGAAAGCTTAAGCAACGCCCAGCGGTCGATTTCTTGAAGTTCTGGATAGGCTACTTTATCCTTTGCCGGTTCGAAATCATTGAGATTGCTCAGCAAAAAGCGCATGGTATTGCGAATTTTACGGTAGGCTTCAGACATTTGCTTCATAATACGCGGGGAAGCGGCCACATCGTTTTTATAATCCACCGAGCTAACCCAAAGGCGCAGAATATCCGCTCCTAGTTCTTGCACAACCTTAAGAGGATCGACTCCATTGCCAAGAGATTTTGACATTTTTCGTCCTTGCTCATCCACGACAAAGCCATGGGTTAATACATTACGATAAGGAGCTTGGCCAAAAGCCGCAACGGAAGTGGACAAAGAAGAATTAAACCAACCCCGATGCTGATCCGAACCTTCTAAATAGAGATCGGCAGGCCATGAAAGCTCAGGCCGCTGTTTTAAAACCCCCACATGGCTGGTCCCGGAATCAAACCAGACATCCATAATATCCGTTTCTTTACGGAATGTCTTGCCGCCGCATTCACAGGTTGTACCTTCAGGCAGCAGTTCCAGCGCAGAGTGAGCGAACCAGGCGTCTGATCCTTCGCACCGGAAATAATCTTGAACTTTAGCTATGGTTTCGTCGTTGACCAACACTTTTCCGCAATCCTCACAATAGAAGATAGGAATTGGAACTCCCCAAGTTCTTTGTCTGGAAATACACCAATCGCCTCTATCCGCTATCATATTATAGATCCGATCTCTTCCCCAGGCAGGAATCCAGCGAACCTTCTCAATCTCTGTCAGAGTTGCTTGCCGAAATCCATCAATAGATGCAAACCATTGTTCAGTTGCACGGAAAATAATTGGGCTTTTACAACGCCAACAATGAGGGTAGCTGTGATCAATTATCTCTTCCAAGACAAGGTCTCTGGATCCTTTCAGATCCTCCACAATAACAGGATTCGCCTTTGCGGTTTTAAGTCCTGCATAGGCTCCTCCTTCCGAAGTAAACTTGCCTTGATGGTCTACAGGACATAGTACCGGCAAACCATATTTCTTGCCCACATAAAAGTCATCTTCACCATGAGCAGGTGCCGTATGAACACAACCTGTACCGGCTTCTAAGGTAACATGTTCCCCGCAAATCACCTTAGAGTCTCGATCCATAAGAGGATTTTTGCAGTTAATATGCTCAAGCTCTTTTCCTTTGAACGTCTTTTCCACGGGAAGATCCATTTTCCATAAGGAACGCAAGGAATCCAGCATTCCTTCAGCAACCACCCAGCGCTCCTTGTTGGCAGAAACAAGGGCATATTTCAATTCAGGGTGAACGGAAATCGCTAAGTTTGCCGGCAATGTCCAGGGGGTTGTCGTCCAAATAACGATATAAGTATTCTCTTGGGGAAGCACATTTAACCCATCTTTTACGGCAAATTTAACATAGATAGCTGTAGCGGATTTATCAGCATATTCAATTTCTGCTTCAGCCAGCGCTGTTTCACAGGAAGGGCACCAGTATACAGGCTTCAGTCCTTTATAAATATAGCCTTTTTTGGTCATATCACCAAAAACGCCTATTTGGGCTGCTTCGTACTCCTTCTGCAGGGTCATGTAAGGATGATCCCAATCCCCCCTTACACCCAGCCGCTTAAATTCCTCTCGCTGAATACCAACATACTTTTTCGCATAGTCTTGACATTTTTGTCGAAATTCCAATGCAGATACCGCATGCCGATTAACTCCTAATTTCTTAATGACTTGTTGTTCAATAGGGAGGCCGTGAGTGTCCCAGCCAGGAACGTATGGCGCATCATAGCCCTTCATAGTTTTGTACTTAACGATGATATCCTTTAAAACTTTATTAATAGCATGACCTAAATGGATGTCCCCATTGGCATAAGGCGGTCCGTCGTGAAGAATGAATTTTGGGCATCCTTCGCGAGCTTTTTGAACCTTTTCATAAAGCTTCTCCTCTTCCCAGGCTTTGAGAATTTCCGGTTCTTTTTTGGTAAGATTTCCTCGCATGGGAAAATCCGTTTCCGGTAAATTTAATGTATTGCGATAGTCCATTTATATTTCCTCCTGTGTATAAAAAAAACCCGCCCCAATAAGGGACGAGATCTACTCGCGGTACCACCCTTGTAGCCATATTATGCCACTCGGAAGTCGTTAACGGAGACAAACCGAATAAAGCTTACTAAAACTTTCAGCCCTTCACTCCAAGGTGATTTTCTTTGTTACACCTCACGGGCTCACACCGCTTCCCGCTCGCTGCAGAGATTGCTCAACAAAGACTGTCCTTTTCAACGTGTCTGAATTATTCATTTATGATGCAGTGTCGTTTATGATGTAGTAAATAATAGCATTAATCTTTGATAATGACTTTCCGCAGAATAGCGACAAGTTTAGCTTGTCCTTCCGAATCAATTGGATCCACCATCCAGAGACACAAAAAGGAAAATTTCCGACTTTTCCATTCTTGAACAAAGGGATCCATATGTTCTTTGGAAACATACAAATGCTTGGAATCCTGAGCGGGCGTCAAACTGACAACAACTCCACGTTGTTCCATTTCATCCATGGCCCGGAAGGCACGATCTAATAAATCATCACTTCCGGTCATTAAAACATCCCCCGCACGGAAATGATTGTCGGCTTCGGCAAACCCAACGCTAAAAATTATATCATCCGCTTGTAAGTTATCTAAATGCAAACGATCAATGGAAGGTATCAGTTGAACCTCTTGGCCACCTACTTTGCCAATATAGATCTCATTTTCGTCCTGATGTAACCCAAATCCTTGAATCAGAAAGTTCGGAGATATCTCACTAACTAATCTAAACATTGATGAAATCCTTCTCCTTCAAAATCATCTGTAGATCATTTTACCACGAAACCAAACAGATCCGCAACATATTCACATCTCGGGGTCAAGCGATGCCTTCATTGGTATCCTGTTTCGTTTCCAAATCTAAATGAGCCAACAGAAAAGACTTGAGTTGAGTGCGCAGTAAATCACGCTTTCTAGCGAGAGCTTGGATTTCTTCTTCTATTTCTTCCCATTTTTTCTGTGCTTCAGACACTTTTTTTGATTTTTCATGCTCTGCTTCACGTAAGATTAAAGCTGACTCTTGGCGCGCTGCTTCCTTTACTTCTTCAGCAGTTTGCTGCGCCAATACCAAGGTCTGTTGCAACGTGTTTTCAATCTGCCGATAATGACTGATTTCTGTTTCCAACTCTTTGGTCTTTTCTTTAAGCTCGAAATTTTCTGTATAGGCTAACTCAAATTGTTGACTAACTTCTTCGAGAAACTTTTCTACTTCCTCGCATTGATAGCCGCGAAACCCTTTAGGAAATGTTCTATTCCGAATATCAAGAGGAGTCATCTCCATCTTAAATCCCTCCTAATGCCGTTGTGAGCGAAAAAGTAGAATTTGCCAAGCAATTCTTTCTTTACGGGTCTGAGCGCTTTTTAATAGCTTGATTCGTCCATGCCCACGACAAGAGATGATATCATCCGCCTGCAGCTCTGTTGTGAATTTAGAAACCACAAGCCCCCCTCTTCTCACCTTGCCTTGTGAAATCAACTCCTGGGCAACTGTCCTCGAAACCCCAAAAGCATTGGCAATGACTGCATCAATGCGGGATGAACTAACGGTGATACGCCGCTCTTCCCCCAAATCAGGAAGCAGGCTAGGCTTTCCCCTTACAAGTGACACTTGAATTGTATCACGTCCAGCATTTGTCCAATTATTGAGAACAAAGTCCACAATTTCTGACGCTGCTGCGATATAAAAGCCCTTTTGTCCAGGCTGAATATCTCCAAAGACATCCCGCCGAATACCTAATCCCATGAGTGATCCCAGTATCTGCCTATGTTGGAGCTGAATACGAGAATCCGTCGGCATGACCCAGATCAGTGCCATGCCCGTATCGGCTGTGTCCAACCATTCTCCCCTTGGACCCATAAAAATCCGAACTCTCTCTGCCTCCGGGAACCCGCCTTCCGCTCGATATTCAACCTGTTCTTTACGTATTATTGATTCAAGCCACTCCCTCATTGCCAGACTCAAAAACGGGGTCAATTGCTTAATGCCTTTATGAAGCACCAAATTTAATTGATCTAATAAATGGGCCGCTTCCAAACGAGCATCTTTTTCATCCCAAAACTTTAATACGCTTCGATCGACAGTTTCTCTCATATCAGAAAAATTCGCCCCAAGAGCCATTGCAGGATATTCAGAGCAAAGATTGCAAACAAAGGCGAGAAATCCACACCCATAGCCGCATTGCTTATTTGAAAACGTTGAAAAGGTTTCAATAAGGGATCGGTTATGTCATAGATAACAGCAACAAATTTGTTATTAGCCGGGTGAAATTTCGGTCCAAAGAAGGTCAAGATTACTCTAACAAAAATAGCGTAGATCAAAATTGAAATTACTTTATTAATGATCTGTATAACGAAAATAATATTAATCCCTCCCTATTTTTGAACTAGGCCAAAACAAACCCTTACCTTTAAGTTCATCGCGCATTTCTCCAGAAATATCAACGTTATTAGGAACAAACAAAAAAATACCATTGCCTACTTTTTGCATATTGCCGTTTAAAGCATAGGTTGTCCCACTGATAAAATCAACAATGCGTTTTGCCAAGACATTTTCAGCATTTTCAAGATTCACGATCACCGGCCGGCGGTTTTTCAACTGATCAGCAATATTTTGAGCTTCTTCGAAGTTATTGGGTTCCATAACCACCACTCGCATTTGCTTTTGAGTATGAATACTTACAACCTGAGCATTCTTGCGGCTTGTCCGCACCTCTTCCTGAACATTTTTCTCACGCTCATTTTCTTCAAAAAGTTCCTCTTCTGCTTCTTCATCTGCAAATCCCATAATCCCAATTACTTTATCAATCAATTTGGCCATTTATCCTTCCTCCTCTTTCCGGTTTATGATCGGGCACCAAAAATCTGGCTGCCCACTCGAATTAGCGTAGCCCCTTCTTCAATTGCCAGTTCAAAATCTTGGCTCATCCCCATGGATAACTCCCGCAAGTCAACTCCCGGTCGGTTACCCGGCTGCAAAGTATCCCTCAACTCCCGAAGCTGGCGAAAAAAACCTTGAGTTTCTGCCATACTTGCCTCTAAAGCACCGATGGTCATGAGACCCTGAACTCGAACATGAGGAAACTCAGCAACTGAATTCAGGAAATCCGCTACCTCCTCAGGCATCAGGCCTGCTTTTGCAGGGTCCCGAGCTACATTTACCTGAACTAAAGCTGTCCAAGTAATATTGAGCTTTTCTCCATGCCGGTTAAGGGTTTCCAGCAATGGAAACCGATCAAGGGAATGTATCATTGCAATCTTATGATTTAAATACTTTACTTTGTTCGTCTGAAGCCTCCCAATCAAATGCCATTCGCAGTCCTCAGGGAGAATAGAGGCTTTCTCCAACCATTCTTGAACGCGGTTTTCTGCAAAGGCTCTTTGACCCGTTTGATAAGCCTCTTCTAAACCCGAAATAGGTTGAGTCTTTGATACAGCCAACAATCGAATAGTACTCGGATCCCTATTGCTGCGCTTTGCAGCTTGGCATATTCGTTGACGAACCTCAAGTAAGCGTTGTTCAATGCCCGTATTTTGTATCATCAGACTATCTCCTCCGCATTAACTTCTACGCCCTTTTGTGTGTTTCCTGCTATTTAAACCCTTGCCTAGATTTTTTTTGGATTAGGTACCAGCCCTTCCAGCCCATCCCGCGGTGTAATGACAACCGGTATCCCATTGGGCAGATCTTCAATACAAGCCTTGTCTTCATTTTCATCAAGGACTTTCACCTTTTTAAACTGCACAACCCCCTCACTCCAAAGAAAGACACCCAATTCCTCTCCCTTAGTCCACAGCGCACTTTTCGGGATAAGGACTCCACTGGTGGGCGAACGATATATCCAAGTTACTTCTTGACGTCTTTGCTCTGCAGTACCATCCACATAATTAGAAAATTGAGCCACCACTCCCCTTGGTTCTTCGGATTTGCGCATTATTTTAGCCGTTAATGTTTGCTCGCCTATTTTTAAGCGCAGAGTTTTTCCCACAATAAGCCCGTCGACAGTTGGCATCTCAAGGAAGGCAACAGTAGGAACCAGATTATTAACAATCTTCCCCAATGCATCCCCTGTTTGTACAGTGTCTCCACTAACTTTGACGTTGGCCGATTGGCTTAACAATTTTGTAAGATCCATGGTTAAGAGGTTTTCACTAGTAATAATTGGTTCTAATCCGTCACTCTTGTGAATAAACAGCCCGCTCATTGCCGCCGCAATGGTTTGGCTTTGAACGGATTGAACAGCAGCAATCGGATCCCCGCGCCTAACACGCTGACCATCTTCCCCAAGATACTCTACGTTTCCGGAAAGAGGTGATATCACCAGTAATTCTTGGTTGGCAAAGGTTGCCTGAACTTTACGTTCATGAGTGATGGTTCCTGATTCAGCCGTAGCGAATTTTATTGTACCGGCTATAAATGCCGAACGATAACACCATGCGACTCCTCCAGTTATTATTAGTAACAATATAGCCACCCATAAATATCGGATTTTCCTTCTATTCCCCTCCATATTTCCCCCCTGGCAATTATCTGGAAATGGCCCATAATTAATGTTTTGCTCTTGGTAAATTGCATATGAAAACAGTACCAACTCCCAGTGTAGACTTCACACTTATATTACCGCCAATGCCTTCGACCATATGTTTTACAATACTAAGCCCGAGTCCGGTTCCGCCTTGCTCTCGAGATCGGGCCTTGTCCACTCGATAAAACCGCTCAAATATTCTTGGCAGCCTGTCTGCGGGTATGCCACATCCTGTGTCCCCAAACTCTAAGCGAAGAAATTGAGGTTCTACTTGAACATTCAGCCAGACACGTCCTTCTGTCGTATATTTAACCGCATTTTCCAAAAGATTCAAAAGGAGTTGACTTAACAAGTCTTCTCCAATAGTGAGCGGCGGCAAGTCTTCCGACAGATTGACATCCACCTGAATACCCTTTGCCTGTGCAATGCTTAGAATAACCGGCTTAATTTTATGATAAGCTTTCTGCACATAGCTCACTTTGTCAGAAGCTGCATCTGCCCGATTTTCATGACCTTCCAGGTGAGCAATGGTTAAAAGATCTTCGATAAGTCGCTGCAAGCGCAAGGTCTCATCCTGAATTATTTTTAAAAACCTATTCCGTAAAGCTGGATCATCCGCAGCCCCATCAAGAAGTGTTTCGACAAACCCTTTGATGGACGTTAGCGGCGTTCTCAATTCATGGGAAACATTAGCCACAAATTCGGTACGCATTTGTTCAAGTCTTCGAAGTTCAGTCACATCATGAAAAACAATAACGGCACCGCGCGACTTGCCGTGCCCGCTTAAAATGGGGTTAATTTTACTTTGGACCGTTTTTTGCCCGATGTGGATTTCTTTCGCAGCTGACGGCTGCCCCGAAAGGACTTTCCGTGTAAGCTGCTCTAATTCAGAGTCATAGGTTAACTCTAGCAAATATTCCAAATCCCTATCGGTTTTTTGACGTTCGAAAATTCTCTCTGCGGCAGCGTTTACTAAGACAATCCGACCCACATGGTCTACAGCCACAACCCCTTCTTCCATTCCCGCCAATATTGTTTCCATCTTATGAGCTTCTTGAGTTCCGTCTTGAACCATCTTTTCCACATGGCGAGAAAGACTATTGAGTTCGATGGTAAATTGTCCGAGTTCATCCGTAGAATCTGATAAATTAATATGCTCAAAATCTCCTGAAGCAATACGTTGAGTTGATGCGTGAAGTTTTTCCATTCGCCGCGTAAGTTGATTGGCATAGAAAAAGACCACTCCGGCCGGAAGAAGCAAAGCAAGAATCGCCACGCCCAGATCGCTTTGTTGCTTGCCGGCCACCAGCCTCGCGCTATCTCCAACCCAAAAAAGGAGCAGAGAAAGTCCCGTCATCCCTAAAAAGAGTCCCGTTAATCGCCATCTTAAACTCATTTTAATACTATCCTTTAAAGCGGTAACCAATGCCGCGTAATGTCTCAATATACTCAGGATTGGAGGGATCCTGTTCAATTTTTAGACGCAAGTGCCTAACATGAACATCAACCGTACGAGTATCCCCATCATATTCATAACCCCATATTCTTTCCAATAAATCATCTCTTGAATAAACCCTGCCGGGATGTGCTGCCAAAACACGCAGAAGTTCAAACTCCTTAGGGGTTAACTCTGTCTCTGCCCCTCGAACATAAACTCGGAAACCTTTGATATCGATTCGCAATTCTCCCCGAATGAGCTGAGAATCACTCTCTTCAGGCAAATTGATCCGGCGAAGACGAGCTTTAATTCTGGCAATCAACTCACGAGGACTAAAGGGTTTTGTCATATAGTCATCGGCTCCCAGTTCAAGCCCTAAAACCTTGTCAATGACCTCACCTTTAGCAGTCAACATGATAATAGGAATCTGCTGATACTTTGGAATAAAGCGAATTCTGCGGCAGACCTCCAGGCCATCCATCCCCGGCAGCATAAGATCCAACACCACAAGGTCAGGCTGTTCCTTCTCAACTAAATCCAAAGCTTCCTGACCATCTTTCGCAAGACAAACCAAATACCCTTCCTTTTCCAAGTTGAATCTGAGAAGTTCAAGAATTGGTTCCTCGTCATCAACGACTAAGATTGTTGCCACTATCCCATCCTCCTTGCTTTGCCTGCCTAGGTTATCTTACCTCGACTTTCGCATCCTGATCCAGCCGGCCATTCGCCCTGTTAGAGCACCATCTCGACGATGAGAGTAAAACCATTTAGGATTATCAGCAGTACATATTGCAGCGATATCGATATTTTCAGGTCGAATTCCTTTTTCCAAGAGGAGCACTCGATTAGCTTCCCATAAATCAAGGAAGTAGTGTCCATCCTCTTGCGGAAAAAGAAACGGAGTTTTTTCAAAATTGGATCGGAATTGCTCGGCTACTCGTTCATCAATGGAATAACAACAAGGTCCTATGCTTGGACCTATGGCAACCCAAGCCTTTTCAGTTCTCCCGCCAGCTTCTTCGAAACATTCTATGGCCATTTGACCAATTTTGTTGACAGTTCCCTTCCAGCCGGCGTGAGCTATTCCTACCGCCTTAATATCCGGATAATAAAAATAAAGGGGAACACAATCAGCAAAAAAAGCCATCAATCCAATTGCATTTTGCGTTATTAGCCCATCCACAGCGGAAACTGCCGTTACTAATTCTTTGGCTCCTCGTCCCCCATCTTGATCTTTGACCCATGAAACATGATTGCCGTGAACTTGTTCCCCGACTACAACCTTATTCCAAGGAACTCCCCATAGATTAAACCAATCTTTTCGATTTTTTAAAACTGTCTCAGAATCATCTCCAACATGAAGACCTAAATTAAAACTATCATAAGGAAATGAGCTTTCTCCACCTAAGCGGGTGGAAAATCCTATATCGATACCCTCACTTACCCATTTTAACACAGTTAAGTAGGTTAAGTTTTCAGTATGCTGCCACTGCCAAGTCATCCTCTATCTCCTTTAGTTTACATTTAATATAACATTTAATAATCCTGAGGACAAACCTCCAAAAGTCCTAGTACCATGGTGTTTTCATAAATTCAATAGAATAAAAAACATGAAATAAATAAACAAACAAGCATAAGCCTTTGCCATTCAGGCAGAAAGGTTTATGCTTTCCATTTACAATGCATTATCGCCGATCATCCGACTCAATATTAAATTCAGGCAAGTCATTGACATCCACTAAAATAACGTCAACTCCTATTTTTTTTACATGATCCCAAGGAACAAAAAAGTCTTCTGTCTTTCCGCCCCCAAAAAGCCCCCAGCTTCGGGAGGGTCCCGGAACGATAATCCCTTTGACCACACCCCGTTCCAGGTCAAGATCCAGGTCTTTAATGGGTCCTAGCCTTCGCCCATCCTTTACATTAACAATATCTAATAATCGTAAATCTGAAACCCTCATAATAAGACCTCCCCCCTATTGAGGGTCGAAGCACGAGATCCGAATATCCTGCTTCGACCCCTGTGATAGTCCGACTATGGCTTATGATAGACCTTAGACGTTATCATAAGTAGTGCCTATATGTCATCCTATGAGGGAGGGGCTTAAAATAGCCTACAGCCAGCATTTTATTTCTCGTTTCAGATTATACATACTTACGCATATGCTGCATAGCTGCTTTCTCCAGGCGAGAAACCTGTGCCTGAGATATTCCAATCTCATCCGCAACTTCCATTTGAGTTTTCCCTTGGAAAAAGCGCAAAGACAAGATGAGTTTCTCCCGTTCACTCAGACGGCGCAAAGCTTCTCGCACTGCAAGTCCTTCGACCCATCCCGTATCCGTTTGCTTGTCGTCTCCAATTTGATCCATCACGAAGATAGGATCTCCGCCATCATGATAAATAGGCTCAAATAAAGAAATAGGTTCTTGAATTGCGTCAAGGGCAAAAACAACATCTTCCCTAGGCAAAGACAATTTGTTCGCTATTTCGGCAACGGTTGGCTCACATGACCGTTCACTTACTAACTGATCTCTTACTTGAAGTGCCTTGTAGGCAATATCGCGCAGGGATCTGCTCACCCGTATCGGATTATTGTCTCGTAAATAGCGGCGAATTTCTCCGATAATCATAGGAACAGCATAAGTTGAGAACTTAACATTCTGACCAAGATCGAAATTATCAATGGCTTTCATTAACCCGATACAGCCAACTTGAAAAAGATCATCCACATATTCTCCTCGATTCGTAAACCGCTGAATCACGCTAAGAACAAGGCGGAGATTCCCATGGATTAGTTTGTCTCGGGCACTGCGATTTCCAGCTTGGTAAATTACAAATAACTCTTTCATTTTTGCGCTAGATAACACAGGCAGCTTTGAGGTATTTACTCCACAAATCTCTACTTTATTCAATGCCAAACTTCGAGCACCTCCCCAGCAAATTCCTTTGGGAAGTATGCCCTAACAGAGTTTAGCTTATTCCAATCGGCAAAATTCTTTACGCAATCTGCGTATGATTCTTTTTTCGAGACGAGAAATATAGGACTGTGAGATCCCTAATCGGTCAGCTACCTCTTTTTGAGTTTTTTCCACCCCATCATCCAAACCAAACCTTAATTCCATTATGATTTTTTCTCTGCTGGTCAGCCTCCCCATAGCTAAATGCAAGAGCTGACGATCAACCTGTTCCTCAATAGGCTTAGAGATAATGTCATTTTCTGTACCAAGAACATCTGATAGCAAAAGTTCGTTTCCATCCCAATCAATGTTTAATGGTTCATCAAAGGACACTTCTGAACGAGTTTTATTATTACGTCTAAGGTACATCAAAATTTCATTTTCAATGCATCGAGATGCATAAGTGGCCAGCTTAATTTTTTTCTGAGGATCAAAGGTATTAACCGCTTTGATTAAGCCGATGGTGCCTATGGACACCAAATCTTCAATTCCAATCCCTGTATTCTCGAATTTTCGGGCTATGTAAACCACAAGACGCAGGTTGCGTTCAATCAAAATGTCCCGAATTGAGCCATCTCCCATTTCCAAGCGTTCTAAAAGAACTACTTCTTCATCTGAGTTAAGTGGTGGCGGTAGGGCTTCACTGCTTCCAACATAATAAATCCCACTAACTCCAAAGATTTTTTGAAAAAGCATAGCCCAAAGACATTTAGCCTTACCTTGAACATTACTCCACCACTTCATTTATCCATCTCCACCTTTCTGCACATGTTCTGGGTGTAGTAACGCTTGGTATTCACCCTCTAAGCTTAACACTTGCTTGACGAGCGCCACTGTAGCATGAATTTGCCGAGACTCTTTGCTCTCACAAAATGTTACATGTTCAGGCCTTATCCCAAGCAGCCAGCTTTTGGCATCAATCGTTTGAAAAGGTATAAAAACAAGGCGCTTTATCAAGTTGGGGTTGAGCTTCCATAGCAAGGGCCAAGGGTCCGGACAATCCTTCCAGGGAATGTCCATGAATGCTTTGACACTTGCAGGTATCGCCTTTGCAGCAGCTTCCTCTTCCAAAAGAATTACCGGGGACCCAGTTAAAGGATCTCGCAAATCATTTCCAGTATCCAATAATGCCTTAATGTGTACAGTCCCGTTTTCTTCTCCGCCAAAACAAATTTCCAAGTCATAAATCGTTCTTTCCAGCATAGCCTTTCTTTCCTGCCAACGCTGCCAAAAATTCTGCAATAGCCACCAAAGCAAAGCCCCTAGAGGGAGAACCCAAAGATCATGCACAATTAGGATTAAATTCTCCTTCTCTAGTCCGTCATCAAATTTCGTCCACCCCCATAATCCATACATAAATCCGCCTAATCCTGCTGATAGAAGCCAAAAACCCACCAATGCTTTAAGGAATGTCCCCGGCCTCTTAGTAGGATAAGCGACAATAACCATTAAAAACGGAATCAGCCATTTGCTTATCGTGGTCCACGGCGAAATAGAATAACAGGCTAATAGTACAGGAATTTCACCAACTAAAGCCGCTGTTATTATTCTCATAGGCCTGCTGGGGAGGTGCAGAAGCTTGCCAAGAAGGACCAGCACAAGAGCATCCATTCCTCCATTGATGAGAATAACCAGATCGAGATAAGTCTCTGCAGCGCTCATCTGGTGCACCCTTTCCCTACACTTCTCTAAAAATTATATCCGATAGCTTTAGTAAAACCTGTCGCTTTCCGTGGGTTGCAAATGGATATTTTAGGAAAACCAGTGCGAGTGATGTAGTATTTTTAGGAGTAACAACTAATACCTGTCAAATATAAAAGATACTTTTATTTTGACAGGTATTAGTTTTATACTAAATTTAGTTGGATTCAGGGTCGGGCAGTTTCGGGTCTATGGGTTCTTTAGAATGGTTTTTGGGTATTTTTCAGGTTAAGTTTTTCAGGATAGTTTAAAAAATAAACGACCAGTTGGTGAAGGGCCCGTGAACAAGCAATATACAACAACTTTTTATCCATTAGGCTTGAATAATTGCTTTCTTCTCCCCCATAGACGATTACCGCATCGAACTCCAAGCCCTTAGCCATATAGGATGGTATCACTAAGGCCCCTTTCACAATCGCCTTCGTTTGGGGCTTAATCAAAGTGATGGGTATGGATTTAGACAGCCTGGAATGCAGCTGGAATGCCTCCTCTTGAGTCTTACAGATGACGGCTACAGATTCGTACCCAAATTCCAAAAAATCAGAAACCGACTGAATTATACCCCGATCAATCTTGACAATGCTATTTTCGTAAATAACCTTTGGTTCTTTGCCATGACGCTCAAAGGAATCATTCAACCTAGATATGCCCAGCAGCCCCTGAGTAAAGCGATTGATTTCATAAGTGGATCGATACCCTTTGTTTAATCTGAGCTGAACCATAGTTTGTTTAGCTAAGACAGCCGCGATATCTTCATATAATGACTCGTCGGCTTCTTTTTCAATGGTTTGCTGAATATCACCTAACACTGTGTAATTGGCATTTTTAAATAATAGCTTAAATACTTCGTATTGAATTAAAGAATAATCCTGGGCTTCATCAATAACCACTTGTTTAATGCCTGAAAACCAATCACTCCCGTTCACTTTTAAATTTAAATATAATAACGCCGGGTAATCTTCATAGGAAACCTGCCCCTTTTGCAATTCCTGCACAGTCATTGAGATGATGGACTCGATAGTTTCCGGCAGTTGTATCTCTTTAGCCAGTTTGGTCATTAGCCCGGGTGTGGTAAAGAGGGTTTTATACAAATCCCAATAGTCAACTTTGGTAAACCTTTGAATCTGCCTTAGAAAATTTCCAGCTTGTTTTATTGACAACCAACGGCTATAGGATTTAATTTCAAACTCATGTCCTTCACTCCTTTCGACAATTTTCTCAAGGCGGTTAAGCCTCTGCCTTTGCAAGGGATGAACCTTATCCAAAAGCATGGTTTCAATTTTCTTAAGCTGTTTAGCCATAGGAATTCCAATATCATTCTTTAAAAACCGATTCTTTAATTGCTGCCTGGTATTAAGAAAAATCCCATTATAGTAGACATCTTCAAATTCTATTAGATGGTGAGCGTAATACCAAAGGAGACGATCCAGAATCCTTTTGAAATCCATTGATCCTTTAAAATTTATGCTTTCCTTCTTTATGCTCCCTTCATTATGAACTCTGCTCTGAATCAGTGTTTCAAGGTTATTTTCTCTCGTATCTGTTCCAAATCGGTGATTAAGGATTTCCTCAGTGATACTGTCAAAAGTGGTCTGTTCCACATTTTCTTCCCCCAGTTCGGGTAAGACACTCTCGATATAGTTAGTGAAAATTGAATGGGGAGAAACAACCATAACTTGGTGGGCATGCAAATTTGAATTCAGACCTTCATAAAGAAGAAATGCAATCCTGTGCAAGGCAATAGAGGTCTTGCCGCTGCCTGCCACACCTTGGACAATTAACAGCTCATTATCCCTATCCCGAATAATAACATCTTGTTCCTTCTGAATGGTCTCAACAATATTTCTCATTTTTACAGAAGCATTTTGACTTAGTACTTCCTGCAGCATCTCATCTGTAATCCTGACACTGCAATCAAAAAAATATTTGAGCTTGGAATTCTTAATCTTATATTGTCTTTTTAGAGATACCTTTCCACGACTCATACCCACTGGAGTTTCATATTCTGCGGTACCCAATTCAAACCTGTAAAATATACTGGCGATAGGGGCACGCCAATCATACACATATACCTTTTGGGTGTCTTTATCCACTAAATTGTGGAGGCCAATATATATCTTCTCTTTTTCCTGAAAACCTTCCTCGCTAAAATCAAAACGACCAAAGTAGGGTGAATTAATCATCTTCTGATACTTTTTCAGGCGTTTTGAATCACTTGAGACATTGGCAGTTTGAACCGTTACTTCTGTAAGATACTGTTGCATATCCCAGAAGTCTTCGTATTCAGTTACTACATGAACTGCGCTTTCCCACATTTCTTTTCGTACATCGATTAAGTTCTTTTTAGAAGCTGCTAATTCATTCTGCTCCATCCCCAGAACATTTGAAAGATAGTTTACTGTTTCACGGAGATAGATTGCTTCTTCTTGGTAGTTTTGCCGGTAACTATCCATAGTAAATCGCTCCTTAATATTCATGTCATAGGAATTCGACAAATCGGAACCAAAACCACTTGACATTAGACTTCTTTTATGATAAAATTTTATTAAATATATTGTATGATGTGTTTTTTGTGACTATTTTTATATTATATAATGAGAGAGACTATCTGTAAAGAGGGTCTCTCTCATTTTTCTTTCTAAATATATCTAATTGGTATTTCATTCTTTGTATACAATTTTATTGTAAAAGTGACGGATAAGTGGTATTGTAACCATTAACTACAATTTTAACTGTAACTTAGTGAATTATTGTTCTAATCGTTATCAAAAGGGGCTGAAGATTTTGTCAAGAACAGTAACCGTAAGTTCAATACAAAAAAAAAGTGGTTTAGAGACCATTTCTCGGATTGCTAAAGAAATTGAGGGCATCCTCGCTCGATCGGAATGGGAAAATGCTCGAGAAGCAATAAGAGAAGCCATTGATCGTAACCTTGAAAACAATGAATTTTTATTACTTGTTGATTTAAAGGGTCTGGCTTTAGTTCACTCTAACCGCATGCGAGAAGGTCTTCTTTTTAACAATGAGATTGAGCTAAGAGCTGCTCAGTGCTCTCAACCCATTACCCAGATCTATCATCGCAATACCGGAGAAGTCTTACTTGATGCTGCATGTCCGGTCATAGTTAAGGGTGAACATGTTTATACCGTGCGTTTAGGTATACCTCTGCACAAGATCCGGCTTACCAAGCAATTCTTGGCAGGGGCATTTCCCCTCATCCTTCTTGGTGGAGCATGGATTACTCTCAGCTCATTTTCCCAGGTTTCTATCTCATTAACATTGGCTGCTCTCCTTATGCAAATTCTCTATGCTTTATGGTTGAAAAACAAGGTTTCAGGTGCTCTGAACGAAACATTTAAAGTGACAAAAGCAATAGCTAAAGGAAATTTGAAAGTATTAGCCAAATCTTATACGAATGACGAATTAGGAAACTTATCCTACGAGGTAAACAAGGTATCTCTCGGTATGAAAAGTATTATCATGGATTTAGCATCTTTTTCCGAACGAGCTCAAAATATGAGCAGAACTCAAGCCTCACATGCCCAACTGTCTGCTGAAAATCAGGAAACCTTGGCCGCTACTTTTGAAGAATTTAGTGCAGGTGCTTCAGATCAAATTCAGGGTATGAAAGAGTCCCAAAAACAAGTCGATGAAATTCAAGCAGCTTCTCAGAGCATCTTAACAAGTACACAGGAAGTCCTCTCTTTGACAACATCCGCCAAATCAACTAGCGAAGAGGGAACTTTGTCAGTAAATAAAGCCATTCGTGAAATGGGCCTTATTTATGAAGTAACCGAGCAAGCCAATCATTCTATTCACAAATTGGCTGAGCTTGCTCAGAAAATTGGGGATATCATTTCTGTTATTAATGGTATCTCCGAGCAAACCAATTTGTTAGCTTTAAATGCTGCAATTGAAGCTGCCCGAGCAGGCGAGCATGGTAAGGGATTTGCCGTTGTCGCCGAGGAAGTCCGAAAACTGGCTGATAGTTCCGCCAGTTCTTCTCAGCAAATAATGGAGCTTATTTCCGGAGTCCAGGGAATGGTTAAAACCACCGTAGAAAAGATCAGCCAAGGCATGATTGAAGTAAATCAAGGAAAGGAGGTCATTGAAAAAGCAGGCAATGCCATTGCTTCTTTAGACGAAGTGATTAAAGCAACATCCGATAAAGTAGAAACCAACCTGCAAAATGCCGACCGAATGCTAAATCAAAGTAAACTTTTAGCCGAAACACAGCGCCAGGCTACATCTATCGCGGCTCAATTCGCTGAAGGGGCTACTCAGGCTGCAACAACTGTCGAACAACAAATGACCTCAACCCAAGAAATCGCCGACATCTCTTCGGAATTAGCGAAAACATCCTCCTACTTACATGAAATCATTCGGCGTTTCGAATGGTAAGCCTCCAGCGCAAAAGGGGTTCTACCATGATTATAGTGACAAATATTAAAGGCGGGCAGAGTCTTTGAAAGAGATCTGCCCGCCTTTTCATTCAAACTTTATTAAACATAGAGATGCTGTTCTTCTAAAAACTAGCGACGGCGCCTGAGAAATTCCGGTATATCAACATCTCCCTCTTTAGGTACGGTTTTAATTATTGTTTCCTGAACCTTACCGGGAGCTCCGCCAAAACCAACCCATTGCTGGTCAAATCCAGTGGCAATGACAGTAACCCTAATTTCTTCTTTAAGATCGTCATCAATAACCGCGCCAAAAATAATATTAGCCTCAGGGTCAGCAGCTTCTGCAATAATCCCAGCTGCTTCATTCACTTCAAACAACGTCAGATTTCCGCCTCCAGTGATATTGAGCAGCACACCTTTAGCTCCTTCAATAGATGTTTCCAACAACGGACTGGAGATAGCCTTTCTGGCTGCATCTGCAGCACGATTTTCACCAGTAGCCTGACCAATACCCATTAACGCAGAACCCGTATTCGACATAATAGTCTTAACATCCGCAAAATCTAAATTTATCAAGCCAGGCACTGCAATTAAATCTGAGATACCTTGTACCCCTTGCCGCAAGACATCATCCGCAATCCTAAAGGCTTCGTGAATGGTTGTATGCTTGTCCACAACTTGCAGCAAACGATCATTGGGAATAGTAATCAGTGTATCAACTTTACTCTTTAGTTCAGCAATTCCCTTTTCTGCCTGCATAGCTCGTTTACGTCCTTCGAAAGTAAACGGACGAGTAACCACTCCCACAGTCAGGGCGCCCATTTCTTTTGCTACTTCTGCCACTATAGGCGCTGCTCCGGTACCTGTTCCCCCACCCATACCAGCAGTAACGAAAACCATGTCAGCACCTTTCAGTACCTTTGCCAATTCTTCACGGGATTCCTCCGCTGCTTTTGCACCTATTTCCGGGTTAGCACCTGCACCCAACCCTTTGGTCAGCTTTATCCCAATTTGAACCTTTTCACTTGCACGAGAGAGTTGTAAAGCTTGAGAATCGGTATTTACAGTAACAAACTCCACCCCTTGTAATCCAGCGGTAATCATACGATTGACCGCATTGTTTCCGCCACCGCCAACACCAATAACCTTAATCTCCGCACATTGGTTTAATTCTGTATCAAATTCCAGCATCTAGGATTCTACCCCCTCGCTCATTCTTACCTGCAGTTCTCTTATCTAGCTAATACTGATACTCTGAGAACCTCAATCTCTATACTTATCAATCAATGGTTTTTACACAATGATAAGTGTCTTATAATTCCAATTTGCATTAAGCTCTTTAATACACACATCATTACAAATTCTATATCCTTATGCCTTAACCCTTTTTTTTCAGAAAAAAATTATAAGGGATTCGGCATTTTTTAACTATTTTCTGATTAGATGACGGCGGATACTTCCTAAGTTTTGGAATATGCGCACACCAAATGCAACCACAGCAGCTAAGTAGAGATCTACCCCAATACGATCTCCAACGTATGCTAACAAAGCTGCAAGGAGCATATTGCTAAAAAAACCAGTTAAAAAAACAGTACTGTCGAAATGATCCTCTTGAGCAGAACGAATTCCTCCTAAAACAGAGTCTAAAGCAGCGAGGATTCCGACAGATAAGTATTTGGCATATTCAATTGGAACTGAGAAAGGGCTTACATACCCAATTGCCAACCCTAATACTAAGCCTAATAAAGGTAACCACATAGCAAAAAATCCTCCTGACTTAGCGGCCGATCACAGGTTTTGCCGCAGTAAAATCGATATAGCGAACCCCTTGTTGAATAGAAGTATATCCACTATCACTTATTAGCTGGTAGAGGGCATTTGATTTATCTTTCCAATCATTAGCTTGTCCCAATCGGACTTCCACGCCGCCTCTCAAAAATAATGTAATTTGTTCAACAGCATTAACATGTACCTCTCCGATTTGAGCAATTAAATTTGGCGGCGCTTGATTGACTAACTGTAATGCCGCTTTCAAAAGAGCATTAGAAAGATTCTGCCCAGGTCCAACAGTATCCGGAAGTTCGATTCCACTGATGACAGGATAATCTTTTTCAGGCCAGCTCTCTAAACGACGCAAAAAGGTTCCTTCGGAATCCACCTCTAAAACCCCCTTGGGAACAACCACTAAAGCAGCCGGGATCCGTTCCGAAACCTGAATTATAAGTGAATTAGGAAGTTTGCGCCGAAATTCAACGCTTTGTACTAGCGGATGCAAAGAAATTTTATATTGGAGAGCTTTGCGATCAAAGAGCAATAAATTTTGTCCCTGAATCCCATCTGACAATTTTAGAATTTCGTTCTCTGAGATCAGACTAAGCCCTTCTACTGTAACATGTTGAATTGCAAAAGCACTGGAACGCAAAAAAAGAGCTAAACCTAGGGAAAGAAGAATCGTCAAAACTGCGACATAGAGAAAGGACGTATTCATTTTCTTAGGTTCCATTTTGGCATTTTCCTCCTTGTCCCAAGTATAACGAATACAGTCCTATTCCGCTATGCTTTTTTCAGTTGATCAATAAATTATTTTAAATAAAAGTTAGTTAAGTCGTTTCCAAATCAGCCTTTTTAGAAACACGCACCAACTTTGCCCCCAAACCAGAATATTTCTCTTCCAAATTTTCATACCCTCTATCGATATAATCCACCTTTTCGAGCACCGTTGCTTCCTCAGCTGCTAATGCGGCCAAGAAAAGGGCTGCTCCCGCCCGGAGATCCGTTGCCTCTACAAAAGCCCCTTCGAGAGATTTAACGCCGCGAATAATGGCCGTTCTGCCTTCAACGGTAATTTGTGCACCCATACGCCTCAGCTCATCGACATGCTGAAAACGATTTTCAAAAATTGTCTCGGTTATAATACTAGTCCCATCTGCACTAGCAAGCATTGCCATAAACTGAGGTTGCATATCCGTAGGGAATCCGGGATAAGGCATTGTCTTCAGGTCCACGCCCCGAAGTGCAGCTCTCTGCTGTACGCGAATGGAATCATCGACAATGGATATTGTTGCCCCCGCCTGACGCAACTTGGCAATCACAGGTTCTAAGTGTTCTGGTACAACATTTTCGATCACCACGTCCCCCTTGGTCATTACTGCAGCAATCATATGGGTTCCCGCTTCAATTCGGTCGGGTATAACCGTATGTTCTGCAGGATATAGGGTATCGACCCCATCAATTCTTATAACATCCATTCCGGCTCCCCGAACTTTTGCGCCCATTTTATTAAGGTAGTTTTGTAAGTCTACAATCTCCGGTTCACGGGCAGCATTTCTGATAACCGACGTCCCTTTGGCTAAAACTGCGGCCATCATGATATTTTCTGTTGCGCCCACACTAGGTACATCCAGGTAAACATCTGCTCCTTGCAAGTGATCTGTCCACGCCTCGATATAGCCATGCTTTTCTTTTACCTTTACCCCAAGAAGCTGCAATCCTTTAATATGTTGATCCATCGGGCGTGAGCCAATGGCACACCCACCAGGTCGAGAGATCTTAACACGCCCATACCGAGCTAACAAGGGACCTAAAATAAGATTAGACGCACGCATTTGACGCATTAAGGCTTCATCAACTTCACAGGATTCTATACCGCTGGCATTAATCAGCATAGCCTCATTTTGGCGTTCAACCTTACAGCCAAGGCGCTCAAGCACTTCAATCATATGTGTGATATCTGCCAACCTAGGAATTTCCAGCAAGCTGGAAGTTCCTTCCCCAAGTAATGATGCAGCCAATAATGGAAGAGAAGAGTTTTTCGCCCCGCTTACCCGGATACTCCCTTCCAATCTCTGTTTTCCCGTAATAACATAGCGATCCATCGCCATAATGTTCTCCCCTTTTCGCGTATCATTTCTTATCTATCTTCTTTGATCCCACGATTTCCGGTTAAGATGCTTTCTACTTCGGTTTGCAAGGTAATTCCATATTTATCTTGAACATCTGAGATGATGGTTTGAATCAAAGCTAGAACATCTTCAGACTTAGCCTCACCTGTATTAACTATAAAATTAGCATGTTTCTCAGAAACTTTTGCGCCGCCAATACTTTTCCCTTTCCAGCCAGCTGCCTCAATTAAGCGGCCGGCTGAATCTCCGGGCGGGTTGCGAAACACACTGCCGGCATTAGGTTCCTGAAGAGGTTGATTCGCTTTCCTTTTACTCAAATTTTCTTTCATAGTCTGCAAAATCTGATTTCGGTCTCCTGGCTGAAATTTCAGTTCAACTTCTAAAATCCAAGCCTGACCGCGTAAGGAACAGTATCGATATCCCAGATCGAAATCAGTACGCTCCAGCTGCTTGATACTGCCGTCTGCCCAAAGAGTCTTTACCCGGAGAATAGAAGAGGCCATCTCTCCGCCATGAGCACCGGCGTTCATCATAACGGCGCCTCCAACGGATCCTGGGATTCCTCGGGCAAACCCCAATCCGCTCCAACCTCGCTCTCCTGCTTCTTGAGCTAAACGAGCCAAAGTATACCCAGCCTCTACTTTTACTGTGTAATCCCCCCAGCATATTCCACGCAGTGCCGTCGTTACCAAAGTAATCCCCGGGAGCCCCCCATCCGGAAAAAGAACATTCGACCCCTTTCCAATTAAGCGAACGGGGATTCCTTCTTCTTGAGCTCTATGCCATACACTTGACAAATCTTCAACAGTCTCCGGCCAATATACTGTCTCAGCGGGCCCACCAATTTTCCAGGTACTTAGCAGATAAAGAGGATAATTCTTCTCCACTCGCCCCGGCATTCCATCTAAAATCATTGAAATTCCACCTCAAGTTATCTGCCCTTTTGTTGTCTTGCCAAAGAAAGCTAAGGGCGCTCACTATATCACGCCAAGATACACCTAAATCGATACAAGTTGCAATGATCTGAGCGGCACTTTCCTCTTCCTCCGCTTTAGGCCAGCGCGGCAAATGTCCAATATATTGATGCCTATTCTTGGCACGATAAAAATCAATACTATGGTTTTGAATAACCCAGGATGCTTTGTTTCCAAGCCCTTCACTGTTTTTCCCCAAAGAACTTTTATCCACTAATCCTTCTAACCAAGAATCAGGCATAATCCAATGAACACCCTGCTTGCGCTCACATTGCCAGTTTTCTTCGCCAATTGGCCATAGCAGCGTCGGTTCAAAACCGGCTTCATTTAAGATATGCACCAACAATGGACGTTCATTGAAAAGAACCGTGGGTTCAGAGACCCATAAGATGAGTTCATCCTCGAAAATAGTATGTATTAACGATTGAATCGATCGTTGTTGCAAGCCTTGACTAAGAGCTTTTTCTCTCCAGAAATCACTTTCCTGCTCTTCCTGCCAGTAAATCAATTCTGTAACCGGGCCAATTGCCTCCGCCTCAGATATTGCAGTATCAAAGGGTCTATCCATCCAACATTCCTCAAATTCTTTGCCAAACTCCTTCGCAGTTGGTTCTGCTTCTAGAAAATCAACCTCGACTCCCTTTAATATTGCTCGAACTCCACCAATACCTGGAGCTGCAGAAGAAGCAACCAGTTGAAGTTTTCGTTTTGGCCACACTATGCCCACTCCTTTCTTTCTTTACTGCCATATGCTATGCATGAAAGTTGAAAGGTGTGAGCATTATCGTAGTTCGATATTCATATTCGTGGTTCGAGCCACGAATTAGTGCCAGGCTGTGGCCAAACAAAGATCCACGATTTTATGCAACGCTTTGGGCTGAGCCAGTGAAAAGGCAGCCGCGCCCATTTTTTCCAAGAGTCCCGGCTGAGAAATCAGATGATCAATTTCTTTCCATAAGCGTTCCCCATCACATTCTGAATCCAGCACAAGTTGAGCTGCTCCAGCTTTAACTAAGGCCTGAGCGTTATATTCTTGATGATTCTCAGCAGCAAAAGGATAGGGAATTAAAATACTGGGTATTCCAGCTACCATCAGTTCAGCCAGTGACGCTGCACCTGCTCTGCCAATGTATAAATCTGCACAGGCTAAAGCTTCCGGCATATCCTTTAAATATTCAAGAACCCGCCATTGAGATTGCTGCCAAGAAACACCTCGTCTCTTAAGCTCTTCAATGGTCTCTGCATATGTCAATGACCCTGTAGCCCAAATCACTTGAATTTCCGGACGCTGAAGGAGCTTTTCTAAGACTGTGACCATCCCTTGATTCAAGGTTCGGGCTCCCCTGCTTCCACCGGTCACCAGCAAGGTCATTCGTTCCGGTCGCAAACCAAAGTGCCTGGCCCCGGCTTCACGGCTAATTTGTCCAATTTCCCGGCGTACAGGTAATCCCACCAATTCCATTTTATTCTTAACCCCAAAATGAGCAATACTCTCGGGAAATGTTACCATGACCCGATTGACAAACCGGGCTAATATTCGATTCGTAATTCCAGGCAGAGCATTCTGTTCATGAAGCAAGGTTGGAATGTTAAAAAGAGATGCGGTCAACACAACAGGTCCTGATACATATCCACCCGTGCCCACAACTAGATCCGGATGGAATTTACGCAGAATATTCTTGGTTTCCCAAAGGGCTTTAAAACTTTTGCCAATCACTTTAATCGTTTCTAAACTCAATTTGCGCGGAAGGCCTTTTCCTGAAATACCCTTAAACTCTATCCCAGCCTCCGGAACTAAACGAGCTTCCATTCCATCTTCGATTCCCACATAAAGAATCTCAGTATTGCTTTCCCTGGCCAGTAACCCTTTGGCAATAGCTAAGGCTGGATAGATATGCCCTCCTGTTCCTCCGCCAGTTATCATTACACGCACCGTTCCTACCCCTTCCTCCATCATGTGACTAGTTACTACCTTACTTCCCGGGAAATATTCAACAGCACACCTACACCTAACATGGTAAAAACAAGCGAAGTGCCTCCATAGCTGATGAAGGGTAAGGTGATCCCAGTAACAGGCAATACCCCGCTGACAACCCCCATATTAATCATGGCCTGAATAGAAACCATAGCTGTTAAGCCCACGGCCAGAAAACCGGTAAATGGGTCAGGGGCTCTCATTGCCACCCGGAATCCGCGCCAAGCAAACAAGAAAAACAATAAAACCACCAGAGAAGCTCCCACAAACCCTAGTTCCTCACCTATCATGGCAAAGATAAAATCCGTATGATTCTCCGGCAAATAAAGGAACTTTTGCCGGCTCTGACCTAAACCGAGACCGAACAACCCACCCGGCCCCAAGGCCAGAAGGGCTTGAATAGTCTGATAACCATTTCCCAAAGGATCAGCCCAAGGATCTAAGAAAGCAAAAATACGCCGCATACGGTATGGAGCCGCCGCAATAGCAGCCACCACCAGTCCCAGACCTGTCCCGGCTAAAGCCATGATATGCCCCGCTCTTGCTCCTGCGGCAATCAGCAGAAAGAAGGTTGTTGCTGCAATAACTAAGGTCGTCCCTAAATCCGGCTGAAGCATAATCAATCCTGCTATAACACCCATCAAGCCCAGAATTGGCAATACTCCTTTGCGAAAGGATTCAATTTTATGGGGTTTAAGTGCCAAGACATGGGACATCATTAACACCATAGATAGCTTAATCACTTCTGAGGGCTGGATAGACAGCGGACCAAGACCAATCCAGCGGTCAGCTCCATTAACTCGGCGCCCGATACCGGGAATCTTCACCGCAATTAAGAGAACAATCGCAGCAATAAGAGCCGGCTTGGCGAATTTCCTCAGCCACCTTAAATCAATGAACATACTAAAAGCCATTACTACCAGTCCCACCGCAACCCAGAGTATTTCCATCTTGAGATAGTGATAAGGATCATCATACTGTATGTAACCTCTAACAGCACTTGAACTGTAAACCATGATAAAACCTATCCCTAACAGAGCTAAAATCGCTCCCAGCAAGACTAAATCGGGTCGATGGTACTTTCGCATCAATAGATCCCCCTTTATTGTTGAATGGGTTCCCTATAATGCCTACGCACTAACTCCTTAAACAATTCCCCTCTTTGCTCATAATTCTTAAACATATCCCAACTTGTACAAGCTGGGGACAGTAAAACCACATCACCCGGGACTGCTTCCGAGATCGCTTTTTTGACCCCTTCTTCAAAAGACCCAACTTTAATGATTCTCTCTACCCCTTCATCCTTTGCGGCTTCCTCCATTTCATCCGCCGCTTGTCCCAACAAAATCAGGCTCTTAACTTTCTGACTGGCGAGTTTCATAAATTCGTGAAAATCAAGCCCTTTGTTTTTCCCCCCAGCTATCAAGACCAACGGTTCATCGAAAGCTAACAAGGCTTTGGCCGCTGCGTCTGTATTTGTCCCTTTGGAATCGTTCACATAAACTATTCCCTCGTAAGATCCCACTATTTCCTGCCGATGTTCTACCCCTTTGAACTGTGCTAATCCGTCAGAAATCTCGGACCAGGATAGTCCAAGGGCTCGGGCTGCTGCCGCAGCAGCCATAACATTTTCCAAATTATGAGACCCGCGCAGCTTTAGTTCTTTTCGGGAAATAATCGGAATCATCGTTTTCTTTTCCTTAACTGCAAAAACTATGTCATCATGCCAAAGACTTATCCCATCCTGCAAAAAAGTGGTAGGACTAAAATAAACAACTCTGCTTTGCAGCCTAGACCCTAAATCTCTAACCAAAGGATCATCCCAATTTAAGATTGCTAAATCTGTGGGACTCTGATTTTTGAAAATTTGCGCTTTGGCCTCTAAGTAGTTCTCAATAGTACCATGCCTGTCCAAATGATCCGGGGTAAGATTCAGGAGTACTCCGATATGAATGCGAAGTTTATCGACAAATTCAAGCTGAAAACTCGAAAGTTCGGCAACCACAATACTATTGTCCTCTAAGCCCTTGACTTGGCCGCTCATCGCCACTCCAATATTTCCAGCAACCACCGTTGGCCTCCCTGTCAGTTTAGACAATTCACCAATGAGTGTGGTGGTAGTCGTTTTTCCATTCGTGCCTGTCACCCCAACACAAAGAGCGGGACAATCATGCATAGCCAGCTCTACTTCGCTCCATAAGGTCACATTCCGGGAGATCCCTTGCTGAACCAGAGGAAGCTTAGGAGACACTCCGGGGGATAAGATCATCATCTCAGGATTTATTTCCTCTATTTCCGGTACCCGGCCTAAAAGCAAATGCTTGGAATCCAGACCAATATCTTCAATACCGGCAAGCTTTTCAAGGGCTTGACTATCTGTCAGAAAAGCCTCTGCCCCTAAGCTCTTAAGTTTACGTACAGCAGCCTGGCCGCTTAATCCCGCCCCAATTACCAGAACGCGTTTGTTTAACCAATTCACGCCAATATCCTCCGTTCAGTCATCATGTTCCTTCCTAGTCTACTCACTACATTTGTCTATTCATTTCAAATCTCTCAAAATACCCAATTAACTCTCCATTTTCGTCTCTAACAGGCACAACATAAACCCTTTCGTTCCTGACATTGACATGCAGGAAAACTTCATTAGCATGATTCTTAAGCTTTTCCACAGCAGATTTGATCATTTCTATGGAGTTCGGATTCTGGTGACATGCAAAAATCGATTTGCCAATTAAGTCCCGATAACCACGTTCTTGATAATAATGATATTCTGCCCTTTTATTAAGGTATCTAATAACATGATCACAATCGACAAATGCAATAGGATAAGGGTATGAATCTAAGATATACGCCAAGATTTTTTCTCTTTCCATAAAAAGTTTCCTCCCTAGCCCAAGGTGGGCAGATATCCGATAATCCCCACCACAGCACAGATCAAAGCAGCCATCCAGAAAACGATGACCACTTTCCACTCACTCCAGCCTCCCAATTCAAAATGATGATGAAGAGGACTCATACGAAAAATTCGTTTGCCTGTGGTTTGGAAAGAAAAAACCTGAATAATCACCGAGAGCGCCTCTACGGCAAACAATCCGCCGATAAGGGTAAAGACCAGTTCGCTCTTGGTAAGTATTGCCAAGCTTGCTAAAGCTCCTCCTAAAGCTAAGGAACCCGTATCTCCCATAAAAATCCGAGCCGGATACCTATTGAAGCGTAAAAATCCCAAAGTTCCTCCAACCACTGCAGCCGCAAAAACCGCCATATCCGTCTCATGGGCCAGAACAGCTACCCCATGGATCGCAGCCATTAAAGCAATAACTACATAGGCTGCTCCGGCAATCATACTGCTCCCTGCTGCTAAGCCGTCCAAGCCATCCGTTAAATTAACGGCATTAGTCATTAAAACAATAAGAAAAGCTGTAAAAATGTAGTAAAACCAACTCAATTCTAAGTGGATGGATGTGAAAGGAATTGCGATATCCGTCCCCCTGCCCAACCAGTGAACAGAAACCCAAATAAGGATAAAGGCTAATCCAAACTGACCGATTAGTTTCTGATAAGCACGAAGCCCCAAAGAACGATGCATTACAACTTTTATAAAATCATCGACAAAGCCAATTAAACCAAAACCCAGTGTAACTCCCACTAAAGTCACCATTTCCAAGGAAGTGGGCTGTTCTGCAGTAAGCAAAGCACTGGCAATGATGCCAACAAGAAAAATTATCCCACCCATAGTCGGAGTGCCTGCTTTTTTCAAGTGTCTTTTGGGGCCATCATCCCGGACATTTTGGCCGAACTTAAGAATTCTTAAGACCGGTATCAAAAAGGGGCTCAGGACCAACGTTATAAGCAGGGCTAATCCCGCCGCCATAACTAAACGCTCAGACATGTTATTCCATCCTTTACTCTTATCTTTCCAGTAACGCTGTAATCTCTTCCATTCGCATCCCCCGCGAACCTTTAATAAGAACCCATGTCCCAGATTCCCAAGATCTAAGCAGCTCCAAGGCTTTTTCTGCTGCTTCTTTACGCGAATAGGTCACCATTATCTGTTCTGCGGCGTACCCTGCCTTCCGTGCCCCTTGCGCGATCTCTGTAGCCAGTTTTCCTACGGTAATTAAATAATTTACTCCTAACAGTGCCACAGCTTGCCCTACATCCTGATGTCCGGACTCTGCAGAATTACCGAGTTCATACATATCGCCCAATATTGCCAGAGTCTTTTTTTGCCCTGCCCGCTCCTTAAGGATGTTTAACGATGCTTTCATTGAAACGGGATTAGCGTTATAAACATCGTTAATCAGCGTTGTTTCCCTACAACCCTGCCTCATCTCCAAACGCATTTTAGACATTTCAAGCGCCCTAAGTCCTAGGCACCCTTTAGTTAGTGAAACTCCGCACACTGTGCCCACTGCTAAAGCTGCCAAAGCATCTAAAACATTGTGAGTACCCGGGAGGGGCAAATCAGCCGTCAATGTTTCCTGCTTAAAGGTTACATCAAAAATTGTGCCTAAGGGTCCAGAGGACCTAAGCCCAGACCCCTTAATGTCCGGTTCTGCAAACGTACCCTCGAGTCCGTAGAAGAGAATCTTGTGACCGTCATTCTTTGCCTTCTGCGCTGAGTACAAATCGTCTGCGTTAATAATGGCTGTTCCATCTTTCGGAAGAGTTTCAATGAGTTCCCACTTCGCCTGGGCAATTCGTTCCTGAGTGAGGAGCAATTCCATATGAGTTGTGCCAATATTCGTGATCACCCCGATATCGGGTTTTGCTATCTCACATAGAGCCTTAATTTCACCTAAGCCTCGCATTCCCATTTCTAAAATCAGAATTTCGGTACCAAGGGGCGCATTGAGAATTGTCATAGGAAGCCCCAATTCATTGTTATGATTCTCTTTATTGCAATAAACCGGAAACTCTTGGGCCAAGACTGAATAAATCATATCCTTGGTCGTAGTTTTTCCGTTACTTCCTGTAACACCTACCACCTTCGCTTTTAGTTCCTTACGCCAGCTCTGAGCCAATACCTGCAGAGCCGTATAGACAGAGTCGACGAGTAAAAGAGCTTTCCCCTCAGGAACACTAGGCTTCGCCATTTCGCCCTGAAAATGAGCCTGATCAGCAACGGCCAGCACTGCTCCCTTTTGCCAAGCAGACTCAATGTAATCATGACCATCCACTTTCTCCCCCGGCAGAGCAAAAAACATCTCTCCGCCCTTGGCTTGACGACTGTCGATGATACATCCTTGAACTTCTAGTTTTGAGTCACCCATCAAAATTCCTGCGGCAATCTTAGCCGCCGATTCAGTTGTCCAATGACGCATAGCCCAGCCCCCTTAACGCTTCACGCACTACTTCCCGATCATCAAAGGGATGAACCTCAGTTCCAAAAATCTGATAAGTTTCATGGCCTTTGCCTGCTATCAAAATTGTATCTCCGGGTTTTGCCATATGACAAGCTTTCCTGATAGCTTCTCTTCTGTCTCGTATCGCAATAGATTCCACTTCTGATACTCCCGTCAAAATCTCCTTGATAATCTGATCCGGGTCTTCCGTACGAGGGTTATCAGACGTTACAATAAGAAAATCACTTCCCTGTGCTGCCACTTCGCCCATCAGCGGTCGTTTAGTCCGATCTCGGTCTCCTCCACAGCCGAAAACCGTCAATAACCTGCCTTCAGTAAAATCCCGAGCGGTACGAACAACATTTTCCAAACCGTCAGGCGTATGAGCATAATCCACAATTACTTGAAAAGGCTGCCCCATCCGAACACTTTCAAAGCGTCCGGGCACACCCGCTATTTCTGCCAGAGCTTCAGCCACAGTTCCTGCACTATAGCCACGTTCAACTCCCCAGGCAAAAGCCGCTAAAGCATTATAAACACTAAAAAATCCCGGGGTGGCATAGGAAATCTCTTGTAGGTTCTCCTTAAATCGCACTTGAAAGCGTACCCCTTCCGTGGTGACTCTGACATCTTCAGCATGATAATCAACGGAATTATGAATACCATAACTTACCACCGGAGCAGCTGATACCCTGCATAATTCTCCAAAAGCCGGATCATCTCCATTCAATATACTGATCTTCGGCTGTTTTTCCCCATGCAAACCGGCGAACAACCGGGATTTGGCATTAAGATAGTCCTTCATTGTTTTATGATAATCCAAGTGATCCTGTGTCAAATTTGTAAAAATTCCCGCATCAAATTCACAACCAGCTACCCTGCCCAGAGACAAAGCATGGGAGGATACTTCCATGACCGCCAAGCTCACTCCTTCATCTACCATTTCACTCAAGAGCTTTTGAACTTCTATGGATTCCGGAGTAGTTCTTTCCCCTGGAATATCCCGGCCATTGATTCTGGCGCCCAGAGTTCCTATTAAACCCACTTTTTTGCCATGCTTAATCCCGATTTTCTCAATGAGATGAGTAATCGTTGTTTTTCCATTAGTTCCTGTTACGCCCACCAACTCCAGTTTTTCACTAGGGCAGTCATAAACAGCCGCCGCCAGCTTTCCTATGACTTGGCGAACACTGGCGACTTTTACTTGAGGAACAGCAAGTGGCAGCAGACGTTCCACTACTAACGCCACAGCTCCTGAATCAACCGCCCTGCCGGCAAAATCATGGCCGTCTGCCTGGGAGCCCGGTACACAGGCATACAGATCACCGGGCTGAACATGCCGGGAATCCATTGACATACCTCGAATAATGACCTGGCAATCTCCCGAAGATGCCTGAACCTCAATTTCCTTAATAATGTCCACTAGTGATTTATTGGCTGTCGGCATTCCTCATCGTTCCTTTCGAAATGGTTTTTTCACCATATAAAGCCTTATCATAAAATTTATTATAAACAAATTACATCTTCATCAGACCTAGACCTTGAGATTATCGTCCCAGGGGACTCACTGAAATCGGTAAACGTCCTGATAAACTGCGAATAGCCTCGATATCCTCATCTTCATCTTCCCACCAAGGCGTAAGGGTTGGCGTGGATGCATCAGCTCCCAAGTAAAGAAGAACATTGGACTCTGCCTCCACTTGAGCATCTCCGTGAGGAATTTGGTCTAAAACGATATCCCCTTTCCCCTCTGTCAGTGTCTTAAAACCGGCTTCCGTTAAAATCTTCTCCGCCTCAGCCAAAGGAAGTCCTAAAACTGAAGGTACGGTAGCGGCTTTTTTAATCGGTGAAAATTCAAGGCCGGGCATGGGTTTGCCGGGAGTCATTGGAGCTTTAGGATCCGGCTTAACACCAAGATATCTTAAAGAATCAAGCATAACCGTCTGCACAACTGGGCACGCCACAACCCCCCCATAAAAGGGAACACCATCAATGACACACAAAATGGTCAGTCGCGGATGATCGGCTGGGGCAAAAGCTATAAAAGAGGCGACATATTCCCCTTGAATATACCCGCCATTCTGAACTTTTTGAGCGGTCCCCGTTTTTCCGGCAACACGATATCCGGGCAAAAAGGCACGACGGCCTGTTCCATTCGTTACGACGGATTCCAAAACCTCACGTTCTGTCTTTGAAGTGTCCTCACTGATAATACGCCTAATTTCCTCATTTTTAAAGGGGGTAATCACCCTGCCGCTAGGACCAATTATTTCTTTTACCAGCTGAGGCTTCATTAAAGTCCCACCGTTAGCCACTGCCGAAACGGCTGTTAATAGCTGGATTGGAGTAACATTATTGGTTTGACCGATAGACATTGTGGCCAAATCCAAGGCTGTGGCTTTTTTCTTATTAGCTAAAATCCCTACGGCCTCACCAGACATCTCGATGCCCGTCTTCTGACCGAAGCCAAAATCTCGCAAATATCTATAAAAAGTGTCCATGCCAAGTCGCTGTCCCATTTCAATGAAACCCGGATTGCACGAATTTTCGGCAACTTGCGTGAAAGTCTGATCACCATGTCCTCCTGCTTTCCAGCAGCGAACATTCTTCCCTAATACGGTATAAGAGCCTTTGTCAAAAAAGTGTTCTGAGAGTTTTATTTTCTTTTCTTCAAGAGCAGCTGCCAGGGTTATGATCTTAAAGGTTGATCCCGGCTCATAGCCATTTTGAATGGCTATGTTTCGCCGGGCGCTGGGGTCTGCATCTTGATAGTGGTTAGGGTCAAAAGTCGGAGCAGAAGCTAAGGCCAGCATCTCTCCTGTATTGGGATCCATCACTAAGATGGAGGCACTCTTAGGCACTTGGCCGTTCATATTGACACCCTGACCGCTCATCAGCTTTTGCAGTTCTCGCTCAGCAAATGCTTGAATATTTTTGTCAATAGTTAACCTCACAGTATTTCCTTGTTTAGGAGCCAAATACTGGTGTTGTGCCTGAGGCAAGGGAATACCATTGGCACCAAATTCTTGAAGAATACTGCCTGGTATTCCTTTTAGCTCATCATCCCTTGTCAATTCAATTCCTTCAAGGCCTTGATTGTCAATCCCGGCAAACCCAATAATATGGGCAGCGAGACTTCCATTGGGATAATAGCGTTGACTATCTTCCGTCGTTCCAATTCCCGGAAATTCCAAAGCTCGTACCTGAGCAGCAACCTCAGGACTAACCCTTTTTTGAACATATTCTAAAGCAGAACGTTTGGTAATGCGTGCTTCAATTTCCTGAGCAGGTTTGCCCAGCAAGGGGGATAAGGCTGCAGCCATTTCTTTGGCTCTCCCTGTCTGACGGACTTCTGCTGGAACTGCATAAACTGTCTCAGTACTAACGCTCATTGCCAATACATTTCCTTCTCGGTCTTCAATATTTCCGCGTTTTGGTGCAACCGGGACCCCACGGAAATGAGAATCATCGGCCTTTTTGCGCAAATCCGCACCCTGACTAAGCTGCACAAACCCTAACCGGACAATTAAAACCACTAAAAAAGCACAAACACACAAAAAAAGAAAAGCGATTCGTTTACGCATAACGACATAAGGACTCATCAGTCCTCACCCCCATTTTCCCGGGGGCTCTAGCGTACCCAAATCGCCTTTCTCTTATCGCTGTGTAGAAGCAAAAAAACTCGTAAATTTTTGAGAAAATTTTTGGATGGTGGAAGGTTTATCTTCACTAGTCTGAGCTGCGACTTGGGTTGACGAAGCCCCCATTTTATTTTTGGCTGAAGGCACGACTCCTGCCATATACACTTTCCCCGTAGGCTTTTCCATTCCCATGGACAAAGCTACACTCTCAATTCGGCTTACAGAACGAAGTTTGTCAACCTCCATCTGGAGAAGCTCATTCCTTGTTTTGATATCAGCAATTTCCTTTTCCAAGGATCGAACCTGAGCTCCCTTGACAACCGTCAGATGAACGGTCTCTGCTCCTATGGCACCGGTTATGCCAACAATCAATCCCAATGCCATAATGCTTTTAATTTTAGAATATCCTTTCCCTTTTCTGTTGGGTCTAGGATTTCTAGTTATATCCCTATTTGTATTCGCCAACGCCTCCTGCCATTCAACTGATTCCTGCGCCACTACCATGGGTATTCCTCCTCCTTTAGCTTTAGACTTTATATTTTTTCGGCAACCCGTAATTTTGCACTTCTCGACCTAGGATTATGCTCAACTTCTTCTCTTGATGGAAGAATAGGCTTCTTGGTTAACACCTTTGCCATTGTTTTGGCATCACACCTACAAATTGGCAATTCCGGAGGACAAGTACATCGTCCCTGCCAGGATCTCATTCGCTCTTTCACAATCCGATCTTCTAAAGAGTGAAAGGTAATCACCCCTATTCGTCCGCCATGATTCAAACAACGAAGTGCCTGATCCAACACCCTGTCCAAAACGCCCAGTTCGTCGTTAACAACAATTCGTATGGCCTGAAATGTGCGTTTGGCAGGATGAGGTCCATTTCTCCTAACCGCAGCCGGAACCGCAGCCTTTATAGCTTGCACCAAATCTCCGGTAGTTTCCAAAGATCGCACTTGGCGGGCCTGAACAATAAATTGGGCAATGCGCTTAGCCCATTTTTCTTCTCCATAGGTCCAAATAAGCTGGGCCAATTCTTCTTCTGACCAAGAATTCACAATTTCCCTGGCATTCAAGGCCCTGGCAGAATCCATCCGCATATCTAAAGGGGCATCCTGCATATAGCTAAAGCCCCGCTCAGCCTCATCCAATTGAGGAGAGGAGACACCCAGATCGAAAATAATGCCATCAACAGGCAGCAAGTCCAGCTCATTTAAGGTTGCTTCCAAATGTTCAAAATTTCGATTAACCAAGGTTACTCGTCCATCCCCTTGAAAGGTCTCCCGGGCATGATGGATTGCGTGTTCATCTTGATCGAAACAAATCAACTTTCCATCTTCGCCCATATTCTCAATAATTTTACGGCTATGTCCCCCACCGCCTAAGGTACAATCTACATACCTCCCGGAAGGGTTAGTAATAACTGAATCCACGGTCTCTTCTAATAACACAGTGACATGATGAAAATCCAAACTAATCCGTTCCTTTCTATATTCCGAGATGGACTAACGATTCAGCAGCACTGGCATAGGCATTTTCTGCCTGCTGACTGTATTCTGTCCAAAGTGTCTGACTCCAAATCTCAACTCGGCTTGACACTCCCACCAGAACCAGGTCCTTCTCCAATTGCGCATAGCTGCGCAAATTTGCCGGCAATAGAATTCTTCCCTGTTTGTCTAGTTCACATTCTGTTGCCCCTGAAAAAAAGAAACGGACAAAGGAACGTACTTCGGGTTGAGTAAAGGGCAGCTCACGCAGCTTTTTCTCTAAAGTTTCCCATTCCGGGCGGGGGTACACAAACAAGCAGTGATCTAAGCCTTTGGTTACAATGAATTGCTCACCCAAGGCATCACGGAATTTCACCGGTATAATCAACCGGCCTTTTCCGTCGATGGTATGAATGTACTCCCCCATAAACATAGTGTTCACCCCACTGCAGTGGTCTTCCGCCCCACTTTACCCCACTTCTTCCCACTATTCTCCATCAACAAAGATAATCCTGCTGTTAATTTAGGTTTTTTAGATAAAAAAATTAAAACAGGAGAAAGGTCCTACCTTTAAGGCCCATTCTCAGAAGGTTTGGAAGGCAAAGGGCGCTGCGAAACAACTTAAGGCAAGAAAATTGCAAAAAAAATACGCCTTGATCGGTTGAACCCGATCAAAGCGTATTTCTAATTAGACCCACATGCCGCTAACACGACACCATCAGATAATAAAAACAGCTTGAAAAAAGGCTATTTAACTAAGCTAAATGAAGGGGTTTCCCCATAATGCCGTGGGCAGCCTCCATAACCGCTTCCGGCAAGGTTGGATGAGCATGAACCGTCCGAGCAATATCCTCGGCCCGGAGACCTTTTTCCACAGCTATTACTAATTCGGATATCAAGGTACTTGCCTGTGGACCCATGATACTTGCCCCTTTCACAATTCCTTCCGAATCTGCCAAGATCTTAACAAGCCCCACACTCTCCCCCAAAGCTAAAGCCTTACCATTTGCCGAAAAAGGAAACTTACTGACATGATACTCTTGGCCTGAGGCTTTTAATTCCTGTTCCGTCAATCCAACCGTTGCAATTTCAGGATGAGTAAAAATTGCACTGGGTATAGCCTTATAGTTCATTTCAACAGAGCGCCCGGCAATATGTTCAACAGCCACAATCCCTTCTTCGGAGGCCACATGAGCCAACATAATTCCTCCGACAACATCACCAATCGCATAGACATTAGGCAAATTGGTTTGCATCTGTGCGTTAACCTTAATGGCTCCTCTTTCAGTTTCCAGGCCTAAACTATTAACATCGATTCCCCTCAGATTTGGACGACGGCCGGTGGATAATAGAACACGATCTGCCTGAATTTCTTTCAGTCCTTTTGAATCCTCAATTTCCACGACAAGGTTTTCCCCGTCTTTTCGAATACCCTTGACAGCTGTTTTTGTATAAACATCAATTCTGCTTCGCTTTAACAAAGGAGTTAAACGCTTTGGAATTTCCTCATCAATGGTTGGCAATAGAGTGGGAAGCATTTCAACAACACTGACTTTTACCCCAAAAGCCTCATAAATTGAAGCAAATTCTAAACCTATGACCCCACCTCCAATGATAACAAGGTGTTTAGGTAATTGTGTCCCTTCGAGGATTTCGTCACTGGTTACAACTCCTGGAAGATCCGATCCCGGAATAGGTATACGAGCAGGCACAGACCCAGTCGCTAATATAATATTTTCAACAGAATAGTTCTCTTCTCCGCCTTCAGTGGCAACAGAAAGCTGTCCAACTTTATTAAATTCTCCCCATCCTTTGACCACATGAATCTTCGCCGCTTTCATCAATTTATCAACACCGTTTACCAAAGAATTGACAACTTGATCTTTGCGAGCGACAACAGCACTGTAATCTATCCGTTTTTCCCCAGCAAATAAACCAAACTCCTCAGCGCGTCCCATCTCACGCCACAAATCCGCACTTTTTACCAAAGCCTTAGTAGGGATGCACCCCCGATTCAAGCATGTACCGCCTAATTTTTCACCCTCAACTAGCAAAACAGATAATCCTAGTTGAGCAGCTCTTAAAGCACAAACATATCCCCCAGGTCCTCCCCCGAGAATTCCAACCTGATAATCCATGGTACCCACTCCTTCCCTTGCAATTGTTAACTATTCGAACAAAGCTTGAAAATCTCCTGCTTTCTTATAAGAAAACCACAAGAAACAATATGTCCTGCCTCATCATAACATATTCATTTCCCCATCTTTCCAAATAAAAAACCCAAACCCCAAGATCAACTCAGGGTTCAGGTGATGATTATATTTTTGCTTTTACTTATTAACCGTAAAACTCTCCTGTAGATACTCCTGGAATGAATAAAATTTGACCTGGATAAATGAGATCGGGGTTGCGT
This sequence comes from Desulfosporosinus orientis DSM 765, assembly GCF_000235605.1. Taxonomy (GTDB): domain Bacteria; phylum Bacillota; class Desulfitobacteriia; order Desulfitobacteriales; family Desulfitobacteriaceae; genus Desulfosporosinus; species Desulfosporosinus orientis. The sequence continues at coordinate 5,027,559 of NC_016584.1, forward strand.
AAGTCGTTGGCTAAAATGATGGCTTGCATTGTCGTTCCATAACGTTTAGCAATTTTCCATACTGTATCACCTTTTTTGACAACATAAACTTCGTGAGCCGGAGTAGGCACTGGGTAATGTTGGTAGTGATGATGGTGGTGAGGATGCATCCCCGGAGTTCCACATGGCGAGCAGGGCATTGGTCCATCAACATCTAATGAAGCACAACCTGGGTCCATATCAACATCCATGTTTACAAAGCCTCCTGGAGGATACATGCCAGGCGCTCCGGGCATCATACCGCCTTGCATTCCCTGCATACCTTCCATGCCTTCCATACCTTGCATTCCTTGCATCCCTTGCATCCCTTGCATCCCTTGCATCCCTTGCATCCCTTGCATCCCTTGCATCCCTTGCATCCCCGGCATACTTGGCATACTTGGCATACTTGGCATACTTGGCATACTTGGCATACCTGGTTTGAAACTTGGGTTATAAGCAACGGAACGTAATTCCATTTTAATTTCCTCCTTTAACTCGGCAAGTTCATCCTTGGCTTTTATTTCCTTGCCCTTAACTAATAACAATATATGGTAATAACGTTGTAAGGTGTATGTCTAGATTAATTATTTTCTATTTTTAACCATTAATAATTAACTCCACAAAAGCAAGTACATTTTCTTTATACAAACCTTGAAGGATACCTAACCAAGTACCCTGTAGTTATGGATTAATACCAGAAAACATGCTGTTGACCTAAGACATTGTCTTGGTGAATAAAAAGAGCTGGCCAAAATAGACCAGCTCTTAATTACTCTTTAAAAATATACACTATTTTTCATCTTTTCCCAAATGCTTAAACAGTAGTAATGGCTTTATTTAACTTTGCAATCAATTCATCCGGTTTCTTTCCATGGGTTAAAGCTGCTCCTTCAAGGCTTTCCATTGTCGAAGACGGACATCCCAAGCAGTGCATCCCCAGTTCAAGGAAAACTTGAACGGTTTGAGGATACTGCCGTAACACTTGACCTACAGTCATCTCTTTAGTTAACATGTAAGAATTCCTCCCTTAGCATTTCTCACTTAAATGCTTGGTTTATTTTAAAGTAAAATTGATCTATTACTCAACCCATCCTTAACAGTTATCTCATAGTATCCCCAATTTCAAATAAAAGTTCATAAATATGCTCTGCCAAATCCTTACCAAGGGTGCCTGTGCCACAGCTTGGAGTAAGCATGCTTTGTTGCCGTAGTCGATCTTCATCAACACCACGTTTCACAAGTTCCTGGAGATTTCTTTCCAAACGTTCCCTTAAACTCTGAGCGGTCTCTTGCCAAGCCTCTTGATTTGTGGGAACAATTCCCCAAGAAAGAATCCCTCCTCGAGATAAATAATCATTAATCGGTCCTGCTAATACCACCATACTTTGCATATACTCATAAGCATCAAAATTAATCACTTGCACTTTGGAATCAAAAAGGAGGGTCCAATCCATTCCTGCGCAAACATGAATTCCCGGAATTCCGCCTTGCTTTACAATTCCCATAAAAATTAAATTTAAATCTTCAATGAGCTGTTCCCTGTTCAAAGTAACATGAGTTGATGCCCCATAACCATAGAGCCCTGGGTCGTCAACGGTCATTAAGACAGGCAGTCCATACTTGCGAAGCCGTTTTGTCTGCCACTCAGCATGCAAAACAAGAGCCTTCACCAACATATCTCGAAGGATATCATCATAATAACTCGAACGTCTGTTTTTATCAGTAATTTGCAGCCCAACGGTTAGAGGACCACTGATTTGCCCTTTAAGTAATACAGCATCTTGTGTCCCCCTGCTTTCTAAACGATTAATAAAAGCTTCGAATCCTTTCCCACCTCGAAAAGTAAATCCAAAGCGATTCAACACTTCTTGGTTTCCTTCGAACCCTTCCAAATACAGCGAATAAAATTCCGTCATTCGTTCCAGCCAATCATGGGCTTCAACCTGAAACTGTGGTTTTTCAACATCTCCAATGACTCCCGTTTCAATCAAGGCGCGGAGATATTGTCCGATAAAAGCACTTTCGGCTCCTAGATTAGGAAGTTGAGGCCAATGTGGAGCAAAGGGAACGCTCTTCCAAATCAAGTCTAAAGCCTCTTCATGACTGGTTTGCGGAAGACTTCCTACTCCTGTTGCTAAAAAATAGGGTTTAAAACCACAATCATTTTTCAAATCCTTACCTCCTTATTTCTATTCAATTTTCTAACCCTTTTTATCACAATATGCTTCGAATACTCTGAATAATTGGTTCTGCCATCGGCTGCAGCATCTTCCATAAATAAAGCCAATCGGCGCAGTAAAAAGAAGCCCAGACAAGCAAAGAAGTGCATAAAATTCCAGGTACCCATAAGAAAGGCCGATATCGCCCCCCAATTCGATGAATATCGCGAATGCGGAAAGGCAAGAAAAGCACAACTAAGAGGATATATCCTAAAACAGGCACATAGAAAGGAATCCCCCAAGGCAGCAACGCCCAGGCAATTGCAACAAATACAGCCCAGCGAAAACGTCTTTCCAACCAATTGATGAGACCAATTTCGTGAGGATTATCCGGCAAGTGCGGGACTACCACCCCAATCTGAAGCAATTTCAAAAGTACCAGCAAACCGAAAAACATGGCCCATAGCAGCCATGGAGATTGACCCTGTAATAATTGAATCCCCGGCCAAAGGTGAGAAAACCAAGGATTAGCATGGATGGGAATACGAAACAGCCCGGAAGTTATCAGTCCTGCCAACATACCCATACGAGCCAAAAATAGTGAACCATTCCACAACCATGCACTGCGCAAGCGCCGTTTCGGTTTTAGTTCTCCAATCTCCTTATAGCGCCAGGACGCCGAGCGAATATTCATCCATGCTAAAAAGATCATCAGAACCGCCCAAACCTCAGCAACTATAGATTCTTTTGTCCAGAGTACACTTTTCTCTGGCGATGTTTCCAGTGAGACTTCCCCCCAGGTACCCTGTATCTTAGTTCTTTCAATAGTTATCCCTTGTTCCTCCGCCAGTCCGGTGTTAAAGGCAGGGGATAGTGTTAATGCAAAGGCTAAATTTGGCTGAGCAATGATTTCTGCATGTTGAAAATAGGTTTGAGCCAAGCCATCTGAATTCAGCCCCTTTCCCAGCGTCCAAGCCCAGAGGGACGGGTGAAGGTTTTTTTCGGAAATCACTGTCTGAAAAACATCCGCTTGAGGCAATCTTTGTGAAGGAATTAATTCTACAGGCAACTCTGCCCATAAACCTATGCCTATTTTATCTGCCGTTTGCAGCCAAATTTCGTCCGGAAGCTGTCCTATAAAGTAGATAAGGTTTTTTCCCTTTTGACGTTCCGATACTAAGAACGACTCAAGTTCGCCGGAGTTACGAAGCCGATACTCCTCTTGTGGTGTTAAGGCATCTCCATTAATCTTAATGAATTGACCATTTAATTTCCACTTTCCAGATTCAAGAGACATTGTGCGAAGACCCAGAGGCAACGACAAATCGTCAAGGTCTCCTTTACTGTTGGTAACCGTCAAGTGAAGCTGATACAGATAAGGGTCTTCCATTGTCCAATGCCGAGCATTCGGCAAAGAAAATGTCAAAGTAACCGGCTGGCGATCTGAACTTTCCTGGGCAGGCACGGTTAACGTTTGTTCTGCTAATCCTGCCGAGCCATCGGAAATAACACCAAAAACTGTCCAAGGCCCTTCTTGAGCAAAGCCTCGATGCAGCACATTGGTAGTTACAGTAATTTGAGCAGTCGTATCTTGCCACTCAACGTTTATCTTAGGCATCATGAGTGTGGTCTCTACAACAGCGTCTAGGCGAATATCTCCCTTAATAAATCCAGATCTCGGCCAGGCAGAACCTAATAAAGTGGCGCGCTGCTCAGAACTCCCCGTCAGCTCAACTAAAAGAATATTGTCCTCTCCATACCGAAAAGCTTTAGGCAGGATTTCTAATTCATCTGCCCCCCCGCTTCCTTCAAATTCACCAATCTTTTGACTGCTTGTAATGCCATTTAAATAGACATTGACATGCCCCTGCACTCCATTCAATGTTAAAAGCATCGTCCGGGAACTCCACTCTCCCGGAATTTGGAATCGTTTCGTCGCCACTGAAAATCTCTCACTTGAAGGCAGCTCAATTGAGCTGCCTTTTGTTAAAAAGGATTGATTATTTTTACCTTGAGAACGTTCAGACTCCGTAGTCCAGGCTTGCCGCAAAGATGAAAAGCTGTTCCAACTTCCGTTGAGATTCTGTGAATAACGTGCTGTACTGACACCACTTTGCCAAGCAAAAAGAGACTCACCGCCGGAATTACTCCAGTTCCACCAAAGAACTCCAATAGTCACTACCCATAAAATTATAAAAATAAGGAAACGGCGATTGAACATAAAACGGCTCCTTTAAGTTATTCCTCTGAAAATGATTATTAAATTATTCGTGAAATATTTATAAAACCCTGCACATTCTTAGAAATCTTAGCTAGTACTGAAGTCACAAAAAAAACTCAATGAGCAAATCCGTTCCCTTAGGAAGGAAATTTACTCATTGAGCTGCAAGTTTCTGAGAACACCTCTAATTGAGCTGCTCATCTTTACGGCAATCCGGGCAAACACCGTAGAATTCCATACGATGACCTAAGATAAGGAAACCTGACTTTTCCGTTACTTCCTGGTCCATATCTATGAGCGGTCCATGAAAGTCTGCAACCTTACCACACTTTGAACACACAATGTGATAGTGATTATTTGGATTGCCATCAAAGCGGCTAGCCATATCCCCGTAGGACAATTCCAAAAGATGTCCATGTTCTTTAAGCATGTTCAAGGTATTATAAATTGTCCCCAGACTAACCCCCGGAAATTTTGCCTTAACATGATGATAAATCTCATCTGCCGTGGGATGGGATTGAGTTTCTAGCAGGAATTCCAAGATCGCTTGTCTCTGAGGTGTGAAACGAACACCTTTATCTTTTAATTGTTTAAGAATTCCAATTGCATTCATACTCGCATCCTCTTTCTTTAGAATTTGGAATCATTTCTATTTAAATTTTAAGTTAATATAATAAATTTGTCAACCGTTTTAAAAGGGCATAAAAAAGAAGAGTCCAAAGTACTCTTCTTTTTTATACTACTTAAGAAAATGCACCTAAAGCCCTATACTTTCTTAAGTACAGGACAACTATGGCAACCGCTGTACCGGCAAGTGACGAGACAGTGCATTCAGCCACCGCCAAGTTGTCTGATGATCCATCATTAAGTTATTCTTAGGCAGGTTGTGGTGCTTCTACTGGACAAACAGTAGCGCATGAACCACAATCGATGCAAAGCTCTGCATTAATGACGTATTGACCGTCACCTTCGCTAATTGCGGATACTGTGCATTCTCCTTCACAAGCGCCGCAGCTAATGCATTCTGAGCTAATAACGTATGCCATCCCTAACATCCCCTCTTCTCCGAACTTCAAAAACAATATACCAAAGCCACGGAAAAAAGGCAAGCTAAAATAATGATAGCATTTTCCAAGTTTTAATGAGATTAATCATCTTAAAGATCTCGTCCCGGCCTATAGGGTACTTGATAAAGTCTGCGCATACAATGAGAGCAGTAAGGTAAGACGCGATTGCTGACATGATTCCTTTTAAAAAGTATATGTCCCAAATCTTCATGTTCAAATCCACAGGCACGGCATTTTTCTAACATAATTTTACCCCCTCACACCTTTGTGTGTTTCTGTACAAACGCTTTAGGTATAGTATGCTCCGTTTTACCAAAAAATAAACAAGCAATATCTACAATTGCTTATTTAAAATTTGAGTTAAGTGACTAAGAGTATAGCATTCATACATTTGGCAGAAGGGCAGAAATCCTTTCACATAGGGGGTCTCTGACCAACGGCTCTTGGGAAGAGTATTCAGCCATAGCACATGACGAACATGTTTATTAATCTCACCCAGCAAAGCTGCCGCCTTATCTCCTTCAAGAGTTTGTCCGTCACTGACAATAATCAGCAAGGTTTGCTTATTAAAGGTATCAGGATGGTTCTTCTGAAGAGTCTCTAAAGCCTTAGCTAAATTCGTTCCGCCTCCCCATTCCTTCCCAGAAACAGAAAGAGCCTCTCTTAGCATGGCTTCAAAAGTTTGTCCTTTGCGGAACTTACCCGTTAAGGGGATAAGGGCCTCCCCGAAGGCAAACGTTTTTATTCCGCTAACAACTGTCGAAAGTCCATATACAAACTGCCAAATAAACTCCGAATATTTTAACATAGAACCTGATATGTCACATAACAAAACAATTCTAAGTCTGCCTCTTCGGCGGCTCCGGTAACTTCGATGGATCAGAACTCCGCCATAGCGCAAATTGTTTCGCAGAGTAGAGCGCATGTCCAGTCCTCCACGCCTTCTATCCGCCCGATAACGGCGGGTTACCTGACTTGCCAGGCGCTGACTGAGGCGACGGATTAAACGGATAACTTCAGGCCATTCTTCCGGAGAAATCTTCTTAAGATCACGGCTTAAGACCTCGGTATTTTGTTGTTGCAGGGCACGTTCAACTTCAGAAAGAACGCCATCTGAAGAACCGGGAGGGAGAATCGGATCTTCTTCATTTAATTTCTTACGCCAATATTCTAAGGACCCTCTGAGAACCCTTTCAACCATAGGCTGATAGGTATGATCTACAGGAACACCGCTTCGAGTACCATTCGATGATTTCTCTAAAAAGTCCCGTAATCGTTGTTTATCCTTTTCAGGCAGGCTTGCATAAACCGCCCGCTGTTCTTCACTGATATCCAACTCCTGATCCTGGAAGAGCAGCTCCTGGTAAGTATCCTCAATCTTTTGGTTCCATTGGCTTGTTTTCACAGCTGCTTCTTCCTGCCATGCTTCTTTCTGCTCCAAGGGAGCAAAGTAGGCACGAAAAGCCTCTTTGAAAACAGGAATATTCTGAATATTTTTTACCAGCGTTCCTTGCAAAGCAGCTTCAAACTTGTCTCTATCTGCTAAACCAATTAGGGATATCCCTGCCATGGCATCGGATATTTCTGAAGGACTAATTTTAAGACCGACGGTTCTCAATAACTGAACAAATTCCACCAAGTGACGATCTAACTCACTTACTTTTTTATCGGTGTTGATGTTCATGCACATGTTTTTCTCCTTGTGCCATTTTTGCCGACTCAAAAAGAAGGCGATCTGCTCCCATTTCTCGATAGAAAAGCTCTACATCATCTTGGCTCTTAAGAAGTAAGGTTAAGGTGGCATCAACCCAAGCAGGATCAAGACCAACCTTCCCCATAACGAGCAAAGCTTTGGCCCAGTCCATTGTTTCAGATACCGAGGGGATCTTATTCAAAGAGAGACGTTCCCGAAGAATACTGACAGCTCTGGCCACTTCCAACGCTAATTTTTCCGGTAAGTCGGGGACTTTCGCTCTCAGTATGCGTACTTCTTTTTCAACGGAAGGCGGCTCGACATGAAGGAAAATACACCGTCTCTTCAATCCATCGGATAGCTCCCGTTCTCCATTTGACGTTAATATCACAATGGGACGCTCTTTGGCTTTGATGGTTCCCATTTCCGGTATTGTGACTTGAAACTCTCCCAAAAATTCGAAGAGAAAAGCCTCAAATTCAGAATCCGTTTTATCAATCTCATCAATTAGTAAAACTGTCTGCTTCTCACTTAGAAGCGCCTGCAATAAAGGACGCGGCAACAAATAGTCTGTAGAGAAAAGGTCAGCCTCTTGAAGATGTTCACGGCCCATTTGTATCTTCAAAAGTTGCCGCTGATAATTCCATTCATATAGTGCTTTTGTTTCGTCCAACCCTTCATAACACTGTAAACGAATCAAGGGCGCTTGCAAAACGTCACTTAGCACTTTGGCAATTTCTGTTTTGCCCACTCCTGCAGGTCCTGAAACCAAAAGTGGTTTAGTAAGCTCCGTTGCCAAAAACGTCGTGAGGGCAATTCGATCATCCCGTTCAGTTATGTAACCAATAGCTTCAAGGTCTTTCTCAAATTGATCTAGTGTCCTTTTCTTTGGCATCTTAACCCTCCTAACTCGATATTCGATATTCGTGGTTGGTGGTTTAAGCCAGAACCACACTACGAAGAACTAACTACTTTTTCGTACATATATTCGTAACGCTGCACAGCCCTATCTACCGGAAAGGCCTCTCTTGACCATTCGACAGCCTGCTCAGAAAAAGTTTTATATTTAGAGCAATCTGTCAAGAGTTCAAGGACAAACTTACTCATTTCTCTGACATCCCCTACTTCGGCAAGATAACCTGTTTTTCCATGCCTCACTACTTCGGGCAATCCTCCTACCTTACTTGCCACAACGGGTACACCGCAGGCCATCGCCTCCAAAGCCACCAAACCGAAGCTTTCCTGTTCGGATGGAAGTAAAAAAACATCCGACATTTGGAGAATATCCTGAACATTTTCTTGTTTGCCAAGGAATTGAACCTTTCGCTCCAGCCCTAACTTAACGACTTCTCGTTCAACTCTCACCATTTCCGGCCCATCTCCGACCAGCAAGAGTTTACTAGGCAGCTCTCCCTCAACAAGTGCAAATATTTTAACTACATCAGACACTCGTTTTACTTCTCTAAAATTGGAGATATGGGTTAGGATTTTTTCTCCGAAAGGGGCAAAATGCTCTTTACATTTGAGTTTTGCTTCTCCTTTTGGTATATACATCTTCGGATCTATAAAATTAGGAATAACCTCAATCCTTTGATCCAGAGAACCGAAGGTGGCCACTGTTTCCTGTGCCAAAGCTTCAGATACCGCTGTAATTCCATCGCTGACTTTCAAGGCCAAGGTCGTTAATAAGCGAAACTCTTCATAAGCGCCCACTAAAGTGACATCCGTACCGTGAAGAGTAGTTACCAGCGGAATCGGAGAAGGCATCATTTGCTTAGCCAAATAAGCGCTGATACTATGGGGAATTGCGTAGTGGGCATGGATCAAATCCAATCCAACGTAATTAGTCACTTCAACGATTTTATTGGCCAGTAATAAGGTATAAGGAGGATATTTAAACACTGGATAGCTGACATCAGACACTTCATGATAAAAGAGTTTCTCATGAAAGCGACGTAAGCGGAAGGGGCGGGCTGAGGAAATAAAATGAACCTCATGCCCTCTTTCACCCAAAGCATACCCTAACTCAGTAGCAACAACACCGCTGCCGCCGTAGCTAGGATAACAAACCATTCCAATTTTCACGATTTGTACCTCTTATAATTTATAGGTTAGTACTTCTATCGACATCACAGGATATGAATCTCTTCATAGACAGTCAAGGGTTCATATCTTCAAACCCGATGGGCATTGCATCTTGAATAGCCTCTCCAATAATTTTCTGGATGTCGTTGACCATACAGGAAACTTCAAACTCGGCCTGCAGATACTCTCTGGCAGCCGGATTAATGCTCACTAAACTGTATAAACGCTCTAGTTCCTGCTGTTTTTCCTCACTGATCTCTTGTTCCAACATTTGAGCTTCGCGGATTTCCCATTGTTTCAATTGAAATTCGCGAACCATCTTGTGGTTATTAGCATCGCTCATAACCTTCTCTTTTGATTTAAGAAAATGCTTGAATTGCTCGGATTCTTTCAGTGTACGCGCGAGTTCGTGAGCCAAATCAGTAGTAGCCATTTCCTTTCCTCTCCTCTGTCCATACCTCTTCTAGAAATCTTTATTGACTCATTATATAAAATTTTATGGCAAGAAACAATTGATCATTGCTCAGTACTTCCCGACTGACCGAAATTCAGCACAATGTCTTCAAGCAAATCAAAGGCCTGTAAACGGCTAAAAGCCAGCAAATCGGTCCATTGCTCACGAGAAATTTTCCACGGACAATGAACGGCAACTCGACTGGCAAATCCCAATGGGTTTCCGCCGCACATTTTTTCCAAACGCCGTTGAGCCAGGCTGATTACCCCCGGTGAATGGGCGCTGCAGGTTATTGGCTCTAGACATAAGACAGGCTTATCATCATACGTCACCAGGAGACTAAATCGCAAAAGCTGTTTTATAGCTACTTTCTCTGGAGAAATAGCTTCTAATAACGGCCCTGGATCAGGTTTAATAATACCGCCAAGTTTTTGCCAAAAATTTTTTTCAGAGAAGCTTGCATTGGAAACACATACTCCTAAAGCCCCCATTTGTAAAGCAAAGCGAACAAGAAATCGAGCGAAATCACATTCCATAGATCCTTGCAGAGACAATCGATCAATAATTACTAGTCTCTCTGCACTGCTTAGGGTAAGGTTTCCGATCCCGCCTTCCCCCAATTGCACGATATTCTGCCCGGGCAGCATTTGAATCTGAGGATTTAAGCCCGTCCCTCTTTCTGTCAAAAAAGCACCGAGGGCGCACGTCCAATCATTTAGACCCTCCTCATTCCATTCTGAACGTGGAGAAAGGGAAATTTCAATCCAAGGCATTGTCTTTGACTCCTTTACAACCGGTTTACATATTCTTAGTGTTTCACCGGATTGAAAAGTCTATGCCCTGATTTAACGTAATCGTTCCAAAAGAGTCCAGCGTCGCTCGATAAAGTTATAAAACAGCAGCCAAATAATTTTGAAATCAGAAGGTGGAACAACGATATTTGAAGCATAAGCGTCGAAATCACACATGTGAAATAACGGAGAAACTACTCGAATTAGGAGCGCCAAAGGATATTCATGACTATATCCTTTAGCTTTCTCACTCTTTTGCTGCAACAGTATATTGAGCCTGCGAACGTATTCCTCAATATATTCCGGGGAATGATCTTGATCGTCCGAACGTCCAAAAACATACCGCGCTTCCTCTGAATCGTAAAAAAGGTGGGTTACCTCAACCCCCAAACGTTTACCATCCGCCTGATTCTCTATAACAACATCTGGACGATCCGTATGCCGTACAATTCTATAGTTCTTGCCATATTGTCGATTTAATACGTCTACTAAAGCTTGCGCCGCGCCTTCTTCAATAAGCCATTTTTCGTCGAGCCTGTCCGGCAAAGCTATTCCCCTCCTTAGTCCAGCGAATAATGCACTTTGTCAAACCTGGAAAAACCCACCACGGTCTGAACACCGATTTGACTTAGTATCCGGCCGGCTTCCTCCAGGTCCCGACCAACATTTTCTGAGCTATGAGCATCCGAACCTAAGGTAAATTCAATCCCTCGACGCTGAATTTCCACCATCAGGCGCCTCTCAGGATAGAATTCCTGAACAGGTTTATAACGGCCATTAGTATTGACCTCCAATACCAAGCCCTGGTCAGCAACCGTTGTTAAAGTCTCATCGGCAAGGGTCAGAATATCCTTCGTTGGCCTGGCCCCAAAGACTTTGATTAAATCTAAATGGCCGATGGTCGTGAATAAGCCGCTTTTAGCAGCAAGGGTTACAACTTCAAAATAGCGGGTATAAAACTCATCGGCGTTTTTTTGGTAATGAGCATGTTCTTCTTCCGGTATATCGAAAATCCATCCGTCAAACTCATGAACCGATCCAATAACAAAATCAAAAGGATATTGGGCCAGCAGGTCCTTAATTCTTTCTTCTTCATGAGGCCGGTATTCTGCCTCTAAACCAATCCTCACCTTTAAATGAGGATAATCTTTTGCTACTTCTTCAATTAAGGGACAGTTCATTTGCTCCCAGTAATAATCGTGATCCGCAAAGCCAATTTCCTTTAATCCCCTTTGAGTGGCTACATCCAAATATGCCCGAATGTTTTCTCTGGTAGCTTCCCGGTCATTGTGCCCGAGAAGATGAACATGTAAATCTAACATCTCTAAACAACTTCCTCCTCTGTCTCTAAAGAGATTGAACTCCAGTCTTTAATATAAGATATGGGTGGGTTTGGAGATCAGACTTTGCAGTCCTGGTTGTGGTGGCTGCTAAATCCTTTAGGAAGTTGCCCGTTAATTTAACATCCGTTTTTCCCACAATTTGACCCTTCAAAATCCGTAAACTGTGTGGTGCGCTAAGGGAATATGACCCTGAAACTGAGTCTTGTGTATGTAATCCTAACACAGATAAGATCAAAACCCCATCTTCCACTTCCTCTAAAGCCTTTGCCCACGGGACTTCAGCCTGATGCTTGAGATACAGTCCTGCCGTTCCTTGAGGAACAGCCGTCGGTTTAGCACCCCATCGTACCGCATCTTTAACTCTCAGGAAGGGTGTTATTAGTTGGCCTTTCTGAACAAGAACCGTTTGCTGGGCAGGAACCCCTTCAGGGGTAACCAAATAAGATCCCAATTCTAAAGGACGCAGGGGATCAATCAGCAGCGATAATTGTTCGTGAAAGACCTGGGTGTTATCTAAAAAGCTGTTTTTAGAAAAAGCCCCCTGTCCTTCAATGACTCGATCTCCCGAAAAGTTTGGCAGTATAAACTGCCTCAGCATATCTTCCGTCATCCCTGGAGCAAAAATAACTTGTGTATTCGGCCCAACACTTGCTGCCGGCTTTTGCATCCATTCGTATTGATTAACCGTCTGGGTCCATAATTGTTTTTGTTCTTCCGGTTGAATTAAACGCCGCTTCGCAAATCCACCCCCAACTAAGCTATCAAAAGAAAACCAGGAAACAAATTGAGATTGCTGATAGGTAACCGCAAGGCCTGTTGAAGTACGAACATGCCGGTAACCCCAAGCTGCTTGGATGCTGCCCTGCATCTTTGCCTGAGAAGGTTTTTCTCTCAGCCAATCATCAGCTTGATCAAACAGAATCTTATCATCTCCGGCAATAATTGATTGAATCCCTCTGTCTTCCACGGCAACCAGAGGCAAGGACTCCGGAGAAGGCAGGTGAGCCGCATCCGGGTCTGAGTAGGATGCCTGTCTCCATTGTTCTAATTCTCTTTGCCAATACTCTGGCTCACCAGATAAAGGAAGCTGAACCATGGCCTGACTGCACGTCCCATCCTGCCAAACTAAAAAGATATCCCCGCTCTCTCCCTGACGATAACTGGGCGGAGTATAGACACTGCCCGGTGAATTATCTTTTATACCCAATGCCACAACTTCTGATTCGTGAACGACAATTCGCCAGTCCTGGACCCTAAGGTCCTCCCGTTTAGGTGCTCTTTGAGACTGATAGAACAGATCTTCTAATTGGGCAATGAGTTTCATAACTGTTCACCTCCAAGACTTACTTGTTGATCCACATCCATCAGGAGATAGCGATGACTTCCCCCGCTTGATGCCACAGATTGCCCGCCTTTGCCGCAAGTACCAATAGCATCGTAACGCCCTTCGCCCAAACCTCCGCGAATTGCTTTCAGCGCGGAAAGGATTTTTCCGCTAAAAATAGACGGCTGATAAATGGGTAATTCAGGGTCTGCAACATCAATAATCCCATCACACTGAAAAACAAAATCCCCCGTTTTAGGATTGACTTGCCCCCCTCGATACCCTAATAGCAACAGATTTTTCTGTCCTTTAAGCAGCTCCTTGTGTTCTATTAAAGTTTCTCTTACAGCTTTCACTTCAGCCATAAGAAATTCTTGGGGAACTAAGGGCAACATGCGGTCAACAAGCAGCCGAATGTTGCTCATTCGAGGTAAGGGAATATGTCCATAGCTTTCTGCACGTCCCGCCCCGGTAACAGGAATACCCGCATCTTCAGCTGAAAATATATCTCCTAAACCTGCTTCTAAAACTCCATCACGAACAATGGTCACCGTCTCCCTGGGCAGTCCATTGGCAGAATAGGGTTGATTAGCCCAATCCCCTGTCAATGGGCCATCAATAATATGAACTCCAGGTCTGGCTACACGCAATCCCTTACGAAGCTTTCCAGCATCTCCGAGAACGGATTCATTCATATGATCTGACTCTACAGCATGACCAAAAGCCTCGTGAGCCAATCCTTTGGCCAAACCGTAATCAATAATTAGTGGATAGTGACCGCTGGGCAGCTGGGGCGCATCGCAAACGTCCAAGGCAAATTTAGCACGATCGACTGCCTTTTTTTCTAAAAATTTATCGTCTAATTCATCAAAAAGAAGCGTTGCATCCACCCCGCTGCGATGAATTAAAGTGCTCTGAGCATTCCCCTTGCCCCGCACTGTCCCTTGATGCATAAGAACTGCCCGAGGAATTACAAAGGACACCAAGGTTCCATCTGACCTTCCAATACACCACGCCTCTTCAATTTGGCGATAACTGGATTGCCATACTCCTCCCGGAAAAACACTGCGCAAACTGGCATGAAGTGTCATGACCATTCTCTGCAATTCAGCTAAAGGAACATCGCCCAAAGGTTTTTGAGAAGAACTATCGACTTCCGCTAATAATGGAGAGGCTTCCCAAATCTGACGATTCCCCTTTGAACCGATTTCCTCATTTCTCCTTGCCAGCTTAATGGCTTTTTCCAGCAATTTTCGCCCCATTCCTTTTTCCAAAACATCGGATGTAGCAAACCCTGATGCTCCCGTCTCAGTAAAAGCATGTACTCCGAGCCCACTGTCTTCCCCAGTTGAGACCCTTTCAAACCGTCCGTTACTCAACCGCATGCTCCATTCACGCCGTGACTGAGCACGGACAATAAAATAGCCTTCTAAATCCTTGGCTTCCGCCAAGACCGTTTGAACCAATGCTTTTATTTCTTTTTGCTCCACAGTAAACCTCCTATATTAAATACCTGGTACAATTATGCTTAAAAACCAAGATAATTACTCACTATGGGTTATTATACCACGTAAAAATATCGGAAACCCACGATTCGGCCAACCCCTTAAGAATGGTTGGAAAAAAATATCCCAAAGCTTGTATAAATAGCAAAGCCTTGGGACATGATCTTAATAGTCTCACTTTTAAATTTTTTTATCCCCACTCCTCTCTTTACTTCACTTGCGACAGCAATCCGTCGCAAGTTTTTTTATTATGACTAATAGAGACTTTTGACCAATAACTTTCTCTCTTCTGCAAAACCAAAATTCTCGTAGAGACGAAGTGCTTTTACATTATGACTGCTTACCGCAAGGCCTAGGTAAGGGATTCTATGTTGGCGGCAATAATTTTCCGCAGCCTCAAGCAATGCCTTGCCTGCCCCCTTGCCTCTATACTCCGGCTGAACAACAATGTCCATGATCCATCCCTGAGGCAAACCCGTTAACTCTTCTTGTGCAGAACCATGAAGAACTAAATATCCAATTGGACGCGTTGCTCCCCCCTCAGAGTGTTCTGCATCTTCAGCAATAAAAACTTCAGATTCGGATTGCTGAATCCAAGTCCAAAACCCTCTGAGAAATTCCTCTCTGTACTTCATCGTAGCTTCCAAGGTCTGTTTCCGCCAGGGAGAAATACTATCCGGAATACCGATTTTCCCAAGGGCATACATAAACGGCCAATCACGAACATTTCCTTGACGAACTTGCATATAATCACCTCTTAGTAATTTATGCAATCACCTTATATATAGTTTTTCGGATAACATAATTGAGCTTTTAGCTTTTCTTTATCCATGGAATAGTCCACTCGTTTGATCTCTTGCCCTTTGTCCAATACAACAACTGATGGCACAATTTTGACATCATACTTCTGGGCAAGATTTTTCTTAGTAGCCATATCAATTTTAACCACTTTGTAGCGTTCCGATAGTTCTTGATTTACCTCTTCTAATAAAGTGCTAAACTCCAAGCTTTGATTATCTAAGGCATTGAAGAAAAGCAAGAGAACTATTTTGTCACTTTTCATAACACTCGCACTAAATGCATTCAGTTCCTCAATATAGCGCTCGGCAGCGACTGCGGCCGTTGCCCCATCACCTGCAGCCGAAACCACTTGCCTTAGATATTTAACCCGATTGTCTCCGACCGCATATACGCCTTCGAGATTCGTTTCCATCAAGTCATTAACGGGAATATAGCCTCTTCTGTCCATCTCAATGTCACTTTCCTTGAGAAAATGAGTCGAAGGTATCATGCCAACAAAGAAAAAAACACCCTGGCAAGCAAGTTCGCTTGAACGGCCTGTTTTTAAGTTCTTGATTTTAACGCCCTCGACATTAGCCTCACCCAGGACTTCTTCAATCGTGGAGTTCCATACAAACTCCATCTTTTCATTTTGGAATGCCCTTTCCGCACTCACTTTATTGCAATCGAGAACACCTTCATCATGGAGTACAATCACTGTGACTTTGCGAGCGAACTTGGTAATGTACATACCTTCTTCGATGGCTTGATCCCCGCTGCCAACGACAACAACGTCTTCTCCTTCAAAAAACTCGGCATCACAGGTTGCACAATACGCAACCCCACTGCCCTGAAGCCGCTTTTCACCAGGAATATTCAATAGTCTCGGCTCACTGCCACAAGCAATGATAACCGCCTTGGCCGTGTATTCTTTCTTTTTTTTAGTGCAGATGATTTTGTCTTCTTGAGAAAAATTAACACTCACAACTTCATCCCGTAAAAATTCAACACCAAAGGAATCGGCATGCTTTTTAAAGTCTTTCATAAGATCGGATCCACTGATTTGGCCATAGCCCGGATAATTGACAATTTCTCGTGTCGTATTAACCAAACCGCCTACTGTCCCTTTGTTGATAACCAAAGTTCTCAGCTTCGCTCTTCCCCCATAAATAGCTGCAGTGAGTCCTGCAGGGCCCCCGCCGATAATGATTAAATCGTACGTCACATCTCCCATTTTCCTAAATTACTCCCTCTCTGTTGAATGTTATAGTGATTACGATTCTAGAACTTCCTCAATCTTATCTATGACTTTGTCTTCGTCAGCAGCCCCTGCTAGTTTTGCTTGGTATTCGCCATCCTTAAAGAAAAGAATCTGAGGAACTCCTTTTAAGGAGAATCTTTGGAACAAGTTTTTTTCTTCTTCTACATCCACATAATAGAATCCAAACCTGTCCAGGTATTGCGGTTGAAGTTCTTCCAAAACAGGGACGACCTCTTTACAAACGTGACAAGTTTTTCTTGAGAAAATAACGAGACAGGATTCCTCATTATCATAAATAACTTTTTCGAAACTATTTGCGTTTAATTGTTCTAAGGACATACTTTTCACTCCTTTAAAATAGTTTGAATAAAATTACGTTCTTTCCCCTATTATTAAAAAAAATACAATTTCCTTTTAATTGCATTATACAATTTCCTTATAATTATATATAATACAAACTATAATCTTTTTTTCGACAAGGATGATCACCATGCGCATTGAACAATTAACTTACCTGGTTACTTTATTCCACTATCCTTCTCTAACAGTTGCAAGTGAGCATCTTTTTATCTCTCAGCAATCACTTGGAAAAGCAATTAAAGAACTGGAATCTGAACTGCAAACTGATTTAATCATTCGTACATCTCGTGGTATTAGCTTCACGGAACAAGGAAAAGAAGCGGTTAAAATGGCTTCCTCCATATTGACACAAATTAAGGAATTTCAGAATCACTTTTTGCATTTAAATCATTCAGAAGATTCCTCTGCAGGAAACTTATTGGTTTTATGCTGTCAGGCAGCTTATCCGCAAATAATGTCAAAAGCGATACGTATTTTTCAACAAATTCATCCAAAAGTAAAAATCATTACAATGGAACGGGATGGTCTCTATCTACCTTCATTGCATTTGCAGCTATATAAGGAACGAAAAGATACAGAAATTATTAGTATTATTAATTTACCCTCTATCGATGAATATCCCGATATAAAAATCCCTGATGAGTTATCCTTTCATCCGCTTTACAAAACCAAGTGGTTAGCCTGTGTCAGTAAAAATAATCCTGAACTAGCAAAAATGAAAAAAATCTCTATGAAAACATTACTTAAACATCCTATTATTATACAATCTCCTGATTATGCCTATTGCGATACTTCCTGTATTGACCATTTTATATTTAATCGATTTGGCACGCCGAATATAAAAATGGTCATTGATAACCTCGAGTTATTTTGCCAAGCTATTGAAACGAATATGGGAGTTTCTATTACTTCAAATATTTATGCCAATGTAAGTCGAATAAAAAATTCTAAAGATATGGTTTTAATTGATATCAAAGAAAAACAAAACGTTCAACTGGGGTATTTTATTACGAATGATATGGAGCATTCCGGCTTAATCAGAAGTTTTGTCCAATCTCTCCAAGACGTCTTAAAAGAATTTCCATTTCATGAATAGAATAAAGGCAGGCTATTCCACGAAGTCAATTTATGTGAATTAGCCTGCCTTTTTTATTAGAATTCTTCGGTTAAAATCTGATAGATTGGTGCTCCTTCGCAGTGGGCAGGCATTCTTACACCTACTAATGTTGCAATAGTTGGGGCAATATCAACTTGTCTAATAGTTCTAGCTGTTGTAAAGTTTTCTTTAATTCCTGTCCCAGCTGCTAGAAAAATTGGGGAAACAGAAGTATCGAAAGCACCCTCTACAGTGGATAACCCATCACCATGTAAACGGCTAAATCCCTCATCGACAGTGAAGAAGATATCACCACACTGCGGACCGTTTGTTCCTAATACAACAGCGTCTTTATTCCGCATTGCAAGCCCGATAACACGCTGTCCTTTATATCTATAAGAGTACAGGTCAGACATAATTTTTCTTTCCAGTTCATATTTGTCCGCCGGGTCAACAATGCCATGGGCATCACGGCCCTTTAAGTTAATATAAATATAGTTACTTCGAGTTTGAACAGCTGTTGTCTTTTCCCAATCTACTTCTTTCAAAGTTTTACCGTTTTTATCCTTTTTCATTACGGTATAACCGAGTTCCTCCATTACTTGTACGTTCATGCCGCCATATTCACCAATTTGTGGCGGGAATTCTTCCCCGACCAGTAAACCATGGTCGGCTAGAATCATGATGGTCCATCCTTCATCTAACAGATGTAAGAATTCTCCCAAATATTTGTCTGTCTGAATGTAAAACTTCCGGATAAAGTCCTGATTAACTTTAGGGTCAGTATAGCTCCAGCGCTCCAGGTTTTTCGCTAAATGCCAAAACATATGACCTGCACAGTCAATATTATGCAAATGAGTAAATATTACTTGGTATTCACGATTATTAATTAAATGATTTAAAGCCTTTGCCTGCCATTGACAGTACGCATCCCAGGCTGGTTCATAAACATTCTCAACCAGGTAAGCATCTTCTCCCCCAACCAAGCTAACAGGCGGAACCGGGCCAACATGTTCAACGACATCTTTTAGCAATTCCTTGGGGTGAAATAATTTATCCTGGGCAGTATCCAGTGCGTTACTGATCCACATTTTCAGTTTTTTACCATCCGGAGAAAGTTCCAGGAGTTTCATGGACCGACATGCAGGTTTTAATTCACCTTCTTTATTTATGTCGTCTACAATACCGGAAACCATTTTCCCGACTTCTAATACTACGATTGGTTTCTCTGCTTTCTTGTTTTTATAAATTGCTATATGGTCATAGATGCCCTCAGCATTCTTTAAAATCAGTGCGGGACGTCTTACAATACCATCGGATGTTAAAATAGTAAATTCTTTGGCATCTGCCGGTGCAGCTGCCCATCCTTCTGCATCTTTCAACGGGGAATTGACTAAATCATAATGAGGAATAGATTCAATGACCATTTCCATATTTTCCGGTCCCATGATATATTCACGGATTTCAGCGCCTTTCATGGCAGCTTCACCATACCATATTTCCAGCATGTCGGTAGCTGGTTCTTCTTCTTCGGTAATAGCATCCAGATCGGAAATCATACAGCCAACGCCAGCAGGACGTTCTACTTTAGGAGCATATTGTAATTCTGTAATTTCCTCATCAGCAGCAATAACTTTTTCCCAATCAAGTTGTGCCACACCCATGTTAACAGAACCCGGCTGTGTTCCATCAACAACGCTTAAATTTGGGCTGTCACTGGTCGGAGGCCAAGCGGAACCGGGCCAATGCCATACTAATGTTTTAATACCGGCTGCAGCAGTTACATTCCATAACTGCTCAGCTTCACAGTTTCTGGAATCCATATTATATACAACAGCATCCAAGCTCTGTGGTGACTGCCGCCAAAAGCAGGTAATACCGTGTGTTCCTGGATAAGCTCCTGTTGCTAAAGTGGTCCAGCATGCAGGCGTAATCGTTGGCAGGGCACCTAAATGGGATAAGTCTTTTCTTGCCGAACCTTTTTCAATGAATTTTTGTAGGTTGGGCATTATTCCTTCGGACAAGAATTTCCGGGTTATTTTGGGATCCATCCCATCTACCCCTAATACCAATAATTTCTTTGTCAATGCTTCTCTTTTCACGATTGAATCACAACTCCTCAAATGGTTTTGCTTAGGATATCATCTTGAGATACAAAATTCACTCAATTTCATCAGAGAACGACCGTAGTCCTCTCTCCCCAGAACCCAATGGAGATTCTACTATAATTCAGACAAAGAACATACGTCCTTCTTCATATTCGGCAAATATCGATGTTACTTGTTTGATCACTCCTTCACAATCCTTTGATACTATAATATATCGAGTTTTGTCTTGAGCCTAGTGTCAATATGTTGTGGCAACATGATTGCTAAAGTCTTTACCTTTATCTGCAGCAATTATGCGTAAACACTCACAGCTCACTGCTATGCTTCTTTGAATGATTCACAAAGGTAAAACAAAAGTGCTGCTTTTACTCCTAAGCAGCACTAAGCTATTTAACTATATTACTTCCATACACCTTTATGGCTCATAAATAGACTGTTGGCATTTGTATTGTCTCTTTAATAGTTCTTGAGACTTTCCATGTTCAATATATTAGGAGAAGAGGATTCTTCAGCGTACAAGTTGAGATTGCAAGAAAGAGGTGAGAACCGCTGTCTATTGCCATTCTTGTACTAGGATTATGCCTTCTTCTCTGGGGAATGAAAATACTAAGACAAGGGCTTCAGTCCTTCGCCGGACATCGCCTCCATCAAGCTCTTCTATGGATGACTGCTACTCCTTGGCGCGGGTTTTGGAGCGGATCAATTTCCACAGCCCTACTTCAATCAAGCACAGCTTTAACCGTTATGGCCGTTTCCTTCGTTGATGCGGGACTCCTTCCCTTTAGCAATGCTTTCGCTCTGATTTTAGGAAGCAATATTGGCACAACATTAACAACCCAACTTCTAGCCTTTCCCCTTGATAAAATAACGCCTTATATTATGGTTTTTGGATCTCTGGGATTCCTCTTTATTCCTTCTCGCTGGCGTTTTCTTTCCCAATCAGTGTTCGGCTTGGGTGTTCTCTTCTTTGCACTGGGCTTACTTCAAGTAGGGATGGCCCCTCTTGTGGATTTGCCATCGATTCAGAACTTTCTGCGCCAACTGGGAGACAACCATCTCCAGGGGGTTATAGCGGGAACAGTTGTATCGGCCTTACTGCATTCATCTAATGCAACAACCGGAATAGTAATGCTGCTTACAGCGGACGGCTGGATAACCCTTCCTACCGCACTGGCCTTTATTTTTGGTGCAAATATCGGCACATGTTTTACAGCAGTTATAGCAGCTCTTGCCTCTTCTCGAGCTGCTCAGCGTGTAGCATTATTTCATGTCTTGTTGAATGTTTTTGGAGTGGTATTATTCTTCCCTTTTGTCGAACCGCTGGCCAAAGGACTCACCTTCCTGGGAGGGAGCCTTTCGCGGCAGGTTGCCAACGCCCATACCATCTTTAACCTGCTGTCGTCCCTTTTAGCATTTCCGCTGCTCCCTGGGGCAACGCGATTACTCAAAAAAGTGCTTCCTTAGGACGCTCGGGTCGGGCAGCTTCGCCACATCCGCTCACCACAGCATTCCGAGGCTCGCCCACTCACGGCTGCGAGAGCTACGCCAAACCTCCGGGTAATACCTGTAGTGAACCTGGCTCCGCATTCCCCGCAGCCGCTTGTGGGCTTAACCGCCTCTCCATGCAATGGGTTCGCTCCTGTGGACAAAGCTGCCCTAACTTTTGGGTCTGGGGTTCGCTTAAGCATTCTTTTTTATGTTAAATACTGTTTGAATGAGATCACAAAGTCCTTTTGCGTCATCCAAGTTAAAACAAGGGATCCCATTATCAAATTGAATATCGCTGGCGATAGCGATAAGTTCATCTCGTTTAGAGAATAGCTCCTGATGTACAGCCGAACGAAAGACTTCTATCTTCGGCTTGTCAGCATGCTTGTACCCTTCTGTAAAAATAACATCAACCCCATGAATACGAGATAATACCTCATCAAGAGGCTGATCTTCGGAAACACGTTCTAGAACGGCAATCCTTTGCGGAGAGCTGATTGCTACCACATCAGCACCTGCCTGATCATGACGCCAAGTGTCTTTGCCCGGCTGGTCCATCTCAAAACCATGAACGTCATGTTTGAGAGTTGCTACCCTCCAGCCTCGCTGCTTTGCTTCGCGGATAAGTTTTTCCAAGAGGGTCGTTTTACCGGAGTTGGACTTTCCCCCGACAATTGAAATGACAGGAATTTGGTTCCTTTTTCCTTTAATGTCCATCTCAAGTCTCCCAATCCGTGATCCAACGTGCCATCATCAGTTCTCCTACCTCTACTGCTCCATGATTTGCCGGTACGTCAATTAACAAATGACTGCCAATCATGGAGCGAAGAATCCCAGATCCCTGGGCAGGGGAAAGATCCGCACATATTTCCCCATCTTTAAAGACTGCCCGGGCACGTAAAAAACGGCGTTGTTTCCCGCCCTTGTTAAAGGCACTTGCCATTTTGACGGGAAACACTTCTTCTGAACCTCTTCGTCCTGCAAATTTGCGCAGTGCCGGACGAACCAAGAGTTCAAAGGTAACCATAGCTGCCGCCGGATTTCCAGAAAGAGAGAAAAAGAACTGATTTCCTTTTTGACCCACGGAAGCAGGGGTTCCAGGTTTTAAATTCAGCTTCCAGAACAACATTTCACACCCATACTCTGCAAAGGCATCACGAATGATATCGTAATCCCCAACAGATGCCCCCCCTGTAGTGATGATGATGTCGGCATCGACAACCTTTCTTAACGCTTCAAGAGTATCGTCAATTTGATCGTTGACAATGGGAATTATTAAAACCTCACAACCAGCCTGTTGAAGCATTCCCCTCAAAGTATAACTATTACTGTTATATATCTTTCCCGGATTTAAGGGCTGTCCTACGTCCATTAGCTCCGATCCTGAAGAGAGCAGTCCTACCCGAGGACGGCGGTAGACTTTGATTTCGCTCAAGCCGACAGCCGCCAGCAAGCCAACGGCAGGAGGTGTCAAATAAAACCCCTGTCTCAGTAAAACATCTCCACCTTTTATTTCTTCCCCTTTATGTACGATATTCGAGCCCGGAGCTACTGGGCGAAAAATCCTTACTTTGTCACCAATTGCCTCCGTGTCTTCCATACGTACAACACAATTAGCGCCGGAAGGTATGGGCGCACCTGTAAAAATTTTAACAGCCTCTCCGATATCAATTACCCGGTCTAAAAACGTTCCTGCCGGAATTTCAGCAACAACCTTCAATTGAAGCGGACGGGGATCCGTATCGGTAGCAATATAGGCATACCCATCGAGAGGTGAGCGTGCAAAAGGAGGCATGGCAATCTGGGATACCACATCTTCAGCCAAGACACGAAAATATCCGTCTGCAATACCAACACACTCTGTATCAACAGGCTGAATACGGTCAAGGACTAATTGCAACGCTTCCTCTAAATCTATCATTGTTTTCATAGATCTCTAATCCTCCGCTATAATCCTCATTACACTTTTTTATAACACAAGTGTATCGATAATTCCAATCAAAGTCAAAAAAAACCTGTCTAAACGACAGGTTCAATCTATTGGATTGGCCTTGAGTTTTTCAATTTGAACTCGACCTTGATCCCGATAAATTTCCAAGTTGCGATATGGTTCTTCTATCTGAATAATTTCTTTTCCCACCGCGATTACCACATTAGCATGGCAGTAGTTTACAGAAAGATGGCTTTCCGGGCTAATTTGTACATAAGTTGAGCTAACCTCTGAACCTCCCAGTTCGCGAATTTGGACCCTTCCTCCTGCAAAAATTTTTCCACCTCGACATACTCCCTCAATTGTAACATCACCCTCAACACGAATATTCGAGTTATAGGTCCCCTTGTGACACTCAAAGGCCCCTCCACACTCGATAGTTGCTCCTTGAGCATAACTAACGACAAGACTGAGTTTATCCGGAATCTCGAGGGTCAGACTTTCTGCAAATTGTACAAAGGCTTGATTCACTCGCTGAAGAAGAGGTATCGACTGTGCTTCCAAAGGACCTAAACCCGTCAAAAAGCGTTTCGCTGTTTGACTAGTAACAATTAAACCCTCAGTGATCAGTTCATCATTCTTATTTTCAAAAATAAATTTATCTAATCGATTTGCTAGTTTGGGAAGCTCTGCATATTGTTTTTCTATTATTAGTTTTAGACATTGTCCAGGCTTTAAATTGGCAGCCTTTGATGTCTTAGCTAAGTCTGCAGTGTGCCGCAAACAGACTCCAAGTTGATTTTGAAGCTCAGAAATAAGCCTCAGAAGTTCTGAACGAACAACAAATTTCTCCCCAACGATTATTTTTCCGCCTAAAAGGTTCTGATGAATTAGAGCCCCTTTTTCTGCTCTGATCTCTGCATGTGAAACAGATCCCCGAATTTCTATCTTTCCCTGTGCAAAAACTCGCAGCCCATCTTGGACATTTCCATTCACGAAAACATCCCCAGGGAATTCAATACTTCCGGTAGCTATATCCACATCTTGATTTAGAACATAAACATGCTCAACCATATAGGTTCTTTCGTCAATACGTATCGGTTGTCCGGCGCATGCGGAGATAACTTCCAGCTCGTCAGCAGAAAGAGACACATTCTTCTTAACACGAAATTGAAAATCCTTAAACGAAGACGCAGGAAGGTCTTTCCCCAACACGTCTTTTCCAGGAACTCCAGGCCTGCCGGGAATTTTACGAGCTAAGACGGAACCTTTTTCCACCAGCTTAACCTTTGAAGCCAAAAAATCTATTTTTTTCCCTTCTTGACTACATATCTCTTGTGGCGCCCCAACAAAATCTTCAAGGCGAGCGTGGACGGGGGGAATCGGAAGAGTGGCTTCAGCAACAACAACCTCTTTAGAGCCTTTGACATCCATTATTTCTTTCCACGCCTCCTTACGGCGCCCATGAACTATGTTTAAATGCTCTAAGTCAGAATTTAACTTTGCTTCATCCCAAATCTCACCTTGAGCCGGCAGGCTCTCCCAAGTAACATACTGAGCTAGATTAATCTCTTCCTCAACTGGAAGATTATCTGGAAGAATATAATGCCCAGGTAATTCGTGCTTAACTTTGGCTGCAACAGACAATCCCTGAAATCGAATCTCCAGTTCCCATGTCAGAAACCCAGCCTGAACCAAAGGATAGAACTCCACCTGATCACCATGACTTACCCGAAAAGGTTTATCTTGAATAATACCTTTAAACTTTACCTCCCCTACATCCCAGAAAGGTATAAACTGTTTTACCCCTTCACCTAGGGTGATAAGGTATTTGCTTCCATCCCAAATTACTTGACTAGGCATTAAGTTGGGATTATGGCTTTGCTCCTGCCAAATTAGACGAACCTTCCACTGTCGGGAAAAAAAGCCAGGTTTATTAAGTACTTCAAGAGCAATGTCTTCAGGCAAAATATTCAGTTTATTTGCCCACTCTTCTTTTATATTATCTATTGACTGAGTTTGTATTATTGTATCTGGGATACCAACCACCCCATTCTTTCTTTTTTCCATAATACCATAATTTTACCCATGCCCTATAGGTCTTTAGTCCTAAATAGTCACAGATTTTACTCAAAAAGAGTACTACAGAAAAGAAACTTTTATCTATGAAACTAGAAACCCGATCTACAACAAACCAATAATATTGGTGTTATAGATCGGCTTAGAAAATTATTTAGGGTGATAAAGTTTTCTCAACTTCTTCCTGAAAAACCTGATATCCCGGAGATTTTTGTCCGTTAGGATCTTGGCTGTTGCCCGGCACCTGTGGCAGAGGCTTACTGGGGGTAGGGATAACCGGTTTTAACAAATCCACGGGTTCCTGGTTGATTACTTTGTCCGTCGTCTGTCCTTGGAATAAGTTCTGTACTACTTCCTTGGCTTCCTTGGGATCTACCTTCCAATAGCTTACTCCATCCAAATCCAGAAAGGATCCTGGAAGAGTCTGAGATATCACATTTGAACTATCAAATTTAACTGCTACTTTAGCCAGTGCCAGTATATCTTTCATAGATAAATTGGTGTTGACAGCATCCATTAACTGAGGAATGAGAAAAGGCAGTTTGGGAATTGTGCTAAGCTGAAACATTTCCTTAGCAACTGCTTTCAGCACGACCTGCTGCCTTGCAGTTCTGGAAATATCCGCTAAAGCATCGTGTCGAAATCGAGCATACTGTAAAGCCTTTGTACCATCCAGATGTTGCTCGCCTTTCCGCAGATTGATATACCCGTCCTCATCATCACCTGTCTCATAGTACATATTTTTCTCAACATTGACGGTAATCCCGCCTAATGTATCAATAATTTTCTTAAATCCTTGAAAGTTCGTCTGAACATAACCGGCGATGCCAACTCCTGTTAACTCCTCAACCGTACTTTGCAGGGTAGACAAATCTGTCAAGGCAACAATCTCATTAATTTTCAAATAACCATGACCTGCAAGCTCTACTCTTGTATCCCGAGGTATGGAAAGAAAGCTGGCTCGCCGGGTTTCCGGATCAACGCTTGCCAAAATAATGGTATCTGTACTGAATTTGGTTTGTTCAGGGCGTTGGTCTGCTCCGATTAGCAAGACACTGACTCTGTTTTTAATCCCCTTATCGGTTAAATCCGTTATATGGTCATCCGGCAGCACTATTTGTCCCGACTCATAAAAGACCTTATACCCTACAAATCCGCCTGCGGCGATGATTGTTAAGGCAGCCGCCATCAGGATCAACCTTATCGCACGACGCACATTACCAACTCCATTAAGTTTAACATCTCCTACCATTATAACCAACTTTATTATTTCGCAAAAATCTTATTAAATTAATCTAATTTCAAATTATAAAGTTCTCTTAATGCATATGTTTTAGATCTATAAAAGAACTTTATGTTCTTCAAATTTGTCAATAGGTAGTTCTGCAATGTTGTCTACAAAACTGCTGCCATATTGACAAACAAAAGTAAGCGGATTTAAAATCCTTTCCTGACGTGAATGAAGGGGAGTAATTCCGTCTTCAAGCTCTTGCAGACGTCTTAGTACCTCACTGCAGCGCTTGCGTTGTGCTTGCCATATTTTTCCTTTTAAGTAGTTGATTTGAAAACTTACTTTAGCTTCATTTTTAACTAACCAATCACGAACATTCCCATGGATATCTTCCAGGGGCGCCAATTCTGCATAACCTTCTCTGATTTTACGATATAGCCTCTCAAAATGTTCGTCAATATCATGACTATCCCGTTCCCGCACACATCGGCTTTTGTGTTCTTCTAAGCCCTCAAAGACATCCTCAATACTCAATTCTTGTTTTAGTAAGGATTTCCGCCATGACGGGATTAATACTACTGCCGATAAGCGTGGATAAAGAATTGGCATAACAAAATTAAACACTGTGAAAACTTCTCCGAGCTGGGCCCAATAATTTAATTCTCCTGGCCCCGGAACATAGGCTAAGGTCGGAAATAGATATTCCTGGATGATAGGCCGGGTTACCACATTGGGAGAAAACTGTTCCGGCCTTTGCTTCAGCATTTGATTGAGGGTATCTAAATCCCATCGTTCTTTTTGTCCGCGCAAATTAAAGTAATCATTATCATATAAAATAGCGCGTCGTTCAGGTATCGCTAAAAAGAGATTTACTTCACCGCCTGTGGGGTGTATCTGTTGAGTGAAGCCAAGCTCAACCCATTTTTCTGTGCGAACAGCCAAAGCTTTTCGCACAGCCACATGCATTTTTAAAATCTGTTCATACATAGGCATTGCTAAACGCTTAAATTCCGGGATCATAGGATCAAAAAAAATCAAACCCCATTGGCTGACAAGGTACTGCAGCGTGAGAGCAAACCACTGAGTAAGGTTTTCTGCTCTTTCAGTTATTTGACGGCACTCCTTTAAAACCGATGAACGAAATTCACTCTCCGGTATTTCCTTGAATTGGTCTTCAATAGTCTCCCAGGCTGGAACCTTTTGATAACCGACAGATTCTCCGCCTCCATCTCCCGGTATTTGACAGGAAATAGGTTTTCCCTCAGAATTCAAAAAATAGGTCTCACGAATTTCCTGCCAATCATGATCTTCACCGGCAATCCAAAATACAGGCACAACTGGACGGCCCAGCTTTTCTCGTTGCTCTTTGGCTAATCGGATTGTGGTTATGGCTTTATATAAGGTATATAATGGCCCGGTAAAGAATCCGGCTTGCTGACCGGTAATGACAACGAGAGTCTCTTTGTGCCTTAGCTCCTCAATAAACTGAAAGGTTTCGGAATTAGCCCCTAAATCTTCGTGATAAGCCTTCAAGGTATCCGCTAAAATCTCTCTTGAATACTCCCTTAAATCTAAATAATTTGCGCGGTGCTGAAAACTCTCTTGATTTTTGGGATCTCCGCTTGGAAAAAAGAAAGCTACTTGTTCAAAACAAGTAGCAATGGTTTTCATTAAATCGCTCATTTCAATCCCCCCGCTACCTTACCGATACACGGGGATATTTTATCATGCACGACTGGAAACCGCAATTCTTCCCGGTTCTCCTTTCGTGATTAATTCCATTCCTCTAACCTTTGGACGATATCTTCAATGTCACCCCCCAATAAAGTACGCACATCCATGAATATCCAATCCTTATGAATCCTTGTTATAATGGCAACGGGACCGCTGCGCAAAAAATTCTCCAATTCAACGACGTTACCGTTTTTGGGTTTAACGGCGCACACCCAAGTCGGAAGCTTAACAGTTGGCCAAGCTCCGCCCCCTACCTGTGAGAAATCCTTTTTCAACTCAGCAGTAATTCTCTTATTCGGCTTAAGGGCCTCTACAAGCTTTGCGGCATAATTTTGGAGTGTTTCCAGAGAAACAGACAGCATCCTCCAAACAGGAATTTCTTCAACTGCCTCATTATCGTATAGGCGAAGGGTTCCTTCCAAAGCCGCGAGGGTCAGCTTATCAATTCTCAACGCACGAGTTAATTGATTAGCCCTTAACTTTTCGATGAAAACCTTTTTCCCGACGATAATACCGGCCTGAGGACCGCCAAGGAGCTTATCCCCACTAAATGATACCAGAGACAACCCGAATCTAACAGCCTGTTTAATCGTCGGCTCAGGAGGGAAGCCCAAGCTTGCTCCGTCAAAAAAACTCCCGCTTCCCAAATCTTCCATAACAGGCACCCCCCACCGATCCCCAAGCTCAACTAACTCTGCTCCCGAAACAGTATGGGTAAAGCCTTCAATCCGGTAATTACTGGAGTGTACTTTTAATAACATTGCTGTTTCCGGTCCGATAGCCTCTTCATAGTCTTTAAGCCAAGTTTTATTGGTAGCCCCGACTTCCACCAGTTTAGCTCCTCCGGCTTTTAGTACCTCGGGTATGCGAAATGATCCCCCTACTTCTACCAGCTCTCCACGTGATACAATCACTTCTTTTCCTTGAGCAAAGGTATTCATCATCAGTAGAACTGCGGCTGCATTATTATTGACGACCATGGCAGCTTCTGCACCTGTCAAACGACATAGGAGCTCTTCCACATGAACATAGCGGGAACCTCGTTCCCCCGATTTAATATTTAGCTCTAGATTGCTGTACCTTTCCGCATGTTCCGCAACAAAACGCGCAACTTCAGGGGCTAACAGTGCCCTTCCACAATTAGTATGTAATACGACTCCGGTGGCATTGATGACACGCTGCAGACTAGTTTCCACAGTCTTCAGCTTTTCTAAAATCTCCTTACGGAGAGTGCTCCAAAGGGAGGCTTCAAACTCTTCAAAAGAATTAGTGATTGTTTCATTGATGGTTTCTCTTGCATTTTGTAAAACCTGTCGAACGCACCGGGTTACGCGAGGCAAGGACCTCTCATTCGTCATAAACGGACCGAATTCTTTGTCATCTTCCAACCGTGAAATCACTTCATGAACAGCAGGAAGCGCCCTTAACCGCCTGTGTATCTCTTGTTGCACAGTTTGCCACTCCTTATCAGCCACCATTATTATCGACCAATTTCCCTCAATCTGGCCCGCACACTTTTTAGGATTTCGACAGTAAGATTAGCTTATGATATAGGAAACCTACATTCTTAATCAAGCCATAAACTTTGAACTTAATTTCTGTACTTCAAGGAGGTATTCCATGTCTAACACCGACACAGCCTGCCCACTTTCTCAGACAGCTCACCAAGCTGTTGTTCTTCCCTTTAGGACCCGTGCCCAATCAAAAGAACAATTCTCTCCTTGTATCTTTTGCGGCAAAACTATGAGAGTTCATATATTCAAAGGCAAAACCGTCTGCGACAACTGTCTGCGCCAGATTCCGGCTATTTTTTCCTGCGGTTAGGCCCTTTTTGACCGAGAAGGGACTTACTTCCGCTGGCCTGCGCCATAGATGCGCTCATGTTCAGACAACGAAGACACTGTCTTCGAACGGGTTAAACATTCTTGCAGCACTGTCTTTGCACGTATTAGCCTGCTTGCAGTATGCATGTTAGAATTATTTTCTGAGTAGTACAAGAAAGGGAAGCAAATTGCTTCCCTTTTAGAGTGTCTAGCTTTAAGTTGATTTATTGAAAGCAGCATTAAGGGTTTGAACAGCTTTTTCCGGAATAATTTCTTTTCCATGTTCGGAAAGGAAAACTCCTGTAGTACCAACAATCTCTCCATATTCATCCAGAATGGCCTCAGCCAAGAACCTTTTCCTACTAGTTCCCATGCGGCTGAGTACGAGATAGTATTCGTTTTCGAACTCATAAAGGCTAGAACGAAGCTGAGCAAACTCCGGCAAGCGTCCAACAGCTGAAACAACATCTTCAAAATCCGCAAATACATAAACTAATTCTGTTATTCGGCCTTTCGAACTCTTCCGCCCTGTTTTCTCTTTTACTGAACCTTCACCCTGTTCTTCCTGTTTCATAATGGTAATTACAAACTCATCATTAGTAGCTACAGTTGCCTGAATCCAGAATGGCTGATCTAAATTAAATTCAACCTCTTCTCTTGCCTGCGCTATGAGTTCCCAAAACAATTGTTCCGTTTTGGCCGATCGCTGAAAAAGATCAGCCATTGTAATATCCCTATCTGTCAATTCTGTCAAAGAGATAAAGATGCGGATAGTATGCTCATTAACTTTTTGAACACGCATATCTCAACTCTCCTTTCCGCATCGATTATTAATCCACATTAATAGTTATTCAATCCTATCCTCATTATAGCATATTACAGCAATACTTTTGCTGTGAAATATATACAATTACAGATTCTTCAATAGTCATGTCCATTTTGAACTAAAGTCAGTCACCTAACGTCTTTTCACAATATATGATCACTCTGTGAAAAAATTATATCATTATATGTATCAATTGTATAATTCATTCTTCAGCTTTACTTCCGCTTATAAGCTCACAACGTATGACCTCTCGTCGTACTGGAAGATACATGAGTTCAACCTGATCATCAACTTTCAAACGCCCATAGATTCGATAATCAATATAAAATTGTTCTCGTTCCGAACCGCTGCGAATATCCAGGAGATATGAACTTGTGCCGGAATCATAAGCCATACCCTGAACAGACCCATTGATAACACCGGGTTTATAAAACCAGTCCGGTTGGGACAATAAGAAAATATCAAAATACACCCCTAATAATCCCGTCCAAAAGCAGGCTTTAATAATCCAAAACAAAAACCCCAAAAAATTACGCTTATTACACCAAGTATTAAAAAATTTCCACCCAAGTCTAGTAAAAACAACAAGGAATATCAAAAAGAGCACGATCAAGTTTGGCCAAGTCGTACTCCATAAATAATGATAATAGTCTTTCATTTCTTACCCCGTTACTTCTTTCTCCTTAGGCCTTCCAATCATTTTGGTTTAACCCTGACATAATCTTTTGAACATATGCCTGAGTCTCCTTATATGGCGGTACCCCGTTATATTTGTCTACTGCACCCGGGCCGGCGTTATAAGCTGCCAGACTCAGTGGAATATTCCCCTGAAATCGATCCAGCAGGTCCTTAAGAAAATGTGTTCCGCCATCTAAATTTTCAATCGGGTCATAAGGATTCTTTACCCCATAGGTTGCAGCCGTGCCCGGCATCAATTGCATCAAACCCATAGCCCCGACAGAAGAGGTTGCCTTGGTATTGAACCCTGACTCTGCTTTGACAACCTGTTGAATCAGGTTGGGGTCAACTCCATATTTTTGAGACATTGAATAGATAATCTGGTCTAAAGAACCCGCTCCAATACTTTTAGCCTTCCAAGCTTCCGTTCCAATATAATTATTCGCCGTTTCTGACCCGGCCATACTCTGCCAAAGTCCATCCAATCCTTGGGATGCACTGCCTCCTGCCAGAGCAGCCTTGAGCAAAGCCGCAAACAGAAGCGAGCTGGAGTCATCTCTTTTATTAGAACCGGCCAGAACAGAATCATTTCCTTGAGCGGTCTGCCATGAATTATTAATATTTTGAAGTTGAAACAGGAGAAGTACTTGAGCTATGTTCACTTAAACAGCCTCCTATTAAGCTCAATGCGTCAAATGCCGCTAAATTTTCCCGACCTCATTAACGGCCTTTCCTAATAGTTCGTCCTGGGTCTGAATCACTTTCTGGTTGGCCTCATAGGCTTTCATGACTGTCATCATTTTGACCATTTGTCCGGAAAGATCAACATTGGATGCTTCAACTGCTCCCTGCTGAACTTGGGCACCCGCCGATTCTTGAACCGCTTCAGTAGTACTGTATAAGGATTGACCTTCACGCTGCAGCGAATCCACAGGAACCTCCACAATGCGCAGGCGGTCAACTCTATTTCCCTGATCCATGATGGTGCCGTCAGCGCTGACGCTGAATTCCGAACTCAGCGGACCAATGGGACCATTTTCACCTTGAAGGTCATAACCATCTGTCGTTCTCAGCATCCCCTCAGAATCCAGCTGGAAGTGTCCATTGCGGGTATATCGCTCTCCATCCGGAGTCTGAACAACAAAATATCCCGGCGTCGTTAATGCCAAATCCGTCTTAATATCTGTGGTTTCCAGAGATCCTTGAATAGTTGATATAGAAAGACGGTCGACTCCCACACCTCTCCCCATCTCTCCCATCTCTGCAACTTCAGAGGGCCGGTTTCCTCCCAGACGCTTAACAAGCATGGAAGGAAAAGAAATATTACTGGTTGATTCTTCTTTATAACCAGAGGTTTTTAAATTGACGACGTTATCGCCAATGACCTCACTTTGAGTTTGAGCTGCTAACAAGCCTGTCGCTGAAGAATATAATCCTCGTATCATTTTACCCCTCCTTTGCCAGTATTATTTCGGAGCAATTTATCATTTTACAACCATTTTGAGCAAACCCAGCTGTGAAGATAAGGCAGTGGTAAGAGAATTATAGTACAAACCGTTTTCAGCAACAAAAGCCATCTCTCGGTCAACATCCACATTATTGCCATCATTGCGAATGGTGGTTGACCTATCTGTCACAATCCCTGATTGGCTGCCTTCTTGAATACCAGGAATATGCCTGGGAGACGTCAGTTTCAATGGCAGAATTTCGCTCTTTCTGCCTAGCGCCTGATCAAAAATCGTCTGGAAATCAACATCCGAGCGTTTAAAATTCGGCGTATCAATATTGGCTACGTTATTTGACAAGACCTGATTCCTCATACTCGAAGCAGTAAGGCCTTTCTGCAAAATACTCATAACCGGCCCATCCAGCCAACCTGACATTTTACTACCTCCTTAAAGCGTTAGCAATTCCCCACATTTGGTCTCCGTCCTGAACCAGCCTGGCATTCACCTGATAAGCCCTTTGGGCCTGAATGAGGTCCGTCATGGAGGTGGCCATATCCACATTTGACATCTCTAATGATTTACTGCGAATGGTCCCCAACACTAAATTACCAGCGGTGGCGCTGCCTGGTTGTCCCACCTGCGCTTCTCCTGAATTAGCTGTTGGCACAAAGAGATTGTTCTCAGTTCTCTGCAGACCTTGAGGATTTTGAAATCCTGCCAGAACAAGCTGTCCGAAGACCATGCTTTCCCCATTGCTGACCCCGGTAATATCACCATTCTCAGCAATAGCTACGTCTGTTGCTCCCGCGGGAATCAACCCATTGGTTTGAACAATATTCCCCTGCATATCCGCCAGCTGCCCTGATCCATCAATTTGTAAAGCCCCGGCCCGGGTATAGGCCAGTTCCCCCTCGGGTGTCATAACTTGAAAATAGCCATCTCCATTAATCCCCAAATCTAAGGAACGATCCGTCTCCTTCAGAACTCCTTGTTGAAGATTTGTATTAATACCACTGTACAGTACCCCAGCCCCAACGTCTAGAGTATCTACAGTATTTGCATTTTCCTCACTGATTCTTCCGGAACGCACCTCTGTCGCCAATGCTTCAGCGAAAACCATCTGATTGGCCTTAAAGCCCGGCGTATCGGCATTGGCTAAATTGTCTCCAATAGTGTCCATTTCTAGCTGCTGAGCCCGGAGTCCCGAGGCAGCTGTTCCTATTAAGCGCATGAGGCGACCCTCCGTCTATCTTAGAAATTCAATTTAAACAGTATTAGCGTTTAAGATTAATAAGTTCTTCCAGCATAGTATCCGAAACAGTGATCACCCGGGAATTTGCCTGAAATCCGCGTTGAGTCACAATCATATCCGTAAACTCAGTGGAAAGGTCGACATTAGACATCTCTAAGTTATTGGAAATAATACTGGCACGGCCATCTTCACCAGCAGCGCCAATACTCGCCAATCCGGAGTTATTAGTCGTTGTATAGAAATTGCCGCCCACATTTTGAAGCCCCGCATCATTGGCAAAGGTGGCCACTGCAATTTGGGCGATTTTGTGAGTGACAGAGTCTTCCCCATTACTATAAATACCGGTAATTACACCGTTTTGATCAATACTGAAGTCTTCAAGGGTATGGGCCTTATTTGTAAAATCGTAACTTATTGATGTTGTTGCGACTGTAGCCGCAGGACTTACTGCAGCTACAGTACCACCCGAGCTATCAGTGTAAGCTGGAATCCCAACGTCATTTGCTCCAAAAGTAATCTGATAATTACCTCCACTTAATGCCTTGACTGTATATTGACCATCGCCCGGAGTATCTGAATCGGTATACGAATAAGGTATAGTTCCATTATTATATACTATTGTTCCTGGCTTGGGAGGGTAGGCCACAATAACCGTACCTGTACTGGCAGCATCGACTATGGCAGGACTATTACTAGTACCTGTAGTATCTGAAGGAGCCACAAAATGAACATCTAATGGAGTAGCCACTGGGTTACAATCAGAGGCAAAAGTTATCAACCCATGAATCGGGTCAAAAGAGAATTGCCCTGATGACGGAGTACCATTCACTCTAGTCATCCCATCAATCGACAAATCTTGAGCCCCTACTAAACTACTACTTGAATACATGTAATTTGCCGAGAGGGCAGTATTAATTGTTAAAGGTGAGGCCGTAGCCTCAGGAATCGGATAAAAACTATCCGTTGCCAATACATCCCCTAACTTAAACCTAATATCTGAGGCTGCTCCCCAGACGACAGGAGTTGTATCATCTGCACCCCAACTATAGCCTTGAACCTTTGCTCCTGATGCAGGATCTATCAGATTACCTAATTCATCCTGACCAAATCCTCCGGCGCGAGTGTAAACTTGCTGTCCGTTATTGTTTAACACAAAAAAACCCGAACCTTGCAGCATCATGTCTGTTGCTTTCCCAGTGGATTGGGAGCTTCCTTGAGTCATAATCTGATCAATTGAACCGATCCTGACACCGAGACCTACTTGAGTTGCATTCGTTCCCCCTTGAGACCCGGTAGGGGCTGAAGCTCCTTTCAACGTTTGGCTTAGCTGAGTTGCAAAGGATACCCGACTTCTCTTAAAACCAGCAGTATTAACATTAGCAATATTGTTGCCTATGACATCCATTTTTACCTGGTGATTTTTCAACCCCGATATTGCGGAGTATAACGAACGCATCATAAGATTTATGTCCTCCCTGCTTTATAATCTGTCAATATAAAATTATCGATTTATTTTTACAGTAATTAAACAGTTTCCAATTCCGGTTCCGCAACACTTTCATCCTCTGGTGCAGATGTGTCTGCGCTGGACTCTGTAGCCTTATCAGTGGCTGGCGTCGTACTATCCGTACTATCCGTACTATCCGTACCGTCCGTGCTGTCCGTATTGTTCTTAACCAATGTAATAAGACCCATTTCTAAATCGACTAAAGAACCGTCAGCCGTGCAAATTTGGAACTTCGGGTCGCCATCGAGCCATTTTACTGATTCAACGGTCCCTTCTATCGCAGTTGTACCATCCAGATCTACACCGCTGACGTATTTCCCGATCATTGCAGATCCTTGTGTAAGAGCCGACTGTTGGGAAAAGAAGGTCATACTACTGCTCAGAGTATTCATCGATGAAGCAATATTGTTCATTTGTTCTAAGGAGCTGAACTGAGCCAATTGGGCGATAGAGTCCTTGTTATCCGTGGGGTTTAAGGGATCTTGGTTTTGCATCTGGGTAACAAGCAATTTCAGAAAATCGTCTTTTCCCAGTGTATCATTTGTAACAATTGATTGACTTCCGCTCGTACTAGTGGTTGAAGTCGTTTTAGAAGTCCCATCGATAGTTGTACTCATAACTTCCTCCTATGCAGTAACATTTAAGCGATTGGTTTCATCTTGTTCGAGAGAGTTAAGATCAAGTATCGCCATTGGATCCTCATCTTCGTTAGCAAGCATTTCACTTTGCCGGAGAGTCTGATGAGTCTCACCCTGAGGCTGCTGCTGTCCTTCTCCTCCCAGACCCATTTGCAGTGAGCCGCAGTTTACCCCTTGACTAACTAGGTTCTGACGCAAATCAGGGAGCTGATTGTGTAAAAGTTGTCCAGTGGCAGCTTCGGCAGCATGCACATGTAAGTGAACCTGCCCGCCATCCCAGCGCATGAGAATTTTTATATTGCCCAGTTCTGCAGGATGAAGCTGAATATCCAGTTCTTTTAAGATCTGCTGCTTGTTCATTACCTGCTCACGAATTGCTGAAGAGATATGTTCCCATAAAGGAAGAGCACTCAATTTCCCTTCTGCACCGACTAATGACACATTGCCAGCGATCGCTCCCGATCCAAAAGTCGATGGCTGAGTTTGAGCCTCTTTTGTTCCAGTAATGTCTATGCTCTTAACTGAATTATCCTTACTTAGTTCTTCTTTACCGAAATTTTGAACACTGATAAAGGGCTTGCTCTCACGCAGACTCATGCCCTCGGATTTCTGCTCAAGATTTACCTTTGCGGCATTATCCTTGCCAGCTTGAGTCATGGCCTCTAAATCAAGCCCTAGATCCTTTAACCGATTAATCAGCGCTTCTCTGGTTCCCTTGGATTCTTTCGCACCTTCGGTTTCTTTCATGTTGGAATAAAAGGCTGCCAAAAGGTCGGCTGCCTTTGCATTTTGCTCTAGCGTATTCCCCTTATCATTTCCTGAAGCTATGGTCGTTGATGAATTTGCCAGGCCGCTTATTTCTTCTCCGCTATCCTCTTTGGTCTTTAACCAAGCTTGTATAAGCTGGCTCAGCGACAAAAGAATATCATTTGTTTCCTTGTCAGCAGCCCCTGTCACATTAGGCAAAGCACTGATCTTTTCTCCACTATCTTGCGCCTGTGTCCAGCCTTGGAGAATCCGGGCCGCTTCCTGTTGCCTGGTGATTGTTTCTTGGCCTGATGTCCCAGGAGTCCTGTCCGTAACCGTTCCTGAAAGAGAGACCAGAAGCTCTGCAATTATCTTTCTATATTCATCCAATTCCGCAGTTCCGAGGTTTTGACCTTGAAGAGACTGAGTCGTCATCCCTGTCGATGCAAGCTCTTCATTTTCAGCCAGAGAAACCAAATTCATCATAGCCATCTCAAGATTGCCCGCTTCACCTAATATCTTGGCTAATCCCGGATTAGCTGATAAGGAATTAATAATTTCCTGACTCGAAGTTTCTCCGGAATTGGCTTCCTTGCCTGCCGGAAAATCGCTCTGCAGCATCAATTGCGCAAGAAACGGAAGCGCAAAATTTCCAAACCCTTGAATACTCTCCAAACCATTTGAATCTTGGTTCTTGTGCCCAGGGTTACCATTAGTATCCTTTTCCGAATCTTGATCTGCTGCAGAGTTTTGCCCTTTCGAATTTGAGAGCAGATTCATTCTGCCATTGAGCAAAGCAGAAAATAACGATGCAGCATTATCGCAGCTGCCGGAGGTTGTATTTCCTTTTGACATTACTGCATTATCTGACTTACTGCCACTCTTTAAAATATCCGAAAGGACATTAATACCCGTCACTTGCCTTCACCTCCCATTTTAGAACTCTATAAATTATATCGGCAAACTCCCAATAAAACATTAGGATGATATTTTCAAATTAAATGCTGCTTTTGCCGGCTGAGTCTTCCTCTCAGTCTTAAAATGGCCTGGGAATGCAGCTGAGATATTCTTGATTCAGAAAGCTTCATAACCGCTGCAATTTCTTTTAAGGTTAGTTCCTCTTGGTAATAAAGGGCAACCACTAATTTCTCCTTGTCTGGCAGCTTATCAACTGCCAATGCCAGCAATTGTTTTTGTTCTTCTTTTTCAATAACTTGAAATTCTGCCTGGGCATTGGGATCCACCAGCAAATTATGAGGCGTAAAATTATTTTCACCCTCGCCGTCAACGGAGATTTCATCAAAGGAAGTCAAAGTAAGGATCTGAGCCTGGGCCATAGTTCCTTCAATCTCCCGCACTTCCATTTTCAAATGTTCAGCAACTTCTTCGGCAGTGACAGCCCGTCCAAGCCGATATTCTAAATCCGCAAAGCCTTCTTGAACCCGTTTAACTTTCTGCCTTGCCGAGTGGGGAACCCAATCCATCGTTCTAAGTCCATCAATCATAGCCCCGCGAATGCGAATGGAGGCATAGGTTTCAAATTTTAACCCTCGTGCCGCTTCAAATCGTTCTAAGGCATCGAGTAACCCGAAGACACCATAACCAATGATATCATCCTCGTCGACATGGGAAGGCAGGGAAATTAATAAACGACCTGCAATACGCTTAACTAAAGGCAGGTATTTTTCAATATACTCTTGTTTCCAAGCTCCGCGTGAAGCGGCTTCATAGGCGTTTGGTACCAAGTTTTACTCACCTCCGAATTCGATTTCTAATCCTAGTGCTATCCGATTTTATTTGTCCCAGCCCATACGGCGAACTATTTCTGCTTGCCGTTCACTGCCTGGAAGCTCTAAGCTCAAATCACGATCAATCTGTCCTGAAGACCTTAAATCCATCTTCTGCAATTCAAGGGGCTCATCCTCTCCAACTGAGAAATCAATATCGCCAAAACCAGAATTCGAGTCAGGTTGACTCTCCTCTGGACTTGGGGGTGCTGTTCTTTCAAATAGATTTAAGCTTCCGGCAAGCAATAGATACATAACCCCAAAAGAAATTAAAGCGCGTAACAAAATATCCAACAGCCCTATCTCATTTAAAATGCTCAGCAGTACAACCATAATTGATGTAAATATAGAAAGGCGCAGGGACCAAACCTTATATAATTCCCTATTTGGAATGCCCATTAGATCACCTTTTCTCCATG
Organism: Desulfosporosinus orientis DSM 765; assembly: GCF_000235605.1. Classification (GTDB taxonomy): domain Bacteria; phylum Bacillota; class Desulfitobacteriia; order Desulfitobacteriales; family Desulfitobacteriaceae; genus Desulfosporosinus; species Desulfosporosinus orientis. Next base: position 5,067,414 of record NC_016584.1, read on the forward strand.
ATTAATGGTTCGCACACGCAATTCCCCCGTGCCAACATCAAAATGGATTGTGCGGCCAAAACTTCCACCGACATCTGCTGCTAAAAGTGGAATTCCATGTTTTTTTAGTTCTTGTTCTACAGCTTCTGCATTCCGATCTCCAATTTTCAGAACCGGAGGTTTTCCCGGGAATGAGAACATCTGAGCGCCTCCTGCCATTTTAGCTTTTAGGCGTGACTTATTTGCTCCCATGGCAAGGATGTCTTTAAGTAGTAATTCAAAACAGGTATCTGCATATTTGGCAGGGTTCCCTCCTTGGCTTCCATTTGCTGTTGGGAGCATTATATGAGCCATCCCGCCAACCTTTAATAAAGGATCATGGACACAAATACCAATACAAGACCCTAACCCAGCTGTTAATAAAAGCAATGGTGCAGTGGCAGTTTTATAATCAGCCATTCCTACTGTAATAACTTCATTCATACTCCCATGGCCCCCAACAATTTCTTCAATGACCCATCCTGAGGTAAAAAAATGAACTGACCTTCGATTTTGGGGATTCCTGTAAGTTGTGTGTCAATAAACAAAACTGTGTCCTCAAGTACTCCTTCTTCAAGAAAAATTGCATCTAGACTTGCACCTATCATATCTACCGCCAGGGCAGGCACCGAAGGCTGCAGGGGAATTCCCGAAAATTGAGTGAGTGCCATAATAAAAGAGCTGACCAGGATATTACCTACTTCTTTCAAAGCTGATTGTGCCATCTCGCTTATATAAAGATCTATTGGTTCCATCGTACCAAACAATGCTTGTACGACTATTTGGGCGCTTTCAACTGGAAAGAAAAAAACAGCCTTTCCTGGCGCATCTCCTTCAACTTTCACATAAATGACAGCTTGAGGTGTGTCGAGCTGTCCAATAACGGATGAGAACTGCTCAAATGGAACAGCCCAAACCTCTGGTACTGACATATCAATCCTTCGCTGCAAGAGAGTCGACAAAGCGGTTGCCGCATGCCCTGATCCGACATTACCTATTTCACGCAATGCATCTAATTGGATTTGTGTGATCTCCATTATACCAACCCTTTCTTACGCATTGCCCTCTGTTTATCAAAGACGCAGCGAATAATTCTATCTCGTTCTCGTTCTGAAATCTCATAAAATTCTCCTGAAACACTATATAATTTCATTTCCTCATTTTTATCAACTCGAATAACGCGAACAGGAGTCTGAATTTCTCCATTTGGTAAGGTAATTTGAATATAAAGCAACGATTTATCCTCAACATGTTCCTTTGTAGTAAATCGTATCCCTCCGCCGCTAAGATCAATCATTGTTGCTTTCTGAAAATCGCTGAGTCCTTCCCGATTCACAGTTCGAAACATGACAGGAAATAACGCAGGAACACGAACATAGTTGCGGCGTTGAACTTTATCCACTTTGTCCGGCAATACTAAAATAAACAATGGTATAGGAACAGCAATCCTTTGCATAATTTTCCCTTCAAATGAATAGACTGCTGCCTCATCCCAAAAAGTCAATTTAACCTTTGTACCTTCCCGCAAAGGCACTAATTCCCCATTTTCAAAGGGAGCTCCCACCATAAGCAGTTTCTCGCCTACTTCTTCAATACGAGTCCTGTACTGTCCTTCATACTTTCCTTCTAAAGCAATAAGTTCCACCGCCTGACCGGGGGAAAGCTTCTTCTTATAAGACAAATCGTCACCCCTTTTACGAAAAGAAATATACTTAATAACTCCCTTTCACGAATTAGTGCCTAAAAAGAACGAAGCAATTTGCTTAAGAAACCTCGTACCCCTCCTGCTTTACGGGGAGGATGAAGACTGATTCCTATTACTTTGCCTGCAATCCACTGTATGCAACGATAAGCAGCACTTTCGGGAAACTTAATCCCCAATGGTTCCTGCTGCATAACGGATCGCCCCATAAAAGGATCATCGTATACCCAACCTAAATAATTCAGAGAACTATCCAAAAATTTTTGTACTACTATTTCTATCCTTTTAAACGTGGCCAAAGCATCTGATTCAGTCTGCACCCGGTTAATCACCGCATGAATTGAGGCCTCGCTTCCTTCTTGCTTCAATGTTTTAAGTACGCCATAAGCATCCGTTAAGGATGTTGGTTCCGGCGTTATAACCATGATAATATCATCTGCTGCCTTTAAAAAATTTAAAACATTGTTTCCTAAACCTGCTCCTGTATCGATAATCAACAGATCAGCTCTTTTATCTAAGCGACCGAGATTAACAATGACATTCGTAAGCTTGTCCCTCTCTAAATTTGCAAGTCTCTGAACTCCAGATCCGCCTGGGATAATCTCTATCCCTCGAGGGGCAGGTAATAATATTTCCTCAATAGTTCTCTCACCCGATATTAAATGTTCAATTGTATATTTTGCAGAGAGTCCAAAAGCAATGTCCACATTTGCCAGACCTAAATCTCCATCAAGAATAACAACCCGCTGTTCAAGTTCCGCCAAGGCAAGTGCCAAATTGACTGTAAAACTGGTTTTGCCGACCCCCCCCTTGCCGCTGGTTACGGCTAAGACCCGAATTTTTGGCGACCTATTTATATCTTTGGCAACTAACCCTCGTAATGCGCTTGCTTGATCATGCATGGGGCACCTCATCACCGATCACATAGCGGGCCAAACGATATGGAGTCGCCGCCTCAATGTCATCAGGGACATTCTGTCCGTTTGTAAGATATGCTATAGGGAGGGTTGTCTGACCCAAAAGATTTAGAATAGACCCTGCACACCCTGTTTCATCTAATTTCGTAAAAATGAGATGAGTTGTCAGGTCCTCAAATCGTTGATAAATGCGTTGCTGATCTGCAGATTGGGTCGTGGCACTCAAGACAAGCATTGTAAAGTCTGGTTGAGCTTCATCCAAAAATGCGCGCAGTTCAAGCATGTGCTGATCATGATTGGGACTTCTCCCAGCCGTATCGATAAAAATAAGCTCTTTATCCTCATGAAGCTTTAAAGCCTCATTCAGCCCCGATGGTGTCATAACTACTTCAACGGGTACCCCAATAATTTCTCCAAAAGTTTTAAGCTGCTCAACGGCAGCAACCCTATAGGTATCAGCTGTAATTAAGGCAACTTTACGTTTATCGACAATACCAAACCCTGCCGCCAGTTTACCAATGGTCGTAGTTTTTCCTACACCTGTAGGGCCAATTAAGGCAACAATCCTAGGCTTATCGATTCCAGGTTGGATAAGCCCGATCTGTCCGCAAACTTGTCGGATATTAGCCTCAATTTTAGCATATACCTTAGAATCATTTCCCCAATCTTCCGGCGGCAGCGTTTGTTGAACGTGACTTATTAGACGATTAACCATGTTCTCATCTAAGCCTCTATGCTGTAAGAGCTCTGCCCATTTTTTCAGGGCAGTCGGCCAAAGATATTTCCCCTCTCTTTGACCGGCCATCTTCTTGTTCATTTGCTCCAGCAGGATACGCATAGACTTAATTTCCATTTTGAGGTCTTCTGACTGCTCTTTAGTTTTCAGGAGATTAGGAGTTATTAAAGACTTAACGCCTTCATCCTCATACTTATAATTTGAGTCAGAAACTTTTGGCACAATCGCAGGTTTTTCTTCAATAGCTGCGGTGATCTCCACTTTCTTATTGCCAAACAAACCAAAGAAGCCCCCATCACGAAATTCACGTGTCTGAAGAATAATGGCTTCTGATCCCAGTTCTCTTTTCACTTTTCCCATAGTATCTGAGACATTTTCTCCTACAAACCGTCTAACTCGCACGATTCATTCCCACCATTCCTACAGCTTGAACTTGTACACCTTGCACTAATTCATTATACGAAAGCACCATTAGTTGAGGCAGCTGACGTTCTGTGACCCGTTTCAAATTAATTCGTACCACAGGAGCGCAAACAATGACTGGAGTATACCCTTTAAGCACGACCTTTTCAACTTCTGCCGTAAGGTTCTGCATGAGAACATGGAGCACCTTGGGATCTAAAGCTAAATAAGTTCCGTATTCAGAAGGTTGGATGCTGTCCAGAATCTGCTGCTCAATTTGTGGATCCAAGGTTATTACGGGTAAACTTTTGTCTTTACCAAGTAATGGCTGCAAAATTTGCCTTGCTAAAGCTTGTCGGACATGTTCCGTCAAACGATCCAGGTCTTTTGTGGAGTTTGCAAAATCCGCCAGGGTTTCCAAAATTAAAACCATGTCTTTAATGGAAACTCTCTCACGAAGCAAATTAGCCAGGACCTTTTGAATTTGACCAAGGCTGAGCATTTCCGGTATCAGCTCATCGACTACAGCCGGAGCCTGTGATTTAGCATGGTCAACAAGAGTTTTAACGTCTTGACGGCTTAGAATTTCCCATGCCTGAGTCTTAATGACTTCCGTAATATGAGTTGCCAGCACAGTAGGGGCATCCACTACCATCCATCCGTTCAACTCCGCTTGTTCACGGTACATGGCGTTAATCCACTTAGCATCCAGTCCAAAAGAAGGCTCTTTTGTCGGGGTACCGGGTATCTCATCGTCATCCATCCCACCGCTCATTGCCATATAATGATCGGCTAAAATTTCGCTGGAAGCTATTTCTGCTCCCCGAATTTTTATAACATATTGATTAGGCTGCAAGTTCATATTATCTCGAACTCTGATCACAGGAACAATAAACCCCAGTTCGCTGGCAATTTGGCGTCGAATCAAAACAATTCTGTCAAGCAAGTCTCCTCCTTGCTGAACATCTACCAAGGCAATTAAAGCATACCCCAATTCAAGCTCCATATGATCAACGTTCAGGAGGTTCAGAACATTTTCCGGTTTCTTGCTCTCTTCAATTTCTGTCTCCCGAGCCGCCGCTGACTCCACCACCACGGATTTCTTCGTTTTTCTCTGCAGAGTTACTCCCAACACAATTAGAGCGGCAGCTACCATAAACAGCGGAAGGATTGGCAGACCAAGAAGTGCTAAAAGGATCAATACCCCAGCTGTAATGAATAAGGCTTTTGGCTTCCGAAATAACTGCTTAACTAGATTTTCCCCTAAGTTTGTTTCTGAATCTGCCCGGGTAACTACTAAACCAGTGGAAGTAGAAATCAAGAGGGCAGGAATCTGAGAGACAAGCCCCTCCCCGATTGTCAAAAGGGTATACTTATGCAGAGCATCCAACAAAGGCAGACCCTGCATCAAAACTCCAGTTATAAAGCCCCCAATAATATTAATAAATAAAATTATAATTGCGGCTATAGCGTCCCCTTTAACAAACTTTGTTGATCCATCCATGGCACCATAAAAATCCGCTTCCTGCTGGATGGCTTTGCGGCGATCTCGCGCCTGCTGCTCGTTGATCATGCCCGCATTAAGGTCCGCATCAATGGACATTTGTTTTCCCGGCATGGCATCTAAGGTGAAACGGGCAGCAACTTCCGAAACACGCTCTGCCCCCTTGGTAATGACGATAAATTGAATAAGTACCAGAATGAGAAAGATGATAAAGCCTACCACAGTATTTCCGCGAATGACAAATTCTCCAAATTGCTGAATGATTTGACCGGCATGACCGTCTAGGAGAATAAGGCGAGTAGCAGAAATATTCAACGACAAGCGAAATAAGGTCAATGTTAACAACAATGATGGCAGCGCTGAGAACTCTAAAGGGTCCTGCGCAAAAATTGCCAACATCAGAGTGAGGACCGATGCTGTAATATTTAGAGTGATAAGAATATCCAGTATGCCTGCGGGCAGCGGAACAACCATCATGACCACGATGCTTACAAGTCCCAGTGCCGCAATAATATCCGAATGATTTAATAGCCGACGTTTAACCATCGTAGACATGGGTTTGTCCCCTCCTCTCTTTTGTAAGTATTATAGGTTCATCCGATAGATCGCTTTTTCTTCTTTAACCGGTACACAAATGCCAATACCTCGGCAACTGCTTTATATAGATCCGCAGGTATTTCCTGCCCGATTTCAACCTGGCTATATAGGGTACGGGCCAGCGGCTTGTTTTCCATAATCACAAGGTCATATTCTTTGGCCAGCTCCCGGATGCGCAAAGCAACCTGATCTTGTCCTTTTGCGACAACGAAAGGCGCTTTTTGTACTTTTACATCATAGCGGAGGGCCACAGCATAGTGAGTAGGATTTGTTACAACAACATCAGCAGTTTTTAAATCCTGCATCATCCGGCTCATTGCCAACGAACGCTGACGCTTTTTCAGCTCTGCTTTTAGTTCAGGATTTCCTTCCGTTTGTTTATACTCCTGTTTTAAGTCTTCGTGAGACATTCGCAGGTTTTTTTCGTGTTCCCATCTCTGATAGACATAATCTAAGGCTGCTATCCCTAAAAATGAGAGAGAAATTTTCCAAGCAAGTTCCATCAAGGCCTGGCCTAAAAATACCGCGCCTTGCTCCACACTTAATTGTTGTATGGCAGGATAAATAGTCAGACGATCTCGCACACTGGCGTACAAAAAATAACCAATCAGTAAGACTTTTAATAAGGATTTTGTCAGTTCAACCCAAGCCCTGACTCCAAACATTCGCTTTGCCCCGCTGATGGGACTTAACCGCGAAATCTGCGGTTTCATTGACTCCCCTGTAAAAAGCACTCCAACCTGAATGTAATTCGCAAAGAGCGCTATAAAAAAACCTGTGCCGAAAATTGGTGCTAAAATTTGAATTCCCTGCCAGAGAAGATTAACCATCAAGCTTGCCACCGATTTTTCACTCCAATCGGAAGAAAGCCCATAAACATAGGTAAACAGATATTCCATGCGGACGAACATGGACGGAATCCAGAATTTTAAAAGTGCAACAAGCCCCAGAAACATCAAAGCAGAAACTACCTCTTGGCTCTTAAAAACCTGACCTTTTTTCCGCGCCTCTGCTCTGCGCTTGGGCGTTGCAGGATGTTTTTTTTCGCTCACTGCTTCCACCCCTGATAGAGTTGTAAGAGCCAAGACATATTAGTGTTAAATAGTTTTACAACAGACTCCCCCCAAAAGGGAAGAGAGAGAAAGAGGATCACGAATCCAAAAACAATCTTTACCGGGAAAATAACGGAAAAGATATTCAGCTGAGGAACCGTCCTTGTCAAAAGTCCTACCCCAACATCCGATACGAGAAGTGCCCCAAAGATCGGCATTGCCAATTGAATGGACAAGGCAAAAACCTGAGCAATCAGCTGAGCGTAAAAAAGATAATTCGCAGGCAGATTAGATGGGTTGAGAGGAATATAGGCATAACTTTTAACCATCGCGGCAATTAAATAATGATGAGAATTGGTTGCCAGCAAAAGCATCGTTGCCAACACAATCTGAAAATTACCCATCATAGGACTCTGGACACCATAGACAGGGTCAATAGCTGCCCCCATCGTAAAACCCATTTGGAAATCAATGAGTTGTCCGGCTCCCTGTAAAATGGCTGTCATAGTATAAATGATATATCCAATGACTAATCCTACAAGAGTTTCTTTAATGACTACTGCCACATAGGGTAAAAGTTCCGACGGAATTGAAGGATTGGTTGCTGCTATCAAAGGATAGAGAACTATAGTGATACCGGCAGCTAAACCCAGTCTAACCAGGCTGGGAACCCCTCGGGCGGCAAATACCGGCGCTAACATAATCATACCAGCCCAACGAGTCAAAATCAGTAAGAATAAAGAGAGATTCCATTGGAGCAGCTGGGCTAAACTCAAATTTTCCCCCTCCCAAATTGATGGGTTGAATCCATGGTTGAGCAGATCTTAACCATGCCTACATACCGCCAAATGTAGCCAGCTGGGTTAATAAATTCGTGGTATACACTGTCAAAACTGACAACATCCAAGGGCCTAACAGCAGCATAACTACAATCACGGCCGCCACTTTTGGAATAAATGTAAGGGTCTGCTCTTGGATTTGCGTCATAGACTGAAAGATGCTAACCAAAAGACCTACCATTAAAGCTACCCCCAGAATAGGTCCTCCCACAAGAACTACCGCCCCGACTGCTTCTCTGGCCATATATAGCACCTGATTTTGGGTCATCACCCTGCCCCCTTTCTAATGGAAACTCGTAACTAATGACTCAACTACCAAATGCCAGCCATCAACCAGCACAAACAACAACAATTTAAAAGGTAAGGAAATCATCATCGGGGGAAGCATCATCATACCGATTGACATCAGCGTGCTGGATACAATCATATCAATAACAATAAAAGGTACAAATATGGCAAATCCCATTTGAAAAGCTGTCTTGAGCTCGCTAATCACAAAGGCCGGAATTAATACATAGGTGGGAACATCTCTATAGGTTTTAGGCTGCTCCATTTTAGACAGCCCGACAAACAGCTGCAAATCTTTCTCTCGTGTCTGTTTAAACATAAACATTCTAAGAGGTTCCTCTGCTCTGTCAAGAGCCTCCGATTGAGTTATCTGATGCTTGATATAGGGTTGAACTGCATTAGTATTGATCTCATTCCAAGTCGGAGCCATGACGAAAAAGGAGAGAAAAAGAGCTAACCCTACAAGCACTTGGTTGGGCGGAAGCTGTTGAGTACCTAAGGCATTTCTCACAAAAGACAAAACAATAACGATCCGTGTAAAGGATGTCATCATCATGAGAATGGCCGGAGCTAAAGACAGGATTGTCAATAGCATCAAAAGCTGAAGCGATGTACTCGTTTGTTCTGGAGCAGAAGTTCCTAAGTCCAGAGTAATTCCCGCCGCCCAGGCCATTTTGGGGCTAATCAAAAGTCCAGACAGCAAAGATACGCTAAAGGGCAAGCCTAGTTTCACAACTTTGCTTATACAGCCTGAAGAAGACATCATTTTTCAACCTCCTCAAGCAACCGTTCCAATTCAGCAGAAAAAGCCTTTTTGGTCGGAGACGGCCTCCTCCAAAGCCTTCGAAGACTTTGAAGCCACCCTTCTACTCGTTCTGTAGGGCGTGCAGCAATTTCATCCAGTATTTCGGCGGCAATCTGCGGATCATTAATCTCACTGATTTTGACTAGGTGATGATCTGAGCCGCCAAGGACTTGCAGTTGACCAGCGATTTCTACCAGATACAGGCTTTGCTGTCCGCCTAGCATCTGTCGATCAAGAACTCTTGCCCAAGGAGCATTCATACTCCTCATATTCGCCTTGTTAAGACGTCTTAAAACCCAAAGGGACACAAATAGAATAATAAGAAATACAAAGAGTGTTCCCAGAAGCCCCCACCACGAGAAAACTGACGGTGTAACCGCCGGAGCGGTTTCACTTGAAGGAAACGGCAGGCCTTCGTTAAAGGGCATATTACTTCAACGCCTTCGTTACAGCCTCAACCACACGTTCCGCTTGGAAAGGCTTAACTACGAAATCCTTAGCGCCTGACTGGATGGCTTCAATAACCATGGATTGCTGCCCCATAGCGCTGCACATGATAATTCGGGCATTTGAATCAAATTTTCGTATTTCTTTAACGGCCTGTAGTCCATCCATTTCCGGCATGGTGATATCCATAATCGTCAGATTTGGTTGTAATTCCTTATATTTTTCTAAAGCCATGGCCCCATTCTCTGCTTCACCAACCACATCAAACCCATTTTTAGTTAAGATTTCTTTAAGCATCATACGCATAAACGCAGCATCGTCCACAATCATTATTGTACTCACTTACTTCTTCCTCCCTTATTTCAATGAATTCATCCGTTCCATAGGATGTATGATATCCGTAATTCGGATTCCGAAGGTCTCATTAACCACTACTACTTCGCATTTAGCAATTAACTTTCCGTTAACAATCATATCAACAGGTTCTCCAGCCAAGCGATCAAGCTCAATAACTGAGCCCGGTCCCATTTCAAGGATTTCCTTGATTGTCTTCCTCGCTCGTCCCAGTTCAACACTTATCTGCAGAGGCACATCCAGAATCAAATTAAGATTGTCCTGCTGTACTAAAGGAGTACCGGGCTGCAGAGGTGCAAACTGTGCCGGCTGAATAGGGGTCTGCCGGCTTCCTTGTGGATTGGACTGTCCTATGCCATAAGGAGGATGGTCAGCCGGCATGGAATAAGAAGCAGACTCATAGACAGGTTGAGGAGATGCGGATGACTGATAAGCTGGCTGGGCAGCGGCGGCTGTAGCAGGAGCCGGTTGAGAAACAGGAGTTGGCTGTGCTGAACTTTCACCCATAGTGCCCATAGTACCCATTAGCTTATTAACCATTTTTCGAGCCACACTCAACGGTATAACCTGCACCAAGGTGCTGTCAATAACATCTTCAACAACCATCCGAAAAGCGATTCTTACAAGTACCTCGTCAGGAGCCAAGAAATCTTGAATAAGATCTTCCCCGTCTGCCAAATTATTGAGCACTAAACTTGGAGGAGTAATATCCACCATCGCATTAAACATGGTCGACATTGAGGTGGCCGCTGATCCCATCATTTGGTTCATTGCCTCAGATATCCCGCTGATCTGCAGATCTGAAAGAGCGGCAGAAGGATTTTTTCCGTCCCCCCCCATCATCAGATCCACAATGACTGAGCCATCCCGTTGGGAAAGAATCAAAAGATTCGAGCCCTCTATTCCCGCTTTATACTTAACATCACAAATCACGGAGGGAATCGGATATTCCTTGCGAATTTGTTCCGAAGTCGTCAAATCGACTCTCGGAGTAGTGATATCCACTTTTTTTCCTAAAAGCTGAGATAAGGTGGTGGCAGCAGTACCCATGGAAATATTGGCAATTTCCCCCAGAGTATCTTTTTCCATTTCATCGAGCGTATCAAGGGCTGAAGTCAAATCAAAACTCGCTTCTGAATTTGACTCTAAACTTGGTTCGGACGGATTCTCTAAGTCCGGTTCTAAGGTTCCCCGAAGCAACGCATCAATTTCTTCTTGAGAGAGCATCCCATCACTCATCTTGTTCCCCTCCTTCCTTTACTATTTCCGTAATCTGAACGGCAAGATGTTCTCCGTTCAGACCAGGAATACACTTAAATTTCATAAATTCTCCTACATAAACAGGCAACGACTCCTGTACCGATTGATTTAAAGGGATAACATCTCCCTTTGCTAGTTCCAGAAGCTCTCGAACGAGAATTTCCGAATGGCCCAGGAAGGTAACCATTTCCACCTTTGCCCATTCAATCTTTTTGCGAATCGCTATAACTTGTTCCGGCGAACTGACTTTCGCCTGAGTTGAGAAGAGAAAAAACGTACTTAACTTATCTAAAATAGGTTCGAGAACGAGATAAGGGATACAAATATTGATCATTCCCATAGCGTCCCCAATCCGAACTTCAAGAGTTATGAGTACAATCATTTCATTGGGAGCAACAATTTGGGTAAACTGAGGATTTGATTCCATTGATAGAAATTGGGGCTTAAGTTCATAAATCTCCGACCATGCTTCTTCAGAAATTAAAATCATTTGCTTGAGACGATTTTCAGTAATCGTCTTTTCAATCTCCGTTAAATCTCGGCTCTTTTCAGTCCCCTCCCCTTGCCCTTCCCCTCCCAAAAGTCGTTCAACGATAGCAAAGGTAAGTGAAGGACTGACTTCCAATAGAACGGTCCCTTCCAAGGGATGCAGTGAATAAAGAGCCAAAACTGTAGGATTAGGTAATGACCGTATAAATTCATCATAGGTGATTTGTTCAATTGAAAGAACTGAACATTCAACAACTGAATGGAGGTTTCCGGAAAAATAAGTTGTTAACCCTCGGCAAAAATTCTCGTGAATATTATGGAGGGAGTGAATCTGATCCTTGGAAAACTTATTAGGACGTTTAAAATCGTAAACTCGAACTTTTTTTTGAGTTTTAGTTGTTTTCATTTCCTCAACGTCCACTTGTCCATCGGACAGCGCATTGAGTAGAGCATCAATTTCAGATTGGGACAAGACGTCTCCCATCAAACCCCCCCTCTCGATTTCATTGTCCTGGCAGCGTTCTTAATGGAGTTATTATAATCCAGAATTACTGGTAAACCATGGAAATGAAAAGGACATCCGTAAGGCAATCATCTGCTACTTCATTGAGCTGCGTAAGCAACTCTTGTCTTAATCTTTCCCGAGCAGCTTGAGTTTGAACATCATTCAGGGACTTGTTAGACAAAACGGTTATCACTCTGTCCTTTAAAAATGCGTCCTTTTCTTGCAATACTGCTTCTGCTTCCGCGTCGATTACTTGAACTGTGATATTAGTTTTTAAAAAAGCTCCTCCCTGCAGATTTACCGTAAACTCACCAATGGGAAGCAGCGGCCCTGAGGATTTTGCTTTCTTCGCTGAGTTTTTTAGGATTTCTGAGCTATTATCTGAGGTCTTAAAAATAAACTTTTGTGCTCCAAGTGTACCACCAACTCCTAATGCTATACTTAAAATAATTGCTAATATCATTATTATCAAAGATTTCCGGTTCATATAGTTTATCAATCCTCCACTTTGCAAACATGATAGCGTCTGCGAAATTCAGCAATCCTTTCAATTATAACCTCGATCTCTTCTGCCACAACGTATTTATTTCCACCGGTTAAGGTTATTACCGTATCCGGAGTTTCTTCCATAATTTCAATAAGATCAGAATTTAAGGTGAATTTTTTTCCATTTAAACGAGTGACGCTAATCATCGCTTTGTCCTTCCGTTCATCATATATTCATCATTTAAAGTCTTCTTCCCCAGCCAATGAAGTACTTGTCCGGTTTCATCCAATATTTTTTGCTCTTTCTGCAGTTCAGCTCTCTGGAAGGCCAATGCCTGTTTATCTTTTAGTCTTTGAAACTTTTCAACTTCACGATGGGCCTCTAATAAGTGCTTACGTGCTTTTTCCATAACAAGCTCTTGCTCCTTCCGTCTTGTTTCTAATTGCTCTAAGCGCCGCCTTTGTTCCACAGAAAATATTTGACAGATCCCCAGCTCTTCCGGTCTATACAGACCAGCATTCCTTTGCTCTTCTTGAGCTTCGCAGTAACAAATATGCTGGGCTTCACAGGCTCGGACGCATCTTTCCCAAAGGCGGTATTCTGCAGCATACTCCTGCTGTGCTGACTCTAATACTTGTTGAGCCAGTTGAAGGCTTGCATCCATACGAAAACGAAATCTTGCCATCGTTTTCTCCCCTTTATTCCTCACTCAACTTACCTAATTCAGTAATGACCTTAGCCGAAAATCCCCTTCAAATGCTGAAGCATCTCTTCATATTTGACTTGTTCGTCCACCCTCTGCCGGTTGAAAGCTAAAATACGGTCCATATGAGCAATAGCTGCATCAATTTTAGGGTTGCTTCCCGGCGTATAGGCGCCAATGTCGATCAAATCCTTAGCATCACGATAAACAGCTATATGTTCACGCACTTTACCAGCTAATTCGAGCTGTTCCTGACTGACAACATCATTCATCACACGGCTGACAGACTGTAGAATATCAATGGCCGGAAACTGGTTCTGCATCGCCAATTCCCTAGTCAAGACAATGTGCCCGTCGAGAATTCCGCGTACTGAATCTGCAATTGGCTCATTGTGGTCATCCCCATCAACCAATACCGTGTAAATTCCGGTAATACTTCCTATTTCAGCCATACCTGAGCGTTCTAACAGCTTTGGTAAAAGGGCAAAGACGGAGGGAGGATAGCCTCGTGTGGCAGGTGGTTCTCCAACCGTCAACCCCACCTCCCGTTGAGCCATAGCAAAACGAGTCACTGAATCCATCATTAACAGTACATTCTGGCCATTGTCTCTGAAATACTCAGCAACAGCTGTCGCTGTAAAAGCGGCCTTCAAACGGACCAAAGCCGGCTGATCTGAGGTGGCCACAATAATAACAGACCTTGCCAGGCCTTCCGGCCCCAAATCCTTCTCAATAAAATCACGAAGCTCTCGACCCCGTTCGCCTATTAATGCAATAACATTAATATCAGCCACGGTGTTTCTGGCCATCATGCCCAACAATGTGCTCTTTCCCACCCCAGAACCGGCGAAAATCCCCATCCGTTGGCCACGGCCGATTGTCAGCATTCCGTCGATTGGTCGTACCCCCACGCTGAGACTTTCAAGAATTCTGGGACGTAATAAAGCATTCGGCGGTTTATTATGCAATGGGTAGGAAATTTCAGTCTTAAGAGGGCGCCCATCCAAGGGATAGCCCAGCCCGTCAAGAATTCTGCCCAGAAGACTGGGGCCCACCGGAACGGTTAATTTTTGTCTTTGAGAGAGTACACAATCTCCCGGTGAAATCCCTTCCAGCTCTCCCAGCGGCATAAGCAAGGTGGTAGAATCTCGAAAGCCCACAACTTCTGCCGGAAGTTCTCGGCCATCTCTAGTAATAATATGGCAGTATTCACCCACACTGGCGCGCGGCCCAATCGTCTCCACCATCAGACCGACTATCTTTGAGACTCTTCCTTGGGCTGAGATCGGCTCTATCTGATCCACTGTCTGAGTTAATAGATTCCAAACCCCCATGTTCGAGCTCCTCTCGCAAGGTATGTTCCAATTTATCTAACTGAGCTTCAAGCCGGCCATCAAAAACACCTTCCTGGCACTCGAGGAAACAATCCCCGGGATTTAAGGAATTATCGATGATCCAGGAGCATGGCGGCTGGTTTTCTTCAAGCCAGCGAGCATCATCAGGGGCCACATGAAGAAGCCATCCCTGCCGCTCTCTAGGCAGGAGAGTTAAGGACTGGATGATAGCCGCTACTCGCTGAGGTTCTAATGCAATGGTTGAACGCACAATACGTTCGGCAATTTTAATAGCTAAATGCAATAAATCGTTGTCAACTTTTGCATATTCCTCTTGAAAGGCCCTTTGAGCTATCTGAAAAAGGTGATCGGCATTTTCCCTCAATCGGAGGCCTTCCGCTTCTCCTGCCTGCCTGCCTGCCTGATACCCTTCTTCCCGGGCTGCAGGATAGATTTCTGCTTGCGCATTTTTCACAACCTCTTGACGCAAACTCTCAACCTCATCTTGAGCCTGATTGATTATTTTCTGAGCATCAGCTTGAGCTTGAGCAAGAATTGTTTGGGCATCGGCTTCGGCCTGAGCAAGTATTTTCTGGGCCTCTGCTTCAGCATTCGAGATGATTTCTGCCGCCTGTGCGTTAACCTCTTCTTGGTCTGCTCTTTGGAGTTCTTCAGAGTCCGCCTCGCATACAATATCTTCCTTATCCGGCAGTTCTGAATCAGAATCAACGTTCTCGGTGCGAGCGGAGTCTCCGTTATCTTTTTCCAGGCTAAGAACTGCCAAACAATCACTTAACTGCTGAAAACCTGCCAGGCATTCTACCATTCGAGGGGCTGACACCTCCACATTGCTGCTTTTAACCACGCGACTGTTAATAGATGATCTCATCGCTACCTCCTCTGGAGATGACAATAGCACCGGTTTCCTCAATCTTACGAATTACCTTGACAATGCGCTGTTGAGCCTCTTCGACATCACGCAGCCGCACGGGACCCATAAATTCCATATCGTCTTTGAGCATCTGACCAGCCCGCGACGACATATTGGCCAGAATTTTTTGTGTCACTTCGGGGTTGGAACCTTTTAAGGCCAGTCCCAAATCTTTTGTCTCCACTTCTCGCAAAACCAGTTGGATTCCACGATCGTCCAACATAACAATATCTTCAAAGACAAACATCTGGCGTTTAATCTGTTCTGCTAAATCAGGATCATCAACCTCCAGAGCATCCATAACAACTTTGACCGTTCCCGGATCTGTCCTATTGAGAACATCCACAATACTCTGGATTCCTCCTGAAGCTGAATAATCTGTGGGAGCTAAGCTGGAAATCTTGCGTTCTAAAACTTTCTCAATTTCTTTGAGCACTTCCGGACTGGTTCTTCCCATGGTCGCTATACGCTTCGCTACATCAGCCTGCCGGTCTGGGCTCAGGCTGGCCAGTAAGGTAGCCGCCTTGTCCACCGGAAGATGGGTCATGATAAGGGCAATTGTCTGAGGGTGTTCTCCTTGTATAAAGGAAAACAACTGTTTGGGATCTGTCCGCCGCACAAGATCAAAAGGCCTCATCTTTAGTGAAGTGGATAAACGGCTGATAATGTCGAAAGCTTTTGACTCCCCAAGAGCCCGTTCTAATACCTCTCGAGCATAATCCAGCCCCCCTCTGGCAATATAGTCATTAGCCATACACATCTGATGGAATTCTTCGAGGACAAGATCCCTATGTTCAGGAGATACTTTCCCTACATTAGCCATTTCCAGGGTCAATTGCTCAATTTCAGCGTCTCCCAGATGTTTAATTACATTTGCAGAATGATCTGTGCCTAATGCAACCATTAGAATTGCTGCTTTTTGGATTCCAGTTAAAGCTTGCGACATCTATCTCTCCTCCGATAGCCAAGTTTTCATTAGACGGGCAGCCTCATCTGGGTTATTTCGTGCATATAGTTCGACAGCTTCTTTGATCTGCTGCCTTTCAATTTCCTCCACTGACTTGGCGTTTTTCTGAGCCAAATTCATCTTTGCTTCTTCCTCTGCCAATTTTTGTGCCATCAGCAGTTCAGCATCACTAACAGAAACCGGCTCTGAACCTTCCAGCTCCAGCATTTTTTCTGCTTTTGCTTTTTTGGATCGTCTGCGCAAAAACACTATCAGGAATACCAAGCCCGCTAAAACAGCTGCTCCAATTCCAGCATATATCATATACAACTGTTGCTTTTTAGCGTTTTCCATGGCGGCTACTTCTTGCTGCAGATCTGTCTTATTAAAGGGGATAGCAGCGACTTGAATTTCATCCCCGCGTGCTGCGTCCACCCCGGCAGCAGAAGCTACAATGGCTTTAATTTGGTCCAGCTGATCCTGAGTAACTGCGTCAGCATCTGCCATCACGGAGACGGAGAGACGTTTTACACTTCCCGGACTCACAACTTGTTCCTCTTGGGTTGTATCGACCTGATAATTTTTAGTGCTGGTATTCTTAGTTGAGGTAGAGTTTACATTTGAATCAGCCGGATAGGTTGGAGCCCCATTAGAGGGCAATCCAGGCGTCCCTCCAGCCACGTTCGTACCATTTGTTGTACTTTCGTTAGTACTCTGATCACTGACCACCGCTCCCGGTCCGTTAGTCTGTTTGACAATTTTTTTCTGATCAAAATCCAAAACGGCATTGATCCGAACAACTGCCTTGCCGGTACCAAGGACACGATCAAGCATGCTCTGAACAGATTTCCGAGTATCTTCTTCTACCGCTTGTTTAAGTTGATATTGAGTAACCGTCAGTTTTTCCGGATCTTTGCTTTCTTTCAAAAGATCCGACACAACATTTCCGCTAGTATCTACAATCGTTACGTTCTCCGATTGCAGTCCTTCGACTGATCCGGCCAATAAATTAGCTATAGCACGAACTTGATCTTCACTAAGAGTAGTGTTTGGAGCAAGTTTCAGAGTTACAGCCGCTGTAGCGGATTTTTGACTCTCGACAAACAATGATGGTTCGGGCATCACTATATGTACACGTGCATCTTCTACACCGCTTAGAGTCTTTAAAGTATTCTCTAATTCGTTCTGTAATCCGAGAACATAACGTAGCTTTCGGTCAGAATCCGTCTCCCCTAGCCGCATGGTGTCTAAATTATCAAAGCTGAATTTGCTCTCTTCAGGAAGACCCGCACTAGCAAGCTCTAAACGGATTTCAGCAGATGACTGTTGCGGGACCATAATGGTCGCTCCATTATCAGCCAGCTTGTAATCCACTTTCATGTCCTGTAGTTTAGCTGTGATTGCTCCGGCATCAACGTCATTTAGTTTAGTAAAAATCGGTACGTATTGTGGACGCCCAGCCCAAATAATCAAATAAATTAATGCTCCAGCAACCAAAAGGGGAGCAAGTACCGTTATTATTTTCTGTGGGCTAGAAAGTTTATCCCAATATGTTTTAACTGTTTGTTTAATTCCCGCCCAAGAAAAATCCACCCATGGCTCCTCCTTTCGATGGGTGACATCAAACCTCGCTCACCCAAATCCTTTTAAAATTTTATATAAAGCTGCCCCTTAAAAAACGAATCCACAAACGTACTATATATTAAACCAACCACCATTTATTGACTACAAAAAAATTACCAATTATAAGATCAATTATATTTGCATCCGCATTATCTGGTTGTAAGCTTCTAAAGCTTTATCCCGGGTTGATACTGCTAGAGATAACGATAAACTCGCCTTTTCCAAAGCTACCATAACTTCAGACAAATCTTGAACCTGGCCTGTTGCCAGGGCCAAACTGGCTGACTCCCCCTTTTCTTGCAAAGCACCTACTTCACTCAAAGCATCGCTGAAAAATTTAGCAAAATCTGTACTGGCCTTTTGAGCACCTTCTTCGACCTTCGAGACAACGGGTTTACCCGCTTCGAGACTTGTCGCGTCGCTGAACTTTATGGCCTCAAGTGGCGTTAAAGGGGATATTGGCTGGATGCTCATTTACTTACCCCCTTCCAATCTCAAGGGCTTTAGCAGCCATAGACTTACTGACATTGAGAGCCGTCACATTTGCTTCATAAGCTCTTGAAGCGGATATCATGTCCACCATTTCCGTCACAATATTCACATTGGGCTGACGAACATAGCCCACAGGCAGTCCTTCTTCCGCCACTTTGGCGGCATCCGGAGAATCGGGATTATACTCAAGGCGAAATGGTTCAGTCGTATCCTTTTCTATCCTGGCAACTTCAACCCCGTTTCCAATTGCTCCGTTTTTCATAGTTTCCCCAAAGACTTCAGAAAAGGATGTTGTTTCCGAAGGGCGGGGAACAAACACTGCAACTTGCCGGCTATAAGGTATTTGATTACCGGCTTGGGTTAATTCTCCCGTACGGGTGGTATTAATATTGGCAATATTGTTGGCCGTCAAGTCCATTCGCAAGCGCTGGGCAGTTAGACCTGAGGCACTGATATCAATTGCACCAAATAGACCCATGACTTATCTCCTCCTCATGACACATTCAACTATGGTTTTCCCTATCTCCCCAAGAGGTACAACCCGATCGGCAAGACCGGCCTCCACTATTGATCTAGGCATCCCATAGACTACACAGCTCTCCTCCGACTCAGCTATCGCAAATCCTTCCGCTGCCTTCAGCTCCTTCATGCCTTTAGTTCCGTCATTTCCCATTCCTGTCATGACCACCCCTAATGTCCCCCTGCCAACAACTTTCGCCAGGGAAAGAAACATGACATCTACCGAAGGATGATAAAGAGTAGGTATTGGAGACTCCTCACCTATATGAAGAGTCAGCTGTCCGGAGTTACGCTGTACTTGAAGCTGCTTGCCGGCCTGAGCCACATAGACATTTCCTGCTTTGACCGGCTCGCCGTGCACTGCTTCTTTAACATTAAGGGCGCAAAGACCATTAAGCCGCTGAGCAAGCGGAGCTGTAAACCCTGGAGGCATGTGTTGGGCAACAAGCACCGGAACGGGAAAATCAGCGGGTAGGGTAGGCAAAACTGCCTGTAAGGCAGAGGGACCTCCCGTAGATGTACCTATTGCTACAATTTCAATCGGATGTTTTGGCAATAAACCTCCTCTTCCACTGCTCGCAGAACGAGAATTCTGCAAACTAGTACCAATAGTTGAAACCGGAGTCGCCGCATTTAAAGTACTTGCTCTGGCTCCGCTATTTAACGTTATAGAAGAAATAGTATCAGTATGACTTATAACTTTTCTCCTGAGGCGAGCAGGATCTACCAAAACTGTAGCTTTAATCTTCTCTATCAGGTCCCGGGAAAGAACTTGCAAGTCAGCTCCAGGTGATCCGGATGGTTTGGCTACTACATCGACAGCTCCCAGATCAAAGGCTTTTAACGTGGCTTGTGCTCCCTCCGTTGTCACCGAGCTTAGAATAATTACAGGAGTCGGCTGCCAGCGCATAATCTCCTCCAGAGCTTGTAATCCGTTCATAACCGGCATCTCAACATCCATTGTTACAACTTGCGGACGCAGGGCTTGCAGTTTAAGAATTCCTTCCCGGCCATCTCTGGCTGTATCTAATACCTTAATGCCGGAGTCCTTACTCAGAATCTTCTGGATGGTTAACCTCATAAAAGGAGAATCATCCACAATCAGAACCCCAATAGGTGTTTTAGGCGCAGACGTCATTGTTTGTCTCTCCACCCATTATGTGATCGAGATCCAAAAGAATAAGTAATCTTTCCTCTATCTTTCCTACTCCACGTATAAACTGGGCATCCATACCTAAGGAAATCGGCGGCGGCGGCTCAATTCCTTCGCTGTCCAGGCGCAAAACTTCAGTCACGGCATCAACTCGAATGCCGAAAACCTTATTCTGTACTTGTAAGACAATAATCCGACTAAGATCTGTTTCTTCCACTCTAGGCATACCAAAACGAGTACGCAGACTAATCACAGGAATCACATTTCCACGCAAATTAATAACCCCTTCGACATATTCCGAAGCTTTAGGCACTCGCGTAATGGGCGGGATTCGAATAATTTCTTGAACACGCATAATATCGACACCAAACTCCTCAGACCCCAAGCTGAAGGTTACTAATTGTTCTTCTGCCATTTGTATAAAACCTCCTTAAAAAATTATAATTTATTACTTTTACTCTTTTGATTTATCAGCTTGACCTACGAGTTACTAAGACATCTTGAATTAAGGACCCAATATCAAGGATTAAGGTAACCTTACCATCACCAAGGATTGTTGCTCCTGCAATTCCCGGAAGATTATTCAGGAAATCACCTAAGGACTTAATGACAACTTCTTGTTGTCCGCGCAGTTCATCCACAATGAGACCCAAAGCCTTATCACCAAAGCCGACGACCACAACAAATACTTCATTGTTCTCAGCTTCCGAAGCCGGAAGCTCAAACTTCTCCTGCAAAGAGATAAGGGGTAACGTGTTGCCGCGCAATTGAACCATTGGCAGCCCGCCAACAGTCTTAATATCTTCACGACTGACCAACAACGTTTCTAAAACGGAGGAAAGGGGTACAGCATAAATTTCCTGACTTACTTCTACTAAAAGTGCTTGGATAATCGCTAATGTTAAGGGCAAACGAATGGTAAAGGTACTTCCTTTTCCTCTGCGAGTTGTGATATCCACCATACCTCCGAGATTATTCAAAGCCTTTTTAACAACATCCATTCCAACCCCTCGGCCGGATATATCTGTCACCTTTTCCGCCGTGCTGAAACCCGGCAAAAAGATAAGATTAGCGATATCCCGTTCAGAAAGCTCCTCTCGCTCCCCAACCAGACCTTTAGAAATCGCAATTTTATGAATCTTCTCCAGATCTAAGCCCGCCCCGTCATCCGAGATGAGAATAGCAATATGGTTTCCTTCATGATAAGCATTTAACGTTATCGTGCCGGTTTCGGGTTTCCCGGCCTTACGACGTTCCTCCGGAGACTCTATCCCATGATCCACTGAATTCCGAATAAGATGCATTAAGGGATCCCCGATAACTTCTACAACCGTCTTATCTAATTCTGTGTCCTCACCCTTTAAGACGAGGTTAATTTCTTTCTTTGTCTTTTTGGCCAAATCTCGAATCAAACGCGGGAAACGGTTAAAGACTGTTCCGATTGCCACCATACGTAAGCGCATAACGCTCTCCTGAAGATCATTCATCAAGCGTCCTAAATAGACATTGGCCTCATTTAAACTATTAACCATAGAATCCGAACTATATTGCGTCTTCAAATCCAAACCAATTTGTACCAGGCGAGTCCGAGTGATAACCATTTCTCCTACCAAATTAATAAGGTTATCCATACGAACAGTATCTACACGAATTGTATGTACTTGATTATTACCCTCCCCAGTATTAATAGCAGCAGGAGGAGCGGCCGCTTTCAAAGGGCCTTTTTTCGGCGTGCCAATATCTTCTTGCTTGAGAGCAGGCTCAATTTTCTCTTCAATTTGAACAGCATCAAGATCGGACACCTTCTCCTTTACCCCCTCTCCATTGGGGTAAAGACGCACCTGCACATCAACCAACTCAGAAATTTCTAACAAATCTCTTTTGATTTCATCCCCAGATTCATCCGAAAGGATGAGCATAGAGAAGTTATTTGCATTGCCTGCTTCCAATTCTTCAATACTCGGAAGAAGTTTAATTACGGAACCCATGCTCTCAATTCTCTGGGTAGCCATGACCGCTCGAACTGCCTTCATCAAAGTGTTAGGCTCTAAGGTAACATCAACTTGATAAACAGTTCGCCCCATACTAAAAGCATTGTCCAGTTTTTCACGTTCATCCTGAGATAATAAGAAGTCTCTGGGAACAAATTGCTCAGCCACCTCTGCCTCAACCTGAACAGGCTGAGCTGTTTTAACACTCTCTGCCTTTTCTCCACTTAATAATGAACGTATAGAGGAAACCAAATCTTTGAATCCGATTGTGATATCTTGGTGTTGTTCAACTTGCGAAAGCATTGCCTTTACCCGATCCGTAACTGCCAATAAAATATCGATCATTTCCAGCGAAACCTCAAGCTGCCCCTGGCGCAAGCGATCTAACAAATCTTCTGCCGCATGGGTTAAGGAAACTATTGGTGTAAAGCCCATAGTTCCTGAAGCCCCTTTCAAGCTATGCGCGGAGCGAAAAAGATCATTGATCAGTCCAATATTTTCTCCTTCCTTTTCAAGTTGCAAAAGACCCGCACCCAGCCGTTCAATCTGCTCTTGGGAATCCAACAAGTAAAACTCTAAAAACTCCCCCAATTCAACCCCTTGCTTATTATCATCATCTTGGGTCATGCTCCGTCCTCCCCTATCTTCAGATACTTCTAACAACAAATCTTTTCAGTAACTGACCATAAAAAAATGCAATAATCGCTTGAAATTAAACGTACAAATCATATGAATTTTCGACAAACTTAATGTTCCTTAAAAGGGCTATGTCTACAATTCGACTCAAGCGTTTTATTCGCCATCTTTTTTGGAATTCCTTCAAGAAAATTTCTATTTGAACTCTCTTCTCTAAATAGTAGCATTAACTAGTAAAATCGTATATAGTTTATCAACAAAATTCCGAGGCAATTTTTGTGTATACTACATAATGCCCCAATTTACACATGTCTTTCCGTTTTACAATATACCAAATAACATCCTCTAAAAATAGTAATTACGTCATAAGTTCATAGGACCTTTGGGTAAATCTGACAAAAAGATCCTTTTAGAGCAAAATTCGAGTTATATGAGTTATAAAATTTTATTATATCTTGAGATAAATAAAGTTAACTGTGAACTATCCAGATACCTTTTGATATTTAAAATGAACCTCTCAATAAAAGACTCTAAATTGTTATTATTAAAAAACAAAAAAGCAAGAAGCAATTTACTTGCATCCTGCTTTTTAAACAAAGATTATCTTAATATTCATCTCAAACTAATTCATCAAACAATAATCCGGCCGCTTGAGTAAATGAACCTAAAATATCTAAAACCTTTGTCGGAGAAACTTCACTCAGTACTTCTCCGCTTGGCTGATCGATTATCCTTACAGTAAAGGAGTCAGAATGGTCATGAATATCAAACTCTAATTGCTTATTAATAATTCCCATTAGTCGATTAAGCTTTTCCGTTGCTTTTTCAACTTCTTCACGGGGAATCTCTTCACGAGCTGAGGGAATTTCCCCTTTGCGATCTATGACTTTACGCGGGGTCTCCAAGGAACGGTCCAGCTTTTGTCCCGGAAAAGCATCCATTGGAACCAGGGTCGTTTGAGTATTTGGCTGAACGGGATTAATTGCTATCATCATAAATCCCCCCTATAATGCCCATTATCATTTCCGATTCATCCTGCTGACAGCCGCTGTGTTTACAGCACTGTAGGCCTTCGAGACTTGATGCTGCCGCCTGCTGTTGCCCATCCTAATCCGCATGGCCTGAAGAACCGCTTGGTTTACTTCTTCTATTTCCTTAAGCAGGCACCGTCCTTCTGCCGACTGTCTAAAACCATTATCAGGAGCCTGCTCAATAAGTGACTGCAAGCCCTCCCTTTGATTCATCAGATCATAGAAGAGTATCATATCCTGCTTAATTAAGAATTTATGCATCTCTTTTGTCAAAAAGTGATAATCCTGCCATAAAGCCTGAACTGACTTACCTGCCATTATTCGCCTGCCACAGGGGCCAGTCTTGTCTGTTTCATTGCCCCTGCCCACGCATCTCTGAGCTCTTGCAGGACTTCCTTAGCTTGCTTCAGCAGATTGACATCTTGGTTAAGATTTCCCTGAATAAGACAGTGCTCAACATATTCGTAAAGTTGCGCCCAAGTTATGGATATTTCATATTTCATATCTAAGGTCAGAACAAATTCACTCACTATAGCTTGAACACGAAGATTGGCATTATGGGATTTCTGCTTATCTCCCTGCTCCATAGCCAAAATGCTTTCATTTAAGAATTTTAAGGCTCCATTATAGAGCAATAAAGTCAATTGCTGCGGCGAAGAGGTCATAATCTGCTGTTTTTTATATACATCTGCCATTTGTGAATTGACCATCTAGAATCCCCTCCCAATTACTTCGTTTACCTTTAGCTGGAACTTAATTGCGATGTCAGCCAGCTGCTCTGATTATTTAATTGTGCCAGAGCTTCTTCCATGGCATTAAACTTTGCATAATAAGCAGCCTCCATTACATCATATCGGTCATAGGCAATATCAAGCTCGTCATTTTTTGCAGCAATTCTTTTAGCAAAATCACTTTGTGTATCATAGGAAGTACTAGCGGTTGTACCAGCTATCCGTTGTAATTGATCCATACTGGTTTTAATCGTATCATACAAACGACCGGCAATCCCCTGGGCTCTGGTGTCAGTTGTTTTCTTGCCATTAACTGTCGTCGTCCCGGTAGCTCCAAACAGCTGCTTCAGCACATCGGGATTGTTGTTCAAGGCAGCTTTTAGATCATCTGTATTTAAATACAGCTTGCCTTCCTCTGTATAATCTCCGGTTGTTATACCGATGGAAGCAGCACTATTGTAAGTAACCATTTTTCCGGTCTTAGAATCATAAGTCTGAGATATGCCGGAAACTGAGCCGATAAATAAATTCCGCATGCTGTTGATCAGGCTGGTAACAGTACTATCGTTGTGGAGCATTCCGCTCTTGGCCTTTTTTTCCCAAGCCTCGATATCGCTGTCCTGCATCGCGGATTTCTGATCATCCGTAAGAGGAGGGTAATCCGTATAGCGTTCCTCATCCACCATGTCATTGAGCTCACTCAGAATATCATTATAGGAGTCAACTAAGGACTGGATAGTGGACACTGCCTTATCAACATCAAAGGACACACTGACATTCGTTGTATTCCCTGATCCCCAAGTAGGGGTACCACCAGAATCTACTGAGGCCCCTGATGATACACCTATTAGATTATAGGTTACGCCGGCGATAGTAAAGGTATTGCTGTCTTGTGTTAATTGCACGCCGTCAAGCTGAATCACAGCATCCTTACCTGATTCACTGGTAAAGGTTGTGGTAATGTTCGTACCGTCATCATTGGTGGTACCAGCACTTGAATATAGGTGTAACCCTTCAACAAAAAGTCCTCCGTCATCTCTGCCTGTAGTGCTGTCACTAGTTGTAGTTATATTAATCCCCGTAGAAGATCCTAAGTCAGTCGTTGATAGAAAGAATCTGTCTAGAGTACTGTCATAGCTGGCCTTTACTTTGATGCCCGCATTATTGATAGCACTAACAACATCATTAATACTATCCGTAGGGTTAACTGTTATCGACTTGCTCGTTGTTCCATTGGCTATGTTAAGCGTAAATGAATTCTGAACCCCCATTTGCGTTGCCAAAGTGGTTTTATCACCACTACTGATAGTTGCGGAACTTAATAGGTTTACCCCGCTGGCCACCTGGGCAACCACCAAAGAGTGATTAACATCCACAGCATCAGCATTTGCAGTAGCTGTGACCACCGATGTATTGCTGGACGATACACTGTGGGGACTTAAAGTCGATTCCAGCTTATAATTAAACAATGAATCACGGAATTTACTGATATCATCATAAACTTTATTGTAAGCCGTTTTTTGCCATTCCAGCACTGTTCTCTGTTGGATTAATGTATCCTCTTTGGTTTTCTGTCCAGTCATTAGACTCTTAACAAGTGCATCAACATCCATCCCCGAACCGGACAGTCCATAAATTCCTCCTGCCGATGACATTTTCAAAACCTCCTATCGAAACCAACACTAAATTTTTTTATCCAGTAAAATTCCAACATAATCCCGAATCGCCGCAACTGTATCGAGAAATTCCTCGGAAGGAAACTCTTTAAGAACTGTATTATTTGCTAGATCAATAACTTGCACCATCAGTTGGTTTGATTTTTCATGGACCTTGAAGCGAATATTGGTATTGATTGCTTGCACAAACTTATTCATCGCTTCTGTCATTTGGCTTACGTCTTCCAAAGCAGGTTTTTTCTTTTTTTCTTCATCTGTCAAAGCAGAAACTGTTTTATCTGCAGCATCACCCATATTTTCAGCCTGAACATTCGCAGCGGGCTGCGAACGAAAGGTTGTCTGAGAAACATAAGCTGAACCACCAACATCCAGGGTATTTTTTATTGCTCCAATATCCAAATCAAACACCTCTGATTTCAAAGTATCTACTTTTTCTATCGTAAGAGGTGTTCTAAATCTTTAGTAAAAATAATGAAAAAGAATGCCTTTCAATTAAACCTAATATGAACCATGCTTTGCTTAGATTTTACAATGAGCATCCTCTTTGGTACCGGAATCTAACTATTTTTCCGCCCCAATATCCAAATCTTTAGGCAATCCCAACAAAGGTGATAGCCTGCTCCTCA
The DNA here is from genome assembly GCF_000235605.1 of Desulfosporosinus orientis DSM 765. Classification (GTDB taxonomy): domain Bacteria; phylum Bacillota; class Desulfitobacteriia; order Desulfitobacteriales; family Desulfitobacteriaceae; genus Desulfosporosinus; species Desulfosporosinus orientis. The sequence continues at coordinate 5,094,208 of NC_016584.1, forward strand.
GTTTGACCCAAATTCGGAATCGATTCCGAATTTGGGTCAAGCCCGGCTGGGTTTGAGGTTAACTATTTGGTTTACGTTACATCGTTTTTAACTCCATGTGCACGGCTTTTGAAGCCAAAGCTGTTAGTTTTTAAATTAATCTTAAATTTTCTTTTATCCATTCCGTAGTTTTAGTTATCCCTTCCTTAAGACTGTACTGTGCTTGCCAATTTAATAACTTGTTAGCTTTATCATTATTACATAATAATTTCATAATTTCACTTTGCGGATGAATATGCTCTAAATATTTAATTCTTTTCTTATCCTGGGCAATCATTACTGCTAAATCATTAATTGAAATATCTCTTCCCAAACCAGCATTAACGATTTCCCCGTTAACAGCCTCACTATACCCGCATTGTGCTACAAAGGAAGCACAATCTTCGACATATAGAAAATCCCTGGTTTGCTGGCCTGTTCCATAAATACCTAAGTCCTCACCTGCTAAACCTTTCTTGATAAAGATTGCAATGACCCCGCCCTCTCCTCCGGTCTTTTGGAAAGGTCCGTAAGTATTAAACGGCCGAACTACTACTGCAGGCAAGCCATAGGCATACCAATAGGACAACACCATATTTTCTCCGGCAATCTTGCTGCCCGCATAAGGCGAGGCCGGCTTTACAGGATGCTTTTCTGTAATTCCTGTGTCATCGTGAGCTCGGTCATAGACCATGCAAGTGCTCATAAAAACGATTTTAGTCCTATGCATTTTGCATTGTTCTAAAACATTAAATGTGCCAATTACGTCATTATCAAAGGTGGTACGGGGAGCATCAATACTGTCTTGCACATTGATACTTGCCGCCAGGTGATAGCAGATATCGAAGTGGTTTGAGAAAAGAGCATCAAGTATTTTAATATCTTTAATATCGCCATGCAAAAATTCTATTAACTTTGGATGATCTATAAACTCTTCAAGATTCTCTTGCCGACCGTTGGACAAATCATCTAAAGCCCATACATCATGCCCGTCTTCTAATAATCGTTTCACCAACCAACGGCCAATAAATCCGGCTCCGCCCGTTACTAGCATTTTCATAGTTACTTTCCATTCCTTTTTAAAATAGTTTTGAAGCTTTCTATAACATCTTCCACGTCTTGGTTGGTCATCTTGGGGAATATTGGCAAACTTAAACACGTTTCATAATACTGCTCGCTGTTTGGACATTTCACAGCCTGATAGCCGTTTTTCTGGTAATAGGGATGCTTATATACGGGTATATAGTGAACATTTACCCCAATATTCTCCTGCTGGAGATATTCAAAAAAACCCCTGCGACTGCATTTGAGATTGTCTAATTTTAAGCGAACGACATATAAATGCCAACTTGAATCACAGTCGTCTTGCTGCAAGGGGGTTATTAAATTCGGTTGCTCCTTGAAGGCTTGAGAATATAGGCGGGCTATTTCACGCCGCCTTTTTAGAAATCTGTCTGCCTTCTTGAGCTGACTAAGTCCCAAAGCAGCTTGAATATCCGTTATTCTATAATTATAGCCAAGCTCCAACTGTTCATAATACCATGAACCTTGATATTCTTCTTGCATGAGATCTCTATTTCTGGTAATACCATGACTTCTAAATAAGAGAAGTTTCTCATACAGTTGTTCACTGTTAGTAGTGATCATACCGCCTTCACCAGTGGTAATATGCTTCACCGGATGAAAACTAAAGGTCGTCAAATCCGATAGACTCCCGATTCTCTTACCTTTATAGTTTGCTCCCACTGCATGGGCAGCATCTTCAATAACAATTAGATTATCCTCCTTAGCAATTCTGCTAATTTCATCCATTTCGCAGGGCTGGCCTGCAAAATGAACCGGGATAATAGCTTTTGTTTTCGATGTAATCCTTTTACGAATTTCAGAAGGAGAAATATTATATGTATCGAGGTCGATATCAGCAAATACAGGTTGTCCGCCACAATACAACACACTATTGGCTGAGGCTGCAAATGTGATGGGAGTTGTAATAACCTCATCGCCCTCTTTTATTCCTGCCGCGAAACATGCGGCATGGAGGGCGGCAGTACCGTTAGCTATTGCTACAGCATAGTTAGCCCCAACATAGTTGGCAAACTCTTTTTCGAATTCTAAAATCTTTGGCCCTGTTGTTAAGTAATCCGACTTTAGAACTTGGATTACAGCCTTAATGTCATCCTCATCGAGCCACTGTTTACCATACGGTAAAAATGTTTCTCTCACAATCAGTTCACCTTTGCTTCAATAATCATTATCAAGACTCTGGATTATACTGCCTACAATCCGTTCTGTCCCTTTACCATCAACTAACCTTTGCCCTCTAGAACTCATTTCTCTACGTAATTGAAAATCATATCTAAGCTCATCCAGTTTATGAAGAACCAGATCCTTCTTCAACTGATTATACCAACCTAAATTCATGACGTATCCTAGTTCATCCATTTTACAAACGATGCCCTCCTGATTATCGGCAAGTATGACGGCCAGAGCAGGGGTACCGCAAGCAGCCAGTTCATATAATGTACTCCCGCCAGCCGAAATTGCTAAATCGGAGCGAAGCATAATTGAGGATATGTTAGAATAAGTGATATTCGAAAATTGATAGGGCAAATCCGTATTCGCATAAAGAAAAACATTATTATACTTGTTACTCAAATCATCGAGAGATTCACAATTCGCAAAACTGCTTCCTACCAGGACATTAAACCGAATATCTCTAAATTCCTCTTCCATTAATAAGTTTACAAGCAAGCTGCCTGTGAGATTGAAGGGATCAGCACCACCCGTTGTGATCATGATTTCATCCACTTTGCTCCTTACGAATCTGCAGGGCAGATTTCCAAATTCATTTCGGATCATATTATACTGTGGCCCTAACAGTAGAATTTGCCCATGATCGTACTTTTCGTATCCCAAATATTCCCCTGTAATGTTACCATTCACTACTATATCTACGGGATAAATAAACTTATTGATGTCATCTATATAAACTGTTCGACCAACATATGGTTTAAGAGTTAGAAAATAATCTTTATTGATATTGTAAGTGTCCATAATCAAAACATCGATCTGATATTTCTCTAATAAGGGAATCATTTCCCGAGCCTCATCGGCAAGTTGGTCAGGACTGCCATAATCATAGCCTTCCGTCTCTTGTTCATAAGAGGTTAATCTTACAACCTCAAAGTTCTCAGACTCGATTATTTTGATGCCTTTATCGAGTTTGCTAAAGAAATGAACTTTATGTCCATGACGCCGAAAGGCTTGGGCTAAAGACAAGCAGCGCATAATGTGACCCTGACCCACGTTTTTTCCGCCATCAGCACGTATACAAACCTTAATCATGTCCAACCCATTCTTCCTTTAGCAGCCCCATAACCAAGACATCTTTAAACCCTGAATTTTTATAAATTTCTTGGTGCAAAGTACCTTCTTCCTTAAATCCTAACCTTTTGTATAAATTTATGGCAATGTTGTTATCCGTAAACACATGAAGTTTTATCTTATGTAAATTCAAATCATAAAAGGCATACTTCAAAAGAGTGTAACTTGCTTCTAGAGCAAATCCTTTTTTTTGCTCTTGAGCTTCACCAATTAAAATACCATATTCCGCCTTCTGGTTCTTATGATCGATAGAACTTAAACCAATAGTTCCTATCTTTTTGCCATCTTCTTTTTTACAAATAACATATTCAATCCTGGTATCATCACGAGAATACTTATCAAACCATTGCCTATGCTCTGTAATAGTCACACCTTTATAGCTAAATAAACTATTAATAATATCCTTTTGATTTCTCCATTTAACAATATCGTTCTCATCTTGTTCATTTAATAACCTTAGCAAAAGTCTTTTTGTTTCGAGCATTTGCTTCGCTACCTCACAAAGAATTATTCTACCAAACCCCAGCGTAGTGGTGTTCCGAGCTCAATATTATCTGCAGCCTTTTTCCCTTCAATATCTTCGTAATACTTGGGTTCCAGGCCGTGCCCTGGGCGAATAACCCGTATGTTTTCTTCACTAAAAGTCTCACCTTTGACCATGTCTCTTACTACAAAGATTGACTTTCTAAATTGTTTACTTTCAGCTTCCTTTTCCGATAATTGGTAACACACATTTCCCATCGCTTTTTCTGCGATTCTGATATCCTTAACCATCGCTTTAAATTCATGCGGCTCCATGGAAAAGGAAGCATCCGGATTTTCTATGGTTCGACTTAGACAAAAATGCTTCTCAATAACATTCGCTCCCAAGGCAACTGCTGTTACTGCACCTATCGAGCCTAACGAATGATCTGAAAGGCCTGCCGGGACACCAAATGTTTCCTTCAAATGTTGTATGGTTTTAAGGTTCATATCCTCGGTAACAGCAGGATAAGCGCTGGAACACTTTAACAAACAGAGATTCTCATTCTCCTGAGACTTTACCGCATTAACTGCTTCCTCTATTTCTCCCAACGAGCCCATACCGGTGGACATAATGATCGGCTTACCTTTTGAAGCAACATATTTTATTAACGGAATATCAACTAATTCGAAAGAAGCAATTTTATAAAAATTAACGTTTAAGCTTTCTAAGAAGTCGACGGCAGTTTTGTCAAAGGGAGTAGACAGGAAGTCAATTCCTACTTTGTCTGCTTCCTCTTTTAGCTGGCCCTGCCATTCCCATGGAGTATAAGCTTTTTGATATAACTCATAAAGGTTTTCTCCCTGCCAAGTCCCTTTTTTTATTTGAAAGTATTTGTTGCTGCAATTAATCGTCAGAGTATCTGGGGTATAGGTTTGCAGTTTTATACAATCTGCTCCACTTTCTTTAGCTGCTTGAATAATCTCAATGGCTCTCTTTATATCTCCGGCGTGATTTGCAGACATTTCCGCAATAAAATAGCATGGATAATCATTGCCAATGTTTCGGTTTTTAAAGCTAATTACGCTTTTCATAAATTCCTCACGTTTATCAAAGTTTTTTCTGTTCAATATGAGCATTAATTTTAATTAGATCCGGATATTCTTTAAATAAGCTAACAATATCCTTCAAGTAAAAGTCATGTTGGCCCCTATATAAATGACGGTATATCTCTTTGATAAGGATAAAATCTTCTTCCGTATCTAACGTCAAGCGAAACATAGAATAGTCAACCGAATTTCTATAGTAATAGATCCTTGAGCTATTTTCATATATATACGGGGTCACATGTTCATGTTGATAGTCCTTGTCAGCTTGTTGATAGGCTCTTTCCAAGGACTGAAAAGAAAAAACCTCCGTATCCAATCCACGGGGAAATGTTCGTTTACTCAAATCACTGCCGGCATTTGTTACAATATCATACATATTATCCTGCTTAAAATACCTGATAATCTCGTCCGTAACAAACGGATCAATCAGAGGACAATCTGAAGTAATCCTCACCACTATATCGACATTATTCTCCTTTGCCGCCCCATAATAGCGAGCTAAAACATCATTTTCACTGCCTCTAAAATAATTCGCTCCGCACTTCAGAGCCTCATCTGCCACGACATCATCCTGAGCAAGTGTTGTGGTAGCGATAATTATTTCGTCAATATTTTTAGCTTGCTGCACTCGTTCAATAACATGCTGTAAAACTGTTTTCCCCATTAGGTCCTTTAGAATTTTTCCAGGCAACCTGGTGGACCCCATCCTAGCTTGGATAATGGCTGCTGTTTTCACTCATCTTCACCCTCATTTAGTGCACTTTTCCACTGCTGGTATGAGCATCAATCTCCCAGCTTAACGACTTAAAGGAAGGGATGATTTCGTAGAGAAGAACATCACTAATCCTCACCCGATCCTGACTTTCCAATGCGTCTTGCAGCATGACAATCCGTTTTAGCAAATTCTGTCTTATGGTTGGAAGTTGATTATTTGCAAACTCATCTTGATGTTTATTAATCACATCTAAAGTATCAATAACATACTGCAGTCCCTCTAACAGCTGTTCAAATCTTTCCCAAGTCGCAGAACTGACTTCCTGATAAAATTCATCAACAAGTTTATCTATTTCCGGGATAACTCGATCTGAATATTCTTTAACTGATATAAACGTATCCTTTAAAAGTTCTTGTAAAGTCTTTACTTTTACAACAATGGTCTTGATCTCCTTAATATTCTCGACAATATATTGGTCAAAATCCTGATTCAATTCTAACCCGTCTACCTCCAAACAGCGAAAATTCTGATTGGATTCGGCAAGTAAATCATTGACCAGGTTGAATACTTCTTCTACCGCCGAAATATCATTTTCACACTCGTAAACTTTATCAAGTACTTCAATACGCATACTTAATGACTCCTTTTAAATAAGCTCACTCTCTTTAAGCATTGCTAACAATTCATGGCGACCGGCCACTGGACCTCTGTCAGAACTATAACTACTATGATTTGCTTCAACAGCGTTGGGGTAGGATAAGTTCCTTTTTAAAAACACATTAGGAATAACAAACATATCCGGCAACTCGAAAGCATTTTTCGCTTCTTCCATAGTCATAAGTTCCTCATACATCTTCTCACCCGGACGCAAGCCAATTTCCGCAATCTCGACACTGTTTGGATTGATGTTAATTTTCTTGGCAGTTTCTTCAATAACCACTTCAGCTAACTCTTTTAAAGAAATAACCGGCATTTTTAAAACAAAAATTTCCCCGCCCTGAGCAGTTTTCATAGCTTTTATTGTCAACTCAGTGGCCTGATTTAAGGTCATCATAAAGCGGCTCATCGTTTTATCAGTAACCGTTATTCTACGGTTTTCAACAATCTGGGATTTAAACAGTGGAATCACGGAACCACGCGATCCCATAACATTGCCAAAGCGCACAGCAGCAAATATTGTTGCATGACCACCGCTATTATACTGTGCAGACGCAATTAATCTTTCTGCCATTAATTTGGATGCCCCATAGGCATTTGTAGGAGCAATAGCTTTATCTGTACTGGTGAAAATCACCCTTTTTACGCCAGCATTACGTGCAGCGGTTATGACATTCTCAGTCCCTATAACATTGGTTTTTACAGCTTCGTATGGATTATACTCACAAGAAGGGACGTGTTTCATCGCTGCTAAATGAAACACATAATCGATATCCTCCATAGCTCTTGCAACACGATCACCATCCCGAATATCCCCAATAAGGTAGCGAATGTTAGGGTAGCGGATCATTTTCTCTCTCAGCTCAAATTGCTTATGTTCATCCCTGCTCAATATCCGAACAACCTCAGGACCTTCTCTTAATATATAGCTTAATAAGCTTTGCCCAATTGTCCCGGTGCCTCCAATAATTAATACCTTTTTACCTTTAAAAAAGCTCATACCTACCCACCTGCTTATTCCACTTTTTCTGCTATAAAGTAGCCTAATTGTTTTTTCTTTGTCTCTAGAATTATTTTTGCTTGGTTATATTCGCGCATAATTAAATCTGTGCTTTTTATAATCATATACATCAAATTCTTTTGTAACAAGTGATTACGTCTAACACTTTCCATTGTTAAGGTATTACCAATCTTTTTCACTTGGATGATCGTGTGCATGATGATTGGTGAATAATAGGCTTCAATTGAGTCAGCCTTAATTATATCTCCAATTATTTGATCACCACGCTGCATTTTTAATACCATACTTTCTAATTGTTTATCGCTTACGTTTTGACCTATAATACTCTCAGTTTTTATCAACATATTAAGATGTGCTTTCGCAGATTTTTTAATTTTTTTCAAAACACTTAAGTCATTATTCATAATTTTAATTACTTCATTATACTTTTTTAATTTATCCTCATAACTTATCTTACGTTCCTGCAGATATTCCACTAAACGTTTTTCAATTGGAGTATTGCAGTACTCTCTAATAGATTCCTGCAAAGTCATAAGGGTAGTACCTTTAATATAAGCACCACCCTCAGTGGCATCGATAACCTTTAAATTATTATCCAATAGTAATTGTAATTCATACCATTCTTTAAATAGTTTGTATACAATAGAAGACTTAAGCAAATTACCCTCATGGTCTTCCACATAAATATCATTTGAGTCACGGTCATTGTTCTCTCCTTCATACACGGTATGAGTAAGCTCGCTATGTTTTTTGCCGCTAGTATAAGCCAAATCCTGCCCTATTAGAATAATCGGATTGCAACCAGCTTGTCTTGCTGTGGCAAAAGCCACAGTAGCACATGAATGTCCCTGGTTAACAAAACTCAAATTTTCGAAAACGGACATCCAAATTTGTTCAAACCCTTTATCATTACGTGACATAATAATTTTCTCCCCGTTAAATTCTTCATAAATGGCTGGCCATATTGAACCCGGCGCCAAAAGTACCAAATCTTCGGGAAATTTTCTGTCCTTATAATAAAAAGTATACGTTGGTTCAACCCTTTCAATACTGGCTATAGCATCAGGCTGTACTCCATGCTTTTCACAGGCCCTCATACTAGCATCACAGGCAATTATTAAAGCTTTACCATTAGCCTTTTTTAAATATTGAATATTATTATCTAACGAGGGCCCGGCAGCCACAATAATCGCAGGCATATTTTTATACTTACCTTTTATCTCATCTATAGAATGACCTTTCATAATAGTCTCAGTATTATAGCACATATTTGAAAAGCCAAAAAAATGATCCTCCAAATCATTACCTGCAGCTAATACAGTATTTAAGAGACATTTAGAAATATTATGAAGAGCACTTTTGTTTTGAGCAGAATAAATATAATAATTTGGTAATACCAACACTAGAATATTATGAACTAAATTATGCAAACCAAGCCCTGCCAAAGACAACGCAATTTTCCCGACTTGCTTTTCATCCCCAAATACTAGTATAAACTGCCCACTTTCAAATATTTGAGAAAGATCGACGTGGTTTAAAGTATACTTCAAAACATCCATATTATGCTCTATGATTATTACCCTTGTACCAGGGGAAATTCTTTTTTTGAGCTCAAATAAATGATATCCCAACCCAATACCGAACAGTAAAATTAGATAATCTCTTTTTTCCTCAATATCCTTAACAATCCGTTTTGCTTCTGCAGATGGATCGTATTGACTATGTAATAAAAAATTGTTTCCATCTAATCTTATACTCACAATGCTGTTTCCATCAGCGCTAATTTCTGTAAAAATACCCTCACTTAACTCATTGAAATCTAAATCCAGAAGTTCTTTTGCAATAAAAATATTATTTCGAATGATTGATGTGATATTTTGTTCTAAAATCTGATTAGTCATTACTTTACTCCCCATAATTTACTTTTCAAAAGCTTTCGTATACTAATTCAAGGAGATTAGCATATGAAATATCTTGAAATATTATTTTACCAATTGTATAAAATGGCTGACCTTTAAGATCAGCCATTTTATATGAGAATTACGAAAATCATTTAATACTATCGAATTAACGTAGTAATTGAAGAACACCTTGTGGTTGTTGATTAGCTTGAGCTAACATAGCTTGAGCCGCTTGGTTAAGAATGTTGTTTTTCTGGAAGGTGGTCATCTCCTTAGCCATATCAACATCACGAATGCGGGATTCTGCCGCAGTTACATTCTCTGAAGAAGTTCCAAGGTTATTAATGGTGTGTTCAAGTCTGTTTTGTAATGCTCCCAATTTTGAACGTTCGGTTGAAACTTTTTCAATAGCATTATTAACCAAGGAAATAGCACCATCAGCATTCTTCTGAGTGCTGAGATCTAACGCATTACCTAAAGCATCTCTAACACCAATCGAGAGGGAATCCATTGCGCTAATACCAATTCTCAATACTTGTCCAGCGTTCGCCCCAATTTGTGCAACTGCTGATTTGTTGCCATTGTCGGCTATAGCACCGTTTCGAATAGAAATGGTTATGGCATCCCCAGCCTTCACACTTGTAGCATTACTTATAACAATGCTTATTGTTAATGCTGCTGCAGCTGTTGTATAGTCAGTAGTTATTAATTTAATCGTATTGCCAGAAATTTTAATGTTGCTTGCAGTTATATTACCGAGAACAGAACTGAAAGATATTACACCCGAAGATAGTGCAGTAGAAATACTAGCTCCACTTATGACATTAATGTGAATAACATCAGTTTTACCAGCCATAGATACATTTGCGATATTGCTTAATTTAACAGATCCATTAGCAAAAGTAGAGTCGTAGGTACCTCGGCCAATGATTTCATCTGTTGCACCTTGCAGATCACCGTTCAGAAGCTTCTTGGTGTTAAATTCAGTCGTACCGGCAATCCGATCAATCTCGTTGGTTAACTGTTTCATTTCATCCTGTAATGCTTGTCTATCAGTTTCTGTATTGGTATCAGTGGAAGCTTGAACAGCCAACTCTCTCATCCGTTGCAGAATGCTGTGAGTTTCATTCAGTCCGCCTTCAGCAGTTTGAATCATGGAAATAGAGTCTTGAGCATTACGGGAAGCTTGGTCTAATCCGCGGATTTGACCGCGCATTTTTTCAGAGATTGCTAAACCAGCAGCATCGTCACCAGCGCGATTAATGCGAAGACCAGAAGACAGCTTTTCCAAAGAGCTAGAGGTGTTCTTCTCATTGACACCCATTTGACGCAGGGTATTCAATGAAGACATGTTGTGGTTAATAATCATTATTTATTCCTCCTTGATTTTAACATCAGGCATCCATGCCCGACTTTTTGATATTTCCAGCTCAACTCTTCCCCCGGCCGGTTTGGAAGAAATTCAGCTGTTTTATCTATACACTGTCTTTATCGAAATCTAGGATAAAAAACTTAAGGGTTTTTATCTAAAAGTTTATAAAAAAATAAGTAAGGTGTTCTCTCTGACACACCTTACTTGTTGATCCTTAAATCCTTCAGCATATTTAACTCAACTAAATCATTAGGAACGGCAGCTTGCTTATTTTCTGCCGCAATGGCATCAAAAATCTCGCCGCGATAAATTTTGATCTCTTTGGGGGCATCTATTGTCATTCGAATGTTATCCCCTTTGATACTTACCACAGTGACCACGATGTCATCTCCGATGACGATTCTCTCGCCCACTTTGCGAGTAAGTGCCAACATATTATTTTCCCCCTTTGCCTGCTGCTTCCGGCAAGCCGTCAGGAAATAGTTTGCGGCTGATCGAATACTCCGGCTTGTTTAGAATCACCTGCTGACCTTGACGATTAATCGTATTAATCACTAAAGGTGCCAACATATTCACTGTCATATCCACTACTTTCTCTTTCACCGTAGCAATCAAAAACACCTGGGGCGGATTTTCCGGAGAGAGGCTCATCTCCTGAGCAATCTCATCTTCCAAATTAAACTCATAGTCCTGAAAAAAAGCAAAAGGCTCCACTAACAAAAATGTTAAATTAGCCTCAGTCATCGACTGGAGAAATGAAAAAGGGCTATCCTCTTCCTGCTGTATATGAGCGAAACCCTTCTCATCCGGAAACCCAGGGATCCCGTGGGGAAAACTTATAATTTGCTCTTCGGCAACTTCCAGTTCGCCAAATCTCGTTGACTGTAATTTCATGATTTTACCTCCATGAGGATTCATACATTCTCAAACCTCAACATCCACAACAGAAATCTTAATACTCGGATATTGAGTAACCTTAATATTTAAACTTGCGGGCTGATAATCACTCTCAATTTTTCCCGGTTGAACAGTGTAGTTTAAAGTACCGGCGATGGGATTAAATTGAACAGGATTAGCCTGATAGGAAATTTCAGGCGAAGCAATATGCGCCCAAGTGATATCCGGAATTTCGGAAATCATTGAATTGGCAGCTATATCTGCCAACGCACTAGTCTTATTTTCAATTGCTGCCAGCTGATCGCCTTCTTGGGCAATTCGAGCAATGGCGTCCATGACAGATTGCCACCCAAAGGCGGCATTATCCCTGGAAAAGTCTGAGTTATTCTTCAGCCCTATAGAGTAACGACAAGGAGTCTGGTCGATTGTCAGTACTCCCTGAGGTTGATGAGTCTCTACCACCGCCGGTGTTGTTTCCATTTGTACCACAGGGCGGGTGGTACGCTGATTCAGTTGAGCGTTCCGGGAATTATAACTCAGAAGAGTTGGTTGAGTAGTTATATCAAGACGGAGCATGGACGGTTACTCCCTTCCTTATCTCCAATAGCAATTAATTATAGAAAGTCTGCCAAAGACATAGGCAGAATTTTAGCCCCAATTTGCAATGACATCTTATAGACGTTCTCAGCATTCTTGTAGTCCATAATAGCCTTGGCCACATCCACTTCTTCATTATTGGCCAGGTCGCCTGTAATGATTGTATTGCTGTCTTCCAGTATAGTTTGAGCCATATCATAGCTGGCCATACGGGTTCCCAGCCTGGTATGGGCCTGAAGAATCGAATCGGTGTCGGCCTCCAGATTAGCTAATCCTGTGGTGGATAACCACTCCTGAGCTTCTGTGGAGCCATCTAACAGCTTGTCCTTAATCTGAAAAAGATCTGTTATTACTTTCATATTCGGACCGAAAACATCCTCTCCGGTGAGATTTACACTGTCCTGAGCAGGATCTGCTTCCCCTGGATGGATCGGCATAGAGATCTTTTGATTATCACCGTTATAGGTTATGACATCCTTGTTCGTAATAGGGTCTACACTCCGAGTAAAGGGTTCAGTTTTGTCGTTCTGACCGGCAAAAATATAACGGTTCCCTAATTTTGTGTTACCAATGGTAATAATATGATTGATCATATCATCAACTGCAGCGCCTATTGTCTGCACCGCTTCTTGAGGATTGGTGCCGGTGCTCCCTTGAATCACTTTTTCTTTGATGGTAATCATAATCTCGTCTAAATCCTGCATATTAGATTCAGTAGTTTTCATCCAGCTCTGGGCGTCTGAAATATTTTGGGTGTATTGCTCATTTAAAGAGAGATTGGTTCTAAAGCGCAAACTCCTGACTACCTTAACCGGGTCATCCGAAGGTTTATGCAGGGCCTTGCCGTCTGCCAATTGTGACTGAACATTATATTCTTTTTCCAAAGTTTTATTTAGACTGCTCAGATAATTATAGTTCATGGTATTATATGTGATTCGCATGCAATGTACCTCCTTATCGACCTACGGCTCCTGTGCCATTGATTAATTTATCCAACATTTCATCCATTGCCGTCAGCACTCTGGCGGCAGCATTATATCCTTTTTGGAACCTGATCATATCGGTCATTTCTTCATCCATGTTTACCCCTGAAGTTGATTGTCGAAGATTGGTAAGCTGATCAACCACCGTTTGCTGATTAGTATTAATTCGCTCGGCATCTTGAGATTGAATTCCCAAAGTACCAATGAGAGATGAGTAATACTCATCCAGAGATTTGTTGCCCAAGGTAGCTGAACTGGTATCTGTTTTTAAACTGTTCCCCAGCTTAATGGCATTATCCCCGTTGGCATTATTGCCGGCAGGCAAAGAAAATCTATATAGATTGTCAATAGCAGGTGAAACGAGCTGAGGATCAGTATTTATTTCGACATCCAGACCCATAATATTAAAAGCAAAGGGGGGCCCTGATATTGCTGAGCTCCAATTCTCTCCATCATCCGTAGAATAAACGATACCATTGACTTTACCCGAACCGTCAAGGGAACTAACCTTAATCCTGACATTCGTAGCAGCCGTTCCGCCGGTATAGGTGCCGGTGGTTGTAACCTCAGGGACCCCGCTGCCGACATTCTTTGAACTATCCACCAGCACTGGGGCGCTCACTAAACTACTCCCGGATAAAGTAAAACTATAAGAATTATCCACAGCAGGAGAAGTCAAGGCAGTGGTATCTAATTCAAAGCTCAACCCGTCAATTGTAAGATTAGCCTTGCTACCAGTCAATGCTACTCCGGAAGACCAATTAACTCCATCATCCGTAGAATAACTGATCTGGCTCACTAAGCCAGTAGTACTGTCAACAGTATCCACCTTAATCTTAACATTCGTCGGAGTTCCGCTGTATGTACCCGTTGCAACGGAAACTTCGGGGACCCCGCTGCCGGTATTGGTGATTGGCAGAGAAACAGAAATACCATTTAGCGAGGTTTTGGCCGCAATTATTCCTAGGCCTATGCCTGTATCATTGATAGCCGAGTTTATCTCTAAGTTGCCGAGCCAATCATACGGTTCTCCTTGTGACGCATAATCAAAAGAATTATCCCCAAAGAAATTTCGTCCATTAATATTATCAGTACCATACCCGCTTTGATGCACGGCGTTAAAATCTTGCATTAAGTACTTGCTGATACTTTCCAAGCTGTCCATATACCCTTTAATTCCCTTAGTCTCCGAATCCCGGGAGTCAATTAAGGCTTTCATTTGACCGTCGGCAAAACTGATTGCTTTGCCTGTATCGGCCACAATAACATTAGTCTCCGCATAACCGTAAACATCACCCGTAGAAGGGGTTGTTGATGTCGCTAACTTGGTATAGCAGTTAGCAAAAACCAGGTTCACACCATTGGAATTAATTGTATATCTTCCGGTACTGTCTTCATTAACCGAGATATTTACCATCTTAGATAATTGGTCAACCAGCAAATCCCGGCTGTCACGCAAGTCATTCGCATGGTTTGTCCCGCTGAACTCAGCAAAGTAGATCTGTTCGTTAAGCTTGGATATACCTTCTGTAAGCTGATTAATCGTGTTAACGCCGGCCTTCACCTCAAAGTTAACATTTTCCGCCGAATCTTTCAGCTGCTGGGCAGCATTCTTAATGGCATCGACTACCGCAAGTCCATTTTGGGCTACTTCCGCACGCACGCTGGTATCCGAAGCATCTGTTGAGAGGGCTTGCCAGGAAGACCAAAATTGGTTAAGTACCGTTTGAATTCCGGTATCTGATGGCTCAGAAAAAATATTTTCCAGTTTCGTCAAGGCAGCACTGCTTGTCTCTGTATAACCTAAATTGGAGGTTTGCTTCCACAGTTGTCTGTCTGTAAAGATATCCCTTGCCCTAGTAATAGATGCTACCGTAACCCCGCTTCCAGCGAAATTCTTGTTTCTTCCGTAAACCTCTCCTGCCGGTACAGCAGTTGCCAAATTGACACTTTGCCGGGAGTATCCATCCGTACCGGCATTGGCAATATTATGCCCCACCGTATCCAAGGAAGCCTGATTAGCATATAAACTTCGGGACAAAATATTCAAACCGCCAAATGTGGAACTCATGTCTTAAATCCTCCAATCCATAAGATGCCGTTTTTTGTTCTCATCTTTTCCCTTATCAGGATGGGTATAGGTGTTGCTCTCTTGGTGAGTCAACAGTCCTACTGTATAATCAACGATTTTCATAGCTTGTTTAAGCAGCTGAGCGTTTATCTCATGAACCTCTTTCAAGCGCACAACCACTTGGTCTAAAGCAATTCGCACTTCCTCTAACATTGGGAAATAGCAGGCTAATTCGGCCAAGGTGAGATCCTCAGGCTTTTTCTCCAGCTCGCGTCCGATTTGCTCTGCCCACATGAGACGTTCCTTCTCCAATGCATTGACTTTAATTATAAACACTTCTTCTTGGGCAGTTATTAATTCAATTTCTTGGATATTGTTCTTAATCAAAGCTTTCTGTTTATTCTCTTCTAAGGTCAGGAGTTTGTTATAAAGTTCGACCTGTTCTCTTAAGTTGTCGTTCAAATTCTGAAGCCCTTCAGACAAAGAAATCTCCCCCTCGGAAAAGTGTTAACATAATTATTCATTTATTCCTTCTGACATACCTCAAGTAACTTGTCGGCTATCTTCCCTGCGTCTATTTTGAATTCTCCTCCCTCAATCTGATCAGAAAGAGCCTGGATTCGTTCGGCACGCACAGAGGGAATTTCTTTGGTTTTCTGAAGTAAGGTCTGATACACTTGGGCCTTATCTGAAACAGCTATCTTATCTGCCCCGGAAACAATCGTTTTCTTCTCAACTTGTTTTAAGCGATTGATTGCTTGAATATTTCCTACCAAGCCCATTGAGGTCCCATCTATTTTCATATCATTCACTCCAATAACAATCTTATTTTTTATATCGGAGAAAACCCAATAAAACTAAAGGAAAACTTTTATTTGTTTATGATAATTTTTAA
Source organism: Desulfosporosinus orientis DSM 765 (assembly GCF_000235605.1). Lineage (GTDB taxonomy): Bacteria > Bacillota > Desulfitobacteriia > Desulfitobacteriales > Desulfitobacteriaceae > Desulfosporosinus > Desulfosporosinus orientis. The sequence goes on from NC_016584.1 coordinate 5,110,291, forward strand.
CGAAATTTAGGAATTTTAGCTGATACCTCGTTATTCCTGTATTATAATTAACCATATAAATAAAGTGTCAATCTTAAAAAGAATTTATTCAGGAAGACCCTACCGACAACCCTTTCTAAACTACCCTAATAATGGGACTAAAGTTCGGATTAATTTTTGTCGATATTATAAAAGTAAGATTATAAATTTAATTCTATTTTTACTTAATTTCTATTGGTTTAAAGAAACATAACATAAGCAAAGGAGGTACGTCATATTCCCTTCGAAGCTACTACACCTAATGGCAGAAGGGATGAGGCAAAAAAACATGGATTTATCTACTATTATAGGAATTTTAACAGGCTTTGGTTTCCTAATCGCCGGCTACATGTTAGAAGGAGGAAGTGTCGGTTCCCTTGGAGGATTATCTGCAGCAATGATCGTTTTTGGAGGGACTGCCGGAGCAGTGTTAGTTAGTTTTCCTCTCTCCGACTTAAAAAACCTGCCTAAATGGATTAAGCTTGCCTTTACCTCTCAATCTTTTGGGACTGCCGAAGCTTATGAAACACTTGTAAGATTTGCAGAAAAAGCTCGCCGTGAAGGCTTACTCAGTCTTGAACAAGAACTTGAAACTGTAACAGATCGCTTTACACACCAAGGACTACAACTAGTTATTGACGGAACAGACCCTGAAATCACTAAGGAGATTCTGGAATCGAATATCGCAGTCCTTGAAAAACGCCATAAAGTTGGAATTTCAGTATTTGAAGCTGCCGGCGGATACAGTCCGACTATGGGAATCATCGGGACGGTTATGGGCTTAGTCATGGTTTTGGGGAATCTTACGGATCCCGAGTCTCTATCCCATTCTATTGCCGCTGCTTTTATTGCTACCCTGTATGGTGTCGCATCGGCAAACCTTCTTTGGCTTCCTATTGCCTCAAAGCTCAAAATGAAGGACAAAGCGGAAGTAGCCGCTATGGAAATGGTTTTGGATGGAATCATTTCCATCCAAGCAGGTGAAAACCCTTCAATTCTGAAAGAAAAATTGAAGACCCATATTGGTTCAATGCTCCTCAAAGGAGAGAAAGGTCAGGAAGGTACAGCATCCCCAAGCAATGCTGCTTTCAGTGAAAGCCGATGAGCAGAAAAAGAGAGCACGAGGCTGAAAAAGAGAATAGTGAGCGTTGGCTTCTCACATACTCCGACCTCATAACCTTGTTAATGATTTTCTTTGTCGTCCTTTATTCTATGAGTAAGGTAGACGCGGAGAAATTCAAAGCCGTTGCCGCATCCCTTAACAAAGCACTTAGCGGAGGAACTCCGGCAAAAATCGAGCTGGCTACAAGTCCATCCGGACCCTCGCTCTTTGAAACGGGAACACCATCCTCTACTACGACGGTTCCCGGGAAAGATACTGATCCCAACAAAACAACCCATACAGACCCAGATACAACGAACTGGGAAAACCTCAAGACCGGCCAAGGAAACAGCGATGCTGAAAATATGAGCATTGAAGCAATAAAAGCTAAGTTGGATAAGTTTGCTGCTGACAATGGAATCCAATCAAAACTGATGTCTTCAATAGAAGAACGTGGTCTGGTCATAAGTATACAGGAAACTTTACTATTCCAAAGCGGTTCAGCAGACATCAATGACCGAGCTCGTCAAATTCTTGAAAGAATCTCCACTGTCCTCGCCTCATCGACTAACCAAATTAGAGTTGAAGGGCATACGGACAATTTACCGATTAGAACTGCGAAATTTCCTAGCAATTGGGAGCTTTCTGTGATTCGTTCCACTAACGTCGTGGAAATTTTGCAATCCGCTGGAATAGCACCGAATCGGCTTTCGGCGGCTGGTTATGGGGAATATCGACCTATTGCCTCTAATGACACAGAAGAGGGCAGAGGAAAGAACCGTAGAATTGACTTGATTATTTTACGCTCCAAATATGATGTTACAGAACCTAATACCCAAAATTCCAACGGCAACTAGTTTAACCTTCCCTAAAAGGCAAGCCGGCGTACTGCTTTATACAAAATTTCCGTTGCTAAATAAACTTGTTCTGATTTTATAAGGGCTAAAGTATCTTCTGGAGTATGATTCTTATACAACCATTCCTGGGCTAGAAGAGTCGCAGCCGGAATTCCTGCTAAACCAAAACTGACAGAATCACTGTTATGACCCCCTCGAGGGGTCAATTGGGCACTAGCACCACTTTCTGCCGCGGCTTGTTTTAGAGTTGTTACGGCAATATTCTCTCCCTCCCCCCAGAGCGCAAAATTTCCTATCATTCCATTGCCAACAGTGTCAGCATTCAGAACCGCAACAATCTGCTTGAGGGGAACAGTAGGAGAATGCAAAAACGCCTGAGATCCTACAAATCCCATTTCTTCAGCACTCCAAAAAGCGACAACTATAGTTCGTTTCGGAGTCTCACTTTCACGAGTAATTCGTCGTATAACGTCCAGCACACACCCTACTCCCGAGGCATTATCATTAGCCCCAGGGTATACTTCTCCTTCAAAAATTCCCAGATGGTCATAATGAGCTGATAATAGAATTATCTCCTCTGTCTTTTCACCCATCAACTCTCCAATTAGGTTAACACTAGGAAATCGCAAATTTTTGTTATCCCCGGGCCGAAAGGTCAATCGACCGTTCACTCTCGTTTCTATCACCGGAGGAATAGTAAAAGCTTGAATGAAACCTGTACTTAAATCTCCCATTGGTCGTAACCCTAACATGCTTAATTGGCTTGACAGATACTCTGCCGCTTTGCTCTCTCCTACCGAACCGGCCTTCCGTCCTTGCATCTCAGGTGCTGTTAAAGCGTAAATATCATCTAAAGCAGTACGATTTAAAATTTCATAATTTAAATCATCATTTTTAGATTTAGCCTCGGGAGGCAGCACCAACGTGACAGGAGGACGCCCCAGCATTACTTTTAAAGTTTCAGCAAAACGATTGGGGAGAAGACTCCATGGTAAGATGATTGCTCCAAAACCTAATAATGATTTTATAAAAGCTCTGCGCGTTTTCATATCTATTCCTTTCTTAAAAGGAGAATTGCTATGTCTATTCGAATAAACTCCCCACATCAACCTTTAAATGCCAATCTCGACACTCAAAACGCCATAGAACATAATAGTGACTTCGGCAGTGTCTTTTCACAGACTCAAAAAATTCAGAGCGCGGAACTCCATACTTTTCTTGAACGATTGGGAATGCAAGGCAAAAAACTGGCTTATTCTATGTCCATCGGTGATCTTAAGGATTTCCGCAATATGGTAAAATCTTTCCTTCGCTCCACCTTTGGACAAAGCCGCAAAATGCAGGAAGACACATCCTGGGATTATCAAGGCCGTCCTAAGGTTATGGCAAGAATCGGAAAGATTGATCAAGCTCTGGATGATCTTGGGAAACAGCTTCTGACCGAACAGTCCAAGCCCCTTGATATTTTAACTAAAATTGATGAAATTCGAGGTTTAATTGTTGACCTCTTTGCCTAAAAAGTTTTTTACTGCATCTATTCGCTATAACCCCCAGATTTCTTCTTTTTGAATAAATAATTCATATGAAAAGAGGTACAACCCCTTGTCCAAAATAACTATTGCCAATACGTACGAAGACTTTATTAAAGGGTTCCACCCCAAAAGCGGTTTAGATCTTAAATTTTATAAGCAAAACCAAATGCAGCGGAGAATCCTAAGCTTTATGAATTCTCATGGACATGCTACTTTTCCGGAATTTCTAAACGCTCTCAATGTAGACTCCGTCTTATATGATGCCTTTTTCAAACACCTAACCATCAATGTTTCACAATTCTTTCGAGATGCAAATCAATGGAAAACACTGCGAGAATCAATTATTCCTCTTCTTCTGCAGAGTAAATCTCCACTAAAGCTTTGGAGTGCAGGATGTTCCAGTGGTCAAGAACCCTACTCATTGGCCATGACGCTTATGGAATATTTTCCCACAGCCAAATTTAGCATACTGGCAACAGATATCGATGTCAATGTATTGAAACAAGCCAAGGAGGGCTTCTATAAGCAAAATGATTTTGCCAGTACTCCTCCTGAATTCCTTCAGAAATATTTTACCCCAACTGACAAAGGACATCAAATTAAGGATTCCGTTCAACGAAATGTAACATTTCAACACCAAAACCTTCTAACGGATCATTTCCAAACCGGCCTTGATTTTATTGCCTGCCGTAATGTTGTTATTTATTTCACGGAAGAGGCCAAGGAAATGCTCTATAAAAAATTCACAGACTCCTTACGCCCTGGCGGAATCCTTTTTACGGGCAGCACAGAACACCTCTTTGGCTTAGGTCACCTTGGCCTAAAGCCGGTATCCTCGTTTTTCTATCAAAAGCAATAAACACTCAATCATTAAAGGGCTCTAACTCTTAAAATGAGTTAGAGCCCTATTAAGTGCTTCATTTAATTAGCTAAGACATTCTTGTTCATATTGACGCACAAATTCTTCGAGAGGATAAGTAACTCCTTTACCTTTAAACTCCAACGATACTTGTTGGGCACTCGGATTATAGCCAATAAACTTCATGCCAAGTACTTTCGCCATTTTGGATAATTCAATCCGCGCACCTCGTCCGAAATCTTGAAAATGCATCCAACACACGCCCCTTTTTCTTGCCTAATTAATGACTTAAAGAAATCATGGGTGTCCATGGGAAACGCTTTGAAGTTGTATCAAGATAGGAGTAACTGGTTCATTAATATTAAGTTAACACTAGCTTAACATATTCTATTCAGAATATCCAATTTACTCTCTCTCTCCAAGATATAATTTACTAATTGCCTTCTCTCTGAACCAAGATCACGAGGACTGCCCCCATAGTCCTAAGACACTCATCCCAGCCAGAATCAGCAAACAGCCGAATACTTTTGGCCAGGTAAGCTCCTCATGAAGAAACAAAGAACCATAGAGTATGGCGATGACATACCCCAAGGAAACCAGCGGATAGGCATAACTAAGCTGCCAACGTGAAATCACCGTCAACCAAAGGATAGAACTAACTCCGAAGCAAGCAAAGCCAAAAAAAATTGCCGGCGTTAATATTATCGAACCTAACTGCCGCCAGATTCCGGCAGCAGAAACTTTTCCATACCCAAGCATACCATAGCGAAACAAGAATTGCCCTGTCGCACCTAACAAAATTGAAAATAAGGCAACTGCGAAGGGACGAACATCCGTAATAAATGCCATTAAATCAAAACCCCTTGAACATAAGACTTCAATAAAGTTTTCTCACTCAAAGGGGGAATTATACACTTTAGGCAAAGAAATGCTCCCCGAAGAGCAGATCATATAGCTCGATCTATTCTTCGGGGAGCAGCTATTACAGTTGTATGCTGTTGAGTTATCGATGTATTCGATTTATGCCAGCAGAGCCGCACCCAATGCAGCGGTTAATTCAGGTTCCGGCGGAATGACAACCTCACTCTTCAGCTCCCGCTCCAGAAATCGCACCAACAGCAAATAGTGGGCACCGCCGCCGGTAAATATCAGGCTCTCCGGATGGCCGACGGATTCAACAAAATTCCCCAAGCGTTTGGCAGTACTTTTGAAAAGGCCGGCAACTACTTCAGGTTTAGGAACTCCCTTAGCGAGCATGGTAATAACTTCCGACTCGGCAAACACCGTACACATAGAGTTAATAGGCATGGGTTTGGCCTCCGCTGCTAAATCCAGCTCTTGCGGGGTCAAATCTAACCCTTTGAGAATAACATCTAAAAAACGACCGGTTCCGGCAGCACACTTATCATTCATAATAAACTGAAGAATCTTGCCGTCAGCATTCTTCTTAATGACCTTAGCGTCTTGTCCCCCTAGATCAAGAATATAGGAGTGCTCCGGAAAATATTCATGACAGCCTCTTCCTTGACATGTAATTTCCGTAATGACCCGGCCCTCAGGAAAGTTCACTCTCCCATACCCGGTGACCACGAGTTTTGCTGGTTTTTCTCCATGCTGTTCTTCATAATCCTTCAATAAAGCTTTTCCAGCTTGTACCGAATCAAAACGAGACGGCACTACCCGCTTGAATACTTGTTTATCTTGATCTAATACCACTAATTTTGTATTAACCGAGCCCAGATCTAACCCTGCCCGTTTCATCCCCGAATCATCTCGACAAGAGCCTCTATTCTGGTTAAGAGCTGACCTTGGTCTTCCTCTGAGAAATCGCTTTCCAGCCGCAGGAACGGTATGTTTTGTTTTTCCAGTTCTTTAGCTACAAAATACCCTTCTACTCCATAGGGCTGGCAGAACTGAAGGTTAAAGTCAATCACGGCATCTGCTTTGAGGTTTTTAGCCATGTGCACAATATCCTCCAACCGTCCCTGGTTGGGCGTGAAACAGGCACAATTTACTTTTAAAGGACGTTTAGAAATATTTGCAAGCATTTCCTGAAGACTGCCGGCAGGCTCCGTCATATCTTTATAATAACGTTCTCCTGTGCAAGTTTCCTCACCAACCACAACTGCCCCGGCTTGTTCTACTAAAGCGTGAAGTTTCCAAGCCGGCAGAGGCTGAGGGGTACCTGTTACAAGGATGCGCGGTGCATCGGCAGGAGCCACTCCACGTCCTTCTTTGACCCGTTCATCCAGCTCGTCACACAGCGCATTGACTTGGGCGGCAAAGCGAACAGGATCATCGAAGAAAGAAAGCTGATTAATTAACAAAACATCTAAACCGTGAATCGGCGCAGGGTTATGCTTTCTTAAATCAGCCAACCTTTGCAATGCTTTCCGTTTATTATTGATCTTTTCTATACCCTCTGACAAATTTTCTGCAGTCAGGGTCACCTTCGTTTCCCTTTCAATAAAGGCCGCAAATTCCCTGACCTCTTCTTCCCAAAGCTTTGAGTCCTTCGCATTTTTCTTTTGAGGAAGCTCCATAACATAGGTAGGAATATGTTCATTTAAGATTTCCCAAGCCTTTTTCTTGCCGTCACAGGTGGTTTCTCCTATCACCCAATCTGAAACTTGGAAATAGGGACAGATCCGGTCTAATTTGAAACCCATAGTTGACTTAATAAGAGGACACATATTGCGGGGCAGTACTTTTTCTCCGGAAGGCACAGTGAATTGTGCTCCGGCGCATAGTCCAATACTGGCACTTCCCGTTGCGACCACGATTTCTTCCGGAACATATACACAAAATGTTGAAAACACCTTGGCTCCGGCTTCTTTCATGGCAAAAAGCTCATGAACCCGAATACCATGAACATCTCCAACCACTGCATCAAAATAGCCCATGCCTGCGGGACGATCCTTGCGCTCTAAAAAGAGTTGTGTAAAAATCTGAGGCACAGGCGCTAAAAATTCATCATGTTTAACCAGATCCATATTTAAGCGTTCCCATAACTCCCTGTTCTCCATTAAAACAATCTCCTCCTTATTGATTCGAAACTTTTCAATGACTCCTGACCTAATCCGCTTCATTATATCACGGTAATATTATTAAATTCTATAACCTTTTTGTGATTATATATCTAGAAAGTTATTATTAAAATATTAGTCTACTCTGCAAAATATTTTTTGAAATATAGACAATATTGTGATATATTTTCTCTGAATGTGAAAACTTTCATTACATGAATAAATCGAAAGGAGGAAGATAATAATGTCAGTTCGAGCAGAGCTGCAAGAGCTTGTGGAAAAAATGAATACGAATCCTGAACATATTGCTTCGGAAAAAGACCGGATCTTTCAAATTAATCTTGAAGAAAGCGGTCCGCTGCAAATTATCATTAATGCCGGGCAGGTTCAGGTCGCAGAGGGAACTTCCCCGGATGCAGAAGTCACACTAATTCTCAACGAAAAAAACTTTTCCAAATTGTTAAATGACAAGTTAAATACCACCATGGCTTTTATGACCGGCGGCTTAAAGGTTGAAGGCAAATTAGGCTTAGCCTTAAAACTTCAAGAAATTGTCAAACACTATCAATAGCTTCTAGTTGTCTATATCAATGACCAGATGAATGAACGTTCAATCATTAATATTTTTAATAACTGATGGGAGCCTGCTAATGCACAATTCATGCACTAACAGGCTCCCACGCTGTTCGCGAAGTCAACCATAAGCCGAGTTCTGTCCCTCCTTGCGGAGGTGATGATCATCTATCTCGAACCGCCGTTACCGACGGCCTCTAGCGACCTAACCCGGGAACAAAACGGGCCGTTTATCGTTCCCCTATTCGGTCTTGCTCCAGGTGGGGTTTACATGGCCAGCCAGTCACCTGACTGCCGGTGAGCTCTTACCTCACCTTTCCACCCTTACCAATCCAGAGGTCAGTCATCGGAAGCCGGACGCCAGATTTTTTCTGACCTCTGGCCTCTGAAGACCGGCCTCTGTATTGGCGGTATCTCTCTGTTGCACTTTCCTTGGGGTCCCCCCCCACTGGGTATTACCCAGCACCTTGCCCTATGGAGCTCGGACTTTCCTCAGAGGCGACCTTTCGATCCCTGCCTCCGCGATCATCTGTTTGGCTTCGCTTAAATATCTTACTAAAAAAATAGGATTTGGTCAAATGGAGAGTTTTGGCTAATTGACTTTGGATTTTTGCTCTTCCATTTCTTCCATTTCATCATCAATGTCCATCAACTCTGTCAGCCACTTTGCTCGATTAGCATTGTCCTCAAGGATGTTGGCTAAAACTCTTTCACGTTGAAGACGTAATATTTCTGTTCGATTCATCATTTCACATCGCTCCTTTCAAATACTATTTATACAAGGATTTGTAAATCTTCTAAATAGAACTTGAGTATTCTTTTGAATAAACTCTATTATCAGACTATTCCTTACAACAGTATAGTAATATATTTCACAATTGATGTCAAGTGGTAATTATTTCTTTCACAAAGAATATTGTATATTCCATACCCTCGTAATTAAGATCCCCTATGTTGCAAAAATACTTCATAGGGGATCTGCTTATAGCCAAGGGGAACGATTAACACTGCTGACTCGAATTTCGACGCCCTGAAGGGCTTTCTCTGCAGTTAGATGCTCATATAGTGACTGAAGCATCGGTGCCTCGCTTAAAAAGTGCCCTAAATCAGCAATGGCCAGGCTTCCGTCAAGTGCATCCAAAAGAGCATGGTGATCAACATCCCCTGTGATAAGGAGATCGGCACCTTTAAACAAAGCCTTAGGCACAAATCGTCCTCCACTGCCATTAACAATGGCAATTTTTCTTATCTCCTTGTCTAAGGACCCTGCCAAACGAACTCCTGATAATTCATAGTCTTGAGCATAGACTCGGGATTTTTTCAGCTTGTCTAAGAAATCCTTCCACACCACACCAAATTTATGAGATTCCTTAAGATATCCATAGACTCCATATCCCCGTTCCAATTGGTCATCCCGATTATCGTAAATCCGCTCTAAAAGCTCGATCTTTTCCAAACCCAGCAGTTTTCCAAGCACCTTGCTTGAAGAAATATTCGATTGATCTAAGTTAGTGTGGGCAGCGTAGCAGGCAATATCGTATTGCAAAATCCGCAAGGGTACTTGAGCCGCCCCATTATCTGCCCGCAGGTTTTTTAGTGGTTTAAAAATAATCGGATGATGAGCCAAAATGAGTTGTGCATCAAATGCTTTCGCTTCTTCCACAACCTCTAACGTGCAATCCAAACAAAGGAGAATGCGCTTAACAGGTTTCGAACCACTCCCAACCAGCAATCCGACATTATCCCATTCTTCTGCCCAATATTTAGGGGCAATGTTTTCAATTACCTGAGCAACTAATCCAACTGAAACAGCCATTTCCTCAATCCCTCCACTAGAGCCATCTTAACAGAGACTTCTCTAATCTTAGCAATAACCTCCGGACTCTTTGATTTTTCCATTTGTGTTTTTTGCCGCATCAACCTGCCGTTGTACTCATCAAATAGTTTCAATAATAAAGGTTGACCTTCCTCCAAAATAAGTGGCCCGAAATCCCAAACTAACTTATGTACAAGACCCGGAAAATCTGCATCCGAGGAGCTGGCCTCCTTCTCAAAAAGAGGGTGTAAACGCTCACCCCAAACTGCTTCCCTCTCCAGCAATTCGGCCATGCTTTGCCCTGTTTCCTTGGCAAAGGCCATGACAACATAAATCCGCTCTTCTTCCTCAACTAACTGTTCCGCCTTCAGCCGCCAGCCTGCCTCCAGCAATTCTAAGCGAAGAGTACCTTCCGCCCCCTGAGGCTGAACAATTAAATCAGACACATCCTTTAACATGTCAGGACGAGCAGCGAAAATATCAAGCATCGTTCTTCCACCCATACCAGCTAGGGTTAAGACATTCGCTTCACCGGCTTTAAGGGGCATTAGCCCATCCCCCAGCCTCACATCGATGTCCCCTTCCAAGCCCCTTCCTTTAACGGCCGACAAAGCGGATTGATAAGGGCCTGCATGGACGTCAACTGCCACTGCTTGGGTTATTTGCTGCGACTCCATGAGGAATATAGGCAAATAGGCATGGTCCGTACCAATATCTCCAAGTCTTGAACCCTTGGGGACATATGATGCCACTGTTTGAAGCCGCGGACCTAATGCAACGGATAAAGTCATAATTTCACCTCATTCTACATAAAATTGAACCTTAACTTCATTCTTTGCTTCAATAGCCAAGCAGACATCTTCTTCTCTGGGATGATAATTTATTTCGATAATATCATCCAGTCTTATCCAAAACACTTCACCATCAGCGTTCCATACTGAAACTTTATCATCTGCTACATCAATGTAGGTTACAACTCCAAAATTCAGGGTACATTCCACCACAGCAAGAACTTCGATACATTTTAAATTCTTATGAAATATTTTTTCTCTAAGATATTTTACAAATTCAATTTTTGATGACAAAGGTATCATGGTTATTCCCCCGATCATTTGCATTAAACTATATCAAATTAACAAAAGAACCCAATGACCTAAGTCAATGGGTTTGTTTTCTCGAATGTCATGTATGGTGGGCGATACTGGTCTCGAACCAGTGGCCTCATCCGTGTGAAGGATGCGCTCTACCGCTGAGCTAATCGCCCGAATTCGACGTGTAATATTCGATATTCGCAGTTCGGAATAACCGAACCCTATGCCTTAAGCTCCTCTCGCCACCAAACAATAACTTTTTATTCGAATTACGTTGTCTTCCACCGTTCGAGCTTCGAAATGGTGGGCCCACTAGGATTCGAACCTAGGACCAACCCGTTATGAGCGGGGGGCTCTACCGCTGAGCTATAGGCCCAAATAAAATGGCTCCCCGAGTAGGACTCGAACCTACAACCTACCGGTTAACAGCCGGTTGCTCCACCATTGAGCTATCGAGGAATGCTCTGCACGGGTTATTATACGTAATTCAGCAGCTATAGTCAAGTCTTTAAGAGAAATTTTTTATGATTTTTAGAAACATAATATAAGGTTACTTAAGGATTACTTATTCCAAGTAATCCTTAAGCTTTTTACTTCTGCTTGGGTGACGTAATTTCCGTAAAGCTTTTGCTTCAATCTGACGTATACGCTCCCTGGTAACACCGAATTCCTGACCGACTTCCTCTAACGTTCTCGTCCGTCCATCATCAAGTCCAAACCGCAATCTGAGTACTTTTTCCTCCCGCGGTGTTAAAGTCTCTAAAACCTCTTCCAATTGTTCCTTGAGAAGAATGAAGGAAGCTGCTTCTGCAGGAGCAGGAGCATCATCATCAGGGATAAAATCACCCAAGTGGGAGTCTTCTTCTTCCCCGATGGGGGTTTCCAGAGAAACAGGTTCTTGGGCAATCTTCATGATTTCTCTCACCCGTTCTACAGGAATATCCATTACTTTGGCGATTTCCTCAGGAGCGGGCTCCCGTCCTAATTCCTGTAAGAGTTGTCTCGAAACCCGGATTAACTTATTAATGGTTTCCACCATATGCACTGGAATTCGGATGGTTCTGGCCTGATCAGCAATAGCCCGTGTAATAGCCTGCCGTATCCACCAAGTGGCATAGGTGCTGAACTTAAACCCTTTTACATAATCAAATTTTTCTACGGCTTTAATCAAACCGAGATTACCCTCTTGAATCAAATCCAGAAAAAGCATACCCCTGCCCACATAACGTTTTGCGATACTAACCACTAGACGTAAGTTTGCCTCAGCTAATCTGCGTTTAGCCTCCTCGTCCCCTTCTTCCATTCTCTTCGCCAATTCTATTTCTTCATCGGCAGAAAGGAGCGGAACTCGGCCGATTTCTTTAAGATACATCCGAACAGGATCATCAATTCCTACACCCTCAGGTACGGAAAGATCAACTTCTGTTTCTTCTTCTACATCATCATCCGGGTCTTCCACTATATCATCGTCATCGTCAACTTTAACACCACTCAGGATTTCCAGTTCAACTTCTCCAGGCTCTGGCACCACATCTATTCCCATACGTCCAAGTTGTTGATAGATATCATCAATTTGATCCGCAGAAAGTTCAATTCCTTGAAGAGAATCCATAATCTCTTTATAAGTTAGAGAGCCTTTCTTTTTTCCTTTTTGAATGAGGGCTTGGACGTTGTCTATCATCTGCTTTTCATTCATCTGTCCCCCACCTTCCCTTGGATCATTCTTTTTGGTGCCTATAACCTTACTATTTGCCACGTTTCAACCGCTCTCCTATCTCTTTCAACAGAGCCATAGCCCCTGCCATGTCACCGGATTTTTCTAAAGCTACCATGCGGGCTTGAAGATCTTCAACTCTCTCTTCTGCTTGTGAAGAAAGAATTCCTTTGATACAATCATCTAAAAGCCGTTCGGTTTGGGATATATCTAACTCCTCCAGGAGTAAACCAGCCAGCCAGCTTTGGGCCTGTTCTTCGCTGTGGGCCGGTAATTTGCCCTCCTGATTGAGATAATCAAAGATTTGTTGATGTGCCGGTACCTTCCAAAAGAATTCTCCCAGCTTAGCCTTTATTTTAGGCAAATGAGAAATATCTTCGATAAGCAGTCGTAAAAGCATACGCTCAGTCCGATACTCCCCTGAATAAACTGCTGGTGAAGGAAATGCATCATCATTTTTACAAATAATGACACTATCTATATTATCTCTATTTTTTTCAGAACTAACCTGATTTTGCTGAGAATATTCTTTTAATGGCTCTTTTTTAGGTTTTTTCTGTTCCAGTCCGGCGATTTCACGTTGTACCGCTTCCAGAGTAAGCCCTAGCTCTAAACTCAAGAAGCGTTCATAGCCTTCTCTTTCAATGGGACTGCTAACTTTCAAAATGTCCGGAGCAAGCTTTACAACTAATTCTGCTTTTTCCTGAATTGTCTGGGGGGGAGCTTTTTGAACACTCATCCGAAATTTGAACTCTACATAGCCAATAACCTGCTTTAAAACCTTTTCAAAGGCCTCCACACCATAACTCTTCAAAAATTCGTCAGGATCTTTTGCTCCCGCTAAAGTAGCCACATCCACGCGGATGCCAGCGTAGCGAAGGATTTCTCCTCCTCTTAAAGCTGCTTGAATTCCCGCCTCATCAGAATCATAGAGAAGAACCACACGTTGTGTATATCGTCTCAAAAGTTTTGCCTGATCCCTTGTCAGCGCTGTCCCCAAAGAAGCCACTGCATTGGAATAACCTGCTTTCTGAAGAGCAATGACATCCATATAACCTTCCACTAATAAGGCATACCCTCTTTCACGAATTCCTTGATGCCCACTATGCATCCCATAGAGGTGATGACCTTTATTAAAGAAAAAAGTTTCTGGGGAATTAAGGTATTTAGGAAGAGAATCATCCAATACTCGGCCGCCAAAGCCAATGACATGGTTTCGCCGGTCAAGAATGCTAAAGAGGACGCGGTTACGGAAACGGTCATAATACCCTCCGCCTTTACCCGGTGTCCCTCTTTCTAAGGCCAGCCCATTCTCTGCTAGTTCAAGGGGTTGAACTCCTCGGGCTTTCATATAAGTCAACAGCCCATCCCAGCGGTCCGGTGCATAACCTAACCGAAAACTTCTAATGGTATCTGAGTCAACACCACGTTGAGCAAAATAAAGCCGGCCAAGTTCTCCTTCCGGAGACTTAAGTAAAAGGTTATGGAAGTACTCTGCAGCCAATTCATGAATTTCTTCAAAACGTAATCGACGTCGATTTTCTTCCCTTTCACGCGGAGACAGTTCTTTCTCAGGAAGGGATACGCCATAACGAGCGGCCAGATTCTGAATACACTCAAGGAACGACCAATTTTCCTTTTTCATTAAAAAAGAAAAAACATTCCCGCCAACGTTGCAGCCAAAGCAGTAAAACATTTGTTTTTCTGGGGTTACAGTAAAGCTCGGCGTCTTCTCTGCGTGAAAAGGACAAAGACCTAAAAAGTTTTTCCCCTTGCGCTGCAAGCTAACATATTCAGATATAATCTCAACTATATCCGCGCGAGATCGCACTTCCTCAATAACTTCTTCCGGCATAAATTCTTGATGAAGCCTATTATCCACGTCCCTTACGCCTTTCAATCTCAGCCACATTTTATTTATTTTGTCAACCCTTACTTTATACATTTCTTTCGCCGAAACTTCATAAAATCCTCTTTTTTAGTTCTGATTCAGTGAATCTGTTTTAAGAAAGGGTAAAATAATCTTTTCAGTAATATTAATTCGTCTTATTAGGAGATAATACCTGCTTGCTTCGACAATTATTTTAGTCTAATTCTATTGCTTTTGGTTACTAATTTAAGTTTGAATCAATAGATCAACCCTTTCACTCATTTAAAAAGCATGATAGTATTAAGAATAAACTTTGACCTTCACGATAATTAATGACTGTCACAACAAACTAAGCTTAATCTAAACCAGTGTTAACAAGAGAATCTATATGGAAGGTGGAAACATATGTATAAACGATCATTTAGCACTATGGTTTTTACAATCCTTTGCTTAATTCTGGCAGGTACACTATTAATAGGGTGTAATTCATTCAAAACTCAAGCTGACAAGCCTCAAGAGAATACCGCAGACGCTAATAACCCTACGCCACCCTCCTCAGAGAACAATCCTTCTGAATCTGCTGCAAAGCCTGTAAAATTAACTTTGTATTTTCCTAATTCAGACGCAACAGGCTTAGTTCCGACAGAGCGAACCGTCGAAGTGAAGGATGAAGAAGTTATTAAGGCAATCTTCCAAGAGTTAGCTAATCCCCCCGCAGGTTTGGAAAAACCACTTCCTTCGGGAACAACTCTCCTGGATGCAACAGTTAATGGGGATGGACTTGCAACCATCAACCTCTCAAAAGAATTTCAGAAAAATTTTGGCGGAGGTTCTGCAGGTGAACAAATGACCATGTATAGCATCGTAAACACCCTCACATCCTTACCTAATATTAACAGTGTCCAGTTTCTCTTAGAGGGAGCCAAACATGATGGTATTCTTGGTCACTTAGATACCCTAGACCCTCTCAAACGAAATGAGAGCTTAATTATTGAACCCTAAAACTAAGTACAAACAATTTGTACTTAGCTGCACGAAATGTTTTAAATCTTATAACCTTAGTTTACTTCTGTTCATCAAAACTTATACTTTATGATTATAATATATTACAAAAGTGGTTGAGAGATTTCTCAACCACTTTGTTTAGTTTCAAATCCTATTTTCGAGGTACAAATAATCTCTGAAATAAGTCAATGGCATAATTATCAGTTAAACCTGATATATAGTCAACCACAGCTTTGGTCGTGTTCCCGCCGGCCCAAACTAAGTAGTTTTGAGGCAGCTTGGAAATGTCCTCACTATAGTATTTAAAAAGAGCTTGAACAATATATTGCCCTTTACGCCGCTCTTCACGCAAATTAAGGCTATTATAGACCCTGGCAAACATAAATTGCCGAAATTCCTGCATCGCGCTGCTGATTTCTGGGGATTGTTTTATATGATCCCGGTCTTTTGAGGCCTCAATCATATCCACAACCATGGTGGTAATCATATCACTGGGTCTCACACCCAGCATCTGTTTAGCTCTGCCGGGCAAGTCACTTTGAGTCAGAAGCCCTGCTCTTAAGGCATCGTCGTAATCATGGCACAAATAAGCAATTCGGTCTCCCGTCTTGACAATTTGTCCCTCCAGATTTTTAGGAGTGCCCTCTCCTGTATGATACAAGATCCCGTCAAGAACAGCCTCCGTAAGATTCAAACCCTGACCATCATTGGCTAAGACCTTCATAATACGGACAGACTGCTCATTATGCTCAAAATGGCCAATGATTCGCCTCAGCGCTTCTTCTCCCACATGACCAAAAGGAGTATGCCCCACATCATGTCCTAAAGCAATGGCTTCAATAAGGTCTTCATTTAATTGTAATCCCCGACCTATTGTTCGGCATATCTGGGATACTTCTAAGCTGTGTGTCATACGAGTTCGGTAGTGATCTCCGGCAGGGGCAATGTATACTTGAGTTTTATGTTTAAGACGCCGAAAGGGTTTGCTGTGCAAAATCCTGTCCCGGTCCCTTTGAAATTTTGTCCGAATGGGACACTCTTCTTCTTGACGCTCGCGTCTAGCATCCTTGCTTTTGGCTGCATAAGGCGAGAGGCGCTCTTCTTCTCTTTCTGACCTCTGTCGAATATTTACAGTTTCACTCAACCCCACTACCCCCAGTCCTATTATTTCTTTTTCTATTTCCATATCATTTTAGCATATTGCTTAGTCAATGATATGTTGCTAATCGGGGTCATATTGGTGCAGCCGGTTCTCCTGTATTCTTCATGATTATTCGCAGAGAAATGAAATCTCTCTCGAACTTTTTACGAGAGAGATTTTAAACAAACCGCTAGTTTGATGACATAATTAATTTATCTTTTTTCAAGATGTGTTCAATAGTCCAATTGAATACAAACATCAGCAAATCACGTATATATTTGTCCTGGTTTTCATCAACATCATTTAAATTAATTTCATCAATCTTAGCAATGAAATCATCATGTTCATTCTTTTGATCAAAATATTTAGGGTATTTTATTTTTAACATATAACCTTCTTCGGTTTTAAAGTGATACTTGGTATATTCCCGCAGTTCATTAATAATTTCTACAATTTTATCGTATTTGTCGGCTAATAAATAATTCTCCAGCAAGTCATAGATACTGTTTCCAATTTCCAGTAAATGTTGATGTTGTTTATCGATTAATTCCACTCCAATTTCGTATTCTTGTTTCCATTCAAGCATTTGAACGTTTCCTCCTAATTTTAAGATAGTATCCCTTAGAAACTTTCTTCACAATCAAATTATTAAAATAATAGGATTTTTTATATTCATAATATCACATTAAATTCACTCTTTAAAGATTATCCAAAGCCTGACCCTTTGTCTTGAAACTGAAAGCCCCCTCAGATTAATACCTGCAGGGGGCCTCCATAAAAACTTTGTATTTATTACCTGTTGTAACTAGATATCCCCCGCCAATTCAATGAGGATCTCTCGTTTCCAAAAGGTCTTGGTCCCTGTGGGAGTCTGGTATTGATGCCAGGGTATGGGGTTGGATTGGTGTTGGTGTTTGTGTTTGTGTTGGAGTTAGTATTTATTTGCGTATTGGCAGCTATTACGCTTGTAGAAAAAGACTGGCCATCCGCTCCGAGTTCAGAAGGGGTAATGAGAACCGATCCGTTTCTTGATACTAGAGCAACGGGCTGAACCGTATTGGTTGAATCATTAATGGGATTATCATTGGCCATTGCATCCTGATATTGCACAGTCCCCATATCGGCAAGAGGATACAATTGGCCGTTTGCATTTGAGGGGTCTTCACTGATCCATTCAGCGGATGTCCCAATTCCCTGTGCATAGGACTCATCCAGGGTCACAGAAGGAATGGTTTGAGTTGGTGTTTCGCCGTTTACAGTGAAGCTTAAATTCCAAGTTGAATCTGTTGCTTTAGAGATACTGGCTGTTATGGTTGCCCCAATGGGGACGGTCATTATAGTTTGTGCTGCGGAGGGCAGCTGTTCCCAGAAAACATCAGCAACAGGCTCTCCATTTTGAATTTGCTCTATTGTTCCCATTTGCAAAAGATCGGATGACAATACTCCGCCCAAACCAATCCACTGGGCAGCTAAGGCATCCTCCTGACTGGCCGTGATGTTAGGGACAGTCCAGGTGCCGGATACACTGTTATAGGGGTCGCCGGAGAACGAAGGGGTAACAATATATCCGGCCCAATTTGAAGACACTTGAGTGTTCTCAGGAAGGCTTACGCTTGCCTCAGCAGCAGTTGATGAAGTAGTCTGCTGTGAAATTTCTGGAAAAGGCATTGATTTATGAGAAAAACCCCTTAGATAAATATCATTAGGTACACCTAAAGAGGATGCACTTAATGTAATTAATACGGCTAACAAAACAATATGAAGTTTATAGAACCTTATTTTCATTGCAAACTCTTTCTCTCCTTTCATTCATCATTGTTAAACCTTCAATTATGTTCGCTGCTAAACAAGTTCGCTTATCTCCCCTGTCGTTATAGTTGATGATAATACATTACTTAGGACTTTACCTGAATTTTAGCTGAATTTTAGCTGAAAATTTATAGCAACCCATTTACAGCCAGCTGTTATAAGTCCGTGCCTTAAGTTATGCAAAAACTAAAAGCACAGCATCTAATCCGGATATCGGATTAGTACTGTGCTTCCCACAAATATCTATAAAACTGCAAAAACCCATTAATGCTGCTCACGAAGATAGGGTTTGCCATTCGCTTTTGGCCCTGCCTTTTTAATACCGAAAACCGCCAGGGCAACCAAGGTAAAAACATAAGGCAGCATGGAAACTAACTGATAAGGTGTGGACGGTGACAGTATTTGCAAGCGCAGCTGCAAGGCATCTGAAAAACCAAACAATAACGTGGCAATTACCACACCGCTGGGCATCCAGCGCCCAAATATAACCGCAGACAAGGCAATGAAGCCGCGCCCCGAAACAATCCCTTCAGAATATGTGTTAATATAGCCGGTGGTTAGAAAGGCACCGCCCAACCCTGCAAGTGCTCCGCAAAGAATACAGCCAATATATTTAAGCAGAAATACATTGATGCCTAATGATTCTGCGGCTTTTGGATACTCACCTACTGCTTTATAATTTAAGCCCAGTTTTGTTTTATTGAAGAAAATCATTGTTGCGATAACGATAATGTAAAGAATATAAACGACAAAGGTTTGATCAAACAGTGCTTTGCCGATAATCGGAATATCACTCAAAAGAGGAATAGGGATATTTTGTAAGCTTGGTCCCTGAATCAAGGAGGCCTGAATGCCAAAGGCCATGCGATATAAGAAGGTTGAAAGGGCAGGAGCCAGAATATTCAGCGCCATACCATAAATGATTTGCTCAGCAGAAAGAGTGATTGTGCAAAATGCGAAGATCATATTAATGGACACTCCGGCCAGTGCGCCGGCTAACAGACCCAGGTATGGGTTACCCGTAAAGAAACCGACCATAAAACCAACCGAAGCTCCAAAGGTCATTATGCCGTCTAGCCCGATATTAACAAGACCCACTCGTTCAGAATACAGTTCCCCCAAGGCTACGAACAAAAGGGGTGTTGTCATACGTACTGTGGCAGTCAATAACTCTTGTAAAAAATCCATAATTTACACTTCCTTAAATACTTTTAGAAGTAATGCCTTTGTTTTTGGCAGATTGGTTAAAGCCGTGCCTGCTATGACAAAAATGATAACCAGCGCTTGAACAATAGCCACTACCGATGTGGGAATTCCTGAGGCAACTTGCATCATATTAGCACCAGTACGCAAAGCGGCATAAAAGCAAGCGGCAATAACCGTTCCAATAGGGTTAAGCTGACCGATTAATGCAATAGCAACACCGTCAAAACCAAAGCCGCTGCCATAACCCGGCATAAGTCTAAACGAATACCCGTGGACTTCGATACTCCCCCCAAGTCCGGCTATTGCCCCAGAAATAATAAAAGAAATCAGCACAAATCGACTGACATTAATTCCATAGACTTTTGAAGCCATCTGGTTTAATCCAACAGAACGAAGCTGAAGTCCCTTCGATGTTTGAAACAAGAAATAGTGAATAAGCAGTGCAACCAAGAGGGCAGCAAAAAAGCCATAATGCAGGCGCATAGTATTTGACAGCAAAGGAATTCTAAGTTGATCTCCAACAGCAGCGGTCTGGGGAATATTTCTCTCCATCATTGGACCATTCACCAAATAGCTCATGAACAAAGTTGCTACATAGTTCAGCAAAATACTGACAATCAGCTCATTTAAACCCCGCCATACTTTCAACATGCCTGGTAAGGCACCCCAAAAACCACCAAATACAATGCCTGCAATCATGCTTATGATAAAAATGATCGGAGCCGGAAGTGCCACTGCCTTTGGCAGCAAAGTAGCAACCATAATACTGGCTATTGACCCCATAATAAATTGCCCCTCAGCACCTAAATTGAACACACCGCAGCGGTAGGCAAAGGTTGCGGCAAGTCCGGTAAATATAAGGGGCGTCGCTTTTACAAGGGTTGTGGCCAAAGCCGCCTCTGATCCGAAAGACCCTTTAAACAGAAATAAATAGGCCTCCATTGGACTTTTGCCAATAGCAACAATAATCATTCCGCCAACCAGAAAGGCCAGCAATATCGCGATAAGTGGGATAGCCACTTTAAAAAATGTCTCTTGTAAACGCATATCGTTTTCCTCAATTCAAAATTTGTTTACCTGCCATAGCAAGAGAAATTTGTTTAATAGGCGGATTATCGCCGGGATAAGAACCCATTAATCTGCCTTCATACATCACGGAAATTTGTGTAGAAAGCTTCAGCACCTCATCTAAATCGGCACTGATCAGTAAAACGGCGCAGCCTGAATCACGAGCACTTATGATACATTCGTGTACAAAATTAGTAGCCCCGATATCCAAACCGCGGGTGGGGTGTACAGCAATCAAAAGATCCGGCTTAGCTTCAAGCTCTCGGGCAATAATCACCTTTTGCTGGTTGCCGCCGGAAAGATTTTTTACTGCCTGCTCAGGAGAAGAGCACCTAATGTCATATTTCTCCACTAAGTTCTTGGCATAAGCGTCAATATTTTTTTTCTTCAATTTCAGCCCTCTAAAATAAGAAAACTGCTCGGACTCGATGGATTTCAAGACTAAATTTTCACTAATGCTCATATCCCCGACAAGACCCATTTTATTGCGGTCTTCCGGCACATGAGAGACCCCGGATGTTATAAATTCTAAGGAACCAAAATTCGATATCTTTTTGGCCTTTAGAATGACTTCACCTTCATCAGGCTCTATCAAACCCGTAACTAACTGGGCAAGCTGAGATTGGCCATTCCCATCCACACCGGCAATTCCCAGCACTTCGCCTCGTTTTATTTCCAGGCTCAGATTATTTAAACCGCTGTGCTTCATTTCTTTGTGATAGCAGATATGATCTAAGGAAATCATAACCTCGCCCTGAGCAACGGGCTTATCAAACTTAGAGGGGACAAATTCATGTCCAACCATCAGAGATGCTAAAATGTCAGGGTCGGTTTCTTCCTTTTTAACCGTGGTAACAACCTCTCCGCTCCTCAGCACAGTGATGTGATCACTTATTTTCATGATTTCCCTCATTTTATGAGAAATAAAAATCACCGTCTTATTTTCAGCAACCAAACGTTTGATAATATCAAACAAGCTTTCTGCTTCTTCATCCGTTAAAACAGCTGTCGGTTCATCCAAAATCAGTAACTCTGCACCACGATATAACACCTTAAGGATTTCGACACGCTGCTGTTCTCCTATAGAAATATCTTCTATTCTCTTATCCATATCTATATTAAGGCCATAAGATTCGGAAAGCTCAAGTATCTCCTTTTTAATAGCCTCAGCTTTGATAAAAACAGAGCTGTCTTTGGTAATACCTAAAATAATGTTTTCAAAGACAGTCATATCCTCAACAAGCATGAAATGCTGATGAACCATTCCTATCCCAAGTTTCACAGCTTTAGCCGGCGAATCGATTTTTACTTTAACATCATTTATAAAAATATCCCCTTCTGTAGGTTGATAAAGCCCAATCAGAACATTCATCAGGGTGCTTTTTCCAGCTCCGTTTTCGCCAAGAAGGGTATGAACTTCACCTTTTTCTATGCTTAAGTTAATGTTCTTATTGGCTACTACTTTGCCAAAAGACTTAGTAACATTCTCCATTCTCAAAAAGGTACCCAAGCTATTTAGCCCACCTTTCGTCTGTAAAAAAGAAAATTATAAAGAAAAAAGTGGCGAAAATTATATGGATCTAAATCTTCTTTCGCCACTTTTCAGCTTATTGCAAGACAAGTTTTAAGAAAAAAATCTCTATACTAACAGTGTTTAATTACTTGATAAATGACCCATCTTTAATTTGCTCTACGATTTTCAAAAACTCATCTTGTACTTCTTTGGGGCAATTTTGACCAAACTGTCCAACGCTTAAGCAACCGTTGCTGAGGTCTCCGTAAACAGTTTTGCCGCCAAATTTTCCTGCTGCAAAGTCTTGCATGCAAACGTCAATTAAAGCAGAGTTGTCAGTACAAATACTGCTGATGATGGTTTCAGGGTCATCTTTCAGGAAGTCTCCAGGCTGGGCAATAGCATAGCGATCTTTACTTGTTTTCAGACCTTGTCTGGCACCTGCATCGACAGCACTGGCATCTCCGAAAATAACATCAACATTTTTTGTAGAAACCATGGATGTAGCGATTTCTTTTCCTTTTGCAGAATCATCAAAGGTACCTGCATAAGCATTGGTAACAGATACGTTAGGATTGACCTTTTTAGCAGCTGCTTCATAGCTTGCCAGTTTTGTTTTAGTTGTATCAAGCTCCATACCGCCAATAAAACCTATTGAATTAGTCTTAGTTTGAAGCCCGGCCAGTGCCCCTGCCAAATAGCCGATTTGTTGGGCATTGGGCATAACGTTTGCTACATTATCAATTCCTTCTACGGTACCATTGAGCAAAATAAAACCAACTTTAGGATATTGCGGAGCTAATTCTTTGATGGCATCAGAGTATTGGGCACCCGGGGCAAAAATCAAGTCATATCCTAAATCTGCATATTGCTTGAACATAGAAACATAATCTGCTTGTTTTACGTTTTCTGAGTATGCTGTTTCATAACCGTTCTTTTTAGCTGCATCTAACATTGCATGATAGCATGCGGTTGTCCATCCGCCGTCTGCAATCGGTGCGTCTGTAACCATTGCGATCTTATGCTTTTGAGCCGAGGCTTCATTATTATCCCCGCTATTTGCGGAACTGGGGGCAGAGCTTGAGCAGCCTGTTAAAACTAACATTGAGATGAGTACAAGTGAAATCATCATAAAAATCTTCTTATTAAACATCTTTTAGCCTCCAAAATTCTTAGTACTATTGTTAAATTTCAATAGCTATTCTACCGTCATTTCCTATGTAACTTCTTGTGATTTTTTTAAATTACCACCTCAATTTTCCCTAAAAATCATGTTAAGCCCAGCCAGATAGTATCATTCATCTTGTCTTAGACATTAAGCTGAACCTCATCTTAAATAAGTTATTTCTTAACTTATTTTATAATAATATACCATATATTTTATTCATGTTAAGGAATATTTTAGGGTAAATATTATATTTAAACTGCTGTATATTGTATTCTTATCTCTAAATGATCCAGCCATAATAAACAGCTTGTACCAAGAATCTTACGCGCGTAAGATTCTTGGTACAAGCCTGCTTACTTATCACTTGTTACACAATCCATACACAATGGCGGCTCTAAGTTATCAAACACTTCCTTGCCACAGTGAGAACAAAATCGTCGTTTGCCTTGGTGCAGAAGAACTTTACCTGCCAGTAAACGATAGGATAAGGATTTACATTCCATAGTTAAAGCTCTAGAACGGCATATACTGATACATCTTTGACAGCGGACGCATTTTGACGGTTCATAAATCAAGGAAAACTGTTCCTTAGTATCCTTTTTCGTCAAAGCTCCCTGGGGGCAGATCTCCGGACAATCCCCGCAATTTGTACAATTATCCTTAACATGTAAGACCGGTATAGGGAGCTTTGGAATCTCAGATTGTTGGGAATTCCAAGTTTCCATCAAGAACTGCCGTGTCTTCGGAATAAGATAGGATTCTCCAGAAGTGTTCCCTTGTAATATTCCTTCTAATCTCTCGCGACCGACGTCACGCCATCCTTTTGTCTCATTTTCACAGTTCCCATCATCAGCGGCCACTTTTATCTTAATCGGCGGATGTTCTTTCCAGGCATCATGCACTTCCTTAAAAATCTGCACACTCATCTCACAAGCTTTTTTATCGGGACAATCTGCACACACTCCGGTGTATATAGTCAACTCCTTCTCCCGGGCGTACAACATTAATGTCATCCATAAATCCCGGTCGATAATCCCTAGACAAGATATTTCATACCCTGCCGGAATTGCTTGGGGGCAGTTCAAAACAATCTTTTCCGAACGTCTAATATACTCATAGAGTTCATCAACAGTGCGATAGACAAAGCCATCGCTGGGACAAACAGCCATGCAAACCCCACATTCTGTGCAGCGTTTGGTATCGAGTTCACGATATAAGGAAATGGCTTGCTGGGGACAGGCATCGATACATAACCGGCAAAGGTTAACATAAGCCTTTTTTGTATCAAGACAATTATCGTAATGATAGACAACCTGACAATTATAAATCATAAAGACACCTCATTTCTGCAAACAAAAAGCACAGGCAAAATTGCTTGACCTGTGCTATAAAGATTAATAAATGTGTTAGGCGCCTAAAATCCACGAGAATTTACAGGGGATAAGTACTTATTTAGCAGTGACAGCAAAATCCTCATCGTCATTTATTATGCCTTTATCATGTTCTGTTCCCTGATGCTCGATAATATTGAAGTTTTCTACGATAAACAGGTAAGCTAAGCAAGCTATTGATACTAATCCCAAGCTGACGATAAACTCTGTCCAAGCGGGGAAATAATAGCCGCCATGTTGGTTCAAATGTTTTCCTAATCCTGTAAACACAACATCAAACCTGTTGAGAACTACTCCGGCAACATTCAGTATTCCAAACCAAATCAAGCCTTTACGGGTGCTGGATAGGGAACTAAAGGCTATGATTATAGGAATTATGACTCCAAAAACCAGTTCGCACAGGAACAGGATACTGGGCAGATCAAAGGCAAAAACATTGGCCAAGGTTCCCTTTACCGCTATATCCACGACCTTTAAGACTAAATATAAGATCATTGCTCCGCCAGATATTCTGGCCAATCCTCTTAAGACAGAGATATCCACTTGATGATTGAATGCTTTTCCGGCTAAAGTGCTTTCCACAATAATCATCCCTGCCCCAACGAAAAATGATGATAACAAGAAGAAGGGCGGCAGAAATACGGACCACCAAAGAGGGTTCTCTTTGCCAACCATTATGTAGAACAGTTCGCCCAGAGATGATTGGTGAAGTGTGGGCAGTGTAATACCGACAACCAGCAGTACCGGCATTGCTTTCTTAAGGTACTTGTGGAAGCCTTTAAATACTTTCTCCGTTGCTACTTCACAGAATTCCAGGACCTGAATCAATGTGTAACAGGAAACACACCAGAAAACTTCAAACAATACACTGGCATGTCCCCATGATACATAGGGTCTCCAGAAGTTAAACCATTGTCCTACTTCAATCAAGAGGCCGAGAACGACAACAATATAACCTAGTAAAGAGGTCAGCATTGTGCTTCTGGCTATTGGATAAAACTTATCCCGGCGCAGGACGTATACTATAAGGCAGGTTCCATAACCGCCTCCCGCCAAGGCTACCCCTAACAATACATCAAAGGCAATCCATAATCCCCATGGCCACTGATCATTAAGGTTGGTTGTTGCACCCAGGCCTAGTATAAAACGCACCAGAATGACTGCTATGGCCGCAGCCGCAATGGCCATAAACACCAACCTCATGGGGGTTATTCTAAACCGCCATCTCACGCTGGATAACTTCTCTCCTGCACGATTTACGAGTGTACTAACAATTTCCATACATTTCCCTCCATTCCGCTATTCGTTGTATCACTCCAGAGGTTCCTTGTCTTTATTGTTAAATATAAATAATCCGGCTAATATGGCCGCCCAGCTGACTCCGATAATTGGTGTCATTTTCATATATCCTTCTGTATAGGAAGGCAAAGGCTTGGTAGTTACATCCGTCCTGAATCTCATCTGTTCAAATGGAGTATCCGAGATATAAAGCCAGGAGGTTCCCCCTGCTTCTTTTTCTCCATATACTCTATCTATATAACCATTTTCTTTGATTCTCTTTTTGGCTTCTGCCAGCAATTCTTCTCTGTCTCCAAAGGTTATTGCCCCAGTGGGACACACAGAGGTACATGCCGTTTCCATGTTATTGGCAACTCTTGTCGGGCACATCTGGCATTTCCTTACACCAGGAATGGCTTTCTTCCATTCATACCTCAACATGTCAAAAGGACATGCCATCATGCAATAACGACAACCAACGCACAGCTTCTGATCATAGATAACCGGTCCCTCAGGAAGCTTTTGTAATGCCTTGGAAAAACACGCTGATACACAGGCCGGCTCTTCACAGTGAAAACATTGGGTTTTGACATATCTCCAAACTGACGAGCCGTTGTTCTTAAATTCATAACGATTGATCGATGTCCATTCTTCCGGCCATAAGCCGTTGTTGGGTTCCTCAGCTCTGTCTGCAGCAGTCTTGGTCTTTTCCTGAGGGTCCCATTCAAGCTCATTCCATAACTTACAGGCTACGGAACAGCTTTCACAACCTACACATTTTGGTATATCTACGAGTACTCCCTTTGCCATCTTCTTTCACCTCCATACTTAGTATAATTTGCTGCTTTCGGGCTTTTTAGGGTCAAAGGTTTCAGCCCTGGAAATATAAGTTGTATGCAATAGTTCTTCTGCCTTCTCGCTCATGGGGCTGGTTAAAAAATCAGCATAGACTTGTTTGATTTGGGGGTTATCATGACTGTTGCGCAGTTTGGCATTAGCATCAATTGTATATAATGAAGCTGCACGCCTATTGCGAACTTCATCTGAAGGAGGAGATGAGGCACGAGGTTGTCCTCCGCCATATTCACAGCCTCCCGGACAAGCCATAACTTCTATGAAAGCCCAGGGGGCATTGCCTTCCTTAATCTGATCCATAACTTTGCGGGCATTAGCCAGACCGGAAATGACTGCAACTTTTATGTCGCCGACACCGGGGATATTCACGGCTGCTTCTTTAACACCCTGCATTCCTCTTACAGGAGTTAAACCCCAAAGGGCTGAAGGCGGTTGTTGTCCGGTGATAAGATAATAGGCAGAACGAACCGCAGCTTCCATGACACCGCCGGTAGTACCGAATATCGCTCCTGCCCCGGTTCCGGAACCCATCAGCTGATCATACTGGTCGTCTGGAAGAGAGTTAAAATCGATACCGGCCCGCTTGATCATTCTGGCCAGCTCTCTGGTTGTCAGAACAGCATCCACATCAGGGGTAACCTTACTGTCCTTAAGTTCTTTTCCGGCTGTTGCCATTTCAGGACGCTGGCTTTCAAATTTCTTGGCTGTACAAGGCATGATGGCTACTGAAAAGATCTTTTTGGGGTCAACATTTTTTGTTTCAGCATAATAGGTTTTCATCAAAGTCCCTTCCATCTGCTGAGGAGACTTGGCAGAAGATAAATTAGGAATCAGATCCGGATAAAAATACTCCACAAACTTAACCCAACCCGGGCAGCATGATGTGAACTGGGGAATAGGCTTATCCAATTCGCCTTTAATACGTTTAACCAGCTCAGTGCCTTCTTCCATTATTGTCAGGTCCGCTGTGAAGTTTGTATCAAAAATTACGTCAAACCCCAATTTTCTCAATGCCGCAACTTGCTTGCCCTGAACATTAGTCCCGACAGGCATGCCAAATTCTTCGCCAAGTCCAATACGAGTTGCCGGAGCAGTCTGCACAACAACCGTAATATTGGGATCTGCGATAGCTTTTAGCACTTTATTAATATCATCCCGTTCTGAAATTGCTCCGGATGGACACCATTGAATACACTGTCCGCAATTTACACAAACAATTTCCTTTTTAATCGGCAGCTTGTAATTGCCAAACACCGATTGAACCTTCTCACAAGCTTCAATACATTGACCACAAAGAATACATTTTTGGTCATCCCTGACAATTGAAGGATTTTCCGGGTCAATTGGAACCCGGCCGCGCACGTTAGTTGGCCAGCTGCCTGGTGCATTGTATTGGGTTGGCATCCAGCCACTTCCTCCGACAGCTTTATCGGGTGTAAGGGGTTCGCCGCAGCCAGCCAAGTTTAACGAAACACCGACTAAACTTGCTCCCCCTACAAACTTAAAGAAAGAACGTCTGGACAATTTTTTTACTTGTCCTGCTTTGCCTGCCATGTGTTTACCACCTTTTTTTAAACTCTCTTTGCAAACTTGCTATCCAGTAGGTAGATTACATCATGGAGTATTACAAGTTTTCCTTTCCTGGAAAACTCGTAATACTCACACAACTCTTCTCTTTAAGTTTAATATCTAAATAGCATCTGTCACGTTTATGTATGTAAATAAACCCTTTTGTAGTTAATAAAAACATTTTAAAAAGTTTCAAAACCCCTAAATTCGCTTTAAATAATTTAGAAAACTTGGCTGGCGTCAAGCCTTTCAGGCGCAGGCGGCCGCCATAGTTGCTCTTATGCTTCAGAAAGTATGCAACGGAAGTTATACTTTCTGATTAGTAAAAAAAAGGCTCAAAAAGCCTTTTGTTGGAGAAATCAAATATAAAAATAAACTTTGTAAAAAGTCTTTTAAATTAGTAACTGTTAAATACTTTGCTTTTTAATTCTTTAAAGTAATCACTCTCAGGGTTTCTTGGATAGGATAAATTCATGATATCAAAGCATTCCGTACTATTGTTTCTGTATTTTAATACTATTATTTTTTGAGCCAGCATAATCGCTTCATCCAGATTATGGGTTACATGGATTATGGTCATGTTGGCGGATTTCCACAAGTCCAGCAGATCTTCCATAATGCTGTTTTTAGTAATTGAGTCTAGTGATGAAAAGGGCTCATCTAAAAGCAAGAGCTCGGGTTCTGTCACTATAGCTCTTGCTAGGGCTACTCGTTGTGCTATTCCGCCTGATAATTTATAGGGCATTTCGTGGATATAAGGACTTAATCCCAGTTTATTTATTATTTCAGTAACTTTTAAATTCTTTGCTTTGCTATGATCGTTTCTTTTTAAGCCAAAAATGATATTATCTTGAACAGAAAGCCAGGGGAATAACCTGGGTTCTTGGAATACCATATTTACTGTTCTGTTTCTTATTTTATATTGAGTGCCATTGATTAAAATCGTACCCGAAGTCTGTTTTTCTAAGCCTGAGATTAATCGTAAGAAGGTCGTTTTACCGCATCCGCTAACCCCTAACAGACAGACCAGTTCTCCTTTATTGACAGTCAACGTCAAATCATTCAGAACGCTTACTGATTCATTTCCTATTTTAAAATTCTTACATACATTGTGAATTTCTAATAGACTCATCGTTAATCCTCTTTATAGTCATTAGATTTAAATCTAATTATTTTTTTCTCAAATCCCTTTGATACATTATCAAAGCTCATACCAATCAACCCTATAATGAATACTCCTAAGAACATGGTTTCAGGTTGAGCCAATTCTCTTCCTTGCTGTATTAAATATCCTAAGCCCTTCGATGCCCCTAGTAATTCAACAGCGACTAAGGATCGCCAACAATAACTTAATCCCAGTCTCATTCCTACAAATAAGCTTGGCAGCATACTTGGCAGATATACTCTATAGGCTAAGCCAACCTTTGATATCCCGTTAATTATCGCCACTTCTATAAGGTTCTTATCCGTTGTTTCTATGCCATTAATGGTATTTAATAAGATTGGAAATATCGCGGAATAAACGATAATGGCTATTTTTGAGGTTTCATCTATCCCCAGCCAAAGAATGAATATTGGTATTAACGCAATGCCGGGAATTTGTTGAAAAAAACTCAAGATGGGATTTAGCAACAATTTTACTCGTTGATTTAAGCCTAATATTATTCCTAGGGGTATGGATAAGAGTAGAGCTGTTAAAAATCCTATGACAACTCGAATTAAGCTCGCCAATATGTTTTGTTGCAGGCTGCCATTCTCGATTAACTGTATACATCGGAAGTAAATATGGTGTGGTGATGGCAAGATATAACTGTTTACCATTCCATAATTACTAACAAGCTGCCAAATAAGAATGATTGCAAGAGGCAAAATAACCCCTTGCAATCTTATTTTTACTTGCTTTAACATAGAAAAACTCCTATTGTAACTAAAATTGAAACGATTACTGCGGCATGAAGCTTGTATCAATTAAGTCATTTATAAGGTTTGTGGTATCTGTGTCACTTGAGATCATGCCCTCTTCTTTAAGGAATTCTGCAGATTGAATTAAATCTACCTTAGCATTATCCATACTCATAGCAAAGGAAAATTCAGGATACATTCTTTTAACAGCTTTTATGTCCATCTGATTTTTCGTCGCTGCAAGCTGAAGAGCTTGGTCCAGGTTATTTGTACTCCAATCAAGGGACTGTTTATGTATTTGTAAAAATTGCTTAACCAAGTTTGGATAATTTTTCGCAAAGTCACTTCGAACTGCAATAACGGATAATCCTGAAATCAATCCTTCGGCGCTTCGAATTTTTGTAGCTTTTCCCGAGGCAATGGCTTTTGAAAGTAATGGGTCCGGCAGGATTGTGGCATCAATTTGACCGCTTAATAAGGCCGTTAAGGCACTGGATGAATCCATATTGACTATAGTAATGTCATTTTTCTTGAGGTTTGATTTTGCTAGATCTTCAATAAGCATTTGATAGAGCATCGTACCGCTTTGAAGCCCGATTTTCTTGCCTTTAAGATCCGCCTCATTGCTAATCCCCGCAGTCGATCCGGCAACTAATGCTATACCCTTGGGAAAGGCTGAATAAGCCGAAATAACCTTAATGTCATTACCATTTGCTTTGGCCAATATAGCCGAGAGATTATTAAGGCTATTGGCAAAATCTAAAGAACCTGAAGCAAGGGCTTCTAACTGACTATCCGGTGTCGTCAAGTCATGCCACTTGAATTCGATATTATCCTTTGCAAATTCCGTTTCAAACATTTTTTTATCTTGAGCAACAATTGAAGGGACATTAATAGGCCTGGACACATAGGACGCATTAATAGTTTTTGGAAGTGCCGGTGTTTGTTGTTGACTGCTTGATGCTGATGAGCAGCCACTTAGTAACAATGTCAATGAAATGGCTGCCAAAATTAGCTTTGAACGAAACATTTTTGTGTTTTGCACTCCTTTTACCTTGAGGCAAGGCTCTATAAATGTCTTGCCTTAAAATATTAGTCTCTATAGCACTTTACTAATTATAAGAGAGGAAAGACTACTCCGTCAAATAACGACAATCACACTGCAGAACAAATGCCAGATAAAGCCCGTCCTCCGCCCCATGTGAAGGAGATATATCCCTAATCCCTTGCCTCTCAAGTTCAGCGAGAATAAAACGATTCGCTCGTTCAATAGTTAAGTCCCTATCACTGAACATAGATTTTATCATCCTCGCTAATTTGACCCAAAGGATTCAACTTTTTAAAGTTTAACAGGATTCCTAGTCTATAAATCGAGTTATAGCGGGGCGCTGTCTCTTAAAATCCAAGAGACAATACTAGCAACGCCACTGAGGTTATCATTTCTGGCTATTGAAAAAAACCAAAGCCCAGCAATTCTCTTCTGGAATATCTCAGCACCACAACGAATTGAAGCGCTGTTAGGCCTGAGCCAATAATCAAACTGTACACGGCAGCCTGCCATCCAAATCCATAAAATTCATTTACGGCATAGCCATAAAAACTCCCAATAAACAGACCGGTGATAACCTGAGGCATATAGTAATATATGTTCTTATGCCGGATCATTGCCAGCATTTCTTCGGCCGTTACCCCCAGCCTGTAGAGACCGAATAATATTCTCTGCTCTTTTTCCGCTTCGGCCTTAATCTTAAACTGAATCATAATATTGGATGCCGCACAGAACAAAATCTCGGCGAATAACATCACAAAAAGCAAAAACTCTGCTGACTGCTTAGCCAATGTGTAGGATTCAATCCTGGAGGTAGCCCGATAGTAACGTTGTTGTATCGACTGGTCAACCCGATTCTTTTCTAATAAATATTTCTGGACGGCAGCTATTCCTTTTCCCGAATCCTGCCAATTGCCAAAAGAGTACAGCTTGATGATCCCTTTGGAATAGTCGGTGCGTACCGCGGCTATAGTCTTGTAATCAGTATCGTTTAAGACCAAAGTGTGATCAGCCAAGGTCGGATTCCGGTTGAATAAGATACGCACATCGCTCCCAACGGACTTTAATTCCATTTTATCCCTGCCGCAATCAAAACCAACTGTTGAAGGGGAAGAAAAATAATGTTTGTATCCGTCCTGCAAGTCAGACTGGAAAACCATCAGAAACTTACCCTCGGGAATATGATAGTTACAACCAAATTCTTCATTAACTTCGGAAAGCGGAAGCAAATTAAATGCACCGTTTCTCAAATAATCCACTTGCTTAACCGTTCGGACCGATACCCCGTTTTGAGCCAATAAGCTTGCGATATCACTGTCAGTCACCTGGTTCTTGCTGAAAATCTGGGAATACTCTAAATCATAAGGGGAATTTCTGATAGCATCCTTGGTAAGGGCCGGATACATAACCACACATGATCCGGCAAAAAATATGCAAAATCCAAGCAGCCAGGCTGCTATAATGCTAATCCTGACTTGAGATTTGGCATGCTGCCTGTTAAAAGAGATTCCGAGAAAATGCCCCTCCCGAAATCCCGGGATTACTTTAGTCCAAAAGTCATCCAAACTCTCCACCTGGGCAATGATCAAACCCGAACCTGCAAACATAAAGATAAGGCTAATTACAAACCAAAGCCCCGAATTAGCATAAACATAACCAAGAATCATCATCGGTACTGAAACAGCAGCCAAGACCACACCGGAGATGAATCGTCCTCTTTTTGATTTTCTATTCTTTTCCCCTCGGAATTTATCTTTAATCAGATCGATTAGGTCCGTCTTTTTAAACCCTAAAACACTCATTACTAGGGTGAAGAGGATGGTTAGACCATAGAGCAGTGCTGTCCATTTATAGGACGCGGGATTAAAATACCAACGCAATCCAGTTACTCCGATCCCGTGTTGAATCACGAAATAAAAGACAAAAGCTGCCAGAGTGCCCAAGAACAAACCGCTGAGCAAAGATATCCCGGCAGTCACGCACTGTTCCAGGAGCATATTAACCAGCACTTCTCTTTCACTCATTCCCATGGTCATTAAAATGCCGTATTCATGTTTGCGCAGCTTCATGAATTGTTGGTAGGAATAGGGGATAAATGTTACGAGAAAAATGCCCACAAATAAACTTGGGGCCCATACATTGCTGGAAATATAGCTGTTAACGCTCTTGGGATCCATAAACGCCTGATTGGTAAAGATGGCGGCGAAACAGTAAAACAGGACAATTGAAAAGACATTACATAAAAAATACTGCCGGTAACGCCGGAAGTTGACCATTAACATTTTCCTGGAAATATCAAAGAATGTCATCCTGCTCACTTCCGATCAAGGTAAGCATTTCAGTCAGGGAATCAAGAAATTCCTTGTTGCTGCCTTTCCGCTGTTCTTCAGCCAAAAATTCACCGTCTTTTAACAAAAGGGCCCTGTGACAATGGCTGGCGGCAAAGGTGTCATGGGTAACCATTAAAAAACTGCTGCCGAATTCTCGATTGACCCGGAGAAAATAATTCATCACTTCCCGGGTGGACTTGGAATCCAGATTTCCTGTCGGTTCATCAGCCAAAATAAGAGCAGGATTATTGATAAGCGCCCTGCCGATGGCCGCCCGCTGTTTCTCACCGCCGGATATTTCCGTAATATTATGAGCTTGGGTATCTTCAATGCCGAGGATCTTGAGAATTTTTTCCGCCTGCTCTTCCTGTTCCTCCGCCGGCTTTTTGTCCAGAATCATCGGCAGCAGGACATTTTCTTTCACGGAAAGGCTTTCGATAAGATTAAAGTCCTGAAAGATCATCCCTAATCTTCTCCTTCGGAATAAGGCCAGTTCTGCTTTATTCATCTCGGACAGGCACTGGCCGTCAATCCAGACACTTCCTTGATCTGAACGATCCACGCCGCTGATGATATTTAAGAGAGTTGTTTTGCCGCTTCCCGAGGGTCCCATGACAGCAACCATTTCTCCTTCTTTTACCTGCAAATTAAGACCTTTTAATACTGCAATTTTTTCTTTATTCCTTGTTTGATAATTTTTCCATACATCGCTAATTTCTAAACTGTACATACCCTTATCCCCAATCTTTTCATCATAAAATCCGCACACCAAAACAAAGCCAAAATATCCGGCTCTAAAAAGATTATTGATTAGATTAGGGCAGGGTTCATTCGTCCATACGGACACACAGAGATACAAGGGTATATCTTCTACTCCAGTACAATACACTCTTGTATCTCCAATTAAAATATATTACCCATATTAATGCTAAAAAAAGGCAGTCATCACTTATACCACCAGTATATCTAGTATCCTTACCATTTTCCCCGCTATAAGCATCCGTTAAAATGGTTTGATTCTGTAAGATAGACTGACCGCCTATAATTACTTCAAGGTCGCCGCCATTAGGAGTAATTCCCTTTGAGACAGAAAAATTCAATACCAAGAAAAGGACAAACACCAAGGTCACGTAGGTGATTTTAATTATTCGTTTTTTGCTACTAAAGATCGGTTCCATCCTATCCAAATCCTTTGCTTGGCATTTTAGAAACCAAATTAATCATGTCTGGATTCCACTTTAATTATATCATAAATCAAAAAGGTACCAAAAAAACCATTTACATCCTTCAACTATCCTAATTGATCAAATCTTACTGGAACTTATTGGAGAACTTAATGAATGTGAAATGAAAAGAGGGTATTGTATCTTAATCATAAGAGACAATACCTCTTCTCCTCTAGTCAATGAACAAGATTTCTAAGTCTTGATGCATGGGCTATATTTAACTATCCTAGGCTATCAAATATTTCAATTATTAACCCTTGTTGACCACAACGGCCTGTGAAGCAGCTATCAAAATAGACGAATCACCATTTTCACTATTACGGAACACTTAACACTCTTTGTTGATAATGATCTTACTTGGCTTTGGCATTTAAGAAAACCGATGAGTTAAAAAAGAAGCACAAGGTTGAAATCGAGTAAGATTTTATTAGAAAAAAGGCACTGAGCACTAGATTATGTAAATAAGTAAAGCATCTCAGTCGGATAAAGGAGATGTTTTACTTATTATATATCAGGCTGATCTATATACAGCACTTACCAGCAAAATTATTTACAGTCTCACAGCCACAGCAATTTCTATATCTTCAGCAAGCACAGTTTTTGTATCTGTATGATATAATTGGAGCGTAAATATATAAGTGCCTGGTTTTTTAAAGGTAAGAAAAACAGGAATAGCTGTATTTACTAATACATTATCCATTCGTGTATAACCACCGGTAAAATCAACAGATACTATATTACCTTCCTCATCAATGGTCTCTGCAATAACATCATTGGCTTGATCTGGATCAGCCATAATAACTTGGTAAGATAAATTTAAACCCATCCCTTCAGCGGTTGCATTCGCTATATTCTTAAGACTAGTAACGGCTCGTTGACCTACTGCTACGTATGATGACACTCCAGCATCAATAGCCCAAAGTTGTTGAACTTGTTGAACTTGTTGGTGAGATTGTTGTTGATCTTCAGGATTAGACATCAAAAATCCTTCCTTCTATGAAATTATTCTGCTATATTCTATGGAATTTATTTAATTATGTTACTAACAAAGTAATGCGAAAATTGTTTTGGCAAAGAATCGTATCTCCAAAGTGCTGGCAACCGATGAGTGTGTCAATACGCTCGCTCTCAGTAAACTCAACATATTGTTTCCGTGAGTGTCCCATCAGGTATAATGAGCTATCCGATGGGGAATTCAAAAAGCTTATACGGAAACA
Organism: Desulfosporosinus orientis DSM 765; assembly: GCF_000235605.1. GTDB lineage: Bacteria > Bacillota > Desulfitobacteriia > Desulfitobacteriales > Desulfitobacteriaceae > Desulfosporosinus > Desulfosporosinus orientis. Next base: position 5,146,475 of record NC_016584.1, read on the forward strand.
GTATAACTACATCAAAAAAATTGCCAGAGAAGGATTTTTTAAAAACAGCTCCACTTCAAACAGTGGGGCTGTTTTATCCCACCCGGTATGTGTTCCACCGCTTACTTAAGTACTTAACTTTTGTTGAAAATTAAATCTAATTAGTAGACTCACTAAAAAATAACGAGCAACAAAAACAGGGTACTGCCTCTTAAAATTTCTTAAAGGCAATACCCTTGATTTATTTTATATAGAATCAATCGAAACCTTAAAATATGAGACTACTCTAACTTCAGCCAACCTTTTTTAGCCTTATTTCGATTGGTCTTTATTGATAATAACGGCCTGGGCAGCAGCAATCAAAAAGGGCCTATCTCATTTTTAAGTAATATGGAACACTTGTGAGTGTACTTTGCAAAAGCCAGAAGGACTTAACAAAAAAAGCCAAATAGCCAAGGCACACAAAAATAACGCGATAACTTCTAGAGAAAGCTACCTCGTTATTATTCAGGTATAAATTGTTTCAAATTGTGTTAGGGAACGACCCCGAAGGGCCAAAGGGAAGACCTTATTGCTTTTTGGCTACTTAAGAGCTTTCAAAGTCTCTTCACGGATAAGATCGAGTAACCGTGTTTTAAGGCTTAAGAACTCTGAACTGCTCTTAATATTGTAATCGCGAGGTCTAGGAAGATTTACAGGAATATTCTCTTTTAAGCGTCCTGGCCTAGCCGTCATGACATAAACGGAGTCCGCCAAAAAGATAGACTCTTCCACATCATGCGTGATAAATAGAATTGTCTTCTTGGACTCTTCCCATACTTTGAGCAGGATCTCCTGCATAATGCTCCGAGTTTGTGCATCCAAGGCACCAAACGGTTCATCCATTAAGAGTATTTCAGGATCATTTGCCAGCGCCCGGGCAATCGCCACTCGCTGTTTCATCCCCCCGGATAATTGGATCGGGTAGTGTTTCTCAAACCCACTTAACCCAATAAGCTCAAGATAATGTTGTGCCGCTTCTTTACACTGTTTGCGCGAAGTTCCCTTGAGTTTCAAGCCAAAAGCAATATTATCTTCCACGGTTAACCAAGGATAAAGGGTATAGGACTGGAAGACCATACCTCGATCAGAGCCAGGGCCTTTAACCTCATGCCCATCAAGGTAGACCTTTCCCGAGCTTGGTTCTTCTAGTCCCGCCACAATCCTTAAGATAGTGGATTTTCCACACCCTGAAGGACCGAGGATCGTGATAAACTCTCCTTCTTTCACCTTAAAAGACGTACGATCGAGTGCGACCATCTCGCCTCCCTTGGTCGAAAATACCTTGCCCACTTGGTCAATGACAAGTTTATGATCCACTTATACTCCCTCCTTTCTCATCCAAGAGAATGAAGCACTATAGATGAACTTAAAGATAATGTCAGTCACTAGACCTAGCAAGCCAATAATTATGATTCCCACAAAAATCTTATCCGGTCTTAGGAATCTGGAGGACTGCATGATCATATACCCTAAGCCACTCGATGCCCCAACAATCTCTGCTACAACTAAATACGTCCAAGCCCAACCAAAGGTGATCCTTAAAGTATCAACAATACCGGGGAGGGATGATGGAAGAATCACTTTGCTAAAGATCTGCGCTTTACTTGCTCCCAGGGTATAAGAAACATCGATTAATTCATTTTGAACATTCTTGGTCACATCCATAACCATCAGCGTTAATTGAAAGAAGGTCCCAAAGAAAATGACGCTCATTTTTTCCCCTTCATCTAAACCAATCCACAAAATAAACAGAGGAATGAAGGCAGAAGCCGGCATATAACGAATAAAACCCATTATCGGCTCAAAAAATCCTTCCATAATTCGCAGTGTTCCCATAAGAATTCCTAACGGCACACCGATGACGGCAGCCAACAAAAAGCCCAAACCAACCCTTGTAAAACTGATTCCAATATCCTTTAGGATATCCCCTTGAGAAAAAAGATCAATAGCTGTGTTAATGACCTTACCAGGACTCGGAAGGAAGAGCGGATTCACAATGCCAGAATAACTAAGAAGCGACCAGGTTAAAAGAAATAATATGAAGGCCAAAAGCCCCGCCGATGAATATAACCCTTTAGAAATTTCCTTTTTCGGAGCGAAAATATTTTTCCACATCACGACTCCCCCTTTCAATTTATTAATAACACTAAATAAGGAGGCCCTTGCGGGCACTCCTTATTTCATTCCTATAGTCCTTCAACAAACTTGGGATTGACAATGCTTTCCGGAGTAATGGCCTTATCGATTACCTTTTGTTCCAAGTAGAAGTTTATATCGTTCTTTGTAAACTCATAAACTGAACCCGGGTTTGCACTTGTTCCAAATAATTTCTTGTTGTCATCTTTGTTAAAGAACTTGAGACCAGGAACTGTCGAGGTAAACTCTTTCACATCAATTTTTAAGCCTTTAGCCATAATTTGATCCGATTCATCCTTATTAGCTTTCCAATAGTCCATGGCGTCTGCCAAGGCAGCAACAAAGGCTTTTACATCATCCGGGCGTTTTTCAATTACTTCATTTCTAAAGCTAATACTGTCCATGATAATTCCCGAAAGCTCCTTAGTCGAAACTAACACTTTACCGTTGGCGCTTGCTCCTTTAGAAAGCCAAGGTTCCCAAGTTACCGCTGCATCGACTTTACCAGCAATAAAAGCAGCTCCGGCATCTCCAGCTGACATAGGTACTACCGTAACATCTTTATCGGTAAGACCGGCTTTTTTCAGCTCAGTCATCATTAACAATTGACTGGTTGAACCAACTTCATAAGCAACTTTCTTACCTTTTAAGTCGGCAGGGGATTGAATGTCTTTCTTGGCCAGGATTCCGTCCCCACCGTTAGAATCATCGAGCATCCATACAACCTGAACGGGAACTCCAGCTGCGGCCAGGGTAACCTGAACATCTTGAGCTGTCGCCATGCCATCAACTTTACCACCGGCTAACGCTTGCTTACGCTCTGCTAAACCGTCAACAATGCTTAACTCAACATCAACTCCATGTTTCTTAAAAAAGCCTTTTTCCTGAGCCAGGAATAAGGGGCCATAACCGGTCCAGGTCGGTAAGGTTACTTTTAAGGGGGCTTTTGGGGCAGTTGCTTGTCCTTCCTGAGTTTTCTGCCCAGCAGTACTCGATGCACCACAGCCCGCTAAACTTAGCATCAGAACCAGGGCTAGAACTAGGGCTAAAATCTTTTTCATTGTTCCTCACTTCTCCTCTTTATAGGTTTCACTTAACGAATTATTTCTTTTAAGACATTTACAAAAGTATGTACTCCCTCCTTCTTTCCTACGGATACCCTAATGGCTGTATCCAGGCCGTAACCTTTCAGCATTCTTACAATAACCCCATGCTCGGCTAATTTTTGGAAGATGACGCTGCTGTCCATTTGGGTATCTACAAAAACGAAATTCGTGTCACTTTTAAGGTACGGCAATCCCAGTTCTTCAAAGGCCTCATACATCAATTCTTTGCCCTGATGATTAAGCGCCCTGGCTTCTTGAAGATATTCAATGTCCTCTAAGCTGGCTAATGCTCCCGCCTGGACAACAGCATTGACATTAAAGGGCGGACGAACATGGTTTATAGCCTCAATCACTTCCGTTGTCCCAAGACCATATCCAAGGCGCGCACCGGCCAAAGAATAAGCCTTAGAAAAGGTGCGGACCACAAAGAGAAACTTATGCTCCTTTAAATAACGAACGCCGGATTCAAACTCGGGTGAGACAACATATTCTTGGTAGGCTTCATCAATAACAACCAGAATATGATCCGGTATTTTGCTTAAAAAATTCACAAGTTTAGTTTTAGGAATGCTAGTACCCGTTGGATTGTTGGGATTACACAGAAAAATGGCCTTAGTCTTTGAGGTTACTTTGCTAAGTATATCTTCTAAATCATAAGAGTAATCTTCTTTCATTTCAGAAAAAACCGGTTTAGCGCCCATTAGATTCGTCGCCGCAAGGTATTGTATGAAACTCAGTTTCGGGATAATGACCTCATCCTCAGGCTCCAAAAACGTTTGGGCTATAAGGATAATCATCTCATCAGCACCATTGGAAAGAATAACCTGTTTTGAACTGACTCCCTCGATCTCGGCAATCTTCTTCATGATCGAGTCCCCTGCTGAGCTGGGATAAAGGTTCAACTGACTCAGTGAATCCTGCATCGCTTGGATTGCTTTAGGCGATGGACCTAACGGACTTTCATTAAAGGATAGTTTATAGACTGTCTCCCGGACAAGAACCTCTTTAATCTCTTCGACCGGCAGATCTGCTAGCTCGCACTTATAAGGTGTTAACTTAGGATAAACCTTGCGGACAATGTTATTGACATCCATTGAAATCTCTCCTTCTCCCCGCAAAGCAATAAACTGCTTAAAATTATTAAAGAGCTGTGTGCCCCAGTTGATCTGCCCTGCGAATTCCATCAATCACCATTTGTGGGGTCACTTCAAAGGGCATATTCGCCATATCCTCAATCCCGACGGTAACGCTGCCAAGTGTTTGCCATTGTTCTTCCGAAATACGTGAAGAATCAATCCCCATATCGCCTAAGGTACAGGGTAAATTCACTTGTTTATAGTAAGCAATTACGTCCAATATTTCTTCATCTGGACGACCTTCCATAGCCAACTGGGTCAAGATTCCAAAGGCAACAATTTCCCCATGATACACCTCATGAGCCTCCGGAAAAATCGTAAGCCCTGAATAGACAGCATGAGCTCCGGCCGTCCGACAATCATCTCCGCCGTAGTTACTGATATTACCGCTCACAGCGATAATGGCATCGATAATGTCTTCGAGTTCCTTGGAAACAACCCCCTTATGTATCGACTCGGCTGCACGTTTTCCTTCCTTTAATAAAAGTTCATAAACAAATCGTGCTAACTCAACGGCACCACAGTTAAAAGCATTCGGTACCGCTTTTTGGTTCGAAGCCTTGGATTCAAACCATTTTGCCAACGTATCGCCGATCCCAGAAATTAGATATCGCACAGGTGCTTCAAGGATAATTTGAGTATCTACTAAGATCAGATCTGGATTTTTGGATTTACGACTGATCTCTAGAAACTCTCCCTTATCATCATAGAGAATGGATATACAAGTTCCTGCGGCACAGGTCGAGGCAATCGTGGGAATTGTAATCACCGGAAGGTCTAGCAGGTATCCCAATGCTTTAACGGTGTCAAGTGCTTTTCCACCACCGGCAACTAACAGAACATCGGGTTGAAACTCCTCAACTTGATTTTTTAGGTTGTAAATATTACGTTTACTACATTCACCTCCATACCAAATAGGGGGAAGCATCTCCAAACCATGTTGCGAAAGGTCTTTAGTTATCGGTGCAGATACAATCGATAGTGATGTTTTGCCACCAAATAAGCAAACCTTTTTGCCAAAAGGGGCTACATAGTCACCGATTTGGCCGATCAAACCTTCTCCTCGAATATATTTACCATGTCCGAAAACTATTTTCATTATTATGTCCCTGACTTTCAAGAGGATTTATACACTTACCTGCATATTTAATCAAACTGATTCTATTTTAGGAGGATTTCAACAGCCTGTCAACCATTAAAATTTAATCGTCTGTAACTATGAGATTGCATTACCTCATAATTGAAAAATATAAAGAAGACCCGGCTGTACCGAGCCTTTTATGGAACTTCGTTCCATTAAACCTGTTTTTGACCACTTTTATGTCCCAAAATATAATAAATCAATAAAGTAAGGGCATTGTCCACTAAACTTTCTAGCGAACAATACCCTTACTTTATTTTATGGCCAAATTTCTCAAGCCATTGGTATATGAGGCTTTTCGAGCTTAAACCAACCGTCTTTAAGCCTTACTTCAATTGGTCCTTGTTGATACAGCAGCCTGAGCCACAGCATCATAATAGACCAATAACTGTTTTTTCACATTATGGAACACTTCCTCTAACAACTTATCTATTTTATAACTACCTTCTCTGAAGATCAGCATAAGAACATATTTTATATGGTTAGCCAATCATATTAATAATTTTGGGTTTTTGTTGTAGTCCTTTAACCCGAGTTACCTCTTGACCGTCGTTAAAAACGATCATGGTTGGATAGCTTTCCACACCATATTTTTCCACAGCCTCTTTGTTGGCATCAAAATCTACGGTTACGATTTCTACGCCACCAACACTTTTAGCTACATCTTTTAATACAAAACCTAACATTTTGCAAGGACCACAGGTTTTAGAATAGAAATCCACTAATACCTTACCCTGTTTAACCAGTTGATCTAATTCTTCACCATTAATTTCTCTAACTTCAACCGCCATTTTATTCACCCTTTGTTCTTAGTTTAGTTTTTCAATATATTTTGCTGCCGATAGAGCAGCGATGGCACCGTCACTGCACGCGGTAATAACTTGTCTTAGGTGCTTACTGGTAATATCACCAGCTCCGTAGATGCCTGGTACCTTGGTAGCCATAAATGCGTCAGTCTCGATATAGCCATAATCGTTTACAATGCACAATACCTTAAAGGCATCTGCTGTGGGCTGTAAACCGATGTATTCGAAGGCCCCGTCTGCGTTAACGGTGATTTCTTGACCTGTTTTGGTGGACTTAGCCTTTAACCCTGCAAATTTATCAGCACCTAAGAATTCTAAGATATTATAATACTCATAAATTTTCACATTGGGGAGTACTCTTAATTTATCACAAGCCCCTGGGTCTGCAGTCAGGTTGAATAGGGTAACAACCGTTACTTCTTCTGCTAAACTTGCTAAGTAAATAGCTTCTTCCACCGCCGAGTTACCACCGCCAATAACGATCACCTTTTTATTAAGGTAGTGGGGTCCATCGCAAATAGCACACCAGCTAATAGAGGAACCTGCAAAATTCAGTTCACCTGGGACCCCGAGCATCCTTGGCTTAGTGCCGGTAGCAATAATAACAGCCTTTGCTTCAAAGGTTTGACCCTCTTCGCAGATAAGTTTTTTAATTATTCCTTCTGACTCAATGGAAGTTATTGTGCCATAGTCAAAAGTAACCCCTAGTTCTTGGGTATGCTCAAACATTTTTATGGCTAGTTCTGCACCATTAATGGTTCCCATCCCGGTATAGTTTTGAATTTCAAAGGTATTAACGATTTGCCCTCCGGGAGCCAATTTATCTAAAAGCAGCACATTCAAATTTGCCCTTGCCGCATAAATAGCAGCAGTCATACCAGCAGGTCCCGAACCTATAATAGCTAGATCATACATTGCCATTTAATTTCCCTCCAAATGGAATGTTTCAATTGATAATAACATGACTCTAACAGCCAACTTTATATTTAATGGACCCTCCATAGAAAAAGCACTAAAGTAACATTAGTGCTTTTTCTTTAGTCACTAGATTAAAACTCAACTATAACACCAGTTTCATACTTATACTCGTCTACGATTAAAGATATTTTAAATTCACCAGCTAACCCTTCAGCGCTGATGGGGAATTCTACCGCCCGTTCGTCACTCTCTTGGAAAGTACCTACACACATAGCCATAAATGGACGCTTTGTTGTTGGCACGTAGTAACTGTGAGTGGTCTCCCCTTCAAGCTGGAGCAGAACCATTTGGCCTTTTTCAAAGGTTGCTTTGAAGATCAATCTATCTTCCTCCAGGCCTAGTTTGACATTATATTTTTCTGGTACTATGCCGCCTTCCTCTGTAGGAGGAATAGTTGTAAACTCTTCGGTAACACCCAGAGTCCCCAATAACTCACCTTTTCCTAGAGTTAGTACATCCTCATGACAATAAAGCTTTAATTTTTCTGCACGATAGTAGTTAGCTGGTAATTGCATTTCATACATTACCACATCGTCTTTGAGCTCCACAGTGATGGAATTAAATACAACATTTTCCTTATCTTCGCCTCTAACACCTACCGGAGGTTTATCAAGGGCCTCTCCGTTTAAAGTACCAATACCACCTGAATGTACCAAGTAGTGACCTTCACTGTAGTATTCTACGTTACTGATATAACAAGAGTAGAATTCCGCTCCTCTTTCTTTACCATATTGCCATACTTGTTCAATTTCCATTTTGTCAGTATCAATTCTGTATCTTACCCCACGGGTGAAATTTTCCTTAGCTGGTATATATCTTTCTTTAACTTTAGCTCGCCAGTGACCGTTGTCTAAAGCCATGATATCGCCATCTGGCAGTACGACACATGCGTGTTGCTCGTATTGCCAATCAAAATCGCCTTCACCTGCCGGCTTAAAGAAATACTTATTAACTAACTCTTGAGGCCAACCTTCAGGGTCACCAATAACCCAATTCAATGCACCCGTTTCATAGTCAATGTTGATAATGATATCCTGGTGCCGACCGGATAAAGTTAGGGAGTTGGTCTTCTTATCGTACCAAACAGCATTGTTGTGGAACCAGTCATGGGCATCTTGGCTGCCTGAACCGCCTACATCTTGAGGCAGTACTTTTTGGTAGTCCCAAGTTTTAAGAATTTGACCGGTTTTTCGATCCACTAATGCTAACATATCTTCCACTGTACCCCTGGGGAGATCTTGGGTTAACATCAACAGGTTACCATCTTCCATTTCAAATGCATCATGGTGATAACCGCTCGGCAGACGATATTCTTTATAGATTTTACCAATCATACCCATCTCGTAGGTGCCCGTTACATGGTATGGAGGAGCAACCAAACGATTGTCACCAACTAACAAGCGGCCATTCTCTAATCGCATTAAATCCCAACACAGGTTTAATGTATTGTACCAACGAGCATCTCCCAGGTAATCATAGCCCGCAGTAAAAGCCTCAGATGTAGGAGTAACAAACATGATATTATCTTCAAAATATTCGGCAGTAGTTGTAACCTTAGTTGGTAGCTTTAGTTTATCTGGTGCTGCTTCTGTTTGAATAATAAGCAAGTTTTTCTCGCCATTGCCCAAAACTAATTCTACTTGGTTAGCATAATCTGCATAAAGCCCATAAATAGGAATCATGTGCTCAGTGGCTTCGGGAAACTTAAAGCTAATATCCCCAGCCTTCTCTTTACCTTTAACCGTGACAGCTACAGAAGTGGGTTCTGCTGTTTTAAACATCACCAGAGCTGTTAAAGGAGCAACAAGGTACGGATTTAATTTTACATAGGGATTATCAAAGGTATATTTCCCTTTATGATATTCTGCCAACCAAGCTTGCTCGGCTTGGTATTGCTCGGTAATAATGTGATCAAATTGTCTAAACAAAACAGACATTTGATTTTCCTCCTTATATTGTTTATTTAAAGATCAGTTTGTATCTTATAATAATCCGATTAAAATCCAGTATGGTACACCAACAACTAGGAGATATACTCCGCAAATTAACATTTTCCAAGCAAATACCTTCATGAAATCCTTTAAATAAATTAAACCAAAGGAAAAGAATACTAAATAAAGAGCATACTCATAAGGCAAAATAACTTGGTCAAGTCCTTGGAAAAAAGTATACATTAATGGATATGGACTAATCCCTAAATCAACAGCAACTTGTACTAATGGAACAGCTAGGGTAGCCATGGCAGCTAAAGGTGTTAGCAAGAAATTAAGCATAACCGCTAACAGCCAAACAACAGCAATTAATACAAACGTATTAGCATCTTTCATCAATGGTAAAACTGCTTGCGATATTAAATTTCCTATTCCCATTTTTGTTGCAACCGCACCGATAGTCATACAGCTTGCAATAAAGATAATAAAGGAATAATTTACTTTTTGAATATCTTCCCTCCTGCCGACGTCAAAACCAGGGAAAAAGAGAAGCGCCGGTAAGAATACAAAACCATAAGCCATATTCAATTTATGAATATTAGATGTTAATAAAAAGACAACCAGTACAACAAGAATTAAGAGTGTTTTCTTTTCATCAGCAGACATTTTTCCTAAAAGTTCCTGTTGTTTTACAAAATAATCTTTTCCATTAATTTCGACTTCAGGTTTCATTACCTTAGTAATCATAAATCCAAGGATAAAAACTAATGGAATAAAAACAATATTTTGATAAAAATATTCAGTAAAACTAATCGACATTGGCTTTAATGCTGAAGCACTTCCAAATAAAACCCCTAAGTTGGCTGGAGTGAAAACAAAAAATCCCGGCACTAGCGTACCTATTGCAGCAGCTATCATAATTCCACAAGCAGCTTTAGATTTTCCCAAATTAAAAGCTTTACAAACTCCATAAGCTAATGCAGCCATAGCTACAGGAACACTGCCCGGCTTAGCAATATTAATAAGAACACCTGCTAAAATCAAACCATAAATGATTCCATTATAGGTTCCACCGGTTTTTATGATACACCAATATGCAATTCTTTTAAGCAAGCCGATTCTTTCAAGGATATTAGCTAATAAAAAGGTCCCTAATACCAACCAGGGAATAGTTGCACTCCACGGTGAAAATACCACATTCATTGGAGCAATCTTAAAAAGAACATATAAAAAAGGTAATAGTAAGGCTGGAATAAAATTATCCACAAAATCAAGCGCAAACATCATCACACCCCAAAGGGTCACTGCGAAGAAAATCTTAATATTAACAGTGAAGACTTCATTTGCTGGAATTAACATAACTAAAAGAGGTACCATAATTGAAACTAGCAACATCATAATTTTTCTTTGCTTTTTTTGAGCCTCTGCTTGTTCCATAAACATTTCTCCTTTGTAAATATTAATATATATATATTAAATATATATTATCAGGAAAACTAATAAAAAACGGGTAGCCTAGGCTACCCAACTTGAATGTTTTTTCACAATCTGCTGCAAAGCTAATATTTAGTTAATAATTAAGTATTTTTTCTGCTCTTACATAGCGCATCATTTCTTCTTTATCTAAAATTACTATTCCTTCATTTTCTTTTAAAATAATTCCTTTATTTTTCAAGGCTTTGATTATTTTCGCTACTGTAACCCTATGAATACCAATTAATCTGCTAATTTCTGCATTACTGCTATTCTTTTTAGGAACTATTAACTTACCATGTTTTATCTCAGCTTTATTAATTAAAAACTCACATAAACTGTTAGGAACCTTCCCTTCTTGTCTTGCTTGAAGATTAAATAATACCTCTCTATAGTATGTCGTAAATAATTTTAGCAATTCAGTTAATATCTCAGGTTTATCTTCTACGAACTGAGAAAAAGTCTCAATAGGAATTTTATAACAATAGCACCTAGTGGCAGTAATAATGCTATTTCTAAGAGTCCTATTTTCAGTGTATAAGGCAAAGACCCCCACTAGAGAACCGACAAAATCACCGGCTTCCTTAATGTTGATAATTAGTTCATCACCTTTTTCGGTAATACTTCTCCGATAACAAGTTCCACTAACTAAATAGTAAATATAGTCTATTCTTTCCCCTTGTTCAACAAGAGTTGTACCTTTTTTTAATTCACAATAACTTATTCCCGGCATATTGATTAGTTCCATATAATACTTTTTCCAAATTGTTTGTTGGTTAGCAGCTGTGTTTATTGCACACTTAGTATTCTTCAGGAGATAATCAGTAGTAACTCCAAATATCTCGCTTAAGAGTACGACCTTTTCAATGTCCGGTGTCGACCGCTCAGACTCCCATTTTGATATTGATTGTCTTGTAATTCCTAATCTATCTGCTAATTGATCCTGAGATAAACTATTTTTCTTTCGAAGGTATTGAATTGTTTGTGCTAAATTCATTAAGCACCGCTCCATTAACATAAATTATATTTTTACACAAATAACATTTTATAGATCCTGTTAGTAATTTGTCAACTAACAGTTGCCTGAGTGACTGCAATCAAAAAGGACCTATCTCATTATTTCGCATTATGGAACAGAATTAATTTATGCCAAAACCCAGCAATTCTCTTTTAGAATAGTGATGTACAACAACAAATTGAAGCACCCCTAAGCCTAAGCCAAAAAGCAAACTGTAACCGGCAGCCTGCCATCCATATCCATAAAATTCATTGATCGCATAACCACAGAAAGCCCCCATAAACAGACCCGTGATGATCTGGGGGATGAAGTAATAGAGATTTTTATGATGAATCATTGCCAGCATTTCCTCTGACGTTACACCCAGGCGATAGAGACCGGACAATGTTCTCTGCTCTTCTTCCCCTTCAGCCTTAATCTTAAAATGAATCATAATATTGGCGGCCGTGCAGAATAGAACCTCCACAAAAAATACCACAAACAACAAAAATTCTGCTGACTGTTTGGCCAAAGCGAAGGATTCGATCCTGGAGGTTGCCCGATAGTAACGCTGTTGCGTCGGTTGATCAATCCGATTCTTTCTAATAAATAGTTCTGGACCGTCTTGATTCCTTTTCCAGAATCCTGCCAGTGATCAAAAGTGTAATCAGCCAAGGTGGGATTTCGGTTAAATAAGATACGTACGTCGCTTCCGGCCGACTTTAATTCTATTGTCTCCTGGCCACAAGCAAAACCACCGTTGACGGGGAAATCAAATCATGCTGATAACCGTCCTGCAAGTCAAACTGGAAAACCATCAGATACTTGCCCTGGGGAACTTGATAGCGACAGCCCAATTCTTTATTTACTTCGGAAAGAGGGAAGCAAATTAAAGGCCCCGTTTCGCAAATAATTCACCTGCTTAACTGATTGAAGGGATACCCCATTTTGAGCCAATAGGTCTTTCACATCACAGTCAGTCACCTGGTTCTTGCCAAAAATCCGGGAGTACTCCAAGTCATAGGGGGAATTCCTAATGGCATCCTTGGTAAGATCCGGATACATAACCACGGCTGATCCGGCAAAAAATATGCAAAATCCAAGCAGCCAGGCTGCTATAATCCCAATTCTGCCTCTTGACCCGGCATGCTGTCTATTAAAAGAGATTCCGAGGAAATGCCCCTCCCGAAACCCGGGAATTACTTTAGCCCCAAGGTTATCCAAACTCTCCACTCGGGCCATGATCAAGGCCGAGCCTGCAAACATAACCATAAGGCTGATGACAAGCCAAAGAGCAAAGCTGTCCATTTATAGGACTCAAGGTTTAAATACCAGTGCAATTCGGCTACCCCGATGACGTGTTGAATTACGAAATAAAAACCAAAAGCTGTCAGCGTGCCCAGGAACAAACCCGCCAGCAACGAGACCCCTGCAATCACACACTGCTCCAGGATCATATTAGTGAGTACTTCTCTTTCACTCATTCCTATGGTCATTAAAATGCCATAGTCATGTTTGCGAAGCTTTATGAATTGCTGGTAAGTATAGGGGATAAAGAGAAGGAGGAAAACACCCACAAAGAGACTTGGAGCACAAATATTACTGGAAATATAGCTGTTAACGCTTTTGGGATCCATAAACGCCTGATTGGTAAAGATGGCAGCAAAACTGTAAAACAAGCCAACAGAAAAAACATTGCCTAAAAAATACAGCCTGTAGCACCGGAAATTGGCCTTTAACATTTTCCAGGCAATATCAGAAAATGTCATCCTGCTCACCTCCAATCAAGGTAAGCATCTCTGTCAGGGATTCCATAAATTCCTTGCGGCCGCCTTTCCGCTGTTCTTCCGCCACAAATTCACCATCTTTTAACAAAAGGGCCCTGTGACAATGGCTGGCGGCAAAGGTGTCATGGGTAACCATCAAAAAACTGGTGCCAAATTCCCCATTGACCCGGAGAAAATAATTCATTACTTCCCGGGTTGACTTGGAGTCCAGATTTCCTGTGGGTTCATCCGCTAAAATAAGAGCAGGATTATTGATCAGCGCCCTGGCGATGGCGGCCCGCTGTTTCTCACCGCCGGATATTTCTGTAATATTATGAGCCTTCCAGTAATCAGCTATTTCACTTTCCTTTTTTGCCTCCGGCAGATCCCTTAGCGGTTTGAAGTTAGACATAATCATCTTCCTTTCATGTTGGGCTCAAATATCCTATGAATAACATCAAAAATCCCTAAGTCAATGACTTAGGGACGGATTATCCGCGGTACAACCCTTGTTATTAATAGATACAATCCATTAATCGCTTAAAACATGTAACGTATGTTCTACGGAACAGCTTAAATTATTTCAGCCGCCCAACTCCAAGGTGATCTTCATAAAGAACCTTCGTCATAATCTTTCACCCGAGGATTATGTCTCTAAAACCCCAGTCCTTTATTACTATCCTTATCATAGTTGTTAACAATATTTTAAACCAATATTGAACATATTATTCCAGTTGCTAACCATTGTCAATGGCACTCGGCTTTCCTTTTCCGACATGAACATGAATCGGCTCATTATTTTCATTCGACCAAAAATACACCAGATATTCGCCAATAAGAAACAGACTAGGCAATCTGGATACCTCCCGCAGCAGCATACTTATACAGCAGATGAGCATTGCTACGCAGGAATTGGCTAAAGTTCTCAATCTCTCTATCTGAAAATCCGTCTCTCTTTATCCAGGTATAAGCAGGTAACGCACATCTGGCCACATCGAATCCGCCTTCTTTCGGACGCTCGAAATGAATTTCCAAACACTGCATGCCATCTTCTTCAATGAGGTGAGAATGTGTGATTTCAGTTTCATCCGCCAAAATCATATATGGATACATCATGGCCACTAACTACCTTACTTTTTACCCTTATATTATACCACAAATTGGATTTCTTTGTTCATTGGAAGTTAAAAATGCTCCGCCATAAAGGCCTCCCGTTCCTCCTCAGGAATTCCAGGAGGATAATCGCCTGAGTGTAAGTTCAAATTCGGATTCAAATCCGAATTTGAGAAGAAACCAGACGGATGTGTAAGGCTTCAAAAGCTATTTTTATGTTTTAATTTATTTCCCTGGTTGATTACAGCCGCTGAGTGACTGCAAACACTTTAAGAGCAATCCCGTTTTTTACTATTATGAAACACTTCCTGTAATTTTAACAAGAGCCTTTTGGGCAGCATCAACTCCAAAATTCTCAATAATATATGCCTTGATTTTCTGTAAATCCTCCAGAGCCTTCGGAGAGTATTCCACTTTTCCCATACTATAATCCTAAGGAAGCTTCTACCTCATCAGCAGAAAGCCACCCTTTCTCCCTGGCTGATTTTTCCCCTTCCTCAAGCTGTGCCATAAGCCTTACCGTTGCGCGGAGCTTATCAAGTTCTTCTAACTTAATAATTGCATATTCACCTCTTCCATTTCTGGTAAGATATACAGGATTGTTGTAAGATACTAACCACCTAAGAGACAGTACCCTTACTTATTCCAAAAAACATCAAACCTTTTGTACACAATGAACTTCCTTTTTGCATCTCCTTTATAATGTTAGAGATTTCATTTTAAACCGTAACCAGTATTGACAAACCAACGTATACTGCAGTACAAGTCTCTATTAATTAAAATAGGAGTGAATACAAACTATGAGTTACCAATTCTATACTCTTCCTCAAAATACATCCGGGGCTGCCGATGTCCCTATTTTCAATACACCTACGACCCTGGCAAGCCTTACGGATGCAGTCCGTTCCGGTAATGACATTGCAACAGTGAGAGCAAATATTGGCTGGCAAGCTCAGTCTGGCGGCAATGTAATACAAGTATTATTTAAAATCTGGCGCGGCGCACCTGTTACAGGTGAACTGGTCTGCAGTGTTCAGGACAGTGCGGAAAGCGCATTTGATTACGTCGCAACCACAGATTTTAGTGAAGTAGTTTCCGGCCTCACAGCTGATCAACCCGTTACCTTTGTTTTAACAGCAGAAACAGTGGGTACCGGCACTCAGGCAAAAGTTATCGGCCCATTGACTTTTACTGCACTCGAAACAAATTCGAATATTGAAAGCTATTTCGAACTTCCCAATAATACTTTTGGTGGAGCCAATATCCCTGTCGCTCAGACCCCGGTGCCGGTGGCTTTTATTAATGTTAATGTTGAACCTGGTCAGGATGTTATCTTAAGGTCTACCGCCTGCTGGATAGCAACAAGCAGTATATTTCCCAAAGTGGATGTGCTCTTTAAACTGTGGCGCGGCGCACCTATAACCGGTACACTTATAGCCAGCGCAGATGACAGTGCGGATGTGGAAAGAGGAGCAGTTACCTCATTTTCCCATGTGGATTCCGGTTTTACCTCAGCACAGACCGTAACCTATGTTCTAACAGTGGAAGCTCCCGATCCCGGCAACACGGCAAACATTGTGGGCGCACTGATTATTACCGGTTTTGTCCAGACGCTTAGTTCATTCTTCACGTTGCCCCAAAACACCTCCGACAGTGTAAGTATCCCAATCACTGCCACCGGAACGCCATTGGCCGCAATAACTACAGAGGCATCCCCCGGCCTTAAATTCTCCCTGCGAGCTGCTGTCGGTTGGTTGGTGCCATCCGGCTCAATTACTCCCATTCTCTTCAAAATTTGGCGCGGTGCTCCTAATACTGGTACTTTAATATACAGCACTCTGGATAGTGGAGAAAGTCTCTTCGATTACCGCAAAGTCACCGCCTTAGCCCATGTTGACAGCGGATTTACCGCTTCAGGGCCGGTAACCTATACCCTTACAGCCGAGCTGACAAAGCCGGGAACAGCGGCCGATGTAATAGGCCCGCTCACTTTTACGGCTGTTCCAGAAAGCTAAGACACAAAGGTGTTATATCAAACCCATAAAGTTCATTACAACATGAAATTACTAAAAAAACTCCAGAAACTCCTGGAGTTTTTTTTAACCGTTTTTCATTAAGGCACATAAGGTATTATGAAGTTTGTCAAGAATAGGAGGTCCGGTATAGGTATGGGTTGGGTAATTCAACAGGGTAACGGTATTTCGAAGAAAGACCCCATAGTAGAGAAGCCCTCGATTCCACAATCATCCGCCCAAACAATGAATACCCCAGGATTTAGTTTTTATGTGCTGCCCAATAATATTTCTAATTCTGTGTTAATCCCCATAACTGTATCACCCCAGCCCCTAGCTTATGTCCAGGCTGCAACCGGGATAAATAAGGTGATTGTTGTCAGGGTGTCAGCCGGCTGGAGAATTAAGAATGTTGATAATGAAACTTCCTGCGCAGTTATGTTCAAGCTCTGGCGGGGTGAACCGGTGACCGGTGAATTAATCTGTAGCCTTCTGGACGGGGGAGAAAGCATATCTATTAATTATAAGGCTACATCTTTCGAACATGTGGATAGCGGTTTCAGAGAGTTCTCGAATACAGTTTATACTCTAACCGCTCAGCTTGTCTCTGGGTTCGGTGCGGAAATTGTGGGTTGTCTTACCATGACAGCGATGGGGTTAGAACTTTGAGCTTACATAATGATTTGTTGCGTAAGTTTTGTAGCCGGTGGGGCCGTGTTGAAACTTTAGTTTCTCACGGCCTCTTAAAGGTTTCGGAATAAGAAAACTGGCTGACCGTCTATCCCAAGACGGTAGCCAGTTTTCTCATGTTGTGGGCAATGCAATGTAACCCCCATTCCAGTTTGACCTTTTCTAATCCCTTAAGAATAAATCGTCGGGCACCAAAATTGCCTTTGATATCTCCAAAGACCCTTTCCACCTCTATGGGTCGTAAGCTACGCATTTTCTACCCGTATTCGCTCGTCAAATTAGCCCGTGCCTCTGCTTTTAGTTCATTACCTTTAGGGTTGAATGTATATCTGTTTCTTAAAATCCGGATTGCTGCTTTGCTTGATACAACGCTTGCGATACGGACATTCCTGACAATCATCACTTTGATAGACCCTGATGGTACTTCGATAGCCCCTCTTGCTTTTTTGAGTTTTTATGTACTTGAATCTTAGAACTCTCCCAAACCCGCACGTGTATTCATCCTTCTGTTCATTATATAGCCAATTCCAAACTAAAGTTGGATCGAATTTCCACTTGGCTGTTGCTTCCTTATGAAAGGTATTGTATTTGACATAGTTTCCAAGATTCTCTTGAGCCAGATATTCGTAATTCTCTTCGCTGCCATAACCGGCATCGGCAACGATGTTGGCTGGAAGATTACCCCCTAGGTTTTTCTTTAACTCTTCCAGATGTTCTTTCATGCAACTCGTATCATCTGCTGATTGATGAATGCTATATCCTACAACAAATTGATTTTCTGTTCCTATCTGGACATTGTAACCCGGCTTCAGTTGCCCGTTTTTCATCGCATCTTCTTTCATTCGCATAAAGGTGGCGTCTGTATCCGTTTTCGAGTAGCTGTTGCGCTCTGCCAGCAGTTCTTCTTGTTTTTCATATTTCTTCATTCGAGGTAAGTAATCTTTGAGCAAGACTCTTTTCACTTTAATGAGTTTCTTTTCCTTCGGGTTTGAGGACAGCCGTTCATCGATCCGTTTAACCGCTTCTTCTATCGCCTGAGAGTCAATCGGTTTTTCTTCTCCGAGTTCTTCCAGGTTCCAATCCCTATACTCCTCATTTTCTTTCTGATTGGTCAACTCCGCAAACTCAAAAAGTTCTTGGCACTTTTCCCGTAGTTTTTCCTTGTAGCGCTTGGTTGATTTTCCCCAGACCCAGCTGTACTTATTGGCATTGGCTTCGATTTTCGTTCCATCTATAAAGTAATTTTCCAGCTTGATGTAGCCCTGCTTATGTAGAAGGTCAACAACTTCACTAAAAATCTCACCCAGCACATCTTTCATGCGTTCTCCCCGGAAGGTGTTGATGGCGCGGCGCACCTGTTACAGGTGAACTGGTCTGCAGTGTTCAGGACAGTGCGGAAAGCGCATTTGATTACGTCGCAACCACAGATTTTAGTGAAGTAGTTTCCGGCCTCACAGCTGATCAACCCGTTACCTTTGTTTTAACAGCAGAAACAGTGGGTACCGGCACTCAGGCAAAAGTTATCGGCCCATTGACTTTTACTGCACTCGAAACAAATTCGAATATTGAAAGCTATTTCGAACTTCCCAATAATACTTTTGGTGGAGCCAATATCCCTGTCGCTCAGACCCCGGTGGCTTTTATTAATGTTAATGTTGAACCTGGTCAGGATGTTATCTTAAGGTCTACCGCCTGCTGGATAGCAACAAGCAGTATATTTCCCAAAGTGGATGTGCTCTTTAAACTGTGGCGCGGCGCACCTATAACCGGTACACTTATAGCCAGCGCAGATGACAGTGCGGATGTGGAAAGAGGAGCAGTTACCTCATTTTCCCATGTGGATTCCGGTTTTACCTCAGCACAGACCGTAACCTATGTTCTAACAGTGGAAGCTCCCGATCCCGGCAACACGGCAAACATTGTGGGCGCACTGATTATTACCGGTTTTGCACAGACGCTTAGTTCATTCTTCACGTTGCCCCAAAACACCTCCGGCAGTGTAAGTATCCCAATCACTGCCACCGGAACGCCATTGGCCGCAATAACTACAGAGGCATCCCCCGGCCTTAAATTCTCCCTGCGAGCTGCTGTCGGTTGGTTGGTGCCATCCGGCTCAATTACTCCCATTCTCTTCAAAATTTGGCGCGGTGCTCCTAATACCGGTACATTAATATACAGCGCTCTGGATAGTGGAGAAAGTCTCTACGATTACCGCAAAGTCACCGCCTTAGCCCATGTTGACAGCGGATTTACCGCTTCAGGGCCGGTAACCTATACCCTTACAGCCGAGCTGACAAAGCCGGGAACAGCGGCCGATGTAATAGGCCCGCTCACTTTTACGGCTATTCCCGAGAGTTGAACCACAAAACTGTTATGTTAAAGCAAGAACCCTTAACTAAGGAATATCCATTGGATAGGAAGATAAACTTGTTTTCCGCTCAGCAATAAAGCCTTGCTCACAAGGCTTTATTGCTTTTTCCCTACATTAAAATTGTAAACTAAATCAATAATGTTCTATAGACAAAAAGATTGCTATATTTAGAATTCAGGACAATAAAAACAGGGTATTATTTCTTAAATCACTAAGAAAGCCCGAATACAGTTCAATCGAAAACTGCCCCAATCTTAACAATAATCGGGACTTCTTTTACTGCCGGTTGCTTGAATTCAATAAAGTTTTCTTGCTTCTCGTCTGTGTTGGCTTCCCGGTTGCTCAATTCTTAAAGGCAGTTCCTATGTGTAGAGTTTTTGACAATTACACTATACTTCTCTCGGAAGTCTATGACAACTATGCTAACATAGGGGACAGTTGGGTAATTCAAACCAAAATTCAACACCATCTTCTTTGTTCGTTACACCATAACTTCCCTTATGCTTTTCAATTATTGATCTAACAATATAAAGACCCAATCCTGTGCCTCCATACTGTCGTGATCTGGCTTTATCAGATTTATAAAAGCTGTCCCAAATCTTCTTTGTATCTTCATCTGAAAGTTTTTTCCCCGTATTTGCAACGAATACTCGCATATTTTGGTCTGCATTTTCTATTCGAATTTGTATTTTTTTCTTACTATCTACATGATTGATTGCATTTGCAATATAATTTTTCAGCACCTGTTCAATTCTGATATAATCAGCCTTAACAAAATAATCTCTATCATTGTCAACAAACAATTCAATGCCCTTTTGATTCATTATATGCTTATATTTACCAACAATTTCATCAACTAATACAGCAATATTAAAAATAGATTTTTCCAATTGAAATATTTCAGACTCCATATAGGAGATATCTAATAATTGGCCAACCATTTTCCCCATCTTGTCCGACTCATCAACGATGATTTCTGAGTATTTTGTTCTTTTTTCTTCACTATCAACAACATTTAACATGAGTCCTTCCGCATAACCTTTGATGATACCAATAGGGGTTTTAAGCTCATGTGAAACGCTCGATATGAATGTTTTTCGCATATCGTCAATTTGCTGTTTTCTTTTAACATCTTCTTTCAACATTTCATTGGCAACTGTTAGTTCCTGTATGGATTTATCCAATTCATCTGATATTAAATTAATACTTTTTCCCAATTCACCTATTTCATCATTTGTTTTAACATCATACTTCTTATCGAATTTCAAATTAGATATATTTTTAGCAATATGACTCATATCAATAATTGGTTTTGTTATCTTTTGGGAAAAGATAAAACTTGCTAAACTTCCCAAAAACAACATGACAAAACCCACTATAATATATAACTCATTTGCAATTTTGGCGCTGTACATTAGTTCTCGCAACGGCTTTCTAATCATTAAGATATTTCCTGCATCTAGTCTTTTTATAAAAATAATATTTTCTATTAAGTCAGGAATATCAACTTGATCATGCATATTTGAACTATTGCTTTTTTCATTTAGAAATGGATATGAATTTAAATCATTTTCTTGATCATATCTTGGAAGTAACATGTTTTTACCGCTTTTGGGACTATTAGGCGGCATCAGCTTTTCTGTTCCTGAAATAAGATTGGGATTATCAACAATTTCATAGTAGTACTTATTATTAATTTTATTGATATTATCATCTATGATATCAATAAAATTTCGATGGATTACATCACCGGCATGCTCATTTCCATTTGCTGAAATGTATTTTATAACCATGGTATCTTCATTAATGATTACACAATTTAGTCCCTCATTTCTTGTGGCATACTCAAAAACAGATTCCATATTTTCAGGTTGTTTTGAATAATAAGCATTAACAATTTTATACATATCCAAAATCGTGCTTTTGTATCTAAAAAAATAGTAATTACCAATAAACTGTACGTTTATCATAATCGATGCCAAAATAAAAAACGAAAGGAAAATGGTGCAAATAATAAATAACTTTACTCTTATGGATTTAATCATTTTTTACCTGCATTTCATAACCAATCCCTCTTACCGTCCTAATTAGTTGTCCATATTCTTGCATACTAGCTCTTAAACTTTTTATGTGTGTATCTACTGTTCTCGCATCGCCATAATAATCATATCCCCATACAGAATTAAGTATCTGGTCTCTGCTAAGAGCCCTTCCCTTGTTCTTTACAAGATAACTTAAAAGAGCGTATTCCTTTGGGCTCAATTCAATAGCCATATCATTTATTTTTACAGTTTTATTGGACTGATCTATTCTTAACCCTTCTATTTGAATGCTCTCCTCTTTTTCCTTTATTGCAGATCTCAACAAAGAATTAACCCTTGCCATAAAAGTCCCATAACTGAATGGTTTGGTAATATATTCATTGACACCCAAGTCAAATCCGCGAATTTCATCTCTTTCTTCCGCTAAGGCAGTGAGCATCAATATCTGTACTTCAGATATCTTACGTATTTCTTCACATACTTCCCAACCAGTGCTTTTAGGCATCATGACATCAAGTATCAACAGGTTGATATCCGTATTTTTTAAAAATAAATCAATGGCTTCTTCACCATCTTCCGCTTCAAGGACGACATATCCTTCTTTTCTTAAATAATCAGAAACAAGTTCTCTGAATAACAACTCATCATCAGCAACCAAAACTTTAATATTCATTCTTAGACTCCATTTGTACGTAAAATTCAATTATTAATTATTGATATTATCATACACTATCATGGAGTTCTATAGTGGTTTTTGAAACAGTTTAGGAACATTGTCAACCCCAGTTCAAAATTCCTCAAAAACAACGGTTGAAAATTCCCCAATTAGCTGTTTACTAGTCGGTCGGAGTGAACTCCAATTTACTGGGATCATAAAAACCTGCTTTTTTCTTTTCTTTCACCCTGTAGCTATCTCCCTTAATATTAATGGTCGTAGAGTGGTGTAATAGGCGGTCAAGAATCGCCGTTGCGACGATATTATCACCAAATACATCTCCCCATTCTCCGTATGATTTATTCGAAGTTAGGATAATCGATCCCTTTTCGTAACGGCTAGAGATGATCTGAAAGAAATAATGCGCCGTTTCATCATCCATTCCTGCATACCCAACTTCATCGATGATCAAGATGCCGGGTTTACATAGAGTTTTAATCTTGCGGTGAATCCGCCCGGAGATGATGTTCTCCTTAATCATTGCAATCAGCTCATGGGCGCTTAGAAAGTAAGCCGTATAACCGTTTTTAATCGCTTCAACCGCAAGGCCTACCGCCAGATGGGTTTTGCCTACACCTGGCGGCCCGAGGAATACTACATTTTCAGCGCGGGCTACAAAGCCTAGGGTTTTCAGTTCATTGATCTTTCGAGCGTTAGCACTAGGCTGAAAATCAAAGTCGAATTGTTCCAGTGTTTTCACATAGGGAAGTTTCGCCAGTTTCATGTTAGCCTTGGCAGCCCGGTCGCGCTTAGCTTCAATCTCAGCCCATAACAACTTGTCCAGAAATTCTAGATAAGATATACTACCTTTAGAAGCTTCTTCTGCGTGGTGGTCATACACAGCGTTCATATGGATCAGGCCGAGAATTTCACAAGCCTGATTTAAACGTTCCTGAATCATTGTGTCACCTCGTTGATCAGCGATTCATAGACCTTAAGGGGTCTTTGATACACTTTGGGTGGTTGTTTGTGGCTTAGAATGGGTGCTGTGGCGGCAACTTTCTTCTGAGACCATGTTGTTAAACCCTCAAAGTGTTTTTTATTGCGCTGGAAGTGGTGTTTGCCTGAAAGCTTCACGTGGGATGCAATGCAGATGCCGTTTTCATCATAGATCTCCAGATGTCCGTTGTTTAAATCTCGAATTCTAACCCGCTTTCCCACGAAACGGTAAGGAACCGAGTAGAAATTCGCTTTGTAACTGATGGTACAATCGTTCATGACTTTGCGGTATTGTATATCATAAAGCAGGAATGCTTCTGGATTGACAGGTTTTAACGTTTCTCGTATGAATGCTTCTGCTGGGATTTCACGGGTTGTCTGATGCAGCCGGACATTGCAGACCGTATCCAACCAGAACTTTACGGCTTCATTTAAATCAGCCAGACTGGATATTGTCTTAATTCTTGGCCAAAAGTTCCTGCGCAGATACTTAACACCGTTTTCTACCTTGCCTTTGGTGCGGGGACGATAGGGACGGCAGCGCACTGGACTGAAATCTTGATGCCGGGCAAAGCTTAAAAATTGGTTATTCCACTGATTAGTGCCAGTTTGATGGCTATGTTTGACGACGGTTTTCATGTTGTCATACAGGATGGTTTCCGGTACCCCGTTAAAGAAGGCAAAGGCTCGTTCATGACAACCGATAAGTGTGTCAATGCGCTCGTTCTCAGTAAACTCAACATATTGTTTCCGGGAGTGTCCCATGATCATGATGAAGGCATGAACCTTGACGAAAGTTCCATCGTCTTTCAGAAGCTTGAATTCTCCCCAGTCAACTTGAGCTTGCTTGCCTGGTGGAGTCTCAAAGCGCATGGAGGCTTTACCTCTTACTTGCTCACGATAGGGTTTCATAAAATCCCTGAGAATGGTTAGCCGGCCCTGGTAGCCCATGGCTTTGATTTCATCAAATAAGACCATGGCATTGACGCATCCTTCGTTCATTCTCTCGATGATGTAGGCTTTGTGATTCTCCAGCTTACTTTCACGTTGTACTTTCTTACGATAGGCCGGGAGTTGATCACTTTTAAGCCATTTAGTGACCGTTTTTCGGTCTAAGTCTAATTCTCGTGCAATCTGAGTAATATTCATTCCTTTGCTTTTTAAGTCTCTGATCATAAAAAATTCCTCACTTTGTACCATTTGATTGTCTCTCCTCCTGTGGAGAAGAGTACGTTGATTGTGGGGAATTTTCAACCGTTTATTATGGGTATTTTAGCATCGTTCTTTTCAACATATCAAATTAATCATTCAAATGAAATAAAACCATCTAGACATTCGATGGTTTTATTTCTTAATACAAAGTTCATTTTAGATTCACTCTAGCGCACAAAACCCAATCATCTTTACACATGGTGCACTAGTTTAGGAGAATAGGCTATAAATCCAACTGCCAACACTTCCAAAAACATCTACTATCGCGTTAAATACAGAATTGAATCCATATCCTGCTGCTTTCAGTGCCTTGGCAATTGTTTTTGCTGAGGCGTCATACGCAGAGTCAAGAGCCCCTGCAATTGTTTTTGATCCATACCCAATGGATTTCAAGATACTTGCAGCGTCAGATACTGATGTGTTGTATGCTGACTTTAATGCGCGTGCTACGTCTGTTGCTCCATACCCAACTGATTTCAAGATACTCGCAGCGTCAGATGCTGTTTCATTGTATACTGTATTTAATGCGCTTCCTACATCTTTCGCTGCATACCCAGCTGATTTCAAGATACTCGCAGCGTCAGATGCTGTTTCATTGTATACTGACTTTAATGCGCTTCCTACATCTTCTGCTGCATACCCAGCTGATTTCAAGATACTTGCAACTCCAGATGCTGTTTCATTGTATGATATCTCGAACGAGTCTGCTATATCTTCTGCTGTGTACTTGTATGCTTTTAATATTACCGCAATATCCTCTTCTGAATCACCCCATACTGACTTCAATGTGTTTACTATATCTTCTGCTGTGTACCCGATGGATTTCAATATACCCACTGCTTCAGATGCTGTTTCATTGTATACTGAATTTAATGCGCTTCCTATATCTTCTGCTGCGTACCCGATGGATTTCAATATACTCGCTGCTTCAGATGCTGTTTCATTGTATACTGAATTTAATGCACTTCCTACATCATCTGCTGCATACCCTACAGATTTCAATATACTCGCTGCTTCGGATGCCGATTCATTGTATACTGAATTTAATACTTTTCCTACATTATCCGCTGTATAACCAGCTGCTTTTAATGTTGAAGCAATATCTTTTTCTGACACATTATATACACTTATCAATGCATTAGCTACGCTAATTATTCCATAGTTTGCTGATTTCAATGCTTTAGCTGTTTTATCTTCTGTAACATTATATTCATCTTTGAAACCTGCAGCAACGTTTTCTGCAGAATAACCAATACTTTTCATCGTTGAAGCAATCATATTTAGATCAGTCTGTGAGGGACTACTAGAAGCGTATGCAGAGTGTATTGGCGCTAACATGAATACAAAAAACGTGACGATTGCTAAAAGCAGAGTGTTTTTTACTACGACTTTGTTTCGGCTGTGTACTTGATTAATAACATTTGATTTTTCCATACAACTAACTCCTTTTCAATTTTTTTCCTATCAAGGAAACTTGTTATGCTTTATGAGGCTATTCTACATATGCATTGTGATGGTTTTGTGATGAAAAGTGTGGAATTGTCAATTTAGTTTAGTCCTTAAACTCGTTATTCTGCCAATTAGCTATGCCATAATGAGAACCTAGCAATTTGAGTAAAGTCATTTCTTTTTAGATTTAATAAAAATCAAGTAAAAAAACAATGTAACCAAAATGATTACAATACCCTCAACAAATCCTGATGAGCTCATCATATTTATAAGATGAGAGAAGTCTTACTTCATTGGAACGATTCTTATCCTAGGGTATTTTAATGTTTTTGGCCGAATTTCATATTCAAAGAATCAATAAAAACAGGGTATTATTTCTTAAAATCACTAAGAAATAATACCCTTGCTTTATTTTATACTAAGTCTCTCAAACTTCAATTAACTGTTTTTGCCTTGCTTCGATTGGTCTTTGTTGATAACAGCCGCCTGAGCTGCAGCCAACCGAGCGATGGGTACGCGGAAGGGGGAGCAAGAAACGTAATCAAGCCCTACTATATGGCAAAATTCTATAGAGTTAGGTTCTCCGCCATGTTCTCCGCAAATCCCTAATCGGATATCAGAATTTGCTCCCCGGCCAAGTTTCACAGCAATATCGATAAGCTTGCCAACACCATCCCGGTCAAGTACCACAAAGGGATCTGTCTTCATGAGATTCTTATCTAAATACGTAGGAAGGAATTTGCCTTGAGCATCATCACGGGACAATCCCATAGTCATCTGGGTGAGGTCGTTGGTTCCGAAGGAGAAGAAATCAGCGACCTTGCCAATTTCATCAGCTAAGAGAGCAGCGCGAGGCACCTCAATCATGGTCCCTACTTTATAGTTAATTTGGGCATTTTGTTCGTTCATAACTTCTGCTGCAGTGTCATCCACGAGCTTGCGCATCATGATGAATTCCTCTTTTCCTATGGTCAGCGGAATCATAACCTCCGGATGAATGTCATACCCTTCTTTTACTAACCGAGCACTGGCTTGGAAAATTGCCCGGGCTTGCATAACTGTAATTTCAGGGAAGGATACACCCAAACGACAGCCTCTGTGACCCAGCATGGGATTCAATTCAGACAGCGCCCGCACATTTCGAAGCAAGGACTCTTTTTCAGCTAACAAATCCGGATCACTATTGCTCATTCTCAGCTTCGTAATCTCGATAACCAGCTCCTCAGAATGAGGCAGGAACTCATGGAGGGGCGGATCAAGCAAACGGATGGTAACAGGGAATCCCTGCATAGCCTTTAAAATGCCGTAAAAGTCTTCTTCCTGCATAGGTAAGAGCTTAGCTAAAGCAGCTTCTCGCTCTTCCAAGGTTTGGGCTAAAATCATTCTTTGCACAATGGGAATCCGTTCAGGATCCATAAACATATGCTCGGTACGAGTCAAACCAATACCAACTGCTCCGAAATTGCGAGCATTGGTTGCCTCTGTCGGACTATCCGCATTAGCCATAACCCGAAGTCTGGAGATTTCATCTGCCCAGCCTAAGAATTCTTTAAATCCTTCACTCAGCTCCGGATCAACCATGGCTACTTCGCCCTTGATCACTCGTCCCGTCGCTCCGTCAATGGACATGATCGTTCCTTGAGGGTATTCTACCCCGTCAATAGCTACTACCCCATGGGTATAATCAATCTTTAAAGCGTCACACCCGCAGACAGCAGGCTTGCCCATATGCCGGGAAACCACCGCTGCATGACTGGTCATACCACCGCGGCTGGTTAAAATTCCTTGAGCCGCTAAAATACCGCGGATGTCATCCGGGGTGGTTTCTGTACGGACTAAAATAATTTTTTCACCCAAATTTCCCAAGCGTTCTGCTTCTTCAGCGCTTAAGACAATTCTACCCGAGGCAGCTCCAGGAGAGGCCGGCAGCCCTTTAGCCAACACTTGAATTTTAGCATTCGTATCCATACGACGGTGTAATAAATGCTCTAATTGATCCGGCTCAATGCGCATAACTGCTTCTTCTTTTGTAATTAAGCCTTCATGGACAAGTTCCACTGCCACCCGGATAGCTGCTGAAGCCGTCCGTTTGCCATTCCGGGTTTGCAGCATGTATAATTTGCCCCGTTCAATGGTAAATTCGATATCCTGCATATCCCGATAGTGAGATTCCAGCCGTTTGGAAAAATCCTGGAATTGCTGATAGATTGCCGGATTCTCCTGAGCTAAAGTAGCAATGGGGTTGGGAGTTCTTATTCCGGCAACCACATCTTCTCCTTGAGCATTCATGAGATATTCACCGTAGAGTGCACTTTCCCCAGTGGATGGATTGCGGGTAAAGGCTACCCCTGTTCCTGAATCCGAACCCATGTTGCCAAAGACCATAGACTGCACATTTACAGCAGTTCCAATATCATGGGGAATATTATTTATTTTCCGGTATACATTAGCCCGATCATTATTCCACGAACGGAAAACCGCTAACACCGCTTGCTTAAGCTGCTCCTTAGGATCCATAGGGAAAGGACTGCCCGTTTTGCGTTCGATTTTTTTCTTATACTCACTAACCATCCATTTCAAACTCTCCGCAGAAAGCTCGGAGTCATAGCGAACCCCTTGCTTCTCTTTGGCAGTCTCGAGAATTTGCTCAAAATTGTAGTGTTCTACTTCTAATACTACATCTCCAAACATTTGGATAAAACGGCGATAGCAATCCCAAGCAAAACGCTCATTTTGAGTGTTGGCCGCCAAAGCTTCAACAGTGTCATCATTGAGTCCTAAATTAAGTACTGTATCCATCATGCCCGGCATGGAGAACTTCGCTCCAGACCTTACGGAAACCAACAACGGGTTTTTCTTATCTCCGAAGACTTTGCCCGAAGCTGTTTCAACCTGGGCTAAAGCCGGCCAAACCTGCTCCCAAATTTCCTCCGGAAATACTTCTCCATTACTATAGTAAACATTGCAGGCTTCCGTCGTAATGGTGAAACCTGGAGGAACCGGCAGGCCGATTTGAGTCATCTCCGCCAAGTTGGCCCCTTTTCCTCCCAATAAATCCTTCATAGATGCCTTACCTTCTTGGAACAAGTAAACATACTTCTTACTCATTTCTATCCCCCTTAAATAATATTTCTAATATAATGCTCGCAGTTTCTTCAATTGCTTTGCCCGTGGCGTCAATAATCGGGCAGCCGATGCGTTTCATAATACCTCGAGCATATTCTAACTCTCTCATAATTCGATCTAGATTGGCATAATCTGCTGTGGCACCTAAACCGAGAGTTTTTAAGCGCTCCGTCCGAATTTGGTTCAGCAATTCCGGCCTTACCGTCAAACCAATCACTTTTCGTGAAGAAATACTAAACAGCTCATCCGGCGGATCTACTTCAGGTACCAAGGGAATATTCGCAGCCTTGAGTCCTTTATGGGCTAAATACATGCTCAACGGCGTTTTCGATGTCCTCGAGACACCAATAAGCACTACATCCGCAAATAAAACTCCGCGTGGATCTTTGCCGTCATCGTATTTAACTGCAAATTCAACCGCCTCTACTTTTCGGAAATATTGTTCATCCAATCGATGGATAATGTTCGGCGTGTGAGTTGGGTCCATGCCAGTTTGACCGGCTAAAGCCCCAATCAGCGGTCCCAGAATATCCACAGTTCTGAGTCCCCTTTCCAGAGCCTTTTCCTCCAAATACTCCCGAAGGTCCTTAAGGACCAAAGTATAAACTAAAATAGCTTGCTCTGTGGCAGCCTCTTCCATAATATCTTCTAAATGGGCTTGATCTCTAACATAGGGAACCCTGCGAATACGCGTCTTTACGCCAACGAACTGAGCAGCCGCCGCCCTGCTTACAAACTCAGCCGTCTCTCCCAAGGCATCCGATATTACATAAATAACAGCCGATTGGGTCGTCAAATAGAACACCTCCGCATTGTTTACTCTGTTTCAGCGATTTCTACAAAGAGTTTTGTAACATTGGTCTTGGTAAACCGGCCTACAACCTCATAACACTCATTGCCGTTTTCGTCGACATAACCTTCGACAACAGGCAAACTATCCACTTGATGTTTTACCAGTTTTTTTGCCGCGCTTAAAACCGGCTCATCCAGTGTCGTCATGTAGATATTAGGCATACGAGTCATAATTACCCCTACCGGAACTTGCTGGAGGTCTATTTTACCTAAGGAAGCTTTCATAATATCTTTTCTGGAGACCATTCCCAGAAGCGTTCTGTCTGGTCCAACAACTGTCAGACTCCCAACATTTTGCGTAAACATCACAACCGTTACATCATAAATACTCGCATCTTCAGATACTGTTACAGGCATCGACTTAAAGGCGCAGACTCGGAGCTGGAGCATACGTTCCATAATTGGGGAAGGTCCGAGATCTTCACGATAAGAGTACCCAACGCGGGGTCTGGCTACCAGAACCCCGGACATTGTCAAAACCGTTAAATCCGGTCTGAGAGTTGCTCGCGTCAAATTAAGAATTGTGGCTATCTTCTCACCCGTAATGGGTCCGGATTCTTTGACTATCTCCACAATTCGCTGTTGCCGTTCCGTCCATTCCAACCAGTTTCACCTCTTATGTATTGCTCAGGTTAATGTGACATACTATTAAAGTTTAATTCGTTCGATTATACCATATAATATTGGTTATTGAATAGATAGTGACTGAATAAATATAGAGATTTTATTATAAATGTTTTTATTGGTAGGTATAAACTCCTTTTCAAGAGCCTTAATTCTGAAAAATAGATCATAAATTGTCATTAATTCGTGTATTATGCCTCTAAGTAGCATGAAAAGGTCTGAGATAATCCCCAGATTAATCTCAGACCCTTTATATTTATTTGTCAAGAACCTTGCTCATGCTCCTCGTTAGATTAAGCCAGAAGACTTAATTCACCTAAGCATCCCAACATGACCACACATTGGCCAAGTAAGGCCAAGCGCATATTTTTAAGGTCCTTATCCTCAACCATGATCATCACAGCTTGGAAAAGCGCTTCGATTTGCGGAACAAGTTCCCAAGCCAAATCATAGGCTTCCTCATAATTCCCTACTTCCATTAGGTGCTCAAAGCGTTCTCTGCGTGAAGATAAGGATTGGGCTAAAGCTAATTCCGTCTGATCAACTAATCGGGAAGCATCTAATTCAACAAGAACTTCCTTTTTGGTAAGGTTGAAACAGCGGGTATAGCTTTGAGCATAAAGAACAAATGCTTCTTCAACCCTTTTTTCCGATAGGACCCGAGCCTTTTTTACAACCCGGTTAATGTCGTCACAACCAAAGGCCAAAACGGCATCCACGGTATCATAGCGAAGTCCTTGTTCTTGAAGCACGAAACGAACCCTCTGCTGGAAGAAATCCTGCAGCGAAGGCAAAATGTCCTCGATAGGTAAGAGAGCTGTCCCTTGCTTCTCAAAAAGACTGTAAGACTTTCGGAAAAGCTCTGTTAAGGAGAGGTTCCAGCCGGATTCCAAAAGGATCCCAACAATCCCTTGGGCCTGTCTTCTGAGGGCATAAGGGTCCTGAGAACCGGTTGGCTGAATTCCAATGCTGAAGGCGCCCACAATGGCATCCATTTTATCCGCAATACTAACCACGCGGCCCGGATCAGAAGCCGGCGTCTCATCCCCTGCAAAACGAGGCTGATAGTGTTCAAGTATCCCCTGACAGACTTCGGGTTTCTCACCGCTGGCTTTAGCATAATCTGCCCCCATGATCCCTTGCAGCTCGGGGAAATCGCCAACCATCAAAGTAACCAGATCGGCTTTGGCCAAATAAGCCGTTCGATCAATATCATCCTTTTTAGGTCCGGCAAACTCTTGCTGCTCTGCTAAATATTTTGATAGTCCCCGTAAACGTTCGACACGTTGTTCAACTGTTCCTAATTTTTCGTGATAGACAATTTTCCCCAACTTAGGAACCAAATCCGCTAGGGAAACCTTCTGATCTTCTCTGTAATAGAAAGCCGCATCCTCTAAACGAGCTTTCAGCACCTTTTCATTTCCCACCCTGACCTTATCAAGGGCAAACTCATTACCGTTACGAACGGTGATAAAATAAGGCAGCAATTTTCCGTTTTCAGCACGAAGAGGGAAATATCGCTGATGCTCCCGCATTGGTGTTGTGATTACTGCTTCCGGCAAATGCATATATTGAGGCGCTACTTCACCAAGCAAGGCTGTGGGATATTCTACAAGATGGATAACTTCGCCTAAAAGTTCTTCGTCAGAAGGCACTTGACCGCCCACTTGATCAGCAAGAGTTTTTATTTGTGCCAGGATACTGGCTTTTCTCTCTTCAGGATCAATAATAACGAAGGCCTTTCGTAAAGCCTCAGGATAATCACTTGGTTTCTCGATAATTACTTCATTGACAGAAAGAGTCCGATGTCCCCGCGAAACTCGCCCTGATTTTAAACCTACGAATTCAAAAGGAATAACCTCTGAACCGTAGAGAGCAACAATCCAACGAATAGGCCGGGCGAAGCGAAAATCAAGCTCTCCCCAACGCATGGGCTTCGGGAAATGCAAGGCGCCGATAATCTCCACTGCAACTTGAGGCAGAAGCGCTGCTGTGTCCAGTCCCACCTCAGATTTTCGGGCAAAGACATAAGGGATCCCATTAATTTCTTGAGTAAACAGACTTTCAACAGGAACACCCTGCCCTCGAGCAAATCCTTG
This sequence comes from Desulfosporosinus orientis DSM 765, assembly GCF_000235605.1. Lineage (GTDB taxonomy): Bacteria > Bacillota > Desulfitobacteriia > Desulfitobacteriales > Desulfitobacteriaceae > Desulfosporosinus > Desulfosporosinus orientis. The sequence continues at coordinate 5,179,210 of NC_016584.1, forward strand.
AGCTGCCTTCGTGGGCTCTCCTTTTGCATCATAAGCCGCTTTCACTGCCGGTCCTTTGACTTCCATTGATAAATCCTCTTGCCTTTCTGCAAGTCCCATGACCATAAGTGTCAAACGGCGAGGAGTGGCAAAAGCCTTAATTTCCTGATAGGTTAAGCGGAGTTCTGCAAAGCGTTTGCCAGCCTGTTCTTCCAGCTGAGCCATTGCTCCCGGAGAAAACTTAGCTGGGATTTCCTCTGTACCAATTTCAAGCAAAAAATCCTTCGCCATTATTACTCCACCCCTTTCGCAGCATTATTTTTCAACAGCGGGAACCCTAATCTCTCCCGCTGTTCAACATAAGCATGGGCACAAAGACGAGCCAATGCCCGGACGCGGGCAATATAACTGGTACGTTCTGTGACACTAATAGCACCTCGAGCATCAAGCAGATTAAAAGTATGAGAACATTTCAAAACATAGTCATAGGCTGGAAGCACTAAGCCCTTTTCTGCCACCCGCTTGGCTTCATGCTCATACATGTCAAACCAAGTTTGTAAAGCCTCAATATCCGCTACTTCAAAATTATAGTGAGAGTAATCAATTTCATTTTGCAGATAAATATCGCCATAGGTCACATCCCCGACCCATTCGATATCATAGACATTATCTTTATTCTGAATAAAAGTGGTCAGACGCTCCAGTCCATAGGTGATTTCTGCGCAAACCGGTTTGCAGTCAATACCCCCGCATTGTTGAAAATAGGTAAACTGAGTTACTTCCATACCATCCAGCCAAACTTCCCAGCCTAACCCCCAAGCTCCTAAGGTTGGAGACTCCCAGTTATCTTCTACAAAGCGAATATCGTGTTCGCGAGGATTAATTCCTAATCGCTCCAAACTTTGCAGGTACAGTTCCTGAACATTATCAGGAGAAGGTTTCAGAATGACCTGATATTGAAAATAGTGCTGCAAGCGATTGGGATTTTCCCCATACCGTCCATCCGTCGGACGTCGTGACGGCTCCACATAAGCTACATTCCACGGTTCCGGACCCAAGGCCCGCAGAAAAGTAGCTGGATTCATCGTCCCAGCTCCAGTTTCCACATCATAGGGCTGAGCAATAATACACCCTTGCTCTCCCCAAAACTGGTTAAGACTAAGGATAATATCTTGAAATTTCATAGTAACCTCCTTAGATTTTTGCTAAAAATCCTTTTAACTCCTTCACCAAACAAGTATCAAAGAACCTGGTACAGCGAGGCTTTAGCCGAGATAGCTTCCTTAGCTGCACTAAAATAAAAACCCTCACCCCCGTAGCGTATTTTAGCTACAGGGACGAGAGTTTGTTCCCGCGGTTCCACCCTGTTTGACCCCTCAAGGTCCCCTTCGTTTTATGTGCTCAGAGCTGCCCCATTCATTTCTCCCATTCGGCTCTCACCCGCCCGAACTCGCTTTTTGAGAGGTTTCGTGAATTTCTTTCCCATCATCGCATCTTAAAAGGTGTTTAATTTTAATCATTATATGCTCAGGAAGAGATTATGTCAATTTTTCATAACCTATCAATTTTAGTAATTAATTTTTCATACACCTTATGCATATGAGGTTCATTGCTATATGCCGTTAACTTAAGCAAAGGAATCCACTGAACACCGCTATTTTCATCTTCTTTGACGGTTAACGGCTCATTTTCATCTGCCTCAAATAAAAACGCTGCCGACAGATGCAAATGAGGAGATACATATTCTCCTCGTTTGATATGCCCTAACACAGGAAGTATGTCCAAGGAGAATATGCCTGGAGTGACTAAACAAATCTTTTCCACTCCGGTTTCTTCTTTTAATTCTTTAATAGCAACAGCCAATAAATCCGTTTCACCATCAGCATGCCCGCCGGTCCAAGACCAAGAGTTATAGATATTATGATGGACAACCAACACCTTATCCCTGCTTTTATTAACCACAAAAGCGGAGCTTGTGAAATGGGCAATTTTATTACTTCTCGTTAGAACATCCTCAAAGACTTCTAAGCAACGTAAGATTATTGCCTGATCATTTTTCTCTTGCTCATTGAAGGGGACATATTTTTTTATAGAATCAGCGAAATCCATACTCTCTCTCTTTCTCTTAACCATACTCTAAACCGAATTCAAGACCGACAATTGAAGCATAAGGTTTACACAAGTATACTTTCACCTAAAAATCAGATGTCTCTTCAGAGGAAGGAAATTCATGCCTAGTGGTTACTTCCAATTCAAAGTGGTTGACGGCTGCTCCAACTGCCCCTATAAGTGCCAACATCCTTAAGCCCGGTTTTCTCCATATTGTATAGGCCAAAGCCAGCCCTAAGGGAGCCGAAAGACTGATGATGGTATTATCATGGCGTTTGAGACTGATAGTAGAATGACCGATATCTGACATCGTAGATTTCACACTATCCCAAATACCTTGACCACGCTCCTCAAAATGCCATTCCTGTTCCAAACCTTTACGAACCCTCTCCAGATCATCTAAAGCCTTTAATAAATCGCCCTGAGCCAAATCTAAGGCGGTACGCGCCTCTTCATAGCCAATCCCCATGCGTTGGCGCAAGATATCTATTTTTTCAAGTTCTGTCCAAGGTTCACTCATGTTCTGCCCCTTCCTTTCCTTCATGATTTCCCATCAGATCGTCCTGAGTAATGCTTCCCATTCGCCAAGATTTCAGCGGCCGCTCAAATCTATGTTCGATATAAAGACGTAATGTCTCCAGAATCTCCTGCTGCATCCAAGGACTCCACCGCAAACGATCAAGCTTCCTAAGATCGGCACGAATCAGCTGACGCATAAAAGCAATGCTTCCTGCCCGGATCCATCGTCCAGAATAGCCTTCCCGGCAAAGTACACATAGCGTTCCCCCTGCCTCAAGACTAAACAATAAACGCTCACCCTTTATACTCTCCCCACAAGACGCACATTCTCCCAGCAACGGACGATAGCCCATAATTCCCATAAGCTTTAAGGCATAAGCACCAAGCACAAGAGAAGGGTCAAATTCTGCGAGCAAAAAAAAGCAGGTTAACGTAAGGGTAAAAAGCTCCGGATTAGGCTGTTCTTGAATAGTTGAAATATCCAATAACTCAGCGATCCCTGAAGCAGCCAATGACCGATCCAGATCATTCCATAAATGCGGGAAGCTCTCCTTCGGGCTGCATTGACTGACTGTATCAAGAGATCTCCCCCGGTGAATCAGAAAATCACCATATGTAAACAACTGAGCTCCCGCCCTTTGCCGGCTCTTGGGTTTACGCACGCCTTTTGCTACAGCCTGCAGTTTCCCTAACTCACGGGAAAAAAGAGTGAGCACCCGATCCGACTCACTAAATTGTTTACTGCGGATCACTAACGCGTCCGCATGATAAACGGCCACGCTCTACTCACCCTTTCTATTCTTTGTAATCTTTAAACTAAGTATGCAATTTATTAAAGAAGCACCTTACTCGTCCCCAACCTATCAGCACCAGCCGCTACAAGTTCAAGGGCAAACTCCTTAGTCCTGATTCCGCCCGAGGCCTTAACCTTTACATTTTCTCCAACCCACTCTTTCAAATGGTGAACATCCTCAACAGTGGCCCCTCCGCCGGCAAAGCCCGTAGATGTCTTGATAAAGTCTGCTCCTGAACGTTTAACTATTTCGGCTGCGGTTTTTTTCTCGTCTTCATTCAACAGACACGTTTCAATAATGACTTTAATGGTTAACCCGCAACTATGGGCAGCATCAACAACCCTGAAGATATCCCGCTCAACGGCTTTCCAATTCCCGGATTTAGCCCAGCCGATATTCATGACCATATCGACTTCCTTACCGCCATGGGCCTTAACCATAAATACTTCTTGTACTTTAGCCTCTGTGTAGGTAGCTCCCAAAGGAAAACCAACTACCGCAGCAACACAAATTCCTGTACCATGCAAAAGTTTCGCAGCCGTTTGCACATAACAGGGATTAACACAAACAACCGCCAATTTATGTTCTTGAGCTTCGTGACATAGCGCCACAATATCTTTTTCCGATGCATCCGGTTTCAATAACGTATGATCCGTTATTCCTGCAAGATTCATCACTGTCATTCCTTTTCCTTTCCATAACCATAATTGCGCAGGCTATCGAGGCGATTCCGCCAATCTTTTTTTACTTTAACCCAAAGTTCTAAGAAAACCGGACTGCCCAGCAAAGCCTCAATATCCTGACGAGCTAAACGCCCAATCTCCTTAAGCTGTTTACCACCTGACCCAATAATAATTCCCTTCTGCGACTCTCTTTCTACGACTACCAGAGCGCGTACTTTTACCAATGTCTTCTTTTCTTGTACTTCTTCAATAACAACCGCAATTGAATGGGGAATCTCATCATGAGTCAACTGGAGCACTTTTTCTCGCACTAATTCTGCCATGATAAAACGTTCCGGTTGGTCAGTCACTTCATCCTCGGGATAATACATGGGCCCGCTGGAAAGCTGATTGAAAATCACGTTCAAAAGTTCGTCCGTGTTTTCTCCCGTTTTTGCAGAAATAGGCACTATCGCCTTAAAATCAGCCATTTGTGAAAATTGCTGAACCTTACGCATTAACTGTTCCTTATTCAACAAATCAACTTTATTCAAAGCAAGCACACAGGGAGTTTTAGTCTGTTTGAGCATTGCTATAATATACTCTTCTCCTGGACCAAAGTCTGCAGAAAGGTCCACCACATAGAGGATAACATCCACTTCGCGCATGGATTCCTTTGCCGTACCAACCATGAATTCTCCAAGTTTATGTTTAGGTTTATGTATGCCTGGTGTATCTAAAAAGATAACCTGTCCCCGTTCCTCGGTTAAAATACACTGAATACGGTTTCTAGTAGTCTGAGGCTTATCGGACATAATAAGTACTTTTTGCCCTAATAAATGGTTAAGTAATGTCGATTTCCCTGCATTCGGTCTGCCAATAACCGATACAAAGCCTGACCTAAATTCACGAGATTTCTTCGAACCCAAAAGTGAAGTCACTTCCCTATCTTCCAGCATTTTGTACTCTACATATTACCTTAACCTTAACCAATCATGTCTATTCAAAAAACTCCGGCCCAAAACCCTCAGGCAGCAGCACGTTCAAACTGGTCAAACGAACTTCTCCCCGGCCATTTACTAAAATAACCGGACAATCCGCAGCAAACTCACGAATCACTTGCCGGCAGGCACCACAGGGAGAAGGAAAACCATCGCCTGGAACTGCAATGGCTACTCCCTTTAATTCTCTTTCTCCTTGGGCTACAGCCTGGAAAATTGCATTACGCTCTGCACATACCGTTAGACCATAACTGGCATTCTCCACGTTGCACCCGCTGTATATTTTACCTGAGGAAAAAACTGCTGCGGCCCCAACAGGATAGTGAGAATAAGGAGCATAGGCCTGCTCATACACTGTTTTTGCCTGCTCGATAAGTTCCAGGATGGATTTTTGATCAAGTCCTTCAATTTCTTTCCCTATCACTTCCGTTAACTGCCCTGGATCCTGCCTCACGAAAAAACCACTCCTTTAATATAACATCTCCACCGCGAAACGATACAATACCGGAGCAAATACAATGATTCCGATCACAGCTGCTTGAAGCGAAGTTACCAAAACAGCTCCGGCGGCTACATCTTTTGCCATACCGGCCAAAGGATGAAAGTTAGGCTGGACCATGTCAACCACAATTTCAATTGCTGAGTTCATTACTTCAGCGCCGATAACACTGCCAATGGCAAAAATTAGAATTAACCATTCAAACCGCGATACCTCACTCCACCATGCCAGGAGCAAGACACTGGTACCTGCAACGAAATGGAACTGTACATGGCTCTGTGTTCTGACCGTATACAATACTCCTCGCCAGGCTTGATTCAAACTGCGCCAAAACCCTGATCTTCGATTTCTCCCCATGTGCCAACTCCCCTTGCAGTGATCAACCATTCGCCATTATTAAACTCTCTCTAATTTTAGTCTTGACATGACCTCTTCTTCTTTGCTGCGCATTTCTTGTTTATCCGTCTCCTCCTCGTGATCATAACCCAACAAATGAAGTGTTCCATGGACAGCTAAATAAATAATCTCCCGTTCGAAGGAATGTCCATACTCCTTGGCCTGTTCTCTTGCTCGTTCAACAGAAATTAAAATATCTCCCAGCATATCATCCTCTGCCACAATATCCGGTTCTTCCTCAACCTCTTCTTGTAAGGCAAAGGAAAGAACATCCGTCGGCCGGTCAACTCCTCGATACTCGAGGTTTAATTCGTGGATACGCTCATCATTGATTAACACTAAACTTACTTCCGCTTCTTCAGGCCCATCTGACCGCCGGATCGCTTCTTGAACCCCTTGATTTAATAAATCAGTCAGGGATTCACGCTCCTCCGGCGAGATGGACTCTTCTTCCCAAGAAATATCTATGATCATAGAATTACAAGTAAACCATCTGTCTCAAAAAAGAAGATAATTTACCCTTCCTCCCTTCGATTTCAAACGTCCGCAATAAGTAAGTCTTTTTACTCCTCATTAGAAAACTTGGCTGGCGCCCGAAGACACTGTCTTTGCACGTATTAGCCCTTCTTGCAGTATGCAACCAAAAGTTATACTTTCTGATTAGTATTAGAAACCTCAGCGTCAGCTGTCCCTTTAATACTTTCTTGCCCAACTGCTTTTGGGGTGTCCTCGCACTCAGGGCCAGCTTCTCCGGACTGCTTTTTATGCATTGAATTTTGTCCGTTTTCCCGAACACTCGGCATCTCAGGATATTCCACCCGAGAATGGAAAATTCCGCTTAAGACACGTACAAAGGCCATTGCAATACGGTCTAAATCCTGAAATGTTAAATCACACTGATCCAATTGCTCATCATTCAGCTTATCTTTAATAATTTTGCGAACGAATCCTTCAACTCGCCCCGGAGTAGGCTGTTTCATTGAACGGACAGCTGCCTCTACACTATCGGCTAAAGCAACTAATGCCGCCTCTTTTGTTTGAGGCTTTGGGCCTTCATAATGAAAGCTTTCCTCCGGGACATTTTCGTATTCTTCAAGGGCTTTGTGGTAAAAGAACGTAACCAAACTGTCCCCATGATGCTGAGCTATTATATCTTGGACCTGAAGGGGAAGTTTATTTTCCTTCGCCATTTCCAACCCATCTTTGACATGAGAGGTAATAATTAATGAACTCAGGGTGGGGGCGATCTTGTCATGAGGGTTATCTTGAGTAAATTGATTTTCAATAAAAAAGTAAGGACGTTTTAATTTGCCGATATCGTGATACATGGCTCCAACTCTTACTAAGGTCGCATCCGCTTGAACCGCTTCCGCAGCCGCTTCAGCTAAATTTCCTACCAGAATACTGTGATGATACGTCCCCGGCGCTTCCATCAACAAACGTTTCAGCAACGGTCGATTGGGGTCCGATAACTCTAAAAGACGCACTGATGATGTAATATGAAACCCTGACTCAAACCAGTGCAAAGCTCCGACCGTTAAAAACGAAGATGCCAAACCGTTGACGACACCCAGCATAACGCCAACAGCCCAAACTGTTGCCCTCATATCCGAAGTCAAAGCGATCCCGCTAATGACTAGAACATTAACTCCGGAAACAAAGATCCCGGCACGTGCTAAGTCGGAACGCTGACTAAGGCGGGATACGCTGTAAACTCCAACAATCCCTCCAAATAAAGCAACTATCCCTGCATGCAGGCCGAAAGCTGTCGAAAGTGATGGGTCCACTAAAACAGCAACAAACACTGCTAAGACCAAGGTCACCATTACCGCAATATCAACGCCAACTAAAATAGCAACCGTCATCGTCGCCCAAGCAATGGGAATCAACATTCCCGACAACGTATCAAAATCCGCTCCCAAATTCAAGGCGATTACCGCACGTCCAATTGCCAAGACTAAGCTCATAATAAGCCCGATCAAGACCAGACGATTCGTTACACGTAAAATATCCCGCTTATATTGAAATAAATAGACTAATATAGCGCTCATTCCGATAAGCACAATGAGAGCAATTCCCAATACAGAGTTCAAAGTATTATTACTATTAATTAATCCATACTGAACTAAAACCTGGTAGATTGTATCGTCAACAATTTCCCCAGCGCCCACTATTTTTTGATTAGCCTTGTAATATAATGTCTCCTGCTTTACTAAAGCTTTAGCAGCTGTTCGTAAAGCTTCTGTCGTTGACTCGTCCACAATTAAGGTGGGCTGTGTTACCTCCTGATCCAGGAAAGCCTTAAATAAGGTTTTGGCATCTTCGGTCAAATCGGCCTCATCAAGTTGCGCTTTTGTCTGATCACGAAAAGACGTCATCCCTTCATTTGTCTTGGCCCCTGTTTCCAAATTACGGGCTCTGCTGAGAATGATGTCTCTGCCAACTTTTTCAGCATTCTCCAGTTCGCTGGGTACGGTATCAACTAAAGAGGTAAGCACACTCTCCGACAATTTTGCAAAGAGTGGTATTTTCTTGAGTTCGGCAATCCCTGTATCTCCCGAAGCAGAAGCATTACGCAAAGAAACAAAGGCATTGTCCAGTTCCTTGGTCAGTAAGTTTAAATACTCCTCATCCGGTTTGTAGACGGGTTGGACCGCTTTTGCCGCCGCCTCCTTGTCCCTGGTATACTTTGCTTCATCCACAATATCTTTATTCCACGGAGCAGTAATAAGCTGAGGACTAGGTTCTCCTAATTCCAACTGTAATGTCGATACAAAAATATTGGAAGACAACAACACTGTAAACAACAGAAAATACATCACTCCAACAATAGCACGCAGCCAAGTGGTGTGATGTTTAAGCCAATCAAGACGGCTGGACAGCTCATCCCAGATCTTCTTGAATATTTTGATCTTCAATACCATCATCCTTACTTCCCAATGCCCTACTTCACGATTAGTCAATTATTAGGGCTAAATAATTATCAATAAATTGCTTACGGATTAGCGTACACTGCTATATCCTCGTAGGTTTCCACTTCCACTCTGATTCTCTCAGAATCCGAACTGTTGGTGAGAATTTTTACTGTTTCCAGTACAATAGGAACCCCTTTGGCAATTTTCTTCATAACTTCAGCCCTGGCCGTCTGTTCGGCAAGTCGACGAGCTTCGGTTACAGAACGTTCAATGTGCACATTACGGAGTTCGATATGATTTACTCTTATACCTTCGACAGGAAAGCGCCAATTCCTCCAGAGTTTTAGAGATTGAGCGATTACTTCTTTGCGAGATTGCTCAAAGGGAGAATTCTGTGTTGTTAGCATTATAACGCGGGAGCCAATTTTTATACCCCTGCCTATGGCAACTCTCCCACTTTCCTCAACTTTATCCTCAACAAGAGGTATTTTAGCTTCAGCACTGTACCACACTCGCGCCCGTACAAATCCCCTGGCCACAGAAGGCGAAGACGCTCCATTTGCTTCCATAGTATTTCCTTCGGGACTCTTAATCAATACTTGACCTGCCCGAACTGTTTCACCCTCATGAACCAAAGGAGTTCCTTCTATCACCATAATTTCTTTGACAATTCCAGCATGACTGGCAACTAAATTGCCGGCTTCATCCGGGATAGAAGGGCGAATTTTCTCTGACACTCTAATTTGTATACTCGTTCCATGCCGTTCAATTCCTATCCAAGCAGCATCCGGCAGTTGATCTTGAAGAGCTTTAGCAATTGTGTTTAAATCTAATTTCTTTGAATAAACCCAAGTCTTAAGTCCCAGTTTTTCGGCTCGTTCCAGCACATCACTTGAGCTGAGATTCTTATTTCCCAAGACTGAAATTGAAAGCACAAGCTGAGAGAGGACTGTCAGAAAGAACGCAATTATCAAAATCCCAACTAACAACCCTTTTCGGCGCCACCAACGTGCTGCAATAAAAGGCCAGCCATACTTGGCTATTATATGTATTCTTGTGTGTGTACGTCGGGCTGCTCTACGCAGCCGCCGAAAGTCTGCCAGCTCAATTTGTGCTCTCATCCCTCGTTCGGATTTTTGGGTATGATAAAGAATGATTCCCTCTTTAGAGACGAGATTAACAAAGCGGGCCAATTGCTCCCCCCTTGCGAGAAAAAGAATTCGCCCGGACCAAAATATTCTCAGCCATTCAAACATTACTTCATCTCCCCTCCACCAAAGGAAAAGGACGTAAGCTCCCCTTCAATTTGAAGTTCTGTAGCTAAAATAACTTTAAGCATTAACCCCTTTCCTCTAAAATAAATATCTCCCTCTGCTGTTTCTAAACGAATTTCTTCCTCAGAAAAATTAAGGATGCTGTTATAATTCTCAACGACTATTTGTTTTCGTCCAATTATTGTAATTTTAGGACCTTCTCCCACGACGTCAGGTGGAAAATCCAAAACCTCTCCTACGCTTGTTTGTATTTTCTTGAACAAAAAAACCCCTCCCTTACCAAAATATCTATGAAGGGAAAAGCCAATATAGTCCAAGCCTTAATATCAAAATTATTGGTGAACACCGAAGCCAAGCAGTAAAGTAAAAAGACCCAGTCACTTTCTGTAACTGAGCCTCTTTTACTAAAATTAATTAGTTACGCCCCGAGAATTTCCCGTACAATCTGATTGACAAGTTTGCCATCAGCTCGACCTTTTGTCTTAGGAGTAACTGCTCCCATGACTTTCCCGAGGTCTTTCAGACTTTGTGCCCCTAATGTGGTAACGGTCTCCTGAACGAGTTGGCGAATATCCCCTTCAGAAAGCTGTTGAGGAAGGTAATCCATAAGAACCGCCAATTCCTCTCCTAAAGCCTTAACCTGATCAGGGCGATCCGCCTGCCCGAAAACTTCAAGCGCATCCCGACGCAGCTTAACTTCACGTGCTAAAACTTCTATGACTTGCTCATCGTTAAATTCAATCTTCTTGTCGATCTCAGCATTTTTTATGGCGGCCCTGGCCATTCGGATGACGGAAAGTCTTACCTTCCCCTCCTCTTTAGCCTTCATGGCAGCCTTCATATCCTCAACCAAGCGATCTTTCAGGGTCAATTCGAAGACACTCCTTACTTGAACTTGCGTTTACGTGCAGCCTCAGACTTTTTCTTTCTCTTCACACTTGGTTTTTCATATGCCTCGTGTTTACGAGCTTCTGCGCTTAGACCTGCCTTTTGACAAGAACGCTTGAACCGGCGGAGTGCGGCATCAAGGGATTCATTTTTACCAACTCTGACTTCACTCATTGTCTATCCCTCCCTCCACTGGATCATCACAAATATACTTTATTATTATACTGGATGAAGGAAATTGCGTCAAGCCAACTTTCACGGCAACACCTGACGAATAGGGACACATATTTCCTTAATCAGAATAATAAATCAGCCAATTCTCGCGTTAAGTGCCTGACCTCCAAGTAAATGAAAATGCAGATGCCCCACAATTTGGCCACCATCGGTTCCCATGTTAGAAACTACTCGATAACCTGATTCATTCACTTCAAATTCCTCAGCCAATCGGCGAACAACTCCGAAAAGGCGGCCAACTAATGGTTCATTTTCAGGGGTAATATCATTCACGCTTCGCAAATGGACTTTCGGTATAATAACTATGTGCACTGGTGCCAATGGCTGAATGTCTTTAAAAGCCATAAGTTCTTGATCTTCATAAACAATTTCACTGGGGATTTCCTTTTGTACGATTTTGCAAAAAATACAATCAGACATTTTATTTATTCCCTCCATTATCTTATTCAATTATCCTTTTAAGTGACAAATTTTAACACATAAATTGAGATATCCCGAGCAACTTGTCAATCTCACCTAAGAAAGCCTAAGATTATGCTCGCTTAATATTATCGTTATAAACTCTCCGGCCGACCACTGTCTTCCATCCTCGCGACAAGGAATCTGAACCTGAATATAATGAGGAGTATGCCCAAGTGCCCATCCTTTGGCATCAACCTTTTCAATCAGCACTTCCACAGAACTGCCAACAAATTGACTGCTAAACCTATTTTGACTGTCTCGTGCAACCTTTATGAGCTCTTTAACCCTTTGCTCCTTTAACTTCTTCAAAACTTGATCAGGATACTCGGCAGCAGGAGTTCCTTTACGCTTAGAATAAGGAAACACATGAATTCCGGCAAACTTACAGGCCTTGGCAAATTCTATTGTCGAAGCATGATCAGCCTCAGTTTCCCCAGGGAAGCCGACAATGATATCCGTCGTAACCGCAAGATTCGGGATCCTCTGACGCAGCCTTTCCAGCAAATCTCGATACTCCCTCAAATCATAGGGGCGATTCATACGTTTTAAGACTTCATCACTGCCGCTCTGTAAAGGAATATGCAAGTGAGGACAAAGTTTAGCGGAAGAAACGATACTCTCTATTAAATCATCCGTAAATTCCATAGGCTCAATGGAACTTAAACGCAGCCTCCGAAGTCCATCAATCTTATCCAGTTCTCGTACCAAACGGGCCAAATTCCACCCTTGTCCTAAGTCTTGACCGTAAAATCCCGTATGAATACCCGTCAAAACAATCTCCGGGTAACCCTCCTCAACTAACCTCTGAGCCTCAGCAAGGGCATTTTCCGGTAGCCGGCTTCGTAACGGCCCCCGAGCATAGGGAATAATACAATAGGTACAAAATTGATTGCACCCTTCCTGAATCTTTAACATTGCCCTTGTACGATGTTCTTCCCTGAGCTGAGGAAGCTCTTCAAATGTTTCAGCATCCCAGATATCCCGTACGGCATTTTGAGGAGCCTTCTCAGCCTGCACACGATCGATCCACTCAAAAACTTTCATGCGGTCCTGAGTACCAAGAACCAGATCAACCCCGTCAATCCCCAGCACTTCCCCCGGTGCAGTTTGAGCATAGCAACCCATAACAACAACGACACTCTCCGGATGAGCCTTAATCATCCGGCGAATCACCTGCCTGGATTTGCTGTCCCCCGTATTCGTCACAGTACAGGTATTCACCACAACAACATCCGCTTCTTCTGAGGCATTCACCACTTCATAATTCGCCTCACGAAAAAGTTGGGCCATTGCTTCACTTTCTGTCTGATTCACCTTACAGCCCAGGGTAACGAAACAAACGGTTTTTTGACTATCTAATGGCATTAATTATTCCACCTTTTTCCGACTTGCAAGAACCTGCATAGAAGGCGCACATGAAATCTGCGTCGTAAGACCGAGGGGCTGTACACACAAGTCCCCTAGCCCAGATCCCCAAAATGCCCCAGCACCAGCGTCAGGGCTGCCATTGCCGCCGTTTCCGTCCTAAGTATCCTAGGCCCTAATGAAACACTTTGAGCTCCGAGGTTTTCTTTCGCCCAAGCTACTTCGCTTTCCTCAAAACCGCCCTCAGGACCAATAATAATAGCAACGGGATGCTCTGCTTTCATGCCTCCAAGTACAGGGGCCATTCGCTGCGACTTCTCCTCTTCATAGGGAATAATCCATTGAGTATCCTCCGGCAAAAGTCCTTTAATATCTTTCCAATCACTGACCTCTTTAATTTCCGGTTCCAGAACCCTGTGTGACTGTTTTGCAGCTTCCGAGGCGATTTTTTGCCAGCGGGCTACCCTGTCCTGAGCTTTCTTGCCCTCAATATGTACAATAGCCCGTTTTGCCCGCAAAGGTATGAGTCCGGCCATGCCTAACTCCGTCCCTTTTTGGATTACCCAATCCATTCGTTCCCCTTTTGACAATCCTGCAACAATATAGACAGAAGTATGTGCTTCAACATCAGGTTCATCCGTACTTAGAATACGGCAAGTAACACTCTTGTCTTCAATATTGACAACAACTGCGGTATACTCTCTCCCCGTATTATCATAGCCTACGACCAAATCCCCTGGAGAAAGCCTTAAAACTCTTACTAGATGTTCTCGTTCTGCATCTCGCAGCCAAAAAAAATCCCGACCAAGTTCTGTGATTTTAAAACGATTCATTTAAGCCCACCTCGCTCGAAGTAAAATCCAGCCAGAATCCTCCACTCGTTCAATAATTTCGAATCCAAACTCCTTTAGTGCTGTTTCCACTTCATCAGCACGTTTTTCAATAATTCCCGAGGCCAGAAATTCGCCGTTTTGACGCAGTAACCGCTTTAAATCCGGGAGCAATGCCAAAATCACATCCGCAATAATATTGGCAATGACCACATCAGCCTGTCCCTCCAGGACGGTGCCTAAGTCTCCTCTTAACACTCGTACCCGGTCATTCACCTTGTTTAAGGTGACATTTTCTTGGGCAACCTTTACAGCTACTGCATCAAGATCCACTGCGTCCACCGTTGCACCAAGTTTAGCTGCAGCAATTGCCAATATGCCGGAACCTGTCCCCAAGTCGAAAACCTTTTGCTCCGGTTTTATCATGCCCTCTAAGGTCTTTAAACATAACGTTGTCGTTGGATGAGTTCCTGTACCAAAAGCCATACCCGGATCAAGCTCCAAAACAACGTCTCCGGACTCGAGATTTGCCTTCTCCCAAGTCGGCTTAATTAAAAAATGCTCCCCAATTTTTAGAGGCTTAAAATAAGCCTTCCAAGCATTTGCCCAGTCCTCTTCCTTTAAAGTTAATCCCCTGCTCTGAACAATCCAGTGGGGATAACGTTCCAAGAGATGGCATAGGCCTTCATCAAGCTTCTTAAGCTTGTCGGAAAGCTCATCATTTTCCGGAAAATAACCCTTGACTACAGAAGTTCCGGTGAGTCCTACCTCGCCAAAGTCATGGTAATCCCAGTTACCGGATTTCACATAGCTTAACAAAAGTTCCGGATCTTCCACACTGACTCCTGGACAACCCAGTTCATAAAAAAGATCGGCAACAGTTTCCTCTCCTTCCGATGAAACTGTTACCGCCACTTCGCGCCAATCCATTTGTATATACTCCTTTTTTACCCCATTGCATCACGGAGGTTTTCTTTGAACTTTTCGAACAAGGATTTTTTACCCATCTGCTGCTGTTCCGAAGTGACTTCTCCGAATTCTCTCAATAGTTTCTTCTGCTTTTCGTTCAGTTTTGTCGGTGTTGTTAAAACCACGCGAACATGCTGATCTCCACGCCCAGTTCCACGGCGGCGAGGAATTCCATGGCCTTTTAAGCGAAACACCGTCGATGTTTGGGTTCCTTCGGGAATCTTCATCTTAACCAATCCATCAAGGGTAGGAATATCGATCTCCGCTCCCAGGGCGGCCTGTATAAAGGTGATGGGTATCTCACAATAGACATCATTTCCATCCCGTTCAAAAAACTTATGTGGTTTAACGTTTAGAACGATATAAAGGTCCCCCGGAGGTCCTCCTTTAGAGCCGGCTTCCCCATCCCCGCTGAGCCTCAAATTCAGGCCGTCTTCAGAACCCTCAGGAACATTAATTTTGAGAGTTTTGACCTTACGGACCTTTCCTTGTCCATGGCAAGTTGAGCAAGGGCTACTAATTGTCCGCCCTTCACCTTGACAAGTTGGACAGGTTCTGGCAGTTTGAATATGCCCAAAAGGAGTTCGCTGCGTTGCTTTAACTTGCCCGCTGCCATGACATTGTGAACAAGTCGTAGGATGGGTACCTGGAGCAGCACCGGACCCCTGACATTCTGTACAAGTCTCATCCCGTGGAATCTGGATTTCTTTTTCCGTCCCAAAGGCGGCTTCTTCAAAGGTTAAGGTCATGGAATAACGCAAATCTGAACCCCGCTGCGGTCCGCCGCGCCGCTGTCCGCCCCCACCAAAGAACATATCGAAGATATCGCCGAAGCCGCCCATATCTCCAAAGCCGCCGCCCATGCCACCCATACCAGGATCCGAATGACCAAATTGGTCATAACGGGCCCGCTTTTCCGAATCACTTAAAACTTCATAGGCGTCTGTTATTTCTTTAAACTTTTCTTCCGCTTCCTTATCCCCCGGGTTAACATCCGGATGATATTGGCGAGCTAACTTTCTATACGCTTTTTTTATCTCCTGCTCACTTGTATTCCGCTCGACTCCGAGCACCTCGTAGTAATCGCGTTTCATTATTTCCCTCCACATTCCTGCTTAAAAACCATTCAATCAGCCAGCAAAGTTCTATAGTATTATATGATCCTTCGGCCAGAAGCACAAGAAAATATCCGTTTTTTGATAACCTAATGAACGATGAACAAACAAACGGGCACAAAGGCTTTTCGACCTTTGCACCCCAAAAATATTATTACTTTCAATAGGAGACTTTATATCTCTCTTATTGATCCTTTTTCACTTCAGTGAACTCAGCATCGACAACATCATCATCTTTTTTAGCCTGCTCAGCCCCAGGTTGTGCACCGGCATTGGGATCTTGAGCAGCTTGTTGTTGATACATCTTTTCAATATAAGGATGAAGTACTTTATTCAAGGCCTCAATTTTAGCATTAATTTCTTCGGCACTTTCACCTGTTGCAGCAGTTTTCAGTTCTTCTACCGCCTTCTTAATGCTCTCAATTTCAGAAGAATCTCCCTTACCTTCAAATTCTTTGAGAGTTTTTTCGGTTTGGTAAGCGATTGAGTCGGCTTGGTTTCTAGCATCAATCAGCTCTTTGTGTTTTTTATCTTCCTCGGCATGAGCCTCAGCATCCTGCTTCATCTTTTCAATATCATCTTTGGAGAGACCTGTTGAAGACGTAATAGTCACTTTTTGTTCATTTCCCGTCGCCACATCTTTGGCAGATACGTGAACAATACCATTGGCATCAATGTCAAATTTGACTTCAATTTGGGGAATGCCGCGTGGTGCCGGAGGAATTCCTGTGAGTTGGAAACGTCCTAAGGTCTTATTGTAGCTGGCCATCTCACGTTCCCCTTGCAGGACATGAATGTCAACAGAGGTCTGATTATCTGCAGCTGTTGAGAAGACCTGGGATTTTGTCGTCGGAATCGTCGTGTTGCGGTCAATAATTCTGGTAAATACTCCTCCCAGAGTCTCAATTCCTAAGGAAAGAGGAGTAACATCCAACAGGATCATATCTTTTACATCACCACTGAGTACTCCCCCTTGAATAGCAGCACCCATAGCAACAACTTCATCAGGATTAACCCCTTTATGCGGCTCTTTACCACTGACTTTCTTGATCGCTTCCACGACGGCCGGTATACGAGTAGAACCGCCGACTAAGATAATTTGATTAATATCGTTCCAGGAAAGTTTGGCGTCTGCCATTGCTTGACGGGTAGGTCCAACGGTTGATTCAACCAAATCCGAAGTGATTTCATCAAATTTTGCCCGTGTAATATTCATGTCCAAGTGTTGAGGTCCTTCTGCTGTCATCGTGATAAAGGGCAGATTGACATTAGAAGTCGTTACACCGGAAAGTTCAATTTTGGCCTTTTCTGCAGCCTCTTTTAAGCGCTGGAGGGCAACCCGGTCTTTAGCAAGATCCACACCGTGACTTTTCTTATACTCAGCTACCATGTAATCAATCAAACGTTGGTCGAAATCATCTCCGCCAAGATTGTTGTTACCGCTGGTAGCTTTTACCTCAACCATGCCTTGGCTTAATTCAAGGATGGATACGTCAAAGGTCCCGCCTCCAAGGTCATATACCAAAACAGTGGCATCATCTTTCTTGTCCAGTCCGTATGCCAGTGCTGCAGCCGTTGGTTCATTGATAATCCGCAGAACTTCCAGTCCGGCAATAGACCCTGCATCTTTCGTAGCCTGACGCTGAGCATCCGTAAAATAAGCCGGAACCGTAATAACCGCTTTTGTCACTGACTGACCCAGATAAGCCTCAGCATCCGTTTTGAGCTTTTGAAGCACCATAGCGGAAATTTCTTGTGGAGTAAACGTCTTATCATCAATTTTTACTTTAAAGTCAGAGCCCATATGACGTTTAATAGAACTTACCGTTTTGTCGGGATTTGAAATGGACTGTCGTTTAGCAACCTGTCCGACCAATCGTTCACCGGTCTTAGAAAAGCCCACAACTGAAGGAGTTGTACGATTTCCTTCGGCGTTTGGAATAACAACTGCTTCTCCGCCTTCCATAACAGACACGCAGGAGTTAGTTGTACCTAAATCAATACCTATAATTTTACTCATGATAATTATCCTCCTTTTACTAGTTCGAAACTTTGACCATACTGGGACGCAGAACTTTTTCCTTGAGGTAATAACCTTTTTGCAGTTCTTCAACAACCGTGTTTTCCGGATGTTCATCAGATTCTACTCTGAGCACAGCATCATGAAGATTGGGATCAAACGGTTGACCGGTAGCTTCTATAGCCTTGAGGCCTTCCTTGTCAAGCACCGTTTGCATTTGCCGGAAAATCATATCCACACCTTGTGAAAATGCATTGAAATCCGGGTTGGTTCGGGCTGAACTGGCGGCCCGTTCAAAATTATCCAAAACGGGAAGTAATTCTGCAATGAGACGTTCAGAGGCATATTTAATAATCTCCGTTTTTTCCTTTTGGGTCCGTTTCCGGTAATTATCGAATTCAGCCTGCAGCCTCATCAAATGATCCTGATGTTCATTGACATTAGCCTTAGCTTGCTCTAACTCAGCCTCAAGGGTCAGGATTCTTTCCAAAGGATTCATTTCTTTACTATTAGGATTATCCTTTTCCGGAGAATTCTCAAGGTCAAGATCCTGTTCCTGGTTCTCCTCTATTGGGTTCTCATCCTTACTAAGCTTTCGGCCTCTGAGAGTTTCTTCTCCCATTCGCGCCATGCATAATCACCTCTCGCAACTTAATCAACATAAGTTTTTAATTTAATATAGAATGAACCAAAAGGCTCAGTCAACACCAACTATCGTCACCGACGTCGCTTCGTAAGAATTTCCGTCAAACTTTGGGTCATGAAATCTACAATGGCAATGACTTTAGCATAATCCATACGAGTCGGCCCAAGGACACCTACTGCTCCAATGGTTAAGCCATTCACTTTATAAGTGGCAGAAATTAAACTGCAATCTTGAAATTCTTTGATTGTATTTTCTCCACCAATGATGACATTTAGTCCCTCTTGGCGGGGGGTCAACAGCTTTTTCAAGGGTTCATTTTCTTCAAAGACTTTAAATAAGGTTTTGACCTTGCCTAAATCCCGGAACTCAGGCTGGTTAAGCATATTTAAAGTCCCACCGAGGTGAATGCGTTCATCATCCTCGTTATCATCCAGAATAGCCCTCAGCATTTCCATAGCATTATCAATTAACAGTCTTTGTTTAGACAAATCACTGTATATTTCATGAAGCAAGCTGCGCTTTACCTGACTCATGGAATAACCGCGCATTTTTTGATTGAAAACATCCGCTACATGCTGCATTTCTTCCGCCGTGATGTTCTCTCCCACATCAACAATATGGTTTTCCACAGCACCATTTTCTTTAACAATAACCATGATTACCTGACCTGGCTGATAAGGCAGGAAATGCATCTTCCCAAAAGTGCTTCTCCCTTTATGAGGGCCAAGCACAAGACTCGTTAGATTGGTAAGCTCAGACAATAGCTTGCTTGTATGTGCTACAACTTCCTGAAGTTCATGGATTTTTTTCGAACTTTCTCGTTCGATGATTTCCATTTCCTCAGCGTTAAGCGCCTGAGGATCCATCAAACAATCGACGTAGTAGCGATACCCTGCATCAGAGGGTATTCTTCCTGCCGAAGTATGAGGCTGTTCAATATATCCTAAATCCTCCAAATCCGCCATTTCGTTACGGATAGTGGCTGAAGATACACCCAAATCAAACTTACGTGCAATGGTTCGAGAACCAATTGGTTCAGCGGTAGCAATATAGTCTTGAACTATCGCCCGTAATATTTTACGTTTACGTTCATCCATTTGCATACATGCTTCCCCCGCTTCCTAAGCTGATCCCCTTTTTCGTTGTTAGCACTCTACCTTGATGAGTGCTAACAGTTGATGTCTTCACATTACCATGTCATTTTCCCTTTGTCAAGAATCATTTTAGATAATTATTCGTGTTAGACAAACTCTTGCAGTATTGAATTAGCGATAAAAGCATATTTAGGATTTAACCGGAAATAATCACCTTCGATGATAAAGACATCCTTATTTTTATAGCGTTCCAAAACCCCTTGATAAATATCCCTGAGATCAACCTCAAAATCATTTTTAAAGGATTGAAGATGAACCCCTTCCTCCAGGCGCAGACCTAAAATCATCCGCTCCGCCATGCATTCACGCAAAGTTAATACCTCTTCCCCCGATTCGTCAATGGGGCTCCTTCTTTCAAGCAAGCGCAGATAATAAGTATGGACATCCTCAATATTCTTCCAACGCACTCTGTTCAAACAAGTTACCCCACCGGGGCCAAACCCCAGATAATCCTCCCCCCGCCAATACCCCAGGTTATGCCGGCATTCATATCCTCTGCGGGCGTAATTTGAGGTTTCATATTGTCTGTACCCAGCTTGTTTCAAACGCCTGGCAGCCCATTCATACATTTCTGCCTGCATGTCTTCATTTGGAAGCAAGCAGCGTTCATTAGCAGGACAAGGGGCATTACTCTCAAAGCAGCGCGTATACAGAGGCGTTCCCTCTTCCAGCATTAACCCGTAGAGGGACAGATGCTCCGGTGAATTTGAAATTGCTTCCTCAATGGTCTCCTGCCATATCCTCATAGATTGTCCTGGGAGCCCAAACATCAAATCCAAATTAAGATTTGTAAACCCGGCAGCTCTCAATCTTTGGATGGCTTTGCGTGCTTGATTAGCTGTGTGAATGCGACCCACTGATTTTAACAACTGATCATCAAAGGATTGGATTCCCAACGAAAAGCGGTTAATCCCATAACGTTTTATTAAGTCGATCTTTTCCTCGGTTAGGGTTCCGGGATTACCTTCCATGGTTTTTTCCCTTTGAGGATCTGAGGGAAAAAACTTTCGAATCATTACCAACAAACGTTCTAAATCTCTTGCCCCTAAAACACTTGGCGTGCCTCCGCCAACAAAAAGAGAAGACACCCCTTGAGGGGCATCTTTTTGCCTCTTTGCCAGCTCTATTTCTAAACCTTCTAAATAGACGGAAATAAGATCCTTGGAGGAATCTCTTAGGGAATGGGAATAAAAAGCACAGTAGTCACATTTTTGAACACAAAAGGGGACATGAACATATAACGATGGCATACTAGCCCACTCTCTTCCTAGCCAAAAAGTTTAATATCCTTCTGCTAATCGATAGGAATCGTTAATCCTCGATCTTCAGAACCGCCATGAAAGCATCCTGGGGAATTTCCACGTTGCCAACTTGCTTCATGCGCTTTTTCCCGGCCTTTTGCTTTTCAAGGAGTTTACGTTTCCGTGAAATATCTCCTCCATAACACTTAGACAAGACATCTTTTCGCATGGCATTGACCGTTTCGCGAGCGATAACTCGACTCCCAATGACAGACTGAATGGGAATTTCAAACATCTGCCTTGGGATAATACTGCGAAGTTTTTCAACGAGTTTCCTGCCCCGGTGATAAGCCTTTTCTTTATGGACGATAAAGGAAAGAGCATCTACCAATTCGCCATTAAGAAGGATATCAATTTTAACAAGATCAGTTGCTTTATAGCCTGCCAGCTCATAATCCAAAGAAGCATAGCCCTTCGTTCTCGACTTTAATTCATCAAAGTAATCAAAAACGATCTCACTTAGGGGAAGCTCGTAAACCAGTTTCACCCGATTTGTCGACACATAATCCATATTACAATAGGTTCCCCGCTTTTCCTGATTGAGTTCCATAATGGGTCCTACAAACTCAGCCGGTACCAAGACAGAAGCCTTAACGATAGGCTCTTCAATACTGACAATCTGATCTACCTTAGGAAGATTCGACGGATTATCAATGTTTAATACTTCCCCTTTAATAGTTGTTACCTTATAAATAACACTGGGAGCAGTCGTGATTAAATTAAGATCATATTCTCTTTCCAGGCGTTCTTGAATAATCTCCATGTGAAGTAAGCCTAGGAAACCGCAGCGAAATCCAAAACCTAAAGCAACAGAGGTTTCCGGCTCGAAAATCAAGCTGGCATCATTAAGATGAAGCTTTTCCAAAGAATCCCGCAAACGATTATAGTCACTGGCCTCAACGGTATATAGTCCGCAAAACACCATGGGGGTTGCTTTTCTATAGCCCGACAGAGGTTCTGCCGCCGGATTTTCCGCATCCGTAATTGTATCACCGACCTGAGTATCCTTAACGTTTTTGATGCTGGCAGCAACGAAGCCGACTTGACCGGCCTTAAGTTCATCGACAAGCCGCATGGAAGGAGCAAATACCCCTACCTCCGTCACTTCAAAAGTTTTACCCGTCGACATCATTTGCATGGTAGTTCCTTTTGCGATTCGGCCTTCCACAACTCGAACATAGGAAATAGCCCCTTTGTAGGCGTCAAATTTGGAGTCGAAAATCAAGGCCTTCAGAGGTGCTTGATCGTCTCCCTTCGGAGGAGGAACCATAGTTACAACCCTCTCCAAGATCTCTTCAATGCCAATTCCTGTCTTCGCTGAAGCCAAAATAGCCTCACTGGCATCTAAGCCGATAATGTCTTCGATTTCCTGCTTAACCCTTTCCGGTTCAGCACTGGGCAGGTCAATCTTGTTAATAACTGAAATCAGTTCCAGATCATTTTCTAACGCCAAATAAACATTCGCCAGAGTCTGGGCCTCAATCCCCTGAACTGCATCAACAACTAATAAAGCCCCTTCACAGGCTGCCAAACTGCGGGACACCTCATAGGTAAAATCGACATGCCCAGGTGTATCAATAAGATTCAGCTCATAAATTTCTCCATCTTTCGCCTGATAACTTAAGCGAACTGTCTGAAGCTTAATCGTAATCCCGCGTTCACGTTCTAAATCCATGGAATCGAGAACTTGCTCTTCCATTTCCCGCTTGCTTAATGCCCCGGTATATTCTATCAGTCGATCAGCTAAAGTGGATTTACCGTGATCGATATGTGCAATAATAGAAAAATTACGAATACGTTGTGAAGCCTGTGCCAAAGTCCTGCCCTCATTTCTATCATCAAGTTTAAAGTCAGCAACTCAGATATTCTAAATACTAAGTATACCAGTTCAAGGGGGAACTTCGCAAGAATCCAGACTCAACTATTCCGAGCATAAATCCAGCCTCGGCAGTTCTTTAAAGAGTGCTCCCGGGGTCGGGCAGCTTCGCCATATCCTGCAAGATTAGTTAATTCGTGCGAAGACAGTGTCTTCGTGTCGCAGCATTCCGAGGCTCGCCCACGCGCGGCAGCGGGAGCTAGCCTTCAGCGGATAAGTATTCTTTGGAGATAGCTGCTTCGGCGAAAGTGTCCACCGGACACTTTCGTGCCAAACCTCTGGGTAGTACCTGAAGTAAACCTGGCTCCGCAATCCCCGCAGCCGCTTGTGAGCTTTTACCGCCTCTCCATGCAATGGGTTCGCTTCTATGGACGAAGCTGCCCTTGCTTTCGGGTCTAGGGATTCTTTATCCTGTCTTTAGGGTCTTTTTCAGGGTAGCCTGCCATGCCGCTGTGGTAGCACCATCAGAGGATGAAAAATGCCAAATACGCTTAAGATTCTACGAAGCCTTACATGAAGTCCCCAAAGTTCTGCTTCCGCTCCCGACAAACAGGCAGGAGGAGCGCTTTTCTGCTAAGCGGATGCGTCAGTGGAGCCGCGCTAAGGCGAGTGCCGACGGTTCGCGTCCCCGTAGCGCGCCGCAGGACTTGTCCATGGATGGACTGATGCCGCGGTGCCAAGGATGGCAAGGAGCGGCACACATGCAGGAATACCCAGAGGTTCGGACGCGCTCGCGAACCGTCCAGCGAGCCAGCGGCGGAACTCGCAGACGCGTGCTGTACGACGAAGACACGGTCTTCGCACGGGTTAAACCTTCTTGCAGCACCGTCTTCGCACGGGATAACATAGCAAAAAAGCGCTCCTCCCCAGAGCCAGGCCGAAAAGCGAAGACCGACCCCCGATCAGGATGGTTTTTTCAGAGCAACATTAACCAATAACTTCTTTAGCTCTCTCCAAAATCTGTTGATTTAATTGATCAGCATCTACTTGTAACTCCCCGACCCTGTCCTTAATCATATGCAGAAAGGCCTCATCTTTAATAGAGCTTAGATTAATCTTCACATTAAAAATAGCTCCCTGAAACCCTGCGTAAGCCGTCACTCCAGACACAGCCGCATCACAGGCGGTGTTAGGATTCCCGATGGTCAAAACCCTAATTGACAGCTTCAAAACCTCAACACAAGCCTCTGCTACTTTAAGGGGAAGCAAGGATGCCTGTTTGTTGGCCTCCTGAATCTTTTCTGACCTTATGGCCTTTTCTTCGTCGCTTTCCTTAGGTAATTTATAAGCTTTCATGACCTCATTAAAGGCATTCGTATCTTCATCGATATATTTTACTAAATCGCTCTTTAAGGTCAGCCCTTTTCCCTTAATTTGCACAATTTCATCCTGAACATCACTAAATTTGGGTTTACCTTCTGTAAAATTACAAACCATAGTAGTCAAGGCTGCCCCCAAGGACCCTGCGAGGGCTGCAGCACTCCCACCTCCGGGAGCCGGCGAATTACTGGCTAACTCTTCAATAAACCCCGTTACCGTCTTGTCAATGAGCATCCATACTACCCCCTCATCATAAATTTTCTTCAAAGACCTGCTTGCGATCGAAGTTTTCTAAACGCAAATAGAATTCAGCAACATCAAGAAGCGCCTGCATTGGGGTTACACCCACCAGCTCACTGCCAATCACATTCACCCCATACCGTGCTGCCTCAGATTTCACAGTTTCGAAGACTCTATAGAGTGGGGTACCGGTGTAATTAACCATATTAATAGACACCTGAGCTACATCCCGGTCTTCCAGCATAACACCCATAGCCCTAACGTACTTATATCCACCCTTAATTTCACGGATAGTATCAGCTATTTTCTTAGCAATACTAAGATCGTTGGTTCCCAGATTAATATTATATGCTACTAAAAATTGACGAGCTCCTACCACCGTAGCACCCGCTGAAGGATGCATTTTAGGCTGCCCAAAATCAGGATGGCGCTCTGGTTTGCTAATTTCCAGCTTCAGGCCCTCATACTCACCTTTTCTTACGTTTGGAAGCCTTCTCCTGTTCGGAACCTTGGCAGCTTCTTCATACAAATAGACGGGAATATCCAATTTGCCGGCGATCTCAGCCCCAAGCTTATTGGCTAATTGGATACACTCTTCCATACTCACTTCTTTGACAGGAATAAACGGAATCACATCCGTCGCCCCAACTCGGGGATGCCCTCCCTGCTGCTGTTCCATATCAATTAATTCACAGGCTTTGGCACAGGCATTAAAAGCAGCGAGCTTAACCTTTTGCGGTTCTCCAACAAAGGTGACTACCGTTCGATTATGGCTGGCGTCCGGCTTGACGTCCAGAAGCTTAACGCCCTCGACTTTTTTTACCTCATCCACAATGGCTTCAATAACTTCCGGACGACGCCCTTCACTAAAATTAGGTACACATTCTACGAGTTTACCCATTAAAACTTAACCCCTCTCAATTTTCTACATGTTACTATGCCTAGTTCTATCGTCTATTATCTAAAGAAAACTTGTTTGGCACTCGACGAAGACACTGTCTTCATACGTGTTAGCCTTCTTGCAGCCTCCGGTGAGGCGGCAGCCTTAGTTGCACTGATGCGCTGTCTAGTAAAAAGCAAAACTTTTTCTTAATTAAAAAACTTTAATAAGATTAACCCTGCTAAAGCCAGTATAATACCAACTATTTTTCGTTTCAAATTCCATCGTTCTTTTAAGAAGATAATACCTATTAAAATGGTGAAAACAGTTGATGTTTGCGCAAGGGGACCCACTACGGAAAGCTCTCCGCCATATTTATAAGCTGCATAGAGAGCTAAGGTGGAAATCATTTGAAAAATAGCGCTTAAGAAAATAAATAAGGTATTTTTTCTAGGTTTTAAAAAATACTTGAGCTTGCCGAGGGTCTTTGGGATAAAGATAATAGTAAAAACCCCCGGCAGGGCATAGACAAGAATTTGATAAAAGACAACAGAGAAGGAGTTCAAAGCAATATTATCCAGTGCATAAGCACTGCTGATAATAAACGCATAAATTATTGTAAAGATATGGGGTTTTCCAAAGCCTTTTAAACTCCCTTTATGCCAATAGATAATTACAAGCCCTCCAAAAATAAGAGCAACTCCTAATAAACTGCTAAACTTAAAGCTTTCACCCAGAATGAAAACTCCTAAGACCATAAACCAGATGGATCTTGTGGTGGCAATGGTTTCAACTTGACTGACCTCCGTGGCCTTTAATGAATAATAATATAAGGCCATAGCTGCTGTATATAGGGCACTAGAAAATATCACAATTAACCAGATTTTCAGACTGTCTGTTATAATCAGCTTTTCAAAGCAAAGGAAGGGTGCACTGAGAACTCCTATACCAAAGAGCAAAAACGCACTAAAGGCCATAGGGTCCATTTCTGGATCCCGCAAGGAATATTTTTGGATAATCTTAGACGTTGAATTCGTCACAATATAGATAAGCACCAGTTGAAACCAATCTAAAGACATTATGCCGCCTCTCTTCTGCACCTAATCCAATCCGTCCAATTCTACACCAAATGACAAAACCCTTCTTTTTAAGCCGAGTGCTTAAAAGAAGGGTTTTGTCTGTCTCTTTAATTCTATCATGAGCTTAACACGATTCCTAAAATTTCATCTTCTTCCAAGGGTCTTTCTAACTGTTCGATTTTGGCTAAAGTTTTTCTCAAAAGTTCGTCCGCTTTATCTTGATTACAGTCTATACCTTTTGACTTGAGCAGCCAAACAACGTTTTTGTATTTGGTATGTTTACCAAAGGCTGTTGAATGCTTTCTACCAACACTCTCAGGCGGAAAAGTTTCATAATTGGCAAAGTCCTTCTGAATCCCGTCAATATGAATGGAGGACGTATGAGTGAAAACATCCCCTCCAATTATTGGCTTTGCCCTGGGAACCTGGCGATTAGCCAAGGAACTGACCAGCGAACCTAAAGAATTTAAACGTTTAAGATCCAGCCTCACCTCTTGTTTTAGAGTATATTTTAGTGCCACAGCCACTTCTTCGAGAGCTGCATTACCCGCTCTCTCCCCCAGTCCTCCTACAGTCACACTTAGGGCTTTAAACCCGGCCTGAACAGCTGCCAGAGAATTGGCCGTCGCCATTCCCAAATCATTGTGCGCGTGAAATTCTAAAGGAATATCTGCCTCCCGGGTTAAATCCTGCAGCTTAAAGAAAATACTTAATGGTTCCATGATTCCTAACGTATCGGCAAAACGAATGCGGTCAACCCCCAGCTTTTGAGCTTCTTTAATAATCTCTTTGAGGAAAGCTATATCAGCTCGACTGGCATCTTCAAGACCCAGGACTATATAGCCGGCTTCTTTCTTGGCGTCTCTCACGCACCGGCCCATCTGCTCAAGAAGCCAGGCCCGATCCTTTCTTAATTTATGCTTAATCTGTTGTTCTGAAACGGGTAATGATATAGCAACTCCTTCCACCCCAGTACGATAACTAGCTGCAAGATCCTCTAAGACAACTCGATTCCAAGTTATTAAGCGTACCGGCAGCTTCAAAGCCACCAGCTGGGAAATTCTTTTCGCCTCCTCTTCGCCCATGGCAGGCACGCCAACTTCCAATTCATCAATCCCTGCCTCCACCAGGGCCCGGGCAATCTTCTCCTTCTCCGGCCTGTCAAATTCAACGCCTGGGGCTTGCTCCCCATCCCTTAAGGTTGTATCACAGAGTAACACACGCTGCTCCATTCTTCAGTAACTCCTTTCTATTTGTTTAGACCAAGCCGATAGCGTCAGCACGGCACTGTTGACAGTGAGTCATCTGAGGGAGAACTGAACTCAGAACACTGCGGTAATTTTTGATTAATTCCATTGGAGGAGCCATCTTATGGGCCAGTTTCCCTTGAGGGATCAAGGGCAGCAAGTTGTGAAGATGAGCTCCTCTCTTCTTAACATCCAAGGCTAAACTATAGAGTAATTTTTCATTAACTCCGGGGATGACTACGGTATTGACTTTCACAGTCATGCCAGCCTTCGAAGCCTGCTCCAGACCTAAGAGCTGGTTTCTGATCAATATTCTGGCTCCGTTATTCCCCTTCAGTGTTTTTCCTTGCCAGCGGACATGACTGTAAATTTTAGCACCCACTTTCTCATCAAGAGTATTAATCGTCACCGTAATATGGGATACACCAATATCCACGAGTTCGGGAAGCCTTTCCGGCAAGAGAAGTCCATTCGTACTCATACAAAGTATCATTTCCGGGAAATTTTCCTTTACTTTCCTCAAGGTTTCAAAGGTTGCCTCATTGGCCAGAGGATCTCCCGGCCCGGCAATCCCCACAACTTTTAATTTTGACCCGATCACAGAGGCTTTTGCCTTGAGTACTGTTTCAATGGCTTCATCCGGAGTGATAACTTTACTGGTCACCCCGGGACGGGATTCATTGGCACAATCAAATTTGCGCACACAATAGTTGCAGGAAATATTACACTCCGGGGCCACTGCTAAATGAATTCGCCCGTTTTTTCCATGCCCGGAGGTGGAGAAACAGGGGTGTCCGTGATTTAAGTGAGTGTCTGTTACCTCGGCTATATTGGCATATTCGCATTCTCTATGCATTGCAATCTCTCCCATCGTTCATTAAATTTAAGATCTGCTGACCTTGAAGTCTGCTTTGGAGTCATGAGCGTCGGGAGTTCCCCATATTAAGCCAGTTTCGCTTTAAAAGAATAAGCATGGCGGACACAAATCTTCCCACAAGACCGGCAGCCGACACATTGATCTTTATTGACGATTTTAGCTACATAACGTTCTGTCCCCTCATCATCTTCAAAACTTTCCAAACCCAAGCATTCCTGAACACATAATTTTACACATCGCCCGCATCCTAAACACACTTCTTTATTGATTTCCTCTACATACTGAGGGGTCCAGGGCAGTCCTCCAAAGGTTTGACAGACAACAACCTCACTCAAATCATCCCCTCCTCCTTCTTATTCTCTAATTTTTTCTTCAGCCAAGGGGGCAGTTTCTTTGATTGGAACAATTGCTTAAGCCTGTTCAGTTCGTATTCAATTTCTGTTCCAACCGGTACTTTTAAGGGATGAATACCGCTTTGCACCAGACGAGCCGCCGCAGGGCCGCCGATTTGGGTGCAATAGACGACATCGCATTTTCTGAGCATCTTGATCCGCACGTCCACTTTATCTTCGGATTCCTGCAGGTCTTCGGCAGAAAGGGACGTATGAATAATTCCCTGGGGTTCCCCGGCAAACTTATACATTTCAAATAAAGGAGCTGAGGCAAAATGTGAATCAATGGTTTTACCATCACTGCTGGCAAAAGCGACAAGCATGGCATACCCTCCTTTGAAATTAACTTAAGGTATTTAAAGTATCAAACAAAAACTGCTGAGTGCCGGCATACCCAATCCAGCATTTTTGGGGGTAACCTACAAAATCAAAAACCGGCAACCCCGCCCTTAGATGAGGAATTTTAAGCAGACCTGCTGCCTGGCGGCCGTTGGAATTGGCGATCAACAAATTGCTTTGCCCCGCTCGTTCCTCAAACATCTCTAAGTCCCCCACTTCAATAGGAACCGGCAAAAGCAAAGGATTACTACTGCCTTGGGAAGCGGACAAAGCTACCGAAATCTCTGCCCCTACCTCCACCAGGCAAGAAGCCAAGCTATACAAGAGATCCATTTCCAAAGCGATAGCTACTTTTTGTCCGCCAAGCTGATCATGATAATCCGCCAGAGTATCCAACAACCGGCTTCTCTGCCGCAGAAGCTTATCCGGTATTTTCTTCCCGGAAATCTCAGCTAACTTTAAAACAAAACTATCCGTTGCTTTTAGTCCGGTTAAGGACGGTATATTAAAATGAGGAACCCCATAAGTTTGCTTCAGAAATTCTCCCGCATTTTCCATACTCTGCCCGAAGGAAAAACAAGCCTTGCACTTAGGAAGTTTCCGGAAGTCCTCAAGCTGTGTGCCTCCCTGAACCACTGGTGCAGCCTCCAATTCAGCATGCCCATCCAGGGAAATTGAAAGATCGGGTATGGTAATCGCCTGATAGCCAAAGCTTTCAACCATCTCTTTCAGTTCATCGACATCCCCTGGTGTTAGGTGGCAGCCAGGCAATAAAGCTGCATAAGCCTCTTCCTCTCTGTCATCAAATTCTCTAACCTTCCCTAACCCCTGATCTGCATCCGGCAGACCGGTCAGGGTCATGAGCAAGGACTCTACAGCTCGCTGATAACCCTCCTGCATGGAACCGATATAATCCGGAGTACTCGCCAATACTACCGGAAAGCCCTCCAAATCCCGGCGTTCCGATCGCAAACTGGCTAGGGCACTTGCCATATCATCTCCAAAGGTTTCTGTCAGCCCGGAACTCATGACTCCGATGATCTGGGGCTTGTATTTATCCGCAGCTACAGCAATTCCCTTTTTGAGATGCTCCCAGCCGCCGAAGATGACTGTGTCTTCCAACAAAGCCGTTGAATTCAAAGGGATAGGTTCTTTATAATGCCTGGACAGCTGTAAGCGAATGAATGAGGAACAACCTTGAGAACCATGGAGTAAGGCTAAAAGACCATTGACACCTAAATAAGCAAGAGTCGCTCCCAAAGCAGGGCTGTTTTTCTGTGGGTTTCCGTCATAATGTCTTGTCTTAGTCATTGATTACACCCTCCTTCGGGGGAAATTCCTGTCTCAGCAGGCCCCAAACAGGACTCAGCACAGTACGGGTTAAAGATTTAGCAAAGGTAACCATTCCCTGATAACCAGCATAGGGAAGTTTTCGCCCGTGGTTAATATCCAAGAAAGGCGTCCTTGTTTTATGAGCCAGATATTTGGTCTTTCCTCCGGCCACGATGAGATCCGGTTTTTTCTCAGCAATTATTTTTAAAAAGCCCGCAGAACTTGTATCTTCGATAATTTGAGCCGAGGGGTCCATCAGTTCTTTCATACGCTGAAAATCTTCTGGTGTCGAGTTTTGAGTTCCTCCCGCCAAGATATTAATCCCTAATTCAGCCAAGGTAGAAACCATCGACCAAGTTTTAACTCCTCCCGTAAACAAAATAGCCTGTTTATTTTCCAGTAACTTTCGATATTCCGCAATGGTCTTGCGTGTTTCCTCCTCCTTCTGCTTAACATATACTAAGGTTCTCTCCAGCAAATCAGGATCACCCAGCGCTTTGGCAATGTTGATCAACGTTTCTGAGGTATCATGAATCCCGTAAAATGACCCCTCCATAAATGGTATCCCATAGCGAATTTCCATCTTGCGTACAAGATTGGTCAGGCTTTTAGAACAAATCAATACATTAAGGCATGCTCGATGAGCTGAACGCAAGTCATCGAATTTGGCATCCCCAGTAATAG
The DNA here is from genome assembly GCF_000235605.1 of Desulfosporosinus orientis DSM 765. GTDB lineage: Bacteria > Bacillota > Desulfitobacteriia > Desulfitobacteriales > Desulfitobacteriaceae > Desulfosporosinus > Desulfosporosinus orientis. Next base: position 5,210,608 of record NC_016584.1, read on the forward strand.
CCGTTTGCACGGTGATCCCTAGGTTTTTCAAATCAGGCAAGACTCCCCAAAGATCTCCTGCAATGTTATACTCTCCAATCAGGTTGATGGAAAGAGGTATTTTCTCGTCTGAACCCCCCCCTGTCCCGATAACTCGATCAAAGAGAACCTCTCCAGCAATCCGATTGCCAATATTTTTGTCTCCTAAAAAACCTGGGCAATTCACTGCAATAACTGGAACCGTCAGTTCAGCTTCGGCTTCCCTGCAAATCTTGTCGACGTCATCTCCGATCAGGGAGGAGACACAAGTTGAGTAGACAAAAATTGCTTTAGGATTATGTCGAGCGGCAATCTCTAAGATCGCTGCTTTTAGCTTAGCCTCTCCGCCATAAACGACATCATTTTCCATAATATCGGTGGTCAGTCCCCGCCGGTAAAGTTGGGAACCTGAGGAGCGAGCTCCTCGGTTATCCCACGAATTACCTGCACAAGCAATCGGTCCATGAACAAGGTGAGCGACATCCGTAATAGGCATGAGCACAACTCTTGCCCCGTCATAAGCACAACTACGCTCCGCGCCTTCACCGGGCAGGGCCTTCATGCATAATTTTGGCGAACCGGCCTCCGCCATAGAATGTTTATCTTTAAGATCCAATTTTGTCAGATTGGTGAACATGAAGCACCCCTCCGTTCTTAACGCATTAATTCAAAGTAGGTGTCGGTAGAAGCCCTATCGATTTCATCCAGAAACGTATTGACAATCATGGTGATTAAGTTTATGACTCCTGAATAGCCAACGATTGGATAGCGATGGAGGTTCACCCGATCATAAATGGGTATACCTACTCTGATCAACGGAATATTGGCATCACGGGCAGCGTACTTGCCATGGCCGTCGCCGATTAACATATCCACCGGCTCCGTAACCAGCAGAGAGCGCAGATGCCAAAGGTCTTTGCCAGGATAGAGGGTTGCTCCTTGACCATAAGGACTTGAGGAGAGTAATTTTTCCATTGCTTTCTTAAAAGGTACGGTGGAATTTGTGCAAACTATGTGGACCGGCTCTCCTCCCATTTCCAGAAGGAAAGAGACAAGACCTATCAGGATATCCGGGTCGCCAAACAGTGCAAATTTCTTGCCATGGATATATTGATGACAATCAGTCATAGCATCGACGGCACGCCCCCGCTCAATGGTTATTTCCTCCGGAACTTCTTTGCCTGTGAATTTGGCAATGGCTTGAATAAAGTTATCCGTGCCTGAGAGCCCGATAGGCATGGGAATCGTTTCCACAGGAACTCCCTTACCCTTAAGATATTTGCTGGTAGTCGAGGTGGAATAAGCCTGTAACATTAAATAGCTTTTCGCGTTTAAAGCCTCATTCATTTCAGAAATCGGTGTCCCGCCGGGGTACAATTCGTAGGTCCCCAAATTAGGAGCATCCAAAACATCACTATGGTCGGGTAAAAGGGTAAAAGGAGCATTCATCTCTTTGAGAAGGCGTTTATATTCACGCAAATTGGCGGGATAAGTGTCAAAACCAGGGACAACGTAGAGACGATCGTTGATTGTATCTTCCTGTCTGGGTTTAGCTAAACATTCGATGAGGCTTTTGACTGTTGAGTCATACCCTGTGATATGAGAACCTTTAAAGCTCGGAGTGTTGGCTAGGGCCACTGCTAAATCTCGGGGAATCGCATCTTGTTCCTTGGCATTGCCTAAATAAGATTTGATATCGTCCCCAATAACTTCTGCCATACAGCTTGTAAATACTGATATAACCTTAGGTTTATAAACCGCATAAGCATTTCTTAACCCTTCAATAAAGTTGGACTGGCCGCCAAAGACCGCCGAATCCTCTGTCATCGAATCCGAGACTGCTGCCACAGGTTCTCTGAAATGGCGGGATAAAGTGCTGCGAAAATAAGCAGCGCATCCTTGAGAACCGTGCACAAACGGCAAGCATCCTTCAATCCCTAGGGAACAAAGCAGGGCACCGAGGGGTTGACAGGCTTTGGCCGGATTGATGACCAACTTTTCACGGGCAAAATTCAACTCCCGGTATTCCATACTATTCAGCCATTCTTTTGTTACCTTTGTACAAGCTTCCATATGCTACATCCTTTCTGCCCAACTTATTTTGCCCAAGGAGCTTTGACAGCCTTCCACGTAGGACTGTTAACGGCCATATCCATGTCACGGGCAAAAATCGGAAATCCTTGGTATCCGTGATAGGGCCCTGAATAATCCCAGGAATGCATTTGACGGAAGGGAAGACCCATTTTTTCAAAGACATACTTCTCTTTAATCCCCGATCCGACCAAATCCGGTTTTAACTTACTCACGAATTCTTCAATTTCAATCGCCGTAACATCATCATAAATTAACGTTCCGTCTTTAAGATTGGCCATGCTTTTGTCATAATCTTCGCCATGGGCAAATTCATAGCCCGTACCGATAACCTCCATACCCAAATCTTCATAAGCTCCCACAACGTGTCTGGGGCGAAGCCCTCCGACATAAAGCATTACTTTTTTCCCTTCGAGGCGCGGTCGATAAATATCGATCACTTTTTGCATCTCTGCCTCGTATTTCTCGATAACGGCTTTGGCTTTTTCCATAATACTGTCATCAAACATGGCGGCGATTTTTAAGATTGACTCCCTGACCTTGGTCGGTCCAAAGAAGTTGAATTCCAGCCAAGGTGTTCCGTAAGTTTCCTCCATATGTCTGGCCATGTAGTTCATACTGCGATAACAGTGGATTAAATTCAGCTTAACAAGATGTCCGTTCTGGAGCATTTCGATAGTGGAGTCACCCGTCCAGATATTCACAACATTCAAGCCAATTTCTTCAAGGATTTTTTTACTGGCCCAAGCATCACCGCCAATATTATAATCGCCGATAATCCCGACATCGTACGGCCCAACTTCTCTTCCCGGGCCCTTACCTATGAGATGATCCCGGATAGCGTCATTAGCTATATGATGGCCCAGAGACTGACTAATTCCTCTAAAACCTTCACAACGAACCGGAATGACCGGCAGCTTAATTTTCTCGCTCATGCGGCGGGAAACACTTTCAATGTCATCTCCGATCAATCCGACTGGACATTCGGAGAGAACCGAAACCCCTTTGGTGTTTGGGAAAAGTCCCACAACCTCTTCAATAATTTTCTCCAGCTTTTTGTCTCCGCCGTAAATAATATCGCTTTCCTGAAAGTCCGAGGTAAATAAAAAGGGTACAAAGTTGTCAACACCGATTTCCCCGTCTGCCAAGTTCCGGCGGTTGGCCCAAGAATAATAGCCGCACCCCACCGGTCCGTGGGATATATGTGTGCAATCCTTCACCGGCCCCCAAACAACACCTTTAGCCCCTGCGTAAGCACACCCTCGGGCGGTCATGAGACCCGGAACCGTTTTGGAATTCGATTTGACTGCACAGCTGGCACACTCATTATTTTCTTTGATGGTAATATGCTGCCGCCGATTCTTTTTAGCCTTTTCGGGGTATAGCTCCAAGACTTCTTCGACAACTTGTTTTCTGAAATCAATTGTCTCCTTTATGCTCATAAGACTGTCCTCCCTCATTTTGCAAGCGGCAGTTATTACATTTCCATAATTCCGTATTCCATCAGTAACTCTTCTAACTCCTCCATTGCCAGGGGAGTTGGGATGGTATGCATCGTATTGTTCTCAATCTTCTTGGCCAAGGCACGATACTCATCTGCTTGTTTATGAGTGGGATTGTATTCAATGACGGTCTGTTTACGCAGCTCAGCACGTTGTACCTCATTATCCCGGGGCATGAAGTGTATCATTTGCGTATTGATTCGTTTGGCCAGGGCTTCAATTAATTCAAGTTCTTTGTCGACTACACGGCTGTTGCAGATCAAGCCGCCCAGACGAACCGTCCCCGTCGTAGCATACTTTAAGATCCCTTTAGAAATATTATTGGCTGCGTACATGGCCATCATTTCACCGGAAGTTACAATATAGATTTCTTTGGCTTTGTTCTCGCGGATCGGCATGGCAAATCCACCGCAAACAACGTCTCCTAAAACGTCGTAGAAAACATAATCCGTTTCTTCATTATAAGCACCGTTTTCTTCCAGGAAGTTAATGGCTGTAATGACCCCACGGCCGGCACAGCCAACCCCCGGTTCCGGCCCCCCTGATTCGGCACACTTAACGCCTAAAAAACCTTCCATCAAAACCTCATCCAGCTCTAGATCTTCGACAGTACCTCTTTCCCGGGCCAAGTCCATAACCGTTGCTTGGGCTTTAGTGTGCATAATCAAACGTGTGGAGTCAGCTTTAGGGTCACAACCCACAATCGTAACTTTCCTTCCCATTTCGGCCAGAGCAACGACGGTGTTTTGGGTAGTTGTTGATTTTCCAATACCACCCTTTCCATAAATAGCTATTTGTCTCATATCAACACATCTCCTTTAATTAAACTAGGTCTAAACAACAGCTTCTTTTCCGGTTTCTCCAGTACGTACGCGAACAACCTCTTTTAGGGGTATCACGAAGATTTTACCGTCGCCCATGTGTCCTGTTTGATTCGCCTTGATAATCACATCAACTACTTCTTCGACTTCATCATCCTGCACTACAATAGATAACAACCGTTTAGGTATCCAATTAAATTTAGTATCATCACCAAGTCCTGAATCCTTTACCATATTCAATTCCGGGTCAACTTCAGCCGCCCATCCTCCTATGCCGCCTTGTTTACCCCGGCCCTCAACACTTTGGATTGTCAGAGCAGGATAGCCAGCATCTTCAAAAGCCTTTTTTGTTTCAGGCACTTTATGACGCCGAATAAAAGCCATGATTTCCTTCATTTTTACAACCCCTTTGCTCCTTTACTCACGGTGTACGCCGCTTCAACTTCTGTTACAAAGACTTTGCCGTCACCCATGGTTCCTGTCTTAGCTTTCTCAAGAATAATACCGATGGCTTTATCCAGCTGTTCATCTTCCACAACCATAAGCAGCATAGTCTTGGGAAACTCATCATAAACTACATCACCAATTCGAATCCCTTTCGTCCTGCCTCGGCCAAAAACGTGCATTTTAGTGAGAGAAGGCATTCCATTCTCCGCTAAGGCCTCAGCTATACTCTCCGTTTTATCCGGTCTGACAATGGCTCTAATCATTTTCATATCAAACATCCTCCTTCAAATTTGTCATCTTCGCTAAAGAAACCATGATAATTAGGGGAAAGGTCCATCGCACCACCTCCTTAAAGTAATATGAAAAAGACAAAGAGGGCCCTTAATTGATTAAATAATTAAGGGCCCTCTAAAACACTGTACCGCTCCAAATCCTTACTCGATTTGGTGCCCGGTTATGCAATTACTTTGGAATAGTGCTGCTTTATTTTATTAGCCATGGTTTCACTAATACACTTCACTTAAATCACTAAAACACTGAATTCTCTTAACCACTGAACTCTCATCAAAGATGCATCATGCCCAATCCCACCCTGGCGTGTTCTAAAAGGGGGTGAAGAGAAGAACGGCCATAAATAGCGACTGCTATCCATTCTGAATCCGTTGTTAAACCAATCTTCAAGGCAAAACTGGCATTACTATTAGTATGAATAAAAATACTGTTGCTGGCCTCCAGCGTGGCATGAATTAGAGCATGTATCTTGCGGTCTTCCTTGGGAATCACTCCCGTATTAAAGGCTGTCGCTATCACTGAATTCGTGAGCTTGCCGGTATGTTGGAGGTTGGCGACGGTTCCCCCAAGCTCAGTCACTCCGCATCGTAAATCATACTCACTGTAGAGAGACTTTTTTATTTTCTCTTCTTCCTCTCTTGTCTCTGTCATAGCTAAGAGCAAGGCTGACCGTTCTAAGGAAGGTTTCACTTTGTCTCCGGGTCTTGATACTTTCAAGTTAACCCCTCCTATCAATTTTTAAAACTTGGCAGGCGACCGCCATAGTTGGGTATAAAAAAAGCCGTCTAAATATCAAATGATACCTTGACGGCTCCCTTGCCCTATATTGTTTGCTAAAGTATATTTCATATAGTACTGGATATTTGGTCCTTTGTCATTAATCAAAAAGCCGCAAATTTGCGCTAAATCTCCTTAATTTATCAAGTTTAAACCTCTTCTCAATCTCTCCCGTCGTTTTACGCAAAAATTTAATCATCATTATCCTTATAGGTTTTAAAATAATTGCTGCGAATGATTTTATCAGCAATATCTAATCCCTGCACGGCATCCTTAGACTCCTGGTCAGAAAGACCCCTGCCAAGCAATTGTCCGGTGGATAGAACAACATAGTCTTTATGAGTATTGAGAAGATTACGGCCCATTGCCGTACTCTCAATTTCTTTTTGATCTATGCCCATAAGATACGCCAGGGTTGGCAATAAATCAATCTGGCCACCTGTTGTTTTTACTTCCTTACCCTGCATACCTTTAGAATAAATAATCAGAGGTATTTGGTTATACCCTTCGAGCCACCAACTTTCAGGGTTTTTAAGACCTCGTATCTCATCATCATAGAACTTATGCACCCCTGTATGATCTCCGTATAAAGCGATAACCGTATTTTCTAATAAGCCATCCTTATCCAGTTTATTGATAAACTCTCCAATTTGTTGATCCGTGTAATGGATGCTTTGAAAATAACCGCCCAGCCTGGATATATTCAAATCAGGATTAAGATCTAAGCTACAGTACTGCGCCGGCAAATCAAAGGGAGCATGGCTGCTCAGGGTAACAAGAAAAGTATAAAAAGGTTGTTTCTCCTTCTTAATCACTTCCTCCACTTGTCTGAGATAGCTCCCATCACTAATCCCCAATCCAATCCACTCATCAATTTGGAAATAGCTCTCATCAATGGTATTTTGAAATCCTATGGCCGTAAGGGCTGGACGCCAGTTCCAATACCCTCCTTTGTCAGGATGAATAGCCAATGTCTCATAGCCGTGGTTCTGAAGGATTTTAGGCAGGGAATTGTACGTATTACCGGGAAAGCGAAAAAAAGTTGACCCCTGACGCACGGGATAAACGGAAGTATTGGTCATCAAATCAGCATCCGAACTGGTTCCGTTCCAGACTTGCTCATAGTAATTGGAAAAATAAAAACTGTTTGCTAAGAGTTTATTGAGGTTGGGCGTAATTTCCTGACCATTTTCACTCTTTCCGATGACGAAGTTTTCCAGAGATTCCACTTGCAGCACTATGAGGTTTTTTCCCTGAAACAGGCCGGAAAAGCTGTTCTTAGGGAGGTTTTCCGATTTACTGGCAAACCATGCTTTGATTTGTCCCCTTTCCTCATCGCTTAAGCTTAGAGGTCTGCTTTCCTCAAAATACTCATACGCATCAAATAAATGATAACCAAGTGGGGAAAGGTTTGACATGGTCTGGTTTTGTGACCATGAGCACTTAAACAAGAAAAAGTTCGAATTGATGGGGAAAACATCAATAACTAAGTAATTTAGAAAAATCACTCCAGTTGATAAAACGAGCAACATAAAAAAAATCGGGAAACTCCTTAGAGCAGATTTAAACTCTGGGGCGGCCCAGAATCCTGTCAGGACCAAGAGTATAATATCTATTCCAAATACAACATCGACAGGCCGCAGCATGGAGATTATACTCGCAGCGAGATTATCCAAATTAGAGGTTTGAAGAAGGGCATAAACTGAAAAAAAGCTGCCAAAGGCCCGGAAGTTCATTAAGTCTGCAACCATGACAAATGACAAAAGGAGGTTCAAAAATACCAGCATCCAGTAGTGTAATTTCCCTCTCGACAGAAAAGAGACACTTAGTAAAGCCACTTCAAACGAAATATAGATTAATACAAATAGTGGATTGGTCATCAGCTGAAATGCTTTAATAATGTTGAAGTGAACCCCATCATTATTGACTAAACCTAAGAAAATGAAGGATTTTATCAGTAAAACAATCCAGGTATAGTGAAAAAGCTTTTCACCTGTACGAAGCCGGTGCAAAACTGCCTGGAAAAACTGTCGATAGTCCCCTAGGTCTGGTTCCCGGTTTCTGACCGCAGTTCTGTCAACTAGATTCACAATACTCAGTCCTTTATGGGTTCATATTTAATCCTTGCCTTTGCTGTCTAGCGAGTTCCAAACTTGCGGTATACTAAGCCTAAAATTTGTTTAAGCTCCTCCATTCTCAAGAGCTTAGCTGCTCCGGCAAATACAAGCGCTCCTAGAACCGTCCCCGAAATCAACAGGAGAAGGGAGCCAAAGGTACGGGTTCCTAGTAAAGGAGTCAGCAATCCGCTCCACAACCAAATAACCCCAGCCATAATCAAGGAAGCCGCCAATGTTTTAAGACTTGTCCAAAACATAGCCTTGCCATCCATTTTCCCCATTTTTTTGCGTAAGAGATAGAATAAAAGAATCATGTTTATAAATGCAGCTATGGTTGTGGCAAAAGCTAAGCCGCCATGAGCCAAAGGACCAACTAATAAATACATGGCCAAAACATTAATAGCCATTGAAATAATTCCCAAAATGACAGGTGTCCAAGTATCTTGAAGAGCATAAAAGGCCCTCGGCAAAATCTGAATAACCGCTTGCGAAGAAATTCCTAACGAAAAATAAAATAACGGGATAGCCATGGTCTGCGTATCCTTTGCCACAAAGTGACCATGTTCAAACAAAACCCGGATCAGGGGAAACCGCAAGACAATCATACCGACTGAAATTGGTAAGGTAATAAAAATAACCATACGGACCGCATTTGACAGGGTCTGCCGAAAATCATCCCATCGTTTCAGGGATGCTTGTTCTGTCATCGTCGGAAAAGTCGCTACCGCAATCGCCAAGGCAAAAATCCCCACCGGCAGCTGAAAAAGCCGGTATGAATACCAAACTGCAGTAATACTCCCCGGGAAAAGCTGAGATCCAAAATTATTGTTCACAACGACCTGAATTTGGTTAAGAGAATAACTGAGAATAATCGGTATCGCTAAGGCTCCAATTAAACGAACGCCGCGATTCCTTAGGTCGATAACCGGAGTATACCGAATTCCCACTTTGCGTAAGGCAGGAATCTGAACTGCGAAACTGACAAAAGCTCCAACAACCACTCCAAAGGCAAAGCCCGATACACTTTCAGGCTTCTCAGGATTGGCTAAGATTGTTCCGAAAAAAATGATGCAAGCGTTATACAAAACTGTTCCCAAAGCTGAAGGCCAGAAGATCTTATAAGAATTCAAGACTCCCATAGTCAACCCGCTTAAAGCCATAAACAGGGGTTGAATGAGAAGAATCCGAGTTAAATGGATTGCCAAAAGCGAGTTTTGGGGTTCAAATCCCGGGACCACCAAATGAATAAACTGAGGGGTAAAAAAAAGTCCCAACAATACTAACAAACCAAGAGTCAGAAAGATTAAATTAACAACTGAGCTGACCACGCGCCAGCCCTCATCTTCATTTCCTTTAGCGATGTATTCTGAGAAGACAGGAATAAAGGCGGCACTTAACACTCCGCCCACTAAAAGCCAGTATAATAAATCGGGAAGGACAAAGGCCGTATTGTAAGCATCCGTAACCCCGCTTTGTCCAAAGAATCCCGCCATCAATGATTCACGTAAAAATCCGAGCACACGTGAAGCCATTTGAGCAGCCATCAAAAAGCCGGCTGCTTTCATCACTGTTCGGTTGGTTGACGACATAATGATTTAACCTTCTCCCATCGCTACTCTGCCACACGATTATAGCATTTTTCGTCTTGCGAAAAAAGAGAAACATTAAAACACGCTAAGAAGCTTAGTTCAGCCACTCCGCCAAAACATCTGCTAAAGCCTCAGCGGCTCTGTTCGCCTCATCTAGAGTATTATACTGAGTCCCAAATTCCAACAGCAATCCGCCATCAGACAAGTGTTGATTATACCTGGCATCTGCCGCATAGGAGATATTCGGATCAAAAAGCCCAGGATACTTTTCTTCCCCGATTTTCATCAAGGTTTTAGCCAGAGCCTCATTCTTTTCCCAATGAGGATTCTTTTTACCGATAACTATTAGAATATGCGCGGCCTTATGACCATTCACGGTAACTGTTGATTTGGAGAATCCCGGCGGAAGTCCGTCGCGATGAACATCCAGCAGTAGTTTTATTGTAGGGTAATCCTTAAGCAATTTTGCAGCTGTCTTAATCGATTCACTATAGGCTTTCATAAAATTAGCGTCATCATGTATTGTTAAATCATGTACGGCACCAACTCCCTTTTTCTCGAGAGCTGTCTTTAAGGTTTCTCCCACAGTGACGATATCCGCGTTCTCTCCCTGTAAACGGTCCGGACCCCCATCGCCGGCATAGTTTTCACTGTTATGTGTGTTATAAATTCCTACTAAGATGTCCTTTCCGCTGGCTGCCGCAGGGGGTGTAAGACCGGATGAGCCGCTGCTTTCTTTAGGAGGTTGTGTCTCAATAGGCTCGAGAATAGGTCCTTCAAACTCCGGATCGTCAGGATTATAGGCCCAACCCAACCAAACTGGCCCCTGAGGAGGATACGAAAAATAGCTCAGGAAAAATGTACGCGGATCAGAAATATTCACTCCAGTCAATAGGAACATACCTGCTGCCAATCCCTGATGCCTGGTCAAATCCACCCTGGCACGTTCAGGCTGAGAAAAACCCGGTGCTCCTTCTAAGATTATTGACTCAAAGGGAAAGGATTGCTGGGTTAAAAAATGAACAAATTGAAGAGAACTCCCGCTGCGCAGGGCATAAGCCAATCCTAGAATAAGCAACAGGCTAAAGACTCCTAATAAAAATCCTCTTAACCATTCTTTAAAGGTCCATATTCTAAAGTTATTATTTTGTCGATGATAAAAATCTTCTTGCAGCAAAGGACTTGTCCCCCTTCCTCTTATAGAAGAAGTATGAAAGACAAGCCCTTTGTAGAACCATAACTATTTAATCATTAAAAACTTAAGTAAAATGAGATTAACGCAGGGTTGTTGGAACAAAGCTGTCCACAATTCCAATAACTAAAGAAGCCAATAAAGCTCCAATAATGGAAACGGAAATAGACCCGGGAACTAAAAATTGGCTGAAGTAAATTACCACGGCAGCTGTTAAAAAACCAATGGATCCTCTTCCCATCCGTGTAACTTTATCCCCGAAGAGCCTTTCAATACCATAACCCAGTATTGCTATTACCGCTGCTGCAATCAAAGCTCCTGTAAATCCATTGACACGAAGTCCGGGAACAATCCAGCTTACCAAGAGTAGAACCACTGCTGATACGACAAACCGCACGATCATTCCTATCATTGTATGACCCTCCAATCCTTTATTCACTAAAATTGATATATTTGATACAATCCTTAGTGTAAACAAATCTTCAATAATTATTACATTGCACAAATTTCCTCATTTTCCTTGATAATTTATGAACCTGATGTTAAAATATAGTTTGTGCAATAATCCGAAAGAACCTAACAACCAAAGGGGGTGACTATCAGTGCCAAACATTAAATCCGCAATCAAAAGAGTGGAGTTAGCAAAAGCTCGCACGATTAAGAATGCTGCTGCCAGATCTACCTTACGGACAAGTATTCGCCGTTTTGAAGAAGCAATCAGCACGGATTCCGAGACTGCAGCACTCGCTTTGAGAAAAGCTGCTCGTGCTTTGGATAAAGCCGCCTCCAAGGGTTTGATTCATAAAAACTTAGCTGCTCGTAAAAAGTCCCGTCTTACAAAAAGATTCAGCAAGCATTTCGCCCAAGTAGGCTAAACCAAAACATAAAAAAAGAAGCGACAATCGTCGCTTCTTTTTTGTTTCAAGAAACTTCCTCTTCACAAAACTTGACAATCATCATTTCCAATAAAAATCCGGGATCTCCGCCTCCGGATTTTAAGGCTACATCAGTGTTCAGGCACTCAGACAGACCCTTTGACAATTGCTGGGTAGAAAGCTTTAGTGACTGCTGCCAAATTTTTTGGGCTTCATAGGGTTTAATACCTAAAGCAGAAGAAACCTCAGTTACATTACCGCCGCGCCGGCGCAGGGCATCACAACCTAATAAGAGTCGGACTTGTCGAACCATTAAAGTCAAGACCTTTATGGGGTGTTCTTCTCGTAACACCTCACGTAAAGTCTGAATAGCCTTAGCCGCAGACCGGACAGCCACAGCATCTAAAAGATCAAAAATGCTCGCCTCAATAGTACGAGGAGTGATAAGTTTTACATCCTCTATTGTTATCTTGGCACGGTTCCCTACATATACCACCAGCTTATCAAGTTCTTGACTCAATACCCCAGTTTGATGCCCTGCCCATTCAATAAACTGAGCTGTAGTCTGAGCATCCATGGATTTTCCTCGCGCTTTTAATTCCGATTGAACCCATGATATCCATTCTTGGGGGCGTTTGGGAGAACTGAATTCGATAATTTCCCCTAATCGATCAATTGCCTTATAAAGCTTTCTCCCTTTATGTACACTCTGAGCAATTAATAACAGGCAGGTAGAGGGATTAGGATTGGATAAGTATCCCAGCAGCGGTTCGAGGTCCAAGGTTTGCCCATCTTGAAAATAGCTCACTTCATCAACCACAACAAGACGATTGGCAAAGAAGGACATGGTATTAGCCCGCTCTACAATCTCTGCCGGAGTCATCTCTTTGGGATCAATTACTTCAATCCCGCTTCCTGATGGATCCGTCCTTAAATAGAACGATTTAAGGACTTGCAGCCCTTCCTTAATTAAAAATCGGTCTTCCCCATACCACAGATATATGGGCGAAATCTTTTCTTTAGCTATGCTTTCCTTAATCCGTTCTATCTCACGCATCTCTAATCACCTCTGCTCCTATTTTAATGGGTCTTGGTTAAATAGTGCAAATAAAAAAAGCCCTCCACGGTAGTGGAGGAGCAAAAGAAAGAGGAGGAGAAAAGAGATGTTCCTTGATATTGTTACCCATGATTTCCTTTTTATACATTAAATTCTAACATGTAATAAAAATTTTCTTTTTGCTGCTCAGCGGCCAGTAATCATCTCTATCCCGTGTGAGTCTAACAAAAACCGTATCGTTCCCTGATTATCTGTCCTTAATATCGGAACATGCCTCTCTTCCCAATAGTCCAATACATCATTGGAAGGATGCCCAAAGGAATTCTTGCCCACTGAGATCATCACAGCCTGAGGTTCCATACCGTCCAGCCAAGGAGTGTACATTGAAAATCGACTCCCATGATGCGGAACTTTAAAGATATCCGTATCGATGTTTACCCCGGCCTCGAAAATCTCTTCCATTTCTTCTTGCTCCATGTCTCCGGTCAGTGTAACACTTTGCCCTAAATAATTGACTTTAAGGACTAAAGAATTGTTATTAGGATCGGAACGAGTCCCTTCCAGAGCTCGACTTGGACCTAAAACATCCAACCATACTTCAGATTCTAACTCAACTCGATCACCGGCCTTAAGCATCCATAGTATTTCAGACTGTCGGGGTAATCCCTGGGGAAGACCTTGCAGCCATTCGTCATTTTCTAAACGTTCGCCGACATCGGGAACTCCGATCCTATCTGTGGGAATCGTTTTCAACACTGCCCGTACCCCGCCAATATGATCCGCATCTTCATGGGTGATTAGCATTGCCTCTAAATGTCGAGTACCCCTATTCAACAGATAAGGAAGAACAATTCGTTCACCTGCATCAAAGGTTTCACTTCGCGGGCCGGCATCGATTAAAACCGCATGCTTTTTAGGGGTTAGAATTAATATTGCGTCTCCCTGTCCCACATCAATCATGACGACTTCTAAATAGTTTCTGCCATTCCATGGACTCCACAACAGTAATAACATCAGCAATATCCCGGCCCAAGAAGCTAAATCCCACTCTTTTCCTATGGGTTTAAAAGACAAATTAACCAGCCATCGCCTGAGTACCTTACAATATTCTCCAGGGCAGTACTCGTCTAACTTTGAGGCTAAAACACTTAGATTTCGGCGGTAGCAGATCCACTTTACCTTTAGAGTAAAAAGAGCCCGTTCTTTCCCCCACAGGATAATTCCGATTCCTCCGTACCAAATCAGCCAAAATAAGGGGCCCGGGTTTAAAACCCAAACATCAGCATACGGTAATTCTGCCAACATTTTTAAAATAGCATTCGTTCCTTGTAATAACCATAAACTCACTTGGAATAAAGGAGTTGAGAAAACCGCAGAAAACGAAAGTACAACTCCGACTAACCCTACCTCCAAGACGCTGCCTAAGATAAAGAGAACAAAAATGTTAGCGATCATGCCAATGAATGATAAACGGTGAAACGAAGCAACCAGGATGGGGAGAGTGGCCCATTGGGCCGCCAACGTTGCCGCAGCAGGCACACGAATCAAGGAAGGTAAGCAGGAGATTATCTTCATCCTGACTGTTATAGGAGACAAGACTAAGATTCCCCATGCAGCTGCAAAAGAGAGCTGAAAACCAAGATCTTGTATAACCAGCGGATTGTAAATAAAAAGTCCTAAGGCCGCTAAAAACAACCATCTTAACGTTGCCGTCTTTCCTCGCCCCAAACGGCCAAGTAATAAAGCTATCCCTAAAATCGTTGCCCTCACAATGGGAGAGTTTCCTCCACAAAGGTCCGCATAAAGAATCAGAGCCGAAATTGTTACCACAGTCCTGACTTTCTCAGGAAGAAAGCTTAATAACAGCCAGGATAGCCCCAGCACAAAAGCCACATTTGAGCCGGAGGCAGCAAAGACATGCAGCACCCCTGTTATTTTATAGGTTTCTTGAATAGTATCAGGAATTTGCGTGGAGTCTCCAAACAAAATCCCCTCAAGGACTCCCGTCTCTTCAGAATCCCAAATCAGAAGGCAATTTCGAACCGACTGACGAATTTTCCAGGAGAGACGAGGCTCTCCGGCAGAAAGAAGCTGAACATCTCCTTGTGCATACATAGTCCCCCTTAATCCTCTGACTCCGTAGTACAGACGTTGATCAAACCCACCTGGGGTTCCCAAAATCTTAGGTCTCTCCAAGTGAGCTTGGAAGCTTAATTGATCACCGGGCTGAACTCGCTTCCACTCACTTGAAATTTCTCCCCGCTGATCCGGATAAACTGATAAGCGATAGAACTGCCCCTTTAGTTCTCCTTCCTCAATTCGTATAATACCGACAGCCTTATCCTCGTAAATGTTCCAGTCTTGCAAACAGCCAACAACTTCTGTCCTATCCAAAATAAGGGGCTCCGGCAAAGCACCCTCTGCTAGGGCCCCATAGATAAACCCCATTACGAGACTAAACGCTAAAATTGGAATTTCAGGACGAAACAACTTGCCAAAAAAATCCCGCGGACGCCACAATAAAAGACGCAGCCCTAACAAACCAAGAAGCCCTAACATCCAAAAACATCCCTGTGAAGGAATATAGGCTCCAATCAACCCTCCCGTCAGAAGTGCTGATGCCCGTCTAATCCAAGGATCCCTCATCATGGTCCAACCGTCACTTGGGAAGCCATTTTTTCAAAAGTTTTTGGGCCGATACCTGAGACATTTTGGATATCTTCCGGCTTGGCAAAAGGCCCGTTTTCTATCCTATATTGAATAATCCGCTCTGCTAAGGCCGGACCTACTCCAGATAGTTTGTCCAGTTCCGCCGCTCCGGCCGTATTAATATTGATCTTCCCTTCAGTGGTTATAGAACTACCAACTGGTATTGAACTTGATTTAACCCCTTGACCGGCGCTTTCGGTCCCCATCGAGCTTTCGTTTACAGAATCTGCAGGAACCTGTAAGGCTTTACGAGGAACATTTATCTTCTGTCCATCCTTGAGTTTTTGTGCAGGATTCATACTATCTATATCAGCTTCCGCCAGCAGTTGAACTTGCTTAAGTGCATCATCTAAGCGAGCATCAGGGGCTAAATGAACAAGTCCCGATTTTTTCACAGCGCCTGTAACATAAACGACAATCTCCCGATTGGCATCCGTTTTTTGAAGATAGGCAGAGGATTGATGAGGAAGAATAAACTTCCAAATCGCCAAGACCAACAGCCCCCCCAGTACAACCCACCACGCATAGCGAAGCTTTCGTTCCATCAACCCTTGCCTCCCGCCAGGAAAATATTTTCCATATTTACGTTTAATTTCCCTTAATCTCTCCCATTTCCTTCCACGAAAATTAATTTATCCTGTCGCAGTATGTATTTCAGACAGCAAAAGGGGAGAAAGCATTTCAACTTCCTCCCCCATCCCCAAAGCAAAGAGCTTGAACGGTAGTTTGCTCTGCGAACGTAAGCACTGAGCGCTGTGTGATACAAGTCCCACTATAGCAACACCGCCGCTCGGGTCGCAAGCTCACTTCGCTCCCCACGAATCAGCCTTACCTGACCATAAAAGGACTGCCCGGTTAAGCGTGAAGCTAAATAGGCCAGTCCATTGCTTTCTTTATCTAAATAAGGATGATCAATTTGATCAGGGTCTCCACAGAGAACAATCTTTGTTCCCTCACCGGCACGAGTGATAATCGTCTTTACTTCGTGAGCTGAAAGATTCTGGGCTTCATCAATAATAATAAATTGATTCGGAATACTTCGTCCCCGAATATAGGTGAGCACTTCAATTTCCAGCTGCCTTTTTTTAATGAGAAGATCAATGGCACTCTCAACCAGCTCGCTGCCTTTTTCACGCTCTTTTTCACGCCTGGAACGCAGTAAAAATTCCAGGTTATCATAAATTGGCTGCATATACGGCCGAACTTTCTGGTCCTTTTCTCCGGGAAGAAAGCCAATATCCTTTCCAAAGGGAACAATTGGGCGAGCGCACAACATTCTCACATAGAGCTCAGCATGAACCGTTTGTTCCAACCCACTGGCCAAGGCCAGCAAAGTCTTGCCAGTACCTGCGGGACCCATTAGATTAACTAATTTTATCTCCGGGTTATTAAGCATCTCTAAAGCCCACGATTGCTCAGTGTTTTTTGGTCTTATATCCCAGGGCGAGAAACCTTTTCCCATCTGATAGACAAGCCTTTCTCCATCGCTGGAAGAAAGAAGGGGCAAAATACTATTATCACTTAAAACTGCTTTTACACAACGATTAGGCGGCAGAGGCAACTTTAGTGGAATGTATTTCGTTCGGTAAAGCAGTTGAACCTCCTCATCATCCAAGGGTAAGATTAATACCTCCTCGTTTATAGAAGGCAATATCACTTTGTCATTATTATAGTCATCCGTTAAAATTCCCAAGGCATCTGCTTTGACACGCATAGCAATGTCTTTAGTAACTAATACAACGGAACGTTCTTCTTCGCGGGTTAAACTCAAGGAAACCGCCAAGATCCGGTTGTCTGCCAGGGACATGTCCGAATTTAAAGGTAAGATTTCAGTGGAATAATGGTTTAACTCAATTCGAACTTTACCCCCATTGGGTAACCGTACACCTTGGGACAATTGCCCACTTTCCCGTAAATGATCCAGATAACGAATAGCCTCTCGGGCAGCTCGCCCGATATTATCTAATAGGCGCTTCTTGCTTTCTATTTCCTCCAGAACCACATAAGGAATTATAACCTCATTTTCTTGAAATTGAGATACAGCATTAGGGTCATGCAGTAAAACGCTTGAATCCAGTACATATACTTTTTGCAACTGTTACACCCCTTTTCAAGCTATGCTTATATATTATATTCCAATTTTTTCAACATTCTCTTAATTATCGTTTTCTAAAAATCTTAACTACTTTATACTTATTTCTCACCTCTAACAACCATTCTTAAAACCGACCTGAGACATTTTGATGATTCAATCCCGTTAGTAAAATTTATTTAAAAAATCATAACATAGTTGTGTAAAGCCAAGCTTATGAATTGTGTTAAGGAAAGGTTAAGCAAGGCTTTAACATCAGAAAACGGTTCCTCCTCACCCCAGGGCAAAGAAGAACCGCCATTGTTCACAACTGATTTTTAATTACTAAAGATACTTTGAGCTTGTTCGACAAGGGTATCAGGGACAGCAGCTTCTCCCCCCAGGGCCCTTATCATTGGATGACTGCCTGAATCTCTCAGAGTTTTGAGGTAGGCTTCAGTAGCCGGAGGCAGCGTCGAAAGTGAAGGGTTAATTAACAAAATAGGGTCACCATTTTTTGCTGCCAAAGCGCTTCCTGCAATCCCGTCACTATAGTTAAATCCATTGGCTAGATAAATTGTCCCAGGATTGGTTGAAAGTTCGCTAAGTACTGCTCCGGCTGTATCAAAACGGGTATTTCCGGCAAGGCGTTTAACCTCAGCCGACGGAGCCAGTTCTTGGATCTGAGCTTCCACAGATTGAGACACAGCAGCTGTCCCCCCGACTATATAAACAGCAGCAGGTTTACTGCTCAATAAATAAGTCTTTGTTCTTTCAGGAAGTTCATTATGTGACACTAAAAGGATTGGATATTGTTTTGCTACAAGGCTTACGGCACTTAGTGCATCAGGGAAGCTTTCGCCCGAAACCACTACCACAGGAGTTCCCGGTTCAATATTTGCCTTATCAACTACAGCCATTGCTGTTTCATAGCGATCAACTCCGCTCAATCGATCGACATTACCATATCCGTCTTTGCTGAGTTCCGCTTCAAATGCCGGGCTAATAATCCCCGTCCCGCCGATAATAATGAACTTGGTATCAGGATTGGCATGCATAGCAATATAATCAAAGGCTTCTTGTGAGTCTTCTACCGTCGCTCCTACCAGGAGAACCGGAGCGTTATCTTGTTTGGATAAAATGCTTGAGGATAACGCATCTGCGAAGTTTAGACCCGACACTAAGATAATCGTATCACACTGACCGCCGTTATACTCTTCAGCAATCCTGCGGGCAGTCATGTAACTATCCTGACCAGCCAGGCGCTCGGGACGGCTTGCTTGTATCATGGAATTCATTAAGTCCATATAATCAAAAGAGTTAGTATCATTAACTTCCGGGATTTGAATGTCTATGGGCTTGTTGATATTCGAAGTTACTGTGCTGAAGTCGATCTTCAAATTCAAGGTACCTGACGGTCCGGACTCAGCGATACTCTCTTCGTCCATCCCCGGGGCAGCCATTATCTTACTGATTTGGGCTAAGTCTACTTTGAGATCAATAGTACCGCTTTCCTTAACAACATACCCATTGGCAATAGCGTATTGCAGCTCTATGCCCTGATCACCCAAAAGAGTTACATCCTTTAATTGGTCCATTACAGTGTTGAAACTATCAAGAAACTCATCCTTGTTTTCTTCAAATTCTGCGAAGGCTTCATCAAATTCACTTAAGCCGATTCCTTGAGAAGAACTTTGATTCATTCCCAGAATAGAATGCATAAATGTCTTAACAAACGTCATCGCCTCTTTGTCCTGGGCAAAATTATTAACGGTATAGCGAATGAGTTCTTTCAATTCAGCATCATTAAGCTTAACCTCGTAGATTTTAGCCAATTTCCGGCCATCATTGGTTTCGACGTATTGGCTCCCTTTGGAAACCACCTTAACATCCGGGTTAAAGCGCTTAGCATAGCTGGTTAAAAAATCGATTTGTTGAGATTGCAGGCTGCTGAGACCGGCAAGATTTGAGAAGTTAAAACTACTAGGATTGGCAGATCCCATATTAAAGGGATTTAAGACCATGTATTCCTTTTTGGCAAATTGTGAAGGCAACGATGCCGCTGCCACTTGTGGGAGCTTAACAACTTCTTTTAGTTTGGGCGTGTCTCCGCTAAAATCCGAATCCACCCATACCGGCATATTAATGGTCATGCCTTGCATGCTCAGGTTCATCTCAACCTGTGCCTTAGCAACTGTTTTCTCTTGATTCATGGTGGTTTTGGAGTCAAAATCCAGTTGAGCGTTATTTAAAAACGATGAAGCCATATCCACTTGCTGCTGGACAGCAGAATCAAACCCCGCTCCACTTAAGTTAAAGGTCAGCGTCGTTTGCTGCTCCAATGACGTCACATCCTGCATTTTCATGGCAGCATCAAAAATAACCTGCTGATTTTGGCTGCACCCCGTTAAGACAAGCAATAAACTCAGCAACGCCCCAATCCAAGGTGCTCTTTTCTTTAAGCCCATGAGTTAACCTCCCTATAACATAATAATTGATTTATTATGTGTATTTCTACACAAGAAGACTAATCCCTCTTTTATGAAAAAAATTCTATAAGCATAGATAGGGAATTATTTTAAAACCCGACTAATGCCTGAAAGCTATCTTTGTATTTGTCAAGAAAATTAAAGCATGTCCCAGAAACGACAACGTTGTCTTTTCCGGGACATGCTCTGGAAGCTGTCTAATAATGACAGGTTCCCATTACTTAACAACGATATTAACCAACTTACCGGGAACAGTAATGACCTTTACCACGGTTTTACCCTGGGTAAATTCTTCTACTTTAGGCTGAGCAAGGGCAAGCTTTTCAAGTTCATCTGCTGAGATGTCAGCCGCAGCCTGAATTCTATCCCGTACTTTTCCATTCACTTGAAGAATAATGGTAACTTCATCTTGGACAAGAGCTGCTTCATCAACACTTGGCCAAGGCTGAAGATGAATGCTGTCAGTATGACCTAATTCCCTCCAAAGTTCCTCGGTAATATGCGGCGCAATGGGGGCCAAAAGCGTCAGAATCCCTTCCAAGGCTTCCCGCCCAACTTCCGGGTCAGCATTTGGACGTTCCTTATAAAGATATAAGGCATTAACCCATTCCATAATCGTACTAATGGCCGTATTAAAATTATATCGTTTGCCAATGTCTATGGTTACTTTTTGGATTGCAGAATGAGTGTGACGGCGCATCTCTTTCCCTTCTGCATCAAGCTTCACCCAGCGATCTGAGCTAGCTTTAGAGGAGGATGGATCTGCTTTTAAGAGGGGCTCAAATTGAGCAACTAAGCGCCAAACGCGGTTGAGGAAACGATAACAGCCTTCAACCCCTTGGTCGCTCCATTCCAAATCTCTCTCAGGGGGAGCAGCAAAGAGAATAAACAGCCGAGCAGTATCCGCCCCATATTTCCCTATAATTGCCCCTGGGCTAACTACATTTCCTTTGGATTTAGACATTTTAGATCCATTCATACAAACCATGCCTTGGGTAAGCAAGTTTTGGAAAGGCTCCTCCGCATCCAGATACCCAAAATCCTTCAAAGCTTTGGTAAAGAAGCGTGCATAGAGCAAATGAAGAATGGCATGTTCCACTCCGCCTACATACTGATCCACATTCATCCAGTAGTTAACATTTTCTTTAGAGAACGCCTCTTGAGTATTCTGGGGATCTGTGTAGCGCAAGAAATACCAGGAAGAACAAGCGAAGGTATCCATAGTATCCGTTTCACGGCGAGCAGCTCCACCGCACTTAGGACAGGTTGTTTCGATAAAGGAAGAAGAGGTAGCCAGAGGATTTTCCCCAGATTTAAAAACTACATCCGGAGGAAGCAGCACAGGCAATTGTTCTTCCGGAACAGGTACGGTTCCACAGGAATCGCAATAAACCATGGGAATGGGGGCACCCCAATACCGCTGTCTGGAAATTAGCCAGTCACGCAAGCGGAAGTTAACCTTTCGCTGCCCCATACCCATTCGCTCTGCTTCGTCAGCCATACGTTCCAAGGCCTCCTGGCTGCTAAGCCCATCGAAAGCACCGGAATTCACCATAAAACCTTCCTCAGTATAAGCAGCTTTGAGGGGCAACTCTTTTTCTTCTGGAGAACTGCCCTCAGGCAAGATTACAGTTTTGATTTCTAAACCGTATTTCGCAGCAAATTCAAAATCCCTCTCATCATGTGCAGGTACCCCCATAACTGCACCTGTACCGTATTCCAGCAAAACATAGTTTGCAATCCAAATCGGCACTTCCTTGCCGCTTAGGGGATTCAGACAATAGGCACCAATGAACATCCCTTCCTTTTCTGCATCCGTGGATGTCCGGGCTATTTCGTTAAGTCCGTTCATTTTCTCAATAAATGCTAAGACATCCGCCTCATATCCGGTTCCTTTTACCAGTTTCAGAACCAGAGGATGTTCCGGAGCCAACACCACATAGCTGACCCCAAAGACGGTATCAATCCGAGTCGTATACACTAAAATCTTTTCCGGACGCTCTTCCAGAGCAAAGTTTACCTCCACTCCTTCAGAACGGCCAATCCAGTTACGCTGCATGGTTTTGACTTTTTCCGGCCAACCAGGCAGCTTATCTAAATCTTCAAGGAGAACATCGGCATAATCCGTAATCCGGAAAAACCATTGTTCCAGGCTTTTCTTAGTAACTAATGTATCGCAGCGCTCACAGCCTCCATCCACGACCTGCTCATTAGCCAGCACTGTTGCACAGGAGGGACACCAATTAACTGCTGCCTTCTTCTTATATACTAAACCATGCTTATAAAACTCCAGGAACAACCACTGGGTCCATTTATAATAGCTGGGATGACAAGTTGCCACTTCTCTGTCCCAATCATAGGAAATTCCCATCTCCTGAAGCTGACGCCGCATATTAGCGATATTCTTCCAGGTCCAATCTGCCGGAGGGGTTTGATGTTTAATCGCAGCATTCTCCGCAGGCAGCCCAAAGGAATCCCAACCAATAGGATGAAGAACATTATGACCGGTCATTCGTTTATAACGTGCAATAACGTCAGCGATGGAGTAGTTACGCACATGCCCCATATGTAAATCCCCCGAAGGATATGGAAACATTGCCAAGGCATAATACTTTGGCTTTGAGGAATTCTCCTCAGTTTTATAGGCCTTATTGTCCAGCCATTCTTTCTGCCACTTTGATTCAATCTTAGGAAATGAATACTTCTCTTGCATTATTAAAACCTTCCCCCTTAGAAATATTAAAAACATACTAAAAATCTCTCGTCCCGAAAGGGACGAGAGACCTCACTCCCGTGGTACCACCCAAATTGATTCTCAAATGATTTTAACGGCTCACACCGGTGTTCATTGTAACCTGAACACAGCTCCCGGGTGAGTTCCTGAAGTCCTCAACAACGGCTTGCACCCTCCGCCGCCTCTCTAAAAGAAAGTTCTCCAGTACTACTCCCATTCTCAGCCTTTATGTTTTTTAGTTCTCAACTTATTCCCAGATTAATGTTTCATTGCTTCCAAGGCAACAACTTCCGCATCTTTCCAAAGACGCTCAAGCTGATAAAATTCACGTTGGTCCGGAGTCATAATATGAATCACCAAGTCACCGCCACAATCCATCAATACCCATTTAGCCTCGGGCAACCCTTCTAAATGAATAATCGGTATTCCCATTTCCGGCAGTTTTTCTTCCAAGTGATCCGTGATTGCTTTAACCTGAGTGGCAGTATTTCCAGTCACAATAAAACAATAATCTGTGACTACAGAGATACCTTTTAAACTCAACAGCGTGATATCTCCACCTTTTTTGTCCTCGATATACCCAACCACTTGATTAAGCATTTTGTGATCTAATTCCAATATTTTGCCTCCTTTGTAAATCATCAAACGTCAATTGGGTTAGAGGATGAATTGGACGTTTGCTTTGTTCCAAATATTTTAAAGTGTGTTTAACACATACTAACGTACCCTTTTCTAAGTTATCATACAAGGATTGACGTAAAAAGTCCACTTCTGGAAAATCACGGTCCGGTTCTGTCAAATCGGCACTATAAATAAGCATTTCTAAAGGACCCATTCCCGGCCTACCCAAAGTATGATTGGCCACGGCCGCCACAATCTCCGCGTCATCTAAACCATAATAATGTTCCAACCAATAAGCCGCCACAGGACCATGCAAAACATAAGGGCTCTGTTCATCTTCAGGATACTTGAGCAAATTCCATCGACGCGCATACCTTAGCTGACTATTTAAAGGGATTTCTTTTGCTAAATCGTGCACTAACCCTGCACAACGAGCCTTCAGCGGATCCAATCCATGCCGGCGAGCCAAAACCTCAGCCCAGTCGGCTACGCCCAAAGTATGCCTAAGGCGTTCCTCTGAAAGTACGCGAGTAGCTAGATCCCTCAGCACTTCAACTTGTAATGTCACGTTCTCCCGCTCCTCTTTTTTCTTTCACATTCTCTTTAATAATCTATTTTATCAAGCAATCCTCTTTTATGTCAAAACAAGTTATTAATTAAGTTGTTTAATAAAAAGGGAGACCCCCTACAAGCTTGTCAGAGGCCTCCCTTTCAGTCGCAGGATTACATTTGTTTTGGTCTAGCTTCGTTTACCGTTAAAGGCCTTCCACCAAAATCTTTGCCATTTAACTCCTCGGCCATACGTGCCGCATCCGCATCCTCAACCTCAATAAATCCAAACCCCCTGGAGCGGCCAGTTTCACGATCGGTAATAATCCGACTGCTTTCTACTTGACCATACGCACTGAAGAATTCGCCGAGTTCTTCTGCAGTCGTATTCCACGGAAGATTTCCGACATAAAGTGTTGTTGCCATGCTCACTGTCACCTCTTGTCATGTATTAAATCAACTGATCGTTTTTAGTATGGTCAAATCCAGCTATAGTATGCGAATAAAAAAAGGATTTCCATGATCAAATTATTTGTTAACATACAACTTCATCTCTTCAAGATAAAGACGAACAGCTTCTGGCAAAAGGTAACGGATAGGTTCTCCGCATTGAACCCTTGATCGTATGTCCGTCGACGAAATCGCCAACGCCGGCACCTCTAGATAATGAATCTTCTCTTGCGTATCCGGGTGCTCTTCTTGAACTTTCAGAAAAAAATCCCGCGCATCGAATCCCGGACGAGCTGCGCCGATAAATTGAATCAATCTTAAGATTTCTTCCGCTTCACGCCAGGAAAAGATCTCCAAAAGAGCATCGGACCCGGTAATAAAATAAAGTTCGTGCTCCGGATAAGTACGGTGCAGAATACGCAAAGTGTCAACGGTATAAGATGGCCCTTCCCTCTCGATTTCCAGGGATGAGATTTCAAAAAACTCATTATCCTCAATGGCACGTCTAACCATCTCATAGCGCATCGGGCCAGCCGAAATGTCCTTTCTGTGTTTATGAGGAGGTGTTCCCGTTGGAATAAACAGCACTTTACTTAATTTGAACTTCGCACGAGCCATCTCAGCCGCAACCAAATGCCCATAATGGATGGGGTCAAAGGTTCCTCCCATTATGCCTAAACGCGGTTTTTCTCTCTTCTGCAGAGCCAACCGTTCCAAGTCAGTCATAGAGTAATTCTCCTAACGGATTAAAAATAAGGTATTAGATGATCTTTGTTGTCCACTCCTCCAGATTCCAAACATCCGTTACCCAGTCTTGATAAAAATCCGGTTCGTGGGAAACCACAATCACAGTACCCTTATATTCCATAATCGCTCTCTTAAGCTCAGCCTTAGCATCTACATCCAGATGATTGGTAGGTTCGTCCAGAACCAGCCAATTCACTTCCTTCAGCATGAGCTTACACAAGCGAACTTTGGCATTTTCGCCTCCGCTTAAAACCATCATTTTACTGGAGATGTGTTCGCTGGTTAATCCACACCGGGCTAAGGCTCCCCGCACTTCAGAATTAGAAAGTCCCGGGAACTCATCCCACACTTCTTCAAGGGCTGTTTTAGTGTTTTTACGGCTTGACTCTTGTTCAAAATACCCAGGATAAAGATAGTCTCCCAGCTCAACTTCCCCTGAAACCGGCGGAATATACCCTAGCAATGTTTTTAACAACGTGGATTTGCCCAAACCGTTAACACCGCGAATGGCGACCTTCTGTCCCCGTTCCAAACTTAAATTTAAGGGACGAGTTAATGGTTCATCATAACCCAAAACAATATCCTTAGCCTCAAAGATCAGCTTCCCCGGGGTTCGAGCTTCTTGAAATTTAAACTTTGGCTGAATCTTCTCTCTTGGCCGTTCAATTAAATCCATTTTATCCAATTGCTTCTGACGACTCTTGGCACGTCCCGTAGTGGAAATCCTCGCCTTGTTCCGGGCAATAAAATCTTCGAGGCGATCGACTTCTTTTTGCTGCTTATCATAAGCTTTTTGTTCCTGAATCTTTTTGGTTTCCAAAAGAGCCATAAATTGCTCGTAGTTGCCTGTATAGCGTGTCAGTTCCGCATTTTCCACATGATAAATAACGTTAATCACGCTGTTTAAAAAGGGAACATCATGGGAAACAAGAATGAAAGCATTTTCATACTGGATCAGATAGCGTTTGAGCCACTCAATATGCTCTGCATCCAAAAAGTTAGTCGGCTCGTCTAAAATCAGAATTGTGGGGTTCTGAAGCAATAGCTTGGTAAGCAGGACTTTGGTTCTCTGTCCTCCGCTCAAATCTGTAACATCTTTATCGAGGCCGATTTCTCCAAGTCCAAGACCATTAGCAACTTCTTCTATCTTTGTATCAATCATATAGAAACCATTGTGTTCGAGAATCGTTTGAATCTCTCCTACCTCTTCCATGAGTTTATCCATTTCACTCTCTGAAGCATTACCCATGCGGTCATAGCTTGCCAACATCTCTGCTTCCAAATCATACATTCCCTGAAACGCCTCTTTAAGCACGTCCCGAATAGTCTTTCCCTTCTCCAAAACAGAATGCTGATCTAAATAACCCACGGTCACTCGATTCGACCATTCTACTTTACCTTTATCAGGCATAAGTTTCCCAGTAATAATATCTAAAAAGGTGGATTTTCCCTCTCCGTTCGCTCCCACTAAGCCAACGTGCTCCCCTTTTAATAAACGAAAAGTTACCTCTTCAAAGATTTTCCGCCCGCCAAATCCATGGCTGACATTTTCAACATTTAAAACACTCATAAAGTTAAACTTCTCTCCTCATAACTGTCAAGCAGCGAGTTCCGAGTCTTATACCCTTCATTGCCTGACACCGCTTACTTATCAAACATACCGCCGACTTTGCGCCGTTTAATACCTTTTCTCTTTTCTCCTATTTTTTGAGCAGGCTTTATGGGGCCTCCTTGCTGAGAACTTTTCATTTTTTTCTCCTCAACGATCTTTTTCATCTGCGCCAAGGTCTTCTCATCCATCGATTATTTCCTCCAGTATTACCTCTTACTTGCCGTGATTTTTTCATCAAGCTCGGTTAAATAGGTCCATCGTTCCATTAATTCCTCAAGTCTCTGTTCAAGGGTTTGCTGAAGAGCTGCCAGCTCTGTTAGCTTTCCATAATCACTGCCTGCCTCATTCATATCTTGAGTATTTTTCTCTATGGCTTGTTCCATTTCCTCAATCTGTCCCTCAATTTGCGCAAATTCTTGCTGCTCCTTAAAGGTCATTTTAAGAGGACGGTCTTTCTTCCTCTCAGATTCTTCTTGATCCGGCTTAGCATCTTTGTTTTGAATGGTCTTTGCCAGAGCAGCCAGCTTAGCTGCCTGTTCAGCTTCTTGCTCGGAGGCATAGACCTGTTCTCGATAGTCTGAATAGTTTCCAGCATAGGAACGTATACGCCCGTTTCCTTCAAACGCAAAGATTTTATCTGTAACTCGATCCAAAAAGTACCGGTCATGGGAAACAGCAATAACCGCTCCTGGAAAATCATCCAGATAATTTTCCAAAATCGTTAGAGTTTGAATATCCAAATCATTGGTGGGCTCGTCTAAGAGAAGCACATTAGGTGCCCCCATCAAAATCCGCAAAAGGTTCAGCCTGCGTTTTTCTCCGCCGGAAAGTTTGCCAATCTGCGTCCACTGAACCTCCGGCAGAAATAAGAAGCGCTCCAACATTTGCGAAGCTGTTAAAAATCCTCCATCCGCCATAGGAATCACTTCTGCGATCCCTTTAATATCATCAATAACGCGGATGTCCGGGTCGAAATACGTGGTTTCCTGAGAAAAATATCCCATTTTGACCGTGGAACCAAGTTCTATAGTTCCGAAGTCGGGGGTGAGGCTGCCCGCAATCAAGTTCAGCAAAGTTGACTTGCCGCTGCCGTTAGGTCCAATAATTCCGATGCGATCATTCCTTAATAAAATATAACTAAAATCCTTAATAACCACCCCGCGCTGAGGAAACTCTTTGCGCAGATTTCTACATTCAAGAATTTTCTTCCCTAAGCGAGTGGCTCCTATAGGCATTTCAATCTGGTCTGAGCGCTGTAATGGCTTCTCTGCCTGCAGCTTTTCGAAACGCTCGATCCTGGCTTTTTGCTTAGTCGAGCGGGCTTGAGCCCCCCTGCGCATCCAGGCTAATTCATTGCGTAAGAGATTTTGACGTTTTCGCTCAGATGCATCCTCTTGTTCCTCTCTCTCTGCCTTCAATTCCAGAAAACGGCTGTAATTCCCTGGATAAGGATAAAGTTTTCCCCGATCCAGCTCCAATACCCGACCTACCACACGATCAAGAAAATAGCGATCATGAGTGATCATAACCAGTGCACCTTTGCGTTTATTTAAATACTGTTCCAACCAGTCCACCGTTTCGTTGTCAATATGGTTGGTCGGTTCATCAAGAAGCAGAATATCAGTAGGATTAATTAGGGCACTCGCTAAGGCAACTCGCTTTCTTTGTCCTCCGGAAAGGTTACCAACCGGAGTTTCAAATTTTGAGATTCCCAGCTTAGTTAAAATGGTTTTAGCTTCATTTTCCAGCTGCCAGGCATCCAGTTCGTCCATCTGCTGCCCTAAGTCAATTAAGCGCTGTTGGAGAGCAGAGCTATCGGGAGTCTCATTCAGACTCTCTAAGGCTAATTCATATTCCCGCAGCAGTTTCATAACCGGAGAATTCCCCTTAAAGACCTGCTGTAAAACTGTCGCCTGATCTTCAAAATCTGGGTTCTGCGGGAGATAATCCATCCGAAGGCTATTTCCCATAGTAACTTTCCCCGAATCAGGCCACTCATTACCCGCCAATATTTTAAGCAATGTCGACTTCCCAGTCCCATTAACACCGATAATCCCAATCTTTTCGCCTTCATCAATGCCAAAGGAAATGTCCGCGAAAAGGACTTTTTCTCCATAACTTTTGGTAATATTTTCAACTGTCAAAACGTTCATGTTGACCCTCTTTTCTTTCGCAAAAGCTGTACAACGCCTTATTATATCATAGTCCTGATGGTGTTGCTTTAGAAAGTTGGGAGCGTCATTCATGCCGATGTAGCAGCACCCACATATTTTGAAAAAGAGTCTCCCCGGGTCGGGCAGCTTCGCCACATCCGCTCATCCAGCATTCCGAGGCTCGCCCACTCGCGGCTGCGGGAGCTCCACCAAACCACCGGGTAGTACCTGAAGTGAACCAGGTTCCGCATTCCCCGCAGCCGCTTTGTGGGCTTTTATCGCCTCTCCATGCCATGGATTCGCTCCTGTGGACGAATCTGCCCTTACTTTCGGGTCTGGGGATATTTTTCATGCGTGGGTCTTTTTCAGAGTAGCCACCCATGCCGCTGGGCAGCACCAGCAGATGATGAAAAATTCCTAAAGATTCCGCGAAATCTAACCCGAGCCCCCCAAAGTTCAGCTTCTGCTCCCAATAAACTGCAGGAGGAGCGCTTGTCTGCTAAGCGGATGCGTCAGTGGAGCCGCGCTAAGGCGAGTGCCGACGGTTCGCGTCCCCGTAGCGCGCCGCAGGTTCACATGCAGAAATTCCCAGAGGTTCGGACGCGCTCGCGAACCGTCCAGCGAGGCAGCGGCGGAACTCGCAGACGCGTGCAGACAAGCGCTCCGCCCCAGAGCCAGACATAAGAACCGACCCACTGTCCCAGGAAGCTTTTTTCAGAGTAGTAGCCCTCCATGCCGCTGCCGCAGCACCATCAGAGGATGACATATATACAAAAAAGCCCCCTATTTGCAGCCGCAATTAAGGGACTTTTCCAACTATTGTTTAAGCTCCCAACGATTGTCTTACGAACTGTTTTATTACCCCACCTTCTTTTGAACCATAATATCCAGAATTATGTGATCCACTTCAGCACTGCCCTGCTTTGCAAGCCTGCCCAGATTTTCCAGAGTTTCTTCGGCATTGCTCTCGATAATCCCGTCTGTGGACTGAATGGTTTTACCCTGGACAGCCATGAGCGCTGACTGGACAGCTGCACTGGTACAAGTGGATAACTTCAAAGCACACCCGACTTTGGCCCCGTCACAGAACATTCCTGTTGTATTGCCCTGCATATTTTGGATCGCAGACTTAATTTCCCGGATTCCTCCTCCTAATAAGTATGCAATTCCGCAGCTGGCTCCCGTGCCGGAAGCCGTTGCTCCACACAAAGCAGAAAGCCGTCCAATCTTCAGCTTAATATAAATGGCGATAAGATTGCTTAAGGTCACCGCTCTGATAAGCTGCTCCTTTGACACCTGTAATTTCTCCCCCACGGCGACAACGGGCAAGGTTGCCGATATGCCTTGGTTTCCGCTTCCGGAGTTGCTCATAACAGGCATGGTACAGCCCGACATCCTGGCATCTGAGGCACCCGCTGTTAAGGCCATGGCATAAGTGATCAGATCATCTGCAAGCATGCCGTTGCTGACACTGTCTTTAATGGTTTTTCCCACTTCCAGACCATAGGAGTTTCTTAACCCTTCTAAACCAACGCTTGTATTTAATTCAATGGTTTGATTAATAATTGAAAGATCACTGATCTGCACATGCTGAACAAATTCCCAAATAGAATCCAGGGTGATAAACTCATCCTCATGGTCTTGCTTATTCCCCTCTGACCAGTCCGCCTCAAGCTCATGGTCAGGCAATTCGTTAAGTACTACTTTCCCGTCGGCTTCAACAAAAACAACTCGTGTATGTTCATCAGCAACAATCACTTTGGCGCAGGAGTGAGGGGTGGCAACGCTGACCTCAATATATAGTTTTTTAGCGGTTTTCGCTATTCCTACTGTGACAACGCCTCCTTCAACCATGGCCTTAGCCTTTTCCACATCCAAAGGAGTCAGTCCCGTCAGAACTTCAAGACCTTTTGTATCATCTCCTGCCAGCACACCTAAGGCAGCTGCTAAATCAACACCGCAGCCTTGTGCTCCCGGTATCATAACGGCCATAGCATTTTTCAAGACATTGGTACTGGCTAAAACTGTAATTGAAGTTACGTTTTCTTCTTTAACATTCTTTTTGGCCAAAGCAGCTGCAAAGGCTATTGCTATCGGTTCAGTACATCCCAGCGTCACCACAAGTTCTTTTTCTAACCTCTCTAAAAACTTCTCGTAATTCATATTCTGCTATCTCCTTACTTCTGCTTACCTGACTAATTATTATCTATTTTCGTACTTTGCAGAGCCCATTTCAAGAGATAGGCAAAAAAAATTGACTGTTCTAAACTCCAAATTCTTGGACCTTAGAACAACCAATTTATCCTTAATAAAAATATTGAGTATTTTATATCAGCAATCCCTTAGATTATCTCCATACGTTTTAAACTTTTGTCGATTCATCATATAGAACTCATTAATCAGCCCATCCAATTTGCAGCTTATACTCACCACCCTATAGTCCGTAAGCTCTTTATCTAAGGCTACTTTGTGCATTTGTATTCGTAATTCTTCAATTTGATCATTTATTAAATGTTTCACTTAATGCAACCTCATTTCAAATATTTTTTAGCTCTCCCCTATTCTAATACAATATTTTCCTGATATCAATGACCTAACAGATAAGCTTTTGTCGAAATCTGGTAATTACTAATTAAATAATTCTATATATAATATTACCCTGTTAATTTTAATCATTTCAAAACACTTCACTGCAAAATTATGAATAATAGAATAATATTATGTTTATAAATACCATAATTTGTAATGCGAGCGCCCTCTGTATTGGTACTTTATAAGCAACACATTGATCTAGGGACTTCCTGAATCGACACTGGTGTTGATTTTGACCTATATTCAAAGCAACGAAATCAGCCAGTTAACCGCTCAGGCATTCAAAACCTAGAAAAAGTTGCCCAAAGGCCAAATAGAGGTATCGCATACTACTTTTCAAAATAGTTTTGCAATACCTCTTATTCTCTAATCTCCCAACCTTTATAAAAAGTGTATTGCTCAGGCTTGAGCCTCCCAAACCAGCTTTCCGCCCTTAATAACCTTTTCAACGGGGTTGTTGCCAAAATGATAGGGCAAGTAGTTAAGATTGGGAATATCCAAAATAAGCACATCCCCCTTTTTTCCCACTTCCAAACTTCCTACTTGGTCCGCTCTGCCTATGGCATGGGCTGCATTAATCGTTGCACCTGCTAAAGCCTCTTCAGGAGTGAGCCTTAAGTAAAGGCAGGCAATGGTCAAGACCAGAGGCATGGATTCCGTGGGAGAAGACCCAGGATTAGAGTCCGTGGCTAAAGCGATGGGCACACCGGCCCGAACCATCTCTCTCGCCGGGGCATAGGAATTTTTAGCCAGGTTAAAAGAAGTTGCCGGGAGTAAAGCCGCAATGACACCCTTCTGAGCCAGGGCGGCAATTCCGGCCTCAGAAACTTTTAATAAATGATCGGCACTTACAACTCCTAACTTGGCTGCTAACTCCGCTCCGCCCGCCGATTCCAATTCATCAGCATGCATTTTCAGCTTAAGATTAAGCTGCTGTGCCTTAACTAAAATGCGTTCGCTTGATTCCAAGCTAAAAACGCCCGGCTCGCAAAAGACATCGCAAAACTCAGCCAACCCTTCAGCCGCTGCTTTCGGCAGCATCTCATCAATAACATAATCTGTAAACTCTTCCTCACTGTAACCTGCAGGAACAGCATGAGCCCCCATGAAGGTGGGAACCAGGTCTACTGCTTGTTCTTTGTCCAGTTCATGAATCAGACGCAAGGCTCTCAACTCTTCTTCCACCGTCAAACCGTAGCCGCTTTTTACCTCTGCTGTGGTTGTCCCAAAGCTGAGCATGGTCCGAAGCCTGCGGTTTGTCTGGGTCTTAATCTCCTCATCCGATGCCTGCTTCGTGCTTCGTACCGTTGATAATATTCCCCCGCCCTGCTTCAGAATATCCAGGTAAGGAACCCCTTTCAGCTTTAGGGACAATTCATTTTCCCGGGAGCCTCCATAAAGCACATGGGTATGGGGGTCAACAAAGCCAGGCGTTACTACCTTCCCCTCGGCACTGATTTCTTTTGTCTCTGGCCCCAAGCATGCCTTTCGTACTTCCTCAGTTGTACCGACTGCAATGATCTTACCCTCTCGGATTGCCACTGCTCCGTTTTCAATTAAACCAATCTCAGACATCTTCTCCCCGACAGCCGGACTATCAGAATGCCCCTTCAGCGTGGCCATCATCCGGGCAGAATGAATCAAGAGATCTGCATAATGCACACAATCATCTCCCTTTTCAGGACTTGCTTTTACAATGCCGCAGGCTTAGATTTGCCAAACTTTAAGCGGCTGTGAGCACAATTTTGCTGTTCCACACACATTTCGCAGGTTATTGCGCAAGACAGGTTCGGCTTACTCAGCTTCTCCCCGACAGGAATAACCAGGGTATGAGACTTAACGGGAGACATCAGCAAGGACTCTCCCAAGGTTATGCCTAATTTCTCTCCATCCAGCAACGCAAAAAGAACTTTTTGAGCCTCAAGGGGAATCTGATAACCGCCCGGACATAAATTATGCCCTGTCTGCAGTCCTCGCTCTGTTACTTCCTTGACAACCATCCCTCTTAACAATTCTAAAGCCTCATCCAGGGCCACAGTACCGCAGCCGTCCAGAACCATCCCGTCGAGCATTTCTCCAGAGTCAAATAAACGCAAAGCTTCCTTTTCCAGACGATAACCGATGGTTTGGATAGCCAGCATAACTTCATGGGCGCCTTCGAAAAATGAGGTGGACGCCTTAACTGTGAACTCATTGGCTAAGGTTATTTCCCCCGGACCCGTGATTTTGACCGGCACATAATCATAAAGACAGCGGGCTTCAACAAGTTCCAGGGCCTTCACCCGCATCTCCTCGATGGTCGGCTTAAAATTTTGACTCCGCGCAGAATTAGCATCCGGCATGCCGATGCGCCGGTATATCTCAGACGTATCTAATTGTAAATCAGGCCATTGAATCGATTCCATCATCTTATCCCCTTACTTGCCGACAACACGATCAATTAACTCATCTTTAGGAATAAAGGGTACCGTGATATGCCCTAAACCTTTGTACTTCTCATTAAACTCAATACCTGTCTCGATAGAATGCTCATTTCTGGCCCAGGCACGACGGGCAACACCACCGACAACATCCCAAAGAAGCGCCGATTTTATGACGTTATCCACTCGTTCACTGCCGTCA
Source organism: Desulfosporosinus orientis DSM 765 (assembly GCF_000235605.1). Taxonomy (GTDB): domain Bacteria; phylum Bacillota; class Desulfitobacteriia; order Desulfitobacteriales; family Desulfitobacteriaceae; genus Desulfosporosinus; species Desulfosporosinus orientis. The sequence continues at coordinate 5,244,734 of NC_016584.1, forward strand.
AGCACTAAACCAAACCCCCCATTGATAGCTTTGCCGATACCAACACCCCCGCCGTTATGAAGAGAAACCATACTCATTCCCCGTGCGGCATCACCGGCAAAACTTTGGACTGCCATATCGGCCATAACATTACTGCCGTCTTTAATATTGGCCGTTTCTCTAAAGGGTGAATCCGTTCCGCTGACATCATGGTGATCCCGGCCCAACATAACCGGACCAATCTCACCCTTGCGGATCATTTCGTTGAATTTAAGAGCAATGCGGATTCGGCCTTCCGCATCCTGATAGAGAATACGGGCTTGAGTACCCACCACCAATTTGTTTTTCTCAGCATCTCTAATCCAAATATAGTTGTCACGATCCTGACCCCGGCGATTGGGATCAATACAAGACATAGCGGCCGCATCCGTTTTACGCAAGTCTTCCGGCTTGCCGCTCAAACAAACCCAGCGGAAGGGACCATACCCGTAATCGAAAAGCTCAGGTCCCATGATATCCTCGACATAAGATGGGAAAATAAAGCCGTCTTTCTCATCCACACCATTTTTGGAGATTTCCATTACACCGGCATCATAAACCGCTTTCATAAAGGAATTGCCATAATCAAAGAAATAAGACCCCCGCTCAACTAATGTCTTAATCAATTCAAATTGACGAACCAGGCTCTTATCCACCAGTCTCTTGAATGCATCCCGATCCGACGCCAGAAGTCTTGTCCGCTCTGCGAAAGAAATTCCCTGAGGGCAATATCCCCCTTCATAAGCCACATGGCAGGACGTCTGATCACTCAGTAAATCCACCTTAATGTTATGATCCACTGCATATTCCAGCAGGTCAACAACGTTGCCCTGATAAGCAATGGACATGGGCTCTTTCTTTTCCATAGACTCAGCGGCTATTCGGAATACTTCCTCCAAATCCGAAGACACGCGGCTAACCCAGCCCTGCTCATAGCGGGTCTTAATTCGGGACTCATCCACTTCGGCAATAATCCCGACACCCCGGGCAATCTCCACAGATTTACCTTGCGCACCACTCATGCCGCCCAAACCTGAGGAAATAAACAGCGTCCCTTGCAAATCCCCGTCATTAGGAATCCCTAGCTTCATTCGCCCGGCATTCAGCAAAGTATTAAAGGTACCATGCACAATTCCCTGAGGACCTATGTACATCCACCCTCCCGCCGTCATTTGCCCATAGTTGGCTACCCCCATCTGTTCGGCAATCTCCCAGTCTTTTTGATTGTCAAACATTCCTACCATTAAGGCATTGGTAATGATTACCCGGGGAGATTCAGGCCGGGAGGGGAACAATCCCACGGGATGACCGGATTCCATGACCAACGTCTGATGATCCGTCATAACTTCCAGATATTTTTTGATCAAACGATATTGAAGCCAGTTTTGACACACACTGCCCGTTTCTCCATAAGTAACCAGCTCATAAGGATAAAGAGCCACGTCGAAATCCAGGTTGTTATCGATCATGACCTGAAAAGCTTTACCCTCAATACAATTCCCTTTATATTCATCAATAGGTTTCCCGGATAATTTCCCTGCCGGACGGAAGCGATAAGCATAAATCCTGCCCCGGGTCTTTAATTCCTCCAAAAATTCCGGAGCCAATTGTTCATGTAACTCCTCAGGAACATAACGCAGAGCGTTTTTCAAGGCGATTTTAGTCTGATCAAGAGAAAGACTATACCCACGATCCGGAGCTCGCCTAATCCCTTCCACGAATTCAGGCATTTCAGGCAATTCCGGATCAAGCTTAACCGTCATGGCTTGAGAGATATCATAATTACTGCTCATCCAAGTCACTCCTTTGTATTAATTTATTGCTTTGATCTCGAGTTTAGAAAACAGGTACAGTAGCCCGTGAGGACTCCTGTACCTTCATCATTAAACGAATCAATCGGCAATCTCCGATTCCCATTATACAATTAAGTGAAGTACAATGTATACCATTTGTTAAGATCTAACCGATTAAACCCCGGCATAAATCCGTTGCCGCTGCAGCATCCGGGGCATACCCGTCAGCACCGATGTCATCTGCGAAACTTTGGGAAATAGGAGCCCCCCCCACAACGATTTTGACCGTATCCCGCAATCCTTCTTCCTTTAAGGCTTCAACGGTATCGCGCATTGCCACCATAGTGGTGGTCAAAAGAGCGGATAAACCGACGACTTGAGGCTTGTGCTCCTTAACAGCATTTACAAAAGCAGTAGGATCTATGTCCACACCTAAATCAATAATATCGAAACCGGCACTTTCCAGCATCATAACCACCAGTTTTTTACCAATATCGTGAAGGTCACCTTTAACCGTCCCAATCAAAACCTTGCCGGCTGAGGGCATATCACTGTCAGCCATAAAGGGTTTGAGGATTTCAATGCCTGAGCTCATGGCCTTGGCCGACATCATAACCTCCGGGACAAACATATCACCTGCTTTGAAACGGACGCCGACAACATTCATACCTGCCATTAAACCTTGATTAATGATCTCCAGGGGGGCTATCCCTTTATCAACCAGGGTTTGAGTTAAATCCTTAGCCCCCATAAAATTCCCGTTGATAACCATGTCAGCTAAGTTGTTGAAGTTACTCATTACTTTTTCCTCCAAATTATCTTGGCATGCTTAGATGGCTGCCAAGTATATCTATATTTTTTGCATAGATTGCATACGCCGCTTCCCACGCCGGTTTTGTGGGCTTTTCAATCGTAAAGTAGTATAAAATGAATTGTCCTTATACTGTAGCTCCATACTTCTCTCTAGCTTTTTTGAGGATTTCATCAATTTTTTCTCGCACATCTTCGGAGACAGGCTTTGGCTGATGAGTGTCTAAAATGGCCTTAATTCGGTCTCTGGCTCGTTCAACCATGGTCTTACTGCCGTTCTCGCTCCAGTTCTCAAAATTATTGAAATCCGAAAGTTCGGGCATCCAACTCTCTCTAAAGTGTTTCGCTGTGTGTTCATCACCCAGGAAATTCCCTCCCGGACCAACACGCTTAATGGAATCCACTGCCAGGGATTCCTTGTCGGTATCAATCCCTTTCAGCATCCGGCGGGCTCTGCCTATAACCTCATTGGAAATAAGCAGTAACTCCAAGGAACCGGTTAAGCCAAATTCCATATAGAAAACATCATGCATAATATTGCAGCCTTGAAGAGCGCCCATCAAAGTAAACATTGTCGACTCTGCAATAGCCTGTTCATCGCAAACCTTAGCATTACAGCATCCTGCATATCCCCAGGACGGCAGCTGGTAGTAATGAGCCAGATCCACTGCCCCCCCTTGGAATAATACCGCTTCCGGCGTTCCATAAACTGCCTGCATGGAGCGCATATCCAAAGGTGAGTTCCCGTATCCGTAGATAAAGGGGGCTCCAGGTGCCTTCAGCTGGTGAATTACCAAACCACTTAAGGCTTCTGCATTAGCCTGAACCAAAGCACCTGCAACCGTTGTCGGTACGGAAGCTCCAGCCACGCCGCCGCAAGCAAAGTTCGAGGGAACCCCATTCTCCGCCGCAACTAATAATTTCTCGATGGACTCTCTGGGATGCTGCAGGGGTGAGGTGGGTTCTGTATAAATCATGAAGAGCGGTTTCTGACGCAGTCTCTCTTTTCCGCCCACGACACAAGCTGCCATTTCAATAATATCCTTCAAAGTGTCCCCGTCTTCGGCAATTACAACTTGAGGCTTCACCGTATTTTGAACCATAATAGCATATTGTTCCCGATTAATCATTAGAGGATCAGCATCGGAAAGCAGACCCATAGACATAACAAAATCAATATTAGGCAATTGATCACAAATTCGTATGGCTTTAGCCACATCGTCTTTAAGCCATCTCCGCCGTTCTAAGGTAAAGGGGTCCAGATAGTTCAATGTATCCGAGCCGGTACCAAAATGAACATTGCTTCCTTCCAGGTGCATTGCCGCTTCCCCATTGCGGTTATATAAGGTAACCCGTGAGGGAGCTGTCTGAAGTGCCTGCTTAATGAGAAAGCTCGGGAAATAAACCCGATTGCCATTTTCAACATAGGCCCCTGCCTTGCGAAGTAATTCTACAGCCTCTTCGTGATGGATCACCATCCCTGTGTCTTCGAGGATTTGACAACTGGCCAAGTGGATCTCCTCTGCCTGTTTCTCCGTGAGCGTTCGAAAGAACAGCCCGTTTCCATGTGAGCTCCCAACTCCCATTACTGTTACCCCTTTCATTTATGCCTCTCTGTTTCTTCGTCTTTTAGTCGCTTTCTGCTTATCCGTTTCCTCAATAATCTCATTCAATCCTTGGCGAATGGCTGGATCTAATAGTTCTCCGGTATGCTTAGCAACGATATCTTTCGCTAATTCCTCTGCCCGGTCTTCCATGGATTTAGACCCTTGTTCTTCCCAGACCTCCCAGAAAGAAGTATTGAATTGCTTGGAAGTCCAGATTTCATTGCGGAAATGTTCAAAGGTATGAGTATGACTGACGTAGTTCCCTCCGGGGCCCACTTCATCAATTACATCCACTGCCATTGTTTCATCATCGATTCGAGTTCCTCTGCCCATGTAACGGGCATTATCCATAAAATCATTGCACATGGCCAGGAAGGTCAAGGAACCGGTTTTTCCGCCTTCCAGATAGCCCACATCGTGAACTAAATTAGCTCCCATTAATTGGGCCATCAAGATACCATTACCTGCTTCCATGCCGGCTTGGGCATCCGGTATGGGAGAATTAACACACCCGGCTTCCGTAAAGTTAGGGATTCCATAAAACTGGGATAATTGTGTCATAATAGCATAGTTCATCATCGTCTCAGGGGATCCATACAACGTGGCTGTGGTTCTCATATCCATAGGAGTTGCTCCGCCGCCAATAATAATGGGGGCTCCTTTTTGCTTTAATTGCGCCATAACCACTCCAGCCAGAGCTTCAGCATTCATTAAAACAATAGTACCCGCTTTCGTAACCGGAGTAGTAGCCCCTGACAAAACCCCGGGAGTATAAACTACCGGTACGCCATATTCAAAGCAAGCAAACATTTTGCCCACTCCATCATTGGTGTGCACCAAAGGAGAAATTGGCTCAGAATACAGGATCAAGAAAGGATTCTTCCGTAATTCCTCTTTGCCGCCAACCACTAAAGCAGCCATCTCAAGCTGAGCCCGCATGTTGATTTCGTCATGGGCTGTGACAATCATCGGTTTATACGTATTGGCTACCATTGCTTCTAATTGGTGAAGATCACTCACTCTGGGGCTGGTGTCCGAAGCAATAGCATAGCTCATAACAAAATCATAATTAGGCAAAAAGTCCATAACCCGGCAGGCAAGCTCAACATCCTTCTTGGTAGAGCGCCGGCGCTCACCGGATTCCAAATCTATGGTAAAGGGCAGATCTGAGCCTGTCCCAAAGTAGGTCCGATTCTTTTCCAAAGGCATGACTCGTTCACCTTTTCGATTAGCAACCACAATTTTTCGGGGTGCTAAGCGAAGGCATTCTTCAACCAGCCAACTGGGGATTCGAACACGATTTTCATTGACGATACAACCGGCATCTTTCAGTAATTGCAGTGCTTCCGGGTGATCCACTTTGACTCCGGTTCTCTCTAACACTTCTAGGGTCGCAAAATGGATTTGTTCGATTTGACCTTCACTCACCCAACGCAGGAAAGGAGTTGTTTGCTCTATACTATTGGAACGAATCTTTTTCATAAGTTATTACCCGGTTAATAAAACTTGGTTAAAACTTAACCTTATCCTTTCGTTAGTCTATGTTCCCACACTTACTTTTCCAAGTTTTTAATTGATAAAGAGGGAGTTTGATTATTTGAAAGAATAAATTGCAAATTTTATGCCACCTCCGGCAGGGAAATCTGCCGCAAGTTCAACTCATGCCCTAATGGCTGTATCGCGCTCTACAAAAGGCTTTTTATACTTATTTCTCCAAGGAGTAAATTTAAAAATAAATCCCCAGAAAAATGGGTGCACATTTTTTTTGCGCAAACATACAAACCGAGTAATACAAAGGATTTTTCTCTTGCTGCAAAGATATTTGGCTCTGCCAAATTTTATAGCACCGTTTTGGCTGGTATACCCTGAAAAAGCCTCCTGGGTAGACAGCGGGTCGGTTCTTCTGTCTGGCTCTGGAGAGGAGCGCTTTTTCAGCACGCGTCTGCGAGTTCCGCCGCTGCCTCGCTGGACGGTTCGCGAGCGCGTCCGAACCTCTGGGTATTCCTGCATGTGAACCCGCGGCGCGCTACGGGGACGCGAACCGTCGGCGCTCGTCTTAGCGCGGCTCCACTGACGCATCCGCTTAGCTGAAAAAGCGCTCCTTCTGTAGTTTATTGGGAACGGAAGTTAAACTTTGGGGGGGGCTCGGGTTAGGTTGGCGGAATCTTTAAGCATTTTTCATCCTCTGCTGGTGCCGTACCGCGGCATGAGCGGCTACCCTGAAAAAGACCCAAAAGACAGTCAAAAGAACCCCCATGGACCTGAAAGTAAGGGCAGATTCGTCCATAGAAGTGAACCCATTGCATGGAGAGGCGGTAAAAGCCCACAAGACGGCGCGGGGGAACGGAGCCACAGGTTAACATCAAGGTACTACCCGGAGGTTTGGCGGAGTCCCGCGCCGGCGAGTGGGCGAGCCTCGGAGTGCTGCGGTGAGCGGATATGGCGAAGCTGCCCGACCCCCAGTAACTCCTTGTTCATCCCAGACAGAAGAACCGTCCCACTGTCTTGCAACTACCCGGAGGTTTGGCTCAGCTCCCGCTGCCGCGGGTGGGCGAGCCTCGGAATGCTGAGGTGAGCGGATGTGGCGAAACTGCCCGACCCAGGGAGCACTCTTTTTCATCCTCTGCTGGTGCTGTAGCACCGGCATGTCTAAACGGCAACCATGGAAAGCGCCTTCTCCGGGCAAGCCTCAACACAAATCCCACAGCCCCAACATTTGTTTAAATCAAGCTCAACCCTTTTCCGTGGTTTGCCGTTAACAATAACCTCTGACTCCCCTAAATGAAAGGCCTCAAAATGACATCGCCGGGTGCAGGCACCACAATGAGAACACTTAGCTTCTTCTCGCTGAACAGCATATTGAATAATGGGAAAAACGCCCTTCGTTCCTTTTCCTTGAGCTAACCTTAAAGGATAACAACAGCATGAACAACAATTGCAGATATAGGCAGGTCCATTCAGCCGCCAATCACTGTTGATTTGATGCATAAGCCCTTTTCTGTGAGCAGCCTCCACAATCTCTTTAGCTTCCGCTTTCGTGAGCGAGCGACCGGCAGACCGGTCCGAAATCATATTATCAAAACTCAAACAAGTTTCTGTCGGCTTAGTACAGCGGCCGGATAACTTGCGGCAATTACAAGGTACAAGACGAATATCTTCCACTGAATTAAGAACATCATCAATCTCTTCGACTTGCATAAACATCTCCGGCGCCCGATCCACAGCTTCTTTGTTCATTAAAGAATCCAGATAAACATCCATCCGTTCTGCATAAACTTCATAACACCACTGATCCAGTGCTTGACGCAAATCCTCACTGATTAAAGGGTAGTTTTCGTCAAACTTACATATATAATCCAAACGATCATAAAAATCCGCTGCAAAATAAACAAACTCTCCTTCATTGTCTTCTCTTTGCAGAATATGCCCCTCATAGGATTTTTTGATTAAATCCTCAGCCTCAGGCAAAGAACATGACAACTTTGCAGCAATTTCTGAGATCGAATACTTTCCACCATCAAGGAGAACTACGAGATTTATCTCCGCCTCCGACAAGAATTGGGACAAATGAGGACTTAGAAATTCCGGAACACCAAACAAAGCTATAAACCGATTGATCCTATCCATGAATATGTCCGCCTTTCCCATCACAACAAAATTTTTTAAAGCCACTTTATACCCAGGTTAAACCGGGCATAAAGTGGCCAATCACCTTACTTTGAAATCAATTGGATCTTCTTCATACGGCTTACTTTATTAACCCTTTGCTTTTTAAGAAGGTCGTTGAAACTTCTTCAATGGACTTTTTCTCAACGTCAGCTTCTTTGTTAAGTTCCGTAATGGTTTTGGTATCCAAAATAGAGCTTAACTTTTTAATATCATCAGCCAGAGTAGGATACGCATCTAAAATTTCCTGACGAACGACAGGAGCCGCATTGTAAACTGGGAAGGCGCTTTTGTCATCTTCAAGCATGACAAGCTTATCCGTTACAATTCTGGGTTCTGTGGTAAAGGCCAAGGCTAAATCTCCTTTTTTCGCTTGGAGAGTATCATAGTTTAGACCCATTGCCACATTCACAAAATCATCTTTAGGCATTTTGAAATCATAAACCTTTTCAAAAGAAGGCAAACCATCTGCTCTTCCTTCCCATTCAGGGAAGCCAACAAATTTTAAGCTTTCACCCTTTTTGACTTGAGCAACATAGTCCGACACGGTTTTCAGATTATATTTTTCGGCAATTTCCGGACGAACTACAATCCCATAGGTATCATTGAGGGGAGCATAATCCAGCCAAGCGATTCCATTTTTAGCATCCCACTCTTTAATAAGCTTATAACTTTCGTCAGCGTCAAAGACAGGGTCGTGTTCCATTAAATTGAGAACACCTGTACCGGTGTACTCCCAGTAAAGATCAATTTGCCCGGACGTCAAAGCCGGTCTGATGACTGCCAACTCACCGAGGCCCATTTTGTTTTCAACAGGATAGCCGAGACCCTCTAAGTATTGGTAGGTCATGGTTCCTAACAGAGCCGCTTCAGTGAAGGTTTTCGAGGAGATCTTAATCGTCGGCCCTTCCTTTTTGGCAGGAGTGTTTTCCGCACTTTGTTTAGATCCACAGCCGAATACCCCTCCCAAAGCTAATGCCAGGGATAAGGCTCCAACAAGAAATAACGAACGTTTCTTCATGTACATACCCCTTCCTCTTGAACTTGTTAAGACCTTTTTCTTAGTAAACTTATATAAACATTATCATTATTTTAGTGCATCCCTCCTTTAGCTTCACCAAAACCCATTCCTCGTTTCCCTAAAAACCTGGTTCAAAGACGAAATTAATTCCCTTAACATAAAGAAGGGAAGAGGAATCTTGCGCCAAACCTTTGCCTACCTCGTACCCGGGGGAGCAATTCTCAATTCAAGGTAACTAAGCATGCGATCAAGAAAAATAGCCATTAATGCCCCGAGCCCGGCTCCAACCAGCAAATATTCCGGCCGGAAGAGTGAGAGTCCGCCGATAATGAGGTTACCCAGACCTCCTGCACCAATAAGAGATGCCAACGTACCCATACTCACAACATATACTGAGGCCGTACGGATACCGCTCAAAATAATCGGGATAGCTAAGGGGATTTCTACCTCGAATAGAATCCTCCTCTGAGACATCCCCATGCCGCTGGCGGCTTCTTTTACGTCTGAACTGACTCCCAGTAAACCTGCAATGGTATTCCTGACAATAGGCAGTAAACTCTGGAACAAAAGAGCAACAATAGCAGGTTTCATTCCTAAGCCAAGAATAGGCATAGCCAAGGCAATAACTGCAATCCCCGGAACAGCCTGCAAAAGGTTGAGTACATTCAAGGTAATCAGACCGAACTTTTTAAATTTCGGACGGCTTAGAAAGACCCCAAGGGGTACGGAAATCAAGATGGCAATGGTTATTGTGATAAAGACGATCAAAGCATGTTCCCACAAAGCCTCCGGTGCCTTCTCAAAAAGAGCAAACCTGAAGTTCTCCCATTTCATTTAATCACCTTCTTTTCGATAAACATGCTTCCGAATCCCCTTGAAGGAGAGCACACCACAAAGATTTTCGTCACTCATAATGCCAAGATAGTCAGCATCATACTCAAGCAATAAGGAGAGGGCATCCGGAAAAGGAGTGGTTCTTTGCACAAAGGCCTTTTCCGTTCTGAGAACCCGAGCGCGCAATCCTTCCAGGTTCTGTCCAAACTCCTGCAAATCCGATCTGGTAACGTGTCCGCAAGGCTTACCCTGGTCATTTAGGAGAAAAGCTACTTCCGCCCCCGTATCCTCCATTTTTTCGGCCGCATTCTCAAGTTCGCTTTCCTGAATCAGACATTTCACCGGCTGCATGGCATCTTCCGCAAAATACAAATTCAACTTTTTGACCACTCGATCCCGTCCGATGAAATCCTCCACAAAGTCATTGACGGGATTCGTTAAAATCTCAGCCGGGGTTCCGAATTGAACTAATTTGCCCCCACCAAAAATCGCAATCCTATCTCCCATCTTAATGGCTTCATTAATATCATGGGTGACAAAGACAATAGTCTTTTTAATTTCTTTCTGTAAGCGCAGCAATTCGTCTTGTAAATGGGTACGGGCGATAGGGTCAACTGCTCCAAAAGGCTCATCCATAAGCATGATCGGCGGATCCACGGCCATGGCCCTGGCAACTCCGACTCTCTGCATTTGCCCGCCGCTAAGCTGAGAAGGATATTTGCCCCGGGTCTTTTCCAGATCAAGTCCCATCATAACAATCAGCTCATCAACCCGTTTTTTAATCTTGTCTTTGGGCCATTTGTATAACCGTGGTACAATCGCAATGTTCTCCGCAATGGTGCGATGGGGTAATAAGCCGATTTGTTGAATGACATAGCCAATCCCCATCCTTAAATGATCCGGGTCAGTCTGGGTGACATCTGCGCCATTAATCCTAACAATCCCGGAAGTAGGCTCAATCATTCTGTTAATCATCCGCAATATAGTACTTTTGCCACAGCCGGAGGGCCCGACTAAGACACATATCTCGCCTTTAGGAATCGATAGACATAATTTGTCAACCGCCGGCGCAACCTGGCCCGGGTACTGTTTGGTAATTTGCTCTAATTCAATCATCCAAATCCTCCTCTGCAAACTCAATTCTGTCCTCAGTCGGGTATTTATGTTAATGAGGAGTTAACGGCTAATTCTTAAACCTTTAGGTACAATCCTTTTCTCAATGAGGCCCAGGATCGTATCTAAACCAATGGCAATCACCGAAATAATAAAGGCTCCCGTCACCATCATAGGAGTATTCGATCTCACGAGACCATCTTGAATAAACCGCCCTAAATTACGTTCACCAATATAGGTGGCGATGGCCGCAATGCCCGTCGTCATGACAACCGTAATTCGAAAACCTGCAAAGATGACCGGCATACCTAAAGGCACAAGAATTTCCACAAGAATCCTCTTAGTGCTCATCCCCATTCCTCTTGCCGCTTCAATAACATTGCGATCCACATTTTTCACACCATCATAAACACTGCGAATCAAAGGCATCATTGCATAAAGCACCAAAGCAAGCAAAGCAGACTTCCGGCCTAAACCAAACATAGGAATTGTCACCAAAATTGCAAACATAGACAAGCTTGGGATACAAAAAATTGTGTTGGCCAAAGCCAAAACCCGAGCTGCCCATTTATCGCTTTTTGTCAGCAATAGTCCTACAGGCACCCAAATAACCAAAGAAATCCCCAAAGCCCATAGGACCAAAGTGAAATGGTTCTCTGAGTATTCTGCAACAGTCCTGGTATTCTTCTCGATAAAATTAATCAAATCAGATAAGTTCACTCCCTACCACCCCACTTTCAATTGTTTTCCGAGAGAAATTTGATAAATAATTGAAAATCTATGGAAACAGCGCTATAAATATAATGGGTAAGTCTAAAACTTGTTGCAAGAATCGTTCCTACTTTCAGATAATTGGCCCTCAGGGGCGAGCAGCCGCCTTAGTGGCAAGTAGCTCAGAAAGTATAACGGCAAAGCCATTACCTTCTGCTGAGTATACCTAAAGGCCAGCCGCTAAATTTCTTTGCTGAGCCGAGCCCTTTAACCCTTGGAAAATGGCCATTTAACACTACCGCATATTTTTTTGTCAGGCATAATTTTTATGCAGTCCAAGTTTTTTGATCCGGTATTGCAGATTTTGCCGGGCAATCCCTAATGACTCAGCAGTTCTGGTTATATTTCCGCCATGACTTTTCAGGGCATCCCAAAGCACTTGTTTCTCTACTTCTCGCAAAACATGAGCTAAGCTGCCGGAACCCTTTCTATAGAATTCAGAAAAATTTTCATCCCTGCTTAGAAATCTCGCTCTAAGATAATGAGGCAAGTGATCGGCTGTGATAACCTTTCGGCCATCCAGCATGTTCATGGCACTCTCAATAATATGCTCTAATTCACGAACATTTCCCGGCCACAGGTATCTAAGAAAAAGCTCTTTCAATTCAGGCGCAATTTTGACCTCTCCTAATCCATAGATTCTTTGATACCGGTTTAAGAAGCAATGAATCAAAACCTCTATATCTTCTTTTCGGTCTTTTAACGGCGGAATAAAGAGGGTCATCACAGCTAAGCGATAAAATAAATCTTTGCGCAAAGTACCATTGTTGACGGATTCCCAAGGATCAACATTGGTTGAACTAATCACCCGGCATTGAACGGGAACCTCGAGGGTACCGCCTACCTGCCTTACCATCTTTTCCTGAAGAACCCTCAGGATCTTAGCCTGTAAAGCAATACTCATGCAATTAAGTTCATCCAAAAACAAGGTTCCTTGTCCAGCTTGCTGGAAAAGCCCCTTGGATTCCATGGCTCCTGTAAAGGCTCCTTTGGTGGTTCCAAAAAGAATACTTTCCAGCAAGGTTTCCGGGATTGCCGCACAGTTTATAGCCACAAAAGGCTCGTTTTTGCGTGCACTATAATTGTGGATGGCCTGAACCAACAGTTCCTTGCCTGTTCCCGTTTCGCCAAAAACCAAAACAAAGCCGTCGGCCAAAGCCGCTTTCTTAGCAGAAGCCACTAAGTCCGCCATGGAAGAACTGGCATAAACGATGGAGTCGAAGGTATAACGAGTTCCATTGCTTCTGCGATGTTCCTGCCCTTCATTACCTATCTGATCATGCAGCTGCATGGTCTTTGTCAACAGTTCCTTAAACTTCGTAATGTCTTTACACACTGAATAAACGGCAACAACCTCACCATCCTCCATAACCGGAAAGGTGCTGGCCACTATAGTGACCTCTTTACCTTTATTGGTAAAGTAGGTTTTATGTTTTTCCAAAACAGGTTCCCGAGTTAAAACGACACTTAAATGTTCACTGCTCTCAACAGTCACAGCATCATACACTTCGTGCAAATACTTTCCTACAACTTGTTCGGACAACAACTCTTCTAACTTGGCCATTTCAGCATTATAAAAAATAATTTTTCCCTCAGGGTCTGTAACAATAACCCCTTCATCAATCGAATTAAAGAGTTGCTTAAAAACTTGGGCCATAACATCCCCCGACATACTCAACCCCCCAGTTATTCAACCCTTTTCTCCTCTAATCTTACCTTGATCAGGGAACAGCTCCCCAAACAAGTCATAAACCAATCCTTGCACAGCCTCACGCTTATACCCTTGAGAAGCACGTCCGGGTATGGCCTTATCCACAACCTCTGTCAAACGGCGGGCAATGTCTTCTGCCAACTCTGAGCCAACCCGCTTTCCACCCAATTCACGTTCTAACTCCGGCAGCCGAAACGGGATTAACCCCAGAGCTCCCACAGCCCACTTTGAGTTCCGAATCATCTGTTCTTCGTCATACTCTACCACTGCCGCCATATTCAGACGTGCAATGGAAACTGCCGTACGACTGCCGATTTTCCCAAAGGCACTGACAACTTGTGAATTCTCCCTGCCCTCCCAGATGGGGAAATCGATCTCAGTGATCAATTCTTTGTCCTTTAAGCCCTCCTGCTCCTTAGCTTGTAACTGAGCAAAAGGCACTCTGCGAGCCCCTTGAGGGCCAATAAGACTCACCCAGGCTTCAAGAGCCAACAGCGCAGGCAGACTGTCACCCGCAGGTGAAGCATTGGCAATATTTCCTCCAATAGTAGCCCTGTTGCGAATCTGAACAGACCCCACCTGAGATGCGGCCTGACTTAAACAGCGTGCTTTTTCCCTCAGCAAAAGGCTTTCGCTGATTTGAAAAAAGGTTGTACCGCTCCCAATCCTAACCCTTCCCTTTTCTTCTTTAATAAATCTCAGTTCGGGAATCAAGGAAAGATCCATCAGCCAAGCAGGCGGCCGCTGAGAGCTTTGCAGCTTAATCACAAGATCCGTACCCCCGCCCAGAAAAACAACATCCTCTTTAATTCGGGAGATAGCCTCTATTCCCTCAGCCACTGTCGAAGGGCAGATAATCTGACATTCCGGCATATCTATGAACTCCTCTCAGGGTGGCAAGTAATCTGCATAATTCTACAGATTGCGATTTGCATAAATATTCGCTAGATAGTGAACGTATCCCTTCCTCGTGAATAGAAAAGTTTACATGTAGAATGTATACAAGCCGGGGACGGTCTTTAACTTATCCTTGACTTAATGATTAAAAAAAGGATTTATACACAAACTAATATTATATCAACCTAATTGGGAGGCAAAAAAATGCAGGCTATATATCAAGTTACAACCCCAAAATCGTTTAATGATACAATTGCAGCAGTTCAAGCCAGCACTCAGGCTAATGGGTTTAGAGTTCTCCACATCCATGATGTTCAAGCAACATTAGCTGAAAAGAACTTTCAAAGAGAACCTTTGAACATCATCGAGGTCTGCAATGCCAAGTATGCTCATACCGCCTTGATGATCGATGTCACAGTCAGCCTGTTAATGCCCTGCCGTATTAACGTCTACCGTGAAGGTGAAAAAACCGTGATCAGTACGGTTAAGCCAACCGCTTTAGTGACCATGTTTAGTAATAACGAATTAAAGGATTTCGCTGAAAATGTTGAGGAAGTATTGCTTAAAATAATAGACCAAAGCGTTTAATTGACTTTCAACTGCCCAAAATTGGAACAGCCAAGTACCGCCCAGCAAATCAGGGCAGCACTTGGCTGTTAATGTCTTTATCAATGCAGCTCAGTAAAAAATCTTACTTTGGCAGGTCTATGACCGGCTTATCCGGAGATTGTCTAAACAACAAAAAGTTCCGGCCAATCACTTGAACAAGTTCCGATCCCGTTTGCTCAGCGAGCTCCGCTGCGACAGTTTTAGGCTCTTCTATACAATTTTGCAGCACTCTGCCCTTAATCAGCTCCCGAGCGGCTATGGCTTCGTTGGTTTGCTGAACCACCATTTCCGTAATTCCGCCCTTGCCTACCTGGAGTATAGGAACCATTTCATTCCCCATGGCCCTTAAAAATCGCTTTTGTTTCCCTCTTAGCACAGATAATCCCCCAAATCGCTTTAACCTTAAACCCAATCAAACATAAATCCTGCAATCTCCACTTTATCCCCTTCTTTAATACCTTCTTCACGAAGGGCATCATCGACTCCCATAACCTTTAAGATATTCTGGAATCGATAAACACTGGCTTCACTGTCAAAGAAGGACATTTTGGCATGTTTTTCTATTTCGTCACCCTCGACAACAAAAAGGTCACCCTCTCTGCGAATCGTGAAACGATTCTCTGGCTCTGCTTTAGTCACTCGATGTTCGTCCGTCATAGTGACAATATTCGGAACGGGAGTATCCGGCAGAACCCTGGCAATATGATAAATCAAGGCTTGCAGCCCTTCTCCTGTGGCAGCGGATACGGCAAAGATTTCCTGATCCTTAATACTCTCCTGCAAACGCTTCAGATTTTCCTCAGCACCCGGAACATCCATCTTATTAGCAACGATAATAACCGGCCGTTCCGCCAGCATGGGACTATAAAGCTTCAGCTCTTCCTGGATAATCCGGTAATCCTCTAAAGGATCCCGTTCTTCCGAACCAGAGATATCCAAGACATGCAGTATTAACCGTGTTCGCTCCGTATGGCGCAAAAATTCATGCCCCAGGCCTGCTCCCGTATGGGCTCCCTCAATGAGACCGGGAATATCCGCCATAACAAAGCTTTCCCCATCCTCAATTTGGACAACTCCTAAATTAGGAACTAACGTGGTGAAATGATAATCCGCAATCTTCGGCTTAGCAGCGGACACTTTTGAAATAATCGTGGACTTTCCGACATTAGGAAAGCCTACCAGCCCCACATCCGCTAAGAGCTTCAGCTCCAGCCTCAGCCAGCGTTCCTCACCAGGCTCTCCATTTTCCGCCAGAGTCGGAGCTTTATTGGTATTGCTCATAAAACGAGCATTTCCTCTGCCTCCTCGTCCTCCAGCTGCCACAACCACACGCTGACCGTGTTTAGTTATGTCAGCGATGGTTTCCCCGGAATCATCATCTAAGACCACCGTCCCGACAGGGATACGCAAAATAATATCAGCACCGCTTCGTCCGCTCATATTCTTTGCCTGGCCATGATCTCCCCGATCTCCCTTGTAATGCCGTTTATAGCGAAAGTCCACAAGTGTCCGCAAACCTTCGTCGCCGATAAACACAACATTTCCGCCCCGTCCGCCGTCACCACCGCTGGGACCGCCTTCAGGCACATATTTTTCACGGCGAAAGGCGACTGCTCCGGCTCCGCCATCCCCGCCTTTAACGTAAATCCTTGCCCTATCATAAAACATACCTTGATTCTCCTTAACTAATACTAAATGGCCTAAAGGATTATGAATCCTGCTTACGATGACTTAAATGTCTGAAGCTTATCCCAAAGAACCGTCTCCTCGTCGGATACAATAAGCTGACAAGCTAAACCTGCCGGCTCATCAAACAAATAAATTTCCGCACTTAGATTATCCAGTTCTCCCCACTTTTCAGCAGCTTCCAGACACTCTTTAGTGTACCCGTATAACCCTGCCACATATTCTTCCCGCCAATGATCCATCCAAAACTCTTTCTGCTTCATCTCTTCCGGAAAATCAATGGAAACCATAATGCCTTTTTGATTAAGACGAATGATTAACCCCAACATGATGGCCGCCAGACATGGTTCAGGAATTTGCCCTATTTTTTGCTCTTCAAGTGATCTGGAAGCAGTCTCCCTCATATACTTCAAGGCCTCTTCCGAGCGCTGAAGCTGTAAATTCCCCATGATCACCTGCCAATGATTCATATAATCATGGCGCTGCAGGCGATACCACTGTAATAACTCCGACAATAGAACGCGTTCTACCTCTGACATAACATCCCTATCCCCTTATTCAGGTTAATGTACTCCAAAGTCAGAAAATTCTATGTAGAAAAATTGCAATTAAACCTTTGATTAAGTACGAAAAACCCCTGGGAAAACCCAGGGGTAATTTTAAAAATCAGCTTATTGGGCGACAGCCACCGGTGTTGTTGGGCGTTCAGCATAAATACTTACTTGTTTACGGTTCCGGTCTTTATGCTCGAATTTAACATACCCATCAATCATCGCAAACAAGGTATCATCTTTACCCAAACCACAGTTCTTGGCCGGATGAAACTTGGTACCACGTTGACGCACAATGATCGTACCGGCAGTAACGAATTGACCGTCTCCGCGTTTTAAACCGAGACGTTGAGCATTACTGTCCCGACCGTTACGCGAGCTACCTACCCCTTTTTTATGTGCGAACAATTGCAGATTCATTTTTAGCATGGAGTCCACCTCCTTCGATCAATCAATATATAATTTTGGCCGTAAGCCTTTTGGATCTGTTCAATTCCAAGCAGCATGGTTTGCAAAATCCACTGGGCTTTCTCCAAATCCTGCTCCAAAAGCTCTCCAAGCTGACAAGCGATGTATCCATCTCTTTCCTCAACTTTAGGAGCAACAGGCAAGAAATGCTCCAACCCATTAACTGCCGAGATACTCAGTGCGGAAACCCCTGCACAAACAATATCCTGGCCCTCTTCTGCAAAACCCGCATGTCCGGACATCTCGAATTCACGAATTCGCCCGTCATCGCCCATCCAGATAATGAGACGAATCCCGGAGGATCGCTTAGGCTTGGAGTGCCTCAACAACAACTTTTGTGTAAGGCTGACGATGTCCTTGTTTGCGTCGATAGTTCTTCTTGGATTTGTATTTGAAGACAACAATCTTCTCCCCTTTACCGTGCTCCACAACTTTAAGCACTGCCGTAGCACCGGCCACAACTGGGGTTCCAACATTAACAGCACCGTCTTTTTCTACGAGAAGAACCTTATCAATGGTTACGGTATCCCCTACATTAGCGTCCAATTTTTCAACAAAGAGCTCATCGCCCTCTTGAACACGGAACTGTTTACCACCTGTTTCAATCACTGCGTACATTTAATTACACCTCCCATGCCTAGACTCGCCATTGCAGGTCGGTTATATGTAAACCTGTTAAACACCTGATACGAGCGGTTGCGGTGAGAAGTCACCACATTTAGTTATTTTAGCATTTAAGCACTTTAGTTGTCAATGGTTATTCGCTTAAGTGTTCATCTCATATAAGGTTAATTATATGATCTTGCTCAATTTCTTTCTCTCAGATTCAAGAAAAAGTTAATCGAGACATTTTAACATTTTTGTAACATATCAGCGAATCAAGGTTACAAAAATAGTATATCTTAATCATACTGATTTTTTTGCCGAAAATGTATGATCGATTTTCAAATGTCTTAAAAGGAATAATCCAGTTTTAAAAGAATAGTAATACCATAAACTGTAAGGAGAGATATTATATGCCATGGAAGCAATATAAAGAATCGCCTTTCCATTTGCCTACTCGTCAAGAAGTCATCATTATCGCTGCTTCAGTTGTGGTTTGCTCAATAATTATAACTTATTTTGTGCTGACTAAATAGCGCTCTAAACCTACTTTACTCGCTTAGCTAACTCCATGTTGCCTCGCCCAGTTACCTTTTGACCAATCTTGATGGCAAAAACAAAAACAACCAAAACCGTAAAAGTATAAATAAAGGAAATCGCCGTAAGTCTACATTCACGCCCGCCAAGGGCTTATTTTTATACCTTCATTAGTATACTATTATTTGGCTAAAAATCTGTTCTAAAAGCTAATGCATTTTTCGCGCAGAAAAAGAAGGATTTTAACCAATAATTCGAGAAAGTAACAGAAAAGGAGGGAATCCATCTTGCTAATAACAAAGAAAAACTTTTTTCTAGCTTTTTTTCTAATGATTCTATTAATTTTTACCTATGTTCCTTCAGTAAGTGCTTCTTCTGCTTCCACCGATCGGATAGCGGGTTATGATCGATATCTAACTGCCGTTAAAGTAAGTCAAAACGGCTGGCCGGATGGTGCAAGTACAGCGATTCTGGCCCTCGGCGATGATTTCCCGGATGCTTTAAGTGCCGGACCCTTAGCCCAAAAATACAATGCTCCGATTCTATTAACCAGTACCTATCAGTTAAATAGCGATACAGCCACTGAATTAAAACGCCTTAACGTAAAAAAAGTGTACATCATAGGGGGATATGCCGTCGTTTCTAAAGATGTAGAACGACAGATTTCTATGATGGGCATCGCTGCGGTTCGCATCTCTGGACAAGATCGCTATGAAACATCCTTAAAAGTAGCCCAAGAAGTAGGAGTAAGCCAAGGGATTTTTGCCACCAATGGTTTAACCTTTGCCGATGCCCTGTCAGTCGGTCCCATTGCCGCAGCTCTAAAGATGCCTATCTTACTTGTCCCGCCCAAAGATCTAACTCCCGTCCAAAAGGATTTTTTGAGTAAAAGCAATATCCCCGTCAGCTATATTCTTGTCGGCCGAGAAATTAGCAACAATGTCGTTTACCAATTTCCAAACTACGAAATCATTTACGGATCAAACCCTTATGAGAGAAATATCAACCTTATCAATCGCTTTAAAGACAGTCTGGATCTAAACACAATCTATGTTGCCACCGGCGAGCTATTCCCGGATGCTCTGGCCGCATCCGCTCTGATCCAAAAGAACAAGAACGCACTGATTTTACTTCAAGGAGATTCTATTCCCTACCCAGCCCAGAACTTTATAAGCTCAAAACTTATTTCCAACTTCATAATATTAGGCGGTACAAGTGTTATCAGCGGTTCTACCGAATCAAAGCTCTCTGATTTACCAGCAGAAATTACATCAGTGGATAACATCAGCGACAGCATTGAAGAACAGCAAAAATATGATCCTCCTAAGACAGTAACCGTTACGACAACAAATGGCACAACGGAAGAAGTCCCGGTGACTTGGTCTCTATCTTCAGTGCGCACCCTAAAGTCAGGAACCTACAAATTTGAAGGCAAGATAGACAATTACAGTGATCCGGTCTACCTAAACTTAACCATCCAACCTAAAGTAAGCAAAGTCAATAACATCACGGCGGAAATAATTATCGGCGACACTTATAGTTTTCCTGATACAGTGGATGCCCTCATGAGTGACGGCAGTACAGAAACCTATCCCGTCACTTGGAACAGTAAGGTTGTCCCTGTTAATAAAGCAGGCACTTACACCTTTCAAGGAACCATCGAGGGCTTGACGCAAAAAGTTAGTCTAAGCCTCAAGGTTTCCGAAGATGCTAAAATCACTTTTGCAGACCCAGAGTTATATACGGCCATAAGACACAAGTTGCACAAAAGCAGCAGTAAATCTATCTACAAAAGCGATGCCCTTGATGTCACTTCGTTATTTATTCGCAGTGAAGGAATTACCAATTTATCCGGTTTAGAATACTTTTCTAACCTGAAAACCTTAGATCTCAGCCATAACACCCTTACCAATATCGCTCCCCTGAGTAAGCTGACCAAGCTTCAGACCCTAAAGCTGCATGATACCGAGATTAAAGATGTCAATGCTATAAAGGACCTGACTTCACTCACCTATCTCGATATTACTGATAATTTTATTACAAATTTTACATCTTTAAAAAATTTGACGAACCTAACCACTCTTTATCTGTCCGATAACGAGCCCTTCACCCCGGATGACAACTACACTCCCGACTACAGTCCCATCAGGGCCTATTACGACGACCTGGACAAAAAAGACTTTAGCTTATAAACCTCTGATTCATTACCTTATATTATGACTTCCCTTGTAGTTAATATTGAAAAGTAATCTCTGATTGCCCGCCGGCTTTCAGAGATTACTTTTTCCTTGGATCACTAATATGGTACAATAGCTAGGCCCATAGCAGAATTCAAACAGCATAATAAAGGGGGAAATTTGAGTTTTGGTATCATTAATTGCCATTATTATCTATATGATCGGTATGATAGGAATCGGTTATTATTCCTACAAACGCACCACTGATCAGTCTGATTACATGCTGGGGGGACGAAATCTCGGCCCTGCCGTAACCGCCTTAAGCGCAGGGGCCTCTGATATGAGTGGTTGGCTCATGTTGGGACTTCCAGGCGCCATTTCACCCAAGGAATTAGTGCCTCTTGGATCGTCATCGGCCTTACGCTTGGTGCTTATTGCAACTGGCTCTTTGTGGCAACCCGTTTACGCGCCTACACTGAGCTAGCCGATAATTCCATTACAATCCCTGCCTATATTGGCAATCGATTCGAAGACAGTTCAAGAATCCTGAGGCTTGTATCAAGTCTTGTCATTATTATCTTTTTTACATTTTATGTTTCTTCAAGGCTTGTTTCCGGAGCGGTATTATTTCAAAACTCCTTTAATGTAGATTACTTTGTAGGACTGTGGATTGTGGGAGGAGTCGTAGTCGCTTTTACACTTTTCGGCGGTTTTCTGGCTGTAAGCATCACGGATTTTGTCCGACGTTTTCTTAAAAAAAATTAAAGGGACGGTTATTGGTCCACACTACCTTGTGGAACAACAACCATCCCTTTCTATTTTAAGTTGTTTTTGCAACTCTATTTCTTGCCAAACATAACTTCCACCTTATTAATTTCACCTTTCGGCTGGTCTCCAGTGATTACAAGATCTCCTTCGACAACAAAGTTCCCATGAGAATTCTGAATGTCTCCCTCAAGATTCCATTTCGGCCAAATTGAGTCTCCCGTTAGGACAGAATCACCTATCTCTTGGCCATTAACTTTTATATTCTCAAGTTTTACCACCGAATCCTCTTCTCGATTTAAGACCATAAACTGAATGGCATCAAAATCTGCATCCTTACGGGTATCATACTCTGCTCTATACTCATATTCAGCGTTTAATTCTACCCATACTTTCCCGTCCTCTGAATCATAGCCAAAACGAAATCTATTTCGTTCTTCCCACTCTCCGTATGGATTCTCATCATCCGTTGTCCTGCCCCGATAGAAGTCAATCTGGGCACGATTGGTTGTGCCAAGCTTCTCTTGAGAGTTTGTCAAATAAACCTCTGAACCGCTGGCTAAGTTATTAAAATTCAAGAACCTAACTGCGCCATAGGTTGTGTCCAGATCCCTGTTTGTAGCATAAAGATCTATGGATTTTGTTTCATCAGCCTCTTCCAGACCTTCAATAGAATAATTCAGGCGTTTTACAATATTTCCTCCGCGATTAATAACGTTAATAATTACCGTATCTCCATTGGCAAAACTTCCGTTTTCTTCTTCACTTGCTAGTTGGTAATCAAATACCGGGTTATTATCAATGATTTTAACAATCTTGCCCTCTCCGTCGTTCCCTTGCAGTTTAACCTCAAACCGGCTCCACTTAGCATTTATATGCCCGTTATAAAAGCTGTTGACATTTCCATAGTGCTTAACTTTTATAAAGTCATCCTTTCCCTTCGCTTGAACTGCTGATGGAAACACTAAAAGAGGAACTAATACCATAGGCACCAATCTCGAAATAGACTTTTTCACACTTATACCCCCTCAAAATCATACAAGGCCGGCTTCCAATGATTATATTTAGCCTCTATAATAAATACTTCGAATTTTACAAAGTCTTTAGTGGGGGCACGGGAATTATATTTCCATAAAAATCCAACAAAATAAGATAGCGATCCTCAAATTTTTCTTAATTCTTAAATATTTCTATTATTTATGACATTATTTAGAAAAAATTTTTTATCTTTACTTACTTCCAGATTTGCCTCCTGATTTGCTTCCAGATTTGCCCCCAGATTTTCCTTCTGACTTACTTGAGGATTTATCGCTTTTTTTATTCTCAGTGGATGTCTTTTCTTGAGTTTTATCTCCCTCCTGATCTTGAACAGAGCTATTTACGCTTGAATCCTTTTCTAATAAAGTACTCTCTATCTCAGGTAAAGTACTCTCTATCTCAGGCTGAGGCTTTATTTCTTCTTGCTGTTTTTGTTCAGCTTTTGGCTCTTCTTTAGTAGTGGTTATTTTATCATTTTTTTTAGCATCATCACTTAACTGTCCTTGATGATCCTGCTGCTTAGTCTCTAATTTCCCTTGAACTTCGGCTTTTTTAGTTTCTGTAGTTCCTTTATTTTTAGTTTCGTCCTTTTGTACATTTGATTTTAAACTTACTTTAGAGGCGGTATCCGTTAAAGTATTTGTTGTTAAAGCCATCGCTTTAACTGCCGTATCCCCAGCAACTACTTCCGTTTCTGCAGTCTCCTCTGAAGTCTCCTCCTGCTGGTCAAGGGTTTCATCAAGGTTTTCCAGAGCGGCTTGGTCCTCTTCGCTCAATTCACTGTCCTCTATCCCTTTGGTTGCCTTCCTTAATTCTTTAGCAACTTTTAGTTGATCCTTTTTTTCCATCTTAGCAATACTTTTTTCCATAGAACGAACAACATTTAATGCTACCTTTTGAGCGGCCTGAGGCGGTAATTTATCCAACAGCCCGCCTAGGGTTTGAATATTTTTAGCATGAGTTTGACTCAATGCGGTCTCCAGCTTTTGAGTCACTTCAGAATCCGTATCAGTCAGGGAAGCCAGAAAAGCCTGGGCTTGAGTTAATTTTTCCGAATACGCTGTCAGGGCACCTTCAGCTTCTTCAGTATCCCCCTTCGCGATCATTGCACTGGCTTCTGCCATCCGCTCTAAGGCTTGTTCCTCTAAAAGCTCCGTTTTCTTTTCAGGATCAAAGGTCAGTGCTACTTGAAGTTTTTCAATCAATGTTGTCAGCCAATAAAAGGGAGAATCCGGCAAGGTCCCTGGTGCAACAACATCTCCGTTTTCATCAACTGCCGGCGGAATATCTTCATCACCAGTATCAGAGCTGTCGGAATCGGAAGTTTCCCCAGCATCAGTTCCTGCGGTATCTCCAGTCTCTGTGCTGCCTTCTGTCCCATCAATTGCCTCCGTATCCGTATTAACAACATCATCCGGATTTGAAGCACTTACGTCTGCCATCTCCGCACCAGAGTCAGTTCCCAAGCTTTCTGCAACTGTACTCTGATCGGCGGCTGTCTCAGCCAGGGCAAGGGGGGCATACAAAGGCATAACACAGAGTGCTAGGGTCAATATTATGGCCAATCTCTTGTTTAACATAGTCATCTTCACTCCTTATAACCTCAACTATCAAGCTTTTTTGCATTATACTACTCAGCAAAAGCCCTCAACAAGCATATTTTTTAATATTGGGACAAAAGGACTAGAAATTGAGTACATTAAACCCAGCCCAAAGTGTTAAAATATAAAAATTAACTATAATTTTTTAGTTACATTTAAAGGAAAAAGCAAATTGAAAAAGAACTATAGGATAATAAATATCATAAGTGGAGAAAACGCATCGTGAAAAAACTACTTATCATTAAAACCGGCACAACCTTTCCATCCATTCTCAAAGATCACGGGGATTTTGAGGACTTCATTATTAACCGCATTGGAACTATACCCTACTCCAGTTATTGCATCTGGTCGGTCTATAAGCATGAACCTCCGCCGGATTTAGTTGATATTGCCGGCATCATCATAACGGGCTCCCACGCCATGGTCTCAGATTTTGAGGACTGGAATGTGAGGCTTTCAGACTGGCTAAGGGAAAATTTACACATGGCCATTCCTACCTTGGGAATATGTTATGGGCATCAGCTTCTTTGCCAGGCATTAGGCGGACAAGTCACCTATCATCCACAAGGAAAAGAAATCGGAACCGTTCAAATTCAGCAAACGGAAGCGGGTAAAAATGATCCCTTATTTTCCGTTCTCCCCAGCACATTTTTGGGGCATGTTACCCATGCTCAAACCATCCTCAACCTTCCTCCAGGAGCACACATCCTGGCTAATAATGATTTTGAGGAGCATCACGCCTTTGCACTCCATGATACCATTTGGGGGGTCCAGTTCCACCCGGAATTTGATGCTGCCATTACACAGGCCTACATTAAAGAACAAGAATCCAGCTTAATTTCAGAAGGATATGCCGTTGAAAGTATCAAGAATTCCGTAACAGACCATTCATTTGGCAGATTACTATTTCAGCGCTTCCTTGAGATTAGCAACCTTTAATAATCTCTATGTCTATCTCTGTCTACATCTTTATCTTTACTTTTTCCTTTGCCAATGAGCTTGGATCAGAGAATTGTACTTAATTAGATTTAAATTCTCTACAATTATGAATACAAAATTCATGCAAAAAACCTATTCCCCAAATCCAAAAGAAGTGCTACTATAATATCAACCCGTTGAACATTCCGAAGTTCACTAGATCAAATGTTTTGAGGTCAATGATGCCCTCAGGGAAACCTGAGGGCATTTCTCTTTATAAGGCTCGGCAATGGCGCCTGTGAGTAGAAGTACTGCTGCTCATTAGGCGCTTTTTGTTTAACATAAAATTTTAAATTTGAAAGGAGTAAGAACGATGAAAACAAGAACACCCTTACTAAAAAAAGGAATTATTCTAGGTCTGATAACCGCACTTTTTCTTTCCATTCCTGGAATCGCCTTAGGCGCTGACCCTAGCGTTGAAAGCAACGCCGTTGCCATTGATACCGTCTGGACTCTGGTCGCCGGATTTTTAGTCTTCTTTATGCAAGCTGGATTTGCTATGGTTGAAGCAGGATTTACTCGTGCAAAGAACGCCGGGAATATTATTATGAAAAATTTAATGGACTTTGCAATTGGATCTCTCATCTACTGGCTATTAGGATTCGCTATCATGTTTGGTATTGATAAAGCCGGACTTATCGGCACCACAGGCTTTGGGCTGTCGGACTCATTTGAACACTTAGGTCTGTCCATTCCCCTTCCTGCCTTCCTTCTCTTCCAAACCGTATTTGCTGCAACAGCAGCGACCATTGTTTCAGGGGCTATGGCAGAACGAACTAAATTTATATCCTATATCATTTACAGTTTTGTAATCAGTGCAGTTATCTATCCTGTAGTCGGACACTGGATCTGGGGCGGCGGCTGGTTAGCCGAACGA
Source organism: Desulfosporosinus orientis DSM 765 (assembly GCF_000235605.1). Lineage (GTDB taxonomy): Bacteria > Bacillota > Desulfitobacteriia > Desulfitobacteriales > Desulfitobacteriaceae > Desulfosporosinus > Desulfosporosinus orientis. The sequence continues at coordinate 5,270,865 of NC_016584.1, forward strand.
GGTATGATTGACTTTGCAGGATCCACCGTTGTTCACTCTGTCGGAGGATGGGCTGCATTAATTGGTGCCATACTGATCGGACCACGGGTAGGCAAGTACGACAAAGACGGAAAATCCCATGCCATCCCGGGACACAATATTACCCTCGGCGCTCTGGGAGTCTTTATCCTCTGGTTTGGCTGGTTTGGTTTTAACCCCGGGAGTACACTTTCCGGAACAAGTCCTGACATTGGTGCTATCGCTTTAAACACAAACCTTGCAGCAGCTGCAGGTGCCACAGTAACTATGATTGTGACTTGGATCAAATATAAGAAACCTGATGTTTCCTTAACCTTAAACGGTGCTTTAGCAGGTCTGGTAGCCATTACGGCTGGATGTTTAGCTGTCAGCCCTGTGGGTGCAGCCATCATCGGAGCCTTAGCAGGAGTCTTAATCGTTTTCTCTGTGGAATTTATTGATCTGGTTCTCAAGATTGACGACCCGGTCGGAGCTATTTCCGTCCATGGTGTCTGCGGATGTTTTGGTACAGTGATGGTTGGTTTCTTCGCAGTAGACGGCGGCCTCTTTTATGGCGGCGGAACGGCTTTATTAGTAACGCAAATCATCGGTGTTGTTTCCGTCTTCATCTGGACAGCCGCAACGGCCCTCGTACTCTTCGGAGCCATCAAAGCAACTCTGGGCTTACGAGTTACTGAAGAAGAAGAAGTTAAAGGTCTTGACCTGGGTGAACACGGCATGGAAGCCTATTCGGGCTTTGAAATGAAAGCACCGTCAGTCAATATCTAAGAAACGTAAGGATTGATTATGAAAATCATCGAATGTATTGTTCGACCGTCAAAGGTAGCCGCTATTCAGCGCTCCCTCAGCGGATATGGAGTTAGAGGGATGACGTTAACCAATGTACTGGGCTGTGGTTCACAAAAAGGCATCACCGAATTCTACCGTGGCTACTCCATAACCAATGACTTTTTCATCAAGACAAAGATCGAATTATTAGTTGCCGATGAAGTAGTCCATTACCTTGTTGAAGTGATTAATACCATCGCTAATACCGGTGAACCCGGCGACGGCAAAGTCTTTATCTCGAATATCGAGAATGCTGTCAGAATCCGCTCCTTTGAATGTGGCAACATGGTCATTTAAAAAGGTCCTTTAATTAAAACGATAAAAAGTAGAGGTCGTCTGCGGACACCTCTACTTTTTTAGTATAATCTAAGATTTTTTAGGGTTAGGTCTGCTCTACAAACCACTAACTCCTGATATTAATAACCATCTCCACCAATTTATCAATTTGAGGCTTGGTGATCTGGGCATCGGCACCAACACTCAAACCCTTATGAGCCAGCCCTTCACTGGCAATGGAGGAAAACAATATGACAGGAATGTTCTTCAATTTTTCATCACTTTTTATTTGCTTTGTTAAAGTTAAGCCATCCATGACCGGCATTTCAATATCCGTAATCACACAATATATCTCATCAATAGAGCTGTTTTGCAAAAACTCAAGAGCGTCCTGGCCATTGCTGAATTTTTCCACACTCGCTCCAGCCTTTACTAAGGACTCATTAACAACTTTTAACAGGAAGGTAGAGTCTTCTGCAACCACAAGTTTTTTCCCTTCCAGCCCTTTTGTCGTTCTTGATTCTCTAAGAGCCAAGGCAGGATCAATATCCGCCAGGATTTTTTCTAAATCCAACATTAAAATAATCTCATCGTTACCGCCCTTAACAATGCCTGTTATGGGCGTTTCGTTCTGGGTAAGAAGAATTGATGAGGGTGTCTCGATTTCTTTCCAAGACAATCTTCTGATACCACTGACTAAACTAACCTCCACGGCAAAGTCACTGTTATTAATATTGATAAGGATTAACAGCCTATCCTTGGATGCTTTGGAACATTCTTGTTTGAGGGTTTTGATTAAATCCAGTACAGGAATAACCCTGCCTCTATAGTTAATTACTCCACTGACATTTTTATTGGAATTAGGCACTTCTGTAATGGGCTGATAAGGAAGAATACATTCTACTTTAGCAACGTTAACACCTAACAAGCTGTTCCCCGCTTTAAAAACAACAATCTCTAGTTCATTGATACCGCTTTCCAGTAATATTTCTTGCTTCAAACCAATTCCCCCTTAAATCATCCTTCTCCCGACAATATTCGATTATTAATTAAATACTATTCTACCATACCGATAGCAAAATGACAGCTTTGCTATGTTTATTTAACCAGATTATGAACCATAATGTGCATACATTCAGTGTGTCTGCGAAATACTAATTCAAGTCACTTGAATGCTTGTGAGGAAATATCAAGTTTGAAGAGGTGCACTGAATGTACAAGGAAAAAACACAGCCCTTAACAATGCTAATGAACATTTTCCTGCTGGTCCTCCTATCCCTGGCTGTCTCAGCCGCTCCCGCCCAAGGGGAGGAAAGCTGTCTGCAATGCCATGGGGATAAGGCATCCAATCTACAAAGTTCTGTCCATAGCTTTTTAAGCTGTACAAGCTGCCACACAAACATTCAGGGATTTCCACATCCTGAAGGAGCTGCCTTAACCAAAAAAGAGGTCGTTGCCGCTTGTTCAAGCTGCCATAAAGGAGAAATCGCCGAAAGCTATGCCGAGAGCTACCATGGCAAAGCTGTCAAGCTGGGCAGCACAAAAGCTGCAACCTGCGCAAATTGTCACGGGTCTCATAATATTCTGGGTCCGGATGACCCCAAATCCCTAGTATCTGCTGCCAACACGCCAAAAACCTGTGCCGGCTGTCACGATAAGGCTTCACCTGGTTTCTCGCAAGGTGAGACACATTTCAAGCTTGCATCTACAGGTTCAGGTGCCCCCATGTACTACACCGCTAAGTTTTTTGTCTGGCTGACCATCATAACCATTACTTTACTAATTATCCATATTGAAATGCAACTCTATCATAATCTGCGTTCAGTTCTGGGTGCAAGAAAAAAAGGCGGTGATAACCTTGGCTAAAGAACAAGTCTTTCGGCGCTATGATCTCCATATTCGGATTCAGCACATCATGATGTTCACCAGTTTTATTGTCCTGACCATTACGGGTTTGCCCATCAAATTCGAACAAAGCAGTATTTCATCGGGGATTGCCTCTTTATTCGGCGGATTTGATACCATGTTTGCAGTTCATCTGGCAGCAGGCACCGTAATGCTGCTATCCTTTATTTATCATTTAATCTACTTAGTGGTCTATCCCTTTGTCGCCAAGAAAGCCTCTTGGGCAATCCTGCCCAGCGGCAAAGATTTTACTGATGTGATTCATGATGTTCAGTTTTTATTAGGTTTCAGAAAAGATCCCCCCCGCTTTGAGCGTTACTCCTATAAAGAAAAGTTTGACTACTGGGCTGTTTTCTGGGGCATGGCCATCATGGGCGGCTCAGGCCTTATGATGTGGTTCCCCCAAATATTTACCCAGTATATCCCTCTATGGGTAATTCAATGCGCCCGCTACGCCCACACTGACGAGGCCATCTTAGCCATCACGGCCATCTTTATTTGGCATTTCTTTAACGTTCACTTTAATCCCAGATCCTTCCCCATGAATCATCTTTGGTATAAAGGAACCATAACCCGGTCAGAAATGGAACATGATCATCCCATGGAATTAGAGCGCCTTGACAGGGAAAACGGAACATCCGGCTAGGCTGCAAAAAGGAGGATAATTTAATGGCGGAGGAATATAGATACAGTAATAGCCTGATACTGACCATCATTGAGATGATCATTTATGCTGTGGTTCTGGTGCTGTTTTTGATGTGGCACTTGTAAGCAGTCATCTGATAGAAACGATTCATAAAACGCGTGGTAACTCTAATTGAGCTGCCAGGCGTTTTTTAATTAGCGCATGTACTTCTATTACCCGGAAAATAACATATGTTCAAATTAGGTAAAAAGAGCTGAGGAGGTATAAAGTTGAGACAGATCTTGGTCCGAAGCGAACATTGTCTTGGTTGTAAGAGCTGTGAGCTTGCTTGTGCAGTTTCTCACTCAACAAGCAAGAACTTGTTCCAAGCAATCACAGAGCTTAACCCGCCGCAAAAAAGGATCTTCGTCGAGTCCAATGGGGAATATAATTTTCCCTTGCAATGCCGGCAGTGTTTAGACGCTCCTTGTGTTCACGCCTGTATGAGCGGAGCTATGCAATTTGATTTGCAAAGCGGTTTGATTCAAGTTGACGAACAAAAGTGCGTAGGATGCCTGATGTGTGTCATGGTCTGCCCATTCGGTGCTATCGCTGAAATACCGGCCAGCCGTCGGGTCAGCAAATGCGACCGCTGCCAGGATTCTGATTATCACCCCGCCTGTGCTGGGAAGTAAAGGCGTCACAGAATTGCTGACAGCAGGGCTGACGGATGTCATCGGCGGCAAGTTCTATGTGGAGACCGATCCTCTCAAAGCGGCCCAAGGTCTGATTACAGATATCCGGGCCAAACGAAAAAACCTCGGACTACCTAATTAAAGGCAGGACAAACTCATGAAATATATTGTAATTGGCAATAGTGCTGCAGGCTTGTTTGCCGTGGAAGAAATCCGCAAACATGATACTCAGTCGGAAATTATTGTTCTCACAAAGGATGAAGAGCCCAGTTATTCCCGGTGCCTAACCACTTATTTCTTAGCCGGAGACATCCCTGATTACCGACTTTACTTACGGGATTCGGACTTTCTTCAGCGCCTGAAACTGACCATAGTTTATGGCGTGGAAATCCAGAGAATTGATCCTGAAAACCAGCGTGTTCAAAGCACCGATGGCCGGGAGTGGGAGTACGGCAAACTCTTACTGGCTATGGGAGCCTCGGCCAAGAAGCTGTCTATTAAAGGGGGAACCCTCCCGGAGGTTTTTACCCTGCGCAACCTGCAGGATGCCTTAAGGATTAACGAGGTTATAGAAGGAGGAGCGCAAAAAGCTGTGGTAATCGGAGGAGGTTTGGTCAGCCTCAAGAGCGCCTATGCCTTAAAAAAACGCGGGCTTGATGTTACGGCAGTAATCTCTTCCCCTCAGATTCTCTCACAAATGCTGAATCAAAAAGCAGCGCATATAATTCAAAAGCACTTAGAAGCCCACGGTCTGAAGTTTCTATTGAATACCAGCCCTGAAGCCATCACCGGCAAGGACAGGGTCCGTGGGGTTTTGATCCCACCGGATTCTGCCCTCCCTGCTGATCTGGTCATTATAGGCAAGGGAGTCAAACCCAATGTGGGAGCTCTCAATAATCCCGGCTTTAAGATTGGCCGTGGTCTGCAAGTAGATGCTTATATGGCCACCAGCCTGCCCAATATTTTCGCGGCGGGAGATATTGCCGAGACCTGGGATTTAGTGCGCAGGGAGTACACCGTCAATGCTACTTGGCCCAACGCCGCCGCTCAAGGCAGGATTGCCGGAGCAAATATGTGCGGCCAGCGAGAACCTTATCCCGGATCACTGAGCTTCAACTCCGTGGACTTTTTCGGCCTTGCCGCCATGTCCGTGGGAATCACCAGAATCCCGGCAAATGAGCCGCATAACCATTGGAGTCAGGACGAAAGCCTGAGTATGATTGACGGCAGGCCCTCTTATCAATGCCTAATCTGGCAGGGCAATGTGCTTAAGGGCTTTACATTGGTGGGAGAAACCTCTCAAGGCGGTATTTTGACAGCGCTCCTTAAAGCCGGCCGCCCTTTTAGTCACGGAGAAAAAGTATTAGCTAGGACAAAGAGAGGCAGCCTGGCTGTGGGGCAGATCTTAAACCGTAAAGCTGGCGACAATCGTACTTAGATGATTGGAGCTTTCTTTGGATGCTGCTGCCTGTCTTAGAACCTCATCAGATTTTTCAGCTGCGGTTATGCTTTTTTGGGCAATGTTGGTGGTTCCTTCGGCCCCTTGATTAGCCGCCACGGCAATCTCTTCGATGACTTTTGCCATTTCCTGTATGGAAGCAGTTAACTCCTGGGACGTGGCGCTGAACTCAGATACGAGTTGATCTACAAATTCGGCATCCTTGTAATACTGATCGCCGGTAGTCACCATGGACTCGTAGTCCTTAAGCACCTGCTGGTTAATAAAGTCTAAGACATTGGCCGAGCTTGCCGATAAGTTTTCTACAGAGGATACCACATGTTTGGTTACTTCCTGAATTTCATTGACCGCCTGTTTGGAGTTCTCCGCTAATTTGCGTATCTCATCCGCTACGACGGCAAAGCCTCTTCCCGCTTCCCCTGCCCTGGCTGCTTCAATAGCGGCATTTAAAGCAAGCAAATTCGTTTGCGAGGTAATTTGCAGTATGGAATCCGAGAGGACATTGATCTGTTCCACAGCTTTTGATTCCTCAATAGCTCTCATCAGCTTCTCTTGAGAGCTTTGATAAATGGTTTGGGCGTTTTGCCGGGATGAGACCGCATTTTGTTTAAGTTCCCTGGCTCTTAGGCTGATTTCCCCTGCAGAAACCGCTCCTTCTTGGGCCTTTAGGGCAATGGAGCTAACGGCATTCTCAATTTCAGTGGCCGTCGCACTCATTTCTTCAGTGGAGGCAGCGGTCTCTTCCATACCTGCCGACAGCTCCTCAGTGGTTGAAGAAACCTCTTCAATCTGGCCGGTTAACTCAGCCACAGCCTGTTCTGTGCTGATCACGGAGTTTGCCACGTTGTGGGATTCTTCCATAACCCCTTTAACCAATTCCCGGACGGATTGCTGCATGGATTCAATGGCTTTGGCCAGGAGTCCGATTTCATCCTTTCTGATCACCAGCTCTTTGGGACATTCGTGAGTAAAGTCTCCCGTTGAGATGACCTTGAGGTGCTCCGAAGCCGACATGATAGGCTGAGAAATTAATTTGGAAACAAAATAGCCTGCTCCTAAGCTTAACAGCATGATGACTGCCGACAAGATCAGAACGGAGTTGCCCATGGTTTTTATCCCGGCCATTAATTCCGCCTTAGGTGCAGCCACTGCCAAAGACCAACCTGTCCCATTCACAGGTGCAAACCCTAGGTATTTAACCTCCCCGTTATACTTATACTCACCTACGCCGCTGTTCCCTTCCGTCATCTGTTTCTCCAGGTTGACTAAAGACTGCAAACTGGGATCCTTCTGGACATTGACAAAGTCATTGTCCATATTGAAGACCAGTTCCCGATTACTATGTGCAATCTTCGTCCCCTTTTCATTAATCATAAACGCCTTGCCTGATTTGCCGAAGGTAATGTCGTTGGTAAGATTGCTTAACTCGTTGCCATCCTTAAGGGCCCCCAGAACTCCAACGATTTTACCGTCCTGTTTTATGGGTATCGCATAAACTATGATTAGGGAACCGTCATCTTTACTGATGATGGGCTCAGATATAGCCCTGCCGCCTGCAATGGCCTTCTGAAAATAGTCCCTGTCATTAATATTCACGATTTTTCCCGTTGTCATAGCTGCCGACCCATCCAATCCCGCGATGAGCATGGAAACATACCCGTTCCTGTTGACTTCCTCCTGGAGAATTTTGTTTTTATCCTCCCATGAATTGTTGGCATCCTTTATTCTATCCCGGTTAGCTATAACTTCCAGGCTCCCCAGCACAGCATTCATTCTTTCTGATACCACCTGGGCTCCTTGTCCTGCAACCTGGGGCAGGGTCTCATTCACCTGGGAAGTCATGGCCTTGGAAGCTGTAAGGTATGAGGCCAGGCCTAAACTGGTACAGACCACTAACAAGAGCAGCCCAATATAAAGAATCATTTTTATCTTTATGCTTTTCATTACTGTTACACTCCTATCTAGCAAACCTCTTCTTCAAATTCCATACTTTCAATACTCCGATATCTTACATCCTATGTCTTTATTTCTTTATTTCTTTATGTCTTTTTTTCTTTATTTCTTTATGCCTTTTCTCCTGTCTCCTTGTCTCTCCATACCCCCCTTTAAGTTTTGTCGATCTGTTTTCAAGGTATTTATTTTTATTTAATATTATTTTATAATTATTATATATATAAATCAATAACTTTATTTAAATTAATAAAAATTTTAATGAGCTGCAGAGTTTTCAAACTATACAAACTTCGCGGTTTTTTTAAAATCCTAGCAGGTATTCCATAAAATTTGACGAATAGTTATGTCTATTATAAAACACATCATAATAAGGAAGGTGTAATTACAACAATGAAAAAAGGTCTGACAAAATGGTTTACGGGGATGATGATCGGAGCCCTGCTCCTAACCACCGCCGGATGCGGTGCAGGTTCTGCCCCCGCTGAAAGTTCAGGTTCCGGTTCTGATGCCGGAGGAACCGCCAAGATCGGGGTCATCGCCTATCTCACGGGAGGCGGAGCAGCCTACGGCCAGGCTCAAAAGGAAGGCCTGGAGCTGGCTAAAGATGAAATCAACGCTCAAGGCAAGGTTAAGATCGAACTTATTTATGAAGATTCCCGGGGAGACAAGACGGAAGCTATCAACGCCGCTAATAAGTTAATCAACAAGGACAACGTTGTCGGCATTATAGGACCAACCTTAAGCGGATCCATGTTCGCCGTTGGTCCTATTGCTAACCAATCAGGAGTACCCATCATGGGAACCTCTACCACAGCTGAAGGAATCACGGATATCGGAGACTATGTCTTCCGCAACGCTTTGCCTGAGTCTTCCGCCGTTCCTCAAGCCGTTAAAGCCGCCGTTGAAAAGTACGGCCTGAAAAAAGTGGCTATGATGTATTCCAGCAATAACGACTGGGCAGTTTCCGGTTTTAAAACCATGGAGCAAGCCCTCAAGGATAATGGCGTGGAAATCCTGGCAACAGAAACCTTCGCCGACAAAGATACTGACTTCTCCGCCCAATTAACCAAAATTGCCTCCTTAAAACCCGATGCCGTCATGGTATCCAGCCTTTACCAAGAGGCTTCCCTCGTTCTCAAAAAAGCCCGGGAAATCGGCATTGACGTGCCTTTTGTCGGCACCAACGGCTTCAACTCACCGGAGTTAATCAAAATTGCCGGAGACGCTGCTAACGGAGCTATTGTGGCCAGCCCCTGGTACCCAGGCAAAGACAACGAAAAGGTTCAAAAATTTGTAACTGACTATAAAGCTAAATATGACAAAGTACCCGACCAATTCGCAGCCCAATCCTATGACGCCCTTTACATCTATGCCAGTGCTTTAGAGCAGGCTGGTTCAACCACCGACCGCACCAAACTCCGGGACGGCCTGGCAGCTATTAAAGATTTCCAAGGGGTCACCGGGAAATTCGCTTTTGACGACAAGCGCAATCCTCTCATGGATGCTACAGTATTGATCATTAAAGATGGTCAGTTTACAGAATTAAAATAAACTTTAGGAGTGAAGGTCTTGTTCTGGCAACAATTGGTCAACGGCTTAACTTTAGGAAGCACCTACTCATTAGTCGCTCTAGGATACACCTTGATCATGGGAGTCCTAAACATCATCAATATGGCTCACGGAGAAGTATTTATGTTCGGGGCATTCGTCGGATTGATTCTGGTGACCTATCTGAAGGTAAATATCTTTGTGGCTATGGCCGGAGCTATGGTGGCCTGTGCGTTGCTGGGAACTTTACTAGAAATGCTGGCCCTGCGCCCTTTGCGGCGCCGGGCCGTTTCCGAGCTGGCTCCCTTAATCAGCACCATCGGCGTGTCCATCTTCCTGGAAAACCTGGCTTTAAAAATCTTCGGACCCCAATCCCAATCCTTTCCTGCCGGAGCCTTATCCGGAGCTCAGATCCAGCTGGGGCCCATTAAGATTACTCTAGTGCAAATTGTGATTCTTGGCATATCCTTCGGCTTAATGTTCATCCTGCGTTTCTGGCTGTCAAAAACCCGTATCGGCAAGGCCATCCGGACAACGGCGGAAAACATTGAAACCGCCAACCTCCTGGGCATTAACACCAACAAGATTATTCTTCTCACCGTTGCCCTGGCTTCCGGCCTGGGGGGAATTGCCGGCGTTCTGGTCGGACTCTCCATTAATGCTGTGGAACCTACCATGGGCTTGAGCATCGGCCTGAAAGGCCTGGCCGTTCTTATTCTGGGAGGAATGGGAAACATCACCGGCGCCATGCTGGGAGGCTTAATCCTGGGTATCGCCGAAGTCTTCACTGTGGCTTACGGAGCCTCTTCTTACCGGGATGCCGTAGCCTTTGGCATGATCATCCTGATTTTGTTTATTCGTCCTCAAGGACTTTTTGGATCTTCCAGCCGGCAAGGAGGACGATTCTAAATGGACGTATTATTAAACCAGTATTACCTGCAAATCGCCATCTTCATATTAATTAATGCCATCCTGGGAGTCAGCATCTACATGACCCTGGCCACAGGTCAGCTGTCCTTGGGTAATGCCGGATTTATGAGCATCGGAGCTTACACCTGCGCCATTTTAAGCGTTAAAGCCGGTCTGCCCGTCTACTTAGCCATTCCTATCGGCGGCATTGCTGCCAGCGCTGTCTCCATCGTCATCGGCTTCCCTGCTCTCAGGTTAACGGGGATTTATCTGGCCATTGCCACCCTGGGCTTCGGAGAAGTGGTCCGGGTTATTGTCTTAAACCTGAAGATTACCAACGGCGCCTTAGGGATCTCCGGGATTCCAACTCTGGGGGTCAAAATCGGCAAAATGCTCTCATCCATGGGTTTATCCAAAGGAATAGGGGGCTTAACCCCTCAGCAGACCAGTAATTTGCTGGTTTTAATCTTTCTGATTTTTTGCCTGGCCTTTTTAGTCTTTTTCTGCACCAGACTTAACCGTTCCCGAGTGGGCAGAGCCTTTGCCGCAATTAAAGCGGATGAATCGGCAGCCGAAGCCATGGGCATCAATACCACCTATTACAAACTTCTGGCCTTTGCCTTAGGCGCATTAATCGCCGGTATTGCCGGCGGACTATCCGCCCATTTAACCTTTTTTATCGGGCCCAAAGATTTCGCCTATCACCGGACTGTGGAAATCCTCACCTTCGCCGTCTTAGGGGGAAGCGATTTAATCATCGGCCCCATCGTTGGTGCCCTGCTCCTGACCATGCTGCCGGAATTGCTGCGTGCAGCCTCCGAATACCGCCTCATGGTTTACGGCGCACTGATGGTCATCATGATGGCCTTTCGCCCTCAGGGACTCATTGATGAGGACACCATACGTTTCTGGAAACGTAAGCTTGGAAGGAGGGCTAAACAATGACTTTAGTCCTTAATCAAGTGAGTAAAAGCTTCGGAGGCTTAGCCGCCCTGAGTAATGTCAGCTTCACCGTTAATGAGGGGGAAATCATGGGCATCATCGGCCCTAACGGCGCCGGCAAAACCACCCTCTTTAATTTAATTACAGGGATTTTTCCTCCTACAGAAGGAGAAATCACCTACCAAGGTCAGAATTTATTAGGCCTGCGCCCCTATAAAGTAACCGCCTTAGGCCTGGCCCGTACCTTTCAAAATATCCGTCTCTTCGGACATATGAACCCCTTGGACAACGTCATGGTAGGGGCTCATTGCCGGACGAAAGCCGGAGTATGGCAGGGATTATGGCGCACCCCTTCCCAACGCAGGGAAGAAAATAAAACCCGGGAAAAAGCCCTGAAGCTTTTGGAGTTAGTGGGTGTGGAAAACGACCCGGATTCCCCGGCAGGTTCCTTGCCCTATGGGCAGCAGCGCCGTCTGGAAATTGCCCGGGCCCTGGCCACGGAACCCAGTTTAATTCTCCTGGATGAGCCGGCGGCAGGCATGAATGAGAGTGAAACAGAAGATTTGCGTCTTCTGATTAAGAAGATACAAACCATGGGCAAAACCGTAATCTTAATTGAGCATGATATGAACCTTGTCATGAACGTCTGTGACCGACTCGTGGTAATTAATTTCGGACAAAAGATTGCTGAAGGTACTCCCGCCGAGATTCAGAAAAACCCGTTAGTCATTGAGGCGTATTTAGGCCGGGAGGAGGCGTAGAGATGCTGAACATCAAAGGTTTATCCACTAGTTACGGCAGTATTAAAGCTATCAAAGAGATCGACTTGGACGTTCCCCAAGGCTCCATTGTCTCCCTGATCGGGGCTAACGGAGCCGGCAAAACCACCACCATGAAATCCCTGGTAGGGCTTCTCAAACCTCAAAGCGGCCTGGTGAAGTTTTTAGATCAGGAAATCCGTGGCTTAGCCCCTCACAAAATTGTCAGTTTAGGCATCTCCCTGGTCCCGGAAGGCCGGAACATCTTATCCGGGATGACGGTTTTGGAGAACCTGGAAATGGGAGCCTACCAGCGGAAAGACCCTGACGTTCAAGGGGATTTGAAGAAGGTTTTTCAGCGTTTCCCTATTCTGGAGGAACGCAGGCAGCAATTAGGCGGCACCCTGTCCGGAGGGCAGCAGCAGATGCTGGCCATTGGCCGGGCACTCATGGCCCGACCGAAACTCCTCCTCCTGGACGAACCTTCCATGGGGTTGGCCCCATTGGTGGTTTCGGATATCTTTCGAGTGATTCAGGAGATCAATGCCGAGGGTACCACCATTCTTCTCGTTGAACAAAATGTCCGTCAGGCCTTGAAAATCGCCAACTATGCTTATGTCTTGGAAACCGGCAAAATCGTTTTGCATGGCACGGCTGAGGAAGTAGCTAAAAATCCCCGGGTCATGGAGGCTTACCTGGGCGGAGCCAAGTCAGAAGCCTGATCAGACGTTAAAACATTGTCATCGCCATTGTCAGCTTGAATCCCCTTTCTCTAAGAGGAGCGGGGATTTTCTCTGTAAAGTGTTTTCTGCAAAGTAATCGTTATCTGCCTCGAGTGGTCCAACCAGTGAACCTATGAAAGGAGTGGTTTGCCATGGGAGATCAAACCCATAAAATTGTCAAAAGTAAGGTTAGTGAAGGGCTCCATGATATGGAGTCCCGGAAAGGTCGATTTCGGGCTTTTGATGCCATCCGCCCTGCCATGCAGAAGATGGTGCCCAATTATCCTGAACTTTCCAATAACCTTCGCCGAATCAAAGCCTACAGTATCGATCACTTAGACGACATCATCGCCCAGGCCAAACAGTCCTTAGAGGCCAAAGGCTGCAAAGTCTACCTGGCCGAAACTTCAGCCGAAGCACAAACCTATATTGCCGGCCTCATTCCGGAGCAAGGACTGGTGGTGAAATCCAAGTCCAATGCCGGCAAGGAAATCAATATTTCTCATTACCTGGAGGACCGGGGCGTCACCGTCGTGGAAACAGATCTGGGTGACCGCATTAACCAGCTGGCCAAAAGTGAAGCCAGCCATTCCCTGGCTCCGGCTATTCACATCCCTATTGAAAAAGTAACGGAGCTTTTCTCCCAAGAGGAAGGGCGGCAGCTGGAATGCAGTCACGAAGCCCTGGTGGTTTCCGCCCGCAAAGGCCTCCGGGATTTTCTGGTTAAAGCGGATGTGGGAATTTCCGGAGCTAACGCCATTGCCGCCGATACAGGCAGCGTTTTCGTGACTGAAAATGAAGGCAATATTCGCGCCGTATCCATGATGCCCAAAGTGCACATCGTTATCGCCGGCGTGGAAAAAATCGTCCCCACTCTGGAAGATGCCATGCAGGTCATCCGGGCAGCCGCCGTCTACGGCGTGGGGCAGGATGTAGGTACTTATGTCTCAGTGATCTCCGGAGTCAGTGAATCTCTGGATCCGGATCTGGAAGAGTTTACCCAGGGTCAGGGCCCCCGGGAAGTGCATATCGTTCTCTTAAAAAATGGCCGCCAGGATGCTATTGACGTAGGCTTTAAAGAATCCCTTTACTGCATCAACTGCGGCAGCTGTTTGAATTTCTGTCCCGTCTACGCAGAAGTGGGCGGCAAATACGGCTATAAATACCTGGGAGGACGGGGCTTAGTCTTCGCCGCCTTCCATGATGCCCTGGAGAAGTCCGAAGAAAACGGCCTCTCTCTCTGCATCGGCTGCCAAAGATGTCATACCGCCTGCCCCGTGCAAATGGCCACACCGGAAATGTTATGGAAGCTTCGCCAAAATGCTGTCAGCCAAAAAGGCGTAGGCTGGAAAAAGGACCTGGTCTTCTCCATGCTCACCAAACCCAAGACCCTGCCCATGGTCAGCAAGCTGGCCACGACCTTCGGCAAGCTGGCTTTAAAAGAAGGAGATAAGGGCATGAAGTCCCGCTTAACCTTTAATTCTTTAGGCGTAACTCATGATCGTACCCTGCCCCGCTTTTCCGGCAAATCCTTTATGGAAATCGCCAAACCCAAGGCCATTGCCAAACCTGTTAAGACTGTGGGCTTCTATCCCGGCTGCGTCGTCAACTACACCGAAACAGACCTGGGCCAGGCCCTCCTCCACGTCTTAGGGGAAAACAATGTCCAGGTAAAACTGGCCAAAGAGGATGTCTGCTGCGGAATTCCCAGTGTTGTCAGCGGCGACATCAGCCATGCCAAAGCCATGGCTCTGAAAAACATCGAGACTTACACCGCCTTCGACATGGATGCTTTAGTGTTTGTCTGTCCCAGCTGTGCAGTGGCTTTCAAAGAAGAATACCCCAAACTCTTTGCGGAAGACTCTCCTGAGCTTCAGGCTAAGATCAGCAAACTGGCTGAAAAAGTTAAAGATATTAACGAATTCCTTTGCCAGGATATTGATTTGAAACTGCCCCAAGAAAAGGTCACAGAAACCGTAACCTACCACGATCCTTGCCATCTCGCCCGCAGTCTGGACGTAAAAAAGGAACCCCGGGAACTGCTGGGGAAAATTCCTGGCTTAAACTTTGTAGAAATGCAGGATGCGGATATGTGCTGCGGTTTCGGCGGTTCCTTCAGCTTAAGCTTCTACGAACTCTCCCAGCGAATTAACGAAGGCAAGCTGAAGAACGTAACGGAAACCAAGGCCTCCACTTTGGCCACCAGCTGCCCCGGCTGCATGGTTCATTTCCGGGATGGGATTGACCAGCACCATATGCAGCAAAAAGTTTCTCACGTGGTTCAGCTTCTGAGCCAAGCCTACGGGAGGAGATGAACAGAATGAGCACTACAAAAGTTCAAACCATTTTACAGCAAATCAGCACCCGCCGGGAAGCACTGCTTCAAGCCTATCCCAATCTAGCCCAGGAAGTTCAGGCTATTAAAAGTGCCGTCACGGCTAATCTCAAAGAATCTGTAGATAAAGCTGTGGCTTCCCTGCAAGGGAAAGGCTGCCACGTCATGATTGCTCAGGATGCCCGCGAGGCTCAGGAGCATGTCTTAAAAATTCTGGACGGCAGCCGGAATGCCGCTATGAGCAAAAGCCCGGTTTTCACGGAAATTGCTTTAGGAGAGTATTTAAAGGCCCATAGTGTGGAGATTCTTCATACGGATTTAGGGGAACGAGTCGCAGACACCCCAGTGGATGTCCACCCCTGGATTGCCAGTATTAATACTCCTATCTCCGACAAAAGCCTGGTTGCTCAGATCAAGGCTGAAATCAAAGAGAAGTCGGCCCAGATGCAGTACGGCATTACGGGAGCTGAAGCGATTATCCAGCAGAACGGCACCATAGCCCTGCTGGAAAGCGAAGGAAATGTCCGCTTCACCTCCAATCTTCCTTACAACCACATCGTCGTCGCCGGCCTGGATAAGATCGTTCCTTCCCTGGAAGATGCTCTGGCCGTCTGCCGGGCCACCAGTGTCTATGGCCTGGGCAAAGATATTCTCAAATACATTTCATTTATCAGCGGGCCCAGCCGGACTGCCGATATTGAATTCAAAATGGTCCAAGGGATGCACGGTCCAAAAGAAGTTTATGTCATCTTGCTGGATAACGGGCGTTTGCAGGCTGCTGCCAATCAGCAATGGGATGCTCTGAAATGCCTGCACTGCGGAGGCTGCCTGACAGATTGTCCCCAATACCTGGCAGAAGGCTTAACAAAGGGCTATTATCGCACGGGAAAAAGAGCCGCTGTTCTCGGAGCCTTTATCGAGGGCAGCCCGGCAGCTGACCCTGGGGATTGCGGAAACTGCTCAGCATGCAATAATCGCTGCCCCATGCGTATCCGGGTTTAGCCCGTCGGCAGGAGGGATTTCCATGCAATTTGAAAAAGTCACCAAACCACACCGCACCTATCAGGAAGTTCTCAAGCAAATCAATCACTTAATCATTGAGGAAAAGCTCCGCCCCGGTGACCGACTGACCAGCGAACGGGAAATGGCAGGAGAATTAGGGGTTAGCCGGACTACTTTGCGAGAAGCCATCCGCACTATGGAATTCCTGGGCTGGGTGGAAATTAAGCCCGGGGAGGGTACCTTCATCCGCAATACCAGGTTAAACGAGGTCATTAGTCCTTTAGCTTTAGCCTTATCCCTGGAGCCCACGCGTATGGAAGAGCTTTGGGAAACCCGGATTGCCCTGGAAGTGGAATGTGCAGGCTTAGCGGCTATGCGTGCCAATGAAGCAGACCTGAAGCAAATTTCCCAAGCCCTGGATGATATTAAAGCCAACCTCCATGATCTGGATGCTTATGCTCAGGCGGATGTACGTTTTCATTACCTGATTGCCCAAGCGTCACAGAATTCCATGATCAACCGGCTCCTGCAAACCTTTGTTGTCCATATTCTCGAACTCATTAAGAAAGCCGGGCCCCTGCGTTTCAGTCATGATATCGGCGGGCTGAGCACTCTTCAGGAGCATATCTCTATCTATGAGGCTATTGCCGGGCGTGATGCGGATTTGGCGAGGGCTCTAATGAGGAAGCATTTAGAGGAGTCGAGGGATGAGGGGTAGATGGGGCCGCCTGGGTCACTCACCTGGGAGCCTTGTTGTGATTGTTAATTTGTAAAATAGTCAGCGTATATTTAAATAAGAATAGCCGAGGGCATTATGACCTCGGTTATTCTTATTTGCATCGTCTATATTCGTGTTTATTGATAACAGAATGTGTCTGAACTCCTCTTTATCTGATAATGATAGGAGAACGCTCGCGGGGTCGGGCAGTTTCGCCACATCCGCTCACCCAGCATTCCGAGGCTCGCCCACTCGCAGCTGCGGGAGCTGTGCCAAACCTCCGGGTAGTACCTGATGTTAACCATGGCTCCGCATTCCCCGCAGCCGCTTGTGGGCTTAACCGCCTCTCCATGCAATGGGTTCACTTCTGTGGACGAAACTGCCCTGACTTTCGGGTCCGGGAGGTTTTCAGTATGGTTTTTTTGGGGTGTTTTTTGGGGGTGTTTTATGGATTAGTTTTTGAGATTTTAGATTAAATACTCAAGGGTTTGAGTCTATGGTAGGTTTAAAAGGGCGGTGTCTTAGTGTGCCCAGATTGCTCAGATCGCTGAGTGTACTTGGAGCCCTTCCTCCACATCTTGTTAAAGAGCATGGGGGCCAAAACGGTGATCCAGGTTCCAATCAGGAAGTAGCGGAGAAAGTCAGCCGGCAGGGAGTCCCCTAACACTTTTTTGACCAAGGTTTTGATTAAGAGGAGTACCGCGATCCCCAGGATATAATTTACGAATCTTTGCCGGATATTTCCCTGGACTTGATACTTTATATAGAAGGAATCCAGGAAATAGCCTAGCATTAGACCTGTAAAGGTCCCGGCAATTTTGTAGTACTCATTGGTTAGAATAAACACCATGCCCACCAGCATGGGGACTGTGATAATTAAGAAGACTGCTTTTCTGCCTGTACTTTCCGCATAATCGAAGATGATATTGGCAGCAAAAATCCAGGAGATACCTAACAGGGCTCCTCCGGTTACGTCTAATAAGGTGTGCACACCTAAATAAAGCCGGGAGCCGGCGATGAGGAAGATGAGCAGGATCCCCGGCAGGTACATCCACTTCTTTTTTAAAGCCAGCATGACTGCTGTGACTAAAGATGTCAGGCTCTGGGTATGCCCGCTGGGAAATGAGTATCCCGTCGCGGTTTCCGGCCGCAGGGGGATAATCCTTTTGTCTAATTCGAAAGGTCTGGGCAGATGAATGATTTCTTTCAAGGAAAAATTCAAGATCCATGAGGATATGTAGGCAAAGCCGATTCGATAACCGGCTTTTTTATTGACACACCAAAGAATCAAACAGATGACAGCAATGGCAAAATACTCTTCGCCTAAAATCGTAACCCCAATAAAAAAATGATCTAAGAGAGGATTGCGCATAGTTTGAATCCACCTAAGCATTGCCAACATGTACTCCACTCTACTCAGCCACCTTTATGGATTGACTCCGTTGGTTCCCTCACTTTGAATTTTCAGGGTGTTCCTAAATTCTTTTTCTTCGTTTTTTTCCGTAACATAATTAATTTGAAGATCAAAGGTTTGGTTAGCCGCAAATTTAAGGGTGTCTCGGCCATTTTCATTTTCGAGTTCAGAAAGATACAAATCAAAATCCGTTAATCCATTCACTATATAGCCATTGTCCCCCTGGGGAAGTATTGCCTTGCCGCTCTCGTCCACTAATCCCATCACATATCCCTGTATAGGCAGGTTTTGATTATAGATCCAAGTCCACTTTAAGGATTTGCCGAATTCAGAATAGCGGATCATGATAGATTTAAGGGCTACAGATTGATTGACGGACAGGGTCAGATGAAAGTGCCCATCCTGTTTGCCGTCAGCCTTAATTTCATTAGGGCTGACAATGTCCTGATCTACCCCTATCCATCGACAGTCTGCAGCAGCCGGCTGCGCAGGTTCAAGGGGGGGTTGAGAGCTCGGATTGGAGGATGCCTCTGTCTGATCCTGTGCAGTCTGGGGAGTCTGGGAATTTTTAGAGTTAGCAGAAGTCCCACATCCTGAGAGATAAAAAACCAAAAAAATTAGAAGTATTGCCTTAATCATTAATTTCATAAAATAAGCTCCTTATTATTAAATTCATCTTCCAGTTTTAAATCAGGGCCACTTTTTGCAGGGTATATACACTAGTTAGACACTTAAGTTTCAGGCTAAGATAACACTCCCGTCTAGTGATACCAATAATAGTTCTGCGTAAGATCATCATTTCCTCCAAGGTAACACCCCGGTTAAAACAAAAAACCTTGCGATTCATCCTCAAAGGGAAGCTCACAAGGCTTTAAACTATAGTCTGCCGCCTGCGCCTGCAGGCAACAATTGAACTCTAAGCACTGCATTTTAAATCTGTGCCCAGGACGCCGTTAACCTCACCTTGGTCATTGACAACAGGGATAGCTACAGTCCGGCAGGGTTTTCGGGTAATTGCCGAAACATAAACAGGAGAGATATAATTTTTTCCCCTGACTGCCTCCTTCCACCATTCTCTCTGGCTGGCGTTGACAATTCCAGCGGGAGGAATGGATTCGACAAAGGTGCCATCCCTTCTGTTGAGCCATAAGGCTTCCAAATCAGGGTGAGCGCTCAGGGCGGCTGAGAGCAGCTTGTTCATCTTCTCCCCATCGGGAGAACTTCCCGCAGACAAATCCTTGGCAATTTCCCCTGCCAGATCAACGAGAATCTTAACTGCTTTATCTGCCGCTTCTTGATTGTCACTTTCCGAAGCCAGGGAAAAGCCTTGGGTGATGGAGGTTAAATCCGAGGACGCTTTCATTAAGACATGGCCTAAGGCTGCAATTTCCTGAATACTGCTCCGCTCCTCCTCCACCATATCTGAAACTTTGCTGACAAAGCGTCCTGTTTCCCGGCTAAGCTCCGTCATTTCAGCGGAATAACCGAGGATTTGACCGGAGAGCACTTCTTGTTCCGAGGCCAAAGCGTTGATGTCTTCTGTTTTGGCTAAGACGTCTGCCAAAATGCCATTAATTCCTTCAATCACTTGATGAGCCTTCTCCGTGGCTTCCGCCCCTTCATCGATCTGACCCACTTCTTCCAATGCCGCCTGGCGCACTTCATCAGCATGCTTTTTGATAGCTACCAAATGCAGGGAGACATCCCTGACGTTATTGGAAACCTGATCCGCCAGTTTCTGAACTTCTTCGGCCACCACCGCGAAGCCCCGCCCATTTTCCCCGGCCCGGGCAGCTTCGATGGAAGCATTTAAGGCCAGGAGCTTGGTCTGCTCAGAGATACTGGCGATACTTCCAATCACACTGTCGGCATTAAGGGCCACCTCCATTAAGCCCTGAATCTCTGTCTGCAGCTTTTCCGACCCTTGCCGCAGCCAGCTCAATTTTCCTGAAGCTTTATTCATCTCGCCAAGTACTTTCCCCGCTTCGTCCACCGCCACTTTTCCCATTTCCATAGCGGCTTTACCCGTTTCCCCAATGACACGCCCCTTCTCTAAAGAGCCATTGACTTCCTGAACCGTCTTTTCTACATGGTTTAGCATCACTTGGCTGATATTATTCATAGTTTCCGTGCCGGCACAGGTCTCATCAGCACCCTTAGCCAGCTTAGCCAAATAAATAGTCATCTGTTCCGCTACGGCAGCCACTTGACCGGAACCCACCTGACTTTCCAGGGCAAATGCTTCCATGGCCTCTCTGATTTTCTCAAACTCCTGGTGGATATGCTGGGCCCAGCTATTGTTATCCGACCGTGAAGCAGCTGATTTACCTTTGCCTCCTGACAAATTTCCGTCTTTGAGATCCCCCCAAATCGTGGTAATATCCTGGATTTCTTTACCTAAACTAACCTTAACTGCAATCAGCACACCTGCCAGGGAAAGTATGTAGGCCCCTCCTAATAAGGGAATAAGCTTTGCAGCAGGCATTCCCCAGAGGTAGGCAGTTGCTCCGCAAATCACAAATATTGCCAGTAAAACCAAGCTGATCATAGGGTAAAGTCTGTATTTCATCCGTTATTCCCCCATTTTAAGCAAAAAAAGCCGTATCAAATAAGATACGGCGTCATTGCCTAAGATTATCCACATTTTTCTGTAATTATTGTACCTATTATGAGCAGAATCGTCAATCTGCTTTTAATAACTACTATCAATTTACAAAGGGGTTCTCTTATAGGCGTTTGTCATATAAGGGAACCCCTTCTTGATATTTACATAAATTGAAAAGGCCATACATAAACTGAAGCAAAGAGACTAGATTTCCGCTTAGAAAACCATATTTCACTATTACAAAGGAGGGCGAATTTCTATTTCAGAGTTTACCCGCCAGAAATCTATCCATAATTTCATAACGAGCCTTAGTACCTTTGAAAAGAGAATTATTATTTTTACATTAATGCTTCTCTTTTTTAACATATTGGATGCAGAATTTACTCTTTGGGGGATACATCTGCATATCATTGAAGAAGGTAATCCACTTATGGCTACATTAACTGAAACAAGCCCTAATTATCTGCGGGCATTCAAAGTGTTATTGCCTATTGTCTTAGGAGCTGCTTGTTGGCGTACAAGAAATAAATCTCAGCAGTTAATTGTCATTGGCCTGGGGCTGCTCATGTTTGTTTATTCATGGATCTTACTGATGCATGTGTATTGGCTATGCTCTTTCGTGATTTTCAGGATATAAATCAATAAATCAAATTACTGTTCAATTCGTTTCTCATTATCGAATTAATCATGCCCTTTTCCTCCATGACTTTTCCATCATGAATTCTAAGTACACGTGAACATATTCTTAAAGCTGTTAATCTATGCGTGATAACCAAGCAAGTACAATGATACCCCAAATTCTTTATAGCCATCAAAACATCCATTTCTGTTTCCATATCCAAAGCAGAAGTAGCTTCATCTAATATCATAACAGGAGCTTTCTTTAAGAAAGCTCGGGCAATAGCAATCCTTTGGGCTTGTCCCTCAGAAAGTCCAAGACCATGCTCTCCAATGACAGTGTGCAAACCTTGAGGAAGACCTTCGATAAAGCTCCAAGCACATGCCGAACGTGCAGCGTTTTCAATTTCTGCTAATGTAGCATCAGTTCTTCCGCTCCTTATATTATCTCTAATTGTCCCACTAAAAAGAGTATTTCCCTGTGGTACATAGGTTACCCATTCTCTAGTAGCTGCTGAAGCTTCATAACGACCATCCGAAGTGTCCGTAAAGTACACTTTCCCTTCTGAGGGGCGAAGCAAGGCTAGGAGAAGTCTGACAAGGGTCGTTTTCCCCTCGCCAGAGGGACCAATTAAAGCCACTAATTGACCAGGTAATATTTCGGTTGAAATTTTATCCAACACCGGCTCACCATCAGTATACTTAAAGCTAACCTTACAAAAATTCATTCCTACTTCCGTAAGTATTGGCAAACGTTCCACCGTTTTTTCCTTGGGTATTTTTTCTAATTCCATTAAACGTCCTGCTGAAGCTATCATAGTAATAATCTGAGGTACAGTCCTTGCGAGTCCTAAAAATGGGGTTTGGACCTGCTGTACCAATTGGAGAAAGGCTGTCATGGTACCAAAGCTAATCGCCTTCTGAGAAAGCCGAACAGCACCCCAGCCAAACGCCAAAAAGTATCCTATCCAATAGCCTAGGGACATTACATTATTTGCAGCAAGAGTTATCCGATTTCGTTCAATAATCCATTTCATGCGATTTTCATGCAAGCTTTGCAAAGAATCATGATTGTGTCTCTCCATGCGAAAACTTTTGATAATAATAAAATTCTGAATAGCTTCTTGCATATAAGAACGATAAGAACTCTCTGATTCCTGGACCTTGACTTGAAGGTGTTTAAGTTTACGACCCCATAGCCGACTTAAAACCACAGTAAAAGGCCCCAATATAAAGGCTAATATGGCAAGCTTAGGTTCAAAATAAAGCAATGTTAAAAAAGAAGCGACAAGTTGAACTCCAAGAGCCAAAATGCTCGGTATAGAGTTTATAATACAATTTGTAATGTTACTCACATCACTTGTCAACCGTGTTATAAGATCCCCACTATGATATTCAGAAAGCGGTAACCATTCACTTTCTAACAATCGTTTAAAAAAGCGTTGGCGTAATACATTGGAAAAGGACTCCGAGATACGTAACGCAAGAAGCGATTCCAATACAACCATTAACATGTTTAGAATAATAAACCCTGCAAAAATGGCTCCCGCAATGCCAGCCATTTCAAGTTTTTCATCTATGGCATAATCCACCATATTTTTAGAAGCAATGGCAGTTGCTACGCTAATCAAAGCCCCCAATACATCTATTAGCAGAATAACTGCAAGACCTGGTAGAAAGGGCTTGATTTCTGGCTTGATCCAACCTGCGAATTCCCAAATTTTCAGGATTTCACTTTTTATGTTCATGCTCGTATTTTACTCCCCACTACTTCTTGACAATAGATAAAGTAAAGGAAATTTATATTTCAAGTTCAATCCACTTGGAGCTTAATCCTAAAAACTTTGATTTTTTTCTTTGCTCTTAACAAAAAGTGTCTGAAGGGCCGTAGATAAAGCCAAAGCCTAGAAAGCAACCTCCACCAGCTGTTTATACAGCTAATACGTTTGTCTTTCCGCCATATTACAGATACCACAGCCACCAGTTGTTCCGGAAATAAAGGTCCCTCAATCCATTGTTGAGCATCGCCAACTATGAAGAAACAATCATTGGCCTTTCGAATTATCCTGTGCATTACATAGTGTCCATCCGTTCTTCGGACCATAACAATGTCTCCTTTTGATAACTTCTCGAAATTTCCTTTCGTCAATTCCACACTATCTACACCATCACGCAGAAAAGGATACATGCTGGCGCCAGATACAGTAATTCTTGCGTTTTGGCCAAGTTCAAGAATTCCCAAAATTAAAGGAAGCATGTCAGCCGTTTTGATCTTCCTGATTTCAAACAATTGCAGACCATCTCCAGCTTATATTGGATTTTTATTTCAAAATAGTTTTATCGATAAAGACCATAGTTTACTCTTTAAAATCAACTATTCAAGTAATCCTTTTCCTCTTATATCTTCAATAAATTCTCGAACATCTCTTTTAGCTGTCTCAGCATCGACGAAATATTCCATTAGTACGGCTTGTACTAGCTCTTCTTCTGAAACATCCTTCTCCAAGACTTTCCATAATAATGCCCCACTTTCTGTAAGCATCATAATACCATTAAACTCTACTACTCGTTCTCCTAAAGGCACTATTACCCACTGTCCTGCAACTTCATGCAGCATAAATCCATCTCTTATCTTCAAAACTTTCTCCTCCTAAAGCTTTATATAGACCGAAAAATTATTAATTCCATAGACATAATCTTCCATATACATGCTACAATGTAATTGAATATTCGGACTTTACAAGTCCATGAGTACATTAACCTCAACTATGACAGCCCTTTTGAAGATATGAATTAGCGACTTCGAAAAGTACTTAGAGGAGGAAGCTCTCTATGAAACATTTGAAGAAATTTATTAAACTATCATGGAAAATAAAATTACTTTTGTTAGGGTCATTATGTCTTTTAGGAATTGTCCGTTTGGCGATTCTTATTATACCTTTCCGCTATCTGACACTATTTATGGGAAGGAAAATGGTGGAGTCCCCTAATGAGATTAGTTCTAGGCAACTTTTAAGAGCCTTAAAAGTTGGTTGGTCCGTTAACAAAGTAAGTAACTTTACCCCTTGGGAAAGTAAATGTTTAGTTCGTGCGTTTACAACCCAAATAATTTTAAGATTACTAACTATACCCAGCACTCTTTATCTTGGTATTGCAAAGACCAACGTGGATCAATTGCATGCTCATGCTTGGTTAAGATGCGGCAACTGTATGATAACTGGAGCTAGTGAACGTGAAAAGTTCAAATCAGTAGCTCACTTTTCAGTGGTTCCTTTTCTGTTCGATCCGAAACAGCATTAACTACCAATTTGATTTGTTCCTCAACTGTAAATTGTCCTTCCGGTCTAATTAAACGATAAACAGAAATGTTTTTTGCAATATTTATGTATTGTTCGATAAATCCAGAACTTAAACCGATTTTTTCATATAGCAAGATGCAATAAATATTATTCTTTATACATCTGATCCTATCTATCCCATTTACTTTTTTCAACATCGCCTTTTCTTTGTTCTCAACTTTTATTTCAACGATCGCTCTCAAAGGAATAGCATTAGATTCGAAATCATCTCCGGTATTGACGGCATATTTATCCTCTCCCGTACAAACCAATGGCAAAGTGCTTAAATCATAGCCCAGCATCTCTGCTGTATCGCTGCATAGTCTTTGTTGCGCAAAAGCAGGGTGAACCACCGGTATACCTTCTTCACCGAATGTAACTACGGAAATATCATCTGCGAGATATTGGTATCCTTTTTTTCTAAAGGCTGAACAGAGGGTTGATTTACCAACCCCACATTCGCCGGTAAATATGACCGAAATACCATCAATATCAACACTGCTTCCATGTATTGCGGTTACCCCTCTTTGGATTAATAATACACCCATTGCTATACCCATAAGATAAGCCTTAATGGTGTCCTGATCCGAATTCTTTTCTGGATTAACTATAATACAGTCACCTTTCCTAACACAGTATTTGGCTACACCTTTCACATCAAGTTTGAACTCTGATTTTGATATTTTATAATAATTAAAGTCATCTAATTTCTTATGATCCACAATTGATACCGGACCTAACATAATTGCCACGTCTGGCTTACCTTCACCAAGTATTAATTCCGCTATCTCAATCTCAGAAATTATAGTCAACCCAAATGCTTTATAACTATACAATTATATTTCTCCTTTAATATATCGCTGTCCATGAAACTTGAACGTTTAAAATAGAATTAAGCAAAGTGCTTAAAAATGCTCTAAAAAGAAAAGCTTAAAAAGCTGTCAGCTAATTAAGCAACTTAAGAGTATGTGCTAAAAGGAGCAAGTAATAATTTACGGAACTTCTTCAAAAGGCGGTTTCCCTCCAGGACCACTAGTACCAGGCAAGACCCATCCATGTGCATCATAATATACACCATCAACATTACCTTTACCGCTTCCGGCTTCTGTCGATTTAATATCCAGTTTGATGATTACAGGTTTATCCCACTTCTTCAAAAGTACTTCGCCTCCTCTTAAGAATCAATAATCTATCAAATAATTATATTAACAGGATTGTACTGATTATGACTAAAAAAGCGGCCTAATGCAATTATATTCATAAAAGTTAGTACTTCATAGTAATCTTCATCTTTTGGAAGCTCATCAATTTTTTTCAGACTATCTTCAACTACTCCAAGATCGATATATCGTTTTAACGCGTCGTTCTCTAGCATTGTTAACAATTCATTTTTTAATTCCTTCCATTCCGGAAGCAACCTTTGTATCCAGTCAGCACTCTGTGTTCCACGCACTCTATAATTAAGCCTAATCTTTTCAGGTAATATCCCTTTCATGGCCCTTCGAATCAAACTTCTTTCTATACCATCTTTAACAAACTGTTCTGCAGGCAGACTCATACAAAACTCTATTACCCTTTTGTCTCTAGTAGGGTCACGTTTTATTATTCCATAAGCCAACGAAAGCTTTGTTTCCGCTTCACCAGCTTGAGAAAATAATAACGAATTAGCGATAAACTTACGTATCTGATATAGGGATTGGTTTTTTGTATAGTACTTGCCAAGTTTTAATTTCTTTAAGAGTTCATCCGTTTTCCAGCAAGTCGATAATTTGAAGTTAATAGGAGCCTTGGGTTCTTGTTCATTCTTATTATTTCTTTTTCGAAATACTCGTCTATATTTTTTCGTGAACTTTTCTGGAAGCATCAGTACCAAAAAATACTTTAAAACACTCATCTGATTTCTATTAAGTACAACGGAATAGCTTCGAATTTCTTGAAGAGCCGTCAACCATTTTCCTCTTCTAACCATTGTTATTACGAAACTTGTGAGATCCCCAAAGGATACCGTAAAATTCCCTGACTGCCCATCTAATAATATACTGCATCCGTCTTTACTGCATTGTGAAGCTATATTATCCATCCAAAAGAAATTAGCAGTAAACTTGAAGGGGTGTTCTAGTAAATTCATAAGTCTGTTAAGACTATTATATGAATTAATTCCCTTTGAATCACAAAATTTAAAATCAATATTGTTATACCTATCAATAATAGATTGAACAAAATCCCTTTCATCAGCTAGAGAGTTATTACCTAACCAATTCTTATACTCAGGAAAGGGTATTGATGTATATGTTTTCAACACCTTACCACTCTCAGCCATATTTTTGGCTGCTATACATGCTAATGAACCTGAATCTAAGCCACCGCTTAACATAACTCCTATGTTACCATTCCCTCTTAAACGACAGTTAACAGCTTCGAAGAACACGTTCCGAAAAGCTTCTTCATATTCTTGATCTGTATTTAACTTTAACTTCTTAACCATTAAAGGATCCCAATACTTTTTAATCTTAGTCCCCTTTTTCGTTATACTTATCGAATGGGCAGGGGGCAACTGTACTATATCTTTATAAATTGTTGAAGTGATATTTAGCTCATGCAATGGCTCAAGCAATGATAAATAATTTGCAATCCATTCTTGATTTAAATCACTTTGATTACCTTTTATAATCAGCAAAGGTTTCATTATGGTACAGAAAGCAAATATATCTTTGTTCATATAGAAGTAAAATGTTCTCTTACCCACATGATCCCTAACACAAAAAAGTTCTTTCTTATTATTGTCCCATATGGCAAAGGCATAGTCACCGATTAAGTACTTTGAACATTCAGTTCCCCATCTTAGATATGCTTTAAGAATTAAGTCACTGTCCGTGATCATCGCAGTCTCTTTGTATGGTAAATTCAAGATTGATATCAATTCAGAACGATTATCAATGATTGCATCTGCAGCTAATACGATGTTTGCTGGTTTATCATATTTAGGTAATTCTTCATTCTCAGCTTCTGGAGTAATATGTACGTTTGTATTACCTAAAAAAACAGATCCATTTTTCCAACTATGTGAAGTATCATGAGGAAATCCCTGAATAATCTCCATAATATTTGAGCAAATTTCTTCCGAAATAGGGCCATTCTTTCTATTATAAATGCCACAAATAGCGCCCATGACCTATCTCCCAGCAAATTCATATTAGAATTGATACTAAATCCCTGTCAATTAACTCAACTATAAAATCGTAAACGTGATTTTTACATGTTTCAATATCCACATCATATTGTGAAATCAATTGGCTCGCTATTTGGATTACCGAGCTAGGACTTTGGATTTTTTCCCATATTATTGAGCCAATTGAGTCCATGTAGTAGTATGCTCCATTATGGATGTCTATTAAAGCTATTTCTCCATCAAAATTAACAGACTTAATATCATCATTCTTCCTTATAAAAGTCATATCAAAATCAAAATTTATATAACTTTGTTTAATATTCATTCACCTACCTTAGAGAGGTGTTCCTATTTTCACGAGTTCAATATTTTTGCTATAACTTTAATATATATACATTCTAGTTTACTTTAACATTTTTTACATATTATGTCAATTACTCTTTAGTTTAGGCTATCACTTATGTTCAAACAAATTATTAACTAATTCGACTGCCTGCAAATCCGGTCTGCATTTGAGCAGGTAGACCGGAGTATCTGAAAGCATTTGTCCTAAGTTATTTAGGCACTTCTCCATTACTGTTTTATTATAATATGGCAAAAAACATCTTGGCATAATATATGATACTGCCATTGTAACAGGTAGTCGGCTTATTGAATTTTGCAATGCCTGCTCTAACAGAATGATAGCTGTCAGAGGTGCACTCTCATTCAAAAATAACTCCCTTTTTCCGCTCCAAGGTGTTCCATAAACATAGGTCTTCTCATCATTTAATCTTAAAGCCGGTCTGTCATCATTAAGAATCCGAGCACCCATGTACTTAGCCCAAAGTTCTGCCTGAGTGGACTTCCCTGTTTCTGATGGAGCAGTAAAAATAATCCCTAGCCCCTGCCATAATATCGCCGCAGCATGAATTACAATACCTTTTTTAAAAATAATACGATTTCTAAAAATTATTTCTGTTAAAAACTTAAAAATACTAATCTTATCGGCTTGATTATTCTTTAATATAAATATTTCAGCACTACTCCAATCTTGATTAGCATCCGCCTTACATATAATTTCACCCGTATTTTCATCACAGATATAAATTGAATTATTATAATAGCCCTCAGAAGTACAAACCCATTTTGCTTCCCTGTCTATCAAAAGAAAACCTTCAGGTTTTGTGATTTTATTAATCTCTTTTGTTACTATTTCCAGATTTATTTCTGCGGAATCATGTACCAAAAAAGGTTCCAACGAATCAAACAGGTCACATTGATATGATATGATTTTTATTGAAATGCCGGCAATATTATATAACTTTTCCTTGATAATACTTATCCCCTCTTTCAAAAATCCGAACCTGACAATGTGTCAGGTTCGAAATAGAAGTAGTTATCTTTTGCCTGGACGACCCGGATGACCTGGGTGACTTGGGTAACTTGGGTAACTTGGGTAACTTGGATAGCCTGGCAAACTTGGATGGCCTGGGCGACCGGGATGACCCGGACCACTGGGAGGGAAAGAAGTTGAAGCTGTACAAGCCAAACTTTCTTCTACTCTAAGTTCAACATAAAAAAAACTAGGTTTAATATACCTCTTCATATTTCCTCTTTATATCCTTCCTTAATTTCCCAATATAAAATTTATTCATTGAGAACTTGTCCACTATTGATATGAGCTTACCTTGCCCCAATCCTAGCATGAACTTATATAAACATCTATTTGCGAAGAAACTTTATCCAAAAAAGAACAGAATTTTTGTCATTTACTTGTTCAGATAAAGCATACCTTTTCCATAAAACTGAAGTAGAAGCCAGACTAGCTAAACTTTCTTCTGACCTAAGTTCAACACAATTAATACTGGGCTTAATATATTCTCTCATTTATAACCCCTCTTTATTGTTGTTGGGACATGTATAGCTAAGCCATAATATCCTATTTTGATCCTTGGAGTCTAACATCCTTCTTAATCCTAGTCATAGGTTATGCGGAAATATTATATTAATATAACACAAACGTTCAAGCCATTTTCAATGGGATTCAAATCCCAATAAAACTTAACGCCAAAAGTCAGTACTTTAAATATAGTCTGAAACTACGCAAGGATCTATTTCGTGCCCTATTGACCAGGAAGTAGTCGATAGCCCTTTTTACTATTAGTAGGCTCCTCTTCAGTATTTTTGTTTTTTTAATGAAACGAATTAGAAAGGTGTACACCTAATTATTTTCACTTATAAATGCTCTATATAGTTTTAATAAGCCTTTAGCCTGGGGACAATTTGTTGGAGCAAGGAATGTTTAAACCGCGAATTGTATTATATAGAAAGCTGTCTAGGTTGGTTATGTATTTTACTGCGATTGAACAGCCTTGTTTTTCTTTCATTTGAACTTTCACCATTGTTGAAATAGTATTTATAATCATTCGCCTTTAGATCAACTTTATTTAGTACAACTCCAATAATCTTGGCTCCAACTCTTACTAGTTGCTCTTTAGCTTCAAGTGCAAAATCCTGATGAACCTCGTTAGCCCCCACCACGAATATAACGCTGTCAACCATCTGCGCAAGGATTGACACATCAGCCATTGCTGCTAAGATTGGCGGAGAATCAATAATAACAAAATCATAGGCAAATTCAGCATCTGCTAATGTACGCTTCATATTATCTGAATCTAAAAGTTCTTCTGGGTTTGGCGGAATCTGGCCTACCGTAAAAAGGTCCAATTCTTGAATTCGAGTCTGAACAACACGGCCCTGTTCCAACGAATCAGCCTCAAAGGCATTGAACAACACCTCTTCATTAATTTTGAGCAACTTATGTAAAATCCGGTTACGCGGATTTGCATCAATAATTAGTACACGTTTACCAGTTTGCACCAAAGAAATGGCAAGATTAACTGCCAATACAGATTTCCCTTCACGGGGACCCGTGCTGGTAACCATAATCCTTTTCTTTACATTTTTCGTGATAAAATAAACATTTGTGCATAATGTTCGATAAGCCTCACTAACCAAGGGGTTCAAGTTGAATAATGAATCCGTATCATAAGGAATCATTCCAATAACAGGCAAATCCAGAACTTTTTGAACATCCCCAGCATTTCTAAGTTTATTATCAAGCATCTCTATAAATACAGCTAATGACAATAAAATTAAAAGAGTAATAAAGAAGGCACCCAGAACGTATTTCATTATATTCACATTAATCGGTTCATCCGGAGTAACGGCTCTATCAAGAACACTTACTGTATCTACTTTTTTTATCTCTATCACGACTTCAGCAAATTTCTCAGCTAAAGTATTTGCTATGTCGGCCGCAAGCTGAGGATTTTCATCAATAACATTGATCACAATCATATCCGTATCCTGAATAGAATTCACTTCAATTTTACTGTTGAATTCTTCTACCTTTAAAGGAAGATTTAATTGATCAATAACTTTTTGTTCAACATTTCTACTTTTTACCACCGGTTCAAAGATTTTAGCCATTTCCGGACTTGCAAGAATTGCAGTGATATCGGCCTGGTCTTTTTTTTGAAATGATTCGTTTGGATTACCCATTACTAATGTGGTTATGGCTTGATACATAGGCTTGGAGGTCGCGATATAGCCAATAATTCCGGTTATAAAGGCGATTATTATTGGTAAAATCAGAACTATCGCCCATCTTTTTTTAAATATTTTCCATAAGAATAGTAAATCAAGTTCTATCTCCATTCTTATCCTCCTAAAATCACTCACACAAGTTGATAATTAATTATATTCTTCAGCATCTTTGTTTTCTTCACCCTTAAGGCTTATATCAGCATTACACTTGTATTACCTATTTTTCTCCTAAATTTCTATTAAGGGTATACTTAAGTATTATGAAAAATCCTTGACCTATTATCTTCAAGAAAAACGCGAAGAATTGCTTCGAACTTTCTTCCCAAGGACACTCATGGCAATTTTCCATAACTGGTGCACTTTTGTAGTTCATTCCATGGTTATGTCCGCCTGAGTTCATTTCTACTATGCTTTGTATTCAAATTACTTACGAGTCCGAATATAACTGTTATGACAATAGAACCATCATCACTGGGCCAACTTGATGTAACCAAAGTTTCAGAGACCATTTCGGCTGCATTCTTCAATGCGGTCTCGCCAACGTTGTTCTTGGGCTAAATCTCTAGCCATAACAAAACCTCCTGACTCCTAGTATTCCTGTTGTTAACAGAATACCAAAAGTCAGAAGGTTTTTTCGAGCCGCTTTTTATCCACCGCTTACGGAAAGTTTGACCCTGAAGTTGATCTTCGAAGGTCTTTTCCCACCCGAGCACAATTCCCGATGAACGGAGGGGATTGTGCCGCAAACATAACAATCCCTGAAATGCTTAATACACTTCTAAGGATTGTTAGTAAATTATTTTTTGTCGAATCGTGAGGGGGTCAATAATAATCAGGATATCCTCTATTCCTGAATTTACAGCTTCTTCAACAATGTAGTGAATAGTTGGCTTGTCAACAATAGGCAGCA
The DNA here is from genome assembly GCF_000235605.1 of Desulfosporosinus orientis DSM 765. GTDB lineage: Bacteria > Bacillota > Desulfitobacteriia > Desulfitobacteriales > Desulfitobacteriaceae > Desulfosporosinus > Desulfosporosinus orientis. The sequence continues at coordinate 5,303,203 of NC_016584.1, forward strand.
TTTCTTTTGGCAAAGCTTTTGTAACTGGAAGAAAACGTGTTCCTAAGCCCGCTGCTGGGATAACCGTCTTCTTAATCTTCATATTGCCGCTCCCTTTTGAAATTAATTAATGTCCATATCGAAAATCTAGTACTTCAAGTATTTCAACTCATTTTTTTGTTTTCGATTTCACCTCAGGACCTCAATCGAATTTGTAAAGTCGTTGTTTTTTATCGTTTCGATTATATAACGAACCCAGTATCATTTATGAGCTGAAGTAATTCTGATAATATTAGTTTCTATAATAAAGTCCAATGCTACGTAAAGAACGAGGTCTCTTTCTGTACTGTTCAATAAGTTTATACGTTTTGGGAATAAAAGAGATACGTTTTAGAATAATTTTTATTTTTTCCCAAAGATGTTCACCTAAATCTAAAATTATATTAATCTTTCTGTAATGATCTGAAGGTATTACTGTTGCTGATGAAGTAAAGATAAGATAAATAAGTTTTTCCGGTTTATCTTTTTGGGAGGTCCCAATCTTAACCGGAATTTCAAACCCTAAATATACATTACAGGTAAAAATGAGGTACTGATAAAACTTATAAAGGTCCATCGATTTAATTGTTCTGTCAATATATTCAGTGTCAAGATTTTCCCAATACTCTTTAACAAATAGCGCAAAGTCACAAAGTTGACGAAGTTTTGCACCTCCATGCATTGTGTGTCTAGCTAGATGTACGATTATATTAATAAATTCATCTTCTATAGAAAGAGCAGCAAATTCAAAATCGCCCATTTTAACTAAGCGCTTATTTTCCCATAAATGATTTTCCCATTGTTGATTGTTCATTGCTTTCATTATTGTTGGATGCCAAAGTGTTCTATGTAGTTCTATAGGAAATGAACCGGTTTTTCTCATAACTATATGCATGTATCTAGGATCGCCCAAATCATAGGTGCCAGTATAATAACCGTGTGATATCAACAACTCAATTGTTCTTTGAATATTTTCTTCCCCAATAAGCAGATCCATGTCACCCATACTTCTCAACTCAGGCAGTGGATAGAGTTTCTTGAGCACTAATCCTTTAATAGGAATTGTTGGGATTCCGTTGATGTCTAATAGTTGTAAAACAGTTTTTATTTCTTTTATCATACTTGCTTGTTGTGCAACCGTGTAAAGTGTGACCTCTTTCCAACGACGTATAACCAGTTCGTCAAGTCCTATCACCTCATGATATTTCTTAAGTGTAGAATACAAAAAAGGATACACACTATGTTGGAGCGCACAATTAAATAGTTCCTTTACATTAATGGCTGAGAATGATTCACAGATAGAATCTTCACCATGAATAGCCTCTCTAAGTAGACGTAATAACTGTTCTTGAGATGTATTCATATTGTACCTCCAAAATATTAACGTAGAGCAAAAATTCTTATGACCAGTCTAGAATTGATACTTTCCAGGAACCTTTAAGGTGTTCGACAAATTCCGAGAAGTACCAGTTTCCTGGGGATATAATAACGATAAACCTTTACAGGAATTTTTCAGAATTTGCTCGATGACAATATCTGTTGCAATCTCGATAGAAAACTTACTCGTATCAATCTCAATATCTGGATTTTCAGGTGCTTCATAAGGACTTGAAATCCCTGTGAAATTGGGTATCGCACCAGCTCTAGCTTTTTTGTAGAGACCTTTTACATCTCTTTTTTCACATTCTTCAAGTGGGGTACTAACATATATTTCAATATAACATTCACCAATTATTTCTTTCGCATTTTCCCTGTCTTTCTTATAAGGTGAAATGAATGAAGTAATCATAATAAGTCCAGCATCATTCATAAGTTTAGAAACTTCGGCGATCCTTCTGATATTTTCGACTCTATCAACCTCTTTAAAGCCTAAATTCTTGTTAAGACCATGCCTTATGTTATCGCCATCAAGTAACATAGTGTGCTTACCCATAGCGACAAGTCTCTTTTCAACTTCATTAGCAAGTGTCGACTTACCTGACCCTGAAAGTCCTGTAAACCAAAGGGTTAATGGTTTCTGTCCCTTTATATTTGATCGGATGTCTCGAGTAATATCCGTGTCTTGCCACACAACATTTGTCGATCTGCGAAGGGAATGCTCAATTACTCCACGAGCAGAGGTCTTATCTTCAACTTCCTTAAGAATATTAGTTAAGTCAGCTCCATGTAGCTCTATGTCTGATAACTCCTTCATTACTAATTGCTCCTTAAACCCAAATGTTTTCTTTTAACTACATAAAAACCTTTCTCATTTAGGTTGTTCTCACGATTATACAGCATCTCCGTACCATCCATCTGCCTGAAGATGCCTCCTGCTTCTTCGACAATGCATTGCATAGCTGCCGTATCCCATTCTGAAGTTAAGCCAAAGCAATATTCTGTCAGCTATCGTCAGAGGAGATTAAAATTTGCGCTCCTGATTCCAGAGCTAATTTTTTACATTTAACTAAAATCTCGTTTGAAAACATTTATCACCTCAACTCGCATCGAATATCAATTAAACCTACAAATCGTTGGATTAATCTTTAGTTTACGAATTACTACAATCACCATAAAAAGATTCCAATATATCATTCCAGTTGCAGTAGCTATAGCTGCTCCGGTCATATTCCACTTCGGAATCAAGCATAGATTCAGCAAAAAGTTGATTACTAATCCTCCAGCAATAATCCGTCCTGATATTTTCTGGTTTCCTGTCATATTTAAAATAAACCCAACAGAACCGCAAAGTGCATTAATTACATTACCAATAAGAAGAATTATTAATGGCAAGTAACCAATAACAAAAGCTTGCCCAAATAAGGATAAAATCCAATGTCCTAAAAAAATTAAAACAACAGATCCTATACTTGTTACTGCGAAAATCCCCCACGAAGCTAATGTAACCATACGCTGAAGTTCTTTGATTCTTCCGGCATAATACAGTTCTGAAATCATTGGAGCAGCCATAGTATTAACCGCTTGTAGACCAAATAACACCAAAGTGGAAATTCGTTGAGCAGATGAATAGATACCCGCCACATCTGTTCCAATTAAAGCCCCTAACATTACCGTATCCATCTGACCCATCACCATTGACATCCCAGAAATAATAAGAAGCGGAATAGCTACGCTCATCCATTCCTTAGTGTTGAAGTCAGGCCTCGCATTACGAATTTCTGGAGAAAGGTTTTTGCGGAACGCCCAGATACTTAACCCAAGTGCGAAAATAACTGAACATAAGTTAATAGCCATTACTAACACGCCTGGTAAATGACTTTGTGTAAGTATATAGATACATCCGGTTATTAACATCAAAAATACAGGTCTAATTATTTGTAAGGGCACTTGAGCAAGCAATATTTTCTTTGAACTACGCAAACGTGCCGCGTATAGTTGTAATAAGGCTAAAGGTTGTACCAGTAATGCTCCTACATAAAAAACCATTCTTAAAGAGTAATTGAACTTTGATACATTGAAAACAAATAATAAGATACCAGCAGTTACTATCGATGAAGAAATCAGAACTATTTTTTGGCTTGATAATAAAAAACCTTTAATCAACCCCAAGTCTTGGTCAACATCATACCTCGGCATATATCTTAGCGTTGCGGTGTCAAAACCCATCACGCCAATCAATAACAATATATTGATCCAAGTAAGAACATAAATATAATCTCCATAATTATTAACACCAAGGATTCTTGCCAATAAGATTTGTGATATAAAATTTATGCCCGTACCTATTATTTGGACTATAAGTGACTGACTTGCTCCTCTGACCAAAATAGCTCCGACACCTTGCCCGTTAATTAGTTTTATAAAGAGATATTTTAAATTAATTTTTTTTAGCATAGCAAGATCCTTTTAATATTTTTTATAAATTGTATATATTCACCATATAAAATGTATTGTTAAAATAGTTACCCAAGTCTACGATGCATAAATACTCTCTGGGATATAGGGCAACTTATTTGTATCAATTACTTCCGCTAAACTATTTAAACTATAATCTACAGATTTTCTGTTAGTTTCCTACAATCCTTGAAAACAACATTAAGAGACGCTAGAACAATAATTTCCCCGAAATAATTCCCTCAGCTGAATACTCCCTTCTTTATCCAACCACTAATATGGATAAGCCATATTCAAAAAAGTATTCACTGATACGGAGCAAAATGAGGGAATGGTGTCAAAACTAATTTGTTAACTGTTCAAGTAGTCTATTATAATCACTTGCATATCCAAATTCTTCTATATCCTTTTTGTACCTATTGTATACTAGATTCGCTGTTTCAATTGTATAGTAATTAATCCAATCTTTCTTATTGCTTTTGTTAAAATAAGGAAGCTCTTCCAATTCATATTTTTGTTGTATTTTTTTATATTCTTCAGAAATAGATTCATACTTTCCAATATAATCAACTAAACAATTTCCCTTTCTATCAAATATAAGATTGTATTGTGATTGAAAATGTCTATCAGCAAAAGCATCAGGAATTTTGATAACTTTTCTTACAAACTCATCAAAACTTTTGACATTTTTCAAAATACCCATTAAATATGTGTCAAAATGCAATATATCAAATATATCTTTGTCTTTATGATATTTGCTCTCATAACAAGAAGCTAATCTATCAAAAGGGTTTCTAACAAAAGTAAATTTATAGTAACTTTTATCTTCTTCATTAAGTTTGTTTTTCTTACACCAATTAAAGTCGTGTATATTATAATTGTCTTCAACTTCCATTTTTAAAAAAGTTTTTTTAATTGAAGAACATGCTACTTTTGAATTAACCAAATAAATTAGTTTTTTATCACAAAGAATTATAAATTCTCTTTTTTCTATTCGTCGAAAAATAATAAAATTTTTAACGCTTATAACAAAATTTTTGATTACCAATTTAAAATTGTTCATTCTTAATCCTCCTTTTCTGTTTCTTTTAAATACAATGAACACTACAAATAAAGAACCAGATACCAGCTTTCATTACTAATGGCAGGTCATAATATTCATTTGCCATTTTTCTAATAACTGCCATAGTTTACCTAGTTTACCCTCAAGCCTGCCAATCACTTTTTTTAGCATTTCGTTCCTGCATTGTTATTTGTTGCACAATTCCCTCTCTAGATTGAATAACCGAAAATACCTCACTACCTAAAATAAGGAAAAATGTACTTTGGAATATATAGTAATGCATTGTATTATCACTACAATAAGTTATGAATGCATAAACTAACAAAATATAATACAATCTCTCAATCTTATAGCCAAATCGATTCTTCAGTTTTTTCGGAAGTCTAAAAATATAATATACAAACCACAAAATACTACCGAAAAAACCAAGCTCAATATACTGCAACAAAAGATCATTATGCAACGCAGTAATTCCTCCTACTCCAAATGACCTCGACTGCTGCAGAATAGTTAGAATCTTAGTTACAAATCCTACGCCCTGTCCTAAATAGGCAAAGGACACATCATAATACCGCCTGAAGTTTGCGTATATCTTCACTCTACTAGCTGTATCAATACTAAACCTTGCTGCCAAATCACTATATACATCAGTTGTACAAATATACGTGTACGCAAAACAGAACATAAGTATAGCTACGGCGACAAACCAAAGTTTGGCCAATTGTGCAGCTGAAGCTCTTTTTCGAACCCAAAACCCAAAAATACATGCAACTACACAAGCCAGAAAGCTAATACGCTTATATCCCAGAAACATGATAATTAAAACAACAGCCATATTCTTCCATCTGCTATGATCGCCTATATTGCAGAAGAGAAGAAATATGACTATCAATCCTATTGATAGGCACAGGTCGTGCATTTCAAACCAGCTTGTATAGATTGATGTTAATGGATTTATTATGTAAGCTAACATCCCAGCTATGCCTATTCCATACAATGCCATGCATAATGTTATAAGATACGAAACAACCATGGCCTTTATCATGATAAAAACTGACTCTCTCCCATACAGCACAAGCATTGAAAGAACAAATAATCCAATAAAAAGCATCTGCACAGTACTTGAAACGCATCGACTAAAATATTTGGATTGAACCAGTCCAAATATCAAAAGCACAACTGTATATATAAATGCAACCACATGCGGAAGCATTGCACTTTTAAACAAAGACTTTGCAACACTACTCGAAAACCTTTTTCTATTATTTAAGTATTTAATTAATCCCATGACTACAATTGGCGCGAAAAATATATATTGCATATACCATTCAACCTTCACGGAATTTATACGATACAGCATTGATAAGGCCAGTAGAACAATTACTATTGCGCTGATTCTGATTCTGATTTTTATTTTCATACTAACCTCTCTTGATTTCAGTCACTTTTTTCTTCCCTTTCGCCATAACATGGCAAACCTTATAGATCCATGGCTCTGTACTCAGCAGGAATGCGAACATCTTTGTCTTTTTCTTTATTTTTGCATTCTTCAATATCGCACTAAGTGCTTTTCTGAACATTATCCGGTACATCAGGAAGACCTTACTATAATCCTTATATCCCATGTGCTGCCTGTGCAGCATTTGGACAACGGATTGGATATAAATCAATGGCTTCAGTATTTCCAGCTCAGGATATTTCTCATCGATAAAAGTGGCGAACTCCTCGCATATCTCAAAGGCGTGCATATGCTTCTCAGACAATGCGCTGTTCAGGATGCTCCCGCTTGTATGCTGCACATACTTGTAATTCTGGTTATAATCTCCGATTGCAACCTTATCAACCGCATCCACAATCAGATACATGCAAGCCATATCCTCGTAATACCCGGCAGGGAAAGGATACTGGAGCAGTACACTCTTCGGGTAAATGTTGTTATATGCACTCCAGCCCACATGGTCGCCTGCGTATACCTCAAAAATCGCATCGGCTCCGGAAACACATATACTTTCAAAGTGAAGCTTCTTGCCCATTACATTCCCGTCTTCATCCGCCTGGATGCTCGAGGCCATCGCCATATCTGCATCGTGCTTTAGCAAAAGATTCCACAGATCTTCAATATAAGTCGGCTCTACGTAGTCATCTGAGTCCACAAAGACAATCCAGTCGCCTTTGGAGTATCTCACACCATAATTCCTGGCATCTCCCAGCCCGCCATTAGGCTTGTGTAAAGCAGTAATATTGTCAAAATCCCTGCTGAATTGGTCACAGATCAAAGGGCACTGATCGGGCGAACCGTCATCCACAAGTACGATTTCGCAATTCTCATATGTCTGTACCAACAGGCTGGCAACACACTTATTAATATATTTTTCGACTTTATAAACCGGAACAATAATACTGATTAACGGTCTCTCCATTAAATCTTCCCCTAACACATAAGACAATTGATTGCCCTTTACTCCTTAAATATACTCCCCAGCCGTCACTCTGAATGTACTTCCGGTCATCATCTCTGAAGCATCGGACAGCATGTAGATGATCGCTTCTGTATAGTCATTGTGCTCGCACATGCGTCCCATCGGCAAAATTCCAGCAACTCTCCTTCTCAACTCCGCTTCACTTTCACCCTGGCTGATTCTCAATGCAACCTCACCCTCTGTCAGTGTCCAACCAAGGGTCAGATAATTGCAGCGGATATGCTCTGATGCATAGTTATGGGAAATATGTTCCATCAGAATACGCAGCACACCCTTAGAACAGGCATAAGCAGCTCTGTCCTTCTGACCTCCCCATGCGTGAGCAGAACCCGTCAGTACGATACTCCCGCCTCCATTCATCCTCATATACTTGATCGCCTGCTGGCAGCAGAAGAAGCAAGCGCGGAAGTTGATGTTCATGACTGCATCAAAGGTCTCCTGATCGCAGGTATCCAATGGGGACACCGGCGTGATGCCGGCATAGTTAAAGAACCCATCGATCTTCCCATAGGTCTCATAGGCCTTATCCATAAGGTTTTTACAGTCTTCTACATTGTTCAAATCTGTATAGACAAATATTCCGTCAGAACCAAAGGTTTTAATGTTCCTGATAGCTTCCTTTGCAGCCTTTTCATCACGGGCACCGATTACAACCTTGGCACTTTCCCGACCGCAAACCTCTGCCATTGCTCTTCCTACGCCTTTTGTTCCTCCGGAAATCACAATCACCTTGTCTTTTAATCTTTGCAACTCCATCTTCTGCTACCTCTCTATTCACATATCAGATAATATGTGGTTCTGGTTAATACAGGTAATTCTGTAATACAAATAATCCAGTATTAGTTCTTTTCGCAATTCCTCTGGGCATTTAACGGTCAGAACTTTCGCCTCTGAAACCCCGCAGTCCAGTATTTTTCTTATCCTTTTCTCTGCAGCAAAGCCATCGACAGTTGCTATGAGAATATAGTCATACTTTGCCTTTGTGATGCTTTCCACATGATCTACATCCATACAGCATCTGCGGTATTCCCAGTAATCATCATCGACCCACTTCACAACATTGCAGTGGCCGCCTTCTTTGATACGGTTCATCAATTGCTGACCGAATGTTCCGGCACCATAAAGAAGGATATCTTTGCCATAGTATTTCGGGTCAAAGGCAGAGAAGCCAGCCTCATGGTGTGGAATTCTGCCGCCGGAACGCATGATGCAGTTTCCGAGAACATAGTCATCCACCTGCGCCCGCAGGTCTGCTTCCTCATACTCTTCTCTGCCCTCATACTCTCCAGCAAAAGCACTCATGTATTCATACAGGTACTTCAGCTGGAGAGCTTCAGACTCAAAGCTGGCCACCTTTTTCAGCATGGAATCCTCTCTCTGCCTGTAATGGTAAGCCACATTGTCTGTAACACAAACCTTTTTGCATCGCATCAAGGCTGGATAGGTGACAGCCGCATCTTCACCAATGGTAATGCGGTCATCCACACTTAGCTGGCAGTCAAACAGAATTTCACGCTTGAACAGCTTGTTCCAGACATATGTGGTAATGCCCGGTCTGTAAAAGCTCCCGTAAGACAGCATATTTCTTTTCAAAAAGTCCAGCTTTTCTCCTTCATATATTCCAAGGGGAAGGCTGTTGCAGAAATGGACGCTCTGATTGAACAGATCCCTGCTCAGGCCGGCAGCGGCAATATCTGCCCCACAGACTGCAAGCTCAGTATATAATGCTTCGTAAAATTCGGGGCCTACCCAGTCATCACCATCCACATAACCCACATACTCTCCTGTGGAAGCCAGCAACCCGGCTTTTCTCGCAGACACAAGACCGCCATTCTTCTTATGGATAACCTTGATACGGCTGTCCTTTCTGGCGTAAAGGTCACAGATTTCAGGGCACCTGTCCGGTGAGCCATCATCCACGAGTATAATTTCCAAATTGCTGTAGGTCTGCCGGAGTAAACTCTCTATACACAAGCCTAGATAACTCTCTATTCCATAGATTGGAACGATTACACTGATGAGGGGCTCTTTTATGAGTTGCTCCTGATTGGTTGTCTCTTGGCTACTCTGCTCCAGTCCGTTCTGCTCCCGACCATTTATTTGGCTGTTAATATATTTCATTTGTGACACTCATTCTCATTCACAGCTCCAGAGCCTCCTCAACATCAAAACCGTGGAGTAACATATTTTCACCGTTCTGGTCAAGCACCTTGACGCTATCCATGTATTGTTTGAGTTCCTGTGCCAGCTTCTCCTTGTTGTCGGAAACCAGATACAGCCGTGCAAACACCTGCTTTTCGGTTCCGATCCACTCAGGAACGATCTCATCCCCGACATACCTGCTCTGGACACATGCCACTGCGTCGGGGTCATCCTTCCACCGGTCAAGCCCCTCAATGCTGCCAATTGTGCCCTTCTTCAGAAGGAACCACAGTGTGGCCGCACTCTTGCCGCGCAGATTTGCGTCGTCCACCGTACTCAGATCAAGCTCTCCCTGAGAGCCGGTCAACGCAAATCGAATCAGCAATTCCCTCTGGTCAAACCCGTGAATCGCCTTCATCAGCAGATGAGGAGCCTCACCCTGGAGGCGGAATCCTGTGTCATAGACATAGAATTCACCGTTTTCATAGAACGCTGAGAGCATCAGCACACCTTCACTGATGCCGATTTCCTTGAACATCTGTAAGGCGTTTCTATGCATACGCTCAAAATACTCCTTCAGATGCTTGGATGGATATGTACCGCCCAGGCACACCTTGCTGAGACCGGGCTGCTCGTTAGTCGTATAGCGATCATAAATACACGATGCACTGCACACGCCATCCTTGAAGGTGTAGTACATACCCATATCTTCACAGTCCATGTACTTTTCAACAATAAAGCGCTTCTTCTTCGAGAAAGAAAGGGCATACGGAACCGCTTTCATAAGTTCCTCTCTGTTGTTTGCCTTGACAATTCCCTGTCCACTTGCGCTGTCAACCGGCTTCACCATGACGGGGTACTCAATCTTTGCAATGTCCTCTTCGTTCATATCGGCAGAAAGGTAGAATTCAGGGATACCATGGATGCCATAACGCTCACAGGTGGTCTTGAAAATATCTTTAAAAGCAAATACGTCAACAATCTGCTGCTTGGCGTAGCAGGGCAACCCAAGTGCGTCACATACCTTGCAATAGGACGGGACAAGCATATCCGCAACACCGACCAGCACGCCTTCCACCTGTTGTTCCCTTGCCAATGCAACCAGGCCAGGTACGTCCATGCCGTCTACATCAGACGCCATCCAGGCCACTTTTTTTGCAGCTTCATTAGGAACGGAGCTTGCCACGATGGTCTTAACTCCCATTGCGTGTGCAACTTCCACCAGGGGCACCGTCTCCGGATTGCCGCCAAGAATCAGCAATTTCTTGCCTTCAAACTTTCTTGCTCTCATAGTATCCTCCTATGTCCTGCTAATTTAAGTAGCATCATTCAGCACTCAATTTGGTTCAATGATCAGCCCTTATATTCCAATCACAGCCGTCTCACCTGCAGCCATGATCAGATACTTATGATCAGGCAGTCTCTTTATCTCTTCCATGAACTTCCCGGGGTCGCCATGATGCTCGGCAAATGTCCAGAAATGGCAAGGTATCATCAGCTTCGGCTTGTGGACCTCACAAAGTGAAACAGCCTCAACCTCGTTCAGGTTACCAAATGCGCCGTTGATTGGTGCAATCATCACATCAAACGGACCATATTCTGCAATATCAACTGCCTTGTCCAATCTCAGAGCAGTATCACCGGCTATATAAATCTTGTATCCATCGATGTACAGCACAATGCCAATGGCCAACGGCGCACCCGTTCCATGGTCACAGAATACCGCGTGGACTTCCACATCATCACACTGCATAGTATCTCCTTCGCTCAGGAAGATTGTACGGTTCAGATCAAGCTTCAGATTATCGACATGCTCCCGGCAATCCTCTGCTGCAAGTAGCTTTGTCTTTCTGTTTGCCATGATAAACGGCATTGCATCCACATCGAAATGATCCAGATGCCAATGTGTTGCAATGATATAGTCAAGGTTCAGCTCATCCGGTCTGACAACCTTGGGAGACAGTCTTTTCAGACTGTCAAAACGCTCCACACAATCAGTGAGAAACAAGTCAACGCCAACCGTGATTCCTTTTTTGCTTTTGAAAATGAATCCTGCCTGTCCCACATGGAGCACACTTGTCTTTCCGGCATTATCTACAATTGAATTTAAGTATATGCTCATTAGTTGCCTCCGAAATTCCCTCTAAAAGCTACCTCCTACTGATTCACCGGAACACACTACGACTTCTATCTCTTCATTAGTTCTGCCTGGAAAATCTATTATTTCTCCTAAGTCTTCATCGTCCGCTGCCAAGCCAATCAAATACTTTTCCGGCATGTTTCTTGACGTGAAAATATTCCCATCCTGGTCATATCCGATGAACTCGCTGTCCTGTCCAGAAGCACTTCCGGCCCGTTCCTGCTTTGAAAAAACCTTTTTAACAAAGCGCCACAACATGAGAAAGTCGGTTTGCGGGCTGATATTTTCTACATACCATATATCATTGTCGAGACGGCCCTTCCATCCCATTCCTGCCAGCTCACATGAATGGAACGGACACTCCAGCCCCGGTTTCACAAGATGACGCTGGTTGTGTTCCCTGCTGAAACGGGTGTAGTATTTGGTCGGCAGCGGTCTGGGACCAATTAGCGTCATGTCACCTTTGAAGATACACCAGAAATTTAGGAGCTCATCCAGTGAGGTCTTCCTCACGAACACGCCAAACTTCGTGACCCTTTTGTTTGGTGTCAGCAGCACACCGTTTTCGTCAGTCTCATTGGTCATATTCCTGAATTTAACCAACTGAAACTTCTTTCCATCTTTCCCGACCCGTTCCTGATTGAAAAAAACCGGGCTGCCAACATCAAGATATGTACCAATCAAAAGCACAAGGTTTATCGGGAATGTTACAATCAGGGCAAGACCGGAAACCAATATGTCAACTGCCCTGCGGACGTATTTCCTGTATATTGGCCACCTGAGTTCAATAGGGTTGTCCAGCCTTTCCATATATTCTAAGCTATCCTTGGCCACCTTCTCTGCGACCAGTTTCTGCTGCCTGTCGCTAAGAGAAGCGAAATCAGGGCATCTTACTATTAGATTCATTTCTTCCACATCCACTACTGTTGTTCTCGTTTGTTCTCACTTATTTCAATCGCTAATCAAATCGGCTGTTCTATCGACAACCCGCATATCCAGTGCCAAGCCTATCACCACAAATAAGCTCCTTATTTCCCCAAGACAATGTCACAAATCCTATCTACATCTTCCAGCGTCAGTTCCTCATACATGGGGAGTGTGAGAATATTCATCGATATGTCATGGGCGATTGGAGTCTCTGCTCCCTGAATATCCGCATAGCAACTCAGCTCGTTGATTGCCGGATAGAAATACTTACGCGCAAAGATGTCATTCAGTTTCAATTCTTCATAGACATCGTCCCGGGTATTACCAAAAATCTCACGATCAAAATACACAGGATAATAGGAATAGTTTGCAGATACGCCCTCCTGCTGTTTTCGAATCCTAATGCCAGGTACATTCCCCAATCTTTCATTGTACCGCTCATGCACTGCCTTTCTCCGGGCAATGCACTCATCCATCCGCCGAAGGTTACAAATACCCATGGCTGCACGGAACTCATCCATCTTGGCATTCCCTCCGATACCCAGAACATCATCCTCGCCGTGGATTCCGAAGTTCTTCAATTCATGGAGTTTTTCACGGTACTTCCCATCATGAAATGCCACTGCGCCCCCTTCGATAGTGTTGAACACTTTAGTGGCATGGAGACTGAACATGGAGGCGTCTCCGAAATTGCCGACGCCAACACCTTTGTATGTAACACCAAAAGCGTGGGCAGCATCATAAATCACAATCAGGTTGTGTCTCTTGGCTATGGCTCCTATTTCCTCCACATCACATAAACTCCCATAGACATGTACCGGTACAATTGCCACAGTTTTTTCTGTAATCAATGCCTCGATCGTCTCCGGGTTAATCGTATAATCATCAGGCTTTATATCGCAAAATACTGGGGTCAGACCATTTCTAGTGATAGAATGAGTGGTAGAAACAAAAGTGAATGGCGTCGTGATAACTTCGCCACCTTTTTCTTTCAGTCCAAGTGCATCAATTGCCATTTCAAGCGCCATATGTCCATTTACAAACAGTAACAGTTCAGAAACACACAGGTAGTCAATCAGCTTCTGCTGTAGCTTTTTGTATATCGGCCCCATGTTGGTCATATGATGGCTCTCGAAAATCGGTTTAATTTCTTCTAAGTATTCTTCCAGTGTGGGCATGGAAGAACGTGTGACAAGAATGGACATCTTTTAAACTCCCCTTTACCTGTTAAGGCCTGTTTTCATTTGTATTCTTCTGATCTCTATATCCATAAAGCTTATTTAATATGTTCATTGCGTTTTCACCCATAGGAACTTCTCCTATCATTAGCCTTGCCGGTTTTGTACCTATCGTCGATTACAATTTCATTGGTTTGAAAAACTCTCCCCATTCTTTATAACCGCTTCTTTCTCTAAGAAACTGCACCAGAAGTTTACTTTGCTTCCCTTTGCCACTTCCGTCCAACTCTTCAGGCACAATCAGATTTCCTATCTTGCTTGCATCACTAGCTGTCCGTCCAATCCCTCCACTACGATCAACTTCCCCATAATTCCTACCCTACTAAACGTTTCTTTAGGCGTCTTCTATACGACTTCTCAAAATAACTCGTATATTCTCCAGATAGGATATCCTCCCACCATTTCCGATGTTCCAGATACCAGTTTATTGTCCGCCGGATACCTTCCTCAAACTTCATTTCCGGCAGCCAGCCCAATTCATCGTAAATTTTTGTGGGATTGATGGCGTAACGCCTATCATGACCCGGACGGTCTTCAACATAAGTAATCAGGGATTCCGGCTTCCCTAACTCATGCAAAATGGTTTTTACTACCTCCAGATTGCTACGCTCATTATGCCCACCAATATTATAGACTTCTCCTTCACGGCCTTTGCGCATTATTAAATCGACCGCCCGGCAATGGTCTTTCACATATAACCAGTCACGTATATTAGCTCCATTCCCATACACCGGCATTGGTTGATTGCCCAAAGCCCTACTTATCATCAAGGGAATAAGTTTTTCAGGAAAATGATATGGTCCGTAGTTATTACTGCATCTAGAGATGCTCACTGGCAGCCCATATGTCCGGTGATAGGCTGATACTAATAGATCCGCCGAAGCTTTGGAGGCCGAATAGGGACTTGATGCGTGCAACGGCGTCTCTTCTGTGAAAAACATATCGGGCTGATCCAATGGCAGGTCCCCATATACTTCATCTGTAGAAACCTGATGATAACGTTTAATACCATATTGGCAGCAGGCATCCATCAACACCCCTGTTCCAATTACATTGGCTCGTAGGAAAAGTCCCGGATCTTCAATACTGCGATCAACATGGCTTTCAGCAGCAAAGTTGACCACGATGTCCGGTTCTTCTTCCTCAAATACTCTATAAACCGCGTCCCTGTCAGCAATATCAACTTTTGAGAAGTGAAAATTTGGATTTTCTAGCGCTTCTTCCAATGTCAATAAGTTTCCGGCATAAGTTAGCTTATCTAAACAAATGATTCGGTCATCAGGGTGTTCCGCAAGTTCCAGATAAATAAAATTACTTCCGATAAATCCCGCACCGCCTGTTACAATGATCGTTAGTCCATTTTTTACGTCCATTATTCTTTCTCTCCCACTGCTATAGAGTTCAGATACTGCCCATAAGAAGAGTTTCCAAAACGTCCAGCCGCCTGGAGTAGTTGCTTTTTGTTAATCCAACCCATCCGATAAGCTATCTCCTCCGGAGCTGAAATCTCCACATTCTGTCGTTTCTGCATCATATGTACAAAAGACGATGCTTCTATAAGGCTGTCCATCGTTCCCATATCAATCCATGAGAACCCTCTGCCCAGGAGGTAAACATTCAGCGAATCAGCTTTCAAATACAGATTGTTCAAATCAGTTATTTCCAGTTCACCCCTGCCGGAAGGTTTCAATTGCTTTGCCAAATCCACGACCCTGTTGTCGTAGAAATACAAACCTGTCACACAGTAATTACTTTTCGGTTCCTTCGGCTTTTCCTCGATGGAAATCACTTTATGGTTTTCATCAAATTCTATAATCCCGAATCTTTCTGGGTCATTCACATAGTATCCAAAAATAGAGGCGACCCCATTTTCAGCACCTATGACAGCTTTCCCTAAAAGGTCACTGAACCGGGTACCATAAAAAATGTTATCGCCCAGAATAAGAGCGCAACTATCTCCCTCTAGAAAATCCTCCCCCAACATAAATGCCTGGGCAATACCGTCCGGAGAAGGCTGCTCTTTGTACGATATATGTATCCCGTACTGCTTACCATCGCCCAACAGTTTCTTAAAATTAGGCAGATCTGTTTTTGTAGAGATAAGCAGAATGTCCTTAATTCCTGCAAGCATCAGAGTGGACAAGGGGTAAAAAATCATTGGTTTGTCATAGATAGGCAGTAATTGCTTACTTATAATCATCGTCAAAGGATATAATCTTGTTCCTGAACCCCCTGCTAAAATAATTCCTTTCATTTTAACCACTCCTAAAATAAGCAAATTAAAATTTATCAGAGAGTTGATCTCCTACCATCAGAATTCAACATTGAAACCTATATTTTTTCAAATTCATAATCCATTATGGTTTTTCTGAAAATTAGATTAATGGC
The DNA here is from genome assembly GCF_000235605.1 of Desulfosporosinus orientis DSM 765. Lineage (GTDB taxonomy): Bacteria > Bacillota > Desulfitobacteriia > Desulfitobacteriales > Desulfitobacteriaceae > Desulfosporosinus > Desulfosporosinus orientis. Next base: position 5,319,433 of record NC_016584.1, read on the forward strand.
ATTTTGCATAAAGTGCTTTGCCTTGAATATATTATTGAATATTTTATGCCCTATTTCTTTGCCCAAATGAATACCTTTAAGCTATTCGAACGCATGAACTTGGCATATCCTAGAGAAGTACTCTTAAAAGCAAAATGCGGTATTATAAATTACACTTAAGAACCAGATACTGGCTCTTACTATCCCTTAATCATTTAAAATTTAAATAAAAAAACGCAAAGCCAATATACTAGGGGCGAATTCTCGCCCCTAGTATATTGGCTTTGCGTTTTAAGCTTTAACATTAATGAACAATTCCATGTTTATTAGCATAAAGAGCTGCTTGCGTGCGACAGCTCAGTCCCAGCTTACCAAAAATTTGGCTGATATGCTTTTTCACTGTATATTCCGTAATAAAAAGTCCTTTACCTATTTCTTTGTTATTTAAACCCTTGCCTAACATGGCCAGAACATCCAGTTCCCTCGTTGTTAATTGTTCCATATTATTTAACTTTTCTTGTTTCATCAAAATTTCCATAATAGATGGATCATAATACTTCCTGCCTTTACTGACAAGCCGAACAGCATTTACTATTTCTTCAGGCATAGCATCCTTTATAATATATCCATCAACCCCAAACTCAGATGCCCGTTTAAAGTCACCAGGATCCAACGACGAAGTCAAAATTATTACCTTACAATTAGGATTTAAATTTTTAACATCTGAGATTAGATCAAAACCACACTCATCCTTTAGCTTTAAATCAAGAAAAATGATCTCAGGGTTTAATCTAGAGATAATGTCACGTGCTTCGTCAATGCAAGAAGCTTGCCCAATAAATTCAAACTCCTCTTCTAAGTTTAGAATCGCCATTAACCCCTGCCTTGATAAGGGATAATCATCAATAGACACTAAAGTCAAGATGCTTCCTCCTCATAAGTATTTTCACTGGTTATCTTTGCACGATTGTTCGGAATAGTGATACTTATTTGAGTGCCTTGCCCCAAATAGCTTTTGATCGATAAACTAGCATTGATGGAATGTACTAACCTAGAAATATTGCATAACCCTAAGCCTCGGTGTTCCTTGGAGCTGTTATTCGGCTCAAAACCAACACCATCATCCGTGATTATAAAACGTATCTCCGATCCTTCGTTAATGATCTCAATACTCAGATTTTCACAATGCCCATGTTTAATAGCATTGCTTGCTGCTTCACAAACAATTCGATACACTGTTTTTGCCTGAAGGCTTTCTATGTTTTCAATTTCTTCACTCATCTGCAACGTAACAGAAATCCCATGAAGCTTCGCAGACTCATCTAGGTAACGCTTTATTTTCTGAAACCATTGTTTATTAGAGGTAAACTCAAGGGAGTAGATTATTGAACGCAGGTTTCTGAGAGCTTGATTAACAGTACTTGAAATAAGACTTAGTTGTTCCCTTTCTTTTTCATTAACATTAGCTAACCGTGATAAGACAGATGCAGCACAAACAGCACTAAACAGCTGTCCGGAAATAAGATCATGAATTTCTTCACCTATTCGTTTTCGTTCCATTTCAACTATCGACTTAACTGTGATATTTTCCGTGTGTAACTTGTCAAAAATGATTGTACTTAATTCCGAAAGAACTTTGACGTTTTGCAGAAGTCTTTCCTTAGACTTGACACTAGCAGTCTGGTCCCAAAAAACTCCTATTAATCCATAAAAACGTAAAGCCGTTTTAACTGGGACTATATAATACCATGAGTCTACGAGTTTAACCATCGTAGCTTCTTCCTCGTTGCGAAGATTATTCATGATTTGTCCTAGCTCATCAGCAATTGTATCTTGAAGTAGTTTATTTTCCGGAGTCAACAGGGTATAGCTTTCAACTCCTTCTTGGGGAGCTACCCATAAGATAGTCGAACTAACTTCCGTTAGGTTAAGGATATATTCACATAACTTACGCCCAATATCGACAGGATCATTTAAACTCTTTTGAAAGTCTATATTCTCCACCCCTTTCTAAAAAGTCACTCGCGTCTTTGCCATTCAACCTAGAAATTCTTGTTCATCTATTAAAAGGCACACTCTAATATAAGTGTGCCGGGTTCACGTTTGACTCCTTGCAATTCATTGTCTCACACATGGTACTAGGATTTGAGTTTTCTTTGATAAAGTAAGGTATTTATACTTTAATAGCTAAGCTCATTATACTATAGTATAGTGAACAATCAACCATTTTTTTCCACAAGCATTATTGACCATTCGATTATGTCTATAACTTTTCCACATATTCCCAAACCTTTAACCCATTGTACTTTTTTATTCCTCATTAATGGACGATTTTTTGTCTTACAACTTTTTATAGGTTTTCCAAAATAACGATCAACGGTCTATGATATCAATTGAAATAGTGTACAAATCTTTACCCAATCTAAATACTGTTATTTAAACAGATACCCCACTATGCACACTTAAAAAGCATAGTGGGGTATCTCCTTTTTTACTGTTATTGCCTCTTATTCTCGGGGCTGCCTGCCGGCAGGTAAGGAATACTTCCCCTAGGCTCGTTGTTTACGGAATGGGCATAAGCATCGCCGTCTATTTATTGATTATGGCCATGCATGTGCATTGGAATGCCACTAGGCATTTTTAATTACCTCAATCGGGTTTAATTTGATACACCTAAGGGCAGGAAAAATGGCTGTTGACATTGAAGCCACAAAGAAAATAAGGATCGATAAGGCGATAAACCTGTAATCCACTGTAACACTGACAACAGGTGATCCCTGGGCAGTCACAATGTAGCGATTGAATCCTCTCAGAAAGACGGTCAGGAAACCAAGGCTAAGGACGATTCCGCCGAGACTAAGCAATAACGCTTGAAAGACAAAGACTAGGCTTGCCGAAAAGTCCGTAATACCCATGGCCTTTAAGATCCCAACTTGTTTTGATTTTTGAAAAATGTTAATGGTTAATATATTGAGGATACTTATAATGGTAGCCAGTATAATGAAAAATTGGATGACAAGAGTTACTATTTTTTGGCCAATGATCGCACTGACGATTAACTGATTCTCGTCTTTCCAATTAGAAACATCTAACTCGTCCCCTGCCAGGGCACTTTTAATCCGGTCACTGACAACATCTGCTTGAAACGGATCGTGAATCCCTAATTCAATCTCAGTCACTTTATCACCAAAACCGATGAAGTTTTGCGCGGTCGTCAAATTTGTAATCACCCAGGCTTTATTAATATTAGAAACTCCGAAATCATACAAGCCAACAATTTTTATCGTCACCGTTTGTCTGCCCAGGGTTAAGATACTGACCTCATCCCCGACATTGACACCTAAGCGCTCAGCTAATTCTTTGCCGAGTAAAATCTCATTGTCATTAACCGGTGAACTTCCTTGGTAAATTGACGCTGTAATGTTATAAAGACCTGCGGTATCTGTGATATTAAACCCCCGCATAAGTATAGGAATGGTCATTTTCCCAAGTTTTATCCACGCTTGGCTATTGGCATCCGGGGATACAGCGTTTACTTCCGGAAAATTCCTTCTGATCCTGTCCACTTCCTTCTGCCAGTCACTAAATCCTCCACTTTTGGAGTATATAGTAATATGAGGGCTATAAGCTAATATTTTATTCACTAAGGTTTTTTCAAGGCCTTGACTGACAAGACCGATAAAAGTCTGCACGGAGACTCCTATGGCTATGCCAAAAATAACTAAGATTGTCTGTAATTTTTTATCAAGCAGAAAGCGCCAGGCGATTTTTAAAGGTAACATTCCTTAATAGCCCGCAACCTTATCACTGATGTCAGGATACATCCTTTTATAATAATTGGCATAATCACCAGAGTTGATGTTTTCCATCCACTCCCTATTCTCCAAATACCAATCAATAGTCTCTTTTATCCCTTGCTCAAAGGTATAAGCCGGTTCCCACCCCAGCTCAGTTGTAATTTTTGTATTATCCATAGCATATCTTCGATCGTGTCCGGGACGATCTTTAACGTGTTTAATTAAGTCTTCCGACTTGCCAAGAGTATTAATAATCAATTTGACAATTTCTATATTGGTTTTTTCATTATTTCCGCCAATATTATAGACCTCTCCGTCCTTTCCTTTGTGAAGAACGGCATCAATAGCAGTGCAGTGATCTGATACATGCAGCCAGTCTCTTACTTGCCTGCCATCGCCATAAACAGGAAGCTCTTTTTCTTTAAGACAGTTATTGATCATAAGCGGAATCAGTTTTTCCGGGAACTGATATGGCCCATAATTATTACTGCACCTTGTTATATTGACGGGTGTACCAAAAGTTTCATGATAAGCTCTTACAAGCAGATCGGCACTGGCTTTGGAGGCAGAATAGGGACTATTTGGCATCAGCGGCATCGTCTCCACAAACCTACCTGTCTCACCTAAAGCTCCGTAGACTTCATCGGTTGATACTTGAACGAACTTTACTCCAGGTTTGTATCTCTTGCAATGCTTATCATTAGGCCTTATCTTCCAATGCTTCTTTGCCACATCCAGCAAAACTTGTGTCCCAATAACATTAGTGGTTAAGAACACTTCCGGTTCTTCGATACTTCTGTCAACATGTGACTCTGCGGCAAAGTTTACAACGGTATCGATATTGTAGGTTAAAAATATCTCTTCCATCCTTTGTCTGTCCCTAATATCTGCTTTAATAAATGAATAGTTATAGTGATCGGATATAGCTTGTAAGTTCTCCAGATTCCCTGCATAGGTCAAGGCATCAACATTAATAATTTTATAGTTAGGGTACTTATACAGCATTATTTTTATAAAATTGCTGCCAATGAAGCCGGCGCCTCCTGTAACTAAAATAAATTTCATTATAAAACTTCTCCTTTAACTCTTGCTTCAATTCTGATTTTAACTTTAACCTTGGCTCTAACTTTAATCTGAAATATAATTAAGAACTTTTACTCACTTAGCAACGATAAAATGTACTTGCCGTAGTCTGTCATTTTCAAGCTTTCGCCAATAACTTTTAAGTCCTGCTCATCAATGAATCCTCTCCGCCAGGCAATCTCCTCTAAACAGGCTATATAGAATCCTTGCCTGGACTGGACGGCCTCAACATACTCGGCAGCTTTTTGCAAGCCGTCAGGGGTACCTGTATCCAGCCAAGCCATACCCCGGCCCAGCAAAATAACATCAAGCTCCCCTTGTTCAAGATAAGCATTATTGACGGCAGTAATTTCAATTTCGCCCCGTTCAGAAGGCTTAACATTTTTAGCTATCTCAGCAACCTGATTATCGTAAAAATATAACCCCGGAACAGCATAATTTGATTTTGGTTTGCTGGGTTTCTCTTCAATCGAAATCACTTTTCTATTGTTATCGAATTCAACAACCCCAAAGGATCGCGGATCTTTCACAGGATAGCCAAAGATGTAAGCACCCTGTTTTAATTCACTGGCCTTATTAAGCAAGCGCACAAAGTCTTGTCCATAGAAAATATTGTCGCCCAAAATTAAGCAAACTCTGTCACCGGCAATAAACTCTTTGCCAAGTATAAAGGCATCGGCAAGCCCTCTGGGAGATTCTTGTACTTTATAGCAAAGTTTAAGTCCCAACCTGGAACCATCTTCAAACAGCTTTTCATAGAAAGGTGTATCCTCTGGCGTTGATATAATGAGTATCTCTCGAATACCTGCCATCATTAAGACAGAAAGAGGATAATAGATCATGGGTTTATCGTAAATAGGCAATAATTGTTTAGACACAGCCCTTGTCATAGGATACAACCGGGTTCCTTTGCCTCCCGCAAGAATTATACCTTTCATCCTTTTCCCTCCAATTCTATGATTAAGTCAACAGTTAAGCCAACTTGCTCAGCCGTTATTGCAAAATAATCCTACAAATCCTATCCACGTCTTCAACCGTCAAGTCAGCATACAGCGGCAGGGTTAGTACATTCTCAGCTATCCTCGTGGCCACAGGTGTTTTCTGCAGTTCAAACATCCCCTTATAGGCCTCAAAATCATTAGTAAGGGGATAAAAATATTTTCTTGCCAATATATCGTTTTTCTCAAGCAGAGCAGCAACCTCATCCCTGTTCATGCCAAATTCTTTCTTATTAAACATCACAGGAAAATAACTATAATTAGGGGTAATATCCTTCTGGGGATCGCATAACCTCAATCCTTTGACTCCTGACAGCAATTCACGGTATCTCTGCATTGCTCGCCCCCGCTTGGCAATCTCCTCGTTGATATGCCGCAGGTTACACAGACCCATTGCCGCATGGATTTCAGTCATCTTGGCATTGGTTCCCACGATTGGCACTGATTCTGGCCCAACCATGCCAAACTGACGGAGCCTTGCAAGTACCGGCGAGTACTTGGAATTACTGAATGTCAAACCACCACCTTCAACAGTATGGAAGACCTTCGTAGCATGGAAACTAAACATTGACATGTCCCCGAAATTTCCGACAGCCCTATCCTTTACCTTCACACCAAAGGCATGGGCTGCATCATAGATAACCTTTAGATTGTATTTTTTGGCTAGGGCAGCGATGGTATCTACATCACAAACATTGCCATACACATGAACCGGCATGATTGCTGATGTTTTTTCAGTGATAAGCGCCTCAATTTTACTCACATCAATGGTATAGTCATCTTCATTGATGTCGCAGAACACCGGAGTTAAGCCCTGACGAACGATAGCCTGGGTGGTGGATGCGAAGGTAAATGGAGTGGTTATTATTTCGCCGGACAAACCCAGGGCGTTAATGGCAAGTTCAAGGGCAAGATGCCCATTAGCAAATAAGGAAATATTATCAGCTTCCAGGTATTCACATAGTTTCTCCTCTAAAGCTTGGTGCTTTGGCCCGGAATGAGTGAGCCAGCGACTGTTCCACATATCTTTGATCTCGCTGATATACTCCTCATAAGGCGGCATGGATGGTCTAACAACCGGTATGGATTTTAGATTCATAGTTCCTCCTGCTTTGTTGGTTACTTTTAAAATGTCATCAATCTGTCTGCTTTGGGATTCTATTTCAGCGTAGGATTCCTGACGCAGAGTGTTATCTGCAATACAATGATAGAAATGCTCAATCGATCCCAGGAACTGATCGCTCCCGGCAATCTCATAGACTCTCTCTTCCTGCTTCTTCAGCAGTACTGCAGCTGTTAAGTCTGCAGGGGCCGTAAAAATTCTTGGCGCATAAATACGGCCTTTGCTTCCCCATATTTCCAGCTCACATTTATAGGAATTATCCATCCCAAAGGAAACCTGCGCCGTAATCCCATCCGCATTTTCTAAAGTGGCACTTCCAAATACATCGACATTGTGTTCTTTGGCAGAATGCAGTGCAGCCGTCATGATTTGTGCTGTTTTACCTAGAAACAAGGTTGACAATTTAATGGGGTAACCCCCGCAATCCAACAATGATCCTCCGCCTAGTTCTCTGTCATATCTAAAATCAGCAGCTCCCCGGTAAGGAAAGCCAAAAGCAGCTCTTATCTGCCTGATTTCTCCAATCTCTCTATCCTTAATCAGCTGACGAATTTTATTAATCTGCTCATGATAACAAAAGGCATAGTTTTCATGGACTGCCAATCCCTTTTGCTCTGCTATTTTAAGCAGCTTCTTGGTATCGGCCAAGTTCGTTGTGAAAGGTTTTTCCAGCAACACATGCTTCCCATATTCCAGAGCTTTTTTGGCCCATAGATAGTGTAAAGCCGGAGGCAATGGAATATATATCGCTTCAATGCTTGAGGACAGCAGCTCTTCATAGCCGTCAAAAATCGCCCCTTGATATTTGCTCAAAAAATCCTCAGCCTTTGCCATGGATCTTTTGAGCATGGTTTTTCGTTCATGGTCATTATCCGAGCCATTATCGGACTGATTTCGCTCATGAGGTTTGGCAACAGCCACTCCTGCATATTCAAAGTGTTCGCTCTTTTTAAGTGCCGGTAAAAAACGATTGAAAGCAATAGCCGAGGGGCCTAAAATACCCATACGTAATTTATGCATTTCACACCTCCAGCAATGAGAGTAGATTGCGCAGTTGGATATTTAAACAGTTATTTACCTGAGTAAGAGTGTTTAGGGTTTTATAATCACTCCAAAAATAACCTTGCGGTAAATCTGAGGGGATTTCATTGTTCTCAACTTCAATAATGACATTGCGATTTTGTTCGTGATAAAAGCGTCCGCCTTCTTCCGACAGCAATACATTGACCACAACGCCCTTATACGAAGAAAGTTTTTCATAAAATAAACGGGTAACCTCATCCTCATCTCTTTCCTGAGTCACTTCAAGCTGAACCGTAGGCCCTAATTCTATTCCATCCAAGCAGCCAATCTCAGGCTTAGCCTTGACAAGAAATTTCTTTATGCCATTATCTTCACAAGTCAGGAGTCCAAAAGTGGCAATTCCTTGAGCCTCAAAAAGGGGTTGTGTCCAGTTAACCACTTCACGTCCTTCAATGGATATGTCACAGAAAATCAATCGAAAGGGAAAAGGCTCCTCACAAACAAAGCCCTTGTTCTCCATATGCCAGTTCTGTAAAGAGTCCAGGCCTACCAATCTTGTCGATATCTCACTAAACATTTTGTAATTATTAAAAGCATGGTATATATCTGTTAATATAGGCTGGCTTGCCCTACCACGAAGGGAGCGCAACAGGGCTTTATCCTTACACTTGTTTTCAATTTCTTCGAATTGTACTTTTTCCGCATCCATATCCGTATCCACCAGGGAAAAAGGCAGGCAGGAAAGTACGGTACGTGTATCCATATTAACCAAGTTGTCATAACGCATTAATTCTTTAATCTGGCCTAATGTCATCCACTGATGAGTAGGCGGTACAGTAATCTCTCTGTCCAAATTCAAAAGAACATTTCTATTTCTTTTCTTTAAAAACCGCGAAGACTGTTCAGATTGAATCTGATCGACCAAGGTTTGATTGGGTTTTGCTTCTATGAAATAGTCAAGAAAAGCAGGCCTCTTTCCTCCATGTTTTTGCGTAAAATTACTCTTGGTTGCTTGTATGGTAGGCGAAACCTGTACTTTATTAATGTTGCCCGGCTCTATTTTAGCCTGCATTAAAAAGTGCAGTACTCCGTTGATCTTCCGGAAGATAATTCCTAAAAATCCTATTTCATTCTGGATAATAATGGGCTGCTCTGCCAGCAGCTCATCATTCCGGTATTGCTGAATTCCGGATATGGAAAAAAAGCTATTGTTTTTATTCCTGATCAAACCGGAATACTTATCAAAAAACCAAAATTTGCTATCCTCTAAAGTTATTCTCTCTATGTTAACTTCCAGATCCATGTTTTGTTCATTGATCCATTGGAGTAAGGCTTCCGTTGAATTAACCCCTTCCTTAGTGAGCCAGGAGTTCATTAGATCATAAAAAATATTATTCATAATAAAGTCTCCCTATAAGTTAAATGCTCTACCCTACCGAAATGCCAAGAATGACATACCGAAATAATATATCCGCCAACATATTCCGTATGAATAAACACATTTCTCTTATCTATTTTGAGAACATCAAAGGAATCAAAGGGTATCGTCATGCCTTTGCCTACCCATTTAACAAAAGCTTCTTTTCTCGTCCATATTTTAGCAAATCTTAGATCCTGGTTTCTCTTCCGGGCAAAAACGTAGTCTTGCTCATTTTGAGTAAAGAACCGCTGAGCAACACGTTTATTAAAATTTTTTACTTCTTCAAGATCCACCCCCACAGGTCGGTCTAACACGGCACACACTATAGCCCCCTTTTTGTGAGCTATATTATAGTGAATATTTGGATAGTCTCTTAAATAAGGTTTACCAAACTCATTAATACCTAGGGATAAACTGCTTCCATCAACATCTAAACATTGACCTAAAACTTTTCTGGCAAACAGTTGGGAGTAATTAACCGCATTTTCTATTTTTAAAAAATACAGTTTGGTCATTTCGTTACTCGGGCAGGATTACCGAATACTTTCGTATTGTTTTCAACATTCGTTATTACGACGCTGCCCGCACCGATATAGGCATTGTCACCAATCGTAATATGGGGAATAATTGTGGAACCCGCGCTGACAAAAACACCGCTGCCAATGGTTACATAACCTAGAATGGCCGCTAAAATACTTACCGTAGTATAATCTCCAATCCGACAATCATGGGCAATTTTGGTGTTGACATGAACATGATTGCCTAGCACAGCATTGGGCCCTATAACTGCGTCCCGGTAAAGAATGACTCCTTCTCCCAGTGAGCAATAGTCATTTATCTCAACGTTGGGGTGAATAATATTGGCAAATTTCGCACCCTTAGCCTTTAGTCGCTGGCTTACCATTTTCTTGGCATTAGGGTCGGCTATGGCACAGACATATTCTTCTCCCGGTTTGGGTGTCCATTGATCAATGGTACCAACAATCTGGAAATCGCCATTTGTGAGTTTGCGAATATCTAATCCGCTATCGGCAATAAATCCTTTGATATTCCATGTGGTTTTAACTTTATTTATTTCTTTCACGACCTGTAATACATCCCTCGCTGCATTAGAAGCTCCTACAATAATCAAGTCTTTCATAGCATATCTCCTCGTCTTTTTAAAGGATTCCGGTAAGTGGATCCTGACATTTTTAAAACATAGCTCAAACATTCAAACTTTAATAATCTTGCCGCTCCAAAATAAAAGACAGTACCCGAGAGCACTTGGAGGATAAGGGTTATTCCAACCGGCAGCTCGAAAAGCATGATTGCGTAAACAACCATTCCCATAGCAAGGGAAAGAAGAAAAGAAGGCAGGATGTCCAAGATTTGTTCATGGATTGGGTAGCCAAGTAACTTTATGTTCGGATAGGAATTGATCACTAAGCTGATCACACCAGTGACAACTCCACCTAAAGCTATAGAAAAGATTCCCTGGGGTATGGTTATCAGAAGTATGATGATCCCTAGGGACTTTTTGATGATTTCTAATTTTAAATTAATGTCACTTCGGCCAATAGCACTAATTGCCTGCAGGTTGGCTGTGTGGATCGGATAAAGGGCAAAATAGGCACAATATATTTGAAGGAAGGGCACACTATTCAGCCATTTGTCCGTTAAAATTAACCTCACCAGAGGATTCGCTGCGGCGGCGAGTCCTGCCATGATGGGAAAGACAATAAACGAACTTGTGACTATGGAGCGACGCATCATAGCCTTAAGCTTTAATTTATTATCCTGAACCCGGGAAAAGGCAGGAAACATAACCGCCTGGATGGAGCCATTAAGACTTGTAACGATAACTCCCGGAAATTGTTTCCCCCTGTTGAAATAGCCCAGCATCTGGGTAGTGAATAGTTTCCCAATGACAATGGTGTAAATATCCACATAGATAGTGTCCAGTAAAGAGGTAAGCAGCATTTTCCAGCCAAAGGAAAAAAGCCCGGCAGCTTTTTTAGTGGAAAACAGCAGTTTAGGCCGCCATTTCACAACCTTGGCCATAAAGAAACAGTTCAAAATGGCATAAGCTATCTGTTGGGAAACCAGTGCCCATACTCCAAAATCCCCAAGAGCCATCACAGCCCCTACTGTTCCGGAGCAAACAATGGAACCCATGCTGCTAAAAAACAGTTTTTTAAACTGCATATTTCGTGAGACAAAGGCTATTTGCACAGAATTTACAGCACTAAAGGGCAGGGAAATCGCCAAAACGCGCAAGATAAGGGAAAGCTCCCTGATATTATAAAAATCAGCGATATAAGGAGCTGAGAAAAAAAGCAGCCAATACAATAGGCAGGAACCGGCAACACTTAGGAAAAACACCGTGGAAAAATCGGTCTCGTCAACATCCTGATTCTGTATAAGAGCCGAAGAAAATCCTCTTTGCAAAAGGATATTGGACAAATTGATAAAAATCGTCAGTAAAGCAATGGTCCCAAAATCCTTAGGCATGAGTAACCGCGCCAGAACAAGCTGAATTATTAATTGTATTCCTTGAACCCCCAAGCTCTCAAGCAACTTCCAAACTAAGGATGAAACAACGGTGTATTTGGGGTCAGACATTTGAGATTCAGGCTTTGCCATACAATAACCTATGACGCAAGCCGCTAACTCTTGTCGTTAAGACAAGGAAAGGGTACTTCAGCAAAGTAAGGATGATTTTGACGGCAACATAGGTTTTATTGGGAAACATGCTGCACATATATTGGAAGCTATCCCACTTGTCTTTATCAGGCTTTAAGATTGTCTTGCCCAAGGCAATCGTGGTATAGAAAATCAGAAGTTTTGAGTAATTCAGCTTAACTCCCAGCACTTCTCTGGCAAAGTCCTGCATAGAAAGACATTCATCGAAAACAAATCGATTGACATTGATTTTAGACAGCTGGGCGCTCCAACTATCCCCCCCCGCATAGATACGACGGTGATGACTCATGACTTCCTCGCAACAGTAAGTATCTCCTCGTATAGAAATGAGCATAGCTTTCTTGACATCCCCTGTTGCTTTTATCTTCCCAAATTTAGCCGCCGCCTCAGGATCACTGAACTCAATGGCTTCTCTCCTGTGCATGAGAGTAGCAGTTTGCCCGAACAATAATCTCTTTTTTTGGTGGGTTTCCAAGCTGTAAACCCCCTGTTTTCTGTAGCCGTAAAAGTAGCGGCTGGACAACATTTTCCCCTTTTCATCAACTTCCCAGCATTCATGGGTGGTTGCCATATATTCAGGATGCTCTTCCAGAAAATCCACTTGCTTTTGTAATTTATACGGATCAGTCCAATAATCATCCCCTTCACAATAAGCTATATATTTACCCCTGGCTGCGGGGAGAATAAACTGATGGGTAATGGATACCTGTTGGGAATATTGATTTTCCTTTTGAAGTATTGGTCTTATGATATTAGGATACTTCTCAGCGTACTCCCTGATAATCGCGGCTGTATTGTCCTTTGAGGCATCGTCATGAACAATGATTTCATAGGCAAAGGTTGTCTTTTGCATCAACATGGAATCAAGAGCTTGCCTTAAGTACTTTTCATGTTGATAGGTCAAGCAGCTAACACTGACAATAATCTCATTAATAGCTTGAATTTTAGCCGACATTAATCTGTTTCATCCTTTCATTGTCACTGGTTTTTTGCTGCCTGTTCCAACTGTATACCACCGCAATGGCGGCCCAAAACTCAGGTACATACCAATAGGAATCAGAGAGCAGCAGCTTTAAGGAGCAAGCCAAAAAGATTAAAAACAAATCCAGCCAATCATCGTCCTGGCATTTAATCAGAATCCGGACGCTATGGTACAAGAGAAAGAAGATTAACAATCCCCCCCCTAGGACACCAAAGGTTAGCAAAATCTCCAGGAAGATATTATGGGGATACCCCCAAAAATAATAGTTCCCGATAACATAACGATCGCCGTACAATCCATAACCAAAAAAGCCCATGTTCCTGATCATCTCGATGGCTATCTCATAGATCGCTGCCCTGCCATTATCATCACTTATGGAACCGGCTAAGAGCATGTTTATACTTCTCCCTGAGATGCCATGGCTTTGCAAAAAAATCGCCAGGAAGTTAATTAAATCTTCAAGTTTTAGATAGATCAGCAAAAAGCCAGGTACCGTCAATCCCCAGATGAACTTGACTTTGCTTGTCAGAAAACCGCTTATCAACATCACAGTAAAAAATACGATAATCCACAACAAAGGTGCCCGCGAACCCGACACTAAAATCATCAATAGACACATAACGCTGAGGACCCCGGGCAATATCTCCTTGTCTTTCAGTGCATAATACATAAACACCATGGAAGGCAGCATCATGTCATAGCCAAAGCTCATACTATAGGATAGTTCTTCATAGCCATTGGCCGTCAATGCTAACCAACTGCCCGCTTGCATGGCATTCGCAAACTTGTATAATCCATAAACCGCCAAAATATAGGAGACAAATTTTAAATTTTTTAATATTTCCTTTGGATCATTAACCATTCTCACCATTAAATAAGCATACAAGGCACGATCCGGTCTAAAGATGTAGTTAAAAACCCCGTAAAGGGGATGGTGAAACCAAGCTTCATATTCAGGATGGACCATAATAGTTATTCCAAAGGCTAATAATGCCGTCGCCCAAAGCATCAAGAAATCCCGCATACTTCTTCTTTCTCCACTTGCCAAGGGCATCAGCAGGAGAGGAAAGTATATAATAATAGAAGCTAAAATCCAGGCATAGTCTTCCCATCCGTAAAGCCTGAAAAGCCGGGTCGTACAAAATGAAATCATATCTGAGGCAAAGAACATCATAAAACAGATATTAGCAAGCATTTGTTTTGATAGGGTAAATTTAACCGCTGTTACATTTTGCTTCGGCTCCAGTTGCAACTCCATAAATATCCTCCATTTTATCGAGCTCATTTCAAAACCCTATAATTTCCTGCAAGCTCGATAAACAACTTGATTCAAATCAGCGGAAATGATTCTAACCTAACGCCTTATACTGAACTTTACCTGTCTCATTGCGCGGTATCCTCTCCACAACAACCACAGCATAAGCAGACCTGATTATCGCGGTTTTTTTACTAATAAATCTTTGTATTTCATCTTTGTATTGAGGCTCTGTGATATAAATATCCATGCGTTGATCTGTGCCTGTACAGACACAATCGACCTGGAACTCATCCTTGATTAACCTTTCACACCGGTCCAGGCTGACCCGGAGTCCATAAAGCTTTAAAAACCTGCTTTTCCTGCCGATGACATAATAGCAGCCGTCCCTGTCTCTTTGGGCAATATCTCCCGTATGATATTCTCCCTGCCATTCATCCCCCAGCAGCAAATCCTCCCGGTCATAAGCATAGCCCATCGTCACATTTTGGCCTCGATAGCCCAACTCGCCCTCAGCTTCCTTTTCCTTTATTTCTTGACCGTTTTCATCCAGCAAAAACAATTCACCCCCGGGTATGGCTCGGCCAATGCTTCCGATCTTAGCTTTAGCCAGCTCCGCAGGTAAAAAGGCCAGACGCGCTGATGTCTCGGTTGTGCCATAGGTAGCGAAAAATCTCTTCCCGGTACGGCTTGCATAGTCCGCTATCTCGGCAAACATGGCAGCCGTCAGTTTTCCTCCTCCTTCGGCGAGGGTGGTTAAGTCCGGCAAATCCATTCGCGTAAAACGAAGCTTAAATAAAACCTCATAACTGAAAGGAACTCCTGTGAAATTAGTGGCATGCCGATCCTTAATATTACGCCAGAAATCAGGACTCATAAGATTATGCTCCGTCAGCAGCACGGATGCACCTGAGCAGAGATGACTGTTAATGACATTAAGCCCCATGGTATACTGCATGGGCAAATCCACAACGGCACGGTCGTCCTTTGTCCAGCCAAAAAGAGCGGCAACATTTTTGGCGTTTGCTTCAAGATTGATGGTTTTATGACGTACCAATTTCGGGCTGCCGGTAGAGCCGGAGGTTGTGAGCAGCATGGCCAGGTCGTCATTGATGGGATATAGTTCATGTTCCGTAGGAACAAGAACAAATCCATACCTTTTATAGAGGACGGGTAAATTAAATTTAGAGACGAGGTCCTCGGGCATCCACAGGTAAGCCGGTGTGTATTCATCCAGCAAATTAGTCAGTAACTTGAGGTCTGTAGCAGCACTCAGCAAAAGAGGAACAATCTGATTGGCTAAACAGCCTATATAACCGGCCAGCCCACCAATGGTATTCTTACACAGACAAAAAACGATGGAACGCCGTGGCAGCATGGCTCCGAAGGCTATGGCAAAATCACACAATTCGCCATAGCTTAATTCTTTGCCTGTATCATCAATAGCGGCAATTAATTCCCGGCTTTGTCTATCAATTCCCAAATACATATCATATCCCACCTCACATTATCGTACAGCCATCGACGGCGAGAACTTGTCCTGAAACATACCCGGACAAATCCGAAGCAAAAAAAACGCAGGCCCGTGCTATATCTGAAGGTTCCGCAATACGCCCCATGCTGATGTTGGCAATCCTGCCTTTTAACTTCTCAATATCTGCGCCCTGCATCATCTCTGTTTTGGTGAGACCCGGCGCAACAGAATTTACCCGGATATTTTTTGAGGCAAGTTCTTTAGCGGCAGATTTTGTCAAAGCTATCACTGCGCCCTTTGTTGCTGAATAGACCAGCTGACCTGGGTTACCTCTGATGCCGACCATTGACGAGATATTGATAATGCTGCCGCCCCTTTCTTGTCTCGACATCAGCCGGCTTGCCATTTGCAGCATTTCAATGGCTGCAAAGACATTAATGGAAAACATTTGTTCCATGTTTTCACGGGATATCATACCGATAAGTTCGTTATATTCAACACCTGCATTGTTCACAAGGACATCAAGCCGTTGTTTTTCCTTTCTTATCTGAGTAAAAGCATTTTTAACCGCCGCCGGATCGGTTATGTCAAAATAAAGGGGCGTAATTCCCTGACGCATTTTACTTTTCGTAAGCCAGGAATCTACCGAACCTTCTCTGGCGTCATTGGCATACACAAAAGCACCTTCAGCGGCAAAGCTTTCAGTAATTGCACGACCAATGCCTCTTCCCGCACCGGTTACAATACATACCTTATCTCTTAATAAACCTGTCATTCTAACCTCCTAAACATCATTAAAGGAAATCTCATACTTTTCCAGTATCCTCATACCGTTCTCATAGGAACCAAATGAGAGTATATCTTCAGTTTCAAACATGATATTAAAGGTATATTCAAGCTCTGTTATCAAGGACAAGTGAACAATAGAATCCCAATTCTCAACATTATTAAAGGTAAAATCTTCGTTTAACTGACTGTCATTGATATTAAATAAGGTTGTAAAAACCTTATTGTATTTCATCCGGTTATTCATAGCCCCCATCTCCTTCATAGACTCCCTAATAAACTCAAAGGTTTTTACCGTGCTCTTCTGGCGGGATTCCCAAAAACCTTGCTATTGTTCTCTACATCATTGATCACAACACTGCCCAGACCAACATAAACGTCATCGCCAATCCGTTTATTGGGCACAATCGCTACATGACTGCCCAGAAAAACCCTCTTGCCCAATTTGACCTCTCCATTAACACCACAGTGGGAAGATATGGTCGTGTAATCCCCAACCCAAGCATCATGACCAATTTTCGAAGACAATAACGTGACAAAATCCCCCACATAGGCATCGGGCCCTATCCCTGCATTAGGGTAGGCAACTAAGCCAAGACCATAGCCTGCGCTTTCGGCAATTCTCGCGCTGGGATGAATCACGGATACAAATTCAGCACCGCGGCCCATGAGCAGCTTGGTTACCTTTTCTTTTACCGGCGGTGAAGCAATGCCCAAGGCAAAGCATTGATTTTCCTCAACCTTCCAGTCCACTATTTTGCCGATGATTTGACAGCTGCATTTTTTATCAGCCAATTTAGATAAGTTGTCATCAATAAAACCCAAGACATTCCAGGTTGGCTTCTCTGCATTGATGTCCTTCACCCACTCCAGAACTTCCCGACCGTGCCCTCCGGCACCAACGATAATCAAATCTTTCACAGCATAACCTCATTTATTTTTAGCACTTTCTATTTTTTAGCATTTTCAAACTTCTCCCATTCCAGCGCCGCTAGTGTTGGTTTGATTCTTTGCTTTTTAGGTTTTAAATCCTCCGGATAGGCATTTATGTCTAATAATCTTTTTTTCATATAATCGTTAAAGGTCCCTATAACCTTGGCCGGGTTTCCCCCGACAACAACATTTTCCGGAACATCTTTTGTCACAACACTACCTGCCGCCACAATTGCCTTAGGACCAATTCGAACATTATATAAGATTGTAGAATTAGCACCTATAAAGACATCGTCCATGATCTCAATGCAACCGATTTTTTCTGTAAACTTGTTATCCGGAAATGCTTTATCAAGGATATTATGGGTTACATCATGGGTGAGAAAGGTCACATTCGAGGCAACCATAATATTGTTATGGAAACGAATTAATCGCGCATAGAGAGGAATTTTTCTGGACTGAATCATAACATTCTCGCCAATGGCGTTATAGATTCTTTTCTTTTTCGCAAATTCCGCTCGCCGAAATCCATTGCTAATCAATACCATTCTCACCATCAGCCAATAACGCTTTATCTGCATCGTCCTGTCCCTCATAGTTGTTTTTATAGCTCAGACCCTAAATGTTCTATTCTCAGCCCCGCCAAACTCATTCATGGTCTGATTCCTGGACTGATTTACTCCTCTCCTGATTAGCACAATCGCCAATGTCTTAAGGAAGATCTTTAAATCCAGCCAAAAGGAAATATGCTCAACATACCAGACATCATATTTAAAACGTGTCTCCCAGCCTACCTGATTGCGGCCATGGATCTGGGCCCAGCCGGATATTCCCGGTGTCACTTCATGCCGCCGCATCTGTTCAGGTGTATAACGCTCTAAATACTGAACCATCAATGGACGGGGACCAATGAAACTCATATCCCCTTTTAAGATATTAAAAAGCTGGGGCAATTCATCCACACTAAGCTTGCGCAAAATCCCGCCGACTAGAGTCAGGCGTTCCATATCGGCTAAGGGGCGACCGTCTTTCTCCCTCTCCAGGCGCATGGTACGAAACTTGTAAATCGTAAATATTACGCCATCTTTACCTGGCCGCTCTTGTTTAAAGAGTACGGGCCCCCGGGATCCTAACTTGATGGCAATGGCTGCACAAAGCATAATAGGGGCTGCTACTATCAACAATAAAATTGAAAACAATAAATCCAGCGCTCTCTTAACCTTAACGTACGACGGCATGATCACTCGCCACTCCCAGCTCATATCGTCTCTTCAGTCGTGCTTCTGAATCAGGGATAGCGGCATAGCCAATAGCTCTTTTAACCTCAGCCACGACCCTATCGATTTGCTCCTCAGTGATATTATTAAAAAACGGAATAGCTAAAGTACCACTGGCAACATGTTCTGTTACCGGCAAATCCCCTTCTTTATAGCCAAACATCTCCCGGTAGAAAGGCTGCAGGTGAATCGCCGTAAAGTATGGCCTGCAGCCGATTCCCCGCTTTAAGAGAGTTTGCATGACAAGATTTCGATCGATCCAGGGTTCAAACCTAATGACAAAAACAAACCAACTCATTTTCGCTCTCTCGTCAACGATCGGAAGAATAACCCCTTCCACATCCTTAAGTTTTTCCATATACAAATCAGCAGCTCGCTGGCGTTTAGCCAGAATCTCATCAATACGTTCCAACTGGGCGATACCAAGGGCGCAGCTGATGTCACTAATGCGATAGTTGTAACCCAGGCGAACATGATTGAGCCACTGACTATCAATGCCCCGCCCTTGATTGCGCAGACTGTAACATAACTTAGCCAGGTTTTCATTGTTCGTAACAACCACCCCGCCCTCACCCGTTGTCATCTGCTTATTCGGATAAAAGGCGAAGACTCCCGCATTGGACATCGTCCCTGCTTTCTTGCCATTCCACTCTGCCCCAATCGCCTCGCAAGAGTCTTCAATAATCGCTAAGCCATGTTTAAGCGCAATACGGCGGATGTCATTCATGTTGGCAGGCTGCCCGAAAACATGGACCGGTAAGATAGCTTTGGTTCTTGCGGTAATCTTCTCTTCAATTTGTGCCGTATCCAAGTTATAGGTCTTCTCATCAATATCAACAAACACAGGTTTAGCGCGTTCAAATAACATACAATTACTGGAGGAAATAAAACTAAAGGAGGTCGTAATTACTTCATCACCATCCTTTATTCCCAGAGCAGCTATGATCATATGTAAACCACTGGTTCCGCTATTGCAGGCTATTGCATACTGAGTTCCGGCGTACGCTGCCATCTTATCCTCAAACTCATTTAATTTAGGCCCTAAACTTAACTGATTGGAGTCCAAGACCGCCAGTACGGCTTGTTTTTCCTTCTCTGTAATATCTGGTCTTGCTAACGGAATCATCTAAAAGCCCTCCCCATCTCTGTCTTCTCCGGAAGTTGTTGGAACCCCGGCACAACCTCAGCCAACTCTGTTATGATCTCTTCCCTGGTCAAGTACGAACCCCTCTCCCTAATCAACTGAACCAACCCCTCAATCTCTGCCACATCGATGCCATTGGGCTTGGCCACAAAAATTCTCTGATGCTTCGTACTCGTTGTCCCCTCTTCTGCCGTGAGCAGCTCTTCATATAACTTTTCCCCGGGACGTATGCCGGTATATTCAATCTTAATATCCACGTCCACTTCAAGCCCTGACAGACGAATCAAGTCTCTTGCCAAATCAACAATTTTGACGGGTTTTCCCATATCAAGAATGAAAACTTCCCCGCCTTGAGCCATGGCACCGGCTTGAATCACCAGTTGAGACGCTTCCGGAATGGTCATAAAGTAACGAACCATCTCCGGATGAGTCACGGTCACAGGACCACCCTTGGCAATCTGTTTCTTGAAGGTAGGAATGACACTTCCCCGGCTCCCCAGGACATTGCCAAAGCGAACGGCAACAAAACGAGTCTGGGATTGTCTGTCGAAACTTTGAATGATCATCTCCGCCACTCGTTTGGTGGCCCCCATAATACTCGTGGGATTGATGGCCTTATCTGTGGAAATAAGAACAAAGGTATTAACTTTGATGGCATCCGAGATCTCCGCCAGATTATAAGTTCCCAGGATATTGTTCTTTAAAGCTTCTTCAGGATTTCGCTCCATGAGCGGAACATGCTTATGAGCAGCAGCATGAAAGACAACTCCCGGTTTGAACCTGCGAAAAACCAATTCCACCTTATCTCGCTCTTTCACATCCAGGATTTCTGTAAAAAGGTTAATCCCCGGACATTCCGAACGCAGTTCCTGCTCGATATCAAAAATGCTGTTCTCGCCGCGTCCCACCAGGATAAGCCTTTGCGGGTTGAATCGACATATCTGCCGGCAGAGTTCTGAGCCGATGGACCCGCCGGCCCCTGTAATTAAGACGGTTTCTCCTGTCAAATAACCCGCAACTTCCTCAATATCAAGATTCACCTGCTCCCTTCCCAATAAATCTTCGATCTGGACTTCGCGGATTTTTAAGCTATCCACTACTCCGCTGAAATAGTTATAAATACCTGGAATGATCTTAATGACCAGCCCGCTCTTTTCGCAAATCTCCGTCATATCCCGAATCACATTCCCCGACGCTGAAGGCATGGCAATAATCACTTCTTCAACTCTGCGGGATCTGACAACTCGCGGGATATCCTTCCTGGTTCCTAAGACGGGAATTCCCATCAATTTAAGTTTTTGCTTTTCTGGAGCGTCATCGATGATCCCGACGGGGTAACCTTCACGATAATTGCTGTTTTTCAGTTCACGAACCGCCAAGGCCCCGGCGTCTCCAGCTCCAATAATCAGGATTCGCTTGGGTATCCCGGATAAATGCAGATTGAAAACACTATCTTGCAATATCCGTCCCAGGAAACGAGAGCCTCCGATTAAAAACATGGTGGTCAGCCATAACAACACGGCTACCGTGTGGGGATATCGCACGGGGGCTAAAAAATAAATGACGAGTACTACACTACTCGTTCCAACCGTGACTGCATAAACAATTGAAAGAAGTTCACTGATACTGGCATACTGCCAAAGCCGGTTATACAAACCAAATAATAAGAAGATGATCAAATAAATGAGGGTTCCGGCCCAAGCTGTATGATAATATGTCAAGAAATATTCCTGAGGAATATCCCCTTCAAAGCGAAGGTAAAAACTTCCAAATGCAGCCAAGTTAACCAGTACCATATCAATTAACATTAAAGCTAAGGATTTTCGGTTAAACTTCATTAATGGACCTTCCTTTACAGCACAAATATTGAATTTTCGCCTCCTTACTCACTTTTTTGCTTCCTGCAACTTCTTCTTTTGATATCATCGAGAAAGATGGCTCAGTAGTACTTTAAATCACTAATGTCTACTACCTTATGTTCAATTTATTATAAGTCCCTTCCAATATCTGTACATCCGTAGAAACTACGGGAAAAACAAATAAACTTTTCGGTAGTTTCTACAGGGCTAGTACAAAAAAATACGCTTTGACCCTGCTTAAAAAGACGGTTCAAAGCGTATTTTTTCACTGTTAGACTCTATAACTTCTATTGCCAATCGTTCTTTAACTAATCCTATCCCCTATCCCCTGATTCTTGGTATAAATCAATACCGCCTCTAAGCGAGATTTTGCGTCTAACTTTGACAAGATATTGCTGACATGGAAATCCACTGTGCGGTTTTTAATCTCCAAGGCAGCAGCGATTTCTTTATTGCGCAAGCCCTGGGCAATCAATTCGATGATTTCTTGTTCCTTTGGAGTCAGAAGTGTCCCGGAGATTTTTTTTGACTCTATAGTATTCGTTCTCATCTCTTCGCCAACAATCACAGATCTAAGATAGGGGGCCATGTTTTGGGAAAAATAGCACTGACCGCTGCTCCTTGAGACCTGCAATATTGCCGCTGTCATTTCACTTTTTGTACAGTCTTTAAGCAGAAAGCCATTAGCACCTTTATTTAAGGAGGCATTAACATACCCCTCCGGGCTTTGTCCCGTAAGCATAATAATCTTAACCTGGGGAGCTATCCCTTTAATTTTTTCGATCAAATCCGTTCCGCTGAAATCCGGCAGATTAATATCCAGTAATACCACGTCCGGATATTTTGTCTTTACCAGTTTTAAACAGTCGCTGCCATTCTTAGCCGTTCCCACGACAGAGATATAGGGCTCAGACGATAGCAATGATACAGTACCTTCCGCAAAGAGTGTATGGTCATCTACTACTACAACTCTTATGGTCTTCTCCAAACTAGCAACCATAACTCTTCCTCCTTCGTTAATAAGCTCGCTATTTGTAAATCGATCACACTCTAAATCGGAACAGACGCCTTAAGGGTCACTCCCTGACCAATCTCAGAGGTGATAGAAAACTCCCCGCTCAAGCTTTCTATCCGTTCTTTCATGCCAATGATTCCGAAATGATAGCCCGTTAAGGACCAATCCCCTATCTCCTGGGGATCAAAACCTTTACCGAAATCATTCATGATCACTTCAATTTTCTGATTAACTAAGGAAATGGTGACATTGACTCTGGACGAACCAGAGTGTTTGATAACGTTATTAATTCCTTCCTGCAAAAACCGAAAGGCAACCAGTTCAATATCCTCTTTAAAGCGGGCCTCTCTGCTCATTCCTATGACTTCCAGCACGATGACCAAAAGCTCCTTTTGCATTATTTGCTGGAACATGACCTCTACAGCAGGAATAAGACCCAAATCCCGCAAAGAAGATGGGCGTAAATTACTGCAAATTGAACGAAGTTCATAATTCAAATCCTCGATCATGTCCTGCATTACTGAGATGGCCTGAAAATTACTGCTTTCAGCCGGAAAACCGGTAATTAATTCTTTCATCCTCCGGTTTAGATCTAAGCCAATCTGTAATGAGCCGTCATGTATTTCCCTGGCCAGAACTTTCTTTTCTTCCTCAAGATTGCTAAACAATAAGCGATTGATGACTTCCAGCCCCTGGCTTCTTCGCTGGGTTTCCCGGGACTTTTTCTCCATGGCATTGATTTCTCTGGACAATTGCTTCACCACACGGATCACTTGGAGACGTCGACCTAATTGATAACATACTGCAGTGAGCAACAGTACTTCATTGGCTTTGAATTTGATATAGGAATGGCGATGGCCCAGGAAGATTCCGCAGGTAAACTCTTCAGAAACAAAGGGTATGTACAATTCCGCAGGAAAATCGTCCGAAAAACAATGGATCGCCTGCCCTGTCTCTTTAGCCTTTCGGTAATAATCCTCCATGACGGCTTGTTCTGTTGTCTTGCCGAGATATCGTCCTGCCGCACTTTTTGTGTACCACCCTTTCGGATCTTCCGCTATAACAAAGGCACCTTCCAACCCCAGTTGGCTCGCTAACTCTTCAGCGATTAAAGCTTCATTCAGCGAGGATGGATTTCCGTTCAATTCAACGCTCTTAGTTTCAATTCCACTACTCCCCTGAGTAAAAACGTACTTATCAGCGGCAAAATGTACGAAAGCTTTAAAAAGGTTAAAGATAACAATGGCCATCCCGGTTAACGAAAACCATAAAAGATAAGTCTCAAGTTTTAAATCCTTAACCACTCCTATGAGAAATAGAAAATAAGTAAAAAGCAGACATGTCAAAATGCCGGAAAGCAGAGAGATAACGAGGGAATCGAGAAACATACGGCCATCGGGCAAGCTCTTATTTAGGACAACATAACTAAGGGTAATGGGAAAAATTACGATAAAAAGAGCACTAACCTTCGGATTAGCGATAAGCTGAACATCCAGAAGGATAGGAACCGCCGTAAGGATTACAAAGGGCAGCAAGCCCATGGCCAGACCCGCAAGGACAATGGCCGCCTGATTTTTTTCCGGCTTATCAGCGGGTAATCTAATCAGCCAAACTAAATTACCTAAAACTGCAGCAGTACCAATCAGCCCATTAGCGAGGGGGAGTTTTCTAATTTCAACAACCTCAATCACAACCCCCAAGCCATTTAAAACCAGGATCCCAGCTGTAAGTACTGAAATAAGGCCTAAGACCCCAATGATCAGTTGGTTTAAGCGATTAACCCTGTTCGTAAAGACAGAAATAAACTTCACTAAGAGGACGGGTACGAGGGAGAAACCAATTGCCTCTAATTCTCTCGCCAAGAACAAGCCACGACTGGAAACCGGGGCTAAGATTATGACTAAGCCGGCCAGCCAATTTAACCAGAACAGAGCATAAGCTTTGGCAAGGAAAGGCCGCTTAAAGACTGTAACCAGGCCTACCAGCCAAAAGATAACTCCTAACGCCGCCATGGGGAGTTCACTTAACAATGTATAGGTAAAAGGCGGATTCTCTATCCGGACCACTCTCATAGGCATTTCAGGGCTTTTTACCGTAAGGGTTGAAGCTCCTTCTGCCTCCCCCCACTTATTAGTGGACGGATACTTGCCCGGGTCGTCGTTATTAATTTTTATCACCATATCCCCTTCACGAATTCCCAAGCGATAGCCCTCGCCATGAGGATCACTAAACTTGACGATCCAGTTTCCGGCATTACTTTTAAGGCTTAGGCCTACATAGGGTTGATTGAAGAGAATAGCAACATAGACAAGACAAACGATAATAAAGGCGACATTAGCAGTTCGAAGTGCTAGCCGCCTAAACATTTTATCCAACAAGCTGAATCAACTTCTCTTTTCTTTTTTCCGGAATTGGCATTCCCTTTAAAATATCCAGTGCACGCTGCTTATACATCTCGTGAATTGCTGAACAATAATGAACAGTCCCCTCATTGACCACCAATTCTCTTAACTGTTCTTTTTCATGGGGCCCGAATTCAGCTAAACCTTTACTTGCCAAAGTACTAAGATACTTTAACTCTTCAGCTTCTATCTCATTAAGCACATTGAGAAGATAAACAAAAGGAAGAGTTTTCCTGCCTTTAACGAAATCACTTTTAGTTTCTAAATTCAGGAAGTCGTCGAGGTCATTTTTGATTTGACTCATGATCCCTAAACACGTGCCGAATTGTTCTAACTCCGAAACAAGGGTTTGCTCTGCTCCTCCTAAGATCGCCCCAATTTTACAAGCGCCGGCCATTAAGCCAGCGGATTTTTTATTAATAACCTCAAAATATTCGACAAAGGTAATTTTATCCTTACTGTCATTCAGAAACTCATTAAATTGCCCATCACAGGCTTGCAACCCAATCTGGTTAAGAACCTTGCTTACTTCCTCGAAATACCTGGGATTAGATAGAACCGAAAGGGCCTGGTAGCTGAGAACCAGGATACAAGTAGCTAAATTAATGGCTTGGGCAGGAGGAACTTTACGCCAGGGCAGACTGTTGTTATCCTGATCTTGAATATCGTCCAAAATATCCGCTGCCAAGGCATAAAGTTCCATAGCGACAGCTCCGGGCAGTCCTTCTTCTAAGACTCCCCCAGTGCTGTCGCAAGTTATTAGGGTTAATTGGGCCCAGCCATACCTGCCCTTGCTTCGAAAACCGGCATCAAGCCACTGTTGGATGGTGCTTACCACACCCTCGCTAAGCCCTGAACCCTTCAAAAGCAGTTCTATTTCCTTCGTAATATTTCCGTCCATATTCATGGTCTGACTTTGGCCCCTTTTATACCCAATAGAGAGTCGGTTTCATGATAGCTGCTGCAGAATGACCCAACAATTGTTCTTGGCAGAACACTTTGGCTATGGCGTTCAATTCGCTGTTCGTCATTGCGCGGTTAGATTTTATCTGAGGTATTTCTAATGAGCTGCGGTTTGAGTTTTTCGCTAATTCGTGAACTAATTCAGCAATGTTGTCAAAGTTCATTTATATTGCCCCTTTCTTCTAAATAAGTTTGACACCTCTTCCTAGATTCCTCCTATTTCGGGAAATATTACGAAAATCTACACATTTGCTAGTGATCCGGTCCACTCATTATCTAAAGATCAGCCGTCTTATGCTGTTTCCTTTACATATCCTTCGCAGAGTTATAATAGTTGTAATAGTAATATTCATGGCTATTCATGCCTACTTTATTGAGAACCGCCCCGAGAATCTTAATCTCCAACTTATCCAGCAGTCCCTTGGCTTTTTGCGCATAACCCTTGTCCACTTCCCCTGAGGCTAACACCAGGATGACTCCATCCACTTCCTGGGCAAGAATTAAGGCATCTGTAACTGCAATCACGGGAGGAGTATCAATGAGGACCATGTCAAATTCCCCACCGGCTCCCTCCAGCAAGTGTTCCATTCCTTTGGATCCGAGCAGCTCTGCAGGATTGGGAGGAACAGGACCTGCCGGGAGAACCCGGACACTTGGCACAGCCGTATCCCGGATATATCCTCCATAGTCTCCATCCTCAACCAGGTAAATGGATAACCCCACTCTATTATCCAAGCCGAATAGTTTATGCTGGGTGGGATTCCGTAAATCAGCGTCAATAATCAGCACAGATTTTCCGGATTGAGCCATACTAACCGCCAGATTAGCCACTGTATGAGATTTCCCCTCCCCAGGACCTGAACTCGTCACCACTATTTTTTGAGTGTTTGAATCCACATTCGTAAACTGAACATTCGTTCTAAGGGTCCGATAGGCCTCTGAGATTGGAGATTTTGTTTTCTCAAAGGTGATTAACGAATAGACCAATTAAACCGTCCCCTCTTGCCCTTATTTTTTTCACTCCGTAATCCGGAATGATTCCCAGTACCGGAATCCCTAAAAGCTTCTCAACATCACCGGAGGTCTTAACCGTGTTGTCCAAATATTCCAGCAGGAAGACCAGGCCAAAAGACGCTATAAGACCCGCAACAAAGGCAATCAGTATGTTCAGCAATTGATTAGGTTTAACAGGCTTGGCTGGGACCACTGCAGTATCCACAACGCTGACACTGTCTACTTTTTTAATATCAATGACCGCTTTCGAAAATTCCTGCGCCATAGTGTTGGCTATGGCAGCTGCCTGCTCAGGGCTGGTATTCCTCACCCGGATTTCCAAAATTTCTGTAGCCTTCACCGGATTTATGGAGATCATAGGATCGAGTCCTTCAACTGTCAACTCTAAGTTTAGCTCCTTGATCACTTTTTCTTCGACAGTGCGGCTCTGGGCGATCAGGGCATAGGTTTTGGCAAGCTGCTGGTTCGCCAGAAGCACATTATTATCCAGGATTTTCGCCGCCTCTTGGCCGGGCTCCGCAGCTTTCTTCCCCACGATCAGCGTAGTTGAAGCTTGATAAACCGGTTTTAGGACAAAGAAACTAATCACTCCACTGGTGAGTGCCGCGATGAGGGGCAAAGCCACCACGATAATCCATCGCCTGCGCAGCATATCCCAATACTGCTTTAAATCTAGCTTTTCTTCCATGTCATCCTCCTAGTCAGTCCCGCAAACCTTAGAAAACTTGGCAGGCGCAGGCGGCCGCCATAGTTGCATTTAGTGCAAAAAAGCAGAGAGCTGGAATCCCCAACTCTCCGTATAATCCGATATGTCTCCCGCAGCCGGCAAATGCAGTACCTGCGGTGAGGCCATCAAATTATTTTACAGTCACTGCGATCCTAATTAATTCGTTCTCTTCTACTTGTAAATCATTCATCCTATAGGCAGTAATGAATGTTGTTCCTTTTGTTCTGCCGGCTTTAATAGAAGAGCCGTCCTCAGCAACCGTGGCAATGGCCGGATTATCACTTTTCCAAGCAAGCCAGCCGGCAATATCTAAGGCCCCAGTATCTATTCCTTTTACAGAAAGAGCAAGTTTAAGTTTGTTATCACTTTTCTTCAGGGTCAGTGGCGTCCAGGGATCACAGGTCTTTCCATTGATTTTGCATTGGATCTGAGAGCGGATAACGGACATTGCCACAGCTTTTTGAGCGGCATTCCCCGGGTCAATAACCGCCCCTACCTGTTCTTGGGTTTCAACAAGCAACTCGATATTCCAGTCAATATCGGCCAGCTTTTGATTAAAAACGTAATACTTACTATTTTTACCATCGGTAAGATCGTGCAAAGCTGTTTTCAGTAATCCAACCAATTTATCCTTGATTAGTGTATCCGTGATTTCGATATTCGAACCTCCAAGGATTGCCATCAATTCTAAGGGATTTTGTTTAACCTCTTTTTTAATGTCTTTTTGCAGCTCATCATTTGTAGCCAGTATAAAACTATAGAGTAATTCAATGTTAAAGTCATCTCCGAAAAGCGTCCTAAATGTTCTCCCATTCTCCGCTTTAAACTTTAGGAGGGCACTTTCCATAGCATCGTTGTCATAGGAATACTGGATCTCCTGAAGATCCAGCAGGGATTTTATGATTGCTGCTTTGGCCTCCTCTCTCGTATCACCGATGGCTGCGAATCTTGCCACCACCTTATCCGTCAAAAGCCCATCGACGGCACTGCTCAATGTCCCATCTTGCCCTGCAATCACTAAGTTTGCTCTGGCTTCACGCAAGGCATCTATTTCACTGGGATTAATATAGCCCCGGTAGGACATCATTTCAGTTACAACTTCCTGAAGAGTTGCTCCATGCCCATTTGACATTCCTGTACCCGTAACTGCGTAGGTGAGAGTTGGGGCTGTACCCTCAGCCAAGACATTAAAGGGAATCATCGTAAGTACCATACTCGCAATAGCTAAGGATGCTAAAACTTTTTTTGTTTTTTTCATAAACTGATGTCTCCTCTCAACATTTTGAAGATTATCCCTTACTATTTATTCAACTTAAACTGCATTGTTTTAAAATTCATTATAAGATTGACCCGATCTTTTCACATCCGTATAAACTACAGGGAAATAAAAAAAGAACCTGGTGGTTCCTACAGGTATAACTATATTTTTACTCATATTTAACACTAAAGTTGCCGTAAATAGTTCTCTTTTTTTATTTAAAGTATTCCAATTAACCCTGCATCGTTATAAGATGCAGGAAAGACTACTTCATATTAATTTTAGAAGGGAGTACAAACCATTGTATAAAAAGTTTCTTGGCTTGGTCGTGGCAATAAGCCTGATCACGACGACGTTCCTTACTCCAGCTGGAGCAGCTCCGGCCAAAAAAACCTTCACCATTGCTTTCCGGCAGGAAATTCCCTCTGACTATGATCTGATAATTTCCAAAGCCGGAGGCCAGGTACTTAGGGTATTGCCTGAGGTGTCAGGACTTGAGGTACAGTCCGATAACCCCTGCTTTTTAGATAATCTTAAAATGGTTAAGGAAATCCAAGCCGCAGATGCTGCCTTAACTTTATCATTAAATAATCAGGAACTAAACCCAGTCGCTGCTCAGGGTCAGCCTGTTACAGATATTCCCCAAGGGGATCAAATCCATAGCTACTGGGACTATCAATGGGATATTCAGCGGGTTACACACAACGGAGATTCTTACGCACTGGAGACCGGCGGGGTGGAAAACCTTAACGGAACAGTCATCCACAAGGCCACTGTCGGGATCATTGACTCCGGGATTGATCTTAACCATCCGGATCTGAAGTCGAATATTATTGGCGGGCAGAACTTTGTACCGGCGGGTGCGGAGGGAGACCCCACCGAAACCGGTGATCCCAATGACTATAGGGATCGCCTCGGGCACGGTACACACATTGCCGGTCTTATTGCAGCTAATGGCAAACTGAAAGGGATTGGCCCCAATTTAGGAATCCGTGCTTATCGGATCTTCTCTGCCAGCGGGAACACGTCAACCGGCCAAATCATTGAGGCTATCCTCCAAGGGACTAAAGACAAAGTAGACGTCATCAATATGTCCGTCGGCGGCTTCGATTGTATCTCTCGTTATACTTACCTGGATGAGAAAAATGCTTATCATGACGTTACCGATGCACTTTTGTACAGGCGAGCCATTCAATACGCTGTCGCTCATAATGTCACCGTGGTTGTGGCAGCCGGAAATGAGTCTCTTAACTTAAACAACCCAAGGGAAATCACAAATTACCTGAACCAAACCTACGGCTATTTAGGACTCCAGTATAAAGGCGCATCTCGCCAAATCCCGGGACAGATCCCGGGAGTTATTACCGTATCATCTTCCAACCAATGGTCTAAGGATAAAATCGCCTTCTACTCTAATTACGGATCCCGCTCCATCGATGTAGCCGCCCCCGGCGGTGATAATGGGCCTATCTATGACCAAACCGGTGATCTCAGCCTGCAGGACTTCCACTACCACACCCTCAGCACCTACCCCACTTACCTCGAGCCCTATTACACCTCAAATCTTCGGGGCTACGCTCTGCTGCAAGGTACCTCCATGGCTGCACCGAAAGTTGCTGGGATTGCCGGAGTCATTAAAGCCCATAATCCGGAATTAACCCCAGCCCAAGTGACTGCCTTGATTCAACAAACAGCGGTGGATTTAGGTAAACCCGGAACCGATGCTCTCTTTGGCGCAGGCGAAGCCAATATTTACACTGCCTTAACAGGACGGCGCCGGTAATACCTCTGTAAGCATTTTGTAAAGACGAACGAACAACGTTTCCTCAGCGCACGGGTCAATGCCCGGACAGGCGATTTTATCGGTATCAGTCAGTCCTTGGTAATTCCTATTGACAAGGCAACAGAGAAATTCCTACAATTACGTCCTTTAACTTTAAATTACACCTTAATTTACCCCCCACAGCGAAGAGCAGCCTGAAGTACGCCTGGCCTATCAGCCAAAGACAGATTCCATCCCCTATCTCCCTTCCATGCTCTGAAAAAATCACCTTCGGATCACTTCTGCGGGCCATACTTACTGCGGAAGGAAACAATCGCAATCTTGTTTTAAGCGATGAGGTTGTTTTAAAAACTGCCAAAGAGCGCGGCTGGCTGCAAGGAGATATTAATCTGGGGTCAGAGGTAAGCCGAGCCGACGCCGCCTATGCCTTAGTCCACGCTCTGCTGCAAGGAATTTTCCCATCCTGAATTTTAATGACCCGTCCGGCAGGGTGTTTGCCGTGGGTAACAATGACAAAAGCCACACCATACTCTTTATTCACTTGTTTAAAGATGTTATAAACATCTTCCGAACTATGTAAATCCAGGTTTCCCGTTGGCTCATCAGCCAAGATTACCTTAGGATTATTGATCAGCGACCGGGCAATTGCGACACGCTGCTGCTGCCCTCCGGATAAATCCAAGACATTACAGCGGCGGTACTTATATAGCCCTAAACTATCCAATAAGCAATCCGCCCTCTCCCTTACCTCCGCTCCGTGGTTTCTTTGTATTGCACCAGGCATGAGAACATTGTCCAAAACATTGAATTCCTGTAATAAAAAATGAAATTGGAAAATAAACCCTATGGCCTGATTGCGCAGTTTAGCTAATTTACCCTGCCCCATCGTTTTAGTATCCGATCCAGCGATGATGACTTCCCCACCGGTGGGCCTATCCAGAGTACCCATAATATTTAAAAGGGTCGTCTTACCGCTTCCGGAGGCCCCGACAACGGAGTTAATGCTGTGTTCCTCGATTTCTAAATTAATATCGCAAAGAATTTGGGTCTTGACCCGGGTCCCGTAAGTCTTGTTAACATCGATTAATTCAATGACATTAGGCATTTTTATCCTCACTCACAAACTGCTTAAAGCTTTATCGTCAGCGCCAGATTTCCCAGGACACTGCCATTTTTTTCGAACTTTCCTTGAATTGTAACACTCTTGCTGTAAAACCTTCTAAAGGTTCTCAAGCTAATGCCATCTCCGCCTTGGGTTCCCGGAATTAAGTCATCCAGGTATACCCAGGCGGCCTCTCCTCCTGAAAGAGGAATGGTATGATCCACCATTTTCAATTTCAAGTCACATGACTTGTCAGCGGTGATACTAAAGCCGGTCACTTGAGTCGTATCCGGAGCACCACTCAGGTCAAAGGTTGAATCATTACTCATGTCCCTTAAGTTGTAAGAAGGAACCGTCAGCACTTGAATGTCAAGGACCTTAATTGGCTGAATTGGAGTCAGCGTCCTGGGGGAGAAGATTTGTGCCGATAACCCTAAAACACATACCAGCCCAATAGCCATGCTTAGGTAACCTTTTTTACCCATGCTTTAAATTATCCCCCCTAAACACTGGCTAACTTAAGTAAATCCGTCTTGAGAGACTAATATCTATTATAGGATTGTTCCGCTCCTTTTACACCCGTATAACTTACAGGGGAATAAATAAATTTCCAGGTTGTAGGAATTGACAATCATACCCACAAACATCCTTAAGATAGTTCAGTTCATCCTTACGATTGATAAATTGCTTCATTATGACCACCTCACGAATATCTTACCCTGAATTATAATAATTTAAAGTATAATATTTCTTTGCCCTTCGAGTTTAATATAATGAGAAGGGATCATACAAAGGGCACCTTTTTCTCCACAGTCACGGAATATGGTATAATTAGCCTATACATCAATCCTTATATGAGTCAAGGGAGATTATCTTACTATGAAGAACTATCAAAATGAACATATTATTGTTCACTGGTTTCCTGAATTGTGCGCTCACCCTGGGACTTGCTTAAGGGCTTTGCCAAAGGTGTTTAATCTAAAACAACGTCCCTGGGTTAATGTTGATGGAGCAGAACCTGAAGTGATCATAAAAACCATTGATCAATGTCCTTCAGGTGCTTTAAGGTACTCACTGCCCACCGGTTCGAAGGTTAATGCGGAAAGTGCCAAGGGAGTCGGCAATCTCAACTATGAAAATGCCAATCCACCCGTTGTTAAAATAAAGGTATTATCTAACGGACCACTGGTGATTGAAGGTCCGGTGGTTATCCTGGGGATTGAGGGGGAAAAACTAAAGGAAGGCAGCAGAATCACCTTATGCCGCTGCGGTTTTTCTGAGAATCGTCCTTTCTGTGATGGCATTCATAGTAAGAAAGAATGGAAACCGGATCAAGAAATATAAAGAAAAACAGACAGGAGGCTGAACGAGATGCACCCTTCTTTTGATCGTACTTCATCGCAACAGATAACCCTAAAGCACTCTTTATTAGGAATTAGCTCATTTGCGATAGCGATATTTGCCGATGTTATTCTTGTCATGAGTATCTTTTCAAAAATGAATCCCAATTATAATGGTATTAGTTTAAGTGGTACCTGGTATTGGGTACTGATTGCTGCTTCTTCAATATTAGCCACCGTTGATTTAAATAAACAAAACAGAAAGAAGCTTCTGCCAAAGTTAGCTCTAATCTTTGGGGCTGGAGTGATTGGAGCCGTATGTATTGTTGCTGCGCTAATGGGCTTATAATAAGGGATTAAAGCAAGCAAGCTAAAAGGCTCGCCCAAATATAGCCATATATTCTTCTCAGACATAGTCGCAACCCCTTCTTGGTAGATTTGGTGTGGTAACTTTATCTTTCCAAGCGGTTGCTTCTATGTCCTTCTTTTTAATTGTAATTTCGGCATTTTATAACAAAATCAAAAAAGCCATCCCCATTAGGCTGGCTTCGGGAATATTCAGTTTTCCAGGAGGAATGTTTAGCTTGCATGTGGAATATCGATAAGATTATATATTCAATGCAAGGAAGTGTCTAAAAATGGCAATTATCGACGTAATAAAATATAATGGCGGCTCTGATGTTTTTGCCTGGAAATATCCAAGTGAAGAAATTGGCACATGGACGCAACTGATAGTAAATGAATCCCAAGAGGCTATTTTATACAAAGGCGGACAGGCGTTAGATTTATTTACAAGCGGTCGACACACGTTAGATACAGCCAACATACCCCTATTGAATAATTTAATTAACATACCTTTTGGAGGAAGGTCTCCTTTTGCGGCAGAGGTTTGGTACATTAATAAAATATTTTCCCTTGATATAAAATGGGGAACTCCCTCACCCATTCAATTGCAAGACCCTAAGTATAAAGTGTTTGTACCCCTTCGTTCTTATGGACAATTCGGAATACAAATCGAAGATTCAAGAAAATTTCTCATGAAGTTGGTAGGAACTTTACCCATATTTGATAAATCCAATATTACTAAGTATTTTAGAGGACTTTATTTGACGAAAGTAAAGGATGCCATTTCCGTTTATATTATGAAAAAACAAGTGAGTGTTCTGGAAATTAATGCCTACCTTGATGAATTATCTGAGTATTTAAAAGAAAAAATGCATCCTCTTTTAGAAGATTACGGAATAAAATTAGTTACTTTTTATGTTAACGACATCAGTTTACCAGAAGACGATCCGGCCGTAATGAAATTAAAAGAGGCCCTTGCCAAAAGAGCAGAAATGAATATCGTAGGATACAATTATGTTCAGGAACGTTCATTTGATACTTTAGAAGGCGCCGCAACAAACCCCAGTTCAGGTCAGGCAGGATTAATGGGAGCAGGAATGGGCCTTGGTATGGGAGTTGGTATCGGGGGAAACTTCGGCCAACAATTGGGAGGAATTGCCCAAACCATAAATACTGATTTTAATACCCAAAGTCCTGATGAAGCTCAAAGAAACTTAAATAGTATCATCTGTAGTAATTGCGGTTACACGTTTTCAAAAAATGTGAAATTCTGCCCGGAATGCGGAAATATATATAGACCTT
This sequence comes from Desulfosporosinus orientis DSM 765, assembly GCF_000235605.1. Taxonomy (GTDB): domain Bacteria; phylum Bacillota; class Desulfitobacteriia; order Desulfitobacteriales; family Desulfitobacteriaceae; genus Desulfosporosinus; species Desulfosporosinus orientis. The sequence goes on from NC_016584.1 coordinate 5,354,502, forward strand.
GTACCTTTTGCGGGGCTGATTTAAAGGAAACTGCCACTAGCTGTCATGTTTGCGGAAAGGAGACGCCCAAGCTTTGTGCGAAGTGCGGCACTTTAATTCCCAACAGTAATATAAAGTTTTGTCCAGAATGCGGGGAACCCCAAATTAAAGCATGTTCAAATTGCGGCAAAGTAATTCAAGGTGACGCAAAATTTTGCTCAGAATGCGGAACTAAAATTTGAGAGGTGATCTAAAATGAAGAGCAACACAAAAATATCATTAAGTATATCTATCGGTGCTATTGTAGTTGCGGCCACTTTAGCGATCTTTTTCTTAGGTGATTCAATCTCTGCTAAAACCAGCTTAGATTGGCTATCCCTGGCCTTTATTATATTATCTGAGATTGCTTTATTTGCTGGAACAACCATAATGTCTATGCAGGTTTCACCAACAAATAAAATCCTCATCCATTCAGGAATAACTTCCACCCTGGTTATTTATTGGTTAATAACTCTTGTTGGTGCCTTTTTTAAAGACATATTCAAGGATAACCTCAACGGGTATATCATATTGCAGGTAATTATAATTGCCATAACAGCAATTATTATTCTTTCATTGAATTCAATAGCGACAAGAGTTGGGAACATGGATGCAAGTATAGAGCACTCACGAGGGCTCATGGACGAGTGTCAAAAAAGACTCTTTGGCTTGAAATCAAATGATGCATATATAGAATATCAAGAACCTTTAAACGACCTATATGAAATGTTAAAATACGGAGATAAAATCGGATCGACCACCGTAGATAGTGAGATTGCCAATGAGATTGCCATTTTAGAAAAATCCTTGGCAAATAAAGAAACTTCCTTAACCTCCACTACAGATACACTTGTCGATAGTATCAGGTTCTTAATAAAACAAAGAAATATGGAATTATCACAAGCAAAAAGAGGGAGCTTTTAAAACTTACAAACGGAGTGGATTAACATGGAGAATAGATTGGAAAATGATCAAAAAATAAGCCTGCTTTATTCCTGGTGGGTAATAATACCAATGATATTTATATTTTTCCCCATTGCACCTTTTTTAATATATAGGCGTTACTCATTGGGTAAAAAAACACTTAGTTCTTCTACTGCATCAGAGGTAGTCGGCTGGATTTTAGTTTTAGTTGGCTGTACCGGTGTTCTAGCAGAATCAAGCAGAAAATCTCTAGATTCTGCAGGCATGACAGCTGCCATTATCTTTCTGGCAGGCGGTATTGCCTTAATTATTTGGAGCATTAAATTAAAGAAACAATCCTTAAAGTATAAAACCTATGAGAATCTTATCGTCGATCAAAATGTGTCCAGTATCAGTAATATTGCAAGTGCTGTATCATTAGATTACGATGAAGTGAAAAAAGATTTACAAACTATGATCAACAAAAACCATTTTACCGATGCTTACATTAATGAATCTTCAGGAGAAATTTTATTACCGAAACCAATAACCAATCTAACGAATCTCCAGTCATCTTCTGAAAAGATATCTATCGTTTGTAAAAGCTGCGGCGCAAATAATACAGTGATTGCAGGAAGATTTAGTGAATGTGAGTATTGCGGTTCACCCCTTAATTAATGTTTAAAAAGAAGGAAAAGCCTGTCACTTTGTAGAAAAATATAGAAAAAACCAATTTACAATTCATTGGCTAAGCATATCCTATAGAGAATCAGACGCTCATATGCCCCTGCCCGTCCCACTTTGAAACGCGCGTTTCAAAGTGGGACAAGATTCCCTCATTCTGCACTCATTTATGGCAATGCCTAAACCCAATTGGCCCGCCCGGTCAATTGGGTTTAGGCATTTTTACAATAACCCCCCTACCATTCCTGATCCTAAGGAAAACCTGGTGAAGGCGGATGCCGAAACCGTTATGGACATGATTATCGAGAAAAATGTATTTATTACTTCCAGCGGAGAGCTGACCAAGAAGCGGGATATTCGAGTAAGTGGTTAATGAACGAAGCCAGGCCCTTAAAGAACGGGACCAGACCCTGCAGGAAAAAGCAGACCTCCAGAAAACCCTGGCAGACCAAGTGAGCCAAATAACCCAGATCACTACTGAACGCGACAAGCTGAAGACGAAGGGCGGAGCAGTTAAGCAAGACCCAAAAGGAGATGGAAACCAAGGCAACACGGCTGCAGTCAGAGCTGAAAACCATCAAGAAAAGCACCTCTTACCAGGATGTCCGCCAGATGAATAAGAAGCTTAATGAGGCCCATAACAAAGCCTGTGCCAACCGAGTCGCCTTCTTATATGAAAGCCTGGACAAAACCCTCAAGGAATTGACCTCCGAACTAAGAAATTTATCTGCCATAGAACCCACTCTCTGGAGTAGTACCAGACATTTTGGTCCAAGCAAACTAAAAGGACTTCTTAACTTTTCGTTTGTAAGCAAAGAAAGAGTTAAGAAGTCCTTATGATTAAACTACCTCTGTAACAACTTTGTAACTATTGTTAAGATATTTGTAAATTATACCCTGCTCGTTTGTTGTATTGTATAAATATACCATCAGAGGAAGGAGGCAACTTACATATCGGCAACAAAAAAATTCAGCTCTAATTTATTGAAAGGATTGAGGGAAAATTGTTAGTTAAAAAAATCCGCCCTTTAAACATTATGATTGCCCTGATGCTTCTTTTGCAGGTGACGATTTATCCTGTCAGTGCCTTAGGAAGTGAAAAAGCTAACATAACAGTTGAAGAAGCTGTCAAGATTGTCAAAGACAACTTTACTATCCCTGCCGAATATTCACGTATGTCTACCAGCTATAATGAGTATAACAATCGTGCCACCTACTCTTTAAATTGGAACTCCGACCGGCCGCCAAGCGGCAGCTTTTATGCTGAGATCGACGCCACGAATGGAGACATTTTAAACATGGGGCAATGGCAGGAAGCGACTCAGCCTTCTTTAAAACTGCCTATCTTATCCGCCGCTGAGGCAGAAAAAATAGCCACCAACCTGGTTTCTAAATTAGTCAAACAACACCAGGCGGAATTGCAGCTGGTTAAGGGTGAGCAACAAATTCTTTCCTTAAGCAACACCCAGCCCTTTACTTATAATTTCCGCTGGAGCCGTATCGTAAACAACATTCCTTTTCCCGGTAACGGGGTGACTGTGAGCGTCAACGGCGCGGATAGGCAAATTATCAACTACAGCTATACTTGGAACGAGGATCTGAACTTTCCCCAAGCGACAGATGTCATATCCCCTGAACGAGCAAAGCAAGTATTTACCGAAACTCCAATGCTTGAATTACAGTATTATATACCCCCTGTCATGGACCTTCAAACTTCAGGACCACAACAGGTCCTGCTCGTTTACCAACCCTCCAACGACTTCTACGGAGGCGCCGTCAATGCACTTACCGGAAAACCTGTAAGCCTTGACGGCCAGGAGCTTTCCGAGGGTCCTTCCTCAAGTACAGTAACACTGCCGACTAAAGCATCCTCTTCTTCAGGAGTACAGTCTGCCTCCACTCAGGATACTCCCCAAAACTCCGGACAAATCAGCCAAGCAGAAGCCATTAACATCGTCAAAAAGGCCATTAAAATTCCCAGCGGTCTCGTTCTCCAGAGCAGCAATCTCAATCCGGACTGGCGAAACCCCGGCGAACAAGTCTGGTTCATACAATGGAGCACAGATCCTGCCAAGACGAACGAACATCGTTACCTCAGCGCACGGGTCAATGCCCAGACAGGCGTTTTTATCGGTCTTAATCAGTCCTTGGAAGCAAATCTGAAGGGAAATTCCAAACCAATCTCCCGCAAGGACGCCCAAAAAATAGCCGAAGATTTCCTCAAGCATATCCAACCTGAGCGCTTTAAACTTCTCAACTTGCGTCAAGAGGGCTATCCAGGCAAGATGCCCGACAATCTCCAGATGTTTTATTATGTCCGGCTCGTCAACGGTATCCCGGTTGCCGGCGATGGAATTAGAGTAGTAATTAACGCCCAGTCTAAAGAAGTATACGATTATGATTTGACCTGGACTAACTCCCAATTCCCCAATTCCTCAGAAGTAATTCCTATTGACCAGGCCACAGAAAAATTCTTACAATTACATCCTTTAACTTTAAATTACACCTTAATTTACCCCCCCAGCGAAGAGCAGCCTGAAGTACGCCTGGTCTATCAGCCAAAGACAGATTCCATCCCCTATCTCCCTTCCATGCTCGATGCCCAAACCGGCAATCCTATGGATGTATTTGGCAAGACCCAGTCCCAGTGGTCTAGTCCCCGAATTTTTACAGATATCCAGGGCAATTATGCGGAAAAAGAAATCGGCATCATTGGTTTGACCGGGGCTTTCGGAGAATACGGAGAATCCTTCCACCCAACTGAAAAAATAACAGTCGGATCACTTCTGCGGGCCATACTTACTGCGGAAGGAAACAATCGCAATCTTGTTTTAAGCGATGAGATTGTTTTGAAAACTGCCAAAGAACGCGGCTGGCTGCAGGAAGATATGAACCTGGGCTCAGAGTTAAGCCGCGCAGACCTGAGCAAAATTATGATTCGCTATCTGGGTTTGGATGCCTCGGCCAAAGCTAAAGACATCTACACGGTACCTTTTAAAGACTTAAGTACGATTCAACCCGACGCCCTGGGCTATATCGCCTTAGCCTGGGGACTGGGCATACTGCATGTTGACGGAGACACCTTGCAGCCCACCCAAACAGTAACCAGAGCCGACGCCGCCTATGCATTAGTTCACGCTTATGCCGTCGATCGGCCGGTGAATCCTTACCTGCGTTAAATAACCGACCCCTGCCAGTCCCAGTTTGAAACGCGCGTTTCAAACTGGGACTGGCAGGGGTCTTTTCGGATTCGGCCTATCTCACTCTACGCAAATCCCTGATATCCGCATCATGAGCTAAAGAACGGTAAGACAGCATTTCCAAAACTCTTCCCTGCTGTTCCTGAATGTCGCTCATTCTCTTCTGCTCCTGCTTCACAATATCGATGTCCTGCTTTATCACATCGATATTCCTCTTCATCACATCGATGTCCTGCTGCGCCTCTTCCAACATCCCGTTGGTATTACCCACAATACGAATCAAATCTGCCGTCATTTGCTGTGTCTGGGCTACGTCCCTTCTAATGTCGCTTAATTCTTTCAGAACCAAAGATCTAAACTCCTCATCCGACATCCGGATCCCCCTTTCGCCTTTTACAACACATACTCTCTGCCGACTTTTCTTCCAATCAAAATGCTCTATACAAAAAGTATATCATAGTCTCTTAACTAAGATTATATCGAATTACAATTAATAGATTATGGATCTCCACTGACAGCGGATATGGTAAAGGAACCTCTTCAATCGCGACAACAGTTCATTAGCCGCCAATTAAATTGTCGTATAGATAATCAGCCTTTCAACCTATAGCGAACTCTACTTCCATATCGCTGTGAAGATAACAGCCCTTTGTTCTCAAGTTTGAGGACAAAGTTTCTAATCGTTGCATAGGCTACGTTTTTGTAATCCTTTTCAAGCTGCTTAGTTGAAAATTCATGAGTACCATAAGCTGATAGTACATAATGAAATAAATCCCTTTCTTTGGCTGTAATCTCTCCACCTTGAAGCAGATCATTAAATCTCTGAAGCGTATCCGCTGGTTCAGCTTTTTTCTGAAGCTTGGTAATTACTTGGCCTATAAAGTAGTTAACAAACGGCGTTATGTCCAAAACTTGCGAAACCCTAAAATTATCGGTTATGGAAGTAAACGCCTTATAATACATACCTCTGCTTTCATTAATATAGACAGAAAACGGAATAAAAAGCGAGGACGTATAACCCTTTTGTACCAAATACCAAAGTTGCAGCAGCCGTGACATTCTTCCATTTCCATCAAAATAGGGATGCAGATATGCTAAATAGTAGTGAATTACGATAGATTTAATAATGTGGTCCAACCCATCATCTTTCTGCATATAGTCAATCATATTGGCTATATACTCTGGAAGCAGCTGATATTTAAGCCCCTGATGCTCAATATCCTGTCCCACTATATACACCGCGTCATGACGATATTTTTGCTCCGGCATCAGCCTATCTCCATCGTCCAGAAAATCACCCACCGCAAGCTTATATAGCTGATATAAATTGTCCTCTGTGATTTTATTTGAAGGCTCTGCTATAAAATCCAAGCCTCGCTTAATACCATACGCTTTATTTTCATTACTTGTTTCGGGTGCCCCACCATTTAAGATTTTTCTTACACTCTCCCTTGACGAATCAATATGCTCAATGGACAGCGTTGAAATGATTTCATCCTCCATTGCCTGAATGCCATATTTTTCACCTGAATAAGAAATCGTTATCGACTTTGAAAGCTGGGTTGTTAGGTTGATTTTTGCAGGAAGCAGTACTACTGAATTACCCTTAAAGTCATTCAATGGGAGCTTATAATAAAAACTCTCACCTAGTGTCTCTAAATATCCAGCTAGGTTTTCCTCCCCAAATTTATACTTTAGATTATTAAAATTTAATGAATTTTTATCTCTGAGCATCTCAGTAAATATTTTCAATTCCATATTCCTGATCACACTCCTCTTAAACTTGATATTTATTAGTATCAATATGTATCAGATATATTTTACCATAAAAATACAGGATGTAAACATATTAATTACATCCTGCAGACCACCCAAACAGTAATAAGAGCAGACACTGGTTGGTAAGCGATTGCTATAATTGCGGTGGCTTCAAACCTTATTTCCCCTTAGAAGCCTTTACCGCATTCCAAATGCTGGCCGCCAGGCCTCCCCAGATGACGACAATACCCACACACATCATGACAATAGCGCTTCCGCTCATGCTTCATCCACTCCTTCATTTTTTCTCCACTTCAAAGCAGCCATGATAAAGCCGGCAACAATCACAGTGAAGGCTACTCCCCAGCCGGCATAGAGCAAAAATGCCGTGGGGTAATCTTCGTAATTGCTTTTTAAGTTATCCATGAGATTCATAATAAACATATATCCCAAAATCCCCGGAGTAACTATTCTCAAGCAGAACTTCCACCACAAGCCGGTACGCAAATCTGAGGTAAGATTGGCATGATCCTGGAAGGAGGTTAACTTCTTAAGAAACCAGGAAACCGTAATGACCGAAACCAGCCCTGCTAAGGCAATACCAAAAGTGTTGATGAAGTAATCTACCACATCTAAGAAGAACAGTCCCCCTTGGGTGGCGAATAAAATGGAAATCAAGGCGGAAAGCCCGCCGCCAATCATCACTGCCTTGACCCGGGACACGTGAAACTTATCCTGGATGGCAGACACAAAAGTCTCCACAATGGAAATCAAAGAAGATAATCCCGCGAAAACCAAGGAGCCAAAGAACAGCACTCCAAACAACTCGTTAAAACCCGGGAAGGAGTTTAAGATCTGCGGAAAGACCACAAAAGCTAAACCAATGCCTGCCGTAGCCACATCTTCAATGGGAACATTAGCCTGCTTGGCCATAAATCCCAAGGTAGCAAAAACCCCCAAACCGGCTAAAAGCTCCACACTGGAGTTGCTGAAGGCAGCAATAAAGGCATTGTTGTTAATGTCGGCCCCTTTGGGCAAGTAACTGGAATAAGTGATCATAATAGCAAAAGCAATGGATAAGCTGAAAAAGATTTGCCCATAGGCAGCCATCCATACTCCCGGCGAGGCGATTTCACTCCAATTCGGTTTAAAAAGCGCTTCCAGGCCGATGGAAGCCCCGTCCAAAGTCAGGGCACGAATCACAATCATAATAAACATTACCAGTAACAAAGGAATAAAAATGCGGTTAGCTTTCTCGATACCCTTTTTAACACCCTTAAATAAAATGGCTAAGCTGATCACCCAGACCAAAATCAAGGGGATGAAAACCCCGGGAACAATCGAACCCACAGAACCAATAGGTGCACTATTGACAATATCCACCCGTTTCAAATATTCCCCCATCAGGAATCCGCCCGGGTCCTTACCCCATTGCAGATTTAGGGCAAAATAGGAGTAAGCCATTGCCCAGGCGATAATCACTGAGTAGTAGGTAGAAATTACGAAAGCGATGGCTACCTGCCACCAACCGATCCATTCTGTCTTTTTGTTCATGCGTACATAAGATAAGGGCGCTGATCCCCGGTATTTGTGACCCATGGTAAATTCCATAATCAGCAAAGGAATGCCCGCCGTCAGAAGCGCAAATAGATAGGGAATAAAAAACGCGCCTCCGCCGTTATCATAAGCTACATAGGGAAAACGCCAAATGTTTCCCAAGCCTACAGCAGACCCCACAGCAGCCAAAATAAAACCTGCTCTTGTTCCCCATTGTTCTCGGTCTTCCACTCTTGAATCACCTTTCATTAATTTATTTTGGCTATTAGTATTTTTCTGACAGTTTAGCCCCAGCAATCTAAAAGGACTTCTTAACTCTTCGTTTGTAAACAAAGAAAGAATTAAGACGTCCTTATGATAGGCTGTTTATACTAAAAGCCAAGTTTTCACAACCTGTTCATTGTACCATATAATACTTCACATACCAATCCAATCTCTTACAACAGGGGAATAATCAACATCTAAAAAAGCACCCAAATTCAACCATAAAAGGTGAATTGGGTGCTTTGCCGCGTTTTCCTTTAGAACATGATCTTACTCATACGGTCGATCTCCTCGTCCGTGGCCTCATAGACGCCGGGGAAAGAACTGACGCCAAGACCCTGACTGGCGCCGGGGATAAAATAAAGTTTACCGCAAGTCCGGCACGCTCTCTCAACGTGTTCGGCGATATTTTCCCGTGTCCAGCCAGGGAAGTCAATCACACCGCTGTCAATATTGCCCATGAACGTGATCTGGCCGCCGTATTGTTTGATCAATTCCGGTGTATTGTTCGTCGTCATAACGCCTTGCCAAATATCGATTCCCATTTCAATCATAAAGGGAACCAGGTTGGCGGCATAGCTGTCGCTGTGATGGACGACCAACTCGACACCGTTGGCTTTGTAAAAACCATAGATTTTTTTATAAGCAGGCAGGATGAACTCTTTGAACATTTCGGGGGAAATGAAAGAGTTTTTCTGACTGCCCCAATCGTCATGATGGAACAGCGCGTCAGGATGGAGATGGTCAACAAACTCCTTCGCTAACCCAAGTTCGAAATCCGTAAGGAAATCGATGAGCTCGTGCATGGCTTCGGGTTCCTCGTAGAAATTCATCAAAGCGTCCTCCATTCCCATCAGGTAATGAAGGTGTTCAAAGATTCCAGGAGCAACGAAAATTGTCGCAAATTCCTCTTCGCGGTTGATTTGAGCCACAAATGCTTTCGCTTCTTCCCATGCTTCTTCAGGATAAATCAGTTGCGGCGCTTTAACACTATCCCGCCATTTGGTTATATCCTTAATCACTTTGAGATCCTGAGTATGAACAGGAAAGGAACCCAGCTGACCTTCCGGCCAGCGGAGGGTAACACCCCATTCATTCTTGATTTCTCCGCCGACGGGGGGTTTAAGACGAGTAATAGGGGTTTTCATGATCATCTTAAAAGCTTCGTACTGCTTCACGAAACGGTCCGGGTTTCCGCCTTTAATAACCTCGACTAAATTTTGCCTTTTGGTAAGCATTGAATCGTCCTCCTTCATTCCGAAAGGTATTTTCTATCTTTTGGCATCTCAATCTAACGACGATTAGCTGCCTGCTTATTGTTTAGACAGCTCAACGGCTTTAACCGCCGCGCTGCCGGCATCGGGAGCAAAGCCGTCCGCGCCAATCTCATTGGCATAGTCCTGGGTTACAGGCGCGCCGCCGACGATGACCTTGACACCGGTCAGTCCGCTGCCTTTAATGGTTTGAACTGCTTCTCTCATAGCCGGCATGGTGGTGGTCAAAAGACCTGAACAAGCAACTATGGTTACGTTCTCATGTTGTTTAATCGCTTCCACCCATCGGTCGGTGGAGACATCAACACCCAGGTCGACTACGGTGAAGCCGGCGCTTTCAATCATCATGGCAACCAGGTTCTTGCCGATATCGTGTAAGTCCCCTGCAACGGTGCCAATAATGCAAGTGCCATGGGAGCTGCTGCTGTCCCCGACCAACAACGGTTTCAGGACATCCACACCTCTGTTCATGGATTTAGCTGCCATGAGCATTTCCGGAACGAATATCTCTCCCGCCGAGAATTTATCCCCGATGACTTTCATTGAATCAACCATAGCCTGAAGAATGTCGTTAGCGCTGCTGCCTGCGTCCAAAGCTTCCTGGACCAGTCCGGGTACTAGTTTCGCTTTTCCTGCTTCCACCATAGCTTTGACTTCATTAATTTTTGTCATTTTCATAGGCCTCCTATAATTCAGATTATTTTACTTACTTGATAATTAGGTTTGCGCCGACTATTTCTTCTGACCGAACTTTCCTTCCCTGAAAGCGCCGATGTATTCCATGCAGTACTCATCTTGGCCCAGCATGGCTTCCGTGGCAAAGATCATGCCGAGGAGATCCTGGTTGGTCGGGTCGATGATGCCGCTGTCCATACCGGCGTTCATCGCTAAAACTATGAAGGCCTGGTTCACTAGCTTACGGACGGGCAGATTGAAGGAAACATTGCTGCAGCCGCCTATGATATGGATCTCCGGATACTGCCGTTTAATTTCCTTCATGACGTCTACGATCATGATGATCCCCTCTTCAGAAGTGCAGAGCATTTCGACGAGGGGATCAATATGCAGACGGGAAGGGGCAATACCGAATTCTTGAGCACGTTTCATAATATTTGTGAAGACTTCCAAACGTTTTTCAGCGGTCTTGGAAATTCCACTGTCATCGCAGAGCAGCGCTACGCATTCCCATTCAGTATCGGCGATGACCGGAAATATCACGTTGATTTTGTCACCTTCCCCGGATACAGAGTTGATGAGTCCTGGCTTTTTGCAGAACGGGATCGTTTCCACGATAGCCTGAGCATGGGGGCTGTCGATACAGATCGGGGTGTCGGTCACTTCCTGGACTAGGTCGATCAGCCATTTCAGGGTCTCGACTTCTATGCTGACATCCGTGGAAGCGCAGACATCAATGAAGTTGGCCCCGGCTTCCGTCTGGATTTTAGCCAAGTTGCGGATAAAGTCCGCGTTTTTTTCGGAAATAGCCTTAGCAACGGATGGGATAGCACCGTTAATCTTTTCTCCTATAATAATCAAGTCAAACTCCCCTTCTAATTGTAAATTTGGATACAAATTCACTACAATAGTACGAAAATTCAAAACAAATTAACTATCAGGAATTGAATATAATTCTAAGTCGATTTAGAATTCATGTCAATATACAATTTAGTAAAAACATAATGAATTAATAAAATATATTGACAAAATAGCAATGTGAAAATAATATATTTGTAAAAGCAGTCATAAATACTATAGTCAGAAGATTCTAACTGGCCTGCTTGGGGGTGTGCAATTATTCCGGTATCGATAAACAACGATATTACTTGATAAGAGTAATAGATAACCTTTAAGAAAGGAGAAGATGAAAAGTCAAACAAGGATGGGCTCTATGAAGTATTATGTAGGGAGGACGTTTATGAAAAGTTTAAAGAAATCAATCATTAATCTCTACGGTTTGCCCTCATTTGGATTCCAGCTTATGGTTAACATGGAAGTATTCTATTTCGCCGCGTTTATGACGGACTATGCTGATCTTCCCATGAGCCTGGTTGGCAAAGTTTTGCTGATCACCAGTATTTTTGATATTCTCTGGGTCCCGACAGCAGGTATCATTTTAGAAAAAAGCAATATGAAATGGGGGAAATACCGATCTTGGTTATTTGTCGGTCCTCCCTTTGCCGCCTTCTTCTTTATTCTGCAATTTTCTAAAATCGGCTCACCTATGACCAACGCCATCATCGTTACCATTGGATTTGTTGTCAGCCATCTTATTTGGAATATTTATTATGCCGGCCATATCGCCCTGAATTCTGCTATGACCACAGTTAGAGAAGAAAGAATCGCTATGGGTTCCAACCGGGGTATGTTCAACGGTTTGGGTGCTATCGCCTTTTCTTTGATCGGTTTGCCGTTAATCACGTATTTTGGCAAGCTTTCTCCCGGAAATGGTCATATGCTTACAGTTATCCTCACCGGTATTGTCATGGTTGTCTGTTACTATGTGCTCTACTTCCTGACCAAGGACTATGCCTACCATGGTACGGCTGCCTCAGGCGCCCCTCAGGAAAAAATGTCCATCGGTCAAATGCTGACGCAGATTGCTGTAAACCCACCGCTGCTCGGTCTGATGCTGGGGGAATTGGGAAGATACCTGGGCCGGTTCGTTATCTTTGGTTTAGCTTTTTATTACTTTAAATACGTTGTTACAAATCTTGCCGTTCTGACGATCTTCTTTACCGGACTGAATGTTGTCATCTTTGTAGGTGCGTTCATCTCTAATCCCATTGCCAAACGACTGGGAGAACGAAGAGCCTATATCTTATCTGTGAGTATTTTCATTATCTGCCTGCTGGCAATCTGGGCTCTGCCTATGAATTATATTTCCTTCATGATCGTAATGTTTATTGCCTACATTGGTTATGCCATGCCGGACGCACTGTCCGTACCCATGTATTCTGCCACAGTGGATTACGGCGAATGGAAGACCGGGAAGAATGCCAGAGGATTTATCATGTCCCTGATTAATTTCCCCATCAAAATCGCGATATTTGTCAGAAGCGTAATCATTACAGCCGTGCTTACCGGAGCCGGGTATGTAGCCAATATGGAAACCACTCCGGCGCTGGTAGCAGGGGTTAAAAACGGAATCACACTTTATCCGGCAATCATTATGCTCATCGGCTTGCTCATGCTCACCCTTCTTTATCGTATCACCCCGCAAAGTCTGAAAAAGATGCAGGAGGAAATCGCTGCCAGAAAGTCACAATAATCCCTTTCAGGATTTCTTTGGAATTCAGCCTAATACTAAAAATGGGACTGCTGCGTAAGAATTATACGATAATGTGCAGCAGTCCCATTTTTAGTTTAGCCAAATCATGAACTGGATCTTGACGTTAGAACAGAATACATGTTATAAAAAATACGTCAGTACTTAGTAAAAGGCAGTGAAATCAGTGAAACAGGAAAAAATGTATCCCAAGGGAATAGAAACCAGGGACAGAATTGTCGAAGCTGCTAAGAAGATATTCTATAATCATGGCTATAAAAACAGCACCCTCAAAATGATCACCGAGGAAGCTGAGGTATCGTTATCCGCTGTTCCCTATTATTTCCGCAAAAAATATCAGATCGTCAGGGAAATCTATAATGATTTTTTGGAAACCATTTATGCCTTTCTTAAAGAAAACCTAGCCGAACTTCCTGACAGTTATCAGCTGCATTTTTATGCCACAAGGATTTATTACCGTATCATTCTCGGAGATGATAATAACCGGCGTTTTTATATCGAGGTCAATAACTCCGAGCACAACTATATGTTGGCATATCCCTTTATTGATCAGGTCTATGAGAACTATGCCAAAGATTTTAACATTCCTTTGACTGAGATGCAGCGACAACTAATGCGGATGGCGGATGGCGGAGGCCGCAAAGAAATACTTGACCGCTATTTCAATAATATGATTGACATCGATGTCGACGATCTATGTGATTATCTGACCTCCCTTGCCGGAACCCTGATTGGGATCCATATGCTGGTGGCTGAAAAGTATGCTAAAAAATCAACAGAGTTTGTGAATACTTTGGATTATTCCCATATCAAAATCCTCATATAGAATAGGAATGGATAAGAGAGGAGGCTGCCCCCAAGGGTTCAGCCTTCTCTCTTGTCTTTCCCTATTTCAAGCAAAGGCAAGGCACCGGGTTCCCATTTATCAAATTAGATCATCCATACAGGAACATACCAGTTAGTCGATAAACCCAACATGTTAATAACTCCGACGCGACCTGCAAGGGATTCGCTGACATTATGCATCAAGACAAATTCCGGGAAGCACCAGTCCCCGAGGACTTTAATAAGCATTTGTAAATTAAATAGTAATAAATCTCTAGAAAAATGTTATAACATATATAAAGTAATTTTTTTGATATAATTGACTTAACTATTTGTATTAAGTAAAATTAAAATACAAATTAACTTAAGGAGGAGATGATGTGGCTAAAAAAGGAGTTGAAAAATTACCAATTGCCGTACCAAATATTAAGGCCTTAGAGATTTTTCAGTTACTTGCAGGAGTCAATAAAAAGATTGGACGTCTGAAAAGCGAATTTAATCATTCAATCGTTAACGATTCCATAGTTAGTATGTTTTCTTTAAAAGAATCCGTTCAATCGACACGAATTGAGGGAACACAGGTCACCTTTTCAGAAATGCTAGAAGATCGCGGAAATGAGAATCCGAGTTGGGAAAAAATTGAGGTTCTGAACTATCATAAAGCACTCCAATACGGGGCCTCCCTTATTAAAAACGGGTATCCGATAAGTACTAGAATGATCAAAGACCTTCACGCCACATTGATGGAACATGCTCGGGGAACGAATTCATCAGGTGGAGAGTTTAGAAGAATCCAAAACTTTATTGGACCAACAAATAGAATTGAAGACGCTGTATATATTCCTATTGGTGCGCATGAAATCGATAGTTACATGGAAAATTTAGAGTTCTTTATCAACAGTACTCCCCATAATAGTTTTAGCAAGTTTAACAAAACTGATGGATTTGTATTTGACGAAGAAAGTGATCCCATTATCAAAACAGCCATAGTACATGCTCAATTTGAATCAATCCATCCATTTCTAGACGGAAACGGCAGACTTGGAAGAATCCTTATTGTACTTCTTGCCATCAAAGAAGAGCTTGTTGAAGTTCCCGTTTTCCTTGTTAGCGAGGAACTAGAGAGAGAACGCGCTCGATATTATGCTTTGTTAAATGGAGTCAGAGGCGATCATCCTGATTGGTACTCTTGGATCAAATTCTATGTAATCTCTTGTGGTCGAATGGCTGATTCATTATTGCATAAACTAAAAGAAGCCGAAAAACTAGCTGCGCTTGGGATTAGAAAATGTATGCTTGAATCTGAGAAAAATATTTGGTTATATACCTTTTCTGATCCCGTTACAACTGCTGCTAGAGTATCAGAAAGTTTAAAGATATCTCCGGCTACTGCTCGAAAAGGGTTAAAAACTTTATCCGAAGCGGGTCTACTATATACAGATGAGATAACCAAGAGGAACAAAAAGTTTCGCAATTATGACTTAATGCGGATATTAAATTGAATTCAACATGTTTGCTTTAGGTACTTCAACACTAGATAAAAGAGATTTGAAATGTCGTAAAGACAAATCGAATCTCTTTTAATCTTTAAATTAAGTGCGACAAATTCCGCGAAGATCGAGTATCTGGGGTCTCACAACCCCAAGCCCTCACAGAACCGGACTTGCCCTATAAGGCATCCGGCTCTTCACTTCACCATTCACAGACGTAGCTTTTACCTGCGCCAAGCTCAACTATCAAAATATTCTTGGCACATTTTGCACACTATGGTAAAGGAGGCTCTTTCCAAAACTAACATCGTTCCAATCGGTGTAATTGACAAGCTGACAATATGGCTGGCATAATTCTAACCCATCCTCGCCTCCATAGCCTTAACCAAAAAACCATTCAGCATCTTCTGATACTCCCCATGCACCTGAGCATCAACCTTGGCCAGCAGATTCATCTCATAACTCAGTTCATTGTAAACTTTCTCCAAGGCCTCATAGCGAAAAGCGATTTTAGAGGTAAGCAGCTTGATCTGGACAGCCGCCAACTCATTGCTCACCCTTTGGTAGCTTTTCAAATTCGAGTTTTGCGCCAGCTTCTGATGTTCCAGGACCTTTTTCTCTAAATCCTGCTGCAGCTTTTGCTGTGACCTCCGCAATTCATCGCTTTCTTTTTTCAGGCGGTTCACCTCCTCAGCCAGTTGGATCGTCTTCTCACTTTCCTCAGCCAGGTTTTTTTGAAGATCGGCCTGTTCCTGTTTAGTCTGTTTTAGCTCATTAACCACCTGCTCCAACTCCCGGGTCGTCATACTTTCCAGGTCCATGTCGCTGATTAATTGCACCCGGTCTTCTTCAGGCACTCCCAGGAGAATCAAGGCATGGGTGTAGTTCAAATTCGGCAGCTTCCCGTCCTGGGCCCCGTCTTCTGCTAAGGCGGGCCCCAGACTCCCGTAAGCGTCATAGAGGAGCATCAATTTTTCCGCTCTTCTCTGGGAAAAGCCGACTTCCTCTTTCAGCCATGTTCCCCATTCCCCATACTTGATCTGACTCTTAGCCTCTGCCAGCCGCCGTCCGATTTCGACAAAGTTACTCAGCACTATTTTTTTCGTCTGTTCTTTAATGATATTGATTTCAGCCGCGATTAAAGGCAGTGTACGCTCCGGCATGAGATCCCCCATATTATTCCCAAGTCCTTTCTCTTTGTTTTAATATAATATGGGTTTACCCAGTAAGGGTGACAACTTACTCCAGAAGGGCATGTCCGAGAATCGTCCGCGCGGACGATTCTCGGACATGCCCAGACCTCTGCTGAAGGCTATTCGGAATCAGGGCTTTCATCTTTAATGGTTATGACTTTGAGACCGGAAGCCGGCTCTTCATCCATGAATTGGGTTTCTCCCTCCTGCTGTGCTTTTAACAGGATATCCAGGGCATCTGCAACTTTTGCCGCCAGCTTAAAATACATGATTTTATAATCCATCATTGCCGTCTCTACCCCCTATTTCAAGCAGAGGCAAGGCTCCGGGGGCAGAACCCGGGCCTGCCGTCTGCTCTTATAGGGGAAATCAAAAAGCGCATGCGAGGTCTTTTTCACCCTACACATGCGCTGTGCTTCGTTATTTGCTGAATCCTAAACACCCAGTTCTTTCCGCTGCCTGGGTCAGAATAGGCTGAATCTCCTGCTGCGTGAAGCCGCACAGTCTGCTCCCTGCCAACATCTTATTATACTCCCTTCACCTGCCACATACACCTTGCTTGTGCACAAACGGGCAACATTGTATAATAAACATGTCGTCGTGGACAGTCTGTTACGTGTAGGTGCTACCACACCTGCGCGTGCCTGGAAGTGTTAGCGCACTTTCAGGTCACGGCGACTTTTTAATTTCCACCTATTCCTAATTATAGCTTTTTTGAAGTGAATTGCAAGGTATGGAGAGGAAATCACTCTTTCTTCTCCTCATTTTAATGAGTTATTATGCCTTCATCTTTAAGATCTTTATAGCTAAACCAAAGTACCCCCTTTTCCTTTTTCATGTGTATCCCATTGAAAATCCCTATGGCGTTTTCCGCTGCCATAAATTCATCCGTCATTTCATTTTCTCCCCTTCTCCTTGTTATTCAGCGTTGCTTGAAGATGAATTCATGGAATTGTTAATCTCATTTCCAACTGAAACAAAATTCGATGTGAACACGTCCAGCAGTTCATCACTAGGCTGATCTATATACCATTGATTATCCACCTTAGTCAGCTTGATATCGATAGTTTTTTCCAGGAAGGATTCTTTTACAGTCTCCTTCTGGGTTTGCATGGCAGAAACAAACATTTGCCCCATATCTTCATCGTTCATCTCGACCCCTGTGAAGGCTAAGGATAAGGCTTTGGACAAAACGTCTCCAAGAGTAGCCTTAAGAACCGGCCCCCCATCTACATATTTGAAATCCACAGTGACTGTAGCCTTATCATTTTCTATTTTCGACTCTTTTACAGCGTATGTGATTTTAGCTGCATTTTCTTTGCAGTAGTCTATAAAATACTTCTGATACTGATTTTTACTCCCTTCCCCATTATCTTTCATTACATCGCTGATCTTTTCTTTACCATTTGAGTCCGTGGGAGTAACCATTTCAGCCATTTGGGCTAGATCAAACTTCTTTCCAGCATCAATAAAGCTGGAGACCGTCGATTCCGGCTTGGGAGAATTGGCACACCCCACCAAAAAGAAAATACCAATAAATAATAAACTTATTAACCTACGCAACTTCTCACACTCCTCCATAACTCCTTCATTCTTTTGAACAATACTTTACCATTTACAACGACAAAATTTTAGTAAGTAAAAAGTTGTCCATATCAACTACTATATTCTAGATTGCCAGCGAAACATGTCGAAGTAGTGAATATATGTTAAAAATTTCACTATTCCAATAAAAAGTTTCTTCAGCGCCACCACAGCAAAAAAGACGCCAATTTAGCGTCTTATTAAGGCTTACTTCCACAAGCAAAGCTTGTTTGATTAGGGAACTCCTTAAAAAGCAATTTGTCTTTTTCTTCTCCTTCTCTCTTTTCTTCCCCCAGCTCTCTTTCTTTAGCATGGGCTCCGTAGTTAAAAAGCAAGACGAGTGACAAAGCAACTAAATATATAAGAACGAATTTCATTCTATTGCCCTCCCCAATATAGTATTCTCAGGCTTTCCTTATTAAACTTAGAAAAATAAAAATCGCTCAACTCAAAGAGTAAAGCGATAATAGCAAATATCTCGCAATTTTCGGTGGCTTGGCAGTCATCAGCTTTACCCGGAAGACCCATAGCTTTGCGTCCTTAGTTTTCACTAAGTTTGCCTTTATCGCAACAGTACTAATTTTCAACTTTTAAGTCATTATATCACGTTAAATATTAGATTTATGTCGAAAAAGCGAAGGTTATGTAATTTTAATTTCTGCCTGACTTCGCCTTCTTTCTTGATATTCTCTAATAATTTTCATGTCAATGTATCTTTCATCTATATTGCTCCAATAGTAGATCTGGAAATAAACATACCCTGATTCATCCTGCTTTTGCAGACTTAAAAATTATTTAGTAAAGAAAATTGTTAAATACATTTAACTAAATTTGCAGGAATTACCCTTATTGTGTCGAAGCAAATACTACAAATCAAAAGAGGGGTGCCCAATAAGTACTCAATGTCCTGAGGTAAGAGTATACTTTATAACTAATCAAAATGAATTAAATAAATCCCCCTGGCTTTATAATGAAGCAGAAATTAATGCCATGCTGAAATCCAGTACGGTTCAAGTCCGAGACACTGTGTATTGTATAGATCATACCCTTTTTGACGCCAGTACACGGGCTTTAGTCGTTTACCTAGAAAAAGCAGAGTAAGAAAACCTTGTCTAAAGTTAACCGACAACACCCAAAATACCTTGAATATTACCTTCCGTGGAGTCCCGAAGTTCAGGAAGTCAGCAAATAGAGCAAAAACTCAGTTTACATGAGTTTTTGCTCTATTTGTATCCATCGCTGTTCAGAGGAAGCCCTATCCGAAAGGCTGATTTCCGCTAATCACTTGACCTGATAATAATCTACATACCAATCCGCAAATCTCTGCAAACCCTCTTCTATACTCATGCCGGGTTTAAAATCAAAATCCCTGACCAAAGGTGAACTATCGCTGTAGGTAGCCTTAACATCACCAGGCTGCATGGGAAGAAACTCCTTCTCCGCGACAACCACTCTACCGACAGCTTTGCTCAAGGCCTTTTCCAAAGCAGCAATATAATCCATTAAATGCTCCGGCTGATTATTGCCGATATTGTACACGGCATATTGTATGCCATTTAAAATGCTGTCCTCATCCACTTTCTTAGCCGGCGGATTGCACAATATCCTAGCCACAGATTCCACGATATCATCAATATACGTAAAGTCCCTATAGCAGTCGCCAAAATTAAAGACCTTGATGATCTCACCCTTAAATATCTTCTGGGTGAAGCCGAAATAGGCCATGTCCGGCCTACCCATGGGACCATAAACCGTAAAAAAGCGCAAACCTGTAGAAGGGATACCAAACAATTGACTATAGGTATGAGCCATTAATTCATTGGATTTCTTGGTAGCAGCGTACAGAGAGACCGGATTATCCACCTTATCCTCTGTGGAAAAGGGCACTTTTGTATTGGCGCCGTAAACAGAACTGGAGGATGCATAGACTAGGTGTTCGACAGGGTTGTGACGGCAGGCCTCTAAGACGTTGAAGAAGCCTATCATATTGCTCTGAATGTATGAATCGGGATTTTCAATGGAATAACGAACCCCCGCCTGGGCTGCCAGGTTCACTACAATCTGGGGCTTAAACTCTGCAAAGACCTTCATCACAGTTTTTTTATCTGAAATATCCCCCCGGATAAAGGTAAAGCCCTCCTGTCCTTCCAACTGTTTCAGCCGGCTCTCTTTTAAATTAACATCATAGTAATCGTTCATATTATCTATAGCGATAACCCGGCACCCTAATTCCAAGAGCTTTTTGGATAAGAAATAGCCAATGAAACCTGCCCCACCAGTGACGAAATAGCACTTACTCGGATCTAATTCTTTATATCCTTCAATCATAATTAATAATTTCTCCTTTTGTCAGGAAATACTTATTACTACTTCCTGCCGATGGAATAATACTCCACACCACTGTCCCTCATCTCGTTGACATCATAAATATTCCTGCCGTCATAGACAAGGGGTGTGCGCATGAATCTCTTATAGGTTTCAGGCATAACCCCTTTGATTTCTCCCCATTCGGTAAAAATAAAGCATACATTGGCATTGTCTAATGCTTCTTCGGCACTCCTTACATAGTGTATTCTTCCTTTGCCATGTTTTCCTTCCTGATCTGAACCTGATTCGGGATATCTTTTTCTGAAGTTTTCGGCACCCACAGGATCATAAGCATAAATGTCTGCACCCTGAGATAATAGTAAGGGGATGTTATCCAAGGATGGGGCCTCTCGCAAATCATCCGTCCCAGGCTTAAAGGTTAAGCCCAGCACAGCCACTTTTAAACCATTAAACGTAATCAGTCTCTGGCAAGCCTTCTTATATAAGAGGACCTTTTGGTCCTTATTCACATCAATTGCGGCCTTAACAGTCCGCAGCTCATAGCCATGGAGAGTAGCTAGGTAATCCAGGGCTTTGGTATCTTTCGGGAAGCAGCTGCCTCCGTATCCTATACCTGCATTCAGGAATCTGCTGCCGATACGGCTATCATAGCCCATCCCTTTTGCCACGTCTTCAATATCCGCGCCCACCAGCTCGCAAAGATTAGCTATATCATTCATATAGGATATCTTTAAGGCCAGAAAATCATTGGCAGCGTATTTAATCATCTCTGCTGACCGTCTTGAAACAGATACAATGGGCAGGCCAAAGGGCTCGTAGATTGCCATCAGCGTATCCTCTGCTTCTAGACTGTTTGTGCCAATGATAATTCTTGCCGCTTCCAGAGTGTCTCTTACTGAAGAGGCTATCGTAACATAAAATATAAATGTAAAACTATTGAAGAAAAGCGAGGTACCTGGTACCGAACCGGAAGGGTGACCAGCGGGAAGATAATGTATTATAAATTTCGCAAATAGAAAATTATGTTCCAAAAAAGAAGGACATAGAAGCAGCCGCTTTGGAAAGATAAAGTTACCACACCAAATCTACCAAGAAAGGGGCTGCGACTATGTCTGAGAAGAAAACAAAGGTCCCATGAACCTGTCCGGAACGGTGACCACCGTAATATTGTGGGTGCCAAGCGAAATAAAGCTAAACCACCAGATCGTTATATTGAAAGAGGCAAAGTGTTAAACTACCTTTAGTCAAATACTAAAATCTCAACGCTAGATATTAATTTCCTCTTGGAGAAGTATCCTTTGCTGAAAGAAATCCCAGACTGCATTTCTGACTTCAGAGAAATCTATGTCCACAAAAGTATCACCCTCTTAGAAAGATTTATAGACAAGTATGTTAAGAGTAAAATTAAGAACCTAAAATCATTTGCCAATGGGTTTCTAAGAGATTTTGAAGCAATAAAGAATTCAGTCATAAGCGAGTATAGTAATGGTTTTATCGAGGGGAATAACAATCGACTGAAAATGATTAAACGCACCATGTATGGAAGCGCGAGTTTGAATCTGCTTAGGGCTGAAATAATTACTAGCTTTTTATTTTACCCGTTTATACTCAAATATGCGGAAGAACCTCATTTTAGCCCGGATTATTCAGCGAGCGCGTCAAGGTGTTCAAGGGCATGGCAAGACATGGCATTCTCGTTTCCGCCGTAGCAGCTGTTTGCGATTACGTCCTTGAATGAGCGGAGTTGGTTCATTGGCTTGGTGGTGGCTCCTTGGTTCTGTTTGGGATATTATCAAAATGTCATTAAATAATATTATAGTGTTCGAGGACAGTGCACCAGAGATCAGCATGTCTCAAATAATGCTCCGTGATTTCTCTAACCGCACCATCACCACCATTTTTTGATGATACAAAATTAGATATTTTACATATTTCTTCTACAGCATCAGACGGACAGCCACGCAACCCACACAGCCTCATGGCGGCATAATCATTGAGGTCGTCGCCAATATAGAGCACTTCACTAAGCATTATGTCTCTATTTGCACAGATTTCCTTCAATACCGTCACCTTATCCGAAACATTATCAAAAACAATACACCCTAGTTCTGCGCCTCGACGACTAACAGCATCCGACTTGCGTCCAGTGAGGAGTATCACCGGCAAATCGATAACTTGCATAGCCTTTATTACCAGCCCATCCTTGATGTTGAAGGACTTAAGTTCTGCCTCGCCAGTACCGTATGTAATTTTTCCGTCAGTCAAAGTCCCGTCGACATCGAGAACAATCATGCTGAGTTTAACCATCATTTTACCTCTTGAAATTAATCAACCACCCGGTGACTACTGATACAGCGATTTTGTAAGAAATCTAACTTTCACCTTTTCAGATACTCTGCCTATCAGATTCTTATAAAACTCATTTCTTTGCACTGCCTGCTCCTCGGTTACTGGGTGGCGTAATGTAGTGTTGAAGTAGTTTTCGTTGATATTAATTGAGAATCCATCAAAACCCGCAAGTATAATTTCTCTGGCACCAAGTTCTTCAAGAAGCCTTAAAGCGATAACACTTGAAGAGTCATATGTTTCATCGTCGACAATAATCCACTTTTGGTAGTCGATGACCTGAACCATATCCATACATATTTGTGTCAGGCGCGATGGAGCAATGATTGCCTTCCCGCGCTCTTGTGCTTCGGCAAATACCTCTGCGCGCGTGGTCAGAACATAATCTGTATCATATTCGAAGTTATTCAAACTGATAGAGACAACGTCTCTGTCCGTTACAATCTCGCTTATTTTGTCAGCAGCGTCTTTTATACTCTTGCCGGGTGCCACCAGAAGAACCCTTTTTCCGGCAAATTGTTTTCTGAGTCTATCGACAACATCTG
Source organism: Desulfosporosinus orientis DSM 765 (assembly GCF_000235605.1). GTDB lineage: Bacteria > Bacillota > Desulfitobacteriia > Desulfitobacteriales > Desulfitobacteriaceae > Desulfosporosinus > Desulfosporosinus orientis. The sequence goes on from NC_016584.1 coordinate 5,377,757, forward strand.
TATCATCAAAAGTCTTGCTGGCATTGTATTTCAGATATAGGTTTTCCGCATACTGCCTATCAAATGAGTTCTTCTTGTCTTCTTCAATCATCCCTAGCAATTCTGCGACCTGATCAATGGGAAGCATATGCTTGTTATAAAAATGCCCAGCATAGCTTGGCGTACAGTGGTTGACAGAAGACAGATAGTATTCAGCAGCGTAACCCCAGTACATTTCTTTATGGAGGGTATTGATAACTTGGTCGATCAACTCCAAAAGCGGGGCTATTCTGTAGGTCTTGCCATAGTAAAGATTCAAATGCTCTAGCAACAGTTCTGTATTAAGATTACCGGCGCCCTTGCCCATCCCCATTACAGATGCGTCAAGCATAAGGTTTCTGTTTGTGGGGAAGGAAAGTAATGACATTGCATTGGAATAGGATAGCTGCAGATTGTTGTGAGAGTGAAATCCGAGCGCAATTCCGGGATTCAAATTGTTGTCAACCAAATGCATTAATCGCGTAACATCTGTTCCGCGCATTTCACCAAAACTATCAACTATATAGAAACCAGAGGCATCGGGAAGGTACTCGTTAACGGACTTAATTAGCTCAAGCAATTCCATGTCAGAATAGCGCAAAGTAAGCATAGGCTGAACGTAAAATTGGTATCCTTTGTCAATTATTGTACGTCCGAGTGTTGTAACATCTTTCCAGTTCTTCTTATGGAATGCAAGCCTAATTCCGTCTATTCCACTTTCTTGCCTGTCCTGAAACTTATCGACATCGAATTTCCCGTAATCCATCATTGCTACATATGTAATACCAGGTAGCTTATGCTTTAGAAAACTCGTGGAAATCACCTGCTCATTGGAGTATTGGGTGCGCCCCGACACCGATCCGTTTTTCTCATCAATGTATCCCAGCTCGATAAAGTCTACGCCGGAACGCTCCAGCGCCTCTAGTATCTTATCCATGTAGTCTTGCCCGAAGTTAAATTCGTTTACACAACCACCATCTCGGAGCGTAACATCTAACACCTTTATTGAATTCATGTTCGCATCGCCTCCTTGTAATTTGTCCACGGTTAATTCAGACATCTAGATCTAGAAGAGCTTCAGCCAAGCGAAAGTCTTCAGGATTGTTGATATCGACAGCTTCTTTGAAAGTTACCTCTTTAACGAAAGGATTCAAACCTATGCGGCGGTGGCATTTCTCATAAGCTTCGCGTGTAAATACATAAACTCCGGATGTTTCACGGTATATAGGCTTAAGGTCTTGACTGCGCGGCACATTGGTTGGATCAAAATTAAGAGGCTCTCCGTCTTGCCAAAGATAGTCCTGTATTTTTACAGCGCAGAAGGCTGAATCGTACTTACCAGAAGCTACCGCCTCGATGCATTGCCTCATGGTTTCCGAGGTGATAAAGGGAGCAGTAGCATGAGCATACACATAGATATCGGAATCTACTTCTTTCATAAACGAATCAAATATCTGTGTAAAATTTGAAGTCGGCAAATCCAAGTACTCTGGGCGCTTAACGAATCTAGCATTGGCAGGCAAATAGCTGCATACGGTCTCGTCGCTACAATAGACGTTGACACTGTCTAACATTTCCAGTTGTAACAGACTATCCAATTCGTACTGTAAGAGCGGCTTGTCTCCTAGTAATTTTGTATTCTTGCCCGGGAAGCGTTCGTTAGTCAGCTTTATTGGCATAATTGCGGTAGTTATCATTATGATTGAACCTCCTTCAGAACTGTTTCGAAATCAATAATCTTCTCATGCGTCGATAGTATTTATTGAATAACTCTTTATTTATTAGTATGAAAGCAAGTATTGCAACAATTATATTAATTGTATTTAAAATGTGATTTGCATTTACTAATGCCATGATAACAAAATAGACATAGTACAAAACACACCATACAATTAAAGGTGTTATCTGAAATCGTACGATACGTCTTAATTTATACTGACGAATGAAATATGTAACAGCGTAAGAGATTAATGTAGCAAAAGCCGGAGCATATAAACCAATCACATTGATGAGGGCTATTGTCAACAGTACATTGACTATAGCTCCGACGATTGCTGATCGGCTGTTGTTTTCCGGTTGAAATAAACTGATTTGAATACCACCCATGAAGTTCGACAGCGTAAAGAAAACAATTGCTGTTAATAATATCGGGGAGTAGAATCTACCCGAGCTGTACTTAATGTCAAACACGTAATCAAACAAAATAAAATTTACGCTCAGTAAGCACGCGCTAAAAGTTAGAGTGATCTTGGCTAACTTTTGAAAGATTGAATTGTAATATGAAGACCGGTTCTCATCCCTATACATCTCTGATGCAGATTGCTGCCAAGAGATTGAGAACATACTGATTACAGAAGAAACAATCGCAGGGATTTTATTGGCTATTGCATAGACACCGTTTGTAGCCGCACCAAGTATTACACTAATTATTATTCTATCCGAAACATTCATCACCCACCAAGAGATGCTGTTAGCTATCAATTTATAAGAATACGTAATTAACTTTTTTGCACCTAATAATGAAACCGTGTTCACGGAAACATATTTCGGGTATTTTGACCAGACGATTATGAGCAAACAACCCAGCGAATAGCCCAGCCCGTAGCCTATTACAATGCCGGACAAGGACATTTCAAGGACTTTTACAAATACCGTAACCGCTATTGCAATAAAGATTACGGAAATTGCACTTGTATATGAATATATATCGAGCCTTTTAATGCCCCTCAAGAAGGATTGTAGGTATTTATTCCATAGCTCAGAGGATAGTAATAACCAAAAAGGCCATGCCATTTGCCAGCCTAATGACAAATACAATATACTCGTGACAATAGTTAACAGAGCAAAGCCGACTACAGTTATAATTAAGCCGTCTGAGACACACTGTTGCATTTTTCCATTACCGTTATCCTCTACCATATAGCGAAAAAGCCCTTCGCCAGATGACAAACTTATAATTGGTACTAATAGAGACGCATATGAAATATACAAATCAAAAGTTCCGTAATCTTCTGTTGTTAACCAACGGCTGAAGAAAGGAACCATAATAAACATGAGTCCTTTAGATAAAATAGTCCCAATCATTAACAGTATTGTATTGTCGCTTAAACTAGTTCGTCTCATTGACAGCCCTCATAAGTTTTATGATCGCAATCCTGATTTAGCATATTCGATAAGTATTCCAGGCTTTCAAGTCTGCGTGTCTGCAAACGCCCCTGTATCTCGGCATAATTGATTCTCTCTTGAAACAGCTCGAAAAACTCAGCTTCACTTCTTGCTACTCTATTGTTCATCCCAATATATTCAAATAGGCTAATGAGTCTATTATTGTCTTCAATTTTTGATTTAGAGAAAAAACGATAGAATGATATAAATTGCTTATTAAAAATAATTGCAAAAATACTTCCGTGATAAGCATCAGTTAAAACATATTCAGCTTTCTCATAGCAATTAACGAATTGCGCCGGACTACAACTGTACAGATTCACATCACCAAAACGCGAATCTGCGCTGTTATAGTTATACATGTGCGGCAGAGTGACTATTGGTAAATGCAGTTGTCTCGACAACGCTTTAGCGTATTTTCGATGCTCCTTGCTTTTGCCTAAAAAGTAACAAAATATATACTTTTCAGGTAATGACTCTATAGGCTCTGTAACATCCAGCCACTCTTCTCTCGTGAGAAGCAAAGTTGGATCAGCATTTTGAACTACAGGCTTGTCCAGATACTGCGAAAGGAGTTTGCGGCCAAACGACTCACGAACAGATATAGCGTTAAGTCTACTAATTGGCAGTATCATGTTTTCAATTTCTATCTCACTGAGAGACTCTGCACTTAGCCCTGCGGCATATGAGAATTTAATTTTGTTTTGTGGGACGAAGTCTAATGCCATCGCCGGATCAAACATTGTGCGCTTCCATATGTTATCGCTACCACAAACAAAAGTATCGAAATCGTTTACTATATCAAATAACTGAGACGCTCCAACATACTTTCTTTCAGTTTTGGGAATACTCCTAGTTTCAAAATTACTGAACGACATATCCCTTTGGCGAAGCTTATTTATTATTAGCACATTCATCAATAATCTGTGCGGTAGAGTTAATGCTAAACTAGGTTGATTTAACACTGACTCCAGCTTTGACTTAAATGATTGATGAGGAATTGATCCTTTGCTAAATTTTCTCTCGTATTTTACAGTCTTACAATTAAAGCCAAATTTGCGGATAACCCAGTTTAAAGCGTAAGCTTGCAAGCTTGCTCCATAATTTCCATTTCCGCACAATGTCAGTACCGCAACATTTTTCATTTCAATACACCTCTTCTTCCAATAACTGTGTGACTATCGTTTGTTCCTAAGACAGCAATTGAAAAAGAAATTGTTAAAATATATAAATAAAATTGCTGCAAATTGTAAAATGGATAACCTGTCAACCCGTAAGTAAATATTGATATCTGAGTCATGAAAGAAAATACTGCAATGTACTTATTTTGGGAGTCCGGTGATGTCTTCGCCTCCTTTAGCGCCAACAGTGTAGTCCTGAGGCTCGCTATAAAGATCGCTACTAAAACAACACTTCCTACAATGCCTACCTCGGGTAGGAATTGTAGATATTGGTTATGCGCAAATTGCAACTGCCCAGTACCTTGATTATAGTTATAGACGTTATAACTACCCAAACCTTGCCCCAAAATCGGGTTTTCAAAAAACATATTCAGTGCGGCATTCCATAGTTCTAATCTACCATTTACCGATGAATAGTCACTACTAAGCATTAATCTTTCGATTAAGATTTTACTTTCTGGCATGTACTGTGTGGCCAAAAACACAAAAACGGCGACTATTACGCTAATTAGAATTGCGCGTTTTCTATGCTTCCTGTTCATGAAGAACATAAATGTTAGCAATAAAGGAAATAATAACATTATAAGTGCTATCCGTTTTCCCGTAAGCATCATTGCAATAATCAACAATAACATACATCCAATTCTCAATAATATCGATCGTGCGTTCTGCTTGTTCGCAAACAAATCAGCAATGTGAGCGAATAGCCCAGTACACATCGCAATTGCCGCAAAAGCTCTATCACCTACTAGGCCAGAATATTGTCCATAATAAATGTCAAGAATTACTCGTTCTTTATTGAGAAGCCAAAACGAGAATACTGATACGAAATCTTCCTTCATGATAGAAGAAAGAATAATGCTTATAGCCAAGACAACAGATATCCATTTAATGCAACTAATTAAATTGTGGCTAAACCTTCGATTGATTACAATAATTAGCATTGCGAAAAACAACAACCAGAATGTGATGAATCTAATCGTCAAAGTAAAAGATAACGTGTAGAAGAAACTGAATAATTGCAGTACTATAAATAACCCTACCGGAAGCATTGATTTAATTCTATTTGAATTAATTACGATATTTGAAGATGACAGACTTTTTGTAAATAGATATAACGTAATAATGAAAAATAAGTATGCTTGATATTTAGCAATAATGGTATCATCCGTGCCTCCCAGTACCAAAACAGCAAGTAAGACCATTAGAAACCTACTAAAACGATTACTATTAGTACCTGTTGCTTCAGAGTCTCTTAATGTCAACGCTTTAATCATTTTTTTCTACAACCTTTTCTAAACTCTTTCTCTCAAAGGCTTCCAACTTCCCACCTCTGGTGCAATTAATAATTCTGATATTATGGGATTCCGCAAACATCTTAGCTGTTCTATAAGCAGCATCTGCAATATTCTTGTTTTGAACGTTGTAAGTTGTTGTCTTTACATCGCCAAAGTAATCCTTAATTTCCCGATTAATAATCAATTTGCCTTTCTCGTCTATGCTCTGCGAATAGTTGTGATCAATTCCCAGTAGGTAAATGTCTTCAAATCCCATATAGACTGCTATTTGTATTGCGTTATAAACAACCGTTTCGCCTGCCTCGGTTGAATGACAGATATCAGTACTAAACTTTATGGATTCACGTTTCTTGAATTTTCTAAGGTAAAATGGTTGATGATTGAATATATAGAATATGCTGTCATTCTTCTTGACTCCGAGCTTATTTCCATGCAAGGATACAAAACAAGTCGATTCCCGAGAAATGAATTGTATTTCCATTGATATATCAGATAGCGTCTTTTCTTCAACGCAAACCCAAAAATCTGGTCTCCATTCGGTTTTATCGTATAGCCTAAAAATCCTGTTACAGCCAAATGTAACTTCGCCTTTTAACGATTCTAAATCGGCGATATTAAGACTAGGGCCATTGCCAATAATAAAACAACGCTTTCCCTTGTATGCATTCTTAAATATGGTGAGTGCTTTTGCATCTTTGCTGTGAGCAAATTTTAAAGTGCTTATCGCCGATTTCCCAGAAATATACGGAAAAAACAATATTCTGATTATCAAGTTATTATTTAAGAAATTCCTAATTTGCATTTTTATATCGGATATACTATGACTCATTTCTACACCTCGTAAGCCTTTTCTTCTGCAATAGAGGTCTGATTAGACCATGCATGACTCCAATTAGGCGAATAAATATGAAGCGAGGTACGATCTTTCTAACAATTTGAATTAATCTTCTTTTATTAGTCATACTTGAGGGGCGCAATGGTTCATTCGCCCACGCAGTTTTCTCTCTATATTTGAGGTACACCGGTGTCATCTTATGGTCACAGTTTTGCATCCACGGGCGACCGTTTACCATAAAAAAGGTGTCAAAATGTACGATGCAAGGTTTCCTGATTGCTGAATTGACTTCATCTTCTGTGTACATATATTGCGGCCATCTCGCCGCAGATATTTCGTTATATTTACACATGTAAAACAACGAAATAATGTTGTATCTAAGAGGTAAATAGTAAATATCATCCTGCAGCAACTTACAGATGATATCATTGTCAGGAAAATCAAGAATACCGTTATACTCTTTAATTGCGTCTACTAGCTTAACTTGATAGCAGAGTTTTCGATATTTCTCTAAATCCATAACTAACATACCAGAATATACATAGTAATTTGAGCTTTTTATTCCTAAATTCTGGCTATATCTTATATTTCTGGAATCCCTTATTGCACCGATTGTTTTGCCCTTCAAATCTGTATCCCAAAGCTGTGACAACGAGTCTAGCACTAAGGTATCACAATCAATATATATTGCTTTTGTTACTTCTGATGGCAAAAGTGTTCCTAGCAGAATACGCGAAAACATACTTTCAGAGTATCTCTTTATATCAACAGTTTCGCCGATTATCTGCGAGATATTTGGCATATTAATAAACTCAATCAGACATTGATAGTTCTGGGCAGAAGAAATAATTCTTTCTTTGTTCTTGTCAGAAATGTCCTGTGAAATTATGTACACATTCACAGTGTTATTCTTATTATTCTCCAACAATGATACGAGAGACACAGCCAGTACGTCAGCAAAATTATCATCAGAAGCATACACAATATTCATTAGTTGACTCACTTTCATTTATACTTTTCACAGAACAACTCAACGTCAGTGAAATCTTGAACTCTATTTTTTATTATCTCCTCGCTCCAATTCCACCATTGAATGTTCTGGAGGTCGACGATAACATCTTCATCAAATCTATAACGTATTACTTTTGCCGGCACACCGCCCACAATACTGTACGGCGGTACGTCTTTAGCAACAACCGCACCAGCAGCCACACATGCTCCATTCCCAATAGTTACTCCTGAAAGTACAGTAACTCCTGTGCCAAACTAGACATCATTTCCAATATTGATATTACCTTTATAACGACTTTTCTTGAGACTGTTAAACTGTTTCAAACCCCACTTGTCTATTATCGGGTAGGTGGAAACCCATTCTATATCATGCTCGCCCCCCCACGATTTGCACCTTGTCAGCAAAGGAACAGAATTTTCCAATTTGTATCTGTATCGAAGAATCCCAGCAATATATTGTGGTGTTACGCATATATGAATATTTGCCTACAGAAATCTTTGGGCACTTACTGCCTACCCAAGTTATGCTACAACCCTCGAACTTTGGGTAGCTCATATGCTTTATAAAATACTTTATTTTTGCTAGCATACGCGACCTCCATTTGTTAGGGCCATTGAGTATTACTATGTCCTTACTCTAACTTTTCTCTCCCACAATCTTCAAACCAGTCTAACAGAGCTTCATCCAAGCTATACTTTAACTTATAACCACTCGCAGCAAGCTTTTTTCCGCTAATATTGGTGCTAACCTCAAGTTTCTTCACCCTTGCCGGATGAAGACCGAGTTTCTTTCCACCAAACGGATATAAAACCACCGAGGCAATCATTAAGATCCAACTGGGTATTACGAGCGTTTTCCTCTTAAGCCCTGTAGCTTTCTTTATGGCTTCACATGATTGTTTAACAGTAAAAGCCGGTTCGTAAGTGCAGTTGTATAAACCTACTCCAGTGAAATCATTGTCAATCATTCTGTATTTGATGAACTCAGCAAGCTCTTTCACATAGATTGATGCTTTGATCGTGTCTGTCCTGCCTGCGTAGAAGAAGTATCTGTTCTTTATACCTTTGTACATTCTCGTGAAATTACCATGCTCGCCTTTGCCGAAAACCACACCGGGACGTACTATGGTGAGGCACCTTGATTCGTCTTTCGCTTGCCATATAGCGTGAATTTTCTCTGCTACAAGTTTGCTTATTCCGTAGGCAGTGTTCGGTGTAGGGAGTGTATCCTCGCACTTCAATTCCTCTGCCGCTCCATAAGGGGCGATACTACTCGTGAAAAGTATTCTCTTGATTCCGTTTCTATCTGCAAACGCCGTAACATTCTCCGCACCTTTGATATTGGTTTCAAAATATGCATAATCAGGATGTCCCGGAGTTCTATGTACTGCTGCGAGATTAAATATAATATCTTTTTCGGTGGAATTGAAATTAAACTCTATCGGCTGGCGCACATCTAAGCGTACATAAATAACGCCCTCGAATTTCTCTACTATCCCCGGAACAACACCCTCTTCTCCGGGCATTACGATATCAAGAGCGTAAATTTTATCTTCCGGCTTCAAACTGGAAGTCTTTATTAAATTGATTAAGTTAGTTCCAATAAAGCCTGTCCCACCGAATAGTATATAGTTCATATCCCTTTATTCACCTCTGCTCCTGCTAATCGCCATGTTACAAAAATTAACTGATCACTACCCCGCCAACCACGGACTTCGCTCTTTGTCTCATCAGAATACTCAACAAAGCAAAAGCCCGGCTTGGCATTGACTGCTGAAGTGATAGTAGACAAAAGAGCGATGTTGAGACAGACGAGGCGAGCGAGTGGTTCCGGCTAACTCGCCCCCTTCCTCCCCAACACCACCGGCACAGTCTTCGCCAAAATCGCCACATCCATCCACAACGACCACCGCTCCACATACTCAGCATCCATTTCCATCCACTTTTCAAAGTCCACATCATTCCTGCCGCTAATCTGCCAGATACACGTAATCCCTGGCTTCACTGATAAGCGCTTTCGATGCTTAGGATCATACAGATTAACCTCACTCGGCAAAGGAGGCCTCGGCCCAACTAAACTCATATCACCCATCAGTACATTCCACAACTGTGGTAATTCATCCAAGCTAGTTTTTCTTAAAATCCTTCCGATAGTAGTCACCCGTGGATCATTTGAGATTTTAAACACAGGCCCACTCATCTCATTTAGATGTGCTAACTTTGCCTTAAGTTCTTCCGCATTAACAACCATCGATCTAAACTTATACATGTTAAAAATCCGCCCATTTAAACCGACCCGTTCTTGAGCAAAAATAACCGGCCCGTCTGAGGATACCTTAATGACGATCGCAATAGCTAACAATATTGGACTGATAACGATAAGCCCAGCACCCGTTACAACAATATCCATAACCCTCTTGGCCAGTTCATGTCCTGGAAGTCTCGGACGACTATCATAAGCTACCATCGGCAATCCATCGAAATCGACGGGTCTGCTTCTAGTCACTTTAGCAACCACATCATCCAATAAAATCGTTACTGTTTTCCCCATAAGATCCAGTAATTCAAGACAATCCTTCACTCTTTCATCGGATAAAGGTGCCGTCACAACGGTTAAATCAACTATTTTCATACTCATTACGGCATGCAAATTTGAATAATCACCCAAATAAGGTATTTCCAGGCCATTACGTTCTGGAGCTAAATAGCCAACTATCTCATAACCTAACTGCGGATTTTTTTTGATTTTTTCTAAGTAAGAGTGAGCAGCTTGACCGCTGCCAAGGATTAGTACATAACGTATATTTCTTCCTATCGAGCGCCATGCTTGTAACACCAGCCGTACAATTAAGTGGACGCCTAATGTAAGACACAGCGCTATAAATTCGAAGTAAAACACAAATCGGTTATGTATAAGCGTGGGTTGGTACAAGGTTACAGCCGTAATAGTTATAGCAAAAGTAGCTAAATGAGCTATGATTAGCTGCCTTGCTTCTAGAACCGCTGAAATAAACCGTCTAGAACGATAAACGTGATTAACGTTAGAGCTAATAATCCAACATATGATATAGACTAAAAAGATGAGAAAGTACTGTTCCCAAACCCTGCCAGCCATAGCGTGTTTATATCGATAAATCTCAACTGTAAAGAAAAAACCTAAGCTCAAAACAGCGAGATCAACAATCTGTGAAATGTCATCTAATACTGAGCTGTACTCTCTTAACACTTTCTCTCCCCCTCTTGGAGATAATCATCTGCCTTTTTGAGAGACTTATAGGCCTAAAGTCCTAGGACCATTAGGTCCCCAAAAGTAACCCCATATATTTCTATAAAAGGAAAGTGATATCCTTCACACAATGATCCCATAATTCTTCAATAATAGGCACAATTCGGAAAATTTTCGCCATATTACGATATAATACGATGTAAATTCTTCCAAATATCCTTCAAACTCAAAAAAATTCCCAAAATCTTCTCTTTTTCTTCCTTTTCAATGTGTGAAGGGTATACTCTCTTTTCTCCGGCAGGGCTCTCCCCGCCAAAATTGCCTGGGGGTTATTTATTGTGATTTCCCGGATTCCATCGTCCTCTGTCATCTCTTTAGTGCTTCTAAGGGCCTTGAGGTAATCCGTATCCTCTTGAGAAGGCCGGTGGGCATCAGAACCGACAAAGTGAATGAGCTTACTCCTGATCATTCTTTCAGCCAGCTCCTGAACCTGAGGTCCATACCTCCCGCTCAGACTTCTGAGATTTAGCTGAAAAAGGACCCCCTTATTAGCCCATTCCACTAAGTACTCCGGCCTGTCGATCAATCCCCTATTCCGCTCCGGGTGGGCGAGGATGGGAGTCAGGCCCTGGACTTGTAAGTCAAAGAAGACTTGTTCGGTGTAATGAGGAATTTCCAGCATGGGCAGCTCCATGAGAAGATACTTACCCGTATTACCCAAGGTTAAGAGCTTACCCTGGTGGGCCCATTTCCCCAGATCCGGGAAAATATAGTTTTCCGCACCGGGTAAAATCTCTACTGGAATTTCTGCCTCAGCCACATTTTTGCGCAGCTCAGCCACCGCCGCAAGGATCTTCTCCGGACTTAGGAAGTCGCTTCCTTCCATAACATGCGGAGTGGCTATAAGTGTTTTGAATCCGGATTGGTGCAATTGACGGGCCATCTCCAGGGAATCTTCTATTATCTTTGCTCCATCATCCAGTCCGGGGAGAATATGGCTGTGTATATCGATCATCTGAACTCTCCTAACTTAAGATAATTTTAGCAAAGTAAAGTAACAAATTTTCGTTCTTATGTTACAAAATCGTAAAAATACCTAAAATTATCTATTTTATGTATTACTGGGAAACTTCCTGCTTTTGTATTAATTTTCCTGCCTAGAATTTTATTATATATTAATTAAATTTTAAATCACCCAAACGGGTGATTTATTGCAAAATATAGTTTTTATGCCTATAAAAGGCAAAAACAACTTCCGCTCAAAAAGGTGAGAAGTTGTTTTTAATTCACCTGGCTTTAATTAAGCTATGAACGATTCTTACGAGTCCTTTTCTTCTTAGGATCATCGCTGCCATGGTAGTAATAGTAATAATAGTATTCACTGGTTTTCAGGTCAGCTTTATTGATAACAGCCCCAAGTATCTTGGCCCCTACCTTATCCAGCTGATCCTTGGCCCGTTGGGCATATTCTTTGTTGACTTCCCCTGAAGCTAAGACCAAGATGACTCCATCTACTTCCTGAGCAAGAACCGCGGCATCTGTCACAGCAATGATAGGTGGCGTATCGATAAGGACCACATCATAGAGTTCACTGACTTCCTCAATCAGACGCTTCATCCGCTGGGAGCCGACGAGCTCAGCCGGATTGGGAGGAATGGGACCTCCCGTAAGGACTTTAACCCTGGGTACCGCTGTTTCCCTAATAAAGTCTTTATCCTGATCATCTTGAACCAGAAAGTTTGAGAGTCCCTCAAAATTCTCCAGCTCAAATAGTTTGTGTTGGGTTGGGTTACGCAAATCAGCGTCTATCACTAAAACAGATTTTCCGGATTGAGCCATACTCACAGCCAGGTTCGCGACGGTGGTGGATTTCCCTTCCCGGGGACCTGAGCTTGTGACCATGATTCTTTTGGTCTTAGTATCTATACTGGTAAACTGTACATTCGTCCGAAGCGTCCGGTAGGCTTCGGAGATGGGGGATTTCGTTTGTTCGTGCGTTATTAATGTCAAGTAAACCTTCTCCTCTTAAACTCGTTTTCCTGCTTCATAGGTTGGAATAACACCTAGTACGGGGATCCCCAGCACACTCTCAACATCGTCAGAAGTTTTTATTGTATTATCCAAATACTCCAGCAAGATGACTAAACCTACTGAGACCATCAAACCCACTGCAAAGGCAATGAGAATGTTTAACTTTTTATTGGGCTTCACCGGTTCATCCGGCACTACAGCTGTATCGACGATACTGACACTGTCAACTTTTTTAATTTCTATAACTGCTTTCGAGAACTCTGAAGCCATGGTATTGGCAATAGCTGTGGCCAGCTGCGGGTCGGTATTTAAAACTTGGATTTCCAGGATTTCTGTTGTTTTCACAGGGTTAATGGTGATTAACTTGTCCAGTTCGCTGACTGTCAGGGACAAATCCAAGTCGTCAATCACACTTTGTTCAACGGTGCGGCTTTGGGCAATGGCTGCATAAGTTTTGGCCAGCTGCTGATTCGCCAGAAGGACATTATTGTCCAGCATTTGTACGGCGGCTTGACCTTCCTCGGAAGCTTTTTTTCCTACGATTAAAGTGGTGGAAGCCTGATACACGGGCTTTATGATAAAGTAACTGATGATTCCACTGGTCAGAGCTGCAATAAGCGGCAGAACAACAACTATAATCCAACGTTTGCGAAGTATTTCCCAATACTGGCGTAAGTCTATTTCTTCTTCCATGTCGACCTCCAAATCAGCACAATTTACTCAGTGACCCTATAGTTATTCTAGATGATTTTCATTTTTCCTTCCCTAAAATGAAAATCATTGCCAATCCTTTTATAATCTTGAAAAATATTTATATTTTTTCTTTTAGAGGAAGGAAAACCCACACCAGAATGTCGAAGATTCTTAAGTCTATGGGAAAATTATCTCGACTTAGGAGGAAATGGATTCAATGCTGCGCAATGCTAAACTGGATTTATATATTATCTTAGCTGCCCTGATCATTGCAGCCTCAATTATAGGGGCATTCTGGGTAATGAATCACGGAAAGACGACCGACGTAACATTCAAACAACCCTCTCCCGCCACTACCGCCGGTCCGACAGCTGAGGCTGAGCCCTCAGAATCCGCCTCCGCAAAATCCCTTCCCGGTCCCGGTGAAGAAGAGCTCACAACCATCAGAATTCTTGTCCTGGGGGATGCTGTGGCCGCAAGTCAAGGTGCCTCCCAAAAGGATGAAACCGGCTGGCATGCCTTAGTTTCCCGGGAGCTTCAAGGCAAGTACCCTCTGAATTTCCAGTGGGATTTTAAAACCACGGAACAGGCCACGATTAATAATGCCTTAACCTGCGTTTCTGACGTGACAGCAGAGACGAATCTGATTATTCTCTGCCTGGGCAGAAATGACTGGACTGTACTTACTCCCAAGGAATTCAAGGAGAAGTACGAGGAGCTGCTCATGACCCTTAAGGACAAAAATCCCAGCGCCGGTATTTTCTTAATAGCCGAACCGCCTGTCAAAAACATAAAAAGCAATAATAGGTTTTTTCCCTACCGGCAGGCTATTTTAGATCTGGGAAAAAACCAGCAGCTTCCTGTCCTGGACCTGTGGTCTGCTTTCATCCAGGACCCTGCTCCCCTGACCGATTTATTGGCAGACGGGGTTAATCCTAATGATCAAGGGTATAGAATTTTCGCGTCTGAGGTATTAAAAGGCTTCGATGGGGTTTTGTGGGGTAAGTATTAAAGGCTAAGTTTTAATTTTGAATCAGGTAAGGAGCCGTCTGCTAAAGCATTCGGCTCCCTTATATTTCCCAAGGCAAAAGACGTTTCTGTGGATTATCTCACTTGAGCTTACTTAAATTCAATTGTCCATATATTTGAGTTTTGATCTTTAAATTGGATCTCTTCGCCTTTAAGATCACCCAGAGTTGCGATGCTCCAAGACATCCCCAGCATAGTGCCGATGGCAGTTCTGATGTCCCCTCTCCCCTCTTCGGAGCTGGGGCTTATCCAGGTGCTGCTTCCGGCTTTAACATAGGTTGGGAGAACTCCTATCGAACTAGTGAGCAGGTCCTTGATTCCTATACTGCTTAACAGGGTATCACTGGCTTTGATGTTGGCGGTTATGGTGCGGGTAGTGTTATTAATGGACATGGTGGCCCATTCGTTATTCAGGTTCCCCGAAGAGGTCCCCAGGTTAAGTGTCAAGCTGACATCGCTGGAGTCATACCCGGATTTGGAGAGCGTGCCGTTGAGCGTCACGTAGGAACCAAACAATGACCGCAATGAGCCTATGCTGACATCTCCGCCGCTGATCGTACCGCCAAAAAGGTCAGACATAGTTATGGTGCCGTTTAAGGAGAAGGATTTGTTGCTGAAACTAACCGTCCCTAAGAAAGGTGAAACGAGGCTGTTGAGCTGTAAGGTACAGCCTGATGGATCAGCATTAATTTGAATGCCGGTAATTCTTTGATCAGAATCAGTAATACCGCTCAAATTCGCTGTTTTGCTTGTTCCATTGACCGTAACAGCAGGTATCACACTGGCAGAACCGTTCTTGATAGTAAAATCCGAAATTTTGGTCGAGGTTGTTGTTCCGCTATTATCCCCACCATTATTTCCGCCATTATTTCCGCCTGAACTCCCGCCGGAGCTTCCGCCGGAGCTTCCGCCTGAGCTCCCGCCCGTTGAAGGAGGCGCGCTGGGCGTATTCGTCGTTTCCTTGCCGTTAACTTGTCCGCCGCCGCTGACCACTGTACCCGTTGACCCGGATTGCAAACTGCCGATACTTGAAGACTTGGGAATCGTAATATCGGCAGCAGCAGTGGTTTTCATGCTTTCAACAACGGTGTTCTCTGCCAAAGCCAGTTTTCCCTGGGATTGTACTTCTACATTTTTAAAGTTACCTTCTAAAGTCACCTTTTGTTCCTGGGCTTGGGTGTTAACCACAACGGATGGAACAACTGCTTCGGCCGCAGCTTTTAAAGTAACCTGACTTTCCACAACGACGGGCTCAGTAAAGGTTCCTCTTAGCTCCACTACAGGATCTTGTCCCGGTGTACTTGTAATAGTAACTGTTCCCATGACAGCACCATTAGCATCCAGGATGGCAAAGCTGCGAACAACGGTATTCCCGATGGTTGTACTCTCTGCAGCCTCAACATGCACGTTGCTGTCGCTGTCGACTGTGAGAACCCCTGCGGTGGTATTTTTGATATGGATACTGTCAGATGCCCCGGAGAGGACAACAATATTGGCAGCAGTAACGCCATCTAAAGTAGCTGTTCCTTGTTCCCCCGGGTCTATGAAGACGGTCCCTTTGACGGTCAGGTTGTTCAGGGTGATATTATCGCCTTTAATATAAACGCTGTAATCGGCCTTAGCGTTTTGCAGCGTGATGTTATCCCCTGTAAGAATAACGTTATCCTTATATTCCGTCAGAGTATCGGCGTCGGTTGAGCCGACCTTTTCATCATCGGTGGAGTATATATCAGCAGAGGTCAGGACATTCATCCCGGCAGTGGGGACTACAGCTTCCCCTCCTACTGCAACCATATCGTTTGTGGACATACTCAGTTTAACAAATTCTATGGTGGTGTTGTCCAGCTGCCGGTTGACCAGCACAACAGGAGATCCTGTTGAAGCAGCCAGGGGCACAACTGCCAAGGCATCGACCAAGGTCTCGCCATTAGCTACATAGACTTTTTTGTTTTTATACTGCTTGGCAAAACCCTTAAGGATTTGGACATTGGTATCATATTTGGAAAGACCTGAGTACCTTTTTACGCTGCCTTTTAATTGGCCCTGGACAGCATCTGAGACAACTGCGGTGCCCCCAACGACGTAGGATTCCTTGATTTTATTGCCAAGGCCGTCCAGATAGGTTTTAACGGAGCCGGGCAGCTGTCCTTGAGTCGTCGTCAGGATCGGCATTCCCTGAGCTGCGGCGATAGGCGCTACCGAGAGAGCATCCGACGGGCTTAGGCCGCCCGGAGCAATTACAACCTTCGAGAAGTCTGCTCCTTGGTTAACCATTTCTTTAGCTATGTTTACAGAGGTTTCGTATTGGTCATACCCGCCCAACTGAACCAAGGTTATACCCATAGCACTGATTTCATCGAGAACGGATTGTTTAATCACAGCAGTACCGCTGGTGATAAATACTTTCTTAGGTTTCAGCCGCAGCAATTCCGCTTTAGCTGATGGATTTAAGGTTTGGCCGTTGTCCGTCAACAAAATGGGGGCCTTCAATTCCGCCGCCAATGGCCCTGCAGCCAGGGCGTCCACGAGAGAGTAGCTCATTCCGGCAGAAAGAACGACATTGTCACTGGTTCCTGTCCAACCTTTTTGAGCCATCAGAGCTGCGGTGGAATATTGGTCATATCCGCCAATTCGGGTAACTGTACCAGGTGTTGCTGCATTGGCAGCAACCGGTGCAATGGTTGCAGATAAAGCTACAGCTACTGCCATGCAGCCATTCAGCACTTTTTGTTTGGTTCTTTTCATTAATTTACCTCCTCTTTTAATTGAACCTTAGTCTGTTTGAAATACTTAAACTATTGGTGCGGAACTATTTTATTTAAAACTAAATAATAAACCAATTTAGGAAAATTGTTCCTCACCTGTAAAAAGTTATTTCATTTACTTCGCTATTCCCCTAGATAATCCTGCAAGGAATATCATTATATTCCTATTATTTTCATTTTTGGATAACCTTTTTAGGCAAAAAAGAGGCCGCTGCTAAGGAATTAAGTTCCTTTGCAACGGCCCCTTGGTTTATCTTTATACAGTATGAGTAACAAGAAATACTACACCAATAACAACGATTGCCAAAAGAATTGCTCCAAGAATAATGTAGTAATTCTGTTTCTTACGATTAAGCTTATGCCAAGGTAAAACCACGAATAGCTGCCCCTTTCTGTAAAACGACTTGCATTGATACTATATTGCAGATTACGACAACTATCAAGGTTTAGTCCTATAATTTTATTATCTCCTTTTGGTTTTAAGTAATTTCTTATACCCAGCCTGTCCCATCACAGTTAGGACAGGGGGATGTATAACGTACCGCCAAGGTCTGACCGACTTTTTTACGGGTCATCTCCACAAGCCCCAGCTGAGTCAGCCCTAAAACCTGGGATTTCGTCTTATCTCTGGAGCAGACTGTCTCAAGCGCTTCAAGGACCTGTTTTTGGGCTTCTTCAGTTACCATATCAATAAAGTCGATAACGATGATCCCGCCCAGGTTTCTCAGTCTGAGCTGGCGGGCGATTTCCTCCGCCGCCTCCAGGTTGGTATGAACCACCGTCTCCTCTAAAGAACGCTGGCCCACATATTTTCCCGTATTCACATCAATAACGATCAAAGCCTCGGTCTGCTGGATGACCAGATAACCGCCGCTTTTCAGCCAAACTTTGGAACGCAGGCCCTTGCGGATTTCGGCGTCAACCCCGTACTTGGCGAAGAGATCTGCCCCGCTGATGACATAGATCTGTTTAGCTGCGGGATGCTCGATTTCCTGAAGGGCTTTACGCAGGATTTGGCTTATGTCGTCATTGTCAACGGTAATCTTCTCCACATCCTGGTCAATCCAGTCCCGGATCAGGCGGGAAACGAGATCCACATCCCTGTGCACGAGCCCCGGCACGGACACATGAGGAATTTTCGGTACTAAGCTCTGCCAAAAAGCCGCCAACCGGGCTATGTCCTGAGCTATTTCCTCCCCATCAATCCCTTCGGCCAGGGTGCGTACAATCACTCCCATGCCCTCCGGCTTGGAGGCCGCCGCCAAATTACGAAGCCTTTCCCGTTCATCATTGTCTTCAATCTTGCGGGATATCCCCACATAACTCACCTGAGGCAGCAGGACGACATACCGTCCGGGAAGAGTTAAATTCACACTAATCCGAGCCCCCTTGGTGCCGACGGGTTCTTTAGTGATTTGTACCAGCAGCTCCTGGCGGGGTTTAAGGATATTCTCGATTCGCTCCTGAATCACCGGGGATGGTTTATCCTCCTCGTCATAGTTAGCCGGCAGGGCATCAGCCACGTATAAAAACCCGTTCTTCTCCAAGCCGATATCGACAAAGGCCGCCTGCATGCCGGGAAGAACATTTTCCACTCTGCCCCGGTAGATATTTCCCACCATATGGGACGAGTTCTCTTCTTCCTCAAACACTTCCATCAGCTGGCCCTGCTCAAAAACCGCAGCCCGGATCTTCTGGGACTGGCTTGACTTGCCCCAGTTCTGGCTTTGCAGCACGATTTCCTTGCGGCGTGGTTTAGGGGTTGGGATTGGCATACTTAACACCTCCTTGTGTTACAACGCTCATCTCATGATGTGCGTGGGCCAAACTAGGGCCTCCTGAGCCAGGGTCACGATTACACGGCGAGAAACCTATGCCTTCGCCGCAGCCAAACTCGGCTTTAATCCGCTTGCATCATGCAGGGCGGGAAACAGGGACGTTTCCCGCCGGCCATGCGACACGGAAGTCGCATTGGCCGAAACACAGTGTGTTTCGCCCTGCGCTTCCATAACGGATTAAAGCCCTAGTTTGGCGCGGCGAAGGCAGGGTTGAACAAGTGTAATCGTGACCCTCCTCCCACTGAGGCCAACGGTTGGTCCAATGATTGGGCATCACGCCATCTCCAAAGGCGACCTCTTCCCGCCCTCATAGCTGACATGAACCCCGGTCCGTATCACATGAAGCCCTTCTATATCTATGGGCAGATTCTCCAGCTCCCTGAGACTGGCCAGGACTTCTTCCGGGCGAACGCTTCCGGAGTTGCCCATCTCCACTTCTAAGTCAAAGATCACGTTATCCCCCTGGATTTTGCCTTCCAGCTGTTTAACCCAGGGTCTGATATCCTTATCCGTGGGTCCTCTCTTGGAATAACGGGAATAGGTTACATGATCCCGCTTCAGCCAAGCCTTCACCGCTTCCTCCAGCCGTTCTGCCTGGATAGGCAAAGCCATAGGTATACGGATGCGGTAGCTGGCGGCATTGAGCACCGCCATCAGGGATTTGGCTCCCTGGTCCAGTGCCCGGCCTTGCAGCAGGCGTATTCCCGGCGGTAATTGTTCCTGAAGCCGGGCTAATACTTCGCCGATGTCCGCGTCATCCCGCAGCTCCACATCCACGTACTCCCGCTCACCTTCCGTCCCCACCGCTAAAGCAAAACCGAAGGAGATTTTAGGCCGGGGGTTAAACCCTTCCGAATAAGACATATGGATACCGGCTCTGCGAATTGCACGTTCAAAGACTCTGGTTAAGTCCAGGTGTGCGATATACCTGGCATCTTCAATTTTCGTATAGGCGATCCTCAGACGCATGGCACTCACCCTTTCAACTCAATCTGAACCCCTCTGCCCGGGCAAACTCCGCACCCGGTACAATTTTCATAGCGACAGTCATAGGTCCGGGCTTCCTGTAAGGCCCGGTGATGTTCTTCGATAAGGAACTCTTTAGTGACACCGCTCTCCAGGTGTTCCCAGGGCAGGATGTCATCATAATCCATGGCCCGGTTGGCATAGAAGTGCGGGTCGATTCCCAACTCTTGGAACCCTTCCATCCAGACATCATACTGGAACTCTTCAGACCAGCCATCAAATTTACAGCCGTGTTTAACCGCCCATTCCAGGAGAGGAGCCAGTCTGCGGTCCCCCTTGGCAAAGACAGCTTCCAAATAACTGGTTGTCATATCATGGTAGTTATATTTAATACGGCGGTCCCGTAATTTCTCTCTCAGATGCTTCTGCTTCAGTTCCACAGACGCTCCTGCTTCCTGGGGTTCCCATTGGAAAGGCGTGTGGCTCTTGGGAACAAAAACACTGGTGGAGACTGTCACGGTAATATTGCGGCGGCCCAGCTGGGTGCCCAGATTGGCAACCTTTTTGGCCAGATCCGCAATGCCGTCAATATCTTCCTGGGTTTCCGTGGGCAGACCGATCATAAAATAAAGCTTAATGGTGGACCAGCCCTTCTTAAAGGCTGCTTCTGCCGCATCCAAGAGATTCTTCTCTTCTACCCCTTTGTTAATCACATTCCGCAAGCGCTGGGAACCGGCTTCCGGAGCAAAGGTTAAGCCGGATTTCCGGGCTTTCTGCACCGTCTCTGCCAGACCTACATCGAAGGAGTCCACCCGCAGGGAGGGCAAGGATACCCCTACTCCCTCGCCGCTGTGTTTTTCCAAAATCTCCAGAATCACCGGCTGAATACAGGAGTAATCCCCGCTGGAGAGAGACGTCAGGGCGATTTGATCGTAACCCGTGGAACGCACCAGCTCCTCCGTCTGCTTGAGGAGGGTTTCCGGAGAACGTTCCCGAACCGGCCGGTAAATCATGCCCGCCTGGCAAAAGCGGCAGCCCCTGGAACAGCCCCGCATGACTTCCAGCATCATGCGGTCATGGACGATTTCCATATAGGGTACGATAGGCTTGGTAGGATAAAAAGCCTGGTCCATATCCGCCACCAGTCCCTTTTCCACCGCCTTAGGAACGCCTGCTTCAGCCTCGATCTTTTCTATGCGGCCATCGTCCTTATAGGTGACATGGTAGAATTCCGGCACATAAACCCCTTGAACCTGGGCAACTCTCTGCAAAAATTCCCGCCGGGAAACCGGGTTTTTCTTTTGCTCCCCGATAAGGCGCAAAACCTCGGGCAATTGTTCTTCACTCTCGCCGATGAGGAAAAAGTCGATAAAGCCCACCAGTGGTTCCGGATTATAGGCGCAGGGGCCTCCGGCAATAATCCAGGGGTCTTCCGGTCCCCGCTCATCTGTGCTCAGGGGGATTCCCGCCAGGTCCAGCATGTTGAGAATGTTGGTAAAACTCATTTCATATTGCAGGGTAAATCCCACCACATCAAACGCTTTCAGGGGCTGGAAGGATTCCAGGGTATAAAGGGGGATTTCCCTCTTCCGCATTTCTTCTTCCATATCCACCCATGGGGCAAAAACCCTTTCACAAAGAAACTCCGGGTAGGAATTAACCAGATGATAAAGGATACGTGTTCCTAAGTGAGACATTCCCACTTCGTAAACATCAGGGAAAGCAAAGGCCATCTGAACTTCCGTCTTGTCCCAATCTTTTTTGACCACGTTCCATTCGGATCCAATATATCTGCTGGGCTTTAGAACCTTAGGCAGAAAACGTTCGACCTGCCGGCGAATGTCCGCCGCAGAATAATTACTCATGTTGTCAACGAGGCCTCCTTGTATCTATATTGTGAACTTAAAGTATATCACATATAAGTTAAATTCCCAATATTTGCAGGGATTATCCTCGAAGATTGTTAAGACATCAGGGTTTGCACAGTTTCCCCACGGGAAAACGGATTCCCTCCCGCATCATCCCTTCCACAATATCCGTTTCCGTGAGGATTTTTTCCATTTCCGCCTTGTCGTTGGTCAGGCTGATCATGGCATAGCGGTCGGGGGTAAACTCCTCCACAATCCGCACCAGGGGTGTTTCCTCCTGAACCGTCAGCCAAAGGCTGCGCATCAGTCCCCGCTTCACTAATTCCTCCTTTTTGCGGGTGAGCTGTCTGAGAAAGGTAATACGGGCTGAGGAGATTTCCTTGCTGCCGGCGAACCAGAAAAACCCTCCTAAGATCAGAAAGAACAGCGGTCCCTCCGTAAACCTGCCCCCCACACCCAGAATAATGCCGTAAATGGCTAAGCCAATCCCTAAGGCTCTCCCTGCCCCGGCTAAAAACTTAGTCGTCCGCACAAAGCCAAAGGTTTCGGCAAAAAGGGCCCTCATCACCCGCCCCCCATCCAAGGGCAGGACAGGAATCAGGTTAAAAGCCGCCAGCCAAAGGTTATAGCGCACAAAATCAGCGGCCAGCTCAGCGGTCCAAATCCCGTTCCAGCGCAAAACCTGGGCCGCAAAGAGGAGGGCAATATTAAAGGCCGGACCAGCTAAGGCCATGAGACTCTCTTCGATTTTCCGGCCCTCAAAGAGGCCGTCACAGTAGGCTGCTCCTCCAAAGGGAAAGAGCTCGAGGCCTTCCACTTTAAAGCCGTAGCTTTTAGCTACTAACAAATGGGTCAGTTCATGGCCAACCACTAAAGCAAAGATGAGAAGAGCCTGGGCGGCTAAACCCAGGACTCCGTACAGGAATAAGATGACAAGAAATGTGGGGTGGATGCGGATACTCACCCCGGATATCTTGAAAAGCTCCATTTACCCGCACTCCTTCCAAAATGAGCTCTCTGTTCAATTTCATTAGTTCTTAGCTTCAGGCGGAATGAGATAGGGAATCGGGTTCAAGGGCTGGTTATTCTTGCGCAGTTCAAAATGCAGCCAGGGCTTCTTAAGAGGGGCTGACAGCCCCACCGTGCCAACGGTTTGTCCTCGCTCGATTCTCTGTCCCTTCTCAATTGGTATATCTCCCAGATTAGCCAGGACGGTGGTCCAGCCGTCCCCAAAATCGATTTTCACCAGTTTTCCCAGCTGAGGGTCTTCCCCTACGAATGTCACAACTCCTCTGGCAGGGGACACCACGGAAATTCCCAGGGCACTCCCCACATCCAGGCCCTGGTGAACGGAACCGTCACTTCCCACCTCTCCGAATCCGGCCATCACCGGCCCGGAAATAGGGGGCAAGAACTTGCCTCTCATGGCCAGATCCACGGCCACGCTCTCGTTAGAAACTCCGCCCAAAGACAGGGCTTCCTTGGCCATACCATTAAGGGCCGTGTAATAATTCCCCGAATCCATGGCTCCCCGGTAGATGGCATGGACGGCCCTGGATACCGGGTCCGTATTATTGGCACTGAAAAACACCATTAAGAATAACAGTGCCGCTAACAAGGTTCTCTTCTGTACTCCATTCCAATGATTGAATAAATTTCCCCAGCCTTTTTTCGCGGAGCTGCGATAGCGCCCCTGTGGGTTATATTTAGGAACGGACCGGCCCCGGCCTTGTTCTTTGCCGACTTCATGAATGGCCCGTTCCCATTCCCAGTCATCCCAGCGTTCAAAAGGATTCATCCATTTTCCCCCTTCTCGAAGCCCCCTCAAAGATTGAATAAAGATAAACTATCGAACTTTGCTATAGCTCGTACACCTCCATAAAGCCTATGAAAAAGGAAAAAAAAATAGAACTGTGCTATCAGTTCTATTTATGCAAGAATCCCAAAAGGAGAACCACTCTTCAATCTCTACATCCTTAAAAATAACCCCAAAACCATTCAGAAGAAATTAAAGCCCCAAAGACAGGGCAGCTTCGTCCACAGGAGCGAACCCATTGCATGGAGAGGTGGTAAAAGCCCACAAGACGGCGCGGGGAAGCGAAGCTGCCCGACCCAAGCTGTTAAAACATCAACCGTCGGTGCCTCAAGTTCACACTCAACAAGAGTCCAATGGCCGCCATGTTGGACCACATGGCGCTGCCCCCGGCACTGATCAGGGGAAGGGGAATTCCCGTCACCGGCATAATTCCCGAGGTCATTCCCACGTTAACGAGGATATGGAAGGTAAACATGGAGACAACCCCTGCAGAGACGAGCATTCCGTACATATCCCGGGCCCGCAAAGCGATGTAAATGCTGCGCAGGAGAAAGATCAGAAACAGGAAAAGCAGGGTGATGGTCCCGATAAAACCAAACTCCTCTCCAACCACGGAGAAAATAAAATCCGTATGGTGTTCCGGGAGAAAGTTCAGCTGGCCTTGGGTGCCCATGCGATAACCCTTTCCCCACAAGCCTCCCGAGCCGATGGCCCAAAGGGACTGGAGAATATGCCAGCCGTCCCCAGTCTGGTCGGCAGCCGGGTTCATGAAGATGACTAAGCGATTCAGCTGGTAGTCCTGCAAAGGCAGGGGGAGTCCCTGAGCCCACTGCAGCCAGCCAGGCAGGTTAGTGGAAAAGTGGAGCCAAAGGGCCACTCCAATAACGACCACCCCTCCCAATAAGAGGCCGCCAAATTTCCAGGGGTTGGCCCCGGCTACAAACATCATGCCTACAAATATGGCGGCAAAAACCAGGGTGGTCCCCAGGTCAGGCTGTTTGAAAATTAAAAGCATGGGTACGAGGACAAATAAAAAGGGCGGGATAAAATCTCTGATATTATTAAGCCGCCCTTCTCGCTCCGTTAAAAAGTCGGCAAAGGTTATGATAATAAATATCTTGGCAAACTCTGAGGGCTGAATTCCAATAGTCGGGGTAAAGTATATCCAGCGGGTTGCCCCTTTGGCCGTATCCCCAAAGAAGATAACCGCCAAGAGCAGCAGCAAATTAAAGCCGTAAATCCACCAGCGGAAGTGCTGCCATTTCTGATAGTCGATAACCGCTATCACCACAGCAATCGCAATCCCGGTGATAATCCAGACCGTCTGGGTTTCCACATAGTGCATGGGATCGGATTTTATAACATTAATAGAGGCTGTGCTCAAGATCACGAGACTCGCAGCTAACAATAAAAAGGTAAAGAGAATAAAAAGTAAATCCAGGTTTCTTAATGCTCGTCTATCCACGTGATAAATCCCCTTAGCTTATTTGCTGTATACTTATTTGTTCATTATACCATAGAATATCCCCTTCTCCCAAAGGGAAAAGAGTTTAAAGCCCCGCTTCTAAAGCGGTCGCCTTAAACTCTTTTTATGTCTCTATTCAATTTTCTTCGTTCAATCTTACCCTTTGGCAGCGTAGTCCCGCTTCATTTTCACAACGGGAATGTTGGCCACTAAAGCTACTTCTCTTTCATCCTGACAGAGATTAAACTCCAGTGCGGCCTCGTCGATCTCCATGTAATTGGAGATCACAGTAACCAGATCTTCCCTCAATCTGTTGAGCATAGCAGGCGAAATGCTGGCGCGGTCGTGCACTAAGACGAGCCTTAGACGTTCTTTTGCCACTGTCTTGCTCGAGGCACTTTCCCTGCCTAGCATTTTGCTGATAAATTCTAACAAGGACAATTCCTCCTCTCAGTACCGAACGGTCAACCAATGCCAATGAGTTTTTTGAGTCGATCCATGATTCCTTTGGGTACTTCCAGGTTCATCAGCGGAACATCTTCCCCTTGAATTCTCCGGGTAATCCGCCGGTAAGCTTCTCCTGCTTTGGAACCCGAATCTAAAACTGCGGGTTCCCCGCGGTTAGTGGAAATGACAATACTCTCATCTTCAGGAACCACACCGATGAGCTCAATGGCCAGGATATCCAAAATATCCGAAATATCCATCATGTCGCCTCGTTTCACCATATCCGGGCGGAGACGATTAATGATCAGTTTAGGATTTCTCAGTTCCGACGCTTCCAAAAGACCGATGATCCGGTCAGCGTCACGCACGGCACTGACTTCAGGGGTGCAGACGACGACGGCCCGGTCCGCACCGGCAATGGCGTTGCGGAAGCCTTGTTCAATTCCCGCCGGACAGTCAATAATAGCATAGTCAAATTCTTCTTTTAATTCCAAGGATAAAGCCTTCATCTGTTCCGGGCTGACCGCTGTCTTATCCTTAGTCTGAGCTGCGGGCAGCAAAAAGAGATTGGGGAAACGTTTATCTTTAATCAGGGCTTGCTTCAAGCGGCAATTTCCGCTGGTCACATCCACCAGGTCATAAACAATGCGATTTTCCAATCCCAACACCACATCGAGATTACGCAAACCAATATCTGTATCGACAAGAACGACCTTTTGCCCATTATTAGCTAATCCCGTGCCGATATTTGCGGATGTTGTCGTCTTGCCTACGCCCCCTTTTCCAGAAGTCACTACGATTACCTCACCCATAGTTAGACCTGCCTTTCCCTATAACTTATTCTTTTATTAACGGGCCTTGCTACGCCAGCCACTCATACCGGCCGCTTCCACCATTAATTGATCATCTTTGATCCTGGCAATTTCCGGACCACGCCCATCTGCTTCATCATCCGGAGCCCTGGTCACAAAATCCGCAATGCGCAGCTGAGTCGGTGCCAAATGATAGGCGCTAACTGTAGCCGTCCGATCCCCTGTTGCTCCGGCATGGGCTACACCTCTCAGAGAGCCCAAAACCACAATATTGCCCGTGGCAATGATTTCCGCACCGGGGTTTACGTCGCCAAGTACCACCACATGCCCTTCATATTGCACACTTTTTCCTGAGCGCAGTGTGCGTTCGATTAAGAGGCAGTGTCCTTCTACCATTCCTTCTTCCCTGAGACGTGCTCTCTCCTCAGCCATACTGGGCTTCGCCTTACCGGGATGGTAGACTTCTTCAGGAGTCATCCACCCTGCGATTTCCAGCCTGTATTGTTTGAGGACGGCTGCCAAGCTAGAGAGTTCATCCTCAGAAAATTCCCGTTTCCCAGCATAGCACCGAAGGGTTGCGCCTTGGAGGAATTGATCAGAATTCTTCATAAGATTATCTAGCTCGTCAATAAGCAATTTAAAGTCTGCAGCTGGATCAAGGTACAGCACCAATCCATCACGGGTGCCCTTTAGTGCCACATGTTCTGTCCGTGTCAACCTGAACAATCCCCCATCGCTTATCATTAATAAAAAATGCTTTCTATAAATTCTACAAGCCTGTCCAAATTCCCTTTATCCAAACGAAAAAAACGAGGATAAATTTCCTCGTTTTTCAGCCTCCATTCGTGCTCTTCCAACCAAAATACTTCATAAAAGCCGCCTTGGCGACGTAACCTGCTGTTTCCCCACCATGTCCTCCAAATTCAACCACTCCGGCGAAGGCCACCTGGGGATGATCATAAGGAGCAAAGGCTACAAAGACCCCGTTATAGATATCACCGGATATGGTATCCTTAGAGCCGATCTGGGCTGTTCCTGTCTTGCCGCCGCCGCTGAATTCCGGCACATCGTAGAAGAGGAAGCTGGCAGTCCCTTCTCCTGTCATGACATCCTGCATACCCTGCTTGACTTCCTCCAGAACATCGGGAGAAATCGACACGGTATTGAGAACCTTGGGCTCGAACTGTTTGACGGTTTCCCCGGTCAGAGGATCGATGAGCTTATCCACCACATAGGGGCGGAAATGTTTGCCGCCGTTAACAATGGTTGCTACATAATTGGCCAGCTGTATGGGGGTGTAGGCATTGTAGCCCTGACCAATGGCGTTGTTGTAGCTGTCATAGGGACGCCACTCCAGGGGTTCAGCGGTTCTCTGTTTGTATAAATCCTGGACCTTGGCAATTTCTGCATCTTTTTCCTTTTGGATCTCTTTACGGGCCGTCTCGTCGGCAGCCTGCTCCAGTTTGGGCTTATAGTTTTTCTCGATTTCCGCCAGGGATTTATCCCGGGACTCTTGGGCATTTTTATAAATATTGGTAAAGTAGGCTTTTTTCCATTCTGCCGAGGGGGATATCCCCTTGGCTTCTCCCGGCAGATCCACGCCGCTTTCCACACCCAGGCCAAATTCCCGGGCGATCTGACCGATCATCTCCGCATTGCTGTCAAAGACCCGGCGGCCCATGACTTCAAAATAAATATTCGAGGATTTAGCCAGGGCCCGGTAGAGATCGACCATGCCAAAATAGTTGTTGCCCCATTCGACGAAGCCAGACTTTTGAGAATCCGGGCCTCCTAAGGATGAGAGTTTGTCATCAACTTTCTCACTGGGTGTGGTTACACCCATTTGCAAAGCCGACATGGCCGTGACCATCTTAAAGGTTGACCCCGGCGGATATAAACCCGTCAAGGCCCTGTTCAGGGAAGCTGCTTCCGAGGCCCGCTTCGGGTCCTGAGGCCAGTACTTGTCGGCCATTTGCTCGGAGATAATCCCGATCAGATCATTGGGGTCCATGCTGGGACGGGAGGTCATAGCCAAGATTTTCCCCGTATTCACATCCATAACCACTGCTGCCCCGGCGTGAGCCGTGGGATTGTCTTTTTGAATATTGGCGATGACTTGATCCATACTGTCATCCACAACCTTCTGCAAATCCGAGTCAATGGTCAGCTGAACTGTCTTGCCTGCTTCGGGAGCCTGGAGAATCTCTTTTTTGACAGGCCGGGCATTGTTATCCACTTCAACCTGCTGAACACCTTCCTTGCCTCGCAGCCAAAAATCATAGGTTTTTTCCACACCCATCTTGCCCACCATGTCCCCCTGAGCGTAGACAAAGCCGGCGGCTTGGGCATCGGGATCTTTATTGAATTGAGTGATTTCCGCTTCGGATATTTCACGGACATAGCCTAAAACGTGACCGAGCAGGCTATGCTGAGGATAGGAGCGCACAGGTATGGCTTCCACACTCACCCCGGGGAGCTCCTCCTGGTGTTCGGCGATAATGGCCTGCAATTCAGGACGCACATCATCGAGAATAGTCACAGGACGGTAGCGCTCCCATTGATGGTTTTGAATATTAGCAAAGATATCTTCAGCGATGGAATCCACACTCTGATTAGGGTTCGGCCAATAGTCTTTGAGGAAGGCCGCCAGCTTGCGGACTACATCTTTCCACTCACTGCTTTTTGCCTGCTGCAAGTCCATCCAGTCCAGATTAAGCACAAATTCCGGGACACTGGTGGCCAGGATCTTGCCGTTTTTATCCACAATGTCTCCCCGTGTCGGAGGCACCTTAACAAGTTTCATGACATTTCCTTTGGCCATGGCGGAATAATAAGAGCCTTGAGCGATCTGCAAACGCCAGAGGTTGAAGCTCAAGATCAAAAAAACCAGAACTACCACGCCGCCTAAACCCCAGAGCCGGTAGACAAAGGGTTTTCGTTCTTTATCATCCAAGTTGGTAACCTCCTCTCAAATCGTGGTTCATCGTTCATAGCGGGGTCGGTAGCGCAGCCAGCCCCGGACAAAGGATTGGTGAATCCAGGGATAGGTTAGAGGCACTAAAACCGCATTGTAGAGGGAAACCCCGATAACTAAACGGCCAAAATCGGAAACCGACCAATGGAGGCCGGCACCTAAGCTTAAAAAGGCAATCAATAGCTGTCCAACGGCGGTCACCAGAAATACCATAAAGGTGGTAAGCAGGAAATTTTCCCGGTACCAGCGTTCTGCCAGCCAGTAGCTTAAAGCAGCCACTACCGCCAGAGTGAGGGTATACATGCCCACATAGCTGCCTAAATATAAATCTTCCAATAAACCGGCACCCAGTCCCCACAGCAAACCTGAACGGAAGCGATGATGGGTGGCCATATAGATGGTTAAAAGCATAAGGAGATCAGGTTTAATCCCCGACCAGGACCAAAAGTGAAAGAGGGTTCCCGGCAAGATCAGGCTTAGGAGAAACATCACCGCGATTAAAACATAACGCATTCCTATTTCCCCTCCCCCTTTTTCACAATATAGACTTCTTCCAGAGAGTCAAAGTCAATAAGGGGCTGGATATAGGCTGTTTTCAGCAAGCCGGAGGGGTCTAACTGAATCTCCTTGACTTGACCGATAGGAACATCTTTGGGGTATACTCCGCCAATACCTGAGGTAAAGACCAGATCCCCTACATTAATGCCATCCTCTCTGCGAAAGAGCATTTGCAGGTTCCCTTCCGAGGTAAGGCGGGAACCCTTGGTGAAATTCCCCTGGACAATGCCGAAGGTTCCGCCGCCGGTGCTGCCCCGGACTACGGCACTTACTTGTCCTTCACCGTCCAGGATCAGTAAGACTTCCGAGGTGGTGGGAGTCACAGAGACGATTTTCCCCACCAGGCCCAAGTCGCCGATTACCGGCGAATTGACGGTCACGCCATCCTGGCTGCCCCGGTTTAAGGTCAAAGTGCGGTACCAGGTGGTAGGGTTGCGATTAATCACAGTGGCTCCGACTTTTTCGAATTTTTCCAGGGTCGGACTGCGGAATTGGCCCTGATCCAGCTCATTGTAGCGCATACCCGCTAAGATTTCCGTTTTTAACTTGATATTGTCGCCGGTCAGCTGATCCACTTTCTTGCGCAGTTCTTCATTTTGCTTTGCAACCTCTGAAAAACTCCACAATGCCCGGGTATTATCTTTAATGGCATTTCCCAAGCCAAGAATGGGTTTTTCTAAAGGGCTTAAAACCCGCTGCATAGCTCCGCCAATCGGGTTAGGAAAATTACTGCCCAGGCCTGTAAAGCGGATGGTTATTAACACTCCCAGCAAGAGGAAGAAAACGAGAACCGCGATTCCCGTTATATTCACTCTTTTCCCCACCATAATTCCTCCCCGCTATTTTAGCTTTTTTGCGAGGCAGCAATTCTACGAAGGATTTCAGCATGTTCTAAAACATTACCTGTTCCTATTGCAACACAGGACAATGGGTCCTCCGCTATGTGTACTGCAATGCCCGTCTCCTCAGAGAGCAGTCGATCCAAGTTGCGCAGTAAAGAGCCGCCACCTGCCATCATAATTCCGCGGTCCATGATATCCGACGATAACTCCGGTGGAGTCTTTTCCAAACATGATTTGACGGCGTCCACAATAGCCATGACCGGTTCTTGCAGAGCCTCTTGAATTTCTTCTGAGGTCACTTCAATGGTTTTGGGCAGACCGGTTAGTAAATCCCGTCCGCGCACAGTATAGGTGCCTTTTTCTGCTTGATAGGCGTAACCGATTTCAAATTTCAGGGTTTCCGCCGTGCGGTAACCCACCATCAGATTATAGCGCCGCTTAATATGGGCAATGATGGCGTCATCCATCTCATCCCCAGCCACACGAATGGAACGGCTGGTGACAATCCCGCCTAAGGAAATCACGGCGACTTCAGTGGTTCCGCCGCCAATATCCACGATCATGTTCCCCGTTGGTTCACTGACAGGCAGCCCGGCTCCGATGGCCGCCGCCATGGGCTCTTCCAGAATAATGGGGTCTTTGGCACCTGCTGCCATAGCGGCTTCTTTAACCGCCCGTTCTTCCACAGGGGTAACCCCTGACGGTACACAGATGACCACACGAGGGCGAATATAGGGGTGCTCTGTTCCCAGAGCCCGGCTGATAAAGTACTTCAGCATTTTCTGAGTGACGTTAAAATCCGAGATAACTCCATCTTTTAAGGGGCGAATGGCTACGATGTTGCTGGGGGTCCGGCCAATCATTTCTTTGGCGCTGTCACCCACAGCCATAGGGGTTTTGGTGGTGATATCCATAGCTACCACGGATGGTTCTCTGACCACAATCCCCTTGCCTTTGGCATGTACGACGGTATTAGCCGTTCCTAAATCTATTCCTAAATCCTTGCTAAACAAATTAAACATGGCTATTTATGCTCCTTCCATATTCGAGGTACGAGGTCCGATTTGAGTCCATTCCGTTCTTCGATTCGCAGAATCGAATTCACAGTTCGTGCCTCGAACATCGAACCACGAACCTCGCGTCATATGATTCCCCGTTCCTTCAAGCTGATATAGCGATTATCTCCTATAATCACATGATCTATAACTTCAATCCCCAGAATCTTACCCCCCTCGGCCAGACGGCGGGTTACTTCCACATCTTCCTGACTGGGGGTAGGATCCCCGCTGGGATGATTATGCAATAAAATAATAGCGTTGGAGTTGCGCCTTATTGCCTCTTTAAAACATTCTCGCGGATGTACTATGGATGAATTGAGTGAGCCTATGGAAATTGAGGTAATCCCTAACACATGGTTTTTGGTGGACAGGGAAAGTACTCGAAAGTGCTCACGGTCAAGATAGCGCATTTCTTCCATGACGATATGCGCTACATCCTGGGGGGAATTGACCACCGGTCTGGACATAGGATCGACAGAGACGGATCGGCGTCCTAATTCTAAAGCAGCCTTCAATTCTGCCGATTTTGCCTTTCCTAAACCGTGAATCTGAGCTAAATCATGAACCGTCAGCTTCCCTAGTCCTGAGAGCCCCCCGACACTTGCCAGAATTCGTTCTGCTAAGCTCAGGACATTTTCTCCTTTAAGGCCCGTCCTTAAAAGGATGGCCAGGACTTCGCTGTTCGATAATGCTTCTGGCCCTAGTTGGCAGAGCCTCTCACGGGGTAAAAGTTCCTCCGGTAAATCTTTCAATCGCCGGTAATTCATCATCCACCTCGCGTGAGACGACATTTGTCTGCTCAATCCCCCACGCCCTAAGCTGTTTTGAGAGATATTCCATAGGCAAGCCTATGACATTGGTTAGTGAACCTTCAATGGACGTGACAAAGCGCTGGGCTTCTCCTTGAATCCCATAAGCGCCTGCTTTGTCCATGGGTTCTCCGCCAGCTACATAGTCCTTTATCTCCTGGGTTTCCAACTGACGAAAATGTACGACGGTTTTAACCACGCCGGCAAGCTCTTTTCCCGATCCTGAGATTAAGGCTACTCCCGTTAAAACATGATGGGTCCTTCCGCTCAGTCTCTGCAGCATTTCTGCTGCCTCTTCAGCTGTAGCCGGTTTTCCTAAAATACAGGCATCAAGAACCACCATGGTATCCGCTCCCAAGACCACGTCCTGAGAACTCTCTCCTGTGGTTAGCCAATAATCGAAACCGGCTTGGGCCTTACGTAAAGCTAACTGTTTGACCCCTATTTCCGGGAGAATTCCTTCCGTCAATTCTTCAGAAACCTGTGTTTTGACGGTTTCAAAAACGTACCCTCCCTCATGAAGCAGTTGTGCCCTCCGAGGAGAGGAAGAAGCGAGCACGAGCATGTTACACCTTCCTTGACAGCAGATACCCTCCGATGCCTCCTAAAAAGGTTGCAATGGTAATACTAATGCGGCAACCAAATGAGAGGGAGAGAAAAAAGAAATCTATGTACGTATGCGAGGGTATATCAATAACGGCAGGCCGTAAAAACGGGGCGAATATGCCGTATTTTTCCAATGCAAATCCCACTAAAGTCCCTAAGGCAGCACCGATCATAATGAGTAAGACGGTTCTTCCAGTTCCAGAAGAATTTCGTCCAACTGCCATAATTCGTTTCCCCTTCCGTCCATAGCAAACATGCCAAAAATCAAGATTAACTCCACTTTTCCTTCATATAAGTGTAGCATCTTCCCTATGACTAAGCAAGTTCGACAATGTTCTTCTTGACAAACTAAAACATAAAAAAAACAGCCTCTACACTTTAAGTGAGGAGCCTGTTAAAGATGATGGAAACTAGAGTGCTGTCGGGTCGGGCGGCTTCGCCCACATCCGCTCACCCAGCATTCCGAGGCTCGCCCACTCGCGGCTGCGGGAGCTTCGCCAAACCTCTGGGTAGTACCTGAAGTGAACCAGGCTCCGCAATCCCCGCAACCGCTTTGTGGGCTTAACCGCCTCTCCATGCAATGGGTTCACTCCTGTGAGGCGAAGCCACCCTGGCTTTTGGGTCTATTTTCGCAGAATACTTTGTGGATTTTTTCAGGGCAGCCTTTCATGCCCCTGCCACTGAACCATGATTCTTAAATTGGCTATTTTTGAGGACCTCGTTAAGGAACGACTATATTTGATACATATTTTTAAGGCTATATTCACTACAAATATCATGGTTTTTCCTCAAACCAGAAAAATATTTTTTGATTTCTTCTTTAGATATAATATTAGTACATTGTTTATCCTGATTTTTTCCCTCTCTTGCATCTAACCAAGGTTTTTCGATATGAGTTAGTCTTTCTAGATATTTAGCATCGTACTTACCATAAACAGACCAAACTAAATCCAGCACAGTTATTTCTTCTTTCTCAAATACACTGGAATCGAAAGAAGAAACCTTTGGTATATTCCCAGAACCGTATTCTTTAAAATGGATATACAAACCAGGCATAACAGGACCATGGACCCAGGCCTGAAAATCTTCTTCAAACAATGAGTTATAAAATGCTAAAGACCAAGCTTGGGCATAATACACCAACTTTTGTAGTTTGAGCGGTGTTATTGATTCCCCGGCTTCCGAAACTATTTTATTAAGAAAATACTCCGCTACACCAAAAAGCTTGTTTTTGTTTGGACTCGTTTGCCCTTGATCAAATAACTCCATTAGTCCGGAATTTAATTTCATCAAAACCACTGCCTCGAATGACATTAGCGATAATTACAAAGAAATCTCGCAGGGAGAGATCCTGTGAGATTTCTTTGTAATTATCAGGTTAGGGGATTTCCTCGTCAATCACCCACGTTATAAAATGATCAACCAATTTCAATCTTTTCTCGTCGCAAAGCTGAATCTTTTGCTTGATTTGAGAGAGCAGGGCGTCATCCGTATCTCTGACAATTCCTAACAGCAGGTAATCCGGCGTGATACCCAGAGCTTCACAAATTTTAAGTAAGGTTTCAATACTGGGAATAGAATGGTCGTTTTCTATATTTGAAATGTAATTATTACTCAGACCTGTTGCATTTGCCACATCATCCTGTGTCATGTTTAAGTCTTTGCGCCTTTTTGCAATCCGTTCGCCTAGTTCCTTGTAATTAATCCCCAAACGCTATCACCCTGCTTCAATTTATCAACTATGGTTAATTCTTTTAACAAACCATAAGAGTATTTATACACTTGTAATTGGTTTTTATACGCTTTATAATGGTTCAAACTACCTTTTTAGCTTTCATTTAAAAATATGGAGGAGATGATCTTGCTTAATATCGAAATTTGTGATGATAGGCCATTGCCCCGTAAATTATTAGAAATACTCCTTCGTCAATATGAAGAAGAAAAAGGAGGGGTATTTGAGATCTGCCAATTCGGCAGTGGTGAAGAGCTTCTTGAGGAGCTTGATCAGCATCACAGAACTTTTGACCTGGTGTTTCTTGATAATAGCATGAAAAAGCTGACCGGACTCGAAACAGCCATGCAAATACGGCAATCCGCTTCCCCGTCAAAATGCAGAATAGTGTTTGTAACCTCTGCAGAAGATCACAAACAGTTCATGCCGGTCCAGCCTTTGCAAGTAATAGCAAAACCCTGTTCTCAGGAGCTTATTGATGCTATATTAGACCGAGTACTAGGCAAAAAGACCCTACAAAAAACATAAGATTTTTGCTCATAAAATAGACAATTATCAACAGGACTATGCGTCTGATTTTCTGAGATTTATCCCTTAATTATTTTTTTCATAAAATAACCTTTCTCGAAAAACCATAAAAGGAGTCTGCAGCAAATAAAAGCAATGCTGCAGACTCCTTTTATATTGGTCTCATCCTCACACTAGTAGAACTAGGAAAGGCAAGTGAAGACCGCCCTACCTTACAACTAGCGATTTCACAGTTAGGATTTACTCTTCGTTCCTTCTAACAGCTCCACTCCGGCAATACCCGGTCTGGTCATTTCATAAGGATTTAGAATCACATCCAGCTCTTCTTTCGTTAAGACTCCCTTTTCCAGGACTATTTCGGCAACAGGACGGCCATATTCCAGGGCCTCTTTGGCAATCATGGAAGCCACTTCATACCCCACATGGGGGTTAATCGCTGTGACCAGCCCGACACTGGTTTCAACCATTACCCGGCAGCGTTCCGCATTGACTGTGATGCCCGCTACACAACGCTCCCGGAATACTCGGGTTACATTGCGCAGTATGTCTAAGGATTGCAGGAGATTGAAGACCACTACCGGCTCCATAACGTTAAGCTCCAGCTGTCCGGCTCCGCAGGCCAGGCCGATGGTACAGTCATTGCCCTGAACCTGAAAAGCCACTTGATTGACCACTTCGGCAATCACTGGATTGACTTTGCCCGGCATGATTGAAGATCCGGGCTGCATAGGGGGCAAGTTGATTTCATTGAGGCCGGTTTTGGGTCCCGAGGCCATTAAGCGCAGGTCGTTGGCTATTTTTGAGAGATTGACGGCCAGGGTTCTGAGAGATCCCGAAACCTCCATGAAAGCATCGGTATTCTGAGTGGCATCCACTAAATCAGGGGCTAAACCCAGGGGCAAGCCCGACCACTGCTGCAAGAGTTCTGTCACTTTCTCAATATAGCGGGGATCGGCATTTAAGCCGGTACCCACAGCGGTAGCTCCCATATTGATGATTTCCAGGGAGCGCAGGGCTCCTTTAATCCGCTGCATGTCCCTGCCCAGCATATGGGCATAGGCGGAAAATTCCTGCCCCAAGCGAATGGGAACGGCGTCCTGGAGATGAGTCCGCCCCATTTTTATGACACTGTCAAACTCCTGGGCCTTATCCAAAAATGATTGGCGCAGGCTCTCTAAAACCTCCAGCAAGTCATTGCCCACATTAAAACAGGCAATGCGGATGGCTGTGGGAAAAACATCATTGGTGCTCTGGGCCATATTCACATGGGTGTTGGGGTGGACTCTGAAATACTCGCCCTTTTTTCCGCCCAGAATCTCAACGGCCCGGTTGGCAATGACTTCATTGGCATTCATGTTCATAGACGTCCCAGCGCCGCCTTGAATCACATCAACGATAAATTGATCATGAAAACGTCCCTGAATTATTTCCTTGGCAGCTTCGACAACGGCTTGACCGATCTTGGGGTTTAAGGCTCCGATAAACATGTTTGCTTCCGCCGCAGCCCCTTTTACCATGGCTAAAGCGCGAATCAGCTCCCGGTGAGGGCGATAGCCGGTGATGGGGAAATTCTCCGCAGCACGGAGGGTTTGGATGCCATAATATACGTCATCCGGAACTTCATGAACACCGATTAAATCTTTTTCTTGCCGCATATATTCTCTCTCCCCTTATAACAACTATAAGTATACTGTATCAGAATCCATCCAGTTATGTAACTTTTATTAAACGGCATTTACTTAACGCTTACATATTGTTTACTTAATGTCCACTGCCTGACACATCCAGTCACTACTAAACTAAAATGGGGAAAGTTCCTGTCTTACTGTAAAGACTAAGAACCCTCCCCATTTTACGCAACATACGCCTCCATGTTTCCCATAAGGGGAAACGAAAAAAATCGCATTCTCAACCGTCTCCCCAAGCCCAAGAGAGTCGCGATCACACGCAGCGACGAGGGCAGGGCCGAGCAAGATGACGCGACCTCTCTCACCCTGGGTTAGAGTCTCCCCGCCAGATAGTGCAATTAATAGCATCCAGCAAGGCCTGAGCACTGGCTTTCAGGATATTTTTGGATACCCCAATAGTTCCCCAGACTTCTTCTCCCAGGCGGGTATCCATGATAACCCGCACTACGGCTTCTGTGCCATGGGCGCCGTCTAATACTCTAACTTTGTAATTCACCAGTTCACTTTCTTTTAACACCGGGAAGAACTTGGCCAGAGCCTGCCTTAAGGCTGTGTCCAAAGCATTGACCGGACCGTTTCCTTCCGAAGCAATCTGGACGGTTTCCTCGCCGACTTTTACCTTGACCACGGCCACAGAATCCAGCTCTCCCCGCAAAGGGTCGCTCCAAACGTGATAATCCAGGACTTCAAAGGCGGAAGAATTCAGTTTGCCAAGAATACGCAAAAGCAAGAGATCCAGGCTGCCTTCCGCTGCTTCAAACTGAAATCCCTGATGCTCCAGTTCTTTAATTTCATGCATAGCCTGCTCAACCCGGGGATCATCCTTGCGCAGGGTGGGTTCAAAACGGCACAGCCGCTCCAGAATGTTGGCTTTCCCCGCTTGATCCGAAATTAAGATGCGGCGTTCGTTGCCCACATCGGCGGGATCTATGTGTTCGAAAGTACGCTGGTTTTTAAGAATGGCATCCACATGCATTCCCGCTTTATGAGCAAAGGCGCTGCGCCCCACAAAAGGCTGCTTCTCATCAAAGGGTGCGTTGGAAAGCTCGGCAACAAAACGGGAGAAGGCGGTGATTTTCAGCAAAGCTGCCTCAGAAACCACGTCGTAATCCCCCTTCAGCTGCAAGAGGGGAACCAGTGTGCTTAAATTGGCATTGCCGCAGCGTTCGCCAAAGCCGTTCCAGGTTCCTTGAACTTGAGTTGCCCCGGCTTCCACTGCCATTAAGGAGTTGGCAACGGCCAGTCCCCGGTCATTGTGAACGTGAATGCCCAGCTCCTGAGGAGCGAATTCCTGCAATACTGTCCGGACACCTTTTTCAATGTCACTGGGCAGGCTGCCGCCGTTGGTATCACATAAAATAATCGTCTTGGCCCCGCCTTCCAGGGCAGCGGAAATACATTTCAAGGCATAGCTGGGATTTTCTTTAAAACCGTCAAAAAAATGTTCCGCATCAAAAAAGGCTTCACGCCCCTGGGCAATTAAATAGGCAACGGACTCCCGTATTAAGCGGAGATTTTCCTCTAAGGTAGCCCTCAGCACATCCCGGACGTGGAGATCCCAGGATTTGCCGAAGATAGTAATGGTCTTAGCTTTGGACCCTACTAATTTTAGCAAAATGTCGCTCTGTTCAGGGGATTCCGAGACTTTGCAGGTACTGCCAAAAGCAGCAACCCGGGTCAAGGAAGTCTTGGACTCACGATATTGCTGAAAAAACTCTTCATCCCTGGGATTGGCGCCGGGCCATCCCGCTTCCACATAAAGACTTCCCATTTCCTCAATTCGTTTAACATAACTAAGCTTATCCTGAGTTGAAAAATGAACTCCTTCCCCCTGAGCACCATCTCTCAACGTTGTATCATACACCATAATTTTCTTCTTACCCTGGTTCTGATTCATCATTCTCCTCCTCTTGACTAAGACACTTTCCTGGTATAAAAAGTATACTCAAAAGCCCCATAACGAGTTCCAAAGAACTTGCCACGGGGCTTTTTTCCCACACGGTGTAGCCGGCACATTCCAACCTGTATCGCTCGGACCAGACCCTTTCAGCGGAACCCTAGATACACTTCTTACTGTGCTATTATACGATAGTCTACCTTGATATACAACTGTTACATACGAATTAATAACACCTTTGTCTTAATAACACCTTTGTCTTAATAACACCTTTGTCCGCAAACATTAAAGGTTAATACTTCAAGATTTACTGCTAAGTCGACATTTCGAAGCTCAATCTCCGGAGGGACATTCAATACCACTGGGGCAAAGTTCAAGATAGCTGCCACTCCTGCGTTAATGAGTTTATCAACTGTTTCTTGAGCCGCGGCCGCGGGCACTGCCACAATTCCAATTTGAGTACGATTTTGGCGCACGACAGCTTCTAATTGGTCGATTGGCTGAACTTCCACACCATCAATAACGGTGCCGATCTTATTGGGATCTGCGTCAAAAATACTGGTGATGATAAAACCTCGGTCTCGGAAGCCTTTGTATGTACTTAAGGCCAAACCTAAGTTTCCGACCCCAACTAAGGTTACACTCCAATCAGAACTCAAACCAAGAATTCTCATAATATGCTGGCGGAGATCTTTGACATTATAACCGACGCCTCGAGTTCCAAACTCCCCAAAGTATGCCAAGTCTTTCCGCACTTGCGCAGGGCTAACGCCGACTCCATCAGCAATTTCCCCTGAGGATGTGGTTATAATTCCTTTACGATCGACTTCAGTCAAATGGCGTGAGTATACTGAAAGCCGAATAATTGTTGCTTCTGGAATTTTTAGCGT
Organism: Desulfosporosinus orientis DSM 765; assembly: GCF_000235605.1. Taxonomy (GTDB): domain Bacteria; phylum Bacillota; class Desulfitobacteriia; order Desulfitobacteriales; family Desulfitobacteriaceae; genus Desulfosporosinus; species Desulfosporosinus orientis. Next base: position 5,417,803 of record NC_016584.1, read on the forward strand.
TTTCATAAGTTCCCCCATTTCTCTGTTGGAATTTTGCCTTAATTTCGTATGTTAATTATAGCACTATCGAAAAAAAACGCAATTTATATCTACCTCTAATTTACCAAAATGTTTAATTATTGGATACCTATTAGTATTATTTACCAGAATATGCATTTATAATCCTTTGAAAATGAAAAAACAAGGATAATCCGATATTTTTTTGCTGAGCGTCGGTTTGGGACCTTATTTGGTTGTAGGCTTCATGAAGGCCCACTAAGTCCTTAGGGGGATGCTCTCCCGCCAGGGCTGCCCATAATTGCTCTTCTTGATTAAGGACCTCTTTAGTTATCCCTCGGCCGAGAATGGTATTGACATTGGTCAGCATAGCGGCGGTGAGTTCTGCTCCATTGCCCCCAACCCGAAAGGACCGTTGGGGGAGCTGGATTTGCTTGGGAATAGTCGAGATTCCTTGGGCGGCTAAAAGCTCCCGCAGTTCTTTAATCTCTTCGGCAGAATGGCCCAGACCAACCCCTACTATCCAGGGATTGGCGCTGATGACTTCAGCTTTATAGCCCAGCACATTCATGTGACCCTTGGTCAGCTGGGCATTTTCTTCGTTTTGAAAGAGCCCGGCCTGACAGATCCAAAAGGAGGTTTTCGGCAAGGTTAAGATGATGTTGGAGTTTGTTTTTTCCTTATCCTGCCCCACAGTTTTCTCCTGACTGGGCTGGCCGATAAGTTCCAAATAGATTTTTCCGATTCCCCAGGTCAATAAAGCCAAGGCCACAAGCCCTAAAATCAAAACCACTAAGACACGAAACTGATCAATAATTTTCATGGTCATTCCCCTCCCGTGCCGCTTAGGACAACTTCTCTAGGGGAAGATATGTAACAATCAGCGAAAATAGACCGAAAAGAATATAGAAAACCCGGCTTCGCCAAGCCTTAGCGACGGCGAAACCGTTGGTTGCACTTATGCTTCAGACGAAGACACTGTCTTCGCACGGGTTAGCCATCTTGCAGTATGCAACAAAAAGTTATACTTTCTGACTAGTATTAGAAAGGCCTTGGTACAAGAACCAAGACCGTTAAAAACTATTATAAATAATGATTGAAATAAGAACAAGGGCCAAGTATAACATTTCTTAAATAACTTTAGAAAGGAGAAAATAAAAGAGCGCCGCCATGAGTGATGTGGTAGGGATGGTCACAACCCAAGCCACCAGCATTTGTTGGGCTACCCCCCAGCGTACTGCCGAGACACGTTTGGCACTGCCTACCCCCATGATGGAACCTGACACCACGTGAGTGGTGGACACAGGCAGGTGCAGACTGGGAAATACGGTGGCTGTCCAAATTACAATGGATGAGGTGAGATCTGCTGCAAAACCGTTAATAGGCTCCAGTTTAAAGATTTTTCCTCCCATAGTACGAATAATTTTCCAGCCCCCTGCAGCCGTTCCGCTGGCCATGGCCAGAGCGCAGGCAAATTTCACCCACAAAGGAGGGTCCAGAACGGTTTGAGATTGCAGCCCTGCGGCTATAAGCGCCATGGTGATGATTCCCATGGATTTTTGCGCATCATTGGAACCGTGGTTAAAGGCCAGCAATCCGGCCGAGAGAACCTGCATCTTTTTAAAGCCATGGTTCAGTTTGGACGGAGAAAAACCACCGAAACAAAAAGCCAAGGTCTTCATGATAATAAAGCCTAAGATGATACCGACAATGGGAGAGACTATTAAGGCTGCCAGTATTTTACCGATACCATGCCACTGCAGGACACTAAAGCCCACTTTAGCCACCGCCGCTCCTGCCATTCCGCCGATGATGGCATGAGAAGAACTGCTGGGAATACCAAAGTACCAGGTAATAAGGTTCCAGGCAATGGCACTGAGCAAAGCTGCAATCACAACTTCTTGGGTTACATAGACTGGCGATACTATGTCCTTGGCAATAGTTTGGGCCACACCGGTGCTGTATAGGGCTCCAAAAAGATTAAAGGAGGCGGCCAGCATCACAGCTTGTTTGGGAGTTAGGGCCCGGGTCGAAACGCTTGTCGCAATCGCATTTGCCGTATCGTGAAAGCCATTAATGTAGTCAAAAGCCAGGGCTAAAAATACGACCAGAACGACCATCATACCCAGACTAGTCATATTTTAAGACCACACTTTTGAGAAGATCGGCGATGGATTCACAGTGATCTAAGGTTGCTTCAATGTGTTCCAGGATTTCTTTCCATTTAATAATTTCAATAGGGTCTTTTTCAAAATCGAACAAGCGGGCTACTTCTTCTCTGTAGAGCTTGTCCCCTGCGCTTTCCAAATGATAGATTTCTTCGGCAGCAGCCAAAATATTGGTTTTTTTGGAATGGAGATTGCCTAAGTAGGAGAAAGCGGTTTGAATCTGCTCAGCTGCCAGTTCAACCAGATGAACAAGTTCTTGAGCCCCCAGGGATGGTTTTCCCGTACGATAGAGGAGCATGCGTTCCACTGTGCCTTCGGCAAAATCGACGATATCATCCAGGACTTGGGCTAGTTTATAGATATCTTCTCGATCCATGGGTGTGATAAAGGTGCAATTCAGGCGTTCCAGGATTTGAGTGGTAACGTTGTCAGCTTCGTTTTCAATACGATGCATTTGGGCAGCATCTTCTGTGGAAACACTGTCTTGCAGCATAATCCCATAAAGCCTTTTGAGGGATTTAGTGATAATTTCAGTGTTTTGGGAAAAAAGTTCAAAAAATTTGTCCTCTTTTGGCGACAACTTAAACATAGTATACCCCCAACATAAAATTCAACTCTACCGTGGAACTGAGCGTTTTAAAGGCAGAACTCACTACATCTAACAACTTATATGACAACTATCGGCGTGGCAGTGAGACTCCAGAAAGTATTATACCAAATCTCAGAAATCTTGTGTTAAGTTTGTGTTAACTTTTCAAGCCCCAGATTGGCCCCAAAAATGTTTTATAGTTTGCAAACGGCACTCTGTGCGAGCTTGACAGTTTCGGATAGTAAAACTTTTCCAAAAAAAAATTTTTACACTAGCTTAACATTATCAATTAAGGCTTGGCGAGCATCTGCCAGCATGTAGATTGAACCGGTGACGCAGAGCATATCCTTCTCTCCCACCCGGGTCAGGGCGAAGATCACCGCTTCTTTGGGATCTTCAATGCAGGTTACCGGTTTGCCATATTCTTCAGCCAACCCCCCCAAGGCTTTCCAATCCCCAGCCCTAGGTGAATTAGGCCGGGCGATGACGATTTCATCCGCTAAGGGAACCAGCATTTTAACGACTTTTTCCCGTTCCTTATCCGCCAGCATGCCCAGACATAAGACCAGGCGCTCCCGTTCATAGATAGGCAGAGCCTGGGCTAAGGCACGCGCTCCATCCACATTATGAGCTCCATCCAATAGGATTTTCGGTTTTAGGGAAAATAATTCTAAGCGGCCGATCCATTCGACTTCCCGCAAGCCTGCATAAATAGCTTCTCTGGGAATCGTAACGCCATAATCGCTTTGCAGCACTTCACAAACGGTTACCGCTGTAGCTGCGTTGCGCAGCTGGTGCAAGCCCATGAGGCGCAGCCGTAATTTAGAGTAGCTGGAATGCAGCCCGACGAGGTCAAATTCTTGTTCCAGTTCCCCGCTCCACTTGCTTTCCCAATGAACATCTTCTCCCACTAGCCAGAGAGGTACGTCCATGGCTTGGGCCTGATCACGCAAAACCTGAATCACGTCGGGATCTTCGGACGCTGTGACTACAACAGAGTTGGGTTTGATGATCCCGGCTTTTACTTTAGCAATGGACACCACATCATTGCCTAAATAGTCCATATGATCCATACTGACATTGGTAATCACGGAAATCAGGGGTTTCACCACATTGGTGGAATCAATAGCTCCGCCCAGACCAACTTCAATGATCGCGTAGTCCACATTTTTCTCGGCAAAATAAAGCAGGGCAAGAGCAGTGCTGACCTCAAACTCCGTGGGATGCTCAAATCCCTCTGCCACCATATTCTCCAAGTGAGGACGCACCCGCCGGATCATTTCTATGACATCTTCTTTGGAAATCTTGAGACCGTTGATAACCATGCGCTCCCGGTAATCATGCATATGAGGCGAGGTAAAAACCCCTACCTGGTGGCCCGCTTCCCGCAGGATTCGGGCAATCATGACGGTTGTCGATCCTTTGCCGTTTGTCCCGCCAACATGTACCACTCGCAGAGCGCTTTCGGGATTTCCGATTCGTTTTAATAGCTCTTGGATGCGCCCCAGACCAAAATTGATTCCGAAGGTTGTCAGGTTGACGAGGTATTGTAGGTTCTCTTGATATTCCTTCTCAAGACTTTTTTCTGACATAGCACTTGCCCCCTCCTGCGCGATTCACAATCCTGGATTATATTTAAGATTTACGATTTTTAGGTTATAAATTCATGAAATTGGGTCCGCTTCCGGGTCGGGCGGCTTCGCCCACATCGCTTACCCAGCATTCCGAGGCTTGCCCACTCGCCGCCGCGGGAGCTGAGCCAAACCTCTGGGTAATACCTGATGTTAACCACTGGCTCCGCTAACCCGCGCCGGCTTGTGGGCTTTTATCGCCTCTCCATGCAATGGGTTCGCTCCTGTGGGCCGAAGCCGCCCTGTCTTTCGGGTCTATGGATTACTTTGAATGTTTTTAGGGTTTTTCGGATTAATCTTTCATGCCGCTATAGCGGCATGTTTGAAATTATATTTCTGCTTAGTAAAAAGATTAGTCTTCCTTTAACTCTTTTAAACGTACTTCCAGGGCCTCTTTGCGGGCTAGTAGGCCTTCCAGCCGCTCTCGTTCTTTGGCTACCACGGCTGCAGGGGCTTTGCCGGTAAATCCGGGGTTGCTTAGTTTTTTCTCTAAGGCTTCTTTGTCCTGAATTACAGCCCCGATTTCCTTTTCTAAGCGGGCGATTTCTTTGCCCAGGTCCATCATGCCTTTTAAGGGCAGGTAGATTTCCACGCCTTCTAAGACTGCACTGGCTGATTGGGTTGGTTTCTCTGCCAGGGCTGCATGGAGCTGAATGCTGGCTCCTCCGGCTAATTTCAGGATGTCCCCTTGGCCGGATTCCAGTACCTCCCGCTGACCTGGGTCAGGGGCGAGGATGATGATTTCTACTTTTTGCCCGGGGGCTACTTTCATTTCTGCCCGGATATTGCGGATGGCTTTAATGGCATCCATGAGCAGGGTCATATTTTTCTCAGCCGCAGCGTCTCTGTAGGCCGGTACTTCCGGCCAAGGCTGCATCATAATGCTTTTGCCGGATCCGGGGAAGTTCTGCCATATTTCTTCTGTCAAGAAGGGCATAAAGGGGTGCAGCAGGCGCATGGTTCCTTCCAAAACTTCCAGAAGCACGGATTGAGCCGTGTGTCTGGCTGCTTTGTCTTCTTTATTGTAAAGGCGGGGTTTGGTCAGTTCGATATACCAGTCACAGTATTCATTCCAGATGAATTCGTAAAGGAGTCTGCCGGCTTCGCCAAGATCGTATTTTTCCAGAGCACTGGTTACACCTTCAACGGTGGCGGCGTAGCGGTCTAATATCCAGCGATCGGCCAGGGCCAAGTCTCCCCGGGGGCCTGCTTCATAGTCTTCCAGATTTAAGAGCACATAACGGGATGCATTCCAAATCTTATTGGAGAAGTTTCGGGTAGCTTCCAGCCGCTCGGGGTGAAAACGCAGGTCGTTCCCCGGTGTATTGCCGGTGATGAGCATAAACCGCAGGGTATCTGCTCCATAGTTATCGATAACTTCAATGGGATCCACACCGTTGCCCAGGGATTTGCTCATTTTCCGGCCTTGAGAATCCAAGACCAGGCCGTGAATCATGACTTTCCTGAAAGGCACTTCTTTCTTGAATTCCATGGCCATAAAGATCATCCTGGCCACCCAGAAGAAGATGATATCCCGGCCGGTGACTAACACGGATGTGGGATAAAACTGTTCCAGTTCCGGGGTTGCTTCAGGCCAGCCCAAGGTGGAAAAGGGCCAAAGTCCGGAGGAAAACCAGGTATCTAAAACGTCAGGATCTTGACTAAGCTGAGTGGACCCGCAAGTGGGACAGCTGGTGGGATCCTCTTTGGCACAGACTTCTGCGCCGCACTTTTCACAGTACCAAACGGGAATACGGTGTCCCCACCAAAGCTGCCGGGAAATACACCAATCCCGGATATTTTCCATCCAGCCTAGATAAATCTTGTCAAACCGCTCGGGTACAAATTCCAGACGGCCGTCCCGCACAACCTCAATAGCCGGTTTGGCCAAGGGCTCCATTTTCACAAACCATTGTTTGCTGACCATGGGCTCGATAATGGTGGAGCAGCGATAACACTCTCCCACAGCATGAGCATGGGCATCAATTTTCAGCAGTACGCCCAGGTTTTTCAAATCCTCAACCACGGCTTTGCGGGCTTCAAAACGGTCCATACCTTGATATTTACCGGCATTTTCATTCATTTTTGCTTCTTTATCCATAACGATGACCTGGGGCAAATGATGTCTAAGTCCGACTTCAAAGTCATTGGGATCATGAGCCGGCGTAATTTTCACAGCACCTGTACCAAACTCCCGGTCTACATATTCATCGGCGATAATAGGTATTTCCCGGTTCACTAAAGGCAGGATCAAGGTTTTGCCGATCAAATGCCGGTAGCGCTCATCCTCGGGATGCACCGCCACTGCCGTATCACCCAGCATGGTTTCCGGACGGGTGGTGGCTACCACCAGGGTTTCCTCACTGTCTTTAACCGGATAGCTTAAGTGATAGAGATTGCCGTCCCGGTCATTATGTTCAACTTCAATATCTGAAATGGTGGTATGACATTTAGGGCACCAGTTGACGATATAATTTCCCCGGTAAATCAGCCCTTTATCATACAGGTCCACAAAGGCCTCCCGCACAGCACGGGAACAGCCTTCATCCATGGTAAACCGCTCCCGTTCCCAATCACAGGAAGAACCTAAGCGGCGGAGCTGCTGGGTAATCCGGCCGCCATACTGGTGTTTCCAATCCCAAACCCGCTCCAGGAATTTTTCCCGGCCCAGTTCATGGCGATTGGTGCCTTCCTTGGCAATCTGAGCTTCTACCTTGGCCTGAGTGGCAATCCCGGCATGGTCCGTGCCCGGAACCCAGAGAGTATTATATCCCTGCATCCTCTTAAAGCGGGTTACTATGTCCTGAATAGTACTATCCATGGCATGACCCAGGTGCAGGGCCCCGGTAACATTAGGCGGCGGCATGACAATGCTGAAGGGCTGTTTATCTTTGTCCACTTCTTCATGAAAGAACTTATTGTCCTCCCAATACTGATACCATTTCCCTTCCACGATGCTGGAATCATAGGTCTTAGCCATCTCTAACTTGTCTGTTTTTGCATTAATATCATCCATATATTAAGACTCCTTTCGCCTATGTAAACTACTTTATTAGGTAAACTAAGCCGATTTTCTTACTATAGTTTGCCCTGGGATTCTGTCTGGCAACCCTCGTCGCTCCCCGTCAATGAGTGTAAAGAAAACTTGGCTGGCTCCAAGCCTCCGGCGCAGGCGGCTGCCTAGTTGCACTTATGCTTAGAAAGTATATAACGCAAGTTTATACTTTCTGATAGTACAAAAAAAGCCCCTCATCCATGCAAAGGACGAAAAGCTTCCGTGGTACCACCTTTATTCTGAGAAACACAGCCTTTCTCAGCGCTTGTTAAACAATAACGGGTTTTTTCCGTCAGAGAATACTCTGTTCTTCTCTGCCCCTCCTGCGCGACCTTTAGTGTTTTCCCGAAAAAGCCTTCCAGCTATGGCCTTTCTCTCTGGACGGTAATTTACACTATTCCTCACATTCTTAGGGTTTGACTTCATTATTTCGCTTTATTCCGAATTTATTATACTCGGCAAGATTGCTGTTGTCAAAAATACTCACTGAGATTTTCTTGTCAAAATAACTCTTCATCCTGCCAGGGATAAGCACGCTGAACCCCAGTCACTTTGGCCGTCCATTCATCTAAGGCAACTAAATCATTAGGGCCAAGTTCCGATAAGGCCGTTTTGCCCAGAGCCCTTACCCCCTCTTCCATTTCCAAAGCCATGGATTTGAGGACATTGGCGACACTTTTGCTGGCTAAGGGAATGTCCAACCGGTGCTTGTAAGGGGAATCGTACCAAACCAATTGGGTTAGCGGTTCCCAGGGAAGTATTTTATGGATCTGATTATGAACCAGGGCAAACAAAGGAACCGTCCCCAAATAGACGGCATCGGCACCCAGGGCAATAGCTTTTAAGCACTCTGCCGGGGTTGCGTATCCTCCGGCAACCACTAAACTCACCTCTTTGCGGGCACCCTGCTCCCGCAAAAAGCGTTCTGCCCGTATTAAAGCCAGCAAGCTAGGTATTCCTAAATCGTCGCAAATCAAGGGTGATGAACCGGAGGCACCGCCTTGAGATCCTCCGATCACGATGACATCAAAATCTGCTTCCAAACAGACGGCTAAATCTCTTTCCAATCCCCCTGTGGCTATCATCTTAATCCCAATAGGTTTTCCTGCAGCCTCTGAACGTAAGTCTGAGACATATTTAGGCCAGTCCCAGGGAGTATTAATTCCCGGAATGTTAGCATTGGTGACCACGGTTTCCACGGGAGATATACCCATTAACTTTTGAGCCTTTCCTTTTACCGCATAGGGTTCCACCGTAAAAGGCCCCATTCTTGCCCCTTGGCCCATCTGAACTTCCAGCATGTCTGCTGCGGCAATAGCCTGAGGATTGTGCCCCCAGGAACTCCTGCTGATCTGCCATATATACTTGCCTGCTTCATCACGTTCCTCTTGCAAAAAGGGACCTTCTCCGGAATTCGTGGCCGTTCCCACTTCTTTTGCCGCTCTTGCCAAAGCTTTTTTTGCCTCTTCACTTAAGCCCACCCCATAGCCCATTCCCGATATCATTAAGGGTATTTCGATTTGCAGAGGCTTTTCCGCCTTGGCTCCCAGAGTCACCTTCATATCAATGGGAGTACTTGCTTCCTTAGGCAGACGTGCCATTTGGGCGGGAACAAACATCAGCATATCATAATGGGGCTGAGGTTTCGACGAACCCAAAGGTCTTTGAATGAGTTTGCCATGTTCTGCCCGCAAACTGATTTCCAGGATATTTTTTACGGACGTACGGCTTACGGCACTCCAAAGCTCCATAAGGTTTTCGGAATACTTATCCCTAAGCAGCCGTTCTAAAACTAATCCGAAAAGCCGTTGGACAACTGAGCGAAACACACCCTTGCCAACAAAATAAACGATACACAAAATCACGCCTAAGGCTATTAGTGTACCTATCATGGAAAGCATTACGATATACAGGGCGCTCTCTAACACCAAGATTCAATCTCCCACCTTTAAATTTCACAGCAACACATAGTGATTAATACTTAGTCTACACTTCTCAATGAATAATATTCAAATGACTTTTCTGCTCATTGTTTCCTCAAATGGAAGTGAATCACCATTTGAAAAAAAAGGTTTTTTAAAATTTTAGCGAAGTATTATCAGGTAAGTTCAAAAACACTTTCTCAAAAACAAGGAGGACCTTTTATCAATGAAAATGACCAAAAAGGCGTTTGCTTCTCTCGTTATTGCAGGAATGACTCTAAGCGCCCTTCCTTTTAACGCATTGGCAGCCGATACCGTTTCCCATCGCTTAGCAGGCGTCGACGCAGCTCAAACTGCTGTCGCTATAGCAGAACAAACCGGCTGGACAGGCACTGCTATTCTTGCTTCCTCTGCCTCCTACGGTATGGTTGATGCCTTAACGTCAGGCCCCCTTGCTTCATTCCTTAAAGCTCCCATCTTGCTGCAAGGGCCCGGGGCATCACTTAATAAAGATACGAAAGATGAGCTCACGAAACTTGAGGTTAAGACCGTCTATGTTACCAGCGGCACTGCCGTCATCAGCCAATCGGTTTTAGATGAACTGGAAGCTATGGATATTACCGTTGTTCCCCTAGGCGGAGCCGACCGCTTTGAAACCTCTGTTAATATTGCTAAGAAAATGGTTGAACTTGGCGCTTCAATCGACAAAGTGGCTGTTGCTTATGGCTGGTTGAATCAAGATGCCCTCTCTATTGCTTCTATCGCTTCCGCCCAAACAGAGCCTATTCTTTTAACGGAAGCCAACTCCATCCCGGAAAGTGTTCAGAAGTTTTTAGCAGACAATGAAAGTGTTGTTTCCACAGATGTTATCGGGGGTACCGCCGTGATTAGCGATGATGTGGCTGCTGAATTCCCCGATGCAGCTCGTTATTACGGAAACACTGCTTATGATACAAACCTGGAAGTTCTCAAGGCCTTTGACAATGTTTTAGAGTATGATAATGTCTTCATAGCTAATGGCCAAACTGCCATTGACGCTTTAGCAGGAGCACCTCTGGCCGCTCAATCCAATGCCGGTATCGTTCTGACCAACGGAGCAAGTAATGAAGGCACCGCCTATGTGGGCAGCAAGCTGTCTCCTGATAGTGTGGTAACCGCTCTGGGCGGAACGGCTGTTGTTCCGGACAGTGTTCTGCAAGACTTAGTCGACGCTCAGGCTGCAGCCGCCGCCAAAGCATCTGCTATCGCCAAAATCGACGGAGTCGCTAAAGATGGCGACGCTTCAGAGATCACTGCTGAAGATCTCATCGCTGCCGGGGTGACCGCCAGCGATGTTATCGAAGCCAACTTAGAAGCATACCAAACTGTCATTGCTGCTGTGGAAGACTCCGCTCTTAATTCCACAGAAAAAATCCAGCAGATGGTGTCTGGCGTGAATGCCGTCCTCGAGGCAGCTGCCGCCAAGGAAGCCGCTCTGGCTAAAATTGACGGGATTGCCCAAGACGCTGATGCTTCAGAGATCACCGCTCAGGATCTCATTGCTGCCGGGGTAAACGCTGATGATGTTATCGAAGCCAACCTGGATGCCTATCGGGATGAAATCTCTGCCGCTGAGGATCAAGCCCTGGATTCTACGGAAGAGATTCAAGCTATGGTTGCTGACGTCAATGCCGCTCAAGCCACTGCTGCACAAGCAACCGCTATCGCCAAAATCGACGGAATCGCCCTGGATGGTGATGCTTCAGAAATTGGCACTCAGGATCTTATCCTTGCCGGAGTCAATGAAGCAGACGTTATGGAAGCCAATTTAGAAGCTTATCAAGCTGCCATCTCCGCAGCCGAAGACCAAGCCCTGGATTCCACGGAAGAAATTCAAGCAATGGTTGCTAATGTCAATGCCGCTCAAGAATAATAAGCTCACCCTATAATTGGGAGACAAATAAAATCAGGGGCCGTGCAAAACGAACTAAAGTTCGTAGAGCGCGGCCCCCCCTTTTGTTAAAATATCCAATGTGCAAGAAGTGATACTCTGAAATTTTTACGCCTGGCCCCACTTGCCGTGGAAAGCGATCTCGGACATGGCTTTGCGAGGACGGGGACGGCGTTCCTCCGCGGCATAACCCAAGGGAGTCATGGCCACTACTCGGACATCCTCCGGAATATTTAAAGCGGTACGTACTTTCTCTTCCGTAAATAATCCCTGCCAACAGGTGCCCAATCCCTGCTCTGTGGCTGCCAAAATCAAATGTTCCATGGCCAGTCCGGCATCCAGCATCATATTGTCTTTGCCTTCCCATACTTCGGATTCTTTAGGCACAGCACAGAGGACGATGACAATGGGAGCCGAAGTCAAGGCTTTGCGCCCAGGATTGCTTTCTCCCATGCTTTCGGCCATGGCCGCCCTACCTGCTGCATCGTTAACAACAATAAAACGCCAGCACTGCATATTTTTCCAGGACGGTGCTAACCTAGCACACTCTAATACATATTCCAGCTTTTCTTTTTCCACCGGTTTATCCTGATAAGTTCTTAAACTTCGGCGGGTCTGAGCCAATTCAAGAAAGTTCACGGTAAATCCTCCTTCGTTATTTCTACATTAATCTCCCTAAATTCAACTATTCTCATACATTACCCCAAAATCCTGCTATTCTTTAAATTTTTTAACCTTAGAGCCACTCATTCTTCCCACCAGGGCTTTGCTTTTTCCTCCCTTTGCTCCCAGATCACTAAATCATTGCTTATGGACTGCGAATTCCTGGTCATGACTTTATTGTCATTGTCTCTATCCCAGGGCCATTCAATTCTCTCCTCTTTCTCCGAACACCCTTTGACTTCCTGAATCATCCTATCATCATCCTCTGAGCTGTCAATCCAACTTGACTTTACAGAGTTTATCCTGGGTTCATAGTCATCCCCGGTGTCCCATTCAAAGTCATTATTGATGCCCTCATCATGGCCGTAACCTGCATAGGATGGGGTATAATACCGGCTTCTACCTCCACCCCATGAACCAGAAACATATCTCTTTTTCCCTGCGCCAAAGGCTCCGGCCACTAAGCTGATCAATATCCCTTCGCCAAGAACTTGGATAAACCCTAATCCTCGTATGGGCAAAAACAAGGCCAGCAAAAGAGTTCCGACAGTCACATAACCAGCTCCGGCGGTCCCGGCCATGAGCCATGATCCGCTTGCTTTGGCTGTGCGATACCCTCCTACTAAACAACTTACGATTAGCCCTACATCTAATAGCTGTGAGATGCTTAAGCCTCCCAAACCCATTGCGCTCCATATAACACCTGCCAAAAGAGTCAAAAACGTTACTAACAAGGACGCCGTAATTCCCTTCAAGATATTGGATCCCACACCTTTATCCTCCTTTCCTGAATATTGCTGAGGTCCTTTTACACTGTCTTATTACATACCTACGTTGAACTCGTCCAATACATTCCATGAATTACCCATTATTATCCATTGTCATGTTTCTATCCCCCCGAATATAGTGTGCTAACGACATAGTAAAGGAGGAGTCCTAATGGATTACGCACGATATATTGTGAATCCTGGAGATACAATCTATAAAATCGCCAAGGCTCACAATCTCGAAATGGCGGAGATCATTCATCTTAACCAATTAAAGCATCCTGATCGCATCTACGCAGGCCAAGTTTTGCTTCTTCCTATTCAAGACGGCTATGTACCCGTTCCCGGACCGGCACCTGTTCAAATTCCCGAACCTACCTATACATATGCCGCATGGCTTTATGAGGCCTATGCAGGAAAGGATTCGGAATTGACAGCTATCACTACTTACCTTTATCAGGCCGTTATTTTAGACCGTCCGGAATTCGACGCCTTGCTGCGTCCTATCGCTTATGATGAAATGCGTCACTTGGAAAAACTCGCTTTGGCTTTGCGGTATTTAGGAGTTGACCCCAAATACGGGGCCTTAAGCAGAGGACACTGGATTGATTGGAGGTCTCGTTTTGTTGATTACACCTCCGACCTGTGCACCCTTCTGAACTCTAATATTGAGAATGAAGCTAAGGATCACCGGGAATATCTTGAACTGGCTGAAAAAATACCCATCCCGGAAATTCAGTGTATCCTGACAGAAATGGCCGCTGACGAAGAACGCCACTACCATATGTTCTGTGAAGCGAAGCAGCAATTCTGCAGTGAATTTTCTCCGCCGCTGCCGCCACCTTGCTCACCCCCTCCAATCTACACCCCTGTTGACGAACCAGAACCAATAATTCCGATGCCCGGACCCCATGAAGGGGGGAGAGGTTAAGAAATTACCTCTTTTCAGGCAGATTTTGATCCATTATACTAGAGGTACCGTAATTCAGAGCTACAACCAGGCATTCTGTACAAGAACAGAAAAGGTCGTTGCGTACTTTACGCAGCGACCTATATTTATGATTCGTTGAAGAGAGGTAATCACATTGAAGCTAAACAAAAGCCACTGGGCGGATCTTTCCTTACTTTTAGTCACCTTCGTCTGGGGATCAACCTTTGTCATTGTCAAATGGGCTATCGCAGACCTTCCGCCTTTTCCTTTTTTAGCAGTCCGCTTTGCCTTAGCCTTTGTGAGTTTATTACCATTCCTCTGGTTCCAAAAAGCCCACCTCAATAAGACTTCTATACTCCAAGGAGCAGCTACAGGGATCTTTCTCTTTTCCGGCTATGCCTGGCAAACCATCGGCTTGCAATATACGACCTCCTCAAATGCCGGTTTTATAACCGGACTTAGCGTTGTTATCGTCCCCGCTTTAGTCGCTGCCACTACACGCAAACTACCCAGCCGCAGTTTACTACTGGGTGTCCTGTGTGCCTTAGCCGGACTGGGATTCCTCTCTTTAGGGAACGGCTTTCAGCTCAATAATGGTGACCTGATGATTCTTATTTGCGCCATCAGCTTTGCACTGCAGATTTTTTTCGTGGGGCGTTATGCACCTCAGGCCAATGCCACAGTCTTAGCCAGCATTCAGATTCTCACGGTGAGCCTTCTCAGCGGTTTTGCTTCCCTGCTTTTACCTCAGCCAACCATCTACTTCAGCTCCACTGCCTGGTACGCTTTGTTGGTTACGGCTATACCGGCGACGTCACTGGCGTTCTTTGTTCAGTCCAAAATGCAGCAGTTTACAACCCCTACCCATACAGCTCTTATTTTTTCAATGGAGCCGGTTTTCGCTGCCGTTTCAGCCTTTTTCCTGGCCGGTGAACTCTTAACTGCCAAAGGTTATTTTGGTGCAGCCTTAGTTCTTATCGGTATGCTGATTGCCGAATTTAGTGGATCGAAACACGAACAACTGTCACAATAAAGATGAAATAAAATACGCCTCCCATGAGCAACGTGGTTGGCAGGATTCCCCCCCGGCGCCGCAAGGAAATGTAAGGTATCATCGCCGCTCCTATAGCTAAGAGCGCGCTCCATAAGGCTAAGAAATCCAGTTTCCAGGAGGTAAGGGCTATGCCGATGGCTGGGATGACAGAACTTTGAAATACCATAGCCCCTGTTAAATTTCCCATGGCTAAGGTATCCTTGCCTTTCCGAATCCAAAGTACACTGTTAAATTTTTCCGGTAACTCTGTGGCTATGGGCGTGATAATTAAGGAAAGTACAAACACCGGAATGCCTATGGCCACGGCAATAGGCTGTACGGCATTGACGAAACGATCTGCCCCGACGATAATTGCCACTAAAGCCAGGGTAATTTGCAGCAAAATCATGCCCATGGTCGGGCTGCTCCTTCGCCTCTCCATGTAGAGGGGGGCTATTTGTTCGTGTTTGCAGTCATCTTTGCAATCACGCAAAGTTTGATAGACATAGATCATATAAGCTCCAACCAGTGCTACGGCCACTCCGTTCTTAGCCCCTTGCGTGGGTAAGAAGGATGCCAGAATGGCCATGGTATAAACAATCAGGAAAAACATTAAATCACGCTTTACGACTTTGGCCTCCAAATACAGCGGCCGGTTCTTGCGACGGAACAAAAGGGCCGAAAAACCCGTAATAAAAAAAGCCACCGTTGCTAACATAAAGGGAGCGCCAAGAATGGCTCCTATGCCAATGTCCGCCCCCTCGGTTCCCACTCCTCCGCCTAAAATAGCCATGATGGGAACCATGGTCTCAGGCAAAGCTGTTCCGACGGCTGCAAAAATACTCCCAACAGCCCCGTCGCCAAGCTTAAGGCGTTTTCCCAGCCACTCAATTCCGTTGGTAAAGGCTTCTGCACCGATTAATATGATCCCTAAACTTATGATCAGTAAGCCAATATCCCTCAATTGATCCCCCCCTTCCTTCACTGCCGAGGGTCTCCCCACTTCCCCATTGATGAGATAAAATCTCACATTATAACTATACGAGAGTGAGATTGTTTTATGATAAAACAAGCCGGGAATTCACAAATTGAATTCCCGGCTTCTACACTTCTTCTATCCCTAGAATTTCTTCAATGGCCTCATTCAGTTCTTTTTTACCAACACCAGACTGGGAGGAGAAAGGGAGGATCAAGGATACATCGGGGATTTCCAAATCCTTGGCTATCACTTTTAAATGTTTAAGCCACTGTCCACGGGCGATTTTGTCGGCTTTCGTTGCCACCACCATGGTTGGTACCTGCTTAACCCGCAGCCATTCATGCATTTCCCGGTCCTCCACACTTGGAGCATGCCGGATATCTACGATTTGAATAACTGCCCGCAGTTGTTCGCGCTTTTTAAGGTAATTCTCCATCATGGGTCCCCACTGGGCATTAACGGTCTTAGCAACTTTGGCATAACCATAGCCCGGCAAGTCCACTAAAAACCAAGCATCATTAACCCTATAAAAATTTAAGGTTTGGGTTTTTCCCGGGGTATTTCCTGTGCGGGCAAGATTTCGGCGGCCTAAAAAACTATTAATCAAGGAGGACTTGCCTACGTTGGATCGCCCGGCCATGGCTATTTCCGGCAAACCATCCGTAGGATACTGCTCATATTTTACCGCAGAAGCTGTATACTCTGCCTTTTTTACAACAATCAATTTTCTCTTCCTTTCAATCTAGGCCTATGGATCCTTTAGTATGTTCTTTGGTATTATCAGAATAACCTGCCATGCCGCGTCTCAGCACCTGCAGATGATGAAGATGAGGGCTCCCGGGGTCGGGCAGCTTCGCCACATCCGCTTACCCAGCATTCCGAGGCTCGCCCACTCGCCAGCGAGGGAGCTACACCAAACCTCCGGGTAATACCTGAAGTGAACCACTGGCTCCGCTAACCCTCGCCAGCTTTGTGGGCTTTACCGCCTCTCCATGCAATGGGTTCACTCCTGTGGACGAAGCTGCCCTTTGCTTTTGGGTCCACGGATTCTTTTGATGCGTGGTTTTGAGTCTTTTTCAGAGATTCCGCGAAACCTAACCCGAGCCCCCCAAAGTTCAGCTTCCGCTCCCAATAAACTGCAGAAGGAGCGCTTTTTCAGCTAAGCGGATGCGTTAGTGGAGCCACGGTAAGGCGAGCGCCGACGGTTCGCGTCCCCGTAGCGCGCCGCAGGTTCACATGCAGGAATACCCAGAGGTTCGGACGCGCTCGCGAACCGTCCAGCGAGGCAGCGGCGGAACTCGCAGACGCGTGCTGTAAAAGCGCTCCGCCCCAGAGCCAGATAGAAGACCGGCCCCTATCAGGATGGTTTTTTCAATGCAGAAGAGACGCAAGAGGACAGCTTGGGTTGGCTCCGCCGGCTGCCCTCTCGCCTGGTTATCTCTTTCGATCTTTAGCAAGTTGTTGTCCGTTCGTCCTGCCCGGGATCCGAATCCTGAATTCCGCTTGGTGAGTAGACGGAATGGACTGGAACATCTTCCTGAACTTTATCTGAGTGCGCAATGGGTAAAAGGGCTAGTTTAAGCACTTCTTCAATGCGGCTGACGAAATGGAACTCCAAGACTTTGCGGACATTTTCAGGGATTTCTTCAAAGTCCTTGCGGTTTTCCTCTGGGAGTACCACTACTTTGATTCCAGCCCGGTGAGCCGCTAATACCTTTTCCTTGACTCCGCCAATGGGCAGTACATTCCCGCGCAAGGTGATCTCCCCGGTCATGGCCAGATCAGAGCGGACATAACGCTTGGCGATGGCCGAGGCCATGGCCGTGGCCATGGTAATCCCTGCCGAAGGTCCATCTTTCGGAGTAGCACCTTCAGGAACATGAATGTGCAGGTCCGTTCGGTCATAAAAATCTTCTTCAATACCCAGCTGAGAAGCGTAGGCCCTGATAAAGGTCCAGGCTGCTTGAGCGGATTCCTTCATGACATCCCCTAATTGACCTGTTAAGGTCAGTCTGCCTTTTCCCGGCAGGGGGGTTACTTCTACTGTGAGAACGACCCCGCCTACTTCCGTAAAGGCCAGTCCGGTTACTGCCCCGATTTCAGGCGCTTTGGCAGCTGTTTGGAAATGATAACGAGGAGCTCCCAAAGTTGACTCCAGGTCCTCAGCTGTTAAGGTATGGGGTTCCCATTCTTCTTTTACCCAGCGGACAGCAATTTTACGGCAGAGGTTGGCAACTTGTCTCTCCAGTCCCCGCACTCCTGATTCTCTGGTATAGCCCTGAACCAGTTTGAGTAAGATGTCATCCTCCAGGGTAAAGACTTCCTTGCTGAGCCCATGGGCCTCCAACTGTTTAGGCACCAGGTATTTGCTGGCGATATTGACCTTTTCATCCTCTGTATAGCCGCTGAGGGTTATGACTTCCATCCGGTCTAAGAGGGGACGAGGAATGGTGTGCAAGGTGTTAGCTGTCAGTACAAATAAGGTCTGAGATAAATCAAAGGGGAGTTCTAAATAATGATCCGTGAAGGTGCTGTTTTGTTCGGGATCGAGAACTTCCAACAGCGCGGATGCCGGATCCCCGCGAAAATCCGAGGTCATTTTGTCAATTTCATCGAGAAGGAAAACAGAATTTTTGGTTCCTGCTGTACGAACCCCTTGAATAATCCTGCCAGGCAAGGCCCCGATGTAAGTACGGCGATGTCCTCTGATTTCCGCTTCATCCCGCAAACCGCCTAAGGACATACGCACAAATTTGCGGTTTAAGGATCGTGAAATTGATTTTGCTAAGGATGTTTTTCCTACTCCCGGCGGTCCTACTAAACATAAAATCGGGCTTTTCATTTTGGGAGTCAGCTTGCGGATGGCTAAGAATTCAAGAATACGCTCTTTGACTTTTTCTAATCCGTAGTGGTCCTCATTGAGGATTTCTTCGGCTTTAATTAAATCAATTTTGTCTCTGGTGGTTTTGTTCCAAGGCAGCACCAATAACCAATCCAAATAAGTACGAACTACCGTGCCCTCTGCTGAAGCCGGAGGCATTTTTTCCAAACGGTCTATCTCTTTTAAGGCTTTTTCTTCAGCTTCTTTCGGCAGCTTCGCTTTTGCTACTTTCTCCCGGTATTCATCGGCTTCAGCTTGACGCTCGTCCTTATCTCCCAGCTCTTTCTGAATCGCCTTCATTTGTTCCCGCAGATAATACTCTTTTTGAGCTTTATCCATTTGCTTGCGCACTCTTTGTCCTATGCGCCGCTCTAACTCCAGGAGCTCAATTTCCCGCATGATCAATTCTGTCAAACGTTCTAAGCGCAGTTCGATGGACATGGCCTCTAAAATGGTCTGTTTATCAGGCACTTTTAAGTTAAGATGGGATGCCACAATATCTGCCAAGCGGCCGGGCTCTTCCACAGCTAAGACTGTACCAATGGTTTCTAAGGGCACCCGTTTGCCTAACTTGGCATATTCCTCAAACTGATGAGTCATGCCCCGGATTAAAGTTTCCAGTTCCGGTGTCATAGCTCTCTTTTCCTCTGCCAGCTCTTCGATACGCACCTCAAAATACTCATCTTCCTGCAAGTATTCCAGAATGCGGCCACGGGTAATTCCTTCAACTAAAATCCGCATAGTGCCGCCGGGGAGTTTTAAGAGCTGCTTAATTTCGGCAATGGTCCCGATTTCATATAAATCATCAGGGTTGGGCGAATCAATTTCTGTCTCCTTTTGAGAGGTCAAAAGTATTATCCGATCATCAAGCATGGCTTTTTCAATGGCGGCCATTGACCGTTCCCGGCCAACGTCGAGATGGATAACCATATACGGAAAAACAAGAATCCCACGTAACGGGAGTAATGGTAGTTCACGCTCTTTTGTCACTTATATCCCCCCATTTTAGAAAACTCTTGAAAAAAAGACACACTACAGCTAGTGTGCCAAACTTATTCTTCAACTATTCTAACATGTTTTACCCTGATCAGGCAAATTTGCAACAATGTTTGTTACCGCTTTATTAACGGCTCCAAAATCCAGACGGCTCAATACTTCTTCCAAAGGCGGCCTGGTTTCCACTTTTTCTAAGGTTATGTTTGGAACTAAGGCCAGCTCCAAAACTTGAGAAAGTTCTTCTACGGTAATGATTTCAATCTCATCTTTTAACTCATGAAATCGTTCCTGCCAATTCTCTTTAGGAATTAAAACCCGCTTGCAGCCTGCTTGCTTGGCAGCTTCGATCTTGGCGGCAACCCCTCCGATCGGTTTCACCCGGCCGCGAATGGATAGTTCGCCGGTCATGGCCAGATAATTATCCACCTTTTGCTGGCGAATAGCTGAGATGGTAGCAGTGGCAATGGCAATTCCCGCTGATGGCCCGTCCACAGGCCCGCCGCCGGGAAAGTTGACATGTAGGTCATAATTTTTGGGCTCGATTCCCATTTGCCGCCGCAAAACCGTTAAGACGTTTTCCACAGAACTTCGGGCCGTACTTTTGCGGCGATATTTTTTACCGGCATCTCCTTGTTCTTCTTCCTCCACAATTCCCGTCACAAGCAGTTCCCCGGTACCTGGTGCGACAGGAAGAGCCGTTACCTCCAGCTCCAAAAGTCTGCCCATATTTGGTCCGTAAACAGCTAGTCCGTTCACCAGGCCAACACTTGGCTCTACAGGTACTTTTTTATCCGGACGAGGAGTATATTGTCCTGTTGCCACGACCCACTCCACAATTTCCACATTGACTTCCGACAATCCATCTGTCAAGGCTACTCCGGCGGCGAGTTGTACCATGTTTACCGTTTCACGGCCATTGGTTGCAAACTGTTTGATAACATCCAGAGCTGCTGGGGTCATGGGGATTTCCATCTTGCCTGCTGCGACTTTGGCTATTTCAGCGATTTCATCGGGTAGCAAAGCTCGGAAATATACCTCCATGCACCTGGAACGGATGGCCGGCGGGATTTGATCCGGACTGCGAGTAGTGGCCCCGACAAGGCGAAAATCTGCCGGCAGGCCGTTTTGGAAAATATCATGGATATGCTGAGGAATATTAAAATCTTCAGAACTATAGTAGGCGCTCTCCAGAGTCACCTTGCGATCTTCTAAAACCTTCAGGAGCTTGTTAATTTGAATAGGATGAAGTTCACCGATTTCATCAATAAAGAGAATTCCGCCGTGGGCTTTGGTTACGGCGCCTTGTTTTGGCTGAGGAATTCCAGCCATGCCCATGGCTCCTGCTCCTTGATAAATGGGATCGTGAACAGACCCAATCAATGGATCGGCAATTCCCCGTTCATCAAACCGCGCAGTTGCCCCATCGATTTCTGTAAAGTGAGCGCTTTCTTTAAAGGGGGACAGGGGATTTTTTTTGGCTTCTTCTAAAATCAGGCGAGCCGCGGCGGTTTTGCCTACCCCAGGCGGGCCATAGATCAAGACATGTTGCGGGTTGGGACCGCATAAAGCAGCTCGTAAAGCTTTGATTCCCTCTTTTTGGCCAATAATCTCATCGAAATGGACCGGCCGGGTCTTTTCGGATAAAGGGGTGCTCAAAGCGATTTTTCGCATGGTTTGAAGTTTTTCCAGCTCCTTACGGGATTCTCGTTCA
The DNA here is from genome assembly GCF_000235605.1 of Desulfosporosinus orientis DSM 765. GTDB lineage: Bacteria > Bacillota > Desulfitobacteriia > Desulfitobacteriales > Desulfitobacteriaceae > Desulfosporosinus > Desulfosporosinus orientis. The sequence continues at coordinate 5,439,056 of NC_016584.1, forward strand.
ACTGAGATTTTATTTCCCTGCTGGGATTTGAGCATTCCCCAAAAATAAAGCCCAATCACAACAGCAAATACTAGCTGAACGACCATAACTATTCCGCTGAGTCCATTCATGCACTACATTCCCTCCTAGCAATCTCTCTAAGGTAGTATTGCCATAAAGTGGAGAAAAAACCCTTACTCAGCGGTTTATTAATGATAGTGAACAAAAAAGAGTCTCTGGGGTCGGGCAGTTTATCAAAGAAAGTAAAAGATATAAGACTATTTGGATCCGTTGCTAAGGGTACGGATACTACTGAATCAGATATTGATATTTTGATTTTAGTTGAAAGTGACGATAGAAGAATCGTTATTTCGCCTACGGTCTAATGCGGACTATGATGACTTCAAGACATTTACCTATGAAGACTGCATTATAGCCAAGGAGCAGGCTCAGGAAATCATTTCTGAGATAAAAGCATTTCTTAATTAAGCTTGCTGTCTGGAAGCTAAGGGACACCGACATAAATTTTAAAAAACACCGATGAAGCATTTGTATACTTCACCGGTGTTTTAATTTCGTCATCAATAATTAAGTTAACTTGACTAATGTCAAATTGCCTCTACGCCGATTCTTCTTTCTTACCCTTTTTAACTTTATCCGCCATCACCAACAGAGGTTCTTCTTTCTTCATGACAACCTCCGGGGTAACCACACATTTCATAACGTCATTGCGGGAGGGCAGATCATACATGACGTTGAGCATGAGATCCTCAAGGATTGACCTTAATCCCCGTGCTCCTGTGTTTCTGCGGATGGCCTCGGCAGCAATGGTGGTGAGAGTTGCGTCTTTAAACTCCAAGGTGACACCGTCAAGCTCCATAAGCTTTTGGTATTGTTTGACCAAAGCATTCTTAGGCTCTGTCAAAATTCGAACTAAAGCCGCTTCGTCAAGAGCTTCAAGGGTTACAATGACCGGTAAGCGCCCAACAAATTCCGGGATCAGTCCATACTTTTGCAGATCGCTAGGTAGGATTCCTTTGAGGATTTCACCAACATTTAAATTGACCTTATTGGGAATGGCTGCCCCAAAGCCCATGGTCTTCTCGCCAACTCGGTTTTGGATGATTTTTTCAATCCCATCAAAAGCTCCGCCGACAATAAAGAGTATATTGGTAGTATCCAACTGAATGAATTCTTGATGCGGATGTTTGCGGCCGCCTTGGGGAGGTACGCTGGCAACAGTGCCTTCAAGAATTTTCAGGAGGGCCTGCTGAACTCCTTCGCCGGAGACATCACGAGTAATAGAAGGGTTCTCTGACTTTCTGGCTATTTTATCGATTTCATCGATATAGACAATTCCTTTTTCTGCTTTTTCTACATCGTAGTCAGCAGCTTGAATTAATTTTAAGAGAATATTTTCGACATCCTCACCGACATAACCTGCTTCGGTTAAGGAAGTAGCATCCGCGATTGCAAAGGGAACATTAAGGACTTTAGCCAACGTTGAGGCCAGCAAAGTTTTTCCTGAACCTGTAGGTCCAAGCATGATAATGTTTGATTTTTGCAATTCAACATCATCAATTTTCATGCCCAAGTTAATTCGCTTGTAATGATTGTAGACAGCAACGGAGAGTGCTTTTTTGGCATCCTCTTGACCAATGACGTATTGATCAATGATCGCCCGAATTTCTTTAGGTTTCAAAATATCCCCTATCTCAACCCCTAAGTCATCCGTCAACTCTTCCTCAATGATTTCATTACAAAGTTCAATGCATTCATCACAAATATAAACTCCTGGACCAGCAACTAATTTTTTGACTTGCTCCTGAGTCTTACCGCAAAATGAACACTTGAGTTGATTTTTGTCTTCGGTGTACTTTGCCATCCTCTCACCTCTATACCTCAGAATTTCCCCTAAGGCGTTGGGTTTTAGGAATTCTGTTCTACCAAAAAGTTGACTGTCTTTTGACTAATCATGCTTTGTTTATAGAACGGAAGCTCCCCACGCGCGATTAGGGTCTGCTTGATTAATCCAGCGTCTTGACCGTGACGCTCACTAAGTTTTTTCATTTCCTCGTCTACTTCGTCTTCGGTGACCTCAATTCCTTCTGCTTTGGCAACAGTTTCTAAAACTAAATCTGTTTTGACGCTTTCAGCAGCTTGAGGCCGAGCCTGCTCCTGCATGGCTTCTTCTGTAGAGTTTGTGAACTGATAGTACTGCTCAAGTGTCAAGCCTTGTTGAGCAAGATTACGACTTAAATCTTCTAACATTAGTTTAATTCTTTCCGTAATCATGACTTCAGGAATTTCGACGCTGGCATTGTCCACAACTTTTGCCACGATTGCTTTGACATGTTCATCTTTAGCTCTTTGTTCAGCTGTCTTCATTAATTTATTCCGTAAATCAGTTTTCAATTCATCCAGAGTCTCAAATTCACTGACATCTTTTGCAAATTCATCGTCCAAAGGAGAAAGTTCCTTGCGTTGGATTTTTTTGACAACTGTTTTAAACACAGCGTCTTTACCTGCTAGCTCTGCACTATGATATTCAGCAGGGAAGGTAACGTTGACATCATGAGGTTGTCCAATTTCAACGCCAATTAAACCTTCTTCAAAGCCAGGGATAAAAGTACCGGATCCGATAACCAGTTCATAGTTTTCAGCTTTACCGCCTACAAAAGGAACTCCATCGGTAAATCCTTCGAAGTCTAAGGTAACGGTATCATCATTTTCTACCTTACCTTCTTCTAAGGTTATAAGCCGGGCATGCTGCTGCTGTTTGCTCTTTAAGGCTTCCATAACTTCATCTTCTGTGATGGTTGCCGCACTTTGTTCAATCTTAAGTCCTTTATACTCACCCAGTTCAACTTCTGGTTTAACTGCTACTTTCGCCTTAAAGATAAGATCTTTTCCTTCTTCAATTTGCACCAGGTCAACATTTGGACGATCAACGGGCTCAATTCCGCTTTCTCCAACTGCTTGAGCATAAGCCGGTCCGACTAATTGATCCAGAGCTTCATCATAAAGGGCTTGTTTTCCCACATACTGTTCTACGAGACGACGTGGTGCTTTACCTTTACGGAATCCAGGAACGTTGACTTTCTTCGCCAGGACTTTAGCAGCTTGATTGACCGCATTTACGAATTTTTCGGCTTCAACGGTAACTTCCAAAGCAACAAGATTTTTTTCAAGTTTTTCTACTGAAACTGACATATTATGTTCTCCCCCTTAAACACTAATTAGTCTATGTGCAAGGCAGCTGTGGATACTCGTTAGTCTTCCCGTTTTTAAAAGACTACAAACCCTCGCTTAAGCCAAATACATCTAAAGAAAAAATTACTAATCAATTATAACAGACTTGCATCTTCTAATCAAATAGCCTAACCCTTTGAAATAGGTCATGGATAAGTCTTTTTAATCAGGGCAAAATAATTTTTAAGTTCTTGATGCCACAACCCATTTTAAACCTATAACTTGCTGATTACTTCAACTAAGAAAGGTGACAAATAATGCTGATTGTTGTTGTAAGGACTCTAATATTGTATGCCCTTGTCATTATCGCCCTGCGTTTAATGGGAAAAAGAGAAATCGGACAATTACAGCCTTTTGAGTTAGTGGTTATTCTCATGATCTCGGAACTTGCGGCTGTCCCCAGTGAAAATGTCGGGGTTCCTATGCTGAGCGGCGTTATTCCTATCCTAGTACTTCTCTCGGCAAGTCTTACCCTAGCCTGGATATCTTTAAAAAGTGAAAAAGCGAGGAATATTATTTGCGGTAAACCCAGCATTCTCATCGATCGGGGGAAAATATCCCAGGATGAATTGCGAAAAAACTGTTATAACATTACGGATCTGCTTGAAGAGCTGAGACTCAATAATATGCCGAATATTGCCGATGTTGAGTTTGCTATTTTAGAAAACAACGGACAATTAAGTGTTATTCCGAAAACTAATAAACGACCAACAATCCCCGATGACTTTAAAATAAGCCCTCAATATGAAGGACTTCCGCTGACAGTTATCATGGACGGCAAATTAAATAAAAAAAACCTCGAGCATTATAATAAGGACATCCAATGGCTGAAAAAGGAGCTTAAAAAACAAAAGATCCATCAAATTGAAGATGTGTTTATTGCCAGTCTTGATTCCTCGGGGAATCTATTTGCTCAAGAAAAGAAGCAGCCCAAAAAGCAAAAAAATAATAAAAAGAAAAAAAATCCTGATGTGAGGTGATAATATGCTGAGAACGGTTTCAACGATTATTGTGATTATCCTATTCTTTTTGATAGGCTCTATTACTTCTTATAGATTTGTTGAAAACACGACTGATACTGCCAGCGCTCATCTTCAGGTCATTCAAGAATCTATTTACACGGAAAAATGGCAGGCAGCGAATGAGGAATTAGCGATTGTCCAAGAAAACTGGAATAATAACGGCACTTGGTGGAGCGTAATTTTAGATCATCAAGAAATTGACAGAATCGATCTAGCCATCGAGAGGCTGAGAAAATTCATAGAATCAAAAGATCCTGCACTTTCTCTTGGAGAAGTGACTTCCTTAAAACAATATTTCGACTTTATCCATGACAATGAAAGGCTAAGCCTTAAGAACATACTCTAAATTAACCTTAACTTAAACTGCTAAAAGCTTCCACTTGTCAGATTCAAGAAATTATGATACAATCCTTTCTGTTACAGTAATTTTATCTCGCGAGAGTGGCGGAACTGGCAGACGCACTGGATTTAGGTTCCAGCGGGAAACCGTGGGGGTTCGAGTCCCTTCTCTCGCACCATACTTTGTTTTTAAACCCGCATTTCATGCGGGTTTAATTGTTTATACAGGCTTTTATACTCATTAAACCTTCATTGCCCCTGACACCAAGACAAAATTCTCTCATGGCCGCCAGACAATAAGTTATAATGAATAAAAGATAACACTATAGGAGGATGCTCTATGTCTAAAACCATTAAAGAAGCTAAGCAGGCAAAAGCTGGTGACCCACGCTTTTATATGGCCAATGAGAGAACGTTTCTGGCATGGATTAGAACATCTATAGGAATAATGGGATTCGGTTTCGTCGTAGAGAGATTTTCATTGTTTGTAAGACAAATGGCATACGTTTTAGGACAAGATGAGCATACATTGCCTTCTTCTCTTGGATCATCTTCCATCGTTGGAATAATTCTCGTTGGCCTTGGTGCCATCATGAGTGTATCTGCCTTTATCAAATACAAAAGAACAGAAAAACAAATCACTGAGGGCACCTATGAGTCCTCATCAATATTAAACACTGCCCTCACCGGTTTAGTCCTCGCAGTTGGAGTTTTCCTTGTGTTTTATATAATCCAAAGCACATAAACAAAGCTTTGCCGGTCCCAACTTCCAGGGCTCTGTATCTTAACTCATCCCTTGAATTAACCAAAAATACTCAAATAAAAGAATCAGGAAATCAATTCCAACTAAAGCCAGAAGATTTCTCAGCCAATTGACAGGATACTTCCAATAATAGAATACCCCATTAAAAATCACTAAGAAAGCGGAACACCATCCCCAGCGAATAAAGAGACTCTGATTTCCGGAGAATAAATGAATAAACCACAGCACTGGGATAAACAGAAATACACTTAAGAAAGTAACTATTGTATAACCTATCTGGCGCCGCAAATCATCGGCACTTGGCTTCGCCTTGCCCATAAACTTCTCCATCCCTTAAGGTGCTTGATAATATTTAGTATACCACGAAGCCTCATAAGTTTAGAAGACTATTAGAAAACTTGGCTGGCCGCCAACGAAGACACTGTCTTCGAACGGATTATCTCTTCTTGCAGACACTGTCTTCGCGCGTATTAGCCATCTTGCAGTATATAACGCAAGTTTATACTTTCTGAGTAGTGAAAAAAGAAGCGGCTCACTCTATACTGAACCGCTTTTCAATGGATTGATTAAAACCTGATAACCTGATAAGGGGTTTTATTTTTTGCCCTGGTGATCATCCTGTTTATTGTTGTCATCCTTACCTTTCTCATCATGATTCTTATCCTGATTTTGACGTTCAATTTTGTCATGTTCTCCACTAACTGAAGGCATTGACTTCAGTGTACCCGGGGCAACAGTCACAGAGGTTGGCTGACTGGAGCTTGCAACGGGATCCTGAGCAGAAACTGCAGCATCTGTATCATCTGTATCGTCGTTATCTTGATCTTGGTCTTGATCATTATCATCACTGTCATTTAAATGAAAGTTCCCTTTTTCCTGAAGGGATTTTTTAAATTCCTTCAAGGCTGCTTTAGCTTGTTTTTTGAGTTCCTTTTGATCCGCTGCCGGGGTGGCAGGATCTGTTGCCGGAGCAACCGTTACTGGAACTGTATCTGATTCAGTGGTACTGTCAACCTGAGCATCCTGTTTTTCCAGTTTAGTAACTGCCTTTTCCATAGAGCGTACCACATTAAGCGCCACCTTTTGAGCGGCTTGAGGAGGAAGCTTTTCTAATAAGTTTCCTAAAACCTCAACGTTCTTTTGATTAACATTTGTAAGGGCTAACGTAAGTTTTTGGGCTTCTTCTGAACTGGGGTCCTCAACCTTATCTAAGAATTCTTGGGCTTTCGCAATCTTATCTGCATATTCATAAAAAACCGTTTGTGATTCTTCCGTTTTCCCTTCAGCCATTAATTTCTGGGCTTTTGCCAACTTCTTTAAGGCATGTTCTTCCATTAACTGACTTTTGTGAACAGGATCAAAGGTTAAGGCTATTTGGAGCTTCCCAATTAAATCTGTCAGCCAATTAGCGGGATCAACCGTATTGCCGTCTTCATCCACTACAGCCACAGAATCATTATCCTGATCTTCAGCATTAGAGTCTGAATCAACGTCTGAATTAGTGCTGTCGGTACCTGTAACATCTGTGCCTGTGCCGGTGTTTCCAGTATCCGTACTTGCGACATCATTAGCTGCATTATCTGTAGTTGTGGTGTTAGCACTGGAGTCTGCAGCAGCAGTCGTTGTTGTCCCAGTTGATGTGGCAGTGTCCGCAAAAGCTGGGGATATGCCCATTGGCAGCACCAAAAGTGCAGCTGTAATTCCAACAGCTATTTGTTTTTTAATTGATTTTGTCCTTTGCATTCGTTTCCCTCATTTCATAAAATCTTTAAGTAAGCAGCCATTAAATATAAATTTTCAAGCTTCCATAACCCTTACATCATATCTTTACGATGCCAGTCAGCTTTTTTTGGGGGGGAGCATCATCATGGATTGCAAGTTTGAGATTGCCTGTTGATAGAAAAATACGCCTAGGTCAGGCTTAAAAAACCGGACCTAGGCGTAAGCAACTCCATCTTGAATTAGTTTTGCTTAAAATATGTTCTGCGGATAACCTGAGGCTGTGATCTCAAAAACTTCACTGAGAAAGACTTCTCCGAAATCCGTCTGGCAAGAAGTAACATCGTGATTAATCACTATCTCGGGATTTTTAAGCCCAGCTTGGCGAGCATTTTCCATAACTCTGGCCTTTCCTTTGACCAGAATACTCTCCCGGGCATCTTCCAACTGCATGTATCCCTCGCACCCCCAAGGTGCATGCACTTTGAAACCGGGTTTAATGACTACGGTTACTCGTTCACTGACTTTGCCTACTGCTGCTCCAACAGCATTGGCAACCTCACTATGTTCCGGGATCGTCACTTGGGTATTCAGCAAATTGCCTACAGCGGGTAAATACGACTCAACAGGCGCCCCGATGGCTGCAATAGGATAGTTCAGACCAATCCGCAGGCTGAAGTCATGATCAGGATGGTTCTGCTTGAAAAGAGGGTTCGTCAAAAAATTAAAGCTTTGATCCTCCTGGATAGAAAAGTTATGCCCTTGTTTTGAGACTAGACTTTGCAAGACTGAAATGGTCAGAGACTGGGTAATCTGTTCCAGACAATACTGGGCAAAACGTTCGGCAGAGCAGCCATATTCGAGAGCTAAAATTCTGGAGCCTTCAAGGGCTGCCGCAGTACTCCATTTTTTTAACATACCTAAGGAATGTAAAACATCCGTCGGTGTGAAGGAGATTCGACCGATAATTTGGGCCTGTTCAAGAGAGTTCATGGCTAAGGGACTGAGGGAACCCCCTAAGCGCTTTTCTAAGGCCAGGATATTGTGGGCTTCTTTCACCAGCACTTCCACTATGGCCCTTTCATCGGATCTTAGACTTTCCAGGTGCCGGGGCTGCTTCAGTATCATCCAGCAATCCACGGCCTGCCCTTGATAAACAGTTCGCTTCCCTTTGATCGATTTGAGTTCCTCTATTAAATGAGGGTAACGTACAGCAGCTACACTTAATGGCCATACCCGAGCCGGTCCGATAGTTAGTTTTCCTTGGTTGGCCCCTCGCACATAACTGCCGGCATCAATTTTAATATTACTGTCTCCGCCTATACCAAAGGTGCTGATTTCTGCAGTATTGATATGGGTTCTCCAGCCGGCAACGATGGCTCCCGCCTCATTCATCCGCCAACGATGATTTTTGACGATGCCAATATCTGTTGTGGTACCGCCCATATCCAGGGTCAAGACAGTTTCCATACCTGTGAGAAAGGTTGCCCCTACCACACTGGCAGCAGGCCCGGACAAAATGGTCTCAATGGGTTTTTCATAGGCCGCTTCTTCATTGATTAAAGAACCGTCTCCTTTGACAACCATGACTGGGGCCATAATACCTTTATCTCTAAGAACACTCTTAACTGCCCCCAATAGCTCCCTGATAATCGGCAGCAGCCTGGCATTTAAACAGGCCGTCACTGTTCGAGCGTGATATCCTAATTTCGAACTGAGTTCGTGAGCACAAACAATAGGAACATCCCATTCCCTGCGTATGATTTCCCGGACCTCTTGTTCATGGGCAGGGTTTCTGATGCTTAAATTCCCTGATATAGCAAGAGTGTCAACTTCTCCTTTCATCTGCTCGATGGCTCTTGACAGTTCTTGGGTATCAAGTTCGGTAAAGGGCACTCCATATAAGTTATGCCCTCCTGAAATCAGGGCAACTCTATGGGCCGGCAAGTCCCCTTTTGGTTTTCTTTTACCGATTAGAATCAGACCTACCCTGCCGCCCCGGCCTTCAACAATTGAGTTCGTTGCCAAGGTTGTGGACAGAGAGACCATTTTGATTGTTTCTGGTTCAATCCCACCCAAATTGCCGACAGACTCTTTGATACCAATAGTTAAATCCTGAGGTGTGGTAAATGCTTTGGCTTTGGCTAGAATGGTCTTTTTCTCAAAATCCAAGAGGACACTATCTGTAAAGGTTCCGCCGGTATCTATTCCTAGAATGCAAGACATTTTAAATCACCCTCTCCTGACAATATCCGGAGGCGATAATTTCGAAGTACTCTTCAATAAATACCGGCCCAAAATCTGTTTCAGTGGTCACTTTATCCCGGTTTATGATAAGCTCAGGCTCAATAATGCCTGTTTGTTTGGCATTTTCTAAGGCCAGCTCTTTCCCCTGGGTCAGAACTTGATCACAGGCCTCTTCATATAACGTATATTTTTCCAATCCCCACGGAGCGTGAACCGTATAACCCGGTCTAATCAATACAATAACTTTTTCGCTCACCTTACCCATGGCCGCTCCAATAGCATTAGCGACTTCACTGTGTTCAGGGATAATCACTTTAGTCTGCAATAAGTCTCCTACTGCGGGCAAGTAAGCTGTCACCGGAGCACCGATGGCAACAACAGGATAATTCAAACGAATAGGAACTTGAATATCTAAGTTCTGGTTCGTTGGCTTTAGAAAGGGCTCCAGGAAGAACTTAAAGTTCGGATCGTTTATATCAAAGGAATAGCCTTGTTTTAAGGATATTCCTTGTAAAATGGCAAGAGCTAAGGATTGGGTCATTTTTTCCAGACAAAGACTTACAAACTTCTCCTGATCACAGCCGTAGGTATTGGCCAGGACTCTTGCTCCAGCAAGTGCGGTTTCAACGTTCCATTGTTTAAACTGTCCCAGACAATGCAGAGCGTCTGTGGGTGTAAATGAGATTCGGCCAATGATTCCGGCTTGCTCCAATGATTTTAAAGCAAAAGGACTTACGTATTTTCCGATTCGATTTTTGATGATTTGCGTATTATGTGGTCCATCTTCTAAAGCCTCAATGATAAGTTGTTCATCCCCATTTAAGGCTTCCCGAGCACGAGGAGTCTTGAGTATGATCCAACTATCCATAGTTTGTCCATTAAAAATGCGATCCGAGCAAAGGGCTTTCGTCCGCTGCATTTGATTTAACTCCCCCGCCAGATAGGGATAGCGTTCACCCACCACACTCAGGGGAATAACCCGGGTCGGGCCAATGGTCAACTGGCCTTTTCCTTGAACGGTTATGTAACTGTCGCCGCCGAGACCTACGGTACTAATACCTGCCGTGTCAATATGAGTTCTCCAGCCTGCTACAATAGCACCCTCTTCATGCATTCGCCAGCATTTATTCTGAATAATTCCGATATCCGAAGTGGTACCGCCCATGTCCAGGGTTAAAAATGTTTCCAATCCTGAGAGGAACATGGCCCCGACAATACTCGCAGCGGGCCCGGACAAGATGGTCTCAATAGGTTTAAAGCGGGCCTTCTCTTCGCTGATCAATGACCCGTCTCCTTTGACAATCATGATAGGAACATCGATCAGCTTGTTCTTTAGTACTTGTTTAACGGCAATCAGCAGATCTGCTATGATGGGCAGCAGCTTAGCATTTAAACAGGCAGTCACTGTCCGTTCATAGAGTCCTATGTTCGAGCTTAGCTCATGAGCACACACAATCGGAACATCCCATTCCTGATGCACTAACTCTTTGGCAAGATTTTCATGTTCGGGATTTCTGATACTAAAGATTCCGGAAATAGCTAAAGTGTCTACTTCCCCTTTCATACCCCTAATGACCTGTTCTAATGCTGTTTGGTCCAGTTCACAGACAGGACTCCCCAACCCATCGTGTCCACCGGAAACTAAGCCGACTTTTTGGGCCGGAAAAACTCCAGGGGGTTTGTTGCCGATCAATATCAAACCAACCTTGCCGCCGCGCCCTTCAACAATGGCATTTGTGGCAAGGGTTGTGGAAAGACAAACCATTTTAACCTCGTTTGGATTGAGTTCTCCTAAATTATCGATGCATTCTTTAATACCAATAGTAAGATCCTGTGGCGTTGTGAATGCTTTTGCCTTTTTCACAACCGTTCTGCCTTTAAAATCTAAGATTACACCATCAGTGTAAGTACCTCCGGTATCTATCCCCAAAATATAAGCCAACGTCACCACACTCCTCTATTTATAAAATCAACTATTTATAGCCCTTTTTACGGTAAATTAGCTAAAACATGTTTATTAACTGCAATTATTGTGCCAAGGTATCTACTACTCTGAAAAGCTCACCTTGAAAACTCCCTCAAAAGCACGCCCCAAAACCCAAAGACCCGAAGGCCAGGGAAGCTTCGTCCACAGAAGCGAACCCATGGCATGGAGAGGCGATAAAAGCCCACAAAGCGGTTGTGGGGATTGCGGAGCCTGGGTCCCCTTTCGCCGTCCTGCAAGAAGGCTAATTCGTGCGAAGACAGTGTCTTCGGGCTTCGGGGACACTCGGCAAATCCACACTGCAGGAGTATGTATAATGAGCTGCAGTGTGGCGATAAGCTCGTCCGCTTATCGTCATGGCCAGCGTTCACTCCAGGTACTACCCGGAGGTTTGGCACGAAAGTGTCCGGTGGACATTTTCGCCGAAGCGGCTATCTCCAAAGAATACTTACCCGCTGAAGGAAGCTCCCGCAACCGCGAGCGGGCGAGCCTCGGAATGCTGCGGTGACGAAGACACTGTCTTCGCACGAATTAGCTTTTCTTGCAGGATGTGGCGAAGCCGCCCGACCCCGGAAATCCAAAGAAGGCCAAGTCAAATTTACTATTTTAAGTTATCTTTGACTTAAACAAAAAACACCGAGAATAAATTCTCGGTGCTAGTTTACATTATGGGGTGGGTGATGGGTTTCGAACCCACGAATGCCGGAACCACAACCCGGTGCGTTAACCACTTCGCCACACCCACCATAAAGTCTGCGTGATTGGTGCGCCTGGAGAGACTCGAACCCCCGACAACCTGCTTAGAAGGCAGATGCTCTATCCAACTGAGCTACAGGCGCATTATAACGGTCCAGCTCAAAACTTCCAGGTTTAAATTTATAGCCTTTTGAACTATAAATTCGAAGTTCCCTCGAACTTCGACCTAAATAAAATGGTCGGGGCAGAGGGATTTGAACCCCCGGCCTCCTGCTCCCAAGGCAGGCGCGCTACCAAGCTGCGCTATACCCCGATTTGGTGACTTAGTTAGTATAGCTCATCTTTAGGTTTTCGTCAAGGAAATGTATTGAAAAAAACTGAACTTTTTTCTAAGTTTTTTAAGTCCTATTTTCAGCTTTATAGTAAGCTTTATAGTAAAGTCATTCTATGATTTTAGAGATTTCAGAATTGGAATCACCTTGCGAAAAGCCTGCCCGCGATGACTGAGCTTATTCTTCACAGCCAAGGTTAGCTCAGCCATAGTCCGTGAGTAATCCGGCACATAGAAGAGTGGATCATAACCAAATCCATCGCTGCCGCGGCGCTCCCTCAAGATCCTTCCTTCTACAGTACCTTCCGTCAGAAATTCACGGCCATCGGGCGTTGCCACCACCAAGGCGCAGCGAAAGCGAGCCGACCTTTTATCCTCCGGAACATCTCGTAGGAGCTGCAGGAGTTTGTTATTGTTTCTCTCGTCATCTTTCGGTTCTCCGGCAAAACGTGCCGAAAACACTCCCGGCCTGCCGCCTAAAGCGTCTACTTCCAGGCCGGAATCATCAGCTAAAGCAATTAAGCCGGTTTTCTCAACAGCCGCTCTGGCTTTTAACATGGCATTATCCGCAAAGGTTTCTCCATTCTCCTCGACATCTTCCCAGCCTTCGATATCCTTAAGTGAAAGCACTTGGATATCTTCGTCAACAAGCAGATCTTGGAGTTCCCGGATTTTACCTTTATTTTGAGTCGCCAGTATTATCTTCATGTGTTTGTCTCCAGCGCGGATTTCTGAACGTCCATTAAGGAGCGAATTCCCTTTTCAGCCAACTCTAAAAAGTTGTTGAGATCTTCGCGATCAAAGGGTACTTCTTCAGCAGTCCCTTGAATTTCTACGAACTTGCCTGACCCAGTCATAACAATATTCATATCTACTTCCGCCTGAGAATCTTCTTCGTATTCTAAGTCTAGAACCCCAGTTCCCAGAACTTTTCCGACGGAAACAGCGGCTAAGGAATCCAACACCGGATTTGCCTTAATAAGCTTCTTCTCCAACAAGAATTGAACAGCATCCATCATCGCTACATAGGCTCCGGTAATAGACGCCGTACGAGTTCCCCCATCGGCTTGCAAGACATCACAATCCAGCCAGATTGTTCGCTCACCAAGCTTTTTCAAATCAATAACCGATCGCAAGGCTCGGCCTATGAGTCGTTGAATTTCCATAGTACGGCCAGTAAGTTTACCTTTACTTGCCTCTCGTTGGGTGCGAGTTTGAGTAGCTCGCGGGATCATGGCATATTCTGCCGTAACCCAGCCTTTGCCTGTCCCTTTCTGAAAATGGGGCACTTTTTCTTCAATACTGGCTGTACACAAAACCCTTGTTTCTCCGATCTCTATCAGGACGGAACCTTCCGGTATGTTCGTAAACTTCCGCGTAATTTTAACAGGACGTAATTCATGATTTCCTCGGCCATTGGAACGCTGCATATCGATAACCTTACCTTTCTTTTGGGAATACTGTTATAGTTTAGCAGAATAGTCCTTAAAACGCCAACCCGCAGCCTCAGCAAGGACTTACTAATAAGGCATGGTGATGGCTTTATGTCCTTTAAAACTCAGGCTTTCTTGAAGCGAATAGATCCAGTGAACGAGCTGGGGTTACTTCTTCACCCACAATGCCTGCAATGGTATAAAGCTGGGCAATGGGGTCGAATCTGAATTCCTTCAACAGGTGAAACCCTTTAATATCACCGGACCGTCGAATATGGATGCGAGGCCCCGTACAGGGATAAATCATTTCGCCGACCTTAATGTGTTCATCATTGGCAAAACATATAGGCAAATTAGCATTAATCAGATCCAGAACCCGCTGCTCTACTAAATCCAAGTCAATATCCGGCTTTTCCGGAAGTTCTAAGACAAAGCCATGTTTTATGTCACTATGCACTTCAGGCTTATCCAAACCCATTTCCTCAAGGATCATGGACGTAATATCCTCAGCACTGTGGGCCATGCGGCGATATTTAATGGAATCAAAAACGATATCCGCAATACTTTTCGGTTCCGGTCCGAATACCGTGGGACGCGTGACAATAACTTCTTCGCCAACTCCAATCAAAACCTCAGCATTGACTTTAAGCTGAGGGTAAACAAGATCAAAATGCTCAACCACCACTCGATGTCCCGTTGAGATGGCTTTCTGAATAGCTTCCGCAATGATCCATGGTTGAGTAAACGCTGACTCGAAGCGGACATCTAAATGATAAGTATGATAGCGAAAATGCCCCCGATCGGCATCCTCCATTAAAGGTAAGGGGCGAATATTAATTCCATCATCGTCATTGGTAAGTTCTAAGCCCGGAAACATTCCTCGTATCAGCAGGGACTTACCGGCCCCAGCATCCCCGACAAACCCAATCAACTTATCCTCAGGACTCAAATAACGTTGGGTAATATTGGATCCCAAAAAGAGAAGACGCTTTTTCCCACGGGGAGCAAAGTAAACCGCCTGCATCAAATGTTCATGAACGAACATAGCCAAAACTGTCGGCTCCTTCCTATAGTATGATACGCCTTTACCTAGATGATACCATATTTTGGCATGATGTGTTACTTTAAAAATCGTACCCCCAGAATTATTAGTAACAGGATAGGCTGATGGACTAAATAGATTGCCAATGAATGCCGGCTCAACCAACGAATGGACTTAGATCTGACTTCAAGTTTAAACAGACGTTTATCCCTGCGGGCATAATAATGTCGATAAGCAAGAATTCCCAGGATAGTAACACTTATATAGGGAAAAAGAGGATAATAATCTACAGTACTAAAGTTCTTATATATGACTCCAAAAGGAATTAATAGACTGGTTCTCAGCACAATTTTATTAAGTAAAAATCCCAACAAAGCCGCCAACCCACTTAAAATAAGCAGCAGCGGTGATGACAAAGTGTTGAGCAGCGGAAATAATATCATCGCCACACCTAAAAAATGCAGGATGCCAAAACGCACGTACATATCAGCCAATGCCAAATAAGTAACAACTGAAACAACCATCCCCAAAAGAAAAACTATCAATCCCCGTCTCACGGGAGATCTGCTTAAGCCGCTGGCAAGCCCCGATATAAATATAAAAATCAGTGCCGAAGCCTTCCCTATCACAAACCACAGGGGACTTTCATAGTTGATATTGATTGCTGCGAATTCTCTTAAATCATAAACGAAATGAAAAAGCACCATTAAAATGATCGCCAGGGCTCTAAGCACATCAATTTCTCCATAGCGCTGAACAGATGTCATTTTCCTATCCTCCGACTAACCGACACCCCATCTCCAAAAGGTAAAACAGACGTGGAAAAGTCCGGGTTCAAGGAAAGATCCTCTAAAAAGCGGCGCAGCCCGCCTACCATACGGTCATATTTAGGTGCAAAAGCACTCCCCGGAACAACCCATCCCCTAAATAAAACATTATCCACAACTAACAATCCCCTTTGTTCAATCAAGGGATAAATGAGATTTAAGTACTCTAAATATTCTCCTTTAGCTGCATCAACGAAAACAAAATCAAACTCTGAATCCAGAGTCTTAAGAACCTTGCGAGCATCCCCCTCTATAGCTGTAACCTGTTCGGAAAGTCCTGCCCGATTGATGTTTTCCTTAGCTCGCGCCAGACGATCTTTATTCATATCAATCGTAGTAACATGCCCTCCGGTCTCTTTCGCCCCATGCGCCAGCCAAATGGTTGAATATCCGATAGCTGTTCCTATTTCCAAGATTCTCTTGGCTTTTGACATGTGTACAAGTAAGTTGAGAAAATTGCCAACCATAGGTGTCACTATAGGAATTGTCTCTTTGAGAGCCTGCTCCTCAATTTCTCTTAATAGAGTGTCCCTTTCACCCAATAAGGATTCCAGATATTGCTCCATTTCAAAAGGGTAAAACAACGTTATCCCCCTTTCTTCATTGGTTATTATCACTACAACCTTTCTATAACTTTACCACAAATAATGTAAGAAAGCTTCCCACGGGTTAATTTAGCGGAGAAGACTTCTGGCACAACCCCGGAATTCATCTATGTTTTTGCCTTCCGAACAGCATAAAAAGTATACTCTTTCTGAGTTTGTTTAAGCACGTATGAACAAACTCAGAAAGAATATACTTCAAATTCCTTGCGGCCTCACCTACGTCCGGTAGTATTTCGGACAACTCTCAACCCACTTTCAGACGGTGCACATTTATGTGCCGTCCGACCCCATATTCCGTTCCTTCGACCCCTAAGCCAGGGATGCAGTGTTGACACTTCTTGAATCCTTACTCTATCTCCACAAATGCCTCTTCATCCCCCAAACACAATCCCACTCCAACCCACAGCTGACGGCGCACATTTATGTGCCGTCCGACCCCATATTCCGTTCCCTCGACCCCTAAGCTAGGGACGCAGTGTGACACGAGCACGAGGTCTTTACGAAAGCAGAAAAGCAAACTTCCGTTTAAACTCCTGACCCCAGATACGGGGCAGCGCACACGGACGTGCGCTGCGGCCAATGCGCCATGGATGGCGCTTTTGGCCCGATAATCTCCAGTGGAGATTATCGCCGTAGGCGGGTTCTCCAAATAATACTATCGCCGAAGGATGAACCCCGCTCCCCAAAGCCAGGAGTTTAAACGGTTAGTTTGCTCTGCGTCGTAAGCACCGAGGGCTGTGCACACAAGTCCCCCCTATAACACCCTTTTCGCCACATCGATTAACCCGGGGTCCAGCATCGTCCCTGCTCCACGCTGAATCAAAGCAAGAGCTTCACCCTGACTCATTGCTTTACGATAAGGGCGATCTTCAGTTAATGCAGCAAAAATATCCGCTATAGCCATAACTCGCGAACCCTCGTCAAGTTCATTTTCCCCTAAAGCAAAAGGATAGCCTTTGCCATCAAGGCGCTCATGGTGGTGCGCGGCCCATTCTACCATTCGAGTGGGAAACCCGGCCTGAGTCAATAAGCGATGGGTGTAATATGTATGTGTGCGAATAATTTTTATTTCCATAGAGTCAAGAGGACCAGGCTTATCCAATATTTTTCTAGGTATTGAGAGCTTACCTAAGTCGTGGAGTAAACCGGCCGTATAAATTTCATGCAGTCGTTCATCCTGCCAGCCCAGTCCCTCAGCTAAATGCTGAACGGTTTCGGCAACGGACCGTGAGTGACGCGCTGTAAACTTACTTTTCTGGTCAATCAAATCGGCAAAGGTTGCCGCTAAGTCATCGGTAAAGCCACTCTTCAAATCCCTTGTCGACGGCAAATGCCATTTTCCGCATAATAGTTCAAGAGCAATTTGAAGCAGATCCGGCTGGTCCAGATCCAGCCAAAACGCCTCTTTTTGTGCTACTTGTTTAAAGGCTGCAGCAACTTCAGAATAAAATAAGGTCCCAGTGTTTGAAGAAACCCAGTCAATGATCTCTTCTCTATCCTTTCGACTCGTTAATCTTCGTTTTATTAAAAGATCCACTTGGTCTGCAAAAGATAAGATACGCGCCATCAAAGGAACTTCTGCCTCCGAAGCATGCAAGGCGCCATGTGCCGGATCGGGAGTCTCATGGTGATATTTGATTGCTTGAGCAAGAATGTCACCGGCAGGAAAACGCTGAACTATTGAAGCTCCAACAAAGCAATGCCTTTGAAGGAGCCGGCGGTCCCCCTCATACTCTCTAAAGAAGCCTAATGCTCCAATGTCATGGAGCAATCCGGCAACCGTAAGATGGACAAGAGCTTTTTTATTTAAGCCAAGAGAACGCCCTAAACGCATAGCAATATAGGCGACTCGTT
Organism: Desulfosporosinus orientis DSM 765; assembly: GCF_000235605.1. GTDB lineage: Bacteria > Bacillota > Desulfitobacteriia > Desulfitobacteriales > Desulfitobacteriaceae > Desulfosporosinus > Desulfosporosinus orientis. The sequence goes on from NC_016584.1 coordinate 5,457,149, forward strand.
CACCGTGCCTTTCCCCCACTGAAATCTGTAAATCTCTCTCAACTTCCTCATCAACCAAACCCAGATCCAAAGCGTGGGAAAAGCTCCACATCCTGCGGATGTAGAAAGCATCTTCAACCAATGCTGTTACCTCCAATTACTAACTTCTTGCATTCTCTAACCCTTTAGTCCCTCAAACCCATTTGAGCCAAAGAGGTGGCAGAATTGGCAACATCTTCGGATGCTGCACCTATTTGTCCGGCTGTTGAGGATAAGGCATCGATTTGTTGGGCAATACCCTGAACTTGTTGTATGCTGGCATTGATTGCGGACATAATGTCTCCAAAACGGCTTACAACTTCTCCAGCTTCAGCTGCAGCGCCTTGCATAGCTTCAGTAGTTTGAGCAATGGAGTGATTAACAGCTACTGTATTTTGCTTTGTCAAGGCAATCAGTGAACTTATTTCTTTTACCGATTGTTCTGAATGATTAGCAAGCTTTTTCACTTCTTCTGCCACCACGCCAAAACCTCTGCCGCTGTCTCCTGCACGGGCCGCTTCAATGGCGGCATTTAACGCTAAGAGATTGGTCTGGGAAGCAATTTCTTTTATGACATCTGTGACGGAGGCAATTCGTGCGGAACTTTTGTCCAGTTCCAGCATCTTTTCTTGCATCTCTGAGGTCATATCTGATAATCGCAAAATAGTCTCTGAAATCATCTGAATTTTTCGGGCACCCTCTTGTGCCAGAGAATCAACCTGACGAGAAAATTCGGCAGCTTCAGAGGCATTGCTTGAAATTCGGGCAGTTGCTTCATTCATCTCTGCTGCCGAAGCTGCTGTTTGTTCCGAAGTTGCAGCCAAGGCCTGACTTGCTTCACTTACACTGCGCTGTAAGCTGTCAATCTCGTAAAGGGCTTTCTCTAATTCAGCCTTTTTGTCAATTTCGTTCATATAGGACTGGATGTAACTGGCCATTACAACTTGTTGATCAAAGCTTAAAAAGCGTTGCAAGGCCAAACTCACTCGAAGCGCTTGATCAGTTTTTTTACGATAATGTTCAAAAATCCTGGGTATAATCTCATCACACAAGATTTGATTAGCACTTAAATAGTAAAAAGGCGGCAGATCGATCCGTTTATGCACTCCTCCGATGGTAATCCGCCACTCTATGAATTCTTCATCAACTTTTTCAGGAAAGAGAGAGAACAAATATTTCTTCATGGTAACTTTTAATTTCTCCACTGAAGAAAAACGGTCAATAATCGCTTTTAGCCCTGGTACCGTTGTCACATGGGCATAAAAGTTTGTAATAATTTCATCGGAATCCCGCTCAATAACATGTCGAACTTCTTTAAGAAGGGCTAATTGTTCTGCATCCATTTTCAATAATTGAAGAGCCTCATCCAAACTAAACTGGTGTAATTGAGTCATCATTATTCATCCTCTCTTTTTCAAAGCCCTATTCCTTATCTTTTTCTGTTATAAAGTCTTTGCCCTCGATAATAATTCCCAGGGCAGTGTGTACTGTTCTTATATTTTCTACATTTCTAGATATGTCGACGAAATCCTGCACTTATCGCTAATATTTTGGGAGTTATAACTTAGTACCTCAAAATCGAAAAATATGAAAGCTAAAACCTGGAAAGAGCCGAAATGAACTGTAACTTCTGTTCATTTCGGCTCTTTCATTATAAATGACATTCTATGCGGGTTTAAGTAAGTTAACTTCATTTATGTCTGTTCTGACCAAGGGAGCTCTAACCAGCGCGTCTGCGAACAACCGGAAGAGGTGTTAATGTACAAGAAAATGACTCAGGCTTTGTTTCTATCCTTGCCACAGATCCATCTGACAATACTTCATAAATTTGAACCACACCATCGCCCTTCGTCCACTCATGGCAACACTCTCTACAGTAGTATCGGTCACGGCCAATTCGACCGACATCACGCGCTTCACACAGCGGGCAATTCATTTCTTCAGCAACTCCTATCAAGGATTAATTTACAGGATATGGTCTAATAAGAATATCCTTATTATACTCTAAAAAACCATGGATTTGCTAAAGAAAATGTGAAGCTTTTGTGATTGTTAGGCCCTTCGATATTGGTTTTTTCCAATGTCGTAGAGATTATTTCCCTCATGATCAATGATCACCATGGCCGGGAAATCCTTAACCACTAAACGTCGAACTGCTTCCGTTCCCAGTTCAGGATAAGCAATAACCTCCGCCGAAACAATACGTTTGGCGATGAGGGCTCCTGCACCGCCAATGGCACCGAAATAAATGGCACCGTGTTTTTTCATAGCATCAATGACTTCAGCGGATCGCAGTCCTTTGCCGATCATCCCTGTTAATCCTTTGGCAATCAGCTTGGGAGAATAGGCATCCATCCGTCCGCTGGTGGTTGGACCGGCAGATCCAATCACTTGCCCTTCTTTGGCAGGAGTCGGGCCTACAAAATAGATAATTTGATCCTTCATGTCAAAAGGAAGGTCTTCTCCTCTCTCCAAAGCTTCTACCATTTTTTTATGGGCCGCATCCCGCCCGGTATAAATTACACCATCAATCAAAACATTGTCCCCAACCTTCAGTTTCCTGAGCTTCTCCTGGGTAAGGGGAGTTTCAATGCGGATAGTTTGGCTCATTAGACTTCCCTCCCTAACAATGTAATTTCTTTATGACGGGTTGCGTGACAACCTATGTTTACTGCCACAGGCATTCCTGCAATATGAGTCGGATACACCTCCAAATTGACGGCTAAAGCCGTTGTCACTCCTCCAAAACCTTGAGGTCCGATTCCCAAGCGATTAATACGATCTAATAACTCTGCCTCAATTTCGGCCAGACGGCCTTCGGGATTATGTTTGCCAACTTCACGAAGCAGGGCTTTTTTTGCCAAATAAGTAGCTTTTTCCATTGTTCCGCCAGCACCCACGCCTACAATTATGGGCGGACAAGGGTTTCCTCCTGCTCGATCTACTGTGTCAACCACAAACTGCATTGCCCCCTCTAAGCCTTCAGAGGGTTTGCACATTTTTAAACCTCCCATGTTTTCACTTCCAAATCCTTTGGGAGCTACAACAAGGCGCAGCGTATCCCCCGATACTATATCATAATGAATCACGGCCGGAGTATTATCTCCAGTGTTCACCCTCTCAAAGGGATCTTTAACCACTGATTTTCGCAAGTATCCTTTCTCATATCCCCGGCGTACTCCTTCATTGATAGCGTCGGTAAGACCTCCGCCTGCAACATGCAAATCCTGGCCGATTTCCACAAAAAGAACAGCCATTCCCGTGTCCTGGCACATGGGAACTCTTTCCTCCTGAGCAATGACCGCGTTTTCAATGAGCCTATCCAATACTTCTCGGCCTAATGGAGATGGCTCATCTTTTAAAGCTTGCTTAAATCCCGTCATAATGTCGGAGCCAAGGTCATAATTAGCATCTATGCAGAGTTGTTCAACGGCAGAAATAATCTCTTCCACAAGTATTTCCTTCATCGTTTTATCCCTCCTTTAACGTTTGAACGAAAACATTCGTCTGAATATTCTCACTCTACGTCTTTATTCTACTCCTTAGTTCATTAAATGCAAGAGAGAACACCCACTGTAGTGGGTGTCCTAAAGGCTCCGAGCTCGTCAATTTCATCAAATTGTTTAGTAATCTGACACAGCTGTTTTGGCGTTATCGACAGGGGAGTACTCGCTTTCACCGGAACTGTTCACTGCCTTAACTTTATAGTAATACGTGGTGTCTGCCCAAAGCCCGGTATTCACATAATTTGTAGATGTAACTGTAGCAATTTGGGTATAGGTCCCCGAAGAAGAAGTTGAACCATAGATATAATAGGATGTTGCTTTACTTACTGAATTCCAGGAAAGGCTTATTTCAGTGGAACTTAGCGGAGTGGCCGTAATTTCCGTCGGTGCCGATGGTATATCAGCTTTATCCGGCACTTTATTAATAGCCTCTAAGATACTCTCCGGTACTACCACAGTCCCTCCAAACACAACTTCCTTTTCTATACTTCCCATTTTACTTCTCAAAAAATCTATTGTGGATTGATCAAGAGGACTTTTCACCAAAATAACAGGGGAATTTGAAAGTGCAGCTAAGGCAGAACCGGATAAAGCATCTGCATAATTTTCGCCGGTTGATAGGTAGCAGGTTCCGAAATCCAGATCCTTGGCAAATTCTTCAATGATGCTGACGTTTGTTTCATATCGGGTTAATCCGCTAAGCCGCTTCGGAGATGGGAGCTGCTGAAGAACATTGTCACTTATGACACCTGTTCCGCCAACCACATACGTACTCTGAACCGTTCTTAATAAATAGGCTTCAATATCTGTAGGAAGAGTGTCCTTAGGCGTAAGCAGGATGGGAATTCCCTTCATGGCAGCAATTGGTGCAATTGACAGGGCATCAGGAAAGGTCTCGCCGCTGGCAACAACGGCCTGGTCGAATTGGCCCATAGCCTGAGCAATTTTCATTGATGTGTCGTAACGATCATTTCCGGCAATTCTCGATACTCCGATCCCCATGTCTTTTATACTTTGTTCCACCGCAGAGGATATAACCCCGCTGCCGCCAATCATAATTACTTTTTTAACTTTTAATCGGGAAAGCTCACTCTCTGTTTGTTGGTTTAAGGTATCTTTTGAAGTGAGCAGCAACGGAGCATTATACTTCTGAGCAAGAGGAGCGCTGCATAGTGCATCCGTAAAATTCTCCCCGCTTACGATGACGGCGTAGTAGGATGTATTCCAGCCTGATTTGGCTACTTCCGCACAAGTTCCATACATATCTTTCCCTGCTAATCGTGCGGTCTGGACCTGAACCGAAGGATTTGATGACGTTCCGTCAGATTTAGCCGTAGTCCCTTGAGTTAGGGAAGAGTAGGCGCTTGTCCCTGAGTTATTGACAGCCAAGACTTTATAATAATAAGTAGTATTCGCCGATAAGTTGGTGTCCATATAACTTGAAGCTGTCACTGTGGCAATTTTGGAGTAAGTGCCTGAGGAGGAGGTGGATCGGTATACGTAATATGAGTTAGCATTACTGACAGAATCCCAGTCCAGATATATTTCGCTGGAGCTTTCCGCCGATGCAGTAAGATCTGTCGGGGCTGACAGTGTATCGCTATCATCTGACTCTGCAGTGGTAGCATATTCTATTTCTGAATAACCGCTTGTATCGGTACTGTTTACCGCCCTAACTTTGTAATAATAGGTAGTGTCTTCATCCAAGTTCGTATCTGTGTAACTTGAGGAAGTGGTGGTTGCAATTTTGTTGTAACTTCCTGAATAGGAAGTTGAACTGTATATATAATAAGATGTGGCATCATCCACAGAATCCCAATCCAGGTATATTTCGCCGGAACTTTTAGCTGTGGCGCTTAGGTCTTCAGGGGCTGACAGATTATCATTGTCATCTGACTCTTCAGTTGTTGCATGTACTATCTCTGAATAGGCACTTTTATCAGAACCGTTGACCGCCTTGACTTTATAGTAATACTTCGTATCTGGTTCCAAATCTGTATCCGTATATTTGGAAGATGTCGTAGTGGCAATTTTGTCGTAAGACCCTGAGGATGAAGTCGCCCTGTAAACATAATAGGATGCAGCATCATCTACAGAATCCCAGTCCAGGTATATTTCATCGGAGCTTTCCGCTTCAGCGCTTAGTCCTTCAGGAGCCGGCAAGGCTTCTTCCGTATCATCAGCATCCTTGGTCTTGGCATATTTTATCGAAGAATAATCGCTTGAATCATAACTGTTAACTGCTTTGACTTTGTAATAATACTTTGTATCCTCTTCTAAATCTTCGTCCGTATATTTGGAAGATGTCGTAGTGGCAATTTTGTCGTAAGACCCTGAGGATGAAGTCGCCCTGTATACATAATAGGATGTGGCATTACTGACGACATCCCAGTCCAGGTATATTTCACTGGAACTTTCAGCTGTGGCACTAAGCTCTTTAGGGGTTGACAAGCTTCCCTCATAATTTTCAGTTTTAGCATATTCTATTTCGGAATAGGCGCTTGTGTCGGAACCTTTCACTGCCTTAACTTTATAATAATACTTCGTATCTGGTTCCAAATCTGTATCCGTATATCTGGAAAGGGTCGTAGTAGCAATTTTTTCATAAGACCCGGAAGATGAGGTTGATCTGTACACATAATAAGATGTAGAGTCATTGACAGCATACCAGTCCACATAGATTTCACTTGGACTCTTAGCTGAAGCACTTAAGTTTTTGGGGGCAGACAGAGAATCCGAATCTCCTTCCTCTGTTCTGGCGTATTCTATTTCTGAATAAGCGCTTTTAGTGGAACCATTTACCGCCCTAACTTTATAGTAGTACTTCGTATCTTCTTCCAAATCTTCATCCGTATATTTTGATGCAGTCGTGGTGGCAATTTTTTCGTAAGACCCGGAAGACGAGGCAGCTCTGTACACATCATAAGATGTGGCATTGCTTACAGAATCCCAGTCTAAATATATTTCACTGGAGCTTTCGGCAGTGACACTTAGATCATCAGGAGCCGGCAGGCTTGCTGCTAAGGCGTTATAAGGAAATATCAATACTGAGAAAAGGCCAAATACTATGGACATTAATCTTTGCTTAGGTTTGTTCATCATTTTCCTCCATTATTTAAAATTCATGCTAATGCCGCCAGAAAAATTAAAATGCAAAGTATGATACAATAATTCTTTTTTTATCTTCATAATCCTTCCTCTAGAAGAAAACATTTTCTCATATGTGTCTTATTAACTACCCCTTCTCCACTCATCAGGAAAAGGGGGTATTTCCTTTTTACGATATTTTCAGTTGACTTTCAGTTAGGTTTCAGTTTTGCTTCAGCTTGATTTCAGTTTGCCATTGCATAATAACAATGTCTTCAAGATTTCCACTTCGAAGCAAAATCAACTGTCAGATTATGTCCATACTCATGGGAAGATCTAAAAGGAGGTGCTTACTTAATTTCATGCAAATAACTAAAAAACAAATACTACTTCCTCAACCCCCCCGGCAGAGTATGTACATAATCCCCAGGCTAATTAATCATGGTACTATGTAGCAAACAAAGGAGGATTTATGATCATGAAAAAAACAAAAACAATTATGATTGCCGCAGCCCTTACAACCTTCCTATCCGCAACATCTGTGTATGCCGGCACAACTTCTGTGCAAGTGCCAGCTTTTTCTCATAACCAAACAGGTACGGACTTCCAACGGGGAGGCCCCAACGGGAATAGCAATATCTTAGATAACCTGGTAACTGCCGGTACAATTACCCAGGCTCAGGAGGATGCTATCCAAGCAGCTCTTGAAGCCACCAAACCTACTGCCTCTGCTGATGGTGAACACCTGAATAAGGGCAACGGTCTAACCACTGTTCTAGACAGCTTAGTTTCAGACGGTACTCTTTCTCAAGATGAAGAGGATGCCATCCAGGCAGCTCTTGAATCTGCCCGGTCCTCTGCTTCTGCTGACGGTGAACACCTGAACAGAGGCAACGGCTTAACGACTGTCTTGGACAGCTTAGTTTCAGACGGCACTCTTACTCAGGATCAGGAAGATGCCATCCAAGCAGCCCTTGAAGCCGCTAAACCTTCTGCCTCTGCTGATGGTGAACACCTGAATAAGGGCAACGGTCTAACCACTGTTCTGGACAGCTTAGTTTCAGACGGTACTCTTTCTCAAGATGAAGAGGATGCCATCCAGGCAGCTCTTGAATCTGCCCGGTCCTCTGCTTCTGCTGACGGTGAACACCTGAACAGAGGCAACGGCTTAACTAGTGTCTTGGACAGCTTAGTTTCAGACGGCACTCTTACCCAGGATCAAGAAGATGCCATTCAAGCAGCTCTTGAAGCCGCTAAACCTTCTGCCCCTGCTGATGGTGAACAGCTAACCAAAGGCAGCAATAGAATGACAACTGTACTTGACAGTCTGGTTTCAGACGGTACTCTCACTCAAGCTCAGGAAGATGCCATTCAAGCAGCCTTTGAAGCAGCCCGGTCCTAAGTAATCGCTGCTTTCTTAATATAAATTAGAAGAAAAAGACAAGGCCGATAAAATTCAGCCTTGTCTTTTTTCTTTCTAAACTTAATTTTCCATATAACTTTCCAATAAATACAGAAAAACAGTAACCCCCAATAAGTCTGCGCTCCCGCCCGGACCTATGCTGCGCCTGCAAAATTCCTTATCCATCGCTTCAATTGCTTTAACTCCTTCAGCCGTTTCCATTCCGCCAAGAACAATTATTTTTTTAGCTTTTTCCTGAACCTCAGTTAAGATCTTCGGAGAATGCCGGTAGAGTATATTCGTATCCTCGCTAAACTGCATGATGGCCAGCAGGGTCTGAATCAACCTGGCGTTTGGGCTCAAATGCTGAAGTTCTTTATAAAAAGGCAAAGAGAGATTAAAAACAATGGGCAAGCCTTTTTCCACTTCTCCGCGAATACCCGTAACGTTGTAGGTTAAAAAGAGCTTTTCCCCATGAGTTAAAGCTGACGGATGAATCCTTTCCAACATTTCCAGCTCTCTAACTCTGGAAATTAACTCTTTTTCCACTAAACCTTCGGTCATTTCCCGGATTATCTTCTGCAGGGATGAGAAGCCGGCACCTGAAATTACAGCTTTTCCAGCTGCTGCACAACAAGTTCCCATTAAAAAGAGAGTGCCTTTATGGGTATTAACCCCCTTTGTCTTTTGAAACATTATTTGTTCCCCCCATTGACCAATGAGCCGGATTTCTTCGAAAATCTCTTTAGGGGCAGCGGCGGAAAATCCTGTCTGTGTGCATTGAATCAAAGGATTGATAAGGGCGGCGGCACTATCTAAAAAGGTGTAGTAATCCATATCACAATGGGCACCGTTAGATACTCTGGAAACTAATCCGGGGGATGGATTACAGGAAACCTCATAAAGGATTGCCTGTACCGCCAAGCTTGCTATCTCTATTGCTCGATGATCTATGATGCTGTCTTTATTTACATTAAACACTTAATCCGTCCATTCCCTTGCCTTCAATAATTCTTTTCTTTCACATAGTTCTTAAGGCCATTTTCAATATATTCAACAACGTCGTGCCTACTATGCCGCCGGGATCTTACACAAGAATGAGCATCCTCATGGCATAAATAGCATTTTCGTTGAGGATAGCCTAGTTCTTGCCGGCTAATGCTTCTATCCTTGCCGATATAGATGTCGATATCCACATAGCGCCCTAAGGGATGCTTTTCTTCCAGGTCGATAACAGCCCTTTTAAGGATTATTCCCTCTTCCCTCACCGCAGCCAGGAAGACGGGACCTTCTGCTCCATGTTGAAAGGAGTTAAAACACATGGTTCTTCCAAACATTTTACATAATGTTGAACTCATTTCCCGGATTATGGTCAAGGTAACGTCATTCGTCTTATTTAATCCCGGATAGTTCACCCTCATAGCCAATATGGGGGTCTTATAAGTTTGAAGTAAGTGAGCTATTTCTTCCGCCCGCTTCTCTCTGGCCTCCAGCAAGTCCTCCGCTGTATAGTGTTTCATGAAACTTAGTGGGGAGAATGACTGTTCTTTATTTTCTCCGCAATCTCCTTTCCATAACTGGTCTTGAGAAATTCCAGGGTAACTTCAGGCAGGTAGCTGCTAAGGTCTTGAGGACTTTCCTCCTTCAATAAGCTCCTGACCAGGGAGGCACTGATGGCCGTTTTTTCAAAAGCCTTTCTCCTGATTTCAATAAGCTCCACACCATACTTGGGAAGCACCCTCTTCATTGTTTCATTATAAGTCCTGGTAACCGGACAATAAGGCTCTTCTCCTACATATCTCTTCTTGATGTTCAGGTATTTCCCGAAATACTTCCCGAAGATTGACGCATCCAAGTCGGCATAAGCTTTCATCTTTTCTCCTTCTTCTCTTATGAAATAGGAAGGAAAGGTAGCTGAAGAGATAATATACTCTCCACTGGGTATCACCTTGACATTGCCCAAATGGGCCGTACCCCGGCGAATCAGGTCAAATCTTATGGCAAAGGGAAATAAGGATTGTTCCTCCTCAACGACAAAAATCAGAACTTCTTTGTTGTTTTGAGAAGCTTCTTCAATGAGAAATTGGTGCCCTAAGGTCAATGGATTACAATTCATGACCAAAGCCGCTTTTTCTTCATCGCCGATGCTGTACCGGTTTTTCATTTCCTTAAGGCTTTGCCCAATGTCCAATATCCCATTTTCTAAAAGAGCGACACTTTCATTCCCCTGGATGAGCTTAAAATTCAAGGCTGTAAAAATAGGAGCTTGGGAGGGCTTGGTGAAAACAAAGCAATGATAAATCCCTTGACTAAAGAGTTTGTCAATGACCACGGAAACTAAGGTGGAAGCTATTCCCTGTCCTCGGAATTCTTCCCTTACCGCAAAACACTTCAGGACATTCTTAGCTTTAGAACAGGTTCCGACAATGGGAGTCCTTTCTGTCCTCACATTCTGAGGTCTATCCTGCCGCACAACTAAGGTATAATCCACATCCTGGTCAAAACCTAAATCAAAACTTGCGAGGAAGGTTTCTACCTCTTCACGCTCCAACCGGCTCTTAAGATTCACCCTCTCAACATGAACACCGTACACAACTTCTCTCTCCTTGCACCTTTCTCACGACATCAATCACACTGCCATCCCGGTATTCCACAACGGCCATAATCTCATCGTCGGTTTCAATGATCTTGGGTACTCCCGTCGTTTTTTCAGCCAGATCTTTTAAGGCCTTCATGGTCATGAGGGGCAGTCTGGTATTCTTGAGCTTTTCCAGCAAATCAATTCGCCTGGGATTGACGGCAATTCCCCGTTCCGTCACCACAACATCAATACTTTCCCCCGGCGTAGTAACTGTCATGACCTTATCCTTGATGATGGGAAGCCTGGCTTTCATAAGATTCGTTACTACTATGGAGAGCTTTGCTCCCGCTGCGGTATCGCTGTGCCCGCCTGAACCGCCCATAATCACTCCGTTAGAGGATGTTGTAACATTAACATTAAAGTCAGTGTCAATTTCCGTTGCTCCCAAAATCATGATATCTAAATTGTTAACCACCGCACCCTTGGTGTGAGGATTTCCGTACATCGAGGCCGACATGAATTGGTGAGTGGGATTGTCCCGATAAGATTCTATGGCCTTCAAATCAAAGCATTGAACATCAAAGAGGCTGCTAAAAAGGCCTTCCTCCAGCATTTCTACCAGATACCCTGTAATCCCGCCGGAAGCAAAGCTCCCCTTCACACCTTCCTGGCGCATAATCTTTTTCAGCTCGGCAGCCACGGCCAGGGAGGTTCCCCCTGCTCCCGTCTGAAAAGACATCCCTTCCCGAACTAGACCGGCGGCCTTAATCACTTCAGCTGCTCTTTTAGCGATAATCAAGGCCACAGGATCTTTAGTGATTTTTGTCGTCCCGGAAACAATCCCTTTGGGATCCCCGATGGAATCGGTCTCAACGACATAATCCGTATATATTTGGCTGATTTCTATAGGATAGGCGGGATAAGGCACTAAATGGTCCGTTATGACCACGGTCTTATCCGCATACTCTGCATCAGCTACGGCGTAACCTAAGGACCCGCACGCCGCCTCTCCCTTAACACCATTCATATTCCCATAAGCATCTGCCGCAGGAGCCGCCAGAAAAGCGATGTCGATATGCAGGTCACCGCTTTCTATGGCCCGGGCCCGGCCGCCATGGGTCTGCATCAGGGCAGGCTTTTTTAGTTTCCCCTGAGACACGGCTTCAGCCACAGGCCCGGACAGATAGTTTGATACTAAACCCGTCACCACTCCCTTTTCCATGTAACCAACAAGTGGTGCGTGGATTGGGAAGATAGAGCTGGCTGCCACCGTCAGATCTTTGATCCCCCGGGCTGCTATACGCTCCATGACCTTATTGAGAACAAAATCTCCATTTCGCAAATGATGATGAAAGGATATGGTCATCCCGTCACTGATGTTGAGCTTCTCCAGAGCTTCATCGATGCTTGACAGCAGCTTTTGCTGATTGGGTATGAGGCTGCTTACTTTCACAGAGGTTCTGGTTCTTAGTCCGCTGTTCTTAAATGCCCCCGCAAAAGGGGTAACTGGCCCGTAACCCTCAATATATTCAGGAATTTCCCTGCCTAAACTATTTTTCATAGCACATCACCTTCTTTAGAAGGAATCATCCCCAGCCTCCGGCACAGCTCAACAGTCGCTTTAGCCCGGCTAAGAACGGGAGCGTCTATCATTTTGCCGTTTAATGAATAACAGCCCTTGCCCTCTCTTTCCGCTTCCTCCATAGCAGCCAATACTTTCAAGGCATAGTTCAGCTCTGCCTCCGTAGGTGCAAAAACGGAATGAATGGTATCGATTTGTCTCGGATTAATAGCTGCCTTTCCCGTCAGACCCAAGCCTTTGGCTTTAGCCGTATCCTTTTCCAGACCTTCATAATCATTAGTATCGGTAAAAGGAGTATCAATAGCATCGATCTTTAAAGCCCGACAGACTGTCGCTATCTTATTGCGGGCATAAAAGATCTCTTCCCCTTCTTTAGTTCGCTGGATGCCTAAATCCGCTGTCAGATCCTCTCCCCCCAAAAGTACACCGGCCGTCCGCTTGGAGGCTTGAATAACATTGTGGACATTTTCTAAGCCCAGGGCAGTTTCTATGAGGGCAATGAGCTTGATACTTTCAGGGGAAAATCCTGCTTCTTTTTCTATTTGATTTAACAATTGATCAATATGTCTGATTTCTTCTTCGTTTGCCTTAGGAACCAACAAGGCATCCGGCTTAACCCGGGCGATGACCTCTACATCAAGGGGGCCGAATTCTGTGTCCAGAGGGTTAATTCTCACGACTACTTCTACCTGAGAGTAATCAACGGCCTTGATGGCTTCTCGAACCAAAATCCGGGCGCTATCCTTCTCCGTTAAACTCACAGCATCCTCTAAATCCAAAATGATGGAGTCTGCACCCAGAATGGCAGCATCTTGAAGCATTCCCGGATTGTTGCCGGGCATAAACAACATGGTTCTTCTCAACGTTTCCACCTTACTCACCTTATTATTAATCTTTTGTTCTTATTTAAATGACAACCGTTACATTGCTCTGGTTATAGCGGTTTCTACTCTGGCCGCTATGGTATAGTCTAAGGCTCCTTTATCCTGAGCTTTAATCACTATACCCTCGACGCCCATTTCCTCAACTTTATGTAAAATCACTTCTTTGATGACGTCTCCAAATTGCTGCATGACGATACTTTCCAAGTCCAACTCAATTTTGCCGGAGTCATTGGGCCGGACCATGATTAATATATCATTGGATTCCAACGTCCCTGCTTTAGCTATTTTTGTGATTCTCACTTTCTCACCTCAATTTAAAAGGGCTGCTCCTTATTAAGCATAACATACCCTAAAATTGCGTATTCCGAACACTGGTCATTATATCAGATGACCGATGTTCGGAATACGTTGTTGAGCATAAACATATAGAACTCTATTTCACATCAATTTGATAGTTCAAAGACTCCGGTATCATAATTAAAAATGAAAACTTCACCGGTTTCAATCATGTAATAGAAACCGTAAATATTGAGTTCTTTATTAAGGTACTTTTCTTTAATATAAGGGTACGTCAATAGATGTTTAATCTGCTCAAGGATGTTTATTTGCTCAGTCAACCATTCCCTCTGGTATTCATCAGTTTCATCTTCCAGGTGCACCATGACTCTCTTTTTGACATTCTGGGCTAATTCCAGCCATTTTTTAGTATCCGGCAAATTATTAAGAACCTCATCCGGCAAATAGATGGAGGCACAGCCCCCACAATTGGAATGCCCGCAAACAACAATATTTTCAACCTTTAAGGATTTCACGGCATATTCAATGGCCGAAGTCGTTGCTACATAATCTTGGTGTACTTCCTTATAAGGCGGAACAATGTTGGCGATATTTCGCACCACAAATAATTCTCCCGGCAAGGATTTCGTAATCATTTCCGGCATGACCCGTGAGTCAGAGCAGGCAATGAAGAGGGTGTGGGGTTCTTGACGACGTTTTAATTTACTAAACAACGCTTTATGTTCTTCGAAATCCTCTTGTCTAAATTTAATCAGCCCATCCAGCATTCTTTGCATAAGTCGACCTCCAAAAATAATTTTTCTTCGGCTCTTTGGCCCATACATTTGTTAGCTTCTAAAGGGTCAATTTGTTACTTCTTGCACGAACTCATTATAAGGCTTTTTTGCCGAAATTAGGAGACCGATTTGGACGTTTTTCAGGTTTTTATTATATTTTTTTATTATAGCTATTTTATTTTCATATTTTCCTTCTTATTTAAATAAGCACCCTCAAGCCGGATATTATCAGACATTTCGGTATTTATAGAGGGTTTAAACGCTTTATATTTCATAAGATTTATTTATGCCTATAATCCACTATTTAAATAGAAATTTTTCATTATTCTTGATTAGCCGCATAAGCACAACAGCCAATAGCTCCATTGAATTGCGGCTCCGGAGGTATTAGGATCTGACGACCCGTACCTAATTCCAAGAGTTTGCCTACCGCTTGATTAAAGGCAACCCCTCCTGTGAAAACAATAACCTGGCCCGGGAACGAACGCAAGAGAGGCAAGATACGCTTGACAATGGTGGTATTCACACCTGCAGCCAGTTCAGATAAAGGAAATCCTTCCACAATCTTGCCAATCAGCTCGCTTTCACCAAACACCGCACAGGTTGAATTTAATTCCACAGGAGCATCCATATGCCGGCCCAGTTCTTCAAGGCTCAGATCCAGAATAGTCGCCATGTTTTCCAGGTATCGTCCGGAAGAGGCGGCACACTTATCATTGGTCAAAAAGTCAATCATTCTTCCCTTTTGAACCTGAATGATTTTACTGTCTTGTCCGCCCAGGTCCACCAAAGTAAAATCCTTGAGCCCCGTCTGGTAGATTGCTCCAATCACATGAGCCTTCAGCTCAGGAATAGCCTCACCGCCGGCTAGCTCCAGGGTATTCCTGCCGTAGCCCGTGGATATTAACTGATCAACCTCCGGCAGCCCCAATGCTTCAAAGTTTATGACTAGTTTACCACCTTGTTTTCGTCCATATTCCCGATAGAAACGGATGGTATCTAAACTTTCCAGCCGAAGGACTTCCAAAGCTTTCCCCTCACGATTATCCTTCATAAGGGCAATTTTTACATTCCTGCTCCCCAGATCAATTCCACAAATCAGTTTTCCGGACATAATGCTATCCTCCAGCTTTACCATTATTATTCAAGCATACTTAGAAATGACTCCAGCCTCATTTTGCTTCTGGCATCTAAGCCTGTTGGGTTTTCTCCCTCCAAAGTCAGAATCGGAAAATCCAGCCTTTTCCTAATGATTTGATCTTCAATCTGGCGGTAACAAAAACTTTGGGTATAATGAATGATTCCATCCAGCCGGCGACGCTTAGCTTCTCGATCTATATCCTCCAACCTAAGAAACACTTTATAAGGATAGGTGTATAACCGGTACTGTTCAACAATGTCTTCCGTTAGAAAAGGCATGGAAAATTGTCTCTGTACTTCGTTGAAGACAACCCTGGCTCCATGTTCTTCTAAAAAATCATACAACTCAGGGAAAATAGGCGGTACACCTATATAACCCAGGCGAATTTCCCGTTTTTTCCCAGGTTTTTTAGAAGAAAACTGACTTGAAAGAGTCTCGCGTGCTCGGGCAGTCTGGATAAACGTCTCCATTTCAGCGGCAAAGCCTTCGGGATTGCCATTGAAATCCGAACATGAGACAAGGTAAAGGTGATTTTCAAATCCCCTCACCCGGTCTTCTTCCCAGGTCAACCGGTCAATCTCCCAGGCTAGTGCCCGAACTTTATCAAGCCGCCTCTTTTGCAAATTGACCTCATCCCAAGTTGTTCCCAACTCATGGATTAGCTTGTCCATTTGGAGACGAAGCATGTCCGGATCTCGGTCATATGGGAAGGCAAAGGGAATAATCTCAATCCCCTCTACCTCCCAGGTTTCCATCAAGGCATGAGTATTGCTGCAATCTCCTTGAGTTACAGCCACAATCTGCCGGATATCCGGATTCTGCAGAGCTGTCGAATACAATCCCTTTATCCAGCCGCACACATTGCGCGGATAACCCGCCAGTTCTGCTTCTTCCAAACGCTTCATTGCTTCTGTGCTCGTTATAAAAATATTATTTAAATCGACGGGCGTGTCCCCAGCGGCATAAATCACTTCGACTGGAACTGTCGTTGTCAAGCCAATTTTGCTCATAGGATTGTCTGCTCCTTCAGTTGTCTAATGGATTATTTTCCGGCTCTCTTTAATAAGGCCAGTGCTCTGTTCATTTCATTGTGGACGATCATGTAGCCCTCATCCACTCCCATTCCTGGTTTGGCCAGCATTTGATCCGGCCGGGCAGCCAGAGCTACATGAACCGCCGTCCTGCCGCCGGCATCCGTTTCATTGCAGGAGCCGCCTACATAAGCGCCTACCCCATATTTCTTAGCGTAGAGGACGGCTTCAATCGTGTTTTGAATCCCGCCTAAATCCGGCGTCTTGATTTGAACCATATCCGCAGCCTGGGCGTCAACAAATTTGACAATATCCTCGTAGGTATTACACCACTCGTCCGCTACGACTTCGACTTTGACACCCCTAGCCTTTAATGCCACCCGCAATGCCTTAATCTGTTCAATCTGCCCTTCAAGGCTTCCGGCATCCATGGGGCCCTCAATGCGCAGGTGCAGAGGGTCTGCGGCTTTTTCAAGCTTTACAAAGTAGTCGACCATCCTCTCCACATCATCTGCAAAAGCTAAGCCAATAGTTCCGTATACGTCGATATGCAGGATTGGGCGATATTCACTGCCGCCAAGGGCAAGCACTCTATTGCGCAGCCACTCCACATACTCCAAAAGAAGCTCTCCATTTTTGCCTAACTTTGTTTCCACATTATTGATTAAGGCGTGAGGCAGAACTCCGGCACGTTTAATAATGGCCTTGTCAGCGTTTTCATAGCGGTCATCTCCGGTTTGAGTAAAGATGGGAACCGGCTCAAGAATCATGGGCAGCTGGTATTCCTCCAGAATCACTTCGGTCATGGTTCTTTTCTTTGCTTTGGCTACACCATCCAGAATTGCCTGGCTGACTCCATAGCGTATGGCTGTATGAAAACGCTCCCCGTCAGAATGTTTTGAAGTCTCAACAAGGCCGGCCAACCTTCGGAAAGAATCCAACTCCTGGCCAATGAGTTTAGGGGCTATTTCCTCAAGGATGATGGGAATAAAATCCTCAGCCAAGAAGAGGGGATCCCGCCCGCCGGCTCCTGAATATTGTACTGCCGCACAGTCCCCTGAGGCCACTTGTCCATCCTCAAGAATAAGCATCACGGAAATAGACTCACCCCGTTGACGAACCGCTTTAAAACCCGGTGTTTCCGGCTCTCCCAAGTAGGTAAAGCCATCGTGCTTGACGCCGGACTTAATGGCCCGCTGGTCATCAAAATAAAACCCCGTAAGTCCTGGGGATGCAATTATATCAATAATTTTCATTTTATAAAACCATTCCTTTCGGTTATCCTCTGGGTCTGCCTACGAGCATCCCTTTACCGATAGCATAGATGTCATCGATTACCATTTGGAAGGATGGATCCCGATTCTCATCACGTCCCCGCTGAGCGATTCGCTCACGGTGAAACTCCTTAATCCGCTTATCAAAAGGAATATTGCCAAAATCCAATAAACGCACAGCACCGCTGGTGTCACGGGCAGGAAGAATCTTTCCGGCATTATAGCGGCTGGGAGCAAAGGGCACATCGATGACGCCGGCTTGGAAAGCTCGAACCGTACCAACTGCGGCATCCCCTTCCCCTAAATCAAGAACTCGATCAAGAATCCCCCGGGTTTCCGCCAAAATCATTTCCTCTTCCAGAGCCAATTCTTCAGTCATCGGCAAAGTCTGGTCTTTGAGCATGGTTAAGATTTGTTTTGTAGTGCGAATACCAGCAGCATTGGCCTCCTTCGTTGGGATACCCAGAGCTTCGTGGGGAGTCTTGACGATGACTTTAGTAGCCTTTCCTAAAGCCGCCGTTGCCGCTCCCCAGGAAATCACGCCAAAGGCTTTTGCTTCATCCTGAGGGAAGCCGCCCATCCACTGATGAAAGACTGTGGTAATCATTACTTTGGGCAAACCTAGTTTTGCTAAATACTCTTCAGCTAAGACAGGTAGGGTATGGAGTGCCGCTACATCTTGGATAAGATTACCGCATTGTCCGTAACCTAAAGTCAGACTGCGAACACCTTGAGCAACAGCAAGGACTCCTTCAATAACTGCCACAGCATGGGAAATTGACGGGGGAACAAGGGTCCCTGTCAAGGGGCCAAATGGCTCACGGTTAATTTTTACCCCTTGCTCTTCATACAAACCAATTAAACGATCAACATACTGCCAGTATTTAATCGTGCTTTCAATGGAAACATCTTTTGAATAAGGGATATTATAAGAAATTCCGCCGCCTTCAAAATCCGTAAATCCTCCGGCAATGGTAATTTCCGCCAGCAAGCGGGCGTCCGGTGTCCCGTGGCGGACTTGAACCGGCACTTGCACACTCTCAATGACTTGGCGACAAGCAGCAACTCCATGATTGACAGCCGGAAAGCCATTTAACATGGAACGTCCGATCATGACACTTTCTTCAATGCCTGCTTGCGCTTCTGTATACCTGTTTTGCCGCGTATATGAATCAATGGTGGAAGGCAGAAAATCAGCCCCGCCTTCATCCTGAAGAAAACGCAAGAGCTCAATATGCTCGTTAAGAAGTGCTACACCGGCCCGAGGCTGAGCAAAGGTCATGCCCTTTTCTTTTCCCTCAGCGAGTTTTTCAGCAAAGACTTTACTTTTGGGCAGGGATTTTTGATACGCAACAGCTTCTTCAAATACGACATCCTTACCGGTCTGCCATTGACCCAAGACTTCCTGCCGCTGGCGCTGAAACTCATCGGCATCCATTTGTCGGACAGTTAAATCCATCTCCTAAACCCTCCTATAGTTTTACAATGTATTTTTTCATCATCCTAAGCGTAGCTTGAGGAGCCACTTCGCGCAGCAAACCCATGGCTGCTAAAATATACTCCTTATCCAAGTAGAAACCAGGCTCCTGTGGTTTGAGAATCGTAGGTTCCTGGGAATTAAAGACCGCACCTTGTAAGATTTCCTGAGGATTCCTTTGATAGAGAAGTACTCCCCCGGTCCCAATAACGACAGGTAAGGGCGTCAAGTCCTTGCCGTTTTGAATATAGCTTGCTCCAAAAGGAGTATAAACTACTTCCATGGTTCCTGCATGACGCTCCACAGCCACGCTTACTGCCATGCGCCCCATGGCTAAATCAAACTTCTCCTCTTCCGGCGTTTGGGGCGTTCGCCAAGGATCCTCTTTGCACAAATTCAACTGGCAATTAATTTGATCGTTATCCCAACCTAAATAATCCACGAGACGCTTCCCGGCTGTTTCTACTAACGCCTCTGAGCTGTAGCGCATACCTAAATCTCCTTCAACCGTCCGTTTGGCGAAGGGTTCGGGTAAGCCTTTAAGCATAACCCCTGGTTTACTGGGATCCCCCTTAGCTATGGAATGCACATCCGTCGTAGCACCACCGACATCTACAATCATTAACTCTCCCATTCCCGGTTCGGAACCATGCCCCTTTGCCAGCAATTCCGCTGCTGAAAGCACTGCAGAGGGAGTTGGCATTAAGATCCTCTCTAAAAATTCCTCTGCCTTATCCAACCCTTTGGCATGGATAATATGACTCAAAAACACCTCTCTTATAGCTAAGCGGGCAGACTCTACCGATAATACGCCTAATTCAGGCATGACATTATCGGCAATCACCACCGGGTTATGCCTTTTCTTTAAGCTGTCTGCTGCTTGGCCGGCGGCAGTCTTATTTCCGGCAAATACAATCGGAAGCCCTATTGGAAGAGTGCTGAGCATTTCTGCATTTTTCAGGATTACTTCCTTATTGCCGCCGTCAGTTCCTCCGGCTAAGAGAAGGATATCCGGTTTAAGGTTGACAATCTTGTCTAAATCTTGCTTTGTCAATTCATAGCTGAAGACTTCCAGAACCCGTGCCCCTGCCCCTAAGGCTGCACGCCTTGCCGCCTCTGCAGTAAGCTCTTTTACCAGACCGCTGGCAATCATCTTCAAACCACCTGCCGCACTACTGCAGGCTAACTTACGCACAAAATTCCATCCTCCCGAAGGCTCGGGAATCTGTTTCAGAGCGGCTTTCATACCATCCATAATGTTTGTTTCAATGGTCGTGCCTGCACGGGCTGTCCCTACGATCTCTTCTTTATCCAGGTCGACTATCGTGACCTTCGTATAGGTACTGCCAAAATCAATGAGAAGGACTGCTTGCAATGGCTATTCCCCCCTTAATCTGTGGTCATGCCTAAGTCTCTGCGCAAGTCTTCAATTGGTCCATCCGGCAAGGTCCCGGGTGGATAAACCCGGTTAAATCCCATGGCCAAGAACCGCTCCTTAACGGATTCAAAATCCTGTTTACCCACCACCAAGTTTCCTCCGACATACATGATAATGTCCCCAATTCCTGTTTCCTGGCACTTCTCCCGCAGCCCCCGACAATCCATCTCTCCATGTCCATACAAAGAAGAGACTAGTATAGCGTCTGCGTTTGTTTCAATAGCCGAATGAATGAATTCTTCTTGAGTTGCCAGGACCCCGATATTGATCACCTTAAAACCAGCTTGAGTAAAGGCAAAATCTAAGATTCGATTTCCTACAGCGTGCACATCTGATCCGATGACTCCTAATACTATGGTCTTTTGCTCCATCAATCCATTCCTCCCGGTCGCCTTCTCGTTCTAATCCTTTCTTATGTTCCCTATTCTCCCAATGCCTTTTGTTCAACGTGGCCAATAGGCTCCTGAAGAAGAGTATTGCCGACTTGCCTAAACAACTCCGGATCACCGCTGACAAAATAGCGTGCCCGCCACGGATTTTTCCCTTGTGCCTGTGACGGTGATCCAATCAGGCCCGACTGCTCCCACTCATCCAAATGACGAAGCAAGGTTTCCAGTTCTCTCACAACTGCCCAAGCCGGATCGATAATCAACACATCTTCTCCTAATATTTCTCTGAGAACCGGCGCCAGGAAAGGATAATGTGTACACCCTAAGATTAAAGTATCCACTCCGGCTGCATGCAGCGGTGCGAGGTAAGTTCGGGCAATTCCTCTTGCCTGTTCTGAATTGGCTAATCCCGCTTCAATTAAGGGTACGAAAAGAGGGCATCCTTGCGCCTTTGTTAAGGCAATAGGGTGTTCCCCGTGCTGCCATGCTTCCCGAAGAGTCAGATTTTCAGGCAAACATCCCTTTGCCAAAGCCCGGCTTACTGCCGTGGAATAAGCCTTGCTGCGCACTGTGGTTTCCGTAGCAATCAGGCCAATCCTGCCTGCTATGGTTTTTTCAACAGCTAAACGAGCACCTGGTTCAATCATTCCAATCATTGGTACATCAAAACGTTCCCTTAAGACCGGGAGAGCGGTGGCTGAACTGCTGTTACAAGCAACAACAATGACTTCCGCCCCTTGCCCAATCAGAAACGTGACAATCTCCTCGCCGAAACGGATAAGCTCCTCCTGGGTGCGGTTTCCATAGGGAACTCTGGCAGTATCCCCAAAATAAACGATTCGAACATCAAGAAGTTGTTCTAATATTTCTTTCATCACGGTAAGTCCGCCGACTCCGGAATCAAACATACCGATTATTCGTTGTTTCTTCAAAATTTCTCCCCCTTTAATTCCAGCAAAGCCCCTCTGAGTGAGTTTAGACTCCCCGCATCGGGTTCAAACCGAAATTCGATACATTCCATGTTTTCCGGAAGTACTTTTTCAACTTTAAAGCGCAGCCGCGGAGCAGTAATGACAGCTCCACATTCCGGCAATGCTTTACGCAAAACTTCCTCATTGGGTTGAATAAAGGTTATAAAGATTGGATAGAGTCCTGCTTGTTTCAATGCCATAGTTATTTTTTCTGCATATTGGACACTTTCACAGACCAAAGCCAATTTACGGCCCATGGCTAATTTAGCGATACGCACAATGGTGTCAAGTTTAGGTTGAAGGGAGATCCCTAAAACCGGAATATGAGGCTCCCCCAAAATAAGCTTTACTTCCGCAAGATGACTAAGCCCTGTAATCGCCATGTCCATTCCTGACAAGCGTTCCTGGGCTCTAGGTGATTCTTGAAGTTCGGAAAGGAGGATCGGCAAAAGGCTTACACCTGGGCCGAGATTCCAATTGACATCAGCAAGCTGCTCGGGATTGCCTACTAGAAAGGCAACTTTCATTCGCGAAAGGAGGTGCTTCTTCTCCATTCCCCGTACATGGACAAAGGACACAAAGTCATCGATGGAGAACCCCAGACCAACCGCTTCTTCCATTGCCAGATCAACGATGCGCAAAACCTTTTCTTTGCGGCTTTCCTGCTGCATAATTAAGGCTGTATCTTCAACAAAGGTCCCTCTTCCTCGAACTGAGCATAAAATACCTTCACTCTCCAGTTCCTTATAGGCTTGACTGACGGTATTTCGGCTGACAGCTAAACTATTTGACAGTTCCCGTTCCGGCGGGAGTTTCGTTCCTGCCGGCCATATTCCTTGGGTAATTCGCAGACGAATTTGTTCCTTAAGCTGAATATAATATGGTATGCCGCTTTTCCTGTCCAGATCCATTCCATCACCTTCTAAACTCCCACTATAAATGCCCTATCTATCCTATGTTTGGTTTAATCTTTTTTGGCCTAATTGACTAGTCCAATTTTATGTATATTTCTCCATTCCTTAGCTATTCCCTTCTTGATGTTGGTCTTATTAAAAAATTTTTTTGCTGCCAAAGTTAAAAGTAGACCCTCATGCCGCTAACACGACACCATCAGATTATGAAAAAAAGAGAGTGTTCGTGGGTCGGGGAGCTTCGCCAAACCTCTGGGTAATAAATTAGGTGAACCACTGGCTCCACTTCCCCACGGCAGCTTTGTGGGCTTTATCGCCTCTCCATGCAATGGGTTCACTCCTGTGGAGCGAAGCAGCCCTGTCTTTCGGGTCTATTATCCTTTGGAATGTTTTGGGGCATTTTCAAAGTAGTAGTGTAAAGCGACCTGTCAAATCAATAACAGGTCGCTTTCAAAAGTTTATTACTTTAATCAAAAAGCTTTGTAAGTCGCATTATCCCATTTTTATAGGCAATATTATTTCCGTAAAAGTGTATGGACCAGCGCATAGGCCCCTTCGGCTCTTGTTACCGTCTGTTCAGGGTATAAAGTGTTTTCATCCAATTTTAATATGCCCATTCCCCAAGCCAGTGCAATATACCCTAACGATTCCTTTTGGATTTCCTTGGCATCTGTGAAGGGTACGGTATAGATATCCTTGATCTGGGCTGACGGTTCCATGCCAATTAGTCGAATCATCATTTTTGATAAGTTCTCTCTGCTTACTTCAGAATTTGGTTGTAATGTCTCTTCCACCCAACCATTTTTCTTAGCGAGCTGCCAGATCTCCTCTTCACTCAAATCATTATCCTGATTACTTTCTTCCGCTGCAAGCATTGCTCTTAACAGCGAGATTAGGGTAAGTTTGTCATCAGGCCGAAAGGTTTCACCATCTTCTCTAAAGGCCCCTATGGAGCCCAATATACTTATTTCTTTTTCCGCATAATTTCCTTGGATATCTGTAAAACCATAAAACTTAGGCGGCTGAAATTGAGTCTTTCCCGACCAATCCAAAGGATCACCCGTTTCGGCATCCATCAAAGGAAGTTTGATTATACTATCGTCAACTTTTGGTTGATAAACTAAGCGAAGTGACAGTTGGCCATTTTTATGAAGTATAAATGTATAATTCAGCTCCAAAGGATGCATCGTTAAAAAATCGTTGGCAGCCTGATCAAGTGATAAGACTTCTGAAGCCTTTGGAAAGTCCCATTTAGACCAGGACATGCTATAATTGATCACCTGTTTAGCAGCAGTGTCTACAATTACACTCATTCCATCTTGTGAGACAGGTACCCCATTGACGATTCTGTCGTAAGTAAAGACTTGAATATTCTCAGGGATTACCCCTTCAAAATAGCTTTCTGATGCAGATTTTGATTCTGCTTCAACATCCTCGAAGCGCGTAGGTTGAATTCGTCTAAGGAAATCATCGGCATATTTTTGCGCTTCTTTGCGAGTAAAAGACTGAGAGTTGCTGCCTGAAGTTTCTCCTGTGTACAAATCCATGCCCATTAAATCTCCTGTAGCTGCATTCACTCGTGCATTAAGGTAACCTTCTTCTTTATCATAGGATTCACTGCTCCAATTCAGCTCCCAGACTTGTTCATCCGGATTCTGCCAATCAGGATTTAAACTGGCATTATTAAGGACAAAATCTTTAGGAATCGTAATGAGTTTTTCAATGATATCCACGGCTTCTTTTTGGCGGATTTGCCGGGAGTTTTCCGGAGAATCTTGAGAGACTTGGGAATCTTCAGCCTCTGAGGCCGCCTCAAATGACGTTGATGTTGTTGTGCTCATGGATTTATAAGCCACCGCTTGGGGTTCAAAGGTCACAGGCCTGCCGCTGATCGCATCTATGGCTCCGCCATAATAGTTATTAGACAGCTGATATACCAAGCGTACTCGCTGAGATTCCAGCCCCTGAGGATCTATGAGGGGAGGTATAAAATAATGTAATTCGAGCATTGGGGTATCTTTGAACACCTGTCTGGCTTTTTCAGGAGATATAACCTTGATGGGTGTGGGAAAGGGCAGCCCTTCTGTCCAATCATAATTATAATTAACAACTTTGCCGTCTTCGCCACTAACACTTATGCTGACTCCATTACCGGGAAAGGGTATGCCGTTGACGACACGAATCCAGCGGAAATTATACACAAAGGGTTGAACACTGTCTATGGAAAAATCCGGCGGCCAATCTTTGACTTGTCTAAGTTCTGAAAAATGCTTAGTCACTAATTTTGAGGTGAGTTCTACAGCGATTTTCTCAGCATCTTTTGCAGTAAGAGCAGGCAATTTTGCAGAGGTTGACCGGTATTCCCATTGATTAACGCTCAAGATTTCCCCGCTGACCGCATCAACTTCAGCATGAAAACTCCCCCCCGACTCCTCAACGGAATCCCAGTTTAATGAATAAACAGAACGATCCATATACTCATTAAAATCTGTTGTTAAACTGGAATAGTCTTCAGGAATGGAAAAGTAATCCTTAATAATCTGCTCTGCTTGCTCAACAGTAATGTTTGAATTCACACTGCCACGTGCCACTGCCGGACAAAGGGTCAAATATAGAACCAGAAGAATAAGTATACCTATAGACCAGTTATGAGCCTTTTTTAACAATCTCTTCATCAATCCTTTCCTGCTTTGAGTATCCTTGACTTCAGAACAAGTTTTCCCTATTTATATGCTCCTAGCGCTGTTTCATTAGTTAAATCTTACATTATTTACGAAAATATGTATAGACCGCTGTCGCAGCACCAGCCATAGCAAAAAAGGAGTGTTTAAATACTGCCAAACGCAGTTTTCAAACACTCCCAAGGACATTGAATTAATAAATTTTGTCTATAATCAACGATTCAGCAATTGCTGCAGTTGTTGCTCTAAACTATAAGAAACTCCTTTGCTGTTGCCTACAACAGCTGAATTTGTAATATAGCCCTTATTAAAAAGCAAGAAATAATCCAGGCTTGAAGGAAGAGCATTGGGCTGAGTCATCGCCACAAACCCTCCGTTTTTGGCAGCCAATGCTGCTGTTAATAAAGCATCAGCATAGGGCTTTCCTGAACTGACATCATCTTGACGAACTAAGCCTGATGTAAAGTACATGGGGGATTGAGGATTGTCTTTATTGAGGAGATTTTGAAAGATAATGCTTTGCGTATCATAACGGTCATACCCTCCCCAGCGTTCAACCATATACTGGGAAGATAATTGACTTTCTACGGAACTGCCAATAACCGCTGTTCCTCCGAGCAAAACAACATTTTGGGTATTTAGATTGCTCAAAGCTTGAAGGGTTGAGGCAGGCAATTTGTCCCTGTCAGTAAGTAAAATCGAATTCCCCTGAGCTCCTGCAAAAGCACTGATTGCAATAGCATCCGGAATGGCATGCCCATTGGCCAAATAGACAGTGTGGGTTGAATCACTCCCTACCTGAGCAGAGATTAATGCCGCCGTATCATATCCCTGTGCTCCCGCAATCCGAGTGACATTAAAATCCTTGCTTAAACTATCTTCAATGCTTTGAGAAATTGCCACAGTTCCGCCAACAATGTAAACATTTCTGGCTCCCAACTCCCTAAGTCCTGCTAAAGTACGAGAATCCAGTGACGAAGAGCCTGTCATAAGAATGGGAGCATCCAGCTTTTTGGAGAGGGGAGCAGCGGCCAGAGAATCTGAAAACTGATCATCTCTCGCCAAAATGACATTGGCGGCGCTGGACCATCCTTGTTTTGCAATTTCAACAGAAAGGGCGACATTATCAACGGCTTGAGAACCGATTCGGCCTGTTGGTTTAAAAGCCGGTTCCACAGGTATTGTACCGATGACTTTTCCGCCAAAAATAATTTTAACATTGCCGGCTTTGGTCGGTGTTATGTTCAGAATAAACGTCCCGTCATTTAAGGTCGTACAGCTCTGAGTGGCCGGGCTGGCATCAACATCCGTTCCATCAACGGTCACGGACCGTTGCTGCAAAATATTTCCCTCTGAATCAGTAAGCTTTACCTTTAGGGAATTATCAGCATTAATCAGGAGAGAACCTTCTACAGAAGTCACTGCATCAAGAACCTTGAAGGTCGCTGTTACCGAGCCTTTATTGGGGGAAACAGCACTTACTTTCAGAGTGTACTCGCCAGGTGTATATAAGGTAAGATTATTGATACTGTAAAAGCCCCCGCTTCCGGAAACAGAATAAAAGGTCTCTTTGCCGTCAGGATCCGTAATGGTCGCATTGACAGATCCAGTGAAGAGCTTACTCGTCGGAATCCTATTCAATTTGAAATCGAGACTCGTGGGTTCTCCAAGAATCAGGGTAGAGTCTTCATCAGATACAAAGGTAAGACCTCTCAGTGTAATGTAATCGCCTTCATCCGTCGTAGCAGCAAACAATATCCCCGGCATCATGCCAATCAGCAAAAAGGCTATCATTAAGATACTCAAAACTGTCTGAGTCCGTTTTTTACTAATCACGAAATTCCTTCCTTTCTTAATCAAAGCTTCGGTATCCAAGGCTCCAGACCTTTACTCAAATCTTAAGGCATCAATGGGATCCATAGTGGCTGCCTTGCGGGCTGGGAAGACACCGAATATAATACCAATGCCTGCTGAGAAGCCGAAGGCCATCACCACTGAGGTCATGGAGATACTGGTCTGCATGGATAAGGCCTTTCCTGCCAGGCTGGATCCGGCATAACCAAGGGCGATGCCTATACCCCCCCCTAAAATGCTAAGCACCACCGCTTCGATGAGAAATTGCAATAGAATATCCATGCTTTTTGCTCCGATAGCTTTCCGAATGCCTATCTCCCGGGTACGTTCCGTGACAGAAACAAGCATAATGTTCATGATGCCGATTCCTCCAACCAACAGAGAAATACCGGCAATCCCGCCTAGGAGCATAGTTAAGGTTTGAGTCACACTTTGCATGGTTTCTAACATATCGGCCTGATTCTGGACCCTAAAATCGTCATCCTGGCCATCTTGAATCTTATGAGTTTTTCTCAATGTTGCCGTAATCTCATCTTGTGCCGTCTGCATAAGATCCTCTGACTTTGCCGAAACCATAATACTCCGCAGGGTTTTTCTTCCGATTAAACGCCCCTGAACCGTTGAGATAGGTGCGGTAATCATATCATCACTGCTCTGAAATCCCGTGGACCCGGTAGATGTTGTCACGCCGATAACTTGAAACGGTACATTGTTAATTTTGATTTTTTTCCCAACGATATCTGCATTGGCATCTCCCAGGAGGCTCTCTACAACATTTGGGCCAAGTACAGCCACTCTGGCACTGCTGTTCACATCTTGTTCCGTAATAAAACGCCCCCGGGCCATTGTGACATTTTTAATAATTTCATAACCCTCGGTAGTCCCGGTGATACTTGCGGAGGTGTTCCCAGATCCTAAAACCACTTGGGCATTGGTGCTGGCAATAGGTGCCACTGCTTTCAGAGAGTTTCCTTCTGCAATTTTGTCAACATCTGTCATAGTTAAGCTGTCTAAGCTTCCGGCGCCCCCCCTGACCCCTCCGCTGTTGGCTTGACCCGGGCTGATTGTAATCAAGTTTGAGCCCATGCCTTGAATCTGAGAAGTAATGGAAGCCGTCGCACCATTGCCGATTCCCACCATGGCAATGACCGCCGCTACCCCGATAATAATGCCAAGCATGGTCAAAGCCGACCGTAGTTTGTTGGCCCGCAAAGCCCTGAGAGAGACTCGGATACTTTCAAAAAAGTTCACTCTGCTCCTCCTTCCTCCTCGACGGCTTGTACTCGAGCCTTACGCGGATTCTTTACAATTTCGTCCCCTTCAATATGTCCGTCGCGGAAACGCACAACCCGTTCAGTAAATTCTGCGATATCCGGTTCATGGGTCACAATAACAATGGTATTGCCCTGGGCATGGAGCTGCTGGAAAATCGCCATAACCTCTTCACTGGAACGGCTGTCCAGATTCCCAGTAGGCTCATCAGCCAAAATGATCGAGGGTTTTGTGACAAGGGCCCGGGCAATCGCTACGCGCTGCTGCTGACCACCGGACAACTCTTTGGGCTTATGATGTATTCGTTGACCCAGACCAACTGCCTCTAAGGCGGCAACGGCACGTGCTCGTCGTTCTTTTCCTCCTACGCCGGCATAGAGCATGGGAAGTTCCACATTCTCCACAGCCATGGTACGGGGCAGGAGATTAAAGCCCTGGAATACAAAACCAATCTTACGATTGCGAATGACTGACAATTCGTCACCGCTGGCTTTTGCCACATCTGTTCCATCCAGGTAATACTCACCCTCTGTCGGGGTATCTAAACATCCTAAAATATTCATCATTGTCGACTTGCCGGAACCGGAAGGACCCATAATGGAGACAAACTCTCCTTCACCTACATACAGGTCCACTCCCCCTAAAGCTGCAACTTTTATATCACCATTGGCATAGATTTTTTTAATCCCTTTAAGCTCTATCAAAAACTATCCCTCCCGAGCATCACCAGCAAATTAAACTAAGCCTTTTAGCTGCCGCTTATCTAGGAGGACTACCGGCATTTCTATTTCCGCCGCCGAATAAAAATCCTCCGGAACTAGTTTTAGTGGTTGTGGATGAACTAACGCTTGTTATGACTTCTTGCCCTTCTTTCAAGCCGCTTTTGACCTCCACATTCGTTCCATCATCTAAACCGAATTCCACCGTAATGAATTTCACATTGCCTTGGGCCTGTCTATTCGTTGACTTTTCTGAGCCAGTAGTCGATTTTTCTGTCCCAGTAGTCGATTTTTCCGAACCATTGCCGGATTGATCAGCCTCACTCACAGGAACCATGACGCCTTTTTCATTTCCCCTCGTTTTGATGGCCTCGCTGGGTATAGTCAGAACACCTTTAGCCTCGTCCACAATAATATCCAGATTGGCATTCATGCCTGAGCGCAGCTTATCGCTGGCCTGATCTACGTCAACGGTAACTCCAAAGGTTGTAACATTGGAAGTGGTTGTTCCTTGAAGAGCAACCAAACTCACAACCCCACTGCTATGATCATCCGGGTAGGCATCCAAAGTAATATCTACCTTTTGTCCTATTTTAACCTGACCTATATCTGCCTGGTCTATATCCGCTACCACTTCAAGATTACTACCCGTTCCATCCAATGGCGTGATTGTAATCTTCGTATCGTCCGTTGTGTATTGATAGAGCTGCATCCCTGTATCAATAACTACTGCATCCGTCGGCGCCAGGATTGTAGCTTCTGCTAAGGCAGTTTTAGCACTGTCGAGCTGAGCCTGAGCTTGAGAGATACTGGCATAAGCCGACTGCAGGTCGGCTTCAGACGGACCGGCCCCTTGCTGATCTACTTTATATTGTGCTGCTGTCACATCTGCCTGAGCCGCCGTCAAGGCTTGGGCCGCTCCTCCATTTTGTTGATTTTGAGCAGTTGTCAACTCACTTACGGCCTGATTCAATGAATTTTGGGCCGATTGTATGGATGACGTATCTCCGTTCTGCTGAGCTTTAGCTAAAGCATCACTGGCCTGTTTGACAGTCTGATTGGCTAGTAAAACCTGGTTTGCTAAATAAGCCGGGTCCGCATTCTGTTGAGCCGTGATCAAATTCTGTTTTGCCTTAGCAAGGGTTGATTGAGCCTCTGCCTTGGTTTGATCATTATAGCCATCTTGAAGGGATTGAAGCTTTGCTTGTGCGGTCAGTAAATTGGCTTCCTGTTGTCCCACACTGGTTTTAAGAGCCGTATCATCGATCCTGGCAAGAACTTGCCCTTTTTTTACAATATCACCATCTTTAATATCGAGCTCAACGACTTGTCCGTTGTTGGAAAATTGCAGAGGAATTGAATGCGGAAAGTTAACCGTTCCCGTTGCAGAAATAACCTTCGTTACATCTCCAATTGTTGCCTTTGCCGTAACATTAGCCGCTACAACAGGCTTGGCAGTGAATTTTTTGTAACCCCAATAACCTCCTCCCAAGACCAAAACACCTAACACCCCTATGGTCACCCATTTTTTGTTCATACTCTCTCTCCTTTTTATCTGCTTTGGCAACAAAGCTTATAACTCCAAGCCGATTGGCTGAATTAATAAAGACTGCCGCTTACATTTTTCTTCTATGTAGCAGAGCAATGCATTGGGTAAAATTCCTAATCAGGATATCACAGTATTATGGTCAAACAACGATAAACTTCTTAAGATCTTGTCAGGATTTGCTGAGTATTGACTGAGCATTCGCTGAACATTCCCTGAGTGCTTATAGCGTATCTGCACTCTGCTTCATTGGCAACAGGATCCTAAAAGAGCTGCCTTCGCCAATCTTGCTGTCAACTTGGATAGAACCGCCATGGGCTTGGATAAACTCTTTGGCGATTGCCAAGCCTAGACCAGTTCCGCCGCTTTCACGCTCTCTTGCTTTATCTACGCGATAAAAGCGGTTAAAAATATGATCCAGCTCTTTTTCCGGAATTCCTTCTCCAGTGTCTTCAACAGTGACTTGCACCCAACCATCTTTGAATGACTCTTTGCTTTTTATAGCTTCGCTTGATTCTCTAGAATCTCTTGACCCTTCGGGTTTATCTCCTTTACGACGGAAAACGTCACGTAAGCGTTGAATACTTCCGTCAGCACCAATTTCGTCTTCGCCAAACCTTTCAGCTTCCGCGAGGGCCACCCTAAGAGATCCGCCAGGCGCAGTATGTAATAAGGCATTGCCAATCAGATTAACAAAAACTTGAGTCAACCGATCCGGGTCACCTATAATTTCAGGGACATCTCCTATTATTTCAGCCGTCAACTTTCGCTCTTCAAATTCAATGGCAAACTGCTCTATAATTCGCTCTACCAATTGTCTGAGATCTACCGGCTTTAAAGCCATTGGAAGTTTTCCGGCTTCTGCTAGATTTAATTGCTGAAGATCTCGTACTAAACGAATTAGTCTTAAAGTCTCATCTTGAATTGGTAGAATTGTCTCCGGAGTCGAAGGCAAAACCCCTTCCTGAATGGACTCTAATTTTCCAAGGATGACAGCAAGGGGAGTTCGCAATTCATGAGCGATATCAGCTACCATATTGCGCCTTACTTCCTCGTTGCGGGCTAACTGTTCCGTCATCCGATTGAATTCCTGAGCTAAGATGGCGATATCCCCATTTCCATCAACATGAACCCGTGACGATAAATCCCCTTTTCCCACATTACGAACAGCTTCCATCAGATGATTTAAGGGTTTCGTAAAATGTCGCGTCAATAACATACCTAACAGCAAGGCGACAACAGATGTTAGTATTAACCCAATGAGCATGGCTCGGATAATAGACGTTCCAATGGTTTTGGCAAGGCGATTATAATTAGAAATGAGAGGGCTTTCTTGATAGTAATATCCGACAGTTTGATCCTTAACCTTAATCTCTTCCCATTGCTTAGGAATCTTGCTGCTTTGAGGAAGCAGAGAGAGATCCTTGCCTAAATCCTTATTCAGTGAGTCCCCTACAACTTTGTTATGAAGATCAAATACCCAAAAATGAGGACTGTCTCGCCGTGGTCTGCTAAAATTAAGATCCGGTTCAGGTAATTGTTTGGTACTACTCTCGTCAAAAATCGGACCTAATCTCCGCTCCGGCTCGCTGATCTTGGTGACATAGGTTTGAACACCATCCCATCCGCCGGTGGCCTCATAGTAACCGCTTAACAAACGCTTCCAGCTTTCTCCATAGGCTTGCTGAACATAGGATTCAGCATGACCCAGTAAGACTTGAGTTGTGGTCAGGGCAATGGCAGTGAAAAAGATCGCCATAAAAAAGACCATACCTATAAGCCCAAGAATGAATTTTCGTCGTAAGGTCACAAGCCTTCACCAAACCGATAACCAACACCAAACACCGTCTCAATGTACTTTGGTTCGCTGGGGTTGTCCTCTATTTTCTTACGCAGGTTTGACACATGGGTATCAATGGAGCGTTCATAATAAAGATACTCCTCTCCCATCGCTTGACGTAATAACTGGAGGCGGCTATAAACCGTACCGGGCCGCAGGGCGAGTAAATGCAGAATATTAAATTCTGTGGGGGTGAGAAATATTTCCTGCCCTCGCTTTAGGACTTTATGACTTGAGATATCTAAGCTTATCTCCCCTCGAGCTATGACTGAAGAGGCCGTTTCCTGTGCTCCGCCTCCTGAACGACGTAGGACAGTTTTGACCCTGGCAGCCAATTCCCGCAGGCTGAATGGCTTGACAATATAATCGTCTGCTCCAAACTCCAGGCCAAGAACTCGATCAATTTCCTCTGATTTAGCCGTGAGCATAATAATTGGAATAGTGCTTGTTTCTCGCAAGCGTTTGCACATTTCCAGTCCATTCAGCCCCGGCAGCATCCAGTCCAACAAAACAAGATCCGGTTTTTCTCCTTCAATGATTTCCATGCCTTCAAGTCCATTTGCTGCTGTTACAACACTATATCCTTCACGTGTGAGATAATCTCTGACGAGTGTGAGAATCTCCGGTTCGTCATCCACTAGTACAATTTTCATTCTAAACCACCACTTTTCCCCTATATTTCATTAATGATATAAGTATAACGTGATTTTTTGAGATGTATCTAGAAAAGTTTTAAAGATTTTATGAAGATTAACTTACTGAATAAATAATACCCTCGCTTAAGAAATCTTAAACGAGGGTATTATTTATTACTCGTCAACCCTTCTTTAAGTCGAACTAGGAGGGTAACTAAATAAGTTAATTGAACTCGGAGAATCTGACAGGACCCCATTACTGCCATTACTACCATTGCTGCTATTGCTTGGTACGACCACATCTAAACCTGTTTTTTCCGTGCCGGCATTAGGGACAGTTGTTGTTTCTGAGACATTCCCTTTTATTAGACTGGTATTGTAGGCTAGGTGTGTGGCATCAATGGTTCCATATTTGCTGATCGGCTGCCCCTCAATTCGTATCTGCACCTGTTTGACAGTGGAGAATTGGGTCAAGGTATTAACCAGCCCATATAAGGCAACCTCAGGAGAAACTTTAGAGTTGGACATCATAAATTCTTTACTTAAATCTACAATAACTACATTATCTCTGATAGCAATATCCCGCAATACCGTAGCTGTTGAAACTGAACTTTGCATAATGTCTGTCTCCATCGGACCCTTCAGCCATTGATTGACGGTTTCTCTGGCCAAACTCAATGTTTTAGGCAGCATTCGCTCTTCTTTCAATAGATATTGCCCACTCTTATCCGGGAAATAAAGTGACACTGCCCTGCCTTCTCCGGCTGTTGTTGATGCAGGAACACTCGTCTCTTTATTCTCACTTGCTCCTATCCATTCCGTTAGTGGAGTAGTGGTTCCATCCTTCTTAACCAATGTCTCCAGAGTTCCACAGCCAGTCATAAGAATTAGGCTAAGGAAAACAACTCCAATAAGAGCGCTCTTCCGTACCTGTACTTTCATTTATTTGCCCCTTTCCTCAGTTTCCTATCCCCTCTTTTTCTAACCTATGCTTTGTCCCAAAAAATAGTACAGGTAATTAGAAAAGCCCTTTAATCTTTTCCCAAAAGAAAAATCGTATCTTCGGGGTACTTTTTATGGCATAAGCCGTTTGACTTTTCCCATCGACTTGGACCGCCGTTGAATGCTCAATATCTACAAAACACAGCGCAGGAAAAAGAACACACCACCAGTTTGACCCCTCTCCCTTGCCGATTACAACACGTAATGCTTCATAGTTTCCCGCCGGCAAAACCAGAGTCCCATAGGATTTGGTAGGAAAGGCAAAATGCCCATACTCAGTGTGGACAGTATAATTCTTATGCCATTTTTCAACAACAGAGAGGGCAATAGTCTCCATCTCCGGTCGGATTTGTTGTACGATTTGCCGGGATTCTTCTATAGACCGTGAGGCTGCCAATTTAGGTGCAACTTGTTTCAAAATCGCATCTCTGACCGCCCGTTTTAAAGCTTGATCTTCTTCACTATCTGAATTAGCCAGGACGTGAAAGCGAATTAATGTCTCAGGCGTCTTAGCCAGTGTTTCTTCATGAACGCCTGCAACTGGAACAGGTTTCTGAAAAGCACCAAAGGACAAAAATCCCATCATGCATATAACTAATAATCCAATGATTCCACGAACTTTCATTTGTTTAAACCTCTCTTCTAAACTCTTTAACTCTTTCTAAGTAAAGCTTTTCCAAGTATGTGAAGATTTAAACAAAACGAAGGAAAACTTTACAAAATAGGTCGTACAGCACTTCTTTGCCTGTATAAAGCGCTGCTCTCAGCCATAAATATGGATATCGTCATATTTAGTGTGAACATTAGCCGGCACAAGGCTTATGGACCGGACAGTTAGAAAGGAGTACTCTATGCAGGATTTTTTTGAAATCATTTGGATCAGCACCATTGCGGGGCTGGCTACTACCCTGGGGAGCCTGCTGGTCCTCATCTTTGGCAAGCCGAAAGAAAGAGTCCTGGCTGCTCTCTTAGCCGGCGCAGGAGGAGTCATGTTGGCCGTGGTAAGCGTAGATTTGCTCCCTGAGGCCTGGGAAGTTGGACCGCCATTTCAAGTAGGATTCGGTTTTGTCCTAGGGCTGCTCTTCATGTACCTAGCTGATATTCGCCTCAACAATTCCCATCACTCCCTGCCATTGTCCCGGCGCCAACGTCTAAAGAGAACCGGGCTTCTAGTCGCCACAGGAATTGCTTTACACGATATTCCTGAGGGGATGGCCATTGCCGTCAGTCAAGAAGCTGCTCCTGGGCTGGGATTGCTCATTGCCTTGGGAATTACACTGCACAATCTTCCTGAAGGAATGGCCACAACGGCACCATTGAAAATGGCTCAAATCCGCTGGTGGAAGATTCTCCTCCTGAATGTGGGTATTGCCTTTTTTACTCCCCTGGGAGCAATGCTGGGTCTCCTTGCTTTAGAATCTGTGCAAAACTCTCTTGCCTTCTTTCTTGCCTTTGCAGCCGGGGCAATGACATTTCTTGTTTTTGCTGAGTTAGCACCTCTCTCTCGTGAACGCCACCCCAATTACGCTTTGCTGGGCGGTGCGGTTGGATTTATTTTGTTTTCAATAATTAGCTTACTCCTGCCCTCTTAATGGCGGTTAAAGATTCCTAAAAGAAAAAACCGCTTTGACCCGCCAAAAAGCGGATCAAAGCGGTTTTTTAATACTTCGAAAAAACTCTTTTTTATCATCAGGTGATGATGAGGAAACAAATCTAAAAAAGATCCAAAAACCACACATCAAAAGAACTCGTGGACCCAAAAGCAAGGGCAGCTTCGTCCACAGGAGCGAACCCATTGCATGGAGAGGCTGTAAAGCCTACAAAGCAGACGCGGGGAAGTGGAGCCATGGTTCACCTCAGGTACTACCCGGAGGTTTGGTGGAACTCCCGCGCCGGCGAGTAGGCGAGCCTCGGAATGCTGGGTGAGCGGATGTGGCGAAGCTGCCCGACCCCGGGAGCACTCTTTTTCATCATCTGATGGTGTCGCATAGCGGCATGAAGACTCTACTTCAACACCTGAGCAGCATAATCCCCCATCGCTTTGTATCCTTTAGCATTGGGATACTTATCATCAATGGTTAATCCGTCCAGATATTTACCCTCCGAATCGAACAATGCCGTGGAAAAATCTAAGGTTAGAATACCTTCCTCCTTGGCATAAGCCAATTCCCATTCACGGGTCTCATTTATTGCTTCACGAACCCCTGGGTACTCAATGGGAAGAGCAAGTATGGGAATAATGTGATTTGATTTAGCCTTTTCTACCATGGCTTTAATATTCGTCTGCACCTCTGAAAGGGGTACACCTTGAAGAGCATCTCCAATACCTGAAAATATGATAACCCTCCCAGGCTTTTCATTTACAACGTCAGTATCAAAACGATTGAGCAAGTCTTTTGCCGTTTGGTATGATTTTCCTTTATTGACAACTGTTACTTGCAGAACCTCGGCCAGACGAGTTGTCCAGGAATACTCAGGATCCAGAGGATAGCCCAAAGTGAAAGAGTCTCCTAAAGCAACAATTTTTGTATTGCTTAGTGTCGAATCATCTGCTGTAACACCTGGATTTGTGGAAACCTCAGGTACTTTTTCACCCTGTCCCCAGAAACCGGCAAAACCGGCAATCAAGATAATAACGGCTAGACCAACTGCAACTTGAATTAAGCGTATCTCTAACCGATATGTACGCATTAAAAACTCCCCCTTCCACTACTAATTATTCTACATGTTTCACTACTTTCCTTCTCCATCCAACATCCATTCTCTAGGATCTTATCACCCCACCATACACCAGTACGCACTTTACCGCATAATTTAGAATAAGGAAAAAAGGAGGTAGCCTTATGAATTACATTAACAAGGCTCGCGAATTAGGGGAGGCTCTTTCTCAAACTCCCGAAGTTCAAGCACTGAAAGCTGCCGAAGCTGCTATTATGGCCGACCCTCTAAGTAAAGAAGCCTTTACTCGATACCAAGAAAAAGAGCGCGGTCTTGTCACTGCTCAAATGATCAGCAAAGTCGTTCCGGAAAAAGAGAGTCTAGCCCTTCTTGATTTAAAAGTTCGTCTTATGAATAAACATCCTTTGATTAAAGAGTACTTTGTTCATCAGCAAAGCTATGAAAAAATGATGGCTATGGTAAACCTAACTCTAACAACGGCAATGCATGGAATGCCCTCTGCAAGCGACCTTCCCATTCCTGAGGAGTTAAAAGGAATGGCTCAACAAATTCTTGACAAAATCAGTGGTGGAAACCC
Source organism: Desulfosporosinus orientis DSM 765 (assembly GCF_000235605.1). Taxonomy (GTDB): domain Bacteria; phylum Bacillota; class Desulfitobacteriia; order Desulfitobacteriales; family Desulfitobacteriaceae; genus Desulfosporosinus; species Desulfosporosinus orientis. The sequence goes on from NC_016584.1 coordinate 5,494,719, forward strand.
CATGGAAAAAATGCAAATCTCACCTGAAATGTTAAGCGGAATCAAACTCCCCCCTAATCTCAAACCATAAAGGTACTATATGATGAAACCTGACGGTTATCAGGGAGCGCAGATTATCAATGATATCACGCATCCCTTAACCTTAATTGCCTTCCTGATTGTCATCGTGTTAGGGGGATGGGTGACGATTTGCACCTGGTTTCGATAGCTGAGCAGAAAGGAGGAACGCCGTTATTAATCAAAAAAATTGTATCATCCCCACGATACCGGCGACTCCTTTTTCCTTTTCTATCTTAGTTACAAGCCCGATACGCCGCAACGTGTTATTCTGTCCTGTCAGTTCTATGATATTTCCATTGGCTAAAACAAGAATACAGTATGCAGCTCTGATTGTTGCCGGCGTTGATATACTCATATCATTTCTTTTTAAACGCTCCTTGGCTCATCCTCCCAATCTTTCCAACCCTGCTCCAGATCAATATCCTGTAACTCTCACTATACAGCAGCTTAATCAACTCGTTCGTGCTGCCCTTAATGGGGATCTTCCTCTTCCTCCACCTACTCAACCTGTTCCCGGTCAAGGATTTGGCCCTACAGGATTAGATGAACCACTTTTCCCTGATAACTTAAGCTTTTCGTTGATTATCTCAGCACCATTTGCCCTTTTTGATGGCAGCCCAGATACCTCATTTAACGTTCCATTATTCGAAGTACCAGGTGCTCCCGGCAACCTGATAATTGCTGTAAGCCTTATTATTGCACAGTTTTTTATGGAACGGTCCGGAGTCGGAATCCCAAACGGAAACAATGGATGGAATGGTAAAGCTGCTATGAACAATGCTAAGGGGGGAATGTAACATGCCCTTTCGCCGCAGAGGATCCCTCCCCCCTTCAGACACATGTCCAACACCAATAGCAGAATCCGCAGCTATAGAAACAGAAATTTATAAATTTAATAGACTTATACCACTTCTTGAATACCCCACGGTTGGTGCTGGAATTTTATCCATCATTTTATTCTTCTTTGTCGCCTTTCTATCAGATCTTATCTTGGCCCGTATTACTTCTATGACCCTCGGCATTGTCGTAACCATAAGCACGTTGGCATTGATTGCTATCATAATATTGATTTTGATAATGTTGTAATGTGATAGCGAAAAGAGATTCGCCAAATTGACTAGGGGATGTAACAAGCTTTTTGTTACATCCCCTAGTCTTAATTGAGATACTTAATTGCCCGTTGGCGGAACAGACGGAGGCAGGGGCGGTGCCGGCATATCAGCATTAACGCCCATATGATTCAGTGATTGCAGCAATTCCGGACTGATGGGTGCTGCTTCGGGCTGCACCGGCGGCATTGCCGGCATTTCCGGGTTTATCGGTGCTTTCTTTCCGCCTCCAAATAACCCGGTAATTTTCCCCCAAACTGTATTTGCGGTGTTCTTCATCGGACGTAAAAAAGTCATTACTCCCATAGGATCTTTTACTTTTAAGATGATGGGACCATTAGGTACTTGCCCAAGCTGTGCCGGATTTTCCACAGATACTATAGCGCGTGCGTAATGGTGAAGGGGAACAGGACTCTGAAACTGAGTTCGATAAACACCGTTTCCTACCTGGCGCAAAGACCCTGCTAAAAATCCTGTTTTTCCTTTCTCATCCACTAAATAAGCAGCATATACCCCTTGTTGTCCATACCCTAAAAAGGCCTGCGGAGGCGGAAGATTAGCAATGAGCAGAAAACTATTATCCGGCGAAATTGTTGCCACTCCGTTACCATTAATCCCCTCTTGGGCTGCTTGTAAAATAAGCTGCCGCGTTTGCCCTGGCATATAGTTAGGTCCGCCTTGAACCGGCGGTCCCTGCCACTGGTTTCCAGCATAGGGAGGTTGCTTTGCTCCAATAAAACCTCCTCTCATATTTTGGATTTGTCCATCTTTCTGGAAAAATCCACTGGCCTTTAGCCCTGAGCCAAGTGTATTTCGAATCGCGCCCGGAGAATATCCCGAGCCGAATTGACCATTCGGCGGCTCATAAGGATTATTTGGTTTGTCCCCGACGAACCTCACTTTGCCCCCTCCTTATTAACTTCAATGTGCCTCTATATCATGATATGATAGTACGCGTGGAAGGGTTCTGAAAGGAGGACACGATGCCTAAGAAAACGACACCCCCTCTAAGGAAACCGATGTCCCGCCGCAGCTTTTTTCGCGGCATCGGCGGTTTTATAGCCAATCATTGGCTGCTTTCCTCAATGCCTTTAGCCGGCGCAGGAGTCTTTGGCTGGGCAGAATACGATACTCTCAATTTAAAATGTCAACTATGGGATTTGTTTTACCCAAATCTTCCCCTTGCCTTAGAAGATACGACAATCTGTCAGTTAAGTGATTTGCATCTGGAAAGTCTGAGAATCACCCCTGAACATATCAAGAAAAGTGTCATGGCTGAAAAACCGGACCTTATTGTACTCACCGGCGATATTATTTCTACCAGAACTGATTTGGACAAATTAAACTCTTATTTGGCTGGACTCACGGCTCCTCAAGGTAACTTTATAGTTATGGGAAATAACGATTACAGCCACCTTTCCCACACTCTCTTTAAACGCTATGTCCAACAGCTTAAAGATTTAGGATGGACTCTACTGATTAATAAAGCTGAATTTCTTCCCAATCTCAACCTTTGGATTATTGGCGTTGACGACCCGGCAACAGCTCACGATGATGTTGATTTGGCCTATGAAAAGGTGTTAGCTGCTCAGTCACTTCCCGAGAACCCCTCTTTTCGACTTGTCCTTTCACATTCAACGGATTGCCTTGATGGTGTTGCAAAAAACGGAGCTGACCTATTTCTGGCGGGGCATACCCACGGTGGACAAATCCGCCTGCCCGGACTAAAGCCCTTAATCACTAATACTTATCTTGGAGACCTAGGCTTCTATGAAGGCTACCATGTTATTAATGGAGTTCCACTATACATAAATACCGGTATTGGAGAAAGCATGATTCCAATCCGCTTCAATGTTCCTCCTGAGATCGCTTTTTTCACGCTACACCAAGGAAATGCCGAACCAAGACATCATACTAAGTAGAAAATGGTTACCGCCAATGTTTGACGGTAACCATTTTTCTTCCTATGGCAACTGTGTAGTAAAACAAGAGTTATGTTAAATACTAAAGGTATGGTTTCCGATGCGTTTGACTACGGTACGACTCTTAATCCATTTATCTGTAGCAGTTTTTGGATTATAGTAAAATAATGCTCCGTTTGTCGGGTCTAAGCCTGAAAGGGCCGCTTCCGCCGCTTTACAGGCCTGATCATCCGGGTTGAGATGAATTTGCCGATCGTCAACAGCTGTAAATGCTCCTGATTGGTAGATGATGCCTTTAATCGTTTTTGGAAAACGAGGATCCTTTAGACGATTAAGTACAACTGCTCCGACAGCAACTTGTCCCGTGAAATCTTCCCCTCGAGCTTCACCATAAATAACACGGCTTAACAACTCGATTTCTTCATTCGAAGCTAAACGTCCTAACCCTCGTGAAAGGGTTTGGGTATCTGACGAAAGTGCTGAGACTGCTTTGGTATTTCCAGCCTCTTGAGGATTTACATATATTTCATAAGTTTGAACCTTAGATCCTGTATCCTTCGGAGCAAGGCTTCCTAAATCTTCTGTATTAAAAGTTTGTTTGGAAATTGTGGCAAATGCAGGAACGCATCGTAAAATAGTTACCCACCAAGGCACCTCTTCCTTCTCAGCCACTCTTAGATTCTCTGACTTTTTGACCTTCACATCCAGTGTTACGTAACCATCAGAGTTATCCTTAGTTTTAAGGTTCGGAACCCATAAATATTGTCCTTCTTCAATTCGGTCAGGGTGTTTTACTTGATTTAGTTTGACTAATTCGTCTACGGTTGTTTGATACTTTTTGGCTAAAAGCCAAAGGTTTTCTCCTTGCCGAACGATAATTCTCGATGCACCGCTTCTATATGCACTATCATTTGTTTCGTTTCCTAATCCTAGGACCGGATAAATACTGGCCTGCCACATAACTACACAGATTATCCCACATAGGAACATCGCCAAAGGTTTTTGACATCGCCGGTGTGGTAATAAAATAAAAATCACCTCTTGATATTAGACTATTTCTAGTCTTTCCCAATAGAGGTGAGTTTTATAACATCCGGTTTTCCTGCATAATTCTGGCAGAATGTATTGGTTCTATTTGTCATATGCTACTAAAGCAGACATATACTATAAAGACTAAGCAAAGATCGATTAGTCTCATCCTTTGTTTTGTCAAGTATGGTAAATGAGGTGAGACAAACTATGATGACTTGCATTAAAAACCTTTTGTTATCCTTTTCTCTCCCTGAAGAACCTCCCCTCAGCGAAGAAGAGCACCTGCTTGCTGAAATTGAAGAAACCAGGAAAAAAATTGGCTATGCTTGGAATCACTTAGATCATGCTGACCCGGAATATGTTGACATCGCCGTACTTGAACTGCTGTTGGCTGAAACTCAATATGGAATTCTTAATAAACGTTATCGTTTAATGCTAGGCTTAAAAAATGAATCTCCTTACTTAATGCCCTCAACTGCAAAAGTTTTGTCCAGCAATCTAGCAAAAAATTGCAGCAGTCATGCTTTCTATGGCTCTCTCATAAACCATACAATAGAAAGCAACCCTCCTTCCGGATCACCTATTCCACAATTAATGTCCCAAGACTCATCTCCATTATAAAGAGTTCCGCTGATTATCAGCGGAACTCTTTGTTTATTGCCTATTAGCGAAGTCCTCGAATCACTACATCTACGATAGCTTGATGATCTATGTCATCTAATGGCCTAGGGTCTAAAAAGATCCTTTGCTTGCAAAACTGATCCAAAGTCCCAATAATACAGCAGGCGGCTAATTCTTCATCAAGGTCCGATCTGACCTCTCCTTTGTCCTTAGCTCCTTTGATCATCTCTTTGTAATATTCGATGATTACCGACTGAGCTGCTATATGATGATGACGTATGTCTTCAGAAAGAATTTTCACTTGCATGGCTATATGCACAAAATCCATATGATTATTCAGAAACTGTGTATTAAAGCGAGAGCAATTCAAAATCTTTTCCTCAGTTGTTTGTCCATTATCGATACTCTGTTTAAGCCCTAGTCGATATTGATCCACACTGTATTTGAGTATTTCTTCAAACAAGCTGTATTTGCTTTTAAAATATTCGTAGACTGTTCCTTTCCCAATTCCAGCCTCTTTGGCAATATACTCCATCTTCGCGCCGTCGAAGCCGTGTTTGGAAAAAACGCGAATTGCAGCATTCATAATTTCTATTTGTTTTCCTCCTCGCGACGCCGTGGGTATCACTCCTTTAAACTGAATGGGTTATTTGAGGTGCAGTCTTTTGCATTTTCTTTGCTTTTTTACGTTTTCTTGAATCCCGAATATCCTCAAAGATTGTGTAAATAACAGGTACCAGCAATAATGTGGATAAGGTTGAGAGAGCTAGCCCGAAAATAACTACAATTCCCATGGGCTGCATAGTTTCCGAACCCTCTCCAATACCTAAAGCCATCGGAATCAAACCGAGGATTGTGGCAAGTGTGGTCATCAAAATCGGCCTTAAACGAATAGGCCCGGCATTTTTGATGGCCTCTTCTCGTTCCTCTCCCCGCTCTCGACGTTTGATAATGTAATCCACTAAGACAATGGCATTACTAACCGCAATCCCTACTAACAAAATCAAGCCGATAAAGGAAGGTACGCTTAGGGTTGTTCTGGTTATGAATAGTCCCAGCATCCCGCCTGAAAAACCCATCGGCAAGGATAGAATAATGGTAAAGGGATGTAATAAGGATTCGAATTGGGCCGCTAGAATCATGTAAACGAGAAGAACAGCCAATATCAAGGCCATGCCCAGATCCGCAAAGGATTCCATCAGTTCCTTATTCTCACCTAATACCTCATAGGTATACCCATCAGGCATATGATAGTCTTTCAGCTTGGCTTCAATATCCGCCGTTACACTTCTTAAATCCCGGTTAATGATCTGACTGGTGATATGAACCACACGGGTCTGTCCTGTCCGCTCAATTTTTACAGGTCCCCGTCCAATCTCAACATCAGCAACTTGACTGAGAGGAACTGTAGCTCCTGAAAGGGTAGGAATTGGAGTTTGCCCTAAATTTTCCAAGCTTGTTTTAAAGGTTTCATCACCTGTGAGAACTACATCGATTTCTTTGCCGTCATACCGGTATTGAGTTGCCGTCGTCCCGGCAATGGTTCCCTTAACTGCCTGAGAAATCTGAGCTGCCGATAAACCAAACTGGGCGGCATTAGGACGATTTACTTTGACTACGACTTCAGGTATGCCGTCTGTCATGCTCGTCTTTACTTCACGTGTCCCATCAACAGAGGCAATCAACCCTTGGATATCTATACCGATCTTCTTCAATTGATCAAGTTCCTCTCCCTTGACGGCAATGTCGATGGGAGTTGTTGACCCGCCCATTTGCATATTATCTGTCACACTGACTTGAATCTCAGCACCGGGAATGTCTTTAGTAAGTGAGCGAATCTGATCCCCCACTTCTCCAACACTGCGGGTACGGGCATCCAAATCCACAAGCTGAATACTGACAGAGCCGGTATTGGCTGTATCCCCGCCTAGTGAGAATCCTCCATTGGTACCAATTCGCGTAAAGACGGTTTCAATTTCAGAGATTCCTTCGAGCTTTTTCTCAATCTGGTTCATTGTATCCTCTGTATCCTGAAGCTTGGCACCATCGGGCAAGGTTACATTGACTGTCAATTGACCTATATCTGATTCCGGCATGAATTCTGCTCCCAGACTCATAGCAGAGGCTGCCGAGAGGACAAATACCAAGGTCGCAATCACCATCACTGTCTTACGGTGATGCAAGGCGTAATTTAAGAACCTTTTATAGACTGCTTCGATTCTGCCAAAGGTTTTGTCAAAGCCGCGGGCAATGCCGTCGATAAGCCCTTTAAGTCCCGTACGTCCCTCTGGAATTCCCCCGGCTTTCATTAGTTTAGCCGAAAGGGTGGGAACTAAAGTCAGAGAAACGAGAAGAGATGCCAGCAAGGATATGGCAAAGGTCATAGCCAATTCCCGGAAAATCGTTGACACTGTTCCCTCAACAAAGACAATAGGAAGAAAAACTGCAACCGTGGTCAAGGTAGAGGCGAAAACAGCCATTCCGACTTCGGATACCCCTTTTACGGCCGCTTCGAACTTCGAGTGACCTTCCATGCGGTGTCGATGAATGTTTTCCAAGGCCACAATATTATCATCGACTAAGCGGCCCATTGCCAGGGTTAGTCCTCCCAGTGTCATCATATTGATGGTAATCCCAGCAAAATAAAGAACTGCAAAGGTAGCCATCATGGCAATGGGAATAGCCGTGGCGGTAATGAAGGTGGTCCGGAAATTATGAAAGAACATGAAAACCACAATAATGGCTAGAATACCACCCATGATGGCTTCGTTCTCAACGGTCTTCACGGATTGCTTAATGTCAATGGATTGGTCCATGACCACATTCACCTTCAAATCCGGGTATTCTTTGGCAAAGGCTTGAACCGTAGCATTGACCTCATCGGCCACTTTTACCGTATTAGTACCGGATTGTTTTTGAACTGAAATACTGACACTCTTTTCGCCATTAGCTTTGGTGATGGCGTTAATGTCTTTATGTTCAATCCCCACATCGGCAATATCTTTTAAACGAATCTGACCTCCGCTGGGCAGAGGAATCAGAATATCTTTTATTTCATCAATGGACTTAAATTCACCCGTCGTACGGATTGTAAGCTCCTGAGTTCCCTTTTGGACTTCTCCGCCAGGAGAATTAAGATTTTCCGCCCCAATAATTTGCGCCAAAGAGCTGATGGTGAGACCATACCCGTTCATTTTTTCCAAATGAGTTTTGATGGCAATCTCATCCTCATAACCCCCAACAACTGAAACAGAAGCGGCTCCCGAGACCCGTTCAAGCTGAGGTTTTAGCTTATCCTCTGCAATGGACTGCAGTTTGGCCAGGTCCGCATCATGACCGCTTAAAGTCAGAATAACTACAGGCATGGCATCTAAATCCAGCTTCATGACCATGGGCGCTCCGGCATCGGAAGGCAAACCGCTCTTAATTTGATCCACTTTTTCTCTCATTTGCAGAGTTGCAAAGTTCATATCCGTCCCATTTTTAAACTGAGCGATGACGATAGAGTTTCCTTCAGTGGTGTTTGACGTAACCGTATCTATGTTTTCAACGGTGGAAACCGCTCCCTCCACAGGATCGGTAATAAGTTTTTCGATTTCCTGGGGTCCGACCCCGGAATACTGTGTTACCACAATGGACACTGGAATTTCGATGTTTGGCAGAAGATCAATAGGCAAACGCGTCAGTGAAATCGCACCTAAAAGAATGATGATCAGCATGCCCATGATGATTGTGACAGGTCGTTTTACTGAAACTTCTGTTAGCTTCAAGATTCTTCCCCTCCCACAATCTTCACCTTGTGACCCTCATCGACTAAAGTTTGTCCTTTAACGATCACTTTGTCACCCTTGGCCAAACCTTTGAGAATTTCAATATCCACCCCCGTATCCAGGCCTGTAGCAACCTCTTTCGCTACCGCTTTATCGTCCTGGACAACATAAACGATGGTTTTGTCGTTCTTGAGAACTACGGCCTCACTTTTAACCGCCATTACATCCGCCTTTTTATCCGTAGTAAGTTCAACTTTGGTAAACATGCCCGGTTTTATCAAACCATCAGCATTTTCCAAGACAACTTTAACCGGATAAAGATGGGACTGGCTATCCGCTGATGGACTGATATTCTCGATTTTTCCCTCAAAACTGTTCTCACTCACTGACGGAACCGAAACTTTTACGACATCAGCTTGCTGCAAACGATTGACCAGGTTTTCAGCAACGCTGACAGTAGTATAAACACTGCTTATGTCCGTGAGGCTAACCCCTGCTTGCGTGCTGGTGGCCATGTTGCCGACTTGTACATTAACCTGGGAAACCATACCGTCCACAGGAGCAGTTACCGTGGCATTATCTAAAGCATCGCGAGCCTGGGTCAATTGAACTTCAACGAGATTAAGGCTGCTGTCTGAAGCCTGAATGCTTAATTGATCAATCTGACCCTCATAAGTGGATTTCAGTTCTTTCAGTCCTAATTCTGCCTGATCCAATTGAGTCTTTGAGGCAGCACCGGCATCATATAAAGCCTTGGTATTGTTATACGTTTTCTGTGCATCTGCAATCTTTTCAGCGGCAATAGCCTTCGTTCTTTCCAAAGAAGTTTTGGCAGCTTCCCATTGTTCCTTGCTGTTCTGATAACTTGCTTCAGCTAACTGGTAGGCTGTATTAAGATCTGTTTTGTCGAGAGTAAAAAGTACCTCTCCCTTATGTACTATATCCCCTACTTTTACATTCACGGACTCAACTTTGCCCGGAACCTTTGGGATGACAGCCACCTCTGTCTCTGACGAAATTTTTCCGCTTACTATCGCTGTATTGATAAGGGTCTTGTTCCCAACTGTTTCTACTTCTACAGGAATATACTTTTCTGCAACAGTCTCAGCAGGCTTCTTCCCGCTGCACCCGGTCAGCAGTCCGATCGCCATCAACACTGCGAGTAAGATTTGGATTGTTCCCTTTTTACCAATTTTCATTGCCAACACCTATCTCCTCCACTTTTGCCCGTATAGTCCATCTCCAGAACCGACCGTTCAGTCACTCCTTATTTATACATTGAATGTCCAGAGAAATCAATACTAATATGTAAATTCTTTAAATTATAACAAGCAACCCAAACTCGCAATGAGTGAGTTGCTTGCCTATTTCAGGATTCTGTATCCTTTGTTTTTCCCCCACGAATATTATGCCACAGCTCGATTATTTGTTTGATATTACGAATCAATACCGTTATAAAGCTCAAGGGGTTCTTCCTAAAGTTCTCAAGACTCACAGCTACTTCATTAACCGTCCCTCCCACTTGCTCACTGGTATTTTTCACCAGGGTAGTAACCGCTTGGACATCCGCCAACATATATGGTAAGTGGGCATTAATATCTTGTACTGTTTTCTTAGCCTCGTCTGTTAACTTACGAACGGAGCGAAACCAAAGCATCAGCTCAATACCAATAACTCCAAATATAATAGTCAAGACAAGTGCGCACACTTCATAAATCATAGCCCATCCCCCACTCTGTTGTTCTATCATCATTTCTCAAGATCTTTGATAGCAACACCATAGTCCGAATTAAGGGTACTTTGTTGGATTAATTCAGTTTGTTCACTTGTATTTTTCACCTGGATGGACTGTATTTGTGAAGTGGCCTCAGTTTCTTCTCCGCTGCCAATCGTATGGGCAATAGCCAGGCCTCCTTCACCTAATACCTGACCGCTTAATCCCTGGATAGTAGGATTAATAACCAACCAATAGGTTGTATCCGGAGTTAATTGCGCTGTGGGAATGACTTGAACGCTTGTCGGTCCAAGAGGTTCAAATGTTGAAAGTGTTCTTTCCCCAGTGTTGCTGTCAATCAACTCAATACTGGAGTTGTTTACACTTTCCCAGTTAACGTCCAGAGAAAAATCCACCGTAAATTTCTTATCCAGCGGGATCTGAGATAATTCAGCAACTTGATGATAGCTTGGATAGTAATGGATATAATCTAAAGACGATTGGCCGATATTGTTTGCAGCTGCACCGGATAGTTCCCCCCAGGCCTCCCAATAATCATCCGTTGTCGCCATCTTTAGCGCTTGAGTCGAATCTGCCAACATTAATTCTGCAGCTTTGAGTGAATCTGCCTGCTGAATAACGACATTAGGACTGATGCCTACTTTATCAATCTCATTCCCCAAGGGAGAATAAAAATGGTCAACTGTCATTTTAAGCACCCCGCCATTTTCTAAAGGAAACATACTCTGTACAGATCCCTTGCCATAACTGGTAGTTCCAACGATGGTCGCCTTTTTATAATCCTTGACAGCCGCCGTCAAAATTTCAGAGGCACTGGCACTGTTTTCATTGATTAAAAAGATAACTCTCTGGCTGAAGGTAAAATCATGATCTATTGCTTCATAGGGAGATAGGTCTCCTGACCGGTCTTTAATGCGAACTGCAATATCCGGACCGATAAAATAGCCGGCAAGATCAAGGGCTGAGCTCAGAAAACCTCCTCCATTGTTCCTTAAATCAACAATCCAGCTATCGACCTTCTCGTCCGCCAACTTATTGACAGCAGCCTCAAATTCCTCGGGAGTATCTTTACCAAAGGAATTCAGATCCAAGTAGCCAATATGTCCATCTAAAACTTCCCCTGTCACCGTCGGTTCAGATACTTCAGCCCGGGTTACCTCAAGATCAAGCATCTCCTCGCCGCGATTGACCCGGAGGCGGACAGTGCTTCCTTCCGGCCCCCGAAGTATGTTAACAGCCTCATCAGAGCTCAGCCCCGCTAATGATTCTCCATCCGCTCGAATGATCACATCTCCGGAATTCAGCCCAACTTCTTCTGCGGGAGAGCCTGGAACAACGCTTAATACTTCTACACCTTCCGGAACCATCTCAATATGTATGCCAATCCCTGTAAAGCTCATGTTGATGCTTCCTACAAACTCCTGATACTCCTCGGGTGTGAAGTACATTGTGTGGGGATCTCCCAGCTTTTCCAGCATCGCCTCAATTGTCGGGGCATTTAGGACTTCATCTGAAACAGGCTCTACATATTGAGTTTTTAAGAGAGAACGGATTTCCGCCAGAGTACCTGAATCGGATGCCAGAACCGCTGTGGAATTGCTAAGTAATAATATAACGATAAGCACTAAGTTCAATAATATACCGGCAGCTTTTCTCCGGGGCACTAAGTTTACATGCATATGTTTTAAGATCTCCTTCCTAAGTTCAACAGTCGTATGAGTATTAAATTCGACGTTGGCTTGAATTTACCTTCGCCTTTGGTAAAGTTCTGCTTAAATAAATAAAGGTCAAATTCGTCAGCGCTGACGAATTTGACTTAGAACCAGACCCATAAGCTCTAAAAACAAAAGGAAAAGGCCAAAAAACCTTTTCCTTAACTAACAAATTATTAACCGTTTCGCTTGTTATCTCTTCCTCTTTGAAAACCGGAAGAAGCGCCGCGGTAATCGTTGGCTTTCCTCCGAGACCATGTATCCGGTTTAGGGCTGTAGCCTTCCCGGTGGTAGTTGCCCTGAGGTCTATTGGCCATACCTCTGCCGCCTCCCATACTTCTTCCTCCCATGCCTCTTCTGCGCACAGGTGCGGCTTCAGTCAATTGTACTTCTACATGTTCAGGTTCTTTCGTGATGATTTTCAAGGCTGCTGATAAAAGTGTCACTGAATCATTTTCGGCGAGAAGCTCTTCCGCTAATGCCTTATATTTTTCAATGTCTTCTTCGGCTATAACCCTCAGAACCTCATTCATGGTCAAACGCTGCTGGCCTTGTACTGCTTCTACGATCGTCGGAATAGGTTTACGAACGATTCGTCGCTTAATCACTGATTCAATTAAACGAAGCATGCCAATTTCCCGTGGTGTGACTAAGGTAATCGCCAGACCGGATTTGCCGGCTCGTCCTGTTCGACCGACACGATGCACATAGCTTTCCGGGTCTTGGGGTATATCAAAATTAAAGACATGGGTTACGCCACTGATATCCAAGCCTCTTGCCGCCACATCCGTAGCAACCAGAACTTCGATAGTACCATCTTTAAACTGCCTTAAAACACTGTCCCTCTTATTTTGAGTCAAGTCACCATGAATTCCTTCAGCCGAATAACCTCTCTTGCTTAAAGCCTCAGCGAGCTCGTCCACACGCTTTTTAGTTCTTGCAAAAACTATAGACAGTTCCGGGGATTGTATGTCTAAAATTCTTGACAGGACATCAAACTTTAAGCGTTCTGTAACTTCTACATAATGCTGCTCAATATCTGAAACGGTAACCCCCGTGGCTTTAATGCTGATTAACTGGGGTTCTTGCATAAAACGATGAGCGATGTTTTGAATCTGTCTTGGCATAGTAGCTGAGAACAGCAATGTTTGTCTTTCCTCAGGAACTTCTTTAAGAATGGTTTCAATATCATCCAAGAAGCCCATATTTAACATCTCATCTGCCTCATCCAGAACAAGAATTTTAATGTCATTCAGGCGAATGGTTTTCCTTCTCATATGGTCCATGAGACGCCCCGGAGTTGCCACAATGATATGGGGTCTTTTCTTAAGAGCCCTGATTTGCCATTCAATGCCTTGGCCTCCGTAAATGGGTAAGGCATGTATCCGTTTATATTGACCAATCTTGTTCAATTCCTCAGCTACTTGAACTGCCAATTCCCTGGTTGGAGCTAGAACAATACCTTGAATATGCTCAGATTGTCCTACGATTCTTTCGATCAGAGGAATTCCGTAAGCCGCAGTTTTTCCTGTTCCGGTTTGAGCCTGTCCTATCAGATCCCGCCCTTCCATAGCAATGGGAATCGTCTGCTCTTGAATAGGTGTTGTCTCTTCAAACCCCATGTTAATAATCGATCGAATTATGGACTCACTTAAACCTAAGTCTGTAAATGTCGCCAATACTTTCATTCTCCTTTTGATAATCTATATTCTTAAGTTTTCCAATTGCGTCCCTATCTATAACTGCGAACACTATGTCTGCAATAAATATTATTCTTCATAACTACCCGCCGAAACAATATCTCCTAAATTGGCGCGTGAGTGTCACAAGAGGTACAGACGCTTTAATGGCACTAATTAAATAGTGTACCATATTTTTTTCTTTATTGATAGACCTATAACGTCGGATTATTTCCGAAAAAGGCAAATTAAAGGACCTCCGCGTCCGGAGGTCACAATTGCGCAAGTCAATGGTTCAAATGGGTCTTACTGACTTACAGAATTAAATTAGCATTAATATTTGTGAAAGTCAAGACTAATCCACAGATTAGGACCTAGATTATGGATAAGTGTATAAGTTTTGTTGTTTTTCCTAGGATTGAGACATTCCTTTTAAGAACCAATCGTAATTACACTTTGCATTAAAAAGATTAATTTCCTTTGTCTTTACTGTATTTTCTTGAGCTTGATAGTCTGCAGTGATTGCATTCAATTCCAACTGAGAAATCATTCCCAGACTCTTCTCAAGCTGAGCATTAGAGAGCGTCACTTTTTTATCGGCGAGCGTTTGCTTGGCATGTCTAAGATCACTCTGCAGGCTGCTAATGCTGTCTACCATATTATAATAGCTGGATGTCAAGGTATCTTTTAATTGAGTAAGCTTTAAGTTTGCATTGTCCAAGTCATAATTAGCCTGTTTATAATCTGTTGATGACATTCCATGGTCCTTTTTAGCCCGGTCAAGGGCAGCCTGCAAGATGACAATCTGATCTTCCTGCAATTTAATAGCATAACTGTTTTCTAGGGCCTTTGCCAAATCACCTTCCTGATCTTCAATGACAAAATTGTCACTATCAGAAGGAATACTTCCAATAACCAGATCATTCTCTTGATCATTCAACAGATTTTTTAATTGACGTTCTAATGAGTCTTGCTTATACTTTGTGCTTTCCAAACCGGTTTTTAGGCCTACTAACTGTGTTCTTAACACATTAACATCATTATTAGCTACCAGACCTAAGCTTTCTTGCAATTCTTTGGCAATTAATTGGTCCTGCAAAGTTTCTACGTTTAAAGAAGTATTTGCTAAATCTAAACTCGTTTGATTGTAATTGATAAAGGCGGTTTCGGCTGTTAGTACCTGAATATCGTTATTCATTGAGGCCTGCAAGTCGGCGATTGCCTCTAACGTAGGCTTGTCAACCTGGTACCGTTCAGCTTGCTTTAATGCCTCAAGTAAAGCTCTTTTTTGGGCGGCAATGGTTATGATTTGCGTCGTGTCACTTGTTCCATCCCGTTGATCGTTAAGGTTTTCAATATCATCTTCCAGGTCTTTAATATCTCCCTTGAGACCGGAATAGTTGGCATAACTTTTAAGCCGATTGTTCTCATTCATTTGCACTGTAAGATTGTTTTCAGTAATAATACTTTCAATATCATCAAAATTAATCGTTCTTGAATTTGAATCAGCCAAAACCATCAATGGTTGTCCAAAAAGTAGCAAAACTGATAAAACGGATACGCCAAATAATTTTTTCATATGTAGACTTTCCTTTCATTTCGTTATGTGCTAATTTTAGCACCAATAATTTTGATGTCAATTGTTATTTAGAGATAATTTTGCAAACCATAAACCTTAATAAAAGATTATTATTTATAAAGGGAAGGGGATCCTTCCCTTTATAGTTTACTTAAATGTTGCATGCTTTACAATTTTTCCTTCTTTAATAACCATTATATCAATACTATGGTTAGGATATTTTTCTTTAATAACCTTACTGTATTTCTCCGCTACTTGATCAGGAGAGAGCTCTTGCTCATTGTTAATTACTATATCTGAATTCACAGCTGGCTGCTGCCCTTCTACTACTTGAACCATGACACTTTCTATTCCCTTTTCTGCTTCTATTTGCTTGGTTAGATTTTCGTCACGTCCTAACTTGACAGTAGACTGGGGGTTGACATCATTGGATTCTGTACTCTGCTTCGTATCGTCCTGTACTTTAGGAGTAGATTTCGAATTAGAACACCCTGAGAGAAAAGTTAAGATAACCAATACACTCAGAATCTTTAACCACTTACGCTTTGCCAAAATTTTATCTCCTCCGTTTCTCCACTAATGCAGAACGAAGACTCTTTTACCGTTATTCTATTGGCTGGGCATATCATGCAAAACTTGAATATGCCAGCTTGAAATATCAATCTTGTCCTGTTTAACAGTTTCAAAATTAAAGGTCCATAAAATAGCTTTATAGGGCTCAATTGTCAAAGTCTTAACATCAAATATTCCTTGAGCGGCCACTACCCCATTAGCATCTATTAGTGCCAGGGGAATCTGTTCAAAACTTAAGGGCATATTTGTAGCATTTCTTATGATCACAGTAGCCAAGAGATTACCTTCAGGTGTTTCAGTGGCACATAACGGCGAGAAATTCGCTTCCCCTTTCTTCATAGGGGGTAGTTTTGCCAATACCTGCTCTAATTCCTGCTTTTGTTTTTCAGATAATTTGTCTGGCAATGTCTGATACTGAATTTTAACGTTTTGAGGAATTTTTGATCTTACATCAAAACAAATCTGACAATCTTCAGGTATTTCCTTTGTATAAATATTTTCTGGCAAAAACCGTACAACGCAAGCTTTTGTTGAGCCGCCAATCACTTCACCGATGACCTCTCCGCTAAACGATTGCTGAGCCAATACTCGGCGATCGGAATCTAATAAAACCAAAGGTACTTTTTTAAAT
The DNA here is from genome assembly GCF_000235605.1 of Desulfosporosinus orientis DSM 765. Taxonomy (GTDB): domain Bacteria; phylum Bacillota; class Desulfitobacteriia; order Desulfitobacteriales; family Desulfitobacteriaceae; genus Desulfosporosinus; species Desulfosporosinus orientis. The sequence continues at coordinate 5,511,142 of NC_016584.1, forward strand.
TTCACTTTTTGACTATATCCATTTGCTATAAAAAAGCCGACTAAGAGTGCTCCTTGTGCTGGAGAGACACTTGTAAAGTGGATAGTAACTCGATCATTTATAACCAAGGATTGCTCTTCCTCAGTCAGCTCATTAGTACTATCACCTAATGCAACGTTGTTATCAGATAACTCAACATCTAATTCCTTACCTTTAAAGATTTTTGGGAAATTCAATATCATAATTTATCCTCCAAATATTTTATACCAATATATTTATTCTCTCATATATTTAGCTATTTTACTACTGGTAAAATTCTTAAAAATATGTTGAGACTTTGTGAACACTTTAAACACCTCTTGAGACGTTGTTTCCTTGGCATAAGTTTCATGTTTGGGGAGCAGAACTACTTCCGAAAAAGGGATTATCTTCGACCATCTGCAGTTCTTGTCAACCCCAGTTCAAAATTCCTCAAAAACAACGGTTGAAAATTCCCCAATTAGCTGTTTACTAGTCGGTCGGAGTGAACTCCAATTTACTGGGATCATAAAAACCTGCTTTTTTCTTTTCTTTCACCCTGTAGCTATCTCCCTTAATATTAATGGTCGTAGAGTGGTGTAATAGGCGGTCAAGAATCGCCGTTGCGACGATATTATCACCAAATACATCTCCCCATTCTCCGTATGATTTATTCGAAGTTAGGATAATCGATCCCTTTTCGTAACGGCTAGAGATGATCTGAAAGAAATAATGCGCCGTTTCATCATCCATTCCTGCATACCCAACTTCATCGATGATCAAGATGCCGGGTTTACATAGAGTTTTAATCTTGCGGTGAATCCGCCCGGAGATGATGTTCTCCTTAATCATTGCAATCAGCTCATGGGCGCTTAGAAAGTAAGCCGTATAACCGTTTTTAATCGCTTCAACCGCAAGGCCTACCGCCAGATGGGTTTTGCCTACACCTGGCGGCCCGAGGAATACTACATTTTCAGCGCGGGCTACAAAGCCTAGGGTTTTCAGTTCATTGATCTTTCGAGCGTTAGCACTAGGCTGAAAATCAAAGTCGAATTGTTCCAGTGTTTTCACATAGGGAAGTTTCGCCAGTTTCATGTTAGCCTTGGCAGCCCGGTCGCGCTTAGCTTCAATCTCAGCCCATAACAACTTGTCCAGAAATTCTAGATAAGATATACTACCTTTAGAAGCTTCTTCTGCGTGGTGGTCATACACAGCGTTCATATGGATCAGGCCGAGAATTTCACAAGCCTGATTTAAACGTTCCTGAATCATTGTGTCACCTCGTTGATCAGCGATTCATAGACCTTAAGGGGTCTTTGATACACTTTGGGTGGTTGTTTGTGGCTTAGAATGGGTGCTGTGGCGGCAACTTTCTTCTGAGACCATGTTGTTAAACCCTCAAAGTGTTTTTTATTGCGCTGGAAGTGGTGTTTGCCTGAAAGCTTCACGTGGGATGCAATGCAGATGCCGTTTTCATCATAGATCTCCAGATGTCCGTTGTTTAAATCTCGAATTCTAACCCGCTTTCCCACGAAACGGTAAGGAACCGAGTAGAAATTCGCTTTGTAACTGATGGTACAATCGTTCATGACTTTGCGGTATTGTATATCATAAAGCAGGAATGCTTCTGGATTGACAGGTTTTAACGTTTCTCGTATGAATGCTTCTGCTGGGATTTCACGGGTTGTCTGATGCAGCCGGACATTGCAGACCGTATCCAACCAGAACTTTACGGCTTCATTTAAATCAGCCAGACTGGATATTGTCTTAATTCTTGGCCAAAAGTTCCTGCGCAGATACTTAACACCGTTTTCTACCTTGCCTTTGGTGCGGGGACGATAGGGACGGCAGCGCACTGGACTGAAATCTTGATGCCGGGCAAAGCTTAAAAATTGGTTATTCCACTGATTAGTGCCAGTTTGATGGCTATGTTTGACGACGGTTTTCATGTTGTCATACAGGATGGTTTCCGGTACCCCGTTAAAGAAGGCAAAGGCTCGTTCATGACAACCGATAAGTGTGTCAATGCGCTCGTTCTCAGTAAACTCAACATATTGTTTCCGGGAGTGTCCCATGATCATGATGAAGGCATGAACCTTGACGAAAGTTCCATCGTCTTTCAGAAGCTTGAATTCTCCCCAGTCAACTTGAGCTTGCTTGCCTGGTGGAGTCTCAAAGCGCATGGAGGCTTTACCTCTTACTTGCTCACGATAGGGTTTCATAAAATCCCTGAGAATGGTTAGCCGGCCCTGGTAGCCCATGGCTTTGATTTCATCAAATAAGACCATGGCATTGACGCATCCTTCGTTCATTCTCTCGATGATGTAGGCTTTGTGATTCTCCAGCTTACTTTCACGTTGTACTTTCTTACGATAGGCCGGGAGTTGATCACTTTTAAGCCATTTAGTGACCGTTTTTCGGTCTAAGTCTAATTCTCGTGCAATCTGAGTAATATTCATTCCTTTGCTTTTTAAGTCTCTGATCATAAAAAATTCCTCACTTTGTACCATTTGATTGTCTCTCCTCCTGTGGAGAAGAGTACGTTGATTGTGGGGAATTTTCAACCGTTTATTATGGGTATTTTAGCATCGTTCTTTTCAGTTCTTGATGTTTAAACTTTCTCGCCCAATAATGATAAGTGGTTTTCTTAAGCCCGTTTTAATGACCAAGTCTGGATATTCAGTCCACTTTGGCATCATTATTAGGTATGGCCTCCTCATATCGACGGCCCAAACATACTCAACACCCGCACCGGGTAACTTCCCAAACCTTGTTTTACCCACTGTAGCCGTCGGTTTGAAGCATCATGCGAAACCCTTCCAAGAAGCGCCTCGCATACTCGCCTGGACGAGTGGGTTGGTACTCAAACTCAACTTACTGCATCAAGAACCTTAAGCACATTCGCAAGTAATATTATAGGACTAAAGCCACTCTCTACGGAGATTGTCTCATAATTAATAAGGAAAAACGGCAACGTCCACCACAATGGACCGACGTCACAATCACAAATCAAGAGTCCAGCTACGGAGACGTAAGCCATTCCTCTGCAGTAACGCCGCAGCACGGCATTAGGCAACCAGTGCTTCTTTATCACTTCTATACCACTACAACAATACCTCATCTAAAGTAATTAAGTATAATATTTGATGATGATCCCTAGCCTTAGGATTATTCTCAATCCAATTTTAAATAAGAAGAACCCCTTGGATTTCTCCGCCGGGGTTCTTCTTTAGCCGTTTCAAAACTGAGTTTTTGTGAACTTAGCTTTGATTATTGACCTTTAACTGTTACCACAAATGCTTTTGTATCAGTTACTGTATTATCTAGGTCTGATTTGATCGTTGCAGTTAAAGTAACTTGTACATCAGCACCATTAGGTCTTGTTACAGTACCATCAGTAGCAACTAAAGCTGTGTTGCTTGATGCCCAAGTAATTGTTGTATTGCTAGCACCAGTTGTTGCTAGTGTTAAGTCGACTGTTACACTGTTAGCAACGTCTGTACCACCAAAGCCTAATGCTAAAGCTGCTTTATCAGTTGCAACATCTGTTGTACCTTGTAAGTTATCCATCTTAGCAAGCAAGTCATTCAACTTAGTTACATTAGCTGCTACAACAAGAGCTTTTTGGGCACTTGTTAATCCATCATAGTTAGTTTTTGCCGTGTTAATAGCAGGCTGATTTGCAATTGTAGCGCTTGTAACTGTTGGCAATGCTTCGATTTCTGTATCTACTGCACTTGCTGCTGCTTGGTTAGCTGCAGCGTCTGCACTAGCTTGTAAAGTAGCCATCTTAGCTACTAAGTCATTTAACTTAGTTACGTTAGCTGCTTTGACGAAGTCTTTTTCTGCCGGCGTTAGAACATCGTAGTTACCTTTTGCTGTATTTACAGCTGCCTGATCAGCAAGTGTAGCGCTTGCAGCTGCCGGTAATGCTTCAATTTCTGTATCCATTGTATCTGCTGCTGTTTGAACGCTTGCTACTGCAGTACCAACTAATGATGTTACTACACCATTAGTAACTACAATATTTGTAACTTGGTCATTTGCAGCTAAAGCCGCGAAGATTGCAGTATTGCCTATTGCTATGACACTGCCTTTTGATGTCTTGAGAGCTGTAGTTGTACTTAAGACATAAGGAGTACCATCAACATAGAGCACGCCATTTCCGGTATCTTCATAAGTTACTGCACCAGTAGTAGTGACAGGTGTAGTAGATGTGGAAGCTCCGATAAGGAAGAACTTAGCATATAAGCCAGTCTGTGCATCCAATACCACGGTTACATTGCTCTCGCCGCGAAGATCACTTAAGGATTCTTCAGAGATGTCAGAAGGATCTGAGATATCGAGCACTAAGCCGTTGTCAGCAAGTTTATAAGTTGTGCTGCCAACCGTTACTTTCTTATTACCGACATCTACGCCGCTTTGTGAAACGCTACCATTAGCTATACGATTTGTGTAGTTGCTATCGATATCGTGTCCGGATCTAGCAATTCCTTTGACGAGATTCATATTGTCTTCGTTATACTGAAGGACTACTACGTCACCTTTTTCGACGTCATCAGCATCAACTTTATCTACTTTAATTGTCTTCTCTTCTCCGCCAGCATATACGGTTAAGCTAACAATTTCGTCATCTGTATTGCGAAGAACTTTAGTGACCACTGCTTCGTCATAAGACTTATCATCGCTGGTGGTGCTATCGTACCAGATAGCTACGACTTCGGCATCATCATTATAGATGTAAGTTCCTTCGTCGATTTCTGATCCTTCATAGTCACCAAAGGCAGAAATGGTGTAGTCCTCAGCATCTGTGGCTTCTTTATCTTCGGTTGCGTCAAACATAATTGTATCAGCTGTCAGTTTCTTGCCGTCTATATACTTGTCGCCGGCTTCAATTGTTTTGGATGCAGTAATTGCACCAACTCCTACTAAGCCGCTAGGACTGCTGAAGAACTCGAGCTCTTTCAGGTCTCCGTCATCATTTAGGTGTAATTTGACTAGGCTTCCAGCATCAGCTTCGTTACTGAAGGAGATATCCACAGAAGGTTCTGTGGTACTGTTATCGGTTAAACGAATACCAGTATACGCACCAACGGTACCAATTAAGGATGCGTTCCAATCGCTGTTTGCTCCGGAAGTATTGTCAATATCATAGTCTGTTCCGTCAACAGTAATGGTATCTAAGTCTTGTAAGTCCATATCGTAGGATACTTCATCATCATCTTGAGTTAAAGCGTCGATTTCCACTTTATCTCTAGCAGATTTATAACCTAAGATATCATCTGTCAATACAGCAACTTTGGTATTGCCATCAACAAGAGCTGTATCTCCAGCGATATAAATCAAGTTTCCAGCATAGTCACCATAAAGGGTAACATCACCGGCAGCCTGGAGGGATTCTGCTGCGTCAGAGTCAACAGTATCTACGTCGCCGTCTTCATTGATGTAGATAGATCTTCCATTATTGTAATCAAATACATCTGAATCATAGATATAGTTGTAAGTGTCTCCATCTACTTCAATAGAGTCATCATAGACTTCATCAATTTCACCGGCAGCGATCTTCTTATTCAGGACTTCAGCATAACCGTCTTCATCATCTGCATCGTCACTGTAGAATAAGAGGTCACCTTTTTCGAGATCAGCAACGTCAATTACTTTGCCGTCTTTCACGATGGTAGCATCTGCAGCATCGAATCCGCCGCTTCCATCAACGCCGACAACTTCATCGCCATCGACAGAGTCAACGAGCACTACATCTTTCAATGAGTAAGCGCTGACAAACTCAACGTCTCCTGCACTGTCAAAGCCCACTTTAGCAAAGTTGAACTTTTTATCGACATAATCTGCAATGTCTTCTTTTTCACCATCGACATAGAAAGCAAATTTGTCTTTAGAGCTGTTATCATACTCTTCAGTTGAGATATCATACTTTTCATCTTCACCGAGAAGTTTGATTTCATCAACATCAGTAACTTCAATGGAATCCTCTTTGGCATCAGTGGACAGAATCTTGTAATTTACTAATTCATTGTCACCATTATACCAAACTTGTACAAGCTCGCCTAGTACACCTTCATAATCAAAGTCCATGCTGTCAGGTACATCAAGAGTTACCTTTAGGCCGGCAGCAGAACCTTTATCAACATAACCCACAATTTCCTTATCGCCTACATTGATATCCTGTACGCGAATCTTGAAGGAGTATGGGCGGTTGAAGGTTGTTGTGAGAATAGTTCCGTTTGCATTTACAGTAACAATATAATCCTGTTGATACGCAAGTACTACATCATCATCATCTCGTGAGTACAATTCAACTGTTGCAGTTAAACCGTTTGAGGACATTTGCACTTCTTTTATACCGTAACGTGCTAACGTATCGGCGTTTCTTAATGAAATATCTGAGGGTTGAAGCCCGGTTACAGGCTTGCTGAAGGTAATTTCTAAGTACCTGTTCGAATCGTCAAGTGCACTAACGGATACGATGGCTAATTCTTTATCACCAGGCACCTCTGAAACTTGGCCCGCAGCAACTCCAGCACGTATACTTTCAGGGACAACAGCTTCACCACCAAGAGCAGTAACAACACTACCAGCAGCGGCCTTGCTGTATGTAAAAGCAGCTACTGCGGGAACTGTTTTTCCATCAGTTAGTACGATAGCAGATTGGCTTTGAGCTGCAAGTGGAGCGCCTGCAAGAGCATCAATACCGGTTACGCCGTTAGCAACATAGACATTGTCAAATGCGAGGCTGGAAGCGAAGTCTTGGATAACTTGGTTATTGGTGTCGTAAGCTGTTAAGCCAGCGTGACGGGTTGTACCAGGAAGTGCAGCTTTTACAGCATCGCTGATAACACCTGTTCCACCGATAACGTCACTGGCAGTGATGCTGGTGCTTGCTAAGTAACCAGCTACACTGGAAGGAAGAGCATCTCTGTTGGTTAAGAGAATTGGCTCGTTAGCTGCGGCGGCAATTGACGCAATAGAAAGTGCGTCAGGAATACCGTTTGCAACAGCAACTTTAGTAACACCAGTCATTTTCTTAGCGATATTCACAGAGGTTTCAGCACGATCGTATCCGCCGAGGGATACAACTTCAATGCCCATGCCTTTTAACTCATCGATAACACCTTGTTTGATTACAGCAGTTCCGCTAGTAACATAGACGGTTTTAACTGCAAGTTTTGTAAGTTCAGCTTTAGTAGCAGCATCTAGGGTATTTCCTGCTCCTGTCAATAAGATAGGAGCTTTCAAGGAAGCTGCGAGGGGACCAGCTGTCAATGCATCAACCATACCGTAGGAAGTTGAGGATGCCAGTATAGCTGCCCCAGTATAGCCGGTTTGATCTGCGATTTGTGCAGCGGTTTCTTCTGCCGTATTGCCGGCAATACGAGTTGGAACAGGTGAAGCTGCTAAGACATTAAAAGGAACCATACTTAATGTCATACCTGCAATAGCTAATGAAGCTAAGGCTTTTTTAGTTTTCCTCATGCAGTAATTTTCTCCTCTCGTCTTTGGATCTCTTTTGGGTCATATACACAAACTCTCTACCTAGGCGTCCTTTGTCACCCCCTAACCTTTAACTTTTTCTCATCTTAGACATTGCGCAATTCCTAAAAGCAGTCCACAGAATGATTGGGAGCGTCCCCCCAAGGATGCAATTTCATCCCTTCTGTGGTGTGCTATTAGTCCTTTAGTAAATTTATGGGTCTATTGTTAATTAATTTACCGTTTACTCTATTCTAACAACGATATATAAAATCCTTCTTTTTTGTTTAAAAAATTCTATATATTCTAAATTCTATAATATATTATTTAAATTGAATATTTTTTCTAAATTATATATATTGTTTATATTTGGTCTTTTTTGCATCTACGAATATGTATATGATATTTGGTAAACAATGATGCGTTCAGAAGTGCTAAGAACGTATATGTAATATGTGAGAAGATTAATAAACTATCTATTGGTTATAAGAGACTCTTTTAAGCCCTATTTTTCGAAAATAGGGCTTAGTATCTTAAATAAACTTACCTACGACAACTTGTAATCTCAACTTTTTCGTCTTCCCATATTCTTTGGGTATTTCTACCCTTCGTACTGGGTTTTAACGAATTTACCACTTAATATAAAGGTGCGTACAAAAATTAAACCGGTTACATACAAGTAACCGGGCATAACAACAATTCCTTTGGCTTCACACCATTCCTTAGCAGTAATACCGCTAGCACGGCATTCGGCAACAGTGCTTCTTTTTCACTTTTATCCACTACAACAATACCTCCATGTAAGGTTTTCATGGGATATATTGTCTCATTGTCGTTGTGAGTTGACCATGCACCCCAATTGTATGCGCTTACAGTACTAAATAATTATGCATAATTTATGAGGAGATCCCTAGCGCTTAGGATTATTCTCAATCCAATTTTAAATAAGAAGAACCCCTTGGATTTCTCCGCCGGGGTTCTTCTTTAGCCGTTTCAAAACTGAGTTTTTGTGAACTTAGCTTTGATTATTGACCTTTAACTGTTACCACAAATGCTTTTGTATCAGTTACTGTATTATCTAGGTCTGATTTGATCGTTGCAGTTAAAGTAACTTGTACATCAGCACCATTAGGTCTTGTTACAGTACCATCAGTAGCAACTAAAGCTGTGTTGCTTGATGCCCAAGTAATTGTTGTATTGCTAGCACCAGTTGTTGCTAGTGTTAAGTCGACTGTTACACTGTTAGCAACGTCTGTACCACCAAAGCCTAATGCTAAAGCTGCTTTATCAGTTGCAACATCTGTTGTACCTTGTAAGTTATCCATCTTAGCAAGCAAGTCATTCAACTTAGTTACATTAGCTGCTACAACAAGAGCTTTTTGGGCACTTGTTAATCCATCATAGTTAGTTTTTGCCGTGTTAATAGCAGGCTGATTTGCAATTGTAGCGCTTGTAACTGTTGGCAATGCTTCGATTTCTGTATCTACTGCACTTGCTGCTGCTTGGTTAGCTGCAGCGTCTGCACTAGCTTGTAAAGTAGCCATCTTAGCTACTAAGTCATTTAACTTAGTTACGTTAGCTGCTTTGACGAAGTCTTTTTCTGCCGGCGTTAGAACATCGTAGTTACCTTTTGCTGTATTTACAGCTGCCTGATCAGCAAGTGTAGCGCTTGCAGCTGCCGGTAATGCTTCAATTTCTGTATCCATTGTATCTGCTGCTGTTTGAACGCTTGCTACTGCAGTACCAACTAATGATGTTACTACACCATTAGTAACTACAATATTTGTAACTTGGTCATTTGCAGCTAAAGCCGCGAAGATTGCAGTATTGCCTATTGCTATGACACTGCCTTTTGATGTCTTGAGAGCTGTAGTTGTACTTAAGACATAAGGAGTACCATCAACATAGAGCACGCCATTTCCGGTATCTTCATAAGTTACTGCACCAGTAGTAGTGACAGGTGTAGTAGATGTGGAAGCTCCGATAAGGAAGAACTTAGCATATAAGCCAGTCTGTGCATCCAATACCACGGTTACATTGCTCTCGCCGCGAAGATCACTTAAGGATTCTTCAGAGATGTCAGAAGGATCTGAGATATCGAGCACTAAGCCGTTGTCAGCAAGTTTATAAGTTGTGCTGCCAACCGTTACTTTCTTATTACCGACATCTACGCCGCTTTGTGAAACGCTACCATTAGCTATACGATTTGTGTAGTTGCTATCGATATCGTGTCCGGATCTAGCAATTCCTTTGACGAGATTCATATTGTCTTCGTTATACTGAAGGACTACTACGTCACCTTTTTCGACGTCATCAGCATCAACTTTATCTACTTTAATTGTCTTCTCTTCTCCGCCAGCATATACGGTTAAGCTAACAATTTCGTCATCTGTATTGCGAAGAACTTTAGTGACCACTGCTTCGTCATAAGACTTATCATCGCTGGTGGTGCTATCGTACCAGATAGCTACGACTTCGGCATCATCATTATAGATGTAAGTTCCTTCGTCGATTTCTGATCCTTCATAGTCACCAAAGGCAGAAATGGTGTAGTCCTCAGCATCTGTGGCTTCTTTATCTTCGGTTGCGTCAAACATAATTGTATCAGCTGTCAGTTTCTTGCCGTCTATATACTTGTCGCCGGCTTCAATTGTTTTGGATGCAGTAATTGCACCAACTCCTACTAAGCCGCTAGGACTGCTGAAGAACTCGAGCTCTTTCAGGTCTCCGTCATCATTTAGGTGTAATTTGACTAGGCTTCCAGCATCAGCTTCGTTACTGAAGGAGATATCCACAGAAGGTTCTGTGGTACTGTTATCGGTTAAACGAATACCAGTATACGCACCAACGGTACCAATTAAGGATGCGTTCCAATCGCTGTTTGCTCCGGAAGTATTGTCAATATCATAGTCTGTTCCGTCAACAGTAATGGTATCTAAGTCTTGTAAGTCCATATCGTAGGATACTTCATCATCATCTTGAGTTAAAGCGTCGATTTCCACTTTATCTCTAGCAGATTTATAACCTAAGATATCATCTGTCAATACAGCAACTTTGGTATTGCCATCAACAAGAGCTGTATCTCCAGCGATATAAATCAAGTTTCCAGCATAGTCACCATAAAGGGTAACATCACCGGCAGCCTGGAGGGATTCTGCTGCGTCAGAGTCAACAGTATCTACGTCGCCGTCTTCATTGATGTAGATAGATCTTCCATTATTGTAATCAAATACATCTGAATCATAGATATAGTTGTAAGTGTCTCCATCTACTTCAATAGAGTCATCATAGACTTCATCAATTTCACCGGCAGCGATCTTCTTATTCAGGACTTCAGCATAACCGTCTTCATCATCTGCATCGTCACTGTAGAATAAGAGGTCACCTTTTTCGAGATCAGCAACGTCAATTACTTTGCCGTCTTTCACGATGGTAGCATCTGCAGCATCGAATCCGCCGCTTCCATCAACGCCGACAACTTCATCGCCATCGACAGAGTCAACGAGCACTACATCTTTCAATGAGTAAGCGCTGACAAACTCAATGTCTCCGGCACTGTCAAAGCCCACTTTAGCAAAGTTGAACTTTTTGTCGACATAGTCAGCAATGTCTTCTTTTGCACCATCGACATAGAAAGCAAATTTGTCTTTAGAGCTGTTATCATATTCTTCAGTTGAGATATCATACTTTTCATCTTCACCGAGAAGTTTGATTTCATCAACATCAGTAACTTCAATGGAATCCTCTTTGGCATCAGTGGTCAGAATCTTGTAGTTTACTAATTCATCGTCACCGTTATACCAAACTTGTACAAGCTCGCCCAGTGCACCTTCATAATCAAAGTCCATGCTGTCAGGTACATCAAGAGTTACTTTTTGGCTAGCAGAAGAACCTTTATCAACATAACCCACAATTTCCTTATCGCCTACGTTGATATCCTGTACGCGAATCTTGTAGGAGTATGGGCGGTTGAAAGTAGTTGTAAGAATAGTTCCATTTGCATTTACGGTAACAACGTAATCTTGTTGATATTCAAGCACTTGCTCATCGTCGTCTCGTGAATACAATTCAACAGTTGCAGTTAAACCGTTGGAAGACATCGTGACATCTTTAACGCCATAACGGTCTCCTGTATCAGCATTTTTGATGGTAATATCGGATGGTTGAAGTCCTGATACAGCGCTGCTGAAGACGATTTCTACAAATTTGTTGCTATCGTCAAGAGCGCTTACAGAAACGATTTTCAGTTCTACATCGCCAGGAGTTTGTGTAACTTGTCCGGCAGCAACTCCAGCGCGAACACCTTCCGGAACAACAGCAGTACCGCCAAGAGCAGTGACAACTGCATCAGAAGGAGCTTTGCTGTAAGTGAAAGCAGCAACAGCAGGAACTGATTTACCGTCTGTGAGAACGATAGGAGATTTGGTTTGCGCTGCAAGAGGAGCACCTGCAAGAGCATCGATTCCAGTTGCACCGTTAGCAACATAGACATTGTCAAATGCGAGGCCGGAAGCGAAGTCTTGGATAACTTGGTTATTGGTGTCGTAAGCTGTTAGACCAGCGTGACGGGTTGCACCAGGAAGTGCAGCTTTTACAGCATCACTGATAACGCCTGTTCCACCGATAACGTCACTTGCAGTAACGCCAGCGCTTGCTAAGTAATCAGCTACACTGGAAGGAAGAGCATCTTTGTTGGTTAAGAGAATTGGCTCGTTAGCTGCAGCAGCGATTGATGCAATAGAGAGCGCATCAGGAATACCGTTTGCAACAGCAACTTTGGAAACGCCTGTCATTTTCTTAGCGATGTTAACAGAGGTTTCAGCACGATCGTATCCGCCGAGGGATACAACTTCAATGCCCATGCCTTTTAACTCATCGATAACACCTTGTTTAATTACAGCAGTTCCGCTAGTTACATAAACAGTTTTAACTGCGAGTTTTGTAAGTTCAGCTTTAGTAGCAGCATCAAGTGAATTTCCAGCACCAGTCAATAAAATAGGAGCTTTCAATGAAGCTGCGAGGGGGCCAGCAGTTAAAGCATCAACCATACCATAAGAGGTTGAGGAAGCAAGAATTGCAGAACCGGTATAGCCCGTTTGATCAGCGATTTGTGCCGCAGTGTCAGCAGCAGTTAAACCAGCGATACGAGTTGGGACTGGAGCTGCAGCGAAAACATTAAAAGGAACCATGCTTAACGACATACCTGCGATAGCTAATGAAGCTAAGGCTTTTTTAGTTTTCTTCATGTAGTGAATTTCTCCTCTCGTCATTGGATCTCTTTCTTTTTTAGGAAATGAACTTCTCTCTCTTTGTAACCAGGACGTCTTTTAGTCGCCCCTCACCCCCTTAAAATGTGTAGCACAATCTTTAGACATTGCGCAATATCTAAAAGCATTCCACAAAATAAGCGGGAGCGTCCCCCCTAAGGATGACGGTGTTTCATCCCTCCTGTGGCCTGCTATTTAGAACGGCATGGGAAATGAAGAAACCACAAAAAGGTCGATATTAGCTATATATATTCTTCATAATAGCCAATATTCCTGCTTGCTGTCCGATTTTTTTTATGCAGACTTAAGTTAAGCTTTACTCCTCGGACAAGTTTCCTATGTACTTGTCTTAGTTTACACTAAAACCTACTAGTTTTCCACCATTTAGTTAAAAATATACTTAACTTCTGATAGAATACTTGAAGTATAACATAAAATAAAGCTGAAGATGTAGGAATTTTGTGTAGTTTCAACAATTATTATATTTAAGAGGTTAATTACTCCCCCAATTTAACACACTTAAATGTCAGAATTTAAAAAATACTCAAAGTTTTAAGATTAATATCCCTCAAAGCTTAGAATTCCTTGGTATATGCCTTGAGCTGCCTTCGTCTGAAATTCTGGAGAAGATAATAGTTTTTCTTCCGCTGGATTGGAGAGGAAGCCTAACTCCACGAGGACTGCCGGCATTTTTGTGTTTTTAATTACATAGAAGGAAGCGTTCTTAACTCCCCGATTATTCAACCCGATTGCTTTGATCAGCTCACTCTGAATGTTTTCCGCCAAGACTTTAGACTGAGGGGACACCGGATTCAGGGAACTATAGTAGGTTGTTGAGCCTGCTGCTTCCGGATTGCTGAATGAATCATTATGCAGACTGATGAAGAGATCAGCGTTGTGGTCGTTGGCGATTTCAGTTCTCGCTTCAAGATCAGCACGCTCGGAGTAGGTGCCTTCAGCCGGTGTAACATCTGAGCTTCTCGTAATAATAACTTGGGCTCCGGCTGAACGAAGCAAGCTTGCCAGATTTAGCCCTACTGAAAGGGTATTGTTCTTCTCATAGGTCCCGGATGCTCCCTTAGCTCCAGGATCAGGACCCCCATGCCCCGGATCAACGACAATTGTCAGGCCTTTTAAAAGATAATCCGGCTGTACCTTACCTTCAACGATATCTCTGACTTTATCTGTGATTACTGCTGTTCCCCCGATAATCACTACCGTACGTGGACTTTCCTCCGGCCTGGATAATACTGAATAAGTGGCTCCCGGCAAAGTTGTCCTTTGGGTCATGACAATACCTGCTTGTCGTTTTGCCGCCAAACCACCTGCTGTGAGAGCGTCAGGAAAATTCTCACCGGTTACCAAGTACGAAGTTTGGGAAGGCAAAGCATCCTTAGCAAATTCATATACTTCTGCGGCGGTATCATAACGGTCGTTTCCAAAAATCCGCTGCACATTCTGCAAACGGTCTAAAGTACTTGAAGACACCACAGCTTCTCCGCCCACGACAATTGTATATAAGTCCCCTTCGTTTTGCATGTCTTCAAGAGCCTGCTGAGTTGACCTGGGCATTTCCTTAGCTCTTGTTAAAAGAATCGGGGTCTCTGTGACACCTGCGTAGGCGGAGATTGAAAGAGCATCTGGAAACTGTTCACCACTGGCTAAGATAACATCTCCTTTATATCCTACTCGTTCCGCAACTTTTTGCGCTGTCTCATATTGATCATAGCCAAAAATTCGTTCAGGCTGGTTCAGTCCTGCGTTGACAATATCTGACTCAACTTGCTGGCTTAAGGCAGCTGATCCTCCTAAGATGATTACATTCCGGGCGCCTAAACGTTTGATTTCCTCCATAACCTGAGGGTCCACTCCTTCTGTCGGAGTCAGCAAAATCGGTGCATCCAGTTGATGAGACAAAGGTGCTGCTACCAAAGCATCCGGAAAGTTATCGCAATTTGCCAGTATGACGGTATCTGCCTGTTTCCAGCCGATTTTGGAAACTTCAATGGCAGTATCTATTTGACGCACTCCGTAGATCCTCGAAGTGTCTAAGGCTAATGGAGCGGCAGTGACCGGTGTCTGAAACCCCATTAATAATCCTAAGCCAAGAAATAACATCCCTAGTAGTTTCCACTTTAAATTTGCCACTTCATCCCTCCTCAAATTTTCGAACTTATTGTCTTTCGACAGTATATCACTTGTTCCTGCAAGACTTTTGTGACAAATCTATTAAGATTACTGAACCCAAGTGTGAATAGTTTGAACAATGCTCTCCGGCAAGGCTGAGACCCCTCCCAAGACTTCCACCTGATTTCCCTGCCAGGATTTTAAGAGTGAAGAAAGACTGTCAGGAATAGAAGAGTGGGTTGGGACCAAGACGACCCTCGCTCCGTAGAAGGCTGCACGTACTGCTCCGGTCAAAGCATCCGGGAAGTTTTCGCCCGTTGCAATTTCCACTCTGGCGGTGGTGGGAGGATACAACTGGAGGACGGCAGCCGCCGTGTCGTAGGCAGTCCTTCCACTGATCCGGTTGGGGAAAGGAAGCTGCTCCATTACCTTAGTTCCTACTACAGCCGTTCCTCCTATTACCAGAGACTCTGTAACCTTCAGCTCCTGCAAAGCGGTTTGAGTATCTTTTGGTAAAGTCTGAGGTTTAGTAAGCAAAATCGGTATTCCCTGCCTTGCTGCCCAGGAAGAGATAACCAGCGCATCTTGGAAGCTGCTGTCGCTGGCTATAACAGCCTTGCCCTGAGTACCTAATTCGAGGGCTATAGCACGGGCAGTTCCCTCTGCAGTATATCCAGAGAGGCGTTTTACTTCGTAGGTTTGCTGAAGTTCCTTTTCGATCTGATCAGATAGAGCTGCAGTTCCCCCTAAGAGATAAACCGTTTTCGGAGCCAGACGCCGAAGCTCTGCTCGAACCTCCTCATTAAGTTCCGAACTTTGCGAGAGCAAAATTGGTGCTTGCATTTTATAGGCGAGAGGCGCTCCAGCCAGGGCATCAGGAAATTGATTAACTTGAGCTAAAATTACGGTGTCTGCTCCTGTCGGAAATGTTTCCTTAGATATCTGTACGGCTGTCTCCTCTGCAGTCACTCCTGCAAAACGATTGTCATCCTTCCCATTTGACTGAGCAGTGCCAAGTACATAAATTCCCGGCATATAAAGTCCAAATCCGGCTTTCCCATCACTGATCTCTCCGCCCAGGGAGATCCAGCGTGAGCCGCTCCAACGATAAATACTCCCTTCGAAATTTCCTTTCAGGCCAGGATTCCTCCATTCCAAAGAGAGCATCTGTTGGGGAGCTGCATTTCCCCAGTTGACCTGAAAGGCGGGAGTCAAAAATTGGGAACCATTGGGTAAATCAGCTGGAGCAGCAATATTATTTACTGTCACGTTTTCGACCTGCTTAAAAGCTTGTTGAGGAATCGTTAAATCCAATTGAGTTGTGCCTTCCACTGCTTCAACAATTCCTCCCGCTGCATCAATACGTGCCGGCGATGACACTTTTTGTAAGGTTTGATTGTCGAGATTCAAGGCCAGCTTTACATCCACCAATCCATACCCATACTGATTATCCTGCCCTGGAGAGCCTAAATCTTCAGTTCCTTGCTCAAGAGCTTTAATAACTTGATCTCTGGACCATTCCGGATGTTGGCCCCAAATTAAAGCGGCTTCTCCGGAAACGAAAGGCGCAGCCAAAGAAGTCCCGCTCGCATAATTATAGCCGGACCCCTCTAATTGGCTCCATCCATCTGTAGGGATATAATCACCAGGTGCAGCTAAATCTACTTCTGAGCCTGTGGCTGAATAGTCAGTCACATTATTTGATTTATCAGTGGCCGTAACCGCTAGTACCCGGGAATCGGCAGCAGGATAGCTTACACCCGGATTGTCTTGGGAATCCGGATCATAATTTCCGCTAGCCGCAACCATCAGGCAGCCTTTATCGTAGGCGTAGGCAATAGCCTTCCTTAAAATTTCCGAGGAATCAGAACCATTCTCTGAGCCTAAGCTTAAGTTAATAATTTTTGCGCCATGATCTGCAGCCCACACAATTCCGTCAGCAATATCATCATCATAGCCAACGCCCTTGGCACCTATGGCCTTGATCGGCATAATTTTAGCTTGATAGGCCACTCCAACTATACCCACATCATTGCGTTCTGCTGCCGCAACTCCGGCTACTTCGGTTCCATGACCGTTATTATCTTGATTGGCTCCCGCTGCCTCACTCCCTGTAATGGCATTGTACCCAGCTACTATATTACCCATTAGATCCGGGTGTTTTAAGGCGATGCCCGTATCCACGAAGGCAATGGTTACCCCCTGACCTGTTACACCCTGATCCCAGGCTTCCGATACACCTTGATTAATCAGCGGCCATTGTTTCTCATAAAGGGGGTCTTTCAGGTCTGTCGTTTGAGCGCTGCTCTGTATGGTCCAAGAATGGTTTTCTTCAGCGCTTAAAACCCCTGGGGCATCCTCCATTTCTTGGATGATCTCTTGAATATTTTCATTTTCAGGAAATTCCAAAGTTGAAAAATTCAAGGGTCCTTGACGTACGATCTTGGCGCCAAAATTCTTGGCTAGTATATCAAGGCTTGTCCCCTCGGCTAAGGACAGAACAACTTGGTGGGATTCAGGCGGATTAGCTGCTGCCTGCAATGTGTCGACAGCAACCACAGGGCCTATTCCTAAGTTAAGCAGCATTATCCCAATAATTCCTAAAGATAACAGCGTAGATTTGGTTCTCCAAGACCAGGGTTTTAACATTTTTGTCCACGCCTTTCTACTTTAAAGTATTTGTTTATGCAACTGTTTGTTAATATTTTAATTTTAAACATAATACTCTTATTCGACAAAATATACAGCATTCCTCTCCTTTAAGGGCATTCCTTTGTTGTCATATTTTTACATCAATTTTTTAAAGGATTTTTGTTGTATATAAAAGAATAATAAGTAATCCTGATAGGTTAGAAAACTTGATGATTTATTTGTTTGATACTAGAAAAATAGACCCGACTATGCAAAAAGAAAGAGGTTTTAATAATAATGAACTTTTTTACAAAGAAAGCCCTATGTATTCTCTTTAGTTTAGTAATTCTGACCAGCTTCTTCCCTCTACTCCCGGTTCAAGTACAAGCTGCCCCGGTAGAATCCGTCACTAATCGCATTTATGGGAATACACTATATGACACGGCTGTTGAGATTTCCAAGCAAGGCTGGGAATCTGCCCCAGTCGCGGTTTTAGCAACAGGCACGAATTTTCCAGACGCTTTGACAGGAACTGTACTGGCCCACAAGGTAAATGGCCCTTTGCTTCTCACTGAATCGGACCATCTGAACCCTGACGTGGCTGCAGAACTTAAACGTCTCGGCACGCAGGAAGTTTATTTGCTCGGAGGAACAGTCGCCTTAAACACAAAGATTGAGGAATCTCTTAAAAATCTTGGAATCCTGCCAAAACGTCTCTCGGGATGGGATCAGTATGGGACCGCCGAAGAAATTGCTAAAACTGTAACTTCAAGTTCCAGTCAAGCCTTTATAGTGAACGGAGAGCATTTCCCTGATGCTTTAAGTATTTCCTCTTATGCAGCTGCACAAGGAATTCCGATCCTTCTCACTCATTCAGATACGCTGCCTACTGAAACTATTAAAGCACTAAGTGAATTAGGGGTTACTAATGTAACACTGGTTGGCGGAACGGCAGTAATTAATGAGAGTATTGAGGAACAGTTGGCTAAGCTGCCTCAACCTGTTAAGGTCACCGCCCGCTATGCAGGGTATGATCAATACGAAACAAATGCTGTAGTTTTAAACCAATTGCCCTATGATACCTCTAAAATCTATGTAGCAACAGGACAAAATTTTCCGGATGCCTTAGCCGGTGCTGCTCTGGCAGGTAAGACCAATGCTCCTATTCTCTTAATTCCTAACTCCAAATTAGGCAACTCAACCACCATTTATCTTAATCAAAAACGGACTTCCGGCTCTGCTTTCACAATTTTTGGGGGGTGGGGTGTTATCAGTTATACAATGGAAAGCGTCATTCGTACCGGTGCTGTTCAAACCCAAGTATCTCTTCAATATACTCAAGGTGGTTATAGCGGCACAAACGGCATGCTTAATCAGGTCAAATCCATTCCTTCACCGGCGACGGATTATGCTGATATTATTGCTCCAAGCTGGTATTATCTTGATGATACTGCTGATGGAAACATTGTCGGAGGCTGGGATGCAACTCCTCAAGATTACAAGCAGTTTACAGCCTTCGTTCAGGCCCGCAATTTAAAAGTCCTGCCTGTCATTCAGTCTTCCTGGGATACACCAAAAACCGCTGACACGGTCATGGCATCCGCATCTATCCGAGCTAAACTAATTAATCAAATCCTGGAGAAAATTCAAAGTGTGAATGCCGATGGTATTGTAATTGATTTTGAATTTATGAGTAATGAAACCGGGCCTTATCTAACCCAATTCATGAAAGAGCTTTATGCTAAGCTTCACCCCTTAAATAAATTAGTGATTGAAGCTGTTATGCCCAGAACAGGTGGTGAGGCCTGGCTGGGTGAGTTTGACTACTATGGCCTTTCACAGTATGTTGATTACCTGCACGTTATGACTTATGACTATAGCCATGGAATCCCAGGACCAATCGCCCCGCTGGATTGGGTCAACAAAGTTATGCAATATACTAAAAGTCAAGGGGTTGACATGCGTAAAGTACTTCTGGGAATTCCCTACTATGGGGTAGACTGGACAGCGACAGGTAATTCCTCTGCTCCCTACACCCGTCGTTCCCGTGGGCTTCATACCCTTTACGGGCCAACAGCAGATAAAGACTTAAGCGGTGTCATGGAACTCATTGCTCAGCACAAAAGTACAATACAAAGAGATGCCTCGCAGGTCCCCTATTTCAGCTACACGGATTCGGATGGTACCCATACGGTTTACTATGATGATGCACAAAGCTGGCACGCCAAAATGGAGCTGCTCAGTAAATACGGACTCGGCGGAGTCGGAGCTTGGTCTATGTACTGGACAGTTAACCCGGAAAGTTCGAATATGATTTTCCCAATTTTAAAGCAGCATTTAAGGTGAAATGAAGGTAAACTGTACCCCCATAGTATAGATCACAGCTTCTTTTTCTGTGTACAACCAATAGGATCTAATTTACCAATTTTCTAATAGAAATTCAAACGAGCCTCAATTAGCATAATAATCAATTATTAGGGATTAGGACTAAGATATATATTTCAGACCTACTCTTCCGTCGGAAGTAACCCCCCGCAGTCGAACTTAAAATCCTGTTAATGTATTAACCCACTCTTAATATGAATAACATTTACTCGAACCGAAAGATTGAGATCGCTATAAGATAGACATTAGACATCAGCATCATGTGGTTGTTAGAAAGCGGTAAGGCCCCAGACCGTATTTGAAGAACTAACATTCTGACCAATGACTTAATCTTCAAAGATCTCTTTGTGCTGGCCAAAAATTTAAGCTGATGCCCACTAGAAAACCTTTGTCTAGGAGTGTCATTAGTAACAATAAGCCAAAATATTTCCCGATTCGCATGCTTGCTCCACCGTAAAAGATTGCGCCATACTATAGCAATCGAGTAGGAGGCTACCCATTATTTGAATAGCCGGCCCCAGTGTTCCTCAGGCCGGAATTTTGCTCATCACGCTTCCTTCAGATTCCACCTCACGGTGGACACCCTTGTGCTTGGCTAATGGTTGGCAACTGCCAGCCCCCATAGCGAACCTTTCACCGCCTAACTACGCGCCATGCGTGGTGCACTTAAAAAAGAACCCCTTTGGATTTCTCCGCTGGGGTTCTTTTTTTGCGATTGTTAATGCTACTTTATCAGCTGCCGTCTTCTAAGCTTATGACAGAGCTGCTTCTGCTGCTGTTAACTTAGCATAATTCGTTACAAAATCTTTTTGTGCAGGTGTTAAAGCATCATACGCCGCTCTTGCAGCCGCTACTTCTCCACCAGTGTTAAAGGTAGGATCAGTTGGATCCATTGCTGCAGCATCAAGACTACTAATCAAAGAAGTTACTGCTGCTGTTTGAACACTAGCAATCTTTGTAGCTACTAATGATGTTACTACACCATTAGTAACTTCGATATTTGAAACTTCATCGCTTGTATCTAAAGCTGTAAAGATTGCAGCATCACCTATTGCTATAATACTACCTTTTGCTGTTTTTAGAATTGTGCTTGCACCTAATACATAAGGAGCATTATCAACATAAACAACTTTATTTGCAGTATCTTCATAAGTTACTACACTTGTAGTAGGGGTAGTAGGTGTGGTAGCTGTGGAAGTATCGTAAATGAAGAACTTAGCATATAAGCCAGTTTTTGCATCCAATACAACGGTTACATTTGACTTGCCGCGGAGATCACTTAAGGATTTTACAGAGATGTCGGAAGGATCTGTAGCGTTTAAGACCAAGCCGCCGTCAGCAAGCTTATAAGTTGTGCTGCCAACAGTTACTTTCTTATTGCCTACGTCTACGCCATTTTGTGCAACGCTGCCTGTGAATACACGGCTTGAGTAGTTGCTGTCGATATCGTTGCCAGCTCCGGCTCTAGCAAATCCTTTGACTAAATTCATATTATCTTCGTTAAATTGAAGTACTACTACTTGCCCTTTAACAATATCGTCAGCTGTAACTTTATCTACTGCTAATGTTTTCAACTCTCCACCTGCATATACAGTTACGCTAACAATTTTTCCGTCTGTATTGCGAAGAACTTTGGTAACCAATGCTTCGTCATAAGACTTATCATCGCTGGTGGTGCTATCGTACCAAATAGCTACGACTTCGGCATCATCATTATAGATATAGGTTCCGTTGTCGATTTCTGATCCTTGATAATCACCAAAAGCTGAAACGACATAATCCTCTGCATTAGTATTTGCTGAGTCTTCAGTAGCGTCAAATATAACTGTATTAGCGGTTAGCTTCTTGCCATCAATATACTTGTCGCCAGCCTTGATGGTATTTGATGAGCCAATGGTTCCAACGCCAACCAGACCGTTAGCATCGCTAAAGAACTCAAGTTCTTTAAGATTTCCATTGTCATCCAGGTGTAGTTTAACTAGGCTTCCGGCATCAGCTTCACTGCTAAAGGAGACATCGACTTGGGTTCCTTCGCCAACAGTTGGAGTTGAATCGGAGTTATCTGTCAAACGAATACCTGTATACGCTCCAACAGTTCCAATCAATGATGCCTTCCAATCACTGCTTGCGCCCGAATCATTGTTAATATCATAATCTGTGCCGTCAACAGTAATGGTATCTAAATCCCCTAGTTCCATATCATAAGAAACTTCTTCATCATCTTGGGTTAATGCATCGATCTCTACTTTATCTCTGGCTGCTTCATAACCTAAGATATCTTTAGTTAATACTGCAACTTTTGAATTGCTGTCAACAAGAGCTGTATCACCACTGATATAGATGAGGTTTCCAGCATAGTCGGTGTAGAGAGATACTTCGCCGGCAGCTTGAAGTTGTTCTGCTGCATCAGAGTCTACATCAGCCACTTCGCCGTCTTCATTGATATAAACTGCTTCTTTTGAATAATCAAAGTCAGCTGCTGCATCTGCGTCATAGTCATAATTGTAAGTTTGTCCACCTACTTCGATGGAGTTTTCATATACTTGGTCAATCTCGCCGGTAGCTGCTTTGTTATTCAATACTTCAGCATAACCATCTTTATTATCTGCATCATCGCTATAGAATAACAAGTCTCCCTTTTGGAGATCGTCAAGAGCAACTACTTTTCCATCTTTAACAATTGTTGCATCTGAAGCGTCAAATGAGCCAGAACCTTCAACTCCAACGACTTCATCTCCGTCAACAGAGTTAACAATCAGGACATCTTTCAGAGAATATGCGCTTACATATTCGATATCTCCGGCACTATCAAAGCCTACTTTAGCAAAGTTAAACTTCTTATTCAGCTGGTCAGCAATGTTTACTTTTTCACCATCTAAATAGAAGGCAAATTTTTGATTGCTGGTATTGTTGTAGTCTTCTTCAGAGACATCGTACTTCTTATCTTCCGACAGAAGTTTGATTTGATTTACTTTTGTAATTTCGATTGCATCACTCTTGGCAGTTGTGCTGACAATTGAATAATTCGTTAATTCATTATCAGCGTTGTACCAAACTTGGACAAGTTCTCCCAGCGCACCTTCATAGTCAAAATTCATGCCGGTCGGTACTTTCAGAGTAAGCTTATCACCCGTTTTGTCAGCATACGCTACAATTTCGTTGTCGCCAACGTTAATGTCCTGTACGCGAACTTTTTGAGATAATGAACGGTTGAAGGTGGTTTTCAAGATTGTCCCATTGGCATTTACAGTAATATTATAATCTTGGAGGTATTGCAGTACTATATCAGAATCACTTGCGGCATACAATTCCACTGTTGCAGTTAAACCATTAGGAGACATTTGTACGCTCTTAACACCATAACGTTCTAAGGTGTCAGCATTTTCAACAACGATATCTGACGGCTGAAGCGTATTTACGGCTTTGCTGAAGTCTATTTCAAGGAAACGGTTACTGTCGTCAAGTGCGCTTACTGATACAATTGCAAGCTCTCCAGGTACGCTTGTAACATTACCTTCAGCAACTCCTTGGCGTACATTTTCAGGAACAACAGCTGTACCGCCGAGAGCTGTTACAACAGTGCTTGCGGAAGATTTGCTGTAAGTGAAGGCTGCAGCAGCAGGAACAGTTTTTCCATCTGTGAGTACGACTGCAGATTTCGTTTGAGCTGCGAGAGGTGCACCTGCCAAAGCATCAATTCCAGTTGCGCCGTTAGCAACATAAACATTGTCAAATTCCAAAGAAGAAGCAAAGTCTTGAATAACTTGATTATTGGTATCATAAGCAGTCATGCCGGCATGTCGAGTTGCATTGGGGAGTGCAGCTTTAACTGCATCACTAATGATGCCTGTTCCACCGATAATATCACTTGATGTGATACCAGCACTTGCTAAGTAGTTAGCTACACTAGCAGGAAGTGCATCTTTATTAGTTAAGAGGATTGGTTCATTGTTAGCAGCAGCTACTGATGCGATGGAGAGCGCATCGGGAATGCCGTTGGCAATCGCTACTTTAGTAACTCCCGTCATTTGTTTAGCGATATTGACGGAGGTTTCAGCACGATCATAACCGCCAAGGGCGATAACTTCAATGCCCATACCTTTTAACTCATCGATAACTCCTTGTTTGATAACTGCAGTTCCGCTAGTTACATAGACAGTTTTAACTGCCAGTTTAGTAAGTTCTGCTTTAGTAGCAGCGTTAAGTGTGTTTCCGGCACCGGTTAATAAGATAGGCGCTTTCAAAGAAGCTGCAAGCGGTCCGGCGGTTAATGCATCAACCATACCATAGGAGGTTGAGGATGCAAGAATTGCTTTGTCCGTATAGCCAGTTTGATCAGCAATTTGTACTGCAGTGTCTTCTGCTGTTAAACCTGCTAGACGAGTCGGAACAGTTCCATTAGCGAATGCATTAAAAGGAATTGTTGTTAGTGTCATGCCGGCAATAGCTAAAGATGCTAGTGCTTTTTTTGTCTTTTTCATCTAGTAAATTTCTCCTCTCAATATTTAGAACACTTATAATACTGAAACCTGAGTCTCGGTTCTTTCTAACAATTTTGTAGCCATCCACCTCCTAATCAGTAATAGTTAAACGTTTAGACATTGCGCATTATCTAAAAATAGTCCGGCTGGATTTATTGGAAGCGTCCCTCCCTGAAATTATTTCAGCCCAGCGGATACTTTTTAGAGCAACATTGTGTAAAAATTAAAGATTAATAGTAGTGGACTTTAATTTCTTGCCGCAAATAGAGATTAACATATTAAATAAAAAAATACATTTCAAATATTATGGGTATATTTCCATTTATTACTTATAAATAATATTCTGTTGATATGTTTTAAATAAGGGCAATGCATAATTACTAAGCTTCCTATATTAATCCTGATAATTGTGAACAAAATGTGAAGACTTTGGCTTAAAATTTTAACAATTAATAGACGTTGAAACCGTAAGTTTTAATTAGATGATATTAGAAAAGCCGTCCACTGAGTTCATTCAACAGCGAAACGGCTTAAGTTCTATTTTTGAAATATAACTTCGATACTGTATAACTGGCCTAGATTATTTTCAGATTTAACACACTTGCTTAAAACCACTCAAATTGTATAATGTTTTAGAATGCTATTCTAATATAATGAGGTGACTTTTTTGCTGGTTATCCTTACCATCCTTAATTCTATCCTTATGGTAACAGGGCAAACCCTTTGGAAATTGGGAGCCTCCGGAAAAGAGATCCATAGTATCGGTCAGGTTCTGCGCCTTTTCTTAAATCCTTACATAATTTCAGGACTCATGGTCTACGCTTTTGCCTCCGTGCTTTGGATTTACATTTTAAATAAAGGCGAGCTAAGCTATGTGTATCCCATTCAAAGTACGGCCTTTATCTTTGCTTTAATTATTGGCGTTTCATTTTTTAAAGAAGATCTTACTCTTACCAAGGTCCTGGGCGTTTTAGTGATTTGCCTTGGTGTTATAATCATTACACGAAAGTAGGAATTAAACATTATGTGGAAGGCCGTCAAATACAAACCGGAAAACTTGCCGGAAACTATTAAAATGACGCGGGAATATTATGGGGATTCCTGGATCTCTAATTTAGATTTTTTAAAATGGCAATATGAAACAAACCCAGCCGGACCGGCAATCATCCAATTAGCCAGAGATGTTGAAAGTGATCAGCTGGCCGGCCAATATGTTGTGATACCTATGCGATTTAAGGCATTCCATGAGGCCATTAACGGGACCCTCTCCTTAAATACCCTCACCCGTAAAATCTATGGAGGACAAGGCATCTTTACCGGATTGGCGAAAGCCGTTTATCAAGAGTCTGCTGAACAAGGCGCTCTCTTTTGCTATGGATTTCCCAATCCTAATTCCTATCCTGGGTTTACAAGAAAACTTGGCTTTACAGACTTAGGGAGTGTTCCCCTTCTGCTGCGCCCATTAAACACCAAAGCTTTAGTCCGGAAAAAGCTGGGGTCTCTGCTTGGTTCTCTTTCCCTGCCCCTTCATTTCTATTATAAAGTCCGTTCTAACTCTGATTCCAGCTATGAGGTTTACCCCCTTGACCCTTCAAACCTTTCTGACTTGAATGTGTTTTGGGCTAAGATTCAGGATAAATATCCCATTATGGGAGTACGTGATGCTGACTATATCCGCTGGAGATATTTTGACATTCCTTTACGTGACTACCAGGTTTACGGTGTACGCCGGAAGAATGAAACAGAACTTCTGGGCTACATTGTGGGCCGGTGTACAGAAGTCGCTTCCATGTCTTCCGGCATGATCGTCGACTTCCTGATTGCTCCGGAACATCCTGCTGCAGGCAATTGCCTTGTAAATACTCTTCTGCGCTTCTTTGCTGATCGGAAGATGGAATTAGCTGGATCTTTGCTCCTGCCTCACACTGAAGAATCTCGTATCTTAAAAAAGAATGGTTTTTTTACATGCCCCAAATCTTTGGAACCTCAGCCCTTTCCGGTGGTTTACCGCAGACTTAACCATTTCAATGAAAAGGATCCCTTTCTCCAGTTAAATCATTGGTTTCTGACCATGGGGGATTATGACGTTATCTAGTAAATCTACCCTTTGTTAAGAAAGCAGGCGTTAAATATGAAAAACATATTAACCATTGATTTGGAAGAATGGTTTCATGCTAATTATCACGATGATGTTTTTGACAACCACAAGACTTATGAAGTTCGAATCCTCCAAAATACAGAGCGTTTATTATCTCTATTTGAGGAGCACAATGCTAAAGCCACCTTTTTTGCTCTGGGGTACGTTGCTGAGAAACATCCCCGGTTAATTCAAAAAATAACTGATGCGGGACACGAGATTGCTTCCCACGGTTATGCTCATCAGTTAGTCTACCAGCAAACCCCCAGTGAATTTAGGGCAGACGTCAGAAAGGCTAAAGGACTTGTCGAAGATATTATCGGCAAGCCCATTAAAGGATACCGGGCTCCGTCCTGGTCCATAACCTCGAAATCCCTCTGGGCGTGGGAAATCCTTCAAGATCTGGGCTTTGACTATGACGCCAGCGTCTTTCCGATTCAAACCTATCTTTATGGCCTGCCTTCTGCTCCCCGCTTTACTTATCATCCTAAATATGAAGGCACGCCCCTCAGTCTTCTTGAAGTTCCTTCCTCTACCATCCGAATTCTAAACAAGAATATTCCTTTTGCGGGAGGATTTTATTTCCGTGTCCTGCCTTATATCATAATTTCACAATCCATCAGAATGCTTAATAAAGAAGGCCAGCCTGCTATCGTATACCTTCATCCCCGGGAGATCGATCCTGAGCAGCCAAGACTGAATCTCAGCGTCAAAGAAAGTCTCATTCACTATTTCGGAGTTAATGGATGTGAGAAGAAACTGACACGAATCTTGAAAAAGTTTGAGCTTACTTCTATAGAGGAGTACTATGAACTATAGAATGTGAAGTCAGGCTGAACAATTTACACTATGTTGAAAATAAGAAACGAGATGGCAGGGTTGTTCCTACGATCTCGTTTCTTTATTACGTCAAAAGGGGCTGTATAGATTCTAGAAGGCCACATTCTTCCAGAAAAGGAGTCCCCTATATTATACCAAATATTTACATCGATCACATCCTGTTTGAGATTAAAAGGTTAATACCTTTGATCTCGTTTAAATACAAGCAGCTATCATTGGCTGATTGATACTAGTCATTCCATATCCTGCTCATCATGGAGTTAAGAATAATAGCCAAACTCACCTTGAACATATAGTACCCGCTCTTAAACGGTGTAATAGATGAGTTTCCCGAAAGGCGAGGATCCATTTCCACGGAAACTTCTATCAAGTGCAGTCGGTTTTTAAGCAGGGTTACAATGGCATCCGGTTCCGGATAATCCGTGGAATAATGGGCAGAGACAATCCGCAGCGCTTTTTGGTTATAGGCCCGGAATCCCGAAGTTGGATCCGTAAAATTCCTACGAACAACGGATTGAATGGTTTTACTTAAGAGGTAAATCCCTAATCGGCGGGGCCAGGCGGATTTATAGGATGTTTTTTCCAGGAATCTCGATCCAATGGTTACATCGGTCTCCCCAAGTAGAATTGGGTCCACTAACTTCTTGATTTCTTCTCCTCTGTGCTGGCCATCTCCGTCTACCTGCAAAGCCACATCGTACTGATTCTTTAAGGCATAAATAAAGCCGGTTTGAACGGCTCCTCCGATACCAAGATTAACAGGCAAAGAAATAACCTTTGCCCCATGAGTACGAGCTATTTCAGCCGTTTCATCCGTGGACCCGTCATCAATAACAAGTACATCCAGCCAAGGGGATGTACTTCTTAAATTTTGAACTACTGAGCCAATATTGTCCGCCTCATTCAAGGCAGGAACAATCGCTAAGATTTTCATGGTTTATCCTACACGTCCTTATAGAATAACTTAATCTGTTTTAAGACTCTCACTTCAATTAGTGGGAGCCCGTCTTCTGTCTTAGAGGACTCTTCCTTCACAGGGAAGGTCCTTTTAATATAAATTAACTTTTTCAGACTTACTTTCCTGACCAGCAGTGTCTTCTTCCAAATTTTTTAAATCATCTTCAAGCAAAGCGATCCGTTGGATCAAGACCCGATTAGCCGAACTCAGCCGGGATATTTCTAAGGAAAAATGCACACATAAAACAAAGACCAGGATCCCAAAAATCACGAAGATTGCAGACGGTGCATAATAAATCCCCATTATATCAGCTAGGTACTCAATTCCGTTTTTCCAAAGGGATAGAATAATCATCCCCAAGCCTGCAACAATCCAAATCAAAGAATATTCAACAGCTAAACGCCGGCGGCGTACTTGCTCAATAATAAAACCTGTTACCAAAATGCTTATGAGTAAAACGACAAACTGAACACGTGACATTTAGATCCTCCCACTTGAGCGCGGATTTACTCTGGATAATCTCCCTATCCCCTTCAGAAACATAACTACCGCTAAGGACGCAAAAAGAACCATTGCCGGCATCACCGGCAAGCGGTACCGAGCCCCCGACACAACTGTGATCATGCTGACAATAAAGCTATAGTACACCGTGAAGATTAACAGGAAGCTATATTTCTTCAACTGAAAGAAACTGAGAATTATCCCAATCAGTCCCAGGAGCAGATACCATTGATCTAATATGTACCCCTGCATTTTATAAGCTTTTCCGAACACAGGTGTAACCGGCTGCCAGAATAAATTTTTCTCTTTGGCAAAGGTTCGCTGCAAAAATTGGATTGGGTGATTTAAAATATAAGACACTCCTAAGCTCTTATATTCTTTCTCCTGTTCTGACAGCGGTAACTTTTCGATTCTGCCTTTTACCTCAGGATCATAGCTGGGCTGTGTGAAGTAAAAATAACTGTCGGTAATCGTCTTAGGATTGTTTCCCAAATAGAATTCATAGGAGCCGTAATTAGACACCGCAATAAATTGATGGTAACGAATGCCGTTGCGAATCCACCATGGACACATCACCAGTATGGTCATCACAACAATAATCGTAAAATCTCTAATGGCTATTTTCAATTTTCCCCGCTGCATCCACCAAATCCACAGCCCGAGAACAGGGAAAAAGAGCAAGAGCAAGGGACGTACGAGATTGGAAATACCAATCACTGCTCCTAAGATAAGAAGAGTTTTGAGTTTTGGTCTTTTAGCTTCTTTGGCATAGATTGCTAAGAGGTAAAGAAATAGAGTTATAGTAAAAACATAGGTAGTCTCAGTCAGTACATACATCCCCCAAAACGCAAATAAGGGGTAGCCGAGAGTCAACCCATAGGGGATCCAAGCATACCTCTTGCCAAACAATAACTCACCCGTCTTATAGGCCAAAACTGCGCTGGCTACACCGAGCAGGGCGTGCAGGTAAATGACCATGCCGTAACTTTTAAAGCCAAAAAGTCCATAAACTAAAGCCAGAAGCAAAGGATAGACGGGCCCAACCACATACTCCCGTGTTTGGGCCACCTCCCTTACAATCCCATCATCCCCTTGGACAAAATTGGCTGTGTTCACGAGCCCATGGCCATTGAGAAAATTCTCGGCAATATTTGAGTAATGATATCCGTCAGGAGAAATAAAATAAGGTGCGTTGTAAGATTTAATATACAGAACTTGAATACCAAGGGCAATAAAAAACAGAAGTGCTGTAAACCATACCTTGTTTCGTTTATTCAATATCGTCCATCCTCTGCCGATTAGGATCACTGAGAAGTTAGAAGACTCCCCACAGTTTCCTCGTTACTTTTGGAAATTACCCCGGTTCCGCCCAAGATATAGGCCTTCTTAATCTTTCCGCACAAACTCTCGAAGTAGTTTTCAGTATCGGAATTCAACTCCCCTTTGGGAATCAGGAACATAGGACTGCCTGTTAGAGCTGCAAAAGCTCCTCCTGACAGGCCATCCGGGAAATTTTCTCCAGTTGCAATCACAATTGTTTCCGGATCTTGTTTGAAATACTTAACAATTTCCAACATCGTATCATATTTTGTCTCCCCAGCCAAGCGGAGAGGACCATAGTCCGCCAGGGGGCCTCCTTCCGCATCAAAGGCTGTGGAAACCGCAAATTTACCTCCGACGATGATGGTTTTAGTCACTCCGAAATCTTTCAGCACTTCCATGGTAGCCGCGGGCAATTTCTTTTGCTCTGTTAAGAGGATGGGAATTCCCAGAGCCGCTGCCGGGGCTGACGCCGAAAGAGCATCGGGAAAGCTGGTACTGGAAGCAAGAATCACTTGTGAGCTAGGCCCGATCTTCTTAGCAATTGCTGCAGCAGTATCCGCCGCTGTATCTCCATATATTCGCTCATAAGGCAAATCTTCTTTGTTAAGGGCATCGGTAACGGGCTTGGTGACAGCTCCTTCTCCGCCGATCACATAGACTTTCTCCACAGCTCCCAACCTTTCGATTTCATCTAAGACCGCAGCGTCTAATTTATAAGGGGATGTCAGCAGCAGCGGTGCCTTAAGTTTCTTAGCCAAAGGAGCAGCCGCTAAAGCATCCTGGAAACGGTCTGACCGTGCTAAGAGTACAACCGAAGAAGAATTGTTGGCCCAGCCTGCCTGAGAAATTTTTATGGCAGTATCTTCAGCCCGTGTTCCATAAAGGCGCTCCATGCTAAACTCTTTGGGGGCCGAATCTGTATCTGAATCTTGGTCTGGGTCTGGGTCTGGATTTGGGTTTGGATTTGGGACAGGTGTGGAAGAGCTTGTTTTCTCATAGCCGGTTTTGGCACGCTCTGTTAGACTTGCATCAACTACTATTCCTTGCTGGACCGCCAAATAATATTTTGCGGCCGTCTCATTGGCGGAGTCAGTCCCTTCCTGGGCTAATTTATCAGCTTCAGCCAAAAGCTCTACATAGGTATGAAGCAGGCCGCTTTTCGCCTGTTCTTCCAGATCCGCATCCAGATCTGAACTCTGCAAAATAATTCCGTAATCCTGAACAGCTGTCAAGTCATCGGCACCTTTACCCTCATCAGCCAATTTATCCGCTTCAGCTAATAGTTTATCTAAGGCATCCTGAAGTCCCTTCTGGGCATCCTCCAAAATGTCATCATCTAATTTAGGTCCCTGGGCCACTGTCCAATAATATTTGGCTGCTGTTGCATATGAGGTATCTTTCTTCTCAAGAAGCAAGTCATCGGCTTCATCCAACAGCCTGTCATAAGCGCGGAGAATTTTTTGGGAGACAACCTGTTTATTAGTTAAGGACGGACTTTTATAGGCCGTAACATAAAAACCTAAAGCATAATAGGAACACCATTGAGCATAATTGTACCAGTAATCCCCATTAGCCGCTTCAACACTGGATCCCCCTCCCGTTGCCAGCAAACTGTCTTGGTCAACATCCAGGTCGCCAAGATGCATCGGCTCAGGCGTACTCCAGCGCCCGGATAAATATGGGGCATTAACAGGAGGTAATAACTCCTTGGGATATTTAGTGGCACCCGGGGCAAAGGTAATGGCACTATTGTATTTTTGGCCCATCAAACTAAAAACGGAATCCTGATAGGCGGATTTACCGGTGACTACATTAGGGTTATTCCTGGTTGCCCAGCTATTGTACCCCCATACGGCAAAATACCAGTTTTCTAAAACATTACGGTCTCCATCCCCGATTTTTGGATAGGCCCGCCATTTTTGATTAAGCAATTGGCAGCCCATTTCGATATTATAATCAATGTCATTTTTAAGTTTATTGACAGTCTCTGTGTCCTTGGCATCATAGACAGAAATCTGCATAATTCCGATTCCTACTCCGTCGCGCCCTATTAAGGGTTTATCCGTCAATGGCTCTCCTGTTGCCGGATCCAGTTCAAATTGTTTCCAGCCGCTTTCCATCCAGGCGATAGCCTTAAGCAGTACCGGTGGAATATTATATTTATTGGCCCAGAACTCCAGTTTCTCGCTAATTTCCTCGTAATAGGCTGTTTGATCAACTGCAGCAGAAACAGGAGCTGCTGGGAACAGCTGCATCAAAAAAAGTCCGACAATCATTATCGCCATGATTTTCCTAGATAGGTGCGCTTTCATTATTTTTCCCCTTCCTAACTGTGCAAATAGTCACAAAGACAGTTTCGGATTCTCTATTCGACATAGACTTCAATAGTTCCTGCCCAAAACTTTTCCTTATCTGTCCAATTTAGGATTTTGGCAATCCCGACAAGAGTGAGAGTTTTCTCCTGGGCTTGTACCAAAAATCTTACGCGCGTAAGATTTTTGGTACAAGCCCAACCGCAAAATCACCTATAGATCCATGCAAAATTCAGCCTCTTTGATAATTTAGCAAACCTTGAAAACATTCTCTGAAATTATAAAACCTCACTTAAGCAACTCTAAAGTCACTTAAGTGAGGTTTTCCACTGTAAAGCCCAGACAGGAGAACCGTCCCCCTGTCAGCGGGCTCCTTTTCCGGTGAAGACAACGAAGATAGTCTTCCAGAGTATCTTCAAATCCAGCCAAAAGTTCCAGGAACGAACGTAATCTAAATCATAGCTCATGGTTTCCCCCAGGGTCAGCTCGCTGCGCCCGTTAACCTGAGCTAAACCCGTGACTCCGGGCAGGACATTGAGACGCTGACGCTGCTCGGAAGTATAAAGCTTGACCAGTTCGGGAACCTCCGGGCGGGGACCTACTAGGCTCATATTCCCAATGAGGATGTTGAGGAGCTGGGGCAGTTCATCCAAGCTGGTTTTCCTGAGAAAATGCCCGCTTCGGGTAATGCGGGGATCATCTTTCTCCTGGAAAACGAAATTTTCCAGATCATTGACTTTATCCAGTTTATCCTTCATCAGGGCTTCCGCGTTTTGAACCATGGTGCGAAACTTATAAATCGTATAGGGCTTGCCTCTCAGCCCGATTCGGGTCTGTTTAAACATCGCCGGTCCCGGAGAGTCTGCCCGAATCCAAAGCACAATTAAAAGCCAGAAGGGCGATATTAGCACGAGGAGTGCTAGGGCTGCCACAAAATCCAACAACCTCTTGGCTCCCAGCTGCCATCCTGAGTATTCGAGATCTCTGCTTTCTGCCGATAGGGTAGAACTCTGACTCATCTAAGATATCTCCTTTCTCGCCTATAAAAGGTTTCACATCGTTCAACGCTGACCGTTACAGCCATAAGATGGATCTGCCGGATGTTACTTGCGATTATTTTCCACCACTCGCTTCACAGCTTCCACCACGTCCCGGGTATCTTGCCAGCTCATTTTAGGATAGAGTGGCAAGGAAATAATCCGTTCAAAGGTGCTCTCCGCTGCGGGGAAGTCCCCGGGTTTATAGCCAAAGGTATCCCTGTAATAAGGGTGCATGTGCAGAGGGATAAAATGAACACTCGTCCCGATATTTTCTGCTTTAAGTTCTTCAATAAACCGATTGCGGTCAATGGATAGTTTATCCAAATTCAGTTTAATTATATACAAATGCCAGGCATGCCGGGCATACTCCAGCTCTACCGGCACTTCCAGTTCCGGCATAGACCCGAACTCAGCATTATAATAATCCACGATATCCCGGCGTATTCCCTGCATCCGTTCCAGTTTGGCCAATTGAGAAAGCCCCAGGCCGGCCATAATGTCCGACATGTTGTCCTTATAGCCCGGTTCAAGGATTTCGTAATACCAGGAACCGGCTTGAGCATAACGGTTCCAGGCATTCCGGCTCATACCGTGAGAGCTCAGAACCCGAACCTTATTATACACCTCTTCGTCATTGGTTGTCAGCATTCCGCCTTCACCGGTCACCAGGTTCTTCGTGGCATAGAAGGAAAATGCCGTGGCATCCCCCAGGGAGCCGATCATTTGTCCCTTGTACTTTGTATAGACTGCGTGGGCGGCATCCTCCAGAACAAAAAGCCCGTGTTTCTCGGCGATGGCCCGGATTTCGTCCAGCGGGCAAGGATGTCCCGCAACATGAACAGGGATAATCCCCTTGGTTCGGGAGGTAATCTTGGCTTCGATCTTCTGAGGGTCCATGTTCATGGTCAAGGGATCTATATCTACTAAAACAGGCTTAGCCCCCGCGTGAATGATCACATTAGCTGAGGAAGCGAAGGTCATGGGTGTGGTTATAACTTCGTCTCCCGCTCCGATACCGGCTGCCAAAAGCCCCAGGTGCAAGGCGGCGGTACAAGAGTTTAAAGCAACGGCGTACTTGGCTCCCACATACTCGGCAAACTGCTTCTCGAATTCCATGGTTTTAGGACCTTTGGCAATCCACCCTGATTTTAAACTGTCAACTACCCCAGCAATATCGTCCTCTTCAATTAAAGGAAGGGCATAGGGCAAAAATTCTTGACGTGTACTCATCACTATTCCACCTTCTTAATGAATATCAGATCCCCAGCTCTTTAAGCCAACCTTGGATTATTTGCGACCAGGTATAGTGGGCTTGAACAAACTCCCGCCCTTTTCTGCCCATCTCACGCCGATCAACGAAGTCTTTTAATTCCCTGATCCCCCGGGCCAGTTCCAGACTGTCCTCAGGCGCTACTACAATCCCCCCGCCCGATGTCAGAACTAACTCTGCAGCTTCTCCTTCCCCCGAATAAATCACCGGGACTGCCGAGCCGAGAGCCGGGAACATCTTGGATGGCCTGGCACCTTCAAAGAGTTTATTCTTCTTTAAGGGAACGATACTTGCCGAGGATAGAGAGAAATATCTGGGCATTTCCTGAACCGGCTGAAAATCGACGAAGGTTACATTCTTTAAGCCTTTTTCTTTGACCAAGGCTTCCAGCATGGGTTTTTCAGTGCCATCCCCTACAAACAAAAACCGGATATCCTGCTGATCTTTCATCAGCTCAGCAGTCTCAATCACCGATTCCAAGCCCTGAGCATAACCCATTGTCCCTGCATAAATTAACACAAAATCGTCCTTTTGAAAACCCAGCCTCTGAGCTAATTTCTCGTCACGCTCCCGGGGTTCAAAAAGGTCAAGATTCACGCCATTCGGCAAAAAAGTAACTTTATCTTTGGGTACGCCCCGCTGCAATAAGGAGTCACGGATCCCTTCCGTTTGGGTGGAGATTTTCCATGATTTCCTGTAAAGAAGCTTTTCCAGAGCCTCTGCCGCCTTAATCATCCATTGACTGTTGACCAGTCCCAATGCCACGGCAGATTCCGGCCAGAGATCAGAAATGTTCATAATAATCCGGGTTCGAGTCAGCCAGCCATAGATCAAGGCCGTGATCCCCAAAAAGAGTGGCGGTGACTCAAAAAACAGGATATCTTGTTTTCCGGCTTTGCTTAAACCCCAAAAGGATGAAAAGACAAAGGAAAAATAATTAAGCAAACGTTTCCAGAACCGCCCCCGCTGTACGGGATATATCCAGGTTCGCCAAACAGGAATCCCATCAACCTCATCCTGCAGCCGCCAATACCCCCGGTAGTCCGGAGGAATAACGCCGCTGGGGTGATTGGGAAAAGCTGTGACCACTGTTACCTGATGCCCGTTACGCTGCAGCCCCTTAGCCACTTCCTTAAGCCGGACTTGTGCTGCTCCGGATTCAGGGGGGAAGTATTGTGTCAACATCAATATGCGCAAGCAAACCGCCGCTCCTTCAAAAAACTGCCCTTAGTTATGAGCGTTTTAGTAATTTCTTAATGGTTTCACTGTGTTTTGCATAGACCTTTCGTCCCACCCGGGCTGCCATCGTCCGGTTGCGGTAAGCATAAAGGTACTTTCGCTCTGTACTGCCAAAACTCTTTTTAAACTTGGCAATACTGGGAATATTGGCCCCAACCATATCATAAAGCTCAATTCCCATGGCCTGGGCGCGTTTTAAATACTCCCACTGAATGAGATTATTCGGTACCACTTTATTGTACTCTCGATCGGAAACCCCATCCAGGTAATAGCCCACATTCCGATCTCGAGGAAAAATCATTCCTGCTATTGTTTTTCCGTCATATTGAGCCGTCAGAACAATCAGATCTCCTTTAGGATAAAGGTTCTGCCAGAGAGCGGCAAAATATTCCCGTTTGAAAGGGGGCTCTTTATCCTGACGACGGTAAACCCCGCAGGAGAGTTCGTAATAGGGTTCCAGCCACTCCTCCAAGGTCTGAGGTTCCACTACTTTGACTCCGGATTTCTCAGCTTTGCGAACGGCATTCCGGCAGCGGACTTCCAGGCCGGACCAAAGATCCGCCTCATCCTTGGGAATAGGCAAGTCCAAGGTCAGAAGTTCTTCAACAGTATACCCCATTTTCTCCAGACCATCTTTTCCTGAGACATCCGTCAAACCGAGTTCCAGGTAATCGATATGTTTTTCAGATGCATACACCTCAAGGGCCGACAAGAATTCAGGCATTGGCACATCTCCTAAAGGACCGCTGTGAGGCGTCGCAGAACCGGAAAGAGGACTTCCTGCTAATTTCAACAGACTCATCTTCCGTTCTGCCAGGGGCAGCAAGCCTTTGAGGACTCCTGCTTCATCAAAGATCCCCAACCGCTCAACCTGCAGGCCAAAGCCTGCGGAGATGATATCCTGCCATTCCCAACGGTGAAAGAGGGAGCCCAGTGGGATCGTCTTCTGGAAACTTTCCCAGACTTGCCGCTCTATTGATTTCAGTATTAGACCCATGGATTTATACACTCCTTAACAAACCTAGGCATTTCTTTCATTCCCTTGACTTAATAAGTGTACCATCATTCCCATACTTAGCCAAACAGCGGGATCTTCAAAAAAACGGGCTTCTGCTTGGGAACTGATGAAAACCGTCATAATCCATAAGAAATACCCGACACCTAAGCAATATCCTCTGAGTTTCTCTTGCTGACGGGCCAATTTGCGCAAACTATGAAGTGCCCTCATAATAGCAAGCCAAACCCAGGCCAGAGCTGCCAGTCCCAATAAGCCTAATTCTGCGGCGATGGTCAAAATCGTTGTATGAGAAAGGGTGGCTCCTTCGGCATCAGGAATGACCGTTTTATATTGAATATATTGAGTCTCAAACATCTTCCGAAATCCGCCCAGGCCCACCCCCAAAAGGGGATGATCTTTAAACATTGCCCAGGCGGCTTTCCATAGGTAGAGACGCTGGGCATCGAGAGCTCCCAAGCCTTCCCGAAAGGTCAGCAGCCTCTGCCAAATAGTGGGTCTCATGGCGACAATAACTGCCCCAATGAGTCCCAGAAAGCCAATGGGCTGAAGAATTGGTTTGCGGGGAATCAGAAAAACCATCAGAACCAAAATGATGGCCAGCGTCAGCATCCCGCTGCGAGATAAGGTAATGGCTAACCCTCCCATTAAGCACAGGAGGCAAGCTATGTACACCGCCCGCTTCCAAGCTTTCTCAGTGAAATATTGAATTAGCAAATTAGCGACGATAGCTAAGACCAGATAGCGGGCAAAAATATTCGGATCCACAAACGTGGCATTTACACGAGCGAGCATTCCTTCAGCCAAGTACCCCCGCCAGATAAAATTACGGGTTGCACCTTCATACAAAGCCAAAGGAACCAAGGCTATGCCAACCCAGTGGACCACCTGCATAGGTAAAAAATCATGCTTCTTCTCAGCCAAAAGGACTGTTCCTAAATAAAGCAGAAACAGGGTTAAAAGGCGAATGACTTCTAGGACTGTTTTTCCTCTGCCAACGGAATAAATCAGGCTGAATCCGCCCACAGCTATGTAAATCATCAGCGCCCGGGTGAGATAGTGGTTCATTATGCCCCAAAGCCTGCAGCGTGTTTCCGGTTCTTTCCACAACCGGACTGCAGCCGCTGCGATAATACCAACTGTAAATATCCGGGCCAGGCTCCCCAACTGAGAGCCAAGCAAACCCTCTTGAGGCAGCCACTCAATGGAGATTTCCAAGGCAATCCCGCCTGCCAGGATGGAAATAAGAAGACTGGGCTTCTTTACGCCCAGGTAAGCTGTTGCACCAATACAAACAAGAAAAATAAGCCACTTTATAAGGGTGAGTTCCATCGTTACCCCTCCCCTTCCACATCAAGTTCTATTAAAGCCTGAGCAGGAAAATCCACGTAACCGTCTCCTGCCGCATAAGACACTGAAGCCCTGCGGATCCTTTTGGGGTCCAGGTACAGACGAATCCGAACAGGCGGGATATCCTTGGACTTCCCCTCTGCCGGGGATTCCTGGCCCTGGCTTACCTGCCTGCAGCGAATCTGCCAGTGAGATCCTTCTATGGTCAGTGCCGCCTCACATTGACGCCTTTCCTTAAACCAGCTAAGAACATCTCTGGGAATCGCTATCCAGGCACCGTCCTCATTTCCCTGGGCAATCAGGCGTTCGTAGACCTCCCCCCAAAAGCGCGGCGCCGTGAAGCTTTGATTATGCCAGAGCAAGCTGACAACCCCTCCCAAGCGTTTAGCCCAGTCGAGAATGGGCTTAGCCCTAAGAAAAGCCTCTTTCCGGTTTAAGTCGAGATGCTCTTCCCCTAAAAGGGCGCCGTCCTGAATATGGAGAGGCAGCTCCCAAAGGTTACGGCAATTCAACGGATGGTAGGGCTGAAGGGTCCCTGCTCGAAAACCAACCACTTCATTAAAGCCAAAGGTTGAATCATATTCAAAACCGCCACTTTCTAAACTCTGAAAAGAATCCGGAGATTGAAAATAAAGCCAGTGCATCCGCACTCCAATCTTTGCCTGCTCTGTTAGATTAGCTACCCTCAGGTATTCTTCCCTAGCTGACCGGCTGTCATGCCAGGCATCAATACCATGTACTCCGGCTTCCCAGCCGTCATCTTCCAAACCCTTGAGCAGCTCCTTGAAATTCACCACATCATAGAAGGACGCCCTGTTGGCCGGAGCCGGAGCCAAAGTCTGGACCTGAGTCCGGACCCTGTCTGAATCCTTTTGCAAAGCTTCCGGCAAAATTCCAGGTCTTTTGGGAAAAGGCATAAAGTAAAGACTTGAGCGCACGCCCAGCCGTTTTTCAAGTTTAAGCAGCTCCGGGAGTGCTCTCTTCCAGACATCGGAACCTAAGCCTGCCTTGGCAGCCCAGGTCCTGACCATTTCCCATAAGGTTCGGTAGAACTCTGAGGTCCGAACCTTGCCGGCTCGCCACCTCTTCCAATTTAAAACAGAACTCCTATAGAAATAGCCTAAGAAGGTTCGGGCAATGGGCATTTCCGTCAGGCTCAGGATATCTATATCATGAGTCAAGATCATAGCATAGGAATGTCCCCAAGGGATAGGAGGCAATTCCAGGTAATTTATGACTTCCCGGCGCAGCACCTCTCGGATTTCCTCAATCATCAAGTCCAGAGCAGGCTCATAGACCTGTTTTTCCGTATATTCCCGACCGCTCATAAGCAAACGGCCGGCTTCTTCTCCCAGCTTAAAGGAGAAGTTATGCAGGCGCAGACCCGAGGTTTCCCCTCTAACCGGTCCACAGACCAAGATCAAGGGTTTAATCTGACTTTGCCCGGCATGGTTCGAGAAAAATGAACTTAAGGGTGTAAGGGAAATTCCATCTACTACTATAGCCTGGAAAGCGGCGAATATCTGATTATCTCCGCCGGTATCACCAATACCATCCACAGCAAAAGGAACCCCTAAAAGACCGGCTATCTCACGATAAACCGGTTTTAGGGATTCTGAAACGTAAAACCCTACTTGTCTTGACATTGTATTCCCTTTAACAGTCTGTGCTTCTGCCATGAAGCTCAACCTCTTTTCTCCATATGAGCCACAATTTCTTCACTGGCTCGTCCGTTTCCATAGAGATTATCTTGATAGGGCGGCAATGATTTGCCGCGATAGCACCTGACCGCTGAGATAATCTCCTCCATCTTGGCACCGGCAAGAGTGTTCCAGCCGGTTTGAACCGTTTCTACCCATTCCGTTTCATCCCTTAATGTCACACAGGGCACCTGCCAAAGATAAGCTTCTTTCTGTACCCCCCCTGAGTCGGTGAGAATCAGTTCGGCCTCTTTTTCTAAGAGGATCATCTCCAGATAGCCTACAGGTTCAATCACTTCCACATTATCCGGTATAGTTAAGTGATAATCTTGGAGAAGTTTCTTAGTTCGGGGATGGAGGGGGAGCACAATCTTGCCCTCTATTTGAGCAAAGGCCTTAAGAATCCCCTCAAGGCGCTGGGGGTTGTCTGTATTTTCTGCTCTGTGAACTGTGGCAAGGAGATAGGATTTTTGCAGATATTTAGGAGCAGAGGGCTGACGATCTTCTGCTCTGCGGGCATGGTAGAAAAGGGCATCAGCCATAACATCCCCGGTCCGAACTACCCCGCGGGTCAATCCCTCTAAACTAAGATTTTTAACAGCTTGATCCGAAGGGCAGAATAAGAGTTCAGAAACATGGTCCGTCAATACACGATTGACCTCTTCAGGCATTTGCCGGTTATAGCTGCGCAGACCTGCCTCAACATGGGCAATGGGAATGTGAAGTTTAGCTGCTGCCAAGGCTCCTGCTAAGGTAGAATTGGTGTCCCCATAAACAAGAACCCAATCCGGTTTTTCCTTAAGGAGTATCTCTTCTACCCCCTTCAGCATTTCCCCCGTTTGCGCACCATGCTGCTTGGAACCGACTCCTAAGAAATAATGGGGCTTAGGGATACCCAACTCTTCGAAAAACACGTCGGACATCTGATAATCATAATGCTGTCCGGTGTGAACTAATAACTCCTCGTGGCTTTTCCTCAGCTCTTCGGAAAGGGGTGCGGCTTTAATAAATTGGGGCCTGGCTCCCAGAACCGTTATTATTTTCATGCTGTTTGCTCCTCATCGAAAAATTCACATCTATTTTCAAATTTTGCTTCATAATTCCCCTAAAACCAAAGACCCGAAAGGCAGGGCAGATTCGTCCACAGGAGCGAACCCATTGCATGGAGAGGCGATAAAGCCCACAAGCGGTTGCGGGGATTGCGAAGCCATGGTTAACATCAGGTACTACCCAGAGGTTTGGCACGAAAGTGTCCAGTGGACATTTTCGCCGAAGCGGCTATCTCCAAAGAATACTTACCCGCTGAAGGAAGCTCCCGCAGCTGCGAGTGGGCGAGCCTCGGAATGCTGCGGCGAGCGGATGTGGCGA
Organism: Desulfosporosinus orientis DSM 765; assembly: GCF_000235605.1. Classification (GTDB taxonomy): domain Bacteria; phylum Bacillota; class Desulfitobacteriia; order Desulfitobacteriales; family Desulfitobacteriaceae; genus Desulfosporosinus; species Desulfosporosinus orientis. The sequence continues at coordinate 5,552,571 of NC_016584.1, forward strand.
AACTGCCCGACCCGGACACGGCCCTTTTCATCACCTGATTGTACTGAGACAGTGGCATGGGGGTCTAATTTAAAAATCCGTAGACCCGAAAGGCGGCTTCTCGCATTGGAAATGAACATTCAGCTCCGGGATCTTAGCCGGCTTGTAAGCTGGCGAAGAATATACCCTCCAATTCGCTGAAAGTCATTATCCAGTCCAATGAGGATGATTAAGTATACCGCCCCCGCCAGGGACGCTGAAATCAAGGGGTGCAGACCGCGAAACAAGTGAGCAATCAGGCCCATGATAAATGAGGCCAAAATAATGACCGGAAGCTGACGCCAGACCTGAACCTTATAGACATAACGCCGCACCACCCAATAAAATGCTATAAACACATATAACTCTGTGATCAAAGTTGCAACACTCGCTCCATAAATTCCATAGCGAGGAATCGCATATAAATTGATACCTATATTTAAAAGAGCGGCACCTCCCTGAATCTTGGCACGGGTCCACTGCCGGTCTGTGGTTGTCAATACATCTCCTAAGGAAAAGCTTAAACACTCAAAGGCAAAAAACCAGCTCAAAAGCATTAAAATCGGAATGGAAGCCGGAAAACGCCCGTTATAAAGCCAGGTCAAAAGGGGATCTGCCAAAACAAAAATCAAGACACTCCCGGGAATTCCCACCGCACTCAGAACTTTGAAAATTTTTTCAATGGTTCCCCGGTGTTTCTCCTTACTTTCTACTCCCAGCTGAAATAAAATCGGATAAATAACACTTGTCAGTATCCCAGGGATAAATAAAAGCACGGCGATTAAACGATAAGCTGCCGAATACACCCCTACCTCAATTGGGGGCTTCATTAAAGAAAGCATGAACATGTCAATTTGAAAATAGACAAACAAAAAGATAACGGCCATTCCATAGGGCAGCCCTTGCCTGAGCATCCCCAGCAAACGGGAAAGATCAAACTCCAAACGCAGCTGGCGGCGCAAGTGGGCATAGAGGCTTAAGGATATAAGAACTGCCGTTACAAGCTGGGCAGCCGTAATCATGACCACCGTACCTTGAGTCAGTACCACTAAAATAGTTAGTGCTCCAATTAAAAACGTCGACAAAAACTGATATATGGCAGCAACATACATTTGCTGTTTAGCCTGAAAATAATTATAAACGCTTGCATCCAGGGCATTCAGGGCGCTGGCCAGCCCTAAAACCATGACCATACTCCGGATTGACTGATTATAGCCTGCCGGAAACATTAGCCCCAGCATAAGCAAATACAAGGCTAGAGAAGTAAGCACTTTAAACAAAAGAGTATTTCCCAGAAAGAGGGGCAGAACTTTTTCATCCCGGGAGCCTTCTTGAACCATATAGTTGCTCAAACCGAAATCCGCAAAAAGAATAAATGTGCTGACAAAGGCCAAGGCAGAGCTATATTCTCCATATATTTCAGGTCCCAGGTAACGTGTAACCGCTATTCCCACCACAGCTGTAATGACTTTGGAAAGCACGCTGGCTACACTTAAGGCAGCTGCATTCTTAAGGACTAAACGAAGTTCCACTGGGGTTCTCCCTTCTATTGAGCAATAATCTCCTCATAAACCTCAAGAGTTTTCTGAGCATTATAATTCCAGGTAAATTGACGGTTCACCAAGTCTCTTCCTCTTATCCCCATAGCTGATGCCTGCTCTTTGTTCTTAAGCAAATCCAGAATGGCCTCAGTCAGGGCCAAAGGATCTTTAGGCGTAACAGCAATGCCGACTTGGATTTGAGTGAGAATCTCTGAAATCCCTTCACCAACAGTACCTATAATAGGTTTGCCATGAGCCATAGCTTCTAAATAGACAACTCCGAAAGCTTCATTCCAACTTGGCAAAACAAAAATTTCACACTCAGCCATTTCCTGCATTGCTTCAGGATGGGGCAAACTTCCCAGAAAAACCACATGATATTCCAACCCCAATTCCCGGCACAGTCCTTCCAGCTTAGCCCGTTCAGACCCATCCCCCACAACCCGGTATTCCAGGTCGGGAAATTCTCGGATCAGAGCCGGAAGAGCTTTCAAAACAATCTCATGACCTTTATCCGGCCGTAAAAATCCCACTGAGAGCAGGCGGCGCCGGGAGGGCTTTGCGCCAGCATCTTTTACAGAAGGATTTGACGGTTGGACAACCTTAGGGAAATCCACGCCGTTATAAATAATTCTATATTTCTCAAGACGGTCAGCCCAAGTTTCCAGACCATACCGGTTCTTGAGTTTTTCGCTAACCAGGATCACTCCTGCAGCATCCTTAAGGGTCATTTTAACACTTTCAGCACAGGTTTTACTGCGCTGCAAGGTATAGGCAAAATCTTGGCCATGAATTGTCACTACCACAGGAATATGATACTTGCGTCCGAATCTCAATGCAGCCGCTCCGTCAGGATGGGCAACATGAGCGTGGATGACATCCACCCCTCGGGATATTTGTTCACTAAAAACTTGTTCAATTCCCCAAGCATAGGTTTGGGGATAATATTCAAAAAACAGGGATCCTGGCAACTCTAAGACCCGAGGATGGTAGACAGGAAACCCATCGGGCTGTTCATGGAAGGGTACGGTTGGGTAGCCGCCCCACTTGCCCCGGCCGGCCATAAAACCGGGCACCCATGGTACCGGTGCAACTACGGTCACTTCTGCTCCCAGCTGCTGCAGGGCTTGAGCCTGCTGCCGGACAAAAATTCCGCCTAACGGGCTGACTGCATTGGGGTACATATGAGAAAGTATCAAAACTCGCATTCTTACCGATCCTTCTTTGTTAGGATTCGCTCATAAAGCGACAAAAGTTTGTTTTGTTCTTTTTCCCAAGTATACTCTCGATGAAAAGCCTCCCAGCCATTATGTCCGTATTTTAACCCTTTATTGGGGTCCTCTAATAATGAACATACTGCACGGGCAAGACTTTCCGGATCTCCCGGTTCGGTCAGCAAGCCGCATTGATTTTGCTGCACAATCTCTTCAATATAGCCAAAGCGCGAGCCAACGACAGGAAGTCCTGCCGCCATGTATTCTAAAAGTTTCACAGGAATGGCCTTTTGATAATTCAAGGTTGGCAGTAATGGCACCAGGGCGATAGAACTCCCAGCTAAAATACTGGGTACCTGCTCATAAGGAACTTTCCCCCTTAAGTGTACATTGCCCTGTTCCAGCCAGGGTTTCAGGTCAGCAAACTCCGGACCTAAATCTCCTGTTTCTGCAGGACCGACAAGTTCACAAATGGCCTCCGGATATCGCTGCCTGACTAAGGGCATGGCGCGAAGAATTACTTCCAGGCCCCGTTCCCGATTAATTCCTCCTAAATAGAGAATCACAGGTGGTTTTAGACTATCCGGACGGGGAAACTCAAATTGACGTTTAAGGGGATAATTGTGGAGGATCTCCCCTTCAGAATTTTTCCGTTTAAATAGTTCAGCCATATGACTGTTCACGGTAATAATCCCGGCAAAGGATTGAGCCGACCATTTCTCGAAACGATCCACCGTTTTTGCTACGATTTTGCGCAAAGGCTTGGGCAGCCAATAACGGGTAAGCAAACTATCCCCATAGTATTCGTGGACATCATAGACAACGGGTTTGTGATGCCTGCGGCTTAGCAATAACCCCACGGGCAGCAAATCCGGGTCATGAAAGTGATAAATATCGGCATTTTCCTGAAGGGCTTCCTTATAGATGGCTTTCAGACGCCAAATTCGATCCAGGCGAGAGGAAAGAGGATCCACAGCCCGAATTCTAATGCCTTGCTTTTCTTCCGATTGCTGATGTGGTGCTACTATAACCACTTCATAACCGGCTTCGGCAAGACTATTGGCCTCTTTATGAAAAATGCGCTCATCAAAGGGCGAATGTGCAGTGGTTAAGATACAGGCTTTCAATCGTTTTCCCCTTCTGTTCTGTAAATTATGCCCATATAAAGAGCAATCAGGGTCATCAGCTGAAGATTGTAGAACGCACCGGCTGTAATATTATAGACCATTATGGCCAGGGTAGCCGCTACAAAGGCTATAGACAGCAGCGTCTTGTCCTCTCGCATCCCCGGTTCTGAGGCATAGGAATTAAAGAACCTGCTCTTACGAAGAGCCCCTTTAACCGGACGAATGAATAACCAAAGATAGAAAGCTAAGCCGACCACTCCATAGCGGCGAGTTATTAAGGCATATTCGTCGTCCACAGTAGTATCCATAGTATCTTTAGCTGTCCCCCAGCCAAGCACCGGGGATTGTTTTATGAATTCAAAAGCACTGCCCATGCGCATAAAGTGTCCTTGGGCAGAAGTACTCTCTTCCAGATTCGTCGCTTCATTCATCCGGCTGACAAAATCACGGGGGGAAGTAAAAAACAAGGCGAGAGTCAGGAGAAACAATGCCCCTATTTTTAAGATAATTTGTTTCTTCCAATAAACTTTAAAAAATCCCCAAACACTTAAAAACACCAATACTGTTGCTGTTGCTAAGAGGGCTGTTCTCGAAATCGTCAAGAAGGTCTGTTTCATAGTCAGCCCAACCATGACAAAGAGAACCAAGGTTTGTGCCCGGTCATTCTTGCGGAAATAAAACCAAGTCACGAACAAGGTCATAATCATAACCGATGCGATACCCATGACATTGGGATTATCAAAGGTTCCCAGCACCCGGGGGGGATTAGCATTAACCAGGTTATCCAAGTGGGATTGAGCTAAAATAGGAGTCAGCCATTGGTTCATATAGGCCAAATTTAGGAATTGACCCCAAGAGAGTACCATCATCACCCCTAAGCCGATGAAAAAGGCCAGGCACAAAGTTTGAAACTCACCATAGTGCAGATCCAGGGAAATGGCCAAGGTAATGGCTAAATAATATTTGGCTAATGTCACCAGTTCCATAACATCTCGAAACCCTACAGAGCCGTCCAGAAAAAGGATGGCAAAAATATTGGATACGATAATTGAAACAAGAAAAAGGAGGAACACTTTGGTGACCGCTCTTAAAGCTCTTCCTTCGCTCTCCTGAAGATACCTGGGTGCATAGTCTGCATAAGAGCGGAAACGCCGGGTTATATAGAGAAGCACATTGATGCCAAATGCTCCAAAAATCAGAGCATCATCCAAGCGGACACGAGGAAGACTGGGATGGATCTCTATGGAAGGCAACAGCATGGCAGATAACAAAATACTACAAATGAGAAGCAACTTATTATTGTTATTACTAGTAACCCCTGTATTCCAGAGCATTTTTCTCCTCCTTGTCTGTCTGTCTAGCCTTTAATTAAGGCTGCGATCTCATGTTGCTGTTCGATGCCTAATTCCGGATAACAAGGTATGGCCAGAGCTTGTTCACAGGCCTTTTCTGCTACAGGGAAGTCACCTGCTTTATAGCCGAGGGAACGAAATGCTCTTTGCAAATGAAGGGGTACGGGATAATAGATAGCATTGGCCACACCGCCTGCTTTCAGTTTCTCCATCAAAGCGTTCCGTTCTTCTGTGCGAAGTACATATAAATGATAGATTGGCGTTGCCAAGGGGTCTCGGCCCGGGAGCTGAATCTTCGTACCGGCAAGGAGCTGATCATAGATTTTAGCCTTTTCCCGGCGTCCTTCATTCCATTGGTCGAGATATTTGAGCTTAACCCGCAGAATAGCTGCTTGCATCTCGTCAAGCCGGCTGTTATAGCCGATTTTTTCATGATAATACTTTGTCTGACAGCCGTGGAAGCGCAGCATTCTAAGTTGAGAGGCCAGGTCTTTGTCATTTGTGACGATCATCCCGGCATCTCCATAAGCCCCTAAATTTTTAGTCGGGAAAAAGCTGAAGGCAGCAGCATGTCCGATGGAGCCGGCCTTTTTGCCCCGGTACTCTGCGCCAATGGCTTGAGCAGCATCTTCAATAACCTTTAGGTCATGGCGTGCCGCAATTTCCATGACCCTTTCAACATCTACCATCTGACCAAAAATATGTACAGGAATAATCGCTTTTGTCTGAGGGGTTATTTTCTTTTCTAACTCATTAAGATCCATGTTCAAGGTTACGGGATCAATATCCACAAATACGGGGGTAGCCCCTACCTGAGCAATTGTTTCAGCCGATGCAAAGAAAGTAAAGGGTGTGGTGATCACTTCATCCCCAGGGCCGATTCCAAAAGCCTTAAGTGTCAGGACTAAAGCATCTGTGCCGTTGCCGACTGCTACAGCCTCTTCGGTACCGCAATAAACGGCAATTTCTTTTTCCAAGGCTTTCATCTGGGGGCCTAAAATATAGACTGAGGAATCAAGCACATCAAAAATAGCTTGGTCTATTTCATCTTTTATAGTCAAATACTGAGCCTTCAAATCTAAAAGAGGAATGCCCATTATAATCTTCCCTTTCTCTTTAAAATTTAACACGCTTTAGACAGGGGGACGGTTCTCTTGTCTGCGCAAATCATAGCAGTTCCTCTTCCGGAACGTCTCGAATACTTTTTGCCGGGAACCCTTTAACAACTTGTTTTTCCACAGTATCTTTTGTGACCAGTGCCCCTGCTGCTACAAATGTTTCAGGCGCTACTTTTACACCGGGCAGAAGAATCGAGCCTCCGCCCACACGGGCCCCTCTCTGGATGGTTGCCCCTTTGATTGCCTCAAAACGCTTTTCGGTGCGTCCCATGTAATTGTCATTGGTGGTTGTAACCATGGGCGCTATAAACACACGTTCTTCAATTTCCATATAAGCGGTAATATAGGATCCGGTCTGTATCTTGGTATATTCACCTATCTTAGTGTCATTTTCTACGACAACGCCACTGCCGATCACTACGTTTTGACCAATTGAACATCTTTCACGAACAACAGCTCCATCTCCAATAAAGGCCTTATCTGCGTAGGTTGTCCCAGCATAAAGAACAGCAGAGCATCCAATGGTGAAGCCGCTTCCCATGCGCAGAGGCGGCAGGTTGGCCTGATTTTTTACCGTACTGGTTGCAGAAGCTTTGGGTAATCGGCCAATAGAGGAATTGCTGCCGATAAACCCATCCTCACCCAGAATTGTTTGAGGATAAATTGTGGTATGATCCCCTATGCGAGTCCCGGAACCTATTTCTGCTCCTTGACCAACACTTACGTAGCTGCCGAGCTCACTTCCGTCTCCAACCCGTGCTCCATCGCCAAGGACACAGCCAACTCCTAATATAACATTTTCTCCAAGGACAACATTTTCACCAATAACACAAAAGGGTCCAATAGTTGCTGTTATGGGTATTGTAGCACTAGGTGCGATTAGATTATTAGTCATTATTTCACTCCTTCCCAATACCTGAGAGGATTCTGATTTACAACTTAACTTTCCTGTAACGGGAATACAACCGGTTCTTTTGTTTCCTGGCACTTATAGATCGCCAGAATAATTTCTAATGCTTTGCGTCCTTCTTCCCCGGGAATAGCGGTTTCTCTGTCTTCCCGAATCGCTTGAATCATATCAGAGATGATTTCACGATGCCCATAGCCATAGACATTGGGCGGATCCCCTGCCTGGCTGGCGAAGATCTGAGCTTTTTCTTCAACACTGTCCGGGAACTCCCAAACCTCAACACGATTAACTGCAATTCCTCCGACAATAACAGATCCGGTCTCACCAAATACATTGATGGTCTCTTCAATATTGGTAGGATAAATGGTTGAGGCTGCCTCAATAATGCCAATGGCACCGCTTTTAAACTTAATGACAGCTGCTCCCATATCTTCCATTTCAATTTTGCGCATAAAGGTCTCTGTGTATCCAAAAACTGACTCGACAGGTCCAAAGGTCCATTGCAAAAGGTCGATATTGTGTATGGACTGGTTCATAAGCACCCCGCCATCCTGGAGCTTTGTCCCGCGCCAAGGAGCCTGCTTGTAATAGTTGTCATTACGATTCCAGCGAACAGTAGCTTGCCCATGGGTCAGCTTGCCAAAACGGCCGTCTTCCAAAGCCTTTCTCATCAGTTTTATTGACTCATTAAAACGGTTTTGATGAATAACTCCTAATTTCACCCCTGCTTGGCGGCAGGCTGCAATCAAAGCATCCGCGGTTTTCAAGGTCATGGCCATGGGCTTTTCTACTAAGACATGCTTGCCTGCTTCAGCCGCTGCTATACCTATTTCTGCGTGAATGCCGCTGGGGGTGGCGATGGTAACAACATCAATATCCTGTCTTTTCAGCATTTCCTTATAATCTGTATAGGGTTCTGCTCCATATTTATCTGCAAAAGCCTGGGCCAATTCCGGTACGATATCACATACTGCCACTAAATCTGCCTCCGTAAGGGCGACAATGGATTCTGCATGTTTGGGTGCAATACGACCACAGCCAATAATAGCAAAGCGAATTTTAGTTTCTCCGTTCATCTTAATCAACCACTCTTTCTTAGTTTATCCTTCAAAGTAATACCGCTTGCAACCGACACTTAACTGCCCATCACTTTGCAGATTATACAGGTTTAAGGGGAATCAGCCGATTCCCCTTAAATTGGGCTTAGATGTATAATCGCCTTAACCCCTAAGTTAGATTTTAGCGATTTTTTCCCGGTTATGAATGACATTTTTGGTGGCATTACGAGTATCCACAACAAGCTTAGCCTGTTCTGCAACTCTTTCATAATCTATGGAGCTATGATCCGTTAAGATTAAAACACAATCCGCTGCAATTAAGGCCTCATCTGTAAAGGGCACGCTCTCAAGATGAAGTGTGCATCCCCCGTGGGGCTCAACAACGGGAATATGTGGATCATGATAAGTAATGTTAGCCCCTTGCTTACGCAAAAGTTCAATGATTTTAATAGCTGGGGATTCGCGCATATCATCAATGTCTTTTTTATAGGCTACCCCCAAAACAAAGATATTAGCATCTTTTAAACTTTTATTAACATCATTTAAGGCTCGGGTTATTTTATTGATGACATAATAAGATACCTCGACATTGATTTCTCCGGCAAGTTCAATGAAGCGGGTGTGAAAGTCATATTCCCGGGCCTTCCATGTGAGATAGAAAGGATCAATAGGAATACAATGTCCTCCCACTCCGGGGCCGGGATAAAAAGTATGAATTCCAAAGGGTTTTGTACCCGCGGCTTCGACAACTTCCCAAATATCGATTCCCATGCGGTCACAGAGCATCATCAATTCGTTAACCATAGCAATGTTAACGGCACGATAGGTATTTTCAAAGACCTTTGTCAGCTCAGCTGCAGCCGGCGAAGATACGGGAACCACATTGGATATGGTCTGAGTGTAAAGGGAATAAGCAATCTCTAAGCAGACGGGCGTCATTCCGCCTACTACTTTGGAGGTATTCTTCGTCGTAAAGCGTTTGTTGCCCGGGTCTACCCGTTCCGGCGAAAAGGCCAAAAAGAAATCCCTGCCCACTTTGAGCCCGGTTTTTTCCAATAAAGGAAGGATTACTTGTTCCGTAGTACCGGGGTAAGTCGTACTTTCTAAAGTAATAATCTGCCCGGGGCGCAGATACTTAGCAATCTCTTCCGTCGATGACTGAATGTAGGAAATATCAGGATCACGGGTTATTGTCAAAGGGGTGGGCACACAAATAATGACCACATCACATTCCGACAAGCGGGAGAAGTTTGTGGTTGCCGTTAATAAGCCCTTCCGGACAATCTCTTTCAGATCTTCATCTTTGACATCTCCGATATAATTATCTGCTTCGTTGACACGGCCGACGCGTACTGGGTTGATGTCAAACCCTATGACAGAGAAACCAACTTTCCCTTTTTCCACAGCTAAAGGGAGCCCCACATACCCTAAACCGATGACTCCGATTTTTGCTTCATGTTTTTCTATTTTGTCTTTAAGATTTTTAGCAATGCTATCTTCATCGGTTATTACCTTCTGGACTGTAAGCATCTTTCAATTAATCCTCCTTATTGGTTAACTACTGCCTTGGCCGTCTTCGTTCGGAAGGCCGGAATAACTGTCTGCAACAATTCAATGACTTCATCTCTTGTCAAAAAGCTGCCGCGTTCTCGGACAACATGGGTCAGCTCTTCAAGGAGCTTGACGTCAATACCATTGGGCTTGGCGACAAAGATTCTGCTGTGTTTGGTTGAGGTAACCCCCTCTTCCGCAGTCAGCAATTCTTCGAAAAGCTTTTCTCCAGGCCTGATCCCTGTGAATTGTATCTTAATATCGACATCAGGTTCGAAGCCTGAAAGCCTAATTAAGTCTTTAGCTAAATCAACAATCTTGACGGGTTTGCCCATGTCTAAGATGAAGATTTCCCCTCCATTGCCCATAGCCCCCGCTTGAATGACTAACTGGGAAGCTTCGGGAATAGTCATGAAATAGCGCACCATATCCGGATGAGTGACGGTAACCGGGCCGCCTTGAGCAATCTGCCGTTTAAAGGTTGGAATCACACTGCCCCGGCTCCCTAAAACATTACCAAAGCGAACAGCTACAAACTTCGTTTGTGAGCGTAGATCCAAGCTTTGAATGAGCATTTCTGCTGTCCGTTTCGTTGCCCCCATGACACTGGTGGGATTGACAGCCTTATCTGTCGAAATGGCAACAAACGTCTTCACTTTTACTTCATCCGCGGCTTCGGCAAGATTTTGCGTACCAACAACATTGTTTTTTAAAGCCTCTTCCGGATTTCGTTCCATAAGAGGTACATGTTTGTGTGCCGCAGCATGAAAGACGACGCCCGGCTTATACCTGTTAAAAATTAAGAAGACCTTCTCACGATCTTTAATATCTAAAATTTCAGTGATGTAGTCTATTCCCGGGTGCTCCCCACGGAGCTCTTGTTCAATATCGAAAATACTGTTTTCACCATGGCCCAGCAAGACCAGTTTCCCAGGATTAAAGCGGGCAATCTGGCGGCAGATTTCCGAACCTATGGAGCCGCCGGCTCCGGTGACCAACACCGTCTCCCCGGCAACATAGCCCGCGACTTCCTCAAGATCAACGGAAACCGGGTCCCGTCCCAGTAAATCTTCTACCTGAACCTCACGTATAGGAGTTACATTAATATCTCCGCTAATAATATCATAGACGCCCGGCATTATCTTTAGCTGAACTCCGGATTTTTCACAAATCTGTACTATTTCCCGGACAGATTCTCCTGAAGCAGACGGCATGGCAATGATGACTTCATTAATGTTATGTCCTTTAACAATACGCGCAATATCTTTGCGCGTACCTAAAACCGGGATTCCCAGTAAGTGCAGATTTTGCTTGGAATGATTGTCATCAATAAAACCCACTGGACGTCCGTCTCGATAATTTCTGTTTTTCAGTTCCCGTGCTGCCAATACCCCTGCATCGCCGGCACCGACAATAAGTACTTGTTTTTGCGAACCAGGTACATGACGGTCATAGGTATTCTCCTGTAAAATTCGCCAAATAAACCGGGAACCGCCGATTAAAAAGACCATGGCCAGCCAAAGAATGATGGCTGCAGTATGAGGCATCCTAATATAAGGAAGATTGGCTGCATTGGATAACCCATAAAAATAAACTGCAGCAACCGTTCCGCCTGTTCCAACGGATACAGCATAAATAATCGAAAGTAACTCCCCTGTACTTGCGTACTGCCAGAGACGATTATAAAGCCCGAATACATAAAAGACTGCCAGATATAAAATAGTCCCGCCGATGGCCGTTTGATAATAGGTCTGATAATAATCTAAGGGTATACCCTCTTCGAAGCGCAAATAAAAACTGCCGAAAGCTGCCAAGTTGATCAACATAGCATCAATCAGCATTAAAATCAACGTACGTTTCCGAAATAACAACGCAGCTCAACCCTTTCTTGGATAGGACCGATCTTAAGTTTATCAAGTTTATCGCTCTAAAGTTTACTACAACTTACATGCTTTTACAACTGCGAACACTTATCGAGAAAACTCTATTTTTTACTTTCTTTTTCTACTCTGAGTTCCTATTAAATAATAGCTGAAGGGAATAAAACTAATCAGCCTTATGCTTAAATAACTAAGAACAAACGTTACAGCAAATACTGTTGGGTAAAAAATCCAATCGTTATAATCAATCTGATAGTTGTTAAGTAACTTTATAATCCATTGGTTAAAAAAGATATGGATTAAGTATATTCCAAAGGAATAATCTCCAATTTTATTAGTAACCTTCGCTAAAATACTCCTCCGCTTCTTAAGAAGGCTTCTTGCAGCATTATACAGCACCAGAAAGGTGATAACTCTGAAAATAGGATAGATTAACTCAGGCCCGATAAAAAAATAAGCAGGAATTGAGTTGTAATCATAACCAATCTTTAAGCCGATAATAATTGCAAAACTAGCTCCCACGGTTAAAGCTAACGACATTGCCAATAGCATAGGAGTTTGCCGTATATAAGCCTTACTTAAGGAAGAAAAATTGTCCAGCACATAAATTCCTAAACCAAAGTAAAAAAGGAAACCAATACAATTAAGCTTAATGCCCGGCAAGAATGAGGTATGAATGCCAACCATAAAAGAAGTTTGCATGATTAATAATAGGACAACCAGCCATTCAGCTCTATTTTTTAGTTTAAAGAAAGAATAGACCTTTATGATCAAAGGATAAAGAATATAGAGCTGGATAATGATGGCGAAGTACCATAAGTGATAAGACGCATCAGCATGCCAGATATTTTTTAAGACTAATGCCAGATTGGCAAAAAAGGAATTATTTTTTATGGCCATCCAATTGTTATAGACTGTATAGAGCATAGAAAACAGTAAATACTGGGGTATGATTGAACGCATTCGTTTTCTGTAAAAACCGCTCCAAGGAAAGTCTTTAGGATAATTCTTTGCTAAAACGAACCCCGAGATAAAAACAAATAAAGGAACTGCAAATTGTGAAAAGACATCTGTCCATAAATTCACCAAAACCAAAGTATTTAATGACTCTACTTTTGTAAAATAGCCTGTTGTATGGATGGCAATGACTGCTAAAACTCCAAATCCCCGGAGATAATTAATTTCTTCGATCCTGCCGGTGTTAGCTGGATGTGCCATTTTTTGAATCATGTTTAGTACGTTCCTTCCTCAAAAACCTTCTTTCCTGTTTTGTTTTTAATAGCCGCTAATATCAATAGCTCTTGAGTTATATTTCTTTTTGAGGGGTTCCCCAAGGGCTAAGAAACTTCCATAGGGGATATTCCCAACGACCTGATAAAATAAAAGGGGACACACAATACCTATGATAAAAAAACGAAAAGGTGTGATAGCCATAAAATGACCCACTACATAAACCGAGGGCAGGTGCAAGTACATAATCACCATAGCTGCTCTGCCTAAAAGAGTCAAAAAAGCTTTAACAGCTTTCCATTTTGTCACTATTAAACTTATCTTAACTAATACCAATGTAAAAACTAAGGGAAGTATTAAATTCCAACCCCAATAATAGTATTGGCGATGTTTCATATCTAAGCCATAATCAACGATCTGCTGAGAGTAGAGGTATATAAATGCTATAGAGATTAAAAAGGACACTCCAACGATTAAGTTTTGAGCAGTTGGCTGTTCCAAGAGTCCCTTCTCTCTAAAATAATGCCCCAGGGCGTAAAACACTATCCCATATAAGCCAACATCCATATTCCAAGGGACAAAACTATCCATCCAATAACGAGATTCCCAACAGGCTGCTAAAAAGCAAACCAAAATAATAAGCCCTCTCAAGAATTGAGAAGATATGTTTCGAAGTATGAGATCATAGAAAATTTGTGTAAAAAATAAACAGGTTGTAAACCAAAAGGTAGCATAAACCCCTTCTAAGAGACTCCCACCCAACAAAAAAGCTTTCCAATTCGAGCTCCAGAAATCAATGGGTGATTGACCTTTCCATAGGCTGACACTAAACATCATCAATGCTAATAACATCAAATAAAACCCATAGGGGATCAGCAAGTGGCACACTTTTTTCTTAACATACTCCACTTCATTCTGCAGTGGCTTATATCGATATAAATATCCACTGATGAAGAAAAACAAAGGCATGTGGAACCAAAACATATAAAAGGCATTTTTGCTTCCCGAATGTCCCCATACAACCGCCAAGATTCCTAAGCCTTTTAAGACATCAGCCCATTCAACCCGCTCTATAATTGATCCTTCGACGGTTATCAAGCCTCTCTTTCGAATTCAACAATACTACAAAATCCTCTTGCTTATGAACTGACAATAGTTTATCACATACCCTCTCTTCATGCATTAGAAAACTGGTTGATGTGTCCCTCGGGTCGGGCAGCTTCGCCACATCCGCTCACCGCAGCATTCCGAGGCTCGCCCACTCGTGGCTGCGGGAGCTACGCCAAACCTCAGGGTAGTACCTGTTGTTAACCATGGCTCCGCACTCCCCGCAGCCGCTTGTGGGCTTTAACCGCCTCTCCATGCAATGGGTTTGCTCCTGTGGACGAAGCTGCCCTGCCTTTCGGGTCTAAGGATTCTTCTGCATGTCTTAGGGTCTTTTTCAGGGAGTAAAAAAAGAGCTGCTTTTAATGGCAGCCCTTTCAGAATTATTGTATTGTACTCTCGCCAGTAATCAGCCAGCGGGAATTTTGTTTGACGAGATTGACACGAGCCTGAACAATCTGTTCATGTTCCTCACCGACTGCAGTCCTATCCGTTAGATTATAATCCCTCGCTGTATAGCGATAATCTACTCTCAAAGTAGCAGCATTTTCCGAAACACTTTCCACATCAACTTGGTCAAAGACGATTTTGCTGACCTCAAGTCCTATTCCCTGCACCAAATACTCCTCTGCTCGATGTGCATGCTTTTCAAACAAATCACCGGTATAGGCTTTCGCCAGCCTTTGACGAAAGGTTTCCATATCTGTGGATTTCCATGCCCCAAAAAATATGCCAATATCCTGCTTGTAATCGGCAATAACTTGTTGCGCCAGCTTTTCATCTTCCGTACCAGAGTCATCCAGCCCAACTTGGGGAGGTTCCGTACTTGGCGGTGTTGCCAGGGGACCGCTAACCGTTCCGGACACAGTTTGTATCTTATCTTGGCCACGCAATTTAGAGATAAATGAAACCGGAGAACTCGAATTTGTCATTAAAGACACACCCACAGTCCCTACCAGAACGCCAACACCTAAGGCTAGGGCTCCAAATAAATAATTTAACTTACGCATAAAGACCAAAATCTCCTTCAATTGATTATTTATTTATATCTTGACCAAAGGAAAGAGATGTTAGACATATAACAAAAATAAAAACACAAGGCCTGTCCCTTTAGACGGCCTTGTTATATTCTAAGTTATTAAGTTTTTTAGCAAATCAAAACCAGTTTTCAAACCTTGCAATAACAAGGTCACCTTAGACGGTTTTGCTGCCTATTCAATTTTTAATTGGAGGGACTACCTCAATACACTTCTTTCTTCTTTGCTAATATCCCCCCCACAATTATTTTTTTAAAACTTGAGAAGCAAATATATATAAATCTCGCCGCACTATTTAATAAACAGCACTTATTTAAACAATCCTAATACCTCAAGCCAATTCAAGAGCCATTTACACCAGGGTCATAATTTAACGCGATTATTTTCGAAAACCTTGCTACATTTTAGCTGTATTTCATTCCTATATTCCTCACATAGATTAAAGCCTAAAATTATTACCGTTTGGTTGCAAATGGCGTTGCCCCATAGACTTTCGAACTGGGGTCATTGCGCATGAGATGTGTGTCAAGATCATGAATTCCCTGATGGAACTGTTCGATCCGAGTTTTATCTTTTGAATCAAAGGAATCTATTCCACTGTTCAAAAGAATATCCAGATAACCTGTTAAGGTTGCTGCTTTTGAAATATTTGCTTCGTTTTTATACTGCTTGTCCAGTAAGGTTTTATGGAAGACAATATACTTTTTGATGTCTTCTTCATTCATTTGGGGACCGGCCGCCGGCCCATACAGATAACCGTCTACATATTGATGGATATTCCACGCAGTACCGAAGATTAAAGTTTTAGCATCATTACTTAATGCATTTTCGCCAAAATACGAAGCGACAGACGGCGCCAAGTCTATCAGCTTAGTATCTGGCTCCCTATACTTATTCTTAGGTACCGACTCACTTTGTGGAGGTGCCTCAACAGTAGTGGGGGCTGTAATTGATGTTTCAGCAGCTCCCTGTGCTGTAGGTGGAGCAGTCCCATCCGGCAACATTGAGCCGTTACTGCCGTCAGTGCTGTTATTGCTATCAACGGCTGGGGTTTGGAGAACGATCTGGTCCGTAACAGCACTTTGTTGCCGAAAAACTTTCCAAACACTCGGGCCATATACCCCTGCTGCTACAACAGCACCTGCAAGAACTAGAGTTCCTGCTAAGGTTACTATCCTCTTTTTGTCTATTGGTATCATTAGACTCTTCCCTCCTTTTATCTTTATATGCTACGAGTGCATTTTACCAATTATTGGGAGAGAAGAGTGTCGTTTTCCCTGTAAAACCTGGTTCATTTTCCGTTTTCAACTCTCATAAGTTGCCAAGAGCCTTCTTGCAGTCCATAAATTTCGCGATAATCAAGCAGCATTGTCTAGAATAATTTGGAATTTTATTATACGTTTTTTCTTACGGAATTAATAAAAAGAAGATCGCGAAGAGAATTTACCATAATCATTAAAAAGTCTTTCTCTAATAAAATACGCCTTGAATCCGTTTTTCAAACCGGTTCAAAGCGTATTTTTCTTTATCCTCTATTCTCGTCTGCACATCGAACAATATCCCGCAAGTAATCAATGAGTTCTGCTGAAAGATCGTCTCTCCGCAATGCATAGTCAATGGTTGCCTCTACAAAGCCAAGCTTATCCCCAACATCATATCGGCGGCCCTCAAATTCATAAGCCAAAATTTCTTGATACCGTCCCAGTTCCTTAATTCCATCCGTAAGCTGTATCTCCCCGCCTCTGCCTTCCGGCAAATCTTCCAGTATGCCAAAAATTTCCGGATTCAAGATGTATCGGCCCATGATCGCCAAGCGAGTTTCAGGGGCATCCTCTGAACGAGGTTTTTCCACCATATTTTTGGCACGATAGAGTCTATCCGCAAACTTTTCCCCATCGACAATTCCATATTTAATCGTATCCTCCAAAGGAACCTCCTGAACTCCCACCATACTGGCGCCATAGCGCTGGTAGTGGTTTATCATTTGTCGTAAAGCGGGCACTTTCGAATAAATAACATCGTCCCCCAATAGGACTGCAAAAGGCTCATTCCCAATAAATTTTCGAGCACTATAAATTGCGTGCCCTAATCCTAAGGCTTCTTTTTGACGCACATAATATATATCAGCCAGTTGGGCAATATCCTGAACTAAATCCAAAAGTTCATCTTTGGAATTTTTCTCCAGAAAGCTTTCAAGCTCCATGGACCGGTCGAAATGGTCTTCAATGGCCCGTTTATTACGGCCAGTAACAATAATAATATCTTCTATGCCAGATTGAATAGCCTCTTCAACAATGTATTGAATAGTGGGCTTATCCACTATAGGCAGCATTTCTTTCGGTTGAGCCTTTGTTGCCGGCAAGAAACGAGTTCCCAGTCCAGCCGCTGGTATCACTGCTTTACGAATTCTACGCATCCTACGCCTCTCCTTTTAATACAATTATTGTTGTGCACATTCTTTAAAAGGAGATTTCGACAGGCAGATATTAATTACCTCCTGCCTCTGAAAGATATGTAATATTATACATATTATGACGTAATACAACCAATTTTTCCAATACATACCTAGTGTTTTAAGAATGCACTGTACTTTATCAAACCATACTAATTCTATGAAAACACTAAAACGCTTTATTTTTTACGGAACAATTGGCCTCCTTGTAGAGGTCATTTATACAGGTTTAGCTTCACTGCTTCATGGGGATTTAAGCATGCATGGATTTACGTTTTTGGTCATGATACCAATCTATGGATTATCGGTATTTCTAGAGCCTTTACATAACCTCTTGCGCCCAAACCCCTGGTGGATTAGAGGCTTCATTTATTTAGCGTTAATCTGGACAATAGAGTATTTTAGCGGCGCGATTTTAGCGTCAGTACTGGGAAGCTGCCCTTGGCGTTATGGAGATTCGTTAAATATTCATGGTTACATAACACTTCGAATGGCCCCGGAATGGTTCCTGGCCGGTTTAGGATTCGAAATTTTACATGATTTCTTAGACAAACTGCCCTTCAATGTTTAGGCAATTTTCATAAATAAAAAGAGCTTGTATGCTGCAAAACGCAAGAACGATGAAAATCGTCCTTGCGTTTTGTTTCAGATAAATTACTTATTCTCACTGAGAGTTTCAAGTTTTTCATATACTTGATCGATAATACCGTATTCCTTTGCTTCACCCGCTGTCATATAGTAATCCCGATCCGTATCTTTTTCTATCTTTTCCAAAGGTTGACCGGTTCTCTCAGCAAGAATTCTGTTCATTTTATCTCTGGTTCTAAGTAACTGTTTAGCATGGATTTCAATCTCTGTCGCTTGTCCGGAGAGGCCATGACCGCCAATTAAGGGCTGATGAATTAATACCTCGGCGTTAGGTAAAGCAGCTCTTTTACCCTTGGCACCACTTGCCAGAAGAAAGGCCCCCATACTGGCTGCCATTCCGATACAGATTGTCCGGACATCCGAACGAATGTATTGCATGGTGTCATAAATAGCCATTCCAGCCGTAATCGAACCCCCTGGACTGTTAATATAGAGATTAATATCTTTTTCAGGATCTTCAGCCTCAAGGAAAAGCATTTGTGCTACAACGAGATTAGCAACATCATCATCAATTGCGCCACCAAGAAAAATAATGCGATCTTTTAAAAGACGAGAGTAAATATCGTAAGAGCGCTCCCCACGATTCGTCTGTTCTACTACCATCGGAACGAGATAACCCATTTTCACAATTCCCCCTATTCACTTTTATTTAGGATACTTTCACGACTATTATATTCTTGCCGATTAACTTTATTTTAGTACAAAGGTCAGTTATGGTCAAATGATTTGTTGCAAAAATCCTACCCCTATCATATGCTCCAATAGTTTTCTTAAGTAGTCTTCATTAATATCAGGCCATTCAAACCCCGTTTCAGCTAAAAAAGCTTGAGTAATATTACTTTGGATTTGAATTTTGGCTGATAACTGATTTAGGGGTTCTTCGCCAAGATCTAAAACTAACCCTCTGAGGGAATCTGACTGTAAACTGTACATAGAGCTCTCTATTAATTGGTAAAATCTTTTTATATCCACGGATTCGATCTTAATCCCTAATGAATTAAGGATTTGAATAAGTTTATTAGTTTTAATTGTCTTATGGTTCAACATATGAAATATCCGGCCAGCCCGATTATTCGTCCTAATGATGTTGAGAATCCCTCTGGCACAGAAATCCACCGGGGTAAATTCCAATTCTCCGGACATTCTCTCCTCAGGAATTGCCCTAATTGTCAACAGAGATTTAAGCTTTTGATAAAAAGCATTTTCATTTATATTCTCCTGAAACCATCCATCAGAATATCTCCCCGTCAATATCCCTACCCTGAAAATAGTCGCCATAAGCCCTAACTCTCTGCCTTTGAGTACGCCAACTTCCGCCTCAAATTTACTGCGTATATACAGATTGTCACGATAATTTTGGCCGATGTATAGTTCGTTTTCACTAAAACACCTGGACTTATGAGCATCCTCTAATTGATTTCCAGCAATACTAATTGTTGAAATATGATTTAACGGTTTTCCGAAGGTTAGGCAGAACTCTATGACCTCCTGGGTCCCCTGCACATTTACATCCATAAAATCTTGGTAATCACCGTAATGTTTGACTAATCCTGCTGCATTTATTACACTGGAAACATTTTTTCCCAGGTTGTGATAGTCATCAGCCGGCATCCCCAATAGCTTTTTTGACAGATCTCCATTGACAATGTTAATTCGGTTATTCTCCAATTCAGTTGATGCAGGGAAGTAATGTTTATATAGACTTCTAAGCCGTCTCTCAGCGTTCTCTCCGCGAACCAGGCAGTATATTGATCCTGTCGTATTGTTAATGAGTTCCCAAAGCAAATGTATCCCTAAGAAGCCTGTTGCTCCGATTAAGAGTACATTTCCACTGAAAGCAGGCAAAGCGTTTTGCACATACTGATTGTTGAAGTAAGAATCCGGAAGAGGGTATTCTTCTGCCGGCTCAATGTTTCTCTGTTTCTTTATTACCCCTCTAACTTTATCAGAAAGCTGACGAACCGTGGGATAATCATAGAAATCCTGAGCATTTAAACTCCATTTTCGAAACCAAATACCGGTAAGCACCTCTATTATGGCTAAGGAATCTCCTCCCAGTAGAAAAAAATTATCATCAATACCTACACGGTCAACATCTAAAGCTTTGGCCCATAACGCAGCCAATTCTTCATCGATTTCATTTCTAGGCGGCATGTAAATAGTGTCTTCTAAACCTCCTATTGTTGTTGGATCGGGAAGAGCTTTCTTATCTACTTTGCAGTTTGGCGTGAGGGGAATGGCATCCAGCCAAATGAATTTAGCAGGGATCATATAGTCAGGTAACCGCTGCTCCAAAAAAGCTCTAATATCTAATGATGAACAGGTTCGATCACCAACCAAATAAGCACATAAATAATTCTTATTTCTCCCATCCTCATGAGTAACGACAACGGCTTCTTGCAACAATTCATGCTTTAGTAAACATTTCTCAATTTCCCCTAACTCAATCCGAAAACCTCTAACTTTTACTTGATCATCATTCCGCCCTAAGTATTCTATCTCTCCTTCGTCTGTCCATCGTCCTAAATCACCGGTTTTATACATTTTACCTTGCTGAAAAGGATTGGGTATAAATCGTTCCTCAGTAAGATCAGGACGATAGAGATATCCTCGTGCTACTCCGTCTCCCCCGATGAAGATCTCCCCAGTTACTCCTTTTGGTACTGGCTCCTTCTCATTATCAAGGATATATATTTGAGTATTTGCCATAGGTCGTCCAATGGTTATACGCTCATCCTTTGTTACCTCTTTATACATAGCCCAGACTGTCGTTTCAGTGGGGCCATACATATTAAAGATTCTTGAGTTCGGGACGATTTTTTGTAATCTTTTTAATACCGTTTCTTTTAGAGTTTCTCCACCTATAAAAATATTCATTAACGCAGACAGCCCTTCTCTGGACTTAGGGTCATTAATTAGGGACTGAACTTTTGAAGGTGTAGCCTGCAGCATCTTAATGTCATACTTTTTGATTAGATCAAACAATAGGGTCGGTATTTTTTGTTCTTCTTCATTTGCTATAACAACACATAATCCATAAGCTAGAGGCACAAGAGTTTCCATTACAAAAATATCGAACGCCACAGTAGTCAAAGAGACCATGGCCTTTGGTTCTGAAAAGCAGAAGATTTTCCATAGGGCATGTATAAGATTATTAACTGATCTATGCTCAATCATAACTCCCTTAGGAGCGCCGGTCGATCCTGAAGTGTAAATAACATAAGCCAAATCATCCGGCTTAGTAGTGTTCAATAAATTTGAAGAAGATCCATTATAAAGTGAAGAATCATTTAAATCAATAGTCTCTAAACTAATTGTTTCTGCTAATCTTTCAATTAAGGCTTTTTCTTTCTTATTTGATGGGTT
The DNA here is from genome assembly GCF_000235605.1 of Desulfosporosinus orientis DSM 765. Taxonomy (GTDB): domain Bacteria; phylum Bacillota; class Desulfitobacteriia; order Desulfitobacteriales; family Desulfitobacteriaceae; genus Desulfosporosinus; species Desulfosporosinus orientis. Next base: position 5,574,177 of record NC_016584.1, read on the forward strand.
TGTCAGCAACATACTTGTATTACTGTCTCGTAAAACCTCCTCAATTCGAGCCATCGGATATTGCGGATCAATAGGGATATATGCTCCACCCGCTTTGAGTACAGCAAAAATACCTACTATTAATTCAGGTGAACGTTTTAACATTATACTCACAATACTATTCGAGGTAACCCCTTTTCTCCTCAATACCGCGGCAAGCTGATTTGCTTTTTTATTAAGTTGTTGGTATGTAAACTTCTTATTATTAACAATTATAGCGATTTGATTGGGGGTTTTATCCACCTGTTCTTCGAAAATCTGGTGTATTGTTTTTTCTTTTGGATAATCTAAATCTGTATTATTATGTTTATTATTGAGTATTTGTTTTTCTTCGCCAGTTAACAAAGAGATTTCTGCCAATGGTTTAGCTGGGTCTGCAATAGCTGTAATTAAGAGTTTAACTATGTAATGATGAATTTGCTCTATTTCGGCATCATTGAAAGCTGCGAACAAATAATCATAATTAAACATTAAAGTGCCCTCATCCTGCCAGTCACTGATACTAAGAGACAAAGTGTTAATTTCATGTCCATTAAAACACCAGAAAGTTTTTACATCCATGTCTTGTATATCTAACTTCGAATTATGATATGAAAATACAACGTCTATTAACTTCTCTGAATAACCGTGCCTTGTCCTCATATCTTTCAATATTTCTTTATAGGGATAACGCTGATTTTTTAAATAAATCTTCCATAGTTTATTTATCTCATTTAGATAAGTTAAGTAATCCCATTGATAATCAATGGTTATTCGAAAGGGAATATTGCTGATAAACATTCCGGCTGTATTTCGCTGTTGGTAATTGGCCCTGTTTAGTACTGGAGTACCGATTACGATATCTTGTTTATGAGTTATTTTGGAAAGGTATAAAGCATAAACAGAGAAGAATATAACAAAACTTGAAAATCGATAGTTTGCCGAAAAGACATTAATCTTTTGACAAACTTCAGGAGACATGACTATAGTCTTTCTTTTAGCTTGCCTATTTCTTTTCCATAAAGAGCTGTTATTTAAAATCGTCAACTCAGGGATTGTTTGAAATACCTTTTGCCAAAACATTTTTCGCTCTTGAAATTTAGGAGAAGTACGATACTTCATATCCTCTATGATATAACTTACATATGACGGTTGGAGCTGCACTGCTAAAGATTTACCATTAACTAACTCCCTATAGGTTTTTAAGATTTCCCCTATAATCATCAGATGGCTCCACAAATCTGAAATTAAATGATGAAATTTGACATATAAGGCATTTCTGGAATCGTTTAATTTGATTAAGGCAAAATAAAATAAATCATTATCAAAAAGCTCAAATGGCTTTTTTGTTTGTCTTTCTTCCCAAAAGTTAAACTTATTTAGTCCATCTGAGTAATTGAAGTCCAGTATTTCCAGTTTATAATCCTTATATTGAGATACATATTGACGAGGTCCGCCATCAACCAAGAATAATCTTAAGCGTATTGCTTCATGTCTTTGGATAATTATATTAACAGCTTTTTCCATCAATCTATCATTGATATTTTCTTCAATTATTACTCCACCCATTAAATTAGCATAGGAAGTATCTGAATAAAAAGTTTCAATGTCCCAAATAGATTGTTGGGGGAATGTCAGTGGGTATAATATTGGTTTAGTCATCCTTCATCCTCCTTGATAGATGCTCAATCTATAAACTTTTCTTGTAATCAAGTCTAATGGAGAATAATAATGAACTTATTAAAGGAGTTTAGAGCTAATCTAATAAATATTACATATATCCATGAAGGAAAGATGTATAATTATGTCGAATTATATTGCGTTATTCAATCGAAAGGTGGCTTTTAGCCAATGACTTCTCCTTTGAGAAAACATCCAGAAAAATATAAAGATGAATTTTACGAAGAAATAGTACGATCCAATTTCTTTCGCTCTCGAAATCTTGCCCTTGTGCTTTTCTTCCTAAATATTTTCTTTTTTCTTTCCGACCTCTTAAATTATAAGGAAGGTCTATGGCACATAGATGTTATTTCCGGGTATATGGTCTTATTTTGCTTTCATGTAATATTAGGGGTTTTTTCTCTTGTATTTCTTATTTTATCATGGGTGCACAGGCTTAAGTCAGAAGATCAAAAGATAACCCGCTGGCACGCATTTTTGGGTACTCTTTTTTCTTGTTTTATCATATTTACCAGCTCTTGTATATCGATTAATGATCAGTTGCTGCACAGTCAAATCACTGCCTTTATCCTTGGATCTATTATCATTGCAGTTAACAATTACATGAAACCAATAATGAGTATAACAATTTATGCTGTTTCCTGGATCGTATTTATGGTTGGGATAACATTGCTGCAATCGAATTTGGACGTTCTTAAAGGAAATTATCTTAATGGTATACTGCTGATCGTTTTTGTCTGGTTCTTATCTTATACTCTATACAATATGAAAATCCAGGACTTTATTAATCAAAAAACCATAGAACAAAAAAATAGAGAAGTCGAAGAATATAATAATGAGCTAATCGAGATTAATTATCGTTTAAAGGAATCTCTCCAAGCCTTAGATGAATCACAAAATGTTATCTTTACCCTAGCCTCCGCTCTTGAATCAAAGGACACATATACCAGAGGACATTCCGAGAGAGTAGCAAACTATGCCCTCCAACTAGCACAAATCCTTGAACTTTCCATCAATGAACAACAAACCGTATGGCGGGCCGCTCAATTACATGATATCGGCAAGATCGGAATACCTGATGCAATTTTAAATAAACCGGGAAAATTAAACAATTATGAATGGGAAATTATGCGCTCCCATCCTGAAATGGGCGAAAATATTTGTTCTACTCTTAGTTTTGCTAAAGATTTTTTACCCATTATTCGTCATCACCATGAGCGTTTTGACGGCACAGGCTATCCTGATGGTTTAAGAGGCGAAGAAATTCCTTTTTTAGCTCGAATTATTACGATTGCTGATGCTATCGACGCTATAACATCTCAACGTTCCTATCGGCCGAGTAGAACTATTGACTATGCATTAGAAGAATTAGCAAAGGGTAAAGGCTCCCAATTCGACCCAACAATTGCTCAAGTTTTTATTGATTCATTCAATTACGCTTAAGAATCACATATTAAGGCTAGCGAATTTTACCGAGAATGTTGACCCTCTTGGACTCGATTCGACAATGATCTCTGCCTTATGGCGTGCTGCAATTCCATAACAGACTGCCAAACCTAATCCTGTTCCTGTTTTTTTAGTTGTAAGAAAAGGTGTACCTAACCGATTCAAAATTCCCGGTTCGATACCCGACCCTTCATCCTGAATACTTAAAATCACGCCCTGTGAAAAACTATTTGTTTTTATCGTAAGACATCCACCTTTAGGCATTGCTTCAAGACCATTTTTTGACAAATTAAGGATTAATTGGCGAATTTCTTTATCATTAAGAACTAAATCCGGAACATCGCCGAGTTCCGTAATTAAACGTTTTTCACTATTAATAACATCCACTTGAATGAGCGGAAGGATGCTATTAATAATATCGTTTAGATTATGACTAGCAACCTCAGTCACTTTAGTACGGCTTATGGAAAGGAATTCCGAAATAATCTGATTTGCGCGGTCAAGTTCACTGATCATGAGCGGAATAAAATCGACATACTTGGTAAAATTATCTTTCTCTCCCAATAATTGCAGAAATCCCCTAACAGTTGTCATTGGGTTTCTCACTTCGTGACCAATACTTGCGGCCATTTCACCGACCAAGTTCATCTGATCCATCCGGGCCATTTCTCTTTCTATCTTCTTTTGAGCTGTGACATCTCTAACAATAGTTGATGCCCCAATAATCTGTCCATTATGGTTTTTAATTGTAGACACTGTCAGGTAGACATCAATGATCCTTCCATCTTTTCTCAGACGGGTTGTTTCATAGTGCGAGATTGATTTGCCTGTAGAAACAGTCCGTAGAATCTCTTTTAACTCCAATTCTTTATCTGGAGGAAGCAGCCTGCTCACCGGCAAACCCAGAATTTCTGCTTCTGAGTATCCATAAATTCCTTCGGCTGCTCTGTTCCAATCAATTATTATCCCCTCTAATGTCATACCAATAATACCATCATCCGAGGACTCTACAATTGAGGCTAAGCGGAATATTTTTTCTTCAATTTCTTTACGCTCATCTACTTCTTTAATAAGCTGTTTGTTAATTCCCTCTAATTCCTTTGTCCGTTCTTTTACTAAAAGTTCAAGGCGGTTCTTGTGCAAAAAATCTTGAACTCTTGATTTGTAAAGGGTTAGAGATAAAAACCAAGAGACGAAAATTAGCACTAACGTATTAAGAAAATGTCCTTTTAATACTAAAGTGTCGGATTGATTTTTTACAATCCCAATCATTACAATTATGTAAGAAATTAGGCAAATACTAAAACTGACCCTAGGTTTTAAATTAAAAAAAACAGCTACTAGAAAACACCCTATAATATATACTGTAAGTTGTCCATGGATTTTCTGATCCACCCATCCAGTGACAAATGCGCAAGAAAATAGGCAAAATACCGCAAAGAATATCTCGTAATATTTATGTACCGTTCTTACATCCTCCACGGATTGAAGGACGGAGCGCCAATATAAGGTCACAATAAAAATCATCCCAACCCCAAAAATAACATGAGCATAGAATAGCAATATATAGCCAGGAGTAACGTACCATAGACCGCCTCTGTAATTACTATAATCGGTAAATAGAAAGAAGAAATCTAAAAAGAGCAGAATCATTGATAAGATTTTGAGATGGGAAAAATTCAAGTAGACTTGGTTTTCTAAGAATTCGTCCTGGCACCCCCGAAGTAGATAATGTTCATTCATCTTGATCATCCCATTGTGCACATCCTATTCTGCTCAAGTTCCTAACCCTAAAAATTTTTCTATTATATTCTATATTTCTCTGAAATCGTTAATAATCCTCTTTTCATTATAAAAGCTTCAAAATTTAACTAATTTAAAAAATATTTAACTAGTATCTAGACTACACAACGAAACTTATCAAGAGCGCTAAAACGAAAAGATTAAAGAGGCTCTCTTCTGCTAAAAGAACCTTTCCTCCTGTCGTTTTTGCTGTTATACCGTAACTTTCTCCGACTGAGATCGCCCCAGCACTTAAGGCAGCTAAATTCAGAAAATCTCCTATTGCCGAATTACCCGCAACTCCTTCATAACATCCCGGGCAAACTGTATAGAGAAGGTAATGTTCAGATGCAAATAGGAAAATGATGATTACTACTGTCGGTACAACAGCAGCAAACCTTCTTATTCCTCCGTCTCCTTTTATTTCTTCGTAAACATAAGCTGTGCAGCCTGCAAGAGCAATAATCGATAAAATATTAAGAAACAACTCTAGCTTATAGAACCCCCTAGACGTCTCCAAAGTTTGTACAGATACTTCTTCGTTAACCTTATTTTTGTAATTTTCTCTCGGCTTACGCTGTCTTAAAAGGGAGCTTACCATAAATGCTCCAAGCCCTCCAAAGATTGCAGGCGTAAGCAGCAGCATGTTTTGAGAAGATCTTTCCGAAGCGTCCTGTATTCTATAAGGGTAATTTTTATCCCATACTTTTTCCCTTTGAATTGCAGGGGTGTCAGTTTTGGTGGCAGAAATGTCATTCCCAGAGTATGGGTTATATTTTGGATAATGAAGAAAAGAGAAGCAGTATTCCTTTATATTAAATAGCGAATTATTTTTGTTGTTAGTTTCCACTTCTAACAACCCCTTATTGTTTTATTCATCCTAATATATGCTGGAATAATATGGTATGTCAGCTATGCCCTCACTAATTCTCAATTTAAAACAAAGTACAAAGTCTGTTTACCTAGGCGAACAGACTTTGTACCTTGTTAGTATAAAAACTTATCATCTTAGCATTCTACTTATTTCTTTTCCAACCCAGCTTACTCAGAAATGCTTTTATTCCTCCACTTTTCTCGGACGGCGCCTGAACATCTAGGGTATTTAATAGATTTCCTGCCTCCCCTTGAGAATTAGGACGCTGAAAAAACGGTCCCTGGAAATTTGAAGGCTGAAAATTACCTCCTTGAGGAAAACTCGGGTAATTCATTCCCCTTTTTTGCATGAAACGCTGGAGACCTCTTAAAGGAAAGGGGTTCTGCCCCAGATTTTGCATGATATTTTGACTATTGGGGTTATTAAATAAATTAAGTCCTCTAATTGACATTCTCACTTCACCTCCCTACGGATGATCAAAACAACAATAGGCTTCCTAATGATAGGAAGCCCTGTCCTTTAAATACTCTTAGAAGATAACTCCCAAGGCAATCAGAATTAAAATAGCGATGGCAATGATCCCCACACCTACTCCATAAGCAGGTGGTGCAACAGGAGTAACCGGACAACATGCGCCGCCGTATCCACCATATCCGTACATACTTTTATCCTCCTCTAATATCCATTATTATTATTTAAAAGATAAAGGGGCTTAGAATACAATCCCCATCGCAATGAGGAGCAAAATGATTACAACAACAATTGCAATGCCAGCACCCACACCGCCGGCTCCGCCAGCTCCAAATGCCATTTTAAATCCCCCTTTCGTTATATATACATTATACGAAGTATTCATATATTTGTTTACAATATTTGGTTAAATAGTAAATATTATTCATTATAGATGCCGCTGAAACAGTACAAAAGGGCCATTCTCATCGAAGAGAACGACCCTTATTTTTTAGCAAATTTTTCTTCTAAATCGACAATGTTACGACGTCGATGCTACCCTTCTTATTCTATAGCGCTTTTTCGCCGCTGTCTCCTGTTCTTATGGTGTAGACATTCTCTATTGATGAAACAAAGATCTTTCCATCACCTATTTCTCCGGTTCGTGCTACTTGGGTAATAACCTCAATGACTTTATCCACATCTTTATCATTGACTACGACTTCAATTTTCACCTTGGGAATAAGATGAATAGTATACTCTACTCCCCGATAAACCTGGGTATTTCCTTTTTGTTTTCCACATCCAATGACTTGAGTTACCGTTAAACCATTAACTCCATGCGCCCCTAAAGCATCTTTAACATTGTCCAGCTTCCCAGGCCGAATAATCGCCTCAATTTTCTTCATAGTCTATCCCTCCACCCTATTGTTATAGTTAAATATTGAACACATTTTAAAGGAAATCTTAACTCAATATCTTAGATAAACTCTGAGTAAGCGGTTTCTCCATGTAATGCCAAATCTAAACCATTGGCTTCTTGTTCTTCATTAACACGCAGTTTAGTTACCAGTCCAACAATCTTCAAAAGGATAAATGTAGCCGCCATGGCAAATACCACAGTAACTAAAACACTTATGGCCTGAACGCCCAACTGAGAAGGATTTCCATAGAGCAGTCCATCTGCGCCGGCAGAGTTAATAGACGTGGTAGCAAAAATTCCCGTTGCTAAAGCGCCCCACGTTCCCCCTATGCCATGACATCCGAAGGCATCTAAAGCATCATCATACCCAAACTTTGATTTCATAACACTGATGGAAAAATAACAGATAACTCCACCAACGAGGCCGATAATAATAGAAGAAAGCGGGGTTACAAATCCACAAGCAGGAGTAATGGCAACTAATCCTGCAATTGCACCACTGGCTACTCCCAGCATAGTGGTTTTTCCACGATGCAGGCGTTCAACTAATGCCCATGCAACTGCTGCTGCCGCAGCGGCAGTATTTGTATTAACCAAGACCATTCCCGCTAAACCATTAGCCCCTAAAGCGCTTCCTGCATTAAAGCCAAACCATCCAAACCACAGAATTCCTGCCCCTAAAACTGTCATTGGCAGATGATGAGGTGCCATGGATTCTTTCCCAAGCCCTTTTCGTTTGCCAAGGATTAATGCCGCAATCAAGGCAGAATAACCTGAACTGATATGAACGACGTTTCCTCCTGCAAAGTCTAAAGCCCCAAGATTTCTTAAGAAGCCACCGATACCCCAGACCCAGTGAGCTACCGGATCGTAGACAAAGGTTGCCCAGAGGAGCATGAAAAGTACAAATGCGGGAAATTTCATTCTTTCTGCGATAGACCCACTAATCAGAGCAGGAGTAATAACTGCAAACATCATTTGAAACCCCATAAATACAATCGCCGGAATAGTACCTGCATAATCCGCATTGGGATCCATGCCTACTCCATTTAATCCCAACCAGTTTAAGCCACCGATTAATCCATGGTGATCTGTCCCAAAAGCCAACGTAAATCCGATTAAAATCCATTGTAAAGAAATTAGTCCGATAGTAATCCAACTGTGCATTAACGTACCAAGTACATTCTTTTTGCGAACCATGCCACCATAAAAGAGCGCTAAACCCGGAGTCATCAGAAGAACCATCGCAGAAGAAACTATGATAAATGCTGTATCTCCCGTATCCACCCTTAATCCCTCCTTAAAAACAAGAAGCACTTTGAGACCTCTCGCGAGTATCCCAAAGCGCCATTGCTTTGACAATATTCTATTCCCATGGGTTTGGCTGTGCACACCTTATGTTTTGTATTCTAGCATAAAGACCAAACCAATGACAATACCCTAATCTTTATGAATTCTGTATACTAACAGAAATCGGAGGTCAGAAGCCAGAGGCCAGAAGTGAGCTCGTTCAGCCTAGCAGAACGAGTTACTGAAAATAGTTTATTACTGCCGGAACCACTAAGGGGTTGTAGATAAACTCCAAAAATATAAACAGTACAAATCCCACAATTCCCCCAATCATTGAACCATTAATTCGAATCCATTGTAAATCATTGCCTGCCTTATCTTGAACAAATTGGTTAAGATCTTCATCTGTGTAAGCCTCCAGAGTTTCTCTCACCATGTTTCCGATGACGTCATGTTCATTCTTCATAACCCGGCATAACAGATCAACAATAAACAAATTGATTCTTTCTTGAAGTGCTTTGTTATTCTTCATTTCAGTCCAATAGCTGTCGAAATAAGGATACAATATACGATGCAGCACATTCAACTCCAAGGTTCCTGAAGAATCAGTCAATCTTTCCTGAATGACTGTGATGAGATTTTCGAGAAAGTTCACCAGTGAAGGATCCTTCAAGAGGTCCCCTTTCCATTGCTGAATCCTTTTTTCAGACTCAGAATCCTGTGCCAATTCAATAATGCCTTTAATAAGATTGTCTTTCAAAGTTATACGCAGCTCTTGATCAGGGTCTTTTAATTTTCGTAAGGTTAACAGCAACTCTACTTGCAGAGCATCTGCTGCCTCATCTAAGTTTAGACCATCCGACATCTCAACAAATCCTATAAGGGTTCGAAAGATAGCCCCTCCGTTACTAACCTTTTGCTGTTTAATTTCTTCCAGATAACGTATAATCACTTGCCGGGTTTCCCCATCGGCGGCTTTATCCCATAATTCCTCTGCCAGCCGATTTAGCCCTATATCAATATAGCCATGATTCAAAGCCCATCCGCTTACACCCTGGACAGTGGAAACCAAATCTCCAGCATCGGCATTCTTGCGAAGATAATCTAAAATTCCGTTGGCAAGGCGGTCCGGCGACTGTTTTTTAATATAACTCTGGAGAAAGGGGACCACCATATTCGTCAGGTAAAGAGATCCTCCTTTCTTATTCAAATAGTCTATCAGGTATTCGACAAAGGAAATCCCTTCAATTTTTTTGCGTATTAAATCCACATGTAATAGCTCAGATTGAACCATCGTAGCAATGGCTTGAATAACCTTCTCCCTGTTGCGAGGAATCAGCGCAGTATGAAAACCCCACCCTAGCGGCTTTTTAAAAATCGCAGTTACTGCAAACCAATCGGCAATACCGCCAACAAAGGCGGCTTCTAAAACAAAGTGCACTAACCTAACCCCAAAATAACCGGGATAAAAGTGCTCAGCTGCTGCCGCACTCAAAAAAAGAATAAACACTATTGAAAGAATAAGATTTGCTTTTTTATGATAATCCATCACTACAGCACCATCCCAAGCAAATAAATCAACATACCGGCCAAACCGCCAACCACTGAGCCGTTGATTCGAATCATTTGCAAGTCATTACCTGCTTTTTCCTCAATTAAATCAACCAGCTTGTCATCTGTCAAAGGTTCTAACCCTTCTCTGACCATGCGTCCGATCATATTATGATGATAGTTAATCTGCTTTTCGAGAATAGCTCTTATTTCTTCATTTACCTTCTCCCTCAAGACATGGTTTTCATCAATTTTATTAAAAACCGCCTGCCAATAACTGCTTATTAATCTATAAAGCTGTTCAGGATCTGAAAGAGAATCCTCTGAGCTTGTCCCTAAGCAAGCCCTCATAATATTATCTTTGCAGCTCTCAATTCCTCTGTCGATGACATCAGTAAAAAAGAGATTAATGCTTTCTTGGAGAGAAACCTTTGTTTTGAGTTCCAAAACAAAACGCAATAATGCTTCCTCAAGCCACTGCAGCACTGTACCATCTTGCAATACTGTTTGGACTTTTACCTTAAGACCTTGGGCAATCTCCGCGGATGAAGGCAAAAACATTCCCACCATTTTACGAGTAGGATTTTTTTCTTCATACCTTGCCAAAGCTGACTCCATCAAATCTTTTAATGTAGCCTGAACGATAGGCTGATCCATATATTTTGCTGCGGCACGGCATATTGCTTCCAAGACCAGGTTAACTTCTCCATGTTCGAGAGAGAACTCGATCACCTCTGCAAGTGTTTTTGCTGCCTGAAAATCACCTATGTTCTCACGAATCAATCCCTTTATCTGTTGCTCAACCTCTTCAGAGCCACGATTATTCAGGAGATCATGGCCAAAGGAAGCCAACATTCGGCTCACTGTTTCCTGAACATCCTGTTCTCGAAAAACCCTAATCATTACCCTGGAAAAATCCCAAGCCGTCAGTTTCCGTCTCAGGATCTCTTGAGACAGTAATTCATGCTGTACCATATCCGCCAAAGCAGCAAAAATCCTTTCTCTGTTTTGAGGAATAATTTCAGTACGAATCACTCGGCCCGGCCGAATACCGAGAGGACGACGAAATAGTGCCGTAACTGCAAACCAATCAGCGAGTCCCCCAATCATCCCCGCAATGCACCCGCTTGAGATAAGCCCTCCGATAAAACTGCCCTGAAGATAAAAGGGATAACTCACCAAAAAACCCAGGGTAATTCCTCCCAAAGTAAGATTAGCACTTTGAGTATTGTTTCTCTTCGCCATATTCTTCACCTACATCAAAACATTAAGAAATCAAGCTTCTTCACTAACACTTTCTTCCCTATTTTAGTATATTTTTTATTAATGCACCAGCACGCCCACTAATAAGGATTCTCTTTCCCCATCAGGATATACAAAAGACTTAGGCCTTTCATTTGGCCTAAGTCTTTTGTAACGCTGCCATTGCCGTTTTCTACTCATAAACCTTTTCTTCCGTCAAATGGGCATTTAATGCATCTTCTTCAATGGCCCGGTGGTCGGCTGTCTGCTTGCCGAATTCTTTGTAATATTCATGCTGAATAATGAGATCCATCACTTCATTGGTACCCGTCCATATCATGATCAAACGTGTATCCCGCAGCAGTCTCTCCACAGGGTATACATTGGTATAACCAATTCCTCCCATAATTTGCATAGCGTTATTAACCACTTCCCAAGCAGTATTGGTAGCAAATTTTTTAGCTTCAGAAACAAGACGCCTGCCTTGAGCTCCAGGTACACCTGAGTCAATAGCTCGAGCTGCCGTGTAGACTAAGGAACGGGCTGCGTCCAAACGTGTGATAGAATCTGCCACCTTAAAACTCACTGCTTGAAAATCTTTAATAGTGTGGTTAAATGCCTTACGCTTTGTACTATAGGCTGTCGCAACATCTAGTGCAGCACGTGCCATACCTAAGGCCCCGGCTGCACTGGTCATTCTTTCCGGAATCATCATTTGATAAAAGATTTGGGCAGCTCCATTTTCTTTACCCAAAAGATTTTTGCCAGGAACCCTTACATCCTTAAAGACGACCCGTCCTGCTCCACCGCCTCTCGTTCCCATTAATCCATATAAATACCCAACTTCTACACCTGGGCCCCTGTCAACGATAAAGGCGCTCATGCTTTCATGGGCTTTGCCCTCAGGATTGGTTTTAGCATACACCATAAAATAGTCGGCTCCTTCGGCTCCCACGACAAATCGCTTCTGACCATTGAGAATATAATCCTCCCCATCTTTAACCGCTACGGTGGTAGCTCCAAAAAAATCAGACCCGCCCCTCGGTTCGGTTAAAGCCTCAGCGGTGTAAAGTTTTCCTTCTAGAGTAGGTTTAAGATAACGCTGTTTTAAATCTTCTGAACCAAAGCAGGCAAGTGCTTCTCCTACAATGGAAGGAAGAGAGTACAAACATGCTAAGCTGGTACCCAAAACTCCAATTTCCTCCAGAACCCCGATTTCGTCAACCCAATTAAGCCCCCTCCCGCCATAGTTTGAGGCAAAGCGCAAACCCAAAAGATTTGCTTGCCCAAGCTCTTTAATATAGTCCACGGGATAGACCACCTTCTCGGCATCCATATCCAGGATTAATTGTTTGGGTACCTTCTCTTTAACAAAGGCCATCGCTTCCTTCTGCAGTTCTTTTTGAGCATCGGTTAAAAGAAAATCGAACATTTTTTCTCCTCCTTTTATGGATAGTTTTTAGGTGTTATTACGAGGTTTCGTTCTGTTCTTTTCCTGCATTTCTCTTTCTTAGCAGCTCTGTAAATTGCTGATGATAATCCAGTAACTCTTCTTTAAGCAGCATAAGTTCTTTAATTTTTTCCTCAAGCTCCTGCAGGCGTTTCTCTCCATAAGCCACAGCACGTTCCAATTGAAGACCTTCCGTCCGATCAATGTCATAAAGATCGAGCATCTCCTTAATTTCAGCCAAAGAAAATCCTAGTTTTTTGCCTCGAAGTATTAAGGTTAAACGAGCTCTCTCCCGAGGACCATACAACCTCTGACTCATCTTCTCGTGATGCAATGGGGTCAGCAATCCCATTTCCTCGTAATACCTTATGGTTCTTGGGGTTACCAGCATTTCTTGAGCTAACTCTGAAATGCTTATAAGCGGCTGTTCCACTTCTTGATCATCACATCCTCCGTATTAATTTTAATAATATTCTGACACCAGTTGACGTAAACGTCAAGGCCATTTTTATGTCGATTCCACTTATTCCAATATTAATATCCATAAATTTAAAAAATCTGACTAACCTGTACGTAAATCTTGGAAAAATGGGAACTATAAATCATGTTTATCTTTACAAATAAAGGGGAATTAAAGGAGGACTCTCATGTGTAATAATAACACGTTGATTAAAGATCCCTATAAGCAGTTGGATGATTATATTGACAGTCTCCCTTATAAAAAAGAGAACCTTATTTTGATTCTTCATTATGCTCAAAAACTTTTTGGCTACTTGCCTGACAAGGTTCAATGGCATATTGCCCAAAAGCTGGACATACCTTCTGCCAAGGTCTATGGTGTGGTAAGTTTCTATTCATTCTTTACTATGAAACCCCGCGGACAGCACTCAGTAAATGTCTGCATGGGAACCGCCTGTTTTGTCCGAGGTGCTGAGAAACTTCAAAATGAAATAGAAAAACAACTTTCGATAAAAACGGGACAAGTCACGTCGGATCAGCTTTTTTCCTTAGATTCTGTGCGCTGTATTGGTGCTTGTGGTTTAGCCCCTGTCATGACGGTGGATGGAAAAGTACATGGCCGCTTAAATACTTCTGAGGAGATAAAACAAGTCCTTGATAATTATCGCCCCACAAACTAACTAAATTCTAGAACCGTTGCCAAAGGAAGGGAAACCATATGAAACTCAAAGACGCCGCTGTACTAAATACTCTAAAAATGGAGAGCAAGCCCCTGCTGGAAAATCGTCGTATCTCAGCTCCAACGACAACTCAAGAGGCTCTTAACAAGCCCCGTCACATTATGGTCTGCGGGGGAACGGGTTGTCATGCCTCGGAAAGCCCTGAAATCTTTCGTTTATTGAAGGAAGAGCTGGAACGGCACCAATTATCCAATCAAGTAGAAGTCATCCAAACCGGGTGTTTCGGCTTCTGCGAAAAAGGTCCGATTGTGGAAACTCACCCAGATAATATTCTTTATGTCGAAGTTTCCAGCAAAGACGTGCCGGAGATTATTGAACAACATTTTGTTCAAGGAAAACAAGTTGAACGACTTCTTTATATGGATCCCAACACGGAAAAGCGTTTTGCTTCTGACCTTCCCTTTTATCATAATCAACTCCGGATTGCCCTGCGCAACTGCAGCTACATTGCTCCTGAGGACATTCGTGAATATATTGCTGCCGATGGATATCAAGCGTTGGCTAAAGTACTTTTTCAGATGACACCAGAGTCGGTTATCAATGAAGTAAAAAAAAGCGGCCTGCGCGGGCGAGGGGGCGGCGGATTTCCCACGGGCCAAAAATGGGAATTGACACGCAAAAGTGAAGCGAATCGACGCTACATAATTTGTAATGCGGACGAAGGAGACCCTGGTGCTTTTATGGACCGCTCCATCCTTGAGGGGGATCCTCACAGCGTTTTAGAAGCAATGCTGATCGCAGGGTTTGCCATCGGGGCCAATCATGGATTCATCTACATACGCGCGGAATATCCCTTAGCCATTCACCGCCTGGAAGTAGCCATTAAGCAAGCTCGGAAGTATGGATTGCTTGGAGAAAAAATTCTAGGCAGTGACTTCTGTTTTGACCTGGATATCAAATACGGGGCGGGAGCCTTTGTCTGCGGTGAAGAAACGGCCTTAATTCATTCCATTGAGGGGTCCCGCGGCGAACCTTCGGTCAAGCCGCCCTTTCCTGCTCAAAAAGGCTTATGGGGCAAACCCACTTGTGTCAATAATGTAGAAACCTTTGCCAATATACCTCCCATAATTTTAAAGGGAGCAGATTGGTTTGCCGGCATTGGCACAGAAAAAAGTAAAGGAACCAAAGTATTTGCTTTAGCAGGAAAAGTAAACACTGTCGGCCTTGTTGAAGTCCCTATGGGAACAACCCTTCGTCAAATCATTTTTAATATCGGCGGGGGGATAAAACACCATAAAACTTTTAAGGCAGCTCAAACCGGGGGGCCCTCCGGCGGCTGCATCCCTACGAAATATTTAGATACCCCCATTGATTATGAGTCCTTAATATCCATCGGCTCCATGATGGGCTCCGGCGGGCTGATTGTTATGGATGAAAGCGACTGCATGGTTAATATCGCCAAATTCTTCCTGGAGTTCACCGTCGATGAGTCCTGTGGCCGCTGCACTGCCTGCCGAGTCGGTACAAAACGCCTGCATGAAATACTGACTAAAATCACTGAAGGCAAGGGTTCCTTAGATGATTTAGACAGTTTAGAGAAATTGTGCAAAATCATTAAGGATACTTCTCTTTGCGGTCTTGGCCAAAGTGCACCTAATCCTATTCTTTCAACATTAGAGTATTTTAGGGATGAGTATTTGGCCCATGTCGTTGATAAATCCTGTCCGGCAGGAGTATGCAAAGGTCTGTAGAGATATACGATTACGGACAAATGCAAAGGATGTACTCTTTGTGCTAAACACTGCCCTGCCAACTGCATAACCGGTTCTGCCAAAGAGACTCACGTTATTGATGAAGAACGCTGCCTAAAATGTGGAGCATGTATGAAAAAATGCCGGTTCGGTGCTATTATCAGACATTAATTGCTCCTGAAGGAGGACTCCATTGTGGATGTACAACTAACAATCAATGATATACCTCTTACTGTTCCGGAAGGAATGTCCATCTTGGACGCTGCCCGCACCATCGACATAGACATTCCAACCTTATGTTACCTTAATCTTCACGAGATGAGAATGAATAATCATATTGCCTCTTGCCGGGTCTGCGTCGTAGAAGTCGAAGGGCGGCGCAATTTAGCCCCGGCCTGTTCGACTCCTGTCTTTGACGGCATGGTAGTAAAAACAGATTCTTTGCGTGCCGTACAAGGCAGGCGAACCATGGTCGAACTCTTGCTTTCAGACCACCCGAAATCCTGTTTGACTTGCTCTAAAAATTTAGACTGTGATCTTCAAGCACTTGCCGCTGATTTAGGGATACGGAATATTACCTATGAAGGGGAAGAATCGGAGTATGAAATTGATAAATCCAGCTTAGCGATCATTCGCGATCCCAATAAATGTATCCGCTGCCGGCGCTGTGAAACCATGTGCAACGAGGTTCAAACTGTCGGGGTCTACTCAGCTGTAGGCCGCGGCTTTGAAACTGTGGTAAAAACCGCTTTCGATTTGCCGCAGCACGAAACCTCTTGTACCTTCTGCGGGCAGTGTGTAGCCGTCTGCCCAACCGGGGCCTTGATGGAATTAGATCAGGTAGACAAGGTGTGGAAAGCCCTTAACGATCCAAACCGCTTTGTTATTGTTGAAACGGCACCGGCTGTTCGTGTCGCCCTAGGCGAAGGGTTCGGCTTAGAACCCGGGACAATAGTCACCGGAAAAATGGTCGCTGCCTTGCGCAGGCTAGGCTTTGACCGTGTTTTTGACACAGAGTTTGGGGCAGATGTGACCATTATGGAGGAAGCAACAGAGTTGATTCATCGTCTGGAACATGGAGGCCGCTTGCCGATCCTTACCAGCTGCTGTCCTGCCTGGGTTAAGTTTTTTGAGCATCAATTTCCGGATTTATTGGACATCCCCTCGACATGCAAATCCCCTCATGAGATGTTGGGTGTCCTTTCAAAAAGCTATTATGCCGAAGCTTATGGTATCGATCCTAAAAAGA
The DNA here is from genome assembly GCF_000235605.1 of Desulfosporosinus orientis DSM 765. Taxonomy (GTDB): domain Bacteria; phylum Bacillota; class Desulfitobacteriia; order Desulfitobacteriales; family Desulfitobacteriaceae; genus Desulfosporosinus; species Desulfosporosinus orientis. The sequence goes on from NC_016584.1 coordinate 5,591,021, forward strand.
TAACTGTTGTCTCTGTTATGCCCTGCATTGCTAAAAAATACGAAGCTGCCCGCCCGGAGCTTGGCCAAGACCCGGTGACCCCAGATGTGGATATCGTAATCACGACCCGAGAACTCTCTCGAATGATTCGCGAAGCGGGCATTCATTTTGAGCATCTTAAGGATGAAGAATTTGATCACCCCTTAGGGGAATCAACAGGAGCAGCTGTGGTTTTCGGCACAACCGGCGGAGTTATTGAAGCGGCCTTGCGAACCGCCTATGAATGGCTGACAGGACATCCTTTGGAAAACGTAGAATTTGAACCTCTACGGGGAATGGAGGGAATCAAAGAAGCTGTTATTCCCATTGGTGAACGTGACTTTAAAATTGCAGTCACCCACGGGTTAGGAAATGCCCGAACCATTCTTGAGAAAATCCAAGCAGGAGAAAGCCATTATGATGCTATCGAGATCATGGCTTGCCCCGGGGGATGCATCGGCGGCGGAGGTCAGCCTTATCATCATGGGAATCTGGAAATCCTCCAAGCCCGGGCTAATGCAATTTATCAGGAAGACCGCTCCAAACCATTGCGAAAATCTCATGAGAATCCTGCTGTCATCAAGCTTTACAATGAATACATCGGCAAACCATACGGAGATAAAGCACACGAATTACTTCATACCAGTTTCACTCAGCGCCCAAAAATCTAAACCAGAAAACACCGGGGACGGTTTTCCTATCATTAATGACAGGAGAACCGTCCCCGTGTCTGCGCCTGTGTCTGCGTGTCAGTCCTCGTCTGCACAAATTTTAGTTCATTTTGCATCGACCTGCCAACTACTATATTTAAATGTTTAAGGTTATGATAAACTCTATAAGAAAATCTAAACATGGAGGAAACGATGCAGCACGAATTCTCAAGAACAGAACTACTAATTGGTCAACGCGGTTTGGAAAAGCTTAGGCAAAGCACAGTTATGATCTTTGGCATCGGAGGGGTCGGGTCTTTCACTGTAGAAGCCCTGGCTCGTGCCGGTATTGGACATTTAATTCTTGTCGACTATGATGAAATTTGCCTTACAAATATAAACCGTCAATTACATGCCCTTCATTCTACGGTAGGCCTGGCAAAAGTTGAGGTAATGAAACAGCGAATCCTTGAGATAAACCCTCAAGCTAAGGTTGAAGCTATTAAAAAATTCTATTCAGCGGCAGATGCCGACTTTTTCCTCAATCAAACTTTAGACTATGTAATTGATGCCATTGATACTGTTTCCAGCAAGGTAAATTTAGCGAAAGAATGTTTACAACGTGAGATTTCCTTTATCTCCAGCATGGGGGCAGGAAATCGTCTTTCCGCTCAAAACTATCGGGTCTCCGATATTTCTAAAACAAGCGGAGATCCTCTGGCCAAGGCTATGCGCAAACTATTACGCAAAGAAGGCATTAGCAAAGGAATCAAAGTTGTATTTAGCCCGGACTCTCCGCAAACTCCTCTCTCTGCGGCGTCCGAGTGTCAAACAAACTGTATCTGCCCAAGCGGAGATGCCCCCTGCGCAGCAAAACATCAAATTCCCGGGAGCATCTCCTTTGTACCCCCTGTCGTTGGCCTGCTCCTCGCAGGAGAGGTTATTCGGGATTTACTTAACACATTGGGTTCTGAGTGAATTCTTTTGTTTAGTCAGCATGGTCCTTAAAACTAATAAGAATACCCCGATATCAATTAAAATATCTCCAATACTAAACATTTGTTTTAAGCCAAATATATTTATATAAAAGCGATCTGCCAGAATAGGCAAGCAGGTCATTGATGTCATCAAGCCATGAGTGCCTTGGCCATGAAGCAATGCTTCTCTGCTTTCCTCCGGAAGGAGCATCGGGTCGACGGGCATAACTCCTCCATTAATGGCAATTACAAGGGTATTCAGCAAAATTCCCAGGGCAATCCACCTCATACCTGGGCAGGCTCTGTTACGATATGTAAACAATAATAATAAACAATAAGACCCTATACTAAGAAACTGGCTGGTCCACTCGGTGCCTAACCCTACTTCCCTGACCGCTGCCCAATACAGACCACTTTGTATGATAAGAGCGACAGGGACCAACCATGGTTCAGATAAAGAGAGCTGGCCCAATCGGCTAAGCTTCCCTCCGCACATCTTACTTACTGCTAAAGCAATCAATAAGCTCTCTATGAGCATACTTCACCTCGTACATTGACTATCTGCAAACGTTGCTCGGAACTAACCCTTTGAGCGACTTCAATTGTAACCACCCTACAGAAAACCTCTACCAACTCAGGATCCAACTGGGTTCCGGCAACTCTTTTCAACTCCGCTACAGCCTCATCATGACTGCTGCCTTTCCGGTAACTCCTATCTGATGTAATCGCATCATAGGTATCCGCAACCGCAATAATCCGCGATTCTAGTGGTATCTGCTCTCCTGAAATCCCATCAGGATATCCCTTCCCGTCAATCCGTTCATGATGGTGACGGACTACTTGCCCTATATCAAATAAGAATTTAATTCCTTTAATGATGGTTTGTCCAATAACAGGATGGCTTCGAATAGCTTCCCACTCTACATCAAGGAGTTCGCCCTCTTTATTTAAGATGATTTCACTTACCCCAATCTTACCGACATCATGCAGCACCGCCGCATACTTAAGAAACTCAATTTTTTCCTCACTCATCTTGATTCCTTCAGCTATTGAGACTGCTAGCTTCGCTACTCTCGCTGAATGACCGCTAGTATAAGGATCTTTGGCCTCTAAAGCTTGAACTAAGGCTTCAATGGTATTGAGATAGTTATCACGCATATCTATATAAAGCTGAAACGCATGACGAGAGATTAAAAGCGGGATAAAGAGTAAGAGAATCCCTAGCGCACCCTGATCTGTGTATATCAATGCCAGTAAAAACCCAAGAGGAACAAGTGCGACAAAATTTGGTACAGCCCATCGAAAATTAACGAGCCATAATGACCAAGGACTCTTATTGGAAGCTATCCCCAATACTACAGCAACAATTGTCATATTCATAATCATGTAGATTGTCGCTGCTATAAAGTAAAACAAAATCGATCTAAATTCAAATTGATAAAAAGTAATTTTAGAATAACTAATTGCAACATGAGCCATGGATAAAGATATCACGTATTGTGATGCATTAAACACTCTTTTATAAAAAGGTTGCTCTAAACCAGCTTTGCCAAAAATAAGAAGACCCGACAAAGCCATCGCTGTTAAAGTCACTCCTAAAGGAAATAAAATTAAAGAAGAAAGAAAAATGGAATAACTAACCGTTACGTACCCCCCTTTTGGCAGGGCAACTGGCAGAGATTCCGAAGCAATTGCAAGAATCGCAAAGATTAATAGATTAATAAGTTGCGGTTCATTCCAATCTGTAATGATAATATTCCATATCAATATCACGGTGGCGGACGTAACGATTAATGCAAAAAATAGTTTTAGTTTTATCGATTTACTTTCCATTTGCCACCTCATTATATATTTGGCCGACACTTACAATTAAAACTCACAGCTACGTAACCCATTTGAAAGTGAGTTATTCCATTAACTTTATTTTCTCAGTAATAGGCATTACCACTTAAAGGTCGCGCCACCGGCGAGTACGAGAGTAATAAGAACAGAAATTGCTTTTAATAATTTGTTCATTGCGGTAAACCTCCTTAATTTTTTTCTAAAGGAATTGTTTTACCGCTTCGCTCTTTTTCCGTTCCGCTGTTTTTTTCCGCTTCGCTATTGGAAAATTAAACAGTGTACTCTAAGATCTAATTGTTAAGTTGGTCGGCCAAAGTTATTAAATTAAGGGTTATTGAGAAACTCCAATTTCCGATTGACTGCATCCAGGGTCGCCTTAACAACAGCCTCCCTGTCATCATTTCTGACAATGGCACATCCTGTAAGAGATTGTTCTCCCGCCGAGGCAATTAACGTTATAGAAACTAAGGCAATCTGCTTCTTAGCCAACTGTATAATGCCGACATCTTCAGTGACAAATATAAATTTGCTTAAGGTGAGAGGCTCCAAGGCTTTAAGAGTGGCTTCAACAAACAGTCTCAGCTTATTATGTGAAGATGACGGTCCTGCAGCAATCCCTTCAATTAACTTATCCCCTTTTAACAATTCCACTTTTACTTCTGCCATTCCATTAACTGTCCTAAGGGTTACACCCACTAATTTAAGTCGAGACACCTCTTCAATTCCAGATGCCCCTTCCTCATCTTCAACTTGAGCGACACTAATCTTTTTATGGTCGACCTGTAAATCAAATTGAGCCGCCAAAATAGTTTCAATATCTCTAACAATCTGTTTAGGTGATCTTCCTGATTCTGCAAGAATATGTACTTCCTCAATTTCCCCTTGCACATTAACATTGATTCGAGCTGCAACTACCGACTTAATCTGCTTTATAGCCCGCTCCCAATCCTTAAGCGAATAAAGCGTTTCTGACATGAAAACACTCCTCAGTATCTCGATTCCTTTTTAAGTACAATAATGAAGTTTTTCGACATCTAATTGCATTTTCCTTTATTCATGTATGTTAAATGCAGCAAAAGACTTAACTTTTCAAAATATAGTGTTTAGGTAATATATTCTGTTTAACATGATAAAAAGATTTAAACCCTAAATAAAAGAAGCTAACAATTAATGAGGATATCCCGGTGAATTGAGACTTTCCGATAACTATCTCCATTCCCTGACTGATACCCTGTTCCTCGGTAAGACCTACGCTTGCCAATTCTGGTGAGGTATAAATACAGCTAGGTACAACCCTATATTCATCTGTTTTTGGCCGCCCATGTTTTCACTTCTCATTAGGCCTAATAAGATCATCTCAACGGTTAGTGCAACTAAGGCATATTTCGTGTAAGTGACTTTACGTTTGTCACTTAAGGACGGGTTAATTGCACCCATACATTTTCATAACACTAGCTCTTCCCTTCTTGATAAATTAATTCCTGTTAACAAGTACCACTAATGCAATTATCATTCCAAGCGCTAGCATTTCATTCCGGACAACTTTATAATTAACACAAAAAGATCTTATTTACATATGGAGGTAACTAAATTATGGCTGATCATATGAAAAAGCCCCAAATCGCTGATAGTGTCTATTTTGCAGATGGCTGTAAACTAATCGGAGACATCCAAATTGGTGAGCAATCCAGCGTCTGGTATAACTCGGTTATCAGAGGTGATCTTTCGACAATCAGCATCGGCAAATGTACAAATGTCCAGGACCTAGTCGCTATTCATGTTAACAAAAATCAACCCGTAACCATCGATGACTATGTGACCGTCGGGCATTCTGCCATTCTTCACAGTTGCACCATTGGCAAGGGCTCCCAAATAGGAATGGGCGCAATTGTTCTTGATGGGGCTGTCATCAGCGAGGAAACATCCGTAGCGGCTGGAGCTCTGGTTACGGGAAATAAAACCTATCCCCCCCGGGTCATGCTAATGGGAGTACCGGCACGGGTAATCAGAGAACTTACAGACAAAGAAATATCGCTCATGCGTGAAGCCGCTGAACGATACGTTGCTAAAGCCCAAGAAGCGATGAAGTCCTGAGGGAGAACTTATTTTCCATTTAGGACCTTCATAATAAAAACGTCCGTCAGGTGTGGATCAAACTGTTTGCCGTGTTCCTTTTTGAGCTCATTGATAGCTTCTTCCTGTGATTTAGCCAAGCGATAAGGCCGGCTATGAGTCATTACGTCAAAGGCATCCACGATGGCAATTAGCCTTGACAGTAAAGGAATTTGATCTCCTTTCAGACCTCGGGGGTAACCCGTTCCATCCCAGCGTTCACGAAGAGCCAAAATTGCATCCGCCACTAATAATTCATCAATTGCCTGTGCCATGCGGAAGCCGATTTCACTATGTCTCTGCATAATTTCCCATTCGTGTTCAGTCAATCCGCTGCCCTTGCCAAGAATTTCGTTAGGAATCCCTACCTTGCCAATGTCATGAAGTCTTGCCATTAAACTTAAATTATCCAGGTCGAGCGATCTTGGACTTATCTCTGCAGCCTGAGCTAAGCTGGCAGCAAGCCGGCCAACTCTTTCAACATGTCCGGAATCTTCAAAGAATCTTGTATAAAGCTCTTTTTCCACACTCAAGATCAGCCTGCGCCGAACTTCTTTGCTTTTTTGCACTTTATCACTGTACATTCTATTTTCGGCCATGCCAAATAAATCCGAGATATTTTTTGAAAAAACCTGTTGGGTTGCCATCCCTAAGGAAACGCTAAGTTCTGTGGGCAGCCCTTCTTGTTGTTTACAACTTTCAGTGATTCGTTCTGCAACCTTAGCACACGCCAAACTGTCCGTTGATGGTAATAGAATCAAAAATTCATCTCCACCCCAGCGGGCTACTATGTCCACTCTGCGGGTAGAATAGAGAAGGACTTTTCCCAGACCCTTCAGAAGCAAATCTCCTTGTATATGGCCAAAAACATCGTTAGCTAATTTTAAGCCATTTAAATCAGCCATGATTACACTAAGAGGAAAATTACTCTCTGTCTGGAATTCCTCCAGCCACTTTTCGATATAGGCCCGATTGTACAGACCTGTAAGTTTGTCATGAAAGCTAAGGAAAGCCACTTGCTCCTGTGCTTTATAATTTTCCGTCACATCGGTAATTATTAACATGCATAAAGGGTCATCATCTTCATAATTCGGTGGGATTGGCTTTAACTTAATAGAAAGAAAACTCTCTCCTCGTTTAATGATTTTCGGCAATTGACTGATGTAATATTGCTGAGTTTTATGATTTTCAGATTCCAAAACACTTCGAAAAACTTCAGCAAACAGGTTATTTTGTTCATCATCCTCACTTTTAAGCAGGTCAAGAATATTCATCCGATTAATTTTAAAACCAAAGATTTTATCGCATTCTGCACTATATTCGCGGTTGATGATTAAATCCCGACCAAAGGTGAGAAAACCTTGTCCCGCATTATCCAGGATATTTTTAATCTCATTTTCCCTCTGCAACAGATTTCTAGCCTGAATATCGCTGATTTTAAAAATTCGGCGTGTAAAGGTTAATAATTTTTCATAATTATTGACCATTAACTGATAATCTGCAAGGAGCTCATTTCCTTCAAACTTTCCTTCAGCCAGATCCAATAAGGCCATCTCAAGCACTTGAAGTTCTGTACTAAATAATTGTCTCTGAAAGTCTCTATCAATCATAAGAGAAATCCTTCCTCTTTCTGGTTTAACTAGTCTTTAGGTCTCTCATACCCTAAAACTAAGAACTGTAATATCATCCCTCTGAGGTTCTTCATGGCGATAATCCAATAAAGCCTGTTCAAAGAAATGACGTTCTTCATCACTATTATGATGGCTGAACTCTTCCATCAATTCTATGAATCGCTGGCGGCCAAAGGAATGGTTTTTAAGTCCTCCATTCTGATCAAGGAATCCATCCGTCGTAATGTAAAAGGAATCTCCTTCACATAGGTCAATCTTTGTATCTTCAAAGCTTTGATTAGGATCTGATTTCAAATAGCCGATACTGTGACGATCCCCTTTAATCCTGTTGACCCCAGCTTGATTTTTATGGTAAAGATCAATCTTAGCTCCCGCAAATAGCAATGTGTTTCCTTCTATAATGCATATCCCAATATCTAAACCATCATCTGTGATGCATGTCCCCTGCTTATGAAGAGCAGACTTTATTCTGAGATTTAATTCTTTGATTATCTCGCTAGGGCTATTGTAATATCCATCCTGAATAATGTCGTTCAAAATTGGAGCAACGGCCATGGTCATCAAAGCTCCTGGTACACCATGCCCTGTACAATCCGCCACCGCTAAAATAACCTTATTGCCTGATTTCCTCAGCCAATAAAAGTCCCCGCCCACAACATCTCTCGGCAGCCATAGGACAAAGCTGTCTTTAAAAGCGTCCCTCATTTCTTGACCTGAGGCGATGATTGTCTCTTGCAATTTTTTAGCATAGTCTATGCTATCCATTATCTTAAGGTTTTTTTCCTTAAGTTCCTGAGTCCGTTCATTAACCTTTTGTTCCAGCTCTTCACTCAACTGGATCGCCCGTTTTAAAGGATTGGCAATTCGGCTTGAAATTAAGTAAAAAACAAGAGTCACTAAAACAAGAGCCAATAAGGTGGTAAGAATCGTATTTGTCATAATCGACGTCAGAAATCCAACTGTTTCCTTTCTCGGGACCTGGATGACTAACTGCCAATCCGTCGATTGGAGACCTTGGTGTACAAGGTCAATAATCTCACCTTCAGTGTTTTCGTACTCGATAACTTCCGGTTGATCAGAACCTTGATTTACCCTATTTAAAACCTTTTGACAAATATCTGCAGGCAGTATATCCCCTAACTGTCGACCACGATCATCTAAATTAGCTGCCAGGTAAATTCGACCTGATTGGTCAACCAGCCATATAGTGCCAATTTCTCCAAACTTATAGGATTTTAATTCCTGGGAAATATCATCAAGATCTAAGCCAACTCCTGTAACCCCCAGGGGATCCTCCGGATTACCTAATAAGGCATTAATAAAAACAAAGGTATTATTCCGTTCTTTATTATAATCAATATTAATGGAGATAGGTTTTTTAGTTTTAATCGTATCAAAAAACCATTTATCCTGAGGATTCGTTTCCGAAAGCTTCCCTACCACTCCGTTTTCTGCCCAATAATTGTGAGTTACAGCACTGGCTAAAAAAGTATTGCTGTAATCATATTCTGTAGCAATTCGATTCAATTTTTCCTGGGCTAATTTTTGAGTTACAATGTCCTTTTCTCCATTAGAAACCCATTCAGAAAAAAATGGATCCTGAGCCATGATTAATGATGTCTCTTTAGCCCTTGATATTCTACCCTCAATTTTTCCAGCTGCAGATTGAATGATAAAAAATAAGTCCTTAGTTTTGAGCTTTTCAGTAACTTCCTTCTTGGTGATGTTATAACTTAAGTATCCCGTTAAAAGCATTGAAATTGCAATACTAATACAGGCTAACAAAATAACCCACATTGTGTTTTTATCATATAAGGCAGTTCTTTTTATCTTGTTCACATTCTCACTCCTGTTACCTGTTTAATAGGCACATTAGTGTGATATCTTATAAAAATTTAATGGTCGTTGACCTCTGGAATAATGTTGAACGGAAAGGTTATATCCTCTTTGAATTCCTCCGCGCATTCCACTTCACTTTCATTCTCCATATCACAATACCAATTAAGTTGTATATGAACCCCCTGTTGAAAGGATTTTTCGAAGTTTTCCAAGAGCATCATAATACATTTAGAACTACTTGTATTTACATAGCTAAGCCGAACCTCAACTTTTAGTTCAGACGGGTTTGTCGCTAAGAGAGTATCTATCCAGGTAAAGACCGGATCATAAAATTTGAAGGCATTCTCAGGGTAAGATTGTCCTTTTATAATCAAAATCCCTTTATCCGGGTCAAAATCAATCATGGGAGTAGCTTTAGTAGGTTCAAACAACAATTTTTCCATCTCTTTTCACCTCTTTAAACCATTACTGTTAGGGTAAAAAACGATAAATCCTGCATATCTCTAATTGAATACTTAATCGGTTTGCTAGCTTTTCTGGCTATATCAATAAGCCCAAGACCAGCTCCGGAACTATCTGGAGGGAGTTCTTTCTTTATTTGTTCTTTGTACCGCTTCTTTAACTGATCTTTATCCAAGGCTATTAAGGAATCCAGCTGATTGGCTAATTTGTCAGCGTCAGCTTTTTCGATTAAGTTCCCGGAGGAAATAAAATAACCTTCTTCCCCACTGCTGATGGTCACAATACCAGAATTATATATGCGATTATAAGATTCTCCGCCTAGTTTTGAATTGGCGTATTTTTTTATATTATTGGTAGTTTCCACAAAAATAGCGAAAACATTGTAAATAGCGTTACGAGGACGATTCTCTGCTTCCATGTGCTGCATAATGGCTTCCCCAAGCTCTTCAATGATCCCTTGGGAAAAACGACCGGAAAAACTAATGAGAATCCCATTAGAACTTAAAGTGCTTTGTAAATCAATGAGCATCTTGTCGTCAAACATTTTACTCCTCCTTATTTCAAAACCTTTATTAAGACATCTTTCGACGTGTCAGATTATTATTCCTTCATTTTTTCTGGTGTTATAATACTGAACCTCAAGTTGGGGATATTGCTGTGTCTATAAAAAAATACCGTTCTCAGGTATGACCTAGAGAACGATATTTAGCAGAACTATAGTTATTTTTACATTGAGGGATTATCGGGCTTATCAGGGCTTTTGGAACGCCGGAACAAACGCTTCCGGAAAGGTATTAATGAATGCCGGGTATTTCCTACATGTTCTGCCGAATATATCCCATCAATTTCGTTGATATCATCAATAATCTGTTCCATTTTAACTTTTCTAAAGGGTGTTCTCACTTTATATTCGATAGTAGTCCTGTTATTCTCTTCCTTTAATAATGTCATCGAGATATTTTGGGGCACTATACTATGGGCCTCCAACAGGCGATTTATTTCTTTTACTTTACAAGTTCCGTTAATGGCCACTACCTTTAAGGTTTGGCTATTTCGCAAGAAATACGTTTCGACCGAGCGTTCCAACGTAAGGAATACCAGTATCGTCACAAAAAAGGACGCAAAATAGAATCCTGCTCCTGCAGCCAGCCCAATGGCGGCGACGACCCAAAGTGAGGCAGCGGTCGTTAGTCCTTTCACTGAGGTTTTATCTCTTAATATGGTTCCTGCTCCTAAAAAACCAATGCCTGATACAACTTGAGCAGCCAATCGGGCAGGGTCCTTGTTTACTACTGTAAAATCATTAAAACCATACATTGATAAAATCATCACTAACGCAGATCCTAAAGAAACTAAAATATGAGTCCTAAACCCTGCCGGACTGTCATTTTTTTCCCTTTCAAACCCTACGATTCCTCCAAAAACACAAGCGATAAACAATCTGAAAGCTATCTCATACTCCGTGATAGACATCTTAATTCACCTCGTTCCCAAAAACAATTAGATTAAGAAATTCTATTCTACTCGTAATAGATTTCACTATACTATACGATAAATCTGATTATAATTCCTTTTTTCCCATAAGAAAAGCCTATTGCCCTAAAATACCTCTAATCCTACCGGGCAATGGTCTGAACCATAAACATCACTATAGATCGACACATTCTTTAACTGGTCTTTCAGACCTGCAGAAACGCAAAAGTAGTCAATTCTCCATCCTGCGTTGTTTGCTCTGGCATTAAACATGTATGACCACCAGGTATAGGCATCCCTTTGCTCCGGATAAAAAAACCGGAATGAATCAATAAAACCATGGTTTAGCACTTGGCTGAATTTATCTCTTTCTTCACTGGTAAACCCGGCATTTTTTTTGTTTGTTTTGGGATTTTTGAGGTCAATTTCCTGATGGGCTACATTTAAATCCCCACAAAAAATTATCGGTTTTGACTTCTCCAATGTTTTAAGATACGCTAAAAAATCATCTTCCCATTTCATTCGATAGTCCAGTCTGGCCAACCCTCTTTGGGAGTTAGGTGTATAAACAGTGACAAGAAAAAAAGGTTCATACTCCAGGGTGATAACTCTTCCTTCCTGATCATGCTCTTCCATACCGATACCATAGCTCACATTGATAGGTTCTGTTTTAGAAAATATTGCTGTGCCGGAGTACCCTTTTTTCTGGGCAAAATTCCAGTAAGAATAGTATCCGTCTAATTGAAAAGGAATCTGCTCCTCTTGAATCTTTGTTTCCTGAATGCAGAAGACATCCGCATTCTCCTTTGTGAAGAAATCCAGAAAACCATTTTTTACACAAGCACGAAGCCCATTAACGTTCCATGATATTAATTTCATGACAAAGCTCTCCTCTTCCCACGTCAAACTATAGTCCTGTCTTCCGATTATAATGGTTTTAAAGAGATTATTCTATATCTAAATTGTTTTGCACACTGTTGCCATATTTTTATTATTACGCTCTCTTTTGATGGTTGGATATAAAAATGCCTCTCACCTTAAAGGGTGAGAGGTAATAAACAGCTTATCATTCCTGTATTTGTCTATTTTGGCAAGGAACGATTACTTTCCATCATTAAGTTGACTAATTCCATCTTATAGGTCTTACCCTGTGAGAAAAAAATGCCGTTGGAGCCTGATGAACCTCATCTCAAAATCACATAACCAAAAGACAATTTTATTCATATTGTATTTGCAACTAGCCAATCTGCGGCATTCTTTGCCGTATGTTTGGCTTTCTCTCCAGACAAATAAATTTCATTAGGATGCCCCAGCTTAGGACCGCCGATATTGAACAAACGTCTAGCGGCCATTGCTTCCGGCAGCGTTGTTGCGGCACCATTTCTGCAGGTCATAAGGCACTTAAACTCGTCAGCGTATAAATCCGCAGACGATTGATCCTTTGCTGTGTAATAAACAACGACATTTTCCAGCAGCACTTTCTCATCGTCACCTTCCACTTCTTTTTTCAGATTCGACATAAGCCGTCCCCATGGGAACTTATCTCCTGGGCATTTTGTCGCGTATTGGTCCTTATGCCGGTGGTGATCCCCAAGAGAGAGTTTAAATTTGTCATGAGCCCACAAAGCGCTTTTGAGTAGCCCTTGATATTGAGCCTCCGACATCTCCTTTTCATCAAAATTGCCGATACAAACGATGGCAAAGGCCCGCTGATTCATGGTATACCCGCTGCCGTCAGGGGCCGGACCGGGATCGTGAGCCCCCGAGTACTTGATGTCTCTGCCCCATTCGATCGTCCCATCAGTCAGTACAACTAGGTTGTAGCCGATGTCTCCCCAGTAGTTGGGCAGTCCCATGTGCTCTTGCCTGATTTCCTCAGCGTTTTTCTCGTTGCCTGCGGTGTGATGGTAGTCAGCCATGGTTATGTTACATGGCCTGATTTCCATTGTGGCGTTTCCTTTCTGTTCATTGAGTTTCATTTTATTTCATTTCACTTTTCTGTTGCAACTGCTCAAGCACTTTTGTAAAAACCGGCGGTAATGGCACCCCGATGATTCCAAGATTCTCAGTTACAGATACCCATTCCCGAGCAGCATAATAGTAGATGGCCAACGTTCTAAGGATCGGATCATCATTACCCAGCATCCGATCAAGCAGTACAGCCATTGCCACAACGGCAAGAATGGCACCCTTGCGGATGCCACCCCAGAACATGACTTCACTGTTAACTTGCTTTTTCTTAATAGCTCCAAGGAACCCTGTAGCGTAATCGATGACCATCACTACAACAAGTACATTTAGTGCTGCGTCCCACCCTCCAAGCCATGCACTGACAGTTGTCCCTCCTATAGCTACCAGGGTGTTTAGCCCGAATTCTTTTATGTTCATAGTCCATCCTCCTTCATTTTGGGCATAAAAATAACCGCCAAAATGACGGTTTAGGTACCTAATGCCTTATTTGATTTGATACACACGGGAGAGGCTCCTCAAGTTCTAGTAGCATTAGTAACATGACCTGATCAATACATTTATCAATTAAGGCTAAACGCTCTCTAAGTTGCTCGATTTGCTTTCCGTTAATCTCGGGATTCTTAAGCAAGAAATCAATATTTGCATTTAGTTGTTCTAGCAGTATAATTTTAAACCGAATGCCCTCTTTGACGACAATCTCCCCTTGTAAAGTTGGTACCGGCAGCCGTTGCCACAACTGCCGGCCAAAACAATGTTACAGCGCATCCTATAAAGGTGGCGTAGCTCAACTGAAAAGACTCAGTTTTTGCCTCATAACTTTATTACGTTTAGTGACCAAATTTATAGGGGTCTACTATTATGGTAAATTATTCCTCCTCTTGTAATTATCATAATACAGTTTCACTATTTGTGCCCCGTTAATTCCACCATGTAAAACAAATGTTTTCCTGGTAATTTCCACAGATAAATTTGATTTCCCAGGTAAATCTTGTTTCGCATAATTTGTCTATTGTGCATTAAGCAACATAATCGATTCCGGTGATAGCTTGATATTGCTCGGGCGTAATCTTGCCTTTAATCACAAATATTTTCACTTGATCAATAGTATAATTCTTTGGATAATTGTCAGAAACGAACTTAACCCAATCCATATTACATCAATCCTCCTATTACCAGAGCTAAAATAGCCTGAGCATTTTGAGATTGCAGGTCATCAATCTTTTGTTCAATAGTTTGCTTATCTGCACTATTCTCAGCATCAATAGCCATTTTTTCTTCCTGCCATTGAACTTGTGTTAACTCGGAAATATCTTCATGTTGAGGTATGTCACCATCATATGCGAACACAAAACATGACCCATCAGATTTGTATGCTTGAGAACCGGCTACAATCAAATTTATATCAATGTTCTTGTAATCGCTCTGACCGAACATATTGGTAAAATTAACGATTTTTCCAAATTTCATTTATTACTCCTCCTTACTTGAGCACATTGTGAAGTATACCGTAGGTGATAGGACCATAATAGCCGCCCGAACTATTTACAAATGCAAGGCTTTGTGTTGAGTTATATTGTTTGTACAAGGCGCCTTCTGTCATCACTGATATCCACTTGCACGAACTGCCAAGGTTAAGTGTAGAACCGAATTGCGTCCCGGCAGAATTTAACACCTTTACATGGTAATTACCATCGTATGTCTCAACATAAATGCGATCCGTTGCTGTGTGCATTACACTGTCTTCGTGATTAATGCCTGTCAAGTGCGATAATATTGTTCCATTTTTATCTGTAACATAGAAATCGTCATAGCGTGAATTGCTCCATAACATTCTATCCTTACTTACAAACACTACATTCATATATGAACTCGGTGTAAATGTAACAGTGTTGATAAGTGTACCTGCTGAATTATATAACCGTGCTATGCCGCTATCAGTACCACCGTTGGCCCATATACCTTCTCCATCTACAAATGATATGACGCCATTAGCCAATGCGGAAGAGTTTAGGTATGGGCCCAAAGATCCTTTTTTGTCTAGTGTTCCTATTACATTAAAGATACTTTTACCTGTTAGAATATTAGACGCGATTAAATCGGGGTCGCCTAATACCTTGCCATCGCCAATTACACCACCATAATAACCCTGTGGGATTACTTGGTCTGTAGTACTGGGTGTAATAATTGTTTCGCTACCTACCTTATTTGGCATAGTACCTACTATATCCCCTGCATCTGTGGACGCTGTTTTTCCAGAGAGAAGGTCAGATGCAGATGCATTACCAGAGCCACCTTCACCCTGTAGTATAAAATTTGCACCATCGTACCTCAATGTATATATTCCATTTGCTTTTAGATTAGTTACGTCTGTACCGTTTGATTTCTTAATACCCTTTGCACCCTTACCATTCCAGTTAAGAGTTGATGCACCTGTGCTATCAACATTAATTTTTACGCTTACTGCCATTCCTGTTGTAAGTGCCGCTATCGCAGGGATTGCTATTGCGTACGTGTTTTCTGCGCCAGTTGTTACCCCCGCATAGGGTACTTGTAGCGTATAATCTGCTAGATGGTTATTGACTTCCATTTGTAAATTGTTTATTTTATCAGCATTTTGTTTTACAGTTTCTATAGTTCGTCCTGCCCCTGCAAGATCGGACACTTCCTGATTGGTATAATTATTAGCATTGCTTTCGGCGGCATTGGCTTTGGTCTGCGCCCCTGAAGGAGTTTCTTTCGCATCCCATTCAATGCTTTTTGTCGCATAATCTTCCTGATGAGCAGCAAGGGCGTCCTCTCTCGCCTTCAGTTGCGTATCGATGGTATCGGCGTTAACGTTAAATATTTCCACGTTGTAAAATTCTTCTTCTCCTGGTTTTACCAAATTATAATTGGAAGTGACAGTAGCCATTAACTTATTACCTCACTTTTTAATTGATAATAGGAATAAGCTGCTAGTTGGCCGTGCGTGAAATTTGCCAACTTTAAATGTTGATTGTAACGGAGTTCGACCGTAATGATAATGTTAGCAGGAACCATTTTCCTAGTTATCTTCTCGATTTCATTAAACATCCTACGGTTAATCAATTCTAACTTAATGTTTAAGGTATACAAGTTCGAGTTCAGTACCATTACATAGCCATTTTCACCGCAAAGATTATTCATTTTATCGACAAGCTCTCTATAGGTATAGGGCAGCTTGTCATTCCATTTTGCTTGCACCCGAAAACGCCTGCTTTCCAGATCGTCATTAGCGAAGGGGGTGATAGTCAACATTTTTTCACGCCTAGCTATTCCGTTTTCTGTCGCAGTCTGGATGAATTGAACATTCAATAGGTCGGCAACAGCTTGACGAATTAAGGAAATCTCAATGTTATCCGTGTTTGATATTTCTTGAAACTCCTTAAACTCACTTAAAAAATCGGGCCAGTATTCGCGTATCGGAATCATACTTTCGTCACCGTCCCAAAAATTGGTATCTCAATTTCCGATAACAGAACATTTTGGGCTGAACCGTTAATCTTAGTATTCTGAATATCCAAAACTCCCATTATCCCTAATATTCTCGTCTCTATTTGACTGATTCGGATGACTAAATTGGTACTATCCTCCCAATTTTTCCTAAGATCTTCATAATATCCACCAAGCACTGTAATTAAATTGGGTTGCACATCAGCCCAAATATATCCATCTTGAAACGTCAGACTCGTCTCAATATTAATAGTAGATTCGGCAACTCCTTCTACCGTTACAACATGCCCTATTGGAGCAAAGCCAAGACCTTTCCCCTGATTTACCATTGGGTCAGCAGCTGTCTGTACAGTGTCAATCAAGGTCGATGATGGTTTGGCATATGCGCTATCTATGACTACCAACTTAACTGTTCCGCCACCATTCCAGACAGGAAAGACCTTCACTCCTCCCACTCCATCTAGAGCCTTTGTTTTTTCTTTATAATCCGCAATATTTCCGCCATACGCTTGGTTGTCCAGTCCATCAAAATATCTCTTCCTTAGATTTTCATCCTCCTCTGCGTCCTCTCCAGGAATGAGTATGTCGGCAAGCTCTGCGCGGGTTAATCCCGGGATATATTCAATCGGTAACATTGTTCCAAACTGCTGATTACCAACGATGCCTGTTTTCTCGCACTCCATGATAAATTCTCCGATTGTGGTCTTTTCTTTAGAAACATAATTTATGCCATTAATCGAAAACCTGCTTGTTAGAGGTATGTCTATGGGGGTATCGCCATCACCAAAAAATAGCCCTTTGCGAATTGCCTTTGTAGCAATATTTCTTACTACCCCTAATTCTGCAGTTCTTCGAGCCAGGTACTCACCCGACGATGTATCCGCGAAAGATAGTCTCGCATTGATATCCAATTCAATGTATAGTTGCGCTGCCTCTGCCGCAGCTGGAGCCAATGCATCATAGATTAAGCTTCCTTCCCGTTTGTCTACGCTATCTGGTACTCGGGCCAGCATCCGGGCCAATATGACTTCATAAGTTTGATCTTCGTACACTTACATGCTCACCTCCTGGGTCATCTCGAATCTCCCATAGTTACTGATAACCGTGCATTCAATGAGTAGACTGTCCCCTATGTTTGTGATCCGGATATTTTCAACGCCGGTGATTCGATCATCCTGAGTCAGGGCTTCCCGGATCATGCGGGCAGCCTCTGATCTTAAAAACGTCGGATTCATTCCGATCAAAGTTTCCAGCTCAGAACCATAGTTTGCTGTGTAGATCAAGTAATGATAACGAGGGGTTTCCAGAATCTTAAAGGCAGCCTGCTTAACGGCTTCAAGGCCATCCAGTCTGCCAATAATTCGCCCCTTTGCGGCATCCATCTTCCATGTAAGGGAGGGCCGTTCTTTTATTTCCAGGGTTGCCCCGGTTATCGTTCCTCCGCTGGGAATCATGCCGTCACCACCTTATCCAGGACCACAAAGCGCTGCCCGCCCTGGACCCTGAGCAAGAGAATCTTATCCCCGGCATTAAGACCGGGGTTAATGACTATTTTTTCCTCCAGAGCTGCGGAGGTGCTGCGGCTTGAGCCGTCATCTGTATAGGAATGGCTATGCTTCAGATCGATTTCCAGCCTCTCCAGACCGGCTGGTACCAGCAAAAAATCCGCCGTCAGTGTAAAGCGCTGATCCACTTTGACACTGAGGGGATTAACACTCAGAACTTCGCCAAACAGGACATTAACGGGATTGGAAGCTCCCACCGCATCCATTCCGGCGGTTTTGATAACTTCTAATAAGCTGGCCAATTATATCACCTTCACTTCTAAAGACATGGTATGATTTGTTCCTTCAAAACTGTGCACACACTCGTTGACAAGAAAGGGCTGATTGATTCCGTATTCCGAAATCCAAATCCGCACATAGCAGCCTGCTCTTACCTGAAGCTCGCCAATGGCCTCGATCTTCAGGGTTTTGGTTTCCCTGTTCTTCAAGGTCGCCAGTGTGGTCAGCATTTCATTGATTTGCGCTTCATTGTAATTTTCACCGACGCTCTGACTTAGCTGAAGAACTCCCCATTTCGCCATATTAAGGCTGTCCTGAGCAAGATAGACATCCCGGCCGCCCGTATCCTTGTTGTTTCTGAAAAGCTTGATTTTATTATAGGTATCGGAGTCGATGGACCGCTTCAGAGCATAATCTGTCATAAGTCTGCCGTCGCCAAGGTAAAAATCCACTAAAAGATCATTAATATTGCGCAGGGAAAGCTTCCCAAAGTCGTCAAAAAACACATAATTCTGTCCGGAATGGATCAAGGTCAGATCCAAGGCTTTGCAGATAATATCCATCAAGGTTTGATTGTCCTCACTCATGACGGGAATGCGGTAACCTGTATCATCCATCCGGCCCAGCTGGAGTTTGAAATCCGCCGCGATTTTTTTAACCACCTCGGAGGCTCTGACATTGGCAAAGGTATAGGTATCCTTTGCCATCAGATAGCGTATCTGGTCATAGCAGGTTATTTTGATTCCCTCATCCTTGCCCTCATCAATGGTAAAAATATAACCGTAAAAGACTTCGGCTCCATCCGCTGCCCGTTTAACCCATACAATATCTCCGTTATTGTACTTAAAATGCTCCGCTTCTCCGGGCAGGTTTTTAATTAAGGTAAAGTCCAGGCTGCCGGCTTTGCCGATCCGGCTGGTTTTCCAGGTAACGTCCGCCACAAGCTGAGATATATCCCACACGTTGCCGTCCTTATTATCGATTAAAATTTTCAGCATACCGCTCCCCTCCTTTTAAGACAGCTTCAGAACTCTGCCGATCTGCAGCCGCCTGATTTCCGCCTCTGTAATGCCATTCAGCTTTTGAATCTCCGGCCAGCGGGCTCCATCGCCAAGGAATCGTTTGGCGACGGCCCAAAGGGTATCACCACTGACGAGAGTATAGGTCTTAGGCTGCTGAGTCTCATTGGGGCGCGCCGGAACCGCAGCTGCCGCCACCGGTCCGGCAATTGTAGACAACGAGTCCAGCTGAGCAGCATAAGTTACATACCTTTTCAGCTTAATATCGTAGTCTATGTCTCCTGCTCCACCGGCAGTTTCTTTCCAGTTGAAGCTTTCGATACTCACCAACTTATTAATCTCTAAGCTGTCGGAAGTAAAAATAAAACGGATAGGAAGCCTGGACTCCCTCCAATTGTTAAGCAGTGTAACATATTCGATAGGCTTGAGAAGTGTTTGCACGGTGATAAAAGGATAGCGCTGACAAGGAAAAAAACTGCTAAATCCATACTCAGTCAGCTTAGGATTTTTAATCACATTAATCTCTCCCAAGGCTACCACATCATAAGTTTTGCAGTTTCCTGATTCGCTGATTTCCAGGGCTTCCGGCATGACCGGCAGCTCAAAGCGTACTTCCTTGTTATTAATACTCAACTCTATTCCGTAAGCCATTAAGCATACACCCCCTGGGCAGAAGAGGAAATCTCCGTCTCCAGCATGGTTTTAAGCTTGACAATAATGGAATCCACACTTTGTTCATTGGTAATATCCCCGGTTGTGACGGACACCGTGGGCGTGAGGGTCACAAAGTTCTGGATGTTTTTCATTTCCGCCAGTTCCCGCATGGTCTTCAGGTCTTCGCTGGAAATATCTACGGTATTGTTGATTCTGCCCACCTCATTGACCCGGTCGATAGCAGGAATTTGACTTTGACCCATGCTGGGATCTTGCCTCCATTTATCCAGTTTATCGGCACTGTCGGCTGCACCGCCTTGAACAGTAAAGGCCTTGCTTAACGAGTCGTAAGCTCCTTGGACACTGTTTACCATTGACTTGCCGAACCCTTGGCCTATCTCCTGACCTTTACTGAAGGCGTCGCCACTATCCATTTGTTCCAACCTTGGAAGGCTCACCAAACCGGCTTCACTTTTAAGGCTCTCCCTTTCTTCTTTAAGGGTTTTCAAAAAATTATCCATCCCGGCAGTAATATCAATTTTTATTCCCATACTATCAAGCAAAGCTTGAATACCACTAGCCAGGTTACGAATATATCCAAGGGCATTAACAGCTAAATCATAAAAGAGTTTTTTCACTGCATTTACCGGGTCAATAAAGACATTGCAAATAAACTCTGCAACAGAGAGAATTCCATTTACAAAATAAGCCAGTTTATTATATATAAAACTGAACAACATCCCAATCAACCCGCCGATATAGCCGATGACGTTAGCTGTCGTGTCCCCCCAATTCAGCATAGCGTAAAGCAGAAAGCCAATGGCGGCCCCAACGAGGAGAATCGGCCAATTCATCAGCAGCCACGCAGCCGCTGCTTCCAAAATCGGGGCAACCTGCAAGCAAAGCTGTGCATACAACAACCCCAGCTTTGTATATAACAGCGGTATTTGAGTCAGCGCCCACAAAGCAAGGGCAGAGCCAATCATCGCCAGTATTGGCTCAATGACATTCCAATTCTGCTCTACTCCTTCGCCCAGCCAGGCCAGCACATCAACAATTCCTGCAATTCCCTGGGCAACAATGGTTACCCCCATACTCAGCCCGTCAAAGAAGGGCTGAAACTTCCCCTCCTGGAAGGCATTATTCAGTTTAAGCAAAACACTGCTCAAATGGGCACTAAGGGTTTCCGCCCCTCGTTCTCCCGCGCCGGCAAGACCGGCTTCCATGTTATTCGTAAGAATCTCCAACTGCTTAGTCGGCGACTTCATCATTTGGTCAAAGGCCTCTTGACCCATCTTTTCCTTTTCCAGGAGCTGGTCAAAGGCTTTAATAAAGCCGTCAATATTTCCCGACTGCCCCAAATCATCCAGGTTAAAGGCCTGCATCTCCTTCTCCGGCAAACTATAGCCTTCAGACAGGGGAGCAAGATTGCCGGACAGTGCTTCCTTTATTGCCTCGGCCGCTCCGGTCATTCCCTTACCCGAGCTGTCAAAAGCACTCAAGTGCCGGGCAGCATCATTAAGCTGGGTTATCTGCCCGGCATTCTGAACGGAAGGAAGAAAAGTCAGACTGCTCTGCAGGGATTCATTAACATCTTCACCTGCGGCTACGGCCTCTGCCCTGAACTTATCAAACATAGCCGTTCCTATTTCCCCACTCCCTGTCCTTGCTACAAACATATCCTGCAGGTTCTGCTGTTCCATAGCGGCACTGATGCTTGCTTTGCCTAAGTCGTTCATCAGTCCGACAGCATCCTTGAAGCGGGCTGGGACTTCAATATTAATATTAAACAAATCCAACATTGATTGAATGGTTGCCAGATCAGTAACCTCCTTTCATACGTAACACGTTCCTTTCTTAAAGTTTAAAACGATACTCTGAAAATGCGGGTACCGCCATAGCATCGGCATGAACAGCTACCCAGAAAAACCCTGCCGGCAACAGCAAGTCGAACAGCCCGCCCACAGGCTTTACTTCCTCTTAAACTTCGCCTTATTCTGCCTCTCCTTTTTAATCCGGATCTCAATCATAGCAAAGATAGCCGCCTTGGCCTCCCGGCTCTTTTGAGCAAGCTCGTCAGGAGGAATATGAAGTTCGTGGAGGGCGTAGTAAGCATAATTCCACTCACCCACGCCCTCCTCAATCAGTTTTTTACCTCATCCATTAAGTCTTCCATCCCTTGATCAAAGCCGTTGATCTCCTGCACCTGCTGGACCAGGGCCGCATACTCCCCGGGAAACAGCATTTTGCGCAGCAACTCCTCAGCACCCATCACACCATAAGACCTTTGCAGCTCGGCGTTTTTCAGATCAGGAAAACTGACACTGGCCACAATAATCTTGGCTAAATAAATGTTCTGATCAATCTCCGTTTGCTGGGTACCATTTTTCCCTTTGATACGGCGAGTAGCCCCTTTGCGGTACTCCTCATTCTCCGCCTCGGTAATGCTGTGAATCTTCCAGGCCATAGGCTTGCCGTCCTGACCCTTAAAACGTTCCGACACCACAATCTCTTTGTTCAGGTCGGACCTTGCATTGTTGGCAAAAAAGGCTTGTAAATCTTTCATCTTCTCTTCCTCCAAATCCCTTAGCTATTTAAATCGTCCTGCGCCAGGCAGACAAACTCTGCATATCCGGCCTGCGCCCAGAGACACCATGTCTTCCGGGTTAAATCCGGAAGACACTCCCAGAGCGCAGGAAGCCGCCGCAGCCGCATTGATACTTTAGAAAGCAGGCAGCGAAAAGTCACATTCCTGCCCTAATTAGTTCAGGAAAAATTATGTTTTCCCAAGGCTCCCTTACCGGGCACTGGGAGCGGCAAATTCATCCAAAAGATCAAAATCGTCAAAGGTAAAGGGCATCTCTTCCTCTAAAGGATCATCCGAACCGGCATCAAAGGAAGCCGCTATGACACTGTCCAAGTTGCAGTTCTTAAGCACCGCCGTTTGCTTGCCCAAGGAAGAAGCCGGATCTTCGTTGACGATTTGGAGGTCAAAGTAGAAATCCTTGCCCGTCTTGATATACTCCAGCATCAGAGCTCTGAACATGCTGGTAAAATAATAGATGGTCAGGGTTCCCGACCCTGCCCAGCCCGTGGCTTTTTTTCCGACATTGGTTCTGCCCAGAATAGGCACATCAGCTTTGGTTTTTTCAATTGTAGCCTCCACCGTCTTTGCATAAAACAGTTCTTCCACCCGGCCGTTAATGGTGACAAAAGCCCTGCCCTGTTTTCCTGATACTACATCTTCTGCTTTAAGAAATGCCATATCTTATCTCACCTGCACTTTCACATAGATTTTTTCGATGGAATCCACCGGCTGGGCGTAAGCTTCAATATAGACACTGTCTGATTCATTCCCCGCCTGAACGTTTAAATCCGTCTGCCCATCGAAGTTTTGGATAGCATTTATCCCCTGGAGGGTTTCCATGTACTTGACACATTCGGCCTTCAGCAGGTTGCGCCCTAAGGCATTATTGGAGACCTTGCCCAGGTAAAATTCGCTGAAGATCCGGACAAAATCATTGTTAATCCCGTCCAGCACCCGGATAACCCGGTTCTTAGAGAACTGTTTCCCTTTATCCGGAGTAAAGGTGCTGAGGGTATTGATGTCCTGCTCAACCATGGCTTGGCTGTCCTTGGCTGTAAAGACAAACTCCCCGCCTTGCAAAGCCTCGATGATTTGAGCATTAGTATACCTGGGAGATGCATCCACCGCCCCATCGTAAGCCAGGTAGGTCAGGGATTCATCCACTTGGGCGCCGGCCGTGGCGGCAGCTACCCAGGCCGTTGCCTGAGCGGCAGTCAGAATCGTGCCGTCCGAGAGAATAACCCCATTTTTGACACTGATCACTCCTTCGTAATCCGCTTGGGGATAATTCTCAAGGACAACCTGAATTTTCTTGCCCTCACTATCCCTGAGACGCCGGCAAAAAGCTGTAAAAGTAGCTTTAAGGTCCTCATCCCCTGCCGTCAAGGCCAGGGTGTTAAAATCAAAAAGCTCCACCGCTGATAAATAATCAGCATACTCCTGATTGGTAACAGTGCCGTCCCCTCCGCCCGTGAGAGGTACACCCGCCGTTTCGGCCAGAGTTCCCGTTCCGGAAAACTCCACCCACTGGTTATCAGCCAGACCTGCAATATCACTAACGGTTTGCTTGTCAGCTTCGGATCCTTCAACTAAGGTTGCCACATCAAATTTGCTTTCATCATCAACATTTCCCTGAATAAGCAAGGACAAGTCATTGCCTCTGACGCCGCCCCATTTGGCAGTTGCCGTCAGATTTCCCACTGTTGCCGCGGCTTTTGTACCTGTGTTAAGTCTGTATAAGAGCAGGGTTTTCGCCCGTTTTAAAGCCTCTCTTACTAAGAGCAGCCTGTCGTCCCCTATTAAGTAGCCCAGCTTGGCAAAGCTGTCTTCCCCTGCTTCCAAGGTAATGATTTTCTTGGGTTCCCCCCAGGAAAGTAAAAGGGGCAAAGAAACAATCCCCCGTTCGCCCAGGGTACCCGCAACTCTCGGCTCTGATTTGAAGTTGACGTAAACCCCCGGCCGCACCTTATTTTGTGTTGTCCATGTACCTGCTGCCATCTTATCGAACCTCCTTCTTGAGAAAACCTGCAAGGATTGTTTGAACCTGGTCATGGCTGTATGTTTCTCCTTCTTTTAAAAGAGCCTCCAGCAAATCCCCCTGCCCATACTTACCGGAGTGTAAAATTTGCTCTTTGCCATAACGTTTACTGATTTTTTTATCTTTTTTATCCTGATTAACCATCCAGAAATCCCTCCTGTTGCATAGTCTGCATGAGCGGATCGGGGTCAACACTGCGCAGAACCTGAAAATTGTAGTCTACAAACCAGTGAAGCACTCCCTCCGCAAGTTCATGACGCATTCCGCTCCCTCTGACCAGGCTATCTTCCACACTGATCAGCTCCATTTTCTCGTACAATCCCTCGGCGATCTCATCCAAGCTTTCCTGGGCTGCGGGAAAATACTGAATCTCAAAGGTATGCTTGCGCTGGTAGCGCTGACCCAGCAGCTGTTTCTGAGCTGACGAAAACAGCTTCACATAAAAATAAGGCTTTTCCAAGCCTTGATCCTGCTCTTCACCATAGACATTGATGTCCGGGAAGTGCTGATTGAGAGCGTTTTTAACGTCCTCCCGGACACTGCTGACAGTGACCATTGAATCATCTCCTAATCCTTTGCCCGTTGCTATTGACTAAATCCCAATGGCTGCCGCGAGCAATCTAATCTATCCCCCTGCCCTTACTCCTCCTTTCCGGCCCAGGAAAAAACCGCTTATCCTATCTTTGTTCCTCCATGTCGTTCCCTTCACCTGTCCCTCATTAAAAAAGGACCTGCACCTTACGTATGGGAAAGACTTGTCCGCCATGCCTTGGGTTAAATTCGGAATCGATTCCGAATTTGAAAGCAGATCTGAACAATGGACCCCCCAAATGAAAACGCCCCAATAAATTGGAGCGCCCGAACAAGATGGGTTAAGCTGACAATATAGCGGTTGATTTCCTATCACCTTTCACAATACTATTCTAACACGGGTTTTTCCAAACAAAATGCTGATTGTCTGCCAATAAAGTGCCAAACTTATGCCCTGACCTGATCCCGCCTATAGAGCCCCAGCAGCACTGCCGCCTCCGCAACCAGCTCATCCCTGACCCGATAATAGGTTCTGAGGGATAGATTCACTTGTTCTGCCACCCACCAGTCATAATTGTGCTTGCTGAAATAACGCAGTTCAATCAGCTTCTTCTCATCCTCTTCAAACCCCGCCAGAATAATGTCTATCTCCTCAATGCGCAGGGTACACTCCTTAATCTCCTGACTGGTCTCCCAGCGCTTCGCAGCTATCCCTCCGGTTTGATCGCTGATTTTATCCCCTCCCGGAGTCAGAGAGTAGCCGGCGGTCAGCTTAGGCTGCTCTCTCTCCAGCTGTGCCGTTAAAATACACAGTCGTTTTTTATCTTCAGGATATTGATTCAGCCTTCTAATAGTTTGCATGTACCACTCCGGTTTTTTGCTTCTTCTCTCAGCCTGATTTTTCACAATAATTCCCCCTCTGTTTCTGTCTCTATGCCGCCTTATTTCGTTAGTTTCGTTAATTTAATTAACAATAATCATCAATAATGATAAATAAATTATCAATACTCCCAAAAAAAATAATCCCCATTGCTGCTCTTGACGATAAAATTTTTATCAACTATAATAGCAATGATAATCAAATTATCCAGAACAACACTCCGAATCTTAACTTCTCTACATAAGTAATCACCCGTTGCCCACCTCCATTTGAACCTCATTATATTTGATAATTTAATTATCTGTCAAGAATCTATTGATAATATATTTACCAAAGGAGTAGGATGTTTATGATTGGCAAATTGTTAAGCGAACTTAGGAATCGAAGAGGGCTGACTCAAGACCAAGTTGCTGATGCTCTGGGCGTAAAAAGACCTCGCTATAACTCTTGGGAAAATGACATTGCCAAACCGGACATCCAAATGCTCAAAAAAATAGCTGAATTTCATAATGTTACACCAGACTACCTGTTGGGATTCGAACCTAACAGCTCCATCCCGCCTTGGGCCACAGCCAAGGACAAGCGGGATTTTAAAAAAATGCTGGAAGACGACGGCGACCTGATGTTCGACGGAGTGCCCATCAATCAGGAAGACCGCATCCGTGTCTTAGACGTTCTGACAGGACTTTTTTGGGAAGCCAAACATATGAACAAGAGAAAGAAAACCGGCAGCACGTATGACACCGAGAAGTAACGTTCCTGGTGTCATTTCTATAAAGGGGTGCGAATCAAATGGACAAACTCATTACTTCTTTAGTCAAGCGTTACAAAACCAATTGCCCCTACACCCTTGCTGAAAGGCTTAATATTCATATACGCTTTGCCGACCTCGGCGAACACACCAGGGGTATTTATTACTGCAAACTAAGACGGCGCTTTATTGTTATCAACAGCCGCCTTGATTTTTTCTGGCAGCGCTTCATCTGCGCCCACGAATTAGCCCATGACCGCTTACACAGAGGCTTAAACCGGTTTTTTCTGGATGAACATTCCCTGCAGAACACCAATAAATATGAAAGGCAGGCTAACCGCTTTGCCGTTCAATTACTTTCCCTTAACTCCGGGATCATCCCCGGCGAAACCCTTGAGCAATTTTTTACGCGGACGGGAATTCCCTATGAAATGGCCCAATACTGCCGAAGGGAAGACTTCATCTGATTTCAGGGCTTACTTGCGATTCTTGAGAAGACTGACAATCTTCAGCCCCAGCTCCGCTTCCAGGCGGTCCTTATGATTCGTGAAATCAATGCCGCTGATTTCCCGGATCTTTTCCAGGCGGTAGAGTATGGTCTTGTAATGAACGAACAGTTCTTTAGCGGTACTGGTGGCATTGCTGTTGTTTTGCAAAAATACCTCAAAGGTATTGAGCAGATTCGTTTTATTTTCTTTATCATATACCATTAAATTATTGATAGATCTAGGTATAAACTCTGTCAGGTCATTGTTCAAACCCAGCATACAAAGCATGCGCATAACTCCCAGCTCTGTAAAGCTGACAAAGTCTTCGTCCATAATCCGGCCAATGCTAATAGCATTCTTTGCTTCCCGGTAACTGCCGGCAATGTCCTTGATCTGCAGGGCTATACTCCCTACTCCCGTTGAAATCCGCATTTTCGGGTATCGTTTGGCAAAGATAGCAGAAATTTTAAGAGCTGCTTTCTTGATATCGGCAACCACTCCCGCCTCATCCCGGCCTTTGGCCGGCCATAAGACATAAAGAGAGTCACTGCTGATCCTCATATAGTGTTTGGTATATTCATTGATCACCTTAGCTACGGTGGAACCCACTTCTGTAATAAAATTGGTTCTTTGTTTCTTGCCCGTCAAATAATCGTTAATGTCCGCAAATTCCATGAGCACAATAGAGTAAGAGTCATTGAGGTCCCAGCCGATAATAGCCGCTCTCTCCAGAGCGGTTTCAATCAAAATATTCCCGCTGATCAGTGAATCCAGCAAATCATTCTTAAACCGTCTCTCAACCTCGCTGATAGCAAAGCGCTTGACAAGCTCCAGGGAAATAACCGTAGCCGCATTTTCCAGGATCACATACTCCATATCCGCCAGCTTCTTGTTTTTCTCCACCACAACAAGATAGGCATTAATTTGATTTAACTGCTGAATGGGGATAACGACCTGAGATGCCGGAAAATCATGGATCTCCGGAAAAATCACCTCCTGCCGGTAATAATAAAACTTGTCGTTAAGATTTTCCCGTTCCGTACTGTCCTGCACTTCCTCAAATGAGGTTAGCCTGGAATCCGCAGCCGTCATCGCCTTGTAGTCCTTATCGTAAATAATGACTGGGTTGCCAAGGAGCTCCTCCAGAACCCGGGCTATCCCGTCCAGCCCTTCTCCCGCAATAACTAGCTCCGTGAAATGATCCTGTACTTGTTTGTAATACTGAAGCTTGGAAACCTCTTTGTTGAACAATTCCGCCATGACCGGGTACATAACATCGATGAAACGGACTTCCTTGCCCAGCTCGATAACCGGCAGTCCGAATTCATCTCCGGCTTGAATAATTTCCCGGGGGATTTCTTCAACCACCCTGCCTGTTTTGATAATCAGAGCGCTGACACCCTTTTGCGCCATTTTTCCAATGTAATCACGAAGTGAGCTGAGTTCAAGCCGGACATTGTAAAGGCTGGTCAATAGTATTTCCCCGCCGGAAACCCAGTCGACAATATCCGGGACTTCAATAATGGTAATCCCTTTTACCACATTATTGCTGCCCTGCTTCCCCGCTAACAGCTTAGCATCCCGCAGCGCCCCCATTGCCAGGACATCTGCAACAGTTATTTCCATTCTTTACCCCCCAAGCAAGTCTAATTTATCTTTCATCGCCAAATATGAAACAAAAACTATATCCAAGCTGGATAAAGGTTGTGCCACCATTTTATAGTACAATATTTTTATAGTCAAAAAAAATCTCACTAAAAATTAAACGTATTATGAAATGAGGTACAGCTATGACCAATAAAATCCTTAAGGTCCAAACCTTAACCAAGGAAGCCTTTGCTCCTTTCGGACATGTCCTGATGCTTAATCCCGGACAGCCCCTCATTAAACCGGACCCCCCCCAGTTTACGGACCGCATGCCCTTCGCTGTTGATGAAGGGGAAGCGGAATTTGTTTACGCCCTTTTAGAACGGCGGGACTTTAAATTCACCAATATGGAACGGCACCTGAAAGTGACCCAAGGCTTTTTCCCGATTATGGGCGGACCGGCCATTATCACCGTAGCTCCGGCTACCCAAGCCGATGATCCCGAGTCCTTGCCGGCTGTGGATTCTGTCCAGGCTTTTCTCCTGGAAAGCTATACCGCTTTTGTCCTCAAGCGCGGGGTCTGGCACGGCATGATCTTTCCTCTTGAAGAAAAGTTCGCTTACATTCTAGCCACCCGCAAACAAACCACCGACGAATCCCTCGCCCCTCTCTATGACGGTGATGTTCAAATCCGCGACCTGAAAACAACCTTTGAACTCCTGCTCTAGGCAGATCATGCCTTACCTTTACCCAGTTCCATAGCCTCCCCTGGCTGTCTGTACCCAGCGGCCAGGGGAGCTGCTTTTATATTCATCCTCACTGCTGCGTAAGAAGAAAAAACGCCCTGAAACATTTTCCAAACAGTTTCAGGGCGTTTTTTTGTTATATTTTAGGAAATCAATTAGCCAGTTTTAAGACGGAATGAAAGAGAACATTAGTCCCCGCCGCACAATCATCCTGGTCGCTCCACTCGTCAGGATGATGACTTACCCCATTCTTTGAGCGGACAAAGATCATGCCGATGGGACAGAGCTGGATAACCTGCATGGCATCATGCCCCGCACCGCTGGGCAGCAAAAATTCTTTCAAGCAAAGTTCCCGGCAGCTCTCAAGGATTGAATTAATAATAGCTTCTGAACAAGGTGCCGGGGCAACCCGCTGCATATAATCCACCTGCAGCTGCAAACCTCTTCGGGCGCAAATCTCCTCCGCCTGGGTCAGAATAGTCTTCTCCAGCCGCTGCCCTACTTCCAGGTCAACATCCCGCAGGTCAACAGTGAATTCCACCCGTCCCGGTATGATATTAATCCCGCCGGGATAGGCCTGAATCCGCCCCACGGTTCCCACAGCACTCTGAGTCGCTTTAGTCTCTTTTTCAATAACACTGATAATCTCAGCTGCGCCCGCCATGGCGTCAAAACGCAGATTCATGGGCGTAGCCCCGGCGTGATCCGCATTCCCCGTCACCGTCACTAGCAGCCGCAGGGAGCTGGCAATTCCTGTGACAACGCCAACAGGGAGATTGGCACACTCCAGTACTTTCCCCTGCTCAATATGCAGCTCCAAATAAGCCTTGACTTCCTCGGGTTTGCGGGCAGCCTTGGCAAAATCCTGGGGATTCAGACTGCAGCCTTGCATAGCCTCAGCCAGGGTAACTCCGTCTTTATCCTTATACCCTAGGTTTTCAGACTCAAGAGTTCCTGACAGCCCCCTGCTGCCCAGCAAGCTGAAATTAAAGCGGCAGCCCTCTTCATCCCGGAATACACATACTTCAATGGGATGCTTAGTGACAATGCCCTTCTCATTCATAGTCTGCAATACTTCGATACCGCCAAGAACCCCTAAACTCCCATCAAAAACGCCGCCGTTAAACACTGAATCCAAATGAGAGCCGATGAGCAGGGCCGGAGCCTTAGGGTCTGTCCCTTCTCTTCGTCCGATGAGGTTGCCCACTTCATCTTCCCGAACAGCCAAACCGGCTTCCTTCATTAAAGCTCCTACCATGACAATAGCTTGCCGGTCTTCTTTAGTGAAAGCAATGCGGGAAATCCCCCCATCGGGATTCTTCCCAATCTTGCCCAAGTCCATTAAGTTCTTCCATAATCTCTCTTTGTTAATCATGCTCCACAACCTATATTAAGAATTAATGTGCCTGCCCCTTAGAGCTGGACATCCCGATTGCAATCCTTCGTATAAATGTACCAGGCGTTCTTCCGACCGGAACAATAAAAAGCCTGAGGAACATAAGGTCCAAACCAGATAAAATCCTCTGCTTTGACAGGCAGCCATTTATCGTCAATCAGGTAAACTCCTTCTCCATCAAGGAAGTAAAGCCCATGCTCCTGGAGATGAGTCTCTACGAAAGGATGACATCCTCCCGGCTCAAAAGTAAGGGTATGAAAATTAACATCAAAGCCTAAATCAGCAGGCAGGAGGTTTCTGATCCTGACGTTCTCCATTTCGTCGTAGGCTTCATTAGGCAGGTCGGCCAGGTTCCCGACAACAACTCTGGCTTCATAGCCTTCCAGCTGACGATACCTTTGTTTGTATAAGAGTATTCTCCAGACAGTTTCGGACTGGTTAGCCAGAGAAACGGCCTGGGATGCAGGTGCAAAGACATAGCCGTTGTCTGATAAGTCAAACTTCTGCTGCTCTACTTGAACAACTCCCTGTCCGCTGATGGAGAAAACAAAGGTTTCGATACCTTCCTCCTGAAAGGGCAGGGTTGTTCCTCCACCAGGCTGAATTTCCACAGTATAGAAAGCAAACTTAGCACCCATTTCCGGTGAAGCGATAACACTCACTTTACAGTTTTCCAGATTAGGAATGACATTGTTGACCCGCCCTTGAGGCGGAATAACTGCATACCGGCCATGTTTGATAATGGCACGGGTTGCTAATAGATCGTTGGGATAGCCCATAACTGCTCCTCCTTTTTCATTATAAAATAGATATCCATAAGTTAAGATAAAGATACAATGAATTTGGCGAAGATGCTCCTTGTCAAAAACGGCAAGGAATCATCCTTCTTAAATTATTGGGTATTTTCTGGCTTTTGTCTTTGGTCTAATAGGATAAAAAGAATTGCTGCTAATTAGCAATAATAGATAATGAAAAATGAAAATATTTAGTATATTCTTGATGTAACTTAAGATTCTTAAGCAATTTTCAATAACTTCATAAGAATTCAGTATTTTTTTATTTGGAGGTGACTCTTTTTAATAAATAAAGATTATGGTAAACATTCATTGCCTTCCCCACCAGAAAGACTTTAACATACCAAACTCAAGACAAGAAAGGGGACATGCAGGTGTATAATCTGGTTATTAAAAATGGAAAAATTGTAACAGCAGACAGAATATTTGAAGGTACTATTTGTGTTAAAGATGGCAAAATCGCTGCGATTATGGAAGCAGGCCTCCCCGCAGAGGCCCAGGAGACTATTGATGCCCAGGGCAGCTTTGTCTTCCCAGGGGGAATTGACAGCCACGCTCATTTAAACGATCCGGGCTATTGCTGGCGGGAAGACTTCGCTCATGGTACGGCAGCCGCGGGTGTGGGCGGTTTTACCACCATTGTTGACATGCCCCTGCAAAATGAGCCGGCCTTAACCAACGCTGAGATTTTTGACAAAAAAGAAGCCGCCGTTTCAGCAAACGCTTATGTCGATTATTGTTTCTGGGGCGGTCTGGTTGATTACAATCTAAACAACCTGCAGGAACTTGATGAAAAGGGTTGTGTCGCCTTTAAATCCTTTATCGGGCCGGTCTCTCCCGATTATGTGTCCTTAACCATCGGCCAGGCCAAAGAAGCCTTGGAAATTCTTAAAAAATCCGGCGCCCGGGCAGGCTTCCATTGTGAGGATTATTCCATTATTAAATGGGAAGAAGCCCGGGCACAGCGGAAGGAAACTAACGACTGGCAGGATTTCCTTAATTCCCGGCCGGTCATTGCCGAATTAATTGCCACCCAGAATATTATCGACCTGGCACGGGAACTGGATGCCAAAGTCCATATTTGTCATGTCAGTCACCCCAAAGTCGCCAAAATCATCCGATCAGCTCAGTTAGAAGGGGTAGATGTTACCGCCGAAACCTGCGGCCATTATCTTACCTTTACAGACCAGGATGTCCTTAAGAATGGCAGTCTGTTCAAATGTGCACCTCCTTTACGGGA
Organism: Desulfosporosinus orientis DSM 765; assembly: GCF_000235605.1. Lineage (GTDB taxonomy): Bacteria > Bacillota > Desulfitobacteriia > Desulfitobacteriales > Desulfitobacteriaceae > Desulfosporosinus > Desulfosporosinus orientis. Next base: position 5,623,962 of record NC_016584.1, read on the forward strand.
GTGGTCCGCTGTTGAAGAAATGTGGGAGTATGTCAACAATGGCACCTTGTGCTGTGTGGGGTCCGATCACTCTCCCTGTGAACTGAGTGAAAAAAGCGAGGAAAAGCACGGCATCTTCGGCGCCTGGGGCGGCATCAGCGGCATTCAAAATGTCATGCAGGTTCTCTTCAGCGAAGGTGTGGTCAAGCGAGGCTACAGCCCCACATTGATTGCCCGTTCCTTAAGCGAAGGCCCGGCCAGAACCTTTGGCATCTACGGGCAAAAGGGCGCTATCCAAACAGGCTTTGATGCAGACCTGGTTATTCTGGATCCCCAGCGGCATTGGGAGATTACTCCAGATTCATTGTATTATAAAAATAAGATTTCTGCTTTTGTCGGTTTAAAAGGCCAGGGCTTACCCGTCTGTTCCATTGTCAGAGGCCAGGTTATAGCCCAGGATGGCAGCTTAGTCGGGCAAAAAGGCTTTGGGCAGCTGGTTAAAAAGCTAAAATAGACTCCCTTGCCCCCATAAAAGGCGAACCTTCAGAAAACAGGCACTGAAAAGTCTTATACTTTCTAAAGCAGTACAAGGGTATTAAGCTTAAAACCTTAAAGAGAAAGGTGACAACCGATGAGCAAACAATACGATCTTATTATCCGCAACGGGATTCTGGTTTGTCCCGAAGGCACAAAAAAAGCAGATATTGCCGTCTATGATGAAAAAATCGCCGAGATAGGACCCGAACTGGCCGGCGATGCCAAGGAGACCATCGACGCAAAGGGACACTATGTTTTTCCCGGTTTAACCGACGGCCACGTGCATTTCAATGACCCCGGCAGAACCGAGTGGGAAACCATCACAACGGGAAGCAGCGCTTTAGCAGCCGGCGGCGGAGTAGCCTATTTTGATATGCCCCTTAACTGCAGCCCCTGCACCCTGGATGCCAAGAATTTAAAAGCCAAGCTGGCCGTGGCCGAGAAAGACTCTTTAGTGGATTACGGGTTTTGGGGCGGTCTGACCCCCAAAAATCTGGATAACCTGGAAGAACTGGCGGAGTGCGGCGTGATCGGCTTTAAAGCCTTTTCCTGCCACAGCGGCATTGATGAATTTGAACGAATGGACGACTATACAGCCCTGGTGGGCATGGCCAAATTAGCCAAGCTGGGACTGCCTCTGATGGTTCATTGTGAAAATGCGGAAATCACCAAAGATTTAACCGCTCTGGCCTTGGCCAATAACCAAACAACGGTGCGGGATTATTTCGCCGCTCGCCCGCCGATTACGGAAATTGAAAATGTCTCCCGCATGATTTCCTTTGCCGAAGAAACCGGCTGCAAGCTGATTATTGCCCATATCAGCACCGCTAAAGGGGTTGAGCTGGTCACTGAAGCCCGGCGCAGAGGCGTGGACGTTTGCTGTGAAACTATCGGCCACTATTTAATTCTTACCGATGACGACGTGGAACGCTTGGGAACCGTAGCCAAATGCTCACCACCCATTCGCAGTCAGGAGAATCAAACCAAAATGTGGGGAAAACTCTTCAACGGTGAAATCGCCTTCGTTTCCTCCGACCATTCTCCTTGTGACCCCCAGCTCAAAAACGGCGAATTTTTAAAGGTATGGGGCGGCATCTCCGCTTGCCAAACCACCCTTTCCGGCCTGATCACTCATGCTCACCACCAGCGCCAGCTCCCTCTGGAGAACATTGCCAAGCTGACTTCCCAAAATGTCAACGAAATCTTCAAAATTCCCGGCAAAGGAAAACTGGCCGTTGGCTTCGACGCGGACTTCGCCCTGGTTGACTTAAAGGATGAATTTATCTTACAGGCCGAAGACCTGTTCTATAAACACCAGGTAAGCCCCTATGTCGGCGACCGTTTCCAAGGCAGAGTAAAGCAAACAATCCTCCGCGGAACAACAGTGTTCAAGGACGGCCAAATTGTCTCCAAGCCCATCGGCAAACATCTAAAGCCCAATATCTAAGAAATGATATGAAATAGACTCACTAAATTAACAAGGAGTTGGGTGCATCAATGTCAACAAATCCGGAAACTACAGCAACCATACCCCAACAAGCTGCGGGTGTGGATGAATCCCTCTATCCGAAATCTGAAGCGGAGAGAACCGTCGGGCCACTGCCCTATATGTTTATGTGGATCGGTGACGGCGTTAACCTGGGAAACATGACTCTCGGCGCCAGTTTGGTGGTTGCAGGAGTGGCAACTCTGAATCTTTTTCAAACCTTTGCCGCCGCGATTATCGCCATCGCCATTATCTCCACAGTTTTTGCCTTAAACGACCGCTTAGGCTACAGAACAGGCATCCCTTATGTTGTCCAGCTGAGAATGTCCTTCGGACTGAAAGGGTCCATCGTATCCTCGCTCCTGCGCGGTATTCCGGCTATTATCTGGTACGGTTTTCAAAGCTGGATTGGCGGTACGGCCTTAAATGAAATAGCTAAAATCGTCACCGGCGGTGCCTTTGACAATATTGCCGTCTGCTTTGTCCTCCTGCAAATCGTTCAAATTGGACTTTCCCTCTATGGCTTTCACGCCATTAAATGGGTGGAATCCCTGACCTCCTTAGTCATTATGCTGGCTCTTGTTTACGTCTTTAGTCTTCTCCTCACCTCTCATAGTGCCGTCATCGCTGAAAAATGGGTTCATGCCAAAGGTTCCTGGGGCCTGCCCTTCTTCGCCTTCATCATGATGTTTATGGGCAACTACGCCGCTATCTTTCTAAGCGCTGCCGACTATTCCCGGGAACTGAGATCCGGCATCAGTGACGGCAAACGCGGTTTCCTATACTTCCTTCCTATTTTAATTGCTTACGGCTTCGTACTGGCCATCGGTGCCATGCTGGCTTCCGCTACAGGCATTTCTAATCCCGTTAAAGCCTTCGCCATCGTCGTAGATAACTCTTATATTACCGTCTTCGTATCCGCCTTTATCGTCATGGGCGCTATCGCCGTCAACATGGTTGCCAATATTATTCCTCCCACTTATGTTATTACTCTGCTGACCAAATTAAAATATAAAGTTGCCGTTACCATAACGGGAATCCTCGCCTTAGGCTCCTTTCCTTGGGTCTTAGTACAAGATTCTTCCGCCAAAGGTCTGGGCATGTTTATCCTTATCTACTCCGCCTTTTTAGGTCCCATTGTCTCTATCTTATTAATCGAATACTATATATTAAGAAGGCAAAAGGTCAACATAGCAGACTTATACCAGGAGGATGGGCCATTTGCAGGTTATAATCCTGCTGCGGTACTGGCTATGCTCATCGGTGCCGGCGCCGCCTTCATGAAAGTTGAACTAGCCTGGATTATCGGGGTTGTCGTGGCAGGTATCGCCTATCTACTTTTAATGAAATTTGCCTTCAAAGATTCCAAGTTTAAAAAAGGCACTATCTTTGAGCAGTAAAACAGAAAATATTCCAGAAGGGGCTGTCTGGTAATGAGTGTCCTCAGACATTCATTATCAGACAGCCCTTTTCAGCACTTATACCCTCACCCCACAAAGCTTTGGGCAACCTTATTAAACAGCCTCTTACCACCGCTTTCATAACCGTACACAAAAACCAGCCCAAAAGAACGCTTATTAGCGCCTCTTGGGCTGGTTCTGCTTTATCTAAAAAACCTTAGGGCTTGTCTCCAGAAAATCCCAAACATTTGGTTAGGCAGTTGCTGTTACAAACTCATTTTTGAGTCCTATCTCAACTTTTATCGTCACTATCACATAAAAACTTGCGTCGGTATGCTTTCGGCGTCATCTTCATCTGCTGGACAAAGACGCGATTAAAATAGGAGGGATCAGTAAAACCGCATTCACTGGAAATGCGATAAGCGGGGTAATCCGTTGTTTCCAAAAGCTTGCAGGCATACTCGATCTTCAGTTTATTAACATAATCGATGTAGCTGACTCCCACTTCCTTTTTGAAGATCCGGCTGAAGTATTGGGGATTCAAAAAGACCTTGGAGGAGACTAATTGCAGGGGGAGTTTTTGTTTGAAATTATCGTGAATATAGTTCAGAGACTTCTCAATCAGATAAATCTGATCGGACTTTTCCTCCTCAATTTCTTCCTCATCATTTATTTTGCTGACTTCGGCAGCTGCCGCTAACAGCTCTCGAAAGGCCTGCTTGAAAACAGAGGGCTTAACGGGCTTCAGCATATACTCCAAAACACGCAGGCGAATGGCTTTTTGGGCATAGGAAAACTCTGAGCAGGCAGATAAAATCATCACGCAGACTTGGGGCAGAAACTTTTTGATTTCCTGAAGAGCCTGCAGTCCATCCATTTCAGGAATGAGGATATCCATGACAATAACATCAGGGCGATATTGTTTGGCCAGTTTGACTGCCTGAACCCCGCTTTCGCAGGTAATAAGCTTATCTTCAGGGAGAAGCTCTTCCGCCGCAATGGATTTGAGGAATTCCAATTCCAACAATTCATCTTCTACAATCAAAACTACACTCATCACGATCTCCTCGCATTGGGTTTGGTGGGGATTGAGATGGTGACGGTACTTCCGCTATAATCCGATTTTGTGATTTTCAAACCATAATCTTCTCCGAAATAGCGCTTTAAACGGTTGTCCGTACTGCGAAAACCAATTCCCAGTCTATTATCGGACTGCTGCAAACTTTCCAGGACTTCTTTGGGAAAGCCGTTCCCATTATCAATAATGGAGATATGAATGTCATCCTTATATTTTTCAGCCGTAATTTTAATCTTGCCCCCGTCCCTTTTAGGGGTAATTCCATGGATAAGGGCATTTTCAACAATAGGCTGAATGATCATATTGGGTATTCGATAGGTCTTAATGGGATCGGCGATGTCAATTTCATATTCAAGACGATTTTTAAAGCGTACTTTTTGTATAAATAAGTATTTCTCGATATTATCGATTTCTGCTCCAATAGTGTGGAGTTCATCCTCTTGTTTCAAATTGTAGCGCAATAAATCCGAAAGACAATAAATGAGTTCTTCCGTCGTATGGGATTTTTCAAAATAGGCAATGCGGGCAATAGAATTCAGGGTATTAAACAAGAAATGGGGATTAATGACCAAGGACATGTTTTTAGCCTCAAGATCAATAATCTTTTTTTCCAGCATTTCTTTTTCAATGGATAATCTTTCTATAGCTTTATCCGCTGTACTAATGCTTTGGGAGAGATCATAGCAAATATTCTGGGTAATATGATTGCAAATTTGCTCATGAATATCTATTTTATTTTCTTCAATGGTTTTTAGCGCGGCAATTGACTTGGCAATAAATTCCGGCTCAAGTTTTTTACTCTTAGCCATCTCCATGATATCAATCAGATATTTCTGATATTCGCTGTCTGCTGTATAAACCTGGGCTCCTACAGCATAACCTATAGTTTCATTGTTGACCTCCACCGGCAGAAGGATATTCACCAAGCCATACCGGCAGTTGAAGCGGTCGCACTTCCCCGGTTTTAATCTGGAGATATAATCCGTGCATATCCGGGTTTCATCCTCCTGGCAAATAAACTTGCAAAAGTCAGGTGACGGATTGAACTCCTGGACAATCTTGCCTGAAGTATCGATGAGCTGCAGGGAGATATTGGATAGGGATAATAGTCCGCTATAGCGAGAATACAGATTAGAATCCATTAAATCGTTTAATGTTTTTTCAGTCTTCTCCATGCTCTCGCCAACTTCCCTTCCATACAAATTCATTCATTCCTTATAATACACCCCTGATGGGTTTGTAATGGTAAACCTCCACACCTTTGCAGTACAGCACCAGCAAAGGATGAAAAAGTTTTTTAGGATTATATCAAGAAAAATTGGCTGATGCCAATTATTTTATAATACAACACCGTTTTATAAATGTAAATAAAGGCAAAGGCCAGAACCTCCGGAAGGAAGTTTGACCTTTGCCCAGTATTCAGCCAATAAGATTAAGCGTCTTTCTTACCGCCGGGGAGCATCATTTCTACATCACCGTGGGGGCGGGGAATAACGTGAACGGAAATAAGTTCACCAACCCGCTGAGCTGCAGCAGCACCGGCATCAGTAGCAGCTTTGACTGCTCCAACGTCTCCTCTTACCATAACGGTTACCAGGGCACCGCCGACTTTTTCATAACCCATAAGCTGTACATTAGCTGCCTTCACCATAGCGTCTGCTGCTTCAATAGCTCCAACCATACCTCTGGTTTCGATTAATCCTAAAGCATCTGATCTGTTCATTATTGTTTCCTCCTAATAATATAATTTATTTTACAATCGTAATTTTGGAAGTAGACGTAAGACTCATTGCATTAGCTTCTTCAGTGTCAATATGGAACTCAAGGGAGGAGGCGCTGTTGGCTCTGATCACAACATTAGTGTAGGTGCCGCCCCGCAGCCCGTCTATTTGAATGGTTACCTTTTCTCCGTCTCGTACCCCTAAGTTTCCCGCGTCTTCCAGAGTCATGTGAATATGCCTTTGGGCAATCATCGCACCTCTGTTCAGATAAACGCTCCCTTTGGGGCCGATGAGGGTAATTCCCGGGGTCCCTGCCAAATCCCCGGACAACTTCACTGGCGCCTTTACCCCCAGTTTAAAACAGTCGGCCTGAAGTATCTCTACCTGGGATTCACTGCGCACCGGTCCCAGAATTCGAACCTTTTCAATAGATCCTTTGGGCCCGGCGATGATCACTGTCTCTTGGCAAGCATATTGCCCGGGTTGAGACAAATCCTTGGTTTTCGTCAACTGGTAACCCGCTCCGAACAGAGTTTCTAAATCCCCTTGGGAAAGATGGATATGACGATTGGAAATTCCCACGGGTATGGAACTTGAGTCCTGGGTCAGATACCCTCCCTCCTTGATTGCTTCCAGCACCAGAGCGGCTAACTCTTCATAGCTTGCCACAGTTAGTTATCACCTCTTTTTTTCAGCAGGTTGATAACTTCATTGACCACATTCATGATCTGCTCATCACTGACGGCACTGCTGCCGCAGCTCTGAGCTCCGCAAGCCGCAGGGCTTGAAGATTGGTTTTCGGTTACATCTTTAATTCCATAAGCGATACGTTTTTTATTAATTAAGTGCATGGGGGTAACATTGTCGGAGGTTGCACTTCCGCCCCATGTACCGCAACCCAGTGTAAAGGCCGGGGCTAGTCCGGTACTGGCTCCCACTCCCCCTTGACTGGAGGCTGTGTTGACCAGGATTCTGAATACGGGTTTTTCAGCAAAGCGGACAGCCATTTCCGGATTTTCGGTATGAATGGAGAGGCTGTGCCCGACACCGCCGTTGTTTAAGAGTTTAATACTCAGGTCACAGGCTTCCTGCCAATCTTTGACGGTATAAAAGCCCAGTACAGTTGTCAGCTTTTCATAAGACAAGGGATAACCTTCGCCCACACCTTGTTGTTCGCCCAACAGAACCTTAGTTCCGGAAGGAATGGTGATGCCGGCATTTTCAGCGATCACTGCCGCAGATCTGCCCACCATCTTGGCATTCATGGCATGTCCCCGTACAAATAAAAGTTTGGCCACTTTTCCGGTTTCTTCAGGGCTCATGAAGTAGCCGCCCTGACGTCTGAACTCATCCATAACCTGACTGCGCATGGATTCTTCTACAATCACTGATTGCTCGGAAGCACAGATCGTGCCATTGTCAAAGGTTTTGCTGGCGATAATATTTTTAACAGCCTTACGAATATCAGCGGTTCTCTCAATAAAGGCGGGCACATTTCCCGGTCCTACACCCAGGGCCGGCTTGCCTGCACTATAGGCAGCCTTGACCATAGCTGAACCACCGGTAGCAATAATCATCGCCACTTCATCGCATTTCATCAGTTCATTGGTAGCCTGCATGGAAGGCTTAGAAATGCAGCCGATGATATTGGCCGGAGCACCGGCGGCTACAGCTGCGTCATTCATTAAGCGGGCAGCGGCCAGAGTGCACTTCAGAGCCGACGGGTGAGGAGAGAAGACAATCCCATTCCGGGACTTGATAGCGATAATGGATTTGTAAATGGTGGTGGATGTAGGATTGGTGGAAGGGATAATTCCCATGAGCAATCCTACGGGTTCGGCAATTTCCATAACCTTATTGACTTTGTCATCGTTAATAACGCCGATGGTCTGCATAGGTTTGATAAAATCATACAGTTCCGTAGAGGCAAAACGGTTTTTGAAAATTTTATCTTCCACTTTGCCAAATCCCGTTTCTTCCACAGCCATTTGAGCCAGAGAAACGGCATTCTCTTCGGCAGCTTTCACCATATTGCGAATGATTTGATCGATCTGCTCAGCACTGAATTTAGCTAACTGAGCTTGAGCCAGTTTGCCTTGACGGGCAATAGTTCTGGTTTCCTGCAGGGATTGTAAATCATAATCAAAGTTTTCCAACGTACTATTCCTTCCTTTCATTCTCCCCCTCGTAATAGTCCTTCAGCTTCTGGACCAGGGTTTCTTTCTTAGCTCTGGCTAAAGCTTTGCCTGCCAGACCCAGACCGGAATACTCCCCTGCCAGCTTGCGAAGTTTTGTTACGGAAAGGGATCTTAGGACCTGTACACTCTTGTTCAGTCCAAACTCTTCTACGCATGCATTCATATCCTCTTTTGAGAGTACCTGAGGCATAACCGGCTTAGGCTCACTGCTTTCAACCGTGGCTTCATCTTCCTTTCCTTCCGCACTTGCAGCCGGAGGCTTCTCTCCAGAGGCCTTAGCACTGTCCTCAGGGAGACCAGCCGGTTCCTCTGGGCAACCTGCCTGAGGGGCAAATAGGCTTTCGATTCCCTGATCAGGTCTGGGAATCACATGCTGGGAAATCAAGGAGGAAGGACCGATTCTCTCAACCGCTGCTGCAGCAGCCTCTACGGCCGCCTTAACAGAAGCCACGTCGCCAGTGACAGCAACGGTTACCAAACCGCCGCCGGTATAGACTTTTTCGACAAAATCCACTTGCGCCGTTTTGAACATGACGTCTGCGCTTTCAATAGCCGGAAGGAGTCCTCGTGTTTCAATTAAGCCAAGTGCCTGCATAGTTTACCTCCTGTTGCTGTGCCAGAGATCTGCCTAATGAGCCGGGTAAGCTGCGTAAAATAGTTTGACGTAGTCCTGAGAATTCCAAGTAACTTTAGTGTTCTTAGGTATAAAGAGGACATCCCCCTGGTGAGCGTGAATGATTTTTCCGTTGATATTGAGGGAGAGACTTCCTTCCAGAACAATCTCTATCTCCTCATGGCTTAGCTCCCACTCAAAACTGGATTTCTCAATGGTCAAGAACCCGGCCTTTCTTTGAGAAGGGTCCTCACTGATCAATTCCCGGTAAGCTGCCTGAGTGTTGGGGTTCCCTGTATCGAGACTCTTAAACTTGACTGTCCTGCCCCGGACTACTTTCAGTCCGCTTAGAGGGTCAGACTCTGTCTGAAAAGCCTGCTCAAGAGATGAGACGGGAACGCTTGTCAGAAGTCCCTTGCTCAATACCGCCTTCACAACCTGAAAAATCATTTCCGGGTCGATTGAATTTTCCCGGCAATCCTGAGACCGGTCATTTTCCGGACTTGCGTAACTGACTCCAGGCTTGGACACTGCCTGAATCTCTGTTGTAAATTCAATGCCAACTTCTCTGGCCATATCTTTAGCAGCCATAGTGATAATCGTATTGCTGTCAACAGCCAGTTGTTTTTGGCCCTCTTTAGCTGCCGCCTTAACGTCATTGGCACTAATAAGTTTTTTCAAAACCACACCTCCTTTTAAAAGTACATAGAATTTTGTTTAACCTGATACTCTATCCTGAAAAAGCCATCCTGACAGAAACGATTCTGCCGGGCTCTGGGGCGGAGCGCTTATCTGCACGCGTCTGCGAGTTCCGCCGCTGGCTCGCTGGACGGTTCGCGAGCGCGTCCGAACCTCTGGGTATTTCTGCATGTGTGCCGCTCCTTGCCATCCTTGGCACCGCGGCATCAGTCCATCCATGGACAAGTCCTGCGGCGCGCTACGGGGACGCGAACCGTCGGCACTCGCCTTAGCGCGGCTCCACTAACGCATCCGCTTAGCAGAGAAGCGCTCCTCCAGCCAGTTTATGGGGAGTGTAGCAGAACTTTGGGGTTACTCAGGTCAGGTTCCGCAGAATCTCATGCGTGTTAGACGTTTTTCATTATCTGATGGTACTGCGTAGCAGCATGGAGGCTATTCTGAAATGATAGCTACCCTAAGAGACCCTAAAACCACATCAAAGGACCCGAGAGCAAGGTTGCTTCGTCCACAGAAGCGAACCCATTGCATGGAGAGGCGGTATAAGCCTCCAAGACGGTGCGGGGCAGCGCAGCCAGTGGTTCACATCAGGTACTACCCGGTGGTTTGGCGCAGCTCCCGCACCGGCGAGGAGGCGAGCCTCGGAATGCTAGGTACACGAAGACACTGTCTTCGCACGGATTACCCCTTCTTGCAGACACTGTCTTCGCACGAATTAGCTTTCTTGCGCGGATGTGGCGAAACTGCCCGACCCAGAAGCACTCCCTTTTTAAAACAATGCCTCCCACAATCGATCCGACGGAGCAGGTATAACTTCAGTTTCCACCAGCAACCCTTTATCCAAAGCTATCGCCTTCCCGGCTTCAATGCCCGCTTCCACGGCCGCCACATCCCCTGTGAAAGTGAAATAAGCTTTGCCGCCTAATCCGCTTCCCAAGCGCAGCTCCAAGGCTTGCACATCCGCTGCTTTCAGCGCCGCATCCGCTGCAATGATCATAGAGGCCAGGGAGAAGCATTCCATAATGCCTAAAGCCCCAATTCCATCAGGCATGGAGGTAGCTGTGATGGCCGGGAAAACTCCCGGATGAACATTGGGGAGAATAAAACTGTCAACCAAGTATTCTCCGGCTGTTTCCGCACCCACCTGGACAGAACTTTCGACGGCAGCCACATCCCCTTTAACAATGGCGATATATTTTCCCGGACAAACAGGAGTCGCACTCACTACTTCGACATAGGCTGTTTTAAGCATCAAGTCTGTGGCATTGATGCCCCGGGCAATGCTCGTCAGCTCAATCATCCCTATTGCACTATACATACGAACCCACCTTTATCAAAATAGAATTATCGTTGATCTCCTCTACCCTGCCGTTAAGACTGGCGTGAAGGTTAGCTCCGAGACTGTTCTCTGGAATCCGGCCAATCAGCTGCCCGGCTTTAACTTCTTCACCCAGAGCCACCACCGGCACAGCCGGCGCTCCTATGTGCTGCCGCAAGGCAATCCGGATATATTCCGGCCGGAATTCTGCCGGGGTCAGGGGGGCGGGTCTGTCAAAAGCCGTTAAGCCGATTTTAGCTATGAGACGTTTGCTGGGAATTAAACGATAATCTCTCGCTGACCTGGTCTGGAAGTCCACCTTAACCGGCTGGTATTTGATCCCTTGTTCCGCCAGCTTTTGCTTAAATAAACTGTTGACGGATCTGGGATGGAGGTTAGCCGGACAGGAAAACAACTCGCAGGCATTGCATTCGCAGCATAATTGGGCAATTTGCTGTTCCTTGATATCCTCTAAGTTATAACTTAGGGCACGCATTACTTTATGAGGCTGCATATTATGACCGAGGAGATAGCGGGGACACAAATCCGTACACATGCGGCATTGTTCACAGGCAGTTTTGCCGATAACCCGCGCCCGGTCCAGACTTACGGTTTTTTTGCGGATCAGAAAGTGATCTTTCTTCAGCAGGACATAACCCTTGCTTTTTTTCGTGACATGCCCATCCAGACTCGTCAGCACAGACCCCATCATCGGTCCCCCGTCAATCACGGCATAGTCATCCGGGTTCTTCACTCCGCATTGAATGATAACTTCGCGAATGGCTGTCCCTACCGGTACTTTAAAGGTCCTGGGCTGGGGAATATCCCCGGCAATGGTGATATAGGTTTCCGTCACCGGACTCCCGTTCAGTGCATTGTAAACATTCAGGGCCGTTTCCGAATTGATGACCACACAGCCTACTTTGAGAGGAATAGAAACCTCCGGGACAATCCGCTGGGTCAGCTCGTGAACCAAAACCTGTTCATCCCCGGCAGGATAAATATCTCTTAATTCCATAACTTCCATGAAATCAGCCAACCCTAAGGCGGCAATTCGTTCCTTGAGGAGAGCTATAACCTCTTTGTGTTTGCCCTTAATACCAATCATGGCCTTACGTGCCTCGATGTGCCTGCCCGCTTCTGCCAAACCTTTGATGATTTGATCCGGGAACTGGGCCATCAACTGCTGGTCCACCCTGAGCAAGGGCTCACATTCAGCTCCATTGAGCAAAATATATTCGGCCTTGGAAGTAAACTTAGCGTAAGTCGGAAATCCAGCTCCCCCCGCTCCGATAACTCCGGCCTCTTTAACGATGTTCAGTAGATCCAAGTATCCCACCTCCAGTAATCCTAAAACTCACAATCTTCGTCGATAATTCCTACAATGGCAGCATCCACAGGTATATCTTCACGGCCAAACATTTTACGGGCTGAGCTGCCGTTACAGACAAGCACTCGTTCCCCTATTCCAGCCCCGATGGTATCCGCTGCGATCATCAGCCGGCCGGCGTCGATCCCGCCGAGAACCTCCACCAACATGAATTTTAGTCCTACGAGAGAATCCGCTTTCCTTGTCGACCAGATACTGTCTTTTACTTTTGCAGCTATCATCCAATTTCACCTGTTTTCGCTTCTTTCAATTTATACTGAATTTCTTTGATGGCAGCCTCTACCGAGGCCGTATCTCCAAAAATGGCGATCATAATCAGATTCTGAGGACAGTGCCCTTTAATATCTTCCACAACTACCCCGGCACCCTTTTCGGCAATATCCGCGGCAAAGACCATATCAATCAGCCGCCCCTGAACCAGCCCCACAGCATCGTAGTCTTCGATGGTAACGGATGAAGGCGAGCCCTTGCGGCGAAAGAGGATATCCAGCGTCCCCCTGGAAGGAGATTTAATTATTCTATATTCCATCATAAACCTCACCCCTAACCTAGAGTTCTTCCTGTGTGCAGCTAAGAGCAATCCCTAAAGGTGTGACAAACATGGGATTCTCAGGTTTATAGGTAGGCAGGCCGGTTTGCTTGGCAATGACATCTTCGATTCCTGCCAGGCAGCAGGTTCCTCCTACCAAATAAATCTCTTTTGCCGGGTAATCTCGGACATGGCGGCTGATAATGGATGAAACCTTTTCGATCACAGGACGTACAATAGGCTGTAACTCCCTGTGGTTCTTGGCATCCCGTTTATAGACGTCCGCTTCCTCAAAAGGCATGCCGTAGGCACCGGCAATAACGAGAGAAAAGTGAGTCCCTCCTGTGGGCTCATCGGCAACATAAATCACTTTACCGTCTTGGAGAATGGCAATCCCTGTGGTTCCCCCGCCAATGTCGACAATCGCGCCGTCTTTAATCTTAAGGACAGCGTTAGCTGCTGTGGGCTCATCTAAGACATTGGTTATTTCAAAGCCCGCTGCCTGGACCACATTTTTAATGGCTCCCGAATCCAGAGAATCCGTCCCCGGCGGCAAAGCGGCGGCAGCATAAATCAATTCCGTCCCGAGTTTTTCTTCGATTTCTTGTTTTAATTCTTTAACGATCCGAATGGCACCAATGTAATCCACCACCATGCCATCCTTGACCACACTGGCGAATCGATAGGCACCGGCTACAGGCTGGTAGTTTTCATCAAGAACTGCTAAGACGATATAGGCTGTTCCCAAGTCCACACCTGTGTAATAAACAGAGGATTTATTAACGACGGGTGTCTCGATAACTTTCTCAAAATCACGAACGAGCTGATCACAGTATAGAAACGTCGAATTTAACTCTTCCATTTTCTACCTCCCACATACTTCTCAATCATCATACTGAGAATGTTAATTATCCCAGCGATGGCATCAATTAAGTCTTGCCGAGAGCAGACGGATTGTTCTTCCCTCCAATAGATTTCTAAAATCTCTGGTTCCAGCTCACGGAGGGAGGCTCGCAAATAATTTAAAACAGCAACATCTCTGCCCTTCTCCAACTCCAAGTGAAACTCACTGATGTCAACCTGTTCTTCCAGGCCGGCTGAGCGTTCTTTGATTTCTTCGGCCGACCACCCCCAAAATTGCAGGGTGTCAGGTGCTCTCTGCTCCTCTTCGGCTCTCCGCACCTTCTGGAAGTATCTGCCCAGAGCCAGCACTTCTTCCGAGAGAATAGCCTCTCCGGAGCCTACCTCAGCGGCCATCAATAAAAACAGGGATTCCATTCTCTCCATTTTTCTGAGCAGTCTCTGACTGCACCTCGTCTTTTCCACTTGGACTTGCTGCGGACTGTCGAGATTTACTGTCTCTTCATCACCTGGCTGAGTCTCTGATAAGGTGACTCGCCGATCCACCAAAAACTGGCGGGCCCCAGGGGTAATTCTCGTATCCGGTTCCATAACATAGGTGGTAAAAGGTTCTCTCCGATATACCTCCCGCAGCTCCATTTCAGTGATGAATTTCATTACCTCACCTCCCTCTCTCCAAATGCCGTTCATCGTTTCCATCAAACTAGATTCAGATGTCTTTTCAAGGCTTCCACGCCTGGGTCATTCGTTAAAGAAATCCAGAAAAACGGTTTTGTGACACCAATCTTTTTAAACTGCTGAGCTGCCTGTAAGGCATTTTCCGGAATCAAATCGGTTTTGTTGATGACTCCAATGACTGGGCAAGTAAAAGTTTTAGCAAAACCCGGCGGATAAATCTCAGCCAAACGGGATTGATCAACCATGATAATCAGATGGGATGCCGTTTGCGCCGTGGCAATTAAATACTTGTACATAGAAGGGTTTTCCAGATATGAGCTGGGTGTATCAATCGTATTTTTTCCATAGATGACATCCTGGGTCTTTTTAAGAGGTCTGGTAGTATCGTTTAAGACATTCGCCAGGGTTGATTTCCCGGACTGAGTGGGGCCAACAATCATAATTCGTTTTTTCATGTCCGGGTAATCTCCGCAGGGGTGAACCCTAACAGGGTTTGCAAAGCGGAGTTAATGGCCCTCATGGCTGTTTCCACACTTGCTACATCCCCGGAAATAACGAGGGAACCCGTAAAACGATCCAGGAAACCGATATCCACATCAGCAGTTTTCGTCGCAATATCGGCGGCGATAATAGCCGCCTCACCGGGAGTAAGGGTTGAAATGCCAATAGCTCCTGTTTCTTCAATACCCAGACGTTCATAAAGCCCTGGTACAGGGGAAGCTATGATATGGGCCAGAGTGACTTGCTTGCCCGGCACCGATTCCTGGATAATCCGTTTTTTATCAAACTCATCCAGCCCGCTCATAGAACCCCTCCCATCGGCAAATACTCGTTAATGTCTGATCACTTCCACCTGAAAATCATAACCTCTTAAGGACTCTTCAATTCTTGACAGCTCTTCGTCTTTAAAGCTCAAATCATCGCTAATGGGATAAATCATGTCCAGCTGCTTGTATTTGTTGATACCCAGTTTATGATAAGGAAGCAAGTCAACCCCCCGAAAGTTTTTGTAATGTTTGAAGGATTGCAGGAATTCCATGGTTCTGGCGATAGTCTCTTCTCTATCATTCAATCCTTTAATCAGCGGCATCCTGACCCTGACATTAAATCCACGGCGTATAAGTTCCCTTAAGTTTTCCAAAATCTGTTCGTTGCGCACTCCTGTGAGTTCATAATGCCGGTCGGAATCAATATGCTTAATATCGTATAAAAACAAGTCCGTGAACTGTGCAATCATCAGCAGAGCATCCTGCTTGACATAGCCTGAAGTCTCAATGGCCGTATGGATTCCCAGGCGCCGGCATTCTGTCAACAGGTTAGCAGCGAACTCCGGCTGGGCTGTAACTTCCCCGCCGCCCAGAGTTACTCCACCCCCTGAACTCAGATAAAAAAGCATATCCTGCTGGATAATTTCCAGCACCTCGGAAATGGTTTTATCCGACCCGGCAATAGAAAGGGCTTTTCTGGGACAGACTTTTTCGCATTTCCGGCAGCCGATACAATCAACGCCTCGATTCACCTGATGCCTGGGACCTAATCTCTCAGTTTCTGACAACCGGTCTTCTCCATTCTGGAGATCATGGATCCGGACGGGGCATTCAGAAACACATTTACCGCAGTCAATGCACAAGTCTTCTTGGAACATCACTTGATACTTTCTTTGCAGTCCCTCGGGATTGGAACACCATTTGCACCTTAAAGGACACCCTTTGAAGAAAATCAGTGTTCTGACTCCCGGTCCATCATAGATGGAATATTTCTGGACATTGAAGATTCTCGCTTTTCGTTCTAAGCTGCTCATGGTTTCCCTACTCATAATGCCCCATCCCTTAGGTTTTGTCCCTCACCGTTTATGATCCTCTTAAAAATGCTCCAGCACCGTTCTGCTGATAATCTCATCCTGAACCTCTTTGCAGAGCTCTACGAAATAGGCACTGTAGCCGGCAACCCGGATAATCAGATCCCGGTACTTGTCCGGTTCAAGTTGGGCTTTCTTCAACACTTCATTGTCCACATAGCTGAACTGCATTTGACCGTTACCGAGAATGGAAGCGGTTCTGAGCAAGGTAATCAGACCGTTTTCCCCTTCCGGCGTTTCCAAAATACCCCGCAGCAGTTTGAAATTATGAACCATACCGATATTCATAGATTCACAGCTTAACTTGCTTACGGATTTAATAATCGCTGTTGGTCCCAATTTATCTGCACCCTGGGTGGGGCTGATTCCATCGGACAAAGGCGTCCAGTCCAGACGTCCATTAGCTGATGCCCCGGTAATTTCCCCGATGGGTGTGTTGTTGGAAATGGAAAGAGTACCATGGGTAAAATGAGAATAAAGCATTTTAAAGGAATGATGGACCCGCTCCGTCCAGTTAATAATGTCCGCCGCTATTTCGTCAACATAATCATCGTCATTCCCATACTTAGGAGCATTCAGGCAATCCGTCCTGATCCCTTCATACCCTTCAAAGTTGGCAGCCACAGCGTCCCGGATTTGTTTGAGGGTATATTTTTTGTCTTCAAAGACCAATTTCTTAATAGCCGCTATAGAATCGGCATAGGTCCCTAAACCTGAGAAAATCAGTCCCGGGCCATAATTAATCATAGCCCCGCCGCTGGTAACATCCGCTCCTTTTTCCATACAGCCTTCCACAAGAAGTGACATAAGAGGTTTAGGAGCCAGTTCTCTGTGAACCCGCTGGCTGATCAGGGTTCCGATCGCGGATAAGCGAATAATGTGCTCAATTTGTTTTTTACAGGCAGCCTCAAACTCTTCAAAGGTCTTGAAGCTATCCAGATCTCCAGTATCAATCCCTTCCACAGTGTTGCGCCATTTCATCACACCGCGGTTGAGAACAAATTCAATAGCGATAGGCCACTGGGTGTATCCTGTAGAAGTCCATTGATAAATCCTTCCGGACTTTTGCGGTTCTACACAGCCCATCAGGCAGTAATCCCGTGAATCTTCAATGGAGAATCCTTTAGCCAGCATCATTTTGATGTGAGTATCATCAAAATGACAGGCCGGGAAGCCCAGTCCGGCTTTGACAACGTCAACAATCTTTTTTAAATACCCTTGGGGCGATTTATTATGAATTCTGCAGGCCAGGGAAGGTTGATACATTTTTGTAAAACGAACCGCATCCATAATCAGATAGGTCAGATCATTGGTAGCATCGCCGCCGCTTCGCTTCTGCCCGCCGATGGTTACATTAATAAAGGGCTGATAGCCGGCAAAATACTTGGCTCCCAATTCACTGGAAAGCCACATCACTTCCGAGCATTTAATGATAAAACAACTCATCAGCTCAAAAGCCTCAAGCTTATTCAGGCGGCCGGCTTCCATGTCCGCTTTAAACATTGGATAAACATATTGGTCCAAGCGCCCGATGGAAATCCCCGTTTGATTTTCTTCTACCACAAACAATGATTCCAAAGTCCATATGGATTGAAGGGCCTCATGGAAAGAACGGGGCGGATTAGCCGGAACATGGGTTAGGATATCGGAAATTTTATAGAGTTCTTTTTGCCGGACTGCATTGTATTCTCTGCCAGCCAACTCCCTTGCGTAATCAGAAAGTCGTTTGGCATAAGCCAATACGCCGTCACAAGTCTCAATCTCCGCTTTATAAAAATAGATCTTGTCAATATCATCCGGGTTTTCCATGGATAATTTGCTTAATTTGTCCACGGCTTCTTGTCTTATCCCATTAATACCTTTTTTAATCAGGAGAATGTCATAACCCGGGCAGGTATCCCCGCCGCCGTTAACCTGGTGATAGGAAAGATCACTGACAAAGGATTCCCCTGAAAAGGACCACAGGCCGGCTTCTTCATATTGCTGCTGGCAAATCTCATCCAAGCTCTTACCTTCCCAGAAAGGGAAGACCTCTTCACGCAAAATCCGCTTATCTTCCTCGCTGATTTGAAAAGGGTCCTGGGGTCGGGTTGACATTGTATCCAGCTCATCCCGGATCCACCGCCAGGCAATATCCGGGGATACGGCACCGGCTCGCGCTTTCCCGCAGGGATGTCCCACAATCAGTTCATCCTCTTGGATCACCAGGGGAGCTGTCTCACAAGCTCTTCTGAAGCATTTAGCCCGCAATAAGATTTTCGGCAAACCAGGGTTTTCTTTGGTCACTTGGGTAAAAGCCCGGGCACGATAGGTACTAACGCTTGGTTTAACCTTTAAATAGGCTGCTTTCAATCGTTCCAAACGCGGTGTCAGTCCCGTAATTTCTCCTTCAAATACCGGAGATTTGGCCTCACTGCTAACTTCAAAATTGTTTGCAGCCAAGCCTTTAGAAATCCCCTGAAACAGTTTCATAATCAGAGCTGTTTCTTCCGGGGATAAATTTTTAGTTGCATCCGCAAATTTATTGGAAAACTCTTTGATGTCCAACCATCTTTCCTCCTTTATTAACGTCATTAAACAGGATAGTCTTTCATGCCGCTGCTGGTTCTTTTGCTGTTAAGTAAGCTGCTCAAGTAATTTCCCCAGCAGACCTATCAAATCAGAGGAACCTTCCATTGTATTTTGATTGGCAAACATAGGAACCTTCATGGTTTCATCAGCTTTTTCGGCTTCCACGCCATTAGTAACATCCTCTAAATTCCGAACACCGTAGCCGACTTTCCGGATATTAATCAGGTTTAGCGGTGAAACATTATCAGAGGTGAATCCTCCGCCTGCTGCCCCGCAGCCCAAAGTCAATGCCGGAAAGAGATTGGTGGTTGCTCCTATCCCGCCCAGGGTCGCTGGAGTATTAACCAGCACTCTGGATACCGGTTTTTTCAAGGCAAATTCACGAATCACCTGTTCGTTTTCGGAGTGGATAACCAAGGTATGCCCCCGGCCTTCAGTAAGAAGTAATTCTATACACTTTTCACAAGCGTTCATCCAGTCATTCTCAACGAAAAATGCCAGAACGGGAAAAAGTTTTTCTCGTGAGTAGGGATTGGCGGCTGACACATACTTTTGTTCTGAAATAAGCACTTTTGTGTCTGCCGGGACAGATAAGCCGCTTCGCCGGGCCAGCTCCAGGGCCGGTTTGCCGACAACTTCCGGATTCAAGCTGCCGTCAGGACGAAAAAATAGTTGGCTGAGCTGTTCCGCTTCTTCTTCCGACATGAAGTAGGCTCCATTGTTTCTGAGCTCTCGCCTTACCTCATCGGCAATACAGCCCTCTGCGACAATGGATTGTTCAGAGGCTGACACAATGCCGTTGTCAAAGGTTCTGCTGGCAATAATTTGTCTGACGGCTTTTTTAATATTTGCCGAACGCTCAATAAAGGCAGGTCCATTACCCCATCTTCGGCACACCCGTAACTAGAATCAGCGATGTGTCCTTGTGATTCATTAGAGCAACGGTGCCGTCCACCGCAAGAGTTCGCAAATACCCGATAGCCCCGTAAGGGAGACCGCTTTCTTCCGCCGCCCGCATTAGGATATCGAGGGTCTTGGTGATGGTTTTCTTAGCTTTAGGATGTGGAGAAAAAACTATAGCGTTACCGGACTTTATGGCAATCAGCGCTTTATAAATGGTCGTCGATGCCGGGTTGGTTGAAGGCGGTAAGGCAACAATCACTCCAACCGGTACGCCGATATCCATGGTTAGGTTATCTTTGTCTTCACTTATGATGCCGACAACTTTCATGGTTTTGAGCTTCTTATACAAAAAATCACTGGCAAACACATTTTTAAGGAATTTATCCTGCCATTTTCCAAACCCTGTCTCTTCCTGAGACAACAAAGCAAGTTCTTTGGCGTATTTATATACTGTGCCGGCCATGTTATCGACAATTTTATCCAGTTTTTCCTGAGGGAAAGCTGCTAGAATCTTTTGAGCCTCCCGGGCATTCTCCACAAGAATCCGAGCCTCTTGGACGGAGAGCAAATCATTGTCCATTCTATTCATGCCTAATACTCCCCCCTTTCCCCTACAGCCAACGATTTAACATAAACCTAGTTACCAATCTAAAACGTATCGCGCAATGATTTTTTCTACGTCCGCATGGGGCCTGGCTATAACATTGGAACAGTAGATTTTTCCTACTTTGCTGGCTTCTCTGACTCCGGCTTCTACTGCAGCTTTGACCGCTCCCACATCGCCGCGTATAACCACAGAAATCAAGCCCGAAGCTACATTTTCATAGCCGACCAATTCTACATCCGCAGCTTTGCACATGGCATCTGCTGCTTCCAGCACCGAAACCAGGCCATACGTTTCTATGAACCCTAAGGCACCATTTGTGTCCACACGGACTCCCCTTTCCAAAACAATCAAGGATTACTCTGCATCAATGTCATGTGCCGTAACAATTTTCCCTACCCGGCTCACAGGCCTGGGCATAACATGGTAAGCAGTAACTTCACCAATCGCTGCCGCTGCGACTGCACCGCTTTCCACAGCCGATCTAACCGCTGCTACATCACCCTTAACCATCACCGTCACGAGCCCGGAACCGACATTTTCATAAGAAACAAGGACAACATCTGCAGTTTTACACATGACATCTGCAGCTTGAATTGCCGGGACCATCCCTCTTGTTTCTACCAGGCCTAAAGCCTCTTCACCATAGTATTTCATCGAAACAACCCCTTTTTATATAATCAACCAGTCAAGGATTGTCGGTTTATATCTTTTTATGAGTAATAATGTACTTTAATAATAGCGTATGAAGAAAAAATTTTTTTGAAGAATTTATAGCTTTAATTGGATTATCAATATCTTAAACTTTAATTTATAGTATTATTAAGCTTTTCTTGCATTATTAAGATGTTTATTTGCTTTTTAATCTTAAAAAGCAAACCGAAAGTTCCAAACAATCAAAAGAACCCGTAGACCTAGAAGCTAGGGTAGCTTCGTCCACAGGAGTGAACCCATTGCATGGAGAGGCGGTAAAAGCCTACAAAGCCGGCGCGTGGAATGCGGAGCCATGGTTCACCTCAGGTACTACCCGGAGGTTTGGCACGAAAGTGTCCGGTGGACATTTTCGCTCGAAGCGGCTATCTCCAAAGATTACTTATCCGCTGAAGATAGCTCGCGCGCCGACGAGTAGGCGAGCCTAGCAATGCTGGGTACGAAGACACTGTCTTCGCACGAATTAATTTTCTTGCACGGATGTGGCGAAACTGCCCGAACCAGGAATATTCTCATTTCATTATTTGATAGCCTATCCATTGATTTTATAATTCATTTTTGCTAAAGTTAATTAACTATTAATCTAAAATTCTGTATAGCAACTGGTGGAGATATAAATGAGCATGGAAGAATTGGTCCAGGAAAAGCTTCGCCAAGCCTTTCGGGATGAAAGCATTGTCTTTGACAAGTCTCGCTTTGCCGGAGGGCTTACCAACTACAATTACATAATGAACATTAACGGTGTGGATTATGTGATTAGGCAACCCGGCGGCATGACTGATCAAATTATTGATCGGAAAATTGAAAGAATCAATAATCTCCTCGCTTCAGAGTTCGGGGTAAACTCTGACTGCGTCTATTTTGATGAATCCTCTGGAATTAAGATCAGTACCTATGTAAAAAACAGCCGTAACATGGCTCTGGCTGACCCTAGCTTGCCGCACAACTTAGAATCAGTTTCTAGTTTGATGAAACAAATTCACTCTTTCCCAAGCCATTTCCCCAATCGCTTTGATTGGCTCTCCGAACTTCTAAAGTATGAACAGATTATAAAGCAGCTACACGGCAGCTTTTTCTTTGACTATATAAATTTAAAAGAACAATTAGTCTCTTTTATCCAAAAAACTATTAAAAGTACCATTTTGGCTCCCTGTCACAATGACACTGTTCCTGAAAATTTCCTCATTGACGATAAGGGGCGAACCTATTTGGTGGACTGGGAATATTCGGGCATGAATGATCCCTGCTGGGACGTAGCTGCCTATATTCTCGAATCTAAATTACCCGATGAGGCAATCCAGCAATTAGTTCAGTTCTACTTTAACCGGCAACTCACTCCTATGGAGGAACTAAAAATCAAAAGCTTCATGATGGCCCAAGATTTGCTTTGGACAGCCTGGGCATTAATCAGACATTATAACGGCGACGACTTCCTTGAGTATTGCTGTATTCGCTATGATCGCTTCCGAAAAAATATTAAAGCTATGACGAATTCACCCCAATGGTCCTTAGCCAGTATGGTCACCAGTTAATTATTGCTAACTCGCCAACTCTTTTTTTCAACTCAAAAACCCCGTCGATAGCAGTTATAATTACTCCTATTGACGGGGTTTACACATTGTTTCAAAATCCTTTATTTTGTCTTTTGGGAATTTATAATCATCCCAACGGCCATAATTACGGCAAAAATAATAAGATAACAGCCTACAGTTTTTACCCCATGAGCATAGAATGCTGCAATCACCATAAAAACACAGGCACAGACAGCGAGAAAGGGCATAATAAAACGTCTGAAAACGTTTAAAGATTTTTCTTTTGCCATCAGCATTAAAAAGATCGGAATATACATAGCATAAATCGTTACAATAGGAAGCTCCGAACTATCAAAACTAAATGGGCCAAACCAAGGAACCGGTGTCAGATTGGCGCCATAGAAATAAAGAAGCCATACACCACTGAGAAGAAGGCCAAGAATTGAGGAATTTGTCGGCATATTGGTATTTTCATCAATACATTTCAATACTTTTGTTGCGGGGCCCATGTCTCTGGCAGCCAAAGAATAAAAACCACGAGTACAACCCATCATTAAACCATTTAGTGTTCCCAGACAGGAAATCACAACGAAAACAAATAAAACGGTACCACCGGCGTTAGAGAACACTGTGGAAAAAGCGAGCTTTGCCCCTGCTTCTCCGCCTTTCATCATGACACTGTTGCTAACCGCTCCGGCAAGTCCTGTATAGTACAGGATGTAAATCAAAGCAACAAATATGGTTCCAAAGGTGAGTGCCAGAGGAAGATTTTTTTTGGCATTTTTTAGTTCAGCATTAATGCTGGTTGCGATAATCCATCCCTCATAGGCGAAGGCGGTAGCAACAACCGCCGTAAAAAGCGGGCTGTTTGTCGTCACATTGGAAATTACACCACTGGTAAAGTTACTCACCAAAACCCCGTTACTAAGACCGACAATGGTTCCCACAACTGCCATTAGCGCAAGTGGGATAATCTTGATAATCGTCGTAGAAACCTGAAACTTACCGGCAAGCTTTGGGGAAAGGGCGTTCATTGCATAGCTGCCAATTAAGAAAAATCCGGAAATGGCCATTGCTTGAGGTCCCACTATATCCCATCCCAACAAGACACAAGTGTATCGTGCCGAGACCCAGGCAAGTACCGAAGTAAGAGTGGGGTAGTAAATAGCCGCCATAAACCAACCGATAAAATAAGCATAATTAGTGCCAATGGTTGCTTCAGCGTAGTCAACAATCCCATTCACTTTTTCATATCGGGTGGCCATGGTAGCAAAGACATAGGCACAAACTACCATGATAATTCCGCCAATAACCCAGGCTAAGATACCCTGGGGAAGATTACCGCCGGTAGCGGTTAAAACTTTCTCCGCTTTGAAAAACACACCGCTGCCGATGACAATACCGATAACCATAGCTATAGCAGTCATGAGGCCGTACTTTTTCTCTAGTCCGTTTTCCATAGTTCATCTCCTCATCGCCAAAATAATTGTAGAAATTTATATTATTACCAGAAATACTGTAACATATCGTCGTAAAAAAATAAATCCTTGACTTTTTCAATCTCTTGGTTTCAAAGGTTCCGAAATCCATTGAAGGTTAAGACTGTTTATGTATTATGGCAGGGAAAAACCTTGAGGTGGCTCAATAACTACCTCAAGGTTTTAAAAATTCCCCAAGACATTGCCTCCATTCACCGGGCAATTATGGAAATCTTTAAGTTAGTCAAATAAATGGCAGGCTACAAAATGACCGGGAGACACTTCTCTAAAGGCCGGCTCATTGTGCTTGCAATCGTCAAGCTCCTTAAAGCAGCGGGAACAGAAACGGCAGCCGGCGGGAGGATTAATGGGACTGGGTACATCGCCCTGCAAAATTATCCGTTCCTTCTTATGCTTAGGATTAATCACTGGAATTGCGGAAAGCAAGGCTTGTGTATAGGGGTGTAAAGGATTAGCGTAAAGTTCTTTTTTAGGTGCAATCTCCACCAGCTTACCCAAATACATGACCCCTACCCGATCACTAATATGCTTAACGACATTCAAACCATGGGCAATAAAGAGATAGGTCAGACCAAACTCTTCCTTCAAATCACTAAGCAAATTTAAGACCTGTGCCTGAATAGACACATCCAGTGCAGATACCGGCTCGTCGCAGACAATCAGCTTAGGCTCAACTGCCAGGGCCCGGGCAATCCCCACACGCTGGCGCTGACCTCCGGAAAATTCATGGGGGTAGCGATTACGCTGATGGCGGGCCAGCCCGACACAGTTTAGCAGGTAGATGACCCGTTCTTCCACTTGATCCTTGGGAAGCAGGTTATTGATAAGAATCGGCTCAGCAATGATATCCCCAATAGTCATTCTGGGATTTAAGGAAGCATAAGGATCCTGAAAGATCATTTGGATATCTTTACAGTAGGACCGGCGCTGTTCTTCCTCAAGAGAGGTAATATCCTTTCCTTCAAATACTATCTTACCTGATGTGGGTCTATACAGATTAACGAGAATTTTTCCGAGGGTAGTCTTACCGCATCCCGACTCGCCGACAAGACCAAAAGCTTCCCGTTTGTTGATGGCAAAGGACACTCCGTCAACTGCTTTTAAGGCAGCAACCGGCTTGCCAAAGAAGTTCGTGTCAATAATAAAGTGCTTTGAAAGGTTTTGAATATCCATCAACACTTCGTTCATTTTCCAGCCGTACCCCCTTCTTCATATAAAAAGCAGCGCACTTTTCGTCCCGACACTTCTTTCAATTCCGGAATTTCTTTAGTACAGCGTTCCATACTGTGATCACAGCGGTCGGAAAAGGCACAACCCTGGGGCATATTCAAGGGATTTGGAACCATACCTTTAATCATATATAAACGCTCTTCACTCTCATCATCAATTTGGGGAATTGACTGCATTAAACCCACTGTATAGGGATGAAGTGGTTTCTCAAATAAACTCCTGACATCCGCTTCTTCCACGATTTTCCCGCAATACATGACAATCACCCTATCTGCCGCTTCGGAAACTACGCCTAAGTCGTGGGTAATCAGCATAACTGCCATGTTGAATTTTTCTCTCATTTTATAAAGCAGTTCCAGAATCTGAGCTTGAATTGTGACATCCAGCGCCGTAGTTGGCTCATCAGCTATTAACAATTCGGGCTCACAAGCTAAGGCCATTGCCGTCATTACCCTCTGGCGCATACCGCCGCTCATCTGATGAGGAAAATCATTGGCACGTTGGGCTGCTGACGGTATTCCTACTGTATCCAGCATCTCAATGGTTCGCGCCAAAGCCTCTTTTTTAGAAATCTGCATATGAGTCATGATACTCTCCATAATCTGATCTTTAATGCGCCAGACCGGATTAAGGGAAGTCATGGGTTCCTGAAAAATCATGGAGATATTATTGCCCCGTATTTTTTTCAGTTCGTTTTTATTGAGTTTATTTAAATCCTGAGATTTAAAGAGTATCTCACCGTCGGCAATTCTGCCGGGTTTTTGCAGCAGGCCCATAATAGACAGGGAGGTTACGCTTTTTCCGGAACCGGATTCACCGACAATGGCCAGGATTTCTCCCTTATCTATTGTAAAGCTGATATCATCCACAGCCTTAACAATGCCGCGCTTCAGCTTAAACTCCGTTCGTAAATTTTTTACTTCCAGTAACATTACCGTACACCGCCCTTATTTTATTCTGGATTTGGGATCGATGGCATCCCGCAGCCCGTCACCGAGTAAGTTAAAGGCCAACACCGTAATCGTAATGGCGACACCCGGGAAGATCAAAGTATAAGGCGCGGTAAAAATAAAGCCTCTTGCCCTGCCCAGCATATCGCCCCACTCAGCAAAGGGAGGCTGTACACCCAACCCCAAAAAACCAAGGGCCGCTGTATCCAGCACTGCGCTGGAAATACCAAGTGTAGCCCTGACGACGATGACAGAAATGACATTTGGCAAAATATGCTTATAAATAATGCGGCTTGATCGATTACCAATGACTTTGGCAGCCTGAACAAAATCATTTTCTTTAACAGAAAGAATACTGCCTCGCACAATACGAGCATATTCAGGAATGGATACCAAACCAATGGCAATGATTGCCTTATCCAACCCCTTGCCCAGAGCCGCCATAAAAGCAATAGCCAGCAAAATAGAAGGTATCGCCAGCATCATATCCATAATTCTCATAATAACGGTATCCGTCTTGCCGCCTCGATAACCGGCAATAGCACCTAAAATAACTCCAATGGTCAGAGAAATAGCTACCGCAGCAACACCTACAAAAAGAGAGATTTTGGTGCCGTCAAGAATTCTGCTAAACATGTCTCGGCCTAATTGATCAGTCCCAAACCAGTGCTCAGCATTAGGCCAAATAAAGGATTTACTCAAATCCGAGTAATTTGGGTCATAGGGCAGAATTTGTTTCCCCATCAGCTCGCTGATCCAAACAGTCAGGGCTATTAAAATTAAGAACCCAATAATGAGCAATCCCACAACAGCCGCTTTGTTTTGTCGAAGTGTTTCCCACATTATTTTAAGCTGCGATTCCGGTTTTTCCACGTATTCTGCAGCCTGCAGCATATTTTCATTCGAATTTGAACTATCGTTTACCTTCATACAAGCTACACCTCTTTCTTTGAAAATTTAATACGTGGATCAAGGAATGCATAAATCACATCAACTAGCAAGTTCATTAAGACGAAAATAGTTGCTACCAGTAAAACAACACCCTGTACCACAGGAAAATCCGATTTCAGAATACAGGCTACAGTGTAGGCTCCGATACCCGGCCAGGAGAATACCGTTTCCGTGAGTACGGCTCCGCCCAGAAGGCTGCCCAACTGCAGGCCGATGACTGTTACGATAGGAATCAATCCGTTACGCAATGCATGCCTAACGATAACCCGACCCTCACCAATTCCTTTAGCTCTGGCAGTACGGATAAAATCCTGCTGTAAGGTATCCAGCATACTGGAACGAGTCATCCGAGTGATAATTGCCATAGAATACATAGCCAGCGCACTGGCAGGCAAAATAATATGCTGTAAAGCGTCTTTAAAAGCGCTCATATTCCCCGTTACTAAACTGTCAATTAAATAGAATCCCGTAACATGGATGGGTTCCAAAAGAGGGTTGATCCTTCCGTTGGAAGGAAGCCAGTGCAGCATGCCTGAAAAAAGAATGATCAGCAATATACCGAGCCAAAAGATAGGCATGGAAACTCCAATAAGGGCCAGCAGCATACCTGCGTTATCAAAAATCGAATTCTTCTTAACAGCGGAAATTACGCCGATTACGATACCGAATATAGAGGCTAAGACAATGGCAACAATAGCCAACTCAATAGTGGCAGGAAAACGTGTCATAATCTCTTTGGTTACCGATGTTTTGGTATAGTAGGAAGTACCCAAGTCGCCGGTCAAGGCACCTTGCAGGTAATGAAAATATTGCAGGTAGATTGGATCATTCAAGCCGTTGGCCTGCCGCCAAGCCTCAACTGCCTGCTGTGTTGCGTGCTGTCCCAAAACAATCGGAGCAGGATCCGGTGAAAAGACGCGCATGATGAGAAAGACAATAATGGATACCCCTATCAGCACGGGAATTAACATCAAGATTCGTTTTATGATATATTTGAGCATCAGCAACAACCTTTCGACAAAAACAAAACCGGGAACCGGTTATTAACCGGTTCTCGGCAGTCTTAAATTATTGGAAGTATACAAAGATCTTATTTCTTCACTACCCCAGCAAAAGGAGTAATACCCGTCATATGGAAATAAAAGTTTTCTACATTTGGCTGATAAGCACAAAGGGTTTGAGCGTGAGAGATCGGAAGCCATGCTGCATCGTCGGCGGCAATTTTTTCCAATTGAGTGTAAATTGCATTGCGGTCGTCGCCTGCAGGTGTTGTCAGACCTTTAGCAATTAAGCTGTTGAATTCATCATTTTTGTAGAGGGCGATGTTCATGGTTGGATCATCAACGGATAAAAGGTATAAGAAGTTATCCGGGTCTCCATTATCCCCAATCCAGCCATAGAATGCCAAGTCATAATCCCCGGCTTTTAACTTTTGCTTATAGGTCGTCCAGTCGAAGGAATCAATGGTAACTTGAACTCCAACTTTGGAAAGATACCCTTGAATTGCTTCAGCCAAGGATTGTCCGGTAGCAGCATTATAGGGTCTGGGGTTGGTATAGGTGATCATGTGCAAGGAAGTGATTCCGGCATCTTTTAAAGTTTTTGCTGCAGCGGTGGGATCGTAGGCTACTTGGGAAATACTCTTGTCGTAACCTTCCATGAAGCTAGGCAGGATAGAGGTAGCAGGCTCGGAATAACCTTGATAGAGGCTTTCTACCAGTTCCGGAACATTGATAGCCTGAGAAACGGCTACACGAACTTTTTGATCATTGAATGGTTTTCTGGAAGTATTATAAGCCATGTAGTTAATATTCATACCCGGAGCTTGGAAGATCTTGTTGCCGGCATCGGTGATTTGTTTGACAACGGTAGAGTCAATACCGTCGATAATATCGGCTTCACCATTGTTCAGGGCAACTACACGAGCTGAGTTGTCTTTGATAAACTTAAAGATAACATTTTTGATGTTGGCTTTGGTGCCCCAGTAGTCATCATTGCGAACTAAAACAATGTTTTGATCCTTTTCCCATTTTACAAATTTGTATGGACCGGTACCCACAGGGGCTTGGTTAACATTGTTGTTGTTATCTTTTAAAGCCTTAGGACTAATCATGGGTGCTGCCATAATCATGGCTAAGTTGTTAAGGAACGGAGTGCTGGGAGCTTTTAAATTAATTTTAACAGTGTTTGTGTCAACAACCTCAACATCTTTTACAGACCCGTAAACGAATGGAGCATAGGCCATATCTTCCGTCACTTGCGGAGGCAGCTGACGATCGATGTTAAACTTCACGGCCTCAGCATTAAAGTCAGTGCCGTCCTGGAATTTAACACCCTCTTGAAGATGGAAAGTATAGGTGAGTCCGTCAGGGCTTACATCCCAGCTTTTAGCCAAAGAAGGCTCAACTTTCGTTGAATCTTTGTTGTACTTCAACAGTCCTTCATAAATATTGCTCATGACTTTGGCAGACTCACCGTCATCAACCAGTGCCGGATCTAATCCTCTAGGTTCTGAACCTTGGGCATAAATCAGAGTGTCACTGGCTTTTGGTGCGGTGTTTTCTGTGTTGGCTTCGCTGCCGCAGCCTGCTAAGGAAACAACGACAAGAGCTGCAGACAGTGCAAGAGCCATGATTTTTTTCACTTTTCTCATTTTCTTCCTCCTGTTTTGCTATTATTATAGGTTAGTCACATAGGATGTTTCCCTAATTATAACAGGGAGGATTGTCCAACTAAAGAAATAAAAAAGAGAAAAAGTTTAGATCCAGCAATAACGATTTTTGGGCCTGCCAATTTTTTGATAACTAGGGATGGACTGTACTTTACCATTTTGGACCAGATAGGTGAGATATCGATAAACCGTGGGCACTGCCAGGGATAATTCTTTGGCTATTTCCTCGACTGTAGCAGGCTTGTGGCAATCTGAAAGAAATCCTTCTATATAGGAAAGGGTTGCTTTACTGATCCCTTTCGTTACAAACACTTCTTCCTGCAATTTGGGTGCAGCTTGAACAACCTTCGTCATATCTAATAAACGCATATGCAATTGAACACGAGCTATTAAGTCCGGTGCCTTAACAGGTTTAAGGGCAAAATCAGTGGCGCCTGCGTCGAGAAAACGATCGGCAATCTTCTGCCTTTCATCGACAGTGAGTACCAGGATAGGGATGTGCGGATCTTGCTTTCTGATGAAACGAACGGTTTCTAAGCCATCCATCTCCGGCATGTGATAATCCACCAGAATAATATCCGCTCCATGACTAAGGAAACCTTGAACTCCCTCCCGGCCATTGGGATAGGCAATAGGCTCCCATCCGGCAAATGTAAATATTTCACTTAAGGTATAACGCAGAGCTTGATCATCATCCATAATAATTATTCTCATTGGCCATCTCCCAGAGGCAGGGTTATCCAGACCTTCGTACCCTGACCTATTTCGCTTTTTATATTCACAAAACCATTATGCCCTTCGGCAACCTGACGTACAAAAGCTAAGCCAAATCCAGGATGGTTTTTTGTACTGTATCCTGTCTTCCATATGCGTTTGATATCGCTTTCCGTAATGCCGTTGCCGTTGTCCTCCACTTCTAATTCCACCGTGCTTTCCAAGGTTTTGGCACGCAAAACGATCTTTCCGTTTTCTAAGTCCTGAGTCGCATCAAGGGCGTTGTCAATCAAATTGATGATCGCTCGAGTCAGCCTGATTTTATTGATATAAAGGATTGCGTGGGGTTCTCCGTCTAGTTCAATATCCACAGATAAGTTTGTGCCGCTCAGACGGCTAGCCCGAATATAATCAATGAGTTCTTTAAGTTCACACCAGCTCTTGCGGTCTTCGTACAAGATTTCTGAAACCATTTTGCTCATAGAATTGATGGACCTATAAATAGTTTGACAGTATTCCTGCAGCTTAGGATCCGGCCAGCGTGTCTCCATTAAGGAAACCAGGCCTTCTATAGTAGCGAGAGGAGTTTTAAGATCATGGACAAGATGGAGAACCTCGCGGCCTGAACGAGATTCACTGGCCTCCAGCTGGGCACGCAGCAAGTCTTGCGAGATAGTCCACCGTTCCACATATAATATTAAATAAATCCATAAGGTAATGGCACTGGCTACGAAGATCAGGAACAGTACATTGGCATATAGAGTCAGCACTTGACCAAAGCCAATTTGAATGGCTGCCTCCTTTATTTTTATTGACAAAGAGCCTTGTCCAAAACCATAAGGGCTGAGAAAGGGAACTTGGTTCAGCCAAGCGACTCCAAAAATCAATTGGGAGAAAACCAAAAGTTTCATCCCCATATTTAATTTTTGTTTGCTGATGGTCTGCATCAGTACAATTGAAAGCCAAAGGAAAATATCAGTAGCACCAAAACTATAGTTTAAGGGAGTAACCTGATTAACGATAACATATGCAAGGGGTACAACCGTCAGGGGAATAAGTGTTTTAAAAACCGGGCGATCAAAAACTTCCGCTATCCCATCCCCCAACATGACCACGCTGAGAAACTGAGGTATGGAAACCATCGTATTAATGGACACGACGAGAAAGGCATCAACCATTAAGGCACTTCCGTCCGTCTTGTGGGTCATGGTCTGGAGTAATTTATCCAATCCTATTAATTGAGGTTTTAACCAATACGGTATTAAAATACCCAATAAAAACAACGCCATACCTATCCATATTTTTCCCGATTTTGTAAACCTAACCAATACCGTACCACCTTCCCCTCAAGTTATTATAACATGAAATCGGAATGCAGATTTAGTATTCTGACACCTCTCACTTGTTATACCCTACAATTGTCCCCAAAACCATTGGTTGTACATATCTTAACTATATAGATATTCCTTCTATATATAATCTTATCGAAATTATCTTGTAAGCCCGGAGACAAACAAAGATGTGATTATTAATTAGTGAAATTATAATAAATGGATTTGGGTGTTTGCTACCCATATTCTTCCTTTGCTGCATTTCTGAAAAAACCAACTTATTTGCATATATCCCTCCAAATTTGTAACACTATCCATTAGATAAATGGGCAAATGCCAGACCTCATCAAACCTGAAAGCTGGTGTTTTTATGCTTTCTACATTATTTTATCCCACTTATATTTTACTGGCTTTTATTACTGTCCTTCTCTTCATACCTCAAAAAGACATTAAAAACTATTTTATCTATGGCATATTGTTCGGAGGGCTGGGTGATATTATAGTCGTTGCTTTATTCCAGAATGTCTTCCACTTTATCTCGTTTAAAAATGCCGGTATCTTCAGTGTGTTAGGTCAAAACCTCCTTTCTCCCCCAAGTTGGATTCTAACTGTCATGATCTATCTGCGTTTTTTACCGCACCGCAAAGTATTTCAATATCCCTATGTCCTTGCATTCGGCGCTTTTAGTGTTGGCTACGGTTATTTAGTTCATAATGTTGGTTTATTCGATTTTCGCCCCTGGTTTTACCCATTTTTTGGTTACTTAACTTTTGCCATGTGGTGGGCAACTATTACTTGGGTATTTGTCAAAACAAGTTCTCTAGTGCAGAGAAACCTGGTCTAACCCCCACAATTATTACATACCGTTTTGCCGAGGAGAACTCTGCGCCGTAGGCATGTCCCACACGCGACAATTTCCCCGTTTTCATTGCCCGTTCAATAGCCAATCTTTTGTCCGGCTTCTTTAAGCATGGTTACATACATAAGCAATTCTTCCCGTGAAGCAACATTAAGCTTCATATATATACGCTTATTGTGAGTTTTAATTGTATTAATGCTTAAATTAAGTATTTGAGTAATCTCCTTCGCTGTATGCCCCTCTACATAGAGGTTAAAAACTGCTCGTTCCGCAGGAGAAAGTAATTCTGTATTTTTAACAAACTCCTCACATGCAAATAATGGGAGTTTTGTTTCTAGATTTTCGCTCTTTTCAATGACTGGCTTCACTACTTTTTTCTGTGAAGAAAGAAACTCCATTAAATCGTCGATCTCCGCAATTTTTGTTTTGGAAACCTGACTAAAATCGTTCGATTTAATCATCTCAATACTTTGTCCAAACGGTCTAACATATCGTCTGCTTAAATAATAGGAAATAATAATTCCAATGCCAAACAAAAGAACAAATTGGATTGTCAACCGAAAATTGCCCTTATTAACGGCAGAGGAAATGTCTTCATCAGGCACCATCACAGCTACCACCCATTTTTCGTTCGCAAAGACTGAGTCTTCCGGATAAAGGTTGACTTGTTTATTCAAACCGCTATACAAAGTTCCGTCCATTAGATGATAAGTACTAAAAGGATAATTATTTTTAACGATCATATATTGATTTTTCTTCGCAATGTTACGTAACGAATACCCACCTGCACAAAATGCCTGAGAAATCATCAAAGTATTCTCCGAGTATGGAGCCAATACACAGAAGATACGCTGGTAGGTATCGCTGTCGGGCATGTGAGATAACTTGAAGAGCATCGAGCTCACTTCTAGTCCACAAACCCCAAATATCCTCCCTTTTGAATCGATAAGCGGAACTGAACAAAGCATAATATCTTCATTAGTTCCCGGTATTGACGTCGATGGATTCCAATAATAAAGCCTTGACAACTCTATATTTTGATATGTTGCCGCCTCTATAGGACGACTAAAATAAGGGGCATTCGCTACATCAAATTCCATTTTCCATTGTGAATGAAGGTCAATAGAATTTTGCCGGCCAATACTAAAAAATCCCCTCAACAAAGATAGATATGAAGAGGATGTAAGACTATTGGGTTCTAGGTTTTTTATGTATAAACCTGCTCTAGAATTTGGGGCATTTGCTATAGATGGATTAATTGTTGCATCTAAGATCATAAAAACTCCACTGCATTTTGATCTTTGTAAAGCAAACAAGCTTCGTTCATATTCTCCGCCAACAATTTCCTCTATAAGGTCAGGGTGTTTTTTTAAGTCAATTGTTGTTAAACCCCTCATCTCCAATTTCTTTTCAATACTGTGGGACAGCTCCTTAGCATATTCGATAGCATATGCGGAATACTGACTATACTGTTTGGTGATATCGTTGGATGTATGAATAAGACCTTTTTCAATTTCTTGTTGGGTTTCTCTAACTTCGGTATTGAAGTTTCCAGTGACCGCAAATACAATAAACATCCAAAAAACCATAAAAAGAACAAGCAAAACCAAAAATAAAAATAGCTTAAGCCTCATCGACATACTCATACTACGTTGTCTTTCGTTTTCCAACTCTCACCACCTCACTATTTCCTTATGTCTACTTAATAAAAGTCTCAAATACCCCATTTGACGCTTCTTTAAAAGCGGCATCATCGCTCATTTTATCTATCAACACCTGATAAGTCCTTCTGGATTGGGCTGCAGATTGTTTTAGTTTTGTTTCATAATCTTTCTGCAATACATCAATTCCCTCATAGATGGCAGGAATATAAAAGTCATAGTTGGCCTGCATTTCTATAGCAGTAATCAATAATTTTTGAATGTTCTTGTTCTCAATTGAATCGATTTCTTTAAGCATTACCTCGCCAAATGCCTCCTTTGTAACAGGGAGATAACCCGTAGAAGCTACAAACCGAAGATTGTTTTTCGGGCTGGTAAACCATTTAAGGAAAATGCCTGCTGCATGTTCTTTAGCCTCAGTAGATTTCGTAACAATCATTCCACTACCACGCTGTAGAGCAATCTTCTTTCCGCCTTCAAAAATCGGATAGGGTAATATCATAAGCTCAACCGGTTCTTTCGTATTATCCGCATGGGTGAGAAAGGGATCAAAAAATAATACCCCTGCAGTTGAGCCAGTAGAACAGACAATATCTCCTGTCTTTGCAAGATCAGAAGCATAGCCGTCATAGATGGCAAAGTTTCCTCTTACTGCCGATCCAAAGAAATAACTCCATACACGCTGAAATACCTCGGATTGTTCAGATCCACCATTAAACATGAAATCCGTCCCTAGCTGCTTACAGCCCACTTGGGTGAAGTTGAAGAGAGAGTCTATATGATAAAACGTTTTACCATCATTCAAGGTTGCTGGCGTCTGCGCGTCTGTCCAATCATAATAAAGTTTTGCAACACGAGCGAGACCTTCAAAAGTTCGAAGATCTTCATATCTAGCACCTGTACTCTTACTAAAACGATCGAAGATGGTTTTGTTTAAGAAAAGAACCTCTGTAGATTTTGCTGTAGGAAAAAGATACTGACGCCCTTCTATTCTACCCTCCTCAAGAAAACGAGGCACGTATGTCGATAACTCCTCTTTGGAGAATTGTTCACCTAAATCTACAATTAAACCTTTTTCCGCAAGTATAATTGCGGTTTTGGGATTTGCTGTTGTTATATCTGGCAGCATAGGCATTCCCGGATCTCGATTTGCTGCCATAATCAGCTTTTCATGCAGAGCAGATGAACTGGATATTGAAGTTACGGATAAAATAATTCCGTTTTCAGCTCCGACTGTTTGATTAAATTCATCAACCATTTTATCCATAGTAGCTTTCATCTGACCACCGTAATTATGCCAAAGCGAAAGTGTTACCGACATTTTGGGAGTGAGTTCATGGTTTCTTTGACAGCCAGCTAACAACATCATAGCTAAAAGGAAAAAAATCACAAGCTGAGTTTTCATTCTATTCCCCCCAACTAAGGTCTAGCCTCAATCACCCCTAAAATCACCCCTGTCAGTCACCCTTAAGGTGATTACATGAGTAAAATTAGCAGTCATAATAGAGATACATGAATATATTTGATCATAATCTTAGCAATATTCAATCATTAAAACAATGATTTCTGCAGCTTGTTAAGCAAGGAGACGGTCACCATGTAACAAACAATAAATATTTATTATCAGTTCAGCGAATAAAAGCTACAGAATAAATTTAAGGAGGAGTTATAGTGATAGTGACAGAAGACGATGTTTGCAAAGAAAAAACGTTTGACCCAACAGACATTGAACAGAACAAAACCATGGCAGCGCTTGCGTATATCCTTTTCTTCCTGCCCCTTATTGCATGCAAGGATTCCGAATATGGAAGATTTCATGCAAACCAAGGTTTATTGCTCTTAATTATAAGTGTTGTGGGCAGCATTGTAATATCCATAGTGTCTAGTACTTTAATTGCCTTTACATGGCATCTCTTCTGGTTTACTTCGCTCTTACACGGTGCTTTTGGCCTACTCATTATATTTTTGGTCATCACGGGGTTTATCAATGGGCTTAACGGTAAGGCGAAACAATTACCCATTATTGGTCAAATTCAGATCATCAAGTAAAGAAAGAGGTATTATGTATGAGAAAACTAAATTCCTATCTTTTAATTGTTCTACTATTAGTTTTATTCACCATAGGCTGCAGGAAATCCTCCCAGCCGGCACAATCATCACCCTCGCCTAGTTCACAAAACAACCAAAGTGAGACATCTTTAGAAACCTCCCCCGCAGACTCTGAAAATTTAGGAGCAAAGCTTTCCACTGTCTATGCCGATATGATGAGGAACAATAAATATATAATGAAGTACAAAATGACCTCAAAATTTGAAGGGCAGTCTATGGAGATCGAGGCAACCGTAGCTGTGGCTGGAGACAACTCAGCAATAACCAGTATAGCTAATGGGATGAAAACCACGATTATTTCCAAAGATGATAAAACCTATATGATTGATCATTCCCAAAAAACAATCCTTGAAATGCCACAGGGCCATGCTGAGGAAGATGCCCAGAATAATGAAATTGAAACTGACGGACTTACCTATATGAATAGTGGAGTCGAAGATGGCCTAACCTTTGAGAAGTATTCCACAACTGATGGTTTCCTCAAATACTATTTCGACGGTAAAAAGTTAGTTAAAATTGCCTTCGAATCTCAAGGACAGACAATGGTTATGAATATCATCGAAATAAGTAACACTGTACCTGACATCATGTTTGAGCTACCTGCTAATTACGAAAAAACCTCGCTAGTCAGTTAATATGTATGAGGATGATCGAATTTCGAAGGTGAATATTGCATAAGATACGCTAATCCCCACAGGTCAATTTCCTGTGGGGATTTCTTCTTCAAGTGCTTCTAGATAGGTTCCATTTTAAAGTTTTTTCATTTCTAACTAAACAGGCGTAAGTATTACCTAATTTTCTTTTAAATAAGAAACTCCTAATTTAGCCGGTACATTAAATGATTTTCTGGAAACGGTTAAAACGATTGTCATAATATAGGGCATGGCAATAAAAACTTCATTGGGGAATAAAGCATTGCTGCCAATGGACTGCATATAAACAGCAATTGCTTCTGCAAATCCAAAAGCTAAGGTACCAATAACCGCTCCCTTGGGATTCCAATTTCCTAAAAAGCAAATGGCAAAAGCAATCCAACCACGACCGCCGATAATGTTCGTGGTAAACATACCCAAAAAACCAATGGAATAAAAGGCACCTGCAACTCCACCCATAAGACCTGCGAAAAGTACTGTAAGAAAGCGAACGGTGAGAACATTGATTCCAGCAACATCCACCGCTTCCGGATTCTCACCGGCAGACCGTATGGTTAAGCCAAGAGAGGTTTTATACAGCATGTAATAGGATAGGGGGGCCAGAAAATAAATTGCGTAGGTTAAGATATTTTGATTAAAGAATATGGGCCCAATTAAGGGAATGTCTGAAAGCAGAGGAATTGGTATAGTTGTTAAAGGATTAACGGTTAAGGGAGTTATTGGAACTCCAAAAATAACACGGTACAAAAATGAACAAAGACCCACGACCAAAATATTAACAGCCACCCCTGTGACTACTTGGTGCTGCTTTAAGTAGATTGTAATCCATCCATACAAGCCTGCCACCAAAAAGCCGGCAACCATGGCGGATAAAAATCCCAATGTCAAACTGCCGCTTAAGTACCCGCCAACAAAGCCGGCCCAAGCCCCCATTAAAAAGATACCTTCAATGGCCGTTACCATCATACCTGTTCTTTCTGCTATTACTTCTGCTATAGCCCCAAAGAGCAATGGCGTCCCCATCATGATTGTTCTGCTTAACAAGTTGATCATCATACCACCGCCTTTTGTAGCTTTCGTTTTTCCCGGCTATTTTCTAAACGGGCTCTGATAAAATAGGCAATAATGACAAATACCATCACAAAGCCTTGCATCAATTCAATAATACTGGATGGTATCCCTGACATCTGGCCCATGATGGTACCGCCAACCTTCAGTGCGCCAAATAAAATAGAAGCAAAAATAATACCTATGGGGTTGCCATTGGCTAAAATTGCAATACCAATGCCGGCTGCCCCAATGTCCGTATTAAATCCCTGAACCAGCATATGTTGTACACCGTTTACTTCCGTAAATCCGGCAAGTCCGGCTAAGGCTCCACTGATAAAAAACGCCAGGATATAGAGTCTCTTGCCATTAATTCCGGACATCTCCGCAGCCCCGGCATTATAACCTACGGCCCGGATGCGATACCCTAAGGGAGTCTTATAGAGCAAAACCCAAACACCAAGGCAAGCCAGCACTGCCAAAACAAAACCCAAATGCAATCTCGTACCGGGGATGATTCGCGGCAGCCAGACAAAAGCGGCCAAAGCATCTGTTTGAGGGTATTCCCCTTTCCCTTCCATTAAAAATGTCCGCAGCAGATAATTCATAATTGCCAAAGCCACATAGGTTGACATCATGCTAACTAAGAATTCATTGGAATTGTACCTGGCTTTTACAAAGCCGACAAATGCCCCCCAGATTCCACTGCCGGCAATGGTCAGCAGGAAAGTAACAATGAGTACTAACCAGCCCGGCAAGAGGTTCTGAAAAAACAAAGAGCTGGCAGCTGCAATAACCGCTCCAATATAAAACTGCCCTTGGGCTCCAATATTAAATAGATTCGCCTTGAAGGTAAAGGCAAAAGCCAAGGCCGTGAACATTAAAGGCGTTGCTTTTACAAATATGTCAGCAAAGGTATAGCCGTCACGGACTACTGAGGTGATTAATACCCCATAGGCATTCAAGGGATTTTTACCAAGAAAAAGAAGCATCAAGCCACTAAAGACTATTCCTAAAACAATCGCCAGAATGTTGGTAATCAATAAATCTCTTAGTTTAGCAGGCATTATTGCTCACCTCTCCTTCCCTGAATCCAGCCATTAAAAGACCAATTTTTTCTGTGGTAAGCTCAGTGCGTTTAAATACCCCTTGTATTTGGCCCTTATACAAAACAGCAATTCGATCGGAAAGAGCAAAAATCTCCGACAGCTCCGTTGATACTAATACAATACTTTTTCCTTTATCGCGTTCTTTAAGAATGACTTGATGAATGTGGTTCACCGCACCTAAATCCAACCCTCTTGTCGGTTGATCAAAGACGATTACCTTTTCGCCATTATCTACTTCCCTCGCCAAAATCACTTTCTGTTGGTTGCCCCCAGATAAGCCCCGGACAATGGTCTCCCCTGAAGGAGCCTTGATGGCATACTCTTCAATTTCTTGGGCTGTATATTGATTAAGCGCCTTTTGGTTAATAAATCCGTAGTTGTTCCATTTTTTAGCGTAACTGCTCTTAAGCATCATATTCTCGGCAATGGACATCTCCATAATCATTCCGTCCTTGCTTCTGTCAGCAGGAACATAGCCAATTCCCAAGTCTATCCTTGCTCTTATGCCTTTTTCCGTAATATCCTCTCCATCGAGGAAAATTCTCCCGCTGGCAGGCAGCAGGGCACCACATACTACTTCACAGAGTTCCTTTTGTCCATTCCCGCTGACACCGGCAATTCCAAGAATTTCTCCCTTGCGGACTGTCAAAGAGATATTTTCCAGGACATTGATTCCACTCTTATCCTTGACCGTAACACCTTGTGTTTCCAGCCGCACTTCCTGTTTGACTTCCTGCTGATCATCTTTGGTTACCCAATTTAAATCTTTGCCTATCATCAATTTGGATAATTCTATCTCATTCGTCTCTTCCTTTTTCAAATCACCATAAACCTTTCCTGACCTCATGACAATAATCCGGTCGGCAACACTCATTACTTCTTTTAACTTGTGGGTGATAAAAATCACCGAATTCCCTTGGGCGGTAAAGTCTCTGACAAATTCCATAAGTTTTTCTGCTTCCTGAGGGGTAAGAACTGCCGTGGGCTCATCCATAATCAAAAGATTGGCTTTTTGATAGAGGGCTTTTAGAATTTCTACTTTTTGTTGAACACCAACGGCCAAGTCACGAATATAGTCATTAGGATCCAGATCAAAGCCATAAAGCTCAGACAGCTTTTTAATTTCTTCCTGGAAGCGTTTCTGATCAATCCTTCCATGCACATTACCCAAAATAATATTTTCTGTCACAGTATGGGCGGGTACCAGGGAAAAATGCTGCTGGATCATGGAGATTCCCAGTTCCATAGCCTCCTTGGGAGAATGAATTTTCACCTCTTTCCCATCCTTGAATAGTTTCCCTTCATCCGCCTTATATAGTCCGTAAAGGATTTTCATAATCGTGCTTTTGCCTGCGCCATTTTCTCCTAATAAAGCTAACACCTCACCTCTTTGAATGGAAAAGGATACATCTTTATTAGCAACAACCTTAGCGAAATATTTACTGATCCCTCTAAGTTCAAAAAATACGGTTTCCATAATCCCACCACCTATTTAGAAAATTAGCGGTACCTTTCGGAACCGCTAATTTTAACTGTTTTTATTCAAATAAACCTTCAACTCAATAATTTTATTTATCTTTAAACATTGTGGTTAAATCAATTTCACCTTTTTTAACTTTCTCCATGCCTGCTGCCACTTTATCCTGAATATCCTTGCCAATATTGTCTGTATATACCGGCTTGAAGATATTTTCGGCAATTCCCGCTTCATGTACTTTATTGCCATCTAAGCTTCCATCAAGGAATTTTTGAACAGCCCAAACATAGAACGTTTCAAAATCAAAGACAACAGACCCTACAACGGTATTGGGATCAATGGTTGTCTGGTCTCCGGAGAAACCGATAAACTTAACCCCTTTTTCCTTGGCAGCCTGAATAGCCCCTAAGCCAACCTGATTTGCATAAACAAACATCACATCAGCACCGTTGTCAATCATGGTATCGGCCATTTGTTTGCCTAAAGCTACATCATCCCAGCTGTTGGCATAAGCACGGACTGCTTTTGCACCGGCTATGCCGCGCTCTTTAGCAGCGTCAACAGCGACCGTTTCATAGACATCCAGCAAATGTTCCATAGCCTTATTGGGGAAACCGCCAATTGTGGCAAATTGACCGTTTTTGCTGACTTCCCCTGCCATTAAAGCAGCTATATAACTAGCCTCATATTCCTTTGGGAAAATCGGAGCCACATTGGCACCTTTACTAACCATGCCATTGACTACACAAAAGGTTGTTTTGGGATAGTTAGGAGCAACCTTATTGGCTGCCTCATCAAATTGGGTACCTGCCGCCATAATTAAATCATAACCACGCTCTGCATAATTTCTAAACGTAGACTCATAATCGGCAGCTTGTACGTTTTCGACGTATTCCATTTTTGTGCCCAGAGTTTCATTGGATTTGACCAGCCCGGCGTAGTTGGTTGCATTCCAGCTTTGATCGTTAATAGGCCCAGGTAGAATAAGAACCATTTTGTAATCGCCCGCATTTTTCTTGTCTGAAGAATCTGCTGTTTTGCTGCATCCTGTCATGAAAACCAGCATTACCACAGTTAAAACAGCCGCTATCAATTTAAATCTTTTCTTAAACATTCTCCTACCTCCCCATATAATCTGTTACCTCGCAAAAAAGATTGGTACAGGCCCTTCAATCTTAGACCTATTTTAACAAAAATACTCTGATAGGATAGTAACAGTCATGTCGAGTTTTTAGCACTATTTTGATACAACCAGCCAGTCACTATCCTTTGTTTGATATTTTGCACTATTTTGCTTTATTCCAGTTTTTTCTTCTCTCATCCTCAGGGGTAATTCCCATATACTTCTTGTAAAGTCTGGAAAAATAGCTGGGATTCTGATAGCCTACCCGATAAGATATATCCGTTATTTTTAAAGTTGTTTCGGTCAAGAGTTTCTTAGCCTGGGTTAGCCGGTAATTAATCAGGTAAATGCTGAAGTTCTCCCCTGTTACCTCCTTAAATAACCGGCTGAAATACTCAGGGGATCGATACACTTGACTGGCAACCTCCGCCAGGGAAATGCTATCATTAAAATGCTCATGAATATAATTTAAAGCCATTTTGATAAATTTATTGTTATCAATAGAATTGCCGGAATACTCGGTCAGGGTTTTACTTCTCGCCTGTTCCATTTGGTCAGCGATTCTTTGTCTGTCCTGTTGGGTATAGCGATCCTTCTCAATTTTCGCCAGGATCTCAATTAATTCAGAGCTTCTTAATTCGGATTTTAAGATATATTCCTTAGCACCACAGCTAATGGCTTGTTTTGCGTAGGAAAAATCAGCGTAATTCGTCAGAATAACAAATTCCGTCTCAGGCAGTACTTTTTGAATGTTTTTCATCGCCGTAATCCCATCCATTTTGGGCATCCGGATATCCAAAATTACGACATCAGGCTTCTCTTTTACAGCAAGCTCATAGGCTTGTAAACCATCTGCCACAGTTCCAACGATCTCTAAACTGATTTTTTTATCCTTCAAACAATAGTTCAGCCACTCCCGAATCGGCAGCTCATCATCGGCAATAATTATTCTTAACATAATTCCTCCCTAAGCATAGTACCGTAATTTAAGTACAATTTTACTTCCCTGGGGTTGATTCTCTTTAATGGTCAGACCATAACCAACTCCACAAAGAATTTTAATTCGTTCATGAACATTTAAAATTCCCACTTTGTTCATTTGAACCTCTTTATTAAAGATTTCGTTGATTTCCTCCGGACTTATTCCGATTCCGTTGTCGGAAATAGTTATATATAAATCATTATTATCTAATTGAGCTTCTACTTTAATTTCTATCAGTCTATTAGCCTGGAGGCCATAAAAAATGGCATTTTCGATAATGGGCTGGAGAATAAATGAAGGAATCAGGGCATTTAAGGTGGCTTCTTCCAGTAAAAATACCACGGTAAAAGCCTTGGCATATCTCATCTTTTGCAGGGCTATATAGTCTTCCAAATGTTTAATTTCATCTTTTAACTGGATAAATTCCTCCCCACGGGACAGCACCCTGCGCAAGAGCTTGGAAAAATGATAAAGCATCTCTTCTGCTTCTGTATTTTTTCCCATTTCAACATAAAAACGGATGGAGCTTAAGGTATTATAAATAAAATGGGGGTTGATTTGAGCTTGTAAAAAATCAAGCTCCAGTAATCGTTTTTGACGTTCATTGTTAATATTTTCTTCAAGAAGATAATTCACGCGCTGAATCAGCTCATTAAACGTAATGGAAATCTCGGAAAACTCTTTGTAGTTACTATCCGGAATTTGAATGGAGAGGTTACCTTTATTAAATTCTGTCATTTTGCCGGCCAGTAAATCTAAAGGTTTGGCTATTTTTTTAGCTACAACATTAAGTACTCCAGCTGTAAGTATGATGCATAAGAGCCCAAAGGTTATTAAAAACAGCTCTACTTTTTTTAGAGGCAGCATAGCACTCTGTAACGAAACGGACTCTACAATGTACCAACCGTAATCACTTATTGGTTGAAATATAAAAAGCTTATCCTCATTTAAATAATAGTTATTCAAATTATTTAGGTCATTTGTCTTATTAAAGTTATTTAGTTTTTTGTTGATTTTATTTTTATCCTTATGAGAAATAATCACCCCATTCTGGTCCACAATAAAGAAATCTTTTTCCTCATTGGTTAAACGGATATAATTATCACACAATAACTTCTCATTTACGTTCAATAATAACAAACCATAAGTTTGTTTTGAAATATAAGCTTCAACTTTTCTAACTAATTGGAAATAATAATTATATCCTCCTGTAGCTTTTTCGTAAGACTTCATGGGAAGAATGATACTATCTTTACCAGCTTCCAGTGATTTGGCATAGGTATCTAAATCGGCATCCTGATTGGATGACATGGAATACGAGGTCGAGTAGTTATTGCCGCGATTATCGATTAAATGCCCGTCGATGAGCATCGCCGTACTTCGATAGGACCAGATGTAACCAGCCATAATTCCTTCGATTTTCTGAATCTGATCCTTGTTGACACTCTCTCCGCCTGAGCTTTTTTTAAGCGAATCAATAATACTCGTATCATAGGCAATGCGGCTGGCTAATACTTCTACATCCTTTAATTCCTGATTGATTCTGATGGCAATCTGCTGAAGCATATTGGAATTAAGTTGAATAACTTCTTTTTGAATGACTGATTCCGCATACTTATAAGTCAAAAAACCC
The DNA here is from genome assembly GCF_000235605.1 of Desulfosporosinus orientis DSM 765. GTDB lineage: Bacteria > Bacillota > Desulfitobacteriia > Desulfitobacteriales > Desulfitobacteriaceae > Desulfosporosinus > Desulfosporosinus orientis. The sequence continues at coordinate 5,668,624 of NC_016584.1, forward strand.
AAAAAGGTAATCAGACACTGAAGAATAATAAACAGAGCAACGAATAACTGGAAAATCAAACTTTTCTTTTTCATAGTTCTTTCCTTCAAATAGAATTTTAGGGTAAAAATTCTCTATTTTTTTGCAATACCCTTTTTATGCTATTGAATTTAGAGCTTAAACTTGTAATAAGGCAAACCGAAGAGCTAATCACGAGTACACTGCCAAAAATCCGGATGCACATGGCGTATCAGGTTATTTATGTAATTAGCGTTTATTCCAAATTCGTCTGCGCTGACGAATTTGGAAGCGCGAAAGTTTTCCACAAACTTGTTTCTCTTTGGCATAATAACCCATTGATATATGGTATAAATGCTTATCCTTTCTAATAGGATTTACTGACTTCATATTGCTGGGGGTTTAATATGCTTGGTATATTTTTCGCCTATAGTCATAAAGATAAAGAAAAACTGTACAATCTTATAGAAAACTTAAACTCTTTAAAGAATTACTGCGAACTAATCTATTATCAGAAAACTTTGCCGGAAAAGAACAAAAAGGAAGACTTCTTCCTTAAATTATTATCTGAAATAGATTTTTTTGTTGTTTTATTGTCGGATAGTTCTCTGGAGAGTAAATATGTGCAAAGGGAAATTTCCGAAGCGATAAGACTGTGTCAATGCAAACCAGGGAACATTAAAAAAATCTTCCCTTTAATAATAGATGATACAATTGATAGTTCTGATCTGAGAATACATGAATATATTAAACAACAAAATGTTTTTCGCCCCACTTCTATGAAAAGTGCAGCGAAAATCATTGAAGAGGAAGTCATTCACGAACTAAGCAACATGTAAGTTTTTAAAAAAATGTTCTTTTTACAGGGATACCGTTCCCCCTCGATTCCGGTAATAATGTAATCCCCTTTGCTAATATAATGCTTACCTTCCAAAGTTTTAATAAAGGGGACTTTTCCCGTTTCAACGGGGTTTTCATAACCATTTATAACTAATCCGGATTTAATGGCTACTTCAAAATCATCAAATCCGTCTTCTAACCCAAATGTATACTCAACAGCCTCAACTGGTATAGGTTTTTTGACATATTTGGCCATATTTTTCACCTCACTCTTATTATTTCTGGTTTTCTAAAACTTTAAACCAATGAACTTTATTCATTTTATGTCATGCTTTATATATGAGTGACTCCAGTACATAAGTAAAGAACTAGCTTTATTATTAATAGCTAGTTCTTTACTTAACAATATTTAAAATTCATCCTCTAAATAGGCTTAATAAGGAATAAGGTTTAAATTTACGGGTTTACTTATTTTAATTTCAGAGGAAGGGTTGTCATGGACAATACCATTAAATCGGAGAAATACATACAAGACAGGGTGAATGAGCAGATACATTGGTATTCGACTATGAGTAAACGGAATCAAAGAATGTACAAACTTCTAAAAACCATTGAAATTGTCTTCGCAGCTTTAATTCCCTTTCTTGTTACTTTTGTTTCTTCCGGTTTTAGCTCTATTAAAGTTATTGTAGGTATTTTAGGTATATCAATCACTATTATAAGCAGCCTCCTGGCTTTGTATCGATTCCAGGAGAATTGGCTGGAGTTCAGAACAACGGCAGAATCCTTAAAACGGGAGAAGTTTCTTTTTCTTGCCCGAGTTAACATCTATAACTCAGATAATGCACTCCCACTATTTGTCCAAAGAGTCGAAGATTTAATGTCTAAAGAAAATACCAGATGGCTCCACAACATGACAAAAAAAGCATATGAATCGAAAAGCTCCTGCAAAGAACAATAACAGTCATCCATTTATTCAGCGAGTCATTGTCCCAACCCTTGGGTTTTTAAAAAAATTCTTGTATTTGAAAAAGACTGCCTCTATTAGAAAAAGCACGTTAAAACGATACTAACACTTTTTCAACGAACACTCTTGCCAATTCAGGATCAAACTGCGTACCGGCATTTTTCATAATTTCCGCTATAGCTTCCTCTTTATTAAAAGCCTTTCGATAAGGTCGTTGGCTGGTCATCGCATCATAAGTGTCAGCAAGCGCAAGTATTCTTGCTTTAGCAGGGATAGCCTCACCTTTTAAGCCTCTGGGATAACCAGTTCCATCCCATCTTTCATGATGGGTTAATATACAATCAGCTAGTTCTAACATTTCACTCGTAGAACTTAATATTCTATAGCCGATATCCGGATGGCGTTTTATTTCATTCCGCTCCTGCTCTGTAAGTTTCCCAGGTTTATTAAGTATGCTTTCATCAATTGCAATTTTACCAATATCATGTAGGAGCCCAATCACTTTAAGTTTACAAACTTTAATTTCGGAAAGGCCTAAAGCTTTACCTATTTTTTGACATAATTCACTGACTCTTTGAGAGTGCAGTTCTTCCCTTGAGTTTTTTTCATGAAGAGTATTGATAATTGTTTTTATTGCATCAGCTCTCATGCCAACATTTTCAATAATTTTATGTTTGTACATATAATCCTCGGCATTTTTTAAAACCTTTAGTATATCTTCATCAGCACTTCTTTTGGTCTCCCAGCCAAAGGAGATGCTCCCACTTAATGAGTTAAAATTTTCATTTGAGTATCGGTTTTTAATTTCATTAATAATTTCTATTACTTCTTTACTATTAGTGTTTGGCAGAACGATCACAAATTCATCCCCGCCCCAGCGAGCAACTATATCCTCTGGTCTGCAGAAACTTCGAATAGCAACTGCCGCTTTATGTAAAAGTTCATCCCCTATGTCATGACCAAAAGCATCATTAACAAGTTTCAGCCTATTTACATCTCCCATGATGATAGAAATCGGAAGATTTGTTTCAGTGTCTAATCGTTTTATTTCTTCTTCTAAGAATCTTCTATTATAAAGTCCTGTTAAAGGGTCATGATAACTCAAATAGCGATATTCATCTTCCCTTTTTTTGGGATCAGTGATATCCCTTGAAATAACAGCAAAATAATTTGTCTCCGGGGAATAAACACTTACGGCATACCATTTACCGAGTTCCTGTGAATAGTTTTCGAATCTTTCCGGAACTCCTGTCAGAGCAACTCTCCCATAAACTTCTAGCCAATAACCTTCTGTGTTGGGCAACACCTCAAGAACTCTTTTTCCAATAAGGTTTTCTTTCTTCAAGCCTGTTTGTTCTTCAAATGCAGTATTTACCTCTAAAAACACATAATCAACCGGTTTTCCTTCACAATCATAGAGCATCTTATGATAGGAGAAACCATCCATCATATTTTCAAATAGCTGTTTGAAACTTGCTTCTGTCCTGATGCCAGGCACAAGTAGTTCATCTATGTACTGTTGTTTAATTACGTTCTCTTTTTGTGCAGCAGATAAGTTATCTAACCTATCCTTGTCTCGTCCACGACTATTTTGGCTTGTTCTTCTTTTCCTCATATTTCATCCTCCATATTTAGAGAGCCAATACTGTTAATTTATTGAATCTTCCTAAGCAAATAGAATTAAAAATCGAATTAAACCAAGATTCAACATCAAATTTCGCTACTATACTTTATATTCCTTTTTATTTCGCGAAAATAATCTAAGAAAATAGAACCATACCCCAAACCGTGACCAAACATCCCACAACCAAGGCCTATGCAAAAGTAGGAGAAAGTTTTCATGCCTCCTTGCGCCTCTATATAATTTTCTTCAATGCTCATATTGTAATACCGAGGCTGTGCCTCAAACTTTCCAAAGAAGGGCGCATCTTTCGATGAAATGGTGATATAACATAAAAAGCATCGCCATAACGATGCTTAATTTCCCCCAAGGAAGCCGAAAAGCCCAGTAATACTGGACTTTTTATGTTCTTCAATTGTCCCAAGATTAAGTACTTATTTGGTGGAGGCGAACCATACTTAACCAAACCCACGACAACAGAATTGTTTTGTGGCATAACTCAATAGTATCAAGAGTTATGCCACGTATGCCTGTCGTTTTTCTAATACTTATTTTTCAATTAGCTGTCCAAGTTGCTGCTCAATGACTTTACTGACAACTTCCTCCCCTCCGAATAGGGTCGCTCCGGTTATTTTTTTTTCTTTTAGATAATTCATAATCTGATCTGACAATCCGCCGTCAGCTAGAATAATCGAGGCATTGTAATTAGCGGCATAAACACTTCCTGTCAGAGCATCTGGGAAGTTGTTTCCAGTAGCTATGCAAACGCTTTGACCTGATAAATCAAAGTATTTTGCAACGGCAAGAGAGGTTTCGTAGCGGTCTGCTCCTGCGATTCGCACAATATTAGTTTTGTCTAATGACGTGATCTGTGCGACTTGGCTTTCTACAGTTGTACTGATTACTCCTTCTCCTCCGATGATATAGACTTTGGTGGGCTTAATTATGGTAATCTCATTCTTGACAGCATCGCTAAGTTCATCTTTTTGAACTAAAAGTATTGGGTACTGCGTTTCTGCTGCAATACTACTAATGGATAAGGCGTCAGGATAGTTTCCTCCATAAGCTAAGACGATCGGCGTTCCGTTCTTGACACCTAATTGATCCGTTATTTTGACCGAGGTTTCATAGCAATCTATGCCACCAAGCCTGGTTACATGGTTGAAGCCACTAGCGATTACTTTGTCTTCCATTTCAGAGCTGACGGCGGCAGTGCCACCCAAGATATAGACTGTTCCTGTGGTATCTAAGTTGGTCTTTATATAGGCCAGGATCTTTTCTTGGTCGACTTCTGTACTTCCCACTAGGAGTATAGGAGCATTAAGTTTGTAGGCCAGAACACTTCCTGCTAAGGCATCTGGATAATTCTCTGCGGTAGTTAGGACAACATTGGTAAGCTTTGTGGTGTAGTTGGCTTTGGCAATTTCGAGGGCGGTATCAACACTTGTCAAGCCTGAAAGTCGCATTAATCCTGAAATAGATTTATTCATCTTGAAGTCCCATTTTACAATATCTTGTTCCACAGAAATGGTAGGACTCCTATATGCTTCATAACCATCTTTTTTGGCTACGATGTAATAATCTGAAGTAGGGAAGACCATAAAGCCGTAAGCCCCACTTGCATCACTAACTTGGGGATTTTTATTGTTGTTAGGTTTAAAGCCGTCAAGAACAGGAAGTTGTACGATGGAATCCGGTGTTTTGCCGGTGTTTTTATTTCTTTCCGTATTCGCATAATACAAAGTTACATCGACTCCAACAATTACCTTCCCGGTGGTTGGATCAGTGATTATGCCATATGGATCAATTAAGGTATAGGTAAAGCTGACTTTCCCGTCGCTTCCCACTTTGACTTCGATGGTGCCGATGGTTATTTTTTGGCCATTCCCTAAATCATAGGTTACTGTGAATATAGAGTCTGTTCCAGCAGCTAGGTTCTTGATTTGAATGGTTCCATCAGCCTTTAATGTAATCTTGGAATCGGCGTTAGTTATTGCATTTATTCCCAGTCTGCTTGAATCACTGACTGAACTCTGGTTACCATCCGGTTGTCGAAATACGATTACTTCTTTAGATTTAACTTCGACGGTTTTAGTTCCGTTGCTTTCAGTAGTAACTTGAGTTTCTATTCCCTTTACGACTTGTCCAGTTTTACCATTGATGACATCTCCTGTTACTGTTGAAGGGGTCGCACCTCCACTGCTTCCTCCAGACGAACTGCTGGAACTGCCGCCTGTATTCGTTGCCGCATTGACGGTGACGCTGATCGTGGTAGTTAAGGCTACGCTGTTTGGATTTACCACGCCTGTTGGTAGGGTTACTGTTCCGTTTACACTAAAAGTCTGCTCCGTTGTTGTGGACTCATCATATGTCGATGCATTTACATCCCAGTTTACACTGGCATTGACGCTGCCATTATCGGTAACCATGACCACGCTTGAAGGCAATCCCAGGGCTGCCGCTGTTTTGGCTGTGCCGTTGGCTACACCCGTGATGGCACTTGGGGCCGTTATGCTGATTAAGGTCTTATCGACCGCGGCTGCCGCATCAACGGTGACGCTGATCGTGGTAGTTAAGGCTACGCTGTTTGGATTTACCACGCCTGTTGGCAGGGTTACTGTTCCGTTTACACTAAAAGTCTGCTCCGTTGTTGTGGACTCATCATATGTCGATGCATTTACATCCCAGTTTACACTGGCATTGACGCTGCCATTATCGGTAACCATGACCACGCTTGAAGGCAATCCCAATGCTGCCGCTGTTTTAGCTGTGCCGTTAGCCACACCTGTGATGGCACTCGGGGCCGTTATGCTGATTAAGGTCTTATCGACCGCGGCCGCCGCATCAACAGTGACGCTGATCGTGGTAGTTAAGGCTACGCTGTTTGGATTTACCACACCTGTTGCTAGGGTCACTGTTCCGTTTACACTAAAAGTCTGCTCCGTTGTTGTGGACTCATCATATGTCGATGCATTTACATCCCAGCTTACACTGGCATTGACGCTGCCATTATCGGTAACCATGACCACGCTTGAAGGCAATCCCAATGCTGCCGCTGTTTTGGCTGTGCCGTTGGCTACACCCGTGATGGCACTTGGGGCCGTTATGCTGATTAAGGTCTTATCGACCGCGGCTGCCGCATCAACAGTGACGCTGATCGTGGTAGTTAAGGCTACTCTGTTTGGATTTACCACGCCTGTTGGCAGGGTTACTGTTCCGTTTACACTAAAAGTCTGCTCCGTTGTTGTGGACTCATCATATGTCGATGCATTTACATCCCAGTTTACACTGGCATTGACGCTGCCATTATCGGTAACCATGACCACGCTTGAAGGCAATCCCAGGGCTGCCGCTGTTTTGGCTGTGCCGTTGGCTACACCCGTGATGGCACTTGGGGCCGTTATGCTGATTAAGGTCTTATCGACCGCGGCTGCCGCATCAACGGTGACGCTGATCGTGGTAGTTAAGCCTACGCTGTTTGGATTTACCACACCTGTTGGCAGGGTTACTGTTCCGTTTACACTAAAAGTCTGCTCCGTTGTTGTGGTCACATCATATGTTGATGCATTTATATCCCAGCTTACACTGGCATTGACGCTGCCATTATCGGTAACCATAACTACGCTCGACGGCAATCCCAGGGCTGCCGCTGTTTTGGCTGTGCCGTTGGCTACACCCGTGATGGCACTTGGGGCCGTTATGCTGATTAAGGTCTTATCGACCGCGGCTGCCGCATCAACGGTGACGCTGATCGTGGTAGTTAAGGCTACGCTGTTTGGATTTACCACGCCTGTTGGCAGGGTTACTGTTCCGTTTACACTAAAAGTCTGCTCCGTTGTTGTGGACTCATCATATGTCGATGCATTTACATCCCAGTTTACACTGGCATTGACGCTGCCATTATCAGTAACCATAACTACGCTTGAAGGCAATCCCAGGGCTGCCGCTGTTTTGGCTGTGCCGTTGGCTACACCCGTGATGGCACTTGGGGCCGTTATGCTGATTAAGGAAGTATCGGTGTAGGTAAACTCGTCACTCGAATTCGACGCACTTGTCCCGCCTGGTGTTGTTACCGTAACATCTATCGTGCCAGTCCCTGCTGGGGAAGTTACTGAGATTAATGTATCGCTAATAACTGATAGATTTGTTCCAACAGCCGGGCCGAAATTAACTGAAGTAGCACCAGTAAACCCAGTACCGCTGATCGTAACTATCGTACCACCGGATTCCGGCCCGCTCGAAGGACCTATGCCGGTTACTTCGGGAACCTTCGACAGGGTCAGGTTCTGCCCTGTAATGTTACTCCCACTTACGGTTATACCCATAGTACTGCTTAGGTACCCGTTTTTGCTTACTGTCAGAGTGTATGTGCCATTGGGTAAGCTTAGGCTAAAGTTACCACTGGCATCCGTGACAGCAGTATTTCCATTTCCTGCATCTACTGTTGCTCCTTGTAACCCCCCTTGAAAATCACTAATTGTTCCGCTAATTGTAAAGATCGCCGGTTCTATATACAAACCAATCCCATAGGAATTGACGCCATTTATGAGCTCTACTCGATTTGAACCATCAAGCTCTGCCTTAAAGATTTTTGCTACTGTAGAATGCCAATCCGAGAAATAGATATACCCATTTACAGGGTCAACGGCAATAGCTCCCGGCGAACCTGTTGCAGATGAATAAAGAATCTCTGCCCCACTGCCGTCTGCAAGGTTAGCGCATACAAGATTATAGTTTGGATTGTAAGCATCTGTATAATAGATTTTTCCATGAGTTGTATCTATTCCGATGCCTTTAGCATGAACATTAGTGATAAAATCTATTTGATTATTTCCGTCAAGGTTGGCTCTGATTATTTTGCCCAAATTATAGTCAGCTATATAAATATAGCCCCCAACCGGATCAACAGCGACCGCCCTCGGCGCACCTGCCGAACTGTAAATCGGTTGTTGCCCTGAACCGTCTGTCAGATTTGCTCTGACTACATTGCCGGTACTTGGCTGAGCATAATAAATATAGCCGTGAACCGGATCTACCGCAATTCCTTCTGCGCTGACATTAGAAATAAAAGTTGTGTAATCACCTGCATCCCCGTCTAAAGGGCCACTGAAAATTTTTGCTACCGTGGGATTGGGGTCTGAAAAATAGAGGCATTTATTTGTTGCATCCACCGCAATGGCATAGGGGTTTCCAGACCCGGAGTTATAAATCACTTTAGATGTACCTGGGTTTGATAAATCTGCGCTGATCATTTGAAACGGAAAATAGGATTGAGTGTAATAAATCATACTGTTGGCCTTGGCGGGACCAGCAAAAAGGAAGAAAATTACTGCCATGAGCGGAATAATCCTCTTATCGAACAACGAGATGATTGCTCGAAACTTCATCTTTCATCACTTCGCCTTCAAACTTATCAGTTTTTAAAAACCTCTCCAATAATAATTGAACCTATTTTTGTATACCATTTGACTCAGGACAGAAAGCCCAAGATTTCTCTTTTGGTGTTTAAGAACGTCTAATCTCGTGTAGGGTAAATTCCTTCAAGTGCTATGATATAATGTAAGCCCAAATAGGGTTGCATGATGCTGATGGGTTGACTACCCCCGCTTGGGCTGGTTGAAGTACTAGTTAACTGGGTATTAGGAGTACCGCTGGCATAAATGTCTATTTCCTGCCTGTCGGGAGTCTGGGGCTGTGCAAGATACTCATTTGGCCCCGGAACCGAGCTATTCCCAGGACTGGTAATCGCATTAATCTGGTGATTGTGCATTGGCATATTATTATTGGTCAGGGTTACCGTTTCGGTCCCACCAGTTTCTCCTAAATTATAATTTGAAAGACCAGGTCCTACCCCGACGCCAATAGGTAAGCGCCCCCGCAAATCCGGTAAGGCAAACGTGGTGACCCCGTCCCCTCCATAAGTTGTCCCAAGAAGAGAAAAAAGTGCCTGGTTCTGGCTTATTGGAAGAAGTTGGCCTTCACAGAACGCCCACCCTCTTGGTGCAAAGTTGTAAGGAACTAGACTGATTTCCCCTATAAATGGTTCAACTGCAGCCATGGCAGGTTTGGGACCGGCCATATTATAAGCTAGTGAAACACCCAACATCAGAAACATTATGGTAATCATTTTAAATCTTTTGATCATCATTATTCCTCCTCGTTATATTTTCGCCCTAGTTTAAAATCGCATGCACTCAATTCGGCTTTTGGCTTGAAAACGAACTTGACTGTTCCCAAGCCTGTAATCTTCTAAGGCACTACTTTTGTACCAGCTGGAAAACCTCATTAATTGATATTTCAATTTTGTTGTCCCACCGAATACAGATTCCATCAGTGGTTGCCGTTTTAAAAAACTGCTTGTCCGAGAGCATGCCAAATCTCACCGTTTGAAGTCTGCTTTCAAGATTCAGCGTTACACTGCTTCCGTTATCAAGTTGTACCTCCAATCGGTAATCTCCTTTGGGCACCACACTTTTTATACGGCTCATCTCATCACCCCCTAAGACAAAAATCCACCATACAATAAATTGTATAGCGGACCTATCTCGATTAATATCACCCAGTGGGTGATATTATAGATCAATTTTCACAGTTTTTCTTTAAATTCTTGCTTTAAAAGAGCCCGCGAGTTCACACCAAGCTTTTCAAAAATACTTTTCAGCTGGGTTTTGACTGTATTTATGGAAATATACAGTCTTTCACCAATCTCTTTATTGGAAAGTCCGTCAGCTGCAAGCTGGGCAATTTGAGTTTCTCTTTCAGTAAGATCGGGTTTTTCCTCTGCCGAAAAATTCTCCTTAATCATACACTCTACTGACTTCTGATAGGTTTTATAAAGTTCCAATATTCTGATGATATCTTCCCCGTATTTGCCTTGATTATAAAGTTGCTCAAGGAAAGGTTTAATATAATCACAGTTCTCTACAAAAGGCATGTATACCTTATCTGGCATTGCTATAGCAAGTGCCTCAATAAGTGCGAATATTGCTTCATCCGTCCTGAATATTTGCCCGTTTGCAGCCGTAAGGTAGATGTATGTATAAATTTGTCCTAGCAGATTGGGAAAAACAGAGGCTAAGCCAATAAAATGTTCAGCATTGCCTATGAGGCGTAAGTATTCCCCGTCAATAAGCAGTACTCTGCCATACACAATATTTAACATTGGCACCGTCGGGAAAAGAAGCCGGCTGCTGCTAAAATCACCTGACCCTATCCAGCTGGGTATTTTATCCCTTTGCTTCAGGAGGGAATAAACGTACCCCTCACAAATATTAATAGTATGATTAAAATTACTCTGCCCTAGGTCTGATATACTTTCATGCATGACCTGAAAAAGATCCAATACGGTGGCATAATCCCCTTTCCAAATACTAAGGCGAATTTGCAGAAACAGTGCACAAATAACGATCCCCGTCTGATTATTTGTTCGAGCATTATTCAAGGCTTTATGCATCACAATCTCAGCATTTATAAAATCGCCCATATTGAAATATCTCTCCGCCTCCATGACATATTCAGCACCGCTGCCGTGACCGTTGGTTATTTGGTAATAATAGGGCAATGCCTCAATTATGTCATGAACATGTTTTTCAAGCCTACCGCTTTCTCTATAAAACATATGTAAAACCGATGGGGCTCCATAGGTCCAATTAGCTTGCAGGTCAATGAATGAAGTAGGCTCATGAAGTAATTTGGCAGCTTTCTGATGGTGCTCTGACATTTTGTTAATATCGTTATATCCCGTGAAGCTTAGTAACAGTTCATATTCCCCTAATAGCCGCTGTCTAAATTCATTATTCAAGCTATCATCCTTTTGGATATTGCCAATAAATTCACGGCAAGCCTTTTCAAATAAAACCGGTTCTCTATAGATTATAAAGGATAGAGCAAAAATAAGTAAAGCAAAATGATGCTTGCTCTTAACATCATCCGGGCATTCTTTAAAATACTTTATAAATAACTCCCTTCTATTTGCGTTGTTTACCCCATTAGCTTTGTTGTTTTCAAGTGCAAAAAGCAACTGATCAAAGTCTTTACATGCATAAAAATAGTGCATAGACGCAAAATAGTTACCCTCCTTCAAATACCACTGAGCCGCTCTCCATTGGATTTGCTGCTTTACGCTTTTGCCTTCCAGCTTATCTTTAAGGAAGTTTGTGAAGATATTATGCATTTGATAGGTTTTAGTCTTATGATCGTACTTTACGAAGGCATTTTTATTTGTAATTTCCGTTAAAATTAGACCTGCATTTTCTTTCTGCCACATGTGTATGGCTTGTTCGAGGGTAAAGCTATCGAACAGACACAAGGTTAAGAGAAAAGCTTTAACCTCCTCGGCAAAAGGTGCGTATACTGCCTTTTCAACCAGATTATAGATATTTGTGATGGTTCTGAAGCTGCCCTCCTCGATATAATTGAGCATGAGCAGGTATAAAGCGCTAATCCAACCCTCGGTCAACGAATATAACTCTTCTGCTTCAAAAGTTTTAAGTCTAATTCCACAGAGTCTGTAATATCCTGCAATATCCTTAGGCATCAGTTCAAAGGTTTGCTTAGTTATATGATATAAATAACCCTTAAGCTTCAATTCATCAAGGCCTTGAAGTTCCGTATAGCGTGCGGTTAAAATTACGTGCAGATTCGCTACTTCACTTTCCACAAGAAACTCTATAAAGCTGTTGACCAAGAAGTTATCTATTAAGTGGTAATCATCGATTACAAGCACAGTCTTAACAGTCATCTCAAGATCCTCAATTAACCTTAAGGCTTCCAGCCTTGATATACTGTCATCTGGAAACCCAAGCTGCTCAAGGTTACGAGAAAGGAAGTCATCCAATTCAGCAAACAAGCGACTAAAGCCATGCCAAAAACTGTCGAGTGAACTGCCATAAACCCTTTGCCACAGAACATTAGCACCTGTATTATTTAAAAACTCCCTGACAGCCGTTGTTTTCCCATAGCCCATGGGAGCTTCAACAATGGTCAGAGGATATTCAAATATCCTCTCAAATCTTTCCTTTAGTATAACTGAGAAAAAGAGAGCTTTTTGGTTATAACGTTTTGCTATGGACATAGAAGCCCCCCTGTCGAACATTCCATTGTTTCTATACTTGATCCCAGCCACATCCTCTACCATTCAACAAATTTCTTTCAATTCCTTCCATAACTTACATTTTAAATTATAAATACTTAATATATCATGACATTCTGACAGCCTGTTATTGTTTTTACGTCATTAGCCAAAGGTATGCTCCTTCTATCGAAAATAGTGTAAATAACTAAAAAACACCGCTTCAAATGATGCTTAATCTGCTCTAAAATGCTAAAAAGCCTTGAGGAGTACAACTGTATGTACCTCAAGGCTTTCATCATATATATTTTCTCAATATTCGAGGGTTTGATTGGTGGAGGCGAGGGGACTTGCACCCCTGTATCGAAGAACGACCACAAAAGCGTCTACGCGTGTATCCTTTATTTTATATTTCGCCAGTCGTGACTCCTAAAGGCAAGGATTCATTTCAGGCTATCTCGATCATCTTAGCTAATGTCTCCGAGCATTGACATTAGAGCGTCCTACTTAAATGACACTCTGACCCTTCATCGTAGGTTCTGAAGGCAGAATGCTAGCGGCACTTAGGCTGCTAGAGCGAAATTATCTTCGTTAACTATTTGTGTCCACCGTTTAACGAGACCAGGTGGAATCTCGACGCGCAACCTTTGCCACCGCTTCCCCGAGCGAGTCTAAAACGCCCCCAAAGTAAACGTTCTACTTGCATAGTATAACATATTTGCTCAAAAAGCAAAGCTGAATATCCATGGAATTTTTAGTTTTTAATGGTAAAACAGCTAGTTAAGGCAATTAAATAGTTTTTTATTTTAATATGCTTTATTACGATCCCTTAAAGCCCGCTCAATATCTCGCTTGCCTTCTTTTTCAGCAAGAGCTTGCCGTTTATCATAATTTTTCTTACCTTGACCAACTGCCAATTCTACTTTTGCCATCCCTTTTTTTAAATAGATTTTAATCGGAATCAAGGTTAACCCTTGTTGTTGAATTTTACCCACTAACTTATTAATTTCAGAACGATGCATCAAAAGCTTACGCGGCCTTAGAGGGTCATGATTAAAACGATTTCCTTGCTCATAGGGGCTGATATGCATCTGATGAACCCAAACTTCCCCGTCATCGATACGTGCATAACTGTCCTTAAGATTAATTCGTCCGTTGCGGATGGATTTGATCTCTGTTCCTGTCAGAATGATTCCTGCCTCTATTCTATCTTCAATAAAATAATCGTGAAAGGCTTTTCGATTTTCAGCAACAACTTTAATTCCTCCAGAAGACATACGGCTCCTCCTCTCATCCGGAATTTTAGTATAACATAGATTACCTTTTTTATCCTAATAAATGTTTAGAAAACCCTTATTTTTTCGAAAGTAACTCCTCATCAAACCCATTATTTACTGAATTATGTAACTTGAATCCTTAGTCTTGATCCGTTTATCTGCAAATACTAAAGAATATGGTTGTCCAGAAATTCATGTATTTTTTTAATAACTTCCTCTCGTTCCTGTCCGAGGGTTAAAATATGTCCGGATTTTTCCCAATAATATGTCAGCGGGTTAACCTGCTTTATTTTCTCTTTAATAATTTCCATACTGATGGGGTTCACCGTATAATCTTTCCTGCTTTGCATTATTAATGACGGGCAGCTAATTAGATGAAGTTTGCTGCGCACCTGGCGAATTCCTCTATTCAGCGATACCAAGGCCTCCACCGGAATACGATCATAAACAAAGCGCTCCCTATCGGGATCTAATCCCAGGGATGATGTTTTCGACCGGGAGCCGGGCTTGTTGACAAACTTGATAAAAGGTTTGATAAGCCCAACGAAACGGGTTCTCCTATCTGCCAGTACCATGGGAGCGTTCATTGCCACCAGCCCATGGATAAGACCAAGTGTTGCCAGATGGAGCACCAGTAATCCTCCCATAGACAACCCTATTCCAATCACGGTATCGCAAGTTTTTCTTAACTCGTTTAACCCGTTTTCCGCATCCCTGGCCCAGTCTGCCCAACAAGTCTTGGCCATCTCTTCGGGAGTGGTTCCATGACCGGAAAGTTGTATTCCCAGGACAGACCAACCAAACTCCGCTAATCGCTCACCCATCCAGCGCATTTCGGAAGACGATCCAGAAAAGCCATGAATCAGCAAGCAGCCCAGACGGTTTCCAGGAAAATAAAAAGGTTCCACTAAATGTTGTTGCGGGTCCATCAAATCCTCCTCCGTGAAATAGCAGAGAAGGGCACCTCATATGAAGTACCCTTCCTTAATGGCTTTCAATTTACTTGACAAGTATCGCTAGGCCCAAAGAACACAGTAAGAAGACACCTGCTAAAACCCCTGTGAGTTTGCCGAATAATTCGTCCATACCTTTCTTTTTCCCAAAGATTGCTTCGCCAGCGCCAGAAATTGCTCCTGATAATCCTGCACTTCTTCCGGACTGAAGCAACACCGTTGCAATAAGTCCTACTGAACTAAGGACTAAAAGAATTACTAAAGCAATTTGCAAAAAACTCACCCCCTAAGACACCTATGTTATATATCATCACAACTTTGTAAATTGTCAATAGCCCCATTTTAGCACAAGCGTCTTTAAAACTCAATAAGCTCAAATTTATATTGACTGCTATACCATTTTCTCAACCTATCTTGCTAAAGCTTGGCGACCGCGGTATATTGCGCTCTCTCCCAGTTCTTCCTCAATTCGAAGCAGCTCATTATACTTGGCTACCCTTTCTGTCCGTGCCGGAGCCCCGGTTTTAATCATTCCGGCATTAACTGCTACAGCCACGTGAGCTAAGGTAACATCTTCCGTTTCACCTGAACGATGAGAAACCACAGCTGTATACCCGGCACGTTTAGCCATTTCGATGGCATCCAGGGTTTCAGTCAGAGTTCCGATTTGATTAAGTTTGATGAGAATTGAGTTGCCGCATTTTTCTTTGATCCCCCGGGCTAAACGCTTAGGATTCGTCACGAATAAGTCGTCACCGATAAGCTGTACTTTATCCCCCAGGCGCTGGGTGAGCTTTTGCCAGCCTTCCCAATCTTCTTCATCCAAACCGTCTTCAATGGAAAGAATGGGATAGCGCTGGATGAGATCCTCATAGTAATCAATCATCTCATCCGAGGTCTTCTTAACTCCTTCACCGGCTAAATTATAGACTCCATTCTCATAAAGTTCTGTTGCAGCAACATCCAGGGCTAAGGCCACTTGTTCACCAGGCTGATAGCCGGCCCTTTGAATAGCATCCACGATGCACAGCAGGGCATCTTCATTAGACTCTAAGCTGGGAGCAAACCCACCTTCGTCCCCGATAGCTGTGGCCAAGGATTTTTCCTTGAGAACCGCTTTAAGGCTGTGATACACTTCTGTTCCCATGCGCAGGGCTTCAGCAAAGCTGGAGGCGCCAACAGGCATGATCATAAATTCTTGGATGTCCACATTGTTATCCGCATGTTTCCCGCCGTTGAGGATGTTCATTAAGGGCACAGGAAGTTCTTTGGCGTTGACTCCCCCCAGGTATTGATAGAGAGGGATACCCAAAGACTCGGCGGCAGCTTTGGCGGCTGCCAACGATACTCCCAGAATAGCGTTGGCACCTAGGTTTCCTTTGTTTTCCGTTCCGTCCAGTTCAAGCAGCACTCGATCTAAACCAGGCTGATCGAAGGGATTTAAGCCCTCAACTTCAGGAGCGATGGCTTCATTGACGTTTTCGACTGCCTTTAATACTCCTTTGCCCATATAGCGGGTTTTATCGCCGTCCCTAAGTTCAACAGCCTCAAAAGCGCCGGTGGAAGCTCCGGAAGGGACGGCGGCACGGCCAATAACCCCATCGGTAAGAACAACATCCACCTCTACGGTTGGATTCCCTCTGGAATCTAAAATTTCTCTTGCATAGACATCTGTAATAAAGCTCATTGGATCAATGTCCCCCTTTTTTTGGTAACGTTTCTTTGGTACTGTTCTTTAAATCTTAAATCCATTTATGTTTGTTTAAACAGAGAATGTCCAGGTTAGTCTGCTTAAGCCTCAATTAATGATTTCCCTGTCATTTCCTTGGGAAGAGGAATCTGAAGCAATTCTAAGATAGTGGGTGCCACATCGCATAGAGCCCCGCCGCTGCGCAAACTCCTGCCTTTATACCTGTCATCCGCAAGTATAAAGGGTACGCAGTTGGTAGAGTGGGCCGTCAGAGGAAGGGAGGTTTTAGGATCTACTTTTTCTTCCGCGTTCCCATGATCCGCCGTCACGATGAGCGTCCCCTTCTCTTTCCGGAGTTCGTCATAGATCTGGCCCAGACATTCATCCACTACCTCCACAGCCTGAACCGTTGCATCAAATACCCCTGTATGCCCCACCATATCCGGGTTCGCAAAGTTCAAAATGACAACATCAAAGGCTGACTCCTTTAGCTGTTCGAGAACGTCTTTAGTGATTTCCCGGGCACTCATTTCCGGTTTCAAATTATAAGTTGCAACTTTAGGTGAGGGTATCAGGATTCGTTCTTCATTGGGGAAGGGCTCTTCCAAGCCGCCATTGAAAAAGAAGGTTACATGAGCATATTTTTCTGTTTCAGCAATCCTCAGCTGCTTCAGCCCTTGGTCTGAAAGCACTTCTCCCAAAGTATTGTCCAAGTTCTGCTGGGGAAAGGCAACGGGTGCCGAAATAGTTTCATCATACTCCGTCATACAGACAAAGTGAACATGGGGACGCTGAGGTCGTTCAAATCCCGGAAATTCTTCATCAACAAAGGCCCTGGTGATTTCCCGAGCACGGTCCGAACGAAAATTAAAGAAAATGATGCTGTCACCTTCTTGAACTCGGCCCACCGGGTTCCCTTCCGGATCATCAATAACCGTTGGTACAACGAATTCGTCCGTCACCCGGGTGTCGTAGGAGAACTCCACTGCGGCCAAGGCACCCGGTGCATGCTTTCCTTCACCATAAGCGATTGCCCGGTAACCTTTTTCCAGCCTCTCCCAGCGCTTATCTCTATCCATTACATAATAACGGCCGCTTACTGAGGCAATTTTCCCAACGCCTAATTCCTTAATTTTTTCTTCCAGCTGACTGATAAACTCTTTGGCACTTTGGGGCAAAACATCCCTGCCATCCAGAATCACATGGATAAATACCTTCTCCAAACCTTGCTGTTTGGACATTTCCAGAAGTGCAAATAAGTGATCAATGTGAGAATGGACTCCTCCATTAGAAAGAAGCCCCATAAGATGAAGCCCTTTATTATTTTCTTTTGCCTGATTCATCCCTTCCAGCAAAACAGAATTTTTATAGATGGAACCATCCTGGATTCCTTTAAAAATTCGTGTTAATTCCTGATAGACCACCCGCCCTGCTCCCATGTTCAGGTGACCTACTTCGGAATTGCCCATTTGACCCTTCGGCAGTCCTACGGCCTCTCCCGATGCCTCAAGAACAGTGAAAGGGTAATCTTTTGAAAGACGCTCAAAGTTGGGTATCTTAGCTGAAGCAATGGCATTCCCTTCCCCAGCGTCTCGACAGCCCCATCCATCCAAAATCATGAGAAAAAGTGGTTTAGCAACCTCCATAGTTATATCCTTCCTAGCGGGATGCGAGATTCCCTGCATTTTTGATAAGATCGGCAAAGTTCAGCGGATCAAGACTTGCCCCACCCACTAATGCTCCGTCAATATCCGGTTCTGCCATTAACTCAGCAATATTATCCGGTTTGACACTTCCGCCATAGAGAATAGGCACCTTCTCAACATCCTGTCCCATAAGTTCTGTCAGAGTGACACGAATGGCAGCGCACATTTCCTGGGCATCCTTGCTGGAAGCTGTCTTGCCGGTGCCTATGGCCCAGATGGGTTCGTAAGCAACAATGATTCGCTCTAGCTTTTCAGCCGATATGCCGGCCAATGCACGTGACACTTGACCTTGGACCCACTGAACAGCTTTTCCTTCTTCACGAAGGTTCAGATTCTCTCCACAACAAAGGATGGGAGTTAACCCCGCTGCCAGCGCTTTTTTTACTTTTTTAGCAATGTCAGGATCCGTTTCTCCGAACATCTCCCGTCGTTCTGAATGACCTAATATGACGTAAGTACAGGCAACATCAAGCAACATTTCCGCCGAAATCTCACCGGTATAGGCACCTTGATCGGCCCAGGCCATGTTTTGGGCGCCCAAGTGAACAATACTTTCTTCCAGCTCATTTTTAAGGGCATACAGAGCTGTAAAGGGAGCGCAGAGCACAATATCCAGTTCCGTCACATTGCGAACTTCATCCAAGAACTTAAGGGCATAGTCCTCCGCCTGGCTGACAGTTTTAAACATCTTCCAGTTTCCTGCTATAACTGGGCGTCGTTTAGCCACCTTATTTTCCTCCATTTCTTCCGAGAATCATTTCCTTAACTGAAACATCCGTTTCATATAGTATTTACGACTTTAAAAACTCGATACTTAAAAACAGTATAAAACAAGTACTTAACCCTAGTTCTTATCTTGAAGAGCTGCCACTCCAGGCAGTACTTTTCCTTCTAAGAATTCCAGGGAAGCTCCGCCTCCGGTGGATATGTGGGTCATGTGATCCCCGACCTTCATTTTCTTCACAGCCGCTACAGAGTCTCCTCCTCCAACAATGGTGACTCCCGTGCAGGCTGCCACTGCCTGGGCAATTTGTTCCGTTCCTTTGGCAAAGGCCTCCATCTCGAATACACCCATGGGGCCATTCCAAATCACCGTGCGGGCCGTTGCTATAAGGGCCGCGAAACTCTCGGCACTTTCCGCCCCAATATCCAAAGCCATTTCACCGTCTCCAATTTCCGAGACTTTCACAGTGCGATGGGCCGCATCTGCCTGAAAAGCCTGGGCCGCAACCACATCTGTGGGCAATTCAAGCTTAACCCCTTTCATTTTGGCTTTATCAATAAGCTCTTTCGCCAAGTCAACCTTTTCTTCTTCGAGGAGGGATTTCCCCACATTAAAACCTTGAGCCTTAAGGAAAGTATTGGCCATACCTCCGCCGATGATTAATGCATCAACTTTATCCAAGAGGTTTTCAATAACCCCGATTTTATCGCTTACTTTGGCGCCGCCGATAATGGCTACAAAGGGATGTTCCGGTTTTTCTAAGGCATTGCCCATAAACTCAACTTCTTTTTGCATAAGGAAGCCGCAAACAGCCGGAATATAATGGGTGACTCCTTCAGTAGAAGCATGAGCACGATGAGCGGTTCCAAAGGCATCATTAACAAAAAGCTCGGCCAGCCAAGCTAATTTTTGAGCAAAGGCCGGATCATTTTTCTCCTCTTCGGCATGGAAGCGGAGATTTTCTAACAAAAGAACCTGCCCGTCTTGCAGCTTGCTCACCGCTTCCATAGCTGCATCCCCAACACAATCCTTAGCGAAAGCCACTTCTTGCCCCAACAATTCGTTTAAGCGCTGGGCAACCGGTGCTAAAGAATATTTCGGATTAACTTGTCCCTTAGGACGGCCTAAATGAGAAGCCAGGATGACACGAGCCCCTTCTTTGATCAAATAGGTAATCGTAGGCAGTGCGGCTTGGATGCGGGTATCATTGGTGATTTGTCCCTGCTCATTTAAGGGGACATTAAAATCCACTCGCACCAGCACTCGCTTTCCCCTTACCTCGACATCCTTGATACTTTTCTTGTTCATACAAAAATCCCCTTTCACTTGACCCAAGGGTTCGGGGCCGTTATGGTTATTGACCCTATAAGCAAATATGTATTAGTATACCAAAACTTCCTGCTCTTATGAACTTTAATTAGTCTATTTTGTATCATTCTCTATAATCATCCAGTTTCCTGCTAAGCAGCCATTTATGAGACGAAAGTTAGTCCTCCCAATCTTTGCTTCGTTCGACGGCTTTCAGCCAGCCACGATAAAGTTTGCTTCTGTACTCCTCAGACATTTTCGGTGTAAAGGAACGATTTAATTTCCAGCTTGAGCAGATCTCCTCTTTATTCTTCCAATAGCCAACGGCTAAGCCTGCTAAGTAAGCAGCTCCCAGTGC
This sequence comes from Desulfosporosinus orientis DSM 765, assembly GCF_000235605.1. GTDB lineage: Bacteria > Bacillota > Desulfitobacteriia > Desulfitobacteriales > Desulfitobacteriaceae > Desulfosporosinus > Desulfosporosinus orientis. Next base: position 5,689,135 of record NC_016584.1, read on the forward strand.
CGTTGTCTCAATCACTTCCGGTCGTTCCACGCCCACACCTAAGATATCGGACTGAAACTGCATTAAAAAATTATTGGCTACAGCCCCACCGTCGACTCTTAACGTCTGTAAAGTTATCCCCGCATCCTTTTCCATAGCGCCCAAAACATCTTTCGTTTGATAAGCCATGGACTCCAATGTGGCTCGGATCAAATGAGCCTGAGTTGTTCCTCTGGTCAGGCCAAAGATAGCACCTCGAGCGCGCATATCCCAGTAAGGGGCTCCCAAACCCGTGAAGGCCGGAACCACATACACTCCATTGGTATCCTCCACCGCCGCAGCAGCCTGCTCAGAATCCCCGGCCGACTGAATAATTTTCAGCCCATCTCTCAGCCATTGGACCGCCGCCCCTGCTATAAACACACTGCCTTCTAAGGCATAATTTATGTTACCCTCCATTCCCCAGGCAATGGTTGTTAACAACCCGCTTTGGGAGGGTACCGCTCTTTCTCCCGTGTTCATCAGCATAAAACAGCCTGTTCCATAAGTATTTTTGGCCATACCCGGTTCAAAACACATCTGTCCGAACAAAGCCGCCTGCTGATCCCCGGCAGTCCCTGAAATTGGAACGGAACACTTGCCAAAGAGAGGTATCTCCGTATATCCATAGACGCAACTTGAGGGCTTAACCTCCGGCAGCATGTTCATGGGGATATCCAGTTCGGCCAGAATTTCCTCGGACCATTTCAATTGGTGAATATCGTACAACATCGTTCGCGAAGCATTTGAGTAATCCGTCACATGAACTTTGCCGCCGGTCAATTTCCAAATCAGCCAAGTATCAATGGTTCCGAACAACAATTCCCCCCGGGCCGCTTTTTCACGGGCGCCCTGGCAATGATCCAGAATCCATTTCACTTTGGTACCTGAAAAGTAAGCATCTAAGACCAACCCTGTTTTTTGCCGGATGCTTTTATCCCAACCCTTTGCTTTTAGATCTTCCACGATCTCCGTAGTACGCCGGCATTGCCAGACTATGGCAGGATGGATTGGCTTCCCGGTAAACTTATCCCAGACAACAGTGGTCTCTCGTTGATTGGTAATGCCTATCCCAGCTATGTCCTCCGGAGATATACTGGTTTTAGCCAGCAATTCGGCAATGACACCATACTGGGTACTCCAGATTTCTTCTGCGTCATGTTCTACCCAGCCGGGCTTAGGATAAAATTGCCTGAACTCCTTTTGGGCAACCCCAATAACATCACTAGAGTGATTGAACAATATCGCCCGGCAGCTCGTCGTCCCTTGATCTAAGGCTAAAATGTATTGATTGGACAAACTTTTCCCCTCCCCTTCCACAGTTTTGCTTAGAAAACCTCGCCACGGATGGCATTAAAAAGAGCAAACAGCCAAAATCATGGCTGCTCATTCCCCGTCTGCAATATTCTCCATCTGTCAATCAGCCAGCCTCCGCTTGCCGGTTTGGATATATAAAAGCGTCTCTGCAACATTGACAATATGGTCTCCCATGCGTTCAATTGTACGGGCAATCACCAGAAAAATTCCCAGTTGCCCCTCATTAAACCGTGGGCTCCCTTTTAACAGGGCCTCCTTAAATTCAGCATAGGCTTCATCTAAAACATCATCCTCATCTGCCAAATCCCTGTCAATTTCTTTATTACCCTTTAAAATAGCCGTTGTGTACTCGATCATAAACAGTAATTGCTTAGCCATCTGCCGGATGTCTGCCGGCCAATCTTTCTCCGGCCTCAGCTCGCTCAGTTCAGCCAGATCACAGGCATAGTCGGCAGATCGTTCAAGCTCTTGAGCCATGCGCCGAAACCCTAACAGCCACCGCAAATCCTGGTCTCGAAGCTGCTGTAAGCTCATGATGTCATAACTTCGATCCACGATATTATCTCTTAATTGATCAATAACGTCATCTTGCCTTTCCCAATCCAGAACCGTCTCGCCCTTTTCCAGAGCTTCAATAGCTGCCTTTAAATGATTTTGTACTGCTTCGGCCAACTCTGCCGTCATCACACGCAGATTTAACAAAACCTTATCATACCCTGATTTGCGAAACATTCCTATTTATAACACCTCTTTCTCTATTCAGCATTGACGTTAAAATTCCTGCGTGTAAGCAACAGAAATAACGTTAGATTATTATATAAAGGGATATTACCAAAAGGAACCGCTTAATATTCTAAATTTTCTGTTAAATATTTATTTCCTCAATCGCCTTATCCTACTAGCTGAAGCAATTTTTTAGGCGCAAACGGTTTACTAAGTCAGGGACAGCCCGTAAGCTTTCAGGAAAATCCAAATCGGGTGTTTGATTTCTATCCCCGATCCATGCTGAATTTGAACCTGACACCCCCCGCATTCCGTGATTATGCTTTGGAATTCTCTATTAGTTACGCCGGCCTGAACACGCGCAAATAAAGGCCCGCCGATTTCCATGGCCAGCGGATATTTCTCCCGCTTATAGCCATAACTCCCCGATAAGCCGCAGCACTCTGAATCGAGATTGGTAACCTGTACTCCCGGAATTAAGCGCAATAAGCGCAGGGAAGGGATTCCAATACCTTGAGCCTTTAAATGGCAGGGAGCATGGTAACCAAGGGATACGGTAACCTCTTGAAAATCTTTTTTAAGTTCTCCTCTCTCATGCAGAAACCAAAGAAACTCGAATAAATCATAAGTCTGTTGACCTATAAGTTCCCCTCCGGGCACCCTGCTCTTTGGATACTCCTCCTTCAACGCTAAGCTGCAGCTGGTGCAGGATGTTATCACCGGAATTCCCGCCTGCAAATAAGGATTCAGCAAGGATAGGTTTTTTCTGACGTTCTTTCTGGCTCCTTCAAACTCTCCGTTGGCTTGAAGGGGCACCCCGCAACAGCCGAAAGCAGGTACGATCACGTCATACCCCTGGTGCTCCAAAACCCTTACGACCGCCAGACCCGTCAAACTGTCATTATACGTAACAAAACAACCGGGAAAATAGACAACCTGCTTGGAGTTAGCAGGACTCGTATTTTTCGTCGGTTTAAATTTGGGTTTATAGGCAGGTAAGGGAGCATAACGGCTGATGCCCAAGGCGTTTTCCAATCCCCCCCGCAGGAAAGACAGTTTTAGCATCTCATTGGTCAGATTCGGAAAAACCGTTCCTAACCGTCCCAAGTATTCTGCCCGACCTAAGATTCGGTCCCGGACTCGGCGGCGCCGGTCCTTTCCCCCTGTTTGCCCTTCCTGAAGGGCCATTTCCCTCGCTCTCAAAATCATATCCGTAATTCTTACCCCAGAGGGACAAGTAACTTCACACGTTTTACAATTAGAACAGTCCTTTAAATACCTGGTATACGTGGCTATGCCTTCCAGCCGGAATCGTTCTGCATCAGGCCCGAGACTTTTAGGTCCCGGAAAGGAAGGATACACGGCTGCAACAGGGCATAGGGCAGTACAGGCACTACACTTAATACATGCATCCAAACTACTGACTTTATCTTGTCCATCCATTTCAATCTGCATCCTTCCTACATTTTCTCCCCTGCAAACCATCCTGAAGCCAGAGCTACTCCTCCCCCGCAGTGCTCCATCCACGGGTCCCAATGAGCAAGCATTCGTCCAATGACGCGTACATTTTCCCAAATTAGTTCATGGGTCTTTAAATCCAGGGGACGGAGTTCATGATCAACTTCAACCCCCATACGAGCGTAAGGCTGTTCACCTAGAAACTCTGCCTTCGTCCACTCACCCCTTGGGACAAACAGGGGTAACCCAAACACCATCTCTTTGGCTTCTTGAGGGGTTACTTCTATGCCGCCGCCGAAAATTCCACCCGTTGCCAAGACAAATTTGCGGGCCCTAAACTCAGAATCTTTACCTTTACTCTGGACAAGAATCCTTTGACAACGCTTTCCCTGCCGTTCAACCTCTTTAACGCCTGCTCCTACGATCATCTCCCCGCCCAAAGCTTTAAATCGTTTCCTCAATGCTTGATAGAGTTCATAGCCGGCAAAGGACGGCGGAAAAGCCGTCATCTCCAGAACCGGAAACGGCAGTCTCTTTAATTCCTCTTGTAAGAGCATTGAAAATCCTGCAGAAAGTCCGGGGAAGATTATTACAATATTGCGGAGATCTGTGGTCGTGTTCTCTAATCTTTGCACCAGAGAATTAAACACATTTTTCAATGCCCGGGTTCCCGGGGCAGAGCACCAGTACCTGGCATAATCCATTCCTGTTATGGGTTTGCCAAGAGCATACCAGGCTTCAAAGGCTTCCAGACGAAATTGGTGTATGGTTAAGACACTTTGAGGATAAGTCTTTTCCAAATTGACTTTTATGACCTCCGGAAAAAAATCCTTCATCCCCTCCGGCACCATCAGCACCATTAGCTGGCCATCTTGTAAAACCCCGGCATTCAGTCCTTCAGGAATTAACCCTCCTTGTCTGGACGTTCCCAAGGGAGTGAGGGCGTATTGAACCTCACCCCTTTCCCCCCGGTAATCAGGAAATAGAGTTCGGAAATAATCCAAGGCCTTATTAAGAGCTGTTTCTCCCAATAAGGCATAAGGATGATTCTTTTGCTTAGTTAACAGCCCTGGGTTCCCTACATCAATTACCCCAGAGCTATAGATCAGACTTCCAACCCCTTCTGAGATTATTAATATTTCTTTGCCCCTTTCAGCGCCTCGAATTCCGGCCAAAAGACCTGCCAGACCCCCTCCGACGACAATGCCATCCCACATGGGAACTCCTCCTCAATTATCGCTGGTTTTCATTTAGTTGAAGGGTGCCTGCGTATATTGCTCTGGTTAACTCAGTTTCACGCAATTGCTGTCCCCATAATACCGGTCGTATTCCTTTCCAGCGCTGATTAATAAAACTTCGCAACTCGCCTTGTATAGGATCAAACTTTTGCTTCTCCAGTCTCAATAAAGGCAGCACTCGGTAGGTACAGAAAGCCCCCTGGCAAGTCCCCATTCCCAGGCGAGTCTTGCGCCGGATATCGGCCAAATGATGAGAATCCGGATCGGCGGCAACTTTTTCTATTTCCGCAGCACTCACCATTTCACACTCACATAGCATTTGGGCTTTACTGGGATCCCTTTTGATTTTTTCAATAACCTCTTTTGCATCATCTCCAAGCCTTTCCAGCATTTTTTCTGCAGCGGCAGAAGGCAAAATCCGCAAAGCTTGTTGTCGTAAATCTTTAGGTATTTCCGGCAGTAATGATTCCTGAGCTGTACGGCAAGGGACCTTATTGCCCAGCTTATCTGCCACCCAGTCGGACACTTTTTCTGCCATTAAGCGATAGGTCGTGAACTTTCCTCCGACAATGCTGATCAACCCTTGAACTCCATCCTGAGCTTCATGATCAATCAGGGCGAAGTTCCGGCTTACCTCCCGACCCGCTTCTGCAGACCCTGGCAGTTTACTATCATCCCGGTGAAGAGGCCTTACTCCTGCAAAGGCCCGGATGACTCTGTAATTTATGATATTAGGAAGAAGCATTCCACCCATACTCAACAACCTTTTAACCTCATCATCCTTAGGTTGATTATCTTGGGGTGAGTCAACAATTTCCGAAGTAGTGCCCAAGATGGTAATTGTCTCATGGGGGACAAAAATATCACCATCACTGGGCAGATGTAAGCGATTGATCACTCGCTGGAAGAGCCGATGATTGAAGGCCAGCAAGGTTCCCTTATCACAGATCACCTCTAAAGTAACACCGATAGAAGCCGCAATCTTTGCAGCCCAGGCACCGCTGGCATTGACTACCACTTCACTATGAAAAGCCACCTCTTCGCCATTGGTAAGATCTTTGGCCTTTACGCCAACAACCTTGCCGCTTTCCATAATAAGAGATTGAACTTGATGATAGGTTTTGTATTCACCGCCGTAATGCTTAGCGGATTTGGCATTAGCCCAAACCAGCTTAAAACCATCCACTGTTGCATCAGGCACCTCAAACACTCTGGACACACTCTTCAGCAAGGGTTCCTTGACGTAAGCCTCTGCAAGGGATAGTTCCCGTATAGGAATATTAGCCTTGCCGCATCCTTTAAGCCATTGTTCCACATAAAGGGAGTCATCCTCTTCCGACTGAACAAACCAACCTCCTGTATCCGCGATACAATGAGCGGCAATCTGTTTAAGAATGAGATTCTCGGCAATACATTCTGCCGCTGAAACAGAGTCTTTAACTGCATAGCGAGCGCCGCTGTGCAATAAACCATGGAAGCGTGAGCTGGTTCCATGGGCCAAGTCTCCTTGTTCCAGCAATAAAGCAGATATCCCCCTCATGCTTAAATCCCGCAAAATCCCTACTCCAGTTGCACCACCGCCAACAATCACAACCTGGTAATCTATCATACTGGCTCCCCCTTAATCCAGATCTTAGATTCTTAGTTAACATCATAAAGCCACTGGTGGAACCAAATACGCTTCCTCCAGTGGCTTCTCTTCTTCTCTCAGCCATTTCTATCAAATTTTAGGTCAAACGCAGCTTCCAGAGGTTTCTCCGGCTTGCTGTCACCGCTGTCAAACCATTATTTAGGGCCGTATGTACGTCCTCCGCTGTCCGCAGCAGTCCTCCTCCTAAAATACTTAAATCCGTGACCTTTAAGAACTCTTCGATGGCAAATTTCGGTACGGTGGCAGGTAATATTTCGATAGCATCCGGGGTTACCTTTTTAATGACTTTTAATCCCGTGCGAATGGCTTCTGAATCCACTAAAAACAACCTTTGTACCGTTAATAGATTGTTTTCTTTGGCATAGCGCAAAAGCTGCCATTTTACCGAAACAACTCCTTCAAGGCCTAAGCGTTTCAAGTAACGCATTCCTGCCTCATCTTTGCCGATGCCTTCAATTAAATCAACATGAGCGAGCAAGGATTTCTCAGGGTATCTGCTGCGGACTTTCAGAACCCCTTCTAAATCATTAATATCCCCGCCAATTAGAATCACTACGGAAACTCCGGGTATGTTTAAGACCTCCGTTAAATCCTCCAGATGCTTAACAGCAGGAACGATTCGGCTCTTTATTAAAGCTTCTTTAAAATTCATTTTACTGATCATGTCAACCTTCCACATCTGCTCCGGTAATGTTTCCCAGCAACTGTTTACCTGGCAATAAAACGTTCCGGATAATTGGTAATTACCATATCCGCTCCTGAGACGGCAACATGCTCCATCTCCCAATCCTCATTCACTGTGTAAGTATTAACGCCGATTCCCCGCAAATGACTTTCTCTAACTAATTCCGGAGTGACAAAGGCAAAATGAGGGTGTAAATGACTTGCCCCTAAGTTCTGAGCATAAAGCCAAGGGGCGACAAGTCCGCAGTCATAAAGCAATCCTGTTTGCAGGTGGGGGAAATCCTGAATAACTTCTAAGATGGTATGATGTTCAAAAGAAGAAATAATGCTTTGCTGAGTCACTTGGTACTTTTCTAATAAATCAACCACTCGACCAACAATGCCAGGATATTTGATCAAGCCTGTTTTAATTTCCACATTAAGTATGAGGGATCTGCCTTTCAGCATTTCCAGCAGCTCAGTGAAGGTGGGAATAGCAGCAAACATACCGAACTCCACCCCAAAGTTAAGCTGCTTGAGTTCCTTAAGTGAATAGTCTTTTATCCAGCCAACACCATCGCTGGTGCGATCAACTCGTTCGTCATGACAAATGACAATCTCTTTATCCCGCGTCAGCTGCACATCGAACTCAAATCCATCCACTCCAAATTCTAAGCCCTTGGCAAAGGAGGGCAACGTATTTTCAGGGGATGTACCGGCAGCTCCTCTATGGCCTAATATTTTCATGCTTTTCTCCTTAGGGCCTCAATCGTTAATCCGTCCTTTTCAACCATCTATACAACCCCATAACTATCATATCACTAGAACTAACCTTATTGTGCAGTCTCCAGATATTTTTATGGTTACATCATTGTCTGGGTATTGTCTCCTGAGTCTCCGGATCGAAAAAATGAGCAGCCCTCATATCTAAAGCAATTCTGTGAGTTTTCATCACTTTAGCTGTGCTGGAAGGCTCCATGCGTGCAATCATATTGACGCCGCTTAAAAAGAAGTAAACATAGTTCTCGGAGCCTACCGGTTCAACCACTTCAATCGTTACATCCAATGCCCAGTCCGGATGCTCCTCTATAAAGGACTCCTTATCATAAATAGCTTCGGGGCGAATCCCCATCACGATTTCTTTCGATATGTATGAAGCAAGCTCCTCTCGGCGCTCTTCAACGGAAGTCAAGCGGAAATCCGGTGTCTCTAAACAAAGAACCCCTTTTTCCTCCCTTACCTTTGCCTTCAGGAAGTTCATCGCCGGAGAGCCGATAAAACTGGCCACAAACATATTCTTCGGCTGGTTATATAAATTCATGGGGGTATCGACTTGCTGGATAAATCCTTCTTTCATGACGACGATTCTGTCCCCCATGGTCATAGCTTCTGTCTGATCATGGGTTACATAAATAAAGGTGGTTTTCAGACGATGACGGAGTTTAGCGATCTCGGCACGCATCTGAACCCTAAGCTTGGCATCCAAGTTTGAAAGGGGTTCATCTAAGAGGAATACTTTGGGTTCACGAACAATGGCTCGCCCCAAAGCAACCCTCTGCCGCTGTCCGCCCGAAAGTTCTTTAGGTTTTCGCTCTAACAAATGTTCAATCTCCAGAATTTTAGCCGCTTCTTTCACCCTTTGAACAATTTCTTTTTTAGGATATTTATTTAATTTTAAGCCAAAAGCCATGTTTTCAAAAACATTCATATGAGGGTATAAAGCATAGCTCTGAAAAACCATAGCTATATCCCGGTCTTTGGGAGCCAAATCGTTAACCAGTTTGCCATCGATCATGATTTCTCCGGAAGAAATCCCTTCTAAGCCTGCAATCATCCGCAGGGTTGTGGACTTTCCACATCCGGACGGGCCGACTAAAACAAGAAATTCTTTATCCTCAATTTCTAAGTTAAAATTATGAACCACCGTCGATTGCTCGAATTTCTTAACGACATTTCTCAGTACTAAGCCAGCCAATTCACAACCTCCTAACCTAAGCCCTTCTATTCAGCCGTATATGTAGTGCTACTACTCTGCCCGTTAAAAAGCCCAAAACATTCTAAAGAATAATGACCCCAAAGACAGGGGCGGCTACGCCCACAAGAGTGAACCCATTGCCGGGAGAGGCTGTAAGGCCTACAAAGCCGGCGCTGGGAAGCAGAGCTCCCGCGCCAGCAAGTTGACAAACCTCGGAATTCTGTTGCTGTTACTTGCCCAAAACCTTATCCAATGCTTCCTGGGCTTCCTTCTGAGCCTGCTGTAATGCCGTAGCTGCGGGTACATTTTCGATTTCAACTTTGTCGGCTGCCTTCTTCAAAGCATCCAGAATCTTTCCGCCTGTGGGATCAATAAATTCAGGAGAAGAGACCATGGCTTGTTCGAAAGGTACCAGGGCTTGAGGATTTTTAGCAGAATAATCTTTAAAAGCCTGAGATTCCATGGATGATTTTCGAACTCCGATATACCCTGTCTTCATGGACCAATCCGCTGAATTTTCTGTGCCCGTGAAAAACTTAATCCATTCAAAGGCTGCCTCTTTTTGTTCCGGTGAAGTAATTGCCGGAATCGCTAAAGCTTGAGAAAAAGCTTGAGGCGCTGGGCCGTGTCCTTCCCATCCCGGCTGAATATGAGCAGCAATAATGGAAAAATCTAAATCTCCTTGGTCTCCGCTGGAACCGGTATAACCGGCTGCGTTGCCTTTCATGACATCTCCAATGGTGTCATACCAATATTGCCAGCCTTGTCCGCCGGAGTGAATACGCATAATCTTATCATCGAATATGGCCTTGCGGAAAAATTCCCAAGTATCCACCCATTCCGGGGAATCGATGGTCACGGTTTTGCCATCCTCACTTAAGAACTTTCCTCCCTTGCTTAAGGTTGCATCGATTAGGTTTTTCTCGTCCCACATAGGCTCCCAACCATAAACAGCAACTTCGCCGCCGTTTCTTTGGGTTAATTTCTTGGCAGCTTCAGCTAAACTCTCCCAGGTCTGAAGTGCTTTGTCAGGATCGATATTGGCTTTTTCAAACATATCCTTGCGATAATAAAGTACTTGAGTGGTGGCATAAGCCGGAAGATAATACAACTTGCCATTCATTTGGCCTTGTTTGTAAAAGGATGGAACAAAGTCTTCCGGGTTAAAGTTCTTATCATTGGCCACTAAATCATCAAGAGGAGCGAGTACTTCACGCTGTGCCAGCGTATTCGCCCGAATATTTTCCAACAAAACCACAGCAGGAGCCTTCTTAGCTGCGATTCCTGCCTGTAGTGCCCTGAAAGTATCATCATAGCTTGCTTGGGCGACCCCTGTTACATGAACTTTGTTTTGAGATTGATTGAACTTATCAATGGCCGCCTTCATATTTTCCCCAAGTTTTCCGCCAAGACCATACCAATACTCGATTTCCACGGGTTTTCCATTGTCAGGGCTTTCGGAAGCTGTCTTTGTGCTCCCGCACCCTGTTACAGCAGACATTAACACCATTAAAATTGCCATGATGACTCCAAGACATTTAAACCTGCGCATCTGCCTTCCTCCTTCATCTCTTCATTGACATCTCTGAGCATTTCTAATTGGGCCAGGTATGCTTGCCGGCCAGCCACACCCCCTTGTCACTTTATCTAAGATCTTTATGTCCCTGATCTTTCCCCTGCCTTAACCTTTGATCCCTGTATCTCCAATTCCCTTCATAAACCAGTTTTGGGCCAGGAAGAAAACAATCAGCAAGGGGGCAATGGTAAAGGTACTTGCCGCCATAATTTGTGGCCAATTAAGCCCATAGGCCCCTCCTCCGATAAAATACTGGCGGAGTCCCTGCGTCACTAAACGCATATTTTCACTTTTGGTAATTAACATCGGCCATAAATAGTTGTTATAGTTTGTCACAAAACTAATTAAACCAAAGGTTACTACCGTTGTTTTGGAAATTGGCATAAAAATACGCCATAATATGGTCCAATGTCCTGCACCATCTAACAATGCTGCCTCCACGGTTTCTCGATGCACTTGCAGAAAGGCCTGACGCATGAGAAAGATACCAAAGACACTGGTAGCATTGGAAATGATCAACCCCCGGTAAGTATCCAGCCAATTAAGATTCCCCAAAATCACATAACTAGGTACGTATGTAGCCGCAACAGGCAGCATGTAAGTTCCCATAATCAGAGCAAACAGCAAATTTCTGCCCCGAAATTTTAATTGAGTTAAGACATAAGCCATCATGGAGGAATTGATAATTTGAATTGCCACAATGCAGCCCGCTGTGAAAACGCTGTTAAACACATACTGGCCGAAAGGCGCTCCATGCCAAGCTTCCATAAAATTCTGCCATTGTGGAACTTGGGGTAAAAGCTTAGGAGGAAACATCCATATCTCATCTCTGGTCTTTAAAGCGCTTGTCACCATCCAGATAAAAGGAAAAGCCACAATGAGACTAAGGGCTATGAGGAAAAGATGAGCTGTTAAATCTCCCCATTTAGCCGATGTTATTCCGGGTCTTTTCTGTACTTTATGTTTTACCAAGTTATCACCCCTTATTAATCCTGAGTTTTTTATTGATAATAAACCCACTTGCGGGCTAACACGAATTGAATGATAGAAAGAACCACCGTCAGTAATACTAATACTGTGGCAATGGCTGTAGCCTGTCCCATGTTAAACTGTTCAAAAGCCGCCTGATAATACATGTAAAGAATGGTCCTTGTCGCACCTGCCGGACCTCCTTGAGTCAGAACCTGAATCTGATCGTAGGCCTGCAGGGCATTGACCGTATTAATAATGACCAGAAAGAAGGTTGTGGGAGAAATTAAGGGTAAGGTTACCTTTCTCAGCTTGGTCCAGGCACCGGCTCCTTCAATATCCGCTGCTTCGTATAATTCCTGGGGAACTTTTTGCAATGCTTCCAGATAGAAAATCATTGCCCAGCCGACACTTTTCCAAATAGTTACGATGAGGATTGCCGGCATAGCCCAAGTACTGCTTTGCATCCACTGCAGCTTCGGCAAATGAGCGAGACTCAGTAAGAAATTAGCCAGCCCGACACCCGGCTCAAAGATCCACGACCAGACAATCGAAACAGCAACGGTGGGAGTAACCCAAGGGGAAAAAAGAATCGTCCGGTAAAGTCCTATTCCTTTAAGCTTGCGATTAAGCAGCAGAGCCAAAGCTAGTCCGCCAATTAAGGTCGGCACCACACTGCCGACGGTAAAATAGAGAGTATTCCAAAGGACGTCAGCAAACTCCCTGCTATTTAATAAATTAGAGTAATTCGCCAAACCAACATAATTATACTTTGGACTGATAAAATCCCAGTCCGTGAAACTTAAGTACAGGGAATACACCATGGGCCATACCCAAAAAACAAACAAAGGTATTAGAGCAGGTAAAGCAAACAATAAGGCTGTGATGCCGGTATAGGTTCCGGTGCGGCTGCGGCTTTTTTTCGGGGGGCTTCCCTTCTTTATTTCCGGCTTAGTAAGTACCGCTGTTTTGAGCAATAGGGTATACCTCCTCCTCTTTATTCTGGCATTTTTTATCATAACACTGATGTATTGCTTCCTTGTTACGGTATTGTAAGTTCTATGTTAAATTGGCAAAACTCTACAATTTCTCAGACAATTCCCATAACAACTTTGGCAATATTCACCGTATGCTCATCCGCTTGATACATGAGATGAATTAAGTCCAAGGTAATATAGCGGCGTTTTTCTTCCATCTTTAAGTCTCTTTCCAGACCATCTAGAGGTGATTGAGCAAGAAAGTTAAATTGCAAATCTCTTTGTATGCGAGTGGTTTCGGGATGTTCACGAATGACTTCCGCCGCCTTCTGTGAATCCCAGGTTGTTAAAGCTTCCATGACGGCGGCAAAGTGTTCTGTCACTTGAGTGTACAATTCATTTAAAACCTCCCAGTTTTCTTCAGGAAGCTGGAGGTTTTCACGATGCAATTTCTTGGTTATTTGGACCATAGCCATTAGAGCATCCCCGATATACTCCAATTCTTTAGCTATAAATTGAATATTCATACTTTCTTCTGCCTGCTCATCCGTAAGTCCTTTCTGTGATAGGACTGCTAAAAAACGCATGGTATGCCTGTAATACCAATCCACCCCCTCTTCAGCCTTTTCAACGTCTTCAGCCCAATCATTACTTTTTGCTAAAAGTGCTTCAGGAATTTTGAGCATCATTTTTGAGTAAATAAAGGAAGCTAAGGCCCGAATCTCCCCATCCGCTTGTTTAAGAGCAACTGCGGGAACTTCCAAGGATACTTCATCAATAACTTGAAACTTTAAGGGAGCCTCTTTGCCCTGGCGATCGGGAATCACACGCTTTAAAAGCTTTGCAATAAAGTTATTGAAGGGAAAGAACAATAGAATCATGAAAAGGGCAAAGAGCAAATGGGCATTGGCAACCTGCCGCTGTAAATTGTTTGTTGTCCATTGTATGAGATCAGCGAATTGGGATAGAAAAGGAAAAACCAAGATAGTTGCAGCTACTTTATACCCGGTATTGGCAATGGCTGTTCGTTTAGCATCCATCTTCTGAGTAGTTAAACTTGATAGCAGTGTGGTAATGGTCCCTCCAATATGTGAGCCCAGGACTAAAGGAACTATTGCAGACAGACTTAAAAGCTCCTGTCCGGCAAGGGACATCATAATGGCAAAAATCGCTGTGCTGCTCTGAATCACCGTCGTCAATATAAGACCGACAAGGATGGCCAGAATGGGATGGGCACCCAGTTGTGAAAGAAAGTAATAAACCTCAGGAATATTGCGCAGGGGCGCCGAAGCAGCGGACATGTTAGACATCCCAACAAAGATGATTCCGAAGCCGATTAAAGAATGCCCTAAATGCCTCCCTTGCTTCTTGCCTGAAAAATACAAAACAAAGCCAATAAAGATTGCCCCTAAAGCGACATCAAGAATTTGAAAAGCTATTAATTGAATAGAAATAGACGTACCTACTGCTGAGCCTAAGACAATCCCCAACGCTTGTCCGAGATTCATCATGCCGGCATTAACAAACTCTACCACTAAAACCGTAGTTGCCGCACTGCTTTGGAAGGCAACTGTCACGATGATACCCAACATAACCGCCATGAAAGGTTTCTTGGTGAGTGATTGAAGAATTTGTTTCAGACGATGTGCTGCAAATTTCTGTAAGGCATCTGAGGTGGTTTGCACTCCATACATAAAAAGGCCTAGCCCACCCAAAAAAACCAAAATTGTACCAACAATACTTATCTGATTTCAACTCCCTTTTTCTCAGTCCGTAACCCTATTATTCTATTCAAAAGTCTCACTTATGATCCCCATGCCGCCGATACAGCACCATCAGATGATGAAAGGAGAGTGCTCCCGGGTAGGGTCGGCTTCGCCCTAGCTTTGGGGTCAACGGTCCCTTTAGAACGGTTTGGGAGGCATTTTAAGGGATGAATTTTTCAGGATAGTAATAAAAAAAAGCCCCAAATAAACCTGTTTTTTTAAACAGATAAATTTGCGGCTTTCTCTAAAACTCCAGCCTTAATATCAACTTAACTATCCCTTTGAGGATATGGCTAGTTAGCTAACATTAATAATATACGCATTCTCAGAATTTATCAACAATTTTCTAATATCTCTTCCTAACCGACGTTGCCGCAATTCCTAGCTCATCCCGGTATTTTGCGACAGTTCGCCTGGATATCTCCATATTTCTCGCTTTTAGCATATCCGCCAATTTTTGATCGGAATATGGGCTTTTGGGGTTTTCAGAAGCAATGATATCGCGAAGAACCAATTTGATAGCATCGGTTGTCACACCTGAGTCATTTTGGTTGCCCCGGCCCATGCTGTTGGCAAAGAAGAATTTAAACTCAAAAATTCCCCGGGGAGTCTGAACATATTTATGAGCCGTAGCCCGGCTGACTGTGGACTCATGAACGCCAATTTCCTCGGCAATATCTCTTAAGGTAAGGGGCCTTAAATAGCGAATTCCGTTGCGCAGAAACTCCGATTGCCACTTCACAATGGCATCCGCTACTTTATAGAGGGTTAATCGTCTCTGTTCAATACTGCGTATTAGCCAAGCTGCTGCATTTAATTTTTGCTCAACAAATTTACGGATATCCGTTCCCTCATCTTGGCTTAAAGCATCCTTATAAGCTTTATTCACTCCTAAGCGAGGAACGGTAATGTCGTTAACGAGAATAATGAATTCTCCTTCGATCTCTTCTATGACGACATCCGGAACGATATAGCGCACTTCCCCAGGGCCTGAAAAGCGCAGCCCGGGTTTGGGGTCCAGTTTTCGGACTAAATCTGCCAGCTCTTGAACCCTACTTAGAGAGATTTTTAAAGCATGGGCAATTCGCTGCAGGCGTCCGGATGCCAAATCCTCCAAGTGCTTCAAAAACTCCGGTAATTCTGAAGGACAGTTTTCAATCAGGGGCAATTGCAAAGAAAGACATTCCTCTAAATTGCGGGCACCTACCCCCAAGGGATCCAGACTCTGGACAGCTTTCAACACTTTTTCAACCTCAGCCAGCGGAACCTCAAGTTCACGAGCTATTTCTTCTGTGGATAAGGTCAGATATCCTTTATCATTGAGATTCCCGACAATATACTCAGCAACTTCTAAAGAAACAGTAAACTTTTGAACATGGAGTTGTTCGAGCAAATGCTCCAAAAGTGTTGGCGCAGCTGCAATAAAAGGATCATAGCGTTCCTTATCTTCCGGAGCTACTCGTTCTTGGCGAACCCGGTTTTCCTCCTGATCATGGAAATAGTCCTGCCAGTCCATTTCCCATTTGTCATTAGCCGGGGTCTCTTCTGCAGCCGAAGGCTCTGTATCCCCCTTGGTATCCGCACTTTCTTCTAAATTTTCCAGTAAGGGATTCTCTAAGAGCTGCTCCTCAACGTACGTGGAAAGGTCAAGTGCGGATAACTGCAAAATCGTAATTGCTTGGCGCAATTCTGGAGTCATAATGAGTTTTTGAGTTTGCTCGAGACTCAAACCATAACCTAACCGCACCTTATTCCCCCCTTTAACTCAATCTAAAACTATCTTACTAGTACTTTATTTTAAGTTCCCAGTCTTTGGTTCCTAATCTGATTTGCAAATTCGTCGATTTTTCTCATTCGGTGATTCACGCCGGATTTGCCCACCTTTGGATTTAGCATTTCACCAAGTTCCTTTAAACTGGCTTCCGAATATTTCAAACGCAGCTCAGCAATATCTCTTAATGTAGAAGGCAAGGATTGTAAGCCAACGGTATCCGCAATATATTGGATGTTCTCTAGCTGCCGTACTGCAGCATCGACAATTTTGTCCAAATTGGCAGTCTCACAATTTACCAGTCGATTCACTTGATTACGCACATCTTTAAGAACCCGAACATTTTCAAATTCCAATAAGGCATGATGAGCTCCGATGAAGCCGAGAAAATCTACGATGTGTTCGCTTTCTTTGAGATAAACCACATACCAGTTTTTACGCATGCTTACTTTTGCTCGTAATTTAAATTTGTTAATCAATTGACACAAAGCCAGGGCATGTTGTTCATCATTACTGACAATTTCAAGATGATAGGTTCCCTCAGGATTGTTGATGGAACCTCCTGCTAAAAAGGCTCCTCGCAAATAGGCTTTTTGATCACACCTCTTTTTAATAAGATTAGGAGCAATTCCTGGGTAAATCTGACCGTCTTCATCCATTAGCCCCAAATTTTTCAGGTCGGCCAAGCCACGGGGATGAATTCTCACTAAATAGGAATTGTTCTTACGCAATCTAAGCTTGCGGCGAACGACAATTTCAACTTGACGCTTGAGAACATCTTTAGCTAAGCGATAAATCTTACGTGCCACAGGTGCACTCTCTGTGATGACGTTCAAAGTATATTGATGATGAGCACTTATCTGGAGGGTTCCGTCCATTCGGACTAAAGCTGCCAGTTCCGCTAAATCACAACAGGATTTCTGGTCGCTAAGACGAGCAAGCTCTTCCTTTGTAACAGCACTAAAAGACATTCTCCAGTCCCCCTCTTATCATGGTTCAAGGTCCGAGATTCGTGGTTCGCTGCTAAATCTCGAGTAATTCACCAATTTCAAAATTATCGAATTTATTTAATTGCAGGCTGCCCGTCTTGGATAAAGTGAGTTCCTTTTTTATCTTAAAGGGTACCTAGGAATTTTTTCGGAGCTTCCGGGTAAGCAAATAGGAGTCAACGAGAGCAATTCGTTCTCCGATAGGCTTTAAACGAAAGAGGAGGCGAATTAATTCTTTCGCCAAGCGATCCGAATCATGGCGTACAACATTCCTTTCCTGGACCAAATTCGCTTCAAAATACTTAGCACCTAGATGCTGTACCATTTTGGGATCTGCTGCAACCGGAGCAGCATCTTCTTGGCTATAGCGTTTTAATAAGGGTGCGGTAATTTCCCCCCGTGAAGCAAGCACCGCATCAACAAAATCCGTCCCGCAATGGTCAATAATCGCTTGGAGATGATCGGAGACTTTATACCCGTCTGTCTCCCCCTTCTCCGTCATAACATTGCAGACATAAACACAAGGTGCGCTTGCTTCTCGAATTTTTTCCCGCAGTCCTGTAACCAATAAATTGGGCAAAACACTTGTATAAAGGCTTCCCGGCCCCAGTACAATAAGGTCCGCCTCCTCGATTGCCTGTATAGCATCAGGCAATGGAGTACAGTCACTTGGTTCCAGATAGACCCTCTCTATTTTCCCCTCAGTAGCCCTAATGGAGGTCTCTCCTACGACACGGGTCCCATCCTCCAAATCTGCCATTAAAACAACTTGATCCAACGTTGTAGGAAATACTTTACCCCGCAGAGCAAAGACTTTGCTTACTTGTTCAATTCCCTTTTGAAAATCACCAAAGGTATCCGTCAATCCCGCCAAAAGTAAGTTTCCTAAACTATGTCCTTTTAGCGCTCCGCTTTCGAAACGATATGAGAAAAGGGTGTCCATGATTTCCTCTGTCTCTGCCAAAGCGACCATACAATTGCGCACATCCCCCGGGGGTTGTATGCCCAGTTCATTGCGCAGCTTCCCAGAGCTTCCTCCGTCATCAGAAACCGTAACAATCGCTGTAAGATTACAGGTATATTGTTTAAGCCCCCTTAACAAAGCGGAAAGTCCTGTCCCACCGCCTACAACAACAATCTTTGGTCCCCTTCGCAAATGATGGCGAGAATATATTCTGTCCACAATCCTCAGCTCATTTTCTGGCAACACGGAGGAAATAATCGAATTAAGCATTTGTTTAAAACCAATGATAATTGCCAAAATACCTACAGCGCTGATAATAGCTCCCGTGGGTATGGTTATCTCCTTTGTACTTCCGGTCAATCGATAAATAACTTCTCGAAACTGCAGCTCAGCGTAGCCGATTGCTACACCGTCGTTCATCACTGAAAAACCTGTTGCAAACAGAAATATTCCCAGAACAGCTAAGAGAAACCACCGCTTCACTTTAATATCAGGATAAAGCCATTTTAGGTATCTATAGATTATTTCATACCTTTTTGGGTTCATTGCGCTAGTCCACGCTTTTGGTTTTTTGCAGCGTCCCGGTGTTTGATGTTAATAGTATAATCATGTTCTTTCAAAAAACTCCCTACTCGTTCGGCAATAGCTACAGAACGATGTTGACCTCCTGTACAGCCAATGCCAATGACCAAATGTGTTTTTCCTTCACGGATATATTTAGGCAGGATATACTCTAATAAGTCCAAATACTTTTCCATGAAATCTTGTGCCATTTGATTGCCGAAAACGTACTCCCGCACCAGTTCATGCTCTCCCGTTAAAGGACGTAAGGATTCCACATAAAAGGGATTAGGAAGAAAGCGCACATCCATGATCAAATCGGAATCCATAGGAATTCCATATTTAAAGCCAAAGGATACTACTGAGACAGCCATTTGTCCCAACCCTTGGGATTTGCAGAAAAGCTCTGCAACTTTGGTCCGCAATTGTGAAGCCGTTAAGTTCGATGTATCGATAATGTTATCGGCTCTGATTCTCAGTTCCTCTAACTGTTGCCGTTCGGCCTGAATTCCGTCTAAGACCCGTCCGCGAGGAGAAAGGGGATGCCTGCGCCGGGATTCTTTGTAACGGCGAATTAAAGTCTCATCGGATGCATCCAGGAAAAGGACTTCAATATTAAATCCCTCTTTTTCCAAATTGCTTAAGGCCTCACTGAGGGACGAAAAGAATTCTCCGCCGCGCAAATCACAAACGATGGCTGCTTTGGAAACTTTGCCTCTGGATTGAGCACAAAGTTCCGCGAATTTGACCAGAAAAGTAGGGGGCAGATTATCGACGCAAAAAAAACCTTGATCTTCAAGACTTTGCATAGCCTGAGTCCGCCCGGCGCCGGATAAGCCTGTAATGACAATAAGCTCTAAGCCTTGTTTATTCATCGTTTCACCTCCTCTTCTATCTTATGATTGCCCTTTTACTGATAAAACTTTTCCAGCTTGCTCCTGGGCATTGTTTAGCGCTTCCTCAGGGGCAGTGCCCCCTGATAGGACATCACTCCAAGCTGCATCTTGCAGGGGAATCAGCTTCCATTCATAGGTGTTCCCCTCCAAAACCCAAGCCTTGGAAAGAGCAATACTTGCTTGAGGAAAAACGCCTTTCTGAGCTTCTGGACGTTCATAATAGCTTTTATTAGCTGGGAGCAATTGTCCTGCTTCCACCATTGCCCCCTCAACTTCCGGTGTGAGCAAGGCTTTTTCCACCGTCTGTATAGCAGCTGTCGTCCCCGGCGTTGTTTTAATGGCCGAATTGGCAATGCCTAAGGTTCTGCCGATTAAAGACTGCCCCTGCCCGCCCAGCAAATCTGAGAGAGGTATACTCCCCCAGGGAACATTTAATTGAGTTAAGTATTTGGCCGAACTGGCTCCGGCAATTAAATACGGTGTCTGTCCATTGGCAAATGCTGTTAGAGCAGAGGGATCAATGCGAAAAAGGGCTGAATTCCGCCATGTCAAGAGCTGCTGAAGAAAGGCTAGATTAGCGGCATCATTTAAACTGGGTTTTCCGCCATTCATCAAGCGCCCTCCCTGCCCATTCCACCACGCAGACAATGATGCTGTGTCCGGAGAAACCAAGGAAACTCCATTAGCAGAAAACAGTTCTGACAAATCAGCGGGAACAGTTGCTGTATCCGTTCGAAAATAAAGCAAAGGAATATCCGTCAGCCAAGGAAGGGCATACTCTGTCTTGCTAAATCGAAAGGCAGCTAAGGCGGCAGGAAAACTTGCTTCATCAATATAAGCTGCCGGTGCTAAGGCTCCTTGTCCATAAAGCTGATGAATTGTTTCCCGGGAAGCGATAAACATTTCCGGTCCTTCTCCGCCTGCCTCAGCTTGGTAGGCGCTGGCTGCAAAGTTTTGTTCCGGAACGTAATTCAGCTTAACAATCACTTCCGGATGTGTCTTTTCGATGGATTGAACTTGTTTTTCCAAGGTATTGAACTCTGCCCCTTGCAAAGAATGCCATATATCCACAACAGCCGGAGCCGGCCCGCCAGGTTGTCCTGTCTGCGGAGCCGAAGAACAGCCGCTGATAAACATAACTATGGTCAATATTAAAGACCATCGCTTTAATATCTTACCCTTCTTCATCATAACGATAAGCCTTAACCTTCCCTTGTTGATAGTGAAAAAGATACCAACCCTGTTTTTTCGATTCTTCATCATTGTCCAGTTCCGCTGTAAAGTAGGCAACGGCCGTATTGCGGAACCACTGACGCCTATCCATTCCTATTCGTTCCGGAATGACACTCTCCCAATAAGAACTCTTGCGAATCTCTTCCGAGGTCGTTTTCCAAACTTCCGAATCCATAGTGCCTTTCAGACCATGATATTGAAGATAATCCGGGATATAATTGGGACGTTCCCAAAGATAATAATCAAAGCGCAAGGCATCTCTGATTCTAGACCACGAAAACGGGTCTGTCCCTAGCTTTTCTTCAGATAACTCCCGAAGAAATTCCCAAAGTTTATCAAAGAGTGCTTTCCCCTGCCACTGACGGCCAAACCAGCCCTTTTGCTGCCAAAATTCTGCAAACTCATGGTAAAAATCGAAGGGCGTTGAAAAAAGGGTCGTTATGATCCCTAAAGCATGTTTGAATTTCCCCGAATTATAATATCTGTCAAGCACATCTTCTATACGCTGCAATTGAAGCAGCTCACTATAAGACAGTACCTTCGTAGCTAAAATGGTATAGGGAGGATCCGGTGCAAATACCAGCCCATAACGCATGCTTTGCAGGCGCAGGCCTGATCCTCTTAGTACTTTCAAAAACCCCAGCTGCAGCATATCAGGGGCTACTGTATAGACCTCATTAAAGGATTTTCCGAAGGTTTGCCAATCTTCCTCCGGTAACCCGGCAATCAGGTCCAGGTGAAGGGGTATCCCAAAAGCCTTCATCTCTGAGATATATTGGCTCCATTTTTCAAAGTTTTGCGGTCGTGAGACAATTTCCAGTGTCGGCCGGTGAGTGGATTGGACGCCAATTTCTAATTGAATTAGACCCCGGGGATAGTTTCGAAAATATTCCATCCATTCCCCATCTAATAAGTCTCCTGCCATTTCACAATGAACCCTTATCTCCTGAGTATCAGGGTGGTTCACACTTTCCTCACGTACAATATCCAATATTCTCATAGCATGACGTTTATTAGCATTAAAGGTTCGATCCACGAATTTTATGGTTCGGGCACCATTTTTAAAAAGGCAGCGCAGCATTTTTCGAAACCTTTCTGGATCCAAAAAACGGACCCCCTGAAAGGTTGAAGACAAGCAATACTGACAGTTAAAGGGACATCCTCTGGTTGTTTCAACATAAACCAGCCTGCCGGTGAAATCCTCCTCTTCTCCATAAGGAAATGGTAAATCATTTAAGCTTAATGCCTTTGGCGAAGGAGGATTAACTATAATTTGTCCATCAAACCTCCAGGCAAGGCCTGGGACTTGTGAAGGATCATGTCCCTCCTGCCAAGTCTGCAGCAATTCAAGAAAAGATTTCTCACCTTCGCCCATAACAAGGGCATCAACCTCCGGATGGTCCAGCAAAAATTCTTCTGCCTCAAAGGATACTTCCGGACCACCGATTACAAATCGAACTTCAGGGCAAACTGGCCGCAGTTGTCTGACCAGCGCCAAAGTTTCCTTTAAATTCCATATATAACACGAAAAGCCGATTATATCTGCTTTAATTTCGAATATTTCTCCAGCAACTCGGTCGAGATGATCATTAATACTAAATTCGCGCAGCAAAACCTCTGAATATACCTTGCTAACCTCTTCACGCAAGTACCGAATCGCAAGATTTGTATGAATATACTTGGCATTGAGGGCAACCAAAAGAATACGCAAAAATCGACAACCCCCTTTGCTTTAAGTATAGCGGTTTACCGTCCCCTTTGCAATTGTTATGCCAATTTCTCAAGACTTAAATATCCTCTCAAAATCCTTCATCCGCAAACCTATCCTGTATACTGTGAACAGTGGCTAAATATATCCTTATATAATTTATTTAGGAGGGCTACTATAACTTTTTATAGTAATACTATTGGAAATTTATTCAAATTATGTTTGCTTTTTTGTGATTTAATATTATGCCGCTGCTATGGCGGCGCCAGCACAGTATAAAAAAGATAGTACTCCCAGGTCGGGCGGCTTCGCCACATCCGCTCACCCAGCATTCCGAGACTCGCCCACTCGCCGGTGCGGGACTTCGCCAAACCTCCGGGTAGTACCTGATGTGAACCCGTGGCTCCGTTTCCCCGCGCCGTCTTGTGGGCTTTTACCGCTCTCCATGCAATGGGTTCACTCCTGTGGACGAAGCTGCCCTTGCTTTCGGGTCTAGAGGTTCGTTTAATGCATGTTTTTGGGGACCTTGGGAGGACGCTTTTTCCTGTTAGGGCAATGCTTTCAAGACTATTAATTTTTCAAAGTAACCGCCCATGCCACTGCTAAAGTGCACCAGCAGAGGACAAAAAATGCTAAAACGGCGCCTTATTTTGACGCCGTTTTTTTAAATATATATTAAATATATATATTATATGAGCTTTAACTGTTAAAGCCTCCGGGGAAAAGGATTGGGGCTACTTTTTCTGTTATTACTCCAAAAGAATACCCTTGTTGTTTAAGGAATTCTATGATTTGCGGGAGTGCCTCAATGGTTGTGGTTTTAACCTTTGTATCGTGCATTAGAATAATAACCCGAGGCTTATTAGGGACTTGAGTTTTAATATTTTCAATGAGCTGCTCTGCCGGAACTACTGGGGCAGATGCATCGCCGCAGGTGACATTCCAGTCATAGACCAAGTAACCGGCAGCGTCCAGGGCATTGTAGTAATTGATATGAAAATGATTCTGAGTTCCGCCGGGTGCCCGAATAATTTTAGGGCGAATTCCTATGGTTTTAAAGATAACGTCTTCCGCCTGTCTAATTTCTGCTAAAAAGGCCTCTGGCGTAGGGCTCGGACTTGGATAAACCGAACTGTAATCGTGAGAGTACGTGTGATTTCCAATCCCCTCTCCTTGCTCAAACTCAGCCCTCAAAAGATCCGGGTACTTGTCAACTTGAGACCCTAAGACAAAAAAAGTTGCTTTCACACCCTCGTCCTGTAAAATCTTCAGAATGCGAGGCGTTGACTCAGGGTAAGGACCATCGTCGAAGGTCAGGTAGGCAATTTTATCCGGCTCCGCGTCAAATGTTCTTCTCTGCATCGCTAGTCCCGGAGCACTGGGAGGAGTGCCGTCCAGACCATAAAAAGGATGAATCGGTGTACCGGGAGGATCTATTGAAATCCCGGAGTTAGTAGTACTTTCCTCCGAATTTCTTTGATTTGAAGAATCAGGAATAGTTTCTGTCTTAGGAGGGATAGGGTAGGTTTCCGGAGTTTGGGGAATATCTGTCTCCTGGCTTGCCGGTTCTGGCTGCTGGTAAGAGTCGGAGGTGCCGGATGGGGGAACCGTTTCTGCGGGCAGTTCATCTTTTTGACATCCATTCAAATAGATGCTCATCAGAAGTATTAAAAATACACCTGCTAATCGCCATCGTTTATGTTTTATCCACATGCTGTCTGCCCACTTTCAAAGCTTGCTAAAAACCAAGGGTTTAAAACAATACATCTATGCTGATATCATCTAACCTTTGGCAGCCTGTTAAGATCATGGCCTGTTTCAGCTCATTGGTCATTCTCCTTACAGCCAGGGCAATACCTTCAGCTCCGCCGCCATAACCGGCAATAATCAGTGGCCTGCCGATCATAACAGCGTCTGCGCCAAGAGCTAACATTTTTAACACATCGATACCTGTGCGGACTCCGCCATCGACAATTACCGGGATTCTGCCGGCAACTGCAGCTGCAATTTCCGGCAAAACTTCGGCAGTTCCAGGTGTGTGGTCAAGCATTCTTCCACCATGATTAGAGACCACTATCCCTGCTGCTCCAACCTCAACTGCTATCTCAGCCTCATCCACTGTCATAATTCCTTTAATGATAAAGGGCAGGGATGTACTGTCAATAATCTCTTTCATCTCTTCTTTAGTTTTTGGACTGACAGGTATGGTGACAAGTCCTGCAGCATCAACATCCATCCCTACAGCAATGACCCCTGCCTCTTCAGCCTGACTAAAATAATCCTTCAATTCAGCCAGTTCACGAGGCTTCATAAAAGGGATTCCTTGACCTTGAGCCTTGGCAATAACCTCAACCCCCGCTTTGTACATTGCCGGATCAGGAGCATCCCCCGTGGACCCCAGAGCCCCTGAGCTCAAACAGCCTTGGATCATCGCTTCTGCCCATTCCTCTTCACTTAAGGCTCCGCCCATATTAAAATTATTGCCGGTAATGGGAGCCCCAATGATCGGCGTCTTTAATTCCTGGCCAAATAATTTCAGCTGAGTACTCGGTTTTTTTACACCATGAAGAGTCCGTAAATTAATGCGATAACCGGCTAAGGCTTCAACATTATTTTTGAAGGAGGCCCCTGTCCCCGCTCCCCCCATACCCGGAACTTCACCTGCACAGGCTTTGCCGTTACATTCAGGACAAACCCGGCAAAATCCCTTTATTTTCTCTCGAGCAGTCTGACGCATTGTTTTGTAGTTCATTACTTATTCCTCCACTATAATTATTCAAATTGATAAATTTTTGTGCCGGGAGTCTATTCGAAATCTTGGCCTGCGCCTGGCTTCAGGACAAACCGTTCAATAGCCTCTGCCACCCCATCTTCCTCATTGCTAGCTGTTACAAAGTCCGCCTGATCTTTGATTTCCGGACGGGCATTACCCATAGCTACCCCTACTCCGGCATACTGGATCATCTCTAAATCGTTAAGACTGTCCCCAATGGCCATGACCTCTTGCTGGAGAATCCCAAACCCTTTGGCCAGATAGGCTAAAGCGACCCCTTTATTAACGGAACGTTCTACAATTTCTAGAAAATGGGGTTTAGATTTCGTAATATGAACCTTGTTTCCATAACGCTGATGCAGTAAGGGCCGTAATTGATCCAAATCTGCTTCCCCGGCGATGCCCAGAATTTTTTCCACTCCTTCAGGTTCTTGGGAAAGTATGTTGGCCAGGTCCGCTTCTTCAATGTTAACACGGGCTATCCGGGCATACTCTTGGGACCATTCATTAAGTGTCTGGGCAATAACCCGGTCCTTAAGATAGATTTGAGAATAGATGCCCTTCTCAGCCAAATCTCTCACCAGCTCAGTGGAGAGGGGGCTGGAAATAACTTGCCGATACAGGATATCCCCGCTGACAGCTTGCTGAATCATGGCCCCATGATAGGTAATGACCGGTAAATCCAACCCTAATTTCTCAGCATAAGGCCGCGTAGAAATGGGCATACGGCCGGTGGCAAAGGTCACCTTCACTCCCTGCTCCCGGGCTTTAAGAATAGCTTTTACCACTCGGGGAGAAATTGTCCAGTCATCCCTAAGCAAGGTATCGTCAAGATCCATAGCAACTAAACGAATCGCCAACCTCCCGTTCACCTCCTAATTCTTCAAATAGCGCTGCAAATACTCCCCGGTATAAGAGGCCGGGAAAGCAGCAACTTCCTCAGGTGTTCCTGCAATCAGCACCTCACCGCCTCGATTGCCCCCTTCTGGGCCCAGATCGATCAGCCAGTCAGCTGTTTTTATAACATCCAGATTGTGCTCAATAACCAGGACGGTATCTCCGCCATCAACTAAACGGTGCAGAACATGAAGGAGCTTATCCACATCAGCCATATGCAGGCCTGTTGTCGGTTCATCAAGAATATAAATGGTTTTTCCGGTGCTGCGCCGGCTCAGCTCTGTGGCCAGCTTGATTCGCTGAGCTTCTCCCCCGGATAAGGTAGTTGCCGGCTGGCCCAGACGAATATAACCCAAGCCAACATCCTGGAGTGTCTGGAGCTTGCGGGCGATCTTCTGAACAACCTGGAAAAAGTCTACCGCTTCATCCACAGTCATATCGAGAACTTGAGAAATGGTTTTACCCTTATAGCGCACTTCCAGAGTCTCCCGATTATAGCGTTTCCCTTCGCAAACTTCACAGGGCACATAGACATCAGGGAGAAAATGCATCTCAATCTTAATAATCCCATCACCCCGGCAGGCTTCACAGCGTCCTCCCTTGACATTAAAACTAAACCGGCCTTGCTTGTACCCCCGCATTTTTGCTTCAGGGGTAAGGGAAAAAAGTTCCCGGATAAAATCGAAAACACCTGTATAGGTTGCCGGGTTCGAGCGCGGAGTCCTGCCAATGGGGGACTGATCGATATCCACGACTTTTTCCAGGTACTCCAGCCCTTTTAACTCTTTGTGCTCTCCCGGACGTACCCTGGCACGACTAAGTCTTGATGCCAATCCCTTATAAATAATCTCGTTGACTAAGGTGCTTTTTCCTGAGCCGGAAACCCCAGTCACACAGGTAAACAGACCTAGCGGAATACGCACGTTAAGATCTTTTAAATTGTTTTCTTGGGCACCCGCCACTTCCAGCCACTTACCATTAGGCTGCCGGCGTTCCTTGGGTACTTCTATCTGCTTGTCACCGCTCAAGTACTGACCTGTCACCGATTCCTTATTGACCTTGATTTCCTCAAGGGGGCCTTCGGCTACCACTCGTCCGCCATGAGCCCCTGCTCCAGGGCCAATATCAATAATATGATCGGCGGCAACCATGGTATCTTCGTCATGCTCTACCACAATCAAGGTATTCCCCAAGTCGCGGAGTCTCTCCAAAGTTGACAGCAAGCGGGCATTGTCCCTCTGATGCAGCCCGATGCTCGGCTCATCTAAAACATATAGGACTCCCATTAAACTTGAGCCAATTTGAGTGGCCAGGCGAATCCGCTGTGCCTCTCCGCCGGAGAGAGAACCGGCAGAGCGGGCCATGGTCAGATAATCCAGTCCGACATTGACTAAAAAGCCCAGTCTCTCCTTGATTTCCTTTAAAATCTGATGAGCAATGGTTTCTTCTTTGGGGGTAAGCACTAATTGGTTGATAAAGTTGATGGCTTCTGAGATAGACAGGCGAGACACATCATCAATGGAGAGTCCGCCCACCTTCACCGCCAAAGCTTCCGGCTTTAATCGTTTCCCTTGGCATTCCGGGCAAGGATGTTCGCTCATGTACCCTTCGATTTCGGTACGTACCGCATCCGAAGTCGACTCACGGTAACGGCGCTGGAATAAGTGAACTAATCCTTCAAAATTTGCATTATAAGTTTTTAACTGATCAAAAATATTATGAAACTGAAAGGTAATCGGGGTCTCTGTTCCGTAAAGAAGCCCTTGCCACTGACTTTCAGTAAGCTCTTGCAGGGGAGTGTCCGTTTCAAAGTTAAGATTACGGGCCACAGCCTCCATCATTTTAGGGTAATAAGTGGATGTTGACCTCACCCAAGGAGCGATAGCCCCGGCAGCTAAAGAAAGAGAACGATCGGGAATGAGCAGATCAATATCCACAGTAAGATTTGACCCTAACCCTGTACAAGCTGGGCAGGCACCGTAAGGGCTATTGAAGGAAAAAAGACGGGGAGAGATTTCCTCAAGGGCAATTCCGCAATCGGGACATGCAAAATTTTCACTAAAGCGAAGTTCTTCCCCCTCAATAATATCGGCTATGACATTTCCCTCACCCAGCTTCAGGGCCGTTTCAAGGGAATCTGCCAGCCGCTCTGCGCTTTCCGGTTTCAGCGAAATCCGATCAATGACCACTTCGATGGTGTGTTTTTTAGTTTTTGACAAAGAAATTTCTTCACTAAGATCCCGAGGTTCACCATCAACCCGGACACGCACATACCCGGCCTTGCGGGCGTCTTCAAAAACCTTTTGATGTTCGCCCTTTTTCCCTTTGACGAGGGGGGCTAAGATCTGTAATCTTGTCCGCTCAGGAAAACTCATTAACTGATCAACCATTTGCTGAACGGTTTGCTGAGTAATTGCCCGCCCGCATTTAGGGCAATGAGGATGTCCAATTCGGGCAAACAACAAACGCAGGTAATCAGAAACTTCTGTCGCTGTGCCTACGGTAGAGCGAGGGTTTCGGTTTGTCGTTTTTTGATCTATGGATATGGCCGGAGACAGACCCTCAATAGAATCAACATCAGGCTTATCCATCTGACCTAAAAATTGCCGGGCATAGGCAGAAAGAGATTCTACATAACGCCGTTGTCCCTCTGCATAAATGGTATCAAAGGCCAGGGATGATTTCCCCGAGCCCGATAAGCCGGTGATCACCACCAGCTTGTTTCGTGGAATATCAATATCAATATTTTTTAAATTATGAGCCCTTGCTCCACGTACTCGTAAATAGTCTTGAGTCATTGTTTGCCTCATTTCCTGCTTTTTCGAGAAGATACTTGTTTCTTCTGGGTTCTGTGATCGTAGTGACTATTCCTTTTGCTTTTACCTTGTTGACTAGTCATTTTATAGTTATTTTCTTCTCCCTTTAACTCAATCATAGCGTCTCGAATCTCAGCAGCACGCTCAAAATCCAAGTCCCGGGCTGCCAACCGCATTTCGGCTTCCAGAGTTTTAATGAGCTGATCCAGTTCCTCAGGAGGAAGCTTTTTGCCGTAACTCTTTTTCGTCTCAGCCACTTTTGTGGCTTCCGGCCCATCATGAACTGCTTTGCGAATGGTTTGCGGCGTAATTCCCAACCTTTCGTTCCAAGCCATTTGAATTCCCCGGCGCCGGTTGGTTTCATCGATAGCATTCTGCATGGAGTGAGTAATTTTATCACCATACATAATAACTTTACCTTCAGCGTTTCGAGCTGCCCGGCCGATGGTCTGAATAAGGGAACGGTCAGAACGAAGAAACCCTTCTTTATCAGCATCAAGAATCGCAACCAGAGAGACCTCCGGCAAATCCAGACCTTCCCGCAGCAGGTTAATACCCACCACGACGTCAATCTCACCCAGGCGCAGTTCCCGCAGGATTTCCACCCGTTCAAGGGTTTTAATATCTGAATGGAGATATTTCACCTTAATGTCCAGATTGATGAGGTAATCCGTCAAGTCTTCCGCCATTTTTTTTGTTAAGGTTGTAACCAGAACCCGTTCGTCCTTAGCAATTCGTTTTTTTATTTCTGCCAGCAAATCATCAATCTGTCCCTTCGTTGGCCGAAGGATGACTTCCGGGTCCAATAATCCCGTTGGCCGGATGATTTGCTCTACAAAACTAGGACAGTGAGCTATTTCATATGGGCCCGGCGTAGCACTGACATAAATGCTCTGATGAATGGCTCTTTCAAATTCAGCAAAGGTCAGGGGGCGGTTATCCAGCGCTGAGGGTAAACGAAATCCATAGTTAACCAACGTCGTTTTGCGTGAGCGGTCCCCTTCATACATCCCTCTCACCTGAGGCAAGGATACATGGGATTCATCAACAAATAAAATAAAATCTTCCGGGAAATAATCCAGCAAGGTATAGGGGGTTTCTCCGGATTCACGGAAGGTTAAGTGACGGGAGTAATTCTCAATTCCGTTGCAATAGCCCATTTCTCTAAGCATTTCCAGATCATAGCGGGTTCTCTGTTCCAGACGCTGGGCCTCTAACAGCTTATTTTGGGAATTGAGAATCTTTAATTGTTCTTCCAGCTCCAGCTCAATATTTGCTGCAGCCTCCATAACCTTCTCTTGGGCTGTTACATAGTGAGAATTTGGGAAAATTGAAACATGGTGACGTTCTCCTAAGATCTCCCCAGTCAGCACATTGATCTCGTAAAGATGTTCTATTTCATCCCCAAACATATCCACCCGAATCACTTGTTCACTGGAAGAAGCCGGATAAATCTCTACAATATCTCCCCGTACTCGGAATGTTCCTCTTGTAAAGGCAATATCATTACGATCATACTGAATGGCGATTAGTTTGCGAAGAATTTCATTTCGGTCCACAACCTGTCCTCTTCTTAAGGAAAGAACAAGATCCCGATAGTCTTCCGGCGAACCTAAACCGTAAATACAAGAGACACTGGCTACAACGATAACATCCCGCCTTTCCAGCAAAGCCGCCGTTGCTGAGTGGCGCAATTTCTCAATTTCCTCATTAATTGAGGCATCTTTTTCTATAAAGGTATCACTGGAGGGCACGTATGCCTCCGGCTGATAATAATCATAATAACTGACAAAGTATTCCACAGCGTTCTCAGGAAAGTATTCTTTGAATTCGCTGTAAAGCTGGGCTGCGAGGGTTTTATTATGGGCCAATATCAGAGTTGGTCTTTGAACCTTGGTTATGATATTGGCCATGGTAAATGTTTTGCCTGATCCTGTAACTCCCAGCAGAGTCTGATTAGGCAAGCCCCTATTCACCCCTTCAGCCAGAGCATCAATAGCCTGGGGCTGATCCCCATTAGGCTGGTAAGGGGCATGTATGCGAAACTCCATGCTCCGGTCTTCCTTTCAAATATTAATAAGCTTTTCTATTTATTTTACATCGAGCCTCTGGCTTATACAAATGAAAATAACCCCACCTTATTATTCCCAGCTGCATTAAGAACACCCACTTTTTAGGTGGGTGTTTGTGTTTAGCTATTTTTTGCTTTCTTCTTTCGTACCCCCTTCTTGTTCTTTAGAGGTATCTTTTTCTTTATCTTCTGCTTTTTGTTGAGTTAACATATCCGGCGGAACAGTTTTCACCTGTTCATTAACCGTTTTTTCTGTACCGATCACTTTCCCTTGGGCATCCAGATAATCTCGCGTGGTTTCTGTTTTTACATGTTCCGTGACTTTCTCAACGCCCGGAGGTACAGAGCTTTGCTTATTATCTCCTTTATCGCCTTGCTCATCACCCTGTTTTTCTTGATCACTGCTATTACTATCACTTTTTTTAGTTTCAGAGGATTGATCCTTTTCCTTTTCTTTCTCTTTCTGAGCTTGTTCAGCACTCTCAATGGTTTTGGCATAGCTTTTTTGAATGACGGATAGATTGGCTGGTGTTACGGCTTTAACTTCAATAACCTTTGCCGGTATTTCACCTTGTTCGCTGGTAAGCGAGCGGTTTAGTTCCAAAGGCTCTTTCTTAATAATTTTTTGGGCCCACTGATAGGCGTTAGCCCCCTGCAGATATGGGGAAGTATCCACATCTCCTATCTGAGATCCGTTTGCCATTCTCTGCAAAGATGAGATTGAAGCTTGTCCTCCGACTAAACTAACTGTTTTATCCAGCTGAGCTTGTTTCAATACTTCACTAGCCTGGGCAGCCAACTTATCAGTATGAGCTAAGATTCCTTTTACCTTGTCAGGATTCTTTTGAAGAAACTCAACTAAATTTGTCCTTGCTACTGATTCAGTACCTTGGGGACTGGAAATTGTATGTATTGTGATTTTGGGGTACCTGCTCAGAACTGCTTTATTACCTGCTAACAGCGCCTGAGACCCGCTTTCATTGGGATCCCCCTGAAGAATAACAATATCACCTTCAGAAACTTTGCCTAACAATGTTTGAGCCATGATTTCACCCGTTTTTTCTTGATCCGGGATAACGATTCCTTCGGGTTTTATTCCTGAAGGAAGCTGGGTTAAGGCTAAAATTGGTATATCTTCAGATTGAGTTTTTTGCAAGATACTTGCGTCCCCGCCCTGATATATTAAAACCTTGGCATCTTTCAACTGAGACTCACTATCTGATTGCCCTACATAGTTTATTTTTACATCTTCCTTCTCAGCAAGATCATCAATTCCTTTAGTGATAAGAAGTTTATTGGGGTCCTCTTCATTTAAGGAAACTGCTATAATTGGTTTACTTGATTTTTTAGCAGTTGTTTTATTTTTATTTTTTCCTAAAAGATCTTGAAGACTGCAGCCTGTTATGGTTAAACTAAGACAAAGAGGAATTATGATCAACAAGAATCGCCATTTTTTTGACATGTCATTCACTCCTTTCGGGGTACTTAATGCAATTCTTTAGATTAGTTTCCCCTCGTCGTCATAAAAAATGCAGTTGAAAATTTTCCCTTATCAGTGCGTATATTTTAAGGAGGGCTTTTATTTGACTATTAAATTAGAGCATGTCTTAAAACGGGTCCAAGCTCTTCCGCCTCTTCCCACATCAGCTTTGCGTGTCATTGCCTTAACTAAGAATCCTCAAACAACGGTAAAAGAGCTTGAAACTATCATAGCCAAAGACCCCTCACTTACTGCCGGTATCTTAAAACAAGCAAACTCTGCTTACTATGGATATGCCCGGCGAATTTCTTCTCTTCAAGAAGCTATTGTCATGCTCGGCTTTCAGGTTACTCAGGGATTAGCTATGGCTTCTGCTGTCGCTCCTTTATTA
This sequence comes from Desulfosporosinus orientis DSM 765, assembly GCF_000235605.1. Taxonomy (GTDB): domain Bacteria; phylum Bacillota; class Desulfitobacteriia; order Desulfitobacteriales; family Desulfitobacteriaceae; genus Desulfosporosinus; species Desulfosporosinus orientis. Next base: position 5,722,016 of record NC_016584.1, read on the forward strand.
AAAAGCAATTTACCCGGCTATGAAATAGAACAAGAAGGCCTCTGGCAGCATTCTTTGCTCACAGCTATGACGGCCAAGCGTCTATGTCAGCATCTAAAACTTCCTTTTGGAGACATTGCTTTCACAGCCGGACTGCTCCATGATATTGGCAAGCTGGTCATCTCAATTTATGTACAGGAAGTTGGCGCTTTCCTTGTTGAAAAAGTAAAAGAAATTAAACTATCCTATGTTGAACTTGAAGAAAAAGTTATAGGATACAACCATGCCACCGTCGGCGGATTCTTAGCAAGAACCTGGTTTCTCCCCGAAGATCTGGTATCTGCTATTACCTACCATCATACACCTTCGGAGGCACCTAGTTATCCGGAACTGGCCAATATTATTCATGTCGCTAACGGGGTTGCCAGTTTATTAGGAGTCGGCGGCGGTATAGACAGTTTATTAAACCCCATACAACAAGAAGCTCTCGACAAACTATCCCTGAAAACTGAGGATCTCGAGAGTTTAATGTCAGAACTCGGTGAGTTCATTGTAGACCCAACTTTGTTCAGTTTATAAGTTTAAGTTTTACAACCTTTGCTATTTAAATCACATAAAATTTGGTTGAGTACAGTTTCCCGGTAGGTATCTACTTGATCAAAATTGACAGCATCCATATAAATCCCTTTAAGCTGTGCGCGATAGGCGTGCCAAGACGATAGAGTATCTTTCAACGTTTTGCTTAAGGGCCGTGCTAAACCCTGGTCTTCCAAGTTTTCCGGATTTCCTTGCCAAATGGCCAAATGGCGTTCAGGAAATGTTATTCCAATTACATCATCGGGATTGAGAGGGTGCAAAACAATTTCAATTAATTGACCTAACTGCTGGGCTTCACGCAATACCCAATCCAGAGCATCTAAGGTATCATCACCTTCCAATCGGATCTGGTCAAAGTCCGCCAAAAAATGAGGGGCTAGATTCAACCAGCCATCCGGAGTCAAACCATGCAAAAAAAAGGGATTTACAACACTTTTTTGGAGTAGTTTAAGAGCATTTTCCGCTAAAGGCCATGGTCCTGTATTTTCTTTTTTTACTTTAAGCTGAGCGGAATTTCCCAGTATCCAGGAACTATTTCCTTTGTCCTTGAGAGGTTTGGTGCTTCGTGAACCTAACAAAGATCCCAGCTCTGCAGCCAGCTCGTCTTCCAAGGTCATTTGTAACTCTTGAAGGGCCTTTTCCATCTCAAGGATGGAAGAACGTTCTCTCTCAAGTTTTACCTCGTCGCAGAACATGCTAAAGTCTGTGAATTTCTCAACAACACCCGGTGCCTGCCAACGAAGGGGGGAAACCTCCATGGCATCAAGTACTGCCAGACCCATGCGAGGCATGATAAACCCTGCCATGGAGTCCGGATCACGCACCGAGCGCAAAAAATCAATCTCATACCCTCGATCCAATAATTCAAGACCAATAATTTTGATCATTGTGGATTTTCCTGTCCCAGGGCCTCCCAATAAGACGTAAACCCGTTTCCAAGTTGGCATCATATTCGGTAAGAGAGATATGTAGCCTCTTGTCGTCAGTCCTTCGGCAAAGTAATGTCGCACTCCATTCTTATTTCTCATGCTTTGTTACCCCCGTTGTTTTTTTCGGTCAGCGTAGTCTATGCAAATTGAGCCGGGAAGGTAACCAGTGGCAAGCGTAATACACATAATAAGGGCTATACAAAACTCCTCAGTTTTGTATAGCCCTTCCCTTTTTAATTATTTTATTTTATTTTTCCTTTTAAGGTTTCCAATGCTTTTTGTAACTGCGGATCAAAGTTGGTGTCTTGGGGGGATATGGTTGCCTGCTGTCCTTTGGGAAGCTCAACCACAACATCCGGTTCGATTCCCTTCTTATGAATATCCACTTTATTCGGTGTTAAATATTTGGCCGTGGTAAGTTTAACACTGGTTCCTCCGTCTAAAGGAAAGATGGTTTGAACAATCCCTTTTCCGAAGGTTTTTACTCCAACTAAAGTGGCTGTTCCTTTGTCTTTAATCGCTCCTGCGACAATCTCTGAAGCTGAAGCACTTTCTTCATTCACCAGCACAACCAGAGGTATTCCCAAATAAGTACCCGTCGCCATCTTGGTATCAATGTTCCCCTGCTTATCCACGATGTAGACAACCGGCCCGTCGGGAATGAAATAGCTGGCCACGTCAACGGCTGCATTAAGCTCTCCGCCATGATTATACCTTAAATCCAAGATTAGCCCCTTGAATTGTTGGATGTTCATGGTGTTCAAAGTATCCTTAAGTTCCGTCCCGGTCTCAGAACCAAACTGACTGATGCTGATATAGGCTATGTCAGAGTTCCCCGGCAAAGCTTCCCCATCCACGGTGGGGACTGTGATATTTTCTCTCGTCAAGTTAACGGTGTAGGTTTTATTGGTGCTTTCCCGATAGAGGCCCAAGCTAACCTGGGTACCAGGATCACCCCGCATCAGCGCTACCGCTGCCTCTTGGTCCATACCTGCCGTATCTTTATCATTAATTTTACTGACAACGTCACCGGACTGGATTCCGGCCTTGCTAGCCGGTGAGTTCTTGATGGGGCGCAGCACCACGAGTTTTTTGGGATCTTTGAGACTCAAAACAATCCCTATCCCCCCAAACTTTCCTTCAAGCAGCTGAAAAAGTTCCTGGTTTTCTTGAGCATTCATGTAGGTTGAATAGGGATCACCTAAAATGTCGACGATTCCTTTTGTAGCGCCTTCTACCAGCTGAGCTGTTGTTACATTTTCCAGATAATCGTTGCGAATCAGCTGAACAACATGGACTAACCGTCCCAGATTATTGACGTTGGCAATGACTGCACCACTCACCAGGGTTGTCACCAGTACAGAAAATACCACAAAGAGTACACCAATGTTTTTAGCAATTCGTTTCATGTTCCACTCTTGCAATCCAGTAAACTCCTTCCCTCTTGTACCTCTTGGCAGAGGCTTTCCACCAGCAAAGTCTTCTATAGACTCGCTTTTATTATATGCTTATCCTTGTCCAGAAATACTGCTTATCCATCAGTTCGCAAAATACTGTAAGGGATCAGTGGGATTTCCTCCTACCCTCACTTCAAAATGCAAGTGTGCACCTGTACTCCATCCTGTTGAACCAACAGCCCCAATTGCCTGATTCGCCTCAACGGATTGTCCTTCACTCACGTCCAAACGGGATTGATGGCCATAGAGAGTGGATATCCCGCCGCCATGATCAATAATGGTCATATTACCATAAGCCGTATTCCAGCCTGCCATGATAACCACCCCTGCTCCGGCTGCATGTATTGTCGTTCCTGTTGAAGCTACAATATCTGTTCCGGTATGCAGGCTCCGTTTGCCCGTAATGGGATGAGTCCGCCAACCAAAAGGACTGCTTATCTCATAGTGGCCGGGCAGCGGCCAAACGGATATGGTACCGTTCAGACCCTCTGCTCCTTTTCCTGATTGACCTGCCTGCAGCTTGCGGATCTTTTCCCCTATTGCCTTGGACTCAGCCTCTAAGCGATCAAGCTCTTCAAAAACGTCTTGCTGCGCCTTCAAATTCTGATCGAGAGTTTGTTTTTGCTGGGACTTTTTACTGTCCAATTCTGATTTAACAGCGGCGGCTTCTACTTCAAGCTTTTTAGCTTGGTCCCTTTTAGCCTGCAGGGCATCCTTTTTTTCCATGATTTGTACCTTTTGCTCCTCAATACCCGCCAGGAGCTGGCGATCATTCTCTACCAACCTGCTTAAATATTCAACTCTACTTATAAAATCCCCGAGATCCGACGACTGAAAAATCAGCTCTAATTGATTGATTTGGCCGCTTTCATAAATTCCCCGCGCCCGTTTTCCTAAAGCTGTCCGCCGGTCATCAAGCTCGTTTTCCTTTTCCTCCAATTCCTTTTGAGCCTGGGTAACTTGGTTTTGGGCCTGTATGTAAGCAACCTTCTTCTGCTCTAAAGCAGCCTGAGCCGACGCAATCTGGGTTTCCAGCTGAGCCAGCTGATCTTTCATTTTGTCGGATGTATACGTCAGCTTATTAAGTTTCCCTTGAGCCTGATCTTTCTGATTTTGGATATCCTGCTGTTCTTCAATACTATCTCCCAATTGATCCGCCCGGGAAGGCAACGCCGATGTCCCGAGCAAAAGAAGAATTACAAATACCGTTGGTACGACTTTCTTCCCGAACACTCGACCCCTCCGTCCTTAAAAAGCTTTATCCAGCGGCTTTGTGCAGCAATTCATAAACTCGCCCAGCGGCACAAAGCCCGTGAATAAAGTTAAATCGCTTTTCAGATGAGCCTCCCAAAAGAGACTCACGTGAAAAGCGTCTTTCTCCTATGTGCGAAGAAATTTTTGCAGTGAAAAGCCGCTTCCTATAGCTCCCATCGCCATTCCTGCCAATAATAACCCTCCTGACACTTGCATGAAGAGCACGTCATTTTGCACAACCGGCAGAAACGTCAAGGTTGAGCGCACATAGTCAGTAAGCCAACTGTAGCCGATTCCGACAATGATAGCAGCTAAAGCTCCTCCTACCAAACCTAAGGTTAAGCCTTCGATAAGAAAAGGCCAACGGATAAACCCGTTGCTGGCACCCACTAATTTCATAATTTGAATCTCCCGGCGCCGGGAAAAAACATTCATTTTGACATTAATTGAAATAAGCACAATGGCCGCAACACCAAAAGCACCAACAACACCAAACCCTATCCATCTCAGCCATTGGGTAAATTTCAGCAGCTGATCCACAAATCCTTGCCCGTAACGGACCTTTTCTACTCCCGAAAGGGCAGCGACAGAGTCAGCCAAAGCTGCGACATTCTGGGGATCTGTTGCTTTAACCGTAAACTTATCCGGAAAGGGGTTCGTCCCCCCCAGATCTGACAACAAATCATTTTGCTGATCCCCCATGGTTTTGCCAAAGTCCTCTAAAGCCTGTTCTTTGGTCACCAAGGTCACTGATGCAACTCCCGGTAATTCTTCAATCTTACTTTTTAATGCCTGCACTTCCGAAGGGGTCGCGCTAATCTGCACAAAGGTGGCAATTTCAAGTTCTGATTCAAAGGATTTAGCCATATTGGATGCATTGGCTAAGAAAAAAACTGAATAGCCTAAAATCACCAGAGAAACCATCACCGTAATAACAGAAGCGATACTAAGCCAGGGATTCCTTCTCATTGAATTAAAGGTTTCACGAAAAATATAACCTGAGGAATTAAGCATCGTAGCCGTATCCCCCTTTTTCCTCATCCCGGGCAACTCTGCCGTTTTCAATGGCAATAACACGTTTTTGCATTTTGTTGACAATCGCCCTGGCGTGAGTAGCCATCACAATGGTGGTTCCCCGTTTGTTGATATCATAGAGTAAATCCATAATATCCCATGCCGTTTCCGGATCCAGGTTCCCCGTAGGTTCATCTGCTACCAGTAAAGCCGGACTATTGATAATCGCCCGGGCAACACACACCCGCTGTTGTTCTCCGCCGGAAAGTTCGTGAGGATAAACATTTACTTTCACCTTAAGGCCGACAAGCTCTATAGCCGCCAAAGTACGGGCTCTTACCTCACGCTTGCCCACTCCGATGACTTCCAGAGCAAAAGCCACATTTTCAAAAACCGTCTTATTGGGAAGCAGCTTAAAGTCCTGAAAAATCACCCCAATGCTTCGTCTTAAAAAAGGGACCTCACGGTCTTTCATCCGCACTAAATTTTTATTGTTAATTTGTACCTGTCCCCGAGTGGGGATCTCTTCCCGATATAATAATTTAATTAACGTCGACTTACCCGCACCACTGGGACCTACCAGAAAAACAAAGTTCCCTTTGCCAATTTTCAGATTGATATCGACAAGGGCTCTGGCACCATTGGGATAAATCTTGGACACATTTGTTAGTTGTATCATACGGTCCTCCTTGATTTTTGGTACGCCACACCCTTTTTCTGCACAACTCTTATTTTATTCGACACCAGCCCTTAATTTCCTGTTTAAAAAAACAAACATTTCTTGGCTTTTGTGACAGGCTTTCACCAGCCCACAACCAGCCGCATATTGTATCAATAGAGTTCAAAAGCCGGGTGACTGATGCAATTTATTAAGAATAGAGTAATCCAAATTCGTCTGCGCAGACGAATTTGGATTACTGACGAGATACCCATGCTGCTGACGTTAGCACCATCAGATGATGAAAAGGGCCGTTTCCGGGGTCGGTCAGCTTCGCTACATCCGCTATAGTACCAAAAAGACCGGCCAAGCCGGTCTTTATCCATAGATATTCATTCAATTGCTTCGATGGGCTCTATAAGTTTTACTTTTTTGAGATAACCTCTTGAACGGCTTTGATAATACTCTCTTTGGTCAGGCCGTATTTTTCCAGAAGTTCAGCAGGTTTCCCCGATTCTCCAAAAGTATCTTTGATCCCAACTCGGACCATTGGTGTTGGCTGCTTTTCTGCGAGGAGCTCTGCAACGGCACTTCCCAATCCACCGATAATATTATGCTCCTCCGCTGTTACCACAGCCTTGCTTTTTTGAGCAACCTGAACGATAGTTTCCTCGTCCAGGGGCTTCACCGAGGCCACATTGACCACGCTTACGCTGATACCTTGCTCCGCTAAGTCAGCAGCTGCTTCCAAAGCCAGAGAGACCATCACACCATTGGCCATAATCGCCGCATCCGTTCCTTCTTTCAGAACATTAGCTTTGCCTATCTCAAAGTGATAGTCCTCTCCAAAAAGCAAAGGTACGTCTAAGCGGCCCATGCGGATGTAAACCGGCCCATAATACTTGGCAGCGGCTAAAATCGCTTGACGAGTTTCTTCACCATCAGCAGGAACCAGCACCGTCATATTGGGGACTGCCCGCATGATCGCCACGTCTTCCACCGCTTGATGGGAACCGCCGTCTTCTCCCACGGTAATTCCCGCGTGGGTAGCCGCGATCTTTACATTCAGTTTCGGATAGGCAACGGAATTGCGGATTTGCTCAAAGGCTCGTCCTACTGCAAAAATCGCAAAGGTGCTGGCAAAGGGAATTTTTCCGGCAGCAGCTAAGCCTGCGGCAGTCCCAATCAGGTTCGACTCGGCAATTCCCATATTAAAGAACCGCTCAGGGTATTTCTTCCCAAAATCAGCGGTTTTGGTTGACTTCGATAAATCCGCATCTAAAACAACCACGTTAGGATTTTCGGCTCCTAAGGTAAGTAGTGCTTTTCCATACGCTTCTCGGGTCGCTTGTTTATCAGCCAAGGTTTGCCGCCTCCTCACGTAATTCATCAAGAGCTTGCTGGCCTTGTTCCACCGAGGGCGCATTGCCGTGCCAGCCCGCTTGGTCTTCCATAAAGGAAACCCCTTTTCCCTTTATTGTCTTGGCAATAATCATTGTCGGCTTGCCCTTTACTTCTTTAGCCTCTGCAAAGGCTGCCAGCAAAGCCTCAATATCATGGCCGTCAACTTCAATCACATGCCAGCCAAAGGCCTGCCATTTTTTATCCAAGGGGTCAGAACACATGACACTGTCGGTCTTCCCGTCAATTTGCAGTCCGTTGTAATCTAAGATCCCCGTAAGATTATCCAATTTATAGTGAGCTGCGGCCATGGCTGCTTCCCAGACCTGACCTTCCGCCATCTCGCCGTCACCCAACAGTGCATACACCCGGTAGTCTTTCCCGTCCAGCTTACCGGCTAAAGCCATACCATTGGCTGCTGAAAGCCCCTGACCTAAGGACCCAGTGGACATATCGACGCCCGGAGTCTTTTTCATATCCGGGTGTCCCTGTAACATACGGCCGGTTTTACGAAGTCCCTGCAGCTCTTCCTTGGGGAAAAAGCCTTTTTCCGCCAGTGCGGCGTAAAGAACCGGGGCCGCATGTCCTTTAGAAAGAACAAAACGATCGCGATCTGCCCAAGCCGGATCTGCGGGATTGATTCGCATTTCATTAAAGAATAAGGTGGCTACAATATCAGCCGCCGACAGACTTCCGCCGGGATGTCCGGATTTAGCCGCCACAAGCATGGTAACAATATCCCGACGTATGCTATTGGCCATTCGCTTTAGTTCGAGTGTAGTCAAAGTGGTCCCCTCCTTATTGCACCTTTTTTGTTTTTTGAAGATAGGCAGCGATAAACTCATCGATTTCTCCATCCATAACAGCTGAAACGTTCCCTGTTTCAACATTGGTCCGGTGATCTTTGACCAAACTATAAGGATGGAAAACATAAGAACGAATTTGACTTCCCCAGGCAATTTCCTGCTGCTCACCCCGGATTTCGGTTATTTCAGCTTCTTGCTCTTTGCGTTTTAACTCCAATAACTTGGCTTGTAGAACCCGCATGGCTGCCAGCTTATTCTGAGTTTGGGAACGTTCGCTCTGACACTGGACGACTATCCCCGTAGGCAGGTGGGTGATGCGGATGGCGGAATCCGTTTTATTAACGTGCTGTCCGCCTGCTCCTCCGGACCGGTAAGTATCGATGCGCAAATCTTCGGTATCAATGGTTATTTCGTTATCTTCCGTTACTTCAGGTATGACATCCACAGAAGCGAAGGAAGTATGGCGGCGGCCCGACGCATCAAAGGGTGATATTCTCACCAAGCGATGCACACCTTTTTCCGACTTAGCGTAGCCATAGGCATTTTCCCCGCTAAAGGATAAGGTGGCGCTTTTAATACCTGCTTCCTCGCCTGGTAAAAAGTCCAGAGTTTCAACTTTGTATCCATGACGCTCTCCCCAACGAACATATAGTCTGTAGAGCATCTGTACCCAATCTTGTGCTTCCGTTCCTCCTGCTCCCGCATGAAGGGTTAAGATTGCATTGTTGCGATCATACTGACCGGAAAGCAGCAGTTCCAGTTCCAAAGCCTCAAACCTCTGATAAAGGGCTTTTACCCCCTGGGCTACATCCCCTTCAAGGCTGACATCGTCCTCTTCCATGGCTAATTGCCAGAGAGTCGCTGTCTCCTCAAGTTCTTCCTCCAGCTCTTGAAACAATTTCACCTTATTTTGATGCAGCGCTAACTCCTGCATAATTTTTTGTGCGTTCTCCGGGTCATCCCATAAGTCGGGTCTATGAAATTCTGTTTCTAATGCACTGATTTTTTCGATACGGTTAGCGACGTCAAAGAGAAACCCTCAAATCTGCCAAAGACAATGTTAGAGTTTCCAGCTCCTTTTTCCAATCAGAAAGCACTCTATTCACCCTTTCCAATCATTTGCTTTCTATACTATTAAGCTTTTTTCTTAGCTCCACAGCACTTCTTATATTTTAGTCCACTGCCGCAGGAACACAAGTCATTGCGTCCAGGCTGATCTCCCGTGTGAACAGGTTTGCTGGGCTCACCTTCATAACGGTTTTCGGTTACATTACGAGGCTGTTCAGCAACCTCCTCACGAACCTGAGGAGTCACCCTCAAGACATAACGGATGATATCCTCTTGAATGGAATCAATCATGGCCTGGAACATTTCATAGCCTTCACGCTTGTATTCCACAAGGGGATCTTTTTGCCCATAAGCCCGCAGCCCGATTCCCTCCCGCAGCATATCCATAGAGTCAAGATGATCCATCCATTTGCTGTCAACAACTTGGAGCATAACAGCACGTTCAACTTCTCTCATCAGATCAGAGCCAAATGCCTCCTCGCGGCTCTTGTAAATTTCTTTTACTTTATCCAGAAGTAATTCTTCAATCTCTTCAGCGGAAAGATCTGCCAACTCTTCCGGTGACAAATGGATCCCCGGCAGGAAAAAGTCTTCCACATAATCCGCTAAACTTTCTAAATCCCATTCTTCAGGGAAGGGGCTTTCCCCGCTGAACATGCTGATGCTATTGGAAACGGTTCTAGCCAACATATCCATAATGTTGTCATGAAGATTTTCTCCCATAAGCACGGCACGTCGTTGGCTATAGATAACCTCACGCTGCTGGTTCATGACATCATCATAATCCAGGACGTGTTTGCGAATATCAAAGTTGCGGTTCTCTACCCTGCGTTGGGCAGTTTCTATTGACCGGGAAATCATCTTGGAAGTAATGGGTACGGAGTCATCCATTCCCAATTTATCCATAATACCCATAATATTGTCCGCACCAAATAAGCGCATCAGATCGTCTTCCAAGGAGATAAAGAATTGGGTTGATCCCGGGTCTCCCTGGCGTCCGGCACGTCCACGCAATTGGTTGTCAATTCGTCTGGATTCATGACGTTCTGTGCCTATAATGTGCAAACCGCCAAGCTCAGCCACGCCTTCGCCCAAGATAATATCCGTTCCTCGGCCTGCCATGTTGGTGGCAATGGTAACCATTCCCGGCTGGCCTGCCTGAGCGACGATTTCAGCTTCTTTTTCATGGAACTTAGCATTGAGAACCTGGTGAGGAACTCCCCGCCGTTCCAGCATCTTGCTTAGATGCTCAGACTTTTCTACAGACACGGTTCCGACAAGGAGGGGCTGGCTTTTGCTGTGCCGTTCGATGATTCTCTCTACGACGGCTAAAAACTTGCCTTCCTCAGTTCGATAGACAACATCTGGTTCGTCAACACGCAGCAATGGCTTATTCGTCGGAATTTCCACTACATCCAGCTTATATATCTTACGAAATTCAGGCTCTTCAGTCATTGCCGTTCCAGTCATGCCTGATAGTTTCTCATACATTCTGAAGTAATTCTGGAAGGTAATCGTCGCTAATGTTTGGGATTCTTTCTCAATCTTTACGCCTTCTTTGGCTTCTATCGCCTGGTGAAGTCCTTCGCTGTAGCGGCGCCCAAACATTAAACGGCCGGTAAACTCATCAACAATAATAACTTCCCCATCTTTAACCACATAATCCCGGTCCCGTTTAAAGAGGGTGTGGGCTTTCAGAGCTTGGTTGACGTGATGCGCCAACTCCGTATGAATATCTTCATACAGGTTGTCAACACCCAGCATGCTCTCCACCCTGCTGACTCCATTTTCTGTAAGGGTTACAACCCGCTCTTTTTCAACAACTTTATAGTCCTCTTCAGGCTTTAAGCGGGGAATAACCATAGCAACTCTAAAATATAACTCCGTAGGCTTGTCTGCCTCACCGGAAATAATCAGAGGAGTCCTCGCCTCGTCAATAAGGATTGAGTCGACTTCGTCCACGATTGCATAATGGAGTTCACGCTGAACTAAACCATCAGGCCTGGTAACCATATTATCTCTAAGATAGTCAAAACCGAATTCATTATTGGTACCATAGACAATATCCGATGCATAACTATTTTTACGTTCCTCATAGTTTAAACCGTGAACGACCAATCCGACGGAGAGCCCCAAAAATTTGTGGATTCGACCCATCCATTCACTGTCACGACGTGCCAGGTAATCATTGACCGTGATAACATGAACCCCTTTTCCGGTTAAGGCATTTAAATAGGACGGCAAAGTGGCTACCAGGGTTTTTCCTTCCCCAGTACGCATCTCAGCAATCCGCCCGTCATGAAGTACCATGCCCCCAATCAGCTGTACATCATAATGCCGTTGACCAATCACCCTTCGGCCGGCCTCTCTTACAACAGCAAAGGCTTCGGGCAGCAAGCTGTCCAAACTTTCACCCTTCTCCAAGCGTTCCCGGAATTCAGAGGTTTTTCCAGCCAACTCCTCATCGCTTAAAGCTTGAATGGCCGGTTCAAGGCCATTAATCACTGCAACACGTTTCCTATATTTTTTTATTTCACGTGCGTTATCATCGAAAAAGTCTAAAAGCCCCATTGTGTCCACCTTTCTCAATCCATATATTCCATTAATTCTAACATCCCTGAGATGCGACTGCAACCAAGCTAAGGGATTTGTCCATGGGATACTTTGTTATGTATGAACTTGCAGCATGGGGGTCTGAGTAGTATTAGAAAGGCCCGCATATGCGGGCCTTTCCTGTCTATTGAAAAATCTGTTCGAGTATACCACGCGATTTACTCGATATCTGAATTAACTCTGAGGTTGCAGCAAACCATAATCCCCGTTGTTGCGGACGTAGACTACGTTCATTTCCTGACTCTCAGCATTTGTAAACACAAAGAAGGAATGGCCGATTAAATTCATCTGCATAATAGCTTCTTGCACAGACATCGGCTTTGCTGAGAATTTTTTATTTCTGACAATTTCCTCACGCAGTTCCTCATGACCCTCTGCCGGCTGTTTAGGATCATGATCCTTCAGGACCTTGGAACGCATCCGCTTATTAATGCGCGTCCGATACTTATCAATTTGGCGTTCTAATTTCTCAACAACCATATCAATGGACGAATACATATCTTCGGTCTCTTCTTCGCCTCGTAATATGATACCATTAAGTGGAGCGGTAACCTCTACCCTATGCCGGTCACGCTCAACAAGCAATGTTACTTGAACATCCATAAACTCATCTGAGTATTTAGCGAGTTTACCCACACGTTTCATAACGTACTCTTTAAGGGCGTCAGTAAGTTCAATATGTTTTCCTCGAATGTTAATGTTCATTAATTCAACCCCCTTTATGCTGGTATATAAGTAATATTCCCGATTTAGATAAAAAATCCTGCTAAATATTAAGATTAATACAGGAATCTCAATATTTTTGCTGCTAAACCTCCAAAGAGAGAATCGATGCCTTACACAAACGATTCTCTCTTAGTCAATTCCATGATTTTTTACATTAACGGACCATTACATTAGAAGCCTGTTCTCCTCTGGGGCCTTGTATAACATCAAATTCAACATTCTGACCCTCTTCGAGAGTCCTGAACCCTTCCCCAATGACGGATTGGAAATGTACAAAAATATCTTTCCCATTTTCCTGTTCAATAAAACCATAACCTTTTTGTTTACTGAACCATTTGACTTTTCCTACCACTTAAAAAAAACCTCCTTGAATTGTCAAAGCCCAAAGCATACGGCTTCTGCTATGACTAATACTATGGAGGATACCCAAGATCTAGCAACTTTAAACCTATAATTAACGACAATTGCTTTGCAAATTTAAAACGCGCTCCCAAGACCCAATAGGCCAAGAGCGCGTTGGAAACTTTATAATATTTTGCTTAAGAACGACTGGGTTCTCGGATTCTTTGGATTCGCGAAAACCTCGTTAGGTTCTCCCTCTTCCATAATGATACCCTCATCCATAAAAATTACTCGATCACCGACTTCACGAGCAAATCCCATTTCGTGAGTCACAACCACCATAGTCATACCTTCCCGAGCTAAATCTTTCATAACGGCCAAAACCTCTCCTACCATTTCCGGATCAAGGGCCGAGGTGGCCTCGTCAAAAAGCATAACTTTCGGCTTCATAGCCAGGGCACGAGCGATGGCAACCCGCTGCTGCTGTCCGCCGGAAAGCCGGTCAGGGTATTCATCGGCTTTATCATCTAACCCTACTTTAGCTAAAAGTTCTAAGCCGATTTTACGTGCTTCCTCTTTATTGGTTTTGCGGACAACCTCCGGAGCCAGCACGATATTCTCGATAGCCGTCATGTGGGGAAAAAGATTAAAACGCTGGAAAACCATGCCCACTTCTCGCCGGATAGCATTCACATTAACATCGGAGTTAAGGGGAATTCCGTCAATAGTGATCTCTCCTCTGGTGGGCTCTTCTAATTTATTTAGACAGCGCAGAAAAGTACTCTTCCCTGATCCGCTTGGTCCGATAACAACCACGACTTCTTTTTCACGAATATGACAGTCAATGCCTTTAAGAACTTCAAGTTCGCCAAAATATTTATGCAAATTCTTAACGTATATCATTCTTGCCTAACCTCCTCTCCATATAGGCCACCCAGCGGGCAATTAACTGAGTCATTACCAGATAATACAAAGCAACGGCCAGGTACATAGGCAGAGGTTGGTAAGTTCGCCCAACAATAATTTTTCCGGTATAAAAAAGTTCTTGAATCGCAATGATGGACAACAGTGAAGAGTCTTTAAGCAAAGCAATAAACTCGTTGCCTAAAGGAGGAATCGTTCGCTTAAAGGCCTGGGGAAGAATAACATAGCGCAGGGCCTGAGCTTGTGTCATCCCTAAAGAGCGGGCGGCTTCAGTCTGCCCCCGGTCTATGGACTGAATGCCGGCTCTGAATATTTCTGCAATGTAGGCGCCTGAGTTAAGGCCCATCGCCAATATACCTGCTGTATATTGATAGTTGTCCGGCATCGTCTGCCAGCGGAGAAGCATGGGAATTCCAAAATACACCAAGAAAATTTGTACTAATAAGGGTGTTCCTCTAAAGAAATCAATATAAGCAGTCGCCCCTGCTCGAATAACATTTCTCTTGGAGAGCCGGGCCAAAGCCATAAACAGACCAATTACAACCCCTATCGCAACCGCACCAGCCGTTAATTCTAAAGTTAACAGTGCCCCTTTGGCCAGAATAGGCATATTATCAATAACGACATGCCAGTTCATCCACTATTATCCCCCTGTCTTTCAATCGATCTTAAGAATAGTTTTAAAATAAATCTAGAATTAGTCCATAAAATTATATAGTTTGACGCAAGTTTTTACAAGCAAAACAGATGCAATAACAGTTTATACTAAATAGGACAATATCTCTATGTTAATTATTGGAGGGCTTATCCACTCTCCATAAACACAATTTCCCATTTAAGTTTATGTTACCTCTCCTAAAAACAAAAAAGGTTCTGCGCAAGATTACAGAATAGAAGTAAGAGTAAGAAAATTCGGCAGTGCCTAGCTTCCAAAAGCAGGCTGTTAACCATGTTAAGTTTACGCCCTAGTCAGGGCTCGACCTTGAATAGTAAAGGAAGGCACTAGGTTTTCAGTGCCTTCCTTAAGTTGAACAAAAAGCGTATTTAGACGACCTTAGAACTTAGGTGCATCCTCTTTGAACCATTTCTTGTAAATCTCATTGTATTTGCCACTATCCATAAGTTTTTTCAAGGATGCATTGATTTTGTCCACTAATTCTGTGTTGCCAAGTTTTGTGGCAATTCCATAATATTCTTCACCGGAGTCTGCGTTAACAGATTCAATTGCAGCAGTAGGATTTTGAGCCTGGAACCAAAGAACAACTGGAGAATCGGCAACAACAGCATCTACGCCACCGGTTAATAAAGCATTCATGGCATCCGGTGTAGTATCATACTTATTTGTTTCCATTCCTTTTTCTTCCACAGCATATTGACCGGTTGTGTTAAGCTGGACGCCAATTTTCTTACCCTTTAAATCATCCAATGATTTAATGTTAGAGCCCTTTTTGCTGGCAATATATTGACCGCTTAAGAAATACTTATCACTAAAGGTGACACTTTTGGCGCGATCGTCTGTGATTGTCATAGCAGAAATAACCGCATCATATTTACCTGCTTGTAATGCCGGAATTAGACCATCGAAGGCACATGTCTCGATATTCATTTTATAACCCATATCGTCAGCAATGGCTTGAATAAGTTCAACATCAAAGCCCGTTGGCTTTTGGTTTTCGTCCATAAATTCGAAAGGTGCATAAGCAATATCGGAGCCTACTCTGAGAACTTTTTCAGTTGAATCAGAACCCGAGGATGACGGTGCCGGCGAACTGTTGCTGCCGCACCCAGCAAGTGCCAAGAGACTTAAGCTAAGTAACCCTGTTAAAACAAAGCGAAATTTTGATTTGAACATATTTTTTCCCCTCTCTATTTTGGATGTTCGGCAAACCCTTTTCAAACTTTAGTGTATGCATAGCTCATCCTTCTTGCTTACGATTATACTTTTATGCGAATAATTATACAACACTTTTTTTCTTTAATGTTTGAGTGCCATTTTAAATTATCCTAAGCCAGGTTCTTATTTCAACCTTTCACCACATCTCTTAAGAAACACACCCCTGTGGGATGAATACTGAACCCGCTGATTCTCTTGTTGGCTGCGGTAATATTCATGGAAGTGCTGATGAACAGCCACGGAGCATCTTTAACCAAAATTTGCTGGGCTGAAGAATAATCCTTGATTCTCTCCTGGATATTTGAGGTTTGCTGGGCCTTTTCCAATAATTCATCATAATTGGGATTTTTATACTTTGAATAATTTAAGCTTGTAATTTGGCTTGAATGAAGTAATACATATAAGAAATTATCCGGGTCCCCATTATCTCCTGTCCATCCATATAAATACGCGTCACCTTGCCCATCTTGCAGATTTTGTTTGTATTCTTTCCAAGGAGCAGACGTAATGTTAACCGTTATGCCAACCTCTTTCATATATCCCTGAATAGCAACAGCTAAATTATCTCCTCCGATGGTATTGTAGGGACGGGAATCGGAATAGGTAATGAGGTCAAAGCTCAGATTATCGTCATAACCGGCTTCCCGTAAAAGTTCCTTTGCTTTAGCAGGATCATAAGGATAAGGTTGAATCGTTTTATCATATCCCAAAAGGCTGGGGGGCAATGGGCCATTTGCCACTAGAGCATTTCCTTGATAAAGGGCCTTGACCAATTCTTTACGATTAATGGCCATTGAGATGGCTTGTCGTACTTTGGGGTCATTAAAGGGTTTACGATCGGTACGCATCCCCATGTAACTAATGTTCATACCTGGGGAGAGGCTGACATTAAGATGTTCATCTCCTTTGAGGCGTTCGACATCCTCGGGGGCAACGCCATCAATAATGTCAACATCACCTGCGATAAGTTTATCGGCACGCAGGGATTTTTCTTTGATCACTTCAAAAACCAGTTTATCGATGTTAGGCTTGCCGCCCCAGTAATCCGGGTTGGCTTTTAAGGTAATCTTAGCATCTTTCTCCCAGCTCTCAAAAATATAGGGGCCTGTCCCAACCGGATGTGCTCCAAAATCTTTACCCATCTTTTTAATGGCTTCAGGAGAACCTATGGGAACACTGAAGGGCATGGCCAGGTTCAGTAAGAACGGTGAATAGGGCGTCTTCAAGATAAATTTCACGGTGTAATCATCCACTGCAACAACTTTATCCACCATACCCAGGGTAAAGCTTGAATAAGGCATCTCTTCGGTTCGATTGGGCGGCAGCTGACGATCCATATTGAATTTCACTGCCTCGGCATTAAAGGGCGTTCCATCATGAAATTTAACCCCTTGGCGAAGTTTGAATGTCCATTCCTTTCCATCCTCAGAGGTACTCCACTCCGTGGCAAGAGCCGGCTCCACTTCAGTAGACCCCTCTTTATACCGAACCAAAGTGTCGAATACGTTAGCCACAACTTTAGCTGATTCTATATCCTCAATAAGTACCGGATCTAAACTAATAGAATCCGCTCCCCGTGCAAAGATGACCGTATCTTCCGGTGTCTGGCTTCTTCCGGCAGGGATAATTCCGCCGCAGCCCATAAGCAATGAGCTCACGAGAAAAAGGGAGGTAAGAACACTTGCCATTTTTCTCCACATAATCTATTTCTCCTCCTTAACTTGCCTTTTTGGGGATAATCCATTATGCCTTCGCTAAACTTTGGTCAATTCCTTCTTGTGGGCGGTATTTTAAATGCAATCTTTAGAATAGGTGACTGACGCCAAAGATCCTGTCTTTGTGGGCTTTTCAAGGAAAATATTAAAGTTATACCCTGCAGTTACACACAGGAGCATGTGGATTATGTGGATAAGCATCTTAATTTCCTGTTTTTTTCGCTCCTGACTTGTGGATAACTATGTTGATAGACCAAAAGTTCCTCCAGCTTCCTTTAAACTCCACCTCGCGCAGGATGCTCCTGCTCTTGGTTATGTCCTTGCCACTACCAACCTGTACTCGGGACTTTCGCCCGTTAGACTTTGCCCATGCCGGGCACACATAAAAAAGCATTGGCTGACTATTGTCTGCCAATGCTTAGCAAATATCGTTAATTTAATTCAAATAATTATTTGAATTAGTATTGATCGCGAGCTGGACGGTGGTGCTGATAGCACTCACGGCAGTATACAGGACGATCGGAAGTAGGTTGGAAAGGAACTTGGGTTTCTACTCCGCAGTCCGCACAAATGACCGTAAACATTTCACGGGATCTTCCTTCTTGGGAATTACGATTTGCCTTGCGAATGTTGCGGCACTCGCGGCAACGCTGAGGTTCGTTTTCGAAACCTTTTTCAGCATAAAATTCTTGTTCTCCCGCTGTGAAAATAAAAGTCACTCCGCAGTCTTTACACACTAGATCTTTGTCTTCAAAGGCCATGAAAGATATTCCCCTTACGTAAAAAAATGTAATAGGCTGTGCCCATCCACTTGTAATTATAACTCTAAATACTCAAAGGCACAAGTATTTTTTATAGCCCCTGGGGTTCCAGACCAGCTGCCAAGCACAAACCATAAATAGCTTTCACGCCGCTTCTCCGCAGAACTTCGGCCACCGCTTCCATGGTGGCCCCCGTTGTGACAACATCATCTACCAGCCAGATACTTCGCCCTTGCAAACTGTCTCCTTGTCTAACTATAAAGGCATTTTGCAAATTATGCAAGCGTTCCTGGCGTGAGAGCTGGGCTTGGGATGATCTTTCCTCGATCCGCTCTACTCCTGATAACATGGGCATTCCTAGTTCCCAGCTCAAGGCTGAGGCAATAACTTCAGCCTGATTAAAGCCTCTAACCGCCAAACGCTTAGGGTGCATGGGAACGGCAACAATTCCATCGACGGGGGGCAGCTGACGTATCGCCCACTCAGAAAGCGGCCGTGAAATGGCGCCGATTTGCCGTGGCTGGGCATTAAATTTAATGGCCCGGATAAAGTCTTTTAATCCTCCGGCATAATGCCCCCAAGCGGTAATTTGATCAAGTTGAGCGGGACCTTTGCCTTCGGAACAATCCAGACAGTGCAATTTATCTTCCTGAATGAGTTTTCCGCAGCCTTGACAGCGCCTTAGTTCCGAACGCAAATAATTGGTCTGACAAGCAAGACAAATCGGGCCCTGTTTATCTCCACAGAAAACACAATTGTTTTCAGCATCATACCAAAGTCCCCGAGCAAACTTGGCCGTTTCTCTCCACAACCTCAACAAAACAGTTACCTTCTTTCCCCATTGTCTATAAGCCCTAACTTAAAGGCTTGCCTGTTCTGCTCTTCAATCCATTCCACTGCCCTCTTCATAGCCTTTGTTCTCTCCTGAGCAATAAATAAGACCTTCCCCCCAGGGCTTTCTAAGGTTCGCCCTACTCTTCCTGCCATTTGCACTAACGCACGCTCATCAAAAACAGGGTGATCTGCCCCCAAAACGGCCACTTGGATCCCCGGCAAAGTAATCCCTCTCTCTAGGATTGTGGTACTGACAAAAATATCATAGCTGCCCTGCTGCAATTCCTTTATTTTTTTGCCCCGCTCAGGGTCGGCACTGTAGCTGCCATTGATGCACCAGCGGGGATGCCTCTGTTCAAGACATTTGACCCAGGGCGCCACCCAGGAAATCTTTGGCACGAATACAAGCACAGGACCCTCTGCTCTTAATAATTCCAGTTGTTTGCCCCACTGATCCATACTCCCCGCCGAAGCTTCCAAGAATTTTCCGGACCTTACCCAAACCGGCGCCGGCAAAGGGTTGCGATGATGCCTGGAAGGGAGTCGAATCAAGAGGACTTCCCCGTTTTCTGCAGCTTTTAAACGTTCAGGTGTTGGCGTGGCCGTCAAATAGAGGAGCTTCCCGCCCTCACTTAAAGCTTGTTTCAACCCCCATTCCAGCGTTCTGCTGCCATGATAAGGAAAGGCATCAATTTCATCCATAAAGATAACATCAAAAGAACGCCAAAATCTCAAGACCTGATGAGTTGTCGCCAGGACCAATCCTCCGGCTTGAAGTTTATTCGTGATCATTCCTGTCAGTATTTGAATGGGATAACTCGGGAAATCCTTTCGAAACCTAGGTTCAATATCATGGATAACATCCTGACGAGGGGCTGCAAACAGCACAGATTTTCCCTGCTTCAGGGCCCAAGCCGCCGCTGGAAAACAAACTTCTGTTTTTCCGGCGCCGCAGGCTGCCCAGAGAAGAGCTTCCGACCGTGAATGCTTCACAAATTCTAAGACTTCATCACTTGCCTTACGTTGTGCCTCTGTTAAGCTCCAATGAGGCTGAAATATAACCTTCGCCGGACGATTTAAAAGCCTTCGTTTATCTCTATAAAGCACATCTAAAGAAGTACTTGAACCCATGCTTATACAGCCGCGGCAGGTTAGTGCCCTGCCATAGATGCTGGGCCACTCTTCTAAATCCTTTTCCCCACAACGCTGACACTGCCATTTTCCTTTGACCTGTTTTACAGAAGGAACCCATTCAGCCCAGCCTCCCCGAACATTTTGCTGGGCAAATTGGCTTATGATATCCCCTTTAACTCCCAGATCTCTGGCAAGCCTTTGCAAATCCCCTGATGAAAGCTGCTTTCCCCGAACAATTTGATTAAAATCAAAACAGGCCACCCTTTCTTTTTGGGCTTGTCCCTCTACGCCAGGATAAAACCTCCTTTCACCGGAAACATCTTCCCAAGCAAAATCCTTACTATCCCCCAATAACCTTTTGAGAGCTTTTAGAATCTGTTTCTTTGTCAATTCCGGATTCTTTTTCTGACCCCAAGGATGGAGAGGGGGTTTCTTTGGCAGCGTCTCTGAAACAGTCTGAATAACGGCCAGGGGGAGAGGCTCACTTAGGCAGTGGATAACTTTAGAATCTAAGGTGACTCCCGCCTGGAACGGAATAAAACCAACCTCGCAATCCTTGTTCAGCGTCAGAATAAAGAGCATAGCAATCCCTCTCTTATCAAAACCCCTGGGGCGGTTTATTGATATCATACCCTATCTCTGGGACTATCTTTTAGGGAAGAGACTGTTACGCAAATCGTCATATCTGGAAACCGCCTCTCCAAGCATGCTATGTACCTTCCTATTAGGTCAGCAGACAAATTATGCTCAATAGGTATTTCCACTCTTATTGGGCCTTTAGAATACTGCTGTCCCTCCGCCAGCTCTTTACGAAGCAGCCAAAACCGCTTCTCCATCTCTTCATCCTCCAGAAAGGACTCCCTTACAACATATCCTTCTGATTCATTACTGAGCTTACCCTTCCAATTCTTTAGAACAGCCTCCCATTTGGGAGGAATCTTCCATTCAAAACGGGGGCTTACTATCCAGAAAAGAATTGCCAGCATAAGTACTAAGCTTGTAAGCAGAGACATAATCACACCTCCTGCTTACAACTTATGTTAGGGCAGACGTTGTGTGAGTTGTCTCTGCCGGGCATACTCGGCAAGAAAACGGATATGCTGAGAGGGCAGAAAATCAGTATGACCCGGCCAAAGCTTTTGCTGCTGCTTAGTAAGGTTAGCCGTCCTCCCTTCGATCACTTCCGGCACGTCTTCAACCCAGTGATAAAGTTCCATGGCCATTTGGGGATTTTTTTTCCAATTCTCCTCGGCAGCCTCCAAGATAACCGACTGAGCCCATTCATAGGTTTCAAGGTCAAACCCTTTCCAGCGCAGGAGGTCCTGCGCTGCATTTAAACCGGAGTCTAAGTCCCCCTTCCGAAGGAAGTGCTCCGCTAATTCTCGTTTTGTTCTGACCTGGGTTTGATCCCATCTCAAGCTTTTCAGCCAAAGTTTTTCACTTATATCAGGGTTGGCCTTGGTCAATTGGACTGCTTGTGTATTCCAGACCTGTTCTTGTTCTAACAATTTGGGATTATAAAATACACACCCACAGAACAGACAGATAAGTGCACTTAACCCGAACACGCCCATAGACCCCAGCTTATGCTTAGGATACCACCTGCCCCTGCTTCCATAAAGCAGCCAAAAGAGAATACCTAATGAGCCGAAGGAAAAATCAGCATCTACTAAACTATGCAGGGCCAAATAAAGTAAAGCAGAATTAAGTCTAAGGCGAGCTTTTCTTTCTTCATGGGTTTTAAGGTATCCCTGGCTGCCCCAAATTTTCCGCTCCTGTATCAGCGTTTGCCCGCTCCAAATGCCCATACCAATAAGTCCGATAATCCCCTGGTTCAATAAGATGTGAATAATGCTTGAGTGAGGATCCGCCGTCCAATAGGGATAAGACTGAACGGTTGGAAAAGCCCTCCACCCGCCTGCTTGAGGGAGTCCCCATGATTCCCAGGCAAGTTTTAGTCCATCTTTAAAGTAGAAAAGCCTTTCCTGCCAGCTCGATGAAGAAAATCCCCAATCCGTTAAGTTGTCCCAAGCTGAGGGATAGTGGATGAATAGGATAATTCCTCCTATGCTTCCCATTGCTAAACCTAAAAAACCTTTTAAGTATTGGCTTCTTAGTATTCTCCCTAATCGTCGTCCTGATTTTAACGAATGCCTTGGCAAAATCCTTTGCTGACTGACAACCATCAAGACATACTGCCCCGCAAAAACTATTATAAAAAAACCCACACCGGCACGTGAACCCGTTCCCAATAAGGAAATACCCAGGAAAATTTTTACCATCTTTTTTGACGGACTAAGTAAAAGAACCGCCCCCAAGAAGACCGCTGCAGCATTTGAGTATCCAAAAACCGAGCTTAGCCTTCCCCCTACTTTGCTTACCCAAGGCAGCCAACCAATGACAGCTACTGCGACCGCCAGCCATTCCAGATATCTCATGGAGCTGCTTTTTGCTCTTTCATTGAATGAAATAGAAACGCCCCAGCGATAGAATACCCAAAATATCCCCCATTGCAGCGCTTCAAGAAATCCATCCGTCAGTTTAACCGGCTCAAGAATTCCTAAAAAGGAAACCAGCACCATTCCTAACAGCAGGCCATCGGTCACACCGATTGGAGTGTATAAATTCCTGCTCTTATGAAACCCTATGGGCAAATGAACTGCCATGATAAAGGCGGATAGAACAAAGCCAAATAAATACCATTCACGTGGATAATACAAGCCGTGAATACATAGAGCAGCCCCTAAAAAAAGAGCTAGGAGACGTTCTGTGTTGCTCCTAGCTCTGCTGTCTTGTTGTAACGAAGTGCCAATCACTGGGCCGAGTTCTTCTTCTCTAAGAAAAATTTAAGGGTCCCTTCTGCTGCCAAGTCTTCCCCCACATAAGCCGCTCCTTTGGCGACCCCATAGTTTTTACGCAGCTTAACCAGCTCCACTTCAAGGCGAAGCTGATCTCCGGGAATGACTTGCCTTTTAAACTTTACGTCATCTATGCCCGCAAATAATCCTAAGTAACCGTTATATTCCGGTTTTTTGAGAATCGCCACGGACCCAACCTGAGCAAGGGCCTCAATAATCAAAACTCCCGGCATAATAGGATGCCCCGGAAAATGTCCTTGAAAGAATGGTTCATTAATCGTAACATTCTTAATCCCTACAGCTCTTTTTCCTTCATCTAGCTCTATGATACGATCTACCAGGAGAAAAGGGTAGCGATGTGGAATAATCTCCTGGATTTCCTTGCTTTGTAACACGGTAATTCCTCCTTCAACCGGCCTTTAGCCAACTTAACTTGTTCCAGAACCTGCGATTATCGAAAGCCCTTCGGGCAGCTTGCAGATCTTTACCTTCATGGCTTATGATTAGCCTAAGATCATATAGTATTTTACTACATGCAAACAGTATAACCAAGTTTTGCTCTGAAGGGAAGATAAAAGGGTTATGAAAAATAGATACAAAATTCTACATATTATTGGCGGAGGAGAAATCGGTGGTGCCGAGCAACACGTATTATCTTTGCTCAAAGGCATGGAACACACCTGCTATGATCCCCATCTAGTCTGCCTTACCAGAGGCCCCTTCTCCGCCCTTGCCATGGACCATCACATTCCCACTCAAAGTTTTCCAATGCATTTTCCTCTGGATCTGTCTCCCTTACCAGAATTGATTCGCTGGTCAAGAAAGCATGCTATTGACCTTATTCACACTCATGGTTCCAGAGCCAACCTTCTTGGCCGTCTCTGTGCTCGCTGGTTAAAAATTCCCTGTGTGACCACTGTCCATAGCTCCCTTGCCCATGACTATTTGTTTCCTTGGTCTGCCCGAATCGCTCTGGGGCTGGACCGCCTCACCCTACCCCTGACATCCGGAATTATCACAGTATCTGACTATTTAGCTAAAGAGGTAGCCTCGAGAGGGGGAAAGAAAATTAAAACCATTTATAATGGCTATTCCTTTAGTTCGCCAGCAAGAAATTTGCCCGCCAAACGCCAGCAATTTCGCGATAAATGGGGCATTCCGGCTAATGCCTTAGTCCTTGGAACTATTGGCCGTCTTCATCCCACTAAAGGTCAAATTTATTTAATTAGGGCTGCCCAGCAATTGCAGCTAAGATTTCCAAATCTCCATCTCTTACTCATTGGAGACGGTCCTCTTCGTCAAGAGTTGGCTCAGGAACTTAAGAACCGTAATCTGTCGTATACGCTTACCGGTTACCTGCCCTTAGCCTATGAAGCACTTCCAGCCATGGACCTGTTTGTCTTGCCTTCCGTCAGTGAAGGAATGGGGCTAGTCCTCCTTGAAGCAATGCATGCAGGGGTTCCCATCGTTGCCAGTGCTGTGGGTGGAATTCCTGAAGTCATTCGCGATGGAACTGACGGACTGCTTTTTCCTGCTAAAGATGTCAAGGAACTGATCTCTGCCTGTTTAACCGTTTTGGAAAACCCTGAGCTGTCAGAGTCTCTGGTGCAATCAGGCCTAAATCGCTGTTCCCAGTTCTCTATGGATACTATGCTTAAAGAAACCATGCAGGTGTACGCTGATCTTTTAATTGGAAAACATTAATTAAAACTGTACAACACTAAGATTAGCTGCTACAGGACGTTCATACTTAAGAAGGATGAGCTGAGCAGCTCATCCTTCTTAGTGTGCGTTAATAAATATCAACAACCTTACGTTTTCTTGTGATTATTAAAGCTGTCTTTGGTTAGATTTTGCCATTTTAGTTTGTCCACTTGCTCATTATTAAGGCGGTCCGCTTTTCCCTGCTGCTCTTGGCTTTCTCTATTGATTTCTATATCCTTCCCTTGCTTCTTGTCCATAGGGTTCTGCATTTTAGAATGCTGCTCCTTTGAATCGCTGCCTTTGACTCGGTCGTTACCTTTAAATGAAGGATTGGAGGGCTCATTATGGTCCTCCTCCTTACCCTTATCTTTATTTTTGTCCTGTTCCTTTTTCAGATTGTCTTTCTCAGAGTTACTTTTCTCTGGGACAGCTTTCCCATGTTCTGGCTGGGGCAGGGATGCTGAAGATTCATGCTCTTTCCTATCCTCTTCCACCTGAGCCTGAACTTTTGGGTCTTCCAGTAAACGAATCCGTTCTGTGGTATTATTTAATTCTTCTTCCGGGGTAATCACTCCTGCCTTTATGGCAGTCTGCCAAAGTGCATACTCACCTAACGTTAAATGTCCTTTTTGAGCAAGCTCACGTTCTTGTGAAGTCAGGGTAAAGAAAGCAACCCGTGGCTTAAGCCCATTTTTCTGAGCATTTTCCGTTAAACAGGAGACAATTTGACTCTCATTAAGATTCCCGTCAACTTGCTCTGAGCTGTCATTAGCCAAGGATGAATAGCCAACCACGATCCAAGGCAGCTCAGGATCTATTAACTGTTGCTGAGCTGCTTCTGAAACAAATTGTTCCAGCACCTTATCAATCGGCTTTCCCTTAAGATCCGTCTTACTTAACAATTGCTCTGCATCCTTATTTTGTGTATCTATGCTTAACAAATTGCCTTGATCATCCACTGAAAATTGAATGCTTGGATTAATATCCACCGAAACTAACGCTGCAGCCGTTGGGGCCTGATATAAGTTCCAACCAATCAGAGTGGTAAAAACCATAAAAAATATGACTGCAGCTCCAATCCATGCTCTTCCTCCCCCAAAACTCTCAATACCATTCCGTATCAAGATTTCTTCCCCAACTTCAGCATGGTGAAACCTGTAAACATGGCGAAAGGCCCCATTATCACAAAGCACGGTGCAGCGATAGCCATCTTTTTCTATAATTACAGCTTTGCTTTTATTCATCCTTTCGCCTCCTTTTCCTGAGGGGTAACATACTCTCGTAAATATACATAATCATTCTGGTTTGCCAACAACAAGGCAACTGCTAATATATACTTTCGACCCCGTTCTAATACTTTAGGATGAATCTGAGTTTTTAAACACAACGCCTGCATGGGAACTTTGCCTTTACGTTCTACTTGATTCCATAGCTCAGAGTCAGAAGCTAATTCCCTGGCGGCTCGAAGTAAGGTTTGTCGTGAATCACGGTGCTTGGGAGATGCTTTTACTAAGTCTTGAAAGGTCAGCTGAAAAGCGGCCAAGGCTTGTGAAAATTGTTGAATTTCTTCAATACGCTCACGATTTTGCTCTTGTTCCCGGAAATCTTCAAAGCCAAGATGAACATCAATTAAGGGACCTACATCCTCTTGATCCAGTGAAACTGCCTGCCTCAGGCGTTGTTTGCGGTAATAATCAATAAGCCTGCGTTTCATTAGAACCCGCGCATAGGCCAAAAAAGGGACCCCTTTATCTTCCACAAACAGATCAATAGCCTCATTAAATGCTATCAGAGCCTCTGATAATTCGTCATCTCGACCCCATTCCAGAGAACGAAAACACGCTTGACTAGCAACGTGACGAATAAACGTTTGAGATTCTGCTAAAAAATTTTCTCGGGCTTCCGAGTCCTCTTTCAAACGCTGCCAAGAACACTGTTCATTCCATTCCGGCATGTTTTCTTCCTCCTAGTGACATATACGCAAGAAGTCGTATCTTTATGGGGGTCTATTTTGCCGTAGCGGCTTGGGGGCTACCCTAAATATTTCTGATGCAAAACCTTAAGCACAAATAAGGGCAAGACCCTTTGGCGCCTCCAACGCCAAGGTTCCTTCCATAAACGGTAGAGCCACTCCATTTTCATATCTCGAATACGTTTTGGTGCTCTCAGGGCTGTACCTGCCAGAGCGTCAAAACTGCCGCCCACCCCTATGCTTACCGTAGCTAATGAAGAGTGTTCTGCAATCCAATAATCCTGTCGCGGAGAACCTAAGCCAACCAGCAAAAGATCCGGCTGTAAGCATTTAATTTTTTCCAACACATCTTCCTCTTCTTCCGAGCCAAAATAGCCATGATGTTCATCCCAAACAATACCAGGGTATTGTTCATTTACTAAGGTTCCTGCCCGAAGCGCAACCCCCGGTCTTCCTCCCAGAAAAAATATCTTCAGGTTATATCTGTCTGCTATTGGAAAGAGGGCCTGGAGGAGGTCGATTCCCGTTACGCGTTCTCGTAAAGGTGTCCCTAACTGACGAGCAGCCCAGACTACGCCGATTCCATCAGCTGTTACAATATCTGCCGAGTTTATAAGTCTCTTAAGATTTTGATCTTGGCCAGACGCATAGATCATCTCAGGATTCGCTGTCACAACACGGGTCTCAGATTTATTATTTATAAATTGAAAAATCTGCTCTACTGTCTCTGACATAGAGTATGTATCTATCGTTATCCCTAATACATCCACCCTCATACAATCCCATTCCTTTCACATTCCCAACTAATGATAAAGTCCAAGGAAAGAGTCCGATTCGAATGTCGAATCGCCTTCTCACCTCGGACACATAAGAATGTTATTCGATATATACCTTATGACTAAAATTTCCCAGTCAAAACTTTTCCCGTTCCTAAGGCAACACAAGAAATAGGATCTTCAGCTAAACTAACCGGCAAACCTGTCTCCCTTGACAAGCGTGTATCAAAACCGTACATCATGGCTCCGCCGCCAGTCATAATAATCCCTTTGTCAAGAATATCCGATGACAATTCCGGAGGAGTTCGTTCTAAAACTTCTTTGACTCCGGCAACAATAGCATCAATGGATTCCTCAAGGGCGACAAAACATTCCTGGGAATTGACATTGATTGTTTTAGGCAAACCAGATATCAAATCCCGTCCGCGCACATCAATGTAGGCTGATGGGCGTCCTTCCGGGACAGCAGATCCAACGGCAATCTTAATTTCTTCAGCAGTACGTTCTCCGATCATAAGATTATGTTCTCGCCGGATATAACGGCTTATGGCTTCATCAAATTTATCTCCGCCAACGCGAAGACTGCGTTTTGCCACTATACCATTAAGGGAAAGAACGGCAATATCCGTTGTTCCTCCGCCGATATCAACCACCATACTTCCGGTCGGTCCGGAAATATCCAGTCCTGCCCCTAATGCCGCTGCATAAGGCTCTTCAACAACTTTCACAGCTTTTGCTCCAGCCTGATATGCTGCTTGCTTAACCGCCCGTTGTTCAACTTCAGTGACTCCTGATGGAATACAAACGACAACCCGAGTTCGGAAAAACGGCCATCGTTTGGCACCTGCTTTCTCCAAAAAATATTTCAGCATCAGCTCTGTTGTCTGATAGTCAGCGATAACTCCATCTCGCATTGGACGCACAGCTACGATATTGCCGGGGGTACGGCCGATCATAAGCCTAGCTTCTTCTCCGACAGCGATTCGTTTATTTGAATTTTGGTCAATAGCAATGACAGAGGGTTCGTGTAATACAATCCCCTTTCCTTTAGCATAAACCAATACACTTGCTGTTCCTAAATCTATTCCCAAATCTATCCCGAAATCCATTCCAAACATTAGTAGAGATACCCCTTTCGTTAATCAATAGCTTGTCCATTTAAATAATACTATAAACAAATAGCATAATCTCCCTCTCGGGAGATTCGCTACTTATATTCTAGTATTAATTCATTCGTGATAAAATCCCTAATCCCTTTTGAAATCTCAGTTTTTTTTCAAATTCTTGCAAACTTCTCCCTTCTTCACTTTAATACAGCCCTTATTAATTCTCTTGGTACTTTTTCCGGGTAGCTTCTCCTCCACGGATATGCCTTTCAGCCTTGTTTGTCTCAAGGATATGCTTTACTTCCATGGACAGTTTTTCATTAATCAATGGCAAGCGTTCCGTTACATCTTTGTGAACCGTGCTTTTTGATACTCCGAAGACATCTGCCGTTTGCCGAACGGTTGCACTCGATTCCAGTATGTAAGTACCGATATCGAGAACCCGTTTTCGTATATATTCTTGCACGCATAGCCCTCCTTCGTCCATGAGTTTAGTACATTTATATGCGTGCTCCATAAAAAAAGACATCCGTAAAAGGATGTCCTTCGTTGGTAAATACTGTGTATTATTTTTAGGGCTCTACATACTGAACCTCACCGTTATGCCATACTTCATAATGAAGTTGAGGCTGATTGCTTTCTCCTTCGCCGCCGGGAAAATACCCTATTTGTCCCAGAGCCGTCTGTTCTTCAATGACTTCCCCTTTTTTGATACGCAGGTTATCCAAACCACCATAGGTAACTATCCAGCCATCTCCGCAATCGATGGTTACTTTACAGCCAAGAATCGGATCCTCACCGGCAAATATGACCTTTCCGCCATGGTTTGCCCGAATGACCGTACCATCTTTCAAGGCATAATCCAAACCAGCATGAAAGATATAATCATCATAGGCTTCTGAGTAATAATTTCCTATGCTGCGTATTGGCTCGCCATGAACTGGACTAGGAAAATCCTTCAGTTCCAAATTTTCTTGCGAATCATTACTTATGATTTGTTCTTTTGAATCTATCTTCTGTTTATCCTTAACAGTATCTTGAGGTTGTGAAGGAACAGTCGTTACAGCCTGAACTGCTTCAGTTGCCTTTGACTGTGGTTTTTCTATAGCGATATTGTAGTTAGCACTCAAATATCCTACGTAAAGAATCAAACCGCCAATGAACAATGTAAAACCCCAAACTACGTACCATTCTTTTGATATACGCCAACGTCTCATTCGACTCACCTCTAATATTATTTTTGCCGAATGCTCTTTCTTTTAGACTTCACATAGCACCTAAGTTTGCAAGTTTCGAACCGGGATAATAATGGGCTAATATTTCTCCAACCTTTCTCTTGCTTTTGGCTAAATCGTTGGCCCCCCACTGTGACATGCCAACGGCATGCCCATTTCCATAGGTTGTTATTGTTATACCTTCCGGGCGAAGTGTATACTCAATATCTGTGGAGGCAAGCCCCAATGCTGTTCGCACTTGAACAGCCGTATAAACCTTGCCTAGGACTTGTATACTTTTTGCTCTTCCTGCCGCCGTTTTTGCTAACACTTGAAAGTCCTTTGAGTTCAAACTGCGAGGATTTTCCTTAAGCCCTAACTTCATAAACAGCTCTTGGGCAGTGAACCTATAAGTATTAACATATCGCTGTACATTGACTTCTCCTGAACTGACATTTTGCAGATAAGGGCGAGATGAACTCCAAACATCCTCTGAACGCTCCGTTGGCCTTCTGCCGCAGCTGCTGTGAAAAAAGGCATCAATAAAGTCTCCGTTGTACACTAAGACCACACCTTGAGTCTGAGCCACAGCCTTGTTTATTTTATTTCGATATTGCCAATAATTCAGCCATCCCCAATTTTTTCTCATTTTAGCGTCTGACAACCATACTTGTGTTTGTACTGTTGTATCCACATCATAACCTTTGTTCTCCTGACTTTCCTGTTTAATTCGTTTAACAGCATATGTGCGTGCGGCTACTGCCTGAGCTTTTAAAGCTTCCAGTTCAAACTCTGCTGGCATTTCAGCTGCCACGACTCCTACAACATATTCCTCAAGAGACAGTTTTTCAACATTTCCATTAGGCATTAATACTTTAATTGAGATGTCACTTACGGTTTTATTCTCCTTATGCCAGCGTAAAATACTAAAGGGGATCACAATAACCACACACAATGATATTACGATAAGCCATATCCATTCTTTTTTCATTAAACCCTCCTGCAGTACAAGCATTTGCTTTAAATCTATGCAAATCGATAAAAGAATATGGCTGCCACAGAATACAAAAAGAACAAGAGCAGAATTTACTCTTGTTCTTTAATCAATAAGCCAATAATCCTAAGACGCTGACTCTTCCTCACGAATAATATTAGCTCCTATTCGAGAAAGCTTTTCCTCAACCATTTCGTAACCCCGGTCAATATGATGGACTCCCCTAATACTGGTCACACCTTCCGATGTCAAGGCCGCTAAGATTAGGGCGGCACCTGCCCGCAAATCTGTGGCCGTCACGGGAGCGGCATTCAAACGTTGTATTCCCTGGACAATAGCACTTCGGCCTTCAATCTTAATATCGGCACCCATACGCTTTAACTCATCCACGTGCATAAATCGATTTTCAAAAACTGTCTCTGTAATCAGCCCCGTGCCTTTGGCCCGTGTCAAAAATGCCATAAAGGGAGCCTGAAGATCCGTGGGGAAACCGGGGTGAACCTGAGTTTTAATATCAACTGCATGGTACACGCCATCCCCACTGACGCGAATTCCATCCTCTTCTTCAGCCATGCGAACTCCTGCTTCCTCCATCTTGGCGATAAGGGGCTTCAAGTGATCGGCAATGACGTTCTGCACTAAAACATCCCCGCCTGTCGCTGCCGCCAATAACAAATAACTTCCTGCTTCAATGCGGTCAGGGATGACAGTATGAGTCGTTCCATGGAATTCGGAAACGCCTTCGATATAAATAATGCTGGTACCCGCTCCCCGGACCTTACCGCCCATTTCATTGATAAAGGTTGCTAAGTCAACAATCTCCGGCTCTTGGGCAGCATTTTCGATGAGGGTTGTGCCCTGGGCCATTGATGCTGCCATCATGATATTTTCTGTGGCTCCCACACTGGGATAATCCAAATAGATCCGTGCTCCTTTTAACCCTTTGGCTCTAACATCCAAGAAGCCGTGATCCATCTTGACCTCCGCTCCTAAAGCCTCCAGTCCCTTTAGATGCCAGTTTATGGGACGAGAACCAATGGCACATCCACCCGGATGAGATATACGTACATGACCTTTTCGTGCTAACAGCGGCCCCATGGTAACAATAGAGGCCCGCATCTGAGATACAAGATCATAAGGGGCTTCAATACAATCTATCTCACGGGCTTGAATCGTCAGGGTCGAGCCCTTCCGCTCAACCGTCGCTCCCAACGCCGAAATAACCCGATTCATAACATTAACGTCTAACAAATCTGGAGCGTCATCTAATCTTATTGGTTCTTTGCATAACAAACTTGCTGCTATAATAGGAAGAACAGCATTTTTTGCTCCACTTACTGTAATTGTTCCTTCAAGTGGTTTTCCGCCTGTGACTGTAAGCTTACTCAAATTCTGAAGACACCCCCTATCCTGGCCGTTGTCTGTCTTTATTGACCTAAGGTCTTTTATACAGCCAAATTCACTTAATATGTTTCCGACCTGTTATTATTCTCTTTGCTTCACTACTTTTCCTGCTTAATTTCGACCTTTTTCTTAACTGGTTTAGAACTCATTCAGTAAAACAGGTATGGCTAAAACCGTTTGTCCATTATTACTGTCTCTCCGGCTGACAAGTTGTATATTGACCCTGTCCTTACCTGCCAAGACACTGGTTTTCAGGTTGTCTTGATATGCTGCAACAGACATTAGATTATCTGTCAAAATCCATTGGGCTGGTTTAGTGTTCTCTTTACTTAGAAAACCGGCGACATCGATGACTTGCGGAACACGTTCGTCGAAATAGATGATCCCCCCTGCTTTTTCAATAATGGGTGCCATTGTAGTATACCATTTTAACAAGTCCTTTTCTTGACTTTTATTCACTCTATCGTCACCAGAAAGGGAGATTGCCGTCTGCTGGCTTGCCGTCTTTAGTTCCTTACAGACCCATCTCCAATCCGGGGTAGGTTTCTTTGTCCAAATCATCTCCGGGATAGTAGGGCTTTCGAACCAGAGTGTTAGGCTGACATTGGCATAGTCTATCCCCGTACAACCGGAACTCAATAATAAGGGTATCTCAGAATTTTTATCGTTGGTATTATCGTTCATTGGCCTTAAATTAAAGGCTCCTATGCTTATCACTGCTAAAAAAATTATCCAAAACATGAACAGCTTCAGATGACAAATATGAAATGCTGTTGAACATTTTCTGCCTCTAAGCATATTATAACCTCTTCTCCAAATTTGGTATCCTTCTTAGTTTTACCAAATAGTGAGAAAGCTAACATATTTATTCATGGATTCTCGAGATTATTTAGAAAAAGCCTATGCCGAAATCCCAAGCGCCTGGGATTTTTGGCATAGGCTTACGTTAATGGGTTCACTCCTGTGGACGAAGCTGCCCTAGCTTTTGGGTCTAAGAGTCATTTGATGCATGTTTAAGGCTTTAGGAGTGCGTTTCTTGCCCGCTAGGGCATGTTCGAGGTTTCATTTTTTAGAGTAGATAAAAAGCCCTCATAAAGAGGGCTTTTTCATGACTTCATCAATCATCAATTTTACCTGAGTTACTTTTTATCTCCTACAGCACTGATACGAGCAACCGCTCTTCGCAGTGCATACTCAGCGCGGCGTACATCAATTTCGTTGGTACGAGCTGCTAAGCGTTTCAATGCCCGTTCTTTGGCTTCCACTGCACGTTTCAAATCAATTTCTTCACCAAGCTCAGCTGTGTCTGCGAGCACGGTAGCTAAATTGTCAGCCACTTCCACAAATCCGCCGGCAATGGCAGCCTGCTTAACCGTACCATTGAAGGTATAACGTATAACGCCTATATCCAAGCCTGCAATTAATGGCGCGTGGTTCGGCAATACTCCTAACTCACCCATAGCGCCAGGGAAAATAACAAACTCAACATTTTCATTTAATACGTCCCCTTCTGGAGAGACAATGCGTAGAGAGAATGATCCTGCCATGGCTTACGCCCCCATTTTCTTGGCTCGTTCAATTACCTCTTCAATAGGACCCACCATTAGGAAGGCAGCCTCTGAAATGTCATCGTATTTCCCGTCTGCAATTTCTTTAAAGCCACGAATTGTTTCTTTTAAGGGCACATACTTTCCAGGAGACCCTGTGAATACTTCTGCAACGCTGAATGGTTGAGACAAGAAACGCTGGATTTTACGAGCTCGCGCTACGATAAGTTTTTCTTCTTCAGAAAGCTCATCCATACCAAGAATTGCAATGATATCCTGCAACTCTTTGTATTTTTGCAGAATTTGCTGAACTTGACGGGCAACAGCATAATGCTCTTCACCAAGTACTAAAGGTGAAAGAATCCGTGATGTTGAGTCCAAGGGATCCACAGCAGGGTAAATCCCGATTTCAGTAAGGGCCCGGGACAAAACCGTTGTAGCATCTAAGTGGGCAAATGCTGTTGCCGGAGCGGGGTCTGTCAAGTCATCAGCAGGCACATAGATAGCTTGTACAGATGTAATAGATCCGTTACGAGTGGAGGTAATCCGCTCTTGCAGTTGACCCATTTCTGTTGCTAGTGTCGGTTGATAACCAACGGCCGAAGGCATCCGACCGAGCAAAGCCGAAACCTCAGATCCGGCTTGCGTGAAGCGAAAGATGTTGTCGATAAAGAGTAACACGTCTTGGCCTTGTTCATCACGGAAGTATTCCGCCATAGTCAGACCTGTTAAGCCTACCCGCAGACGAGCTCCGGGTGGTTCGTTCATTTGACCGAACACCATGGCGGTCTTATCGATAACGCCAGACTCTTTCATTTCGTGGTAAAGGTCATTTCCTTCACGAGTCCGCTCACCAACACCGGCGAATACGGAAATACCACCGTGTTGTTTAGCAATATTGTTAATAAGTTCCATAATTAAAACTGTCTTACCAACACCGGCACCGCCGAAGAGTCCGATCTTTCCACCCTTGGAATACGGAGCCAGTAAGTCAATAACTTTAATACCGGTCTCCAATATACGAGTAGAAGGCTCTTGATCTTCGAAAGCCGGAGCCGGACGGTGAATAGGATAATTGGTATCGGCCTTAATATCCCCAGCACTATCAATAGGCTCTCCCAAGACGCTAACCATCCGTCCTAGGGTCGGCGATCCGACGGGGACTGTAATTGGTGCACCGGTGTTTATAGCATCGATGCCCCTTTGCAGACCATCGGTCGAGGACATGGCAACACAACGTACTGTGTCATTCCCGAGATGTTGAGCTACTTCTAAGGTGATAATATTGTTCTTCTCGGGAATCTTAACCTTAATGGCAGTGTATATCGCCGGCAGTTCATCGGGCGCAAACGCAACGTCAACTACCGGTCCCAAAACTTGCAAAACCTTGCCGTTCTTCACAGGCGCTAAACCTCCTTATTGGGTTTTTCCGGCAGCTTTTACTCTAAAGCAGCTGCTCCACCGACAATTTCAGATATTTCCTTAGTAATCGCCGCTTGTCGAGCTCTGTTCATAGCCAGCGACAACCGGTCAATCATATCCGCGGCATTATCTGTTGCCGAGCTCATAGCCGTCATCCTAGCCCCTTGCTCACTTGCTTTTCCTTCAAGGATTGACCGAAAGATCTGTGTCTCAACATATTTCGGTAACAAACTTGCAAGGATCTCATCAGGCGACGGTTCAAAAATATATTGTTTACCTTGTTTGCCCTCCGGCTTTTCGATCGGAAGTAATTTGACTTGTACGGGTCTCTGGTTAATGGCGCTTACAAACTCAGTATACATGAGATAAACCTCATCCGCTTCGCCCCGCTCATAGAGCCGTATTACTTCCTGGGCTATTTCTTTCGCTTGATTATAACTTGGCGCATCACCAAGCGCTACAAACTCAGCCAAAAACTCAATTTTACCGCGTCGGAAGAAATCCCGACCTTTGCGGCCGACCGTCACCAACTTAACTTCTTGTGGTGTTTCGGCAATCAAACCACTGGTCTTGCGAATGAGGTTCGCATTATACCCTCCGCAGAGACCACCGTCTGACGTAATTAACACATAAACCACCTTTTGCACAGGCCGCTTTACTAAAAGCGGATGAACTGTATCCACGGGAGCCTGTGATAGGCGTTCCAAGACCCCTTGCATTTGGCGGGCATATGGACGGGCAGCGCTAAGTTTTTGTTGGGCTTTTCTGAGTTTGGCCGCGGAAACCATTTTCATCGCCTTAGTGATCTGCTGCATATTGCGGACGCTGCGGATCCGACGACGAATATCGCGTACTCCTGCCACCTCATTCACCTACTCCTTTTTAATCTAGGCCACAAACCCCTGTTTGAATTCATTAATGGCTTTCTCAAGATCGGCGATCAGTTCATTGGAAAGCGCCTTCTCGGTGCGGATTTTAGCCAACAGGTCAGCCTTTACGGAGCGCATGAAGCGCAGGTATTCTTGTTCAAATTTTCCAATTTTCTCAACATCGATATCATCAGTAAACCCTTTAACCGCCGCGTAAATAACCACAACTTCTTCCTCAACGGGCATTGTTGCATATTGATTTTGTTTGAGAATTTCCATCGTCCGTTTTCCACGGTTGAGACGCATTTGGGTAACTTTATCCAAGTCAGAGCCAAATTGTGCAAACGCTGCTAATTCACGATAGCTGGCGAGGTCCAAACGAAGCTGACCGGCAACTTGTTTCATAGCTTTAACTTGCGCGCTACTACCTACCCGGGAAACGGAGAGACCAACGTTGATTGCTGGCCTGAAGCCGGCGAAAAAGAGGTCTGATTCCAAAAAGATCTGACCATCCGTAATGGAAATAACGTTAGTGGGAATATAGGCTGACACGTCACCCGCCTGAGTCTCAATAATCGGGAGTGCAGTCATTGAACCTCCGCCAAGTTCGTCAGAAAGCTTGGCAGCGCGCTCCAAGAGACGGGAGTGGAGGTAGAAAACATCTCCAGGATAGGCTTCACGTCCGGGTGGACGTTTGAGAAGCAGTGAAAGTTCACGGTAAGCAACCGCTTGTTTGGAAAGATCATCATAAATAATCAGAACATGCTTGCCGTTATACATGAACTCTTCACCCATTGCAGCACCTGAGTAAGGAGCGATAAAGACCATTGGTGCAGATTCAGAAGCTGTAGCAGCAACGACAATCGTGTATTTCATAGCATCATGTTCTTCTAATTTCTGAACTACGCTGGCAACTGTGGATGCTTTTTGACCTACAGCTACGTAAATACAAATCATATCTTGACCTTTTTGGTTAATGATTGTATCGATAGCTACTGCAGTTTTACCTGTTTGGCGGTCACCGATAATTAACTCACGCTGACCACGTCCAATCGGAACCATGGCATCAATTGATTTAAGACCGGTTTGCATAGGTTCATGCACGGATTTCCGCGCAATAACACCTGATGCCGGGGATTCAATCGGACGATACTTATCCGTCACAATCTCCCCTTTGCCATCAATAGGCTGTCCAAGAGCGTTAACAACGCGGCCAATCAAAGCCTCGCCAACTGGGACTTCCACGATTCGCCCTGTTCTCTTGACTTGATCGCCCTCTTTAATCCCTGTAAAGGGTCCAAGAATAACGCAACCGATATTATCTTCTTCAAGGTTCATGGCCATACCGTAAATGTTGCCAGGGAACTCTAAAAGTTCGCCGGCCATGGCTTTTTCCAGACCATAAACACGGGCAATTCCGTCTCCAACCTGGATAACTGTCCCAACATCAACGATGTCAACAGCCGTGTCGTAACGTTCAATTTGCTGTTTTATAATGGAACTTATTTCTTCTGGACGCAAGTTCATTCTGTTATTTCACCCCTACTTCCTGAGGTTTATCCGAGTTTCTACGTAAGTTCTCACGCATAGTTTCCAAAGCGTGGGCAATGGTTCCATCAATTACGCGATCGCCGATCTGTATTAGAACCCCACCAATGAGTTCAGCTCGAACTTCGCTGATAATGCGAACCTCTTTCCCTGTCATACGTGCAATAGCCTTTTTAAGTTCATCAAGCTGGGAAGCGCTTAAATCAATAGCACTGGCCACTTTAGCTTCTACTACTTGACGTGCCTCGTCAGCCAACCTCGTAAACTCACGTTGAATGAATGGCAAAAGATAGGCTCTTCTCCGATCAATCAAAAGATAAAGGAAACGTCTTGTTATATCCCCAAAATCATCTCCCATTAACTTATCCATAACAGATTTTTTATCATTTACTGAGATATGAGGATGTAACAGGGTGTCTTTAACCTCTTCATTTTCCTCCACCATCTTGGTAAGTTCGCGTAAATCGGCATCGATTGGATCAAGGGCTGTCTCAGAGGCAATTTCAAACAAGGCTTGGGAATACCTACGAGCAAGTGATCCTTCTATCATTGCATTTCCCCTACCTCTTGAATAAATTGCTCTATAAGTTCTCCTTGACCCTTCATGTCAAGTTTCTGTCTAATAATCTTCTCAGCTACTAAAACTGAAAGATCTGCAACTTGTGCTTTGACATCGGCAATAGCCCGATCTCGTTCACGTTCAATATCTACAAGGGCAGATTTTTTGATCTTCTCTGCTTCTTCATGAGCTACGGCTAAAATTTCAGATGAGCGCGTTTCGCTGATCTTAGTAGCCTTTGCGATCACTTCTTGGGCTTCCTGGCGAGCCTTCCGCATTTCCTCTTGGTATTCTTGTTTTATTTTCTCTGCCTGTTGACGTTCGCTTTCCGCCTGAGAAATCATGGATTCAATGTGATTCCGCCGTTCTTCCATGATTTTCATCAGCGGTCCCCAAGCAAATTTGCTGAGAAGCCAAACGAGCAACAGAAATGATAAAATCGTTGCGACTAACGTATAGTCAAAAGCAATAGGATTCCCACCCAATGGTCTACCCCCCTCTCGAGTCTGATGACGTCGGGATGATTCTTTTCAAGGGGGAACTAATGTTCCCCCTTGAATTAAGATGGGCTGCATTCCTTAGCCCAGTACACGACCTTACTTTGTAAACATAAGCAGCAGGGCAACAACCCAGCTAAGGAGTGGCAAAGCCTCGATCAAACCAACACCAATAAACATAGTAGCTTGTAATGTAGATTTAGCCTCTGGTTGGCGAGCAATGCCCTCTACCGTTCTGCTAATTACATTACCATTACCAATTGATGCTCCAAGGGCTGCTAATCCAGCAGCAATCCCTGCACCAAGAGCAGCAGCAGCGGATACGTCCATGGGATTTCCTCCTTTCTTGTTTCCAATAATTTATAAGTATTATTCCCTCAGTGAGCGGAGTGCAACACTGAAAACTAACACAAAAATCGAAGTGCTTAATGTTCTGAAGGCGTAACGGCTTGAGATACGTATGCTGTGGTCAGCACCGTAAATACATAAGACTGAATGGCTCCAACAAAAATGCTAAAGGCCAGCCATATTACCGAAGGAATAACTCCCGGTAAAACCCATATTCCCGGCAACATTAGAATAACCTTAAGCAGAATTTCGCCGGCAAAGATATTTCCGAAAAGACGGAAAGCAAGGGTTAATGGTTTCGACAACAAATCAACTGCGTGAATGACGGCGAATACCGGGTACGGCTCGATAAAGTGATGAAAATAATGAGCCCCCTTTGTCTTTATCCCTAAGGAAACCACCAGAATAATCGTCAACAAGGCAAGCGCCATGGTGACGTTAATATCTGAGGTTGGCGCCTCCGAGAATGACCCTTCGAAAATTTTGTTCAGATGTGCGAATTCTATGTGAAAATCTTCCAAGAGACCAAAGGTAAAATTCGGGATCACGCTGACCATGTTGGAAAAGAAAACAAACATAATCAAAGTCAGCAAATAGCTTAAAATCGGGCGTCCCTGTGAATAGTCCATATTGTCGGATACAAGGTTCTTTACAAAATCAACAAT
This sequence comes from Desulfosporosinus orientis DSM 765, assembly GCF_000235605.1. Taxonomy (GTDB): domain Bacteria; phylum Bacillota; class Desulfitobacteriia; order Desulfitobacteriales; family Desulfitobacteriaceae; genus Desulfosporosinus; species Desulfosporosinus orientis. The sequence continues at coordinate 5,761,605 of NC_016584.1, forward strand.
CCATTCCAAAACATTTTGCATTTTACCCGGTTTGCCACTGGTTAAATGACGCACCCCTAAATAGCAGAAAATTAAAATAGCAGCCATAACAAGCCAAGTATTAATCAAGGTTCTCGCGTGAAAGGTCATATTCCCCAGATGCCACAGAACTAATTCTTCTTCATGCACTTCGTTTTTCACCCCTTTCTCCATTGGTTTTATTTATTGCCACAATGGTAAAAGATATGATTACCCCTGTAACAATTCCTACCGCTAAAGTGAACAACCAACTATTATGGAAACGAGCAACTAAGGTGATTATAAGAGTAACCATGCCAAGACGAGCAAATAAATTTCTGCGCATTCGCTTAATTGCTGACCTAATGTCAAGTTCAGAACTTCTCAGGGCTTCACGATAAAACCATAAGGTATAACCAAAACCAATCCAATATCCCAGCAGACCTCCTAAATAATCCTGGCGACCCGTTAAAGATATGACCAGCAATATTAAAGCAGTCCCACTAAACAGTACAACAAAGCTACTTTTTATCATTGGATGCTCCCAACTTCATTAAAGTGACTACTAAGTAGCTCCCTCCGAGTACTAGTCCAATTAACATTAAACTAATGGTGAACAACGGTTTTGTTTGCCATTGGGCATCGAGGAATCTTCCCACGAAGTATCCTCCCCCAACCAAAACTGCTAACGTAGTGGATATACTGGAACCGACAACAATTGCTTTCTGCCATGATCTTTGTTCTTTAGACATCTTATTCGTTCCTTATGTAAGTAATTTTTATACGTATGATTATAGCGAAATCAATCATTTGAACAGCCAGATTCATTGTCAGTTAGTATGCTACATTTTAACAGTTAATACTATATTTAATATATTAGCATATTTTGACGAGACTTTGTGCTTTTTTTTACAGCATTGAAGAATTTTATGTCCACCCATTGTATTCTTCAATTATGTCAGCAATTCTTTGTGCTGAAATCCCGTCTCCATAGGGATTACTGGCCATTGTCATTTTTTGATAAGCATGGGGATCCTCTAAGAGACACTTGAGTTTAGCGAACACTGATTCATAGCTTGTGCCCACAAGTGCAACCGTTCCTGCAGCTACAGCCTCTGGACGTTCAGTTGTGTCACGAACAACTAAAACCGGTTTGCCTAAGGAAGGGGCTTCCTCCTGAATACCTCCCGAGTCCGTCAAAATCAAATGGGCCCGAGCCATTAAATTTACAAAAGGCTCATAATCCAGAGGTTCAATGAGGTTAACCCGAGAATGTGATCCCAGAACTTCCGTAACCACTTCCCGCACTTTTGGGTTTTTATGAACAGGAAAGATTACGTAGGTATCTGAGAAAGCATCCAGGATATTTCTTAAAGCCCGATAAATTTGGCGCATAGGTTCGCCTAGATTTTCCCTGCGATGGGTTGTCACCAAAATCATACGTGACGATTCTTTCTGACTAAGTATTGTCCGAATCTCATCATCAACAAATTGGTACTTGGGATCTGCTGTTGCCAATAAAGCATCAATTACTGTATTACCGGTAACAAAGATTTTCTCTGCTGCCACTCCTTCTCCTTCCAGATTCCTTTTGGCAGTCTCTGTCGGAGCAAAGTGCAAATCTGTCAGAGTTCCTGTTAGCTTACGATTCATCTCTTCCGGGAATGGAGAATATTTGTTTCCCGTTCGAAGTCCTGCCTCCACATGTCCCACGGGTATTTTTGAATAGAAGGCAGCCAGAGCCGCGACAAAAGTTGTAGTTGTGTCTCCATGCACTAAGACTAGGTCAGGTCGCTCACGCTGAAAGATCTCATTCAATCCATTTAATGCCCCAATGGTAATATCCGTTAAGGTCTGACCCTGGCGCATCAGATTTAAATCAAAATCCGGAACAATCTTGAACAGCTTTAACACTTGATCGAGCATCTCACGGTGCTGAGCAGTTACAATAACTTGACAGAGAATGGAATCTTTCTGTCGAAGTGCCTGAACTACAGGAGCCATCTTAATAGCCTCAGGACGTGTTCCAAACACTACCATGACTTTTTTCGGCGTAATCACTCTATTGTTCCCTCCGATTATAAATCAATCGTACTCAATAGTACAATCAATTTTCTGTTTAGGGTTAAAAAAATAAATTTACGGATTCTGATCAGTACAAGAACTATCCTCTCCAAATTTAATGAAACTTAACCCCGCTTCTTTAGCCATCGTTTCTGCAAGGGGATCCGGATAAGAATACGCATACATTACTCGCTTTATGCCGGCATTAATCAATAGTTTCGTGCACAAAACACAGGGTTGATGAGTAGTATAGAGATCTGCCCCTGCGATGGCAACTCCATGTTTGGCGGCCTGAACCAGGGCGTTTTGCTCTGCATGCACAGCACGGCAGATCTCATGGCGTTCCCCTGAGGGAACGCCTAAGCTCTGCCGTAAACAACCAATTTCATCACAATGCTGTAGTCCTGAAGGACTGCCGTTATATCCAGTACTTAAAATTTGCTTATCTTTCACGATCACCGCCCCAACTTGGCGGCGCAGGCAAGTTGAGCGTCCGGCAACGACTTGGGCCATCTGCATAAAATAACCATCCCAGCTAGGGCGCTTATCTTGGGTCATCATTTCGTTCCAAACAGCCTGTCCCCGGCGTCCCCCAAACCCGGCACAATATAACCGTGGTCGTTCAGACACTCATCCACCGCTGCGACAAAGATATCCACATCGGCGTGGGCATTTTGAACTGCTTGGATTCCTTCCGGAGCTGCAATTAAACACATTAATTTAATATTTTGGGCGCCACGGTCTTTTAAGAAGGTTATGGCTGCTGCAGCTGAACCGCCTGTTGCCAGCATAGGATCAATGACAATAAGATCACGCTCAGCGATATCAGGAGGCAGTTTGCAATAGTATTCAACAGGCATAAGGGTTTCAGGGTCTCGATAAAGCCCGACATGTCCCACTTTCGCAGCAGGTATTAAACGGAGCATTCCGTCCACCATACCTAACCCCGCCCGCAAAATAGGAACTAAGCCAACTTTGCGGCCGGCAATTACCTTACACTTTGCTGTTGCTACAGGAGTTTTCACCTCGGTTTCCTGAAGAGGAAAATCACGAGTAACCTCATAGGCCATCAACATCGAGACTTCCTCGACTAATGCCCTGAATTCCTTGGAGCCTGTTTCCTCATCCCGAATCAAAGACAGCTTATGTTGTATCAGAGGATGATCAAGTACTTGAAGCTTTGACATCGTATTGGCTCTCCTAACCTAAATTTGTATATAAGGGAAACTCCGCGCACAAGGAACGAACAATTTCCCGCGCTTGTGTCAGTTTATCAGGTTCGTGGTGCGAGGTCAAGGTTAGGTCGATTGCTTCTGCTATCCGCTTCATAGCCTCCGTAGTCATCCCCCGTGATGTGGCTGCAGGGGTTCCCAAACGAATTCCACTGGTTACAAAAGGACTTGCAGTATCGAAGGGAATGGTATTTTTGTTGACGGTAATACCCACCTCATGAAGCAGGCTTTCCGCTTCCTTGCCGGTTAATTGTTTTGTTCTTACATCCACAAGCATCACATGATTGTCCGTTCCCCCTGAGACAAGGCGGAATCCTCTCTCTGTCAGAGCTTGTGCTAAAGCTTTGGCGTTTTCTACAATATTAGTTTGATAGATTTTAAATTCAGGCTGCAGAGCTTCCCCAAAAGCGACCGCTTTTGCTGCAATCACGTGCATCAAAGGACCACCCTGAATTCCCGGGAAAATAGCTTTGTCGATAGCTTGAGCATATTTTTCCTTACACAGAATTAAGCCGCCCCTCGGTCCTCTTAAGGTTTTATGGGTAGTTGAGGTTACAAAATCAGCATAAGGCACCGGGGATGGATGCAGCCCTGCAGCTACAAGTCCCGCAAAATGAGCCATGTCCACCATCAAATAAGCGCCAACTTCATCGGCAATTTCACGCATCTTGACAAAGTCAATAATCCTTGGATAAGCGCTTGCTCCGGCAACAATCATTTTAGGATGATGTTCTGTGGCCAGTTGCCTGAGTTGATCATAATCAATTCTTTCAGTCTTTTCATCCACTCCATAAGGAACCACATTGAAATAGACACCGGAAATATTTACCGGGCTGCCGTGAGTTAAGTGTCCTCCATGAGAAAGATTCATACCGAGAATGGTGTCCCCGGGTTTCAAAAAGGCAAAATAAACTGCCATATTAGCCTGAGATCCCGAATGTGGTTGGACATTGGCATGTTCTGCCCCAAAGATTTTTTTCACTCGCTCACGAGCCAGGTTTTCCACAACATCGACAAATTCACAGCCGCCGTAATAGCGTTTTCCTGGGTATCCTTCAGCATACTTATTGGTTAAAACAGATCCTTGAGCAGCCATAACCGCCCGGCTTACGAAGTTTTCTGAAGCAATCAGCTCGATGGTATTCATCTGGCGATTCTCTTCTTGCTCAATAGCCTTAGCAACTTCAGCATCCTGGCTTTTCACCCATTGGTTGATATAATCCACATTCGTTCACTCCTGTCAAATTCTTATATGCAAGTGGGGGGATACCCCTATTGCTATCTCTATTTTAACCCTCATCATCCTTTGCACTCGGCATAAGAAGCCCGCGGACCTCCAATCAGGCGCGGACGGGTACGTGCTAAGGTCAAGTGCGCTTCACCCAACTCTTTGACATGAATACGAATCGGTATTACTACCGGTCTCAAGTGCATGCCGATAAATGTGTCTCCAATATCTATGCCGGCATGTCCCTGGATCCTTTCTACCATAAGCGGCGATGAAAAACGTTCCCACGCTTTTACAGTCATGGCGCCTCCGGCATGCAGTGCTGGGAGTACAGTAACCTCTTCTAATTTGTAATAATCCAGGCAGGCCTCTTCTACTACCAAAGCCCGGTTGATATGTTCACATCCCTGAACAGCTAAATAGATCCCTAACTGATGTACTCTTTCCAACAATGGCGGGAGTAAAACCTCCGCCACCTCTAAACTGCTTCCCTGTCCAATCCGGTGACCGACTACCTCGCTTGTGCTGCACCCTAAAACAAGAATCTGCCTCGCCCGCAAATTCGCTTTCAAAAAGAAAGCATCCAGCACTTCGTTCCAGAGGTTTGCCAATTCTTGAAATTTGTCCGAAGGAAAGTCATCCATAAAGATGCGCCTCCTTTCCTCGATTTAATACCGATGTCTGCAGGCTATAGCTCAATGCCCCGTTCTATATCCGATATCAGATCTACTCTAAGGGCATGTCTGCCTCCTGAAAACTCGGATTTCAAAAAAATGTCCACAATATCCAGGGCCAGCCCAGCCCCGATGACACGAGCACCCAGGGCCAGAATATTGGCATTATTATGTTCTCGTGACATCCTGGCCGAAAAAGTGTCCGAACATACAGCCGCACGAATTCCCGGCATTTTGTTAGCAGCAATGGAGATTCCCAAGCCAGTTCCGCATACAACAATCCCCAAATCGGCTTTTCCTTTTAATATAGCATTTCCTACGGCAAAACCATACTTCGGATAATCTACAGAGTCTTTGGAATGGGTTCCAAAATCGAGAACCTCTATACTCTGAGTTTCTAAATGTGTGCGAATGGCTTCTTTAAGTTCATACCCGCCATGATCGGCCCCCAGCGCAACTTTCACTCTTTTGTCCTCCCTTGCTTATTACTACATATTTCTCTGTATAGTCCTAAAATTCCTGCAAAAGCATCTATAAAACCATGGCCCTTAGGCACTGGATTGAAAGCAGACATCCGCAAATATAGCGACGTTTCACGCCGCTAGTGTGATCATTTTTTTATTTTCTTATGCTTCTTTGTCCGGAAAGACTACAAATCCAAGGCATTTTTCAGGCTGTTCAGAAGATCTCTGATTTCCAGGGCAGTCTGCTGATAGACCTCAAGGGAACCCATCCAGGGATCAATCACATCTCTCTTTTTTGCTCCCCAATTCCCTAAACAACGAATCTTCTCACTAAACTGGGGAAAGATTCGTTTTAAGCCTTCTTCCTGGGCCTGAGTCATAGGGATAATCCAATCAGCGTCAGCCACTAGCTCTTCATTAATTCTTCGGGCACGGTGCTGGGAGAGATCGATATCCAAATCCCTAAGAATCTCCACAACATGAGCACTGACAGCATCCCCATCCCAAGAATTGGTTCCAGCCGAACAAACTTGAACCGCATCCCCAAACATGGCTCGAGCCATCCCTTCTGCCAACGGACTGCGACATGTATTACCTGTACAAACAAACAAAAGTTTCAACCCCAAAAGAACCACCTCAACTATAAAAGAAGTTTGATGCCAATGATTAATAATGCTAATCCTCCAAATAATTCAGCCCTGTCTCCTAAACGGGTTCCCATTATTCTCCCTAAAACTAAACCGCTTCCAGTCATTAAGCCGGCGATTAGTCCCATAATCATAACCGTCATGAAAATGTCTGTCCGAATGGTCCCCAGAGAAAATCCCACACTTAAAGCGTCTAAGCTGACACTGGCTGCCAAAACATAAAGACCATAACCCTCCAGGGAGCCCTTGCCGCCGGTATTATTGAGGAAAAGAGCTTCCCTGGCTTCCCGAAAGGGAAAACTTTGTGTCGTTGGGCGGAAAACACTATACAGCATTCGGCCGCCTAACCAAAGAAGCACCAAGGCTCCTATCAAACTGGCAAATTGACCAAGAATCGAACCTAAAGCCTGGCCCAGCATCATCCCGCCAAGGGGCATAAGCACGTGGAATACAGCGACTACTAAAGTAAGCCTTGCCATCACGCTTCTCCTAATTCCCGCTAAGCCAATGGCCAAAGATAAGGAAAATGCGTCTGCTCCTAAAGCCGTGGCTACAGCCACAACCCAAACTAAATTCATACCCTCTCCCTCCGTTCCCCACTATATATATGCACAGGAAAGGGTATTAGACGAATTCGCAATTCAGATGTGCAAGGTTCTCTGTCCTGCTGCTTTCTCTAAACGATTCATTACAGCGCTGCCAAGACCCGCTTCATGAATACCTTCAACCAGAATCAAATCCATTTTCCGATCATCACAAAGTCTCAGCCCTTCAAATAAGTTGCTTGCCACTTCCTGAGGGCGATCTTTAGATCCTAAAACATACAAAAGATCAGGATACCGGTTATGTAAGAATGGGGCACTTTCCAAGGTACAAAGAACGCCCACTCTTTTAAATCGGGCATGTCCTTTCTGTATTTCCTGACCCATTCGCTGCACAACTCTCTCTTGATGGCCGCTCACCAGAAGCAGCTGCCCTTGGGGAGCGTAATGGCGATATTTCATACCCGGCGCTTTGGGAACTTGGGTCTCTCCGGGAGTATCCACATGAACTTCTCCCAGCACCTCTTCCAGCTGTTCTTTAGTGATTCCCCCCGGACGCAGAATCGTCGGGACTCCTTCACTTACATCAAGCACTGTGGATTCTACTCCTACATCACAAGGTCCTGCATCAAGAATTAGGGGAATCTTGCCTTTCATATCCCGCCAAACATGACTTCCTCGTGTTGGACTTGGTTTTCCTGAAAGATTAGCGCTGGGTGCGGCAATGGGAAATCCGGTTTCTTCGATGAGGCGAAGGGCCACAGGATGGCTGGGCATACGAACCGCCACACTCTTCAAGCCTGCTGTTACAATATCCGGAACCAAGTCTGTCTTCGGCAATATCAATGTCAATGGACCCGGCCAGAAATGTTGAACACAGCGTTCTGCTGCAGGTGTCCAATGGCTTATTAACGGATTTGCCATAGCAAGACTACAAACATGAACAATTAAGGGATTATCCTGAGGTCTTCCCTTAGCTGCAAAAATTTTGGCACAGGCAGCAGCGTCAAGAGCATTTGCTCCCAACCCATAGACAGTCTCCGTTGGGAAAGCCACCAGTTCACCGGCTTGAAGCCATTTTGCACCCTCTTGCAATAACTCTGTCTCAGGATGTAGTTTATTAATAGAACTTTTTACTGTCTGCACAATGCTCACCTCGCTAAGATCACTCGGTCCCTTCCGGCTAAATCTTGAAAAACCTGTGTAGCAAAACCTTTCTTTTGGAACAGACTGCAGACGGCTTCGCCTTGATCCCAGCCAATTTCCATAAATACTTTTCCCTGAGGGTTCAATATAGAACCCACCCCTTCCACTAAGCAGCGATAAAAATTCAATCCGTCTTCTCCACCTAAAAAAGCCATTTTGGGCTCATAAAAAATCTCAGGAGCACAATCATCATAATCTTTTAAAGAGACATAAGGAGGATTGGTAATGATATAGTCCCAACGCTCATTTGCAATAGCCTTTAGAAAGTCCCCCTGCCGCCACTGTACTGAAACCTCTAATTCCTTGGCATTCATTTCAGCTACTTCTAAGGCGGCAAACGAAAGATCCGTTCCCACCACTTCCGCAGAAGGGAAATAATAGGCCGTGGAAATTGCCAGGGCTCCGCTCCCGGTACAAAGATCGGCAACCTTAATTTTCTGGCCTGCCCTTTGTTCCTTTTCCAATTCCATACTCTCCAAAAGCTTCTCAACGAGAATTTCACTATCCGCTCTCGGAATCAGCACTCTTTCATCAACATAAAAGGGGAGCCCCATAAACTCTTGCCGCTTCAGAATATACTGAAGCGGCACATTAGCTGCACGACGTTGTATGAGTGATCGAAAGGACTCTTCCTCCTGGAAGGATAAATCATGTTCCCAATCCAGGTAGAGTCGATCACGCGCCTTTTTTAACACTTCCCCTAATAATAGGTCTGCGTCAAAGCGAGGATTTTCAATCCCCTTTTTTGAGAGTTCCTTCTCGCCCCAACACATTCCATCCCTGATATTCAAAACCACAAAACTCCTATTCGACTCTATTGAATCTCTGCTTTTAGCCGTTCAGCTTGGTCCGAAGAACTAAGGGCTTGAATCAGCTCCTCCAATTCTCCGGTAAGAATCGTCTCTAAGCGATGCAGGGTCAAGTTAATACGGTGATCTGTCACCCTGCCTTGAGGAAAGTTAAAGGTCCGAATTCGCTCGCTTCGGTCACCCGTACCAACTTGGGTACGGCGCTGGGATGCCTGTTCCCCAAGGGCTTCTTCTTGAGCTTTCTCAAGTATTCGGGCACGCAAGACCCGCAAAGCTTTCTCTTTATTCTTAAGCTGAGACTTTTCATCCTGGCAAGACGCAATAATCCCAGTAGGTATATGCGTGATACGTACCGCCGATTGGGTTGTATTGACACACTGACCTCCAGGTCCGCTGGAGCAGTAAATATCAATACGCAAATCATTGGGATTAATCGAAACTTCGACATCTTCCGCTTCAGGAAGTACGGCGACTGTAGCCGTAGAAGTGTGAATTCTGCCTGCCGATTCTGTAGCAGGGATCCTCTGAACACGATGCACTCCGCTTTCAAATTTTAATTTGCTATAGGCACCCTGTCCTTCGATAAGAAATATAATTTCTTTATACCCGCCGGCCTCAGAGTAATTAGCGCTGAGAAGCTCCGCTTTCCAGCCTTGCCCTTCTGCATAACGGGTATACATTCGATAAAGATCTCCTGCAAATAAGGCGGCTTCATCTCCGCCTGCTCCTGCACGAATCTCCATAATAACGTTTTTCTCGTCCAGAGGATCCTTGGGCAAGAGGAGAATACGAATTTGTTCTTCTAACTCCCGGGATTTGTTTAACAACTCGTCTTTTTCCTGTTCCGCCATTTCTTTCATTTCAGAATCCAAGTCCTCTTTAAGGAGTGCCTCAGTCTCCTCTAATTCATGACGTACTTCTTTATAGTCTCTGAATGTTGTAACGAGATTTGTCATTCCGGCTTGGGCCTTAGCATATTTTTGCCATTCACTCTGATTGGCAATGATTTCCGGGTCACTGAGGAGCTCCGTTAATTCGTCATATTTCCGTTCGATTTCATAAAGCTTCTCTAACATTTATCACACCTCAAAAATTACGTAAGTTCTTGACCTGAATCTAAAACACCCTTTAAAGCAGCCAGGGCAACTTCCAACTGAGCATCATCCGGTTCTCGCGTCGTCAGCTTCTGTAATAACAAACCCGGAACAAAAAGCCACCGAAGCCAGCGAGATTCTATATTTCGAGAAGAGAATTTAAGGACCTCATAAGCAATCCCAGCAACCAAAGGCATAAGCAGCATGCGGCTAAGCAAGCGCCACCACAAAGGATACAGCCCCACAAAGGCAAAAACAAAAATGCTGACCACCACAACAATGAGGAGAAAACTAGTCCCGCAGCGGGGATGCAGCCTTGGAAAGGAGCGCGCATTCTCTACAGTTAAATCTTGCCCCGCTTCATGGGTAAATATAGCTTTATGCTCGGCACCGTGATATTGGAAAACTCGCTGAATATCTTTGAGCCGGGAAATAAGCAAAATATACAGAAAGAAAACTACGAGCCTTATTGCCCCCTCTAACAGGTTCTGCCAAACAGACCCAGTTACTCGTCCTTGGAATAAGTGGGCAACACCCGTAGGCAATCCGACAAAAAGCAAAAGTCCTAAGCTTAAAGCGAACCCAACGGTGAGGGCCATTTCCCAAAAGCTAAGTTCCTCTCCGCACTCTTGCCCCATTGAGCGGTTTGCTGAAAAGGTTAAAGAGCGTATACCTACAATCAGGGAATCCACCAGGGCAACAAATCCCCGGAGGAAAGGCTGCCTTAGCAGGGGCCTCCCAGTCCATGAATTAAGCTTCATCCGCATAACTTCGATTTCTCCATTAGGAAGCCTAACTGCAATAGCACTCTCATGAGCTCCCCGCATCATAACCCCTTCAATAACTGCTTGCCCGCCGTATTGAACCGGTTTGCTCATCCCTACATCCTCCTCTATTATATCGAGGCATGATGCGCAAGGTTCGTAACCATTACGCAAAAAGCAGAGCTTGCGCTCTGCTTTTCCACCAGCAACGACCGCAGGCCGTTGTTTACATCCCATATTTCCTTTTAAACCGATCTACCCGTCCGCCAGCATCGACAAACCGCTGTACCCCGGTATAGAAGGGATGGCATTTTGAACAAATCTCCACTTTGATGTCTTTTCTTGTGCTTCCCGTTGGAATAACTTCTCCACAAGCACAAGTAACTGTGGTTTGTTCATATTTTGGGTGAATATTTTCTTTCATGTCTTCACCTTCTTTCCCATTTGCATCGAGGCGCTCTTTTGTCGCACCTAAAACACAATTCCAGTCAACTCTTACTATTCTAGCATAGAGAACTGCAAAAGGTCAAGAATTGTATTTACCAACTATATTTTAGCAGCCTTTCATAGCATAGCGCGGCTTTTTGTCAAAACTATGTCGTGCTTCAATAAAGCGTACCGTCCCGGTTTTCCCCCGAGCCACCACCGTATGGGTCAATGCTCCTTTAGAAGTAAAAGTTACTCCGCGGACTAAGGGGCCTTCCGTGATACCCGTCGCTGAGAAGAAAACATCATCCCCCTTGACCAAGTCATCCATAGTCAATAATTTGTGTACGTCCACAATCCCTAAAGCATTTGCTCGAGCAACGTCCTCTTCATTTTCCGGCCATAATCGTCCTTGCATTTCTCCCCCCATACAGCGAAGAGCCGCAGCAGCCAAGACACCTTCCGGCGCGCCGCCAATTCCCATCATCATATCCACCCCGGTATCTTCAAATGCGCAAGCCACTGCCGGAGAAACATCCCCATCTGTTATGAGACGTATCCTGGCTCCACAAGCCCGCACTTCCTGAATAAGCTTATGATGGCGGGGACGATCTAAAATTACAACGGTAATATCCTCCATACTCTTGCCTAAGGCCTTAGCGACATTGGCAACATTCTCAGCTGCCGGAGCATCTAAATTAATCTTTCCCACCGCTGCCGGACCAACAGCAATCTTATCCATATACATATCCGGAGCATGGAGCAAACATCCCTTCGTAGCAATTGCTACAACGGCTATTGCACCGGACATACCTTTGGCCACAATGTTCGTTCCTTCCAGAGGATCAACAGCTACGTCTAATTGAGGGTTTTCACCGTTTCCGACGCGTTCTCCGATATAAAGCATAGGAGCTTCGTCCATTTCCCCTTCACCGATAACTACGGTCCCATCCATATGAATTGTATCAAAAACGGCTCTCATGGCTTCAACAGCCGCATCATCTGCTGCTTCTTTATTGCCTAAGCCTACCCAACGCGCCGAAGCTAAAGCGGCTGCCTCTGTTACTCGGGCAAACTCCATGGTAAGTTCTCTCTCCAATTTCAATTCCCCCTTAAAATATCATCCACTCTTTACATTAGAAATCTCTAATGATATGACACATTTCATATCCTTAAGTCTATTGTGACATGCTTTTACCGGTTTTTCAACAACATAAAAGTCTCCATCTACATGAACACATAAAATTGGCATCAACTAATCTGATGACAGATAAGCCAATGCCAACTATCCTACCGACCACTTTCTTAACGTTTTTTCCAATCAGCCAAAAACTTTTCGATTCCAGCATCGGTCAATGGATGACGAAAAAGTTGTCGTAAAACCCCAAAAGGAACCGTTGCAAAATCTGCTCCAATTTTGGCAGACTCGGTCACATGAACCGGATTTCGTATACTAGCCGCTATGGTCTTGGTTGAAATGTTATGAACTTGGAAAATCTCACAAATATCAGCCAATAAGTTTAGTCCATTTTCTCCGATGTCATCTAAGCGTCCCAGAAAAGGACTTACATATGTAGCACCTGCCCGTGCCGCTAATAGAGCCTGATTAGCCGTAAAAACAAGAGTAACGTTGGTTTTAATGCCTTCAGAGCTCAATACCTTTACCGTTCTGAGACCTTCTTCAGTCATAGGAATTTTAATGACGATGTTGGGATGAATCCCTGCCAGGACATGGGCTTCCTTCAGCATTCCTTCATAGTCCAGTGCTATAACTTCCGCACTGATGGGGCCGTCCACAATTCCAACAACCGTATTCAGCAGTTCATGAAAGTCTTTTCCCTCTTTGGCAACTAAGCTGGGATTTGTCGTCAGACCACCGATGACACCCATATTCCATGCTTGCTTAATCTCTTCGATATTTGCCGAGTCTAAGAAAAACTGCATTGATCCACCTTCTTTCTATAATTTAGATGGAATACCCCGCATATGTTTTTTCGTTATGCTTTGCCGGTGCTTCCAAAAATCTGGATTTTCTCACGAATAATTTGGGTAGCCGCTTCCCGAGCAGGACCTAACATTTTACGAGGATCAATTTCTTTGGGATGTTCTTCAAGAACTTTACGGGCAGCCAGGACAAAAGCTTCACGAATATTGGTATCAATATTAACTTTGCAGATACCTCGTGAAATAGCTTCGCGAAGAGCATCCTCCGGCACTCCTGAAGAGCCGTGTAATACCAATGGAGTAGAAACTCGTTCCCGAATCTGGGTTAATCGTTCAAAATCGAGTTTGGGAGTCCCCTTGTATTGACCATGGGCAGTTCCAATAGCGATTGCCAAGGCATCAACTTGTGTACTCTTGACAAAGTACACTGCTTCCTCAGGATCTGTAAATAACGCTTCCCGCTCACTGACGGTAATATCATCTTCAGTGCCGCCAATTTTGCCTAACTCGGCTTCTACAGAAATCCCTAAAGGGCGAACAGCCTCAATGACTTTATTGGTTAGGGCAATATTATCTTCCAACGGGTGCTTTGACCCATCAATCATTACCGAAGAAAAGCCATTGCGGGCGCACTGCATTACTTGCGCAAAGCTTGTTCCATGATCTAAATGAAGAGCGATTGGCACACTCGCTTTTTCTGCAGCTAGTTTTGTTAAAACAGTAATGTATTCAACACCTGCATATTTAATAGCTCCTTGGCTGGCCTGGATAATAACCGGCGCTTTTTCCGCCTCTGCCGCAGCCACAATCGCCTGGACAATTTCCATATTATTGCAGTTAAAAGCACCTACAGCATAGTGTCCTTTTTGGGCCTTATCCAATAACTCAATCATTGATACTAACGCCATTTTTTTTCCTCCTCAATCGTCCTTGAAACATGTTGGCCTCGCAGCGGACTGTTTATAAGCCAAGTCTTATTCTCTTCCAAATAGATGGAATTTATTCTTTCAATCTGGTGCGCATTGTCTGGGCTGTCTGCATAGATTACTCCCACAGCTTCACAACACTCACAATAAAGTTCCACTCGATCAGGCAGCAATTCAAAGGTTAACTGGCGGTTCCCGCACGCACATCCTAAGTCCCCTTGTCTTGCAAGACAATGAAGATAATCCAAAACCTTAAGCATCGCTTCAGGATTTTCAAATTCTTCTTCATACCCCAACTCTAATGCTAATTCTCCAATAGACTTTTCACGCTCACGACAAGCATGGGTTACTTTCTGTTTCGGTCCGATATATCCAACCGAAGCTCCCACGTCGGGGCAAGAAAGCGGCAGTGCTTCTTTTCCCCAGATCGCATGGTGATTTAATCTTAAATAATGGGTCTCCCCACAATAAGCACAAGCATAGGCGATGTTAAACTGACGACGGTCCCGGCTGGTTACCGACATCAGTTGATGACCACAGCTGCAATGCAGATTCTTGCGTCCTTGGCGAGAAAATGCAAAGAGAGAGAGGGCATGGAATTCCAGCTCCCCGCATTGGGAACACTGTATAGCAATGGTTGCACTTGTCGTTAGAATCATTTAATTCCCACCTCTTCCTACAGCTTATACTTCGTCATGCAAGAAGATTTTCCTGCCTTTTGTTTAAAGAATCCTTTAGGCAAAAGCGACAGGTACGGGAAAGTCTGCGATTATGATATTAATATATCACGCACTCGTTCTCTCAATTCAAATAAATCGAAGGGTTTACTTAGATAATGAAGAATTCCAAGTTCCTTTGCTTGCTCCATATTCTGCGCATCCCCATAGGCAGTCATCATAATCACGCCGACTTGACGATCCAGAGCACGGATTTGCCTTAAGGTTTCAATCCCATTCATCCCCGGCATTTTCATGTCCATTAATATGAGATCAGGCTTAAAGGTATTTAGTAGTTGAACAGCTTCTTCCCCATCTGCTGCCATTTCAACCTCATGCTGATCCTCCCGGAAGGTTTCAAAGAGTAGGCGACGCACACCAAGTTGGTCATCTACTACAAGAATCTTAGCCACTCCCCACATCCCTTTCCTCTAATCTAACTTATCATGAATATTCTGGATAAATTGCTGAAACTCCTTCTTCCATTATCCGTTCTGCAAAAATTCGTCCATCTTGCTTATATTTTCTATGTATCCGAGGATTTGCCAGAGTTCTCCGCAAAGGGATTTTAACCTCATCCCCCAAGGTACACTCTTGCAAGCCTACATCAATCACTGTAAGCTGCATGCCAATTTTACCGGCGACACGAACAGTGCGTCCCCTTAATTCTACTCGTTCCTGGCTTAAAAAAATACCAAATAAGGCTGCAAAATTTTTAATAATTATTTTTAAAAAATCCACCCACCCTTGGGGGACAAAATGGGGGGCAATCCCTAGTCCATCAGCATAACCGACAGGTATCACTGCCAGCTGAGTTTCTTCTTTGGTACAATAAATGCTTTGATAGCCAACGTAAGTTCCTTTAGGTACTTTTCGCAAATGAACAATTTTACTTTTAGCAATCCAAGGATCTGCTAATGTTAGTTTTCCGGAAAAACCCGGTCCCGGATAGTGCCCAATTAATAAAGTCCCAATCCGTACAAAATCATGATGCCACTCCGGATAATCCAGAAACGCCGCACTATTGCAAACATGCTTCCATAAGGGATGAATTCCCAATTCTTCAAGCTTTGCCGTATAGCTTTTAAACAGTTCATATTGCTCCGAAGTATAAGATTTATCCTTTTGAGCGGCTCGAGCAAAATGAGTATAGACCCCCATAACTTTAAGCTGCCGGGCAGCGGCTAAATTATGAGCAAGGGCCTCTAATTCTGAAAACCGAAACCCCGTTCTCCCCATTCCTGTCTCAAGCTTTATATGCACAGAAACCTCCTGCTCCAAGTCCAAGCAAACCTCATTTATTTCTGTAATGGCAGACAACTCAGAAAGAGTCAAATGTAATTGGGCTTCCATAGCCTTGGGCCATTCCTCAGCTGTGCTGGGTCCCAAAACTAAAATAGCCCCTTTGATCCCATGCTCACGCAGAATAAGACCTTCCTCAACTTTCGTAACTGCAAAGGCCTCACACCCAGTACGCTCCAAGGCAAGGGCAACTTGCACGGCACCTAAACCATAGGCATCAGCCTTTACAACCGCCATACATCTTGCCTGGGGCCGCAGATGCCTGACAATCTCCCGGTAGTTGCCTGCTACAGCATCTAAATCCACCTCTATCCAGGTTCCGGCCATCCTTATCCCCTCCGCATTCGCCGCAGCTTAGAAATCAGTCCCTTAATAACTTCAGAATAAATGGGCTCTAAATGATTCCAAAGGAAATAAGTCACTGGACGATAGACGAGATCCCACTCGCCGATAAATTCAGTATAATCTCCATTAAACCCTTTCTTAAAGCGATAGAGGCCATATAAAGGATTGTCTTCCGTTAAATGTCCGGGAACACCTCGGAAATCATAAAGGGTACAGCCTAATGACTTTGCCCAGCGAATCATTTCCCATTGAATCAGGTAATTTGGCATCACATTACGATGGGAATTGGAAGAAGCTCCGTAGATATACCAAGCCTTGTCCCCTATAACAAAAGCCAAAGTACCGGAAATAATCTGCCCTTCATATTCTGCAATAAACAGCTCTCCTAAACCTTGAGGAACCAAAGAATCATAAAGATCTTCAAAATAGGAATAGGCTCTAACCAAAAAGCGGTCTCGTTCTGTTGTCTCTTTTAAAACACGATAAAAATCCGGCAAGTCTGCCCGGGTACCCCGCCGAATCTGTACCCCTTTCTTCTGGGCCAGACGAATATTGTAACGTGTTTTTTGCTGCATATTACTCAATAACGTCGCTTCATCCGGCGAGATGTCCAAGCGGAAAACATACTTAGGCTGGACTCCTTCAAATCCTTTGCCGCTTTCCGCAGACCTGAACCCTCTCGATAACAAGTAGTTTTCCAGTTCTTTTTCCGAAGAGGGTACATCGGGATCAATCTTTAAAAAAATCGCCCCTCGTTTTTTAGCCAGTTTCTTTATTTCTGCCAACACCAAATCAAAGAGCTCAGTGTCTTTCCAGTCAACCACAGGTCCCCGTGAGGCATAAAAGATGGGTATCCCTACTACGGGAATCTTCCGTTCCAGAATCGAGGCCCCCGCCACAATTTCATTATCCTTCTCAATAATTAACCGCCAGGGCTGCCAACCGGTTCTGCTTTTGATCTCTCCCCACTCCCAGGATTGGAGTACATGCCCTTTGGGATGTTTTGCCAAAAAATCATTAAACCGCGTATGTTCACTCTTATCAATCCATCTTGCAACATAGGCCATGAATTCAGTCTCCTTCCTCTCTCAATTCTTTCCAGGCCTTTACTCCTCTAATCAATATCTGCCATAATATCTTGCTGCTCCCACTTACAGAGAAGAGTTCATGCCTTTTCCCAGTTCAAGGTAAAGCAGAACTCTTCTTGCCGAGTCAAAAGCGCGAGGCTCATATAATGAACCTCGCGCCAGATCTTTGTCTTTGCTCCGACCGAAATTCACATTAATTTCGAGCTTAGAGGGCCGGACATCTCTTAGCTCTTCAGCGCTGCCCGAATAAATTCTCTAAAGAGCGGATGCGCTCGGTTGGGGCGGGATTTAAATTCAGGGTGGAACTGAGAAGCCACGAACCAGGGATGATCTAAATACTCTGTAATTTCTACCAGGCGACCGTCTGGAGAGGTGCCGGAGAATCTCACACCAACCTTCTCGAACTCACTGCGATATTGGTTATTAACCTCATAACGATGACGATGGCGCTCGTAAACCACTTGGTCCTGATAAGCCTGATAGGCTATACTGCCTTCCACCAATTTTGCCGGCGAAATACCCAGGCGCATGGTCCCACCCTTATCTTCGATATCCTTTTGCTCGGGGAGGATATCAATAACCGGATAGGGCGTATCTGCATCAAATTCTGTACTGTTTGCTCCTTCCATACCACAGAGATTGCGGGCAATTTCTATAATAGCCGTTTGCATACCCAGACAGATTCCCAAGAAAGGAATTTTTTGTTCCCGGGCATATCGAATTGCTTCGATTTTCCCCTCAATTCCGCGGTTTCCAAAACCTCCCGGAACAAGAATTCCATCAAGTCCTTCCAGATATTTTTCGGCAGACTCTTCTTCGATATTTTCAGAGTCAATCCAGCGAATTTTTATTTTAGCTCCATGCTCAGTTCCAGCTGAGCGCAAAGCTTCCGCTACACTTAAGTAAGCATCTGGGAGAGCCACATATTTACCAACAATGGCAATCTCGATCTCCCGGGTGGGAGATTTAATTTTACGAACCATATCCTTCCATTCCGTCATATCGGCCGGAGGTGCTTCCATCCCTGCACAGCGCAAAACGATGTCGTCAAACCCCTCTTCCTGAAGCTTGAGAGGAACCTCATAAATTGTTGAGGCATCAATACATTGAACGACGGCTTCGAGATCCACGTCACAGAGCAAGGCCAGCTTTTCCTTCATCTCTTTAGAAAGGGCTTTTTCTGTACGGCAGACCAAAATAGAAGGTTGTATCCCAATTCCCCGCAATTCTTTGACGGAATGCTGAGTCGGTTTTGTTTTCAATTCACCCGACATGGCTAAATAGGGAACCAAAGTTACATGAATATAAATAACATTATCTCGCCCGATATCATTTTTCATTTGGCGAATTGCTTCCAGGAAGGGAAGCGACTCTATGTCTCCGACAGTTCCGCCAATCTCGGTAATCACAAAGTCGGGATGGCTCTCCCTGGCCACACGATAGACCCGTTCCTTAATTTCATTGGTAATATGAGGAATAACCTGAACCGTTCCCCCCAAGTAATCCCCTTTCCGTTCCTTGCGGATGACCGACCAATAGACCTTGCCTGTCGTTACATTGCTGTTTTTCGAAACCGGCACATCAATAAAGCGCTCATAATGGCCTAAATCCAAATCCGTTTCCGCCCCATCATCTGTAACAAACACTTCACCGTGCTGATAGGGACTCATGGTTCCGGGGTCAATATTGATGTAGGGATCAAATTTTTGGATAGCCACCTTGAAACCCCGATTTTTCAAAAGACAACCTAACGATGCGGCCGCGATTCCTTTTCCAAGGGAAGACACCACTCCGCCTGTTACGAAAATAAATTTTGTCATGCGCTTTACCATTTCCTTTCAGACTTTTAAAAATAATTGAATGGGCTTCCTAAATATTTCAGCAGCTGATAGGGTTATTATTAACTATCTCTGCAACAAAACACATAAATAAAGCTAGTCCGAGATCCGCACTAGCTTTATTATACGTCCATTATAGTGGCAAAAAGTACAACCAGAATCCGTATCAAGCTTATACCCTTCTGCTCTATTTTAGCTACACTTCTAAAGGATGTCAAGGAAAAGCATTCTCTACCACTTTTCCCCTCGCTGTCCTTCATCCCCTTCATCAAAGGCGTCCTCGGTCTCGGACATATCCTCATCCAAAACATCATCATCTTCCATGTCATCCGTCTCGATTTTGTCATCTTCATCGGAAGATACTTTATTGATCAAGGAAACGGCTGGGGTCCGGCGAGATGTTTTCGCAGGTTCCCATACCTTGAGTCCCCATTCGCCTCGACCAAGAAAAGTAAATCTGGTGTCTAAATTAATCTGAGTTAGTGCAGCTGCAACCCGTATAGCCTCTTGAGAAACGCCTAAACGTCGAAGCACTTCTTCAATTAAGTTCTGATAATGCATAGGGTTCCCTTCTGCTTTGAGAACTTCATAAGCTATATCTGCTTCTGTCGGCTTGTTTTTTTTGCTTAAAGAGTGGGTCAAATAACTCCACCGCCCTTCGTCGTTTTGAATATCACTATATTCGGCCCACCCCTAAATATTTCCTGCTAATCTTACTTTTCAGCATGCAAATTTACATTCTTTCTGGGGCAGATACACCTAGCACTCTTAGGATATTGGCTACAATTTGCTTAACAGCACGAACTAAATTCAAGCGAGCTTGACGTAAATCCTCATCATCAACAAGCACACGCTGGCTATTGTAAAAGGTATGGAATAATCCTGCTAAATCAAGAACATAACGAGCTAAGCGATGAGGTTCCATAAGACGTGCGGCCACAATGATCTCACTGGGAAAGTCCGCCATCTTCTTAAGCAAAGCCCTTTCTTCGGAACTGTCTAAACGTTGTAAAGTCTCTTGACTTGGCAGGCTGTCCAGCCCCCCCAACTCCTCGGCTTGTCTTAAAATACTGCACAACCGGGCATGAGCATACTGAACATAGTAAACCGGGTTATCCGAAGACTGGGATTTTGCCAAGTCCATATCAAATTCCACAGTGGAATCCGGGTCCCGCAGAATAAAGAAGAAACGCGCAGCGTCTTTCCCTACTTCATCCATTAATTCCCGTAAGGTAATATACTGCCCCGATCGTTTTGACATTTTTACGATCTCACCGTTTTGAATGAGACGGACAAGCTGCATCAAGATAATCTGAAGATTGTTCGAGTCATATCCTAAAGCAGACATAGCCCCTTTCATCCGGGCTACGTGACCGTGATGATCGGCACCCCAGATATTAATAACCTTATTAAAACCACGGTCAAACTTGTTCCGGTGATAGGCAATATCTGCGGCAAAATAGGTTGGAGACCCATTGCTGCGAATCACAACCTCGTCCTTTTCGTCACCAAATTTCGTAGATTGCAGCCAATGAGCACCCTCTTTTTCGTAAATATACCCTTTTTTCTCCATGTCTTCCATGGTTGAACGAACGGCTCCCGAATCATGCAGAGATTGCTCACTAAACCAAACATCATAGTTAACCCCGAAGTCCTCAAGGGTCTCTCGAATATTCCGCATTTTTTCCTCTAGGGCATAGCTGACCAAAAATTCCCGTCTTAAAGCAGGTTCAACAGAAAGATATTTATCTCCAACATTATTAATAAGACCCTTTACGGTATCGATTAAGTCTTCGCCGTGATAACCACCTTCCGGAAAAGGAACATCTTGACCAAGCTGCTGCAAATACCTGGCTTCCAAAGACAAGCCAAAATTATGAATCTGATTCCCGGCATCATTAATATAAAATTCTCTGGTAACTTCATACCCGGCCATGGCCAGCAAGGACGCTAAGCTGTCTCCCAAAGCTGCCCCTCGGGCATTGCCCATATGCAAAAGCCCTGTAGGATTAGCACTTACGAACTCGACTTGTACCTTTTGACCCTTTCCGATATCTGCCTGGCCATAATCCTCTCCGGCCCTTAACACTTCTTCAATGACACCGGTAAGCCATTGAGGATTAAGGTGGAAGTTGATGAACCCCGCTCCGGCAATTCCTGAGGCTTCAATCCATGTCTCAGTGGTTTCCATATGTTTTAGGAGTGCAGCAGCAATATCCCGGGGTGAACGTTTTGCTTGTTTAGCTAAGACCATGGCTAAATTCGTTGCCAGATCTCCGTGCTGCTTTTCCCTTGGTTCTTCTAGAACAAAACTTGGCAATTCCTCAAAATGTATTTCTCCTGACGCTTTCGCTTTATTTGCGGCTTCTACTAACTGGCTGGTTATGTTTGTCTTTATCGTTTCGTAGAGACTCATTGGGGGATATCCTCCTTTACGTTTAGCAACAGACCATTATAGCTTACCAATTTATCATCGACAAAAAGGTCATATCCTAGACTAATACGTCCCCCATTCACTGTCAAGTCGCTCTCGACAAGGCTGGGCATAACGCTTAAGTTCATATTTCCATAGCAAGTGTTATAAATACTGCGGTGAAGCACACCTTTTTTAAATTCCTGAGTAATATTCACCGCTCCCTTACGGTATAAAACCACGGAATCACGATTAATGGTTAAAAATGTCGTCACTTCGCCCAGGTTTGTAGAATCATTTTCTGCTTCTTTATATAGTACATAGAAGACCCCATTCCGTTCATAAAACCTTCCCGACACAAGCAAATCCTGCTGATCTTCATGACCTTCGGGATATTTCTGTCTGCCTTGAATTTGGATGGTTACATTTTTTTGCAAAAGATTACTCCTTTCTGGAGGAACTGAAAACTAATTGCTTAAAGTGCCTATTCTCGCTATTTCCCAAAAATCCTTTATTAACTATTTATAAATTAATCCGCCAGAATATTCAAGAGCGAGAGGGAATCTCCCTCTCGCTAATTTACCAATTATTATTTAAGATATTCCCCTCGCGGAGTCTTAATTATTCGCTGTATCTTTTCTTCCGAGCCCGTCGCAGCATTTAAGTAGACCAGGTATTCTTCTCCCTGGTATCGACCCCGGAATTCATAACAATATAACTCTTGGTTACCGGTTTTTGCAATAACCGCCAAGCGACTCTCGATGATCTGAAAATTGGGGCGCAATTTACGAGTTGCCTGATCCATGGATATTTTCGAAGGGAAGGTACGTTCATGATGAAATGCATAATAGGGCGCTGCATCCAGTCCGACAAGTTGACCATTATCAATGGCAAGCATCAAGCGTACTTTGTCAGGATAAATTCTTACCCCATCCTCTTCCGCAACAGCATCAAACTGAACATAAGATCCGAAATCTTCACTGGAAGTAATCACAAGCTGCCAGCCTAAGGTTTTCAAAATCGCCTTGGCCTTGTTCGTCGCTTCTTGCATAGTTAATGTCTTAGGCTCAATAGAACGCTGATCACGAAATAGGGTGACCACACCACCTTGACGACTTACTTCCAAATAAGCATCCTTGTACTTCCAAATAAATCCTCCCAAAGCATCCTGAGATTCTCCCCCGAATTCCGGCTTCACATTGGTATACCCGATTTTCTTTAAGAAATCCTTAGCTTTAGCCAAGGATTGATCCCTGCTAATATTCCCTTGCGGGAGACCTAAGGGCTTCTGAACAACACGTGAAGAGTATTCTCCCTCATATGAGAAAGGCGGAAGCTTTTGCAAACTTGCATCAAGCTGATCCAAACCGGATCTTACCGACTTCGAAGGTGCTTCTGATCCATCGGCAGAAGCTTCAGCCACTTGAGTGCTCAATCCAAGTCTTTGCCATAGAGAGGGCTTAGGATCAGTCCATACCAGCTGTTCCGTGTCTATACGAAGGATTAAGTCCTGAACCTTTTGATTGACGGGCATCAAACGCTCATGAATATCTCTCAGCGTCTTTTCTTCATCAGCGGTGATAGTCCCTCCTCCGGCAATTTTTTGAGTCAGCGTCCTGGCAAAATCTCCTGATTGGGTTAAAAATTGTCCCACATAGCTAAGCCCCGTTTGCTGAGCAGGAATTTGGGCAAAATCTTTAAGTGCCGCTTCACTTTTACTTGTGACTTGACTTAAGTAAAGAATTTTTTGGGCAGGGTTACTGGCGACATTTCCTTTGGCCATATCCGTCTCTAATTGATCAAGGTGACTTGCAAAGTCTGTTAATGCCCGGCGGTTAGCATTTTCCGCTGCCAGACGATATTCTCCCGCTAAACGGTATTCAGTCCATCCCCAGCCCACCGAGACTAACAAGGCTGCTGCTAAAACACCGATCCATAATTTTCTGCGCATACTAGTCCCCCTACTTTGTAAATATATGATTTCCTATTTGCTTAATTTGCGGACGTGACCATATATATTTGTTTGACGTTTTAGCCGGATTAAAAAAGAAGAGGGCTCCGCCCGAAGGATCTGAACCATTGACAGCCTCTTGAGCAGCACGAAGTGCTGTCGCTGAAGGGGGCAAGTTAATTTGACCATCATCCACGCTGGAAAAAGCTCTTGGCTGATAGATAATATCTGCAACGGTTTTCGGAAATGCCGGATCCTTAATCCGATTTAGAATTACGGCAGCAACAGCCACCTGTCCTAAATAAGGTTCACCTCTAGCCTCACCGTTCACAGCACGGGCCAAAAGGTTTGTGTCGATATTTTTATAACCAACAGCTTTTCCTGATGCATTTGTGCTTTGCCCTGTGAGACGCTTTAGTTCCTGGATTGTTCGCGTACCTGCCAATCCATCCACTCTTAGGCCGTGTTCCTTTTGAAAGCGTTTAATTGCCGCTTCTGTCTTTGCTCCGAACTTTCCATCCACGGGTCCTAAAACA
The DNA here is from genome assembly GCF_000235605.1 of Desulfosporosinus orientis DSM 765. Classification (GTDB taxonomy): domain Bacteria; phylum Bacillota; class Desulfitobacteriia; order Desulfitobacteriales; family Desulfitobacteriaceae; genus Desulfosporosinus; species Desulfosporosinus orientis. The sequence continues at coordinate 5,785,811 of NC_016584.1, forward strand.
TAACCTAATTGGACCAATCGTTTCTGTAACTCTGTTACTTCAGGCCCTTTACTTCCTCTTCCCAGTAAACGATCACCTAAGGCTGCATAGGCAAACCCAGATATAGCTATGCTGAGTACTAATCCTATGGCAATTACAATCGCCCACGGTCTAATATGAACTTTCATACCCTCACCTCACCTTATTTAATAATCTTTAGTGTGGCAAAAGTCTTCAAAAATTATCCACCATCGCCCTGATAAACGTAAAAGAAAAAGCCATAGGATTTTACCCCTATGGCCAAGTTCAAGAAATTTTTATTATTAAATTAAGAGCGAGGTCCTCTGAAAGGATGTAAAGCTCTTGGCTTCCCTAAGATTTCCGATAAGATTACACCCTGAAGGAGTTCTCTTTTCGAGAAAGAACAGCAGTCATTTGTTAACGGCATCCCCAACATTCTTTTATTGGACTTGCACTCTTGATTGGCACTATTCTCTTCAATGGCTGAGGCTTTTTTAGCTCCCTGAATATCATTAAGTCTGCGGGGTTCTTCAAGTCTATGGGTACCTTCAATTCCTTGAGTTCCCTCTATGCCTTGAGTTCCTTCTACCTCCTGAGTCCCTTCTACCTCCTGAGTCCCCTCTACGCCTTGAGTGCCTTCTACCCCCTGAGTTCCTTCAGTTTGGATATAACCATCCATAAAGGATTTTACCGTTTGCGGAAATCCTGCCGGTGATTTTTGCATAACCTCTCTGATTGAACGGCTGTCCGGCAATTTTAGGGGTTCAAAATTCTTGTTGAGTTCTCTTCCTTTCTTCATAATAGAAATGAACACCTGATAGACAATCCAAAAGATAATAACAACTGTAAAGACCGACATGATCTCACCTACTTCTTATTGAGGCCATCATTGCCCGATCCATTTTTACTTGTCTGGGCAATACTTCCTCTCATCTGAGTATCGGAAATAATATTTTGCATATTGTAATAATCCATAACACCCAGTTTGCCATCTTTTAATGCTCCGGCCATGGCTCTCGGTACTTCGGCTTCAGCTTCAACAACCTTAGCCCGCATTTCTTCAACAGATGCCCTCATTTCTTGCTCTCTGGCAACAGCCATTGCTCGGCGTTCTTCTGCTTTTGCCTGAGCAATTCGCTTATCTGCTTCAGCTTGATCCATTTGCAGCTGAGCTCCAATGTTTTTACCCACATCAACATCCGCCATATCAATGGACAGAATTTCAAAGGCTGTTCCGGCGTCCAAGCCCTTGGCTAAAACCGTTTGCGAAATCAACTCAGGCTCTTCTAAAACAGCTTTATGGGATTCAGAAGAACCGATACTGGTGACAATTCCTTCTCCCACCCGGGCAATAATCGTTTCTTCTCCTGCACCGCCGACTAATCTATCGATATTGGCGCGTACGGTAACCTTAGCTTTAACTCTTAACTCAATGCCGTTTTGGGCCACGGCGGACACTACAGGCGTTTCTATCACTTTTGGATTAACCGACATCTGAACTGCTTGAAGAACATCCCGGCCGGCTAAATCGATAGCAGCGGCCCGCTCAAATGGCAGTGGAATGGCTGCCCGTTCTGAAGCAATAAGGGCGTTGACAACCCTATCCACATTCCCGCCTGCTAAATAGTGAGCTTCAAGCATGTCTGTGGTTATGGACAAACCTGCTTTATGTCCTTTAATTAATGGATTAACGATTTTTGACGGAACTACTCGCCTCAGCCGCATACCTATTAAGTTAAAGATTCCTACATTGACTCCCGCTGCTAATGCTGAAATCCATAGCCCTACGGGAATAAAGGTGAGAAAAACGCCTATGATTACAAAACCTAGAACAAATAACGCTAAAGTTGTGAATAATGGATTCATTGATCTGCCCGGTCTTTACCGAGCTTCACCTCCTTATTTTTAACTTCCCTGACAATGATCCGGGTTCCTTCGACTGCAATAACTTTTATGTCTGTCCCCAGTCCAATATACCCCCCCTCGGTTACAACATCCAATTTTAATCCATCAAATTCACCGGTCCCGGCAGGACGCAGCTGGGTGAGAGCTGTTCCGACTTTCCCTAAATACATTTCGTACTGAGGCTTAGGAGCAATATACCCTTCATTCGGTGTCTGGCGGGTGCTTAAGGAAAATCTCTTCCATATCCGTCGAGTTCTGGCCGAGCGAAAACTAAAGAAGACTATTATACCTAGTATGAATAGAGATATCGCCGTATAAACTAACCCTTCCATCAAGGTATCTGTGACCAAAAATATCCCTGTAATCAGGGACGCCATACCGAGAATTCCACTGACACCAAAACCGGGAATGACAAACACCTCGACTGCCAGCAGAGCGATTCCTATCAGAATCAGCATTATAATAAACCCCTGTGACACAGCCTTATCCTCCTTTCTGCAAATCTGGATTTTAAGCAAAAACCAAGCTAATCCTCTAAACTTTTCAACCAACGTTTGGCAATCTGTTTATATAAATTGGCTCTTGCCAATAAATTGAGAATTACAAGAGTCGTAGCAACTATTTCCCGGTCTTCTTCAGGCATCCCTTCTCCGGCTAAAGTATCTTCAACCTCCTTTTCTAATCCTTGCAGGGATTTTTCCCAATCTTCCTGTAAACAATCGAAAATCTCACTGTAATATCCATAAAGCTTCGTTGGATTAATCCGATCGTCGGATGTATCTAAAAGGCTTTCATTGACATACCCTAATAAATGAGAGACCTCCTCTAAAGACAGGATATCCCGCAAGTCATTTAGGAGCAATACATTAGCAACTTGCTCACGAGTATATTTTTTCTTGGCCGGATTAGGCAGGTACTTACGTCTGACCCAATTCTGAATATGATTGGGATTAATATCATTCTGGCTAACCCGTTTCGCTACTTCCACAACTTGTGAAAGCATCATAGAATCCAGTTCTAAATAGGGCAGTGCCTTTTTTTTAGGCTCTAATTCATTTAGTACCGTGCGAATTGCTTGAGAATGTTTATAGCTCATAACCCACCTGCTTAATTCAAATCTTTCAAGAGTTTGTTTTAATTTTTATAATCTCATTATATGATCATAATGATCATATGTCAAGGCTTTTGTTTAGGCCATTAATGGTAAATATAATCGCGTTAGATGGATTAGCTTTGTTAAACCAAAATTTGTCTGCTTTTATGCAGGTACTCACCCCCTCGTTGTAGAACAAACACTAAAATATCTGACCGGATAAGATAGGATAGGAGATGACAAGCATGTTTTACGAAGGAACAATTTATCGACCGCCAAGTGAAGCCAAAAGCCTTATATTACAGATTTCTGTGGGATGCAAGCATAACGCTTGTACCTTTTGTACAATGTACAAAGATAAAAAATTTCGGATTAAATCCCGGGCAGAAATAACTGAGATTATTAATGCTGCCCGTGATCAAGACTCAGGGACTGAGCGGATTTTTCTAGCGGACGGCGATGCCATTGCTGTTGATACACCACTGCTGATAGAGATCCTTGACCGGCTTTATAATACCTTCCCCCAGCTCAAGCGAGTAGGAATTTACGGAGGTCCCAAAGATATCCTTGCCAAAAGCCCTAAAGAATTGGCGGATTTAAAAGAACATGGTTTGCATATTGTCTATCTGGGAGTTGAAAGCGGCAATGAGGAAATTTTGCAGGCTGTCTGCAAGGGTGTAACTGCCGATCAGATGATTGCTGCCGGGCAGAAAGTTAAAGCAAGCGGCTTGACACTATCTTGCACTATCATTATCGGTCTTGGCGGCAAAACCCTTTCCCAGGCACATGCAATGGATACCGCTCGGGTGGTCAGTGAGATAGATCCTGAATATTTAGGGGCCCTTACTTTAATGTTGGAACCCGATGCACCTCTCGCTCAAGCCATTAGAGAAGGCTCTTTTCAACTCCTCAATCCTTTCGAATCGCTTATAGAACTTCGTACTCTCCTCGCAGCACTTAATGTGTCCCATTGTGTCTTTAGGAGTAATCACGCTTCCAATTACTTACCCCTGCGGGCAACTCTTCCCGAAGACCGACGGGAGCTTTTAGAGACCATGGATCATATTATTAACAATCGATCCACAGAGCGGCTTCGTCCGGAATATTGGAGGGGGCTCTAGGCTCCTGGGTCGGGCAGCTTCGCCACATCCGTGCGAGAAAGTTAATTCGTGCGAAGACAGTGTCTTCGTGTACCGCAGCATTCCGAGGCTCGCCCACTCGCCGTTGCGGGAGCTAGCCTTCAGCGAATCAGTCTTCTTTGGAGATAGCCGCTTCGGCGAAAGTGTCCACCGGACACTTTCGTGCCAAACCTCCGGGTAGTACCTGGAGTTAACCAGGCTCCGCATTCCCCGCAACCGCTTTGTGGGCCTTTCCCGCCTCTCCATGCAATGGGTTTGCTTCTGTGGACGAAGCTTCCCTTGCTTTCGGGTCCCATTTTTCAGAGTAGACCCCCATGCCGTGCCGCAGCACCAGCAGAGGATGAAAATTGCTAAAGATTCCGCGAAACCTAACCTGAGCCCCCCAAAGTTCAGCTTCCGCTCCCAATAAACTGCAGAAGGAGCGCTTTTTCAGCTAAGCGGATGCGTGAGTGGAGCCGCGCTAAGACGAGCGCCGACGGTTCGCGTCCCCGCAGCGCGCCGCAGGTTCACATGCAGAAATACCCAGAGGTTCGGACGCGCTCGCGAACCGTCCAGCGAGGCAGCGGCGGAACTCGCAGACGCGTGCTGAAAAAGCGCTCCTCTCCAGAGCCAGACAGAAGAACCGACCCGCTGTCTGCCCAAGAGGCTTTTTTCAAAGTAGTAGTACAAAAAAAAGCAAAGATTGTAGTCCAACCTTTGCTTAAACATAGTTCCAGAGAATTCCATCTTGTTCGGGTGATGCTATGGGGATATACGCACAAACTAATTGTTTAATGCTTACGATCCCTTGACACCCATCATATTTAGACTATAATCCCTATTATTGACCAATTCCAAGATCTCTTCCACAGCACGTTGAGTTGAATGCCCTGGCAAAGCGGCTGTCGCTTTTTCCCTCATTTTATCCACTTCCTCAGGACATCTTAGTAAATAGTTAATAAGCCGGTTTAATTCTGCCTCAGTCTCGGCAACGACGCCTGCGCCGATTTTTTGAATAAAATGAGCATTTTCTTCCTCTTGGCCAGGAATAGGTTTATAAATCAAAAGGGGCAAATGCTTCGTAAGGGCTTCAGACACTGTTAAACCGCCTGCTTTGGTGATAATCAGATTGGAAACGGACATTAATTCTTCCACATTATGAACATACTTAAGCCGAACTAGAGGATTTTTGGTTTGAGTTATAACTTCCTTTAAGGAATGATATAATTTTTCATTTTTTCCGCAGACAATGATGGTCTGAACAGGAATTATTGACTCGGCAAGATTTTTGCAGATTCGGTTGGCACTTTTTAAGACTCCGTAGGACCCTCCCATCACTAAAAGAATCGGCTGGTCGGGTTTTAAGCCCAACTGTGAAAGTACCTTATTTCGATCGATTGTTTCTTCAAATTTAGGGCTCACGGGAATACCCGAGTCATGGATACGCCAATTCTCGATTCCCCAAGACAATAAGCTTTCCCTAACCTCCGGACAAGCTACAATATAACGGTCGACACTGGGATGGACCCAATGACTGTGCAGGGTATAATCCGTTACTATGGTAATAACTGGGACCCCCAATATTTTTTCTTGTCTTAACTGAGCCAAGACCGAGGAAACGGTGGGATAAGTACAAATAATTAAATCCGGTTTCAGGACATTAACATAGTTTATAAATTCCTTGCGCCCTAATTTATTTAAAAAACGCTGGCCCACAGACTGAGGCTTTACCATGGATGTTCTATAATAGAATCTCCCCCAAAGTTTGGGGATATGGTTAATAATCTCGCCATAAACATTTTTAATCATCGTATTCACTGCTTTATTTAGAAAATCTCCAAAATCAAGGTGAATAATTTCCGCAGTAGGTTCCTTAATCCGTATCCCTTCGATCACAGCTTCAGCAGCCCGCAAATGCCCATTTCCAAAGGATGCGGAAAACACGAGAACCTTTAATTGTTTCAAAGGTACTACTACCTCCCTCTAACATCAACAAACCATTACCGAGTTTGCCCTAACCGAATCCAGTAAACTCTCAGGATTATAGTTACTATTATAGGGATATCCTTTTTAAAAGAAAAGCGGATATTCATAACTATTCTTATTATCCCTGTAAAAATTGCTCACTCATGCAGGAACTGTCTGCTTTTCAGGTCTACATTTTTTAAGGATATCCTTTAATGCCGCTGCTTAAGGCTGCCCCAGCATTCCGAGGCTCGCCTACTCACTGGTGATAGCACAAAAAAAGGAGAAGAGAATAATGTCCCAAAAGACAAATGCTGCCAGAATTCTTGATAAGAATAAGATTCCCTACGAAATAAAAGAATACACCGTTGATGAGTCCGATTTATCCGCTGTTTCAGTTGCTCAAAAGGTTGGCTTGAACATCGCTGAAGTTTATAAAACCCTGGTCGCCCGTGGGGATAAAACCGGAGTCGTTGTCGCTTGTATTCAAGGAGATCACGAACTCCATCTTAAGGGCTTAGCGGCACTGAGCGGAAATAAAAAAGTGGAAGTCGTCTCCTTAAAGGAAGTTCAGCCCCTAACAGGCTATATCCGAGGAGGTGTTTCTCCTCTGGGTATGAAGAAACGTTATCCTATTTTCATCGACTCGGCTGTAACCGAACTGGAAAAGGTCGCTGTAAGTGCAGGGTTACGGGGACTTCAGCTTTACCTTAAGCCCCAAGATTTAATTTCAGTAACCGAGGCCAAGTTAGGCGAAATCTCCAATGAGCCATAACACCAAAAAAGACAGTATGTCCTTCCTGGGCATACTGTCTTTTCTTAATTTATCAGCATGATTAACCTATATTACTCGTCGTGCTCCAACATAAACGGATTTCCAATAAGGACCAATAGTATAGATGGTAACCCCTTTTGACGATGAAGCATTAATAAATTGTCCTCCGCCAAGATAGATTCCATCATGGTCTACAACACCATTGCCCCCAAATGAGAAAAATACTAAATCTCCCGGTTGCAGATTGTCAAAGGAGACCTTGGTCCCAACGGTATATTGATCACGTGAAACCCGGGGCAGTGAAATTCCATTCTGTTTAAATACATAAGCGACAAATCCGGAACAGTCAAAACCTGTTTCTGGGGTCGACCCTCCCCATTGATACTTTACCCCCAGATATTGTTTGGCAGTACTAAGGATAGCATTAATTTTTTGCTGACCCTGCAAACCGGCAGCGGCCGTATTTAATGAGTTAACGGTATTCGGTCCTACAATCCCATCAACCACAAGACTATGTACCTTTTGAAAATTCATAACCCCTTGTTTCGTCAAATTTCCAAAGATCCCATCAACTGTACCAACGCTATAGCCAAGCTGATTGAGTTTTGTCTGCAGCTCCACCACATCCGCACCTCTTGAACCCACCTTAAGTAAACTATCCCCAAGGGAAGCCTGAGCGGTTGCAGATAAAGAAAACATGAAACAGATTAAAAAAAGCACAAGAATAATTTTGTTTTTCATCCTTTTCCTCCTTTTGATGTTACCTATGAGATCTTTAAAGACTTCCCTGCTTTTATTATCCTGAAATTAGCTTCAATAGTCCATCTCAAAAATGTTGTATTTTTTCAATTTATTTACAAACATCGACAAGATACCTTACTCATACCTGACGCCAGCAAAGCCTTGTCTTCAAGGCATAGGCCTCCTATTAAATTAGTTCCGTTTATTTTTTCATAATTGGATAAAATAAGTGAAAAGAAATAAGGAGGAAGCTGAATGAACTTTCATTTGCCAACCTATAAAGAACCGGATTTTAACCAAGAACCTTTTTTATCCGCCCCGGATGCACAAACAGTCAAAGTAACCATAGAAGGAGTCGCTCCTGAGCATTACCATGGGCTTTCAATATATCCGGAGTATTTTAAAATACAAGGTCAATGGATCTTAGCAAGGGAAAGCAGAATGGACGGTGTCCCCGTTTTAAAATCCGACGGAACTATACAGGTTGTTGAATTTAGAAATCTGAAGGTCGGGGACCAAGTCATTGTCGGCCGCAGTGAAGACGGCCGTCAGGGGATCTATGTTTATGCCAGAGGTTTTAGCTCCCACGAGGCCAGTGCCGATTTATTTGCCTTTCGATCCGGCCGCTCCAGGGAAACAGCTTACTCAAAAGACTACAACGATCTCTATGATCTTCTTAACTATGAAAAAGATCACGGTTATATTGTCTGGGTCCTAGGCCCGGCTGTCGTATTTGACTATGATTCGAGACTGGCCCTATCGGCCCTGATTGCCAACGGTTATGTCCATGCCATTCTTGCCGGCAATGCCATGGCTACCCATGACCTTGAAGCCGCCTTATTTGGAACCGCTTTAGGGCAAAACACCTATAACCAACAATCCCCGCCCAATGCTCATTACCACCATCTTGACTTAATTAATAAGGCTCGAGAAGCAGGCTCTCTTGACCAATTAATTGAAAAAGAATCTATTCACGATGGGGTTGTTTATTCTGCTATTAAGAATAAGGTTCCCTTAGTGCTGGCAGGCTCTATTCGTGATGATGGCCCGCTTCCGCCGGTTATTGCCAATGTTTATCAGGCCCAAGACGAAATGCGCAAACACACTCGCAAGGCCACAACCCTTATCTGTCTGGCGACTCAACTCCATACCATTGCTGCAGGAAATATGACCCCTGCCTATACCCAGAAAAACGGTGAAATACGTCCTGTGTACATTTACTGTGTGGACATTGCCGAATTTGCGGTGAATAAACTCAAAGACAGAGGGTCATTATCCGTTACTACCTTAGTCACCAACGTTCAGGATTTCGTCGTTCACTTAAGGAATAATCTAGTCTCGTCATGACAAAGAAAGAGGCCCGCAACCATAAGTCAGGCCTCTAAGGAAAACTAGAAATGAACTGGAAATGTTTGATTCAGCTATGACAATGTTAACTCTCGAACTTCTGAGTTCCGTAGTTTATTTTGACTAAGCCCAATGGAATCATCCAGGTTGTTAGTCAGATTGTCAGTCTGATCACTTCCCATGTCTCCTTGGTTAGCCGTCAAGTCTTGAGGTGTTTGATTTTCCATTCTGAACCCTCCATTATCGTTAGTTATTTCTACTATTCCCAATGAAAACCAAAAATACTCAAAAAAGCATCCTCACTCACCTATACTGGTGAAGAAGGATGCTTTTAATAATAAACCTAAACTTTGGGTAGCAAGTTATGATTTTGGTAGCTGGTAGGAACTCTTGAGAGATACTATTCTGTTAAAGACAAGACGGTCTTGGTTAAAATGGGAAGAATCAATCGTAAAATAACCATGCCGTACAAATTGGAATTTATCCTGAACCTTTGCTGTCTTAAGACCGGGCTCAACCAAGCCCTGTACAGTTTCCAGAGATTTGGGATTTATATAGTCCAGAAATGAACCGTCATCCTCTTCCTCTTGATCCAGGATCAAAGGTTCATAAAGCCTGAACTCGGCCGGTAATGCTTGAGACGCTTCGACCCAATGAATGGTACCTTTGACTTTTCGTCCTGTAAAGCCTGTGCCGCTCTTAGTCTCAGGGTCATAGGTGCAGTGCAGTTCGATAACTTTGCCACGTTCATCTTTTACAAAATCATTGCACTTTATAAAATAGGCGTTTTTTAAACGAACTTCATTGCCGACAAAAAGTCTATGATACTTTGGCGGCGGATTTTCCATAAAATCCTCTTGCTCGATATAGAGTTCCCTTGAAAATGGAATTTGCCGGCTGCCCATGTCCGGATTTTCCGGATTATTTTCTGCCTCTAACATTTCCACTGTGTCCTCAGGGTAATTAGTAATAATAACTTTTAAAGGTTCCAATACTGCCATTGTCCTGGGGGCTTTCAGCTTTAAATCCTCTCGGATAAAATGCTCCAGCATTTTGCTGTCCACGACACTATCTGCTTTGGCAACTCCTATCTCCCGGGCAAAATTACGAATTGCTTCAGGGGTATATCCTCTGCGCCTCAGTCCGGAGATGGTAGGCATACGCGGATCATCCCAGCCGTCAACAACCTTTTCGTCCACCAATTGCTTTAATTTTCGCTTACTCATGACCGTATTTGTAATGTTCAGGCGAGCAAATTCATATTGGTGAGGTACCTCTTCCATTTCACATTCACGAATAACCCAATCATATAAGGGACGATGATCCTCAAATTCCAAGGTGCATATGGAGTGAGTAACTCCCTCGATAGCGTCTTCCAAGGGATGAGCAAAATCATACATTGGGTAAATACACCACTTGTCACCCGTATTGTGGTGGGAGGCGTGGGCAATCCGGTACAAGACCGGGTCCCGCATATTGATATTCGGTGATGCCATATCGATTTTGGCCCGTAAAACTTTTTCTCCGTCTTTAAATTCGCCCTTTTTCATGCGTTCGAATAAATCCAGGTTCTCTTCGGCACTACGGTCCCGATAAGGACTCTTTTGCCCAACCTCAGTCAAGGAACCACGCATTTGGCGAATTTCATCAGCCTTTAAATCACAGACATAGGCCTTCCCTTTTTTAATCAGGAGTACCGCCCGCTTATACATTTCCTCAAAGTAATCCGAAGCAAAGAACAGATTGTCCCACTCATACCCCAGCCAGCGAACATCTTCCTTAATTGATTCTACATACTCTGTATCTTCTTTGGTCGGATTAGTGTCATCAAAGCGAAGATTGGTTTTTCCTTTAAATTCATCGGCTAATTCAAAATTAAGGATAATGGATTTGGCATGTCCAATATGTAAATAACCGTTAGGCTCAGGAGGGAACCGTGTAATAATGTGATCAACTTTACCTGATTTTAAATCCTCAGTAATTATGTTTTTTAAAAAATTAGAAGTAGGTCTGTTATCCATCCGTTATCAACCTTTCTCACTCGATGATTCCTGCTTCTGCCAAATTCACCTTTGCTCTCAATAATACTGCATTCATTGTTATAGTTCAACATTCAATCCAGTAAGATAAAAAGCCTGTAACTTAGTTTACTAGTAACCAACTTACAGGCTCGTTAGGATACTTTGGGCGGCCTTATTGTGACTTAATTTCCGTTAGTGTCAAGGAAACATCGATGGTCTTATTATTCCGGTAAACAGTTACGGTAACTTTGTCTCCCGGGTTATGCTTTAATAACTGGTGTGTCAGTTCTAAAGAATCGGAAATGGCAACTCCGTCAATCTTGGTCAAAACATCTCCTGCTTTGATTCCCGCTTCATCAGCCGGGCCGCCGGAGGTAACCTTTGAGACGTAAGCGCCTTCAGGCCATCCTCGCTGACTGGCATATTCAGCTGTATATCTGGGGTCTATTTGAACATTGAGTCCAGGATGACTGGCATAGCCCTTCTCGATTAATTGTTTGATGGTTGGCAAAGCATCGGTGATAGGGATTGCAAAGCCCATTCCCTCAAATCCGGGTTCCTGATTTTTAGCAGAATTAATCCCAACTACTTGCCCTTGGTAATTAACAAGAGGGCCGCCGCTGTTGCCCGGATTAATAGCGGCATCAGTCTGAATAAGATTAAAACTTGCTTCCCCCGGAATATTTAAGATGCGGTTGGTTGCTGAAACAACACCTGTCGTCACCGAGCGGGCAAATTCCTGTCCGCCGGGATTGCCAATAGCAACCACGGGCTCTCCCACTTGGAGTTTTGAGGAATCTCCTAATTGAGTGGCGACTAAGTCCTTGGTATCCTCAATTTGCACCACTGCTAAATCCGTCCGCTCATCACTGCCCACAAGTTTACCATTAATATTTCTGCCGTCAGCCAGACTGACGATAATTTTTTCCGCCCCGGAAATCACATGGTTATTGGTTACGATATACCCATGCTGGGCATCGACAATAAAGCCTGAGCCGCTTCCGACCTCCGTGGAACCGCTCCCCCCAAAGAGAGATCCCCTGGATTGGAAGTTAGCTATACCAACAACCGCGGGCCCTGTGGCTTTAGCAATCTGCGTAACCGGGAAATTTGCCGTATTCTCCGTTTGAATCGAAGGGGTTGATTGCCCTTGATTTAAGACAACTTGATTGGAAGGCGCAGCTTGTTTGTTTCCGTACACTGAAGGAACCAGCATGACAGCAATGATTCCGCCTATTAGGGCACTGATTAAAGCAACAATGACGGTTGAAAAAAAGCCAGGACCTCTCCGTGAATATTTATAATCTTTATAGTAGTCCATAACTTACCTCCTATGTCTATTATTCCATTAACCTGATCAATTCATGCGGGGAATGCCGCGGAGCAACGTGAACTTGAAGGTTTGAGTGCTCTTTAGTTCGTTTTGATCCCTTAAGAATACTCAAAACCGTAGACAAAGCGATTTCCGGGGTATTATTTTCTTCACTAAGATGCGCCAGCACAACCCGCTGAGTATTGTCTTTAACCCACTCAAGCAGCCCTTCAGCCAATTGTTTATTTTCCAGATGTCCATAATTGCCTCTTATTCGCTTCTTCAAATAGGCAGGATATGGACCATTCAGCAAACGGTACTCATCATAATTTGCCTCGACTACAAGGGCATCACATCCTTGCAGATGTTTATGCATTCCTTGGGTAATCATTCCACTGTCCGTAGCGATTCCTACTGCTAATTCCTGCTTGTCCTTTTGCTTTGGACGGGATATTTTTAAACCGTAACTTTCCCGGCTGTCATGAGATGTAGGATAAAGCAGGACATTCAGACCTGCACAAGAGAACCCCTCTTGAACTTCGATACGCTGATGATCGGCAAGCTTTCCCAAAGAGTGACTCATAACCTGCCAAAGTCCTGGCGTGGCATAGACCGGAATCTTTAGTTTGCGGGCCAGAATACCCACTCCGCGAATATGATCAATATGTTCATGGGTTACGACAATACCTTCTATTTCTGAACATGCTATGTTGACCTGAGAAAGGTTATGCAGAAGGCTTTTCCCGCTTATTCCACAATCCACCAGAAAATGCCGGTTCTCTTCTCCGATAAGTATTGAATTTCCAGAACTTCCGCTTGCCAACGTTGTAAAATGCATGCCCCTCCGCCTCTCCGTTTTTTTCCCATAAATAACTTAATCAGCGTTTTTTAAGTTAGGATTTGATACGCCGTTGGTTGATTGATTAGCGTTGACTTTACTCTGAGCCTGGCTAATCAAGGCTTGAATCTGTTCTTTTTCCGAATCCGTCTGGGCCAAGGGCAAGGCCTTTTGCCATTGAATAAGGGCCCCAGCCCAGTCATTCTTTGCCTGAGAAAGGAAAACCCCATAATTGAATAAGGCAGTTAAAAAATCCGGCTTCATGTCTAAGGCTTGCTTATAACTTTGTTCGGCAAGATCATAGTTCCCGCTGTAAAAGGCAGATGTCGCCATATCCACAATAATATTGGGATCTTGATTGGTCTTTAATACCTTTTGATAGGCTTCTACCGCCTTTTTAAAATTATCCTGAGTCTCGGCAGGTGCTATGATTTGTGATGTCATGCCGGCATTATAATACGCATCGGCAAGGGCCTTAAGTAAAGATACGTTATCAGGGGTTTCTTCGGCTTGCTTAACCATGGCATTAATACTCGCCTTCTGGTTTTGATAATCTGCTTCTATATTGGCAGTACTGGAGCTGCCCGAATTAGCCGGCGGCGAATCTTTACTCAAAAAGTAGCCGACAAAAGCCGAGCCTACCATGGCAACACTAACAACAACGGCAAGAATTCCAGCGTATATTCGTTGTGATTTTTTATTCAAAAGTCCGCCCTCCCGACCATTTAATCCCAGATACCATTGTACCATGTCTTTTTAACCCGTCCAACCTCTCTGCACTGGTTGGTTAAGACAATTATTGCTCCTGGAACTCCTTAATTTTAAGATACAGAGCTACTTCCAAACGCTTTTTTTGAAGCTCGCATCCTAGCGCATAAACCTCTGTCAGCTTTTGGGTCGAGGAGATATTGGCAGCGTGACATCCGCCGCTGCAAGCAAAACGAGCCCAGCACTCCCTGCAGGACGGCTTGTTATAGATATGGGCGGAACGAAAGTCCTTAACAACCTCCTCCTTTAATTGGTAAGGGCTTTCATTATAAAGGGAGCCCAATTTATAGGCTTCCTGACCGACAAACTGGTGGCAGGGATAGAGATCTCCTTCAGGAGAAATGGCCACATACTCGTGACCGGCCCCGCACCCGGAGAGACGTTTAAGCATACAGGGACCTTGATCTAAGGCAATATTAAAGTGAAAGAAGTTGAAATCCTTGCCTTCCTTTCGCCGTTGTAACAACTCCTCGCCAAGACGATCATAGGCTGCACGGATTTTCTCCAGATCCCCGTCTTGGAAAGCATAAGCATCTCCAGGACTTGCCACAACAGGTTCTATAGAAATCTGCTGTATCCCTAAATCAGCCATATGCAGCACATCTCGATCAAAATCCAGATTAAAATGGGTATACGTTCCCCGGACATAATAATAAGTTCCCAGTGCATAAGGAGAACTTTCCGGACGTTTCTTTACAAACTCCTTAATGAGAGGGGCCACTTTATCATAACTCCCGCGCCCGCCGGCATAGGGCCTCATCCGGTCATGGACCTCGGGACGGCCATCTAAGCTCAAAACCACACTAATCTCTTCTTGTTCCAGGAATTCTTGAATTTCCTTATTCAGCAGCACCCCGTTGGTTGTCAGGGTAAATTTTATGGTTTTCCCCCGGACTGCCGCTGCTTTGCGGCCGTAATCCACTAAAGACTTTATCATGCCAAAATTAAGCAAAGGCTCTCCTCCGAAAAAGTCCACCTCACAATGATCCCTATGCCCTGATAATTCCAGAACAAAATCAATTCCCTTTTTACCTGTTTCCAAATCCATCATTGTTCGGCTGCCGCCAAAAGCCCCCGTACCTGCAAAACAATATTCGCAGCGCAGGTTACAGTCGTGAGCTACATGCAGGCAAATCGCCTTGACAATGGGCTTTTCCGGATATGCGGGCTGGAAACTCTCTGCTTCCGCTGAAAAAAGAGTGCCTTCCCCATGGAGTTCTTCCAGATCCTCCAGAATCTCGTGAAGTTCTTCATCCGGCAATGATTGGCCTGCAGCTTCAAGAACCTTTTTAATCCCCTCAGTACTCAGGGTTTCTTTCAATTCCTGCAGCCTTTCCAGTGATTTCAGGACCTGATACGTTCCTTCATCAAGAACGTGCAGCGACCCGGAATTGACATCATGGGCAATAAAGGTATCCCCCTGCTCAAAACTATGGACATTCTTTTTAAGGGGATAATGATTCAACGATGATAAATTAAACATTCTTAACCAGTTCCTCTCTTCTCTGACCTCCGCCAGAATCTATGCTAACTGTCCTCAGGGCTGAAAATCCCATTTTAAGGGCACGAGATAAACAGAAACAGAAACAGAACCCAGCCCAATATACGGGTGGGTTCTGAGATCCTATGTTGAAATTAAGCCAGAAGCTTTATTTAACACACACTTGGTTTCCAACGGTGCACGAAGTCTTACAAGCAGATTGACAAGAGGTCTGGCACTTGCCGCATCCTCCTGTTTTCACTGTAGCGCTTAAGTTCGCTTTCACAATTGTCTGAATGTGTTTTGCCATTCAAACACCCTCCTCTCGAGTCTATCACGTCATCTAATTCATCCTCGATTATAACATAGGAGCAAGACCAAAGGCAAAGCCTATCCTTCGTCAAACCCTCTTTTCTAGGTGCATTTTATGGCATAATATCTAAGATGATTCCTTATATAATAAGTAAACTTACCAAAAGAACAAAACTCCTTAATTATTTTCATAAACTAATTGACGGATTTACTAGATTATACATATAATGAAGTGTCTTAAAAAAATAATCTCTGTTAGGTGAGGCTCCTGCATAAACATAGGCCACTGCCCAGAAATGTCGAGAGACGCCAATTGGGTAGAACAGGTATTGCCGGCATAAGGTTTTACTTAAGGTGGCTGAGAATACTCTACGCTATGCAGTGCTAAAGCTCAACGAGTAGGGAGGTCAAACGATCTGTTGATTAGACCTTCTATTTTGGCATAGAGGTCTTTTTATTTTATAAGCAAGGTTGTCTAGTAAAAGGAGGTGGGTTTTATGGATTCTGGACCTTATCATACTAACAAATTTATTAGTTATATAAGACTGAGTCATTTTGAGCATAAGTGCCAGACTCCGTCACTGAAAGAAGGGATTTAAATGGAAGACTTGAAACTATTAGGCGAATTTTATTTCAGCCAATTGCTCAACAAACCTATTCGAGATTCCAAAGGACATCGGATTGGCCGGGTATTAGATATGGCCATTCGATGGGACAGTGTTTCCCCTCATGTTACAGGCATCCGGTATTCCAAAAGTGTTCATGATTTGATCCCAACGAAATTTTTTGCGTCTTGGGATCATGACGGAATGCGTCTCAATACCATTTTTGATCCCCTTCTGACCTGCCCGCTGCAAGAGGATGAAACATTTATCGGCAAATGGCTGTTAGATAAACAAATTATCGATTTAGAAGGTTCAAAATTAGTCCGGGTCAATGATATCTCTTTATCCTGGGTATCTCATGAAGATCATCATTACATCCTTTTAGTCGCCGTGGATATTGGCGTCCGGGGATTGTTCCGCCGTTTAGGTGTAGAATTTTTGTTGTCTCGATTAGACAATAAATTTGTGGGAAGTCAATATATTAAGCCTATAGAAAACCGCACTTCAGCTCTCCAGCTGACACGAGAGAAAGAACAGCTGCGCCAGCTTCATCCAGCCGATATTGCGGATATTATTGAAAACATGGACTATAAGCAACGGGCCACTTTCCTGGATACCCTGGACTCCCAGCAAGCCATCGATGCTTTGTCTGAAATGGAGCTGGAAGTACAGGTTGAAGTGATTACACAAATGGATGAGGAACGGGCTTCTGATATTCTTGAGGAAATGCCGCCGGATGAAGCCGCAGACATCTTAAGTGAATTATCCACGGAAAAATCCGAAGAACTCCTAAGTTTAATGGAATCCGATGATGCTGAAGATGTCCGGGAGCTAATGCAATATGATGAAAACACTGCCGGTTCACTGATGACTACCGAATATATTGGCTTGCCGATTTGGATTACTGCCGAACAAGCCATTAATGAATTAAGACGGTTAGCTCCTGAAGCTGAAACCATCTACTATCTTTACGTGGTAGACGAGCAAGAAACCTTAGAAGGAGTTCTTTCCCTGCGAGAGCTGATCATTGCTTCTCCTGATACAACGTTAAGAGAATTAATGCATACAAAAATCGTCAAAGTCTCTCCTTATGACGATCACGAAAAAGTAGCGGATATTATTCATAAATACGGATTACTGGCTGTCCCAGTGGTAAATTCTCAGGATCAAGTCTTAGGCATCATCACGGTTGATGATGTATTGGAGTTATTAATGCCTGATCGTCCTCGAGTGGAGATTTACTCCACCTTAATTGCCCGCCGCCGCCAAGCGAAAGGAGGGCATGCGGAATGAGCTTCAAAGCACGTTTAACTTTATTCCTGGGTGTTATGGGGCCGGGAATGGTTACCGCTTTTGCTGATAATGATGCCGGCGGCATTGCAACTTATGCTGCAGCCGGTGCCAAATACGGCTATTCACTCATCTTCACGATGCTGATAAGTACGGTCCTCCTCGCCATTGCCCAAGAAATATCGGCCCGTACAGGAGCTGTGACGGGCCGGGGACTTTCTGATTTAATTCGAGAAAACTTCGGTGTGAAATGGACTTTTTTTGCCATGAGTGTCCTGCTGATTGCCAACCTGGGGACGACTGTCTCTGAGTTTTCAGGAATTGCCACAAGTTTTGAGATTTTTGGCATAAGCAAGTATCTTTCTGTTCCTATCATGGCATTTATCATCTGGTGGCTGGTCATCAAAACGGATTATGCTAAAATGGAAAAAATCCTGCTCTTTCTGTGCTTAACCTTTTTCAGTTATGTAATCTCCGGTTTTATGGTTAAACCCCCCTGGCCTCAAGTTCTCGTGGAATCCGTTACTCCAACCCTGTTAGGAACTCCTGCTTTTCTCTTAATGGTTATCGGCGTCATTGGAACCACGATTACTCCCTGGGGACAGTTTTATGTTCAATCTTCGGTTGTGGATAAGGGAATCACCGCCCTGGATTACCGCTATACCCGCTGGGACGTGCTAATTGGGACATTTTTTACCGGTTTTATAGCCTTCTTTATTATCGTATCCACTGCTGCCACACTTTTTGCCAACAATATCCCTATTGAGACGGCTAAAGATGTTGCCCTGGCCTTAAAACCCTTAGCCGGGGAATATGCCAGCCTATTGTTTGGCTTCGGATTGTTAGGCGCCTCAATGTTAGCTGCCTTTGTCCTGCCCCTAAGCACAGCCTATGCCGTATGCGAAGCTTTCGGCTTTGAACATGGCATCAGCAAATCCCACAAAGAAGCTCCCGTCTTCTTTAGTCTTTACACAGTGCTTATTGTCTTGGCCGCAGTTATCGTGTTATGGCCCAAGTTATCGTTATACCATGTTATGCTGACTACTCAGGTTGTCAACGGCATCTTACTGCCGCCAATTCTCATCTTTATGGTGCTGATAGCCAGTAAGAAAAGCATCATGGGCGAATATGCCAATACCAAGTTTTTTAATATTATTTCCTGGGCATTTACGTCAATCTTAGTCTTACTTTCCATACTCCTGCTTATATCAACCTTATTCCCCGAGTTTATCACCCATATTTTTAGTGCTATTGGGTTTTAGGATTAAAAGCCTCTCATTTGAGGGTTCTGTCTTACCCGTTCAAGAAGGGATTCGGCAGGTTTTCGTAATCAAATAATATTTATTGATTAAGTGATCTAAGCGTTGGCTCATTTCAAGGATGCACGGGTCCGTTAAGCTCTTATATTTCGCTGAATTATTCAGATTCACTCGAGCAGTTTCAATCAAATTCATCAGGCAGTCCAGATCTAATTCCACAATGACACCTCTTTCTCAATGAGTATTTTATCTCCTCACCTGGCATATTTTAGTATATCGTCTCGCGGAAATCAAGCACCTTTTTTCCAAAGTTTATCTAAAACAACTTCTTTATGACAGAAGACACTGCATTTCGCAGTGCCTTCTGTCATATTTTTATGAAATTGTATTCTTAAGACTTCCGCTGCAACAAAAGTTTCGAACAGTATTCAATCATTTCCCGCCGGCGGACAATCCCGATAAATACCTTTTGGTCATCAACGACGGGCACAAAGTTTTGCACAACGGCCCTTGATATTAAATCCTCTATCTCGGCATCAATGGTTACGGGCAAATTCTGAACATGTTGTTCAACTTCACTTAAGCGAATATCTTCCGTATTTTGAAATGTCAAACCCGGTGTATTTTTAAGCTTCCAGAGCAGGTCCCCTTCGGTAATGGTTCCAACGTATTTTCCCTCGTCGTCAATCAGGGGAACAGCTGAATAACTGTGATATTCCATCCTCTCTAAGGCTTGGCGCATGGTGGCATTTTCTTTTAAAAAGACGATATCTTTTTTAGGGATCAGAAAAAAGGCTACATTCATTGTGTACACTCCATTTTGCAAATTCACTAATGTCATTTCTGTTGGTATAAGCAAATTATAACACGGAGTATGAAAATTAACTAACCCCTGAAAACCGCTTCCTTAGATTCAAAGCAGTATCTCTTCTTGGCCTTTCTGGTTCAAGATGATAATTCTGCTGGGGCATCCCTTCATTGCATTTCGGAATTCATCCGTGATTTCCGGGCTATCTGCAAAGTGCATGGGAATGAAAACTTTAGGGCCAACTTTTTCGATAAAGTACTCCGCTCCTGCACTGTAGTTTTTCTCAAGTCTGGGGTCAACAGGAAAAAAAGCGATATCAATGTCCTCTGACTTGATGATTTCAATCTCTTCCTTAAATTCTCTTTCGGCCTTGGCCATCTCCTCCGGCGTATCAATCCAGTACCACCAGTTTAAATCCCCGGCATGAAAGATACGGGTTCCTTCATCTTCTACCCAAAAGGCCACACCGATGTCCGTTGAATTGAAGGCCTTGATTTTCAAACCCGCTGTTTCAATGGTCTCATCAGGAACCAGATAGTGTAGGTTTTCAACCCTTTGCCCGGGCCTGATATCCCGGCTGAAAATATAGTGTATATCCGGCCTGTCTTTCTGCCAATCTAGGATTACCGGATTAAAATGATCCGGATGGCTGTGAGAGCAGAAGATCACAACCTGCTTAGGGGTGGATTTAACCAGCCCTTCCGCCTCACCCTGATAGTAATCAAATAAAAGCAAGTTCTTTCGGGTTTCAACGCAAAAGCCACTGTGATATAAAAATTTAATTTTCACCGGGTTCCCCATTGTTATCACCTCACCATGATTATACAATAATAGTTAGCACTAAGGGATAAGGATTCCAATTTTAGGATAAGGTTATTTGAAGATAACCCCACACTAAATGAGAGGCAGGATTAAGCATGGAATTTCGATTTGACCATAATAACATTAACGTTTATGACCTGAACAAGAGTTTAACCTTTTACAAAAAAGCTTTGGGACTGGGTGAAGTCAAACGGCACGAGCAAGCCAACGGAGAATTTATTCTGGTTTATCTCGGGGATGGTTCTTCTCGGCATCTCTTGGAGCTTACCTGGCTAAAAGAACGGACAGAGCCCTATAACTTAGGCGACAATGAATTCCATTTGGCTTTGCGGGTGGACGATTTTCAAGCTGCCTATGAACACCACAAGGAAATGGGCTGTATTTGCTATGAAAACAAAGAAATGGGGATTTACTTCATTAACGATCCCGACAATTACTGGATAGAAATATTGCCGGCGGAAAAATAATCTCTTTACTTTACCTAAAAAGTCATTCCACCCAGCAGCAAAAAGCGTTCCCCTTTTACTGTCCATATCAGTAAGCAGGGCGAACGCTTGAATTTTTGCCCTTGAAGGGAGAACCCGCTCTTCGCTTATCAAGCACTAGCCTTTCACTAATGCCAGCAAGCGCTCTTTGACCTTATCTTCAAAAACTCCGCCGTGGTAACAGACCACCCTTTCAATCTCAAAGGGAATGAGCTTCTCTAAGGACTTCCTGGCCGTTTCCATGTCCGGCGTAAACTCTGGGTTGGGTCCGGTCAATTGCCCAGCCAACACATTTAAAGCATCTCCGGCAATGAGAGTTTTGGCTTGGTTAAGGTACAAACAAATGTGTCCGGGAGTATGACCGGGGGTATGAGTGACGGTAATTCCCCCACACCAGGGCAAAACCTCCCCATCCTCGACGGTTTTGTTCACCGGGGATTTTAAGACTTCCAGGAACTTAGCCGACGCTTCCTCACGTTTCTCCTCAGGGAGATGGGCAAACATTGCTGCTAAGCGCTCTTTTGTCATCTTCAGCGGTCGTTTAACCCCTTCGATAAACGGCTTCTCTTCGTTATGAGTGATGACCTGGATTTCATGCTCCGCTGCCTTGAGGATTTCCTGTAAGGCGCCAATATGGTCCACATCCTGATGGGTTATCACCACGTGACTTAGCCCGGAAAAGGGGACACCCGCTGCTTCCACGGCACTACGAATCTCCGGAAGCTGGCCAGGAAAGCCGGTGTCAATTAAGATAACCCTTTCCTTATCCCAAATGAGCACGGGATTTATAATCCTGCCCATATAGGAGATCTCCAGCACTCTCAATCCGCCGGTTTCTTTACTCTCCCTGGCATCAGAATATTTCATATTAACCACTCCAATCCATCCTTAATTTATTGAACCTTTCCCAGTCTCTCCTGTTCGTACTGCTCAATTCTCTATCATTCTCTCTCAGGATAAACTGCGGCGCATAGGTGCACAGGGAGGAGGACAAATAATTCAGACTTAATACAAACAGGCACTGAACGTTACCTGCTCAGTGCTGAATAATTTACCTAAATATCTTGATGAAAGCTTCCCTAAGACAGCTCTTTACTTTTTGCTGCCCAATACCTTATTATCTAAAGGTATTATACCTTATTCTGTCACAAAGGAAAATAGTTAGCTTAGGGCTACATATGGTACGCCAGGACCCAGATCACTTCTTGCCCACACTCTTGCCAATTAGGGGCCTCTGAATCTCCGCATCTCGAATTTACCATCTATCATAAGTGGCATAGGTTTCAACCGTCTTCATATTCGTTGTAGGAACAGGCGGCCACTCTTTGAGCCTTTCCACCATATATTCAGCCAGCTTGCTCGCGTTTTTACTGCATTTCTCCTTCACTGCCAGATCATGTCTGGCCAGCTGGCCGAGGGCTACCAGCAGTTCCTGGAAGGTATCGGCAATGGTTTGGCAGCAAGCGGTGCATCTTTCTTCATACTTCACAGTAAAGGCTTCAGAGGCTGCTGTTTTTGGCCTGCTTTTTGATCTAGGGTTTTTTTTGACGGTTTTGTATTCTATTTTAATATCCCCAGAATTATTAGACACAGGCGTGACTTGAGTCTGCTCTTTCTCCTGAGGGGTTTGCTTCCGTTCTTTGAGAGCCTGATCCAGCTCCCGAGTGGTCATATTCTTGACATCATGCTGCAAGATAAATTTCTCCCGCTCATCTTCTGGAATTCCCAACAGAATAATGGCTTGGTAGTATGTCAAATTCGTCTGCGCAGACGAATTTGACTGGCTGTCGTCATTGCTGGAAGCGAACAGTTTATCTCCATATTCTTCAAAGAGCTTCATCAGCCTGTTGGCTTTGCGTTGGGAATAGCTCACCGATTCCACCAGCCATTTTCCCCATTCGCCGTGGGGGAGCAGGTCCTTGGCTTCCTTCAAGCGCTTGCCGATCTCAATAGCATTAGCAAGCATTATTTTACAAGTCTCTTGTTTGATCCTATTAATCTCAGCCGCGATGACAAGGGGAGTGCGTTCAGTGATGGGTTCGGCCATTTTGATTCCCCCTTTTTAATAACTTTAATTACAGCATACGCAGACGAGCTTAAGATGGTGAAGGCTTGGGTATAAAACCCACAACAAAAAACGCTGCAAATCCTTGCAGCGTCTCAATTTCATTGGAGCGGACGACAAGATTCGAACTCGCGACCCTCGGCTTGGAAATTCGATTCCAATATTCGACTTTAGCATAAAATCACTGCCGGTTAATAGTAAACTGTTCACTTTGTATCCTGTAAGCTAAATGAGAAAGAACTTCCATACCATCTATCTGACGAATAATCGTATCAAAATCTGCTTCCTCATTGAAATTCTCATGTTTGTGTTTCATTAATATATCGCGACACTCATCAACTATGTCTAAACACCACTGCAAAAACATTTCAGGAGAATCAACACCTGGGAACCTATCTCCTCATCAGTGTACACGTAATTACAGTTTCCTTCGGTCTTGATAGTGTACAACGGTCCAGCAAGATAATCCCTTAGCCTCTCTAAATCCCACCATATGTCAATAAATCTCTCCGTCTTTAAAATAGGTCTGCAAAAAGATATATAAAATAATTTTCTAAACAATTGTAGATCATTCATTTTAAGTATCATTCCTTTCGCTGTGCATAAGGTCACAAAATTCAATGCAATTTTTTAAGCTCTAAGAATATCTAGTTTTCTATTTAATCAGTTACACTGTCAAGAGAATCCGCTCCGATATTCCCAACCCAAACATATACTTTATCATAATGTGGTGTTACGGTGATCGGTACACCATTTGGCAATGACCTTTGTTCAGACTCAGGAGAATTTGTATATATTTTTGGAGTTGGCAAAAGCATAGCAGATGAATTTATATTTTCTATACCTCTATCTGCTGCAATTACCGGTGAAGTGTGGGGTTTTACGTCATTTCGTTGGCCCTACCCCTTTTTTGAAAATATTATTTATTAATTTACAGCCATCCGAGATGAGGACTTTCTTTAAATGCAAAATCCCCCTCGGATGGCTGCTTCAGGTTATTTTTGAAACTAAGACAATTGTAATTTATCATAATAAAATCATGCCAAGCAAATGGTAACTATGGCATCTATTCTTGGCTGGTCTCGCCTGGTCTAACATATGCTCCTTGTACAGTTCCGACTACTGAACTATCATAGCTAACATAAACACTTCCATCACAACCTGTATCACGAACAACCATATAGGGACTGGTTCCACTCGTACTATATCCGATACAAGCCATACTATGATTTCCAAATCCATCAGGATAACTTGGAGCAGTTGCTAAGTCTTCAATTAAAGTTTTTGTAGTAATATCTTCAAGTAGATCTTCATAACTAAATCTCAATACCATTGCTGCGCTTGTTGATGTACAACCTTTATATCACTCATAATCAGGCACCCCTAATAATATTCTTTTTGTTACAGTTAAAGGAGTAATCATAGAAGATATAGACGCTTTTTGGCTTAGATTTTCTCTATTTTTTCAGCAATATCAGGTTTTGAAGAAATATACTTTCTATTTTTTGAATTATCCATGCGAAATTTAATTTCTGTATCTCCTAAATTTGTATTGGTTGTAAGATCATGATACTTTCCGTTTGATGATTCAAGTAAATAATAACCTCCAACACCATCGTAAATGCAAGTTTGGGTACCCCTTTAAATTCAAGAGACATTTACCACGTCCTTCCATATGTAGATGTTTTTGTATATAATAAATTTGTGCCAAATTTTAGAATGGTTACACATGCTTCGTAAACAAGAAAGAAGGGTTAGAATGTTTAATAAAGTTTTTTATCAGTATTTTTTTTAATAGGAGCTCTATTATTGTCAACCCCAGTTCAAAATTCCCCAATTAGCTGTTTACTAGTCGGTCGGAGTGAACTCCAATTTACTGGGATCATAAAAACCTGCTTTTTTCTTTTCTTTCACCCTGTAGCTATCTCCCTTAATATTAATGGTCGTAGAGTGGTGTAATAGGCGGTCAAGAATCGCCGTTGCGACGATATTATCACCAAATACATCTCCCCATTCTCCGTATGATTTATTCGAAGTTAGGATAATCGATCCCTTTTCGTAACGGCTAGAGATGATCTGAAAGAAATAATGCGCCGTTTCATCATCCATTCCTGCATACCCAACTTCATCGATGATCAAGATGCCGGGTTTACATAGAGTTTTAATCTTGCGGTGAATCCGCCCGGAGATGATGTTCTCCTTAATCATTGCAATCAGCTCATGGGCGCTTAGAAAGTAAGCCGTATAACCGTTTTTAATCGCTTCAACCGCAAGGCCTACCGCCAGATGGGTTTTGCCTACACCTGGCGGCCCGAGGAATACTACATTTTCAGCGCGGGCTACAAAGCCTAGGGTTTTCAGTTCATTGATCTTTCGAGCGTTAGCACTAGGCTGAAAATCAAAGTCGAATTGTTCCAGTGTTTTCACATAGGGAAGTTTCGCCAGTTTCATGTTAGCCTTGGCAGCCCGGTCGCGCTTAGCTTCAATCTCAGCCCATAACAACTTGTCCAGAAATTCTAGATAAGATATACTACCTTTAGAAGCTTCTTCTGCGTGGTGGTCATACACAGCGTTCATATGGATCAGGCCGAGAATTTCACAAGCCTGATTTAAACGTTCCTGAATCATTGTGTCACCTCGTTGATCAGCGATTCATAGACCTTAAGGGGTCTTTGATACACTTTGGGTGGTTGTTTGTGGCTTAGAATGGGTGCTGTGGCGGCAACTTTCTTCTGAGACCATGTTGTTAAACCCTCAAAGTGTTTTTTATTGCGCTGGAAGTGGTGTTTGCCTGAAAGCTTCACGTGGGATGCAATGCAGATGCCGTTTTCATCATAGATCTCCAGATGTCCGTTGTTTAAATCTCGAATTCTAACCCGCTTTCCCACGAAACGGTAAGGAACCGAGTAGAAATTCGCTTTGTAACTGATGGTACAATCGTTCATGACTTTGCGGTATTGTATATCATAAAGCAGGAATGCTTCTGGATTGACAGGTTTTAACGTTTCTCGTATGAATGCTTCTGCTGGGATTTCACGGGTTGTCTGATGCAGCCGGACATTGCAGACCGTATCCAACCAGAACTTTACGGCTTCATTTAAATCAGCCAGACTGGATATTGTCTTAATTCTTGGCCAAAAGTTCCTGCGCAGATACTTAACACCGTTTTCTACCTTGCCTTTGGTGCGGGGACGATAGGGACGGCAGCGCACTGGACTGAAATCTTGATGCCGGGCAAAGCTTAAAAATTGGTTATTCCACTGATTAGTGCCAGTTTGATGGCTATGTTTGACGACGGTTTTCATGTTGTCATACAGGATGGTTTCCGGTACCCCGTTAAAGAAGGCAAAGGCTCGTTCATGACAACCGATAAGTGTGTCAATGCGCTCGTTCTCAGTAAACTCAACATATTGTTTCCGGGAGTGTCCCATGATCATGATGAAGGCATGAACCTTGACGAAAGTTCCATCGTCTTTCAGAAGCTTGAATTCTCCCCAGTCAACTTGAGCTTGCTTGCCTGGTGGAGTCTCAAAGCGCATGGAGGCTTTACCTCTTACTTGCTCACGATAGGGTTTCATAAAATCCCTGAGAATGGTTAGCCGGCCCTGGTAGCCCATGGCTTTGATTTCATCAAATAAGACCATGGCATTGACGCATCCTTCGTTCATTCTCTCGATGATGTAGGCTTTGTGATTCTCCAGCTTACTTTCACGTTGTACTTTCTTACGATAGGCCGGGAGTTGATCACTTTTAAGCCATTTAGTGACCGTTTTTCGGTCTAAGTCTAATTCTCGTGCAATCTGAGTAATATTCATTCCTTTGCTTTTTAAGTCTCTGATCATAAAAAATTCCTCACTTTGTACCATTTGATTGTCTCTCCTCCTGTGGAGAAGAGTACGTTGATTGTGGGGAATTTTCAACCGTTTATTATGGGTATTTTAGCATCGTTCTTTTCAATTATTATCTAATGCAACAAATGTACAGGCAAATACCAAAAGATTAACAGGTTTTGACAGATACGATACTTCAGCAAAAATTGCATTAGATGGCTGGAAACAATCAAATTTTGCCATACTCGCTTATGGCGGAAATTTCCCGGATGCTTTAACTGCAGCTCCTTTAGCTAAGAAATATAATGCACCTATACTTTTGACTGAGACCAATTCTATACCAACCGATACTTTAAACGTAATACAACAATTGAAGGTTTCTGAAATTTTTATTATCGGTGGGACTGGAGTGATTTCATCGTCTGTAGAAAATCAATTGACTTCATTAGGGGTTAATACTACTAGATTAAGTGGACAAGATAGATATGAAACTAGTATAAGCGTTGCTTATCAACTAGAAAATGTTAGTGAAATTACAGTTGTAACAGGAGAAGATTTTGCTGATGCTTTGTCTATATCTCCTATAGCCGCAAAAAGAAATATGCCTATTATATTAGTTCCGCACAATGTAATACCAAATAATGTCAAAAAATATATAAAATGTCATGCAATATCTAAAACCTATGTTATTGGTGTGGGTTCCTCATTAGACGAATCTTTGGTAAGTGAGCTGCCTAATGTTGAACAAATAAATGGACAAGATAAATATCAGAGAAACCTAGCTGTTATTGATAAATTTAAAAGTGAAATGGATCTAAATGCTATCTACTTAACTACAGGTGAAACTTTTGCTGATGGACTTTCAGGCTCTGCTTTAGCAAGTGCAAATTGTAATCCGCTGCTTTTAGTTGGAGAAAATTCAATATCACAAAAATCTTTTTTAGATAATAATTCAATTATTAATTATAATATTGTAGTACTTGGCGGCGTAACAGAAATGGCTATTATCGGTTCTACTAATGTTGATTACGAAGAAAAAAAGATAAGTGATGCTATTAATATAAACTCTGATGATATAACGAAAATAGTATTTTATGACGGCAGGGGGTGGAAGAAACAAACCATTAACAATTGAAGATAAACAAAAGATTAAGGAATTTATGGGTTATCTAGATGGTTATGTAATTAAAAAAGCAAGAAATCCGGTACTCTCAATAGGGTGGATACATCATGCTGTATTTTATATCAACGACAAAAAAGCAATGAGTATAACCTTTGGTGATCCAATGACTATAGATGAAAATTACTATGATATAATAAAAGGTAACTTAGATACTGATAAGATTGATAAGTTTCTAAAATTGATTAATCCAGAATATATCATAGGCATTTGAACTTCAAAAAACTATTAACAAATTACGATATAAAATATACCATTTACCTATAAAGACAATTTATGCCATTAGAAGTCCCATCGTCGTTATAAACTAAGTGACGATGGGGCTATTAGTTAACATAACTGTAAGCGGTGGAAGAAATACCGTCATGTAAAACAGCCTTCCCTCTGATACATTAAGAGTAAGTGATCAGACGGGAGGTTTTTCAATGAAATCCACAGCTGAAAATCTACAACTATGGAAGCAACGGATAAACGAAAGAGTCCAAATCAATGACGATCTTCCAAATCGAGAGAAGTCTTTTTTTAACGTTTTGTGATAACTGTTTACATTGCTGTAACGCAGGTCAATTAAGTACGACAGGGAGGGGAGACCAGGGGGGGAATTATCCTCTATAGGAAACGCATTAGCAGCCGTTTTTTCAATAAATTGTTAGAATTTACAGGGAAATTGAGGGGTTATATAGAAATAAATTACATTTGGATAAAAGGAGGGTAAAAAAGTGAGTTTGCAAGAGTTGTTTGATGAGTTTGGCTGTACCGTCCTTAACTACACAAACAATAAAATAGTTGTAGATTACTTTTATAGCGAGGAAAGTTATAAGAACTTCTTGCATGGTATGAACTGTAGAGCAGGAATGGGGCTACATGATGCTGATGAGAAAATGGTCTTTAATAGAGTTGACGATAATAAATTAGTTATTGTACAAAACGATGGTGTTGAAACTGCTAGATATCGGTATTTGCCAATATTCAAAGCCACTATGGAATACAAGGATAAGAACTCTGACGATAAAAAGGTTAATAAGACCCTTACCTTTAGAATTAGAAAAAATGAATTTGATGGCAGCATTAACTTTATAGATACTGACAAAAATTCTATGGACTTTAACAATGTTCAGGCAGTTAAACATACTTATATGAAAAGTATGGCACTAATAAATTAATAGATTGGAGTGTTTACAACGGATAAGATGCTTTTAGTAGACTTGGAAACTCAAAGCTTCCCTGTTGAAACAGGCATTTATGAAGTGGCTTGTTTGGTAGTAGAAAACTATGAGATTGTAGACAAACTTTATTTAGGGAAGGAAATACCTGGATACAAAGGCGATAAG
The DNA here is from genome assembly GCF_000235605.1 of Desulfosporosinus orientis DSM 765. Classification (GTDB taxonomy): domain Bacteria; phylum Bacillota; class Desulfitobacteriia; order Desulfitobacteriales; family Desulfitobacteriaceae; genus Desulfosporosinus; species Desulfosporosinus orientis. Next base: position 5,815,161 of record NC_016584.1, read on the forward strand.
CGATATGGCTTTGGGTTTTATGACATCAGCGAAGATGCACAATACATTAGCATATTTAAGGAATTTATTAACAAGCACCCCTATCCTATAGTTGCACATAATTGTCCATTTGACAGGAAGTTTCTTGTCTACTATAAATGGATCGAAGAAAACTACCCTACTTACTGTTCTATGAGGGCTATAAGAATGGCTGACGGTAGCCTTGGAAGTTATGCACTAAATAATCTAGTTAAGCATTACAACGTTGCTGACGAAGTACTGCATACAGCCATGTCAGATATTGAAAATGTTTACAAGATACTAAAGATTGTAAAACCCCAAACATGGCTTCCAGTAGGCACTCAATTAAAGGATAGGTGCCATCCAAAGACTGCAAAGCCAAGAACATTAGAGGAAATAGACTTAAAAATTAACACTACAAATTTGCTTGATGGCGAGTTTATTTGTTTTACAGGCAAGAGTGACTTTCCTCGAAACATTATGCAAGAAATAGCCATTAAAAATAGTGCTGCAATTACACAAAACATAACGAAGAAAACTACCATTACTCGTTGTAGGGGTGGATGCCGGAAGCAAACTAGATAAAGCACAAGAAAAGGGTATTTCAATTATGTCCGACAACGAATTTATGCAAATGTTAAACATAAAGGATAAAGATATAATTGCTTGATTAAATTAGGGGGAACCTTATATGTTTATAAATGTTAAAGAGCATGATAATGTTATTTATTTTTCCTCCCTTGAGGAGAAACTAAAAAAATTAAACCAATGGGGACTAATTAGCGAGAAAAAGATGAACAACCTTATTAGTGGCAAGAAGATTACAGAAATGAAGTCAATTTTGTATAAAGGAAGAGAAGTAGATGTTGAAAAGGTCTGTGATGTCATTGGGTACATTTCCTATAAGACCAACCCAGGTTGTATAAATCCTGTGTACGAAACCGTTGTTATAGAAATTAACGGAGAAACAAACAAGATAAACCCTGCATTTTTAAAACAAATGCAAAGTAAAGATTTTAATCTAAATACTTTTGATGAAGAAAACGACGGCATAGCCTAAATGTAAAATAGATTATTAGTCCTAAAAATAGGGCTTTTTCTTTAGGGGGTATACTTCGCACTTCAACATATTAGTAAGTTGGCTATGCGTTTCTAAATTCTTCGCATTTTAGGTTAAAAGAAGAGACTGTCACAAATGAATGACTCCTATCAGTTAAGAGTTGTAAGGGTAAAATCCTAACCTTAACCGAAGGGAGTTACTTACAGATGGGAACTCAATATAAAGATGTTGCTGTAAGGGAGACAGGGGAGGTTATTTCTCTGCCTCAAAGTTTTATTAACAATACAAAAGAATATTTCATTAGGAGCAAGAACCAGGACAAAGCCTTTAAGCAAAAACTTCAAAGAGCAGATGAACATTTCTTTTGGGTCAATCAAAACAATATTACTTCGCTTCTAACAGATAAGAACATCAGTCAATCGTCTCTAGGGTTATTACTTGTTTTATGTTGTAACCTCCAAAATGTCATCGGTATTCTTTGTAATCAGAAGAGAAATCCTTATACTAACAAAGAGTTGATAAACAAATCTGGAGTACCCGAGAGAAGTTTCTTCAAAGGAATAGAAGAATTAAAGTCCCACAAGATTGTTATCAATAATGGTACAAAGAAAGAGCCTATTTATACAGTAGATATGAAATATCACTTCATAGGGACTAATAATCAGGCTAGCCATTCTGTAAGGGCATATAAGGACGGTATCAGAGCCTTAAAGGACTCTGGCTTAACTCTCAATAAGATTGGTTTTCTTTATTCTGTCATACCCTTGCTAGAATTTAACAGGTGTGCGTTGGTTAAAGACAAGAATAAAGGTGTGGATGTTAACAATCTCCATAGTAAGGACAGTCTATGCAAACTATACCTAGGAATATCTAAAAGAACCTTATCTACTTATCTGTCTATGACCTTTGAGTACAAGATTTAGCATTCGTTTTATTTCTTTTGAGGACAAAGGTTTAATGGCGTCTTTAGGTACCTTGACATACTTTACTTTGCTTGCCAAGTCCTCGGTCATATAACCCTCGGAACGTAACCAATTAAGATATGTTTTGAAAGTTCTAATCCTAATATTAATAGTGTTTGGAGCGTAACCATGGGGAATCATGTGGGCAGAATACTCCTGAAATAATACCTTATCGAGCCAACGACCTCCTAATAGCCGTTGTTCCTCTTCAAGCCACTTTTTGAAGTAATCCATATGCTTCTTGTAATCCTGCAAAGTCCTCTGTGACAAACCTTCAACGCGTTTTTGTTTGACGAAATCATCGTGTAAATTAACATAATCCAATACCGATAAACAATCGATGTTTTCGATGGGTAACGGCTTGTAAGCAGTCAAGTAAAACCAGCAACTTTTCGCCACAAACCATACAACATTTTATTTCTGGGTTATAGTCTTCCTATGTTGGAGTCTGTAGCTGTTGCCCGTCATATTTAAAATCTCGCAGTGGTGGATAAGACGGTCTAAAATCGCAGTTGTAATTGTTGCATCCCCTAAAAAGTCAACCCATTCATCGAATCCTTTGTTTGAGGTAATAATCAGTGATGTTTTCTCGGACATTGAGGACACGAAACCGAAGAATAGGTTGGCTTCTATTGTAGAAAGTGGCATGAAGCCAACTTCATCAATAATAACCAGTGCTGCCGAGTTGAGTATTTTTATTCGTCTCTTACTGGCGGTCGAGATTTGCGAGGTTTTTAGTGTAATTATGAGTTCATCCAAGGTCGTAAAAGCTACGGCATAACCTAGGTTTAAAGCCTGGACCGCTAAGGATAAAGCCAAATGCGTTTTTCCGATACCAGGGGGGCCCAGAAAACAAATGTTGAACGCTTGCTCAACCCAAGTCATATCGGACAATCTTAGCATCTGTTCCTTAGATACGCTGCGTTGGAATCCGAAGTCGAAGGTTTCCAGGGTTTTTTCGGCGGGTAGATTTGCTCTTCTTCTGCGAATTAGATTTTGCTTTTCGGTCCGAAGACGTTGTTGCTCTGAAAGGAAAACCTCAACGCTTTCGAGAGGCGTGAGATTATTCTTTTTAGCATATAGGTTTTCTAAATCAACAGGGACCAAATGCAGTCCCGATACTAATGCATTGACACGTTCAATCCGTTCATTCATGGTTGCCACCTGCCTTTGCATACACATCCAAAGAGCGTTTCTCTGTAGTTACATGGTACTTGTTGTTGCTAACCGGAATAGCATTCAGGACGATTACTTGTTTTGGTTTAGCACTGTGCTCTAAAAAATCCTTTACATACGTTATTCCGAAGAGTTTGCTCACCTCACAATATTTGATGGCATTTAGTACGTCATCAATTCCATATTTATCGCATAATGTTTGCAGCAACCGGAACTGATCACGGGCATAGCGTGCTTTTTCTGTTCGAATTGTCTGCAGAAAATCGGTTGCCTTGAATAATAACAGCTTATCAACAGTAGTTTGAGCTTTATCCATCGAGTCTGTAATATCTCTGGAATGACTGGTGCTCTTAATTAATTGACCTCTGCCGGTTGAGATGGGATGTTCACAGATAAATTCACCGAATACGGTCATAATCGTCAATTTTTCATTCTTCGCTTCAATGCTGACCTCTTTTTGGTTGTTGTATGTACCGAGAGGTAAAGAGTACCGATTGCTGTCGTAGACGATCGTGTTATCTTTCCGAACATTTCTGCAGATGGTTACATCACCATTTAATCGGATGTCCAGCAGAGGTCTTAGGTGTTCACGTTCATCTTCAAACACCTTGGCTGGTATCTTTTTGGTAGTGCCGTGAATTTTCGCATTACCGGTTCTATCCAACCATTTTAGGAACGAACTGTTGAGAACTTCCTCATCAGCAAAAAGTCTGTTTTCAAGGAAATTATACTTGATGAATTTAACCACATTCTCGATCTTACCTTTGCTTTCCGGATCAGCTGCGCGGCAGAGGTATACTTTTAAATTGCATTCTTGCCGGAACTTCTCAAACTCAAAGGTATGAATAATATCTCCATAGTTTTCTGAAACGCTGACGATACTATCCTGATCAAATACCATTTCTAGCGGCATCCCACCTATATATCTAAAGCACTGATGACAGCTTGAAACCAGATCGCTTGTTGTGAATGGCCGAGTTTGAAAGAATGCCCATTTGTAACGTGCATGAGCGAGTACAAAGGCTGCAAAGCGAATCTTTACACGCTGCCCATCAATGGATTGCATCCACTTTTCACCAAAGTCCACCTGTAACTGCTGCCCCATTGGGAGCTCTTCTACAGCCTCATAATCTCTGGGATGATTGGATTTTTTAAGATTATATTCCTCTCGTAACCCTTTGACATAACGGCTGACCGTTCGTTCCTTGATATCCTCTTTGTAATGCTCCTTGAGCCAATCGCATACTTGTGCGGCTGTCATTGTTGGGTATTGTTTCAACCAGCTGATGATAATTTCCTCATATTTTGAAAGTAGCAGTTCTCGGTTAATGCTATACAGCTGTTTGGCGAATTCATCCGCTGTCATGTTCCAATATCTTGTTACGGTTTCCCGATTTATGTTCAGCTGCTTGGCAGCCCGAGATCGAGTGAATCCAATCTCTTTAAGTTGCTGTATCTGTTTATACATCTTAAATCCTTTCATTCTAACAGCTCCTGACCTCTTTGCTAGCCCCTATTCTAACAAAGTCAGATAGCTGTATTTGATTTAAGTTGTATGGTTATTGGCAAAATGTTGTATGGTTTGTGGCAGAAACTTGTATGCTTTCATTGGCGTAAATGTGTATGGTTTAGTTTACCATTCACACGGCTTCGTGGTCATCTTAATCTTTGTTTTAGCCATTGATTTTTTACCGCCTTTTTCGTTTATTTAGGCAGTAGCCGTTACTCCGCGTTAAACCCACGGCTTCTGTAGGGATAAAATAAAAGAGGTATACCTACGAATAAATCGTAAATATACCTCAAAGTCTACGTAAAAGCCATTGTTGGCTTCAATATACTGAATGGAGCGGACGACGAGATTCGAACTCGCGACCCTCGGCTTGGGAAGCCAATTGCGAAAGCCAGAAGCCACGAACCCTTGACAATTCAGGATTTTGGACTATTCAACTATCCTCATGACCCTCGGCCCATCCTTCTTTTAACCATTATAATTATATCTTGTCACAAATTCAATATTAACAACGAATATTTACTAAAATCTCTATAGAGCACTCCTACTAATTTGACCCCCTGACCCTTCAGCGTAGAGACCAGGTGGAACCTCGACACACAACTCTTACCACTACGTCTTTTAAATATAGAATAAATAGCTAAAAAATATAAGGAACCGGACGCATCCGATTCCTTTAAGTGTAGTCCGAAGACATCCACCGCTATTCACTATATATAGTATACACTTTGAGGCCAAAAGATACAAGGTTTTTTTATATCTTTATGAATGCCTTTAGCGAATTCAACTTACCCCTAGTATTTGTATGGACAATTCTCGTATATATGTTGATGGGTATTTGACTTCTAAATTGGTTAATGAGCAATTCAAATCTATTGACGATCTTGGTCAAGTCTGTCTTAGATGTCTTCAAGTTTTTCTGAAGGTATATAATCAAGATTAAATAATCTACTATGGTCTGAAATGTTATGTTTTGGATATTCGTATCAAATGACAGCCATCTAAGCAAGCTATTATTTGGATTAAATGATTTAAATCGCGTATCAAAAATAACATCATTATGAGCGATAGAATTCCTCAGATCTTTTATAAGATATATTATATTTTGGGTTAACTTACCATTAGAGTCAAATGCCTGATTGAGGCCAAGTGCCAGCGATATATCTCTCTTGATACAAGTATCACTGCATGATACGAAGTTTCCGAATTCGCCCAAACTGATAACTTCAAACACTGCCCAGATTGGTACTGGTTCATCTTTATGATAAAAATGTTGTACAATTTGCTTATCATTAGAGAATTCACGGGTAAGTACATTATAAAATTGATTTCGCAGCTTGAGCCTTTTATTCAGGGCATTCTTGTATTTAGGAGAACCAATAGTATGTGTCTTATAATCTGTTAATAATGTATCATAGATTATGTTAAAACTATCTGTCTTACTATGAATCAAAATAGTTTCTAGTACGTAATTTTTTAACGCAGTTTCTATAAACATTATTTGTGGGTAAAATAGTGATTTTAATTGCATATCGAATGTATTTATCGCAAGAACTTCATTGAAATTAGTATAAACGATTCTATTATTAGGTCTATTAATAAAACGATATCCTTTAAATCCATGATAATAACCTATGTTTCTTAACTTCCTCTTATGGATACTACCAGAAATAGTTATATTATGATGATCCCTTAGATATTTCATTAAAGAGTCGGTACTTTTTACCCTCGACATTTCTTGCCTTCTCTCTGTTAATATTTACATATTCATCATATATTCTTAAAATTGTTTGGTCAATGTTTAATCTACCTAGTTACTCCAATACTGGATATGTTACACACTGTACTTGTGTCACATTCAATAATCCCTGGAAAGTCCAACACAACTGGCTTCCGGGGATTTTCTATTTCCCAAAGCTTTTTTGAACCCGTCGATTGTCACATATCGACTCATCACAACCATATCTGCGCCATACGGTGGCTTCACTGCTGCTTGATGATGGGGTAAACCCCTCCAATGTCAGTGATATACTCGGACTACTAAAACCAGTACTACGTTAGATATTTACAGCCACAGCTCTTCTCTCGACAAAGAGAGAGCTATTGCACGTTTAGGAGATATCTTAAAATCAGCCCGCTAAACACTAAAAGATCGGTTCAAGCCCGATCTTTTTTACATTTGTATCAGATTTTTTCCCGTTGCAGTAAAATTGCAGTCAAAAACCCCTTAATAAAAATTTCTTAGAAAAGCGAAAACACCGCAATCCCTTGCGGTGTCTATGTTTCATTATGGAGCGGACGACGAGATTCGAACTCGCGACCCTCGGCTTGGGAAGCCAATGCTCTACCAGCTGAGCCACGTCCGCTTATTAAGCTAATCCTAACAAAAAAATTATATGCCGAGAGAACAAATATGTCAACCTTGAAAAGAGTCTGCCCAGTTAGCAAGCTCACCGCGAAAGTTCTTCGTCAGCGTTAGAATCTTGCAGTAAGGTTGTCCCCTAAAATGTTCCATATAAGGCACAAAGCCGCTTTTCGCAGCCGGAATGTCAATCTGCCCCGAATGTCCGATACATATGACCTTGCAGGAGTCGTGAACTCGCGTGAATATTTTTCTTAATTCCTGAACCGTAAAGTTTTGACATTCATCAATAATGATGGTCATATCCTTCAGATTAGTTCCTCTAAGAAACAGCGGTGTTTTTGGATAGCACCAAATGCTGTCCATGACACGCTTCATACTGACTTTCCGGCGTATGGCTTCATTGACCAAAGCTTCTTCATTATACACGCACTGGGCAGGATTCTCATTGATCTCTAACAAAGCATCAATCAAGGGCTGATGATAAATGCTTTCCTTCTCAGACTGAGTACCGGGCCTAAAGCCCATGGCCGATTCCTGAACCGGATTGAAGATATAGGTTAGTGGCTGCTTAAAAAGCTTAGCACAGGCAACCGCTAACGTTGTTTTTCCAGTTCCAGCTTTGGCATTAACCATAACTAATTGATAATCAAATATTGCATCAACATATTCACGTTGCTCTTCCGTCAATCTTGGCGCAAATCCAAATAACAAGTTATTCTCAGGCAATGGCACAGTTCTCACCAACCCTTATAATAATCCGTATTTGACAATAAATCTATTGTTCCTAGTATTTCTCAATAATGGGATTGCATTCCCATAAGTTTGGAAAACTTGGCAGCTAGCTGCCATAGTTGCACTTATGCTTCCTAAATAGTACAAAAAAAGTCCTGATTCCCCTTCGCAGGAAATTCCAGAACCTTCAATTACTTATATTAATCATTTTATGAGTGAAAGTGGGAACATATGGTGCCTCAGGACGGAATCGAACCGCCGACACGAGGATTTTCAGTCCTCTGCTCTACCGACTGAGCTACCGAGGCAATTAAATGGTGACCCGTACGGGATTCGAACCCGTGTAACCGCCGTGAAAGGGCGGTGTCTTAGACCGCTTGACCAACGGGCCATAATGCTCACTCGTCAATGTTCTCAAAGAGATTTAAAAGACACTGACAAATATGGATTTTACACTAAGTTTCTGTACCTGTCAATACTTTTCTTTTAAAAAGCTTAGTCAATGGTAAAGAAAATCACTAGAGTTTTAAATTTTTAATAGAATAGAGAGTAAAAAAGCACTACGAACTAGGGAGGTCAAAAATGCCCTCTCCTAGTCCGTATAGATTCCTCGTAAATACAAATTTATCATAAAAACATTAAATATTAAATTTCTTAAGGGTTTCTTGTAACTCTTCAGCCATCTTTGCCAAGACTTGACTGGATGAAGAAATTTCCTGTACTGAAGCTGATTGTTCTTCTGTTGCAGCAGATACCGTTTGAGTCTGGCTGGTTATACCTCGGCTTGTTTCATAAATATTATTAATGGACGAAACAATTTTTTCACTGCCCACGGCCATTTGTTGGATCTCCACCGAGATTTCCCCAATTTGGGAGGAAACCTGATTAACCAAGGCTGTAATATCACTAAAGGCATGCCCGGCAGTTTCAGCCACTTCTGTCCCCAATTTAACTTGATGAGTACCCTCATTAATGGACAATACCGCTTTTTGTGTATCTTGTTGAATCCCGCTGATCAAGGCGGCGATTTGCTTAGAAGCATCTTGAGATTGTTCCGCTAATTTGCGCACTTCATCCGCTACAACTGCAAAACCTTTACCTTGCTCTCCTGCTCGAGCAGCTTCAATAGCGGCATTTAAAGCAAGCAGGTTTGTTTGTGCTGCAATACCGGAAATGGTATCGACAATTTGACCAATCTCCTTGGAACGCTCACCCAGATTCATCACCATGTTCGCTGAACCCGTTACCGTTTGTTCAATATTAACCATTTGTTCAATAGTCTTGTTAATAGCATTACTGCCTTCTGAAGCCGATAAAGCTGTTTTTTCTGAGGACTTAACTACAATCTTAGCATTCTCCAGCATATGTTGAATTCCTGCCGACATCTGCTCCACACTGGCCGAAGTTTCATCAACAGCATTCAGCTGTTTCTCTGCCCCCAGAGATACTTCAGTTATGGCTGTTGCAACTTGATATGATGCCTGAGCCGATTGTTCTGCGCCTATGCTCAATTGTTGAGAGGAGGCAGCAACTTGTCTTGAAGAGGAAGCCACTTGTTGCACCAGATTAATTAGATTTTCGGTCATAGTTTTAAAGGCATGGCCCAGTTGGCCAAGTTCATCCTTAGTGTTCGTATTAAGACTATCAATAAGGCTATCAATTCTAAGATTACCCTTGGCAATTTCTTCAGCATTATTTGCTATTACCATAATCTGATGAGAGATTCTCTTACTTAAGGCTATACCTATTACTAGTGCTATTCCTAAAGCTGCTAAGATGGATGCCACGATATAAATTATATTCATCTTAGCTTTCTGTTGAAATTCCATTTGTTTGGCGTAAACATGCTTATCAATATCATCGACCCAGTTTCCGGTACCAATTACCCAGTTATAGGGCTGAAATAACAAAGTATAACTCCTCTTTGGCAAAGCTTCAGTTTCATTGGGCTTGGCAAATTTATAATCCGAATAGCCGCCGCCTTCTTGAGAACCCTTTTTAATAAAGTCCTGGACAAAGAGTTCTCCGTCGCTGTCTTTAGCGTCATAACGTGATTTCCCTTCGGCTGTCTCCCGTCCAAGCAGGACGACATTAACCCCTTCAGTTGTATCAATCCAAAAGTAATTGCCATTATCAAAACGCAAGTTCCGGACTAAATCAGCGGCTTTTTTCTTTGCTTCTTCTGGAGTTAATTCCCCTTTTTGCTGACTATTGTAAATATCTTCAACTAAACTGTAAGCAGTCTGTACCTCTAGTTTTACAGTTCTGTCAAATTGTTCGTACAACGTATCTCGATACTCAGCTACATTCGTTTTTTCAGTTTGGATGACACTATAAATATTATATCCTCCGAGAATCGAGCCCATAATTAGTGCTGTCATTACTAATAGCATAATAATGCGATATTTGATTTTGGTCATTCGCTCTTTCCCCCTTTTTTTCTCTTTAGAGTCCAAGGCTTAAAGTAATAAAAATACAATTACAAAAAATCGCCCCCCTTTTAAGGCGTGCGACAGAGAATACTAAGTAGGCAGCCCGGCCATCATCACCCTTACGTGTAAGATCCGTGGCTTTGCGTCCCCAGCTTTAGCTGGGTTTGCCTTTGTCTTTAGCCTTATAACAATAGGAACATATATCACAATTATTCCTTTTATCTGCAACTATATCATAACAAATCTAAATATTATATATATTATTTCAAATTCCACCAAACTTCTTCAATAATTATATACTTATAAAATATGGGCAAAAAAAAAGACAGCAACTAAACATCTCTGTCTAATCACTGTCTTTTGTACCTATTATAAGTACTCTTTCGCAAACCCTTTATCCAGATTGTCCAGTAATATTTAGAAAATCTCTCCGCGAATAATGGTTTGTTCCCGGCCTGGGCCAACTGCTACTAAGGTAGCAGGAACACCAGACAATTCTTCAATCCGTCGAATATAATCCTGCGCTGTTTGAGGCAGATCCTCGAAACGGCGAACATGAGTGATATCTTCTTGCCAACCTGGCATTTCTTCATAGACGGGTTGGCATTCCTTGAATAATTTTTGGCTCTGAGGAAACTCCATAAGAACTTCATCCCCTACACGATACCCAACACATATTTTAAGCTTCTCAAAGCCTGTGAGAACATCCAGTTTTGTCACTGCAAAATCTGATATTCCGCTGACACGAGCTGCATAGCGGGCTATAACGGCATCAAACCAACCACAACGGCGAGCACGACCTGTTGTAGTACCGAACTCATGTCCATTCTTCCGCATTTCTTCGCCGGTTTCATCTAATAACTCTGTGGGGAATGGGCCTTCCCCGACTCGAGTTGTATAAGCTTTGATGACTCCAATTACTTTATTAATGCGAGTTGGACCGACCCCAGCACCAATACAAGCCCCTCCGGCAATTGGATGAGAAGATGTTACAAAGGGATATGTGCCGTGATCAATATCCAGCAGTGTTCCCTGAGCACCCTCAAAGAGAACTTTCTCTCCTGCTTTAATGCTATTATCAATGATTAGGGAGCTATCCGCGACCATTGAACGGATTTTCTCGGCATATCCCAAATATGTCTCATAAATTTCATCAAATTCCAGTGCTTCTTTACCATAGACTTTAACAAATAAATTATTTTTTTCTACTAAATTACGGCGAAGTTTCTCGGCAAACTCATCATTATCCATAAGGTCAATGATGCGAATTCCGATTCTCGATGCCTTATCCATATAAGCAGGGCCGATCCCTCGCTTTGTCGTACCAATTTTATGATCGCCGCGGGCTTCTTCCTCTAAGCCATCTAAAACCCTATGATAAGGCATGATGATATGAGCATTGCTGCTAATCACGAGTTTACCAATTTTAATACCTTTCTGATTAAGGTAATCCAACTCATCCAGGAGCACCTTGGGATCAATTACTACACCGTTGCCGATGACGCAAGTTTTATCGGCATAAAGAATTCCGGAAGGTATAAGGTGAAGTTTAAACTCTTCTCCATTTGCAACCACCGTATGCCCTGCATTATTTCCCCCTTGATACCTTACAACCACATTTGCTTTTTCGGCTAGGAAATCCGTTATTTTGCCTTTTCCCTCGTCCCCCCATTGAGAACCGATCAGTACAACAGCAGCCATATAGATTTTCCTCCAATCTCTAGCTCTATTCTTCTAACTTCAGACGTTTAAATATATCATCCACATGCTGTAGGTGATAGTTTAAATCGAATAAACTTTGAATCTCTTCCTTCGTCAAAAATTTACGTACCCGCTCATCTGCCGAAACGACATCGATAAAGTCCAGACCTTGCTCCCAGGCCTGGAAGGCATTTTGCTGTACCCAGGCATAGGCCTCTTCCCTCATGCAGCCATGCTCAACCAGGGCCAAAAGAACCCGTTGTGAAGAAGTCAGCCCATAGGTTTTCTGCAAATTGCGCTTCATGTGGTCTGCGCGAATCGTCAGGCCCGAGATCACTTTCGTCATCTGGCGAAGCATATGATCCAAGAGGATACAACTGTCAGGAAGAATCACCCGTTCTACGGAAGAATGGGTCATATCCCGCTCATGCCAAAGAGCCATGTTCTCCATAGCCGCCAGGGCATTGCCCCGGAGAAGCCTGGACATTCCCGCCACCTGTTCGGAAACAATCGGGTTCCGCTTATGAGGCATAGCAGAGGAACCTTTTTGACCTTTGGCAAAAGGTTCTTCAACTTCAAGGATATCCGTACGCTGCAAATTGCGGATTTCAGTGGCTATTTTTTCTATGGAACCGCCGATTAAGGCAAGAACTGTGACAAAGTGAGCATGCCTGTCCCTCTGTAATATTTGGTTGCTTACCAAGGCCGTCTCTAAACCGAGATAATGACACACTGCCTCTTCTACCTCAGGAGAAACATTGGCATAAGTTCCTACAGCTCCTGATATCTTGCCTGCGCTAACGGAGCGGATTGCCTGATCAAGCCGCTCTATTTGCCGGTCGACCTCGGCAATCCATAGGGCTAATTTTAAGCCAAAGGTTAAAGGCTCAGCATGAATACCATGAGTTCGCCCCACCATCACAGTATATTTGCTCTCAACTGCCCGCTTTGCTAAAGCATCTCTCAGATCCTTAAGGTCTTCTTTAAGGAGACGTCCGGAATCTCTTAAGACAAGACTTAAGCCTGTGTCTTTCACATCTGAGGAGGTCAAACCAAGATGCAGGTACTTTCCCGCTTCTCCAATCTCCTCTACAACAGCTTGCAAAAATGCAATCAGATCATGGCGCACGACTGCCTCAATTTCCAACACTCGCTTAGGATTGACTTTAGCCTTGGCTCGAATTTCTTGCATGGCCTCTGGCGGTATCTCCCCACGCTTGGCCATAACCTCTGCCACAGCTAATTCAACCTCTAGCCAACGCTCATATTCATATCCGTCCTGCCATAACTTTCCCATTTCTTTGTGGGTATATCGATCGAGCAAACTTTTCTCCCCCAGTCAATTATTGCCTTTTCCTGAATCATTCCTCTTAGACCTTGGGCTCAATATCTCTGGCCACAACAATCCCCGTTGCCGAAGCCTGCATCAAGCCGCGAGTAATTCCTGCTCCATCACCAATTGTGTAAAGTCTGGGAATGGATGTTTCAAAGTTGGACTTTACTTTGACTTTGGAAGAATAGAATTTAACCTCGACTCCGTACAATAAGGTGTTTTTTGAGTACATACCCGGCGCAATTTTATCAAAAGCTTTGAGAGTCTCAATGAGTGAGGTCAGATATCGCTCAGGAAGTACGTAACTAAGATCTCCTGGAATGGCAGACAAAAGGGTTGGAATTGTGGTGGATTGTCTTAAACGGCCTTCCGTCGTTCGCCTTCCCTGCAAAAGGTCTCCTAGACGCTGAACCATGACCCCCCCGCCAGTCAACATATTGGCTAAGCGAGCAATATATCGTCCGTATTCAATAGGCTGATTAAAGGGCTCGGTAAAGCGAGTTGATACTAATAAGGCAAAGTTTGTATTCTTTGTCTTTTTCGTAAGATCAGCATAGCTATGACCATTTACCACGGCAATATCCCCATCGTAATGCTCCTCGGATACCACACCTCCGGGATTGACACAAAAACTCCTTGTCTTCAGATCATAGGTATCGGAATAATACACTAATTTTGGTTCGTATAACTCACGTGTCAAATGATCAAGTATAGAATTGGGAACTTCCACCCGTACTCCGATATCGACTTCATTGTTTTCCGTTTCCACACCTAGACGAATTGTCTGATCAGCTAACCAATTGGCTCCCCCTCTGCCTGGGGCTGCTACGACATAACGAGCATACACTTCATCCAACTCTTGTTCACTGCGACGCTGAATGCTAGCGCCCAAAACGCCTTCGGAATCAGCTAAAATATTTTTTACTTCAGCCAATTCCCAAAAAATCGTATTAGTCTTTTGCATGAGATGTTCATACATGCCTTTTAGCACATCATAAGCCAGCTCAGTGCCTAAGTGCCGTACAGGGCAATGGATCAGGGAGATGTTGTGGCGAGATGCTTCATATTCAATTTCTTCTACCCGGCGATTATCTAATCCATAGACCGTTTCTTGTGCACCGAACTGTCGATAAATCCCGTCGGCATAGTCAATCAACTCTTGAGCTTGTTCAACTTTCATATATTCCACTAAACGTCCGCCCACAGCAGGACTCAAAGACAACTTACCATCACTAAATGCCCCAGCCCCAGACCATCCTCTGGTGATCGCACAAGGATTACAGCCACTGCAAACTCCGGAAACCCGGGCAGGACATTTTCGTTTTTCTATGCTTCGACCACTGTCAACAATTAGAATTTTCAGATCTTTATTATGCTTCGTCAGCTCTAAAGCTGTGAAGATTCCAGCCGGCCCGGCTCCTATAATTAAGACATCAACATTATGCTTCAATTGTTTCCCCTCCTAGGGCCGTTTTCTTTTTCCCAATTAATAGAGTCCCCAGTCGCAAACAATTTTATCTTAACAATCTAGCTCCTCATTGTCAATAAAAAACCGAACATTAATTTAAAAATACAGCAAATCATTCGACATATTATGCATCCCCATAAAAAATCCCCTTGCCTTACGATTGGCAAGAGGATTCTGGTCATAGGGACTGATGCTGTCGATCAAGGTTTACAAACTTAGTGAACTCTTTAAGAAATCCCAATTCAACGGTGCCTACGGGGCCATTGCGGTGTTTGGCAATAATCAGTTCTGCTATTCCTTTTTTCTCCGACTCAGGATGATAATACTCATCACGATAAATAAAAGAAATTACGTCAGCATCTGCTTCGATTGCTCCTGATTCTAATAAATCCGACATAATCGGCCTTTTATCCTGGCGTTGCTCAACCCCTCGATTAAGCTGGGACAAAGCAATAACCGGTACTTTCAGTTCACGGGCGATTCCTTTAAGAGATCTGGAAATTTGAGCAACCTCCTGTTGTCGGCTTTCGGATTTTTTGCCGACAGACAAAAGCTGAAGGTAATCGATGACAATCATTCCTAAATTATGTTCTGTTTTTAAGCGCCGGGCTTTTGAACGAAGCTCGGCTAAAGAAATCCCGACTGTGTCATCAATAAAGATTGGCGCATCTGACAATGGTCCCACCGCCCGTGTTAATTTCGGCCAGTCTGAATCCAGCAATTCTCCGGTTCTAACACGTTGCTGATCAACCATCGCTTCTCCACAGAGCATACGCTGAACTAATTGTTCCTTAGACATCTCCAAGCTAAAAATTCCAACAGGAACTTTAGCTCGAACTGAAGCATTTTGAGCCATATTTAAAACCATAGCCGTTTTTCCCATAGAAGGACGAGCCGCAATAATTACCAAATCAGAGGGCTGCCATCCGGAAGTCATTCGATCCAGTTCGGTAAAGAAGGTTGGGACACCTGTCAAATTCCCTTTATTGGCATACAGGTACTCAATTTTTTCAAAGGTATCTAAAAGAACGTCGCGAATTGCCGTAAAGCCTTCTTTGACTCTCTGACGGGAAAGATCCAGAATTAATTTTTCTGCTTCTTCCAAAAGGCTATGCGCTTCTTCTCCCGGTTCATATCCCCGTTCCATAATACTGCTTGTAGCTCGGATCAGCTGGCGCAGCAAGGCTTTTTCTGAAACAAGTCTTGCATAATATTCAACATTCGCCGCAGAAGGGACAGAACGAGCAATTTCTGAGATGGTTGCTATTCCCCCCACTTGTTCTAAACGACCTTGGCGGCGCAGCACTTCTGCAACACTGACTAAATCTACAGGATTTCCCTTTTCAGAGAGATCTTGAATTGCAGAAAAAATCAGACGGTGATTATCTCGATAAAAATCATCCGGCTGCAGTATTTCAAAGACAGAACTTCCAGCCTCAGGCTCAAGCATCATTGCCCCTAAGACTGCCTGTTCTGCCTCTAAATTCTGTGGTGGAACTTTGATGAGTTCCATATCCTCTCTCCTCCGGTCATACTCTTTCTTTCACTTTTAACTGTTAAAAGATATGTTTTAAAGCCTCTTCAATGGTGCTGACTGCTATTACTTCAATACCCTGCAGGCTGTGAGGTACGTCTATCATGTTTTCAGAGGGAATTAAGACTTTGCGCACATCAACCTGTTTAGCGCCAAAAATCTTTTCGTAAATACCACCAACAGGTTTAACCTTACCTTGAATGGAAATCTCTCCTGTGACAGCAATATCCTGCCGAAGAGGTTGTTCTTTCAAAGCACTATAAATGGCCAAGGTTGTTGCCAACCCTGCCGACGGCCCATCAATTTTTGCTCCGCCGATAACATTAACATGAACATCATAATTGCGGAGATCTTCTCCCGTCAATTCGCGAATCACTGCAGCAGCGTTAAAGACAGCATCTCTGGCCATACTCCCAGCCGTTTCATTGAAGCGAATGGTTCCTTTACCATTCTGTCCGGGAAAGGCAATGGCTTCAATTTCTAAAACCGAACCTAAAAATCCCGATACCCCCAAGCCTAATACTTTTCCAATTTCCAAATTGTCTTGAGCTTTACGAAAAATAAAAGGAGTAAGCCGAGCAGATCGCAGGACTTCATAAACATCCCCACTGGTCACTCTAACTTCCTCTTGTTCAGGATTACGATATCTTGCCAGCCCGTAGGCATCCGACAAAATACTATTGGCCTTACGGCCTTCAATGACATATTCGCTAATAATTTCCGGTACGTTTTCCTCCAGTTCCACACCCAGCTTTTCTCCCGCTTGCCTGATAATGAGCTGAACATCTCTTGGCTCCAAAGGCACAAAGAAGACTTCTGAGCAACGGGAACGAAGGGCAGGACTAAGTTCAGCGGGATCTCGGGTCGTTGCCCCTATAAGTACGAAATCTGCGGGAGCCCCTTCGTCAAACAGTTTCTTAATCCACTCAGGAACTTGGCTATTACCCGGGTCATAATAAGACGAATCAAAAAAGACCCGCTTGTCTTCAAGTACCTTGAGGAGTTTGTTTAAAAGTAAGGGATCCATTTCGCCAATTTCATCAATAAAGAGCACTCCCCCGTGAGCATCGCTCACCAGTCCCATTTTCGGTTCCGGTATGCCCGTATCTGCCAGATCATGTTTAGCCCCTTGATAAATTGGGTCATGAACAGAACCCAAGAGAGGGTTTGTCACGTCTCTGGGGTCCCACCTTAGAGTTGTGCCGTCAACCTCAACAAAAGGAGCTTCTTTTGTAAAGGGAGAATGATGATAGTTCTTAACAGTTTCTAAGGCAACCCTAGCTGCTGACGTTTTACCTACTCCTGGAGGACCATAAATCAGAATATGCTGAGGATAGGGAGTTGCCAACTTTGCCAAAAGCGCTTGTACAGCACTCTCCTGCCCAACGATTTCTTCTACTGCCTGAGGCCGCAATACATCAACAGCCGAGCGTTTAAGAGAAATTGTATTCATTTTTTCAAGAGTAGCCAGCTTTTTGAGGGTTTGAGCATTTTCTGGCCCGGCGGTTTCTTGAAGTACATTTCTTTTAATCTCTTTTACGTAATCATCATGCCTCTCTTGCATCTTTTGGGAGACAACTCTCTCCAAGCGTTCCTCTACTGTACGCCGCGCAATGAGGTCTGCAATTTGTTCCTCAATCACGTCGAGTATCTGAGGAATTTCCTGGGCCTTTGGCAAGGGCTTTTCAGTTGGGTCGTCTGAGACAATTTTTTCCAAACCGACCACTCGCTCAACCAAATCATCCGAACGCATAAGCTTTAGGGCATCCAAACGACTGGCCTTAAGCACAAGTTTGTCTGTTCCATAATAATTGGAAAGCAGTACGTAAAGGGATTCAACCTCTCGAATCCACTCTTCCTCATCTTGTAACCGATCATCGAGACTCTTCTGATTTAACCATTTTGTCAAAATCCCTTTCATCAGGGGCTCCTTTCACGATAACAGATTACGATAGGTCAGCACTTTCTGGCAGCTTTTAACATAGAACTTTGGCATTTTATGATAGTGCAGATACCACTACTTTGAGTTTTACCGTCACTTCCGGATGGATTTTCAAAGGTACTTCATAACTTCCCAAAGCTTTGATAGGCTCTTTAATGTCTAACTTTCGCTTATCCACATCAAAACCGTGCTGCTTTTTCAAAGCTTCTGCAATTTCCTTACTAGTGACTGAGCCAAATAAACGACTCCCTTCACCCGTCTTCGTCATCACTTCAACTTGGATGGCACTGATTTTATTGCCTAATTGTATGGCATCCTCTTTTTCTTTCGCTTTACGTCGATCTTCCTGAGCTTTCTTATGAGAGATATCCTGGATATTTCCAGTAGTAGCTTCAATGGCTAACTTTTTAGGGAATAAAAAATTTCGGGCAAACCCATCGGCTACTTCTAATATTTGTCCCTTTTTACCGGTACCTTTCACATCTGCTTGAAGAATAATTTTCATGAAAAAATGCCTCCTTTATGATTCTTCCGGTAAACGCCGAAAATTCAAGACTAAATCAAATAATCCAAAAATGATAAGACTAATAAAGCTGAACAAGAAATAAATGAAGTTAATAAGGATTAAGGCCCATTTAAGCAAGCGAGGAATACGTGGTGACTGCAAGAAATAGAGATATGCTGACGTACCTAACACAAGGGCTAGGGCACTGTAAATAACCATTAGATTTATTCCTAGGCCCCGGAGAATTTGCCAGGAAAATTGATCACCAACCAGATAGCTGGCAATTCCTAAAACCGCGCCCCAAACAGCATACCAAGGCAAACGCCAACGGGTAAAGGGAACCCGTTCAGCCTTTCCTCTAAACCAGAGCCTAATGACATAGAAAACAAAACCGAACTCAACAATAGCATGAAGCGCTGCCAGGCTAGGAATAACTAAAGTGTAAATATGAATACCTTGCTGCAGTAAATCCCGAATCTCCGCCTCAGTAATTCCTTGTTCTTGCATAAGTTCCAGTAATCCTGAAGCCTGGTATTGCTGAATTGTTGAGTTAATCAAAGTGCTTGCCGCGTTGGTATCCAATCCCTGTACTGCAAAGGCAAGCATCGGTGCCGCTCCCAATACTGCGGCTAAGGCTGCGCTCCAAAAAAAAGTCACTCTTAACGGCCAGCCTTTTCTCCAGCCAAACACACCCAATAATCCAGCCAACGGCACAAAGCCTAGATTGTTCAATGCTGTAACACCAAAGACTGCCAGGGCTAGGATATAACCACCTGCCATATAAATTGCAGCTGGGATTACTCCTTTTCGACAACCAACAATAAATACTGCAAACAACAAAAAGACATCCCAGAGAAAGCCCCAAGTTCCCATAGCAATGCCCACCCCGGGAAGACTCAAAAGAATCACTCTTGCTAAGTAATCCCTTGCTAATTCATCGCTTATAAACATTCTTTAAACGTTCTCCTATAAAAAGTTAGTCTTCCGGAGCAAGGTAGCTCAATAGAAGGCTCAAATCTCCCCATTGTTTTTCTAAATTCATCTCATCACTATTTTTCAGATCTTCTAAACGTTGTAGAAGTATCCGGTCAAGGCGAGAAAAATCAAATCCCAGCCTTCTTGCCAATAGATAGCTCGTTCCTACAAGATCGGCCAAACCTTGCAGCATTTCATCTTCTGATCCCTTCAGAGCCCCATGTTGAACATACCACTGCGCTTGTATCAGGTTTACCTTTAGTTCATCAATAGCTTTTAAGCCTTTTACTACATCAACTTCGATATCCAGGGGTGCCCCCTCCTAGTTTCCATTTTCTGCGAAGATCTTATCAAAAGTAAATTTGTCCTATCAAAATACTGTTCGTGATAAACCTTAAAATCTCCTGCCCCTCAAAGCAATGAAAATTTAACCAAAGCAATGCGAATACTTAGCTGATGCCGGAAGACACTGTCTTCTCACTTGAAATAGTAAAAAAGAGAGCTCTCGCTCCCTTTTTTCTACTCTACTGTATATGGCAATAAAGCAATACTGCGAGCACGTTTGATGGCCAAGGTCACTTGACGCTGATGCATAGCGCAGTTTCCGGAAATGCGGCGAGGCAAAATCTTGCCGCGATCGGTAATATACTTACGTATTTTATGTGTGTCTTTGTAATCCATGGACTCCACTTTATCTACGCAAAAACTGCATACCCGCTTACGTGGGCGACGTCCGCGTTCACGTTTCATACATATCTCCCCTTCCCCTTAGAATGGGATGTCATCATCCAAATTTACTTCATGTCCAAAAGAATTATTTCCGCTGAAAGGTCTGGATTCTGAGCCGCTTCCACTGTCCTTCGGACTTAAAAAGCGAACATCTTCAGCAATAACCTCTGTAACCCAGCGTTTTTGACCGTCTTGTCCCGTATAAGAACGCACTTGAATTCGTCCATCTGTAGCAGCCAGTTTTCCCTTCGCTAAGTAATTAGCACATAATTCTGCCAGCTGCCGATATACTACAATGTTAATAAAATCCGTATCTCTTTCCCCTTGAGCATTCTTATAATTACGATCAACCGCCAATGTGAAATTGGCGACAGCTACACCGTTTGGCGTATAACGTAATTCGGGGTCCTTCGTCAAACGGCCAATCAAAACGACACGATTTAACATTTACGACCCTCCGCCCTCTTTAGTCATCTTTTCTAACGGTTAAGAATCGGATTACATCATCAGAGATTTTCATAACCCGCTCAACTTCTTGAGAAATATGGCCTTCTCCTTCAAAGTTCATCAGGATATACTGACCTTCTCTATAATCGTTGATCTCATAGGCCAAGCGACGTTTGCCCCACTTATCGACGGTTAAGTTGACCCCGCCATTACTGGTTACGATCTCTCCAAAACGATCAGCGAGTGCTGTCGTTGCCTCTTCATCCAGATCTGGCCGGACGATATAAAGTATTTCATACGCTTTCATATTTGCACCTCCCCTCGGACTAGCGGCCCCGATTTTACGGAGCAGGGATATTTAGACTACCAAGCAAAAATTATACCAGTTTGTTGTCAAAAAAGCAACTTAATCCGGGGAAAAACGTAGTTATAATTTATACATTAAAACGGAAATGAACAATATCTCCATCATTCATAATATACTCTTTGCCTTCCAGGCGAACTAATCCTTTTTCTTTTGCGCCATTCAGCCCCTGGTGCTCGACAAAATCTTTATAGGCAACAACCTCAGCTCGAATAAATCCATGTTCAAAATCAGTATGAATTACACCAGCAGCTTTTGGAGCTTTTGTCCCTTGATAAATTGTCCAAGCTTTTACTTCCATGGGACCTGCCGTAAAGAATGTCATAAGGCCTAGTAAGTGAAAGGCCACTTTAATTAAGCGATCCAACCCTGATTCTTCAAGTCCCAAGTCTTCCAAAAATGCATTTTTCTCCTCGGCATCAAGTTCGGCAATTTCTGCTTCTATTTGTGCACAAACTACGACAACCTCAGCTCCCTCGGCATCGGCAATTTCTTTAACTTGCTGCACATAAGAATTATCCGCAACGGATTCTAGGCCGCTTTCACTGACATTGGCGACATAAAGCACCGGTTTAAGGGTCAAGAGAGGGAACCCTTTAAGAATATCTCGTTCCTCATCACTAAAGGTCAATGTACGAGCCCTTTTGCCCTGATTGAAGGCTTCTTTTAAGCGCTCAAGGAGGGTAATTTCCGTTTGAGCCTTTTTATCCCCCGCTTTTAAGAGCTTTGAGGTCCGATCAGAGCGTTTCTCAATACTCTCCATATCCGCCAAGATTAATTCTAAATCAATAGTTTCAATATCCCGCTTGGGGTTTACATTTCCTTCAACATGAACCACGTTCTCATCTTCGAAACAACGCACAACATGAACGATTGCATCAACCTCGCGGATGTGAGACAAAAACTTATTCCCCAATCCTTCCCCTTGACTCGCACCTTTAACAAGTCCGGCTATGTCCACAAACTCCACCGTCGCAGGGACAATCTTTTTGGGATGGACCATATCGGCAAGTACTTGCAAACGAGAATCCGGCACTTCAACTATTCCTACATTGGGATCAATGGTACAAAAAGGGTAATTTGCCGCCTCAGCACCCGCTTGAGTAATAGCGTTAAACAATGTCGACTTACCAACATTCGGTAAGCCAACAATTCCTGCATGTAATGTCATGCTTGAACCTCCTCCTAATCCACAGACGAGCTATCTTAACCGATTATATGTGATGTTTCCTTGGACTGCAACAGGCTCCTTAATTTTCGGGGCCCTGCTCCACTATCTCCTTCAGATTTCGTTCGAGTTTGACTCTGGGAATCCAGGCTTGATGCTGACATCCCAGGCATTGTATCCGGAAATCCATGCCCGTTCTCATCACTTTCCAATCGAAACTTCCGCAAGGGTGCGGTTTTCGCAGACGAACTACATCTCCAATTTTTAACGGGATCATAGATTGAATCCCCCTCCCTAAAATCAATCCTCATTATTCTCACTTTGTAGAATCCATGCTATTAAAGGAGGCATCGGACATTACAATGGTTTGCTGCGGCGTGCGAATCCCTTCTTTTAAAAAAGCACTATGTATTTGACGCCGCAATTCACGTTCAAGACCCCACTGTTCATTTGGTTGGGTATATCCGACCACTCGCAATATGGCATTACGCTCACCGAACTGAATCACACCTTGCACAGTAGGCTTATCGATAATTTTTTCTCCAAACTCTTCACTAACCTTCTCACAAACAGAGTGCATTACCTTCATTGCTCTCTCTAAGTCTTCGTCATAGGGAATCAGAATATCAACTAAGGCTCTCATTTTCCCTCTGCTAAAATTGGTCACTGCTGTAATGCTGCCGTTTGGAATAATGTGAAGCTCGCCGCCCCAGTCTCTTAAGTGAGTTGCCCGAATACCCGTTTCTTCAACAACTCCGGAAAATTGTCCGGCTTGAACATACTCTCCAACGGAAAACTGATCTTCAAACAGAATAAAAAAGCCGCCAATGATATCTTTTACCAAGCTTTGGGATCCGAAACCTAAAGCTACTCCCAAAACACTGGCAGAAGCTAAAAGCGTACCGGTATCAAAATTAAATAGATGTTTTAGAACATGGAGTATAGCCGTAAAACTAATTAAATAAAATAACAGGCTGCGCAGGAGAGAGAACATGGTACTGGCCTTGCGTTCATTTAACAGCCTTTTGCCTCTTTGGTCTAGGAGCGTGCGCTGCAATAAATAGACACTTACTCCATATACAATTCGTGCCACCACTAAAATTGCAATTAAGTACAAAAGCCAATTGAAAGCGGCTGTCCCCAATTGATGCCAGTTAATATAGTAATTATCCTCAATCCAACCATTCATTAAAAGCCATCCTAATGATTATTTATTCAACCTGAGTATTTTAAAAATTCGTGATAACCGCGCATTAACATAACCAGATCTGCTATGGAAGAAATTTCCCAGGGAGCATGCATACTTAAAATCCCTACCCCGCAGTCTATGACCTCCATTCCATAAACAGCCATATACTGGGCGATTGTACCACCGCCACCTGCATCGATTTTTCCTAACTCGGCAGTTTGCCAGGCGATTTTAGCATTATCGAAAATCTCACGAACCTCTGCAACAAATTCCGGATTGGCATCGTTGGTTCCATATTTCCCGCCGGAACCAGTATATTTGCAAATCACAAGACCCCGTCCTAAAAAGGCAGCATTTCGTTTATCCATAACCTCAGCGTAATTTGGATCATATCCGCCTGTGACATCTCCGGAAAGTGCCTTAGCCCGGGCTAAAGCACGTCTCACCTTTAAGCCATCGTAGCTTCCATTCTGCAATGTGATAAGTTCTGCAATAAGGTTTTCAAAGAAGCGGGCTTTCATTCCTGTGTTAGAATCGCTGCCGATTTCTTCTTTATCTGCCAAAAGAACAATCGTCGACCACTCCGGCACCTCAATAGCCTGAAGGGCCTTCCAAGCTGCAAAGGAACAGATTCGGTCATCTTGTCCATATCCAACAATAAAGCTTCTGTCTAAACCAGAGTAACGGGCCTTTCCGGCAGGTACCACCTCTAACTCAGCAGAGACAAAATCTTCTTCTTCAATGCCATATTTGTCTTTTAACAAAAGAAGCAGTGCTGATTTGACTCGTTCCTCTCCTTCTCCGCCAGAGGGATTATGTCCTAATAAGAGATTTAGACTTTCCCCTGGGATTGCTTCATTTAATTTCTTTTTATTCTGCTCTTTTGCTAAATGGGGCAGTAAATCGGCTATGGTAAAGATCGGGTCCTCTTCATCCTCCCCAATAACGATATCAACCTTTTGCCCGCTGCTCAAAACGACAATACCATGAAGGGCAAGTGGCAAGGAAGTCCATTGATATTTTTTTATTCCTCCATAGTAATGCGTTTTCAAAAATCCTAATCCCTCTTCTTCGTAGAGGGGACGCTGTTTAATATCCAATCGCGGTGCATCAACATGGGCGGCGATTAATCGAAAGCCGTCTTGTAAGGGGCGAAGTCCTCCGATTGCCAAAATACCCGCTTTGCCTCTTACAGCCAGGCTTATTCTCTGACCAGGGGTAAAATTTGTCGCTTCATCAAGAGATATAAATCCTTCACCTCGGGCATATCTCTCAATTATTTGCCAGGATTCCCGCTCAGTCTTCCCTTGACTAAGGAAAGAGAGGTATTCCTGCATAGCACGCAATTCCTGCTCCGACATGGTTAACTCATCCCATGCTGTCGCCACCTTTTTTTGACCCATGAGACACCACCTCAACTCAAAAAGATTTGGCATTTCTGCCAGCTATGATAAGTTTTCGTACTCTCAGTTGGAATTATACTATTGCCTAAAACCAAACTCCCTTGCCAAGGGAAAAAGGTTCCATCAGTTTTTCCCTAAGTTGTGCTGAAAGTAATTGATCCAAAACATTAAAGGTATATACCAGATAAGGGTATAAGGTTGAGTTTTGAACAAGGTCTTTAAAGTTTGCATTTAAACTGAATTGAACCAATGGTGAAAGTATCCCTGCTAATACTGATAAGCCAATGAGAGAGCTTAACCCTCCCAACACTAGCCCGCCTCCTCGATTAAAGGATCCATTCCACCCGCCAAAGGGACGGAGAAAAAATGAAATTAATAATTGAATCAATAACACAACCGCATAGTATACTAATCCGAAAGCAAGAAGGCATAAAATACTGTCGGTAATCGTTGCCGCCAGCTGATGTGTCATCTGTTCAATAGTTTGAGGCATTTCAGTTCCCGTTATGTTTAATGCAGGTAAACTATTTCTCCATTCTTCCGGTAAAAGAGCCCAGATGTTTCCCAAAACCTGCTGTTGTAAAGCTGAAGCTTTAGACTCTACTGAAGGAAGCAATGCTCTATAGATGACGGGTTCCAGCCATTGCTGAAGCGGGAAGTATTGCTCAATCCAGCGAAGAGCATTTACATATTGCCAAGAGGCCACTAAGAAACCGATAATCCAGCCTAAAAAATTAACAATGCTCGTTATTAACCCTCTTCGATAACCATGTAATGCTCCGAGCAAAATAAATCCCACGATTAGGACATCAAGCAGATTCACATAGTCCCCCCCTATTAACGGTTTGCAAAGAGTATTAATCATATTCGGTTTAGCCCCATAGAAATCCTGCCAAAATAACTATGAAACCGATTCGACGTCCCCTCAATACGTCAAAAGGCAGCTTCACGCTGCCAAGAATTAATAACTAACCTACCATAGAATTTTGAAATGCCTTTTTATTGGCGGGGATGCGTGCGAATCGAACACACCTCGGAACGTTCTGCGTCCCGACACGCGGATTTGAAGTCCGGGAGCAGCACCAGCCACCATCCATCCCCTCTAACGTCAATAATCTTACCATATTCCTAATAATTTGAAAAGCAGCATAAATAATTGGAATTTTTTGCAAATCATATTAATTAATTATTCTTTTTTTGTATTGATTAAAACAAGATTGAGCAAGCTATTTATAATATCGTCATTTATAATACTATAAAATGACAAAATGAAAGGAGTAATAAACAATGAATCCTGCAAATATCTCTTTTTCTCAACTTACAAATGACCAAATTGAAGACCTTAAAGCTTTAGAAAACAAGTTGAACACCGAGAATAACCCAAAAACAATCTTAATTGCTTATTCAGATCCTAAGTAAGCAGGGAAAACTTTAATGCTGCTGGTAATGAAGACAACTGCCTGCAAGAAACTGATTAACGAGTTCATCCACTTGTTCGGCTTCCATCGTTTTATGCATCAGCTGATAGGTAGCCTGCATAACTCCTTTGACACATTCGAGGGTTAGATCAGTAATATGAGTGCACCCGTTTTTTAGTCCAACAGCAGCCAATATTTGCTTACGAACATTCTTCTTTAGGTTAATTCCTACAAGATTTTGAATCCGTTCCTGAGTTTCCTGACAATCCGAGTGGGGAGAGCGACGTAATTCTCCTTGGGCTGAAACAATCCTATAGGTTTCGATATCAACCTCAAGGGTAAGGCAAAGCTCATGGTGAGTATCGATAAAAATACCTTCTACCCTTAATATTTTCAAATCCTGCGAATGAACATTAACAGAAATAGATCGGTTAAAAAGATACATCAGTCCATCTCCTCAATTATCCTCGTATACTCATCAATTCATTGGTTCCAATGATTCTATTATAGCTCTTTTTTTTCAGAAAGAAAGCACTAGATGAATGACGATTCACACTAGTGCTTTTTCTCTGCCGTGACAATAACTTATTATTTTATGATTCTATAACCTTTTTTCTCAATAGAAGCCTCAACCTCTGCGGACCGGTCGCCTTGAAGGCGTGCTAGGATCTGAACTTGATTGTCTTTAAGGTGATAAACCGCTAAACTTCCGATATTAACATCATATTCCTTAGTTGTAGCGGCCAAATCGGACATAATCCCAATTTGATCCTTCGTTTCAATCATTACTCGCCGGCCTGGACTACGGAATCCCATAATATCTAAAAAGGCATCCAGTATGTCTGATCCCGTTATAATGCCAACGACTTTGTCTCCTTCCACAACGGGCAATCCGCCAATTTTATGGTCTCTCATCAGCATTGCTGCATCCTCAATTTGAGTATCAGGACGACAGGTTATAACTTTTTTTATGGCTACTTCACGGATGGGGGTTTTAGCAATAAGGTAGTTAAGTTCAAAAATGCTCAGTGTTGTTGCCGGGGAAGGAGATACCTCCCTAAGGTCCCCATCGGTAACAAATCCAACTAGCTTGCCCTTTTCTACAACAGGCATTCGGGTTATCTTCTTTTCCCGCATGAGAGCCATTGTATCGGCAATAGATTCTGACGGGTTGACAGTGAAGACTTGAGCTGTCATAAATTGACGAACATACATTCCTAAATACCCCTTTCTACAATTCAGCTCGGCCAATTAAATGTCATACTTTGGCACTAAACTAGTGAAGCCGGCGAATGCTTAGCACCTTTCAATTGTCAAGAGCTTAAACCTGGAGCCCATCACCCCCATCTATTTTAGCCCCCTAAGTAGGCCTTACGGACTTCTTCACTGGCAGCCAGCTCTTTGGCATCTCCTGATAGAACAATCTTACCTGTCTCTAGTACATATGCCCGGTTGGCAATAGAAAGAGCCATATGTGCATTTTGTTCTACAAGCAAGATAGTAGTTCCTATCGCATTAATTTCTTTAATAATGGAAAAGATTTGATTTACTAAAATCGGAGCTAAACCCATAGAAGGTTCGTCGAGAAGAAGAAGCTGAGGTTTAGACATGAGTGCCCGGCCCATAGCCAGCATTTGTTGTTCTCCGCCGGATAAGGTCCCAGCCAGTTGGCTTTTCCGTTCCAGCAGCCTCGGAAATAACTCATATACTTTCTTCATATCATCCTTAATGCCCGCTTTATCTTTCCGCAAGTAAGCACCCAGCTCCAAGTTTTCAATAACCGTCATATTCGCAAACACTCTGCGGCCTTCCGGAACCTGTGATATTCCCTGGGCAACAATAGATTGCGGAGCAATCGTGGCCAAGTCTGCACCCTTAAACGTAATTCTGCCCGTTTTCGGCCGCAGCAACCCGGATATTGTTTTCAGGCTGGTACTTTTACCAGCGCCATTTGAGCCAATCAAGGTTACTATTTCTCCTTGATTAACCTCTAAAGAAATCCCTTTAAGGGCATGGATAGCACCATAATATACATTGACATCTTCAAGTACAAGCATCAGACGACCTCCTCCCCTAAATAAGCCTCGATGACTTTGGGATTACTCTTGATTTCATCTGGTGTACCTTGCGCAATAATCATTCCATAGTCTAATACATAGATACGCTCACATACGCCCATTACTAGAGACATATCATGTTCAATTAATAAAATCGTCAGATTAAACTGTTCCCGAATCCAACGAATGAGATTCATGAGATCCTGAGTTTCCTGGGGATTCATTCCTGCTGCAGGCTCATCAAGCAACAGCAGTTTAGGATCAGTTGCGAGGGCACGAGCAATTTCTAAACGACGCTGTTCACCATAAGGTAAGTTTTTAGCCACTTCTTCTGCTTTATGGTCAAGTTTAAAAATTTTCAGCAGTTCCATTGCTTTCCGCTGCATCTCTTCTTCTCCTTTATAATAACTGGGGAGACGAAAGAATGCACTAAAGGTACTGTATGAGCTTCGTTGATGATATGCTATCTTAACATTGTCTATGACACTTAAATCGCTGAATAATCGGATGTTTTGAAAGGTACGGGCTATTCCGCGCTGAGTAACCTGATAGGGTTTTAGGCCTTTCATGTCTTTATTTTGAAAACTAATTTTCCCTTCCGTTGGTTCATAAACGCCTGTCAATAGATTAAACACCGTGGTTTTACCGGCACCATTAGGACCAATTAAACCAATGAGTTCACCATTATTAATTTCAATATTTAGGTCTGAAACTGCTTTCAAGCCACCGAAAGCTTTAGACATTTTTTCAGTCTTTAGAAGAGGCATTTTTATCACCCTTCTTTCCGAGGAAACTTAAACTAAACTCTTTTGTTCCTAATAAGCCTGTCGGCCTAAAAATCATCATCACGATCAACAGAATGGCCGTAATAACCAGCCGCCACTCCGGCCAACCGGATAATACTGCAGAAACCACGGTCATTACGATAGCACCAAGAACGCTTCCTGTTAAACTTCCCAATCCCCCAAGAACTACCATGACCAATATATCAAAGGATTTGAGAAAGCTGAAAGTTAAAGGCTGTATAATATATAGGTAATTAGCATAGATTCCGCCGGCTAATCCTGCAAAAAAGGCACCGATAGTGAAGGCCATAATCTTATATTTCGTGGTATTAATACCCATTACATCTGCTGCAATCTCATTTTCCCGAATAGAGATACAAGCTCTTCCATGCGTAGAATATATAAAATTACGGATAATGATAATACTCACAACAGTAAGCCAAAATGCCCAAGTCCAGGTGATTGTTTTCGGAACGGAAAAACCGGAAGCCCCTCCGACATACTCAGTATTTAGAAAGATAATTCTGACAATCTCTCCAAATCCTAGAGTAGCAATGGCCAAGTAATCTCCCTTTAGCCTTAATGTAGGCAATCCGATAAGAAAGCCGGCAAGGGCAGAAACCGCCGCACCTGCCAAAAGAGCTAAAATAAGCGGTCCATGAAACTTGACAACAACTATGGCAGCCATATAAGCTCCAATTGCCATAAAGCCTGCATGTCCGATGGAAAACTGGCCCGTTATCCCATTAATAAGATTTAAGCTCGTAGCCAGAATAATATAGATACAAATTTGGATTAATGTAAGGGCTACAAATGGAGGCAATGCATCCATGAAAATAGCACCTTGGACAATGGCATAGACAAGTAGGACTCCTATTAAGGTTACTATACTTTGACGATTAACCCGCTTACCCATATACACCACCTACACTTTCTCACGGACATTCTTACCAAAAAGCCCGCTAGGCTTGATGATGAGAACCAGAATTAAAATCAAAAATGCTACAGCATCACGCCAAGTTGAAGCTCCAAGACCACTGACAAAGGCTTCTGTGAGGCCTAGGAAGAAGCCCCCAACCATAGCACCGGGAATAATGCCGATACCGCCCAGTACTGCAGCCACAAAAGCCTTAAGTCCGGGAATGATGCCCATCAATGGATTGATGGTATTAAAATATACACCCATTAATACCCCTGCTGCTGCTGCTAATGCAGAACCTATAGCAAAGGTTGCTGAGATCGTGTTATTGACATTTATCCCCATCAATAATGCTGCTTCATTGTCAAAAGATACTGCACGCATGGCTTTTCCGATCTTTGTATATTTAACAACGACATGTAAAAGAACCATGAGAACGATGGAGGTAACAATCATTACAATATCACCATATTTAATGATTATACCTCCTAAATTATAGGTTGTATCCGGGAATACAGGCGGGTAGGTGCGCATCTGAGGAGTTACGACTAACATGCCTCCATATTCTAAAAAGAATGATACCCCGATCGCTGTTATTAAGGAGGCAATTCGTGTTGCATTACGCAACGGCTTATAAGCTATCCGTTCAATTAACATACCAAGAATCGCGCTTACCAACATGGCTAACAGCAAGGCTGGGATAAATGACCAGTGCAACGTCGTTGTAGCAAACCACCCTACATAAGCTCCGACCATCATGACATCCCCGTGTGCAAAGTTAATGAGTTTAATAATGCCGTAAACCATGGTATAACCTAGAGCAACTAAAGCATAGATACTTCCCAGAGATAAGCCATTCACTATCTGCTGCAATATTTGCTCAGTTACATTTCCCATATTTTCAACTCCTTACTCCCGAATTACTTTAGAATCAGCATATAATGGGTCAATAAGATACTATTTTGCAGATATTTATTTAGCGCTAACCTTATTGTCAGCGAAATTTATCATCGGCTAACATAGATTTACTTATGGTATTAATTCATCGGCTATGGACATCTAAAAAAATTTACGAGGATAATTCCATTACATGGCATAGTCTGAAAAATGGGTTTAGAAATGCTTGCTGACGCCCACGACGAAAACACTGTTTTCGCACGGGTTAAACCTTCTTGCAACACTGTCTTCGCACGTGCTGACTCAGCGGAGGGGCCTAAATTAGTACAAAAAAGGAGGGAGGTTTGTCCTCCCTCCTTACTAATGTGACAATCATAAATAACTTATTCCATTTAAGCCTTGGCCAGATTCAGACAAAACATTTAGTCAAGCTGTTTCAAGCAGTATCAAAGTTCATAAATTATTTTGGATTAACTTTTGTCATAAATACGCTCTTTCCGTCTTTAAATTGCAAAATTGCAGCACTTTTTACAGGGTTGTGGGTAGCTGGGTCAACATTCAACTCCCCACTGATTCCTTGGAAGCCCTTCATGTTTTCTAAAGCGCTTCTCAGGGCTTCTGGATCTGTGCTTCCTGCATTTTCGATAGCTTTAATTAAAAGGTTTGCTGCGTCATAACCTAAGGCAGCAAATGTATCCGGTTCAGCATTGTATTTTCCTTGGAAATCTTTAATGAACTGAGCCATTCCGGGATCATCCATTGCTCCGTGGTTAACATAATAGGTATTCTCCAGTGCAGCTGCTCCGGCAACGTCAACTAATTGTGGGGAACCCCAACCGTCTCCGCCCATGAATACTTGATTCATTTCCATCTCACGAGCTTGCTTAACGATAAGTCCAACTTCTTGATAGTATCCAGGAACAAAGACAACATCCGGATTAGCAGCTTTAATTCGTACTAAAGTAGCACGGAAATCTAAATCACTGCCAGCTACGTATTGTTCTTTTGCTACGATTTCTCCGCCGGCGGCTTTAAAGTTTTCTTCGAAAGAAGCCGCTAAGCCCTTAGAATAATCACCTTTTTGGTCAATATAGATGGCAGCTTTTTTTGCTTTAAGAGTGTCTGTAGCAAAGTTTGCAGCAACTTGACCTTGGAATGGGTCAATAAAGCATGCGCGGAAAATCCATGGTTTTACTTGGCCATTTTCAAAGGTAACTTTATCTGCTGTACCGGTTGGCGTAATCAAGGGAACCTTATTATCTGTAACTACTTGAACAGCAGCTAAGGTATTTCCACTTGTCATAGGTCCGAGAATTGCTACAACCTTATCTTGGGTCGCCAATTTCGTAGCAGCTACCGTTGATTCGCCAGGGTCAGATTTATTGTCTGCAGAAACATATTCTAATTGCTTCCCTAATACCCCGCCTTTAGCATTTTGTTGCTCAAAGGCAAGCTTAATAGCTTTCTCAGCATATTGACCAAAGGCAGCTGCTCCGCCGCTTAATTCAAGGTCTCCGCCTACTTTAATAACCTCAGCTGCTTTATCTCCGCCACTTGCACCGCAGCCAGTTACGAGTGCAAGACTCAAAAGAGCTGCAGTCGCTACAGAAATAAATTTTCTCATTCTTCTACCCCTCTCTATAATAGGCCATCCATGATTTTTTTTCTTTCTTTTTTCCCTATAAAGACTGACTCTAGAGTTTGTTCCTTGTCTACAATTATTTTTCCTTAAGTCACCTCCAAGTTCGTATGCCCTTCATCTACCCATAATGTACTACGATTAAAAATCCCCAATCATAATTGTTAAATTTATGATCGGGTTTTTTGATTAAGAGAAGCTGTTAGATAACAACTTCTAGTTCTATATTTTATATATTATAGTTCATTTTGACAAGCTATTGAATGTAGAATGTAACCTGAATTTTGTTAACATTCACCCGGTAATTATTAGTAAAAATCATTGCCAAATAAAACTTACAATTTTATGGAATTTATTTGTTAAAATATATTTAGCGTTTTGATAATTGTTAAATATTGGATCACACGATTTCAATTAAATACATAACCTACTAAACTTAATTTTATTTACCAAAAAAAATACGCTTATCTCCCTTACGCTGAGTGACACGCAATTGATCAAAATACTCTAATAAAGGGACTGCATATTTTCGAGAGGTTTCCCAGTTTTCCCTAACGTCTGCAACCCCAACCTCACCTTTTGATTTTAATAATTCCAATAAACTAGTTTTAGCTTGTTGAATATCTTCACTGCGATAATAAGCCCCTCCTATCGCAAGCCATTCCCCTTGATCACATAAATAACTTGCATATTCCTGGATCTCTGCTTTAGGTATATCACATGCTTCGGCAGCGGCACTCAGTTCTGGAGGCATGAGTTTTACATTTTGCCAAAAATGCTTCAAATTGTCCAGTTGTTTGATAATTTTGGCGGGAAGTTCTGGTCCTTCATTGGTTTGAACTTTACTCCCAGAAATACGATAAAATTGACGAACACTTCCTTGTTCTAGGATTGTCTGCCAACGTCGATGAGGCCAGGAAATACTAAGCCGGGTTTTAAGTTCTTCTCTGCTTATTCCTCCACGAAGAGGATATTCCTGTTCGCGAGACTTTACAACTCTAATCATTTTTGATCTCCACGCTTCGGCAGCGGCATTACCCCAATAAAGATTCCCTTCATCTTCCATCCATACTTCCGCTCGATTTGCATTTTCTAGGGATTTTAAACTTTCCAGGAGCTCACCCGGAGTAATATGTAATCTCACAGCCAGCTCTGAGATTGTCCTTGGTTCATCCATTTCTCTCTCTAGTAAATCAAGGGGATCACCATGATCTTTGACCCTCATCTGATCTAATACACTTTCTTTAAATCGCTTAGATTTGTATCCTGCGACACTTAGCACCTTTCCCCCGGCGATTGTAAACGTGGGGGAATAGAATCTTAATACAAACCGATCCCCAGGTGCAGCAAGAACCGGTTCTTCGAGCAAAATTTGTGCAAACCCTTCCTGGCCTGGGGGAATTTCTTCGTGATCTAATAAATGTATGCGTCCTAAAATTTCTGTCGTGCCAATGTGAAATCGAACTCGCTGTCGCTGTGTCAACGGCTTTTCAGCGGATGGAAGATTACTAACCTTTATATCTAATATTTTTCCTACTTTGAATACATTTGGGGCAGCTAACACAGAGCCTCTGTCAACTTCTGCAACATCAACTCCAGCAAGATTTACTGCCACCCTCTGTCCCGCACCTGCAGAAATAACTTTATTTTTATAGACTTGAAGTGACCGAACCTTCGCCGTGCGATGACTGGGTTCGATAATTAATTCCTGACCTAACTCCATAGTTCCGCTATGCAAGGTTCCTGTAACAACTGTTCCAAATCCCTGTATACTAAAAACTCTGTCAATTGGCATTCTAACTGGTCCGATAGATTTTTTACTTTCTACTTCTGCCAGCAGATGATCAATGCTTTCCCGAAGTTTTTGAATTCCCTGACCTGTTACGGCAGAAACACAACAAATCTCAGCATCTTTAAACGCTGTACTTTTTAGTTTTTCACCTATTTCCTCTTCCATGAGTTCAAGCCATTCTTCATCCACAAGGTCTATTTTATTTAATACTACAATTCCTCTGGGTATTTCTAATAGGGTTAAAATATCTAAATGTTCTTGGGTTTGAGGCATAATTCCTTCATCAGCTGCAATCACTAACAGCACAACATCCATACCACTTGCTCCTGCAAGCATTTGACGTACAAACCGTTCATGTCCCGGAACATCAATTATTCCAACTTGCCGTCCGCTAGGTAGTAGTGTGTGAGCAAACCCAAGTTCAATAGAAATTCCTCGTTCTTTTTCTTCCTTTAAACGATCAGTTTCAATTCCAGAGAGAGCTCGTATTAATTCTGTTTTTCCATGGTCGACATGTCCTGCGGTCCCTATTAAATAATGTCGTTCATCCATCTTTATTTGTTCCCCTTATTCTTGTGGTTTGGTGTGGTTTGGTCAAATAATTTTTTCTTTTAGAAACGAGTCCTGGTGATCCGCCCTTTATGTTCAGTTATACCCCTCATTACGCATTTACTATAGCAAAAATTCTGCTTTTATGGCAAATCCTTAACTAAATTAACCAATTTATATCCTATCTTTTCAGCCAACAATATACAATAGTTGGCATAAATAATAATCCTATGTATCCAAACAATGGGTATATAAGTTGAACAATTTGTGAAAATCTGACCCCTGCCATAGGAATCAGCAAGAGAAGTATTGCTGATGTAGCCTTCCCGTAACTTAATCCGCCTGAGTCAACAATTCTGCTAATGAGACTAAAACCATTTCCTACTGCAGCGGTAATCATAGCTAACCAAAGGACCACTACGTAAAAAAAAGCTGGCCATTCACCTAATTTTCCTGCAATACCAACCATAGGAATTTCTAAGCCTAACACATCTGGAAAACGCAATAGTGCCCCTCCTATAGAAAGAGCAAATAATCCTAGGGCTACTCCTCCCAAGACCCCTCCTAATCGAGCCCCCGGCTTTTGTACGTCTCTCCCAAGGGATGCAAAGACTACCAATGCGAGGGTAAGATTAAATGACACATATAAAATTGCTGATAAAATCCAATTGCTTACAATTGGATTAGTGGATTGTACGATTGGGCAGCCGTCTCCTGAAGAAACTAAAAAAATGGCCGCAGCTGCAATTCCCAGGCAGAAGACAAATTTTAATGGTATCAAAACTGAATTGATCCATAATACTCCTTCTCCTTGATACCATAATGCCAAAACAATAACGAAGCACGTTAAAAGAATCCCAATCCATCGGGTAAACCCAAAGTATTCTTGAAATAAGGCACCGCTTCCTGAAACCATTGCTAACATTCCTACAAAGAGAAGCATGCTCACCAGCCTATCCGCCCATAGCCCCAACCTTTTGCCAAGTAAGCCCTCGAAGAAATCATTATATGATGTTATCCTCCATCGATTTTGTAAATCTAACATTCCCCATCCCATTAAAGCAAAAAATAGAGATGATATAGAAATACCAATTAGCCCCAAATGACCAAAGCGTGTAAAAAACTGCTGAATTTCTTGTCCAGAGGCAAAGCCCGCTCCCATAACTGCACCTACATAAGTTGCACTTACTTGAAATGATGTTTTCCACCTCATAGTTACTCCCTCCTCGCCACATGCTTATGGCTTAAATCAGCTTCTCATGCATAAAAACATAGCCATTTGGGAAATAATTTAGTGGATGTATATTTTCACTTCATAACAAGTGAGGGAGAGCTTGTGAGTTTGTTTTCATTATTAACTGAGACTCAAAAAATCAAAGCCCATATGGATGATTATGCCGCTAAGGCAAAACTTGAAGAACGGCTCTTCGAGCTTTTAATATCTACGCAAAATCGTCCTGTTGTCATATTATGTATTGGAACGGATCGGTCGACTGGAGATGCCTTAGGTCCACTTATTGGAACTCTACTATCTCGTCTCAAATTACCTCATCTACACATTTACGGAACATTGGATGACCCTGTACACGCTACTAATTTGGAACAGTATATCTCTGTTATCCAACATAGCTTTTATAATCCGTTTATTATTGCTATTGATGCATGTTTAGGTCGCTTAGATTCTATTGGCTGTATTACATTAGCAGATGGTCCTTTAAGGCCAGGAGCAGGCGTAAATAAAAAGCTTCCTGAAATTGGGGAAGCTCACATAACTGGTATCGTTAATGTCGGCGGTTTTATGGAATTTATGGTTTTACAAAACACCAGACTAAATTTAGTCTGGCGTATGTCTGAAAATATTAGTTCAATTATTACTCGTTCTTATATGAAAGTCCACTTAAATAAATAGTCAATGTTTATACTCTCTGGCTAATCATTGCTTTTTTGATAACTTCTTTTTCTTCATCTGAGAGTAAATAGGTTGACTCTCCACGTTTGACAGGCTTTGCATAGATCCTGGCCTCAGCGCGACTGTGAATTGAGCTAATTACAATCCCATCACCTTCTTGGTTTAACAGGGCAATGGCAAAACTCAAATCACTTCCAACGTCTTCAAAGGCTCGAAAGCGAAGTAATTCTGCACGATCAATACTTGCTCTCAACTTTAATTCCATCGGCTCTAACCTTTCGTTGCATTTTTTAACAGCCTGTTCTAAGTTTTCTACATTTTTAACAAAACCATTAAGTATATCGTCCATGTTAGTTCCATTCATAAACGTCTGTAAACTGAGATACGATTTTTCAAAGCGTTTCATCCTAAGATATAATAAAATGATCAAAATTAGAAGTATGAATACAAATAACCCTAAGGTACTTAATAACCATATATACTGGGGAATGTTTGATATGCTTTCCAATTGATTAGCCTGGTTTATAATCCTACAAGTTTTAAACATTACTTTGTCGACTAAACAAAGTTAGCAGTTACATATTTTCATCAAACTGCTATAAACCAGGTTTATTCACATCCTTTCAAATTATAGTGAAGGCTTTATATATTGTTAACCTTAACAAAATTTTGTCCTTATTTGAGATCTTACATTCCTAAATGAAGCCTAGAGAACAAAAAGGTTATGGGAATAGCAATAAACAATCCCGGTAATAGATTACCCACTTTGATCTCTTTTATTTCTAAAATATTCATTCCTATCCCTACGATGAGCAGACCACCAGTTGCCCCCATCTCATTGATGACCTGTGCGGATAGTACACCACTCAATAAGCCAGCCGAAATTGTTAATAACCCTTGATATAAAAATACAGGAATTGCTGAAGCTATAACGCCTATTCCCATTGATGACGTGAAAACTATAGCTGAAACTCCATCTAACATTGATTTAGCATAAAGTATAGAATTGTTTCCTGTTAATCCGCTTTCGAAAGCACCCATAATGGCCATCGCCCCAACGCAATAAACCAGGCTTGCAGTTACAAACGCTTTCGTGAAACTTGTTCCTTGACCATGCTTTGATAATTTATTTTCCAGCCACTGACCAAATTTCTGCAATTTTTGTTCTATATCAATGGTCTCGCCTAATATTCCTCCTAATACTAAACTTGCAATAACTACTAAAGTATTTTCGCTTTTTAAGGCCATGCTACCACCAATCAAGAGAACTGCCATTCCAATTCCTTGAATGACAGTTTTTTTAATGTTGTCTGGTAAGGCCTGCCCAAACATAAGTCCTAGCAGTCCTCCCACCAGTATAGCTCCCGTATTCACAATAGTACCTAACAAATTCTCCCCTTCTTTCAGATACCGAAAATCAATGTTCCACGTGGAACATCAAAAATTATACTGATATTCAAAATCAATGTTCCACGTGGAACATTTTCATTCAATAGTTATATTCCATAATTCCAGTAATCGACTTAATTCATCCTGAGAAAAATACTGAATTTCGATACTGCCCCGACGATTATCCCCTTTAATATTAACTTTCGTCTGAAAGTTTGTTCTTAATCTATCTTGAACACTTTTCAGCAAATGGTCTTTTTCTCGAGGAGACTTTGTCTTAATGGTTTTTTCATCAAGTCTGTCGATTAAACGTTCGGTTTCTCTTACAGACAATTGTTCTTTTGCAGCTTTTTCTGCTGTCAGCACCTGAAGAGATGTATCTTTTACACTTAATAAAACCTTAGCATGACCCAAGGAAATCTTGTTTTCTCGTAATAAATCAAGAACTGCACCTGGCAATTGAATGACTCTTAGCAGATTAGCAACCGTTGCTCTTGCTTTTCCAACTCGCTGTGCAACTTGCTCCTGGTTTAATCCATAGTCCT
Source organism: Desulfosporosinus orientis DSM 765 (assembly GCF_000235605.1). GTDB lineage: Bacteria > Bacillota > Desulfitobacteriia > Desulfitobacteriales > Desulfitobacteriaceae > Desulfosporosinus > Desulfosporosinus orientis. The sequence goes on from NC_016584.1 coordinate 5,854,055, forward strand.
TTATTAATTTCTCGTATGCTAATCCTTCCTCAATAGGTGATAAGTCCGCTCTTTGGATATTTTCAATTAGCGCCCGTTCAGTCATCTCCTGATCAGAACATATTTGAACAATAGACTTAATTTTTAATAAACCCGCCATTTTTGCTGCACGAAGCCGGCGTTCACCTGCAATAATGATATAACGTTCACCAACTGGCCTAACAAGAATAGGCTGTAACAAGCCATGAACACTTATAGAATCTGCCAGATCATTTAAAGCTTGTTGATCAAACTCTCTTCTCGGTTGATCTGGATTAGGGTCAATCAATGTAATAGACAATTCCTTTATTCCAGGATCATCACCAATCTCATCAGAAATTAACGCCTGAAGTCCTCGTCCAAGTCCTTTCTTAGACACGCTCTAAGACCTCCTTTGCTAAATCGCGGTATACTTCTGCCCCTCTGGAACGAGAATCATAAGTATTGATAGCTTTGCCATGACTTGGTGCTTCACTTAAACGAACATTGCGTGGGACAATATTACGAAATACTTTTTTAGGAAAAAACTTTTTAACCTCGTCAACAACCTGAATAGAAAGATTAGTACGTGCATCAAACATTGTCAATAGTGCACCCAAAATATTAAGATTTGGATTGAGATGCTTCCGAACTCTCTCTAATGTACTCATTAACAAAGTTAAACCTTCAAGTGCGTAATATTCACATTGAATTGGGATAATGACATCTGTAGCAGCAGTCAAAGCATTTAAAGTAAGAAGTCCTAAAGAAGGAGGACAATCAACAATAATAAAATCATAGTCATGTTTAATAACTTCTATTGCATTCCGTAACTTTTCCTCACGTAACGGCTGAGTAACTAATTCAATCTCAGCACCGGCCAATTCAATTCGAGCAGGGACAACTTTAAAACCTTTTTGCTCTGTTTTCATTATTACTTGCTCTAGAGGAATATCATTAATCAAAACATCATAAATACAACGCGAAAGCTTATTTTTGACCACTCCCAAGCCACTTGAGGCATTACCCTGGGGATCTAAATCTATAAGAAGAACACGTTTACCTAACTCAGACAAACAAGCACTCAAATTTATCGCTGTCGTCGTCTTTGCAACTCCACCTTTTTGATTAGCTACAGCGATTACCTTAGTTATCAATAGACCACTTCCTTTTCACTCATTACCAACTGAAAACTTAGCAACTAAAAAACTATACTCTATGATAGTATCAAACCACTCAAAATAAAAAAAGCGCTTTTAACGCTTTTTTTATACAAATATAAATTTTATCCAAAAAATTAACTCCCTATAGCAATAATTCTTGGTAAAGGTGCATACTTGCTTTGTAGAAGGGGTTCGTTTTTTACAACCGTTCCATTCATTTTAACGGTTCGAACAGAATCTACAATATATCCTGGTTGACCCACTTGTTTAACAATGGTTTCTCCATGTCCCAGAGTTTCGTCGACGAGTTTCTGTTCTTCAGCAGGAATAACCGACTCTATCTTATTCGAAATAGTAACTTCCTGACCAGGAATAACTTTTCCATAAAGGTCAATAGTAACTGAATTATTGGTTACTTTTGTACGTATCAATAGGTAAGCTCCTGTATTATTTTTAAACTTCAAATCAAGAGTTGGATATGCCACCGTGGCATCTTGACCTAATGGAACATAGGAGATGGCAAGATCATGATTACTTCGCTGAGTTACAGGCAAATTTGCAAGTAAGCCGGTATTATATAATGTACTGGATACTTGACAAATTCCACCTGCTAAACCAGGAACGAATTTCCCGTTAACAATAATATAAGCATCTTTATAACCAGCTTCAACTGTGCGTTCTCCGACAATCTGATTAAAGGATAAAGTATCTCCGGGCTTAATAATTGCTTTATCCAACGCTTTAGCAGCCAAACGAACATTTTCTGACCGAGCAGTCTGAGAAGGATCAAACCGGGTAGTATAACTTGATATTAGACCAGTAATTTTTTGATCTTCCAATTGCGCAGCAGTCAATGTAGGTTGCTGTTCTTTGAATTTTAAAGTCATCACTGGAATAGGCTTAAAAATATCAATGCCTTTAATCTGAGATATTAAATCCTCGGTATTTATAACTCGACCAACTTGTTCATTTTTAATTGCCATAGTATTTTGTGGTGTAATTTCAAAAGATGCTTCAACACAAGGAATATTTAAGCCTTCTAATTTTTGTTTTAGAGTATCTGAGAGTTTTTGATCATTCCATGACTGTGTCAAACTTAATTTAACACCACTTGTAGCATGATACTTTGACATTACTTTCTTAAAAAAAGAACCACTTCTGCCAATATTATAGGCCTCGTCTAACGCTGAATCAGCAGATATCATAAGACCTAAATCATCAAGGGTCAATTCCTCTGAAAATTGATCCATAGAAAGCTTTACAGTTTGTCTTTTAAGACGTGTAACTTCATCATCTAATTTTTTGTCAGCTTGTTCAAGAGTCAAGTTGCCTATATTAATGCCAGAGACAGTTACCCCATCGACAATAACATGATTGTCTCGTGTGTAAGCTAGTGCTGAAATGCCTGCTAAAGCAAAAACCACGAGCACAAGAGCTAACGATATATATAATGATTTTCGTTTCTTTAGAATAAATCGAGACCGGCTTCTCTTTGTACGATGATATGATTTAGCAGCCTCTGATGCAGAATTTAATTGACCATAATTTGAACTCTGCCTCTGGTTTTGTGATTCTTCCAAATTTCCCCCTCCTACTTATCGAAGCAAAAAGACTTTATATTTTCTTAAATTCGACGTTGTATACTTATTTCCTTCACCGTCCATCATAAAAAAGGACCTTACTTCACAGTAAAGCCCCTAATATTCATTTATGATTTATTGAATAGGCTTTTTTGAAGGAATCCCTGCTTTTCTAGGATACTGAGCAGGAGTCTGTTTGATTTTCCGAATCAATATAATTGCACGATGTTCAGCGCCTTCGCCGAGATTATAATGCTCCCTGCCTTCACATTTTCCGCCGAGAATTTTTATAGCTTTTTCTGAATCAGCCATTTCATTCTCCGCTTGTATTCCTTTTGCAGCCAAGAAAAGACCATTAATCTTAAGAACAGGTAAAGCATACTCTAATAAAATAGGCAATCGTGCGACTGCGCGAGAACTTACTGTTTCGAAACGTCCTCTATACTTTGAATCTCTGCCAAAGTCTTCAGCCCGTGTATGAACAGTATGTATTTCAGTTAGACTAAGAGTTTCAATAACGACATCTAAAAAATCCAACCTCTTTTTTAAGGAATCAACCAAAACCACTTTTAACTCCGGTCGAAGTATTTTAAGGGGGACACCAGGAAATCCTGCACCAGTACCCAAATCAGCAAAATCAACGCCATACATATATTTCGAGAGAACCATAGAATCAATAAAATGTTTTAAAATAACGTCTTCTGGTTCAATAATCCTTGTCAAATTCAATTTTTGATTCCATTCCAACAAGAGATCCCCGTATTTACAGAATTGATTTATTTGCAAATCTGTAAGTTTAGAGCCAACATATTTATAGGTTAACCTTTCAAGTAGAGCAGCATACTCATCGAACACCTCTTATTTTTCCCTCCTGCGCTTTTGTTCCAAGGAAACGAGCAAAACAGAAATATCTGCAGGGCTTACTCCAGTTATTCGTGAAGCTTGTCCTAAATTCAATGGATTCACTTCCATAAGTCGTTGTCTTCCTTCCGTTGATAAACCTCGTATTTCTTCATAAGAAAAGTTATCGGGTAGAATTTTTTCCTCTAATCTTGTGAACTTTTCAATCTCTAATAGTTGCTTGTCAATATAACCAGAATACTTTGCCTCAATCTCTGCCTCTTCTAAAACTTCCATTTCGAAATTTTCTAACTCAGGCAGGAGTTTAATCAAATGCTTCAGGGAAATTTCTGGCCGACGTATTAAATCTTGGGCACTAATTCCACCACGAGCTGGAGTTGATTCTGCTTCAATCATTACTTGTTGTAATTCTTCATCTAAAGGAGAAAAAACTTTTGCTTTCAATAAACCATTTATTGACTCTAAATCACAGGTTTTTTGATAATAACGCTTCCAACGATCTTCATTCACGAGTCCAATGTGTCGCCCTTTTTCCGTTAATCTTAAATCAGCATTATCTTGACGTAAAACAAGCCGGTATTCAGCTCTGGATGTTAAAAGCCGATAAGGTTCTTTCACACCTTTTGTAACGAGATCATCTACTAAGACGCCTGCGTAACCATCTGATCTCCTTAGAATGAAAGGTTCCTTATCAAAGACTTGTAGTGCAGCATTTATACCGGCAATTAAACCTTGAGCAGCAGCTTCTTCATAACCAGAAGTGCCATTAAATTGGCCAGCTGTAAACAATCCTTTGATTTGACGAACTTCTAAGCAAAGAGAAAGTTGATGCGGCAAAACATAATCATATTCAATAGCGTAGCCTGGCCGCAACATTCGAACATTTTCCAATCCCACAATACTTTGCAATATTTGAATTTGAACTTCCTCTGGCATACTTGTTGATAAACCTGCTACATACAACTCCTCACTCTGCCAGCCTTCAGGTTCCAAAAATATCTGATGTGCATCTCTTTCAGAAAAACGAACAACCTTATCTTCAATGGATGGACAATAACGTGGACCAACACCCTCGATTTTTCCTGAATATAAAGGCGCTCGATAAAGATTATTACGAATAATTTCATGAGTTTTAGTTCCTGTATATCCTAGCCAGCAAGAAACTTGTTTTGATGGATCTCCATGCCAAAATTTACTTTCAGTTGGCAAAAAAGAAAAACGCCATGGAAAATCATCACCAGGCTGAACGCGGAATTTACTAAAATCTACAGATTGACGCTGAATCCTCGGAGGGGTTCCAGTCTTAAATCTTCCTAATTCAATCCCATACTCCTTTAGAGAGTCTGACAATGACACTGCAGGCATCTGACCATTAGGTCCACCTTGGTACATAGAATCCCCAATAATTATCCTTCCACGCAGATACGTACCACTGGTTAACACTACTCTCCCGGATTCAAAACGAGCACCAGTGCGTGTAACAACACCACACACTGAATTATTTTTTATATCAAGCCTTTCAACGAGACCTTGGATTACTGTTAACCGAGGCTGTGAAAGCAGTGCATTGCGCATGTGACTCTGATAAGCAAGTTTATCTGACTGAACCCGTAATGCATGAACAGCAGGTCCTTTACCAGTATTTAACATCTTAGCTTGTAAAGAAGTCTCATCTGCCACAATTCCCATTTGTCCACCTAAGGCATCAATCTCTCTTACTAAATGCCCCTTTGCCGGTCCTCCAAGAGAAGGATTACAAGGCATATGTGCAATAGTATCTAAATTTAAAGTGAGTAAAAGAGTCTCACAACCAATTCGCGCAGCAGCTAGAGCAGCTTCGCAACCGGCATGACCAGCTCCCACAACAATTACATCATATTTGCCTGCAAAATATTCCAAAGTTCATCCTACTTTCCTATACAAAATCGAGAAAAAATATCATCAAGAAGGGATTCTTGAACATTATGACCCGTAATTTCAGAGACTTGTTGTAAAGCTTGCCGAATATCTATTGATAGTATATCCCAGGGCATGCCCAAACCTATACTTGCTATTGCTTGTCTTAATGACTGAGCACAGTTTGATAACAAGGCAATTTGCCTTACATTTGAAAGTAGAGGGTCCGTCGATTGCACTGTCACACCATAATAGACTCTCTTTTTTATAGCATCTTCCAGTTCATTAAATCCTTTATGCTGGAGTACTGAAAAAGGAATAAAAACTCCCTTATCGTAACAATGATTAGAAATATCACCGTCTTTCAACAGATCAATTTTATTTAAAAGCACAATAACTTTTTCGGAATATTGCTTTAAAATTTGGTTTTCGACATCCGTAAGAGGTTGATTTGCCTGAACAACAAGAAGAATCAATTCTGCACACTTCATAGTGTTCCAAGCTCTTTCAATTCCAAGCCGTTCTACAAGGTCATTGCTCTCACAAATGCCAGCTGTATCAACTAATTGAAGCAGGATGCCTCCAACATTAACGGATTCTCTAATTTCATCACGTGTTGTCCCGGGGATATCTGTGACAATTGCTCGTTCTTCACGTACTAAAGCATTAAGAAGACTTGATTTTCCTACATTTGGCTGTCCGACAATTACTGTTAATAATCCGTCTCTAATTATTTTTCCTGTTTTGCTACCAGCTAATAATAGATCTGCATTTTTAACACTTCGTTTAATTAATGATTCAAGTGTACTTCTATCTAAACTTTCTACATCATCCTCAGGAAAATCAATTCCAGCTTCAATGTAAGCCAAAATTTCCAAAATCTCTTCCCTTAATTGAGTAATTTTATCAGAAAGACCACCACTTAATTGAGATAAAGCCAAATTAGCAGATGTTTCAGTTCTAGAACTGATTAAATCAATCACTGCCTCTGCCTGAATTAAATCAAGTTTACCATTTAAAAAAGCACGTTTTGAAAATTCCCCGGGTTCTGCTAAACGAGCACCATGACGAATACAAGCTTGCAAAATTCTTTGAGCAACAAATGGACCGCCATGGCAATTTATTTCATATACATCTTCTCCTGTATATGACGTGGGGGCCAACATTCTGCCAACCAACACTTCATCAAGTATGGTACTTTCATCATGAAATAATCCTAAATTTAGAGTAAAGTTATCATAACTTGCCCAACGTTCTCTATTTTGAGGTTTAAAACATTCTTCTATAATTAGACCTGCTTTTGAACCACTTAATCTTAGAACGTGAATACTTGCCTCACCCATAGCCGTAGCCATGGCGACTATTGTATCTTCCATGAATTTCATTCCCCATTTGTATATTTATCCTGCAGCTGTCCTTTAGTATTAGAAAACTTGGCTGGCGCCCGACGAAGACACTATCCTCACACGTATTATCCATCTTGCGGTATGCAACAAAAGTTATACTGATTAGTATAAAAAAGAGGGGGTATACCCCCTCTTAGCCTCTTTTAAGTGATATTACAACCCTTCGATTCGGTTCATCGCCCTCACTAAAAGTTGAAATTCTTGCTTCATCTTGCAAAGAAGTGTGTATAATTCGCCGTTCATGCGGATTCATTGGCTCTAACACTATCCTTGTCCCCGTTCTCTTAACCTTTTCCGATAATCTTTTCGCAAGACGAACTAATGTTTCCTCCCGCCGAAGTCTATAGCCCTCAACATCTACAACAATTCGAACTCTCTCGGACATCTGTTTTGCAACAGCTAAATTCGTCAAGTACTGAAGGGCATCAAGAGTATCTCCCCTCCTGCCTATAAGTATACCGAGTTCTGGACCTTTGATATTGACATGCCAATGTTCACCATTTTTACTTACCTGAGTTTCAGCATCGACACTAATAGCCGTACAGACTTTTGTTATAAAATCAGCAGCCAAAACTCCTGGATTATCCTCATAAGACACGCGTACTCTTGCCAACCGTGTGCCAAACAGTCCAAATAATCCTTTTTTAGTCGGTTCCTCAAGTATCTCTATTTTTACACGATCACGATCCACAGCCAATTCTGCAATACCGGCATTTACTGCTTCTTCAACTGTTTTTCCAGTTTTCTCTGCAATCCTCATGAACGATCCTCCTCACGCCTAACACGTTCCTTATATTGCTTTTTTTGTTTTATTTGACAAGCGATTATTTATATAAAGCTGTTGAAAAATGGACACAACGTTCATAGTTACCCAATATAAGGCTAAACCTGCAGGGACAGTGGCACTAATATATGCAAAAAACACAGGCATTATATACAACATAGTCTTCTGAGTAGGATCGGTACTAGCATTAGGACTTGTTAATCTAGTTTGGAGGAAGGTCGTTGCAGCTGCAAATAATGGAAGGATTAAATGATATGACAATGTAAACCCATAAATTTGCGTCAAATCAAAACCTAAAAAAATATGAGCAGAAGCATTGGATGGATCATATGGAAAATGTCTCAAAGCACTATATAATGCCCAAAAAATCGGTAATTGAACAACTATCGGCAAACACCCGCCCAAAGGATTTACTTGGTGTTCTTTATAGAGCTCCATAACAGCAGCATTTGCTTTTTCTTTATTATTTTTATATTTCTCTTGGATAGCTTTGATCTTCGGTTGCAAATCAACAGTTTTTCTCATAGAAGCCATTTGTTTATATGTTAATGGAAAGATCAAAGTTTTAATTAAAATAGTCAAAAGTATGATAGCTACACCATAATTCGCTAAACCAATCGTCGACGATAAATTATAGAGTATATTTAATAAATAAGTCATTCCCTCAACAATAGTACTCACAAAAGCCCTCCTTAAACTGGGTCATGCCCTCCCGGATGAAAAGGGTGGCATTTTAAAATTCGTATAATAGATTTCCAACTTCCTTTTATAAGACCGTATTTCTGTAAAGCCTGAATGGAGTACTCCGAACAACTAGGATAAAACCGGCATGTTTGGCCTTTAAGAGGAGAAATAAAAATTTGATATAAGCGTATTAAACCCACCAATAAACGTTTCATAGTTTCTCACTTTTTAAAGCATTCGCCTTTTCTAATATGTACATCATACTCTTTTCGACTTCCGAATAGGAAACTCCTTTGATTCTTACTCTCGCTATACAAATTATTTGTACATGACTTTTTATTTTTGGCAAATTAAGCCGAATAACTTCTCTCATTAATCTTTTAGCTCTATTTCGCTGAACTGCATTGCCGACTTTTTTTGAGGCGATAAAACCAAAGCAAGTTGGGGATTTTGATATTACATAAATAGCAACATATTTTGAAGAGTAGTTTTTCCCAAGCTCAAAAATTGTTTTAAAGCCTGATTTTTGGCGTAAGCGAAATTGTCTTTTTAGCATAACTCCTCCAGGCTTAAAGGTTCTATCATATTCTAACTCACAATGCTATATTTTAAACGTTTTACGAGCTTATATGACAAAATACAAAAATTTATTTAAA